>NZ_KB899491.1 GCF_000378245.1 Aromatoleum toluclasticum ATCC 700605
TGTGCTGGAAGTGGCGGATCCAGCGCGACGGGCAGGCGGCGATCAGCGCCTCGTGGAAGGCGCGGTTGCGCTTCTCCCAGTCCTCGGTGGCGCCGGGATCGTGCTCGGCGAGCTTCTGTTCGGCGCGCGACAGGCGATGGAAGGCGCCGACCAGGCCGGCTTCCCATTCCTCGTTGCCGCGCGCGATCGCCTGCCGCAACGCCTCGGTTTCGAGCAGCACGCGGGTGCGCGTGATGTCCTCGAAGTCGGCCAGCGAGATCGGCGCGACGCGGAAGCCGCGCTGCCCCTGGCCGACCACCAGCGCGTCGGTGACGAGCAGCAGCAGCGCCTCGCGCAGCGTGCCGGCGCCGACGTCGTACTGCTCCTTCAGGTGCTCGACGCGCAGCTTCTCGCCCGGCGGGTGCATGCCTTCGATGATGTCGCGCCGCAGCCGCTTGTAGGCGGCCTCGACGAGGGTCTTGGGTTCGTCGGCCTCGCGGGTGTCGGGAACAGTAACATCGATCATGGCGACCGGAAGTTCAAGGAGGGGTCAGGAAATTCTAGCCGACGCGCTTCATCCGCGCAGCTGAAAAAAATCGAGATTATATGTTGAGGGCGAAATTGCGCGGAATTACCTTGAGCCCGATGTCGCATATCGCTTCCGGGAGAGTCGTCGACGAAAGTCGCAGTCCTGCCACTGTGTCCTGGCAAGCCGCCCATGCGGCCGTTGCGGCTGTGGTGCGCCATACCGAATCGCTCGGTGTGCGCGTGGACGTCGGCGTGGCCGGGGAACTGATTGGCGGCATCGGCAAACCGGGTGCCTCGGAAGAACAGGAGGTGCAAGGGCGGCGCGGCGTTCGCCGCCAGTTCACTCTGCGAGTTGGGGGGCGCGCTTGAGCAGGTGGTTGCCGATGTAGGACGCGACGGTGTCGCCGTGCTGGTTGATGGTCTTGTACAGCATGCGGACGATGCCGCGGTCGGGCTTGGAGCGCGAGGGGCGCACTTCGAGCACTTCGAGTTCGGCGTGCAGGGTGTCGCCGGGGCGCACGGGGGCGAGCCAGCGCAGTTCGTCGATGCCGGGCGAACCGATGCTGGAGTCGGCGATGATGCCGGTCTGGATGAAGAGGCGGAAGGTCAGGGCGACGGTCTGGAAGCCGCTGGCGATGAGGCCGCCGTAAGGGGACTGCGCCGCGGCGTTGGTGTCGAGGTGGAAGGGCTGGGGGTCATACACCATCGCGAAGTCGATGATCTGGCCTTCGGTGAGCGTGATGCCGGCGGTGTTGAAGCGTTCGCCGGGGGTGAAGTCGTCGAGGTAGCGGTGGGCGTGCATGGGGTTTCCGTCTTGTCGGTCTCGAGGCGGCGGTCGCTCGGCGCCGGTCGAAGGGCCGCGGTTTGATGAGCGCGGTTCGAACGGCATTTTGCTGCCGGGTAACAGGGAGATATTTTGCGGCATTCGCGGCCGACATGGTTGGCGTGCCGCCGAACCGCAGGGCGGAAGGAGCCGAAGGCGTATCCCGCCGTGCGGCCGTGGGGAAGGTCCGGACCGGCGGAGTGGCGGGACGCGCTACGCTCCTCCCGCCCAGCATCCGCCGATTACATAAGGTTCATCCGCTTCGCCTGCTCGCGCAGTTCGCCGCGGAAGTCCGGATGCGCGATGCCGATCAGGGCCTCGCAGCGCTGCTTGGCGGTCTTGCCGCGCAGCTGGGCGACGCCGAATTCGGTGACGACGTAGTTGATGTCGTTCTTGCTCGTCGTCACATGCGTCCCCGGCGTGAGCGTCGGGACGATGCGCGAGATGGTGTCGTCCTTGGCCGTCGAGGGAAGCACGATGAAGGCCTTGCCGCCCTTCGAGCGGTTCGCGGCGCGTACGAAGTCGACCTGGCCGCCGGTGCCGGAGTAGGGCGAGGGGCCGAGGCTTTCCGAGCCGCACTGGCCGAGGAAGTCGACCTGCATGGTCGCGTTGATGGCGACGAGGTTGTCGTTCTGCGCGGCGTAATACGGATCGTTGGTGACGTCGACCGGATGCATCTCGAGCGTCGGGTTGCGGTGCATGTGCTGGTAGAGCTTGTTCGAGCCTAGCGCGAAGGTCGCGAGCATCTTGCCGGGCTTGAGCGTCTTGCGGCGGTTGGTCACTGCGCCCGATTCGATCAGCGACAGGATGCCGTCGCCGATCATCTCGGTGTGGATGCCGAGGTCGTGCTTGTGCTTGAGCTGCATCACCACGGCGTCGGGGATGCCGCCGTAGCCGATCTGTAGCGTCGCGCCGTCGTCGATGAGGTCGGCGACGTATTTGCCGATCGCTTCCTGCACCGGGCCGATCTTGGGCAGGCCGACTTCGAACAGCGGTGCGTCGCTCTCGACCAGCGCGGCGACCTGTGAGACGTGCACGTGGCAGTCGCCGTACGCGAAGGGGACGTTCGGATTCACTTCGAGGACCACCGCGCGCGCCTTCTTCACGGCGGCCATCGTGTAGTCCGGGCCGAGCGAGAGCGCGAAGAAGCCGTGCTCGTCCATCGGCGAGGCCATCGAGAAAACGACGTCGGCGGGCGTCAGGCCGCGGTCGATGAGCTGCGGGATCTCGGAGAAGTAGTTGGGCATGAAGTCCACCCAGCCGGCCTGTCCGCCCGGGCGCGAGGCGCCGCCGAAGAAGTAGGCGCTGTGGCGCACGTTCGCGACCGTCTCGGGGTCGAAGTAGCCGTACTTGCGCAGCGGCAGGATCTGGCTGACGACGACGCCCTCCAGGCTGTGGCGCCGTGCGGACAGTGCTTCGAGCAGCGCGGGCGGCTCGCCTACGCCGGTCGGTACGACGACGGTGTCGCCGGATTGCACGAGCCCCGCGGCGTTCGCGGCGCTCATCCTCTTTTGCTGGTATTGGGTCTGTACGCTCATGTCCTTCCTCTCCCTGGCTTCGACTATCTATGTATCGATTCGGGCGCGATTATACGCGTATCCATACGCATGCGTATGGATGGCTCATGGTTGGCGCATTCGCGCGTATTGCGAGTGCCGCCTGCGCTTCCACGGTGGCGCCGCACTCGGCGCCACGACAGCACGCAACCGCTGGCGCCGAGTGCGGCGCCGAGCGCGGACAGGGCGATGACAAGAGCGTAGCGCAAGGCGCGGGACGCGTCGAGCGGGGGAAAGTCGAGGCGATGGAGGGCGTTGAAGAGCCAGCGGCGACGCCGGCCGTCGTCGTCGAGGCGCGCGGCGATGCGCCCTGTGGCGAGGTCGAGGTAGAAGACGTTGCTCGTCGCGTCGTCGAAGCGTACGCGCAGCACCGGAAAGGGCAGATTGCGATGCTGCCCGTAGTAGTAGCGGTCGCCCTCGTCGAGGCGCTCGGCGTCGTGGATGCGGTCGTCGCGGCGCAGGCGCCGGGCGGCGGCGAGCATCGTCGCGACGGGAATCGGGCCGGTTTCGGCCGCGCCGCCGTCGAGCGGCTGCCGCAGGAGATGGTCCGGCCGGTGCAGCAGAAGCAGCGCGCGGCCGTCGAAGCGCTGCCACAGCGCTTCGCGCACGTCCGCGTGCCGCGCGATCAGCGGGCCCGGCAGTGTCGCGAGTTCCTCGCGTTGCAGCGGGCCGTCGGCGAGCGCGAGATGATCCGCGCGGCTGGGTGCGCTACCTTTCGCCCAGCCGAAGGGCGCGAGCGAGAGCCATCCGCTCAGCAGCCAGGTGAGCGTGCACAGTGCGGCCGCGAGTCCGCCGAGGTGGTGCCAGCGCTTCCACCCCAGGTAGGGCGTCGTGCGTCCGCCGGGATAGCGCCGGCGCAGGCGCAGGCGCTGCACGCCGAGCCAGGTGCCGGTGAGCACGAGCAGGCCGGCGGCTGCGGTCAGCCACAGCACCACCTGGCGCCACAGTTCGGCGTGCATGCGGAGGGGGCTGAAATAGATCCAATGCACGATGCTGCCCGGCCAGTTCCAGAATCGCTCGACCGCTGTCGTGTCGCGTACCACTTCGCCGGTGCGGGCCGACACGTAAAGCTCGGTGGCGGCCGCGTCCCCGACCGCTACGCGATAGAGCGGGCGGTAGGGGTCGAGGCTGCGTCCGACGGACCATTGGTCCTGTGTCAGCAGGGTCGCCGCGCCGACCGGCCCCGCGGCGAACGCACGGGCGGCCGCCTCGGCTTCGGTAGCCGACAGCGGCGCGCGCGGCTCGCCGCTGTCGGCCCAGACGCTTTGCCAACGGCCATCGGTGAGGAAATGGTAGGCCGGACGCTGCGGCGCCGCGCTGAGGCGCAGCTCGTCCGGGCTGCCATTCAGGCCGAGCGCCGACCACGCCTGCCACGGCGGCACGCCGACGGAAGCGGCCGGGATCGGGCGCCGGTGTTGCAGCCGCTCGGCCGCGGTGAGCTCGGGAAAGGGCAGGTAGAGCATCACGACGCCGGACACGAACCACAGGAGGATCTGCAGGCCGAGCGCAATGCCCAGCCAGCGGTGCGCGAGGTGGAGCAGGCGGGGCAGGCGCACGGCGGACCTCAGAAGCGCAGGTCGGCGGTCAGCTCCGCGCTGCGCGGCGCGCCGAGCAGCACCTGGGTGCTGCCGTAGGCCGCCGTCGCGTAGAGCTTGTCGGTGAGGTTGCGCAGGTTCAGGCGCAGTGTCGTGCGCGGGTCGAGGCGCCAGCTCAGCGTGGCGTCGAGCAGCGTGTAGGCGTCGAGCCGGAGGGTGTTGGCGTTGTTGCCGTAGCGCCGGCCGACGTAGCGTGCGCCGATGCCGGCCTCCCAGCCCGCGCCGACGTGGCTCACCCACAGGTTCGCGAGGCGTTCGGGGACGTTCGCGGGCGTGTTGCCGGCGCGCGAGGCGCCGCCGGCCTCGACCAGTTCGTCGAAGCGTGCATCGAGGACCGTCGCGTTTGCGTCGATGCGCCACGCGCGCAAGGGCTCGATGCTCGCGGCGATTTCGATGCCGCGCGAGGACTGGGTGCCGCCCTGGACGCTGATGCCCGGGTTCGACGGATCGCGCGTCACGATGTCGTCCTTGCGGATGTGGAAGGCCGCTGCCGTCCATTCGCCGTGCAGCGCGTCGAGCGATTGCTTCACGCCGACTTCCGTCTGGCGCGCGCGGGTCAGGTCGAAGTTGCGGTTGGCGAGGTTCAGCGACACGACGCTGGTGACGGGATCCGAGCCAGTACTCGCCTGCGCGTACACGCTCGTTGCCGGCGTTAGCGCATGGACCGCGCCGAGGCGCACGGCGTTGGCATTGAAGCGCTTGTCGAAATCCTGGCCGGACACGAGTTCGTCGCGCGCGACGGCGATGCGGTCGTGGCGCAGGCCTGCCACCAGGGTCAGCGTCTCGCCGACGCGCAGCGCATCCTCGACGAACACGGCCTGCTGCCGCGTCTCGGTGTCGAACTTCGGACGGGTCGGATCGGGGCTGTCGAAGCGGCCCGGTTCGAAGTCCTTCGCCGGCACGACGGACTTCCCGCGGTAGGGCGAGTTGTTGGTGTGGCGGAAGTCGACCTGCATGAATTCCCCGCCGACGTGGAAGCGGTTGCGCATGCCGCCGAGGGTGCCGTCGTGCGCGAGTTCGAGCCGGTTGCCCGCTTGTTCGAGGCGAAGGAGGATTTCGAGATAACCGGTGCGAGTGACCGCGTCGGCGGCGCTGTCGAGCGCGTATTGCTCGACGTTGCGCCAGTGGCGGTCGGCGGCGAAGCGATAGGTCTCGTTGCGCAGCGTCCAGCCGCCGCCCGCCTGCCATTCGACGCGGGCGCGCAGCCGGTCGTCGTCGAGCGCGTAGCGCGGATCGTCGATGTTGTAGTTCTCGCGGCGCCGATTGCGGGCGATGCGCCCGTCGCGCAGCGGGGTGCCGAAGTAGGCCGTCGGGTTCTCGCGCGAGAGGTCGGCGCTGATGTCGATCTGCAGGTCTTCGCGTGGCGCAAGGTGCAGCGTGCTCATCAGCTTGCGGCTGTCGTGATCGCCGCGGTGTATGTAGCCGTCGCCGCCCGCGACGGCTGCGTCGACGCGCAGCGCAGCGGCCTCGCCCAGGGGGGTGCTGCCGCCGATGCCCACGTGGTACTCGCCGCGGCTACCGCCGGTGAGGCTCGTGTCGAGACTGCGTTCGCGCGCCGGCGCCTTGCGGATCAGGTTGATGATGCCGCCGACGGCGCCGTCGCCGAAAAGGACTGAGGCGGGGCCGCGCAGGATTTCGATGCGCTCGTAGCCCCAGGTGTCGGACGGATAGGTCTGGGTGCCGGCGCCGGTCGCGAGGCGGACGCCGTTCTCCGCCTGTGCGACGGAATTGTTGCCGGTGAAGCCGCGGCTCGAATAGGACTGGCCGCTGCCGGGCGTGCCGATGAAGCTCAGGCCGACGGCCCGCGTCGCGGCTTCGGCGACGCTGCGGTCGCCCCGTGTGCGCAGCGTCTCGACGTCGAGCGCGTCGACGCTCGCAGGCGTCTCGCGCAGGCTCAGGCCGAGGCGCGAGCCGGTGGCGCCGGGGCGGTCGAGATCGAGGCCGGCTTCGGGCTCGGTGCGCGCCGACACCTGAACTGCCGTCAACACCTTGTCGTTGGCCTGCACGCCGCCGCCGGACAGGGCCAGCACGAGGCTCGCGGCGAGCGGGCGAAGAGCGAACGGGGAACCGCAAACGAGGGAACTACGGTGCTTCTGCATGCAATGACTCCAGTCGTGATGCGACCGGACGGGCAGGCGAAGCAGGGGCGCGGCGTCCTCGCGGAGCGGGGGCGACAACCTTCCACGGTCAGGCGGTCGGCGGTGGGTCGCGCTGGCCTTGCTCCGTCCGCATCCCCGCGGCCGGTCGCATGGTTGATCCCCGCGCGCGGAATTGCGCGACGGGGGTCGAATACCAGCGGGCCGGTCTCCGGGCTCGCGAGTCTTGACGGATCGCCTTCCCATGCCGTGCGCTAGGCCTCGTGGGCTGCACGCTTTCGACACAGTGGATGGGCCATCGGGGAGATGGCCCGTGATCCGCCCGCACTCGCCTACCGTTGCGGGGGCAGCCAGGGCATGGCCGGCGGGGAATTCTGCCGGCGCACCCTGTTCCCGTTTCACCCGCCGTTCTGGCGGGCACCTGCTGGAAAATGGGGTGAAAAACTCGTCAACCGCCGGTCGGTGCACCCTCCCCGCCGTTCGTGGCCAGGCCCGGGCCGCGGTGGAAGATCAGGTCCTCGACCGGCTCGCCGCCGACGAGGTGCTGATCGACGATGCGCCGCATGTTGTCGGGCGTTGCGTTGTAGTACCACACGCCGTCGGGCTGCACGCACACGACCGGGCCTCCCTTGCACGCGGCGAAGCAGGACACGCGCGTGCGCTTGACGCGCAGCTCGCCCTGGTCGAGGCCGGCAGCCTTGAAGGTGTCGCCGAGGCTGTCGAACAGCGCCTGCGATTCGCCGTTCTGCGTGCAGCGCGGCCCGGTGCACACCAGCAGGTGGCGGCGGTAGCTGCCGAGTTTCGGCTTTGCGGCGTCGCGCGCCGGACTACCCTCGTGTCGCCGTGCGACATCCCCGGGGGGGCTCATGCGAGCGCTTCCCCTTCGTCGGCGGTGTCGTCTTCGACGACCACGTCGGCGAGCGCAGCGGTGATGTAGTCGACCGGCAGACCGTGGTGGCGGGCGAGCTCCTCGGCGCTCTCGCCGCTTTCGCGCAGGCTTTCGAGCCAGCCGTTGAGGCCGGTCGACAGTGAGCGGCCGGCCTTCTCGCCGTCACGGGTGGTGCCCGACTCGACGTCGTACTTGTTCGCGTAGCCGCGTGGCGTGACCATCAGGCCGTCGCGCACGAAAGTGTTGGAGTTGCCGATCAGCACGGTGCTCAACATGCCGATGTCGCACTCGGTCATCCTGTCGAGGGTCGTGAACTCGATGCGCTGCTTGGGCCGGTAGGCGGACTTCACGATCGCGACCGGGGTGTCGGCGCGGCGGTGCGCGAGGAAGAGGCGCTGCGCTTCGACGATCTGGCGCGCGCGGCGGCCGCTTTTCGGGTTGTAGAGCGCGACGACGAAGTCTGCGGCGGCGGCGGCGTTGAGGCGGCGCGCGATGACCGGCCACGGCGTCAGCAGGTCGGACAGCGAGATCGCGCAGAAATCGTGCGTCAGCGGGGCGCCGACCAGGGCCGCGCAGGTGTTCAAGGCGGAGGCGCCGGGGACGATCTCGACTTCGATCTCCGAGTCGGGCGTCCAGCCGGCCTGGAACAGCACTTCGAAGGTCGGACCGGCCATGCCGTAGACGCCGGCGTCGCCCGACGAGATCAGCGCGACTTTCTTGCCCTGCCGGGCGCGGTCAAGCGCTTCGATCGCGCGGTCGAGCTCTTCGGTCATCGACTTCTTGACGACTTCCTTGCCCTCGACGAGGTCGGCGACGAGGCGGATGTAGGTGACGTAGCCGATGATGGTGTCGGCCTCGGCGATGGCGGCGCGCGCCCGCCCGCTCATGTGCTCGACGCTGCCGGGCCCGAGGCCGACCAGCATGATCTTGCCTGTGCTCATGGTGTTCTCTCTTTGTTGAGGGCGTAGGGCGGGATGAAATCCCGCCGTTTTCCGCCGGGTGGCCGACGGTCGCGTGTCAAATGTGGTGCAAGAGCCTTATCCGCCGCATGTGTCGTCGATGACTATCCATGCGGCGGAAGACGCTTCGCTCTTCCGCCCTACGCGCGGGCGGTGGCCGCGGCTCCCAGCGTCGCGAGCGCCGGGCGCACCCAGCGGGCGACCGCCCAGCCGGCGAGGCTGCCAAGGGCAAGCCATTCGATCGCGCTGGAGATTGCGGTGGCGATGGCGAACTGGCCGGTCAGAACTTCCATCCGGCGTGCCACTTCGTCGCTGTAGGCGGCGAAGGCACCGTCGATGTGCGGTGCGCCGAGCGCGTAGGGCAGGGCCAGCAGGGCGATCCCGAGCCAGCGCAGGCGGCCGGGGACGAAGGCGAGGACGCTGAGGCCGGTCGCGGAGCAGAGGACGGCGATGAGCCACCAGGTCTGGCGCGCTTCCAGCGCTGCAGCGGCGGTGCCGGGGATCTCGGGCGGCAGGCCCAGCGAGGGCGCAGCGAAGACGCACAGCCAGGCGGCGGCGCCCCACACGAGGCCGGTGCGTGCCGAGGCGACGCGGCGGCCGCGCAGGTGTTCCCAGGTCGTGATCGCGGCGATCAGCACGAGGCTGAAGCCGATCGCGGTCATCACGTTGGCAATCGCGGTCCAGACATGCCGTTCGGTGCCGTCTGCGGGCTCCCAGGCTGCTTCCTCATGGACGTGGGCGGCGCCATGGGCGTCGTCGTGGTCATGAGCCATCGCGGCAGCGGGTTCGGCGGCTTCAGGAGCTTCGGCCGAGCCTTCGAACACTTCCGCGGCGGCGATGATCGGGATGACCTGCCAGTGCTGAACGGCACTCACGAGCAGGCCGGCGAGCGCCCCGACCAGCAGGGCGCAGAGGACGATACGGCGGAACAGCATGTCCGGCTCCGGGCTCAGTGGCAGGGGAAGACGTTGGAGTGACGCGTGTCGTGCGCGGCGTTGTGGGCCGCGGCGATGTGGCTGAAGCCCACACCGTAGACGATCACGGCGCCGAGCAACACGGCGGTGACGACGGGCATCGCGATTGCCAGCAGGGCGCTCTTCGGGCGGGCGATTTGCAGGGTGGCTTGCTGTTGCATGGTGGTTCTCCTTTTTTGATGGTGTGACAGGGTGTGAAACTCAGTGGGATGCCGGCATGCGGGCGACCGACACCGTTGCGTTGCGGCCGTCCGGGCCGCGCAGCTTGTGTTTTTCGACGACGAGTTGCGTGAGGTCCGTGCCGGCCGCGATCAGGGCTGCGGCTTCCGACACCGACGGCGTGCCGGTGTAGCGGCGCACCGTCTCGGAGGGGTTCGGCACGGGCACGGCCGCGAGCGTCGCCGCGGGGTGGAAGGCGATGGTCCAGCCGCGCTGCGAGGCGACGTCGAGCAATCCGGTTTCATCGGCCTTGAGATCGATGCTCGCGACCGCACACACGTCGGCGAGGCTCGCGCCCGCCTGGGCGAGGGCCTCGTCGATCGCGCGCGCGATCGTCTCCGCGGGCGTGCCGCGATCGCAGCCGAGGCCGAGGGCGACGGGACCGACGGAGGCCGTCACGCGGCCTCCAGCGGCGGGCGGTAGATCACGCGGCGGCCGGCGAGACGTTCGCTCCAGCCGGCGGGCAGATCGCGTTGGCTGATCCACAGCACGGCGCCGAACTGGTCCGGATCGACGTCCTCGAGGCGCTCGAAGCGCTTGAGGTTCGCGGGCAGCGGACCACTGCGTCCGTTCGCGTGACGCGCCCACCAGTCGCCGCTGCCGGCTTCTTGCACGAGCGCGACGGGCTCGTCGTTCACGACCGCGGCGCTCGCGCGCACGATCTCGTCGTGGCTCGCGTCGAAAGTCCAGCCCAGTTCGCGGCCGAGGAGATCGACGGCGAGCGTCTCGCGCGCGTCGGACGCGGTCGTGAGCACCGACTGCGCGCCGAGCGCCGCGGCGAGCACGCCCGCGAGCGCGTTCGCGCCGCCGAGGTGGCCGGACAGCATCGGGATCGCGTAGCGGGCGCCCTCATCGAGCACGACGATGCCGGGGTCCTGCTCCTTGGCCTTCAGGTGCGGCGCGATCAGGCGCACGACGGCGCCGAGCGAGACGATCGCGACGATGCCGTCGAAGCCCGCGAAGAGCGCCGGGATCTGGTCGCCGGTCTTGCCGGTGTAGCAGGCGGCGGCGCCGGGCGCGGCGGCTTCGGCTTCGGCGCGGAATTTCTCCGGCGCGAAGAGGCGGGCACCGGGGACCGCCGCGACGACGCGGCCGGCGAGCGCGATGCCGTGCTTGGTGATCGAGACGACCGCGACGCGTTCGTTCGGGAAGGGGAGTTGCGCGCTCATGCGGTGGCCTCTGTGCTTTCGGTGGCCGCCGCGCGCTTGCGGCAGCCTCGACGCAGCTCGCCGCGCGCGCGCTTGGGGTTCTGCACCAGCAGCAGCGACAGGTAATTGACCTTCTCGCCGCGCAGGCTCGCGACGTCCTTGACGACGCGCTCCTCGGGCGAACCGACCTTCTCGACGAAGCAACTCGTCGCGACGAGGTCGCGCGCTTCGAGGAGATCGAGCACCTCGTCGAGGAGCGGCTTCACCTTCATCAGCACCAGCGTGTCGAACTCGTCGAGGAGGTGGTCGATCACCGACACGCCGTAGGCCGCCGGGATCACCGCGACCGTTTCGTCCTCCTCGGCGAGCGCGATGTCGGCGCAGGCGGCTGCGGCGGCGAAGGAGCTCACGCCGGGGATGGTCTCGACTTCGACTTCGGGCGCGAGCTCGCGCACGGCACGGGCGAGGTGGCGGAAAGTCGAGTAGGTCGACGCGTCGCCCTCGACGAGGAAGGCAATGTCGCGCCCTTCGGCGAGGAGTTCGGCGGTGCGGGCCGCGGCGCGCGCCCAGGCTTTCGCGAGCGCCACGGCGTCGCGCGTCATCGGGAACACCAGTTCGACCGCGTCGGCCGGCACGGCTAGGCCGGCGCGCACGACGATGTCGAGCGCGTAGGAGCGTTCCTCGGCCTTCTTCACCGGATAGGTCCAGCGTGCGTCCGACTGCAGCGCGGTCCAGCCGCGGCGCGTGATCAGGTCGGGATCGCCGGGGCCGAGCGACACGCCGATCAGGCGGCCGTAGCGGGGCGTGGGGAGAGCGTCATTCATTGTTGTTCTCTGCTTGGGGAGTGTTCTTGTGCGCGGTCACGATCCACACCGGGTTCTGCGCCGCGAGGCGGTGCATGTCGAGGATGGGCTGGCTGCGCGCGGCCGACAGCATCGTCACGTCCCATGCGGCACCGGCGGCAGCGAGCGCGGCGGTCGCGGTGGCGAGGTTCTCGATCGTGACGAAGTTCATCACCAGCCGCCCGGCGGGTCTCAGACGCGCGAGAATCAGCTCGATCAGGCCCGCGAGTTCGCCGCCCGAACCGCCGATGAAGACCGCATCCGGATCGGGCCAGGCGTCGAGGCCGTCGGGCGCCTTGCCCTCGACGAGCGTGTAGTTCGTCGCCTGCAGGCGGCGGGCGTTCTCGCGTGCGTTGGCCGCATCGCCGGTGTTCTTCTCGATTGCCCAGACGTGGCCGAGGCGCGCGATGCGCGAGGCCTCCAGCCCGACCGAGCCCGAGCCGGCACCGATGTCCCAGACGAGGCTGTCGGCGCGCAGGCCGAGCTTCGCGAGCGACACGGCGCGCGCTTCGAGCTTGGTGATCAGGCCCTTCTCGGGCTGGCGCTGCACGAAGTCGCCGTCCTCGAAGCCGAACACGGCGCGCTGCGAGGGCGTTGCGACACGGTCGATGACGATGATGTTGGGATCGGGGAAGCGGCGCGCCGCAGCCTCCGCGAGCGTGAGGTCGGCGAAGATCGTCTCGTCGGGCAGGCACAGGCGTGCGGCGACCGAGATGCGCACGTCCTCGCCATAGCCCGCCGCGAGCAAGGCGCGCGCGACGCGGTCGGGGCTGTTTGCGGGGCTGGTGAAGCTGACGACCCGACCGTGCTCGGCGACCGCGCGCACGACGGGGTACAGCCCGTGCTCCGGCGTCGCACCGTCGCACCACTCCCCGGCGTCCGCGCCGTGGCAGGAGCGGATCGCCGCGTCCTGCCAGGTCTTGTTCAGGCGCGCGCACGCGATCGCGATCGTCGACGGCGCGGGAAGCACCTCCACGCTCGCCGCACCGATCCTGTCGATCAGGAAGCGTCCGATGCCGTGGCACAGCGGGTCGCCGGTCGCGAGCACGGTCACCGGCAGGTGATCGGCGAGCGCTGCGCGCACCCATTCGGGCGTCCTGCCGAGCGCGCCATCCATGTCGCGCAACTCGACGTCGCTGCCCAGATGCGGTGCGACGAGATCCAGCGTGCGGCGCGCGCCGATCACGACGCGGCTCGCGGCGAGGCGCGCGCGGCCGGTGGCGGAAAGCCCCTCCCAGCCGTCGTCGAGGATGCCCAGGATCAGGCAGCGATGGTCTGGCATTCGGATTCCTCCACGGTAACGATGGGCGCGCCTTCGAAGTTGAATGCGAGCACGGTCAGGCGGTGCGGGCCGGGATAGCGTTCGCGCAGGGTACGGATCGCGCGCAGTGCGAGCGCGCGGTGGAAGGGCACGGTGAGCCCCAGTTCGGCGAGGCTTTCGGCGGCGAAGCGCGCGGTCTCGGCGGCGCGGATCTGCTCCACGATCTCCTCCGGCGCGCCCGCTTCGATGGCGGCGTCGGCGATCAACGTGCGGTCGATCTCCGCGCGCCACGCGTGCGTCACCGACAGGCCCTGCGCGATCTTGGTCAGCTTGCCGACCATCGCACCGAGCACGATGTGGCGCATGCCCAGCTTTACCGCGGTGGTGAAGGCGGCCTTGACGAAGTCGCCGAACTCGACGAAACAGGCTTCGTCGAGTTCGGGGAACACGCGCATCGCGCCTTTCTCGGTACGCCCGCCGGTGGTCAGCACCACGGTTGTCTGGCCCTGGGCTGCGGCGACTTCGATCGCCTGCACCACGCTCGCCCGCCAGGCAGCGGTGGAGAACGGGCGCACGATGCCGGTCGTGCCGAGGATGCTGATCCCGCCGAGGATGCCGAGGCGCGCATTGAGCGTCTTCTTCGCCATCTCCTCGCCGCCGGGCACCGAGATCGTCACCTCCAGGCTGTCGCCCGCGGCCAGTATTTCGGCACCGGCGCGCGCGACGTTCTCGCAGATGTTCTTGCGCGGCACCGGGTTGATCGCGGGGCCGCCGACGTCGAGCCCGAGGCCCGGTTTCGTGACCACGCCCACCCCCGGCCCGCCCTTCAGGATCACCTCACCGACGCCGTCTCGGATGCGGCGCACGTCGACGGTCAGATGCGCCTTGTCGGTCGCGTCCGGGTCGTCGCCCGCGTCCTTGATGCTCACCGCGTGCGCGCAGTCGCCGTCGACGCGCCCGTCGGTGATGCGGAAAGTCACGTGCGTCGTATTCGGCAGCACGCATTCGATCTCGGCCGGCACTTCGCCGTGCACGAGGCCGAGTGTCGCCGCAGTCGCCGCGGCGGCCGAGTTCGCACCGGTCGTGAAACCCGAGCGATTGCCGCGCTCGCGCTTCGCGTCGCCCTTGCGCACTTTCTCCGGCACGGCGTGGCCCGCTGCCATCATTCGACTCCGTTGGTTGCTGGTTCAGGCTGCCGACGCCTGCTGTTCGCGCTGGCGCGCTTCGGCCAGACCCAGCAGCGCGTGGATCGCCGCGACGACCAGCGTCGAGCCGCCCTTGCGGCCGCGGATCACGATCCACGGCACGTCCGCGACTTCTGCCATCAGATCCTTCGACTCGGCCGCCGACACGAAGCCGACCGGCATGCCGATCACCAGCGCCGGGCGCGCGCCTTCCTCGCGGATCAGGCGCACGACCTCGATCAACGCCGTCGGCGCGTTGCCGATGCCGACGATCGCGCCGTCGAGCAGCCCCTGCCGGTGAGCCTTGCGCATCGCCTGCACGGCGCGCGTGGTCTCCTCGGCCTTCGCCTGCTCGATCACGTCGGCGTCCGAGATGAACTGGTGGGTCGTGATGCCGAAGTGCGCGAGGCGCGACGCCGACAGGCCGACGCAGATCATCTCGACGTCGGCGACGACACGCGTGCCGCCGGCGAGGATCGCTTCCAGCCCCGCCGCGACCGCATCAGCGTGGAAGTCGGTGAGGCCGTTGAATTCGAAGTCCGCGTTCGCGTGGATCATGCGACGCACGATCGGCCACTGCTCCGGCCGGTAGTCGTGACGGCCGACCTCGGCGTCGATGATCGCGAAGGAATCGTGCTCGATCGCGCGTCCGGCGGCGGTGAGCTGTTCGGTGACGACGTTGCTGTTCATGGTTTCAGGCGTGGGCGTGGTGGGCGCAGCCGGCGTGCGGCCGATTGTTGGTAGATGGGTTGTGGGCGCAGCCGTGGCCATGATCGTGGTCGTGGTGCTCATGGCTGTGGCCGTGGTGAGGATCGTGGTCGTGGTGGCCTGCGGTATGGCTATGGTCGTGCAGGTGCTCGGCTTCGGCAGCGAGGCGGTACTTGCAGCCGTCGCATTCGAGGAGCGCCTCTTCATCGCTGTGCGCGTCGGCGGCGCGCGCTTCGACCAGCTCGAAGATCCCCTTGTCGAAGCCGAAATGCGTGCCGAGCGCGAACGCGATCTGCGGATACTGCGCACGCAGGCGCGCGAGCTGCGCGTCGATGCGCTCGATCAGCACGCCGGTGAAGAGATACACCGGCACCACCGCGATCTGTGTCATGCCGAGGCGCACCTGGCGCTGCACGGCCGTCTCGAGCCGCGGCCAGGTCACGCCGGTGAAGGCGAGATCGACCAGCTCGTGGTCGGTGGCTTCAAACATCCAGCGCGCCATCTTCGCGAGCTCGCCGTTCGCACCCGCGTCCGACGAGCCGCGCCCGAGCAGGATCACGCTGGTGGTGCAGGGATCGGGCATGTTCAGCGCGTGCATCAGGCGGTCGAGCTGCCCCATCAGCACGTCGAAGATCTCCCGCCCCATGCCGAGATGGCGGGTGCAGTCGAAGGCCACTTCCGGGTAGCGTTCGCGCGCGGCCTCGATCGCGGCCGGGATTTCCATCTTCACGTGGCCCGCGGCGTTGAGGATGAAGGGGATCACGACCACGCGCCTGGCGCCTTGCGCGGCGCGGTCGAGCCCGGCGTCGAGCAGCACGTCGGCGTACTCGATGAAGCAGGCCTCGATGCGCCACTCGGGTCGGCGCGCGCGCCACTCGGCGGCGAAGCGTTCGATCTCGTCGTTGCCCGCGCGGTTGCGCGAGCCGTGGCCGACCAGCAGGATCGTCGTGTCTTTCATGATGCGTCTTCCGTGACGGTGGCCCGGCGGAAGCGGTGGCTGAAAGCCGGGTCGTAGAGTTTTGAACGGGCGATCTCGGGCCAGTCGCGCGCGCCCAGCGCGGGGCTCGCGATGATCATCGCCTGCGAGGCGATCTTCTCGGCCTGGCACTTCTTCTTGATGTCGGCGAGCGTGCCGCGCACGATCTTCTCCTCGCCCGGCCAGCTCGCCTTCTGCACGACGAGGATGGGCGCGTCCTCCGGCCAGCCGGCGCGGCGCAACGCGTCCTGCACCTCGTGCAGCAGCGTGATCGACAGGAAGATGCACAGCGTCGTGCGGTGCGCGGCGAGCGCGTCGAGCTCCTCGCCCGGCGGCATCGGCGTGCGGCCCGCGACGCGCGTGAGGATCACCGTCTGCGTGACTTCCGGCAGCGTCAGCGTCTCGCCCGCCGCGGCGGCCGAGGCCATCGCCGAGGACACGCCCGGCACCACCTTCCACGGCACGCCCGCGGCGTCGAGCAGCCGCGTCATCTCGACCAGCGCTCCGTACAGGCCCGGATCGCCGGTCTGCAGCCGCACGACCGTCTCATGTCGCGATGCCGCGTCGATCAGCCAGGCGCCCATCTCCTCGAGCGTCATGTCTTTCGAGTCGCGAATGGTGCAGCCGTCGGGCGCGTAAAGCGTCGCCGCCTGGTCGACGAGCGAGCCGGCGAACAGGATGCCGCCCGCCTGCTCCAGCAGGCGGCGGCCCTTGACGGTGATCAGGTCCGGATCGCCCGGACCGGCGCCGACGAACCACACGGTTCCCGGCGCGGAATTGGAATGCATGACGCTTCCCCGCGAGTGCATTGAACACGCACCGGGGGATGGCAGCAGTCGACAACGCCGGCGAACAGGCGCGATCGAGTGCAACTTGTGGCTGGGTCGATGAGGCGAGGCGGACGGGCGAGAGCCCGCGGCGGACGCGATCGGATACCAGTCGGCAAGCCCACACCCCGGGGCACAAACCTACTTCCGGAAGTCGGAGCATCGCTGGATCGCGATACAGGACTTCCGCATCGATCGGGCCGGTCTTCTGGCTCGCCTTCCACCGGATACCGCCGCCTTCCCGAGCGCGAGGCTCAGTGGCGTGTGGCGGTTCCGTCAGGCTTACAGCAGCGGGGGCTGCGCCGGACTGGTCGGGGGAACGTGTCCCCGGACTTCACCGGACTTCCCGTTTCACCCCGTCGCGCGGTCGCGCGTCGGGGAACCCGGATCGATATCAGGTGGAGGATAGGCGAAGCGTCCCGGGCGCGCAAGTTGCCGTCGCGTCATTCGGCATCCCGCCTGCGCGCCGCTTACCCAAGCCGGGTAGTCCGCATTTCCGCGAATACGCCCAGCGTATGCAGCCGGCGTTCCACGCTGTTGCGGATCCGGTTATGCTGGCGGGCATGACATTGCTTCCAGCCGATCCCGCCATGATGCCGTCCGTGACGAATGCCTGTGCCGTGCCTTCCTACCTGTCGCGCACCTATCACTGGGCCTATCTCAGTCATCGCACCTTGCCCTGGCTGGACCGGGAATGGGTCGTTTCGGCCATCCTGTGGGGCAATGCGGCGCGCCTGATGCGCGCGGCGGTCGAGGAGTTCTCGCCCGGGCAGCGTCTGCTGCAGGCAGCCTGTGTGTACGGCCCGTTCTCGCGCCTGCTCGCCGAACGTGTCGGCGGCAACGGCGCCCTCGAAGTCATCGACGTCGCGCCGATCCAGGTCGCCAACGCCAGCCGCAAGCTCGATGGTCTCGCGCACGCAGCGGTGCGCCAGGGGGATCTGGCGCGGCCCGATTGCCTTGCGGCGGAGTCGCACGACGCCGTGTGCTGCTTCTTCCTGCTGCACGAAGTGCCCCCGGTCGAGCGCGCGTGCATCGTGCATAACCTCCTCGGCGCGGTCGAGCCGGGCGGAAAGATCGTGTTCGTCGATTACCACCGCACCCGCCCGTGGCACCCCCTGCGTCCCGTCATGGCGCAGGTGTTCCGCTGGCTCGAGCCTTTTGCCCCTTCGCTGCTGGACGCCGATATCACGGCCCTTTCGCCCTTGGGCGAGGCGTTTACATGGAAAAAGACCACCTTGTTCGGTGGTCTCTACCAGAAGCTGGTCGGGGTGCGGTGCGGCTGAGCAGCCGCGCCCGTCGCGGTGACGCTCAGTCGCCGCGGCTGCCCGGTTTTCCGCTGAACAGCGCAGCGCGCGGGGCGGGGCGGCGCCCCGCATCCGGACGTGCCGGCGCGCGCGCCGTGTCACCCGTGCGCGGCGCACGATTGCCACCCGCTTCCTGACTGCGCGGCGCACCGTTCCTGGGCGCCTCGCCGTTGCGCGCATTGCGATTGCCTTGCGCATCCCCGTTGCGGGCCGGGCGGTTTGCCGGCTGGCCGCCATCGCCCTGCGCGCCTTGCCGTGCCGGCTGGCGGTTCGCTCCGTGAGCCTGCGCGCGCGGCGCGGGACGTTCTGCATGCGGCTGGCGCGGCGCACGGTCATCGTTGCGGCGGCCCGACGACTGGCGCGGGTCGCGCGGCGGGCGTTCGTTGTCGCCCGGGTCGGGGGCGTGGGTCACGAACGCCGGCACGGTCGCGCGTTCGATCGTGCGCTTGATCAGGCGCTCGATCGACGCGAGGTAGGGCTTCTCCTCGCTGTCGACGAAGGAAAGCGCCTTGCCGGTCGAGCCCGCGCGGCCCGTGCGGCCGATGCGGTGCACGTAGTCTTCCGGCACGTTCGGCAGCTCGAAATTCACCACCTGCGGCAGCTGGTCGATGTCCAGGCCGCGCGCCGCGATGTCGGTCGCGACCAGCACCGGCAGCGAGTTGTCCTTGAACTGCGACAGCGCACGCGTGCGTGCCGCCTGGCTCTTGTTGCCGTGGATCGCGGCAGCCGGGATGCCGTGCTTGCCGAGATATTCGGCGAGGCGGTTGGCGCCATGCTTGGTGCGCGTGAACACCAGCACCTGATGCCAGTTCTGCTCCTTGGCCAGATGCACCAGCAGGTCGCGTTTCTGCTTCTGCGGCACGAAGTACACGGACTGCTCGACCAGCTCGGTCGTCGTGTTGCGGCGTGCGACTTCGACGCAGCCCGGGTTGTTCAGCAGGCCGTTGGCGAGCGAGCGGATCTCGTCCGAGAAGGTCGCCGAGAACAGCAGGTTCTGGCGCTGCTTCGGCAGCATTGCGAGCACCTTGCGGATGTCGCGGATGAAGCCCATGTCGAGCATGCGGTCGGCCTCGTCGAGGACGAGAATCTCGACCCCCGACAGGTCGACGGTCTTCTGGCCGGCGTGATCCAGCAGGCGGCCCGGCGTCGCGACGAGGATGTCGACGCGCTTCTTCAGGGCCGCGATCTGCGGATTGATGTTAACGCCGCCGAACATGACCATCGAGGTCAGCGGCAGGTGCTTGCCATAGGTCTGCACGGAGTCCTCGACCTGCGCCGCGAGCTCGCGCGTCGGGGTGAGGATCAGGCAGCGGGGACGCCCGGCCTTGGGGGCGCTGGCCGGCGCTGCGGACAGCCGGTGCAGCAGCGGCAGCGTGAAGCCCGCGGTCTTGCCGGTGCCGGTCTGGGCTGCGGCGAGCAGGTCGCCGCCGGCCAGCACCAGGGGAATTGCCTGCGCCTGGATCGGCGTCGGCTGCGTGTAGCCCGACTCGGAAATGGCGCGCAAAAGGGGTTCGGCCAGTCCGAGACTGGTGAAGGAAACTTCGGAAGTGATCAAGAAAGATGCTCCAGCGACGGCCTGTCGCTGCGTTAAAGCGACACCAATCGAGGCGGGCGGGGTAGTGCGACCGGAAATGGTCGCCACAGGGTGTTATCGGAGGGCCTGCGGCCGATTGGCCAAGGACACAGGTGTTGTAATTGTACACACCTTTCGTGCGGCGCAACAAGGATCCTGTGAGGCGATCCCCTCCGGTCTGCGCGGCTTTCGTATTGATTTATATGCAAATTGTTGGTGCATGTATTACTAAGGTGCAATGTTGCACTTACTTCTTGTTAAGTATATTCCGCGTTTCGATCATGGTTTTTCGGGGTGCCCCCCATGGCTGCTGCTCAAAACCGCCTCTCGCGCACTCGCGCACGTCTTGCACGTAGGCTCGGCCTGCGCGCCACCGTGGGGCTCTCGGTAATGGGGTTGCTTGCGGGCGCGTTGGGCGTCGTCGTGGCGTTGCTGGTGGAGTCGACCTGGTCTGCCCTGGTTGCGGGTAACGTGGTAATGGCCATGGTTGCGGTCGTCAGCTTCCTGATTGCGACGGCCTTGTGCGTGCTGGTGTGCGGCTGGCTGTTCGCGCCGGTCGCCCGGCCCGACGGCGTGCGTCTGCCGCAGGAACTCGCGGAAGGGCTGTTCCGCCTCATCGAGCGCACCGGCAAGCGTTTCGGCGGGATCCGCATCGACGCCGTGTGGGTTGTCGGCGACATGAACGCCGCGATCCTGCAGCGCCCGCGCTGGGGTTGGGTCGGTCCGCTGGAAACCCATCTGATGATCGGCCTGCCGCTGGCCCACAGCGTGACGCGGCGCCAGTTCGGCGCGATCCTCGCGCACGAGTTCGCCCATCTGGCGGCGCAGCGACGCGGGCTGGACGCCTGGTGGGGACACCTGCGCGCCTGGTGGTTCCGCACCCTCGACCGCTGCATCGAGGATTCCCCGTGCCTCGGTGGCGCACTGGACAACTGGACCGCGGGCGACCTGCGCGCCGCGATACGCCTGTCGCGGCTCGAAGAGTTCGAAGCCGACGCCGGCGCGGCGCGCGTGGTCGGTGCGCAGCGGGTCGGTGAGGCGCTCGTCGAGGTCGCGCTGAAGGAGCGCTTCCTCAATGAAGACTACTGGCGCAAGATCATGGCGCAAAGCCGCACCACGCCCCAGCCGCTGATCCGCCCCTTCCGCGAGATGGGCCTGGGCGTGCTTGCCGGCTTCCGCCGGCCGGATCCGGGCCCGATGAATATCCACGACATGTTCGGCGGCGCCGCGTCCGAGGTCGACTTCCACCCCACGCTGGCCGAACGCCTGCGGGTGCTGCGCGTCGATCCCGCCGTCCCCGTGAGCGGTGGCGAGTCGCTCGCGAACACCTATCTCGGCCCTATCCTGCCGACCTTGTCGTGGGTGTTCGACCGCGCATGGTGGCAGGATTCGCGCCGCGACTGGCGCCAGCGCTACGAGCGCGCGCGCCGCGCCTGAGCGCGGCCGGGGCGCGTCAATTCCCGGCGGGGCGCTTGCCGCGCGCCTTGTCCAGCTGCTCGCACAGCGTCGTCGCCCCGTCGAGGATGCGTGGTGTGTGGCGCTGGATCAGCTCCGGCGGCACGAAATAGAGGTTGTCCCGCACCGTCGCGACGAGCTTGGGCCAGCGTTTCCAGTTGTCCAGCCATTCCGGGCGCGCCTCGCCCATGCCGCTCGCGACGATCACCTCGGGGTCGGCTGCCAGCACGCTTTCCACGCCTATCGTCGGTGCGAGCTGCGTGAGTCTGCCGAACACGTTTTCGCCGCCGCACAGGCGGATCACGTCCGAGATCAGGTGCTCGTCGTTGATCGTCATCAGCGGCTTGTCCCAGATCTGGTAGAACATGCGCACGCGCGGGCGCTGTCCGAACCGCGCCGCGAGCGCTCCCTTGCGCGCGCGGAACGCGTCGGCGGCGGCGCGGCCTGCGGCCTCGGTGCCGGCGAGCCTGCCGATCGTTTCCAGGCTGCGCGCGACGTCGTCCAGGTTGCGCGGTTCGTTCATGAAGACGGGGATGCCCAGCGCCGCGAGCTTGTCCAGGTGGGCGTCGCGGTTGCCGCTCTTCCACGCGATCACCAGGTCGGGCTTGAGTGCCGCGACCGCCTCCATGTCGACGTTCGCGTAGCCGCCCACGCGCGGCAGGCTGCGCGCCGCCTCCGGGTAGTCGCTGTATGCGACCGCGCCGACGACGCGCTCCCCGGCTCCCGCCGCGAACAACAGCTCGGTGACGTGCGGGGCGAGGCTCACGATACGTGCGGCCGGGCGGGCAAGCTTGACGTCGCGGCCGGTGTCGTCGCGGATCGCGATCTCCGCCAGTGCGCTGGTTGCCGCGAGCGAGGCTGCGGTGAGGATCACTGCGGAGATGGGGCGCAGGCGGTGGAACAGGGCTGGGTGTTGCGGCATAGGTCTCTCAGTTCGGGCGGATCGCCGTGCGGGCGGCGGGGTGGTCTGCCCCCGACGCCAGGGAAGGAGGCGCCAGGGGCTGCGTCGTCAGGCTGCCCTGCGCGCCGATCGCGGCGAGCCGGCGCGCGATCTCGTGGATACCCTCGAATCGCGCCGCGCACCACGCGGGCGCGAGCAGCGTCGGCGCGTTGGCGGTCGCGGACACACGGTGATAGACGACGCTTGCCGGCGTGCGCCGGATCATTTCCGCGGCGACTTCGGCGTAATGCGCGGCGTCGGGCGGCGCGACCTCGCCACGGCGCCACGCGGCCGCGAGGCGGCTGCCCTTGACGATCATCAGCGGGTGCAGCTTCAGCCCCTCGACGCCGAGCGCCAGTACGTGCTCCAGCGTGTCCAGGCTGCGCTCGGGCGACTCGCCCGGCAGGCCGACGATGAGGTGCGTGCACACCGGAATCCCGCGTGCGTGGGCGCGCGCCGTCGCATCCGCGTAGGCCGCGAAGCCGTGGCCGCGATTGATGCGTGCGAGCGTGTCGTCGAAGGCGCTCTGCAGGCCCAGCTCCAGCCACACCTCGTAGCCGCGCTCGCGGTATCCGGCGAGGAGGTCCAGGGCCGCGTCGGGCACGCAGTCGGGGCGCGTGCCGATGCACAGCCCGACGATGTCCGCGCCGGCGAGCGCCTCCTCGTACAGCCGCTGCAGCGTCTCAACTTCCGCATAGGTGCTGGTGTAGGCCTGGAAGTAGGCGAGGTAGCGGCGCGCACGGTCGGCGCGGACGCGGCCGGCGTCGAGCTGCTGCGCGATCGGCGCCTCGGCCTCGTCGCTGAAGGCGCGCACGTTGCAGAAGGTGCAGCCGCCTCGCCCGAGCGTGCCGTCGCGGTTGGGACAGGTGAAGTTCGCGTGCAGCGGCAGCTTGTGCACGCGTTCGCCGAAGCGGGCGCGCAGGTGGCGGCCTATCGTGTTGACGTAGTGGTCGAGTTGCACGTCAGGCTGCCCTGCGCAGGGCGTCGAGCGTGATGCCGGCGAGGAATTTGACGAGCGGGGAAATCATCGGCGCGAAGCAATCAAGGCGGAAATCAAATCAAACACAACCGTTCGCCCCGAGCCTGTCGAAGGGCATTGGCAGGGTTGCGACAGGCTCAGCCCGACGCTGTTTAGTCGCCCGGTTAGTAATCGGCGATAATCCGCCGCTTTGAACGAGCCGGGATTCTACGCCATGCCGCAAGCAATCACCCTGATGGTGCAGGGAACGACCTCCGACGCTGGCAAGAGCACGCTGGTCGCCGGACTTGCGCGCCTGCTCGCCCGTCGCGGCGTGCGTGTCGCGCCTTTCAAGCCGCAGAACATGGCGCTGAACTCGGCGGTGACGGCCGACGGCGGCGAGATCGGTCGCGCGCAGGCGCTGCAGGCGCTCGCCGCCGGGGTCGCGCCGCACACCGACTTCAATCCCGTGTTGCTGAAGCCGTCCACCGATATCGGTGCGCAGGTCGTCATCCACGGCAAGGTCGCCGCCAACCTGTCGGCGCGCGACTACCATGCCTACAAGCCGACCGCGATGAAGGCCGTGATGCAGTCCTGGGATCGCCTCACGAGCGCCTACGACTGCGTGCTCGTCGAAGGCGCCGGGAGCCCGGCCGAAATCAACCTGCGCGATCGCGACATCGCCAACATGGGTTTCGCGGAAGCGGCCGACGTGCCGGTGATCCTAGTCGCCGACATCGACCGTGGCGGCGTGTTCGCGCATCTCGTCGGCACGCTCGAACTGCTGTCGCCGTCGGAGCAGGCGCGCGTGAAAGGCTTCGTCATCAACCGTTTCCGCGGCGACATCGGTCTGCTGCAGTCCGGTCTGGACTGGCTCGAGGAACGCACCGGAAGGCCGGTGCTGGGCGTGCTGCCCTACCTGCACGGCCTCTTCCTCGACGCAGAGGACGCGCTCGGCGACGCCTGCGTCGACAAGGGCGAGGCGCGCCTGCGCGTGGCGGCGCCGGTCTATCCGCGCATCTCCAACCACACCGACCTCGACGCGCTGCGCCTCCATCCCCAGGTCGATTTCCGCTGGATCGGACCGGGACAGGCGATCCCTCCCACCGACCTGATCGTGCTGCCCGGCTCCAAGAGCGTGCAGGCCGACCTCGCCTGGCTGCGTGCGCAGGGCTGGGAGGCTGCGATCAAGCGGCACCTGCGCTATGGCGGCAAGGTCGCAGGCATCTGTGGCGGCTTCCAGATGCTGGGCGCGAGCCTCGCTGACCCGCACGGGCTGGAAGGCGCGCCGAGCACCGTGCCGGGCCTCGGGCTGCTCGACATGGAAACCGTCCTCGAAGCCGAAAAGCAGCTCGAAAACCGCAGCGGGAATCTGTGCCTGCCAGGCGGTGCTGCCGTCGCCGGCTACGAGATCCACATGGGCGTGAGCCGCGGCGCAGCCCTCGACCGCCCCGCGCTACGCTTCGACGACGGTCGGGCAGACGGCGCGCTCTCGGCCGACGGGCAGATCCTCGGAACCTACCTGCATGGCCTCTTCGACGCGCCGGAAGCCCTGTCCGCGCTGCTCGCCTGGGCCGGGGCAGGTGAGGTCGAAACGGTCGATCTCGCGGCGCGGCGGGAGGCCGACCTCGATCGCCTCGCCGACAGCGTCGCGGTGAGCCTGGATCTCTCGACGGTGCTACCGAAGGCCTGGCTTGCGTGATCGCATTCCGCCGACCTGGTGTTTTTCCCACCGGGGCTTTCGTCGGCGTGCCGCTCAACGCCCCTTGAACACCGGCTTGCGCTTGGCGAAAAAGGCTTCGAGCCCTTCCTTGTAATCGTCCGTCGCAAGGAAATCGAACGCTGCGCGCTTTTCTTCCCCGCTCAGGGCGTTGCCGCGCATCAAGCGGTGCACCCACTGCTTGTGCCAGCGCGCAACCAGCGGGGCGCCGGCGACGATGCGCGCTGCGCTTGCGCGGGCCTCGTCCAGCACCTTCTCGTCATCGACGACCCGTGTTAGCAGGCCCTTCTGCAGCGCTTCGCGCGCGTCGAGGATGCGCCCTTCGAGCAGGATCTCCAGCAACACCGCCGGGCCGACCAGATCGAGCAGGCCTGCCATCTCGCCCGGATACATCGAGAAGCCCAGGCGATTGATCGGGGCGCCGAAGCGCGCCGACTCGCCGGCGATGCGCAGGTCGCAGCAGCCGGCGATCTCCAGCCCGCCGCCGACGCAGGCGCCCTGGATCGCGGCCACGGTTGGAATCGCGCAGGCGCGGATCGCGTCCAGCGCCGCCGCCACCAGCGTGTCGTGGTAGTGCAGCGCGTCGTCGACGGTCGCGCGCACCGTCAGGAACTCCTCGATGTCGCCGCCGGCCGCGAAGGCCTTGTCGCCCGCGCCGCGCAGGACCACGCAGCGCAGTGCGGGGCTCGCGGCGATGCGCTCGAAGGCTTCGCGTAGCGCGACCCACATCGCGGAGTCGATCGCGTTCAGTTTTTCGGGGTTGGATAGGGTCAGCGTGGCGATGTCGCCATCGGTGGAAAAGAGTATCTCGCCGCTCATGGCCGGGGTCCGTTCGTCGTTTCGGAAAGTGGTCAAAATGGTAGAAAAATTCAATTTATCAAACAATTAAAAAAACTCCATACGTTATGGTATGGAGTCTTCTAGATGATATATCATCCGCCCGTCGTCACCGGTGCGGCAGACATCGGGGCGGCAGAAGGAGGTGTGTGGCGGGGCAGCGTTACACCGTTGCTTTTCTTGGAGGGAGAGGGAATGTCAGTTTCAATGTATGCGCACATAAGGCGCAATCCGCGTTTCGCGGAACTCGTCGCGAAGCGGACCCGCTTTGCCACGATCCTGTCGATCGTCGTCCTGACGATCTTCTACGGCTTCGTGATGCTCGTCGCGTTCGCGCCCGAGCTCATCGCGAAGCGTCTGTCCGAAGGCAGCAACCTGACCATCGGCGTCGCGGTCGGCCTGTTCCAGTTCGTGTTCTTCTGGGTGCTGACCCTGGTCTATGTGCGTCGCGCCAATGGCGAGTTCGACGACATCAACAACGAAATCGTGCGCGCCGCGTGGAAAGAGGAAAAATAATGAAAGCCTCCGTGACCTCGCGCCTGGCCGCCGGCCTGTTCTCGTTTTCCCTGGCCGCTTCGGCCGTTGCCGGCGATGCCATCGCCCAGACGGAAAAGCAGGGCCTCAACCTGCACGCGATCGGGATGTTCTTCCTGTTCGTGATGATGACCCTGGTCATCACCTACTGGGCCGCATCGCGCACCAAGTCGACCGCCGACTTCTACACGGCCGGTGGCGGCATCACCGGCTGGCAGAACGGCCTGGCGATCGCCGGTGACTACATGTCCGCAGCGACCCTGCTCGGCCTGACCGCCATGATGTACACGCAAGGCGTCGACGCGTACATCTACATGATCGCGTTCTTCGTCGGCTGGCCCATCATCCTGTTCCTGATGGCCGAACGCCTGCGCAACCTCGGCAAGTTCACCTTCGCCGACATCACCGCCTACCGCCTCGACCAGGGCAAGGTGCGCACGATGGCCGCCGTCAGCTCGCTGACCGTGGTGTGCTTCTACCTCGTCGCGCAGATGGTCGGCGCCGGCCAGCTCATCAAGCTGCTGTTCGGCCTCGATTACAACATCGCGCTGTTCGTGGTCGGCGCACTGATGATGGTGTACGTCACCTTCGGCGGCATGGTCGCAACGACGTGGGTGCAGATCATCAAGGCCTGCATGCTGCTGATCGGCGGCACCGCCGTAATGCTGCTCGCATTCAGCCAGTTCGGCTTCAGCTTCGACGAGCTGACGACGCGCGCGATGGAAGTGCACAAGCTGGGTGGCAAGCTGCTCGCCCCGGGCAGCCTGCTCGCCGACCCGGTCACCGCGATCTCGCTCGGCCTCGGCCTGATGTTCGGCACCGCCGGCCTGCCGCACATCCTGATGCGCTTCTTCACCGTGACGGACGCCAAGGAAGCACGCAAGTCGGTGCTCTACGCCTCGGGCATCGTTGCCTACTTCTTCAACGTCATCGCCATCATGGGCCTGTGCGCGATCCTGATCGTCGGCCAGAACCCGGACTTCTTCGAAGCCGGCCAACTCGGCGGCAAGGTCATCGGCGGCGGCAACATGATCGCGATGCACCTCGCCAAGGCGGTCGGCGGCAACCTGCTGCTGGGCTTCCTGTCGGCCGTGGCCTTCGCGACCATCCTCGCGGTCGTCGCCGGTCTGGCACTGGCCGGCGCATCGGCGATCTCGCACGACATCTACGCCCGCGTCATCATGAAGGGCAAGGCGTCGGAAACGACCGAGCTGAAGGTGTCGAAGTTCGCCACCATCGGCCTCGGCATCGTCGCCGTCTTGCTCGGCATGGCCTTCGAGAAGATGAACATCGCGTTCATGGTCGCGCTCGCCTTCGGCGTCGCCGCTTCGGCCAACTTCCCGGTGCTGATCCTGTCGATGTACTGGAAGGGGCTCACGACCCGCGGCGCGCTCTTCGGCGGTTACTCGGGTCTGGCGAGCGCCGTGACCTTCGTGGTGCTGTCGAAGTCGGTGTGGGTGGACGTGCTGCACAACGCTGCGCCGATCTTCCCCTACACCCAGCCGGCTCTGTTCTCGATGCCGATCGCCTTCATCCTCGCGATCCTCGTGTCGAAGATGGATTCCAGCGTCGCCGCACAGAAGGAAATCGAAGCCTTCGACGACCAGTACGTGCGCGCGCAGACGGGCGTGGGCGCAGCGACGGCAGCGTCGCACTAAGCATCATCTGGAAGTCCGCGGCACGCCAGGTGTCGCACCCTGATACGCAAACCCCCGCGAGGCCCACGCCGCGCGGGGGTTTGTTCTTTTCGGCGTGTGGACAGAAGCGGCGTTTGGATCTAGGATGTCTTACCACAATTGTAGTAATAGTTCCGCCATGCCCGCCACCACCTCGATCCGAATCGACCAAACGCTCTACAACCAGGCCAAGGCCGATGCCGCGGCCGAGCATCGCACCATTGCCGGCCAGATCGAGTTCTGGGCAAAGGTGGGCCGCGCTGCACTCGACAACCCCGACTTGCCGGTGAGTTTTATTGCCGAATCTCTCGCTTCGATGGCCGAGGCACGCGAAGACGCCACCCCCTTCGTGCCGCGGAGTCGTGCACAGTGAGCGCCTATGGCGTCCAGCAGACACGCCGATTCGCGAGACAGTACAAGAAGCTGCACGACAACGTCGTCGCCGATGTCGACATCGCAGTCGCCTCAATCGCGGAAGACCCGGCGATAGGCGAACGCAAGAAGGGAGATCTGGCGGAGTTGCTGGTCGTCAAGTTTCGAAGCCAGGGGCAACTCTACCTGCTTGGGTACACGGTCGCGGAGCAAGTCAGGTTGATTTATCTGGAATCCGTTGGTCCGCACGAGAACTTCTACCGAGACCTGAAACGAAGCTGAGCCCGGCTGCCTGCAACTCGCAGGGCGGACAGCCGAAGGCGCCTTCCGCCACGCAGCGGTGGGGGATCGACCACTGCATGGCGGAAGGCGCTGCGTCTTTCCGTCCTGGTTGCCGGGTTAATAGACCGGATCGGAAGGTCGGCGTTGCTCCTGCCTGGTTTCCTCGTTGGTGCGAGTGAATCCGCCCTTTTGCGCCTGCGGAGCCGGCGCCGCATTGCGTGCGTATCTGGCGCAGAGCCCCAGCGCCGAGCAGGCATCGCTGATGTTCAGATCCTTGCCCAACATCAGCCGCACGTCGGTCACGACGAGATTGGCGGGTGCGGCGCGCAGTTCGGCACGGAAGGGCAGACGCTTGGCGAAGGCCGCAGCAGCCTCACGATAGCCTTCGCGATACTCGACGTAGGACAGCATCTGGTCGAACGGCTTGTGGTTCGTGAGCCGGGGACGCTCGCCCCCCTCGCGTCCCAATAGCGCGGCGAGCCGCCGGGCGAGTCCTTCGCCGCCCTGACCGTTGGTGATTTCGTAGCGGATGATGCGCGCGATGAGCTGCGGCTTCTGCGGGGCCGGGATCGCGATAGCGGCCGGAACCATGACGGCCACCGGGGCCGTTACAGCAGTCGGAACCGCTACCGCAGTCGGGATCTGGGTGGTAGCCAGGGTCGGGGTTGCGGATCTAGCGGGGGTAATGGACGGGTCTGAGGTAACGGACCGGACCGGCGCCGGGGTTCGGGGCTCGGGCGTCAACGCGCTGGTGCGGACGGTTTCGCCCGCTGTTCGTACCGGATAGACCACTGCAGCAGGAGCACTCGCGGCAGGGGCGACGGCCGCCTTGATGATGGTCGCGGCCTCTGCCACGGTCTCGGTGCGGGACAAGGTCGGCGCCCGCAATTCGAATACGTTGTCCGCAAGCTGCACGAGCACGCTGCCCGTTTGGGCCTGGGTTTCGTTTGCCGCGACGGCCTGCGTTGCCGGAGCGGGAGGCTGCGGAGAGGCAGCCGGCGCTTGGCCCACGTCCGCGAACCCCTTGGCCACCATCGCCTGCTCGCGCTCGCCGGTGCGGGCGTACGCCGTTTCGAGGTTGCGCCAGGCATGGCGGTTGTCGCGGTCGAGGTCAACCGCGCGGCGCAGTGGCACAACGGCGTCCCGGTCGCGTCCCGCGAGCATGAGCGCGTAACCGAGGTTGTTCTGGACGTGGCTCGCATCGGGTGTGATTGCCGCAGCCTTCTCGAACGCGTCGATGGCCTCCGCGAGCTTCCCGCTCTTGGCGAGCGCGGTTCCGAGCGCATTCCATGCCGCGCCGTGCTGCACGTTTGCGGCGACTGCGACGCGATAGGCGGCGATTGCAACGCCGAGCCTGTCTTGTCCGTCGTGGTAACGGCCGAGCTGATAGTAGGTGTCGGCATCGCGGCCGGAGTGCTGGATTTCGAGCACCGGATCGACCGACCATGCTTTGGGCGGCATCGTCGGCGCGGTGGAGCACGCGCCGAGCACCATCGCCGCAAGCACGGGTTTCAGTGCGAATACGATTTTGTTCGTTGTCATCGTAACTCCCCTGGGTGTCATCCGCCTGTCGTGCCGGCGAAGGTCGGCAACAGGATGCGGTAGATCTGGATCATCGCCGGTCCGAGCAGGACGAGGAGCAGCGACGGGAAGATGCAGAAGATCAGCGGGAAAAGGAGCTTCAGCGCAATCTTGGCCGCGGCTTCCTCGGCCCGCTGACGGCGGCGCGTGCGCAGCATGTCCGAATGCACGCGCAGCGACGACGCGATGCTGGTGCCGAAGCGTTCGGACTGGATGATCATCGCGACGAAACCTTCGACTTCTTCGACCCCCGTGCGGATGGCGAGGTTGCGCAACGCGCGCGCGCGCTCCATGCCTGCGCGCAGTTCGAGCGTGACGAGATGCAGTTCCTCGGACAGTGCCGCGCTCTTGTGCTGCATTTCGTCGGCGACACGCACGAGCGCCGCCTCGATGCCCAAGCCGGCCTCGACGCACACGGTCATCAGGTCCAGGGCATCGGGAAAGGTCTCGAAGATCTCCCTCTGCCGCAGGAAGATTATCCGTTCCAGAACCAGATTGGGCAGGTAGTAGCCGATCGCCGCGGTCAGCAGGATCACAAGCAGCGTGCCCTGGAATTTCAGCTCGGGCGTCGTGATGAGAACCGTGAAATACGCCAGCAGCGGGAACGCCAGCGCAAGCACCGTCTTGATGCCGAAATAGGCGTAGGGCGCTGCCTGATTGCGGATGCCTGCGTGCAGAAAGCGGATGCGAAGCGCCGATACATACTCACCGTCCTCGGGCGTGGAGAGCTTCGCGAGCGGGCCGGTGAGCTTGACCGTGCGTTCGATCCAGTTGTCGGACACGGACGACGCAGCGGGCTTGTGCCCGCCGCCGAGGGCCTGCAGGCGTTCGGCGGTCGCCGAACGGGTGAACAGCGACATCAGGAAGAAAGCACCGGCCGTAACGGCAATGAACAGCAGCGCCAGGAAGGTGATCTGGTTGTAATCCATATCCGGAATCTCCTCTGTTATCGCCGCGCTAGACGCGAATCCGGATGATCTTGCGCATCCACAGGACGCCGATCACCATCATCGTCAGGGCAATCCCTATCATCTTCAGGCCGGCTGCGTCCTGCCAAAGCACTTTCATGAAGCCCGGATTCACGACGTTGATGAGTGCAGCCGTGGCGAACGGCAGCAGGCCCAGGATCCATGCCGACAGGCGCCCTTCGGCAGACAGCGTGCGGATGTCGCCGTAGAGCTTCAGGCGCGCGCGGATGATGGCGCTGATGTTGTCGAGCAGTTCGGCGAGGTTGCCCCCGGAATCGCGCTGGATCAGCACCGCGATCACGAAGTAGCTCAGGTCCGTGCTGTCGGTGCGCGAAGCGAGGTTAAGTAGGGCGGTTTGCTGCGGCACCCCGTAGTTCGTTTCGTCGAACAGGATGCGGAACTCGCCGCCGATCGGGTCCTTCATTTCATCGCCGACCATCTTCACCGCCGTCGGGAAGGCATGACCGGCGCGCAGCGCCCGCCCCATCAAGTCCAGGGCCTCTGGAAGCTGGCGCTCAAAGGTTTGCATGTGTTTCGCGCGCGCGCGGGCCACGTAGATCAGGGGCATGATTCCGAACAACACCGCCGCGATCGCCGCCACCACGATGTGTTGCTTGAGGACCAGCGCTGCTATGAACCCCAGCGCTGCCAGCGCAAGGGTCCAGCCTACGAACTGCGTGAAGGTGAGGTTGAGGCGCGACTGCACGATGAGGCGATTAAGCCCGTGCAGGTGCGGAATCGCCTCCATGAGGCGGTCGGCGAACTCCGAGCCGGTTCCCTTTGCATCCTTGAAGAGTGCGCGGGGGCGTTCCTGCGCTATGCCGGTCGCAACTTCCTCCAGCCGTCGGCTCAGGCGCTGCGCTTCCGCGCCGCGGGTGGCGTTCCACCACAGGAAGCCTCCTTCCAGGGCCAGCACCACTGCGACAAATACTGCGAGGGCAAAGAGGACGTTCAGGATGTCCATGGCTACCTCACTCGAAGCGGCGCGCGGGGTTGAACATGTCTTCGGGAAGCGTTACGCCGAAGGTGCGCAGCCGGTCGGCGAAGTGCGGGCGTACCCCGGTTGCGGTGAAATACCCGTCGACCACGCCGGTGTCGGAGATGTTCGTCTGACGGAAGGTAAAGATTTCCTGCATGGTGATCACGTCGCCCTCCATTCCGGTGATTTCCTGCAGGCTAGTCAGCTTGCGTTTGCCATCGGTCAGGCGGTTCGTCTGCACGACAACGCCGATCGCGCTCGCAATCTGCGAACGGGCGACCTTGGGCGGCAGATTGGCGTTGGCCATGCCGATCATGTTTTCCATGCGGCCCAATGCATCGCGGGCCGAGTTCGCGTGCACCGTGGTCATCGAGCCTTCGTGGCCGGTGTTCATTGCCTGCATCACGTCGAAGGCCTCCGCGCCGCGCGTCTCGCCGAGGATGATGCGGTCGGGGCGCATGCGCAGCGCGTTGCGCACGAGGGAGCGCTGCGTCACCTCGCCCTTGCCTTCGATGTTGGGCGGGCGGGTTTCCAGGCGTACCACGTGTGGCTGCTGTAGTTGCAGTTCCGCCGCGTCCTCGATCGTGACGATGCGCTCATCGACCGGGATGTAGCCAGACAGGATGTTCAGCAGCGTCGTTTTGCCGCTGCCGGTGCCGCCCGAGATCAGGATGTTCACCTTCGAACGCACGAGTCCGGCGAGAAGCTCGGCCATCGGCGGCGTGAGCGTCTTGTAGTCGATCAGCTTCATCATCGTCAGCGGCGTCGCGGCGAAGCGGCGGATCGAGACGATCGGGCCGTCGAGCGCAAGCGGCGGAATGATGGCGTTCACGCGCGAGCCGTCCGGCAGGCGTGCATCCACCATGGGGCTGGACTCGTCGACCCGCCGCCCGACCCGCGACACGATCTTGTCGATGATCTTCATCAGGTGCGCGTCGTCGCTGAAACTCACTGTGGTGCGTTCGAGCTTGCCGTGACGCTCGACATAGACATGCTGCGACCCGTTGATCAGGATGTCCGATACCGATGGGTCGGCCAGCAGCGGCTCGATCGGTCCCAGACCCAGCATCTCGTACTGGATGTCGCGAACCAGATCACGCCGTTCGTTTGTATTGACGACGATGTTTTCTTCGGTCAGCAGGCGCTCCACCATTAGCCGCAACTCGTCGCGCAACTGCTCGGGCGCGAGGTTCTCCATCGCCTCGAGGTCGATGCGCGAGAGCAGCAACTGGTGGATACGCAACTTCAGGGCCTGGTAGGCCCGGCCGTTCGTGGCATCGGGGGCCCCGAACGCGTGCGGGGCGGTTTCTGCCGATACCGATTCGAGACGCTGACGCAAGCTCATTTCAGTTCTCCCCGCTCAATATCTCAATTTGAAGCAAACAGGCGCGAGAACCAGCGCTTCTCGGCTTTCGGGGAATCGTTGGTGAGCGATTCCGCAATCTCGCGTAGCGCCTTCGTCACCGGGCTGTTCTTCGCCAGCAGCGCGATCGGCTGCCCCTGGTTGACCGATGCGGCGACCGCCTCGTATGCATTCGGAATTGCCTTGAACACCTTCGCATTTATCGTGCGCTCGACATCCTCCAGGCCGATTTCGCTGGACTTGTCGTAGCGATTCACGATCAGACCGACCTTCGATATCGGGTATCCGAGGGACTGGAACACCTGGACCAGACGCTTGCCCTCACGGATGAAAGGCAGCGTCAACTGCACCACCGGGAAGATCATGTCTGCCATGTCGAAGGGCTTCAGGCTCACACCGTCGAGCGAGCGTCCCACGTCGACGACGACGAAATCGTTATTCGCCCGCGCAACCTTCAGGATCGCCTCGACATGCTCGGCGCGGACGTCGACCGCCTGGGCCGGGTCGTCGGGGGCTGCGAGCAGGCTGAAGCGAGGCGTCACCTGAATCATCGCCGCTTCCAGGAAGGCGGCATCCAGGCGATGGATCTGCTGGCACACGAGCGCCAGATTGCTCGCCGGCTTCTGGTCGGTGACATACATCGTCGCGTCGCCAAACTGGAGGTTCAGATCGATCAGCGCGACGCGTTTGCCGAACTGTTCCGCGAGCATCCACGCCAGGTTGGTTGCCAGAAAACTCGACCCGCTTCCCCCTTTGCACGACGTCAGTGCGAGAATCTTCCCCTCTTCGCTGACCTTGCGCCGGGGGGCCACCCGGTGGATTGCCGCGCGCAACTGCATGTCGGTCACGGGCTTCGGTAGCACTTCGCGCACGCCCGCGCGCATCGCGCGCAGCAGGAATTCCGGGGTCTTGTTGTCGCTGATGACGATGAACCCGGTTTCGGGGCTCCGCAGATGCAGCCGTTCAAGGCTTTCCAGTCCGCCCGTTTCGGGCAGGTTGCCGTTGAGGATGAGGACGTCCGGCGCGGTCTTGATTGCGTCGAGTCCCTCTGCCTGGCACTGGAGCGCAACGACCTCGCCGAACGAGGAGTCCTGTTCCAGGATGCTCGTAATCTCGGAGAGATGCTGCTTGTCCAGGGATGCGACTGTGATGCGCGTTTTGCTCATTTTCGGAACCTGTTTGGGGGCGGCCATGAATTATGCTATTCGGAAATATTGAAGCCGAGGCTTTCGGCGGGCATGAGCACGCGCGATACAGGAATGTCGATCGCAAGAAATGGGAAAAGATTGATCATCGGCGCGTATTTCACAGTGTTCGCGCATGCTCCGTCCGTGGCCAGGCACGCCTCGACGAATCGGACGCAGCTTGCCAGTTCGTTGGGGTCGGCACTATTGCATGCGGCGAGGTTTTTTGCCGGATCAAAGTGGCCGCTCGCATCCACGGGCATCGGACTGGGAGCGCTAAGATCGGCCCGCAGATAATTGAGTTTCACTTCCGCGTTGCTGATTTCGAGTCCGGCGGGCAGGCGGACAGTGCCGCTACTGGTTTCGTTGTGAAATACTGCCATGCGGGCAATCAGGCTCGCGTCGTCAGCCGTCCGAACTACGGCTTCACGCGCTGCGCGGCGGGTAACCTCCTGCACGGTATTCCAGACATACAAGAGGCGGCCGAATTCCATGATGCCGAGCACGATCAGAAGAAATACCATCGCAACGATCGCGAACTCCACCGCCGTCGTGCCATTTTCCCGCCGCGCAATCTGTAGTCTGTAAATAGTCTTTTTCATCGCACGCCTCACTTCATGTAGGGCATCGTCGTGTGCGGCGCGAGGGGAATTCCCGCGAATACTGTTGCGGTGCCCGGCAGAATGAACGGAAACATTCCGCCAATGTCGATTGCGTAGCCAGAAATGGCGACCCGGACGTTTTCCGGTGCGCTGGTCCCATTGCTGCAGCCGATCTCGCCAAAATCCTTGTTCAGGCAGGTTACCGCAACGTTGGATTTGGCCAGGGCCGGGTTGAGATTCGCAGCGTTTGCGACAGTCATGACACGGGTCTGCGCCGTGTCGATGAAACTCGTGAAGTTTGCGCGCTCGGCGACGCTAAGCAGTCGCGCACCGTCGCGCGTTGCCTTCGTCAGCGCGTCGTAATACCAGAAGGCCCGCCCGAACTCGACGATCCCCGCCACCAGCAGCAGCAGGAAAAAGATCACGAAGGCCAACTCGACAGCGGCGACGCCCGCCTCGCGCTTACCCACTGGACAACAATGAAGACTGCGTCCGTTCATGGCTTCACCGATACAGCATGATTTCTGAAGTGGGAACAGGATCTACAAGTCCGGCGAATTCGGTTTCTATTTTTTTAGGCGAGCCGTTGAGGTCGGCCGGCACCTGCATGAAGAATTTCCCGATAGCCTTTACGGGGAGCGCTTCGCAGGACAGTCCGCTCTTGCCAACAAAGGTCCTGCAATCGACGATGACGATGTTTAGAACCCGCCGATTGGTTTTGCCCGGGGCGTATTTGGCCGGAGGAGGATCGAAGTAGTTGCCGTTGGTCTGATTGTATGGTGATGGCGAGGCAGGGTTAGCCGCCGTAAATTTTCCACCAATGGAAAATGGATATGCAGACTCGTCCAGCAAGTCCTTTCCGGCGGGAGTCTGGGCGTTGCCCGCGTTGTAAAGTTTCGCCCAATTCAGGTTCGTCGCACTGATAGGAGTTCCGGCTTTGGGCGGACTGCTCCCGTCAACTTGGGTTGGCCGCGAGTACGTCCAGAGAGCGCCATATCGGTCGAAGGGCAAGGTCGGCGTCGCAGGTGGCGGGTTGGGAGCGAACGGATTCGCAGCCAGCGAAGGCGGTACGGCGTACGGCCAGTAGTCCGGTTCGTGCAGACCGGTCAAGTTACCGGTTGCATCCTGGTTCAGCCTTACCGTTTGACGATTAGGCAGGACGTCCAAGTCCTTTTCCATCCAGTCGCGGGGGCGGCCAACTGCGGGCGGAGGAGGGCTCTTCTCAAAATATCTGATGTTGCTGTCTGACGGTGCGGTTGCCGGGTCACAAGGGGAACCTCCGCCGAAATCGGCAAAGCGGCTGTTGAGTGCCCTTTGGATCGGTCCGACGGAAAAACCGGTGTTCACATAAACCTTGCTACCCGTGCCAACATTGTTGGCAACCGCGCTGTTGCCCTGACAGACGAACGGCGCGGTGAAATTAGCACTCGAATGATTGGGGTCGCAGGCGCCCGGGGGGGCGTCCACCGGGTTGATAAGCATGGGCGTGCCGGATGCCCCGCCAAGAGGGTTGAGCTCGATGATGTTGTAACTCACGCCGCGGCGGAAGCCCAGTTCGATCAGTTCGGTGCTTCCATCCGGGTAGACGTAGCTACGGGTGAGGTGGTCAGGATCGACCGCACAGACCCCGATGGGCGTCACGTTGGTGAAGAAACGTCCCGCAACGGAATATCCCGCGGTTTGCGTTGTCTTGAACTCTGCACTCGCGACCCGCATCAAGTAGCTGTTCAGGCTCTGGTCGCCCGTATCCACCTCCATGAACGTCAATCCGGACGCCAAGGCGTCGCTGGTGACGCTCGCCGCGGGTACGAAGGTGCAGGTTGGCGTACGAACGCCGGGGCGCTTCCAAGTATTGAGGTTGTTTGCATTTGGACAAGTGCCGAGGCGAATGTTTGCGATCGTGATCGTCACGGCGGCATTGAAGTTGTATTTGTGTTGCGCGGCAGTCGCAATGGCCCGGGTAACTGCGGCGTTCACTCCGGTCAGCTTGTTGTTCAGCTCCTTCGCGCCTGCCAGCGCAGCTGCGTCGGAAGCGTTCTGCAACTCGGACTTCGCGATGTAGAGATGCCCCAGATCGAGGACGATTCCTCCAAAAGCGAAAAGCGTCACGGCAGTCAGCCCGGCCATGACGGCCACTACACCGCGCTGGCGGTGCCTGAACGGGAGTGTCGGTGCCATTGCCGCGATTCTCCTGGTTGCGCTAGCCCCTGCGGGGCTCACTGACCGCCGCTGCTGATGCCTTCACCGATGTTGATCACCGAGAAGGTGGAGGGCGGCGCCTTGAAGCTGTCGTGGTAGCGGTCGATGCTGTGCCCAGCCGATTCGCCGTCTATGCCGGCGACCGGGTCGGTGTTGCGGGACGCGTCCGGATTAATCGTCTGCAGCGCGCGCGCAGCGGTGACCGCATGTCCGAACTTCGCATCGAGGTTGGGGGTGGTGGTCGCGCATCCTGTCGCGATGGACGAGGCAGCGAACACGAGGGCGGTAAGTGCTCTGAGCATGGCCATCTCCTCCTATCGGGTCTGGAATCCGCCGTCAGCCGGGGCGGACGGTGGGTTGCCTGCGGGCGTTTCGTCGAACGAGGGGCGGCCTTCCATCCTGCCTTCCAGGAAGAATTCCCCGCGTGACGGCGGCACGAAGCCGTCGGTCGGCAGCGAGTAGTTGGTCGCCAGTGGTTTCACTAGGCGCGGCGTGATCACGAACATCAGTTCGCTGCGGTCGGTCTGGAATTCGCTGCTGCGGAATAGTGCGCCGAGGATGGGAATCTCGCCGAGGCCGGGGAAGCGCTTCACCGATTCAGTGACGTTGTTCTTGATCAGGCCGGCGATCGCGAAGCTCTGGCCGTCGATCAGCTGCACCGTCGTCTGCGCCCGCCGGACCGTGAAGCTCGGCAGGATCGCAGTGGTGCCGTCTATCGTTGTGAAGGGCGAGCCGGTCTGCGACAGTTCGGACACTTCCGGGGCGACCTTCAGGTTGATGCGGCCGCCATCCAGCACCGTCGGCGTGAACTTGAGGCCGACGCCGAACTCCTTTTCCTCAAGCGTGATGGTCGTTCCGCCGGTCGTTGCATTGGAGCGTGCGACCGGAATGAAGATCTTGCCCCCCGCCAGGAAGCTACCTTCCTGCCCGCTGATCGCGACGATGTTGGGTTCGGCGAGAATCTTCAGCAGACCGTCGCGCTTTTCGGCGTCGAGTGCGAGCAGCTTGTTGGGGCTCTTGATGGCCGTCAGCAGGCCCGCGCTTTCGGTCAGCATGCTGTTGATGATGGAGTAGGTCCAGTCGCCTCTGGTCGCCGAGAAGCGGAACTCCGCGCCCAGCTTGTCGAGTAGTGTCTTTGAGACCTCGGCGACCTTCACCTCGAGCATCACCTGTTGGGGCGAGCGGATGCGCATCATGTTGACGACCTGGGAGCCCGCCGCGCGCACCGCGCCGCCGGCGCCACCAGCGCTGCGCGATTCACCGACGGTGATCGTCGTGCCCGACGCCACTTGGCCGCCACCTGCGACTACCGGCAAGACGAGACCGCGATTGAGGTTGCGCACATAGGCATCCGCGATCGATACGGCCTCTTCTGCGCGCATCGAGTTGGACACCTCGCCAGTGAGAATGATGGATTCCGCGGCGGAGGTGACGCGGATACCTTTTTCCTCGGGCAGCAGTTCATGGATGCGCGACTCCAGGCGGCCGGCATCCACGTTCACCGACACATCAATGATGGTCGTCGCGCCGCCCTTGCGCCACAGGATGACGTTGGTTGAACCGACGGTCTTGCCGAGCAGGTACAGCTCGCGCGCGCTGATAAGCGTCACGTCGGCCACGTTCGGATTGCCCACCGAGATCCGGTCGATCGCGCCGGGCAGCCGCAGTAGCGTGGACTTCCCGAGCATGAGGTTCATTACCGGCCCGATTTCCGCCGATTCGGCGTAAACAGGTTCCATTCCCCGGTTCGGCGCCGCGGCGGGGGCGGCCTTGGCGGCGATTGCCGACATCGGGATGCACAGGCCCGCGGCCAGGATCAAAGCGGCAAGTTGGCTGGAGCGGGGCTTGGCACGAAGTACGGCAGATAGGCTTTTCATTGTTGTTGCTCCCTACAGTACGAGATTCGCTGCGTGCTCAGAACTCGGCCGTGGAGCGCTGCAGGCCGCGGATGACTTCCACCTTGTCGGTCGAGGGGGCCGGAGTCCGTGCAGGCTGGCGCGGGCGGCTTGCGACGGGTTTCTTCGCCGCGACGGGCGGAGGCGGAACCGGGGTCGGCGGCACCAGCACCGAGGTGCGCAGCAGTTCGGCTTTCGTGATGCCGGCGGTTTTCGCGGAATCCGAATCCACCTGGTTGCGCAGCACCAGCGACAGGGTGCCGACGCTGCGCGCGAGGTCGAGCCGTTCGGCCTGCTCGGGCGTGACCTCGAGCGTCACGGCGTTCACGACCTTGGGCTTGGTTTCGTCGCGGTTGGCTTCCTGCGCCACGGCCAGCACGAGAATGCGCTCCAGGACGATCTTGGAGATCATGTTGTCCTCGCCGCCGCCGCGGGCGTTGTCCGCCTTCTCGGTGTTGACCATGATGTCGACGTAGTTGCCCGGCAGCGCGAAGCCAGCGACGCCGATCACGTCATTCACACGCACGGTGATCGCCCGCTTTCCTTCGGGTACCACTGAAGACAGTCCGCCCTTGGTACCGACGGGCGCGAGCCGCGATTCGAGGATCGGTTCGCCGGGCAGGAGGCTGGAGACCGCAATGCGCCCGTCGAGCGAGGCCGCATCCTTGAATGCTCCCGTGGGCACGCTGCCTGACGGCCAGTCCACCATGCGGACGGTGTCGGGCGTGATACGCCCCCCGAGCTGCAGTTCGACCGCTGCGACGGCAATGCGGTTGTCGCCCGGCTTGGCCACCGACTCCAGCCACCGTGTTCCCAGTACCACGGCGGCAAGACCGGCGAGCACTGCGACGAAGAGAAAGACGAGACCTTTGGCCTTCATGTGCGTCCCCTTGTTTCCGGGCCGCCGACGCGCGGCTTGCGGCCCTGCCAATGCCCGCCATGGCGGGCTCCGTTACTCCGACGCGCCGGTCAGCGCGACGCAAAGTAGTTGTGCCAGGCCCAGTGAAGAGCGTCCGGCGTCAGCCTTGCGGGCTCGCCGCGATAGCGGGCGAGGTCGGCGATCTGGCCGATGATGTCCCGCGGAAAGCAAGCCAGAAGCGGCTTTTTGTGGACCTTGTGGTAATCGTCCAGCAGCGTCCGGAAGGCTGTTTCGTCATAAGGTACGCCGCGTTCCTCGCAGACGCGTGTGAATATGTTCCTGTATTCGTCTTCATTCATCGGCCCGATGTGGATCTTGTAGCCGAGGCGGCGCAGGAAGGCGGGGTCGGCGACCTCCGAGGGCATGAGGTTGGTGGAGAAGACGAGGACAACGTCGAAGGGCAGCGAAAACTTCGTGCCGCTGTGCAGCGCGAGGTAGTCGTGACGGCGGTCCATCGGAACGATCCAGCGGTTCATCAGTTGTTCAGGCTTGACGAGCTGGCGGCCGAGGTCGTCCACGACGAAGATGCCGTTGTTCGCCTTCACGTGCGGGGGCGCCTGGTAGTAGCCGGTGCTCATGTCGTAGTGCAGGTCGAGCATGCGCATGGTCAGCTCGCCACCGGTGATTGCCACGGGGCGCTGGCAGCGTACCCAGCGCAGGTCCGCGCGCTGCAGGTTGTCCAGGCCTGCGGGGCGTTGCCCGTCGTCCACGGGCGTGTGGATGAGGGGGTCGAAGACCTGGATGATTTCGCCGTCCACCATGATGGCGTGCGGTACCGCGACATTGCCTTCCAGCAGCAGGGACAGGCGTTCGGCCAGGTAAGTCTTGCCGGCGCCTGCCGGGCCGTAGAGGAACATCGCGCGGCCCGAACCCATCGCGGCGCCGAGCTGGTCGCGGACCTCGGGATTGATGATCAGGTCGCGGAAGGCGTCATTCACGTCCTCCCGCGTGATGCGCATTTTCGTCACCGACTGCCGGTCGGTCTGCTCGGTGTAGTCCGCGAGGCTGACTGGAGCGGGGCCCGCGTACTTGCAGCGCGCCAGAAACTCGGATGCGCGTGCCCGCCCGGCGTCGGTCAGCCCGAACAGGATGTCTCCGTCGGTTTCGCCCCGCCGCACCACCTCGCAGACGCGTTCGGTGCGCATGAAGGCGAGCAGCGCTTCGAGCACGCTCGCGGGCAGGTGGAGGTGATGCGAAATTTCGGTCAGCCGCATCTGCCCGCGCAGGAACAGCAGTTTCGTCGCGAGTTCCACGAGGAAAAGCAGCGGCAGGCCGGTTTCGTCCAGCGTGCGCGGCGCACGCGGAAAGGTGCCGGAATCATCCATCGGGACGATCCGGGCGCTGGTGGGTGCGTTCATGGCAGTGCTCCGAGAGACGAATGAAGTCAGCTCAACGCCCAGCCTCCGGAGCGGACGAGGGCGAGCTGCAGGAGGGTGCCCGCGGCAATGGCGACGGCGTAGGGCATGCGGGCGGCGGTCTGCTGCAAGGGGGCCACTTCGAGGGCGCCGCCGCCGGCCGCGCGCACGGCGTAGGTCGTCAGCATGAAGCGCAGGTTCAAGGCGACCTGGCGGAACGAGCGCTGCCATAAGGCCATTACGATTGCGAGGACTCCACCGGCGACAAAGGTCAGCATGACGACGCCGAGGGTCTGGAGCGGGCCGAGAAAGGCGCCGACCATCATCATCAGCTTGACGTCGCCTGCGCCCATTGCCCGGAGCGCATAAAGAGGAAGCAGGCAGACGAATCCGACCATCATCCCTTCCAGGAGGGAAATCAATCCGATACTCCCCGACAAGACATGCAGTACGCCTCCGCCATATACGGAGATTCCGTGGTACAGAACGGCAGCCACTGTCCCAAGAACCACGAGGAGGTTAGGCACCCTGGCCTGTCGTATGTCCGTGACGACGGCAACCGCCAGTGCACACATCAGCGCCGCGAGCCCGATGTCCATTTCCCATCCATCCAGGCGAGTAGCTCAAATAACTAACCGAAAGCCAGTGTGGGTACGAACCCGGTCCGCGCCCACAACTGGTTCCGCGATTTTTCAAGGACGTTTAATCACTAGCAGCTGGCCGGCGCTGAGAGACAAGTGCCGATCTTTGTGAAGACGATGTTGAGCTGCGTCCCGATAATTGCAACGGCTCCGACAATGACGACGGCGATAAGGGCGGCAATCAGGCCATACTCGATCGCGGTCACACCTTCCTCGTCCCGAACGAATTTTTTCATCATTTCCAACATGATCATCTCCTTCATCAAGAAATGCCGGACCTCCCGGCTAAGACCCGGAGCGGGAGGCCCGTTCCGGAAATGCAAGTCGAAAATTCCAGCTGTGGTGGCGCGTGTCTACGGAAATGCGGCGACGACCAATTCGTACAGAGCCAACACTGCCGTTCCAATGACGATTACCGAGCCGACAATCACTGTAGCGATGAGCGACGCAAGCAATGCATATTCGATCGCCGTCACGCCGTCCTCGTCGGTCCAGAGCGTGCTCAACATTTTTCCGATCTGGGCGGCCTTCATCGCATTGCTCCGCTTCTGTTCCCGTTGCTTGCAGATTAGGCACACGGCGCCTTTCGGGCATCGGTGTTTGCGCCCGGTTCGGATAGGCACATGTGCCGGGGAGGTACATGACAGTTGTCATGGTCTTGTACCAGCGGGGCGTCTAGACGTGCGCCCCGGTCGCCCAAGGCACGCAACATGGTGCCTGCGTGCCGCAGGAATGCTGTGGGGGTCTGCTGTGCTCGACCCCGAAACCGAGCGCACCTCGTCAGCCGTCGCCCGAGCGAATGTATGCGCGCACCTGCGTGGGCCGGGATTTCAGGTAGGGGCGCCAGAAGTGTGGTGCTTGTTCAGCTCTCCAGTCGCAGTTCCCAGATTCCTGCAGGTGGAGTGTTGCGCCACACGACCGAGGTGCGTTTCCATGGCAGGTGCCCAGGGGTGGGAAACGGCGCGCGGGGGTGGTAGGTGAACTGGACTAGCTTGCGCCCGGTGTCGTGTGCGAGAAACTGGCAGAGGCTATGCGCGGTTTCGGTCGCGACCTGCCGCGGCAGGGAGCGGAAGGGTAGGCTCGACACGAGTACGATCTTGCCGGGGCGATCCATCAAGCTGTCGACGACCTGCTTGGCCGACGTCAATCGGATGTCCATCGACGGATAGCTGCGTTGGAGCCGGCAAGCGAGCGAAGCCTGCATTTCCACGGCGATCAGCGGCACGCCAGGTAATTTTCGCACCAGCGCGTCGGTAACGGGGCCGGTTCCTGCGCCGAGCTCGACGACAAGATCGGCTCCCGTTGCGGCGCTCGCCATCGCGTTCGCGAGTGCTCTCGACGAGGGTAACAGCGCGCCGGTGGCAGCCGGGTTGCGCAGCATCGCGAGAAGAAGCTGAAACTGCATGGGCAGATGGGGTGTGGCGAGTCTAAGTGTTGTTCTGGATGAGCGGTTCTGGCGTTTATGTTCCTTTGACGGAGTCGAAAGTGCCGCGTCAGTCAGCGCGTATCACGTACTTCGTTGCTCAGGCAATCTGCGGCCCCGCGATGAGAAGAGCTGTTCAGAAATGGATTGGAAGCCGCTTGCGGCACCAGGCGCATGTGCAAAGTGGATCGGCTCAGGCGAGGGGCCGCATGTCGCAGCAGAAGAACGGAAACCGCTGCGACGACGCTGCCGGCAATTACATCTATCAGGTAGTGACCGCCATTGGCGGGTGTCGATATCAGCATAAATGTATTCAAGGCGACAGCGAACGGGAATGCGCGGCGGAAGCCGCGATAGACATACATGAATATCACGGCGAGTGCGGCGTGGTAAGACGGAAAAGTGACGATTCCCTGCATGTCGCGAAATGAATAGATCGGCTGCGTCCCTGCGATCAAGTCGAAGACGTGTTGCAGGTGAACCGCACGTTGAACTTCGATCTTGAAATGATAAAAAGCGCCAACGGCAGGGTACGCATATGCTATTGCTGAAGTGATTGCCAGGGAAATGGCGGCTGCCCAAAACAACTCCTTGTTTCGGTCTGTGCGTTTAGTGTGGGCGAAAAATATGATCGAGCCAAGGATCTGAAAAATGAGGCTGTGATACGCGATGCGCAGAAGCAGGTCAATGACGACGTTTGTACTTCCCAGCTCAAACCAGATGGGCCATGAAAATCCGAGAGCGGCATCGATTTCGGCAAATGCCGAGTCATAAAGAGGCGTCCGCATGTATGCGGCAAGATATGTCAGCACTGCGCCGGTTGCGCTGAAGCTGATCCATGCCGCTCCGTAGTAGCCCATCTCTGCGAGACGTTCGCTTCGGCCCGAGAATCCATAATAGCTCCCGATCAGAAGCAATCCTGAGGTGGCCGCCAATATTCGGCCATAGTCAATGAAATTGATGCCTAATATACTTGACCAGACCGTATCAACAGCAAGAAAGAGCAGTATCGCCAGAAATTCCGGGTGTCGAAGAATTATGGGGTGTCGTTCTTTCGTCATTTTCGCCCCTTCTGGTATGGCCTCGTTCTGACGCCTGCAGCCGCAATGGGGTCAGGATACCGTCGAGTTGATCCGTCGCACATAGGAATAAATGCGCCGACTACCCGTGACAAATTGCCTGGAGACGATACCGCAAGGAGGTTAAGAGAGCGCAACCGTAGGTCTCGTGGCGGGGTGCGTCGTCGGCTTCGGGATCGTTCCCGGTCGCGTCCTGGGGCAGTAACGCGGAAACGATCAGTTGGTGCTGCGCGATCCTGGCGAGATTCGGTCGCTGCAAGCGGCAGAGTCGTCGAGACGGGCTTTGCGCTCGTGCCGGCGGTTTGTTCCGGGACAATTGTCCCAGGCGAAGCGTCAAGGGCTTCGGGTGAGGACATCAAGGGCCTCTATGGGCGGGGATTCGTCGATGCGGCCAGATCCCCAGTTCTTTCGAAGTGCCGTGATGTGTTCGACGATTATGTCATTCTGAGGAAATGCTTGTTGGGTTGTTCTTTTCAGAACGAGCCACGAGTTGTTCCAATATATTACTTCATGGCGACCGTGGGATAACAGGTTGGAAACCATATCGAGATACTCAGACGTGTTCATCTGAAGGTGGAAGGACAGAGTTCCGATCGAAGTCAGATCGTCTGGAGTGATCCGTTTTGTTGGTGCCTGAAGGTTCAGAATTATGAAGTCGGTGTCCAGATTCCGGTCGGGAAATTTGTAGATGGCTGGCCGCATTGTAAAATGCGGGCCCGCATTTGCCTGTACGGAAACGGCTGCCTTGTCGCCAATAATTTTCATGATTTTGACCACGTCGGACGGACGTTCCGTCGCAAAGCGCCGTGGCGCCCAATAGTCGGCCATGCCGGGCAACGGGAGCGGAAACACACAGTAGCCCCCAACGATGCTCGCAAGGGCGACCGCACCAGCAATTTCGGTTGGCGTGTAGCGCTTCACGAGTTGCCTAAGCCTCATGCTGCCGTGGATTGCTGCAATGGCGAGGACGGGGACTATGGTTATAGTGTGGTAGGCGAAAATACTGCGAGGCATCGGATTCGCAGATAGGAGATTGATCGCCAAATCCGGAAAGGCAGGCAGCAAGAACTCGGGCGCCGCGAAGGGCAGGAAGAAGGCGAGCAGGAAAAGGACGAAAACGTAGATCCATCCCTCAAAGACCCCAAACACAACCTGCATGATCCTTATGGGGTTCCGCACAACAGTCTCGACGACATCCAAGGCCGAATGGCCGAGCCAGTCGTAGCGGCTCAACTGCCCAAGTTCCGACGCGAGCATCGGATGGTTGCCGGTTGGTGAGAGAGCTGGCATGAGGATGCCGATGACAGCAGAGGCGGTGGCGATTCCAAGCAGTGTGATGAGCGCTGCAAACCACCATGTCTTGTTCCGGATTCCCCACAGAATCCCGAATCCTGCGACGGTAAGACCCATCTGTTCCTGTACGAGCAGCAGCAGCATGCACATCCCGAGCATGAGCTTTTTTTGCTTCGTCTCGATAGCGTAGAGGGAAAGCACGATCATCGGGACGGCGAGCGTTACCGGATGGAAATCCCAAACGGATGCAGAAGTGAGAAAAGGGTTTGCGAGGTAGGCGAGTGCCCACAGGAAAGCGGTCTTGCTCGATCCGCTTACCAGGCGGGCCAGCAGGAACAATGGCCACGCTGCGAGCGACAGGGCGAGGGCCTGAGCGCCGATGAGCCATTCGGCGGCCGGCGCAAGGGCGTACAAAGGGGCGAACAGGAACAGGATGGGGGTGAAATGATGGCCGAGCCAGTTGATGCGGCCGCTGTCCGGGTAAATGGGGGTGTTGATGAACGGGGCTCCGTTGAGGATTCCCCATATCGCCTGATCGAACGCTCCGAGATCGTTGATCGAAGTCAGCAGTCCCCAGTGCCGCGTCAATCCGACCGATAAAGTCACGACGAAATGCGTAGCGATCGCGGCGGCGACCGCCATGCTCCAACGCGCATCGCGTGCCAGAGGGGACTCGGTGGCCGGTGCTCGGGTCCCTGGTGTCACGCTGTCGGAGGAGCCCATTCGATTCGCTGCCTTGGTTACGAAAGTAGCGTGCACGACCAATTTCGGGCGGCTATCGGTGTCGCTGTCCGTGAGGCGCGCAACAGTTTCCCCGGTACGAGTCGGGGCATGAGAGCAGGACTGCTCACGATGGATTCCGTGACATGCTGCCGCGACCTGAGCGGGGGCGCTTGCTAGGGTTCTGGCTGCGTGGGTAGTGTGCCGGACCCCTCCAGCCAACGCCCTTGATCGTACAGTGATCGGGCTGGAGTTGCCTTCGAGGGTGTGTCCCGCGCGTGACAGAATTCCCGCTTGCGCCGCGTATGCGAATTCCGCTTTGGCGGTTATCGGTGGGGCGCACCGGATTGTGAGGGGAGCGAAGATGGAGCGTGTCGAATTCGATCGATTTGCCGACGAATACGAACAGCAGCACGCCGAGAACATCCGGGTTTCGGGTGAGTCTCCCGAATATTTCGCTCGCTACAAGGTACAGGATGTGGCCCGCGTTTTGGGGGCGCAAGGCCCCGGGCGTATCCTGGATTTCGGGGCAGGAGTGGGGGCGTCAGTCCCGCACTGGCGTGATGCATTTCCGAAGGCGTCCCTGACGTGCCTGGATGTTTCCGAGCGTTCGCTAGCGATTGCGCGGGAACGTTACCGCGAAGCCGCGGAATTCCGTAGCTTCGACGGCCGGACGGTTCCCTTTGCAGCGCGCACGTTCGACGTGGCCTTTGCGGCTTGTGTGTTCCATCACATCGAGCCCACCCGGCAGGTGCCGTTGCTGCGAGAGTTATATCGCGTGCTCGCGGATGATGGGGCATTGTTCATATTCGAGCACAATCCATACAACCCATTGACGCGACGCGCTGTCGATACGTGCCCGTTCGATGAGAACGCCATCCTGATCGCTGCGCGCACGCTGAAGGAACGGCTGGTTGCGGCGGGGTTCCGGCGGATATCGGTAGCGTACCGGATCTTTTTTCCGCGGCAACTCCGTGTTCTGCGGCCGCTTGAGGGCCTGTTAACGGGCGTGCCCCTTGGGGCGCAATATCGCATATGCGCCAGGAAGCGATAAAAGCGGACGTGTCGGCGTCCTTCGCCGCTCAGACTGAGGGGGGCGAGAGGATCGACATGACAAGGCTTGCCATTATCGTGCCTTGTTACAACGAGGAAGAGGTTCTTCCCGGGGCCGCGCAGCGTTTGCGGGCACTGCTGTTGGATCTGAAACTGCATGGTGAGGTCAGCGAGGGGAGCAGCGTGTACTTCGTCGATGACGGATCGTCGGACCGTACGTGGAACATCATCGAGGGGTTGGCACGGGACGACCCTTCGAGCCACGGGATCAAGCTGTCGAGAAACTGCGGTCACCAGAATGCCCTGCTTGCCGGATTGTTTTCGGTGCCGGGTGATGCGGTCGTGAGCATTGATGCGGACCTGCAGGACGATCCCGATGCGATCCGCGAGATGCTTGCGGCACATCGCGGCGGGGTGCAGGTCGTATACGGGGTGCGGCGGCGACGGGAAGCGGACACCGCGTTCAAACGGATCAGTGCCGAGACGTATTACCGGCTGCTTGCGCGGCTCGGCGTGCAAATCGTTTTCAATCATGCGGACTACAGGCTGTTGTCCCGCCGTGCGATCGATGCTTTGGCGCAGTATGGGGAACGCAATATCGTCCTCCGCGGCATCGTGCCGCAACTGGGGTTCAATAGCGCGGTGGTCTATTACGACCGTGTTGCGCGGACGGCCGGCGTCACGAAATATCCGTTTCGGAAAATGCTGGCGCTGGCGGTGGAAGGCGTGACGTCATTTTCGGCGGCACCGTTGCGGGCAATCACGGCGCTTGGATTGTGCGTGTCGGTGCTCAGCTTCGCCGGAGGATTGTGGGCATTGTGGGCCCGCTTCGTTCACGGCGAGGGGGTTGTGCCCGGATGGGCGTCGACGATGGTTCCGCTGTTCTTCCTCGGGGGCATACAGCTCTTGAGTCTTGGCGTGATCGGTGAATACGTGGCGAAAATCTACATGGAAAGCAAGGGACGACCACGTTACATCATCGACCGGAAAGTTTGATCAGCCCGTGTGATCGGCCGGGCTTGCACGGTGTTGCCATGCGGAGGATCGGTGGCGCGTGAATGCTGCCGCGTTCCGTGAACAAGTCCCTGTTAATTTCATTTATATGTTTGCCAAGTGGACCACGCTCGCCATGCCCGACGTTGATGTCATCAAGGTTGTGCAAAAACCTGCCATGCCGAACGTTAGAACCTTTGGTGTGTCATGGCCGTTGCTCGTTGCCGTGATTGCTTTTTTCGGGGTGTTATATGCCCCTCCTTTCCGGCAAGCGATCTTTGGTGACCCGGACACCTACTGGCACATTGCCGCGGGGCGCTGGATGCTGGAAAACAGCGCGATACCACGCGCAGATCCGTTCTCGCACTCCATGCCCGGAGTGCCGTGGATCGCCCACGAGTGGCTTTCCGAGGTCATTCTTACCGGTGCCTACGAGGCCGCGGGCTGGGGGGGATTGGCGCTGCTAATCTCGGTGGTATTCGCTGGAACCGTGGCGTACCTTCTGCGATTCCTGCTCGAGCGCGTGGAGCCTGCGCACGCATTGCTCCTTACTGCCCTGGCTGCGGGGATGTCGATGGGGAGCCTGTTGGTAAGGCCTCACGTACTCGTCTGGCCTCTGCTGCTCCTTTGGGTCGGAACTCTCGTCGATAAGAGCGAGCGGGGCGGCTCCCCCCCGTGGTGGCTTGTGCCGGTGATGGCCGTTTGGGCGAATCTTCACGGAAGCTTCATGCTTGGCTTGCTGCTGGGGATGGCGCTCGCGCTCGATGCGGTTCTGCGATGCCTTCCGGATGCCCGTCGAGCCTCGTCAGTTCGTTGGGGAGGGTTTGTCGTCTCGACGGTTTTTGCAGCGATGCTTACCCCTTGGGGGTGGCATGGGCTCGCGTACCCGTTCGAGCTTACCAGCATGACTGTTGCGTTGCGCGCCATTGCCGAGTGGGGCGTTCCCGATTTCAGGACATTTCAGCCTCTGGAAGTTTGGCTAATGCTGCTGCTGCTTGTTGCATGCCTTGGCCGGGTACGCCTGCCCATGTTGCGTCTGCTCCTCATCTTGGGGCTGACACATCTGGCGTTGAAGCACGCACGGCATGTTTCGGTGCTCGGATTGGTGTCGCCATTGTTGATGGCATCAGCGCTGGCGGCTTGTTGGCGAGAGACAAAGGGCGGTGGGCGCGATGTGGAGTCGCTCGACCGTATCTTCGCAGCACTCGCTGCACCGGCGCGCCGTGGCGCGTTGGTGGGGGCGGGGCTGTTGGTCGCTTTGGGTGCAGGTGATGTACTGCGGTCCGAGCGGTTCACGTCCATTCCTGCACGGACTCCGGATGTCGCGTTGCAGGCGGCGCGGGAGGCAGGGGTGAGTGGGGCAGTGCTCAATTCCTACAACTTCGGGGGGCACCTCATCTTCAGGGGGGTTCCGGTGTTCATCGACGGTCGTGCCGACATGTATGGTGATCCGCTCTTGCAGCGATACCTGGCGGCGGTGAATTTGCAGGATTCTGAAAAATTGCCGCAGCTGCTTGCGGATTTTCGCATCGGTTGGACGCTGTTTGAACCGGGGGTCCCCGCGTTGGCGCTTCTTGACCGCCTGCCGGGTTGGCGGAGGGTATATGGCGACGATGTCGCAGTAGTCCATATGCGCGAACCGCAGGCTTTGGTTCCGGAAGCGTCCAAACAGCAGTAGGCGAACGTTCTGGCTCTTGCACGCCTTGCAGTACGCAACTGCAAGGTATCGACGGTACACCTTGTCCTGGTTGGTGGCGGTTCAGGCGGACGCTTCGGCCGCTTCCACGATGGCGGCCAGCAAGTCTTCACCCGGAGCGGTTTTCGTGACGAGCCGGGCAGCACCCAGAGCGAGTGCGCGTTGGAGCGTGGCTGTGTCGCAGTGGCAGGTGAAGACGATGATGGAGGCGGAACAGGCCCTGTTGAGTTGGGGGATCAGTGCGAGGCCGTCCTCGTCGCCGAGATCGACATCGAGGACGATCACGTCGGGGTTGAGGCTGCGGGCCAAGTCGAGGGCTTGGCCGCCGGTGGTTGCGCAGCCGGAGACGCGCATCGCTTCTCCTTCGCTCTCTATCAGCGCGCGTACTCCGGCGAGGATTGCGCGCTGATCATCGACGAGCAGCACTTCGATCGGAGGGGCGAGGGTGAGGCAGGGCACGACGGCGTGCTCCACACGTGCGGCGCGGGCCGCGATGGCTACAACATACCGTGTGTCGGGTAGCGTCGCCTATAGGAAGAGGCGCACGGACAATCCGTGACAAATTACCCGGATTCAGTTTCGCGCAGGGCAGAGCCAGTCTTCGGTCGGAGCCCCGGTGAGGTCTGAGAGCTTGACGACAGGGAAGCAGGTGCCTGTGTCGGAACCTCTTGTGGTAGGAGTTTTTTTGCGATGCTTTGTATCTCAACTAGTCTCTGCAGGAACCCTATCGTGATCGCTACTACTATGATTCACGTCCGCGTCGACGAGAACATCAAGGCGCAGGCTGCGGAAACCTTGGCCTCGATGGGGCTAACCGTTTCCGACGCGATCCGTGTCTTCTTGACCCGCGTCGTGGCCGACAGGGAGCGGCCGTTTGCGATCAAAGCACCGAACGCCAGCAGCCGCGCCGCAATGGCGGAGGCCGGTGAGATCATCAAGAATCGCCGTGCTCGCTTCGCAACAGCAGATTCCCTGATTGATGACATCGAAAAGAATAGCCGCAAGTAAGCGGGCGAGCCTACCGCGCGCTTCCGACTACACCAGGGAGTTCCTCAAGGACGTGCAGCGTCTGTCGCACTCGGGCAGGTACGACATGAACCGGCTCAAGGAAGCGATGACGCTGCTGATTGCCAACAATGGTCCGCTTCCGCCGGAGTGGCTGGATCATGCGCTGACGGCTGACGGCTGACGGCTGACGGCTGATGGGAGGGGCATCGCGAATGCCACATCGGCGGTGACTTCCTGCTCATCTACACGCTCGATGACGCCGGAAAGCATGGCTTGGTGGTTTTCGTTCGCAGCGGTACGCACGCGGAGCTTTTTTCATAGTCCAGGGCGGGAGGAGCGATGGAAATACGCATCGGCCGCCGCTCTGCGGACACCATCCGAGGCATCCGGGACGGTGCAGCCTCAGAAGACGACAACGGCTTCGTTTGAGCAACTCGCGGTGCCTGCATCGCATACCTTGTACGTGTAGGTTCCGCCGCCGGTCTTGTTGATGGGGTCGGTGTAGGTGTTGGTGCCGCTCCCGTTGGATTGGCCGGCGACGATCTTCGTACCGTTGCGCCAGATATCGACTTGCTGCGCCGTGCTGCCGCTCCATGTCAAGTCGACCAGTTGTTTTCCCTTGATCTTGTAGCCGGTGGCGGCGAGTGTGATGGTGGCAGCGGGGGGCGGCGGGTTCTGGCCGTCGAGTGCGCGGCGGGCGTTGACGCGGCCGTGCTGCACCCAGGCACCGAAGTTCTGGCCGAGGGCGCCCGTGGTGTCGGCGTTGTTTTCGATGTAGCCACGCGCCTGGGCGTTGGTGAGGCCCGGCGTATGAGCGAGCACCAGCGCCGCAACGCCCGCGACGTGGGGGGATGCCATGGACGTGCCGGACAGCCAGTTGTAGCAGCCTTCCTTGTCGTCGGCGGGGAGGCCGCAGGCGGAATTGGGGAAGGTCGAGAGGATGTTGTGGCCGGGGGCGGCGACGGAGACCCAGCTCTTGCCGAAGGTGGAGAAGAACGCGAGGTTGTCGTGGCGGTCGGTGGCGGCTACGGCGATGACTTCAGGGAAGGCCGCAGGGTAGATGGGGGTGTCGGCGTAGTCGTTGCCGGCGGCCGCGACGAGGACGACGCCTTTGTTCCAGGCGTACCTGATGGCGTCGGCTTCGGCCTGCGAGGGCGAGTAGGGGTCGGGGTCGCTGCCGTAGCTCATGTTGGCGACGCGGTAGCCGTGATCGGCGGCATAAATTAGGCCGGCGACCGAGTCGGCAAGGTCGCACATGCCGATCAGGGGGAAGGACTCGGAAGGGTATTCGTGGCACACCTTGAGCGAGCCGATTTTTGCGGCCCAGCCGACGCCGGCAGTGCCGACTCCGTTGTTGGTGTTGGCGGCAGCGATGCCCGCGACGTGGGTGCCGTGGCCGATGAGATCGGCGGGCGTGGAGCTGTTGGTGAAGTTGCGCTGCTCCACGCATTTGCCGAGGAGATCGACATGGGTGCATTCGACGCCGCTGTCGAGGATGGCGATCCGGATGTTTTCGCTGCCCTGGGTGATGTCCCAGGCCTCGGGGGCGTCGATGTCGGCGTCCATGCTGCCCTTCAGCGTGCCCCCGGTGTCGGGGTCGTAGAGGGCTTGGGAGGTGTTGTTGAGGCCCCATTGTTCAGCGAAGTAGTCGATGCCCAGGCCGGTCGGGGGCGGGGGATCCCGGCCTTCGGTGGGCAGGATCAGGGGGCGGTGGAAGTTGGGCTCGGCGTAACGGACGTTGGGGTTGCGCTCGTAGAGTGCGGCGGTGGCCTCGACCGTGCCCGAGGGGATCTTCAGGAAGTGCACGCCGATGGCGTCGAAGCGTTTGAGTACCTGAGCGCCCGCCGTGGCGTGTGCCTGCGCGATGTCGGCGCCCGGCGTGCCGGGGCGGAAGGCGACCAGCAGTTGGTCGGGCGCGAAGCGCGGTGGCGGCGGGACGCCTTCGGGGAGTCCGCCCGCATGGGTGAGTCCTTGCACGAGTGACAATGCGGCAGCGAGCAGTGTGGCGAGGATGGCGGCGTGGCGCATGATCTGTCCTCCGAAGGGGCGACGGGAGCCATGGGCGAGGCGAGAATCGTCCCTCACGCCGCGGCGGATGACGCGGGTGCGGTCGGCGGGCTCTGTTGCCTGCGTGCACCCTTTACTCTAGTTCGGAGACGTGCAGGGCGCGCGGTCAGTGCTGCCCTTGATGGGCGTGACAAATGTCACGCATGCCGGGGCGGTTGGGGATGTTCGTCCAAGGGGTGCAACGACGCCGGCTTCGATCACGCCGAATGTCGGGCTTCGCTGCGCTCAGCCCTACCTACGCCGGAATTGCGGTTTTTGCCCTGCTCGATGCGCGATTGCCGAACCCGGCTCAGGAGTGGGCTTCGGCGCCGATCCGGCGTTCCTTGGCGAACACGTAGAGCTCGAGCCGGCCATGCACTTCGAGCTTGTGGTAGATCGTGGTGAGGTGGTTGCGCAGGGTGTGTTCGCTGATGCGGAGGTCGTCGGCGATGACGAGGCTCTTGGCACCCTTGTGGCGGACGACGGCGGTGATGACTTCGATTTCCTTCGGGGTGAGTGTGGCGACGCGGGCGTCGTCGGGGCTGGGGGCGGCCTGGCGGGCGCCGGTGAGCATGTTCATGATGTCGCCGATGAGGGCGCGGTTGACCCACACGTCGCCTTCATGGACTTTTTCGATCGCGCGCAGCAGCACGTCGACGGGCTCTTCCTTGCGCACGACGCCGCGCGCGCCGGCAAGCACGGCGCGACGATGCGAGTCGAGGTCGCGCGAGCCGGTGAGCACGAGGACCTTGGCGCCGTGGGTGCGCAGCACTTCGGCGAAGGATTCGCTGGAGTCCTGTCCGCCGAGGTCGAGGTCGATGACGATGACGTCGGCTTCGAGGCTGGCGGGCGAGGCGAGCAGTTCGGCGATGCTGGTGGCGCTGCCGGCAAACTGCATGCGGGGCGTCGCGTTGATGAGCTGCTCCAGGCCCCACAGGGTGGCGCGGTGGTCGTCGACCAGGAAGACCCGGATCGTGCGTTCGATGACTTCGACCATGATCGTCGTCGCTCAGGCTGTTTTCGGAATTGTGATGATTAGATCAGTAAAGCCCTCCGGGCGAATGTCGACTACGACACATCCGTTTACAGATTCCGCGCGCTCGACGATGGAGCGGGGAACGAATTGCGGTGGCGGGGCATTGGCGTCGTGCGGGTTGCGGATGTCGACGACATAGGTGTCGTCGTGGTTGCGCACATGGATTTCGGCGTGCGTGGCGGCGGTGTGGCGGCGGATGTTGGTGAGCGCTTCGCTGACCATGGGAAAGATGGAGGCGGCGAGCTTGCGCCGCATGGCGATTTCGCCTTCGCATTGCACGGAGACGTCCATGCCGAAGAGTTCGCGGAAGCGCTTGGCCTGGCGCTGCAGCGCGGGGAGCAGGGCGTCTTCGCCGCCGCTGCCGTCGCGCATGCCGCTGACGAGTTCGCGCAGGCGGTGCAGTTCGTCGACGGCGATTTCCTGCAGGGCGTGGATGTCGTTGCGCAGGGGGTTGTCCGCTGCAGCCTTGCGCGCGAGCGCCTCGATGCCGTACTTGAGCCCGAGGTAGGGCTGGATTGCGGTGTCGTGGAGGTCGCGGCCGATACGCGCCCGTTCCGTGGCCATGGCCTCGTCGGCGAGGCGTTCGAGCAGGCCGGCGTTTTCCATCACCGGGGTGAGCTGGTCCATGATGGCGCCGAGCAGTTCGGCGTCGCGCGAGCGGTAGCGGCGTTCGCCTGATTCGAGCACCAGGCAGCAGGGCCGGGGGCGGCGTCGGCAAGCGGGAATGGCGAGCAGCGAGCGTGCGTCGAGCAGTTCGGCGAGTTCCTCGGTGGCGGCGCGTGCGGCGGCCGTGGCCGCCTTCGTCACGATGTCGAAGCCGGTCGTGTAGCGCAGCGGGAAGCGGCCGAAGACGTGGCTTCGGTGGTGCACGCTGGCGATGCCGGGCGGGAGGCGATCGAGCGTTTCGACCAGGGTGGCGCGCAGCTCGCCGGTGACTTCGACGAAGTTGCCGTTGCGGTCGGTGCGGAAGAGGCGCGCGTCGCTGCCCGGCAGCGAGATCTGCAGGAGGCCGAAGTCGGCGGAGAAGTGGTGCGCGAGCCCTTGCAGCAGCGTTGCCGCGACGCGCTTGACGCCCTGGCGCGGGTCGGCGAGGCCGAGCAGGCGGTCGGCGACGGTGATCTGCTCGTTCATCTGGATGCCGGCCTGCGCAAGGCCGGCGACTAGGGGGCCGAGGATGAGGAGCGAGAGCGGCTGCAGGAGGACTTCGATACTCGGTTTGCTGAGGTGCTGGTCGCGGAGCATCAGTTCGACGGCAATTGCAGACGCGGAGAACAGCGATACGGCCAGCCCCGACAGGAAGCCGAAACTGAGCGCGGAAAACAGGACGGGGAAGAGCAGCAGGAGCGTGTAGATGGTGCTCTGGGTGCCGGCAAGCCCCGCGAAGAGCAGGATCCAGACGGCGTCGATCCATGAGGTGAGGGGGGAGCGGATGGAGCGGCTGCCCTCGAGCTCGACCCAGCATAGCCACCCGGCCCAAGCGGCGTAGCCGAGCACGGCGAGCATCATCGTCGGGCGGGTCGAGGCCGAGAGGGATACGGCCTCGGTGGCGGCGACGATGGCGATCAGCACACGGATGTTCGCCAGCACGCGCCGCAGCTCGGGGCTGTTGTCGGCGCGTGCAGTCGCCCCGTTCTTGCGAACGGGCGTGTTCGAGTCGCTCTGGCTGCGTGGCATCGCGTGCAGTCTTCCTCCGGGGCGGGCCGCGTTCGCGCTCGGGGAGTCGGCGTTCCCTTGCCCGCTTCCGGATGTTAGTGAGTGCGGGATTGTTGCGGGAAGTTACAAAATCACGGAAGCCTGCGAGTGTGTGCGCTGCGGGAATCCGCGCAGGCCGGGGGCGTCAAAGAAACGTGCGGGCCGGAGGTGTGGCCGGCGGACGGCCGGGAGAAGAGCATGAATGCGACGCGTACCGAAACCGATTCGATGGGACCCGTCGAGGTTGCGGCGGACCGCTACTGGGGAGCGCAGACCGAGCGCTCGCTGGCGCACTTTCCCATCGGTACGGATCGCTTCCGCTGGGGGAGGGCGATGATCCGGGCGCTGGGCATCCTCAAGAAGGCGGCGGCGCAGGCGAACGCCGAACTCGGAGAGCTGCCGCCGGAGATCGCGGGGCTGATCGAGCGCGCGGCGGACGAGGTGATTGCGGGCGAGCTGGACGCGCAATTCCCCCTGGTCGTATTCCAGACCGGCTCCGGGACGCAGTCGAACATGAACGCCAACGAGGTGATCGCGAACCGCGCCATCGAACTTGCGGGCGGGACGATCGGGTCGAAGAGGCCCGTGCATCCGAACGACCATGTGAACCGGGGGCAGTCGTCGAACGACACCTTCCCGACCGCGATGCACGTCGCGATCGTCGGCGAACTCGTGGCCCGCCTGGTGCCTGCCGTGCGGTGCCTGCGCGACACGCTGGCGGGAAAGGCGAAGGCCTGCGAGGAGATCGTGAAGACGGGGCGCACCCACCTGCAGGACGCGACGCCGGTGACGCTCGGCCAGGAGATCGGCGCGTGGGTGGCGCAGATCGACTTCGGCCTCGCCGCGGTGACGGCGAGCCTGCCGGGGCTGCACGAGCTGGCGATCGGCGGCACGGCGGTCGGTACGGGGCTCAACGCCCATCCGCGTTTTGGCGATTGTGCGGCGGCACGGATCGCGCAGCTTACCGGCCATCCGTTCCGCAGCGCGCCGGACCGTTTCTTCGCGCTGGCGGCGCATGACGCGCTGGTGCAGACTTCGGCGGCGCTGCGTACGCTGGCGGGCGGCCTGATGAAGATGGCGAACGACGTGCGCTGGCTGGCAAGCGGGCCGCGCTGCGGTATCGGCGAGTTGTTGATCCCGGAGAACGAGCCGGGCTCGTCGATCATGCCGGGCAAGGTGAATCCTACGCAGTGCGAGGCGCTGACGATGGTGTGCGTTCAGGTGTTCGGCAACGATGCCGCGGTTGCGTTCGCCGGCACGCAGGGCAACTTCCAGCTCAACGTTTACAAGCCGGTGATGGCGCATAACGTGCTGGAGAGCATCGCGCTACTCGCGGATGCGTGCGACGCCTTCGAGGCGCATTGCGCACGCGGCCTGAAGCCGAACCTGCCGCGCATCCGCGAGAATCTGGAGAAGAACCTGATGCTCGTGACGGCGCTCAACCGCCACATCGGCTACGACCGTGCCGCCGAGATTGCGAAGAAGGCGCACCACGAAGGCCTGTCGCTGCGCGAGGCGGCGCTCGCGAGCGGGTACGTGAGTGCGGAGCAGTTCGAGCAGTGGGTGGATCCCGAGGTGATGACGCGGCCGGGCGAGTGAGGGGCAGGGAGAGGCGTGAAGGCGGGAGCAGCTTTGCGGAAGCGGCTTCCCAGACGCTGTTTTCGGGAAGCTGCCTTGGGTTTGCCTTGTGGGAGCGGCTTCAGCCGCGAATGTGCCGCGTCGTGTGCGGTACCGCCGATTCGCGGCTGAAGCCGCTCCCACGGGGAAGCGTGATCCCCTCGCGGCCGCTTACGCCACCTTGTTACGCGCCTTGGCGATGCGCCCGAGGGCGGCGCGGCCGCTGCTGATGTGGGCGCGCATCAGCCGTTCCGCGTCGTCTGCGTTGCGCGCGGTGAGCGCGGCGAGGATCTCGCGGTGCTCGGCGAGCGATTGTTCGAGGCGGCCTTCGCCGAACAGGGAGTGGTGGCGCGACAGCTTGATCACGCGGCGCAGATCCTCGATCGCGTGCTGCAGCCAGCGGTTGTCGGCGATTTCCTGCAGCGCGAGGTGAAAGGCCTGGTTCGCTTCGAAGAAGCCGTTGATGTCTTCCGCCGCGGCGGCTTTCTCGAGTCCGGCGTGGATCGTGCGCAGACGGTCGAGGTCCGCGTCGGTGGCCTTGTGCGCGGTGGTCTGGGCGCACTGGCCCTCGAGGAGGGCCATCACGGTGAAGATCTCGTCGAGATCTCGCTCAGAGATTTCGGTGACGTAGCACCCGCGGCGCGGCTTCAGCGTGACGAGCCCTTCTGAGGCGAGCACCTTCAGCGCCTCGCGCAGCGGCGTGCGCGAGATGCCGTAGTTGTCCGCCAGCGCCTGCTCGTCGACCCAGGTGCCGGGAGGCAGTTCGTGCGAGAAAATGAGCTGGCGCAGCCGCTCGGCGACTTCCTGGTACAGCGCGAGCGGGGCGATGCGGGTGGCGATCATGGGTGCTGTTCGGTGCGGAAATGTTGCGGGCCGGATTGTCGTCGAAATCCCGACTCGCGGACAGTTGCATTCATAATTATGGATAAAGTATTATTCGTGCGGCGGTACAAGTCAACTTCCCGAGCACGGCGCAGAATGGGAGGTTGTGTACGCGGATGAAATGTCCGCGTGCGCAACAAGAGGGAGAGGGAGCTGCGCCGAAAGCAAGGGAGCGCCGGCGACCGCCTGCAGTCCTCGGACTGCGGGCGGTCTCGTCGTCGCAGCGGACGAAGCCGCAAACAGTTATCGAGGATCCGATACCGCCGTTCGCCCTGAGCCCGTCGATGCCCTGCGATGGGCTCAGGGCGAACGGTTGTAGCAGCAACAACAAGCAGCACCAGACATCGTAATGCCGCCCTTCCGGCGGCTCATGGAATCAGAGAGGGTTTGTCATGCCGAACGACAAGATGCCGGCTTATCCCCAGTCGGACCTGGAAGCCTGGAACAAGGCTGCCGCGAAACAGGCGCCGGGTGGCGACGTGGCGAAGCTCGACTGGGTGACGCCCGAAGGTATCGCGGTGAAGCCGCTGTATACGAAGGCCGATACCGCCGACCTGCAGCATGCCGACACGCTGCCCGGCTTCGAGCCCTTCCTGCGCGGCCCGCAGCCGACGATGTACGCGGTGAAGCCGTGGACCATCCGCCAGTACGCCGGCTTCTCGACCGCCGAAGAATCCAACGCCTTCTACCGCAAGGCGCTCGCCGCCGGCGGCCAGGGCGTGTCGGTTGCGTTCGATCTCGCGACCCACCGCGGCTACGACTCGGACCATCCGCGCGTGACCGGCGACGTCGGCAAGGCCGGCGTGGCGATCGACTCGGTCGAGGACATGAAGATCCTCTTCAACGAGATTCCGCTCGACAAGGTGTCGGTGTCGATGACGATGAACGGCGCCGTGCTGCCGATCCTCGCCGGCTACATCGTCGCTGCCGAAGAGCAGGGCGTGAGCCAGGACAAGCTGTCCGGGACCATCCAGAACGACATCCTCAAGGAGTTCATGGTCCGCAACACCTATATCTATCCGCCGACGCCGTCGATGAAGATCATCGCCGACATCTTCGGGTACACGGCGCAGCACATGCCGAAGTTCAACTCGATCTCGATTTCCGGCTATCACATCCAGGAAGCGGGCGCGAACCAGGCGATCGAACTCGCGTTCACGCTCGCCGACGGCATGGAGTACGTGCGCACCGGCATCAACAGCGGCATGGACGTCGACACCTTCGCCGGCCGGCTGTCCTTCTTCTGGGCAGTCGGCATGAACTTCTACCTCGAGATCGCCAAGATGCGCGCGGCGCGTCTGCTGTGGTGGCGGATCATGAAGCAGTTCAACCCGAAGAGCGCGAAGTCGATGATGCTGCGCACGCACTCGCAGACTTCGGGCTGGTCGCTCACCGAGCAGGACCCGTACAACAACGTCGTGCGCACGACGATCGAGGCGATGGCCGCGGTCTTCGGCGGCACGCAGTCGCTGCACACCAACGCGCTTGACGAAGCGATCGCGCTGCCGACCGAGTTCTCGGCCCGCATCGCGCGCAACACCCAGATCATCATCCAGGAAGAGACTCACATCTGTAACGTCGTCGATCCGTGGGCCGGCTCCTACATGATGGAGAAGCTCACGCAGGACATGGCGGACAAGGCCTGGAGCCTGATCGAGGAAATCGAGGCGATGGGCGGCATGACCAAGGCGGTCGAGTCCGGCTGGGCCAAGATGAAGGTCGAAGAATGCGCGGCCGACAAGCAGGCGCGCATCGATTCGGGCAAGGACGTGATCGTCGGCGTGAACAAGTACAAGCTGGCGAAGGAAGATCCGATCGAGATCCTCGACATCGACAACCACGCCGTGCGCGATTCGCAGATCGCGCGCCTGAACAAGATCCGCGCAACGCGTGATGCGGCCGCGGTGCAGGCGGCGCTCGACGCGCTGACGAAGTGCGCGGAGACCAATGAAGGCAATCTGCTCGACCTCGCCGTGAAGGCGGTGCGCCTGCGCGCGACCGTCGGCGAGATCTCGGACGCGCTGGAGAAGGTCTTCGGCCGCTACCGTGCCAACCCGCAAGCCGTGTCCGGCGTGTATGGAGCCGTCGTGGAAAACGATGCCGACTGGAAGGAACTGAAGGCCGACATCGAAGCCTTCGTCGCCGAAGAGGGCCGCCGCCCGCGCATCATGATCGCCAAGCTCGGCCAGGACGGCCACGACCGCGGCGCGAAGGTGGTTGCGTCGGCGTTCGCGGATCTGGGCTTCGACATCGACATCGGCCCGCTCTTCCAGACGCCGGAAGAAGCCGCGCGCCACGCCGTCGAGAACGACGTGCATGCGGTCGGCTGCTCCAGCCTCGCCGCGGGCCACAAGACGCTGGTGCCGCAGATCGTGAACGAGCTGAAGCGGCTCGGCGCGGACGACATCGTCGTCTTCGTCGGTGGCGTGATCCCGGCGCAGGACTATGGTGCTCTGTATGCTGCCGGCGCCAAGGGCATCTTCGGGCCGGGCACGCCGATTCCGGCGGCTGCGCGCGAAGTGCTGAAGCAGATCCGCGCGGCGAAGGCCTGATCTTCATGTCGGGCGGGCGGGGTGCAAAATGCATCCCGCCACACCCCGTTCGAACCCGTTTTCATCGTCGGAATGGCGGGATACGCTTCGCTCCTCCCGCCCTACGTGAACCGCCTCGTTGACGCCTCGATGCCGATGAACAAGCCCGAACATCTGCCCGTGCTCGACGCCGCCGACCAGGCGCTGGTCGACGGTGTGCGCGCGCGCCAGCTGCGCCCGCTCGCGAAGACGATCACGCTGATCGAGTCGCAACGCGAGGATCACAAGGCGCGTGCGCGTCACGTGCTGGAGGCGCTGCTGCCGCACACGGGCGGCGCGATGCGGGTGGGCATCTCGGGCGTGCCGGGCGTGGGCAAGTCGACCTTCATCGAGGCGCTGGGCCTGTACCTCATCGAGCAGGGCCTGCGCGTTGCGGTGCTGGCGGTGGATCCGTCCTCGTCGCTGACGGGTGGATCGATCCTCGGCGACAAGACGCGCATGGAGCTACTGTCGCAGAACCCGGCGGCCTTCATCCGCCCGAGCCCGTCCGCGGGCAGCCTCGGCGGCGTCGCCGAGAAGACGCGCGAGACGATGCTGGTGTGCGAGGCCGCAGGCTTCGACGTGATCATCATCGAGACGGTCGGCGTCGGGCAGAGCGAGACCGCGGTCGCGGGCATGAGCGACATCTTCTGCCTGCTGCAGCTGCCGAACGCGGGCGACGACCTGCAGGCGATCAAGAAAGGCATCATGGAGATCGCCGACCTGATCGTCATCAACAAGGCGGACATCGACGCCGGTGCTGCGATGCGCGCGAAGTCGCAGATGAAGACGGCGCTGCACATGCTGCGACCGGCGAGCCCGAACTGGACGGTGCCGGTGCTCACGCTGTCGGCGCTGCAGAAGCAGGGCGTCGCCGATTTCTGGACGGCGGTGACGGACTACCGCAAGGCGATGCAGGCCTCGGGCGAGTTCGAGGCGAAGCGGCGCCACCAGGCGCTGGCGTGGATGTGGGAGCTGATCGACGCGGGGCTGCGCAGCCATTTCCGTGGCCACGCGCAGGTGAAGCACGAATTGCCCGGGCTGGCGCGCGCGGTGGAGGAGGGCACGACGACGCCTTCGGCCGCCGCGTTGCGATTGCTCGGTTACGTAGAGAAGGGTGCGGGCTAGAACGTAGGGCGGGAGGCGCCGAAGGCGTATCCCGCCACTCGGCGGTTGATGGCGGGATGCGCTTTGCTCCTCCCGCCCTACAAGAGCAATCGAGGCTGCCCGAACAGAATTTGAAGTTGAAGGCCCGGTCGGGACAAGGCCGGGGACAGCAGAACAAGTCAAGGAGGTCATCAATGCACGACATCATTCGTCAGCTGGACGAAAAGCGCGCCAAGGCCCGCCTCGGCGGCGGCCAGAAGCGCATCGACGCGCAGCATTCCAAGGGCAAGCTCACGGCGCGCGAGCGCATCGAACTGCTGCTCGACGAGGGCAGCTTCGAAGAGTGGGACATGTTCAAGGAGCACCGCTGCACCGAGTTCGGCATGGAAGCGGACCACACTCCGGGTGACGGCGTGGTGATCGGCTACGGCACGGTCAACGGCCGCCTCGTGTTCGTGTTCTCGCAGGACTTCACGGTGTTCGGCGGCTCGCTGTCGGAGACCCACGCCGAGAAGATCTGCAAGGTCATGGATCACGCGATGAAGGTCGGGGCTCCGGTGATCGGCCTCAACGACTCGGGCGGCGCGCGCATCCAGGAAGGCGTCGATTCGCTCGGCGGCTATGCCGACGTGTTCCAGCGTAACGTGCTCGCCTCTGGCGTCGTGCCGCAGATCTCGCTGATCATGGGCCCCTGCGCCGGCGGCGCGGTGTACAGCCCGGCGATGACCGACTTCATCTTCATGGTGAAGGATTCGTCCTACATGTTCGTGACCGGTCCGGAAGTCGTGAAGACCGTGACCCACGAGGAAGTGACGGCCGAGGAACTGGGCGGCGCGGTCACCCACAACACCAAGTCGGGTGTGGCCGACCTCGCGTTCGAGAACGACGTCGAGGCGCTGATGATGACGCGCCGTCTGATCGGTTTCATCCCGTCGAGCAACCGCGAGAAGGCCCCGACCGTGCCGGCGATCGACGCCGCCGAGCGCCTTGACATGTCGCTCGACACGCTGGTACCGAGCAACCCGAACCAGCCGTACGACATGAAGGAAGTCATCTTCAAGATGGTCGATGACGGCGACTTCTTCGAGCTGCAGCCGGACTACGCCAAGAACATCATCATCGGCTTCGCGCGCATGGAAGGCGCCCCGGTGGGCATCGTCGCGAACCAGCCGCTGGTGCTGGCCGGCTGCCTCGACATCAAGAGCTCGATCAAGGCGGCGCGCTTCGTGCGCTTCTGCGACGCGTTCAACATCCCGGTCGTGACGCTGGTCGACGTCCCGGGCTTCATGCCGGGTACCACTCAGGAATACGGCGGCATCATCAAGCACGGCGCCAAGCTGCTCTACGCCTACGCCGAGTGCACGGTGCCGAAGGTCACGATCATCACGCGTAAGGCCTATGGCGGCGCCTATGACGTCATGAGCTCGAAGCACCTGCGCGGCGACGTGAACTTCGCGTGGCCGTCGGCCGAGATCGCGGTGATGGGCCCGAAGGGCGCGGTGGAGATCATCTTCCGCGGCGAGAAGGACGACCAGGCGAAGCTCGCCCAGCGCGAGGCCGAATACAAGGCGCGTTTCGCCAACCCGTTCGTGGCCGGTGCGCGCGGCTTCATCGACGACGTGATCATGCCGCACGAGACGCGCAAGCGCGTGTGCCGCTCGCTGTCGATGCTGAAGAACAAGGAACTCGAAAACCCGTGGCGCAAGCACGGCAACATCCCGCTCTGATCGCCCAGGGAGACTGAGGAATATGTTTAAGAAGATTCTCATTGCAAACCGCGGCGAAATCGCCTGCCGCGTGATCAAGACCGCCCGCAAGATGGGCATCGCCACCGTCGCCGTGCATTCCGAGGCCGACAAGGACGCGCTCTTCGTCGAGCTCGCGGACGAGGCCGTGTGCATCGGGCCGGCGCCGTCGAAAGAGTCCTACCTCGTCATGGACAAGATCATCGCCGCCTGCAAGCAGACCGGCGCCGAGGCGGTCCATCCGGGCTACGGCTTCCTGTCGGAGAACGCGGAGTTCTCGCGCCGCCTGGAAGAGGAAGGCATCAAGTTCATCGGGCCGAAGCACTACTCGGTCGCCAAGATGGGCGACAAGATCGAGTCGAAGAAGCTCGCGATCGAAGCCGGCGTGAATACCATCCCCGGCTACAACGACGCGATCGCCGGCCCGGCCGAGGCGGTCGAGATCGCCAAGAAGATCGGTTACCCGGTGATGATCAAGGCCTCCGCCGGTGGCGGCGGCAAGGGCCTGCGCGTCGCGTTCAACGACCAGGAGGCCTTCGAAGGCTTCTCGTCTTGCGTCAATGAAGCCAAGGCCTCGTTCGGCGACGATCGCGTGTTCATCGAGAAGTACGTGCTCGAGCCGCGCCACATCGAGATCCAGGTGCTGGGCGACTCGCACGGCAACTACGTGTATCTGAACGAGCGCGACTGCTCGATCCAGCGCCGTCACCAGAAGGTCATCGAGGAGGCGCCGAGCCCCTTCGTCGACGCCGACATGCGCAAGGCGATGGGCGAGCAGGCCGTGGCGCTGGCGCGCGCGGTGAACTACGAATCGGCCGGCACAGTCGAGTTCGTCGTCAGTGGCGCGACCAAGGAGTTCTACTTCCTGGAGATGAACACTCGTCTGCAGGTGGAGCACCCGGTCACCGAACTGATCACCGGCCTCGACCTCGTGGAGCAGATGATCCGCGTCGCCAACGGCGAGAAGCTGCCGATCTCGCAGGCCGACGTGAAGATCAATGGCTGGTCGATGGAATGCCGCATCAACGCGGAAGACCCGTTCCGCGGCTTCCTGCCCTCCACCGGTCGCCTCGTGAAATTCGAGGCGCCGGCGGAAGTGCCGGGCCAGGTGCGCGTCGATACCGGCGTGTATGAGGGCGGCGAGATCTCGATGTTCTACGACTCGATGATCGCGAAGCTGATCGTGCATGGCGCGAACCGCGAGCAGGCCATCGAGCGCATGCGCGACGCGCTGAACGCCTTCGTGATCCGCGGCATCAGCTCGAACATCCCGTTCCAGGCTGCGCTGCTGCAGCATCCGCGCTTCTGCTCGGGCAACTTCAACACCGGCTTCATCGCCGAGGAATACCCGCAGGGCTTCGACGCGTCGATGGTGCCGCACGACGATCCCGCGCTGCTCGCGGCGGTCGCGACCTTCGCGCGCCTGCGCTATATCGACCGTGCCGTGCAGATCGACGGCCAGCTCGCCGGCCACGGCCGCAAGGTGGGCAGCGACTGGGTGGTCGTGATGGGCGGCAAGCAGTATCCGATGTCCGTGCTGCACTCGGCCAACGGCCTCGACATCACGCACGGCGACAAGACCTACCGCATCGTCTCCGACTGGAAGTTCGGCGACCTGCTGTTCCAGGGCTCCGTGAATGGCGCGCCGATCTGCCTGCAGATCGAGCGTCGCGGCCTGCGCTACCGCATCTCGCACTTCGGCCTGCAGGTCGAGCCGATCGTGATGACCGAGCGCGCCGCCGAGCTGCTGACGATGATGCCGGAGAAGCTGCCGCCGGACATGTCGAAGTTCCTGCTGTCGCCGATGCCGGGCCTGCTGCGCGACATCTGCGTCGTCGAAGGCCAGGAAGTGAAGGCGGGCGAGAAGCTTGCGATCATCGAGGCGATGAAGATGGAGAACGTGCTGAAGGCCGAGCAGGACGGCAAGGTCAGCAAGCTCGTCGCGAAGCCGGGTGCGAGCCTCTCCGTCGACGAAGTGATCATCGAGTTCGAGTGATCGGGACGACCGCCGCCGCATCCGCGGCGGCGCCATGAGCAGTATCCGGAAAGCCTGCGCAAGCAGGCTTTTCTGTCTGGGTCGGCAGAACCGCAGCTCCACGCAGACAGCTGTTCACCGGCCGGCCCGCACGATCGGGGGCGTCCCCGCGGGCGGCAAGATCCGGTACATATGCACGGCGTGCCGTCCGGCTCCCTGTCGTTTGCCCTCCGGCCGTGCTAAAGACATAAAGGGTGAGTGTCGATTGCATCGTCCGGATCGAGGGGAAAATCATGACGCAATGCGTTCGGAAGATTTCGGCTGCTGTCGTGGGCGGCTTGGCCCTTGCCGTGACGGCAGGGTTCCCCGTGCCTGCCATGGCCGACGAGGGAGGTACCCGCAGCCAGGTCTGGGACATTGCGCGCGGCGGCCAGCTCTACGACAACTGGGCCAAGGTGCTCGGCAAGGAGCTGCCGAAGGAGACGCACCCGGCGTATCCCAGCACCGGCAAGCAGAAGGGCGACGCGACCTGGCGCTGCAAGGAATGTCACGGCTGGGATTACAAGGGCGCCGACGGTGCCTACGCGAAGGGTTCGCACCAGACCGGAATCAAGGGGCTGCGAGCCATGGTCGGCGCCGATCCGAAGGCGATCGTGAAGATCCTCACCGACAACACCCATCGCTACACCGAGGACATGATCGGTCGGGGTGAGATGGAAAAACTGGCGCTCTTCGTCAGCCTGGGGCAAATCGACATGGACCTGCATATCGATCGCGCCACGCGCAAGTCGCGCGGCGAAGCCGGTCGCGGGGCGCCGTATTACCAGACGATCTGCGCGGTATGTCACGGCTTCGACGGCAAGACCCTGAATTTTCGAACGCCCGAGGACCCGGAGTACGTCGGCACGATCGCCCGCGAAAACCCGTGGGAGTTCATGCACAAGGCGCGTTTCGGCCAACCGGGAATCCCGATGATCTCGCTGATCACGCAGCCCGATGCGATGATCGCCGATCTGCTGGCCCTGTCGCAGACCTTGCCTGAGAAGTAGGCCGGGGAAATTGGCGGCGCCGAAATCGGGGCGGGCCACGTCGATGAACCAAACAACACGCCTCGTTCTGCACGGCGGTGCGGGCGCCGCCGCTTCGGACGACGGGCGCTCCAGTGCGCACCTGTCCGGTCTCGGGGGGCGATGCCAGGCAATGCTCGAAAGTGGCGTCGCTGCGCTCGACGTCGTCGAGTATGCGGTCGCGGAGATGGAGGCTTCCGGGTTGTACGTCGCGGGTCGCGGCAGCCGGCCCAATCGCGACGGCGACTTCGAGATGGATGCGTCCATCATGGACGGCGCCACGCGGCGGGCCGGCGCGGTGGCCGGCGCGCGCAGCGTGTTCTCGCCGGTCGGAGTCGCGCGCCGGGTCATGCAGGACACCCTGCACGTCCTTCTTGCCGGTGCGGGCGCCGACCGCTTCGCGCACGATCTCGGGCTGCGGACGATAGGGAGCCCGGCCGAGTACTTCGTGGCGCTGCCGGCCGCCGACGAGGGCGGATCGCCGCACGGCACGGTCGGTGCCGTCGCCCTGGACCGGAGCGGTGCGCTGGCGGCCGCAACCTCGACCGGGGGGGCAATGGGCAAGCTCGCCGGCCGCATCGGCGACAGCGCACTGATCGGGGCGGGAACCTGGGCCGACGATGCCGTGGCGGTGAGCTGCACCGGTGTCGGCGAATATTTCATCCGCGTCGCCGCTGCCCACGAGGTTGCCGCTCGCGTGCGGCTTGCGCACGTGCCGCTCGGGCAGGCGGTCGATGAGGTCCTTGCCATGATCGCCGCCGACGGCGGCGCCGGCGGGATCATCGCCGTGTCCGCACGCGGCGAGGCCGTTGCACGCTGGAACACGCCCGCCATGAAGCACTACATCGCGGAGATGGCGAACGGTTGCATGTGATTGCTGCATTAATGACAGGAGGCGCGTTGAGCGGCTACCGGTTCTTCGTGCGCCCCCGGTTGACATTCTTTGTGTATGCTGCGGGAATGTATTGGCGCATGGTTTGCCCGTCCGGATGATGAACGTCGCTGCCCTTGGTCGAAAGTGTGCGCTGGCGTTGTTGCTGGCATTGGCGGGCGGCTGTGCCGTGCAGCCGCCGGCAGGCCAGCCGCCTGCAGAGAACCCGCCCCCGCGGAGCAAGGGGCCGCGACACGATGGTCACGCGACGGCGTGGCCGCTGGCGGAGCTCGGCGTCGCCGAGGGGCGGCGGGTCGGCGTGCCGGTGCAGGGCGGCGTGCGCTGGTTCGACGCGCAGGCCTTGCGCGCAGCGTGGGCGGCGGCGCAACGCGTGGCGACGGCGACGACGGGTGCGCGTCCGCAATACCTGCTGGTCGAGGACCCCGGCGCCAACGCCTTCGCGATACGCTCCGGCCGGGACGGCGTGATCGGGATCCATACGGGGATGGTCGACTTGCTCGGCGCGGACGAGGCCGCGTGGGCGGCGTTGATCGGGCACGAACTGGCGCACCTGAACTTGCACCACTCGGAGCAGCGGCTGTCGCGCCGCAACGATACCGGCGGCATGGTGGCCATCGCGAGCGTGCTTCTGACCGTGGTGGGCTTTCCGCTGACGCCGATCTTCGCCGAATTCGCAACCAACATGGCCGAGAACGGGTATAGCCGCGACGACGAGCGCGCCGCGGACGAGGCTGGTATCGCGTACATGCGGCGCGCGGGCTACGACCCCGCGGGGGCAGTGCGATTTTTCGAGAAGCTCTCCACCAGCGGACAGCCTGAGCGTTTCGCCTTCCTCGGCACGCATCCCGACGGCGCCGAACGCATCGCGGCGGCACGCGCACTGGCGGAGCGCGAGCCCGACTGAAATCATCCGCAACGAGTCCGTGCCCCAAGGCCGGCCCGATGCCGCGCTATGATTGCGCCACATTCCTTGATTTGCGGAGGTTACATGAAGCGGTTTCTTGCCCTGATTGGGCTGGCATCACTCCTCGGCGCATGTGCCGTGTATACGCCGGCTGGTTCGGTGGTGGTCGACCCGGGCGGCCCCGGGGGGCCGGGGGGCGGTTTCTGTCCGCCGGGACAGGCGAAGAAGGGAAACTGCTAATCCTGGTCGGACACCCTCGACCGGAGGACTCCGGACTTGATCCGGCGTCCTCCGACCTGCACGTTCACGTGCAGGTCCTTGCCGCTGCCGCGTAAAGTGAGGGACGTGCGCGGGCAGCGCGTGCCGTTTGCCAATCCCGAGTCGTCCCTTGAGGTTTTCTCGATGCACCCGCATTCACCGAAAGTCGTTGTCAACGCAAATCCGCATTACGAGAAGCTCGGCGGTGAGCCCGGCGTACGCCGCCTGGTTGAGCGCTTCTACGAACTCATGGGTGAACTGCCCGAGGCGGTGGCGATCCGGGCGATGCACCCCCAGGATCTCGGGCATTCGAAGGACAAGCTTTTCATGTTCCTGTCGGGCTGGCTGGGCGGACCGCCCCTGTATGCGGAACGCCACGGCCCGCCGCGGCTGGGCCGTGCGCATGCCCGGTTCGGCGTCGATGGCGCCGCGCGCGACGCGTGGATGCTGTGCATGACGCGCGCGCTCGAGGAGCAGGTCGCCGACGCGGAACTGCGTGCGCAACTCGTCGCCGCTTTTGCGAAGGTGGCCGAGTCGATCGCCCGCCACTGAAGGGCGAGGGCGGCGGTGCTCGCGGCCGGCTCCCGTGCATTCTCCTACCTCGTGCAATCATGAGACCCGATTACCGATACCCCCATTCCGCGCCCGTGCGCGACCGTTTCCTGCGGCGCCTGCTACTCGTGACCCTCGCCGTGGCCGCGCTGATGATGTTGTGGCGGCTGCAGCCGGTCATCGAGGACTGGTTCAGCCCGAAGCAGGCGGCGGAGCGCACGGTCACGCCGCGCGGCGACCTGGCCGCGGACGAGAAGTCGACGATCGAATTGTTCGAGCACACGCGCGATTCGGTCGTCTTCATCAGCACGGCCCAGCTGGTGCGCGATGCGTGGACGCGCAACGTGACGCAGGTGCCGCGCGGCACGGGCTCCGGCTTCATCTGGGACGAGGCCGGCCACGTCGTGACGAATTTCCACGTGATCCGGGGCGCCTCGCAGGCGACCGTCAAGCTTGCCGACGGACGCGACTACCAGGCGGCGCTGGTCGGGGTGAGTCCGGCGCACGATATCGCGGTGCTGCGGATAGGCGTGGGCTTCAAGCGGCCGCCGCCGGTGCCGATCGGCACGAGCGGCGACCTCAAGGTGGGGCAGAAGGTGTTCGCGATCGGCAACCCTTTCGGTCTCGACTGGACGCTCACGACCGGCATCGTCTCGGCGCTGGATCGATCCTTGCCCGGCGAGGATGGCCAAACCACGATCGAGCATCTGATCCAGACCGATGCGGCGATCAATCCGGGCAATTCGGGCGGTCCGCTGCTGGATTCGAACGGCCGGCTGATCGGCATCAACACCGCGATCTACAGCCCGTCGGGGGCGTCGGCGGGCATCGGCTTCGCCGTACCCGTCGATACCGTGATGCGCGTCGTGCCGCAACTCATCAAGCACGGCCTGTATGTCCGCCCGGTGCTGGGCATTCAGATCGACGAGGACGTGAACGCGCGCCTGCTGGAAGAACTTGAGGTCGAGGGCGTCGTGGTGCTGCGTGTGATGCCCGGTTCGGCTGCGGACAAGGCCGGCCTGCGAGGGATCCGGCAGGAGCGCGACGGCCGTTTCTATCCGGGCGACATCATCGTGTCGCTGGACGGGCAGGCGGTCGACTCGGTCGCGAAGCTCACGGCCCGCCTCGACGACCATCGCGTGGGCGACACCGTTAAGCTCGGCGTGTTGCGCGAGGGCAAGGAGCTCAGCCTGTCGGTGACGCTGCAGCCGGGCAACTGAGGCGCGGGCGCCCGGCCGCTCACCCCTCGTTACGCGCCGCAAGCGGAGGGCGGGGCACGCTGGTCCATAATATGATTTTTACGGGTCATTGAAGGACGGGGAAGGCGCATGCTGTTTCGCAACGGCCGCGAGAGCGACAACATCGAGGATCGACGCGACGATGGGGGCGGCGGGGGCTTCGGCGGTGGCCGCAGCATCGGCGTCGGCACCGTCGTGCTGGCGCTGGTGGCGATGTACTTCGGCATCGACCCGCGTGTGGTGCTGGACACCGCGAGCGTCACGCAGCCGCGGCCGGCCGAGGCGGTGCGTCGTTCGGCCCCGCGTTCGCCCGCGGAGGACGAACTCGCGCGCTTCGCATCGATGGTGCTGGCGGATACCGAGGACACCTGGGGGACGATCTTCAAGGCCTCCGGCGGGCGCTACAAGGATCCGCACATGGTGCTGTACACCGGCGCGACGCGCAGCGCCTGCGGCGTCGGGCAGGCGGCGATGGGCCCCTTCTACTGTCCCGCGGACCAGAAGGTCTATCTCGACCTGTCCTTCTTCAACGAGCTGAAGAACCGTTTCCGCGCACCCGGCGACTTTGCCCAAGCCTATGTGATCGCGCACGAGGTCGGCCACCACGTGCAGAACCTGCTCGGGATCTCGGAAAAGGTGCAGCAGGCGCGCGAGCGTGTGTCGGAGCGCCAGGGCAACCAGTTGTCGGTGCGCCTGGAGCTGCAGGCCGACTGCCTGGCGGGCGTGTGGGCCCACCACGCCGACCGCAGCCGTCAGGTGCTGGAAGCCGGCGACGTCGAGGAGGCGCTCGGCGCCGCGACCGCGATCGGCGACGACCGCCTGCAGCAGCAGTCGCAGGGGCGCGTGATGCCCGACAGCTTCACGCACGGCAGTTCCGCACAGCGCGTGCGCTGGTTCCGCATCGGGCTGGAGAAGGGCGCGCTGAAGTCCTGCGATACCTTCAATACTGCGAAGCTTTAGTCAGGATTTCGCCGGAGACGGCCATTAGGGAACGGCCCTGTGGGAGCGGCTTCAGCCGCGAATGGGCCGCGCCACTGCGACACCGCCGATTCGCGGCTGAAGCCGCTCCCACCACGAAATCGGCGGCTACGGCAATCAGCGTCGCGAGCCGCCGGTGGATGTCGACTCAGCCCGCCAGCTTCGCGAAGGCCTCGACGACCTCCGTCGGGGCCTGCACCAACTCGACCAGCACGCCTTCGCCGCCGATCGGGAACTCGTCGTTGCCCTTCGGGTGCAGGAAAGTGATGTCGTAGCCCGCGGCGCCTCGGCGGATGCCGCCCGGGGCGAAGCGCACGCCGTTCGCGGAGAGCCATTCCACCGCCTTCGGCAGATCGTCCACCCACAGGCCAACGTGGTTGAGCGGCGTCGCATGCACGGCCGGCTTCTTTTCCGGGTCCAGCGGTTGCATCAGGTCCACTTCGACCTTGAACGGGCCCTTGCCCATCGCGCAGATGTCCTCGTCGACGTTCTCGCGCTCGCTCACGAAGTTGCCGGTCACTTCCAGTCCGAGCATGTCGACCCACAGGGTCTTGAGCTTGTCCTTGCTCGGGCCGCCGATGGCGATCTGCTGGATACCGAGGATCTTGAACGGGCGCTGCGTCATGGAAATATCTCCGTGGGGAGTTTGGATTAAGAATTCATAATTATGGCTATTTCACGCCTGAGCGTCGAGAGGGCTGTGGTGTCCCCGGCGATGCGAATGGCCGGTACAATCGGGCCGGCGACGCACCCGCGTCCATTCCCTTGCACGTCTCTGGCAACACGATCAGGCTGAGATAGATCGGTGTTCTCCACCGAACACACCCCTCGTTCCCGAACCGCCGCGCCGCGCCATCTGGCGTGGCTGCTTTGGCTCGCGCTGCTGCTGCCCATCGGGCAGCTGGCAGCGATGTGCCATGCGGTAACGCATGTGTCGGAGGAAACGAGTCGTCAGGCCGGGCGCGAGAAGGGCCTGCCCGACAAGGCCTGCGATCTGTGCCTGATTGCGGCCGCCCTCGGCGGGGGCGGCCTGCGTGGAGTGCCACCGCCTCCGCCGGACCTGACGGCGCGCCACGAAGTGCCGCAGGCCGCGCTCGACGGCACATGGCTGCCGTTGCACGCGCGGGCCTACCTCAGCCGCGCGCCTCCCTTCCTCGTTCCGCACTGATTGTTGCCTCTTGCGCCCGCCCGCAATCGATTGCGAGCGGGTGCTTCTCGACGTCCTTGCCGGAGCAGGAAACTCATGCACAAGCTTTTGCCGGCGAGCCTCGCGCTCGCCCTGGCCACGCCTTATTGCGCGCTGGCCGAATCCCCGTCCGATCTCGCCACGCTGCGTCAGGAGATCAACTCCATGCGTGCCGCCTACGAGGCACGCCTTGAGGCGCTGGAAACGCGCTTGAAGGCCGCGGAAGCCGCCGCGGCAAACTCCGCCACCGTTCCGGGGGCCACTGCGGCACCGGCCGCTGCCGTGGTCGCGAGCGCGCCACCTCCGCCGGCCCCGTTGACGTCGGGTGGCGGCGCCAACGCCTTCAATCCGGCCATATCGTTGATTCTCTCGGGTCTGTATACGAGTACGTCGCGAGACCCCGAGCACTTCGCGATCTCCGGCTTCCAGCTGCCAACCGACGCGGAAGTAGGGCCGGGAACGCGCGGCCTGAGCCTGGCCGAAACCGAACTCGGGATCTCGGCCAACATCGACCCCTGGTGGCGCGGCAGTACTGCGATCGCCCTTCATCCGGACAACGAAGTCTCGGTCGAGGAGGCCTATGTCCAGACGACCTCGCTCGGCCACGGAGCGTCGCTGAAGGCAGGCCGCTTCTTTTCCGGCATCGGCTATCTGAACCAGCAGCACGCGCACAGCTGGGATTTCGTCGACAACCCGCTCGCTTACCAGGCAATGCTCGGCACCCAGTTCGGCGACGACGGCGTGCAGTTGACATGGCTCGCGCCGATCGACCAGTACCTCGAACTGGGTGCCGAAGTCGGCCGGGGACGCAGCTTCCCCGGTACGGATACTTCGCGCAACGGCGCGGGCATGGTCGCGCTGACGGCGCATACCGGCGGCGACATCGGCGCGAGTCACAGCTGGCGCGCCGGACTGTCCGTGCTGCACGCGAGGGCCAAGGACCAGGAGCTCGACGCGATGGATACCGCCGGAAACAGCGTGACCAACGCCTTCAGCGGCAAGACGCGCGTGTGGGTGGCCGACGCCGTGTGGAAATGGGCGCCGAACGGCAATGCGACGCGCACCAGCTTCAAGCTGCAGGGGGAATACCTGCGCAGCACGCGCGACGGCGACCTCGTCTACGACGTCGATAACGTCGCCAGTGCGGCCGACTACCGCGCGGTGCAGTCGGGCTGGTACCTGCAGGGGATCTACCAGTTCATGCCGGGCTGGCGGGTCGGCCTGCGCACTGAGCAGCTCGATCCCGGTTCGTCCCGCTTCGGTGCGAACGCGGCGGCGCTGGACCTTGGCAATTACCGGCCGCGCAAGAACACGCTGATGTTCGACTACAACCCGAGCGAGTTCTCGCGCGTGCGCTTGCAGTTCGCGCGTGACCGCTCGCGTGAGGGCGTCACCGACAACCAGTTCTTCATCCAGTACCAGATGAGCCTGGGCGCGCACGGCGCGCATGGCTACTGACATGTCCTTAGTCGACGAGGAATACACCATGATGATCCGAAATGCCCTCATCGCCCTGCTTGCGGCGCCCCTCGCGCTGCTGGCGGGCCCCGCCGACGCGGCGTTGCGCGTCTTCGCCTGCGAGCCCGAGTGGGGTGCGCTCGCGCAGGAACTCGGCGGCAACCTGGTCGAGGTGTCGGTTGCCACCGGCGCACTGCAGGACCCGCACCAGATCCAGGCCAAGCCGAGCCTGATTGCGCGTGCCCGCAACGCCGATCTCGTCGTGTGCACGGGCGCCGAGCTGGAGATCGGCTGGCTGCCGATACTGCTGCAGCAGTCCGGAAACGCGAAGGTGCAGCCCGGCCAGCCGGGCAACTTCGCCGCGGCCGACTACGTGCGCAAGCTCGACGTGCCGGGCCAGCTCGATCGCTCGCAGGGCGACGTGCATGCCGCCGGCAATCCGCACATCCAGACCGATCCGCGCAACATCGCCCAGGTCGCGACCGCGCTCGGCACGCGCCTGCAGCAGGTCGATCCGGCGCACGCGGGCGAGTACGCCCGGCGGCAGGCCGATTTCGCACAGCGCTGGCAGCAGGCGATCGCGCGCTGGAGCGCGCAGGCCGCGCCGCTGAAGGGCGCGCCGGTGGTGTCGCAGCACAAGGCCTTCACCTATCTCTACGACTGGCTCGGCCTGAAGGAAGTCGCCGTGCTCGAGCCCAAGCCCGGCGTGGAGCCTACCGCATCGCATCTGCAAGGGGTGTTGTCCGCGCTGAAGGGCACGCCGGTACGCATGGTGATCCATGCCGCATACCAGGATTCGCGCGCGTCGGAATGGCTCAATACCAATGCGGGGGTCCCCGCGGTGAAGCTACCCTTCACCGTCGGCGGCAGCGAGGGTGCGAAGGACCTCTTCGGTCTGTTCGACGATACCGTGGCCCGTCTGCTCGCCGCCGGGGGCAAGCAATGAACTGGAGCGCGTTCGACTGGGGCATCCTCGGACCCGCGCTCGCCGCAGGACTGCTGGTGCTCGCGACGCACGTGCCGCTGGGCACGCAGGTGCTTGACCGCGGCATCGTGTTCATCGATCTCGCGATTGCGCAGATTGCCGGACTCGGCGTGATTGCCGCCGACGCGCTGGGCATGCCCGAGGGGGGCGTCGCGGTGCAGTTCGCGGCCGTCGGTGCGGCGCTCCTCGGCGCGCTGCTGCTCACCTGGACCGAACGGCGGGCGCCGCGTCAGCAGGAGGCGCTGATCGGCGTGATGTTCATCCTCGCGGCCTGCGCAGGCATCCTGCTCCTCGCGGGCAACCCGCACGGCGGCGAACACCTGAAGGATCTCCTGGTCGGGCAGATCCTGTGGGTCAGCACGACGCAGCTGCTGTGGCTGGCGGCCGTGTCGGCGTTGCTGCTCGCGGCGATGTGGCTGGGGCTGGTCCGCCGGCTCGGCCGTTTCGGTTTCTACGCCGCGTTCGCGCTCGCGGTGACGGCGTCCGTGCAGCTCGTCGGCGTGTATCTCGTGTTTTCGAGCCTCATCATCCCGGCGCTCGGCACGCGCGCGCACTATGGGGCGCGGCGCTATGGCGTCGCCTATGCCCTCGGCGCGACCGGCTATGCAGTCGGGCTGGCGCTGTCGGCAGTGTTCGATCTGCCTTCGGGCGCGGTGATCGTGTGGACGCTGGCGGCCTGCGCGCTGGTGGGGGCGGCTGCGGCACGGCCGGCCGCGGTGCCGGCCGAGGTCCGCTGAACGGCGCCGGAGGAGGGCTGCCCGTGCGCGATGGCGGGCGCCCTTCACGTCACCCCGGTGCGCCTACTCCCAGCCGACCTGGGCCGCGAACAGGTAGCCCGCGCCATACACGGTCTTGATCAGCTTCGGGCTGTGCGGGTCGTCGCCGAGCTTGCGGCGCAGGCGCGAGATGCGCACGTCGATGCTGCGGTCGAAGGGATCGACGTCGCGCTCGCCGAGGAGTTGTTCGCGGCTGAGGATCTTGTTCGGACGACGTACCAGAGTCAGGAGCAGGGCGGCTTCGGCCGATGACAGGCTGGTTTCGCTGCCGTCCGTGTGTACGAGCGAATGGCGCCCCGTGTCGAACTGCCAGTTGCCGAAGCGGGCGACGGTGCGCTCCGGCGGCGCCGCGTCGCCGGGCGCATCGGGCGCGGCGGCGCGCGTGTAGCGGCGCAGGATGGAGCGCACGCGGGCGACCAGTTCGCGCGGTTCGAAAGGCTTGACGATGTAGTCGTCGGCGCCGAGTTCGAGGCCCAGCACGCGGTCCGTGAGGTCGTTGCGGCCGGTGAGGATCAGCACTGCGCAGGGGCTGCCGTCCTGCAGTTCGCGCACGACCTGCATGCCGTCCATGTCGGGCAGGCCGAGGTCGACGATCACGAGGTCGGGCGAGGTCTGGTGCGCCCGCGCGAGCAGCTCGCGCCCGGTGCGCAGGTGTTCGCTGCGGAAGCCGTAGCCGGACAGCGCGCTGCAGATGATGCGTGCGATGTCCGGTTCGTCCTCCAGCACGAGGATCAGCGGCGAGGAAGTCTCTTGTCCGGTCATGTGCGGGGCGTCTCTCCCTCTGCGGAACCTGTCCTGTTGTAGTCGGGCAGCGCATCGAGCGCGGCCGCGAGCGCAGCCTGGTCGAAGGGTTTGCGCAGCACGGGCACGTCGAGTTCGGCGGTGCCGGCGAGCGCGTTGTCGCTCGCGTAGCCGGTAATCATGAGGATGGGCATGTCGGGACGCAAGGCGCGCGTGCGCGTCACCAGTTCGCGCCCGCCGATGCCGCCGGGCATGATGGTGTCGGTGACGAGGAGCGCGATGTCGGGAACTGCTTCGAGCAGCAGCCAGGCTTCGACGCCGTCGGCGGCCTCGATCACGGTGTGGCCGAGCGCGGTGAGCTGCAGGCGGATGATGCGCCGCACCTCGGGCTCGTCCTCGACCAGCAGGACCGGCCCGGCCACGCTGCGCACGGGATTCAGGGCGAGCGTCGCGGCACGCTCGTCCGCGACCGCGGGCCCTTCGGCGCGCGGCAGCACGAAAGTGACCGTGGTGCCCTGGTCGGGCGTGCTGCGGATGCGGATGTTGCCGCCCGACTGGCGCACGAAGCCGTACACCATCGCAAGCCCCAGTCCGCTGCCGCGCCCGAAGGGCTTGGTCGTGAAGAAGGGCTCGAACAGGCGCGGCATGAGTTCCGGGTCGATGCCGCTGCCGGTGTCGGCGACGTCGATCTGCACGTAGTCGCCGGCCTGCAGCTCGGTGAGCGCGGCGACGCCCTCGTCGATGTGGCGTTCGCTGATCGCGATCCTCAGGTCGCCGCCGTCGGGCATCGCGTCGCGCGCGTTGAGGGCGAGGTTGAGCAGCGCGTTCTCCAGCTGGTGGGCGTCGACGAAGGCGTGCAGCGGCGCGCCGGGCAGGCTCGTATGCAGGCGCACGTTCTCGGTCAGCGAGCGCGCGAGCAGTTGCGCCATGTCCTGCACCAGTGCGCCGACTTCGACCGCGCGCGGCTCCAGCGCCTGGCCGCGCGAAAAGGTGAGCAGGCGCTTGATGAGTTCCGCGCCGCGGCGGGCCGCATGCAGCGCGGGGTCGAGGTGTTCGGTGAGCGTGCCGGGGGGCGCCTGCGCCTGCAGCGCGGCGAGGTTGCCGATGATGATCGTGAGCAGGTTGTTGAAGTCGTGCGCGAGGCCGCCGGTGAGCTGCCCCACGGCCTCCATCTTCTGCGCCTGGATCAGCGCGGCCTGGCTCGCCTTCTGTTCGGTGATGTCGGTCGACAGGACGAAGTAGCCCCTCACTTCACCCCTTCCTTCACCCCTCTCGTCGCCCTGTGCGGACATCTCCGGCACGATCACGCTGCGCGCGTGCACGGTGCGGCCGTTGGCGAGCTTGCGCGCATATTCGTAGCTCACGCGCTCGCCGCGGTCCACGACCGCGAGGCGCTGCCGGACGACCGGATAGAGTTCGGGGCCGAACACGCTCAGGATCGTGCGCCCGACGATCTCGTCCTTGCTCAGCCCGAACCACTCCGCATAGCCGCGGTTGGCGAACTGGTACACCTCGTCGCGGCCGACGTAGGCGATTAGCGCGGGGATCGAGTCGATGATGGTCTTGAGCTTTTCCTCGCTGTGGCGCAGCGCGTCGGCGATCTGGTCGATCTCGGCATTGGCGTGCGCGAGCCGCGCGTTGGCGTTCTCGAGCTCCTGCGTGCGCGCCTTGACGCGGCCTTCGAGCTCGAGATTCTGCTGGTGGATCACCGCCTCGGCGCGGCGCTGCTCGGTGACATCGGTCCACAACGAGACGAAGCCGAGGTTGGGGATGGGCACGCCGCGAACCGCGAGGATCTTGCCGTTCGGGCGTTCGCGCTCCAGATAGTGCGGCAGGAAGGCGCGCGCCGCCGCCATGCGCTCGGACACCAGCTTTTCAAGCTCGCCGTCGCCGTACTCCCCGCGCTCCGCATTGAAGCGCACGAACTCCTCGAAGGGGGTGCCGACCCGCACCAGCTTCTCCGGGAAATCCAGCAGGCGGAGCAGGGCCTTGTTCCAGGTCACGAGCTTGGGTGTCGCGTCGAACACCGCGATCGCCTGGTCGAGGAGATCCAGTCCGGCGAGCAGCAGGTCGTAGCGGCGCAGCTCCTGCGAGGACATGCGGGAGGGGGGCTTGCCGGGGTCGGGCAGGGGGGTGTTGCGTAGCATTATCGGATCGGCTTCGGAGGAGGCTGCGCCATTCTAGAGCAGGACCCGGTCGTGGCGCGGACTCTCGACCCCACACGCGCTAGGCGCTGCGGCGGCCGGCCGGCTGATGGTGCAATTGCTGGCGGAAGCGTTCGGGCGACTGCCCGGTCCATGCGACGCACGCACGGTAGAACGCGGACGGGTCCGCATAGCCCAGCTCGGCGGCGATCGTCGCGATCGGCAGTTGCGTCTTCGTCAGCCGCGACAACGCGATGTCGCGCCGCAGCGCGTCCTTGATCGAGCGGAAGCTCGCGCCCTCGTCCTCCAGGCGGCGGTGCAGCGTGCGCGGCGACAGGTGCAGGCGCGCGGCGACGTCCTCGAGCGCGAGGTTCAGGGGGAGCGCGTCGCGCAGCAGGTCGCGCACGCGCAGCACCATGTCGCGGTCACGCCGGTAGAGCATCGTGATCTTGCCCGGTGCGCCGTCGAGGAAGGCCTTGAGCGCCGCCTCGTCACGGCGCACCGGCAGGTCGAGCAGGTTGTCGCGCAGGCGAGCGACCAGCGTGCCGGCGTCGAAGAAGGAAAGTTCGGTGTAGACCAGCGCGTAATCATCGGCATGCGCCGGGCGCGGATAGGGGAAATGCACCGAATCCAGCGCCAGCCCGCGCCCGGCCAGCCAGCACGCCACCGCGTGGATCAGGCGCAGCAGCCATTCGAAGGCGAACACGCGCGCCGGGTCGCCGCGCCAGTCCGCGAGGCGCCGTGTCTCCGAGATGCGCAGTTCGGCGCGTTCGTCCTCCGGATCCTCGGCGCGGCGCACGCTCACCGCGAGGTCGGGCAGCACGATGCGCAGGAAGCGCGACGCGCGGTCGAGCGCCTCGCCCAGCGTCGCCGCGCCCAGCATGCCGCGGCACAGGAACTCGAAGCTGCCGCAGCGCATCGGCTGCGCGAACAGCGCGAAGCCCTCGTCGTCGAGCGCGCGCGTGATGTCGTTGTAGAGCCGTGCGTAACGGTCGATCGGCACCCGCGTGGCGGAGTCTGCAAGCTCGATGCCGGCGGCGGCGAGAAAGGGCGCCGGATCGCGTCCGCGGCGCTGCAGCCCGGCGAGCATCCCGGTCACGAAACCCATGGCCACCGTGGCGCGCTTCGGGCGAAGCGGCGCCGCATCGGTGCCGGAGGGCGGCAGGGGGATGGGCATGCGGAAGCTTCCTGACGGGCGAAGAGAGATTGGCAGATTTTGCACGATTGTCGTCGGTACGCACAATGGCAAAGGTGCCGTCCGCCTTCTAACATTAAGCCCACAAACATGAGCGAGCGCCGCCCGGGCGCCAACCAGAGGGAAGAAGGCATGACCAATCTCAGCGAAGCCAAGAAGCTCGTCGCCTACAAGCCGCAGCACAAGGTGCGTTTCGTCACCGCAGCGGCGCTCTTCGACGGCCACGATGCGTCGATCAACATCATGCGGCGGATTCTGCAATCGACCGGCTCCGAGGTCATCCACCTGGGCCACAACCGCTCGGTCGGCGAGATCGTCAACGCGGCGCTGCAGGAAGACGTGCAGGGCATCGCGATCACCAGCTACCAGGGCGGTCACGTCGAGTTCTTCAAGTACATGATCGACCTGCTGAAGGCCAACGGCGGCGAGAACATCAAGGTCTTCGGCGGCGGCGGCGGCGTGATCGTGCCGTCCGAAATCAAGGAGCTGCACGAGTACGGCGTCACGCGCATCTACTCGCCCGAAGACGGCGCGATGATGGGCCTGCAGGGCATGATCAACGACCTCGTGGCGAACTCCGACTTCGACCTGACCTCCGCCGCTCCAGCGTCGGCCGAGGCAGTCGTCAAGGCGCTCACCGGCAGCGATCGCAAGGCGTCGCTGCGCAGCCTGTCGCGCATCATCACCGCGCTGGAAAACGGCGCCTATGGTGATGACGTCAAGAAGGCGCTCGTCGAAGCCGCCGCCAAGATCAAGACCCCGACGCTGGGCATCACCGGCACCGGCGGCGCGGGCAAGAGCTCGCTCACCGACGAGCTGGTGCGCCGCTTCCGTCTCGACCAGAACGACAAGCTGCGCGTGGGCATCGTGTCGATCGATCCGTCGCGCAAGCGCACCGGCGGCGCGCTGCTGGGCGACCGCATCCGCATGAACGCGATCGAGCACGAGAACATCTACATGCGCTCGCTGGCGACGCGCGACACCGGCTCCGAGATCTCCGCCGCGCTGCCCGAAGTCATCGCCGCCGCCAAGCTCGCCGGCTTCGACCTCGTCATCGTCGAGACCTCGGGAATCGGCCAGGGCAACGCCGCGATCGTGCCCTACGTCGACCTGTCGTTGTACGTGATGACCCCCGAATTCGGCGCCGCGAGCCAGCTGGAGAAGATCGACATGCTCGACTTCGCCGACTTTGTCGCGATCAACAAGTTCGACCGCAAGGGCGCCGAGGACGCGCTGCGCGACGTGCGCAAGCAGTACCAGAGGAACCGCGAACTGTTCTCCACGCCGACCGACGACATGCCGGTGTTCGGCACGATGGCTGCCCGCTTCAACGACGACGGCATCACCGCGCTGTACCAGGCGATGTTCCCGCGCCTGGTCGAGAAGGGCCTCAAGGCCAAGCCTGGAGCCCTCCCGAAAGTCACGATCAAGGCGTCGAGCCGCGGCCGCGCGATCGTTCCGGCCGAGCGCGTGCGCTATCTCGCCGAGATCGCCGACAGCGTGCGTGATTACCACAAGCACGTGCAGCAGCAGGCCCGCGTCGCGCGCGAGCGCCAGTCGTTGAAGATCGCCAAGGGGCTGTTCGAACAGTGCGGCAAGGAAGCGGGCTCGTTCGCCGAGATGATCGACTGGAAGGACGGCGAGCTGACCTCCGCGGCGAAGAAGCTGCTCGACATGTGGCCGCAGACCAAGGAGCTGTACGCCGCCGACGAGTACGTCGTGAAGATCCGCGACAAGGAGATCCGCACCAAGCTGACCTCCGATTCGCTCTCGGGCACCCGCATCCGCAAGGTCTCGCTGCCCAGCTTCGACGATGATGGCGAGTCGCTGAAGTTCCTGATGAAGGAAAACGTCCCCGGCTCCTTCCCCTACACCGCCGGCGTGTTCGCGTTCAAGCGCGAAGGCGAGGATCCGACGCGCATGTTCGCCGGCGAGGGCGACGCCTTCCGTACCAACCGCCGCTTCAAGCGCGTGTCCGAAGGCATGCCTGCCCATCGCCTGTCGACCGCCTTCGACTCGGTGACCCTGTACGGCTGCGACCCCGATCCGCGTCCGGACATCTACGGCAAGATCGGCAACTCCGGCGTGTCGATCGCGACGCTCGACGACATGAAGGTGCTGTACGACGGCTTCGACCTGTGCGCCCCGACGACGTCCGTGTCGATGACGATCAACGGCCCCGCGCCGATCATCCTCGCGTGCTTCTTCAATACCGCGATGGACCAGCAGGTGACGAAGTTCCGCGCCGACAACGGCCGCGAGCCGACCGAGACCGAGTTCCAGAAGATCAAGGAATGGACGCTGTCCTCGGTGCGCGGCACGGTGCAGGCCGACATCCTGAAGGAAGACCAGGGTCAGAACACCTGCATCTTCTCGACGGAGTTCGCGCTGAAGATGATGGGCGACATCCAGGAATACTTCGTCCATCACAAGGTGCAGAACTTCTACTCGGTGTCGATCTCCGGCTACCACATCGCCGAAGCCGGCGCGAACCCGATCTCGCAGCTCGCCTTCACGCTGTCGAACGGCTTCACCTACGTCGAGTCGTATCTGGCGCGCGGCATGCACATCGACGACTTTGCGCCCAACCTGTCCTTCTTCTTCTCCAACGGCATGGACCCCGAGTACTCGGTGATCGGCCGCGTCGCCCGCCGCATCTGGGCCGTGGCGATGAAGAACAAGTACGGCGCGAACGAGCGCAGCCAGAAGCTGAAGTACCACGTGCAGACCTCCGGCCGCTCGCTGCACGCGCAGGAGATGGACTTCAACGACATCCGCACGACCTTGCAGGCGCTGATCGCGATCTACGACAACTGCAACTCGCTGCACACCAACGCGTACGACGAGGCGATCACCACGCCGACCGAGGAATCGGTGCGCCGCGCGATGGCGATCCAGCTGATCATCAACCGCGAATGGGGCCTCGCGAAGAACGAGAACCCGAACCAGGGCGCCTTCATCATCGACGAGCTGACCGACCTCGTCGAGGAAGCCGTGCTCAAGGAGTTCGAGGCCATCGCCTCCCGCGGCGGCGTGCTCGGCGCGATGGAAACCGGCTACCAGCGCGGCAAGATCCAGGAGGAGTCGCTCTACTACGAGCACAAGAAGCACGACGGCTCCTACCCCATCATCGGCGTGAACACCTTCCTCAACCCCAAGGGTCAGGCACAGCAGGAAATCGAGCTTGCCCGTTCGACCGAGGAAGAAAAGCAGGGCCAGCTCACCCGCCTCGCCGACTTCCACGCCCGCAACAAGGCCGAGGCGCCGAAGTGGCAGGCCAGGCTGCGCCAGACCGTGATCGAGAACGGCAACGTGTTCGAGGTGCTGGTCGATGCGGTGCGCTACTGCTCGCTCGGCCAGATCACGAGTGCGCTGTACGAGGTGGGCGGGCAGTATCGCCGCAGCATGTAAGCGAACTTCGTCCGCAAATCGATCGAAAACGGCGCTTCGGCGCCGTTTTCTTTGGCGCTCACGCCAGCCGGGCGTCGATTAACGCACCGAAATGGGGCGATTATTAAGAGAAATTAATGAAAGGCGTTGATCGAATGCCTGAAATTGGTGCATAAAGGCGGGCGGAATCATTTTCTGTGTATTTAATGCACCATTTTGGGGAATTCGATGAAATGCCAGTCGCTCGAAAACTTCCTGGAACACGTTGCTGCGCGCAACCCGGGCCAGCCCGAATTCCTGCAGGCCGTCACCGAGGTGATCGAAAGCCTGTGGCCCTTCATTTCCAGTCATCCGAAGTATGCGGAGCAGGGCCTGCTCGACCGTCTCGTCGAGCCCGAGCGCGTGATCATGTTCCGCGTCTCCTGGGTCGATGACCACGGCGACGTGCAGGTCAACCGCGGCTACCGCATCCAGCACAGCTCGGCGATCGGTCCCTACAAGGGCGGGCTCCGCTTCCACCCCTCGGTGAACCTCTCCATCCTCAAGTTCCTCGCCTTCGAGCAGACTTTCAAGAATGCGCTGACCACGCTGCCCATGGGTGGCGGCAAGGGCGGCTCGGACTTCGACCCCAAGGGCAAGAGCCCGGCGGAGGTGATGCGCTTCTGCCAGGCCTTCGTCGGCGAGCTGTTCCGCCATGTCGGTTCCGACACCGACGTGCCCGCGGGTGACATCGGCGTCGGCGGTCGTGAAGTCGGCTTCATGGCCGGCATGATGAAGAAGCTCTCGAACCGCGCCGACTGCGTATTCACGGGCAAGGGCATGGCCTTCGGCGGCTCGCTCATTCGCCCCGAGGCGACCGGTTACGGCACCGTCTACTTCGCCGAGGAGATGCTCAAGCGCCGCGACATGTCCTTCGACGGCCTGCGCGTGAGCGTGTCAGGCTCGGGCAACGTCGCGCAGTACGCGGTCGAGAAGGCCATGGCGCTCGGTGCGAAGGTCGTCACGGTGTCCGATTCGAGCGGCACGGTCGTCGACGAGGACGGCTTCACGACCGAGAAGCTCGCCGAGCTGATGGAAGTGAAGAACCACCTGTACGGCCGCGTCAGCGACTACGCGCAGCGTGTGAAGGCCAACTTCCAGCCGGGAGTGTCGCCGTGGAACGTGCCGGTCGACGTCGCGCTGCCGTGTGCGACGCAGAACGAACTGGACGGGGCCGACGCGCGCTTGCTCGTGAAGAACGGCGTCAAATGCGTGGCCGAAGGCGCCAACATGCCCTCCACCGCGGAGGCGGTGCGCGTGTTCGAGGAAGGTGGCGTGCTGTACGCGCCGGGCAAGGCCAGCAACGCCGGCGGCGTCGCGACGTCGGGCCTCGAGATGAGCCAGAACGCGATGCGTCTGTCGTGGCCGCGCGAGGAGGTCGACGCGCGCCTGTACGGCATCATGCACAGCATCCATGACGCCTGCGTGCAGCACGGCGGCCGTCCGGACGGCACGATCAGCTACGTGGACGGGGCCAACATCGCCGGCTTCGTGAAGGTCGCCGACGCGATGCTGGCGCAAGGCGTGATCTGATCCTTTCGGAGCGGGGCCCGGGCATCAGTCCGGGCGCCAGCCGGAGGATCCCTTCCCCTTCGGGGGCGAGGTCGGGAATTCGCGGAGCACTGCTCTGCGCCGTCCGGGCGACGGACCAAAGGGGAGGCTCCCGGGACAGGATGGGGATGGGTTCCACGCCCGCAAGCATTCCCCCGTCCGGCTCCCCGGCGCGACAGCCCCGGTGCCTCAGTGGGCAGTGGCGCCGCTCAGGGGGCGATGACTCCACGGCGACTGCGCCTCCCACTCGTCGAACTGCGCGGTGGGGAAGGGACGGCCGACGAAATGACCCTGCGCCGTGTCGCAGCCCAGCGCCTGCAGCCGGTCCCACAGCGCCTCGCTCTCGACCCCCTCGGCGACGACGCCGAGCCCGAGGTTGTGTCCCAGCTCCACCGTCGAATGCACGATCACGGCCGAGCCCTCGTTGGTGAGCATGCTGGTGACAAAGGAATGGTCGATCTTGAGTGAATCGACCGGCAGCTTCTGCAGGTAACTCAGGCTGGAATAGCCGATGCCGAAGTCGTCGATAAAGAGTTCGACGCCAAGCTCCTTGAGCCGGTCCAGCGTTTCCAGCGCGCCCGCCGGATCCTCCATCAGCGCGCTCTCCGTGAGCTCGAACTGCACCAGCTCGGGTGGCAGCGCCCAGGTCGCGAACAGGCCGCTGATGCGGTCGATCAGGCGCGGATCGCGCAGATCCTGCGCCGACAGGTTCACCGACAACGGCCGCCTGATCCCCCTTTCGTACCACGCGTAGGACTGGCGGAAGGCCGCTTCCAGCACCCAGCGCGTCAGCGGCATGATCAGGCCGGCGTGTTCGGCGAGCGCGATGAATTCGCCGGTCGCGATCATGCCGTGCTGCGGGTGCTGCCAGCGCACCAGCGCCTCGGCGCCGCAGATCTCGCCGCTACCGATGGAGACCTTCGGCTGGCAATACAGCAGCAGCTCGTTCTGGTCGATCGCGCTGCGCAGCTCGCTCATCAGCTCCAGCCGGCGCGTGCTCTCGCGGTCTTCCGTGCCCTTGTAGAGGGTGTATTTGCACGCCGTCCTGCGCGCCTGCACCGCGGCGATCTTCGCCCGCCGCAGCAGCGCCTCGGGCGTGTTGCCGTGGCCGGGGAACAGCGAGATGCCGATATGGGCATGCGGATCCATCGCCATGCCGGCGAAGATCACCGGGTCGCACACCTCGCGCATTGCATGGTGCGCGACACGCATCGCGGCTTCCGCGCTCGAGCGCGGCATGATGATCGCGAACTCGTCTTCGCCGACGCGCGCGACCGACTTGTTCGGGCCGGCAATCTGCCGCAGGCGGGTGCCCATCTCGACGATCAGGTGGTCGCCCTCCTGGTAGCCGAGCGTGTCGCTGATCTCCTGGAAGCGCCCTATCTTCACCAGCAGCACCGCCATCGACTGGTTTTCCAGTTGTGCCTGCGTGATCTCCACCGTGAGCGCTTCGCTGACCGAGCTGCGGTTGGGCAAATCGGTCAGCGCGTCGAAGAATGCCATGTGGCGTATCGTTTCCTCCGACTGGCGGTGGCGCTCGCGCATGCGCAGCGTCGCGATGCCGAAGGCGAGGTCGTCCGCCATTTCGGCCAGGAGTCCGGTCTCGCAATCATCGAAAGCATCAGGCTCGGCGGCGAAGATCGTCAGGTTGCCGATCGTCTCGCCCTCGATGATCAGGGGAAAGGCTGCGATGGAGGCGTAACCGCGCCTGAGCGTCTCGGCGAGGGGGATGGGAAGCTGCGAGCTGGAGAGCTTGGTCGTGTCCTGCACCACGGCCGGCTTGCCGCTGCGGATCGCCTGCGACGTCGGGCCGCGCGAGTCTTCGGAGTCCCCTTCCGCCCAGGTGAAATGCGCGATCTCGAAGAAGCCTTCCTCGAAGCCCTTGTGGGCCATCGGCCGGATCGTCAACGCCTCGTCGTGCTCGGCAAAACCCACCCAGGCCATGCGGTAGCCGCCGAGATCGACGATCACCCGGCACATCTCCTGCAGCAGTGTCGCTTCGTCCTGCGCCCGCAACAGCGTTCGGTTGCCCGCGCTCAGCGTGCGCAGCGCGCGTTCGGCGTAGCTCATGACGCTCTCCCTTGCGCGTGCAACGCGACGGCGTCCTTTTGCCCGATTGCCGTGCCGGCAACGCGCGCTTGCGTCGGCGGCAATTCATCCTAGTGCCCGCAGCGCGGCGGCGCAACGCTGCGCCGCCACTTCCGTCACGCTCAGGACGCGGTCGAGCGCGCCTTCAGTGCGCCTATCACCACCGGCAGCAGCGACAACACGATGATGCCCACGATCACCAGCGTGAGGTTCTGCTTGATCCACGGCATGTTGCCGAACCAGTAGCCGGCGAACGTCAGCGACACCACCCACGCCACCGCGCCGACGACGTTGAACAGCGTGAAGCGCGCGTAGCTCATGCTGCCGATGCCCGCGACGAAAGGCGCGAAGGTGCGGAACAGGGGCAGGAAGCGCGAGATCACGAGCGTCTTGCCGCCGTGCTTCTCATAGAACATATGCGTCTTCATCAGCGCCGCCTTGTTGAAGAGGCGCGAGTTCTCCCAGTGGAAAACCTTGGGGCCGAAGTAGCGGCCGATCGAGTAGTTGACCGTGTTGCCGAGCACCGCGGCGGCCGTCAGCGTGAGGATCAGCAGGGAGATGTCCATGTTGCCCAGCGCCGCCAGCGCGCCGGCGATGAAAAGCAGCGAGTCGCCGGGCAGGAAGGGGGTCACGACGAACCCGGTCTCGCTGAAGATCACCGCGAACAGGATCGCGTAGATCCAGATGCCGTACGCGCTCACGAGCGCTTCGAGGTGCTTGTCGAGGTGAAGGACGATGTCGAGCAGCGGAGCAAGAAATTCCATGGAGGTGCGCGCAGGGGGAAAGGCCGGAATTCTACCCGACACGCGGGCCGGCGACCGGAATGCCGGGTGCGGACGCCGTGAAGCAATCGCGCAATGCTGCATTGTCGCGGCCGATTGTTGCCGGAAACGCCACGATGAATTGTTTGTTTCAAACTTGCCGAGCGACGCCCCGCCTTCTATAGTCCGCCCGCACCGGCGGGTCGTGACCGATGATCGGGTCGGAAGGGCGCGCCGGCCTTATCTCGGGAATTTCCGGATGTCAGGCCTGTTACGCAAGTTCTGGATCGAGCCGCCCGTGCGCGCGGTGATGCTGCTGACCGCGCTGATGCTCGCCGTGCTTGCCGGCGGCACCGCATTCCTGCTCTACGACATGCGCCAGCGCGAAATCGAATACGCGCGCAGCGAGATCTCGACCCTGAGCAGCATCCTCGCGGAGCAGACCGGGCGCACGCTCGACGGCGTCGCGATGGCGCTGCGTGGCGCCCAGGAAAGGCTCTCCGACGGAATCGGCCTGCAACTCGAACTCGACAGCTTCCCCGTCCAGGCGCTCCTCAAGGCCCGCGCCGAAGGATTGCCGCAGTACTCGTCGATGTTCGTGGTCAATGCCAGCGGCGTCGTCATGAACTCGACCCTGCTCGGCACCCGTCCCGGCTTCAACGAAGCGGACCGCGACTACTTCGCGAGTCTCGTGCGCAAGGACGAAGGGCTCTTTGTCAGCCAGATGTACCGCCGCCGCTTCGACGGCGAGTGGACCTTCTACCTTAGCGCGCGGCTCGTCGATGGAGCGGGGAATTTCCGTGGCGTCGTCGCTTCGGCAGTCGTAGCGAACTATTTCGAATCCTTCTATCGCCGGCTGGATCTGCGCTTCGGCAAGCAGGTCCAGCTGATCAACGCGCGCGGCAACCTGGTCGCGAGTTTTCCCAGCGACATGGACAAGGTCGATCAACCGGTCAAGGGGCTCCCGCGGCTCACCGCGAAGGCCGCCGATCCGTCCGGCACAATCCTCGTCACCGAGACCCTGGACGGCGAGAACCGCTTCGTCGCCTACCATCCCGTGCCGCGCTATCCGTTCCTCATCGGCGTCGCCGTGGACCAGACTTCGGCGCTGGTGTCCTGGCCGATGACCGCGCGTCCCATCGTTGCGGGCGCGGGCATCGTCGCCGCCCTGCTGCTGGCGGCCTCCTGCGGTGTCGCGTGGAGCATGCGCCGGCGTGCGCTGATGGCGAGTGCGCTGCAGGACAGCGAAGAGCGCCTGCGCGAGATGGTCGAATCGGTGATGGATGCGATCGTCACGATCGACGAGGACCTGTCCGTGGTGCTGTTCAACCGCGCGGCCGAGCAGATGTTCGGCGTCCGTGCCGACGAGACGCTCGGCAAACCCTTCGATCGCCTGCTCGGGAGCGAGTCGCGCGGTGCCTACCACGCCATCGTCGGGCGGCGGCGCAATTCGGGCGAGCCGCGGCACGCGCGCCGCGGTCGTGCCGAACTGACCGCCCGCCATGCCGACGGCCGCGAATTCCCCGCCGACGCCACCTTTTCGTCCACCGAAACCCAGGGGCGGCGCTTCCTTACCGTGGTCCTGCGCGACCTGACCGAACGCAAGCGCATCGAGACCCATCTGCGCGAAACCAATCGCCAGCTTCAGGAAGTGTCCACGGCGCTGCAGCGGGTGCGCGAGGACGAACGGGCGGGCATCGCGCGCGAAATGCACGACGAACTCGGACAGCGGCTCACCGCGATCAAGCTCGAACTCTCGTGGCTGGGCGGCCGTTTGCCGGGCGAGCGTGGCGACCTGCAGGACAAGGTGGGCGTCATCAAGGAGCAGCTCAACCAGACCATCGCCTCGGTGCGGCGCATCACCTACGAGCTCCGGCCCCTGATTCTCGACGACCTCGGCCTGCGTGCCGCGATCTCATGGCTCACGGACGATTTCTCGAAACGGACCAACATCGAGCTGGTGCTCGATCAGGACGACGACGAACCCGAGCGGGGCAGCGCCGAGGCGACGACGCTGTTCCGCGTGTTGCAGGAATCCCTCACCAACGTCACGAAGTACGCGCAAGCGAGTACCGTATGGGTGGCGTGCCGGCGCGAGGACGACGACTGGCGCCTGACCGTGCGCGACGACGGCGTCGGCTTCGTGCTCGATGCGGCGAACCAGGCGGGTTTCGGCCTGCTCGGCATGCGCGAGCGCATCCGCCTGGTGCAAGGAACCTTCGCGATCCACTCCACGCCCGGCGACGGCACGACGATCGACGTCACCGTCCCGGTCCGGCAATGAGGTTGGCATGATGGAAAAACTCCGGGTACTGCTCGCCGACGACCACGCGATCATCCGCGACGGCCTCAAGCAGATCCTTGCCGACACCGAGGACCTCGCGGTGTGCGGCGAGGCGGCCAACGGCAACGAGGCCTTGCAGCTCGTGCGCGATCAGGACTGGGACGTCGTCGTGCTCGACATCTCCATGCCCGGACGCAGCGGCCTCGACCTCATCCGCCTGATCCACGACGAGAAACCCAAGCTCCCCATCCTGATCCTGAGCATGCATCACGAGGAGCAGTACGCCGTGCGCGCGCTGCACGCGGGCGCAGCGGGCTACCTGACCAAGGAGAGCGACGCCGACCTGCTCGTACACGCGATCCGCCGCGTCGCGGGCGGCGGCGTGTACGTGAGCAGCACCGTCGCCGAGCTGATGGCGCGCGGCCTGATGCCCGCCGCGAACGAGCTGCCGCACACCGCCCTGTCGGACCGCGAATACCAGATCTTCCACCGCCTCGTGCTCGGCCAGGGCCTCACCGACATCGCCAACGAGCTGTCGCTCAGCGTCAAGACCATCAGCACGCACAAGACGCGCATCCTGCAGAAGATGTCGATGACGAACACCTCCGAGCTGATCCGCTACGCGGTCGCGCACCACCTGGTGAAGTCCACCGACGTGTAAGCCTGCGCCGCCCCCGCGCGGCGCCTCCAGCTTTCCCCCCGCCCCACCCCTTACTTCCTGTCCCGTCCGCCGCGCCGTGAAGGCCGCGGAGTACCTGCGCGCGTCCTGCGCGTGCAGGCCTGTCACGCGTTCGCGGATCGTCCGCGCGGTAGGAATTTTCCTACACGCAATTTAAACCCTGTCCGATATGGGGGATTGCGCGAATTGGCGAAAATTCGGTCACGTCGGGCTGCGCCCGTGGTTGCGGTCCATACGACTAAATTTCAGCTTCAACAGGAGAACCCAAATGCAATTCCGTCTCAACCGCATGTCGCTGCTCGTTGCCGCCACTGCCGCAATCTTCGCTTCGTCCTCCGCTTTTGCCGTCGATGCGGACGCCGCCAAGTCGCTCGCGAAGGAGAACGACTGCTTCAAGTGCCACGCCATCGACAAGACCAAGAAAGGGCCCTCGTACAAGAAGATCGCCGACAAGTACAAGGGCAAGGAGGCGGAAGGCTTCGAGAAGATCCGCAAGAACATCACGACCGGCCCGAAGGTGAAACTCGAGGATGGGACCGAAGAGGATCACAAGATCATCAACACGAAGGACGAGGCCCAGATCAAGAACCTGATGCAGTGGATCCTTTCGCAGTAATCAGCGTGTCCTGAATCGCGCCGCTCATACGGGCGGCGCAGCAATGACGTTCGGAACCAAGGGGGTAACATGAAAAAAATGCGAAGCTTGCTGGCGGTGCTGGCCTGTATCGGCGGCATCTGCTCCGGCGCGGTGTTCGCCGCCGATGCGCCGAAAGAGGCGCCCAAGGACATCGTGCTCAAGGGCGATGCCAAGTGCACGTCCTGTCACGACGAAGCGGACGCGCCGGGCGTGCTGCACATCGGCAAGACGAAACACGGCACGCGCGCCGACGGTCGCACGCCGACCTGTACCGACTGTCACGGCGACAGCGACAAACACGTGAACCACAAGGGCAGCGACAAGCCGCCCAAGCCCGATCGCACTTTCGACCAGAAGTCGGCGACCCCCGTCGCAGACCGCAACGCCGCCTGCCTGTCCTGTCACCAGACCGACCCGAAGCGCCACCTGTGGGCCGGCAGCACGCACGAGCGTCGCGACGTGGCCTGCAGTTCCTGTCACGACACGCACACTGCCAACGACAAGGTCCGCGACAAGCGCACCCAGGCCGAAGTCTGCTTCGCGTGCCACAAGGAGCAGCGCGCGCAGATCAACCGCCCGTCGCACCACCCGATCCCCGAAGGCAAGATGTCCTGCTCGGACTGCCACAATCCGCACGGCACCACCGGTCCCAAGCTGCTCGTGAAGGACAGCACCAATGCGACCTGCTACACCTGCCACGCGGAGAAGCGCGGCCCCTTCGTGCATAACCATGCACCGGTGACCGAAGACTGTGCCAACTGCCACAACCCGCACGGCACCGTCGCCGACGCGATGCTCAAGACCCGTCCGCCCTTCCTGTGCCAGCAGTGCCATGACCCTGCCAACCACCTCGGCACGATTCCGGGTGTTGCGGCGAATACCGATCTCAGCCGCAACGTGAATGGCACGGCGATCGCTTCGCCGGCAAGCCAGAACAACGGCCTCAACTCGGTCGGTGTTACCCAGGGGCGTGCCTGCCTGAACTGCCACACCGAAATCCATGGCAGCAATAGTCCGTCGGCCAGCTCGAAGGCTGCCCGCTTCTGGCGTTAAGAGTCAGGGAGAACGAAATGGACAACAATCGCATTTTCAAGCGGACGGTGCTGGCGCTGGCCGTGTCGATGGCCTTCCCCGTCTCGTCCGCCCTCGCGCAGGAAGACGAGGTCGCGGAACTGATCAGCCCGAGCGTCGCGGAAGCGAGCATCAAGCTGCAGCACCTCAACGAGGTCAATCCGCTTTACCGGCAGTACTACGGCATTAACGAAGATGGTGTGCACGGCAGCGCCGACCTGAAGGTCATCCGCCGCTCCGACGAGGGTCGCTGGCTGCGCATCGAGGGCCGTGACCTGGGTCTGCGCACGCAGGAATTCGGCGCGTCGATCGAGCAGCAGGGCGACTGGAAGCTCGGTATCGACTACAACCAGATCCCGCGCTACGCACCGTTCGAGGTCTCGACGCGCGTGACCGGCATCGGCCACGACACGCTCAACCTCGGCACCCGCTTCGACGACAAGGACCTGAAGACCGAGCGCACCGCCACGTCCCTGACCGCCACCAAGTTCATCAGCAAGAACCTGCAGGCGAACGTCACGTTCAAGAACGAGGACAAGAAGGGCGAGCGCCTGTTCGGTTCGAACGGAAACGTCGGTGGCTACCTCGGCCAGTTGTTCGCGCCCGAGCCGATCGATTCCAATCACAAGCAGATCGAGGCCTCGCTGGACTACGCGACCGAGAAGTTCTACGTCTCGGGCAGCTACTACGCCAGCTTCTACGAGAACAAGGCGGGCAAGGGCCTGTTCGTCAATTACGGCACCACCGGCGGTACGGGCAATCCGGTTGCCGTCCAGGGCACGCCGACCCAGATGAGCCCGCTGTCGCTCGCGCCCGACAACCAGATGCACCAGATCGCGCTGGCCGGCGGCTACAACTTCAGCCGCGACACGCGCGCCAACTTCAAGGTGAGCAAGAGCTTCGCGACCCAAGACGACAGCTTCCTGCCGTCCTCCGTCGTGCCCTACCTGCCCGGCATGACCCGCAGCGATCTCGGCGGCAAGTTGGATACGACCAACGCGTTCGCGTCGCTGACCTCGCGCATCACCGACAAGCTCAACCTGCTTGCGTCGTGGGCGTACGAGGACCGGGATGACCGGACGCCGCAACTCGATTATGCGAGTTACAACGGAAAGATCCTGCAGAACAACCCGGAGTCGCAGACGACGCATCGCGGCAAGTTCGAGGCGAGCTACCGCCTGCCGAAGGGTTACAACCTGACGGCCGGCTACGACTATGACTTCAGGAAGTACGAGGGCATGGACGAGCTGTACCGCGACGAAATGACGGAGAACACCTACCGCATCGACCTGCGCAAGTCGCTCAGCGACACTCTGAACGGCAGCGTGACCCTCGCCCACAGCGAGCGTGACGGTTCCCGCTGGGGCACCACGCCGGTCCTCGTCAAGACCGCCACGACGGCCGTGGGCGAGCACTGGACGGCGCCGGCGCAGTTCTCCGACCGCGAGCGCGACAAGCTCAAGCTCATGCTTGACTGGATGCCGGTCGATCCCCTGTCGGTCCAGTTCGCCTACGAGTACGCGATGGACGACTACAAGACGCGTATCTTCGACATCGGTCTGAACGAGGGCCGTTCGGAGCTGTTCTCGCTCGATGCGTCATACCGCTTCAACGACCGCTGGAAGGCGAACCTGTGGTATTCGCACGCCACCAACGACATCGAGCAGAAGTCGCTGAACAGCACCTACGGTTCGAAGTGCGACGGCACGACGCTCGCCTACACCTGCGTACCGTGGGGTGCCGACCTCAAGCTGAGCTCGAATGCGGTTGGCGCCGGATTCGACGGCCAGATCAGTTCGAAGTTCTCGGTCGGCGGGCAATACCTGTACAGCCGCGACGTGAACAAGTACGACATCTCCTACGCGGATGCCGGTGCGCTGTCGTCGATCCGCCAGGGGGCGGGGATCCTCCCGGATACCGAGTACACGCTGAATACCCTGCGGCTCTTCGCTCGGTATGCCCTTACCAAGGCTACGGCTATTCGTTTAGACTATGTCTGGGATCGGCGCGAGCTGGACGACTACACGTGGTCGAGCTGGACTTACTCGGACGGGACGAAAGTCCTCGTGAATCCTGATCAGATAACGCGCGTGATAGCGGTGACGGTTTCACACGCATTCTGATTGAAGGCAGCAACGGCCGGGCCGCGGGCGGCCCGGCCTGGTCCGGGGGCAACAAACCGCCGGGCAGGGGGGCCACTAGCACATATGACGCTTGTGCGTCTGAAGATTGGCGTGCGACGTGCCGGCCCCCTTTTTTTTTGTCTGCGACGCGCGGGCTGCGCCGCAAAACGGGAGCATCAACGTGAAAATACGCAACATTCGGGGCCTGCTGGCGGCGGCCGCGTCTGTCGCGCTGCTCTGGCCGTTGTCCGGCCTGGCGGCCGGCGGGGGCGATGCACCGGCCAAGCTCGACAACGCGACCTGCCTCAACTGTCACCAGACGGGCAAGCCGGCCATCCAGATCGAGGACGCGGAAGGCGAGAAGGTGAAGTTGCCCGCGGTCGACACTGGCAAACTCGCGAATGGCGTGCACGCGAAGCTGGACTGCGTCGCCTGCCACACCGACATCGTTGACGCGAAGGAAAAGCACGAGAAGGCCGCCAGCTCCGCGAAGCCGGACTGTGCCGCCTGCCACGAGAAGCTGTGGGACGAGGCGAAGAAGAACAACCAGGCGGCGAGCAAGGAGCGCCTGGGCATCGTCGCCGAGAACATCGCCGCGTACAAGGAGTCCTTCCACGCCCGCCCCGATGCGGACAATCCGGATCGTCCCAAGGCCTACTGCAACCAGTGCCACGCGACGCACGACTTCGCCGTGCCCGTTGCCGGCACGCCCGAGCGCGAAAAGTGGCGCATGACGATCCCCGAGACCTGCGGCGCGTCCTGTCACGAAGATCAGCTCGACGATTTCAAGAGCTCCGTGCATGGCAAGCTGATCGAGAAGGGCGACCCGAAGGGCGCGGTGTGCATCGACTGCCACACGACGCACGAGATCCGCAACTCGTCGTCGGAGGCCTTCAAGCTCAAGAACGTGCTCGCCTGCGGCGACTGCCACCAGGAAGAGCTGCACAGCTACCGCGACACCTACCACGGGCAGGTGAACCGGCTCGGCTTCGTCTACACCGCCAAGTGCGCCGACTGCCACGGCAGCCACGGCATCAAGGCGGGCGACGATCCGAAGTCGCGCGTCCATCCGGACAACCGTCTGAAGACCTGCCAGAAGTGCCACGACGACAAGAAGCCGGGCATGGTCAAGGCAACCGCGGGCTTCGTGACCTTCGGCCCGCATGCCAACACCCACGACTTCGAGAAGTATCCGAAGATGTGGATCGCGGGCACGTTCATGACGGCGCTGCTGATCGGCGTGTTCGCCTTCTTCTGGCTGCATAGCGGCCTGTGGTACTACCGCGAGTGGCAGGAGCGCAAGGAACGCAAGACCGTGGCGCACGTGCGCACCGGCGCGCTCGGCGTGAGCGAGGGCAAGCACTTCGTGCGCTTCGCGTGGGGCTGGCGTGTCGGGCACCTGTGCTTCGCGTTGGTGACGATGACCCTGGTTCTGACCGGCACGACCGTGATGTTCGCCGACAGCGCGTGGGCGCCGAAGGTAGCCGCCTTGCTCGGCGGGCCGAAGGTGATGGGCATCATCCACCGCACCGCTGCCGCGCTCTTCGTCGGGATCTTCCTGATCCACTTCGTGTACGTGATGTCGCGCTTGCTGCGCGATCGCAAGTTCCGCTGGTTCGGGCCGGATTCGCTGATCCCGAACTGGAAGGACCTGGCCGACTGCTGGGGCATGTTCAAGTGGTTCTTCGGCAGGGGGCCCAAGCCCAAGTTCGACCGCTGGACCTACTTCGAGAAGTTTGACTACTGGGCGGTGTTCTGGGGTGTGAACATCATTGGCTGGAGCGGCCTGATGCTGGCCTTCCCGCATGTGACGGCGAGCTTCCTGCCGGGCTGGGTGTTCAACGTCGGCACGCTGGTGCATGGCGAGGAAGCCTTCCTTGCGGCGGTGTTCCTCTTCACGGTGCACTTCTTCAACAACCACTTCCGCCCCGACAAGCTGCCGCCGCCGGACGTGGTGATGTTCACCGGCACGCAGTCGCTGGAAGAGTTCCAGCGCGAGCACCCGGCGCAGTACCAGCGCCTGGTCGAGTCGGGCGAGCTGGAGAAGTACGTGGTCGATGCGCCCTCGCGTCAGCTGCATGTCGGCTCGGTGGTTCTCGGCCTGACGCTGATCACCTTCGGCCTCGTGCTGCTGGTGCTGGTGGTGACGGGTTTCTTCAGCTGATCGCTGGCTGAAGCGGTAACGGAAAAGGGGAGGGCGACCTCCCCTTTTTTTCGTTCACGCCCCGGCGCGGCGGTGTTTCGACCCGTTGATACAGTTCACTACATTTCACAAACAGTTGCGCAAACATGGCTTGCGAGACTGCACACACACAAAAGCGCGAGCGGCCGCCCCGAGGCTGCCGCCGACGCTGCGGCGCACGCGATTGCGCCGGACCCCGGACCCGATAACGACAACCAGGCCGGGTGGAGACGCAGGATAAAAACCAAAGGAGGAGGTGGTATGTCCGACAGGAACGGGCAAGCCGAGCAACCGGCTGCCCTGGACACCTTTCCGCGGCTGCTGATGCAGCACGCGGCCGTGCGACCCGACCGGCCCGCGATGCGCGAGAAGGAATTCGGCATCTGGCAGACGTATACGTGGGCCGAAGTCGCGCGCAACGTGCGTGCGATCGCCTGCGGGCTGGCGGAGCTGGGCTTCAAGCGTGGCGACCGGCTGGCAGTCATCGGCGACAACCGCCCGCGCCTGTACTGGTCGGTGACGGCCTGCCAGTGCCTCGGCGGCATTCCCGTGATGCTGTACCAGGACGCCGTGGCGCCCGAGATGGCCTACGTGCTGCAGGACGCCGAGATCCGCTTCGCCGTGGTCGAGGATCAGGAGCAGGTCGACAAGATGCTCGAGATCCACCCCGACGTGCCCTTCCTCGAGCATGTGATCTACGACGACCCGCGCGGCCTGCGCCACTACAGCCAGCCGATGCTGAAGGGGCTCGACGAGCTGCAGGAGATGGGCCTGATCCATGATCGCAACCACTCCGACTTCCTCGACGCGGAGATCGACAAGGGCGCGGGCGACGACGTTTCGGTGATGCTGTACACGTCGGGCACGACCGGCAAGCCCAAAGGGGTATGCCAGACGCACGGGGCCTTCATCGCCGCGGCGCAGGGCGGCATGCAGGTCGACGGCCTCACCGACGCGGAGGACATCCTGTCCTACCTGCCGATGGCTTGGGTCGGCGACCACCTGTTCTCGTTCGCGCAGGCGATGGTCGCGGGCTTCACGATCAACTGCCCCGAATCCGGCGACACCGTGATGACCGACCTGCGCGAGATCGGGCCGACCTACTACTTCGCGCCGCCGCGCGTGTTCGAGAACCTGCTCACGCAGGTCATGATCCGCATGGAAGACGCAGGCGCGATAAAGCGCAAGCTGTTCCACCATTTTCTCGGCGTCGCGCGTCGTTGCGGCGCCGACATCCTGGACGGCAAGCCGGTGTCGGCGGGTGACCGACTGCAGTATGCGCTCGGCAACTTCTTGATCTACGGCCCGCTGAAGAACGTGCTGGGTATGAGCCGAATCCGCGTCGCCTATACGGCGGGCGCGGCGATCGGGCCGGACCTCTTCCGCTTCTACCGTTCGATTGGCGTGAATCTCAAGCAGTTCTACGGCCAGACCGAGACCTGCGCCTACGTGTGCCTGCAGCCCGACGGTGCAATCAAGTTCGACTCGGTCGGCAAGCCGGCGCCCTTCGTCGAAGTGAAGCTCGCCGACAACGGCGAGATCCTCGTGAAGGGACCGATGCTGCTGAAGGCCTATTACAAGCGCCCGGATGCCACCGCCGAATCGATCAACGCCGAGGGCTACTTCATGACCGGCGACGCGGGCTATTTCGACGAGGACGGGCACCTCAGGATCATCGATCGCGCCAAGGACGTCGGCAAGCTCACGGACGGTTCGATGTTCGCGCCCAATTACATCGAGAACAAGCTCAAGTTCTTCCAGCACATCAAGGAAGCCGTGACCTTCGGCAGCGGCCGCGACTGCGTGACCGCCTTCATCAACATCGACCTCGAGGCGGTCGGCAACTGGGCCGAGCGGCGCGGCCTGCCGTATTCCGGTTACACCGACCTCGCGGCCCAGCCGGTTGTGTACGAGCTGATCCGGGACTGCGTCGAGAAGGTGAACACCGACCTCGCCGCCGACCCGCAGATGAGCGGTTCGCAGATCAAGCGCTTCCTGATCCTGCACAAGGAGCTCGACGCCGACGACGGCGAACTCACGCGCACGCGCAAGGTGCGGCGCAACTTCATCGCCGAGCGCTACGCGGAGCTGATCGAGGCGCTGTTCGAGGGCAAGACGACGCAGCACATCGACACCGTCGTGAAGTACGAGGACGGGCGCGAGGGGCGCATCAGCGCGGACCTGCGCATCGAGGAAGTGAAGACCTTCGCGCCGCAAGCCGCGAAGCAGGCGGCGTGAGGGGGAGGGCGATGATGATGAACGACATGCCGCAGGCCGTGCAGGAGCAAAGCGCCGCGCGTCGCACCGGCGACGTGGTGCTGGACTTGCAGAACATCTCGCTGTCCTTCGGCGGCGTGAAGGCGCTGACCGACATCAGCTTCGACGTGCGCGAGCACGAGATCCGCTCGATCATCGGCCCCAACGGCGCCGGCAAGAGCTCGATGCTGAACGTGATCAACGGCGTCTACCACCCGCAGCAAGGCCGCATCCTGTTCCGCGGCGAGGAGCGCCGCAGGATGGAGCCGCACATGGCGGCCGCGCAGGGCATCGCGCGCACCTTCCAGAACATCGCGCTGTTCAAGGGCATGAGCGTGCTCGACAACATCATGACCGGGCGCAACCTGAAGATGAAGTGCGGCCTGCTCGCGAACGCGCTGTACTGGGGGCGCGCCCGCAAGGAGGAGATCGAACATCGCGTGAAGGTCGAGGAGGTCATCGACTTCCTCGAGATCCAGGACATCCGCAAGACGCCGGTCGGCGCGCTGCCCTACGGCCTGCAGAAGCGCGTGGAGCTGGGCCGCGCGCTCGCCGCCGAGCCCAGCCTGCTGCTGCTCGACGAGCCGATGGCGGGCATGAACGTCGAGGAAAAGCAGGACATGTGTCGCTTCATCCTCGACGTGAATGACCAGTTCGGCACGACCATCGTGCTGATCGAGCACGACATGGGGGTCGTGATGGACATCTCCGACCGCGTCGTGGTGCTCGACTACGGCAAGAAGATCGGCGACGGCGTGCCCGAAGAGGTGCGCGCCAACGAAGACGTGATCCGTGCCTATCTCGGCACGTCGCACTGAGCGGGAGCTTCGCAATGGGATTCTTTCTTGAAACCTTGTTCGGCGGTTTGATGGCCGGCATGTTGTATTCGCTGATCGCGCTCGGCTTCGTGCTGATCTACAAGGCCTCGGGCGTGTTCAACTTCGCGCAGGGCGCGATGGTGCTGTTCGCGGCGCTGGCGATGGCGCGCTTCGCCGAGTGGATTCCGAAGTGGCTGGGCTTCGACAACCTGATCGTTGCCAACCTGCTGGCCTTCGTCGTCGCGATGGCGCTGATGGTGGTGCTGGCCTGGGTGATCGAGCGCCTGTGCCTGTCCAGGCTCGTGAACCAGGAAGGCATCACGCTGCTGATGGCGACGCTCGGGATCAGCTACTTCCTCGACGGCCTGGGCCAGACGTTGTTCGGCAACGACATCTACAGCATCAACGTCGGCATGCCCAAGGAGCCGGCGATGATCCTCGAAGGCATGTTCGAGGGGGGCCTGCTGATCAGCAAGGAGGACCTCGTGGCCGCGCTGATCGCCGCGGCGCTGGTGCTGGCGCTGGCGCTCTTCTTCCAGAAAACCTCGACTGGCCGCGCGTTGCGTGCGGTGGCGGACGACCACCAGGCGGCCCAGTCGATCGGCATCCCGTTGAACCGCATCTGGGTCATCGTGTGGTCGGTTGCGGGCTTCGCGGCGCTGGTCGCCGGCATCATCTGGGGCTCCAAGCTCGGCGTGCAGTTCTCGCTCTCGCTGGTCGCGCTGAAGGCGCTGCCGGTCGTGATCCTGGGCGGCCTGACCTCGGTGCCGGGCGCGATCCTGGGCGGGCTGATCATCGGCGTCGGCGAGAAGCTGTCCGAGATCTACCTCGGCTCCTTCTTCGGCGGCGGCATCGAGATCTGGTTCGCCTACGTCCTGGCGCTGGGCTTCCTGCTGGTGCGTCCGCAGGGCCTGTTCGGCGAAAAAATCATCGACCGCGTCTGACGCGGCTGCCAATCCGGGAGAGTTTCCACATGCTCTACAGAGAAAACGGTCAGTTCAAGACGAGCTACGCGGCCGACCAGCAGATCTTCCCGATCGCGCAGGACCGCCTCGCGATCGGCCTGCTGCTCCTCGTCGCCTTCGTCGTGATGCCGATGGCCGGCTCGGAATACCTGTTCCGCGCCGTGCTGATCCCCTTCCTGATCCTCGCGCTCGCGGCGCTGGGGCTCAACATCCTGGTCGGCTACTGCGGCCAGATCTCGCTCGGCACGGGCGCCTTCATGGCGGTCGGGGCCTACGCGGCGTACAACTTCCTGGTGCGCATCGACGGCATGCCGCTGATCGGCGCGATGCTGCTCGGCGGCCTGACGGCGACCGTCGTCGGCGTGCTGTTCGGTGTTCCCTCGCTGCGCATCAAGGGCCTGTATCTCGCGGTGGCGACGCTCGCCGCGCAGTTCTTCACCGACTGGGCCTTCCTGCGCATCAGCTGGTTCACGAACAACTCGACCTCGGGTTCGGTGAGCGTCGCGGGCCTGAACGTGTTCGGCATGCCGATCGAATCGCCGGTCGCGAAGTACCTGTTCTGCCTGACGGTCGTGTGCGTGTTCGCACTCGCCGCGAAGAACCTCACCCGCACGGCGACCGGCCGGCAGTGGATGGCGATCCGCGACATGGACGTCGCCGCGGCGGTGATCGGCATCCGCCCGGTGTACGCGAAGCTGACAGCGTTCGCGGTGAGCTCCTTCATCGTCGGCGTTGCCGGTGTGCTGTGGGCCTTCGTGCACCTGGGCGCGTGGGAGCCGGCCGCGTTCAGCATCGACCGCAGCTTCCAGCTGCTCTTCATGGTCATCATCGGAGGCCTGGGCTCGATCATGGGCGCCTTCTTCGGCGCGGCCTTCATCGTCGTCCTGCCCATCATCCTCGACCAGGTGCCGCACCTGCTCGGCATCCCGCTATCGACGGCCACGACCTCGCATCTGGTGCACATGATCTTCGGCGCGCTGATCGTGTTCTTCCTGATCGTCGAGCCGCACGGGCTGGCGAAGCTGTGGAGCATCGGCAAGCAGAAGCTGCGCCTGTGGCCCTTCCCGCACTGACGGGCGTCGCTACCGGTTCAACGTAGTCGTGATACCGCAAAAGAACGGCAGGCACGCCGAAAGTGCCATCCAAAATAGAGGAGGAGACACCATGAAACGCAAGACTTTCGCATTCGTCGCCGCGCTGGCGGCATTCGGTGCCGGCACCCTGTCCGCGCCCGTCGCGGCGCAGCAGGAAGGCGACCAGTTCTTCCCGTTGCTCGTCTATCGCACCGGCGCCTATGCGCCCAACGGCACGCCTTGGGCCAACGGCAAGCAGGATTACGTCAAGTACGTCAACGCCACCGGCGGCATCAATGGCGTGAAGATCGGCTGGGAGGAATGCGAGACCGGCTACGCGACCGACAAGGGCGTCGAATGCTACGAACGCCTGAAAAGCAAGAAACCCACGGTGATCGACCCGCAGGCCACCGGTATCACTTTCGCACTGACCGAGAAGGCGCCGGTCGACAAGGTCCCGCTGGTCACGCTCGGCTACGGCCTCGCCGCGTCGCAGGACGGCGGCGTGTTCAAGTGGAACTTCCCGCTGATGGGCAGCTACTGGACGGCGGCCGACGCGCTGATTCAGCATCTGGGCAAGAAGGAAGGCGGGCTCGACAAGCTCAAGGGCAAGAAGATCGCGCTCGTGTATCACGACTCGCCCTTCGGCAAGGAGCCGATCCCGCTGCTGCAAAAGCGCGCGCAGATGCACGGCTTCGAGCTCGTGCTGCTGCCCGTCACGGCGCCCGGCGTCGAGCAGAAGGCGACCTGGCTGCAGGTGCGTCAGCAGCGCCCGGACTACACACTGCTGTGGGGCTGGGGCGTGATGAACTCGACCGCGCTCAAGGAAGCCGTCGCGACCGGTTATCCGCGCGAGAAGCTCTTCGGCGTGTGGTGGTCGGGCTCCGAGCCGGACGTGAAGGATGTCGGAGCCAATGCCAAGGGCTACAGCGCGCTGGCGCTCAACCCGCACGGCACGGATTCGCCGCTGATCAAGGACATCCTCAAGAAGGTGCATGACGGAGGCCAGGGCAGCGGCCCGCGCGAGGAGGTGGGCACGGTGCTGTACATGCGCGGCCTGCTGATCCAGATGCTGGAGGTCGAGGCGGTGCGCACGGCGCAGGCGAAGTTCGGCAAGGGCAAGGTCATGACCGGCGAGCAGGTGCGCTGGGGCCTCGAGAACCTCAACGTCGATGAGAAGCGCATCGGCGAGTTGGGGCTGGCCGGGCTGATCCGTCCGATCAAGACGAGCTGCACCGACCACATGGGGTCGACCGCCGTGCGAGTCCACAGCTGGGACGGCACGACGTGGAAGATGCAGCCGGACTGGTACGAGGCCGACAAGAGCGTGATCGATCCGTTGGTCAAGGAGGCCGCGGACAAGTACGCGACCGACAAGCAGATCAAGCGTCGCGACGCGAGCGACTGCAACGCCTGACGGGAGCAAGCGTGTGCGCAGCCCGGTTGCGGGCTGCCGCGCGCGGGCTTTCCGCGGAGCGGCCATGCCGGTGCATGGCCGCAGCGAAACCGACTTAGCGGATGAATCGATGAATACGCCGAACCTTCTCCTTAATGTGAATGGCATCGAGGTGATCTACAACCACGTCGCGCTGGTGCTGAAGGGCGTGTCGCTGCAGGTGCCCGAAGGCCGCATCGTCGCGATCCTGGGCGGCAACGGCGCGGGCAAGACGACGACGCTGCGTGCGGTGTCCAACCTGCTCAAGGGCGAGCGCGGCGAAGTCACCAAGGGCACGATCGAGCTGCAGGGCGAGCGCGTCGAGAGCCTGTCGCCGTCGGATCTCGTGCGCCGTGGCGTCGTGCAGGTGATGGAGGGGCGGCACTGCTTCGCTCACCTGACGATCGAGGAAAACCTGCTCGCCGGCGCCTACACCTGCAAGGACAGGGGCCAGATCGCCGCCAACCTCGACAAGGTGTACACGTACTTCCCGCGCCTGAAGACCCGCCGCACCAGCCAGGCCGCCTACACCTCGGGCGGCGAGCAGCAGATGTGCGCGATCGGCCGCGCGCTGATGTCGAACCCCCGCATGGTCCTGCTCGACGAGCCCTCGATGGGGCTGGCGCCGCAGATCGTCGAGGAAGTGTTCGAGATCGTGAAGGACCTGAACGTGAAGGAAAAGGTGAGCTTCCTGCTCGCCGAACAGAACACCATGGTCGCGCTGCGCTATTCGGACTTCGGCTACATCGTCGAGAACGGCCGCATCGTGATGGAAGGCGAGGCGAAGAGCCTGGCCGATAACGAGGACGTCAAGGAGTTCTACCTCGGCATCTCGGGCGAGGGCCGAAAGAGCTTTCGTGACGTCAAGCACTACCGCCGCCGCAAGCGCTGGCTGTCTTGACGACGGGGCGTCGCGGCCGAGAGCCCGTGCGACGCGAGCAACGTGAATCGAGCGGCCTGGTGAGAGCGATCTCCGCCGTAAATGGATGCCGATTGGCCTTGTGGGAGCGGCTTCAGCCGCGAATGGGCGACGCCGCACCGCACGGCCGATTCGCGGCTGAAGCCGCTCCCACGTCACCGTTCCTCCGGCGATGCATCTCGCCTGTCATGCATCCGGCCGGGCTCTTGCTGCATCAAGGATCTACCAATGACTTACTACGACGCCAGAGAAACCCGTGACCCCGCCGAGCGCGAGCGGGAACTGATGGCCCGCCTGCCCGCGCAGCTCGCCCACGCCAAGGCGAACGCGCCGGCCTTCGCCGGGCTGCTGGAAGGCGTCGATCCGCAGTCGGTCACGAGCCGCGACGCGCTCGCGCGCCTGCCCGTGACGCGCAAGTCGGAACTGCTCGAACGCCAGAAGGCCGCACGCCCCTTCGGCGGCTTCGCCGCGACCGCCTGGGGCCCGGGCTGCCGCCGCGTGTTCGCGTCGCCGGGCCCGCTGTACGAACCCGAGAGTGCCCGCCCCGACTACTACCGCCTCGCCCGCGCCTTCCATGCCGCGGGCTTTCGCGCGGGCGACCTCGTGCATAACACCTTCTCCTACCACTTCACGCCCGCCGGCTCGATGATGGAGACGGCCGCGCACGCGCTGGGCTGCACCGTCTTCCCCGCCGGCACCGGCCAGACCGAACAGCAGCTCGCCGCGATCGCGGACCTGCGGCCCAACGCCTACGTCGGCACGCCGTCCTTCCTGCGCATCCTCCTCGACAAGGCCGAGGAATCGGGCATCGCGCACGGCTTCACGAAGGCCTTCGTCTCCGGCGAAGCCTTCCCGCCCGCGCTGCGCGAGCTCTTCGCCGCGCGCGGCATCGTTACCGCGCAGGCCTACGCCACCGCCGACATCGGCCTCATCGCCTACGAGACGCCGGCGCGCGAGGGCCTGGTGCTGGACGAGGACGTGATCGTCGAGATCGTCCGCCCCGGCACCGGCGACCCGGTCGCCCCGGGCGAGGTCGGCGAAGTCGTCGTTACCACCTTCAACCCCGACTACCCGCTGATCCGCTTCGGCACCGGCGACCTCTCGGCCGTGCTGCCCGGCGCCTCGCCCTGCGGCCGCACGAACGTGCGCATCAAGGGCTGGATGGGTCGCGCCGACCAGACCACCAAGGTCAAGGGCATGTTCGTGCATCCCGGCCAGGTCGCGGCCGTCGCGAAACGCCATCCCGAGCTCGCCCGCGTGCGCCTCGTCGTCGACAACCCCGACCTCGCCGACGGCATGACGCTGCACTGCGAGAGCGCGCAGCCTGGCGACGCCCTCGCCGCCGCCGTCGCCGACAGCATCCGCGAACTCACGAAGCTGCGCGGCGAAGTGCGCTTCTGTGCCCCCGGAAGCCTCGCCAACGACGGCAAGCTCATCGACGACATCCGGAAATACGACTGAACGCAACGGGGGCCCGTAGGGCGGGAGCGGCGCAGCGAATCCCGCCACGCAGCCGTCGATGAATCCGTACGGTCGGGGCGTCCGCCGCCCCCGCCCGCCCGTGGGAGCGGTTCCAGCCGCGAAACCGCTTAGAATCCGGTCTCCAACGCCAACGATCCCGTATAGCATGAGACAGAAACCCCTCGCGAACCTGCGCGTGCTCGACCTCACGCGCCTCCTCCCCGGCCCGCTCGCGACCCAGCACCTCGCCGATTACGGCGCCGAGGTCATCAAGGTCGAGGACACCGGCGCCGGCGACTACGCCCGCACGATGGGCTCGATGAACGGCGACACGAGCTTCTTCTACCAGGTGTGCAACCGCGGCAAGAAGAGCGTGCGCCTCGACCTCAAGCAGGCCGCGGGCCGCGAGCTGTTCCTGCGCCTCGTCGACACCGCCGACGTCGTCGTCGAGGGTTTCCGCCCCGGCGTGATGGACAAGCTGGGCCTCGGCTACGACGCGCTCTCCGCGCGCAACCCGAAGATCGTCGTGTGCAGCATTTCCGGTTACGGCCAGACCGGCCCCTACGCGCTGCGCGCCGGCCACGACATCAACTACATCGGCTACGCCGGCGTGCTCGACCAGATCGGCGTCGCGGGCAGCGCGCCCTCGATCCCCAACCTGCAGATCGGCGACCTGCTCGGCGGAACGATGTCCGCGCTGTTCGGCCTCCTCGTCGCCATCATCGACGCGCGCGCGAGCGGGCAGGGCCGGCACGTCGACGTCGCGATGACCGACGCCGCGATGGCGCATGCGATCTTCCCGCTCGCCGAAGTGCTCGCGCACGGCGGCGTGAGGCCCCGCGGCGAGGACCTCCTCACCGGCGGCGTGCCCTGCTACGGCGTGTACGAGACCGCCGACGGACGGCACATGGCGGTCGGATCGCTCGAAGAGAAGTTCTGGCACCTCGTCTGCGATACCCTCGGCCGCCCCGACCTCAAGCCCGCGCATCTCGCGACGGGCGAAGACGGGGCTCGCGCCCGCGCCGAGCTCGCGGCAATCTTCCGCTGCCGCACGCAGGCCGAATGGACGGCGATCTTCGACGGCGTCGACTGCTGCGTGACGCCCATCCTGCGTCTTGAGGAAAGCCTTGAGAATCCGCAGCTCCTCGCGCGCGGCATGGTCACGGAAGTGGAGGGCGTGCGCCAGTTCGGCCCTCCGGTGCGCCTGTCGGGATTCGAGCCCGGCCCGTTCGCGCCCGCGCCGCAGGCCGGGGCCGACAGCGAAGCGGTGCTGGCCGCACTCGGCATGGATGCGGAGGAAATCGCACGTCTGCGCGCAGCCGGTGTGATCTGAGCCGTCCGCAGGAGGAGGCTCGGAAGGCCGGCAGCGGGTATAACCCGTAATCGCGGCCTTGCCGGCCGCAGGTTAAGCTTCACCGATGCAAAGCCTGCTCCTGCTTCTTCCCGATTTTTCCCTGATCCTGCTCGGCGCGGTCCTGCGCCGCCACCTCGTCGATGGCGAGGCCTTCTGGACAGGCGTCGAAAAACTGGTCTACTTCGTGCTTTTCCCTGCGCTGCTGTTCAATGCGCTGGCGACCGCCGACATCGACCCCGGCCGCGCGCTGCCGCTCTTCCTCGCAGGACTCGGCACGATGGTCGCGGGCTTCCTGCTCGGCCTGATCGGGCGCAGCCTCATGGGGCTCGATGCGATGGGCTTCGCGTCCCGTTTGCAATGCGCCTATCGCTTCAACACCTACATCGGCATCGCGATCGCCGGCAAGCTGCACGGCGCAGCGGGCATCGCGCTGATGGGCGGCCTGTGCGGCGCGATGGTGCCGTTCGCGAACGTGATGGCCGTCGGCATGCTCGCGCGGCACGGCCAGGGCAGCCTGCTGCGTGAACTGTCGCGCAACCCGCTGGTGCTCGCGACGCTCGCCGGATTGCTGTTCAACCTTGCGGGACTCGAATTGCCCGGCCCGCTGACATCCTTCCTGAAGCGCCTCGGCGATGCCGCGGTGGCGCTGGGGCTGCTTGCGGTCGGTGCCGCATTGCGTTGGGAGATGGTGAGCGGGCGTTGGTCAGGCTCCGCATGGATCATCGCGGTGAAACTGCTGTTCCTGCCCGCCGTCGCGTGGCAGATCGGCCGCGCGCTGGGAGTCGAAGGCGTCGCCTTCGCCATGCTGGTGTTGTTCGCCGCGCTGCCGAGCGCGAGTTCCGCCTACATCCTCGCGATGCGCATGGGGGGGGACGGTGCCGGCGTCGCGTGGCTGATCTCGGCGACCACGCTCCTCGCCGTTCCCTCGCTGACATTCTGGCTGCACCTCCTGTGAATGGCAGGAAGCGGGGCGGCGCCGTGGCGTCCGCCCTTCAGTTGGCTTATTTCCTTTCCGCTGCGGACTTGCGCGGACCCGTCGCCGGACCGGTGCCGGCTGCGGCAGGGCTCGCAGCACTCGCCTGAGCGCCGGGAGCCTGGGCCCCGGTCATCGCGGCCCACGGCCACATGGCTGCCGACGCGAACGGATTGGCCTGTGCTTCGCCCTGTCCCTGAGTGCCCGATTCGCGCGCCTGCTGGCTCATCGCCTGCACGGCAGCTATCGCCGCGCGCTGCACCTCCAACCCCTGCGTCGTCATCTGCAGCATGCTGAGGTTCATCTTGAGCCAGTTCTCGACCGCTTTCAGGTCGGCAATGCGCTTGTCGAGCTCGCCGACGTCCAGCGTCGGCGTGATCATGCCGGGCAGGGAGAAACCCATGTTGTTCCACATGCCGCGCACGAATTCGAGCGGATCCTTCGCCGAGTTGTCATTCGCCATGCCTCTCCCCCTCGATTGAATACGTCTTCATATTACTCCTCCTGCGTATCGGCGGGACGAGCCCTGTTCCGACTGCGCGGCGGCTAATCGTGACGTTTGGGCAGGCGATTCAGCAAAGCCCGCAGGCGTGCGGGCCGCACAGGCTTGTGCAGCAGGGGCAGGCCTTCCTCCTGTGCCTGACGCAGCGTTTCCGGCCCCGTATCGCCCGTCACGAGTACCGCCGGAATTTCCGTACCCTTCCACGCACGCAGGCTGCGGATCACATCGATGCCATTGCAGCGGCCGTCGAGCCGGAAGTCACTGATGATCAGTTCCGGGATGGCCTGCTCCCGGTTCAGCAGATCGACGAGCGATTCGGTGTCCCCGGCGGCCGCGACCTTGCAGCCCCACGACGTGAGCAGGCTTTGCATGCTGCTGCGCGCCAGCGGATCGTCGTCCACCAATGCCACGTGCAAGCCGCCCAGGTCGCCTGGCATGCGCGGACCCTCGCTGGCGGCCGGTGCCGCTTCGGGCTTCGCAAGCGGCACCTCGACCGCGAAAACCGAGCCCAGTCCCGGGCTGGAGCGCAGCGTCAGATGGTGATCGAGCAGTTCGGTCAGGCGCCGCACGATGGGCAGGCCGAGTCCCAGGCCCTTGTCGCGGGAACGCTCCGGGTTATGCAGCTGTACGAACTCCTGGAAGATCGCTTCATGCGATTCGGCCGGGATGCCGACACCGTTGTCGCGTACTTCGATGCGCAGCCGGTCACCGCGCCTGCGGCACGCCACCAGCACGCGCCCCTTGCGCGTGTAGCGCACGGCATTGCTCACGAGGTTGCTGAGGATGCGCTCGAACAGGACGGGGTCGCTGCTGATCCATGCATCCGTGGACAGCGCCTTCAGTTCGAGGTCGCGGGCGTCGGCCCCGGGGCGCTCGTCGGCCGCGATGCGGTCGAGCAGGGGCTGCAGCGGGAAGGACCGGACATTGGGCTGCACCACGTTGGCGTCCAGGCGCGAGATGTCGAGCAGGCTGTCGAGCAGATTCTCCATCGCCGCCGCGGAGGCGGCGATGCGCTCGACGAGCCGTTGCGCATCCGATGCGTGTTCGTGCTGCGCCAACTCCGCGATGAAGAGGCCCAGCGCGTGCATCGGTTGGCGCAGGTCATGGCTCGCCGCCGCCAGGAAGCGCGATTTCGACTGCGTTGCCCGCTCGGCCTCGTCCTTGCTTGCGCGCAACTCGGACGTTGCCGCGGCGATCTGGCGGCTCATGTCGTCATGTGCGCTCGCGAGCTGTGCCGCCATCTGGTTCACCCCGTCAGTCAGCGTGCGCAGCGTGCCGCCGCCGACGGGGGGGACGCGGGCGGAGAACTGCCCCCTGCCGATGCGTTCCACCGTCATCGCGACCTGGCGGATCGGGCCGGTCACGCCCCGGCTCATGTAGTTTGCCAGCATCATGCTGCCGAGGAGGACGAGCACGATCGCGACGCTTCCTGTGAGCAGCAATTCGCGCTGGCGGTCGTCGAGACGTGCGCGCGACATGTCGACGACCACCGCCCCCAGCATCGGCGGCGGCGCGGCTGCCAGCGCGGTGCCCGGCGAGTGCCCGGAAAGGTCGTCATCGAGGTCGAGCGTACTCGGAACGACCGGTTCGATGATGCGCAGCGTGTTCGGCGCGTCGAGCAGGCGTCGCGAAGGCGTCAGCTGCGAGAGCAAGGGGAGCGACTCGTCCAGGTAACCGCTGCGCGCCAGCGCCTCGCCGCCGCGGTCGACGATCAGCACGCCCGTCACGTCGTCTTCGGCAAGCATCGCGGATGCGAGGCGCTGCAGCGTGTCGCGGTTGCCCGAAAACAGCGCGTACTCGCTCGCCGCCGCGAGCTGCCGGGCAAAGGCCTGCCCGCGCGCGTGATAGGCCTCTTCGTGATCGGCAACGCGCGAGCGAGTGTAGAAGGCCGTGAGCACGATGGCCAGCACCAGCATCGGCAGCACGGCCACGAGCATCACCCGTGCGCGGACTCCCCAGGTGTCGATCATGGCTTCACCTCCGGGCGCCCTTCGCGCTGGCGCAGGCGGGCGGCGATGCGCTCCGCCGAGTCCAGCCCGATCGACAGCGAGCGGGCGACATTGGGGTTCGTCGCGACCTCGAACTCGCGCGGCGACTGCGGCGGGGGCAAGCCTCCGCCGGCAAGTACGCGCCGCACGGCATCGGCGGCCTGGCGGGCGATCTGCGCCGGGGTCGAATACAGCGCCAGCAGCGCTCCCGCCCGGACATATGCGGGCGAGAATCCGACCAGCGGCGCGCGGTGGCGGTAGCTCGTCAGGAGCACGTTCTGGATCGTGTAGCTGTTGAACAGCGTGCTGTCGGGCAAAGCCAGCAGGACTGCGGGTTCGGCCAGCAGACGCTCCAGTGCGGGGTAGATCTCGTCCGCGGTGGAGATCTTCTCTATGGTTGCCGGAAGTTGCTGTTCCCGTGCGACCGCCGCCAAGCGGCGCGCCAGATCATTCGAGGCGGGACTCGCGAGCAGGGCAAGGTTGGGCTTGTGCGGCAGGGCGATGTTCAGCAGCGCGATCTGCCGATGCACGGGTTGGTCGAGGAAGATCGCCGAATACCGGTCGGCATGCGGCCCGTACTGGATGAGGTCGAACGCGTCGCGGGGGATCAGCGTGTACAGCACGGGTACCGCAGGCATGCGGGCGCCGACGGCCTTTGCCGCCTGGGTGCCTATCGTGACGACGATGCGCGCATCGGCCAGTGTCTCGCGGTCGAGCTCACGTAGGCCCAGGACCTCCATGTCGCCCTCGGGAACGTCCGGAGCCAGTGCAGTGCGCAGGGCGACCAGGGTTTCTTCGTGGGCGCCGCTGCGTTCGGCAGTGACCACCACCACGCGCGAGCCGGCGAACGCGCGACCGCAACAGACGGCAAGGATTGCAAGCGCCAGCAACAAGGTGCGCAGAAGGCGATGGTCGAGCTGCAGCATCGGCGCTTCAGCGGGGCCGTCCCGCGAGCGTTGCACGGCGTGGGCAATCCCCGGGAAACGCCGGTGAACGACGGGTTCCGCCCCCGCGCGCGGATGTCGCGGCAGGCGTCGCCCAAAGCCGGGCCGGATGCGGAGCTCGTATGCTCATCGACTGATGATAGTTTCCGAACGCACGGTATGACAATGCGTGATGTCCGCGTGGCGGTTGTGATGATGGGGCGTTGGAATATAACAGGGTAATTTTCCCCGAATTTTTGCCTGCATGGGGGGAAATTGCTCCTATCTTTTTGGACAGTTCCCGCGTGCTATCCTCACGCCTTTGGAATTGCAGCATAACGGAGCGCGTCGTGACCCGGATTCTCATCGTCGAAGACCATGCCCTTGTACGTGAAGCCATGGCGCAGACCCTTGCGCGCCTTGAGCCCGGCGTCGAGTGCGTGGAGGCAAAGGGTTCCGAGGATGCGCTCGCCAAGCTGGAGGCCAATCCCGACTGGGACCTCGCGGTGATCGACCTGATGCTGCCGGACCTGAACGGGTTTTCCTTGCTGGGCGTGCTCGCGAAGCGCTTCCCCGACGTTCCCACGATCGTCGTCTCCGCCCTCGACGACTCCGCGTCCATCCGGCGTGCGATGAAGGGCGGCGCCTCGGGCTTCGTGTCCAAGGCGGATTCGGGCGACACGCTGCGCGCAGCGGTGCGTTGCGTGCTGGATGGCGGCGTGTATGCGCCCGACATCGGCAATGACTCGGCCGCCAAGCGTTCCGGCGCGCCCGTGAGCGAACGCTTCGGCCTGACCGCCGGACAGACCCGCGTGCTGGAACTCCTCGCCCAGGGGAAGACCAACCGCGAGATCGCCGACCTGCTCGGCCTGTCCGAAGGCACCGTGAAGGTGCATATGTCGGCGATCTTCCGCGCCCTCAACGTCAGCAGCCGCGCCCAGGCGCTGATCGTCATCGCCCGCCACGGTTCGCGGCTCTGATCCGCGGGCGGCGCGGCGCAGCCGCGTTGGTGGATGCCGCGGCAAAGCCGCGTTAGTGGGTCCGCCGGTTCGCCTGCAGGCGCAGCGGCATGTCGGCCGGCGACAGCCGGCCGCTCAGCTGTGGTTCATCCTCGTCGTCCGCTGCGGTCGTTGTCTCCGCATGCTCGATGTCCATGACATCGAGCACCTGCCGCGCCAGCGCACGGCAAGCGTTCGCCACCGCCGTCGGCAGGTGTTCCGGGATCTGCTTCTGCAGCAACAGCTTGGTGCCCGATAGCGCCAGCACCGGATTCAGGATGCGGTGGCGGTATGCACCCATCAATTGCGCGACGCTGCGGTCGACCGCCTCGCGCTGCCACGCGTTGGTCGGCCACTGCGTCGGCACCGCATAGGCGCGCGGGAACATCTCGAGGTCGCGTACGACGGTGCGGATATCTTCATGCGACTCGCGGAAGGGCAGCAGCACGATGTCCGACATCGCGTACAGCTTGCGGTCCATCTCCGTGCGGTTGCCGCCGCCGTCGATCACGCCCAGCCAGCCTTCGAGCGAACGCAGTTTGTCGACGACCTTGGTGAGCGCCTCGCGCGTGCGCGCATCGGCGGTGATGTAGCGGCGCCCCGCCGGACTCAGCGGTTCGCGCGACGTGTCGGTCAGCACGCAGGCGGCGCGGTGGCCCAACAGGCCCAGTCCCTGCGACAGCATGTGCGACAGGGTGGTCTTGCCCGTACCCCCCTTGTTACCGATCACACAGATGATTTCAGCCATGCCGGTGTTCCTCACTCGCGGCCTCCTCGCCGCACGATTGCATTATCGGCGCGGGAGGCTGGGCGCAAGGGGTGAAAAAGCGCCCGGATACGCCCGCTATTTCGACGCCTGCCCGTCCGCCACCCGATACACGTACAGCCGCGTCGCCCGCCTGTCGTCCACCTCGACGACCCTGTCCGGTATACGGCCGGGAATCGGAAAACTGTTGCTTACGACGAGCGCGCCGGGCGTGAGTTCCTGCTGCGCCTTGGCCCATACGCGTGCCATCGGCACCGGCGACAGGAAGGCATAGACGAGGTCGTAGGGCTCCCACGACGCCGTAAAGAAGTCCCCGCGCCGCACGACGATCTGCGCCGTCGTGCGGGCGAGCAGGCGGCTCAGCAGCCACGGCGCGGGCGCGGCCTCCACACCGTCGCAGCGGCAGTCGGGGCGCAGGCGCACGAGCCCGCGGAGCAGCGATCCCGTGCCGCTGCCCAAGTCCAGCATATGCACCGGCCGCCCGGCTGGCAACAGGCCGGCCAGCGCGGCGATCGTCGCGCGGTTCGACAGGTAGAGCGGCACCTGGGTGCGAAAGCTCGTCCAATACACGACGAGCAGCAGCGCAAACGCGGCGAGATACCACGCCGGTGCGATTCCCGCCCGCCCGGCGACAACGAGCAGCGGCGCGAACGCCGCATGGATCGCCAGCCACCAGCGCGCGCTGCGCATCGCCGCCGCCGCGGCCGTCGCGCCCAGCGCCTGCATGCCGGCCAGCGGCCAGATGCCCGCCGGCAGCCATCCGGCGCCCGCGAACAGGAAGGCGCATGCCCAGCCGGCAATCTGGGCGAACAGGGCTTTGAGTGCAGGCGGCATCCGGGCGCGAGAAAGGGCAGGGGAGCGCGATCATACCGCGCCCCCCGGCGACCCGTCAGGCAGCCCGCGAGGTGGCCGCATGCCCCGCGTCGATGGGTTCGCGCCAGGCTGCCAGCAGTTCCGCCCTTCGCGTCGCCGCCTGCTCAATGTTGCGTGCCTTGACGTGACCGTATCCGCGTATCTGCTCGGGCAGTTTCGCGATCTCGACCGCCGCCGGCAGACGCAGGAAGGACAGCGTCTCCAGCAACTCGACGATGTCGTGCTCGTACTGCGCGATCAGTGCCCGCTCGGCCCGCCGCTCCGCGCTGTAGCCGAAGATGTCCCACGCCGTGCCGCGCAGACGCCGCAGGCGCGCAAGCCAGCGGAACGCCTTCAGCATGCGCGCGCCGTAGGCTTTCTTGCGCAGTTTTCCCGTGTTGGGATCAGGGCGCGCGAGCAGCGGCGGCGCGAGATGGAAGCGCACCTCGTAGTCCCCCTCGAAAGTCGCCCCGACGCGCTCCCAGAAGGCCGGGTCGGTGTGGAGACGGGCGACCTCGTATTCGTCCTTGTAAGCCATGAGTTTGAAATGGCTGCGCGCGACCGCCTCCGTGAGCCGCAGCGTCGCGCCATCGCCGGCGACGCCCATCTCCGCGGCCCGCACCCGGTCGACGAGGCGGCGGTAGCGTGCCGCGTAAGCCGCATCCTGGTACGCCGTCAGCGTCGCCTCGTGCATCGCGATCAACCCGTCGAGCGTCTCCGTTTCCCTCGGGGCGGATTGTGCGGGTTCCAGCGCCCGCGCGATCGCCTCGGGCTCGACCACCGCCCGTCGTCCCCACTCGAAGGCCAGCGCGTTCATCGCGACCGCCACCGCATTGAGCTCGATCGCCTTCAGCAGCGCCGCGCGCGTCACCGGCACCATGCCCATCTGCCACGCGTAGCCGAGCAGGAAGGCGTTCGTCGCGATGGCGTCGCCCATCAGCGCCGTCGCCATCCGCTGCGCATCGATGAAGTCCGCCGCCTGCCGCCCGGGGCCGTCCCCCACCGCCTCGCGTATGGCGCGCTCCATGCGGCCGATCGGGAATGACCAGTCCGGATTGCGCGCGAATTCCGAGGTCGGCGTTTCCGTCGTATTCACGATCGCCCGCGTGCGCCCCGCCGCCATCTTCGCCAGCGCCTCGACGCTCGCCGTCACGACGAGATCGCCGCCTATCACCGCCTGCGCCTCGCCCGCAGCGATGCGCACCGCGTGCAGATCCTCGGGCCGGTCGGCGACGCGGATGTGGCTGAACACCGAGCCGCCCTTCTGCGCGAGACCGGTCATGTCCAGCACCGTCACGCCCTTGCCGTCGATGTGCGCCCCCATGCCGATCAGCGCACCGATCGTCACCACCCCGGTGCCGCCCACGCCGGTCACGAGGATGCCGAAGGGCGCGGCCGTCCCCGGCAGCTCCGGTTCGGGCAGCGCGGCGATCCATGCGTCGTCGCCCGCCTGTGCGCCGCCCTTGCGCAAACGCCCGCCCTCTATCGTGATGAAGCTCGGGCAGAAGCCCTTGAGGCACGAAAAATCCTTGTTGCATGCCGACTGGTCGATCTGGCGCTTGCGCCCGAAGGGTGTCTCGACGGGCACCACCGCCATGCAGTTCGACTGCACGCCGCAATCGCCACAGCCCTCGCACACCGCCTCGTTGATGAACACGCGCCGCGCCGGATCGGGGTAGGCGCCGCGCTTCCTGCGCCGCCGCTTCTCGGCCGCGCAGGTCTGATCGTAGATCAGCGCCGTGACGCCCGGCGAGGCGCGCAGCTCGCGCTGCACCGCGTCGAGCTCGTCGCGATGCAGCAGAGGGACGTGCGGGACGTCCGCCGGGCCGTAATGGCGCTCGGTGCCGTCGGTCACGATGACGATGTTGCTCACGCCCTCGGCCTGCAGCTGGCGCACGATCTTCGGCACCGTCAGCCCGCCGTCCAGCGGCTGCCCGCCCGTCATCGCCACCGCGTCGTTGAACAGGATCTTGTAGGTGATGTTCACCCGCGCAGCCACCGCCTGGCGGATCGCCAGCACGCCCGAGTGGAAGTAGGTGCCGTCGCCGAGGTTCGCGAACACGTGCTGCTCGTTCGTGAACGGCGCCTGCCCGACCCACGGCACGCCCTCGCCGCCCATCTGCGTGAAGGTGCCGGTGCGCCGCTCCGGCATCCACGTCGCCATGTAGTGGCAGCCGATGCCGGCCACCGCGCGGCTGCCTTCGGGGACGTTCGTCGACGTATTGTGCGGGCAGCCGGGGCAGAAAGTCGGCACGCGGTCGATCGCGAAGAAGCGATCCGACAGCGCCTTCTCCTTCGCCTGCAGGAAGGCGAGCCTAGCCTCGATGCGTGTGGACGTGAAGAATCGCCCGACGCGCGCCGCGATCACTTGCGCGATCATCGCCGGCGTCAATTCGCCCGCGGCCGGCAGCAGCCATTCCCCGTGATCCACCACGCCGCCTTCCTGCGGGATCATCGCCCATTCGCCTTTCTCGTCGAACTTCCCGACCACGCGTGGGCGGACATCCTCCCTCCAGTTGTACAGCTCCTCCTTCAACTGGTACTCCAGCAGCTGGCGTTTCTCCTCGATCACGAGGATCTCGTCCAGCCCCTGCGCGAAGCGGCGCACCCCCTCGGCCTCCAGCGGCCACACCATGCCCACCTTGTACAGCCGGATGCCGATCTCGGCCGCGAGCGCCGCGTCGATGCCGAGGTCGTCGAAGGCCTGGCGCACGTCGAGATACGACTTGCCGCAGGTGATGATCCCCAGCCGCGGCGCTGGCGAATCGATCACGATGGGGTTCAGCCCGTTGGCGCGGCAGTATGCCAGCGCCGCGTACAGCTTGTAGTGCAGCAGCCGCTTCTCCTGCACCAGCGGCGGATCCGGCCAGCGGATGTTGAGGCCGTCGGGAGGCAGCGCGAAATCGGCCGGGATCACGACCTCCACGCGGCGCGGATCCACATCCACCGACGCCGAAGTCTCCACCGTGTCCGCAAGCGCCTTGAATGCCACCCAGCAGCCCGAATAGCGCGACAGCGCGTAGCCATGCACGCCGAAGTCGACATACTCCTGCACGCCCGCCGGCGCCAGCACCGGCATCATCATCGCCTTGAAGTAATGGTCGGTCTGGTGCGGCAGCGTCGAAGACTTCGCCGCGTGGTCGTCACCGGCCACCACCAGCACGCCGCCATGCGGCGAGGTCCCGGCCGCATTCGCGTGGCGGAACACGTCGCCGCTGCGGTCGACCCCCGGCCCCTTGCCGTACCACATCGCGAACACGCCGTCGTACTTCGCCTGCGGCGACAGGTTCACCTGCTGCGTTCCCCATACCGCGGTGGCCGCGAGATCCTCATTGACGCCCGGCTGGAACACGATGTCGTGGCTGGAAAGGTGTGTCTTCGCCTTCCACAGCGTCTGGTCCAGCCCGCCCAGCGGCGAGCCGCGATAGCCGGACACGAAGCCGGCGGTATTCAACCCCGCCCCGCGGTCACGCTCCTTCTGGATCATCAGCAGGCGCACCAGCGCCTGGTAGCCCGTCAGATACACGCGCCCCGACGCCTGCGTGTACTTGTCCTCGAGGCTCACGCTCCCCGCCGTCGATGAACGGCTGCCCGGATCGGTTTCGGCCATGGCGACTCCCTGCGCAAGAACTGCGTTTCCGGAACACCGCGCGGACAAGTCGCCGCGATCCGGGCAGCCTAGCCCCTCGCGTCGGACGCGGCAATGGGGCGGGGTTCAGCCCGCGGGAATGACCTTGCCCGGATTCATGAGGTTGTGCGGATCCAGCGACAACTTCAGCGCCCGCATCGCCGCGACCGCGGCGTCCCCGTGTTCGGCGGCGAGGAAATCCTGCTTGCCGAAGCCGATCCCGTGTTCGCCCGTGCACGTCCCGTCCATCGCCAGCGCCCGCTCGACGATCTTGCGGTTGAGCGCCTCGGCGCGCGCGATCTCGTCGGGGTCGTCCGGATCGACCAGGATCACCGTATGGAAGTTGCCGTCGCCGACGTGACCGACGATGGGCGCGATGAATCCGCTCGCGGCGATGTCCTCGCGCGCCCCGGCGATGCAGTCCGCGAGGCGCGAAATCGGCACGCACACGTCGGTGGTGACGCCGCGGCAGCCCGGCCGCAGGTTGATCGACGCGAAATACACGTCATGGCGCGCCGCCCACAGCCGGCTGCGGTCCTCCGGGCGCGTCGCCCATTCGAAGTCCTGACCGCCGTTCTCGCGCGCAATCTCCTGCACCGTCTGCGCCTGCTCCTCCACGCCCGCCGCCGAGCCGTGGAACTCGAAGAACAGCATCGGCGCTTCGCGCAGCGTGGTCTTGCTGTAGCGGTTGATCGCCTGCACAGTCAGCGTGTCCAGCAGCTCGATGCGCGCCACCGGCACCCCGAGCTGGATCGTCTGGATCACCGTGCGCACCGCATCATCGACATCCGGGAAGGCGCACACCGCCGCCGAAACCGCCTCCGGCAGCGGGTGCAGCCGCACCGTCAGCGCCGTGATCAGCCCCAGCGTCCCTTCCGAGCCGACCATCAGCGCCGTCAGGTCGTAGCCCGCCGAGGACTTGCGCGCGCGTCCGCCGGTACGGATCACCCGCCCGTCCGCGAGCACCACCTCCATTGCTAACACGTTGTCGCGCATCGTCCCGTAGCGCACCGCATTCGTCCCGGAGGCGCGCGTCGAAGCCATCCCGCCCAGGCTCGCATCGGCGCCCGGGTCGACCGGAAAGAAGAGCCCCGTGCCGTGCAGCGCGGCGTTGAGCTGCTTGCGCGTGATCCCCGGCTGTACCACTGCATCCATGTCATCGCCGTGCACCGCGAGCACCCCGTTCATCTCGGCGAAATCCACGCTGAGCCCGCCATGCAGCGCGAGCACATGCCCCTCCAGCGAGCTGCCGACCCCGAACGGTACGATCGGCACCCGATGCGCATGGCACGCACGCGCGATCTCCACCGCCTCCTCGGTCGACCGCGGCCAAACCACGCCGTCCGGCAGCATGTCCGGGAAGTGCGACTCGTCATGGCCGTGATGCGCACGCACGGCCTCTGCCGTCGAAAAGCGCTCGCCGAAGCGAGCGCGCATCGCTGCAACAAAGCCGGTCGGAAGCGGCTCGCGGGAACCGGGGGCGGGGAGCGCCATTGCATCGACTCCAGGGAAAAGATGCGCCATCTTCCGCGATTTTCTTCCCGGTCGCACGACGCGCCGCCGCATGAGCATCCGTGCCAACGACCGAAAGACGCGGACCTTCTGAAAAAAAAGTTCGAATGATGTTTGACACGCACAAAATGATCCCCTATAGTGCGCGTCTCCGTTTGGAGGGGTTCCCGAGCGGTCAAAGGGATCAGACTGTAAATCTGACGGCTCTGCCTTCGAAGGTTCGAATCCTTCCCCCTCCACCAAGTTTCTGAGATTGGCTCGCTGTTCGGGCCGGTCAGGGTGTAAAGCGTTTCGTCTGCGTTGTATGCGGGTGTAGCTCAATGGTAGAGCAGAAGCCTTCCAAGCTTATGACGAGGGTTCGATTCCCTTCACCCGCTCCAGGCTTGGCGCGCTAAGGTTTTTACGGAGCCCATGTAGCTCAGTGGTAGAGCACTCCCTTGGTAAGGGAGAGGCCACGTGTTCAATCCACGTCATGGGCACCACGGTTTTTCGTGTTGTTGTGGTCGATCTGTTCGGTCCGGTTTTCTGAATCTGTCAAAGAGGTACTGGCATGGCTAAGGGTAAGTTTGAGCGGACGAAACCGCACGTAAACGTTGGGACGATCGGCCACGTTGACCATGGCAAGACGACCCTGACCGCAGCGATCACGACGATCCTGTCGTCGAAGTTCGGCGGCGAGGCGAAGGCCTACGACCAGATCGACGCGGCGCCCGAAGAGAAGGCGCGCGGCATCACGATCAACACCGCGCACGTCGAGTACGAAACGGCGGCCCGTCACTACGCCCACGTCGACTGCCCGGGCCACGCCGACTATGTGAAGAACATGATCACCGGCGCCGCGCAGATGGACGGCGCGATCCTGGTCGTGTCGGCTGCTGACGGCCCGATGCCGCAGACGCGCGAGCACATCCTGCTTGCCCGTCAGGTCGGTGTGCCGTACATCATCGTGTTCATGAACAAGTGCGACATGGTCGACGACGAGGAGCTGCTCGAGCTCGTCGAGATGGAAGTGCGCGAACTGCTGTCGAAGTACGACTTTCCGGGCGACGACATCCCCATCGTCAAGGGTTCGGCGCTGAAGGCGATCGAAGGCGACAAGGGTGACCTGGGCGAAGGCGCCATCATGAAGCTGGCCGAGGCGCTCGACAGCTACATCCCGACGCCCGAGCGTGCCATCGACAAGCCTTTTCTGCTGCCGATCGAAGACGTGTTCTCGATCTCGGGTCGCGGCACCGTCGTGACCGGTCGTGTCGAGCGCGGTATCGTCAAGGTCGGCGAGGAAGTCGAGATTGTCGGCATCAAGCCCACGGTCAAGACCATCTGCACCGGCGAACCAAAAAACCAGGCAGGCGACAACGTCGGCGTGCTGCTGCGCGGCACCAAGCGAGAAGACGTCGAGCGTGGTCAGGTCCTGTGCAAGCCGGGCTCGATCAAGCCGCACACCCACTTCACGGGCGAAGTGTACGTGCTGTCGAAGGAAGAGGGTGGCCGTCATACCCCGTTCTTCAACAACTACCGTCCGCAGTTCTACTTCCGTACCACCGACGTGACCGGTTCGATCGTGCTGCCGGAAGGCACCGAGATGGTCATGCCGGGCGACAATGTGTCGATCACGGTCAAGCTGCTGGCCCCGATCGCCATGGAAGAAGGTCTGCGTTTCGCGATCCGCGAAGGCGGTCGCACCGTTGGCGCCGGCGTCGTCGCCAAGATCATCGAGTAATTGCGGCTGAAAACCGAAGCAATTGCTTGATCGAAGGCGCCTCGAAAGCCGGGGTGCCTTGTAGTCTCTGCTGCAGGGGTATAGCTCAATTGGCAGAGCGTCGGTCTCCAAAACCGAAGGTTGGGGGTTCGATTCCCTCTGCCCCTGCCACTCAATTCCGGGTTTTCAATATCTAGATGGCCGATAAGTTCAAGTTTGCGCTGGCTCTCGCCCTGCTTGCAGCCGGCGTAGTCGGCTTTTATCAGCTTTCCGAGCAGGCGCTGGTGTTGCGCGTGCTGTCGGTGCTTGCCGGTGTTGCGGCTGGTGCGGCGGTCGCATGGCAATCCGAGCCTGGCCGCCGTTTCGTCGAGTTCGCGCGTGAGGCGATCACCGAGGCGAAGAAGGTCGTGTGGCCTTCGCGCAAGGAAACGGTGCAGACAACCGGAATAGTGTTCGCCTTCGCCGTGGTGATGGCGGTGTTTCTTTGGCTGACTGACAAGAGCCTCGAGTGGGTGCTCTACGACCTCATCCTGGGCTGGAAGTAATCATGACGAAGCGCTGGTACGTGGTGCATGCCTATTCGGGCTTCGAGAAGTCTGTCCAACGCGCGCTTGTCGAGCGCATTGCGCGCGCCGGGATGCAGGATTCCTTCGGGCAGATCCTCGTGCCCGTCGAAGAAGTCATCGAGATGAAGAGCGGGCAGAAGAGCATTTCCGAGCGGAAGTTTTTCCCCGGCTACGTGCTCGTCGAGATGGACATGAATGACGAGAGCTGGCATCTGGTCAAGTCCACTCCCAAGGTCACCGGCTTTGTCGGCGGTACCGCCAACAAGCCCACCCCGATTTCCGAGAAGGAAGTCGAGAAGATCATGCAGCAGATGCAGGAAGGCGTCGACAAGCCGCGTCCGAAGGTGCTGTGGGAAATGGGCGAGGTCGTGCGCGTCAAGGAAGGGCCGTTCACCGACTTCCACGGTTCCGTGGAAGATGTCAATTACGACAAGAGCAAGCTGCGCGTGATGGTGACCATCTTTGGTCGCGCCACGCCGGTTGAACTGGATTTCAGTCAGGTCGAGAAGACCTGATGCAGGTGGGCCGCAAGGCCCGTAGATGCCCGCTTCGCGCGGGTGAAGGCGAGGAGCGTCGGCTGCGGCCGGCGCGCTTGTACTCATACTAGGAGCTAGCCGCGATGGCAAAGAAGATCATCGGCTATATCAAGCTGCAAGTGCCAGCTGGTAAAGCCAACCCCAGTCCCCCGATCGGCCCGGCGCTCGGTCAGCGCGGCCTGAACATCATGGAATTCTGCAAGGCGTTCAACGCCAAGACTCAGGGCATGGAGCCCGGTCTGCCGATTCCCGTGGTGATCACGGCTTACGCCGACAAGAGCTTCACCTTCATCATGAAGACCCCGCCTGCGACGGTCCTCATCAAGAAGGCTGCCGGCATCAAGTCCGGTTCGGCTAAGCCGCACACCGACAAGGTCGGTTCGATCACGCGCGCTCAGGTCGAAGAGATCGCCAAGGCCAAGATGCCTGACCTGACCGCTGCGAACATGGATGCCGCCGTGCGTACCATTGCCGGTTCCGCGCGCAGCATGGGCATCACGGTGGAGGGTCTCTGATCATGGCGAAGCTTTCGAAACGAGTTCAGGCGCTGCGCGCCAAGGTTGACCGCAACCGCGTCTACCCCATCGCCGAGGCTCTCGCGCTGGTGAAGGAATGCGCGACTGCCAAGTTCGACGAGTCGGTCGATATCGCCGTGAATCTCGGCGTGGATGCACGCAAGTCCGACCAGGTCGTGCGCGGCTCCGTCGTGCTCCCGGCCGGTACCGGCAAGAGCGTGCGCGTGGCCGTGTTCGCCCAGGGCGACAAGGCTGAAGCCGCCCGCGCCGCCGGCGCCGACGTCGTCGGTTTCGACGATCTCGCCGAGCAGGTCAAGGCCGGCAACATCGACTTCGACCTTTGCATCGCCACGCCGGACGCCATGCGCGTCGTCGGTCAGCTGGGCCAGATCCTCGGTCCGCGCGGCCTGATGCCGAACCCGAAGGTCGGCACCGTGACCATGGACGTCACCACCGCCGTCAAGAACGCCAAGGCCGGTCAGGTCCAGTACCGCACCGACAAGGCCGGCATTGTGCACGCCACGATCGGCCGTGCCTCGTTCTCGGTCGAGTCGCTGCAGCAGAACCTCGGCGCGCTCGTCGAAGCGCTGCAGAAGGCTAAGCCCGCTGCCGCGAAGGGCGTCTATCTGCGTCGCGTCGCCGTGTCGAGCACCATGGGTTCCGGTGTACGCGTCGAACCGTCGAGCATCACCGCGGCCTGATCGGGCTGCATAACGAACTTTGGGACGCTCCGCGCGCAAGTGCGGAGCGGATCGTCAAAGACCGCAGGTGCGGTCGCTCCGGCGACCGTTTAAGCATCCACGGATGGCCTGCGCAGACGGTGTGCCCAGAACAGGATTTTGGCCGATTCGTCGGTCGCGCTCCTGATCCAGGTCGCCGTGGGTGCGAACCGTGAAGTGTGGTTCGCGTGTGGACTTGAAAGGAGGAAAGACCTGTGGGTCTCAATCTTGATGACAAGAAAGCCGTAGTGGCAGAGGTGTCGGCACAGGTGGCCAACGCTCAGACCATCGCGGTGGCCGAGTATCGCGGCATTGAAGTGGGTGACCTCACTGTGCTGCGTGCGAAGGCCCGCGAAGCTGGCGTGTACCTGCGTGTGCTGAAGAATACCCTGGTGCGCCGTGCGATCGCCGAAACCCCGTTCGCCGGGTTGTCGGATCAGCTGACTGGTCCGCTGATCTATGGCATTTCGGAAGATCCGGTTTCCGCAGCCAAGGTGCTGAACGACTTCGCCAAGGGCAACGACAAGTTGGTGCTCAAGGCCGGTTCCTATGCGGGCAAGACGCTCGACAAGGCCGGCGTGCAGGCGCTGGCGTCGATCCCGAGCCGCGAAGAGTTGCTCGCCACGCTGCTGGGCGTCATGCAGGCGCCGGTTTCCGGCTTCGCTTGCGCGATGGCCGCCCTCGCCAAGAAGCGCGAGGAAGAGGCAGCTGCCTGACCGTTTTCCGAAAAAGTTTCGATTTAGGAGTGATTTGACATGGCTATCAGCAAAGAAGACATCCTCGAAGCCGTTGGCTCGATGACCGTTATGGAACTGAACGACCTCGTGAAGGCGTTCGAAGAGAAGTTCGGCGTTTCCGCTGCCGCGATGGCGGTTGCTGCTCCGGCTGGCGGCGCTGCCGCTGCGGTCGTTGAAGAGAAGACCGAATTCGACGTCGTTCTGCTTGCCGCCGGCGAGAAGAAGGTCGAAGTGATCAAGGTCGTCCGCGCTGCCACGGGCCTGGGCCTGAAGGAAGCGAAGGACCTGGTCGATGGCGCGCCCAAGACCGTCAAGGAAGCGGCTCCGAAGGCCGACGCCGAGGCGATCAAGAAGCAACTCGAAGACGCTGGCGCGAAGGTCGAGATCAAGTAATACCGAGTTGTCTTTCGGGGCTGGCGCTCATCCGGGCGCCAGCCCTTTCGTGCTTTGTAAATCCAAGAAGTCAGAACCCAGCGCGAGATATGGTGTCCACAAGCCTATCGCCTGGCCCGTTCTCCTCGGGGCGCTGTGTTCTGTCTCTTTGACGTCCGACCTCTACCCGGAGCATCCATGGCGTATTCCTACACCGAAAAGAAACGTATCCGCAAGAGCTTCGCCAAGCGCGCGGCGGTGCTGAACGTACCTTTCCTCCTCGCCACCCAGATCGAGTCGTTCGCCTCGTTCCTGCAGGCTGAAACGCCGCCCTTGACCCGCCTTAACCAAGGGCTGCAGGCCGCCTTCACGTCGATTTTCCCGATCGTGAGCCACAGCGGCAATGCGCGCCTGGAATTCGTCCAGTACATGCTCGGCGAACCGGCGTTCGACGTGAAGGAATGCCAGCAGCGCGGCCTGACCTTCGCGTCGCCGCTGCGCGCCCGGGTGCGCCTGGTGATCCTCGACCGCGACGCGCCGAAGGAGACGGTGAAGGAAGTCAAGGAGCAGGAAGTGTACATGGGCGAGATTCCGCTCATGACCTCCACCGGCTCGTTTGTCATCAACGGTACCGAGCGCGTCATCGTGTCGCAGCTCCACCGTTCGCCGGGCGTGTTCTTCGAGCACGACCGTGGCAAGACCCACTCGTCGGGCAAGCTTCTGTTCTCGGCACGGATCATCCCTTACCGCGGTTCCTGGCTCGACTTCGAATTCGATCCGAAGGACTGCCTGTTCTTCCGGGTCGACCGCCGTCGCAAGATGCCCGCGACGATCCTGCTGCGCGCCATCGGCATGACGCCGGAGCAGATCCTCGAGACCTTCCACGACTTCGACACCTTCCATTTCAGGGGGCAAGAACTCGCCTTCGAGCTGGTTCCGGATCGCCTGCGTGGCGATGTCGCCAGGTTCGACATCATCGATGGTGACGGCAAGGTCATTGTCGCGCGCGACAAGCGCATCACGGCGAAACACATCCGCGAACTCGAGCAGGCCGGCCTCAAGAGCATGGTCGTGCCCGACGATTTCATCCTCGGTCGCATCGTTGCCCGCAACGTCGTCGACCCCGAAACCGGTGAGCTGATCGCGCGCGCCAACGACGAGATCACCGAGGATCTGCTCGGCAAGCTGCATGACGCCGGTGTCAAGGACCTGCAGACCCTGTACGTCAATGACCTCGATCGCGGTCCTTACATTTCGCAAACGCTGCGTATCGACGAGACGGCCGACCAGTGGGCCGCGCGCGTCGCGATCTACCGCATGATGCGCCCGGGCGAGCCCCCCACCGAGGAGGCCGTCGAGGCGCTGTTCCAGGGGCTCTTCTACTCGGAAGAGCGCTACGACCTGTCGTCGGTCGGCCGCATGAAGTTCAACCGCCGCGCGTATCCCGAGAAGATCGAGGACAAGGCGCCGGGCTGGCTCAAGCGTTTCTACGAAGTCGTCGGCGCCCGCGGTGAGGAAGGGCCCGCGACCCTCTCGAACGAGGACATCCTCGCCGTGATGAGCGTGCTGGTCGAACTGCGCAACGGCCGCGGCGAGATCGACGACATCGACCACCTCGGCAACCGCCGCGTGCGCTCGGTCGGCGAGCTCGCCGAGAACCAGTTCCGTGCCGGTCTCGTGCGCGTCGAGCGCGCAGTCAAGGAGCGCCTGTCGCAGGCCGAGTCCGACAACCTGATGCCGCACGACCTGATCAATGCGAAGCCGATTTCGGCTGCGATCAAGGAGTTCTTCGGTTCCAGCCAGTTGTCGCAGTTCATGGACCAGACCAACCCGCTGTCCGAGATCACGCACAAGCGCCGCGTCTCGGCCCTCGGCCCGGGCGGTCTGACGCGCGAGCGCGCCGGCTTCGAGGTGCGCGACGTGCATCCGACGCACTACGGCCGCGTGTGTCCGATCGAGACGCCGGAAGGTCCGAACATCGGCCTGATCAACTCGCTGGCCGTGTATGCGCGGACCAACCGCCACGGCTTCCTCGAGACGCCGTACCGCAAGGTCTCCGACGGAAAGATCACTAACCAGATCGATTTCCTCTCCGCGATCGAGGAAGGTCAGTACGTGATCGCGCAGGCGAACGCGGACGTCGGTGACGACGGCATCCTCCGCGGCGACCTGGTTTCGTGCCGCCACAAGGGCGAATTCACGCTCGCGACGTCGGATCAGGTCCAGTACATGGACGTTGCGCCGGGCCAGATCGTCTCGGTTGCCGCTTCGCTGATTCCGTTCCTCGAGCATGACGACGCGAACCGCGCGCTGATGGGCGCGAACATGCAGCGTCAGGCGGTTCCCTGCCTGCGCCCGGAAAAGCCGCTGGTCGGCACCGGCATCGAGCGCACCGTCGCGGTGGACTCGGGCACGGCCGTGCAGGCAATGCGCGGCGGCATGGTCGACTATGTCGACGCGAACCGGATCGTGGTGCGTGTCAACGACGACGAGACCCTCGCGGGCGAAGTCGGCGTCGACATCTACAACATGATCAAGTACACGCGTTCGAATCAGAACACGAACATCAACCAGCGTCCGATCGTCAAGGTCGGCGACCTCATCGGCAAGGGCGACGTGATCGCCGACGGTGCCTCGACCGACCTCGGCGAGCTCGCACTGGGCCAGAACATGCTGGTCGCGTACATGACGTGGAACGGTTACAACTTCGAGGACTCGATCCTCATCTCCGAGCGCGTCGTCGCCGAGGACCGCTTCACCTCGATCCACATCGAGGAACTCACGGTCGTCGCGCGTGACACCAAGCTCGGGCCCGAGGAAATCACCCGCGACATCGCGTCCCTGGGCGAGGCCCAGCTGTCGCGACTCGACGAGTCGGGCATCGTGTACATCGGCGCCGAAGTCGACGCCGGCGACGTGCTCGTCGGCAAGGTCACGCCGAAGGGCGAGACCCAGCTCACTCCGGAAGAAAAGCTGCTGCGCGCGATCTTTGGCGAGAAGGCGTCCGACGTCAAGGACACCTCGCTGCGCGTACCTTCGGGCATGAACGGCACCGTCATCGACGTGCAGGTGTTCACCCGCGAAGGCATCGAGCGCGACAAGCGCGCCCAGTCGATCATCGACGACATGCTGCGCAGCTTCAAGACCGACCTCGCCGACCAGATGCGTATCGTCGAGCGCGATGCGTTCGCACGTATCCGCCGCCTGATCACCGGCCAGAAGGCCAATGGCGGACCGAAGAAGCTCGCGAAGGGCGCCGAGATCAACGCCGAATACCTCGACTCGCTGGAGTTCTACCACTGGTTCGACATCCGTATGGCGGACGAGGAACTGGCGACCCAGCTCGAGGCAGTCCGCGAGGGTCTGGAGAAGACCCGCAAGGACTTCGAGCAGGCCTTCGAGATCAAGAAGAAGAAGCTCACCCAGGGCGACGAACTGCCCCCGGGCGTTCAGAAGATGGTCAAGGTCTACCTCGCCGTGAAGCGTCGCCTGCAGCCCGGCGACAAGATGGCGGGCCGTCACGGTAACAAGGGTGTCGTGTCGCGCATCGTTCCGGTCGAGGACATGCCGCACATGGCCGACGGTACTCCGGTGGATATCGTGCTGAACCCGTTGGGCGTGCCGTCGCGGATGAACATCGGCCAGATCCTCGAGACCCACCTCGGCTGGGCGGCGAAGGCGCTCGGCAACCGGATCGGACAGATGGTCCGCGCGAACACTGCAGCGGCGGAGATCCGCGACCTGCTCGAGCAGATCTACAACACGAAGGGTCATCCCGAGGACATCGCCAGCCTCAACGACAAGGAAGTCGTCGAGCTTGCTTCGAACCTGAGCAAGGGCGTTCCGTTTGCTACGCCGGTGTTCGATGGTGCGAAGGAAGAGGAGATCGAGGCCATGTTCGCCCTGGCCGGGATCGAGCCCGGCGGACAGGTCACGCTCTTCGACGGCCGTACCGGCGAGGCCTTCGACCGCAAGGTCACGGTCGGCTACAAGCACGTGCTGAAGCTGCACCACCTGGTCGACGACAAGATGCACGCGCGCTCGACCGGCCCGTACTCCCTCGTCACCCAGCAGCCGCTGGGCGGCAAGGCGCAGTTCGGCGGCCAGCGTTTCGGCGAAATGGAAGTGTGGGCACTCGAAGCCTACGGCGCGGCCTACACGCTGCAGGAAATGCTCACCGTGAAGTCCGACGACGTGACCGGTCGTACCAAGGTGTACGAAAGCATCGTCAAGGGCGAGCACAAGATCGACGCCGGCATGCCCGAGTCCTTCAACGTGCTGGTGAAGGAAATCCGCTCGCTCGCGATCGACATCGATCTGGACACGTACTGAACCGGGTGAATGCCCACGAAGCAACCCGGACGGAGTGATTTATGAAAAGCCTGCTCGCTGACCTGTTCAAGCAAACCCTGCCGAACGAAGACCAGTTCGACGCGATCACGATCGGCCTCGCATCGCCGGACAAGATCCGCTCGTGGTCGTACGGTGAGGTCAAGAAGCCCGAGACCATCAACTATCGTACGTTCAAGCCCGAGCGTGACGGCCTGTTCTGCGCCAAGATCTTCGGGCCGGTCAAGGACTACGAGTGCCTGTGCGGCAAGTACAAGCGCCTCAAGCACCGCGGCGTGATCTGCGAGAAGTGCGGCGTCGAGGTGACCCTGTCGAAGGTGCGCCGCGAACGCATGGCGCACATCGAACTCGCGAGCCCGACCGCGCACATCTGGTTCCTGAAGAGCCTGCCGAGCCGCCTCGGCATGGTGCTCGACATGACCCTGCGCGACATCGAGCGCGTGCTGTATTTCGAAGCATTCGTGGTGGTCGAGCCCGGCATGACCCCGCTCAACCGCGCCCAGCTGCTCACCGAGGACGACTACCTCGCAAAGGTCGAAGAGTACGGTGACGAGTTCGACGCGCTGATGGGCGCCGAGGGTATCCGCGGCCTCCTGCGCACGCTCGATGTGCAGCTCGAGATCGAGAAGCTGCGGGGCGATCTTGAGACGACCAACTCGGAAGCCAAGATCAAGAAGTTCTCGAAGCGCCTGAAGGTGCTCGAGGCCTTCCAGCAGTCCGGCATCAAGCCCGAGTGGATGATCCTTGAGGTCCTGCCTGTGCTGCCGCCGGACCTGCGTCCGCTGGTGCCGCTGGACGGTGGCCGCTTCGCGACCTCCGACCTCAACGACCTGTATCGCCGCGTCATCAACCGGAACAACCGTCTGAAGCGTCTGCTCGAGCTCAAGGCGCCCGAAATCATCGTGCGCAACGAGAAGCGCATGCTGCAGGAAGCTGTCGACTCACTGCTCGACAACGGCCGCCGCGGCAAGGCGATGACCGGTGCGAACAAGCGTCCGCTCAAGTCGCTGGCCGACATGATCAAGGGCAAGGGCGGCCGTTTCCGTCAGAACCTGCTGGGCAAGCGCGTCGACTACTCGGGCCGTTCGGTCATCGTGGTCGGTCCGCAGCTCAAGCTGCACCAGTGCGGCCTGCCCAAGCTGATGGCGCTCGAGCTGTTCAAGCCTTTCATCTTCAACAAGCTCGAGCTGATGGGGCTGGCTACGACCATCAAGCAGGCGAAGAAAATGGTCGAGAGCCAGGAGCCGGTGGTGTGGGACATCCTCGAAGAGGTGATCCGCGAGCATCCGGTCATGCTGAACCGTGCGCCGACGCTGCACCGTCTTGGTATCCAGGCCTTTGAGCCCGTGCTGATCGAAGGCAAGGCGATCCAGCTGCACCCGCTAGTCTGTGTCGCGTTCAACGCCGACTTCGACGGTGACCAGATGGCCGTCCACGTGCCGCTGTCCCTCGAGGCGCAGATGGAAGCGCGCACGCTGATGCTGGCGTCGAATAACGTGCTCTCGCCCGCCAACGGCGAGCCGATCATCGTCCCGTCGCAGGATATCGTTCTCGGCCTGTACTACGCGACGCGCGAAGGCGTGAACGTGCTTGGCGAGGGCATGGCACTGGCGGACGTCGGCGAACTCAAGCGCGCCTACGAGTCCAAGCAGCTGTCGCTGCATGCCCGGGTGTCGGTCCGCCTGAAGGAAATCGAGGTCGGGGCAGACGGCGAGCGCCGCGAGAAGATCACCCGCTACAACACGACGGCGGGGCGCGCGATGCTGTCGGAGATTCTGCCGCCGGGGCTGCCCTTCAGCGTGATCGACAAGCCGCTGAAGAAGAAGGAAATCTCCAGGCTGATCAACGCCTCGTTCCGTCGTTGCGGTCTCAAGGAGACGGTCGTTTTCGCGGACAAGCTGATGCAGTTCGGCTTCCGTCTCGCAACGCGCGCCGGCATCTCGATCGCCGTGAAGGACATGCTCGTCCCGACCCTGAAGGACTCGCTAATCCACGCGGCCGAGCAGGAGGTCAAGGAGATTGCCCGCCAGTACACGTCCGGCCTCGTGACGGACGGCGAACGTTATAACAAGGTCGTCGATATCTGGGGTCGTGCCGGTGACCAGGTCGCCAAGGCGATGATGGACCAGCTCGGCCAGGAGGACGTCGTCAACCGCAAGGGCGAGAACGTCAAGCAGGAGTCGTTCAACTCCATCTACATGATGGCCGACTCCGGTGCGCGAGGTTCCGCCGCCCAGATCCGCCAGCTCGCCGGCATGCGCGGCCTGATGGCGAAGCCGGACGGCTCCATCATCGAGACGCCGATCACGACGAACTTCCGCGAAGGCCTGAACGTTCTGCAGTACTTCATCTCGACCCACGGTGCCCGTAAGGGTCTAGCAGATACCGCGTTGAAGACCGCGAACTCCGGTTACCTGACCCGCCGTCTGGTCGATGTGACCCAGGATCTGGTCGTGACCGAAGACGACTGCGGCACGCGCGACGGCTTCGTGATGAAGGCGCTCATCGAGGGCGGTGAAGTCATCGAGGCGCTGCGCGAGCGTATCCTCGGCCGTGTCTGTGCCGAAGACGTCGTCAACCCGGACTCCCAGGAAACGGTATTCGAGGCCGGCACGCTGCTCGACGAAAATGCCGTCGATCTGATCGAAAGGCTGGGCATCGACGAAGTGAAGGTCCGCACCGCGCTGACCTGCGCGACGCGCTACGGCCTGTGTGGCAAGTGCTACGGGCGCGACCTCGGTCGCGGCAACATGGTCAACGTCGGCGAAGCCGTCGGCGTCATCGCCGCGCAGTCGATCGGCGAGCCTGGCACCCAGCTGACGATGCGTACCTTCCACGTCGGTGGTGCCGCATCCCGAGCGGCCGCAGCGAGCGGTGTCGAGTCGAAGTCGGCCGGTACCATCCGCTTCGCCGGCAATATGCGTTACGTCTCTAACGTGAAGGGCGAGAAAGTCATCATCGCGCGTTCGGCGGAGATCGTCGTCGCTGACGACATGGGTCGTGAGCGTGAGCGTCACAAACTGCCGTACGGCGCGACCCTGCTGGTCGACGACGGCGCCGCGATCAAGGCCGGTGTCATGCTCGCGACCTGGGATCCGCATACTCGTCCGATCGTGACGGAATATGCCGGTACCGTGAAATTCGAGAACGTCGAGGAAGGCGTCACCGTCGCGAAGCAGATCGACGAAGTGACCGGTCTGTCGACGTTGGTTGTCATCGATGGCAAGCGCCGCACGTCGGGTTCGTCGTCGAAGGGTGTTCGCCCGCAGGTGAAGCTCCTTGACGAGAACGGCGAGGAGGTGAAGATCGCCGGTACCGACCACTCGGTGGCGATCACCTTCCAGGTGGGCTCGCTGATTACCGTCAAGGACGGCCAGATCATCGGCGTCGGCGACATCCTCGCGCGCATTCCCCAGGAATCCGCAAAGACCCGCGACATTACCGGCGGTCTGCCGCGTGTCGCGGAACTCTTCGAAGCCCGTCCGCCGAAGGACGCAGGCGTGCTCGCGGAGTACACCGGTACCGTTTCGTTCGGCAAGGACACCAAGGGCAAGCAGCGTCTGGTGATCACCGAAGCCGACGGCACGGCGCACGAGTTCCTGATCCCGAAGGACAAGCACGTGATGGTGCACGACGGACAGGTCGTCAACAAGGGCGAGCTGATCGTCGACGGTCCGGCCGATCCGCACGACATCCTGCGTCTGCAGGGCATCGAGGCGCTGGCCCGCTACATCATCGACGAAGTCCAGGACGTGTATCGTTTGCAGGGCGTCAAGATCAACGACAAGCACATCGAGGTGATCGTCCGCCAGATGCTGCGCCGCGTCGTCATCATGGACTCCGGCGATTCCAAGTTCATCCGCGAGGAACAGGTCGAACGTTCCGAAGTCCTCGACGAGAACGACCGCATCGATGGCGAAGGCAAGTTGTCGGCCCAGTACCAGAACGTCCTGCTGGGTATCACGAAGGCATCGCTGTCCACCGACTCGTTCATCTCCGCGGCTTCCTTCCAGGAAACCACGCGCGTGCTGACCGAAGCGGCCATCATGGGCAAGCGCGACGAACTGCGCGGGCTCAAGGAAAACGTCATTGTCGGCCGGCTCATTCCCGCCGGTACCGGCATGGCGTACCACCGCAACCGCCGTGCGCAGTCGGCGGGCGAGGATCTCGCAGCCGAGCATGCGTGGGCGGCGATGCAGGAACAACCGTCGGAAGTGCCCGACGGCGTCTCGCAAGATGTGCAGGCCGGTTGACTTTTGCCGGCTTGTCGGGATAACATCCGGCCTCTTTTTGTGGACTGACCAATCGTAGTCAGCCTCTGCCGGAATCAACCGCCCGGGGCGGCCTTTGGGGCTGCCCCGGTATAATGGAAAATTCTCAAGCTATGCCAACAATTAATCAGCTCGTCCGCAAGCCCCGGCAACTTGCAGTCGTCAAGAGCAAAGTGCCGGCGCTCGATGCTTGTCCGCAGAAACGCGGCGTTTGCACCCGGGTCTACACCACTACGCCGAAGAAGCCGAACTCCGCGCTGCGTAAGGTTGCGAAGGTTCGCCTGACCAACGGCTTCGAGGTGATCTCGTATATCGGTGGCGAAGGTCACAACCTCCAGGAGCACTCGGTGGTCCTGATTCGCGGTGGTCGTGTGAAGGACTTGCCGGGTGTGCGTTATCACATCGTGCGCGGTTCGCTCGACCTGCAGGGCGTCAAGGATCGTAAGCAGTCGCGCTCGAAGTACGGCGCCAAGCGTCCGAAGAAATCCTAATTGTCGGCATTCAGAAATAGCTAGAGGTTGCCATGCCCCGTCGTCGCGAAGTACCCAAGCGTGAAATCCTGCCGGATCCGAAGTTCGGCTCGCAGGACGTTTCCAAGTTCATCAACGTGATCATGCAGTCCGGCAAGAAGTCGGTTGCTGAGCGCATCGTCTATGGTGCGTTCGAGCACATCTCCGGCAAGGCCGGGAAAGACCCGCTGGAGGTCTTTTCCTCTGCAGTCGCGAACGTCAAGCCGGTGGTTGAAGTCAAGAGCCGCCGCGTTGGTGGTGCCAACTACCAGGTTCCGGTCGAAGTGCGTCCGTCGCGCCGCATGGCGCTGTCGATGCGCTGGCTGCGTGAAGCTGCCCGCAAGCGTGCCGAGAAGTCGATGGCCCAGCGCCTCGCCGGTGAGCTCCTCGAGGCCGCTGAAGGCCGTGGTGCCGCGATGAAGAAGCGCGAAGAAGTGCACCGCATGGCCGAGGCGAACAAGGCGTTCTCGCACTACCGCTTCTAAGCAGTTTCAGGCAGCGGTAAATCGGGCCCTGGCAAGGGCTCGATTGTTTTGTAACAAGACACTTGGACTTTCGCGCCTGGCGCGAATTCTGGAAGGCAGGGTAAACCGTGGCTCGCAAGACTCCCATTGAGCGCTACCGCAATATCGGTATCTCCGCTCACATCGACGCCGGCAAGACAACGACGACCGAGCGCATTCTTTTCTACACCGGTGTGAACCACAAGATCGGTGAAGTTCATGATGGCGCTGCGACCATGGACTGGATGGAGCAGGAGCAGGAGCGGGGTATCACCATCACCTCGGCTGCGACGACCTGCTTCTGGAAGGGTATGGACCTGTCGTTCCCCGAGCATCGCTTCAACATCATCGACACCCCGGGACACGTGGATTTCACGATCGAGGTCGAGCGCTCGATGCGCGTCCTTGACGGTGCGTGCATGGTTTATTGCGCGGTCGGTGGCGTTCAGCCGCAGTCGGAGACCGTGTGGCGTCAGGCGACCAAGTACAAGGTGCCGCGTCTCGCGTTCGTGAACAAGATGGACCGCCAGGGCGCCAACTTCTTCAAGGTGTACGAGCAGATGCGTACCCGCCTGAAGGCAAATCCGGTGCCCATCGTGATCCCGATCGGAGCTGAGGATGCGTTCGTCGGTGTCGTCGATCTTGTCCGCATGAAGGCGATCTACTGGGACGAAGCCAGCCAGGGCATGAAGTTCGAGTATCGCGACATCCCCGCGGAGCTCCAGGCGGATGCGCTGGAGTGGCGCGAGAAGATGCTCGAAGCGGCGGCCGAGGCCAGCGAGGAGCTCATGAACGAGTACCTCGAGAACGGCGATCTGTCGGTCGAGAAGATCAACGCCGGGCTGCGCCAGCGCACGATCGCCTGCGAAATCCAGCCGATGTTGTGCGGCACGGCGTTCAAGAACAAGGGCGTCCAGCGCATGCTCGACGCGGTCATCGAGTTGCTTCCCTCTCCGGTGGACATCCCGCCGGTCGCGGGTACCGATGATGACGAGAAGCCGGTCGTTCGCAGGGCGGATGATTCCGAAAAGTTTTCGGCGCTGGCCTTCAAGCTGATGACGGACCCGTTTGTTGGTCAGCTGACCTTCGTGCGCGTGTATTCCGGCGTCCTGCAGTCGGGCGAGACTGTGCTGAACTCGGTCAAGGGCAAGAAGGAGCGCATTGGCCGCATCCTGCAGATGCACGCCAACGAGCGTCACGAAATCAAGGAAGTTCTCGCCGGCGATATCGCTGCGTGCGTGGGCCTCAAGGAAGTGACGACGGGCGAGACGCTGTGCGATCCGAGCGCGCCGATCATCCTCGAGCGCATGGTCTTCCCGGAACCCGTGATCCACGTCGCGGTCGAGCCGAAGACGAAGAGCGACCAGGAAAAGATGGGTATCGCGCTGAGCCGTCTGGCTGCCGAGGATCCGTCCTTCCGTGTGCGTACCGACGAGGAATCGGGTCAGACGATCATCTCGGGCATGGGCGAACTCCACCTCGAGATCATCGTCGACCGCATGAAGCGCGAGTTCAACGTCGAGGCGAACGTCGGCGCGCCGCAGGTTGCCTATCGTGAGGCGATCCGCAAGGCCGTCGAGCAGGAAGGCAAGTTCGTCAAGCAGTCCGGTGGTCGCGGTCAGTTCGGTCACGTGTGGATCAAGCTCGAGCCGAACGAGGCGGGCAAGGGCTACGAATTCGTCGATGCGATCAAGGGCGGCACGGTGCCGCGCGAGTACATCCCCGCGGTCGACAAGGGTCTGCAGGAGACGCTGCCGAACGGTGTGCTTGCAGGCTTCCCGGTTGTCGACGTGAAGGTCACGCTGTTCGACGGTTCCTACCACGACGTCGATTCGAACGAGAACGCGTTCAAGATGGCTGCGTCGATGGCGTTCAAGGACGCGATGCGCAAGGCCAGCCCGGTTCTGCTTGAGCCGATGATGGCGGTGGTCGTGGAGACGCCCGAAGACTACATGGGCAACGTCATGGGTGACCTGTCCGGGCGTCGCGGCATCGTCCAGGGTATGGACGACCTGCCCGGCGGCATGAAGGAAGTGAAGGCTGAGGTTCCGCTGGCCGAAATGTTCGGCTATGCGACGCAGCTGCGTTCGCTGTCGCAGGGGCGCGCCACGTATTCGATGGAATTCAAGCACTACTCCGAAGCGCCGAAGAGCGTTGCGGAGGCAGTGATCAGCAATCGTAGCAAGTAACAGAACTCAAGCGAGGATTCTCACTATGGCTAAAGGCAAGTTTGAGCGGACGAAACCGCACGTAAACGTTGGGACGATCGGCCACGTTGACCATGGCAAGACGACCCTGACCGCAGCGATCACGACGATCCTGTCGTCGAAGTTCGGCGGCGAGGCGAAGGCCTACGACCAGATCGACGCGGCGCCCGAAGAGAAGGCGCGCGGCATCACGATCAACACCGCGCACGTCGAGTACGAAACGGCGGCCCGTCACTACGCCCACGTCGACTGCCCGGGCCACGCCGACTATGTGAAGAACATGATCACCGGCGCCGCGCAGATGGACGGCGCGATCCTGGTCGTGTCGGCTGCTGACGGCCCGATGCCGCAGACGCGCGAGCACATCCTGCTTGCCCGTCAGGTCGGCGTGCCGTACATCATCGTGTTCATGAACAAGTGCGACATGGTCGACGACGAGGAGCTGCTTGAGCTCGTCGAGATGGAAGTGCGCGAGCTGCTGTCGAAGTACGACTTCCCGGGCGACGACATCCCCATCGTCAAGGGTTCGGCGCTGAAGGCGATCGAAGGCGACAAGGGTGACCTGGGCGAAGGCGCCATCATGAAGCTGGCCGAGGCGCTCGACAGCTACATCCCGACGCCCGAGCGTGCCATCGACAAGCCTTTTCTGCTGCCGATCGAAGACGTGTTCTCGATCTCGGGTCGCGGCACCGTCGTGACCGGTCGTGTCGAGCGCGGCATCGTCAAGGTCGGCGAGGAAGTCGAGATTGTCGGCATCAAGCCCACGGTCAAGACCATCTGCACCGGCGCTTTTTGTCGCCAGGCAGGCGACAACGTCGGCGTGCTGCTGCGCGGCACCAAGCGTGAAGACGTCGAGCGTGGTCAGGTCCTGTGCAAGCCGGGCTCGATCAAGCCGCACACCCACTTCACGGGCGAAGTGTACGTGCTGTCGAAGGAAGAGGGTGGCCGTCATACCCCGTTCTTCAACAACTACCGTCCGCAGTTCTACTTCCGTACCACCGACGTGACCGGTTCGATCGTGCTGCCGGAAGGCACCGAGATGGTCATGCCGGGCGACAATGTGTCGATCACGGTCAAGCTGCTGGCCCCGATCGCCATGGAAGAAGGTCTGCGTTTCGCGATCCGCGAAGGCGGTCGCACCGTTGGCGCCGGCGTCGTCGCCAAGATCATCGAGTAATTGCCTCGTTAAATTCCCCCGGGGTTGTTGCCCCGGGGTTTCTGCTCTTTTAAGGACTGCAACATGCAAAACCAGAAGATCCGTATCCGCCTGAAGGCTTTCGACTACCGTCTGATCGATCAGTCGGCTCTCGAAATCGTCGATACCGCCAAACGCACCGGTGCCGTCGTTCGCGGCCCCGTCCCGCTGCCGACCCGGATCGAGCGCTTCGACCTTCTGCGTTCGCCTCACGTCAACAAGACGTCGCGCGACCAGTTCGAGATCCGTACCCATCAGCGTCTGATGGACATCATCGATCCGACCGACAAGACGGTCGACGCGCTGATGAAGCTGGATCTGCCTGCTGGCGTAGACGTCGAGATCAAGCTGCAGTAAGTCTTCCGCGCTTGCGGAGTTTGAAAAAAGGCCGGTATAATCCGGCCTTTGCGTCTTTTTGCGCAATTCATGTGATAGGGCCCGGTCAATCGTAACCGGGGATCAGGAGAAAAAAATGAGTCTAGGCCTTGTAGGACGCAAGGTTGGCATGACTCGCATTTTCGCCGAGGACGGTCGTAGCGTCCCGGTGACGGTGCTTGACGTTGCCAATAACCGCGTTACCCAAGTCAAGACGCCTGAAAGCGACGGTTATGCCGCCGTTCAGGTGGCTTTTGGCAAGCGCCGTGCGAGTCGCGTCAATAAGGCGCTCGCCGGGCATCTCGCCAAGGCTGGCGTCGAAGCCGGTCATACCCTCCGCGAATTCACTGTCGAGCCGGCGCAGCTGGCTGGCCTGAAGGCCGGCGACGTGATCAGCGTGGAACTCTTTGCCGTCGGTCAGAAGGTCGATGTGACCGGTACGTCGATCGGTAAGGGTTTTTCGGGCGTCATCAAACGTCACAATTTCTCGTCGAACCGTGCGTCGCACGGTAACTCGGTGTCGCATAACGCTCCGGGTTCGATTGGTATGGCGCAGGATCCGGGTCGCGTTTTCCCGGGCAAGCGTATGGCAGGCCAATACGGCAATGTGACCCGCACGACGCAGAGTCTCGAAGTGGTTCGCGTTGATGTCGAGCGTCAGTTGCTCCTGGTCAAGGGGGCTGTGCCTGGTTCGAAGGGCGGCGATGTTATCGTCCGTCCCGCCGTCAAGGCCCGTGGCTGAGCGAGGACGTGATGGAACTTAAAGTATTGAACGATCAGGGCGTGCAGGCGGCGACGCTGCAGGCTTCTGATGCGCTCTTCGGGCGCGATTACAACGAGGCGCTGATCCACCAGGTCGTCGTTGCCTATATGGCCAACGCACGTTCGGGCAATCGCGCGCAGAAGGGTCGCTCCGAGGTTCAGAAGTCGACCCGCAAGCCATGGCGCCAGAAGGGTACGGGTCGTGCTCGTGCCGGTATGGCGTCGAGCCCGCTGTGGCGTGGCGGCGGTCGTATCTTCCCGAATTCGCCGGAAGAGAACTTCTCCCAGAAGCTGAATCGCAAGATGTACCGTGCGGGCGTTGCGTCGATCCTGTCGCAGCTGGCGCGTGAAGACCGTCTGGCGGTGGTCGAGAATTTCAGCGTCGAGGCGCCGAAGACCAAGCTTCTGTCGCAGAAGCTGAAGGGCATGGGGCTGGACTCCGTGCTGGTGATCACGGATCAGTTCGACGAGAACCTGTTCCTGTCGTCGCGTAACCTGCACAAGGTGCTGGTGCTTGAAGTCAGCGAGACGGATCCGGTGGCCCTGGTGCATTACGATCGCGTGATCGTGACCAAGGGTGCGCTGGCCAAGATGGAGGAGGCCTGGCAATGAGCGGATTTAGCCAAGAGCGTCTGATGCAGGTGCTGCTCGCGCCCCAGATCTCCGAAAAGGCGACGTTTGTCGCCGACAAGAACGAGCAAGTCGTGTTTAAGGTCGCCTCGTGCGCTACGAAGCCTGAAGTCAAGGCCGCTGTCGAGCTGCTCTTCAAGGTCGAGGTCAAGTCGGTCCAGATCGCGAACGTCAAGGGCAAGGTCAAGCGCTTCGGCAAGATGACCGGTCGCCGCAAGGGCTGGAAGAAGGCGTTCGTGTGCCTGAAGCCGGGCCAGGAAATCAACTTCGCGGCCGGGGAGTAATAGTCATGGCATTGGTAAAACTCAAGCCTACGTCTGCCGGCCGTCGTGCGATGGTCAAGGTGGTAAATGCGGATCTCTACAAGGGTCGTCCGCTCGCCTCGCTCGTCGAGAAGCAGTCGCAGAATGCCGGCCGTAACAACAACGGCCACATCACCGTCCGCCACAAGGGCGGCGGTCACAAGCAGCACTACCGTCTTGTCGATTTTCGGCGCAACAAGGACGGTATCGTTGCGCGCGTTGAGCGTATCGAGTACGACCCTAACCGCTCGGCGAACATCGCGCTCATCTGCTACGCCGATGGCGAGCGTGCGTACATCATCGCCCCGAAGGGTCTGGAAGTCGGTGCCCAGGTCATGAGCGGCGCTGAAGCCCCGATCAAGCCGGGTAACGTCCTGCCGATCCGCAATATTCCGGTTGGTTCGACGATCCACTGTGTCGAGATGATGCCTGGCAAGGGGGCGCAGATCGCCCGCGCTGCCGGCACCTCCGTGCAGCTCCTTGCGCGTGAAGGCGCGTATGCCCAGGTTCGTCTGCGTTCCGGCGAAGTTCGCCGCGTGCATGTCGAGTGCCGCGCCGCGATCGGCGTGGTGGGCAATGAGGAGCATGGTCTGCGCAAGATCGGCAAGGCCGGTGCCAACCGCTGGCGTGGTATTCGTCCGACCGTTCGCGGTGTGGCGATGAACCCGGTGGATCACCCGCACGGCGGCGGCGAAGGCCGCACCGGCGAGGGTGGCGTTCCGCGCAGCCCGTGGGGTCAGCCGGCCAAGGGTTATCGTACGCGCAGCAACAAGCGCACCGATACCATGATCGTGCAGCGTCGTCACAAGCGTTAAGGGGTAACAGATGGCACGTTCTATCAAAAAAGGCCCGTTTGTCGACGCGCACCTCCTGAAGAAGGTCGACGCCGTGCGGGTAAGCAACGACAAGCGTCCGATCAAGACGTGGTCGCGCCGTTCGACGGTGCTGCCCGACTTCGTCGGTCTCACGATCGCGGTGCATAACGGCCGCCAGCACGTTCCGGTGTTCGTCTCCGAGAACATGGTTGGCCACAAGCTGGGCGAGTTCGCGCTGACCCGTACGTTCAAGGGGCACGCCGCGAGCAAGAAGGCGAAGAGGTAAGGAGTCACCATGGAAACCAAAGCAATCCTCCGCGGTGTTCGCCTGTCGGCCCAAAAGGGTCGTCTGGTTGCGGACCAGGTGCGGGGCAAGCCGGTTGATCAGGCCCTGAACATTCTTGCCTTCTCGCCGAAGAAGGGCGCCCAGATCATCCGTAAGGTCGTCGAGTCGGCGATCGCAAACGCCGAACACAACGATGGCGCAGACATCGACACCCTCAAGGTGAAGACGATCTACGTCGAGGAAGGTACGTCGCTGAAGCGGTTCACGGCGCGCGCAAAAGGGCGCGGCAACCGCATCCTGAAGCCGACCTGCCATGTCTACGTGACCGTCGGGGAATAAGGGGTAATTATGGGTCAGAAAATTCATCCGACCGGATTCCGTCTCGCGGTCACACGTGACTGGAGTTCGCGCTGGTTTGCTTCGAGCCGCGACTACTCCAAGATGCTGCACGAGGACATCAAGGTTCGCGACTTCCTGAAGAAGAAGCTTGCGCACGCCTCGGTCGGTCGCATCATTATCGAACGTCCGGCCAAGAACGCGCGTATCACGCTGTTCAGTGCGCGTCCCGGTGTCGTCATCGGAAAGAAAGGCGAAGACATCGAACTGCTCAAGCGCGAACTCCAGAAGATCATGGGCGTGCCGGTGCACGTCAATATCGAGGAAGTGCGCAAGCCGGAAGTTGACGCGAAGCTGATCGCGGACTCGATCGCCCAGCAGCTCGAGAAGCGCATCATGTTCCGTCGCGCAATGAAGCGCGCGATGCAGAACGCCATGCGCCTCGGTGCGCAAGGTATCAAGATCATGAGCGCGGGCCGTCTGAACGGGGCCGAAATCGCGCGTACCGAGTGGTACCGCGAAGGGCGCGTTCCGCTGCACACGCTGCGTGCCGACATCGACTACGGTGTTTCCGAGGCGAGCACGACCTACGGCATCATCGGTATCAAGGTGTGGGTGTACAAGGGCGAGATGCTCGGTCGCAATGAGCGTCCGGTCGTCGTCGAGAACGAGAACGAGGCTCGCCGTGGCCGTCGCGGGGCTCCGCGTGGTCCCGAAGGTGGCGAGGGTCGTCCCGGTCGCCGTCCCGCTCGGCGGGGCGGGGCTGAAGGACAGGCCAAGCCGGCGCAAGAAAGCAGGGGTGAATGATGCTGCAGCCGACCAGAAGGAAATATCGTAAGGAGCAGAAGGGCCGCAACACCGGCGTTGCTACGCGCGGTGCGAAGGTGAGCTTCGGCGAGTACGGTCTCAAGGCTATCAGTCGCGGTCGTCTCACTGCCCGTCAGATCGAGGCAGCGCGCCGTGCGATGACCCGTCACATCAAGCGTGGCGGTCGCATCTGGATCCGTGTGTTCCCGGACAAGCCGATTTCGAAGAAGCCTGCCGAAGTGCGTATGGGTAACGGCAAGGGTAACCCGGAGTATTGGGTCGCCGAGATCCAGCCTGGCAAGGTCCTTTACGAAATGGATGGTGTCGATGAAGCCCTGGCGCGCGAGGCGTTCCGCCTCGCTGCGGCGAAGCTGCCGTTCGAGACCGTGTTTGTTCACCGTCTGTTGGGGTAATCATGAAAGCGAGTGAACTCCGCGCGAAGAGCGTCGGTGAAGTGAATCAGGAATTGCTCGAGCTGCTGAAGGCGCAGTTCTCGCTGCGCATGCAGCTTGCTACGCAGCAGCTCAGCAACACGAGCCAACTCGGGAAGGTGCGTCGCGACATCGCGCGTGCGCGCACCGTTCTGCGTGAAAAGGCAGGGCAGAAATGAGCGAACAAATCGAAAAGGTGCGTCGCGCCCTCGTCGGTCGTGTCGTCAGTGACAAGATGCAGAACACGGTCACCGTGTTGGTTGAGCGTCGCGTCAAGCACGAGTTGTACGGTAAGGTGATCACGCGCTCGGCGAAGTACCATGCGCATGTCGAGGGCGGCATCGCTGCCGCCGGTGACTTGGTCGAAATCGAGGAATGTCGTCCGATTTCAAAGACCAAGTCCTGGCGCGTCGCGAAGGTGCTCGAGAAAGCGCGCGTTATCTAAGCAGAGTACGGGCTACTGCTGTGGACAGCTTGGCAGGTCACTGCCAAGCTGTTATAATTTTCTTTCTTTGCTTTTCGCTCTTCGGGGCTCCCTACCCGTACGGGTTCCAAGACTGACCGCTGTAGCGGGGCAAGTTGGAGATAAATTCATGATTCAAATGCAGTCCATTCTGGACGTCGCCGACAATACCGGCGCGCGTTCGGTGATGTGCATCAAGGTTCTTGGTGGGTCGAAGCGTCGCTATGCGAGCATTGGCGACATCATCAAGGTGACCGTGAAAGATGCTGCGCCGAGGGGTCGCGTCAAGAAAGGTGACATCTACAGTGCCGTTGTGGTGCGTACCGCGAAGGGCGTCCGTCGTCCGGATGGTTCGCTGGTGAGGTTTGATGGCAATGCGGCCGTCCTGCTGAATAACAAGCTCGAGCCGATCGGCACGCGTATCTTCGGGCCGGTGACGCGCGAGCTGCGTACCGAGCGGTTCATGAAGATCGTCTCGCTGGCGCCTGAAGTGCTCTAAGGAGTTATCGAGATGAACAAGATCCGCAAGGGTGATGAGGTTGTTGTCCTGACGGGCAAGGATCGCGGTCGTCGCGGTGTCGTGCTGCGTCGGGTCGATGAGGAGCGCCTGGTGGTCGAGGGTGTGAATCGCGCGAAGAAGCACGTGCGTCCGAATCCGCTCAAAGGGGAAGTGGGTGGCATCGTCGAGAAAGAGATGCCGCTGCACGTTTCGAACGTTGCGCTGTTCAATCCCGCCACCCAGAAGGGTGATCGCGTGGGTATTCGTGTGCTTGAGGATGGTCGCAAGGCGCGATTCTTCAAGTCGAACGGCGAACTGGTGAACGCGTAAGGAGTGGTGATGGCGCGCTTGCAGCAGTACTACAAGGAAACGATTTCTCCCGATTTGCTGAAGCAGTTCGGGTACAAATCCGTGATGGAAGTACCTCGCATCACGAAGATTACGCTGAACATGGGTGTCGGCGAAGCGGTTGGCGACAAGAAGATTCTCGAGCATGCGGTTGGTGACATGCAGAAGATCGCGGGTCAGAAGCCGGTGGTAACCAAGGCGCGCAAGTCGATCGCGGGTTTCAAGATTCGTGACGGTTATCCGATCGGCTGCATGGTGACCTTGCGTGGCGAGAAGATGTTCGAATTCCTGGATCGTCTGGTGACGATCGCCATGCCGCGTATCCGCGACTTTCGTGGTATCGCCGGCAAGGGTTTCGACGGTCGCGGCAACTACAACCTGGGCGTCAAAGAGCAGATCATTTTCCCCGAGATCGAGTACGACAAGATCGATGCTCTGCGGGGTATGAACATCAGCATCACGACGACGGCCAAAACCGATCAGGAAGCTCGCGCTCTGCTCGCGGCGTTCAAGTTCCCGTTCAAGAATTGAGGGTGTTATGGCAAAACTGGCTCTGATCAATCGAGAAGAGAAGCGTCGCAAGCTGGTGGCGAAGTTCGCCGCAAAGCGTACCGCGCTGATCGCTCAGATCAACGATTTCAAGTTGCCTGAAGAAGAGCGCATGGCTGCTCGTCTGAAGCTGCAGCAGCTTCCGCGCAATGCAAGCCCCGTTCGCGAGCGCAATCGCTGCGCCCTGACGGGTCGTCCGCGTGGCGTGTTCCGCAAGTTCGGGCTGTGCCGCAACAAACTGCGTGACCTCGCGTTCCGCGGTGAAGTGCCGGGCATGACCAAGGCGAGCTGGTAAGGAGATTATCGAATGAGTATGTCCGATCCGATCGCCGATATGCTGACCCGCATCCGCAATGGTCAGCAGGCTCAGAAGCAGAGCGTGTCGATGCCCAGCTCCAAGCTGAAGGTTGCGATTGCCAAGGTCCTGCAGGATGAAGGTTACATCGACGGTTACGCCGTGCGCGATGCCGAAGGCAAGGCTCAGCTGGATGTGGTGCTGAAGTACTACGCCGGCCGTCCTGTCATCGAGCGTATCGAGCGTGTCAGCCGCCCTGGTCTGCGTGTTTACAAGGGCAGTGATGATCTGCCGCGTGTCTTGAATGGTCTCGGTGTTGCGATCGTGTCGACGCCGCGTGGCGTCATGACCGACCGTGCTGCACGTGCCGGACGCGTGGGTGGCGAAGTCATCTGTTACGTCGCTTAAGGGGGTCTCATGTCTCGTGTAGCTAAGAATCCGGTGGCAATCCCCCAGGGCGTCGATGTCACCGTTGCGGCTGGCGAAGTCTCCGTGAAGGGGCCGCTGGGTACCGCAAGGCAGTACATCGGCAACTCCGTGTCCGTGCAGCGTGAAGGCGATGCGCTGGTGTTCGGGGCCGTTGCCGGCGCCGCCAACGGCCGTGCGATGTCGGGTACCGTGCGTGCGCTCGTGAATAACATGGTCACCGGGGTGACGAAGGGTTTCGAGCGCAAGCTGAACCTCGTCGGCGTCGGTTATCGTGCGCAGGCGCAGGGCGACAAGCTCAACCTGACGCTCGGTTTTTCGCATCCCGTCGTGCATCAGATGCCGGCGGGCGTGAAGGTGGAAACGCCAACGCAGACGGAAATCGTCATCAAAGGCATCGACAAGCAGCAAGTCGGTCAGGTCGCTGCCGAAGTGCGTGCATACCGCGCTCCCGAACCCTACAAGGGCAAGGGCGTCCGTTACTCGGACGAGGTGGTCGTGCTCAAGGAAACCAAGAAGAAGTAAGGGCGGTTCGATATGAACAAGAAAGTGGTTCGTCTGCGTCGCGCTCGTAAAACCCGAGCCAAAATCGCGGAACTGAAAACGGTTCGTCTGACTGTATTCCGTTCCAATTCCCACATCTACGCCCAGATCATCGATGGTTCCGGTGCGCGCGTGCTTGCGGCTGCCTCCACGGTTGAGGCGGACGTGCGTTCGCAGCTGTCGCACGGCGGCAACAAGGCCGCTGCCGTGATCGTCGGCAAGCTGATCGCCGAGCGTGCGAAGGCCGCGGGTATCGAGTCTGTCGCGTTCGATCGCGCCGGCTTCCAGTATCACGGTCGCGTCCAGGCGCTGGCCGAGGCCGCCCGCGAAGGCGGTCTCAAGTTCTAAGCGAGGAATCGTATGGCTAAGCAACAAAGCAAGCGTCCGCAGGCTTCCGAGGAGCGTGACGACGGCCTGCGCGAAAAGATGGTCGCCATCAACCGCGTGACGAAGGTCGTGAAAGGTGGTCGTATCCTCGGTTTCGCGGCGCTGACGGTGGTTGGTGATGGAGACGGCGGGATCGGCATGGGCAAGGGCAAGTCCCGCGAAGTGCCGGTGGCCGTGCAGAAGGCCATGGATGAAGCTCGCCGCAAGATGGTGAAGGTTTCGCTGAAGAGCGGCACGCTGCAGCATTCCGTGATCGGCAAGCATGGCGCCTCGTCGGTTCTCATGCAGCCCGCGCCGAGCGGCACCGGCATCATTGCCGGCGGCCCGATGCGTGCAGTGTTCGAAGTCATGGGTGTGACGGACGTGACCTGCAAGTGCATCGGTTCGTCGAATCCTTACAACGTCGTGCGTGCAACGCTGAACGGTCTTCTGGCGATCAATACGCCGGCGGAGATCGCCGCCAAGCGTGGCAAGAGCGTCGAAGAGATTCTGGGGTAAGCCATGGCCGAGAAAACGATCAAGGTTACGCTGGTCAAGAGCGTGATCGGTACGAAGCAGTCGCACCGTGCGACGGTGCGCGGGCTCGGTTTGCGTCGCCTGAACCATACCGTCGAGCTTCAGGACACGCCTGAAGTTCGCGGCATGGTGAACAAGGTGTCCTACCTGGTGAAGTGTGAGGGTTGAGATGCGTCTGAATACGATTAAACCTGCGGCTGGTTCGAAGTTCGCCGCCAAACGCGTCGGACGCGGCATTGGCAGCGGCCTGGGCAAGACCTGCGGCCGCGGCCACAAGGGTCAGAAGTCCCGCGCCGGCGGCTTTCACAAGGTCGGCTTCGAAGGCGGCCAGATGCCGCTGCAGCGCCGTCTGCCGAAGCGTGGCTTCGTCTCGCTGACGGGGTCGCGCAACGCCGAAGTTCGCCTGTCGGAGCTGGACAAGCTGCCTGTGGATGAGGTCGATCTGCTGGTGTTGAAGCAGGCCGGCGTCGTGGCGGCCGATGCGCTTTCCGCGAAGGTCGTGCTGTCCGGCAGCATCGGTCGCAAGGTGACTCTGCGCGGCGTTGGTGCGACCAAGGGTGCGCTTGCGGCAATTCAGGCGGCCGGCGGTTCGGTCGTCTCTGAGTAAGCAGGAACCCAGCTGTGGCCAATCCCGCTGCCACCTTGGGCACTCCCGGTCGTTTCGGCGATCTGAAGCGTCGACTCATGTTCCTGGTCGGCGCGCTGATCGTCTATCGGATCGGTGCGCACATCCCGGTGCCCGGAATCGACCCCAGTCGGCTGGCTGAGCTGTTCCAGTCGCAATCGGGGGGAATTCTCGGCGTGTTCAACCTGTTCTCGGGCGGTGCGTTGTCGCGCTTCACCATCTTCGCGCTGGGGATCATGCCGTACATTTCGGCGTCGATCATCATGCAGCTGATGACCGTTGCGGTGCCGTCGCTCGAAGCCCTGAAGAAGGAGGGTGAGGCAGGTCGGCGCAAGATTACGCAGTACACTCGCGCCGGTACGCTGATTCTGGCACTGGCGCAGTCCCTCGGTATTGCGATTGCTCTCGAGGGGCAGGCGGGGCTGGTGCTGGACCCGGGTATCACCTTCCGTTTCGTGACGGTTGCGACGCTGGTGACGGGTACGATGTTCCTGATGTGGCTCGGTGAGCAAATTACGGAACGCGGGCTCGGCAATGGTATTTCGCTCATCATCTTCGCCGGTATTGCAGCGGGGTTGCCGGGTTCGATTGCCGGGCTGTTCGAGCTCGTGCGTACCGGGGCGATGCATCCCTTCACGGCGCTGCTGATCTGCGTATTGGTGGCGCTTGTCACGGCGTTCGTGGTTTTCGTCGAGCGGGGGCAGCGCAAGATTCTCGTGAATTATGCAAAGCGTCAGGTCGGCAACAAGATCTACGGCGGGCAGAGTTCGCATCTTCCGCTCAAGCTCAACATGTCTGGCGTAATCCCGCCGATTTTTGCGTCGAGCATAATCCTGTTCCCCGCGACCTTGGGCCAGTGGTTCGGTTCGTCGGAGAGCATGGTCTGGCTGCGGGATCTTTCGGCGAAGCTTGCGCCGGGGCAGCCGGTTTATGTGATGCTTTATGCAGTGGCGATCGTGTTCTTCTGCTTCTTCTACACCGCGCTCGTGTTCAATGCACGGGAGACCGCGGACAACCTGAAGAAGAGCGGGGCATTCGTGCCGGGTATTCGACCGGGCGACCAGACGGCGCGCTATATCGACAAGATCCTGACGCGTTTGACGCTGGTAGGTGCTGCATATATCACGTTGGTGTGCCTGCTCCCCGAATTCCTGATCCTGAAGTGGAACGTTCCGTTCTACTTCGGCGGGACGTCGCTGCTGATCATCGTGGTGGTGACGATGGATTTCATGGCACAGGTTCAGGCTTACGTCATGTCGCACCAGTACGAGAGTCTGCTCAAGAAGGCGAACTTCAAGGGGGCGGGCCTTCCGATCCGGTAAGTTATGGCGAAGGAAGACGTCATCGAGATGCAGGGCGAGGTTACCGAGAACCTCCCCAACGCAACGTTCCGCGTCCGACTAGAAAACGGACACATGGTCCTCGGGTATATCTCCGGGAAGATGCGTATGCACTACATCCGCATTCTTCCTGGTGACAAGGTCACCGTGCAGTTGACGCCCTACGACCTGACCAAGGCCCGGATCGTTTTCCGGACCAAGTAATCAAGAAACAGGAGCAAGGAAATGAGAGTTCAGGCTTCGGTTAAGCGGCTCTGCCGCAACTGCAAGATCGTTCGCCGCAAGGGTGTGGTCCGTGTGATCTGCGTGGATCCGCGGCACAAGCAGCGCCAGGGTTGATCTTAGGGCGCTCAAGGATTAAAATTTAATGTTTAGCTTTTTGGGGTAATCGAATGGCCCGTATTGCTGGGGTAAACATTCCCAATCACAAGCATGCCGAGATTGCGCTGACCGCCATCTATGGAATTGGCCGTTCGCGTGCTCAGAAAATCTGTGATTCCGCCAACGTCGCACGTTCCGTCAAGGTGAAGGATCTCACCGAGTCGGACATGGAGCGTCTGCGTGACGAGGTTGGTCGGTTTGTCGTCGAGGGCGATCTTCGCCGTGAAGTGACGATGAATATCAAGCGCCTGATGGACTTGGGTTGCTATCGTGGTGTCCGTCACCGTCGCGGCCTTCCGCTGCGCGGTCAGAGGACCCGGACTAACGCCCGCACCCGCAAGGGACCGCGCAAGGCGATCGCCGGCAAGAAGTGATAAGGACTGATAATGGCTAAAACTGCTGCGAAGGTTCGCAAGAAAGTCAAAAAGAACGTTGCCGAAGGTATCGCGCACGTTCATGCGAGCTTCAATAACACCATCATTACGATTACCGATCGGCAGGGCAATGCCCTGTCGTGGGCAACGTCGGGCGGCGCGGGCTTCAAGGGTTCGCGCAAGAGCACGCCGTTTGCCGCACAGGTTGCCGCCGAAGCTGCCGGCAAGGCCGCGCAGGAATGCGGGGTCAAGAACCTGGAAGTGCGCATCAAGGGGCCCGGTCCGGGCCGCGAATCCGCTGTTCGCGCCCTGAACGCGCTGGGTATGAAGATCTCCAGCATTACCGACATCACGCCGATTCCGCACAACGGCTGCCGTCCGCCGAAAAAGCGTCGTATCTGACAAGGAGTTGAAACGTGGCTCGTAATCTGGATCCCAAGTGCCGTCAGTGCCGTCGCGAAGGCGAAAAGCTGTTCCTGAAGGCCGAGAAGTGCTTCACCGACAAGTGTGCTATCGAGCGTCGCTCGTATGCGCCTGGCCAGCATGGTCAGCGTTCCGGACAGCGTCTGTCCGGCTACGGTGTTCAGCTGCGTGAAAAGCAGAAGATCCGCCGTCTGTATGGTGTCCTCGAGGCGCAGTTCCGCAAGGTGTACGCGGAGGCGGATCGCCGTCGCGGCCAGACCGGCGAGAACCTGCTGCAGCTGCTCGAAGGTCGCCTGGATTCCGTCGTTTATCGTATGGGTTTCGGTGGCTCGCGCGCCGAAAGTCGTCAGCTGGTCCGTCACAACGGCATTCTCGTGAATGGCAAGCGCGTTAACATCCCGTCGTACGTAGTGCGTCCGGGCGAGACGGTCGAGCTCACCGAAGGTGCGCGTGGCCAACTCCGCGTGAAGGCCGCACTCGAGGCCGCCGCTGCGCGTGGTTTTCCCGAGTGGCTGGAAGTCGATGCCAAGGCCGGCAAGGGCGTGTTCAAGGCGTATCCGCAGCGCTCGGAGCTGCCGCCGACGATCAACGAAGGTCTCGTCGTCGAACTGTACTCCCGCTAACGGGCTCGCCTGAAGACTCAAAGATCCGAGGAACTGCTGATGCAAAGCAATTCACTGCTGAAACCCCGCATCATCGACGTCCAATCCGTCTCGCCTGTTCAGGCGCGCGTGACGATGGAGCCGTTCGAGCGTGGTTTTGGTCACACCCTGGGGAATGCGCTGCGGCGCATCCTCCTTTCCTCGCTGCCGGGCTATGCGCCGACGGAAGTCTCGATTGAGGGCGTGCTGCACGAGTACTCGACCCTGGACGGTGTGCGCGAGGATATCGTCGACCTGCTGCTGAACCTGAAAGGTGTTGTGCTGAAGCTGCACAACCGCGGTGAAGCGATGCTGCGCCTGTCGAAGTCCGGTGACGGTGTCGTCACCGCGCGCGACATCGAGGCCGGTCACGACGTCGAGATCATCAACCCGGATCACGTGATCGCGCATCTGGCACCGGGCGGCAAGCTCGATATGCAGATCAAGGTCGAGGAAGGCCGCGGTTACGTGCCGGGCAACGTGCGTCCGGCTGCCGGCGAGAGCAAGAGCATCGGTCACGTCGTGCTGGACGCTTCGTTCAGCCCGGTGCGCCGGGTGAGCTATCTGGTCGAGAGCGCTCGTGTCGAGCAGCGTACCGACCTCGATCGTCTGGTGATCGATATCGAGACCAATGGCGCGGTCGATCCCGAGGAGGCTATCCGTTACGCCGCGCGCGTGCTGATGGATCAGCTGTCGGTGTTCGCGGATCTGGAAGGTACGGCGCCGGTCGCGGAAGTGACTGCGGCGCAGGTGATCGATCCGGTGCTGCTGCGCCCGGTCGACGACCTCGAGCTGACCGTGCGGTCGGCCAACTGCCTGAAGGCCGAGAACATCTACTACATCGGCGATCTGATCCAGCGTACGGAAACCGAGCTGTTGAAGACCCCGAACCTCGGCCGCAAGTCGCTGAACGAAATCAAGGAAGTGTTGGCCTCGCGTGGGCTTACGCTCGGCATGAAACTGGAAAACTGGCCGCCGGCCGGGCTCGAGAAGCTCGGTTGAGTCGGCGCAGTTGAGTGAGGAATAGAAATGCGTCACCGCAACGGTCTTCGCAAGCTTAACCGTACCAGCGCGCATCGCCAGGCGATGTTCCGCAATATGGCCAATTCGCTGCTGCGTCACGAAGTCATCAAGACGACCCTGCCCAAGGCCAAGGAACTGCGCCGCGTGGTCGAGCCGCTGATCACCCTGGGCAAGAAGCCCAGCCTGTCGAATCGTCGCCTGGCGTTCAATCGCCTGCGCGACCGCGAGATGGTCGTCAAGCTGTTCGACGAGCTGGGTCCGCGCTTCGCTGCCCGTAACGGCGGCTACCTGCGCATCCTGAAGTTCGGCTTCCGCGACGGCGACAACGCGCCGATGGCGCTGGTCGAACTGGTGGATCGTGCTGCTGAGGGCGACGTCGCAGCCGAGGTGCAGGAAGCCGTGGCAGCGTAACAAGTCGCTTCGCGACCGAAGTGTCATCGAAAATGGGCCGTTCTGCGGCCCATTTTTTTTTGTGCGGGCGACGCAGTGAAGTCGATCGATGCGTGATACGGAGGTGGTGCTTTGAGTACGGTGCTTGTGACGGGCGGGGCGGGATACATTGGAACGCACACCTGCGTGGCTTTGCTGGAAGCGGGCCACGACGTCGTGGTGGTCGACAACCTGTGTAACAGCAAGGCGACGTCGCTCGACAGGGTCGAGTCGATCGCGCGGCGCGGGCTACTTGGCTTCTACCAGGCTGACGTTCGCGATGCGCCCGAGATGGGGCGGGTTTTTGCGGCGCATCGCATCGATGCGGTGGTTCACTTCGCTGCGTTGAAGGCGGTCGGCGAGTCCGTTGCGCATCCGCTGGCGTATTACCAGAACAACGTCGGCGGGCTGTTTTCGCTGGTCGAGGCGATGGAGGCGGCGGGTGTCCGTAGGCTAGTGTTCAGTTCCTCGGCGACGGTGTACGGGGATCCGGCGACGGTGCCGATCCGCGAGGATTTTCCGACCGCGCCGGAAAATCCGTATGGACGCACAAAACTCATGTGCGAGGACGTGCTGCGCGACGTTGGCGCCTCGGACCCGCGTTGGCAGGTCGTTTTGCTGCGTTACTTCAATCCGGTCGGGGCCCACCCGAGTGGGTTGATCGGCGAGGATCCGGGCGGAAAGCCGAACAATCTGATGCCGTACGTGAGCCAGGTGGCGGTGGGGCGCCTGCCCGAACTGAGGATTTTTGGCGGTGACTATCCGACGCCCGATGGAACGGGGGTGCGCGACTATATCCACGTTGGCGACCTCGCGGCGGGGCATGTGGCGGCGGTCGAGCGCATGGACGGCTTGCCCGGGGTGAGTTGCGTGAATCTGGGCACGGGGCGCGGCTATAGCGTGCTGGATGTGCTGCACGCTTTCGAGCGTGCATGCGGGCGGAAGCTGCCGTACTGCATCGCGGCGCGCCGACCCGGCGACGTGCCCGCATATTGGGCGGATCCTGCGCTCGCACGCGAAGTGCTGGGGTGGGAGGCGCGGTTCGATCTGGACGCGATGTGCCGCGATGCGTGGCGATGGCAATCGCAGAACCCGAACGGCTATCTGGACTGAGGACCGCTTCGGAGTGTACGGCTCAAGCGAGAAGGGGCGCGCGGCTTACCAGGATTTGCGCAGCCGGTTGCGGTACTGGACGTCGTGCGGGAGGACCTTCTGCATCGGTTCGAGGTGTGCCGCGACGATGTCGCTGGCCTTCGCGAGAGTTTCCGCGGTGAGTTGCGGCAGTTCGCTGGTGCGCGCCGTGAGGCGCACGACCTGTTCGATGGCACGTTTGCGCTGCTGCTCCTCGGTTGCCTGATAGACGCCAAGGCCGGCCTCGAGCAGGGTCTTGAGGATCTTTACGCGGCGTTCGATGCGGTCGAGGAATACGCTCTGGACGTCGTTGGGGACTGCGGGCATGAGTTTCTCCTTCATCTTGCAGGCGGTGCCATGAGGCGATCGCCGTATTGTCCGGAATACTCGTGGTGGGTTTGCTTCAAATTGTAAGTGCGATCGGAGGTGTTTTCTCCCCCGGATTCAAGCTTGCGCGCTTAGCATGCGTTTGAGATAGCGGCCGGTGTGGCTCTCGGGGTGGGCGGCGATCGCTTCGGGTGGCCCGCTGCACAGGATCCGTCCGCCGCGGTCGCCGCCCTCGGGGCCGAGGTCGATGAGCCAGTCGGCCGTCTTGATGACGTCGAGGTTGTGCTCGATCACGACGACGGTGTTGCCGTGGTCGCGCAAGCGGTGGAGGACGCCGAGGAGCAGTTCGATGTCGCGGAAGTGCAGGCCGGTCGTCGGTTCGTCGAGGATGTAGAGGGTGCGGCCGGTGTCGCGCTTGGACAGTTCGAGCGCGAGCTTCACGCGCTGCGCTTCGCCGCCTGAGAGGGTCGTCGCGCTCTGGCCGAGGCGGATGTAGCCGAGTCCGACGTCCATCAGCGTTTCGAGCTTGCGTGCGACGGTAGGCACGGCGTTGAAGAATCCGAGGGCGTTCTCGACGGTCATGTCGAGCACCTCGCAGATGGTCTTGCCCTTGTAGCGGATCTCCAGCGTTTCGCGGTTGTAGCGCCGGCCGTGGCAGACGTCGCACGGGACGTACATGTCGGGCAGGAAGTGCATTTCCACCTTGATCATGCCGTCGCCCTGGCAGGCTTCGCAGCGGCCGCCCTTGACGTTGAAGGAGAAGCGGCCGGGGCCGTAGCCGCGGGCGCGGGCGTCGGGAACTCCGGCGAAGAGTTCGCGGACCGGTGTCAGCATGCCGGTGTAGGTCGCGGGGTTGGAGCGCGGGGTGCGGCCGATGGGACTCTGGTCGACGTTGATGACCTTGTCGAAATGATCGAGGCCATGTACCGCCGCGAAGGAGGCGGGTTCGGTCGTCGATCCGTAGAGGTGCCTGGCGGCCAGCGCGTACAGGGTATCGTTGATGAGAGTCGATTTGCCGGAGCCGGAGACGCCTGTGATGCAGGTGAAGAGGCCGATGGGGATGGCGAGGTCGACGTTCTTGAGGTTGTTGCCGGTGCAGCCTTCGAGGCGCAGCTGGAACTCGGGATCCGGGGGGGCTCGGCGCGCCGGGACGGGGATGGTGTAGCGACCGGCGAGGTAGGCGCCGGTGAGCGAGGCTTCGCTCGCGACGATGTCGGCGGGGGTGCCCCGGGCGACGATTTCGCCACCGTGCACGCCCGCGCCGGGGCCCATGTCGACGACGTAGTCGGCGCAGCGGATGGCGTCCTCGTCGTGTTCGACGACGATCACGGTGTTGCCGAGGTCGCGCAGCTGGTGCAGCGTGCCCAGGAGACGGTCGTTATCACGCTGGTGCAGGCCGATCGAGGGCTCGTCGAGGACGTACATGACGCCGGTGAGGCCGGAGCCGATCTGGCTGGCGAGGCGGATGCGCTGCGCCTCGCCGCCGGAGAGGGTGTCTGCGGAGCGATCGAGCGAGAGGTAGTCGAGGCCGACGTTGATCAGGAAGCTCAGGCGGTCGGAGATTTCCTTGACGATCTTGGCTGCGACCAGGCCGCGGTGGCCGGTGAGCGCGAGGCCGTCGAAGAAGTCCTTGCATTCGCCCAGGGGCATGCGGCTCACCGCGTGCAGCGTGCGGTCGCCGATGAGGACGTGGCGCGCCTCGGTGCGCAGGCGGGTGCCGTGGCAGCTCGGGCAGGCTTGGGTCGCGCGCAGCTTGGTGAGTTCCTCGCGCACGGCGGTGGAGTCGGTCTCGCGGTAGCGTCGCTCCAGGTTGGGGACGATGCCTTCGAAGGGGTGTTCCTTGGCGACCATGCGGCCGTTGTCGGAGAGGTAGCGGAAGGCGATCTTGTGGCGGCCCGAGCCATGCAGGACGACCTGACGGACTTCGTCGGGCAGGTCGCAGAAGGGGGTGTCGATCTCGAAGCCGTAGTGGTCGGCGAGGCTTGCGAGCATCTGGAAGTAGAACTGGTTGCGCCGATCCCAGCCGCGGATGGCGCCGGCGGAGAGCGAGAGCTCGGGGTGGGCGACGACGCGTGTCGGGTCGAAGAATTCGACCTGGCCGAGGCCGTCGCACTTGGGGCAGGCGCCGGCCGGGTTGTTGAACGAGAACAGGCGGGGCTCGAGTTCGGCTAGCGCGTAGCTGCAGACCGGGCAGGCGAAGCGGGCGGAGAAGAGGTGCTCGGTGCCGCTGTCCATCTCGACCGCGATGGCGCGGCCGTCGGCGTGGGTCAGCGCCGTTTCGAAGGATTCGGCGATGCGGCCGCGCAGGTCGGCGCGGACCTTGAGGCGGTCGATGACGACTTCGACAGTGTGACGGCGGCCCTTTTCGAGCGCGGGCATGGTGTCGAGTTCGGCGATCCGGCCATCGACGCGCACGCGGACGAAGCCCTGCGCGCGCAGGTCGGCGAAGAGGTCGCTCTGCTCGCCCTTGCGGTGGGCGACGACGGGCGCGAGGATCATCAGGCGCGTGTCTTCGGGCAGGGCGAGGACGTGGTCCACCATCTGCGAGACGGTCTGCGCCTCGAGCGGGCGCTCGGGATGGTCGGGGCAATGCGGCGTGCCGGCGCGTGCGTAGAGCAGGCGCAGGTAGTCGTGGATCTCGGTGATCGTGCCGACCGTGGAGCGCGGGTTGTGGCTGGTGGCTTTCTGCTCGATGGAGATCGCAGGCGACAGCCCCTCGATCAGGTCGACGTCGGGCTTTTCCATCAGCTGCAGGAACTGGCGCGCGTAGGCCGACAGCGATTCGACGTAGCGGCGCTGGCCCTCGGCGTAGAGCGTGTCGAACGCGAGCGAGGACTTGCCGGAGCCGGACAGGCCGGTGATCACGGTCAGCCGGTTGCGCGGCAGCTCGAGGCTGATGTTCTTGAGATTGTGGGTGCGGGCGCCGCGAATGCGGATTTCGTCCATGGGGCGGGCTGACCAAGGGTAACGTGCCACTATACGAGAGAACGTCGACGCAAGCCAAACAGGCGGGCGACGGGTGCTAGAATCGCCGTTTTGTTCCAGCCCCAAGACAGATGGCCCGACCCGAGCACGATCCGATGACCCCCGCAGAACGCCGGGCTGGTGCGAGCCTTGCCGCGATTTTCGCGCTGCGTATGCTCGGGCTGTTCCTGATCCTTCCGGTCTTTTCGGTGCACGCGCATCATCTTCCGGGCGGCGACAATCTGACCCTCGTGGGCCTGGCGATCGGCGCCTATGGCCTGACGCAGGCTTTCCTGCAGATGGCTTATGGCGTGGCGTCGGACCGCTTCGGCCGCAAGCCGGTGATCGTGTTCGGACTCGTGCTGTTCGTGATCGGCAGCGCCGTCGCGGCAGTCGCCGGAGATATCGGGACGGTGATCGCGGGGCGCGTGCTGCAGGGGGCGGGCGCGATCTCGGCGGCGGTCACGGCGCTTGCTGCGGACCTGACGCGCGACCAGCACCGCACCAAGGTGATGGCGATGATCGGTTCGAGCATCGGACTGGTTTTCGCGCTGTCGATGGTGGCGGCGCCGATTCTGTATAATGTCATCGGCATGAGTGGGATCTTCTGGTTGACGGCCGTGCTCGCGGCTGCGGCGATCGGTGTGGTGCTGTACGTCGTGCCGGCGGCGCCGCCGGTGCCGCGGGCACCGACCGGGCTGTTCGGCGAGGTGTTCCGCGATGGCCAGCTGATGCGGCTGAACGTTGGGGTTTTCGTGCTGCACCTGATCCAGACGGCGATGTGGGTGATGGTGCCGGCCGCGCTGGTGAGCGGTGCAAACCTGCCCCTGCCGGAGCACTGGAAGGTCTATCTGCCCGCCGTATTGCTGTCGTTCGCGGCGATGGTGCCGGCGGTGATTGCGGCAGAGCGGCGCAATCTCATGAAGCAGGTGTTCGGCGCCGCGGTCGCGCTGCTGGTGGTCGTGCAGGCGGGGCTGTTCGCTTTTGGCCAGAGCGCCGTGACGCTGGGCCTGTGGCTGACGCTGTTCTTCGTCGCCTTCAACGTACTCGAGGCGATCCTGCCGTCGTGGATCTCCAAGGTGGCGCCGGCGCACGCGAAAGGCACGGCGCTCGGCCTGTACAACACGCTGCAGTCGATCGGGCTGTTCCTCGGTGGAACGCTGGGGGGCTGGCTGGCCGAACACTTCGGCAGCGGCGCCGTGAATCTGGTGTGCGGCGTGCTCGCCGTGATCTGGCTGCTGTTGGTCGCCTCAATGAATCCGCCCGCCCGCCGCGTGACGCCGGCGTCGGCGGCACACTAACCTGAAACATCGGAGGAGAACCTCATGGCTTCCCTGAACAAAGTCATCCTGATCGGCAATCTGGGCCGGGATCCGGAAACGCGCTATGCGCCGAGCGGCGACGCGATCTGCAACATCACCGTGGCGACCACCGAGACGTGGAAGGACAAGCAAAGCGGCGAGAAGAAGGAGGCGACCGAGTGGCACCGCGTGGTGTTCTTCGGGCGGCTGGCCGAGATCGCTGCGCAGTACCTGCGCAAGGGCAGCCAGATCTACGTCGAAGGGCGCCTGCAGACGCGCAAGTGGCAGGACAAGGACGGCCAGGATCGCTACACGACGGAAATCCGCGGCGACGAGATGAAGATGCTGGGTTCGCGTCAGGGCGGCGGTGGTGGCGATGCGCCGATGGGCGGCTATGATGCCCCGGCTGCGGCGCCTGCACGCCAAGCTCCGCAGCAGGCTCCTGCGCAGAAGGCTCCGAGCCAGTCGGGCGGCGGCGGTTTTGGGGACTTCGACGACGATATTCCGTTCTGAAACGCATCGCTTCCTGACGCACTGAGTATCCAACGCGAAGCCCTTGTGGCTTCGCGTTTTCTTTTGTGCCGTGCGGAACGGCGGTGGGGCTCGGTGCGTGTCCCGCCCGTGCGCATGAGCGGGACCGTCTGCGCCGGCCGTGCCGACTTGGACGGTGTCCGCCTTTTTCCGTTTTCTCCTGTTTCGTATCGTCCGGACGCCCTGACGGGTGACCGGTGCGTCCGTTCGACTTCCGGACGGTCTCCATTTTCTGGTCGTACGTTCCGCGCATCGTTGCTTGTTGCGGTGCACGGCGTGCGTGGCGTTTCTCCCTCATTTGCAGGCGCATCGGCTTGCTGCGTTGCAGCGGCCGATATCTGGCACGGCCGCTGCAAGAGGTCTCCCGGGGGCCGGCAGCATCGGCGACTCGACAATCCAGGAGATGATGGAGACAAACATGGAAGTCCAACAGGCAGCATCACAGGTACAGGTGATGGGCATCGATGCCGGCGGCACGATGACTGACACCTTCTTCGTGCGGGAAGACGGCCGCTTCGTCGTCGGCAAGGCGCAGAGCAACCCCGGCGACGAGTCGCTGGCGATCTACAACTCCTCTGTCGATGCACTGGCCCACTGGGGCCGCGAGGTGGACGAGGTCTATCCCGAGCTCGTCACCTGCGTGTATTCCGGCACCGCGATGCTTAACCGCATCCTGATGCGCAAGGGCCTCGACGTGGGCCTGATCTGCAACCGCGGCTTCGAGCAGATCCACTCGATGGGGCGCGCGCTGCAGAGCTATCTCGGCTACGCGCTGGAAGACCGCATCCACCTCAACACGCATCGCTACGACGAGCCGCTGGTGCCGGTATCGCGTACCCGCGGCGTGACCGAGCGCACCGATGTGCAGGGCAAGGTGGTGATCCCGCTGCGCGAGGAGGAAGTGCGCCAGGCGACGCGCGAACTGGTCGAAGCCGGCTCGCAGGCGATCGTGATCTGCCTGCTGCAGTCGCACAAGAACGAGAGCAGCGAGCAGCGCGCCCGCGATGTCGTGAAGGACGAGCTGGCGAAGCTGAAGGTCGATATCCCGGTGTTCGCGTCGGTGGATTACTACCCGTCGCGCAAGGAAAGCCACCGGATGAACACGACGATCCTCGAAGCCTATGGTGCCGAGCCGTCGCGTCAGACGCTGAAGAAGGTCAGCGACCGCTTCAAGAAGCACGGCGCGAAGTTCGACCTGCGGGTGATGGCGACGCACGGCGGCACGATCTCGTGGAAGGCCAAGGAACTGGCGCGCACCATCGTCTCCGGCCCGATCGGCGGCGTGATCGGCTCGAAGCTGCTGGGCGAGTACCTGGGTGACGAGAACATCGCGTGCTCTGACATCGGCGGCACCTCCTTCGACGTCGCGCTGATCACCAAGGGCAGCTTCGCGATCAAGTCCGACCCGGACATGGCGCGCCTGGTGCTGTCGCTGCCGCTGGTGGCGATGGACTCGGTCGGCGCGGGCGCGGGAAGCTTCGTGCGTCTCGACCCGTACAGCAAGTCGATCAAGCTGGGGCCGGACAGCGCGGGCTACCGCGTCGGTACCTGCTGGCCGGAAAGTGGCCTGGACACGGTGTCGGTGTCCGACTGCCACGTTGTGCTGGGCTACCTGAACCCGAACAACTTCCTCGGCGGTGCGATCAAGCTCGACGTGCAGCGCGCCCGCGACCACATCAAGGCGCAGATCGCGGACCCCTTGGGGCTGTCGGTGGAAGATGCGGCGGCGGGCGTCATCGAGCTGCTCGACCTGACGCTCTCCGAGTACCTGCGTGCCAACATCAGCGCGAAGGGCTACAACCCGGCCGAGTTCACGTGCTTCTCGTACGGCGGTGCGGGCCCGGTGCATACCTACGGCTACACCGAAGGCGTCGGCTTCAAGGACGTCGTCGTGCCGGCGTGGGCAGCGGGTTTCTCGGCTTTCGGCTGCGCCTGCGCGGACTTCGAGTACCGCTATGACAAGTCGGTGGACCTCGGCGTCGCGCAGTTCGCGCCCGACGCGGACAAGGCGGCGGCCTGCGCGAGCCTGCAGGATGCGTGGGAGGAACTGGCGGTCAAGGTCATCGACGAGTTCGTGATCAACGGCTACAAGCCCGAGGACGTGCTGCTGATCCCCGGCTACAAGATGCAGTACATGGGCCAGCTGAACGACCTCGAGATCGTGTCGCCGGTGTCCACGGCGGCGACGGCGGCCGACTGGAACCAGATCATCGACGCCTTCGAGACCACCTACGGCCGCGTCTATGCCAACTCGGCACGTTCGCCCGAGCTGGGCTTCTCGATCACCGGCGCGATCCTGCGCGGCATGGTCGTCACGCAGAAGCCGGTGCTGCCGGAAGACCCCGACTGCGGCCCGACGCCGCCGAAGGAAGCCTACCTCGGCACCCGTCCGTTCTATCGCCACAAGCGCTGGGTCGAGGCCGCGCTGTGGAAGATGGAGTCGCTGAAGGCGGGTAATCACATCGTCGGTCCCGCGATCATCGAATCGGACGCGACGACCTTCGTCGTGCCCGACGGCTTCGAGACGACGGTCGACAAGCACCGCCTGTTCCATCTCAAAGAAGTGAAGTAATCGAGGAGACCGCCATGAACATGATGACAAACAAGGAACTCGGCTTTGCCGATTTGCTCAAGAACGGCCAGACGCTGAAGCAGTTCCGCGACGGCATCATCGAGCGCACGAAGGCCAGCGGCCACTACAACGGGTTGGAAAAACTGGAGCTACGCGATGCCGATCCGATCGGCTACGAGAAGCTCTTCTCCAAGCTGCGCGGCGGTCTGGTGCATGCCCGCGAAACCGCGAAGAAGATCGCCGCGAGCCCGATCGTGGAGCAGGAAGGCGAGCTGTGCTTCACGCTGTACAACGCCGCGGGCGACTGCGTGCTGACTTCGACCGGCATCATCATCCACGTCGGCACGATGGGCGCGGCGATCAAGTACATGATCGAGAACAACTGGGAGGGCAATCCCGGCATCAATCCCGGCGACATGTTCACGACCAACGACTGCGCGATCGGCAACGTGCACCCGTGCGACATCGCGACCATCGTCCCGATCTTCTGGGAAGGTCGGCTGATCGGCTGGGTCGGCGGCGTGACGCACGTGATCGACACCGGCGCGGTGACGCCGGGCTCGATGTCCACCGGCCAGACGCAGCGCTTCGGCGACGGCTACATGATCACCTGCCGCAAGACCGGCGTGAACGATGAGCCGCTGCGCGACTGGCTGCACGAGTCGCAGCGTTCGGTGCGTACGCCCAAGTACTGGATCCTCGACGAGAAGACCCGCATCGCTGGCTGCCACATGATCCGAGAGCTGGTCGAGGACGTGATCCGCGCCGACGGCATCGAGGCTTACGAGAAGTTCGCCTTCGAAGTCATCGAGGAAGGCCGCCGCGGGCTGATGAGCCGCATCAAGGCGATGACTCTGCCGGGCAAGTACCGCAAGGTGTCCTTCGTCGATGTGCCCTTCAAGCACGAGGACGTGCAGGTGTCGAACGCCTTCGCCAAGCTCGACTCGATCATGCACTCGCCGTGCGAGATGACGATCAAGCCGGACGGCAAGTGGAGGCTGGACTTCGAGGGTGCGAGCCGCTGGGGCTGGCATACCTTCAACGCCCACCAGGTGGCCTTCACGTCGGGCATCTGGGTGATGATGTGCCAGACCCTGGTGCCGACCCAGCGCATCAATGACGGGGCCTACTACGCGACCGAGTTCCGCCTGCCCAAGGGCACGTGGTGCAACCCGGACGACCGTCGCACCGGCCACGCCTACGCCTGGCACTTCCTGGTCTCCGGCTGGGCGGCGCTGTGGCGCGGGCTGAGCCAGTCCTACTTCAGCCGCGGCTATCTGGAAGAAGTCAACGCCGGCAACGCCAACACCTCCAACTGGCTGCAGGGCGGCGGCATCAACCAGGACGGCGAGATCCACGCGGTCAACAGCTTCGAAGCTTCGAGCTGCGGCACCGGTGCCTGCGCCGTGAAGGACGGCCTGAACCACGCGGCTGCGATCTGGAACCCGGAAGGCGACATGGGCGACATCGAGATCTGGGAGATGGCCGAGCCGCTCCTGTATCTGGGCCGCAACGTCAAGGCCAACTCCGGTGGTTACGGCAAGTATCGCGGTGGTTGCGGCTTCGAGACGCTGCGCATGGTGTGGAACGCCCAGGACTGGACGATGTTCTTCATGGGCAACGGCTTCATGAACAGCGACTGGGGAATGATGGGCGGCTACCCGTCGGCGACCGGCTATCGCTTCGAAGCGCACAAGACCGGCCTGGAGCAGCGCATCGCGATCGGCGACTCGCTGCCCCTGGGCGGCGATCTCGATCCTTCCGCCCCGGACTACGAGCGCCACATCGACGCCACCGCGACCGTCAAGCGCGACAAGCAGTGCATGACGACCGAGGACTGCTACGACAACCACGACCTGTACCTGAACTACCTGCGCGGTGGCCCCGGCTTCGGCGACCCGATCGATCGTGACCCGAAGGCGATCGAGGCCGACCTGAACCAGAAGTTCCTGCTGCCGGAATACGCGCAGAAGGTCTATGGCGCGGTCTTCACGCAGGACGCGAAGGGCGTGTTCGCGGTCGATCCGGCCAAGACCCAGGCCCGCCGTGCCGAGATGCGCAAGGAGCGCCTCGCCCGTGCGCTGCCGACCCGCGAGTGGATGAAGGAAGAGCGCGAACGCATCGTGAATAAGCATGCCGCTGTGCAGGTGCAGCACATGTTCGCGACGAGCTTCGCGCTGTCCGAGAAATTCACGAACGAGTTCAAGGCCTTCTGGAACCTGCCCGCCGAATGGCAGCTGCTGGAGACCGAGTTGGGCGTGCCGTCCTACGGCTCCAAGCACCGCATGGACCTGTCCCTGCTGCCCGACGTCACGACCGTCGTCCAGGTCGAAGAGTGATCACCGAATCAAGGAGCCGGAAATGACTACCTACACCAATGAACAGGTCTCACACCTCGTCGAGGGCTCGCTCGACTGGGAAACGACCTTCCGCATGCTGTCGATGCCCAAGGACAACAGCCGCTTCGAGCAGTACGTGAAGGCGCTGCAGGCCAAGGTCTCGTTCCCCCACAAGATCGTGCTGCCGCTGGGGCCCCACCTCTACATCGTGCAGGACGCGAAGACCAAGCAGTGGGTCACGATGTGCGACTGCGGCCACGACTTCGGCGATTACCGCGAGAACTGGAAGCTGAACGCGGCGATCTACGTGCGCGACACCGAGGAGTCGATGACCGAGGTGTATCCCAAGCTGATGGCGCCGGATACGCAGTGGCAGGTGTATCGCGAGTACTACTGCCCGACCTGCGGCACGATGCACGACGTCGAGGCGCCGACCCCGTGGTACCCGGTGATCCACGACTTCGAGCCGGACATCGAGGCGTTCTACAAGGAATGGGTGGATCTGCCCGTCCCGGAAAAAGCGGCCTGAGCCGTCACTGCCGGGCGGTAGGCCCGGCGCCTGCGGGCCGGTGCCTCCATGACGGAGGTGCCGGCCGGGGCCCCCGGGGCTTGCAGGCCCCGACATTTTCCCGAATTCACCGACACCCATGCGGAGCGCGAGCCCTGCAGGGCCTCGGCTACGCAAAAAAACGAAAGTCGCGCGCCGTCCCCCGGCGTGGAGGAGAGAGTGATGCTGCGTCGATTGAGGAAATATGGAGGCGGCGCCCGCGGCGTCGTCACGTTGATGACGTCGTCCGCGCCGCTGGTGATTGTCGGTGGCTTGCTGTACGCCGGGCTGTTCGTGAAGGCCGAGGCGGTGGTGCAGAAGGTCGAGCCGCCGGCCATCGAGCGGCGCGACGCCTTCTACGGCGTGGCGGCGCCGGACGAGCGGACGGTTTGGGCTGTCGGTGCGGGCGGCAAGATCGTGCGCAGCGAAGACGGCGGGGATTCGTGGGTGCGCCAGTCCCTGAACATCGACGCGAACCTCCAGGGTATCGCCGCGTGGGACGACAAGACGGCGGTCGCGGTCGGCAACGGCGGCGTGGTCGTCGCGACGAGCGATGGCGGCGCCACCTGGACCCGGGCGGAGATCCCCGGCAGCAACAATCCGAACAAGCTGTTCCGCGTTCGCATCGCCGGCGACTCGGCTTGGGCGGTGGGCGAGTTCGGCGCGCTGCTGCGCTCCACGGACCGCGGCGCGACCTGGACTCGCGTGCTGCCCGAGGAGGACCGCGCGTGGAACGACATCGCCTTCGTTGGGGACTCGGGCTGGCTGGTCGGGGAGTTCGGCGCGCTGACGAAGAGCACGGACGGCGGTGCGACGTGGAACCCGGTCGAGATGCCGAACAAGGTGAGCCTGATGAGCGTGGCCTTCCGCGACGCGCGCAACGGCGTCGCGGTGGGGCTGGCCGGGACGCTGCTCGTGACGAGCGATGGCGGCGACAGCTGGAAGCAGGTGCCGGCCCTGACGCGCGAGCACTTCTACAGCGTGGTGTGGGACGAGGGCCGCTGGCTGGCGGTCGGCGACAAGGGCGTGATGGCGAGCGCCGACGCGGCCGCGGCGCAGTGGCAGCTCGGGCGCGTGGCCGAGGGCGACGTGTCGTGGCGCACGCAGATTGCTCGCGCCGGATCGCGCTACTTCCTCGCCGGCAGCAACCTCGCCGTGCTCGACGACGGCGCGCTCCGCGTCGCCGGTCGCTCGCGGATGTGAGGGGACCCCAATGAAGAACTCCACGTTCGGCAAGGTCGACGCGACCTTCGCCTACCTCATCCGCTTTCGCGCCCTGGTGGTCGCCGCGGTCGCCCTCGTGACGCTCGCGATGGGCTGGCAGGCGAGCCAGATCGAGGTGAAGACCGTCTTCAGCGATCTCCTGCCCCGCAACCATCCCTATGTCGAGGTGAACCAGCGCTTCAAGCAGACCTTCGGCGGCTCGAACATGGTCAGCATCATGCTCGAGGTGAAGCAGGGCGACATCTTCGACCCGGTGGTGCTCGGCAAGGTGCAGAAGCTCACGGTCGACCTGCAGCAGGTCGAAGGCATCGACACCTACCAGATCATTTCGCTCGCGTCGAAGAAGATCAAGGAGGTACGCGCCTCCACCGAAGGCGTCGAGTCGCGGCCGCTGATGTGGCCGGATCTGCCCGAAGGCGAGGCGGGCCTCGCGGCGCTGAAGGCGGCGGTGCTCAACAACCCGCTGGTGTATGGCCCATACGTGTCGACCGACCTGAAGGCGACGCTGGTGACCATCGATTTCAGCGACGGCAACATGGACTACACGCGCGCCTTCAACCAGCTGATGAAGCTGGTCGACGAGACCGCGGGCGACGGCGTCGAGGTGCGCATCGTCGGGGAGCCGGTGCTGTACGGCTGGGTGAATCACTACCTGCACGAGACGCTGACGATCTTCTTCGCCGCCGTCGCCGCGCTGGTCGTGCTGCTGTGCCTGATCACGCGCACCTGGCACGGCACGGTGCTGCCGCTGCTGGCGGGACTCGTCAGCGCGATCTGGGCACTGGGCGCCGCGCGCCTGATGGGCTTCCACCTCGATCCGCTGGTCGTCGTCGTGGCCTTCCTGATCACCGCGCAGGCGATCTCGAACTCGGTGCAGCTCATCGCCCGTTTCGACGACGAGACGCGGCAGGGCACGCCGGGTGCAGCCGCGGCCGCGCGGGCCAGTGCACGCAACCTGTTCAAGCCGAGCATGCTCGCGATCGTCGCGGACGCGGGCTGTGTGCTGGTGGTTGCGCTGACGCCGATCCCGTTGCTGCAGAAGATCTCCTTCATCGGCACGGTGTGGGTGCTCACCATCGCCATCAGCGCGCTGATCCTCACGCCGGTGATGTTGTCGTGGTTCGGCTCGCGTCAGCGCTTCATCCATCCGGTGAATATCAACCCGCTGCTGATGCGCATCCTCGGCCTGTGTTCGGCGATTGTCACGACGCGCTGGCGCTTCGCGGTGCTGGGCATGGCGGGCGTGGTGTTCGTCATGTCCGGGCTGTACGCCTTCAACCTGAAGGTGGGCGACGCAAATCCCGGCTCGCCGATCCTGTGGCCGGACTCCAGCTACAACCGCGACGCCGCCGAGATCAACCGCCAGTTCCAGGGCTCCGACCGGATGTTCGTCGTCGTCGCCGGCAAGGAGCCGGGGGCGCTGCGCGAGCCCGAGGTGCTGTCGAGCATGACGCGCTTCCAGAAGTACATGGAGGCGCAGCCCGAGGTCGGCGGCAGCGTCTCGCTCGCGGACATCCTGCCGCAGGTGAATCGCGTGCTGCGCGAGGGCAACCCCATGTACCAGGAGCTCGGCAAGAGCGCGGAGGAGAACGCCGAGCTGATGTACATGTTCGTGTCGGGCTCCGACCCCGGCGACATGGACCGCTACGCCGACGCCGACGCGAAGAACGGGGCGGTGACGTTGTTCTTCCGCGACCACCAGGGCGAGACGATCCGCACGGCAGTGGCGCGGGTGCGCGACTACGTCGAGCAGCATCCGGTGAAGGGCGCGGATTACCTGCTCGCGGGCGGACTGGTCGGCGTGCTGGCGGCGGTGAACGAGGTGATCCTCGCGGGCCAGATCGAGGCCATCGCGCTCGCGCTGCTGGTGCTGGTCGTGTGTTGCACGGTCACCTACCGCTCCACGGTCGCGGGCGTGTTCTTCATGATCCCCGTGCTGCTGTCGAACACGATCACCTTCAGCTACATGGCGTGGCAGGGCATCGGCATGAACATCAACACGCTGCCGGTGGTCGCGCTGGGGATCGGGCTGGGTGTCGATTACACCTTCTACATCGTCGATGGTATCCGCGAGAACCTGCACCGCTCGCACAACGTCGAGCGCGCGATCGTCAATGCGTTGATGGGGCCGGGCAAGGGCGTGCTGATCACGGCGATGACGCTCATCACCAGCGTCGTGCTGTGGCACTTCTCGTCGCTGCGCCTGCAGGCCGACATGGGCGTGCTGATCGCGCTGTGGCTGTTCATCTCGGCGTTCAGCGCGCTCTTCATCATGCCGGCCCTCGTCTATGTGTTCCGGCCGGAATTCATCGTCGGCAGCAAGCGCCATCCCATCGAGCAGGCCGAACCCGTGCTGGTCGGCTGATCCATACCCCGCGGGCGCGACGGCACACCCACCGCGTCCGCCCGTGACCCCTTCAGAGCAGTGACAAAACCAAAAGGAGCGAGGAGATGAGGAGCAAGGGAGTAGCGAAATTCAGGGCGTCGGTGCTGGCGGTGGCCGCGGCCCTCGCCGGCATGGCCGGGAGCCCCGCGCGGGGCGCAGAAACGGGGAACTACGAGATTGCAGCGTTGGGGATCGGCGACCCGCCCGCGAAGTCCTGGGCCGCCGACGACTTCAGCTTCAACCTGTCGGGCTACGCGCGCGGCTGGGTGTCGGTGAACCTGCAGGACCAGCCGGAGCTGAAGGCGATCGGCGAGGACAGCAAGGGCAAGCTGTCGATGGTGCGCGGCTCGCTGCTGCTCGACGCCGATGCGAAGACCGGGGCGATCAAATGGAAGGCGATTGGCCGCGTCGACCGCGAGTACAAGACCGATTACCTGAACGACCTCGAGCGCCTGCGCGCGACCAACGGCACCGACCGCGGCGGCCACGCGAGCAGCATCCTGGACAACTACAACCATGGCGAAGTACGTGAGTTCTGGGCCGAGATCCCGTTCGGCGACCGCGTCACGGTCAAGGCCGGCAAGCAGCAGCTGGTGTGGGGCGAGTCCGACTTCTTTCACGCGATGGACCTCGTGCATGGCTACGACCTGTCGTGGCGCCTGTTCTTCGAGGGCGAGAACGAGGAATGGCGCAAGCCGCTGACGCTGATCTCGACCAAGATCCGCGTGCCCGAGGCCGACGGCATGCTCGCGGCCTACGTCCGGCCCGGCGTCGACCGTTGCGAGGATATCGGCAATACCTACGATATCCAGGGCGGGCGCTGGTTCTTCCAGCCCTATCGCGGCTTCGACCTTACGGCGGTCACGAACAAGGACTGCGACCATCCCGCCGGCGACTACCGCGACATCACCGGGGGCGTGCGCTGGTCGGGCGAGGCCTTCGGCTTGAACTACTCCTTCGCGTGGCTCACGACCTTCTCGGCCGATCCGGTCGCCAACTCCGCGTTCAGACCCTACAAGAAGGCCCCGTCGGGTGCGGTGTTCGATCTCATCCACCCCCAGATCGACGTCTATGGCATGACGGTGAGCGGCTACAGCGCGACGCTGGGTGCGGTGCTCAGTGCCGAGATGGCCTACACCAAGGACCAGCCGTACAACGTCGGCACCGGCGCCTTCCTCGATCCGGCCGTGCCCGGCAACGTGGGGATCGGTCTCGGCGGCGTGAAGCTCAAGGACACGCTGACGACGATGCTGCGCGTCGATAAGGACCTCGACCTGCAGGGCATCTTCGGCACCTCGCGGCCCTCGTTCTCGTCGATCCAGCTGTTCGACACGCAGGTGCTGAACTTCAAGGAGTCGGACGACCTCGTGCGCCTGTTCGCGTACGGCACGCCGCTCACCGAGCACAACACCATCCTGACCGCGTTCACGACGCTGAACTACCGCAACGACACGATCAATCCGGGCTTCGCGGTCGGCTTCGATCTCAGCCACGGCGGCGGCTTCGCGATTCCCAGCGTGTCATTGACGCTCGACGACAAGTGGTTGGCCCGCATCGAGGCGGACCTCTTCTGGAGCGGCGACCGCTCGAACAAGGTCGCCTTCAGCGGCCAGCGTTCGCAGCTCTTCGGCTACTTCGACAAGGCCAGCCAGCTCGTTTTCCGTCTGACCCGGCAGTTCTAAAAGAGAGGAGACACACCATGCAGAAGATTTTCCGACCCGCCGTCCGTCCCTCGGTGCGGCAACTCGCGACCGGCGGCACCCTCGGTCTGATGCTCCTGTTCGCGGCCCACGGCGCAAACGCCAAGGTCCTCGAGCCCGGCTTCATCATCACGAAGGACAACCTTGCGAGCATCAAGGACGACACCTTCGAGGGCAAGACCATCGCGAGCATGATCCCCGAGAAGCTCGAGTGGATGATCACGAACTACGGCCTGACCATCAAGATCGCGCACTCGAAGAAGATCGAGATGGATCCGAAGTACGTCGAGGCGACGAAGAAGTGGTCGAAGGACGTGAAGTTCAACCCGGCCGATCGCACCGTCACCGGCTGGAAGGCGGGCATGCTGTTCCCGCCCGAGGCGATCAAGATGGACGACCCGAACGCGGGCGACAAGGTGATCTGGAACCTGCGTGCGGCGACCTACGGCGCGACGATGGACCTGCGCGACATCGCGTGGGTGTTCCTCGACGCGAAGAAGGGCTACGAGCGTGTGCAGGCCTTCCAGTCGCGGCGCTACTACATGGAAGGGCGGCTCGATGGCGGCCCGGTCTCCGTGGGCGACGGCGACGTCTCGCAGAAGACCTACTTCGTCGCGCACTACCCGCAGGACATTCGCGGCCTGGGTACCTTTTCCATGCGCTACAACCAGCCCGACTCGGCCAAGCCGGACGATTCCTACGCCTACCTGAAGTCGGTGCGCCGCACCCGGCGCCTGTCCGGCGGCGCGTGGATGGACCCGATCGGCGGGACCGACCAGCTCTACGACGACTGGGACATCTGGGACGCGTGGCCGACCAAGTACACGCAGAACAAGCTGATCGAGAAGCGCTGGGTTCTGGCGATCGCGCACAGCCCGGACGTCAGCGTCGACACCACGCAGCCCTGGTCGGAGCCGCAGAAGCGCTTCCCGCGCATCAACATGGCCGAGCCGCCGTTTGCCAATCCGGCCAAGGACGTCGAATGGGAGCCGCGCGAGGTGTATGTCGTCGAAGGCACGCCGCCCGCGGAGCACCCGTACAGCAAGAAGGTGGCCTACATCGAGGTCGATTTTCCGCGGCCGTATCTGGGCTACGCGCTCGACCGCAAGGGTGAGTTCTGGAAGATGTTCATCTTCCAGAACCGGCCCGACACCGGCGACGACGGCTACAAGGCGGTCATGCCGGTGGTCGGCCACATCATCGACGTCAAGCGCGGGCACGCCACCAACTGGTCGTCGAACATGAAATCGAACCCGAAAGGCGTGAAGGACACCGACGTGTCGCTGAACGTCCTGGAGGAGGTCGCGACCGGCGCCGGTCGCTGACCGCGCCGCCGCGAGCGCGCCGATACCGAAGTCTCCCCCTTGGTCCGCCCCAATCAGGTTCGGGGCGGACGCTTTTCCCGGGGGAAGGCGCGCCGCAGCAGCGAGACCTCAAGACGGAGAACCTTGCCATGAACACCTACACCGCGACCGGTTGCGACCGGGACTCGACGCAGCTCGCGCGCTTCATGCGCCGCCACGGCGACGCGGACCTCGACGCACTGCGCGAACGTGCAGTCCGCGAGCCCGAGCGCTTCTGGGACCAGGTCCTCGACGCCATCGACCTGCGTTGGGTCACGCCCTACAGGCAGACGCTGGATCTTGCCGGCGGCGTGATGTGGCCGAAATGGTTCGTCGGCGGCCGCCTGGATCTCGTCGACAACCTCGTCGGCAAGCACGCCCGCGCGACGCCGACGAAGATCGCGATCCGCTGGGAAGGCGACCGCGGCGAACTGCGCACGATCAGCTACGCGGAACTCGCCGCCGAAGTGGAGCGCGTCGCAGCCGGATTGCGCGCGCTGGGGGTGGGCGAGGGCGACCGCATCGCGCTCTACCTGCCGATGATCCCCGAAGCGGCCGTGATGATGCTTGCCGCGACGCGCATCGGGGCCATCTTCATTCCCTTCTTCTCCGGCTACGGCGCGGATTCCGTCGCGCAGCGCGTGCAGGACTGCGAGGCGCGCGTGCTGGTGTGCGCGAACGGTTATTACCGCCGCGGAAAACGCGTCGACATGCTGGCGGACGCCCGCGCAGCGGTACGCCAATGCCCGTCGCTGCGCCAGCTCGTCGTCGTCGATCGCCTTGGCAGCGGCATCTCGCCCGATGCGGGCGGTGCTGGCGACTGCATCGAGTTCGACTACCGCCGCCTGCCGGTGACCGTGTCGAGCTGCCCGCTCACGGCTTTCCCTGCCGACCAGACGCTGATGCTGATCTACACCTCCGGCACCACCGGCAAGCCCAAGGGCGTCGTGCACACCCACGCCGGTTTCCCGGTGAAGGCGGCGCAGGACCTGCTGATGGCGTTCGACCTGCGCGCCGACGACACCCTGATGTGGGTCACCGACATGGGCTGGCTGATGGGGCCGTGGATGGTCTACGGCGGCCTGATGCTCGGCGCGACCCTGGTGTTCTTCGAAGGCACGCCGGACCACCCCGACGCCGGCCGCCTGTGGCAGGTCGTCGAGCGCCACGGCGTCACGCACCTGGGCCTGTCGCCGACGCTGGTGCGTCTGCTGATGGCGCGCGAAGGCAGCCTCCCGGCGCCGCACTCGATCGCGACGCTGCGTCTGTTCGGCTCGACCGGCGAAGCCTGGAACGAGGCGCCGTGGCGCTGGCTGTTCGAGGAAGCCGGCCGTTCGCGCCGCCCCATCATCAACTACTCCGGCGGCACCGAGATCGGCGGCGGCATCCTCGCCTGCTTCCCCGGCCTGCCGCAGAAACCCGGCTCCTTCAACGGCCCGATCCCCGGCGTCGCTGCCGACGTGCTCGACGCCGCGGGACAGCCGGTGCGCGGCACGGTCGGCGAACTCGCGATCCGCCAGCCCTGGCCAGGAATGACCAACGGCTTCTGGCGCGATGCGACGCGCTACCAGGAGGCCTACTGGTCGGTGTGGCCGGAGGTCTGGGCGCACGGCGACTGGGCACGCGTCGACGAGGACGGTCACTGGTTCGTGCACGGGCGCAGCGACGACACGATCAAGGTCGCCGGCAAGCGCGTCGGCCCCGCCGATTTCGAGTCGGCGCTGGTCTCGCATCCGCTGGTCGTCGAGGCGGTCGCGGTCGGGGTGCCGGACGAACTCAAGGGCGAAGCGGTCGTGTGCTTCGTCACCGTCGCCGACTCCGCACAGCGCTCACAACGATCGTGGGACGACTGCGAAGCCGAGCTCGTCGAGCACGTCGGCCGCCTGCTCGGCAAGCCGCTCCGACCGTCCCGCGTGCATCGCGTGGACGCGATTCCCAAGACCCGCAACGGCAAGACAGTGCGCCGCGTGATGCGTGCAGCCTACCTCGGCTCGGCTCTCGGCGACCTGTCCGCGATCGAGAACCCCGATGCCATCGCCGCCGTCGGCGAACTCGGCGCGCATCGCCCCGTTCCTGCCGACGCGCTGCCCACCTGATCCCCACCCCAGGAGAAACTCATGAGCAAACTCTACCCGGACGCGACGACGGCCTTGGCCGACGTCGTGCGCGACGGTCAGACCGTCGCCGTCGGCGGCTTCGGTCTGTGCGGCATTCCCGAGATGCTGATCCACGGCCTGCGCGACTCCAAAGCGCGCGACCTGACGGTCATCAGCAACAACGCCGGCGTCGACGGCATCGGCCTCGGCCTGCTGCTCGGCACGCGGCAGATCCGCAAGATGGTCGCCTCCTACGTCGGCGAGAACGCGGAGTTCGAGCGCCAGCTGCTGTCGGGCGAACTCGAGGTCGAGCTCACGCCGCAGGGCACGCTCGCCGAGAAGCTGCGCGCGGGCGGCGCCGGCATCCCCGCCTTCTATACGCGTACCGGCGTCGGCACCCTGGTCGCCGAAGGCAAGGAGGAGCGCGACATCGACGGCAAGCGCTACCTGCTGGAGCGTTCGCTCACTGCCGACATCGCGCTGGTGAAGGCGTGGAAGGCCGACCGCGCCGGCAACCTCGTCTATCGCAAGACCGCGCGCAACTTCAACCCGGTCGTCGCCACCGCCGGCCGCATCACCGTCGCCGAAGTCGAGGAACTGGTCGAAACCGGCACCCTAGACCCCGACCACATCCACACCCCCGGCGTCTTCGTCCAGCGCATCGTCGTCAATCCGCGCCCGGCGAAGCACATCGAACAACGCACCACACGGCAGGAGTGATCATGGCCTGGACACGCAACGACATGGCGCGCCGCGCTGCGCAGGAACTGCGCAGCGGCTTCTATGTGAACCTCGGCATCGGCATGCCGACCCTGGTCGCGAACCACATCCCTCCCAGAATGGACGTGTGGCTGCAGTCGGAAAACGGCCTGCTCGGCATCGGGCCGTTCCCGACCGAAGCCGAGGTCGACGCCGACCTCATCAACGCCGGCAAGCAGACCGTCACGACGCTCGCCGGCAGCAGCATCTTCAGCAGCGCGGACTCCTTCGCGATGATCCGCGGCGGCCACATCGACCTCGCGATCCTCGGCGCGATGCAGGTCAGCGAGCACGGCGACCTCGCCAACTGGATGATCCCAGGCAAGCTCGTGAAGGGCATGGGCGGGGCGATGGACCTCGTCGCCGGCGTGCGCCGCGTGATCGTGATGATGGAGCACTGCAGCAAGGACGGCGCGCCGAAGATCCTGCGCCGCTGCGAACTGCCGCTCACCGGCGTCGGCGTCGTCAATCGCATCATCACGGATCTGTGCGTGCTCGATGTCACGCCCACCGGCTTGCGCCTCGTCGAGACCGCGCCGGGCGTCGACGTCGGCGACGTGCTTGCCTGCACCGGCGCACCGATCGAGTCGGGCGAACTGGTATCCGGCTGAGTCGTCCGGCCGACCGTACGATTTTCGAACGCCGGCCGGACGAAAGCGTCCGGAAATCGTACGGTCGGCGCACAATGGATGCCGCCGGGTGGGGCAGTCCTCCGCGGCCGGGATCGGGGCATTTCGCCCGCGACCGCGTTCTGCGGGGCAGGCGGGATTACAACTAAAGTAAGTCCTGTTTCTGGCACCTCCTTTGCTATTCTTCCTAGGCGCGAGCACTTTGTTGCACGCGAATTCGCCGGAGATTTCACGCACCGCAAAACACACACACAACGCGCTCTCGCCTGCAGAACCTACAGGACCCCGTCCAATCGGCTGCGCACGACGCGGCTCGCGGCGAAGAGCGCTCACAGGAGGAGAGACTTGATGACACGGGTGCCCGAAGGGCAGATGTTTTCCGACCCGGGTAGCGACGCCGCCGTGATGGCGGCGTGGGAACGCTTTCTCGATGGCGCAAGCCGGCCGTCCGATTCCTTGCGCACGCTCGTCGACCGTTCGTGGCAGCGTTGCCAGGAGCAGAACGTCGATCCCGACAAGCGCAGCGCGCCGCCGCCGGTGGAAGAGTCGATGCTGGCGTCGATGAAGGAGCACCACGGCGAGCTGCTGCAGGCCAGCGCCCCGATCATGGCCTGTGCGCGCGATTTTCTCGCGGAAACCGGCACCGTGATGGCGCTGGCCGATACGAGCTGTACGATCCTGACGATGGAGGGCGACAATCCGACGATCGGGACCGCCGAGAGCATCCATCTGCTGCCGGGCGTCTCCTGGAGCGAACGGATCTGCGGCACGAACGCGATCGGCACGGCGCTGGCGGTCGGCGAACCGGTGCAGATCCACTCGGCCGAACACTACTGCGCCGGCATCAAGCGCTGGACCTGTTCGGCGACGGTGATCCGGCATCCGCACGATGGCGAGATCATCGGCGTCGTCGACGTCTCGGGCCTGTCCGAAACCTACAACCGCCAGAGCCTCGCGCTGGTCGTGACGACCGCCAGCCGCATCGAGAACAAGATCGCGATGCGCGAGATGGAGCGGCGCTACCACCTGCTCGAAGCCTCGCTGCAGCGCTGGTCCAACGGCACCGACGGCCTCGTGCTGTTCGACCGTCGGGGCTACCCGGTGCGCGCCAACGAGATCGCCCAGGCGGCGATGACCTCGCTCGGTGCCGACCTCGACCTCTCGGCGCCGCGCCGCGTCACGGCGCTGGCGATCGGCGACAACGGCGAACTCGTGCGCACGCCGGCGCTGCCCGCCTGGTTGCGGCCCGAATGGCTCGAGCCGGTGTACGGCGCACAGCGCCAGCGCCTCGGCACTCTGCTCGTCCTGCCGCTGCCGCGCATCGGGCGCGCCATCTCGGGGGAGGGCGCACGCCGCCTCGCCAGCGAGTCGGTGGTGGCGGCGAACGACATGCCCTCCGGCTTCACCTCCATCATCACCCGTGACGCCGCGCTGCGCGAAGCCGTGCGCAAGGCCGACCAGCTCGCGCGCTCCAAGGTCCCGGTGCTGCTGCTGGGCGAGACGGGCGTCGGCAAGGAAGAATTCGCCCAGGGCCTGCACAAGGCCAGCCCCTTCCGCGACGGTCCCTACGTCGCGCTGAACTGCGGCGGCCTGTCGCGCGAACTCCTCGCCAGCGAACTCTTCGGCTACGTCGACGGCGCCTTCACCGGCGCGCGACGCGGCGGCATGGTCGGCAAGATCGAGGCCGCCAACGGCGGCACGCTGTTCCTCGACGAGATCGGCGAGATGCCGCTCGACCTGCAGCCGCACCTGCTGCGCGTGCTCGAGCAGAGCGAGATCTACCGCCTGGGCGAGAACGTGCCGCGCAAGGTCAGCTTCCGCCTCATCGCCGCGACCCACCGCGACCTGCGCAAGGAAGTCGCCGACGGCCGCTTCCGCATGGACTTCTTCTACCGCGTTGCGGTGACCTCGATCCGCATCCCGCCGCTGCGCGATCGCGTCGGCGACGTGCGCGAGCTCGCCCGGCACTTCGTCGAACGCTTCTCGAAGCAGCACGAGCTCGGGGCGCGCCGTTTCGACGAGGATCTGCTCGCCCGGCTCGAGAGCTACGGCTGGCCGGGCAACGTGCGCGAACTGAGGAACGTCGTCGAGAGCGTGCTGCTGATGAGCGACGGCGAATGCGTCGGCATCGACGCCTTGCCGCCGGAGCTGCTCGGCATGGCCGATTCGCCGGTCAGCGCGCCGGTCGCGACCGCCCTCGGCGCGCTCGCGACGAACGTGCCGGTCGGCAGCATCGCGGAAGGCGAGGTGGAACTCATCCGCCGCGCGATCGCCGCCACCCACGGCAACCTCACGCGTGCCGCACGCGAGCTCGACATCGCCAAGAGCACGCTGTACCAGAAGGTGAAGCTGTACGGGCTGGAGCACGACATCGGACGGGTGCGCGCGGGCTGAGGCGCCGTCCGCACGTTTCCTTTCCTGACGCGGCGAACCGGGCGACCGGTTCGTTTTTTTTCACCCTGTGTGTTCGAACCCGCGGCAGGGCGTGCGGCGAAACTTTCGCGGGCGGGGAATCTTTGTCTCGCGCCGGGCTCTGACCAGCTTGTCCGGCGAATGCGGGGAAGGGCGCTGGCTGACGGCCTGCGTGGACGGTCCCGTGTTCGGTGCGACGAGTGTGTCGTCGCGCGCGATGCGCCGACGGCGGGCTGTGCCGGCCCCCGGGCCGGGCGCAGCAGACCTGTACGAAGGACTCCCCCATGCTGCAAGCCGTCTTCGAACTCTCCTGGTGGGCCTACATCGCGGTGACGCTTGCGCTCACCCACGTGACGATCGCTGCCGTCACGATCTTCCTGCACCGCCATCAGGCGCATCGCGCGCTCGAGCTGCATCCGGCGACGAGTCATTTCTTCCGCTTCTGGCTGTGGCTGACGACGGGCATGGTGACGCGCGAGTGGGTGGCGATCCATCGCAAGCATCATGCGCGCTGCGACGACCAGGGCGATCCTCACAGTCCGCAGCTGTACGGCATCCGCCGCGTGCTATGGATGGGCGCGGAGCTTTACCGCGCCGAGGCGCAGAACGCGGATACGATCAGCCGGTACGGCCGCGGCACGCCCGACGACTGGCTGGAGCGCAGGGTCTACGCGCGCCACCCGATCCTGGGCGTGGCCCTGATGCTGGTCGCGGACCTCGTGCTGTTCGGGCCGATCGGGTTGACGATGTGGGCGGTGCAGATGATGTGGATCCCGTTCTTTGCCGCCGGCGTCGTGAATGGCGTCGGGCATTTCTGGGGCTACCGCAGTTTCGCGACCGGCGATGCGTCGCGCAACATCGCGCCGTGGGGCATCCTGATCGGCGGGGAGGAGCTGCACAACAACCACCACGCCTACAGCACGTCGGCGCGGCTGTCTAACCGCTGGTGGGAATTCGATATCGGCTGGATGTACATCCGCCTGCTGCAGGCGCTGGGCTTCGCGAAGGTGCTGCGCGTCGCGCCGCGGTTGCGCATCAGGCGGGGCAAGGACGTGTGCGATGCCGAGACGGTGCAGGCGGTGATCACGCACCGCTTCGACGTGTTGTCGACCTATGCACGTTCCCTGCGGCGTACGGCCGCGGCCGAGATCCGCGCCCTGCGAGCCCGTGCGGTGCCGGGTATCGAGGAGCGACGCGTGCTGCGGGCGTTGCGGCTGTGGTTGCAGCGCGACGCGGCAGCGCTCCCCGCGACGGACCGCGAGGCGCTCGAGCGCGCGCTCGAATCGAGCCCGGTGCTGCGCACGATCGCCGCCAAGCGGCGCGACCTCGCGGCGCTGTGGGAGCGCTCGGTCGGTTCGAAGGAGCAGCTCGTGCGCCAGCTCGAGGAGTGGTGCCAGTCCGCGGAGGCGAGCGGGATCGCTGCGCTGCGCGATTTCTCGCGCCGCCTGCGCTGCTACGCCTGAGCCGTGCGCGCGCGCAGGGCGCGTTGCATGCGCTGCAGCGCTTCGGTGAGCAGCGCGCGCGGGCAGCCGAAGTTCAGGCGCACGAAGCCGGGCATGCCGAAGGGGGCGCCATCGGACAGGCCGACGCCGGCGTCCTCGAAGAAGCGCATCGGTTCTTCGAGGACGGCGCCGCGGCAGTCGATCCACGCGAGGTAGGTCGCTTCGGGGCGGGTCGTGGCGAGGCCGGGCATGGAGGCGACGGCATCCATCACCAGGTCGAGGTTGCCGCGCAGGTAGTCGAGCAAGGCCGCGCGCCACGGGCCGCCGTCGCGGTAGGCGGCTTCGGCGGCGACCAGGCCGAGCAGGTTGTTGTGCGGCACGACGCCGCGCATCTCGTGGCGGAAGCGCCGGCGCAGCGCGGGGTCGGGGATGATCGCGAAGGCGCAGTAGAGCGCGGGGATGTTCCAGGTCTTGGACGGCGCCATCAGCGTGATCGTGCGCCGGGCGGTCGATTCGTCGAGCGCGGCGATCGGGATGTGGGGCATGGCCGGGTCGAGGACGAGGCCGCAGTGGATCTCGTCGGAGCAGATCGTCAGGTCGTGCCGCTCGGCGAGCCGGGCGAGCCATTCGAGTTCGTCGCGGTCGAACACGCGACCGACAGGGTTGTGCGGGTTGCACAGCATCAGCAGGCGAGTGCGCGCGGTGATGGCATCCTCCACTGCGGCGCGATCCCATCCCCAGCGGCCGTTCTCCAGCCTGAGCGGGCGCGTGACCAGGCGCCGGTCGCTGTTGCCCGGCGCGGTGAGGAAGGGCGGATACACGGGTGTCGCGGTGAATACTTCGTCGCCCGCTTCGCCGGTCGCGCGGCAGGCGAGGTTGAAGCCGGAGACCACACCCGGCAGCCACACGATCCAGTCCGCCTCGATGCGCCACGCGTGGTCGCGGGCGATGCCGTCGATGACGGCTTCCGCGAGACCGGGCCAGGGATCGGTGTAGCCGAAGACGCGGTGGTCGATGCGCGCGCGGATCGCGTCGATGACCGGCGGTGGCGCCGGGAAGTCCATGTCGGCAACCCACAGCGGGAGGACGTCGCGTCCGGCGTAGCGGCCCCATTTTTCGCCGGGCACGGCGCTGCGGTCGGGAACGTGGTCGAAATCGAATGGCGCGGGCGACATCGTTGCGGATCCTTGGTGGCGGAGTGTTGCGGATTAGGTGAGTTGGGGATTTCCCTTCGGGAATTGTCCGTGGGCGAGGGATACAATTACACAAAACGACCCGCTGGCGTTGGAGGAAGACAATCGTGCAACACCTCACGGCCCACCCCGATGGCATCCTTGCGGTGGATTCGGGCTATTGCCACCCCGGCCTTGCGGCCATACACGTCATCATCCACGAGGGGCGTGCGGCCGTCGTGGACACCGGCACCAATGCCTCGGTGCCGCGTGTGCTGGCGGCGCTGGCCGCTGCGGCGATCCCGCCCGAGCGCGTGCAGTGGGTGATCCTGACGCACATCCACCTCGATCACGCCGGCGGTGCCGGTAGCCTGATGTGCGCGTTCCCGAACGCGAAGCTCGTCGTGCATCCGCGCGGCGTGCGCCACATGATCGATCCCGCGAAGCTGTGGGAAGGCACCTCGGCCGTGTATGGCGCGGAGCGTGCCTTCGCGCTGTACGGCCGGCTCGCGCCGGTCGAGGCCGAACGCATCGTCGCGACCGAGGAGGACATGGTGCTCGACCTGGGCTCGCGCAAGCTGCGCATCCTGCACACGCCCGGACATGCGAAGCACCATATCTGCATCTGGGACGAGACCGCGCGCGCCTTCTTCGCCGGCGACACCTTCGGCCTGTCCTATCGTGAGTTCGACGTCGATGGCCGGCCCTCGGTATTCCCGACAACGACGCCCACGCAGTTCGATCCGGATGCGCTGCACGATTCGATCCACCGCCTGGTGAGCTATCGTCCCGACGCGATGTACCTGACCCACTACAGCCGCGTGACCGGCGTGGACCGGCTCGCGGCCGACCTGCACCGGCTGATCGATACACAGATCGCCGTGGCATGCGCGGCGCGCGGCGAAGGGGTCGCCCGCCATGTCGAGATCCTGGCCGGGCTGGAGCAGATCGTGCGCGAGGAGGCCGAGCGTCATGGCTGGCCGCTGTCGGAGGAGGAAATCTTCCGGGTGTTGCGGACCGATCTCGAGCTCAATGCGCAGGGCCTGGGGATCTGGCTCGACGACTGCGCCTTGCGCGAACTGAGCACGGCCTGATCCGTAGCGGGCCCGGGGCCTATCGCGGCTCGTCGCGGGGGCCCGCCCGCAGCGTTTCATACTTCGCCCGGGCGGCCGGGTCGTCCTGCAAGGCCGCCTGGCCGTACCAGTGTTCGGCCTGCCGCAGATCGGCCGGCAGTCCTTCTCCCGATTCGTACATCGACGCGATGATGTACTGTGCCCCGGCGTGTCCCGCGCGGGCTGCCGCGAGGTACCAGTGCGCCGCTTCGGCGAGGTCTTGCGGCATGCCGTGGCCGACGTAGTACATGGTCGCGAGGCTGACCTGGGCTTCGGTGTGCCCCTGCTCGGCTGCGCGGCGATACCACTCCGCCGCCGTGGGGAGCGATTTCGCGACGCCGTTGCCGTGGTCGTACAGCAGCGCGAAGTTGAACTGCGCCTGGGCCAGCCCCGCGCCGGCCGCGCGCCTGAGCCAGCGCCACGCGGCATCGGGTTCCGGTGCGGTGGTTTCCTTGCGGTACAGCATCATCGCCAGGTTGAATTGCGCGAGGCGGTTGCCGGCGCGTGCAGCGCGGTCGAACAGCTGCGCCGCTTCTTCCAGGCGGCCGGCCTCGTAGGCGCTGACCGCGCTCTGCGCCAGCGCGGCAGGGGGGGTGTTATCGGCGTGGGCGGTTGCGGCCCCGAGCAGGCCGGCGGCCAGCATCGTACGGCATGCCAGATGGCGCATCGTGGGTCCTCCAATGGCTTGTTGGAGCGGAAGCGTGCGGGCGAGTTCATCGCGGCCGTGCTGCGGTAACATCCGCGCTTCTGCGTGCAACGGTAATCGCCATGTCCGGCCCGAGTCCCGAATCCCCTGTCGAAGTCGATCGCGAGCGCCGTTTCGGCGGCATCGCCCGCCTGTACGGGGCCGATGCGCCCGCGCGCCTGGAAGCCGCGCATGCGTGCGTGATCGGCGTGGGCGGCGTGGGCTCGTGGATCGCCGAAGCCCTGGCGCGCAGCGGGGTGGGGCGCATCACGCTGATCGATCTCGACCATGTCGCCGAGTCCAACATCAACCGCCAGATCCATGCGTTGGACCCGACCCTGGGGCAGGCCAAGGTGCTGGCGATGGCCGAGCGCATCCGTGCGATCAATCCGCATGCGCGTGTCGAGGTGATCGAGGACTTCGTCACGCCCGATAACGCGACCGATCTGCTGCACGACTTCGACGTCGTCGTCGACGCGATCGACAACGTGCGTGCGAAGGTCGCGATCGTACTGGTGTGCCGGCGGCGGCGCATCCCGCTGATCGTCGCGGGCGGTGCCGGGGGCAAGACCGATCCGGGGCGCATCCGCGTCGATGACCTGTCGCGCACCGAGCAGGACCCGCTGCTCGCCAAGGTGCGCAAGCGCCTGCGCAGCGAGCACGGCTTTCCGCGCAACCCGAAGCGCCCGTTCGGCATCGAGGCGGTGTATTCGTGCGAGCCGCTGCGCCTCGACGACCTCGCGTGCGACCTGCCACACGGACCGCAGGGGCTGGCGTGCGCGGGCTACGGTTCGAGCGTTGCGGTGACGGCATCGGTCGGCATGTTCGCGGCAGCGCGCGCGATCGAACGTCTGCTGGCGCCGCCGGTCGACCCCAGTCCGGAAACTGTCGAGAGCGAATCATGAGCGATGCAAATGCGGTGGTGCTGTTCGGGCATGGCGCCCGCGATCCCGAATGGGCGCGGCCGATGCTGCGCACGCGCGATCATCTGCGCACGCAGGCCCCCGCGCTGCGGGTCGAACTGGCCTTCCTCGAATTCATGACGCCGACGCTGGAGGAGGCCATCGACGCGCTGGTGCGCGACGGCGTCCGGCACATTTCCGTCGTGCCGATGTTCATCGCGCAGGGTGGGCACCTGAAAAGCGACGTGCCCAAACTCATCGGCGCCGCGCGCGCGCTCCATCCCGGCTGCGAAATCTCGCTCGCACCGGCGGTCGGGGAGGCGGACGGCGTGATCGCCGCGATGGCCACCTTCGCGCTGCAGTGCAGCGGGATGTCTCCCGGCGGGGATTGATCGGCCACGAATACCGTTCGGGCCGAGCCCTTCGACTTTGCTCAGGACAGGCCTGTCGAAGCCCTGTTCCAGCCCTTCGAGGAGCGCAGGGCGAACTGCGGCACCGCGTTGCCGCCTCCATCATTTGCGGTGGTCCCGTTGACTTGGATGAATATAAGAATAAACTTATATTCATGACGAGATATTCCATCATCCGGATCGCTTTGCCCGCGCTTGCGCTGGCCCTCGCAAACCTCGCGCAGGCGCAGGTGCCCACGCAGCGCATCGAGGCGCGTGCGGTCGGCCTGACCCATCCCGCCGAGGCCACGCTCGAAGCGGTGCACCAGGCCACGCTCGCGGCCCAGGTGCCCGGCCGCATCGTCGAACTCAGGGTCGACGCCGGCGACCGCGTCGCAAAGGGGCAGGTGCTGTTGCGCATCGACGCCGCGGAGGCGAGCCAGGCCGTCGCCGGCGCCGAGGCGGGCATCGCGCAGGCGCAGGCCAACCAGATCAACGCGAAAGCGGCCTACGAGCGCACGAAGAGCCTCGTCGAGCGCAAGTTCGTCAGCCAGTCGGCACTCGACCAGGCCAAGGCGTCCTTCGACGCGGCCGAGGCCCAGCTGCGCGCGGCGCGCGCGGGGCGCGGGCAGGCGGCGACGGTGCAGGGCTATACGACGATCGTCGCGCCGCTGGCGGGGCTGGTCGCGGCGCGCCATGTCGAGCAGGGCGAGATGGCCCAGCCGGGGCGGCAGCTCGTGACCGTCTACGACCCCGCCGCGATGCGTGCCGTGGTCGACGTGCCGCAGCAGCGCCTCGCCGGCCTTGCGTCCGGGCAGATCCGGGCGCGCGTCGAGCTTCCCGATTCGGGCCGCTGGCTCGATGCCGCGAGTGTCACGGTGCTGCCGGCCGCCGATCCGCGCACCCACACCGTGCGCGTGCGCGTGGATCTGCCGGCGAACGCCGAAGGGCTCGTGCCCGGGACCTTCGCACGCGTGCATTTCGCGACCGGCGAAGGTTCGCGCATCGCGGTTCCCGCCGGCGCGATCCTGCGCCGGGGCGAAGTGACCGGCGTATATGTCGCCGACGGCAAGGGCGGCTTCGCGCTGCGTCAGGTCCGCGCAGGCGAGCCGCTCGCGGACGGCAGCGTCGAGGTGCTGGCGGGGCTCGCCGGGGGCGAGGAAGTCGCGCTCGATCCGGTGCAGGCGGGCATCGTCGCACGTGCCGCCCGCAACGGCGCCGCGCGCTGAGGGGGCGGCCATGAGCGCTCCGCTCGGCATCTCCGGCCGTATCGCCGGCGCCTTCCAGCGCAACGCGCTGACGCCTCTCCTCGCGCTGATCCTGCTGCTGATGGGGGTGTTCGCGACGCTGGTGACGCCCAAGGAGGAAGAGCCGCAGATCGACGTCACGATGGCCAACGTGCTGGTGCCCTTCCCCGGCGCTTCCGCGCGCGACGTCGAGGCGCTGGTCGCGCGCCCCGGCGAACAGGTGCTGTCGCGCATGGCGGGCGTCGAGCATGTGTATTCCGTGTCGCGGCCCGGCATGGCGGTGATCACGGTGCAGTTCGAGGTCGGCGTGCCCAACCAGGATGCGCTGGTGCGCCTGTACGACACCGTGCATTCGAACAAGGACTGGTTGAGCCCGCAGCTGGGCGTCGGCGAGCCCATCGTCAAGCCCAAGGGCATCGACGACGTGCCCATCGTGAGCCTGACCTTCTGGACTGAGGACCCTCAGCGCACGGGCTTCGACATGCAGCAGGTGTCGCGCGCGGTCGAGCTCGAGATCAAGCGCATCGCGGGCACGCGCGACGTCGCGACCATCGGCGGGCCGGGTCATGTCGTGCGCGTGCTGATGGACACGCAGCGCATGAACGCGCATGGCGTCACCGCGCAGGACGTGCGCGCCGCGCTGCAGCTCGCGAATGCCTCGCAGCCTGCGGGCAGCCTCGTCGCCGGCAACCGTGAGGTGCTGGTGCAGACCGGCACCTATCTCGAATCGGCCGATGACGTGCGCAGCCTCGTGGTCGGCGCGGCCGGCGGCAAGCCGGTGTACATGCGCGACGTCGCCCGCATCGAGGATGGGCCGGATCAGCCGTCGCAGTACGTCTGGTTCGGCACCGGCGCGGCAGCGGCGCAGGCCGGCATCGCGGAGAACGGCGTGTTTCCCGCGGTGACGCTGTCCGTGTCGAAGAAGCCCGGCGCCAACGCCGCCGATGTCGCTGATGCAGTGCTGGCGCGCGCCGAGGCGTTGCGCGGCGAGCTGATCCCTGAGGGGGTGAATTTCACCGTCACGCGCAACTACGGCCAGACTGCCAACGACAAGGCCAACACCCTGATCGGCAAGCTCGTGTTCGCGACCTCGGCGGTCGTGCTGCTGGTGTTCTTCGCGCTCGGCCGGCGCGAGGCGTTGATCGTCGGGGTCGCGGTGGGCTTGACGCTCGCGGCGACGCTGTTCGCGTCCTGGGCGTGGGGTTTCACCTTGAACCGCGTAAGCCTGTTCGCGCTGATCTTCTCGATCGGCATCCTCGTCGACGATGCGATCGTCGTGGTCGAGAACATCCACCGCTGGCACACCCTGGAACCGGATTCGCCGCTGTGGAAGCTGATCCCGCGCGCCGTCGACGAAGTCGGCGGACCGACGATCCTCGCGACCTTCACGGTAATCGCGGCGCTGCTGCCGATGGCCTTCGTGACCGGCCTGATGGGGCCGTACATGAGCCCGATCCCGATCAACGCGTCGATGGGCATGTTCATCTCGCTCGCGGTGGCCTTCGTCGTTACGCCCTGGCTCGCGCAGCGCCTGCTCAAATCCGTGGATGCACATCACCACGAGGGCGAGGACAAGCTCACGGCGCGCCTCGACCGCGTCTTCCGCGGCGTCATGACGCCGATGCTCGACCCCGTGCGCGGCGGCGGCGCGCGCCTAAAACTGTGGCTGATCGTCGTCGCGCTGATCGTCGTGTCGGTCGCGCTGCCGGTGTTCAAGCTCGTCGCGCTGAAGATGCTGCCGCTCGACAACAAGAGCGAATTCCAGGTCGTGCTCGACATGCCGGTCGACACTCCGGTCGAGGAAACCGCGCGCGTGCTGCGCGAGATCGGCGAATACCTCGGCACGGTCGGGGAGGTCAGCGACTGGCAGGCCTATGCCGGCACCGCGAGCCCGATCAACTTCAACGGCCTGGTGCGCCAGTACTACCTGCGCAGCGGCCCGGAGGTCGGCGACATCCAGGTGAACCTCGTCGACAAGAAGCACCGCAGCCGCAAGAGCCACGAGATCGCGACGGCGGTGCGCGCCGAAGTCACACGCATCGCGCGCGCGGCGGGCGGCAACGCGAAGACCGTCGAAGTGCCGCCCGGCCCGCCGGTGCTCTCGCCCATCGTCGCCGAGGTGTACGGGCCGGACTACGCCGGGCAGACCGCCGCCGCGCGCAAGATCCGGGCGGCCTTCGAGGGCACGGCGGACATCGTCGACGTCGACGACACCGTCGACGAGGCGGCGCCCAAGCTCGTGCTGCGCGTCGACCAGGCCAAGGCCGCGCGCATGGGCGTCGCACAGGCCGACATCGTCGAGGTCGTGCGCCTGGGGTTGTCGGGCGAGAACGTCACGCCCATCCACGGCGGCGACAACAAGTACGAGATCCCGGTGCGCATTCAGCTCCCGTCCGAGCGCCAAAGCAGCGTCGATGCGCTGCTCGCGCTGAAGGTGCGCGCGCGCGACGGCACGCTGGTATCCGTGTCCGAGCTCGTCACGGTGCAGGACACCACGCGCGAGCAGGTGATCTACCGCAAGGACCTGCTGCCGGTCGTGTACGTCACCGGCGACATGAGCGGGCGGCTCGATTCGCCACTCTACGGCATGTTCGACATCCGCTCGCAGATCAACGGCATGGCGCTCGAAGGGCCGGGGCTCGGCGGCACGCTGGGCGAATGGTTTATCCGCCAGCCTACGGAGGCTTATGCGGGCTACAGCGTGAAGTGGGACGGCGAATGGCAGGTCACCTACGAGACCTTCCGCGACATGGGCGCGGCCTACGCGGTCGGCCTGATCCTGATCTACCTGCTGGTCGTCGCGCAGTTCCGCAGCTACCTCGTGCCGCTCATCATCATGGCGCCGATCCCGCTCACGATCATCGGCGTCATGCCCGGCCACGCGCTGCTCGGCGCGCATTTCACCGCGACCTCCATGATCGGCATGATCGCGCTCGCCGGCATCATCGTGCGCAACTCCATCCTGCTGGTCGATTTCGTCAATCAGCAGGTGCGCGCGGGCGTCGAACTCGGCGAGGCGGTGATCCGCGCCGCCGCGGTGCGCGCCAAGCCGATCGGCTTGACCGCGCTCGCGGCGATGATCGGGGCGCTCTTCATCCTCGACGACCCCATCTTCAACGGGCTGGCGATCAGCCTGATCTTCGGCATCTTCGTGTCCACCGTGCTGACGCTGGTGGTCATCCCGGTGCTGTATTTCGCCGCGATGCGGGGCCGCATCGCGCAACTGCAAGGAGAAACACCATGACGCTGACCGTCAACCAGTTCGTCCGCATCTTCGCCGGCGCCTTCGTGCTGATCTCGCTCGCGCTCGGCGTGGAGGGCTCGCCGCTGTTCGTGAGCAAGAACTTCCTGTGGTTCACCGCCTTCGTCGGCGCGAACCTGTTCCAGAGCGGCTTCACGCGCTTCTGCCCGCTGGAGATCTTCCTGCGCAAGGCTGGCGTGCCGGACGGCGGCAGCTGCCGCTGAACCGGGCACATGAACGGCATCGCGAACTCGTAGGGCGGGAGGAGCCGAAGGCGTATCCCGCCATCGGACGATGACGCCCCGCGTGCATGTCGCCGTGGCGGGATGCGTTGTGCTTTTCCTGCGTCGGAGCCGGGTCGGTAAAACGATTCGGCGTGGATGACGGGCGGGGGCTACAATCGGCATGTCATCGACCCCGCCGCCCGCCTGGCCCATGAACGATCGCACGTCCCATATCGAACGTCGTCTCGACCGCCGCATCCCGCTCGGCTGCCCGGCCGCGATCCGCCTGAAGACCGGCGAGACGATACGCGGGGAATGCGTCGAGATCAGCGTCGGCGGGATGACGCTGCGTGCGCCCTACGTGCCCGGACAGGCCGAAGTGCTGGAAGTGACGGTGGCGGTGCCCGGCAACGGCTCGGTCGCGCGTCCGCCGCTGGTGACTCGGCTGGAGGTCAAGCGCTGCCACGCATTGGGGCAGGGCCTGTACGAGATCGGCGGCACGACCGTGCGCGTCGTCGGCTGACGCGCACCATCCGGGAAATCAGCCGCGGAGTTTTCCGCGCACGATCAGCGTGACCGCCCCGATCGCGACCAGCGTCAGCATCACGAGCGACCAGTTCGCGATCGATAGTCCCAGGAAGCTCCAGTCGATCTTGGAGCAGTCGCCCGCGCCCTGGAAGATCATCGGCAGCGCATCCGCGAGCGGGAAGCTGCCGAGCATGAATTCGAGGTCGGGGCCGCACTCGGCGATTTCCGGCGGATAGATCTGGATCCACGTCTGACGCGCTGCCACGCCCGCACCGGCAAGGGCTGCGATCAGGATCAGCCCCGAATAGACGCGCGTGCCCGTGCGCCCGGGATTGTGCAGGCCCGCGACCAGCGCGAAGAGCGCGATCGCGATGAATGCATAGCGCTGCATGATGCACATCGGGCAGGGCTCCAGGCCGATGACGTGCTGCAGGTATAGCCCGAACCCGAGCAGGCCGACGCAGGCGGCGAACAGCCCGAGGAAGAGGGTGCGGGATGACGATGCGGATGAATTCATCATGGGCGTGAGCGGGTGAGTGAGGCGCGATTGTAGGTCAGTCCGCGCGGTTCGTCGCTTGCGGGCGGAAAAAGTTCAGTGCTGCGTCCCGATGCAGCCCTGATGGAATGCCGGCGGGCGCATGGGTGGCACGGAAAAGGCGATTTGAAGCGGATCGAGCAATAGTGTTGTGCAGCTTTCCGGATTTTTCCGCAACAATGCTTCCCCTAAAGTGACCCCATCGACAAACCACATCGATGGAGAACCTAATGAACATCCTGCAAATCAATTCCAGCGCCCGTGCCGCCGCTTCCGCTTCCTCCCGTGTTGCCAACAGCATCGTCGAGCGCCTGCGTGCCGGAAACCCCGGTGCCAACCTGGTCGTCCGCGATCTCTCCAGCAACCCGCATCCCATCCTCGACGAAGCCGCGCTGGGCGCGCTCTTCACGCCCGCCGACCAGCGCACGTCCGGGCAGGCTGCCCGCGTCGCCCTCGACGACGCGCTGATCGCCGAGATCCAGGCTGCCGACGCCGTCGTGCTGGGTGTGCCGATGTACAACTTCGGCGTGCCGGCTCAGCTCAAGAACTGGATCGACGCGATCGCCCGCGCCAATGTGACCTTCCGGTACACCGCGAACGGTCCGGAAGGCTTGCTGAAGGGCAAGAAGGTGTATATCGCGTTTGCGCGGGGCGGCAAGTATCGCGGCACCGAGGGCGACTCGCAGGTGCCGTATCTGAAGACCGTGCTCGGCTTCCTGGGCATGACGGACATCAGCTTCGTCTTCGCCGAAGGCCTCGCCATGGGTCCGGAAGCGGAACAACAGGCCTTCGCCGACGCCCAACGCGACATCGAGGCGGCTTTCGCGTAAGCGTCGCGCTGCCTTGCACACCCGGACGCCGGACAGATAGATCCGGCGCCGGAAAAAACACAGAGAGCACCCCTGACCCCGACAGGAGAACCAGACCATGTCCGACACGAAACAGCAACGCAAGAGTGAAGACGTCACCCGCTCGCGCAGCGTCGAGCGCCTCGTGGCCGGGCAGGCTACCTCTGACGGCGCCGGCGTCAAGCTCACCCGCGTGCTGACCCAGCCGCTGCAGCGCCGCCTCGACCCCTTCCTGATGCTCGACGCCTTCGGCAGCAACGATCCGGGCGACTACATCGCCGGCTTCCCGGATCATCCGCACCGCGGCTTCGAGACCGTCACCTACATGATCGCCGGCCGCATGCGCCACCGCGACAGCGCGGGTCATGAAGGCCTGCTCGAGAACGGCGGCGTGCAGTGGATGACCGCCGGAAGCGGTGTGGTCCATTCCGAGCTTCCCGAGCAGGAAGAGGGCGTGATGGAAGGCTTCCAACTGTGGCTGAACCTGCCGGGGCGCGACAAGATGTGCGCACCGTGGTACCGGGATTTCGCTGCGGGCGACCTGCCCACCTTCACGACCGGTGCCGGTGCGGAGGTGACCGTGATCGCCGGCGAGAGCCACGGCGTCGCGGGGGCGGTGACGCGCGACGCGACCGCTCCGCTCTATCTCGACATCCACCTGCCCGCGGGCGCCCGTTTCGCGCAGTCCCTGCCGGCCGGGCACAACGCCTTTGTCTACGTGTATCGCGGCGACGCCTCGGTCGGCGGCACGCGAGTGGCGGTGCAGCGCATGGCGATCCTCGCCAACGATGCTGCAGCGGACGGGGTCGTGATCGAAGCCGGAGAGGCGCCGGCGCGCGTGCTGCTGATCGCCGGGCAGCCGCTCGGCGAGCCGATCGCGCAGTACGGCCCCTTCGTGATGAACACGCAGGCCGAGATCCACCAGGCGCTGGCGGATTACCGCGACGGGCGTTTCGCGCCGATCGCCGGCTGACCCCGAGCCGCACCGCCTGTCCTGCGCCCGGCAGGAGAGGCTTTAGCTACGGCGGGAGTTTCCCCTCCCTGAGCTTTCGCCGTGGTTGAAGTCTCTCCTGCCGGGCGTGGTCTTCGTCGCCATGCTCCGCTTCTCTTCCTGCAAGACACTCCCACAGGATGCCGGCCGCTATCGCATCATGAGAACGCAGCTTTCAGGCGTCGTTCGCGAGCCGCACCAGCAGCGCGGCCTGATCGAGCACCGGCTGCGGCACCGCCACCTTGCCGGCCAGCATCGCGCGGATCAGCGCCGCATTCTCGTCCACGCCCGGTGCGTCGGGCAGCCCTTCCAGCGGCGGTGCGCCGCCTTCCTCCGCGGGCCACGCGAGTTCCGCCGCGCCATCGCGGAACACCTGCATCGCCGGCCGCCGGCGCGGGTTCGCGTAGGCCTCGCCCTCGGTGCCACGCATCAACATCGCCCGTCCGCCGTCCGCGACGAGGAATTCGTGCATGCGCTCGACGTACTCCGGGTGGGTCACGGCGACGACGCGTACGCTGCGCCCCATGCACGGATCCACGAGCTTCGCCATCGTGTGCCCGCTGCCGCGCACACCCAGGCGCAGGCGCAGCGCGAGCAGGCGGTCCAGCCCCGGCAGCAGCTCGTCCAGGCGCAGGCAGGCGATGCGCTTTTCGGCAATTTCGCGATGCGCCTCGCCGATGCCGAGCGCCGGATGGATGCCGAGCGCCGCGAGCAGTTCGAACGGGCTCGTGCGCGACTCGAAATCGTGCCGCCCCTGGATCAGCACCGGCACGCCCTCGCGCGCGAGCAGCAGCGCGACCAGCGGCATCAGGTTGGCCTGGCGGCGTGCGCCGTTGTAAGTCGGCAGGATCACGCAGCGCGGGCCCGGCGGCACCGCGAGCTGCGGGCAGCGGGCGTCGATCGCGCGCTTGAAGCCCAGCAACTCGTCGCGCGACTCGCCCTTGATGCGCAGCGACACGACGATCGCGCCGAGCTCCAGGTCCGGCACCCTGCCGTCCAGCATGTCGCCGAACAGCTGCTCCGCCTGCGCGGCGTCGAGGTCGCGCGCACCCTTGGCGCCGCGGCCGATTTCCTTGATGATGGGGGCGTAGGTCATGGCGGCGATTATGCGTCGCCATGCGCGTTCCAGCCACAGGAGAATCGAAATGGAAGTCGGATTCGTCGGCCTCGGCCTGATGGGGCGCCCGATGGCGCTGAACCTGATGAAGGCAGGGCACAAGGTGCATGTGTGGAGCCGTCGGCGCGAGTCGATGCAGCCGCTGCTCGACGCGGGCGCGGGGGATTGCGCGAGCGCGGCGGAGGTCGCGGCGCGCGCCGAAGTCGTCATCAGCATGGTCGCCGATGCGCCCGACGTCGAACAGGTCGCGCTGGGGCCGCAGGGCGTTGCTGACGGCGCACGTCCCGGCCTGGTCTTCGTCGACATGAGCACCATCGCCCCGGCCGCGGCGCAAGCGATTGCCGCGAAGCTCAAGGCGCGCGGCATCGAGATGCTGGACGCACCGGTGTCGGGCGGCGAGATCGGCGCGATCAACGCGACGCTGACGATCATGGTCGGCGGCGATGCGGCCGCGTTCGAGCGTGTGAAGCCCGCCTTCGAGGCGATAGGCAAGACGGTGTCGCTGATAGGCGCAAGCGGTGCCGGCCAGGTCGCCAAGGCGTGCAACCAGATCCTCACCGGCGTCGGCGTTGCCGCGGTGGCCGAGGCGATGAATTTCGCGAAGAAGAGCGGCGTGGACGCGGCGAAGGTGCGCGAGGCCCTGCTCGGCGGCTTCGCCTACTCGCGCGTGCTGGAGAACCACGGCCAGCGCATGCTCGACCGCAACTTCAAGCCCGGCTTCAAGGCCTGGATGCACCAGAAGGACCTGCGCATCGTGATGGAAGAGGCGCACCGCCTCGGCCTCGCGCTGCCCACGTCCGCGGCGACCGCGCAGATGCTCAACGCGATGGTGGGCAGCGGCCTGGGCGAGAACGACTCGATCGCGATGCTCAAGCTCCTCGAACGCATGAGCGGCGGGGAAGGGCAGGACTGATGGACGTCGGATTCGTCGGCCTGGGCGCGATGGGGCGCCCGATGGCGCAGCATCTGCAACGCGCCGGCCATCGCCTGCACCTTTGGGCACGCCGCCCGGAGAGCGTCGCGCCGTTCGCAGGCACGGATGTCGTCGTGCATGCGACGCCGGCCGAAGTCGCCGCGGCGACCGATGTCGCGTTCACGATCATCACGACCAGCGAGGACGTCGCGCGCGTCGCGCTGGGCGAGCGCGGCTTCATCGAGGGCGCGCGGCCGGGTTGGGTGCATGTGGACATGAGCACCATCGCCCCGGGCACGACGCGCCGGGTCGCCAGCGCGCTGGCGGCGCGGGGTGCCGCGATGCTCGACGCGCCCGTGTCGGGCGGATCGGTCGCCGCGGAGGCGGGGACGGTCGCGATGATGGTCGGCGGCGACGCGGCCGTGCTCGAACGCGTCCGTCCCCTGCTGGAATGCTTCGCGCGTGCCGTCGTGCATGTCGGCGACAACGGTGCGGGCGAAGTCGCCAAGGCGTGCAACCAGATGGTGATGGTCGCGGCGATCCAGGCCTGCGCCGAGGCGATGCTGCTCGCGCAGGCGCACGGCGTCGATCCCGCGAAGGTACGCGAGGCGCTGATGGGCGGCTCGGCATCCTCGGGCATGCTCGACGTGATGGGTGAGCGCATGATCCGCCGCGATTTCGCGGCCGGCATCGAGGCGCGCCTGCATCACAAGGACTTCGGCATCCTGATGGACGAGGCCGCGCGCCTCGGCACGCCGCTGCCGGTCGCGGCACAGGTGTGGCAGCAGCTCAACGCGCTGATGTCGCAGGGTGGCGCGCATAGCGACACGTCGAGCCTGCTCTGCGTGCTGGAGCGCGCGTCCGGGCGCGGCGATGAGTGACGATCCGCTCTCGGGCCTCGTCGGCGCCTATGTCGCCGACGTGCTCGGCGACAAGGCCGCGCGCAAGTGGCGCTGGGTGCGCTGGCTGCGCTATGCGGGCGGGGTGATGTTGTTCCTCGTGATCGCCCTGCTGGTGCTGCTCTCCCTCGCCAACCCGTAGTGCGTCCGCGGCAGTCGCAGGGCGGGAGGAACCGAAGGCGGATCCCGCCGTGCGGCGGCCGGGATGTCGGCGACCATTGGATTGGCGGGATGCGCTGCGCTCCTCCCGCCCTACGATTCGCTCCGTCAGCTCGCCCGCGGCTTGCCGTACCAGCGGAAGCACTCCACGACCTCGGCCATCTCCGCATCCGACAGCAGCACCGGCTCGCCGAGCTGGCGCGTACGCCAGTACTGCTCGCACAGGGTCTCGAACTCGATCGCAAGATCCAGCGCGTTGTCGAGATCGCGTCCGAACACCAGCATGCCGTGGTTCGCCATCAGGCAGGCCGAGCGCCCGTCCATCGCGGCGAGGATGTTGTCCGACAGCGCCTGCGTGCCGAAGGTCGCGTAGCGCGCGCAGCGCACGGTGTTGCCGCCGAAGCGCGCGATCATGTAATGGAAGGGCGGGATTCCGATGCGCTGGCACGCGAGCGAAGTCGCGAAGGGCGCGTGCGCGTGCAGGATCGCACCCGCTTCCGGGCGTCGCGCGTAGAGATCGTGGTGGAAGCGCCATTCGCTCGACGGCGCCAGGGGGCCGCTGGCTGTGCCGTCCTCGCCGACGATCGCCATGTCGTCCGGACCGCATGCGGCAGGCGGCATCCCGCTGGGCGTGATCAGCATGCCGCCGTCGATGCGCACGCTGACGTTTCCCGCGGTGCCCTTGTTGAGCCCGGCCGCGCTCATCGCGTGCGCGGTGGCGAGGAGGCGTTCGCGCAGTTCCCGCAGTTCCTTATGGACCGAAAGCTTCATCGCGCAGCGTCCGGATACAGGTCGCGCAAGCGTCCGGGCGCACACACGCCGCGCTCCGTGATGATGCCGGTGATGCAGCCGGCGGGCGTCACGTCGAAGGCGGGGTTGGCCGCGGCGGTGGTTTCGGGCGCGAGGCGCAGCGTCTTCACCGCGCCGTCGCTGTCCAGTCCGAGCACCGTGCACACTTCGATCGGGCCGCGATCCTCGATCGGGATCGCGCTGCCGTCGGCGCAGCCGAAATCTACGGTCGAGAACGGGGCAGCGATGTAGAAGGGCACGCCATGTTCGCGCGCGGCGAGCGCCTTGAGATAGGTGCCGACCTTGTTCGCGGCGTCGCCGTTGGCCGCGACTCGGTCCGCGCCGGTAATGACGACATCGACCTCGCCGCGCGCGAGCAGGATGCCCGCCGCGTTGTCGGCGATGAGGCGCAGCGGCACGCCGGCCTCGCGCAGCTCCCACGCGGTGAGCAGGCCCTGGTTGCGCGGGCGCGTCTCGCTCACCCACACCTCGACCGCGAGGCCGCGCGCCTGCGCTTCATACACCGGCGCGAGCGCCGTGCCGGCGCCGCAGGTCGCGAGCCAGCCGGCGTTGCAGTGGGTCATCACGCGCAGCGGGCGGCCGAGCCCGGCAGCGAGGCGTTCGAGGATCGCATGGCCGTGCCCGCCGATCGCGGCGCACATTCCGGCGTCGTCGCGGTGGATGGTTTCGGCTTCGCGCCAGGCCGCAGCCAGGCGCTCGGCAGGCGCGAGGTGGCGCAGGCGTTCGCGCATCTGCCCGATTGCCCAATGCAGGTTGACGGCGGTCGGCCGGGTCGCGGCGAGCGTCGTCAGCGCATGGTCGAGGCGCGCGTCGCTGGCATCGGTAGCGAGGGCGATCGCGACGCCGTAGGCCGCGGTCGCGCCGATCAGGGGGGCGCCGCGCACCTGCATCGAGTGGATCGCCGTCGCGACCTCCTCGAGCGTGGCGAGGCGGCGCAGCTCGCATGCGTGCGGCAGCAGGGTCTGGTCGAGGATGACGACGGCGGCGCCGTCGCGGCGGATCGTGGGAATGGGCTGGGTGAACATCAAAGTATTTTAGCCTGCAGCGTTTCGTCCGGAAGCTGGCAGGCGGTCGTTTTGTCGTGGGAGCTCCCACAGGGAAAAAAACGAGCTGCCGCGTTTTCCTTTTCGCAATTGGTGATCGGTTTGCGCTCTGCCAAAATGTTTCGATTCGCCGAACAAGAGCCTGAAACCATGCCGCATTTTCCCGCGCCCCTCGAATCCCGCCTGCCGCATGTCGGCACGACGATCTTCACCGTCATGTCGCGCCTCGCGCAGGAATGCGGGGCGATCAACCTGTCGCAAGGGTTCCCGGACTTCAACGCCGAGGACGTGCTGTTCGAGCGCGTCGCGCACTGGATGCGTGCGGGCCACAACCAGTACGCGCCCATGGGCGGTGTCGCGCCGCTGCGGGAAGCGATCGCGCACAAGGTGTCGGCGCTGTATGGCACGGACTACGATCCCGAAACCGAGGTCACGGTGACGGCCGGTGCCACACAGGCGCTGTTCACCGCCATCGCCGCGCTGGTGCGCCCGGGCGACGAGGTCATCGTGTTCGAGCCGGTGTATGACTCCTACGCGCCCGCGATCGAGCTGCAGGGCGGGCGCGTCGTACGCATGCAACTGACGGCGCCCGACTACCGGCCGGACTGGGGCGCGGTCGCCGAGGCGATCACGCCGCGCACGCGCATGATCATGATCAACAGCCCGCACAACCCCACCGCGACGGTGTGGACCGCAGGCGACATGGCGCGGCTGGCGGCGCTGACGCACGGCACCGGCATCGTGGTCGTCTCGGACGAGGTCTACGAGCACATCGTCTTCGACGGCCTGCGCCACGAGAGCTGCGCCCGTCATGCGGACCTGGCCACGCGCAGCCTCATCGTGTCGAGCTTCGGCAAGACCTATCACATCACCGGCTGGAAGGTCGGCTACGTCGTCGGGCCGCGCGAGCTGATGGCGGAGTTCCGCAAGGTGCATCAGTTCAACGTGTTCACCGTGAATACGCCGGTGCAGCTCGCGCTGGCCGACTACATGGCGGACGCCTCGCGTCACGAGAAGCTCGCGGCTTTCTACGCGGGCAAGCGCGATTTCTTCCGCGATGCGCTCGCCGGTTCGCGCTTCGAGCTGCTGCCGTCGTCCGGCACCTATTTCCAGCTCGCGCGCTACCACGCGATTTCGGACGAACCCGATACCGCTTTCGTGCAGCGGCTCACGCGCGAGACGGGCGTCGCGGCGATTCCCGTGTCGGCCTTTTTCGCCGACGGCCGCGACGAGCGCGTGATCCGCTTCTGCTTCGCGAAGAACGAGGCGACGCTGGCGGCAGCCTGCGAGCGCCTGCGGCAGGTGTGACACCGGGCACGTGCTAAACTTCCCCGGCTGATATACCGCTCACATCGTCCATCGTGCGAAACCTGCTCTTATTCATCCTCGTCCTGATCGGCATCTGGTGGGTGCGCCGCGCTCTGAACCGCCCGAATGACGGGAGCGGAGCGGGGAGCAAAGGGCGCGGTGCGGGCCGCGGCAACTCCCCCGAACGCATGCTCGGCTGCGACCATTGTGGCATCCACGTCCCCGAGAGCGAAGGCGTGCGCGATGGCGAGCGCTTCTTCTGTTGCGAGGAGCATCGCCGGCTCGGCGCTCGGCGCCAGGAACCCTGAGGATGCGTGTCGCTGCGGAGGAACGTCGCGATCTCGCGCGCCGGGGGCCCCTGCGCTACCTCAACCTCTTCCGCCTGATCCTCGCCGGGCTGTTCGTCGTCGCGGGTCTCGAGCTCAATCTGGGCACGGACGCCCCGCAAGTCTTCAAGGCTGCGGCCTTCGCCTACCTCGCCGCCGTGCTCGCCTTCGGCTTCCCCGATGCCGCGCGGCGTTTTGGCGTAGATCGCATCATCACGATGCAGGCCGTCATCGACATCTGCGTCCTGACGGCGATGATGTGGGCCAGCGGCGGATACCGCAGCGGCATGCCGGTGCTGATGATGGTCGTTCTGGCCGGTGTCGGCCTCGTCGCCGAAGGGCGCATGGTGCTCTTCTACGCCGCGCTTGCCACGGTCGCCGTGCTGACCGAGAACGTGTGGCGTTTCGTCGCCGGGGAGCGGGCGGCGGACTTCCTGCAGGTCGCCTTCGTCTGCACCGCCTTCTTCGGCATCGCCATCACCGCGCGTTTCCTCGCGTTGCGCGCGAAGGCCAACGAATCGCTCGCGGTGCAGCGCGGCGAGGCGCTCGTAAAGCAGCAGGCGGTCAACGAGCGCATCATCCATGACATGCAGGACGGCGTGCTGGTGGTCGCGGCGGACGGCGTCGTCAGCCAGGCCAATCCACGTGCCGCCGAGCTGCTGGGTTTGAGCAGTGTCGATGGACTGCGTCTGACCGATGTCGACGAGAATTTCGCCGACGTCCCCAACTGCTGCAGCGGGCCCGAAGGCAGCCTGCGCCGCCTCGGGCCGGCCGGGAAGCTGCTGCGTTGCCGTGCTGTCGGCGCGCAGAAGGATGAGCAGGATCGCGCGGACGGGCAGGGTGCCGCGGGGGGCGAGACGGTGATCTATCTCACCGATTTCGAGGAAATCCAGACCCACATCCAGCAGCTCAAGCTCGCCGCGCTGGGGCGTCTCACCGCCAGCATGGCGCACGAGATCCGCAATCCGCTTTCCGCCGTCACGCAGGCGGCGGAGCTGCTGACGGAGGAGAAGCGCGGCGACGTCCAGGTCCGCCTCGTGCGCATCATCAACGACAACGCGCGCCGCATCGAGCACATGATCCGCGACGTGCTGGCGCTGGGACGGCGTGACGAGACCTTGCCCGAGGCGCTGCCGCTGGCATCCTTCGCGTGCGGCCTGATCGACGAATTCGCCCTGCGCGGCGGCGCCGAGCGTGCGATTTTCGCGATCGACATCCCCGGCGATGCGACTTTCGCCGTCGACCGTGCCCACATGCACCAGATCCTCGACAACCTCATCCGCAACGCCCGCCGTTACTGCTCCGGCGGGCCCGGTTCGGTGCACGTGTACGCCCGCGTCGAGGCTGGCGGAAGGGTGGCCGTGCACGTCGTCGACGACGGCCCCGGCATTGCCGCAGCAGACCTTCCGCGCATGTTCGAGCCCTTCTTCACGACGCACCCCAAGGGCACCGGGCTGGGCCTCTACATCTCCCGCGAACTGGCCGAAGCCAATGGCGCCACGCTCGAATTGCGCGACAATGCGCCCGGCGCCCATTTCGTGCTCACCGGACGGAGTCAGCCATGAACACACACGAACGACGCAACCGCCCCGCCGGAGTCGACGTCCTGGTCATCGACGACGAAGAGGACATCCGCGAAGTTCTGGAGCTCTCGCTGCTGCGCATGGGGCTCGCGTGCGACACCGCGGGAACGGTGGCGGATGCGCGCCGCCTGCTCGCGGAGAAGACCTACCGCCTGTGCCTCACCGACATGCGCCTGCCCGACGGCGACGGGCTGGAACTCGTCGCGCACATCCAGGCGCACGCACCGGGCCTGCCCGTTGCCGTCGTCACCGCCTTCGGCAGCATCGAAACAGCAATCCGTGCGCTGAAGTGCGGCGCCTTCGACTTCGTCACCAAACCGGTCGAACTCAAGGCACTGCGCGAACTCGTCAGCCATGCGCTGAAGCTGCAGACCGACGCCACACCGGCGTCCGGTGCCGGCGGTGCGACGCGCACCCTCATCGGCGGCTCCCCGGCGCTCGAGCACCTGCGCGCACAGATCGCCAAGCTAGCGCGCAACCAGGCGCCGGTCTTCATCCAGGGCGAATCGGGCACAGGCAAGGAAGTGATCGCCCGCCTCATCCACGACCTCGGTCCGCGTGCGTCGGCGCCCTTCGTGCCGGTGAACTGCGGCGCGATTCCGCCCGAGCTCATGGAGAGCGAGTTCTTCGGCCATCGCAAGGGCGCCTTCACCGGCGCCGTGTTCGACAAGGATGGCCTCTTCCAGGCCGCACGTGGCGGTACCCTGTTTCTCGACGAGGTCGCCGATTTGCCGCTGGCGATGCAGGTGAAGCTGCTGCGCGCAATCCAGGAGCGTGCCGTGCGCCCGGTCGGCGCCCACGCCGAAGAATCCGTCGATGTACGCATCCTCTCGGCCTCGCACCGCGACCTCGCGCAACTCGTCGCCGACGGCAAATTCCGCCAGGACCTCTACTTCCGCATCAACGTCATCACGCTGCGGGTGCCCCCGCTGCGTGAACGGCCGGAAGACATCCCCGAACTGGCCGCGCACATCCTCGCGCGGCTCGCCGAGCGCGATGGCGTCCCCCCGCACCGTCTTGCACCCGACGCCGTCGCTGCCCTGAAGCAGCACCCCTTTCCCGGCAACGTCCGCGAGCTCGAAAACCTCCTCGAACGCGCGTGCGCGCTGTGCGAGGGTGACGAGATCGGCGCCGGCGACGTCGACCTGCACCCCACGGAAGGCATCGCCCAACCGTTCTGCGCTTTCGGGGCGGCGGACACCTTCGTCGCCGATCCGGATGCCGATGCGACCGAGGACGGCGAGGACGAGCGCGTGCGGATCCTGCGAACGCTCGACGAAACGCGCTGGAACCGCAGCGAGTCGGCGCGCCGGCTGGGCATGACGCTTCGGCAGCTGCGCTACCGACTGCAGAAGTGGGGGATGGAGTGAGGGTCTCCGAGGGGGCTGGGGGTCTGGGGGCTGTGCCCCCGAGGTTGCAAAAAAAAAAAAGAGACCGCCTCAGCGGTCTCCTTCGGGGGTAGGGGAAGTCAGGAAAATCGTGGTCTGTCCCCTATTTTCCCTTCGCCCTATTTTCCCTTCGCGTAAGTTCAGTGATGCGTTCCGCGATGGACGTGAACTCTGAACGTTCCGGCGTGTCGGCCATTTGTGCGCGAATGGGATTCAGGTCGACATAGGTCATCGCCGACAGGATGGCTTGCTCGTCCAGCAGCGCTTGGCTCTTGAAGCGTCCTTCCCAGAACCGCCCCGTGAAGTCGTCTTCGGCGTTGGCCTGTCGCGCGATGGATTCATTGAGCATCCGCATGAACCACGACAGATCCTTCAGCCTCGACCGGTATTTTTCGACGAGTTGGTCAATGACATGCAAGGTGGTTGCGGCCGGTGTGCCGCTGCGGGCTGCCAGAAAGTCTCGCACTGCAGGCGGACCGTCGAAGAGCTGCGTCCAGCGCCGCAGCACCTCGTCGCGGGACCAGTTGGTGGCGCGTTCAGTGTCGACGCGGACGACGAGATGGAAATGATTGCTCATGACCGCATACGCGGCGACATCGATGGCGAAGACTGCGGACAGTCTGCCTGATTCGATCAACGATCCAGCCGCGGCGATGCTCGAAGCATCGACCGGTGTAATGGTCCTTGCCGCACAGGAACGCGCGCCGCACGCAGCGTGAGACGATGTGATACCAGGGCGTATCGGCGAGGCAGACGAGAGCGGTGCGCGGGCGAGTCAAGAGTCGTGCTTCTCGATATATGTTTAAAGCATATCAAGGAGGGTAAAACGAAGTTAAAACAAAGTGGGTGTCCCTTTGTTTCATGTCCTTTGTTTCATGATGCTATCTGAAAAGCAGAAGGGACCGCCGAGGCGGTCCCTTCTTTCATGCGGCGGAAGGCGCTTCGCTTTTCCGCCCTACGCTAGCTGAATCACACGCCGGTCTTCGCCTTCGTGCAGCCTCCGCCGGTCGCGTATGTCCAATTGATGTTTGCCTGTGCAACGGTACCAGTTGCGGTAATCGTGCAGCTGCTAAGAGTTGCATCGCCAGTAAGAATGTAGATTGCCGTTCCACCGATCCCATTTGTTCCAGCGGTAAAGGTGCCGCGCGTAATCGCGACGGCGCCTTTGGATGCGGTGGTCGGCATCGTGGTTCCGATCTTAGTGTCGTCATTGCAAGCGGTGGGATCGCCACCGTTTTCCTGAATGCAAATACCCGTTGCGGTTTTTGTGGATTCAATCGCCGCCATGGCATCTTGATACTTCGCGCGAGTAACATAATCCTGATATTGCGGAATCGCCACCGCCGCCAAAATACCGATAATCGCCACAACGATCATCAGTTCGATCAGGGTAAAGCCTTGTTGAACCTTTTTCATGATGCTCTCCTTGATGGAAACCACGGAAAACCCGCTTGGCTTCCCTGTTGCAACGCGCGTGCCACTTTTTTTCGGCTCTCCATCTGGGCGCGCAAGTTCACTGAAAACAATATTAAAACAATTGCTTAGGAAGTTGCGCAGGCCGTGGGCCTGTCGTTCCGCATCCGGTCATTCCGTGACAATTGTCACAAAATGCGTCAACAGCCGACAGGATGACAGCGGAAATTGTCAAGCATTGACAATGTCACCGAACGGAACCGGCAGGCCTCGACTTACCCTTCCGGAAGCTCCGAAACGCCCCACCGCTACTGCTCGCCCAGCCTCGAAGCCATTTGGACGAGGCAGCCTGTAGCGGCGGCAGGAAAACGGGGTCAGACCCCGATTCCTTCGACGTCGAACACGCTGACCACATCGATGTCTGGCGCGTGCTGCATGGGACGCGGGACATCCCCGCGTGGATGCGTGAGAGTGGCGATGCACCGTATTGATCGGGCAGACGCCCCAGTGCCATGTAGGATGAACCGGCACAGGTTCCCACGGGACTGACCCCATGAGACTCAGTACGGAGCAAGCGAGGGTGATCCGGCAAGCCGCCGCCGAGGTCTTCGGCGACGAGGCGGGCGTATGGTTGTTCGGTTCGCGTGCGGACGACACCAGGCGCGGCGGAGACATCGATCTGCTGGTGTCGCCGGTGCGCCTGGATGCGCAGGAGCGCTTGTTGCGCAAGATCCGGTTTCTGGCGTGCCTGGAGCGCTGTCTCGGCGAGCGCAAGGTTGACGTCGTGATCGAGGCACCGGGCGATGAGCGCCCCATCGTGCGCGTCGCGCATCAAACGGGAGTCCGGCTGTGACCCTCTCCCCGGAGTTGCCGGCGCTTCGGCAGGCTCTCGAGAATTGCCGGCTGCATGAGACGGGCGTGCGCGATGCGCTGGACGATCTGGCGCTGCGTGCGTTGTGCGGCGCGGACCTTGAAGCGCTTGGAAAGGATGACCGCCGTCTTCTTGATCAGTTCGCCTATCGCTATCTGCGACTGCAGGATGACATGGGGGCGCGACTCATGCCGGCGGTGTTACGCGCGTTGGGCGAGGAGGTTGCGTCGATGGCGGCGCTCGATCGCTTCGCCAGGCTGGAGCAGTTGGGCTGGCTTTCAGGAAAAGGCGCGGATCAGGTGGCCTGAGCTTTGAATTACCCGGATCGTTTGATAGGGGAGAATCCTGCGCAGTTCAGAGCAATGTTGCCGCGCTTGTTCTCGCCTTGTCTGAATGCGTGACGTTATCTACGCGCCGATGAAGGAAATCCTGCGCATCCATCAGGCTCTGTCCGGTTCCGGGGAGGCGACGGTGGCGCCCGATTCCATCCCCCGCCGCAGCTCCCATTCCTTCACCAGCGCATAGATCGCCGGAATCACGCCCAGCGTGAGCACCGTCGATGACAGCATGCCGCCGACCATGGGCGCGGCGATGCGGCTCATGACTTCGCTGCCGGTGCCGCTGCCCCACATGATGGGCAGCAGGCCGGCGATGATGGCGACCACGGTCATCATCTTGGGGCGGACGCGTTCGACGGCGCCTTCCATGATCGCGTGGTAGAGGTCGGCCGCATCGGGTAGCCGGCCCTCGGCCTGGCGCTGGGCTTTGATCGTTTGCCACGACTGGTCGAGGTAGATCAGCATGACGACGCCGGTTTCGGCGGCGACGCCGGCCAGCGCGATGAAGCCGACGGCGACGGCGACGCTGATGTTGTAGCCGAGCCACCACATCAGCCAGATGCCGCCGACCAGCGCGAAGGGGACCGAGAGCATGACGATCAGGGTTTCGGTGAGGCGGCGGAAGTTGAAGTACAGCAGCACGAAGATGATCGCGAGGGTGAGCGGGACGACGACGACGAGCTTTTCCTTGGCGCGCTCCATGTATTCGAACTGGCCGCTCCAGGTGGCGTAGTAGCCCGGCGGGAAGTCGACCTTTTCGGTGACGGCGCGGCGCGCGTCGGCGACGTAGGAGCCGATGTCGCGGTCGCGGATGTCGACGAACACGTAGGCGGTGAGGAGCGCGTTCTCGGTGCGGATGGCGGGCGCGCCCTTGGTGAGCGAGACCTTGGCGAGCTGTCCGAGCGGGAGGTTGCCGCCGGCGGGGAGCGGCACGAAGACCTCGGCGGCGATGCGGCGCGGGTCGTCGCGCAGGTCGCGCGGGTAGCGCACGGCGACGGTGTAGCGTTCGAGGCCTTCGACGGTGGTCGTGACCGGGTCGCCGCCGAGCGCGGTGGCGACGACCATCTGGAAGTCGTCGACGGTGATGCCGTAGCGTGCGAGCTGGGCGCGGTCGGGGGTGATGTCGAGGTAGAAGCCGCCGGTGACGCGCTCGGCGTAGGCGCTGGTTGTGCCAGGGACGTCGCGCACGGCTGCTTCGACTTCGCGCGCGAGGCGTTCGATGACGGTGAGGTCCTTGCCGAAGACTTTGACGCCGATCGGCGTGCGGATGCCGGTCGAGAGCATGTCGAGGCGGGCCTTGATCGGCATGGTCCAGGAGTTGGCGACGCCGGGGAACTTCAGTGCGGCGTCCATCTCGGCGATGAGCTTGTCGGTCGTCATGCCGGGGCGCCATTCGGCCTGCGGCTTGAGGTTGATGACGGTTTCGAACATTTCGAGCGGGGCGGGGTCGGTGGCGCTGCTGGCGCGACCGGCCTTGCCGTACACGGATTCGACTTCGGGGAAGGTCTTGATGATGCGGTCGGTAGTCTGCAGCAGTTCGCCGGCCTTGGTCACGGACATGCCGGGGAGCGAGGCGGGCATGTAGAAGAGGGTGCCCTCGTTGAGTGTGGGCATGAACTCCGAACCGATGCGGCTGGCGGGGAAAATGGTGATCGCCATCGAGATCGCCGCGGCGATCAGGGTGAGCCAGCGGTGGCGCATGACCCACGCGATGATCGGGCGGTAGAGCCAGATCAGCACGCGATTCACCGGGTTCTTCGCCTCGGGCATGATGCGGCCGCGGATGAAGAGCATCATCAGCACCGGCACAAGCGTCACCGACAGCAGCGCGGCGCCCGCCATCGCGAAGGTCTTGGTGAAGGCGAGCGGCGAGAACATGCGGCCTTCCTGGCCTTCGAGCGTGAACACCGGCAGGAAGGACACCGTGATGATCAGCAGCGAGAAGAACAGCGCCGGGCCGACTTCCTTGCATGCGCGGATCATCGTCTCGGCGCGTTCCGCCGTGCCCGCGTCGTGGGGGAGGCGTTCGAGGCGCTTGTGGGCGTTCTCGATCATCACGATGGCGGCGTCGACCATCGCACCGATGGCGATCGCGATGCCGCCCAGGCTCATGATGTTGGAGCCGAGGCCGAGCGCGCGCATCGCGATGAAGGCGATGAGGATGCCGATCGGCAGGGTAATGATCGCGACCAGCGCGCTGCGCACGTGCATCAGGAATACGATGCAGACGACGGCGACGATGAGGCTTTCCTCGAGCAGCGTCCCCTTGAGGTTGGTGATCGCGCGCTCGATCAGCGCCGAGCGGTCGTAGACCGGGACAATGGAGGTGCCTTCGGGAAGCCCCGCGGAGATCTCGCTGATCTTGGCCTTGACGTTGGCGATCACGTCTAGCGCGTTCTGGCCGAAGCGCGCCATGACGATGCCGGACGCGACTTCGCCTTCGCCGTTGAGCTCCGCGATGCCCCGCCGCTCGGCGGGGACCATCTCGACGCGCGCGATGTCGCGCACCAGCACGGGCGTGCCGCCTTCGCTCTTGAGCACAAGGTTGCCGATATCCTCGGTGTTCCTGAGGTAACCGCGGCCGCGCACCATGTACTCGGTTTCGGCCAGTTCGACGACGCGCCCGCCGACGTCGCGGTTGGAGGCGCGGATCACCTGGGAGACGCGGTCGAGCGGGATGCCGTAGGTGGCGAGCCGGTGCGGGTCGACGGTGACCTGGTATTCCCTGACGAAGCCGCCGAGGCTCGCGACTTCGGCGACGCCGTGCGCCTTGGTGAGCTGGTAGCGCACGTACCAGTCCTGCAGGCTGCGCAGTTCGGCGAGCGAGCGGTCCTTGCCGGTGAGGGCGTATTGGTACACCCAGCCGACGCCGGTCGCGTCGGGGCCGATCTGCGGGGCGACGCCGGCGGGCATGCGGCCGGCGGCCGAGGACAGGTATTCGAGCACGCGCGAGCGCGCCCAGTAGATGTCGGTGCCGTCCTCGAAGATTACGTACACATAGGACGCGCCGAACATCGAGAAGCCGCGCACGACCTTGGCCTTGGGCACGGCCAGCAGCGCGGTGGTGAGCGGGTAGGTGACCTGGTCCTCGACGACCTGCGGCGCCTGGCCGGGGTAGTCGGCGTAGACGATCACCTGCACGTCGGAGAGGTCGGGCAGGGCGTCGACGGGTGTTTTTTTCAGCGCATAGATGCCGGCGGCGCTGACGAACAGCGTCGCCAGCAGGACGAGGAAGACGTTGCGCGCGGACCAGTCGATGAGGCGGTTGAGCATTCTGGACCCCTCAGTGTCCCTTGTGGCCGGCGGATGCCGGTGCGGCGGCTTCGACGCGCGTGATCGCGAATTCGCCCGGCACATGCTGTTCGAACTCGAAGCGGATCGCGCTGCCCGGGGCGATGCCCTTGACGACCTCGGGCGAGGCCAGGTTGAAGTCCATCGTCATCGGCGGCCACTTCAGCGCGGGGATCTCGCCGTGGGTGATGCTGACGGTGCCGGCCGAGGTGTCGATCGCGTCGAGCGTGCCTTCGGCGGAGTAGTGTTGCGTCGCGGCGGTGCCGCTGTCCTTGCTCGCGGTGAAGGTCGCGAGTGCAGCGCGCAGGTTGCTTTCGGCGTCGATGAGGAAGTTCGCCGAGACGACGACGGAATCGCCCGCCGCGACGCCTTCGAGGATTTCGACATGCTCGCTGCCGCGCCGGCCGACCTTGACGGGTCTGGGCGCGAAGCGGCCTTCGCCCTGCGCGACGAGCACGACCTGGCGCTCGCCGCTGTCGATCAGCGCGGACGTGGGCACGGTCAGCGCCGGGGCGGTGGTGCCGGTCGCGACTTCGGCATGCGCGAAGAGGCCGGGACGCAGCAGCCCGTCGGGGTTCGCCAGTTCGAGGCGGATGGGCGTGGTGCGCGTCGCGGCGTCCAGCGTCGGGTAGAGATAGGCGACTTTCGCGGTGAAGCTGCGTCCCGGGAAGGCGTCGAGCGTGACCGTCGCAGGCTGGCCGGCCTTCACGCGCGGGAGGTCGCGTTCATATACGTCGGCGAGCACCCAGACGGTGGAGAGGTCGGCGATGCGGTAGAGCGCATCGCCGGGCATGAAGCGCATGCCTTCGACGGCCTTCTTCTCCAGCACGACGCCGTTCGCGGGCGAGGTGAAGGTGAGGCGTCCACCGGCAGCCTTCGCGCCTTCGGGCAGCTTCATCTGCCAGTTCGACACGCGCGCGCGCGTCGCGTCGGCGAGGCGCTTTGCGGAGTCCGCGGCGGCGGGGTCGTTCGCGGCGTCGTGCTGCAGGCGTTCGGCGATCTGCAGTTCGGAGCCGGCGGAGAGGAGTTCCGGGCTATACACCGAGAACAGCGCCTGGCCGCGGCGCACCGGGTCGCCGCTGGCGTTGACGTGCAGGCGCTCGATCCAGCCTTCGAAGCGCGGCGCGACGTCGACGGTCGTGCGTTCGTTGATCGCGACGCGGCCCACGACACGCACCGGTTCGCCGAGCGTGCGCAGCTCGGCGACGGCCGTGCGCACCCCCAGCGTCTGCAGGCGCGAGGGGCTGACGGTGACGGCGCCGCTGTCGTCCGCGCCGGCGTCCTCGCCTTCGTACACCGGGATGTAGTCCATGCCCATCGAGTCCTTCTTCGGCACCGGCGAGGTGTCGGGCAGGCCCATCGGGTTGCGGTAGTAGAGGATCTTCTTCGCTCCCGGGGCGGTGGCCGCGGGGTTCGAGTCGGAGGATGCGGTGGGCGCGATGGGGGCGGCGTGGTCCGCGTTGCGGGTGCCGGCGAAGTAGCCGGCGGCGAGCGCGACGGCGACTGCGAGCGTGGTGAGGGTGAGTCGTGCGGCGGGTGTCACAGGGCGTCTCCGACCAGTTTCTCGATTTCGAACAGGGCCGTGCGGGCTTCGGTATCGGCCTGCAGCAGGCTGCTGCGGGTGTCGACGAGCTGGCGCTCGGCTTCGAGCACGGCGTCGAAGTCGACGCGGCCGGTCTCGAAGGCCGCGCGGGTGGTGTCGCGCGTGGCCTGCGCCTGCGGCAGCAGCGTGCCGCGGATCAGGCGCCGGGTTTCCTGCGCGCTGGTGAACATCGACCAGGCGGTGCCGAGTTCGCCGTCCAGGCGCGAGGCGGTTGCCTCGCGGCGGGCGTCGGCGGCGGTGAGCATCTGTGCCGCCTCGCGCTCGCGCGCACGGCGTGCCGATTGCTGCAGCGGGATCATGACCTCGAACATCACGTCCCAGGACTGATCCTCGCCGCGCGGGCGGTTGTTGGTCAGGCCGACCGAGTAGTCCGGGTAGCGGTCGGCGAAGGTGCGTTCGCGTTCGAGCTGCGCGGCTTCGATGCCGCGCTCGTCCGCCATGATCGCGGGGTTGGCCGCGCGGGCGCGGGCGATCAGCGCGGGAAGATCAAGCGCCGAGGGCAGCGCGGGGGGCTCCGCCGGCGCGGCGAGCGGCGCGTCGGGCGAGCGTGCGAGGATGCCGTTGAGGGCGGCAGCCGCGCTGCGCCGGCGCTGCTCGATGCCGACCTGCGCGATGCGCTGGGTGGTGATCTCGCGCTGGGCGCGCAGCACCGCCTGCTGCGGGACGAGGCCCTGGCGGTAGCGCGCGAGGGTCGCTTCCTCGAGTCCGCCGAGGAGCGCGAGGGATTCGCGTGCGAGCGCGGCTTCGCGGTCGGCGGCGTAGTAGCGCAGCCACGCGTTCTTGACCGCCGCGGCGAGATCGAGCCAGGCCGCGTCCAGCCCGGCGGCGGCCTGATCGGCCTTGGCGGTCGCGGTGCGCGTCTGCAGGTCGCGCTTGCCCCAGCCGGGGAGCGCCTGGATGATGCGGTAGCGGGTCTCGCCGACGCGCCCCGGGACGAGCGTCGTGCCGCCGCCGCGCATCTGGTTGGTGAAGTCCATCAGCTCGACTTGGACGTTCGGGTCGGGCAGGGCGCCGGCCGAGTCCGTGCGTTCGCGCGCGGCCGCGGTTTCGGCGCGCTGGGCGGCGAAGCCGTGGTTGCTGGCGCGGGCGTGTTCGAGCAGGCCGGCGATGTCTGCGCCGAGGGCGGGCGAAGCGGGCAGGGAGGCGGCCGCGGGCGTTGCGACGGGAAAACTCGGGGGCAGCGAGCCGGGGTCGTCCTGTGCGTGGGCGGCGGCGCCTGAAAAGGTGAGCGCCGCAATGAGGACGGTGGCGCACAGGTGCCGCGGTCCGGTCCTCGTCAGGGACGAAGTCATCGTCTGGACTCTGCTAAAAGGTTGTTGTTTTTGCCAGCATCGGTTCGCGTGAAAGCTGGGGACAGCTGGCGGCCTCGCGAACGCCTTGTCCGCGAGGCCGGGGTTCACTTCAGTACTTCCAGCTGCTTGACGCTGAACGCGCCGTCGACACGTTCGGCGACGAAGCGGATCTTGTCGCCCGCCTTGACCTGGTCCAGCATCGCCGCGTCGCCCGCACGGAAGGCCATCGTCATTCCGGGCATGCCCAGGTTTTCGAGCGGGCCGTGGGCGATGGTGATCTTGCCGGCGGCCTTGTCGACCTTGCGCACCGTGCCTTCGGTCGGCGCCACCGGTTTCGCCGATGCGTCGGCCATCATGTGCGCGCCGTGGCTGCCGTGCGCATCGTGAGTGTTCTGCGCGAATGCCGCCGGGGCGCTCAGGCAGGCGGCAGCGATCAGGAGGAGTTTGATTTTCATGATGTCGGTCTCGTGAGGGGTTCGTGGGGCGGGAGCGTCAGCCGGCTTTGGCGTGGTTCTTCGCGCGTTGGGCGCGGGCGGCGGGCTTGACGTCGATCGTGCCGACCATGCCGGCGTCGAAGTGGCCCGCGATCAGGCAGGCGAACTCGAACGGACCGGGGCGGTTGAAGGTCCATACGATCTCGACCGTGCCGCCGGGCGGCACATGCGCCATCCAGGGGGCGTCGTGCTCCATGTCGGGAAACTTCTTCATCAGTTCGGCGTGTTCGACCAGGGTCTTGCGCGTGCCGAGCACCAGTTCGTGCAGCGTCGTGCCGTCGTTGCGTGCGACCAGGCGTACCGTTTCGCCTTCGCGCACTTCGATGCGTTCGGGTGTGAAGCGCATGCGGTCGTCCATGCGGATCGTGATCGTGCGCACGGCCTCGCGGCGCAGGCCGGCCACACCCCAGTCCTGCTGCTCGCGCATGACGGAGTCGTCGATCTTCGCCTCGTGCGTGGCGGTTCCATGGGCGCTGGCGACGAGCGGGAGCGTGGCGGCCGCGGCGGCGAGCAGCAGTCCGTTCATGCGTGCGGAAAAGCGGAAGGTCGGCATGCCGGGTCCTGGGATGATGTGCTTGTCGAGATGATGGGGAGGCGTCGGCGACGCGAGGCTGACGCGAAGATTACATCTTTGTAATCATGAGCGCGGGTCCGGGGCGGGGGGGCACAATGCGCCGCAAGAGCAGGAACCGAGGGACGCGCAAGTGAAGATCCTGATTGTCGAGGACGAAATCAAGACGGGCGACTACCTCCGCCAGGGGCTGGTCGAGGCGGGCTTCGTCGTCGACCTCGCGCGCGACGGGATGGACGGGCTGCACCTCGCGCTGACCGGCGATTACGATCTAGTCATTCTCGACGTGATGCTGCCCGGCCTCGACGGCTGGAGCGTGCTGCAGACGGTGCGCCGCGCGGGGCGCGAGATGCCGGTGCTGTTCCTGACCGCGCGCGACCAAGTCGAGGACCGCGTGCGCGGACTGGAGCTGGGGGCGGACGACTACCTCGTGAAGCCCTTCGCGTTTTCCGAGCTGCTGGCGCGCGTGCGCACGCTGCTCAGGCGGGGCAAGACCAAGGAGCCGGAGCTGCTGCGCGCGGCGGACCTGGAACTCGACCTGCTGCGCCGGCGGGTGACGCGGGCGGGCCAGCGCATCGACCTGACCGCCAAGGAGTTCGGCCTGCTGGAGTTGCTGCTGCGCCGGCAGGGGGAAGTGCTGCCGCGTTCGCTGATCGCCTCGCAGGTATGGGACATGAACTTCGACAGCGACACCAACGTGATCGAGGTCGCGGTGCGCCGCCTGCGCGCCAAGGTCGATGACCCGTTCGAGCCCAAGCTGATCCGCACCGTGCGCGGCATGGGCTACGTCCTCGAGGCACCGTGATGCAGAGGTTTTCGCTCACCTTGCGCCTGACGCTGCTGTTCGGCGGGCTTTTCGCCGCGGTGCTGCTGGGCCTGGGCATCTATATCTCGGCGACGGTCGAGCGTCATTTCGAGGAAGGCGATCTCGTCGAACTGCACGGCAAGCTCGAACTGGCGCGTTCGGTGCTCGCGCAGGTGGGCGAGGAGGGCGATTTCGCGAACGTCGCGCAGCAGCTCGACAGCGCGTTGGTGGGGCACCACAGCCTGGCGATCGCGGTGCTGAGGGACGAGGGGCGCGGCGAGATCCTGTTCGCGTCGTCGGGGGCGGATTTCCCTGTGCAGGCGGTGCGGGTCGATCCCGGTTCCGATGCGACCGCCTTTCCGCCAGCCCACACCTGGGAGCAGGGCGGGCACATCTACCGCGGTGTGGTGGCGAGCGCGCCCACGGGCATTGCCGGGGCCCCGGCGGCCCGCGTCGTGGTGTCGATGGACATCGAGCATCACCGCGCCTTCATGCGCGACTTCGAGCGTTCGCTGTGGTTCGCGGTGGCGCTTGCGATCGTGGCGACGGGCCTGCTCGGTGCGGTCGCCGCTCGCGGTGGGCTCGCGCCGCTGCGCAAGATGGCCGAGGTCGCGCGCGGCGTGTCGGCGCAGCGCCTCACCGCGCGCATCGATACGCGCAGGCTGCCGGTCGAGCTCGAATCGCTGGCGGGCGAACTGAACGCGATGATGGTGCGCCTGGAAGACGGTTTCCGGCGCCTGAGCGAATTCTCGTCGGACATCGCGCACGAACTACGTACGCCGGTGAGCAACCTCATGACGCAGACCGAGGTCGCGCTCGGACGCGCACGCGGTGCGGACGAGTATCGCGAGATCCTGCAGTCGAACCTGGAGGAGTACGAGCGGCTCGCTCGCATGATCGCCGACATGCTCTTCCTCGCGCAGGCGGACAACGGCCTGCTGCCGCGGCCGGCCGAGACGCTGTCGCTCGCCGGGGAGGCGGGGGCTCTGGCCGAGTTCTACGAGGCGCTGGCGGAGGAGAAGGGGCTGCGGATCGAGGTCGGCGGCGATGCGCGCGTGCAGGGCGACCGGCTGATGCTGCGGCGCGCGGTGTCGAACCTGCTGTCGAACGCGCTGCGTCATGCGGCACCGGGCGGTGTCGTGCGCATCGCAATCGACACGGCAGGGGACGAGGCGCGGCTCGCGGTCGGCAACCCCGGCGAGACCATCCCGCCCGAGCACCTCTCGCGCATCTTCGACCGTTTCCACCGCGTCGACCCGTCGCGCACCCGTCAGGGCGATGGTGCGGGGCTGGGGCTGGCGATCACGCGCTCGATCGCCGAAGCGCATGGTGGCCGCGTCGTAGTCGAATCGGTCGGCGGCCTCACCACCTTCACGCTGTATCTGCCGCTCGCGTCCGCCGATGCGCGCATGGCGGCAAGCGGGCCGGGCGGGACGGAACCTCCGTCTTCCGCAAGCGGCCAAACGTCGGTAACCGTCTGAGTCAGAGGAAAACCATGAAGTCGCACACCCCGTCCCGTTCCGCCCGCCGTCCCTTCGCCGCCCTCTCCGCCCTCGCCGCGCTGGCGCTGGCCGCGGCCTTCTCCGCGCCGGTGCTGGCTGCCGGCGAGGAAGTCGTGATGTACAAGGATCCCAACTGCGGCTGCTGCGGCAAATGGGCCGAGCACATGCGCGAGGCCGGTTTCAAGGTGAAGGAGGTCCGCAGCAGTGACATGGGCACGATCAAGCGCGAGGCGGGGGTGCCGCAGGCGCAGACCTCCTGCCATACTGCAAAAGTCGGCGGGTATTTCGTCGAAGGGCATGTGCCTGCGGCCGACGTGAAGCGCCTGCTGGCGGAGAAGCCGAAGGTCGTCGGCATTTCGGCGCCGGGCATGCCGCAGGGTTCGCCCGGGATGGAAGGGCCGTATCCCGCGGACCGCTACAAGGTCGTGAGCGTCGCTGCCGACGGCAAGACCAGCGTCTTCGCCAGCCATTGAGCCCCGTGCCGAGGGGCACCGGAGAGTCGACATGAGCAGGAAGCTCGCCGCCGCCCTGGGGGCGGCCGTTTTGCTGACGATGAGCGCGGGCGTGTCCGCGCAGCAGGCGGGCACCGTGACGGGTGACCGCGCCGGCGACATGACGGCGGACCTGCTCCTGGTGCGTCCGCTCGGCCTGGTCGGCACGGTGATCGGCGCTGCGGTGTTCGTCGTCGCGCTGCCCTTCACGCTGCCGACGGGCTCCGCCGGCGATGCCGCGCACGAACTCGTCGGCAAGCCCTTCGAATACACCTTCAACCGCCCGCTCGGCGACTTCCACTACTGCGGGGCGGACCGCCACCCCTGCGGCGACCGGCGTGATCCGTAAGGCCGGCCCGCGCCTGCTGCGGCAGGCAACGCTCGCCGCGGCCGTACTCGTTGCCCTGTCGGGCTGCGGCGGCGGGGGCGACGGCGGGATCGATCCGAAGGACGGTGCGCAGGTCGCGCGCGGCGAGGCGCTGTACCGGCAGCACTGCGCAGCCTGCCACGGCGCGAATCGCGAAGGTCAGCCCGACTGGCGCCAGCGCAAGGCCGACGGGCGCCTGCCCGCGCCGCCGCACGATGCGTCCGGCCACACCTGGCACCATCCGAACGAGCTGCTCGTGAACATCGTGCGCGAGGGCATGGTGCCGCCGTGGGCGCCCGAAGGCTACGCGAGCGACATGCCGGCGTTCGCCCGCGTGCTGTCCGACGACGAGATCCGCAGCACGCTCGCCTTCATCCAGAGCCGCTGGCCGGCCGAGGTGTGGGCCGCGCGTGCGCAGATGGCGCAGCAAGGTCGCTGAGGGAAGTTCCGTATGCCGGCGCGGCAAATGCGCTGGTATCCTAGGCTGCTTTTTCCGTTTCAGGTCAAAGCATCCCCCCATGAACGAGTCCTTCAAACGCGGCGCCCGCGAAGGTGTCCGACTGATGCTGCCGATGTCGGTCGGCCTCATCCCGTGGGCCATCGTCACTGGCGTGGCGATGCGCTCGACGGGCCTGTCCGTGGTCGAGTCGCTGGGCATGAACCTGATCGTCTATGCGGGCACCGCCCAGCTCGGCACGCTGCCGCTGATCGCCGCCGGCGCGCCGCTGTGGCTGATCTTCGTGACTGCGCTGGTGCTCAACCTGCGCTTCGTGATCTTCAGTGCGGCACTTGCGCCGGCCTTCCACGGCGCGTCGTGGTCGAAGCGCCTGCTGTCGGGCTATCTGCTCGTCGACGGGCTGTTCGTGCTGTGTGCGGATCGCCTGCTGCGCGCCGACGATCCGCACTGGCGCTGGGGTTTCTACGTGGCACCGGCGCTGTTGTGCTGGAGCATGTGGCAGCTCGGCGGCATCGCCGGGATTCTTGGGGCGGGCGTGTTCCCGAAGGACTGGTCGCTGGAGTTCATGACGACCATCGCGTTGATGGTGATGCTGGTGCCGATGGTGCGGCAGCGCGCGATGCTCGTCGCGACGCTGGTCGGCGGCCTGGGCGCCGTGTTGCTGCGCGGCTTGCCGCTCAGGCTCGGTGTCATCGCCGGGATCGCCCTCGGCATCGCGGCTGGTTTCGTTGCCGAGCGCTGGACGGAGAAGCGGAGGCAGGCATGGTAGAGGGGGTATGGCTGTGGCTGACGCTGCTGGCGATCGGCTCGACGACGATTCTCACGCGCGGCAGCTTCGTGCTCAGTGGCGAGGGCGCACGCCTGCCGCCGGCGCTGCAGCGTGCGCTGCGCTATGCACCCGCCGCGGCGCTGTCGGCGCTGATCACGCCGGACCTGCTGCTCGACGCAGGGGCGTTCGATCCGGTGAATCCCAAGTTCGCCGCCGGTATCGTCGTCGCGCTCGCCGCAATGCGTTCGCGTAGCCCGTGGCTGCCCTTCATCGCCGGCATGGGCGTGCTGCTGGTGCTGAGGAAGGGGCTGGGCTGGTAGCGCCGTGACAGGCTGCAGGGCGGGAGGAGCGAAGTGCATCCCGCCACTCCAGGCGCCGGGATCCCCCCGAACGCCGCATGGCGGGATACGCCTTCGGCTCCTCCCGCCCTACGATCGGGGCCCCGACCGGCGTGGTCGGGCCCGGCGCTCAGGTCAGCAGGTAGTTCGCGTCGGGGACGGGGGCGGGCGGCGGGATTTCGCCGAGCATTTCGCGCAGGCTGGCGTCGATGCCGGCGACCAGCGCGTCGAGCGCGAGGTCGTTGGCCATCATGCCGAAGGGGTCGTCGATTTCGTCGCTGAGCGCCTCGAGAGCGAAGAAGGTGTAGGAGACGAAGCACACGATCAGGGGTGTCATGATCCCGATCGAGTCCACCAGGCCGAAGGGCAGCAGCATGCAGTAGAAATACGCGGTGCGATGCAGGATCACCGAATAGGCGAAGGGTAGCGGCGTGCCGGCGATGCGCTCGCAGCCGCCCAGCGCGTTGGAGAGTTCGTTGAGGGACTGCTCCATCTGCTGCGCGGTGATCGCGTCGAGTTCGTCTGCGGCGCGCCGCTCGCGTAGCCATTCGCCCAGCCACAGCAGGATCAGTGCGGGGCCGAAGCGCGCAGTGCGCACGCGCTCGACCAGTTCGGCCGGCAGCAGTCCGGCGAGGTCGGTGTCGCGCGGACGGGCACGCAAGTGGTTGCGCATCGCCGTCGCGAAACCCACCAGTCCCAGCACGAACACTCGCTGCGTCTCGCGCGGTGCGGCGAGGGTGAGCGCCTGGCGTGAGAGGTTGCGCGCTTCGACGAGTACCGTGCCCCACAGCTTGCGCGCTTCCCAGTAGCGGTCGTAGCTCGCGTTGATGCGGAAGCCGAGGAAGATCGCGAAGGCCACACCCATCAACGAGAACGGCGCGGCCGTAAGGGTGACCTTCCAGTGGAAGAGCTGTCCGTGCAGCAGCACGACGGCACAGGACAGCGCGAAGATGAACAGTTGCTGCGACAGGATGCGCCGGACGAGGGATCCGCGGCGGACGAAAAGCAGGCGGAACCAGTGCGGGCGGGGACGGAGGATCACGGCGGGTGCGGGTGGGTCGCGGATGCGACGGGAGGCCCGATTCTCGCAGGTTTCGCGAGTCTTCTGGGTGAAATTTGCTGCAGTGCAGCGGCGGTGCGACGGAGCCGTGATCCGCGACTCCGTCGAGCCCCGCTCAGCAGGTCTTGCAGGTTTCGACCGGCAGGCCGCTCCTGATCCAGCCGGGGCCGGCGGCGCTGCCGCTCATGCCTTCGCGGACGCTGAACACGTTCGTGAAGCCCTGGGCGGCGAGCAGGCGCTGCGCCTGGCCGCTGCGGTTGCCGCTGCGGCAGATGAAGGCGATCGGGGTGTCGCGTTTGCCGCCGACCTTCGCGACCACTTCCTTGACGAAGCCTTCCGCTCCGCCCGGGTGGTACAGGTTGATCGGCGTGGCGCCCGCCGCGACGCCGGTTTCGCGCCATTCGTCGGGCGTGCGCACGTCGATCAGCGTGATCTTGCCGGCCTTGGCCTGCGCCTGTGCCTCGGCAGGGGTGATTTCGGGCACGGCTTGCTGCGCGAACACGGGGCCGAGCGGCAGGAGGATTGCCGCCGCGGCGGCAAGGAGCGTGCGGCGGCGGGTAAGGGAGAGGGCGATGGACATGAGGAACTCCGGGATTCGTCGGGTGCTTGCGGGCAGTGAGACAGGCCGCGCGGGGTGGAGTTCGTCATATTAGCATATGCTTGTATTTGAAGCCGCCGCTCGCCAATAGCGCGAGCCATGCAGCCAGTCCTACAGCCTGAACTCGGACGGTTTTGAAGGGCGGAGGAGCCGAAGGCGTATCCCGCCGTAGGGCGGTGGGGGGGGATGTGGCGCGTGGTTCGGCGGGATGCGCTGCGCTCCTCCCGCCCTACGGGTTCATCGGTCGACGTGCGGTCAGCCGGCGATCCACGCGAGCGCGGTGGCGGTGGCGAGGCCACCGCTTGCCAAGAGCGCGAGCCGGCGCGGCGAGCCGTGCAGCCGGCCCCACAGCCAGAAGCCGGACAGGCCGAGGAAGGCGAGGCCCAGCGCGGCGGCGTCGGACATCAGCACCCACGAGGGGCCGGTGCCGATCGACATGTGCAGGCGCGCGAGGTAGAGCCACAGGTTGGGCTTGGTGCGCTTGGCTTCGGCCTGGCGGCTGCCGGCCCAGTAGTCGATCTGCACGGTTTCGGACGGCGTGTCGGCGCGCAGGATCCAGCGTTCGGGCTGGCGGATGTCGCCCTCACCCCAGCCCACCGCCTTCGCCGGCTCGACGCGCGGCTTGAACGACGCCGCGTCGAGCCCCAACGCGGGCGCGAGCGCCGCGGCGAGCGCGGCCGGGTCGGCAGGTGTCGCCTCCACCGGCAGCAGCTGCGTGACCTCCTTGCGGTCCAGCGCGGGGATCTTCATGACCGCGCGATGGTTCAGCAGGAAACCGGTGGTCGCGAACAGCAGCAGCATCGCGGCGAGCGCCATTCCGAACCAGGCGTGGATGCGGCGCAGCCACTTCTGCGAGTTGCCGCGGTGGCTGGGCGGGCGGTGGTGGAGGTGGATCACGTCGGGCTCAGAAGCTCAGTTTTGCGGAGAGGCGTAGCGTGCGCGGCATGCCGACCGCGAGCAAGGGGCTGTTCGAGTTCACGCGGCTGTCGCCGGCCGCGGCCCAGTAGCGTTCGTCGGTGACGTTCTCCACGTTCGCGACCAGGTCGAGCTGCTTGCCGTCGAGCTTGGTGCGGTAGCGCGCGCCGAGGTCGTAACGGGTGAAACCGTCGACCGCAGCCTGGTTGAGCGGATCGACTTCGCGTTTGCCGGTGTAGTAGGCCCCGGCGGAGAGCGCGAGGCCCGGCACGGCGGCGAGGCTGTGTTCGACGAAGAGGCTGGCCGTGACCCGCGGGGTGTTCGCCGGGCGGTTGCCGACGAGGCGAGGGTCGTTCTCGGCCTCGGTGAATTCGGCGTCGAGCCACTGGGCCGAGGCGAACAGGCTCCAGCGCGGCGCGATGCGGCCGCCGGCGGACACTTCGACGCCGCGGTAGCGCCCTTCGCCCAGGCGCTCGTAACGGTCGTCGGCCGTGCTGGTCGTGCCATTCGGGTTTACGCCGTTCATCGGGCGCTCGATCTGGAACAGCGCGGCGTTCGCCTGCAGGCCCTGCCATTCGGTCTTGATGCCGCCCTCCCACTGTTTCGTGACCATCGGTTTCTGCGGCTCGAACTCGTTCACGGTGCCGAGGGGCGCCGAGCCGCCGTCCTCCAGCCCTTCGAGGTAGCCGGCGTAAAGGTTGGTGGCGGGTGTGAGCTTGTACACGGCGGCGAGTGTCGGGGTGACCTTGTGCTTGGTGTACTCGGTCGTCGGGTGGTCGTAGCCGAACTCGCTGGCGCGCAGGCCTCCCATCAGCAGCCAGTCGCCGAAACCCGCGCGGTCGAAGACGTACCAGCCCTTGTCGCGCGTGTCGAAATGCGGCTGCATGGCCGGATAGGTCACGGCGGTCTTGGCGATGTCGCGCGGATTGAAGAGGTTCTGCGCGACCGTGACCTGGCGGGTCGTGCCGAGCGTCTGGTTGAGCGTGTTCTGCGCATAGCCGAAGGTCAGGTCGTGGGTGACGGCTCCGGTGGTGATGCGCCCGGCGAGTTCGGTGCGCAGGTTGCGGTTGGTGTAGTCCTGGTCCTTGGTGCGCGAGATGCGCAGGCGGCCTTCGCCGGTCGCGAGGTTGTAGTTTTCCATCTGCGAGAAGTTGCGGTCGCGTTCGAGGTACGCGCGGCCGGCTTCGACGGTCCAGATCCAGTTGTCGTCGATGGCGAAATCGCTGCGTAGCTGCACGTTCTGCGCCTTCGCGTCGTAGTTGGCCCAGTCGGGCGCGATGAGCTTCCGCGGATCCGGGATGTGCGGCAGCGGAATCTTGCCGTTCACGGCATTCAGCGTCTTGATGCTCGACTGCTCGACGACGTCCTTGGCGATGTCCTCGACGTCGAGCTTGAGCAGCCAGCGGTCGGTGACCTGCCAGTCGAAGGCGCCGGCGTAGAGGTGGCGGTCGCCTCCGGCGTCGCGCACGGGGCTTTCGAGCTGGCCGCCGACGATGTTCACGCGCGCGCCGAATTGTCCGTCCGCGCCGAAGCGGCGGCCGACGTCGAGGCCGGCGACGGCGCTGCCGTTGTCGTCGGTGGAAAACTGCACGGCGGTGACTGGTGTGCTGCCGGCGCGCTTGGTGACGAGGTTGATGATGCCGGACGGCGGCACGAAGCCGTAGTACAGGCCGCCCACGCCCTTCAGCACTTCGACGCGCTCCTTGTTCTCGAGCGGCAGGTCGATGAGGTTGACCACCGGCAGGCCGCCGTTGAGGCGGTAGTTGGAGCGGTTCTCGACCAGCAGGCCGCGGATCGACAGGTTGTCGTAGGCGGTCGCGCCGAGCTGCGCGCGGGCGACGCCGGCGGTGTTCTTCATCGCCTCGTACAGGCTGTTGGCCTGTTGCGCATCGAGCAGGTCGCGGTCGACGACGTTGATGGTCATCGGTACGTCCTTCGCGGGGGTGTCGCGGAAGGTGCCGACGCCGACGCTGCCGGCTTGCCAGCTCGATTCGGTGGCGAACACCTCGACCGTTTCGAGCTGTTTTTCCTGGGCGTGGGCGGCGCCGCAGGCGGCGAGCAGGGCGGCGGGGATCAGGCGGGCGAGGAGTCGGGTGCGCATGGCTGGCTGGGTTCGTGTGTTGGGCAATCGAAGCCGGCGCGCGGGCCGCCGGCCTGGCGGTCGCGCGCGGGCAGGGAGGGATCAGAAGCGGTAGGTCGCCGTCGCTTGCAGCGTGCGCGGGGCGCCCGGCTGGTTCAGGCCGTTGACGCTGCCGTGCGCGGTGGCCCAGTACTCGCGGTCGAAGGCGTTCTTCAGGTTGAACGCGAGGTCGTAGGCCTTGCTGCGGTAGAGCAGCGCCGCGTCGAACACCGCGAAGCCGGGCAGGCGCACGAGATTGTCGGGCGAGGCGTACTGCGAGGCTTGCGCATGGACGCCGCCGCCGAGGCTCCAGCCGCGGCCGAGCTCGCGCACGACCCAGACGGAGCCGCTGTGACGTGGTGTGATTGCGGCGTCCTTGCCTTCGAAGGACACGGTGACGCGGCGGGTGCCGAAGTTCGCGCCGCCTGTGGCGGTGGACTTCACGATCTCGGTGTCGAGGTAAGCGTAGCCGGCGTGCACCTGCCAGCCGGGCGCGGGGCGGCCGGAAATGGAGAGTTCCAGTCCGTCGGTGCGCTGCTCGCCGGCGTTGATCGTCTGGCGCGTGGCGGGGTCGGTGATCTTCATGTCCTCGCGCACGAGGTGGAAGATCGACGCACCGGCCGACAGCGCGCCGCCGAGGAAGTCCCACTTCGCACCGATCTCGTGATTGGTCGTGATCTCGGGATCGGCGTCGACGTTGCCCGCGTTGAGCTGGAACTGCTCGCCCGAGGGCTGGAAGGAGCGCGACACCGAGACGTAGTAGGCCTGGCTCGCATCCGGCTGCCACACGAGGCCGGCGCGCGGGCTCCACTCGCGGTCGGTGCGCTCGAAGTCGGGCTTGCCCGGTTCGGTAGTCTTCTGGCGGTATGCGTCGTGGCGCACGCCCAGCAGCGCCTTCCACTGCTCGCCGAGTGCGATCTGGTCCTGCAGGTAGAAGGCCGTGCTGTCCTGCGTCGTGACGTTGTCGATGGTGCGCGAGTTGGGCGCGCGCGTCGCGTAGGGCGGGATCGCGCCGGCGGGATTGAAGAGCGGCACGCGGTCGATGCCGATCCAGTTGTCGATGTCGAGGCCCTTGTCCTGCGAGCCGACTTCGAGGCCGTACAGCAGCGTGTGCTGCATGCCGCCGAGCTTCACGCGCTGCGTGAGTTCGAGCTGGTTGAACCAGCCTTCCTCGTCGCGCACGACGTGGCCGTGGGTGCGCTGCATCATCAGTTGGCCGTTCTGCAGTGTGTAGGCGCTGCCGGAGCGGTACAGGGTGTTGTCGCGGTCGAGCTTGAAGTCGTAGTAGCGCAGCACGTTGCGCAGCGACCAGTCGGCGTTGAAGCGGTGCGACAGGGTTGCGGTCGCGGTGTTCATCGTCGCGGTGGTGGTGTCGTCGCGGTCGGCATTGCCCGAGCCGTAGTAGGTGTCGTGGTCGACGTCGAGCGGGCGGCCGTTGTTGTCGGGGATGCCGAAGTCGGTCGGGCGGCGGTCGCGGTTGTGCGCGAGCTGCAGCAGCAGGCGCGTGTCCTCGCCGAGCTTGAGGTCGACGGAGGGGGCGATCGCCTCGCGCTTGAGGAAGGATTCGTCGCGGAAGCCCGTCGAGTCCTCGAAGGCGCCGGTCAGGCGGAAGGCGTGGCCGCCCTCGCCGATGGCCCCCGCGGTGTCGAAGCTGATGCGCTTCTCGCCTTCCGTGTCGAGCTGCACGGTGATCTCGCGCAGGGCCTGCGTCGTCGGCAGCTTGCTCACGCGGTTGATGATGCCGCCCGAGGAGCCGCGGCCGTACAGCACCGCTGCGGGGCCTTTCAGCACCTCGATGCGTTCGGTGTTCGACAGGTCGCGGTAGTACAGCGCGTCGTCGCGCACGCCGTCGATGAAGGTGTCGCCGAGCGCCGTGAAGCCGCGGATCGCGAACTGGTCGCGCTGGCCGTCGCCCATGTTGAGCGTCACGCCCGGCACGTTCTTCAGCGTGTCGGCGAGCGAGCGTGCGCCCTGGTCGGCGATCAGCTCGGGGCCGACGACGTTCACGGTCTGCGGGATGTCGCGCAGGGGCGCGGTGCCCTTGGTTGCCGATGACGACACGAGCGGGTTGTAGGACGGGGCGGCGGCGCCCTGTTCGGCGGTGACGGTGACGGTCGGGAGGGTGGCCTGGGCGGCGGCAAGGGCGGGCAGCGCAGCCGCGATCGCCACGGCGAGAGTGGTCGGACGCATGGGAACTCCAGTGGGAAATGGTTCTGGCTGGCGTCCGGCCGCGGGCGGCGGAGTGGCTGGCTGACGGAAGGAGTTTATTTCAGCATGTAAATGCGAATCAATCGCAAATGAGATTCGTTGTTTTTACGCCACAAATCCGACGGTGCATGTACGCTGATACATTGTGTTGCGAATGCATCTCATTTACGATGCGAGCTGTTCTCAGGTGTGACGTTTGCAAGCCCGGTGTGCGGGCACGCGCAGCGCACGTGGGGCGTCAAACCTTCATTCACGGCAAGCCAGGCATCTTTCTACCCAGCCAGCCCGGGTCCATACAGGAGTAGAAAGATGTCCTTCCGTCCCCGGCTCAGACCGGTCGTCTTCGCCATGCTCGCCGCAAGTGTTTGCGGCAATGCCGCCTTTGCCGCCGACGCGGTGCTCGCCCCGGTGCTCGTCCAGGACCAGGCCGAGCGCGCCGACGGGGCCGTGCAGGGCTACCGCGCCACGCGCTCGGCCACCTTCACGAAGACCGATACCCCGCTCAAGGAAGTCCCGGCCGCGATCACCGTCGTACCGAGGAGCGTGATCGAGGACCAGGCGATGCGCAGCATCTCCGACGTGCTGCGCTACGTGCCGGGCACGACCGCTGCGCAGGGCGAGGGCAACCGCGACCAGATCGTGATCCGCGGCAACAACACGACGGCCGACTTCTTCGTCAACGGCATCCGCGATGACGCGCAGATCTTCCGCGACCTGTACAACGTCGAGCGCGTCGAAGTGCTGAAGGGACCGGGCGGCATGACCTTCGGCCGCGGCGGCGCGGGCGGCGTGGTCAATCGCGTGACCAAGCGCCCGGTGTTCGGACACGTCGGCGAGGCGAGTGTGACGCTGGGCAGCTTCGACCAGCTGCGCGGCACGGTCGACGTCGGCGACAAGCTCGGCGACAAGGCGGCCTGGCGCCTGAACGCGATGGCCGAGCGCGCGGACAGCTTCCGCGACGGCGTGGATGCCAAGCGCTACGCCTTCAATCCGTCGGTCACCTTCACGCCCGGCGGCAACACCGCGCTGACGCTCGCCTACGAGCGCCTGTACGACGAGCGTACCGCCGACCGCGGCATCCCCTCGCAGGGCGACCGGCCCTTCGACACGAAGCGCAGCACCTTCTTCGGCAACGCGGACCAGAGCAAGTCGCGCGCGATGGTCGATGCGCTGTCCGCGGTGCTGGAGCACGACTTCGGCGGCGTGCAGCTGAAGAACACCCTGAGCGTGACGCAGTACGACAAGTTCTACCAGAACGTCTTCGCCGGCGGGGCCGTGAATGGCGCGGGCAATGTGCGCATCTCGGCCTACAACAGCTCCAACCTGCGCACCAACGTGTTCAACCAGACCGACCTGACGACGAAGTTCGCCACCGGCGACCTCAAGCACACGCTGCTCGCCGGCATCGAGCTGGGGCATCAGGACAGCGACAACGAGCGTCATACCGGCTTCTTCGGCAGCTCGACGAGCGCGACCGTGTCCGCAGCGAATCCGATCGCGACCGCGACGAGCTTCCGCTTCAACGGCTCCGACGCGAATAACACGGTCGAGTCCGACACCGTCGCCGCCTACCTGCAGGACCAGGTCGCGCTCAGCGAGCAGTGGAAGGTGCTTGCCGGCCTGCGCTGGGACCAGTTCAAGGTCGATCTCGACGACAAGCGCACGACGACCACGCGTCGGGATCTTTCACGCACCGATACCGAAGTCAGCCCGCGCTTCGGCTTGGTGTGGACGCCGACGCCGGCCCAGACCTACTACGCGAGCTACAGTTACGCCTTCCTGCCCTCAGGCGAGCAACTGAGCCTGGCTGCGAACACCGAGGACATGAAGCCCGAGAAGGCGATCAACCACGAGATCGGTGCACGCTGGGATCTGAACCCCGACCTCACGCTGTCGGCTGCCGTATTCCGCCTCACGCGCGAGGACATGAAGACCAGCGATCCGACCAACCCGGCCAGCGGCCGCCTCGTGCAGACCGGCGAGCAGCGCACCGAAGGGGTCGAGATCGGCCTGCAGGGCAAGCTTACGCCGTGGTGGCAGGTGTTCGCGGGCTACGCGAACCTCGATTCCGAGATCACGAAGACGACCTCCAGCGCGCCCAAGGGCCGCAAGGTCGGCCTCGTGCCGGAGCAGATGGTCTCGCTGTGGAACCGCTTCGAGCTCGGCCACGGCTGGGGGGCCGGTCTGGGCGTGATCCATCAGGACTCGAGCTACACGTCCTTCAGCAACACCGTGAAGCTGCCGGCCTTCACGCGCGTCGACGGCGCGCTGTACTACAGCTTCCCGGGCGGCAGGACGCGCGTCGCGCTCAACGTCGAGAACCTGACGGACAAGGAGTACTTCCCGACCGCGCACAGCGACACCAACATCAGCCCGGGGGCGCCGCTCAACGCGAAGCTGACGCTGACGCACGCCTTCTGAGCGCCGCGGCATGAACGGGAACGGGCGCCTCTTGCGGCGCCCGTTCCTTATTCACAGGGGCAGCAGTCGTAGGGCGGGAGCCGCGCAGCGTATCCCGCCACACGGCGGCCGAGCGGATCCCGGCGGCCGGAGTGTTGGATTCCGGCGGGAGGAATGGCGGGATCCACGTCGTTCCTCCCGCCCTGCGCAGGTTAGTGCGATTTCCCGTTACGCCTTCAACTGTTTACCGATCGGCAGCGTGCGGATGCGCTTGCCGGTGGCGGCGAACAGCGCATTGACCAACGCCGGCGCGATCGGCGGCACCCCCGGTTCGCCGACCCCGGTCGGTTTTTCCGCCGAGGGCACGATATGCACCTCGACATTGGGCATCTGGTCGATGCGCAGGATAGGGTAGTCGTGGAAGTTCGACTGCTCGACGACGCCGTCCTTGAGCGTGATCGCCCCGGCGAGCGCCGCTGCGAGGCCGAAGCCGATGCCGCCTTCCATCTGCGCGCGGATCACGTCGGGATTCACGGCGATGCCGCAATCCACGGCGCACACGACGCGGTCGACCTTGAAGCTGCCGTCCGGCGCGACGGTGACCTCGACCACCTGGGCGACGTAGCTGCGGAAGGATTCGTGCACCGCGACGCCGCGACCGCGCGTTCCGGTCTTCGCCGGTGCGAGCGGTTTGCTCCAGCCGGCCTTGTCGGCCGCGAGTTTCAGTACGCCCGCGTGGCGCGGATGCGCGCCGAGGAGATCAAGCCGGTAGGCGACCGGATCCGCGCCCGCTGCCGTGGCCAGCTCGTCGAGGAAGACCTCGGCCGCGAACGCCGTGTGCGTCGAGCCCACCGAGCGCCACCACAGCACCGGCACCTTCACGTCCTTGCTGGTCGTGTGCAGCTCGACCTGCAGGTTGGGAATCGCGTAGGGCAGGTTCGCCGCGCCTTCGACCGAGGTCGCGTCGACGCCGTCCTTGACCATCGCGCTCTCGAACGGCGTGCCGGCGAGGATGGACTGGCCGACGATGCGCTGCGACCACGCGAGCGGCTTGCCCTGCGCGTCGAGTGCGGCGCGCAGGCGGTGCAGGTACAGCGGCCGGTAGTAGCCCGCGCGCATGTCGTCCTCGCGCGACCACACCAGCTTCACCGGCGCCTCGCCGCGGATCGCCTTCACGATTTGCGCCGTCTCGAGCAAATAGTCTGCGGCCGGGTTCGCGCGCCGGCCGAAACTGCCGCCGGCGAACAGCATGTTGAGCTTCACCTGCTCGGGCCGCAGGTTGAAGAACGAGGCCAGGTTGTACTGGTCGCTGGTCTGGAGCTGCTCGCCGTTCCACACCTCGCAGCCCTGCGCATCGACGCGCATGACGCAGTTGAGCGGCTCCATCGGCGCGTGCGCGAGGTAGGGGAGGGTGTATTCCGCCTCCAGCGCGTTCGTGTCCCCGGCGAGGGCCTTGTCGGCGTCGCCGTCGCGGCGCGCGACCACCCCCGGCGTCGCGGCAAGCTGCCGGTAGTCGGCGAAGATCTGCTCCGAGCTGCCGCGGTAGGCGGTGCTGTCGTCCCACTCGACCTGCAGCGCGTCGCGCCCCTTTTTCGCGGTCCAGTAGTCGTGCGCCAGCACCGCGACCCCTCGCGGGATGGTCACGACGCGCAGCACGCCCGCCACCGCGCGCGCTGCCCGTTCATCGACCGTGCGCACGGTCGCGCCGAAGCGCGGCGGGTGCGCGACGACCGCGACGAGCATTCCCGGCAGCTTCACGTCCTGCGTGAACTGCGCGCGCCCGGTGGTTTTCGCGACGCTGTCCTTGCGCGGTACATGGCGGCCTATCAGCGTGAAGTCCTTCGGGTCCTTGAGGCGAACTTCCTGCGGCACCGGCTGCTTTGCTGCGGCCTCGGACAGTTCGCCGAAGCTCGCCTTGCGGCCGCTCTTCGCGTGGCTGACGATGCCCGACTTGATGCGGATCTCCCCGGCCGGCACCTTCCAGCGCGCGGCCGCGGCCTGCACCAGCATCGCACGTGCGCTCGCGCCCGCCTGACGCATCTGCTCGAAGGAATTGGCGATCGCGGTGCTGCCGCCGGTGCCCTGCGCCGTACCGAAGAGCAGGTTGTTGTAGCGCTTGGCGTCGGCCGGCGCGCCTTCGACGGCGACCTGCGCCCAGTCCGCGTCGAGCTCCTCGGCGACCAGGGTCGCGAGGCCGGTGTAGGTGCCCTGGCCCATCTCCAGATGCTTGGCGATCACCGTCACCCGGTTGTCGGTGCCGATGCGGACGAAGGCGTTCGGCGCGAAGGCGGCCTCGCCGTCGTGCGCCTCCGTCACCGCGGCAGCCCGCGCGGAATGCGCGCCCGGCAGCACCAGTCCGAGCGTGAGGCCGGCGCCGGCCTTGAGGAAGTCGCGGCGCGACACGTTCTCGATGCGGGTCGTCATGCTGCGCCCCTCCCCGCGAGGCTCTTCGCGGCTTCGTGGATCGCGGCGCGGATGCGCACGTAGGTCGCGCAGCGGCACAGGTTGCCGGCCATCGCCGCGTCGATGTCGGCGTCGCTCGGCCGCGGCGTCTTCGCCAGCAGGGCCGTCGCCGCCATGATCTGGCCGGACTGGCAGTAGCCGCACTGCACGACGTCTAGCTTCTGCCACGCCGCCTGCACCGCGGCGCCGACACGGTTCCGGCCGACCTGCTCGACGGTCGTGACGTGCTTGTCGGCAACCGCCGACACCGGCGTCGAACAGGACTTCACCGCGACGCCGTCGACATGCACCGTGCATGCGCCGCACAGCCCCATGCCGCAGCCGAACTTGGTGCCGGTGAGGTCCAGTCCGTCGCGCAGCACCCATAGCAGCGGGGTGTCCTCGGGCATGGCGGTGTTGACCTTGTGCCCGTTGAGGATGAATCGGGTCATCTGCAATCTCCTGTGGGGGCGGCCCCGCTCTCTGGCCGGGATGCCGATGACCCACAGGTTAGATTATTTGCGTGGCAAGATCGACCCGTCTGTCCTACCAGATGTAATACATGAGCACCCAGGGCACGACTGCCGCGGCGGCGGCGGCGGCGAAGGCGGACAGTGCGCCGAGGCGCCGCAGCGTCGGTGCCGCAGTGCGGCGGACGTGGCTGATGGCGAGGGCGAGGCTCGCCAGGGCCGCCACCGCGAGCAGTGTGCCGCGCGCTTCGGGCAGCGCCGTGAGGATCACGCCTTCGGCCGAGAGCAGAGTCACGGTCAGGCCCGAGAGCCCGAGGAACACGCCGGCGCCGCCTAGCGGGATCAGCGCGTAGGCGAGCCGCAGGCGCGCGGGGGCGTCGCCCAGCAGGTTGGCGGCGACGCGCAGCCACAGCGTGATCCAGCCGCCGAGCACCAGCGCCGTCAAGCCGATGTAGGTGAGGATCAGCAGTCCGTCGAGCCACGTGAACACGTCGTTGGCTTCCGGGTAATGCGTCAGCAGCCACCACGGGATGTCGTCGCCGAGCAGCGCGAAGGCGTCGCGCTCGACCAGCCACTCCGCGGCGGCGAGCTTCGCGCGCACGAACCACGGCGAGGCCGACCACTGGAAGGCGCCGATCGCCGTGCCGATGATGCCGAACACCAGCAGGCGCACTTCCCAGCGGTCGGCGTCCTGCGCGTCGAGCTGCGCGACCTCGCTGCCGGGCACGCGCGCGGCAAGGCTCACGGCGTCGCGATGCCCTGCGCAGCGTCCGCACATGTGGCAGTCGGCGGCGCTTTCCATGCGGCGGATGTCCACCAGCGGGGCGCAGTTGATCGGGATCACCTTCTTCGCGCGTTCGCCGTTGCCGAAGGACTCCCACGCCGCGCGGTCGGTGCGGAAATGCACCGGCGCGAGGCGCGACAGCAGCCCGAACACGCCATTGACCGGGCACAGGTGGCGGCACCACACGCGCTTGCCGCGGCCATAGACGAGACCGATCGCGACCGCGGCGACGGTCGAGCCGCCCAGCACCAGCAGCGCCGCCTTGGGATACTCGTACACGCTCACGAGCTGGCCATACACCGTCGTGCCGAGGAAGGCGACGAAGGGCCAGCCGCCCCACTTGATCCAGCGCGGCACCGGCCGGCCGAGGCCGAAGCGCGACACCTGTTCGGAGAGGAAGCCTTCCGGGCACATCACGCCGCACCACACGCGTCCCATCAGCATCATCGACACCAGCACGAAGGGCCACCAGATGCCCCAGAACGCGAACTGCGCGAGCAGCGTCAGGTTGTTCCACAGGTGCGCGCCGGAGTCCGGCAACGGCAGGAAGGCGGGTGTGATGACGAGGAACAGGTAGGCCGCGAGGATCACCCACTGCGCGCCGAGGATCCAGCCGCGATGGCGGCGCATCAGCTCGCCCACGCGGGCGAGGCGCGGCGAGGAGGGAGCTGGGGCCGCGCAGGTGTTCATGTCGCGGACCTCCGCTGCAGGCGCCCGAGCAGCGCAACCACGCCCCAGTAGCTCAGCCACGCGATCAGCACCATCAGCGAGGGCTGGGCGCGATAGCCCGCAAAGGCCGCGGCGATGCCGCCCGCGGTGCTGCCATCCTCGAGCAGCGCCGAACTGTCCCACACCGGTTCGATGAGCGGCGGCAGCCATTCCAGGTCGATCAGGCGCTCGACGCCGGACACCAGCAGGGCGGCGGCGAGCAGTAGCAGCACCACCTCGCTCACGCGGAAGAACAGGCGACCGGGTAGCCTGCGCGCCCCCGACAGGATCACCCACGCGGTCGCGAGCGCCAGCGCGAAGCCGATGCCGGCCCCCCCGAACAGGCGTGCGAGCGTGTCGCCGGACTGCTCCATCGCCAGGCCGTACAGGAACAGCACCGTCTCGGCCCCCTCGCGGCCCACGGCGATCGCCGCGAGCAACGCGACCGAGGCGCCGCCGGCCGAATCCGCGGCGCGTGAGAGGCCGGCCTCCAGTTCGCGCTTCATGTGGCGCCCGTGCGAGCGCATCCACAACACCATATGGGTGATCAGGCCCGCCGCCGCGAACACGATCGCGGTCTGGAACAGCTCCAGCGCGTCGGCCGCGAGCCAGCCATGCACGCCCAGCATCGCCAGCGCGATGAAGCCTGCCAGCACCAGCCCGCCGGCGACGCCCGCCCACAGGTGATGTACGCCGATCCGGGTGTCGCCGCGTTCGCGGATCCACGCGAGCAGGATGCTGATGATCAGGATCGCCTCGACGCTCTCGCGCCACACGATGAACAGTGCGTTGCCCATGATGCCTGCCTCCGGAAAACCTTACTTCGCGACGAAACGGCCCTTCGCCGTCTCGGGATGGAATTCGCCGAAGAAGGGGTAGGTGCCCGGCTTCAGCGGCGGAAAGATCGTGGTGCGCGAGACGCCCGGTCCGACCACGAGCTCCTTGAACGGCGTGCTCGTCTCGAACTCTTCGGGGCCGACGTTGCGGTTCGTCAGCTGCAGGCGGAAGCGGGTGTTGGCGGGCACTTCGATCGTGTCGGGCGTGAAACGCCCGTTTTCCGCGACGACCTCGAAGGTCGGCATGTCGGCGCGTGCCGCGGCGGGCGCGGCGAGGAAGGCGGCGGCGAGGGTCATGCCCAGGACGGAGGCGGGCAGGCTGGCTGGAATCTTCATGGCTGGCGGGTTCTCACCGTGGAAATGCAAAAGCCCCGCCCGGCGGGAAACCGGGCAGGGCGGCAGGCGCGTCGGCGCTCAGAACGCATACAGGGCGCGTACTCCGAACGCGGTCATGTTCTTCGCGTCGCGGTTCGCAGCGGCGCGACGCACGTACTGCAGGTCGGGCGTCAGCGACAGCTGATCGTTCAGGTGCCAGCGGTAGTACAGCTCGGCGACCTGTTCGGCCCCGCTCGGGGTGTAGCCGAACAGGAAGTTGCCGTCCCCATCCTGCAGGTCGGCGGCTTCGCGGCGGAAGTCCTTGCTTGCACGCAGCCAACCCCACGCGAGGCCGACGCTGTCGGCGCCGCGGCCCCAGGCGTCGCCGGTCAGCTCTCCACCCACGGTAACGGCGCGATCGAAGGCCGTCTTGCCCGAGGTCGACTGGCCGTAGCGCGCGAACAGCGAGACGTCCTCATGCACGCGCTGGTCGATGCTGGCGCCCCAGCCGGTCGTCGAATCGCGCGAGCCGTCGAAGCCCTCGTACTGTCCGTTGCGCCAGGCGTACAGGCGGTAAGTGCCGTTGAAGCCGTAGTTCTTGCGCCCGTATTCGAGCTGGCCGATGACGAAGGGCTGGTTGAAGCTGCGCCCGAATTTTGCGCCTTCGCCCGCACCGAAGGCCGCGAGCGAGACCTGCCACCAGTCCGGCTTGTCCATCTCGTTGCGGTACGCGAGGCGCATGCCGGGCGTGAAGCCATAGCTGTCGGCGCCGACCGCGCCGCCCGAATCCAGCATCGGGTTATGCACGAAGACGTTGTTGAGGAACTTCTCCGCCTCGTTGTCGGCGATCGCGTTCTGGTCGAAGAACACGAAGGGGTCCATCTTGCCGACCGTGAACTGCAGGCTGTGCGGCGAGTTCGCTGCGTCGCCCAGGGGCGTCGTGAGCTGGTACCAGGCCTGCGCGACGATCGCGTAGGTATTGTCCGGGGGGTTGTTCTGCGGCTGGAACGCGAGGCTGTTGAAGGCGCCGGTGAAGGTGGGATTCAGGCGCGTGAAGCTGTCGCCCTGGCCCATGCGCAGCTGGGTGAAAAACTCGCCCTTGCCGGCGCCGATGTCGCCGGCCGGCAGCGTGATGCCCAGGTCGCCGCGCCACGACAGCTGCGATTCCCTCTCTCCGTTGTCGCGCGCGCGGCCGTTGATCTGCTGGGCCACCGCGACAACGCTGCCTTCGACCGAGATGCCTTCCAGCGTCTTCGCCAGGTGCGTCGGTGCGCCCATCGAGTTGGTCCGCTCCTCGATGGCCTTGAGCCGGATCGCGATCTCCGGTTCGCGTTCGCTGATGCGGTCGCTCTCGAGGCTGGCGGCCAGTTCCTGGTTCGCCTGCTCCAGCGCCTGAACCCGCTGTGCCAGCCCGGGGGCCGGCGCAGCAGTGCCCGCCGCGAGCTTCGCTTCAAGTTCGGTATTGCGCTTCTCGAGTTTTTCGACGCGCTCGGCGAGCCGCTTCAGTTCGGCGAGGAGCTTGTCCTGCGCCGTCGGTGCCGCCTGGCTGGCGCACGACAGACCTGCCACGGCGACCGCGATCGCCGTGCGGGCAATGCGTGCTGCCCGCATCAGTAGCCGCCCTTCTTGCCGACGCCGGCGTAGGTGAATTCGTTTTCGACCTCGAAGGCCTTGAACCACGGGCGCACGCCGGTGGCGCGGTCGGTGTGGCGGCCGAAGTGGCTGCCGTGGTCGGCGCCCGGCGGCAGGATCGTGTACTTGACCTTGTACTTGCCCGGACCGGCGAGCTTGACGTTGTCGCCGTAGTGCGGGCCGTCGCTCGCGACCATGGGCATGAAGTCGCCGGCGAGCTTCCAGTCGCTGCCGACCTTGGAGATCTCGAACTTGACCGTCAGGTAGGGAATCCAGCTGCCTTCCTCGAAGCCGTTCGGGTTGTTCGCCAGCGCACGGACGTCGGCCTCGATGTGGATGTCGGTTTCGGACGCCTTCTTCATCATGCCTTCCGGCTCCATGTCGATCGGCTGCAGGTAGACTGCCGCGATCTCCATCCCGTTGCGCTGCTGCGGCGTGCCGATGGGGTATTCGAGGGCGTGTGCGGCGAAGGACAGCGAGGCGAGGGCGGCTAGGGCCAGGGGGCGGAACGGGATGCGGGACATGCAGGGTTTTCCTTGTGGTTTGTGTCCGCGAGAAGCAACGCGGCGCATTCGATCAGGATCGATGGGAATAATAAGGATAATGCGAATCAATCGCAAGTACGAAAATGCACTATGCCGCAGTCGCATGGCCCGTACGGCAGGATATGCAGCGGGCAAGGCGGGGCTTTTCTTCGTCGAAGCCGCTTCAACCGCGAATCAAGCGGTGGGGGTGTGCCAGACGCCGATTTCGCGGCCGAAGCCGCTCGCGCACGGGATTTCGCAGGGCCGGGGGCGGCGGAGGCGGGACGCGGTGACGACGTCACCCCGAATGCGCGGGACCGGGCGCCGATGGGCGGGGACTGGCTTTCGTGCGGCCGGAAGCGCCCTTCAGCCCGGAGGCGCGAGCGGGTTCGCGCTCGCGGCGGACCAGCCGCCGCCGAGCACCTTGTACAGCGTCACCGCGCCATTGAGGCGCGCGAGCCGCAGCTGCGCGAGCTGGTCCTGTGCCTGGAACAGCGTGCGCTGCGCGTCGAGCACCGTCAGCAGCTCGTCGGCGCCTTCGCGGTAGCGCAACTCCGCCAGGCGCAGGCTGCGTGCCGCCTCGCTGCGGATCTCCTGCTGGCTGTCTTCGAGCCGGCGGTCGCGCTCGGCGTTGCCGAGGGCATCCTCGACTTCCTTCAGGGCGACATGCACCGCCGAGCGGTAGTTCTCGACCAGCGCCCGCCGCCGCGACTGCGTCGCCTCGACTTCGCTGCGCAGCCGGCCGCCGTCGAACAGCGTGTGGGCGAGTCCCGCGCTCAGGCCCACGGTGCTGGCGGGATTCGCCAGCGAAAGCAGGGCCGTGCTCGCGAGGCCGGCGGAGCCGGAGAGCTCGATGCGCGGCAGCAGGGCGGCGCGGGCGGCCGCGACGTCGGCATCGGCCGCGGCGAGGCGGGCCTCGGCGCTCGCTAGGTCGGGGCGGCGCACGAGCAGTTCGGCGGGCAGTCCCGGCGCGGCCGACGGAACGGCGAGCGACGCAAGAGCCTCGTCCGCGACACGGAAATCCTGTGGCGGCCGGCCCACGAGCAGGGCGAGCGCGCCGAGGGTCTGGCGCTCCAGCGTCTCGAGCGGCAGCAGGGCCGCACGCTGCGCTAGAACCGTGCTGCGCTGGCGGCTCACGTCGAGGGCGGACGCCGCGCCGTTGCGGTAGCGCGTCTCGACGATGCCGAACACACGCTCGGCGATCGCGAGGTTGTCGCGTGCGATGACGAGGCGGTCGCGTGCGGCAAGCAATTCGAACCAGGTGTTCGCGACGCCCGCGACCAGCGTCAGGCGTGCGGCATCATGATCGTGGCGGCTGGCGGCGAAGCTCGCGTCGGCGCCGCGCACGTCCGCCGCGAGTCGGCCCCACAGGTCGACCTCGTAGCTGATAGTCAGGTTGGCGCCGGACGATTCGCTGTCCACGACACGCGCGCCGTCGCCGGGATCGCTGCGCCGCCATCCGGTATTGCCGCCCACGTTCGCCGCGGGCAGCAGGGAGGCGTCGGCCACGCGCAGCGCGATCTCGGCCTGCCGGACGCGTTCGACGGCGGCACGGAAATCGGGGTTGTCCGCGACCGCGGCGGCGATCAGCCTGGCCAGTTCGTTCGAGCCGAAGCTTTGCCACCACTGCGGGTCGGGGCGCTCGGTACCGCCCGCGGGTTCGCTCCAGGTGGCGGGAAGCGCGATGTCCGCGCGCGTCGCGGGCTCGGTCACGGCACAAGCCGACAGCGCGAGCACGAGGCTGGCGGCGAGCGCCGGCACGAGTCGGCGCGAACGGAGCGGGCCGAGGGGGGGGCGGGGAAGGGGGGGGCTCATGGAGGGATCACTCCGACGCAAGGGCGACGACCGGGTCGAGGCGGGCGGCCTTGCGCGCGGGCAGGTAACCGAAGATCAGGCCGGTCGCGAAGGCGCAACCGAAGGCGAGCAGCACGGGCGGCAGCGAATAGACGACGGGCTTGTCGAAGGCCTCGATGACGGCCGCGGCGCCCAGGCCGACGGCGACGCCGATCAGGCCCCCCAGCGCGGAAACGACCAGCGCCTCGATCAGGAACTGCTGCAGGATGTTTTTCATGCGCGCCCCGGTCGCCATGCGGATGCCGATCTCGCGCGTGCGCTCGGTGACCGACACCAGCATGATGTTCATGACGCCGATGCCGCCCACCAGCAGCGAGATCGCCGCGACGGTGCCGAGCAGCACCGTCAGCGTGTTCTGCGTCTCCGATGCGCTCTCGATCACCTGCGCCATGTTGCGGATCTGGAAGTCCTCGATGCCGGAGTGGCGCGTCTGCAGCAGCGCGCGCACGGCCTCCTGCGTGTCGTCGATCTGTTCGACGTCCTCCACCGCGACGATGGCGCTGCGCAGGTGGCGCTGGCCGGTCAGGCGCAGGCTGCCGGTCGTGAAGGGGACGAAGATCACGTCGTCCTGGTCCGAGCCCCACGGCGTTGCGCCCATCGGTCCCATCACCCCGACCACCTGGAACACGAGGTTATTCACGAGCACGTACTTGCCGATCGGATCCTCGTCGCCGAACAGGGCCTGCGCGACGGTCTGGCCGATCGCGGCGACGGTTGCATAGCGGCGCTCGTCGGCGGCGCTGAAGAAGGTGCCCCGTGCGACCGGCCAGTCGCGCGCGATCGTGTAGTCGGCGCCGGTCGCCGTCGCCGAGGTGCGGTGGTCGGCGCTGCCGTAGCGCACCGTTATGCCGGTGCTCTGTTCCGGCACCGCGGCGAGCACGTTGGGCAGCTCGATGATGGCCGCCACGTCCTCGCGCACCAGCGTCGCGGTCGTGTCGCGGCCGCGCTGGTTGGGTGCGCCGGGTCGCACCGTGAGGAGGTTCGTGCCCATCGAGCTGATGCGGTCGATGACGTCCTGTTTCGCGCCGTCGCCGATCGCCAGCATCGCGATCACCGCCGCGACGCCGATGACGATGCCCAGCAGCGTGAGCGCCGCGCGGAAGAGGTTCGCCCGCAGCGCCCGCAGCGCCGTGCGGGTCGCCTCGACGAGGTCCGACAGGTGCGAGGTGCGGTCGATGTGCGGGGCGAAGTCCGGCTCGGCGGCCACGGGGGGCCGCGGCCCCGGGTCGGAAACGACGCTGCCGTCGCGGATCTCGATGATGCGCTGCGCCTGGTCGGCGACTTCGCGCTCGTGCGTGATCAGGATGATCGTGTGCCCCGCCGCCGAGAGCTCGCGCAGGAGCTGCATCACCTCGGCGCCGCTCTTGCTGTCGAGCGCGCCGGTCGGTTCGTCGGCAAGGATCACGCGCCCGCCGTTCATCAGCGCGCGGGCGATCGACACGCGCTGCTGCTGGCCGCCGGACAGCTGGCTGGGGCGGTTTTTCGTGCGTTCACCGAGGCCCAGCGCCGTCAGCAATTCGGTCGCGCGCGCATGGCGCTCGGCCGGTGGCATGCCCGAGTAGACTGCCGGCACCTCGACGTTCTCGCGTGCGCTGGCGCCGCCGATCAGGTTGTAGCTCTGGAACACGAAGCCGAACGTCTCGCGCCGCAGGCGCGCGAGCTCGTCACGCTCGAAGGCAGCGACGTCGCGGCCCATGAAGCGGTAGGTGCCGGTGGTCGGGCGGTCGAGGCAGCCGAGGATGTTCATCAGCGTCGACTTGCCCGAACCCGAGCTGCCGACGATGGCGACGAACTCGCCCGGATAGATCGTCAGGTCGATGCCGTGCAGCACTTCGACGGCGAGCTCCCCGCTGCGGAAAGTCTTGGTGATGCCGGACAGCTCGATCAGCGGCTCGCCCGACGGCTGGCGCCGTGGCGAATCCGCGTCCAGTCCGGCGATCAGCGGTTCGGCTTTCATATGCGTGGCGTGCGGCGCGGTGCGCTGCCGTTGCCGCCCTTGTCCGCGGTGGCCATGCCCGACACGATCCGCTCCCCTTCCTCGAGGCCGGACAGCACCTGGGCCTGGATGCGGCTGCGCACGCCGATCTCGACCTGGCGGTCCTGCAGTGGCCCTTCCGCCGGGGCAACCTTGACCGTCACCGTGCGCGGCGCGCCGCCTGCGCCCTTCTTCGGTTCCGCCCCCCGCGGTGCGTCCCCGCCGGGGCTGCCCGCGCCCGGTGCGCCGGAGGGGCGCGCATCCCCGCCCGTCGCCGCAGTCTTTACGCGTTCCGCTCGCCCGCTGCGGCCGGCCGCCAGCGCCGACATCGGCACGAGCAGCGTGTCTTTCGCCGCGGCGACGACGAAGAATACCTGCGCCGTCATCTGCGTCATCAGCGCCTGGTTGGGGTTGGCGACGTCGAACAGCGCATTGAAGAGCACTACGTTGTTCTGCACCACGGGCGTCGGCTCGATCTTGCGCAGCTTGCCTTCCCAGCGCCGTCCTTCGCCGCCGAGGATCGTGAAGTAGGCGTCCATGCCGAGGCGCAGGCGGCTCACGTCCGCTTCCGATACCTGGGTCTGCACCGTCATCGTCGACAGGTCCGCAACCCGCAGGATCACCGGCGCCTGCTGGCTTGCGATCAGCGTCTGGCCCTGGCGCGCGGTGATCGACACGACGGTGCCGGACATCGGCGCGTAGATGCGTGCGTAGTTCAGATTGGCCTCGTCCGCACGCAGGTTCGATTCGGTCTGGTCGATCTGCGCCTTGATCGCCTCGACCTGCGCCTGCGCGGACTGCAGCGCGGCCTCGGCATTCTGCAGGCTCTCGCGCGTGGTGGCGTCCTCGGCCATCAGGTTGCGCTGGCGCTTCACCTGCACCTCGGCGAGCGTCCGGCTCGCCTCGCGGTCCATCAGCTGCGCGCGCAGGTTGCGCAACTGCGCGCGGGTCGCGTCGACGCGGCTCTGCAGCACGACGGGGTCGATCTCGGCGAGCAGCTCGCCCGCCTTGACCTCGGAGCCGACTTCGACGTGGATCTTCTTCAGCTGGCCCGAGACCTGCGCGCCGACATCGACGTAGTCGCGCGGCTGCAACGTGCCGGTGGCCGTGACGACGTCCTCGATGTCCCCGCGCGTCACGGTTGCGAACTGGTAGCGCGCCATCTCGTCGGGCGGCGCGAAATACCTGTTCCATACGAACCATCCGCCGGCTCCCAGCACGCCCAGGGTGACCAGGGCAATCACGGCGCGGCGCAGTCGGCGCGGCTTGGGCGCGGGGGTGGCAGTCATGTATGGGTCAGGCAAGTTGTTGGTTCGAGCATTGAAGTTTCGCCGCAGGGCTGCCGCTTGGCAAATGGATATTCCGCTGCGCTGGCGCGGGGCCGTGTACGCATGGAGATCACAGCGCGAAGGATAGCGAATGCCCGCTTGTGCTTTGTATCGTATTGCAGCGCGGGGTTCCCCGCGGCACAGGCGGCTGCGGGCGGCGGGAGCTTGCCGGGAAGGCGGGGGGGATGAAACGCAGCGGGGGCCGTCAGGCCCCCGTCGGTCAGTGCGCGGGAACGGTGATGAAGCCCATCTTCTGGATGCCTGCGGCGCGCGCCGCCGACATGATCTCGGCGAGCTTCTGGTAGCGCGTCTCGCGATCGGCGCGCAGGTGCAGCTCGGGCTGCACCGGCTGGGCCGCCGCCGCGGCGAGCCGCGCGCCCAGCTCCTCGTCGCCGATCTTCTGGTCGTTCCAGTACAGCATGCCCGCCCCGTCGAGCGCCAGCGTCACGTTGTCGGGCTTCTCGTTGCTCGCCTGGCTCGCCGCCGTCGGCAGGTCGATCTTGACCGAGTGCGTGAGCAACGGCGCGGTGATCATGAACACGATCAACAGCACCAGCATCACGTCGATGAGGGGGACCATGTTGATCTCGCTCATCGGGGCCGAGCCGCCCTGCTCGTTGAAGCTGCCGAAGGCCATCACGCAGCTCCCGCGAGCTTGGCCGACGCACCGGGGGCGACAGCACGCGGCGACTGCTCGGCGGGCGCACTCGCAAGGCGCGTCCCGGTGGTGAACCAAGCGTGCAGGTCGTGCGCGAAGGCGTCCAGTTCGGAAAGCTCCAGCCGGTTCGCCCGCGTGAAGGTGTTGTATGCGAGCACGGCCGGAATCGCGACGAACAGGCCGAAGGCCGTCATGATCAGCGCCTCGCCCACCGGTCCGGCGACCTTGTCGATCGTCGCCGCGCCCGAAGTGCTGATGCCGATCAGCGCGTGGTAGATGCCCCACACCGTGCCGAACAGGCCGACAAAGGGCGCGGTCGAGCCGATCGAGGCGAGCACCGTGAGCCCCGACTCGAGCTGCGCGGTCGACAGGGCGATCGACTTGCGCAGCGCGCGCGTGACGAACTCGTCCGCGTCCAGCTTGCCGCCCAGCGTGTCCGCGGCGGTGTGGCGGCGCAGGTGCTCGGCCGCAGCCGCGCCCTGGCGCGCGAGCGCCTCGAAGGGCGAATCGGGCGCGACCTGCGACACCCGGCGCAGGCCCTCGTCGAGATTGGCGGCGCTCCAGAAGCCCTCGATCGCGCTGTCGAAGCGGCGCGCGCGCAACTGGCGCGTCGTGCGCACCGCAATCAGATACCAGCTCGCGACCGACATCACCACGAGGGTGAAGGCGACGAGTTTGATGACGATATCCGACTGGGCCCAGAGGTGGGACAGTCCGAAAGTGTCGGTCAGCATGTTCAGTTTCCTTCGAGTTTGAATACGATGGGGACGATGACTGCGGCGGCGACGGGCTGCCCGCCCTGTTTCGCCGGCACGAAGCGCCAGCGCTGCACCGCGTCGCGGGCCGCGGCGTCGAGGCGCGCGAAGCCCGAACTCTCTGCCAGATCGACTCGCGCGGGCAAGCCCTCTGCGCTGACCTGCACGCGCAGCATCACCTTGCCCTCCTCGCGCATGCGGCGCGACAGGGGCGGATAGGCGGGCGCGGGGTTGTTCAGGTAGGCCGCGTCGAAACGGGCAGCGACCACGGCGGGCGGCGCCTCGGGCGCGGGGCGAGCGGGCGCGGGCGGTGCCGGAGGCGTTGGTGCGACGGCCTCGCGCACCGGTTCCGGCGCCGCTTGCGGCGGAGGCGTTTCGGGGCGGATCGCGGTCGGCGCTTCGGTCACCGTCTTCGGTGCCGCTTTCGGGGGGAGTGCCTGCGGGCGCGGGCGCGGGGTCGGTTTCGGCGGCGGCTCTACGACGGGTTTCGGAGGTGTCGGGGCGACGGTCGGCAGCGGTACCGGCAGTTCTATCAGGGCCACCGAAATCGGTGTTTCCGGCACGGCGACGGGGCGCTGTGCGAAACGTGCCAGCCCGGCGAGCGCCGCGATGTGTGCGACCGTTACCAGCGCGAGGGCCGCGGCGCGCTCGCCGCGCGGGGTGCGGCGACGCAGGCGGGGCGGTTGCTCGGGTAGCATGCCTTCGTCGGGCGGGGCGAAGCTCAGCGACCGGCGGCCGGCTGCGCTGCGTGGCGGCGTAAAGGAAGCCGAAGGCAGGGCGGAAGCCGAAGGCAGGGCATGGGAGTGCGACATCGCGCGGAACCGGGCGCTGCGTTCAGCGGAGCAGTTGATCGAAGATCAGCGCCGCGAACGCCGCGTACAGCGCGAGGCGGTGTGCGGCAAAGGCCGGGCCTTGCCGCAACGAGGAATCGTTCAATTCGCCCAAGCGTCGGGTATGCATGCTTGCCAGTTCTCCGTTAGATCATTGGTGCTGGCTCGTTCTGCGGGAGAACTGGCTTGCGGTGTTTGCTTGCGCCGGCGCTACCGGGCCCGGCGCGACGGATGGACGCGCGTCAGCTCGCGCTGCCCATCTGCGACTGCAGGTAATTCTGCAGTCCGACCTTGTCGATCAGCTCGAGTTGCGTTTCCAGGTAGTCGATGTGCTCCTCGGTATCTTCGAGGATCTCCTCGAAGATCTCGCGCGACACGTAGTCCTTACAGGACTCGCAGTACGCGATCGCCTCGATCAGCTCCGTGCGTCCGCCCTGTTCGAGCTTGAGGTCGCCCTGGATGCATTCGGGAACGTTTTCGCCGATCAGCAGCTTGTTGAGGTTCTGCAGGTTGGGCAGTCCCTCGAGGAACAGCACGCGCTCGATCAGCTTGTCGGCGTGCTTCATCTCCTCGATCGACTCTTCGTACTCGTGATGGCCGAGTTTCCCGAGGCCCCAGTTCTTGTACATGCGCGCATGCAGGAAGTACTGGTTGATGGCGGTGAGTTCGATGGTCAGCTGCTTGTTGAGGTATTGAATGACTTTCTTATCGCCTTTCATACGGCCTCCACGGCAAGGGAATACGAGGGCGCGAATGTGGCCATCGCCTGTTTCGCTGTCGTCGTCTGATCCGCCATCGCCGCGCGCAGGCAGTCGCGTGCGCAGCTTGCGCAGCGGCCGCACTCACCTGCAACACCCAGTCGGGTCCGCAGTTCGCGCAGGGTCGACACGCCGTCGCTGACTGCCTCGTCGATGTGGCGTTCGGTCACGGCGTTGCAGATACAGACATACATAGTCTAGCCTCGTTGTTCCGTTTGTCGTGGTGGTCTGAACGGATTACTTCGTCAGGATCAGCTTTCCGGCCCGCGTTGCGCGCAACACGTAGCGGGTGCCGTCATGGTCGATCGTCACGCAGGTCTGGCCCAGCAGCAGCCGTTCGCTGGGAATCACGGTGCTTGCCGGATCGCCGGCAGCGCGGGCGTACGACGCGGCTTCCGCCGAGCGGGGAGGGAGGCAGTGCGGAGTGTCCTGAGCCGGCATGATTTGAGCGATAAAGCAAATAGGAACGATTCGCATTACAACATCAGGCGCTTGCCCGGTCAACTCCCCTGTGTTCTGATCGCCACCCGTCATGTCCCGCCAGCCAGGGCCCTCCGTGTTCCGTCCCGGGGCGGAAGCCCGTGGTGGATTCCGGAGAAACGAGAGATGTCCGAAGCCTATGTGATCGAACCCGGCCCGCGTCCCGCCGTACCCGTTGCGGGGGGCGGCTTGTTCCCCGTGCGTCGCATCTACTGCATCGCGCGCAATTACGCGGCGCATGCGCGTGAAATGGGCGGCGATCCGAGCCGCGAGGCGCCCTTCTTCTTCACCAAGCCGGCCGATGCCGTGCTGCCCGTGTCCGCGGGAAATTGCGGCGAGTTTCCCTACCCGCCGGCAAGCAAGGACGTGCACCACGAGATCGAGCTCGTCGTCGCGCTGGGGGCCGGCGGCAGCAATCTCACGCCCGAGGCCGCGCGTGCCTGCATCTGGGGCTATGCCGTGGGGCTGGACATGACGCGCCGCGACCTGCAGGCCGAAGCGAAGGCCCACGGCCGGCCATGGGACAGCGGCAAGGTCTTCGACTGCGCCGCGCCGATCTCGCAGATCGTCCCCGCTGCGGGGCAGGTCCTCGAGGCGGGTGATATCCGCCTCGACATCAACGGCGAGACGCGCCAGCGTGGCGACATCTCCGACATGATCTGGACGATCCCCGAAATCATCGCCTTCTTCTCACGTTATTACCGGCTGGAGGCGGGCGACCTGATCTTCACGGGGACGCCGGAGGGCGTTGGTCCGGTCGTCGTTGGCGACCGCTTGCGTGGCGTCGTCGCCGGTGTCGGCGAACTGGCGCTTCAGGTCGTCGCGCCACGCTGAGATCCCCGGGCTACCCGGGTCCGTCGCGGGTTCAGGGCGGGAGTGCGCGTCAGGGCAGGCGCAACAGCACCTTCACGCGCCCGTCCGCCTCGGCGGCGGGCATGTAGCCGATGAGGTTGGGTTGCGCCGCGAGCCATTGACGCAGCTCGGCCACGCTGTCGGCTTGCTGGGGCGGCAGCGCGCGCCCGGTGAACACCATCCGTGACCAATAGGCGCGGATCTGGCTGTAGTTTTTGCGCGTCAGCTGCTGGTAGAAGTGATCGCGGATCGAACCCGGAGGCAGGTCCGCCAGGGTCACGACGCTGCCGTCGGGTAGCGTGTGTGCGCGGCCGAGGTAGAACTGTTCCGCCTGTTCGAGCGCAAGTTCCGGCAGGGGGCTGTGGGCGCCCGCGACGATGACGATCTGCGCGAACACGCAGGGCGGTGCCAGCAGCGAGAAGGCGAGGAAACAGATGCGAACGATGCGGATCACCGGCATCCCCTCAGAAGCTCACGTCAACCGACAGGCTGAATGTGTTCAGCGTGCGGCCGCCGATGCGCGTCGTCTGCGCATCGAAGCGCGGCGCATATGAACCCCAGGAGTCGGCGTCGGGCCTCGCCTGCGTGACTTCGGCCTTCACTGCAGCGAAGGCGGCGAGCTCCCAGCGGGCGCCGAGGGTGATGCTGCGCTGGGCGTTGTTACGCGATACCAGAAACAGGTTCCACAGCGCCGCAAGTCGCCCGGGCGGCAGCGTGGCCTCGGCAAACTGGTCGTCCAGCGTCTGGCGGGCCACCACCATGTACGGCATCACCGGGCCGAAGCGCCGGCCCAGGCTCAGGTACCAGCCGTGCGCGCTTGCCGCATAGCGGTTGGTCTTGCGCCGCGCGTACTCGCCGATGAGCTGCCAGCTGCCGTCGTCCCATTGCACGCCGACCGAATCGAAGCTCGTGCGGCCCTGCGTGCCCGACAGGTCGGAGATCACCTCGCCCTGGCCGGTCCGCTGCAGGATGTTCGAGACCGCGAGGAACAGCGTGTCGCCGCGCTCGAGCGTGAACCTGCCTTCGCCGTGGCCCAAGTGTAGCGAGAAATCGCCGCGGCTCAGCCCGAGGTTCAGGCCGAGGGCCTCTTTCAGGCGCGCCCTGCCTTGGGGAAACGGAATGCGGCCGCCGCCGTAATAGGGATGGACCTCGATGTCGAAAGCGCCCAGGCGCGCGTTGTAGATGAAGTCCAGGCCGTCGAGGTCGTTGAACGGATTGAGTCCGTAGACTTCCACCGGCGGTCGCACCCACGGATTCGCGTAATTCACATAGAGCGAATCCGACAGCATGAAGAAGGGCACGCGAACGCGCCCGACGCGCACCGACAGGCCCGGAGCGAGCGTCTGCCGGAAGAAGGCGAGCGTGAGTTGCGGATCCTGGCTCGCGTCACCGTCCTCGCGCACCAGTCCTTGCAGCGTGATGTCGTTGTAGGGCGTGAGGCGCAGGCTGCCCTGTATGCCTACGAGACTGTCCGGACTGAAGTCCGGATCCTTCTTGCCCGGGTAATTGACGCCGTAGCGCATGAACCAGACGTCCTTGTTGTCCGTGGTCACGGCGCCGAGCGTGCCGAAGCCGGACAGCTCGAACCGCGGCGGGTAGGCCGGCGCGTCCGCTTCGGCATGTGCGGGTGCGACGGCGACCGCGAGGAGCATCATCGCGACGCTGCGGCGGAGCAGCCTCATCAAGCTCATGCACTGGCCTCCTGGGCCAACTGTTGGCCGAACAGCAATTGTTCGACGGCGTCTTCATCGAGCGGGCGCGCGAACAGGTAGCCCTGGCCGTAATCGCATTCCATCCCGAGCAGCAGTTCGGCCTGACGCGTCGTTTCGATGCACTCCGCGACCACGCGCATGCCGAGGTCGTGGGCGAGTTTTATGCTCCATGCGACGATCGCACGCAGGCGCTCGTCGTGTTCCAGCGAACGCACGAAGGATCCATCGAGCTTCACCAGGTCGCAGGGAATCGTGTGCAGGTAGCTCAGCGCCGAGTAGCCCGTACCGAAGTCGTCGATCAACACCGACATGCCTGCCGTGCGCAGCTTCTGCAGTATCTCGGCGGCGGGCCCTTCCGGCTCGGCGAGTACGCTTTCGGTGACCTCGAAGCGCAGCATTTCCCGCGGCAGTCCGTGGCGGTCCACCTCGGCGATGATCTCGCCGGCCAGGTCCGGGCGCGCGAACTGCGTCGCCGAGAGATTGACGCTGACCCTGGGTAATGCGGCGTCGCTGCATGCGCGCTCTCGCCACTGGGCGATGCGCTCGCAGGCGCGCGTCAACACCAGCATGTCGAGTTCATGGATGAGCCCCAGCGTTTCGGCCAGCGGCACGAAGAGATTCGGTGGCAGCATGCCGCGGCTGGGGTGGCGCCAGCGCACCAGGGCCTCGAAGCTCGCGATCGAGCCACTGTCGAGCGCGACGATGGGCTGGAAATGTACGCTGAGCTCGTTGCGTGTCAGCGCGTCGCGCAGGTCGCCCTCGAGTTGCAGGCTTTCGAGCGCCTGCGCGTGCATGGAGGCATGGAAGATCGCCACCGAGTCTCCGCCGCGCTGGCGGGTGCGCTGCAAGGCGTTGTCCGCGTCGCGCAACATCGTGTCGCCGCTTTCGCTGTCCTGGTAGTCGCTGCTCAGCGCCATGCCGATGCGGAACTTCGGATACAGGATCTGGCCCGCGACACTGGTCGGCTTGGACAGGCGCTCGCGCAGCGCTTCGGCAAGGCGCAGGGCCTCGGCGGGATTCTCGATGCGGTTGAGCAGCAGCGCGAACTGGTCGCCGCCGACTCGTGCCGCGATGTCGCCGTAGCGCAGCGTTTCCTGGAGCGTGCGCGCAACCTGGCGCAGCAGCGCATCGCCCGCCTCGTGACCGAAGCTGTCATTCACCAGCCGGAAACGCTGCAGGTTGATCGCCAGCACCGCGAAGTCCTGCCCGCCCACACGGCGCTGCTGCCCGAGGGCGCTGCGCACGTGTTCGAGGAACAGGGCGCGGTTCGGCAGCCCGCTCAGGCCGTCGTGCAGGGCGTCGTACTGCAGGCGGACCTGTGCCAGCTTGTGATCGTGCACGTCGCTGATCGATCCGGCCATGCGCACCGCGCGGTCGTCGCCGCCGCGCACGGCGACTCCTCGCGTCATGACCCAGCGGTGGCTGCCGTCCTGTTGGCGCGCACGGTATTCGCACTTGAACTGGGTACTGAAGCCCTTCAGGTGCTCGATCATCTTCGCCCGGTAGCCCGGCGCATCGTCGGGATGGATGCCGGCGAGGACCTCGTCGGGGCTGTGGTAAAGGCGCCCGGCCGTCAGGCCCGCGATCTCGCAGTAACGCGGCGAACAGTAGACCTGCCCCTCGGTGATGTTCCAGTCCCACAGTCCGTCGTGCGCACCATGGATCGCCAGCTCGTAGCGCTGTTCGCTCGCCTTCAGGCGCTCGGCCGAGTCCTGCAGCTCGCCGATGCGGTCCTGCAGGTTCGCAGCCATCACGTTGAAACGCCGTGCCAGGCGGGCGAGTTCGTCGTGGCCGTTTTCGGGCAGGCGGTGATCCAGCTTGCCCGCCGCAATCGCCTCGCTGCCCGCGAGCAGGCGGCTCAGGTTGCGCGTCAGCAGGTAGCCGATGCCCGAAAGCAGGCCGAAGGTCAGCAGGAGCTCCGCCAGAGCAATGGCCGCGCCCTGTTCGGTGATCGCCTTGCGCGCCGCCGCTAGGACCGACACGGATACGCCGAACTGCAGGAACCCGACTTCGTTGCGTTCGAGCAACAGCGGCCGGCGCACGTGCACGACCCCTCCGCCGGTGCCGCCCCGCGCGTTGCCTTGGTCTACGTCGGGCAATGCCTGCGTGTCGGGCAACCCGGCATTGACGAGCACGCGCCGGTCCGGCGCGACGATGCGCACATAGATGAGGCCTTCGTCGGCTTCGCTCAGTAGTTCGCCGAGCACGTCCTGCAGGGCGTCGAACTCGCCCATGTCGCCGTACGCGACCGCCATCGCATGCAGCATCGTGGCGTTCTGGTTGACGAGCGTGTTGAGGCTCGCGTTCGTCGCCTGGTTCATCAGGCGGACGCTGTTCGCGAGCAGCAGCGTCAACAGCACGACCTGCACCACGGTGCTGGCGAGCAGCAGTCGCATGCGGATCGAGCTGAGACGGAGCGAGAGCTTCACGATCGGAGCGGTTCCTGTGCTTATCGTCGGGTCAGGCGCCTGACCCCTGTGGCGGCGTCGATGTGGCCCGTGTCCACGAAGGACTCGACGTTGGCGACGATGCGGTCAGGATCGTACAGATAATTGACCATGACGCCCCACGACTGGTCGAGCCCCTTCACGGAGGTGTCCGCGAGCCAGTTGAGCCGCTCGACGCGGGCGCCGTTGCCGAGATGGAAGCGCGCGACCGAATCCAGCGGCAGCTTGTCGCGCTTGGCTTCGAGGAGGTAGGTGGCGGCGGCCTTGAGCAACGGATCGCGCAGCGCGCGGGTGAGTTTCGCGTCGTCGGCCCACCCGGGGTTGCCGGCAAACACCTGGGCGAGGAGGGGGGATTCAGGCCCTTCGATGCCGGCGGCTGCGAGGCGTTTCCAGTCCTCTTCGCCGAACGCGGCCACGATCTCCTTGCGATTCTTCGTCGCCCACTTCACGAGGCCGGGGATCGGCGACAGCGTCGCAAAGGTCTTCAGGCGGGGGAAATCGCGCTGCAGGTCGTCGACGACGCGCTTGAGCAGGAAATTGCCGAAGGAAACTCCCCGCAGCCCGTCCTGTGTGGCGCTGATCGAATAGAAGATCGCCGTGTCGGCACGCTCGGTGTCGGCTGCCGGCGCGTTCTCGTCGAGCAGCTTCTGGACGTTGTCGGCGAGGGCGTCGAGCAGCGCGATCTCGACGAAGATGAGCGGTTCCTGCGGCATGCGCGGATGGAAGAACGCATAGCAGCGGCGGTCCGAGCCGAGCCGGTTCTTCAGATCCTTCCACGAGCGGATCTCGTGCACCGCCTCGTACTGGACGATCTTCTCCAGCAGCGCCGCGGGCGAGTTCCACGTCACCCGCGCAAGCTCGAGGAAGCCGACATCGAACCACGCCGTGAGGCGCGCCTCGAGTTCGCGGTCGAGCGACTTCAGTTCCTTGTCGTCGTCGAGGAAGCGCAGCAGGTCGGCGCGCAGGTCCACCAGGAACTTCACCCCCTGGGGAATCGCGTTGAACTGGGTCAGGATGCGGATGCGCGACGAGCGCATCGCCGCGCGCAGCTGCGCCTCCGCATCCCACTGCTTCGGCGTGCCGACGGCTGCCTGATAAGCCTCGTGCGCCTTGGCGATGCGTGCCGGCTCAGGGCCGAACTCCAGTGCGATGATGCGCAGGAAGGCATGGCGGCCGGCGTCGTCGAGCTTCAGGTAGGTGTCGGCAAGGCGGGCCGCGCGGACGCGCGTCGACACCTCGCCGCCGCGGTTTTCCGCGCATTCGTGCAGCAGCCGCCGAATCCGGCCCAGCTGCTTCTCGGTCGGTTCGCCGTTGCGGGCGGCAGCGCCGGCGACGATTTCGCGGACTTTCGAAAGACTGCGCGATACCAATCCGGGTGCCATCTGCACTCTCCTTTGCGTCATCGTGCCAGAAATGTACATGTCATCGTGCGAACTTTCGCACGGAGCTTTCATGCTGCTCATGTCATCCGGTCATTCTGTTGCACCCGGCTGCGCCGGTGCTGTCGATTCCTCAGCGGGCGCCCGCCCCTTTGCCATGACTCGCCGCGAGCAACCACACCCCGGCGACCAACATCGGCACGCACAGCCACTGTGCCGTCGACAGCCCCATCGAGAGAATGCCGAAAATCCCCGGGTCCGGGGTGCGGAAGAATTCCGCCGTGAAGCGCAGAATTGCGTATCCGACCAGGAACATCGCCGACACAGCCCTCGCAGGGCGCGGACTTGCCGCATACAGCCACAGCAGCACGAACAGCAGCAGGCCCTCGCCGGCGGCCTGGTACAGCTGCGAAGGATGGCGCGGCAGATTGTCGACCCACGGATAGATCATCGCCCAGGGCAGGTCGCCGTCCACCGGCCGGCCCCACAGCTCGCCATTGATGAAGTTGCCGATGCGCCCCGCGGCGAGGCCGGTCGGCACGAGCGGCGCAATGAAATCCGTGACGTTCCAGAACCCTTTGCCCGTGCGTCGGCCGTACAGCCACATCGCGACCAGCACGCCGAGGAAGCCGCCGTGAAAGCTCATGCCCCCTTTCCACACGGCGAGGATCTCGGCCGGACGGGCCAGATAGTAAGCCGGCTGGAAGAACAGCACTTCGCCCAGCCGCCCGCCGATCACGACGCCCAGCATTCCGTACATCAGCAGGTCATCGATCTGCTGCGGCGTCCATCCCGTTTCGGGACGGCGGCGCGCATGAATGCGCCCGAGCACCATGAACAGCACGAACGCGACGAGATACATCAAGCCGTACCAGCGCACCGACAGCGGGCCGAGCGACAGTGCGACGGGATCGAACTGCGGATGGATCAGCATGGTCGACACGCCCTCCGCTTCAGTCGAACTGGGCGCGGAAGGTGTCGAATTCGCTGCGCAGGCGGTCGAGTTCCTCGCGCAGGCAGCGCACCTCTTCTTCCAGTTCGCTCGTGCGTCCGCGTGCCACGCCTCCGGCGGGTGCGCCAGCCAGCGATTCGCCCATCGCCTCGAAGGCCGCCGTTCCGCCCAGCAGGTGCGCGTAGCGCGTCTCCTTCGTGCCCGGTGCGCGCGGCAGGGCGTCGGCCATGGGCGGGTATTTTTCCGCGAGGTGCTCCAGCACCGCCTCGACCGCGCCGATGTCGTCGAAGCGGTGCATGCGTTCCGCGCGCTGGCGGATTTCACCTGCCGTCTGCGCCCCCCGCAGCAGCAGCACCGCGAGGACGGCCTGTTCGGCAGGCGGCAGCGAGTGGCGCAGGCGCACGAGGTGCTCGTACTTCGACACGCGTCCGCTCGCCTGATCGCGCCGCGACACCAGCTTGCGCGTCATGAGGCTGTCGACCGCGGCCTGGACTTCGCCGTCCGACAGGCTCATCACGGGCTCGCGCCCCGTAAGCTGGTTGCAGCCGGTGACGATGCCGTTCAGGGACAAGGGATAGGCGTCCGGCGTCACGAAGGCTTTTTCGATCAGCACGCCTAGCACGCGGATTTCTATCGGATCGAGGTCGAAACCCTCGGTGGCGGAGTCGGAGGCGCTTTGCTCGGTCATGGTTATCGTGGGTGTCGGGGCAGGGGCTTGGGTGGGCAATGATAGCCGAGCGCCGTTTCCCTTCGGTTAGAATTCCAAGACTTGATTCCGCGTGACGCATCGCCGATGCAGCGTGCGCCCGAACCCTGAGTAGAGGACACCATGCCCCAGTATCGTTCCCGTACCTCCACTGCCGGCCGCAACATGGCGGGCGCCCGCGCATTGTGGCGCGCCACCGGCATGAAGGACGGCGACTTCGAAAAGCCGATCATCGCCATCGCCAACAGCTTCACGCAGTTCGTCCCGGGGCATGTGCACCTGAAGGATCTCGGCCAGCTCGTCGCGCGCGAGATCGAAGCCTCGGGCGGCGTCGCCAAGGAGTTCAACACCATCGCCGTCGATGACGGTATCGCCATGGGCCACGGCGGCATGCTGTATTCGCTGCCCTCGCGCGAGCTGATCGCCGACAGCGTCGAGTACATGGTGAACGCGCACACGGCCGACGCGCTGGTGTGCATCTCGAACTGCGACAAGATCACCCCGGGGATGCTGATGGCCGCGCTGCGCCTCAACATCCCGGCGATCTTCGTCTCGGGCGGTCCGATGGAGGCGGGCAAGGTCAAGTGGGAAGCCAAGGTGATCTCGCTCGACCTCGTCGACGCGATGGTCAAGGCCGCCGACAGCGCCTGCTCGGACGAGGAAGTCGACGCCGTCGAGCGTTCCGCCTGCCCGACCTGCGGCTCGTGTTCCGGCATGTTCACGGCCAACTCGATGAACTGCCTCACCGAGGCGCTGGGCCTGTCGCTGCCGGGCAACGGCACCGTGCTCGCGACCCACGCCGACCGCGAACAGCTCTTCCGCAAGGCCGGCCGCACGATCGTCGACATGGCGCGCCGCTGGTACGAGCAGGACGACGCCTCGGTCCTGCCGCGCTCGATCGCGAGCTTCAAGGCCTTCGAGAACGCGATCAGCCTCGACGTCGCGATGGGCGGTTCGACCAACACCGTGCTGCACCTGCTGGCCGCCGCCCGCGAGGCTCAGGTCGATTTCACGATGGCCGACATCGACCGCGTCTCGCGCAAGGTGCCTTGCCTGTGCAAGGTTGCGCCCGCGGTGGCCGACGTGCATATCGAGGATGTGCATCGTGCCGGCGGCATCATGGGCATCCTCGGCGAGATCAATCGTGCCGGGCTGCTGCACGCCGAAGTGCCGACCGTGCATAGCAAGACCCTGGGCGAAGCGATCGCGCGCTGGGACATCATGCAGGCGCACGACAACGCCGTGTTCGAATTCTACAAGGCTGCGCCGGGCGGCGTGCCGACCCAGGTCGCGTTCTCGCAGAACCGCCGCTGGAACGAGCTCGACATGGACCGCTCCAAGGGCATCATCCGCGACCGCGCCAACGCCTTCACCCAGGACGGCGGCCTCGCCGTGCTGTACGGCAACATCGCCGAGAAGGGCTGCATCGTGAAGACGGCCGGCGTCGACGAGTCGATCTGGAAATTCACCGGCAAGGCGCGCGTGTTCGAGAGCCAGGAAGCCGCGGTCGAAGGCATCCTCGGCGACAAGGTCGGGGCGGGCGACGTCGTGATCATCCGCTACGAAGGTCCGAAAGGCGGCCCCGGCATGCAGGAGATGCTGTACCCGACGAGCTACCTGAAGTCCAAGGGGCTGGGCAAGGCGTGCGCGCTGCTCACCGACGGCCGCTTCTCCGGCGGCACCTCCGGCCTCTCGATCGGCCATGCCTCGCCGGAAGCGGCATGCGGCGGCGCGATCGCGCTGGTCGAGGAAGACGACACCATCGAGATCGACATCCCCAATCGCAGCATCCGCCTGGCGGTGAGCGACGACGAGCTCGCCCGGCGCCGTGCCGTGATGGAGGCGAAGGGTAGCCAGGCCTGGAAGCCGGCAAATCGCCAGCGTGTCGTGTCGGCTGCGCTGCAAGCCTACGCGGCGCTGACGACCAGCGCCGACACCGGCGCTGTGCGCGACGTCACCCAGGTGCAACGCTGACGCAACGATAGCCGCCGCCGCAATCCCGAGCGGACTGCGGCGGCGGCATCCCCGGATGCCAGGCGGTTTTGCACGGCGAATGTGATCCGCGTGCATATGGAATGTGTCCGACGGGGGCCGTCGGATGCAGTGTGAGCGTCTTCCTCTGCCTTGACCGCCCCGCAGGTGCCCTCTACCATCCCGCCGATGGACGCTGAACTGAACAAGCTGGAGCATCAGGTCGAACAGATAGTCGGCCTGCTCGAATCGTGCCGGGCGGAAGGGCGCGAGCTGCGCACGCGCGTCGTGCGGCTGGAGGCCGAGAACCGCACGCTGGCCGAAAAGGTCCGTCTCGCGACGGAAAAACTCGAAGGACTGCTCGCGCAACTGCCGGAATCCTGACATGCCCACCGACACCCTCGACATCTCGCTGCTGGGCAAGACCTATTCCGTCGCCTGCCGCCCGGAGGATCGCGAAGGACTGCTCGCGGCCATCGCCTTCCTCGAAGAGAAGCTGAACAGCCTTGCGGCGCGCACCAACGCGTCCGGCGAGAAACTGGCTGTCATGACCGCGCTGAATATCGCGCACGAATTTTTGCAGTTTCAGCACTCCGGCGGGTTTGACATGCAGGCCGCGAAGCGTAGAATCGGTCTCGTGAATGCGCGACTCGATGGAGTCCTAGCGCAGCAGGAAAAGCTTTTCTAACAGGTAGTTAGCGCGGATTGGTGTGTATGTAAGGTCAATCCCCGCTGTGTCGTCGAAGTCGTAGATTCCTTGGACCAATGTCGAGAGACTTGGTCGCGGACCATGGATACCGCAGGTGTGCATGCCCCTAGCCGGGTGAGCCTGATGCGGAAGGAAAGCGACCTCCCTGAACCCCAGGTTCAGGATGCCGACGGAGGCGACACTGCGGGGGCCAAACGAGAGAGGCGCGGATTTCGGTCCGCGCCTCTTTTTTGCTTTTGTTTTTGCTTTGTCCGGCGCCGGAGCCGGAGCGCCGCGGAGCGGATTCCGCGCAGCCTCGGGAAGGGAATTGATGGATTTCGATGTCTGGTGGCTGAGCTACCTCGCGCTGGGGGCCTTCGTCGGATTTTTCGCCGGCCTGCTGGGGGTCGGTGGCGGCGGGATCATGGTGCCGGTCCTGACTTCGCTGTTCGTCGCGCAGGGGATGCCACGCGAGAGTGTCGTGCATCTGGCGCTCGGCACCTCGATGGCGGCGATCGTGATGACCTCCATCGCGAGCCTGCGCGCTCACCACAAGCACGGCGCGGTGCGCTGGGACGTGGTGCGCTTCATCGCGCCGGGGATCCTCGCCGGAACCTTCGCGGGAACCTTCATCGCTTCGCGGATAGCGTCCAAGCCCCTGGCGATCTTCTTCGCATGCTTCATGGCCTACGTGTCGCTGCAGATGCTCGCGAACGTCAAGCCCAAGCCCTCGCGCGAGCTGCCCGGGCCGGTCGGGATGAGTGCGGTGGGGGCCGGTATCGGCGGGATTTCCGCGCTCGTGGCGATCGGCGGCGGTTCGCTGTCGGTGCCTTTCATGACCTGGTGCAACGTGAAGGTGCATCAGGCGATCGGCACCTCGGCGGCGATCGGCCTGCCGATTGCGCTGGCGGGCACGGTCGGCTATCTGGTGAACGGCTGGGGCAGCACGGGAATGCCCTCGTACAGCCTCGGTTTCATCTACCTTCCGGCGCTGGTGCTGATCAGCGTCGTGAGCACCTGGACCGCGCCGCTGGGCGCTCGGCTCGCGCACCGGCTTCCGGTCGCGGTATTGAGAAAGATCTTTGCCGGCGTGCTGATGCTGCTGTCGGCGAAGATGATGCACGCGCTGTTCTTCTGAACGGCGACAAGGACCAGAGGGAGCGGATGCGATGAGCTGGAACATGTGGTTGGCGTTTCTTGCCGCGTCGGTGGTGATCGCTGTTTCGCCTGGGCCTGGTGCGGTGCTGAGCATGGCGACGGGGTTGCGTCACGGCTATCCGGTCGCGCTGCGCGCGATCCTGGGTTTGCAGACGGCGCTGTTGATCCAGCTCGCGATCGTCGTGCTCGGCCTGGGCGCCGTGCTGGCGGCGTCGGCGACGGCCTTCCTGGTCGTGAAGATCGCCGGGGCCGCTTATCTGATCTGGCTCGGCGTGCGCAAATGGCGCGCGCCGGTCGAACTGCTCGAAGACGGTGCGGAGGCGCGCGACGCCCGCGGCATGTATCTGCAGGGCGTGCTCGTGAACCTCACGAATCCCAAGGCGATCGTCTTCATGGTCGCGCTCGTGCCGCAGTTCATCGACCCGCAGCTGCCGCAGTGGCCGCAGTTCTTCATCATCGCGGCGACCATGGTCGGGGTCGACATGATCGTGATGTCCTGCTACGCACTGCTGGCCGGGCGCTGCCGCCGCTGGCTGCGCAGCCCGCGCATGATGAAGGCACAGAACCGCGTGTTCGGCGGGATGTTCGTCGCGGCGGGCTCGCTGCTCGCGGCGTCCTCGCGCTGAGGCGGTCGGGGCGATCAATTACAACCGTTCGCCCCGAGTCCTTCGATTTCGCTCAGGACAGGCTCGGCCCGAACGGTCCCGGGTCGCCGGTCTCAATCGCGGCTACCCGGGGTCATTCCGTCCAATAGCGTACGCAGGTTGTGGCGCATCATCGCCACGTAGGTCGGCGCCGGGCCGTCTGCCGCCGACAGCGCATCCGAATACAGCGTGCCGCCGAGGCGCGAACCGCTTTCCTTGCGGATGCGCTCGATCAGCCGCGGGTCGCTGACGCTCTCGACGAATACCGCGGGCACGTTCTCGCGCCGCAACTGGCGGATGAGCTGCGCGACCCCGGCCGCCGAAGGCTCCGACTGGTTGCTGATGCCGGCCGGGGCGAGGAAACGCACGCCGTAGGCGTGGGCGAAGTAGCCGAAGGCGTCGTGGGCGCTGACGACCTTGCGCCGCTCGGCCGGGACCGCGGCGAGGGCAGTGCGGATTTCGCCGTCCAGCGCCTTCAGCTCGGCGCCATAGCGCGCGGCATTGTCCCGATAGGCCTTCGCGTTCGTGGGATCGGCCTGCACGAGCGCGTCGGCGATGTTCGCGACGTAACGCTGCGTGCGCGCCACGTCCTGCCATGCGTGCGGATCGACGGCGTCCTGATGGGATCCCTTGCCATGGCCATGCGCGTCGTCGTGCTCGTCGGCGGCAGCGATGGGCTCGACGCCCTGGCTGGCGACGAGGAAGCGGCCCTTGTAACCGGCGGTCTGCGCCAGCCGTTCGAGCCAGGGGTCGAATCCGAGACCGCTGGCGACGACCAGTTGCGCGGTACCGATGCGGCGTGCGTCGGAGGGGCGCGGCTGGAAGTTGTGTGCGTCCTGGTCGGCGGCGACGAGCGTCGTCACCTTGATCCTGTCGCCGCCGACCTGGCGGATGAAGTCGCCGAGGATGCTGAAACTCGTGACCACTTCGAGGGGGGCTGCCTGCACGGGATGGGCGGCGAGGCCGAACAGTGCGAGGAGGGGGGCGAGGAGGGAGGGGGAGAGGCGGTGCAGGAGGTGGCGCATGCGATCGTGCAGCAGTTCAGGATTCGAGGTGGGGGCGGCGGTCGAGGCGGGCGCCCAGCATGCCGCCCGGCGCGAGGATGAGCGACAGCACGTACACGATGCCGGCCGCGAGGATGATCGCCGGCCCGGCGGGAACGTCGGCGTGGAAGGAGGCGAGCAGTCCGCCGACACCGCTGATGAAGGCGATGAGGACGGCGAGGCCGAGCATTGCGGGCAGGCGCTTGACCCACAGGCGCGCGGCCGCCGAGGGCAGGATCATGATGCCGACCGCCATCAGCGTGCCGAGGGCGTGGAAGCCGGCGACGAGGTTCAGGACCACGAGCACGAGAAAGCCGTAGTGCGCGATCGGGCTGGAGGCGCTGACGCCGCGCAGGAAGGCCGCATCGAAGCATTCGAGCACCAGCGGGCGATACAACAGCGCGAGCGCGGCGAGCGTCGCGGTCGAGATCGCGCTGATCAGCAGCAGCGAGGCGTCGTCGAGTGCAAGCACGGAGCCGAACAGCACGTGCAGCAGGTCGAGGTTGCGCCCGCGCAGCGACACGATCATCACGCCGGTGGCGATCGACAGCAGGTAGAAGGCAGCCAGGCTGGCATCCTCCTTGAGGATGGACGAGCGTGCGACGAGGCCGGCCGCGAGTGCGACGACGAGCCCGGCGACGATCCCGCCGACGGTCATCGCACCGAGCGACAGGCCGAAGGCGAGGTAGCCGAGCGCGGCGCCCGGCAGGATCGCGTGCGCCATCGCGTCGCCCATCAGGCTCATGCGCCGCAGCAGCAGGAACACGCCCACAGGCGTTGCCCCCAGCGCGAGGGCGAGGCAGCCCGCGAGCGCACGACGCATGAATTCGAAATCGGCAAAGGGCGCGAACAGGGCTTCCGCGATCATGCGGCCTCCGCTTCGGGGCGGTGGCACACCGGAGCGGTGGCGTCGAACTCGCCGGCGAGACGACGGGCCGTGGCGAGGTGTTCGGGGGTGAGGATCTCATCAGTCGGGCCGAAACCGACGCATTCGCGGGCGAGCAGCAGGGTTTCCGGGAAGTGGTGCCGCACCAGCGTGAGGTCGTGGAGGACTGCGAGAATGGTCCGGCCTTCGGCATGCCACTGCAGGATCAGGGCGACGAGATCCTCGATGGTGCGCGCGTCGATCGCGTTGAAGGGTTCGTCGAGCAGCAGGAGGTTGGCGTCCTGCAGCATCATCCGCGCAAAGCGCGCGCGCTGCAGCTGGCCGCCGGAAAGCGTGCCGATCTGGCGCGCCTCGAAGCCTGACAGACCGACCGCGGCGAGGGCCGTGCGCACGCGCTCCGCCTGGCTGCGGCTGAGCCCGCGAAATGCGCCGATCTCGCGCCACAGACCCATCGACACCATGTCGAAGACTGACACGGGAAAACTGCGGTCGAGCTCGCTCTGCTGGGGCAGGTAGGCAATGCCTTCCTTGCCCGCGTTGACGCGGAAATGCCCTTGCAGGGGTTGCAGTTCGCCGGTCAGCGCCTTGAAAAGCGTGGACTTTCCCGCCCCGTTGGGGCCGACGATCGCGACCAGCGCCCCGCGGGCGATGCGGCAGCGGAGGTGGTGAATGGCCGGGTGGCGGTCGTAGCCGAGGGTGAGGTTGTCGAGTTCGAGGATGGCGTCGTGCGTGTTCATGCGAGCGCCCAGCCTACGGTGAGCCACAGCACGGCGGCGGCCGCCGCCGCAAGGGTGATGCGGGCGCCGACGCCGAGCTGCAGCGCGGTGGCGGGGGCGAAAGGGCTCGCGGAAGCGGTGCCGTGCGAATGGCCGCTTCCGTGGTCGTGGTGCTGATGCGTGTGCGGTAGCGCATCGCTGGATATGGCGGGCATGGTCTCGTCGGGTCGGGTCATTGTTGTATCGAGGGGCCGGGCCGGGGGGCTCAGATCTTTGTCCCTCGCTGGCGGCCGCAATCGGCGCAGGTGCCGTGGAACACCAGTTCGGCACGTTCCGGCTGATATCCGGCCGGCAGCGTGAATTGTTCTTCGGGGCGGATCGATTCGAGGCACAGCACGTGCCCGCAGCGGTCGCAGTGGAAGTGCGCGTGATGGCTGCGTGTTTCGCCGCCGGCCTTGAAGCGTCGCGCGCGATCGGGGCCGATCACGCGATGTGCGAGTCCCTGTTCGACGAGCCAGTCGAGCGTGCGGTACAGCGTCACCCGGTCGTGGGGCATGCCGTCCTCCGCAAGCCGCGCCGCGACATCGTCGTGATTCAGCGAGCGTGGGCTGTTCTGCAGGATCTCGAGCACGGCGATGCGCGCGCGCGTGACGCGACCGCCGCAGGCGGCAATCAGATGGGCGGCAGGGGAAGTATCCGGGGTGGGCATCGCGGGTCGGGGGCAGTTAATGCAACATTGTAGCATTAACTGCCCCCGACCCGCTGCCGGGCCGCTCGGTCCTCCGGGGCGATCGCCCTGCTCAGTTCGCCTGCAGCACGCCGAGCTCGCGTTGCAGCAGCCCCGGATCGCCGAGATTGAGTTCCAGCAGCCTGCGCAGATGGGTGATGCTGTCGAGATCGATCTCGCGGCAGGCGAGTCCGACGCAGCCATTTTCGCTGTGTGCGACGTCACCCTCCATGCGGATCGCGGTGCCTTCTTCGTCGAGCGCGATTTCGAGCAGGCAGCGCTCGCCCGGGCCGGGGAGCAGGTCCGATGCGGAGCGGATCAGGGCCCCCTTGAGCGACAGGTCGCGGACTTCGCAAGGGTATTCGCGGTCGCCGGCCAGAAGACGGGCCCCGGTGTTGAAGCGGATGCGCGAGAAATGCCTGCGTTGCGCTTGCGGCATGGCAGAGTCCTTGCGAAATGCATGATTGGGCCGTGCAAACGTGCGCCGGCGCTCAATTCTGGAGCGGACTCGCGGTCGTCGCAAGTGTGCCGCGCGGCACGTGGAGCCGCGCCCCGGATTCGTCGCGCAGTGTGGAGTCTGAGCAGCCTGTCACGTACCGTTTTCCGGGTAAGTGGGAAAATCCACCCGGATGACGCAAATTGTTACGATTGCTGCGAGAATTGCAGACGCGAGCAGACGCGACCGCGTGCGAGTCATCGTGATCACATAGCGAGAAATTGCGTGGCAGAAGTGTTAGACCTCAATGGCGTGTTCGCGCGCCCGGAAAGCACTGCGAAAGAGATGCATGCTGATGCCGATGCGCTCCTCGATTGTCTCCTGCTGATCGCCAGGGCGCACGGTGCGGCGACGACGCCGGATGCCGCGCTGGCCGGCCTGCCGCTGGAAGACGGACGGCTCAATCCTGCGCTGTTCGCGCGCGCGGCGCGGCGTGCCGGGCTGAGCAGCAAGCATGTGCGCTGTGCGCCGGAAAAGCTGAATCCCTCCCTGCTGCCCGCCGTGCTCCTGCTGAAGGGTGAAAAGGCCTGCGTGCTGCTCGGGTGGAGCGATGACGGCGAGCGCGCGCGGGTGGTGTTCCCGGAGCTGGGCGAGGCCTCGGTCGAGCTGACGCGTGCCGAACTCGCGGCGCGGCACGACGGTTACGCGATCTATGTCCGTCCGATGTTCCGCTTCGATGCACGCACGCCCGAAGTGCGCCCGGTCAGGCGCCAGCACTGGTTCTGGGGCGTGATCGCGGAAAACGGACCCCTGTATCGCGACGTCCTGCTCGCGGCCTTCATGATCAACCTGTTCGCGATCGCGATGCCGCTGTTCGTGATGAATGTGTACGACCGGGTGGTGCCCAATCACGCGATGGAAACGCTGTGGGTGCTCGGCGTCGGCGTGTTGATCGTGCTCGCCGGCGATCTCATCCTGCGCACGATGCGCGGCTACTTCGTCGATCTCGCGAGCAGCCGTGCCGACGTGAAGCTGTCGGCAGCGATCATGGAGCGCGTGCTCGGGCTGCGCATGGAGCAGCGTCCCGAGTCGGCCGGCTCTTTCGCTGCGAACCTGCGCGCCTTCGAGTCGGTGCGCGACTTCATCAGCTCGGCCACCGTGGTGGCTTTCATCGACGTGCCCTTCGCGCTGGTCTTCCTGGTCGTCATCGGCTGGATCGGCTGGCCGCTAGTCTTGCCCTTCCTCGTCGGCGTCGCCGTGTTGCTCGTGTATGCAATGACGGTGCAGGGACGCATGCACGAACTCGCCGAAACGACCTACCGCGCGGGTGCGCAACGCAACGCGACGCTCGTCGAGGGGCTTGTCGCGATGGAGACGGTGAAGGCGGTGTGTGCCGAGGGGCCGATCCAGCGCAAGTGGGAGAAGAGTGCGGCCCTGCTGGCGCGGGTCGGCACCCAGCTGCGCCTGCTGTCGTCGACCGCGATGAATGGCGCCGCGTGGGTGCAGCAGGCGGTCAGCGTTGCGATCATCGTGCTCGGCGTCTACCTCATCCGTGACAGCGAACTCAGCATGGGCGGCCTGATCGCATGCTACATGCTGTCGTCGCGCGCGATGGCGCCGATCGGGCAGGTCGCGGGCCTGCTCGTGCAGTACCACAATGCGGCGACCGCGCTGACCTCCCTCGACAAGCTGATGAACCAGGAGGTGGAGCGTCCGGACGACACCAGCTTCATCAGCCGCCAGAGCTTCCGCGGCGAGATCGAGTTCCGCAACGTCGGCTTCCAGTACCCCGGGCAGGAAACCGCCGCGCTGTCCGACATCTCGCTGCGCATTCGCGCGGGCGAGCATGTGGGCATCATCGGCCGGGTCGGTTCGGGCAAGACCACACTGGAAAAACTCATCCTGAGCCTGTACCGCCCGACTTCGGGAGCGATCCTGATCGACGGTATCGACCAGCGCCAGCTCGATCCGGCCGAGCTGCGCCGCCACATTGGCTACGTGCCGCAGGACGTGACCCTGTTCTACGGCACCCTGCGCGAGAACATCACGCTGGCCAGCCCGCTCGCGGACGATGCCGAAGTCCTGCGCGCAGCGGAGACGGCGGGCGTGACGGAGTTCGCCAACACGCATCCGCAGGGGTTCGACATGCAGGTCGGCGAGCGCGGCGCGTCGCTGTCGGGCGGGCAACGGCAGTGCGTCGCGATCGCGCGTGCGCTGATCCATCATCCGCCCATGCTGCTCCTCGACGAGCCCACTGCATCGATGGACTTCACCAGCGAGGAGGAACTGAAGCGCCGCCTGCGCGGTTATGCACAGGGCCGGACGATGCTCATCGTCACGCACCGGACTTCGTTGCTGGAACTGGTCGACCGCATCATCGTCATCGACGGCGGGCGGATCGTCGCCGACGGTCCCAAGGATCAGGTCGTCGATGCCTTGCGCCAGGGTCGGGTCGGGAGGGCCAAGTGATGAGCGAGATCGGCCAGGAGTCGTTCCAGCGTATCGGCGATGTATCGGAGCGGGTCGGCAGGCCGCTCAGGCCGTGGCTCGACCGGATCTTCGCGCGCTTCATTCCCGACGCGTCCGCAAACGGGCGCCTCGACTGGGCCGCGGATGCCGACTGGGCGCTGATCCAGGAGGAGCCGCTGCGCGCGCGCATGCTGCTGCGCGTCGTTGCCCTCGGCCTTGTCCTGCTGCTGTTGTGGTCGGCCTTCGCGTCGGTCGACGAGGTCACGCGCGGCGATGCGAAAGTGATCCCGTCCTCGCAGGTGCAGATCATCCAGAGCGTGGATGGCGGGGTCGTCGAGGAAATGCCGGTGCGCGAAGGCCAGATCGTCGAGGCCGGGGCTCTCCTCCTGCGCATCGACCCGACGCGCTTCGTGGCGTCGCTGGCGGAAAACCGTTCGCAGTACTTCGCCCTGCGCGCCAAGGCTGCGCGGCTGGAGGCGCTCACCGCGGGCACGGCGCTGGACATGCCGCGCGACGTGCTGCGCGAGACGCCCGAGATCGCGGCGCATGAGCGGCGTTTGTATGATTCGACCGTCGCCGAGCTCGATGCCCAGCTGTCGATCGCGCGTCAGCAGCTCGCGCAGCGCCAGCAGGAGCTCAACGAGGTTCGCGCACGCTACGAGCAGAGCAGTAGCGGCCTCGATCTGGTGCAGCAGGAGTTGAACGTCACCCGGCCGCTGGTGAAGTCCGGGGCCGTGTCCGAGGTCGAGATCCTGCGCCTGCAGCGCGACGTCGCACGCCTGCGGGGCGAGCGCGATCAGGCCTCGGCACAGATCTCGCGCATCCATTCGGCGATCTCCGAGGCTACGCGCAAGGTCCAGGAGGTGGAGTTGAACGTGCGCAACCTGCAGCGCAACGAACTCTCCGACACGATGGCCAAGCTTGGCGCCCTGACAGAAGGCGGGCGCGCGCTCGCCGACCGCGTCAAGCACGCCGAAGTGCGCTCCCCGGTGCGCGGAACGGTCAAGCGCCTGCTCGTGAATACGGTCGGGGGCGTCGTGCAGCCGGGCAAGGAAGTGGTCGAGATCGTGCCGCTCGACGATGCGCTGATCCTCGAAGCACAGGTCAAGCCCAAGGACATCGCTTTCCTGCGCCCCGGTCAGAGCGCCCTCGTCAAGTTCACGGCCTACGATTTCGCGATCTACGGCGGCCTCGATGCGGTCGTCGAGCATATCGGTGCGGATACCGTCACCGACGAGAAGGGCAATGCCTTCTACACTGTGCGCGTGAGGACCCTGAAATCGAGCCTGGGCGAAAGCCTGCCGATCATCCCCGGGATGGTGGCCGAAATCGACATCCTTACCGGCAAGAAGACCATTCTTTCCTACCTGCTGAAGCCCGTTCTGCGGGCCAAGGCCAACGCACTGTCCGAACGATGAGCCAGAACATCTTTCTCTGCTCCGAAACGGTCCGCCCGTCGACGCGTTGGCTGGACGCGTTTCCCGAGGGGGGCTGTCATGAGCAGCGGACCCTCGCCGACGCGGCCCGGCCGGGCGACGTGATATGGGTCGAAGCCGGCCACGGCGACTGGCTGGAAAATCTCGCCACTCTCGTGCAGACGTTCTCCGCCTGTCACCTCGTTGTGGTCAGCATGACGCCCGACAGTGCCGAGGCGGTCGCCGCGCTCGATCGCGGTGCCCGGGCTTACTGTCACGCGCTGGCCGTGCCATCCGTATTCAGGGACGTCGAACTGGTCGTGCGCCACGGCGGGCTGTGGGTCGGGCCCGAACTGATGGCCCGTGTCGTCGGCGCCGCCGGCCGCGCCCTCGCACCGCACGCGGAGGCGTCGCAGCCCCTGCTGTCGGGCCGCGAGGCCGAAGTGGCCCATGAGGTCGTCAACGGACTGAGCAACAAGGAAATCGCAGCCAAACTCGGCATCACCGAGCGCACCGTGAAGGCCCACATGGGCGCGATCTTCGAGAAGCTCGGGGTGCGCGACCGGCTGCAGCTGGTGCTGCGCCTGTCCGAACATCGCGACGTGTCGCTGCCGGTGCATTGATGATGTACATAAGACGGGACGAGCAGGGAAAGATCATCGCCGTGAGCCGCGAACCGGCTGACGGCGACGGGTGGAGCGCCGCCGGCGAGGATGACGCCGACCTGCTCGGATTCGGGCGCGACATCATCGAAGGCGCAAACCCGATGGGGGCCTCCGACCTCGGCCTCGTGCGCGTGCTCGAGGACCTGATCGAGCTCCTCGTCGAGCGCTCGCTGATCCGCTTCACCGACCTGCCGGTGCCTGCCCAGCACAAGCTCATGGAGCGTCGCGGCGCGCGTGAGGCCCTGCAGCACCTGAGCCTGCTCGATGACGACGGCGTGATCTGAGCCGCCGTCCGCGCGTCGCCCTCGATGGGGCGCTAGGCCGCTGAACCCTCGCGCACGGCTGGTCCCGTCATGCCGTCGATGCCGAGCGAGGGCAATGCGTCCTGTTCCGCCGCCGATCCCACCCCTTCGGCGATCGTCATCAGCCCCAGCGAATGCGCGATCATGCATAGTCCGCGCAGGAAGGCCTGGTTGCCCGCGTTGCTGTCGATGCCCCGGACGATTGCCGAGTCGATCTTCACGTAGTCGAGCCCCAGTTCGTGCAGGTCGCCCAGTTCGCCGAAATGCGCGCCCACGTGCTCGATGCCGACACGGCAGCCCAGCGGCTGCAAGGCGACGCATAGCGTGCGGAACTCGGCGAGGTGGCGCAGCGCACCGTACTCCGGCACCTCGATCCATAGCCGCTTTGCCGTTGCCGGATCTGTCTGCAGCAAGGTGAACAGTTCGCCGCGGAAGTTCGCGTCGCGCAGGGATTCGGCCGACACGTTGATGCCGCGTTCCCTGCCGTCGTGCGCGATGGCGCGCAAGGCCGTATGCACGACCGCGATGTCGAAGCGCGGCATCAGGCCCAGGCGAGCGGCGTGCGGCATGAAATACCCCGCGGGTTGCCAGTCGCCGTCGAGCAGGATGCGGACCGGCGCTTCGTCGTGCAGCAGGCGTCCGTCATTGGTGACGACCGGATAGGCGCCCAGGCGCACGCCGTCGTGCTCGATCGCCGACAACAGGGCGGCGCGCCACGACTGGAGGTCGGGGTAGGGCGCGGGGGTGCCGCTGCTTTCGACGCGCAGGCTGCGGTCGCCCGTCTGCTCGGCCGTCGCGAGGGCCCCGTCCGCACGGACGAGAACCTGCGAGCGCGTTTCGCCGGTGGTGTAACTCGTCGCCGCGACTGGCAGGGCCACCAGAACGTCCTTCAGGTGCGTGTCGAGCGTCTCGTGGAGCTTCCGTGCCAGTTCGTTCGCAAGTTCGCCCGCATCCTCGCGGCCGGGCGCCAGCAGGGCGAAGTCGCTGCCGTTCATGCGGCCGGCGTCCCAGTTTCCGCTGCCGGTGGTGAACTCGGCAAACCGCTCCCCGAGGTCGCGCAGCAGGCGGTCGGTCGCCTCGCGGCCGATGCGCTGGTTCAGTCCCGCGAGATCGCCCACGCGCGCCAGCACCAGGGTGCCGGCCGCATGCGCATCGTCGCGCGAAAGTGCCGAATCGAGCTGGTTCAGGAACTGGCTGCGATTGAGCAGCCCGGTCATCTCGTCGTGCTGCGTCTGTCGCCGCAGCTGTTCGAGGCGCCGCGACTCCTCCGCGAGTATCGTGCGGACGCGTTCCGACAGGGTGTTCATCGCGCGCACGACGCTGCGGAACTCCCGCGTGCTGGGTTCGGGTGTCGTCACGAAGCGGCGTCCCCCTATCGCCTCGGCCTGCTCGACGACGCGACCGAGGGGGCGCGTGATGTGCTTGATGATCTGCGTGCCGATGAGGCCGGTCAGGATCCCGCCCAGCGCAAACCATCCCAGCAGCTGCAGCGTCCCCTGCCACAGCGCCGCATAGGCGTAGCGCTTGTGGCTTTCCAGCGTGAGCGTGCCGAACTGGTGCCAGCCGTCCTGTACCTGTGCGACGCCCGCATGCGGCTCGATCGGGATCAGGCGGATGAACCATTCCGGAGCGCCGTCGAGCGCACCGGAATACTCGCGCTCCGCGAGAATTTCTCCGGTCGGGCCGGTCAGCCGGATCAGGCGGTAATGTCCCGCATCGAACTGGGCCGAGATCTGCAGCTCCACCGTGACCGGATCCTTCGGCATCTGCGACAGCGACAGCGCGAGTGAGGTCGCGTTGTCGAGGTTCTTCACCTGCAGTTGCTGCTCGAGGTAATGCCGGGCGGACAGCGTGCTCACGATCAGGCTGCCGCCCAAGGCGATGAGCGTCACGATCGCGATGGCGATCCAAAGCTGCTTGATCAGGGACATGACAATGGGTCTCCGGAAAATCTGGCTGTGGCGCCGATCATGGCAAGCCGTCCTCGCGCATGCGTTCGAGCACGTTGCGCCAGCGCGACAGGCGCGTCGTCGGGTCGGCCGACGAACTGCTGGCGCCGCCCACCCACAGGCCCTCGGCATTGAAGCTGAAGATAGGGAACAGGTCGGGCCGGCGCGAGGCGATGCGGATGTCACCGATGAGGTTGTCGAGCACCAGCGGATCCTCCGCGGGCGAGGGGTAATAACCGAGCACCATGTGAGCCTGGGATATGCCGCTGCCGGGCGCACCCATGGTGGCCCGCACATAGATCAGGCGCAGCTTGTCGGCAGGGATGCCCAGCAGGCGCAGGCTCATGTACTTGGCAATCGAGAAGTCCTCGCAGTCGCCGGCCCTGCGTCCGAGCGTCTCCAGGGGCGTGGCCCAGTAATCCTTCTGCTGCCAGATCACGATGTCGTCTTCGAACGCGGTGCGGCGATTGAAGAAGGTGTTCACGCGCTGCAGCTTTTCCTGCTCGTCGAGCGTGGCCGCGTCGCCGAGCATCTGACGCCAGGCGCTGACGGATTCGCCCGCTTCGGGGCCGAAGCGCTCCCTCGCCAGTCGCTGCATGCGGTCCAGGTCCGGCGCCGCGGAAGACAGGCCGAACACCACCACTGCCAGCATCGCCAGGCTGCGCACGAGCGTGGCGATGACGTCCGGCAGGGGGCGTCTTGAGCGCTGGCGGGTGGCTGCTGTCATCGCGTCCGGAGGCAATGTTTGGTTTGCATTATGGTTCATGGACAGCGCCGCCAGCTCCGTCGTGCGGCGTTTTCTCCGAATTTCTCGCCATGAGTGTTGCGTATTTGGCGTTCTCCTGACGATGGGGGCATTAGTATTCTGTTACGAAGCCTGATCGCATAGCCGGGGCGTGCTCGGCGAGGCGATCTTCAGATATCCCCAATGAATAATGGCAAGCATGGCTGGAGGAAGAAAAATGAAAACCTGTCGATCCGTGATCGCGATGGCCGTTCTCGCCGCACTGCCATTCGTTGCTGTCGGCGCCGCCCCGGATGCCTTGCGCGACGCCGCGCGCAAGGCGGTGGTGACCAACCCCGAAGTCCAGGCGCAATGGGACACGTTCCGTGCAGCGCGCGAAGACCAGGAGGTTGCACGTGCCGGCTATCGGCCCCAGGTCGATGCCGTCGCGAGCATCGGTCGCGAGCAACAGCACCACTCGGGTGAAGGCCTCGATGGCACTGATACCTTCACCCATCGCAACCTGACGCTGTCGCTCAACCAGATGGTCTACGACGGCTTCTTCACCCGCAGCGAAGTCGCGCGCTTCGGTTATGCCAAGCTGACGCGCTACTACGAACTGATCGAAGCGTCCGAAGGTGCTGCCCTGGAGGCGGTGCGCGCCTATGGTGACGTCATGCGCTATCGCGAACTCACCCGCCTCGCGCAGGCCAACTACGTGCAGCACAAGCAGATCTACGACCAGATCGCCGAACGCGCCGGTGCCGGGGTCGGCCGTCGCGTCGACCTCGAGCAGGCAACCGGGCGTCTGGCGCTCGCCGAGTCGAATCTGCTCACCGAAGTGTCGAACCTGCATGACGTGAGCGCGCGCTACCTGCGCATCGTCGGCGAGGTGCCGCTGGACGCCATGCCCGGCCTGCCCGTCGGCACCGCGATCGGCCAGATCCCGCCCACCGCGAAGGACGCCCTGCGCACGGCCTTCAACACCAGCCCCGCCCTGAATGCGGTGGTCGAGAACGTGCGCGCCAGCCAGGCGCTCATCGATTCGCGTCGCGCCGCCTTCCACCCCCGCCTGGACCTGCGTGCGCGCCAGGCGCTCGACTACAAGCTCGACGGGTTCGACGGGCATTCGCGCGAAGCGGTGGTCGAGCTGGTGCTCAGCTACAACATCTTCCGCGGCGGCGCCGACGACGCCCGGCTGCGGCAGGCGGGCGACCTGAGCAATCAGGCCAAGGACCTGCGCGAGAAAGCCTGCCGCGACCTGCGTCAGACCTTGGCCATCGCCTACAACGACGTGCAACGTCTGCAGGAACAGATGCGTTACCTCGACCAGCATCAGCTGTCGATCGAAAAGGCCCGCGAAGCCTATCGCCGCCAGTTCGACATCGGACAACGCACGCTGCTCGACCTGCTGGATACCGAGAACGAGTACTTCCAGGCTCGGCGCGCATACGTCAATGCGGGCTACGACCAGGTGATCGCGCAGGCGCGCGCACTGTCGGGCATGGGTCAGCTGATGGGAGCGCTGGGCGTCGTCCGCGAGGATCTGCCGACGCCGGCAGATCTCGGCCAGGACCGCAGCGGCATCGATCCCGAGACGATGTGCCCGCCCGACTCGCCGGTGCCGATGAGCATCGACAAGGCGGCGTTGCTGTCCGAAGCGATGAAGGCTGCGGGTTCGGTGCCCCCGGCCGGCACCAAGGGCAAGTAAGCAAGCAGGTAAGCACGCAAGCGAGGGCCGACAGCCGTTGCCGCCGGCCTCCTCACGGGGGCCGGCGGTTCTGTATCCGTGACGAGCATCCGGCGCGTTGGAACGATCTGTCGCGCCGCCTGTCCATCGGGCGCGATCCCGTACAATCCGCCGCATGAATCCTTCCGTTTCCCCTGCGCATGGTGCCGAGTCTTCGCCGTTAGGCAAGCCCGCCGACTACTGCGACACCTATTCTCCCGGCCTCCTGTTCCCGATCGCGCGCCAGATCAAGCGCGACGAGATCGGCATCGTCCCCGGCAGGCTGCCCTTCGTCGGTGAGGACCTGTGGAACGCGTACGAACTGTCCTGGCTCAATCCGCGCGGCAAACCCGTCGTCGCACTCGCGACCTTCCGCGTGTCGGCCGATTCGCCGCGCCTGATCGAGTCGAAGTCGCTCAAGCTCTACCTCAATTCCTGCAACCAGACCCGCTTCGATAGTGCCGATGCCGTGCGTGCGACCTTCGCGCGCGACCTTTCCGAAGCCGCCGGTGCACCGGTCGCCGTGGACATCCGCCCGCTGGCTTCGGCGCCGGTGCGCGTGATCGCGCCGCCGCCCGGGGAGTCGCTCGACGAGCTCGACATCGACATCGACACCTACCAGCCATGTCCGGATTTCCTGTCCTCGGCGAGCGGCGGAGACGAGGTCGGCGAAACGCTGCACTCCCATCTGCTCAAGTCCAACTGCCTCGTCACCGGCCAGCCCGACTGGGGCTGCATCGTCGTGCGCTACACCGGACCGGCGATCGACCGCGCAGGCCTGTTGCGCTACATCGTCTCGTTCCGCAAGCACAACGAGTTCCACGAGCAATGCGTCGAGCGCGTCTTCTGCGACGTCCTGCAGCGTTGCAAGCCGCGCGAACTTGCGGTCTGGGCGCGTTATACGCGCCGTGGCGGGCTCGACATCAACCCCTTCCGCTCGACGGGTCACTTCCCCCCGCCGGACAACGACGCCGAGGTCCGCCAGTAGCCCCTCGCGGACGGGGATTTTCGTCGCTCGGGCGCGATCGTGTGCGCTTCATCGGTGCGGTCGGGCGGGGCTGCGACCGCACCGTCGCCAAATGTCGGCAGTGCGTGGGAGTTCCGAGGCGCGGCCGTCCGTGTCAACGCCCCGCGGGGGCGCGGCGTTAAATGCTTGGGTCGGACGATCCTGCGAGGCGGCCCGGGACGCCAAAGTGCAAGACACGTTTTCCGGGTAGTCAAGGCGGGGAAGCTTGGTTTAATATCCGGCCGGTTCTACACCACCATCTAAAGGAAAAGAGCATGAAAGTTTTCGTTGCTGCCGCGGTTGCTGCGGGCCTTCTCTCCGCCGCTCCGGCTTTCGCCTCCATGGAACTGGCCAAAGCCAAGAACTGCCTGGCCTGTCACGCCGTAGACAAGAAGCTGGTCGGCCCGGCCTACCAGGAAGTGGCCAAGAAGTACGCCGGTGACGCTGGCGCGGCCGCCAAGCTGGCCGAGAAGATCCAGAAGGGTGGTTCGGGTGTTTGGGGCACGATGCCGATGCCGGCCAACCCGCAGGTCAGCCCCGAAGAAGCCAAGACCCTGGCTGCCTGGGTCCTGTCGCAGAAGTAATCGACTCCGGTCGATACAAAAAAGCCAGCCTGCGGGCTGGCTTTTTTTCGCCCGCTTCTCGGGTGCTCAGGACTGCAGGCTGTCGGCGAAGCCCAGCGCGCCGACGATCGCGCGGTTGATCTGCTCGGGCGCGAGCTGCAGCTCGGTTGCCTGCTTCTGCAGTTCGGTCGCGTCGAAGGACTCGCACAGGCAGGCGAGCTTGAGGAAGGGGGCGTAGGGGCCCTGTTCGAACAGCAGCGCGTCGGTGATCGCCGAGGGCAGGTGCATCTCATCGAGGACGGTCTGCATCGACGTGCCCAGTAGCGCGTTCAGCAGCGAGAACGCGCCGGTGATGAACAGGTTGTCGAGCTCCGACTTGTCGAAGAAGGATGCGCCGATCTGTTCCATGAAGCGTCCGCGTGCGATGGAGGTCTGCATCATCGCCGGTGCGCCGGGATCGCGGCTCGCGCTGACCAGCAACAGCGACAGCCACTTGTTCAGGTTGGTGTAGCCGAGGATGGTCACCGCGTGGCGGAAGGACTGGATCTCGCAGCTCAGGCCGAAGCCCGCCGAGTTGATGTAGCGCAGCAGCTTGTACGACACCGCGACGTCCTGGCGCAGTACCGCCTCGATCTCCTTGATGTCGGCATTGTTACGCACGAGGTTGAGGAGGCGCACGATCTGGGCATGCGCGGGTGACAGCTCCTTGGCTGCCGGATTGCCGTACAGGAAGAACCAGCCCGAGGCGCCGTCGAAGCCCGCCTGGACGGATTCCTGGAAGGCGTTCACGTTGGGCAGACCCCAAGCGAGGGTGATGCCGGGCGAGCCGGCCGGCGTCGCATGCCTACGGCGGTCCATCAGCACGAAGCGCCAGTCGCAGTCGGGCGGCAGGGCAGTCCCCGGGGCGAACCAGCTCAGGCACATGCTGATCCCCGCGTCGCGCAGCTGCGGCAGCAGCGCCTGCGTCTGCGGGTGCGCGAGCGCCTGCGACGGGATTTCGATCATCGCGTTGGGCGGCGCCTGCCAGCTCATCAGCTCGGGAGTGGGAACGAGCCGTCCCAGGCACACGAACACCGTGTGATGCGTCGGCCAGATGTCGGCAAGACCGTTCAGCGTGTCGACCACGGCGCCGATGTTCGGTCCGTGGGCAATGAGCCGGTTGGCCGTGATCGCACGATTCCGGTTGACGACGGGTTCGCGGGTAAGGATCGTGGTCTGGGTCATGGCGTCAACGAGCGTCGGTGGCGAAAGTGAAGGCGTCTGCGAAGAACGCGTCCGGCGGCAGGCTGCACTGCGCAGTGAATTCGCTGCGCGCAGCATCGATCATGGCCGGCGATCCGCAAGCATAGACTTCATGCGCCGACAGGTCGGGCAGGTCCTCGATGACGGCGCGATGCACGAGGCCGCTCCGGCCGTGCCAGTCGTCCGCCGCTCCGGCTTCGGACAATACCGGAATGTAGCGGAAGCCGGGAAAGATCTTCTCCCACGACCGCGCGAGTTCGTCCATGTAAAGGCCGGCGCGGTTGCGCGAACCCCAGTACAAGGTCATCGGTCGCGTGATGCCGGCCCGGATCGCATGTTCGACGATGCTCTTGATTGGCGCAAAGCCGGTGCCGCCGGCGAGCAGCACGACAGGCGCCTGCGAGTCCTCGTGCAGCCCGAAGCTGCCGAGTGGCCCCTCGAATCGCAGGATGTCGCGCTCTTTCATGCCGTTGAAGACGTGTTCGGTGAATCCGCCGCCGGGCACGAGGCGTACGTGCAACTCCATCGCATCCTCGCGATGCGGGGCATTCGCGATCGAGAAGCTGCGACGTCTGCCATCGGCGAGCAGGAAGTCGATGTACTGCCCGGCCCGGAAGCGGAAGGGCTCGCTCGCGGGGAGCTTCAGCTCGATCACCATCACGTCGGGTGCGGCGCGGGTCAGGCGTTGCACGCGGCACGGGAGCTTCTTGATCGGGATGTCGCCGGCGCGGCTCACGTTGCGTGCCTCGAGCACCAGGTCCGAACGCGCATGGGCACTGCAGAACAGGGTCATGCCGCCAGCGCGGTCGGCATCGCTGAGTGCGGTCGCCGAGCCGGCGAGGGTGACCTCACCCTGGATGACCTTGCCCTTGCAGGCGCCGCAGGCGCCGTCACGGCAACCGTAGGGCAGCACCAGGCCCGCCGCGAGGGCCGCTTCGAGGATGGTCTGGTCGGCATCGGCCTGGAACTGCTGGCCACCGGGTTCGAGTGAAATCTGGAACGACATCGGGCGTGAGATAATCCGTCGATGAAAAGAATATTGATCGTCGGCAGCGGCGACGTGGCCCGGCGCGCGATTCCGTGGCTCGTGCGGCGCTTCAGGGTGTTCGCTCTGGTGCGCAATGCAGAGGGGCTCGCCGGATTGCGCGCGCTCGGTGCGACGCCGGTGTTCGCCGATCTCGACGATCGGCGCAGCCTGCGGCGCCTGGCCGGGATCGCGGATGCCGTCATGCATTTCGCGCCTCCCCCCGACCGCGGCACGCACGATACGCGTACGGCAAAGCTGCTGGCGGCACTTGCGTGCGCGTCGAGTCTACCACAGCGTCTCGTCTATATAAGTACGACGGGCGTGTATGGCGATTGCGGCGGACGGCATATCGACGAGAGCCAGCCGTGCCGTCCGCAGACCGCGCGGGCGCAGCGTCGCGTCGATGCCGAGCGCCGCTTGCGGCGCTTCGGCGTGCGGACCGGGGCGCGGGTGTGCGTGCTGCGTGCACCGGGCATCTACGCGGGCGACCGCCTGCCGGTGGCGCGACTGGAGCGCGGCGAGCCGGTGCTGCGTGCCGAAGAGGATGTCTATACCAACCACATCCACGCCGAGGACCTGGCGCGCCTCGCGTGCCTCGCGCTTTTTCGCGCCGGCACCGGACGCGTCTACAATGCCGTTGATGATACGTGCATGAAGATGGGCGACTATTTCGACTTCGCTGCCGACTGCTTCGGCCTGCCGCGGCCGCAGCGCCTGTCACGTGCGGAGCTCGCGACCCGGATATCGCCGATGGCCCTGTCCTTCATGAGCGAGTCGCGGCAACTCGACAATCGCCGCATCCGGCGGGAGCTGCGTGCCCGGCTGCTGTACCCGAGCGTGCGCGAAGGCTTCGCCGCGGCGCTCAAGCGCAAACAATCAAGTTAGGAGTATTCGATGCTGGTAGTGAAAGCCCTGCACATTTCCTTCGTTGTCGCCTGGTTTGCCGGCCTGTTCTACCTGCCGCGCCTGTTCGTCAATCATGCGATGGTGGAAGATGTGGCGACGCGCGAGCGGCTGGCGCTGATGGAGCACAAGCTGTATCGCTTCATGACGCCGCTGGGGATCCTTGCCGTCGTGCTCGGCTTCTGGTTGTGGTTCGGCTACGGCGACATGATCGCGATCGGTGGCTGGCTGCACGCGAAAACGGCGCTTGTGAGTCTCCTGATTGTCTACCACCTCTACTGCGGCAGGGTCCTGCGCGATTTTGCCGCCGGGCGCAACACGCGCAGCCACAAGTGGTACCGTGTGTTCAACGAGGTTCCGGTGCTGGTGCTGTTCGCGGTCGTATTCCTCGTCGTGCTGAAGCCCTTCTGATCGGCGTCGTCCGCGCCGGAATCGTTTCCTGTACGGGGCTCGAGCCATTTCCAGTCCCGTCCGACTTCAACTTTCTTCGTCCCCCATGTCCGAATCCTTCTTTTCCCCCTGTCCGCGCGGTCTTGAGTCGATGCTCGCCGAGGAACTCACCGCGCTCGGCGCGCGGGACGTCGAGGCGACGCACGGCGGCGTCGGTTTCTCCGGCGACTGGCAGACCTGCTACCGCGCCAACCTCGAGAGCCGGATCGCCACCCGCGTGATGTGGCGCCTCGCGCAGGGGCGCTACCAGTCCGAGGAGGACATCTACCGGCTCGCCTACGGCGCCACCTGGGCGAAATGGTTCACCGTCGACGACACCATCCGGATCTACGTGACCGCGAAGCAGTCGCCCTTGAGGAGCCTCGAGTTCGTCACGCTGAAGATCAAGGACGCCGTGTGCGACCACTTCCGCACCGTGACCGGCAAGCGGCCCAGCGTAGACACGGCGGACCCGGCGGTGCGCATTCACGCCTTCCTGACGCGCGACCGCGTCACGCTCTACCTCGACACTTCGGGCGAGCCGCTGTACAAGCGCGGCTACAAGCCCGCCGCCGTCGAGGCGCCGCTGAAGGAAAATCTTGCCGCGGGCATCCTGCGCATCACCGGCTGGCGGCCGGGCGAGGCGCTGATCGATCCGATGTGCGGCAGCGGCACCTTCCTGATCGAGGCGGCGCAGATCGCGCTCGACATCGCACCCGGTCTCGGGCGCAGGTTCGCCTTCGAGCGCTTCCGGCACTTCGACCGCGCGGCGTGGGCGTCCATCCGCCAGGCCGCGGAGGCGCGGCGCAAGTCGCCGCGTCCCTTGCGTATCTACGGCTCGGACGTGGTCGGCGAGCAGGTGCGGCGCTCGCGCGTCAATCTGCAGGCCGCGGGGCTCGCGGACTGCGTAACGCTCGATCGCGCGGACTTCCTGGCGCGCGAGGCGCCGGCGGAGGAGGGCGTGATGGTGACCAATCCGCCCTACGGTGTGCGCATCGGCGAGGCGGAGGAACTGGCGGCGCTGTATCCGCAGTTCGGCGACGCGTTGAAGAAGCGCTGGAGCGGCTGGCGTTGCTACTTCCTGTCGGCGGACCTGGCGCTGCCCAAGCTGATCGGCCTGAAGGCGAGCAAGCGCACGCCGCTCTTCAACGGCGCGCTGGAGTGCCGCGTGTTCGAGTACAAGATGGTCGCGGGCACCAACCGGCGGAAGGCGGCGGAAGAGGCCTGACTCAAACGATGTCGAGGTGCTGGATGCCGGACACGAGGTCCTTTTCGCCGAGCTTGCTGTTGAGCTTGATCTGCAGGCGCAGGTCGTTCACCGAGTCGGCGTTGCGCAGCGCGTCCTCGTAGGTGATCTTCTCGTCCTCGTAGAGGTCGAAGAGCGCCTGATCGAAGGTCTGCATCCCGAGTTCGCGCGAGCGCTTCATGACTTCCTTGATGCCCGGCACCTCGCCCTTGAAGATCAGGTCCGAGATCAGCGGCGAGTTGAGCAGCACTTCGACCGCGGGCACGCGCCCCTTCTCGGACTTCTTCGGCAGCAGGCGCTGCGAGATCAGCGAGCGCAGGTTGAGCGACAGGTCCATCAGCAACTGCTGGCGCCGGTCTTCGGGGAAGAAGTTGATGATCCGGTCCAGCGCCTGGTTGGCGCTGTTGGCGTGCAGCGTGGCTAGGCACAGGTGGCCGGTTTCGGCGAACGCGATGGCGTAATCCATGGTTTCGCGGTCGCGGATTTCACCCATCAGGATCACGTCGGGAGCCTGGCGCAGGGTGTTCTTCAGCGCCGCTTCCCAGCTGTCGGTATCGATGCCGATCTCGCGCTGCGTGACGATGCAGTTCTTGTGCAGATGCACGTATTCGATCGGGTCCTCGACGGTGATGATGTGGCCGTAGGAGTGTTCGTTGCGGAAGTCGACCATCGCCGCGAGCGAAGTCGTCTTGCCGGTGCCGGTTCCGCCGACGAAGATCACGAGACCGCGTTTGGCCATTGCGACGTCGCGCAGCACCGTGGGCATGCCCAGGTCGTCGAAGGTCGGGATCTTCTGCGCGATCGTGCGCAGCACGAGGCCGACCTTGCCCTGCTGGATGAAGGCGTTGGCGCGGAAGCGGCCGATGCCGGCCGGCGAGATGGCGAAGTTGCATTCCTTGGTCGATTCGAACTCCGCGGCCTGGCGGTCGTTCATGACTGCGCGCGCGAGTTCGGCAGTGTGCTGCTGGGTGAGCGACTGGTTCGACTGCGGGATGACGCGTCCATCGACCTTGATCGCGGGCGGGAAGCCGGCGGTGATGAACAGGTCGGAGCCGTTCTTCTGCACCATCAGCCGGAGCAGATCTTGCATGAACTTGAGGGCCTGATCGCGTTCCATGTGTTGCGCTCCAGCGGAATTTCGAGGTGTTGCGAAGTGGAATTATGTGCCTCGCGTGCGCCCGCGTGAACGGCGCGGCGAGCGGGATGCGCCTGTGACTTGGTGGCCGGTCCGTGGCGCGGCGATCAGCCGAAATTGTCCTTGTTCTGCGCCTTGAGCTTGGCTTCGGCTGGCGAGACGATGTTGCGTCGCACGAGGTCGAGCAGGCACTGGTCCAGCGTCTGCATGCCGACGTTCTGGCCGGTCTGGATCGACGAGTACATCTGTGCGATCTTGTTCTCGCGGATCAGGTTGCGGATGGCGGGGGTGCCGATCATGATCTCGTGCGCGGCGACGCGTCCCTGGCCGTCCTTGGTTTTCAGCAGGGTCTGCGAGATGACTGCGCGCAGCGACTCGGACAGCATCGAGCGCACCATCTCCTTCTCTGCTGCCGGGAAGACGTCGACGATACGGTCGATGGTCTTGGCGGCCGAGGAGGTGTGCAGCGTGCCGAACACGAGGTGGCCCGTCTCGGCACCGGTCAGCGCGAGGCGGATCGTTTCGAGGTCGCGCAGTTCGCCGACGAGGATCACGTCCGGGTCCTCGCGCAACGCCGAGCGCAGCGCGTTGTTGAACGACAGCGTGTCGCGCGCGACCTCGCGCTGGTTGATCAGGCAGCGCTTCGATTCGTGCACGAATTCGATCGGGTCCTCGATCGTGAGGATATGGCCGTAGTCGTTGTCGTTGATGTGGTCGACCATCGCCGCGAGCGTCGTGGACTTCCCCGAACCCGTCGGGCCGGTGACAAGCACGATGCCGCGCGGCTGGTTGGAGATGTCCTTGAAGATCTTGGGGCAGTTGAGCTCTTCGAGGGACAGCACCTTGGACGGAATGGTCCGGAACACGGCGGCCGCGCCGCGGTTCTGGTTGAAGGCGTTGACGCGGAAGCGCGCGAGGTTGGGCACCGCGAACGAGAAGTCGCACTCCAGCACCTCTTCGTACTGTTTGCGCTGCTGGTCGTTCATGATGTCATACACCATGGAGTGCACGTCCTTGTGCTCCATCGGCGGCAGGTTGATGCGCCGCACGTCGCCATGCACGCGGATCATGGGCGGCAGGCCGGACGAGAGATGGAGGTCGGAGGCCTTGTTCTTGACCGCAAAGGCCAGCAGTTCGGTGATGTCCATGGATTCTTCGACGGAATTCGGGAAGGAGCGTGCGGAAAGGCCGGCCTGTGCGCGGTGCTATACTCGCCGGGGCCGGATTTTCGAGACCAGTGTCGCCGCTATATGACAACAATCGCCGCCAACTTGCAAGCCGTGCGAGAGCGCGTCGCCAACGCTGCGATCGCTGCGGGGCGCCGGCCCGAGGAGGTCGTCCTGCTGGCCGTCAGCAAAACCTGGCCGGCATATTGCGTGGCCGACGCCGCCGATGCCGGGCAGCGGCTGTTCGGGGAGAACTACGTCCAGGAAGGTGTCGCGAAGATCGCCGAGTTGAAGGCGCGTGCGCTCGAATGGCATTTCATCGGACCGCTCCAGAGCAACAAGACGCGCCCGGTCGCTGCGCACTTCGACTGGGCCCACTCGGTCGACCGCCTGAAGCTCGCGCAGCGCTTGTCCGAGCAGCGGGCTGCGGAGATGGCGCCGCTCAACGTGTGCATCCAGGTGAACGTGAGCGGCGAGGCGAGCAAGAGCGGGGTCGCTCCGGAAGAAGTGCCCGAACTCGCGCGGCAGGTGGCGGCTCTGCCGCGGCTGCGGCTGCGGGGACTGATGGCGATCCCGGAGCCGGAGGGGGGCGAGCCGCTGCTGCGCAGCCGCTTCGCGACCTTGCGCCGGTTGCGCGACGAACTCAACGCGGCTGGCCTCGCGCTCGATACGCTGTCGATGGGGATGTCGCACGATCTCGAACTGGCGATCGCAGAAGGGGCGACCATGGTGCGGGTGGGTACCGCGATTTTCGGAACACGCAAACTGCGTGAGGAACAGACATGACGGGAACGGACAGGGCGGAACGGATCAGGATCAGTTTCCTGGGGGGCGGCAACATGGCGTCGGCGTTGATCGGCGGCATGCTCGAGCGCGGGTTCGCCGCGGCCGACATCCAGGTCGTGGAGCTGCAGGAAGACGGGCGCAAGCATCTGGCGGAGCGCTTCGGGGTGCGTGCGGTGGGCGCGGTCGATGACGCGCTGCTGGACTGCGATGTACTGGTGCTGGCGGTGAAACCGCAGCAGATGAAGGCGGCGCTGGCGCCGCTGGCGGGCCGGCTGGCGCGTCAGGTGGTCGTGAGCATTGCGGCCGGCCTGCGGCTCGCGGACATCGGCCGCTGGCTGGGCGGCTACACGCGCCTCGTGCGCGTGATGCCGAATACGCCGGCGTTGATCGGTGCGGGGGTGTCGGGTCTGTACGCCGATCCGTCGGTGGATGCGGCCGGGCGCGCCGCGGCCGAACGCGTGCTGGCGGCGGTCGGCAGCACGGTGTGGATCGCGGACGAGGCGCAGATGGATGCGGTCACCGCGGTGTCGGGCAGCGGACCGGCCTACGTGTTCCACTTCATCGAGGCGCTGGAGGCGGCCGGCGCATCGTTCGGTTTCGATGCGGCCACCGCACGACAGCTCGCGATCGACACGGTGCTCGGCGCGGCGAAGCTCGCGGCCGCTTCCGACGAGGCGCCGGGCGTGCTGCGCGAGCGCGTAACCTCGAAGGGCGGCACGACCGAGGCGGCCTTGGCGAGCATGAGGGCGTCGGGTTTCTTCGACACCATCGTGACCGCGGTGAAGGCCGCCGAGGTGCGCGGGCGCGAGCTCGGCGAACAACTCGGCAAGGATTGAGCGCGATGCTGGGCAATGTACTGCTCATGGTTCTCGACACGGCCGTCGGCTTCATAACGCTGATGTTGCTGGCGCGCTTCTTCATGCAGTGGCAGCGCGTGTCCTTTCGCAACCAGGTGGGCGCTTTCGTCGTCGCGACCACGGACTGGGTCGTGCGTCCGCTGCGTCGGGTGATTCCTGGCGTGCTGGGGCTGGACATCGCGAGCCTGCTGCCGGCGTGGTTGTTCCAGACGCTGTTCGTGTTTATCGAACTGCAACTGCGGGGCGTGTCGCTGGGCGGTAGTCCCGGCGCCCTGATTCTCGGCCTGTGGGGGCTGGGCTTGCTGGAAGTCGCCCGCATGGCGATTTATCTGGTGTTCGGCGTCGTGCTGATGTCGGCGATCCTGTCGTGGGTGAGCCCGCATGCGCCGGCCGCTCCGGTCTTCCACAACCTCGCCGCGCCTTTCCTGCGGCCGTTCCGGCGCATCCTCCCGCCGATCGCCAACGTCGACCTGTCGCCGCTGGTGCTCCTGCTGGTGCTGCAGATCGTGCTGATGGTGCTGGGCAGCCTGCGCGGCACCTTCGCGTCGCTGCTGGTCGGGTGAGCGCGGACTGGCTGCGCGAGGCGGCTGACGGCGGCCTCGTGCTGACGCTACACGTCCAGCCGGGCGCGAAGAAGACCGAGTTCGTCGGCCTGCACGGCGAGGCGATGAAGATCCGGCTTGCCGCGCCGCCGGTGGATGGCAAGGCAAATGCGGCGCTGTGCGCGTTTCTCGCCGCCTTCTGCAATGTACCGAAATCCGCCGTGGCGCTGATTAGCGGCGAAACCTCGCGGGCGAAAAGAGTGCGAGTGGACGGCGCGACAGCAGAGGTGCTCGCACGACTGCGGGCGCTCGGCTGAGGCCGGCGCCCCGCTGGGCGTTGTCAGCTCAGCTCGTGCATGACCTGGCCCTCGACCAGCGTGTAATGCACGCGGCCGGGCAGCTCCATGCCGAGGAAGGGCGTGTTCTTACCCTGGCTGCGCAGCTGATCTCGGCTCACCGTGACGTGTGCGGCCGGGTCGAACAGGCACAGGTCGGCGCGCGCGCCTGGCGTGAGGTGGCCGGCCTTGGTGATGCCGACGATGCGCGCGGCGTCCGAGGTCACGCGCGCAAGCGCCTTCACCAGCGGTAGTCCCGACTCCTGCGCCCACTTGAGCGTGAGCGGCAGCAGGAGTTCGAGGCCGGTCGCGCCCGGCTCGGACTCGCTGAAGGGGGTGAGCTTGCCGTCGTCGTCCACCGGCGTGTGATCGGAGCACAGCGCGTTGATGCGGCCATCGGCGAGCCCCTGGCGCAGCGCGTCGCGGTCTCGCTGGCTGCGCAGCGGCGGCACGAGGTGGCAGTTGCTGTTGAAGTAGCCGATGTCCATGTCGGACAGGTGCAGGTGGTTGATCGAGACGTCGCAGGTGATGTCCATGCCTTCGACGCGGGCTTGTTCGACCAGCGCGAGGCCGGCGGCGCTCGACAGGCGCGTGACATGGAGGCGCGCGCCGGTCGTGCGGGCGAGCTGGATGTAGGTGTACAGCGCGATCGTTTCGGCCGCGACGGGAATGCCCGGCAGGCCCAGGCGGGTGGCGACTTCGCCGTCGTGCGCGACGCCGGTGCGCGCGAGGAAGGGGGCGAGCGGCTGCAGCCACACGCGGAAGTCGAATGTCGCGGCGTACTGCAGCGCGCGCATCAGCACGTTGTTGTCGACGATGGGGACGTTCGCCTGGCTGAAGGCGACGCAGCCGGCCTCGACCAGTTCGGCCATCTCCGACAGGCGTTCGCCCTTGAGGCCGATGGTCAGCGCGCCGACCGGGTAGACGTGCGCGCGGTTGAGCTTCTTCGCACGGTAGCAGAGCATCTCGACGAGACCCGGCTCGTCGAGTGCGGGGTCGGTGTCGGGCGGGATCGCGAGGCTGGTGACGCCGCCGGCCATCGCCGCGTCCATTTCGGATTCGAGCGTCGCGCGGTATTCGAAGCCGGGCTCGCGCAGGCGCGCGGCCAGATCGATGAGGCCCGGAGCGACGACGAGATTGGCTGCGTCGATCGTGCGTTCGGCGCTGAAGCCGTCGGGGGCCTGGCCGGTGGCAACGATCTTGCCGTCGGCGAGATACAGGTCGCGCCTGTCGTCGAGGCCGTTCGCCGGGTCGATGAGGCGGCCGTTGGTAATGCGGATCTTCATTGCTTGTTGCTCCCTTGCTGGCCGGCCAGCATGCTCATGACGGCCATGCGCACCGCGATGCCGAAGGTGACCTGGGGCAGGATCACGGCCTGCGTGCCGTCCGCGACGGAGGAGTCGATCTCGACGCCGCGGTTCATGGGGCCGGGGTGCATGACGATGGCGTCGGGCTTGGCCAGCGCCAGCTTCTCGGCGGTGAGGCCCCACACCTTGTAGTACTCCTGCGGGGTCGGCAGCAGCGCGCCGTTCATGCGTTCGTTCTGCAGGCGCAGCATCATGACGACGTCGACGCCCTTGAGGCCTTCGCGGATGTCGTGGAAGACGCGCACGCCCATGCGCTCGACCTCGGTCGGCAACAGAGTCTTGGGGCCGATGACGCGCACTTCGGGCACGCCCAGCGTCGTCAGCGCGCTGATCTGCGAGCGCGCGACGCGCGAGTGCAGCACGTCGCCGACGATGGCGACCGTGAGATTCGTGAAATCGCGCTTGTAGTGCCGGATCGTGTACATGTCCAGCAGGCCCTGCGTCGGGTGCGCATGGCGTCCGTCGCCGGCGTTGACGACGTGGATGTGGTCGCGCCCGGTCGCGAGCAGGTGCTGCGCGATCAGGAAGGGTGCGCCGCTGGCGGCGTGGCGCACGACGAACATGTCGGCCTGCATCGCGCACAGGTTGTCGACGGTGTCGAGCAGGCTCTCGCCCTTGGCGGTGGAGCTGGTCGACACGTTGAGGTTCACAACGTCGGCGGACAGGCGCTTTGCGGCGATCTCGAAGGTGGTGCGCGTGCGCGTCGAGTTCTCGAAGAACAGGTTGAAGATGCTCTTGCCGCGCAGTAGCGGCAGCTTCTTCACTTCGCGCTCGGCGACTTCGGTGAACGGGGCGGCGGTGTCGAGGATCGCCGTGATGATGTCGCGCGGCAGGCCGTCGATCGTCAGCAGGTGCTGCAGTTCGCCATGTTTGTTGAGTTGGGGGTTATGCATCGATCAGCCTCAGGGTGAGCATGCCGGCGGCGTTGGTCTCGAGCTGCAGGCTCTGGCTTGCGGGCAGGGGTTGGGGCAGGGTGAGGGCACAGTAGCGCGCGGCGATCGGCAGTTCGCGGCTGCCGCGGTCGACCAGTACTGCGAGATCGACTTGCGCCGGGCGGCCGAAGTCGAACAGCTCGTTGATCGCGGCGCGCGTCGTGCGGCCGGTGTAGAGGACGTCGTCCACGATGATCACGTGGGCAGCTTCGACGTCGAACGGAATCTCGGTGCGCTTGGGCTGGGGGTGCAGGCCCTTGGAGCCGAAATCGTCGCGGTAGAAGGACACGTCGATCGACCCGGGCGGCTGCTTCAGGCCCAGGGCCTGGTGCAGGCGTTCGGCCAGCCAGACGCCGCCCGTGTGGATGCCCACCAGCGCGGTGTCGGGCGTCACGTGCGGCCGCATCTGCTCGACCAGGGTCTGGAAGAGCGCTTCGGCATCAAGCTTTTGCATGTTGGAGGGTGTCCAGGAAGTGTTGCAGGATGATCTGGGCCGCGACGGCGTCGAGCACGGGCTTGCGTTCGCGCCAGCTGCGCTGTCCCGCCTCCTCCAGCGCGGCTTCGGCCGCGGCGGAGGACAGGCGTTCGTCGCTTTCCATGACGGGGAGGCCGTAGCGGCCGTGCAGCTGGTTCGCGAAGCGGCGGCAGCGCGCGGTCATCTCGTGCGGCGTGCCGTCCAGGTGGCTGGGCAGGCCGACGACGAGGGCGACGGGGCGCCATTCGGCGATGAGCTTTTCGATTGCGGCAAAGCGCGGCGCGTTGGCCTCGCCGCTGATGGTCACGAGGGCGCTGGCCTGGCCGGTTTCGAGTTCGCCGACGGCGACGCCGAGGCGTGCGAGGCCGAAATCGAAGCCGAGCAGGGTGCCGCGCGCGGGGAGGTCCGGGGCTGGCCGGGGTTCGGGCGAGGCCGCCTCAGGCATGCCCTGCCGTCTCGCTGAGGTTCGTGAAATCGATGCCGAGTTTCTGCATCGCGGCGGCAAGGCGCTCTTCGGGCGGCAGGCCGAAGATGATGGAGAGATCGGCGCGCACGGTGAGCCACGCGTTGTCGGCGATCTCCTGTTCGAGCTGGCCGGCGGTCCAGCCGGCGTAGCCCAGCGTCACGAGCACGTCGGACGGCTGGCCGGTGCTGCCGATCGCCTGCAGGATGTCGCGCGAACTCGTCAGGCCGGCCTCGTCGTTCACGTTCAGGGTCGAGTGCCATTCGCCCGCGGGCCGATGCAGCACGAAGCCGCGGTCGGTCTGCACCGGGCCGCCGAAATACACCGGCTGCTCGGCGAAACCCGCGGCATCGAGCGGCAGTTCGACACGTTCGAAGAGGGTGCCGAGCGTCATGTCGATCGGCCGGTTGACGATGATCCCCAGTGCGCCCTGATCGTTGTGCTCGGCGATGTAGGTCAGCGTACGCGAGAAATTCGGATCGGCCATGCCGGGCATGGCGATCAGAAAATGGTGCGTGAGGTTCGACGTGATTTCGCTCATGACTGCATTTTAGCCTCTCGCGCGGAGCATTGAGCAGGAACCTGCGCGGCATGGTTGCGTCACAATGCGACTTTCCGCATTCGCCGGCTTTCTTCCCCGATGCATTCCGCCCTCGTGTGGTTCCGCCGCGACCTGCGCAGTTACGATCACGCGGCCTTGTATCACGCGCTGCGCCGCTTCGAGCGCGTGCACTGCGCATTCGTCTTCGACACGGAGATCCTCGACGCGTTGCCGAGCCGCTGCGATCGGCGTGTCGAGTTCATCTGGCGCAGCCTGCAGGAACTGGACGCGGCGCTCGATGCCTTGTCGCGCAGGGCGGGCGGGAGCGGGGCGGGGATCGTCGTGCGGCACGGGCGCGCCGACGAGTTGATCCCGGCCCTGGCCGCGCAGCTGGGGGTGGCGGCCGTGCTGACCAATCGTGACTACGAGCCCGCCGCGATCGCGCGTGACCAACGGGTGGCCGGGCGGCTCGCCGCAGCGGGGATCGGTTTCGAGGACTGCAAGGACCACGTGATCTTCGAGCGCGACGAGATCCTCACCCAGGGCGGACACCCCTACAGCGTATTTACACCGTACAGGAACGCGTGGCTGAAGAAGCTCGACGGCTTTTACGTGCAGGCCTATCCCGTCGAGCGCTACGCCGCGCGGCTTGTGCCGAAGGCGGAGGGAGAGTGCGTGCCCGGCCTCGACGAGCTGGGTTTCGTGTCGACGAACATTTCCGAACTGCGCCTGCCCGTCGGCATGTCCGGAGGCAGGGCGCTGTTCGCGGACTTCGCCGGCCGCATCGGGCGTTACCGGGAGGCGCGCGATTATCCGGCCGTGAAGGGGGTGTCGTATCTCTCCGCGCACCTGCGCTTCGGCACCGTGTCGATCCGCGAGCTGGCGGCGTTCGCGTGGGCCGACGGCGGCGGTGGCGCGCAAAGCTGGCTCGGCGAGCTGGTGTGGCGCGACTTCTACCACATGATCCTGTGGCACCACCCGCGCGTCGTGTCAGCGTGCTTCCGGCCCGAGTACGACCGCATCGCGTGGGATGCGGCGCCGGACCTGTTCGCCGCGTGGTGTGACGGGCGCACTGGCTATCCGCTCGTCGACGCGGCGATGCGCCAGCTTGCCACGACGGGCTACATGCACAACCGCCTGCGGATGATCGTCGCGTCTTTTCTGACCAAGGACCTGGGCATCGACTGGCGCCGCGGCGAGCGCCACTTCGCCGATCAGCTGATCGACTACGACCTAGCGGCGAACAACGGCGGATGGCAGTGGGCGGCGTCTACGGGCTGCGACGCGCAGCCGTATTTCCGCATCTTCAATCCGGTGACACAGTCGGTGCGTTTCGATCCCGGGGGGCGCTTCATCCGCCGCTACGTGCCCGAGCTGGCACGTGTGCCGGACAAGTACATCCATGCGCCGTGGACGATGGGTGCGGCGGAGCAGGCGTCCGCGGGCGTGCGCGTCGGCCGGGATTATCCGGCGCCGGTCGTCGATCACGCCGCAGCGCGCGAGCGCACGCTGGCGCGCTTTGCCGTGGCTAGGGACGCGTAGGGCGGGATTCCATCCTGCCCTACCGCGCGGGTGGCGCGCCTTTTTCCCCGCTCAGGCCTCCACGGGCGCCTTCGCGGTGTAGTGCTGCAGCAGGGCGAGCAGCTCGCCTTCCTCGTAGGGCTTGCCGAGATACTCGTTGGCGCCGATCTTCTCGGCGAGCTGACGGTGCTTGTCCGCCAGGCGCGAGGTGATCATGATCACCGGCACGTCGCGCGTGCGCGCATCGGAGCGGATGTTGCGCAGCAGGTCGAAGCCGTCCATGCGCGGCATCTCGATGTCCGACAGGATCAGGTCGGGCACCGACTCGATCAGGCGCTCCAGCGCGTCGACGCCGTCCTTGGCCGTGATCACGCGGTAGCCTTCGCGTTCCAGCAGGCGGCCGGTGATCTTGCGCACCGTCAGCGAGTCGTCGACGACCATCACGGTCGGCTGGACCGCCGCTGCCTCGGCCGGTTGCGTCGTCCCCGGTGTCGCCCCTGCGAGCGATTCGGCGGTCTCCGCGAGGCCGCGGCTGGCGAGTGCGACGGGGTTGAGGATCAGCACGATCTCTCCGTCGCCCAATACCGTTGCGCCGGAGATGCCGACGACGCGCGCGAGTTGCGGGCCGGCGTTCTTGACGACGATTTCCTGGTTGCCGCGCAGGGCATCGACGTGCAGCGCGAGCGTCTGGGCGCCGGCACGCAGCAGCAGCACCCAGTTGAAGCGCTGCTCCTCGGGCTGGCTCGTCGGGTCGCCGAGCAGGCGTGGCAGGTAGCGATAGTTGAAGTGGATGTCCTGCCAGTCCGTGCCGCCGGCGGCGCGCAGCTCCTGCAGCCCGCCTACCTTCAGCTCCAGCACCTGGGCGACCATGCTCGACGGAATCGCGAACGTGCGCCCGCCCGCGCTGACCAGCAGGGCCTGCGTCACGGCCAGCGTGAGCGGCAGGTAAATGCGGAATTCCGTACCGGCGCCGTGCGTCGAGCGGATGTCGATGCGCCCGCCGACCGCTGCGGTCTCGGACTTCACGACGTCCATGCCGACCCCGCGGCCGGACACGGTCGATACGTTGCTGGCGGTCGAGAAGCCGGGCAGGAAGATAAGGTTCGTCAGGCGGCGCTCGTCGGCGATTTCGGCCGGCCCGAGCAGGCCGTGTGCACGGGCCCGTTCGGCGATCCGCTCGTAATCGAGTCCCGACCCGTCGTCGGAGAGGCTGATCGCGATTTCGTTGCCTTCCTGGCTGACGCTCAGCGTAATCTGGCCGATTTCGTTCTTGCCCCCCGCGCGGCGCACATCGGGGTTCTCGATGCCGTGTGCGATGGCGTTGCGCAGCAGGTGTTCGAGCGGAGCGGTGATGTGTTCGAGCACGCTGCGGTCGATTTCGATGCGCCCGCCGCGCAGGTCGAGGTTCGCGCGCTTGCCGAGGTCCTTGGCCGTCTGGCGCGTCACGCGGTAGAGGCGGTCGGCGAGGCTGTCGAAGGGCACCATGCGCACCTGCATCAGCGCCTGCTGCAGGTCGCGCGACAGGCGGGCCTGGCTGCTCAGTGCGAGTTCGGCGCCGTCGAGGTTGCGCAGCAGGCTCTGCTGCACGGTCGTGACGTCGCCGACGCTCTCCGCCATCATCCGCGTGAGTTCCTGCAGGCGGGTGTAGCGGTCCATCTCCAGCGGGTCGAATTCCCCCTCGTGGGTGCCGGTGTGGGCGATGCGCGACTGCATCTGCACGTCGGCCTGGATCTCGACCTCGCGCAGCTGGTTGCGCAGGCGGATGACGTTTTCGGTCAGGTCCAGCAGGGAGCGGCGCAGCGTGCGCAGCTCGCCGGCAATGCGCGTGCGTGCGATGCCGATCTCGCCGGCTTCGTTGACGAAGCGGTCGACGGTGTCGGCGCGCACCCGCAGCGTGGCCGTCGCGCTGCCTTCGCCCTCTGTCGGCACCGTTTCGGGTGCCGCGAGGGAGACCGCGACTTCGGCTGCTCCACTGGTGGTTGCAGCAACAGGGGCCGGAGCGCCGGTGAGTGCGCTCATCATCCGCTCGGTGTGGTCCAGCCCGCCGAGCAGCTCGTCCATCAGTTCGACGGCATCGCGCCCGGCCTCACGGCCCGCCTCAAGTTGCGATTCGAGCTGGTGCACATGTTCGCCGAGGCTCATTGCTCCGGCCATGCGCGCACTGCCCTTCAGCGTGTGCAGCAGGCGGGCCGTTGCCTTCGCGTGATCGGACGAGGCGTCGCCGCTGCTCCAGCGCCGCAGCGTCGCGTGCAGGTCGGCGAGCAGCTCCGCACCCTCGTCGAGGAAGACCGGCAGGAGCTGCTCGTCGAGGTCGTCGGCGACCGTCGCCGCGTGGGTCGCGCCCTCCGCGGCTTCCGCTGCGGCGGACGGCCGTTCGGGCGCCGCCTCCTCGATGCCGACTTCGGCCTCGAAGTCGGCATCGAGCGCGATCGTGCGGCCGATGCCGTCGAGTTGCTCGGTCAGTTCGGGGACCTCGAGCGGCATCTGGCGCAGCGCGATCTGGGCGACCATCGCCTCGAGCGTGTCGTTGGAGCTCTTCATGACCGCCGACTGTTCCTCGGTCGGCGGGTGGGCGCTCTCGCGCAGGCGCTCGATCGCGTGTTCGAGCGCGCGGGCGAGCGCCTGCACGCTCATCAGGCGCGTGGTGCCGGAGATGCCGGCGAGCGTGTGCGCGGCGCGCAATGCGGCCTCGGCCGGGATCAGGGTCGGATTGGCCGCGAGGCGGCGGAGTTCGTCCCGCAGGGTGCCCAGGTGGTGCCGTGCCTCGCCGAGATACAGGTCGTAGAGGGGGCGGCTGATCTCGTTGTCGCCGACGTACACGACGTCGCGTTCGATCGGCGCCTCGGTTTCCTCGAGGTCGACGGTTGCTTCTTCAATGTCTTCGGCGACGACGGCGGGCGCTTGCGGTTCCTCCGGCGCTTCGGCTGCAACGCCACCTTCCGCGACGAGGGGCATTTCGAGGGCGTCGGCTTTCTCGAGGTCGACAGACCCGGCGACGGCGGGCGTTTCCGCCGGGAGGGTTTCCTCCAGTTCGACGGCTTCCTCGAGATCGATCGTGTCCTCGAGATCCACTACCTCCTCGAATTCGGCCAGTTCTTCGAGCTCCGCCAGTTCCTCGACTCTTTCCGTTTCCGCGGCTTCTGTCGTCTCGGGCAGCTCGAGGGGCGCCTCTACCCCGGCCGTCTGCTCGAGCGCGACGGTTTCGTCGAATGAGGGAAGCTCCTCGACCACGGAGGGGAGTTCGAATTCGGGCGGGGTCTCGAGTGTGATCTGCTCTTCGGCCGCTGCGGCCAGTTCGACCGTAGGCGGAAGTTCGATGTCCTCCGAGGCGGCCGTGGTTGCGGCCTCTCCGCCCGTTCCGGCGGCGGGCGGGGCGGGCAGTTCCTCGCCAAGCTCGAGCGGAAATTCGAATTCGCCGCCGATTCCGGCCGACGGCGCCTCTTCGAGTTCCTCCAGGACGAACGTTTCCTCGGCGACCGGAGCGGGAACAGGCTCGTGTTCGGCCGATTGCTCCGCGCCGGGTTCGAGGGACAGTTCCTCGATCGACCGGGTTTCTTCCGTCAGGGGGATCTCGCCGGCCGTCTCGAGCGCTGCGAGCGGGCTCGTCTCCGGCACGTATTCAATCGCGATAGCGGACTCGGTGCCTTCACCGGCTTCCAGCGCCTCGAGCGCGATCTCTTCGCCCAGGTCTTCGAGTTCCAGCGCTTCGAGCGATTCCTCGACGGCGATCTCCTCTTCGGCCGCGGGCGCTGCGACGGGCAGGATCTCGCCGCTCTCGGCCTGTTCGAGCGTCGCGAAGCCGAGAGCGGCTTCCTCTGCTGCGACGGGCTCGGCTGCGGACGTCGGGATCGCCTGGGGCGCCGGTTCGCTGATCGGCGTGTCGCTGCCGCGCAGGCGTTCGGCCTCGGCCATCAGGGCGGCGACATCGCGTGCCTGGTTGCCTCCGGCCTCCAGGTCCGAAACCCACTCGGAGAAGACCTGGCCTGCGTCCCCGAGGAGGTGGTGGAGGGCCGGAGTGGGGGGCCATTCCAGCTGCAGCCAGCGGTTGAGCGTTTGTTCCACGCCCCATGCGGCTTCGCCGAGATCGCGCAGGCCGACCATGCGGCCGCTCCCCTTGAGGGTGTGAAAGCCGCGCCGGATCGACGTGAGGTGCTCGACGTTGCCCGGTGCCGTGCGCAGGAGATCGAGCTGTTCGGCGACGTTGGCGAGGACTTCGTGGGCTTCCTCGATGAAGATTTCGAGCAGTTCCGCGTCGATTTCCGCAGCGCTCGGCGCCGGTGCGACCGGTGCGGAGGCAGGGGCTGCCTGCGGGGCCGCTGGAGCGGGCGCCGGTGTTTCGGGCGGTAACTCGATCGGCGCGAAGTCGATGCGGATCTCGGGTGCGGCGGGTTCGGCGGGTTCGAGCGGCGGCTGGAAGTTGAGATCGGTTTCGACTTCCTCGATGGGCACGGAGGGCTCGGTCGTGGCCTCCTCTGCCGGCAGAATTTCACTTGCCGCAGTCGCGGGCACATCGGGCGCCGCTGCGGACTCTTCGACGGCCGGTTCCAGTGCTGCGAAGGGCTGCGCGATCGGCGCCACGGCGGGGGCTGCAGCCGGGCCGGCCTTCGCCGCTGGCGGAATCTCTTCGGCGAAGCGCGGCAGGTCGATCCTGAGGGCGGGTGCCTCGGCGGAGGTCCGTTCGCGTCGGGTGGCCGGATCGAGGAAGGGCTGGAGACTTGCCGGGCCGTGTTGCAGGGCCTGGACGTAGAATCCCAGGGCCGAAAGCCGTTGCGCGAGTCCCTCGAATTGACCGGATTCGGGCGTGGCGTCGGTTTCCGCGAGTCGGGCGACCGTCGTTGCGGCGTCGTGCACGAGCGCGATCGCATCGGGGTCGCCGATCAGGGTGAGCGCTCCTTCGACCTGCTTGAGCGGGGTCGCGAGGTTCGTGAGCGGCGCGCGCTTTTGCTGATTGCGGAAGAAGTCGTCGAGGATCTGTTCGACCTGCGCCAGACTGGAAAGGATTTCCCGTGCCAGCTGACCGACGGCCTCGCGTTCGTGCAGGCGGCGCGCGGTCTCGACCGTCGGCGAATGCTCGGCGGGCTCGACGGCCTCGCCGCGGGTGACCGCGCCCAGGCGGCTGACGGTGTCGGCAACCTGGGTGGAGAAGCCGGTGTCCGGCACGACGCGGTCGAGCGCCCCTTCGACGAGCAGCAGTGCCGTGGCGACCTCGATGGCGACCTTGTCGGTATTCTGCAGCGGATCCTTGCGCAGCCAGCGGACGAACTCGATCAGGGCTTCGAGCAGGCGGTCGAGCGCGGGTCGGCCGAGTTGTGGCGCTTGGGCGGCAAGGTCGGCGAGACTGCTGGCGAAGCGCGGCAAGGCGGCTGCATGACCTTCCGAGAACTCGTCCCAGGCGTGCTTGGTGGCGGCCATCAAGGTCTGCAGCGACCTGAGCAGCGGCGCGAGTGGCGTGACGCTGACAGTCGAGCCCGCCTCGGGGATCAGGGCGTGCGGGTGCCAGGTGTCGCGCACGGCCTGTTGCTGGGCGGTGCGCGCCGGAGCCTGCGCGGTCCAGTACAGCAGTTCGCGGATGAAGCGTTCCGGTACTGCGGCCGGCACTTCGGCCAGCCGCTTGAGCTGTGCGTCGAGCTGCGAACACAGGCGCTTGACTTCAGGCTGGGCCCGAAGGTCGCCGTTTACGAGGGCTTCGAGGAAGGCCTGCGCGGCGTACCACAGGTTGGTGACGGGGGTGCCGGTATGCAGTACCTCCATGCCCTTGACTGCGTCGAGCATGGCCGCGGGGCCCGCGGGGTCGTTCGCGGTGCGCAGCCACTGGAGCAGGCCGCGCTGGAACAGTGCGCGCTGCGCCCGAAGTTGCCCCAGACGGGCGTCGTCGGACAGCGTGATGCTCGCGAGCTGCCGGCGTGGCGGACGTTGCGTGAGGTCGGGGAAGAACAGCTCCGCCGGCGAAACCGGGTCCGTGTTGCGGATGGCGCCGATTTCCCGGTACAGCGGCAGCAGGCGCAGCGGCTGGTCGGGCGTGCCATGCACGAGCTCTTCGAGATAGTTGCCCATCGTCGCGAGCGCGCGCCGTGCGAGGGTGATGGCGGCGGCGTCGATAGGGCGCTCGCCCCGGGCAAACAGCCCGAGCGACTGGTCGAGCGAGGAGGCGAACTGGGTGAGGCCGTCCAGCCCGACGATCGAGAGCGCGCCGCGCACCTGGTGCAGGTGGGTCAGCGCGAACTGCACGCGTACGGGCGCATCGGACGCTGACAGCGCCTGTTCGAGCGATTCGTCGGCCCGCGTGAGCGCCAGGTCGATTTCGTTCTTGACCCAGGTGAGTGGGCCCAGATCCAGTTCAGAGGGGTGCGTCATGGCCGGTTCCCGAGCGAGGGGCGAGTGCGTCAGACCTTGAAGCCCGATACCGAGCCCTTGAGTTCGACCGCGAGGTCGGCGAGCTGGCCGACCGAGACCGCGGTTTGGCGCGTGCCGTTCGCGGTCTGTTCGGTGATCGCGAGAATTTCCTTCATGGTTGCGGCGACGCGGGTCGCGGTGGCGGCCTGGTGCTGCGTGTCGCTGGAAATCTGTTCGATGAGGCGCGCGGCCTCGGTCGAGACCTCGCCGATCTCGGCCAGCGCCTGGCCCGCGGCGTCGGACAGCTGGGCACCCTCGACCACGTCGCGGGTCGCGTTTTCCATCGAGCCGACAGCGTCCTTGGTGTCGGTCTGAATCGTCTTCACGATCGCCGCGATCTGCTTGGTCGCCTCGGCGGAGCGTTCCGCGAGGCGCTGCACTTCTTCCGCAACGACGGTGAAGCCGCGGCCCGCTTCGCCTGCCGAGGCCGCCTGGATTGCGGCGTTCAGCGCGAGGACGTTGGTCTGTTCGGTAATGTCGGAAATCAGTTCGACGATCTCGCCGATCTCCTGCGAGGATTCGCCGAGGCGCTTGATCCGCTTCGACGTTTCCTGGATCTGCTCGCGGATGCCGTTCATGCCCTTGATGGTGTTCTCCACCGCGCCCGCGCCCTTGCGCGCGGATTCCAGCGAGCGGCGTGCGACCTGGGCGGAGCGCAGGGCGCGTTCGGACGATTCCGTCATGGTCTTGGCCATCTGTTCGACGGTGCTGCCGACCTCCTCGATCTCGCGCGACTGCCGTTCGGTTGCGCCAATCAGTTCGGTGGAGGTCTTCTGCGCGGATTCGGTCGCTTGGGTCACGCGCGTCGCGGCGTCGTTGATTCGCCGCACGAGCACCGAGAGTTCCTCGATGGTGTAGTTGACCGAGTCGGCGATCGCGCCGGTGATGTCTTCCGAAACCGTGGTGCGCACGGTCAGGTCGCCGTCGGCGAGGTCGCCCATTTCGTTCATCAGGCGCAGGATCGCCTGCTGCGCGAGGTTGCGCTCGTTTTCGGCGCTGCGCTGATGTTGCTCCGCTTCGTGCTGGCGCGCGGCGAGTTCGCGGTTGTTCACCTGTGCCATGCGGCTCAGCGCGATGAGGCCGATGACCGCGGCAAGCGCGATGCCGAGCGTGGCGGGGGAGAAACCGCCGGTGGTGCCGGACAGGGCGGCGGAGAGCTCGCGCGCGCTGGTCGACAGGGGTTCGGACACGCCGAAGATGTCGCTGCCGGCCTTCTTCGCCTGCACGAGGGTCTGGATGTGCTGCAGGATGTCGTCGACGGCATCCAGGGTCTCGGTCGCGCCGGTCGCGAATTCATTCACGCGACGCCGTCCCTCGGTGTCGGTGATCGTCGTGCGCAGCTCGTTGATAACCTCGGTGAGCGACTTCGCATCCTTGCCGAGCGCAAAGGCGGTTTCCGGATCGATCGCGTTGGCGACCAGCAGCGCATTCGCGTTCTTCGCGATGCGCTGGGTCAGCACGACGCTGGTGGTGGCGGCCGAAACATCGCGTGCGTTGCTTCCGAGCCGGGTGTGTACGATCTGCCGTGCCTGTTCGTACAGGGACTCGTTCTGCTGGTTGATCGTGGCCACCGACTGGTTGAGCACGAGGAGATTTTTTTCCTGGGCGATCAACTGGTTGGCGAGTTCGGCGGTGGGGCGCCATTTCGCCGCGAGGCCTTCCACCTGTGGCTGGACGCCTGCGGGCGCGGCCGGGAGGTCGCGACCTTCGATGTTGCCGCCGTTGGCGAGCGCTTCCAGCAGACTGGTGAAGCGGTTCGTGCTCGTGCGCAGCTCGGCGAAGGCCTGTGCGTTGCCCTGTAGGGCGAGCTGGGCAGACTTGGCGATGCGCTGCGACGTGGTTTCCATTTCGCCCGCCGCTGCGATGTAGGCCGTGGCGTTGCCCGACTGGCGGTACTGGTAGTAGAGCAGACCCAGACCTGCGAAGGATGCCGCCGCGAAGATCGTGGCGAGCATGCCGAACCGGTTGGCGGAGCCGTTGGACCGCTTCGCTGCGCCCTTGGACGCAGCGGGTTCGGGACTGCGCCGAGGCGGGGCCGCCTCCATGATCGTGGTGGCGATTGGCGCGCCTTCCGCGTCAGCCTTCTTCTTTTTCTTGAAGTTCAGCGTCGGAAGCTTGAGGGCCATGGTGTGTGCTCCGCGAGATCGGATGATGGGTTGCCGTGAAAGTTGCCGTAAGGAGGGGCGTGCGTGCTCACTCGAGTCCGGCCTGGAGGAAGCCGCGGTGCGCAAGCAGCGTCGGCACGTCGAGCCGCAACCACTGCTGCTCGCGGGCGTCGAACAGGCGCTCGGCGACCCATGGTCGCTCGTCTGCGCCGCCGCCGGGATCGGTACGGAAGTCGTCCGGGTTGCGCAGCCCGAGGGCGTTCGAAATCAGCAGTGCGCAGTTCGTGCCGTGCCGAGCGCCGACCAGCAGCAGGCGCGCCGGTCCGCCAGGAACGGTGATCGGACCGTTGTGGAAGGCGGAGAGGTCGACGACGCTGAACAAGGTGCCGCGCACGTTCGCGAGGCCGCGAAACCACTCGTGTGTGAGCGGTACGGATGCCAGCGGCGGAGCGGGCAGGATCTCGCCGCTGTCGGTGAGGTTGATCAGCCAGTTTTCGCGCCCCGCCCGCACACCCAGCAGTGCGCGGCGGTTGCCGCTTTGTGCTTCGGCAAAGCGCCGCACCAGGTCTTCCTGGAATTCGCGCAGGCTGAGTCGCTTGGTCATCGGGCGTCAGCCCAGCGCCTGGATGCGCGCGATGAGGTCGACCGGATCGACGGGCTTGACGAGGTAGTCGTGCGCGCCCTGGCGCATGCCCCATATGCGGTCGGTCTCGAGCCCCTTGCTGGTGCACATGATGATCGGGATGCCGCTCGTCGCCTCGTCGCGCGAGATAGTGCGCGTGGCCTGGTAGCCGTTCATGCCGGGCATGACGACGTCCATCAGGATGAGATCGGGTTTTTCGCTCTTGCTGCGCGCAATGGCGTCCTCGCCGCTTTCTGCGGTGACGACTTGGTAGCCCTTGGCGGTCAGCAGTTCGGTCAGGGCGAGGCGCTCGGTCGGAGAATCGTCGACCACGAGTATTTTCTTGATCGGCATTGCGTTGAGGCTCCAGTCAATGATTCGTGCCGGCCTTGCGGGCGGCATGGGTCGCGACCGCCTTGAGCAGGCTGTCCTTGGTGAAGGGCTTTGTGAGGTATTCGTCGGAACCGACCATGCGGCCGCGTGCGCGGTCGAACAGGCCGTCCTTGGACGACAGCATGATCACCGGCGTCGCGGCGAGCTGCGCGTTTTTCTTGATCAGCGCGCAGGTCTGGTAGCCGTCGAGGCGCGGCATCATGATGTCGACGAAGATCACATCGGGATGATGGTCGGCGATCTTCGCGAGTGCGTCGAATCCGTCTTCGGCCAGCAGCACCTGGCAGCCGGAGTTCGTGAGAAAAATCTCGGCGCTGCGGCGGATGGTGTTGCTGTCGTCGATCACCATCACCTTGAGTCCGGTCAGATCCATGGCATCAATCCTTGCTGGCGGGGCCGGCGTGGCCGCAGCGCGCGCGGTGCTGCATCGCGCACCCGCTGCGACAGGCCGTCCGGTCTGGTGCGGCGGCATATCCGCATGTCGTTCTGAGCATGCTGCGAAGGCGCGGCTTCGAACCGGCTGCATGCGAGGTGCATACTTGCTTTCCCTTTCGTGGCCGGGGCCGCGACCTTGCCGCAGGCGCAACGGCGCCCGCCGGGGTGGCCGATGAGCGCGCGCGCCGGATGCTTCCGGTATGGGGGCGCGTATTGGCCATCTATAAGCATGCTCCGGGCGAATTGGCTGTAAAATCCGCCGCATCTTACCGCATTTTTCCTGCCGTGCCAGAACAGGCGTCTGGCGTAGCCGGCAGATTCCCACATGCCCCTCGGATTTACCGCCGTTCCCCCTGTCGTGCTGTGCTTTGCGACCAGCGACGCGACTGCCGGCTCCGGCCTCCAGTCGGATGTCCTGACGCTGGCGAGCATGGGATGTCATCCCCTGTCCGTCGTGGCGGCGATCTCGGTGCGCGACACGCGCGGCGTCGAGGAGCTGCTGGCGCTGGATGCCGACGCCGTCGATTCGCAGGCGCGCGCCTTGCTCGAGGACATCCCGGTTCAGGCCTTCAAGCTGGGCATGCTCGGCAGCGTCGAGAATGTTGCCGCGATCGCCGAGATTCTTTCCGATTATCCCGATGTCCCGCTGGTGCTGGAACCGGCGCTGTCCATCGTGGATGGCGAGGACGCCGCGGGCGAGGACATGCTGGCGGCGCTCGTGGAGCTGGTGCTCCCGCACGTGACGGTGCTGGTCGCGAGCCGCAGCGAGGTGTTGCAGCTGGCCGCCTTGACGCCCCCGGATGAGGGTGACGACGAGGGCGGCGAGGCCGTCGACGCCGACGAGTTCGGGGAACTCGGCGAGCTCTTCGAGGGCGCGAGCGCGGACGTGGGCGAGGACGAGGCCGACGATGAAGACGCGGGCGAGGATGAGGACGACGCCCTGTCGCTTGCGGATGCGATCGCGCGCGTGCTCGGACGGGGCGTGGAGTACGTGCTGCTGACCGGCGCGGGCGAGCCCGGGCCGCAGCTCATCAACGTGCTGGTGGGGCGCGAGGGCGTCGTGCGCACGGATGCATGGGAGCGCCTGCCGGGCCGCTTCCTCGGCGCCGGCGCGACACTGGCCGCCGCGCTCGTGGGCGCGCTGGCGCACGGCATGACGGTGGCCGAGGCGGTGCGCGAGGCGCAGGAATTCACTTGGCAGGCGCTGTCCGGCGGGTATCGGCCGGGCATGGGCATGGCCATTCCGGACCGGTTTTTCTGGGCGAGGGCGAACGAGGATGACGATGGCAAAGCGTGACGACGCCTTGCGCGGCCTGTATCTGATCACTCCCGACACGACCGACAGTGCGGCCCTGCTGATCGGGGTCCGGCGCGCCCTCGCGGGGCGGCCCGCCTTGCTGCAGTACCGCAGCAAGGATGCCGATGCATCGCTGCGGCGCCGGCAGGCGGCGGCGATCGCGGCGCTGTGCCGCGAGGCCGGTGTGCCCTTCATCGTCAATGACAGCCTGGAACTCGCCCTCGCGGTGGGGGCGGACGGCGTGCATCTCGGGCGCGACGACGGCGATCTGCGTGCGGCGCGCGCTGCGCTGGGACCGGAGCGCATCCTCGGCGTGACCTGCTACAACGAATGGGCGAGGGCGGAGGAGGGGACCGCCGCGGGAGCCGACTACGTCGCCTTCGGTGCGGTGTTCGCATCGCCGACCAAGCCCGCCGCAGTGCATGCGCCGCTGGAACTGCTGACCCGAGCGCGCCGTGAGCTGAAGCTGCCGGTCGCGGCGATCGGCGGCATCACGCTGGACAATGCGCCGCAGGCGATCGCTGCCGGAGCCGACCTGCTGGCGGTGATCTCCGACGTTTTCGATCATCCCGATCCGGGCGGCCGCGCGGCCGCGTATCGAGCGGCCTTCGGGCTGTCCGGCTGAGTCTCCCGGGCGGTTCGCCGCCGTTTTCCAGCAGCTCCCCTTTTCAAACACTTTCCTCTTTCCTCTTTGCCAATCGACGAGTGCAAACCGACATGACGAGCAAGAACGAAGTCCTCTTCCAGCGTGCCCAGAAAACCATCCCCGGTGGCGTCAATTCGCCCGTGCGGGCCTTCCGCTCGGTCGGCGGTGCGCCGCGTTTCATCGAGCGTGCGCAGGGCGCGCGCGTATGGGATGCGGACGGCAAGGACTACATCGACTACGTCGGCTCGTGGGGGCCGGCGATCACCGGTCACGCCCACCCGGCCATCGTCGAGGCGGTGCGCGAAGCGGCCCTGCGCGGGCTGTCCTTCGGCGCGCCGACCGAAGCCGAAGTCGAGATGGCGGAGCTGATCTGCGAGCTGATGCCGTCGATCGACATGGTGCGGCTGGTGAGTTCGGGCACCGAGGCGACGATGAGCGCGATCCGTCTGGCGCGCGGCTTCACCGGACGTGATGCGATCATCAAGTTCGAGGGCTGCTATCACGGTCACGCCGACAGCCTGCTGGTGAAGGCGGGCTCGGGCCTGCTGACCTTCGGCAATCCGTCGTCGGGCGGCGTGCCGGCGGACTTCGCGAAGCACACGATCGTGCTCGACTACAACGATCTGGGGCAGATCGAAGACGTCTTCAAGGCGCGTGGCAACGAGGTTGCTGCGGTGATCGTCGAGGCGGTCGCGGGCAACATGAACCTGATCAAGCCGCTGCCGGGATTCCTCGAAGGGCTGCGCGAGCTGTGCACGAAGTACGGTGCGGTGCTGATCTTCGACGAAGTCATGACCGGCTTCCGCGTCGGGGCGCAGGGCGTGCAGGGCCTTTACGGCATCACGCCGGATCTCACGACGCTGGGCAAGGTGATCGGCGGCGGCATGCCGGTGGGCGCTTTCGGCGGGCGCCGCGACATCATGAACCACATCGCGCCGCTGGGTTCGGTGTATCAGGCCGGCACGCTGTCGGGCAGTCCGGTCGCGGTGGCGGCGGGCTTGGCGTCGCTCAAGCTCGTGCGCGAGCCGGGCTTCTACGACAAGCTCGCTGCGCGTGCGACGCAGCTCGTGGAGGGGCTTTCGGCGGCCGCGCTCGATGCCGGCGTGAGCTTCTGCGCCGATTCGGTCGGCGGCATGTTCGGGCTGTACTTCGCCGCGCGCGTGCCGCGTTCGTATACGGAAGTGATGGCCTCGGATCGCGACACCTTCAACCGCTTCTTCCACGCGATGCTGGAGGCGGGCCATTACTTCGCACCCTCCGCCTTCGAGGCGGGCTTCGTGTCGGCGGCACACACGGCTGCCGATATCGAGGCGACGATTGCGGCGGCGCGCGAGGTATTTGGACGGGTGGGCTGAGGGGCGCGCGGCTATGTGGGAGGGGCTTTAGCCGCGAATGGGCGGTATCGCCCGTTGCCGGGCTGATTCGCGGCTGAAGCCGCTCCCACAGGAAAATTGGCGCCCTTTCGCGGCTGAAGCCCCTCCCCCGAAGGGGCAGGCGTCCTACAGCAGGAACAGCGTCGCCAGCCCGAGGAAGATGAAGAAGCCGCCCGAATCGGTGAGGGCGGTGATCAATACGGAGCCGCCCATGGCCGGGTCGGCACCGAAGCGCAGGCGCACCATCGGGATCAGCACGCCCGCACAGGCCGCGAGGAGCAGGTTCAGGGTCATCGCGGCAGTCATCACCGCGCCGAGCGACGCGCTGCCGTAAAGGAACCATGAGAGGATTCCGAGCAGCCCGCCCCACAGAAGTCCGTTGACCAGCGCGACGCCCATCTCCTTGCGCATCAGGCGTTGCATCGCGGTCTGTTCGACCTGGCCCATCGCGATCGCGCGTACGATCATCGTGACCGTCTGGTTGCCCGAGTTGCCGCCGATGCCGGCGACGATGGGCATCAGCGCGGCCAGCGCGACCAGCTTCTCGATTGAGCCCTCGAAGGCGCCGATCACGCGCGAGGCGACGAAGGCGGTGACGAGGTTGATCGCCAGCCACGCCCAGCGGTTCTTCACCGAATCCCATACGGAGGCGAAGATGTCTTCCTCCTCGCGCAGACCGGCTTGGCTGAGGATCTCGTGTTCGGATTCCTCGCGGATGAAATCGACCACGTCGGCGACGGTCAGGCGGCCGATGACGCGCTTCTCGGCGTCGATCACCGGCGCGGAAACAAGGTCGTAGCGCTCGAAGGCCTGGGCCGCGTCGTCGGCTTCGTCCTCGGGTTCGAAGCTGATGACGTTTTCCCGGTGCATGACCTCGACGACGACCATCTCGGGGTCGTTGATGAGCAGCGATTCAAGCGTCAGGATGCCTTTCAGGTGGTCTTCGCGGTCGATCACGAAGAGCTTGTCGGTGTGGTCCGGCAGCTCGTCGAAGCGTCGCAGGTAGCGCAGCACGACCTCGAGCGTGACGTCCTCGCGGACCGTCACCATGTCGAAGTCCATCAGCGCGCCGACCGATTCCTCCGGGAAGGACATCGCCGCGCGCAGCTGTTCGCGCTCCTCGCTGTCGAGGGACTGGAACACGTCCAGCATGACCTCGGGCGGCAGGTCGGGCGCGAGGTCGGCGAGCTCGTCGGCGTCGAGGGTCTCCGCCGCGGCCTTGAGCTCGTGCGGGTCCATCGTCTCGATGAGGGACTCGCGCACCGCATCGGAGACTTCCAGCAGGATGTCGCCGTCGCGCTCGGCCTTGACGAGGTCCCACACGAAGAGGCGGTCCTGGTGCGGCAGCGCCTCGAGGATGTAGGCGATGTCCGCGGGGTGCAGCGAATCGAGCTTGGTCTGGAGTTCGGCGACGTGCTGCTTGTGGACGAGGTTCTCCACCAGCTCGTGGCGGGGCATGTCCTGCCGATGGACGAGATCTTCCACCACCTTGTGGCGTGCCAGCAGCTCCTGGACTTCGCGCAGGTGCTGCTGGATGTCGTCCGGGTGGCGTTCGTCCTGCTCGCTCATCGGCGCCTCCGGGTGGTGTGGGGTTCGGTCGTAAGGCGCGAATTCTACGGATTTCGCGATGCTCTTGCGACCCCGGAAAGCCGAAAATGTTGCAACGCGTCAGCCGCCCGCTGTCGCGCGGCCCCGGAGGCCGCGTTCAGGGCACCTGGGCGTAGGCCATGCGCCCGCGGATGCGTGACGCGTGGGCTGCCAGCCGCGGGCCGAACTGCTTCTCGTACTTGCGCGGGTTGGGCAGCATCACTGCGAGGTGCGCGGCCTCGTCGGGACCCAGCCGACCGGCGGGAATGCCGTAGTAACGGCGGGCGGCCGCTTCGCAACCGAAGATGCCGGTGCCCCACTCGACGACGTTGAGATACACCTCGAGGATGCGACGCTTGCTCCACACGACCTCGATCATCACGGTGATGACCGCTTCCTGCGCCTTGCGGAAGTAGCTGCGCGTCGGCGACAGGAACAGGTTCTTCGCGAGTTGCTGGCTGATCGTCGAGCCGCCCGCCACCGCGCGGCCCTTGCGTTGGTTCTTCTCCAGCGCGCGCTGGATGCCTTCCCAGTCGAAACCCTCATGGTCGACGAAGCTGTCGTCCTCCGCGGCGATCACGGCGCGCTTGAGGTTGACGGAGATGCGTTCGTAGGGCACCCACTCGTGGCGCAACTCGGCATCGGGGCGCTTCTCCTGCAGCTCGTCGCGGCGGATGTCCATGAAGCTGGTGCTGGACGGGTTGAAGTGGCTCCACCACAGGACCAGCGCGAAGATCCAGACCTGGTACAGCAGGAAGACGGCGATGAGCGCCACGCCCACCCAGCCGGCGCGCCGCAGGAGCGTCTTCATCTGCCTTCGATCTGGCGTCGCAGTCCGGCGAGGACCGGGCCCGTGGCGGGGCGTACGCCGCGCCACAGCAGGAAGCTTTCTGCAGCCTGCTCGACGAGCATGCCGAGGCCGTCGGCAAGGCGAGCCGCGCCGTCATTGCGGGCGGCGACGAGGAAGGGGGTGTCGCCGCGCCCGTACATCATGTCGTAGGCCAGCGCGCCCGGGGTGTACAGGCCGGGCGGCAGCGGGGGCGCCTCGTCGGCGAGGCTTGCGGCGGTCGCGTTGATGACGACGTCGAACTGCGAGCCGGCGAGGTCCGCGAAGCTGCCGGCTGCGAGCGGCGTGTCGCCGGCGGCAGCGGTGAATTCGGCGACGAGTGCCTCGGCGCGCGAGACGGTGCGGTTCGCGAGCGTGAGGCCGGCAGGGCCGGCGGACAGCAGGGGTAGCATCACTCCGCGTGCGGCGCCGCCTGCACCGAGCAACAGGATGCGGCGGCCGGCGAGCGGGCAGTCGAGGTTGTGCGTGAGGTCGCGCACGAGGCCCGCGCCGTCGGTGTTGTCGCCGTAGATGCCTTCCGCGTCGAACTTGAGGGTGTTCACGGCCCCGGCGGCCTGCGCGCGCGGCGAGCGGCGCTGCGCGAGGGCGAAGGCTTCGAGTTTGAACGGGACCGTGACGTTGCAGCCGCGCCCGCCGGCGGCGCGGAAGTCGGCGACCGTCGCGGCGAAGCCGTCGAGCGGCGCGAGCAGCGCCTCGTAAGTCAGCGTCTGCGCGGTCTGGGCTGCGAACGCCGTGTGGATCACCGGGGACTTGCTGTGGGCGATGGGGTTTCCGATGACGGCGTAGCGGTCCATGGGCGTGTCTAGTTGGCGGTAAGCCGGTCGGCGTTGGTGAAGGTCCAAGTCCTGACGATCTCGACGATGTCGGTGTCGGTGCGGATGTCGTTCGGGAAGGCGGAGAAGGGGGCGGCGAGCGTGACGATGCGTTTGGCGGCCTCGTCCAGCACGGGTTCGCCCGACGAGCGCTGCACCTCGATGCGCTCGACCGACCCGTCCGCGCGGATTGCGACGAGCAGCAGCAGGCTGCCGTACAGGCGCCCGCGAGCGGCATCGGGGTAGTTGAGGGTGCCAACGCGCTCGATCTTCTGGCGCCAGTCTTCCACGTACTGTGCGAGGCGGTATTCCTTGGCCTTCGCGCCGATGAACTTCCGGCGCGGCCGCTTGGCGTACTCGTCGAGCTTGCGGTCGATCTCGGCCTCGAGGCGCGCGGCGGCGGCTGCGCTGTCGAGCAGGTCGAGGCCCGAGGGCTTGGGGTCGATGGCGGCCGGGTCGGGCTGCTGCACGGCGGCCTGGGTCTGCACTGCCGACTTCTGCGCCGTCATGACCTCGGGGCGCGCGGCGCTGCGATCCGAAGTACGCTTGTGGGACTCCGTGAGGGTGTCGCCGTCGCGTTGGGTGGGTTGGGGCGGCAGCGGCGACTTCGGCCGTGCGTTCTGCTCACTGTTGCCGCCGCCATCGAGGTTCGCCTGGGCGAGGACGTCGGCCTTTTCCGGGGCACGGGCGTGGCGCGCGTTGACCAGCACGACCTCCAGTCCGCGGTCGAGTTCGCGCGGCCGCGGCCCGCGGTCCATGCTGAAGCCGACCGACAGCACCAGGGCATGGATCGCGACGGACAGCAGGAAGGCGATCGCGAGCAGGATGTCGCCCTGCAGGACTCCGCTTGCGCGTCCGGCGGGCAGGGGAGCGGCGGTCATGCCCGCGGGGCGTGCCGGGCCGCCGGCCGTGTGCGGGGTGCGAAGGTCGTTGTTGCGGTCCATGCCGTCCGGTGTTCAGTTGCCTTCGAGCGCTGCGTCTGCAGCTTCGTCGGGATCGGGCTCGGCGAGCATCTCGACGAAGCGTGCGCTGATGTCGACGTCGAGCAGGTCGCTGTGCTCGACCGTCAGGCGCACGCGCGTGCCCGACAGCATGACCGGCAGCGAGGGCACCTTGACCATCAGCGGGATCGCATCGAGGCGTACGAGGTTGTCGCGCAACACCTTGCCGTCGACGGCGACGCCGGGTTGCTGGCGCAGCCAGCGCAGGCACCAGTAGCGCTCCATCTGGCGCTGGAAGTCGGCGTAGGCGGCGTAAGTGACGTCGAAGTCGCGCATCGCCGCCATCAGGTCGGCGGATTTCGGCGCGAACGCGGGCGCTTCGTCGCGCAGCACCGAGACGATCTGCCACTGGTTGACCATGTCAACGTAGCGGCGCAGCGGCGAGCTCGACCACGCGTAGCAGTCCACGCCGAGGCCGTCGTGCGGGCCGGCGGCGGTGGACATGCGCACCTTGCCGCCGCTCTGCACGCGGTACAGGCCGGGGATGCCGGCTTCGTCGAGGAGCTTGCCCCAGGTGGAGTTGGCGAGAATCATCATCTCGGCCACCAGCTTGTCGAGCGGCGAGCCGCGCTTGCGCTGGGTGATGGTGACGTGGCCGGGACCGTCCGCGGTGTGCGTCTGCCAGTCGACGTAGAAGTTGAAGTCGATCTGGTTGCGGTTGTCCTCGGCCTTGCCGCGGCCGGCTTCGAGCACGTTGGCGAGATCCCACAGCAGGGTCAGCTCGCGCTTCCACTGGAAGTCCGGGCCGTCGCCGTGGTCGTGCAGGATCTGTTCGTTGAACAGCGGCTCGATGTCGTGGTGGCGCAGGTTGGCGACGATGGGCACGCGTTCGACGACGGTTTCGTGGCGCTGGACGGCGAGCGCCGCAGTGACGTCGAGGTACAGCGATACGGCGGGGCAGTCGCGGCCGGCGGCGAGCGTGAAGGTCTCGACGACGGCATCGGGCAGCATCGTGATCTTGTTGCCCGGCATGTACACGGTGGACAGGCGCCGGCGCGCGATGGCGTCGAGCGAGGATCCGCGCGCGAAGCCGAGTGCGGGTGCGGCGATGTGAATGCCGATGCGCCAGCCGCCGCCTTCGCGCGGTGTCACCGAGAAGGCGTCGTCGATCTCGGTGGTGGTGGCGTCGTCGATCGAGAATGCGGCGACCCGCGCGAGCGGAAGGTCCGCGGGATCGAGCGGCTTGTCGAAGGCCGGGAAGGCAGTGCCGTCCTCGAAGTGTTCGAACAGGAAGCGGTTGTAGTGGAAGTCGTAGCTCGACGCGAGGGCGCCGCAGTTGAGCAGCAGGCGCGGCGCAGACAGCCCTGCATCGACGCACGCGGCTTCGAAGGCCTTGGTCTCGACGCGGTTGCGGTCCGGGCGGTAGAGGAGCTGCGGCAGCATCGTGGCGATCTCGGGCGGCATGCGGCCCGCGACCAGTTCGGCGCGCATGCGCTCGATCGCCTCGGCCTGCTGGCGCTTCTTCTCCAGGCCGGCGAGCGCGGCCTGCAGGATGTCGGCGGGCGCCTTGCGGAAGCGGCCGCGGCCCTTGCGGTGAAAGTAGATCGGTGCCGAGTGCAGGCGCAGCAAGACACTGGCGGATTCGACGGCGTTCGGCGCGTGGCCGTGGTATTCGGCGGCGAACTCGTCGAAGGTGAACTCGTCGTCGCCGCACACTTCCCACAGGAAGGCGGTGTCCAGCTCCTCGGCGCCGGCTTCGGCGCGGTTGAGCAGTTCGCCCGGCGACGGCTCGCGGAAGCGCATCAGCACGTGGCTGCCTTTCAGCTTCACGCGCTTGCCGTGGGAGGTCTCGACCTGCAGCGAGGAATCGTTATCAGCGAGGATGCTGCCGGCCTTGAAGGCCCCATCCTCTTCGAACAGCACAAACATCTGAACCGCCATACAAGAGCAAGCCCGACAGTTTAATGGATTCGACCGTCGGGCGCAGAGGGGGCGCCGACTATCGTGTCGCGCGGTTCGCCCGCAGCATGTCCACGGAATAGACGGCGAGTGCGGCCCAGATCAGTGCGAAGCCCGCCAACTGGCCGGCGTCGAAGGGCTCGTGGAAGACGAACACCGCGAGCAGGAAATTAATGCTGGGCGCGAGGTATTGCACGAAGCCGACCGTCGACAGCGGCAGGCGCTGCGCGCCGATCGCGAACAGCATCAGCGGCACGGCGGTGAGCACGCCGGCGAGCGGCAGCAGCGCGTCGGTGGCAAGCGCCTGGCCGAACTGCAGGGTGCCGCGGCTGGCGAGCCAGGCCAGCCAGCCGATCGCGAGCGGCGCGGTGACCAGGGTCTCGACGAAGAGGCCGTTGATCGCATCGACCGGGGCGCGCTTGCGCAGCAGTCCGTACAGGCCGAAGGTGATCGCGAGGAAGAGCGCGATCCACGGCAGGGTGCCGACCTGCCACACGCGCCACGCGACGCCGGCGCAGGCGAGCGCGACCGCGGCCTGCTGCAGCGGTCGCAGGCGTTCGCCCAGGACCAGTCGCCCGAGCAGGATGCTCACCAGCGGATTGATGAAGTAGCCGAGGCTCGCTTCGAGCAGCTTGTCGGCCGAGATCGCCCACACGAAGACCAGCCAGTTGCTGCCGGTGAGAGTGGAGGACAGCGCGAGCAGGCCGATCAGGCGCGGTTGGGCGGCGAGGCGGCGCAGGCCGTCGAAGCCGCGCCACAGCGCGAGCAGCGCGAGGAGGAACACGACCGACCAGAGCACGCGGTGCGCGACGATTTCGCCGGGCGACACGCTGCCGACCGCCTTGAAGTAGAGCGGCATCAGCCCCCAGATCGTGAAGGCGATCAGCGTCGCGATGACGCCCTGGCGGCGTCGGTGCGAATCGGCGGCGGCGCTCATGCGACGGCGGTCGCGACGAGCGCGAGGGCGTCGACGGTGTAGCTGCTGCCGTCGGCGCTGCGATGGCCTTCGAGGTCGGCCGCGACGGCTGCGCGCAGGGTGTGCCGGGTCGCTTCGGGCAGGCGCGACAAGGCCTCGGCCGCGCCGCCGGCGAGGTCGAGGAAGGCCTGCCAGTAGTTTTCCGCGTCGGTGAAGCGGCAATGGAAGGGGCAGGGCGCGATGCGCACATCCGAGAAGCCCGCCCCGGTCAGGGCGGCCGCCAGCGTGGCGGCTTCGCCGAAGCGGAACACCGAGGGACGGGCCACCCTGGGCGGCGGGAGGATCCGGGCGATGCAGTCCTGCGCGCGCGAAATCAGCGGCACGGCCTCGCGCGGCCCCCACACGGAGAGTGCGATCCGTCCGCCCGGCCGCAGCACGCGGCGCATCTCGGCGAGGGCCTGCTGCGGGTGCGGGAACATGAAGAGCGCGAGGCCGGCAAGCACGCGGTCGAAGCTCGCGTCGGGCAGGCACAGGTGTTCGGCGTCGGCGGCGGCGAAGCCGAGCGCGCCGGCCTTGCCCTCGGCAGCCGTGCGACGGGCGCCTTCGGCGAGCATGCCGTCGGCGATGTCGCTCGCAAGCACCCAGCCGCCGGGCGCGATGCGCGCAGCGGCGTCGCGGGCGAGGAGCCCCGGGCCGCTGGCGAGATCGAGTACGGTCTGTCCCGGTGCGAGGTCCGCCGCGTCGAGCAGCGCCGTCGCGAGGTCCGCGCGCAGGTGGGCGCCTTCGGCGTAGCGTTCGGCGATGCGATTGAAACCGGCGCGCTCCTGCGCCTTGAAGCGGCGCGCGTCGAAGTCGGCGGGCGCGCTCATCGTGCGGCGAGCCCGGCGAAGGCGATCACGTCGTCGAGGTAGTCCGTCCAGCGCGAGAAGCCGTGATCGCCGCCTTCGAGCACCGTCTGACGCGCTCCGGCGTACTTCGCGACGGCGTCGCGGTAGTCCAGCACCTCGTCGCCGGTCTCGACCATCAGCCAGAAATTCTGCGGGCGCGCGATCGTCGCGACGTCCATCGCGCGCAACTGGGCGATGTAGCCGTGCTTGAAATCGAAGGTTTCGCCCGTGTACAGATTGGTCTGCGGGCCGACGTAGGCTTCCAGCGACAGCGGCGCGACGACGGCCGGATTCACGAGCACGGCCTTGAGGTCGTGCTTCTCGGCGAGGTGTGTGGCGTAGTAGCCGCCCAGCGAGCTGCCGACCAGCGTGGGCGGGACCTCGGGGCGTTCCGCACGGCAACGCGCGATCCGGCGCTCGACCAGCGCAATCGCGGCGTCCGGCTCGGGCGGCAGCAGCCCGCACCAGAATTCCTCGTCCAGCCCCTTCGCACGCATGTGGCGTTGCAGTGCCTGCGCCTTGATCGACGCGGGAGCGGAGCGGAAACCGTGCAGGTAGATGATCATCGCGTATGCAGGGGCAGGAACGGAGCCCCTAGTTTAACCACGTACGGCGGCTTTCCGGTCGCTCACGCCTCGCTCCAGGCGACGAGGCCGAACTTCCACGTCGCCAGCACGATGAGGCCGAAGACAATGCGGTACCACGCGAAGGCGATGAAGGTGTGGTTCGACACGAAGCGGATGAAGGTCTTCACCGCCCACATCGCGGCGACGAAGGAGGCGACGAAGCCGACCGCGAACACCGGCAGGTCGCTGGCGTGGAGCAGGTCGCGCGCCTTGTAGAGGTCGTACACGGTCGCCGCGAACATCGTCGGGATCGCGAGGAAGAACGAGAACTCGGCGGCCGTCTTGCGCGACAGGCCGAAGACCAGCCCGCCCATGATGGTCGCGCCCGAGCGCGAGGTGCCGGGAATCATCGCCAATGCCTGCGCGAAGCCGATCTTCAGTGCGTCGGGCCAGCGCATCTCCTCGACGGCATTGATGTGCGGATGGTAGCTGCGCTTTTCCAGCCACAGGATCACGAAGCCGCCGATGATCAGCGCAGTGGCGACGGTGAGCGGGTTGAAGAGCAATTCCTTGATCTTCGAGTGGAACATCACGCCCAGCACGGCCGCGGGCAGGAAGCCCACGATCAGCAGGCCGACGAAGCGCCGGGCGCCGGGATTGTTGACGACACCGGTCGCGACGCGCACCAGGCGCTCGCGATAATCCCAGCACACTGCGAGGATCGCCGCGAACTGGATCACGATCTTGAACACCTTGCTGGCTTCGTCGTTGTAGCCGAGCAGATCGCCGAAGATGATCAGGTGGCCGGTCGAGGAGATCGGCAGGAATTCGGTGAGACCTTCAATGATGCCGAGGATCAGTGCGACGAGGTAGTGGGACAGGTCCATGGATCGGGGGGCTGGCTTCCGGACGAAACCGAGCATGATACCCGCGGGCCGTGGCACGAAAGTTAAATTGCATTCAGTTGCAGAGTGCGACGTGCAAGGTTCAGGGGGCGCTCAGGGAGCAGTGAGTGCTTCGAGTTCGCCCAGCCAGCGGATCGCCGCCTCGCGATGCGCGCCGCACATTTGCTGACTCGGCGCCAGGCTGCCGCATACCGCAGGGCGGCGCGGATCGCCGAAGAGGCGGCAGCGGTCGGCTTCGTCGAGCTGGATGCAGCGCGCGCCCGCGGGCTTGCCGTTTTCCATGCCGGGGATGGCGCTGGAGATCGACGGCGCGATGCAGCAAGCCGCGCAGGCCGGGCGGCATTCCATTTTTCAGGCGTGCGCTGGCAGCGTACGCCACCAGGCGAGGATGTCCTCGACCCTGGGTTCGAGAAGCGTGGATTGGCCGCCGGTGAAGTGCTGCCATTCGGCAAGGAAGCGCTCGCCCACGGCGGTGATGACCGGCACGCCACTTGTCACGGCCATCGCCATCTCGGTCCGCAGTCCCGCACCGCTCACTTCCTGCGCGCCGAACTTGTTGATGAATACGAGTTCCGCGCCGTGTTCGAGCGCACCGCGCACCGCGACTGCGGCATGCGCGAGCGCATCCGGATCGAGGCGACAGGCCTCGGAGCCGCTGCCCAGGTCCTGCGACAGCGCGAAGCGCTCGCCGGATGCGAGATCCTCAAGTTCCATGCCGCAGGGATCGTCGATTGTCGTCGGGATGTCGTGCTGCAGAATGCCGCCGAGCCGCACGCCCGCGCCGGCGAGCGCGCGCGCGGCCTCGAGGAGCACCGGTTCGATGTGGTCGGAGGGGCGATAGACGATGGCGGCGATCGGCAGGAGCGGGTCGGTGGTCATGGCGGCGGAGCGCGTGGGTGATCCGTCATTGTCTCACCCCACGGCGTTCGTGCGAAACAGCGGACGCGTGGTCCCTCGCCATGCCTCTGTCAGTAGCCGCCGCCCCCGCCCCGCATGCTGTCGCGCGAGGGGCTCGAGGACGACGTGCCGTCCTTCGTGGTTGTCGCGCATCCGGTGGCGGTCGCGAGAAGGGCCGTGATGAGGGCCGTGAACAGGACTGTAAGCAATCTGCGCATTGCGGAATCCTCCATCGACAGCGCCCCCGGCCCGCCGCCGCTGCGGCCGGTGCCGGCGGGACGCAGATATTGGAGGGAGCGACGGGTGCGAAGTTCGACCCGCCGCGGACCGGGGCAACCGGACCTCAGCGCGCCGCGGCGGTTTCGCGGGCGGTCTTCAGCGCGTCGGCACGCTGCTTCGCGAGGTCCTGCAAGGGCGGATAGGGGCCATAGCGGTGCTGGTCGGCCGAGGCACCGTCGACATAGGGCGGGAAGGCGGCATCCACCGGCTTGTTCCAGCGTGCCGGGAAGTCATTGTCAAGGCCGGCCTTGATCGGGCGCGGCTTCGACAGCACGTAGCCGGCGACGTCGAAGGCTTCGTCGTCGCTCAGAACCGGGGTCTGGTGGGTGGTGCCCTGCGGCATGTTGTGCCTGATGAAGGCGGCAGCGGTCAGCATGCGGTTCATGCCGGCGCCGTTGTTGAAGGTGTCCTTGCCCCACAGCGGCGGGAACGCATAGCCCTCGGCGTCGCCGACCTTGCCGCGGCGCTGGCCCTGTCCGTCGATGCCGTGGCAGGCGACGCAATTCTTCGCGTACACGGCCTCGCCGGCGGCGAGGTCGGCGCGGCGGTTGGGCGCCTTGATCGGCTTGGCGCCCGCACCCTCCAGCTTCGCGCCGATCGGCAGGCCGCGGGACACGTAGTGGATGTAGCTTGCGAAGGCCTTCATCTCGCGCGAGTCGAGCGGCAGCGGCCGGCCGTTCATGCTGCGCTCCATGCAACCGTTGACGCGCTCCTCGACCGAACTGATCGCATCCTCGCGTGCCCGATACTGCGGGAAGGTCGCGGCGACCCCGACCCATGGCATCGCGTAGGGTTTGGTCGCGTCGTTCTGGTGGCAGGACGTGCAGGCGAGGTTGTTGCCGGCCAGGCGCATCTTGCGATCCTGCACTTCCGGCCCGATGACCGCGAAAGTGCGGGTCGTGAGTTCGTGGCCGTAGCGCACGAGTTCGCCGTAGGCGTCGTGCGGCAGCGCCTCGAGCGTGGGGGCCGGGCGGTCGATCAGGCTGACTTTCTGGGCTTCCTGGGCAAATGCCGGCGCCGCGGCAAGCAGGAGCCCGAGGGCCGTCGTGGTGATACGCGCTTCCATGAAGCTTCCTCTCTGTCGTGTAAATAAATTATTAAATGCTTATATGACTCTATCTACTCGACCTGCCGAATACAACAGCTGGAACGGCTCGAATGCCCGGTTTGGGCTCGGGGTTTACCTCTATGGATCAATGGATTGCGCCGCCGCTTCGCGAGTGGTGGCGATGAGCGGGCGCGGTTCGGGGCGGCTGCCCCGGTGCGCGGACGAGGCAAAAAAACGGGCCGCCAGTCCTGCGTCCTGGCGGCCCGTCCTCGTACGTCGGTGATGCCTCAGATCTTGCTATACACCTCGGCGCCGGCCTTCACGAACTCGACCGACTTCACTTCCATCCCCTTCGCGAGCGCCTCTTCGTCCTTGAGGCCTTCCTTTGCCGCGAAGTCGCGCACGTCCTGCGTGATCTTCATCGAGCAGAAATGCGGGCCGCACATCGAGCAGAAGTGCGCGACTTTGGCCGATTCCTTGGGCAGCGTCTCGTCGTGGAATTCCTTCGCCTTGTCGGGATCGAGGCCAAGGTTGAACTGGTCTTCCCAACGGAATTCGAAGCGCGCCTTGGAGAGTGCGTTGTCGCGGATCTGCGCGCCGGGGTGGCCCTTCGCGAGGTCGGCGGCGTGCGCGGCGAGCTTGTAGGTGATGATGCCTTCCTTGACGTCGTTCTTGTCGGGCAGGCCCAGGTGCTCCTTGGGGGTCACGTAGCAGAGCATCGCGGTGCCGTACCAGCCGATCTGCGCCGCACCGATGCCGCTGGTGATGTGGTCGTAGCCCGGGGCGATGTCGGTGGTGAGCGGTCCGAGTGTGTAGAAGGGCGCTTCCTTGCAGTGCTCGAGCTGGAGATCCATGTTCTCCTTGATGAGATGCATCGGCACGTGGCCCGGGCCTTCGATGATGGTCTGCACGTCGTGCTTCCACGCGATGTCGGTGAGCTCACCGAGCGTCTTCAGCTCGCCAAGCTGCGCGTCGTCGTTGGCGTCGTAGATCGAGCCGGGGCGCAGGCCGTCGCCGAGCGAGAAGGCCACGTCGTAGGCCTTCATGATCTCGCAGATGTCCTCGAAGTGCGTGTAGAGGAAGCTTTCCTTGTGGTGCGCGAGACACCACTTCGCCATGATCGAGCCGCCGCGCGAGACGATGCCGGTCATGCGGTTGGCGGTCATCGGCACATAGCGCAGCAGCACGCCGGCGTGGATCGTGAAGTAGTCGACGCCCTGCTCGGCCTGCTCGATCAGCGTGTCGCGGAAGATCTCCCAGGTCAGGTCCTCGGCCTTGCCGTTCACCTTCTCGAGCGCTTGGTAGATCGGCACCGTGCCGATCGGCACGGGCGAATTGCGGATGATCCACTCGCGCGTCTCGTGGATGTTCTTGCCGGTGGAAAGATCCATCACCGTGTCGCCGCCCCAGCGGATCGACCAGGTCATCTTGTCGACTTCCTCGGAGATCGACGAGCCGAGCGCCGAGTTGCCGATATTGGCGTTGATCTTTACGAGGAAGTTGCGGCCGATGATCATCGGCTCGCTTTCCGGGTGGTTGATGTTGTTGGGGATGATCGCGCGGCCGCGGGCGACTTCGCTGCGCACGAACTCGGGCGTGATCTCCTCGGGGATGGATGCGCCGAAATGCTGGCCCGGATGCTGGCGGGTCAGCAGCTTCGCCAGCTTCTCGCCGGTGGGGCCGGTGGCGCGCAGCGTCTCGACATAGGCCGCGCGGTTCATGTTCTCGCGGATCGCGACGTATTCCATCTCGGGCGTGATGATGCCCTTGCGCGCGTAGTGCATCTGGCTGACATTCGCGCCGGCTTTGGCGCGGCGCGGATGCCGGTGCAGACCGGGGAAGCGCAACTCGTCGAGGCTCGTGTCGGCGGCGCGCTGGCGGCCGAATTCCGACGACAGGTCGGCGAGGACCTCGGTGTCGCCACGCTCCTCGATCCACTGCTGGCGCAGCGCAGGCAGTCCGGAGCGGATGTCGATCTTGGCCGTCGGGTCGGTGTACAGGCCGGAGGTGTCATAGACGAAGATCGGCGGGTTCTTCTCGCCGCCGAAGGCGGTCGGCGTGTCGGCCTGCGAGATCTCGCGCATCGGCACGCGGACGTCGGGGCGTGAGCCTTCGACGTAGATCTTGCGCGAGTTCGGCAGCGGCGCGATCGCGGCCTCGTCGACGTGCGCCTTCGCGGCGATGAATTTTTCGGTGGCGTTCATGGTGCTGTCTCCTGGGGGATTCGCTTGACGGCTTATTGGGTTCGGGGGACGGATGCCGCACGGAGCGGCGGGGGCGGTATTCGGATAGCGTGGGCCGGCGATGCTCAGCCGCGCCACAGCGCGTGGAAGTGATGGACCGGGCCGTGGCCGCTGCCGACCGACAGCGCGCCGGAGGCGGCGATCGCCCGCAGCAGGTAGTCGCGCGCATCGCGCACGGCGGACTCCACGGGACGCAGGCCGCCGACACGCTGCGGCAGCAGCGCGGCGATCGCCGAGGCCAGCGTGCAGCCGGTGCCGTGGGTGTTCTTGGTCTCGATGCGCGGCGAGGGCATTTCGATCATGCGGTCGCCGTCGAACAGCAGATCGACGACTTCGCTCCCCGGCAGGTGGCCGCCCTTGAGCAGCACCCAGCGCTCGCTTGAGAGCGGCAGCATCTCGCGCAGGCGCTCGGCCGCGCGGTACATTTCCTTGACCGTCTCTGGCGGGCGCTGTTCGAGCAGCACGCCGGCTTCGGGCAGGTTTGGCGTCAGCAGGAAGGTGCGCGGCAGCAGCGCCTCGATCAGCATCGCGACGGCGTTGCGGGCGAGGAGGTGATCGCCGCTCTTCGCGACCATCACCGGGTCGCACACGACGTTCGGCGCGTCGAAATGCGCGAGCCGGTCTGCCACCGTCGCGACGATGTCCGCGCTGCCCAGCATGCCGAGCTTCACCGCGTGAATCCTGACGTCGGCGAACAGGGTGTCGATCTGCAGGCGCAGGAAGTCGGTCGGCGGCGTGTGGATGCCGGTCACGGCCTGGGTGTTCTGCGCGGTGAGCGCCGCGACGACGCCGCAGCCGTAGGCGCCGAGCGCCGAGAAGGCCTTGAGGTCGGCGAGCAGCCCTGCGCCGCCGCTGGGGTCGACGCCGGCGATGGAGACGACGTTCGGGATCGCGCGGCTCATCGGCGCACCAGACGCATGCAGCGGACGGACGAGCGACTCGAAGCGGGGAGGGATGAAACGGACTTGCGGGTGTTCATGAATGCGTTTCCCTACGCCGGCGTGACCCGGATCAGGTTCAAAGGGACTGTCTCAGCCCGCACATCCGATACGTGCGGGCACCCCTAACGGAACTTTGAACGTTACCCGAGCCGGTCCGTGCAGGCAAGCGCTTTTCTGCCCAAAGGAGGTGCGCCGTCTTGCGTGTGTTAGCGGCTGATAATATTCGCAGGCGCCGCGCGTGACCTGTCGCACTCCGGGTCGCCGCCGACGAACAGCGAGGCGAGCCACCCGGCGAACAGCAGCAAAGCGAGCTTCACCATCAGCCAACCGGCGCTTGCCTGCTGGTCGACCAGATAGCTGTTGCACACCCGCAGCGGGGCGGCGATGTAAAGCCAGCCGAGCACGGCGAGCATGCTGATGAAGTTGGTCCAGATGAAGCCACGGCCGATCGCGCCGAGCCGCCGCCACGCGAGCGCGAGCGGCAGGCCGACGAGCGCAGGCAGGCTGACGAACTTCGCCGCTTCGACGAGCGGGCTGGCGAGCGCGTCGTCGAGCGCGCGTGGCAGCATCCACCAGGTCGATGCGAACAGCGCGACGACGACGTGCGGGACCGGGCCGCCCGCGGCAGCGAGCAGCGTTTCCTGCCATGCATTGGGGAGCAGGCGGCAGGCGGCGAAACCGAGCGCCGCGAGCAGCGGAATCTGCACCAGCATGTGGCCGCTCATCGTCGCTTCGAGCCATGCGCGCGCCGCCGGCGTCGCGAGCAGCAGGTACAGCAGGCAGAGCGCCCGAAGCCCGAGGTCGGCGCGCATCATGAAGAGCCTCACAGGGCCTCCCGCAGCCGGTCGGCGAAGCGGTCCGGTGCGTCGAGATCGGCAATTTCGGCGAGCCGGCCGTCGCGGCCGACGAGATGGATCGCGGCGTTGTGCTCGAATTCGCCAAATTTGTCGGCAATCACGACGATGCCGAAGGCGGCGAGCAGCGCCTCGAGCTGCGCCGTGTCACTCACGCGCGCGATCCGCCAGTGTTCGCCATCGGCGCCGTGGCTGCGGCCGTAGGCCTTGAGGCTCGGCGGGTCGTCGCGGGCGGGGTCGAAACTGATGCTGAGCAAGGCGACATCGCGCCCGAGTGCGTCGGGCGGCAGGCGGTCGCGGAGCTGTTTGAACGCCACGCCGAGGCTGCGGCAGATCGTCGTGCAGCGCGTATAGATGAATTCGACCGCCAGCAGCCGCCCACGGTAGTCGTCGAGACTGAAGACGCGGCCGTCCTGGTCTTCGAGGACCGCCGCGGGCAGCGCCCGCGGGCTGCGCAGGATGTCCGCCCGCCGCGCCGCTTCGGCGGTGAAGGCGGTGAAGCCGTCGGTGCCCCGCCAGAAAACGCCGGCGCCGAGGACGGTCACCAGCGTCGTGACGAGGACGGTGCGCGCGATCGCTTTCATGCGCGGCGACTCACGCCAGCGGTTTCACGCGACCGCGCTGCGTGCGACCGGCGCACGCTGGTAGTCGTGCCGCGCCAGGCCGATGCGGGCGAAGAAGCGGCCGACGAACAGCAGCGACGAGGCGATCACCAGCACGGCGAACACCGACGCGATGCGGTCGTACGGCACCCATTCGGGCAGGTGGGCGGCGTAGCGGCGGGCGACGCTTTCCTTGCCGGAATACAGGAAGCTCAGCGTGAAACCGAGCACCGACGACGTGAACAGCCAGAACGCGATGCGGTCGATCAGGCGGTCGTCGGCCTCGTGGTCCGGCTTGCCGAGGTAGTACATGAAGCCGAACACCATCGCGACCATGCCGAGCAGCAGATAGGTGTGGAAGTGTCCCGGCACCCACAGCGTGTTGTGCATCACGTAGTTCACCGTGATCGTGCCGTCGATGAATGCCGGCATCGCGCCCGCGGCCCAGCCGAACAGCGACAGGAATAGCAGCTTTGATGCCATGTCCCAGCGGATGCCAGAGCGATAGACGATCATCAGCGCGCCATAGCCGGTGACGACGAGGATAGGCACGGTGTTCAGGTAGCCGATGATGTGGCCCATGATCAGCATCCACTTCGGGAACGCGAAGTCCATCAGCAGGTGGTGCGGGAAAATGAACAGCACCATCAGCGTCGACGCGGTCCACGAGGCGAGGAACACCTTGTTCGACTTCCACGGCCGCTGCGTGTAGCGCGGCAGGATCTCGTAGACCGCGATCACCGCCATGTAGATCGTCGCGTTGATGAAGACGTGGCCGAAGAAGTAGATCATCCCCTTCGCCAGTAGCGCATCGATGGCGAAGCCGGGCACGTAGAGGTTCACCAGCATCATCGTCAGGATGCTCGCGCCGACGACCAGGCCGATGACGTTGACGATCGTGACCATCGCGCTCGCCACCACCGTCGGCGGCGGCGCCTTGCCGTCGTCGTGGCCGAAGAGCTGTGGCCAGCCGAGCGCGCGGGCGAAATTGCCGTAGCGCGCGACGATCGCGCGGGCGACGTCCAGGTGCAGCAGCAGGAAGCCGACGCCGATCACGAGCAGTCCGCCCATGAAGAGCGCCGCTGCGTCCGCACTCCACATGCCCATCGACTTGCCGGGCAGCGGGAACAGGAAGGTCCATGCACCGTGGAAATGCCCGAGCAGCACGCTCGCGAGGATCATCACGACCCCGGCGAGGAACAGCACGAGGTTCGCGATGAAGATGCGCGACGACAGATCGACGTACTGGCGCAGGAAGTGCCACATCACCGACGCACCGGCGATCGCCGCGATGCCCACCATGCCGGCGCCGTGCAGGGTCATCAGCTGGTAGAAACGGTCTGCGCCGATCGAGATCCACTGCGCCTGTTCGAGGCGCATCAGCAGGCCGAAGACCATCATCAGCAGCAGCACCGCCGCCGAGGTCGCCAGGTAGGCCAGCACGCCGGCCTTCGCCCCGTGGTCGGGGCGGTGTTCGTATGCGTAGGTCGCCATGTTCGTGTCCCCTTACCGAGCGTCGACGCGGATTTCGGTCATCATGTTGTGGTGGGCGACGCCGCAGTACTCCATGCACAGGATGCGGTACGTCCCCGGCTCCTCGAAGGCGTGGCGCAGCGTGTTGGTGTAGCCGGGCATCCCCTGCGTCTGCGCTACCAGATGCAGGTTGGCGTCGTAGATGCCGAACCCGTGGTTGACGTCCGCGCTGGTGACGCGGAACTCGACCGGCTGGCCGGCGGTGACGTGGTCCTGGCTCAGTTCCCAGCGCCACTGGTAGCCGGTGGCCTCGACGACCTGCACGGGTCCCGAGCCGCTTCGGGCACGCGCGGCGTCATAAGGCAGATCCATGAGCGTGTAGATCATGGCTGGTCCGAACACCAGCACGAGGCCCCAGAAGAGACGGGTGCGCAGGCGGTAGGCGCGCTTCTGCAGCGGCGTGTAGTCGTCCTGCCGTCGGCCGGAATTGATGGCGACAAAGGCGAAGCCGAACGCCACGAGCGTCATCAGCGCAAGTGATAGCTGCCAGGCGATGGGTTGCACGATGGGTTCTCCTGTCCAGGTGGTTGCGATCGGGACGAGGTGTCCCCTTGGGACGTGTATAGCCAGTGCCGTGCCATCTTTTTCAACTGATTGATACCAATCATTTTTCAGGAGCGGCGGCGATGTTCAAATGTGTTCATCGATCCACACTGAACGTTCATTGCGAACGTTCAATCTGAACGGAAGGCAATCACATGCCGAGCCTGGCCACCCTGCGCGTGTTCCTCGACAGCCTCGAAGAAGGCGTCCTGTTTCTCGATGCCGACCGGCGTGTGCTGGAAATGAACAGTGCGGCCGGCCGCATGATCGGACGCGACAATCCAAGCGTTGTGGATCAGCTGTGCCCGACGCTCTTTTTCGGCACCGAATGCGCGCGCGCATGCGAAGCGCGCGGCCAATGTTCGCTGACCCCGGCGAAGGGCGAGGACGACAAGGTGCAGGACATCGTCCTCAAGAACCCCGCGGGCCTCGACATCCCGCTGCGCATGTGGGCGATGTTGCTGCCGCCGAACGATTCCGGTTTGTACTGCGCGATCATCCTGCGCGACCGTTCACGCGAACTCGAACTCGAAGCCGAAGTGCGCGACCGCTGGCAGCTCGGCGGACTCACCGGCCGCAGCCGTGCCATGCAGGAGCTCTACCAGAAGGTGTTGCGCGTCGCGGCGAGCGAGGCCAACGTGCTGATCACCGGCGAAAGCGGTGTCGGCAAGGAACTCGTCGCCCGTGCGCTGCACGACAACTCGGTCCGTGCGAAGGGGCCGTACGTCGCCGTGCATTGCGCTTCGCTGCCGGAGAGCCTGCAGGAGTCGGAACTGTTCGGCCATGCGAAGGGCTCTTTTTCCGGTGCTACGGCCGCGCGGATCGGTCGTTTCGAAGCGGCCAACGGCGGCACGCTGCTGCTCGACGAAATCGGCGAAATCTCCCCCGCGACGCAGACGCGGCTGCTGCGCGTGCTGCAGGAGCGCGAGGTCGTGCGTGTCGGCGAGAACCACCCGCGCAAGGTCGACGTCCGTGTCGTCGCCGCAACGCATCGCGACCTCGCCACGATGGTCGGCTGCGGAGAGTTTCGCGAGGATCTGTACTACCGCCTGCACGTGCTGCCGCTGCACGTGCCGGCCTTGCGCGAGCGCCGCGAGGACATTCCGCTGCTCGCGAGCAGGCTGCTCGGCGAGCTGGGCGAACGTTACCGGCGGCCCGACCTGCGGTTGTCGCCCGAGGCCATCGGCATGATGGAATCCTTCGTCTGGCCGGGCAACGTGCGCCAGCTTTTCAACGCGCTGGAATACGCCGTCGTCAACGCCGACGGCCCGGCGATCCTGCCGCGGCACCTGCAACGGGAACTGGCGGTGTCCGTTGCGGCACCGCCTCCCGCCGCCGTGCCGCTGACCCGCTATTACGCGTCACGCCTGACTGAAGACGAAGAGCGCGCGCAGATCCTTCGCGTCGTCGAAGAGTCGGGCGGCAACAAGGCCGAAGCCGCTCGGCGTCTCGGCATGTCGCGCACGACCCTGTGGAAGCGGCTCAAGTCTGCGTGAAGCTCCATGCCGAGGTTGGTGGCGCCTCAGCGCATTCCGACGCCGATCAGCGCCGCAACGCCGAGTGCGCCGAAGATCGCCGCCGCGATGCCGTGCACGAGCTTCACCGGAATGCGCTGGGCGGCGCCGTTGCCGAGAAGCACGGCCGGCACGTTCGCGATCATCATGCCCAGTGTCGTGCCGGTAACGACCGCCGCAAACGCGTCGTATTGTGCGGCCAGCGCGACGGTCGCGATCTGTGTCTTGTCGCCCATCTCGGCGAGGAAGAATGCGACGATGGTCGTGGCGAGCACGCCGAGCTTGGGTGCGGTGATCTCGTCTTCGTCGAGCTTGTCCGGAATCATCATCCACACCGCCATCGCGATGAATGAGAGCCCCAGCACCCAGCGCAGCACGTCCGGGCCGAGCAGGGTGGTGATCCAGGTGCCGACCGCGCCGGCGAAGGCGTGATTCGCGATGGTGGCGATGAATATGCCGGCGATGATCGGCCACGGGCGGCGGAAGCGCGCGGCGAGCATGAATGCGAGCAATTGCGTCTTGTCGCCGATTTCGGCGAGCGCGACGATGCCGGTGGAGACTGCAAGGGGTTCGAGAGGGAAGTTCATCAGGTTCTCCGGGCCGGCGCATGACCGATGACCGCACGCCTCCCCGGCCCGAACAATCGGAGAGCATGCGGTCAAAAGTCTCGCCAGGTCCGAGGACTGGCCACGCCATGCCCGGATGGGCAAGTTTGTTGACGTGGTCCCTCCGAAGGGCTCGGAGGCGGCTACTCCCTAATGACGGCGCGGATTGTAACCGCATGCCCGCAGTGAAGGGAAGGGACGCGTGCAGGTGAGGCTAAAGATTCGCGGATTGCTGCCGAAGATCTCCGCATGGAGGATCCGGCCGTTGCCGGGTCCGTTGATGAATCCCGACAAAATTCCGTTCGGGCCGAGTGTGCCGAAGCCCTGTCAGCGCCCTTCGATACACTCAGGGCGAACGGGCGTGTCTGACCCTAAGATCGATCCATCGCGTTGTCCGACTTCCTGCCCGCCATGACTGCTCGCTTCCCCGTCCGTTACGCACTGATCGCGGCCCTCCTGCTGCCGGGTTTCGCTTCGGCCGAGCAGACCTGGGACCTGGTCGTGCGCGACCGCGAACGCACGGTCGAGATCGACCGATCGAGCGTGATCCAGTCCGACGGCGGCCAGAAGGTCGCTTGGGCGCGTATCGTCCTGTCGCCCGAACGTGCCGCGATCGAGGGCTACGTGTCGGTGAAGGCGATGAACCGCTACGACTGCTACAACCGCAGCTTCTTCACGCTCAAGCGCGTGTACATGGACGAGCGCCACGTCGTCCTGCGCGAGGAGGGCGGCCTCGACGAGAGCCCTGTGCTGGCGGCACGCAACAGCGTGGACGAACGCCTGTGGCAGGAGGTGTGCAAACCGCCTTCGGTCTCCGAACTGAAGAAAATTGCGCGCGACGTGACCGCGATTGCCGAGGCCGCGAACGCCGACGTCACCCCGCTGGTGCCCCTTAGCCGTTCGGTGGCCGTGCCGACCGACACCCCCGCGCGCGAGACCGAGCGCATCGCTCGTCAGGCGCGGAGTCGGGTGCCGGCAACCGAGACGAAAGCCGTACCGGCGGAACCCTCGCCTTCGGCGAAGAAAGCATCATCGCCGCGACGCAGTGCGGCACCTTCCTCCGAGGCCGTCGCTGCGCTCGCGCCTGCGCCGTCCCGGCTGTCGTCCGTCCCTGACTTCGCTTTGCGGCGTCCCGAATGGAGCTACGAAGGCGACACAGGCCCCGACAAATGGGCCGCGCTGCGCCCGGACTGGGCCGTCTGCGCCCAAGGCAAGCGCCAGTCGCCGATCGACCTGCGCAACGGCATCAAGGTCGACCTCGAAGCGCCGCGCTTCGACTACCGCGAAACCGGTTTCCGCATCGCCGATACCGGCCGCACGCTGCGCGTGCACGTCGGTGCCGGCATGGGCGTGGTGCTGCGCGGCCAGCGCTACGAGCTGGAATCCTTCGAATTCCACCGCCCCTCGGTCGAACGCATCGGCGGCCAAGCCTCCGACATGGTCGTGCACTTCCGTCATCGCGACGCCGCCGGCAACATCGCGATCGTCGCCGTGCTGCTCGAAGGCAGTGAGCGTCCGCACCCGCTGATCCAGACCCTATGGAACAACCTGCCACTGGAGCGCGGCATGGACTACACGCCGACGGTGACGATCGACCCCGCCCAGTTGCTGCCCGCGTCCTCGGGGCATTACCTCTTCATGGGCTCGCTCGAATCCCCGCCCTGCACCGAAGGCGTGCTGTGGGCGGTGATGAAGGAGCCGCTCCACCTCTCGTCCGAACAGCTCGCGATCTTCGCGCGCCTCTACGCCCGCAACGGCCGCCCGATCCAGCCGCACAACGGAAGACTGATCCTCGAGTCGCGCTGACGAGCCGCATTGTCAGCGAATACCCGCCAAGGGGAGGCCTTCACGGCGGCTTGAGTCGCACGCCCAATTGTTCGTCGCTGTCGTCGATGACGAATTGGATGTAGTGTGCTCCGGCTTGATGGCTGGAGACGCGCATCCAGCAGTTCGAGTGGCCGTTGAGACTCTCGCCGAAAGGGTTGGTGGTCATGAACAGGCGCGGTCAAAACCCCTCAGCTTCGGTCGAACACCACCCTGACGCGCAAATGTCCATCGCTTTCACGCCGCGTCGTGGTCATGACCTTTACCACCGCCTCGGTGGATGCGCTTTCGAGGTCGAGCAGATCCTCGAAATCCCCGTCGGTCATGACCGGAAATTCGCCGGGCTGCGTCGCGTCAACTTCGAGCATGCGTTGCTCGAAGGGCGTGAGCGTATTTCCCCGCCTTTGTTTTTCCTTTACGAGTTTGAGCTTCTCGGACTTATCGTGGGCCGTTACCGGGCCCGCGAGATAGAACGAGGCATGGGAGTCGTGGATAAATCCGTCGAAGAATTCATGTACAGCCTGCGGTACTTTGTCGATTGCCCGCGCCTCCTCGGCGGCGGCCGCGTACAGCGGCGAGAGTGGTGGCGGAGTGGTCCCACGGCGTTGTCGGACCAATTCGATCTGACGCTTGCGCTGTATCACCTGCTGCATGTCGCGCTGGAAATCGCGTTCGCTGGCGCGGAGGTCCTCCCTGTCCTGCGGATTCGCTTGCTGGACGCTGGCAAGCTCCTCGAAGTGCGGCGCGGTCTTGAGGCGCCAGCGCCAATAGAGGCGCATGTGCTGGAAAAGGAGATCCTCGACGGAAACGGACGAGACGCGGGACCATATGGCGTAATCACGGAAACGTTGGGCAAGATCGGGGGAGATATCTAGATCGTCGGCAACGTCCCTTTGCTCGATTGCCGTGAGTTTCGCGATATCCCAGAGAGGAACTCCGGACTTTCGCGCCTCGTGGTACATGTTCAGCAGAGGAACCTGCGACGCAAGCCGGTTGCGGGCTCCAATCGATTTCCCCTGCTCACCGGGTGCGTAGCCGCCGCCGATATCCGAATGAGCGCCGGGATAGACAATTTCGGTGCAATTGGCCGGATAGATCCGGCCTTGGCGAACCGACGAAAGCGGAAAGGATTTGCGGATCTCGTGGGCTGCCACGTAGTGCACGCAACGCTCCACGGCCGAGGGGATTGCCATCGTTCCATCTGCCCAATCCATCAGACCGGCTCCGCCGACGGGCGACGAGTCCGCAAGGCCGACGGAGGCAACTGTGTCGAACAGACCCACGAACTGGAGGCGGATCGGAATGCCACAGAATACGTATGAGTCGATCTGCTTTGTGCAGCACTCGAGAATCCAGTTGCAGTAGGTGCGAGCCTCGGCCGCGCCGCGCGAAAAACCGAAGACTGATAGATTGATTTGCACAATCTCGGACTTGCGGTTCGCAATGGCGCGCTTGAGTCGTGATTCGAGGCCCATGAAAAAACTGCGGCGCTTGCCGGAATCCAGCGTCCAGGCGTTCTTGAGCGCATCGGGACGGTTGATGGACTTCCTTGACTCGTCGGTGTCGACGAGATTGCGTTTGTGGGCCGCCCAATGAACGGCGTTGTAGAGCTGAATCATCGCCCAGTGAAGGCGAGGCTCTCCACCCTGCGCCATCGATTTCCCGCTCGAACTCTCTGCCTCCTCACCTATCTGGGGGAAGGTCGTACCGACTCCCGGAATGTAGTATCGGAAATACCCTGAATCGGCGTCGGCGCGAAACGCGTCGTGGAGAACGACCACGTTGGAATGACTGCGCTTTGCCGGATTCGCAATATCTTCCTTGTCTCGTTTCTTGTTGTTGTTGGTTCCGTCAAAGAACATCCCCACCCAGATAGGCTTGCGGCAATCCGGCTGTGAATTCGCCGGCACGCCGCCATAGGCTGCAGCACGGCTGCAGCGATCACGCACAGACACGCTGGTCAGGGTCGGAATACGGGCGTCGGGCGTTTGGACGGTCATTTTCCGAAAATCCTCGTGACGTCGTCGGCCGAGAGCGGCCTTGCCGTACCTATGCGGGCGGGGTGCTCAGGATGGGAGGGTGACAAGCCGGTAACGTAAATCCTGATCTCGTCATCCGGCAAAAACAATACCTGTAGGTCCTCAGGCTTTTCATACGGCTCGATCAGGATGGTTTTCTTGAGTGCCCGCGTGGGGTTAGCCGGGTCGTTGCGGCAGTTGCTCCATCCGTTCTCGTCGACGCCCTTGCCGCAGTCGCTCCGACGCCATTCGATCGTCGTGCTCAGCCCGGCATGCCAGTATTTCGGGAGAGCCACGCAGCAAACCACGCCGCCACCGCCTCCAATACCCACGCCGCTCCCCCACGCACCGTCCAGGTAAAACTCCTGAATTCCTTCCGTAGTGTAGTTGTACGCGGATAGTCCGCTTGCGCTGGATGTGTCGTCATGTGCGTCGCGCGTGGCGACATCACACCCGGTGAGTGCGAAGGCCAGGAGCCCTAACAGAAGTGCTTGCCCGAGAAGGTCTGAAAGCCATCCGGTCAAGGTGGTTGTCTTATACATATGTCGCTCCATTGGATGGAGTTATCCGGGTTTCAATTCAATAAAGGGCACTAACCAGGCGTGAATTCATCGCCTCAAGCTCGTTCCATTGATCATCGGTCCATCGCATTACTGCATCGCGGAAGCGAAGTTTGCCGCTGCGCGTTGTGCTCCAGGTTTCTGCGAGACTCGCGAGTTCGTGAAACTTCTCGGAAGTGCTCCAAGCTATGGTTACGAACTGCAATTGATCCGGCGTGTCGGTAATCCCATATTGCCGCGCAACCTCGACAAGCGACGCGAGGCGGGCGTGTATCGTGGAGGGCGCTTGCGCCGGGGTGATTTCAGGGGAAATTTCGCTCAGCTGCCCGAACAGAATGTCGGGTTCGGCTGCCTGCATCAGGGCAGTGAATTGGTCGTCGTTCAGGGTGAGCAGCGTTCGAGTTTCGCCGCCGCCCGTGGCCGCGTCGGCGAGGTACTGTGTTTCGAGATGACCGTCACGACCGATCCAGGCCCAGCGGCGCACCGTTTGCGCCAACCCGCTTCGCTGGTTGTGGCCCAGAACTCGAAGCACGCCCGGTAGTACGCGCGTATCCGTGAACCGGCAATATAGCTGCAGGCCGTCTGGGGTTTCCACGCACGCGAGTTTTGCCAGTTCTTCGCGCCGGGGCATCGTCCCGTCGGTCTTCAACTCGACGAACGACAATGCAGGCAGGGCGTTTGCCATGGTGAGCAGACGTTCGAGGAACTGCTCTGAAACTCCCTGTACGGAAATCAGGCACGGGCCGATTTCCTCGTAGGCCGCATAAGGGGTTCCATCCAGGAGGGCGACGGTGGGCGATGCCGACCGCTCGATCTTGCGCAGGGCCGTTGCGCCCAGGATGCTCAGGTCAGCGATTGCCCACAACTGGAAGCCGGGCGGGCGCGGCGCGGCAAGCCAGGCGCATAGCGCCGGCGCAAGCTCAGGTTGGTGGGGGTCTTGCAGGTAGGTTGGCATGAAGTGGATTACTGCGCGGTGGCGAACGGAGAGCCCGACCGTACGGCCGCGAGCAGGCATTCCTTGCATACGCTTTTCGGGAACAGCGGTAAACCGTATTCCTCCTGCACCGGCCCCCCGAAGCTCTTCTTCGACGCATGTACCGTGATCGTCCCCGGACACGCGACGGTGACGCCGCCGTCGATGGTGATGCTGGCGCCGCCTTCGACGCTCAACACGATCTTCTTCGCCGCGGCGAAGTCGATGTTCGTGCCGGCGCTGACGAGTTTCATCTCGTCGCGGGCGAGGAGCTTGAGTTCGTCGCTTTGCGCCTGCAGCGTGATGTCGTCCTTCGCGGCGATGAGGCGGATGCCGGTGTTGCTCTCGCCCGCATGGACGGCGCCGGCGACGAGGCCGATCGCCTGGCCCGCGTGGATGCGCGCGGCTCCGGCCGCTGCGAGGTTCGTGTCCGCGCCGCTCATGAGGGTCGCGGTATCGCCGGCGGCGATCTGCACGCTCTGGCCGGCGACGAGGCCGATGCCGGCCTGGGCCACCTGCAGGATCGCGGGGGCGGCGAGGTGGGGGACGCGTTGGCCGGTGACGGCGGTGTTGCCGGCGTCCGCGTCAGCGGTGGCCTCGGCCGGATCGCGCGCCGAGACCATGCCGCCGGCGAGGCGGCTGAGGGCCGCGAGGGGCGGGTGGTCGGGATCGGCGGCGCTGGTGCGGGCCGCGGTGCTGCCGATCGCGGCCGCGAGCTTGACAGTCTGGTGTGTCGCGGCCGCGTGCGACAGGGTGTCGGCGAGCGTGCAGGCCTGTTTCAGTAGCGCCATGCCGGGCGCGAAGTCGCCGGCCGGTTCGCCCGCGTGGCGGGCGGGCCAGGTGCTCATGACGATGCCGCGGCCGGCGCGTAGCGCGCCCCAGGCATCCGTGCGCAACTCGGCGCCGCTGCCACGGAAGGATCCGCGGTAGTTGCCGGCCTGGTGGATGAGGTGGCCGAGGTTGAGCTCCGAGGCATGCTGCGTGCTCTTGAGCTGCACGCGCAACTGCTGGTCGCTGTCGTCGAAGACGAGCTGGTTGTAGCCGGCGCTGGGGCCGCGGGCGCCGAATTCCTTGCTCTTGAAGCCGCTCAGGGCATCCGGGTGGCGGTGGCCCGCTGCCGCGGCGCCGTGCCAGGCGGGGCTGTTGCCTCCTGTGAGGTTGCCCTGTCCGGCCGCGCGATGGTCGCTCGCGCCGTCGAACACGCCGGTGTCGGATGCCGGCCCGGCGCGTCCGCCCGGCGTGGGAGCGATGCCGCCTTCGCCGCGGCCGTTGTAGAGGGCGCCGAGCACGACGGGGCGATCGATGTCGCCGCCGAGGAAACCGACCAGCACTTCCTGGCCGATGCGCGGCAGCCACTGCCAGCCCATGCCCGCACCGGCCTGGCGGCTGGCGACGCGGACCCAGCAGCTCGAACGGTCGTCAGCGGCTTTGCCTTCCTGCCAGTGGAAGCGCAGCTTGATGCGGCCCAGCGCGTCGCACCACAGCTCGTCGGCGCCGTTCGGCACGCTCTCGCCCTGTGGGCCGACGACGATGGCGCTCATCGGGCCGGGCGCGGTCGGGCGCGGGTTGATGCGCGTGCCGGTGTCGTCCGCGAGCACCGGGCGCCACGGCAGCTCGGCGCGCAGCGCGTCGAAGGCGTTGCCGTAGCCGCGCCTGCGTGCGAGTTCGACGAGGGCGGCGGGAAGCTCCCGCGGCGCCTGCGCCGGTTCGAGCGCGTCGCCGGTCGCAAGCGCGTCCTCATCCTCGGAGGACAGGTTCTGCGCGAGTCGCGCCGCGATCGCATCGATCCGCTCGGCGTCGAGGTTGTTGATGCCGACGTGCAGGACGTCGAGCACGGCGAAGCGCTCGCCTTCGGGGGCGGGCGCTGTAGCGGGGTCGAGCGGCAGCCCGTTCACCGCGACGAAGCTGCCGGGGCGCAGGCTGCGCACGGTGCCGCGGCCGAGAAAGGTGCTCGCGCGCGCCTCCGCGGCCTCCATCGCGAGGCGTTGGTAGCGCTCGGCCTCGGCCACGCTCGCATGGGCGTACTGGCCGGCGTAGTCGTAGTGTTCGAGCGGCGGCAGATCCGCGCTGCCGACGCGGTGCGCCGTCGGCACGCTCGCCGCGATCGAGCGCTTGGCGTGGTAGTCGTAGCCGAGCACGGTGCCGAGGGTGGGCGCGAGGCGGTGCTGCGCGCCGAAGGCGACGATGCTGTCCTGGTCTTCCTGCGAGTCGGCACGGTGGAAGCGGATGCCGCGTCCGCCGAGTGCATGCGCCGAAAGGGGATCTTCCGGGAAGCGCGTGCTGTCGGCGAAGAGGCGCATGCGGTGGCGGGCCGGACTGTCCGCATCCTCCTCGATGCACCAGCCAAGCCCTTCCTCGGCGAGCAGGCGCGACACGAAGGCGTAGTCCGATTCGCGGTACTGCACGCAGTAGCTGCGCGGACGGGCGGTCGCGAGGAAAGGAGCGACGTCCTCGTGCCAGTGCCACGCCGCGTGTTCGTGGTAATCGGCGAACACCGCGTCGAGAATCTCGGGCACGGACTTGTCCTGGAACACGCGGTTGTGGCGTCCGCGCGTCAGCAGCCAGGTCCATGGCACCACGGTCAGGCGGTAGCGCGCCCAGCCGCCGTCGCTGCCGAGTTGTGCGGCCGTGCGCACGAGGCCCGAACGCTCGCTGCGGCTGTCGTCGGAGAGCGCGGTGCGCAGCGTCACCGCCTGCCCGAGCATCGGCTCGAGGGCGAGGAAGGCGTCCTGCGACAGTGTGTCGAGATGGAATTCGAAGCCGCCCGACAGGCTTTCGCGTCCCCACCAGGCCTCGACCGCGAGCGGCGGGCCGTCCGTGTGCCAGTGCAGGTCGTACAGGCGGGAGCATGCGGCGAGTAGGGGCATTTCGTCGAGTCTGGAACCGGCAGAGATTTTAAAAGACCAATAGCATAGCACTTTGACATGTATGACGCGGTCGTTGCGGGTTGGACGTTATCGGGCGGCCGCGTGCCCGTCAGCTCAGCGGCGAGTAAATGAATCCGAGGTGCCTTGTATTTGCCCGCGAAACATCCTAAATTACTGACTGGTTAGTCATTAATACGGCGCAGTTCGCCGGTTCCCCGCCCGCATGTCCGACTCCATCCGCCCGCCAGCACGCCGACGCCGCAAGGAGGCGCGCCCGCAGGAGCTCACCGCCGCCGCGCTGTCGCTCTTCGTCGAGAAGGGTTTCGCGGCGACGCGGCTCGATGACATCGCCGAACGCGCAGGCGTCTCCAAGGGCACCCTGTACCTCTATTTCGACAGCAAGGACGCGCTGTTCAAGGCCGTGATCAAGGAGGGCATCGTCTCTGCGCTGCACGCGGGCGAAGCGCTGTTCGACGAGTACGACGATCCGCTGGAACTGTTGCGCACGATCCTGCTGGGCTGGTGGGAGCGTATCGGCAATACCGAACTGGGCGGCATCCCGAAGTTGATGATGTCCGAAGCACGCAATTTCCCCGACGTTGCCCTCTATTACCAGCAGGAAGTCCTGCAGCGCGGCACGGCGCTCCTGCGCAAGGCCGTCACGCTCGGCATCGAGCGCGGCGTGTTCCGGCAGGTCGACGCCGATGCGATCTGCAGTGTCCTGATCGCGCCGCTCGTCTATCGGGCGATGTGGCGACAGTCCTTTGGTCCCGCCTGCGGACAGGAAACCGACACGGCGCAGTACCTGCACACCTATTTCGACCTGATCCTGAACGGCCTGCTGGCCGGGGCGCCAAGCGGAGATGCGCGATGAAGACGACACTGAGGGCCCTCTCCCTGGCCGCCCTGCTTGCCGGATGTTCCGGTCCGGCACCCATCGACAAGCCTCCCCGCGCCGTCCTGGTGCGCACCATCGGGAGTGCCGCGTCCGAGCCGCAGCTGCGCGTATACACCGGCGAGGTGCGCGCGCGCCATGAGGCGGACATCGGATTCCGCATTGGCGGCAAGCTCGTCGAGCGCAACGTCGATGTCGGCGCGCGCGTGCGGCCCGGCGCGGTGCTCGCGCGCCTGGACCCGCAGGACGTGAGGCTCGCCGAACAGGCGGCCGCGGCGCAAGTGTCGGCGGCGGAGGCCGAGGTCGCGCTGGCGCGTGCGGAATTCGAGCGCGTGCAGAACCTGCACGCACGCAACTTCGTCAGTGCTTCCGCGCTGGATGGCCGGCGTACCGCGCAGCAGGCGGCCGAAGCGCGGTTGCGCCAGGCCCGTGCGCAACTCGCGACGGCCGGCAATCAGGCTGCTTATGCGGCCCTGAGCGTTGCCGACGAGGGTGTGGTCACCGCCGCCCTCGCGGAAGCCGGGCAGGTCGTCGCGGCTGGCCAGCCGGTGCTGCGCGTCGCGCGCCCCGACGAACGCGAAATCCTGATCCACGTGCCGGAAGGCCGGATCGCGGAACTGCAGCCGGGTTCGCCCGCTGCCGTGCGCGCGTGGGCAAATCCGGCGCGCACTTACGCCGCGACGGTCCGCGAAATTGCCCCCGCGGCTGATGTCGCGACCCGTTCCTACGCCGTGCGCGTGAGCGTGGCGGAGGCCGACGACGCCCTGCCGCTCGGCGCAACGGCGAGCGTCGCCTTCACGGAGGTCCACGATGCCGCGCAGACGATTCTTCCGCTGGCCGCGGTGACCCGCGTCGATGGCCGTGCGACGGTGTGGGTTGTCGACGAGGCTTCGCACCTCGCGCCGCTCGCCGTGGATGCACGGGCGTTCCGCGAAGACGGCGTGGTCGTTGGCGGGCTGGCCGCGGGTTCGCGCGTCGTGCTCACGGGCGTGCATCGCCTGGTCGCGGGCGAAACCGTGCGCGCGGTCGACGAGGCCGCGCCGGTGGCGCTGGACGTACGCAAATGACCGCCCCGCGGGATTTTCACGAAGGGCGCTTCAACATCTCCGCCTGGGGCCTGCGCCACCAGACGCTGGTGGCCTACTTCATGGCCGTGCTGGCGGTGATCGGCCTCTACTCGTATTCCCGTCTCGGCCAGTCGGAGGACCCGCCCTTCACCTTCAAGGTGATGGTGATCCGCACCGAGTGGCCGGGCACTTCCGCCGAAGAGGTCGCGCGCCAGGTCACCGACAAGATCGAAAAGAAGCTGCAGGAAGTCGCCCAGGTCGACGTGCTGCGCAGCTTCTCGCGCCCGGGCGAGTCGATGGTGTTCTTCGTCGCAAAGGATTCGACCCCGGCGCGCGAGATGCCCGAAGTCTGGTACCAGGTGCGCAAGAAGGTCGGCGACATGCGCCACACCCTGCCGCAGGGCATCGTCGGACCGACCTTCAATGACGAATTCGGCGACACCTACGGCAACATCTTCGCGCTGGTTGGCGAGGGCCTCGACTACGCCGAGCTCAAGCGCTACGCCGAGGCGATCCGCGGCGAAGTCCTGCGCGTGCCCGACGTCGCGAAGGTCAGTTTCTTCGGCGAGCAGCCCGAGCGCGTGTACATCGAGCTGTCGAACATCAAGCTCGCGACCTTCGGCCTGTCGGTGCGCGACATCGCCGGCGCGCTCGCGGGCCAGAACGCGACCACCGGCGCCGGTTTCTTCGATACCGGCGACGAGCGCGTGTGGCTGCGCCCGAGCGGCGCTTTCGAGGACCTCGACGCGATCCGCGACACCGTCATCCGCGCCCAGGGGCGCAGCTTCCGCCTGGGCGACGTCGCCGAAGTGCGCCGCGGCTTCGCCGACCCGCCGCGCGAGCGCATGCGCTTCAAGGGCGAGGACGCCCTCGGCATCGGCGTGTCGATGCGATCAGGCGGCGACATCATCGCACTCGGCCGCCACCTCGATCAGGCCATCGCGCGCATCGACGCGCAACTTCCCGTCGGAGTCCGCCTCGAGCGCGTCGCCGATCAGCCGCGCGCGGTCGCGCGCTCGGTCGGCGAGTTCGTCCGCGTACTCGCCGAGGCGGTCGTCATCGTCATGGCGGTGAGCCTGCTCTCGCTCGGCCTGCGCACGGGGGTCGTCGTGCTCGTGATCATCCCCGTCGTGCTTGCGATCACCTTCCTCTTCATGAACATCCTGGGCATTGGCCTGCACAAGATATCGCTCGGTGCGCTGATCCTCGCGCTGGGCCTGCTCGTCGACGACGCGATCATCGCCGTCGAGATGATGGCCACGAAGATGGAGCAGGGCTGGGAGCGCGCGAAGGCCGCAAGTGCCGCCTACGTCTCCACCGCGATGCCCATGCTCTCCGGTACGCTCGTGACCGCGGCGGGCTTCCTGCCGATCGCGACCGCAGCATCGGCAACGGGCGAATACACGCGCTCGATCTTCCAGGTCACGGTCATCGCGCTGCTGGTCTCGTGGGTTGCGGCGGTGCTCTTCGTGCCTTGGCTCGGCTACCACATCCTGCCCGACTTCCAAGCGCAGCGCGGCAAACCGTCGGTGCTCGCGCGTCTCCTCGGCCGTCTGTCGCCGCGGCTCGGAACGCGTCTCGCCGAACGCGACGCCCATGCTCACGAACTGCACGACGAATACGCGATCTACCACTCGTCCTTTTATACGCGCCTGCGTGCGGTCGTCGATGCCTGTGTCGCGCACCGCTGGATCGTCATTGCACTGACCTTGCTCGTCTTCGCCGCTTCACTGGTCGTGTTCGGGCGTTTCGTGCCGCAGCAGTTCTTTCCCGAGTCGACCCGCCCGGAACTGCTTGTAGACCTGCGCCTTTCCGAGGGCGCCTCCCATCAGGCGACGGAGCGCGCCGTTCGGCGTCTGGAAACCTTTCTCGACACCCAAACAGGCATCGAAAACTACGTCGCCTGGGTCGGTGGCGGCAGTCCGCGCTTCTACCTGCCGCTCGACCAGCAGCTTCCGCAAACGAGCTTTGCCCAGTTCGTGATCCTGACCGCAGGCCCGGAAGCGCGCGAAGCCTTGCGCACCAAGCTGATCGCGCTGTTCGACGAAGCACCGGCCGAACTCATCGGTGTCGTCAATCGGCTCGAGAACGGCCCGCCGGTCGGCTTCCCCGTGCAGTATCGCGTCAGCGGCCAGGATCTCGACGAATTGCGCCGCATCGCGCACGAGGTCGCCGCGAACATGCGCACCCACCCGCAACTCTCCAATGTCCATCTCGACTGGGAAGAGCCCTCCAAGCGTGTGCGCCTCAAGGTCGATCAGGACAAGGCGCGACTTCTCGGTCTCACTACGCAGGACATCGCGACGCTGCTCAACACCTCGGTGCAGGGATTCGCCGTCACCCAGTTCCGCAAAGGCACCGAGACCATCGACGTGATGCTGCGCGGCGCCGAATCCGAGCGCGTGCATCTGGGGCTGCTGCCGGACCTTGCGATCCCGGTCGGCGGCGGCCGCAGCGTCTCCCTCGCCCAGGTCGCGACTGCCGAATACGGTTTCGAGCAGGGCGTTGTCTGGCGCCGCAACCGCGTCCCCACCGTCACGGTCCGCGCGACCCTGTACGGCGGCGTCCAACCGGCTGTCGTCGTCGCCGATCTCGCCCCGCAGATCGCGTCGATCGAAGCCGCGCTGCCCTTGGGATACCGCGTCGAGGTCGGCGGCGCAGTAGAGGAGAGCGCCAAGGGGGGTACGTCCGTCGCCGCGGGTATGCCGCTCTTTCTCATCGCCGTGCTCACCGTGCTCATGCTGCAGTTGCAGAGCTTCTCGCTCGTCGCGATGGTGGTCCTCACGGCTCCGCTCGGCATGATCGGCGTCACCGCCTTCCTGCTCGCCTTCGGCAAACCCTTCGGCTTCGTCGCCATGCTCGGCACGATCGCGCTCTCCGGCATGATCATGCGCAACTCCGTGATCCTCATCGACCAGATCGGCCAGGACCGCGAGCACGGCCGCAGCGCATGGGATGCCATCGTCGAATCGACCGTGCGCCGCTTCCGCCCCATCATGCTCACTGCCGCCGCGGCGATCCTCGCGATGATCCCGCTCTCGCGCAGCGCCTTCTTCGGCCCCATGGCCGTCGCCATCATGGGCGGCCTCACCGTCGCCACCGTGCTCACCCTGATCTTCCTGCCCGCGTTGTATGCAGCGTGGTACCGCGTGCGGCGCGAACCGCGGAAAGGCGGGGAAGACGGGCAGCCCGCACCGCAGCAAGTACGCTAAAATGCACAAGTTTACTTATCGCGCACTAAATTAGCGTGTGCTAATATTTGCACAGGAAGCCAATGCCATGAACTTCGAACGCGCCCGCTTCAACATGGTCGAGCAGCAGATCCGCCCCTGGGATGTGCTGGACATGGACGTCCTCGACCTCCTGATGACGGTCAAGCGCGAGGAATTCGTTCCTCCCGCGCACAAGACGCTTGCCTTCGCGGACGTCGAGATCCCCATCGGCTGCGGCCAGACCATGCTCAAGCCCGTCATCGAGGGCCGCATCCTGCAGGCGCTGCCGCTCAAGCGTTCGGATTCGGTGCTCGAGATCGGCACCGGCTCCGGCTACTTCGCCGCATTGCTTGCCGCGCGCACCGACTGGGTCCGCTCGGTCGAGATCGAGCCCGAACTCGCCAAATTCGCGACCGACAACCTCAACCGCGCCGGTGTCGAGAACGTCATCGTCGAGGAAGGCGACGCCGCTCGCGGCTGGAGCGGCCGTGCGCCGTATGACGTCATCGTCGTCACGGGTGGTCTGCCGATGGTGCCGCAAAGCCTGCTCGACCAGCTCAAGGTCGGAGGCCGCATGTTCGCCTTCGTCGGCGAGGCTCCGGTCATGGAAGGCCGCCTGATCACGCGCGTCTCGGAAGACCAGTACCAGACCGAAGACGTTTTCGAAACTGTCGTCCCGATGCTGAAGAATGCGCAGCGCAAGGACGAATTCCGCTTCTGAGGAATCACCGCATGCGACAGATCACCGCCACCGAACTCGCCGAACGGCTTGCCGCCCCGCAAGGGGGCAAACCATTCCTGCTCGACGTACGCGAGCCGATCGAGTTCGAGATCTGTCGCATCGAAGGTTCGACGCTGATGCCGATGGCCTCCGTGCCGGCGCGCCAGACCGAGCTCGATCCCGACGACGAGATCGTCGTCATCTGCCATCACGGCGGCCGCAGTGCCCAGGTGTGCATGTTCCTCGAGCGTCAGGGCTTCTCCAGGGTCATCAACCTTGCGGGCGGGGTCGCGGCCTGGGCCGCCCAGGTCGACCCGGCCATGCCGCGGTACTGACGCCACAGCGCCGAAACCACAGCGACTTGCCCCGGAGAAGCCGATGAAGCGCGTGATTGCCCTCAGTCTCGTTACCCTATGTTCCGCCAGCGCGTGGTCGGCCGACCTCCTGCAGGTCTATCGCGACGCGCTCGCCAACGACGCGCGCTTCGCCGCAGCCCGCGCCCAGTACGATGCAGGCCAGGAACGGGTCGTACAGGGCCGGGCCGGACTGTTGCCGAGCATCGGCGCCAGCGCCAACACCACCTGGAACGACGTCGACACGCATACCCGGGTCTTCGGCACGCGCGAATACAACAGCAACGGCTACGGCGTGCAACTCACGCAGCCGCTGTTCCGCTGGCAGAACTGGATCCAGTACAAGCAGGGCGAACTCCAGACCGCGCTCGCCGAAGTCCAGCTCGGACAGGCGCGGCACGATCTGATCCTGCGAGTCTCGCAAGCCTACTTCGACGTCCTCAACGCCCAGGACGTCCTCGCGGCGCAGTCCCAGCTGAAGAAGGCCGCCTCCGAGCAGCTCGAACTCGCGAAGGCCAGCTTCGAGGTCGGCACCGTCACGATCACCGACGTGCACGAAGCGCAATCGCGCTTCGACCTCGCGTCGGCGCAGGAAATCGCCGCGCAGAACGACCTGGATGTACGCCGCCAGACCCTCGTACAGATCGTCGGCCAGGATCCCTCGCCGCTCGCCGGCCTGCGGCAGGGCGTCTCGCTGTCCCGCCCGCAGCCCGACAGCATCGCGGAATGGGCAGCTGCCGCGGAACAGGGCAGCTACGCGGTGCAGGCGCAACAGATCGCGCGCGAAATTGCTGAACGCGAAGTCGAGCGCAACCGCGCCGGCCACTACCCGACCCTCGACGTCGTCGCCGCCCGCAGCCACAACAGCGCAGGCTTCAGCTCCAGCGCTGCAGGCGGCTCGACGCGCACCGACGCCAACACCGTCGGCCTGCAGCTCAATGTCCCCATCTTCGCCGGCGGAGCCGTTTCGTCGCGCGAACGCGAAGCGGCCGCCCTCAAGGTCAAGGCCGACGCCGACCTCGACGACGCCCGCCGCTCCGCCGCCCTCGCCGCACGTCAGGCCTACCTCGGCGTCACTAGCGGCATGGCGCAAGTCAAGGCCCTCGAAGCCGCCCAGGTCTCATCGACCTCCGCGCTCGAAGCCAACCGTCTCGGCTACGAAGTTGGCGTCCGCATCAACATCGACGTCCTCAACGCCCAGTCCCAACTCGCCGACACCCAGCGTCAGCTCGCCCGCTCCCGCTACGACACCATCCTCGCCCAACTGCGCCTCAAGGCCGCCGCCGGTACCCTTGGCGAGGAAGACGTCCAGCTCATCGACGCGCTGCTGGCAGAGTAATTCGGGCGATCATACGAACTCGCCGCTACCCTGACGGTCCGGAGTCCCCTTCGAGCTGTTGGCCTGGAAATTCGCCGTCGTTCGCCGCGGTGTCCGATGGTGGGCGGAAATTTCGCCCCGGAGCTGAAGCGATTACTGCGTGAGGCCGGCCTGCCCAAACACTTCTGATTCAAGAAGCCGTACAAGGGTGGAAAACGCAGTTTCGGCGCAGGACACGTAGGGCGGGAGGAGCCAAAGGCGTATCCCGCTATGCGGCCCTTGGGCCGCTTCCGACCCCGGGACTGGCAGGATGCCCTGCGCTCGTCCCGCCCTACGCGGGTTCGTGCGATTGCCCCGCACAGTCAAACTGCTCCCGTACGCCCGACACGAGTCCGGCGATGCTGCTCTCCAATCACGAATTCAGGATAGCCACGAATCAAGAGCCGGCAAATAGTCGCTCTACGATCGCCATCGTCCTCGCCGTAGCCCCCCGATGCGCAGCAGCGAAACTCCGTCCCGCCTCACCCGCTGCAATGCGAGCCTGCTTGTCGCCAAGCAACGCGACCGCGACCTGCATCCCCTCATCGACGTCCGCCGCGCGCCGCGCCGCCCCTGCGGCAACCGCCAGCTCCGCAACCTGCGCGAAGTTGAAGGTATGTGGCCCCAGCGCCACCGGCGTCCCCACTGCGCACGCCTCGATCAGGTTCTGCCCGCCAAAAGGCAGCCAGCTGCCGCCGATCAGCGCCACATCGGCCGCCGCGTAATACGCAAACATCTCGCCCATCGAATCACCCAGCCACACGCGCGTCTCAGCCTCGACCGCCGCCTCGTCCGAACGCCGCTGCAGTTTGAATCCGCCGGCTTCGACCAGACGCGCAACCTCATCGAAGCGTTGCGGATGCCGCGGCACCAGTGCGAGCAGCGCGTCGTCAGGTGCCTGCGCCCGGAACGCCTCGAGAATCAGCGTCTCCTCCCCCTCGCGGGTGCTCGCCGCGAGCAGGACCGGACGCCCGCCAAGGCGTTGGCGGAAACTCGCCCCAAGCGCGAACAGCGCATCCGGTGGTGAAATGTCGAACTTGATGTTCCCCGTCACCGCCACCTCGCTCGCGCCCAAGTCCCCCAGACGCCGTGCGTCCGCCTCGGTCTGCGCGCCGATCCCGGCAAGCGCACCCACGGTCATGCGTGTCAGGGCGGGCCAGCGTGCATAGCGCCGCGCCGAACGCTCGGAAAGCCGCGCATTCGCAAGCAGCACCGGCACCCCGCGCGCGCAACAACTGGCCAACAGCGTGGGCCACAGTTCCGTCTCCATCACGATGCCGACGCGCGGACGAAAGTGCGACAGAAAGCTTCGACAGGCCGGCCCCAGGTCGTACGGCAGATAGCCGCGCAGCACGCGGGGCTCCCCGCCGAACAGGTTCTCGGACGTCTCCCGTCCCGTCGGCGTCATGTGCGTCAGCAGCACCGCGTGATCCGGCCAACGCGCCAGCAGCGCACGCACCAGCGGTTCCGCCGCGCGCGTCTCCCCCACCGACACCGCATGCACCCAGATCACAGGCAGCGGTGCGCGGACCGCGTAATGCCCGAAGCGCTCGCCCAGATGCTTCAGGTAGGCAGGCTGCCGCCGCGCGCGCCACGCCAGGCGCAGCAGCACGAAGGGCAGGGCACACAGCCACAGCAAGGCATAGGACAATCTGGCGAGCATGGGGCGTCCGGTTCTGGCAAGCCGCCAAGTATATCGTCGCCCGTCGCCACGACCGGCCGGGAGTAGGGCAGGGCGGGTCAAAACGGTAGCAATGCGCTAATCATTCTTGGTTGATCACGCCCTTCCTGGAAAGGCGCGATCAACCAAAACTTTGGCCCGGCCTGCCGGCAGCCCGCAGGCTATCCGGCGGATTTGCCATCCCGAGCATCGAGCCGATCGAGGATAGCCAGGGCCCGGCTCACGTTCCCGGTGGCAGCAAGCGCGCGGAAATGGTTCTCCGTGTCCCACGCAGCCAAAGCTTGAGCGCTCAATTCTTCAACCAGCTTGTTCATGCGCTGGCCACGCGCCCGTGCCAATTGCTTGAGGCGAAGCGCCGTGTCGTCCGGTAGCCGGATCGTCAAAGCACTCATTGTATTCCTCCAGACACTGTGCGGGCGTCATGGCGCGCAATCTGCCCAACTGCAACTCTCCCCGCTCGAGGTCACGGATGTTGTGCGTGACGATCGCATCGGTCCCGCCGGCCAAGGCCAACTCGATGAGATGGTTGTCCGCTTCTCACTTCCTGTAACGAAAGCGCCCCCCGGACATGGGATAATCTGCGGTCAAATTTCCCACGTAAATTCGGAAGGCGTATGAAGATCCTGGTTACCGGTGCAGCCGGATTCATCGGCATGCACACCAGCGAGGTGCTCCTCGCCCGCGGCGACGAAGTCGTCGGCCTCGACAACCTCAACGACTACTACGACCCGCAGCTCAAGCTCGACCGCCTCGCGCGCCTCACTCCGCACCCTGCATTCCGCTTCGTCAAACTCGACGTCGCCGATCGCGCCGGCATGGAACGCATCTTCGCCGAGGAAAAGTTCGACCGCGTCATCCATCTCGCCGCCCAGGCCGGCGTGCGCTACTCCCTGCAGAACCCGCACGCCTACGTCGACAGCAACCTCGTCGGCTTCATCAACGTCCTCGAAGGCTGCCGCCACAGCAAGGTGCAGCACCTCGTGTACGCCAGCAGCTCCAGCGTCTACGGCGGCAACACCAAGATGCCGTTCTCCGAGCACGACAGCGTCGACCACCCCGTCAGCCTCTACGCCGCAACGAAGAAGGCCAACGAGCTGATGGCCCACACCTACAGCCACCTCTACGGCCTACCCACCACCGGACTGCGCTTCTTCACCGTCTACGGCCCCTGGGGTCGCCCCGATATGGCGCTCTTCCTGTTCACGAAGGCCATCCTCGAAGGGCTCCCGATAGACGTCTTCAACCACGGCAAGATGAAGCGCGACTTCACCTATATCGACGACATCGTCCAAGGCGTCATCCGCACCCTCGATCACGTCGCCGAATCTGACCCCGCCTTCAATCCCCTTCAGCCCGATCCGGGTCGCAGCGCCGCCCCCTACCGCGTGTTCAACATCGGCAACCATGATCCCGTCGAGCTGATGAGTTTCATCGATGCGATCGAAGAGGCGGTTGGACGGAAGGCGGAGAAGAATTTTCTGCCGATGCAGGACGGCGACGTGCCCGCCACCTATGCGGACACGACGGAACTCAATGCCTGGACGGGTTTTGCTCCGGCTACGAGCGTGAAAAAAGGTGTGCAGCGCTTTATCGGCTGGTACCGGAGTTACTACGGTTTGTAACGCAATATTACTTTGGTCGAATAGTAGTTGGCGTTCTGCAGTGCAATAATTCGAGCTTTTGCTCACAGATCGCACGTGCACCATTGAAGTATCGTCGCCGGTTCGGAATGGTCGCTTAGTTCAGCGACGAGCGTACTCCAGATTTTATTTTTAGCCCAAGTCAAATATTTGCACGGTAGAACATGATAACTCCTGTGATCCTCTCTGGTGGTTCGGGTACTAGGCTTTGGCCCTTGTCCCGCGAATTGCAGCCCAAGCAACTCCTCGCGCTGACCGGCGAACGCACCATGCTGCAGGAGACGGCCTTGCGTCTCGAGGGCTTCATGCAGGGGCAGGGTACCGGTCCGGCCATCGTTGTATGCAATAACGAGCACCGTTTCATGGCTGCCGAGCAGCTTCGATCTGTCGGTATCGCAGCGCCGCGCATTATTCTTGAACCGGTCGGACGAAACACCGCACCGGCGCTGACGCTTGCCGCTTTGGCTGCCTCCTGCGTGGATGGTGAGGATCCGATCCTTCTCGTGATGCCGGCCGATCACGTGGTCACCGACCGTGATGCATTCCAGTCCGCGGTAGCAAGCGGCCTGCCTGCAGCGACCAATGGGGCAATCGTAACCTTCGGAATCGTTCCTGCCCGCCCCGAAACGGGATACGGCTACATCCGCACCGGCGTTCGTCGCGACGACGGCGCGCTTAAGCTGGTCAAGTTCGTCGAAAAACCAAACCTTGACAGGGCGACCGAGTACGTTGCTTCCGGTGAGTATCTCTGGAACAGCGGCCTCTTCATGATGCGCGCCAGCGTCTGGCTCAAGGCCCTGGACACGCTTGATCCGTCAATGTCGCTCGCCTGCAAGGAGGCTTTTGCTGCAGGAAAGCAGGACACTGATTTTCTGCGCGTGGATCCGCAATCCTTCGAGGCCTGCCCTTCGGACTCCATTGACTACGCTGTGATGGAAAAGCTGGCGACTCACGCTGGTCTGGGTATCGACGGCGTTGTAATCCCCATGTCCGCAGGCTGGTCGGACGTCGGTGCGTGGGACGCCCTTTGGGACGTGATGGAGAAGGATGAGAACGGAAATGCAGCCTTCGGCGAAACCATCGTCGAAGGCTGCCAGGGCAGCCTGCTGTATGGTGGCGGGCGCCTCGTTGCCGGCGTTGGCCTGAAGGACGTCATCGTCGTGGAAACCCCCGATGCTGTCCTTGTGGCCGACAAGTCCCGCACGCAGGATGTAAAGAAGATCGTTACTCGCCTCAAGGCCGAAGGCCGTACGCTCGCCGACTCGCACCGCAAGATCTACCGCCCTTGGGGCTGGTATGACTCGATCGACTTCGGCGATCGTTTCCAGGTTAAGCGCATCGTCGTGGAGCCCGGCGCCAAGTTGAGCCTCCAGATGCACCACCACCGCGCCGAGCACTGGATCGTCGTCAAGGGCACCGCCGAAGTCACCAACGGCGAAAAGGTGTTCCTTCTGTCGGAAAACGAATCCACCTACATCCCCCTCGGTCATGTCCATCGCCTCGCGAACCCTGGCAAGGTCCCGCTCGAGATCATCGAGGTCCAGTCCGGTAGCTACCTCGGCGAGGACGATATCGTGCGTTTCGAGGACACCTACGGTCGCGCGCCGAACTGATGCAGATCTCCACGATGAGCGAAATCGATCCCGGCCTGGCGTGCGCGCGGGTCGCAGTCAATTGTTTCAAGGCCTACGACATCCGCGGCCGGGTTCCCGATGAACTCAACGCCGATATCGCCTACCGCATCGGCCGCGCCCTCGTCGTCGAGCTCGCCGCCGCGACCATCGTCGTCGGCCGCGACATGCGCATCGAAAGCCCATTGCTTGCAGAGGCGCTGACGCGCGGCATCACCGACGCTGGCGCCGACGTCATCGACATCGGCCTCTGCGGCACCGAGGAGGTCTACTTCGCCACTAGCCACGAGCGCGCCGACGGCGGCGTGATGGTCACCGCCAGCCATAACCCCAAGGGTTATAACGGTATGAAGCTGGTGCGCGAAAAGTCGAAGCCCATCAGCGGCGACTCGGGCCTCTCCGCCATCCGCGAGCGTGTCGCAGCGGGCAACCTCGGGTCCCGCGCAACTCGCCCCGGCACCGTGCAGCACAAGGCGGACAAGTCCGCCTACATCCGCCATCTCCTAAGCTATGTCGACGCCGGCGCGCTCAAGCCCTTCACCATCCTCGCCGACCCGGGCAACGGCGCGGCGGGCCCCGTGGTCGAGGAAATCTCCCGCCACCTGCCGTTCCGCTGGATCTTCATCAACCGCGAACCCGACGGGAACTTCCCCAACGGCGTCCCCAATCCGCTGCTGCCGGAAAACCGTGAGCTCACGCGCAAGGCCCTGCTTGCCAACCGTTGCGACTTCGGCCTGGCATGGGACGGCGACTTCGACCGCTGCTTCTTCTTCGATGCCGAAGGCCGCTTCATCGAGGGCTACTACCTCGTCGGCCTGCTGGGCGAAATGATGCTCAAGCGCCACCCCGGCGCAAAGATCATCCACGACCCGCGGCTCACTTGGAACACGCAGGCGCAGGTCGCCGAGGCAGGCGGCATCGCCATCCAGTCCAAGACGGGCCACGCCTTCATCAAGGAGCGCATGCGCCTCGAAGACGCCATCTACGGCGGCGAGATGAGCGCCCATCACTACTTCCGCGATTTCGCCTACTGCGACAGCGGCATGATCCCGTGGCTGCTGGTGGCCGCGCTGATGTCCGAATCGGGCAAGACGCTGGCCCAGCTCGTCGATGAACGCATCGCTGCCTTCCCTTGCAGCGGCGAGATCAACTACCGCGTCGAGAATATCCCCGCCGCGATCGACCGCCTCCGCGCGCACTTCGCGCCGGAGAATTCGACGGTCGATATGACCGACGGTCTCAGCATGGATTTCGCTGATTGGCGCTTCAATCTGCGCGGGTCCAATACGGAACCCCTGCTGCGACTCAATGTGGAGACCCGCGGCGATGCAGGCGCCATCCAGCGGCACGTTGCAGCGCTCGAAACCCTGATCCAGGGAGCGAATCGATGAGTGCAATGCTCAGAGCGCTGTGGAACTACCGTGGTTTCATCCTCGGCAGCGTCAAGCGTGAGTTCCAGTCGAAATACCGCAACTCGCTGCTGGGCGCAGCCTGGACCGTGCTCAATCCTCTGGCGATGATTCTCGTCTATACCGTGATCTTCGCCGAGGTCATGCGCGCCAGGCTCCCCGGTGTCGACAATGGCTTTGCCTACAGCATTTACCTGTGCGCGGGCCTTCTCACCTGGGGCCTGTTCGCCGAGATCATCGGACGCGGTCAGAACGTCTTTCTCGAGAACGCGAACCTCCTGAAGAAGCTCAGCTTCCCGCGCATGTGCCTGCCGGTGGTCATCATCCTGAGCGCACTGCTCAACTTCGCCATCGTCTTCGGCTTGTTTACGGTTTTCCTGCTGGTCTCCAGTAATTTTCCGGGTGATGCCTTCCTGGCGATGCTGCCCCTTCTGGCTATCCTCGTACTGTTTTCGATCGGGCTCGGGATTACGTTGGGCGTGCTCAACGTGTTCTTTCGCGACATTGGTCAGTTTTTCGGAATCTTCATCACCTTCTGGTTCTGGCTCACGCCCATCGTCTATCCCGTGTCGGCTCTGTCGGACGGAATTCGCGACGCCATGGTCTGGAATCCGATGGCAGCGCTGATGGAGGGATTCCAGCAGATCTTCATCGCCAACCGCTGGCCCCAATGGGAAAACCTGTGGCCCATAACGCTGTTGGCGCTCTTTCTGTGCGTAACCGGGCTGGGGCTCTTCCGCCGCCATGTCGGTGAAATGGTGGACGAACTCTGATGGGTAGCATCTCCGTAAGCAATCTCGGCAAGGCATATAAGCAGTACCCCACACGCTGGTCCCGTCTGCTGGAGTGGATCACCCCGGGCCACAAGCCGCACCACACCCTGCGGTGGGTGCTGCAGGACGTCTCCTTCTCGGTTGAACCGGGCGAATCGGTCGGTATAGTCGGCGTGAACGGTGCGGGCAAGAGCACGCTGCTAAAGATGATTACCGGCACCACGCAACCCACCACCGGCGGTGTCCATGTCAACGGACGAATCGCTGCGTTGCTTGAACTCGGCATGGGGTTTCATCCCGATTTCACGGGTAGGCAGAACGTGTTCATGGCCGGCCAGTTACAAGGGCTTACGGTGCGGCAACTGATGGAGCTCATGCCGGAAATCGAACGGTTTGCGGATATAGGCGATTACATAGACCAGCCCGTTCGCGTCTTCTCGAGTGGCATGCAGGTGCGCCTCGCTTTTGCCGTTGCGACTGCGCTCAGGCCCGACATTCTTATCGTCGATGAGGCTCTTGCCGTTGGCGATGCCGCATTTCAGCGCAAGTGCTTTCGGCGGATCGAGGAGTTCCGTGCGCAAGGGACAACACTGCTCTTTGTTAGTCACGATGTCGACTGTGTTAAGAAGCTCTGCAGCAAAGCGCTTTTTTTGAAAGACGGGTGCGTCGCTGCGTTCGGCGTCGCCAAGACCGTCTGCGATATGTACGAAAAGGCTTTGTTCGGAGGGTTAGAGGGTATTTCAGCGGGTGTAGACATAGACGCACGCCTATTGGAACCTCTTGTCGACGAAAGCCTGATGAGTAATTGCGAAGTCGCTTACGGCGACGGTCGTGCGGTAATCGAAGCGATCTGGCTGGAGAATGAGCGGGGCGAGCGTGCGAATGTCTTTGGCAGTCGTGGTCTGCTTGTTTTGAAATACCGCGTACGCTTTAACGAAGCGGTCGGCCGGATCGCGTTCGCATTTATGGCTAAGACGCGCGATGGGGTCGCGTTGTTCGGCATGGATACGTCGCACATGCCTGAAATTAACGGCCGTGCGTTTGCCCTCGGAGATATCTTCATCGCACGCTTTGAACTAGAAAACGCGTTTGCTCCAGGGGTTTACTATATCAATTGTGGTATTCGCGACGATAGCGCCGATCCGCCGGTATTCCTGCATCGCAGGGTGGATTCGGTACTTTTTCGTGTTAAGTCGGATGAGCTCACGTTTGTAAAATCCGGCGTGATCAATACCGTCGCTGCATTCGAGTTGGCTTCAGCATGACAGACCACACGACACTCGCTGGGGAAACGTTGGCCCCAATATTCATCCACTCGTTGTTTCGCGCCGGAAGTACGTACCTATTCAACGTCTTTCGGCGGTCAAGTGACGGGTATTGGTGTTATCAGGAACCTTTACATGAGGTTGCGCTACTCGCGCGTGCAAACCCCGAAAACCTTTTGGCGTTTCGCGGTGAGTATGTTAAGCATCTGAGACATCCGGCCATCGAGGTGTCCTACTTTCGTGAGCTTTACGATGTGTCTGACGCCTGTCTGGATAAGCTTTCGAAAGAGGCTATCTATGATGGATATTTCGGTTGTGTCGGTGATTTTGGGCTGAATTACTGGGCGGCGCTTATCGCTGCGGCAAAGGGGCGTCCGGTAATTCAGGAATGTCGTACCTCATCGCGAATTGGAGCGATGAAGAATGCCCTCGGGGGCTATCATATTTACTTGTGGCGCAATCCTTGGGATGAGTGGTGGTCCTATAAGGTCACCGATTATTTTGATGCGACGAGCCAACTGTTTCTAAATGCGCCCTCGCGTCCTCCTGTGATTGAGCGGCTGCGTCGCGAAATCGCGTTCGAAGGATTCGAATCGGACGATCTGAGTGCCCAGATAGATTGGTTCATCAAGAGGCGTCTTGCGCCCGAACAGTCCTACCTTATCTTCTATGTACTTTGGATTCTAGGGTTGGGAGAGGCGGTAGCCAACGCTAATCTGTTGCTGAACATCGACCGCATGAGCGACAGTGCGGAATACCGGAACGAGATTGCGAGTAAGCTGCTGGCGAGTGGGGCAAAGGGACTCAATTTCTCGGACTGTTCGGTGCCGCAAACCTGCTATGGCGACGGTGATCGAGAATTTTTTGAACGCATTGAGGACAAGGCGCACGGACTGCTGCTTTTGTCAGGAACGACGCAGCGCGAACTCGACCAATTACTGACGTTACGCCGAAGTTCCGAACCCCTAACTTGGCGCGAGTGCGCCGCGCGCGCAACTTGTGGAGGATCAATCCGAGACGCCGATCGGGCACGGGCGTTGGTCCTAACGGGTGAGCGCCGTGAGGTCGAGTTGCGCTCGCAATTCGCAGAGCAGAGTCGGGTGCTGGAACAGCGCACGTGTTCCGCAGAGGAGCGAGCCGTGAAAGCGGAGGCACTCCTTGCGGAGTTGCGAAATGGACTTGCTGCTGCTACGAGGCGATCCGAGGAACTCGCTCGTCGGGCGGCGGTGGCCGAAGCGACGTCCGCGGAGATGGGTAACAGGTTCACGGCGGCTGAGGAGAAGTGGCAGCACGAAGCTGCATTGGTGGGCGTCCTCCATGCTGAGCGCGATGAATTGCAGCGGATGCTGGCGGAAACGCGGGGTAGTGTCCACTACTGGCGTTTGGAGTCCGATCAGTGGCACGAACGGCTCTTGTCCGTTCATCGCAGCAGTTCATGGAGGATAACAGCCCCGATTCGGGCACTGAAGCGGGTCGTCAAAGGCGATCTTTCGCCAATGCGACGGACTGCCGGATGGGCTGTGACGGGAGTTCGGAGGGCTCTGCGTCGGCCAGCAGTCGCTGCCGCTCGTATCGTGTTGAATCAGCCGAGGCTGCGTCACAAGATCAGCACGTCCCTCCGCAAGTATCCTGGCCTGCGGCAGCACCTTGTGCTGTTCGTGCGTAACGCAGGTCTTATGCCTGACGCAAGCACTGTCGCGCTAACAGCACACCGAAAAGCAGATCCAGTGACTAACTCCCCCGGTACTGAGCTTTTGCATGAGACGTTCAACCCGGAGTTGGCGCATATGACCGCTTCGGCGAGGCAGATCTATGTGGATCTCAAGGTTGCCATCGAAGCCAAGAAGAGGAATAGCTGATGCGCATCGTAATTGATATGCAGGGCGCGCAGACAGAGAGTCGATTTCGCGGCATCGGTCGTTATTCTATGTCGCTTGCCTTGGCGATCGCACGAAACCGAAATGACCACGAAGTTATACTTGCACTAAGCGGACTATTTCCCGATACGATCGAGCGCATTAGAGCCGTATTCGACAGCGTATTGCCGCAAGAAAACATTCGTGTGTGGCATGCTCCCGGCCCTGTTCGTGAAATGGAATCGAATAATACTCGGCGCAGGGCCGCGGCTGAGCTCATTCGTGAAGCATTTCTGGCTAGTCTGAGGCCGGACGTTATCCATGTTACCAGCCTCTTCGAGGGCTATATTGACGATGCGGTTACGAGCGTCGGCCGTTTCGATCAGTCCACCTTAGTCAGCGTGTCGCTGTATGACCTCATTCCGTTACTGAATCCTGATCATTACCTCAGGCCAAATCCGACCTACGAGAAGTTTTATTTCCGTAAATTAAAGGATCTCGCGCGCGCTGATGCGTGGCTTGCGATTTCAGACTTCTCCCGCCGTGAAGCGCTTGAGTATCTGGATGTTCCAAGTTTCGATGCCGTGAACATTGGTACTGCGGTTGACGATTGTTTCAAATCGTTAGGCATTGTGAATGAGGATGCAAAGTTCGTAGAAAAAAAGAATGGAATTTCTCGTCCTTTTGTGCTATATGCGGGCGGGTCAGACGAACGAAAAAATCTCCCTCGCCTGATTCAAGCGTATGCATGCTTGCCTAGGATTCTAAGAAAATCTTACCAGCTAGTTCTGGCCGGAAAATTTTCCGAAGGTGATATCAGCATATTGTTGAGCCATGCTTCCGTCGCAGGTCTGGATGATGATGAACTTCGGTTTACTGGCTACATCACCGACCAAGAGCTCATCGGGCTTTATAATCACTGCGAACTTTTTGTATTCCCGTCGTGGCACGAAGGCTTTGGTCTTCCAGCGCTCGAAGCCATGGCGTGCGGAGCTGCAGTAATCGGTGCGAATACCTCCAGTCTGCCCGAAGTCATTGGGCGAGAAGACGCCCTGTTTGATCCGTACGATGTCATGAGTATTGCGGGAAAGATGGAGCAAGCATTGTCAGACGAGGCATTTCGTCGTGACCTTGAGGCTCACAGCCTTGCTCAGGCGAAACGTTTTTCGTGGGATTCGAGTGCGAGACGTGCGATTGTCGCGTTTGAGCGATTATACGAACGGACGCGCAACGTCGTGCCGCAGAAACTTAAACAACGAGAAATTGTTTCCAGATTGGTTCGCGCTATTGCATGTGGGAACGATGCGACGAATCTAAGTGACGCCGACTGCGTAAGCATCTCGGCCGCAATCGCAAGGAACCATCCCGATCCAGAGCGTCGACGCAGAATTTATGTCGATGTTTCCGAACTGGTGCGGCGCGACGCTAGAACGGGCATTCAGCGCGTTACGCGGGCCATTTTGTGGGAACTACTTTCAAATCCTCCGGCAGGATACGTTGTTCAAGCAGTTTACTCGACAGTAGGTAGCGGAACGTACAGACAAGCAAATACTTTTACGCGTGGTTTTTTTGGTGACGTCTTGATCGATGAGCCGGATAGCGTCCTTGAGCCACAATCAGGAGATATATTTATTGGGCTTGACCTCCAGCCACAGATAGTCCCTGAATGTCGTGATTACTATCAATCGCTGCGCCATCAAGGTGTTCAGGTTTTCTTCGTGGTTTATGATCTGCTTCCAATAAGTCATCCAAGTTCATTTCCAGTGGGGGCGAGCGAGTCCCATCTTCATTGGCTAGAGGTCGTGACCGAAGCAGATGGCGTGGTTTGCATCTCTAAGGCCGTTGCGGACGATTTGCGCAACTGGATGAATTCCAAGCTTAAGTTGTGTAGTCGCCCGTTTGCGTTGAGGTGGTTCCACCTAGGCGCTGATATACGGAATTCGGCACCGACCCAAGGGCTGCCCCCGGAAGCCGATAAAGTTTTGGAAGTAATCCGATCAAGACCGACTTTCCTGATGGTTGGTACCGTCGAACCTCGGAAGGGGCACGCGCAGGCCTTAGCTGCATTTCAATCGTTGTGGGCACAAGGCAACGACCTCGGATTAGTTATCGTGGGCAAGCGTGGGTGGGCGGTTGACCTCTTAGTGGCGTCTCTTGAGGCGCACGCTCAGCGCGGTAAGCGTCTGTTTTGGCTCGAGGGAATAAGTGACGAGTACCTTGAAAAAATTTATTCCGTTGCTACTTGTTTGCTTATGGCGTCAGAGGGTGAGGGATTTGGCTTGCCCTTGATTGAAGCAGCACAACATGGATTGCCAATAGTTGCTCGGGATCTTCCGGTCTTTCGGGAGATTGCTGGTGAAAATGCTTTTTATTTCAATGGAACAGCTCCTGACGCACTTCGATCAGCGATCGCAGAGTGGCTGTCCGCGCACGATGAAGGACGGGCGCCGTCATCGGCAAGGATCCAATCGTTGACCTGGGCCGAGAGCGCCCAGCAGTTGATTGCAGCGATACTTGGAGATGAGGAGCGGTTGGGAAATCGTGGAACGGACGATGAGCGGGTGATCGCCGCGAAACGTTCCCGAATGGGCGGAGATCGTCGTCCGGGTGTCCTTCTTCTGTCGCCTTACCCGATCCGTAGGCCCCGTCATGGTGGGCAATTGCGGACGGATGCAGTCCGAAAGGCGTTCGAAGAGGTCGGGAATAAAGTGCGCGTCGTCGGATTTTACCAATCCGAGGCATATAGTCGGGAAGATCTTGGTCCGTTTGATATTGAGTTTCCTCCCGATAGTCGATTCCGCCTCTACCGCGGCAAAGTCCTTCCTGCACTGTCTGATTTTCTTATGGCAGATTTTGCTGTGTCAGATGAAGAAATTTTCCGCAGAGTTGCAAATTGCGTTGACGTTGACGTCGACGTAATTGTCGTAGAGCAGCCATGGTTCTATCCGCTTGCGAAGCGGCTTAAGCGTGAGGTGCCGCGATGTCGAAATTCGGTCGTCGTCTTTAGTTCACAGAATATTGAAGCGCCAATGAAACAGCAGATTCTTGAGTCTGCGACGGATAGCGAACTAGCGCGCTTGGCAATTGCGGATATTTCAGCATTGGAGCGCGCGGCAGCGCAAGAGTCCGATCTCAGCGTGGCCGTTACGAATGAAGATGCGGAGGTATTGCGTGGTTACGGGGCGGCAAATGTGATCGTGGCGCGGAACGGGATAAGCCCTTGGGTTGCGAGTTCCGAGAGGCGAGAGGCATGGCGGGCGAAGTTGCCTAGTCGTCCTTGGCCGCTTTTTATTGCGAGCGCGCATCCGCCAAATTTCACCGGATTCATTGACTCGCTCGGAGACGCTCTTGCATGTATTCCGCCTGGGTCGAAACTAGTCGTCGTTGGCGGCGTCGGTCCCTGCCTTATGCAGGAATTTTCAAAATCTCGTTGGCGCGATCTGAATCTATCGCGCTTGCTTGTGCTCGGGGTCCTTGATGACGCCGACCTCTCGGCAGTAAAAAGTTTAGCTCACGCTTTTCTACTACCAATAGGTGCAGGCGGCGGGTCGAATATTAAGACTGCAGAGGCGCTATATTCAGGTAAACAGGTAATTTGCACTAGTGTGGCGCTTCGTGGGTTCGATGCGTATCGCTCGATGCCAAGTGTGTGGGTCGCAGACACGCCAAGAGAATTTCAGGCGGCGATTCGCACAGTACTCGGCGTAAGTGGACGGACAGAGCGCGAAATTGAAACAGATGACACTTTGCGACGGCAGTTGTTATGGGACGTAAGTCTGCGCGTGCTACCGGAGGAGGTGTCACGAATATTGGGTATTCAAGGGGGCGCACAATGAGCATTTGGCTCGACGTGACTACCACGCTCGGATGGCGACGTCCAGCGTTGGGGATCGTACGTGTCGAAGCGGAGACCGCTAGGCATTTCTTGAACTCCGGAACATCGGACGTGCGATTCTGCCACTTCGACGCAGAAGCGGGAAGCTACCTAGAGGTTCCGTATGGCGACATCCGTACGGCATTGGAGCGGCTTGACACGGGCGCGTCTCCTGCCCCGACGCAAGCGATTTCGCCCGATCCACGCACCCCGCAGTCAATGCTTACTCTGCCGAGAGGGTGTGTACAGCCCTTTAACGCAGGAGATGTATACGTTTCCCTCGGTTTAGATTGGGATCAGAAGGATTTGGAGTTTTTGTACGAGTTGAAGCAGCGACTAAAATTGAAGGTGTTGCTATTTTGTTATGACATTATTCCGATTCTTCTGCCGACATATTGCGTTTCAGGTGTTGCGGAGAAATTTCCGCGATATTTTGTGGATGCAGCTTGGTGTGCGGACAAGATTCTTTGTATCTCTAATTGCTCCCGAAGAGATTTAACGGAATTTCTGGAGACTGTTGGCGCACCCGTTCCAGCCCTTGATATTGTGCGACTTGGAAATAATATACGCCCGCATCCTGACGCGCCACCGTCCACCGCAGTAGGGGAGCTTGGTGAGCAGCGCTTCATTCTGTTTGTGTCGACCATAGAGGGTCGTAAGAATCACGAAATTTTGTGCCGTGCCTACAAGCGTCTTCAAGAACAAGGAGCTGAGGACTTGCCGCTGCTTGTCTTTGTTGGGATGCAGGGGTGGGGGGTCGAAACGTTGATGGAACTTCTTCGTGGTGATGCACAAGTGCGATCATATGTTCGAATCCTCGACCATGTTTCCGATAGCGATCTTGTCTATCTATATCGGAAATGTATGTTTACGGTCTATCCATCACTATATGAGGGATGGGGTCTCCCCGTGGCCGAAAGCCTTGCGCATGGAAAGTTTTGTTTGGCCTCCAGTGCCGCCTCAATCCCAGAGGTCGGGGGGGGGCTGATTGAATATGTCGAGCCGCTTGACGACGCTGCGTGGGCGGCGCGGTTGTTATGGTATTTGCAGAATCCTGAAGTAGTGGCAACTCGTGAATCCGAGATTGTGCGACGCTACCGTGATACGTCTTGGCAACAGACTGGAGCTGCGGTTCTTAGCGCTGCTCAGGGTTTGACGATGAGCTCGGCGTTATTATGACAATAACTATGCAGACGTTATGTTCGAATTGTTGTGCGGGCTTTTCTCGCACCCTCTCCCGTGACAACGGGCGCTAAAGTAGTGCTTACAACTTCGGGCTAGATGGCCGCTTCGAATTCCTGCGAAGTGCGAAGTCTTGCGAAGGTTGGCGAAATAGCCTAGTTAGGTTCTTTCTTTCAACAAAGTGCGTTTATTCCTGAACGACGGAATTCCACTGGATGGGCGAGAAGTCTGGGCTTGTTGCGAGGTGATGGCGACGGTACTCCGCGCCACACTCACTCGTTAGAAAGTAACGTGGCCTGTAGGGCTTGTAAGAAAGACAAATTGAACTCTAAAGAAAGGTTGTTAAACATGCGAGTTGCTAATAGAAAAAGGGTGATGGTCACTGGTGGTGCGGGCTTCTTGGGGTCGCATCTGTGTGAGAGATTGCTAGAAGACGGGTGCGACGTTCTTTGCGTGGACAATTTTTACAGCGGGACGAAGGATAATGTTGCTCATTTAATGAGTAATCCGCATTATGAGCTGATACGCCACGATGTAACCTTCCCCCTCTATGTAGAAGTCGACGAAATCTACAATCTGGCATGTCCGGCATCGCCAATCCATTACCAGTGGGATCCAGTTCAGACCACAAAAACTAGCGTTCATGGCGCGATCAACATGCTGGGCCTGGCTAAACGTACAAAGGCGAAGATTTTGCAGGCCTCAACCAGTGAGGTTTACGGCGATCCAGAGGTTCATCCGCAGCAGGAAAGTTATTGGGGGCATGTCAATCCGGTTGGTATTCGGTCCTGCTACGATGAGGGAAAGCGCTGCGCAGAGACGCTGTTTTTCGATTACTACAGGCAACACGGACTGGAAATTAAAGTTGTCCGAATATTTAACACCTATGGACCACGGATGCATCCGAACGATGGCCGTGTTGTGAGTAACTTCATCGTTCAGGCGTTGCGTGGCGACGATATCACCATTTACGGCGATGGGTTGCAAACCAGAAGCTTCTGCTATGTTGATGACTTGATCGAAGGCTTTGTCCGCATGATGGGAAGCCCGAAGGACGTGACCGGTCCGATCAACATGGGCAATCCAGTTGAGTTCACGATTAGAGAGCTTGCGGAGACCGTCTTGAAGATGGTCGGCGGAAAGTCAAAGCTCGTCTTCAAACCATTGCCGCAAGACGATCCTAAACAGCGGCAGCCGAACATTACGCTCGCAAGAGAAACACTTGGGTGGGAACCCCGCGTGAGGCTCGAAGCGGGGCTTGAAAAGACAGTCGGTTACTTTCGGAACTTCCTCGCGCTATGAGTTTCGGTCAGCATCAGGTGATCATCGTCACGCCGGTTTACGAGGACGTCGAGGCGAGTAGCCGATTGTTCAAAGAACTGTCGGCCCAATTCAACGATGACGTATTTGTCGTTGCGGTGGACGACGGCTCGGTGAAGCAGCCGCTAGACGTCTCCAGCCTCGAAGGCGCGTGCATCGAAGGGGTGATTCTCAAGCTTCGGCGTAACGTGGGCCACCAGCGGGCGATCGCGATTGGGCTGGGGTACGTCTCGGAGCGCATACAGCCACATCAGCGGGTGGTCGTCATGGACTCCGATGGTGAGGATCTGCCGGGTACGATTCCTGAGCTTCTGGAGCGATTGGTTGCCGACGATGTCGACGTCGTCGTTGCGCAACGCAAGAGCCGCGTCGAAACCTTTCGGTTCAAGGCATTTTATGCGGCCTACAAGAGCTTTTTCGGGCTGATGACCGGCAGGGCGATCAGCTTCGGCAACTTCATGGCGCTCAAGGCTCATGCGGTGAAGCGGCTCGTGGCCATGCAGGAGTTGTCGATACACGTTGCAGGAGCGGTACTGGCCTCAAAACTCCGCACAGAAACGCGCCCGCTGAATCGCGGGCCCCGGTATGCGGGCCAATCAAAGATGAATTTTGTCGGGCTGGCCTTGCATGGGTTCAAGGGGCTGATGGTCTTTGCCGAGGACGTTCTTGTGCGCGTGGGCATCGCGTGTGCGATTATTGCGACGCTCTCCGTTCTCGGTGCCGTCGCCGCGGTCATCCTGAAACTGCTCGGCTTCTCCACGCCAGGATGGTTCTCGGTGGCACTGGGGATACTGGTCTTGATGTTCCTTCAGACCGGTGCGCTTGCGCTGATGACGTTGATGCTGACAGGCGTAGTGCGGGGCGGAACGGTGACAACGGCAATTGCGTACCACGAGTTCGTGGACTACGTGATTGAAACGAAAGTCTCTCTTCTGGCAAGAAGCGCGTGAAATACCACCAGAGCGAGTTGATGCGATATGCGATCAACGGCGTCGTCGCAACAGCGGTGCACTATGGCGTCCTGACGATTAATTTGCGCGTACTCGAGTTCTCATCCGCCGGGCTGGCTAATCTAGTCGCCGCACTCTTCGGTATAACAGCTTCCTTTCTCGGTAGCCGTTATTTCGTCTTTCAGAAGGCTGATGGTTCGCTCTTGCTGCAAGCGATGAAGTTCAGCGGTCTGTATGGCGCGATAGCTGTCCTGCACGGGGTGATATTGCTGGTCTGGACGGACTGGATGCGGTATGACCACCGCGCGGGTTTTCTGATAGCCACGCTAATCCAGGTCGCACTGAGCTATGTCGGTAATAGAAGAATGGTGTTCAACGTATGAAAATAAGCCGTGCGACGGCGGCCACTGTGCTATTCGTGGTCTTGCTGGTTCTGATCTATTGGCTGCATATTGCCTACCTCAAGGTTGACGTTGTTTTTTATTCAGCTATTGCGGACGGCGTTTTGGCAGCATCGATCTCCGGTGTGGTGTTGTTCGCGACCCCCTATTTTTCCTCGTTAAACAAGTTTGAGAGAACCCAGCTCGTCGTGATCTGGCTGCTTGCCGGCTATGGTTTCGCAATTTCTGTTCCGACGGTTATTGACAGGTCTTTGTCGTTTTACATTCTCGAAAAGCTTCAGCAGCGCGGTGGGGGAATTAGGCAGGATGCTTTCGAATATGTATTCACAAAGGAATACGTTCGGGAGCACCGGTTAGTTGACGTCAGGCTGACCGAGCAACAAGAGTCGGGGACGGTTGTTATAAGGGATGGATGCGTGAAGTTGACAGCGAAGGGCGACAAGCTTGCATCCTTTAGTCGGATGTTTAGGCGAAATTTCTTGCCAAGGGAACGTCTTCTCATGGGTGGGTATTCGGATGATCTCACAGATCCGTTTCGCACCTCAATCGAACAACCTCAATATCTGTGCAAATGAGTGCGTCTATAAAGTCCGTCACGATGGCTCAACTCGCTGTCGTAACGCTTATGCTTCTTATTGGGTGCCTCGCTCTTGGCATAATGGTGTGGCCTCCCATGTTTTCGGCTGTAGACTTCCCAGCGTGGGGAGGGGATTGGTCAAAATTCGTATGTAAGCTACGAGAGAACAATGAGTGCGGCGCGCTCAGTAAATTTCCTGTTGCATATCTCGCAGTTTCCTTCATTGTTTCGCTGCTAGGTGGCGGTTCCGCTAGCAAGGTGCTGCTGTTTAGTCTCAATGTTGCTTTTCTCTTGCTGCCCGTAGCTCTTGCTTTCAGAATTCTGGATATTCGGCTTGCCAAGGCGGGAACTCTTCTCTATACGGCGGCGATCCTTTCATCAGTGGTGCCGCCGTTTTATTTGTATTCAGGCGGGCTTGAAGTGCAGTCCGGCGTAATACTTGGGTTGTTTGTCGTTTTGATTGTTTTGTCCGTCGTCTATCGGCAGAAGTCGACCTTATTTGTTCCTGCCTTATTTCTTTGCTCCTTGGTCGGTCCTTGGTACAAAGATACAAACATCTTGGTGATGTGTGCAGCCATTTGCAGTGTCTACGCGTGGCGTGCGAAGGCGTCCGGCATGGGGTTCGTGAAGACTTTTGTCGCTGAAAGGAAGTTAGTCATAGCATTTGCTTTCGGGGCGTTGATCGCGATCATAGTTGCGGTTGCCTACAATTATCTCAGATATGCATCGTATCTGCCTGTGCCCTATATGGTTGAAGCTGCGGAGGCGTCCCCAGATCTCAGGCTTAGCAGCGTTTATTTTTTGGCATCCATTTTTTCACCGAGCGGCGGAGTCTTGGTGGCGTGGTCGTTATCGGTTTGTGTGTTGTTCATAATAGGTCGTTCAGTCGGTTACTGTTTCTCACGAGGCGCCTTGTGGTTAGCAGCTGGGATATTGCTTCTTCAGCTCGGGGCTTTCTCTCGGTGGTGGACTCCATTCGGGTGGGAGGGGTGGGGTAATAGACTAATTATTCCGGCGGCGATTGCGGGTCTCATTATTGTGATTTTCACGGGGTCTCGTCACCCTAAGGATGATTTGGCGTCGATGGTGGGGAGGGAGGCCCTTTTAAAGAGGGGGTGGAACAACTGGTTTGTGACGCTTTTGTGTGTTCCCCTATTTCTCGTCTCAGGGAGCTATGTGATCAGATCCTATTCTAAGGAGCGCGATCTACTTCTCGATCAGTCGATGTGGGGGAGCGATGCATGCCAAGCGATGCGGATTGTCAGGGCGAAGTATGATAGTTGGGCGTTCAAGAGAACCGACGTTCACAGGCAATGCCATTTTGAGAGATTTCAATATTGGCCAGGAAAGCAGGTGAAGGTGTTGCCGATGGCCATCGTTAACGCCGGACAACGCGTGGAAATTAAAGCCGGAAATTCCGGGGGCGTGCTAGGGCGCGGATGGTCAGAACTTGAAGAGTGGGGTGTCTGGTCTGAAGGCAACGTAGCGGAAATTAGATTTGTCCCCTCTTCTGCAGTTGAGAGGCTCTCCTTGGAGCTGCAACCATTTGTTGCGGGAAGTCTTACGTCCCAAGGCGTAAAAATTTACGTTGACGATGTAGAAGTGGACCGGGTGGAGTTGGTCGAACTGAGCACTGTTACGGTCCAGCTGTCAAATCCAAATGTCTTTGATGGAAAAAAATTGCTTTCGCTACGGTTGCATCTTCCGCAGGCGGCGTCGCCACAGAGTCTCGGCGTTAATTCGGATCAAAGGCGTATTGCCGTGGGGCTGAGGGCGGTATCCTTCGAGTGAGGGCGATGTTCGTCTGGTTCTGTCAAGTATGTGCCGTGAAATAATTTTGTATCGTGGTGTGCAGGTGGCAACGATTTCGTACGATTGTTATCGTGAGCCGATGATAGCCGCTTGTGCTGGCGGAGTTTTGATGACAAAGGGATATGGGCCGTCGTATGTGTTGATGTGGTGACTTCCGGTCAGTGTATGGGTCCCTTGTTTGATCGCTGCTCGTGTGGCGCCGAGCGGCTATTCGGAACGTGCCATGATCGGGTTGGTGGCGAAGCGAGTAAATGTTACTTCGAATTATTTTTAATGGCATGTAGATAGATAATGAAGATCGCTATTGCGGGTACGGGCTATGTCGGGCTTTCAAATGCTGTTTTGCTCGCGCAGAGCAACGAGGTGGTCGCCCTAGATATTGCGTCCGAGAGAGTTGAAATGCTCAATCGCAGACAGTCTCCTATCGTCGATTCGGAAATCGAAGAATATCTTCAGAGACGTTCTCTGGATTTGCGCGCTTCGCTTGATAAGCGTGATGCTTACTTGGGGGCCAAGTACGTCATTATTGCAACTCCTACGGACTACGATCCAGAAACCAATTACTTCAACACTGAGTCCGTAGAGTCTGTCATTCGAGATGTGATGACGATCACTCCCAGTGCGGTTATGGTTATCAAGTCTACCGTGCCAGTCGGGTTTACCGTCAAGATGAAGGCAAAGTTCGGCTGCGAAAACCTGATTTTCTCGCCGGAATTCTTGCGTGAAGGGCGCGCACTGCATGACAACCTTTACCCGTCTCGCATCGTCGTCGGGGAGCGTTCGCAGCGGGCACATGTGTTCGCCGAGCTGTTGAAGCGGGGGGCGCTGAAGAAGGATATTCCCACGCTGTTTACCGATCCGACAGAAGCCGAGGCGATAAAGTTGTTCGCCAACACGTACTTGGCCATGCGGGTGGCGTTTTTCAATGAGCTGGACACTTACGCGGCGAGTCACGGCCTGGATACGAGGCAGATTATAGAAGGAGCCGAGCTCGATCCGCGTATTGGGAAAGGGTACAACAACCCTTCTTTCGGTTACGGGGGGTACTGCCTGCCTAAAGATACTAAGCAGCTACTTGCGAACTATCGTGATGTTCCGCAGAATCTTATTCACGCCATCGTAGAGGCAAACACGACGCGAAAAGACTTCATCGCGGACAGCATTCTTAAGCGTAATCCGAAGGTTGTCGGTGTGTATCGGTTGATCATGAAGGCTGGTTCGGATAATTTCCGGGCTTCCAGTATTCAGGGCATCATGAAACGCATCAAGGCGAAGGGAGTTGAGGTCATCGTATATGAACCAGTCCTGGAAGGTAGCGAATTCTTTAAGTCGCGAGTCGTAAATGACTTGGATGCATTCAGGAATGAAGCTGACGTAATCGTGGCAAACCGACTCACGGATGACCTAAGGGGGGTTGAAGAAAAGGTCTACAGTCGGGATCTGTTTGGCGATAACTGAAAGAAAATGCGGTGGGGCGTGAGTGGTCGTGCGCCAATAGAGGGTTGTGATCGAAAATCGCGGTGCAATTGCAGTCGTTACGCCATGAATGGCTTGGCTGGATTTTATGATGGATGGAAACTGAGGTCTGAGAGTGCTCGCTGGTTTTAGGGGCGAGTGTTAGGGGTGTTGGCGAGGGGTTGTAGGCATGACTTTCGCTTTGATGAATTGAGGAAAGGTCAGGAAATGAAGAAGGCAGTTGTCACTGGTATTACAGGGCAGGATGGTGCCTACTTGGCGCAGTTGCTGCTTGAGAAGGGTTACGCCGTTTACGGTACATATCGTCGCACTAGTTCGGTGAACTTCTGGCGGATCGAGGAGTTGGGGATCGAGCGGCACCCGAACCTGCACCTTGTTGAGTACGACCTGACTGATTTGTCATCAAGTATCCGCTTGCTGCAAATGTCGGAAGCAACCGAGGTATATAACCTAGCAGCGCAGAGCTTTGTCGGTGTCTCGTTCGAACAGCCGATCACGACGGCTGAGATCACCGGCATCGGTCCTGTGAATCTGCTGGAAGCGATTCGCATCGTGAACCCAAAGATTCGCTTCTATCAGGCCAGCACGTCCGAGATGTTCGGCAAGGTGCAGGCGATTCCGCAGGCCGAGTCGACGCCTTTCTATCCGCGTAGCCCATACGGCGTAGCCAAGCTCTACGCTCACTGGATGACAATAAATTACCGTGAGAGTTACGGAATTTTCGGCGCTAGCGGCATCCTGTTCAACCACGAGTCGCCGCTGCGCGGGCGTGAGTTCCTGACCCGCAAGGTGTCGGACAGCATCGCCAAGATGAAGCTCGGCAAGCTTGATGTGCTGGAGCTTGGCAACCTCGATGCGAAACGCGACTGGGGATTCGCCAAGGAATACGTCGAAGGGATGTGGCGCATGTTGCAGGCCGACACGCCCGACACCTATGTGCTGGCGACGAATCGCACCGTCACGGTGCGCGATTTCGTGACGATGGCCGGCAAAGCGGCCGGTTACGACTTGCGGTGGGAGGGCAAGGAGGACAAGGAAATCGGCGTTGACCGCGTTTCGGGCCGCACGCTCGTGCGAGTGAATCCGAAGTTCTATCGTCCTGCTGAAGTGGATCTGCTGATCGGCAATCCTGAGAAGGCCAAACGCGAGCTGGGTTGGGAGCCCACGACGACGCTTGAGCAGTTGTGCCAGATGATGGTCGAGGGGGACATCCGCCGCAATGAGCGCGGATTCTCGTTTTGACCGTGCATGCGATGAAGCGAGCGCTGATTACCGGCGTCAAGGGCTTTACCGGCCGGTACGTGGCTGCGGAATTGGAGGCACACGGCTGGGAAGTGTGGGGCACGGGCGCGCACGACGACGAAGCCGGAGATGCCCTGTATCGGCACGTCGACCTGGCGGACGTCGCCGGCCTGCGAGAGGTGATCGCCGAGGTGCGGCCGGATGCGGTGGTGCACCTCGCGGCGATTGCCTTTGTCGGGCATGGCGATGCCGACGCCTTCTATCGCGTCAATCTGATCGGCACGCGCAACTTGTTGGCCGCGCTGGCTGCCGCTGAGCAGCGGCCTGAATGTGTGCTGCTGGCGAGCAGCGCGAACGTCTACGGCAACGCGACCGAAGGGGTCCTGAACGAGTCGATGCTGCCGAATCCGGCCAACGACTATGCGGTCAGCAAGCTTGCGATGGAGTGGATGGCGCGTTTGTGGATGGACCGATTGCCGATCGTGATCGCGCGCCCGTTCAACTACACGGGCGTGGGGCAGGCCGAATCCTTTCTGTTGCCGAAGATCGTCGCGCATTTCCGCCGGCGGACGGAGACCATCGAGTTGGGTAACCTGGATGTCTGGCGCGATTTTTCGGATGTGCGTGCGGTGGCTCGCGCCTACCGTCGCCTGCTCGAAGTCCGTCCCGTGGGTGATACGGTCAACGTGTGCTCGGGGCGCACGCATTCGCTACGCGAGGCCTTGGCGATGGCGGAGGCGATTACCGGGCACGCGATGCGCGCGGAAGTGAATTCGGCGTTTGTCCGTGCGAATGAGGTGCGAAGCCTGTGTGGTGATCCAGCAAAGTTGCGTAGGCTGATCGGCGACTGGGATAGCCCTCCGCTTGAAGAGACGCTGCAGTGGATGCTTCAAGGGGTTGCCGATTGAAGGTGATTCTTTCCATCGACGCGATCCGGTATCCGCTGACCGGAATCGGTCGCTACACCTACGAGCTGGCGAGTCATCTTCAACAGCTGCCGGAGGTCACGGATCTCCGTTTTTTTTTCGGTAGGCGGTTTGCGGATGCGTTGCCGTCACCGTCGCCGGTTGGCGTCCCGTCTCACGCGGGAGAGGGGGTTCGCAGGAGTGCCTTGAAGAGCCGAGTGATCGTCGAGCTCTATCGGTTTCTCGCCCCCAGGCTCAAGGCACGTGCCCTGCGAGGACTGGAGGGCCATGTGTTTCATGGCCCGAATTTCTACCTGCCACCGTTTCGCGGCCGAGGGGTTGTGACGATGCACGACCTGTCGCCGTTCACATGGGCCCACTGTCACCCCCCCGAGAGGGTGCGATACATGCAGGCGGAAATCGGACAGTCCCTGAAGCGCGCTGCCGTACTGATTACCGATTCGGAGTTCACGCGTCGCGAGCTCGCCGCCTATTTCGGCTGGTCGATCGAACGTATTCGCGCCGTGTCGCTCGCGTGCTCGCCGGACTTCCGGCCGCGCAACGAGGAGGAACTGTCGCATACCTTGGGGACATACGGTTTGGTGGCCGGCGGATATAGTCTTTACGCAGGCACGATCGAGCCGAGGAAGAATCTCGACGCCTTGCTTGATGCGTATGGATCGCTCCCCGAGTGTGTGCGCCGGAGGTGGCCACTTGTGCTTTCCGGGTACAAGGGGTGGCGCAGCGAAGGAATTCACTCGCGTATCACGGAAGCGGAACGGGCCGGCTGGGCGCGTTATCTCGGGTTCGTGCCGGCCGAGCATCTGCCGCTGCTGTATGCTGGCGCGCGTCTGTTCGCGTTCCCATCCCTGTACGAAGGCTTTGGCCTGCCGGTGCTGGAGGCGATGGCGTCGGGCGTGCCTGTCGTGTGCTCTGACTCTTCCTCGCTTCCTGAGGTGGTGGGCGACGCCGCGGCCATGTGTCCGGCCGAGGACGTGGATGCCTTGGGTCGTCTGATCGCGCGCGGGCTGGAGGATGATGCATGGCGTGGCGAGGCGATTCGGAAGGGGCTGGATAGGGCGCAGCAATTCAGTTGGAAGAGATGTGCTCAGGAAACGGTTGCCGCATATCGTGCGGCCGTCGAACTCTGACTGTTGCGCGGATCGATCAGTGAAGGTCTTGCACGTCTATCGCACCTATTTCCCGGATCCACCCGGCGGGCTTCAGGAGGCAATCCGACAGATTTGTCTGTCGGTGCAGCCATTTGGCATTGAGAATACGATTTTCACCCTTTCTCCCACTCCGGATCCTGCGGAGCTTATTCGGCCCGAGGCTCGGGTCGTGCGGCAGCGCTCGTGGGCGGCGCCGGCATCGTGTGATCTGGGCGGCGTGGCTGCGTTCGGGCGGTTTCGGCGACTCGCCGCCGAGGCTGATGTCATTCATTACCTTTTCCCGTGGCCATTCGGGGATTTGCTTCACCGCGCCGCGCCGCCGGGAAAGCCGGCAGTATTGACCTACATTTCCGACATCGTGCGTCAGCAGTGGATAGGCAAGCTCTATTCGCCCTTGATGTGGAAGACCCTGCATGACATGCGGGCCATTGTGGCGAATGCGCCCGCGTACGCACAGACCAGTCCGGTGCTGTCCAATCCTGCGATCCGTGATCGTGTCCGGGTGGTCCCGCTAGGGATCGACGAGCGATCCTGCGCGCAGTGCGGCGACGAGGCGATTCTCGGCAGGTTGCAGCTTGCTGAAGGGGAGTCGTTCTTTCTCTTTGTCGGCGTGCTGCGCTATTACAAGGGGCTGCACAATCTGGTGCAGGCAGCGGGGAGCGTCGGCGCAAAAATAGTCATCGCCGGGTCAGGGCCCGAGGGGCGCTCGCTGCACAGCCTTGTCGCGAGCGTCGGGGCTAGGAACGTGATCTTCGCCGGGCAAGTGTCGGACGAGGAGAAGACGGCCTTGATAAGGTGTTGCCGTGCCCTGGTCTTGCCTTCGCACCTGCGCTCCGAGGCCTTCGGCATGGTCCTGGTCGAGGCTGCCATGCTTGGCAAGCCGATGATCTCGTGCGAGATTGGTACCGGGACATCTTTCGTAAATGCCGATGGGGAAACGGGTTGTGTGGTTGAACCGGACAAGCCGGCTGCGCTGGCGGATGCCATGAACCATCTTCTCGCCGACGACGTGCTCACCACCCGCCTGGGCGTGGCTGCGCGGGCGCGCTACGAGCGACTGTTTTCGGGGGAGGCGCTGGGGCGCGAATACGCTGCGTTGTTCCGTGAGGTGGGAAACGGTTGATTCTGTCCGCATACACGTTGTCTACATCGCACGGTGGTATCCGCCTGAGCACGCGGGTGCTTGAAGCACGGAGAAATACATGACGGTTCGCACGCTGGTGACCGGCGGCAGCGGTTTCGTCGGCTCCGCAGTGCTTGCGCGATTGCGTCACGCGCAGGTGCCAGTGCTGGGCGTGGCGCGCCATGAGGTGCCTGGCAGCGACTGCGTACGTGGCCCTGCCCTCGAGGGCGTTGCTGACTGGTCGCAGTTGCTGCAGGACTGTGGTGTCGTCGTGCACACCGCAGCGCGCGTCCACGTGATGCGCGATTCGGCGTCCGACCCGCTGAATGCATATCGTGCCGCGAACGTCGAGGGAACCCTGAACCTCGCCCGGCAGGCAGCCGCCGCCGGTGTGTGGCGCTTCGTGTTCATCAGCTCGATCAAGGTCAATGGCGAGGAGACGGCACCGGGGCGGCCCTTTACCGCCGATGACGAGCCGGCGCCGCTGGACCCTTATGGCATGTCCAAGGCCGAGGCGGAGTCAGGGTTGAGGGTCCTTGCCACGGAGACCGGCATGGAAGTCGTCATCATCCGTCCGCCGCTGGTTTACGGGCCGGGCGTGAAGGCAAATTTTCTGAGCATGATGCGCTGGCTGCGGAGGGGCGTGCCGTTGCCGCTGGGCGCGGTCGAGCACAATCGCCGCTCGATGGTAGCGCTGGACAATCTTGTGGATCTGATTGTGACCTGTCTGGATCATCCCGCTGCGGCAAACCGGACATTTCTCGTGTCCGACGGAATCGATCTCGCGACGAGCGAGTTGCTGCGCCGACTGGCTGCGGCGATGGGCGTGCCTGCGCGCTTGCTGCCCGTTCCGGTGTGGGCACTGCATGTGGGTGCGAAGTTGGCTGGCCGGAACGCGCTCTTTCAGAAGCTGTGCGGAAGTCTTCAGGTGGATATCTCCACGACACGGCAACTGCTTGACTGGAGGCCCCCGATATCCGTCGATGAGGGGTTGCGGCGAGCGGCAGCCGGGTTGCTGACGTGACGGGTCTTGGGTGGCTGGTCGCCCTCGTCGCCGTGTCTGCGGGGTTAATGACCTGGGGCTTGCGGCATTACGCGCTCGCGCGCAGCCTCATGGACGTCCCCAATGCCCGCAGTTCCCACTCGGTGCCCACGCCGCGCGGCGGCGGGGTCGCCATCGTGCTGAGTTTCTTGTGCGCGGTGTCGGTGCTGATGGCAGGGGGGCGGGCGGAGTCTGGGGGGGCGTGGGCGATTCTTGGAGCCGGCGCGCTGGTCGCTGCGGTTGGGTTTATCGACGACCATCGCCACCTTGCGGCACGCTGGCGCCTTGCTGCGCATTTCGTGGCGGCTGTCTGGGTGCTCATGTCGCTTGGCGGGCCGCCGCGCCTCGACTGGTTCGGCTCCGTTTTGGATTTAGGGTGGCTCGGTGCTGCGCTCGCGGCGCTCTATCTCATCTGGTTGTTGAATCTGTACAACTTCATGGATGGTATAGATGGGATCGCCAGTGTCGAGGCGATCTCGGTCTGCGCGGGAGGGGCTGTCCTGTACTGGTTTGTCGGACGCGCAGATTTGATGGCCGAGCCCTTGCTGCTGGCCGCCGCCGTCGTAGGGTTCCTCTGCTGGAACTTCCCGCCCGCGAAGATCTTCATGGGCGACGCCGGCAGCGGTTTCTTGGGCATCGTGCTCGGCATCTTCTCGCTGCAGGCGGCTTGGGTGTCTCCGGCCCTGTTCTGGAGTTGGCTGGTCCTGCTTGGCGTGTTCGTCGTCGACGCGACCTGGACGCTGTTGCGGCGCATGGCTCGCGGCGAGCGTGTGTATGAGGCGCATCGCAGCCATGCCTACCAGCGCGCGAGCCGGCGATGGGGGGGGCATCTACCCGTGACCCTGGGCGTTGGAGCCATCAACATCTTCTGGCTGCTGCCGATAGCCTTGTGCGTCGGCGCAGGATTGCTTGATGGAGTCGTGGCGATTGGAATAGCATATGCTCCCCTGTTTGGCGCTGAGATCGTTCTGGGGGCAGGAAAGTCCGACGTGTCGAAGCGCTGACGTCGAGCGTTGCCGGCGTTGCTCTTTTTGGGTACTTGTCTTGTACCTGAATGTTGCGCTGCGGAAAGTGGCGACGGATATCCGCTAGAATCGCAAACGGCATTGCTGCATACCCCAACTTCGTCAGGAGGAGCCGTTCAGAATGAAGCGCTTGAGCCGTTCCGCCCTCGTCCTGCTGTTTGACCTGCTTGCCGCGTGTGCGGCGTGGGTGTCAACGTACTTCCTGCGGTTCAACTTCGAGTGGCCGGCGGAATATGAGGCCCAGATAGCCTTGGGCCTGCTTGTTCTGCTGCCGGTTCACGCGACCGTATGCACGCGGGTCGGTCTGTACCGTGGCATCTGGGTGTTCGCCAGCCTGCCCGACCTGGCGCGCGTGCTGCGCGCGGTTGCAATTTCGTCCCTCGCGGTGTGGGCGTTTGTGGCGCTGTATCGGGCCTCGCCGGGGGTGCCGCGTTCGACCCTGGTTCTCTATCCGATGCTGCTCGTCCTGATCATGGCGGGGGGGCGGGCGGCTTACCGCATGTGGAAGGAGCATCGGCTGTATGGCGGCCTGATCGCGAAGGGCAAACCGGTGGTCGTGGTCGGCGCAGGGCGTGGTGGAGCCATGTTGTTGCGCGAACTTCAGCGTAGCCCGGATTGGCGGGTGATCGGGCTGGTAGATGACGACGCGGACAAGTGGGGGCGGGAGCTCCTCGGTTTGCCGGTGTTCGGGCCGGTCGGTGCGCTATCCGAGATACTTGTGGCTGAACGCGTCGAGCACGTGATCCTGGCCATGCCGTCGGCTGCGACGAAGGTCCGGCGTGCGGCGACGGATCTCGCGGTGCGCGCCGGAGCGAAGGTTTTTACGGTTCCCGGGCTCGAAGATGTGATGGCCGGGCGCGTTGCGGTGTCCGCCATCCGTCGCGTCGATATCGAGGATCTGCTGGGGCGTGAGCCTGTGTGGATCGACACGCCGCACGTCGAGGCGATGCTCAAGGACAAGGTCGTCCTGGTCACCGGGGCCGGTGGGTCCATCGGTAGTGAACTTTGCCGGCAGTTGGCGCGATTCGCTCCGCGTCGCGTGGTGCTGTACGAACTGAACGAGTTCGCGCTGTACAACGTCGAGCAGTGGTTCGCGAATAATGCTCAGGGAATCGAGATTGTGCCCCTCGCGGGCGACGTCAAGGATGTTGCGCGTCTCGACGAGGTGTTTGCTGCGTGGCGCCCCGAGGTCGTGTTTCATGCCGCCGCCTACAAGCACGTGCCGCTGATGGAGGTGGCCAATGCATGGCAGGCGGTGCGGAACAACGTGCTGGGGACCTTGCGCGTAGGTGAGGCGGCGCAGCGTCATGGCGCGGGGCGCTTCATCCTGATCTCGACCGACAAGGCGGTGAACCCCACCAACGTGATGGGAGCAAGCAAGCGTCTGGCTGAACTCGTCTGTCAGGCTTTGCAGCAGCGGGTCCAGGGCACGCAGTTCGAAATGGTGCGTTTCGGCAACGTGCTCGGGAGCACCGGCAGCGTGATTCCGAAATTCCAGGAGCAGATTGCGCGGGGTGGGCCGATTACGGTCACCCATCCGGAGATCAATCGGTACTTCATGTCCATCCCCGAGGCGGCACAGCTGGTCCTTCAGGCGGCGGCGATGGGGCAGGGTGGCGAGATCTTCGTCATGGACATGGGCGATCCGGTGAAAATCGTCGATCTTGCGCGCAACATGATCCGGCTGTCGGGGTATTCCGAGGAAGAGATCCGGATCGAGTTCACGGGGCTGCGTCCAGGCGAAAAGCTCTATGAGGAACTCCTGGCCGACAGCGAGGAGACACGCGAAACCCCGCATCCGAAGCTGCGGATTGCGCGCTCCGTGCCGGCAGCGTCATCGCTCCTTGCCGAGTTGGCTGGATGGTTTGCGCAGAAGGACTGCCTCGGCGATGACGAGGTGCGCCGCGCGTTGTTGCGCTGGGTGCCGGAGTATGTCCCGATGGGGGGGCGGCCAGCTTTGCGTGTGGTCGAGTCGCGTGAGCAGAACTCGGTGCGCGCGCGCCGCTAGGCATCCTGCAGAAGCGCTCTGAACGCGAGTTGCGCGTGGCCGCAGGGCAATCGGACGAACCCATGTAGGGCGGGAGGAGCCGAAGGCATCTCCCGCCATGCGGCCCTTGGGCCGCTTCCGACCCGGGACTGGCGGGATACGCTGCGCTCCTCCCGCCCGACGAATTCGTGCTACCAGGAACAACGGTACGCGCCGGTCAATCAGAAGGCCAATAGTGCGCGAACCTACGTGTGTTGCAGCGCTGGAGAGCGCGGGAGCGTGTTGTACCTGCGTCGCTTCGAGGGAACTGCTTTCGCAAGATAGAATTACAGCGTTTTGTTCTTGGGCTGGTGCTTCGTGTTCGCGACGTCGGCGAGGCGCCTGATTCTCGATGGCGATTTACGCGGTAGGTGATATTCAGGGTTGTTACTCGGTGCTGCAGCGCTTGCTGGAGCGGATTGCGTTCGACCCTGCTGTCGATCGCCTGTGGGTGGTCGGCGACATGGTGAACCGCGGGCCGGAGTCGGTGCAGACGCTGCGCTTCCTGCGCGGACTGGGCGATGCGGCCACGGTCGTGCTCGGCAATCACGATCTTTACCTGCTGATGGTCGGTGCGGGCCACAAGCGGCTCGATGACGACGACACCTTGTTCCAGGTGCTGGAAGCGCCGGATCGCGACGATCTCCTGGCGTGGGTGGCGAGCCGCCCGTTGTTGCACGTCGAGGGCGGGTTCGCGATGGTGCATGCGGGCGTGCTCCCCGGCTGGACGATTGCGCGGGCGCAGCAGCTCGCGGCCGAGGTGGGCGAGGTGCTTGCGGGGCCCGCGGCGAACGATCTGTTGCTGCACCTGGGCGGCAACGAGCCAGAAACTTGGTCAGACGAACTCGTGGACTGGGATCGCTATCGGGTGATCGTGAATGCGCTGACGCGGATGCGTTTCTGCACGGCCGACGGCAGTATGGCATTGCAGGCGAAGGGACCGCCGATGAAGGCTCCGATCGGGACGATGCCGTGGTTCCTGGTGCCCGGCAGGCTGAGCCGTTCGCATACCATCGTCTGCGGCCACTGGTCGGCACTGGGCTTTTATCGCACGCCCGGCCTCATCGCGCTCGATTCGGGCTGCGTGTGGGGCGGGAAGCTTACCGCCGTGCGGCTAGAGGACGATGCGGTGTTTCAGGTGCAGGCCTAGGCCGCGGGCAATTACGGCTGCCCAATGTCGTGACGCAGGTACGGGTCAATCGACGGTGGCAGGCAGGTCGCGCCCTGAGCCTTCGTCAGCCCCTTCCTGTTCGGGCTTCCCTTCATCGATGCCGGTGGCCCCCATGATTGCCTCGCGCGCGGTGTGGGCGAGATCGCGACGGTGGATGCCCCGGCTGTCGAGCGGCCTTCCCACGTGCAGGCTGGCGATGAGTCCTTGCGTGGCGATGATGTTCGCGATGCACTGACCCAGCGTGAGATCGCCGTCGTAGGCGGCGGCGCGGGACGGAGAACCGTCCGGGTGGTGGTACGAGATCGCAATCGGCTGGATCGCGTGGCCCGATTCGATCGCCGGCTGCAGCAGTGCAGCGTGGAAGTGCAGGACGTGGCTGCCGTCGGTGGTCGTGCCTTCGGGAAACAGCGCGACGTTGCGTCCTGCGTCGAGCAGGGCGCCGATCTCCGCGTTGATGATCTTCGCGTGTCCGCGGCTGCCGCGCCGCAGGAACACGGTTTCGTTCTTCGCTGCGAACCAGCCGATGAGCGGCCAGGCGCGTACCTCGGCTTTCGAGACGAAGGCGGATGGCGCGATTGCGTTGATGACGAAGATGTCGAGCCACGAGATGTGGTTGGCGACGAGCATGCAGCCGGGCTCCACCGCCGTACCTTTCGTTTGCAGTTCGACGCCGAGGATCGCGAGCAGGCGTTGCGACCAGCGTCGGCACAGGCTGAGGTGTGTGGACTGCCCGGTCAGGGGATAGACCGTCAGGACCGTCAACAAGCCCCGGGCGATGTGCAGGGCGAGCCGCAGGTAGCGCCAGGACCGGACGAGGCGTCCGGTCGTCGGCCGGGCGGCTGGGATGGGGGCTGCGGAATTCAGTCTTTGCGTCCCATGAAGTGTTTGGCGTAACGGCCGTCCACCTTGGTCATCGGCATCAGGATGGGCAGGTCGGCGGTGTTGAAGTCGGGGTCCCATGCAGGTTCGCCGCAGATCCACGCGCCGGCACGCAGGTATCCCTTGATCAGCGGCGGCGCATCGCCCGGCAGGTCGGAGCGCAGGTGTTCGAGCGGCAGCGGACAGCGCGGGAACACGCGGTATTCAAGCGGCGAGGCGTGTTCGTCCTTGAGCCGATTGTACAGGCTTGCTGCGGTGTGTCCGCCGTCGGCCATGCTGATGGAGGCGCAGCCGATCAGGTGATCGTAGCCGTTCTCCTGCATGTAGCGGGCGAGGCCGCCCCACAGGAGGGCGATGACCGCGCCGCTGCGGTAGTCGGCGTCGATGCAGGAGCGGCCGATTTCGACGATGCGGCTGCGCAGGTGCTGCAGGCGGGTGAGGTCGAATTCGTTCTCCGAGTAGTAGCCGCCGACCTTGCGCGCTGCTGCCGGAGAGAGGATGCGGTAGGTGCCGACGATGCGCCCGGCAGACTCGTCACGCACGATCAGGTGTTCGCAGTAGGGGTCGTAGATGTCACGATCGACGCCCGGGGTGCGGCTCGGCAGGCGGGCGCCCATTTCGTCGGCGAAGACGCGGTAGCGCAGTTTCTGCGCTTCGAGAATTTCCGTTTCGCAGGTGGCCAGCCCCACGTGCAGGCTGCGTCCGCGCCGTTCGGCGATCTGTGCTTGTTTCTGGAGCATGGGGCAATTCCTCGTTCAGGCGTGTGTCACGCATTGTCGAAATGCTGCGTTGCGGCGCCATGACGAGGGCGTTACGATGGGGTGACGAAATCGAGTTCGATACGCTTTGGGGGAGTTGATGGAAAATTGTGTGTTCTGCCGCATCGTGAAGGGTGAGCTGCCGGCGTCGAAGGTGTTCGAGGACGAGTCGACGATCGTGTTCATGGATCTGCAGTCGGTGAATCCCGGACACGTGCTGGTGGTCGTGAAGCCGCACCGCGCGAACATCTACGAACTCGATGACGAACTGGCCGGGGCGGTGTTCCGCACCGCCGCGCGCATGGCGCGTGCAGTGAAGGCGGCCGTCGGCTGCGAGGGGGTGACGCTCTTCCAGGCGAACGAGAAGGCCGGTGCGCAGACCGTGTTTCATTTCCATATCCACGTGCTGCCGCGCTGGGAGGGTGACGGGATGGCGCTGGCGTGGCCGGCGAAGAACCCGCCGCGCGAGGCGCTCGAGGAGATGGCGGCGAAGCTGCGTGCGGCGATGTGAGGGGCGGAGCGGTGGTGTGGGGGTGTGGGAGCGGCTTCAGCCGCGAATCGGCGGCATCGCTCGCTGAGTGGCCCATTCGCGGCTGAAGCCGCTCCCACAGGAGACGACCGGCGCTGCGCCGCGGATATTTGGCGCGGCGCCCTATAATGGCGGGATTTATCCACCCGGATTCCTGAATGTCCATCCTCGTTTGCGGCTCCATGGCCTACGATACGATCATGGTGTTCCACGATCGTTTCAAGCGCCACATTCTCCCTGATCAGATCCACATCCTGAACGTGTCCTTCCTCGTGCCCGACATGAGGCGCGAGTTCGGCGGGTGCGCCGGGAACATCGCTTACAACCTGAAACTGCTGGGCGCCGATCCGCTGATCATGGCGACGGTGGGCGACGACGCCGAGCCCTATCGCCAGCGCCTGCAGCGCCTCGGGCTGCGCCAGGATCACGTCAGGCACGTACCCGAAAGCTTCACCGCGCAGGCCTTCATCACCACCGATCTCGACGACAACCAGATCACGGCCTTCCACCCCGGGGCGATGAACCATTCGCACCTCAACCGGGTGCAGGATACGAACGGCGTGAAGCTCGGCATCGTGTCGCCGGACGGTCGCGAGGGTATGTTGACCCATGTCGCGCAGTTCGCCGATGCGGACATTCCCTTCGTGTTCGATCCGGGCCAGGGGATGCCGCTGTTCTCGGGCGAGGAGTTGCTCCATTGCCTGAACCAGGCGAGCTATTGCACGGTCAATGATTACGAAGCGCGCCTGTTGTGCGAGCGGACCGGGTGTTCGCTCGACGAGCTGGCGGGCAAGGTCGAGGCGCTGATCGTGACGCTCGGGCCCGAGGGCTCGCGCATTTACGCCGGCGGGGCATGCATCGAGATTCCCTGCGTGCAGGCCGATGAGGTGGTCGATCCGACCGGATGTGGTGATGCCTACCGGGCGGGGCTGCTGTACGGAATTGCAGAAGGTTACGATTGGACCCGGACCGGGCGCTTGGCGTCCCTGATGGGATCGATCAAGATCGCGAGCCGCGGGGGGCAGAATCACGCGCCGGACCGCGCGGAGATTGGGGCGCGTTATACGAAGGCATTTGGAGAGGCATTATGGTGATGGATATGAGGCAGCGTGCCCTTGCTGCGGCATTTGCCGTGGCGGTGCTTGGGTTTGGGCTGGGTGGTTGCGCGACGGGTCTGGGCGGCGAGACCTATTCGCGCGGCGAAGCGCGCCGGGCAATGACGGTGCAGTACGGTGTGGTCGAATCAGTTCGCTACGTGAAGCTCGAGGGAACCAAGACCCCGATCGGCGCGCTAGGGGGTGCGGCGGTCGGCGGCATTGCGGGCAGTGGCATCGGCGAAGGACGCGGTGCCGCGATCGCGACGGTGATCGGTGCGGTCGCAGGCGGCCTTGCCGGTTCGGCGATCGAGGAGGGCGCAACGCGCTCCCAGGGCGTCGAGGTCACGGTCCGGTTCGAGAACAATCAGCTCATGGCGGTCGTCCAGGACGACAAGGGCGAGGATTTCCGTTCCGGCGATTCGGTCCGCGTCGTGCGCGACGGATCGACTACCCGCGTGACGCGCTGAGCGTGCTCCCGAAGGATTAGCCGAGCAGGACCAGTCCCCACACGCAGGCAAGATTGACGAGCGCTAGAAGGACGGCGGCGCTGCCGATGTCCTTCGCCCGCTTGGCGAGCAGGTGGCGTTCGAGGGAAACCCGATCGACGGTCGCCTCTATCGCCGAATTGATCAGTTCCACGATCATCACGAACAGCACGCTGCCGATGAGCAGGGCCTTGCCCGTGCCCGTGACGGGCATGAACAGCGCGAGCGGGATGAGGATCACGGCGAGGATGCACTCCTGGCGGAAGGCGTCCTCGTGCCGGAAGGCTGCGCTCAAGCCGTCGAACGAGTAGCGCAGCGCGTTGAACAGGCGGGTGAGTCCGGTCTTGCCCTTGAAGGGGCTTTCGTGATGCTCGCGGGGCGGCTGGGTCATGGGGGCGTCGCGTGTGGGTCAGGGGTAGAAGGCGTAGATCCGGTATCCGGTCGCACCCAGTCCGTCGGCCGCAAAGGGCAGGGTGACGGCAATGTCGCGTCCGGCGGCGAATCCCTGTTCGAGATCCGCGCCCGGAAACCATTCCTGCGGCGTGAGCACTCGCCTGACGAGAGGGCGATCCCGCGCGTCCGTCAGGGTCAGTTCGAGGTGCGGCCAAGCCAGCGGATGGGGCGCGCGGTTGCGGATCGCTGCGTTCAGGACGAAGTGGGCCGCCTTGCCGGGCTCGGACTGCAAGTCCGAGGATTCCACGCTGATCAAGCTGGCGATGTGTGGCAGTTCGACGGTACAGCCCAGGGCGTGGCACGCCTTTACCAGTACAGGCCTCAAGGACGGCCATTCCCGTGCGAAGTCGGCGCGGAATAGATAGAGCAACTGCACCGCGAGCATCCCGCCCAGCAGGCCGATGGCGAGGCCGGTGAGGGCGCGGCGGGCAGGGGCGCGCGCCGGCGGGGCGTAGTCGGCGAAGTCGTCCTCGGTGTCCGTCGGCGGTTCGGCGGGCGCGGGCCTGGATTCTTCGGCAGGGAAATCTTCTTCGGGGTCTGGCAGCGTCGGGATGCCAGGTTCGATCCTGTCCGGTGATGCAAAGCTCGGCATCAAGGTGTCAGGAGCCGCTTCCTCGGCCGGCTCCGGTTCCTCGCGATAATCGATATCCCGCCACGACCGGACGCCTTTGCGGCGTGCGGCGTTGTCAATCTTTTCTTCGCCTGGGTGCGCAGGTTCGCGCAGCGACCCGTCTGTGCCGCCCGGTGTCCGCGGTGCGTCGATGACGGGGTTCAGGTTCTCCGGGGGCGCAGATGGCACGGCTGCCGCGCGGCGTTCATCTTTTGCCGAATCGGGCGGAAGCGGCGGCGGAGGGGGGTGTTCCGCGGGTTCCTGGCGCGCGTCCTCTGCCTCGCGTTGCGCCGCGCGCTGCGGGACGAGCGCGTCGGGCAATTCGAAGTCGAGCTGGTCCGAGAACGCGTCCGCCGCCTTGTCTTCGAGCACGAAGAAGCGATCGGAGCGGTCCGGTGCCGTTTCGGGCGTTCGCGGGGCTTCCGGAGGGAGGGGCTCCTCGATCAGGTTTTTCAGCGCGTCGAATGGTACCAGGCAGCTGCCGCAGCGCACCTGGCCGTGGTGTGTGCGCAACTGTTCGCTCCGCACCCGGAATACCGTGTGGCAGGCCGGGCAACGGGCGAGCATCAGTCCTTGCCGGCCCCGGTGGCGGGCCGGGTGCCTTCCAGTCGCGCCCAGCCCTCGTGGGTCGCGCCGACGCGCAGTGCGATGAAGGGGGCGTAGGCAGCGATGACCTGATCGGTCTGGGTGTCGAGCACGCCCGACAGCGCGATCCGTCCGCCGGGCGCCACGCGCGCGGCCAGCAGGGGCGCGAGCACGCACAGCGGGTTGGTGAGGATGTTTGCAACGACGACGTCGAACTGCACGTCGAGCGCTGCGCGCGAATGTTGCAGGCGCATCGTCACGCCGTTGCGCTGCGCATTGTCGTGCGCGGCCTCGAGTGCCTTGTCGTCGATGTCGACGCCCAGTACGTCGGCGGCGCCCAGTTTTGCCGCGGCGATGCCGAGGATGCCCGAGCCGCAGCCGTAATCGAGTACGCCGGCGCCGGGCGTGACGGCTTCACACAGCCATTCGAGGCACAGGCGCGTGGTGGGATGCGAGCCCGTGCCGAAGGCCATGCCGGGATCGAGTTCGATGTTGATCGCAGCCGGATCGGGGGCGGTGTGCCAGGACGGGACGATCCACATCCGGTCGGTGATGCGGATCGGGTCGAACTGGCTTTGCGTGAGCTGCACCCAGTTCTGTTCCGCGACATCTTCCAGCGTGAAGGGGGGTACCGCGTCGAAGCCGGCGTCGGCGGCAGCCTGCGCCAGAGCGACCGCGAGGTCGGCATTGGCGTCGAACAGTGCGATCACGCGGCTGTGGTCCCACAGGCCCACCGGGTGATGGCCCGGCTCGCCGAACTGCGGCTTCTCCGCATCGGTGCCGGCGTCAGCGTCTTCGATGCTGATGGAGAGCGCTCCCGCCTCCATCAGCGCGTCCGACAGCGCCTCGGCCTTCTGCGCCTCGGCCTGCAGGGTCACGGAAATCCACATGAGCGGCGGCTCCGGCTCGTCAGCTCTTCTTGACTTCGTTGCGGTCGGCCAGCTTGTGCTCCAGGTAGTGGATGCTGGTGCCGCCTTCGATGAAGCGTGCGTCGAGCATGAGCTCCTGGTGCAGCGGCACGTTCGTCTTGATGCCCTCGACGACCATCTCCGACAGCGCGATGCGCATGCGGCGGATCGCCTGCTCGCGCGTGTCGCCGTAGGCGATCAGCTTGCCGATCATCGAGTCGTAGTGCGGCGGGATCGTGTAGCCGTTGTAGACGTGCGAATCGACACGGATGCCCGGCCCGCCCGGCGTGTGCCAGTTGGTTATTTTGCCGGGGCAGGGCGTGAATTTGAACGGATCTTCGGCGTTGATGCGGCATTCGATCGAGTGGCCGCGGAAGGTGATGTCCTTCTGGTTGAACCACAGCTTTTCGTTCGCCGCGATGCGGATCTGCGCCTGCACGATGTCGATGCCGGTGATCAGCTCGGTGACCGGGTGTTCGACCTGCACGCGCGTGTTCATTTCGATGAAGTAGAACTCGCCGTTTTCGAACAGGAATTCGAAGGTGCCGGCGCCGCGGTAACCGATCTTGCGGCAGGCCTCCGCGCAGCGTTCGCCGACCTTGGCGATCGCCTTGCGGTCGATGCCGGGGGCGGGCGCTTCCTCGATGACCTTCTGATGGCGGCGCTGCATCGAGCAGTCGCGTTCGCCCAGATATACCGCGTTGCCGTGTTCGTCGGCCAGAACCTGGATCTCCACGTGGCGCGGGTGCTCGAGGAACTTCTCCATGTAGACGACCGGGTTGCCGAATGCGGCCTGCGCTTCGGCGCGGGTCGTTGCGACGGCGTTGAGCAGCGCGGCTTCCGTGTGGACCACGCGCATGCCGCGGCCGCCGCCGCCGCCGGCGGCCTTGATGATCACCGGATAGCCGACCGTACGCGCGATCTTGACGATCTCCTTGGGATCTTCCGGCAGGGCGCCGTCGGAGCCTGGCACGCAGGGTACGCCCGCGGCCTTCATCGCGTCCTTCGCGCTGACCTTGTCGCCCATCAGGCGGATCGTTTCGGCGCGCGGGCCGATGAACGCGAAGCCCGACTGCTCGACGCGTTCGGCGAAGTCGGCGTTTTCCGACAGGAAGCCGTAGCCGGGGTGAATTGCCTCGGCGTCGGTGACTTCCGCCGCCGAGATGATGGCCGGAACGTTGAGATAGCTCAGCGCCGAGGCGGCCGGCCCGATGCACACCGACTCGTCGGCGAGCTTCACGTACTTGGCTTCGGTGTCCGCGACCGAATGCACGGCGACGGTGCGGATGCCGAGCTCGCGGCAGGCGCGCAGCACCCTCAGGGCAATCTCTCCGCGGTTCGCGATCAGGATCTTTTCGAACATGGCGTGCCGGTCAGGCGATGACGAACAGCGGCTGGCCGTACTCGACCGGTTGGCCGTTTTCGACCAGGATCGCCTTGATCGTGCCGGTAAACTCCGACTCGATCTCGTTCATGAGCTTCATCGCCTCGATGATGCACAGGCGGTCGCCGACGGCGACGCTCTGGCCGACGTCGGCCAGCGGCTTCGCGCCCGGCGCGGTCGCACGGTAGAAGGTGCCGACCATCGGCGACTTGACGACGTTGCCGTCGGGCAGCGCATCGGCAGCGGGCGCCACGACGACATTGGTGGCGGGGGCTGCCGCGGGAGCGGCCATCGGCGCGGCCGCCAGGTAGGCGGGGGCCGTGGGGGCTGCGATGTGCTTGGCGATGCGTACTTTCTCTTCGCCCTCGGTGACCTCCAGTTCGGAAATGCCCGATTCCTGGACGAGGTCGATCAACTTCTTCAGCTTGCGCAGATCCATGCTGTTGTTCTCCGGACAATGCGGCGCATCCGGGGCGCCGCCAGAGGGGTTTTGTGTTTAGCTTTTCCGCAGTTGCGTGAGGGCGAATTCGAGTGCGGCCATGTAGCCGTATGCGCCCAGTCCGCAGATCACGCCGATGGCGTGATCGGAAAAATAGGAGTGATGCCGGAACGGTTCCCGGGCGTGGATGTTGGACAGGTGCACTTCCACGTAGGGAATCGCCACCGCGGCCAGCGCGTCGCGCAGGGCGACGCTCGTGTGGCTGTATCCGGCCGGGTTGATGATGATGTAGTCGACTGCTTCCACGGCTGCAGCCTGGATGCGGTCGATGAGTTGTCCTTCGTGATTGCTCTGGAAGGACTCGACGACGACGCCGGCTGCACGGGCGCGGGCGTCCATTGCCGAATGGATGTCAGCCAGCGTGGTGCGGCCGTAGACATCGGGTTCGCGAGTGCCGAGGAGGTTCAGGTTGGGGCCGTGTAGAACCAGGATTCGGGTCTGCGGAGGCGGTGGAGCCTCGGTGGTTTTGCTGCGTTTTGAGCGCGTCATGACAGCAAGTTTGCCGCAAATCGCAGCACTTTGTCCAGTGGAGACGGTTCGACGGCGTCAGCGCGAAGCGAGGAGTGCGCGAATTTTGCCCTCAAGTTCCGCTTCATTCAAGGTGCCCAGCTTCACGAAGTCCAGTTCGCCCTGCCGATCGAAGATCGCGGTGAATGGGAGGGCCTGGGAGGTGTTTCCGAGTGCGCTCGTCACGGCCAGCGTCTGCAGCGGGGCGATCAGTAGCGGGTAGGGAACCTTGTTTTCCTCGGAGAATCTGCGCACGTTGTCCGGCTGGTCGATGCCGATGCCGACGAATTGCACCGGCGCATCGGCGAAGCGCCGGCTGACGGCGGCGAATTCGGGGATCTCGCGCAGGCAGGGCGGACACCACGTCGCCCAGAAGTTGACGACCAGCACCTTGCCGCGCCACTGCGCGAGTGCCTGCGGCTGGCCGTTGCTGTCGGGCAGCTCGAGGGCCAGTATCGGAGCGCCGGCGTCGCGCGCAACCTGTGGCGGCGCAGGACGGGAGGGCGAAGCCGCGTGCCGGGTGAGATAACCGGCGAACCCTGCCACTGCGGCGACGGCGAGGATCAAGGTGTTGCGGACGAGTGGCTTCATGTCGTGACCGGTTCAGCGCACGGGTTCGGCTGCGGTCTCGCTGCCACCGGCGGCCAGCAGGGCCTCGACCGCCGGCAGGCGCGCCCTTTCGGCGTGTCGCCGGTTGGAGCGTTCGGAGTCGGCCGGATAGATCGACAGGCGGATCGGAACCTGCTCCCAGTCGAAGCTCAGGATGGCTTCCGGCGCGTGCGGCGCGGGGCGGCGCGGTTCGCGGTGTTCGTAGGCGATGTCCTGGTTGAGGAAGAAGATCTCGACTTCCTTGGCGCTTTCCGGGAACAGCTCGATATCGACCTCGGTGTAGCGGCCCGCGGTGCCGTCGAGCGCGCCGCCGGTGAGGTAGGGGCGGAATTCGTCGAGCAGGCGCATCACGCCGACGGCGGCGCGGCGCATCTCGAGCAGGCGTTCGGCCTGTTCCTCGTCCTGGTAGAGCGCCTGCCAGGCGCGCAGCTCGGCTTCGATCTCGGCGTTGTTGGGCAGGGAATCGGTGTCGGATGCACCGAGTTGCCGTGCGGCCTTGCGCTTGGCGAAGCCGAAATCGGAGATGCCGTCTTCGGCCATCATGCGGGCCGCCGCGGCGGCGATTTCACGCCTCAGGGTCGCGGAGCGGGATGGAGGCACGCGGAATGTCATGGTCGCGAGTCCGGCTGAGGGTCCGTGTAGAATGCGCACCATTCTACACGGACCGGTTTCAGGCACATTGCAGCGGTCCGTCAGTCCCGGAGTTTCGATGCACATCCACATCCTTGGAATCTGCGGCACCTTCATGGGTGGCGTGGCGCTGCTCGCGCGTTCGGCCGGTCACAAGGTGACCGGTTGCGACGCGAACGTCTATCCGCCGATGAGCGTCCAGCTCGAAGCGCAGGGCATCGGCCTGACGGAAGGCTACGATGCGTCGCAGATCGACCTTGCGCCCGACGTGTTCGTCATCGGCAATGCCATCTCGCGCGGCAATCCGCTGCTGGAGGCCATCCTCGAGCGCGGGCTCCCCTACGTGTCCGGTCCTCAATGGCTCGCCGAGCACGTCCTCCAGGGGCGCTGGGTGTTGGCCGTCGCGGGCACGCACGGCAAGACGACGACAACCTCCATGCTCGCGTGGATGCTGGAGGACGCAGGGCTGAATCCCGGCTTCCTCGTCGGCGGCGTGCCGGGCAACTTCGGCGTGTCGGCGCGCCTCACCGATTCGCCCTTCTTCGTCATCGAAGCGGACGAGTACGACACCGCGTTCTGCGACAAGCGCTCGAAGTTCGTGCATTACCGTCCGCGCACGGCGATCCTCAACAATCTCGAATTCGACCACGCCGACATCTTTGCGGACCTCGCGGCGATCGAGACGCAGTTCCATCATCTCGTGCGCACGATTCCGACATCTGGCCGTATCGTCGCCAATGCTGCCGAAGAGAGCCTGAAGCGCGTGCTGGCGCGCGGCTGCTGGTCCGAGCTGGAGTGGTTCGGCGATGCGTCGCAGTGGTCGGCCGAGCCGGGTGCGGATGAGGGCGAGGCCGTGTTCAGGCTGCGCGGGGAGGAGGTCGGGCGTATCGCGATGCCGATGTCCGGGAGCCACAACCGCGGCAATGCGCTGGCGGCCATCGCTGCGGCCCGCCATGTCGGCGTGACGCCGACGCAGGCCATCGCGAGCCTTGCGCGTTTCCAGGGGATCAAGCGTCGCATGGAGGTGCGCGGGAGTGTGGGCGGGATTACCGTCTATGACGATTTCGCCCACCATCCGACGGCGATTGCACTGACGGTCGAAGGGCTGCGCAAACGTGAATCGCAGGGGCGCATCCTCGCGGTGCTCGAGCCGCGCTCGAACACAATGAAGCTAGGGGTAATGAAGAGTCGGCTGCCGGAAAGCCTGGCGCTGGCCGATCGCGTCTTCTGCTACGCGAACGGCTTGGGCTGGGATGCAGGCGAAGCGCTGGCGCCACTGGGCGGGCGGGCCGGCGCCTTCGATTCGCTGGAAGAGCTGGTCGCTGCGGTCGTCGCCGAGGCGCGCTCCGGCGATCACGTGCTGGTCATGAGCAACGGTGGTTTCGGCGGCGTGCACGACAAGCTGCTCGCCGCGCTGCAGGCACGGTGATGTGCGGCGCTTGCGGGATCGGCGTCCCGCAAGCGCCCGGGCCTGACTTCAGTCCTTCTTGCCTTCGAGCTGGCGGGCCTGCTGGTCGGTGATGTATTCGAACACCTTCACGACCTTGCGTACGCCATCCGTGCGGCGCGCCACCTCGGTGGCTGCGTCTGCCTCGCGGCGCGTCACGATGCCGAGCAGGAACACGGTGCCGGCTTCGGTCACAACCTTGACGTGATTCGCGCTGAACTGCGCTGAATCGACGAAGCGGGCTTTCACCTTCGATGTGAGAAGCGAGTCGTTGCCGCGCGAGGTCATCGACGACGTGCCGGCGACCTGGATCTCATTGACGATACCCTTGACGTTGGCGATCCCGCTGGCGACGCGCTCGGCTTCGGCGCGATGCGCCTCGGAGGGGGCTTCTCCGGTGAGTAGCACGTTGCGGTTGAAGGACGTCACGTTGATATGCACCGCGTCGCCGAGACGATCGCGCAGTGCGCTCGAGGTGCGCCATTCGATGCCTTCGTCCTCGACGTAGGCGCCCGAGGTGCGGCGGTCGGCGACCAGGGCCGCGCCCGCTCCGACTCCGCCCGCGACGAGCGGGAAGCAGCCCTGCAACAGCGGCAGCGTCGCCGCTGCGGCCAGGCCGAGAAGCAGGGTGCGCCGGCTGGCTTGGAGGGTCTTGTTGTTCATTAGTCTTCAACTCCGAGTAACAGACAATCGATGCCGTCGCACAGGCAGTGCAGGACGAGCAGATGCACTTCCTGAATGCGTGCCGTGCGATCGGCGGGGACGCACAGGTGGATGTCGCCGTCGCCGAGCATTTCCCCCATCCTGCCCCCGCCCTTGCCGGTCAGCGCGATGACGCGCATCTCGCGTTCGTGGGCGGCTTCGATTGCGGCGATGACGTTGGGAGAGTTGCCGCTGGTCGAGATTGCGAGCAGGACGTCGCCCGGTTGCCCGAGTGCGCGTACCTGCTTGGAGAATACCTGGTTGTAGTCGTAATCGTTGGCGATCGAGGTCAGCGTGGAGGTGTCTGTCGTCAGCGCCACCGCCGCGAGGGGCGGTCGCTCCATCTCGAAACGGTTGACCAGTTCGGCGGCGAAATGTTGCGCATCGGCCGCCGAGCCGCCGTTGCCGCAGGCGAGAATCTTGCCGTTGTTGAGCAGGCTGCCGGTCATGATCTCCACGGCTCCCGCGATCGGGGCGGCCAGCGCTTCCAGCGAATCGAGCTTGGTGCGGGCGCTGTCTTCGAATTGTCGGGAGATGCGGTGAATCAGGTCCATGAGAGGCTCGGGTCACTTCTGTCGGGGACAAAAGTCTAGCATGAGGCGGCCACCGGCCCTGTCGCGGCCGCTTTGCGGCGCTAGTGTGCCGTGGGCTGTTCGGTTGTGGGGCCCTCCTTACAGACGCTTACCACGCGCCCGCGTCGAAGGCGCCGCGCAGCCACTCGATGCTGCTTTCGTCGAGTGCGCTCATCAGGACCGCGTCGAAGCGGCAGGGGTTTTGCGCGTAGCGGCGGCCGTCGCCCGCGAGCCACCAGCGGGCCGCGAGCACGATGCGCCGGCGCTTCGTCGCGGTGATGCTCGCCGCCGCGCCGCCGAAGCCGGGATTGCTGCGCAGGCGGACCTCGACGAACACCGCCGTGCCGCGGTCGAGGCAGATGAGATCGACTTCGCCGCCGCGGCAGTGCACGTTGCGTGCGATCACCGTCAGGCCCTTGCGCGCGAGGAACCGTCCGGCGAGCTCCTCGGCTGCCTTGCCGCGCCCTTGCGCGGGAGGCGTCGGCCGCCTGACAATGCCTTCCCTTCTGCTGCTTTTTCCGGTGTCCATGTCGACCAGCCCGTCTCCGCTTTCAAGTACGCCGTCATTGTATGTGGTGGCGACGCCGCTCGGGAACCTTCAGGACGTCAGCATGCGTGCGCGGGGCGTGCTGGCAGAGGTCGGCGCGATCGCCGCCGAGGATACGCGTCACAGTCAGCGCCTGCTCGACGCGCTGGACGTCCACACGCGGCTCTTTCCGCTGCATGAGCACAACGAGCAGGCCGCCGTCGGGCAAGTGATCCGGATGCTGGAAGGGGGACAGCACGTCGCGCTGATCAGCGACGCCGGCACGCCGGCTATCTCGGACCCCGGTGCGCGGGCCGTCGCGCGCGTACGCGAGGCGGGCTTCCCGGTGGTGCCCGTTCCCGGTCCGTGTGCGGCCATCGCGGCGCTGTCCGCATCCGGTTTTGTCGACGACGGTTTTCGCTTCGTCGGCTTCCTGCCGGCCAGGCAGGCCGCGCGGCGTGCCCGGATCGAGGAGTTGCGTGCGCAGGAGGTGCCGCTGGTTTTCTACGAATCGCCTCATCGCATCGCCGAATGCGTCGACGATCTCGCGGCCGTGCTGGAGCCGTCGCGCGACATCGTGATCGCGCGCGAAATCACGAAGATCTATGAGCAGATCGCCCGCATGCCGTTGGGTGAGGCGCCGGCGTGGCTGGCGGCCGATGCGAACCGTTGCCGCGGTGAGTTCGTGCTGATCGTTGCCGGTGCGCCCGCTGCCGAGGGGCTCGGTGCGGATGCCGAACGCACCCTGGCGCTGCTGCTGGAGGAACTACCGCTAAAGACAGCCGCGCGGCTTGCCGCGGACATCACCGGCGCGCCGCGCAAGCAGCTGTATGCGCGCGCGCTGGAGCTGAAGGGCAGTTGAGCCCGCATATATAATTGGCGCAAGTCGTTGGCGCAATCGAAGGCGCCCGCATCCCGATCCCGGAGCCCCATGCACACCATTTCCCTTATCCGCCCCGACGACTGGCACCTGCACGTGCGCGACGGCGCGGCGCTCGCGACTGTCGTGCCGCACACTGCGCAGCGCTTCGGCCGCGCGCTCATCATGCCCAACCTGCGGCCGCCCGTGACCACCACGGCACAGGCCCTCGAATACCGCGACCGTATCCGCGCGGCGGTTCCGGCCGGCGTCGAGTTCGAGCCGCTGATGAGTCTCTACCTCACCGACAACATGGCGCCGGACGAAATCGACCGTGCCAGCGCGAGCGGCGCGGTGGTGGCGGTGAAACTCTATCCGGCAGGCGCGACGACCAATTCGGATGCGGGCGTGACCGCGATCGAGAAGGTCTATCCGGTGCTGGAGCGGATGGAGCGCGTCGGGATGGTGCTCTGCGTGCATGGTGAGGTGACGCAAGGCGACGTCGATGTCTTCGACCGCGAGCAGGTGTTCATCGACCGTGTGCTCGCTCCGCTGACACAGAGATTTCCCGGACTGCGCGTCGTGTTCGAGCACATCACGACCGCCGATGCCGCCCAGTTCGTGAATGCGGCGGGCGACAACGTCGGTGCGACGATCACCGCCCACCACCTGCTGCTCAACCGCAACGCGATCTTCGCCGGCGGCATTCGGCCGCATCATTACTGCCTGCCCGTGCTCAAGCGCGAGACCCACAGGCGCGCGCTGGTCGAGGCGGCGACCTCCGGTAGTGCGAAGTTCTTCCTCGGCACCGACTCGGCGCCGCATGCGCGCTCGACGAAAGAGGCCGGCTGCGGCTGTGCAGGCTGTTACACCGCGCACGCAGGGATCGAGTTGTATGCCGAGGTCTTCGAACAGGCTGGGGCGCTCGACCGACTCGAGGCGTTCGCGAGCCTCAATGGTCCGGCGTTCTATGGTTTGCAGCCCAATTCCGCGCGTATCACGCTGGTGAAGCAGGTGTGGGAGGTTCCGGCCGCCTACGATTATCTTGCCGGCGATCCGCTGGTGCCCCTGCGTGCCGGCGAGACCATCGCCTGGCGTCTGCTCTGATCGGGAGTCCATATGCCGAGTGCCCGGACGAAAGCGATTGCTGCGCTGGCGATGTTGCCCATGCTTGCCGCGTGCGAGAACAGTGCGACCGCCTTCATGATCGAGGGGAGCCAGCACGCTCTGATTCTGGTGCGCGAGAAGCCGTACTTCTGGCAGAGCACGGTCAATCAGGCGCTCATCGCGTCGCGTCTGCCGCATTGCCAGAGGCGGATTCCGATTCATCCGGACGGTACCGAACTGACACCGATGGAGGTGTTCGAGGCGGGGGACCGCCTGTGGGCGCTCCGCCAGGGCAGTCGCTGGTACCTCGTCGGGACCGACAAGTGCCAGGTGCAGGACTGGGACAATGCCGCGGGTTCGGCTCCGGGCGCTGCGCTCGGGACCTTCCGCTTCAAGGACGGCGTTGCGACCTTCATTCCCGCGGGCAAGTGAGCGCGCGTCGCGTATAATCCGCAGCGGGAAGTTCGCCAGGCAGTCGCTGCGTACCTTGTGTGCGTGGAGGAAAGTCCGGGCCCCGCAGAGCAGGATGCCGGCTAACGGCCGGGCGCCGTGAGGCGACGGAAAGTGCAACAGAAAGCAAACCGCCGATGGCCTGTTCGCAGGCTCAGGTAAGGGTGAAATGGTGGGGTAAGAGCCCACCGCAGGACTGGCGACAGGACTGGCACGGCAAACCCCATCCGGGGCAAGGCCAAATAGGGGAGCAATGGCGTGGCTCGCGCTGCTCCCGGGTAGGCTGCTAGAGCGCCATGGCAACATGGCCCCCAGAGGAATGACTGCCCGGCGGTCGCGACCCAGGTCGCGGCCGTTCGACAGAACCCGGCTTATCGGCGAACTTCCCTTCTCCCGCCGAGCTGTTTTTCGCCACTTTAGTGTGCGTTTTCCCACACTTCCCCACTTCGGGTCCGTCCGGCGCTCGAGTCTCTACGTTTTTCTCATGAAGTTGCGCTATCTGCCTTGATTTTTCAGGGTTTATGGCGGCGCTTCGCTCGTTCATAAGTCATTGTGTAGCAACGGAAAACTCCCTGCGCGCGGCTTGACCCCCCAATTCCTTTACTCTAAAGTGGGGTCTGGTGGTGAAAAGTGGGTCGAAGTGGCATATGCATGCTGCCTCGGCGGGCAAAATCAGGGGGTGGAATGTTCCAGGGAGCCGCTGCGCTCAGTCTCGATGCCAAGGGTCGCGTTGCGATCCCCGCGCGGCATCGTGACGCCCTCGTTCCCGACGGGGCGCCGCTGGTCGTCACTGCCCATCCCCACAAGTGTCTGCTGGTCTATCCGCAAGCGGTCTGGGAGCCGATCCGCGCGCAGGTCGCGGCGATGCCCGGCCTCGATCCCGCCGCTGCCGCGCTCAAGCGTCTGCTGATCGGTTTTGCCCAGGAGGAAGAGCTCGATGGCGCGGGGCGTGTGCTGATCGCCCCGTCGTCGCGTCAGTGGGCCGGGCTGGACAAGCAGGTGTGGCTGGTCGGGCAGGGAACCCACTTCGAATTGTGGTCGGATGCCGGCTGGCAGAAGCAGCAGGAGGCGATGCTGGCGCTTTCCGGCGCCGCCCTGCCGGCAGGATTCGAGAGCCTAGCGCTGTGAGCCTTCAGCCCAAGCACGTGACCGTGCTCCTTTCCGAAGCTGTCGATGCGTTGGCGATCCGGCCCGACGGTGTCTATGTGGACGGCACCTTCGGTCGCGGTGGTCATAGCCGGGCGATTCTCGCGGCGCTGGGGCCGGAGGGGCGGCTCATCGCCTTCGATCGCGATCCGTCGGCGATCGAGGTCGGGCGTGAGATCGCCGATTCCCGTCTGACCCTCGTCCATGCGCCTTTCAGCTCGTTTGCCGAGGAACTCGACGACCTCGGCGTCAGCCGGGTTGACGGCGTGCTACTCGATCTTGGCGTGTCCTCTCCGCAGCTCGACGAGCCGGAGCGGGGCATGAGTTTCCGTTTCGATGCGCCGCTCGACATGCGTATGGACACGAGCCGCGGGCAGACCGTGGCGCAATGGCTGGCAGATGCGTCTGTCGCGCAAATCACGGAGGTACTCAGGGATTATGGGGAAGAACGGTTTGCTTATGCGATTGCAAAGGCGATTGCAGCTGCTCGGACAGGGGGGGCTGTTGCAACCACTCGACAGCTTGCCGAGATCGTGGAAAAGGCGGTCCGCACACGCGAGCCGGGGCAGCACCCGGCGACCCGCAGTTTCCAGGCTCTACGGATTTTCATCAATCAGGAGCTCGAAGAGCTTTCGCTGATCCTGCCGGATGCGGTGGCGCGACTGAAGCCGGGCGGGCGGCTCGCGGTGATCAGCTTTCATTCGCTCGAGGATCGTATCGTCAAGCGTTTCATGCGTGACGAGTCGCGACCGCCGCAGCTGCCCTCGCGGTTGCCGGTGCGTGCCGCGGACCTGCCCAAGCCGCGTCTGGCGCTGGTCGGCAAGGCCGCCCGCCCGAGCGAGGCCGAGGTTGCGGCCAATCCGCGTGCCCGCAGCGCCGTGATGCGCGTGGCCGAGCGCACGGAGGCGCAGGCGTGATCCGCACCGATGCCTTCCTCGTCGCGGTGGCGGTGGCGAGCGCGCTGGGCGTGGTCGCGTCGCAGCACCAGGCGCGCAAGCTGTTCTCGGAGCTCGAGCGCGAGCAGACCCGCGCTCACGGCCTCGAAGTGGAGTGGGACCAGTTGCAGCTCGAGCAGAGCACCTGGGCTGCCCATGCGCGCGTCGAGAAGATCGCCCGCGAGCGGATCGGGATGCGTGCTCCGGTGCCGGGGCAGGTCTTTTCGATCGAGGGGGCCAAATGAGCAAACAGCGGACGGTGACCTTCAATCACAACCCCTTGCTGCGGCACGGCCTGCCGACCTGGCGTCCGCGGGCCGTGATGCTGGCTCTGATGGCCTGCTCGCTGGCGCTGATCGGACGTTCGATGTACCTGCAGGGGGTCAATAACGAGTTCCTGCAGGCGAAGGGCGAGTCGCGCTACGCACGGGTGCTCGAGGTGCCGGCGACGCGCGGCCGCGTCACGGACCGCCATGGCGACATGCTGGCGGTGAGCACCCCGGTGCGTTCGATCTGGGCGATCCCCACCGACGTGAATCTCACTCCGCCGGACGCGCGCAAGCTCGCGGGCCTGCTGGAAATGGACGTCCAGGAACTCAACCGCCGTCTCGCCGCGGGTCGCGATTTCGTCTACCTGAAACGCCAGCTGTCGCCCGAGACTGCACAGCAGATCGCCGACCTCAAGCTCGCCGGCATCCATCAGCAGCAGGAATACCGCCGCTACTATCCCGGCGGCGAGGTGATGGCTCACGTGCTGGGTTTTACCGGTGTCGATGACAAGGGGCAGGAAGGCGTCGAGCTCGCGTTCGACGGCATCCTTGCCGGCAAGTCGGGCGCGCGGCGCGTTATCCGCGACCGTCGCGGGCAGATCATCGAGGACGTCGAGGCCATCCGTGCGCCGCGCGACGGGCAGGATCTCGCGCTGTCGATCGACGCCAAGATCCAGTACCTCGCTTATTCGGCGCTGCGCCAGGCGATGCAGACGCACAAGGCGAAGGCCGGTGCGTCGGTGGTGCTCGATGCGCGCACCGGCGAGGTGCTGGCGCTGGTCAATGCGCCCACCTACAACCCGAACAATCGCACGAATCTCAGCGGTGCACAACTGCGCAACCGTGTGCTCACCGACGTGTATGAGCCGGGCTCGATCATGAAGCCGTTCATCGTGAGCCTGGCTCTCGAGCGCGGCAAGGTGCAGCCCGGGACCATCATCGACACGTCTCCCGGTCGATTGACGATCGGCCGTGCGACGATTTCCGATTCGCACCGTCACGGCGCATTGACGGTGGCACAGGTGATTCAGAAGTCGTCAAATATCGGCACGGTGAAGGTTGCGTTCAACTTCTCGCCCGACGAAATGTGGCGCCTTTACGACGACCTGGGTTTCGGCAAGCCGCTCAACCTCGGCTTCCCGGGCGAGGCGGGCGGGCGCCTGCGTCCGGCGAAGACGTGGAAGCCGATCGAGCAGGCGACGATGTCCTACGGCCACGGTATTTCCGTGAGCCTTATCCAGATGGCGCACGCTTACCTTGTGTTCGCTCGCGACGGCGAGTTGGTGCCCCTGTCGTTGACGCGCCTCGATGCGCCACCGGTTGGCGGCAAGCATATTTTCTCGGCGGCGACGGCGCGCGACATGCGCGGGATGCTCGAACTAGCGTCCGGGCCGGGCGGCACGGCGCCGCAGGCGCAGATCGCCGGCTACCGCGTCGCGGGCAAGACCGGCACGGCAATCAAGCTGGATGGTGCGCACTACACCAACAAATATGTTTCGTCCTATGTCGGACTGGCTCCCGCCTCCGATCCGCGGCTTATCGTTGCCGTGATGATCGACGAACCCTCTGCGGGACAGTATTACGGCGGCGCAGTCGCGGCGCCCGTGTTTGCCCAGATTACTGAAGGAGCGCTACGCGCGCTCGGCGTGGCGCCCGACGCTCCGTTGGTGCCGCTGCAGCTCGCACAGAAGCAGGGGGCGGTTGTGCCTGTGCGGGAGCGCATGTGAGCCTCGCACTCGCATCCGCGATCCTCGAACGCCTACACCAGGCCGGCGTCGCGCCGACCGGCATCACGGCGGACTCGCGCCGCGTGCAGGCTGGCGACCTGTTTGCCGCGTGGCCCGGGTTGAGCTCGGATGGACGCAAGTTCATCGGTGCCGCGGTCGAACGCGGCGCTGCCGCAGTATTGTGGGACGACCGCGGCGGATTCCGCGCGGAAGGGATGCCGGTGCCGGCAATTCCGGTCGCCGAACTGCGTAGCCTCGGGGGCTATTTCGCGCACCTGATTCATGGTTGCCCGTCCGACAGGCAGTGGGTCGTCGGAGTGACCGGCACCAACGGGAAGACCACCGTCACCCAGTGGCTGGCTGCCGCCCTTGCCCGCCTGGGCGAGAAATGCGGCGTGATCGGAACGCTGGGCAACGGCTTTCCGGGGCAGCTCGCCGATACGCTGAACACGACGCCGGATGCGCTCGAAGTTCACCGCGTGCTGGGTGACTTCCTGTCTGCGGGCGGGAGCGCGGCGACGATGGAAGTGTCGTCGATCGGCCTCGACCAGGAGCGCGTCAACGCCGTCGCTTTCGATGTCGCCGTGTTCACGAACCTGAGCCGCGACCATCTCGACTATCACGGCACGATGGAAGCCTACGGTGCCGCGAAAGCCCGGCTGTTCGATCAGCCCGGCCTGGGTTGCGCGGTGATCAATGTCGACGACGCCTTTGGCCTGGGGCAGGCGCGTCGTCTCGCCGGCTCAGGGCTGCCGGTGATCGGTTATACCCAGTCTGTCGCGGCGACGCCCGTGCAGGGCGTGCGCCTGCTGTGCGCGCAGGATGTCCGGATGTCGGCATCGGGCTTGCGCTTCGTCATGGCTCATGAAGGCGCACGGCGCGAACTGGACGTGCCTATGGTGGCACCGTTCAACGTGTCCAACCTGCTCGCGGTTGCCGGGGCGCTGCTCGCGCGCGGCTTGCCGCTGGACGAGATCGTGCATGCGATCGCGCATCTGACGCCGCCGCAGGGGCGCATGCAGCTTGTGGGCGGTGTTGCCGAGCCGCTGGTCGTCGTCGATTACGCGCATACCCCGGACGCGCTGGCGAAAGTGCTCGAGTCCGTGCGCGCCACCGTCGCGACGCGTGGCGGGCGCCTCGTGTGCGTGTTCGGTTGCGGCGGCGACCGCGATCCGGGCAAGCGCCCGCTGATGGGCGAGGCCGCGCGGGACCGTGCAGATCGGGTGATCGTCACCAGCGACAATCCGCGTTCCGAGGATCCGGCGAAGATCATCGATGCCATCATGCAGGGTGCGGGTTCGCAGGCCGAGCGGGTGGTCGACCGGGCGCAGGCGATCCGCATCGCGGTCGCCGAGGCCGGTGCCAACGATGTCGTCGTGCTCGCCGGCAAGGGGCATGAGCCCTATCAGGAGATCCTGGGCGTGCGTCTGCCCTTTTCGGATGTCGAGCAGGCGCACATCGCCCTGCGCGAATGGACCCTGGCCAGGGGGGCGGGCGCATGCTGAGCCTCGCGGAAGCGGGACGACTCGCCGGATTCCGCGTGCTTGGCGACGCGACCTTCTCGTGCGTTGGCACCGACAGCCGGCGCATCCTGCCCGGCCAGCTGTTCGTCGCGCTGCGCGGCGAGCATTTCGACGGCCACGACTTCGTCGAGCAGGCCGCGGCGGCAGGTGCCGTTGCCGCGCTGGTCGATGAAGCATGGCAGCGCGAACATGAGGACGTCGAGTTTGCGCGCCTGGTCGTGAGCGATACCCGCATCGCGCTCGGTGCCCTCGCGGCGCATTGGCGCAGCCGCTTCGACATCCCGCTGATCGGCGTGACCGGCAGCAACGGCAAGACCACGGTCAAGGAGATGTGCGCCGCGATCATGCGCGCCCAGGCCATGCATGACGGCCATGCAGCGGACTGCGTGCTCGCGACGGCCGGCAATCTCAACAACGACATCGGTCTGCCGCTGACCTTGCTCGAGTTGCGTGAGCATCACCGTGCCGCGGTGATCGAGATGGGCATGAACCACCCGGGCGAGATCGGCTACCTGACTGCCCTTGCCCGACCGACCGTGGCGATCGTCACGAACGCCCAGCGTGCCCATCTGCAGGGCATGGGTTCGCTGGTCGGGATCGCGAAGGAGAAGGGTGCCATCTATGGCGGCCTGGGCGACAAGGGCATTGCCGTGGTGAATGCCGATGATCCCCATTGCGCGCTGTGGCGGGAGCTGAACCGCGGACGCCCCGTAGTGACTTTCTCCGCCAGTCACGCGGCGGATGTGAACGCGAAGGCCGATTTTCACGGGCTCGGCGCCCGCCTCACGCTGACCACCTCGGCGGGCAGCGTCGAGTTCGACCTGCCGGTGCCGGGCGAGCACAACGTGCGCAACGCGGCGGGTGCCGCTGCGGCCTGCCTTGCCGCCGGTGCATCGCAGGCTGCGGTCGTCGAGGGGCTTTCCGGCTTCAGCGGGGCGCCGGGCCGCCTGCAGCGGCGTGCGGGTCTGAACGGAGCGCTGGTCATCGACGACACCTACAACGCGAATCCCGACTCGGTACGCGCGGCGATCGACGTTCTGGCCTCGACGGCCGGGCATACCGTACTGGTGCTGGGCGACATGGGCGAAGTCGGCACGACCAGCGCGCAACTGCACGACGAGGTCGGAGGCTACGCCAAGAGCAAGGGCGTGGATGAGCTCTACGCCCTGGGTGAAATGAGCGCGGTTGCAGCGCACAACTTCGGCGAAGGCGGGCAGAAATTCGCCACCGCCGAGGCTCTGCTGGCTGCGCTGGCGCCGCGACTCGATGCGAACACGGTGGTGCTGGTGAAGGGCTCCCGTTTCATGCGGATGGAGCGGGTGGCGAACGGGCTTGCGGCGGTGCACAATGGCGCCCCTTCACAGGAGTCTCATTAGGCCATGCTGCTCGAACTCGCCCTCTGGCTGGGTCAGGATATCCGCACCTTCAACGTGTTCGGCTACATCACGCTGCGCACGGTCCTTGCGGCGCTCACCGCGCTGATCATTTCCTTTGTCTTCGGTCCGTCGCTGATCCGCTGGCTGGCGGCGAAAAAGATCGGCCAGGCTGTGCGCGATGACGGCCCGAAATCGCATCTCACCAAGGCCGGCACTCCCACGATGGGCGGCGCGCTGATCCTCATCGCGATCGCGGTCACGACGCTGATGTGGGGCGATCTGCGCAACCAGTACATTTGGGTGACACTGTTCGTCACGCTGGGCTTCGGCGCGGTCGGTTGGGTCGATGACTGGCGCAAGGTCGTGCGTCGCGACCCGAAGGGCCTGCCGAGCCGCTGGAAGTATCTGTGGACCTCTCTGATCGCGCTGGCCGCGGCGCTGTTTCTGGGGCTCACTGCGCACGAGCCGGCACAGACCGAACTGATCGTGCCCTTCTTCAAGGCCGTCTCGTACCCGTTGGGCATCTACGGTTTCATCGCGCTTTCGTACTTCGTCATCAATGGCACGAGCCACGCGGTGAACCTCACCGACGGTCTCGACGGCCTCGCGATCATGCCGACCGTGATGGTCGCCGGCGCGCTCGCGATCTTCGCCTACGTCGCCGGCCATGCCGGTTTCTCGAAGTATCTCGGCGTGCCCTACATCAACGGTGCGGGTGAACTCGCCGTGTTCTGCGGCGCCTTGTGCGGGGCGGGCCTCGGCTTTCTGTGGTTCAACGCCTACCCCGCGGAAGTCTTCATGGGCGACGTCGGCGCGCTGGCGCTGGGGGCCGCGCTGGGAACGGTTGCGGTCGTCGTGCGCCAGGAAATCGTGCTCTTCATCATGGGTGGTCTCTTCGTTGCCGAGACGATGTCGGTGATGGCGCAGGTGTTGTACTTCAAGTACAGCGGCGGCAAGCGCATCTTCCGCATGGCGCCCCTGCATCACCACTACGAACTGGGTGGCTGGAAGGAAACCCAGGTCGTGGTGCGCTTCTGGATCATCACGATCATGCTCGTGCTGTTCGGCCTTTCGACCCTGAAGCTGAGATGAGCGCCGCATCCGACAAGCTCGTACTGGTTCTCGGGCTCGGCGAGTCCGGCCTGGCGATGGCGCAGTGGTGCGCACGGCAGGGTGCGCGCGTGCGCGTGGCCGACAGCCGCAGCGAGCCGCCGGGTCTCTCGGTGCTCAGGGCGAGCGTGCCGGCGGCCGAGATCGTCCTCGGCGAGTTCACGGACCGTCTTCTCGACGGCGTCGCGCGCATTGCGCTCAGTCCGGGCATCGACGCACGCACGCCGGTGCTTGTCGAGGCGCGTCGCCGCGGCATCGCGGTGGTCGGCGAGATGACGCTGCTTGCCGACGCGCTCGCGGGGCTGGCGCGGGCCCGCACCCGAATCCTTGCGATCACGGGCACGAACGGCAAGACCACGACTACCGCGCTGACGGCGGCGCTGTGCCGCGCGGCCGGACTGGATGCCGTCGCCGCGGGCAACATTAGCCCCGCCGCGCTGACCGTGCTCATGGAGCGGCTCGATCGCGGTGCTGCGCTCCCCGACTGCTGGGTGCTGGAGCTGTCGAGCTTCCAGCTCGAAACCACCGCCGGTCTGAATGCCGAAGGTGCGACGGTGCTGAACGTCACCGACGACCATCTCGACCGCCACGGCGACCTCGACGGCTACGCGGCCGTCAAGGCGCGCATCTTCGACGGCGATGGCGTGCAGGTGCTCAACCGCCAGGACGCGCGCGTGATGGCGATGGCGCAATCCGGGCGGCGTGTCGTGTCCTTCGGCACGGACGCACCGGCGGGCCCCGACGATTACGGCATCGTCGCCGACGCGGAAGGTGCCGAATGGCTCGCCTGCGGCGGGCAGAGCCTGCTGCGTGTCGCCGAACTTCCGATCGCCGGTGCGCACAATGCGGCGAACGCCATGGCTGCACTGGCGCTCGCGCGCGCGATCGATCTTCCCTATCCGGCGCTGATCGCGGGCCTGAAGGCATTCCGCGGGCTGCCGCACCGCGTCGAGCCCGTTGCACGGCGGGCCGACGGCGTGGTGTTCTACGACGATTCCAAGGGCACCAACGTGGGGGCGACGCTGGCCGCTCTGGAAGGACTGGGCCGGCGGGTCGTCCTGATCGCCGGCGGTGACGGGAAAGGGCAGGATTTTTCGCCGCTGCGCGAGGCCGTTGCGCGCCACGCGCGTGCCGTGATGCTCATCGGCCGCGACGCCGCACTCATCGATACGGCGCTGGCCGGTTCGGGCGTGCCGACCGAGCGTGTGGCAGACATGGATGCGGCCGTTGCCCGCGCCGCGGCGCTCGCGCAGCCGGGCGATGTCGTGCTGCTTTCGCCCGCCTGCGCAAGCCTCGACATGTTCCGAAATTATGCGCATCGCGCAGAAGTGTTCGTTGCCGCGGTGCTTCGTCAATCGGGGGTGAGCGCGACATGAAATTCGTGTCGGCCCTGAGCGGCTGGATCACCTCGCGCAACGCCGGTGGCATCGGTTCGGACACGAGCCGCGCGGTCAATCGCCTGATGCGCCCGCAGACCCCCGCGCGCGACCTCGATCCGCTGCTGATCTGGTCCGCGGCCGCGCTGCTGCTCATCGGTCTCGTGATGGTCTATTCCTCGTCCATCGCGATCGCCGAAGGCAGCAAGTTCACCGGCTACCAGCAGTACTACTTCGTGATCCGCCACGCGATCTTCCTCGCGATCGGCGTGATCGGCGGCCTGACGGCCTTTCAGGTGACGATGCGCCAGTGGCAGCAGTTTGCGCCGCTGCTGTTCCTTGCCGGCCTCGCACTGCTGGTCGTGGTGCTGATCCCCGGGGTCGGTCGGGAAGTCAATGGCGCGCAGCGCTGGCTGCCGCTCGGCCCGGTCAATCTGCAGCCCTCCGAGCTGATGAAGCTCTTCGCCGCGTTGTATGCAGCGGACTACACGGTGCGCAAGCTCCCGGACATGGGCAGCTTCCGCCGCGGCTTCCTGCCGATGGCGGTCACCATCGTTCTCGTCGGATTCCTGCTGCTGCGCGAGCCCGACTTCGGCGCCTTCGTCGTCGTCGCCGCGATCGCGTTCGGCGTGCTGTTCCTCGGCGGCATCAACGTGCGCGTGTTCGTGCTGCTTGCGATCGTCGCGGTGATCGGCCTCGCGTTGCTGGTCTGGCTCTCCCCCTACCGCCGGGACCGTCTGTTCGGCTTCATGGACCCGTGGCAGGACGCCTTCGGCAAGGGTTACCAGCTCTCGCACGCACTGATCGCGTTCGGACGCGGCGAGTGGTTCGGCGTCGGCCTCGGCGCGAGCGTCGAAAAGCTCTTCTACCTGCCCGAAGCGCACACCGACTTCCTGCTTGCGGTGATCGCCGAGGAACTCGGTTTCGTTGGTGTACTGACCATCGTCGTGCTGTTCGCGATCCTCGTGCACCGCGCGATGCTCATCGGGCGCGAGGCGATCAAGCTCGAACGTTATTTCTCGGGCCTCGTGGCGATGGGTATCGGCCTGTGGATCGGCGTGCAGTCCTTCATCAACATGGGGGTGAATACGGGTTTGTTGCCCACCAAAGGGCTCACGCTCCCGATGATGAGCTTCGGCGGCTCGGGCATCGTCGCGAACTGTGTCGCGCTCGCGATCCTGCTGCGCGTTGACTGGGAGAACCGCCAAGTGATGCGGGGGCGCTCATGAAGACGCTCCTCGTCATGGCCGGAGGCACGGGCGGTCACATCTTCCCCGGCATTGCCGTGGCGGAAGTGCTGCGCGCGCGCGGATGGCGCATCGTGTGGATGGGCAACCCCGACGGCATGGAGGCGCGCATCGTCCCGGAGCGGGGCTACGAGACCGCATGGGTGCGCTTCACCGCGCTGCGCGGCAAGGGCATCGTGCGCAAGCTACTGCTGCCGTTGAACCTGCTGCGCGGGTTCTGGCAGGCGCTGCGCGAACTGGGGCGCATCCGCCCCGACGTCGTGCTGGGCATGGGCGGCTACGTGACCTTCCCGGGCGGCATGATGGCCGCGCTCACGGGTCGTCCCTTGCTTCTGCACGAACAGAATTCGGTTGCGGGGCTTGCGAACCGCGTGCTCGCCGGTGTTTCTGACCGGGTTCTCGCCGGCTTCCCGAAGGTGCTGAAGAAGGCTGCCTGGGTCGGCAACCCCGTGCGTGCCGACATCGCGGCCGTCGCCGCACCTGCCGAGCGCTTTGCCGGCCGGAGCGGTGCGCTCAAGGTGCTGGTGGTCGGCGGCAGTCTGGGGGCTGCGGTCCTCAATGAAACGGTGCCGCAGGCGCTCGCGCGCATGAAGCCGGGCGAGCGCCCGCTCGTCACGCACCAGGCCGGCACGAAACAGATCGACGCGCTGCGCAGCGCCTACGCCGCGGCCGGCGTCGAGGGCGAGCTGCTGCCCTTCATCGACGACATGGCGACGAAATACGCCGAAGCCGATCTCGTCATCTGCCGCGCCGGTGCGCTGACCGTCGCGGAACTGGCGGCTGCGGGTGCCGCGAGCCTGCTGGTGCCGTTCCCGCATGCGGTGGACGATCACCAGACCGGCAACGCGCGCTTCCTCGCCGATCAGGGAGCGGCCTATCTGCTCCCGCAAACCGAACTCAACGCCGAGCGGCTGGCGGGCATCCTGGCGAGCCTCGATCGCACGCGCCTGCTCGACATGGCCACAAAGGCGCGCGCGCTGGCAAAGCCGAACGCCGCCGAGGCGGTCGCGAAAGTCTGCGAAGACCTCGCGGCCGGGAGAAAGCAATGAAGCACAAAGTCAAGCGCATCCATTTCGTCGGCATCGGCGGCGCCGGCATGAGCGGCATTGCCGAGGTGCTGGTCAATCTCGGCTACACCGTGAGCGGCTCGGATCTCGGCGAAAACGCAGCGACACGCCGCCTGCGCGCGCTCGGTGCGCATGTCGTTTCCGGCCACGCTGCCGAGAATGTTGCCCAGGCCGATGCCGTCGTGATCTCCACCGCGGTGCGCAACGACAACCCGGAAGTGACGGCCGCGCGAGCACGCCACATCCCGGTCGTGCCCCGCGCCCAGATGCTCGCCGAGCTGATGCGCCTCAAGCAGGGCATCGCGATCGCGGGCACCCACGGCAAGACCACGACGACCTCGCTCGTCGCGAGCATCCTCGCGGAGGGTGGCCTGGACCCCACTTTCGTGATCGGCGGCAAGCTCAATGCAGCCGGCGCGAATGCGCGTCTCGGCAAGGGCGACTTCCTGGTCGCCGAGGCGGACGAGTCCGATGCCTCCTTCCTGCTGCTGACTCCTGTGATCTCGGTTGTCACGAACATCGACGCCGACCACATGGATACCTACGGACATGACTTCGCCCGCCTCAAGCAGGCCTTTGTCGACTTCCTCCAGCACCTGCCGTTCTACGGCGTCGCGGTGCTGTGCGAAGACGACCCGCACGTGCGCTCGATCATGCCGCTGGTGTCGAAGCAGATCGTCCGCTACGGCCTGTCGGAGACCGCCAACATCCGCGCCGAGAACATCCGCGCCGAGAGCGGCCGCATGCTGTTCGACGCCGTGCGCGTGAACGGCACGACGAGCCGCCTGCCGATCGAGCTGAACTTGCCGGGCCTGCACAACGTGCTCAATGCGCTCGCCGCGATCGCCGTGGCGACCGAGGCGCAGGTGCCGGACGAAGCGATCATCAAGGCGCTCGCCGAGTTCAAGGGCGTCGGGCGGCGATTCCAGCGCTACGGCGAGATTGCGTTGCGCGGCGAGGATGGCAGCGAGCGCGGCAGCTTCACCCTTATCGACGACTACGGCCACCACCCGGTCGAGATGGCCGCGACGCTTGCGGCCGCGCGGGGCGCGTTCCCCGGCCGCCGTCTCGTCCTTGCCTTCCAGCCGCACCGCTACACCCGCACGCGGGACTGTTTCGAAGACTTCGTGAAGGTCTTGTCGACCGTCGATGCCCTCCTGCTGGCGGAAGTGTATGCCGCTGGCGAGGCGCCGGTGGTCGCGGCGGACGGGCGCTCGTTGGCGCGTGCGATCCGCGTGTCGGGCAAGGTCGAGCCGGTCTTCGTCGAGGACATCGGCGACATGCCCGCGACGATCCTCTCGGCTGCGCGCGACGGCGACGTGGTGATCACGATGGGGGCGGGCTCGATCGGCGCCGTGCCCGGAAAACTGGCGAACAACGAGGAAGTGGCGTGAGCGGCGAAGTGATGGACAAGGCGGTGGTCGATCCGGCCATGCGTGCCAGATTCGGCAAGGTTGCGGTGCTGTTGGGCGGCACTTCGGCCGAAAGGGACGTTTCGCTGATGTCGGGCGGCGCCGTGCTCGCGGCCCTGCGTGCTGCGGGCGTCGATGCACATGGCTTCGACCCGGCCGAGCTCGACCTCCACGTTCTCAAGGAGCAGGGCTACGACCGCGCCTTCATCGCGCTGCACGGCCGCGGCGGCGAGGACGGCACGGTGCAGGGCATGCTGGAATTGCTCAAGATCCCCTACACGGGCAGCGGCGTGATGGCGTCCGCGCTGGCGATGGACAAGTGGCGCACGAAGATGGTGTGGGCGGCCTGCGGCCTGCCGACCCCGCGCTACGCGATCCTGAACGCCGATACCGATTGGGATGCGGTCGCGGCCGACCTGGGCCTGCCGATCTTCGTCAAGCCGGTGCATGAAGGTTCCAGCATGGGCGCGACCAAGGTCACCGAGCCCGGCCAGCTGAGGGCCGCATGGGAGCTCGCGGCCCGCTACGACAATCTCGTGATCGCCGAGGAGTTCATCTCCGGTGCGGAACTGACCGCGCCCTTCCTGCATGACCGGGCCCTGCCGCTGATCCGCATCGAAGCGCCCGGTGGCAACTACGACTACCAGAACAAGTACTTCACCGACGATACGCGCTACCTGTGTCCCTGCGGGCTGCCCGCCGAGCAAGAGCAGGCCCTGCAGGCGTTGATCATGCAGAGCGCCCGCGTGCTCGGTTGCCGCGGCTGGGGCCGTGCCGACCTGATCCTGACCGAGGACGGACGCCCCTATCTACTCGAAATGAACACCAGCCCGGGCATGACCGGCCATTCGCTGGTGCCGATGGCGGCACGCGTGGCTGGCATGGACTTCACCCAACTGTGTCTCGCGATCCTCGAGGATGCCCGCCTTGGCTGAATTCCGCCTCCGCTCTCCGCTTGCCGCGCGCGGGCTTTCCGGCACCAGCCGGATTCCCGGCCGCACGCATGAGCGCGAGGGTGTGTGGCACCGGCCGGCTGTGCTGAACCTGTTTTCGGACCTCCTGATGCTGTTCGCTGCGGTTGCGTTCGGCTATGCCTTCGTCGCGTGGTTCCTGTCGCGTCCGCTGTTTCCGCTGCGCGAGGTCGTCGTGCTGACGCCGCCGGCGCAGGTGACCAACGAGCAGCTCGAATACGTGGCCCGGAGCGCGATCCACGGCAATTTCTTCTCGGTGGACCTCGAAACCGTGCGTGAAACCTTCGAGAAACTGCCCTGGGTCCGGCGTGCCGAAGTCCGCCGCCGCTGGCCCGACGTGCTGGAGTTGCGCCTCGAGGAACATCAGGCCGTGGCGTACTGGACCGTGTCCGGAAGTGGCGACTCGCAGCTCGTGAACCGCCAGGGCGAAGTCTTCGTCGCAGCGAGCAATGCCGCCATGCCTTCCTTCTCGGGGCCCCAGGGCTCGGCGGCCTACATCCAGGCGAAGCATCGCGAATTCGGCGCGATGCTCGAGCCGCTCGGCCGCAGGCTCGTCGGTCTCGCACTGTCGGCGCGCGAGGCGTGGCAGCTCAAGCTCGACGACGGCATGGTCATCATGCTCGGACGCGACCAGGAAAAGGCGCCGATCGGCGAGCGCCTGGAACGTTTCGTGAGCGCCTGGCCGCAGGCGCGGGACAAGGTTGGTGTGCAGGTGGCGGTAGCGGACCTCCGCTATCCGAGCGGATTCGCCCTCACCCCGGTGGGGGACTTCAAGGCAGCGAAAGGCAAGCAATGAGCAAGGAATACAAGGACCTGATCGTCGGGCTGGACATCGGTACCGCCAAGGTCACGTGCATGGTCGCGGAGGTTCGTCCCGACGGGCGGATCAATGTCGTCGGGGTCGGCACGCAGCCGGCCAGCGGCCTCAAACGCGGCGTAGTCGTGAACATCGAGGCCACGGTCGATGCGATCTCGCGCGTGATCCAGGAAGTCGAGTTGATGGCGGAATGCAAGATCCGCGACGTCTATACGGGGATCGCGGGCAGCCATATCAAGAGTTTCAACTCGAATGGCATGGTCGCGATCAAGGACAAGGAAGTCACCCCGCTCGACGTCGAGCGCGTGATCGAGGTTGCCCGCGCGATGCCGGTGCCGGCCGAGCAGCAGATCCTGCACACCCTCACCCAGGAGTTCATCATCGACGGGCAGGGCGGGGTGCGCGAGCCGATCGGCATGAGCGGCGTCAAACTCGAAGTCAAAGTGCATATCGTCACCGGCGCCGTGTCGGCCGCACAGAACGTCATCAAGTGCGTGCGCCGCTGCGGGCTCGAAGTCATGGATCTCATCCTGCAGCCGCTCGCATCGAGCTACGCGGTGCTGACCGAGGACGAGAAGGAACTGGGTGTGTGCCTCGTCGACATCGGCGGCGGCACCACCGACATCGCGGTCTTCACGCACGGCGCGATCCGCCACACGGCGGTGCTCCCGGTCGCGGGCGACCAGATCACCAACGACATCGCGATGGCGCTGCGTACGCCGACCTCCGAAGCCGAGGAGATCAAGATCCGCCACGGCGTCGCGATGCACACGCTGGCCGACCCCGAGGAGATGATCGAGGTGCCCGGTGTCGGCGACCGCCCGCCGCGCCCGCTGTCGCGCCAGCGTCTTGCCGACGTCATCGAGCCGCGCGTGTCCGAACTGTTCGAACTCGTGCAGGCCGAACTGCGCCGCAGCGGTTACGAAGAGCTGCTGTCCTCGGGAATCGTGCTCACCGGGGGCTCGTCCGTGATGCTCGGCATGGTCGAGCTCGGCGAGGAAGTGTTCCACATGCCGGTGCGCGTGGGTGCGCCGCAGTACTCGGGCGGCCTCGCGGATGTCGTGTGCCACCCACGCTATGCCACGGCCATGGGCCTGGTCATGGAAGGCCACGCCCAGCGCCGTCGCGGCATGCTGGCGCGCGAGACGCGCAGCGTGCGGCAGGTGTTCGGCCGCATGAAATCGTGGTTCGAAAAGAATTTTTGACGGAATGGCGTGAATTTTTCAGCCAAATTGAATGAGTTGTTGATCAGGTCCCCGTATTTAGTTGTAAACTTTTGATTTATTACTAGATGTAGACTCGGCGGCAGCTCGGTGCATATTGGGGTTGTTTCTCAGGAGGCGAGGCAAATGTTTGAAATCATTGAGAAGGAGCAGACCGGCACGATCATCAAGGTGATCGGTGTCGGTGGTGCCGGCGGCAATGCCGTCGATCACATGATCCGGGAAGGGGTGCAGGGCGTCGAATTCATCGTCGCCAACACCGATGCGCAGGCGCTCAACCGCTGCCTCGCCCCGAACAAGATCCAGCTGGGCGACTCGGGTCTGGGTGCGGGCTCGAAGCCCGAGGCCGGCCGTGCCGCCGCGCAGGATTCGCGCGAATCGATCGCGGCGGCGCTCGACGGCGCCCACATGTGCTTCATCACCGGCGGCATGGGTGGCGGCACCGGCACCGGTGCAGCGCCGGTCGTGGCCGAGATCGCCAAGGAGATGGGCATCCTGACCGTTGCGGTCGTGACCAAGCCCTTCGACTTCGAGAACCGCCTGCGCGTTGCGGAAAGCGGCGTCGAGGAACTGACCCGCTACGTCGACTCGCTGATCATCGTCCTCAACGACAAGCTGCTCGAAGTGTACGGCGACGACGCCGGCTTCGAGGACTGCTTCCGTTCGGCGGACAACGTGCTGCGCAGCGCCGTTGGCGGCATCGCCGAGATCATCAACGTGCCCGGCCTGGTGAACGTCGACTTCCAGGACGTGCGTACCGCGATGGGCGAGATGGGGCGCGCGATGATGGGTTCGGCCGAAGCCTCCGGCATGGACCGCGCACGCATCGCCGCCGAGCAGGCCGCCGTGAGCCCCTTGCTCGAGGGTACGGAACTGTCCGGCGCGCGCTGCGTGCTGATCAACATCACCGCCAGCCGCTCGCTGAAGATGTCCGAAGTGCGCGATGCCGTGAAGACCGTCCAGGCCTTCGCCGCGCCCGAAGCCTTCGTCAAGTACGGCACCGTGTTCGACGAGTCGATGGAAGACCGCGTCCGCGTCACCGTCGTCGCGACCGGCCTCGGCATGCCGCGCGCCGCGCGCCAGCCGGTGATGCAGGTCGTGCAGGGCACGGGCACCTACGGTCCTTCGGTCGGCGGTATCGATCTCACCAACCTGGACGTTCCGGCGGTCATTCGCACCAACCGCCGCACGACGGTCGAGGCGATGAGCGCGAACGGCATGGGTACGTACGACATCCCGGCCTTCCTGCGCAAGCAGGCCGACTGAGCATAACCGGCTCCGCCCATGACGGGCGCGTGCTGTGGACCGTCGCCTCCGGTCTGCGGCACGCGCCCGTTTCTGTTTCCGTCGACGCAGCAGAGGCGTGATGGCATCACATAGCAACGCTGTGTTGCATGTTGCGATGCAGCGAAACTTGCCGCGTGACGCCGTGCCTGCGTGCTAAACTGCTGTCGTGTAACGGGAATTTAACGATGATCAGGCAGCGCACCCTCAAATCGCTCATCAAGGCCACCGGTGTTGGTCTGCACGGCGGACGCAAGGTCCAGCTGGTGTTGCGTCCGGCCGCGCCCGATACGGGCATCGTCTTCCACCGCGTCGATCTCGATCCGCCCGTGGACTTCCCGGCCGACCCCTATTCGGTGTGCGACACGCGCATGTGTTCTGGCCTCGAGCGCGGCGGCGCCAAGGTCGGCACCGTCGAACACCTGATGTCGGCCCTCGCCGGCCTGGGTATCGACAACCTGCACGTCGACGTCGATGCACCTGAACTCCCCATCCTTGACGGCAGTGCAGGTCCCTTCGTGTTCCTGCTGCAGTCGGCTGGCATCGAGGAGCAGAAGGCCGCGAAACGCTTCCTGCGCGTGAAGAAGGCCGTCGAATACCGTGAGGATGACAAGTGGGTGCGTCTCGAACCCTACGACGGTTTCCGGCTGGATTTCTCCATCGTGTTCAACCACCCTGCGATCGACAAGACCTCGACCCAGGTTAGCATCGATTTCGCCGAACACTCCTACGTCCGTGACGTCGCGCGCGCGCGCACCTTCGGCTTCATGCAGGACGTCGAGTTCATGCGCGCCAACGGCCTGGCGCTGGGCGGCAGCCTGGACAACGCGATCGTGATGGACGAATACCGCGTGCTCAATGCCGAAGGCTTGCGCTACGTGGACGAGTTCGTCAAGCACAAGGTCCTGGATGCGATCGGCGACCTCTACCTGTGCGGTCACCCGCTCCTTGCCCGGTATTCCGCACACAAGGCCGGGCATGCGTTGAACAACCAGGTGCTGCGCGTGCTGCTGGAAGACAGCAGCGCATGGGAAATCGTGACGTTCGAGCAGGACGCAGCGACCCCGGCGGCGGTCAGCCACCAGTTCGAACTCTCCCTCGCTGTCTGAGCGCCCGGCGATGCTGGTGATCCGGCTGTTTGCCATCCTTGCAGTGATCGGCATCGGCGGATCGCTCGTCGCGTGGATGCTCACGGGCAATCCCAAGTACCGCGTCTGGGCGTGGAACTGCCTCCGCGCCGGGATTGCCGTGCTGTTCGTGTTCCTCGCCTTGTTCGCGCTCGAACGCGTGTTCGTGCCCTTCGTCTAGCCTCCTCCCGGCAGGGGATGGGCTCGGGCGGGGGCTGCCGAAGCGCTGTCGCCGACATTCGGCAGCTCGGGTGCGAGCGAAGCCGGTTGATGGTCTGGCGGATGATCAGTCGCGGCGACTGCGTCGCACCAGGCGTTCGAGCGACTCGCGCAGCGGCGAATCCGCAGGCAGCGTGGCCGAGAAATCCGCGATGCTGCGGCTGCCGTCCTCCGAAATCGTGCGTTGCGGCGGAGGGCGCCGTTCCTCGTGCGTCTCGAGCACCTTCACCTTCACCTGCACGGTCTTGATAGGCAGCCCGACAGCGCCAAATTGCTGGATCAGCGAAGGCGCGATCTGCTTCAGGCGTGCGGCCGCGGCGCCACCGTTGGCGAGCAGCACCAGCGTGTCGCCCTTCAGGTTGGCGACCGAGCAGGCCGACGCAAGCGCGGGCGGGAGGTGTTGCTGGAGCAGGTTCTGCAGGCGCACCAGGCGCGCCGCGTGGTCCTTCAGGCGCGCAAGAGCGTCGCCGGTGCCCAGGAAGCGCTGGATGAGCTGGGTCATTGAGGTGCCGAAGTCGGATTGCGCCCTGATGGTAGGTCGGGCAGTCCTCGGCCGCAAGCGTGGATCTTCAATAGCGTGCCCGTACCCCGTCGCCGCATCCGCTGCGGGGCCTTGCGGCCGGCATGCTAAACTTCCCTTTTTGCCGAATCGGTCCCATCAGATACCCACATGATTTCCGGCCTGCTCAAGAAGATTTTCGGTAGTCGCAACGACCGCCTCATCCGCCAGTATTCCCAGACGGTACGCACCATCAATGCGCTGGAGCCGACGATCTCGGCCTTGACGGACGAGGCCCTGCGGGCCAAGACGGACGAATTCAGGCAGCGCGTCGCCAACGGCGAAAGCCTTGACAGCCTGCTGCCCGAAGCTTTCGCGGTCGTGCGCGAGGCGGCGAAGCGTGTCCACGGCATGCGCCACTTCGACGTGCAGCTGATCGGCGGTATGGTGCTGCACAACGGCAAGATCTCCGAAATGCGCACCGGCGAAGGCAAGACGCTGGTTGCGACGCTGCCGTCCTACCTCAATGCGCTCAGTGGCAAGGGTGTGCATGTCGTCACCGTCAACGACTACCTCGCGAGCCGCGATGCGGACTGGATGGGGCGCATCTATGGCTTCCTCGGACTGACGACGGGGTGCAACCTGTCGCGCATGTCGCACGAGGAAAAGCAGGCTGCCTACGGCGCTGACATCACCTACGGCACGAACAACGAATTCGGCTTCGATTACCTGCGCGACAACATGGTGTATTCCACCAGTGAGCGCGTGCAGCGCAGCCTCAACTTCGCGGTCGTCGACGAAGTGGACTCCATCCTGATCGACGAGGCGCGCACGCCGCTGATCATTTCCGGCCAGGCCGAGGACCACACCGAGCTGTACCTCAAGCTCAACCAGGTCGCGCCGATGCTCACGCAGCAGGAAGGCGAGGGTGAGGAGGTCACCAAGCCCGGCGACTACACGCTGGACCTCAAGGCGCGCCAGGTGCTGCTGACCGAACAGGGGCACGAGAACGCCGAGCAGATCCTCACGCGCATGGGCCTGCTGGCGGAGGGCGCAAGCCTGTACGACCCGGGCAACATCCTGCTCGTGCATCACCTCTACGCGGCACTGCGCGCGCACTCGCTGTACTTCAAGGACCAGCACTACGTCGTGCAGAACAACGAGGTGGTGATCGTCGATGAATTCACCGGCCGCCTGATGGCCGGTCGTCGCTGGTCCGAGGGGCTGCACCAGGCTGTCGAGGCCAAGGAAGGCGTGCGCATCCAGGCCGAGAACCAGACGCTCGCGTCGATTACCTTCCAGAACTACTTCCGTATGTACGGCAAGCTCGCCGGCATGACGGGCACCGCCGACACCGAAGCCTACGAGTTCCACCAGATCTATGGCCTGGAAACGGTCGTGGTCCCGACCAACCGGCCGATGCAGCGTCGCGACGACAACGACAAGGTGTACCGCACGGCGAAAGAAAAGTGGGATGCGGTGATCAGCGACATCCGCGAATGCGTCGGTCGCGGCCAACCGGTGCTGGTCGGCACGACTTCGATCGAGATCAACGAATTCCTCTCCGGCCTGCTGCAGCGCGAAAAGCTGCCCCATCAGCTGCTCAACGCCAAGCAGCATGAACACGAAGCCGAGATCGTCGCGCAGGCGGGTCGTCCCGGGGTCATCACGATCGCCACGAACATGGCCGGCCGCGGTACCGACATCGTGCTCGGCGGCAGCATCGAGCGCCAGATCGCCGCGATCCGCGACGACGAAGCGCTGCCCCAGGAACAGAAGGATGCGCGCATCGCGGAGATGCGTTCGGAATGGCAGAAAGTGCACGAGCAGGTGCTCTCGGCGGGCGGGCTGCACATCGTCGGTACCGAGCGGCACGAGTCCCGGCGCATCGACAATCAGCTGCGTGGCCGCGCTGGCCGCCAGGGCGACCCGGGCAGCTCGCGTTTCTACCTCTCGCTCGAAGACCCGCTGATGAAGATCTTCGCCGGCGAGCGGCTCAATGCGATCATGGTGCGGCTGAAGATGCCCGAAGGCGAGGCGATCGAGCACGCGATGGTCACGCGCTCGCTCGAGTCGGCCCAGCGCAAGGTCGAGCAACGCAACTTCGACATCCGCAAGCAGCTGCTTGAATATGACGATGTTGCCAACGACCAGCGCAAGGTCATCTACCAGCAGCGCAACGAGCTGCTCGAGAGCGAGGACATCGCCGACACGATCCATGCAATGCGCCAGGGGGTGTTGCACGATGCCTTCCGCATCTACGTGCCGGTCGATAGCGTCGAGGAACAGTGGGACATCGCGGCGCTGGAGCAGGCCCTCGCGGCGGAATTCCAGCTCCGCCTGCCGGTGGGCGAGTGGCTGAAGGCCGAATCGAATCTGGATGACGAGACCATTCTCAAGCGCATCCTCGCCGCGGCCGACGAGGCTTATGCTGCAAAGATCGCGCAGGTCGACGTGGGGGCGTGGCACAAGTTCGAGCGTGACGTGATGTTGCAGAGCCTCGACACGCACTGGCGCGAACATCTGGCCGCGCTGGATCATCTGCGTCAGGGCATTCATTTGCGCGGTTACGCGCAGAAGAACCCGAAGCAGGAGTACAAGCGCGAAGCCTTCGAGCTTTTCGAGGGCCTGCTCGAGACCGTGCGCAGCGAAGTCTCCAAGCTGCTGATGACCGTGCAGGTCCGCACCGAGTCGCAGCTCGAGGAGGCCGAACGTCCGCCCGAGCTGGACAATGTGCAGTACCACCACGCCGACTACGACGAGGCGCTCGGTGCCGCGGCGCAGGAGCAGGAAGGCGGTGTTGCCGTTGCGCAGGCCCCGAAGGTCGGGCGCAACGACCTCTGCCCCTGCGGCTCGGGGAAGAAGTACAAGCACTGCCACGGCAAGCTGAGCTGAGAAACGATGGGCGGCACGACGCGTTCCCGCCATGTTTCCGAACGGCCCCCCGCGGGCCGTTCTTGGCTTAACGCGAAGCGTTTCCTGACATGAGCGGCCCGGCTGATTCCAAGGGCCGGCGCCCCGGCGAGCCCGCACTGTTTCCGGAGCTGCAACTCGGCGTTCCGGAGGATGCCGCGGAGCAGGGGGTGCGCGACCCACGCGGCCTTGGGGAGTGGGTCGCCTTCATTCGCGACCAGGAGATGCCTGCGCTCGGCGCGACGGTAGCCCTGATCCATTCCGTCACCGAGGACGAAAAATCCCCGACCGGGAAACTCGCCCAGGCCATCCTGCAGGACGCGGCAATGACGGCGAAGGTGCTCAAGCTCGCCAACAGCGTCCTGTACAACCCCACACGCCACGGCGTAAGCACGATCAGTCGCGCCATCGTCGTGCTCGGCTTCAATGCCGTCGCGGAGATTGCGGTTGCGATCCGCGTGATTGATGCGCTGCTCGCCGGCGGTGTCCGGCAGCGCGTCGTGAACGAGATGGCGCACGTGTTCCATGCGGCCGTGCAGGCGCGCGCACTGGCCGCTCTGCGGCGCGATGGGCGCAGCGAAGAGGTCTTCATCGCCGCGCTGCTGTCCCGCGTCGGCGAGATGGCCTTCTGGTGCTTCGGCGGCAAGCTCGCGCAGCGGCTGGATGAAGCCCTCGCCGCCGGCCAATCCGACGACGAGGCGCAGATGAGCGTACTCGGCTTTCGCCTGCGCCAGCTTTCACAGGGGCTGGCGCGCGAGTGGAAGCTCGGGCCGCTGCTCCAGTCCGTGCTCGATGGCAGCGGTCGCCCGGGCGTGTCGGAGCAGGCAATCCACTTTGCCCACCGGTTCGCCGTCGAAGTCGAGAACGGCTGGGATAGCCCGGGCCTGGAAAAGCTCGTTTGCAGCCTGGCGATCTTCGCCGGACTCTCGTCCGAGGCGATGCGCGAGGAGCTTGCAGCCAACAGCGTCGAGGCCGCGCGCATTGCCGGATATTTCGGCGCAGCCGAAGCCGGTGAACTGATTCCGCGGCCCGCTCCCGCCGTGGGACCCCCGGAGGCCGGTGAGGCCGAGGCGGCGGAAGTGCTCGCGATGGAGCCTGATCCGCAGCTCCAGTTGAGGATCCTGCGGGAGATTTCGGGCCGCATCGCGGCGGGCGCGAACCTTAACGAAATCCTGCAACTTGTGCTCGAAGGCATCTATCGCGGCGTCGGCTTCGACCGCGTGCTGTTCGCCCTGATGTCGCAGAACCGCTTGCAACTGGTAGGGAAAACATCGCTTGGTAGCGGCGCCGAGGCCTTGCGGCAGGCTTTCATCTTTTCCCTCGACGGCACGCCCGGTGACCTGTTCAACGAATTCTTCCGCAACCCGCGCGCGATGCGTTTCGGTCCTGGTCAGACGTCGCCGGAAATCCGGCTCGACCGCCTGTTGCAGGTGACCGATGCCCCCTGTGCCTGCATCGCGCCCATCCTCGCGCAGGGACGCCCGATCGGCCTTTTCTACGCCGACCGCACCCATCCGGCGGAGGGTATCGATGACGAACGTTTCGAGGCCTTCCAGCTGTTCGCCCAGCAGGTCTCGCTCGCCGTCACGGCAGCTTCGTCGTCGCGTCAGAACGGTTGATGCGAGGCCCTGCAGTGATGTCCTTGCCGACGTCCAATGAAACCACGGCGGCGCCGGCCGCCCTTTGCCCGATGGAGACCCGTCATGCCCGTTAACCTCTCGACCCCGGTTGCCTCGGAGCTGCGTCCGGTCGCAGGCGTTCGCCTCGGGGTTGCCGAAGCCGCGATCCGCAAGCTGAACCGTCGCGACCTCACCCTCATCGAAGTGGCGGCCGGCAGCCGCGTGGCGGGGGTGTTCACGCTCAACCGTTTTTGCGCCGCGCCGGTCCAGCTGTGCAAGGAACACCTTCCCGGCGGCAAAGTCCGCGCGCTCGTGATCAATACCGGTGTCGCCAACGCGGGAACGGGCGCGGAAGGACTGGCGAATGCCAATGCCACCTGTGCTGCCGTGGCCGGGCTGATGGGGATCGAGCCCGAGCAGGTTCTGCCGTTCTCGACCGGCGTGATTCTCGAGCCGCTGCCGGTAGACCGACTGGTGGCCGGCCTCCCCGCTGCGCAGGCCAATCTGCGTGCCGACGGGTGGTTCGATGCCGCGCACGCGATCATGACGACCGATACCGTGGCCAAGGCCGTGTCGCGCCAGGTGACGATCGCGGGGCGCACGGTCACGCTGACGGGCATCAGCAAGGGCGCGGGCATGATCAAGCCCAACATGGCAACGATGCTCGGCTTCCTCGCCTGCGACGCGGCGATCTCGCAGTCCCTGCTGGACGCGCTCGCACGCGAGGCGGCCGACCTGTCGTTCAACAGCATCACCATCGATGGCGACACCTCGACCAACGATTCCTTCATCATCATCGCGACCGGCAAGGCCGGCAACGCCGAGATCAACGATCCGCTGGGCGAAGACTTCCGCGCGCTGCGCGAAGCGATCATCGACGTCTCGATCAGGCTCGCGCAGGCGATCGTGCGCGATGGTGAAGGTGCCACCAAGTTCATGACGATTGCCGTCGAGGGCGGTAAGGACCGTGCCGAGTGCCGCAAGGTGGGCTATGCGATCGGCCATTCGCCGCTGGTCAAGACCGCCTTCTTCGCCTCCGATCCCAACCTCGGACGCATTCTTGCGGCGATCGGCTATGCGGGCATCGACGATCTCGACGTGAGCGGGCTGCGTGTGTGGCTGGGTAGCGCAAGCGAAGAGGTGCTCGTCGCCGAGAACGGCGGCCGTGCGGCAACGTACCGCGAAGAGGCCGGGGCGCGCGTGATGCAGGAGTCCGAAATCACCGTGCGCGTGGATCTCGGGCGCGGCCTCGAGCGCGCCACGGTGTGGACCTGCGATTTCTCTTACGACTACGTGAAGATCAACGCCGACTACCGCAGCTGATGTTTCGGTGCAAATCGCGCACTGGCTGCATTGCTATGCTGTACGTATAATCCGGGAAACGGATCGGCCCGGATCAAGATGGCAGACAAGCAGCAGTCGATGCGCCAATCGCGGGGTCAGAACGACCTCTCGCCCCTGTTCGACATCATGCTCGAAGGGGTGGTTGTGCGCGACGGTGCGGGCCGCATCACCGCATGCAATCGCACGGCGCAACAGATCTACGGACTCTCTGCTGCCGAACTCGAAGGCCACACGGCGGCGAGCCTGCCGGTCGGCTTCCTCTACGAGGATGGCTCTTCCTGTCCGCCGGACCTGCACCCGGCGATGGTCACCTTGCGCACGGGCCAGCCCCAGCGCGGCGTGGTGATGGGAATTGCCCATCCGGGGAAGGATCCGGTGTGGATCCAGGTGAACAGCCAGCCGATTGCCGATGCCGAGGGCCGGATCACGTCGGTGATCACCAGCTTCGCCGACATCACGCCGATCAAGCGTGCGGAAGACGCCCTGCGGGCGAGCGAGGCGCGCAACCGGACGCTCGCCGAAGCGATCGCGCAGTCCGGCTGTTCGGTCATCATCACCGATGGCGACGGGCGTATCGAATACGTGAATCCTGCCTGCTGCAAGGCCTACGGCTACTCCGAGGATGAGCTTATCGGAGAGCGGCCGAGCATTTTCAAGTCCGGAGAGACGACGCAGGAGGAGTATGCAAGCCTGTGGCGGACTATCCTCGCCGGGGAGGCCTGGCGCGGCGAGATGTCGAATCGCAGCCGCGACGGCAAGCTGATCCGCGAGGCGGTATCCGTGTCACCGGTGCGGGACGAGAGCGGCGAGGTCCGTCATTTCGTCGCGCTCAAGGAAGACATCACGCAGCTGCGCGAGGACGAGCGCAGGCGCCACGAACTGTTCGAGCGCGTTGCGCGGCTCGAGCGCATGGAGCTCGTCGCCACGTTGGCGGGGGGCATCGCGCACGATTTTAACAACGTCCTCGCTGCCATCCTCGGCTACTCGCAGCTGGCGGCCACGCAGCTCAAGCAGGACGGCGGGCAGGCGCGCGTGTTGAAGTACGTCGAGGAGATTCGCTCGGCCGGCCAGCGTGCGCGCGAACTGATCCAGCAGCTCCTGAGCTTCCGCCGCGGCGGCGCGGTGCAGCAGGGCAGCGCCGAGCTCGCCGTGATCGGCCGCGAGGCCGTCGGCCTGCTGCGCGCGACCCTTCCCGACACGCTCGCGGTGGTTGCCGATATCGATCCCGGTCTGCCGCGGCTATCCGTTGATCCGGCACATCTTCACCAGATCATGATGAACCTGCTGATCAACGCGCGCGATGCGATCGCCGGCATCGGCACCATCCGGTTGACGGCCCGCCGTGTGTCCTTCGACGGTGCGCAGCGCTGCGACTCCTGTGGTCACGAGTTCAGGGGAGCCTATGTGGCGATCACGGTGACGGACGTCGGCGTGGGGATCGCACCCGAGCACCGCGAGAAACTGTTCGAACCCTTCTTTACGACCAAGGACGTCGGACAGGGAACGGGCATGGGGCTGGCCGTAGTGCACACCATGACCCACCTGTACGACGGGCACGTACGCGTCGAATCGGAGCCCGGCAAGGGCACGGCCGTGCAGGTCGTGCTGCCGGTGCAACTGCTCAAGGAGGGCGGTGCCGAGTAGTGCCGGAACTCAGTGCAGCACGCGTGGCATCGCGAGCACGAAGGCCGGAATTTCGGCGTCGAAGCGATGTCCGTCCGCCGCGAGCATCTGGTAGCTGCCCTGCATCGTGCCGACCGGCGTTTCGAGCACCGAGCCGCTCGAATAGCTGAACTGCTCGCCGGGGGCGAGCGCCGGCTGTTCGCCGATCACGCCCTGGCCACGCACTTCCTGTACCTTTCCGGCGCCATCCGTGATGACCCAGTGGCGGCTGAGGAGCTGCGCGCCGATGGTGCCGGTGTTGCTGATCGTGATGTGGTAGGCGAACACGTAGCGTTCTTCTTCCGGCGCGGACTGGCCGGGCACGTATTCGGCTACAGCGGTAACCTTGATCCGGTATTTTTCCGATTCGCTCATTGACGGGATCTCTGTGGTGGGCGAGGTTGCCCAAGGCGCTCGGGGTCGTCGAACACTCGACGACGGCGCAGGAGGTTAAAATAGCACTTTTGTCCGGAAATACCGCCATGTCCGTTTCACCTCTGACCGCACTTTCCCCGCTCGACGGCCGTTACCACGAAAAGGTCGCTGGCCTGCGCGAGCATTTCTCCGAGCACGGTCTGATCCGCAATCGCGTGCGCGTCGAGATCGAATGGCTCAAGGCTCTGGCGGGCGAGCCGGGGCTCGCCGAGATTGCGCCGTTCTCGGCGACGACCGTGGCGGAGCTCGACGGCGTCGTCGCGAAATTCTCCCCGGCCGACAGCGCGGCGGTGAAAGCCATCGAGGCGACGACCAACCACGACGTGAAGGCGATGGAATACTGGCTCAAGGAACGCCTGGGCCACAACGCCGAAGTCACGAAAGTGTCGGAGTTCATCCACTTCGCCTGCACCTCCGAAGACATCAACAACACCTCGCACGCGCTGATGCTGCGCGAAGGCCGCGATGCAGTGCTGTTGCCCGTGCTCGACAAGGTGATCGCGCGCCTGCGCGAGCTCGCTCACCTGCATGCCAATCTGCCGATGCTCTCGCGCACGCATGGCCAGCCTGCGAGCCCGACCACGCTGGGCAAGGAAATGGCCAACGTCGCCGCACGCCTGCTCCGCGCCCGTGTTTCGATCGCCGCGGTGTCGCTGACGGCGAAGTTCAACGGTGCGGTCGGCAACTACAACGCCCACCTGTCGGCCTGGCCGGCATTCGACTGGGAAGGCTTCAACCGCCGCTTCATCGAATCGCTCGGGCTGGAGTTCAATCCGTACACGATCCAGATCGAGCCGCACGACGCGATGGCCGAGCTCTTCGACGCGATCGCGCGCACCAACACGATCCTCATCGACGCCTGCCGCGATATCTGGATGTACATCTCCTTCGGTTACTTCAAGCAGAAACTGAAGGAGGGCGAGGTGGGTTCGTCCACGATGCCGCACAAGGTCAACCCGATCGACTTCGAGAACGCCGAAGGCAACTTCGGCATCGCCAACGGGGTGTTGCGCCACTTCACCGAAAAGTTGCCGGTGTCGCGCATGCAGCGCGACCTCACCGATTCGACCGTGCTGCGCAACATGGGCGTGGGCTTCGGCCATACGGTGCTGGCGCTCGATTCCTGCCTGCGCGGCCTGAACAAGCTCGAGGCCGATCCGCTGCGTCTTGCCGCCGATCTCGACGGTGCGTGGGAAGTGCTTGCGGAGCCGGTGCAGACGGTGATGCGCCGTTTCGGCATCGAAAATCCGTACGAACAGCTGAAGGCCATGACGCGCGGCAAGGGCATCACGCGCGAGGCGCTGCAGGAATTCATCCGCACGCTGGCGATTCCGGAAGCCGATCGTCAGCGCCTGCTCGACATGACGCCGGCGAGCTACGTGGGCAAGGCCGTGGAGCTCGCGAAGCGCATCTGAACGCGCGCTCCGGCGGCGGCCGGCACGGTACGCAACGAAGAACGCCACCTGCGGGTGGCGTTTCATTTAAGACGACGGAAAGGAAACTGGAATGGCGTTTGCCGACAATCTCAAGCCGCTGCCCAAGGTGTCGCACCTGGCGGCCCTCAACCTCCTCGACGCCGATGGTGCGCTCGTCGCGACTATCGAGAACAAGGCCGGTCAGGCCGGCTCGCTGGCGGTGTATAACCACCTCGCACAGCTCTACGGCTCGATCAACGCCGAGGCGGCGAAGAAGGGGCTGGAGCTGTATGCAGAGCACACCGAGGACGCGCGTGCGAATCCGGGCAAGCACCCGAATATCGACCGGCTGATCGGGATCATCGAGCGTGGCGAGGTGCTGCGCGTGAAGCAGGTATTCGCGGTCTGAACTCCCGGTAACCCACTGCCGTTCGGGCTGAGCCTGTCGAAGCCCAGCAAACGCCCTTCGACAGGCTCGGGGCGAACGGGACTGACTTGCGGGACGGAGCCTCGCTGGTGCCCGTCAGGCGCCGCCCAGGCCGAAGAAGTCGCGTATACCCAGCATGCCGATCTGGAAGCCGATGGCGACCAGGATCAGGCCCATGAAGCGGGTGAAGATGCGCTCGACGCGCGGTGTGGCCAGCCGCTGGCGGACGAGCGCGAGACGCAGCGTCGCCCATAGCACGGCAGCGGTCGCGACCGACGCAAACAGTGCGATGACCGGCAGGTAGAGGCGCGACGGGTAGGCGACCGACAGCGTGATCGCGGTCGTGATCGCGCCCGGGCCGGCGATCAGCGGCATCGCGAAGGGAACGACGATGCGGTCCTCGGCGTCCTCGGGCGAGGCCTCGTCGCGCTGGATGCCGCTGGGGCTGCCGCGCAGCATGTCGAGCCCGACCAGGATGATGACGAGGCCGCCGGCGGTGCGGAAGGCGTCGAGCGAGATGCCGAAGAGTTCGAGGATGTAGCGTCCGCCGATGGCGGCCCCGGCGAGGATGGCCAGCACGGCCATCGCAGCCTGTCCGGCCGCGCGGCGGCGTGCGGCGACGGGCATGCCGGCGACGATGCCGAGGAACATCGGTGCAGCGATGATCGGGTTCGTGATCGCCAGAAGGCTGACGAAGGCCTGCAGGAACTCGTTCATCGCCGTGTAGGGGAAGGGGTCAGACGACCGCTTCTTCCTTTTCCTTCTTCGGCTTCATGAACTGTTCGCGCGAAACGCCCAGCCACATCACCAGCGGGCTCGCGACCAGCACCGAGGAGTAGATGCCGAAGAGGATGCCGATCGTCAGCGCCATCGCGAAGTAGTGCAGGGTCTCGCCGCCGAACAGCAGCATCGCCAGTACCATCATCTGCGTGCTGCCGTGGGTGATGACGGTGCGCGAGATCGTGGAGGTGATGGCGTGGTCGAGCACTTCCGGAGTCGTCAGGCCGCGCTTCTTCTTGAAGGTCTCGCGCACGCGGTCGAAGACGACGACCGACTCGTTGACCGAATAGCCCAGCACCGCGAGCACGGCAGCCAGCACCGGCAGCGAGAATTCCCACTGGAAGAAGGCGAAGAAGCCCAGGATGATCACGACGTCGTGCAGGTTGGCGATGATCGCGGACACCGCGAAGCGCCACTCGAAGCGTACCGCCAGGTACACGACGATGCCGAAGATCACGAGCAGCAGCGCCATCGCACCGTCCGAGGCGAGTTCCTTGCCGACCTGCGGGCCGACGAATTCGACGCGCCGCAGCTCCGGTGTGGCGCCCACGGACTGAAGCGTCGCCATCGTGCGCTCGGACATCTTGGCGGTGTCGAGGTCGTCGCGGTTCGGCAGGCGGATCAGTACGTCGCGCGCGCTGCCGAAGTTCTGCACCTGAGCGTCCGGGTAGCCGCTGGTGGCGAGCGCAGAGCGGATCGGTTCAAGTTGCGGCGCCTCGGTATAGGTGACCTCGACCAAGGTGCCGCCGGTGAATTCCACCGACAGGTGCAGGCCGCGCGTCGCGAGGAAGAACACCGCCAGCACGAACGTGATCAACGAGATGATGTTGAACACGAGCGCATGGCGCATGAACGGGATGTCTTTCTTGATACGGAAAAATTCCATGATTCAGCCCTGTATTCAGCCTTGTACGTGCGCGGCGTTCAGTTGCCCGGCTTCCAGATCTGCCCGATCGACACCGACTCGAGCTTGCGGCGGCGACCGTAGATGATGTTCACGAGCATGCGCGAGATCAGGATGGCGCTGAACATCGAGGTCAGGATGCCGAGGCAGTGCACTACCGCGAAGCCTCGCACCGGTCCGGAGCCGAAGACGAGCAGCGCGATGCCGGCGATCAGCGTCGTGATGTTCGAGTCGAGAATCGTGTCGAAGGCGCGTTCGTAGCCTGCATGGATGGCAGCCTGCGGCGAGACCCCGTTGCGCAGCTCCTCGCGGATGCGCTCGTTGATCAGCACGTTCGCGTCGATCGCCATGCCCAGGGTCAGCGCCATGGCCGCGATGCCGGGCAGTGTCAGCGTCGCCTGCAGCAGCGACAGCAGGGCGACGAGCAGCAGCAGGTTGGCGGCCAGCGCGATCACCGACACGAGGCCGAACAGCATGTAGTACACGCTCATGAAGATCGCGATCGCGACGAAGCCCCACAGCGTCGAGTGGAAGCCCTTCGCGATGTTCTCGGCGCCGAGGCTCGGGCCGACGGTGCGTTCCTCGATGATCTCCATCGGCGCGGCGAGGCTGCCGGCGCGCAGCAGCAGTGCGACGTCGCTCGCTTCCTGGGTCGTCATGCGCCCCGAGATCTGCACGCGTCCGCCGCCGATCTCGGTGCGGATCACCGGCGCCGTGACGACCTCGCCCTTGCCCTTCTCGATCAACAGGATGGCCATGCGCTTGCCGACGTTCTCGCGCGTGACGTCGCGGAAGATGCGGCTGCCGGCGGCGTCCAGCGTCAGGTGTACGGCGGGTTCGTGCGTCTGGCCGTCGAAGCCCGGCTGGGCATCGGTGAGGCGGTCGCCGGTGAGCACCACCTGGTTGCGCACGAGGATGGGGGAGCCGCCGCGCTCGTTGTAGATCTCGGTGCCGAGCGGCACGCTGCCCGCAAGGGCGCCTTCGAGCGCGCCCGGCGTCTCGTCGACGAGGCGGACCTCGAGCGTCGCGGTGCGCCCGAGGATGTCCTTCGCCTTCGCGACGTCCTGCACGCCGGGCAGCTGCACGACGATGCGGTCGACGCCCTGCTGCTGGATCACCGGTTCGGCGACGCCGAGCTCGTTGATGCGGTTGTGCAGCGTGGTGATGTTCTGCTTGATCGCGAAATCGCGGATGTTTTTCTGCGCAGCCTGGGACAGCGTCGCGACCAGCCTGAGATCGTCGGCGGAGTCGTCGCGGTCGGCGAGCTGCAGATCCGCGGTGCTGCCGGCAACCGCCCTGCGCGCGGCTTCGCGCTGTTCGGCATCACGGAAGCGCAGCACGACGTTGTTGCCTTCACGCGTGATGCCGGCGTGGCGCACGTTCTTGTCGCGCAGCAGCGTGCGCAGGTCGGCGGCGGTCGCATCCAGGCGCTTCGTGATCGCACCGGGCATATCGACCTGGAGCAGGAAGTGCACGCCGCCGCGCAGGTCCAGACCGAGGTACATCGGCAGGGCGTGGATCGCGGTGAGCCAGTTCGGCGAGGCGGAAAGCAGGTTCAGGGCAACGACATAGGACGGGTCGCGCGGATCGGGGTTCAGGCGCTTTTCGATGACGTCCTTCGCGCGCAGCTGCACGTCGGTATTGGCGACGCGCACACGGATGCTGTTGACGTCGATGAACAGCCCGGTGTGTTCGATTCCGGCATCCCGGAGCGTCTGCTCGATCGTGCCGTTGAGCGAGGCATCGAGCTTGAGCGTGGCTTTGCCGCTGGAGACCTGGACCGCGGGTACTTCACCGTAGAAGTTGGGAAGGGTGTAGATCAGGCCGAGGATCAGGACCAGACCGATGAGAATGTTCTTCCAGAGCGGATAGCGGTTCATGACTTGGAGGGGCTGGAAAGAGGAGGCGACGGAGCGTCGCGGTTGCGCAGCGCCGGCGTGGCCGGCGCATGACGCGCGACCTTACAGGGTCTTCAGCGTGCCCTTCGGCAGCACGGTGGTGACGGCCTGGTTCTGCACGAGGATATTGACGTTGTCCGCGATTTCGATGCGCAGGAAGCTGTCGCCGACCTGGGTCACGCGGCCGGCGATGCCGCCCTGGGTGACGACCTCGTCGCCCTTCGCGAGCGCCGAGACCATCGCCTTGTGTTCCTTCGCGCGCTTCATCTGCGGACGGATCATCAGAAACCACAGGACGATGAACATCAGGATCAGCGGCAGCATGCCCATCAGGCCGCCGGTGGGATCGCCGCCGGTCGCAGCCTGGGCGTATGCGTTGGAAATGAACACGGGTGACTCCGGGTGGTTGCTTAAAGCGGCCGATTATAGCAGCAGGCCTTGGCGCGCCTGTGGCAAGCCGAAGCGGAGCCGGGAAATCGCATGATCGGCTGAAGCCGCTCCACGGTCGGGCGACGCCGGTCGTTCAGGCGGTCCCGGTCGCGCGTTCGGCGCGGAAGCGGGCGAGGTAGTCCACAAAGCCGCCGGCGGCGATCGCGTCGCGCATTTCCCCGGTCAGGACCTGGTAGTAGCGCAGGTTGTGGATGGTGTTGAGCATGCTGCCGAGGATTTCGCCGGCGCGGTGCAGGTGGTGCAGGTAGGCGCGGCTGAAGTTGCGGCAGGTGTAGCAGTCGCACGAGGGGTCGAGCGGGCGTGTGTCCTGCTTGTGGACCGCGTTCTTGATCTTGATGTCGCCGAAGCGCGTGAACAGCCAGCCGTTGCGCGCGTTGCGCGTGGGCATCACGCAGTCGAACATGTCGATGCCGGCGGCCACTCCCGCGACGATGTCCTCCGGCGTGCCGACGCCCATCAGGTAGCGTGGCTTGTGCTGCGGCAGGCGTGGCGCGGTATGGGCGAGGATGCGCTCCATGTCTTCCTTTGGTTCGCCGACCGACAGGCCGCCGATCGCGTAGCCGTGGAAGCCGATGTCCTCGAGGGCGGCGAGCGACTCGTCGCGCAGGTCCTCGTACATGCCACCCTGCACGATGCCGAAGAGGGCGTTGGCGTTGCCCAGTCGGTCGAATTCGTCGCGCGAGCGCCTGGCCCAGCGTTGCGACAGTCGCATCGATTTTGCCGACTCGTCGCGCGTCGCCGGGTAGGGCGTGCATTCGTCGAAGATCATCACGATGTCGGAGTTCAGCGTGTGCTGGATCTGCATCGAGATCTCGGGTGTCAGGAAGAGCTTCGCGCCGTCGATCGGCGAGGCGAACTTCACGCCTTCCTCGCTGATCTTGCGCAGCGCGCCCAGGCTGAACACCTGGAAGCCGCCCGAGTCGGTGAGGATGGGTTTGTTCCAGCCCATGAAGCCGTGGAGGCCGCCATGTGCGGCCACGACCTCGAGACCGGGCCGCAGCCACAGGTGGAAGGTGTTGCCGAGGCAGATCTGCGCGCCGATGTCGTCGAGCGCGGCGGGCGTCATCGCCTTGACCGTTCCATAGGTGCCGACCGGCATGAAGACGGGGGTTTCGACAACGCCGTGGGCGAGCGTGAGACGGCCGCGGCGGGCGGCGCCGTGCTGGGTGATCAGGTCAAATTGCATCGTTGCGGCGGGTAATGAACATGGCATCCCCGTAACTGAAGAATCGGTAGCCTTCGCGCACCGCATGGGCGTAGGCGCGACGGATGGGGTCCATGCCGGCGAAGGCCGACACGAGCATCAGCAGGGTCGACTTCGGCAGATGGAAGTTGGTGATCAGGGCGTCGGCGACGCGGAAGCGGTAGCCGGGCAGGATGAAGAGTTCCGTTTCGCCTACTCCGGCCCCGAGTTCGCCGTCCTGTGCCGCGCCTTCGAGCGCGCGCAGGCTGGTGGTGCCGACCGCGATGACCCGCTTGCCGGCGGCCTTCGTGCGCGCGATCGCGTCGACCGTTTCCTGCGGGATCACATAGCGCTCGCGGTGCATGTGATGTTCCCCGAGGTCATTGACGCGTACCGGCTGGAAAGTGCCGGCGCCGACGTGCAGCGTGACCCAGGCGCCGTTCACGCCCTGGCGGGCGAGGTCTGCGAGCATCTGCTGGTCGAAGTGCAGGCCGGCCGTCGGTGCCGCGACCGAGCCCGGTTCGCGTGCATAGACGGTCTGGTAGCGCGACTCGTCGTGGTCGTCCGCGGCGCGGTCGATGTAGGGGGGCAGAGGCAGCTTGCCGTGTCTTTCCAGCAGCGCATGGAGATCTTCGCCTTCGGGGAAGCGCAGGTGGAAGAACTCTCCGGCGCGGCCCAGCACCGTGACGTCGAAGGCGTCGGCCAGGCGCAGGCGCGCCCCGGCGCGCGGCGACTTGCTCGCGCGTATCTGGGCAAGCGCCCCGTGCGGGCCGATCGCACGTTCGATCAGCACCTCCACCTGCCCGCCGGTTTCCTTGGTCCCGTACAGGCGGGCATGGATCACGCGCGTGTCGTTGAAGACGAGCAGGTCGCCCGGCTCGACGAGCGAGGGCAGGTCGCAGAAGCCGCGGTCGGCCAGTTCGCCACCGGCGAGCACGAGCAGGCGGCTGGCACAGCGTTCCGCGAGCGGCGCCTGGGCGATCTGTTCAGGAGGAAGCAGGTAATCGAAATCGTCGAGAGTAAGGGACATGCGCTTGCCGCTTGCAGGGGCTTTCATGGATAATGCGGCGCTTCCCGGGCCGGGATGGCGGAATCGGTAGACGCAGCGGATTCAAAATCCGCCGCCGCAAGGTGTGTGGGTTCGAGTCCCACTCCCGGCACCAGTCTTTCTCCAGCGGAAAGCGCAGCAAAGGTCGCGGATTCTAGCAGAGTTCGCGGAACGCCAATGCGGCTGCGCGGTCTCCTGTCTGTCCCCTTCCTGTTCGACATTCCTTCCTCGTGGCGGTACTCGCCGCGTCGTTTGTGAGCGAATGTCCTGCGCCGTGCAGCGTCACCGCGCACCGGCGAGAGCAGGGGTAGATAATTTCAAGTTCGTAAAAAACTGAACTTCGTTCATTTCCAATCTTCTTTTTTGGAAATTGTCGGGCGTCCATACTTCTTCTGCGGGCCGGCTTGCCGGCTCATCACGAAGGAGATGGTGCAATGCGAATCGATCTGCAATGTAACGGTGTCGAACCCCCTGCCGGTCTACGTGAATACGTCGCACGGCGGATGAAATTCGCAATCGGCCGCTTCCGCGATCAAATCAAGTGGGCGCGGATCAAGGTGGCTGACGTGAATGGGCCGCGGGGCGGCGTGGATAAGCGTTGCGTGGTACAACTGCGCCTGCGCAACCTGCCCGACGTGATCTTCTCGATCACCGAAGTCGAGGCACGCTCGGCGATCGATCGCGCGGCCGAACGCGTATCGCAGGTGCTGGCTCGCCGGCTCGAACGCCAGCGCCGCATCGTGCGCGAACTCCTGCCGGAAGCAGTGCCGGCCGGCGCCTGACGGATTTCACCCAAAACTCGAACAACGGAGGTAATCACTCGATGGAAAACCGCATCGCAACAATGACCCGCCCGGAGGCCTCGGTCCTCTCGACCAACCGGGTCATCCGCAACACCTACATGCTCCTGTCGATGACGCTGGCGTTCTCGGCAGCAACCGCGGGGCTTTCGATGGCGCTCGGCCTGCCGCATCCGGGGTTGATCATCACGCTGGTGGGCTACTTCGGCCTGCTGTTCCTGACGACCAAGTTCCGCGACAGCGGCTTGGGCGTGCTGTTCGTGTTCGCGCTGACCGGCTTCATGGGCTTCACGCTGGGGCCGGTCGTGTCGAAGTACCTGGCGCTGCCCAACGGCCACCAGATCGTGATGCAGGCGATGGGCGGCACGGCGGCGATCTTCCTGGGTCTGTCGGCCTACGCGGTGACGACGCGCAAGGATTTCTCATTCATGGGCGGGTTCCTGACGGTCGGCATCCTCGTCGCCTTCCTCGCCGGCCTCGGCGCGGTGTTCTTCCAGATGCCGGGCCTGTCACTGGCGGTGTCGGCGATGTTCGTGCTGCTGATGTCGGGCCTGATCCTGTACGAGACCAGCAACATCATCCACGGCGGCGAGACGAACTACGTGATGGCGACCGTGACCTTGTACGTGTCGATCTACAACCTCTTCACCAGCCTGCTGCACCTGCTGGGGGTCATGAACGACGACTGATGTCGCTGCGCCCCTCGCGGGCGGGCGTGGGAGTGAAGGACGGGGCGCCCTGCGGGGCGCCCCGTTTGTTTTGTGCGTGGGGGGGCTTCCGCGGGGGCTCTTACGCCCGGCGCGTCTTTCCCATGATTCGCATCAGGAGCTTGCGCGCTTCGTCGAGCAGCAGGACGCTGGATGCGACCAGGGCGGAGCGCAGCCAGTCGTCGGTGGTGAGCGCGACGGTGCCGAAGATGGCCTGCGCCGGCGGCCAGTTGACGACGATGACCTGCAGCGCGAGGACGCCGCCGAGCGCGAGCCACAGCCGGCCGTTGCGCAGGAACTGGCGGTTGAAGGCGCTGCCGTGTTCGCGGCGGGCGTTGAACACGTTGAAGAACTGGAACAGCACGAAGGTCGTGAAGGCCAGTGTGAGCGCGTATTGTTCGCCGCGCGTGTCGAGCGCGCCGTGAAAGAGCCACAGGGTGCCGACCATCATCGTGGCGCCGTACAGGGCGAGGCGGCCGAGCCGGCGCAGGGTGAGGATGTGGGCGGCCTGCGGGCGCGGCGGGGCGCGCATGATGCCGGGGCGCGCGGGTTCGACGCCGAGCGTCATCGCTGGAGGCCCGTCCATGATGATGTTGATCCATAGCAGCTGGATCGCGGTGAAGGGCGAGGGCAGGCCGGCGAGCGTCGCCGCGAGCACGGTGAGGATGGCGCCGATGTTGGTCGACAGCTGGAAGCGCACGAACTTGACGATGTTGTCGAAGATCACGCGCCCTTCCTCGACGGCACGCACGATGGTCGTGAAGTTGTCGTCGGTGAGCACCATCGTCGCCGCTTCGCGCGTGACCGCGGTGCCGGTGATGCCCATCGCGATGCCGATGTCGGCGGCCTTGAGCGCGGGGGCGTCGTTCACGCCGTCGCCGGTCATCGCGACGACGTGCCCGTCCGCTTTCAACGCCTTCACGATGCGGACCTTGTGTGCCGGCGACACGCGGGCGAAGACCGCGATCGAATCGATGCGGCGGGCGAGCGTCGCATCGTCCATCGCGTCAAGTTCCGCGCCGCTCGTCACTTCACCCTTGAGGCCGAGTTCGCGCCCGATCGCGGCGGCGGTGGCCTTGTGGTCGCCGGTGATCATCTTGACGCGGATACCGGCCTGGCTGCAGCGCCGGATCGCGGCGGCGGCTTCGGCACGCGGCGGGTCCATGAGGCCGGCGATGCCGACGAAGGTCCAGTCGCGCGCCCATGCCCACAGGTCGCCGGTGGGGTCGAAGTCGCGCGCGGGGATCTGTCGCCGCGCGACTGCCAGGACGCGCAGGGCCTGTCCGGCGAGATGCTCGTTCTCGGCGGCGATCGTGGCGCGCACGTCGTCGTTGAGGCTGCTGCTGCTCGCACACTCGTCGCCGGAGTGCCACGTCGACGAGTGTGCGAGCAGCACGTCTGGAGCGCCCTTGATGAACATTTCCACGCAATCGCCGCGGTGGTGGAAGGTCGCCATGAACTTGTGTGCCGAATCGAAGGGGATTTCGGCGATGCGCGGAGTGTGTTCGCGCTCCGCGAGCGGATCTATGCCGCCTTTCTGCGCCAGAACCCACAGCGCGCCCTCGGTCGGGTCGCCCACCAGTGCGGCCTCGCGCACGCTGGAGTCGGAGCACAGGGCCATCGGCAGGAGCAGCGGACGCAGGTCCGTGAGCCCTTCGCCGCAGATGCAGCCGTTCGCCTGGTAGCCCTCGCCATCCACGGTGAAGCGGCGGCCCGCGACCCACCCGGCGCGGGCAGTCATCTGGTTGAGCGTGAGGGTGCCGGTCTTGTCCGAGCAGATGACCGTCGTCGAGCCGAGGGTCTCCACCGCGGCGAGCTTCTTCAGGATCGCGCCGTTCTGTGCCATGCGCCACATCCCGATGGCGAGGGTGACGGTGACGACCGCCGGCAGTCCTTCGGGAATCGCCGCGACGGCGAGGGCGATGGCGGTCATTGCTGCCTGGATCCAGGGCAGGCCGCGCGCGGCATCCAGCGCGAAGATCACCGCGACGACGATCCCCGCGGCCAGCGCGAGGCGCTTGCCGAGGATGTCGAGCTGGCGCTGCAAGGGGGTCTCGCTGTGCGCAGTGTCGGCGATCATGCCGGCGAGGCTGCCCATCTCGGTCGCCATGCCGGTCGTGACGACCAGCATCTCGGCGCGGCCGCGGGTGACCACGGTGTTCATGTAGAGCATGTTCACGCGGTCGCCGAGGGCGAGTTCGGGTGTATCCAGCGTGTCGGTGACCTTGCCGACAGCCTGGGACTCCCCGGTCAGTGCGGCTTCGTCGACCTCGAGGTTGTGCGCGACGAGCAGGCGCCCGTCGGCAGGCACGCGGTCGCCCGCTTCGAGCAGCACCAGGTCTCCGGGCACCAGGCTCGTCGCGTCGACTTCCATCTGATGGCGGTCGCGACGCACGCGGGCGTGTGCGGCAAGCATGTCCTTGAGCGCCGCGAGCGTGCGTTCGGCGCGGTGCTCCTGCCAGAAGCCGAGGCTCGCGTTCAGGAAAACGACGACCAGGATGACGAGCGCGTCCTTGAGCTCGCCGATGGCCCAGGCGAGCGCCGACGCGAAGATCAGCACGACGATGAGGAAGCTGCGGAACTGGTCGAGGAATTTGAGCCAGACGGGGCGAGGCGGCGCCTCGGCGAGGCGGTTTTCGCCGACGCGCGCCAGGCGCTCGGCGGCATCCGTGCTGGCGAGCCCGCGCTCAGGATCGACTTCGAGGGCGGCCGCCGTGGCCGCGCGGCCGAGGGTGTGCCATCGGGTGTGCCACAGCGTTTCGGAGTTCATCGCCGGACTGTCCTCGCGCAGGCGGCGCGGCGGCGGGCCGCGCCGGCGTCAATCGGCGGGCGGTGTGTCGGCCTGCGAGGGGGCTTCCTGTTCGGCCGAGATCTCGACCAGGCGCGTCGCAAGTACCTTGTCGATGCGCTTGCCGTCGAGGTCCACGACTTCGAGCCGCCAGTCTTCCCAGGTCGTAACGTCGCCGGTATGCGGGATGCGGCCGAGCAGCCACATGACCATGCCGCTCAGCGTGTGGTAGCGGCCCTTGTCTTCTTCGGGGACGGTCTTGATCTCCAGACGGTCCTTGAGTTCGGGGAGCGGGATCATGCCGTCGAGGAGCCAGGAACCGTCCTCGCGCTGCACCGCCCACGCCTCGTCCAGGCTGGACGGGCGGAATTCGCCGGTGACGGCTTCGAGCACGTCCTGCAGGGTGACCACGCCCTGGATCTCGCCGTACTCGTCGATCACGAACACCATGTGGGTGCTGGAGGCGCGGAACTGGTCGAGCAGTTCCATGCCGGTGAGCGATTCGGGGACGTAGATCGCGGGTTCGAGCTGTTTCGTAAGATCGGGCGCGCCGCCCTTGAGGGTCTGGTTGAAGAGTTGCTTCGACGAGATGATGCCGAGGATGTCGTCGAGGCCGCCGCGGCACACGGGGAAGCGTGAGTGCTCGGATTCGGCCATGCGCGCAAGGTTGTCGTCGAGCGGCAGGTTGATGTCCAGCCACACGACGTCGGAGCGCGGGACCATGAGCGAGGCGATCTGGCGTTCGTCGAGGCGGAACACGTTGCGCACCATCTCGTGCTCGTTCTTTTCGATGACGCCGGCTTCGGAGCCTTCCTCGAGCAGGGCGTGGATCTCTTCTTCCGTGACGCCGGGGGCAGCCTCGTCGCGTTTGCCCAGCAGGGTGAGCAGCAGCACCGTCGACCAGCTCAACAGGCGCACGAAGGGGCGCGAGGCGACGGAGAGCGCGTTCATCGGCCGGGCCACGAGGCGCGCGATGCCCTCGGGGTTGATCTGGCCGACACGCTTGGGCACCAGTTCGCCCACGACGATCGAGACGTAGGTGATGACGACGACGACCAGCACGGTGGCGCCGATTTCGCTGGGGTGCTGTGCGAGGCCGAGTTCCTGCAGCCAGCGGGCGAGCGGCGCGGCGAGCGCGGCTTCGCCGACGATGCCGTTGAGGATGCCGATCGAGGTGATGCCGATCTGGATCGTGGAGAGGAAACGCGTCGGCTCCTCTCCAAGCTTGATGGCGACCGCTGCCGCGGCGTCTCCGTCTTCGGCAAGCCGGGAGAGTCGTGCGCGACGTGCCGTGACGAGGGCGATCTCGGACATGGCGAAGACCCCGTTGAGCAGGATCAGGGCGACGAGAATGATGATTTCCATTTTTGCGGGCTATGCGGAACAGGGGCGCGCGTCGCGTGCCGGCACGCACGGCGGACGTGCGGGGAAAACCGCTTGGTGTGCTGCCGTTACGGCAGGGAGCAATCGGGCTGCCGTCGGGAAGGGATGCCTGCGCTGAGCAAGGCATGCGGGCAGTCCGTGTGCCCGGGCGAGCCGGGTGGCGGAGTGCGCCGGACAACATCGACCGGGCAAGGCGCTGGCGCCCGGAGGGCTCGCCAGGCGGGGCCTGCGGCGTGGATGAGGCGAAATTCGACTACCCATAGCGCGGGGTTCGTGCAGATCCCGCTACTCCTTCCTTGTGTGCTGAACGGCACCATGATGCATCAGTGGTGCAGTCGCTGTCACGCCCCCGGGTGAAGGCCGCAATGCGATGCCGGCGTACGAAGCGTTACAATGGCGCGTTTTGGTTACTTGGAACGGGTCGGATGAAGACCACCTTTCTGGATTTCGAACAGCCGATTGCCGATCTCGAAGAGAAGATCGAGAAGCTGCGATTCGTGCAGGACGACTCGGCGGTGGATATCTCCGAGGAAATTTCTCGCCTCGAAGCCAAGAGCGCGTCGCTGACGAAGGACCTGTACGCCAAGCTCACGCCCTGGCAGATCGCGCAGGTGGCGCGCCACCCGCAGCGTCCCTATACGCTGGACTACGCGCGCCATATCTTCACCGATTTCCAGGAGCTGCACGGTGACCGCTCGTTCGCCGACGACAAGGCGATTGTCGGCGGACTGGCGCGCTTCAACGGGCAGAGCTGCATCGTGATCGGCCACCAGAAAGGGCGCGACACGAAGGAAAAGATCCTGCGCAACTTCGGCATGCCTCGTCCCGAGGGCTACCGCAAGGCGCTGCGCCTGATGCGCATGGCTGAGAAGTTCGGGATGCCGGTGTTCACCTTCGTCGACACCCCGGGCGCGTATCCGGGTATCGGCGCTGAGGAGCGCGGCCAGTCGGAGGCGATCGGCCGCAACCTCTACGTGATGGCCGAGCTCAAGGTGCCGATCATCGCCACGGTGATCGGCGAGGGTGGTTCGGGCGGCGCGCTGGCGATCGCGGTCGGCGACCAGGTGATGATGCTGCAGTATTCGACCTACGCGGTGATTTCGCCCGAGGGGTGCGCGTCCATCCTGTGGAAGAGTGCCGAGCGGGCCTCCGAGGCGGCCGAGACGATGGGTATCACCGCCGCGCGCCTGAAGTCGCTCGGATTGATCGATCGCGTCATCAATGAGCCGCTGGGCGGTGCGCACCGTGATCATCGCGCGATGTCGCAGTCGCTGAAGCGGGCGTTGCAGGATGCGCTGCGCCAGGTCGCAGACCTGTCGCCGGCCGAACTCGTCGAGAAGCGTTTTGAGCGACTGATGAGTTATGGCCGCTACAAGGAACAGAACGCCGCCTGATCCGGCCGCGGAAGAGGCCGTCGCTGCGGTGCTGGCGACGGCCGGCGTCGCGCCGGGTGAGACCGTGTGCGTGGCGCTGAGCGGCGGGGTCGATTCGACCGTGCTGCTGCACATCCTGGTGCGCCTGCGCGAGCGCGGCGGCTTCACGCTCGCGGCTGCGCATGTCCACCATGGCCTGAGCCCCAACGCCGACGCGTGGCTGGAAGCCTGTCGCGCGTGCTGCGATGCCCTCGGCGTCGACTTCCACGCCTTTCGTGTGCATGTCCGGCGCGACGATCCGGCGGGGCCGGAGGCTGCAGCCCGCGCCGCGCGTCATGCCGCGCTTGCTGGTGTGCCGTGCGCCTGGCTGGCCTTCGGGCACCATCAGGACGATCAGGCCGAGACGCTGATGTTCCGCCTGCTGCGGGGAGCCGGGGTGCGCGGAGCGGGTGCGATGGCAGCGGTGGAGCCGGGAGCGCCGGGAGCGCCGGGGCGGTTGCGGCCGCTGCTGGGCCTGCGGCGTGCGCAGATCGTCGCCTGGGCGCGGGCGCACGGGCTGGCGTGGGTCGAGGACGAGAGCAACTCCGATCAGCGCTATACGCGCAACCTGCTGCGTCACCGCGTGATGCCCGTGCTGGAAGAGGCTTTCCCTGGCGCGGTGGCGGTGCTCGCGCGTGCGAGCGCGCAGTTTCGCGAGGCGGACGCCCTGCTCGGGGATCTGGCGCGGCTCGACGAGGCGGCCTGCGGCGACGCGACGCTGGAGCGCGCGAAACTGTTGCTGCTGTCCGACGAGCGTGTGCGCAACCTGCTGCGCTGGCGGATCCGCGCGATGGGACTGGAGGCTCCTGCACGGGCGCGGCTCGTCGAGGCGGTTCGGCAACTGCGGGAGGCGCCGGAGCAGGCCTTGCGCCTGCCGCTGGGGGCTGCCGTGTGTTGTGCCTATCGCGGCAGGCTGTGGCTGGAGCCGGAGGGGGCGGTGGCGGTTCCCGGGGCGACCGTCTGGCATGGCGAGGCGGAGTTGCCGTGGGGTGCCGGCACGGTGGTTCTTGCGACGGCGGTCGGTGCCGGGCTGAGCCGGGCGGCCCTGGAGCGTGCGCAGGAGGTGGTGCTGGGGCCGCGCTGGGCCGGGCTCGCGTTGCGCGAAGGCGTCGGCCGGCCGCGCCGCAGCTTCAAGAACCTGTGCCAGGAAGCCGGGATCCCGTCGTGGCTACGTGACGGCCTGCCGGTGCTGAAGGTGGACGGGGCGGCGGCGTGGATCGGGGAGGTCGGCGTCGCGGCGGAGTTTCGCTGTGCGCCCGGCGAGCCGGGTGTCGTGCCGGTGTGGCGGCGCTGAAGGCGGCCTGCGGACGGCGTCTCGCGTTCAGAAGCCTTCGTTGAAGCCGCGCATCTGGCGGCGAGCCTTCTTGGTCGGGCGGCCGTGCAGGTCGCTGCCGGGCACGGGGGCGAGGCGCCGCTCTTCCTTCTCCGCCGCGCGGCGCGTGCTGCTCTCGGGCGTTTCCTCGTATAGCTGCTGCGCCTCGACGGCGGGGCGGCGCTGTTCGTTGAGGCCGCGCACGATGACGGTCCACTGCGCGCCCCCGGCGACGATGTCGAGGCTGTCGCCGATGCGCAGTTCGCGTGCGGGCTTCACCGTCTGCCCGTTCAGCTTGACATGGCCGCCTTCGATGGCCTGGTTGGCGAGCGAGCGGGTCTTGAAGAAGCGCGCGGCCCACAGCCATTTGTCGATGCGCATGCGCTCGGCGGCCGAGTGGCGGTCGGAGGTGAGATCGGAGGGGGGCACGGTGGCGCGGGTTCCGTCGGGTTCAGTGGGTGCCGCGGCTGCGGACCAGATTGACGAGTTGCGCGAGTTCGACGGCGGAGCGCACTTCCATCTTCTCGAATATCTTGGAGCGGTGCGCTTCCACAGTGCGCATCGAGATGCACAGGTCGTCGGCGATGACCTTGTTGAATTTGCCCGCGAGAATCAGTTCCATGACCTCCTGCTCGCGCGCGGTGAGCAGGGCGAGGCGCGCTTCGACCGTCTCGCGCGTGGCCTCGGCGTGCTGGTTCTTTGCGTCGATTTCGAGCGCACGCATGACGATGTCTACGAGATCGCTGTCGTTGAAGGGCTTCTCGATGAAGTCGAACGCGCCTTTCTTCAGTGCGGCCACGGCCATCGGCACGTCGCCGTGGCCGGTGATGAAGATGACGGGCAGCTGGTTGCCGCGCTGGCGCAACACGTCGAAGCATTCCAGGCCGCTCATGCCTTCCATGCGGATGTCGAGCACGACGCAGCCGCGCCAGCCGGGCTGCAGCGCCGCGAGGAAGCTCTCGGCGCTCGGCCACGTGGCACACGCGACGTCGCGCGTCTTGAACAGCCACTGCAGGGCGTCGCGGATCGCTTCGTCGTCGTCGATGATGTGGGCGCAGGGCAGGGTCATGGAGTTTCCACGGGTAGCGACAGGGTGAAGATGGTACCGCCGTCGGGGTTGGTTTCGAAACCGAGCCGGCCGTGGTGCAGTTCGGCAATGGAGCGGCAGATGTTGAGGCCCATGCCCATGCCTTCGGCCTTGGTCGTGAAGAAGGGTTCGAACAGCCGGCGGCCGGTTTCGGCATCGATGCCGGTGCCGTTGTCCGCGACGCGCACGACGAGGGTGTCGCCCTCGCGCCGCGTGCTGACGCGCACGGTGCGCCGCGCGGGGGGATTGTCGCGCATCGCGTCCATGCCGTTGCGCACGAGATTCACGATGACCTGTTCGATCATGACGGGGTCGGCGGCGACGGCCGGCAGCGATTCCTCCAGCTCGGTCTCGATGCGCATGCCGCGTTTGGCGGAGTCGGCTTCTATGAGGCCGATCGCTTCGCGGATCATCAGGTTGATGTCGAGCGGCTCGCGCTTGGGCTCGGAGCGGCGCACGAAGTCGTGTACCCGGCGGATGATGTCGCCGGCGCGCCGTGCCTGCCGGCCGATGCGGTCGAAGATGTCCTTCAGCTCGCTGCGGTCGATTTCGGGCTGCTCGAGGCGGTTGACGCAGCCGGTGTTGTAGCTGGCGATCGCGGCGAGCGGCTGGTTGAGTTCGTGGGCCAGCGTCGAGGCCATCTCGCCCATCGTGATCAGGCGCGAGGTGGCCTGCAGGCGCTCTTCCTGCTGGCGCGCGAGTTCTTCGGCGCGCTTCTGCGCGGAGATGTCGAGCATGGAGCCCATCCAGCCGGTGTGGCGGCCGGCGGCGTCGATCAGGGGGGCCTCGAAGATCAGCGCGTCGAAACGCTCGCCGTCCTTGCGTCGCAGGCGCAGCTCGAAGCCTTCCGGCGGGGCGTCGCCGCCGAGGATGCGGTCGTGGATCTCCTGCGTCTGCTGCAGGAACTCGGGATCCCAGTACGGCATGGGCGGCGTGTGGCCGACGAGCTCCTCGGCGCTGTAGCCGACCATCCTGCAGAAGGCGGGGTTCACGTAGGTGATGCGTCCGTCGAGGTCGCGCGCGCGAAGGCCGGTGAGCATGGAATCTTCCATCGCCCGGCGGAACAGGGATTCGCTGCGCAGGGCCTGCTCGGCCCGGTGGCGGCGCTGCAGTTCGCGGCGCAGCTGCAGCACGCTCCAGATCAGGATGCCACCGAGCAGCAGGATGGAGCCGATGAGCAGCACCTGCACCCAGCGCGTCTCGCCCTGGTAGGCCGTGACCTGCAGCGTGAGGCCGCCGCCCGGGGGGTCGAAGGCCATCGAATAGCTCTGGCGGTCCGACAGCGGGGCGACCTTGGACTTCGCGACGAGCTCGCGTCCGTCGCTGTCGAGCACGCTCACGCGATAGCGCTCGGCGAACCACCACGGCAGTTCGTTGGTGACGAGGTCGTGCAGCGAGTACACGCCGATCATCGCGCCCGCGAAGCCGTCTTCGGCGTAAATCGGTACATGCACCTCGAACTGCTGGCGGTCGCCCGCGGCCGCATAGACCTGGCTGTAGACGCGCCGCTCCAGGGCCTGGGCGAGGCGGAGGGTGGAAACCGACTGTGCGCCCAGCGTCTCGCCGATCATCTCGCCGTCGCCGATCGGCGGCAGCGCCCCCTGCAGCCGCCCGGCGGCGTCGAGCCACATCACCCGCACGAGGCCGTTCTCTGCGCGCACGAGTTGGCGCAATGCGGCGACCGCCTGGGACGTGTGGCGGTCCGCGGCAAGGATTTCCTGCCCGATCTGGGCGAGCTGCGCGGCGTTGCGTTCGAGCTTGAACTGGAGGTTCTGCTCCATCCACAGCACGTCGCTGATGAGCGTGGCGCGCTGCTCCTCTTCGTCGTAGCTGCGCGTGAACCAGACCAGGGCGGCGATCACGCCGAGGAACAGCAGCACCGTCAGGTAGGGCACGGCGGTGAGCCAGCGCTGCCGGACGGAGAGGGCGGTCGTCTGCGGGGGACTCATGTGCGGGCGTCCGTGTCCGGTGTTGTGGATGTCCACAATGTAATAGAGGCGCGCGGCTTCATAAACTGTTGAAAGTGTCCGGCGCCTTTGGTCGCCGCACGGCACCCGCCCGGACATGGGTCAGGTAAATAACTATGCAATTTGGAGGAGATACGGGAATGAAATTCCGCGCCCTGTTCATCGGTCTTGTCGCCATGGGGCTGTCCGCCGCTGCGGTCGCCGCCGATCCCGTCGTAATCAAGTTCAGCCACGTCGTCGCCAACGATACGCCCAAGGGCAAGGCTGCAGACAAGTTCAAGGAACTTGCCGAGAAGTACACCAAGGGGGCCGTCAAGGTCGAAGTCTACCCGAACAGCACCCTGTACAAGGACAAGGAAGAGATGGAGGCGCTGCAGCTGGGCGCCGTGCAGATGCTCGCGCCCTCGCTGGCGAAGTTCGGGCCGTTGGGCGTCAAGGAATTCGAGGTCTTCGACCTGCCCTACATCTTCGACGGCTATGACGATCTGCACAAGGTCACCCAGGGCTCGGTCGGCAAGCAGCTCCTCGGCAAGCTCGAGGCGCGTGGCATCAAGGGGCTCGCGTTCTGGGACAACGGCTTCAAGTCGCTGTCGGCGAACACGCCGATCAAGGCGCCCGAGGACCTGAAGGGCAAGAAGCTGCGCGTGCAGTCGTCCAAGGTGCTCGAGGAGCAGATGCGTGCGCTCGGCGCGATCCCGCAGGTGATGGCCTTCTCCGAGGTTTACCAAGCGCTGCAGACGGGCGTTGTGGATGGCACGGAGAACCCGCATTCGAACCTCTACACCCAGAAAATGCATGAGGTGCAGAAACACATGACCCTGACCGACCACGGTTACCTGGGTTACGCGGTGATCACCAACAAGAAATTCTGGGACGGTCTTCCCGCCGAAGTGCGCGGCCAGCTCGAGCAGGCGATGAAGGAGTCCACCGAGTACGCGAACAAGATCGCCAAGGAAGAGAACGACAAGGCGCTCGAGGCAGTGCGCGCGTCCGGCAAGACCCAGATCTACAAGCCGACCGACGCCGAGAAGCTGGCGTTCAAGAAGGCGCTCGTGCCGGTGCACAAGAAGATGGAATCGCGCATCGGTGCCGAGACCATCCAGTCCATCTACAAAGACACCGGGTTCGATCCGTCCAGGCTGTAATCGCTCCGTCGTAACGTCACGACCCCCATTTGATCCCGCTTCGTCCCCGCCGCGTTCGCGCGCAGCGGGGACGTCGTCGCGCGACGGGAGAATCCCATGCTCAAAGTGCTCGATCACCTCGAGGAGTGGCTCATCACCTTCCTCATGGGTGCGGCCACGCTCATCATCTTCGTGTCCGTCCTCCACCGCTACGGTTCCGGCCTGTCCATTCCGGGCGTGCAGGACTGGCTGCTGTCGCTGAACCTGGGCTGGGCCCAGGAGCTCACCATCATCATGTTCGTGTGGATGGCGAAGTTCGGTGCGGCCTATGGCGTGCGCACCGGTATCCACGTCGGCGTCGATGTGCTGATCAACCGCCTGTCGGATGCAAACCGGGCCAAGTTCGTCGTCATCGGCCTCGGCGCCGGGGCGCTGTTCACCGGTATCGTCGGCACGCTCGGCCTGACTTTCGTGCTCGAGAACGGTGCGCATTACCAGTTCCTGACCTGGTTCGGCATGGACACCGGCGACCTCTACGAAGGTCCGACGACGCCCGACCTCGAATGGCCGACCTGGATCGTGTACTCCGCGATCCCCTGCGGCTCCTACCTGATGTGCTTCCGCTTCCTGCAGGTGATGGTGTCCTTCATCCGCACCGGCGAGCTGCCGCACCATGACCACGGTCACGTCGAGGGCATCGAGGAGGAGAACATCCCGCTCGACGCAAACTACCTCGACATGGGGGACAACCTGCATCCGCACGACCTGAAGCACGCACAGATCGGCGAAGGCCGCGACGTCAAGGGAGGCAAGCAATGAGCGCCGCAATCATCTTCGTGATCCTGCTGGTGCTGATGCTCACCGGCATGCCGATCTCGATCTCGCTGGGTCTGACGGTCCTGACCTTCCTGTTCACGATGACCCAGGTGCCGATCGAGTCGGTTGCGCTGAAGCTGTTCACGGGCATCGAGAAGTTCGAGATCATGGCGATCCCGTTTTTCATCCTCGCGGGCAACTTCCTCACCCACGGGGGCGTGGCGCGACGCATGATCAACTTCGCGACCGCGATGGTCGGCCACTGGTATGGCGGCCTGGGCCTGGGCGGCGTGATGGCATGCGCGCTGTTTGCGGCGGTTTCCGGTTCGAGCCCGGCGACGGTGGTCGCGATCGGCGCGATCCTGCTGCCGGCGATGGTGAAGCAGGGCTTCCCGCAGAAATTCGGCGCCGGCATCATCACGACCTCGGGCGCGCTGGGCATCCTGATCCCGCCGTCGATCGTGATGGTCATGTACTCGGTGTCGACCAACACCTCGGTCGGGGCGCTCTTCATGGCCGGCGTGATTCCGGGCCTGCTGCTCGCGCTTTTCCTCGGTTTCACGACTTGGTACCGCGCGCGCAAGTTCGACTATCCGCGCCAGCCCAAGGCGAGCTGGGCCGAGCGCCTGCGCGCGTTCAAGGAGTCGGCGTGGGGCCTGTTCCTGATCGTCGTGGTGATGGGCGGTATCTACACCGGCATCTTCACGCCGACCGAGGCCGCCGCGATGAGCGCGGTGTATGCGTTCTTCGTCGCGGTGTTCGTGTACAAGGACCTGCGCATGTCGGACGTGCCCAAGGTGCTGCTGAACTCCGCGAACATGAGCGCGATGCTGCTCTACATCATCACCAACGCGGTGCTGTTCTCCTTCCTGCTCACGCACGAGAACATCCCGCAGGCGATGGCGGACTTCATGATCGGCAGCGGCGTGGGTGTGATCGGTTTCCTGATCATGGCCAACATCCTGATGCTGATCGCCGGCAACTTCATGGAGCCCTCGTCGATCGTGCTGATCCTGGCGCCGATCCTGTTCCCGATCGCGATCAAGCTCGGCATCGATCCGGTGCACTTCGGCATCATCATGGTCGTGAACATGGAAGTCGGCATGTGCCACCCGCCGGTCGGCCTGAACCTCTATGTCGCCTCCGGCATCACCAAGATGGGGATCACCGAGCTGACGGTGGCGGTGTGGCCGTGGCTGATGTCGATGCTGGTGTTCCTCGTCCTCGTGACCTACGTGCCGGCTATCTCGCTGGCGCTGCCCAGGGCGCTCGGCATGATGTAGCGCCCCGGCGCTCCAGGAAAAGCCCGCCCCTTTCCGGCGGGCTTTTTTTCGCCTGCACCAGTCTGGAGTAGACTGACCCATCGGCCGTGCGCGGCCTCATCGTTAAAGGAAGACTTCGCGCAAATGACGATCTACCTGAAGGAAGAAGAGGTCGGCAGTCTGCTGGACATGCCGATGGTGCTGGATGCCGTGGAGCAGGTCATGGCCGCCCACGGGCGCGGCGAAACCGTTGATTATCCGCGCCAGCGCGTGCGTCTGCCGGCGTCGATGACGCATCTGCTGCAGGGCGGAGTGCCGGATCTGAACCTCTCCGGTCTCAAGGTCTACACCTCTGCGGGTGGGCGCAACCGCTTCTGGGTCCATTTGTTCGACGCGACCAGCGGCGACCCCGTCGCGGTGCTGGAGGCGGACCGCCTCGGCATGATGCGGACCGGCGCGGCCGGCGGGATTGCAGCGAAGTGGCTGGCGCGGGCCGATGCACGCGTCGCCGGCGTGTTCGGATCGGGCTGGCAGGCGCAGGGGCAGGTGCTCGCGCTGTGCGCGGTGCGGCCGATCGAGCGCGTCAAGGTATTCGCGCGCAACCCGGAGCGGCTGGCGGCTTTCTGCGCGCAGATGAGCCGCGCGACCGGGCGCGAGGTCGTGCCGGCGGCGAGTGCCGAGGAGACCGTGCGCGGGTCGGACGTGGTCGTGACGATCACGACATCGCCGAAGCCGCTGTTCGATGCGGACTGGCTCGAGGAGGGCACGCACATCACCGCTGCGGGCTCCAACAGCCTGGCCCGCCAGGAGCTGTCCGAGGCGGCGGTGCGGCGGGCCGGCGTGATCTGCGTCGATTCGCGCGAGATCGCAGTGCGCGAGGCGGGCGACCTGATGCCGCTGCTGGAGAAGGGACGCACCCAGCCGGGGCGCTGGGTGGAGCTGGGGGAAGTGATCGCAGGCGTGCGGCCGGGGCGTACCTCGCCTGCGCAGATCACGCTGTTCGAGTCGCAGGGCATGGCGATCCAGGACATTGCGGTCGCGGCCCGTGTCGTCGCGCTCGCGCGCGAGCGCGGCCTCGGTTGCGAGTTGCCCTACTGAGGGGCTGATCGGGGCACGCCAGATCATGTCCGCCGTTTCGCCGATCCGCATCGAGTTCTGCGCGCGCAGCGACGTAGGGCGGGTGCGCAAGCGCAACGAGGATTCGCTCGCGGCGGACGAGCGTCGCGGCTGGGCAGTGCTGGCGGACGGCATGGGAGGCTATCGCGGCGGCGACGTCGCGTCGCGGGTGGCCGTGGAGGTGAGCTTGCAGCGCCTGGCGCGCGAGCTTGTCGCCCCGGATGGCGGTGAGCCGGGGCGCGTCGCGGCGGTGCTCGAGGCCGCCGTGCACGATGCCAATGCCGAGATCCGGGCCGCGGCGGGGCGCGATCCCGATTTGTCAGGCATGGGTTCGACGCTGGTGGTTGCGGCGTTTCTCGCCGATTGCGTGGTGACCGCGCATGTCGGCGATTCGCGCATGTACCGGCTGCGTGGCGGCGTGCTGGAGCAACTGACGCGCGACCACACGATGCTGCAGGAACTGGTGGATGCGGGCATCCTCGCGCCGGAGGAAGCCGGGCATTCGAAATTTCGCGGCCTGCTGACCCGCGGCCTGGGCGTCCTGCCGCTGGTGCTGCCCGAGCCGGGAAGCCATTCCGCCCGGCCCGATGACGTCTTCCTGTTGTGTTCCGACGGGCTGACCGACATGCTCGACGACGATGCGATCGCTGCGGTGCTGCAGCCGGTCACGTCGCGGGAGGCTCGTCTCGAAGAGGCCGCCGACCGTCTGGTGGCGCTGGCAAACGCGCGGGGCGGGCGCGACAATATTTCGGTGATTCTGGCGCGCATGGTGACATGAGCGCCGCGTGGACGAAGGAAAGGTAACGATGCCGAAGCTCATCCTCAGCATGGACGGTCTGGTACTCAAGGAAATCGCGCTCGACAAGGAGAAAATTTCGATCGGGCGAAAGCCCAACAACGACATCCAGATCGACAATCTCGCGATCAGCGGCCAGCACGCGCTGATCACAACCATCCTCGATGACTCCTTCCTCGAGGACCAGAACAGTACGAACGGCAGCTACGTGAACGGTCAGCCGGTCAAGAAGTGCGTGCTGCGCAACAACGACGTGATCGAACTCGGCAAATATCGGCTCAAGTTCATCGCCGATGTGCAGCGCCGTTCGCGTGGGGATCGCGTTGAGCCGTCCGCTTCGCTGCGTTCGTCCGCGGTGGCCGCAGGCGCGGACCAGCGCGCTGACGCGACCCAGATGCTGCCGCCCGAAGTCCTCGCGGGCTTGACGGCGGATGCGGACGGGGAAAACTCCCGGCTCGGGATCGTGAAGGTCCTGACCGGCCCCACGGCCGGTCGCGAACTGCGGCTCGCGAAGGCGATGACCACGCTGGGAAAACCCGGCGTGCAGGTTGCCGTGATCACGCGGCGCGCCCAGGGGTATTTCATCGCCCCCGCCGAGGGCGAGAGTTTTCCTCAGGTGAACAACCGTCCGATCGAGGCGGGTGCGCATCCGCTGAACGACGGCGACATCCTCGAGATCGCCAGCGTGCGCATGGCGTTCTCGCTCGCAGACTGAGTCGGGCCATGTGCCTTACTGCACGACCTTTCCGCAGGGCTGGTGCTAGCGTATCGGAAACACAAAACGAGCCGCTGAGCCATCGGGTCGGGCGGCATTGCATCCGCGGGGAACGATGAAGCTGAAGGTGCTCGGCTGCAGCGGAGGCATTGGCGGACCCGAGGCCCGCACGACTGCCTTCCTCGCCGACGACGATATCCTGATCGACTGCGGCACCGGGGTTGGCGACCTGGCGCTGGACGCGCTCGCGGCCATCGACCACATCTTCGTCACGCACTCCCACATGGACCACATCGCGGCGATTCCGCTGATCGTCGATGCGGTCGGCGAGATGCGCGGCGTGCCGATTACCGTGTATGCCATCCCGGAAGTCCTGCGCATCCTGCGCGCCCACATCTTCAACTGGCTGGTGTGGCCCGATTTCACGGCCATCCCCGACCGCCGCCGGCCCTTCCTGCGCCTGCAGCCGATCAAGGTCGGCGAGGAAATCAAGTTGGGCAAGCGCACGATCACGCCGCTGCCGGCGCTGCACAGTGTGCCCGCCGTGGCCTATTGCCTCGACGCCGGGAACGGCCAGCTGGTGTATTCGGGAGACACCGCGTACTCACCGGAACTGATTGCGGCAATCAACGGTTGTCGCGACCTGCGCCATCTGATCATCGAGACGGCCTTTCCCGACGAGCAGCACGGCCTCGCACTGGCGGCACGTCACCTGAGTCCCGGCATGGTGGCGGCCTTCCTCAACGAAATCACGAGCGCCCCCGAAGTACATATCAGTCATATCAAGCCGGGGCAGGGCGAGCGCGTCATGGCGCAGATCGCGGCAGCGGGGGCGCGTCTGCACGCCTCCGCGTTGCGCCAGGGGCAGGTCATCGAGTTCTGATTCTCGCGCTGCCCGGGTACCGCTAGAATGGCCGGTTCAGAATGTTTGCCGTTCAACCGTCCCGCACAGCAGGTGCCCGCATGTCCATCAGCACGATGCAAGGAAAGCCCGGAGCCGGAGGAGAAGTCGCGACGCGGCTGGCCTTCTTCAAGGGCTTGCAGGCGATCACTGCACGTATCCACGCGAGCAAGGATATCGACGAGATCGTGTCCGAGCTGTCGCCCGAGCTGTGCTCGCTGTTTGCGGCCGAACGCTTGTCCTTCTTCGTCGTGAGCAAGTCGGGGACGTATCTCGAGGCGCGCGTGAAGACCGGTCACGGTGCAGTGCCGGGGGCACGTCTGGCCATCGACGGGAGCAGCATCGCGGGCTATGTCGCGCAGACGGGGGAGACGCTCAATCTGCACGACGTCTACGATGCCGCGGAGCTCGCCGCGATTTCGCCGACGCTGCGCTTCCGCACGATAAGCGACAACCTCGCCGGGGTGCGCACGCGGCAGATGCTGTGCGCGCCAATCATTGATCCGAACAGCGGCAAGCTGCACGGCGTCATCCAGGTGATGAACCCCGAAAGTGGGGCGGACTTCTCGCCCGTCGCGAAGGAAGGCCTGCTGGGGTTGGCGCAGACGCTGGGGGTGGCTTTCGCGCAGCGCAGCAACGCGCCGGCGGCACTGCGCTCGCGCTACGATGCGCTGATCGCCGACGGGCGTGTCGTCGTGGGCGAATTCGATGACGCGACGCGCATCTCGCGCGAGACCGGGGCCCACGTCGAGGACGTGCTGGTGGAAAAATACGGCCTCACGCTGCCGCAGATCGGCGATGCGGCGGCGCGTTTCTTCAACGTCGCGTACGAGCCGTTCCGCTCCGATCGCGTCAAGCAGCTGGACCTGCTGCGCAACATCAAGCGCGAATACGTGCAGCAGAACCGGTGGCTGCCGCTGGAGGAGACCAACGAGGGCGTCGTCCTGCTTACCTACGACCCCGAGCAGGTGCGCGTGTCGCGTGTCGCCGAGAACGTGTTCCCGCGGAAGAAGCTCGCCTACCGCGTCACGACGCAGTGCGAGTTCGAGCAGACCGTCGACCACTACTTCGAGCCGACGATGGAGAGCGGCTCGGTCGATGATCTGCTGCACGACCTCATGGACGACGAGCAGGAGGGCTCGGTCGCCGACGACGTCTCCGCGGCGGCCGACAACGAGCTCGTCAAGCTCGTGAACAAGATCATCATCGACGCCCACCGCCAGGGCGCCTCGGACATCCACATCGAGCCGCGTCCGGGCAAGGAAAAGACGCTGATCCGCTTCCGCAAGGACGGCACGCTCGTGCCCTACATCCAGATCCCCGCGAGCTACCGCAATCCGCTCGTGACGCGCATCAAGATCATGTGCGACCTCGACATCTCCGAGCGCCGCAGGCCGCAGGACGGCAAGATCAAGTTCCGCAAGTTCGCGCCGCTCGACATCGAGCTGCGCGTCGCGACGGTGCCGACCGCGGGCGGGATGGAAGACGTCGTGATGCGCGTGCTCGCCAACAGCGAGCCGCTGCCGCTCGACAAGCTGGGGCTCAGTCCGCACAACCTCGCGCGTCTGAAATCGGTGATCGTGAAGCCCTACGGTCTGTTTTTCGTGTGCGGCCCGACCGGATCAGGCAAGACGACCACGCTGCATTCCATCCTCGGCCACATCAACACGCCCGAGACGAAGATCTGGACCGCCGAGGACCCGGTCGAAATCACGCAGAAGGGTCTGCGCCAGGTGCAGGTGAACCGCAAGGCCGGTCTCGACTTTGCGACGATGATGCGCTCCTTCCTGCGTGCCGACCCGGACGTGATCATGGTGGGCGAAATGCGCGACAAGGAGACCGTTTCGGTCGGCATCGAAGCCTCGCTGACCGGCCACCTCGTTTTCTCGACGCTGCACACGAACAGCGCGCCGGAATCCATCGTGCGCCTGCTCGACATGGGCATGGACCCGTTCAACTTCGGCGACGCGCTGCTCGGCGTGCTGGCGCAACGGCTGACCAAGCGGCTGTGCAAGTGCAAGGAAGCCTATCGCCCGGAAGACGGCGAAGTGGAGCAGATCCTCGACGAGTACTGCGAGGACATGGCCGCGACGCCGGATTTCCGCGCTGATCCGGCGGCGGCGCGCGCGGCGGTGCTGGCCCGGCTGAAGGCCGAGCATGGCGGCGCGGACGGCCAATTCACGCTGTACCGCCCGGTGGGCTGCACGGAGTGCAACGGCGGCTATCGCGGGCGCGTCGGCCTGCACGAGCTGATGGTTGCCTCGAACGAGGTCAAGCGCCTGATCCAGGAGCGTGCGCGCGTCGCCCAGCTCCTCGCGCTGGCGTTGGCCGAAGGCTTGCGTACGCTGCGCCAGGATGGCATCGAGAAGGTTTTCGCGGGCGTCACCGATATGGAGCAGGTGCGGCGGGTGTGCGTGCGCTGACGTCCGGCGCGATTTTCCTGTGGGAGCGGCTTCAGCCGCGAATGGGCGCCGATTCGCGGCTGAAGCCGCTCCCACATAGCCCGCTCCCACAGGGTACAAGGTTCGCGCGCTAAAATGGCGTTCCGGCCCCCCTGGAGAACATAACAATGTACCGCATCGCCCCCAGCCTGCTTTCGGCCGACTTCGCCCGCCTTGGCGAGGAAGTGCGCAACGTCATCGCCGCCGGCGCGGACTGGATCCACTTCGACGTGATGGACAACCATTACGTGCCGAACCTCACGATCGGGCCGCTGGTGTGCGAGGCGATCCGCCCGCATACCGAGGCGCCGATCGACGTGCACCTGATGGTGAAGCCGGTCGATCGCCTCATTCCCGACTTCGCCAAGGCCGGTGCGAACGTGATCACCTTCCACCCGGAAGCGTCCGATCACATCCACCGCACGCTCGCGCTGATCCGCGACCACGGCTGCAAGGCCGGCCTGGTGTTCAACCCGGCCACCCCGTTGCACTACCTCGACCACGCGCTCGACGACATCGACATGGTGCTGCTGATGAGCGTGAACCCCGGCTTCGGCGGACAGAAGTTCATCCCCGGCACGCTGGCCAAGCTGCGCGCGGCACGCGAGCGGCTCGACACCTACGAGGCGGCGAGCGGGCGTCACATCCTGCTGCAGATCGACGGTGGCGTGAAGGTCGACAACATCGCCGAGATCGCCGCCGCGGGAGCCGACACCTTCGTCGCCGGCTCGGCAGTGTTCGGCGCCGGCCGTGATTCCGATCCCAACCGTTACGACAGCGTGATCGCCGCGCTGCGTGCCGAACTCGCCAAGGCACGGCCGTGAGCACCGCGCGCTTCCCGGTGCGGGCGGTGCTGTTCGACCTCGACGGCACGCTGCTCGACACCATTCACGACCTGGCCGACGCGGCCAACCTGATGCTCGGCGAAGTGGGTCGCCCGGCACGACCGCTGAAGCAGATCCACTCCTTCGTCGGCAAGGGCATCCCCAACCTCGTGCGCCGCTGCATGACCGAGGACGCCGAGGCCGGCGAGGACGAGATCGAGCAGGCGGTTGCGGTGTTCCGCCGCCACTATGCCGACGTCAACGGCCGCAGTACGCGCATCTATCCCGGCGTGATCGAGACGCTGGAGGCGATGCGCGGGATGGAGCTGCGGCTGGCCTGCGTCACGAACAAGGCCGAAGCCTTCACCCTGCCGCTGCTCGAGCGCATGGGGCTGACGTCGTACTTCGGCGCGGTCGTGAGCGGCGACACGCTGCCGGTGAAGAAGCCCGATCCGGCCGTGCTGCACCACGCCTGCGAGCTCTTGGGCGTGCCGTCGCCCCAGGCGCTGATGATCGGCGATTCGGCCAACGACGCGCTCGCCGCCCGCGGCGCGGGCATGCCGGTGCTGCTCGTGACCTATGGATATAGCGAAGGCATGGCGGTGGACACCATAGAATGCGATGGGCTACTATCGATCGCTACCGGGGCGCTCGACCGCATCGAGGCGGCGTGAAGTTCCGGCGCATCTCGGCAAGAAACGCCGCAAGACACCATCATCCGATTGAGACATCGTGACCTACAGGAACCGGGATTCGGTAAAGGAAAGCATCCAGTTTGTCGCCGCGCAGTTGCGCTGGCGCGGCTGGCGCTCGTGGCCTGCGGGCCACTAATACGCGACTGCTTCGCGGGCCACGACGCGCCCGCACCCCTTGCCGAATCGAACCGTTTTCTGTGGAGTCTCCATGCTTGAGCAGGAATTCAACGCGCTGGCCGCGCGGGGCTACAACCGCATCCCGGTCACGCTCGAAACCTTCGCCGACCTCGACACGCCGCTGTCGATCTACCTGAAGCTCGCCAACGAACCGTATTCCTACCTGCTCGAATCGGTGCAGGGCGGCGAGCGCTTCGGCCGCTATTCGATGATCGGGCTGGCGGCCTCGACGCGCATCGAGGTCTATGGCCGCTCCGCGCTGCTGCTGACCGGCAACCGCCTCGTCGAGCGGCGCGACTACGGCGATCCGCTCAACTATGTCGCCGAGTTCATGGAGCGCATCAAGGTGCCGCCGCGCGACGGCCTGCCGCGCTTCGCGGGCGGCCTGGTGGGCTGCTTCGGCTACGACACCGTGCGCTACATCGAGCCGCGCCTCGCCCAAGGCGAGAAGACCGACACGATAGGCACGCCGGACATTCTGCTGCTGCTGTCCGAGGAAATCGCGATCGTCGATAACCTCTCGGGCAAGCTCACGCTGGTCGTGTATGCCGAGCCCGAGGTGCCGGGCGCCTTCAAGCGTGCGAAGAAGCGCCTGCGCGAGCTGCTCGCGCGGCTGCGCGCGCCGGTCGAGATCCCGCAGGACGTGCGCGTCGAATCGCAGCCGGCGGTGTCGAGCTTCGGCGAGGAAGCCTTCAAGGCGGCGGTGAATCGCGCCAAGGAGTACATCATCGAAGGCGACATCATGCAGGTCGTGCTGTCGCAACGCATGAGCAAGCCCTATGCGGCCAGCCCGATGGCGCTGTATCGCGCGATCCGCTCGCTGAACCCCTCGCCCTACATGTTCTACTTCAACTTCGAGGACTTCCATGTCGTCGGCGCCTCTCCCGAGATCCTCGTGCGCCTCGACGAGGACGGGCAGGGCAAGCGCGTGACGGTGCGCCCGATCGCCGGCACCCGCCCGCGTGGTGCGACGCCGGCCGAGGACGAGGCGTTGGAAGCCGACCTGCTCGCCGACGAGAAGGAGCGCGCCGAGCACCTGCAGCTGCTGGACCTCGGGCGCAACGACGCGGGCCGCGTCGCCGAGACCGGCAGCGTCCGCGTGACAGACCAGTTCACGGTCGAGCGTTACTCGCACGTGATGCACATCGTGTCGAACGTCGAGGCGCGGCTGAAGGACGGCCTCAATGCGCTGGCGGTGCTGCGCGCGGCCTTCCCCGCGGGCACCGTGTCGGGGGCGCCGAAGCTGCGCGCGATGGAGATCATCGATGAGCTGGAGCCCGTGAAGCGCGGCATCTACGCCGGCGCGGCGGGCTACATCGGCTTCCACGGCGACATGGACCTCGCGATCGCGATCCGCACGGCGGTGATCAAGGACGGTCACATCCATGTGCAGGCCGGCGCGGGCATCGTCGCCGACTCGAATCCTGACTCCGAATGGACCGAGACGCAGAACAAGGCGCGCGCAATGCTGCGTGCCGCCGAGATGGCCGAGTCCGGCCTCGACACCCGGATCGACTGAGGAACGCCCCATGCTGCTGATGATCGACAACTACGACAGCTTCACCTACAACCTCGTGCAGTATTTCGGCGAACTGGGCGCGCAGGTGAAGGTGTACCGCAACGACGAAATCACCCTCGAACAGATCGCGCTGATGAAGCCCGAGCAGCTCGTGATCTCGCCGGGGCCCTGCACGCCGGCCGAGGCCGGCATCTCGGTGCCGGCGATCCGCGAGTTCGCGGGCAAGGTCCCCATCCTCGGCGTGTGCCTGGGCCACCAGAGTATCGGCGCGGCCTTCGGCGGCAGGATCGTGCATGCCAAGCGCCTGATGCACGGCAAGACCTCGCCGGTGCATCACGAAGACGTCGGCGTGTTCAGGGGGCTTCCGAATCCGGTTACCTGCACGCGCTACCATTCGCTGGCGATCGAACGCGAGAGCCTGCCCGACTGTCTGGAAGTGACGGCCTGGACCGAGGACGGCGAGATCATGGGCGTGCGTCACAAGACGCTCGCAGTCGAGGGCGTGCAGTTCCACCCCGAGTCCATCCTGACCGAACACGGTCACACGATGTTGCGCAATTTCCTCGACCAGAGCCGCGCGAACTGAAACCGGGGTGAAACCCGAGCGCAGGCCGATGGTCTGCGTGAACAGACAAGGATTGCCATGACGATTACTGCCCAGGACGCGTTGCAGCGCACGATCGACCACCGCGAGATTTTCTACGACGAGATGCTGTCGCTGATGCGCCAGATCATGGCCGGGGAGATCTCGCCGGTGATGACCGCCGCGATCCTCACCGGCCTGCGCGTGAAGAAGGAGACGATAGGCGAGATCACCGCCGCGGCGACCGTGATGCGCGAGCTGTCGACCAAGGTGCAGGTCGCGGGGCCGGACCAGAACTTCCTCGACATCGTCGGCACCGGCGGCGACGGCGCCAATACCTTCAACATCTCGACGACGACGATCTTCGTCGCCGCCGCGGCCGGCGCGCGCGTCGCCAAGCACGGCGGGCGCAGCGTGTCGTCGAAGAGCGGCGCGGCGGACGTGCTGGAGGCACTGGGCGTGAAGCTCGGCGCGACGCCCGAACAGGTCGCGGCCTCGATCGAGGCGACCGGCATCGGCTTCATGTTCGCGCCGGCCCACCACAGCGCGATGAAGAACGTCGCGCCGGTGCGCCGCGAGATGGGCGTGCGCACGATCTTCAACATCCTCGGTCCGCTGACGAACCCGGCCAGCGCGCCGAACACCCTGATGGGCGTGTTCCACCCCGACCTCGTCGGCATCCAGGCGCGCGTGATGCAGCGCCTCGGCGCGAAACACGTGCTGGCGGTGTATGGCCTGGACGGCATGGACGAGGTGAGCCTGGGCGCCGCGACGATGGTCGGCGAACTGAAGGACGGCGAGATCCGCGAGTACCAGATCCACCCCGAGGACTTCGGCATGGCGATGGCCGGCACGCGCAACCTGCAGGTGCAGAGCGCCGAGGAGTCGAAGTCCGTGCTGCTCGGCGTGCTCGACAACAAGCCGGGCCCGGCACGCGACATCGTGATCCTGAATGCGGGCGTGGCGCTGTACACGGCGAATCTGGTCGACTCGATCGCCGACGGCATCGTGCGTGCGCGCGAGATCATCGCGAGCGGCGCGGCGCGGGCGAAGCTCGAGGAGTTCCTCGCCTTCAACCGGCAATTCGCGTGAGGCAGACACGGGCATGAGCGACATCCTGAACAAGATCCTCGCCGTGAAGGCCGAGGAAGTGGCGGCGGGCAAGGCGCTTCGCCCGCTTGAGCGCGTACGAGCGGAGGCCGAGATGGCGCCGGCCGCGCGCGACTTCGTCGGCTCGATGCGCGCGAAGATCGCCGCCGGCAACGCTGCGGTGATCGCCGAAGTGAAGAAGGCGAGCCCGTCGAAGGGCGTGATCCGCGCGGATTTCCGCCCCGCGGAGATCGCCGTGCAGTACGAGCGCGCCGGAGCGGCCTGCCTGTCGGTGCTGACCGACCGGCAGTTCTTCCAGGGCGCGCCCGAATACCTGCAGGCGGCGCGTGCCGCGTGCGCGCTGCCGGCGCTGCGCAAGGACTTCCTCGTCGATGCGTGGCAGGTGTACGAGGCGCGCGCGATGGGCGCGGACGCGATCCTGCTGATCGTCGCGGCGCTGGATCTCGCGCAGATGCAGGAGATGGAAGCGATCGCGACCAGCCTCGGCATGGCGGTGCTGGCCGAGGTGCATGACGCGGCCGAGCTCGACGTCGCGCTGCAGCTCGCGACGCCGCTCGTGGGCATCAACAACCGCAACCTGCGCAGCTTCGAGGTCAGCCTGCAGACGACGCTGGACCTGCTGCCGCGTATCCCTGCCGGGCGCCTCGTCGTCACCGAGTCCGGCATCCTCAAGCCGCAGGACGTGGCGTTGATGCGGTCGAACGCCGTGCACGCCTTCCTTGTCGGTGAAGCCTTCATGCGTGCGCCGGACCCGGGCGAGGAGCTGCGCGCGCTGTTCGGTTGAACGGGCGCGCATGACGTCGCCGGTCCCCGCCAGATCCGGGTCTTCGCGCAGGCGGGCGGTGCGGCTGTGGCTGGTGGCGCTCGCGCTGCCGGCGCTGCTCGTACTGGCTGCAGCGTGGCTGGTGCTGACCGAGTCCGGCCTGCGGGCGGCGGTCGCCCTTGCGGGTGTCCTGAGCGGCGGCCGGGTGGTGCTGGACTCTCCCGCCGGTCGCCTTGCGGGGCCGTTGCGCGTCGGGGTGTTGCGCATCGACAGCCCCGACCTGCGCGTGCGGGTCGAGGGATTGGCGCTGGCTTGGCGGCCGGACGCGCTGTTCGATGGCGGCATCGCCATCGACGAACTCTCGGCGGAGCGGGTCGACATCGCCTCGCGTCCGCAGGAGGAGCCTCCACCGCGGACGCCGCCCGCATCCCTCGCGCTGCCGGTTTCCCTGGCGGCGCAGTCCCTCAGCGTCGGCCGGCTCGTGCTGCACGAATGGACGGACGGCGAACTCGCCGCGGCCGAGCCCGCCTTCGAGATTGGCGACCTCGCGGCCCGCGCGCGTAGCGACGGCGGCCGCCACCACATCGAATCCCTTGCGGCGACCTTGCCCTTCGGGCGGGCCGAGCTCGCCGGCGAGATCGACGGGCGTGCGCCCTTCGCGCTGTCGGCGAGCGCGGCGCTGATCGGGACGAATAACGGGCACGCATACCGCTTGAAGCTCGCCGCGGCCGGCGACCTGCTTGCGCCGCAACTGCGGATCGAGGCCGAAGGGGCGGGTCTGAGCGGCGACGGTGAAGTGCTTGCTGCCCCGTTCGAGTCGGTGCCCGTGCGCCGGCTGCGCATCGCACTGGGCGATCTCGATCCCGCTGTGTTCGCGCCTTCCGCGCCGCGCGCGGCCTTGCGCATCGCGGCGGATCTGTCGGCGCAGGACGAGGCGCAGGGCGCCTGGCGCTTGTCGGGGCCGGTAACGGTCGAAAATCTTCGTCCCGACTCGATCGACCGGCAGGGCCTGCCCTTCACGAAGCTTGCCGCGCGGCTGCACTGGGCGCCGGAGTGGGTGCGAGCCGAAGCGCTGGTGCTTCAGCTCGCGGGCGCCGGGCGGGTCACGGGCGACGCGGATTGGCGGCCGGGGGAGCGCGGCGCGGCGCCCGCGGAGGGCGCCGAAATGGCGGCACGGGCGCTCCCCGCGGCCGATCCGCTCGGCCGTCTGAGCGCCACGCTGCAGTTGGCGGGCGTCGAGCTGCAGCGTCTCGATGGACGCCTGCCGCCCTCGGTACTCGCGGGCCGGCTGCACGCGGATGGTGACCGCGAGCGTCAGAGTGCCGAGCTAGACCTGCGCGTGAAGGAGATGCGCATGCGTGGCGAGGCGGTGGTGACCGCGCAGGGGGAAGCAGGGGTGCGCAGCCTTGCGGCGAGCGGCGAGGTGTCGTCCTTCGATCCCCGCATCTTCATCGCGGACGCCCCCGAGGCGAAGCTGAACGTGGATTTCCGCCTCGCTGCGACGCTGGGCGATGTCTCCCGCTACGAGGCCGCCGTCGACTTGCAGTCCGGACAACTGCGTGGCAAGCCCGTGCGCGGGAAGCTGCGCGCGGTCGTGGAAGGGGAAAAGGAAAGGGCAGGGGCAGGGGCAGGGGCAGGGGCACGCCTCGTCGAAGGGGACCTGGATGCGGATGTTGCGGGCAACCGTGTTCGCGCGCGAGGTGCCTGGGGCGCACCCCGGGATGTGCTGAAGGTGGACGTGGACGCCCCGGCGCTCGCAGCGCTCGATCCGCGGCTCGGCGGCCGGCTGAGCTTCGCGGGAAGTCTTTCCGGGGGCGCTGCACAGCCCGCGGGCAGCCTGAAGTTTTCCGCCGAGGCGCTGCGCCTGCCGGGCGATGTCCGTATCGCGTCGGCCGACGGCGAGGGGCTGCTCGCCGCGGGGGCGGACGGCGAGGTCCGGCTTGCGATGGCGCTGCGGGGGCTGAAGTCCGTTGCCCGTGAGGCGCAGAAGGCGGCGGCCGCTGGGCGGGCCGCCGACGAGCCGGACTGGGTGACGGAGGCGAGCCTGCGGATTGGTGGGACCCGTCGTGCCCATGCCGTCGATGTCGCCGCCGCCGGTCTGGGGGGCGACAGCCTGCGCCTGCGGCTGGAAGGCGGTCTCGCGGGCGACGCGCCGGCTGGCGGCACGGCGGACGCAAGCGTCGCATGGCGTGGACGTCTGGCCGCACTGGAGACGGCAGGGCGCTGGCCCGCGCGCCTGACCGCGTCCGCGCCGCTGGAGCTGGGGCCGCGGCGCGTGATGCTGGGCGCGGCCGCACTCGATGCCGGCGAACGCGGCCGCATCCGCCTCGACGAAACGAGCTGGTCGCCGCAGCGCATCGTCGCGCGCGGTTCCCTGACCGGTCTCGCCTTCGGCCTGGTCTCGCGTCCCGACGGACGTCCGCGTCGCGGCCCGGGGCCGCTGGTGCTCGGCGCGGAGTGGGATCTGACGCTGGGTGAAGTGGCGCAGGGTTCGGCGCGCGTGTTCCGCGAGGCGGGCGACCTGACCGTGACCGGCGAGATTCCGGCGCGTCTCGGACTCGAGCATCTGGAGGCGCGCCTCGGGGCTCACGACAACCGCCTTGCGCTGGCGCTCGAGGCGCGCGGCAGCGAACTGGGAGAGCTGGCCGGCGCCGCGACCGCGCAGGCGGAGCGGACGCCGGGCGGCGGCTGGCGTCTCGCGCCCGATGCGGCGCTGCTCGGTTCGGCGCATCTGGCGATGCCATCCGTGGCCTGGGTCGGTCGGCTGATGCAGGAGAACGTCGTCACCGGTGGCAGTGTCGGTGCGAGCCTGGCGCTCGCCGGCACGCCGGCCGCACCACGTGCAAGCGGGACGATCACGGGGCGGGAGCTGTCGCTGGCGCTGGTGGATCAGGGGCTGCACCTGTCGGGCGGAGACTTGCTCGCGGAGTTCGATCGCGACCGCCTGAGGCTCACGCGCCTCGAATTCGCATCGCCCAACCGGGTGCGTCCGCGCGACGGACGTCTCCCGGTGGTACGGCTCACCGCCACGCCGGGGCGCCTCGGCGCGAGCGGCGAGATCGCGCTCGACAGCGGCAAGGGCCATTTCTCCTTCGAGGCCGAGCGTCTGCCGATCCTGCAGCGCAGCGATCGCTGGCTGATCCTGTCCGGCGTCGGCGCGGCCAACAGCACCTGGACGCACGTGGATCTCGCCGCGAACCTGCAGGCCGACGCGGGCTACATCGAGGCGTCCGATACGCCCGCACCCAGTCTCTCGGACGACGTCGTGATCCTCGGCCGCGAAGCGCGCACCAACGGCGAAGGGCTGCGCGTGGCGGCCGACGTCGCGATCGCGCTGGGGGATCATTTCTACCTGTCGGCGCTGGGCGTCGACACGCGCCTCACCGGCGGGTTGCGGCTGCGCCTGCGCGACGGCGTGCCGCCGAGCGCAATCGGCACGATCGCGACGGCCGGCGGCACCTATCGCGGCTACGGCCAGCTGCTGTCGATCGAGCGGGGGCGGATCAACTTCCAGGGCGCGCCCGACAACCCGGGGCTCAACGTCGTCGCGCTGCGCAAGGGCCTGGCGGTCGAGGCGGGCATCGAGATCTCGGGCAGTGCGCGGCGCCCCCGCATCAGGCTGGTGTCGGAGCCGAACGTGCCGGACCCGGAGAAGCTGTCTTGGATCGTGCTCGGGCGTGCGCCGAGCGCGGGCGGCGGCGGGGACATGGGCTTGCTGCTGCCGGCAGCGCAGGCCCTGCTGGGCGGACCGGGCGGAGGCATGACCGACCAGCTGTCGCGCAGCCTGGGCTTCGACGAATTGACGATCGGACAGGGAGAAGTTGGCGGTGTCACCCGAAGTGCCACCAGTCGCGTTGTTGGAGAAGGTACCATCGTACGTGGAGGCGACAACGTCGGCGGGCAGGTCCTGACGCTGGGCAAGCGCCTTTCGTCGGATCTGGTGCTGTCCTTCGAGCAGAGCCTGGGCGGGGCCGAAAGCCTCGTCAAGCTGACTTACCAGCTCAGTCGCAGGGTTTCGCTGGTCGCGCGCGGCGGCAGCGACAACGCCGCCGATATCTATTACACGATCTCGTTTGAATGACGGGAATCGCGGCCCGACGATGCTGTCTTAATCGCGGGCAACGACGGAGACAAGTGCATGACGAAGAGCGAAACACCCGCAGCACGCGAGACCGCCATTCTCGCGGGGGGATGTTTTTGGTGCCTCGAAGCGGTCTTCAAGGAAGTCGATGGCGTGGAGTCGGTGACTTCGGGCTACATCGGCGGGCGTGTCGAGGCGCCCACCTACCGGCAAGTGTGCGACGGCGGCACCGGCCACGCCGAGGCGGTGCAGATCGTCTTCGACCCGGCGGTGGTGAGCTACCGCGACCTGCTCGACATCTTCTTCGTCATCCATGACCCCACGAGCCTGAACCGCCAGGGCAACGACATCGGCACGCAGTACCGCTCGGCGATTTTCGCGACGAGCGACGATCAGCTGCACACGGCACTGGATCTCATCGAGCACATGGGGGAGGCGCGCCTGTATCCGAGCGCGATCGTCACCAAGGTCGAGCGCGCGGCCACTTTCTGGCCGGCCGAGGACGGCCATCAGGACTACTACGCCAATAACTCGGACCAGCCCTACTGCCAGTACATCGTCGCGCCGAAGATCTCGAAGTTCCGCGAGAAGTTCGCCAACCGGCGCAAGCGGGGCGGTTAGAATCGCGGTTTTAACCCCGCAGGAGAGTTCCGATGTCCCAAACCACCACCGCCAGCGGCCTCGTCATCGAGGAACTGGAAGTCGGCAGCGGCGCCACCGCCGCCGCGGGCAAGCGCGTGTCGGTGCATTACACCGGCTGGCTGACCGACGGCCGCAAGTTCGATTCGAGCAAGGACCGCAACGACCCGTTCGACTTCCCGCTGGGCGCCGGCCACGTGATCCGCGGCTGGGACGAGGGCGTGCAGGGCATGCAGGAAGGCGGCAAGCGCAAGCTGACGATCCCGCCCGAGCTGGGCTACGGTGCGCGCGGCGCGGGCGGCGTGATCCCGCCGAACGCGACCCTGGTGTTCGAAGTCGAGCTGCTGAAGGTTTTCTGACCCGGTCTGACCCGGATCAGCCTCGTGGGAGTGGCTTCAGCCGCGAAGCAGCGCTACTGCCGGGCACAGCGCATTCGCGGCTGAAGCCGCTCCCACATCCGTCCTTGACGGCGCGATTACAAGAAAAAGGGGAGACATGAAACTCGATCCGGTCCAGCGGCGTATTCTCGCGTTGCTGCAGAAGGATTCGACGATCAGCACGCAGAATCTTGCCGAGAAGGTGGGGCTGTCCTCGTCGCCGTGCTGGCGGCGCGTGCGCGAACTCGAAGAGGCGGGACTGATCCGCGGCTACGTCGCGCTGCTCGACCGCAAGAAGCTGGGGCTGGAGACCTGCGTGTGGGTTCGCGTGAAGCTCAAGAAACACAGCGCCGACGTGCTCGACCGTTTCGAGCAGGCGGTGAAGGGCTGTGACGAGGTCATCGAGTGCTACGAGCTGCTCGGCGAGACCGACTGCCTGTTGAAGCTCTACCTGCCCAACCTCGAGGCGCTGTCGTCCTTCATGCACAACTTCCTGCTGAAGATCCCCGAGGTCGACGTCACGAATTCCAGCGTAGCGCTGCGCGAGATCAAGAACGAGACGGCGCTGCCGCTGTAGCTCGCGGGGGCGCCCTTGTGCCGCTTGTGGAGCCGGCACAAGGATGTCGTTCGGCTGCGCCTGAGCCTGTCGAAGCCCGATCGAAGCCCTGCGATCGGCTCAGGGCGAACGGTGTATCCGATTGCCGCGTTACGACGTGCCGGCCAGCGCCACCACCAGGGCGGCGGCGTGCTTGCGCCAGAGGATGGGCACGACCATCGCGCGCAGGTCGGGCGGCAGGGAGATGCGCTCCGCGCCGCCGCTCACCACCACCGGCACCGAGATCATGAAATCCTTGCCGAATTCGCGGCGTGCATTGCCGGCGATCGTGTTGGCCACTTCCCCGGCGAGGTCGCTCTGGTTGGCCGGCGTCACGTCGCTCTCGCCGATGCGCAGCAGCACGTCGCGCAGGAGCGCGCCCGGGGCCGTGTAGTAGACGCATCCCCGGCTGCTGCCGGAAATACCGATGATGCCGGTGTATTCATAGGCCACCCGTGCCTGTGCGTCGCTCAGGTAGGGCGTGCCGACCTCGGCAGCGACCCCGGTCTGCTGCAGGAAATAGTTCTTCACCCCGTCGATGAAGATCTGGATGTTCTGCTCATCCATGAACGGCTCCTTTTATGAGTTCCTCCACTGCTTCGGCCAGATCCTCCTCGGAGAAGGGCTTGCACAGGAATCCCTGGGCCCCGAGCTTGAGCGCTTCGATGGCGGTGGCCTTGTCCGCCAGTGCCGACACCACCAGGATCAGGGTGTCCGGATTGAGTTCGAGCAGTCGGCGGATGCATTCGATGCCGTCCATCTCGGGCATGGTGAGGTCCATCGTCACGACGTCCGGCCGGGTGCGGGCAAAGAGGCTTACCGCTTCGTGGCCGTTGCGGGCCAGCCCGACGACCTCCAGGTTGCGGCTGCCCAGCGCGCGGGCGATCTTGCTGCGGATGATGTTCGAATCATCGACGATGAGCAGTTTCATGCGGCTTCTCCGTGGGCCGGGGCGGCGCCGGCCGACAGTTGCGGTGACGGGCGGGGCAGGCTGATGCGGAAATGGCAGTATTCGCGCGGCGTGCTGCCGATGCGGATGTTGCCGCCCCATTCATTCACGTGGGCCCGGATCACATCGAGGCCGACACCGCGGCCGCCATCCTCGTCGGCCGAGGCGCGGGTCGAAAATGCCGGCTTGAAGATGAGCTCCACCAGGCGCCGCGCGTCGCAGGCATCTGCCTCGGCCGCGCTGAGCAGGCCACGGTCGATGGCGGCTTGCCGAATGGCCGCAAGCTGCAAGCCTGCGCCATCGTCGCGGAAACTGAGGTCGACGCCGCCGTCGTCGCGGGCGGCGAGATACAGGGCGAGGTTTCCGACTGCCGGTTTGCCCTGGATCAGCCGTTGCGCCGGGGCCTCTACCCCATGCACCACGGCGTTGCGGATGAACTGGTTGATCACGGTGGGCAAGGCTTCGCGGTAGGGGCTCGCCAGCTTCCCCGGATCGATGCCGTGATAGTGGAACTGCACGTGCTTGCCGTGCTTCTCCGCCAGGCGCGTGGCGAACTCGCGCCAGCGGACAACCAGGGGTGCCTGGGCAGCGTCCGTTTCGGTTGCCGGGCGCGCGGGCTCCACGGCTACGACACCGCGGATCTGGGCGAAGCGGTTGACGACACCGCGCAAGGCATCGACCTGGGCAAAGAGACGTTCGAGACGCACGGCGAGCGGAAGGAAGTCGTTGCCGTCGAGACTCGCGTGCTTCTCCCGCAACGCTACGACCAGGTCCTCGACGTCGTGGATCGCTTCGGCGAGGCCGGACAGGCCGACTCCGCTGGCGTCGCCTTTCAGCCCGTGGAGCAGCCGGTAGATCGCGATGACGGCTTCGCGCCGGTCGGTGGCCGATGCGGTTCGTTCGCGCAGCAGCGTATTCACCTTGTCCAGGCACAGGGCAGCGGCGGCGAGGAAGTCGCGCAAGGCGTCGGGCTCGACCTGCAGCACTTCGACCAGCAGATCCATCTGACCCTTCGCGCGCTCGTGGGCTTCCTTCAGCGCGCGTTCGAGCTGCACGCGCTTGGTCACGTCGTTGGCGGTCACCAGCAGGTGGGCCACGACGCCGCCTTCGCGTACGCGGTTGAAGCGGAACTCCAGGTACTTGGTGACGAAGCCGCCGCGCTGGTCGTCGAAGTGCACCTCGACCACGTCCAGCGGGTTGAGCGAACTCACGAGCTTTTCGTTGACGCGTTCTCCGAACAGGAGGTCGAGGTAGTCGCGGGACATCCCGACGGTCTTTTCCGTGACGATGCCGCGCAGCAGGTCGACGAAATCCGCTCCGCCCAGATCCTTGCGCCCGAGGATCGCTTCGAGTGCCTGGGAGTGCTGGGAGCCGATGCGGAAATCGCGGCCGAGCAGGAACAGGCCCTCGTTCACGGTGACGAGGATGTCGTCGGTTTCCTTTTTCGCCTGCTCCAGCAACGCATCGCCCTGCCGCAGCTTGCGCAGGAAGTGGAAGAGGATGAGCACGAAGTTGGCGGTTGCCAGCGTGATGCCGCCGATCTGCACTGCGCGCAGCGTGGTTGCCTTGGCCGCTGCGGTGACTTCCACCTGGCTGGTCAGCTCGTTCATCAGCTTCAGGAGTTCGAGGTTGGCGCTGTGCGCCACATCCAGGGTGGAGCGGACCTCGTCGACGCTAGGCGCGGGATTCGCGAGCAGGGTCGTGATGCGCGCCCGATAGGGCGCCCAGACGGCGTTCGCGCGCTGCAGGATGGCGATTCCGTCCGCGTCGTCGATGCGCGCCAGCGTCACCGTCGTGCCGGCCCCGCCGCGGATGCTCCCTCCCTGAAGGAAGGCCGTGAGGGTTTCGTCGAACAGCGAGACGGCTTCGGCGAGCTCCGCCGTTTCGCCGCCTGCCGGCTGCCCCGCTGCGGCCCTTTCGCTGATCTGCCACAGTGTCTTGGCCGCCCGTTGCGACAGCATCCGCTGGCGCCCCGCCATGTTCACCGCCAGTGCGTCGGCGGCGATCTGTGACGAGATGACGAAGTTGAGCACCAGCACGCCAAGGTCGAAGACCAGGAACATCGCGACCGTGAGTACGATGACCCGGTACTTGCCGAGTCCGAAAAATCGCATGGCCGCAGCTCCCCAGAAATGCGTTCGCGATACGCCTTCGCCCGACGGAACGGCAATAAGCGCTTTTTGTTTTGCCCGAACATGCTATGCATAGTGCATCAATGCATGTACGACGCGTACGGTAGCCCTACGCGGCCGGCCGAAAAATGATGTGCATCAAAAATACCAGGGGAATTTTGCGGTGCAAAAATCGGGTCCGGACCAGGGCGCTGCGGGCTGCGCGTCAGGGGCCGTCTGTTCGACGTCCTCGCCCGGGTAGGCGCTACGCATTTTGGGGGCGTCGAGCTTGCTCGGCGGATGAGCCGAAGGTCCGATCTGCAAAATGAGCCGCCGCACGGGTATGCGTGACGCGGCACATGCGGCGGAAGGCGCTGCGCTTTTCCGCCCTGCGACACGGGCATCGCCCGTTCGTCGATCAAGAGGGGCTCAGCCGTGCGAGTAGCCGGCTTCCCGTTGACTCTTGATCGCGAGCACGAAGACAGTGTCGATTTCCGCGTGGTAGCGATAAAGCGCGACATACCCGTGGCTGCCGCGTCCAATCACGAGTTCGCGTTTGCCGGCGTGGCCGGGCCGTCCGATCAGCGGACTGTGCGACAGGATGTCGATCGCTTCGACGATTTCGCGGACGCGCTCTTCGGGCCGCTCGATCTGCCAGTTTGCGAGGTGTTCGAGAATGCGCTCGAAGTCGTCAGCGATTTCGGGTGCGAGTTCGATGTGCGCCATGCTCAGCGGGCGGGCTTGGCGCGCTTGAGCAGATATTCGCGCATCTGGTCCCAGGGAATGGTTTTTCCGGAATCGAGCAGCGTGGCATAACGCTCATCGGCCAAGGCATCGAATTCGGCCTGCCGTTCGGCGTCGGCGGTCTTTTCGGCGATGGCGTCCAATATGAAACCGTGCGAGGTCTTGCCGACGCGCTGAGCCGCTGCGGCAATTCTGGCCTTGAGTTCGTCCGGCAGGCGAATGGTGGTCGTGCTCATGATCGCTCCCGTCTGGGGATGGAGCTTCATTGTGTCACAATTGTGCTGCGATTGAGGACTTGCAGGGCGGATGAGCCGAAGGCCCGATCTGCAAAATGAGCCGCCGCACGGGTATGCGTGACGCGGCACATGCGGCGGAAGGCGCTGCGCTTTTCCGCCCTGCGACGGATTCAGGCGGCGAGTCCTTGGTCGATCTCCTCGCCCAGATACGCGCTGCGCACCTTCGGGTCGTCGAGCAGCGCCTTGCCGGTGCCTTCCAGCGTGACGAGCCCGCCTTCCATCACGTAGGCGCGTTCGGACACTTCGAGCGCGAGGTTGGCGTTCTGTTCGACCAGCAGCACGCCCATGCCTTCGCGCGTGATCGAGTGGATCACCTCGAAGATCTTCTCGACGACGAGCGGCGCGAGGCCCATCGACGGCTCGTCCAGCAGCAGCACCTGCGGGCGCGACAAGAGTGCGCGGCCGATCGCGACCATCTGCTGCTCGCCGCCGGACAGCGTGCCGGCGACCTGGTTGAGGCGCTCCTTCACGCGCGGCAGCAGCGTGAACACCTTCTCCATGTCGGCGGCGATGCCGTCGGTGTCGCGGCGCGTGTAGGCGCCGGTCTGCAGGTTCTCGGCGACGGTGAGGCGCGTGAAGATGCCGCGGCCTTCGGGTACCAGTGCGAGGCCCTTGCGCAGGCGCAGGTGCGAGGGCAGTTTGCCGACGTCCTGGCCCGCGTAGCGGATCTCGCCGCCGTTGTGCGGCACGACGCCGGCCAGCGTGTTGAGCGTGGTCGTCTTGCCCGCGCCGTTCGCACCGATCAGCGACACGAGCTCGCCCTCGCGCACCTGCAGGTCGATGCCCTTGACGGCCTGGATGCCGCCGTAGGCGACCTTGAGACCGCGGACTTCGAGGATGGGGGTGGTGTTCTCAGTGCGCACGGTGGCCTCCCAGGTAAGCCTTGATGACGTCGGGGCAACGCTGGACTTCGGCCGGCGTGCCTTCGGCGATCTTCTTGCCGAAGTCGAGGACGGCGACGCGGTCGCACAATCCCATGATGAGTTTCACGTCGTGTTCGATCAGCAGCACGGTGATGCCGTCGCCGCGGATCGTATCGACCAGCGTGCGCAGCCCCGCGGTTTCAGTCGCGTTCATGCCGGCGGCCGGCTCGTCGAGCGCCAGCAGTTGCGGCTCGGTGGCCAGCGCGCGGGCGATCTCGAGGCGGCGCTGGTCGCCGTAGGAGAGGTTCCTCGCGACCGTGTCGGCGTGGCGGCCGATGCCGACGTAGTCGAGGATCTCCAGCGCGCGCTCCTGCATCAGGCGCTCTTCTTCGCGCGCGGCGCGGCTCTGCGTGAGGATGCCCCACACGCCCGCCGACGAGCGGATGTGGTGGCCGGCCATCACGTTCTCCAGCGCGGTGAGTTCGCGGAACAGGCGGATGTTCTGGAAGGTGCGCGCGATGCCGTGCTGCACGACCAGGTGCGGCTTGGCCGAGGGCAATTCCGCGCCGTTCATGACGAACTCGCCGCCGTCGATCGCGTAGGCGCCCGTGAGCACGTTGAAGAAGGTGGTCTTGCCGGCGCCATTGGGGCCGATGAGTCCATAGACCTCGCCCTTGCGGATCGTCAGCGAGACGTCGGTGAGCGCCTTCAGGCCGCCGAAGCGTTTATTGACGGCACGGGATTCGAGCAGGGTGATCATGCGTTCCTCCGATCACGGTGGGCATAGCGGGTACGGGCGGGGAGCAGGCCGGCGGGGCGGACGAGCATCATCACGATCATCGCCAGCGACAGCAGCAACATGCGCAGCACTTCCGGGTCGAGCAGCGTCTTGCCGAACAGCGCCATCTGCATCGGCACTGCGAAGTGGCGCAGCAGTTCCGGCAGCGCGGTGAGCATGATCGCGCCGACGATGACACCGGCGAGGTTGCCCATGCCGCCGAGCACGATCATCGTCAGCACTACGATGGATTCCATCAGGCTGAAGCTCTCCGGGCTGACGAAGCCCTGGAAGGCCGCGAAGAGCCCGCCCGAGACGCCGCCGAAAGTCGCGCCCAGCCCGAAGGCCAGCAGCTTCATCATGCGCGTGTCGATGCCGATCGCCTTGGCCGCCAGCTCGTCGTCGCGGATTGCGGCCCACGCGCGGCCGATGCGCGAGATCTGCAGGCGGCGCACGAGGATGATCGCGGCAACGACGCAGGCGAGGAAGGCGTAGTAGTAGAGCGTCAGCGACGGGATCTGGAAACCGAACAGATCGAGGTCCTTCGACAGGTCGAGCCCGGCGATGGTCAGCGGGTCGATGGAGTCGATGCCTTGCGGGCCGTTGGTGATGTTGATCGGCTGGTTCAGGTTGTTCATGAAGATGCGGATGATCTCGCCGAAGCCCAGCGTCACGATCGCGAGGTAGTCGCCGCGCAATCGCAAGGTCGGGAAGCCCAGCGCGATGCCCGCGAGCGCCGCGAAGGCCGCACCGAGCGGCAACACGATCCAGAACGGCAGGTGGATGCCGAAGTGCGGGGACGCGAGGAAGGCCCAGGTGTAGGCGCCGACGGCATAGAACGCGATGTAGCCGAGATCCAGCAGGCCGGCGAAGCCGACGACGAGGTTGAGGCCGATCGCGAGCAATACGTACAGCAGCGCGAAGTCGAGCACGCGCACCCAGCTCTTGCCCATCGACAGGGCGACGAGGGGGGCGGCGAGCGCGAGCAGGATGACGAGCGGTCGCTGGATGCGGCGGTCGAGCGCGAAGCTCGCCGGCAATGGGAGGGCGGTGGAGTTCGTGGTCATGGTCTCTTTCCTGTGGGGTCAGGCGCGGTCCGCGACGCGTTCGCCGAGGAGGCCGGACGGGCGGAAGATCAGCACGGCGCCGAGGATCATGAAGGCGAAGATGTCCTGGTAGCTCGAGTTGAGGAAGCCGAAAGTCAGGTGCTCGATGTAGCCCGCCCCGAAGCTCTCGACGAGGCCCAGCACGAGGCCGCCGACCATCGCCCCCGGCAGGTTGCCGATGCCGCCCAGCACTGCGGCGGTGAAGGCCTTCAGGCCCGGCGTGAAGCCCATCGCGTAATGTGCGATCGCGTAGTTCGATGCGAAGAGCACGCCGGCGAGCGCAGCGAGGCCCGAGCCGATGATGAAGGTCGCTGCGATCACGCCGTTGGCGTTGATGCCCATCAGGCCCGCGACGCGGTGGTTCTCGGCGGTCGCACGCATCGCGCGGCCCAGCCGGCTTTTGTTCACCAGCAGCATCAGCCCGCCCATCAGCGCGAAGGCGACGACGATCGTGAAGATCTGCAGCGGCGACACGACGACGCCGTCCATCGGCTGCATCGGGGTGGTCGACACGAGCTGAGGGAAGACGTGGAACTCGCGGCCCCAGATGATCATCGCCAGCGTCTGCAGCAGGAAGGACACGCCGATCGCGGTGATCAGCGGCGCGAGGCGCGGCGCGTTGCGCAGTCGCCGGTAGCCGATGCGCTCGATCAGGTAGCCGACGGCCATGCATACGGGTACGGCGACGGCCACGCCGGCGATCAGCAGGATCACCGGATGCAGGCCGGGGAATGCGCCGGAGAGGGCGGTGACCGTCTGCAGCGCGACCAGCGCGCCGATCATCACCAGTTCGCCATGGGCGAAGTTGATCAGGCCCAGGATGCCATAGACCATCGTGTAGCCGAGCGCGACGAGCGCGTAGATGCTGCCCGACACCAGGCCGTTGAGTGTTTGTTGCAGGAAGGTTTCCATCGATTCACCCTTGGTGTTGCGCACACCCCGACGGCAGGCGCCGCCGGATTGCCGGACGAGCGCGTCCGCCGCCTCCGCCGACAGGCGGACGCAGGGCTTGCGTCGTGATCTGGGGAAGAGGTGCGCCGACCGCGGAACTGCCGGCCGGCGCGAGGAGAACTGTTACTGGATGGTCTGCAGCGGCGCCCACTTGCCGGCGTCGAAGTTATAGACGGTGATCGCACCGCCCTTGATGTCGCCCTTGTCGTCGAACGCGACCGGGCCGGTGACGCCCTGGTAGGCGAGGCTGCGCAGTGCGGGTTGGTACTTGGCCGGCTCGACCGAGCCCGCCGTCTTCATCGCCTCGATCACCGACATCATCGCGTCGTAGGCGTAGGGGGCATAGACGTGGATGTCGTTGCCGAAGCGCTGCTTGAACTGGGTGCGGAAGGCCGCGCCGCCGGGCATCTTGTCGAGCGGGATGCCGGCCTGGGTGCAGAAGGTGGTCGCCGACAGCGCATCGCCCGCCATCTTGATCATCTCGCCGGTGCAGCCGCCGTCGCCGGTCAGCAGCTTGGCGGTCATGCCCAACTGCTTCATCTGGCGCGCGAGCGGCGCGGCCTGCGCGTCCATGCCGCCGTAGAACACCGCGTCCGGGTTCGTGGCCTTGATCTTGGTGAGGATCGCCATGAAGTCGGTCGCCTTGTCGTTCGTGAATTCACGCCCTGCGATCTGTCCGCCCGAAACCTTCACCGAGTTCGCGAAGGCGTCGGCAAGGCCCTGGCCATAGGCGGTGCGGTCGTCGATCACGGCGATCTTCTTCGCCTTGAGCTGATCGACCGCGTACTTGCCCAGCGCGTTGCCTTGCTGCAGGTCGTTGGCGATGACGCGGAAGGTCATCTTGTAGCCCTGTTGCGTGAGCTTGGGGCTGGTGGAGGACGGAGTGATCACCGGGATGCCGGCTTGCTCGTAGATGCGCGAGGCGGGGATCGATGCGCCGGAGGTGACGTGGCCGACCACGCCCTTCACGCCGGAGTCGGTCAGGCGCTGCGCGACGGTGGTCGCGGTGCGCGGGTCGGCCTGGTCGTCCTCGCTGACGAGCTCGAACTTGACCGTGTCGCCGCCGATCTTGATGCCCTTCGCGTTGGCGTCCTCGATCGCGAGGCGCGCGCCGTTCTCGCCGTCCTTGCCGAAGGCCGCGGCCGGGCCGGTCAGCGGGCCGGCGTGGCCGATGCGCACGACGACTTCCTTGGCTTGGACGGCTCCGGCGACGAGGCTCGCAGCGGCGAGGGCGAAAATCAGTTTGTTCTGCTTCATGGGTGTCTCCTCCTTGTGGGCGGTGCGCGGGTACTGCAGTACAGGCGCGGCGGAGACGAAGGGACACCGGCCGCTCGCGCGGCAACCGGGCTATTCACGATGGTTTGTCTCCTGCCTGTATTTTTTTCGCAGCCGTTCGTGGGGCGGTTGCGAGGTGATGAATGGTACGGACGGCAGTGCGGAATTGTTTTGCGGCTTTTGTGGGTTTTACGTAGACAGCGAGGAAAAATTTTCCGGTTGGTGGCGGTTTCGGCGGAATTCGTACTGAAAGGATGTGGCGCGGTGCAACAAGCCCCCCTCCGCGGCCGCCATTTCCTTGCCCGAAAGTTCCTGCCGGCACGGTGCTCCGGTAGCATCGCGGACCCATCCTGCGGATACTTGCTTCATGGACCAACCCGCCCGCGCCTGCGGCATCGATTTCGGCACCTCCAACTCCACGGTCGGCTGGGTACGCCCGGGCGCGGCGACCCTGCTCGTGCTTGAGGATGGCAAGTCGGCACTGCCGTCTGCCATCTTCTTCAATGCCGACGAGGAGACGACTGCCTTCGGCCGGGCAGCGCTGGCGGAGTACCTGGAAGGCTATGAAGGCCGCCTGATGCGTGCGCTGAAGAGCCTGCTCGGCAGCAGCCTGATCGACGGGCAGACCGAGGTGCAGGGGCGGGCGCTGCGTTTTCGCGACCTGCTCGCGAGTTTCATCGGCGAGCTGAAATCACGAGCCGAGGCGCAGGCCGGGCGCAGTTTCGACAAGGCGGTGTTCGGCCGTCCGGTGCGCTTCGTCGATGATGACGATGCCGCCGACCTGAAGGCGCAGCAGACGCTGGCCGAGATCGCGGCACAGGTCGGATTCCACGATGTCAGCTTCCAGTTCGAGCCGATCGGCGCGGCGCTGCACTATGAACTGTCGCTCGCGCGCGAGGAGCTGGTGCTGATCGCCGACATCGGCGGCGGCACGGCGGACTTCTCGCTCCTGCGGTTGTCGCCCGAGCGTGCGCGCCGTTCGCACGACGAGCACGACCGACGCGAGGATCTGCTCGGCAACGGCGGCGTGCATATAGGAGGCACCGACTTCGACCGCGCGCTGAGCCTAGAATGTGTGATGCCGCTGCTCGGCTACCGCAGCCGGATGAAGAGCGGCGCGGAACTGCCGTCGAGCGTTTTCTTCCAGCTCGCGACCTGGCACACGATCAATTTTGCCTACACGCGACAGGCGTGGGGGGACCTGCAGAACATCTATCGCGACGCGAGCGCCCGCACCGAACTCGACCGCCTCGCCAAACTCATCAGCGCGCGCGAAGGCCACTGGCTGGCTTTGCAGGTCGAGCAGGCGAAGATCGATCTGTCGGCGGCGCCGGCGGCGAGCATGGATCTGGAGCGTCTCGAAGCGGGCCTCGGCCACACGATTACCGATGCCGACTTCGCGCGCGCCACGCTGTCGCTGGTCGACCGTGTCGCGGCCTGCGTGCGTGCGCTGCTGGACGAGGCGGGCGTGCGGCGCGAGCAGGTCGACACGATCTATTTCACCGGTGGCGGCAGCGCGGTGCCGCAGCTGCGGGCGCGCATCGCTGCCGAGCTGCCGCAGGCGCGCAGCGTCGAGGGCGACTTGTACGGCAGCATCGGCGCCGGGCTGGCGGTCGAGGCGGCGCGCCGCTACGGTTGAATTCGCGATGGAACGATTGTGAGCAAGAGCGATAAGCACATCACCGAATGGGCAATGCCGGCACGAGATGACATAGAGGTTGTTAGCGCCAGCATGGGGCCATGTGGATTGGATAGCCACTTTCATGATGCCTGGTCTATCGGCGCAATCCTGGACGGTACGTGCAGTTTTCACTCCAACAACCGTGAATATCTGGCCCGGCAAGGCGACCTGTTCCTGATCCCGCCGTTCGAGGTGCATGCCTGTTCAGCGGCTTCGTCAGATGTGCAATACAGGGTGCTGTACATCGGCGATGCCTGCTTGCAGAAAATAGACACCGGTCGATTTTCGGCGCTGGCGAACGCAAGCTCGCGGGTATTCACTGCTCCGGCACTCGCCGGGCACATTGCTTCGTTGAGCGCGCATCATGTCGACACGCCCAGAGTCAATGCATTGCTGAGGGCACTCGCCCCACTCCTGCCTTCGCCGCAGGAAACCTGCGTGCGGGAGCGTGAACTGCATCCGCTCCAAAATGCCATGCACCGCCTGTGGCAGTCCGACGTGGACGCGGGGGAACTGGTCGAACGTTCGCCGCATAGCCGATGGCATACGCTTCGAACTTTCCGCAGTCAAACCGGGCTCTCTCCGTCCGCGTACCTGCGCCAGTTGCGGGCGCTCAAGGCGCGTTTTGTGCTGAATCAACAACAGGCTTCGTTATCCGACCTGGCGCTGCTTCTGCATTTTGCCGATCAAGCCCACTTTACACGGACATTCAAAGCGGTGTTCGGGGTGACGCCGGGGCGGTTGCGCAAGGTGATCCTGCGCCGCTGAACCGGCGGGGTTTCCGTCCCGCGTCCCGCTACAGGAACAACGTGCTGATCGAAACCAGCAAGAGCATCGACATCGCCATGTTCAGGCGCCTGACGGCACGCTCGGTTCTCAGCAGCTTGCGCGTCGCCGCACCGAACAGGGCCCAGGCTCCCACTGACGGAAAGCAGATCACCAGGAACACGATCGACATTGCGATCACGCTGGTGCCATAAGCCTCGCCCGGGTAGGTGTAAGTGGCAATGCCGGACGCTGCCACGATCCACGCTTTAGGATTGACCCACTGAGCAATTGCGCCCTCCAGCATGCCGGGCGGCTTGCTGGTGACGATCTCGGATGGGGTGTCGGACGCATGCCACAGCTTCCAAGCCAGGTACGCTAGAAACACGCTGCCCGCGCCTTTAAGCACCGACTGGATGACCGGCACGCTGGCAACGAGCGCATGCATCCCCAGTCCCATGGCCACCAGCAGCGATGAAAACCCGATGGTTGCGCCCAGTACTTGCGGCAAGGTTCGCACCAGCCCGAAAGCGATGCCCGACGAGGCTGCCGCAATGTTGACCGGCCCCGGCGAGGCCGAGGTTGCCAGCGCGAACAGCATGGTGGGTAGCCAGAATTCCTGCCAGCCGAGTGCAGACGTCATCGTTATCATTGCGTCACCTCCTCCTTGCATCATTGCTCGCTTGCGAGGATGAGTATTGAAGGCCGTTGCGCAACTTGCACTGTTTTGGTGCATTGCGGCGGGCGCATCGTCGAAACCAGTACGCTGATCAGCCGCCGGCCTGCCGGGCAGCTTTGCCGAAAAACCCTGCCGCGCATCGCCACATGCTGCGGTGCAATCGGGTGGGTGCGTGCCGCATTTCGCGAAACGGGCGGTTTGCGAAAAATTCTTTCCCGGTCTGCTGATTTCCGCTGCAACGAGAAAAAACTCCCCGACCCCGTCTCCTTACGATGCTCACTCGCGTTCGATGCCGCGGACGCACATAACAGCAACCATACAGGAGACAACGTCGGCAGGCCGGAGCGGGGCGTCACGAGCGCCGCGCGTCCAAGGGCTGCGACGGTTCACACGCCATGTCGAATACCCGTTCGAGTACTCACTCCCCGCAGGCTTCCGCCCCCCTGTCGACCGTCTCGCTCGACGACAAGTACACGCTCGTTTCCGGCCGCGCCTACATGACCGGCATCCAGGCCCTGGTGCGCCTGCCTATCATGCAGCGCCTGCGCGACCAGGCCGCCGGGCTCAACACCGCGGGCTTCGTCACCGGCTACCGCGGCTCGCCGCTGGGTAACGTCGACCAGGAATTCTGGAAAGCGAAGAAATACCTCGAACCGCATCACGTCCGTTTCCAGCCCGGCCTCAACGAAGACCTCGCGGCGACCGCCGTGTGGGGTACGCAGCAGGTGAACCTCGACCCGAACGCGCTGTACGACGGCGTGTTCTCGATCTGGTACGGCAAGGGACCGGGCGTGGATCGCACCGGCGACGTGTTCCGCCACGCCAACGCCGCCGGCACCTCGAAGCACGGCGGCGTGCTCGTGATTGCGGGCGATGACCACGGCGCCAAATCCTCGACGCTGCCGCATCAGACCGAGCACATCTTCAAGTCGATGATGATGCCGGTGCTCGCCCCCGCGGGCATCCAGGACTACCTCGAATACGGCCTGCACGGCTTCGCGCTGTCGCGCTACTCGGGCTGCTGGGTCGCGTTCAAGGCGCTGACCGACACCGTCGAGACTTCGGCCTCGGTGAACATCGACCCCTTCGCGGTCCGGACCATCATCCCGGCGGACTTCCCGATCCCCCCCGACGGTCTCAACCTGCGCTGGCCCGATCCCCCGCTGGTGCAGGAAAAGCGCCTCGTGCACCACAAGCTGTATGCCGCGCTCGCCTACTGCCGCGCGAACAAGCTCAACCAGACCATCATCGACAGCCCCAACGCCAAGCTCGGCATCATCACCTCCGGCAAGAGCTACCTCGACGTGCGCCAGGCGCTCGAAGACCTCGGCATCGACGAGCAACTTGCCGCCGAGATCGGCATCCGCCTCTACAAGGTCGGCATGGTGTGGCCGCTCGAAGCCGAAGGCGTGCGCGAGTTCGCGAACGGCCTCGACGAAATCCTCGTGATCGAGGAGAAGCGCCAGTTCCTCGAATACCAGCTGAAGGAAGAGCTCTATAACTGGAACGAGAACGTGCGTCCGCGCGTGATCGGCAAGTTCGACGAGAAGGGCGAATGGTCACTGCCGCACAGCGAGTGGATGCTGCCGGCCGCCGGCGATCTCACCCCGGCCATGATCGCCCGCGTCATCGCGGCCCGTATCGCGCGCTTCTACACCTCGGACAAAATCAAGGCGCGCCTCGCCTTCTTCGACGCCAAGGAAGCCGCGCTCGCAAAGCCCCGCCTGTCGATCCAGCGCGTGCCGCACTACTGTTCCGGCTGCCCGCACAACACCTCGACCAAGGTCCCCGCGGGGTCGCGCGCGATCGCCGGCATCGGCTGCCACTACATGGCGACCTGGCTGTCGCCCGAAACGACGCAGACCTTCTGCCAGATGGGCGGCGAGGGCGTGCCCTGGGTCGGCCAGGCGCCCTTCACGAAGACCCCGCACGTCTTCGCGAACCTTGGCGACGGCACCTACATGCACTCCGGCATCCTCGCGATCCGCGCGGCGGTGGCGGCGAAGGTGAACATCACCTACAAGATCCTCTACAACGACGCCGTCGCGATGACCGGCGGCCAGCCGCACGACGGTACCCTGTCGGTGCCGATCATCGCCCGCCAGCTGCAGGCCGAAGGCATCGGCAACATCATCGTCGTCAATGACGGCCCGCGCGCCTACGGTCCGGCCGACCTGCCGCACGGCGTGCCGATCCGCCATCGCGACGAGCTCGACGCGGTGCAGCGCGAGCTGCGCGAAGTGCCGGGCGTGACCGCGATCATCTACGACCAGACCTGCGCCGCCGAGAAGCGCCGCCGCAGGAAGCGCGGCAAGTTCCCGGATCCCGCGATGCGCGTCGTCATCAACGATCTCGTCTGCGAAGGCTGCGGCGACTGCAGCGAGAAGTCGAACTGCATGTCGGTGGCTGCCGTCGAGACCGAGTTCGGCCGCAAGCGCACGATCGACCAGTCCGCCTGCAACAAGGACTTCTCCTGCGTGAAGGGCTTCTGCCCGAGCTTCGTCACCGTCGAGGGCGGCAAGCTCAGGAAGGGCAAGGCCGCGACCGCGGTGGCGGACGTGTTCGCGTCGCTGCCCGAACCGACTCTGCCGGCGACCAACGCTCCGTGGGGCATCCTCATCACCGGCGTCGGCGGCACCGGCGTCGTGACCATCGGTGCGCTGCTCGGCATGGCCGCGCATCTCGAAGGCAAGGGCGTGTCCATCCTCGACATGGCCGGCCTCGCGCAGAAGGGCGGGGCGGTGTGGTCGCACGTCAAGATCGCGAACCGTCCGGAAGACATCTTCGCCGCGCGCGTCGCCGCCGGTGAAGCCAACGTCGTGATCGGCTGCGACCTGGTGGTTTCGGCCAGCGACGAATCGCTTGCGAAGATGCGCACCAACCACACCCGCGTCGTCATCAACCGCGACCAGAGCAACACCAGCGAGTTCGTCCGCGGCTTCGCGGCTCAGGCGCGTACCGGCAACGTCGCGAAGCACCCGGACCCGCAGTTCCCGTCCGGCTCGATGGAAAGCCAGATCGTCGACGCCGTCGGCAACCAGAACGTCGAGTTCCTCGAAGCCTCGCGTCTCGCAACGGCGATCCTTGGCGACTCGATCGCGACCAACCTCTTCATGCTCGGTTTCGCCTGGCAGCGTGGCCTCGTGCCGCTGACCCGCGACTCGATCCTGCGCGCGATCGAGCTCAACGGCGCCGCGATCGAGGCCAACAGGTCCGCCTTCCAGTGGGGCCGCCGCGCCGCGGTTGACCCGGATGCAGTCGCGAAGGCCGCCAAGCCGCAGCACGGCACGCCGGAGCATCACAAGCTGTCAGTGTCGGTCGATGAGGTGGTCGCCCGCCGCAAGGCCTTCCTCGCTGACTACCAGAACGCCGCCTACGCCGAGCGCTACGCGAAGTTCGTCGAACGCGTGCGCGCCGCCGAAGCCAAGGTCCAACCCGGCACGACGCTGCTCACCGAAGCGGTCGCGCGCGGCTACCACAAGCTGCTCGCCTACAAGGACGAGTACGAAGTGGCGCGCCTCTACACCGACAGCGACTTCCTCAAGCGCGTCGAGGAGCAGTTCGAAGGCGACTACAAGCTCGTCTTCCACCTCGCCCCGCCGACGCTCGCCGACAAGGACCCGCAGACTGGCGAGCTGCAGAAGAAGAAGTACGGCCCGTGGATGCTCAAGGCGATGCGCCAGCTCGCGAAGATGAAGGGCCTGCGCGGCACGATGCTCGACCCCTTCGCCCGCACGCACGACCGCAAGCTGGACCGTCAGCTGATCGCCGACTACGAGCGTGTGGTCGAGGAGATCCTCGTCGGCCTCGAACAGGCGAACTTCGAGACCGCCGTCGAACTCGCGAACCTGCCCGAGCAGATCCGCGGCTTCGGCCACATCCGCGAGCGTTACCTGCGCAATGCAAGGATGCGCGAAGGCGAGCTGCTGGCGGCCTTCCGCCGCAAGGAGCGTCCGACCGGTACGTCCGCCGGCAATGTCCGCAAGACCATCGCCGTCATCCCAGGGTAAGACCATAGGAGTCTCCGCTTCGCTCCGCCGTTCAACAGGCGCGAAGCGGTGCTCCGCGAAACCCCTTTTTTCACCGCAGCAAACCTTCCGTCACGGCCACGAGTCGTGGCGGAGGGCCCGCTGCACCCTTTCCAGACCAATGAAGGAGACATCATGAGCGTTTTTTCCCTGAGCGATTTCGCCGACCACGAACAGGTCGTTTTCTGCAGCGACGAGAAGAGCGGCCTGAAGGCCATCATCGCGGTGCATAACTCCAACCTCGGCCCGGCGCTGGGCGGCTGCCGCATGTGGCCCTACGCCTCCGAGGAGGAGGCGATCCGCGACGTGCTGCGCCTGTCGCGCGGCATGACCTACAAGTCGGCGATGGCCAACCTCAAGCTCGGCGGCGGCAAGTCCGTGATCATCGGCAACCCGCGCACCGACAAGACGCCCGAGCTGCTGAAGGCCTTCGCCCAGGCCGTCGAGCGCGTCAATGGCCGCTACATCGCCGCGGAAGACTCCGGTACCGGCGTCGACGACATGAAGTTCATGTCGCAATTCACCGACCACGTCGCCGGCATCATCGACAAGCCCGCTGAGAACGGCACCCGCAGCGGCGACCCGTCGCCCGCGACCGCCTACGGCACCTTCGTCGGCATCAAGGCCGCCGTCAAGGAGCGCCTCGGCCGCGACTCGCTCGAAGGGCTCAAGGTCGCTGTGCAGGGTCTGGGCAACGTCGGCTTCGACCTCGCCCGCCAGCTCAAGGAAGCCGGTGCGCAGCTGTGGGTCACCGACATCCACCGCGAGCCGCTGATTCGTGCCGGCAAGGAGCTCGAAGCGACGGTCGTGGCGCCGGACGAGATCTTCGGCCTCGACGTCGACGTCTTCGCTCCCTGCGCGATGGGCGCGATCATCAACGACCAGACCCTCCCGCTGCTGAAGGCCAAGGTCATCGCCGGCGCCGCCAACAATCAGCTCGCGGAGCCGCGCCATGGCCTCGCGCTGATGAACAAGGGCATCCTGTACGCGCCCGACTACGTCATCAACGCCGGCGGCATCATCGATGTCTACTACGAGCGCACCGCCAACTTCGACCGCGCGGCGCTCACCAAGCACATCGAAAGCATCTACGACAACCTGATGGAAATCTTCGCGCGCGCGCGCAAGGAAGAGCGCCCGACCGGGGAAGTCGCCGACGCGATCGCCGAAGAGCGCTTCAAGCGCTGACCGGCCGTTCATCCGTTGCCGGTCCCTCCGATGGCGGAGGGGCCGGCAACGGTGAGCCTGATTACCCGCGCAGGAACTTCGACGCGAGGTCCGCCAGGCCTCCCGACAGCACATTGTCGTCCGGCAGGCGGCCCTGCGGCGTGAGCTGATCGATGAGCTGCGGCAGCAGTGCCGCAAGTCCGCCGGCCGCTTCCTGCTGCGGCATGCCCAGCTGGTTCGCGATGCCGCCTATCGCGTCCGCCCCGAGCGCGTTCGAAAGCTGATTTCCGTCGATTGCAGTATTCGGGCCGGTACCGACCCACGACGCGGCCGCATCGCCGAGCCCGGCGTTCTGGAACTGCTGCAGCAGGCCCGCGAGTCCGCCCGGCTGGTTCTGCAACAGGTTCATCGCGATCTGCAGCAGCGCGCCGCCCGTTCCCTGCTCTCCTTGCTGTTGCCCTCCGCCCAGCACGCTACCCAGCACCTGGCCGGCCAATCCGTCCAACAGTCCCATTTCGGTCTCCCTGGCGTTTGCGACAGGGTGACGATTGTTTGCTCTTTCGGGTCATTCCGCAAGCATGGCCGGGCGCGGCGATTTCCCTTGGTTTACCATGTCGGGCATCGCGTTCCTACTGACCTCATGCGCACGCTCACCCCCCAGCAGGCCCTGCTGATCTCCCTCCTTGCCGCGCTTACGACCATCGGGATGAAAACCGGAGCGTGGTGGCTCACCGGTTCGGTCGGCTATCTCTCGGATGCCCTCGAGTCCCTCGTCAACCTCGCCGGCGCGTCCTTCGCGTTGCTGATGGTGTCCTTCGCGCGGGCGCCGGCCGACCCCGAGCACCCGTATGGGCATGGCAAGGCCGAGTATTTTTCAGCCGCCTTCGAGGGGGTGATGATCTTCATCGCCGCGCTGGCGATCCTGTTCGCCGCCGGCGAGCGCCTGCTCCATCCGCAGCCGCTGGGCGAACTGGGCATCGGCACAGCCTTGTCGGTCGGGGCGAGCCTCGTCAACTTCGCCGTCGCCCGCATCCTGTTCGAAGTCGGACGCGCGCACCGCTCGCTGGCGCTGGAGGCCGACGCCCGCCACCTGATGACCGACGTCTGGACCACCGCCGGCGTGGTCATCGGCGTGGCGCTCGCGAGCGCCAGCGGCCTCGGGTGGCTGGATCCGCTCATCGCCGCAGCGGTCGCGCTGAACATCCTGCGCGAGGGCTGGGGGCTGATACATCGCTCGGTGGACGGCCTGATGGACCGGGCGCTCGGCGCCGACGAAATCGAGCGTATCGAAGCGGTGCTCGCCTCATTCACCGTGCGGGGCTGCCGTTTTGCGAACCTCAAGACGCGCGTTGCCGGCGCGATGCATTTCGCGCATGTGGACATCCGCCTGCCGGGCGACTGGACGGTTGCCCGCGCCCATGCGCTGGCCGACGAAGTCGAGCGGGCGGTCGAGACGCAGGCCGGCGCGCGCCTGACGACGCATGTGGAGCCGGCCGACTGAGACGGCCACGGGCACAGGTCGCGCGCCCGGATCTGTAGCGGTGAGGCGCGGCGCTGCTTGAGATGGCGGGTGCGTTTCCTCGGGCGCCCATTCCTCGCCTGCAGGCGGGGCAGATCGGCCGAAGGCCGGCTCTGCAACATAGTTTTACCAATCGCAGCCAGCGTGCCCGGATCCTTTAGGGCCGGTCAGCCGTTAACAGATTGCCAGGGGCCGTTGCCGAAGGCGCAGGTGGGTGATGTGTTCCCCACTAAGGGTGGGGAATATGACCCGAATCGCTGGTGGCGTCGGGGGCAGGCAGCAGCCCTCCCCGGCGGGGCCCAAGGCCGGCGTGGCCGGTCGGGGTGCGGCACGAGTTTTGCTCGTTACGGTTGCGGGGCACGAAACTCGCCCGCGGAGGAGGCAGCCATGAAATCCAGGAACGACGTTTTTCTCGCCCGCCAGCCGATCTTCGACCGGCAGCGCAAGGTTGCCGCCTACGAGCTGCTTTTCCGCGAGGACGAGTCGGGAGAAGCCCGCGTCACCGACGATGCCCGGGCGACGGCGCAGGTCATCGCGCATGCCTTCGGACGCCTGGGGCTGAACAGCGTGATCGGCGGCAGTGCCGGCTTCGTCAATGTCGATGCGGAAATGCTGATGAGTGGCCGCATCGAAAGCCTGCCGCGCAATCGCGTGGTGCTCGAACTGCTCGAAACCATCGCGATCGACTGTGCCGTCGTGGAGCGCTGTTCCGAATTGAAGCACCTCGGCTACCGCCTCGCCCTCGACGACGTCTGCGGCGTGAGCCGCGAGATGGAGCCGCTGCTGGACATCGTGGATGTCGTGAAGATCGACATCCTGCAGCTCGATCCCGCCGCGCTCGAACAACTGGTCCGCCGCCTGCGGCTGCATCCGGCGAAACTGCTGGCCGAGAAGGTGGATACGCCGGAGCGTGCCCGCCGCTGCATCGAGCTCGGATTCGATCTCTTCCAGGGCTATTTCTTCGCCCGGCCGGCCCTGCTGACGGCCTGACAGCCGGGCGGGGTCAGATTTCGCGCGCGATCTCGACGATGATGCTCGTCCCGTAGGCTTCGAGCTTGCGGTCGCCGATGCCGGAGATATGCGCGAGTTCCTCGATCGATGCCGGCCGCGCGAGCGCGATTTCGCGCAGCGTGGCGTCGTGAAAGATTACATACGCCGGCACATTGCGTTCACGGGCGGTCGCCGCACGCCACGCCCGCAGCCGGTCGAACAGCGTCAGCGGTACGCCGTCGAGGATCTCCATGCGGTTGCTGCGCGTGCGTTTCGTGCGGCGCTTCTCGGGCACAAGGCGCAAGGAGAACCCGGTCTCGCCGCGCAGAAGCGGCCGTGCGAGATCGGTCAGCGTGAGTGCATTGTGACGGTCGTGATCGACTGCGAGGAAACCGCGCGCGACGAGCTGGCGGAACAGCGTGCGCCAGGTCTTCTCATCCACGTCGGCGCCGATGCCGAAGGTGCTCACCTTGTCGTGCTCCCAGTCGCGCACCTTGTCAGTGAGCTCGCCGCGCAGCACGTCGATCACGTGGCCGGCGCCGAAGCGCTGCCCGGTGCGGAACACGCCCGACAGCGCCTTGCGCGCGGCGTCCGTCGCGTCCCAGGTGCTGGGCGGCTCCAGGCAGTTGTCGCAGTTCCCGCAGGGCTCGCCCCCCTCGCCGAAATGCGCGAGCAGATGCTGTCGGCGGCAGCCGGTCGCCTCTACCAGCCCAACGAGCGTGTCGAGGCGGGCGCGCGCGCGGCGCTTGAAGTCCTCGCTGCCCTCGGATTCGTCGATCATGCGTCGTTGCTGCACGATGTCCTGCGCCCCCCAGGCCATCCACGCCTGCGAGGCGAGGCCGTCGCGGCCTGCGCGGCCGGTTTCCTGGTAGTAGCCCTCTATCGAGCGCGGCAGGTCGAGGTGGGCGACGAAGCGCACGTCCGGTTTGTCGATGCCCATGCCGAAGGCAATCGTCGCGCACATCACCAGCCCGTCCTCGCGCAGGAAGCGGCTCTGGTTCGCCGCACGCACGTCCTGCGGCATTCCCGCGTGATAGGCCAGCGCGCGTATCCCCTGTTCCTCCAGCCACGCGGCGGTCTCCTCGACCTTGCGCCGCGACAGGCAATAGACGATGCCGGCATCGCCTGCGTGGTCGTCGCGGATGAAGGCGAGCAGCTGGTTGCGCGGGTTGTCCTTGTCGACCATGCGGTAGCGGATGTTCGGCCGGTCGAAGCTGGAGATGAAGCGGCGCGCGGTGGCGAGCCCCAGCCGCTGCGCGATCTCCTCGCGTGTCTCGGCGTCGGCCGTCGCGGTCAGTGCGATGCGCGGCACGCCCGCGTAGCGTTCGGCCAGCACCGAGAGCTGCAGGTACTCGGGGCGGAAGTCGTGGCCCCACTGCGACACGCAGTGTGCCTCGTCGATCGCGAACAGCGCGATGCGGCCGGCCTCGTGCAGGCGGTCCAGCGTCGCGAGCAGGCGCCCGGTGAGCAGGCGCTCCGGTGCCACGTACAGCAGGTCCAGCCGGCCACCGACCAGGTCGCGTTCCACCGTGACGGATTCGTCGGCGGCCTGGCTCGAGTTCAGGTAGGCTGCCGCCACGCCCGCTTCCTGCAGGGCGCTGACCTGGTCCTGCATCAGCGCGATCAGCGGCGACACCACCACGGCGGTGCCGGGGCGCAGCAGGGCGGGAACCTGGTAGCACAGCGATTTGCCGCCCCCGGTGGGCATCAGCACCAGCGCGTCGCCGCCTGCCGTCACGTGCTCGACAACGGCCTGCTGTTCGCCGCGGAACGCGGTGTAGCCGAAGACGTGTTCGAGGACGTGGAGCGGGGAAGTCGAGGTGTGCGCGGTCATCGCTGCCATTCTACCGGTGCAGCCGGGGTCGAAACAGGCCGGGAAGCGATATCACCGATCTTCATGGTGATGCGTTCGGCATCGATGCGGGCGGGGTTGCGGGGCGGGATTCGACGCAGGACGATGACGATGTTATCGTTTCACTATTACGAAAGTCGCGGGTTTTGCACGGCGGGAGGTCCCATGCGGAAGACTAACGTTTCGAAGCTCTACGAGGCCTATCCGCACCTCAGGCGGATCGACGAGTTGTGGGGGACGCGTGACTGCCGCGAGTTCATCAACCGGCTCATGAACGATACGCGCGACGGCCAGCGGAGGGGATTTCCCGGTGACCATGCGCGCACGATCCTCCTCCTGCTGATGGAGCATGATCACGAATTTCCCCAGTTCGAGGAAAGCATCACGTCCGACTGGCGCGACACCGTGGGCGAGTTGCGGCGGGGAATCCAGGGGTGACGTGCCGTAGATGAATCATCCCGATGACGATCTGCTCGAATTCGCTGCCGAAGCGCAGCTCGCACCTGTCACCGTCTCTACCCGGTGGAAGGTCGCGATCGTCGATGACGACGAAGACGTCCATCGCAGCACCGAACTGAGCCTCGCCGACACCGAGATCCTGGGGCGTCCGCTCGCCTTCCTGCATGCCCGTTCCGCCGCCGAGGCGCGCGCGCTGTTCGCCGGAGAGCGCGACATTGCGGTGATCCTGCTCGACGTGGTGATGGAAACGCAGGATGCCGGCCTGCGACTCGTCGACGAGATCCGCCACCATTTCCACATGCACGACGTGCGCATCATCCTGCGCACCGGCCAGCCCGGGTACGCGCCCGAACTCGATGCGATCCGCGACTACGACATCAACGACTACAAGAACAAGTCGGAGCTGTCCCGTACGCGGCTGTACGCGGCGCTGACGGCGGCGATCCGTGCCTACCAGCAGATCCGCATCGTCAACGCGAGCCGTACGGGGCTCGCGCACATCGTGCGCGGCAGCGCCGAACTGCTGCGCTGCGAGGGGCTCGCCGACTTCGCGGGCGGCGTCATCACGCAGATCGCGGGGCTGCTCGCCTTGCCGCCCGAGGGGCTGGTGTGCGCGCGCCGCGACGCCGGCGCGCCGTGCGAGGTCATCGCGGCGGCCGGCCGCTTCGGCCATGCCTGCCGCCAGCCGCTCGAAGCGCTGCAGGATCCCGCCATCCGCGCTATCCTCGAGCGCGCGCTGATGCAGCGTGCGAACGTCGTCGAACCGGGGCTGGGCATCGCACTGTACTTCGGTTCGCGGCCTGGGCGCGATCTGGCCGCCTACGTGGAAACCGGTTACCTGGCCGATGAGCTCGATCCGAGCCTGCTCGAGGTGTTCTGTGCGAACGTGTCGGTGTGCCTGGACAACGTAGACCTCGTGCAGCGGCTCAACGAGTACTCCTACTTCGATCCGCTCGTGCAATTGCCCAACCGGCGCCAGCTGCTGGAGCTGCTCGACGTCCATCTGTGCGAGCGTGACGGCCGTCGCGGCGTGCTGGCCGTCGTGGATGTCGACCATTTCGGCGAGATCAACGGCGCCTTCGGCTATCACTACGGCGACGCGCTGCTCAAGGGGGTGGCGGCGTGCATCGTCGCCGGATGCGGCGCGAGTGCCAGCGTCGCGCGCGTGGGCAGCGACAGCTTCGCGGTGTTCTGGACGGCCCACGATGCGGACGTGAGCTGCCTCGACGGCCTGTTCTTCGATCCGCTCGAGGTCGAAGGCGAGAGCGTCATCGTGACCGTGACCGTGGGCATCGTCCGCCTCGACGACGTCGCCGGAGACGGCAGCGAGGCGCTGGAGGACGGCTACCTTGCCCTCAAACGCGCCAAGCAGGCCGAGCGCGGTTCTGTTGCGCGCTACAACCGCGGCGTCAGCGAGGAAATCCGCGGGCGCGTGAACCTGCTGCACAACCTGCGCGGCGCCTTCGGCGCGAGCGAGCTCTCACTCGCGTTCCAGCCGCAGATCGAACTCGCGACCGGCCGCTGCGTCGGCGCCGAAGCCTTGCTGCGCTGGCGCACCGGCGACGGGACGATGATCCCGCCCGACCGCTTCATCCCGCTCGCCGAGCGTTCCGGCCTGATCGTGGCGATCGGCGAGTGGGTGCTGCGCCGTGCCTGCGAGGAGGCGGCGCGCATGGCGCGGGCCGGCCACGCTTCGGTACGCATGGCGATCAACGTCTCGGTGATCCAGTTCCGCGACCCGCACTTCCTCGGACGCCTGCGTGCCGCGATCGAGGACAGCGGTGTGTCGCCGCAGCAGATCGAGCTGGAGATCACCGAGTCGGTCGCGATGAGCGAGGGTGACCGCATGATCGAGCTCTTCGGGCGCGTCAAGGCGATGGGGCTGGACATTGCGATCGACGACTTCGGTACCGGTTTCTCGTCCCTGAGCCGCCTGCAGCGCATGAACGTGGATCGCCTCAAGATCGACCGCGCCTTCATCAACGACATCGGCGGCGAGGGCAAGGGCGGCGACATTGCCGACCTCGTGTGCGGGCTGGGCGCCCGGTTGGGCATCGAGCTGATCGCCGAAGGCATCGAGCAGGCCGGGCAGGCCGCGCGGCTGCTGGCGATGGGCTGCCAGCTCGGCCAGGGCTACCACTTCGCGCGACCCATGCCGGCCGAGGATTGGCGGGCGTGGCTTGATGCGCATGCTCACGGCGGCCGCTGACCGCGCTTGTCGCACGCCGACCGTACGGTGATGCGTCCCGTCCGCCTGTCCCGCCTGCTGTTCCTGCGTTCGCTGGCGGTGGCGTCGCTGACGTTCGCGGTCGTCTATCTGCTGATGAACGTCTGGCTGCTGCCGCAGATCGACCGTGATACGAGCCTGCGGCAACACCAGATCGCGCACGCCCTTGCGGCGCAGCTCGAGGCCCTGGTGATGCGCCCCGAGGTGGCCGTGCGGGCGATTTCGCGCGTCCTCGTGTCGGCCGATCCGTGGAGCCCCGACGCCGTATCCGGCCTGCTCGACCGCCTCGTCGATGACAACGGGAGCCTCTCGGCGATCTACGCGCTCGACGAGCGTGGCCGGGTCTTCGCGGTCGGGCTCCCGGCCTCGCGCCGCGCGCTGCGCGGCGATCTGACTGGTATGGATTTTTCCGCGCAAGCGCTGTTCCATGCCGCGCAGGGGGCGCCCGGAGTGCATTGGTCCGACGTTGCGCTGTCCCCGGTCAGCGCGGAAGTGGCGGCAGTGGTCGCCGTGCGGCATGGCGGTGTGACGCTGCTCGGCGAGCTGTCGCCCGCGCCGCTCATGCTGGCCGTTGCGCGCGTGATGGACGATGGCGGTTTGCGCACCCTGCTGCTGGATCGGCGCGGCGCAGTGATCGGGGACACCGCGGGCCTGCCCGCGGGGACGCTCCCCAGGATCGTCGATGAGCGCCATCCCGACGGGCACGAACACGACGACGGGCACGAACACGACGACGGCAGCCGCCAGGTAAGCCTGCGTGTCGGCGGCATCGACATGGTCGGCAGCTCGGTGCCGGTGTCGCCCATCGGCTGGCAGGTCCACGTGATGCGCCCGCGCAGCGAGGCCTTCCGGGCGTCGCAGACGGCCGAGCTGATCATGCTGGTGGGTCTGGCGACGGCATGGATCGTGGGCCTCGTCGGTGCCGCAATCCAGTCCGGGTATTTCGCGCGGCTGTTCCGCGATCTCTCCGTCTTCGCGCGCGGCGTCGAGCGCGGCCGCTACGACCTCGCGTGGCGGACTTCGCGGGTGCGCGAGTTCAATCGCCTCGCCGCGGCGTTCCAGCACATGGGGCAGGTGATCCGCGAACGCGAGGCCGCTATCGTCGCGAGCCAGGAAGCCCTGCACGAGCTCAACCAGACGCTGGAGGCGCGTGTCGCCGAACGGACGGTGGAACTGCACCGGAGCAACGGGGAGCTTTCGGGGGCACTCGAAACCCTGAGCCGGACGCAGGAGGAACTGGTCCGCTCCGAGAAGATGGCCGCGCTCGGCGCGCTCGTTGCCGGTGTCGCGCACGAACTCGGCACGCCGCTCGGCAACAGCCTCATCGCTGCAAACACCGTGCGCGACCAGACGCGGGCGCTGCGGCGCGAACTCGAATCCGGCCTGCGGCGCTCCACGCTGGAGCGCTATCTCGAAGACGCCGAGACGGGCAACGCGATCATCGAGCGTAACCTGGAGCGTTCCGCGGCACTGGTCGCGAGCTTCAAGCAGGTGGCGGTGGACCAGTCGAGCGCGCAGCGGCGCGAATTCGGCCTGGGCGAGGTCGTGGACGAGATCGTCATGACGCTGCGTCCGTCGCTCAGGCGCCTGCCGTTCCGCCTCGTGACCGAGGTCGACGCGTCCCTGCGGCTCGACAGCTACCCCGGCGCGCTCGGTCAGGTGCTCACGAACCTCATCAATAATGCCGTACTGCACGGACTGGAAGGGCGGGACGAGGGCGAAGTGCGCATCGTCGGCCGCGCCGAGGACGCCGACTGGGCGGTGCTGGAAGTCACCGACGACGGCTGCGGCATTGCGCCGGAACTGCAGCGGCGCATCTTCGAGCCCTTCTTCACGTCGCACCTGGGCAAGGGCGGCAGCGGCCTCGGTCTGCCCATCGTGCATAGCCTGCTGTCGAATGTGCTCGGCGGCACGATTTCGGTCGACAGCGAGCCGGGCGTGGGTACGACGATGCGCGTGCGCCTGCCGCGCATCGCGCCGTGCACGGCTCCGCTCGTCGAGGACTCGGCCGAGGCCGTCGCAGCCCGGCCGGCCGCCTGAGCGCAGCGGCGCTTCAGGCGCCGCGGATGCGGCCGAGCAGCGCGGTTGTCGAGCGTTCGTGTTCGAAGGGGATGGAATGCACCGTCCCGCCCCAGCCGCGCACCTCGCCCGCGCCGACGATCCTGTCGACCGGCCAATCGCCACCTTTCACCAGCACTTCGGGGCGTGCATCGAGGATGCGTTGCAGCGGCGTGTCCTCGTCGAACCAGGTCACGAGATCGACGCATTCCAGCGCGGCCATCACGGCGGCGCGATCCTCGAGCGGATTCACCGGGCGGTCGTCGCCCTTGCCGAGCCGCTTCACCGAGGCGTCGGTATTCAGCGCGACGACCATCGCCGCGCCAAGCGCGCGTGCCTGCGCGAGATAGGTCACATGCCCGCGGTGCAGGATGTCGAAGCAGCCGTTGGTGAATACCAGCGGGCGGGGCAGCGTCGCGGCACGCGCGGCGAGCGCATCGGGGGGGCAGATCTTGGCTTCAAAGCCGGGGCGTGGGTAGCTCATCGGGATTCGTGAAATAAGTAAGGTGGGCGCGCCGCTGCCGCATGACGCAGGTTGCGCCGATTCTAGTGCGGGAGCGCTCCGTTCGGCCACGTGTATCTTCCCGTGCCGCGGCTTCGGTCGCTGGCGGCGGGGCTGCCGGAATGCCGGCGCCGCCCTCGTCCGGGAAAACCCTGATCCCGCGGTCAATGTCGTGCAGGTGGCGAGATCTAGCATATATTGCGCTGCAATATATTGATAATACTCAATATCCGTGTTGCCAGTGCCAATTTTGCTATGGCATGATCAATTCGAATTCGCTGAAATACGGTTCACACGAGCCGCCGCATTCGATGGGGGTTGGGACATGAGTCTTGCCGGTCGTCATGCAGTCGCCGTATCCCTCGCGCTCGCGTCGCCGGCCGTCCTGGCCCAAAGCCGGTACAACCTTCAGCCTCCTGCGACGGGCATCGCCGCGCAGATCTACGACATGCACACGCTCATGTTGCTGATCTGCCTGCTCATCTTCGTGATCGTCTTCGGCGTGATGTTCTGGGCGGTGGTCCATCACCGCAAGTCGAAGGGAGCCGTCGCAGCCCATTTTCACGAGAACACCGCGGTGGAGATCGCCTGGACGGTGATCCCCATCCTCATCCTCCTCGGCATGGCCTGGCCGGCGACGAAGACCGTGCTGGAGATGAAGGACACGCGCGACCCCGACATCACCATCAAAGCTACCGGCTACCAGTGGAAGTGGGGCTACGACTACCTGCAGGGCGAAGGGCAGGGCATCCGCTTCGTGTCCAATCTGTCGACGCCGCGCGAGCAGGTCGACGGCAAGAGCGCCAAGGGTGAGCACTACCTCGTCGAGGTCGACCACCCCGTCGTGGTCCCGGTCGGGAAGAAGGTCCGCGTGCTGACGACCGCGGCTGACGTGATCCATTCGTGGTGGCTGCCGGCCTTCGGCGTTAAGCAGGACGCCATCCCCGGCTTCATCCGCGACAGCTGGTTCCGTGCCGACAAGGAAGGCGTCTACCGCGGCAACTGCGCCGAGCTGTGCGGCAAGGACCACGGCTTCATGCCCATCGAGGTGCATGTCGTGTCGCAGCAGGCCTACAGCAAGTGGGTCGCCGACCAGCAGGCCGAGACAGCCGCTGCCGCAAGCGCGGGTGCGCGCGAATGGGGGCTGGCTGAACTTGTCGAGCACGGCGCAAAAGTCTTCGCTACGAACTGTGTCGCTTGCCATCAGGCCGACGGCAAGGGCCTGCCACCGGCCTTCCCGCCGCTCGACGGCTCGAAGGTCGTGCTCGGCGAGGCAGCCGGGCAGATCGCGGTGGTGCTCAACGGTCGTCCGGGAACGCCGATGGCGGCCTTCGGCAAGCTGCTGTCCGACGCCGACATCGCGGCCGTCATCACCTACACGCGCAACACCTGGAGCAACAAGACCGGTGAAGCCATCCAGCCCTCGCAGATCGCGGCGGCACGGGGCAAGTGACGCCGGCCGAAGGCAGGCGAATCCGATAGCAGGACCGAATCGTCAAGGAGGCAGCATGGCGGCAGTCATGTCCGATCACGCGCACGGCGCCCATCACGGCCCGACCGGCGTGATGCGCTGGATCACGACGACCAACCACAAGGACATCGGCACGATGTACCTGGTCTTCAGCTTCATCATGTTCCTCTCCGGGGGCGTGATGGCGCTGACGATTCGGGCCGAACTGTTCCAGCCCGGCCTGCAGGTCGTTCGGCCCGAGTTCTTCAACCAGCTCACGACCATGCACGGCCTCGTGATGGTGTTCGGCGCCATCATGCCCGCCTTCGTCGGCTTCGCGAACTGGCAGATCCCGATGATGATCGGCGCCAGCGACATGGCTTTCGCGCGCATGAACAACTGGAGCTTCTGGCTGCTGCCGCCGGCTGCGCTCCTGCTCATCGGCTCCTTCTTCGTCCCCGGCGGCGCCACCGCGGCGGGCTGGACGCTCTACGCGCCGCTCTCGGTGCAGATGGGCATGGGCATGGACATGGCGATCTTCGCGATCCACATCATGGGCCTGAGCTCCATCATGGGCGCGATCAACATCGTCGTGACCATCCTCAACATGCGCGCGCCCGGCATGACGATGATGAAGATGCCGCTCTTCTGCTGGACCTGGCTGATCACCGCCTACCTGCTCATCGCCGTGATGCCCGTGCTCGCCGGCGCCGTGACCATGGTGCTCGCCGACCGCCACTTCGGCACCAGCTTCTTCAGCGCCGCGGGCGGCGGCGACCCGGTCATGTACCAGCACATCTTCTGGTTCTTCGGCCACCCCGAGGTCTACATCATGATCCTCCCGGCCTTCGGCATCATCAGCCAGATCATCCCCACCTTCTCGCGCAAGCCCCTCTTCGGCTACGCATCGATGGTGTACGCCACCGCGTCGATCGCGATCCTCTCCTTTAGCGTGTGGGCCCACCACATGTTCACCACCGGGATGCCAGCAGCCGGCCAGCTCTTCTTCATGTACGCGACCATGCTCATCGCCGTGCCCACCGGCGTGAAAGTGTTCAACTGGGTCGCGACGATGTGGCGCGGCTCGATGACCTTCGAGCCGCCGATGCTGTTCGCGGTCGGCTTCATCTTCGTGTTCACGATGGGCGGCTTCACCGGACTCATCTGCGCCATCGCCCCGATCGACATCCAGGTGCAGGACACCTACTACGTCGTCGCCCACTTCCACTACGTGCTCGTCGCCGGCAGCCTCTTCGCGCTCTTCGCCGGCGCCTACTACTGGCTGCCGAAGTGGACCGGCCACATGCCCGACGAGCGCATCGGCAAAGTGCACTTCTGGTGCTCGCTCGTCTTCTTCAACGTCACCTTCTTTCCGATGCACTTCCTCGGGCTTGCCGGCATGCCGCGCCGCATCCCCGACTACGCGCTGCAGTTCGCCGACTTCAACATGCTGGCCTCGATCGGCGCCTTCGGCTTCGGCCTCTCGCAGCTCATCTTCCTCTACGCCGTCGTGAAATGCGTGCGTGGCGGCGAAAAGGCCGCCGCACGCGCGTGGGAAGGCGCCGAAGGTCTGGAATGGACCGTCCCGTCGCCCGCACCGCACCACACCTTCGAAGAAGCGCCGGTGGTGAGATGAGCTCCCTCTGCCTCGCCACCCTCCGGACAAGCACCCACGCGAGCGGCGTGTCGGGTATCCGCGGCGCGGGCGAGGACTGTCTGAGCCCGCAGAGCGGATACCCGGCGCGCCGCGGATTAAAGCCATAACCGTGTCAGTCCCGACGATGACTGTCCCACAAGCGATGCCGCATCCCGACCCCGTCCGCCGCGCCGCGAATCGCCGTGCCGCCCTGGTACTCGCGGCCGTCGCGCTCGCGTTCTTCGTCGCGGCACTCTTCAAGTTCAAGGGCCTCGCCCCATGAGCGCGCAAACCCGCATCGCAGCGGAAAACCGCCGCCTGCTCGTGCGCCTCGCCGTCGCCGCCGTCGTCATGTTCGGCTTCGGTTTCCTGCTCGTGCCCTTCTACGAGAAGATCTGCGAAGTCACCGGCATCAACAACCTGCTCAAGCCCGACGCCGCCGCCAACACCCAGGTCGACCTGACGCGCACCGTCACCATCCAGTTCGACGCCAACATCCACGACCTGCCGTGGCAGTTCCGGCCGCTGCAGACCGAAATCAAGGTCCACCCCGGCGAACTCGCCACCGTCGCCTACGAAGTCACCAACACCCGCAGCGAACCCGTCACCGGCCAGGCTGTCCCCAGCTACGGTCCGCAACTTGCCGGCCAGCACTTCCGCAAACTCGAATGCTTCTGCTTCGCCAAACAGACGCTCGCCGCAGGCGAAAGACGCACCATGCCCGTCGCCTTCGTCGTCGATCCCGGCCTGCCCGCGGACGTCAAGATCATCACGCTCTCCTACACCTTCTTCGAAATAGCCGGGCGCCGGGTCGCCGGTGACGGCGCGGGAGGCCGTTCGTGATCGCCATGCAGAAACTCGACCCGCGCGCCACGCCACCCCGCAACGATCCCGCCGCGCCGCCGCGCGCCGGCTTCCTCGCGACGCTGCGCGCCGTGCTGTGGTCCTTCATAGGCGTGCGTCGCCGCCACGACTACGAACACGACGCCCGTTCGCTCGATCCGCGCGCCATAGTCGTCGCCGGCCTGCTCGCGGGGCTCGTGTTCGTGCTCACCCTCGTCGCCGTCGTGCGCCTGGTGGTCGGCTCTTAGGGAATGGAAGAGGAGGGAGTACGCACATGACGCAAACCTTCGAAAAATACTTTGTCCCAGAACCGTCGAAGTACCCGATCTTCGGCTCGATCGCGCTGCTGCTCTTCGGCAGCGGTGCCGCGATGTGGCTCAACGGCGTCAAGGCCGGGCCGTGGATCTTCTTTCTCGGCATCGCCGTGCTCGTCATCATGCTGTTCGGCTGGTTCGGCCAGGTCGTGCACGAGTCCGAGGGCGGCAAGTACGGCCGCAAGGTCGATCGCTCCTTCCGCTGGTCGATGGGCTGGTTCATCTTCTCCGAGGTCATGTTCTTCGCCGCCTTCTTCGGCGCGCTGTTCTATGCCCGCGTCCTCGCCGTGCCCTGGCTCGCCACCGGCGACACCATGGAACTGCTGTGGCAGGGCTTCGCGGGCGGCTGGCCCACGGCCGGCCCCGACAAGCCCGACCCCTTCACGCCGATGACCGCCTGGGGCATTCCCGCCCTCAACACCCTCATCCTGCTCAGCTCCGGCGCAACCCTCACCTGGGCGCACCACGGCCTGCGCCACGAGAAGCGCGGCCAGCTCAAGCTCGGTCTGATGATCACGATCCTGCTCGGCGTGCTCTTCCTCAGCCTGCAGATCTACGAATACCGCCACGCCTATGCCGAACTCAACCTGCGCCTCGACACCGGCATCTACGGCTCCACCTTCTACTTCCTCACCGGCTTTCACGGCATGCACGTCACGGTCGGCGCCATCATGCTCACGGTGATGCTCGGCCGCGCGCTGGCCGGCCATTTCACGCCCGACAGCCACTTCGGCTTCGAGGCTGCCGCGTGGTACTGGCACTTCGTCGACGTCGTATGGCTGATGCTGTTCCTCGTCGTCTACCTGCTGTAACCGGCCGCACCGAATGAGCCTGCGTCCTGCCGCCCGCCTGCATCCCGTGCCGCTTCTCGCGGGCGTGGCGCTTGCGCTACTCACGCTGCAACTGGGCAACTGGCAGACGCGCCGCGCAGCGGAAAAGGCCGAACTGCAGGCCGAATACCGCGCCGCGGCCGAGCGCCCCGCCCAGCCCCTCGGTTCAACGCCCCCCTCCGAGTGGCAAAGTCTCGAACTCCGCGGCGAATGGCTCCCAGGGCGCAGCATCCTGATCGACAACCGCGTCCACGAGGGACGCGCGGGCTACCATGTCTTCACGCCGCTGCAGCTCAAAGGGCAGGGGGGCGTGGTGCTGGTCAACCGCGGCTGGATCGGGGCCGGCGCCGACCGCTCGCAACCGCCCCCCCGGATCGCCAATCCGCCTGGCGAGACCGCCGTCACCGGCCGAGTGCGTCATCCCGGCGAAAAGCCCTTCATGCTCGCTGCGGATTCACCCTCGGGTAGTGTCTGGCAGACGCTGGATCTCGCCCGCTACCGTAGCGAAACGCGACTGCCCGTGGCCGACTTCTACCTGCAGCAGACCAGCCCCGCCGACGACGGCCTGATCCGCAACTGGCCCGAGCCCGACGCCGGCATCGAGCGCCACCGCGGCTATGCCCTCCAGTGGTACGCCCTCGCGGCGCTCGCGGCAGCCCTCACCCTGTGGTACCTGTGGAACGCCTTCCGGAGTCCCCGGCATGACCAGCGCAAGCCTCTCTGAGCCCTCGCCAGCCCCCGCCCCGGACGTCGTCGCGCGCGCCCGTGCCGGACGCCGCACGCTAGCGCTGCTCGCCTTCGTCTGCGTGCTGCCTGTCCTCGCCTCCTATTTCGCCTATTACGTTTGGCAGCCGGAAGGGCGGGCCAACTACGGCGAACTGCTCGTTCCCGCTGCCTTGCCCGAAGCCGTGTTGCCGGGCGTCCCAGGTCAGCCCGATTTCGCGCGCAAGGAACTTGAAGGCCGCTGGACCCTGCTGTTCGCCGCGTCCGGCGCATGCGACCGCGCCTGTGCGGATGCCCTGTACCTGATGCGCCAGTCGCGCCTTGCGCAGGGCGAGGAGATGGAGCGCGTCGCGCGCCTGTGGCTGCTCTCCGACGCCGCGACGCCTGCTGCCGAACTGCTCGCGGCGCACGACGGATTGCGCCTTGCCCGCGCCGCGCCGGCATGGCTCGCGCAATTGCCCGCCGCCGAGCGCGGACGCCATGTCTATCTGGTCGACCCGCGCGGCAACGTGATGATGCGTTTCCCCGAGAGCGCCGAACCGCGCCGCGTCATCAAGGACTTGCAACGCCTGCTCAAGTATTCCGCCCTCGGGCGGGGGCAAACGTCCCGTCTTGCCGCCCGGCAACCGGAAACCGCTCGGGCTGAGCCTGTCGACGCCCCGCGGAGCTTCAGCCCTTCGATAGGCTCAGGGCGAACGGGTGGAGGCTGATTGATGACCGCCTACCGCCGCCTGATTCTTCTCGCACTTGCGCTCGCGACCCTCGTCGTCGTGTTCGGCGCCTACGTCCGGTTGTCCGATGCCGGTCTGGGATGTCCCGACTGGCCCGGCTGCTACGGCCAGTTCAGCCCCCTTCACGCCGCCGCCGACATCCGCGAGACCCACGCCGCCGACCCCCAGGGGCCGGTCAGCCTCCCGAAGGCGTGGAAGGAAATGATCCATCGCTACCTCGCCGCCACGCTCGGCCTGCTCATCCTCGCCATCGCGCTCCTCGCCTGGCGCCGCCGCGGCGCCCCGGGAGCCGCCCCGCGGCTTGCCGCAGCCCTCGTCGGCGTCGTTATCTTCCAGGGCTTGCTCGGCAAATGGACCGTCACGCTGCTTCTCAAGCCCGCCATCGTCACGGCCCACCTCCTGGGCGGGCTCACCACCCTCGCGCTGCTCGCCTGGCTTGCCTTGCACGCCCGCGCGGGGGCGCAAGTCGAAGTCCCGCGCGGCCCCATCTCACTGATCACCCTCGCGCGTGCGGCATTCGCCCTGCTCGCGGTGCAGATTGCGCTCGGTGGCTGGACCAGCACCAACTACGCCGCGCTCGCCTGCACGGACTTCCCCACCTGCCAGGGCAGCCTCTGGCCCGCGGCCGACTACGCGAATGCCTTCCATGTCGTGCGCGAGCTCGGCATGACCGCCGACGGCGAAGTGCTCCCGCTGGCGGCGCTCACCGCTATCCACTGGTCGCATCGTATCGGCGCCCTGCTTGCCGCCACGGTGCTCGCGGCGCTTGCCGGATCACTGCTGCGCCGCTCCGTGACCCGTCATCTTGGCGCCGTCCTGCTGGCCGCGCTCGCCGCCCAGCTCGCCCTCGGTATCGCCAACGTCGTGTCCGGGCTTCCGCTGCCACTCGCGGTCGCTCACAACGCCGGCGCTGCGGTGCTGGTCATCGTGATGGTCTGGATCACCCACAGCCTCCGCGGGGTCCGCGTTCCCGCATCGGCTGCGCACAGGAGGGAAGGCCATGCCGGCCGCGAAAATTCTTACGCCTGAATCGCACGCCGCAACAGCCCGCCTGCACGCCTTCTACGTGCTGACGAAGCCGCGCGTGAATTCGCTGATCGTCTTCTGCGCGATCATCGGCATGTTCCTCGCCATCCCCGACGGCCTGCCGTCACCTGCCATCGTGCTTGCCGCCACTGTCGGCATCGCATGTGTCGCCGGTGCCGCGGCGGCGATGAACTGCCTGATCGAAGCGCATATCGACGCCCGCATGACGCGCACCTGCGGGCGCCCCCTGCCGCGCGGCGAGCTCACTCCGCGCGAAACGTTCGCGTTCGCAGGCGCGCTCGGCGGCAGCGGCCTTTTGATCCTGCACCAGCTCGTCAATCCGCTCACGATGTGGCTCACGCTCGCCACCTTCGTCGGCTACGCGGTCATCTACACCATCTTCCTCAAGCCGCGCACGCCGCAGAACATCGTCATCGGCGGCGCCTCCGGCGCCATGCCTCCGGTGCTTGGCTGGGCGGCCGTCAGCGGCGAGGTCAGCGCCGATGCGCTGCTCCTCTTCCTCATCATCTTCGCGTGGACCCCGCCGCACTTCTGGTCCCTCGCGCTCTACCGCAGTGCCGACTACGCGCGCGCCGGACTGCCGATGCTGCCCGTCACCCACGGCTCCGAATTCACACGCCTGTCGGTGCTGCTGTATACATGCATCCTCTTCGGCGTCACGCTGCTGCCGTTCGCGACGCGCATGAGCGGCGTTCCCTACCTTGTCGCCGCGATCACGCTCGGCGGCTGCTTTCTTGGGCGCGCATGGGGCTTGTACGTCGACTACAGCGACGCCCGCGCGCGACGCACCTTCCGCTTCTCCATCCTGTATCTGTTCTTGCTCTTCGCGGCCCTGCTGGCGGATCATTACCTGCGTTTCTGATTCACGCCCTATCAACCGGCTGCCGGAATACCGTTCGGGCTGAGCCCTTCGAGGCTGCTGAGCACAGCTCCGTCGGGGCTTGGCGATCGCCCTTCGACGGGGCGGAACGGACACGTATTTCATTGCTGCCTTAACCGTTTGTCCAGGAAAGATGCTTCGCGCCCTGATCGTCGCCGCAACCCTCGCAGTCGCGAGCCTCGCTGCCTGCTCCAACCCGTCCGCCACGACCACCTTCCGCGCCACCGACATCACCGGCGCGGACTACGGCAAGGGATTCGCACTATCCGACCACACCGGCGCGCAGCGCACGCTCGCCGACTTCCGCGGCAAGGTCGTCACACTGTTCTTCGGCTATACGCAGTGCCCGGACGTGTGTCCCACGAATCTCGCGACGATGGCCGAGGTCATGCGCCAGCTCGGTCCCGACGCGGAGCGCCTGCAGGTGCTCTTCGTCACCGTTGACCCGGAGCGCGACACGCAGCAACTCCTCGCCCAGTACATCCCGGCCTTCGATCCGCGCTTCATCGCGCTGCGCGGCGACGCCGCCCAGACGACGGCGGTCGCCAAGGAATTCCGCGTTTTCTACCAGAAGAGCGGCGACACGTCGGGCAGCAGCTACACGGTGGATCACTCGACCGGCACCTACGTCTTCGACTCCACGGGCCGCGTCCGGCTGTATGTGAAGCACGGCGAAACGGCAGACAACATCACCGCGGACATCCGCACGCTGCTCGCCGCGAAATGAACCGGAAACCCGCTTCCTTCGCGCGGTTCGGCGAGCCGCCGTCGAGTCCGGTCACCGAGAGATGACCGGAAGCTGATCGCCAGTTTCGGTCCCCTTCAATGCGGAGGGTGACCGCATCAGCGCTTGTCGTCGGATTGCCTGTGGAAACCTATGGGGAGGGACGGATCCGTAGGGCGGGAGGAGCGAAGCACATCCCGCCCCGCGCGCGGACTTGCCGCGGCTGCAATCCCCGTCGATTCGCGCCTGCGGCCGATCCACGAATCCCGGCCGCAACAAGACCTCAAGCCGTCAGCAGCCCGCGCATCTTCTGCATCGCCTTCGCCTCGATCTGGCGGATGCGCTCGGCGGAAACCCCATACTCCGCCGCGAGCTCGTGCAGGGTTGCGCTGCCGCCTTCCGTCAGCCAGCGTCGCTGCACGATGGTGCGGCTGCGCTCGTCCAAGCTCGCGAGCGCCTCATGCAATCCGACCTCGTGCAGGTGGGCAAGCTCGGCCCGCTCCAGCACCTCCAGCGGTTCTGCATGCGGGTCGGGCAGGTAGGCGATGGGCGCGAAGCGCTCGTCATCGTCGTCGTTGTCGCCTTCCAGCGGGATGTCGCGTCCGGTCAGACGCGTCTCCATCTCGACGACTTCCTCGGGCTTCACCCCCAACTGCGCCGCCACTGCGTGGATCTCGTCGCCGCTCAAGGTCGTCGAGTCCTGCTTCATGCTGCGCAGGTTGAAGAACAGCTTGCGCTGCGCCTTCGTCGTCGCGATCTTCACCAGCCGCCAGTTCTTCAGCACATATTCGTGGATCTCGGCCTTGATCCAGTGGATCGCGAACGACACCAGCCGCACGCCGCGTGCCGGATCGAAGCGTTTCACAGCCTTCATCAGGCCGATGTTGCCTTCCTGGATCAGGTCGGCATGCGGCAGCCCGTAGCCGAGGTAGCCGCGCGCGATCGCGACCACCAGGCGCAGGTGCGACATCACCAGGCGCCGCGCAGCCTCCACGTCGCCTTCGTCGCGCAGACGCGTCGCAAGGTCGACCTCCTCGCGTTCGGTAAGCATCGGAACACGATTCACCGACTGAATGTACTGATCGATGCTGCCGACGGCCGACGGGACGGGGAAGGACAGGGCTTGGCTCATGTACGGTATTCCTCCATGCGCGTGATTTTAGCACTCAACGACTCCGAGTGCTAAGGGAGGAAAAGAGTTCCTCGCACAATGCTTTCGGCTATGCCTTCCATGTGGAAATTCCGCCCCCTGCTATCCCTTCGGGATTGTCTCGTGGGGTGAACCGGTGCCAGGAAAGGGTCTTGCGGGGAAGTCGGTGCAGGTCCGGCAAGTACAGGTGGCTGCACGCCCCCGTGCTTGTTGCACCCATGCAACAACTTTTATCCATTTGCAGTGTTCGAGGCGAACGATTCTTGCGCCGCTGCCGGCCGGTTAAGCACAATCGTGGCAACTTCTCGCTTGAGAGGTAAGTCGGGCCGGGGTTGCGACCGCGGCTTCAGCTTCAATTAGAGGAGAAATACATGCAAAAGAAACTGATCGCCCTGGCCATCGCCGGCCTGGCGTCCGCTCCGGTTTTCGCGCAGACCAACGTGACCGTCTACGGTGTTGTTGACGTCACGCTCGAGAACGTTCGCGCGAAGGGCGGAGATGCCGAAGATCTCAAGAACCGCAACCGCGTCACCTCGAACAGCTCGCTGCTCGGCTTCCGCGGCGCCGAAGATCTGGGTAACGGCCTCAAGGCCCTGTTCCAGGTCGAAAGCGGCTTCGCTGCTGACGGGTCGAGCTCCACCAGTGGCCTGGCCACGCGTGACACCTTCGTCGGCCTGACCGGCGGTTTCGGTACGCTGCAACTGGGCAAGCTGACCACGATCATGCGTACCGCTGGCGCCAAGGTTGACTTCAACCCGGCCGCAACCGGCATCGGCTTCCAGGCTGCCACCTACGGCACGATCGGCGGCATCAAGACCGGCGTGGATGAGCGCATCAACAACTCGGTGATGTACACCACCCCGAGCTTCAGCGGCTTCAACGCCCAGCTGGCTTACACGGCTGGTGAGAACCGCAAGTCGTCGGCACAAAACCTCGACGGCAAGAGCATCAACGCCCAGGGCTATCAGCTTGCTGGCGCCTACGAGAATGGCCCGCTGTACGTCTCGGCCGGCTACGCGCTGCAGAAGGACCTTCAGCTCGCTACCGCTGCTGCACTGGCTGCGGACGTCCCCGCCGCTGACCTCGCCGACACCATCGGTGGTTACAGCGACAAGCTGAAGACGGCGCGTATTGCTGCCAAGTACACGTTCCCGAGCAACACCACCGTGTCGGCTCTGTGGGATCGCAGCAAGTACGAAGTTTCGGCTGTTGATGGCAAGGCTGACGTCAAGCGTAACGCCTGGCTGGTCGGTGCTGAGCAGAAGTTCGCTGGCAATCAGGCCGCTTACCTGCAGTACTCGCGCTCGCGTGACCTGAAGGGCGACGTTTGCGACGTGGTCGAGTGCAATCGCACCGGTTTCTCGCAGTGGACCCTGGGCTACACCTACGCTCTGAGCAAGCGCACGATGGTCAAGGCGTACTACACCCGTCTGAACAACGAGCGTGATTCGGGTGCCGACTTCTACCTGAGCAGCATCAGCTCGACCGGTCTGCTCGGCGACGGTCAGGATGCGACCGGCTTCGGTCTCGGCCTGCGTCACACCTTCTAATTCCGGCTTTTCCGGAATTACCCGAAACGGGCGCTTCGGCGCCCGTTTTTTCGTTCACGACGCTTGGCGTGCGAGCGTTTTCGACTACCCGAATTGGGTTGCGGCGGAAGTGTGGACTTCTTGCCGGACGTTCCGGTTTTGACTTTGTTTTCAGAGCTGTTGCGCGCATGCGACAGTTTCCTTGCGCAGATCGCATCTCCTTGATGCACGGATTTGAAGCCCCCCTATAATCGCCGCGTGCCTCCGCAGCGGCCGCGGATCCCTACCCGGGTTCCGGATTAGCCTTGTTGCGGAAAGCCGACAATTAATCCATTACAAGTGGGGAGTCGAATCAATGCAGAACGTCAAGACGCTGGCCATCGCGCTGGCTGCCATTGGAGTTGCCGGCGCCGCTCAGGCGCAATCCAACGTGACCATCTACGGTCGTGTGAATACCTCGCTGGAGCAGACCAAGATCGAGGGTGAAGATAGCGTCACCAAGATGATCAACAACAGCTCGCGTATCGGTTTCCGCGGCAACGAGGACCTGGGTGGCGGCATGTCTGCCCTGTTCCAGATCGAAAGCGGCTTCAACTCCGATGCCGGCGGCGGCAATCTCGCGACCCGCGACACTTTCGTCGGCCTGAAGAGCAACCTCGGCACGATCAAGCTCGGCTACATCACCAGCCCGCTGTATTACGCCACGCATGACTACCTCGGTATGTCGAACCACGACACCGGCACGTCGTCGGATGCGTTCCTGTGGCTGTCGGCCTACGATCCTGAGAAGTTCTATCTGCGCAATTCGATCACCTATGCCAGCCCGACCTTCGGCGGCGGCTTCGTCTTCGAGGCGCAATACTCCGCGCTGAACGAACAGGCTACCGACTCCGTCGCGCTCAATCGCAGCGCTCGCCCGACGCACTATTCGGCAACCGTGAACTACGACAACGGCCCGCTGCATGTCGGTTTCGGCTACGCCCGCACCAACAAGTTCTACAACTTCGACGAAGGGAAGAGCAAGGACAGCGCTCTGACCATGGCCGCCGTGTATGACTTCAAGTCGTTTGTGATCGGCGGGTTGTTCGAGCGTAACAAGTCGGACAACGGTGGTCTTCAGGACATCTCCGGCCTCACCGGCGACCACCATCGCAACCACTATCGCGTTTCCGCGATGTTGCCCGTCGGTGCGAACGAGTTCCACGTGAACTACGGCGTCGCGCGCGACTGGAGCAGCACCAACGACACCGGTGCGAAGCAGATCACGCTGGGTTATAACTACAACCTGTCGAAGCGTACCAAGGTCTATGCGCAGTGGACCAAGATCGACAACGACAAGCAGAAGTCGTCGATCGATAACGGCGATGCATACAACGGCGGTGGCGCATACAGCTTCCTGTCGGGAACGGGGCTGGGTCTGGACAACACCTCGTTCGGCGTCGGCCTGCGTCACAACTTCTGATCCTTCCCGGATCGTGTGATCGTAACGGGCGCTTCGGCGCCCGTTTTTTTTTTGGTGCGCCCTGCAAGGGCGCACTCCTGCGAGTGCAAGTCCCGCCGTAAGTTGACTACAGTGCAAATGCGTGAGGGAGGGCGAGCGTGGGAAGGGCGCGTGGAGCGTAAGCTGCGAGCCGATGGTCAAGAACCGGAGAGAAGGCACTGCCGAGCAGGGCAAGCGGGCAAGCAAACGTGAAGCTCTCGTGATCAAGGCGAGGTGGTGTGAATCCGGCGGCTGTGCAGCAAAGGAGGTCCCGCAGCCGTATGAGGGGACGCCGCAAGGCGGCCCGCTGTCGCCGTTGCTGGCCACGTGCTGCCGGACGAGGTGGATCGGAAGTTGGCGCTGCGCGCCTCGAGACGGATGTCGGCAAGGTCGCCGCGAACTGTCGGTGCTGATGGCGAAACGGCCGCCTGAGGCTGAACCGGGCGATGCCTGTCGCCTACTTCGACCGGCTTGGCGCACCCCGACTCTCGTGACCTCAACTACTCGAACCGCCCTGCGCGGACCCGCATGCCGGGTGGTGCGGGAGGGGAGCGGCCAGGTATCCCGACCGCCTCTATCCCGATTCTATGCACGCGGTCTGCATGCGTGCGGGCCTCGACGCGCAGCGGCGCTCGAAGCATGTGATAATGAAATCGGCGGAAAAAAACGGTCGGGAGTTTCCGGAGAATTCGACCGGAAGCTCCCGGGAGCGGGCGCGCTGGCGGCGCGGCCATTCCTCTGACCGGGTAAAGGAGAACAGCGGGTGTAAATCTAGGCGCGCCCGCTTACATATAACTTACATCCTGATTCCATGCGCATCCTGCTTGCGGAAGATGATGCCGTCATTGCGGACGGTCTGTGTCGAGCGCTCAGGCGTGGCGGTTTTGCGGTCGATCATGTGGCTTCCGGCATCGAGGCGGATACCGCGCTGGCATCGCAGCCCTACGATCTCGTGATCCTCGATCTGGGCCTGCCGAGGCTTCCCGGTATCGAGGTGTTGAAGCGCCTGAGGGCGCGCAAGTCGACCATCCCGGTGCTGATCCTCACCGCCCAGGACGGCGTCGAGGATCGTGTGCGCGGCCTCGATGCCGGCGCCGACGATTACCTGACGAAGCCCTTCGCACTACCGGAGCTGGAGGCGCGGGTGCGTGCGCTCACCCGTCGCGGCACCGGCCAGGCGCGCTGCATCGAGATCGGCAGCCTGTCCTACGACCAGGCCGACCACGTCGTCAAGATCGGCGGCCAGGTGGTCGAATTCTCCGCACGCGAGATCGGCCTGCTCGAAGTGTTCGTCCTGCGGGTAGGGCGCCTCGTCAGTAAGGACCAGCTCGTCGATCACCTGTGTGGCTGGGGCGAGGAAGTCTCCAGCAACGCCATCGAGGTCTATGTCCACCGCCTGCGCAAGAAGCTGGAGGACAGCGGCGTGCGCATCGTGACGGTGCGCGGCCTGGGGTACTGCCTGGAAACGGTGGATGCGGGTCAGGCGGCGAAAGCCTGACAAGACGGCGGCGGGCGGACGCTCGTCGACGCAGCCGAATTCGCTGTTCGGCGAGATCCTCGACTGGATGCTCGCGCCGCTGCTGTTCCTGTGGCCGATCTCCATCATCGTCACGCACAACGTCGCCGACAACATCGCCAACCAGCCCTACGACCGCGCGCTCGCCGACAGCGTGCGCGCGCTGGCGCGCCTGGTGTCGGTCGAGGAGGGCAAGGTCGCGGTGCATTTCCCCGCGCCACCGCGGGCACTGTTCCGGGCCGACCAGGACGACGTCGTCTACTATCAGGTCGCGCACGAGGGCGGCGACCTCGTCACCGGGGATCGCGAAATCGGCTGGACGCCGGCGCCTCCCGTCCTGATCCCCGAGGACGTCCTTTATCGCGATGACGTGATCCATGGCGAGGAGGTGCGCATCGCGTACCAGTTCCTGCGCCCGTGGCCGGAGCCCGCCAGTCCCCTGGTGCTAGTGCAGGTCGCCGAAACGCGCAACAAGCGCAGCGACCTCGCGTCGCGCGTCGTTACCGGAGTGCTACTGCCGCAGTTCGCCATCATCCCGCTCGCGGTCATACTGGTGTGGGTGGGTCTCTCGCGCGGCATCGCGCCCCTCAACCGCCTGCAGAGCCTGATCCGCCGCCGCCGCCCCACGGATCTCTCGCCTATCGCGGCGGCGAGCGTGCCCGAGGAGGTGCGTCCCCTGATCGTCGCCTTCAACGACATGATGGCCCGTCTCGAGGAGAACCTGCAGGCGCAGCAGCGCTTCATCGCAGACGCTGCGCATCAGATGCGCACGCCGCTCACGGGGCTGCGCATGCAGACCGAACTCGCGCTGCAGGAACCTGACCCGGTCGCGTTGCACGAGTCGCTGTCGCGCATCGCCCAGAGCACGGAGCGCGCGAGCCACCTCATCAACCAGCTGCTTTCGCTGGCCCGGGCCGAGGCAAGCTTCGAGAAGCTCTACGCGGTCGAAACCATCGACCTGCGCGCGCTCGTGCGTGACGTCGCGCTCGACCTCTTTCCGCGTGCCCAGGCGAAGAACATCGACCTCGGCGTCGAGGGCGGTTCCGACCCGATGACGGTCGAGGGCAACCCCGTGCTGCTGCGCGAGATGATCAAGAATCTCGTCGATAACGCGATCAAGTACACGCCCGCCGGCGGCAGCGTCACTGCGCGCACGCGCTACGCCGGGGCGCCGATCCTGGAAGTCGAGGACACCGGCGTCGGTATCCCCGAGGCCGACCGCGAGCGCGTGTTCGAGCGTTTCTACCGTGTGCTCGGAAGCGGCGAGGACGGCTCCGGTCTGGGTTTGCCGATCGTGCGCGAGATCGCCGAACTGCACCGTGCGGCCGTCACGCTCAATCCAAATCCCGGCGGGCGGGGTACGATCGTGCAGGTCGTCTTCCCGCGCGGTCATGTCCCGCCGCCGCCGATCCAGGTGTACGGCGATTTCCCTCTGGGCTAGACCGGCTTGCGATCGGATGCGCTCATGTAAGAGCTCGTAAGGGCATCGTAAGTCTCCCGTATTAAGGTGGCAGCAACCGGAGAAAAATCCCGGCCGACCACCGTTTGAAGGAGGGAGACATGCAAAACGATATGGTGACAAAAATCGTCGCCAACCCGAAGTACCAGCAGCTGGTGAGCACGCGCTCGTCATATGGCTGGATACTCACGGCGATCATGATGATCGTGTACTACGGCTACATCGCGATCATCGCGTTCAACAAGGGCCTGTTCGCGCAGCGCCTCGGCGAGGGCGTCATGACCGTGGGCATTCCCGTCGGTTTCGGCGTGATCGTGTTCACGATCATCATCACCGGCATCTACGTCCGTCGCGCGAACTCCGAGTTCGACGCGCTGACGCAGGAAATCGTCAAGGAGAGCAGCAAATGAGCGGCCGCTTCATGCAAATCGGCGCCGGGCTCCTGCTCGCGCTGGCGACTGGAGCTGCCCTCGCAGCCGGCGCAGACCTCGGCCAGGCCGAAAAGCAGGCGACCAACTGGACCGCGATCACCATGTTCGCGATCTTCGTCGTCGGCACCCTCTACATCACCAAGTGGGCGGCGGCCAAGACCAAGTCTGCGGCTGACTTCTACACTGCCGGCGGTGGCATCACCGGCTTCCAGAATGGTCTGGCGATCGCGGGCGACTACATGTCGGCTGCCTCCTTCCTCGGTATTTCCGCCGCGGTCATGGCCAACGGCTACGACGGCCTGATCTACTCGATCGGCTTCCTCGTCGGCTGGCCCGTGATCACCTTCCTGATGGCGGAGAAGCTGCGCAACCTGGGCAAGTTCACCTTTGCCGACGTCGCCGCCTACCGCTTCAAGCAGACCCCGATTCGCGCGTTTGCGGCCTCGGGTACCTTGGTCGTCGTCGCGTTCTACCTGATCGCACAGATGGTCGGTGCCGGCCAGCTGATCAAGCTGCTGTTCGGCCTCGAGTACTGGATCGCAGTCGTCATCGTCGGCGCGCTGATGATGGTGTACGTGCTCTTCGGCGGCATGACCGCGACGACCTGGGTGCAGATCATCAAGGCCTGCCTGCTGCTCGCTGGCGCGTCCTTCATGGCCTTCATGGTCATGCTGAAGTACGGCTTCTCGCCGGAGCAACTGTTCGCCGCTTCGGTCAAGGTCAAGGCGGGCGTCGCCATGGCCGGCGGCAAGACCGCCGAGGAAGCCGGCATCATCGGCCAGGCGATCATGGGACCAGGCTCCTTCATCAAGGATCCGATCTCCGCGATCTCCTTCGGCATGGCGCTGATGTTCGGCACGGCCGGCCTGCCGCACATCCTGATGCGCTTCTTCACCGTTCCCGATGCGAAGGAAGCCCGCAAGTCAGTGTTCTGGGCCACCACCTGGATCGGCTACTTCTACATCCTGACCTTCATCATCGGCTTCGGCGCGATCGTGATGGTGTCGACCAACCCGCAGTTCCTCGACGCCAAGGGCGGTCTGATGGGCGGTGGCAACATGGCCGCTATCCACCTTGCCAACGCGGTCGGCGGCAACGTGTTCCTCGGCTTCATCTCCGCGGTCGCCTTCGCGACGATCCTGGCGGTGGTGGCGGGCCTGACGCTGTCGGGTGCTTCGGCGGTGTCCCATGACCTGTACGCCACGGTGTTCAAGCATGGCAACGCCGACTCGGCCTCGGAACTGCGTGTCTCGCGCATGACGACGATCGTCCTGGGCATCATCGCGGTCATCCTTGGTATCGCGTTCGAGAAGCAGAACATCGCGTTCATGGTCTCCCTGGCGTTCGCAATCGCAGCCTCGGCCAACTTCCCGGTGCTGTTCATGTCGGTGCTGTGGAAGGACTGCACGACCAAGGGCGCATGCCTGGGCGGTTTCCTCGGCCTGATCACCGCGGTAGCCCTGACCGTCGTGTCGCCGTCGGTGTGGGAAGCCACGCTCGGCAACCCGAAGGGTTCGGCGCTGTTCCCCTACACCTCGCCGGCGCTCTTCTCGATGGCCGCGGGCTTCATCGGCATCTGGCTGTTCTCGATTCTCGACAACAGCGCCCGTGCCAAGGAAGACCGTGCAGGTTACCTCGCGCAGAAGGTGCGTTCGGAAACCGGCATTGGCGCCGAAGGTGCTTCCGGCCACTAAGATCCGCGACGCCGCCGGCCTTCGGGCCGGTGGCCGGGCGAATGATTCGGGGCAGCCACGGCTGCCCCATGTTTTTTGCGTATTGGCGGTATTTCAGTGTCGTGGCGAAAATATCTTTGACACTTCGCCGAGACTCGCTATAATGCGCGTCTCCACCGGCCAGGTAGCTCAGTTGGTAGAGCAGCGGATTGAAAATCCGCGTGTCGGCGGTTCGATTCCGTCCCTGGCCACCAACGGATTTCAAGCACTTAGCCCAGCCCGAAAAGCTGGGCTAAGTGCTTTTTGGCTTGTGTTCTGACAGCAATGCTCTCCGCGCGGCGGCGTGCAGGGCGCGCGCGACGAAAGGCGCGGTACTGTCGGGGTCTTTGCCGTGCTAAACTCGGCACCGGTCTCGAGGAACGGGTCGGCTTTTGTCGGCCCGTTTTCGTTAACGTTGCAATATGCGCAACAGAAACGTCTGATTTTGCGCAATCTTGTGGCGTTTTTCGCGGTGCTATAATCCGCAAAATCAAGCTTCCCTTTCGCGATCGCGCATGCAACTTTATGCTCTCGGCCTGAATCATCACACCGCGCCGCTCAATATCCGGGAGCGGGTGGCGTTTCAGCCTGAGCGGCTGGACGATGCCCTGCACAACCTGACGCATGCGCGCACGGTGCGCGAGGCCGCGATCCTGTCGACCTGCAACCGCACCGAGCTCTACTTCGCCACCGAGCAGCCGCAGCATGCGGCCGACTGGCTGGCGAACTTCCATCAGCTGTCGCTGAAGGAAGTGTCGCCCTACCTCTACACCTATCCGCAGCGTGACGCGATCCGTCACGTGTTCCGCGTCGCCAGCGGCCTGGACTCGATGGTGCTGGGCGAGCCGCAGATCCTCGGCCAGGTCAAGGATGCGGCGCGGCGGGCGGAAGAGGCGGGGACGATGGGAACCCTGCTGCACAAGCTGTTCCAGAATACCTTCGCGGTCGCCAAGGAGGTGCGCTCGACGACCGCGATCGGCGCCAACATCGTGTCGATGGCCGCCGCCGCCGTGCATCTGTCCGAGCGCATCTTCGAGCGCATTTCGGACCAGCGCGTGCTGTTCATCGGCGCGGGCGAGATGGTCGAGCTGTGCGCCGCGCATTTCGCCGGGGCGACCCCTAGGGAGATGGTTGTCGCCAACCGTACCGAGGCGCGCGCCCAGGTGGTGGCGAGCCGCTTCGGCGCCCAGGTGATGCGACTGGATGCGATCGGCGACGTGCTGGCGCAATTCGACATTGTGGTGTCCTGTACGGCCAGCCCCCTGCCTATCGTCGGCCTGGGCATGGTCGAGCGGGCCATCAAGGCACGTCGGCACAAACCCATGGTGATGGTCGACCTGGCCGTGCCGCGAGACATCGAGGCCGAGGTGGGCGCGCTGGACGACGTCTTCCTGTATACGGTCGACGACCTTGCCCAGGTCGTCGACGCCGGCCTGGAGTCGCGCCAGCAGGCGGTGATCGAGGCCGAGGAGATCATCAATTCGCGCGTGGATGGTTTCCTGCACTGGATGCAGGCGCGCGATGCCGTGCCGACGATCAAGGCGCTGCGCCAGCATGCCGAGATGCTGCGAACCGTCGAGCTCGAGCGTGCGAGCAGGCTGCTGGCGAAGGGCGAGGATCCGCACAAGGTGCTCGATGCGCTGAGCCACGGGCTGATCAACAAGCTGATGCACGGCCCGACCCGCTTCCTCAATCAGTCAGAGGGCGAGCACCAGGCCGACGTTGCGCGGCTGGTGCAGCAGCTCTTCAATCTCAATTCGCACGACTAGGCGAGCGCGCGCCCGCAGCGGGCGCGCTGCCGTCCGTCGTGCTCCCCTCCTGGTTCCCGATGAAGCACAGCATCCGCGAAAAGCTCGATCTCCTGAGCAGTCGACTGGTCGAACTGGATCGCGAGCTCGCCTCCGAGGATGCCGCACGCGACATGGATGCCTTTCGGGCACTCGGGCGCGAGCGCGCGGAGCTCGAGCCCGTCGTGGCCCTGTACGACGCATGGCGCAGGACCGAGGGCGATGCGGCGAGCGCCCGCGAGATGCTGACCGACGCGGAGATGCGCGAGCTTGCGGAAATCGAGCTGGCGGCCTGCGCGGAGCGGATCGTGGAGCTGGAGGCTGAACTGCAGCGCGCGCTGCTGCCGCGCGACCCGGACGACGAGCGCAATCTGTTCCTCGAGATTCGCGCCGGGACCGGCGGCGACGAGGCAGCGCTGTTCGCCAGCGACCTGTTGCGCATGTATACGCGCTACGCCGAACGGCAGCGCTGGAAGGTCGAGGTCGTGTCGGCGAGCGAATCGGATCTCGGCGGATACAAGGAAGTCATCGTGCGCGTGGTGGGCGGCGGTGCGTACTCGAAGCTGAAATTCGAATCCGGCGGGCATCGGGTGCAGCGGGTGCCGGCGACAGAGACGCAGGGGCGCATCCATACGTCCGCGTGCACGGTTGCCGTGATGCCCGAGGCCGACGAGCTCGCGGCCGTCAATATCAACCCCGCGGACCTGCGCATCGACACCTTCCGCGCGAGCGGCGCGGGCGGGCAGCACATCAACAAGACCGATTCGGCCGTGCGCATCACCCACCTGCCAAGCGGCATCGTCGTCGAATGCCAGGACGACCGTTCGCAGCACCGCAACAAGGCGCAGGCGATGTCGGTGCTCGCCGCGCGCATCCACGACATGCAGATGCGCGAGCAACAGGCCCGCGAGGCCGCGACGCGCAAGAGCCTCGTCGGCAGCGGCGATCGTTCGGAACGCATCCGCACCTACAACTTCCCGCAGGGGCGCGTCACCGACCACCGCATCAACCTCACGCTGTACAAGCTGGATGCGGTCATGCAGGGCGAGCTCGACGAGCTGATCGGCGCGCTCACTGCGGAACATCAGGCCGAGCTGCTGGCGGCGCTCGCAGGTGACTGAGGTGGAGACGCCTGATACGGCACCCAGTATCGGCGCTGCGCTGAACTGGGCACGTGCGCGCGTCGCGGTCGTCGATGCGCGCATTCTGCTGCGGCACGTGCTGCAGTGTTCCGCCGCGCGCCTCGCGGCCTATCCCGAAGCGCAACTCGAAGAACGGGAATGGGCCGAGTTCCGGAGCCTGATCGAGCGTCGCGAGGCCGGCGAGCCGGTGGCTTACCTGACCGGCGAGCGGGAATTCTACGGCCGGCCGTTCATGGTCGGGCCTGCAGTCCTGATCCCGCGTCCGGATACCGAACTGCTGGTTGAACTCGCGGTTGCGCATTTCGGCGACAAGCCGAGGGCGCGGGTGCTGGACCTCGGCACCGGCAGCGGCGCCCTCGCGGTGACGCTGGCGCTCGAACTGCCCGATGCCGACGTGACGGCGGTCGATCGCTCGCGCGAGGCCTTGCTGGTGGCAATGGCCAATGCCGCGCGCCTCAAGGCGAGCGTGTCCTTCGTGCTCGGCGACTGGTTTTCGCAACTGGGCGGCGACCGCTACCAGCTGATTGTGGCGAATCCGCCCTACGTGGCGGCGGGTGATCCGCATCTGGACCAGGGCGACGTGCGATTCGAGCCGGGTACGGCGCTCGCGGCGGGGCCGCAGGGGCTGGATGACCTGGCGACGATCGCCGCGCAGGCGCCGCGCCATCTCGAGCCCGGCGGCTGGCTCTTCATGGAGCACGGTTACGACCAGGCTGCGGCCGTGCGCGGATTACTGACCGATGCGGGTTTTTCGGCCATTGCCTCGTGGAAGGATCTCGGCGGTATCGAGCGCGTTTCGGGTGGCCAGTGGCTGGGTCGGGGCGAAGCGCGCTGAATGTTTGTCAGCAGCTTGGCTGTTGACGAGCAAGGCCGTAATCCATAGAATTTCCCGAGTTAAATACTCAACTTTTGGAACGCGCAACATGGACATCCAGAACGTCATCCGCGAACAAGTCACCGGCAACCCCGTCGTGCTTTACATGAAGGGTACGCCGCAGTTCCCGATGTGCGGTTTCTCCGCGACGGCGGTGCAGATCCTGAAGAATCTCGGCGTCACGAATCTGTTCTCGGTTAACGTGCTGGAGAACGAGGACATCCGCAACGGCATCAAGGAGTACGCGAACTGGCCGACGATTCCCCAGCTGTACATCAAGGGGGAGTTCGTGGGTGGTTGCGACATCATGCGCGAGATGTACGAGAACGGTGAGCTGAAGACGATGCTCGCCGAAGTCGGCACCAACTGAGCACCAACTAAGCGTCAACCGCGCGGCAGTTGCCGCGCGCTGCGTGTTGCAAAGCCCGCCCCCGAGGCGGGCTTGTCGTTTTGTGTGGCGCCACCCCCGAGCAGGCGTGGCGCCACGCGGCCATCAGCCCTGAGTGCGCGCCCGCGCGATCGCCGCGCGGACCTGCTCGGGGGCCGTGCCGCCGATGTGCTTGCGCGAGGCGAGCGAACCTTCGACGGTGAGCACGCCGAAGACGTCGTCCTTCACGCGTTCGGCGGCGCCGGGAACGTGCACCATCGCGGCCCGCAGCTCGTCGAGCGAGAACTGCGGCAGGTCGCAGCCCTTCACGTCGGCCGCGCGCACGGCGAGCGCGACCGCCTCGTGCGCGTCGCGGAAGGGCAGGCCGTTCTTGACGAGGTAGTCGGCGAGGTCGGTCGCGGTCGCGTAGCCCTGCTTGAGCGCGTCGCGCATCGCGTCCGCCTTCACGCGGATGCCGGTGATCATGTCGGCGTAGATGCGCAGCGTGTCGATCACCGTGTCGGCGGTGTCGAACAGCGGTTCCTTGTCTTCCTGGTTGTCCTTGTTGTACGCGAGCGGCTGGCCCTTCATCAGGGTCAGGAGCGCGATCAGGCTGCCGTTCACGCGGCCGGTCTTGCCGCGCACGAGCTCGGGCACGTCCGGGTTCTTCTTCTGCGGCATGATCGAGCTGCCGGTGCAGAAGCGGTCAGCGAGGTCGATGAAGCCGACGCGCGGGCTCATCCACAGGATCAGCTCCTCGGAGAAGCGCGACAGGTGCGTCATCAGCAGCGCCGAGGCGGCGCAGAACTCGATCGCGAAGTCGCGGTCGCTGACGGCGTCGAGCGAGTTGTAGCAGACCTCGTCGAAGCCCAGTTCCTGCGCGACGAATTCGCGGTCGATCGGGTAGCTGGTGCCCGCGAGCGCTGCGCTGCCGAGCGGCAGGCGGTTCACGCGCTTGCGGCAGTCGGCGAAGCGCTCGGCGTCGCGGCGGCTCATCTCGAAGTAGGCCATCAGGTGATGGCCGAAGGTCACCGGCTGGGCGACCTGCAGGTGTGTGAAGCCGGGCATCGCCGTCGCCGCGTTGGCTTCGGCGACGTCGAGCAGGTTCTTCTGGAAGTCGCCGATCAGCGCGAGGATCTGGTCGATCGCGTCGCGCAGCCACAGGCGGATGTCGGTCGCGACCTGGTCGTTGCGGCTGCGGCCGGTGTGCAGGCGCTTGCCGGCATCGCCGACGAGCGCGGTGAGGCGCTTTTCGATGTTGAGATGCACGTCCTCGTCGTCGAGGTTCCACGCGAATTCGCCGCGCTCGATCTCGCCGAGGATCTGCGTCATGCCGCGCTCGATGTCGGCGAGGTCCTGCGCGGCTATGATGCCCTGGCGCGCGAGCATCTTCGCGTGCGCGAGCGAGCCGCGGATGTCCTGGCGCGCCATGCGCTGGTCGAAGAACACCGAGGCGGTGTAGCGTTTCACGAGATCCGAGACCGGCTCGGTGAAGCGGCCCGACCAGGCCTTGGCCGGCTGCGAGGAGGTGGTGTCTGTCATAATGTCCGTCTATGGTATGGCGCGGCCGGTTGCGGCCGGCGAGGGGCGGGCGCCGGTTGTCGCTGGCGTCGCGCAAACAGGCCAAAATTATAAAGCAAAAGCCTTGCACGGCTTGGGATAGGGCAGGGGTTGTCCCCGAGTCGGGGGACGGCAGGGCCATGGCCGTTCGCCCTGTGCTTGTCGAAGGCCATGATTCAGCACGGCTTCGGCAGGCTCAGCCCGAACGGTATTGGGTCGGAGGGCAACAAGGTGGAGGTTCCTCGATGGAGTCGGTACAGCCTTTGCGCGTGGTGATCGTCGATGACGAGGCCCCCGCGCGCGCGCGCCTGCGCGACCTGCTCGGCGACATCGCACACGAGCAGCCGACCGCCCTTGCCGGTGTCGCGGCCAATGGCGTCGAGGCGCTGCGGCTGCTCGAGAGCGAGCCGGCGGACGTCGTGCTGGCCGATATCCGCATGCCGGTCATGGACGGGGTCGAGCTCGCCCGCCACCTCGGCCGCCTGGAGAAACCCCCCGCAGTGATCTTCACGACGGCCTACGACGAGTACGCCGTGCAGGCCTTCGAACTGTCCGCGGTCGATTACCTGTTGAAGCCGGTGCGGGCGCAGCGCCTCGCCGATGCGCTGGCGAAGGTGCGCCGCCGCCAGCCGCTGCCGGATGCCGCACTCGCCGCGCTGGCGCCCGGTGCGCGGCAGCATTTCGGCGTCAATGAGCGCGGCCGTATCCTGCTGGTGCCCGTCGCGGAGGTGCTGTTCCTGCGTGCGGAACTGAAATACGTGACGGCGCGGACGGTGGAGCGCGAATACCTGCTCGACGAGTCGCTGGTGCAGCTGGAGCAGGAATTCTGCGGCCGCTTCCTGCGCGTCCATCGCAACTGCCTCGTCGCCCGCGCGGCCGTGGTCGGCGTGGAACGTGCAGGCGAGCATGAGGGAGAGCCGCACTGGGACATCCTGCTGGCCGGGCTGGCCGAGGGGCTACCGGTAAGCCGCCGGCAGTGGGCGACGGTGAAGCAGATGCTGGGCTTGTGAAGCGCGCGGTCGCGCGCACGGACGAAGAACCTGAAGAGCGGGAGAGCATGCTCAGTCTCGAAAACATCAAACTGGGGGTCATCGGCCTCGGCTACGTCGGGTTGCCGCTGGCGGTCGAATTCGGCAAACGGCGCGCGGTGGTGGGCTTCGACATCAACCTCGGGCGCATCGAGGCGCTCAGGGCCGGTCACGACGCGACGCTGGAGGTCGAGGACGACGACCTTGCGGCAGCCTCCGGCCTGGGATTCACGGCCGACCTGGCCGACCTCGCCGAATGCAACTTCTTCATCGTCACGGTTCCCACGCCCATCGACGAGCACAAGCGTCCCGATCTGGGGCCGCTGATCAGTGCGTCGGAGTCGGTCGGCAAGGTGCTGAAGAAGGGTGACGTGGTCGTGTATGAATCGACGGTGTATCCCGGCGCGACGGAGGAGGACTGCGTGCCGGTGCTGGAGCGCCTGTCGGGCCTGCGCTACAACGAGGATTTCTTCGCCGGCTACAGCCCGGAGCGTATCAACCCCGGCGACAAGCAGCACCGCCTCCCGGGCATCCGGAAGGTGACCTCGGGTTCGACGCCGGAGGTGGCGGAGCTCGTCGACGCCCTTTATCGCGAGATCATCACTGCCGGCACGCACAAGGCGGAAAGCATCCGGGTGGCGGAGGCCGCGAAGGTCATCGAGAACACCCAGCGCGACCTCAACATCGCCCTGATCAACGAGCTGGCAATCATCTTCAATCGCATGGGCATCGACACCGAAGCCGTGCTGAGGGCCGCCGGCACGAAGTGGAACTTCCTGCCCTTCCGCCCCGGGCTGGTGGGCGGCCACTGCATCGGCGTCGATCCCTACTACCTCACGCACAAGGCGCAGGCGATCGGCTACCACCCCGAGATCATCCTCGCCGGACGCAGGCTCAACGACGGCATGGGCGCCTACGTCGCGTCCCAGCTCGTCAAGGCCATGGTGAAGCGGCGCATCCAGGTCGATGGCGCGCGCGTGCTGGTGATGGGGCTTGCCTTCAAGGAAAACTGCCCGGACCTGCGCAACACGCGCGTCGTCGACATCGTCAGGGAGCTGGCGGACTACAACATCGCGGTGGATGTGTACGATCCGTGGGTCAGCGAGGACGAGGCCCGCCACGAATACGGCATCACGCCCATCCGCGAGCTTCACGCGGCGGCCTACGAGGGGATCGTCCTCGCCGTGGCCCACGCCGAGTTCGCGCAGATGGGCGTGGAGCGCATCCGTGCGGCGGGCAAGCCCGCGCACGTGCTCTACGACCTCAAGTACCTCCTGCCGCGCGCCGCAACCGATCTGCGCCTGTAGCGCGCGTGGCGGCTTTATCCGCTGTTGCGCAGGCCTGCCGCGACCCCGTTGATCGAGATGTGGATGCCTAGCCGCACGCGCGCGTCGTCGTGCCCGTCGCGGTGGCGGCGCAGCAGCTCGATCTGCACGTGATTGAGCGGGTCGAGGTAGGGGAAGCGGTTGCGGATCGAGCGTTTGAGTAGCGGGTTGTCGTCGAGCAGCTCCTTCTGGCCGGTGATCGCGAGCAGGGCGTCGACGGTGTCCTGCCATTCCGTGCGGATGCGGCCGAAGATCGCGTCGCGCAATGCGGGATCCTTCACGAGGCCGGCGTAGCGCGAGGCGATCGCGAGGTCGGATTTCGCCAGCACCATGTCCATGTTCGACAGCAGCGTCGCGAAGAAGGACCACTCCTTGTACATCGCTTGCAGGCGCGCGAGCCCTTCGTCGGGGTGGGCCGCGCGCCAGGCTTTCACCGCCGCGCCGAAGCCGAACCAGCCCGGCAGCATCAGGCGGCACTGCGCCCAGCTGAACACCCACGGGATCGCGCGCAGGTCCTCGATGCGCGTGCCCTTCTTGCGCGAGGCCGGCCTTGAGCCGATGTTGAGTTCGGCGATCTCCGAGATCACCGTCGACTCCCAGAAATAGCGCTCGAAACCTTCGGTTTCATACACGAGGCCGCGATACGCGGTGAAGGCTTCGTCGGACAGCGCCTGCATGGTGTCGAGGAACTCGGCGCGCGGAGCCGGCGCGCGATCGGTCAGCAGGCTGGCTTCCAGGGTCGCGGCGACCAGCACCTCGAGGTTGCGCCGGCCGACTTCCGGGTTGTTGTACTTTGCGGCGATGACCTCACCCTGCTCGGTGAGACGGATGCGGCCCTGCACCGCGCCGCCCGGCTGCGCGAGGATGGCCTGGTAGCTCGGGCCGCCGCCGCGGCCGACCGAGCCGCCGCGGCCGTGGAAGAGGCGCAGGTGCACGCCGTGCTTGGCGAACACTTCGACGAGTCCGATCTCGGCCTTGTACAGGGACCAGCCGGAGGTCAGGAAGCCGCCGTCCTTGTTGCTGTCCGAATAGCCCAGCATGATCTCCTGCATGCGGCCGCGCGATTCCAGCAGGCTCATGTAGGCCGGCAGCGCGAACAGGCGGTCCATGACGGTGGGCGCGTTCGCGAGGTCCTCGATGGTTTCGAACAAGGGGATGATGTTCACGTCGAGCGCCTGCTCGTGCGGGCGCAGCAGGCCCGCTTCCTTCAGCAGCAGCGCGAGTTCGAGCATGTCCGAGACGTCGTCCGTCTTCGAGATGATGCAGTTCGTGATCGCGTCCGTGCCGAAGCGCAGGTGCGCATTGCGGGCTGCTCGGAAGATCGCCAGCTCGCCTTCGGTGTCGTCGGAGTAGCGTACGTGCGGCGAGGCAAGCAGCCGTGGCGTCGCCAGTTCGTTGAGCAGCACCTCGCAGCGGTCGGTCTCGTCCAGTGCGCGGTAATCGGTGCCGGGCTGGGCGGTCGCGAGCAGTTCGGCGACGACGCGCTCATGCACGTCGGAATTCTGGCGCAGGTCGATCGGCGCGAGGTGGAAACCGAACACGCGCACGGCGCGGCGCAGCAGACGCAGGCGGCCGCGCGCGAGCGCCGCCGAGCCATTGGCGACGAGCGAGCGGTGGAGGATGTCGAGGTCCTCGGACAGCTCGTACGCAATCAGGTAGGGGGCCGCGTCCGCGACTGGATGGCGCGGCGGTTCGCTGCCGAGCAGCATGCGGTGGGTCGCCGCGAGGCGCGCGTAGATGCCGGAGATCGCGCGGCGGTAGGGTTCGTCCTTGCGGTGCGGGGACTGGTCGGGTGAGCGGGCGGCGAGGGCGAGTAGCGCGTCGGAGGCGCTCACCAGGCCTGCCGCGAGCGACAGGCGCGCGCCGAGCGTGTGCAGCTCGTCGAGATAGAAGCCGAGCACGGCGCCGGCCTGCATCGCCAGCGCGCGTTCGAGCACCTCGGCCGTGACGAAGGGGTTGCCGTCGCGGTCGCCGCCGATCCAGCTGCCGACGCGCAGGAAGGCGGGCAGTTCGAGCGCGCCCAGCGCCGGGTCGCGCTTCGCGAGCTGGTCCTCGAGGCTGGCGTAGAGGCGCGGCACTTCGCGCAGGAAGGTCGCGTCGAAGTAGGAGAGGCCGTTGGCCACCTCGTCGACCACCGACAGCTTTGCCGGGCGCAGCATGCGCGTCTGCCACAGGATGAGCACCGCGCGGCGCATGGCTTCGTCGCTGTGCTCGCGCTCCTCGGGGGTGAGCACCATGCGGTCGCGCCGGTCGAGCAGGCGGGCGATGTCGGTCTCGCAGTTGAGGATGCTCTTGCGCTGGACTTCGGTGGGGTGGGCCGTGAGCACCGGCGAGATCGACGCGGTGTCGAAGAAGGCGGCGAGTTCCGAGGCCTCGTGGCCGCCGGCGAAGGCGTGTGCGAGGGCATGTGCGAGGCTGCCTTCGCGCGGGGTCGAGCCCGCGATGAGGTGGGCGCGGCTGCGGCGGATGTGGTGCTGGTCCTCGGCGATGTTGGCGAGGTGCGAGAAATAGCTGAACGCGCGCGCGACCTGGATCGTCTGTTCGCGCGACAGCGCATCGAGGATGCCTTCGAGCTCCTGGCGCGCGGCGCGGTCGTCGTCGCGGCGGAAGCGCACCGAGGTCTGGCGGATGCGTTCGATGAGGCCGAACACGGCCTCGCCCTGCTGGTCGCGCACGGTGTCGCCGAGCATGCGGCCGAGCAGTCGGATGTCTTCGCGCAGTGGTGCGTCCTTGTCCTGGGTCATGATTTTTCCGTGGCGGTGTTGGGTTCGGGGGGCGAGAGGTGTGCTCGGACGTCCATGCTAGAATGCTGTTTTGCTGCAGCGCCATTGGCGCGAACCCTGATGCTGCAGCGCGGCATGTGCCGCGCCTTTCAGGATCCTAAATCATCTGCCGACGAGTCCGTTTACCGTGAGCGCAACTTCCGCCGAATTCAACCCGCCCGAACGCATCGTAATCGCCACCCGCGAAAGCCGTCTCGCGCTGTGGCAGGCCGAGCACGTCAAGGCCCGCCTCGAGGCGCTGTACCCCGGCTGCCGCGTCGAGCTGCTGGGCATGACGACCCGCGGCGACCAGATCCTCGACCGCCCGTTGGCCAAGGTCGGCGGCAAGGGCCTGTTCGTCAAGGAACTGGAAGCTGCGCTGCTCGAAGGGCGTGCCGACATCGCGGTGCATTCGATGAAGGACGTGCCGATGCAGCTCGCCGAGCCCTTCGCGCTGCCCTGCATCTCCGAGCGCGAGGTCCCGCTCGACGCCTTCGTGTCGCCCAAGTACGCAAGTCTCGACGACTTGCCCCCGGGCGCGGTCGTCGGCACCTCCTCGCTGCGCCGCGAGTCGCAGCTGCATGCGATGTACCCGATGCTGGCCGTGACCAGCCTGCGCGGCAACCTCGACACGCGTCTGCGCAAGCTCGACGAGGGCCAGTACGACGCGATCATCCTCGCGGCGGCCGGCCTGAAGCGCCTCGGCCTCGGCGACCGTATCCGCTGCGAACTGCCGTCTGCGGTGTCGCTGCCGGCCGCCGGGCAGGGCGCTCTGGGCATCGAATGCCTCGCCAGCCGCAAGGACGTCGCCGCCTGGCTCGCGCCGTTGAATGACGCCGACACCTCCGCGTGCGTGCGCGCCGAGCGCGCCGTGTCGCGCGCGCTCGCCGGCAGCTGCGAGGTGCCGCTGGGCGCCTACGCTGAAATCCGTGCCGGCAAGCTGTGGCTGCGCGGCTTCGTCGCGCTGCCCGACGGCAGCCGCATCGTGCGCGCCGAGCTGGAAGGCAATCCCGCGGAGTGCGAGACGCTGGGTCTGGCGCTGGCGGCGGACCTGCGCGGGCAGGGGGCCGAGGAAATCCTCGCCCAGATCGGCTGAGGCCGGCTGCGACGGTGTAGGGGATGAGTACGGCAACGCTGTCCGGGCGCCACATCGTGGTGACCCGGCCGTCCGGGCAGGCCGACAGCCTGTGCGCGGCGATCGAGGCCCGCGGCGGCATCGCGCTGCGCTTTCCGGTGCTTGCGATCGGCGAACCCGAGGACGGCCGGGCCCTGGATGAGGTCATCGCCCGGCTGGACGGGTTCGATCTCGCGTTCTTCGTCAGTCCGAATGCCGTGAGTCACGCCCTCGGGCCCATCCTCGCGCGCCGCGCATGGCCTGTCGGCCTGCGCGTCGCCACCGTCGGCAAGGGCAGCGAGCGGGCGCTGGCGGAATTCGGCTTCCGCGACGTCATTGCGCCGCAGAGCGGCTTTGACAGCGAGTCCGTGCTGGCCCTGCCCGAATTCCGGGCGGACGCGGTCGTCGGCAGGCGAGTCGTGATCTTCCGCGGAGACGGCGGGCGCGACCTCCTCGGCGAAACCCTGCGTGAACGGGGTGCGACCGTCGAGTACATCACGTGTTATCGGCGCTACTGCCCCGACATCGACCCGGCGCCCTTGCTGCGTCTCGCTGCCGACGGACGCCTTGATGCGATCACGCTCACGAGCAGCGAAGGGGTCGGCAACCTGCGCATCATGGCTGGTGACGACGGCTGGCCGGTGTTGCGCACGGTCGCCGTTTTCGCGCCTCATCCGCGCATCGTTGAGCACGCACGCACGGCAGGTTTCGAACTCGTCCTCGAAACGCCGGCGGGCGACGAGGGGCTGGTTGGCGCCCTCGAGTCTCATTTTCGGCTCCCCTCGGTTACACTCAGGCCATGACCCAAGAACAACCTGCGCTCACCCAAACCAGCCAGTCCGAATCTGCTTCCGCTTCCGCTTCCGCGCCCAATCGTGAAGCGGCCGGGAGGTCGTCCGCCTCCGGCCGTAGCGCCAGTGGCGGACTTGCCGCTGCGATCTCCGTGATGGCACTCGTTGCCACCGGGGTGCTCGGCTGGTACGTCCATGACATGCGCGGCAGCGTTGCCACCGTGCGTGAGGAAGTCGCCCAGCGCCTCGCGGCGGGCGAGTCGGCTGCGACCGAGTATCGCGCGCTCGGTCGCCAGCAGCAGGAAACGATCGCCGCGCTGCAGGGCAAGCTCGGCGCCCTCGAGGCCCAGGTGGCAGCCACCGAGGGCCAGGCCGCGGCGCTCGAAACGCTATACCAGCAGTTCTCGCGCACGCGCGAGGATCGTGTCATCGCCGAGGCGGAATACGCCGTCGTGATGGCGACACAGCAGCTGCAGCTCGCCGGTAATGCCGAAGCCGCGCTGATCGCCCTGCAAGGGGCCGAGGCGCGCATCGCCGCACAGGATGCCGGCCAGCTGCTACCGCTGCGGCGCGCGCTGGCCCGCGATATCGAAATGCTGAAAGCCGCGCCGCAGGTGGATGTCCCGGGCATCGCGCTGCGCCTCGAAGGACTGCTCGAACGTGTAGACAGCCTGCCGCTGGCGTTCGCCGGCGAGCTTTCTGCGCAGCCGGCCGTCGATGGCGGCAATGCCGTCGCACCGGCACCGGCTGCGGCCGCTCCGTCGCCGATGGATTTCATCAAGGGTGTGGCACACGAGGTTTGGCACGAGATCCTCGCGCTGGTGCGCATCGAGCGTCTCGACCAGCCCGAGCCGATCCTGCTCGCGCCGGCCCAGAGCACCTATCTGCGCGAGAATCTCAAGATCCGGCTGTTGACCGCCCGCCTGGCGCTGCTGGCGCGTGACGGGCGTACCTTCTCGGCGGATCTCGCCCAGGCGCAGAACTGGGTCGGTCGATTCTTCGACAAGCGCGACCGCAAGGTGCAGGAGACCCTGTCCGAACTGGCGAGCCTCGCGGCCATGCCGGTCAAGGTGGAGCAGCCTGCGCCGACCGAGAGCATCGCCGCGCTGCGCCTGCTGCAGGCGCGTGCCGGCGAGGCGAACCGGAAAGCTCCGGCCGCCGCCGTCCCGCCCGCCGACGAGCCGGCGAAGGGGAATGCTGCCCGCCAGCCTGCCGGCGCCACGCGCTGAGGAGCCGTTCATGCGTGCACTGATCTGGCTCATCGGAATCTTCGCGCTCGCGGCCGGCGTCGCGATGCTCGCGAGCATCAATGAAGGCTATGTTCTGGTCGTCGTTCCGCCGTGGCGCGTCCAGCTTTCGCTCAACCTGCTGATCGTCGGACTGATCGTCGCGTTCTTCAGTGCGTACGCGGTGTTGCGGATCGTTCGCCGGACAATGGCGCTGCCCGGCCGTGTCGTCCAGTACCGCGAGCGACGTCGCAAGGAAAAGGCCGGCCGCGCGCTGCGCGACGCGCTGCGGGCGCTGTTCGAAGGGCGTTTCGCGCAGTCGGTGAAGTTCGCCGGCGCGGCGTTTTCCGACGGCGACAACCGTTCGATGGCCGCACTCGTCGCCGCCCGGTCGGCACACGCGATGCGAGACGACACGCGTTATCGCATCTGGTTGGGCAAGGCCGCCGAGCAGGAAGACGAGTCGCGCGTCGCACGCCTGATGACGGAGGCGGAGCTGGCGATCGAGGGGCGTCGTTTCGAGGAGGCTGCCGAGCGCCTGGAAAACCTGCGCCTCGCAGGGCACCGCCATATCGCCGTGCTGCGCCTTTCGTTGCGGGTCGCTTCGGCGCTCGCACGCTGGGAGGAGGTGCTGCGCACGGCGCGCCAGCTGCACAAGCACAATGCCATGTCCGAGGAGCAGATGCGCTCGGTGGTGCGGCGTGCTCATCTGGAGCGCATGCGCGAGCTCGACGGCGACGCCGAAGGGCTGGCGGCCTGCTGGAAGGGGATTCCCGCCGACGAGCTCGTGGACCGGCGGATGGTCGAGCGCGCGGTGCCCTATCTCGCCGCCGCCGGGCAGGGGGCGCTCGCCCGCAGGACGATCGAACGCCTGCTCGATGCGGAATGGGACGGCGGCCTCGCACGTCTGTATGGCTACTGCTGCGAGGGTGACGCCGTCGATTGCCTCGCCCGCGGCGAGAAATGGCTGCGCATGCATCCGAAGGACGCCGGCCTGCTGTTCGCGCTGGGGCGCCTGTGCCTGAATGCGCAGCTGTGGGGCAAGGCTCAGAGCTACCTCGAGGCCTCGCTCAACCTCGCGCCCTCGGTCGAGACGCATCTCGCGCTGGCGGGGCTGCTGGAACGGCTCGAGCGGAACGACGAGGCCCAGGCGCACTACCGCGCCGCGGCGGAGCGTTCCGCCGCCTGAAAACGAAACGGCCGCCCCGGGCGGAGCGGCCGTCGTTCATCCCTGCCGGCAGTCGCCGGAACTCAGCACCAGTCGCGCGGCTTGAGGTACTCGTCGTAGAGCTTCGCCTCCGCGCTGCCTGCCTCCGGCTGCCAGTCGTAGCGCCATTTCACGATGGGCGGCAACGACATCAGGATGGATTCCGTGCGTCCGCCCGACTGCAGCCCGAACAGCGTGCCGCGGTCGAACACGAGGTTGAATTCGACGTAACGGCCGCGACGGTAGGCCTGGAAGTCGCGCTCGCGCTCGCCGTAGGTGACATCCTTCCTGCGTTCGAGGATCGGCAGGTAGGCCGGCACGAAAGCGTCGCCGACGCTCTTCATGAGCCCGAAGCCGGCCTCGAAGTCGATCTTGCCGTCAGCGCCCAGGTCGTCGAAGAACAGGCCGCCGACGCCGCGTGGCTCGTTGCGGTGCTTCAGGAAGAAGTAGCGGTCGCACCATTCCTTGAGGCGACGGTATTCCGTCTCGCCGCCAAAAGGCAGCACCGCGGCCTTGCAGCTGCGGTGGAAGTGGCGCACATCCTCTTCGAACGGATAGTAGGGCGTGAGGTCCATCCCGCCGCCGAACCACCAGATCGGCGTTGCATCGGGCTCGTTCGCCGGCGGCAGCGCGATGAAGAAGCGCACGTTCATGTGCGCGGTGGGGCAGTAGGGGTTGCGCGGGTGCAGCACCAGCGACACACCCATCGCCTCGAAGGAGCGGCCGGCGAGCTCGGGGCGGTGCGCCGTCGCGGAGGCCGGCATGCCGGCGCCCATCACGTGCGAGAAGTTCACCCCGCCACGCTCGAAGAAGCGGCCTTCCTCGATGACGCGGGTGATGCCGCCGCCTCCGCCCGGGCGGTCCCAGGCGTCGGTGCGGAAGGCTTCGCCGTCGAACGCTTCCAGCGTAGCGACGATGCCTTGCTGCAGGCCGAGGAGGTAATCCTTGACGAGGGAACGGTCAGGCGCGCTCATTGTGGCCGGACCCTCAGCCCTTGCGGGCGACGGCGCGGTGGCCGATGTCGCGGCGGAACTGGCGGCCGTCGAAGACGATCGCGTCGGCGACATCGTAGGCGCGCTTCTGCGCGCTGCGCACGTTGTCGCCCAGCGCGGTGACGCACAGCACGCGGCCGCCGGTGGTGAGGATCTGGCCGTCGCGCTCGCCGGTGCCGGCGTGGAACACGTGCACGTCCTCGTCTTCCGTCGTCGGCAGGCCGGTGATGGCGTCGCCCTTGCGCGGCGATTCGGGATAGCCTTCGGCCGCGAGCACGACACCGAGCGCGACGCGGCGGTCCCATTCGGCCTCGACCGTGTCGAGCTTGCCGCCGATCGCGGCTTCGATCAGGTCGGAGAGGTCGGTCTTGAGCCGCAGCATGATCGGCTGCGTCTCGGGGTCGCCCATGCGGCAGTTGAACTCGACCACGCGCGGCTGGCCGGCGTCGTCGATCATTAGGCCGGCGTACAGGAAGCCGGTGTAGGGCAGGCCGTCGGCCGCCATGCCGGCGAGCGTCGGGCCGATGATCTCGCGCATCACGCGCGCGTGCACTTCCGGCGTGACCACCGGGGCGGGCGAGTAGGCGCCCATGCCGCCGGTGTTGGGGCCTTCGTCGTTGTCCTTGAGGCGCTTGTGGTCCTGGCTGGTCGCGAGTGCCAGCGCATGCCGGCCGTCGGCGAGCACGATGAAGCTCGCTTCCTCGCCGGTCATGAACTCCTCGATCACGACGCGCGCGCCCGCCTCGCCGTAGCTGACGCCCATGCGGTTGTCGGTGAGCATCATGTCGATCGCGGCGTGGGCTTCGTCGAGCGTCATCGCGACGACGACGCCCTTGCCCGCGGCGAGGCCGTCGGCCTTGATGACGATCGGGGCGCCCTCCGTGTTCACGTAGTCGTGCGCAGCCGCCGCATCCGAGAAGGTCTGGTACTTCGCGGTCGGGATGTTGTGACGGATCAGGAAGCGCTTGGCGAAGTCCTTGGAGCTCTCGAGCTGCGCGGCGGCCCTGGTCGGTCCGAAGATCGGCAGGCCGGCGGCGCGGAAGGCGTCGACGACGCCTGCGGCCAGCGGCGCCTCGGGGCCGACGACGGTGAACTGCACCTGTTCGCGCTTCGCCAGTTCGACGAGCTCGGGGATCGCCGTGATGGCGACGTTCTCGAGCAGCGGCTCGCGTGCGGTGCCAGGGTTGCCCGGCGCGACCAGCACGCGCGTGACCTTGGGCGATTGCGCGAGCTTCCAGGCCAGCGCGTGTTCGCGGCCGCCGGAGCCGATGACGAGGACTTTCATGCTGTTTCCTGCGCTCCGATCAGTGGCGGAAGTGGCGGAAGCCGGTGAACACCATCGCTATGCCCTGTTCGTCGGCCGCGGCGACGACTTCGGCATCGCGCATCGAGCCGCCCGGCTGGATGACGGCGGTCGCGCCGGCCTGTGCGAGCACGTCGAGGCCGTCGCGGAACGGGAAGAAGGCGTCGGACGCGACGACCGTGCCCTTGACCGTGAGCCCGGCGTTTTCGGCCTTGATCGCGGCGATGCGCGCGGAGTCGACACGGCTCATCTGGCCGGCGCCGACGCCGATGGTCATGCCGTCGCGGCAGTAGACGATGGCGTTCGACTTGACGTACTTGGCGACGCGCCAGGCGAAGAGGAGGTCGCCCAGTTCCTGTTCGGTCGGGGCACGCTTGGTGACGACCTTGAGGTCGGCCACGGCGATGCGGGCCTCGTCGGCGCTCTGCACCAGCAGGCCACCGCCGACGCGCTTGTAGTCCAGCGCGCCCGCGGGCTTGCCGAGCGGGCAAGTGAGCACACGCACGTTCTGCTTCGCGGTCAGCAGCGCGAGCGCATCGGCCGTGTAGGACGGGGCGATCAGCAGTTCGAGGAACTGCGCCGAGACGGCTTCGGCCGCGGCGCGGTCCACTTCGCAGTTGAAGGCGATGATGCCGCCGAAGGCCGAGGTCGGATCGGTCGAGAAGGCCTTGCGGTAGGCGGCGAGGGGCGACTCGGCGACCGCGACGCCGCAGGGGTTGGCGTGCTTGACGATGACGCAGGCGGGGGTGGCGGCCTCGAAGGCCTTCACGCATTCCCAGGCCGCGTCGGCGTCGGCGATGTTGTTGTACGAGAGTTCCTTGCCCTGCAGCTGCTTGTACGACGCGATGGCGCCTTCGGGCGCCTTCGGTTCGCGGTAGAAGGCCGCGGACTGGTGCGGGTTCTCGCCGTAGCGCAGGTCCTGCACCTTGTCGAAGGCGATCTGGAAGCGCTCCGGGTAGGCCTGCTTCGCGACTTCGCCCTTGTCGCCGAAGGTCAGCGACGTGAGGTGGTTGGAGATCGCGCTGTCGTAGCGTGCGGTGTGCGTGAAGGCCTTCACCGCGAGGGCGAAGCGCGTCTTGTAGCTCAGTTCGCCGCCGTTCGCTTTCAGTTCGTCGACGATGGCCGCGTAGTCTTCGGGGTCGGTCACGATGCCGACGCCGCCCTGCTCGTCGCCGTGGTTCTTCGCCGCGGCGCGCACCATGGTCGGGCCGCCGATGTCGATGTTCTCGATGGCGTCTTCCAGCGTGCAGTCGGGCTTGGCGATGGTCTGCGCGAAGGGGTAGAGGTTCACGACGACGAGGTCGATGCGCGAGATGCCGTGCGCGGCGATGGTCTCCATGTGCTCGGGCAGGTCGCGGCGCGCAAGGATGCCGCCGTGGACCGTCGGGTGCAGCGTCTTGACGCGGCCGTCGAGCATTTCGGGGAAGCCGGTGTGCTCGGACACGTCGGTGACCGGCAGGCCTGCATCGCGCAGCATTGAGGCGGTGCCGCCGGTCGACAGGATCTTCACGCCGAGGCCGTGCAGGGCCTGGGCGAATGCGAGGACGCCGTGCTTGTCGGAGACGCTGATCAGGGCTTGGGAGACTTTCATCGTTCGGGTCGCAGGAAGGAGTCGGAAAGGCCTGGCGCGCCGCCGCAATGCGCGGCGCCGCGGGGAGTCGGGTTACAGCAGTTCGTATTCGGTGAGCTTGCGCCGCAGCGTGTTGCGGTTGATGCCGAGCATCTCCGCGGCGACGGTCTGGTTGCCGTTGGCCTGGCGCAGGACGAATTCGAGCATCGGGCGTTCGACGTTGCGGATCACCATCTCGTAGATCGCAGCCGGTTTCTCGCCGTCGAGGTCACGGAAATACTGGTCGAGGGTGCGGTGCACCGAATCGGCAATTTCGTTGGGGCGGCTCATGCGGCAAGTTCCTGCGGGAGGTCTTCTTCGTAGCGCAGGCGGGCGTCCTGCTGGGCCAGCTGGCCGAAAAAGTCTTCGACGGCAGCCGTCTGGGAACGGACGTCGGGGAGCTGGTTCATCGCACGGCGGAAGGCGGCCGAGCCGACCAGGCCTTTCGTGTACCACGAGATGTGCTTGCGGGCGACCTTGACGCCGGTGTCTTCGCCGTAGAAGGCGTACAGGTCGGCCAGGTGCTCGCGGCACACGTGGAGGATCTCGCTGACGAGCGGCGGCGGCATCAGCTCGCCGGTCGCGAGGTAGTGTTCGGTCTCGCGGAAGATCCACGGCCGGCCCTGGGCGGCGCGGCCGATCATGACGCCGTCGGCGCCGGTGTAGTCGAGCACGTACTTCGCCTTCTCGGGCGAGGTGATGTCACCGTTGGCGATGACCGGGATCTTCACCAGGGTCTTCACGTGCGCGATGGTGTCGTACTCCGCCTCGCCCATGTACTGGTCGGCGCGCGTGCGGCCGTGGATCGCGATCGCGCGGATGCCGGATTCCTCGGCGATGCGGGCGATCATCGGCGCGTTGCGGTGCTGGCGGCTCCAGCCGGTGCGGAACTTGAGCGTGACCGGGGTATCGGGTACCGCGGCGACGACGGCTTCGAGGATGCGGGCGACGAGGGGCTCGTCCTGCATCAGCGCGGAGCCCGCCATCACGTTGCACACCTTCTTGGCCGGGCAGCCCATGTTGATGTCGATGATCTGCGCGCCGCTGTCCGCGTTGTGGCGGGCGGCCTCGGCCATCATCCGAGGGTCGGCGCCGGCGATCTGCACCGAGATCGGATCGACCTCGCCCTCGTGATTGGCGCGCCGAAGCGTCTTCGCGCTGCCGTAGAGCAGCGAGTTGGACGTGACCATCTCGCTCACGGCGACGCCCGCGCCGAGCTTCTTGCACAGCTGGCGGAAGGGGCGGTCGGTGACGCCGGCCATGGGGGCGACGAAAAGGTTGTTGCGCAGGGTGAAACCGGCGTACTGCATGGGCGGGGCGTGTTGCGGGGGAAAGTTCGGGATTTTACCCCATGCCGCGCCGGGCGAGCAGGGGAATGCTCGCCCCGGACAGCGACTGCGTCACACCGGTGTGGTATCCGCGCCCGTCGTCGGTGGTGTCGTCGGCTCGGGAGGAAGCGCGCGCGTGCTGCGGTTGCGTCCGCCTTCCTTCGAACGATAGAGCGCCGCATCGGCGGCCTCGATCAGGCCCTCCGGGCTCGAGACGGGAATCTCGGGGGAAGCCGCGACGCCGACGCTGATGGTGACCTTGAGGCCGTCGACTTCGGTGGCTTCGATTTCGGCACGCAAGCGCTCGGCGACGCAGAACGCACCCTCGAGTGTCGTGTTGGGCAGGATGCCGACGAATTCCTCACCGCCGTAGCGGCACGCGAGGTCGTACTTGCGCAGCGCGTCGTGGAAATTCTTCGCGACCGCCTGCAGCACCCGGTCGCCCTGGTCGTGACCGTGGGTGTCGTTGAATTTCTTGAAGTGGTCGATATCGAACATCAGCACCGCGAGCGGGTTGCCGGTGCGCTGTGCGCGGCTGTATTCGGTGTCCAGCGTGGCGTCGAGGTGGCGGCGGTTGAAGAGGCCGGTGAGGCCGTCGGTGGTCGAGAGCCGGCGCAATTCCTCCTCGAGGCGTTTCTCTTCGGTGATGTCGCGCAGCAGCGCGGCCGATCCGACGACGTTGTGGTCGTTGCCGAAGATCGTGGAGGCGAAGACCTGCAGGACGCGCTCCTTGTAGGTGGTCGTGATCGCGCCGCCCTGCTCGGGATCGGACAGCCACAGGCGCATCTGCTCTTCGTCGTCGAGCAGCGAGTAGAACCCTTCCCTGGCGATCTGGCCCGCGGGCTTTTCGAGCAGGCGTTCGGCCGCGGGGTTGACCAGCACGATCTCGCCGGCGCTGTCGGTGACGACGATGCCTTCGCCTGCGCCGTGGATGATGGTCGTGAGCTTGTCCTGCTCGCGGCGCAGTCCGTCGTAGGTGGTCCTCAGCTCCGAAGTCATGCGGTTGAAGCTGTTGGCCATGGTGCCGATTTCGTCGCGGCTGTGGATCGGCACCTGATGGTCGAGGTCGCCGTCCGACACGCGGGTCATCGCGTGGGTGACCTTCTCGAGCGGCTCGACGATGGTGCGGCCGAGCATGTAGCCGGTGAGCAGCATGGTCGCCATCAGTGCCAGCGCAAGCCCGCCGATTGCGTACTGGCGCACCTCGTAGATGTCGCGTTCGACGGCGGCGAGCGAGGTCGTCAGCTTGATCACGCCGCGCACCTTGTTCGCGGTGCCGTGGCACTTGCTGCAGGGCTCGATGTACTTGATCGGTGCGAGGAAGGTCAGGTTGCGGTGGCCGTCCGGCCCGGGTTCGTACACGGCGAGCGTGCGGCCGTCGCTGACGGTTGCGAGCAGGTTGGGGTCGTCGGCCGACAGCACGGGGATCTGCTGTTCGTGGTCGCGCGGTGTGAAGGTTTCCTCGCCGCGGCGGCGATTCACGTCGTGGATGGTCTTGTTGTCGCGAAAGGCTTCGTCGCCGTTGGTCCGCAGGATGCGGAAGTCGATGATGTCGGTCACCTTCTTCAGGCGGTCCGCATAGGACTCGGCGATGTCCGCGGAACCCGCCAGCATCACCGCCTGCAGGCCCTGAGCCACGCTTTCGGTGAGCTTTTCCATCGTGCGCTCGTTCTGGCTCAGGACTGACTGTTCCTGGAAGTGCGTGTAGAAGAACGCCATCGCCACGAGCACGACCGTGACCGCAATGCCGACCGCGAGGGTGATCTTGTAGCGAATCCGCATGTTTTTGTTCATGTGATGGAACGTCAGCACCGCGATTGTTCGGACGCAATCATATAACGGTGGGTTAGCGGTGGGTTGGCGGTGGGTTGGCGGCGGGGCCGGTGCCGCGCGCGTCAAGGCCAGGCGCGGGCGCCGAACATCATGCGGCGGGCGATGAAGTGGCGCAGCGGCGGCAGCATGTCGAGCGCGAACAGGGCGGCACCGCGCGCGTGGTGCAGGGGCGCGGAGTCGTTGCTGAAGATGCGCACGAGGCTGTCGGTGAAGTTGATCGCGCCGAAGCGGTCGACCCGGCGGGCGTCGCGCCAGGCGGCGAGCGTGCCGGCGAGGCCGGGGTCGCCGCCGTGATCGAGGAGGGTGCGAGCGAGCGCCCACACGTCGCGCAGCGCGAGGTTGAAGCCCTGGCCGGCGACCGGGTGCAGGGTCTGTGCGGCATTGCCGAGCCACACGGTGCGCTGGCCGACGGGATCGCTGCGGTAGCGCAGCACCAGGGGGTAGCGCAGCCGGCCGGTGACGCGCGCGAGGTGCACGCGGCTGCCGAAGCGGTGCTGGAGGTGTTCGAGGTAGGCTGCGTCGGGCAGGGCCAGGAGTTCGGTGGCGCGCCGGGGCGAGGCGACATGCACCAGGGCGTACTCGTCGCCATGGGGCAGCAAGGCGATCGGTCCCTCGCTGGTGAAGCGTTCGAAGGCGGTGTCGCCGTGGCTGCCGGTGATGCCCACGTGGGCGATGAGCGCGTGCTGGCCGTAATCGCGCTCGACGATGTCCGGCGCGCCGGCCTGCAGGCCGCCTTCGGCGCAGGCGACGAGGCGTGCGCCGGCGGTGGTGCCGTGGATGGCCGCACCGGTGCCGGCGAGGCTTGCCGTCACCGAGTCGGGGCCCGCAGCCAGGCCGGCCACTTCGGTCTGGTCCATGACCGTGATGCCGGCGCGATCGACGGCGTCGCGCAGGGCGCCGGCCAGCGCGCCGGCCTGGACGACGTAGCCGAGTGCAGGCAGGCCGTAGTCGTCCGCCTCGAGCCGGGTGCGGCCGAAACCGCCTTGCTGCGACACGTGGATGTGGCGGATGGGTGTCGCCGGCAGATCGTGCCACACGCCCAGGCGTTCGAGCGTGAGGCGCGAGCCGTGGGCCAGCGCGAGCGCGCGCGGGTCGGCGACGACGGCATCGCGCGCGCGCGTGTCGGCCAGCGCGATCGCGAGGCCGCTGTCCTTGAGTGCGAGGGCGAGCGACAGGCCGACCGGGCCGGCGCCCACGATCAGCAGGTCATGCCGCGCCATCGGCGGCCTCGCGCATCACGTCCTCAATATCGGCGACCGTGCGCGGCGCGGCTTCGGTGATGTATTCGCAGCCGTCCTCGGTGACCAGGGCGTCGTCCTCGATGCGCACGCCGATGTTCCAGAACGCTTCGGGCACGCCTTCGGCGGGGCGGATGTAGCAGCCGGGTTCGACGGTCAGCACCATGCCCGGTGCCAGCGGCCGCCAGTCGCCGTCGAGCTTGTATTCGCCGGCGTCGTGTACGTCGCGCCCGAGCCAGTGGCCGGTGCGGTGCATGTAGAAGCGGCGGTAGTGGCCCTGTTCGAGGACTTCGGCGAGGCTGCCGGACAGGAGCTTGAGGTCGAGCATGCCCTGCGCGAGCACCTCGACAGCGGCGTCGTGCGGCATGTTCCAGTGCGCGCCGGGCCGGATCGCGGCCTTCGCGGCGTCCTGGGCGGCGAGCACGAGTTCGTAGATGTCGCGCTGCGGGCCGCTGAAGCGCCCGTTCACGGGGAAGCTGCGGGTGATGTCGGAGGCGTAGCCGTCGAGCTCGCAGCCGGCGTCGATCAGCAGCAGCTCGCCGTCTTCCATGCAGCGGTCGTTTTCGATGTAGTGCAGCACGCAGGCGTTGGCGCCGCTGGCGACGATGGACGGGTAGGCGGGGGCCTGGCTGCCGGCGCGGCGGAAGGCGTGGATCAGCTCGGCCTCGATCTCGTACTCGAAGCGGCCGGGGCGGGTCGCGGCCATCGCGCGGCGGTGGGCCTCGCCGGAGATATCGCCTGCGCGGCGCATGATCGCGATTTCCGATGCGTCCTTGAGGATGCGCATCTCGTCGAGCTCGGCGCGCACGTCGCGGATCGCATGCGGCGGGATCGCGCCGGCGCGGGCATTGGCGCGCACGGTGTTGAGGGCGCGCAGCACGCGGGTGTCCCAGTCGTTGTCGTGGCCGAGGCTGCACCACAGTGCAGGCTGTCCGGACATCAGGTCGGGCAGGCGCTGGTCGAGGTCGCCGATGGTGCGGGCCTCGTCGAAGCCGAAGCGCTCGCATGCCGCGTCAGGGCCGTAGCGGTAGCCGTCCCAGATCTCGCGCTCCTCGTTCTTCTCACGGCAGAACAGGATCGATCGGGGCGAATCGCCGCCGATCAGTACGAGCACCGCCTCGGGTTCGCCGAAGCCGGTGAGGTAGTGGAAATAGCTGTCGTAGCGGAACGGGTACTGCGTGTCGCGGTTGCGCGCGTATTCCCGGGCGGTCGGCACGACGGCGATGCCGCCGCCGAGTGCGTTCATGCGGGCGAGCAGACGCTCGCGGCGGGCGCGGAAGGGGGCGGTGTCGAACGTGGGGCGGTCGAGGGGCGTATTCATCGGCAGATTATGGCATGTGGGCTGGTGTCGGATTCGACCGGACCTGCCGGAGCGCGTTCAGGTGCGGATTCCGCGCAGACGGGCGTCGAGCTCGGCGAGCCGCGCCGGGGTGCCGACGTCGAGCCAGTAGCCGGCGTGCAGCGCGCCGCGCACGCGTCCGGCGTCCATCGCGTCGCGCAGCAGCGGGCCCAGCGGGGCGCGGGTGCCGGCGGGGAGGGAGGCAAAGAGGTCGGGGTGATACACGCCCAGGCCGGAGAAGGTCAGGCGGGGTGCTCCGTCGCGGTGCAGGCGCGCGTCGGCGAGGCGGAAGTCGCCGTCCGGGTGGTGGGACGGGTTCGGTACCATCAGCAGGTGGGCGAGATCGCCGTCGGCGGCCAGCCCTTCGCCCGCCGCACGCAGGGCGGAGATGTCGGCGTCGCAGAAAACGTCGCCGTTCACGACGAGGAAGGGTGCGTCGCCCAGCAGCGGCAGGGCCTGGCGGATGCCGCCGGCAGTCTCGAGCGCCTCGGCCTCGGGCGAGTAGCGGAGGCGCACGCCGAAGGCGCTGCCGTCGCCGAGGGCGGCCTCGATCATCGCGCCGAGGTGGGCGTGGTTGATCGCGATGTCGGTGAAGCCGGCGTCGCGCAGGCGCTCTATGTGCCACACGATCAGCGGCTTGCCGCCCGCCTGCAGCAGGGGCTTGGGGCAGGCGTCCGTCAGCGGGCGCATGCGTTCGCCGCGCCCGGCGGCGAGGACCATCGCGCGCATCAGAAGGTGTAGCCGACTTCGACCGGCTCGGGGTCGAGGTGGTCCAGCAGCTTCAGCAGCGGCCCGAGGTCGCGGTAGCGCTTGCACGCGCGCCGCAGGTAGTCCATCACCAGCGGCATGTCGCGCAGGTAGCCGTCCTTGCCGTCGCGGTGATAGAGGCGGGCGAAGATGCCCAGCACCTTGATGTGGCGCTGCACGCCCATCCATTCGTAGTCGCGGTGGAACTCGGAGAAGTCCTCGCGCACCGGCAGGCCCAGCTTGCGCGCCGCTTCCCAGTAGCGCGCGAGCATGTCGAGCGCGAAGTCCTCTTCCCAGTGGATGTAGGCATCCTTGAACAGCGATGCGAGGTCGTAGGTGAGCGGGCCGTACACCGCGTCCTGGAAGTCGATGATGCCTGGGTTGGCCTGCTCCGGGAGGTACATCAGGTTGCGCGAATGGTAGTCGCGATGCACGAAGACCTGCGGTTCGGCGAGGTTCACGGCGAGGATGCGGTCGAAGGTGTCCATCAGCGTGACGCGCTGACGGTCGTCGAGCGTGACGCCCTTGTGGCGCTCGATGTACCACTCGGGGAAGAGCATCAGTTCGCGCAGCAGCAGTTCGCGCGAGTATTCGGGCAGCACGTCGGGGCGGCTCGCGTGCTGGATCGCGATCAGCGAGCCGAGCGCGTCGGCGTAGAGGTGGGCGGCGTTGTCCTTGTTCAGCGCAGCGAGGTAGGTCGTGCTGCCGAGGTCGGAGAGCAGCAGGAAGCCCTGGTCGAGATCCTGTGCGAGCACTTCCGGGACGTGGGCGCCGGCGGCGCGGAACAGCTCCTCGACGTTCAGCCAGGGGCGGCAGTCCTCGCGCTCGGGCGGCGCGTCCATGACGACCAGGCTGGGGCTGCCATCGGCGAAGTTCACGCGGAAGTAGCGGCGGAAGCTGGCATCGGCCGATGCGGGCGTGAGCTCGAAAGCCTTTCCGGACATTCGGGTGGCCAGCCAGTCGTTCAGTTGGGCAAGTCTGTGCACCGGGTTCTCCGCAACGCTTCGTGTAAAATCCGCGAGTTTATCAAAAGGCCGGGACCGTGCCGGGCACGGGTTGATGGCGATGAAACCAGGATTGGGGAAAGCGCTTTGCGCGATATGCGATTGAGAACGCAGCTGCGGGCGATCCCGCTGCTGCTGTGCTGTTTCTCGGGCTCGGCCCTGGCGGCCGGACTGCCGCCGCTGGTCGTGTCGCCGGATCTGCTCGGTGGCAGCAGCCCCCGTGCGCCGACGAAGCCCGCACCCGCCGCCACGCCGGCCGAGTCCGGGCAGCCTGCGGCCGGCGCTCGCCCAGCGGCGAAGATGCCCGCTTCTGCGCCCGCTGCTGCCACGCAGACGCCGGCAAAGCAGCCGCCCGCGCAGGCGGGTGCCGCGTTGCCGCAGGGCGCGACCGAAGTGCGCGCACAACGCATCCGGGGCACGCGTTCCGTGGAGCTGCTCGCCGAAGGCGACGCCCAGCTGCAGCGCGACGACATGCTGCTGTCTGCCGACAAGATCACCTACCGCGAGCTTGACGACGAGGCGCATGCGGAAGGCAACGTGCGCCTGGCGAGCGGGCAGGACAGCATGAGCGGGCCGGAGGCGCGGCTCAAGCTGGAGGAGCACCTGGGTTCGTTCGAATCGCCCGTTTATCGCATCAAGCGCCAGTCGACCCAGCCCGTGCAGCCGGGCGAGGCGCCGCGCGAGGTCGCTGGCGGCGGCAGTGCGGACGTGATGTACTTCGAGGGCGAGAACCAATACCGGCTGAAGAACGCGACCTGGACGACCTGCGAAGCGAGCGATCCCGACTGGTACCTGAAGGCCAACGACCTGCATCTTGATTACGACCGTGACCTCGGCACCGCGAACGGTGCAACCATCATGTTCCAGGACGTGCCGATGCTGTGGTGGCCGTGGGCGGAATTCCCGCTCGCCGGCCAGCGCCAGTCGGGCTTCCTGGCACCGACCTTCGGCATGTCGAACAAGGTCGGTCTCGATATCTCCGCGCCGTACTACTGGAACATCGCACCGAACTACGACGCGACCATTGCGCCCCGCTTCATGGGCCGGCGTGGGGTGCAGCTGGCAACCGAATTCCGCTACCTGACGCCGACGCAGCACGGCGAGAGCCGCGTCGAGTGGCTGCCGCGCGACAACGTCACCGGCGAGGAGCGCGCGCTCGGCTCGTTCCAGCATTCGCAGGTCATCACGCCGAGCCTGTTCGCGTTGGTCGACTGGAACGGCGTCAGCGACAAGGAGTATTTCGAGGACCTCAGTTCGCGTGTTTCCGTCGCGTCGCGCGCGAACCTGGTGCGCAAGGGCGTGCTGACCTACGCCGGCAGCGATTGGTGGAATGCTTCGGCGACGGTCCAGAGCTACCAGACGCTGTCGGGCGGCGAGCCCTATCGCCTCATGCCGCAGCTGCAGCTGAACGCGAACCGCAGCGAACTGCCGGGGGGGACGACGTTCGCGTTCAAGGGTGAGATGGTCCAGTTCGACCACCCGGATGCGAGCCGCCCCGAGGGTAGCCGCTTCACGCTGTATCCCCAGCTGTCGCTTCCCTTCGAGCGTGCCGGCTATTACGTGACGCCCAAGGTCGGCCTGCATCACACGCAGTACGACCTGGATCGCGACCTCACCGGCGCGAAAGGGTCGATCACGCGTTCCCTGCCGATCTTCTCCGTCGACAGCGGCCTGTTCTTCGAGCGCGACGCCAACCTGGCCGGCCGCGACTTCGTGCAGACGCTGGAACCGCGTGTGTTCTACGTCAAGACGCCGTTCCGCGACCAGAGCGACATCCCGGTGTTCGACTCGTCGCGCTACGACTTCGGCCTCGCGCAGATCTTCTCCGAGAACCAGTATTCGGGCGGCGACCGCATCGCCGATTCGAACCAGGTGACCGCGGCCGTGACCTCGCGCCTGATCGATCCGGAATCGGGCGGCGAGCGACTGCGTGCGACCGTCGGCCAGCGCTTCTACTTCGATGATCAGCGCGTGACGCTGCCCGGCGAGGAGCCGCGCACCGGCCGCCGCGCCGACGTCCTGGGCCTCTTCAGCGGCTACGTGATGCAGAAGACCTGGCTCGACTCGACCGTGCAGTACAACCCGCGCGACAACTGGACCGAACGCTTCAACATGGGCGTACGCTACCAGCCGGACTTCGCGAAGGCGCTGAACCTCTCCTACCGCTATTCGCGCGGCCGGCTTGCCGACGAGAGCGACAGGATCAAGGATCTCTCCCTGTCCGGCCAGTGGCCGCTGGGCGGCGGCTGGTACGGCGTCGGGCGCGTGACGCGCTCGTTGAAGGAAGACCGCGTCACCGAGGCGATCGCGGGCATCGAGTACGATGGCGGCTGCTGGGTCGTGCGTACCGCGGTGCACCGCTTCGCGACCAATCCCGACGACGTGACCCAGGCCGTGTTCGTGCAGCTCGAGCTCAACGACCTCACCAGTCTGGGTACCAGCCCGATCACCTTGCTCAAACGCAGCGTCGCTGGTTATGGGAAGATCAACGATCCCGTTTCCAACCGCGTTTTCGGCGCCGAGTGAGCGCCTCAACATCGACACACGACAAAACATGATCCGAATCCCCTCGCGCCTGGGCATCGCCCTGATTCTCGGCCTCGCCGGCGCTCCGGCGCTGTTTCCCGCGCATGCGGCGTCCGCGCGCCCGGTGGCGGTCGACCGCATCGTCGCCGTCGTCAATAACGAGGTCATCACCACGCTGGAGTTGCGCGAGCGCGTCCAGCAGGCGCAGCGCCAGCTCGCGCGCCAGGGCACGGCACTGCCGCCGGCCGACGTGTTCGAGCGTCAGGTGCTCGAGCGGCTCGTGCTCGAGCGTGCGCAGATGCAGCTCGCAGCGGAAACCTCGCTCAAGGTCGACGACGCGACGCTGGACCGCGCGATCGGCCGCATTGCCGAAAACAACCGCATGAGCATGACCGACCTGCGCCTCGCGCTGGACAAGGACGGCATCACCTGGAACCGCTTCCGCGACCAGATCCGTTCCGAAATCCTGCTCACGCGCCTGCGCGAGCGCGACGTCGACAGCCGCATCGTCGTGACCGACGCGGAGATCGAGAATTTCCTCGCGAACAATGCCGACGCACTGTCGGGCGAGGAGTTCCACGTCGCCCACATCCTCGTGCGTGTGCCCGAAAACGCGACGATGCAGCAACAGTCGGAGCGCATGGCGCGCGCCGAGAGTGCCGTCGAGCGTCTGCGTGCGGGTGAGGATTTCGGCCGCCTCGCGGCCTCGGTTTCGGACGCGCCGGACGGCCTGAGCGGCGGCGACCTGGGCTGGCGCGGGCGCGATCGTATGCCCGTGCTGTTCGCGGATGCCGTGCGCCAGATGAAGCCGGGCGAGGTGTCCAAGGTCATGCGCAGCCCGGCGGGCTTCCACATCGTCAAGCTCATCGAGAGCCGCGGCGGAGCGGCGGCAGGGCTGCAGCAGATGCAGCAGACGCGCGCGCGCCACATCCTGATCCGCACCTCGGAGATCGTGACCGACGCGGACGCGGAGAGCCGCCTGAACGGCCTGCGCGAGCGCGTCGTCAACGGCGGGAATTTTGCGGAACTGGCGAAGGTGAATTCGGCCGACCTGTCGGCCGCCAAGGGCGGCGACCTCGGTTGGGTCAATCCGGGCGACACGGTGCCGGAGTTCGAGCGTGCGATGGACGCGCTGAAGCCGGGTGAAGTCAGCCCCCCGATCAAGTCCCCCTTCGGCTGGCACCTCATCATGGTCGAGGAGCGCCGTATGCAGGACGTCACCGACGAGCGCAAGCGCACCGCCGCGCGCAATGCGTTGCGCGAGCGCAAGGCCGACGAGGCTTACGAGGAATGGCTGCGGCAGCTGCGCGACCGCACCTACGTCGAGTACCGCACGGAGAAGGAGTAAGGCGGCGTGCCGGGGCTGTCCGTGGCATCGCCTGTGCGCCTGACGGCGCGGTTGCCAATTCTCGCCGTCACGAGCGGCGAGCCGGGCGGCGTCGGACCGGAGCTGTGTGCGCATCTGGCCGGACGCGACTGGCCGGTGCGTGCCGTCGTCCTCGGCGACATCGGGCTGATCCGCGAACGTGCCGGTGACCGTGCCGCAGTCGTGCCCTTCGACGCCGCGTGCGACGCGGGGCCGGCCGGTGCTCTCGAGGTGCTGCACGTTCCGCTGGCCGTGCCGGCACGCGCCGGCGTGCTCGACGTGGCGAATGCCTCCTACGTGCTCGCGCTGCTCGACCGCGCGCTGGCGGGCTGTCGCAGCGGCGAGTTCGCCGGGATGGTGACGGCGCCGGTGCACAAGGGCGTGATCAACGATGCGGGCGTCGCGTTTAGCGGGCATACCGAGTACCTCGCCGAGCACACCGCGACGCCGCTGGTCGTGATGATGCTGGTCGGCGGCGGCATGCGCGTGGCGCTGGCGACGACGCACCTGCCGCTGGCGGCGGTGCCGGCGGCGATCACGCGCGAGTTGCTGGAGGCGACGCTGCGCATCCTGCACGCCGACCTGATGCGGCATTTCGGCCTGACGGCGCCGCGCATCCTCGTCGCGGGCCTGAATCCGCACGCCGGCGAGGGCGGCCACATGGGGCGCGAGGAGATCGAGGTGATCACGCCGGTGCTGGAGAAGCTGCGCGGCGAGGGCATGCGGCTCGCCGGCCCCTTGCCGGCCGATACGCTGTTCGTGCCGCATACGCTGGAACAGGGCGACGCGGTGCTGGCGATGTACCACGACCAGGGCCTGCCGGTGCTCAAGCACGCGAGCTTCGGCGGCGGCGTGAACGTGACGCTCGGTCTGCCGATCATCCGGACGTCGGTGGATCACGGCACGGCGCTGGATCTGGCCGGAACCGGGCGTGCCGACCCCGGCAGCCTCTTCGCCGCCGTGGAACTGGCGATCGCGATGGCCGGTGCGCGCGGCTGAAGCCGCGCCCCTGCACGGAGCGCAGAGCGGCCGTGCGCCGCATATTTCAATTCAGAGCCTTACATGACCGAGCACCACGCGCGCAAGCGTTTCGGGCAGAACTTCCTGTCCGACCCCAATATCATCCGCAAGATCGTCGATGCGATCCGCCCCGCCGTGGGCGACACGATCGTCGAGATCGGTCCGGGCCTTGCGGCGATGACCGATCCTCTGGTCGAGCGCCTCGGGCACATGCACGTGGTCGAGATCGACCGCGACCTGATCGCGCGCCTGAAGGAGCGCTACACGCCCGAGCGCCTGACCATCCACGAGGGCGATGCGCTGAAGTTCGATTTCGGCAGCCTGGGGGCGCCGCTGCGCGTGGTGGGCAACCTGCCGTACAACATCTCGACGCCGCTGCTGTTCCACCTCGCCGCCTTCGCAGACAGCGTTTCGGACATGACTTTCATGCTGCAGAAGGAGGTCGTGATGCGCATGGTGGCCGAGCCGGGCACCGAGGACTACGGGCGGCTGTCGGTGATGCTGCAGTACCGCTTCCGCATGGCGCGGCTCTTCGATGTGCCGCCGGGGGCGTTCCGGCCGGCGCCGAAGGTGACATCGAGCATCGTGCGCATGGTGCCGCTGCCGCCCGAGCAGCTCGGCGCGCAGGACGAGGAGCTTCTCGGCCGCATCGTCGCGGCGGCCTTCGGCCAGCGGCGCAAGACGCTGCGCAACACGTTGCGCGATTTCCTGGATGAAGCGGATTTCGCGGCGCTCGGTATCGATCCGGGTTTGCGCGGCGAGCGCCTCGGCGTCGCGGATTACGTCGCCATCGCGAACCACGTCGCGAGGAAGGCGCGCCTCGCGCAAGCATGAGGCGCGCTGGCGGGATGCGCTGCGCTCCTCCCGCCCTACGTTCGGAGCTCCACGGTCTGCCCGTCGGGTGTTTCGCGGCGGCGGCTCTTTTGCCGTGCCGGAGAAACGAAAAAGCCGGGTCGCCCCGGCTTTTTTGCGAAGTCGCGAAGGACGCTCAGGCCTTTTTCATCGGGCAGGTGTTGAGGCCGAAGATCGAGTAGGCCGGGCACCAGCCCATCAGGCCGGTGGCGAGGGGCACGACGCCGATCCAGGTCCAGGGGGTGCCGACGCCCATGATCGCGAGAGCGATCAGGACCAGGCCTGCGGCGATGCGAAGGATCTTGTCGATGCCGCCGACGTTTGCATTCATGATTTTCTCCGTGGGGGTTGTCCGGGTTGGTGAGCGTATTTCACCACCCCCATCCCCGTGGGTCTGTAACCTTGGTTACACAGCCCCGAGCCCGCGGTTCAGCCCTGGCGTCCGTCGCTTGCGATGCGGCGCAGGCCCGCGGGGTCGAGGATCTCGATCTGTTCGCGCGACAGCTTCACCAGGCCTTGCGCGGCAAAGCCCTTCAGCAGGCGGCTGACGAACTCGCGCACGCTGCCGAGTTCGTCGGCGAGATGCTGGTGCGTGGTGTGCAGGAGGCGGCCCTTGCCGAGCAGCAGGCCGGCAAGGCGCTGGTCGAGGCGGTGGAAGGCGACTTCCTCGATGAGCTGCATCAGGTCGGCGATGCGCTCGGCGAAGAGGTGGAACACGAAGCTGCGGAAGGCCGGTTCGCCGAGCAGCGCGTCGAAGTCGGACTTGGGCAGCATCAGCAGCACGGTGTCGGTCTCGGCGACGCCGCGGGCGTTGTAGTCCTCGTGTCCGAGCAGGCAGGACGAGGAGATGATGCAGGTCTCGCCCGGCGTGACGCGGTAGAGCGGCAGCTCGCGGCCGTTCGGTGCGCATTTGACGACGCGCACCGAGCCTTCGACGACGAAGGGAAAGCCTTCGCAGGCCTGGCGGTCGTCGAACAGCAGCGTTCCGGCCGGCACGCGCGCCCAGCGGCCCGCCGCGAGCAGGCGCAGGCGCGCGGCGTCGGGCAGCGCTGCGATCATCGGGTAGCGTGCAGCCGCGAGGGCGGGATCCGGGGTCGGCGTGCTCATGGGGGACGGCGCTTCGGGGGCCACTACAGGGCCAGCTCGACGACGACCGGCGCGTGGTCGGAGGGGCGCTCGAGCTTGCGCGGCGTCTTGTCGATCACGCAGCTGCGGCAGCTGGCGCGCAGCGCCTGCGAGACCAGGATGTGGTCGATGCGCAGGCCGAAGTTGCGGCGGAATGCCCCCATGCGGTAGTCCCACCACGAAAAGCTCTTCTCCGGCTGTTCGAAGAGGCGGAATGCGTCGGCGAAGCCCAGTTCGATCAGCGCGGCGAAGGCGGCGCGTTCGGGCTGCGAGACGTGGATCTCGTCCTTCCAGTCCGGGTGGGCGTCGCGGTCCTCGGGGGCGATGTTGAAGTCGCCGGCGAGCACGAGCCGTTCATGGCTCTTCAGCTCCTCGCGCAGCCAGTCGGTGAGGGCGGCAAGCCAGCGCAGCTTGTATTCGAACTTGTCGGAACCGACGGCCTGGCCGTTGGGGAAGTAGGCGCTGACGACGCGCACGCCGCCGATGGTCGCGGCGATGATGCGCTTCTGCTCGTCGGCGAAGCCGGGGATGTCGCGGATCGTCGCATCCGGGGCCTGCGGGCTGAGGATAGCGACGCCGTTGTAGGTCTTCTGGCCGTTGAACACCGCCCGGTAGCCGGCCGCTTCGAGCTCGGCGGCGGGGAAGACCTTGTCCTCCATCTTGAGCTCCTGCAGGCACAGGGCGTCGGGCTGGTTGGCGGCCAGCCAGTCGAGCACGTGGGGCAGGCGGACCTTGAGCGAGTTGACGTTCCAGGTGGCGATTTTCATGGGGATGACGGTGTGTTGGCGCGGGGCGCGCGAGGACGCGGCGCCTGCAATGCAGGCATTCTGCCCGAGCTCGCCGACTCTGTGGGGAAACGCGCCGCGCGCTCAGCCGTGGCCTTGTGCGCCGCAGTCGGCGGCGAGCCAGCGCGCGTCGGTGTCGACCTGCAGGTTGCCGTTGCGGGAAGTCATGTTGACGCGGGTCGTGAAGTGTTCCGGCGACTGGATGCGGGCTTCGAAGTCGCCGCTTGCGTCCGGCCGGGTGCAGTTGAGGTGGCCGCGCACCGTGGCGTCGGCCTTCACGACCTTGTCGAGGGTGCAGTTGCCTTCGGTCTTGCCCGAATAGACGGTGTCGGACTTTGCCTGTTCGGGCGTGATGCAGCTGCGCGCGCTGCCGTCGTTGCCGAGGCTGACGCCGCGCGCGGCCATCTGTTGCTCGACCATGCGGCGCATGTCCGGCGGCAGGCTGCGGATGTACTGCTGGGCCTGCGCCATCTGCGAGGACATGTCGGGCAGGCCGCCGATGTTGAGCCGGGTCGAGCGGAATTCCCACAGGCCGGGCCGGATGCCGGCCGGCTGGGCCGCGCAGGCGATGCCCGTGGCGGCAAGGCCGAGGATGAGGAGGAGGGGGCGATAGCGGCTGCGGATCATGATCGGGCGTCTCGAAACGGCGGTTTGACGGCAGGCGGCGCGGGAGGTTCCTGCGCGTGCGACGGCCGGGATTGGGCGCCGCGTGCACGCTCGTGCGCCTCAGTAGGCGTTGGGGTCGCGCACGACCATCAGGGCGGTGCGGGCGATGATCCACAGGTCCAGGCCGAGCGACCAGTTGCGCAGGTAGTCGAGATCGTACTCGATGCGCTTCTCCATCTTGTCAACCGTCTCGGTTTCGCCGCGGTAGCCATTGACCTGCGCCCAGCCGGTGATCCCCGGCTTGACCTTGTGGCGGATCATGTAGCCCTTGATGAGCTTGCGGTAGGCCTCGTTGTGCGCCACCGCGTGGGGCCGCGGGCCGACGATGCTCATGCGCCCCTGCAGCACGTTGATGAACTGCGGCAGCTCGTCGAGCGAGGTGCGGCGGATGAAGGCGCCGAAGGGGGTGATGCGGCTGTCGTTGCGCGTGGCCTGGCGCACGGCAGCGCCATCGTCGCAGACCGTCATCGAGCGGAACTTGTAGACCAGGATCTCGCGGCCGTCGAGGCCGTAGCGCCGCTGCTTGAAGACGACCGGCCCGGGGGAGGAGAGCTTGACGCCGACGGCGAGGGCGATCAGCACGGGGGTGAGGAGCAGCAGGATGAGCAGCGCGAGAATGAAGTCGGAGCTGCGCTTGACGACGTTGTTGAGGCCGGTGAAGGGGGTGTCGCACACGGCCACGACGGCCATGCCGCCGACGTTGTCGACCCGCCCCTGGATGAGGTCGGTGACGAAGATGTCGGGGACGAAGTAGATCGACGCGGTGGTGTCCTTGAGGTCGTCGAGCAGGGCGAGGATGCGTGGCTGCGGGGCCATCGGCAGCGCCAGGTAGATGGCCTCGACGCGGCGGCGCTTGACGAACTCGGCGAGGCCGGAGAGCGGGCCGAGTACCGGCGCCGGTATGCCGCCGCTTTCGGGCAGTCGTGAGCGCGGGCGATCGTCGAAGAAGCCCACGACGCGGGTGCCGAGGTAGGGGTGGTCGCGGAATTCGCGCGCGAGCTTCAGGCCGATGTCGTTCACGCCGGCGACGACGGCGATGCGCTGGTTGTCGCCGATCGCCAGCCATGTCGGCAGCGCCTGCCGGGCCACGGCATGGACCGCAACCAGCGCGAGCGGGGTGGTGGCGACCCACGTCACCAGCATCGTGTGCGGGAAGTAGTGGAGGTAGCCGCTCGCGTAGCCGAAGGCGCCCGTGGCCGCCACGAACAGCAGCCAGTTGGTGGCGACCTTGCGCATCATGGTCCGCGCCGATTCGTGCAGGCCGACATTTCCGGGAAACGTCAGCGCGAAGGAGAGTGCGCCCAGGATCATGTACGGCGGGCTCATCAGGCGTTCGCCATGCCAGGCGGCGCAGGCATACAAGACGGCGACGACGGTGAGCGGATCGATGAATGCCTCGATCGCGCCACTCAGCGTGAAACTGCCGCGCAACAGGCTTCCTTGTCTATCCAGGGCTGCAATCATGAATTCACGGAATTGAATTTGTGCGTTGCAAAACGCCGTCCGTTCGCAGGATTCTGTGCCGCAACGGAGGCGCGTGCGCGTTTGTCGGAGGGGCCGGGGGAGATCTTACGGAACGGACCGGCAAGTGCCCGCGCGAGTGTAAAAAAACATATTTGTTCAAATGTTCGCGGGCAGGCTCTCGTCAGTATGACGTTCGTATCGTGACATGCCAGGTGGCCGCGTCGCGGCGTAAAAAAGTTGTTGCAGATCATATTGTTCGTTCCATTAACCACGATATCGAAGAGGTTTAATGGCTGGTTGTGGCAACTTCCGCACTTCGCGGATTTGGCGGCGACCTGCCGCTCGCGCACGTTTTAATATGCTTACAAGGTTTTTTCCGTGGCGATGTGATTCGACTACGCTTATGCCGGAATGAATGGCGCAACGGATATGAAACCTTCCAAATCCATTATGTGCGCGCTTGCCCTGTCATCGGCCATGTTGCACGAAGGGGCTGCCGCCGATGAAGGAGACGCGCTGAATTTCAGCGTCAGCCAGTCGATCCGATACGAAAGCAATCTTTTTCGGCTCGACGATGGCGAGCGCGCGCCCGAAAACAAGGCGCACGATACGGTGAGCGAGACGGGCGTCGGAATGAAATTCGATCGGCGCTACGGGCGCCAGCGCTTTCTCGCCGATTTGAATCTCGTGAGTGCGCGTTATGCAATTCACAATGATCTCGATCATGACCGGCCTGACGCCGGACTTGCCTGGGACTGGCAATTGGGTGACCGATGGAGTGGCGAACTGGGTCATGCGTATCGCGAGACGCTGACGCCCTTCGACGAGGCCGGCGGTACCGAGCGCAACATGAATGCCTACACCCGGAGCCATGTGAGCGCCGACTTCTGGTGGCACCCCCGCTGGGCCGTCGGTGCAGGGTTTGCGCACGCGAGAAGCCGCTTCGATCGCGATGATGCGGACCTGGCGGAGTTCGACGCGGACACGGTCGACCTGAATCTGACCTACCGTCCGCCGACGGGCAACCGCGCGGTGCTGACGCTGCGCGATACGGACGGCGAGTACGTGAATCGCCCCGCCGCGCCGGGCTCGATCCGCGACTACCGGCAGCAGGAGGTACGCCTCGGCGGAGAGTGGCGTTTGTCAGGCGCGACGCGGGTTTCGGGTTTCATCGGGCGAACCCGTGTGGAATATCGGCTGGCGCCGGAGCGCGACTTCCGGGGCACCGTCGGACGCGTCGGACTGGTCTGGGACACGACGGCGAAGACGTCGGTGGACCTGAGCGTGCGGCGCGAGATCGGTGCCCAGCAGGACCTTGCCGCGAATTACGCCGTGACCGAGGCGGTGCGGCTGGCCCCGAAGTGGAACGTGACCGAGAAGGTGAGCCTCGGTGCCGGGCTCGAGTGGCGCCGGCGCGACTATCGCGGCGATCCCGAGCTGGTGCGGACAGGGGGGACGCGCGAGAAGCCGACCGACAGCAGCTACCGCTATGGCCTGCATGCGGAATACAGGCCGCAGCGCGCGCTGAGTTTTGCATTCAGCGTGCAGCGCCAGGAGCGTGACGGTTCGCGCTCTCTGGGGGGGTATTCCGCCAATACGGCGGATTTGTCGATGCGATTCCGCTTTTGAAAATGACCCGGGTTGCCGATGCATTATCGGGAATGAGCGGGGCACCGGCGCGAGCCGTTCGCGCACGTTCGGGGTGCGGCGGCGCACGAAACAGGTGCGGCAATTGAAAGAATAAAATTCATGATCGTTACAGTCGGATTTCGAATTGAAAGCGAATATTCGGTTTATTGACGGTGTTTTCGCAAGTCGTTATGGTGCGCAGCAATAAAGCCGATTCGCTGAATCAACAGGTTTGAATAAAGCGGTCGTCGTGGGCAAACGACGACACGATTAATGCAGGTTTTTGCGAGCGCCTGCATTCCAATAGAGAGGTGGTGCCCATGTCCATGATCAATGGAAAAATGGTCGGTTTTGCCGTGCTCCTGTCCGGCTGTATTTCCGCCGCCCATGCCGACACGGTGACGCTGTCGGGCAATGGGGTGACGATCCGCTACGAGGACAAGGCGTCTGCCGTGACGGGTGCGCCGTCGCTGATCGCGACCGGGCTGATGACGTCGCCGGCGAGCGTGGCCGGTGCCCGCTTCGATTCCACTGCGGCGGTGCGGGAACCCGCGTCGGGCGCGGCTTTCGCGGATGTTGCAAGCCTTGGGGGTGAAGCGACGCCGCGTTCGTTTGCAGAAGGCGTTGCCCTGCAGTTCTCGCTTGGTGGAGCCGGCGCGGGCGAGGGTGGATTCGAATCGCTGGTGTTGGCCGGTTTGGCACTTTTCGCGCTGATTGTGCGCCAGCGGATCTCTGCGATGTCGCGCTCGCGGCATTCGCCGATATTCCAATGAATCTTCAATTGCGGCGATTGCGTGGCGCATTGCGCCATGAATCGTCGATTTGAATCTTGAGCCAGCATCCGGTCAGGTCGATGTCTTCGACGGCACGCATTGCATTTCCTGTTGTCCTGCTTTCCGCCTTTTTCCTCAATGCCTGCAGCAAGGGCGAGGCGGAAGGGAAGCCCGCGTTCGAGGTTATTGCGAAGGTGAACGAGCAGGCAATCCAGGCGAATGAACTCAATTCGATCGCGGCGCTCGCCTCTTCGCAGGGGACGCCGGAAGAGGGCGCGCTCGAGCGCCTGATCGACCAGGAGCTGATGGTGCAGCAGGCGCGCGAGCGCAGGCTGGATCGCGACCCGCGCGTGTTGCAGTCCTTCGAGGCGGCGCAGCGGGAGATCCTGGCGCGGGCCTACCTCGAGCAGGTGACCGGGCAGGTTGCGCCGCCGAGCGACGAGGAGATCGCAGCCTTCCATGCGGCCAATCCCGAGCTGTTCGCGCGGCGCCGCATCTACAGCCTGCAGGAGCTGGAGATCCGCCTGCCGCCCGAGCGTTTCGAGGAGCTCGAGCGTGTGAGTGCACGCGCGGCGGGTCTGCATGAGGTGAAGGAGTGGCTCACGCGCGAGGGGATCGAGTTCCAGCTCGCCGCTGCCGTGAAGCCGGCCGAGCAGCTGCCGCTGGAGAGCCTGAAGGGCTTTGCGCGCATGCGGGACGGGCAGATGGTGCTGAGCCGGACGCCGGCGGGTGCCCTTCTGGTTCATCTCGTCTCCGCCCGTGCGCAGCCGCTCGACGCGGGGGCTGCGCGGCCGATGATCGAGCGTTACCTGGCGAATGCACGCAAGAGCGCGCTGGCGAAAGCCGAGCTGGAGCGCCTGCGTGATGGCGCACGCATCGAGTATGCGCCGCTGGCGCCGAGCCGGCCCGGGGCGGAGCCCGGGCTTGCCGAAGCGGAGACGCCACAGGCGCTGCCCGCGCCCGAAACCCATTGATCGAGGATCACCGTCCATGCCGTTGTCGAGACCGTTCCGAATTGCCCTGTTGATGTGCCTGTCCTGCGTGCCTGCCTGGGCCGCGGCGCAGATGCCACCGGCGGCTGCGCCGCAACCGGTTGTGCCGCCGCCGGTTGCGGTGGCCGCGCCCGCTCCGGCAGCCGACGAAGCGCGCGAGTACGTGCTCGGGCCGGGGGACATCGTCCGCATCAGCGTGTTCCAGAATCCCGACCTGACGACCGAAGGGCGCGTGTCGGAAACCGGTGCGCTGACCTTCCCGCTGATCGGCAGCGTGCCGCTGGGCGGGCGCACGGTGTCGGCCGCCGAGGCCCTGATCGCGGAGCGCCTGCGCCAGGGGGGATTCGTGCTGCAGCCGCAGGTGACCGTGCTGCCGGTGCAGATCCGCGGCAACCAGGTGGCGGTGCTGGGGCATGTGAACAAGCCCGGGCGTTATCCGCTGGATACCTTCAACGTGCGCGTGACCGACATGCTCGCGAACGCAGGCGGGGTTGCCGCGGGCGGCGATGACGTGATCGTGCTCGTGGGCACGCGCGACGGCCAGCGCGTCCGCAAGGAGCTGGATCTGCCGGCGCTGTTCCAGCGCGGCGATGGCGATGCGGACACGATGCTGTCGCCGGGCGACGTGATCTATGTCCGGCGCGCGGACGTGTTCTACATCTACGGCGAGGTGCAGAAGCCGGGCTCGTTCCGTCTCGAACGCAACATGACGGTGATGCAGGCGCTGGCGACGGGCGGCGGGCCGACGCTGCGCGGCACGGTGCGCGGGTTGCGCATCCACCGTCGCGGTGGCGACGGCAAGGTGGCGGTGATCGAGCCCACGCTGGAAGACCGCCTGCGCCCCGACGACATCATCTACGTGAAGGAAAGCCTGTTCTGAGGCGGGGCTAATCATGAATCCTGGACAATTCCTGCGCATCCTGCGTGCGCGCTTCGGACTGGTGTGCGCCGTCGTGCTGGTCGTCACGGCGGCCGCGGTGGCGGTGAGTCTCGTGCTGCCGCAGAAGTACCTCGCCGAGACGGCGCTGGTCATCGACGCGAAGTCTTCCGACCCGATCGCGGGCGGGGTGATGCCGTCGCAGCTGATCGCGAACCATATCGCCACGCAGGTCGACATCATCGACTCGGATCGGGTCGCGTTGCGCGTCGTGGACGCGGCCGGGCTCGCCGCAATGCCGCAGTTCCAGCAGCAATGGCAGGAGGCTACCGGCGGGGCAGGCGACATCCGCGAGTGGATCGCCGACGTGCTGCTTTCGCGCCTGGACGTGACGCCGGGGCGCGAGAGCAATGTCGTGCGCATCCGCTACACGGCCTCGCAGCCTGAGTTTGCGGCGATGATCGCCAACGCCTTCGCGCAGGCCTACATGGAGATCGGGCTGGAGCTGAAGGTGGAGCCCGCGCGCCAGTACGCGCAGTGGTTCGATGAGCGCACGCACGGCCTGCGCGAGGAGCTGGAGGCGGCGCAGAAGCGCCTGTCCGACTACCAGCAGAAATACGGCATCGTTTCGGCCGACGGGCGGCTGGACGTCGAGACGGCGCGGCTCGCGGAGCTGTCGACGCAGCTCGTGCAGGTGCAGGGGCAGCGGGCCGAGAGCCGGTCGCGCTTCAGCCAGTCCGGTTCGGCCGAGTCCCTGCCCGAGGTCACGCAGAACCCGCTGATCGCGAACCTGAAGGGCGAGCTGGCGCGGCGCGAGGGCGAACGCCAGCAGATGCTCGGCCGGCTGGGGCCGAACCACCCCGAGGTCGGCAAGCTTGCCGCGGTGATCGATTCGCTGCGGGCGCGCATCGGCGCCGAGACGCAGCGCATCGCCGCGTCGCTGGGCACTTCGAGCCGCATGAGCGCGGCGCGCGAGGCGGAGGTGGCCGCGGCGGTCGCGGCGCAGAAGGCGCGTGTGATGCAGCTGCAGGCGCATCGCGACCAGATCGCGGTGCTGCAGCGCGACGTCGAGAGCGCGCAGAAGGCCTATGACCAGGTCGCGCAGCGCCTGTCCGCGACGAACCTGGAGAGCCAGGCGCAGCAGATCAACGTGGCGGTGCTGACCCCCGCGACGGCGCCGTTGTGGCCGTCGGGCCCGCGCCTGCTGATCAAGCTCGTGCTGGCGCTGGTCGTGGGCGTGGTGCTGGGCGTGGGCAGCGCCCTGCTGATCGAACTGATGGACCGGCGTGTGCGCGGCGAGGACGACCTCGACGGGCTGCCGGGCATGCCGGTGCTCGGCAGCGTGCCGGGCCGGAGCGGGACCCGCCGGGTATCCCGGGGGCGAGTGTCGAATCGAATTGCCGGAGCTTATTGATCCCATGAATGCACCCCTGAGCAGCACCCTGGATCCCAAGGGCGAACAGGCGATCGGCGCGATCCTGATGGCGGCCGGACGCCTGCGCGTGGACGAGAACGAACGCATCGTGCGCCTGCAGCGCGACAAGGGCCTGCGCTTCGGCGAGGCGGCGGTCGAGCTGGGCCTCGCGAGCGAGCACGACATCCGCTACGCGATGGCGCGGCAGTTCGAATACGACTGCTTGCAGGCGGACGAGAGCAAGGTGTCGAGCAGCGTGGTCGCCGCGTTCGACCCGTTCTCGGTGCAGGTGGAGGCGCTGCGCGCGCTGCGCAGCCAGCTGATGCTGCGCTGGTTCGACCCGACCGCGGGGCGCAAGCTGCTGGCGGTGGTGAGCGCCGCACGCGGGGAGGGGCGCTCGTGGATGGCGGCGAACCTCGGTGTCGCGTTCTCGCAGCTGGGCTTGCGCACCCTCGTGGTGGATGCCGACCTGCGCCGGCCTTCGCAGCATGCGCTGTTCGGCCTCGACAACCGCAGCGGACTCTCCGCGCTGCTGCTCGGCCGCCACGCTCCGGACGCGATCCGGCGCGTGGCCGGGCTGCGTTCGCTGGCGGTGCTGCCCGCCGGGGTGGTGCCGCCGAACCCTCAGGAGCTGCTGTCGCGCCCCTTGCTGGGCCAGCTGCTGCAGCAGTACACGACGGCCTTCGATGTCGTGATCCTCGATACCGCCGCGGGCGAGCGCTGCGCCGACGGCGTGATGGTCGCGGCGCGGGCGCGTGCGGCGCTGATGGTCGCCCGTCGCAACGCGAGCCGGATGGCGGCGGTGCGCCGCTACGCGGAGCGCCTGCGCGAGTCCGGCGTGGGCCTGGCCGGCTCGGTGATGAACGGGGACTGAGCCGTGAGCCGCCTGACCGACGACCCCGGGATCGCCGCTGCGCAGCGGTGGTTGCGCCCTGCGCCCGCGCCGCTCGTGAGCGTGGTGATCCCGTCGTACAACCGCGGGCACGCGATCGGCGCGTGCATCGCCAGCGTGCTGGCGCAGACGCTGGAGGATTTCGAGATCGTCGTCGTGGATGACGCCTCGACCGACGACACGCGCGAGCGCGTTGCGGCGATCGCCGATCCGCGCGTGCGCTACGTCGCGCACGAGACGAACCGCGGCGGGGCGGCGGCGCGCAACACCGGCGTGCGGGCGGCGACGGGCGACTTCATCGCCTTCCTCGACAGCGACGACAGCTGGTCGCCGCGCAAGCTCGAGCGGCAGATCGCGCTGCTGGGCGAGCGCGGGCCGGAGTACGGCCTCGCCTACACGTGGTTCATCGGCCGCGACAAGGACGGCCGCGAAGTGTCGCGCTCGGACCGCAGCCTGGACGGCCGCGTCGCGGAGGCGCTGCTGGTCGCGAACCATGTCGGCACCTTCTCCAGCATCGTCGTGCGGCGCGACGTGTTCGAGCACGTCGGCGGGCTCGACGAGACGCTGCGCAGCTGCCAGGACTGGGACCTGTCGATCCGCCTGAGCCGCGTGACGAAGATCTGCTGCGTCGAGGATTACCTGGTTTCGTACTTCCACAACGGCGCGGACAAGCACCGCATTTCGTCGAATCCCGCCTCGCTCATCCAGGGCCACCGGCGCATGTTGGAGAAGTTTTCCGACGACTATGCGCGCCTGCCGCGCAGGCAGGCGGCGCAGGCGTTGCGGGGCTTCCTCGACGTGTTCGCGGGCGCCGGGTCGTTCGAGGACGTGCTGCGCCTCGGGCGCCGCATGGCCGCGACGACGCGCCGCCCGGAGGCGCTCCTGCAGTGCGGCGTCGCGCTGGTGCGTGCGGCGAAGCGCCGCATGACGGGGCGCTTCGGGTACTGACGTGGGCTACGCGGTGCAGTCGCCTTCTCCTGTCCTGCTCACCGGTGGCGCGCTGATCGTCGCGCTGGCGGTCGGCATGGCGCTGCCGCTCTACGCGGAGGCGATGTCCGGGAGCGCCGTGCGCCTGCTGGCCCTGCCGGCGCTGCTGGTGCTCGCGATCCTGTTCCTGTACGACCGGGTCCTGCTGCTTGCGCTGGTCCTGCTGTTCCGCGCGGCGGGTGACCTCGTGTTCGAGAGCACCCGCGTGGAGCTGGGCGGGCTCGCGATCGGCTTCGGCGGGCTGGTGAATGCCTTCGTGATCCTGATCGCGGTGCTGCTGGTCGCGGCGCGGCCGGACCGCTTCCCGCGGCGCATCGCCGCACCGTGGGCGGCCTTCCTGATCGCTGCGCTGATCGGAGTGGGGATTGCGCCCAATCTCGGCGAAGCGGTGCGCGGCTACCTCGGCCTGCTGTCCTATTTCGCGGTTTTCGTCAGCGCCTTTTACTTTGTGAAGGGCGAGGGCGATTTCAAGGTGTGCGTGAAGCTCGTGCTGCTGTCCTCGCTGCTGCCGGCTGCCTACGGCTTGGTGGAACTCGGCCTGCATGGGGCGGCCGGTGGCCTGCACGCCTTCCGGCTGAAGAGCACCTTCGCCCATCCCAACATCTTCGCGTTCTACCTCACGCTGGTGCTGCTGGTGGCGCTGTACGCGCTGAAGAGCCCCGCGGTGGTGCTGAGGCCGCTGCGCCGCACGCTGCTTACGGCCTACGTGCCGCTGCTGCTGGGGCTGCTGCTGCTGACGCAGACGCGCAGCGCCTGGGTCGCCTGTTTCGCGATCTTCGCGCTGTATGCGTTGCTGTTCGAGCGCCGCTACCTCATCTATCTGATGCTCGCGCCGGCGCTCGCGCTGCTCGTGCCGGGCGTGCGCGAACGCGTGCTGGAACTGGGCAGCGGCAACGAGATCGTGCAGTACGCGAAGCTCAATTCCTTCGCGTGGCGCCTGCAGATCTGGGAGTACGGCCTGCGCTGGATCCGTCCCGATCACCTGCCGCTCGGCTACGGCCTGGGTGCGTTCAAGCACTTCGCGCCGGTGTTCTTCCCCTACTCGGGCGGGGTCAATTTCGGCGCGCACAACATCTACGTGCAGATCCTGTTCGAACTCGGCGCGCTCGGGCTCGCGGCCTTCGCGTGGCTGTTCGCACGCCTGTTCGGGACGCTGCGGCGCATGGCAGTGGTCGACCGGTTGGGCGCCTTCGTCGCGATCGCGCTGGTGGTCGAGTACCTGATCATTTCGGCGTCGGACAACGTCCTCGCCTATCTCGCCTTCAACTGGTACGTCTGGTTCGTGCTCGGCGCAGCGTGTGCCGTCGCGCTGAGCCGGGCGGAAACCGGCAAGGGCACGACGCACATGGAAGGAGACAGGGCATGAGGGAAATCATCCGCGGGCGCACGCCCGTGCGCCGGGCCTGTTCAGCCTGGCTGTTCGCGTGCGGCGCCGCGCTGGCGGTCGTCGGCGGCAACGCGGGGGCGCAATCCAACGGCCAGGCGTGGGGCAGCTACGAGACGCCCTTCGCCGCGACGTCGGCGTGGAACAGCCGCCCGGTCGGGCCGCGGTTCGGCGACTTCGTCATCCCGAAGTCGGACTACTACCCGTCGATCGCCGAAGGCGCGTGGTCGACCGGGGTGTTCCTCGCCGGCGCCGACGATGCGCCGGTGACGGTGGTCGGGCTGCCGAACAGCAAGGGGGTGTGGGATCCGGACGCCGCCGTGTATCGCACGGTCGCGATTCCGCGCTGGCCGGAAGGGGTGATTCCGGCCAGCGCCGCGGACGGCCATGCCGACATCGTCGACCCGCTCGCCGGCATCGTCCACTCCTTCTACAAGCTGCGCCAGTCGGAGGGGCAGTGGATGGCCGCGCAGTACGCCTGGACGCGCCTCGACGGCCGCGGCTGGGGCGACCCGGCGCACTACTTCCAGGGCGCGCGCGCGGCCGCGGTGCCGACCTCGGGCGGTCTCATGCGCAAGCACGAGATCGATGACGGGCGGCCGCTCTACCGCCATGCGCTGGCGATGTCCTTGACCTACAACGCGCTGTCGCCGAACCCGACCTACGTCTTCCCGGCCACCTCGGCCGACCGCGACGCCGCAACGACCAACACCGGCCAGATTCCCGAGGGCGCGCTGGTGATGCTGCCGCCGGAGTTCGACGTGCAGACCATCCGCACCGCGGCCGTACGCAAGGTCGCGGAGACGCTGAAGACGTATGGCGCCTACATCGTCGACCGCAACCGCGGCACGCCCTATGTGATCTACGTCGAGAACGGTTCGGGCTTCAGCCTGCATCGCGGCGGCTGGAACACCGTCGCCGCGGCCGACCTCGAGCGCATCCGCATGGGCTTGCGGCAGGTCGTGTCGGTGGAGGGCTGGGTGGATGGCAGCGAGCGCCCGGTCGAGCCCGATGCGAACCTCAACCTGCTCTCCATGCGCGGCCCCTGGACGCGCCAGAGCGGCACGGCGTCGGGCAGCTTCGAGACCTGGGAGCAGGCCGTCGTGTTCGCGCCGGCCGAGGGCACGACGGTGATGGTGAACAGCAGCGGCCGCAGCCTGCATCCGGTCGCGTGGGCGCTGCCGGTCGCCGGGCAGGGCTATCGGCTGCGCGCGATCGCGACCGGCGGTGCGCGCCTGCGCTTGCAGCTGCGCGACAAGGCGAGCGGCGCGACGCTGTTCGACAGCAAGGAGCTCAACAACGACGAAGTGGCCGATTTCGTGTGGCCTGCCGGCACGGTGACGCCGGTGGTGAGCGCGATCAGCGGTGCGGGGGGCGCCTCGACGGTGCGCGGCGAACTGCTGAGGACCGGCCAATGAAGCAGCGCGTGATCCATGCGGATCCCGACTGGGCCGCGGACCTGCGCCGCTACGGCCAGCGCCGTCCCTTCCTGAAGGAACAGTCGATCTGGGCGGTCGCCGTGTACCGCTTCGGCCGCAGGGTCGATGCGCGGGCGCAGGGGGGCGCGAAGCGGCTGCTGACCGCGGCTTACTGGCTCGCCTTCCGCTTTGTCGAGACCCTGGCCGGCATCAGCCTGCCCAAGGCCGCGCGCATCGGCGGCGGGCTGCGCATCTGGCACTTCGGCGGCGTGTTCGTGCATCCGGCGACGGTGATCGGGCGCAACTGCACGCTGCGCCAGGGCGTGACGATCGGCAATCGTCACGAGGGTGGCGCGGCGCCGGTGATCGGCGACGACGTCGAGTTCGGCGCCTACGCACAGGTGCTGGGGGGCGTGCGCATCGGCAAGGGCGCGCGCATCGGCGCGCTGTCGGTGGTGCTGTGCGACGTGCCCGACGGCGCGACCGCGGTGGGCGCGCCGGCGCGCATCGTCAGGGAACGCGCGGCGCCGCGGCCCGACACGGAACAGGAGAGGAACGGCGTGGAAGGCGTGGAAGGCGTCGCACTTGTCGCGGAGGGCGGACGTTGAGGATCGCCTACCTGATCAACCAGTACCCGAAGGTGAGCCACAGCTTCATCCGCCGCGAGATCCTCGCGCTCGAACGGCAGGGCTTCGACGTGCTGCGCGTGGCCGTGCGCGGCTGGGACGCGGAGCTGGTCGACGCCGAGGATCGCAGCGAGCAGGCACGCACGACCTACCTGCTGCAGGACGGCATGGGGGCGCTGGCGAAGGCCGTCATGCAGGCCGCGCTGCACAGTCCCGGCCGCTTCTTCGCCGCATTGCGTCTCGCGCTGCGCATGGGGCGGCGCGCGGACCGGCCGTGGCCCTACCACCTGATCTATCTCGCCGAGGCCTGTCGCGCCTTGCCCGCGCTGCGCGACTTCGAAGTGCGCCACGTGCATGCGCACTTCGGCACCAACCCGGCCGAGGTCGCGATGCTGATCGAGGCGCTCGCGGGCGTGCCCTACAGCTTCACCGTGCATGGCCCCGAGGAATTCGACAAGCCGGGCTTCCTCGGCACCGGCGAGAAGATCCGGCGTTCGGCCTTCGTCGTCGCGATCAGCTCCTTCGGCCGCAGCCAGCTCTTCCGCTGGGCTGCGCACCGCGACTGGGATCGCGTGAAGATCGTGCATTGCGGGCTGGAGCCGGCCTTCCACACCGTGCCGCCGACGCCGCTGCCGGCCGCGCCGCGCCTGGTGTGCGTCGGCCGCCTGTGCGAGCAGAAGGGGCAGTTGCTGCTGGTCGAGGCGCTCGCCAGGCTGGCGGAGAAGGGCATCGACTTCGAGATGGTGTTGGCCGGCGACGGCGAGCTGCGCGGTGAAATCGAGGCGCTCGTCGCCCGGCACGGCCTGCAGCGCAGCGTCCGCGTCACTGGGTGGATCAGCAGCGAGCAGGTGCGCGACGAGATCCTCGCCGCGCGCGCGCTGGTGCTGCCGAGCTTTGCCGAAGGCCTGCCGGTGGTGATCATGGAGGCGCTGGCGCTGCGCCGGCCGGTCGCCACCACCTTTGTCGCCGGCATCCCGGAACTGGTTCGGCACGACGAGAACGGCTGGCTGTTTCCCGCCGGTTCGGTCGATGCGCTGGCCGCTGCGCTCGAGACGGTGCTGGCGACCCCGGCCGCGGAAATCGAACGCATGGGCGAGGCGGGGCGCCGGCGGGTGCTCGAACGTCACGACGTCGATCGCGAGGCGGCCAAGCTCGGTAACTACTTCTACGGGGCCCGCGCATGAGCATCGTGTCCGCGCTCCTCGCGACCGTCCTCGCAAGCTTCCCCGCGCTGCTCCTCGTGCCGGTGGCCCTGCTACTCGTGCAGGTCCTCGCCGCACTGCCGCCGCGCCGGCGCCGGCCGGTTCCGGCTGCGGCGAGGCCGCGCGCCGCGGTGCTGGTCCCGGCCCATGACGAAGCCATCGGCATCGCCGCGACGGTCCGCAACATCCGTGCCCAGCTCGCCGACGGCGACCGCGTCGTGGTCGTCGCCGACAACTGCCGCGACGACACCGCCGTGCTCGCCCGCGAGGCCGGCGCCGAGGTCATCGTGCGCGAGGATCCGCAGCGCCGCGGCAAGGGCTATGCGCTCGACTTCGGCATGCGTTACCTGGACGTCGCGCCGCCGCAGGTGGTCGCGATCGTCGACGCCGACTGCCGCCTCGCCGACGGGGCGCTGGACCGTCTCGCGCGCACCTGCGGCGCGAGCGGACGTCCGGTGCAGGCGCTGTACCTGATGTACGCGCCGCCCGGCGCCGGTCTCAAGGCGCGCATCGCCGAGTTCGCGTGGGCGGTGAAGAACCATCTGCGCCCGCTCGGTTATGCGCGGCTGGGCCTGCCGTGTCAGCTGATGGGCTCCGGCATGGTCTTCCCGTGGGCGACGCTGCGCGCGGCCGAGCTCGCGAGCGGCCACATCGTCGAGGACCTCAAGCTGGGGCTCGAGCTGGCCGAAGCGGGCCAGGCGCCGCTGTTCTGCCCCGACGCGCGGGTGGGCAGCGAATTCCCGCGCTCGATCGAGGGCGTACGTTCCCAGCGCACGCGCTGGGAGCACGGCCACCTCGCGATGATCGCCGGCGCCGCGCCGCGCCTGCTGCGCGTGGCATTCGCCCGCCGCAACGGACGCCTCGCGGCACTGGTGCTCGACCTGTGCGTGCCGCCGCTCGCGCTGCTGACGCTCACCGTCGTGGCGGCCTTCGCGCTCACCGGCGTGCTCGCCGCGGTGTCCGGCCTGGTCCTGCCCTTCGCGCTGGCCGCGCTCGCCTGCGCGCTGCTTGCGGCGGCCGTGCTGCTGGCCTGGGCCGCCTGCGGGCGCGACATCGTTTCCTTCGCCGATCTCGTCCGTGCGCCGCTGTATGCGCTGTCGAAGATCCCGCTTTACCTGCGCTTCCTCGTCCGCCGCCAGGTCGACTGGGTGCGCTCCCGCAGGGATGTCCCATGAATCCGCCATCCGACGTGCAGGCGCGCTGGTCGCAGGTCCTGAATCGCCTGCTGACCATCCCCTCGGAAGACGACGCCATCCGGCTCGCCGACGAACTGGCCGCCGGCCGGCAGCCGCGCATGCTCGCCTTCGTCAATGCCCACGCGATGAATTCCGCCGTCGGCGACTTCGAGTTCTACAAGGCGCTGTGCGATGCGGACGTGCTGCTGCGCGACGGCTCGGGCATGGCGATGCTGTTTCGCATGCTCGGCGGCGAGCCCGGGCTGAACATGAACGGCACCGATTTCATCCCGCGCCTGCTCGAAGCGTATCGCGGTCGGCGCGTCGCCCTGTGGGGAACGCGCGACCGCTGGCTCGCCGCCGCCGCCGCGCGCTGCGAGGCCGAATTCGGTGTCGAGATCGTGTCGTGCGAGAACGGTTTCCATGCGCCCGCCCATTACTGCGACGCAGTGCGGCGCGCCAGGCCCGAGCTGATCGTGCTCGGCATGGGCATGCCCCGGCAGGAGTGCGTCGCCCGTCTCCTGCGGGCGACCGCGACGGGCGGGCCGCTGATCGTGTGCGGCGGCGCCATCCTCGATTTCCTCGGCGGCAAGGTCGAACGCGCGCCTCGTTGGGTACGGCGCGCGGGCATGGAATGGGCCTACCGCCTCGTGCGCGAACCGCGCCGCCTGTTCCACCGCTACGTCATCGGCAACCCGCTGTTCATGCTGCGGGCGTGGCGTTGCCGGGCGGCATGGGCACGATGAAGCGCGCAGCCGGAACCGGCCGGCGCATCGGCGCAGTGGTCCTCTCGGCCGCGCTGATCTTCGTCGCCCTCGAGACCGCGCTGCAGGTGCGCTCGCAGCTGCGCTTCGGCCAGAGCGTGTTCAACGCGCTGCGCGGCGAGACGCGCTACGTCGAGGACGAACGCACGGGGCTCAAGCTGCTGCGTCCGAACCGGGTCTTCCCGGGGCAGGATGTCGAGATCCGGACCAACAGCCTCGGCCTGCGCAGCCCCGAGGTCTTGCCCGCGCGCGAGCCGGGCAGCCTGCGCGTCGCGGTGGTCGGCGCCTCGACGGTGATGGGCGAGCTCGCACGGCGCAACGAAGGCACCTTCCCGGCCCTGCTCGGCGAGCGCCTGCGCGCACGCTACCCGCAGCGCAAGGTCGAGGTCGTGAATGCCGGCATCTCCGGCGCTCGCCTCGCCGACCAACTGCGCATGCTGGAAAAGGTCGTACTGCCGCTGCGGCCGGACCTCGTCATCGTCTATCCCGGTTTCAACGACTTCGCCGACTATTGCCGCGACGCGGCCTCCGCGCCGACGGCGTCGCGCCAGGGCCTGCCGCTGCTGAGCCTGCCCGGCTGGCTGCTCAGCATCGACGCGGTGCGCCGCCACACCGTGTTCCTGCGCGCCGCCTCGCCCGGCAGGCAGGCCATGCGCGACCCGGCCGAGGTCGACCTCGCCCCCTATCGCGCGCGGCTGGACGGCCTGGTCGCCGCCGCGCGCGGCGCGGGCGTGCCCTTGCTGCTCGCGACCAACGCGCGCGCCTACCGCCCCGAGCAGCCGCTCGAGGAGCAGATGCGCCTGTCCGAGCAGGCGCGCTATTTCAACCCGTGCTTCGACGTGGCCGGCCTCAACGCGCTCTACGACCGCCACAACGGCGAGATTCTCGACGCCGGCCGCCGCCTGGGCGTGCCCGTGCTGCCGCTGCACGAGCGCATCCCCGGCGGGCGCGCGTACTTCGCCGACGCCAGCCACTTCACGCTCGCGGGCGAGCGCCTCGCCGCCGACACCATCTTCGCCTTCCTCGTGAGCCGCGGCCTGCCCGGCGCCTGATCCCGCAATGTCCTTCCAGTCCCTGCATTTCCTGCTGTTCCTGTGCGTCGTGTTCGCGCTGAACCGGCATTTCCTGCAGCGCCTCGACGCGCGCAAGAACGTCCTGCTCGCCGCCAGCTACTACTTCTACATGTGCTGGGACTGGCGCTACGCGGGCCTGCTGCTCCTGATGAGCGCGGTGAACTTCGTCGCCGGGCGCGGGATCGAGGACAGCCCCACGCCCCGCGGCCGCAAGCGCTGGCTCGCCTTCGCGCTCGCCGTCTCGCTGAGCGTGCTGGCCTGCTTCAAGTACCTGAACTTCTTCATCGACAGCGCCGCGCGCCTTGCCGCGTCCTTCGGCTTCGAGGCCGACCTGCCGGTGCTGCAGCTGCTGCTGCCGGTCGGGATATCGTTCTTCACCTTCCAGAGCCTCTCCTACACGCTGGACATCTTCCGCGGGCGCGAGCGCGCGACCGCGAGCTTCCGCGACTTCGCCCTCTTCGTCGCCTTCTTCCCGACCGTGCTATCCGGCCCGATCACGCGCGCGCGCCAGTTCCTGCCGCAGCTCGAACAGCCGCTGCCGGACAGCCGCGAGCGTGCCGAGGAAGGCCTGGTGCTGATCCTGCGCGGCTTCGTGAAGAAGATGGCCTTCGCCGACGTGCTCGCCGTGCAGCTGGTGAACCCCGCCTTCGCGTCGCCGGCCGACTACTCGCCGCTGTTCCTGCTCGTCGCCGTCTACGCCTTCACCTTCCAGCTCTACATGGATCTCTCGGGCTACACCGACATCGCGCGCGGCGTCGCCAAGCTGCTCGGTTTCGAGTTGCCGGCGAACTTCGACCGCCCCTACCAGGCGCTCAGCGTGTCCAACTTCTGGCAGCGCTGGCACACCTCGATGTCGGGCTTCTTCCGCGACTACCTGTACTTCGGCGTCGGCGGCTCCAAACATGGCAACGTCTATGTGAACCTCTACATCACCTTCATCGCGATCGGCTGCTGGCACGGCGCGGGCTGGAACTTCGTGCTGTACGGCGTCATCCACGGCAGCTGCGTGTGCTTCGACCGCTGGCGCCGCGGCCGGCGCGAGGCGCGCGGACTGCCCGCCGAACCGCAGGGGGCGGCGGCGCGCCTCGTTGCGATGCTCCTGACCTTCCAGATCGTCGCGCTGTCGCGGATCCTGTTCCGCGCACCCGACCTCGACAGCGCCGCCGCTTATGTCGCAGCGATGCTGCAGCCGCTCGCCGCGGGCGCCGCTCCTTTCACCGCCGTCGGCCTCGCGACCCTGCTCGTCGCCGTGCTGCTGCACTACCTGCCCCCGCGCCTCTTCGAGCATGCCGCGCGCGGCTACCTGCGTGCGCCGGTGGTGCTGCAGGGCGGGGCACTCGCCGGTCTCGCGCTCGTCCTGCTGGCCTTCTCCTCCGGCGGGGCCTCGTTCATCTACTTCCAGTTCTGAGCCCGCAACCGGGCCGGGACGACAATATCCGGAGACATCAATGGGAGCCAGCCTTGCAATCGACACCACTCCAGCGCCCATCCGCGTGCTGCAATCACTGCGTCAGCAGGCCGACGACAACCCCTACGTGAAGCAGGTCGTCGCGGCCGTGGCCCGGCACGCCGACGTTTCCTGGTTCTCCTGGCGCGCGGCGCTGTTCGGGCGCTACGACGTGTTCCACGTGCATTGGCCCGAGTTCCTGCTGCGCTCGCCCGAACGCCGCCGGCCGCTGCAGTACGCGCTGTTCCTCGCGCTGATCGCGCGCATCGCCGTGTCGGGCCGCCCGGTCGTGCGCACGCTGCACAACCTCGAGCCGCACGAGGGCGCGAGCCGGTTCGAACGCTTTCTGCTGGAACTCCTCGACCGGCGCACGCGCATGTGGATCCGCCTCAACGCCGTCACGGCAGACCGCGCGCCGCAGACCGTGACGATCCTGCACGGCCATTACCGCGACTGGTTCGCGGAGCTCGAGGTGCCCGACCCCGTGCCCGGCCGTCTGCTGTACTTCGGCCTGATCCGGCCCTACAAGGGCGTCGAGGCCCTGATCGACAGTTTCGTCGCCCTGGACCCCGGGCTCGCGCCCGAGGCCGAGCTGCGTATCGTCGGGAATGTTTCCGCCGAAACGCTGCGCCGCCACATCGTCGAGGCGTGCAACGTCGACCCGCGCATCGGCGCCCTGTTCGGCTATGTGGATGACGCGATCCTGGCGAAGGAAATCGGCCAGGCGGAGCTCGTCGTGCTGCCCTTCCGGCGCATGCTCAACTCCGGTTCGCTGCTGCTCGCGCTGTCCCTCAACCGTCCGGTGCTGGTGCCGCGCAACGAGGCCAACGAGGCACTGGCCGAGGAGGTCGGTCCAGGCTGGGTGCTCATGTACGACGGCGACCTCGACGGCGACGTGCTGCTCGGCGCGCTGTGGCAGGTGCGCAACGCCCCGCGCGCGCCGATGCCCGATCTCTCCCGGCGCGACTGGGTGGACGCCGGTGAGCGCCATTACCGCAGCTACCTCGCCGCGCTCGGCGGCGAACCGGTCGAGCGCTGAATGAGCGCCGGCAACGTCTCCGCCGCGGCGACCGTGGCAGCGTCCCCGCCCTCCGCCCCGCTGGGCCGGCTTGCCGCACGCGGCGCGCTGCTCACGATGAGCGGGCAGGCGTGCAAGATCCTGCTGCAGTTCGGCGGCATCGTCGTGCTCGCGCGCCTGCTGTCGCCCGGCGACTACGGCCTGCTCGCGATGGTCACCGCGATCGTCGGCATCGGCGAGGTGCTGCGCGACTTCGGGCTCTCGTCGGCCGCCGTGCAGGCGCCCAGCGTCTCGGCCGCACAGCGCAGCAACCTCTTCTGGATCAACAGCGCGATCGGCCTGCTGCTTGCACTCGCCGTGTTCGCGGCGGCGCCGGCGATCGCGGCCTTCTACGGACAGCCCGCGCTGCAGCCGATCGCGCAGGCGCTCGCGCCGACTTTCCTGCTCAACGGATTCGCCACCCAGTTCCGCGCCCAGCTCAACCGCGACATGCGCTTCGGCCGGCTCGCCGTGGCCGAGGTCGGCGGGCAGGCGTTCGGCCTCGCCGCCGGCGTCACGCTCGCACTGCGCGGTCACGGCCACTGGGCGCTCGTCGCCCAGCAACTCGGCCAGGCGCTGGCGACCCTGCTGCTCCTCGCCGTGACGAGCGGCTGGCGCCCCGGCTTGCCAAGCCGTGGCGCCGACATGGGCGCCTTCCTGCGCTACGGCAGCAACCTCATGGGCACCCAGCTCGTCGTCTACGCCAGCCGCAACATCGACGCGCTGCTCATCGGCCAGCGCTTCGGCGCCGAGCTGCTGGGCCTCTACAACCGCGCCTACCAACTGCTGATGCTGCCGCTCAACCAGATCAACGTGCCGGCGACCTCGATCGCGCTGCCGGTGCTGTCGCGCCTGAACGACGACCCGGCACGCTACGCGCGCTTCCTGCTGCACGGGCAGTCGGTGATGCTGCATGCGACGGTGGCGATCTTCGCCTTCGCCTGTGCGCAGGCCGAACCGCTCATCGTGCTCGTGCTCGGCCCGCAATGGGCCGCGGCAGTGCCGATCTTCCAGATCCTCGCCGCCGGCGGCGCCTTCCAGGTCGCCGCGCAGGCAAGCTACTGGGTCTTCCTGTCGAAGGGGCTGACCGGCTCCAACCTGCGCTTCACGCTCGTCTCCCGCGTCCTGCTGATCGCCGGCATCGTCTTCGGCGCGCAGTGGGGCACACAGGGGGTGGCGACGGCCTACTCGCTCGGTGTCGCGCTCGCGTGGCTCGGCGGCCTCGTGTGGCTGCGCGGCTCCGGCGCGCCGGTCGCTGCGATGGGCGGCAACGCCCTGCGCGCGATGCTCGCCTACGGACTGTGCGGCCTCGCCTCGGCGGCGCTGTCGCTGACGTGGGCGAGCTCGCTCGGCGGCCGCCTCGCGGTCGGCGCCGGGACGATGCTCGCCGCCTTCCTGCTGCTCCTCGCGCTGTGGCCGGCCTTCCGCCGCAGCGTCACCGACGTCCTGCGCAGCCGCAGCCTGCTGCGTGCCGCCTGAGAAACGGGCCTTCGGCGCACCCACCCCACCCATCCGACCCTCACATCAGTCGCAAGGAACGATGCTCAAACGGATCAAGAACCTCTTCGGCCCCGCACCCGTGCCGCAGACCCCCGTCTCCGCGCCGCTGCCCTACCGCCACGTCTCGCTGTTCCACTGGCGGCCGGCCAACGGCAGCGTGAACTTCGGCGACCATCTCGCGCAGGTCCTCGTCTCGCGCGTGCTCGCCCTGCGCGGGCTGACGCTCGATGACCAGGTCGAGCAGTCCGCGCGCCTGCTCGCGATCGGCTCCATCCTGCACTTCGCGACCCATGACGACGTTGTGTGGGGGTCGGGCGTCAACGGCAAGGTGCCCGATTCCGCCTTCACCGCGCAGCGGCTCGACATCCGCGCGGTGCGCGGCCCGCTCACCGAGGAATTCCTGCGCAGCCGCGGGCACCGCGTACCGTCCGTATATGGCGACCCCGCGCTGCTCGTGCCGCACCTCTTCGCCGGCCGCTTCCGGACCACGGGCGAGAAGCCGCACGTGTTCGTCCCCAACCTGCACGACCTCAGGCTCGTCGCCGGCAAGCCCGACGTCGTGTCGCCGCTCGCAGGCTGGAACGTCGTCGTCGCCGAGATCCTCAAGGCGCGCCTGGTCCTCGCCAGCTCGCTGCACGGGCTCGTGATCGCCGAGGCCTTCGGCATCCCCGCGCGCTACGTGCGCCTCAGCGAAACCGAGAACCTCTTCAAGTACCGCGACTACTACTACGGCACCGGGCGCACCGACTTCGAATACGCGAGCTCCATCCCGCAGGCGCTGGAGATGGGCGGCATGCCCGCCTTCGCCTTCGATCCGCGCCCGCTCCTCGGCGCCTTCCCGTGGGACCTGTGGCGCTGAAGCGATGAAATCCAGATCCATGAATTGCAGATAACAGGGAGACCCGAATGAAACTCACCGTCATCGGCACCGGCTACGTCGGCCTCGTGTCCGGCGCCTGCCTCGCCGACGTGGGCAACGAGGTCCTGTGCCTCGACCTCGACGCCGCCAAGATCCGCATCCTCGAGGAAGGCGGCATCCCCATCCACGAACCGGGCCTGCTCGAGATCGTGCGGCGCAACGTCGAAGCCGGACGCCTCGCCTTCACCACCGACATCGAGCGCGCCGCGCGCCACGGCGAGATCCAGTTCATCGCCGTCGGCACCCCGCCCGGAGAGGACGGCTCGGCCGACCTGCAGTACGTGCTCGCCGCCGCGCGCAACATCGGCCGCCACATGGACGGCTACCGCGTGATCGTCGACAAATCCACCGTCCCGGTCGGCACCGGCGACAAGGTGCGCGCCGCAGTCGCCGAAGAGCTCGCCGCGCGCGGGGCGGAGCTGCCGTTCTCAGTCGTCTCCAACCCCGAGTTCCTCAAGGAAGGCGCGGCCGTCGACGACTTCATGCGCCCCGACCGCATCGTCGTCGGCGCCGACGACGAACGCGCGATCGAGCTGATGCGCCGCCTCTACGCGCCCTTCCAGCGCAAGCACGAAAAGCTCGTCGTGATGGACGTGCGCTCGGCCGAGCTCACCAAGTACGCCGCCAACGCGATGCTCGCGACCCGCATCAGCTTCATGAACGAGCTCGCGAACCTCGCCGAGGCGCTCGGCGCCGACATCGAGCTCGTGCGCCAGGGCATCGGCTCCGATCCGCGCATCGGCTGGCATTTCCTCTATTCCGGCTGCGGCTACGGCGGCTCGTGCTTCCCCAAGGACGTCAAGGCGCTGATCCGCACCGCGGCCGAGCACGGCTGGGCGCTCCATGTGCTGTCCGCGGTCGAGGCGGCCAACGAGGCGCAGAAGCACGTGCTCGTCGACAAGATCGTGCGCCGCTTCGGCGAAGACCTTTCGGGGCGCCGTTTCGCGCTGTGGGGCCTCGCCTTCAAGCCCGACACCGACGACATGCGCGAGGCGCCCAGCCGCGTGCTGATCGAGGAACTCTTCCGCCGCGGTGCGAGCGTGGCCGCGTACGACCCCGTGGCGATGCGCGAAGCGGAGCGCATCTTCGGCGACGACCCGCGCCTCAGCTACGCCGGGCGGCCGAAGAGCGCGCTCGAAGGCGCCGACGCGCTCGTGATCGTCACCGAATGGAAGGAATTCCGCAGCCCCGACTTCGACGCGATCCGCAGCCGCCTGCGCCAGCCGGTGATCTTCGACGGCCGCAACCTGTACGAGCCGGCGCGCGTGCGCGACGCCGGCATCGAATACTTCGGCATCGGGCGCGCCTGAGCGCGTTCCGCCCGTCCCCGGTCGATCCGCTACAAGCCTTCGCCCCGAGCGACGCAAGCCGCCGCGCGGCGAGGGCCGTGTTTTCAATCAAGAGAGAGGTTCCCTTATGGCAAAAGCAATGATCCTGGCCGCAGGGCAGGGCACGCGGGTGCGCCCGCTGACGAAGAACGTGCCCAAACCGATGGTGCCGATCCTCGGCAAGCCGGTGCTGGAATACCTGATCGAGCATCTCGCGCGCTTCGGCGTGAAGGAGATCATGATCAACGTCGCCTTCAACCACCACAAGATCGAGGACTACTTCCGCGACGGCCACCGCTGGGGCGTCGAGATCGGCTACTCCTACGAAGGCGTGCGCGACCACGGCGAGATCGTCCCCAAGGCGCTCGGCTCGGCCGGCGGCATGCGCCGCATCCAGGACTTCGGCGGCTTCTTCGACGAGACCACGCTGGTCATCTGCGGCGACGCGCTGATCGACCTCGACATCGGCGCGGCGCTCGACGAGCATCGCCACAAGAAGGCGCTCGCCAGCGTGGTCACGCTCGAAGTGCCGCGCGAGCAGGTGCAGAACTACGGCGTCGTCGTCACCGATGCGAACGGCCGCGTGAAGTCCTTCCAGGAAAAACCCGCGCCTGCCGCCGCGAAGTCCACCCTCGCGAGCACCGGCATCTACATCTTCGAGCCCGAGGTTTTCGACCTGATCCCGCCGGGCCGCGAGTTCGACATCGGCAGCGAACTGTTCCCGCTGCTCGTCGCCGAGGAGCGCCCCTTCTACGCGCAGACCCGCTTCTTCAACTGGATCGACATCGGCCGCCTGACCGACTACTGGGCCGTGCTGCAGCGCGTGCTGCGCGGCGAGGTCGCGCAGATGGACATGCCCGGCAAGGAGGTCCGGCCGGGCGTGTGGGCGGGCCTCAACACATCGATCGAATGGGACAGCGTGCAGATCGTCGGCCCCGTGTATATCGGCTCGGGCGTGCGCATCGACCCGGGCGTGTCCGTCATCGGCCCGACGTGGATCGCCCACGGCAGCCACCTGCGCGCCGGCTCGCGCGTCGAGCGCAGCATCCTGTTCGAGTACACGCGGGTGGGCGAAGGGCAGCGCTTCAGCGAGAAGATCCTCTCGCCGCAGTACTGCGTGGACCGCTCGGGCGAGACGTTGTACGTCGGCGACGACCGCACCGAATTGCGCTGGGGCGACGCCCGGGCCTGAGTAAGGCGTGCGAGCCGTCACGGGCGGGGAGCGGAGGAGGCCGCGCCCCTGCTCATCCGCCCTGCCGGCGGCTTTTGCTGCCTGCCTGCGCACCTTGGCACGCAGGCCGAAACATTTCGCTTTCTACTCCCGAAACTTTTTGGTATCTGTGTGTCTGAAGACTTACCGGCAAGTGGCGCAGATCGTGCTTCATGTCTTGCCGAGGGGCAGCAACCTGCCCTGCGAGCGTTCGTGCTTGCCCTCAGGAGATTTCGATCGTGGAACATCAAGGAACGGAGCAGCGCATCGACTGGGTGATGCGCCAGTACGTGGAAACGATCATCCAGTACCTCGCCCGCGGCGGCGACCGGGGGAGCGCACGAACGAACATGACCGAGCGCGGCGTTCCCGTTCCGGTGCAGGACCGCGTGTTCGAAGGTCACGCCGCGCTGCAGTGATCCGCGGGGCCGGGAGCGCTGCTGCACAGCGCTCCCCTTGGGCCCTTAAGCGGCCACCATGCCGTTGTGGCGCAGCAGCGCATCGACGCGCGGCTCGCGTCCGCGGAACGCCTTGAAGGAATCCAGCGCCGGTCGGCTGCCCCCCACGGCGAGGATCTCGCGCCAGAAGCGCTCGCCGGTCGCGCGGTCGAGCAGCGTCGCCTTGCCCGCGCCCGCCTCCTCGAAGGCCGCGAACGCGTCGGCCGACAGCACCTCCGCCCACTTGTAGCTGTAGTAGCCCGCCGCATAACCGCCCGCGAAGATGTGCGAGAAGCTGTGCGGGAAGCGGTGCCACGCGGGCGGGAACATCACCGCGACCTCGCTCCGCACCTCGTCGAGCAGCGCCATCACCCGTTCGACCGGCACGGGACCGGCGGAAGCATCGACTTCGCCGTGCAGGCGCAGGTCGAACATCGAGAACTCCAGCTGGCGCACCATCTGCATGCCGCTCTGGAAGTTCTTGGCCGCGATCATCTTGTCGAACAGCGCGCGCGGCAGCGGTGCGCCGGTATCGACGTGCGCCGTCATGCCGGACAGCACGTCCCACTCCCAGCAGAAGTTCTCCATGAACTGGCTGGGCAGCTCGACCGCGTCCCACTCCACGCCGTGGATGCCCGACACCGCGAGATCATCGACGCGCGTCAGCAGGTGGTGCAGGCCGTGGCCGCACTCGTGGAACAGCGTCAGTACGTCGTCGTGCGTGAAGGTCGCCGGCTTGCCGCCGACCGGGCCGGGGAAGTTGCACACCAGGTAGGCCACCGGCGTCTGCACGCCGCGCATGTTCGAGTAACGGCTGCGTGCCGAGTCCATCCACGCCCCGCCGCGCTTGGTCTCGCGCGCATGCAGGTCGAGGTAGAAGTGTCCGACCGTCTCGCCCGCCTTCTCGATACGGAAGAAATGCGCGGCCGGGTCCCACTTCGGCGCCTCCTCGGCGACGATGTCGACGTCATACAGGCTGCGGATCACGCCGAACAGCCCCTCCAGCACCTTCGGTTCGGGGAAGTACTGCTTCACCTCCTGTTCGGAGAACGCATAGCGCGCCTGGCGCAGCTTCTCCGATGCGTAGGCGAGGTCCCACGGCTCGAGCGGGTCCAGGCCCAGTTCGGTGCGCGCGAAGTCCTGCAGCGCGGCCAGATCCTGTTCGGCGAAGGGCTTCGCCTTGGCCGCGAGTTCGCGCAGGAACTCGAGCACCTGCGCGGGCGATTCCGCCATCTTCGCGACCAGCGACACCTCGGCGTAGCTGCCGTAGCCCAGCATCCTCGCCTCCTCGGCGCGCAGCGCGAGGAGGCGGCCGATGAGCGGGCCGTTGTCGAGTTCGGCCTTGCCCTGCTCCGACGCGCGCGTCGCGTAGGCGCGATACATGCGCGCGCGCAGCGCCTGGCTGTCGGCATACTGCATCACCGGCAGGTAGGAAGGCATCTGCAGCGTGAACTTCCAGCCCGGCTTGCCTTCGCGCTCGGCGGCGTCGCGCGCGGCGTCGATTGCGTCCGCGGGCAGGCCGGCAAGTTCGGCCGCGTCGGTGATCCACTCGGCGTGGGCGTTGGTCGCGTCGAGCAGATTCTCCGAGAACTTCGCCGCCAGCGCCGACATCTCCTCCTGGATCGCCTTGAAGCGCGGTTTGTCCGCGTCGGGCAGCTCCGCGCCGGAGAGGCGGAAGTCGCGCAGCTCGTGGTCGATGATGCGCCGGCGCACCGGCGGCAGCTGGTCGTATTCGGCGCTGTTGAAGAGCTGGCGATACTTTTCGAACAGCTCCAGGTTCTGCCCGACCTCGGCGTAAAAGCTCGACACCTCGGGCAGCAGCGCGTTGTAAGCCTCGCGCCACTCGGGCACGTCCATCACGCTGTGCAGGTGGCCGACCACGCCCCAGGCGCGGCCCAGGCGTTCGCCTTCCTCGGTGAGCGGCGTGACGAAGTTCGCCCACGTGGGCGGCGCCGCGTCGGCGACGAGTTCGGCGATCAGCGCGCGCTCCTCGTCGATGAGCTGGCGGATCGCCGGTGCGACATGTTCCGGCCGGATCTCGTCGAAGCGCGGCAGGCTGGTGAAATCGAGCAAGGGATTGGGCATGCGTTTCTCGGCTGGCGCAATGATTGTTCTGGAATGGGCGGGAGCCGCGCTGCGAGTCGGGCGCGCGCACAGCTCCGGCCGGTCATTCTAACCGCAGGGGCCGTGCCGCGCCCGCGGGCGTGGCGGGGATCGGCGCCCCCGTCGCACGCGGGAACGCGCTTGCCGGCTTACTCGACGAGATCCTTGTAGGCATGCCAGGTGGCATGGCCGACGAGCGGCAGCAGCAGCACCATGCCGATCATCATCGTCGCAAAGCCGAGTCCGATCAGTGCCACGATCAGCGCCGCCCATACCGCCATCGCGCCGAGGTTGAAGCCGACCGCACGGGCGCTGGTCATCATCGCCGTTACCATGTCGCTGCTGCGGTCCATGAGCATCGGCACCGACACCACGGACAGTGCGAACACCAGGCCGGCAAGTGCTCCTCCCACGACGAAGTAGGAGACGACAAAATGCACGTAGTTGCCCGACAGGAACACGTCGCGGAAGAAGTGCGCCAGATCCGGCGTGTCGCCGTGGTAGAACAACGCGAACAGGATCGCCGACAGGCGCTCCCAGCCGAGCAGCACGAAGGCGAGGAAGGCGCCGTAGTACAGCAGATGGTCGCCGTGCTGGCGCAGCCCCTTCAGCGAGTCGATGAGGCCCGCCGCTTCACCGCGCTCGTGGCGGCGCGACAGTTCATACAGGCCGGCCGCGGCCAGCGGCCCGACGAGGAAGAAGCCCGAGACGGCTGCCGTGAACAGATAGGGCATGTCCGTCGCGTAAGCGAGGATCAGGTAGCCGAGTACCGCGAAGATCAGCCCGTAGCTCAGGCTCGCGCCCGGATTCGCGAGCATGTCGTCCCAGCCCATGCGCAGCCACACGAGCGGTCTCGATGCTTCGACCTGCCGCACGTGGGGCAGGTGGAAATGACGGTCGAGGGTATTGTAGGACTTGTCCATGGCAGCCTCCTTGGGGTTGGAAGTACCAGAGGGCGGAGCCGTCCAGCGCAGCCGCGATGGGGGTAAGCCCCCGGTGGAGTCTTAGAGCGGCCGGGGGGGGGGCAAGTTCGCAAGCGGCACGGTGCGGCTCGCGCGCCGGGTGGCGGACGAGAAAAGGCCCGCCGTCCCCGGACTCGAGCCGGGAAGGGTGGGCCGGGAAGGACGGGCCGGGCGCCGGCCGCAGGCTCAGGACAAGGTCTGGCCGGTCAGGCGCTCGTAGGCTTCGCGGTATTTCGCGGCGGTGCGGGCGATCACTTCCGCGGGCAGCGACGGTCCCGGCGCCTTCTTGTTCCAGGTCAGCGTCTCGAGGTAGTCGCGCACGTACTGCTTGTCATAGCTCGGCGGGCTGATGCCTTCGCGGTAGCTGTCGGCCGGCCAGAAGCGCGAGGAGTCGGGCGTCAGCGCCTCGTCGATGAGGTGCAGCGTACCGGCCGCATCGACGCCGAACTCGAACTTGGTGTCGGCGATGATGATGCCGCGCCCCGCAGCGTAGTTGGACGCCTCGGTGTACAGCGCGATCGCCGCGTCGCGCGCCTGGCTGGCGAGCTGGGCGCCGTTCTTGCCTGTCCCCGCGAGCTCGTCGACGAGCGCTGCGGCACAGCGCGTCTGTGCCTGCTCGAAGGAGATGTTCTCGTCGTGATCGCCGACGTCGGCCTTCGAGGCGGGCGTGAAGATCGGTGCCGGCAGCTTGGCCGCCTGCTTGAGGCCCGCCGGCAGCTTGATGCCGCAGATCGCGCCGGTGTCCTGGTAGTCCTTCCAGCCCGAGCCGATCACGTAGCCGCGCACGACGGCCTCGATCGGCAGCGGCTTCAGGCGCTTCACGACCAGCGCGCGGCCGCGCACCTGTTCGCGCTCGCCGGCGGCCACCACCGACTCCGGATCGATGCCGGTGAGCTGGTTCGGCACGATGTGGCCGAGGCGCGAGAACCAGAAGTTCGCCATCGCGGTCAGCACGCGGCCCTTGTCCGGAATCGGATCCGGCAGGATCACGTCGAAGGCGGAGAGCCGGTCGCTGGTGACGATCAGCAGCTTGTCGGCATCGACGGCGTAGATGTCGCGCACCTTGCCGCGCCCAAGCAGCTGCAGGCTCTTGATGGAGGATTCGAACAGGGGAGTGGCCACGATGGGAAGCTCTTTCAGGGCAAAACGCGATTATAGGACAGCTTGCAAGCTACTCGTCTCTCCGGCCGCAGCGAAGCCGAGGCGATCGCGCGCACGCGGGACGGGAGACTGAGACTCAAAGATCTCTGTGAGCTGATTCCAGGCAATCGCACGCACGCGGCGCTGGGGGGTATCTGTGGGAGCGGCTTCAGCCGCGAATTCACCGGCTGGGCGCTCCCGGGGCCGATTCGCGGCTGAAGCCGCTCCCACATAGCCGCTCCCACGGCGGGCCGCGCCGGCGCGCTCAGTGCCCGCCTTCCTCCGCCGCGAGCTGGCGGCGCATGCGGCGCAGCCCCAGGGCGACCAGGCCGGCGATCAGCGGTATCGACGCCGCCGTCACGAGCTCGGGCGTGGCCGGGTGGATGTAGTCCTTCACCCCTTTCGCGAGGTATTGCACGAGCTGCGAGCCGTAATACGTGATCGCGACGACCGACAGGCCTTCCACCGTCTCCTGCAGGCGCAGCTGCAGCTTCGCGCGGCGGTTCATCTGGCCGAGCAGCTCCTGGTTCTGGCGCTCGAGCTCGATCTCCACGCGCGTGCGCAGCAGCTGCGAGTTGCGCACGATGCGGCTCGACAGATCCTCCTGCCGCCGCGCGACCGTCGCGCAGGTGTCGATCGCCGGCGTCAGGCGCCGCTCCATGAACTCGCGTACCGGCGGGTAGCCCTTGACGCGCAGCTCGCGCAGATCGTCGATGCGCTGGCGCACCAGCCGGTAATAGGCGGCCGCTGCGCCGAAGCGGTAGGTCGTGCGTGCAACCGAACGTTCGACGTGCGCGGCGAGTCGTGTCAGGCGGGCGAGCACCTGGCGGTCGTCCTCGGGGGTGTTTGCCGCGCCCATCGCATCCATCAGGTCGGCCAGTTCGTCCTCGGCGAGCGCGAGCAGGCGCCCGACCTCCTTCGCGACCGGAAAGGCGAGCAGGGCCATCACGCGGTAGGTCTCGATCTCGAGCAGGCGCTGCACCGTGCGGCCCGCCTGGCGCGGAGTCAGCGAAGCGTCCAGGACGAGGAAGCGCGAGAAGCCGTCGGCGATCTGGAAGTCCGTGAAGACCCAGCCCGCGCCGTCGGCGATCTGCGATGCGACCGAGGTCGTGCCCGTCGGCGAAAGCTGTGCGAGCACCGTCTCGGGGGCGACCTCCTCGACGCCGCGCAGCTCGACGTGCGTCGCGACCAGCAGCTGGCCGGGGATCTCGCGTCGCCATGCGGCAGGCACGTCGAGCAGCGGATGGTCGTCGCTCGCGCCGCTGAAGTCGATCCGGCGCACGAAGGTGTAGCTGGTGAATTCGTTGTGGCGTTCCCACTTCAGGCGGAATCCGCCGGCATCGAGGAAGACGTGCCCGGACGAGGTGTCCGGTGGCCGCAATTCGAACTGTTCGGCGAGCAGGTGCAGGTGGTCCGCCTCGCGTTCGGCGCTGCCATCGACGTGCAGGAACGCGAGATAAGTGACGAACTCCGGCGTTTCCAGCGTGACCGGAGGCCGCGCATGGACTTCGTCGTTCAGTTTCTGGCGTAGCGGATATTCGTCGAACAAGGGCATGGAGCGGCGGAGGGGTTGGACGCGCTAGGTTAGCTGCCGCGGGGCGATAACGAAAGCCCCGCCGCACCGGGCATGGCTGCCGCGGGCAGGGCGGGGCTGCAGGGGCGTTGCGATCAGTAGCGTGGTGCGGGCGCCGGCTGCATCGTGCCGGGCTGCTGGGCCTGCGCGGGCACGATCAGCACTTCGACGCGGCGGTTCTGTGCGCGCCCCTGCGGCGTGCTGTTGTCGGCGACGGGGCGCGATGCGCCGTAGCCCACGGCCACCAGCCGGTTAGCGTCCACGCCGCGCTGGCCCATGTAGCTGCGCACGGCCTCGGCGCGGTTCTCGGACAGCGTCTGGTTGAAGCTCGCCGAGCCGGTCGAGTCGGTATGGCCCTCGATCTGCACGACGGTGTCGGGGTATTGCTGGATGCTTTGGGAGACGCGCGTCAGCACCGGCTGGAATTGCGGCTTCACGTCGGCGCGGCCGGTGTCGAAGGTGATGTTTTCGGGCGCCTGCAGGCGGATCGTGTCGCCCTGGCGCTGCACCTGCACACCGGTGCCGGCCATCTGCTGGCGCAAATCGGCTTCCTGTTTGTCCATCTGGCGACCGACCAGGCCGCCGACGGTCGCGCCGATCGCGGCGCCGACCAGGCCGCCCGTCGTGCGGTTGCCCGAACCTGCGACGACGTTGCCGAGGATCGCACCGGCACCGGCGCCGATGGCCGCTCCGCGGGCGGTTTGCGCGTTTTCGCCGTAAAAGGGGTTCTGCGCACAACCGGCGACCGTGAGGATCGACAAGGCCGTGACGATCAATGTTTTTTTCATTATTGCCTCCTGGGTTGAAAAGGGCGAACAGCCCTATTTTGAGCGCCTCCGCCCGGCGGGGGTTCCGGGAAGCATAACGAATTGTAAATGTGCAGGGTTCAGGTGCTGATGCTGATGGCCTGTTCGATGGACGGCGTGGGACGCTGGATGTGATAGCCCTGCGCGAGGTCGATCGACTGGTCGATGACCTTGTCGAGCACTTCCGCGTCTTCGACGTACTCCGCCACGGTGCGGATACCCAACTCGCGCGCGAGCGCGACGATGCTGCGCACGAGCGCGCGGTCCTTGTCGTTTTGCTTCATGCCCACGATGAAGTCGCCTTCGATCTTCAGGAAATCGATCGGGAAGCGCTTCACGTAGTGGAAGGAGGAGAAGCCCGAGCCGAAATCGTCGATCGCGAGACGGAAGCCTTCGCTCCGCAAGGTGTTGATGAAGCGTTCGAGCAGCGCCATGTTCTTGATCGTCTCGCGCTCGGTGATCTCGAACACGATGCGCGAGGGGTCGAAGCCCGACGCACTGGCAATGCGCCGCGTCTCCTGCACGAAATCGTTCAGCACCAGCGCGCGCGGCGACATGTTGAGGAATAGCAGGCCCTGGTAGTTGGCCGCGGTGGCGGCCTCCAGCGCGCGCTCCATCAGGATGTAGTCGAGCTTGTGCATCAGACCCATCTTCTCGGCGATCGCGACGAAGGCGTCGGCGACCAGGATCGAGCCATCCTCGAGACGGATGCGCGCGAGCACTTCGAGCGCCTCGACCTTGCCCGTCTTCGGGTCGATGATGGGCTGATAGTAGGGGATCACGCCGCGCGCCTCGACCGCCGCGAGGATCAGCATGCTCTTCTCGGACAGCGAGCGGAACACCTCGACCACGTCCTGCTCGGTGGGGACCGCGACCCGGCCTTTGCCATCGGCCTTGGCGCGATACATCATGCTGTCGGCGAACAGGAAGAGGTCCTTGGTCTCGATGGCATGGTCCGGATAGACCGCCATGCCGACCGACAGCGAGCCGCTGACACGCGCGCCGTCGGGCGTCTCGATCGACAGCGACGTGACGGTGTCGATGATGCGCTGGGCCACCTCGAGCGTCCCGGCGAGGTCGGTCTCGGGCAGGATCGCGACGAATTCGTCACCGCCGTAGCGCGCGAGCAGGTCGTCTTCGCGGATCGCACGGCGGATGGCCACTGCCACCTCCTGCAGGAACACGTCGCCGAAGCCGTGGCCGTATGTGTCGTTCACCGACTTGAAGTTGTCGGCGTCGATCATCAGCAGCCCGAACTTGTAGCCGTGACGACCCGAGCGCGTGGCCTCGCTGTCGAGCAGCTCCCAGAACACGCGCTGGTTGTAGAGGTTGGTCAGCGGGTCGCGCGTCGCGTAGTACTCGAGATCCTTCGTGTACTTGTCGATTGCCTTCACCGAGCCGACCACGTTCAGCAGTGTCGACAGGATGCTCTCGACCACCAGCCAGCGCGTGGCATCCGTGCCGGCCTGGGCCTGCATGCCGATGCCGACGATGCCGCCGATCTTGGGCGCCTCGACCAGCAGGGACTTCGTCTGTACCTCGATGTCGCAGCGCACCAGCTCGGGTGCGTTGCGCGTGCTGTCGGCGATGTTGTGCTCGATGGTCACGGCGTAGCCTTCGGCGAAGTAGGGGTTCCGGCGCAGCGATTCGCGCACGGTCTCCTCGAACAGCTGGCGGCTTTCCGACGACGGCGTGCAGCGCCAGAACACCTCGAGGTCGAAGACGTCGTCACCGGTCTTGAAGATCGAGAACAGTGCGTAGGCCGGCATCACGCCGTCGATGTCGATCAGCAGGCGATTCACATACTCGCGCCAGTCCTTGACGACGTCGGACGTGAGGATGAATTTCTCCAGCAGGCGGATTTCGAACTCGAGCATCTCCTTGTCTACGGCCACGCTGCGTACGCGCTCGGTGAGTTGCCTGACCTCGGTCGCAACCGGACTGAACTCGCTGAAGCCGAAATCGAGCGAAGCGTTTTCGAGCTGTTTCAGATCGGACAGCCGGTTGATCGAGCGGATGTTCGTCGCAAAGCCCGCGATCGCCTTGTTCAGCCGGCGGCGGATATACACCACCATCAGCAAGGTCGCCGCGATCGCGATCGGCACCACCGGCGCGAAGGCGAACAGGAACTGGCGATTGCCCGCCTCGAGGAGCGGTCGGACATCCTGCCGCACGTCGATGACGCCCAGCACCTCGCCGGGTTTTGCGTTCGTGTGGCATTGCCGGCATTCGGCCTCGGCACGCAGGGCGTTGATGAAGCGAACTTCCGGGCCGCGGTCCAGGCGCAGGCTCTCGCCGCTCGCGATCACCTCGAGGATCGCGGCATCCATTTCGCGTTGCTTGATTTCCCCGAACAGTTCGGCGACGCGCGGTGCGCGGTAGATCGCGATCTGGTGCGGGGTCTTGTCCACGGAGCGCTCGATCGCGCGGATGAATTCCTCGAGCTGCGTGCGCGTCCAGCCGGTGCGCATCAGCTGGAACATCGACTGGAAGGTCACTTCCGCAAAGGTGTTCGCATGGCGCATCGCTTCTTCGCGGATCGAGCGCTCGTAGAGGCCGGATACGACGTACTGGGTGGCGACCGCGAGCAAGGTCGAGAAAACGACGGCAGCAGTCAGCAGGAGTCCGCGGATGGTCTTGATCGGAGTCATTGCGTGGGGCGATCCCGGACTTTTGCGGACGTCGCACGCAGTCACCGCCGGGGACCGGTCCGACGCCCGAGGCGAAGTGTAATAACGCGTAACAAAACGGAAATTTCCGCGGACTATACTCCCCCTCCCCCATTACGGAAAGCCTTGGCCGGGGCAGGGGTATCGCTTTCCGCGAGGAGTGCTTCGGCCTGCTCGCGAGTGAGGAATCGGCCCGGCAGCGGGACCAGCCCGGCGACGGCGGCGCGGTAGCGGGCGTAGGGCGCGCCGTGCAGGGCGAGGAGCTTGCGCTCCTCGAGCAGCGAGCCGATCCACAGGTAGGCGGTGACGCACAGCGACGAGGTCAGCCGCGCGGCATCCATGTCGCGCGTCCACAGGATCAGCAGGCCCAGGAAGTACCACGGGTGGCGCACGATGCGATGCAGCGGCGACAGTTGCAGGCGCCCTTCCTCGTGCGGCGGCGGATGGCTTCGCGCGCGCCACTGCGCAAAGCCCGAAAAGCTTCCCATGTCGTAATGGCGCGTCGTCCACGCGAAACCCGCCAGCGCCGCGAGTGCCAGCCCGTTGCCCAGCCACGCCCACGCGCCGGACCATTCCCACAGCAGCGGGCCGCGCAGTTCGAAGGTGAGCCACGCGGGGGGTACGAGCAGCAGGGCCGCGATGGCGTTGAAGGCCAGCCGGTAGCCGCGCGCCGCGGCGCGCCAGTGCCGTGCGACGATGCCCTTCACCATGAACGAGGCCAGCAGCGAATGGATCAGCCCGTACAGCACCCACGCGGCGACGAGGGTGCCGAGCTGTGCGGCGGAGGGGGGTGACATGGGCGTCCTCGCGGAGGTGGCCTGCGGGCGGATCCCGCTGCGCCCGGGATGATGTCACGATTGCCCGTACGGGTCATCGGGTGCGGGCAGGGCGCACTGCGGCCTTGCCGTCCTGCAGCACCCGCTCGATCGCCTCGCGCAATTCGCGCGAATCCGGCTCGACCCGGCTCGGGAACGACGCGATCACCTTGCCGTTGCGATCCACCACGTACTTGTGGAAATTCCAGCGCGGGGGGCCGGACCGTCCGGGTGAGTTCGCCGAAGACCGGGTGCGCAGCGGCGATGCCATGAGCAAGCATAAGTACCCGCTTTGTCGGGTGTTACAAAGTTTTTCCGGGCATAATTGCACCCCGGCGAAATCATCACGCGGGGAGGCGCGCACCCCCGGAGTCCGAATGAATCTGAATCGAAAGATGACCCTGCTGTTCGGCGGCATCGCTGTGGGGACACTGGTGATGCTGATCCTGATCAGCCTTTATGCTTTTCGCAGCTATTCGATCGCCTCGTCGACCGCACACGTGCGAACGGCCGCGGAAATGGTCCGCGTGCATCTGACCGAGTCGATGATCCAGGGGGTCATCAACAAGCGCGAACAGTTCCTCAACCGCCTGCTCGAGGTGCAGGGCCTGCGCACGGCGCGGGTCGTGCGCTCGTCGTACGTGAACGAGCAGTTCGGCGTGGGCATGAACCGCGAAATGAACGCGGACGAGATCGAGAAGCTCGTCCTCGCCGACGGCCAGCCCCGCTACGAGATCCGCGATGATCGCGGCGAGTCGGTGTTCCGCGGCACCATCCCGTTCGCCGCCTCGTCGCGCGGCACGCCCAACTGCCTGCAGTGCCACAAGGTCAGCGAGGGGACGGTGCTCGGCGCCGTCACGATGGAGCTGTCGCTCACCGAACTCAAGGAGAAGGCGCTCACGACGGTGAGCTGGATCAGCGTCACGATGGCCGTGTTCGCGGCGCTTTCGATCGTTCTCGCCCGGCGTCTGATCCTGCCGGTCGGCTCTACCGCGCAGGCGGTGGAGCGCGCCGTGCAGCGTGCGCTGAAGGGCGACTTCAAGGGGCGTGTCGAGAAACGTACCGATGACGAGATCGGACAGATCGCGAGCGAGACCAACAACCTTCTCACCTTCCTCGACGACGGCCTCGCGCGCATCAGCCAGCGCGTCGTCCAGCTCACCGGACGCACCCTGCGGCAGGACGACAACCAGCTCGAGGTCGCGATCGACATGGTCAACGGCCTGGCCGACGCGTCCAGCTTCAAGCAGGCGATCGAGGAGGACGAGACCAAGGCCGAGATATTCGACCGCTTCGGCCGCGTGCTGACCGACCAGTTCGGCATCCGCGAATTCTCGATCTACGAGACTTCCGGGCCGAAGCAGCTCGAACCCTTCATGGTGGACAGCGTGCAGGGCAGTCCCTGCCGCTGGTGCGATCCGCAGATCCTCCTGCGCAGCGGTATGTGCCGCGGCAAGCGCTCCGGCCACACCGTCGACGGCCTGACCCAGCCGGGCATCTGCTATGCGTTCAAGCAGCCCGACAATACCGGCGAGCCGCGGCGCCACTACTGCGTGCCCATCATGCAGTCGGGCTCGGTGGGCAGCATCCTCCAGCTCGTCGTGCGCGAATCGGAGGCCGCGCGCTTCCATGCGCAGGTGCCGTACGTGAACGTCTATGTGCGCGAGATGGCGCCGGTGCTGGAGGCCAAGCGCCTGACCGAGACGCTGCGCGAGTCCTCGCTGCGCGATGCGATGACGGGCCTGAACAACCGCCGCTTCCTCGAGGAATACGTCGATACCCTGGTCGCCACCGCACGCCGGCGCAAGATCGAGCTGGCGCTCCTGGTGCTGGACATCGATTACTTCAAGATGGTCAATGACACCTATGGTCATGACGCCGGCGACATGGTGCTCAAGTCGCTGGCCGTCGTGCTGCGGACCTCGGTGCGGGCGTCCGACATGGTCATCCGCTTCGGCGGGGAGGAGTTCCTCATCGTCCTGCAGGAAACCGAGGCCGAGAATGCGCTGCGTGTCGCCGAGAACATCCGCGCGACCGTCGAGGACCTGAAGATCCAGATCGGCGGCGCAGTGCTGCAGAAGACGATTTCGATCGGCCTCGCGATGTTCCCCGAGGACAGCGAAACCTTCTGGCAGGCCGTGAAGTTCGCGGACGTGGCCCTATATCGTGCGAAAGACGATGGGCGCAACCGCGTCGTGCGCTTCAGGTCGGAGATGTGGGAAGGGCACGCCGACTCGTATTGAACGGCGGCTGACGGGCGTGTCGCAGCGGGATCGCCCGCTGCAGGCCGGCCCTTACCCTCTCGGCGGGTTCAGCCGTTCTGCTGCCAGATGGCGATGAGGGCGTCGCGGTGGGCGGAGAGCTCGCCGAGCGCCACCTCGATCACCGGGCCGCTCAAGGTGTGTCCGGCACAGGCGCCGCGCAGACGTACGTCCGATCCCTGGAGCGCCACCACCAACCCTTCCTGGTTGGCCTGCAGGCGGCTGTGGCGGTCCTGTTCGCTCACCAGGACGCTGCCGTTGGTGAGATTCAGTCGTGCGTTGAGGGTGGCGTCCTTGCCCGAACTCAGGCGCGCCCCGACCACGCAGGGCACCATGCGGAATTCGCCCACGAGCGCGAGCGCGTGCCGGCGCAGGAAGCGCGCGCGCTCGGCGTCGGAGGGAGGAACGCGCCCGGCCGAGCGGCGTGCGAGCTGGTCGAGTTCGTCGTCGGTGAGGTGCGGGCCGGCGGCGACCAGCTCCTGGCGGGGAGCCGCCGCTACAGCGGTGTTCAGGACGTCGAGGTGATGGTGGTGGGAAAGCACCGAGATACCCGCCTTCCCGAGCTGCTTTGCCGTCACCGTCGGCATCCCTTGCAGCACCATCGCACCAAGCAATTCCTGGACGGCCTTGCACAGTTTTTCGTGGCTGGCGTCGAGAAAAGCGGGAGGCGCCTCGAGTTCGAACTCGAAGCCGACGGTGAGCTTCAGGTTTGCCTTGGACATGGGCGGTGCAGGCGGCACCGCGCCCGAAGGCGCGAGCCGGGCAAAGGGCTTTAGCGGACGACCTGCGTGAGCTCGCCGGCCTTGTAGCGCGTGGCGATTTTTTCCAGCGACAGCGGCTTGATGCGGCTCGCCTGGCCGGCGCAGCCGAAGGCCTCGAAGCGTGCCTTGCACACCAGCTTGGCCGCTTCGCGGGCCGGCTTGAGAAAGTCGCGCGGATCGAACTTGGACGGGTTCTCGACCAGGAACTTGCGCACCGCGCCGGTCATCGCGAGGCGGATGTCGGTGTCGATGTTGATCTTGCGCACGCCGAACCTGATCGCGGTCTGGATCTCCTCGACCGGCACGCCGTAGGTTTCCTTCATGTCGCCACCGTACTGGCGGATGATCTCGAGCAGCTCCTGCGGCACGCTCGACGAGCCGTGCATCACGAGGTGGGTGTTCGGCAGGCGCGCGTGGATCGCCTTGATGCGGTCGATCGCGAGGATGTCACCGGTCGGCTTGCGCGTGAATTTGTAGGCGCCGTGGCTCGTGCCGATCGCGATCGCGAGCGCGTCGCAATCCGTCTGCTTGACGAAGTCCGCCGCCTGGTCGGGGTCGGTGAGCAGCATCGAGTGGTCCAGCGTGCCTTCCGCGCCGATGCCGTCCTCTTCACCGGCCTGGCCGGTCTCGAGCGAGCCGAGGCAGCCCAGTTCGGCTTCCACCGTCACGCCGATGGCATGCGAGAACTTCACCACTTCGCGGCTCACCGCGACGTTGTATTCGTAGGAGGACGGCGTCTTGCCGTCTTCCATCAGCGAGCCGTCCATCATCACGCTGGAGAAACCCGAACGGATCGCGCCCATGCAGATGGCCGGCGACTGGCCGTGATCCTGGTGCATCACGACGGGGATCTGCGGATAGGCCTCGACGGCGGCGTCGATCAGGTGACGCAGGAAGGCTTCGCCGGCGTACTTCCGGGCACCTGCCGAGGCCTGCATGATCACGGGGCTGTCGCATTCGGCTGCGGCTTCCATGATCGCCTGGACCTGCTCGAGGTTGTTGACGTTGAACGCCGGCAAACCGTAGCCGTTTTCGGCGGCGTGATCGAGCAGCTGGCGCATGGAAACGAGGGGCATTGTCCTTCTCCGGTATCAAGTGCAGGCACGGGGTGCGTGCCGGGTTGCGAATTGGCACGCATTTTAGCGTTTGTTGGGCGGCGGTGGGTCCGGCGAAGGAAACGGTATGCAAATACCCGCCGCCGCGCCCTGCCGTCAGAGCGGCGGCAGGCCCTGCGCCGCAAGTGCCTGGGCCGCGCGCAGCGCTTCGCGCAGCGATCCGGCGTCCGCGCTGTCGCCGCCCCAGCCGTCGAAATGCACGAGCTCATCGAGCGGCAGGCGAGGGCGCCAGCCGGCAGTCTGCAGCTCCGGCTGGTCGAGGAAGTGGCTGACGTGGCCGATGCACAGGTAGGCGACCGGCATGACCCGTTCGGGCAGCGACAGGATCTCGCGGATCGCCGACTGGCGGAAGATGCTCACCCAGCCCACGCCCAGCCCTTCGGCGCGGGCAGCCAGCCACAGGTTCTGCACGGCGCACACCGAGCTGTAGATATCCATCGCCTTGATGTGCGTGCGGCCGATCACGACCGGGCCGGCGCGGTCGCGGTCGCAGGTGATGCACAGGTTGATCGGCGCTTCGAGGATGCCCTGCAGGCGCAGGCCGGAATAGACTTCGCGCTGCGCGCCTTCGAACATCTGCGCGGCTTCGGCGTTGGCGATCGTGAAGGCGTCATGGACGCGCGCCTTGACCGCCTGGTCGCGGACGAGGACGAAGCTCCACGGCTGCATGAAGCCGACCGAGGGCGCGAAGTGCGCGGCGGTGAGGATGCGCGCGAGCATGTCGTCGGCGACGGGATCGGGCAGGAACTGGCCGCGCACATCGCGTCGCGCCAGGATGTTGCGATACACGGTGGCGCGTTCGGCGTCGTCGAAGTGGTGGTGGGCCTGGTGGCCGGGTGTGGCGCTCTTCATTGATTCCCCTTGTGAAGCGCAGTGGACGGCGAACGGACCAGTCCGCCGTTGATCTGCCTCCCGGCCGGTCTTCTGACTCGGGTTCATCCCGCGCCGCGCCTTCCCGACCCGAGGGTCAGTGGCATCGTGCGGCGGCGGTCCCCCTTACAGCGTTGGGCACGTCGCGGAATCGGAGCGCCCCGGAAGGCGCCGCCTCACCGCATTCCCGATTCTCCTGCGGATCGCAGGCACCGGGAGGCGTCATGCAAAGCGCGCGAGTCTAGCACCCGCGTGCGTGGATTTGCACGCTCACTGGTCGCTCAGGTGCGGCGCCGGGTGTTCGCCGACGCGCACGATCTTGAGCGTGTTCGTGCCGCCCGAGGCGCCGATCGGCTCGCCGATCGTCAGCACGATGAGGTCGCCGTGCTCGACGACGCCCTGGTCGAGCAGGATCTGTTCGGCCTCCCACAGCATCAGGTCGCGGTCCTGGTGTGTCTGCGACATCAGCAGCGGGAAGACCTCGCGGTACAGCGTCATCTGGTTGCGGGCTGCCAACTCGGGCGTCAGCGCATAGATCGGCACGCCGCTGTTGAGGCGGCTCATCCACAGCGCCGTCGAGCCGGTCTGCGTGAGCGAGGCGATCGCCTTGACCTTCAGGTGCCACGCGGTCCAGATCGCCGCCATCGCGATCGACTGGTCGATGCGGGTGAACACGCGGTCGAGCACTTCGCGGTCGAGCGTGACCTCGGCCGACTTCTCCGCTTCGAGGCACACGCGGCTCATCGCCTCGACGACATCGACCGGATACTTGCCCGACGCCGTCTCGGCCGACAGCATCACCGCGTCGGTGCCGTCCAGCACCGCATTGGCGACGTCGGACACTTCCGCGCGCGTCGGCACCGGGCTGCCGATCATCGATTCCATCATCTGCGTCGCCGTGATCGTCAGCTTGTTGCGGTCGCGTGCGGCGCGGATCATCTTCTTCTGCAGCGCCGGGACGGCCGCGTCACCGACCTCGACCGCGAGGTCGCCGCGGGCGACCATGATGCCGTCGGAGGCGTCCAGGATCTCGTCGAGGTTGGCGACCGCCTCGGTGCGTTCGATCTTGGCGATCAGGAAGGCTTCGCTGCCCGCCGCGCGCAGGAGTTGCTGCGCCATGTACATGTCGGCCGCGCTCTTGGGGAAGGAGACGGCCACGAAGTCGACCCCGATCAGGGCGGCCGTCTTGATGTCGTCCATGTCCTTCGCGGTCAGCGCAGGGGCGGTCAGGCCGCCGCCCTGACGGTTGATGCCCTTGTTGTTCGACAGTTCGCCGCCGACGCGAACCGTGGTGTGGATCTCGGCGCCGACGACGCGGCTGACGACCAGCTTGATGCGCCCGTCGTCGAGCAGCAGCACGTCGCCCGTCTTCACGTCCCTGGGCAGGTTCTTGTAATCGAGGCCGACGCGCGTCGCGTCGCCCAGTTCGCAGTGCGCGTCGAGGATGAATTCCGCATCCTTGTGCAGGTGGACCCGGTCGCCGGCGAATTTCCCGACGCGGATCTTTGGGCCCTGCAGGTCGGCGAGGATGCCCACCGGCCGGCCGGCCCGCTCGGATGCCTCGCGGATCGCCGTGGCGCGGGCGATGTGGTCTTCTGCCTTGCCGTGCGAAAAATTCATGCGCACAACGTCGATCCCCGCATGCACCATGCGTTCCAGGACTTGCGGATCGGACGAGGCCGGACCCAGGGTGGCGACGATTTTCGTGTGGCGCGGCATGTTGTCTCCGTGGCGATATGCATCCGAGGATACGATTCTACCTGCGCGCGCCCGGGCGACGGGGCCGACGTGGCCGCGATGCGCGGCGTTTCGCCGTCGGGCGGGGCTCGTTCACCCCCGCGGTGGTGCGGCTTCTCCGCCGCGCCCGCGCCGGCCTCTCGACATATGCTGAAGCTTCCTATAATTTTACCTTCATCAATTAAATCACCGGACTTCCGAACACCATGAAACTCGCTCCCGTCGCTTCGCTGTGCGCGCTCGTCCTGATGGCGCAACCCGTGCTTGCCGCCGACCCCGTGCCCGCGTCGGCACAGGGCGCCCTCGTGCAGCGCGCCGACGAGAACCGCAGCCAGCGCCTGCTCGACAAGGCCGTGGCGCGTTTCCGCGAAGTCGGCGATGCGGCGTTCGACGAGTTCAACCGTGCGCCGCAGTTCAAGGACCGCGAGTTGTACGTGTACGCCTTGGGCACGGACGGCACCATGCTTGCGAGCGGCGGTTCCTCGGTGGCCCTGGTGGGGCGCAACGTGGCGACCATGCAGGACGCTGCGGGCAAGCCCTTCTTCCGCGAAATGCTCGATGTCGCGGCGAAAAGCGAGGCCGGGCGCGTCGAGTATCGCTGGCTCAATCGGGTCGACAACCGCGAGGAGCCGAAGGTGACGCTGTTCCGCAAGGTCGGCGAGCGCATCATCGCCGTCGGCTATTACGTGCCGCGCGCGATGCCCGCTCAGGCGAAGGAACTGCTGGAACGCGCGGTCGCGGCGGTGAAGGACAAGGGCGCCCAGGCGGCTGTGGCGGCCTTCAACGCGCTCGACGGCGGCTTCGTGCAGGACGACCTGTATGTGTTCGCGATCGACATGAATTCGCAGCGCTTCCTCGCGCACGGCGCGATGCCCAAGCTGGTCGGCAGCGACGGACGTGCGGTGCGGGATCCCAAGGGCAAGGCGATCGTTGCCGACATGGTCAATATCGTCAGCCGCAAGGGCGAGGGGGAACTCGACTACGCGTGGCGCAACCCGGTTACCGACAAGCTGGAGACCAAGCATTCGTTCATCCGGCGCGTGGACGACATGCTGGTCGGCGTCGGTTACTACACGCGCTGACGCATCCGGTTGACCTCCGACAATATCCCGCGGAGGTCGATCCGGGAGAATGCATCGCCGTCGGATGCAGTGCCATGCCGTTCGGCGAACGATTACCCCCTGAAGGATGAAGCGCCCATGATCGACGACGTTACCCGCTCCCTGCTCGACAGCCTGCCGCGTGGCGGCAGCTACGACCTTTCGGTCGCCCACGATCCCGCGAGCGACCTGCACGCGCTGACCATCGTGATCGACGGTCAGACCTTCCAGCCGGGGATCGGTTACGGGAGCAGCGACGAGTTCGAATTCGACCGTGAGCAGATCGCGGTGTATCTCGTCACGCGCAAGCAGAAGTGCGGCGGTTGCGGGAGCTGCAGCTGCGGCTGAGCGTCCGGCACCCTTGCAGCAATGAAAACGGCCACCTCGCGGTGGCCGTTTTCATGTCGGGCCCGGGGTGTTGTCGGGCCCGCCTCGCGCGAGGGCTTACTCAGTCGTTGAAGCGCCCTTCCAGCGCCGCGATCGCCGGCAGCGTCTTGCCTTCGAGGAACTCGAGGAAGGCGCCGCCGCCGGTCGAGATGTAGCCGACGTCCTGGGCGATGTGGAACTTCGCGATCGCCGCGAGCGTGTCGCCGCCGCCCGCGATGCAGAAGGCGTCCGAGTGCGCAATCGCCGAAGCCATCATCTTCGTGCCGCCGGCGAACTGGTTGTGCTCGAACACGCCGACCGGGCCGTTCCACACGATGGTGCCGGCGTGGGCGATGATCTCGGCGAGCTTCGCCGAGGTCTTCGGGCCGACGTCGAGGATGCGGTCGTGCGGGCCGACTTCCTCGACCGGGATGCGGTTCGCACGCGCCAGTGCGGAGACTTCGTCGGCGACGACGACGTCGACCGGCAGCGGCACTTCGGCGCCGCGGGCCTTCATGATGTCCATGACGGCCTGCGCTTCCTTGACCAGTTCCGGTTCGGCGAGCGAGTCGCCGATACGGTGGCCCGAAGCGAGCAGGAAGGTGTTGGCGATGCCGCCGCCGACGATGAGCTGGTCGACCTTCTCGGCCAGGGTCTTGAGGATGGTCAGCTTGCTCGACACCTTGGCGCCGCCGACGATCGCGACGAGCGGGCGGGCGGGGCATTCCGTGGCCTTGGTGAGGGCGTCGATCTCGGCGCCCATCAGCATGCCGGCGCAGGCGACCGGCGCGAAGCGGGCGATGCCGTGGGTCGTCGCCTCGGCGCGGTGGGCGGTGCCGAAGGCGTCATTGACGTAGATGTCGCACAGCGCGGCCATCTTCGTCGCGAGCTCTTCGTTGTCCTTCTTCTCGCCCTTGTTGCAGCGGCAGTTCTCGAGCAGGACGACTTCGCCCGGCTTCACCTCGAAGCCGCCCTCGACCCAGTCACGGATCAGGCGCACCGGCTTGCCGAGCAGTTCGCCCAGGCGCACGGCGATCGGCGCGAGCGTGTCTTCGGCGCGGCATTCGCCTTCGGTCGGGCGGCCGAGGTGCGAAGTGACCATGACCGCGGCGCCGTTGTCGAGGCAGTACTTGATCGAGGGCAGCGACGCGCGGATGCGGGTGTCTTCGACGATGTTGCCGGCTTCATCCTGGGGCACGTTGAGGTCGGCGCGGATGAAGACGCGCTTGCCGGCGACGTTGAGGTCGACGAGTTTCTTGACTTGCATGGATTCGTTCCCGATGTGAAAACGCCCCGCTGAGGCAGGGCGTCGGATTGCTTTGGTACGGGTGTATTACTTCGCGTTGTGGAATGCGCGCGCAGCGTCGAGCATGCGGCAGGAGTAGCCCCACTCGTTGTCGTACCAGGCCAGCACCTTGACGAGGTTGCCGTCCATCACACGCGTCTGGGTGGCGTCGAAGATCGAGGAGTGCGGGTCGTGGTTGAAGTCCATCGACACCAGCGGGTCTTCGTTGACGGCCAGGATGCCCTTCAGCGCGCCCTTGGCGGCTTCCTTCATCAACGCGGTGATCTCGTCCTTCGAGGTCGCGCGGCTGGCGGTGAAGGTGAGGTCCACAAGCGAGACGTTCATCGTCGGCACGCGCAGCGCGAAGCCGTCGAACTTGCCCTTCAGCGCGGGCAGCACCAGGCCGACGGCCTTGGCGGCGCCGGTCTTGGTCGGGATGATGTTCTGCGCGGCGGCGCGGGCGCGGCGCAGATCCTTGTGGCGCACGTCGACCAGTACCTGATCGTTGGTGTAGGCGTGCACGGTCGTCATCAGGCCCTTCTCGATGCCGATGTTGTCCTGCAGCACCTTCGCGACCGGTGCGAGGCAGTTGGTCGTGCACGAGGCGTTCGACACGACGGTCATCGCCGCGGTCAGCACGTCGTGGTTCACGCCATAGACGATCGTCGCATCCACGTCATCGCCGCCGGGAGCGGAGATCAGCACCTTCTTCGCGCCCTGCTTGAGCAGCACCTCGGCCTTGGCCTTGGCGGTGTAGGCACCGGTGCACTCGAGCAGCACGTCGACGCCCAGGTCGCCCCAGTTCACGCCCAGCGGATCCTTGGTCGAGAAGAAGGGGATGCGGTCGCCATTTACGATCATGACGTTGTCGCCTTCGGTCTCGACCGGGAAGGCGAAGCGGCCGTGGGTCGTGTCGTACTTCGTCAGGTGGGCGTTGGTAGCCAGATCGCCGGAGGCGTTGATCGCAACGATCTCGAACTGGTCGCGCAGACCCAGTTCGTACAGGGCGCGCAGCGTGCAGCGACCGATGCGGCCGTAGCCGTTGATGGCGAGTTTGATGGTCATCGAGGATTCTCCCGGAGCAATGATACGAACAGCACAATCTGAAAGTCGGCGCCGCGGACTGCCGGCGCCGACTGCGCCGGGAGCGCGGCGACGACGCTTACTTCACGATCTGCTTCACGGCTTCTGCGACCGCGTCTGCAGTGATACCGAAATACTTGAACAGCTCGCCGGCGGGGGCGGACTCGCCGAAGCGGTCGAGGCCGATCACCGCGCCTTCGAGGCCGACGTACTTGCGCCAGCCGTCGGTGACGCCCGCTTCGACGGCGACGCGCGGCAGGCCCGCGGGCAGGACTTCAGCCTGCCAGGCGCGGTCCTGGCGGTCGAACACGTTGGTCGAGGGCATGGACACGACGCGCACCGCGATGCCGGCTTCGGCGAGCGACTTCTGTGCCGCGACCGCGAGGGCGACTTCCGAGCCGGTGGCGATGATCACCGCCTGCGGCTTGCCGCCGGTGGCTTCCGACAGCACGTAGCCGCCGCGGCGGATCGCCGCGATCTGCTCGGCCGAGCGCGCCTGGAAGGGCAGGTTCTGGCGCGAGAACAGCAGTGCCGAGGGGCCGTCCTTGCGCTCGATCGCGTTGGCCCAGGCCAAGGCCGATTCGGTGGTGTCGCAGGGGCGCCACACGTCCATGTTGGGGATCAGGCGCAGCGTCGCGGTCTGCTCGACCGGCTGGTGCGTCGGGCCGTCCTCGCCCAGCCCGATCGAGTCGTGCGTGAACACGAAGATCTGGCGGATCTTCATCAGCGCGGCCATGCGCAGGGCGTTGCGCGCGTACTCGCTGAACATCAGGAAGGTGGCGGTGTAGGGGATCAGGCCGCCGTGCAGGCTGATGCCGTTGGCGATGGCGGCCATGCCGAACTCGCGCACGCCGTAGTAGATGTAGTTGCCGCCGGCTTCCTTCGTGACGCCCCTGGCGCCCGACCACAGGGTCAGGTTGGAGCCGGCGAGGTCGGCCGAGCCGCCGACGATCTCGGGCAGCTTGGGCGCGAAGGCCTCGATGCTGTTCTGGCTCGCCTTGCGGGTGGCGATGGTCTCGGCCTTGTCGACGACTTTCGCGATCACCGCGTCGACGTGGGCCGACCAGTCGGCGGGCAACTCGCCCGCCATGCGGCGGGTGAATTCGGCGGCTTCGGCGGGGAAGGCCTTGGCGTAGGCGGCGAAGCGCTCGTTCCAGCCGGCTTCGAGGGTCTTGCCTTTCTCGCGCGCATTCCACGCGGCGTAGACGTCGGCCGGCACTTCGAACGGGGCATGCGTCCAGCCGATGTGCTCGCGTGTCGCGGCGATTTCGGCGGCACCCAGCGGGGCGCCGTGCACGTCGTGGCTGCCCTGCTTGTTCGGGGCGCCCGCGCCGATCACGGTCTTGCAGCAGATCAGCGTCGGCTGCGCGGTGTTGGCCTGCGCGGCACGGATCGCGGCGTCGATCTCGCCCGGATCGTGGCCCTGCACGTTCGCGATCACCTGCCAGCCGTAGGCTGCGAAGCGCTTGGGCGTGTCGTCGGTGAACCAACCGTCGACATGGCCGTCGATCGAGATGTTGTTGTCGTCGTAGAAGGCGATCAGCTTGCCCAGGCCCAGCGTGCCGGCGAGCGAGCAGGCTTCGTGCGAGATGCCTTCCATCAGGCAGCCGTCGCCGAGGAACACGTAGGTGTGGTGGTCGACGATGGCGTGGCCGTCACGGTTGAATTCCGCGGCCAGCATCTTCTCGGCCAGCGCCATGCCGACTGCGTTGGTGATGCCCTGGCCGAGCGGGCCGGTGGTCGTCTCGACGCCCGGCGTGTAGCCGTACTCCGGGTGGCCCGGCGTCTTGCTGTGCAGCTGGCGGAAGCGTTTGAGTTCCTCGATCGGCAGGTCGTAGCCCGTGAGATGCAGCAGCGCGTAGATCAGCATCGAGCCGTGGCCGTTCGACAGCACGAAGCGGTCGCGGTCGGCCCACGTCGGGTTTGCCGGGTTGTGGCGCAGGTGATGGCGCCACAGCACTTCGGCGATCTCGGCCATGCCCAGCGGAGCACCCGGGTGGCCCGAGTTGGCCTGCTGGACGGCATCCATCGCCAGGGCGCGGATCGCGCCGGTGACGGGGTTGAAGACCGGGGGCCGCACGTTGCGCGGGTTGTCGTTGCGGGCTGCCTGCATGGATCTCTCGGGCCTTTGGCCGGCTGGGAAAAGGCCGGATTATCGCCGAAAAACGGGGGGCTTGGGTAGCGTCTGCTGCGCTGCAAAAAGGGCCAACTCCCTGTGCGCGCAGGCCAAATATCGCGCCGGCGCGCGCCCTCCGGGGGCTCAAATCGCTTCGCGCCGGCGCTCCATCAGCTTCCAGATCAGCGGCGTGAGGATGAGCTGCATCGCCAGATCGAGCTTGCCGCCGGGGATCACGATGCTGTTCGCGCGCGACATGAAGGCGTCGTGGATCATGCGCAGCAGGTGGGGAAAATCGACGCCGCGCGGGTCCTTGAAGCGGATTACGACCATCGACTCGTCCAGCGTGGGGACTTCACGTGCGATGAAGGGATTGGAGGTGTCGACGACCGGCACGCGCTGGAAGTTGATATGCGTGCGCGAGAACTGCGGGACGATGTAATGCACGTAGTCGTACATCCGCCGCAGGATCGTGTCCTGCACCGCCTCGGGCGAGTAGCCGCGCTCGCGCGTATCGCGGTGCAGCTTCTGGATCCATTCGAGGTTGATCGTCGGTGCCACGCCGATCAAAAGATCGACATGGCGGGCGACGTCGAACTTGTCCGTCACGAGTGCGCCGTGCAGGCCCTCGTAGAACAGGCAGTCGGTGCCGACGGGGAGATCCTCCCATTCACCGAAGCTGCCCATCGGCAGGCCCGTGCGCGCGGCGCGCTCGGCGTCGTGGATGTAGTTGCGGTGGCGCCCCGTTGCGGACTTGCCGTAGGCACGGAAGAGGGCCTCCAGCTCTTCGACGAGGTTCGCCTCGGGACCGAAATGGCTGATGCCCCGCTGGCCCGCCCGTTCGGCTTCCTCGATCAGCCTGGTCATCTCGTCGCGCGTGTAGCGGTGGAAGCTGTCGCCCTCGACGATGGCAGCATTCACGTTCTCGCGATGGAAGATCGCCTCGAAGGTGTGCTTGACCGTGGTGGTGCCGGCACCCGACGAGCCGGTTACGGCGATGATGGGATGTTTGGTCGACATGATGGAGGCCGTTGCGGGGAGGTCGTGGACAAAGGCGCCGCTTTCAGGCGTCGGCGGGGCGCGAGCCCCGGCTGGAATGGACGCGGTGGGCTGCGACGACGAGCACGTGAACTTCCTCGAAGGAGAGTTCGGGGTAATGGTCGCGCAGCACGCGGTAGGCGAGGTGGTCGAGCGTCGAGTTGCCCCAGCGGTTCTCCCGGGCGAAGAAGGGCGTGATCAGTTCGCATGCTTCGACGAAGATCTCGCGCACGTGCTGGTGCGAGCGGCGTTCCTGCAAGCCGGAGCGTGCGGTGGCGGGCGAAGTCATGGGTCTGTCCGGATGGGGGGGCGGGCGGGGCGCCTGGAATCGGCCGATCAGGAGTGGGCGCTGACCCAGTTGCGCCAGTCCGTGAACAGCCCGGGGCTGGCGGCCGCGATCACGCCGCGCTTGATCGACGGTCCCGCGATCAGCGTTCCCCCGTCCAGCGCGGTCGCCGTGCCGCCCGCTTCCTCCAGGATCAGCTTGCCGGCCGCGTAGTCCCACAGCATCTGTCCGCCATGCACATACACGTCGAGTCGTCCGGCGGCGACGAAGCACCATTCGAGCGCGCTCGAGCCGAAATTGCGTTGCGAGAAATAAGGCGGCCGCACCGCGAGCTCGTCGCCCAGGTGGTGGCTGATGCGCTTGAAGTCGATGCCGGCCACCGCGTCCGAAAGCTGTGCCGCGGCCACCCGCAGCGGCAGTTCCACGCCGTTCAGGAAAGCGCCGGCGCCTTTGGCCGCGTAGAAGGATTCGTCGGTGACCGGGTTGTAGACGACGCCGAAGCGCGTCTCGTGATTGACCAGATAGGCGATCGAAACGGCGAAGAAGGGAATTCCGTTGGCGAAGTTCGTCGTGCCGTCGATCGGGTCGATACACCACATGCCGCGTCGTCCCTCGCTCCACAAATGGGCCTGCTCCGCGGCGCTCATCTCTTCGCCGAGCACGGCGCCGGGCGCCAGCTTGGGCAACTCTTCGGAAAAGCGGCGTTGCGATTCGAGATCGGCCTCGGTGAACAGCGTGCCGTCCGCCTTGCGGTTGCGTGCAGTCTTGAGGTAGCGCGGCAGGATCACCTCGCGGGCGATGTCGCGCGCCAGCGATTCGAGCGCCCGCGCCTGCGCGAGCCGTTGGCTGGCCGTGGGCATCAGCGGCGCCTCGCGACGGTTGCGGTTTTGGGGGGCGATGCATTCCGGCGCGCCGTGCCGGCTGGCGCAGGGGCGGCGTATGAAGGGTGGTCGGGAACGCTGGAAATCATGGCCGTGTCGCGCGCGGGTCTCGCGGGAATGCAGTGTCCTTATAATACACCACGATGATTTCGCGCTTCTTTTGCCCCCTTCCGCTGCCGGCTTCCGGCGAGACCCAGCTGCCCGAGGCGCTGGCCCATCATGCGTCGCGCGTGCTGCGCCTGCGCGACGGCGATCCCGTCATCCTGTTCGACGGCACGGGCGGCGAGGTCGCGGCCGTGCTGCGGCTGCGCGGCAAGCAGTGCTTCGCCGAGTTGCAGGAGCGGCGTGAGGTCGAGCGCGAGTCGCCGCTGCGGCTGGTGCTGGTGCAGGCCCTCGCGAGCGGCGACAAGATGGACTGGATCGTGCAGAAGGCGGTCGAACTGGGGGTGGCCGCGATCGTGCCGGTGCAGGCGGAGCGTTCCGTGCTGCGGCTTGCCGGCGAGCGTGCGGCGAAGCGCGTCGAGCACTGGCAGCAGGTCGCCGTGTCGGCGTGCGAGCAGAGCGGACGCAACCGCGTACCGGCTGTCGCGCCGATCGCCGGATTGCGCGACTATCTCGCCCGCCCCTGTGCCGGCGTACGCCTGATCCTCGATCCTGCGGCCACGCAGCGTCTGCTCGACACCGGGCGTCCGGCGGGGGAGGTGCACCTGCTGATCGGTCCGGAAGGGGGGTGGTCCGACGACGAGCTTGCGGCCTGTCGCAGCGCGGGCTGTGCCGGCATGGGCCTGGGGCCGCGCGTACTGCGCACCGAGACTGCGGGGCTGGCCGCGATGGCGGCGCTGCAGGCGGTGTGGGGCGATTTTTGAGGAAGCTGGGCGATGTTCGAATCGGCTGAACTGGGCCACAAGGTGGACAAGGACGAATACGACGCCGCCGAACCGGAGCTGCGCGCGCAGCTGCTCGACGCGCAGTTCGACCTTCTCGAAGCGAAATCCTTTGCCGTCGTCGTGCTGATCAACGGCATCGACGGCGCCGGCAAGGGCGAGACGGTGAATCTGCTCAACGAGTGGATGGACCCGCGCCATATCCAGACGCAAGCCTTCGATTCGCCGACCACCGACGAGGCCGAGCGCCCCTTCATGTGGCGTTTCTGGCGCGCGCTGCCGCCGCGCGGGCGCATCGGCATCCTCTTCGGCAACTGGTACACGGACCCGATGCGCGAGCGCGTCGAGAAGGTGTCGAAGAAGGCCGACCTCGACCAGCGCCTCGATGAGATCAACCGCTTCGAGGCGATGCTGGTGCGCGAAGGGGTGCTGCTGCTCAAGCTGTGGTTCCATCTTTCGAAGGACGGGCAGCGCAAACGCCTCAAGGCACTGGAAAAGGATACGCGTACGCGCTGGCGGGTCACCGAGCAGGACTGGCATGCCTACGAGCGCTACGACCGCTATCGTGAAGTGGCCGAACATACTCTGCGCCACACCAGTACGGGCGATGCGCCGTGGATGATCGTCGATGGTTCCGATCCGTGCTATCGCGAGCTCCTCGTTGCGCGCACCCTGCACAATGCCTTGCGCAAGCGTCTCGATGCCGACGCGCGCCACTGGGTGGCACGCCAGACGGCGCCTCCGCTGCCGCCCGCGCCCGACGCGCGCAACCTGCTCGGCAGCCTCGAGTTGCGGCAGCCGCTGGACAAGAAGGAGTATCAGGAGCTCCTCGAGCGCTATCAGGGGCGGCTCGCGCTGCTCACGCGCGATGAGGCCTTCCGCAGCCGGTCCCTCGTTCTCGTGTTCGAAGGCGCGGATGCCGCGGGCAAGGGTGGCACGATACGCCGCGTCACCGCCGCGCTCGACGCGCGCCAGTACCACGTCGTGCCGGTGGCCGCGCCGACCGAGGAAGAACGTGCCCAGCCCTATCTGTGGCGTTTCTGGCGGCACCTGCCGCGCCAGGGCCGGGTGGCGATCTTCGATCGCTCCTGGTACGGCCGTGTCCTCGTCGAGCGCGTCGAGGGCTTCTGTTCGGAGGCGGACTGGATGCGCGCGTACTCCGAGATCAACGACTTCGAGGATCAGCTGGCCGACGCCGGAGCGGTGGTCGTCAAGTTCTGGCTGCAGATCGGCAAGGACGAGCAGCTGGAACGATTTCGCGAGCGTGAAGCCGAAGCGCACAAGCGCTTCAAGATCACCGCCGAGGACTGGCGCAACCGCGAACGATGGGACGACTACGGCCGCGCCGTGTGCGACATGGTCGACCGTACCAGCACCGAGAACTCGTCGTGGACCCTGGTCGAGGCGGACAACAAGCTCTTTGCCCGCATCAAGGTGTTGCGTACCTTGTGCGAGCGGCTCGAGTCCGCATTGCGACGCTGACGAACGGGACTGCGCCGATGGCCCGATCGCGTGCGGAGGTCGCGCCGCGATGTGTGGTGTATTCCGCTAGAATGGACCGGGCATGCGTGCCATGTGCCGCGTCCGGCGAGCTTTCCGATTTCCTGATGGTGATGATTTGAGCGGCCATTCCAACTCCGGCAACCCCAACCCCAATCCCGCGGCATCCGACATCGCGGCGTCGACGGAGCAGTTCGTGGCCTGGGTGCGCGGGGCCGCGCCCTACATCCATGCCTTTCGCGGCCGCACCTTCGTCATCGCCTTCGGCGGGGAAGTCGCGGCCGGCGCGCGCGCGCAGAGCCTCGCCTACGACTGCAACCTGCTGGCCGCGCTGGGCATCCGCCTCGTGCTCGTGCATGGTGCCCGGCCGCAGATCGAAGCCGAACTCGCCCGCCGCGGGCTGGAGCCGCGCTACCACAACGGACTGCGCGTCACCGACGCCGATGCGCTCGAGTGCGTGAAGGCCGCGATGGCGGTGACGCGCCTCGAAGTCGAGGCGCTGCTGTCGCAGGGGCTGCCGAACACGCCGATGGCAGGCAGCTACATGCGCGTGACGGGCGGCAACTTCATCACGGCCCGCCCGGTCGGTATCGTCGACGGCGTCGACTATCAATACACGGGCGCCGTGCGCAAGATCATCGCAGAGGAGATCAACGCCGACCTCGACCAGCAGAACGTCGTGCTGATCTCGCCGATGGGCGTGTCGCCGGCGGGCGAGATCTTCAACCTCAGCATGGAGGAGGTCGCCGAGGCCGTCGCCGTCGCCGTGAAGGCCGAGAAGCTGATCTACCTGTGCGACGCGCCGGGCCTCCTCGACGCGGACCAGCGCCTGATCGATTCGGTGACGGCGGACGAGGCCGAGCGCATGTTCAATGCCGGGGAAGGCCTCACCGAGGACCTCGACCTCTACCTGCCGTGCGCGATCCGCGCGGTGCGCCGCGGCGTCGCGCGCGTTCACCTCATCGATCACGACAAGGACGGCGGCCTGCTGCTGGAGTTCTTCACCCACGCCGGGGTAGGCACTGTCGTGTCGCGTGATCCGCTGTTCCGTCTGCGCGACGCGAGTGTCGAGGATGTCGCCGCGCTGGTCGCGCTGATCTCGCCGATGGAGGCGGACGGCACCCTGGTGCGGCGCGGGCGCGAACTGCTGGAGCAGGAGATCGACCGCTTCTCGGTCGTCGAGCACGACGGCGTGCTGGTCGGCTGTGCGGCGTTGTACCCGTTTTCCGACGAGCGCGCCGCGGAGCTCGCCTGTCTCGCCGTCACGCCCGAATACCGCCGCGCCGGACTCGGCGACCAGCTGCTGCGTCGCATCGAGCAGCGCGCGCGCAAGCAGCGCCTCGAGCGCCTCTTCGTGCTCACGACGCGCACGGCGCACTGGTTCCGCGAACGCGGTTTCAGCGAGATCGGCCCCGAGGCGCTGCCGCTGAAAAAGCGCGAGCTGTACAACTACCAGCGGCGCTCCAAGGTTTTCGTGAAGACGCTATGACGGACGCGCGCGCCTTGTCCGGCCGACGGTGTGTGCGCTGCGTGCGTGCGGAGGCCGTGTGAACGGGAAGGACGCCCCATCGCGGGCGGCGCCGGTCTTCGCGGGCGTGGCCGGAGCCCTCCTCGCGGGCCTTGGCGCGCTGGCCGGTGCGCGTTTCGGCATTGCCGGCGAATGGGGGCTGCTGGCGCTCGGCATTCTCGCGGCCGGGGGGCTGAGTGCCGCGGCCGTGTATCTCCAGGCCAGCGCCGCCGTTCGCCGCCAGACGGGTGACGACGCGGCCATCGCGTCGCGTCTCGATGCGCTGGACGGCGTCGTGCGCCTATCGGCCGGAGCGGGCGGCGGCGAGGCGCCCGCGGATTATGCGAAGCGCCTGGATGCGGTCGCCGTCGGGGTTTCCCGACTGCGCGAGATCGCCGAAGGCGTGCATGGCGTCGAAGCCCTGTTCGACATGCGCGGGCGGCTGACCTGGATCAGCCCTTCGATCGAACGGCTGACGGGCTGGAATCCCTCTGCCTGCCTCCAGGCGCCCGATGCGCTCGCCCTGCTGGTGCACGAATCGGACCGCCGCTATTGCCAGCGCATGGCGCAGCGCGTCGCCGAGGGAAGTCCCGGCGAGGATTTCGAGATGCGCCTGTTGCGCGAGGATGGCCACATCTGCTGGGTCGCCTGCCACTGGCGGCCGCTCGGCCGGGAGGGCGGGCAGCCGGCCGGCCTCAGGATGTCGGCCGAGGACATCCAGGCGCGCAAGGAAGCCGAATACAAGCTCCTCGAAACCGTCACCGAGCTGCGGCGTGCCCAGGCGCTGCGCGAGCGCTACCTCGCGCGCTCGAACGACGAGCGCCAGCGCCTGTCCGCGCTGCTCAACGTCATCCGGCTGGGCATCCTGTTCATGGACCGCGATCACCGCGTGCTCTATTACAACCGCGCGATGCTCGACATCTGGGGCTTCCCCCCCGACGAGAACCTCATCGGCATGCGCGACGTCGTGCTGCAGAGCCGCGTCGCCGAGCTGATCGAGCAGCCCGAGGCCTACTTCGAACACATTGACGGAGTGGTGCGCACCTATGTCGTCAGCGAGCCCCACGAAGTGCATTTCAAGGATGGCCGCATCGTCACGGACATCGCCGCGCTGGTCGAGGCCGTGCAGGGGCGCCGCGGCATCGGACGTGTGTGGATCTACGAGGATGTCACCGAGCAGCGCCGCACCGCGCAACGCTTGGTCGAGCTGGCGGAGCACGATCCGCTGACCGGCCTCTACAACCGCCGCCGTTTCCACGAGGAGCTCGACCGGCAGCTCGCGGACGCCTCGCGCCGTGACAGTCAGGTCGGGCTCGTGGCGATCGACCTCGACGGCTTCAAGCCGATCAACGACGAGTTCGGCCACCAGGCCGGCGACGAGGTGCTGGTCGCCCTGGCGGACAAGGTCGGCGACGTCATCCGCCGCAACGAGATGTTCTGCCGTCTGGGGGGCGACGAATTCGGCGTGGTGGTGCCCGATGCGGGGGAGAAGGAGCTGTGCGAGCTGGCGCGCCGCATCATCGAGGTGATCGAAGGGCTGCGGTTCGAATTCGGCGGCCGCAGCGTCGGCATCACCGCGAGCCTCGGCATCGCGATCTATCCGCGCCACGCCCCGTGCGCAGAACAACTGATCGCGGCGGCCGATCAGGCCATGTACCGTTCGAAGAGCGGTGGCCGCGATCAATGGACCATGGCCGGGAGCAGCGTGGGGGAATCCGCTAGAATGAGCGCCACCGAATCCGATGAACCCGATTGCAGAAGAGAGGACTGAACGATGGCCCGTATGGTCAATTGCATCAAGCTTGGTCGCGAGGCGGAAGGGCTGGACCTGCCCCCGGTTCCCGGTGCGCTGGGCAAGCGCATCTTCGACAACGTCTCGAAGGAAGCCTGGCAGCAGTGGGTCAAGTACCAGACCATGCTGATCAACGAAAATCGCCTGAACCTGATGGATGCGCGCGCGCGCAAGTACCTGGCGGAGCAGATGGAGAAGCATTTCTTCGAGGGCGGCGCGGACCAGGTCGGCGGCTACGTCCCGCCGGCGGCGTGAGCGTCCGCCGCGGAATGCGGCGTGCGTGAATGAAAAAGGGATGGCCGCGGCCATCCCTTTTTGCATCGGCCGCGTCGGGGCGGCGTGATGGCCCTCAGTTGGGGCCGGAAGCGCGTTCCAGCGCCTCGACGCCCTCGTGGCGCACGTCGCGGCCCTTGACCATGTACACGACGTATTCGGAGAGGTTCTTCGTGTGGTCGCCGATGCGCTCGATCGACTTGGCGATGAACAGCACGTCCAGCGAGCGCGTGATCACGCGGGGATCTTCCATCATGTAGGTGATCAGCTGGCGCATGATGCCCTTGAATATCGCGTCGACCTCCTTGTCGCGCCGCACGATTTCGGGCGACGCCGTCGGGTCCATGCGGGCGAAGGCATCGAGCGCGCCCTGCAGCATCTCGACGACCATCGTCGACACGTGACGCAATTCCACCTTCGGGACGAAGGCGGCGTCCGAGTCGATGATCTGGCGCCCGGCCTTGGCGATCTTCTTGGCCTCGTCGCCGATACGTTCGAGGTCGGTGATCATCTGGATCATCGTCATGACCATGCGCAGGTCCCCGGCGGCGGGCGCATGACGTGCGATGACCTGGATGCAGGCGTCGTCGAGCGCAACTTCCTCGTCGTTGACCTTGCGATCATCCGCGATGACCTGTTCCAGCAATTCGTGGTTGCCCGTCCCGAGCCCTTCGATCGCACGCGTCAGCTGCTGGGCCACCAGGCCGCCCATTTCCAGCAGGCGCTTGCGGATGGCTTCCAGTTCGTTGTCAAACTGCGTGTAGGTGTGCTTGCTCATTTTCATGTTCCGGTCCCGAGAGTCCGCGAGGCTAGCAGTTCAATGTGACGAAAATATTGCACCGATGCATGTAGTTCAGGAAGTCACCGCAACGCGCCGCTCGACGCCGTCGGGCGTGGCGAGCAGCAGCAGATCGGCGCCGCGCAACGCGAACAGGCCGTTGGTCACGACGCCGGTGATCTGGTTGATCTCGGTTTCCAGCTGCCGGGGCGCGGGGATGCGCAGGCCATGCACGTCCAGTATCAGGTTGCCGTTGTCGGTCACGAAGCCCTCGCGCAGCACCGGCCGGCCGCCGATTTGTGCGAGGCGGCGCTCCACGTAGGCACGTGCCATCGGAATCACCTCGACGGGCAGGGGGAACGCGCCCAGGCAGCTCACCAGCTTCGACTGGTCGCAGATGCACACGAAGCGGTCGGCCACCGCCGCGACGATCTTCTCGCGCGTCAGCGCACCGCCGCCGCCCTTGATCATCGCAAAACCGCCGTCGATCTCGTCCGCGCCATCGACATAGAGCTGCAGGCCAGTCACGTCATTCAGCGCGATCAACGGGATCCCGTACGCCTCCAGCCGGCGTGCGCTCGCCTCCGAACTCGAAACGGCACCGGCGATGCGGTCGCGCATCCCGGCCAGCCCGTCGATGAAATGGTTGACCGTCGAGCCCGTGCCGACGCCGACGATCATCCCGTCCTCGACGTAGTCCAGCGCCGCGTGCGCTGCGGCCTTCTTCAGTTCATCCTGATTCATGAGGTATTCCTGTGGGTGGGTCTTATACGAGGCCGTCGAAGATCTGCACCTGCACCGTCTCGCCGGCGAGGACGTCGCCGCGCTCTTCCGGCAGCACGATGAAGCAGTTGGCTTCCGACATCGAGCGCAGGACGCCCGAACCCTGGGCGCCCGCGAGGCGCACCGTCTGGCGGCCCTCGGCGAGGGCCAGGCGACCGCGCATGAATTCGCGTCGTCCGGGCTGCTTGCGGATGGTTTCCGCGCATTCGACGTGGATCAGCGCCGGCTCGGGCAGGGGCGACACGCCGGACAAGGCCTGCAGGGCATCCTGGACGAACTGGTAGAAGGTCACGAGCACCGCGACCGGATTGCCGGGCAGGCCGAACAGCCACGCATCGCCGACGCGCCCGAAGGCCATCGGTCGTCCGGGCTTGATGTCGATCTTCCAGAACGCGACCTCACCGAGCCGATTCACGAGTTCGCGGATGAAATCCGCTTCGCCGACCGACACGCCGCCGCTCGTCAGGATCACGTCGGCGTTCGCCGATGCGTCGCGGAAGGCCTTTTCCAGCGCCTGCGGGTCGTCGCGCACGACGCCCATGTCGATGAGGTCGCAGCCCAGGCGCGAGAGCGCGCCGAAGAGCGTGTAGCGGTTGCTGTCATACACCTCGCCGGGGGCGAGCGGCTTGCCGATCGACGCGAGCTCGTCGCCGCTGGAGAAGAAGGCCACGCGCAGGCGGCGGTGCACCGTGACCTCGGCGATGCCGAGCGAGGCGATGAGGCCCAGTTCGGCCGGACCGCAGCGCTTGCCCGCGGGCAGGGCGACGCCGCCCAGTGCCAGATCCTCGCCGGCGCGGCGCAGGTTCTGTCCGGCGCGCTGTCCTGCCGGTACATGCACCTTGCCGTCGGCGGCGCGCGCCACTTCCTGCACGACGATCGTGTCGGCACCCTCCGGAATCGGCGCCCCGGTCATGATGCGGACAGCCTGTCCGGCGCCGGCGATGCCGGAGAAGGGCTTGCCTGCGAACGCGGTGCCGACCACTGTCAGGGTGCTTTCGCCCTGAGGCGCGAGGTCGGCGTGGCGCACCGCGTAGCCGTCCATCGCCGAGTTGTCGTGGGCCGGCACGTTGCACGGCGCGATCACGTCCTCGGCGAGCACACGACCTAGGGCGCTGCGGACGTTGACGCGCTCCCAGCCTCCGACCGGCGTCAGCCGGTCGAGAATGGCCTGCCTGGCCTGGGCGGCGGTGTAGTTGGGCGAACGGGCGGAGGTCGGGTTCCCGGGTGTCTGAGCCATGGTTTTCGTTCCTGGATGCGGCGTTCGCTCGGTCTTGCGGAAGAACGCATTATCGTCCGATCTTGCGTGCCGTGCGAACGGCGGCGCGAGGGTGACCACGCGTCCGGTGCCGGAAAAAGAAAAGGGGTGGCGCTGGCCACCCCCTTCGAGACCGGTGCAGCGTCTGACGATCAGCGCAGGCCGGCGGCGTAGTCGGCGACCGCCTTCATTTCCGGGTCGGTCATCTTCAGCGCGATGGTCTGCATCATCTGCGCCGGGTCGTTCTTGCGCACGCCGTCGCGGAAGGCCTTCAGCTGCGCCTCGGTATAATCGGCATACTGGCCGCCGATGCGCGGGAACTGGGCCGGCAGGCCTGCACCGGCAGGGCCGTGGCAGCCGGCACAGGCGGGAACGCCCTTGGCCGGGAGGCCCGCACGCCAGATGTTCTGGCCGAGCTTGGCGAGGTCGGCGTTCTTGGCCGAGTCGGGCTGCAGCGTCTGCGACGAGAAGTGGATGGCAAGCGCCTTCATGTCCGCTTCCTCGAGTGCAGCGACCATGCCGACCATGATCGGGTTCTCGCGTTCCGCGGGCTTGCCGTTCCAGCCCTTGAAGTTCTTCAGTTGCTTGAAGAGGTAATCGGCATGTTGGCCGGCCAGTTTCGGGTTGACCGGAATCGGGCTGTTGCCGTCGGCGCCGTGGCACCCGACGCAGAGGGTTTCTGCAGTCTGTTTCGCCTTGGCGAGGTCGGGAGCCTGGTCCTGGGCATGAAGGCCGCCCGTAACCAGCAGCAGCGAGAGCAGCAGGGAACGCTTGATCATGGTGTCCTCAGAAAGCCGTGAGTGGATATTGCAAACGCGGTATTCTATAACAGCTGGCCGGATTTGCGCGATGCAATGTGGGCCGTCCGGCATAACCATCAGCATTTTCCCGTCCTTTCCGATGTCCCTCTTCCGCAACGCAAAATTCGAAATTTCCATCGCAAAACCGGGTGATTTACCGGTTCCGGACGGGCCCGAGATCGCTTTCGCCGGCCGTTCGAACGCCGGCAAGTCGAGCGCCATCAATACGCTTGCCGATCATACGCGTCTGGCATACGTATCGAAGACGCCCGGGCGTACGCAGCTGATCAACTTCTTCCGTCTCGACTGCGGGGCGGTGATGGTCGACCTTCCGGGTTACGGCTATGCCAAGGTGCCCGAGGCGATCCGCCGGCAGTGGGTGGGCCTGCTGGAGAACTACCTGAGCCGGCGCGAGAGTCTCGTCGGGCTCGTGCTGATCATGGATTCGCGCCACCCGCTGACGCCGCTGGACCGCCAGATGATCGGCTGGTTCCTGCCGAGCGGGCGGCCGATTCACGCGCTGCTGACGAAGGCGGACAAGCTCACGCGCAACGAGGCGGCGGCCACGCTGGCCGCGGTGCGCCGCGAACTGGCGACGCTGGGACCGCAGGTCACGGTCCAGCTGTTCTCCAGCCTGAAGAAGGTCGGGGCGGAGGAGGTGGAGCACACCGTGGCGGGCTGGCTGAATCTGCCTCGGGAGGAGCTGCCTGCGATTCCGGCGGCGGCGCGCCTGGGCGGGGCCGGAAAATAAAAGACCCCGGGCTAAAGGGGATAAAGCCCGGGGTCAAACGCCTTAACGGGATTAAGGCACCCGCTCAGGGAGGTGAAGCGGGGGACGGCTCGTCACCATCCGAACGTTCAGAGTAAATGGACTTTGGATAAGTTCCCACCCGACTTCGTTACCTTATGTTTCGTGTTGATTAACTGAACTGGAGCTGGATTGAACATGCGTCCTACCGGAATTTTTCCCGCGACCCGCATGCGGCGGATGCGCCGCGACGAATTCTCCCGCCGCCTGATGCGCGAATCGCGCCTGTCGGCCGACGATCTGATCTATCCCGTGTTCGTGCTCGAAGGCAAGCAGGTCACGCAGACCGTGCCGTCGATGCCGGGCGTGACGCGCGTGTCGCTCGACAACCTGCTGCGTGTTGCCGAAGAGGCCGTGTCGCTGGGCGTTCCCGCACTGGCGCTCTTCCCGGTGATCGATGTCGCCGGCAAGACGCCGGGCGCCGAGGAAGCGTGGAACCCGGACGGCCTCGTGCCGCGCGTCGTGCAGGCGCTCAAGGAGCGCTTCCCGGAACTCGGCGTGATCACCGACGTCGCGCTCGACCCCTACACCAGTCACGGCCAGGACGGGCTGATCGACCCGGACGACCCGCGCGGCTACGTGCTCAACGACGAGACGCTCGAGGCGCTCGCGAAACAGGCGCTGTGTCATGCGCAGGCGGGCGCCGACGTCGTCGCCCCGTCCGACATGATGGATGGGCGCATCGCGCGCATCCGCGCCGAACTCGACAGCGACAATCGCATCTACACGCGCATCCTCGCTTATTCGGCGAAATACGCGTCGAGCTTCTACGGCCCCTTCCGCGACGCGGTGGGTTCGGCGGGCAATCTCGGCAAGGGCAACAAGTACACCTACCAGATGGACCCGGCGAACACCGACGAGGCGATCCGCGAGGTCGCGCTCGACATCGCCGAGGGCGCCGACATGTTCATGGTCAAGCCCGGCATGCCCTATCTCGACATCGTGCGCCGTGTGAAGACCGAGTTGCAGGTGCCGACCTACGCCTACCAGGTAAGCGGCGAGTACGCGATGCTGAAGGCGGCCATCGCCAATGGCTGGCTGGCGGAAGAGGCGTGCGTGATGGAGGCGCTGCTGTCGTTCAAGCGCGCCGGCGCCGACGGCATCCTGACCTACTTCGCGCTCGACGCGGCGCGCTGGATGAAGGCCGCCGGCTGAGGCCGGTGCTGCCCGGCCCCGGTATTTCCTACCGGGGCAGCAGGCGGCCGGCCGCGCGGCGCAGATCGAGGATCGATGCGATCCTGACGTCGACGTAGGCCGGTTTTTTCATGCCGCGGCCGACCAGCACCGTCTTCATGCCCAGACGGCGGGCGGTGCGCAGATTCTCGGCAGAATCCTCGACCAGGATGCAGCACTGCGGCCGCAGGCGCAGATCGTGCAGCAGGTGGCGGAAGGCGCGCGGCTGCGGTTTGGGGTGGAAGCGCATCCGCTCGATGCCATATACCGCCGCAAAATGGCGGCGGATCCCCATCGCTTCGAGCACGGCGCCGGCATAGCGCTGCGGTCCGTTCGAGAACACGATCTTGCGCCCCGGCAGGCGGCGCAGCAGCGCGCCGAGTGCGCGATCGAAGACCATCATCGCGTGCAGGCGTTCGAAGCGGTGCGTCTCTTCGAGGAAGTGGTGCGGATTCACGCCGTGATGGCGCATGAGGCCGGTCAGCGTTGCGCCGTAGCGCCGCCAGTAGCGCACTCGCAGGGCATTGGCGTCCTCCTCGCTGAGCGCGAGGTGCCGCGCGAGGTAGGCCGTCATGCTCAGATTGATGTGCGGGAAGATGTGCGCGCTGGCGTTGTGCAGCGTGTTGTCGAGGTCGAAGAGCCACACCGGCCCGGCGCACGGTCTTCGCACGTGCCGTTCAGCCCCTGTCGGGGCGCGGCTGGAAGCGGACGATGGCGCGGCCGTCCTCGGTCGTCTTCGGCTGGGCCTTCCACGCATGGCCCTGCACGACCTCGAAGGTCGCGGGCAGGCGGCCCTCTTGGCGCATCGCTTCGAGGGCGCGCCGGGCGGCATCCCAGCCGCCTCTTCCGGACAACCCGCGCGGGCGTGCGGCGCTCGCGTTGGCGCTGCCCGACAGGCGCAGGTCGCGCAGCAGTTCGTCGAGGTCCGCGTAGGTCAGCGTCAGCACTTCCATGTCCATGACGGGGTCGGAGAAGCCGGCCTGAACCAGGGCGTCGCCCAGGTCGTGCATGTCGATGAAGCGGTGTACCCGCTCGCCCTGTGCGACGGGCAGCGCGGCGCGCAGCTCGCGCAGCGTATCCGGACCCAGCGTCGAGAACATCAGCATGCCGTCCACTTCCAGCACACGATGCATTTCGCGCAGTGCGGGCAGCGGATCGGCGAGCCAGTTGAGCATCAGGTTGGACCACACGAGCGACACGCTCGCACGCACAAGGGGCAGCGCCGCGGCGTCGGCACAGGCGAACGAGGGGCCCTGGGGTTTTCCCAGCGCACGCAGGCGGTCGAGCAGGCCGCGCGCGCCGCGGGCGCGGGCGAGCATCGGCAGCGCGAAGTCGGCGCCGATGCGTTGCGCGGTCGGAAAACGTCGTCCGAGCGCATCGAGATCGGCTCCGGTGCCGCAACCCAGGTCGAGGATGCGCTTCGGTTCGATGCGGATGTAGTCGAGCCGCTCGTCCATGCGCCGCGCGACCTCGCGCGCGAGCACGGCAACCTCGTCGCAGCTCGCCGCCGCGCGCCCGAAGCGCCGGATCAGGAGTTTGCGGTCGAGCGCAAAGTCGGCGTCGCCGGTCATCCCTTGCGAACCGCTCAGATCGGACGCAGGCCGAGGCGGGCGAACAGGGTCTCGTCGCGGTCAGCTTCGGGGTTGTCCGTCGTCAGCAGGCGGTTGCCGTAGAAGATCGAATTCGCGCCGGCCATGAAGCACAGGGCCTGCAGCTCGTCGCTCATCTGCTCGCGGCCCGCCGACAGGCGCACGAAACTGCCCGGCATCATGATGCGCGCCACGGCGATCGTGCGCACGAATTCGAAGGGATCGAGCTTCTCGGCGTCGGCGAGCGGGGTGCCGGGGATCGCCACGAGGTTGTTGATCGGCACGGATTCCGGCGGACGATCCATGTTCGCGAGCTGCACGAGGAGGCTGGCACGTCCGCTGCGACCTTCGCCCATGCCGACGATGCCGCCCGAGCACACGTTGATGCCGGCATTGCGCACCTGGTCGATGGTGTCGAGACGATCCGCGAGGGAGTGCGTCGTGATCACCTTGTCGTAGTACTCGGGTGCGGTGTCGACGTTGTGGTTGTAGTAGTCGAGGCCGGCTTCCTTGAGCTGCTGCGCCTGGTCGCCCTTGAGCATGCCCAGGGTGACGCAGGTTTCCATACCCAGCGCCTTGACCTCGCGCACCATCGCGAGGACCGTTTCCATCTCGCGCTCCTTGGGCCCCTTCCAGGCTGCGCCCATGCAGAAGCGGCTGGAGCCCTTGGCCTTGGCCTCCCTGGCCTTCTCGACGACCTCGGCCACTGCCATCAGCTGCTGGCGGTCGAGGCCGGTCTTGTAGCGGGCCGACTGCGAGCAGTAGCTGCAATCCTCGGAGCAGCCGCCGGTCTTGATCGACAGCAGCGTCGAGCGTTGCACGGCATTGGCGTCGAAGTTCTCGCGGTGCAACTGCTGGGCGCGGAAGACAAGATCCATGAACGGCAGTTCGAACAATGCTTCGGCCTCGACGACGCTCCATTTCCTGCGGGCGGAGGCGTTGGCGGCGGGCTGGGTGTCGACGTTGCGGCACGCGGAAGTCATTGTCATGAAAGCGGTTCCGGGATGTAATACGAAGCTTCCCATATTCCTTCATTCGGCGAAAACTTGTCAAACGTACTTCACCGTATGGAAGCGGCGGCGCGAACCCTCGCGGTCCGGCTCATGCCGAACGAGTGCTTCGTATGCGGCCAGGGCGCAGGTTCCGCGCTGGTCTGCGGGGCGTGCCGCGCGGGCCTGCCGCAGCTGGCGGCGGTGTGCCCGGTGTGTGCGATCCCGTCGGGCGAAGACCTGATCTGCGGCAGTTGCCAGCGCGCGCAGCCCGCCTTCGATGCGACGGTGGCGGCCTTGCCCTATGTGTTCCCGGTCGACCGCCTGGTCCAGGCGCTGAAATACGGACGCCGTCTGGCGCTGGCGCGTTTCCTCTCCGGTCTGCTGGAGCCGTTCGCGCCGCCGCAAGGCCCGGCCGTCGTGGTGCCGATGCCGCTCCACGCGGGCCGCCTGCGCGAGCGCGGCTTCAACCAGGCGGCCGAGATTGCCCGACCGCTCGCCCGCGCATGGGGGCTGCCCTTCGAAACGGCTTCAGTCGAGCGAGTGCGCGACACGGCGCCGCAGGCCTCGTTGCCGTGGCTGGAGCGGCGGCGCAACCTGCGCGGCGCCTTTCGTTGCCACGGCTCGTTCGCAGGCCGGACGGTCGTGGTCGTCGATGACGTGATGACCACCGGCGCGACGCTCGACGAGCTCGCGCGTACGTTAAAATCGCACGGCGCTGCCCGTGTCGAGAACCGGGTCGTCGCGCGTACTCCATCGCCGGTCTGACATGCTCCACATCGTCCTCTACCAACCCGAAATTCCCCCCAACACGGGCAATTCCATCCGTCTCGCAGCCAACACGGGCGCCCATCTGCATTTGGTCCGCCCGCTCGGTTTCGATCTCTCAGACCGGCAGCTGGCGCGTGCGGGCCTCGATTACCACGACCTTGCGAACGTCAGCGTGCACGACGACTTCGAGGCGTGCTGCCGTGTCCTCGCCGGGCGGCGCATGTTTGCATTGAGTACGAAGGGCGCGCAGCGTTACGACACGGTCGAGTACCGCGAAGGGGACGTGCTGCTGTTCGGGCGGGAAACCAGCGGGCTGCCGGCCGATGTGTTGGCGAAGCTGCCGCAGGGGAGTACGTTGCGCATCCCCATGTGCCCGTCGAACCGCAGCGTGAACCTGTCGAACGCCGTGGCCGTGGTCGTGTTCGAGGCGTGGCGGCAGCTGGGGTTCGCTGGCGCCGCGCGCTAGGTAGCGGCGCAGGCGCCGCGGGCTATTCCTGCCGCGGTTCGCGCGACAGCAGTTGCTCGACCACTTCGCGCGGCCCGAGACGGTTGCCGTGGAGCAGTTCGTCGACCGCGGCGCACAAGGGCATCTCGACGCCGCGACGGGCGGCGAGGCTTGCGACCTCGCGCGCGGTGGAGACGCCTTCGGCGACGTGTCCCAGTTCGTGCAGGATCTCGGGGAGGGTCTTGCCCTGGGCGAGCGCGAGCCCGACGCGGCGGTTGCGCGACAGGTCGCCCGTGCAGGTCAGGATCAGGTCGCCCATGCCCGCCAGGCCCATCAGCGTGTCCGCGCGGCCGCCGAGTGTCGTGGCCAGGCGCGCAATCTCAGCGAGTCCGCGCGTGATCAGCGCCGCGCGCGCGTTGAGGCCGAAGCCCATCCCGTCGGAAACGCCGGCGGCGATCGCGAGCACGTTCTTGATCGCGCCGCCGATTTCGGCGCCGACGACGTCACTGTTCGCGTACATGCGCAGCCGCGGCTGGTGCAAGGTATGCACCCACTTGCGGGCGAAGTCGATGTCCGCCGCCGCAAGCGTGACCGCGGTCGGCATGCCGCGGGCGACCTCCGCGGCGAAGCTGGGGCCGGTCAGCACGCCGCAGGGCGCGTCCGTGCCGAGCTCCGCTGCGACGATCTCGTGCGGCAGGCGTCCGCTACCTGCTTCAAGTCCCTTGCATGCCCAGATCAGCGGCGTCTGTCCCTGGACGTCATGAAGGCGGCGCGCGGTCTGGCGCAGTCCGGCCAGCGGCGTGACGACGAGATGAAGGTCGGCGCCGCGTGCCGCGGCCTCGAAATCCGATGTCAGTTCGAGCGCCTGCGGCAGCGGCACGTCCGGAAGATAGCGGGTGTTGACTCGCGCGTCGGCGAGCGTGGCAATGTGATCGGCGTCGCGCCCCCACAGGATCACGCGATGTTGTGCCGAGAAGGCCAGCGCCAGCGCGGTGCCCCATGCGCCGGAGCCGAACACGGCAATGCGGGTCGGGCTCAAAGCCCCCAGACCTCGGTCACCCGGACGAAGCCGCTCACGCCGTCCTTGTGGCGCACGGGGAGCCAGCCCTCGTTCGCGTTTCCGGTGACCTCGAGGACCACGTCCTTCGCGCTTTCGAATGCGACCGGGGCGTCGGCTGCAGCGCGTTGGCGCACCACGGCGCGGGCGCTGGTCACCAGCACCGTCCGCTTGTCGGACAGGGCACGACGCTCGATCCAGTTGATCGAGCCGCCGGCATCGCGCACCTTGGCCCACTTTTCGAGGTTTACGACGACTTCGAGCGGTGTGCCGGGTGCGACGATGAACAGCCGCTTGCCCTTGTCCGACGGCGAGTCGTACAGGATTGCGGATTCCGCAACCGAGCGGTACTCGATGGCGTGCGCTCCCGCCGCCGGCAGGGCAAGGGCGGCGGCGAGCGCGATGCAGCGGAGCAGGGTGCGCATCGGGATCACTGGATCGGCAGTTCGCCCGGTTCGCGGGCTTCGGGTTGCTGCTGCTGTTGCGCCTGGTACAGCGCCTCGAAATTGACCGGGGCCAGCACCACGGGCTGGAAGCCGGCGCGCGTGATCGCGTCCGAGATCGCCTCGCGCGCATACGGGAAAAGGATGTTCGGGCAACCGATCATCGTCACCGGCTCGAGGTCGCCTTCGGGGATGTTGCGGATCTGGAAGATGCCGCCCTGGGCGACTTCGACGAGGAACACGGTGCGTTCGTCGGCGAGCTTGGCCGAGACGGTGACGGTCAGCGTGACTTCGTAGACGCCCTCGTCGACGCTGGCTGCCTCGGTGCGCAACTGCACGTTGATCTGCGGATTTTCGCGGTCGAGGAAGATGCGCGGGGCGCCGGGCACCTCCAGCGACAGATCCTTGACGTAGAGCTTTTCGATCGAGAAGACGGGGGCTTGGGCGTTTTCGGACATGTGAGTGCCTGGGGAATGTTGAAAAGGGTGAATGAAACTGGAGGGCAGGGCGCTCAGGCCTGCTGCAGCAGTGCGTCGAGCTTGCCCTGGTGTTCGAGTTCGTAGAGATCGTCGCAGCCGCCGACGTGCGTGTCGCCGATGAAGATCTGCGGCACGGTGCGGCGGCCGGTGAGGCTGATCATTTCGTCGCGACGGGCGGGATCCTGATCTACACGGACTTTCTCGATGTCCTGCACGCCCTTGCGTTTCAGCAGCTGCTCGGCGCGCACGCAGTAGGGACACACTGCGGTGGAGTACATCCGGATCTTCGCTTGCATCGTCATTTCCTCTTGCGGCTGAGCGGCTGGCCGGCCTTTTCCCACTCGGCGATGCCGCCGCGCAGGTTGAAGATCTTTTCGAAGCCGGCCTTTCTCAGGGTGGCGAGCGCTGCCGCGGACCGGCTGCCCGTCGCGCAGCACAGGATGATCGGGCGTTCCTTGAACTTTTCGAGTTCGCTGTTGCGGCGTTCGAGCTCTGCGAGCGGGATGTGGCGGGCGTTCGGAATGTGGCCGCCGGCGAATTCGCCCTGGTCGCGCACGTCGATGAGCTGGGCATCTTCGCGGTTGATCAGGAGGGTTGCCTCGACGGGCGAGAGCTGCGATTTGTCGCCCTGGCTGCGCGCCAGGTCGAACAGCAGCCATGCGCCGCTTGCTGCCGCGAGCGCGGCCCAGTACCAGTTTTGCTGCAGGAATTCCACTTGGGTTTGCTCCGTTTTCTTTTCTTGTCGTGTGGCGGCCTGTGTGTGGCAGGGGGCGCCGCCTGCCCGGCTGTCAGTTCCGGCCGGGCTGGTCGTTGCAGAACACTTCGCGCATCAGGGCGATGAGCTGAAGTGTGCGTTGGTCGCAGATGCGGTAATAGACGCGGTTGGCATCCTTGCGGGTCTGCAGCACCGCCTTGTCGCGCAGGATCGCGAGATGCTGCGAGATGTTGCTTTGCGACGTGCCGACCGCCTCGACGATGTCCTGGACGCACACCTCGCTCTCGCCCAGCACGCACAGGATCTTCAGGCGCAGCGGGTGGGCGATGGCCTTGAGCGCGCGCGCAGCGGTTTCAATGTGCTCGTGCTTGTCGATGAGGTCGATGATGTTCTTGGTGTCCACGATGGCGGGAAGTGCAGTTCAAGCGAGTAGTATAAAATACCGCGGCCCGTAAAAGCGTGCCATCGGTGCTTCCGTGCGCAGCCAGCGCGTTCCGGGCGTCCGCGTGGTGCCGGCCCGGGGCGTCGGCCCGGGGCATTGGCCCTTTTTGCTCCCAACTCATCCTCTGAGCGCGCATGTACAGAATCGTTCTGCTCCGTCACGGCGAATCGACCTGGAGCAAGGAAAACCGTTTCACCGGCTGGACCGACGTCGATCTCACCGAGAAGGGCGTCGAGGAGGCGCGCGCCGCGGGGCGGCTGCTCAGGAGCGCGGGCTACACCTTCGATCTCGCTTTCACGTCGGTGCTCAAGTGTGCCAACAAGACGCTCAACCTCGTGCTCGAGGAGCTCGATGCGCTGTGGTTGCCGGTCGAGCATTCCTGGCGCCTGAACGAGCGTAGCTATGGCGCGCTGCAAGGGCTGGACAAGGCCGATGCCGCCGCCAGGTTCGGCGAGGATCAGGTTCTCGCATGGCGCCGCTCGTACGCCGTTGCGCCGCCGCCGCTGACCGAAGGCGACGAGCGCCTCACGATGAACGATCCGCGCTATGCGTCGTTGCCGCGAGCGCAGTTTCCCCGCACCGAATGCCTGAAGGACACGCTGGTCCGGTTCGCGCCGTATTGGGAAACCGTCATCGTCCCGCAGATCCTCGCCGGTCGCCGCATCCTGATCGCGGCACACGGCAACAGCCTGCGTGCCCTCGCCAAGTATCTCGACAATATTCCGGACGAGGACGTCGCCGGCCTCGAGATCCCGATGGCGCAGCCGCTGGTGTATGAACTGGACGCGAATCTGCGCCCGATCAAGAGCTATTACCTGGCCGGCGAGGATGCGGTGCGCGCGGCGCAGGCCGCTGTGGCTGCCCACGGCAAGGCCGGGAGCTGAGACTGCAATTGCCGATGAAGGGAAATTCGCGCCTGCGTAGGCTGCGCCTTGCGCTGGCCGCGTGCGCCTTGTTTGCAGGTGCCGTCGCGCACGGGGCCGATGCCCCGGAAGTCGTGCAGAAGCGCTCCGACCTCGAGGAGGTGCGCCAGCGCATCCGCGAACTGCAGAAGGAGATCGCCGATACCGAGGAATCGCGTTCGAGCGCCTCCGAGGAGCTCGCGGAGGCCGAGCGGGCCGTCTCGCGGGTGCAGCGCGAGTTGCAGCAGCTGACGTCGAACCGCGTCGCGGCGGAAAGGAACCTCGCCGTGCTGGAGGCCGAACGTCAGGCGGTGGAGGAGCGCATCGCCGGACGCCAGTCGGAACTCGCGGACTGGCTGCGGCGGCATTACATGCATGGCGCGGCCGGCGGCGTTGCCCCCTTCCTGTCGACGCGGGACCCGAACCAACTCGCGCGCGATGCGTACTATCTCGAACACCTCGGCAAGGCCCGCATCGAGCTGATCGATACCCTGCGCACGGATCTCAAGGAAAAGAGCCGCCTGGGCGAGGCGATCGTCGCGCGCCGGGACAGGCTGGTCGCGCTCGAGGCCGAGCAGCAGGCGCGGCGCAAGGAGCTCGAGGCGGTGCAGGCGCGGCGCAAGGAAGCCGTGACCGGCCTCGCGGCGCAGTTGCGCTCGCAGCGCAAGGAGGAGCAGACCCTGCGCCAGGACCAGGAGCGGCTCGGGCGGCTGGTCGCCGTGCTGGCGCGGCGTGCGGCCGAGCGTGAAGCGGCACGCGCCGCCGCCGCGGCGAAGGCTGCGCGCGAGCAGGCTGCACGTGAGCTGGTCGCTCGGGAAAAGGCTTCACGGGAACAGGCATCACGCGAACAGGCGGCGAGGAACGACTCTCCCGGGGATGGGGCCGCACAGGCTTCCGCTCGCACAGGCACCGCGAGCGGGGCCGTCGCCGAGTCCGCCCGGGAAAGCCGCCAGGCTCGAACCGGCCCGGCCCGGTCCGAGCCCGTCGTCGGCGAGATCCGTCAGTCGGCTGGGCCAGCTCCCACGGGCGTGAGCTTTGCGCAGTTGCGCGGCAAGATGAGATTTCCCGTGCGTGGAGAACTCGTGGGGCGTTTTGGCGCTCCAAGGGCGGAAGGCGGAACGACGTGGCGGGGCGTCTTCATCCGTGCGGCGGGAGGATCCCAGGTACGTGCGGTAGCGGCCGGGGAGGTGGTCTTCTCCGACTGGTTGCGCGGGTACGGCAACCTCATCATCGTCGACCACGGCGGCGACTACCTGACCATTTATGGCAACAACGATGCGCTGCTCAAGGTACTCGGTGACAACATCGCGGGCGGCGACCCGATCGCGAGCGTGGGCGCCAGCGGAGGCGGCAGCGAATCGGGTTTATACTTTGAAATCCGTCATCGGGGGCAGCCGCTCGATCCCCTGAAGTGGGTGCAGTTCAACTAGATTTTCCGGCGTGGGCCGGGCGACGTTTCCTCGATGGAGTGCTCATGCGCAACAAGCTTCAGAAAGCAGGATTGGTGATGACCGGCGTAGTCGCCGGCGTGCTGATCAGCCTCAATTTTTCCGCCAGTGCCGACAAGGTCACGCAGGCACCCCTGCCGGTGGAAGAACTGCGCGCATTCGCCGACGTCTTCAACGCGATCAAGCAGGGCTATGTCGAGCCGGTCGAGGACAAGAAGCTCATCAATCACGCCATCAGCGGCATGCTGAGCGGGCTCGACCCCCACTCCGCCTATCTCGACGCGGAAGCCTACAAGGAACTGCAGGTCGGCACGCACGGCGAATTCGGGGGCCTAGGCATCGAGGTCGGCATGGAAGACGGCTTCGTCAAGGTCATCTCGCCGATCGAGGACACGCCGGCCTATCGCGCCGGGGTGAGGGCGGGTGACCTCATCGTCAAACTCGACGACACACCGGTCAAGGGCATGAACCTCAATGACGCGGTCAAGCGCATGCGCGGCAAGCCCAAGACCGACATCACGCTGACGATCGCGCGCAAGGGCGAGCAGAAGCCCATCGTGCTGAAGATCACCCGCGAGGTGATCAAGGTCCAGAGCGTCAAGTCCAAGGTCGTCGAACCGGGTTATGGCTACGTGCGTGTCGCGCAGTTCCAGGAGAACACCGCGCAGGCGGTGGTCGAGCACCTCGGCAAACTGGCCAAGGGCAACGAATTGAAGGGGCTGGTCCTCGACCTGCGCAACGATCCGGGCGGCCTGCTGCACGGCGCCGTGGGCGTGGCGGCTGCCTTCCTGCCGACGAATACGCTGGTGGTGTCGACGGATGGCCGCACCGAGGACGCGAAGCGCGAATACCGTGCGAGCCCGGAGGATTACCTGCGTGGCACGCGTGACGACTTCCTCAAGGCCTTGCCGCAGGGTGCGCGCACCCTGCCGATGGTGGTACTGGTCAATGCCGGTTCCGCGTCGGCGTCCGAGATCGTCGCCGGCGCACTGCAGGACCACAAGCGCGCGGTGGTGATGGGCACGCAGACCTTCGGCAAGGGGTCCGTGCAGACCATCCTGCCGCTCAACGCCAGCACTGCGATCAAGCTGACGACGGCGCGCTACTACACGCCGAGCGGCCGTTCGATCCAGGCCAAGGGCATCGAGCCGGACATCGTCGTCGAGGAAAGCGCCAACGGTTCCTCGCGTCGTCTGCGCGAGGCCGATCTCGACGGGCATCTGGGCAACGACAAGGACCCGGACGCCGAGCGCAAGGCCAAGGCGACGAGCCAGCAACCGGCGGAAGGCGGCAAGGCGCCGGCCGGCGACGACGAGGCGGCATCGCCCCATCGCTTCGAACTGGCGGGCAAGGACGATTATCAGCTCGGCCAGGCCGTGAATCTTCTCAAAGGTCTGCAGATCGTCCAGAATAAAAAACAATGAGCCTATAAGGCCTATTTGATGGGGAGGCTGGGATGCGCCGAGAAACCGCCTACAAACTGGCCGGCCGTCATCATGACCACCCTGTGGCGGCGGCGGGTCTTTACAAGGAGCGGGAGATCCGCTTCGCCGAATATCCGCCCCGCCAGGCGGAGCAGGCGCTGCGGTCTCTGAGCATGCTCAAGGGGCTGCATGCCGCGCCCCACGATGAACGCCGGTATTCCATCGTCGTTTCCTATTCTGTGCTCGAGCTCTCGCTCGAGGTGCTGGAAAACGCGCTGCGCGATGCCGGGTTCCATCTCGACAACTCGCTCTACGTGAAATTGACGCGCGCCGTCGTGTACTTCTGCGAGGAAACGCAGCGGCACAACGTCGAGTCGCCGGAGCGACTGCTCAAGAAGTCGAACGAGGTTTACGTGAAGGTGTATGAGCATCACCTCCACGGCGATCACGACGATACGCCGCCGGAATTCCGTGAATACAAGTGAGCCCGATCCGACGATTGGGCGTTGATGTGCCGGCAGTGCAGCCGGTACCGTGTGGGTTATTGTCCCGATGAATGACGATCAGCTTCTCCGCTACAGCCGCCACATCCTGCTCCCTGAAATCGGTGTGGAAGGTCAGGAGGCGATTCTTGCCGCGCGAGTACTCGTCGTCGGTGCGGGCGGCCTCGGTTCGCCGGCCGCGATGTATCTCGCCGCGGCAGGCGTCGGTACCTTGGTCCTGTGCGACGGCGATACGGTGGATCTCACCAACCTGCAGCGCCAGATCCTGCACAGTGCGGAGGGCGTGGGGCGCCTGAAGGTGGAATCGGGACGTGACACGCTGTTGCGCCTGAATCCGTTTGCCCGCGTCGAAACGGTGGCCGAGCGCCTGGAAGGGGATGCGCTCGAGGCGCAGGTCGCGGCCGCCGACGTGGTGCTCGACTGCTCGGACAACTTCGCCACGCGTCACGCGATCAACCGCGCGTGCGTGCGTCATCGCAAGCCGCTCGTGTCGGGTGCGGCGATCCGCTTCGACGGCCAGGTCTCGGTCTTCGACCTGCGCCAGGCCGAGAGCCCGTGCTACCACTGCCTGTTCCCCGAGGGGCAGGAGGTGGAGGAGATCCGCTGCGCGGTGATGGGGGTGTTCGCACCGCTCACCGGGATCATCGGCGCAACCCAGGCCGCCGAGGCGCTGAAGCTGCTGGTCGGTTGCGGGACGACGCTGGACGGCCGGCTGCTGTTGCTCGATGGTCTCGGCATGGAATGGCGTAGCGTGACGCTCGGCCGCGATCCCGACTGCGCCGTGTGCGCCGGTCGCGGCGAAGCCTGAGTCCCGCGGCCGTCAGGCTGCGAGCGGGCGGGCGATGACCCGCAGGTCTCCGCCGATGCGGCGCACGTCGCGCAGATCGAGCCGCACGGCCTTGTCGAGGGCCGCGAGTTCGGGCAGGTTGAACAGCCCCCGGGCGGCGTCGCCGACGAGCATGGGGGCCATGTAGAGCAGGAGCTCGTCGACGCAGCCTTCACGCAGCAGCGAGCCGTTGAGCTTGAAGCCCGCTTCGGCATGGACCTCGTTGAAGCCACGCCGCCCGAGCTCCAGCATCAGGGCCGTCAGGTCCACTTTGCCTGCGCCATCGGGCAGCACGACCACCTCGATGCCGCGTTCGGCGAGTGCGGCAATCCTGCCTTCGTCCGCAACGGCTGCGGCGACGAGGCACTTCCCGTCCTGCAGCAGCCTGGCCGAGAGCGGTACGTCGAGGCGGGCGTCCACCAGGACGCGCTGCGGCTGGCGCTCGCAGGCAACCGCGCGCACGTTGAGCTGCGGGTCGTCTCCGCGCACCGTGCCGATGCCGGTGAGCACGGCGCACGCCCGCGCCCGCCAGCGATGGCCGTCGCGCCGTGCCGCGTCGCCGGTGATCCATTGGCTGACGCCGTTGTTCAGCGCGGTCTTGCCGTCCAGCGTGCTCGCCGCCTTGAGACGCAGCCACGGGCGGCCACGGGTCATGCGCGAGATGAAGCCGATGTTGAGTTCGCGTGCCTCGTCGCCCAGCAGGCCGCTGCTCGCCGCGATGCCCGCCTCGCGCAGCATGGCCATGCCGCGGCCGGCGACGAGCGGGTTGGGATCCTCCATCGCCGCGACGACGCGGGTGATGCCGGCGCGGATCAGTGCCTCGGCGCAGGGGGGGGTGCGGCCGTGGTGGGCGCAGGGCTCGAGCGTCACATAGGCGGTCGCGCCGCGTGCCGCGCCGCCGGCGAGCTTGAGGGCTTCGATCTCGGCATGTGCCTCGCCGGCGCGCCGGTGCCAGCCCTCGCCGACGATTTCGTCCTCGCGCATCAGCACGCAGCCGACGCGCGGGTTGGGCGTGGTGGTTTCCAGGCCGCGTGCGGCGAGCTGCAGCGCGCGGGCCATCGCGCGGTGGTCAGTTGCCGAAAAGGTCATTCTCGGTACCGCCGGGGTCGGGGTTGTCCTTGCGTCCGCGCTTCGGGCGCGTCTGCACTTCGCGGATCACTTCGGAGAATTCGTCGACGTCGGCGAAATTGCGATAGACCGATGCGAAGCGGATGTAGGCGACCTTGTCGAGCTTCTTCAGCTCCTTCATCACCAGTTCGCCGATCTTCTCGCTCGGGACTTCGGTTTCGCCCATCGACAGCAGTTTCGCCTCGATGCGGTCGACCGAGGCTTCGAGCGCTTCGAGCGTGACGGGCCGCTTGCGCAGCGCGAGCTTCAGGCTGCCCGTCAGCTTGTCGTGGTCGAATTCGGTGCGTATGCCGTTGCGCTTGATGATGTGCGGCATCTTGAGGTCGATGCGCTCGTAGGTCGTGAAGCGCTTGTCGCAGTGGGCACAGCGGCGCCGACGGCGGACGACTTCGCCATCTTCGTTCTCGCGCGTGTCGGTCACCTGGGTGTTCGGGTCGCCGCAGAACGGACACTTCATGGTGTGTGTCGGCCTTTCTCAACTCGCACAAAAAAACGGGGTGTGCCGTGCAAGGACGGCACACCCCGGTTGTTCACGCAGGACTCGTTGTCTGCGGATTATTTCCCATACACCGGATGCTTGGCGCACAGTTCCGCGACCTTGCCGCGAACACGGGTGAGGACGGCCTCGTCTTCGGGGGCGTCGAGCACGTCGGCGATCAGGTGCGCGATCTGTTCGGCTTCGATCTCGGTGAAGCCGCGCGTGGTCATGGCCGGCGAGCCGATGCGGATGCCGGACGTGACGAAGGGCTTTTCCGGATCCTTCGGGATGGCGTTCTTGTTCACGGTGATGTGCGCAGCACCCAGCGCGGCTTCGGCAGCCTTGCCGGTGATGTTCTTGGCGCGCAGGTCGACCAGGAAGAGGTGGCTTTCCGTGCGGCCGGAGACGATGCGCAGGCCGCGCTCCTCGCCGAGGACGCGTGCCATCACGCGGGCGTTGGCGATGACCTGTTCCTGGTAGTTGCGGAACTGCGGGCCCAGCGCTTCCTTGAAGGCCACCGCCTTGCCGGCGATGACGTGCATCAGCGGGCCGCCCTGCAGGCCGGGGAAGATCGCGGAGTTGATGGCCTTCTCGTGCTCGGCCTTCATCAGGATGATGCCGCCGCGCGGGCCGCGCAGCGTCTTGTGCGTGGTCGAGGTGACGACGTCGGCGTGCGGGACCGGGTTGGGATAGTAGCCCGCGGCGATCAGGCCGGCGTAGTGGGCCATGTCGACCCAGAAGATCGCGCCGACTTCCTTCGCGACTTTCGCGAAGCGTTCGAAGTCGATGTGCAGCGAGTAGGCGGAGGCGCCGGCGACGATGATGCGCGGCTTGTGCTCGCGCGCGAGACGCTCCATCTGGTCGTAGTCGATCTCTTCCTTCTCGTTCAGGCCGTAGGCGACGACGTTGAACCACTTGCCCGACATGTTCAGCGGCATGCCGTGGGTGAGGTGGCCGCCTTCGGCGAGGCTCATGCCCATGATGGTGTCGCCGGGCTTGGCGAAGGCCATCAGCACGGCCTGGTTGGCCTGCGAGCCGGAGTTCGGCTGCACGTTCGCGGCGTCGGCGCCGAAGAGCTTCTTGAGGCGGTCGATCGCGATCTGTTCGGCGACGTCGACGTGCTCGCAGCCACCGTAGTAACGCTTGCCCGGATAGCCTTCGGCGTATTTGTTGGTGAGCTGGGAACCCTGCGCTTCCATCACGGCGTTGGAAACATAGTTTTCCGAGGCGATGAGTTCGATGTGGTCTTCCTGACGGCGGTTTTCGGCCTGGATGGCTGCCCACAGTTCCGGATCGACCTTGGCGAGGGTGTCTTGCGCAGAGAACATGAAACGGTCTCGAAGGGGTGATTAAAGGCGAATATTAGCACGCACGGGAGTACGCATGAAACGCAGGCCGGAGCCTGCGATGCTCGCCGGCACCTGGTGCGGTGGAGCACGGCTTCAGGCGTTCGGCAGTTCGTCGCGCGCCGCGGCGAGGTGGCGCTTGTCGGCCCAGCTGACGAGGTGCCAGCGCGTGCCGTCGTATTCGATCCAGTTGAGCGCGGCGTTCGGAATCGCGAAATCGCGCGGGGCGTCGAGGGCCTTGCCGGCCGCGAGGCGATGGACGATGTCTAGTACGCCGCCGTGCGTGACGATCAGGACCTGTTCGCCGTGATGGGTGGCGGCGAGGTCGGCGAGGACGTGTTCGACGCGGCCTGCGAACTCGGTGAGGCTTTCTCCGCCGCCGGGAAAGGTGAAATGCGGATCACGCTGTTTGAAGCGGCGGAAATCGTCGGGAAAGTGCGCCTCGGCCTCGGTGTAGGTGAGGCCCTGGAAGACGCCGTAATGACGCTCGCGCAGGCGGGGCTGGAATTCGACCCTGCCTTCACGATCCCGCGTGATCGCCACGGCCGTCTGGCGTGCGCGTTGCAGGTCGCTGCAGTACACCGCGGCGAAATGAACGGTCGCGAGTCCGGCGGCGGTGGCGAGGGCCTGCGCCTCGCCGGTCGGGTTGAGCGGGACGTCGAGGTGGCCCTGCAGGCGGTGCTCGACGTTCCACGCGGTCTCTCCGTGCCGCACGAGGCACAGGCGGGTAGGCCTCACTTCCATGCGCCTCCACCACCGCTCTCGCCCCAGCCACTGTCGCCGCCTGTCGGCTGCTGGATCTGGATGGTATCGAGATCGACCTTGGACTTCTCGTCGAGGCCGCCCGTGACCAGTTCGGGGAAGGCAATGACCAGGCCGACCATGAAGATCTGGATGATCACGAAGGCGACCGAGCCGCGGTAGATGTCGCCGGTTTTGAAGTCTTCGATACGCTTGTTCGTGATGCGGTCGAGGTAGGCCTTGGCCGGCGCGACGCTGCGCAGGTAGAACAGTGCGAAACCGAACGGCGGGGTCAGGAAGGAGGTCTGCAGGTTCAGTGCGATGATGACGCCGAACCAGATCAGGTCGATCCCCATCTTGTCGGCGACCGGACCGAGCAGCGGCATCAGGATGAACGCGATCTCGAAGAAGTCGATAAAAAAGCCGAGGAAGAAGATCACGGCGTTCACGAACAGCAGGAAGCCGAGCTGGCCGCCGGGCAGCCGGTCGAACAGGTGCTCGACCCACTTCTGGCCGTCGACCGCGGTGAACACGAAGCTGAAGATCGTCGAGCCGACGAGGATGAAGAGCACGAAGATCGACAGCCGCGAGGTCGATTCGAGCGCTTGCACGAGGGTCTTGAAGTCGAGGCGACCACGCGACACGGCCATGATCATGGCGCCGACAGCACCCATCGCGCCGCCTTCGGTCGGCGTTGCGACGCCGAGGAAGATCGTGCCGAGCACGAGGAAGATCAGGATCAGCGGCGGGATCAGTACGAATGTGACGCGTTCGGCGATGCGCGACAGCAGGCCGAGCCTGAGGCCCCTGTTGATGAGGGCCAGGACGAGCGCGAGGATAGTGCCGAAGGTCAGTGCGACGACGATGACCTCATCGAGCGCGGGTGCGATCGCGTCCGCCCCCTTCAGCCAGGCGTGGACCGCTCCGTACTGGTAGCCGAGGAGGATCGATGCCCCGGTGACGACGACGGCCAGCATGCCGAGCGAGCGCAGGCCGGAACTGCCATCCGGTTCGCGGTAGGCGAGCGCCTCGGGCGGCAGGGCCGGCACCATCTTCGGCTTGAAGATCGCGAGACCGACGATGAACAATGCGTACAGGCCGACCAGCGAGAGCGCCGGGATCATGGCGCCCTTGTACATGTCGCCGACGCTGCGGCCGAGCTGGTCGGCCATGACGATCAGCACGAGGGAGGGCGGGATGGCCTGCGCGAGCGTGCCGGACGCGGTGATGACGCCGGCCGCAATCGGGCGGCTGTAGCCGTAACGCAGCATGATGGGCAGGGAGATCAGGCCCATCGAGATCACGGAGGCCGCGACGACGCCGGTGGTGGCGGCGAGCAGGGCGCCGACGAAGATGACTGCGAGGGCGAGACCGCCGCGCACCGGGCCGAACACCTGGCCGACCGTCTCCAGCAGGTCCTCGGCCATGCCGCTTCGTTCGAGGATCAGCCCCATCAGCGTGAAAAACGGGATCGCCAGCAGGGTGTCGTTCTGCATGATGCCGAACACGCGCAGCGGCAGGGCCTGGAACAGCGTCGAGGGAATGATGCCCAGTTCAAGGCCGACGAAGCCGAAGAACAGGCCGCAGGCCGACAGCGAGAAGGCGACCGGGAAGCCCGAAAGCAGGAAGAAGATGATGACCCCGAACATGATCGGGGCGATGTTGGCGGCAATGAATGCTGTCATTTCTGTGACTCGCCGGCAGTGTTGGTCTGGGTGGAGTCGCCGACTGCGGCGTGAACATGGTCTTCGGTCGTATCTGCACCGGAGTGGGCGATGCTGTCGGGGCCCTTGCCGGTCAGGAAGGCGATGCGCTTGATCAGCTCGGAAACGGCCTGCAGGGCAAGCAGGCCGAAGCCGGCCGGCACCAGCGCGTACACCGGCCAGCGGATCAGGCCGCCGGCGTTGGATGAGACTTCGCCCGAGACGTAGGCGCCGTGCACCACCGGCCATGAGAAGCTGATCATGAAGTAGCACAGCGGCAGCAGGAAGACGATGATGCCGATGACGTCGATGATGTTGCGCATGCGCGCACTCAGCTTCCCGGCCAGGACGTCGATCCGCACGTGGGCATTCTGCAGGAACGCATATCCGGCGCCGAGCATGAACACGGCGGCGAACAGATACCACTGGATTTCGAGGAAGGCGTTCGAGCCGACGTTGAACGCCTTGCGTGCGACCGCGTTCAATGCGCTGATCACCGCAGTGGCGAAGATGAACCAGATGACGATCCTGCCGATGAGTCGGCTGAGTGCGTCAATCGATTTTGATAAATTGAGCAGAGTTCCCATCGGGTATTCGCCTGAAACGTTTGGGGCAAAGATGCCGACCATCGGGCCGGGCTCGCCGGGGATCGGATGCTACCGTGCTGCAGCCTGCGGCGGAAGTGCAAACGGCCCGCCGAGGCGGGCCGTTTGCGTTGAATGTCAGAGCTTCTGCGCGGCCATGTACTGGTCGTAGCTGCCTTCCGCGATGCCCTGCCACTGGTAGGCGTCGGACAGGAAGCGCGAGTAGTCGGCGTAGACCTTCTTCCAATGCGGGTTCTTGCTGTTCAGATCCGCATAGACTTCGCGCGAGGCCTTGAAGGCGGCGTCCATCACATCCTTCGGCAGGCGGTGGAGCTTGGCGCCTTCGGCGATCAGTTGCTTCAGCGAGGTGGGGTTGCGCGCGTCATAGCGTGCCAGCACTTCGATGTGGGCGTCGGCGGCGGCTTGCCGCACGATGGACTGGTATTCCTTCGACAGGCCGCTGTAGGCCTTGGCATTCACGAGGAGGGAGAACTGCGTGCTGCCTTCCCACCATGCCGGGTAATAGTAGTTCTTGGCGACCTTGTGCAGGCCCAGGCGCAGATCGTCGTAGGGGCCGATCCATTCGGCGGCATCCACGGTGCCCTTCTCCAGCGCCTGGTAGATCTCGCCCGCCGGAATGTTCTGCGGCACGGCGCCGAGTTTCGAGATCACGCGGCCGGCGAAGCCGCCGATGCGGATCTTGAGGCCGTTGATGTCCGTGACCGACTTGATCTCCTTGCGGTACCAGCCGCCCATCTGGGCGCCCGAGTTGCCCATCATGAAGTTGACGATGTTGAACTGGGCGTAGAACTCGCGCAGCAGCTTCATGCCGTTGCCTTCGTTCATCCACGCGGCCATCTGGCGTGCGTTCATGCCGAAGGGGATGGCGCAGTCGAGTGCGAAGGTCTCGTCCTTGCCGAAGAAATAATAGGGCGCGGTGTGTGCGCACTCGATGGTGTCCTGCTGCAGCGCATCGACGACGCCGAAGGCCGGGACCAGTTCGCCGGCGGCATGCACGCTGACGGTGAACTTACCGCCCGTCGCTTCGGTCACGTTCTTCGCAAAGGTCTCCGCGCCACCGAAGAGCGTTTCCAGCGATTTGGGGAAGCTCGAAGCCAGGCGCCAGCGGATGGCCTGCTGTGCGCCGACGATCGCAGGCGCAGTGCCTGCAGCAATGATTCCGGCGAGCCCGGCGTTCTTCAGGAATTTGCGACGTTCCACGAGTTGTCTCCTCTCACGTTTGTTGCTGGTTTTAATGGCGGCGAGGGTACTCCGTTTGGAGTGGACTGAAAAAGCCGCGGAAAACCCTAACAAACCGTGGTGAGACGGCCGTATGGTGTGGTGCGGATGTGCTGCGGCCTTCGTCGCAAGGCCGGCGCTGAACAGCGCACCACTCGGGCGCCCTGGTCAGGGGCGCCCTGTGTCGGGCTCAGAGTTTCTGTGCCGACATGTACTGGTCGTAGCTGCTCTCGGCGATCGCCGACCACTGGTACTGCTCCTTCATGAAGCGGGAGTAGTCGTCGTAGATCTTCTTCCAGTGCGGATTCTTGTCGTTGAGTTCCGCATAGACTTCGCGCGAAGCCTTGAAGGCTGCATCCATCACGTCCTTCGGCAGGCGGCGGAGCTTGGCGCCTTCCGAGATCAGTTGCTTGAGCGCGGGCGGATTGCGCGCGTCGTAGCGGGCCTGGGTGATGACATGCGACTCGGCTGCGGCCTGGCGGACGATGGCCTGGTACTCCTTCGACAGACCGTTGAATGCCTTGGCGCCGACGTAGAGGGTGGTCTGGGCGCTGCCTTCCCACCATGCCGGGTAGTAGTAGTAGGGGGCGACGCGGTAGAGGCCGAGCTTGAGGTCGTCGTGCGGGCCGACGAATTCGGTCGCGTCGAGCGCGCCTTTTTCCAGCGCCGAGTAGATTTCGCCGGCGGGGATGTTCTGCGACACCACGCCGAGCTTGGCGAGCACGCGGCCGCCGAAGCCGCCGACGCGGAATTTGAGGCCGTTGAAGTCGGCGACCGACTTGATTTCCTTGCGGAACCAGCCGCCCATCTGTGCGCCGGTGTTGCCCATCGGGAAGCTGATGATGTTGTACGGCGCGTAGAACTCGCGCAGCAGTTTCATGCCGTTGCCTTCGAACATCCAGGCGTTGAGCTGGCGCTCGTTCATGCCGAAGGGGATGGCGCAGTCGAAGGCGAAGGCCTCGTCCTTGCCGAAGAAATAGTACGGCGCGGTGTTGGCGCACTCGACCGTGCCCTGCTGGATCGCGTCGACGACGCCGAAGGCGGGGACGAGTTCGCCGGCAGCATGGACGGTGACAGTGAATTTGCCGCCCGTCGCCTCACCGACGTTCTTGGCGAACACTTCGGCGGCACCGATCAGGGTGTCGAGCGATTTCGGGAAACTCGAGGCGAGGCGCCAGCGGATGTTTTCCTGCGCATGAACGATTGCCGGTGCGGTGCCGCTGGCGAGCACGCCGGCAATGCCGGCCCCTTTGAGAAACTTGCGACGTTCCACGATCTCTCCTTGTTATCCGTGCTGGAATCGAGACGATGACCCTGAGATGATCCGGGGGGTGAGGCAGTCGCGCCGGATCGCGCGCCGAATCATAGCCCAGCACGATCAAATTGCCACCGCCGTGCGGTGGCGTTCACGCGCCGGAAACGCTCAGCGTCCGGCGATCTTCATGCGCTCGATGAGGACCGAGCCGCAGAGTTTCGCGCCGCGCGGCAGGGCGTCGTTGCCGATGGCGACGATATTGCGGAACATGTCGCGCAGGTTGCCGGCGATGGTTATTTCTTCCACGGCGTGCTTGATCTTGCCTTTCTCGACCCAGAAGCCGGCCGCGCCGCGCGAGTAGTCGCCGGTGACGTAATTGACGCCCTGGCCGAGCAGTTCGGTGACGACGAGGCCGCGGTCCATGTGCTTGACCAGTGCGGCGAAGTCCATGTCGCCCGGCTTGACGATGAGGTTGTGCGAGCCGCCGGCGTTGCCGGTGGTCTCCATGCCGAGTTTGCGTGCCGAGTAGGTCGACAGGAAGTAGCCCTGCAGCACGCCGTCGGTCACGACTTCGCGGTCGTGCGTGGCCACGCCGTCGCTGTCGAAGGCGCTGGAGCCGAAGGCCTTGGGCAGGTGCGGGCGCTCCGAGATGTTCACGACGGGCGAGAACACGGGCTGGCCGAGGCTGTCGAGCAGGAAGGACGACTTGCGGTACAGCGAGCCGCCGCTCACCGCATAGACGAAGTTGCCGATCAGCGAGACGGCGAGCGCCGCGTCGAACAGCACGGGCACTTCGCAGGTCTTGATTTTCTTCGCGCCGAGGCGGGCGAGGGCGCGTTCGGCGGCACGCTGGCCGACCGATTCGGCCGACATCAGCTCGGCGGCGTCGCGGCGCGTGTCGTACCAGTACTCGCGCTGCATGCCGTCGCCTTCGCCGGCGATGACCGAGCAGGACAGGCTGTGGCGCGAGCTGGCGTAGCCGCCCATGAAGCCGTTGCTGTTGGCGGAGATGAAGTGCGATTCCTGCGTCGAGACGCTGGCGCCTTCGGAATTCGTGATCTTCGGGCTGATGGCGAAGGCGGCGTCCTCGCAGCGGCGCGCCGCGGTGATCGCGTCCTCGACGCTGGGGCGCCACGGGTGATGGAGGTCGAGGTCGGGGCAGTCCTTCGCCATCAGCACGGCGTCCGCGAGTCCGGCGCAGGGGTCGGGTGCGGTGAAGCGCGCGATCGAGACCGCTGCGTCGACGGTGGCCTTCAGGGCCGCCTTCGAGAAGTCCGAGGTGCTGGCGTGGCCGCGCTGCTGGCCGAGGTAGACGGTGACGCCGATGCCCTTGTCGCGGTTGTACTCGATCGTATCGACTTCGCCTTTGCGCACCGTCGCGGACTGGCCGAAGCCTTCGGAGACGTCGGTTTCGCAGGCCGAGGCGCCGCGCTTCTTCGCGAACTTGAGGATGTCGCTGGCGATTTCCTGCAGGCGGTCGGGGGGAAAGGAGAAGCCTTGATCGGACATGGGCGGGAGACCGTTGAGCAAAGGCTATAATCTTACCCCGTTCCCACCGACTGTACTTTTCATGAGCCACGCCCACCACGACGAGATGCTTCCGGACGACGATTCGGGCGTTCCGGAGCCGCCCAGCAAGAGCCAGCGCAAACGCGACATGCATGCGCTGCAGGCACTCGGAGAGGAGCTGGTGGCGCTGTCGCTGGACCAGCTGAAGAAGGTGCCGCTGCCCGAGTCGCTCGCCGACGCGGTGCGCGAGGCCAAGCGCATCACCAGCCACGAGGGGCGCCGGCGCCAGATGCAGTATGTCGGCAAGCTGATGCGCAACGTCGATCCGGCGCCGATCCAGGCGCAGCTCGATGTCTTCAACGGCATCTCGAAGGCGGAGATCGCACGCCAGCACCGGCTCGAGCGCCTGCGCACCGATCTGCTGGAGGACGAGAAGACGCTGCAGGCGATCGGCGAGCAGTGGCCGGAGGCCGACTTCCAGCAGCTGCGCACGCTGCGCCGCAACGCGCTCAAGGAGCGCGAGCTGAACAAGCCGCCGCGCGCGTTCCGCGAGATCTTCCGCATCCTGCGCGATCTCGACGCCGGGGCGGGCGGTGGTGACGCGGCCGACGCCGCGGTTGACGACGACGCCGAAGAATGAGCGATCAGGACGCAATGAGGGAGACGCAATGAGCGACGAAATCACCATCGGCCTGGTCTCGATCAGCGACCGGGCTTCCGACGGGACCTACGAGGACCAGGGCATCCCGGCGCTGCAGGACTGGCTCGCCAAGGCGCTGACTTCGCCGTGGCGTGCGGTGACGCGGCTGATTCCGGACGAGCGGCCGATGATCGAGCGCACGCTGGTCGACCTGGCCGACACCGTGGGCTGCTCGCTGATCCTGACGACCGGCGGCACGGGTCCGGCGGTGCGCGACGTGACGCCGGAGGCGACGCTGGCGGTGGGCGAGAAGGAGATGCCCGGTTTCGGCGAGGAGATGCGCCGCATCAGCCTGAACTTCGTGCCGACGGCGATCCTGTCGCGCCAGGTCGCGGTGATCCGCGGCAAGTCGCTGATCGTGAACCTGCCGGGGCAGCCGAAGTCGATCCGCGAGACGCTGGAAGGCCTGCGTGCCGCCGACGGTTCGGTCGCGCATGTCGGGATCTTCGCGGCGATTCCCTACTGCATCGATCTCATCGGCGGCCCCTACGTCGAGACCGACGAGGCGGTGATCAAGGCCTTCCGACCGAAGAACGCGATCCGCCCGAAGCAGGGCTGAGTTGCAGTCTTAGCGCGGCGACTTCGCGACGAGCGGGATGACCTTCGCGCCCGGCATCGGGCGCGGCATGCTCGCGGCGATCTGGCGGCGGCGTTCCAGCTCGCGCCACCAGCCGCGCACGCCGAGCAGGGCGGCGAGGATCAGGCCGTAGATCATCGGTTCGAGGATGTCTGCCTTCACCAGCCACCAGTAATGCACGATCGCGAGGATGCCGATCGCGTACACCGAACGGTGCAGCGATTGCCAGCGGCGACCGCCCAGGCGCCGGATCGCGTAGTTGTTCGACGTGAGGGCGAGCGGGATCAGCAGCACGAAGGCCGAGAAGCCTACGGTGATGAAGGGCCGCTTCATGATGTCGTGCGCGATCGACTGCAGGTCGAAGAACTGGTCGAGCCAGAAATACGTCGTGAAGTGCAGGCTGGCGTAGAAGAAGGCGAACAGGCCCAGCATGCGGCGCAGGCGCAGCAGCCAGTTGAGCCCGGTGAGCTTGCGCAGCGGCGTAACGGCGAGCGTGATCAGCAGGAAGCGCAGCGTCCAGTCGCCGCTGCCGCGCGTGATCGCCTCGATGGGGTTGGCGCCGAGGGCGTCGTCGAACCAGCGCCGCGCGTAGAGCGCGAACGGCACGAGGCACAGCGCGAACAGGGCGGCCTTGATGGCGGTGAGTTGGGCGGCGGACGGGGTCTTCGTCATGGAGGCGGGCAGGGGCGGCATTCAGGTCGGCGCGCGGGGCGGAACGCGGGTCAGAAGGACTTGCGCAGGTCCATGCCCTGGTACAGGCTGGCGACCTGCTCGGCGTAGCCGTTGAACATCAGCGTCGGGCGCTTGCGGAATTCGCCGAGGCGCCGTTCGGTCGCCTGGCTCCAGCGGGGATGGTCGACGTTCGGGTTCACGTTCGAATAGAAGCCGTACTCGCTCGGCGCGGACTTGTTCCATGCGGTGCGGGGTTCCTTCTCGACGAGGCGGATCGCGACAATGGACTTGGCGCTCTTGAAGCCGTACTTCCATGGCACGACGACGCGGACCGGGGCGCCGTTCTGGTTCGGCAGCACTTCGCCGTACAGGCCGAGCGTGAGCAGCGTCAGCGGATGCATTGCCTCGTCCATGCGCAGGCCCTCGGTGTAGGGCCAGTCGAGCACGGGGCGGCGCATCATGATCTTCGGGTCGTAGTGGGTGACGAACTCGACGTACTTCGCGCTGCCCTGCGGATCGACCTGCTTGAGTAGCGCCGACAGCGGAAATCCGACCCAGGGGATCACCATCGACCACGCCTCGACGCAGCGCAGGCGATACACGCGTTCCTCGAGCGGGGCGAGCCTGAGCAGCTCGTCGATGTCGAAAGTGCGCGGCTTGCCGGCCAGCCCCTCGACGCGCACCGTCCATGGGCGCACGGCCAGCTTGCCGGCATTCGCCGCGGGGTCTTCCTTGTCGGTGCCGAATTCGTAGTAGTTGTTGTAGGTCGTGACCGACTTGTAGGGCGTCTGGGGCTCGTCGCTGCTGAGGGGCGAGCGTGCCAGCGGGCCGAGCTTCGCCGCGGCGGCGCGTGCCTCGGACGGCAGGCCGGCCCACATCGCAGCGCCGGCGGCGAGGGTCGCACCGGCGCCGAGGAGGAAGCGCCGCCGGTCCTCGAACAGGGCTCGTGGAGTGATTTCCGATGGCAGGATGTCGCTGGGCCTGAGGATTCGCATCGCGTCACGTCTCTGGGTGAAAAAGCTGTTCGTTCGGCATCCGCAGGGTGCCGAAGTTCCGGTCGATCGGGGAATTTGACCCGCTTGTGCCGGGGCGACCGTCAGGGAGCGATCTGGTGATAGACGCTGTTCGCGAGCGGCAGCAGCGTGTCGCGGCCGAACTGGCCGGACAGGGCGTAGGCGAAGCGCCCGTCCACCCAGTAGAACACGCCCACTTCGCCCTGCTGCGCGTAGCGGAATGCGGTCGTGCCGGCGCCGTCGTCGCGCACGCTGAGGTAGAGCGTGAGGCGGCGGCCGCCGTCATTCTCGTACATGAACTGGGCGCTGGGGCCGTCGGCTGCGGGCAGGAGGCGTCCGCCGAGCAGTGCGAAGCCCTGCTCGCGCAGGTCGGGCAGCTTCACCGGTGCGCCGAGGCGCTTCGTCAGCCAGGCGACGAGATGCTGTTCCTGGTCGGCGCCGACCTCGACGGGATGGCGGACTTCGGGCGAATACACCGCGTGGGCGACCGCGGCGCGATGCGGCAGGGATGCGAGGGTGTCGCCGTCCGGGGCGGAGGACTGGCCCAGGTGGTAGCCGACACCCGCGCCCGCAAGCGCGCCGACGGTCATCCAGGCGGCAACGGCGGCGAAGCGGAGGGTGCGCATCGGCCGGCGCCGTTCGAGCGAGGCGCGCAGTCGCGCCGGGACGGGCTCGTCGAGGAGCGGATCGTAGGCGCCGCGCAGCGCATCACTGTCCGAGCGCCATTCCGCGACGCGCGCGGCACGTGCCGGATCCTCGGCCAGCCATGCGTCGACCTCGGCGCGGCGGGCGGCGTCGAGTCGCCGGTCGACCCAGGCATGCAGATCGTCTTCGCAGATCGGGCGGGGCATGGCTATTTCACAACCTTCAGGTAATCGGGTACTGCGGATTGCCCGGCGAGCACCTGGCGCAGGCGCTCGCGCGCACGCGACAGGCGCGACATGATGGTGCCGATGGGCGTGCCGAGGATGCGGGCGGTGTCCTCGTAGCTCATGTCCTCCAGCGCGACGAGCAGCAGCACTTCGCGCTGCTCGGGGGACAGTTGCTGCAGCGCGCGTTCCAGTTCGCGCAGTTCGATGCCGTCAAGTTGCTGGGGGCGTACCGCGACCTCGGGCAGGTCTTCGGGGGGACGGAAGTCCATCGCGCCCGAGGCGCGGTACTGGTTTACGAACACGTTGTGCATCATCGTCAGCAGCCAGGCGCGCAGGTTGCCCGGGCGCCACAGACGGCCTTTCCGCAGCGCGCGCTCCAGGGTGTCCTGCACGAGGTCGTCGGCACGTGCGGCGTCGCCCGTCAGGCCGCGCGCATAGCGGCGCAGGCGCGGGATTTCGGCGAGAAGGGCGTCGTCGGAGAACATGCGGGGCGGCGGTCAGGGGCGGATGACGGCAGGCAGGCGGTGCGTGTTCATGATCGGGGTCCTCGATGCGGCTGTTGATGCATGAACACGCCTGCGCCGGGGATTATTCCCTTGCCGCGCAGCTTTCCGGTGGCGTGCGACCTCCGGTCCGCCCGGCCGGGGGCGTTCAGCGCAGTGAGATGACGGGCCAGCCGGCAGACTGGGCGTGCGCGCGCAGGGTGTCGTCGGGGTCGACGGCGATGGGGTCGGTGACGCGCGCCATCAGCGGCAGGTCGTTGTGCGAGTCGCTGTAGAACCACGAGCGGCCGAAGCTTCCCATGTACAGGCCCAGCGATTCGAGCCAGGCGTCGACGCGCTCGATCTTGCCGGCCTTGAACGCGGGCATGCCGCGCGGCTTGCCGGTGAAGGCGCCGCTTTCCTGCGCGGGGATGGTCGCGACGAGGTGCGGGATGCCGAATTCGCGCACGATGGGGCCGGTGACGAAGCTGTTGGTGGCGGTGACGACGGCGACGAGCGCGCCGCTGTCGAGGTGCTGGCGCACGAGCGCGCGGGACTTCTCGGTGATCATGGGGGCGACCGAGTTGGCCATGAACTGGCGGTGCCAGGTGTCGAGCTGCTCGCGCGGATGGCGGGCGAGGGGGGCGAGCTGGAAGTCGAGGAACTCGAAGATGTCCAGCGTGCCGGCCTTGTATTGCTCGTAGAAGCGGACGTTCTTCGCTTCCTGCACTTCGCGGTCGAGCACGCCCTGGGCGATGAGGAACTGCGCCCACTCGAAATCCGAGTCGCCGGCGAGGAGGGTGTTGTCGAGGTCGAAAAGGACGAGATCCACTGTGTTTCCTTGGGTTGAGGAGCCGGCTCAGATGTCCAGGCCGGCCTGCATCATTTCGCGCAGCAGCGGCAGCGTGACGGCGCGCTTGCGTTCGAGGGAGGCATTGTCGAGGGCGTCGAGCACCGCGAGCAGGCTGGGCAGGTCGCGGCGGCCGTGGCGCATCAGGAAGTCGATGACCTCGTCGGCCAGCCGCAGGCCGCGGCGCGCGGCCAGCGTCGCGAGGATGGCGGCGCGCGATTCGTCGTCGAGCGGGCGCACCTCGTAGATCAGGCATTGGCCGATGCGGGTGCGCAGGTCTTCGCGCAGGGCGAGCTGGCGCGGTGCTTCCCCGCCGGCGAGCAGCAGCGTCTGGCCGAGGCTGCGCGAGCGGTTGAAGGCGTTGAAGAGGGCGATCTGGGCGTCGTCGCCGAGGCGGTCGACGTCGTCGATGGCCAGCAGCAGGCCGGGCGTCTGCGGCAGTTCGTGGCCGACCTCGTCGGCGCCGATGCAGGCCGTCGGCCGGCCGCCGGCGGCGGCGAGCGTGCCGCGCAGGAGGTGGCTGCGGCCGCTGCCGGCAGGGCCCCACAGGTAGAGGTGGCCGGGCAGCGGTGTTTCCGCAGGGGCGGCAATGGCGCGCAGGGTGGCGACGAGTTCTTCGTTGCCGCCGACGACGAAGTTGTCGAGGGTGGGCGGTGCGTCGGGGCGGATGTCGAGGACGAGCTGTTTCATTGCGGGGGGGCGTCGGCAGGAGGGTCGCCGAGATAGACACGGCTCGTGAGCCAGGCCGTGCGCACTTCGCGCAGGCCGACCAGGATCGCGGCACTCGCGGGCAGGGCGACGAGGATGCCGACGAAGCCGAAGAGCTGGCCGAAGGCCATCAGCGCGAAGATCACCGCAAGCGGGTGCAGGCCGATGCGCTCGCCGACGAGGTAGGGCGTGAGCGCGAAGCTTTCGATGAGCTGGCCGAGGCCGAAGACGATGGCGACGCCGATCAGCGGTGGCCAGCCTTCGGCCTGCAGCAGCGCGGAGAGGATGGCGAGCAGCAGGCCGCCGCCGAAGCCGATGTAGGGGATGAAGACGAGCAGGCCGGTGATGACGCCGACGGGCAGCGCGAACTTGAGGCCGGCGATCCACAGGCCGACGCTGTAGAAGACGGCCAGCAGCAGCATCACCGAGAGCTGGCCGCGCAGGAACTCGGAGAGCACGCGGTCGATGTCGTTGATGATGCGCATCGTGCGCTCGAGCATGGGGCGCGGGATGACGGTCTGCAGGCCGCCGAGGATGTGCGGCCATTCCTGCAGCAGATAGAACATCACGACCGGCACGAGGAAGACGCTGGCGGCGGCGCCCGCCAGCGCGAGGCCGCCCTGGCGCAGCTGGCCGAGGATCACGGGAACGAGGTCTTGGGCGCTGTCCCAGTGTTCGGCGATCCAGGTGCGCACGAAGGCGGCGTCGAGCTGGAAGTCGAGGTCGAAGCGTGTACGCAGCAGGGGCGCGACGTGGGTGTTGATGAGCTCGATGAGGTCGGGCAGGCGCCGGACCAGCGCGATCGCCTCGCGCCAGATCATGGGGGCGAGGATCAGGAACAGCAGCAGGAGCAGCAGTCCGGCGCCGAGGATCACGAGCAGCACGGCGGCGGGGCGCGGAATGCGGCGCGCGACCATCCAGTTCACTGCCGGATCGCAGATGTAGGCGAAGACGGCCGCGATCGCGAAGGGCGCGAGGATGGGCGACAGGGCGTAGAACAGCGCGAGCAGCGCCAGCGCGACGCCGGCCCAAGCGGCAGTTTGCAGACGGTCGGCGCGGGAAGGGTTCATTTCGAGTAAAATCGCGGACTTGGCGCGGGTACCTGGTGACCCGCGAAACCCGTAAATGTAGCCACTTGGCGTGGCGGCCTCAAGTTCGGCCGTCCGCGGCAGCGGCCCGAATGCGCATCCAGCAAGCCTGAGGAACGATCTTGAGCTCCCCGAAACCTTCCCTTTCCTACCGTGATGCCGGTGTCGATATCGATGCCGGCGACGCCCTCGTCGACCGCATCAAGCCACTGGCGAAACGCACCATGCGCCCCGAAGTGCTGGGCGGCATCGGCGGTTTCGGCGCGCTGTTCGAGCTGTCGAAGAAGTACCGCGAGCCGGTGCTGGTGTCGGGTACCGACGGCGTTGGCACGAAGCTGAAGCTCGCGTTCCAGCTCAACAAGCATGACACGGTTGGCCAGGATCTGGTGGCGATGAGCGTGAACGACATCCTCGTGCAGGGTGCCGAGCCGCTGTTCTTCCTCGATTACTTCGCCTGCGGCAAACTTGATGTCGATACCGCCGCGGCGGTCGTCGGCGGCATCGCGCGCGGCTGCGAGTTGTCGGGTTGCGCGCTGATCGGCGGCGAAACGGCCGAGATGCCGGGCATGTACCCGGACGGCGAGTACGATCTGGCCGGTTTCGCGGTGGGTGCGGTGGAGAAGTCGGAAATCATCGACGGCTCGACCATCAAGCCGGGTGACGTGGTGCTGGGGCTGGCGTCCAGCGGCGCGCATTCGAACGGCTATTCGCTGATCCGCAAGATCATCGAGCGCGCGAACCCGGATCTCGACGCCGATTTCCACGGCCGCCCCTTCCGCGACGTGGTGCTGGAGCCGACGCGCCTGTACGTGAAGTCCATGCTGGGCCTGATGCGCGCGATCCCGGGCGTCGTGAAGGGCATGGCGCACATCACCGGCGGCGGCCTGCTGGAGAACGTGCCGCGCATCCTCGGCGAGCATCTGACGGCGAGCCTGGAGGCGTCGTCGTGGACGCTGCCGCCGCTGTTCCAGTGGCTGAAGCAGGAAGGCAACGTCGCCGACCAGGAGATGTACCGCGTGTTCAACTGCGGCGTCGGCATGGTCGTGATCGTGTCGCCGGAGCAGGCCGATGCGGCCGTCGCGAACCTCGAGGCAGCAGGCGAGACGGTGTATCGCCTCGGCCGCATCGAGGCGCGCGCGGAAGGCGCGGCGCAGACGACGGTCGCCTGAGTTTCGCCGGGGCCGCGCGCGATGCGGGGCCCTGCCTTCCGCGCAACTTTGGTGCCGGGGGGCTTGTCAGCTGTATGCAGGGAGCGCACCAAACGGGGTGCGCTCGTTTTTTTTCCGGACCCCGTTCCAGTTTGAGTGCTCGCCGAAGATGCCCGCCCGCCGTCGCCTGATTGCCGCCGTAAGCCTTGCCGGAATCGCCGCCCTCGCGGGTTATGCGTACTTCGCGAACCGCAGTGCCGGCACGGCCCTGCCGGCGTCCGGCGCGAAGCCGGCCGCGGGCGCCGGTGCGGCAGCTGCGCAGGGGCCAGCGGACGTGGAGACGGCGACGGTCGCGGCCGAGTCGATGGCGGACGACGTGAGCGCGGTGGGCACGCTGCGCTCGAACGAGTCCGTCGTCCTGCGCCCCGAGGTCGCCGGGCGCATCGAGGCGATCCGCTTCCGTGAAGGCAGTCCGGTGCGTCGCGGTGACGTGCTGGTCGACTTCGATGCCGCGGTGCAGCGGGCCGAGGTGCAGCAGGCGAAGGCGAACCTGGCGCTGGCGCAGGCCAATTTCGGGCGCACCGAGGATCTCTTCAACCGCAAGTTCCTGAGCCAGAGCGCGCGCGACGAGGCGGCGTCGCGGCTGGAAGTGGCGCACGCGAACATGGCGTTGGCCGAGGCGCGCCTGGGCAAGATGCGCGTCCGCGCGCCCTTTGCCGGCATCGTCGGCATCCGCAACGTGAGCGTCGGCGATTACGTCAAGGAAGGCGAGGAGCTCGTCAATCTGGAGGACATCGCGACGCTCAAGGTCGATTTCCGGCTGCCCGAGATCTACCTCGCGCAGATCCGCCCCGGGCAGAAGCTGGAGCTCGCGTCCGATGCGGTGGAGGGCAGGCGCTTCGCCGCGGTGGTCAGCGCGATCGATCCGCTCGTCGACGAGCAGGGGCGGGCGGTGGTGATGCGTGCGACGCTGCAGAATGACGGCCTGCGCTTGCGCCCCGGGATGTTCGCGCGCGTGCGGCTGATCCTGCAGGAGCGCGCCAACGTCGCGGTGGTGCCCGAGCAGGCGCTGGTGCCGGCGCCGGGCGACGTGCAGTTCGTGTATCGCGTGGTCGACGGCAAGGCGCAGCGCGTCGAGGTGAAGACCGGCGCGCGGCGCGGCACGCGGGTGGAGATCGTCAAGGGCGTGCAGGCGGGCGACCTGGTCGTGACCGCCGGGCAGCTCAAGCTGCGCGACGGGGCGGCGGTGAGGGTCGTGGGGGCTGAGGCTCCGGTCGCGCCCGAAGCGGGCACCGCCAAGCCGGCGAGCTGAGGGGGCGGTCATGATCCTGTCGGAAATCTGCATCAAGCGCCCGGTGTTCGCGACGGTGCTGTCGCTGCTGGTGCTGCTGATCGGGCTGATGTCGTATTCGCGCCTGACCGTGCGCGAGTACCCCAATATCGACGAGCCGGTGGTGACCGTCGACACCACCTATACTGGTGCGAGCGCGGAGATCGTCGAGTCGCAGGTGACGAAGCCGCTGGAAGACTCGCTCGCCGGCATCGAGGGCGTCGACGTGCTGCAGTCGATCAGCCGCCAGGAGCGCAGCCAGATCACGGTGCGCTTCCGCGTCGAGCGCAACGCCGACAGCGCCGCCGCGGACGTGCGCGACCGGGTGTCGCGCGTGCGCCGGCGCCTGCCCGACGACATCGACGAGCCGGTGATCTCGAAGGTGGAGGCGGATGCGAACCCCATCATCTGGATCGCGTTCTCGTCGGACCGCCATTCGCCGCTGGAACTTTCCGATTTCGCCAGCCGCGTGGTCAAGCCGCGCCTGCAGACGCTGTCCGGCGCGGCGGACGCGCGTATGTTCGGCGAGCGCCGCTATTCGATGCGCATCTGGCTGGACCGCGAGCGGCTCGCCGCCTTCCGGCTGACGCCGCAGGACGTCGAGGATGCGATCCGGCGCCAGAACGTGGAGCTGCCGGCGGGGCGCATCGAGAGCCGCGAGCGCGAGTTCGCGGTGGTCGCGCAGACCGATCTGGCGACGCCGCGCGAGTTCGAGTCCATCGTCGTGCGCCAGCCGCCGGCGGCCGGCGGCTACGCGGTGCGCATCCGCGACGTCGGCCGTGTCGAGGTCGCGGCGCAGAGTGAGCGCACGCTGGTGCGCTTCATGGGCAAGCCGGCGGTGTCGATCGGGCTGATCAAGCAGTCGGTGGCGAATCCGCTGGATCTCAAGCGCGGCCTCGTGGAAATGTTGCCGGTGCTGGAGGCGGAGCTGCCCGAAGGCATGCGCATGAACATCGCCAACGACACGACGGTGTTCATCGACCGCTCGATCGCGTCGGTGTTCAGCACAATCTGGGAGGCGGTGCTGCTGGTCGCGGTGATCTGCTTCTTCTTCCTGCGCAACTGGCGCGCGATGCTGATTCCGCTGGTGACGATCCCGGTGTCGCTGGTGGGGGCGTTCGCGCTGATGCTGATGTTCGGCTTTTCGATCAACACGCTGACGCTGCTGGCGCTGGTGCTGGCGATCGGCCTCGTCGTCGATGACGCGATCGTGGTGCTGGAGAATATCTACCGCCACGTCGAGGAGGGCATGGAGCCGCTGCAGGCGGCCTTCCGCGGAGCGCGGGAGATCGGCTTCGCGGTGGTGGCGATGACGATCACGCTGGCGGCGGTGTATGCGCCGGTGGCCTTCATGACCGGGCGCACCGGCAAGCTGTTCACCGAGTTCGCGCTGACGCTCGCCGGGGCGGTGATCGTGTCGGGCTTCGTCGCGCTGACGCTGTCGCCGATGATGTGCTCGAAGCTGCTGCGCCACGAAAAGAAGCACGGCCGTGTGTATAACGCCATCGAAGGCTTCCTCGGCTGGCTCACGGCCAGTTACCGGCGTGTGCTCGGGATCGCGCTGAACCTGCGCTGGGTCGTGATGGTCGCGTTCGCGCTGGTCGCGGGCTCGTCGCTGCTGCTGCTGAAGACGCTGAAGACCGAGCTCGCGCCGGTCGAGGACCGCGGGCGCGTCGTGGGCATCTTCTCCGGCCCGGAGGGCGCGACGATCGACTTCATGGCGCGCTACGCGACGCAGCTCGAAGGGATCTACGCGAAGGTTCCCGAGGTGGATCGTTACCTCGTGATTTCCGGCAACCCGACGGTGTCGCAGGGGATTTCGTTTGCCGGTTTCACCGACTGGGCGGCGCGTGAGCGCAATGCGACCGCGATCGCCGGCGAGATGCGGCCGAAGATGGCGGCGATCCCCGGCCTGCAGGTCTTCCCCGTGCTGCCGGCGTCCTTCGGCCAGAGTCCGCGCACGCGGCCGATCAGTTTCGTGATCACGACCTCGGAGTCCTACGACGAGCTGGCGCGCAACACGGACCGGATCCTCGACGAGATGCGCAAGCAGCCGGGCTTCGTGTCGCCCGATACCGACCTGAAGCTGACCAAGCCGGAACTGGCGGTCGACGTCGATCGCGAAAAGGCGGCCGATCTCGGCATCCCCGTCGATGTGATCGGGCGCACGCTGGAGACGATGCTGGGCGGGCGGCAGGTGACGCGCTACAAGCGGGATGCGGAGCAATACGACGTGATCGTGCAGGTGGCGGCGCCTAGCCGGGCGGTCGCGCGCGACATCCGCGACATCTACGTGCGCGCCAGGAACGGCGAGATGGTGCCGTTGGCGAACGTCGTCAAGGTGCAGGACCGGGTCAGCCCGCGCGAGCTGAACCACTTCGGCCAGCGGCGCTCGGTGACGATCTCCGCCAACCTCGCGCCCGGTTTCGCGATGGGCGAGGCGCTCGCGTGGCTCGACGCAACCGCCGCGGGCGTGCTGCCGGCCGGCTATGCGGTCGATTACGACGGCCAGTCGCGCGAGTTCAAGACCAGCTCGGCGAGCCTCGCGCTGACCTTCGTGCTCGCGCTCGCCTTTATCTACCTCGTGCTGGCGGCGCAGTTCGAGAGCTTCCGCGATCCCTTTATCATCATGCTGACGGTGCCCCTGTCGATGACCGGGGCGCTCGCGGCGTTGTATCTGGCCGGGGGCACGCTCAACGTGTATAGCCAGATCGGGCTGGTGACGCTGGTCGGCCTGATCACCAAGCACGGCATCCTGATCGTGGAGTTCGCGAACCAGCTGCGCGACCGGGGCGCCGCCCTGCGCGACGCGGTCGTCGAAGCGTCGGTGCTGCGCCTGCGCCCCATCCTGATGACCACCGGCGCCATGGTGCTGGGTTCGATCCCGCTCGCGCTCGCGACCGGCGCCGGCGCGGAGAGCCGCCAGCAGATCGGCTGGGTGATCGTCGGCGGCTTGCTGTTGGGGACCTTCTTCACGCTGTTCGTCGTGCCGACCGTCTACACGCTGCTCGCGCGACGCGAACGCAATCCGCTCGCGGTCGAGGACGGCGCGCCCGCTTCGGCCTGATCGTCCGCGACGTGTCCGACGTCCATCTCCACACGCTTTCCCGCCCGCGCACGGTCCTCGCCGCGTGGCTGATGGCCGGGCTCGTGCTGCTGGCGTTCGCGCATGGCGCGCGCACCGGACTGCCGGCATGGCCGGCGGGCGTCGCCGCGTGGGGCGCGGGCGTCGCGCTGTGGCCGCGGCTCGATGCGGGGCAGCGCCGCTTCGCGCTGATCCTGTGCGGACTGGGGGCGCTGGCGCTGGCCGCGGCGGTATGGCGCGGTGCGCAGCCGGCGTGGAGCGGCCTGCTGACGCAGAACACGGCGCTGCTCGGGATGCTGGCGGCCGTGAGCTTCCTGCAGCTCGTCGGTGTCGGCAAGGATGGGGAGCGGCCCCTGCCGCGCGGGCGCCGCGCGCTGTGGCAGACGCTCGCAGGCGTGCATGTGCTCGGGGCGGTGATCAACATGTCGGTCGTGTTCATCATCGCCGAGCGCATCGCGCAGGGCGGACGCCTGAGCGCGGCGCAGGCGGCGCTGCTCGCGCGCGGCTTCCTCCTCGCGGCGCTGTGGTCGCCGTTCTTCGGCGCGATGGCGGTGGCGCTGACCTATGCGCCGGGCGCGCGGCTGGAGGATCTGGTGCTGGCCGGGCTGCCGCTCGCCGTGGTGCTGCTGTGGCTGATCACGCGCACCCTGCCGCTATCGGCGGGTGAGACGGAGGGCGGATTCGTCGGCTTCCCGATGCGCGCGTCCTCGCTGTGGTTGCCGCTGGCGCTGACGGCGATGGTGTCGGCGGGACTCGTGTGGCTGCCCGGCTGGTCGTCGCTCGCGGTGATCAGCGGCTCGGCACTGGCGCTCGGTGTGGTGTCGGTGCTGGTGGCGAGCGGGCCGGTCGATGGCGCCGAGCGACTTTCGGCGCATGCGCTGCGTCGTCTGCCGGCGATGTCCGGGGAGCTGATGCTGTTCCTCGCGGCGGGCGTCTTCGCCACCGGCCTGCAGGCGTTGATGCAGGGCGATACGGGCTGGACGCCGTTCGATCGCTTCGGTCCGGTCGAGGCGGCGCTGGTGCTGGGCGCGATGGTCGCGCTCGCGGCGATCGGCGTGCACACCGTGATCACCATCGTGATCGCCGCGACCTGGTTCGCACCGCTGTCGCCCGATCCGATGCTGCTTGCGCAGATCTTCCTGATGGCCTGGAGCATCGGCCTCGCGCTGAATCCGATGGCGGGCGTGCATCTGTCGCTGCAGGGGCGCTTCGGCCTGTCGGCGCCCGGCCTGGCGCGCGGCAATTTGCGCTATTGCGTGGCGAGCTATGTGCTGGCGTCGCTGTGGCTGATTGTCGTGGGGGCGTTGCGCGGGCTGCTATGAGGCGTCGAGCAGACGTTGTGCCGTCGCGGCGACCGTCTCGGCGAGTTCCGTGCGCAGGCAGTCGAGTTCGACCAGTTCCGGCCAGGTGTCGCGGAACTGGCGCTGCCAGGTGAGCTGGCGCTTCGCGAGCTGGCGCGTCGCGGCGATGCCCTTGAAGCGCATCGTGTCGTAGTCGTCCACGCCGTCGAGGTATTCCCACGACTGCCGGTAGCCGACGCAGCGCATCGAGGGCATCGTCAGCTCCAGGCGGTAGCGTTCGCGCAGCTTGCGCACCTCGTCGATGAGGCCGGCGGCGAGCATCGCATCGAAGCGTTGTTCGATGCGCGCATGCAGCACCGCGCGGTCGGACGGCGCGAGCGCGATCGGCAGCAGGCGGAAGGGCGGCGGCGCCATGTCGCGCCGCGCGTAGCTGTCGGCGAGCGGTCGGCCGGTGAGGCGGACGATCTCCAGCGCGCGCTGGATGCGTTGCGAGTCGCCCGGTTCAAGCCGCGCAGCGGCCTCCGGGTCGAGACGCGCAAGCTCCGCATGCAGCGCCGGCCAGCCGTGCTTTGCCGCCTCGGCGTCGATCTCCGCGCGCAGTGCGGCGTCGGCGGCCGGGAGCTCGGACAGGCCGTCACGCAGCGCCTTGAAGTACAGCATCGTGCCGCCGGCGAGCAACGGGATGCGGCCGCGCGCGGTGATCTCGTCCATCAGGCGCAGGGCGTCGGCGCGGAATTGCGCGGCTGAGTAGCTTTCTTCCGGCGTGACGAGGTCGATCAGGTGGTGCGGGCAGGCCGCCCGCTCTTCCGCCGTCGGTTTGGCGGTGCCGATGTCCATGTCGCGATAGACGAGGGCCGAGTCGACGCTGACGATCTCGATCGGCAGGATGCGTGCGAGCGCGAGCGCGGAGGCGGTCTTGCCGCTGGCGGTGGGGCCGAGGAGGAGCAGGGCGGGGGGATGCATCGGTCGGGCGCGTGAGCAGGGCTGAGGCCGCGATTGTAGCGATGAAACGTGCCCGACCCGAGAAGGTTCCGGCACGGGGGAGGGCAATCGCACCAATTCCTGTGGGGCTGAAAACCCGTCCCGCCCAGCGCAGTGCAGTCCGGCCGTGGGAGCGGCTTCAGCCGCGAATCAACCGGCTTGCACCCACCAGACGCCCATTCGCGGCTGAAGCCGCTCCCACGGAACCGGGTTTCGCCCCCGCGGGTCAGCGCCGGCGCACGAGCACGACGAGCAGGGTCGCGCCCGCCAGCGCGGCGCCGGCGACGAAGGCCCAGGCGGCGCCGAACTGCTCCCACAGCAGGCCCGCGAGCGCGCTCGCGAGCAGCAGGCCGATGCCGCTGACGAGGTTGAAGACGCCGTAGGCGGTGCCGCGCAGCGCGGCCGGTGCGGTGTCGGCGATCATCGTCGCGAGCAGGCCCTGGCTCATGCCCATGTGCAGGCCCCACAGCGCGATGCCGGCGACCAGCCAGGGCCAGTCGGCGCCTTGCGCCAGCGCGAGGTCGGCCGCGATCAGCACGACGAGCCCGAGCGCGAGCAGGCGCGCGTGGCTCATGCCGTCCGCGAGCCGTCCGAAGGGGTAGGCGGTGAGCGAATAGACGACGTTCATGCCGATCAGCACCAGCGGCGTGTACGCGACTGGCAGGCCGGCGTCGAGCGCGCGCAGCACGAGGAAGGCTTCCGAGAAGCGCGCCAGCGCGAACAGCGCGCCGACGCCGACGACCCACCAGTAGGTGCGCGGCAGCAGGCGCAGGTTCTCGCGGCGGATCGGGTTGAGCACCGGCGTTCCCGCCGGGCGCTCGGGTTCGCGCACGCCGAAGAACAGCAGGGCGACGGAGAGGAAGCCCGGGATGATCGCGACCCAGAATACCGCGCGGAAGTCGTTCGCCCACAGCAGCATCAGCCCCATCGCCAGCAGCGGGCCGAGGAAGGCGCCGACGGTGTCGAGCGACTGGCGCAGCCCGAAGGCCGCCCCGCGCACCTGCGGCGGGGCGATGTCGGCCACCAGCGCATCGCGTGGCGCGCCGCGTATGCCCTTGCCGACGCGGTCGATCAGGCGCGCGGCGAGCACCATGCCCGAACCCGTCGCCAGCGCGAACAGCGGTTTGGAGATCGCCCCGAGGCCGTAGCCGAGCACTGCGAGCGGCTTGCGCTTGCCCCAGTAGTCCGACAGCGCGCCGGAGAACACCTTGACGATCAGCGCGGTCGCTTCCGCCGCGCCTTCGATGAGGCCGACCGCGAGCGCGCCGGCGCCGAACGAGGTGACGAGGAACACCGGCAGCAGGCTGTGGATCAGCTCGGAGGACACGTCCATCAGCAGGCTGACGAAGCCGAGCATCCAGATCGCGGCCGGCAGCTTTGGCCGGACGGAGGCGGGGGAGGGTGCGGGCGATGCGTCATTCATGGTGCGGTACCGGGTCGAATCGTTGCCGGCATTCTGTCATGCGGTACGGGATGGTGAAATGACAGGCGCGCGAAATGTCGCAGATCAAGGAGATGGATTTCCCGGGCGTCCACAATCGGCCGCGGTTTCGCCCGGTCATCTCCCGGTCATCTGTCTCCCGCGCCCTCAGCCCCTTCCCATGAAGCTCGTCTCCCACCCCCTCTGGCTCGTCGGTTTCCGCCCCTTCTTCAGCCTCGCGTGCCTCGCCGGCCTGAGCCTGCCGCTGCTGTGGGCCTTGATGTTCAGCGGGGCGATTGCGGCGCCTGCGGGGCGATTCACCCCCGTGCAGTGGCACGCGCACGAGATGTTCTTCGGCTTCGGCTGGGCGGTGATGGGCGGTTTCCTGCTGACGGCGTCGAAGAACTGGGTGCAGATCCGCGGCTACCACGGGGCCGCGCTGATGTGGCTGGTCGCGGCGTGGCTGTTCGAGCGCGTCGGCATGGCCTGGGGCGGCGCGTGGCCGGCGGCGTTGTTCTGGCTGTCGAACACGGTCTTTCTCGGCTCCATCGTCGCGATGCTGCTATGGACGCTGATCCGCTACCGCAGCCAGGATAGTTTCCGCGACAACTACTTCTTCCTCGTCGCGCTGCCGCTCTTCATCGCCGCGAAGCTGCTGATGCTGGGTGGCGACAGCTTCCAGTCCGGCGTGACGATGGCGATCGGGCTCTTTCGCGTCGCCTTCCTCGTAATGCTCGAACGCACGCTGACGCAATTCATGAAGGGCGTGTTCCAGGCCGAGATCCTGCGCCATCCGCTGCTGGACAACCCGATCAAGCTGACCGCACTGTTGCTGGTCTTCGTCGCGTGGATGCCCGTGGCGATCGCAGGAGCCCTGCTGGTGGTGCTCGCGTTCCTGCTCTTTGCGCGCCTGGTCTTCTGGAAGCCGCAGCTCGCAATGCGCCGGCTCGACCTCGCGGTGATGTACCTCGGCTACGCCGCGATCGTCGTGCAGCTGCTGCTCGAATTCACGGCGCTGCATGCATCGCCCGCCTGGGTCGGCAGCCTGTCGGTGCACGTCTTCACGTTCGGCGTGATGGGGCTGATCATCCCCGCGATGCTGGTGCGCATCTCGAAGGGGCATACCGGGCGCAAGGTCGTTTTCGACGCGGGCGACAAGCTCCTGCTGTGGATCATGATGGCCGGCCTCTTCGCGCGCGTCGTGCTGCCGCAGCTCGCGCCGGGCGCCTACACGGGCTGGATCCATCTCGCCGCCACGGCGTGGTTTGCGTGCTTCGCGATCCTCGGCTGGCGCTACATCCCCTTCCTGCTCGCGCCGCGCGTGGACGGCAAGGAGCACTGAGCGCCCAGAGGCGCCGGGAGCGGCTCAGTCCGCCCGCAGGTCCGCGTCGGTTGCGGGAAGGCGTCGCAGCACCGCCGGCGTGCGCGGCGCGACGACGCGCGCGCGCAGCTGGCCGCAGCCGCCGTCGACGTCCTGCCCCGCGGACTGGCGCAGCTTGGTCAGCACGCCGCGCTCGTGCAGCCGGCGTGCGATCGCCTCGGCGTGTTCGCGTTCGGGGCGTGCGAAGCCGAAGCCTTCGACGCTGTTCCACGGGATCATGTTCATGATCGCGTACTTGCCGGCGAGCAGACGCACGATGCCGTCGATCTCCTCGTCGCTGTCATTGATGCCGGCGAGCAGCGTCCACTGGTACTGGATCGGGTAGCCGGTCGCGCGCGCGTATGCCTCGCCGCGTTCGACGAGCTCCTCGGGGGTGATGCGCGGGGCGCGTGGCAGCAGCTGTTCGCGCAGTTCCGCGCGCGTCGTGTGCAGCGACAGCGCGAGCGCGGGCTTCACGCGCCCCTGCGGCAGGCGCTCGAACACGCGCGGGTCACCCACCGTCGAGAACACCAGATTCTTGTGCCCGATGCCGCCTTCGGTGCCGAGGAAGTCGATCGCTTCCAGCACGTTGTCGATGTTGTGCGCCGGCTCGCCCATGCCCATGAACACAACCTTCTTCACGAAGCGGCGCGCACGCGCGAGCACCACCTGGGCGACGATCTCGGCGCTGCCGAGCTGGCGGATGAGACCGTCGCGACCGGTCATGCAGAAGGTGCATCCGACCGCGCAGCCGACCTGCGAGGACACGCACACGCCGTCGCGCGGCAGCAGCACGCTTTCGACCGACTGCCCGTCTTCGAGCTGCACCAGCAGGCGTGCCGAGCCGTCCTCGCCGGGATGCTCCGAGAGCACCCGCGCCAGTCCTTGCAGTTCGGCGCTCAGCGCCGGCAGGGCGCTAAGGATGCGCGGCGAGAGGAAGCCGTCGGCGCGCTTGCGGCCGCTGTCGAGCGGCCGCGCCTGGGCCCACGCACGCAGGATCGCCTGTTCGTGGCAGGGCTTGGCGCCGAGGTCGCGCAGTCGCTGGCGGAGGTGTTCGATACGCATGGAAGGGGCGGTGCTGGTGGCGGCCGGTGGCGCACATGAGCCGGGTCGGGCTGCCGGTTCCGGCTGACTCGTTGCGGTGCACAAGAACCCGAAATTTTACACCCGATCCCCCGGGTTTGCCGGCAAAACGCGCGCCCGAGTGATCTGGGTCACAGTTAAATAAGAGAATAATTAAATGCGAATTTAATGCTGATAGAATGACTCCAGATTTCGTATGCCCTTGGGTTCCCCGGGCTGCGACCTGGAAGCGGGCCGACGGGCAGGCGAAGACAGTTTCCGCAAACAGGAGCATCACGCCATGAAATCCCGCCATCTGCTGCACATGATCCTCACGGCAGGCCTGCTCGGCCTGAGCCTCGGCGCTGCCGCCTACGACGCCGACTGGAAGCGCGGCCGCATCTACTACCGCAGCGTCTGCACCGCCTGCCACGCCGCCCAGGCGGGCGGCTCCATCGCCCCCAGCACGATGACGATGGCGCAGTGGGAGAGCTACCTGAAGGCCGACAAGCATGCCGCCGGCAAGGACTCGCTGAAGAAGTACGTGGGCAAGGAATACCGCGCCAGCATCCGCACGCAGAACAAGGCGGCCGACAAGTTCGCCGACGTGCCCGACGCCGAGCTGTTCGAGGACGTCAAGGCCTTCGTCATCAAGGGCGCCAAGGACGGCGACGCTCCGGCCAGCTGCAGCTGATCACCCGCTTTCACGCATCTTCGGACGCTCGCCCGCGCGCGCCGCGGGAGGCGCCCGCCATCGTTCAGGGAGCCATCATGAAACTCCATCGCACCTTGGCCTTCGCGGCCATGCTCGCGGCGCTGGGTGCCGCCCCGTCTCCGTTCTCCACTGTGCTGGCCCTCGCCGCCGATGCCCCGGCCCCTTCCGCCACCTCCGAGGCGAAGGCCGGCTGGTACGGCCAGCTCGTCGACGCCGACTTCGTCGCCCGCCATGCCGTGCTGCCCAAGCCGGAAGGCGTGCTGATCATCGATTCGCGCCCGACCGCGCGCAAGTACGATCCGGGCCACATCCCGACCGCGCTCAGCCTCCCGGACAGCCAGTTCGACAAGCTCGCCGACAAGCTGCCGCAGGACAAGGCGACGCTGCTGATCTTCTACTGCGACGGGACGGAGTGCATGTTGAGCCACAACTCGGCCTTCCGCGCGGAGAAGCTCGGCTACACCAACATCCGCGTGTATGCGGCGGGCTTTCCGGACTGGGTGAAGAACGGCCACATGGCGGCGGTCTCGGTGCCGCAGCTGAAGAAACTGATGGACGAAGGCTCACCGCTGACGCTGGTCGACTCGCGGCCGAAGGAGCGCAAGTACGACAAGGGCCACATCCCCGGCGCCATCAGTCTGCCCGACTCGCAGTTCGACAAGCTTGCCGACCGCCTGCCTGCCGACAAGGCGAGTCCGCTGTATTTTTACTGCGAAGGGCTCAGCTGCAGGCTGAGTTCGGATTCCGCCGCGAAGGCGGTGAAGCTTGGCTACACGCAGGTGAAGGTGGTGCCCGAAGGCTACCCGGAATGGGAGCGCCTGTACGGCGCAGGGCCGACCGCGGAAGGCGGCGCGGCGAAGCCGGCGATCCAGGCGGGCAAGGAGAGCGGCACGATCACCGTCGCGTCCTTCGAGAAGATCTACAGGGATGCACCCGACACGATCCACCTGATCGACGTGCGCGAGCCGAACGAGTTTGCCGCGGGCAGCTTCAAGGGGGCGAGCAACATCCCGGTGAACACGCTCGAGAAGCGCATCGACGAGCTGCCGGCCGACAAGCCCATCGTGTTCTTCTGCGGCGCCGGCGGACGGAGCGGCGAGGCGCACGACATGGTGCAGCTCTACAAGCCGGCGCTGAAGACCTTCTTCCTCAATGCCGACATCAAGTGGGCGCGCGACGGCAGCTACACGATGGTCGAGAAGAACTAATCAGCGGGGAATCGCCATGAAGACGAATCGATCGAATCGGCGTGCCTTGTCGTGGCGTGCCTTGTCGTGGCGTGCCTTGTCCTGGCGGGCCGCGCTGCTGGCCGCCGCGGTCGCCGGTGCCGCATTCCAGGGCGGCGTGGTGCTCGCTGCGACGAAGGCGAGCACCGCCGACCACGCCAAGTTCAAGGAGCTGCAGCAGGGCTTCGCATCCGGCCCCGAGGTCACCAGGGCCTGTCTGATCTGCCACACCGAGGCGGCGAAGCAGGTGCACAAGACCAAGCACTGGACCTGGGAATTCCTGAATCCCGAGAACGGGCAGAAGCTCGGCAAGAAGAACGTCATCAACAACTTCTGTATCTCGATCCCGTCGAACTACCCCTTCTGCACCAGCTGCCACGTCGGCTACGGTTGGAAAGACGCCAACTTCGACTTCACCGCCGAAGAGAACGTCGACTGCCTCGTGTGCCACGACACGACCGGCAGCTACCGCAAGCTGCCCGGCCTTGCCGGCCACCCCCCTTACCAGGACACGGAGATCCCGCCGGGATCGGGCAAGTTCGCGAAGGCGGTGGACCTGACCAAGGTGGCGCAGAAGGTCGGCAAGACCAGCCGCGACACCTGCGGTGCGTGCCACTTCTTCGGTGGCGGGGGCGACGGCGTCAAGCATGGCGACATGGACTCCTCGCTCGCGGCGCCGGACAAGGCGCTGGACGTGCACATGGACGCCACGGGTCTCGACTTCACCTGCGGCACCTGCCACCGCACGGCGAGCCACGATGTGCCGGGCAGCCGTTACACGCCAGTCGCGCGCGACACGGAGGGCGCACACATCCCCGGCCGGCAGGACGATTCGCTGCCGGCCACCTGCCCCGCGTGCCATGGCCAGGTGCCGCACAAGGGCGGCGGGCATGCGGCGAAGCTCAACGACCATGTCGACGTCGTCGCGTGCCAGACCTGCCACATCCCGCAGATCGCACGCGGCGGGGTTGCGACCAAGATGAGCTGGGACTGGTCCACGGCCGGGCAGATGGGCCCCGACGGCAAGCCCATGCTCAAGAAGGACGAAGCGGGGCGGGTGATCTACGACTCGAAGAAGGGCGATTTCGTGCTCGGCGAGAACGTCGTGCCCGAATACCGCTGGTTCAACGGCGAGGTCACCTACACGCTGCTGGGCGACCGGGTCGACCAGGGCGAGGGCGTCACGCGCATCAACCGCCTGGGCGGCAGCGCGAGCGACGGCAGATCGTTGATCTGGCCGATGAAGGTGTTCGTCGGCGTGCAGCCCTACGACCCGGTGAACCACACGCTGGTCACGCCGCACACCGCGGGCAACGACGACACGGCCTACTGGAAGAATTTCGGCTGGGAAAAGGCGATCAAGACCGGCATGCAGGTGTCAGGCGCGCCGTTCTCGGGCCAGGTCGACTTCGTCCGCACCGAGATGTCGTGGCCGATCACGCACATGGTCGCGCCGAAGGAAGACGCGGTGCGCTGCGGCGAATGCCACATGAAGGGCGGGCGCCTGGAGAAGGTCGGGGGCGTGTACATCCCGGGCCGCGACGCCAATCCCCTCATCGACCTCGTCGGCTGGCTGATGGCGGGCGGCGCGCTGCTGGGCGCGCTGGTGCACGGCGGGCTGCGCATCGTGCGGCGCAATGGCTGAGCGAAGCCAAGGAGAGATCACCATGGAACGCATCTACATCTTCAAGCGCTTCGAACGCTTCTGGCACTGGTCGCAGGCGCTGCTGATCATCCTGATGATGGTCACCGGCTTCGAGATCCACGGCTCCTGGTCCCTGCTGGGCTATGGCGACGCCAGCGAACTGCACACCAGCGCGGCGTGGGCGCTGATCGCGCTGTGGCTGTTCGCGATCTTCTGGCACTTCACGACCGGCGAATGGCGGCAGTACATCCCGACCACCGAGAACCTCGTCGCGATGCTGCGCTACTACCTGAGCGGTATCTTCACGCATGCGCCGCATCCCTTCCACCCGACCCGGTTGACGAAGCACAACCCCTTGCAGCGCCTCGCCTACCTCGGCGTGAAGCTGATGATCAATCCGCTGATCTGGCTGAGCGGGCTCGCGTATCTCTACTACAACGAGATCAACGCCGCCGGCTTCGGGCTGGACCTGGGCCTCGTCGCGATGCTGCACACGATCGGCGCCTTCCTGATGCTGGCCTTCCTCGTCGTGCATGTGTATGTGATCACTACCGGCGACACCTGGAGCAGCCAGCTCAAGGCGATGATCACCGGCTGGGAGGAGATCGAGGATCCGCAGGAGGGCGTGAAGCCCTGAGGCGGGCTACACTTCGCCGTCGTCCGTGCCCTGCCTGCGGCCGCGCCGCAGCAGGGCGCCGAGCGACTTGCCCACGCGCTCGGGGAAGTGGCTGGAAGCCCACGCGAAGGTGCCGTACTTCATCAGTTTGCCGGCGAGCATCGCGACGAACACGCCGACGTAATCCGGGCGTACCGCGCCGAAGAAAATCAGCGCAGGGGTCTGCGGCAGCGGCGATGCGGCGATCAGGAACAGCGCGGCGGTGCCGTAGCGTCTTCCCCAGTCGACGACCTGTGCCCACGACGAATTGGTCGCGAGTTCCGGGAAGCGTTCGTAAAGCTGCGTCCAGCCGAGGTGGTGAAAGACCAGCATCAGCACGGTCGCGCCGATCGCACTGCCCAGCGCGGACACCCCGGCGATTGCGCGCCAGCGCCCCGCGGCCATCAGCGTTGCCGGCACGACCACCGCGGTTACGGGCCAGGCCGCCGTCAGCGTGCCGAGGAAGGAAAGCCCGATGCAGGCGAGCAGCAGGCGATGTCCGGCCTCGGCGAAGCGCAGGATGCGATAGAGCAGGGCTTCGATGCGGGCGACGAGCATGCGGGGAAATTGCGGGGACGTTGCGTGGCGGGGGGCGGAAGGCGGTGGCGTTTGTTGTTCCGGCCCGGTGCGTACCTGCCGTCCGTTTGCACGCTGCAGGACTCGACCGGGCAGGCGTCAGGGGGGGCGACGCCTGCCCGGCCGTCCATGCGGTGCCCCTGCGGCTAACAAGCTGTCATCCCCCGGGGCACTGACGCAGGGCGACAGTCGGCAATCGTGAGTCGTGGCGGTGCGGCCTCAGCCCAGTTCGATCGGCACGAAGATGCGCGCGTCACCGCGCTGGATCAGCAGCGCGACGTGCTTGCCGGCGTCGGTGAGCTGTTTGCGCAGCTCGTCCACGCGATTCACGCGCTTGCCGTTCACGGCGAGGATCACGTCGCCCTCCTCGATGCCTGCGCGGGCCGCCGGTCCATACGAGTCCAGCACCAGAAGTCCGCCCCGCGTTTCCACCTCCTTCTGTTCGTCCGCGGTGAGCGGGCGTACCGAAACGCCAAGACGTCCGCCGTCGTCGGGCGGGGTTTCCGCGGCTGCCACCTTGTCGGGCTGCTGCTCGCCCACGGTGACGGTGATCTCCTGCGCCTTGCGCTTGCGCCAGATTTCCAGCTTCACCGGCTTGCCGGGCGTGATGACGGCGACGCGCGGCGGCAGTTCGGCCGACGACGCGATCGCCTCGCCGTTGAACTTCAGCACGACGTCACCCGGCTCGATCCCGGCCGTTGCGGCGGGGCTTCCCGGTTCGACATGGCTCACGAGCGCGCCGCGGGCGACGGACAGCCCGAAGGAATCGGCCAGGCCCTGGTTCAGATCCTGGATCGCGATGCCCAGGCGCCCGCGCGTGACCTTGCCCTGCGCGAGCAGCTGATCCTTCACGTGCGCCGCGACGTTGATCGGGATCGCGAAGGACAAACCCTGGTAGCCGCCCGACTGGCTGTAGATCTGCGAATTGATGCCGACGACTTCTCCCTTCAGGTTGAGCAGCGGCCCGCCCGAGTTGCCGGGGTTGATCGCGACGTCGGTCTGGATGAAAGGCACGTAACCCTCGTCGGGCAGCGAACGCGACTTGGCCGAGACGATGCCTGCGGTGACGCTGTTCTCGAAGCCGAAGGGCGAACCGATCGCGAGCACCCAGTCGCCGACGCGCATGTCCGAGGGATCGCCGAGCGGCACGGTCGGCAGGTCCTGCGCGTCGATGCGCAGCACCGCGATGTCGGTCGGCTTGTCGATGCCGATCACCTTGGCGGTGAACTCGCGCTTGTCGATGAGCTTCACCGTGACATTATCGGCATTGGCAACGACGTGTGCGTTGGTGAGCACGATGCCGTCCGCGCTCACGATGAAGCCCGAGCCCTGGCCGTGGGTGATCTGCTCGCCCGGCTTGCCCTGGCCGCGCGGGGCGAAGCGGCGGAAGAACTCGGAGAACGGGTCGTCCGGGTCGAGCTGGCCGAAGGGCGTGCGCCCGCGCGCGGCGGTCTTCACGGTGCCCTCGACGCTGATGTTCACAACGGCGGGACCGTAGGATTCGACGATGCTGCCGAAGTCAGGCAGCGATTCGGCCACATGCGGCAGACCCGCTTTTCGTGCGACCGCGGCAGTGCTCGCCGCGGGGGACGGGTCGACGGAGCGGCCGATTTCATACCCGCCCCAGAGCGTCGTGATGATCGCCGCGGCAATGACGGGAAACTTGAGCGCCTGTAATTTCATGATCCGATTCCTCCCATCCCGCATCGAGGGAGCGGGACGATGGTGGCACTTTACGGGACTTTGACTTAAGTCAAACTTAAGGAAGTGCTGAATTTGCGGCCGGTCAGGCGGGCGGGAATCCCGCGGCGATCCGCAGGCCGCCGAGCGGCGAGGCGTTCAGGACGACGCGCGCGTCATGGCGCCGGGCGATGCTGTCGACGATCGCCAGCCCGAGGCCGCTGCCCGATTCCTGCTGGCCGGCCGGACGGTAGAAACGGTCCAGCACGCGGTCGCGCTCCTCGGGCGGGATGCCCGGCCCGCTGTCATCGACGCGCAGCCAGCACCGCCCTTCGCCCTTGCCCACCGAGACGTCCACACGGCCGCCGCGGGGCGTGTAGCGGATCGCGTTGTCGATCAGGTTGCCCACCAGCGTGCGTAGTGCGGCGGGATCGCCCCGCGTTGCCAGCGCATCGTCGAGCAGGTCGGCGCCGAGATCGATGTCCCGTTCGTGTGCCAGGGCGGTGTGGTCGGCGAGCGACTTGCGCGCGATGTCGGCGAGCACGACGCGCTCGTGCTGCGCTGCGACGCCTTCTCCCGGCTCCTGGCGGGCCAGCGTCAGCAGCTGTTGCACCAGGTGCGCCGCACGCGCCAGGCCCGTGCGCAGTTCCCCGAGCGCCGCGCTGCGTGCCGTGTCATCGCGCGCCCGTTCGCACAGCTGCAGCTGGATCTGCAGCGCCGCCAGCGGCGTGCGCAGCTCGTGCGCGGCGTCGGCGACGAAGGCACGCTGCGCGCTGAGCGCGTGCCGCAGCTGTTCGAGCAGTTCGTTCAGCGCGCGCACCAGCGGTTGCGCCTCGTCGGGGATGCCCTTGAGCGGCAGGGCGTCGAGCGAATCGGCACGGCGCGTGCCCACCTCCAGCGCGAGCCGCTCCAGCGGGCGCAGGCCGCGGCCGACCAGATACCAGATCAGCGCGCCCAGTAGCGGCATCAGCGCCACCAGGGGGATCAGCGTGCGCAGCGCCGCATGTGCGGCGAGGCGGCTGCGCACGGCCATCGGTTGGGCGATCTGGATGACGTGGTCGAGCAGCGGAATGGAATACACGCGCCAGTCGCCCTCGGAGGTGGTGACCGTCGTGTAGCCGAGCTGCGCGCGGGCGGGCAGGGCGGTGTGCGGGTGCGAGAGGTAGAGGCGCACGCCGGTGTCGTCCCAGATCTGGATCACGAGATCCAGCGACTCCTCGGGCGGCGCGAGGGGGCCGACGTTCGGTCCCGACAGGCGCCGGTCGCGCAGCGAGAGCGCGAACTGGCGCAGGTTGTAGTCCATCAGCGCGTCGATCTCGTTGTGCGCCATGCGGTAGGTTGCGACCCCGCCGATGGCGAACACGAACACCAGGGCACCGAGCAGCGAGAACAGCAGCGTGCGGCGCAGCGAGTTCATGGCCGCTCCGGCACGTAATAGCCGACGCCGCGCAGGTTGCGGATCCAGTCGGCGCCCAGCTTGCGGCGCAGCGAGTGGATATGCACCTCGACGGCGTTGCTCTCGACTTCCTCGTTCCAGCCGTAGATGCGCTCTTCGATCTGGCTGCGCGACAGCGGCCGGCCCGGGTGCTCCAGCAAGGCCGACAGCAGCGCGAATTCGCGCGCCGAGAGCCGCACCGGCTCGCCTGCGAGGCTTACGGCGTGGCTGGCGGGATCGACCTGCAGCGCGCCCAGCGTCAGCACGGGACTGGCCTGGCCGCGCTGGCGGCGCAGCAGCGCGCGCACACGCGCCGAGAGTTCGTCGAGGTCGAAGGGCTTGACGAGGTAGTCGTCCGCGCCGGCATCCAGCCCGCGGATGCGGTCGGCGACCGCATCGCGGGCCGTGAGCACGAGCACCGGCATCGCGTGGCCGGCCGCGCGCAGGCGCTGCAGCAACTCGATGCCGTCACGGCGCGGCAGGCCGACGTCGAGCAGCAACAGGTCGTAGGCGGTGTCGCGTGTCGCGAGTTCGCCGGCCACGCCGTCGCGCACCCAGTCGACGGCATAGCCGTCCTGGCGCAGCGCCTGCTGCACGCCGGCGCCGATCATGGGGTCGTCTTCGATCAGCAGCAGTCTCATGGTCGCGAATGAAGGGCAGGCGGACGCTTTTCGAATATTCTAAGCGATCGCGCTGCCGCACATCGGGGCACTGCGCTACGCTTGCCTGCAATCACGCCTGGCCGGTGTCGTGGGCCACCCACCTTCTGTCCGGATGTCCGCCATGTACCGTTTTCTCCGTCGCTGGCTGCCGCTCATGCTGAGCTTGTCCTGGGCACCGGGCGCTCCGGCGCTCGACGACGTGGCGGTCGCGGACAAGGATGTGCGCGTCGAGCGCACCGCGGGCAGCTTTACCGTCGACATGCTCGCCCATGCGCCGGTGCAACCGTCGCTGGCGTGGGAAGTCCTGACCGATTTCGACCACATGGCGAGTTTCGTCCCGAACCTGCGGACGAGCCGGGTGACCGAGCGCGGCGATTCCTTCGTGCGCGTGCACCAGACCGGAACCGCGCGCTACGGCGTGTTCTGGACGAATTTCGAATCGATGCGCGAGATCCGTTTCTCGCCGCCGAACGAGATCCGCGCGCAGGGCGTCGGGGGCAACGTGAAGCGCATGGAAAGCCTGATGCGGCTCGAAGCCGAACAGGGCGGCACGCTGCTGCGCTACCACGCCGAAGTGCAACCCGACTTCTGGCTGCCGCCGCTGCTCGGCCCGTCCTTCGTGCGCCACGAAACCGCCGAGCAGTTTTCCGCGATCATTCGCGAGATGGTCCGGCGGCAGTGAATGCAGTGATCCGGAATATGATTTTTTCTTAATCCTGCGAGAGATCGCGCTTAATGCTCGCGGGCACAGACTCTCCTCACGACGCAACCGTCGTCACTAACCGCACAGGAGAGTCACCATGAACGCAAAGTACCTGAAAGCCCTGATCGTTGCCGGCGCTGCCGCCTTCGCCATGTCCGCTTCCGCCGCTCCGGCCGACGCCGCCGCGCCCGCCGACCAGGCCATGGCCACCGCGCCGGCCAAGAAGGTCGTGAAGCACAAGAAGGCCACCTCCAAGAAGGCCACCCACAAGAAGGCCGCTGCCAAGAAGACCGCTCCGGCAGCCAACTGATCGTCTCGGGCGTGACCGGTACGGACTCGTGGGGATGTCCGTCCGGTCGTGCCCGGCCGCATGCGCATGGCTCCGTCCCGCCTCGCGACAAGGCCGTTGCGCCTTGCGGCCAACTGGTCGAGGCTTGCCCTGCTGGGTGTGCTCGCGCTTCAGGCGAGCGCCCCTTCGGCCGGATGGGAGCCGGTCGCGGGCGAGCCGGCCGCCAGCTCGACTGAGCTCGCGGCAAGCGGTTCCGGCCCCCAGCGGGCGGTGCGCGTGTCTCGCGTGTACGGCTGGCGCACGCTCGAGCCGCATGTCGGCGTGATCTGGCTGGGAGTCGACGAGCCTTACGTGATCCGGCTCAAGGGTGCCTGCAGTGTGGCCGCCGAGGAGGCGCCTCTGGTGCTCGTCCTGCGCGACAACCACCTCGTTCCCGGTCGCGACCGCATCGTGTTTCCTGCGGGCGAATGTGCGATCGATAGCCTGTTGCGTGCGGACCGGAATAAACTGCGCGCGAGTGCGATCACCCCGGATGGGGGCGTGGTCGTCCGCCTGATCCACGACGCCGGACCGCGCAGGACCAAATGAAGATACTCCTCGTCGAAGACGACCCGCAGCAGGCCGCCTACATCTGCAAGGGCCTGCAGGAAGCCGGGCACATCGTCGACGTCGCCGCCGACGGGCGCGACGGGCTGTTTCTTGCCACCACCGAAAGCTACGACGTCCTCGTCCTCGATCGCATGCTGCCGCGCGTGGATGGCCTCACGGTACTGCGCACTCTGCGCGCGTCGAATGTTGCGACGCCGGTCGTGATCCTCAGCGCGCTGGGCGAAGTCGATGACCGGGTCGCCGGCCTGCGCGCCGGCGGCGACGATTACCTTGTGAAGCCGTTCTCGCTGATCGAACTCGTCGCGCGCCTGGAAGCGCTGGCGCGAAGGGGGGCGGCGTCCAGGGAAGGCACGCCGAACACGCGGCTCGCCGTCGCCGACCTGGAGATGGATCTCCTGCGCCGCAGCGTTACGCGCGGGGGACGCAAGATCGACCTCAAGCCGAAAGAGTTCCAGTTGCTGGAGTTCCTGCTGCGTCATTCGGAGCAGGTGGTCACGCGCGCGATGCTGCTCGAGGCCGTGTGGAATTACCATTTCGATCCCCAGACCAATGTCATCGACGTGCATATCTCCAACCTGCGCGCGAAGATCGATCTGCCGGGGCTGTCGCCCCTCATCCATACGGTGCGAGGCGCCGGCTATCGCCTGAGTGCCGATGTCGCTTGAGGCCCGATGGGGCGCGCTGTGCGCCTGGTTCAGCAGCCCGTTCCACCGCTTTGCCATCGTCCTGCCCGCCGCGATCGCGCTGATCGTCGGGGCAATCTTCTACCCCCTCTTCCGCGAGGCCGAAGGGCATATCCGCAATGAGGTGCGTGCTGCGATCGCGCTGGAGATCAACGGCCTGGACGAGCAGGTCCACGAGCGCGGGCTGACCGCGTTGCGCGACGCCCTGCAGCGCCGGATCGATTCCGCAGCGGACCGCGATGCGGTGTATCTGCTGACCGACCGCGACGGCCGGGTCGTGGTCGGCAATCTGGCCGGCTGGCCCGACGGCGTGCCGGCGGCCGACGAGGCATGGTTCCACGTCCGGACGGCCGACGGCGGCACGCTCGAAGGGCAGGTGTTCGTGCTGTTCGGTGGCGACCGCCTGCTCGTCGGTCGCCACTCGCCGCTGGAGTCCTACCAGGAGCGCATGACGGCCCGCCTGTGGGGCTCTGCGGTGCTGATCATTGTCGTGGCGGCCTCGATCGGATGGTTCTTCATGCAGCACCTGCACCGGCGGCTCGAGACGCTGGCGCGCGAGGCGGCCCGCATCCAGGAGGGGCACCTCGCGCAGCGCCTGAGCCTGAGTGCGCGCAACGACGAGCTGGATGCGCTGGCGCGGCGTTTCAATCGCGCCTTCGACGAGATCGAGCGGCTCGTCGACGCGTCCCGGCACGTCTCCAGCGCGATCGCGCACGACATGCGCCGGCCCCTGATCGCATTGCGGCGGGCAATCGACGAGGCGCGCGAGGCCGCCGCCGCGGACCGCATCCTGCGCGAGCGGCTCGAAGGGCTGGGCGCGCAGACCGACGCATTGCTGCGCACCTTCGCGGCGCTGCTGAGCCTCGCACGCATCGAAGCCGGCGCGCTCGGGCCGAAGTGGCAGCCGGTCGATCTCGCCGCGCTCGTGGCCGACGCCATCGAGCTCTACGAACCGCTCGCCGCGGCCGAGGGCAGGGAGCTCGTCGGCACGCTTGCTCCGGTGACGGTGCGCGGCGACCCGCACCTGCTGTTCCAGGTGCTGCAGAACCTGATCGAGAATGCGCTGAAACACGGGGCGGGCACGATCGCGCTGGAACTGGCGGCGGGCGAGGGCGATGTCGCGCTGCGCGTGCGCGACCATGGCGCGGGGGTGCCCGACGCCGCGCTGCCGAAGCTCTTCGAACGCTTCTTCCGCCTCGACGAGAGCCGCAGCGCGGCCGACGGTGCCGGCGTCGGGCTGGCGCTGGTGCGGGGCATCGTCGAAGCCCACGGCGGGCGCGTGTCGGCGCGCAACGCCGACCCGGGCCTCGCCGTCGAACTCGTGCTGCCTGTCGACGGCGCAATGCCGGCGCTGCTTGACTGATGCCACCGGGCGTTCTATGTTTCCTACGTCCCAAGGGGGAGTAGCTCTCCGCCGCGGCGTCGTCAATCCGGTAGTCCCCGCGCAGGGGGTGCCCGGCGCCCGGGCAGTCGTTTCCATACGGCTGCGAGCAAGACCTTTGCCGCGATGGCGGAGGTCCCTTGTGTCAGATCCACGGCCCTTCGTCCTCGCTGGACAAAGGGCCGTTCTGTTTTGTGCGCCCGCGGCGACGGCAGGACGGACTTGCGGATCCGGCAAGGAGGGTACTCATGGAAACGATCGGTACAGGGTGGATGTGGGCGGGCTTCTTCGGCATCGTGCTGGCGATGCTCGCGGTGGACCTGTTCGTCGTCGGCGGCGGCCGGCAGCATCGCGTGAGCTTTCGCGAAGCGGCGACGTGGTCGGCTGTCTGGGTGGCCGTCTCGCTGGCTTTTGCGGCGGGTCTGTGGGGCTATCTCGATGGCACGCTGGGGCGAGAGATCGCGAACCGGAAGGCGCTGGAGTTCCTGACCGGCTACCTGATCGAGAAGTCGCTGGCCGTCGACAACGTGTTCGTGTGGCTGATGCTGTTCGGCTTCTTCGCGGTGCCGCTGGAACTGCAGAAGCGCGTGCTGGCGTTCGGCGTGCTCGGCGCGATCGTGCTGCGCACGGCGATGATCTTTGCCGGCGTGTGGCTGATAGCGAAGTTCCACTGGATTCTTTACGTGTTCGGTGCCTTCCTGCTCTTCACCGGCGTGAAGATGTGGTGGTTCGCCGAGGCGCAGCCGGATCTTGCGAACAACCCGCTGATCCGCTGGCTGCGCGGGCACATGCGCATCACCGACCACCTCGAGGGCGAGCGTTTCTTCGTCATGCGCCGCGAAGGCGGGCGGATCGTGCGTTATGCGACGCCGCTCTTCCTCGCGCTGGTGCTGGTGGAGATCTCCGACGTGATCTTCGCCGTCGATTCGATTCCCGCGATCTTCGCGATCACCACCGACCCCTTCATCGTGCTGACGTCGAACATCTTCGCGATCCTCGGCCTGCGGGCGATGTACTTCCTGCTGGCGGGCATGGCGGACCGCTTCTCGCTGTTGAAGTACGGCCTCGCGCTGGTGCTGGTGTTCATCGGCACCAAGATGCTGCTGATCGACGTGATCAAGATTCCGGCACTGGTGTCGCTCGTCGTCGTGGCGATGATCATCGGGGGCGCGATCGTGCTGTCGCTGCGCCGGGCTGCGGGAGCGGCGGAAACCGCGGGCGAGGAGCGCGGGGCTTGAGGATAGCCCTGCCGTGAACGGAAACGGGGCAAGCGCTCCGCCGGATGTGGCGGGAGGGCTTGCCCCGGAGTGTGCCTGTCGCGACTTAGATCACGGTGACGTCGTCGAATGCGAGGCCCGAGCCGACGTTGACGTTGGCGATGAGCACCGCTGCGCCGGCGGCGTTGCCGTCCGCGTCGTAGTACAGCGCGCCGCTGGTGGTGTCGAAGACGAGGAAGTCGTCGGCATCGAGGGCGACGGCACCGGCGCCGCTCACGAAGTTGCCGGCCGCGAGGTCGCCATCCGTCGTCAGGGCGGTGAACACGCTGTTGTCGAACGCGATGGTGTCGGTGCCATGGACGAAGTCGGTGATGGTGTCCACGCCGCCGAGATTGTCGAACACGAAGGTGTCTGCCCCCGCGCCGCCGGTCAGGACGTTGGCGCCCTCGTTACCGTTCAGGACGTTGTCGCCGGCGTTGCCCGTGGCGGCGCTGTTGGCCGACCCGGTCAGCGTGATGTTCTCGACGTTGACCAACTTGGCGAGGCTGAAGTCGGATGACGAAATGACGGTGTCGTTGCCGCCGTTGGCCTGCTCGACGACCTTGTCCTTGGCTTCGGACACGACATAGGTGTCGTCGCCCGCGCCGCCGGCCATGTTGTCGGCGCCGTTGCCGCCATCGATGATGTCATTGCCGTCGCCGGCCTTGATGTTGTCCTTGCCGTCGCCGCCGAAGATGGTGTCGTTGCCGCCACCGGCCATGATGACGTCGTTGCCCGCGCCGCCGTCGATGACGTCGTCGCCGTCACCGGCGGTGATCTTGTCGTTGCCGGCATCGGCGAAGATGTCGTTGGCGCCATTGCCGGCGATGATGTTGTCGTTGCCGTTGCCGCCGTGGATCTCGTCGTTGCCGTCGCCGCCGGTGAGCTTGTCGTTGCCGTCGCCGCCGTCGAGGAAGTCGTCATCGGCGCCGCCGTCGAGGTGGTCATTGCCTTTGCCGCCGATCAGGTCGTCGAAGCCTTCACGGCCGAAGAGCTTGTCGTTACCGTCGCCGCCGCTGATGACGTCGTCACCGGTGCCGCCGTCGAGGTGGTCATTGCCCTTGCCGCCGAGAATGTCGTCGTCACCGCCCAGGCCGAAGATCTTGTCGTTGCCGTCGTTGCCGTCGAGTTCGTTGTTGACGTCACTGCCGGTGATGTTGTCGCTGCCGCGGGAGCCGACGACGTTCTCGATGCTGACGAGCGTGTCATTGCCCTGGCCGCGGGACGTGCCGGACGTGAGGTCGACCGTCACCCTCTTCGAGGAATCGTCATAGTGGACGGTGTCGTCGCCGCCGGTGCCGTTGAAGGTGTCGTCATCGTGCTGGCCGCCGTGGTCTTCGAATTCAAGGCCGGGGACCAGGTGGTCCATGAAGTCCTCGAACAGCTCCGTGTCGGCAATCATTGCGTTGAAATCGGTCGTCGTCAGAGACACATCCGCGACCAGAAGCAGCGAAGCATCGCCCGCATCGCGGAAGTCGAGGCTGGTGATGGTGCCGCTGGTGAAGTCGCTGGTCGGGAAGGTGCCGGTGATGACGAGGGTGCTCGCATGCGGCAGGTCATCGCCCTGATAGGTCAGGCCGAGCGTGATCGACGTCGTCGAGGACGACAGGACGGTAGTGGCGCTGATGTCGCCGACCAGATCTTCAACCTGGTCATGGGTCAGGGTAGTGGTGATCGTTGCCATGTGCAGTCTCCCAACAAGGTTCTACAGGGTTGTTCGAAAGGTGATGCCGATTGGTCTTTGCGGGCGCTCACCGGTGGTGGCCGTTTGTTTGTTTGTTTGTGCGGGTGGCGTGGATCGCCGGTCCCATTCGGCCGATGTAGGCGTGTGGTAAAAATTCCCGCGTATTTGCAAGTGCTAGTGTAATCCTCAATCGGAGAGGGGCTAGTTGAGAATGCAAGCAAATGTTTCAAGTTCCCGGCGACCGCATGGTGTCCCCTCCGGTGTCGCTGCCGCAGGCCTGAAATGCATGTGAAGCGCGGTCTGCAGCCTTCGCTATGTATCGCGACGGGACTCCTGTTACAACTTTGTCGCCGACGAATGGCATCCGGCGTGCGACGTAAGGAAGGCGCGCCGAGCGATCCGTCCCGGTGCCGCGAAAACCGGTTGCTGCCCGGTTCGGTGCGTGCGCGTGTAAGCTGAATGCATGGTGCGGCGGCATGGAGCGCGGGAGTATGGCAGGTCTGCTTTCCAGGACTGTGAAAGTGTGTACCGGGGTCGGACCCGAGGGGCGCGAATGAACGGGGCCGCGGTCAAGGCCCGCGAGCTGGCGAAGATGAAGCGCGTGGCGCTCGCGCTGCTCGCGACGGTGACGCTGCTGTTCGTGCTCGCGCGCCTGCAGCACGGCGCGGGCATCTGGGGCTGGGTCGCGGCCTTCGCCGAGGCGGCGATGATCGGCGCGCTGGCCGACTGGTTCGCCGTCGTCGCGCTGTTCCGCCATCCGCTGGGCCTGCCGATTCCGCATACGGCGATCATTCCGGCGAACAAGGATCGCATCGCCGGCAACCTGGCGGCCTTCATCCGCGACAAGTTCCTCGCCACGGACACCATCGTGCGCAAGATGCGCGCCTTCGATCCGGCCGGCCGCATGGCGGTATGGCTGCAGCAGCCGGACAACGCGGCGATGATTGCCGGCAAGCTGGGGTCGGCGCTCGCCGGCTGGCTCGATTTCATCGACGATGCGCGCGTGCGCCGCTTCCTCGCCGCGGCGATCCGCGCGCGGCTGAAGGACGTCGATCTGTCCGCGGTGTCGGGCAGGATCCTCGACGCAATGACGGCCGACGATCGCCATCAGGAGGTGCTGGATGCCGCGCTCGCTCGCCTGGCGCGATGGCTGGACGACCCGGACGTGCAGGCGGCGTTCGCGGCGATGATCGTCGAGGTGGCCGGCAAGGAGTATCCGAAGGTGCTGCGGGCGGTGGGGCTCGTGACCGATACCGAGGAGTTCTCGCGTCGCATCGCGGCGAGCCTGGTGCGTGGCATCAACGGCTGGCTGCACGACATCGGCGACGACCCGCAGCATCCGCGCCGGCAGGCGTTCGACGAATCCGTCGTGGAATTCATCGAACGCCTGAAGACGGACGCTGACCTGGCCGCGCGCATCGAGGCCGCCAAGCGCGACATGCTCGCGCACCCGGCGATGGCGGAGTACCTGAACGGCTTGTGGGACGACATGAAGCGCTGGCTGCGCAGTGACCTGCAGCGTGCCGACTCGCTGCTCGCCACCCGGCTGCGCAGCGCCGCGGTGGCCTTCGGGGCGGCGCTCGCCGCCAATCCGGCACTGCACGATTCGCTCGACGATCACCTGCAGTCGGCGGTCGTCGCGCTCGCCGACGATTTCCGCGACGGGCTGGCGGACCATATCGAGTCGACGATCCGCGGGTGGAAGGACGAGGACCTGGTGCGCGAGCTGGAACTGAGCGTGGGGCGCGACCTGCAGTTCATCCGCCTGAACGGCACGCTGGTCGGCGGGGCCATCGGCCTGGTCCTGCATGCTCTGACATTGCTGGCGACCCGGGCGGGATAGCGCGCGTCCCGCGGCCGGCGAGTTTCACGGTGTCTTGACATGTGTTCGACGGGTGTTTGACGGCCTCGGCGTCATTCTGTTGCGATTGTAGAACCGTCCTATCCACGCAACGGGAAGCCGCCCATGCCTTTCACCCAGACCCAGCTCGTGCTGAGACGCTACTACGCGCTGCTCTACGTCGCGGTATTCGCGATGATCGGGCTCTTCTGGCCGAACGCCGAGGTTGCGACGTCCGGCGCGCGCCTGTTCCTCGTTGCGGCGACGGCGGGCTACGCGGCCTTGTATGTTGCGCCGTTGTGGATTCTCAGCTCCGCGCTGGGCCGGCTGTTGCGCAGCGTTCCCGGATGGCGGGTGCGCGTGCCCTACGCGGTGGCCTTCCTCGGCGGCAGCGCCGTGCTGCTGGCGATCTTCGCGGACTACCGCTTGTACGACCTGTACCAGTTCCATTTCAACGCCTTCGTGTGGAACCTGCTCACGACGTCGGGCGGCATCGAGGCGCTGGGTGCGACCGAGGCGACGACGCGTTCGCTGGCGATGCAGGTGTCGATCTTCCCGATCGCGTGCGGGGCTGCGCTTGCACTGCTGTACCGCCACGTGACGCACGGCTGGGCGCCGTCGCCGCGTACGCTCGTCGCGGCCGTGCTGGTGCTGTTTTCGCTGCTCACGGTGGAAGAGGTGGTGTATGCGTACAGCGAACACGTCGGCAAGGAGGACTACCTGCAGGCGGCCGAGGCGATCCCCTTCCACCTGCACACCGGGGCGCGCCAGGTGTTCAAGCGCATGGGCATCGAGCAGGCCGCCGTGAAGGAGTTGCGCCTCGCGGGCGGCAAGGTTGAGTATCCGGGCCATGACCTGCCCGCGAAGGAGGTCGCGAAGCGGCCCAATCTCATCATGCTGGTCGGCGAATCCTTCCGCTGGGATCTGCTGAGCCCGGAGATCACGCCGAACCTGTGGAAGCTCTCGCAGGAAGGCTCGCGTTACGAGCAGCACTACAGCGGCGGCAACCGCACGCGCATGGGCCTGTTCTCGATGTTCTACGGCCTGTACGCGCCGTACTGGTACAGCTTCGAGCAGCAGCGCGTCGCACCGGCGCTGATGAACTTCCTGCGTGACCACGACTACCAGCTCGCGATCCACACGAGCCAGAGTTTCGACTATCCGGAACTGCGCCACACCCTGTTCACGGGCGTGCCCGAGGCCAACCTGCAGGAGCTGAAGCAGGGCGAACCGTGGCGGCGCGACGTGCAGAACATCGACGACCTGATCGGCAAGTTCGACCGCCGCAACGCGGGCAAGCCTTTCTACGGCTTCATGTTCTTCGAGTCGACCCATGCGCCCTACACCTTCCCGGAGGAGACCGCGCTGCGCCAGGACTACCTGCGCGAGCTCGACTACCTGAAGCTCAACCTGCGCGACAACATCGACGGCATCCACGCGCGCTACATCAACGCCGCCCATCACGTCGACGCGCAGATCGGACGTCTGCTCGACCACCTGCGGGCGCAGGGCGAGCTCGACAACACGGTGATCCTGTTCACAGGCGACCACGGCGAGGAGTTCCTGGAAAAGGGTCACTGGGGCCACGGTCACGGCAACACCTTCCCGGAGGAGCAGATCCGCGTGCCGCTGGTGATCCGCATGCCCGGCCAGCAACCGCAGGTCGTCACGCATCGCACCTCGCACCTGCAGATCTCCCCGACGCTCCTCGAGTACCTCGGCGTCACCGCGCCGTCGCGCAGCTACAGCTCGGCGGATACGCTCGATCACACCGCGGAAAACCTCGTGCTGGGCGAGTACGACTTCATGGGCATCGCCGACGGCGAGCACAAGATCTCCTTCCCCTACACGCGCAGCTCCTTCTTCCGCTACAGCGTGTTCGACGCGCAGGATCATCCGGTCGGGCGCGACGAAGGCAAGCAGGTGCTGGCCGACAAGAAGGAGTTGCTCGACGCGGTGGTGCGCGAAAGCAGGCGTTTCGTGCGTTAGTACCGGGAAGCGCGCCGCCGGGTCGGCGGGGCGCGCCGGCCGGCCATGCATAATGTGGGCGACAAAGCCCACGATGGTCCGGCCCGATGCCCAACGTTCCCAACACCATCACGCTGCTGCGTGTCGCGCTGATTCCGCCGCTTGCCGTGCTGCTGCGCCAGGGGGAGTTCGGATTCGCGCTGGTACTGTTTGTCGTCTCGGCCCTGTCGGACCTTGCCGACGGCGTGATCGCGCGCCGCTGGAACCTGCGCACGCGCTTCGGCGCGATCGCCGATCCGGTCGCCGACAAGCTGACGATGCTCACGGTGACCCTGCTGCTGGCCTTCGACGGGCGGCTGCCGTGGTGGCTCGCCGCCGCCGTCGTGACGCGGGACCTCGTGATCGTCGGCGGTGCGCTGGCATACCACTATCTGATCGGCACGGTGGAGATGGCTCCGAGCGTGGTGTCGAAGCTCAACACCGCGCTCGAATTCCTGCTGCTTGCGAGCATCCTCGCCATCGGCGCCGAGCTCGTGGATGGCGGGGCCTGGCTCGTCGTGCTGACGCTGGCGACCTTCGTCACCATCGTGTGGTCCGGCGCCCAATACATGCTGGTGTGGGGCCGGCGGGCTGCGCGGGCGGGACGGCATCCTTCTGCGCGATCCTGACTGTCCGGGGCGCTCCGGTAGGGGGCTCGAAAGCGCTGGGCTGCGGACCGGCGCGTCGTGACGGCGCAGCGGGAAGGCCTCAGGCGTCGGCCTCGTGTGCGTCCGACCCGTTTCCTTCGATGCTGGCGAGCGCCGTCGCCGCGCGCTGCAGGGCTGGCAGGAACTGCAAGGCCTTTTCGCGCGTGAGCCGCATGATCGGCGCCTGGATCGCGAGGCCCATGTTGGACTGCTTGCGTTGCGTCGGAACAAGTACGCCTATGCATAGCAGGCCGGGCAGGAATTCCTCGTTGTCGAGCGCGTAACCGTTGTGCTTGACCTCGTCGATCTCGCGTTCGAGCGCATCCAGGTCGGTGATCGTGTTCGGCGTGAACTTTTCCAGGGGCGCGAAGGCGAGCAGGCGCCGGCGCTGGGCGGGCGTCATCTGGGCGAGGAACAGCTTGCCGGTGGCCGAGCTGTGGGCCGGCACGCGCGAACCCGGATGCAGGTAAAAACGCAGCGGTGCCGTCGATTCGAGCCGGTCGAGGTACATCACTTCGCTGCCCGAGAAGGCCGTGATGTTGCAACTCTCGCCGACCTCTTCGACCAGCTGGCGCAGCACGACATGGCGCGCGCCGTGGGTGGTGCTGTTGAGGAGCAGGTTCTCCGCGAGGCGGCGCAGGCGCACGCCGGTGCTGTAGTGCCGGCCATCGCCTTCGCGATGCAGCAGGCCCTCGGATTCAAGCTGTTGCAGCATGCGGTGCAGCGTGGGTTTGGGCAGTCCCGTCTCCTCGACGAGGCTCTGCAGCGAGAAGGTCTGATCCTTGGCCGCGATGACTTCCAGCAGGCTGAAAAGCCGCATGGTCGGGGTGTCGCCATCGATGCGGGCGGGCTCCGGGCCGGAGCTGCGGGTGATCTTCATGATGATCTCGCGGGGATGAGTTTCGATAAATAATACACCACGTACCGGTTTATAAGAATGTTAGTTGACTGCCCTCGGCTTTGTATCTAGAGTTCGACTTAGTTTCGAATAACGGAACTAAACGTATCGAAATTTTCGTAATTGAAGTTGTTGATGCGTGTTGCCGCCCTCGTGCCAGACCGGCATGCGGTTGGCGACGTCGGCGGGCGCGTGACCTGCGTCGCTTGTCCGACGGTGCTCCATCCTTGGTATTTTCCTCCACGGCCCCGCATACCCGGACGGGGCCGCTACCTGGCCGGAACCGAGTCTTCTCCCAACCCCTGCGGTTCCGGCATTTTTTTGGTGAATGGAATGAAAGCGATCAACCGCATCATCGAGACTGCACGCGCGGAGCCCCGACGGATCGTTCTCAGCGAGGGCGACGACCCCCGCGTGCTGCAGGCCGCGGTGCGCGCGACCCGCGAAGGTACGGCGAAGATCGTCCTCGTCGGCAGCTGCGCCGCGATAGAGGCTTGTGCCTTCCGTGAGGGGCTGGATCTGGCGGGCATCGAGCTGGTCGATCCGGCGCGTTCGCATCTCACCGAGGGTTTCGTGCGGGTGCTGCTGCGCCTGCGCGCACACAAGGGCATGACGCTGGAGCAGGCGCAGCGCGACGTGCTCGACCCGCTGTGTTTCGCGAACCTGATGGTGCGCCTCGGTCACGCCGACGGAACGGTATCGGGCGCCGTACGCACGACCGCCGACGTGGTGCGCACCGCGATCCAGATCATCGGCCCGAACAAGGCGTTCAAGCTCGTGTCGAGCTTCTTCCTGATGATGCTGTGCGAACCCTTCCACAGCCTGAAGGGCGGCCTGATCTTCTCGGACTGCGGGCTCGTCGTCGACCCGGATGCCGAGGAGCTGTCGGAGATCGCGCTGGCTGCGGCCGACAGCGCGCGCAGCTTGCTGATGGAAGAGCCCCGCGTCGCGATGCTGTCCTTCTCGACCAGCGGCAGCGCGAAGCACGCGGCCGTGGACAAGGTGGTGGCCGCCGCGCAGCGCGTGCGCGAGATGCGACCGGAGCTCGCGATCGACGGTGACGTGCAGCTCGATGCGGCAATCGTCGCGGAGATCGCGAACCGCAAGCTGCCGGGCTCGCAGGTGAAGGGGCGGGCGAACGTGTTGGTGTTCCCCAACCTCGAAGCGGGCAACATCGGCTACAAGCTGGCGGAGCGGGTCGGCGGCGCGGTCGCGATCGGGCCGCTGCTGCAGGGGCTGGACAAGCCGGCCAATGACCTGTCGCGTGGCTGCAGCGCCGAGGACATCTTCTACGTGATCGCGGTGACGGTCGTGCAGGCTCACGCGTCGGACGCAGCGCGGCGGCGCGAGACGGCGGCAGCGGTGTGAGATGGACGGCGGGACGCTGATTGCGCTGCTGTTGATCGTCGCGGTGGCCACCTATTTCCAGACGATCACGGGCTTCGGCCTCGGCATGATCGTGATGGGGGCCACCAGCGGCATGCAGCTCGCCTCGGTCGCGACGGTCGCGGCGGTCGTGAGCCTGGTGTCGCTCGCGAACAGCGTCGTCGCGCTGCCCGGGCGCATGCACGGCATCGACTGGCGCGCGGCACGGGCGGCTACCCTGGGCATCCTGCCCGCGATCGTTGCCGGCGTGGTGCTGCTCGATTTCCTGAGCACCACGGCGGCCGGCATCCTGCAGCTTCTTCTCGGCATCGTCATCGTGCAGGGCAGCATCGGCTTCGCCTTGCGCCCGGTGCAACTCGACGAGCGCTCGTCGGACTTCAGCTTCGTCGCCAGCGGCTTCTTCTCCGGGCTGAGCGGCGGGCTCTTCGGCGTCGCGGGGCCGCCGCTGATCTTCCAGTTCTATCGCCAGCCGATGAATGCGGTGGCGGTGCGCAACATTCTCCTGCTGCTCTTTTCGGTCACGTCCGCGACGCGCTCGGTCTACCTCGGCGTGCAGGGCCGGCTCGATGCGGAGATCTGGGTCGTGTTCGCGCTCGCCTTGCCGGTGGTGGCCCTCATGACGATCGTCGGGCGCCGGTACCCGCCGCCGCTCGCGGCGCGCACGATGCGCCGCCTCGTGTTCATGCTGCTGATGGCGATCGGTGCCTATCTGGTGATGTCGGCGCTGCCCGCGATCGCGGCAGTCTCCTAGCCAGTCGCGCCCGGCTCCGTAATTGCTCCCGGCTTGCAACAGGGTTTCGTGCCGGCATGGCCGGTGCTAAACCGAGAGCGAGGGTGTGAAGCGGGCCGCCGAGCTCGCGAGTCATTGGGAGACGTGCGTGCGAGGGACTGGACTATCCCGGCCGGAGAACAATCCGCAGGTGAAGACCGCCTGGCACGACTTGCTGGTCGGAGCGCATCATGCCGCGAACGGGGTGCTGCGGGACGTCATCGGCGAGTCGTGGCGGCGCTGTCTGCTGGGGCGGGTCGATCCGGCGTGCGGCGAGGCGCCGGCGCGCGTCGAGCACGATGATCTCGACACGCTGCGCTCCGCCAACGAGCGGCTGATCGCGGCAAGTGCCCCCTTCCTGATGCAGTCGCGCGATCAGCTCGCGCAGACGGGCACGGTGATGGTCCTCACCGACCCCATGGGCGTTGTCCTCGACGTGGAGGGCGATCCGCGCCTGCGCACGGCGATCGGCGAATTCGGCATGACGCCGGGGAAGAGCTGGAGCGAATCGGGCATCGGCACGAACGCGATCGGCACTGCGCTCGCGCTTGCGCAACCGATTCAGGTTCATGGCGCCGAGCACTTCTGCGAGCCGATCCAGCGCTGGACGTGTTCCGCGTCCGTGATCCGCGATCCGGTCGACGGCTCGGTCGTCGGCGCGCTCGACATCTCGGGGATGAGCCGGGACTATTCGTCGCACTCGCTGCCGCTCGTCGTCACGACGGCCAACAGCATCGAGAACCGGCTCGCGCAGATCGCGCTCGAGGAGCGTTTCCAGCTGCTCGAGGCGAGTGTCGCGGCGCTCGGGGCGGCAAGCGGCGTGGTGCTCTTCGATGCGCGCGGTCGGCTCGTGAAGGCCAACGCGCGTGCGGCGCCGGTGCTCGCCGCGGAGGGCGTCGTGCTGAGCGCCGAGACCCGCATCCCCGTCGCCGGGCGTGCGGTGCCGGAGCCCGAGGCCGACCGCTTCCTGCCGGCGCGGCTGCTCGCCGACCGGCTCGAGCCGGTGTTCCGCGGGCGGCGCCTGCTGGGTTATGTCGTCTCCCTGCCCGAGCCGCCGATGCGCGCGCCGGTCGGCGGTGAAGTCGATGCCGGCGTCCGGGCGTCCTCGCCGTCGGCAAGGACCGTCGTGCCGGGGGCGCCGGCAGTGCGTCCGGTGTCCGGGAGCGGCGGACGGATGGGCGACGCCGTCGAGGTCCTGCAGCGCCGGCTCGCTTTCCTGGCGACGCACGACGGCCTCACGGGCCTGGCGAACCGCAGGCTGCTCGCGCAGCGGCTCGCCGACTCGCTCGCGCAGGACCTCAATCCGGCGGAGGGCGTGGCGGTGCTGCTGATCGACCTCGACAACTTCAAGGACATCAACGACACCCTCGGCCACGACTTCGGCGACCTGCTGCTCGAACAGGTGGCCGACCGTCTGCGACGCTGCCTGGCCGATGCGCACACGCTTGCCCGGATCGGCGGCGACGAGTTTGCGGCGGTCTTGAAAGGGCAGGGTGTGGAGGCCTTGGGCGGACTGGTCGCGCGCACGCTGGACTATCTGGGCGCGTCGTTCTGCATCGAGGGGCAGGACGTGTTCGCGGCGGCCTCGATCGGCATTGCCGTGTTCCCGGCCGACGGCGACACCGCGTCGGTGCTGATGAAGAATGCAGACACCGCACTGCACGAGGCGAAGGCGCTCGGTCGCAATCGTTGCCGCTTCTTCGCTGCCGGCATGCAGGATCAGGCGCGCGCCCGCATGAGCCTTGGCACGGGCTTGCGGGCCGCGATCGAAGGCGACCGCTTCCGCATCGTCTATCAACCGCAATACCGCCTCGAGGCCGGTCGTCTCGTCGGCGCCGAGGCGCTGGTGCGCTGGCACGATCCCGAGCTGGGCGACGTGCCGCCGTCGCGTTTCATTCCGGCGGCGGAAGAGGCCGGCCTGATCGTGTCGATCAACGACATCGTGATGGCCAAGGTGCTGGCGCAGATCGCGCTGTGGCGGATGCGTGGGCTGGAGCCGCCGCGCATTTCGATCAACATCGCCGCGCAGCAGCTACGCGAGCCGGGTTTCGTCGAGCAGCTGTGCCGCCGGCTCGAACAGCAGGGCGTGCCGGCCGGCGCGATCTGCCTCGAGCTGACGGAAGGGACGCTGCTCGAGGACATCGACGGCACGGCGCGGATGTTCGAGCGGCTCGCCCGGCAGGGCATCGCGGTGAGCATCGACGATTTCGGGACCGGCTACTCGTCCTTGTCCTACCTCACCCGCCTGCCGGTGCATGAGCTCAAGGTCGACCAGAGCTTCGTGCAGGGCATCGCGGGCGAGGCGGGCAAGCGCTCGATCATCGTGGCGATCGTCGAGATGGCCCACGCGCTCGGGATCGAAGTGCTCGCCGAAGGCATCGAGACCGAGTCGCAGCTCGCCTTCCTGAAGGAGCGGCACTGCGAGATGGGCCAGGGCTACCTGTTCCATCGCCCGCTGGCCGTCGAGGAATTCGAGAAGCTGATTCCGCCGGCCCGGGCGTGGTCTCGTCCTGATGTCGTTATATAGCTATTGGCAATAAGATTAAGGGGTTCTAATAACGCGAGTGCGCGGTATCCTCCACTTCGATTTTCGTCGTTCAGAATTGGAGGCCCACGATGTCCGAACTCCTTGGCGTTACCGCTGCCGTGCTGACCTTCGTGTCCGCCGCCTGCTTCCTCGGGCGCACGCGCAAGCAGGAAGGGCTCGCGTGGCTGGAGAGCCGGCCGCAGGACGTGGCTCGGCTTTATCTGCGGCACGCGTCGGACGTCGATGCCTATTGGCTGCACGTGGAGTTCCGCAACGGGCACAAGCGCATGGTCGCAGCGCCGTGGGAGATCGACGATGCATTGCGCCGCCTGGCGCCGCTGGGGTTGCGGCTGTCGGCGCAGGATCGCGACGCGCTCGCGCGCCAGCGTCATCAATGAGCGCCGCGCGCGGCAGGCGACGAGACTATTCCGCCGGGGACTCCGGTTCGGCCACGCCGGCCGCAGCCCGGCCACGCTGCTTGGCTGCGACGAAATCGCCGCGGGGAATGTAGAGCAGGTCGCCGAGCTTGCGCATGAGGTGGTTCTCGTGATGGCTCAAGGTGCCATCCGCGTAGGCCACCTGCCAAAGGTACTCGACCATGCGCAGCTTCTGCTCGATGCTGAAGCCCTTGTTGAGCCGCGACGTGAAACTGTACAGGTCGGGCGCATCGCGCGACGTGGCGTCGGCAAGCTCCATCAGCCGCGCGATCTCGTCGTCACCCAGCTTGAACTTGTCGCGCAGGGCCTGCACGACGGTCGTGCGCTCGGCCGGCGAGTAGTCCGCATCCGACCTCATCACCTCGACGAGGAGTACCGCTGTCGCAAGCTGTAGCGCGTGATCGGGGCCACCGGCCTTCGCCGCGGCGGCGGGCGCATCGGTGAGTGCGTTGAACAGGTCCTTCAGGTTGGCAAACATCGTGGTGGGGCGTCCGGCTTCGAAATCGACAAGGGTTGAGTGTAGCGGGGTGAGCGGAGAGTTCCTGCTTCGTTCCGTTTGCGGTTTGCGGCTTGCGGCGAGCCGGTGGCCGGCTACGGCCACAACCGGCCGTTCGTGGTCGGCTCGGAATCTTCGTCACTCGACTGCACGTGGATGGCCGGTTTCCGGCGGCGAACTTGGGCACCGCCTTGGCTCGACCCGGCAAGAAGTGGGCAATGGTAGTTACATTTGAACCCAGTACAATTTCGCATCCTCAGTTGCACACCCCCTGCTGACGCAATGGCAAAACTCATTCTTCTGGCCTGTAGCCTCTGTCTCTCGTTCTTTGTGCGTGCCGAAGATTCGGCAATCGAACAACTGTTTCGCAGTGCGGGTATCGACGGAACCATCGTGATCGAATCTGTCAGCACGGGACAGCGTTTCGTCCATAACGATCCTCGCTCAAAACAACCCTTCACGGCCGCTTCGACGTTCAAGGTACTCAATACCTTGATTGCGCTTGAGGAGGGAGTCATTTCTGGGGCAGACGCCATCTTTCAATGGGATGGAACCCCATACGAGATTGCCAACTGGAACAATGACCAAACGCTGGAAAGTGCTTTCAAGGCGAGCTGTGTTTGGTGCTACCAGCAACTCGCTCGGCGAGTGGG
>NZ_KB899492.1 GCF_000378245.1 Aromatoleum toluclasticum ATCC 700605
GTCGCGGTATCCGGCGAGCGCCCCAGATAGCGGGCGAAGTTGCACACCGCGCGGATGTACGCGGACTGCGTCTTGGGATGGAGCTTGCGCATCCGCATGTCGTCGAGCATGCGCTGGCGTAGGGGGCTGATCGGGCGGGTAGTCGTTTCCATGACGTGCTCCTGTCGAAAACGAGGCGGGTCGCCTCATCTCCAACATGGCAGAGCACTGCCGATGCACACCCCCGACGTCCTGACCGTTCGAAGCGGTTCAGCGCGCCCTACCGCGAGAGCGGTTTAGTCCTTGGCCGAAAAGCTGGCGTAGATCGCGACCGTCGATCAGACAATCCTCAGACTCAGAAGTGAAAACGCCCGGACAAGCCGGGCGTTTTCATGAGGCAATCCAGTTTTCGACTTTAATGGCGATTTTTCGACTTTAATTGTCAGGACCAACTGCCGCGCCTCACTCCACCGTGACCGACTTCGCCAGGTTCCGCGGCTTATCCACGTCCGTGCCCTTCACCAGCGCAGCATGGTACGACAGCAACTGCAGCGGCACGACGTGCAGCACTGGCGACAGCATGCCGTAGTGCTCGGGCATGTGCAGGATGTGCACGCCTTCGGACTGCGGGATCTCGCTGCCGGCGTCGGCGAACACGTACAGCTCGCCGCCGCGTGCGCGCACTTCCTGCAGGTTGGACTTGAGCTTTTCCAGCAGCTCGTCGGCCGGGGCCACCGCGATTACCGGCATTTCCTTGTCGACCAGCGCGAGCGGGCCGTGCTTGAGTTCGCCGGCGGCATAGGCCTCGGCGTGGATGTAGGAGATTTCCTTGAGCTTCAGCGCCCCTTCCATCGCGATCGGCCAATGCTGGCCGCGGCCGAGGAAGAGCGCGTGCTGCTTGCCTGCGAAGCGCTGTGCCCAGCGTTCGATCTCGGGTTCGAGTTCGAGCACTTTCTGCACCGCGACCGGCAGGTGGCGCAGCGCGGTCAGGTGGCGCGCCTCGTCGGCTTCGGGCAGGCGACCGGCGAGCTTGGCGAGCGACAGCGTGAGCAGCGCCAGCGCCGCGAGTTGGGTCGTGAAGGCCTTGGTGGAGGCTACGCCGATCTCGGGGCCCGCGCGCGTGATGAAGCGCAGCGCGGCCTCGCGCACGATCGCCGACTCGGGCACGTTGCAGATCGCCAGCGTCCGCGCCATGCCCTGCGCCTTCGCGTGCTTGAGCGCGGCGAGCGTGTCGGCGGTCTCGCCCGATTGCGAGATCACGACCACCAGAGTGTCTGGATTGGCGACCGATTCGCGGTAGCGGTATTCGCTCGCGATCTCGACGCTGCACGGCACCTTCGCGATCGCCTCGATCCAGTAACGCGCGACGAGGCCGGCGTGGTAGCTCGTGCCGCACGCGAGCACCAGCACGCGCCCGACGCCGCCGAGAAGTTCCGGCGCGCGGGTGCCGAAGAGCTGCGGCGTCACCGAGCCGCCGCCGGCGATGATCTCGAGCGTGTTCGCCAGCGCCTGCGGCTGCTCGAAGATCTCCTTCTGCATGTAGTGGCGGTACTGACCCAGTTCGACAGCGTCGGCGGACAGGCTGGACACATGCATGGCGCGCTCGACGGGTGTGCCGTCGGGGCGCGCGATGCGGTAGCCGTCGAGGCGCAGCTCGGCGATGTCGCCATCCTCGAGGTAGATCACCTTGCGCGTGACCTGCAGCAGCGCCGCCGTGTCGGAGGCGGCGTACATGCCGTCCTCGCCCACGCCCAGCAGCAGCGGCGCGCCGTGGCGCGACACGATCGCGCGCGAACGGTCCGCTTCGCAGATGACGCCGATCGCGTAGGCGCCGACGAGCTCGTTGGTTGCCAGGCGCACGGCCTCGAAGAGGTCCGGCTGCACCGCGAGCTTGCTGTGGATCAGGTGGGCGATCGCCTCGGTGTCGGTCTCCGAGACGAACTCGTAGCCTTCGGCCGTGAGGCGCTGCCTGATCGCCTCGAAGTTCTCGATGATGCCGTTATGCACGACGGCCAGCCCCGCCGACACGTGCGGATGCGCGTTGCGCTCGGACGGCACGCCGTGCGTCGCCCAGCGCGTGTGTGCGATGCCGATGCCGGCGTCGAGTTTCTTCTCGTCGGCACGAGCCGCGAGTTCGGCGACGCGGCCGGCCGCACGCACGCGCTGCAGACCGCCGTTGAGCACGGCCAGGCCGGCCGAGTCGTAGCCGCGGTATTCGAGCTTGCGCAGCCCTTCGAGGAGGACGGGAACGACGTTCTTCGTCGCGATGGCTGTGACGATGCCGCACATGGTGCTTTTCTCCGACTTACTTCTTCTTCACCGGCCGCTTCCAGCCGGCGATGGTGATCTGCCTGGACCGCGACACGGTGAGCTGCTCCGCCGGGGCGTCCTTGGTGAGGGTCGTGCCCGCACCCAGCGTTGCCCCGCGCCCGACGCGCACCGGCGCGACGAGCTGGGTGTCCGAGCCGATGAACACGTCGTCTTCGATGATGGTGCGAAACTTGTTCGCGCCATCATAGTTGCAGGTAATCGTGCCGGCACCGATATTGACGCGCTGGCCGACGTCGGCATCGCCGACATAGGCGAGGTGGTTGGCCTTCGAATGGTCGGCGATCGCGCTGTTCTTGACCTCGACGAAGTTGCCCAGATGCACGTCGTCGCCCAGCATGGTGCCGGGGCGCGTGCGCGCATACGGGCCGATCACGCAGTCACGCCCCATGACCGTATCCTCGATGTGCGAGAACGGTGCGATCCGGGTGCCCGCGCCGATGCGCGCGTTGCGGATCACGCAATTCGCGCCGACGCGCACGTCGTCGCCGAGTTCGACGCGGCCTTCGAACACGCAGCCGACGTCGATCTCGACATCACGGCCGCATTCGAGTTCGCCGCGCACGTCGATGCGCGCCGGGTCGAGCACCGTCACGCCCGCGTCCATCAGCTGCTGCGCGATGTTGCGCTGGTGGATGCGCTCCAGTTCGGCGAGCTGCGGCTTGCTGTTCACGCCCAGCGTTTCCCACATCGCGTCGGGCTGCACGGTGACGATCTCGACGCCCTCGGCAACCGCCAGTCCGATGATGTCGGTCAGGTAATACTCGCCCTGCGCATTGTCGTTGCCGATGCGCCCGAGCCAATCGCGCAGGCGTGCGACCGGCGCCACGAGGATGCCGGTATTGACTTCGCGCACTTGGCGCTGCTCGGCGCTGGCGTCCTTCTCCTCGACGATGCGCGTGACCTTGCCGCCCGCGTCGCGCAGGATGCGGCCGTAGCCGGTGGGGTTATCGAGTTCCACGGTCAGCAGCGCGAGCTTGCCGCTGCCGGCCGCCGCCTGCAGACGGCGCAGCGTGGGCGCACCGATCAGGGGAACATCGCCGTACAGCACCAGCGCCATCTCGCCGTCGGAAAGCTCCGGCAGCGCCTGCTGCACCGCGTGCCCCGTGCCCAGCTGCGGCTCCTGCCGCGCCCAGCGCAGCGCCGCGTCCTGCATGCGCTCACGCACCACCTCGCCGCCATGGCCATACACGACGCAGATGCGCGACGCATCCAGCGCCCGGGCGGCACCGATCACATGCGCCAGCATCGGCCGCCCGGCAATCGGCTGCAGCACCTTGGGCAACACCGACCGCATGCGTTTGCCCTGTCCGGCTGCAAGAATCACGACTTCCATGAAAACCCCGTTTCGATCGGAACCGGCGGCGATTTTAGCATGTGCGCCGAAGCCCCCCGGCGCGCAGCCGCGGCGCCTGTCGCGCGGATCACACAGGAATGACGCAGTGCACACACGATTTTACAGCACAGCAGGCAAAGCCCTGATAAGACGACTAAAATGCGGTTTTTGCATTGCAACCGGAACACACTGACCATGGATCACGACGCCAATCAATTCATCCAGAACCGCGTATTCGACGAGATCCAGGTGGGCGATCGCGCCCAGCTGGTGCGCACGCTGCGGCCGGATGACATCCACCTCTTCGCGGTCATGTCCGGCGACGTCAATCCGACCCACGTGGACCCCGAATTCGCGCGTTCCAGCCAGTTTCGCGAAGTCGTCGGCCACAGCATGTGGGGCAGCACGCTGATCTCCACCATCCTCGGCACGGAGTTTCCCGGCCCCGGTACGGTGTACGTCTCGCAGGGTCTGAACTTCCACCGTCCGATCACGATCGGCGACACGCTGACCATCAGCGTCACCTGCCGCGAGAAGTTCGAGCACAACCATCACATCGTCTTCGACTGTGTCGCCCTGAACCAGGACGGCCTCAAGGTCATCGACGGCGTGGCCGAGGTGCAGGCCCCCACCGAGAAGATCAAGCGTACCCGCATTCACCTGCCCGAAGTGACGATCTCGGACCGCGAACTGCGCTACGGCCACCTCCTGTCGATCACCGCCGGCAAAGCACCGATCCCGATCGCCGTCGCCCACCCGTGCGACGCCGAATCGCTGCGCGGCCCGATCCAGGCGGCCCAGGCCGGCCTCGTCATCCCGGTGCTCGTCGGCCCCGAGATGAAGATCCGCGCCGTCGCCGAGCAGGAAGGCATCGACCTGCACGGCGTGCGCATCGTCGACGTCGCGCACAGCCACGAGGCGGCCGAAACCGCCGTCACGCTGGCGCGCGAGGGTCAGGTCGAGGCGCTGATGAAGGGCTCGCTGCACACCGACGAGCTGATGAGCGCGGTCATCTCCAAGACCGGCGGCCTGCGCACTTCGCGCCGCATCAGCCACGTGTTCATGGCCGACGTGCCGACCTACTCGCATCCGCTGCTGATCACCGACGCTGCGATCAACATCGAGCCGACGCTCGAAGACAAGGTCGACATCATCCAGAACGTGATCGACCTCGCCCACATGATGGGCCTGCCCGAGCCCAAGGTCGCGATCCTGTCGGCCGTGGAAACCGTCACGTCGAAGATCCGCTCGACCATCGACGCCGCCGCGCTGTGCAAGATGGCCGACCGCGGCCAGATCAAGGGTGGCCTCCTCGACGGCCCGCTCGCCTTCGACAACGCCGTGTCGCTCGTCGCCGCCAAGACCAAGGGCATCCGCTCGCTGGTCGCGGGCAACGCCGACATCCTCGTCGTGCCCGACCTCGAATCCGGCAACATGGTCGCCAAGCAGCTCGAATACCTTGCCAACGCGCTGATGGCCGGCGTCGTGCTCGGCGCGCGCGTGCCCATCGTGCTGACGAGCCGTGCCGACACCGCCGAAACGCGCGCCGCATCGTGCGCCATCGCGCAGCTGATGGCGCACAAGAAGCGCGAGGCGCGTCTCGCATGAAGGCCATACTCGTCATCAACGCCGGGTCGAGCAGCCTGAAGTTCGCTCTCTTTGCGATCGAGCCGGCGCTCGCGCTGACGCCGGCGCTGTCCGGCCAGATCGAGGGCATCGGCGCAACCCCGGTGCTGTCGGCAAAGGATGCCGACGGCGCGCGCTACCACGAGCCGGTGCTGACCTCGGGCAGCCAGACGGAACAGCATCGCGACGCGCTCAATCACCTCTTCCGCTGGCTGAGCGCGCACAACCCCGACCTCGACATCATCGCCGCGGGTCACCGCATCGTGCATGGCGGCGAACTGTACAGTGCGCCGGTGGCGCTCAACGAATCGGTCCTGCGCGACCTCGAAGGCTTCATCCCGCTCGCCCCGCTGCACCAGCCGCACAACCTGCGCGCCGTGCGCGCCGTGGCGGCACTCATCCCCGAGATTCCGCAGGTCGGCTGCTTCGACACGGCCTTCCACCGCACCCAGTCGCCGCTTGCCCAGGCCTTCGCCCTGCCGCGGGCGATCAGCGCCGAGGGCGTGAAGCGCTACGGTTTCCACGGACTGTCCTATGACTACGTGGCGCGCAAGCTTCCCGACGTCATCGGCGAACGCGCGAACGGTGCGGTGCTGATCGCCCACCTTGGCAACGGCGCGTCGATGTGCGCGCTGCGCGAGGGCAAGAGCGTCGCCACGACGATGGGCTTCACCGCCGTCGAAGGGCTGATGATGGGCACCCGCACCGGCAGCCTCGACCCCGGCGTGATGCTCTACCTGATGGAACAGAAGGGCATGGACGCCAAGGCCCTGACCAACCTGCTGTACAAGGAGTCGGGCCTCCTCGGCGTCTCCGGCATCAGTCAGGACATGCGCACCCTGCTCGCATCGGATGCCCGCGAGGCGCGCGAAGCGGTCGATCTCTTCTGCTATCGCATCGCCCGCGAGATCGGTTCGCTCGCGGCTGCGGCCGGCGGGCTGGATGCGCTCGTCTTCACCGGCGGCATCGGCGAGCATGCCGCGGCGGTCCGCGCCAAGGTCGCCGGACTGTCGGCCTGGCTGGGCGTCGCGATCGATGCGGAAGCGAACGACGCACACGCCCTGCGCATCGACGCCCCCGGCAGCCGCGTGGCGATCGCCGTCGTGCCGACCAACGAGGAAGGCATGATCGCCCGCTACACGCTGGAGCGCCTCGCACGCTGAGCGGCGGCGCGACGCAGCAAAAAGGGCGACCCGCGGGTCGCCCTTTTTCATTCGGTCCGGCAAGACCGCGTCAGCGCGGCAGGACCGTCTCGCCCATGAGGAACTGATCGACCTCGCGCGCGCACTGACGACCTTCCCTGATCGCCCACACGACCAGAGACTGGCCACGACGCACGTCGCCGGCAGCGAATACCTTCGCCGCGCTGGTCGCATAGCAGCCGGCGCCATCGGTCGTCGCCTTGGCGTTGCCGCGCGCATCCTTCTCGACGCCGAAGGCCTCGAGCAGCTTGCCCAGCGGGTTCGTGAAGCCCATCGCGAAGAAGACGAGATCGGCCTTCACGTCGAATTCCGAGCCTGCGATCTCCGACATGCGGCCGTCCTTCCACTCGAGGCGCACCGCCTTCAGGCCGGTGACCTTGCCGTCCTTGCCGAAGAACTCCTTCGTCGCAACGGCGAAATCGCGCGCGCAACCTTCCTCGTGCGACGAGGAGGTACGCAGCTTGATCGGCCAGTACGGCCAGGTCAGCGCCTTGTTCTCCTGCTCGGGCGGCATCGGCATCAGCTCGAACTGGGTCACGCTGGCCGCGCCGTGGCGATTCGAGGTACCGACACAGTCCGAACCGGTATCGCCGCCTCCGATCACGACGACGTGCTTGCCTTCGGCCGAGATCGGGTTCGGGCCATCGCCCGCGACCGTCTTGTTTTGCGGAATCAGGAACTCCAGCGCGAAATGCACGCCGGCGAGCTCGCGCCCCGGCACCGGCAGGTCGCGCGGAACTTCGGAACCCGCCGCGAGGATCACCGCATCGAACTCCTTCTGCAGCGCCTCGGCACTGACGAACTCCTTGGCGTCATTGGCGATGCCGGGCGCCGTCGCATCGGCGCCGACGATCATGCCGGTGCTAAAACGCACGCCCTCGGCTTCCATCTGCGCCATGCGGCGGTCGATCAGGCCCTTCTCCATCTTGAAGTCGGGGATGCCGTAACGCAGCAGGCCGCCGATACGGCTGTTCTTCTCGAACACCGTCACGTCGTGGCCGGCGCGCGCGAGCTGCTGCGCGGCGGCGAGGCCCGCCGGGCCGGACCCGACGACCGCGACCTTCTTGCCGGTCTTCGCCGCCGCGGGACGCGGCTGGATCCAGCCCTCCTCCCACGCCTTGTCGATGATCGCGTGCTCGATCGATTTGATGCCGACCGCATCGGCATTGATGTTCAGCGTGCACGCGGCCTCGCACGGCGCAGGGCAGATGCGGCCGGTGAACTCGGGGAAGTTGTTGGTCGAGTGCAGAACCTCGATCGCCTCCTTCCACTGGCCGCGGTACACCAGGTCATTCCAGTCCGGAATGATGTTGTTCACGGGGCAGCCGTTGTTGCAGAACGGGATGCCGCAATCCATGCAGCGTGCGCCCTGCACCGCCGCCTGCTCGTCGCTGAGGCGCAGCACGAACTCCTTGTACTTCTTCAGGCGCTCGGCAACCGGCTCGTAGGCCTCCGACAGACGCTGATACTCCAGAAATCCGGTGGGCTTGCCCATTTTTACGCGGCCTCCAGTTGCTTCTGCTTCTGCGCGGCCATCTCGGCCAACGCGCGACGATATTCATGCGGCATCACCTTGACGAACTTGCAACGCCAGGCGGTCCAGTTTTCGATGATTTCGCGGGCACGCGGGCTACCCGTGTAGCGGGCGTGGCGCTCGACCAGCCCCTTCAGGATGAGCTCGTCGCCCATCTCGAGGTGGTTGATGTCGACACGGCCGTGCGCCTCGAGGTCGTCGCCGGACTCGGAACCCTTGCGCGCCTCGATCTCTTCCGGCACCGGCTCCAGCGCGACCTGCGCCATGTTGCAGCGCTGCTCGAACGTGCCATCCTCATCGAGCACGTAGGCGACGCCGCCCGACATGCCCGCCGCGAAGTTGCGCCCGGTCTGCCCCAGAACGACGACCGTGCCGCCCGTCATGTACTCGCAGCCGTGGTCGCCCACACCCTCGACGACCGCCGTGGCACCCGAGTTGCGCACCGCGAAGCGCTCGCCGGCGACGCCCGAGAAGTAGGCCTCACCCTCGATCGCGCCGTACAGCACGGTGTTGCCGATGATGATGTTCTCGGTCGAGACGCCGCGGAACGACGCCTGCGGACGCACGATCACGCGGCCGCCCGACAGGCCCTTGCCGACGTAGTCGTTGCCCTCGCCGACCAGCTCCAGCACCACGCCACGCGCCGTGAAGGCACCGAAGCTCTGGCCTGCGGTACCGGTCAGGGTCACGTGGATCGTGTCGTCGGGCAGGCCGGCGTGGCCGTACTTCTCGGCGACGCGCCCGGACAGCATCGCGCCGACCGTGCGGTTGATGTTGCGCACCGGCACGTCGATACGCACCGCCTCGCCGCGCTCGAGCGCAGGCTTGGCAAGCTCGATGAGCTGGTTGTCGAGCGCCTTCTCGAGGCCGTGTTCCTGGGTCTCGACGTGGCGCTTCGCGACGCTCGCCGCGACCTTCGGACGATGGAAGATGCGGCTGTAGTCCAGGCCGCGCGCCTTCCAGTGCTCGATGCCCTTCTTCATGTCCAGCAGTTCCGGACGGCCGATCAGGTCGTCGAACTTGCGGATGCCGATCTGCGCCATCAGCTCGCGCACTTCCTCGGCGACGAAGAAGAAGTAGTTCACGACGTGCTCGGGCTGGCCGGTGAAGCGCTTCCTGAGTTCCGGGTCCTGCGTCGCGACGCCGACCGGGCAGGTGTTCAGGTGGCACTTGCGCATCATGATGCAGCCTTCGACAACCAGCGGCGCGGTCGCGAAACCGAACTCGTCCGCGCCGAGCAGCGCGCCGATCACGACGTCGCGGCCGGTCTTCATCTGGCCGTCGACCTGCACGCGGATGCGGCTGCGCAGGCTGTTGAGCACCAGGGTCTGCTGCGTCTCGGCGAGGCCCAGCTCCCACGGGCTGCCGGCGTGCTTGATCGACGACCAGGGCGAAGCGCCGGTGCCGCCGTCGTGGCCGGCGATCACGACGTGATCCGCCTTGGCCTTCGCGACGCCCGCGGCGACCGTCCCGACGCCGATTTCCGACACCAGCTTGACCGAGATCGAAGCCGCCGGCTGGGCGTTCTTCAGGTCGTGGATCAGCTGCGCCAAGTCCTCGATCGAGTAGATGTCATGGTGCGGCGGCGGCGAGATCAGGCCGACGCCCGGCACCGAGTGGCGCAGGAAGCCGATGTACTCGCTGACCTTGTGGCCGGGCAGCTGGCCGCCCTCGCCGGGCTTCGCGCCCTGCGCCATCTTGATCTGGATCTGGTCGGCATTGACCAGGTACTCCGCGGTGACGCCGAAGCGGCCCGACGCAACCTGCTTGATCGCCGAACGCAGGCTGTCGCCCGCCTTCAGCTCCAGATCGCGCGCGATGCGGTTCTCGCCGACGATCTGCGACAGGCGCATCGCCTGCGTGATCGGCTTGAAGCGCATCGGATCCTCGCCGCCCTCGCCGGTGTTCGACTTGCCGCCGATGCGGTTCATCGCCACGGCCAGAGTCGTGTGCGCCTCGGTCGAGATCGAGCCGAGCGACATCGCGCCGGTCGCGAAGCGCTTGACGATCTCCTTCGCCGACTCGACTTCCTCGAGCGCGACCGGGGGACCGGCGGGCTTGATCTCGAACAGGCCGCGCAGCGTCATGTGGCGCTTGCTCTGGTCGTTGATCAGCTTCGCGTATTCCTTGTAGGTGTCGGCCTTGCCCGTGCGCGTCGCGTGCTGCAGCTTGGCGATCGATTCCGGCGTCCACATGTGCTCGTCGCCGCGCACGCGATAGGCGTAGTCGCCGCCGGCGTCGAGCATGTCGACCAGCACCGGGTCATTGCTGAAGGCCTTGCGGTGCAGGCGGATGGCTTCCTCCATCACCTCGAACACGCCCATCCCTTCGACCTGGCTGGTGGTGCCGGTGAAATAGCGGTCGCACAGCGACTGCTTCAGGCCGACCGCCTCGAAGATCTGCGCGCCGGTGTAGGACATGTAGGTCGAGATGCCCATCTTGGACATGACCTTCATCAGGCCCTTACCCACCGCCTTGACGAAATGCTTGATCGCCTTCGCGCCGGCTTCCGCATCACCTGCGATCTGCTGCAGCGTCTCCATCGCGACGTAGGGATGGACCGCTTCGGCGCCGTAACCGGCCAGCACGGCAAAGTGATGCACTTCACGTGCGGTACCGGTCTCCACGACCAGACCGGCGCGCGTGCGCAGGCCCTTGGCCACGAGGTGCTGATGGATGGCGGAGGTCGCCAGCAGCGCGGGGATCGCAACCTTCTCGGCGTCGATCTTGCGATCCGACACGATCAGGATGTTGTAGCCCTGCAGCACGGCATCCTCGGCTTCGGCGCACAGCGTCGCCAGACGCGCCTCGACGCCTTCCTTGCCCCACGCAACCGGATAGCACGCATCCAGCTCGGCCGAGCGGAAGCGGCTGTCGGCGTAACGCGCGATGTTGCGGATCTTCGCCATGTCGTCGAAGTCCAGCACCGGCTGCGTCACTTCCAGGCGATACGGGGGGTTGATCTCGTTGATCTCGAGCAGGTTCGGACGCGGGCCGATGAAGGACACCAGCGACATCACGAGCTGCTCGCGGATCGGGTCGATCGGCGGGTTCGTCACCTGCGCGAAGAGCTGACGGAAGTAGTTGTAGAGCGGCTTTTCCTTCGCCGACAGCACGGCCAGCGGCGAATCGTTGCCCATCGAGCCGGTCGCTTCCTCGCCGGTCTTCCCCATCGGCTCGAGGATGAACTTGATGTCTTCCTGCGTGTAGCCGAAGGCCTGCTGGCGATCCAGCAGCGAAGCGCCGGGCTGCGCCAGCTCGACGCCTTCCGGCACCGGCAGGTCGTCGAACTTGATGTTGATGCGACGGATCCACTCACGATAGGGCTTCGCCTGGGCGAGCGACTCCTTGAGTTCGCGGTCGTCGATGATGCGGCCCTGCTCCAGGTCGATCATGAACATCTTGCCCGGCTGCAAGCGCCACTTCTTGACGATCTTGCTGTCTGGAATCGGCAGCACGCCGGATTCCGAAGCCATGACCACGAAGTCGTCATCGGTCACGAGGTAGCGCGCCGGACGCAGACCGTTGCGGTCGAGCGTCGCGCCGATCTGGCAACCGTCCGTGAAGGCGACCGCGGCGGGGCCGTCCCACGGCTCCATCATCGCCGCATGGTATTCGTAGAAGGCGCGGCGCTTCTCGTCCATCAGCGTGTGCGACTCCCACGCCTCGGGGATCATCATCATCACCGCGTGGGCGAGCGAGTAGCCGCTCATCACCAGCAGTTCGAGCGCATTGTCGAACGACGCCGAGTCCGACTGGCCGGGATAGATCAGCGGCCAGATCTTCTCGAGGTCGGCGCCGAGCAGCGGCGAATGCGTGCCCTTCTCGCGCGCGCGCATCCAATTGTAGTTGCCGCGCAGCGTGTTGATCTCGCCGTTGTGGGCGATGTAGCGGAACGGATGCGCCAGATCCCACTTCGGGAAGGTGTTGGTCGAGAAGCGTTGGTGCACGAGCGCGAGGGCCGACACCGTGCGCGGATCCGCGAGGTCGCTGTAGTACTCGCCGACCTGGGTGGCGAGCAGCAGGCCCTTGTAGTTCACGGTGCGCGCCGACATCGACACCATGTAGAATTCCTTGCCGTGCTTGAGCTGCAAGTCATTGATCGCGTTCGCCGCGCGGCGACGGATCACGTACAGCTTGCGCTCGAGCGCGTCGGTCACGGTCACGGTCGGGCCACGGCCGATAAAGACCTGGCGCATGACCGGCTCCTTGGCCTTCACCGCCGGCGACATCGGCATGTCGCGGTTCACCGGCACGTCGCGCCAGCCGAGGACGACCTGGCCTTCGGCGCGCACCGCGCGGCCGATCTCTTCCTCGCACGCGAATCGTGAAGCCTGCTCCTTCGGCAGGAACACCATGCCGACACCGTATTCACCGACGGGCGGCAGGTCGATGCCCTGCCGGCTCATCTCTTCGCGGTACAGCGCATCCGGAATCTGGATCAGGATCCCCGCCCCGTCGCCCTGCAGCTCATCGGCGCCAACGGCACCCCGGTGGTCGAGATTCTTCAGAATCTCAAGCCCCTGGCTGACGATTGCATGACTCTTGACGCCCTTGATATGGGCGACGAAACCCACACCACAGGCGTCATGTTCATTGGTCGGGTCGTACAGACCCTGCTTCTGGGGGAGATCCATCACGTTCTTCCTCGACACAACACGTTTGCCGGCAAAAAAACCGGCGTTGATCGGGCGACGGCAGCGCCGCATGCAAATAACGCACCAAAATTGTGCAGGCGTCAAAAAGAGCCGGGTGCACGCGCACACCGGCTCCGTTCGGCCAGTGCTCGGCGCACGGCCACTGCTTACCTTTCAGGCGGACTTGGGAATATACCCCCGCGAAACCCGTGTTTCAAGATTTTTTTGCGGCGCGGTAAGCCTATGATGCCTCAATGAATTTCGCCGACGGCGAAGAGCCGGCGATGCTCTTTCATGGCGTAGCGGTCCGTCATTCCCGCGATGTAGTCGGCGATCGCGCGCGGCGTGTCGGCGCGTGCACGCACTTGATATTGCGGCGGAAGAAGACGCGGATCGCTCATGAAGGCGCCGAACAGATCCTGGATGATACGTCGCGCCTTGTCCGTCATGCGCAGCACCTGGTAATGCGCGTAGAGGTTCTGGCGCAGGAACGCCTTCAGCTCGCGCAGGCGCGGCGCGAGCTCCTCGGAATACGCGACCAGACGCCCCGCATGGCGCACATCCGCTAGCGACTGCACGCCTGCCCCGACGGTATTCGTCCGCGTCGTGGCGATCAGATCGAGCGCCATCTCGTTGATCATGCGCCGGATCGTCTCATGGATCAGCCTGCGTCCGCCCAGACCGGGCCAGCGGACCTCCGCGTCGCGGCGGGCATCCGCGAACACGGCGACGTCGTCGAGCTGCTCGAGCGTGATCAGGCCCGAGCGCAGGCCGTCATCGACGTCATGGTTGTTGTACGCGATCTCGTCGGCCAGATTCGTCAACTGGGCCTCCAGCGAGGGCTGATGGCCGTCCAGGAAGCGCTGCCCCAGCTCACCGAGCTCCTTGGCACGCTCGCGCGAACAGTGCTTCAGGATCCCCTCGCGCGTCTCGTAACACAGGTTGAGGCCATCGAAGGCGGCGTAGTGTTCCTCGAGCAGATCGACGGTTCGCAGGGACTGCAGATTGTGCTCGAAGCCGCCATACGCCTTCATGCAGGCATTGAGGGCGTCCTGACCCGCGTGCCCGAACGGGGTATGGCCCAGATCATGGGCGAGCGCGATCGCCTCGACCAGATCCTCGTTGAGCTGCAGCGCCCGTGCCACCCCGCGCGAGATCTGGGCCACCTCGATGCTGTGCGTGAGGCGCGTGCGGAACAGGTCGCCCTCGTGATTCACGAAGACCTGCGTCTTGTATTCGAGCCGCCGGAACGAGTTCGAATGGACGATGCGATCGCGGTCGCGCTGGAACTCGCTGCGTATGCCCGGAGATGGCTCGGGATGCACCCGCCCGCGTGAATTTGCCTCCGTTACGGCCCAGGAGGCGAGCGCCATCATGCGCAGCGCGCTTCGATGGCTGCCGCGACCGCCTCTTGCGTCGCGTCGGCGTGGATGACCGCCCTGCCGATGCCGCGCAGCAGGATCAGCCGCAAGCGCCCGGCCTCCACCTTCTTGTCGTGTGCCATCAGTTCCAGATAGCGCGCGGCACCAAGCTGCGGCCCATGCACCGGCAGCCCGGCGCGCCGGTGCAAAGCATCGATGCGCGCAACGTCATCGGCGCCTATCCACCCGAGGCGATGCGACAGCTCGGCCGCCATCATCGTCCCCGCCGCAACGGCCTCGCCGTGCAGCCACGCACCATAGCCCATGCCGGTTTCGATCGCATGCCCGAAGGTGTGTCCGAGATTCAGGAGCGCGCGCTCGCCCTGCTCGGTTTCGTCGGCCGCAACGACTTCCGCCTTGTTCGCGCAGGAACGCTCTATCGCAAAGGCCAGCGCCTCAGGCTCGCGCGCGACGAGGCGCTCGATATTCGACTCCAGCCACTCGAAGAACTGCGGATCGCGGATCAGGCCGTACTTGATGACTTCCGCCAGACCGGCCGCAAGTTCCCGCGCGGGCAGGGTGTCCAGCGTTCCGGTATCGGCCAGCACCAGTTTCGGCTGGTAGAACGCGCCGATCATGTTCTTGCCGAGCGGGTGATTGATCGCCGTCTTTCCGCCCACCGACGAGTCGACCTGCGACAACAGCGTCGTGGGGATCTGGACGAACGGCACTCCGCGCTGATAGGTTGCAGCCGCAAAGCCGGTCATGTCGCCGATGACTCCGCCGCCCAGTGCCAGGAGGGTCGTCGAGCGTTCGCAGCGCTCCGCCAGCAGCATGTCGAAGATCAGGTTGAGGGTCGGCCAGTCCTTGTGCACCTCGCCATCGGGCAGGATCACGGCATGTACGCGCACGCCGTGCTCGCGCAGCGCAGCCTGCAGTGTTTCAAGGTACAGCGGAGCGACGACGTCGTTGGTGACGATCGCCACGCGCGGCGTCTTGAGAAAGGGAAGGATCAGCGCCGGATCGGCGAGCAGGCCGCGGCCGATATGGATCGGATAGCTGCGTTCGCCGAGGGCCACATTCAGGGTGCGCATATCACTTCTTGAAGTTTCCGATGGCCTTCTCGATCACGCGCACCATCCCCCCCGGATTGCCTCGCCCACCATCGACGATGATGTCCGCGACTGAACGGTACAGCGGATCGCGCTCGCGGTAGAGATTCTCGATCCGCTCTCGTGGATTCGGCACCTGCAGCAACGGACGGTTGCGGTCGTGCCGGGTCCGCTCCCACAGGACCGGCGTCGGCACGTTGAGGTACACGACAATACCCCGTTCCGACATCATTGCGCGATTGTCGGGATTGAGCACGACCCCGCCGCCGGTCGCCAGCACGAGGTCGGATTCACGCGTCAGCTCGTCGACGAGCTGAGTTTCGCGCCGCCTGAAACCTTCCTCGCCTTCGATCTCGAAGATCGTGGAGACCTTGACCCCCGTACGGGCCTCGATCTCGTGATCGCAATCGACGAAGCGCATGCGATGACGCCGGGCATACTCACGACCTACCGTGGTCTTCCCGGCGCCCATCATGCCAACCAGAATCACTAACACCAACCCTGCATCCGATACGTAATGCCAGCAACTATACAGCAGGCGAACGAGCCTGCGCGCGTGCCGATCACTTGAGCGTCAGGGTGTCCGAGACGATCCGCGGGGTCAGGAAGACCAGCAGCTCGCGACGTGCCGACTGCGTACTCGTCGAACGGAACAGCGCGCCAAGGTAGGGAATCTCGCCGAGGAGCGGCACGCGGCTCACGGTAGTGGTTTCCTCTTCCTCGAACACGCCGCCGATCACGACGGTGCCGCCGTTCTCGACCATCACTTCGGTGGTCACGCTCTTCTTGTCGATCGGCGGGTTGCCGAGAATGCTGCGCGAGAAGTCGGCCCGGTCCTTGCTCACCTCGACCTTCAGCTGAACACGCCCATCCGGCGTGATGCTAGGCCGCACCTTCAGCATCAGCACTGCGTCCTTGAAGCTGACAGTCGGCGGCTCCGTGCCGCTCGAAGGCGTGACGTAGGGAATTTCCTGGCCCTGCTTGATCGTCGCCTCGACCTGATTGGCCGTGAGGATGCGCGGGCTCGACACGACCCGACCACGGCCGTCCGACTCGAGTGCGGCCAATTCCAGGTTCAGGAAGCGCGTCAGCGAGCGGTTGAAGAGGGTCAGGTTCAGGGAACCGAACGGATTGTTCGGCAGGAAGCCGTTACCACTGACCGCATTCTCGCCTACGCGGTGAACGATCGTGTTGATCGGCGCGGTGGGATCGGTGCTGAGTTCGCCGGTCGAGGGATCGAAATTGCCGAATTCCGATGAACCGAAACCGATCTTTGCACCCTGGCCGAGGTTCTTCGCCTTTCGGTCACCATAACCGAGACGCACGCCGAGATCGCGGGCGAAATCCTTGTTCGCTTCGACGACCCGCGCTTCGATCATGACCTGGCGAGGCGGTACATCGATTTCCTTGATCAGGTTCGCAAGGGCCGCGAGGCGACTCCCGACGTCGGTGATGAACAGCCGATTGCTCCGTTCATCGACGACGACGCTGCCGCGTTTCGACAGCATCGTCTGGTCCTTGCTCTTCAGGAAGTCGAAGATTTCCTTCGACTTGTGGTAATTGATCTGGAAGCTCTCCGTCTGCAGCGGCTCAAGATCGCCGATCTGCGCCTTCGCTTCGAGCTGCAGCTTCTCGCGCGTCGCGAGTTCCTCGCCCGGAGCGATCCAGATGACATTACCCGACTTGCGCATATCCAGGCCCTTGGCCTGCAGGATAATGTCGAGCGCCTGGTCCCAGGGCACATCCTTGAGGCGCAGCGTCAGGTTGCCCTGCACCGAGTCGCTGGTGATGATATTGAAGTTGGTGAAATCGGCAATGACCTGCAGCACCGAACGGACGTCGATGTTCTGGAAGTTCAGCGAGAGCTTGTCGCCTTTGTACTGCCCGCGGGCAGCCCCCTGGACCAGCTTGTTCGGATCCTCTACGACGCGACGCACCTCGAGCACGAACTGGTTGTCGCTCTGGTAGGCGTTGTGCTCCCACTTGCCATTGGGGGTCACCTGCAAGCGGACATTGTCGCCCTGCTGCTGTGCGGTCATCGACGTCACCGGCGTGGCGAAGTCGGTGACATCCGAGCGGCGGCGCAGATGCTCGGGCAAGGAGGTCTTCAGGAATTCGACCACCAAGCCGCCACCCTGCTGACGAATGTCGATGCCTGCGTCGGGGCTGGAGAGCTGCACTACCACCCTCCCCTCGCCATCCTTGCCGCGGCGGAAATTGATGTCGCGGATGCTGCTGCCCTCAGCAACGGCATCACGTTTCGGCGCGGCGAAATTGGCCATCGCCTGCGAGACCTGGGTCGTCGTGGCACCGGCCGGAGCCGCGGCACCGAGAGAAATGATGACGGTGCGCCCCTCGATACGCGATTCGAAGGGTGTCACCTTGGCGACATTCAGGACGACACGCGTGCGGTCGCCGGCCTGGACGATGTTCGCGCTGCGCAGATCGCCCTGGTCGATGTCCTGCACGCTGCGGCCCAGACCGTTGGCCGTGCCGGGAAAATCGAACGCGATCCGCGCGGGGTTTGCAACGCTGAAGCTCGCCGGAGGCGCAGCGAGAGGATCCTTGAGCGTGATTTTGAGCAGGACGGAACCACCCTGCTGGGACACCTCGAGGTCTTCGATGCGGTTAGTCGCGGACTGGCTTTGCGACGTCGTTTGCGCGAAGACGGCGGGCGCGGGAACAACCAGGGTGAACGCCGCACACAGCAGCGCAATCATGCGTTTGTTATTCATTTCCGTGCCTCCTGCTGCTCCTGCAGCAGCAATTTGCTGATGCGCTCAACCCAATCGCCGTTCATGTCTTCAACCAGTTCTTTCAGCGTGACTTCCGATTCCGAGATCGCCGTCACCAGTCCGAAATTCTGGCCCAGGTAGTTGCCGACCTTGACCTGATGCAGGTTCTGGTCGGCGCGTACCAGCGCATGCACCTTCCGGTTCTGCGTGATCACACCGACAAGTTGCAGGGACTCGAGCGGATAGGACTCGAGAGGCTCGCGCCTGCGATCGAGGTCAGGGCCGCCGCCGCGGGAGGTCTTCGTTTCGGGCTCGATGCGGCTCACAACAAAGGGGTCGGCAGCGCCTTCCGCTTCATATTTCACGACCGGAGCGGGTTTCATCTCGGGCAAGGGTTTGATCGTCCCGGTCATCCCCTTTTCCTGCTCGGTCATCCACCCCTGGATGTCCTCCTGGTCGCCAGCACAGGCGGTGAGAACAAGGGCGCTTGCAAGTATCAGAAGGCGTTTCATGGCTTTCTCACTTGCCTCCCTTTGTCTTTGCGGCCTTCTCCTGCTGACGCTTCTGCGCGAGTTCCTCTTCGTCGAGGTAGCGATAGGTGATCGCCTTCGCTTCGAGCTTGAGCCCGCCGTCCTTCTGGGTTTCGAGTGCGACGTTGTCCAGGGTCACGATCCGGGACATGCGGGCAACGTCTTCGGCGAACGCGCCAAGATCGTTGTATGCCCCGACGACGCGCACGTCGATCGGCATCTCGGCATAGAAGTCCTTGACCACTTCAGGACCTGGCTTGAAAAGTTCGAACTGCAATCCGCGACCCACGCCGGCCTGGTTGATGTCAGAGAGAAGCGAGTCCATTTCCGCACGATTCGGCAGTTGCTTCAGCAGCGCGCCGAACTGGCGGTCGATCTCTTCGAGCTGGAGCGTGTACGCATCCAGATTCACGGCAAGCTTCTTCTTCGTCACCCAGTCGTTGCGCAGTTGCACTTCTTCAGCCTCACGCTGCTCGAGGAGCGCCACCTGGTCACGCCAGTCGAACCACCATGCGAGAGCGAGAACCGCTACCAGCAACGCGATGAACACCGCGATGCGCGGCGCCAGCGGCCACGCACCGGGGTCGTTGGGATCGAGCCCCTTGAAGTCCTGCGAGATGCGCTCGAAATCGACGCCTTGGAGTTTGCCGAGATTCATTTCCTGGCCCCTTGATCGCCTTCGGCCTTGGGCCCTTCGGTGCCGATGTTGAGCGCAAAGTCGCTGACCCGCCGCTTATTCACCGTTGCTGCCTTGATCTCGACCAACCCCGGATTTGCAAGGAAGGGCGATTCGTCGAGGCTTCGCATCAGAGTCGACACGCGCGAATTGGACTGCGAGTAGCCAAGCAGGGCAATCTTCGGCCCGGTCTGCTTGATGGACCGCAGATACACGCCGTCCGGCACGCGGCGCGCGAACTCGTTCATGACATTCACGGTCTTGGCCCGCGTGGTCTGCAGGGACTCGATGACCTGCTTGCGCGCCAGCAGGGCGTCGATCTGCTCGCGCAGCCGCTTGATTTCAGCGATTTGCGAGTCGAGCTTGATGATCTCGGACTTGAGGAAATCGTTGCGACGCTCCTGATGCTCGACGTAGCCGGCGATGACGGCATGCACGAGCAGCGCGACCAGCAGGCCGGCAACGACCATCGCGACGGACACGACATAGAATTGCTGGCGCCGCTCGCGGCGCTTGAGTTCGCGATGGGGCAGCAGGTTGATTCGAATCATGAATCGAATCTCCGGAGCGCCAGACCGCAGGCAACCATCAGGGACGGTGCATCGGCCAGCAGGTTCTTGGGTCGCACACGCGACGACATCGACATCCCGACAAAGGGATTCGCGACTATGGTCGGGACTTGCGTACGGCCGGCAACCACGTCGGAAAGGCCGGACATCACCGAGCAGCCGCCCGCAAGAACGATGTGGTCGACCTGGTTGTACTGGGTGGAGGTAAAGAAGAACTGGAGTGCCCGCGACACCTCGAGAGCCAGACTGTCCATAAAGGGACGCATCAGGTCGCGCTCGTAATCCTCGGGCAGTCCGCCGGTACGTTTCGCAGCCTCGGCATCCTCGACGCTCATGCCGTACTGCCGCGCGATTTCCTGCGTGAGCTGCATGCCTCCGAACGCCTGTTCGCGGGCGTAGAGCTGCTGACCGTTGCGCAGGACGCTGACATTCATCACGTTCGCGCCGATGTCGATCACCGCGACGATCTTGCCGCCGCCGCCGCCGGGGAGTTGCCTGGCGACAAGTTCGAACGCCGCTTCCGCGGCGAAGGACTCGACGTCCATCACGACGGCCTTGAGGCCGGCGGATTCGACAACGGCAACGCGATCCTCGACCTTTTCCTTGCGCGATGCGGCGATCAGGACCTCGACCTCTTCAAGGCTGCCCGGCGACGGGCCGACCACCTGGAAGTCGAGATTGACTTCGTCCAGCGCAAAGGGAATGTACTGACTGGCCTCGGATTCGACCTGGACTTCCATTTCCTGGTCGCGCAGGCCGCCCGGCAGGATCATCTTCTTGGTGATCACCGCCGAAGCAGGAAGCGCGACGGCGACCTGCTTGATGCCACCGCCCATGCGGCGCACGGCACGCAACACGGCGTCGCTCACACCTTCGAGGTTGGCGATGTTGCCGTCGACGACTGCGTCACGCGGCAGGGATTCGATGGCGTACCGCTCCATGCGGTACGCGCCCTTCTCGCCCTCTGATAGCTCGACCATTTTCACCGATGAAGATGAAATATCGAGGCCAACCAGCTGGCGCGCCTTGGGGCGAAATAGGGAGAAGTCCATCACAAAGAAAATCCTTAAATTTCTTTATGTTAGGCGCCGAAACTGAATAAGTTCCTGAGATGCTAGCAACAAAGTGTTGCGAGTGCAAACACAGTCGGCGGCAGATGCTTTGGAGGCGCCGGGCGCGCAACCGTATAATTGCGCTCCGCCCTCCCTTTCTGGATTCCCGATGCGCTGGGTCTTTTATCCCCTCGCGGCACTCATCGCTCTTGTCATCCTCGGCACGGCAACCATTGCAGCAGTCTCTGCATTCGCATGGCCAAACCTGCCTTCACTGGACGTCCTGACCGATTACCGCCCCAAGATTCCGCTGCGAGTATACACGTCAGATGGATATTTACTCGGGGAATTCGGTGAGGAGCGGCGGGTCGTCGTGACGATGGACGAAGTCCCGGCGATTCTCAAGCAGGCGATCCTCGCGGCCGAGGACGAGCGCTTCTACGAACACCCGGGCATCGACGTGATCGGCATCGCACGCGCCGCGCTCGCGAACGTCGTGTCGGGCGGGCGCGGCCAGGGCGCATCGACGATCACGATGCAGGTCGCGCGCAATTTCTTCCTGACACGCGAAAAAACTTTCAACCGCAAGCTCTACGAAATTCTCCTTGCATTGCGCATCGAGCGCAGCCTGAGCAAGGATCAGATCTTCGAGCTCTACATCAACCAGATTTACCTCGGCCAGCGGTCGTACGGTTTTTCGGCTGCGGCGCGGGCTTACTTCGACAAACCGTTGAAGGACATCACCATCGCCGAGGCGGCCATGCTCGCGGGGCTGCCGAAAGCGCCGTCCGCCTACAACCCGATCGCCAACCAGCGCCGGGCGATCCTGCGCCAGCATTACGTGTTGCGTCGGATGGTGGAAGCCGGTTTCATCGATGAAAAAACCTTCGAGACGGCCCGCGCGGAACCGCTCGTGCTTGCCAACGGACGATCGGCAACGAGTCCGCTGCGCGGCGACTTTGTTGCGGAAATGGCGCGCCAGCTGGCCGTCGAGCAATTTGGCGACCAGGCATACGATTCGGGCATCCGCGTGATCACGACCGTAACGCGCGATGAGCAACAGGCCGCCTACAAGGCGGTCCGTCAGGGCGTTATGGATTACGACCGGCGGCACGGCTACCGCGGCCCCGAGAGCTTCGTCGACCTCGGCGGCGTGAAAGCCAGCGACGAAGAACGGCTCGACGAACTGCTCTCCGACGTGACCGACTACGATGAGCTGCTCGCCGCGATTGTCCTCGAGGCCACACCGAAATCGGTGAGGGTGTATCGCCACGGCGAAGTGCTGACGATCACTGGCACCGGACTGACTTTCGCCGCCCCGATGCTCAACGAGCGCGCCCCGCAGGCGCGGCGCGTGCGACGCGGGGCGATCGTGCGCATCCGCGATCTCGGCGAGAAGGGCTGGGAGATCGCACAGCTGCCGGACGTGGAGGCGGCGCTGGTGGCGATCGACTCGAACACGGGCGCGGTTCGCGCCCTGATCGGCGGCTTCGACTTCAATCGCAGCAAGTTCAACCACGTGACCCAGGCGCTGCGCCAGCCAGGCTCGAGCTTCAAGCCTTTCATTTATTCGGCGGCACTGGAACGCGGGTTCTCGCCGAGCAGCGTGGAGGACGACGCCCCGCTGTTCTTCCCGGCGGGGATCACGGGCAGCAAGGACTGGGAGCCGAAGAACTACGACGGCAAATACGACGGGCCGATGACGCTGCGCGAGGGGCTGGCGCGCTCGAAGAACATGATTTCGATCCGGCTGCTGCGCTCGATCACGCCCGAGTACGCGCAGGACTACATCACGCGCTTCGGCTTCGACGCGGCCCAGCATCCGCCCTACCTGACGATGGCGCTCGGCGCGGGCATGGTGACGCCGTGGCAGATGGCGACCGGCTACGCGGTGTTCGCGAACGGCGGCTACCGCATCGAGCCATATGTCGTGAAGGAGATGATCGACGGACAGGGGCATGTCGTCGCCAAGGTCGATCCTCCGGTCGCGGGAGACAGCGCGCCGCGCGTGATCGATCCGCGCAACGCCTGGCTGATGACCTCGATGATGCAGGACGTGATTCGGCGCGGTACCGCGACGCGGGCACTGACCCTCAAGCGCGGCGAACTCGCTGGCAAGACGGGAACGACCAACGACTACGTGGACGCCTGGTTCGCAGGCTTCCATCCGGACCTTGTCGCGGTGAGCTGGATGGGGCACGACCAGCCGCGCAACCTGGGACGGGGCGAGACCGGCGGCTCGGCGGCCTTGCCGATGTGGGTCAATTTCATGCGTACGGCGCTGAAGGGCCTGCCCGAGAAATTCCAACCGCGTCCGGACGGCCTGCTGGCGGTGAATACCGGTTCGGGACGCGAGGAGTATATCTACGCGGAGAACCTGCCGGCCGAGCCGATCGTGATTCCTGCCGGCGTCGCGAATCTACCCCCGCCCTCCGAAGCGCCCGACGAGGCGCTGCCACAGACCCGACCTGCGGCGGGCCCCGCCGCACCGGTGGTCGAGCGCGTGCCGACGCCGATCCGGCGGCCGTAAGGGCCCAACGGAAGCGCGAGCTATCAGCCGGCGGTCACTTCGACAGAGCCGCCGGACTGCTGGCTGACCAGCTCGGACAGCATCGCGTACAGTTCGGCTCCGCCGCGCGTGGCGACCCAGCGTCCGGCGTCGTAGCGGAAATGGAAGCCGCCGGATTTTGCCGCGACCCAGATCTCGCGGGCAGCCGAGTGGCGGTTGATGACCATCTTGCTGCGGTTCTCGAACTCGATCTCGAGCACGCCGCCGGGCATGGTTTCGATGTCCAGTTCGGCACCGCAGGCTTCGAGCGCGGCCTCGATCCGGACGAGCTCCGCTTCGGCCAGCGCGTTGAACGCCGATTCTTCCATGTTCGCTCCTTCTGTTAGCATTTCCGTTTTTTCGACCGACGACACCATGCGAGCCATTCCGACCGCTGCCGCACTGTGCTGCGCCCTTGCCCTGAGCGGTTGCGGGATCAAGGGGGCGCTCTATCTGCCCCAGGTTCCGCCCGCACCGGCCAAGGCGGCTCCGGCCGCCGGCGTCGATCATAGCAAAGCCCCCAAAGCTACCGACGATTCCCGATGACCTCCCGATTTCCGATTCCGACCCTGACCGAGGGCCGCGACGGCCTTCAGCTCGAAGGCGTGGCGCTAGCCGCCATCGCCACGCAGCATGGCACGCCGGTGTACGTCTATTCGCGCCGCGCGCTGACCGAGGCCTTTTCGGCCTACCGCGAGGCGCTGGCCGGCCGCCACGGGCTGGTGTGCTACGCAGTGAAGGCGAATTCGAACCTCGGCGTGCTGTCGGTGTTCGCGCAACTGGGCGCGGGCTTCGATATCGTGTCGGGCGGCGAGCTGGCGCGGGTGCTGGCCGCCGGCGGCGATGCCGGCAAGGTGGTGTTCTCGGGTGTCGGCAAGAGCCGCGACGAGATGCGCCAGGCGCTGCAGGCGGGCATCCGCTGCTTCAACGTCGAATCGGAAGCGGAGATCGACCGCCTGAACGCGGTCGCGGGCGAACTCGGCAAGGTCGCGCCGATCGCGTTCCGCGTGAATCCGGACGTCGATCCCAAGACCCATCCCTACATCTCGACCGGACTGAAGAGCAACAAGTTCGGCGTCGCCATCGATGCGGCGGCGGACCTGTACCGCCGCGCGGCGAGCCTGCCTAACCTGCGCGTGAGCGGCGTGGCGTGCCACATCGGCTCGCAGCTGCTCGACCCGGCGCCCATCGGGGAAGCCGCAGGCAAACTGCTCGCGCTGGTGGACCGGCTCGCCGCCGAGGGCATCATGCTGGATCACATCGATCTCGGCGGGGGACTCGGCATCCGCTACCGTGACGAGCAGCCGCCGACGGTCGAGGAATACCTTGCGCCGCTGTTGCGGCTGTTCGAAGGGCGCAAGGAGGAGCTGTGCTTCGAGCCGGGCCGCTCGCTGGTCGGCAACGCGGGCCTGCTGCTGACGCGCATCGAGTACCTGAAGCCGGGCGAGGAGAAGAACTTCGCGATCGTCGATGCGGCAATGAACGACCTGGCGCGCCCGGCCCTGTACGACGCCTACCATGAGGTCGTGGCGGTGCAGCCGCGTGCCGGAGCGGCCAGGAATTACGAAATCGTCGGCCCGATCTGCGAGAGCGGCGATTTTCTCGCGCATGACCGCGAGCTGGCCGTCGAGACCGGCGACCTGGTGGCGCTGCTGTCGGCAGGGGCCTACGGCATGGCGATGAGTTCGAACTACAACACCCGTCCGCGCGTCGCCGAGGTCATGGTCGATGGCGACCGCGTACACCTGATCCGCAGGCGCGAGACTGTCGAGTCGCTATATGCGCTTGAGTCGCCGTTGACCTGAGAATGGGTGAATAAATCTGCTGCGCAGGCCGGCGGCGGCGTTGCGCGGTGCTCGCGCCCTCGCCTATCCGTGTGATATGTCTCGGGCTCTGCGCGCCGCGCGCCCTGCCCCCGGCCTGCTCGCGACGAATTCTTCACACATTCTGCGCCCTCGGGTCCACTGCCTTTCCCTCGGCCTGAGCCTCCTGGATGAGGGCGCGACCGAAGGCCTTCCAGGCCGATCCGCCGTGGGTATGCACGCCGGTGTCGGCGCTCTCCTCCATCACGCGCAGCATCAGCACGCCCAGCGCGAAGAGTTCGCCGCGCGCGCGCAGGCGGGCATCCGGGTCGGCGAGCAGCGCCTGTGTGTGGTCGGCACCACCTTCCAGTGCCTCGCGGGCGAGCTTGCGCATGCCGGCTGCGTCGTCCCAGTCGAGTTTGAGCAGCATGCCGCGCTTGAGGATTTCGCGCTCGAGTTCGAAGGCGTCGCGGGCGAAGTGTTCGAAGCCGCTCATGATTCAGTGCGCAATGTCTTCCAGGCAGCGGCGCAATGCGTTCTGCCAGTGCGGCATCACGATGCCGAAGCGCGCCGCGAGGCGTTCCGCCGACAGGCGTGAGCTGGCCGGACGTGCGGCCGGCGTCGGGTAGGCGGAGGCCGGGATCGGTTCGACGCTCGCGACCTTGAGGACCCGTTCCGGCAACGCGGTCCGGGCCGTGGCGAAGATCGCCTCGGCGAATCCGTGCCAGCTGGTTTCGCCGGCCGAGGCGAGGTTGAAGATGCCCGAGGCGAAGGCACCCTCGCACCGCTCGCGCTGCGCCTGGGCGACGATGTGCGCGGTGGCGTCGGCGATGTTGCGCGCCCAGGTCGGCGCGCCGTGCTGGTCGGCGACCACGCGCAGCTGCTCGCGCTCGGCGCCGAGGCGCAGCATCGTGCGCACGAAGTTTCCGCCGCGGGCGGCGAACACCCAGGTGGTGCGCAGGATCAGGTGGTCGCAGCCGGATTCGCGGATCGCCACTTCACCGGCGAGCTTGCTGCGGCCGTAGGCATTGACGGGGGCGACGGGGTCGTCTTCCGTATAGGGGCCCGACTTGGTGCCATCGAACACGTAGTCGGTGGAGTAGTGAACGAGCAGCGCGCCGGCCGCCTTCGCGGCGCGGGCGAGTTCGCCGGGGGCCGTAGCGTTGATCGTCGTCGCGAGGGATTCCTCGGACTCCGCCTTATCGACGGCCGTGTAGGCGGCGGCATTGACGATGACATCGGGGGCGAGCTCCGCGACCAGTGCCGCCAAAGTCTCGGGGCGCGACAGGTCGCAACGCCTGCGGTCGAGCGCGACCACTTCGCCCAGCGGCATCAGGCTGCGCGCGAGTTCCCAGCCGACCTGGCCGTTGGCGCCGGTGACAAGCAGTTTCATTCGAATACCTCACATTCGGCGAAGGGGTTGCCCTCGCGGTCTTTTGCAGACAATTGCGGCTCGCCGGCGAGCGGCCACTCGACACCGACGGTCGGGTCGTTCCAGGCGAGGCAGCGCTCGTGCTCCGGCGCGTAGTAGTCGGTGGTCTTGTAGAGGAAGTCCGCGGATTCGGACAGCACGACGAAACCATGTGCAAAGCCGGGCGGGATCCACAGCTGGCGGTGATTGTCCTCGGTGAGTTCGACCCCCGCCCAGCGGCCGAAGCTCGGCGAGCGCCGGCGCAGGTCCACCACGACGTCGAACACCGCGCCGCGCACGACGCGCACGAGTTTTCCCTGCGGCTGGCGGATCTGATAGTGCAGGCCGCGCAGCACGCCGCGCGCGGAGCGCGAATGGTTGTCCTGCACGAACTGTTCGTCGAGCCCGGTGGCCTCGCGGAAGGCGCGCGCGTTGTAGCTTTCGAAGAAGAAGCCGCGGGCGTCGCCGAACACTTTCGGCTCGATGACCAGCACGTCGGGAATTGCGGTGGAGATCGCCTGCATCAGAACACCCGCTCTTCGAGGAGGCGCAGCAGGTATTGGCCGTAGCCGTTCTTCGCGAGCGGCCCGGCGAGCTCGGTGAGCTGCGCGGCGTCGATCCAGCCCGAACGCCACGCGATCTCCTCCGGACAGGCGATCTTGAGGCCCTGGCGCTTTTCTATCGTCTGGATGAAGAGGCCGGCCTCGAGCAGGCTCTCGTGGGTGCCGGTGTCGAGCCAGGCATGGCCGCGGCCCATGACCTGCACGTCGAGGGCGCCGGCTGCGAGGTAGTGGCGGTTCACGTCGGTGATCTCGAGCTCGCCGCGCGCGCTGGGCTTGAGACCACGCGCGATGTCGACGACGCGGTGGTCGTAGAAGTACAGACCGGTGACGGCGTAGCGGCTCTTGGGCTTGGCCGGCTTCTCCTCGATGCTGATCGCGCGGCCCGCAGCGTCGAACTCGACGACGCCGTAACGCTCGGGGTCGGTCACCGGATAGGCGAACACCGTCGCGCCGTGTGCGCGCTGGCCGGCCTGGCGCAGGTCGTCCGCGAGTTCGTGGCCGTAGAAGAGGTTGTCGCCGAGCACGAGGGCGGACGGGGAGCCGGCGATGAACTCCTCGCCGATCAGGAAGGCCTGGGCGAGCCCGTCCGGGCTGGGCTGCACGGCGTACTGCAGATTGAGTCCCCAGCGGCTGCCGTCGCCGAGGAGCTGCTCGAAGCGCGGGGTGTCCTGTGGCGTGGAGATGATGAGGATGTCGCGGATCCCGGCCAGCATCAGCGTGCTGAGCGGGTAGTAGATCATCGGCTTGTCGTACACCGGCAGCAGCTGCTTGGAGACGGCCAGCGTGGCCGGGTGCAGACGGGTGCCGGATCCGCCGGCGAGGATGATGCCCTTGCGCGTGCTCATGCCCGGCGTTCTCCGTAGTTGCGTGCGAGCCATTCGCGATACGCGCCGCTCTGCACGTGCGCGACCCAGTCCTGATTGGCGAGATACCACGCGATGGTCTTGCGGATGCCGGTTTCGAAGGTCTCGGCGGGACGCCAGCCGAGCTCGCGCTCGATCTTGCGCGCGTCGATGGCGTAGCGGCGGTCGTGGCCGGGGCGGTCGGCGACGTAGGTGATGAGGCGCGCATGCGGGCCGGCCGCGTCGGGACGCAATTCGTCGAGCAGCGCGCAGACCGTATGCACGATGTCGATGTTGGGCATCTCGTTCCAGCCGCCGACGTTGTAGGTCTCGCCGACGCGGCCGCGTGCGAGCACTTCGCGGATCGCGGCACAGTGATCGCCGACGTAGAGCCAGTCGCGCACGTTGCGGCCGTCGCCATACACCGGCAGCGCCTTGCCGGCGAGGGCGTTGGCGATCATCAGCGGGATGAGCTTCTCGGGGAACTGGTAGGGGCCGTAGTTGTTCGAGCAGTTGGTCGTGAGCACCGGCAGGCCGTAGGTGTGGTACCACGCGCGCACGAGGTGGTCGGACGCGGCCTTGCTCGCCGAATAGGGGCTGTTCGGCTCGTAGGCCTTGGTCTCGGCGAAGGGCGGATCGTTCGGGCCGAGCGAGCCATAGACCTCGTCGGTCGAGACGTGCAGGAAGCGGAATGCGGCCCTGCCCTCCCCGTCGAGCGCGGACCAGTAGTCGCGCGCCGCTTCGAGCAGCGTGAAGGTGCCGTCGACATTGGTGCGAACGAAGGAGGCGGGGCTGTGGATGGAGCGGTCGACGTGGCTCTCGGCGGCGAAATGCACGATCGCGCGCGGGCGGTGCTCGGCGAACAGGCGGTCGATGAGCGCACGGTCGCAGATGTCGCCCTGCACGAAGACGTGGCGGGAGTCCCCCTGCAGCGCAGCGAGATTCTCGAGGTTGCCCGCGTAGGTCAGCGCGTCGAGGTTCAGCACCGGCTCGTCGCTCGTGCGCAGCCAGTCGAGTACGAAATTGGCGCCGATGAAGCCTGCGCCGCCAGTCACGAAAATCATTGATCTACCTCTTCAACCGGCTTGCCGCGGGTGCCAGGGCGTAAAATGCCGGTCCGCGCGAAAAGCGGAATCCGTAATTGTATCGCGGCCGCATACCCACCGTGCCCTCGCGCGCTTCGCGAGTATGTTGCAGGATATCGACGACTCCCTCATGACAACGCGACGCATGTTCCAAGGCTTGTGCCGCCTCCTGGCTGCGCTGTTTTTCGGCGGAATGCTGGCTTCTACGCATGCGGCTTCGCTGCCGCCAGCGGTACGCCAGGCGCTCGACGCCGCCCGCATTCCGGCGGGGAGTGTCGCGGTGTGGGTGCAGGCGGTCGATGCGCCGGGCCCACAACTGGAGGCCGGCGGCGATCGGCCGATGAATCCGGCCTCGGTGATGAAGGTGGTGACCGCCTTTGCGGCGCTCGACCGGCTCGGGCCGTCCTTCACGTGGACGACGCGGGTCGCGACCGGCGGACCGGTTGCCGCGGGAATTCTGGACGGCAACCTGTACCTGACGGGCGGCGCGGACCCGATGCTGAATTACGAGCGGCTGGGAAAGCTGTTGCGCCAGGTGCGCGCGCTGGGCATCACGACGGTGCGCGGCGACATCGTGCTCGACGGTTCGGCGCTGGCGCTGCCGCCGCACGACCCGGCGGCCTTCGACGGGCGCGCGCTGCGGCCTTACAACAGCGGCGCCTACGGGCTGCTGATGCACTTCAACACGCTGCAGCTGCGTCTGGTTCCCGCAGCCGAGCCGGGACGGCCGGTGGGGCTCGCGCCCTACCCGGCGCTGACCGGCGTCGACATCGACAACCGCATCACGACGGCCCCGGGCTCCTGCGGTGTGTGGTACGGCAATCTCGACGCGGCGCTCGAAGCGGGGCCGCAAGGGTCCCGGCTGATGCTGTCGGGCAGCATGCCGGCGAGTTGCGGGCAGCGCGACTGGGCGACTGCGCCCTTGGCGCCGGAGGCCTTCGGACGCGCGCTGGTCGCGGCGCTATGGGCGGAGCTGGGCGGCAAGGTGGAGGGCGCGGTGCGCAGTGGCGTGACGCCGGGTGATGCGGCGCCCCTGCTCACCGAGACCTCGGCGCCGCTGGCCGACGTGGTGCGCGAAATGAACAAGTGGTCGAGCAACGTGATCGCACGTCAGCTGCTCGCGACCCTGGGACGGGAAAGCGGCGCGAGCCTGGACATGGTTGCGGGCGGTGCGGAGGCGGCCAAAGCGCAGCTCGCCGCGGACGGGATCACGACCGCGGGCCTCGTGATCGAGAACGGCTCGGGCCTGTCGCGCATCGAGCGCGTGAGTGCGCGCACGCTCGCGGAGATCCTGCTCGCGACTTGGCGGCGGCCCTTCATGCCGGAGTTCATCGCGGCGCTGCCGATCGCCGGCGAGGACGGCACCGCGCGCGGGCGGCTGAACGACAGCCCGGCGCGCGGCTACGCGCATATCAAGACGGGCTCGATCAATGGCGTGAAATCACTGGCCGGCTATGTACTGGACCGGAACGGCCGACGCCACGTGGTCGTGATGATCGTGAACCACGCCGAGGCCGGTTCCAGCCAGGCGGCGCAGGACGCGCTGCTGGAATGGGTGTGGGCGGGTGGCGGCACAGCTGGGACGCAGTAGCCGGGCGACGCCTGTGGGGGGCCGGGAAGGGACGCCGTGCCTCAGGCGTCGGACGGCATCGGCATGGTACTGCGGTCGAGCAGGTTCAGCCATCCGCGGATCACGCGATACGCGATCCAGAGGCCGGCGCCGGCCAGCAGCACGAAGGCGAACGGGATTCCGATCAGGGTGACCACCATGGCTGCCGCGACCAGGATCCACAGCAGCGCGAACCAGAAGGTACGGATCTGCCAGCGGAAGTGGCTTTCCAGCCAGGTGCCGCGCACCGCGCCGCGCTTCATGTAGTTGAGCACCACCGCGAGGATGGACGGCAGGCTCGCGACGAAGCTGCCGATGATGGTCGCGGAGCCGAGGACGCCGGTGACGACCGCGAAAGCGTGCAGCGCATAGATGATGTGCGCGAGCGTCACGAGCCCGTCGAGGTCGGCGGTGACGATGTCGGTCCGGTGATCGGGCATGGCTGGCTCCGTGGTGACGAGGATTCCGCTGGAATCTTGGGGGTCCGACTTTACAGGTCGGATCTTACAGCCCCGGCTTTACAAGCCCAACTTGGCCCACATCGCATCGACCCGCTGCTTGACCGCGGCGTCCATCACGATCGGGCGGCCCCACTCGCGTGTCGTCTCGCCCGGCCACTTGTTGGTCGCGTCGATGCCCATCTTGCTGCCGAGGCTCGCGACCGGGCTGGCGAAGTCGAGGTAGTCGATCGGGGTGTTGTCGACCATAACGGTGTCGCGCGAGCCATCGACGCGGGTCGTCATCGCCCAGATCACTTCCTTCCAGTCACGGATGTTCACGTCGTCATCGACGACGATGATGAACTTTGTGTACATGAACTGGCGCAGGAAGCTCCAGATGCCGAACATCACGCGCTTGGCGTGCCCCGGGTACTGCTTGCGGATGCTGACGACCGCGAGCCGGTACGAGCAACCTTCGGGCGGCAGGTAGAAATCGATGATTTCAGGGAATTGCTTCTGCAGCAGCGGCACGAAGACTTCGTTGAGCGCGACGCCCAGCATCGCCGGCTCGTCGGGCGGCTTGCCGGTGTAGGTCGAGTGGTAGATCGGGTTTTTGCGCATCGTGATGCGCTCGATCGTGAACACCGGGAATTCGGAGACTTCGTTGTAGTAGCCGGTGTGGTCGCCATACGGCCCTTCGGGGGCAGTGTCGTCCTGGTGGATGACGCCTTCCAGCACGATCTCGCTTGATGCCGGAACCTGCAGGTCGGAGCCGAGGCATTGCACCAGCTCGGTCTTGGCGCCGCGCAGCAGGCCCGCGAACTGGTATTCGGACAGCGTGTCGGGCACGGGCGTGACGGCGCCGAGGATGGTCGCGGGGTCGCAGCCGAGCACGACGGCGACCTTGAAAGGCTCACCCGGGTGCGCGAGCTGATGTTCGCGGAAATCGAGGGCGCCGCCGCGGTGCGCGAGCCAGCGCATGATGACGCGGTTGGGCCCCAGCACTTGCTGGCGGTAGATGCCGAGGTTCTGGCGCTTCTTGTCCGGCCCGCGCGTGACGACGAGGCCCCAGGTGATCAGCGGCGCGACGTCGCCGGGCCAGCAGTGCTGGATAGGCAGACGGCCGACATCGACGTCGGCGCCCTCCCACACGACTTCCTGGCAGGGCGCGGAGCGGACTTCCTTCGGCGACATGTTGAGCACCTGGCGGAAGGCGGGGAACTTCTCCCATGCGTCCTTGAGCCCCTTGGGCGGCTCGGGCTCCTTGAGGAAGGCGAGCAGCTTGCCGACTTCGCGCAGCGGCGTCTGCCAGTCGCCGTCGGTGAGATCCTCGCCCATGCCGAGCGCGACGCGCTGCGGGGTGCCGAAGAGGTTCGCGAGCACCGGTATCGCCTGCGGCACGCCGCGCGTCACCGGTTTCTCGAACAGCAGCGCCGGACCGCCGGCGCGCAGCACGCGGTCGGCGATCTCGGTCATTTCGAGGTGGGTGTCGACGGGGATGCTGATGCGCTTCAGTTCGCCGCGCTGTTCGAGCTGGGCGATGAAGTCGCGAAGATCGTGGTAACGCATGGAATCCTTCCGGGTACGGCGGTTCAACGGTGGGCGTTGATCGCGTCACGCGTCTCGAGGGCGACGCGGCGGGCCGCCTCGGCATAGTCTTCGCCATTGCCGGCGAACAGGATCGCGCGCGAGGAGTTGATCATCAGGCCGGTGCCGTCGGCGGTGCCGCCCGCTTGCATGGTCTCGGCGATGTCGCCGCCCTGGGCGCCGATGCCGGGCACCAGCAGCGGCATGTCGCCGACGATATGGCGCACGCGCGCGATCTCGTTCGGGAAGGTGGCGCCGACGACGAGACCGAGGTTGCCGCTCGCGTTCCATTCGGTCGCGACGAGGCGTGCGACACGCTCGAAGAGCCGCTCGCCGCCTCCGACGTCGAGGAACTGCAGGTCGCTGCCGCCGGGGTTCGACGTGCGGCACAGCAGGATCACGCCCTTGTCGGCGTATTCGAGGTAGGGCTCGACGGAATCCCTGCCCATGTAGGGATTCACGGTAATCGCGTCGGCACCGAAGCGTTCGAAGGCTTCGACGGCATATTGCGCGGCGGTGCTGCCGATGTCGCCGCGCTTCGAGTCGAGGATCACCGGCGTATCGGGGTGGCGCTCGTGGATGTAGGCGATCAGGTCTTCGAGTTGATCCTCGGCGCGCTGCGCGGCGAAGTAGGCGATCTGCGGCTTGAAGCAGCACACGAGGTCGGCGGTCGCGTCGACGATGCCCTTGCAGAATTCGAGGATGGCGTCGGGGCGCCCCTGCAGGTGGGCGGGGAAGCGCGCGGGATACGGGTCGAGGCCGACGCAGAGGAGACTGTTGCGGTTCTGCCAGGCGGCCCGGAGGGCGGTCATGAAGTGCATGGAGGCGTCCTGATTGGTCCGGGGCGAATGATAAGCCGGATGACGCCAGCGCGTGCGCACAAAGCGGTCGCCCAAAAAACGGGGCCGCGCTATGGCGGCCCCCGGGCTCGGGATCGGCTCGGTCACATGTCGATCTTGAGCATCTTCATGGCTTTCGCGAGGGTATCGACCGACTCCTGATGCTTGCCGGCCTTATGCAGCGCCTCGCCATCGGCACGCAGTTTCTTCACTTCCGTCATCTGCTCGGCCGTAAGCATAGGATTCTTCGCCATCGCATCATCGATCTTCTTCATGTCCGCGGGGCAGTGAAACGCCAAGGCGCTGGAAGACAGCGCCATCGCGAACAGGCCCAATAGCAGGCTTTTTTTCATCTTCGTCTCCTTGGGGAACGCGCGGGCGACAATCCCGCGCATGAATTCGACCGCATGTGATCCGGTCGGTTCACCCTAGTTCAGCCGGCAGGAAACGCAATGTAATCAAGGGCGAGGCCGGCGAAGATGGCTGCACCGACCCAGTTGTTGTGCAGGAAGGCCTTGAAGCACGGTGCGCGTTCGCGGCCGCGGATCAGCGTGTAGTGGTAGCCGGCGATACCGCAGGCCGCCAGCAGGCCGCCGAAGAAGAGTACGCCGCGCCCCGCGGCGAGACCGACGGCGGCGAACAGCGCGAAGGCGATCGCGTAGCACAGCATCACCGCGGCGACGTCGAAGCGCCCGAAGGTGATCGCCGAGGTCTTGATGCCGATCCTGAGGTCGTCGGGGCGATCGACCATCGCGTATTCGGTGTCGTAGGCGATGGTCCAGAAGATGTTGCCGAGCAGCAGCCACCATGCGATCGCAGGCACTTCGCCCTGCACCGCGGCAAAGCCCATCGGGATGCCGAAGCCGAAGGCGATGCCGAGGTAGGCTTGCGGGATCGCGAAGAAGCGCTTCATGAAGGGATAGCTGGCGGCGAGGAACAGCGCGGGCAGCGACAGCCACAGGACGATGGGCGCGAGCGGCAGGATCAGGAGGAAGGAGACGATGGAGAGGGCAGTCGCGAGCAGCAGCGCCTCGCGGGTGCCGATGGCGCGCGTCGCGAGCGGACGGTTCTTCGTGCGCTCGACGTGGCCGTCGAAGTCGCGATCGGCATAGTCATTGACGACGCAGCCGGCCGAACGCATCAGCACCGTGCCCAACGTGAAGATCGCGATCAGGTGCAGCGGCGGGAAGCCGTCGGCGGCGAGCCACAGCGCCCACAGCGTCGGCCACAGCAGCAGCAGGATGCCGATCGGTTTGTCGAGGCGCATCAGCCGCAGGTAGATGGGCAGGCGTGCGGACAGGGGGAGCGGCGCAGACATCATTCGGGCAGGTCCAGGATCGTGGGCAGGAAGGCCTCGCTGACGAGCAGCGCGCGGCCGTGCAGGCGGAACAGCGAACGCCGCGCCCAGATGCGGGGCGGGATCGCCATCGGCGCGACCGCGGCGTAAGCGAGATGATAGCGCGCGTCGCGGCGGTCGAGGCAGGTGCAGGTGAGCGCGCGGCGGCTGATGGCGGGATCGGAGAACAAGGCAGCGCCCAGGGGGCGGGCGCCCATGCCGTGGAACAGGTTCCAGGCGCCGCGCACGTTGGCCCGCGGCAGCAGCGAACGGGCGAACACGACCGGCACGCCGTCGGCGACCAGCAGGACTTCGCGCAGCCACGCGAGTTGGCCCGGCCGCAGGCCCAGCAGCGTGGCTTCGTCGCGATGCGGCACGGCGAGGCATTGGCGCAGCACGCGCACCGAGAAGCTGCCGCAGCGCGCGCAGATGCGGGCGGTGAGCGAGGCGGGATCGGTGAGCCAGGGGCGAAGGGTGCGAAAAACGGTCGCGCGCGGCGGGCGCTTCAGCCAGGTTTCTTTGTGGGGACGGGTACGCATGAGGAGAGGAATCGGAACGACGGGCATGATACCCGGCGGGCGCCACCGGCCCAACCCGGCGGCATGGGTCCGTGCCTGCTCAGGCACGCAGCAGGCCTTCCCGTCCGCCCAGCCAACGGTCCATCAGCTGCGCCGCGACGTCCGGCGAGTCGCGCAGCAGCTGTTCGGCGAGCGCGCGGGCGGGTTCGACGAGTTCGGCGTCGCCCTCCAGATCAGCATAGCGCAGCAGCGGCACGCCGCTCTGGCGCGCGCCGACGAACTCGCCGGGGCCGCGGATGCGCAGGTCCTCGCGCGCGATCGCGAAGCCGTCGCTGTGCTCGTAGATCACCTTCAGGCGCGCGCGGCCGTTCTCCGACAGCGGGTGGGCGTAGATCAGGATGCAGGCGGACTCCTTCGTGCCGCGCCCGACGCGCCCACGCAGCTGGTGCAGCTGGGCGAGGCCGAAACGCTCGGCGTGCTCGATCACCATCAGGCTCGCGTTGGGCACGTCTACGCCGACTTCGATCACCGTGGTCGCGACCAGCAGGTGGATGTCGCCGGCGGCAAAGGCGGCCATCGTCGCGGACTTTTCGTCGGACTTCAGGCGTCCATGCACGAGGCCGATCTTCAATTCAGGCAACGCAGCGCTCAGGGACTCGAAACTCTCGACCGCGGTCTTCAGCTGCAGCGCCTCCGATTCCTCGATCAGCGGACACACCCAATAGGCCTGCGCGCCGCCCAGGCAGGCATCGCGCACGCGCGCGATGACCTGGTCGCGGCGCGACTCCGCGACGAGCTTGGTGAGGATCGGCGAGCGGCCCGGTGGCAGCTCGTCGAGCACGGTGACGTCGAGGTCGGCGTAGTAGCTCATCGCCAGCGTGCGCGGGATGGGCGTGGCCGACATCATCAGCATGTGCGGGTGCAGCGCGTCGGCGCCCTTCTCGCGCAGCGCGAGGCGCTGGCGCACGCCGAAGCGGTGCTGCTCGTCGACGATCGCGAGCCCCAGGCGCGGCAGCGTCACGGGGTCCTCGATCAGCGCGTGCGTACCGACCGCGAGCAGCACCTCGCCGCTCGCGAGCCGCGCCAGCTCGGCTTCGCGCTCCTTCTTCCTGCGGCTGCCCGACAGCCACGCGATGCCGACGCCGAGCGGCTCCAGCCACGCGGCGAGCTTCTTCCAGTGCTGCTCGGCGAGGATCTCGGTCGGCGCCATGAGCACCGCCTGGAAGCCGTTCCCGGCCGCCTGCAGCATCGCGAGCGCGGCGACGATGGTCTTTCCGCTGCCGACGTCGCCCTGCAGCAGGCGCTGCATCGGGTGCGGCGTCGCGAGGTCGCCGCCGATCTGCGCGACCGCGCGTGCCTGCGCGCCGGTGAGGCTGAACGGCAGTTGTGTAAGCAGCGCGCCGGTGAGCTGGCCGTCATCGCGCAGGATGGGCGCGCGGCGCGTGCGGCGGGCGTTGTAGGCGCGGCGCAGCGACAGCTGCTGGACCAGCAGTTCCTCGAACTTGATGCGCTGCCACGCCGGATGGGCGCGGTCTTCGAGGGAATACGGATCGATGTCGGGCGGCGGCTGGTGCAGCGTGCGCAGCGCATCGGCGAAGGGGGGCAGCGGCAGGCCGCCGGGCGCTACCGCGGGCAGCAGTTCGTGCATTGGCGGACGCAGCAGTTCGCGCCCGATGAGCTTGCGCAATGCCGACTGCGCAAGCCCCGCAGTGGTCGGATAGACGGGCGTGAGCGCCTGCGGCAGCGCCTCGCCGGCTTCGACGGGATGCACGCGCGGGTGCACCATCTCGTTGCCGAAGAAGCCGCCGCGCACTTCGCCGAACACGCGCACACGCCGCCCGGGCGCGAGCTGCTTCTGCTGCGAGGGGTAGAAGTTGAGCCAGCGCGCGGTGAGCGTGCCGCTCGCGTCGCGGATCTGCGCGACGAGCTGGCGGCGCGGGCGCAGCATGACCTCGCAGGACACCACCTCGCCTTCGACCTGTACCGGCGCGCCGGCGCGCGCTGCGGCGATCGGCGTCAGGCGCGTTTCGTCCTCGTAGCGCAGCGGCAGGTGCAGGACGAGATCCTGCGGCCGGCGGATGTCGAGCTTCGCCAGCCGGCCCGCGAGTTGCGGGCCGATGCCGGCCCAGGTTTGCTGATCCTTAGCCAATCACCAGGATGGCGTCGGCCTCGACCACGCCGCCCTTGGGCAGCTCCTTGACGCCGACCGCGGCGCGCGCCGGGAAGGGCTCGGCGAAATAACGCGCCATGATCTCGTTCACCTTGGCGAAATTCGCGAGGTCGGTGAGGTAGATGGTCACGCGCACGGCGTCGGCGAGCGAGCCGCCGGCCGCTTCGGCGACGGCCTTGAGGTTCTCGAACACGCGCACGGTCTGCGCTTCGAAGCCTTCCACCATCTGCATCGTCGCGGGGTCGAGGCCGATCTGGCCGGAGCAGTAGACGGTGTCGCCGACCTTGACGGCCTGCGAGTAGGTGCCGATGGCAGCGGGGGCGTTGGGGGTCGAGATGATGCTGCGACTCATGATCACATTCCTTTATTTATGCGGACGATCCCGATCCGGGATCGGATGAAAAACGCCCCGGCGCGTCTGGCACCAGGGCGCTGGGTGCTGCACGGCTCAGCCTTCGGCGCGCAGGGTCACGTCGCAGCCCAGGCGCGTGATGACTTTCTGGATTCCACGACGCGCGGAGACATTGATCACCAGCGGCGCCATGAAGTTAGCACGCATCCCGGCAGTTGCCGGGTTGCCCGCTTCGCCTTCGTCCTTGCGCACAATCACGGCGACGAAGGCATCGGCAGGGTTCGTGAGCTTGAGCTGTGCCACTTCGTCGTCCGAGAGACCGAACTCGTAGTTGACGCCAAGGCGTTCGGCCCCGGTGATAGAAAAGACCGCCGCAGGATTGTCGAGACTCTGCAGCTGGAACAGGGACGCGGTGGAGCCATCCTCATGAACCAGCGCAAAGTTCCTGCACTCTTCGAAACCGGGGAGTCCGGCCGGGAACTCGATCACCTTGTCATCGGGAATATCGACGCTGCCGAACACCTGACTTTCGATTTTCATTGAGCTCTCCTCTGGTTGATCTGCTTTCGGCATCCTGGCATGAGCGCGCGCAAGGCGAGCCGGGCCGCTACTTGCGCGGAGCCAAGATCATGCCATCCAGCTTGCGTTCGCGGCGAATTTTTTCCTGTGCCGCGATCGCGGACTCGCGGTCCGGATAGGGGCCGAGCACGACGCGGGCCTGCAGATGTGCCGGGTAGCCCTTTCGCTCGAGATCCCGACGCATGCCTTCGGCATTGGCCGTATCGAGGAACACGCCGAGCTGGATGAGGTAGCCGGGCCCGGGCGGCGGTCCGGCCGGCAGACGCGGCGCAGCGGCGCGGGACGAAACCTCGGCCGGTTCCGCCGGCGCAACCTCAGAGGTGGCGACCGGGGCCGCCGGAGCCTCGGCCGCCTGCGCTGGCACGGGGGGAATCGAGGGCAACGCAGGGACGGTTGCAGCGGTCCATCCCGGCGGCGACGCCTCGCGGGCGACCATCGCACCGGCGGGTTCGGCCGCCAGCGGTACGGCTCGAGCCTCACCTGCCGGGTCCTGCCCGGTTTCGGCGGGCGCCCCCTGCTCCGCCACGACTGGCGCCGCCTCCACCACGGCCGGGGCTGCAGGCGCTGCGCTGACCGCTTCGGAGGCCTGCGGTTCGGCAGGCGCGGGAGCGGTGGGCAAGGCCTGAAGCACCGCCGTTTCGCTGCCCTCGACCAGCCACAGCGACGCCGTCAGGGCCATGAGGGCGACGATTGCGACCAAGGCCCGCTTCAGGCTGGCCTTGCGCAAGGTTTCCGCATCGGCGCCCGCGCGGTCTCCCGCGGTGAGCGATCGGCTCACGACGCGTTCCCGGGCTCGCCGCTCTGGCTGCGCGCCAGCGATTGCACGAGTTCGGCCTCCGCAACGGTGATGCCGCAGCGCTCGGCGATCGTTTCGGCGTCCAACCCGCGTCGGGCGAACACCAGCGCCTCGTTGTATTCGGGCGACGCGCCGCGTGTCGCGGGATCCGCATCGGCCTGTTCCCTGTGCGCACGCAACTGCTCGCGGATCTCGTCGAGTTGGCGGCGCAGTTCGGCCAGCGCGTTACCCTGCTGCTCGAGCTCACGCCGCAACTGACGGACTTCCAGCTCGTGCTGGAATGCGTCCGGGGCAGCGTCCGGGGCAACGTCTGCGCCGGCAGGTGCAGGCACGGGGCGGCCGACGCCGTAGAGAGGGCCTGGCTCGTCATCGTCATCGCTTCCGGCGACAACGATATCGGCAGGTTCGGGCTCCTCGGTTGGCACATCGGTTGGCACATCGGCCGGCGGTCCGTCCGGCGCGGGCGCGGAAGCATGCTGCGCACGCGATGCGCGGTAGAGCTGGTAGCCGACATAGACCGCGAGGAGCGCGATTGCGGCGAGGATGAGTTCACGCAGTCCCATTCGACCTCACGCGGGGGGCAGGACAAGAAGGATCGTGCATCGGGAAGGCAAGCCGGGACGGGTGCGACGATGGACAAGTCGGGGATAATACTGGCGCCCCACCCTCCCGACAATGCAGATGACCTTCGATCCCGCGCTCGCCCTGTTCTGGCTCAAGAAGACCGTCTCGATCATGGTGCAGCCGCCGCTCGCCCCCCTGCTCGTCATCGCGGCCGGCCTGCTGCTGACAGGGCGCCGGCGGCGCGCCGGTCTGGTGCTGGCCTGGCTTGGCGTTGCGGCCACGCTGCTGCTTTCGGCGCCGGCAAGCGTCGGCTGGCTGCTGAATGGACTCGAGACGGCGCCGGTCGTCGATGCGGCGGCGATGCGCCAGGCACAGGCCATCGTCGTGCTCGGGGCCGGCAAGCGGCGCCATGCGCCGGAATACGGCGGCGAGACGGTCAACCGCTGGGCGCTGGAACGGCTGCGCTATGCCGCGCGGCTGGCACGCACAACCGGGCTGCCGGTGCTGGTCAGCGGTGGCACACCGACCGGCGACGTGCCGGAAGCGGTGCTCATGCAGGCGGCACTGGAAGAGGATTTCCGCGTTCCCGTGCGCTGGGTCGAGAAGGTATCGCTCGATACGCAACAGAACGCCCGGTTCTCGGCCGTGCAACTGAGTGCCGCGGGCGTGCGCCGCATCCTGCTGGTAACCCACGCCGTGCATATGCCGCGGGCGCAGGCGGCGTTCTAGGACGCGGGGCTGCAGGTCATCCCGGCCCCGACGGCGTGGCTGGGCGGAACGGGCGCGGACGACCAGGTGCTGGGCGAGCTTCCCGGGCCGACCTCCGCCTACGCCGGCTGGTACGCTGTGCACGAATGGCTGGGGCTGCTGGCCTACCGCCTGACGCGGTGAGCGGGAACTGCCCGCCGGGAGCAGGATCACACCCTTCACGTTTGCGTTTCAATACCTGCTTGCCTATAGAAGCTCATTGAACCGGCAACCCAATACCATTCAGCCCGAGCCCGTCGCAACCCTGCCCTTCGACAAGCTCAGGGCGAACGGATGGTGATCTGTTAAATTGCCGTGTTAATAAACTGCCGTGTCAATAACGGGCGCCACGAAAGCTGCGGCGGGCCTCACCGGAGGATGCAATGACGACCGTCGCCACATCCGCAGCACCACCCACCGTCGAAACAACCGTCATTCCGCGCGCGAGCGACCTCGGCGGCGGCTTCAAGGTTCTGCGCGTGCTGCCCTCGGCGCAGCGGCGCATGGTCGGACCTTTCGTGTTCCTCGACCAGATGGGCCCGGTGCAGCTCGAAGCCGGCAGCGGTCTCGACGTGCGCCCGCATCCGCACATCGGGCTCGCGACCGTGACCTACCTGTTCGACGGCGAGATCCTGCACCGCGACAGCCTCGGCAGCGTCCAGCCGATCCGCCCCGACGAGCTCAACTGGATGACTGCGGGCAGCGGCATCGTGCATTCCGAGCGCACGCCGCCCGAACTGCGCGCGGCCGGCCCCCGGGTGTCGGGCCTGCAGGCCTGGGTCGGACTGCCGGAGCGCGACGCGGAGATGGCGCCCGCGTTCGCGCACCACGGCGCCGCCGAACTGCCTGTCATCACCGAACCCGGCATGCGTATCCGCGTGATCGCCGGCGAAGCGTTCGGCGTGCGCTCGCCTGCCGAGACGCGCTCGCCGATGTTCTACGCAGACGTCACACTGGTCGCGCAGCAACGCCTGCACGTCCCGTCCGAGCATGAGGAGCGGGCGGCCTACGTCGTCGAGGGCGCGGTGCGCATCGACGGGCAGGCCTATCCGCCCGGCCAGCTGCTGGTGTTCGCACGCGGCGCCGACGTGACACTTTCGGCGCTGGGGCCGACCCGCCTGATGCTGCTCGGCGGCGAACCGCTCGACGGCCCCCGCTTCGTGTGGTGGAACTTCGTCGCCAGCACGCGCGAACGCATCGAGCAGGCCAAGGAAGACTGGCGAGCGGAGCGCTTCGCCCCGGTGCCGGACGAAACCGAACGCATCCCGCTGCCCTGACGGCGACCCCACCACTGGAGAAAACGATGAGCTCGACCCTCAACGAGGAAGGACGCAACCTGCTGTTCCGTGACGCGCGCACGCACAACGAGTGGCTGGACAAGCCGGTCAGCGACGACACGCTGCGCGAGCTGTACGAGCTGATGAAGTGGGGCCCGACCAGCGTCAATTGCTGCCCCGCGCGCATCCTGTTCCTGCGCACCCCCGAAGCGAAGGCCAGGCTCCTGCCGGCGCTCGCACCGGGTAACGTCGAGAAGACGCGCAGCGCCCCGGTGACCGCGATCATCGGCTACGACGGGCGCTTCTACGACATGCTGCCGAAGCTGTTCCCGCACACCGACGCCCGCGCCTGGTTCGTCGATACGCCGGAACTCGCCGAAGTCACGGCGCGGCGCAACAGTTCGCTGCAGGGCGCCTACCTGATCGTGGCCGCACGCGCGGTCGGCCTGGACTGCGGCCCGATGTCCGGCTTCGACCAGGCCAAGGTCGACCACGAGTTCTTCCCCGCCGCGCCGAAGGACGGCAACGCGTTCAACCAGGAGTACTTCCCGGACAGCCACGTGAAGACCAACTTCATCTGCAACCTCGGCTACGGCGACGCGACGAAGCTTTTCCCGCGCAGCCCGCGGCTCGACTTCGACGAGGCTTGCAAGCTGCTTTGAACGGTTCGGCAGTCCGGAGCGGGCGCCAGGGAACACCCGGCGCCTGCCGAAGGACCGGTACGCCTCACGCGCCGCGGAACCCCGGCTTGCGCTTTTCGAGGAAGGCAGTGATACCCTCGACGAAGTCGCCGGTTGCGCTGCAGCGCGCGAAGGCCTCGGCCTCGCTCTGCAGCTGGGTCTCGATCTTCGCATCCGCCGACGCAGTCAGCAGGCGCTTGATCTCGCCGTAGGCGTGGCGCGCTCCGTTCTGCAGGCGACCGACCAGCGCAGCGGTTTCGGCGTCGAGTTCGGCAGCCGCGACGACACGATTGACGAGGCTCAGGCGCATGGCCTCGGCGGCATCGAAGCGGTCGCCCAGCAGCAGCAGTTCCGCCGCCTTGCGCCGCCCCACGATGCGCGGCAGGAACCACGACATGCCGCCGTCGGCGGACAGGCCGATCGACGAATAGGCGGTCGTGAACTTCGCGCTGTCCGCGCACAGCGCGAGGTCGCAGCCCAGCATCAGCGACAGGCCGAAGCCCGCGCAGGCGCCGCGCACCTTGGCGATCACCGGCTGCGGCAGGGACTGCAGGATCTCGACCGCCGGATTGATGTGCTTCTCGATGATCGCGCGGAAGGCCACCATGCGCGCCTGCGGGCCCAGATGGAACTGGGTCGCGAAGTCCTTGAGGTCGCCGCCGGCCATGAAATGATCGCCAGCCCCGGTGACCACCACGACGTCGATATCCTTCAGGTCGCGCAGCGCGCGCGTGGCATGCAGGAAGTCTTCCATCATTTCGATGGACAAGGCATTGAGCTGCGCCGGACGGTTCAGCGTGAGGGTCGCGACGCGGTTTTCGACGGTCAGCAGTACGGTGTTGGCCATGAATATCTATCCTTCCCTGTCATGTCTGCCGCGTCGTCAGGATGTGGCGTTCGCGGCCTTGGATTCTGGCCTTGTAGTATGCCGCGATCCTGCATGGGTTGTAATCCGGCCGGAGCGGGGGCGGAGTGCAGGCCTGAAGGTCGTGGCCTGCGGCTGCCCTCGGTCGGAGCGCCCGACGGGGCGGCGATGCAAACTCGCCCTGCGGGCTCAGACATGCATCGCCTTGTTTCCCCGTCGCGCACTCCGCCCTCGGCACGACCCGACAGGCCCGCACCCCGCCCCCACTCCGGCCTCGCGTCGGGGTTTTCCCGAGGCCGTAAAACCTCTTGGGGATTGCTTCAAAGGCGCTCGAACACCCCTGCAGCCCCCATGCCGGTGCCAATGCACATCGAAATCATGCCGTAGCGCAGGTTCGCATCGCGCTGCATCGCGTTCATCAGCGTCGCGGTGCGGATCGCGCCGGTCGCGCCGAGTGGATGCCCCAGCGCGATCGCGCCGCCGAGCGGATTGACCCGCGCAGGGTCGAGCGACAACTGCCGCATCACCGCCAGCGACTGCGCGGCGAAGGCCTCGTTGAGCTCGATCCAGCCGACCTCCCCGAGCGCGACGCCGCCCGCCTTCAGCGCGCGCGGGATCGCCTCTACCGGCCCGATCCCCATGACCTGCGGAGGCACGCCCGCGACGGCGTAACTGACGAAGCGTGCGATCGGCGTCGCGCCGTAGCGCTTCACGGCCGCCTCGCTCATCAGCAGCACCGCGCCGGCGCCGTCGGACATCTGCGAGCTGTTGCCCGCCGTCACCGAACCGCGCGCCGCGAACACCGGCTTCAGCTTGCCCAGCGCCTCCAGCGACGCATCCGCGCGCGGCCCCTCGTCGGTATCGACGACACGCTCGATCACGCGCACCGCGCCGCCCTCGCCGGGCACATGCGCGCGCACCGTATAGGGGCTGATCTCGTTGCGGAAGAGGCCCGCCGCGATCGCCGCGCACGCACGCTGGTTCGAGTGCAGCGCGAAGCTGTCCTGATCCTCGCGGCTCACCTTCCACTGCTGCGCGACTTTCTCGGCCGTGAGCCCCATGCCGAAGGCGATGCCGACGTTCTCCTGCTTCGCGAAGATCGCCGGGTTGAGACTCACCTTGTTACCCATGATCTGCGGCATCGCGCTCATCGATTCGGTGCCGGCGGCGATCATCACGTCGGCCTCGCCCAGCCGGATGCGCGCCGCCGCGTCCGCGACCGCCTGCAGCCCGGACGAGCAGAAGCGGTTGATCGTGATGCCCGGCACGCTGTCGGGCAGGCCCGCCAGCAGCAGGCCGATGCGCGCGACGTTCATGCCCTGCTCGGCTTCCGGCATCGCGCAGCCGACGATCACGTCGCCGATCTCCTGCGCGTCCAGCCCCGGCACCTTCGCGACCACCGCCGACAGCACGTGCGCGAGCATGTCGTCGGGTCGCACGCTGCGGAACAGGCCGTTCCTCTTGGCGACCGGCGTACGCGTCGCGGCGACGATGTAGGCTTCCTGAATCTGTCTGCTCATATCGTTTTCCCCATCGATTGCGAAGGTTAATTCCTGAGGGGCTTGCCGGTTTCGAGCGTGTGCGCGATGCGCTGCTGCGTCTTCTCCTGCTTCAGCAGGTCGACGAACAGGGCACGCTCGACGTCGAGGATCCATTGCTCCGGCACGCGCGAATTCGTCTCGACCTCACCACCGCACAGCGCGGTGGCCGCCGCCTTCGCGACCTTGTAGTCGTAGGGCGAGATGAAGCCGCCCTCCGCCATGTTCACGAGCAACAGCTCGCAGGTCGCGATGCCGTTGCGGCCCGCGACCGTCACCGCGCGCTGCACGAATGGCGGCCGGTAGCCGGACTCGGCGAGCGCGCGCGCGCGGCGGATGCCGACGTAGAGCAGCTCCTGCGGGTGGAAGACGACATCGTCGGACGGCTTGGCGAAGCCGAGCTGCACGGCCTCCAGCGCGCTCTTTGCGACGGTCGCCATCGCGATCGTCTGGAAACTGTTCTGGATGTACGGGAACACGTCGCCGCCCGCGGCCTTCTGCGCCGCGTAGTGGGCCTGCAGCGCGAACTCCTTGCTGCCGCCGCCGGCCGGGATCAGGCCGACGCCCGCCTCGACGAGGCCGACGTAGCTCTCCAGCGCCAGCACGCGGTGCGCCGAATGCATCGCAAACTCGCAGCCGCCGCCCAGCGCCATGCCCTGGATCGCCGTGACCACCGGCACCTGCGCGTGCTTGAGCGTCATCGATGCGCGCTGGAACTTCGCGACCGTGCGCTCCAGCATGTCGAACTGCCCGGCCTGGCACGCCGCCGCGACCTGATGCAGGTTCGCGCCGACCGCGAAGGGCGCCGGATGCCACAGCACGACGCCATCCAGATCGCGCTCGGCACGCGCGACCGCCTCCAGCAGGCCGTCGAGCACCTCGTCGCCGATCGCGTGCTGCTTCGACTTGAAGGACAGGATGCCGATGCGCGCGTCCTGGTCGGGGCGCGTCCACAAGCGCACACCGCCGTCGCTGACGTTTCCATTTTCCCACAGCGTCTCGCCGCGGTCCGCCGACGCCTCGCCCAGCACCTGCTCGGGATAGAGCTGACGCTTGTAGACGGGCAGTGCCGGACGCGGCTTGAGCGCCTTCGTCGTCGCCGAGTACGAACCGCCGGCCTCATGCACGCCCTTGCGCTCGAACACCCAGGCCGGCAGCGGCACCTTCGCCATCGCGCGGCCGTGATCGATGTCGAGCTGGATCGCCTTCGCGATCTCGCTCCAGTCCGCCGCCTGCCAGGTCTCGAACGGCCCCTGCGCCCAGCCGAAGCCCCAGCGCATCGCCAGATCGATGTCGCGCGCGTTGTCGGCGATGTCCCCGAGATGCACCGCGCAGTAATGGAACACGTCGCGGAAGATGGACCACAGGAACTGCGCTTCCAGCAGCTCGCTCGCCGCCAGCAGCGAGAAGCGCTCGACCGGATCCTTGGTCTTGAGCATCGTCTCGACCGCCGGGATCACGTCGCCCGCGCTCGGGCGGTAGTCGCCGGTCTTGAGGTCCAGCACCTGGATCTGCCTGCCGTCCTTGCGATAGATGCCGGCGCGCGTCTTCTGCCCCAGCGCGCCCTTGGCGATCAGCTCCTGCAGCCAGTCGGGCACCTTGAAATGCGCGTGCCAGGGGTCGTCCGGCAGCGTCGCCTGCATCGTGCCGACCACATGCGCGAGCGTGTCGAGGCCGACGACGTCCGCGGTGCGGTAGGTCGCGCTCTTGGGGCGGCCGATCAGCGGGCCGGTGAGGCCGTCGACCTCGTCGAAGCCCAGCCCGAGGCGCGCCGTGTGGTGCATCACCGCGAGGATGGAGAACACACCGACGCGGTTGGCGACGAAGTTGGGCGTGTCCTTCGCACGCACGATGGATTTCCCGAGCCGCGTCGTCAGCCAGCTTTCGAGCTGGTCGAGCATCGTCGCCTCGGTGTCGCGCGTCGGGATCAGTTCGACCAGCGACATGTAGCGCGGCGGGTTGAAGAAGTGGATGCCGCAGAAGCGCCCGCGCAACGCGGCGGGCATGCCCTCGGCGAGCGCGTTGATCGACAGCCCCGAAGTGTTCGACGCGAAGATCGCGTCCAGGCGGATGAAGGGCGCGACCTTCGCGTACAGGTCCAGCTTCCACTCCATCTTCTCTGCGATCGCCTCGATGATCAGGTCGCACTCGCGCAGCTTCTCGAGGTCGCTGCCGTAGTTTGCCGCGTCGATGAAGCCGGCCCGGTCCTTTGCCGCAAACGGCGCGGGATCGAGCTTCTTCAGGCCGGCGAGCGCCTTGTCGACGATCGCGTTCGGCTTGCCGTCCTTCGCCGGCAAGTCGAACAACAGCACGGGCACGTCGGCGTTCGCGCAGTGGGCGGCGATCTGCGCCCCCATCACGCCCGCACCGAGCACCGCGACCTTGCGGATGATGAAATTGCTCATGCCAACTCTCCGGTCAATGCACGTGACATACCGTCGGCGCGGCCGCGGCCCACGGCAAATGCTGCTTTCTTCTTTTTAGCGGATGAATGCGGCGGATGCCGCGAAAAGGGACGGCGACCGGATGCGGCCGCCGTCCGTCATCCCGGGGGATCAGAACGCCATCGAATACTGGGCGCCGAGGATCCACACGCTGGAGTCGTACTCGCCCGTCACGCGGCCGCGATTGGTGAGCGGATTCGCGGTGATCTGGTTGTTGTCGATCTTGGTCTTCGGCACGTAGAGGTAGGCGGCGCCGAGGTCCAGCGTGTTCGTCTTGCTCACCTTCCACTGCGCGCCGGCGCTGAACCATGTGCGATCGTTGTCCGGCAGCGACACGAGGCGGCGCTGCTTGTCCCTCACCGGCGTCTGGTCGAACGCGATGCCGAATTTCAGCTTCCACGCATCATCGAGCTTGTAGTTCGCCCCCAGCGCGACGCGCCAGGTGTCCTTGAACTCGGTGTGCAGCGTCTGCGCGATCTGGCCGTTCAGCGGACCCGAAGTGCGCTCGATGTCGACCTTCTTGATGCTGCTCCAACCCGTCCAGGACAAGTCGCCGAGCATCTCCCAGCGGTCGCTGAGCTTCTGCGTCGTGCTGACGATGAAGGTGTCGGGCAGGTCGACATCGACGTCCGAATCGCTGCTACCTGCCGCATTGAGCAGGGCGCTGGGACCCGACACCTTGACGTCGCCCTTCAATTTGTGCTCGACCTTCGAACGGTAGGAAACACCGACCTTCGTCGACGGCGACAGCGTGAACAACGCACCGACGTTCCAGCCCCAGGCGTCGTTATCGACATCCAGCTTGGCCGTCGATGCAGACAAGGCTCCCGGGGCAATGCCGACGACGCGCTCGTACTGGGCATCCATGCGCTGCCAGTTCAAGCCGATGCCCAGAGACACCTTGTCATTGACCCGGTAAGCGAGCGACGGGTTGATGTTGATCGTCTCGATCTCGAACTTGGTCGCCTGCGCGGCACCGACCCACTTTCCGCCATAGTCCGTCACGAGGCCGAACGGCGCACCGATGCCGACGCCGAGATAGAGGTCCTTGTTCAGCGCCCACGACAGGTAGGCGTTCGGAATTGCCGCCCAGTCACCCGCGTCGTCGCCGTTACCCGACAGCGCACCGCCCACCGAGCCCCTGTTCTTGAATTCGAAGCTCGGCCGCACCGCGGCAACACCCAGCGAGATCTCGCGCGCCTGCAGTTGCGTCATGCCGGCCGGGTTGAAGAAGATCGTGCTGGCGTTCTCGGCGACCGCAGCCGACCCAGCGTAGGCGTTGCCAATGCCGCTGGCGTTCTGCTCGAGCAGTTGGAAGCCGGCGGCCGACGCAGTGCCGGAACCCAGCGCGAGTAGTGCGGCGGGAAGCAGGCGGGCAATCGTCGTTTTCTTCATGTGTCACATCTCCTCGTGAATTGTCTGTGCAATTTCGGCGCTGCAACTCCGGACCCGCAGCGCGGATCTCCCCGGATATCCGCACGAACCCCGGCGCCGCGGGGCCGCACGAAATGCTTCGAATACGATCACGCAGGCGGAACGGGCCGCTTGCGCCCCTTGTCGTCGAGCGCGACATAGGTCAGCGTCGCCTCGGTGACCTTCACGACCACCGGATTCTCGGGGTCGCGTTCGGCATAGACCTCGACGTCTACAGTGATGGAAGTGCGCCCCACGGACACCACTTCGGCATAAAAACTTACAAGGTCGCCGACCGACACCGGCTGCTTGAAAACGAAGGAGTTCACCGCCACCGTCGCCGTACGGCAGCGCGCACGGCGATGCGCGGGAATCGCGCCGGCGATGTCGACCATCGCCATGATCCAGCCGCCGAACACGTCGCCCGCCGGATTCACGTCGGCCGGCATCGGCATCACGCGCAAGGCCGGCTGCTTGTTCTCGGGAAGTTTCACCGGCTCGACTGCGTCGTCGCTCATAGGACTCTCCTCATGCTCGTCCAGCATGCACGATAGCACCAACCCGACCGTCGGAAGCCTTGCCGGACAAAGTTTTCCCCGATTCCGGGGAATAATGCAGCGGCCCGCCCGTGAAGGGGGCGAAACCCGTCCCGAATATCACCCCGGCATCGGCGAGATCCGCATCCGCGACCACCCCCGCTTCCACGCAACGCCGCGCCGCCGCGACGAGCGGGGCGACGATGCGCTCCGCGAGCCCGGCAGGGATCGTCCCCGCCGCGCCCTTGTGCGCCTTGCCGTCGGCCCAGCGGTAGTAGCCCTGCCCGCTCTTGCGGCCGAGATTTCCTGCCGCAACGAGCTCCATCAGCCGGCGCGGCGGCTCCGCCCCCGCACCCGCAAGCGCCTTGCCGGCCGCGACCGCGATGTCGAGGCCCACGGTATCGACCAGCTCGACCGGCCCCATCGGCATGCCGAAGGCGAGGAGCGCGGCGTCGACCGTCTCGGGCGCGACGCCTTCCTCGACACAGCGCAGCGCCTCCAGCATGTAGGGGCCCAGCACGGCGTTCACGAGGAAGCCGGGCGCGCTCGCGACCGGCAGCGGCAGCTTGTCGATGCGCCGCACGAAGGCCGCCGCGCGGCGCAGCGCCTCCTCGTCCGCCCCCTCTCCGTGCACGACCTCCACCAGCGGCATCAGCGCGACGGGGTTGAAGAAGTGGATGCCGACGAGGCGGCGCGGGTCCGCCAGCGCGGTCGCGATGTCCTCGATGCGCAGGCTGGAGGTGTTGGTCGCGAGCACCGCGTCGGGCTTCGCGCGCCGCTCGATGTCCGCAAACAGCGTGCGCTTGGCTTCCAGGTTCTCGAAGATCGCCTCGATCACGAGGTCCGCGCGCGCGGCGCCGTTGCCGGCCGGGTCCGGGATCAGGCGGTCGAGCGCGAAGCGCACCTGCCGCTTGTCGCCGCGCGCCTTGCGCTCGAAGAACTTCGCCGCGCGCGCGACGGCAGGCGCGATGCGTTCGACGGACTGGTCCTGTAGCGTCACCGTCATGCCGGCCCACGCGCACAGCGCGGCGATGTCGCCGCCCATCACGCCCGCGCCGACGACATGCACGTGGCGCGGCGCGAAGTCGCTGTCTTTTCCAAATCCCTTCAGGCGCTCCTGCAGGAAGAACACGCGCACGAGGTTCTTCGCGGTCGGCGAGCGGAAGATGGCGTCGAGCGACGCGGGGTCCTCCGCCGGCACGGCGAGCGCGTTGCCGCCGTATTTTTGCCAGATGTCGAGGATCGCGTAGGGCGCGGGGTAGTGTTCGCGCCGCGCCTTCGTTGCGACTTGCTGGCGGGCCTTGTTCGCGACGAGCGCCTTCAGCGGGCCGTTCAGCAGTTTCTGCATGACGGGCAGCGCGCGCGGCGTCTGGCCGGAGAGTACGAGCATGCGCGCGGCGTTCTCCATCACGCGCGGCGGCACGCATTCGTCGGCGAGGCCCAGCTTCTTCGCGCGGCGCGCGTCGACGCTCTTGCCGGTAAGCATCAGGTCGAGCGCCGCCGCCGGGCCGATCAGTGCCGGCAGGCGCTTCATGCCGCCCCAGCCCGGCACGATGCCCAGCATCACCTCGGGTAGCGCGAGCTTGGTGGCGGGTTCGTCGACGACGATGCGGTAACGGCATGCGAGCACGAGCTCCAGTCCGCCGCCGAGGCAGTGGCCGCGGACCAGCGCGAGCGTCGGGAATTTCAGCCGCGCGAGCCAGTTGAAGAGCTCCCAGCCGCGCTGCACCAGATCGCGCGCGCCCTGCGCCGAGTCGATGCGCGTGAATTCCTCGATGTCGGCGCCGGCAACGAAGCCGGCCGGCTTCGCCGAAGCGATGACGAGCCCCTTCGGCGGATCGGCTTCGAGCTGCGCGAAGACCGTGGCGAGTTCGTCGAGCAGTTCGCGCGACAAGGTGTTGGTGCTCGCGCCGGCGCGATCGAGGTACAGCCACGCGAGGCCGTCTTGATCGCCCTTGCGCGCGAGCACCAGATGCTTGAAATCGCTCATCACAGCGCCTCCACCAGCATCGCACCACCCTGCCCGCCGCCGATGCAGATGCTGGCGATGCCGCGCTTCAGGCCCTCCCGGCGCAGCACGTTCAGCAGATGCAGCACGATGCGCGCGCCGCTCGCGCCGACCGGGTGCCCCTGCGCGATCGCGCCGCCATCGATGTTGAGCTTCACCTCGCCGAGACGCCCGAGGGCATCCGCAAGCCCCAGCTCGTCGCGGCAGTAGTCCGCATCGTCCCACGCGCGCAGGCAGGCTATCACCTGCGCGGCGAAGGCCTCGTTGATCTCCCATGCATCGATGTCGCCGAGCGCGAGGCCGTGGCGCTGCAGCATCGGTGTCGCCGCATGCACCGGCCCGAGGCCCATCTGCGCGGGGTCGAGGCCCGCCCACTGGCTGTCGGTGATGCGCCCAAGCGGCACGAGGCCGTGGCGCTCGACCGCTTCCGCGGACGCAAGGATCAGCCACGCTGCGCCGTCGGTGATCTGCGAGCTGTTGCCGGCGGTCACGCGGCCGTACCTGCGGTCGAAGAAGGGTTTCAGCTTCGCGAGGTTCTCGGGTGTCGAGTCGGCGCGCACGCCGTCGTCATCCGCATACACCGTGCCGTCGGCAGCGATCAGCGGCACAATCTCTCCGAAATGCCCGGCCTCGCGCGCGGCGAGCACGCGGGTGTGGCTGCGCGCAGCGAAGGCGTCCATCTCGGCGCGCGAAATACCGAAGCGGTGCGCGAGGTTCTCGGCGGTCTGGCCCATCAGCTGGCCGACGACGGGGTCGGTGAGGCCCTTCATGATGCCGATCACCGGCGCGAGGTAGCCGGGCTTGAAGCGGCGCAGCGCGGCGACCTTCTCGCCGAGGGTCTTCGTCGCGTACCAGCCCGAGAGCCAGCGCACCATTGCATCAGAGAGCAGCAGCGGCGCGCGCGACAGCGCATCCGCCCCGCCCGCGAGCACCAGCGCCGAGCGCCCGGCCCGGATGTTTGCGATCGCCGAATCGAGCGCCTGCATGCCCGAGGCGCAATTGCGCATCACGGTCCAGCCCGGCACCTTCTGCCCGCAACCCATGCGCAGCGCGACGACGCGGCCGATGTTGACCTCGTCCGGAGAAGGGCTCGCACAGCCCAGGATCACCTCGTCGAGCTGGTCCGGCGCGAAGCGCTGGCGTGCGAGCAGGGCTGCCCCCGCCGCGGTCGCGAGGTCGGAGGCCGCGAACGGCCCCGGCGTGTTGCGCGACTTCAGGAAGGGCGTGCGTGCGCCGTCGATGATGTAGACGTCTTCCGTCATGCCGCGGCCTTGACCGATGCGGACGCCTGCGGCTCGATGTGCGCGAGCGCGGCACGCAGGCCGAAGTCGTAGGGGAAATCGTCGACGCGGATCACCTTGTCGCGCAGCTCGCCGCGACGCTTCAGCAGCGCGAATTCGTCGGCGCTGATCACCCCCGCTTCGAGGGCGCGCTGCCACACCGCATCGACGCCACCGCCGACCGTCAGGCCCGGTTCGAAGCGGCCTTCCTTCTGCGCGCGGCGCACCTTGGCCTCGATGGGCTCGGCGGCGATGGTCGCAGCGAGCGCCGCTTCCAGCGCGCCGACCGGCTCCTCGACGTCGTCCGTCAGATACACGTCCGAGGTCAGGCGGTCGCGCGTCGCCGAAGGCTCGATCAGCAGCTTCGCGACCTCGTGGCCGAGCTGGTCGGACGGCACGACGTAGGGGCGCCCGAGCGGGAACACGACGATGCGGCGCAGGAGCGTCGCGAAGAGCTTGTTCGGGAAGTTCGCGATCACGCCTTCGAAGGCGTTCTGCGCCTTGAACATGCAGTCCCAGATCGCCCAGTGCATCAGCGGCGCATCGGCCGCCTGCCGCCCTTCGGCCTCGTAGCGGCGCAGCACCGCGGAGGCGAGGTACATCAGCGACAGGATGTCGCCGAGGCGCGCGGAGAGCTTCTCCTTGCGCTTCAGCGCGCCGCCCATCGTGCCCATCGACAGGTCGGAAATGAACGCGAACGCCGCCGAGAAGCGCGTGAGCTGCTGGTAGTAGCGCCGCGTTTCGGGGGCGATGTCGCCAGGTGCGGCAACGAAGTGCGAGCCGGTGATGCCCATCACCAGCGCACGCGCGGCGTTCGACACAGTGTAGCCGACGTGGCCCCACAAGGCCTCGTCGAAGGCGGCGAGGTCATTCGCCTGCGCCGCGTGCATCTCGTCCAGCACATAGGGATGGCAGCGGATCGCGCCCTGGCCGAAGAGGATCAGGCTGCGCGTGAGGATGTTGGCGCCCTCGACGGTGATGCCCACCGGGATCTGCTGGTAGGCGCGCCCGAGCATGTTCTGCGGTCCGAGGCAGATGCCCTTGCCGCCGATCACGTCCATGCCGTCATTGACGGTCTGGCGCGCGCGCTCGGTGACGTGGTACTTGACGATGGCGGACACCACCGAGGGCTTCTCGCCGAGGTCGACCGCGCCTGCGGTCATCACGCGCGCGGCGTCGCTGAGATAGGTGTTCGCGCCGATGCGCGTCAGCGCCTCCTCGACGCCCTCGAAGCGGCCGATCGCGGTCTTGAACTGGTAGCGCACGCGCGCATAGGCGCCGACCGCGCGCGCCGTCATCTTCTGCATGCCGGTGTTGGAGCCCGGCAGCGAGATCGAGCGGCCCGCCGCGAGGCTCTCCATCAACATGCGCCAACCCTGCCCGGCCATCCTGGGCCCGCCGATGATGAACTCGAGCGGCATGAAGACGTCCGTCCCGCGCACCGGGCCGTTCATCCAGATGCCGTTGAGCGGGAAGTGACGGCGACCGGTGTCGACGCCCGGATGCTCCGAAGGCACCAGCGCGCAGGTGATGCCCAGGTCCGGCTCGGCGCCGAGCAGGCCGTCCGGGTCGTACAGGCGGAAGGCGAGGCCGAACACCGTGCACACCGGCGCGAGCGTGATGTAGCGCTTGTCGAAGGACACGCGCATGCCCAATACCTCGCGCCCCTGCCATTGCCCCTTGCACACGACGCCCGCGTCGGGAATGGACGCGGCGTCGGAGCCCGCCCACGGGCTGGTCAGCGCGAAGGCCGGGATCTCGAGGCCCTTCGCGAGGCGCGGCAGGTAGTGCGACTTCTGTTCGGGCGTGCCGTAGTGCAACAGGAGCTCGGCCGGGCCGAGCGAATTCGGCACCATCACCGTGATCGCCGGGGCCGAGGCGCGCGTCGACAGCTTGGTCACGACCTGGGAGTGCGCGTAGGCCGAGAAACCCTTCCCGCCGTACTCCTTCGGGATGATCATGCCGAGGAAGCCCTGGTCCTTGATGTACTGCCACACCTCGGGCGAGAGGTCCTGGCGCAGGTTGTCCTGCCAGTCGTTGGTGAGCCGGCACAGCTCGCTCGTCTCGTTGTCGAGGAAGGCACGCTCCTCGGGCGTGAGTTTGGGCCACGGATAGGCCAGCAGCGTCGACCACGCCGGAGCGCCGCGGAAGAGCTCGCCCTCCCACCACACGGTGCCGGCCTCTAGCGCGTCACGCTCGGTCTGCGACATCGACGGCAACGCCGCGCGGAAGGCGCGGAAGATGGGCGCCGTCACGAGCGCACGGCGCACGGGGCGCAGCAGGAAGACCGCCATCACGCCGGCAAAGACCACCAGCGCCGCGACGATTGCCGCCGGCGCCCACCCCCCGGCCCAACCCGCCGCCGCCAGCCAGACCAACCCGACCCCTGCCCAGGCAAAAAGGGGCGCTCGCCCGTAGGCGAGCGCGATTGCCAAGGGAGGGAGCAAAGCGATGAACCACCAGATCATTGTCGTCTCCTCGATCGTATTCGTTCCGCCTGCGTCCGGCCGGCCACGGTCTGCGCCGCCCCGGACGGGCCTGCATTCAATTCACGGGCGCGTCGGCGCGCCCTTGCCGTTTTCCCCCGGCACACCCTGCCCCGGCAACGGTGCGCGCAGCCCGCCGAGCAGGAAGGACATCAGGCGCGGCAACAGCCGCTCGGGGGCCGCGTCGTCGAACTTGCCGGCAAAGAGCTGAAGCGCATCGGTGCCGGCGATCGCGTAGGACATCGCCCCCATCATGAAATGGAAGCGCCACAGGATTTCCTCCCGCGGCACGTCGGGCAGCGCGCGGTACAGCGCCGTGAGGAAGCGCTCGACTGCCTCGGCATATTCCTCGGCGAGGAACTGGCGCACGAAGCCGTTCGGTTCCGTATAGGTTCGACCGAGCAGGCGCATGAAAGTGTGGCCGCCATGCTCGGTGTCGGCCGCCATCTCCAGCGCGGTGCCGAAGAAAGCCTCGACGATGCGGCTGGGCTTGAGCGGCGCACCCTTCGCTTCCGCCTCCAGCCGGTCGAGCTTCGCCAGGCGCTGGCGGTTCAGCTCGGTGAGGCGGCGCTTGAACACCTCCTGAATCAGTGCGTCCTTGCTGCCGAAGTGGTAGTTCACCGCGGCGATGTTCGCGTCCGCGCGGCTCGTGATCATGCGCATCGTCGTCGCCTCGAAGCCGTGCTCGACAAACAGCGCCTCGGCCGCATCGAGGATGCGGTCGCTGGTTTCCGGGGCGGGCTGGCGTTCCGTAGGTGCGCGCATGACAGACCATGAATCAAACGATTGATTGAATCATACGTTTTATTGATAGCATGTCAAGAAATACTGATCGACGGATGCAAAGACTTGAAAACTCCGCCTCCCATCGTGAATGACGCACTGGACCACAACATGTCATAACGATAGAATTTCCAGCGGGTGCCCACCCTACTTGCACACGAGTAAAAGCAGGCGTCGTTTCTGTCATTACCAACCTCTCTATAAGCCTCGCCGTCGGGGACTTAAACGTGTGCGCCTGACCCGAATTTGGCGCGGCGTTGAGGAAAGGTTGAAAATGACAATCAAGAAGCTCGCGTTCGAGATCCAGAAACACCTCCAAACCAGCACTGGGACGGATTTCAAACGGACCCACATCTACGAGCTGCTGGCTGCGTCCTTCGGATTCAGATCCTACGCAGCGCTTTGCGCGACTGCAGTGTTCACCGAACAGTCCTTGTATGACCGACGAACCGCCGGCCATTCGGATCGCGTCAGGAATCGTTGCCTCGAATTGGGCTACTCGACCGTCGCTGCAACGACGGTCGCGTCTGAACTGCCGGCCGGCCTTGAAGACCGGCAGATCGGCGTCATCGGCATCAACAGCTTGATCGGCTACCTGAAAGATGAATTAGGGCGTGGATCCTGGATCGATGACGAGGACGATACGAGCGCAACTGAAGTACGTTGGAGATCTTCTTCTGACATGCTCGCGTCCCCCCTCATGCTTGACGGACTGAACGCCGCAGCCAGCGGTGGCAACGCCGGCGCGCACTATGCCTTGGCGTTGATTCATGACCCGTCAGAAGATGACCTGGACAGTCTGGGAGTGGGAAGCGATTACTGGTACAACCAGAGCAAGAGCGGACGCGTACTGACCGGCGTTGAAAAGGAGTGGGCCGACGCATACGCACGTCGACTGGATAGTGAAAGGCAGTATGTTTCTCACCTCCGTGAGGCAGCCAAACGAGGTCATCAGGATGCTCTTCTGGAGCTTGCCGAACGCTTCGGTGATCCGACCTTTTTTGAGCAACAAGGCGGCCCCGTCAAAGCAGCCCCGGACCGTATTGCGCGCATCGCCGAACGACTCGATCGCACCTTGGATGCAAAACGGTGGCTAACTGAGGCGGCCACTTCAGGTGACATCGAAGCCATGCGCCGCTTGATCGATGAATACGATCGCGAAGACTTGGTACGCTGCTGGACTTGGGTGTTCCTTGCTGAACTGCTTGGAGAGGATCTGACCGAGGACCAGAACGAGGCTATCCACGAGGACGGGTCAAGCTATGATGACGACCGTGGCGGCCCTATGTTCGTAGGTGTGAGGCGCGCTGGCGTAGAACTCGAACCCATAAATGCTGCCGAGGAAGCCATCGCGAGGCTGGCTGCGGACGAGTTATACAGCACTATCGAAGACTCAGACTCGTGACATGAGCTCGGCAGCGGGGTTGGTCTGTGACCGACACGATGCCCGAATTACGCCCGTTCCGTGATTACACGTTGGAACGGGCGTTTTCATTCGCCGCGCCTAGAGGCCATTTCAGCGCCTCATCATGCCTGAGGGCCAGAGCAGAACTTATTTTCAGTCGTACTCCCATCGATCGTCTGAGGCATCTCGCATTTGATTTAGGCACAAAACTGCTCCCCGAAGGAGGCTCCAAGCACGCCTTCGCGTTCTTGACACCGCTCGTGAGGTTTCTATTAAGCGCATCCATCGCGTCCCGCGGGGCGCGAATTGCCGCGGCGAAACACGCGCAGGGCGTGCCGCCCGCGCCGATCCAGGCTCATTCGGACGACCGGGGCATGCCGCGCCGCTCGCTCCATTCGCGGGCCGTACTTTCGAGGTGCTGCAGGAACACCGTCGCGACCGGCGACAGGCGCTTGCCGCGCGGGTACAGCGTGAACCAGCTCGACTGCACCGGGAAGCCTGCGACGTCGAGGATCGCGAGCTGGTCGTCGCCGGGGCGCGCCGCCAGCGCGTGGCGCGAGATCACCGCGAGGCCGAGGCCGCCCGCGACGGCCTGCTTGATCGCCTCGTTGCTGCCCAGCGCGAGGCGCACTTGCGGCACGAAGGCGTTGCGGGCGAAGTGCGCGTCGCACGCGAGGCGCGTGCCGGAACCGCGTTCGCGCAGGATGAAGCGTTCGACGGAAAGGTCCGCGAGTTCTAGCCCTTGCCCCGCCAGCGGATGCCCTTCGGGGGCGATCACGACGAGCGGGTTGGGCAGGAAGGCATGCTGCTCGAGATCGAGGTTATCGGGCGGCATCGACATGATGTAGAGGTCGTCGCGGTTTTCGCGCAGGCGGGCGACGACGCCGTCGCGGTTGAGCACCTCCAGGGCGATGTCGATGTTCGGGTGCTCGGCGCAGAAACTGCCGAGCAGGCGCGGCACGAAGTACTTCGCGGTGCTCACGAGCGCGACGCGCAGCCGCCCGCGCTCCAGCCCCTTCATCGCATCGATGCCCTGCTCGAACGCGAGCCATTCGTTGAGCATTGCACGCGCGGTGTCCGCGAGCGCCTCGCCGGCCGCCGTCAGATAGAGGCGCTTGCCGATCTGTTCGTAGAGGGGCAGGCCGACGGCATCGGCGAGCTCGCGCAGCTGCATCGACACGGTCGGCTGAGTGACGTGGCAGGCCGCGGCGGCGGCGGTGACGCTGCCGTGCTCTGCAAGCGCCAGGAAGAGGCGCAGCTGACGGAAGGTGGCGTTCATAGAGTTTTCTCGATGCACATCATCACTAATATCGATTATTTATTATTTTCACCCCTCGGTAACATCGCGGCCAACGTCAATTGCCCGAAGCTGAGCTGCGCCCCGCCATGAAAACCCATACGTCCGAAACCCAGGCCACCGTCACCCCGGCACTTGCGCTGCAGCTCCTCCGGGAGGGCAACGCACGCTTCGTCAACAACCTGCGCATGAGCCGCGACCTGTTGCAGCAAGCCAACGAGACGCGCGACGGCCAGTGGCCGTTCGCCACCATCGTCAGCTGCATCGACAGCCGCACCTCGGCCGAACTCATCTTCGACCAGGGCCTCGGCGACATCTTCTCCGTGCGCATCGCCGGCAACGTGATCAACACCGACATCATCGGCAGCCTCGAATTCGCGTGCCACGTGGCCGGGTCGAAGCTCATCGTCGTGCTCGGGCACACCTCGTGCGGCGCAATCAAGGGCGCGTGCGACCACGTCGAGCTCGGCAACCTGACCGAGCTGCTGTCGAAGATCCAGCCGGCCGTGTACGAAGAGAGCCGGACCCCGGATCCGGCGCAGCGCAACTCGAAGAATGCCGTGTTCGTCGAGAACGTGGCCGACCTGAACGTGCGCCGCTCGGTGCGCTCGATCGTGAACCGCAGCTACATCCTCGAACACATGATCGCCGACGGCCAGGTGGGCATCATCGGCGGCAAACACGACCTGGCCAGTGGCGAGGTGACGTTTTTCGACGACACCTGGTTGCACGACAACGCGTCGATGCAGTTCATTGCCGGCGAGCTCCGCTCCCGGGCTGGCTGAACGCGAGCCGCGCCATGACCGGGAAGTGGTCGGACGGATAGCGCCGGCCCGAGAACCAGGTGTCGGCGCCGGCCGCCACGGTGCGAAAGTGCGGCGAGGCGAGGATCCAGTCGATCGCCTCGCGCACCGCGGCGCGGCCGTAGTCGTGATAGGTGCCGACCGCCGCGCCCGCTTCCTGCAACACCTCGCGCAGCACGCCGCCGGCGGTGAGCTCGCGGAAGGTTTCCGAGTCGCGTTCGGAGTTGAAGTCGCCAGTGACGATCAGCCCCTCCTCCCGCGACAGCGCCTGCGCCCAGTCGCGCAGCTGCCGCGCCGACTCCTCGCGCGCCGTGCCCTGGTAGTCGAAGTGCGTGTTGAGGAAGGTGAAGCGGCTCCCGCTGCCGTCGCGCGGCACGAGCCGCACCCAGCTCGCGGTGCGCGGATAGGCCGCACCCCAGGACTGGCGACCCGGCGTGTCCGGGTCGTCGGCGAGCCAGAAGTGGCCGCGCGCGAGTTCGTCGAAGGCGGCGCGGCGGTACAGCAGCGGCGCCATCTCGATCGCCGGATCGCCCGCGCCGCCGCGCGGCACGCCGACGAATTCGTAGTCAGGCAGGGCGGCGCGCACGAACGCGGCCTGCTCGTCGTCGCGGCACTCCTGCAGACCGAGCAGGTCGGGGTCGAAGGCGCGGATGCGCTCGATCACCAGCGCCTTGCGCTGCGCCCACGCGTGCTCGCCGTCCGGCGCCGAGGCACAGCGGATATTGAAGGACATCACCCCGAGCTGCATGCTCTCCTCCCGTGCGACGCGAGGGCCCGACGCCCCCCGATGAGGCGCGCCGCAATCCTGCTTCGCCCGACTTGCGAAGCAGACCACTAGATCACGGTCCACGCGAGTACGATTGCGCTAGTCTAAGCAGTGCAACAATACTTTCGCGTGACGGGGACGGCCAGATGATCGTTGCAGCGACGCTCGACCGCAGCACGCCGGCACCGTCACGGACGGTCGTGCGCAGCGGCACGGTCGCCTGCACGCAAGCGTCCGACTCGCAACCGGCGCGAGACCGCTGATGGCACCCGCCGAGCCCTCATCGGCTTCCCCACCCGCCGCCCCCGGCCATGCGGTGCGGCGCTTCGCCCGCCTGGCGCTGCCCTACTGGAAGTCCGAGCGGCGCTGGCTCATCGCCGGGGCGACGCTGGCCTTCCTGCTGCTGACGATAGGGCAGGTCGCGCTCGTGATGTGGACCTCCTACTGGAACCGCGCCTTCTTCGATGCGCTGGAGGCCCGCTCGCTCGACGCGCTGCTGCATCAGATCCTCGTCTTTGCGCTGATCCTCGCACTGACGATGGCCGTCACCGCGGTTCACATGCACGTGAAGCGCTGGCTGCAGCTCGATTGGCGGCGCTGGCTCACCGCCAACCTGGTCGGACAGTGGATGACGCACTCGCGCCATTACCGCCTGCAGTTCATCAAGGGCGAGCACGACAACCCCGACCAGCGCATCGCCGAGGACATCCGCATCGCCACCGAAGCGGCGATCAGCCTCGCGCATTCGCTGACCTATTCGCTGCTGGTGGGCTGGGGCTTCATCGCGATCCTCGCGGAAGTTTCGGGCAGCGCACCGATCCCCGGCAGCGAATTCCAGGTACCCGGCTACATGGTGCTGCTGGCCTTCATCTATGCGGGCGGGGGCGCGACGATCGGTTACCTGCTCGGCCGGCCGCTCGTGCGCGCGACGAACCGCCTGCAAAGTGTGGAGGCGAACCTGCGCTTCAGTCTGGCGCGGGCGCGCGAGAACGCTGAGGCGATCGCGATCGCCCACGGCGAGGGCATGGAAAGGCGCAGCGCCGTGCAACTCTTCGGCGACGTCGCGCGCGTCTGGGACCGCCAGACACTGGCCTACCTCGGCATCGTCTCGTTCTCGACCGCCTACGGCAACCTGATGCCGATCTTCCCGATCCTCATCGCGGCGCCGCAGTTCATCGTCGGCGCGCTGACGCTGGGCGGCCTGATGCAGTCCGCCCAGGCTTTCGAGCGCCTGGCTTCGGCCTTGTCGTGGCCGATCGACAAGCTGGGCGAGATCGCGATGTGGCGCACGTCCGCGGGGCGTGTCGTGAATCTGCATCACGACATGGTGAAGCTCGATCTCATCGACAGCCGGGGCGAAACGTCGCGCATCAGGCTCGGGCATTCGCCCCGGCCCGAACTCCAGTTGCGCGGCCTGTCGCTGGACACGCCCGCCGGCGAGCCGCTGCTCCGCGACCTGGACCTGTCCGTGCGGCGCGGCGAACGCATCCTGATCGTCGGCGACGCGCACGTGACGCTCGCGCTCTTCAAGGCGGTGGCCGGGCTGTGGCCGTGGGGCCGCGGCGAGATCCTGCTGCCCGACGGCCAGGAGATGGCCTTCCTGCCGCAACGCCCCTTCCTGCCGACCGATACGCTGCGCGCGGTGCTGTGCTACCCGCAGCCACCCGAGCACTACACGACGAGCGAACTGCAGCGCGCACTCGAATGCGCGGGCATCGGCTGGCTCGCACCGCGGCTAGACGAGACGGACGACTGGAACCACGTGCTGCCGCTGCGCGCGCAGCAGCGCCTGAGCACCTCGCGGCTGTTCCTGCAGCGGCCCGCCTGGGTGTTCCTCGAAGACACTACCGACGCCTTCGACTCCACGGGCGAAGCCCACATCATGGAAATGCTGCACCACGAGATGCCGGACATGAGCCTGCTGTCGGTGATGCGCCACGGCGGCCTGGAAGGCTTCTTCCACCGACGTATCGAGCTCCATCGTGGCAGCGCGGCCGTCGCGATGGAGGGTACGGAGAAGGTCTCGTCGATTGCCGCGCCAGTGGCCTCTTCAGCCGAGATCGGACGCTAGCCAGCCGTAGCTCGACGGCAGCCAACCACGTTCGACGCAGTCGCGGAAGGACCACGCCGGCGTGGTTTCCGTCTTGTAGCTCCAGAAGAACCAGCCGAGGTATTTTTCGAAGGCGAGGAGCTGTGCCGCCGCGTAGCCGCGATTCGCGACGTCCTGCTCGAAGGCGTCCATGTGCTCCAGGGCGTGATTGAACGGCCCCTCGGCCCACAGCGACACGACGCGCAGGTCCAGCCCCAGGCTCCACTCGCCGCATATCGCCGGCAGGCCCAGCCCGGTGATGATCGCGTCGGCCTCGTCGCGCCACTCGCCGCCGGCCTTCGCCATGTGGGCGAAGATGTCGGAGTCGATATCCCTGCGGTCGAAGCACTGGTAGCGGTGCAGGTCGAACATCACGTTACGGTACGCCGGCGCCTGCATGAAGCCGACGTATTCGCGAAAGGAGCGGAAACCGTCGTGGAACACCACGGCGACGCGCTCGTCCGGGCAGTGCCGGCGGATGCGCTCGTAGGCCTCCGTGTAGAAGTCCTTCAGGTAATCGGTCGGCACGTCCCAGCGCGGCTCATTGAGGCATTCGATCGCGTACAGCGCGGGATGGCCGCGGTAGCGCCGCGCCATGCGTTCGAGCACCGACAGTGCGTGCTCGCGATACTCAGCCTTCGTGTGCCACTCGCACACATTGAGGATGCCGCCGTTGTCGAAGCCGTTCTGGCAGCCCGGCGCGGCGTGCAGGTCCAGCATCACGCGCAGGCCGAACTCGGCCGCCCAGTCCATCGCCCGGTCGAGCACCTCGATGCCGCCTTCGACGAAGGGATGCGGGTTCGCCCCGTAAGCGCGGTGGTACGGATAGTCCGGACCGAAGATCCAGTGTCCGAACGGAACGCGCACCGCGTTGAGGCCGCGCTCGGCGATCCACGCGAAGTCCTCGCGCGTGATCCAGCGGTTCCAGTGTCCGCGCAGGCGTTCTGCGGCGGCCGGCCCCAGCTCTGCGCAGAAGCTCGTCTCGTCGGTCGCGGCAAGCCCCTCGAACAGGCTGGGCACCATCCAGCGCTCCAGCAGCAGCCAGCTGCCGAGATTGACGCCACGCAACTCGGGGCTGATCCAGTCCATGTCCTCGCCCTCCTCCGTTTTGCCCTGCCGGCAACCATCCGGGCAGAGGGGGATGCTCCCCTTTCGAATAATGTAGTGCGCGCCCGACGCCCGGTCCCTGCAGTTTTGCACAGAAACAAGCGCCCGCCTGCGGCAGACTGGCGACATGCGATGCACACGGAGCGTGCACGATGGACGACAGATGGTGGCAACGGGCAGTCGTCTACCAGATCTATCCGCGCAGCTTCATGGATACCGACGGCGACGGCATCGGCGACCTGCCGGGCATCCTCGCGCGACTCGACTACCTCGAGTGGCTGGGCGTCGACACGCTGTGGCTGTGTCCGATCTACCGCTCGCCCAACGACGACAACGGTTACGACATCTCGGACTACTGCGCGATCATGGCGGAGTTCGGCACCATGGCCGACTTCGACCGCCTGCTCGCCGAAGCGCACCGCCGCGGCATGCGCGTGATCCTCGACCTCGTCATCAACCACACCAGCGACGAGCACCCGTGGTTCCGCGAATCGCGCAGCTCGCGCGACAACCCGAAGCGCGACTGGTACATCTGGCGCGACGGTCGTGACGGCAATCCGCCGAACAACTGGGAGAGCATCTTCCGCGGCCCCGCCTGGGAACACGACGCCGCGACGGAGCAGTGGTACCTGCATCTCTTCACGCGCCGCCAGCCCGACCTCGACTGGGAGAACCCGGCGGTGCGCGCGGCGATCCACGCGGTGATGCGCTGGTGGCTGGACAAGGGCGTGGACGGCTTCCGCATCGACGCGATCACCCACATCCGCAAGGCGCCGGGGCTACCCGACATGCCCAACCCGCAGGGACTTCCACAGGTCGCCGCCTACCCCTGCCACATGAACGTCGCCGGCATCCTCGACTACATCGACGAACTGTGCCGCGAAACGCTCGCCGGGCGCGACGCGATGACGGTCGGCGAAGCCAACGGCATCGGCCCCGTCGAGGCCGAGGAGTGGACCGGAACCGACCGCCGGCGCCTGTCGATGATCCTGCAGTTCGAGGACTGGCACCTGTGGTCCGACCACCCGCAGGCGGCGCTCGACGTGCTCGCGTTGAAACGCATCCTCGGCCGCTGGCAGCGTGCACTGCACGGGCGCGGCTGGAACGCGCTGTACCTCGAAAACCACGACCTGCCGCGCGTCGTCTCGCGCTGGGGCGACCCGCAGCGCCACCCGCGCGCAAGCGCCACCGCGCTGGCGACGATGTACTTCCTGATGGAAGGCACGCCCTTCATCTACCAGGGGCAGGAGTTGGGCCTAGCGAACGCGGAATTCGCGAACCTGGACGAATTCCGCGACCGCTTCGCGCACAACCGCATTGCCGAGATGCGCGCTGCTGGAATGCACGAGGACGCGATCCTCGACGAGATGCGCCGCACCGGCCGCGACACCTCGCGCACCCCGATGCCCTGGGACGACGGCCCGCAGGGCGGTTTCACGACCGGCACGCCGTGGCTCGCGGCGCACCAGGACTACCGCGGCGCCAACGTCGCCCGCCAGCAGGCCGACCCCGACTCGGTGCTCCAGCACTACCGCGCGCTGATCGCGCTGCGCCGGCGCGAACCGGTGCTGATCCACGGCCGCTACACCGCGCTCGCGCCACGTAGCACGCGCATCTACGCCTACACCCGCGGCGAAGGCGACGAACGCATCGCCGTGATCTGCAACCTCAGCAGCCGCCCCGCGACCTTCCGCCACGCAGGCTTCGCGCTCGCCGCGGAGGGCCTGCTGCTCGCGAACCGTCCCGTGGCACCGCACGGCCCGCGTCACGCGCTGCGCCTCGCGCCGTGGGAGGCGCGCGTCTACCGCGTCGCGGCCGAGTAGGGCGGAAAAGCGCTGCGCCTTCCGCCGGATGGCGGCGGCCGGAACTGCACATTCGGCGGATAACGCCTTCGGCTCATCCGCCCTACGATTCTGAGCCTGTCGAAGCCCTGCCGAGATCCCGCCCTTCAACGCGCCCGGGGCAAACGGGGTATTTGATGGGGGTCAGGAGTCGTCCCCGCCCTCCTCCGCCGCCTCGACCAGCGCTTCCGGCAGCACCTTCGCCGGCTTCACCCCCAACTGCTTCAGCATCTCCGCCTGCCGGATCACGTTGCCGCGCCCGCTCGCGAGCTTGTTGTGCGCGGCGTGGTAGGCCTTCTGCGCCTGCTCGAGGCGGTTGCCGACCGAATCCAGATCCTCGACGAAGCCGACGAGCTTGTCGTAGAGCTCCGCGCCGCGCTTCGCGATGTCCTGCGCGTTGCGGTTCTGCGCCTCCTGGCGCCACAGGTGGGCGACGGTGCGCACGACGAAGAGCAGCGTAGACGGGCTCACGAGCAGCACGTTCTTCTGCCACGCGTCCATGAAGAGCTCGCGGTCGTGCGTCACCGCGAGCATGAAGGCCGGTTCGACCGGCACGAACATCAGCACGAAGTCGAGCGACTTCAGGCCGTACAGGTCCTGGTAGTTGCGCTCCGACAGGCCCTTGATGTGGCCGCGCACGGAGTCGAGATGGCGTTTCACCGCGGCGTTGCGCTCGCCCTCGTCCTCGGCGCTCGCGTAGTCCTCGTAGGCGGTCAACGACACCTTCGCGTCGACGACCAGATGGCGGTCCTCCGGCAGATGGATCACCACGTCGGGCTGCCCGCGCGAACCGTCGTCGCGCGTGTGGCTTTCCTGCACGTCGTATTCTTCGCCCTTCCTCAGGCCGGAAGCCTCCAGCACGCGCTCGAGGATCAGCTCGCCCCAATTGCCCTGTGTCTTGCTCGATCCCTTGAGCGCGCGCGTCAGGTTCTTCGCGTCCTGGCTCAGCGCCTGATTGAGTTCCATCAGCTGGCGCACCTGCTCCGCCACCGCGCTGCGGTCCTTGCCCTCCTGCACATAGACTTGCTCGACCTTGCCCTGGAATTCGTGCAGCTTCACGCGCAGCGGATCCAGCAGCTGGCCGAGGTTGGTCTGGTTCTGCTCGGTGAAGCGCTTCGCCTTCTCCTCGAGGATGTCGTTGGCGAGGCTCTTGAACTGGTCGGTGAGGCTCTCGCGCGCCGCAATCAGCATCGCGAGCTTGTCGTCGGCGGCGCGACGCTCGGCGTCGAAGCGGGTGTCGAGTTCGGCAAGCCGGTTGCGCGCCTCCGCGAGCTGTGCCCCGGTCGCCGCAAGCTGCTGCTCCAGACCTGCGACGCGGGAGGCGCGCTCCGCCAGCTGCGCCCGCTCGTCACGCACCGCGTCGAGCGCGTCGCGCCATTCGCCCGCCTGCCGACGCAGCGCGTCGAACTGGCTGATCGCCTGCGCGCGCCCCTGCTCCAGCGCCCGCACCCGTTCCGTCGCCGCCGCGAGCTCGATGCGCACCTCCGCGCGCCCCTGCTCGACTGCCGCCGCGGCCGCCTCGGCCGCCCGCCCGCGCAGCAGCAGCCACACCAGCACGGCCCCGGCAAGCACACCGCCCAGCACCGCGACCAACGCCGTCACCGCCCCCACCGAACCACTTTCCATCGTCCCGCCATCCCGTTTCGTGCGCCATGCCCCGGGCGGGGCGGGCGAAAGGCGAAATGGTAGCGCCCGCACGTTAGAATTGCCTGATGAGACGCGGACCTTCCACTGCACTGCCCGGCCCCGAGCCGACCGAACGCCACGACTGGCAGACGATCAAGAGCCTGTTCCCCTACATCTGGGCCTACAAGATCCGGGTGCTGTTCGCGCTGTCCTGCCTCATCGCCGCCAAGGGCGCGAACGTCACGGTGCCGCTGATCTTCAAGCGGCTCATCGACGGGCTCGCGCTCACCACCGACCAGGCCTTCATCGTCGTCCCGGCAGCGCTGCTGCTCGCCTACGGCGTGCTGCGCTTCTCGACCTCGCTATTCACCGAGCTGCGCGAGATCGTGTTCGCGCGCGTGACGCAGAACGCCGTGCGCGAGATCGCGCTGCGCGTATTCCGCCACTTGCACGCGCTGTCGCTGCGCTTCCACCTCGAACGCCAGACCGGCGGCCTCACGCGCGACATCGAGCGCGGCACGCGCTCCATCGGCTCGCTGATCAGCTACACGCTGTACTCCATCCTGCCGACCCTGATCGAGATCGGGCTGGTCGTCGGCATCCTGCTCATTAAGTACGACGCGGTGTTCGCACTGATCACGCTCGGCACACTCGTCCTCTACATCTTCTTCACGGTGCGCATCACCAACTGGCGCACCGTGCTGCGCCGCCACGCGAACGAACTCGACTCCGCCGCGAACGCGCGCGCGATCGACAGCCTGATCAACTTCGAGACGGTGAAGTACTTCAACAACGAGGACTTCGAGGCGCGCCGCTACGACGAACAGATGCGCAAATGGACGAACGCGCAGGTCACCAACCAGAAGTCGCTGTCGGCGCTCAACATCGGCCAGGCGGCGATCATCGCGGTCGGCGTCACGGCGATGATGTGGCAGGCCGCGAGCCGCGTCGCCGCGGGCAGCATGACGATCGGCGACATCGTGCTAGTGAATGCCTTCCTCATCCAGCTCTACATCCCGCTCAACTTCCTCGGCGTGCTGTACCGCGAGCTGCGCCAGTCGCTCACCGACATCGAGCGCATGTTCGGCTTGATGCACCAGCACCGCGAGGTCGCCGACGCGCCCGACGCGGTCGCGCTCCCCGCCGGCCCGGCGAGCGTGCATTTCGAGCATGTCGGCTTCGCCTACGACCCCAAACGCACCATCCTGCACGACGTCGATTTCGCGATTCCCGCCGGGCGTACCGTCGCCGTCGTCGGCCACTCAGGCTCGGGCAAATCGACGCTCGCGCGCCTGCTGTACCGTTTCTACGACGTCCAGCACGGCGCGATCCGCGTGAACGGCCACGACCTGCGCGCGCTCACGCAGGCGAGCCTGCGCCAGGCGATCGGCATCGTGCCGCAGGACACGGTGCTGTTCAACGACACGCTGTACTACAACATCCAGTACGGACGCCCCGACGCGAGCCGCGCCGAGGTGGAGGCCGCCGCGCGTGCCGCCCAGCTCACCGACTTCATCGCACGCCTGCCCGACGGCTGGGAGACGCGCGTCGGCGAGCGCGGCCTGAAGCTCTCCGGCGGCGAGAAGCAGCGCGTCGCGATCGCACGGGCGCTGCTGAAGAACCCGGCGATCCTGATCTTCGACGAGGCCACCTCCGCACTCGACTCCAAGACCGAGAAAGCGATCCAGGCCCAGCTCGACCTCGCCGCCGAAGGCCGCACCGCGCTCGTGATCGCGCACCGGCTGTCGACCATCATGAACGCCGACGAGATCATCGTGCTCGACCAGGGCCATATCGTCGAACGCGGCACCCATGCCGAACTGCTCGCACGCGGCAGCGACTACGCCCGCATGTGGGCGCTGCAGCAGCAGGAACGCGAGGAGGCCCTGCTGGCGGGATCCAATCCGTGACACCCGCGCTGCGCGGGCGGCGCGATCGCCCCGTCGGCAGCGTGATCCGCGCGTTCTGAGGACGCACCGATCCGCTAAACTATGAGGCTGGCAATTAAATGCCGTTCGGGCTCAGGGCGAACGGTGGCATTTGATTGCCGCCTTGATAACGGCACATACAAATACAAAGTCCCCCGATGGACGCGCACGACGCACCCGCCTTTCTTCACGAAGTCATCCTCTTCCTCGCGCTCGCCGGCGTGCTGATCCCGCTGCTGCAGCGGCGCAGCATCAATCCGGTGCTCGGTTTCCTCGCGGTCGGTATGATCGTCGGGCCCTTCGGCCTCGGCCAGCACACCGACAACTCGCCGTGGCTGCGCTACCTGACCTTCTCGCGCCAGGAAGACGTCGCCGTCTTCGCCGAGTTCGGCGTGATCTTCCTGATGTTCATGATCGGGCTGGAGATGTCCGTAGACCGCCTGTGGGCGATGCGCCGCCTCGTGTTCGGGCTGGGACACCTGCAGGTGGGCCTGTCGGCACTCACAATCGGCGGCATCGCCTACGCGTTCGGCAACACCATCGAATCGTCCGTCGTGCTCGGCCTCGTCCTGAGCTTTTCCTCGACCGCCGTCGTGATGCAGCTGCTCACGCAACGGCGCGAGCTCGGCACCCCGCTCGGCCAGGCGACCTTCTCCGTGCTGCTGTTCCAGGATCTCGCCGTCGTGCCGCTGCTCGTCCTGGTCGCGGTGCTGGGCCAGAAGTCGGGCGAAAGCGTCGCCGCGCTGATGGCCATCGCCGCGCTCAAGGGCGTCATCACCGTCGGCCTGATCTACTTCATCGGCAGCCGCGTCGTGCGCCCGCTCTTCCACCAGATCGCGGCGAGCCGCCAGTCCGAGTCCTTCATGGCCGTGACGCTGCTGACGACCCTGGGCGTCGCCGTGCTCACGCAAGCCGCCGGCCTGTCGATGGAGATGGGGGCGCTCCTCGCGGGCCTGCTGATCGCCGAGACCGAGTTCCGTCATGAGGTCGAGGTCACGATCGAGCCCTTCAAGGGCCTGCTGATGGGCGTGTTCTTCATGTCCGTCGGCATGGGCATCGACATCAGCGCGATCCTCGCCAAGCCGCTGCTGCTGCCGCTGTCGGTAATCGGCGTGCTCGCGATCAAGGCGCTGATCCTGATCGTGCTGTTCCGCCTCTTCGGCCTGTCCTGGGGGCGCGCGACCGAAGGCGGCATCATGCTCGGCCAGGGCGGCGAGTTCGCCTTCATCGTCATCGGCATGGCGCTCGGCCTCGACCTGATCGATCCGCGGGTCGGTCACTTCATGCTGCTGGTCGTCGGCCTGTCGATGCTCATCACCCCGCCGCTCACCCTGCTCGGACGCAAACTCGGCAACAGCATCGATACACGCGTCGGCAAACCCGTCTTCGAGGAAGACCGGCAACTCGAACAGCTCAGCGGCCACGTCATCGTCGCCGGCTACGGCCGCGTCGGCCGGCTGATCGGGGAGCTGCTGTCCGAACAGGGCATCCCCTACCTCGCGCTCGAATCCGACGCGAAGCTCGTCAAGCAGATGCGCGCGGAGGACGCGCCGATCTACTTCGGCGACGCCAGCCGGCCCGAACTGCTGCGCCGCCTGCACCTCGAGCGCGCCGTCGCAGTGGTGCTGACGATGGACCGCACCGCCGCCGCGCTGCACGCCGTCAAGGGCATCCGTGCGACCTCGCCCAACATCCGCATCGCCGCCCGCGCACGCGATGAAGCGCATGCGCAGGCGCTGCGCGAAGCCGGCGCCACGGTGGTGATCCCCGAGACGCTGGAATCGGGGCTGCAGCTCGCCGGCTCCGTGTTCGAAACCCTGGGCGTCCCGGGCGACGTCGCGACCCGCCTGCTCGAACAGGAACGCGCGCGCCGCATCGCGGTCTTCCGTCCAGGCTGAAACCAAGGGGAACGCGATGCCCACGCTCGCACTGATCGCCACCGGCGGCACGATCGCCGGCGTCGCCGCATCCGCCACCGACACCACCGGCTATACCGCCGGCGCGCTCGGCGCCGACGCGCTGCTCGCCGCCGTGCCGCAGCTCGCAGAGGTCGCACAGATCCGCGCCGAACAGCTGTTCAAGCTCGACAGCAAGGACATGGAGCCGGGCCACTGGCTCGCGCTCGGCAGGCGCGTGCAGGCCCTGCTAGACGACGACGCCATCGACGGCATCGTCATCACGCACGGCACCGACACGCTGGAGGAGACGGCCGCCTTCCTGCAGCTCACGCTCGCCGGCACCAAGCCCGTCGTCCTCACCGCCGCGATGCGGCCCGCGACGGCGCTGTCGGCCGACGGTCCGATGAACCTCTACAACGCCGCCTGCGTCGCCGCCCACCCCGACAGCGCAGGCCGTGGCACGCTCGTGAGCTTCGGCGAAGCGATCTTCCCGGCGCTCGGCCTCAGAAAGTGCCAGACGCACCGCCTCGACGCCTTCGCCGGCACCAGCGCCGGCGCGATCGGCCGCCATGATCCGGTGCGCTACTTCGCTCCCGCTGCCGACGCGCCGGCCCGGACCTTCGCCGCTCCCGCGGACGCAGCCGCGCTGCCGCGCGTCGATGTGCTCTACGTCGGCGCCGGCACGCCGCCCGACCTCGTCGACCTCGTCGTCGCGAACGGCGCGCGCGGCATCGTCCTCGCGCTGCCCGGCAACGGCAGCCTGCCGGCCGGATGGGAAACGCCCATCGCGCGAACCGTCGCCGCCGGCATCCCCGTCGTCTGCGCGAGCCGCGCCGTGCTCGGCGCCGTGAACCGCAAGACGCTCGACGACCGGCCAGGCACCGTCGCCGCCGGCGAGCTGCCCGCCTCCCAGGCGCGCGTTGCGCTGATGCTGGCGCTCGCCGGCGGCGACGCAACCGCGCTGGACCGCCTGCTGGCGGACGGCTACATCCCGTAGTCCTCGCCACCGCCCGCCAGCGCGACATCCACCATGCGCCGCGTCAGGTGCGGCGCGAAGAGCTCGATGAAGGCATACACGTAGCCGCGCAGGTAGGCGTTGCGCCGCAGGCCCACGCGCGTCGTGCTCGACTCGAAGAGGTGCGACGCATCGACCATGCCCAGCGCCTTGTCGGTCGCGGCATCGTAGGCCATGCGCGCAACGATGCCGATGCCGAGGTCCATCGCGACATAGGTCTTGATCACGTCAGAGTCGAGCGCCGTCAGCACCACGTTCGGCCGCAGGCCGCGCCCGAGGAAGGCCTTGTTGATCAGGCTGCGGCCGGTGAAGGCGTCGTCGTAGGTGATCAGCGGATAGCGCGCGATCGCCTCCAGCGTCAGCGGATGTTCCTTCAGGATCGGATGGCGCGGCGCCGCGACGATGCAGCGGTTCCACTGGTAGCACGGCAGCATCACCAGCTCGTCGTACTCGGCGATCGCCTCGGTCGCGATCGCGATGTCCGCCTCGCCCGACATCACCATGTCGCACACCTGACGCGGACTGCCCTGATGCAGCGACAGCTTCACCTGCGGGAAGCGCTGCATGAAGTCGCGGATCACGCGCGGCAGCACGTAGCGCGCCTGCGTGTGGGTCGTCGCGATCGACAGCCCGCCCGCGATCTCGTTGGTGAACTCGTCGCCGACCTGCCGCAGATTGTCGGCATCGCGCAGCATGCGCTCGGCGATCGCCAGCACCTGCCGCCCCGGCGCCGTCACGTCCACGAGGCGCTTGCCGTGGCGCACGAAGATATCGACCCCCAACTCGGCCTCGAACTGCCGGATCTGCTTCGACACCCCCGGCTGGGAGGTGAACAACGCCTCCGCCGCCTCGGACACATTCAGCCCGCGCCGCGCGACTTCATGGATGTAACGCAGTTGCTGGAGGTTCATGACCACCTCTTTATAACCAAAACTTCTTAAAGTTTAACGCAAACCATCTTTCTGATCCCGTTCGTCGCACATACGATGCACTGCAGCATACAAAGGGGAAACTTTCATGGATTTTGCCTACACAGTTGCCGGGTTCGCGGTCGGCGCCATCGTCGGATTGACCGGCGTAGGCGGCGGATCGCTGATGACGCCGCTGCTCGTGCTGCTGTTCGGCATCCACCCCTCGGTCGCGGTCGGCACCGACCTGCTCTACGCCGCCATCACCAAGACCGGCGGAACCCTGGCTCACGGCCTGAAAGGTACGGTCGACTGGACGGTGACAAGACGCCTCGCCACCGGTAGCATTCCGGCCTCCATCGCCACCCTGCTGCTGGTCGGCAAGTTCGCGCCCGGCGGCATCGACGGCGCGGCCGGACTCATCAAGGTGGCGCTGGGCTTCGCTCTGCTATTGACGGCAGTGGCGCTGATCTTCCGCAAGCAGATCCAGGCTTACGCCGTGCGACGCTTCGGCGGCCAGCCCAATCCCGCGCGCACCGCCCGGCTCACGGTCCTGACGGGTGCGGTGCTCGGCGTCCTGGTGACGATCTCCTCGGTCGGCGCGGGCGCACTGGGCGTGACCGCACTGTTTTTCCTGTATCCCCGGATGCCTGCGCTGCGCATTGTCGGCTCCGACATCGCCCACGCGGTGCCGCTGACGCTGGTCGCGGGCGCCGGCCACTGGATGCTCGGCAGCGTCGACTGGTTCCTGCTCGGCAGCCTGATCGTCGGCTCGCTCCCCGGCATCTGGATCGGCAGCCACATTTCGACCAAGGTGCCGGACCGCGTGCTACGCCCGATCCTGGCAACGATGCTGGCGCTGGTGGGCGCCAAACTGGTGAGCCAGTGAGCCGCGACAGAATTTTAGGTATTCAACGAGAGAGACGCGATGTACCGATACGACGCCTATGATCAGAAACTCGTGGATGAGCGCGTCGCGCAGTTCCGCGACCAGATGCGCCGCCACCTCGCGGGCGAGCTCAGCGACGACGAGTTCCGTCCCGTACGCCTGCAGAACGGCCTGTACATCCAGCGCCACGCACCGATGTACCGGATCTCGATCCCCTACGGCCACCTCGCCAGCCGCCAGCTGCGCAAGCTCGCGTACCTCGCACGCACCTACGACAAGGGCTACGTGCATTTCACGACGCGCCAGAACGTCCAGTTCAACTGGTCGCCGCTGGAGGTGATCCCCGAGATGTGCGCCGAGCTCGCCAAGGTCGAGATGCACTCGATCCAGACTTCGGGCAACTGCATCCGCAACTTCACCTCCGACCCCTTCGCCGGCGTCGCGGGCGACGAACACATCGACCCCCGTCCGTGGGCCGAGATCCTGCGTCAGTGGGCCACTTTCCACCCCGAATTCGCCTACCTGCCGCGCAAGTTCAAGATCGCCGTTAACGGCGCGACCGAAGACCGCGCCGTGATCCAGGTGCACGACATCGGCCTCGACCTGAAGAAGAACGAGGCGGGCGAGATCGGCTTCCGCATCCTCGTCGGCGGCGGCCTCGGTCGCACCCCCATCATCGGCCGCGAGATCGAATCCTTCATCCCGTGGCAGCACATCATCACGTACTGCGAAGCCATCCTGCGCGTGTATAACCGCTATGGCCGCCGCGACAACAGCTTCAAGGCGCGCATCAAGATCCTCGTCAGCGCGCTCGGCATCGACGAATTCCGCTGGCAGGTCCGCGAGGAATGGGCGCACATCAAGGACGGCCCGAACACGCTGACCGTAGAGGAAGTGCACCGCGTCGCCGACTTCTTCGAGGATCCTTCCTACGAGAACCTGCTGGCCGACGACGCCGGCTACCACCACCACATCGCCGAGGACCTCGCGTTCGCGTCATGGGTGAAGCGCAACGTGCGCGCGCACAAGAAGCCCGGCTACGCATCGGCCGTGCTGTCGCTGAAGAAACCTGGCGTCGCCCCCGGCGACATCACCTCCGACCAGCTCGACCTCGTCGCCGACTGGGCCGACCGCTTCAGCTTCGGCGAAGCGCGCGTCACGCACGAACAGAACCTCGTGCTCGCCGACGTGAAGCAATCGGAGCTGTTCACGCTCTGGCAGCTCGCGCGCAAGGCCGGTCTCGCGACCCCCAACATCGGGCTGCTCACCGACATCATCTGCTGCCCGGGCGGCGACTTCTGCTCGCTCGCAAACGCCAAGTCGATCCCGATCGCCGCGGCGATCCAGGAACGCTTCGACGACCTCGACTACCTGCACGACATCGGTGACATCGAGATCAACATCTCCGGCTGCATGAACGCCTGCGGCCACCACCACGTCGGCCACATTGGCATCCTCGGCGTCGACAAGAACGGCGAGGAGTGGTACCAGGTCACGATCGGCGGCAGCCAGGGCAACAGCGCGGCGATCGGCAAGGTCATCGGACCGTCCTTCGCGCGCGCCGAGATGGCCGATGTGATTTCCGAGATCATCGAAACCTACATCGAAGAACGCCACGAAGACGAACTCTTCATCGACACCGTGCGCCGCATCGGCCTCGAGCCGTTCAAGGCCCGCGTCTATGCCGAACGTCAGCCCCACAAGAAGGTTGCCAATGTCTAAAGTCATCCAGAACGGCCGCATCGTCTCCAGCGACTGGCAGATCGTCACCGTTGCCGAAGGCGAAGAGGCCGCGGCTGTCGCCATCCCCGCCGGCCGCGTGATCGTGCCGCTGGCCGCGTGGCTCGCGCGCCGCGACGAACTCGCCGCACGCGGCGACGTCGGCGTGTGGTTCGCCAGCAACGAGGGCCCCGAGGCGCTCGCGGCCGACATCGCCCGCATGCCTGTGATCGCGGTGAACTTCCCGAAGTTCGTCGATGGCCGCGGCTACTCGACCGCCGTGCTGCTACGCACGCGCTACGGCTACACGGGCCAGCTCATCGCCTTCGGCGATGTCCTGCGCCAACAGTTCAACTACCTGTCGCGCTGCGGCTTCGACACGCTGCAGCCACGCGAAGGCCGCTACTCCGACGCCGAGCTCGACGCTGCCGTTGCGAACCTGAACGACTACACCGAACCCTACCAGGCCTCGGTGCTCCACCCGCAGCCGATGTTCCGCCGCATCGCGCGCGCCGGAGCGAAGGCATGAACGGCGCGGTCTCGATGCTGCGGCCGCCCGCGACCAACCCCGCGACGCGCCCGGAACTCACCGACGCGCTGCGCGCGAGCGTCGCCGCGAAGTCGGCTGCGGCGGTCGAACTGCTGCGCGCGGCGGTCACCGAGTTCGGCTCGAACGGAGAAGTGACCTTCGCGAACAGCTTCGGCGCCGAGGACATGGTCCTCACCGACCTGATCCTGGGCGAAAAGCTGCCGATCGAGATCTTCTCGCTCGACACCGGCCGCCTCCCCGCCGAGACCTACACGCTGATGGGCGAAGTCGAGCAGCGCTACGGCACCCGCCTGAAAGTCTTCTTCCCGAAGTCCGACGCGGTCGAGACCTACGTGCGCACGCACGGCATCAACGCCTTCTACGAGTCCGTCGACATGCGCAAGGCCTGCTGCCACATGCGCAAGGTCGAGCCGCTGCAACGCGCGCTCTCCGGCAAGAAGGCGTGGGTCACCGGCCTGCGCGCCGCCCAGTCGACGACCCGCACCGGCCTGCCGACACGCGAACTCGACGCGGGCAACGGCCTCGTGAAACTCAACCCGCTGTCGGACTGGTCCGAAGCCGAAGTGTGGGCCTACATCCGCATCCACGAAGTGCCCTACAACGCGCTGCACGAACAGTTCTACCCCAGCATCGGCTGTGCGCCCTGCACCCGCGCGATCGCGGTGGGCGAAGACGTACGCGCCGGACGCTGGTGGTGGGAAGATCCGGCCTCCAAGGAATGCGGGCTTCACGTCAAGAAGGACTGACACCATGAAACACCGACCGGAAACCGCGAACGCGGCGGCAGCCGCCCACCACCACTCGCCGGCGGCCCCTTATTCGCAGCCCGGCCTGCGCCGACGCCTGGCGGCGCTGCGTGCGGGAATGCAGGCAGCAATGCGCGCGCTGCGCGCCAAGAACACGAGTAACTGAGAACCAAGATGTCCACGCTGACCCGTCAAACCCTGTCCCACCTCGACTGGCTCGAAGCCGAGGCGATCCACATCATGCGCGAGGTCGCCGGCCAGTGCTCGAACCCCGTGCTGCTCTTCTCCGGCGGCAAGGACTCGATCTGCATGCTGCGCCTCGCCGAGAAAGCCTTCCGCCCGGGCAAGTTCCCCTTCCCGCTGATGCACATCGACACCGGCCACAACTACAAGGAGGTGGTCGAGTTCCGCGACAAGCGCGCGGCCGAGCTGGGCGAGCGGCTGATCGTCCGCTCGGTGGAAGACTCGATGAAGCGCGGCACCGTCGTCCTGAAGCACGAGAACGAGTCGCGCAACAAGCACCAGTCGGTGACCCTGCTCGAAGCGATCGAGGAATTCGGCTTCAACGCCTGCATCGGCGGCGCCCGCCGCGACGAGGAGAAGGCGCGCGCGAAGGAGCGGATCATGAGCTTCCGCGACGAGTTCGGCCAGTGGGACCCGAAGAACCAGCGCCCCGAGCTGTGGAACCTGTACAACGCGCGCAGCCACAAGGGCGAGAACATCCGCGCCTTCCCGATCAGCAACTGGACGGAAATGGACGTGTGGCAGTACATCGAGCGCGAGAAGCTCGAACTGCCGTCGATCTACTTCGCCCACCAGCGCCCGGTCGTCATCCGCCAGGGCGCGATCGTGCCGGTCAACGTGCCGCTGATGAGCGGCGAACTGACCAACCTGCCCAAGGCCGGGGAGGAAATCGTCGAACGGCAGGTGCGTTTCCGTACCGTCGGCGACATCTCCTGCACGGCGCCGGTGGAGTCGGACGCCGACACCGTGGAGAAGATCGTGATCGAAACCGCCACCACCACCATCACCGAACGCGGCGCCACCCGTCTGGACGACCAGACCTCGGAGGCGTCGATGGAGCAACGGAAGAAGGAAGGGTATTTCTAAGCAGGATACCGGTTGAGGCTTCGGCTGTTTGAAGTGCGGGGTGCTAAACGAGCGGAGCGGGGAATTTGCTCCGTCGGCTGCGGAACTCGCGCAGCGGCGCGCTTCCGCGCCTGCGCTCAAACAGTCCTCGCCGCTCCGCAAACACCCCGACCCGCTCTTGCTGCGTGGTGGCTGAACGGAAAGGCAAAAGCGTATTGAACCTAGCCCGTCGCCAACTCCGAACGTAGCCGGGGACGTGTGGGGTGTTCGCGGCGCGGCGAGGACTGCCTGAGCAGACAGCGCGGAAGCGCGCTGTACTGCGAGTTCCGCAGCCGCAGAGCGAATACCCCGCGCGGCGCCGGCGGCTCAGCAGCACCGACCTGACCAGAACGAACAGCAGCAAAGACAACAGAATTCTCGAAAGATCTGAAGGAAAGAAAACCATGTCCGCCCTCGAAAACCTGCCCGACACCGACCACGGCCTGCTGCGCTTCCTTACCTGCGGCAGCGTCGACGACGGCAAGAGCACGCTGATCGGCCGTCTGCTGTTCGACACCAAGACCATCCTCGCCGACACGCTCAACGCCATCGAGAAGACCTCCGCCAAGCGCGGCATGAGCGCCGTCGACCTGTCGCTACTCACCGACGGCCTGCAGGCCGAGCGCGAGCAAGGCATCACCATCGACGTCGCCTATCGCTACTTCTCCACCGGCACCCGCAAGTACATCATCGCCGACGCCCCGGGCCACGAGCAGTACACCCGCAACATGGTCACCGCCGCGTCGACCGCCAACCTCGCGATCATCCTCATCGATGCGCGCAAGGGCGTGCTCACGCAGACCCGCCGCCACTCCTACCTCGCCAGCCTCGTCGGCATCCCGCACCTGCTGGTCGCCGTGAACAAGATGGACCTCGTCGACTACGACCAAGCCACCTTCGAGCGCATCAAGGCCGACTACCTCGCCTTCGCCGCAAAACTGGGCATCAAGGACGTGCGCTTCATCCCGCTGTCCGCCCTCGCCGGCGACATGATCGTCGACCGCGGCGACCGCCTCGGCTGGTACGACGGCCCGACGCTGCTCGAAATCCTCGAAACCGTCCCCGCCGCACACACCGAACAGGCCGAAAACTTCCGCTTCCCGGTGCAATTCGTCTGCCGTCCGCAGGACTCCGCCAACCCCGAACTGCACGACTTCCGCGGCTTCATGGGCCGCGTCGAATCGGGCGCGATCACGGTCGGCGACGCCGTCACCGTGCTGCCCTCGGGCCGCAGCAGCACCGTCAAGGACATACTGATCGGTGGCACGAGCATCGAGCGCGCAATCCACGAACAGTCGGTCACCCTGCTGCTCGCCGACGAGATCGACATCTCCCGCGGCGACATGATCGTCAAGACGACGGAACAGCCCGAGCAATTGAAACAGATCGATGCAACCCTGTGCTGGCTGTCCGAGACGCCGATGTCGCCCGCACGCACCTACCTGCTGCGCCACACCACGCGCGAAGTGAAGGCCAAGATCGCGAAGATCGACTACCGGCTCGACGTGAACACGCTGGAACAGGAACCAGCGACGGCACTCGCGATGAACGATATCGCACGCCTGACGCTCAAACTTGCGCAACCGGTGTTCGCCGATGCGTACATCGACAACCGCGCCACGGGCGCCTTCATCGTCATCGACGAGAGCACGAACAACACCGTCGGCGCCGGCATGATCGGCTGAACGGCGCGCCCACGGCCCCGAAAACCCACACCCCGGCCGTCGCTGCGACGGCCGGGGTGCAAGCGCTTTTCCCTTTCCGGGCCCGGCTGTGGGAAAATCCCGCCTTGCCGATTTGTCTGCTGGCCGGCACAGCAACGCAATGTAGAAGACACATATGAAATGTCTCGATGATTTCCGCCTGCGGTTCGGGAGCAGGGAATACGTACCGATCATGATTGGCGGGATGGGCGTAGACATCTCCACGTCCGACCTGTCGCTCGAAGCCGCGCGCCTCGGCGGCATCGGGCACATCTCCGACGCGATGATCCCGACGGTGAGCGACCGCCGTTACGACACCAAGTACGTGCGCGACAAGCTCAAGCAGTACAAGTACAACGTCGCCAACACCAACAAGTCGGAAGTGCAGTTCGACCTCGGCCTGCTCGAGGAAGCCCAGAAGATGCACGTCGCGCGCACCATGGAGCGCAAGCGCGGCGACGGGCTGATCTTCATGAACTGCATGGAAAAGCTCACGATGAACGGCCCCAAGGAGACGCTGCGCGTGCGCCTGCGTGCCGCGATGGATGCCGGCATCGACGGCATCACGCTCGCGGCCGGCCTGCACCTGGGCTCCTTCGGCCTGATCGAGGACCACCCGCGCTTCCGCGACGTCAAGCTCGGCATCATCGTCTCCTCGCTGCGCGCACTCGTGCTCTTCCTGCGCAAGTCCGCGCGCACCAACCGCCTGCCCGACTACGTCGTCGTCGAAGGCCCGCTCGCCGGCGGCCACCTCGGCTTCGGCATGGACTGGGCGCAGTACGACCTGCACACCATCGTCGCCGAAATCCGCGAATACCTCGTCGCCGAAAAGCTCGACATCCCGCTCATTCCCGCCGGCGGCATCTTCACCGGCAGCGACGGCGTCTCCTTCCTCGAGGCGGGCTCCGCCGCGGTCCAGGTCGCCACCCGCTTCACCGTGTCGCACGAATGCGGACTGCCGCCCGACGTGCAGCAGCATTACTTCGGCGCAAACGAAGACGACATCGAGGTCAACAACACCTCGCCCACCGGCTACCCGATGCGCATGCTCAAGAGCAGCCCGTCGATCGGCTCCGGCATCCGCCCGAACTGCGAAGCCTACGGCTACCTGCTCGACGGCAACGGCAACTGCGCCTACATCACCGCCTACAACCGCGAACTCGCGCTGCACCCGGACGAGAAGCGGCTCAAGGTGATGGACAAGACCTGCCTGTGCACGCACATGCGCAACTTCGACTGCTGGACCTGCGGCCACTTCACCTACCGGCTCAAGGACACCACGCACCGGCGCGCCGACGGCAGCTACCAGATCCTCACCGCCGAGCACATCTTCCACGACTACCTGTACAGCAAGGACAACAAGATCGCGCTGCCTGCGGTCGAAGCCTGCGAACCGGCCAGGTCCGCCTGATTCCCGCCGGCTCCGGCCGGCTGCACGATCAAGCAGGGCGTGCCCGCCACATCGGCGGCCACGCCCTGCTTGCGTCCACCGTCCGTACACCTGCATTTCCGGCAGGGGAGGGGGAACGCTCGCGGCCGCGCCGCACTCATACGATCGGATGCTTCATGCATGCCGCACACCGGATGCGTTCCGGCGCCAGGAATGCGTATGCGCAGAACGATATGGGCGCTGCTCGCGCTCGCACTGCTGACCCTCGGCTTCCTGCTGCTCGACCGCCCCGCCGCCGCGCCGACGGGACGGGAGGTCGTCGTGCTGCGCATCGACGGCGTGATCGGCCCGGCGACTTCCGACTTCTTCGCGCGCGAACTCCGCCACGCGCACGAGCGGCAAGCCGCCCTCCTCGTGCTCGCGATGGACACGCCCGGCGGACTCGACACCTCGATGCGCGCGATCATCAAGGACATCCTCGCCGCACCGCTCCCCGTCGCCACATGGGTCGGCCCCGAAGGCGCACGCGCCGCGAGCGCCGGCACCTACATCCTGTATGCCAGCCACATCGCAGCCATGGCCCCCGCCACCAACCTCGGCGCGGCGACGCCGGTGGCGATCGGCATGCCCGCAGGCAAGCCCGAAGGCGGCACGCCACGCAAGGACAAGACGGACGGCAAGGCCACGGAAGGGGACGGCAAATCGGCCGGCGAAGCGGCCGGCATCGGCGACGCCATGATGGAGAAGGTCCGCAACGACGCCGCCGCCTACCTGCGCAGCCTCGCGCAACTGCGCGGCCGCAGCGGCGATTTCGCCGAACGGGCGGTGCGCGAGGCCGCCAGCCTGTCCTCCGAAGAAGCGCTCGCCGCGGGCGTCATCGACGTGATCGCCGCCGACCTGCCCGAACTGATGAAGAAGCTGGACGGGCGCGACGTCAAACTCGGCGACGGGCGCACGCTGCGCCTCGCCACCGCCACCGCCGCGCTCACCACGATCGCGCCCGACTGGCGCATGCGCGTACTCGCCCTGCTGTCCAATCCCCAGCTCGCGCTGGTGCTGATGATGATCGGCGTCTACGCACTGTTCTTCGAATTCACCAGCCCCGGCTTCGGCGTGCCGGGCGTAGCCGGCGCAATCTGCCTCGTCGTCGCCCTTTACGCGTTCCAGCTCATGCCCGTGAACTGGGCCGGCGTCGCGCTGCTCGCCCTCGGCGCGATCCTGATGCTTGCCGAGGCCTTTATCCCGAGCTTCGGTGCGCTCGGCGTGGGCGGCATCGTCGCCTTCGTCGTCGGCGGACTGTTCCTGATGGACACGGAAGCCCCCGGCTTCGGCATCCCGCTCGCCTTCCTGCTCGGTCTCGCGATCTCGAGCGCGCTAGCGATCGGAGCCATCGGCAGCTTCGCCGCCCGCACCCGGCGGCAGCCCGTCGTCAGCGGCCGCGAACAGCTGACGGGCGCCGTCGCCACGGTCAGCACCGTCACGCCCGCGGGTACCTGGGCGAACGTGCAGGGCGAATCCTGGCGCGTGCGCTGCGACTCGCCCCTCGTTCCCGGCGCACGTGTGCGCATCACCGGCCTCGACGGCCTCACCCTGCTCGTCGAACCGCTCGACACCGACCCGACCACCCACCGCGGAGGACACCCCTCATGATCTTCGATCTCAACCTGGGCCTCGGCACGATCCTGCTCGTGATCGTCGCACTCGTCGCGAGTTCGCTGCGCATCCTGCGCGAATACGAGCGCGGCGTCGTGTTCATGCTCGGCCGCTTCTGGAAGGTCAAGGGCCCCGGCCTCATCATCGTGATCCCGGGCATCCAGCAGATGGTCAAAGTCGACCTGCGCGTCGTCACACTCGACGTGCCAAGCCAGGACGTGATCTCGCGCGACAACGTCTCCGTGAAGGTCAATGCGATCATCTTCTTCCGCGTCATCGACCCGCAGAAGGCGATCATCCAGGTCGAGAACTACCTCGTCGCCACCAGCCAGCTCGCGCAGACGACGCTACGCGCGGTGCTCGGCAAGCACGAGCTCGACGAGATGCTGGCCGAACGCGAGCGCCTCAACCTCGACGTGCAGCAGATCCTGGACGCACAGACCGACGGCTGGGGCATCAAGGTCGCCAACGTCGAGATCAAGCACATCGACCTCAACGAAAGCATGATCCGCGCGATCGCCCGCCAGGCCGAAGCCGAGCGCGAGCGGCGCGCCAAGGTCATCCATGCGGAAGGCGAAAAGCAGGCGGCGGAGAGCCTCATGAACGCGGCCGAGATGCTCTCGCGCGAGCCCGCCGCGATGCAGCTGCGCTACCTGCAGACCCTCACCCAGATCGCCGGCGACAAGGCTTCGACGATCGTTTTCCCGATCCCGATCGACCTGTTGAAAGGACTCATCGCCGAGGCGGCAAAGAAAACGCCACCGGCTTGATCAGGGCAGCACCATCGCCAGCGCGATCGGCAGGAACGCGACCGCCGCGACGTTGCCGATCAGCACCATCGACGCGACCGCCTCCGGTTCCTGATCGTAGCGCTCGGCGAAAATGTAGTTCAGCACCGCCGGCGGCAGCGCGCCGAACACGATCACCAGCGCGCGCTCCTGCGCCGCCAGGTCGAAGAACTGCAGCACCGCGAGCGCCAGCAGCATGCCGACGACGGGCCGCGCGATGGCCGCATACAGGCCCAGGCCGAGCGAGGCGATGCGCGAATCGGTCAGCCGCACGCCCAGCGCGAACAGCATCAGCGGAATCGCGATATCACCCAGCATCTTGATCGCGAGCATCAGCGGCGGCCACACCTCGATGCCGGCGATCCCGACCGCGAGGCCCGCGAAGGTCGCCAGCACCGACGGCACCCGCCACACCGTCCACACCTTGATGCGGTGGTCGAGCAGCCACGCGCCGAAGGAAAAGTGCAACAGATTCGACACCATGAACATCACCACTGCCGGGGCCAGCGCCGCGTCGCCGAAGGCTAGCACCGCCAGCGGCAGACCCAGGTTGCCGCAGTTGTTGAACATCAAGGGCGGCACGAAGCTCTTCGGGGCGATGCCCGACAGGCGCGCGAGCATGTAGCCGACCGCACCCGAACCGATCACCATCAGCAAGGTCGCAAGCGTCAGCGAACCGAACTCGGCGATGTGGAACTCCTTGTTCGCCAGCGCCGCAAAGACAAGCGCCGGGATGAACACGTCCATGTTGAGCTTGTTCGCATGCGACAGATCGGGCCGCATGCGCCTGCCGACGAAATAGCCGAGGGCGGTCAGCGCGAACAGCGGAAAAAGGATGGCGACGATGCGAATCAGCATGGAAGACAGGCCGGCTCAAGGGATACGCTGCCGGATGGCAGAAACGAAAAGGGCCCGACCGGGCCCTCGCGACGACGAGCCGGGAGGCTCAGAAACTTGCGCCGATCACGAACTGGTGCAGGTCGATGCCGTCGTTGGGCATCTCGATATCGCCGTTCGAATAATGCGAAAAGCGCCAGCCCACCGAGAAGCGATCGCCCAACTCGAGGCCCAGCCCCACGTGCTCGGAAAACTGGAAATTGGTCGAAAACTCCTTCGACCCCAGATCGGTCCGGCTCAACAGTGCGCCACCGAGCCCCAGCTCGGCGTAGGGCCGCAAGCCGCTCTTGCCACGCACTAGGCGCAGCATGCCGATCGCACCCGCCTGGTTCATCGTGTCTGCCCCGCTGCTCGAACCGTCGTAGCGGAAGCGGCTCAACTCGAACTCCGGATGCAGGCCGACGTGCCACGCACCCCAATCGGTCGCCCACATCGGCGCCAGCCGCAGCGACAGGCCCGTCCGATCGTAATTTTCGTACTCGCTGTGAAATACGCTGATTGCCGGCTCCGCCGCCGAAACCGAACCGGCCGCCAGCAGCGGCAACGCCAGGCACATCAGGAACTTCATTCGGCACCTCACAGGACATAGCGCGCGAGATCCTCGCGCTGGGCCAGCACATCGAGCCGGGCATCGACATAGACGGCGTCGATCAGCACCTTGTCGAGGCCGCTCTTGCCGGCATCGAAGGACACTTCCTCGAGCAGCCTCTCCATAACCGTGTACAAGCGGCGCGCACCGATGTTCTCGGTCTTCTCGTTCACCTGGAAGGCGATCTCGGCGAGGCGCCGGATCCCGGCGTCGACGAATTCCAGCATCACCCCGTCGGTCGCGAGCAGCGCCTGATACTGTCGCACGAGGCAGGCGTCCGTCTGCGTCAGGATGCGTTCGAAATCCTCCACCGACAGGCTCTCCAGCTCGACCCGAATCGGGAAGCGGCCTTGCAGTTCCGGGATCAGGTCGCTCGGCTTCGACAGGTGGAAGGCGCCGCTGGCGATGAACAGGATGTGATCCGTCTTGATCATGCCGTACTTGGTCGACACGGTCGTGCCTTCGACCAGCGGCAGGAGGTCGCGCTGCACGCCCTGGCGCGACACGTCCGCGCCGTGCACATCCGAACGCGCGGCGATCTTGTCGATCTCATCGAGGAACACGATGCCGTTCTGCTCCACCGCGCGGATCGCCTCCGCCTTGATCTCCTCGTCGTTGATCAGGCGTGCGGCCTCCTCGTCGGCCAGGGCCTTGAGCGCCTCGCCGATCTTCATCTTGCGCAGCTTCTTCTTGCCGCCGCCGAGGTTCTGGAACATGCCCTGGATCTGCTGCGTCAGCTCCTCCATTCCGGGGGGCGCGAAGATCTCGGCCGTCATCGCGTGCGCGGCGACTTCGATCTCGATCTCCTTGTCGTCGAGCTCGCCCTCGCGCAGCTTCTTGCGGAATTTCTGCCGCGTCGCCGTGTCCTGCACCTCCGGTTCCGCGGCGAAGCCGACCGGCCGCGCCGACGGCAGCAGCGCGTCGAGCACCCGATCCTCGGCCCCATCCATCGCCCGGTCACGCACGGCCTTCATCGCCCGTTCGCGCCCGTCCTTGATCGCGATCTCCGCCAGATCGCGGATGATCGTCTCCACATCGCGACCGACATAGCCCACTTCGGTGAACTTCGTCGCCTCGATCTTGATGAAGGGCGCGTTCGCCAAGCGCGCGAGCCGGCGCGCGATCTCGGTCTTGCCGACGCCGGTCGGCCCGATCATGAGGATGTTCTTGGGCGTGATCTCGCTGCGCAGCGGCTCCTCGACCTGCGCACGCCGCCAGCGGTTGCGCAGCGCAATCGCAACGGCCTTCTTCGCCTTGCCCTGTCCGACGATATGCTTGTCGAGTTCGGAGACGATCTCCGGCGGGGTCATCTGCGTCATCCCTCGATCACCTCGATCACATGGCTCTGGTTGGTATAAATACACAGATCGCCGGCGATCTGCAGTGACTTCTTCACGATGTCCTCGGGCGACAGGTCGGTGTTCTCGAGCAGCGCGCGCGCCGCCGACTGCGCATACGCGCCGCCGCTGCCGATCGCGACGATGCCCAGCTCCGGCTCCAGCACGTCGCCGTTGCCGGTGATCACCAGCGAATTGTCGCGATCCGCGACCGCCAGCATCGCCTCCAGGCGACGCAGGATGCGGTCGGTACGCCAGTCCTTGGCGAGCTCCACCGCACTGCGCAGCAGGTTGCCTTGATGCTTCTCCAGCTTCGCCTCGAAGCGCTCGATCAGCGTGAAGGCATCGGCCGTGCCGCCCGCGAAACCCGCAAGGATCTTGCCCTGGTAGATCGGCCGCACCTTGCGCGCCGTCGCCTTGATCACGATGTTCCCAAGCGTGACCTGGCCATCGCCGCCCAGTGCGACGCGATTGCCTCGGCGCACCGAGAGGATCGTGGTGCCGTGATACTGTTCCATTCGATATTCCTTGAGTCCGAGAGGACGGCAAACCCGGTCAGCTGCGCAGCAGCACCACCGCAACCTGATCGACGCCCATCATCCGCAACAAGGCCGCGACCATCGCATTTACATTGCGCAGCACGACCGTCTTACCCTGCGCCTGCAGGGTTGCAAGAATATTGAAAAGCGTCCCTGCGCTGACGAAATCGATACGGCGCAACTGACCGCAATCGACCCCCAGGCTCTGCAGACCGCTCGCGTGCGCGGCCAGCTTGCGGATCTTCTCGACCGCGGCGCTGGTGATCTCGCCGTCGAGCACGAAATCGCCGCTCACCGGCGCATCGAGATCGAGCGCGACCTCATGGACCATCGTCGTCGAGGCCACCTGAGCGACCCGCGCCTCCCAGGAAGGCGGCGACTCCTCGAAGGTGATCGCATAGTCCACCGCGAGGTCCTCGAAACGCTCCTGCTCGCCTGTGTGCTGCAGCATCTCCAACAGCAGCAGCCAGATATCGCGCCCGCTGGGCTCACCCGTGCGCACCTGCCCGGCCAGCATCTCCGCGAGCTGGCCGCAGTTCAGCAGCGACACCTTCACGCGCTCCGCCACGAGTTCGCGCAGCAGGTCGCGGAACAGCGTGCATCCGTTTTCATCGACCGAGCGCAGACGCCCCAGATCGATGCGGATCGCGCCGCTTTTCTTGCCGATGACGCCCATTTGCTGAAACTGCGCCGCGGCCTGCCCGGAAAGGCTGCCCGACATGTTCACCATCGGCGCCACGTTCGAGCGCGCAGTCTCCGGCGCACTCGACAAGTCCGTCCACGGCGGCGGCGAACGCTCGAAGCGCGTCGCGTAGTCCAGCACCCGCACTTCGAACCGCTGGCGCTGCCCGGTCAACCGGTACAGGTCCAGCAACATCATCCACAAGCCTTCGCCCGCATGGCGGCCCTGCCCGTCCAGCACCGCATTGAGCGCTGCCTCGGCCTCCACCGTGTTTCCGTTTGCGTACAGCACGGCGGCTTCCTCGTAGGCGGCGCCGATGCCCGCCCCCATTTCCTGGACTTCGACCTGGCCGGCGCAATGCGCCAGCGCGTGCGTCGGATCGCCGACCGAAAAATCCAGTTTGGACAGCTCCGGCGGCTCCGCCGGAGGCGCAGCCGACGAAGGCACCGTACCGGCCGACGCACCTGAAGGCTGCGTGCCGGGAGCTGGCTTCTTGCCGAAGAATGGAAGAACCACGTTACGACCTGTACGAACGGAAATCGACTAATCGGGGATGCGGAAGGATAGCATCTCGGACCCCGCTCTTGCGCTCCCTGAGAGGCGCGGACAGCCGCAAGATCTACCGCACCTTACCTTTTGCAAAACAGTGCGGGCGCCACAGGTGTAAAAGAATGCACACCGTCGGCTAGAATGTTGCGATGCACCCATCTCGCCCGTCGTCGATCTCCGGCGAAAACTGCGTATTTTCGCTGCCGGTCCGCGTGTATTACGAGGACACAGACGCCGCCGGAGTCATCTACTACGCAAACTACCTGCGCTACTGCGAACGCGCGCGCACCGAATGGCTGCGCGCGGCGGGCTTCGAACAGCAAGCCCTGCTGACCGAGCAGCGCATCGGTTTCGTCGTCCGATCCGTCACCGGCGATTATCTGTCAGCAGGAATGCTCGATGATGCGTTACATGTCACGGCGGGGGTCGAAGCGCTCCGCGGAGCAAGCCTGGTGTTCGTGCAGAAGGTGATGCGCGGCGACGAAGTCCTGTTCCGCGGCCGCTTCATCATCGCGTGCGTCGACCTCGACAGGAAACGCCCCACCCCCCTCCCCGCAGACATGCGCATAAAACTGGAAAAAATCGTACAAGCATGACCGTCACCAACGATCTCTCGATCATCAGCCTCATCGGCCAGGCCAGCGTCCTGGCCCAGCTCGTCATGGCCCTGCTCGCAGGCCTGTCGCTCGTTTCCTGGTACTGGATCTTCCGCAAGTCCTTCCAGATCCGCGCTGCCCGCAACAAGACCAATGGCTTCGAGCGCGACTTCTGGAGCGGCGGCGATCTCAACGCATTGTTCCAGTCGGCCGCTGCCGCACGCCACGATACCGGCGGAATGGAGCGCATCTTCGAATCCGGCTACCGCGAATTCACCAAGCTGCGCAGCAAGAACCACGACCAGGCCTCGATCATCGACGGCGCACGCCGCGCGATGCGGGCAACCTACCAGCGCGAGGTAGACGACCTCGAAGCGCACCTCGCCTTCCTCGCGTCGGTCGGCTCGGTGTCGCCCTACATCGGCCTCTTCGGCACCGTGTGGGGGATCATGAACGCCTTCCGCGGCCTGTCGAACGTCCACTCGGCGACCCTCGCGAACGTCGCCCCGGGCATCGCCGAGGCACTCGTTGCCACCGCGATCGGCCTCTTCGCGGCGATCCCCGCGGTCGTCGCCTACAACCGCTTCGCGCACGACATCGACCGCATCAGCATCCGCTTCGAGAGCTTCATGGAAGAGTTCTCGAACATCCTGCAGCGCCAGTTGCGCTGAGCGGGAGGAAACACCGATGCGCCAGCGCCGCCTGATGAACCAGATCAACGTCGTGCCCTACATCGACGTGATGCTGGTGCTGCTCGTGATCTTCATGGTCACCGCGCCGATGATCCAGACCGGCAGCGTCGATCTCCCCACCGTGGGTGGAGTGCCGCAGCCACCGGCCGAAGCGATGGTGGTGTCCGTGAAGAAGGACGGCTCGCTGACCTTCAAGGGCACGAGCAACTCGACCGAACAGAAGATGAGCAACACCGAACTGCTGCGCGAACTGCACAACGCGCTGCAGCGCAATCCGCAACAGCCTATCCTGGTCGCGGCGGACAAACAGGTGTCGTACGAACGCGTAATGGACACGCTCGACAGCATCCGCAAGGCCGGATTCCAGAAGGTCGGCCTCCAGACGAGCACCAGCAGCACCCGATGAAAGACACGCATCTTGACCTGCAGCGCGACGAGCCCGGCAAATGGGCCTCGATGGCGCTGACGGCGGTCGTTCACCTGGGCCTCGCTGCCTTCCTGATCTTCGGCATCCGCTGGCAGAGCAGTCCGCCCGCGGCGCTCGAGGTCGAACTCGTCGCCCCGCCGGCGGCCGAACCGGCACTACCGCCGCCCGCGCCGCAGCCCAAGCCCGAACCGAAACCGGAACCCAAGCCCGAGCCGCCCAAGCCCCAGCCCAAGCCGGAACCGAAACCCGAGCCCAAGCCCGAGCCGAAGAAACCCGAGCTCAAGCCGGACATCGCAACGAAGGCCCCCGAAGTCAAGAAACCGCCGAAGCCGGAACCGAAGCCCGAGCCCAAACCCGAGCCGAAGAAACCCGAGCCCAAACCGGAGCCGAAGAAGCCCGAGCCCAAGCAGGTGACGCCGCCCAAGGACGACTATCTGGCGCAAAAGCTCGCACAGGAAACGGCTCAGACCCGCGCCCGCTCCGACCTCGAACGCATGATGCGCGAGGACGCAGCCCGCTCGTCGGCCGCGCGCACGAAGGGCATCGTCGAGGCTTACCAGAACGCGATCCGCACCAAGGTGCGCGGCAACCTGCTGCGCCCGCCCGGCCTGAGCGGCAATCCCGAGGCGGTGTTCGAGGTCGATCAGCTTCCCAGCGGCGAAGTGCTCGCGATCCGGCTCAAGCGCTCCTCGGGCGTCGCCACGCTCGACGACGCGATCGAGCGCGCGATCCGGCGCTCGAGCCCGCTGCCGCTGCCCAAGGACCCGGAGCTGTTCGAGCGCACGCTCGAACTGCGCTTCCGTCCGCTCGAAGAATAAGGGAACCAATTCGAATCAGTTTCGATCTTTAAGCATCGCGTTCGACTCCATTCGCTATAATCCGCCTTTAGGCAAGCCCCAGCCATGAGAAAACTCCTCTCCGCATACCGCCTGCTCATCGCTGCCACGCTGACGCTGGTCAGCGCCGTCGCGCATGCGCAGCTCTCGATCGAGATCACGGGTGCCGGCGCGAGCCGCTTCCCCGTCGCGATCCCCGTGTTCGAAAACGAAGGCACCCTGCCGCGCGGCGTCACCGACGTCGTGCGCGCCGACCTCGAGCGCAGCGGGCTCTTCAGCCTCGTCGACACGGGCCTGGCCGCCTTCCCCGTCACGACCGTTCCCGACATGGCCTCGGTCCGCGGCCGCGGCGCGGACGCAGTGCTGACCGGCAGCATCTACCAGCAGGGCGACGGCCGCTTCGAAGTGCGCTTCCGTCTCTTCGACACGCAGAAGCAGACCGAACTGGGCGGGCTGTCGATGCGCATGGCCCCGGCGCAGAACCGCGCCATCGGCCACAAGATCGCCGACTTCGTCTACGAGAAGCTCACCGGCCAGCCCGGCTACTTCTCGACCCGCATCGCGTACGTCGTCAAGAGCGGCCCGACCGCCGCACCCCGCTACGAACTCCAGATCGCCGACGCCGACGGCATGAACTCTGCGACTGCACTGGCCTCGCGCGAACCGATCATCTCGCCCGCCTGGGCGCCGGACGGCCAGCGCATCGCCTACGTGTCCTTCGAGGCCAAGAAGCCGGTGATCTACGTTCATACGCTGGCGACCGGCCAGCGTCAGGTGGTCGCCAACTTCAAGGGCTCCAACTCCGCCCCCACCTGGGCTCCGGACGGCCAGCGCCTCGCCGTCGTGCTCACGAAGGACGGCCAGTCCCAGCTTTACGTCCTCAACGCCGACGGCTCGGGCGTGCGCCGCCTCGCCACTTCCCCCGGCATCGACACCGAACCCGCATGGTCGCCCGACGGCGCGTGGATCTACTTCACGTCCGACCGCGGCGGCAGCCCGCAGATCTACCGTACCTCATCCAGCGGCGGCAGTGCCCAGCGCGTCAGCTTCGAAGGCAGCTACAACGTGACCCCGCGCCTCTCGGCCGACGGCACCAGCCTAGCCTTCATCACGCGCAACAGCGGGCGCTTCCAGGTGGCCATCATGGACCTCGCCAGCCGCCAGACCACGATCCTCACCGACTCGGCACGTGACGAGTCGCCCAGCTTCGCGCCCAACGGCCGCATGATCCTCTACGCCACCGAAACCGGCGGGCGGGGAGTGCTTGCAGCAGTTTCGTCCGATGGCCGGGTGAAGCAGCGCCTGTCGGTGCAGGCCGCCGATGTCCGCGAGCCCTCCTGGGGCCCGCAGATCCGGTAACTCCCTCCCGCACGCAACAACACTGTTCGACTAGATCAGGAAACCCCCATGAAAAAAGTGCTCGTCCCCGTCCTCCTTGCAACCCTTCTCGCCGCTTGCAGCAGCACCGGCACCTTCGACCAGCCCGCCGGCGGCGCCGCTGTCGATGAGCGCAGCAAGGGCGAAGGCTCCGGCGTCGCGACCGTGACCGCCCCGAGCGCATCGGGCTCCGGCATTGCCGCGCTGACCGATCCGAAGAACATCCTGTCCAAGCGCAGCGTGATGTTCGACTTCGACAGCTACATCATCAATGACGAGTTCCGTCCGCTGGTCGAAGCGCACGCCAAGTTCCTCGTCCAGAACCCGACGATGAAGATGCTGATCCAGGGCAACGCCGACGAGCGCGGCAGCCGCGAGTACAACCTGGCCCTCGGCCAGAAGCGTGCCGACGCCGTGCGCAAGGCCCTGACCCTGCTCGGCGCGAAGGAAGCCCAGATCGAGTCTGTCAGCCTCGGCGAGGAAAAGCCGCGCTGCACGGAAGCGACGGAAGCCTGCTACGCGCAGAACCGCCGCGGTGACATGCTCTACTCGGGCGAATTCTGATGAAGCGCCTCCTGCCGCTCGCTGTCGTTGCCGCCCTGTCGCACATGGCGCCGTCCCACGCGGCGCTGTTCGACGACGACGAGGCACGGCGCGCGATCACCAACCTGCGCACGGACATCACCCCCCGCGTCGAACGGCTGGAGGCCAGCAGTCGCGGGCAGCTCGAACTGGCGAACCAGAACGAGCTGCTTCGCACCGAAGTATCGAAACTCCAGGGACAACTCGAAGTCCTCCTGCACGAGATCGAATCGCTGAAGCAACGCCAGCGTGATTTTTACGTCGATCTCGACAACCGCGTGCGCAAGCTCGAGACCACCCCGGTGGCGGCCACGCCCGAGAATCCCGCGCCCGACCCCGCGGCGGAGTCGCGCGACTACGAAGCCGCGCTGAACCTGCTCAAGGAAGGCAAGTACAAGGACGCACAGGCCGCCTTCGACCAGTTCATCAAGCGCTACCCGCGCAGCGCCGTGCAACCCGGAGCGCACTTCTGGGCCGGCAATGCCGCGCTGCAGGCGAAGGACGTCGCGGTTGCCAACAACTATTTCAAGAACGTGCTGGCGAACTGGCCGAACGACCCCGTCGCGCCCGACGCCATGCTCGGCATGGCCAACTGCCAGCAAGCCCTGGGCGACGCCAAGTCGTCGCAGGAAACGCTGAAGAAGCTCGCCGAGCGCTTCCCCGACAGCGCGGCAGGCAAGGCGGCCAAGCAGCGTCTCGCTCGCAAGCCCTGAAGTTCGCATGAACCTTTCCGAAACCGCCGGCCCCAGGCTGCGGATTACCGAGATCTTCGCGTCGATCCAGGGCGAGTCGACGCGCGTCGGCCTGCCCACGGTGTTCGTGCGCCTGACCGGCTGCCCGTTGCGCTGCAGCTGGTGCGACACCGAATACGCTTTCCAGGGCGGCGAAAGCCGCAGCGTCGCGGAGGTGTGCGACGCGGTCGCCGCGCACGGCATCCCGCACGTCTGCGTAACCGGGGGCGAGCCGCTGGCGCAGAAATCCTGCCTCGCTCTGCTCACGGCATTGTGCGACGCAGGCTTCTCCGTGTCGCTCGAGACCAGCGGCGCGCTCGATATCGCTGCGGTCGATCCGCGGGTGTCGCGCATCATGGACCTCAAGGCCCCCGGCTCGGGCGAAGTCGCGCGCAACCGGTGGGAAAACCTCGCCCACCTCGCAGCGCACGACGAGATCAAGATCGTCCTCGCCGACGAGGCGGACTACGCCTGGGCGAAGGCCCAGATCGCGCTGCACGATCTCGCCGGGCGTTGCACCGTCCTGCTGTCGCCGGTACAGGGCAGCCTCGACCCGACCGTGCTCGCCGAATGGATCGTGCGCGACCGCCTGCCGGTGCGCTTCCAGCTGCAACTGCACAAGATCCTGTGGAACGACGCCCGGGGACGCTGAGCCCCGGCAGCACCCTTCAGTTTTCGCCTCCCCCCGGAGCCCCATCCCATGACCGACCATCCCAAGCGCGCCGTCATCCTGCTGTCCGGCGGACTGGACTCCGCCACCTGCCTCGCGATCGCGCGCGACATGGGCTTCGAGACCTACGCGCTGTCAGTCGCCTACGGCCAGCGCCACGCGGCCGAACTCGACGCTGCACGGCGTGTCGCTGCCGCACTCGGCGCGCGCGAGCACCGCGTCGCGAGCGTCGAACTGGGGCAGTTCGGGGGCTCCGCGCTGACGGACGAGAAAATTCCCGTTCCCGTCGAAGGCAGCTCCACCGGCATCCCCGTGACCTATGTCCCGGCCCGCAATACCGTGATGCTGTCGATCGCGCTGGCCTGGGCCGAGGTGCTCGGCGCGAACGACATCTTCGTCGGAGTGAACGCGGTCGACTACTCCGGCTACCCGGACTGCCGCCCCGAATTCATCTCCGCCTTCGAAAAGATGGCGAACCTAGCCACCAAGGCCGGCGTCGAGGGCACGCACCTCGCAATCCACGCTCCGCTGATCGCACTGTCCAAGGCCGACATCATCCGCCGCGGCAGCGCCCTGGGTGTCGATTACAGTCAGACCGTGTCGTGCTACCAGGCCGACGACGCCGGACACGCATGCGGCGTGTGCGACGCCTGCCGCCTGCGCCGTGCGGGCTTCGAGGCGGCCGCAGTTCCGGACCCCACGCGGTATGCGTAAGGTCTGATCACGGACGGCCCCGGCCGTTGCCTGCCGATCATGACCTGCGGCGGGTCCGCCGTCCCCGGCCGGCCACCCATTTCGTCATAGGTGGCCCGTCAGAACCCTTTGACATAAGTCATCCCTGATTGCAGAAAGGTTTTGTAACATGTCCTGCTGTGACCTTGCGTCCTTGCGGGAGGCCTTTCGATGCAGTTCCGTCTAGTCCGGTATTTCACGCTCGCCAGCCTGGGCATGTTCGCCCTCGTCGCACTGAGCCTCATCTACTTCGAACGTCAACAGGGCAATTTCTTCCGCCAGACCGGTGACGAACAGCGGACCTTTTTCGGCGAAGTTCAGCAATCCTTCGCGAAGCAGCAGGAAGAATCCGCGCGGCGCGACCTGCTAACGATTCACGAATCAGGCAACGTCAACCTCACGCGCCTGTTCGCGAACGCGCTGTGGGAGAAGGATTTTGCCCCCTTCGTCGCCCAGGTCCAGGCCATCGACGTCGATGGCTGCCAGGCGATCGCCGATATCACCGACGACCAGGGCAAGAAGGCCGTACCGCCCGAAAAGAAGGCCTGCTTCGCCGACATCGGCAAGCGCATCACGACCCTGCCCGGCTTCAAGGCGATCGACGCAAAGGTGTTCGACTCGATGAAGAAGAGCACCGTGTTCAAGATCAAGGTGTTCGACCTGCGCGGCATCACCGTGTATTCGTCCGAGCACGCGCAAATGGGCGAAGACAAGAGCACCAACGAAGGCTGGCGCAGCGCCGCCTTCGACGGCGTGCCCAAGAGCGAACTCACTCACCGCGGCAAGTTCAGCGCCTTCGAGGGCGTGGTCGAGAACCGCGACCTGATCAGCAGCTACCTGCCCGTCCTCGACCCCGGCAGCTCGCGCATCGTCGGCGTGTTCGAGGTGTATTCCGACGTGACGCCCTTCCTGAAGCAGATCCAGCAGACCTCGGCGCAGATCCGCGCCACCGCGGCCGGCAACCAGCAGAAGCTCGAAGCCGCCGGGGCCGAAAACCAGGCCGCCGTCGACGCCACCTCCCACCGCCAGCTTGCCACCATCGCGGCCCTGCTGGCCCTGCTGTTCGGCGCGCTGCTCGTGATCGTGACGCGCGCCGACAGGATCATCCAGCAGCAGGAAGCCGACCGCGCCCAGGTGCACCAGCAGCTCGCACAATCGGAAAAGATGGCCTCGCTCGGCCAGATGGTCGCGGGCGTCGCTCACCAGCTCAATACCCCGCTCGCGTTCTCGCAGAACAACATCCTGATGGTCAAGGACGCGCTCCAGAGCATGGAACTGCCGATGAAGGTCGCCGGCAGGCTCTCCTCCATCCTTGAGGACGTCGAGGGCGACAAGGTCACGATCAAGGTGTCGCAGCTCAAGGCGAACCTCGACAAGCTGCAGGATGGCAATGTCGACGTCGCCATGCTGCAGGAAATGCTCAAGGACGTCCTCGGCGGTATCGACCAGATGTCCGAACTCGTCGTGAACCTGCGCGACTTCACCCGCCTCGACCGTGCCGCAACGACCAACGCGGACCTCAACAAGTCCCTGCACACCGTCGCCTACATCGCGCAGACGGTGATCCCGAAGAACATCGAACTGATAGAGGAATACGGCGAACTGCCCGAGGTCGAATGCAACCCCTCGCAGCTCAACCAGGTGTTCCTGAACCTCATCAACAACGCCGCCCAGGCCATCGAAGGCCCCGGCCGCATCCGCGTCCGCAGCTCGGCTGCCGGCGACAAGGTCCGCATCGAGGTGCAGGATAACGGCCGCGGCATCCCGGACCATGTGCTACCGAATATCTTCGACCTCTATTACACGACCAAGCCTGCCGGCGAAGGCACCGGTCTCGGTCTCGCCATCGCGCGTAACATCGTCACCGAACACGGCGGCGATATCAGCGTCAGCACGCGCGTCGGCGTCGGCACCACCTTCACCGTCACGCTGCCCGTGCGCCAGCAGCCCCCCCTGGCCAAGGCCGCCTGACGCAGGCAGGAGAAACCCATGACACGACTGGCCGGCAAGGTGCTCTGCGTCGACGACGAACCGGGCATAGTCCGCTCCCTGCAGTGGCTGCTGCAGAAACAGTTCGAGGTATTCACGGCGACCGGCGGCGCCGAAGCGCTCGAACTCGTGAAACAGCATGACTTCGACGTCGTCATCAGCGACCAGCGCATGCCGGCGATGACCGGAGTCGAGGTCCTGCGCGAAGTGCGCAGGCTCTCGCCGCGCACCATGCGCATCCTGCTGACCGGCTACACGGACATGCAGGCGATCGTGCGCTCGGTGAATGAAAGCGAGGTGTTCCGCTTCATCAACAAACCGTGGAACATCTCCGAACTCCCCAAGGTCGTCGCACAGGCCATCACGATCGCAAAAACCCAGCCCGTCGAGGCACCGGCCCCGGAGGTCTCCGACGACGCGCCGATCGTTGCGAACGGCGAACGCATCCTCGTCATCGACGACGACCCCGACATGGGACGCGCCGTGTCCGATCTCGTCGGGGCGAGCGCAATAGTCTCCTACACGCGCAACCTTGCCGACGCGGTGGGAATCCTCAACGCCGAGCCGATATCGGTGATCATCTCCGAAACCCGGGTGGGCTCGATCGACGCCACGCGGCTCGTGCGCCTGATGAAAAGCAAGCACCCCGAGATCGTCACCGTCATGCTCACGGCCGAGAGCGACGCCGACACCATCACAACGCTGATCAACCAGGGCCAGATCTACCGCTTCGTCCCCAAACCCATCCGCACCGGCTACCTGAAGCTCGTGCTGCAGTCGGCGCTGCGCAAGCACAGCGCGCTCGCGAGCGACCCGGCCCTGACCTTCCGCCACACGGTCGAGGCCACCTCGGCAGGCGCCATGGAGTCCCTGATGTCCGACGTGCGGCAGGCCGCGCCGCACGCCGAAACGGCCGCAGCGGCAAAGAGCGGCGGCTTCATGGCCTCGCTCGGCGCAGGGTTCCGCCGCCTCTTCGGAGCCGGATAACGCATTTCCTGTCACAATTGCTTGACGGACCTCGAGTCGTTGCATAAAATTCGGATCCTTCTGCACGGGGGGTCGTTAGCTCAGCTGGTAGAGCAGCGGACTTTTAATCCGTTGGTCGCAGGTTCGAATCCCGCACGGCCTACCACCGAATGGTGGAACTTCCTGCAGAACTCCGGGGGTATAGCTCAGTTGGTAGAGCAGTTGACTCTTAATCAATTGGTCGTAGGTTCGAATCCTACTGCCCCCACCAGATAATCAAGCACTTAGGCCAGCTCTTCGGAACTGGCCTTTTGCTTTTCTGGGGATTGGGGAGGAATTGGGTAGGAATAAAAATCGTCGACCGCTTCCGAGGCAACTCCGGTTGCTCCCGTGTCCGCTGCAAGCTCGCCGTACCGACTCGCTGCACGGGAAGACGTCACCAGTGAATGGTGCGATATGCCGCCGCCCTTGCGCGCTCCACGAGCTCTTCCATGATGAGCGCGGGGTATAGATCGAGGATCTTGCGGTCCTCACCGCTCGCATTCGCCCCGCCGGCCTTTCGCCATGCCGCGATCAGCGCCTCGAGCGTTTCGTCGGGCAAGGCGTGGAACGCCTGCTCCACTGCGGGCAGAAAGTGGTCCTGCGCCGGATACCAGGTCTGATACCCGGCGTCGAAGATCTGCCGCTTCAACTCCCACCACGCCCACCTGCGTCGGCGCCGCACCTTGGCGATGGTGTCGCGCAGCAATCGCTGCTGCTCACGATTCATTTCCGCACCCCTTCGTCACTGGTTCATAAATCCCGCCTTCAGCATCGCGCCTGCAATCCCCCGCGTCGCGTCGCCCCCCTGTCGCCGGACTTGCCGCCAAGGACGCCAATGCCCTTCCCAGACCAGCCGTTGCTTTGGGTATGCGCGATCGATCGGTCGCGCCTGGTAGGCGTATCGATTTCAATTCTGGCAAACATATTGCCCATCGTATAATCCAGCGGCATAGAGTAAGCTACTGAAGCAGCAGATACCGCGCCAACGGAGTCCGATGAACCAAGACCTGAGCGAAGCCTGCGCGTTCGGTAAGCTTGACCGCCACCCCGACGGTGTGACGTGGCACCCACTCGTCGATCATCTAGCGGACGTCGCGGCGGTTTTCGAGGCGCTCTGTACCTGCCGGGGGATCCGCCGATCGCTTGAAACTGGCGCAGGTCGCTCGCTGGATGAGCAGGACATTGCTCGACTCTCCACCCTCGTCTTCCTTCACGACTTTGGTAAAGCAAATGCAGGGTTTCAGGCCAAACGCTGGCTTAACGACGAACGGCCGCGTGGCAGGCTGTCCGCCGGGCACGGTGCTGAGGCAGTCGCACTGCTCGAGGCGAGCGATTACAGCGAGGAAGCAGAAGGACTGCTCCTGCGCCTGCCCCTCCTGGAAATGTGTGAATGGGGTAGTCCTGAAACGCTGAACAACCTCCTGCGCGCAAGCATTGCGCACCACGGCCGCCCGATCGCCGAAGCTCCTGACTGGTTCAACGCGCGGATCCATTGGACGGCACACGATGGCTACGATCCCGCCGAGCAACTTGATTGCATCGGCGCGACCTTGAAGCGTTTTCTACCAAGGGCCTTCGCAGAAGGGGGACTCCCCCTGCCTGATACCCCGCGGTTTGCACATTATTTCGCAGGCTTGGTGCAGCTGTCCGACTGGCTGGGGTCCGAAACACGGTTCTTTCGTTTCTCGGAATGCGGCGAGGACCGCCTAGTCACGAGCCGTACGCGCGCTCGCGACGCGGTGCGCGATATCGGGCTGGATGCGGAACCATACCGGCAGCAACTCGAGCACACTCTGCCATCTTTCGCCGACGTGTTCGCTGCCCCCGCCGCCTATCCTTCTCAAGCAGCGATGGCTGACGTGGCACTTGGTAGGGTCGTCGCACTCGAAGCCGAGACTGGCAGCGGCAAAACCGAAGCTGCGTTGTGGCGCTTCTTTCATCTCTTCGAGCGGGGCCACGTCGATAGTCTCTACTTCGCGCTACCGACCCGGGTCGCTGCCACACAGGCCTACCGACGCGTTTGCGATGCCGTCGCGCGCGTTTGGCCCACAAGCACACCAGTCGCGGTGCGCGCGCTTTCTGGTTACGCAGCAGCCGACGGAGAGACTGCGCAGGCATTGCCCGACTTCAAGGTATTGTGGAGCGACGAGCCTTCCGATGCTGACGCCGGCCGCCGGTGGGCGGGCGAAAGCGCCAAGCGTTTTCTCGCCGCGCCGGTTGCCGTCGGCACCGTCGATCAGGCCCTACTCGGCACACTGCAGGTCAAGCACGCCCACCTGCGCCACGCGCTGGCCGCGCGTTCGCTTCTGGTAATCGACGAGGTGCACGCCTCCGACGCCTACATGGGCGTCCTGATCGAACAGTTGATTGCTGCGCAGGTTGCGCTCGGCGGCCACACGCTGCTGCTGTCGGCGACCCTCGGTGCGGCGGCCCGCGCGCGCTACCTTGCTGCCGGCACACGCAAGGCACTGCAAACTCCGACGCTCGCCCAAGCGAGCGCGATGCCCTATCCGGCAATCAGCGACGTCACGGGCCTGCGCGCCACAAGCGGCGCTCAGCGCGAGAAATGCGTCGCCTGGAGATGCGAGGATGCCATCGATGACGTCGACCGTGTCGCCGCGCTCGCGCTCGACGCAGCTGCACAAGGTGCCCGCGTGCTAGTGATCCGCAACACCGTGCCGGCCGCTGTCGCCACACTTGCTGCGCTGGAAGCGTCCACACCAGACGCCAGCTTGCTGTTTGGTCACGCTGGGGTCATCACCCTGCACCACAGCCGTTTTTCGCGCGAAGACCGTCCAATGCTCGATATGGCCGTCGAAACCCAGCTCGGCAAGAAGCGGCCGAACGGGCCGCTGATCGTAGTCGGAACGCAGACGCTCGAGCAAAGCCTGGACCTCGACGCCGATTTTCTGATCACCGACCTGTGCCCTATGGATGTGCTGCTGCAGCGCATCGGTCGGTTGCACCGTCACCTGCGCCCACCCGAGGCGAGACCGACGCCGTTCCGCGAGGCACGCGTGGTCGTGTTGGCGCCATCGGGTGGCGACCTAGAACCATATCTTGCCCGCCCGCGACACGGCCTTGGCCGCTTCCGGGACGGTGGCGGGGTGTATGCGGATGTGCGCACTCTTGAAGCGACGCGCCAGCTGATCGACAGCGAACCGCACGTCCGCATCCCTGCCGACAACCGGCGATTGGTCGAGTCTGCCACCCATCCCGACGCCCTTCAGGCCATGGCGGCGCTGGGCGAAGCCTGGGCGGCGCATGGTCAGCAGATCGACGGCGATACCGGCGCTCGTCGCACCAGCGCCAAGCTCGGGCTGCTGCCGTTGGACACGGCGTTCGCCGAACTCGCTTTCCCAAAAGAGGTGAAACTCGCCACCCGCCTCGGCGCCGCTGACCGGGTCGTGAACTTTTACCCGCCTCCGCTTGGCCCCTTCGGCAACCGCATTCGTGAATTGCCGATCCGGCACCACCTTCTTCCCGTTGGACTTCCGCTGGAAGCCCAGTCAGAAGACATAGAAGCGGAAAGCGGAGGGTTCACCTTTCGCCTCGGCGAGGCACGCTATCGATACAGCCGCCTTGGCCTCGAAAGACTCGCGCAACCCGCCACCCCGGAGTAATGCATGGAGAGCCCCCGCCTGAACCTGCTCGATGAGCCCCTGATCCGCATCCGCGACTTGGAAGGCAAATTGCAAAAGGTGTCGCTGCCAGAGCTCTTCGTTCTACTCGGCCAAGACGCCGTGCGCGATTACCCCGCCCTGCGCCCGCATCAGCGTCACCCATGGCACGCGCTGCTCGTACAACTGGCCGCGCTCGCGCTGCACGAAGCCGGCAGGACTGTGCCGTGGGATAACGCGGCCGACTGGCGAGCCGGACTACTTGCTCTGACACCCGACTATCCAGACGGTTGCGCCTTCAGCCTTCTCACTCCGCACGACAAGCCCGCCTTTCTGCAGGCGCCGGTGCCGGGCGGCAAGCTCGATGGGTGGAAAGAGATTTCGACGCCCGATGCGCTCGACATGCTCGTAACGTCGAAGAACCACGACCTCAAAGGCGAGCGAATGCGACATGCCGAAGAGGACGATTGGCTCTTTGCCTTGGTGAGCTTGCAGACCCAAGAAGGCTTTCTTGGGGCCGGAAACTACGGCATCTCACGTATGAACGGCGGCTTTTCGAGCCGCCCCGCAATCGGCGTAGTGCCTGCTGGCGGGACAGGTGTGCGGTGGCGCCGCGATGTCGCGGCGCTGCAGTCCGCGCGCGACGAAATTATCGAGATTCACGGACTAAAAAGAGAAGGTGGGCTCAGGCTGCTCTGGTTACCCTCTTGGGATGGTTCGAAGAGTGTAGCTTTTGAAGCTCTCGACCCGCTCTACATTGAGATATGCCGTCGGGTCAGATTCACCGTCGGTCAATGCTGCGAGCTCAGTGCGCGCGGCACTGGATCAAAGGCGGGACGTGTCGATGCTTCGGTGCGTAAGGGTGTCACGGGGGACGCGTGGATTCCTGTCGAAGAGGACAAGGCCCTCACGCTCGGTGCTGACGGATTCAACTACAGCCTCGGTGCTGAATTGGCCTGGGGATCGAAGTATCGCAAGACGGTCGCTCAAGTACTGCGGCCAGAGGACGGAACATCCGGCATCGCGCTACTCGCACAGGGCCTAGTGCGTGGGCAAGGCAAGACCGAGGGCTACCACGAACGCCGGATTCCGCTCACGAAGAAATCGATCGCCTTCCTTCGCAGCGGTCGGACAGACCTACCTGCGACGATTGCAGCCGCGAGGGTGAAGGACGTGGCCACGATGCGCGGTTCGGTGCTTCGCACCGCGCTCTTTTACCTTCTCGAAGCAGGAACCGACAAGATCGACTTTGATCGCCGCACCGCCAAACAGCAGATCGAAGCCTTCACGCAGGCTTTTGAACGCACCGAAGACGGGCGCTTCTTCGACGACCTAAATCAGGAAATCGAGGCCGGCGATCCCAATGCAGAACGGTTGACGTGGCTGATCGGCCTCGCCGAGCGTGCCGAAGCGGTGCTGCGCAGCGCCTTCGCAATCGGCCCTCAATGTGGCGAGCGGCGTTACCGCGCCCGTTCGCGCGCACTGTCCTACTTTCATGGCGCCTTGCGCGGCGATAAGCACTTCCCCGCGCTCGCTCTCCACCTTCGCGCTCAACCGGCGGCAGAGGAGGCCGCATCATGACTGAACAAAATTCGACGGCGCCCACTTCCCCGCTCGTCCGCCTGGCCCAAGTCATCGCGAAGCCGCCGCGTTTTCGCGGTGACACGGCCGCTCTGGACAAGGGCGAACAGGCTGCACTGGCACGCCTCGACCCCGACGGTCTACGTCCGCATCAAATCGGCGCGCTAGCTCGCGCTTTGGTGCTGGCCGGCATTTCCCCGGACGACTGGTCACCTGAGACCTGGCAGCGTTGGGCGCTCATTGCCCACGGCATCGCCCTCGCAGGCCACGACGGAACGGCACGCCTCGGCACGCAACTAGCCGCGCACGGAGACTCCAAACGTGCCGTATCCGAAAGTCGCGTAACGCGGTTTCTTACTTCACGCGGAGACGCCTTCCGCCAGCAGGTGCCGCGCCTTTTGCGCCTGATGGCAAGTCGCGGGCTCGCCCCTAACTGGCTGGAATTTGGGGGATTGATCCTCGCCACGGACCGCGAAGAAGCGCACGCCGAGACGCTCCGTTTGCGCATCGCCGGCAGCTATTACGCCGCCGCCCATCGTTGAATCGAACCCATCCAATCGACTTCGTCTAGGAAAACACCATGAGCCTTCCTCGCTTCATTCAGATTCACACGCTTCATACCTACCCCGCGGCCTTGCTCAACCGTGACGATGCCGGTCTCGCCAAGCGTCTGCCCTACGGCGGAGCGATTCGCACACGCATCTCCTCGCAATGCCTCAAGCGCCACTGGCGTGTTGCGGATGACGCCTTTTCCCTGGCACAACTGGGCGTTCCGATGGCGACGCGCACGCGTTACGTAGCCGAGCTCATCCGCCAGCGGCTCGTGGCACAACAGATAGACGAATCGCGAGCCTTCGCGACCGCGGAAGCTCTGCTCGAAGCCATGTTCGGCGAAAAGGCCGACAAGAAAAAGGAGGGCACCAAGGCCTTGCAGACCGGTCAGGCCGTTCTCTTTGGCAACGAAGAAATCGCTTACCTAGCGCGCCGGTGCCGCGACATCGCGAGCGATTTCTCCGAACCGGCAGAACTGAAGGCCGCCGTCGGGAAATTCCTCAAGGAGGAAAAGAAGAACATCGAGACAATGAAACTTGGCAGCGGTCTCGAATCTGCGCTGTTCGGCCGCATGGTCACATCCGACGCACTCGCCAATCGCGATGCATCGGTTTCGGTCGCGCACGCCTTCACTGTGCATGAAGCGCAGGTCGAGAACGACTATTTCACTGTGGTCGACGACTTCGCCCAAGAGGAAGACGGCGCCGGTTCGGCCGGCATCTTCGACACCGAGCTCGCATCGGGGCTCTACTATGGCTACGTCGTGATCGACGTACCGCAGCTCGTTGCCAACCTTGAAGGCATCGATGCGAAGGACGTCTTCGCTACCAGCACGGCACCTGCTACCCGCGAACTAGCCGGCAAGGTGGCGCAGCACCTCCTGCATCTCATTGCCACCGTAAGCCCCGGCGCCAAGCGCGGCTCCACCGCCCCGTATGACTGGGCCAAGTTCGTATTGGTCGAAGCTGGCGATTGGCAGCCCCGCAGCCTCGCCGCAGCCTTCCACGACCCGCTCCCGCTCAAGGGCGAGCTTCCGATCCGCGCCCGCGCTGTTGGTAAGCTGACGAGCGAAATCGGCGCGTTGGACACGGCCTACGGCATGCCCACTGCGCGACGCTTCCTGTCGCTGGATGAAATTGCAGTGCCGTTGGCTGAACGTGCCACGCTCACGCAACTTGGCCAGTGGATCACAGAAATCGTTCGGGACGGGGCGTGCTGAAATGGCAAGGCACCTGTTGCTGCGCCTCGAAGCGCCACTGATGGCCTTCGGCGGTGAGACCATCGACAACCTCGGCGTAATCCGCGACTTCCCGGCACAGTCGATGTTCACGGGACTGATCGCGAATGCGCTTGGGTGGCGGCGCGAGGACGCAGCAGAACACGATCGGCTGCAGGCGCGGCTCGTATTTGGGGCGCGGCTGGACCGGCCGGGCGCGCGGCTCCGAGACTATCAGACTGCTCGATTGGGGATGAATGACCGAGGGTGGACGACAAGTGGGGAGCCTGAAGGGCGCGAGCCGAGTCCATCCTATCGGCCCGACCAAACCGGAGAAAAGGTTCTGACTTTGCAGCGTTATCGAGATCATCACGCCGACGCAGCCGTAATGGTTGCCTTGCGTCTCGAACCTGCTGACGAAGCCCCCACGCTTGAGATGGTGGCCGACGCCCTGCAACGCCCCGCACGTCCGCTCTTCCTCGGACGCAAACCCTGTCTCCCCGCTTCACCGTTGTTTGCCGGCTGGTGCGATGCGCCGGATCTGCTCACCGCCCTGCAGAAGGCCGCTCCACTGGCCACCAATGCGCACCCGCGCGTGTTGTGGCCGGCCGGCGAGGGCGAGTTGCACGGTAGCCGGCAACTCGATGTGTGCGATGAACGCAACTGGACCAGTGGCGTTCACGGTGGCTGGCGCCCCGTGTGCGAAGGCGTTTTGTCGCGGGAGGCCGACGCATGAGCTTGAATCTGATTCAATGCCATCCCGACCCGCGCAGGCTGGCTGCATGGGCCACACGCTTCGGTTTGACTGCAGGCGGCGATGACCTGGGCTATGCACTTCACGCGCTGCTCACCGCTACCTTCGGCGAGGCCGCGCCCAAACCTTTCCGCCACTTCGGCGATGTCCGCGGTCTATTGGCCTACACCGCGCACGACGCCGAGGGACTAAAACTGGCTGCCGAAATGGCCGCGCCTGACGTCCATGCTGCGCTCGGACTGGACCGCTTCGCCACACGCAATTTCCCGGCCGAATGGGCCTCCGGTCGACGTCTGGGATTTGAGGTACGCGTGCGTCCGGTGCTGCGTACCCGCGAGGGCCGTGAACGCGACGTCTTCCAGATGGCCGCCGAGACTTTCGGTGATGGTGGGTTCAGCGAAGCGCGCGAGGCCGCTTATGGAGAATGGCTGGCACGCGAGCTGGCACGTAACGACGCCGCGCAGGTCGAACATGCGCGGCTCGACGCATTTAAGCTTACTGCTAGCCTGCGCAAGGGCCGCGCCGCCGAAGGTAAGCGCCCCGCCCAGCGAGTGACCGGGCCCGATGCGCTGTTTTCCGGCGAGCTCACGGTGCGCGACCCAATCGGGTTTGCAGCCCTGCTCGCACGGGGTGTCGGCCGCCATCGCGCATTCGGTTTCGGCATGCTGCTGCTGCGCCCGCCCGCCGCATGCTGAAGGGTCGCCTGGGGTTAGAGACGGCCCGCATACCGCATGCAGACCGTCATGGTCTGCTGTGGTTGGAGCGTGGTGAGCTGTGCGTCATCGACGGCTGCCTGCACTTCATGGCCGGCAAGGACAGCCTCACGCCCTACATCGACCAGATCCCGCACCAGGCGGTATCCATGATCCTCCTGGGCCCTGGCAGCAGCGTCACGCACGATGCGCTGCGCCTCCTCGCGCGTCACGGCACGCTGATGGCAGCGGTAGGGATGGATGGCGTACGCAGCTATACGGCGCCGCCGCTTCTTCCGGATCGGTCGGACGTAGCGCGCCGTCAGGCGGAACTCAGGGGTAATCCGCGCCGGCGCATCGCTGTGGCCCGCCGCATGTACGCCCTGCGCTTGGGTGAGATCCTCCCCCACCGCGACCTGGACACGCTGCGCGGCATCGAAGGTTCGCGCGTCAAAACGCTGTATCGGCTGACCGCGGAACGCTATGGTATTCCGTGGAAAGGTCGACATTACGACCGCGCGGCCCCCGATGCAGCGGATACACCGAATCAAGCTATCAATCATGCGGCAACGGCAGTGCAGGCTGCAGCGGCGATTGCGGTACAGTCCCTCGCGGCAATCCCGCAGCTCGGTTTCATCCACGAGGACTCGGGTCAATCCTTCGTTCTCGACATCGCGGACCTGTACCGCGACTCGATCACGCTGCCAATCGCATTCGCCGCTGCGCGCAAGGCGCTCGACGGCGCTCCGGACACCATCGATCGCCTAGTGCGGCGGGAAGCTGCAACTGTGTTCCGTAAGAAATCGGTGATCCCGTCGATGATCGACAGCATCAAGTCCGTTTTGCGCATGGAAGAAGTCGATGCCGCTGGCAGTGATAGTAACGCGTGACGTCGCCGACCGCTTCCGCGGTTTTCTCGCCTCCGTAATGCTAGAGATTGCACCCACCGTCTTCGTCTCGCCCCGAATGACCAAAGGCGTGCGCGAACGAACTTGGAAGGTCCTCACCGATTGGCATGACTCTGAGCCGCGCGGCAGCATCGTTATGGTCTGGCGCGACAACAACGAAACTGGAGGCGTCGGACTTGCCCATCTCGGTGAACCGCCAAAGGAGTTGATCGAATTGGACGGCATGTGGGTGGCGCGAGCCAGACGGCAGGTCCAAGTTCTTTAACAATTTGGGAGATGGTACAGTCTGTTTTTCTTTTGAAGTCATGAACTTGACTTCAAGAGGCTCCCCCGCCCACGCGGGGATAGGCCGTTGGACCACCGCGTACTCCGCCGCCTCCCCGGGCTCCCCCGCCCACGCGGGGATAGGCCCCGTTCCCACCCCCCCGAGCATTTTTGATTGCGGGCTCCCCCGCCCACGCGGGGATAGGCCCGAGGACGGCGCGACCGTCGCCCCCGTCAGCCAGGCTCCCCCGCCCACGCGGGGATAGGCCCCACCGAACAGATACCAGTCGTTCTCATGACCAGGCTCCCCCGCCCACGCGGGGATAGGCCCTTCGCCGCTCAGGATGGTCTTGATTTCGAGCAGGCTCCCCCGCCCACGCGGGGATAGGCCCTGACCAATCTGCTGCAGGAATCAACCGAGACGGGCTCCCCCGCCCACGCGGGGATAGGCCCCTGACATTCACGCCATCCGCTTCAGTCGGCTCGGCTCCCCCGCCCACGCGGGGATAGGCCCTCATCACCTTCAGAAAAGTCGCCGTATTTCTTGGCTCCCCCGCCCACGCGGGGATAGGCCCTGGAGAGCAGCCGTGATCCGCCGAACCCATCAGGCTCCCCCGCCCACGCGGGGATAGGCCCTTGTTATCGACCGTTGCGCCGGCCCCATCGATGGCTCCCCCGCCCACGCGGGGATAGGCCCGTTGGCGATCTCGTCGCGCAACACCCGACCAAGGCTCCCCCGCCCACGCGGGGATAGGCCCGCGGGCTGGAAATCTTCGCGTTGGCAGAAGTTGGCTCCCCCGCCCACGCGGGGATAGGCCCAAACTGCTGCACATCGGACAGCGCCCGTTGCAGGCTCCCCCGCCCACGCGGGGATAGGCCCCGTTGCGACCTACCTCGATGAAGGGCAGGCGGGGCTCCCCCGCCCACGCGGGGATAGGCCCCGTGTATGGAGTTCAGGTGTGCAATGCAGTGTGGCTCCCCCGCCCACGCGGGGATAGGCCCTATGTCCAGTGGGCCAGCCCGACAAACAACTGGGCTCCCCCGCCCACGCGGGGATAGGCCCTTCAACGCCGCAATCGACGCCGCCAATGCCGCGGCTCCCCCGCCCACGCGGGGATAGGCCTTCATCAAGAGCGGCGAGGCCGTCGTGACCTTCGGCTCCCCCGCCCACGCGGGGATAGGCCCGTACCGTGCGATATCGGCAAACACACCAGAGGGGCTCCCCCGCCCACGCGGGGATAGGCCCATGGTGGGTTTGTTCCGCGTCGATGATGCAATGGCTCCCCCGCCCACGCGGGGATAGGCCCTTCGCGGACGGTGCGTTGAATACCGCTGTCGGGGCTCCCCCGCCCACGCGGGGATAGGCCCTTCGCGCTCGCCGAACTGCGCGGCCTGTAAGCGGCTCCCCCGCCCACGCGGGGATAGGCCCGACGGAATCCGGTACCCACTGTGCGTTTGCGAGGCTCCCCCGCCCACGCGGGGATAGGCCCCACTGTTGCCGATCATCGACACCCGCGGTGTTGGCTCCCCCGCCCACGCGGGGATAGGCCCGACCCCACTACCCCGGCAGCATCGCGCCGGCCGGCTCCCCCGCCCACGCGGGGATAGGCCCCGATCAGCCATCGCATCCGCTGATTCTGAGTAGGCTCCCCCGCCCACGCGGGGATAGGCCCGCTGTTTGGAGTGGCTGGAAATTGGCGGCAGTGGCTCCCCCGCCCACGCGGGGATAGGCCCTACGCAGCACGACGCCGCCCGGCCAGCCCGACGGCTCCCCCGCCCACGCGGGGATAGGCCCTTGTGCGTGTGGACCGTGGCCGACTTGTAAGCGGCTCCCCCGCCCACGCGGGGATAGGCCCCCGGCAAAGGCCGTCGTGACGCTGATCGAGCTGGCTCCCCCGCCCACGCGGGGATAGGCCCTCGACCATGCCCGTCGCAGACGCGCCGATCAGGGCTCCCCCGCCCACGCGGGGATAGGCCCTTGCGCATGGCGTGATGGGTGCGGCGGATCATGGCTCCCCCGCCCACGCGGGGATAGGCCCTTGGCCTCGGCCTGGGCCGAGCGCGGCAGATCGGCTCCCCCGCCCACGCGGGGATAGGCCCTTTGACGATGGACGCTGCCCTTACCGCGTTCTGGCTCCCCCGCCCACGCGGGGATAGGCCCTGCTAGGCCACGCCAGCGAGACGACGACGGCGGGCTCCCCCGCCCACGCGGGGATAGGCCCGTCACGGCGGATACGTTCCAGCTTGAGGGCGTGGCTCCCCCGCCCACGCGGGGATAGGCCCGGCAGGCCGTAGCGCGTGAGCTTTCCGAGAGAGGCTCCCCCGCCCACGCGGGGATAGGCCCGATTGAAGCTTCCAGCGCGCCCCATCCGATGCGGCTCCCCCGCCCACGCGGGGATAGGCCCGGCGCGACGGCACAAGCAGTAACCGTGCAGATGGCTCCCCCGCCCACGCGGGGATAGGCCCGACTCCGGCATCCGCGACCAGTCGGGCGAATTGGCTCCCCCGCCCACGCGGGGATAGGTGACGACAAGTTGGGAAGGTCTTCCCGAGGTATGACGAGCAATACGCCGAGAACTCCCGCGCCAAGTGCTACTGCTTGCGCGGCGACCTCACGCGGATGATGTTTCCGGTACGAGGATCGTGGAGGCAGAAACCGCTCTCGCCGTGCTGGCGTCGGGCCTCCCAGTAGCGCCGGGCACGATACTGGTGGATCGCCTTGAGGACTTGCACGATCAGGTACAGCACCATACCTAGGCCCATGATTCCGATGAGAAGCCGTACCGCAAAGTTTTCCATGGACTGTGATTCTATGTGGTCCGCATTAACGTGCGGAGCCTAGCAGAGATCGTCGTGCTGCGCAGGGAACGGCGGGCAATAGGAGGGGCCGAGGGCGGTGATACCTACCCTTTCGGCCAGCAATGCAGTCCAGCTGCACGCCCACCGCACCATCGTGGCTACTGTTCTACCTGTCGGGCGCCCATAACGTGGGCCAGTCGCCTTGCATCACCATGCCATTGCCCGTTTTCTGCGGTCGCCAGTAGAACGCCGCTGCGCCGGCCCCTCAGTGCAAGCGCATCCGCTTTTCTGCAGGGCCGCCACGGACATGGGCGCGCGAACTCTCGTGCTGCGGACGGTCGTTCGGGACGCCTACAGCAAGAAACCCGCGATGCACATGGGTGGACCTTGGCCTTGGCAGGGCAGCATGGAGCGGCTGAGGGACGCGGAATCAGCAAACGCGAGGCCGTACCATGCCGTGCAAGGCCCACCGATGAACACCGCGGGCTTCGTTCGCTCAATCTATTTTCCTCTGCCGCACGGTGCCACCCGAACAACGGCAGAGAAATTACGTGAGCTCACGTATGCGTTTTGCCTATCCGACCTATTTCGGGGGCAAACGCGAAAATAATCCTTTGCAGGCCGCCCCGCGGGCGAGAACACGCGGCCCCGGCGCTCCTTGCGAGTGCCGCGGAATCATGCCGATCCGACGCTCGTACGACCTGCGCCGCGCTCCGTCGAAAGCGAGTCGCCTCGGCATCCGCTCGCGCGCAGCAGAGGATACGGATAGCATAGAAGCGGAATCACTGACCTCGCCATGAAAACGATCATCCTCGCCGTCATCACTCTATTGCTGCAGCCCGGCGTCGCCTTGGCCGTCGCCGGCTCGCACAACGCAGACAGCGGCGGCGACACGCTCAACGGCCCTGTTTCGCTGGTCGGACTGCTGATCGTCGGCGGGCTCTTCTGGTTCTTCGGGAGGAAATGACTGTGCCCTTCACCCCTATTCACTTCGGTGTCGGCGCTCTCGGGAAAGCCGCCCTGGGCCGTCGCTTCTCGTTTGCCGTCTTTGCCGGCTCACAGGTGCTGATGGATCTCGAGCCCGGGATCAAGATCCTTGGTTTGCTGGACGGCCCGCTGCATGGCCCCACGCACACCGTCCTCGGCGCACTGCTGATCGCGGTCGCGACCGCTGTGATCTGGGAGGTGTGGCAGCGATATGGGCCGAGCGCAATTGTCGATCGCATCGGCCGCGCACGGCACGGTATTGTCGTCGGCACGGCCCTCTTCGGGACACTATCGCACGTTGCGCTCGACTCGATCATGCACAGTGACATGGGGCTTAACGCGGAAATGCGGGCGGCCTTCGGGACAGGCGACCTTCCGGCGCAGTGGGCCGACATCATCTGTTTCGTCGCGCTCATGAGCTCTCCCGCCGCTTGGCTCGTCCGCCGCTGGATCGAGCAACTGAACGCGGACAGGCTGTTTCCGGCCTTCAGTTCGATTGTGGTGCGCCCTCCTTCGACAGACGAATGAGAGCTTGGCGCGCGTCACCGCGCTCCAGCAGGGCGTAGCAGAAAGCGGGGAAGGACCCGAATTCTGCGATGGCTTGCTCCAGCGAGTAACCGAAGGTGGCGCAACAATCCGTGGCAGTGCCACCAGCACGCGCATACCCGCTACTGGCAGCCTCTATCGCGGCAACCCTTTTCTCAAGCCGCTTCATCAACCAACCTCCACTCCCCATTACCTGCCACTTCGTATTTGGTCTGGTGACCGTTTTCATCGAAGACGATACGCGACGTCTCCGCCATCGTGTCTGCATCGACAAAGCGGATATCGAAGGCCACAGCCCCGGAATCCGAACCTCCTTGCCGTTCAAGCTTCTGAATACGACGTTCGAGATTCCTCATGCAGCGCCCTCCATGACGCGATACCCGCAGTCACCAAGCCTAGGTAAGGCCGCCGCAAGGTGACGGTGCGGCCATGATCCGTGTAATGCGTTGCCTTCGAACGGCTGGCTGCGGCGGGCGGCGAACCGGCACCGCGGCGCGTCCGGGACAATCAGAGCATCAACTGCCTTGCTCGCCGCCAACCATTTGATCGAGACCTCCGCGTGCATCAGCTGCCCGTCGCACGGTCAATGTTCTCGAGTGCGGAAATGCGTGCTTCGAGCTCCTGCGTCTCGAGCGCCTTCCGCCGCGCTTCGACGATTCCGCTGAGCGTGCTTGCCTCGCCCGGCGTGAGGGCACCAGCAGCCACCGCCTCCAGAATGTGCTGTTGAGCCTGAGACACGCCGGCCGCGGTCGCAGTATCGGGCAGTTCCGGGAGATCGACGCGCCGCTCCTTCGCACTGGGAATCAGCTTGTCGAGCACGATCCTCGCCGCCATCAGATCGCCGCCGCGCGCCGCCTCGACGACCACGCCGGCCACGTCTTCGATGCCGCTCTCGAGCAGCTCCATTGCCAGTGTGGTCGCGCGGTGCTTCGCGCCCCGCGGCTTGCCGGCATTGCCACGAGTGAAACGACCTTTCGCGTCACGTCCGTCCGTTTTCATTCCGATTTTTCGGTTCTCGCTGCTCAATTTTCAATCCTCATGCTTCAGTGTTCTACACAGTTCCGTTCGCTGCGCGACCCTGCGTAATGCCCGAAATCCCTTTCCCGAAATTCCCGAAACGGGAAAAAACGGGAAAGAACGGGAACGCCGGGATTTCCCGATCTTCCCGCCGCCCCCTATAGGGGGGCGGGAAAACGGGAAGGCGCGGAATACTGATCAGGGAAGCCATATCCACCCACCGTCGAAGGCGAGGTTCTTGCGGCTAACCAGTGACGTGATGGCGTCCTGAGCGCGCTCACGCTGGCGCTTCGACTCGCAGGGAAGACATTCCGCCGCAACGGCGACCGCCTCGTCAAACCTGATGCAGGGCCGCCCAGGCGGGGCGGACGCCTGACCGAAGCTGCGCGCGTCCTTCAACGCGGCCGAGATGGCATCGAAGGTCAGGCCCATGTTCCCGCGACGAGGCGGTGCAGCACGACGTACTTCTTTCGGTCGTTGCACATCGGGCTCGACAACACAACTGGTCACCGTCTCACCGTCCCTGTCCTCGCCGAGTTCCACGACCGCCAGACTGAACGGGCGCGAAACCCCGTCCTCACCGTCCTTGGACTTGGCGACACGCCATGCCCGGCGGTCGCCCTCGCGCGTAACCTCGATCGCGGCATCAAGGGCGGCGAAAAGGCTCGAGTGCCCCCGCATGCCCTTGTTCGAGTCCTTGCCGGTGTGATGCACCAGGATCACCAGTCCGCCCACATCGGCCTGCAGCCGCTTCACGCTGGAAATGATTTCGCCCATATCCGCGGAGCTGTTCTCGTCGGCGCCGGGCGCGCTGGCGTTCAGAGTGTCGATGATGACCACGCCATTACCCGCACCCGCCGCGAGAATTGCAGCGCCGAGCTCCTGCACGTCCTCCCCCTCCAAGACGGACAGCGGTGCGGTGATGAAGCGGACATTGGAGCCTGCACCGCGTCCGCACGTACTGCGGTAGGCGCGCACACGCTGCGCCAGCCCGGCCGCCCCCTCGAGCCCGACGTAAGTCACCGGGGCGGCGCGCACTCTGTAGTCGAACCAGGGCAGCCCGTCGGCAATACTCATTGCCGCATTCAGAAGCAGGAACGTCTTGCCGCTGCCGCTCGGTCCATAGACGGCGGCGATGCCCTGCTCGGGCAGGATGTGCTTGATCCGCCATTCGAGCGGCGGCTGCGATGCGAGCACCTCCGCAGTCAGAAGCGGGAAGCGTTGCGGCGGCCCCTTCGGAGCGGCGAGCAGCGCGGCCAGTGCTTCAAGACCGTTGTCTGCCGCGTAATCGTTCGCGTCATAGTTCGACGACGACCCGGCGGGCATCTCGACCCACAACGCGCCAACGTCCTTCGAGATCCTCGCGCAATGGAGCTCCTTGCCGGCATCGGCGACGAGCACGAGACGCGCAGCGGCATAGCGCATGCGGATTTCGCGCGCGACAGCCTCCATGCGACCGGCGCCGAAGCACACCACCGCCGCGGATCCGGTCGCCTGCCGACATGCCCACGCTACGCCAATGCCTTCGCCGACGTATACGGTCTGCGCCTCGCCGGGCGGGGCGAGCTGCCCGACAGTGAACACGCCATCCATCGAATGACCCGGCGCATTGACCTTCTTGCCGACGGGCGGAATGAACTGCACCGTGCGGAGAGCACCGTCGAAACCGAGAGCAGGCACCATCAGCGCACCATCCAGCGCCTGACCCGCGATGACGAGCGGGCCGCGATACACACGCAGTCCGACCGGATCACCGCGCTTCTTGGCGACATAGGGGTGTTCGTCGTTTGCGAGCTCGCCCGCCTTCCACACCTCTTGGACGTCGAACGCGGCCAACGTGGAGGACCTATGCCACGGGATCGAACGCAGGGTGGAACGAGTCGGCGCTACGCTGGTACGCGCGGAGGTATCGCGCCAGCCCGCAGCACGAGCCTTTGCGAACAACGTACCGGCCCCGACGCCAGAGCCGTTCATCGAACGCCATACCGCACGACAATCGGCCTCATCCTTGTAATTCGACGCGGTCGCACTCCACTCGTGCCAGTCGTCGAACTCGAGACCTGCCGCGCGGGCGGCCATGCCCACGCGCACCCACTCGACGCGCTCGCATCCCGCATCGATGGCCTGCAGCGCCGACCGAGCACGCACCCGATCGTCGCGCGCAAAAATGTTTTGGTCGTTCTTGACGAGTTTCAAGCCAGACCCCGCACGCGACGTACTTCAGCGACGTACTGCTGACCTGCGGCACCGGCAGCATGGATCGTTTCCGGCAACATGAAATATTCGGCGATCCGTGCGACCCGGCTGTCCGAGGTCGGAGCATCGATGTCATTTCTTTCGATCGACCAGCCCGCCGCGCGCAGCTTGAAAATGTGGTGAGCGGCACGAGACGATCCGTGACGCTCCCATACATCCTTGTGGGTCATTCGAATGCCGGCGAGCAGTTCCGCGAGAACTGCGCCCTTTACGCTGTTTGCACGCGGGAAGTCGGCTTGAACGGCTGCCGCGTTGGTCAAGCACGGCGCTGCCCTGTCTGCGCTGACAGGCGCAGTCGGCGCGTTATGCGATGCACCAACCACCACTTCAACGAAGTCAATGGTTTCGGTGTCGGGGCTCTGAGCACCGTCGACGGCGCGGCGATTCAAAGTGGTCAGCATGCTGCACCGCCTTTGCCGCCGGCGACGATGAACTGCTCGACATCCGCGGCAGGCCACAGCAGGAAGCGATTCGGACTTTTGATCGGCCTCAGGCCGAAGTAGTGCCCGTCGCGGCAAAGGGCCGCTCGCAGAGTGTTCGGCTTGACTTTAAGGAGCTCCGCAGCCTGTTCAGTGGAATAGTTGCGGAAGGCAAGGGGCGCATCACTGCCCCAGGGTGCGGGAATGGAACTGGAGTCGGCCGTTGCGGCCTTAGAAAACTTATCGCTCATAGTGTGTCCTGTTCGAGCAAATACCTCCCACGCAGCGAACTGCGTGGCACGTACTCGTTCGAAGGGGTCACATCACGTCGAAACGTGGGGAGCTGTCCTTCGCGGCCTGAGTGTTACCCACCTTCCTCGTCTTTCGCATTACGGCGAGCGTCTGAAGGTGCCCTTCTTGTTTTAGGGCGGCGCTGAGATTATTTAAATGATACCGGTGCCGCTAAATATCGGTCAATTTAAATAAACAAATGAAACTCAACAAGTTACGGAAGTTTAGCCAAACAACCCGCGTGAAACGGAACGCCTTCGTTCGGGTAACTGCGGAATTTTTCCGGTGACGGATCAACCGATATGACGCGCTCGATCACGCATACCGAAACCGCGCCACGGCACAACTTCACCTTCGCCTCAGCATTGCATGCCCAGTGCGCACCGAAAGTCTGCATGATGGTACGAATCTGCCCGCTCCATGATGGCATCGCCGCCGCGACTGGGGCGTGCCCGATCAGGCGGCGATACGCCACCTCTCCTGATCCCGCTGCGCGGTCATGGACTGATCCTCGCCTTCCTGGCGGTCGGTCTCGTTCCACTGCTCGATCAATTCCGCCAGCTTCGTCGTGCCGTCCGCGTGTTCCAGATAGAGCAGGCGCAACATGCGTTCGGCGGCCACGCTCGGGCGGCGACGGCTGCGCTCCCACAGCGAAACCGTTTGCTCGTCCACGCCCAGCGCATCGGCGAGCCGCTTCTGCGCCATTCCCATCTCGACGCGGAGGAATCGGATCTCGGGGCCCGAAAGGCGCTTGCGGTAATGCACGAGATGATGCGCAACGGCACGATGCAGTCCGTCGATATCTTCGATTTCGAGGCAACGGCCGACGCCCTCGACTTCCTCGAACCGGTAGCCGCTCGCCAGCCAGATACCTTTCAGTCCGCAGTCCTTGTATTCCAGCATCTTCATTCACCCTCGAAAGCGGTAGCGACGACAACCCATGCACCGTCGGGTTTCTGCTTGAGCACGACGCCCACTGTCAGGCACATCCCGGCGCTGCGTCCGCTCACGTTGCATCGCCAGTCTCCGCGCACGTCCTGATGCAGCGGCTCGGACACGGTCCCGGTACGCAGCACCTGAATAATCTGACGCCGGCCGATCTTTCGCTGCTGCATCCGTTCTTCGGCGTGCTGCGAGAACAGCAGGCGACGGCGCCCTTCCGCGGCCTCCTGCATCCATTGTCGAGCCTGGCGCTCGGAGGGCGGAAACGATTCAATCGGCGTCACCTACCGTACATTGTATGGGTTAATCGACCAAATTCAAGATTGCTTTAAGCACTGCGCAGCTGCACCACATTGGCGGGCGCAGTCACGCCCTTCTCGATGGCATCCAGCTTGTTCTCCCAAGCCGTCAGCGCAGCCGCTTTCTCGTCCAAATAGCTGTGTCGGTCGTAATGGGCGGCCTGCACGCCGCTGATGCCGTGGCTCAGCAACTGCGCGCGGATATCCTTGCTGATGCCCAGGCCGGCAAGCATGGTTTCAACCGTGCGGCGAATATCGCGAAGATCGAAGGATTCGCCACCGAGGTTGGCAGAGATTTCGGCAGCTCGGTTGCTCACCGTCTCACCCGTCATTGCCACGCGGCCGTGCGTCGAGAAAAGCCACAGACCGGTCGTGTCGGGTGCTCTACCCTCCTTGTCAGCACGTTCCTGCTCGCGTTTTCTGGCGCGTTCAGCCAACCCGGCGACCAGCCCCGCTGCCTTCGGCGCCAACGGCAGGAGATGTTCGCGTGCGGTCCGGCGCTTCCCCTTCCCATCCCACAATCGGAGCGTTGCCATGTCGGCGTTGTAGTCGCTCACTTTGGCGCGCAACAGTTGCGCCATGCGTTGGCCGCCAGCGTACAGGGCCAGTTTCAGGGCCTGGTCGGGTAGATCGTCACCCAAGGCCTTGAGGTAGGCACGCAATTCATCGACGGAAAGGGTGCGGTCGCCGCGCTGGACCGCAATCGCGGGGATGGCGTCGACGGGGTTGTGTTCGATGCCGAACGGGATCAGGTCGGCAGGCAGAGCGGAATCGAACGGCGCGCGCTTCGCGGCATTGAAAGCCGCGGACAGGTAGGAGCGCAGTACGCCAGCGGCCCGTTCCTTGCCGGCCTCGCGAACCTTGCGAACCGCCGCAGCGATTTGATGTGCAGTGACCTCGCGGGCCGGCATGCCGGCGGTCTCCGTGCTCAGATGGCACTTGAACAGGCTGCGAGCGGCGCTGGCGCTCTTGACCTTGCCGGCACGTTCCAGTGTAGATACATAGGCGTCGCACAAAGCGCGCAGGGTGTAACGCTGCCTGTGCTCCGCTTCGGCCTTGGCTGCCAGCTCCGCTGCTGCGGCGGCCGCTCGTGCGGCCTCGCGCGCTTCCTCTTCTTCACGCAGCGCCTCGCGCGGGTCGCGCCCTTCGTCGACCAGCTTTTGCCAAGCAAAGGCCTTCGCCTTCGCCTCGGGGAGGGGCACCGCCCCCACTTCCCCGATGGTGATGCGAATTTCCTTGTAGGCCAGCGTCGAGATGAAGATGAAAACCTTGCTCACCCCCCCACGAACGGGACGGCTGCGCACCGCCAGATGCGACTCCGTATCGCGTAACAACGCCTCCTTGGGGGGTCGCCAGTTGGCGATGCGGGTGTCTGTCAGTCGTTCCTTGGGCACGGCGGCCACCTTTGGGTAGGAATTGGGTAGGAATAGACTGCATTCTACGACATGCACCCATGTGCATCAATCCACTATTTCATATACCTATCAGTACATTACGTTCGCCGATGCATATCGATGAATTCCAAATTTCGGGGGGATTTTTGACTCTTAATCAATTGGTCGTAGGTTCGAATCCTACTGCCCCCACCAGATACCGAAAAGGCCAGCTCCCGGAGCTGGCCTTTTTGCTTTCCGCAACGCCCGCGACGCGGGCATATGACGATAAGCAAATCCAGCCTTCATCCGCTTCGGCATAATGGCCGGATGTGCACGAGAGGCGGATCATGACGGCCATCCAGGACTCAGGGCGACTTGCCCACATCGTCTTCCAGAACGCAGCCGAAGGCATCGCGATCACCGATCCCCAGGGGCGCATCCTGGCGGTCAACGGCGCCTTCACGACGCTGACCGGATACCCGGCCGGCGACGTCGTCGGCCACACCCCGGCGATCCTCCGCTCCGGCCGGCACGGGCGCGAGTTCTATGCGCGCATGTGGCTCGCACTGCGCGACGACGGTCGCTGGCAGGGCGAGATATGGAACCGCCGCAAGAACGGCGAGATCTACCCGGAGTGGCTATCGATCAGCACCGTGCGGGACGCGACCGGCGACGTGCTCCACTACGTGGGCGTGTTCACCGACATCTCCCGCATCATGGAGGAGCAGGTAAAGCTGCGCGATCTGGCCTACCACGACCCGCTCACGCGCCTGCCGAACCGCATGCTGCTGCGTGACCGCTTCGAACAGGCGGCGCGGCGCAGCCTGCGTGACGCGCGTCAGCTCGCGCTGCTCATGGTCGAAATAACGCCACAAGGCAAGGTGCCGAACGACCCCTTCCTCATCGCCGCGTCGGAGCGGCTGGCGACGCACCTGCGCGAAACGGACACGTTCGCGCGCTACGGCGAGAATGAATTCCTGGTACTGATCGAAGGCATCAACGGCCCGCGCGACGCCAGCGTGACGGCCGACCAGCTGCTCAAGGCCCTCGAGAAACCGCTCGCAGTGGACGATCTCGATGTCTATGCCGGCGCGAACATCGGCATCAGCCTGTACCCGATGGACGGCTACACGCTGGACGACCTCGCGACCGCGGCCGATGCGGCGATGCTGCAGGCGCGCGGCCAGCAACGCCGCGGGTTCCATTTCTACTCCGCCGAAATGACCGCCTTCGCGAACGAGCGCGCGACGATCGAACGCCAGTTGCGCCGCGCCATCGCCGATGGTGCGCTGGAACTCCACTTCCAGCCGCAGTTCGACGTCTCGGGCGACTCGGTGGTGGGCGTCGAGGCGCTGGCACGCTGGACCGATCCCGAACTGGGTATCGTCGAGCCCGAGCGTTTCATCCCGATCGCGGAAGACAACGGCCTCATCCACCCGCTCGGCGAATGGGTGATGCGCAAGGCCTTCACGCAATTCATCTCCTGGCAGGCGGCGGGCGTGGCGCCGCCGGTGCTGTCGCTGAACATCTCGGCACGCCAGCTCGAACGCGTCGATTTCGCCGACAGCGTCGCCGCACTCATCGCCGAGACGGGCATTTCGCCGCAGTCGCTGGAATTCGAGTTCCGCGAATCGGTGCTCTCCGACGTCGCCTACGTCGTACCCGCCCTCGAGACGCTCGACAGGATGGGAATCCGGCTGTCGATCGACGGTTTCGGCACGGGATTTTCGCCGCTCGGAAACCTCAAGACGCTGCCGATATCGAAGCTCAACATCGACCGCAGCTTCGTGAGCGGCATCGGCAGCAACCGCACCAACGACACCATCGTGCGCACGGTGCTGGGCGTCGCGCGCACGCTGGGGCTGCGCGTGATCGCCGAAGGCGTGGAGACCGAGGACCAGGCCGTGTTCCTGCGCGACCAGGGATGCGACGAGTTCCAGGGGCACCTCTACGGGCAGGCGGTGAGCGGCGAAGACTTCGTGCGGCGTTTCGCACGACCGCGAAATTGAGGGATTTCGCGCCGCATCCGTAACGGAATCGCCCATTACGGGCCGGAACAGTTTGGTGTGCTTAGGGGATTTGGGTACATTTGCGCCCAACCCCTCCAGGACTCCCACGGCCGGCAACGGCCACCCTCCCCGACAGGCGCCGGCAACGGTGTCATCGATCAACTACTCCGATAAAGAGGAAAATCGTGTCGAACAGTCCATATGAACAAGGCTTGGGCAAGAACGCGGCGAACTACGTGCCGCTCTCGCCCCTGAGCTACCTCGAGCGCTCGGCCTATGTGTATCCGCAGCGCACATCGGTGGTTCATGGCGGCCGCTCCTTCACCTGGGCGCAGACCTACGAGCGCTGCCGCCGCCTCGCCAGTGCGCTGGTGCAGAAGGGCGTCGGCCGGGGCGACACCGTCGCCGTGATGCTGCCCAACGTCCCGGCGATGTATGAAGTGCATTTCGGTGTGCCGATGACCGGCGCAGTCCTGAACACGCTGAACACGCGCCTCGATCCGGACGCGATCGCCTTCATGCTGGCGCACGGCGAGGCGAAGGTGCTGATCACCGACCCCGAGTTCGCGTCCATCGTCCGCCCCGCGCTCGAACGGCTCGACGGGCCGAAACCGCTCGTCATCGACACGCTGGATGCGGAGTACCCGGGCACCGACCGCTGCGGCGAGATCGAGTACGAGGACTTCATCGCCGGCGGCGATCCGAACTACGCGTGGAGCCTGCCGCAGGACGAGTGGGACGCGATCGCGCTGAACTACACCTCGGGCACGACCGGCAACCCCAAGGGCGTCGTCTATCACCACCGCGGCGCGTACCTGAACGCGGCATCCAACATCATCAGCTGGGGCATGCCGCAGCACGCGGTGTATCTGTGGACGCTGCCGATGTTCCACTGCAACGGCTGGTGCTTCCCGTGGACGATGGCGGCCAATGCCGGCGTGAACGTATGTCTGCGCAAGGTCGACGTCGCGCTGATCTGCGAGCTGATCCGCACGCACAAGGTCACCCACTTCTGCGGCGCGCCGATCGTGCACGGCATGCTGATCAACGCGCCCGAAGGCCTACGCGCGGGGATCGAGCACAAGGTCTCCGCGCTGGTCGCCGGCGCTGCGCCCCCGGCCGCGATCATCGAGGGCATGGAGCGCATCGGCTTCGACATAACCCATGTGTACGGACTGACCGAGACCTACGGCCCGGCCTCGGTGTGCGCGAAGCATCCGGAATGGAACGAGCTGCCGATCGCCAACCGCGCGGAGCGCAACGGCCGCCAGGGCGTGACCTACCACATGCAGCAGGCCATCTCGGTCATCAATCCGGAAACGATGGAACCGGTGCCAGCCGACGGCGAGACGATGGGCGAACTGATGTTCCGCGGCAACCTCGTCATGAAGGGCTACCTGAAGAACGAGAAGGCAAGCGAGGAGGCCTTCGCGGGCGGGTGGTTCCACACCGGCGACCTGGGCGTGATGCAGCCCGATGGCTACGTCAAGATCAAGGACCGCTCCAAGGACGTGATCATCTCGGGCGGCGAGAACATCTCGTCGCTGGAGGTCGAGGACGTGCTGTACCGTCATCCGGCGGTGATGACGGCGGCGGTCGTGGCGAAGCCCGATCCGAAGTGGGGCGAGGTGCCCGCAGCCTACGTCGAGGTCAAGGAAGGCGCCACCGTGACGGCCGAGGACATCATCGCGCACTGCCGCGAACACCTCGCGCGCTACAAGGTGCCGAAATACGTCGAGTTCTGCGTGCTGCCCAAGACCTCGACCGGCAAGATCCAGAAGTTCGTGCTGCGCGAGCAGGCGAAATCGACGTCCGCGATCGAGTAACGCGCGACTGCCGCCAGGCATCCGCGAAGGCCGCCGTTGCGCAAGCAGCGGCGGCCTTTTTCTTCGCGCACCGCGTACGGATCGAGCAGCCATGCGGGTTCACCCCTAGGCGGTACGCATTGACGCTCCCCGGCACGGGTGTTAACTTGTGCCGACCGTGATCAAGGATACATATCGATGCGACATGGATTCTTATAATCCATGAGCGGCTGTCCTTGCAGACTCCGCTACGACGCAACGTGTTTCAACCGGCACGCCGATGCCGGCGCAGTTCAGCTTCGACCCACAGAGAGAGGCAGGATCTGGCAGACGCGATGGGCACGGATCACATTCTTCAAACGACGGACCTGACGAAGGAGTTCAAGGGCTTCGTTGCGGTCGACAAGGTCAATCTGCAGGTGCAGCGGGGCACGATCCATGCGCTGATCGGCCCCAACGGCGCGGGCAAGACGACGGTCTTCAACCTGCTGACCAAGTTCCTCACGCCGACGCGCGGCACGATCCGCTTCAACGGCATCGACATCACGCCCGAGAAGTCTGCGCAGATCGCCCGCCGCGGCATCGTCCGCTCCTTCCAGATCTCGGCGGTGTTCCCGCACCTGTCGGTGCTCGAGAACGTGCGCGTCGCGCTGCAGCGCAAGCTCGGCACGAGCTTCCACTTCTGGCGCTCCGCCAGGAGTCTGGACGTGCTCAACGGGCGCGCGATGGAACTGCTCGAGTCGGTCGACCTGCAGACCTTCGCCGACACCGTGACGGTGGAGCTGCCCTACGGGCGCAAGCGCGCGCTGGAGATCGCGACGACGCTGGCGCTGGAGCCCGAGCTGATGCTGCTCGACGAGCCGACCCAGGGCATGGGCCACGAGGACGTCGGGCGCGTGGCCGACCTGATCAAGCGCGTCGCGGCCAACCGCACGGTGCTGATGGTCGAGCACAACCTCGGAGTGGTCTCGCACATCTGCGACACGATCACCGTCCTGCAACGCGGCGCCGTGCTCGCCGAAGGGCCTTACGAAGTCGTCTCGGCCGATGCGCGCGTGCTGGAAGCCTACATGGGTAGCGCACATGGCTAAGGCGAGCGCATTCACGCCCGACTCCGAGATGCTGCGGGTGCACGACCTGCACGCCTTCTACGGCGAGTCGCACATCCTGCACGGCATCGACTTCCAGGTGAACCGCGGCGAACTGGTGACGCTGCTGGGGCGCAACGGCGCCGGCCGCACCACCACGCTGAAGGCCATCCTGGGGCTGGTCGGCCGGCGCAGCGGCTCGATCATGATCAACGGCCACCAGGTCATCGACCTGCCGACGCATCGCATCGCGCACCTGGGCATCGGCTACTGCCCCGAGGAGCGCGGCATCTACGCCAGCCTGTCGACCGAGGAGAACCTGCTGCTGCCGCCCGCGGTGAACAGCACCGGGATGTCGCTCGACGAGATCTACGAGATGTTCCCCAACCTCAAGGAGCGGCGCAGCAGCCCGGGCAGCCGGCTGTCCGGCGGCGAACAGCAGATGCTGGCGATGGCGCGCATCCTGCGCACGGGCGCGCGCCTGCTGCTGCTCGACGAGATCACCGAGGGCCTCGCGCCGGTGATCGTGCAGGCCCTGGGCCGCGTCATCGCGCAGCTCAAGGAGAAGGGCCTGACCATCATCCTGGTCGAACAGAATTTCCGCTTTGCGGCGCCGCTCGCGGACCGCCACTACGTCATCGAACACGGTCGCATCGTCGAGATGGTCAGCAAGGACGAGCTTGAGTCGAAGATGCCCCTGCTGCAGAAACTGCTGGGCGTTTGAGCCAGCGGCATACAAGGAGGAGAGAGAGAATGAAGCGCAAGATTCTGGTTTCGACGGTCGCAGCCGCCGTCGCAATGGCGCCGGCGCTGTCGCCCGCGGCGACGACGGTCAGTGATGGCATCGTGAAGCTGGGCGTGCTCACCGATATGTCGGGCACCTATTCCGACCTGTCGGGCCCCGGCGCACTCGAAGCGACGAAGATGGCGGTCGAGGACTTCGTCGCGAAGGAGAAGCCCGACTTCAAGATCGAGGTGATCTCCGCCGACCACCAGAACAAGGCCGACATCTCGGCCAACAAGGCGCGCGAATGGTTCGACACGGCCAAGGTGGACGCGATCGTCGACCTCGTGACGACCTCGACCGCGCTCGCGGTGATGAAGGTCGCCAACGAGAAGAACCGCATCTCGCTCGTGAACGGCGCCGGCTCGACGCCGATCACCAACGAGCAGTGCAACGACACGACCGTGCACTGGGCCTACGACACCTACGCGCTGCCGGTCGGCACCGCGCGCGCGGTGGTCAAGCAGGGCGGCAAGAGCTGGTACTTCATCACCGCCGACTACGCCTTCGGCCACTCGCTCGAAAAGAACACCTCGGACGTCGTCATCAAGAGCGGCGGCAAGGTGCTCGGCAGCGTGCGCCACCCCTTCCCGGGCAGCGACTTCTCGTCCTTCCTGCTGAGCGCGCAGGCCTCCGGCGCGCAGGTGATCGGCCTCGCGAACGCGGGCGCGGACACGATCAACTCGATCAAGCAGGCCAAGGAGTTCGGCATCACACCCAAGCAGTCGCTCGCGGGCCTGCTGATGTTCATCTCGGACGTGCATAGCCTCGGCCTCGATGCCACCCAGGGTATGTACCTGACGACCGGCTTCTACTGGGACCGCAACGAGGAGACGCGCGCCTGGTCGAAGCGCTACTTCGAACGCATGAAGCGCATGCCGACGATGGCGCAGGCGGGCGACTACTCGGCGACCTACCACTACCTGAAGGCGATCAAGGCCGCCGGCACGGACGAAGCCAAGGCGGTGATGGCGAAGATGCGCGAGATGCCGGTGAACGACTTCTTCGCGAAGAACGGCAAGGTGCGTGTCGACGGCCGCATGGTGCACGACATGTATCTCGCGCAGGTGAAGAAGCCGTCCGAGTCGAAGTATCCGTGGGACTACTACCACATTCGTGAAGTGATCCCCGGCGACGAGGCCTACATCCCGCTGGCCGAGAGCAAGTGCCCGCTGGTGAAGAAGTAGGCACGCCCAGCCCGGCCATGACCGCGGGGTGATGGGCAGCGCCAGCGCGCACCACCCCGCGGCCGGCACCGACACCCGAGCGCGAGACCATGGACATCTTCGGCATTCCGATCCAGGCCCTGATGGGGCAGCTGTTGATCGGGCTCATCAACGGGTCGTTCTATGCGATTCTCAGCCTTGGGCTGGCAATCATCTTCGGCCTGCTCAATATCATCAACTTCGCGCACGGCGCGCTGTACATGATGGGCGCCTTCTGTGCATGGATCGGCCTGACCTGGCTCGGGCTCAACTACTGGGTCGCGCTGGTCGCCGTCCCCGTCGTCGTCGGCGCGTTCGGGATGCTCATCGAGCGCACGATGCTCAAGCACCTGTACCAGCTCGACCACCTGTACGGCCTGCTGCTCACCTTCGGCCTCGCGCTGATCATCGAAGGGCTCTTCCGCTACCGCTTCGGCATCTCGGGGGAAAGCTACCCGGTGCCCGAGCTGCTGTCGGGCGGCTTCAACCTCGGCTTCATGTTCCTGCCGAAATACCGCGCCTGGGTCGTCGCGGTGTCGCTGGTCGTGTGCTTCGGCAGCTGGTTCATCATCGAGCGCACCAAACTCGGCTCCTACCTGCGCGCAGGCACCGAGAACCCGCAGCTGCTGCAGGCCTTCGGCATCAACGTGCCGTTGATGATCACGCTCACCTACGGCTTTGGCGTCGCGCTCGCCGCCTTCGCCGGCGTGCTCGCCGCGCCGGTGCTGCAGGTGAACCCGGTGATGGGTTCCAACCTGATCATCGTCGTGTTCGCGGTGGTCGTGATCGGCGGCATGGGCTCGATCATGGGCTCCATCGTGACCGGACTCGGGCTCGGCCTGATCGAGGGCCTTACGCGCGTGTTCTATCCCGAAGCGTCGGCCGTGGTGATCTTCGTCATCATGGGCATCGTGCTGCTGCTGCGGCCGGCCGGACTCTTCGGGCGGGAGCGCTGAGACCATGCCCTGTCACCCCGCCCAACCGATCATTCCGGCGCACGGCGCCGCCGCACCGGGAATCGCACCATGAATGGCAAACACATCGGCTGGATCGTCCTGCTCCTGATCGGGCTGGCCGCGCCCTTCGTCGTCTACCCGGTGCTGGTGATGAAGATCCTGTGCTTCGCGCTGTTCGCCTGCGCCTTCAACCTGCTGCTCGGCTACACCGGCCTGCTGTCCTTCGGCCACGCCGCCTTCCTCGGCTCGGCGGGCTACATCTGCGGCTACAGCATGCAGAGCCTCGGCCTGTCGCCGGAGCTGGGCCTGCTCGCCGGCAGCGCCGGCGCTGCGGCGCTGGGCTTCATCTTCGGCAGCCTCGCGATCCGCCGTGCCGGCATCTACTTCGCGATGATCACGCTCGCGCTCGCCCAGCTCGTATATTTCCTCGCACTGCAGTTTCCCTTCACGGGCGGCGAGGACGGCATGCAGGGCATTCCGCGCGGCCGCCTGCTCGGCCTCATCGACCTCTCCGACACGATGAACATGTATTTCTTCGTGCTCGCGGTGTTCCTGTTCGGCTTCTGGGTCATCGACCGCGCGATCGACTCGCCCTTCGGCCAGGTCCTGAAAGCGATCCGCGAGAACGAGCCGCGCGCCATCTCGCTCGGCTACGACGTCGACCGCTACAAGCTGCTCGCCTTCGTGCTGTCAGCCGCGCTCGCGGGCCTCGCCGGCGCGACCAAGACCCTCGTGTTCCAGCTCGCATCGCTCACCGACGTGCACTGGCACATGTCCGGCGAAGTCGTGCTGATGACGCTGCTGGGCGGTGTCGGCACCGTATTCGGGCCGATCGTCGGCGCGACCATCGTCGTGAGCCTGCAGAACTACGGGGCGGAACTGGGCCAGTGGGTCACGGTGCTGACGGGCGCGATCTTCGTCCTGTGCGTGCTCGCCTTCCGCCGCGGCGTCGTCGGAGAGGTCGCGCACCTGATCAAGCGCTCCGGCATCCGGCCCTGACGCGGGCGCCGGCGCTCAGTCCGTCCGACCAGCGCTGCCGGCCGGGCTCCAGTCGAAGCTGCCGCTGCAGCCGGAGAACAATGGCCGGCTCCCGCCCGGCGTCGCCCGCAGGAAGGCCCTAAGTTCGCCGGGGGCGAGACCTTGCGGCGCCTTCGCGTCGGCGGCCAGATGCCGCGTGCGCACGATCAGGTCGCCCGCGACGTCGGCAATGCGGCACCGGATCGATGCGACCGCCGCCTGCCGCGCCGCCTCGACCCCGGCGATCGCCGCCAGCAGCTTCTCGCGCTGCGCTGCACGCGCCTTGCCCTGCTCCGACAACTGGGCCATGGCCCTGAGCACCGGCGTCACGCTATCGCGCAGCTTGTGGAAGGCGGCCTGCTGCTCGGCATTCAACACGATCTCCTGGCGGTGCAACCTGGCGGCGACGGTCAGATAGTTGGCCACCCCGGGCCGCGCGCGCAGGGTCTCCATGGTCGGCTTCGCCTGCTCGTCGGCCGCCTGCAGCTCGGCGAGCTGCGCGCGCGCTGCCGTGATCAGTTCGCCCTGCGTGTCTTCGGGCGGCAGCAGGACGGACACCACGGTCTCGGCCGGCCCGTGCGGACGCACCTGCGCGATGGCGATCCTGCGCCCGGCCAGCACCGATGCTTCGGCGAGGGCGATCTCCAGCTCTTCGGCGAGGATGTCGCAGCCGACAGCCAGCTCGCGTATCACGACGCGGCGGCCGACGATCAGGCTGTTCTCGGCGTGCTGCAGCGTCACTTCGCCCTCAGGCGCAAGGATCGTCGCCCCGCTGGCGCGCCCCTCCACCGCGACCTGCCCGCCCGGACTCACGATCACGCCACCGGACAGGTTCTTCTTCAGCACGACCGCGCCGCCGCGCGACACGAGCTTGCCGAACACGTCCGCGAAACTCGTCATGTTGAACCCCTCGACCACGCGGCCTTCCTGGATCTCGCCGTGCTCCTCGTAGTCGTCGCCCATCAGCACCAGGTCGCCCGTCGTGCGCAGGCTCACGCCGGCACGATTGACGATTTTTTCCGTGACCGAGACCTTGCTCGACGCGTCGTCGATGTCGAGGAAGCCGTCGATCGTCGCGACCATGAACTCGCCATCCGGACCGCTCTCGACACGTGTGCCCGCGCCGGCGAGCGCGGCGAAGTCGACATCCTTCGGCAGCGCCGGCGCCACCGCCCGGCCGTCGAGTTCGCGCCCCGCTTCGCCGAGCACCAGCGGCACCTTGCGCAGCAGCCTCTCGCCCGCGCGGATCTGCGGAAAGCGGTTGCGGAAGCTTGCGAGATTGACGCGCCCGTCCGGCAGCAGGCCGGGCGCGTCGTCGCGGTGCAGGCCGGCCGAGAGCTCCTCGACGCCCGCGTCGCGACCGGCGCCCGGGGGCACGGCGTGGGCGATCACGACCCTGCCCGTGTGCTCGCCGTCGATCGCTCCCCGTAGCGCCGCCTCGTCGATGCCACAGCGCAGTCCCTTCAGCCACGCCTGGGCGATGAACTCGTCGAAATCGAGGCGCGTCTTCTGCGTGACCGTCTCGAACTCCGCGCCGTCCGGCGAACCGCCCGCGCCCGTGTGCGGCACCGTGCAGTCAATGCTCACCGGCTCGAACAGGTACTCGGCACGGGCGCCCGAGATCTTGAGGCCGCGATAAAGGGGGATACGCACCGGCAGGATGTGGGTGATGGCTGCGGCGAAACGCACGCGGGGCGACCGTCCGGCCGCCGCGCAGGCCCGGACTTCGTCGTCCACGCGCCCCGCCTCGCAATCGAATGCCAGGCGCACGAAGGCGGGGTAATCGAGCCCGCGAAAACAGATGCCGCGGATGAACGCCTGCTCCACCCATGCGCGAAAATCCGCGGAACTGCCCAGCTGCGGCAGATCGGCCCACAGCCCGCCCTCATCACGGACGATGAAGCCCGGCAAGGGTTCATCCCCTTCCCGCCGCGATTCGGCCACGTTGGCGACCATCCCGCCCCCTGCCAGCAGTATTTATCTTCATCTTACGCGTCCGCGCGCAGCGTGGGCGCGTCGCGTTCAGGCGCCGTTGGTCGCAGCCGCCACGACTGCGGTAAGCTTGCGCGCGATCAACCCCGCAGCCCCGCCCATGCCCTCCGAGTTCGACCTCATCCGCCGCCACTTCACCCGCCCCGCGCGCCACACGGCGCTGTCGGTCGGCGACGACGCGGCCCTGCTCGCGCCGCGGGCGGGCATGCAGCTCGCCGTATCGACCGACATGCTGGTCGCCGGCACGCATTTCTTCCCCGATGCCGAGCCCGAGGCGCTCGGCTGGAAGACCCTCGCGGTGAACATCTCCGATCTCGCCGCGATGGGCGCCGAACCGCGCTGGGCCGTGCTCGCGCTGTCGCTGCCGGTCGCCGACGAAGCGTGGATCGCGGCCTTCGCCCGCGGCTTCTTCGCCTGCGCCGACGCGTTCGGCGTGGACCTTGCGGGCGGCGACACCACGCGCGGCCCCTTGAACCTGTGCGTCACGATCTTCGGCGAAGTCCCGGCCGGAACGGCCATCACGCGCGGCGGCGCACGCACCGGCGACGACCTGTGGATCACCGGCACGCCCGGCCACGCGGCCCTCGGCCTCGCCCATCTGCGCGGCGAAATCGCGCTCCCGCCGGCCGCCGCGCAATCCTGCCTCGCCGCCCTGCACCGCCCGCAGCCACGCGCCGCGTTCGGGCAGGCCCTGCGCGGCGTCGCCAGCGCGATGCTCGACGTCTCCGACGGCCTGCTCGGCGACCTCGGTCACATCCTCGAAAGTTCCGGCTGCGGCGCACGCATCGACGTCGCCGCGCTGCCCCTCGCCGCGCTGCACGCCTGCGGGGCAGACGAGGCCCTCGCGCGGCGTTGCCTGCTGTCGGGCGGCGACGACTACGAACTCCTGTTCACCGCGCCGCCGTCACAACGCGAACACCTCGCCGTGCTCGCGCTCGGGCACGGCCTGTCACTGTCGCGCATCGGCACGATCACCGCGACCGCCGGCGAACTCGTGCTGCACGAGGCCGACGGCCGCGAGCACACGACGGCCCACGCGGGCTACGACCATTTCGCCTGACCCACGCACCGAAACCCGTCCATGCGCCCCACTGTCCGCCTGCTCCTGAGCCACCCCGCGCACTTCATCTCGCTCGGCTTCGGCTCGGGCCTCTCCCCGCGCGCGCCCGGCACCGCCGGCACCCTCGCCGCCTGGCTGCTCTACCCGCTGCTGCGCGCGCCGATTTCCGAATTCGTGTTCCTCGCGCTGCTCGCGAGCTTCTTCGTCGCCGGCATCGTCGCGGCGGACCGCACCGGCCGAGCCCTCGGTGCGCCGGACCACGGCGCGATCGTGTGGGACGAGATCGTCGCGTTCTGGCTCGTGCTGTTCTTCGCCCCGCCCGGGCTGGCGTGGCAGGCGGCCGCCTTCGTGCTCTTCCGCTTCTTCGACATCGTCAAGCCGCAGCCCATCCGCTGGGCGGACAACCACGTTGGCGGCGGCTTCGGCGTGATGCTGGACGACCTGATCGCCGCCGGCTACGCGATCCTCGCGCTCGCGGTGCTGAAACACGTCCTGGGGTGAGCCGATGATCGACGAAGAACTGCACGCCCTGTCGCGCCGGGTCGGCGACTGGCTCGCCGCGCGCGGTGCGACCCTCGCCTGCGCGGAATCCTGCACCGGCGGCTGGGTCGCGCAAACCGTGACCGCCACCGCCGGCAGCTCCGGCTGGTTCGATCGCGGCTTCGTGACCTATTCCAACGAGGCCAAGCAGGAACTGCTGGGCGTCGCCGCCGCGACGCTCGCCCGCCACGGCGCGGTCAGCGAGGAAACGGTGCGCGAGATGGTCTCCGGCACCCTCGCGCACAGCCGCGCACGCTTTGCCCTCGCGGTTTCCGGCGTCGCCGGCCCCGGCGGCGGAACCGCCGCCAAGCCGGTCGGCATGGTGTGCTTCGCGTGGGGCGAGCGCGACGGCGAGCTGCGCAGCGAAACCGTCCACTTCGACGGCGATCGCACCGGAATCCGGCGCCAGGCGGTCATCCGCGCACTCGCCGGCATGATGACATAATCATTTTTGGATCGCCTTGCAGGCGAGCTGCAACACACCAGCAATCTCTGTGCCATAATTCCCCAACGTTTTGAAAGGACAGGACATGGACGACAACAAGGCCAAGGCCCTCGCCGCCGCGCTCTCGCAGATCGAGAAGCAGTTCGGCAAGGGTTCGATCATGCGGATGGGCGACGGCAACGTCGAAAAGGACATCCAGACGGTCTCGACCGGCTCGCTCGGCCTCGACATCGCACTCGGCCTCGGCGGACTGCCTCGCGGCCGCGTCGTCGAGATCTACGGCCCGGAATCGTCCGGCAAGACCACGCTGACGCTGCAGGTCATCGCCGAGATGCAGAAGATCGGCGGCACCGCCGCCTTCATCGACGCCGAACACGCGCTCGACGTCGGCTACGCCGAGAAGCTCGGCGTGAACATCACCGATCTGCTGATCTCGCAGCCCGACACCGGCGAGCAGGCGCTCGAGATCGCCGACATGCTCGTGCGCTCGGGCGGCGTCGACATCGTCGTCATCGACTCGGTCGCCGCGCTCACCCCGAAGGCGGAAATCGAAGGCGAGATGGGCGACCAGCTGCCCGGCCTGCAGGCCCGCCTGATGAGCCAGGCGCTGCGCAAGCTCACCGCCAACATCAAGCGCACCAACACGCTGGTGATCTTCATCAACCAGATCCGCATGAAGATCGGCGTGATGTTCGGCAACCCCGAAACCACCACCGGCGGCAACGCGCTCAAGTTCTACGCCTCGGTACGCCTCGACATCCGCCGCACCGGCGCGATCAAGAAGGGCGACGAGGTCGTCGGCTCCGAAACCCGCTGCAAGGTCGTCAAGAACAAGGTCGCCCCCCCGTTCAAGGAAGCGCACTTCGACATCCTTTACGGAGAGGGCATCTCGCGCGAAGGCGAGATCATCGACCTCGGCGTGGACAAGAAGATCGTCGACAAGGCGGGCGCCTGGTACTCGTACCAGGGCGACAAGATCGGCCAGGGCAAGGACAACACGCGCGAGTTCCTGCGCGGCAATCCCGCCCTCGCCCGCGAGATCGAGAACAAGGTGCGCGTCGCGGTCGGCCTCAAGGAACTGCCGCCCGAACCCGCGCGGCCGGCGGCCGAGGCGGCCTGACGCCCCTTCCCGGGTCATGGCGGAGACGAGCCTGCGGGAACGCGCATTGCGGCACCTCGCGCGCCGTGAGCACTCGCGCGCCGAGCTGGTGCGCAAGCTCGCCCCTCACGGCTCCGCCGAAGAGATCGACGAGGTGCTCGACCGCCTCACCGAACTCGGCCTGCTCAGCGACCACCGCTTCGCCGAAGCCTGGGTGCGCAGCAAGGCCGCGCGCTTCGGCACCGCACGCCTGCGGCGTGAGCTGGCACAGCGCGGGGTCGGGCGCGACACGATAGACGCGGCGCTCGATGGCGAGGCCGTCGAGGATGACATCGAACGCGCACGCGCCCTCTGGCGCGGCAAGTTCGGCGCCACACCGGCCGATGCGCGCGAGTGGGCACGCCAGGCGAGATTCCTGCAAGGTCGGGGCTTCGGCACCGACGTGATCCGCAAGATATTGAAAGAGAACCCCGATGAGTCTGCTTAAGGTCGCCGGACTGCAGAAACGCTACAAGGCGCGCACCGTCGTCCACGATGTCGGCTTTGAAGTCGGCAGCGGCGAGGTCGTCGGCCTGCTCGGCCCCAACGGCGCCGGCAAGACCACCTGCTTCTACATGATCGTGGGCCTCGTGCGCGCCGACGGCGGCGACATCCGCCTCGACAGCGCCGAACTCACGCACCTGCCGGTGCATGCCCGTGCACGCCTTGGCCTGTCCTACCTGCCGCAGGAAATGAGCGTATTCCGCAAGCTCACCGTCGCCGAGAACATCCGCGCGGTGCTGGAGCTGCAGGGCCTGAACAGCGACCGCACGGACGAGCGCCTCGAGGAACTGCTCGAGGAGCTGGGCATCGCCCACCTGCGCGACAACACCGCCGTGTCGCTGTCCGGAGGCGAGCGGCGCCGCTGCGAGATCGCCCGCGCGCTGGCGACCGACCCGCGCCTGATCCTGCTCGACGAGCCCTTCGCCGGCGTCGACCCGATCGCGGTGCTCGACATCCAGAAGATCATCCGCTTCCTGCGCGACCGCGGCATCGGCGTGCTGATCACCGACCACAACGTGCGGGAGACGCTCGGCATCTGCAACCGCGCCTACATCATCAGCGAAGGCCGCGTGCTCGCGAGCGGACGCCCCGACGAGATCGTCGCCAACGAACAGGTTCGCCGCGTCTATCTCGGCGAGCATTTCCGCCTCTGAGCGTCCTATCGACGAAGCGCCATGAAACCGTCCCTCCAGCTCAAGATTTCCCAGCACCTCACGCTGACGCCGCAGCTGCAGCAATCGATCAAGCTGCTGCAGCTGTCCACGCTGGAGCTGAACCAGGAGCTGGAACGCTTCCTCCTCGAAAACCCCATGCTCGAACGCGAGGACGGCGACGGCAGCGACTTTGCTCCGGGCTCCGCACAGGGCACGGCCGAAACAAGCGAAGCCGGCAGCCCGTCCGACGCCCCGGCCTCGAGCGAGGAGGCGCAACACGGCGAGGCCGAGCCGGCAAGCTTCGACGAGGCCGGCGAATGGTCGAGCGCGAGCAGCGGCTCGTCGAACCGCGACGATGACGACGACACCGATTTCCAGGAACTGCAGGCCGCCGGCACCAGCCTGCGCGACCACCTCGACCAGCAGGTGAGCCTGTCGCCGCTGTCGGACCGCGACCGCGCGCTGGTGCGCTTCATCATGGAGGCGCTCGACGAGGACGGCTATCTCAACCAGTCGCTCGAGGAACTGCTGCCGCTGCTGCCGCCGGAGCTCGAATACGACCTCGACGACCTCTCGATCGCGCTGCACCACGTGCAGAACCTCGACCCGGCCGGCATCGGCGCGCGCAACCCGCAGGAATGCCTGAGCCTGCAGCTCAGGGCGATGGTGTCCGGCCCGACGCGCGACCTCGCGCTGAAGATCGTCGACGACCACCTGGACCTGCTCGCCGAGCGCAACTTCCTGCGCATCAAGCGCGCCACCGGCTGCGATGACGACGCGCTGCGCGCCGCGCACGCGCTGATCTGCAGCCTCGACCCCCATCCGGGTTCGCAGCACTCTGTGCAGGAGACGCGCTACATCCTGCCCGACGTCGTCGTGCGCAAGATCCGCAACCGCTGGACGGTCACGCTCAACCCCGAGGCGATGCCCAAGCTGCGCATCAATTCCCTGTACGCCAGCATCCTGCAGCAGAACCGCGGATCGGGCGGCGCGCTCACCAGCCAGCTGCAGGAAGCGCGCTGGCTGATCAAGAACGTGCAGCAGCGTTTCGACACCATCCTGAGGGTTTCGCAGGCGATCGTTGACCAGCAGCGACAGTTCTTCGATTATGGTGATGTGGCGATGCGACCTCTGACGTTGAGGGAAATCGCGGACCAGCTCGAGCTGCACGAATCGACGGTTTCGCGAGTCACGACGCAGAAGTTCATGGCCACACCGCGCGGCGTATTCGAGCTGAAGTACTTTTTCGGCAGCCACGTTGCCACCGACACCGGTGGGGCGGCATCTTCCACGGCGATTCGAGCGCTGATTCGCCAGCTGGTGGAGGCCGAAGACAGGAAGAAGCCCCTGTCCGACGCGAAAATTGCCGAGTTGTTGGGCCAGCAGGGTATCGTGGTGGCACGCAGAACGATCGCGAAGTACCGCGAGTCACTCAATATCCCGCCGGTCAGCCTGCGCAAAGCGATCTGAAAGACGATCTGACAATACGAGGAAACATCATGAATCTCACCATCACCGGACATCACGTCGAAGTCACCCCCGCGATCCGCGAGTACGTCAACACGAAGCTGGACCGCGTCATCCGCCACTTCGACAACGTGACCAGCGTCAGCGTGATCCTGTCGGTGGAGAAGCTGCGGCAGAAGGCGGAGGTCACCCTGCACGTGCGCGGCAAGGACATCTACGTCGAGAGCGAGGACGGCGACATGTACGCGGCGATCGACAGCATGACCGACAAGCTCGACCGCCAGGTCCTGAAGTACAAGGACAAGAACTACGACCATGGTCACGACACGCTGAAGCACCAGCAGCCGACCGAGCTGTGATCCTTTAAATCACGCCTGGGGCCCGGGTGTGTTTATAATTCGCGCGTTTTCAACCCGCGCCTGCCGCACACCCCGAGCCTCTTCCCGTGCCCTCCCGGCATTGGCAAGGCCCGTGTCGAGCAGGTGGTGATTCGCATGAGCCTCATTGCCGAACTACTGCCCCCCTCGAACGTAGTCATCGATCTGGACGCGAGCAGCAAGAAGCGCGTCTTCGAACAAGCCGGACTCCTGTTCGAAAACAATCAGGGCATCGCCCGCAGCGTTGTTTTCGACAGCCTGTTTTCGCGCGAGCGACTCGGCTCGACCGGCCTGGGCCAGGGCATCGCGATTCCCCACGGCCGCATCAAGGGCCTGAAGGAAGCCGCCGGCGCCTTCCTGCGCCTGTCCGCCCCCGTGCAGTTCGACGCGCCCGACGGACGCCCGGTCACCATGCTGTTCGTGCTGCTGGTGCCCGAACAGGCCAACGAGACCCACCTGCAGCTGCTGTCCGAGCTGGCGCAGATGTTCAGCGACCGCGACTTCCGCGACCAGTTGCAGAACGCGCCCGACGTCGCGGCGATCCATTCGCTGTTCGCCTCCTGGGGTCCGCATGCGGCAGACCAGCGTCGCGCGGCTGTATGACCTGCACCGGGAACAGCTGGAGCTGACGCACGTCAGCGGCCGGCTCGACCGGGTCATCTCGGTCAACGAAGAACGCATCTGGCCGGCCGACCTCGTCGGCCACCTCAACCTGATCCACCCGACGCGCATCCAGATCCTGGGCGCGGCCGAGCTCGCGTGGGCGCAGCGCCATGCGCGCGACAAGGTCGCCCACCACCTTACCGAGATCATCGGTGCACGCCCGCCGGCGATCATCGTCGCCGACGGCTGCGAAATCCCCGAGATCCTGCGCGGCATCTGCGAATACGCCGACGTCGCCCTGATCACGACGCCACAGCCCTCCGCGAGCGTGATCGACCAGTTGCGCCTGTACATGTCGCGCGAACTCGCCGAGAAGATCTCGCTGCACGGCGTGTTCATGGACGTGCTGGGCATCGGCGTGTTCATCACCGGCAGCTCGGGCGCCGGCAAATCCGAACTCGCGCTCGAGCTGATCTCGCGCGGCCACGGCCTCGTCGCCGACGACATCGTCGAGTTCTCGCGCATCGCACCAACGGTGCTCGAAGGGCGCTGCCCGGAGATGCTCAAGGATTTCATCGAGGTGCGTGGCCTGGGCATCCTCAACATCCGCACGATCTTCGGCGAGACCGCGTGCCGGCGGAAGATGCGCCTGCGCCTGATCGTGCATCTGGAACGCCGTCTGCCGGGCCAGTCCGACCCGTCGCGCCTGCCGGTGCAGCACGAAACGCAGGGCATCCTCGGCGTGCAGGTGATCCGCACCACCCTGCCGGTCGCGGCCGGGCGCAACATCGCGGTGCTGCTCGAGGCCGCCGTGCGCTCGACCATCCTGCAACTGCGCGGCATCGATTCGACGCAGGAATTCATCGACCGCCAGCAGCGCCTGCTCGACGCCGACGGCGAAACCCTCTGACCGGCTGCTGCAGGACGGACGCTTGCCGCACTGCCGCATCGGCTGATACCCTCAAGGTCTTTGCGTCTGCCCGCAAAGGCCCCCTGATGACTGCCGCAACACCGGATTACCTGGAAAAGATCCTCAATGCCCGCGTCTACGACGTGGCCGAGGAAACACCGCTGGACCTCGCCACGAACCTCTCGGAGCGCGTGCATAACCGCATCTACCTGAAGCGCGAGGACATGCAGCCGGTGTTCAGCTTCAAGCTGCGCGGCGCGTACAACAAGATGGCGCACCTGTCGCCGCAGGCCTTGAAGCGCGGCGTGATCTGCGCCTCGGCCGGCAACCACGCCCAGGGCGTCGCCCTCTCCGCCCAGCGCATGGGGGTGCGCGCGGTGATCGTGATGCCGACCTCGACGCCGCAGATCAAGGTCGATGCGGTCAAGTCGCGCGGCGGCGAGGTCGTGCTCGCGGGCGACTCGTACTCCGACGCCTACGCCCACGCGGTCGAACTCGAGAAGACCGAGAAACTGACCTTCGTCCATCCCTACGACGACCCGGACGTGATCGCCGGCCAGGGCACGATCGGCATGGAGATCCTGCGCGCGCACCCGGACCCGATCCACGCGGTGTTCTGTGCGGTCGGCGGCGGCGGCCTGATCGCGGGCGTGGCGGCCTACATCAAGCGCCTGCGCCCGGAAATCAGGATCATCGGCGTCGAGACCGTGGATGCCGACGCGATGACCCGTTCGCTCGCCGAGGGACGCCGCGTTGCGCTGGACCAGGTCGGACTGTTCGCCGACGGCACGGCGGTAAAGCAGGTCGGCGAGGAAACCTTCCGCCTGTGCCAGCAGTACGTCGATGAAATGATCCTGGTCGACAACGACGCGATCTGCGCGGCGCTCAAGGACGTGTTCGAGGACACGCGCTCCATCCTCGAGCCCTCCGGCGCCCTCGCGGTGGCCGGCGCGAAGGAATACGCCAAGCGCCACAACCTGCACGGCAAGAACCTCGTCGCGGTGGCCTCCGGTGCGAACATGAACTTCGACCGCCTGCGCTTCGTCGCCGAGCGCGCCGAAGTCGGCGAGCAGCGCGAAGCCGTTTTCGCGGTCACGATCCCGGAGCGTCCGGGCTCATTCCGCAAGTTCTGCAGCGTGATCGGCAATCGCCACATCACCGAGTTCAACTACCGCTACGCCGACCCGCAACAGGCGCATATCTTCGTCGGCGCGGCGGTGCATAACCGCGCAGAGGCCGCGCGCGTCGTCGAGATGCTGGAACGCCACGAACTGCCGGCGGTGGACCTGACCGACGACGAGATGGCGAAGAGCCACATCCGCTACATGGTCGGCGGGCGCGCGCCGCACGTGAATCACGAGCTGGTGTACCGCTTCGAATTCCCCGAGCGCCCCGGTGCGCTGATGAATTTCCTGACCAGCCTGCATTCGGACTGGAACATCAGCCTGTTCCACTACCGCAACCACGGGTCCGATTTCGGCCGCGTGCTGGTGGGCATGCAGGTACCGCCCGAGGACAAGACTGCCTTCCAGGACTTCCTCGACCGGCTCGGCTACGAATACGCGGACGAGTCGGCCAACCCGGCCTACCGCATGTTCCTCGGCTGAGAACCTGTCTGCGCGGGGAAAGCGCCCGCCTCGGTGACTATCCAGTCCATCGGGCGGTCGTGCGGCTGCGGCCAGACGTCGTCGACGCGGGCAAACTCGAAGCCCAGCCCCACTGCGACGGGATTCATCACCGCCAGCGTGCGGTCGAAGTATCCGCCGCCGTACCCGACGCGGTAGCCCGCGGCATCGAAGGCATTGCACGGCACGAGGATCATGTCGGGAACGATGGGCTCGCCGTCCGCAGGATGGGGAATGCCGTGACGGTCGAGCGGCATCTCCATGCCGGGAATCCAGCGGCGGAACACCATCGGACCGGCCTGGTGCGGCACCACCGGCAGCACCGCGACGCGCGAGGCGTCCGCCGCCAGCCAGTGCGCGACCCAGGCGCGCAGGTCGGGCTCGCCGCGGTAGGGCCAGCAGAAGCCCAGGGTCGTGGGCGCCAGACGGGTGACAAGCTCGCCGAGATGGGTTTCGAAATGGCGCATCAGCGCAGCGCGATGTGTGGCCGTGAGCGCCTGGCGCGCGGCGATCGTGCGGGCGCGCAGAGCCCGGCGCTGTTCGGCGGGATCGGCGGAATCCGTGCAGGGGGCGATATGGGACGAAATCACTGTGGTATGGTCGGACTGATCGAAAGGGGATGGTAAGGGATGGCAAAGGGTTTGTGGGCGGCGCTGGCACTGGTGCTGGCGGGTCTGACGCAGGGCGCCTGGGGGCAGATCGGGGACGACCGCATTCTCGCGGCACGCGAAGCGCTGCGCACCGGCGACCGCGCGGCGCTGGAGCGCCTCGCCGCGGAGCGCGAGCCGCATGTGCTCGACCCCTACGTGCGCTACTGGCGGCTGACGAACGTCCTCGCCCGCCCCGAGGCGCCACCGGTCGGCGAACTCAACGAATTCCTGTTGCGCGAGGCCGATAGCCTGCTCGCCGAGCGGCTGCGCGGCGACTGGCTGCGGCACATGGCGCGCGAATACGACTGGAGCGGTTTCCTGCAGGTCTATGCGGACCTGCGCGAACCCGACGCGGAACTGCGCTGCCTGCAGCGCAACGCGCGGCTCGAGTCCGGCGACATGAGCGTGCTGGACGAGGTCCGCGCACGCTGGATGGAGCTCGCGGACAACCACAACGCCTGCGAGCCGGTGTTCCGCACGCTGGCAATGGCCGGCTACATCGGCAACGACGAGCTGTGGTGGCGGGCGCGGAGGCAGATCGACAGCCGCAGCCCGTCGAACGCGCGCACGACGATTTCGTGGATGAAGGCCGCGGACGCACCTTTCCTCGGCGACTTCGACCGCATGATGAAGAGCCCGTCGGCCTGGCTGGACCGCCTGCCGGCGAATTTCGCCGTCTCGCGCGCGGGCCGCGAACTCGCCCTCGGTGCGCTCGTGCGCATCGCGCGCGAGGACGTATCGTCCGCCTACGCGCGCTTCGCACGCATCGAGGAGCGCCTGGGCACCGAGGAACGCGCTTACATCCACGCGACGCTGGGCCATCACGGATCACTGCAGGGCTCGCCGGGCGCGACGCGCTGGTTCCGTGCCGCCGGCAAGGTGCCGATGAGCGCGGAGCAGCGCGCCTGGCGCGTGCGCGCCGAACTGCGCGTCGAGGACTGGCGCGGCGTGCAGGCGGCAATCGAGGGCCTCACCGCGGCCGAGCAGGCTCAGCCCGAATGGACCTACTGGCTCGGGCGCGCGCTCACGGCACAGAATCGCCCCGTGGAAGCCGCGGCCCTGTACCAGCGCATCGCCGGACAGCCCAGCTTCTACGGCATCCTCGCCGGCGAGGAGCTGGGCAACGCCTTCGCCGCGCCCTCGCGCAGCGGCACCGTCACGGCCGAGGACATCGCGCGCGCGGAGGCCGATCCGGGGCTGCGCCGCGCGCTCGCGCTGTACCGGCTCGAGATGCGCACCGAGGGCATGCGCGAATGGAACTGGTCGCTGCGCGGCCGCGACGAGGGCTTCCTGATCGCCGCGGCGCGGCTCGCGCTGCGCAACGAGATCTACGACCGCGCGATCAACACCGCCGAACGCACCGACCCGCAGGCGAACTTCGACCTGCGCTTCCTCACCCCCTACCGCCAGCTCATCGAGCCGCAGGTGCATCAGCAGGGCCTGGACATGGCGTGGGTATATGGCCTGATGCGCCAGGAAAGCCGTTTCATCGCGCCGGCACGTTCGAGTTCCGGCGCCCAGGGCCTGATGCAGGTGATGCCGGCCACGGGCAAGTGGGTCGCGCGCAAGATCGGCCTCGCCGGCTATCACCCGGGCATGCTGACCGACCCCGACACCAACGTGCTGCTGGGCACGAGCTACATGCGCCTGATCCTCGAGGATCTCGACGACCATCCGGTGCTCGCGTCCGCCGGCTACAATGCGGGACCGGGCCGCGCCCGCAAATGGCGTGACGAACGTCCACTCGAAGGCGCGATCTATGCGGAGACGATCCCCTTCGACGAAACGCGCGATTATGTAAAAAAGGTGATGGCCAATGCGGTCATCTATGCCGCGATGCTGGAAGCGAAGCCGCAGTCGCTGAAGGCCCGTCTCGGCACCATCTCGCCACGGCTGACGGCGGAACCGTAGCGCTGCCCGTCCTGCGCCAGGAGGCTGCAACATGAAACTGGAACGCGTCGTACTCGTCGGCGGCACCGGGTTTGTGGGCCGCGTCGTTGCGAACCGCCTGTCGCGCGAAGGCATAACCGTGCTGGTGCCGACGCGGCGGAGCATCCATGCCGGCGAGTTGCTGGTGATCCCGACCGTCGATGTGATCGAGGCCGACGTCCATGACCCGGCGACGCTGGAGCGCCTCTTCGCCGGCGCCGATGCCGTCGTGAACCTCGTCGGCATCCTGCACTCGCGCACGGGCCGCCCCTACGGCCCGGATTTCGCACGCGCGCATGTCGAACTGCCGCGCAAGATCGTCGCCGCCTGCCGGGCGGCGGGAGTCCCCCGCCTCGTGCACATCAGCGCACTCGGCGCAGCGGCGGACGGCCCCTCGGAATACCAGCGCTCGAAGGCGGCCGGCGAGGAAGCGATCCACTCGGCCGACAGCGCGCCGGCGTGGACGATCCTGCGCCCGTCGGTGATCTTCGGCCGCGAGGACAACTTCCTCAACATGTTCGTGCGCCTCGCGCAACGCCTCCCCGTCCTGCCGCTCGCGGGCGCCCGTGCGCGCTTCCAGCCGGTGCACGTCGAAGACGTCGCCGAGGTCGTGTGGCGCTGCCTCACCGAGGCGTCCGCACGCGGCCAGACCTGGGAGGTGGCGGGGCCGAAGGTCTACACGCTGCGCGAGCTGGTCGAATACGTCAGCGAGCTTTCCGGCCGGCCGCGCCCGGTGGTCCCGCTGCCGGAAGGGCTTGCGCTGCTGCAGGCACGGCTGATGGAGCTCGCGCCGCAGCCGCTGATGAGCCGCGACAACGTCCGCTCGATGCGCGTCGATAACGTCGCCACCGGCGCCCCCCTGCCCTTCGGCATGACGCCCGCAGGGCTAGAGGCGCTCGCGCCGACCTGGATCGGCGACAGCCATCTGCGCGCCCGCTACTACCCGATGCGCAGCCGCGCGCGCCGCGCGCGCCACGGCTGAGCCTTCCCCCTCCTTCCCTTTCCCCTGATGCAGAAAACGGAGACGACCGCATGAAGCTCATCATCGGCAACAAGAACTACTCGTCCTGGTCCCTGCGCCCCTGGATCGCCGCGCGCGCCAGCGGACAGGTCTTCGAGGAGATCCGCATCCCGCTCTTCACCGAGGGCAGCCGCGAACGCATCCTGCAGCACTCGCCCTCGGGGAAGGTGCCCTGCCTGATCGACCACGGCCTCGCGGTGTGGGACTCGCTCGCGGTGTGCGAATACCTCGCCGAGAAGGCGCCCGGCCTGTGGCCGTCCGATCACGCCGCACGCGCGGTGGCGCGCGCGATCAGCGCCGAGATGCACTCGAGCTTCCAGGACCTGCGCCAGAACATGCCGATGAACATCCGCAAGGACTACGCCGGCAAGGGCCGCTCGCCTGCCGTCGACGCCAACATTGCGCGCATCGAAAGCATATGGAACGACTGCCGCGCGCGCTTCGGGGCGAAGGGGAATCCGGGCGGCCCCTATCTCTTCGGCGCCTTCTCGATCGCCGACGCGATGTACGCCCCGGTGTGCTTCCGCTTCAGGACCTACGGCGTGCAGCCCGCCGGCGCGGCCGGCGAATACCTCGCTGCGATGCTCGCCCATCCCGCGATGAAGGAATGGGAAGCCACCGCCCGCGTGGAGACCGAATCCATCCCCGCCGAAGACCTGTACGGCTGATGCGTTGCTACGTCGTCGGCGGCGCCGTGCGCGACCGCCTGCTCGGACTGCCGGTCCAGGACCACGACTGGGTGGTCGTCGGCGCGACACCCGAGGAGATGCTCGCGCGCGGCTTCCGCCCGGTCGGCAAGGACTTCCCCGTCTTCCTGCATCCGCGGACCAACGAGGAATACGCCCTCGCGCGCACCGAACGCAAGAGCGGCCGCGGCTACACCGGCTTCGTCGTACATGCCGCGCCCGACGTGACGCTGGAGGACGACCTGCTGCGGCGCGACCTGACGATCAACGCGATCGCCGAGGACGAGGACGGCACGCTGATCGACCCCTACGGCGGACAGGCCGATCTCGCCGCCCGCATCTTCCGCCACGTGAGCCCGGCGTTTGCCGAGGATCCCGTGCGCATCCTGCGCGTCGCGCGCTTCGCCGCGCGCTTCGGCGACTTTCGCGTGGCGCCGGAGACCCTCGCGCTGATGCGCGCGATGGTAGCTGACGGCGAGGTCGACCACCTCGTGCCCGAACGGGTGTGGCAGGAACTCGCGCGCGGCCTGATGGAAGACAAGCCCTCGCGCATGCTGCGCGTGCTGCGCGAGTGCGGCGCGCTCGCGCGCATCCTGCCCGAAGTCGAGCGCCTGTTCGGCGTGCCGCAGCCCGTGGAGCACCACCCCGAGGTCGACACCGGCGAGCACGTGCTGCTGGTGCTCGACCATGCCGCGAAGACGCGCCAGCCGCTGGCCGTGCGCTGGGCCTGCCTGATGCACGACCTCGGCAAGGGCGACACGCCCGCCGACATCCTGCCGCACCACTACGGCCACGAGGCGAAGAGCGCGACGCGCGCGCGTGCGGTGTCGGAGCGCCTGCGCGCGCCGGTTGAGTGCCGCGATCTCGCGGTGATCTTCGCGCGCGAGCACGGGATTCTTCACCAGGTCGAGAAGCTGCGCCCGGAAACCATCGTCAAGGTGCTGGAGACGACCGACGCGCTGCGCCGGCCCGAACGCTTCGCCCTGCTGCTGGAAGCCGCGGCCTGCGACTACCACGGCCGGCCCGGCCGCGAGGCGCCCTACGGCCGCGCGGAACGCTGGCGTGTGGCGCTGGCGGCGATCCAGGGCGTGGATGCGGGCGCGATCGCACGCGCTTGCGACGACAAGTCGCAGATCCCGCTGCGCGTGCATGCGGCGCGCGTCGCCGCGGTCAAGGCGCTGGGCGGCCGGACCGCTGCCGACGCGGGACGCGATGCGAACTGAATTCGCGCCGCGCAGCGAACGAATCGACGCAGGCCTCGCTTACAGTGCCCGCAGGACTGCCCATGCCAGCAGCGACAGAAGGATCGTGCTGGTAAACGGCAGGTGAAACGGGCGGCCCAGGACGCGAAAATGCAGGTCGCCGGGAAGATGACCGAAGCGCAGCCGGGTCAGCCCGGGCCGGAACAGGCCGGTGACCAAGACCATCATCACGACGACGAGCAGCCATTTCAACACGCCGTGCCCCCACGATAAACGATCATTAGAACCCGCAAACGCCGGCACTCGCAATGCAATGCCGCGCGGCGCCGGAAACCGATACACCGCCCCCACTTGAAGGCCTTAGGGATGACCAAGCTCCTATCCAACGCACTGACCTCCCCCGACGCCATCGAGGCATGCGCATGAACGCCAACCGTTTCGGCGACCTCGAGGTCCTCGCCTGCAGCCCTTCGGGCAAGCCCGCATTCGCGACGCCGCTGCTCTTCATCCACGGCGCCTACACGGGCGCATGGTGCTGGGCGGAACACTTCCTGCCCTACTTCGCCGACGCCGGCTACACGTCCTACGCCGTGTCGCTGTCCGGGCACGGCGGCAGTCGGCGGCGTAGCGCGCTCGACACGCTGTCGATCGACGACTACGTGCGCGATGTCGCCGACGTCGTCGCCCGCCTGCCCGCGACGCCGGTGCTGATCGGCCACTCGATGGGCGGCATGGTCGTGCAGAAGTATCTCGAACGCGCCGGCGTGCCCGCCGCGGTGCTGCTGTGCTCGGTGCCGCCGCAAGGCCTCATGGGCTCGGCGATCGGCCTGATGTTCAACAAGCCCAACCTGATCCACGACCTCAACAGCATGCTCAACGGCGGACATCCCGAACCGCAGGGCCTGCGCGAAGCGCTGTTCCACCAGCCCGTCGACGATGCCGCGCTGATGCGCTACTACCGCCAGTGCCAGCCCGAATCGCATCGCGCAATCTGGGACATGACGCTGTTCAACCTCCCGCAGCCGGCACGCATGCACCGCCCGCCAATGCTGATCCTGGGCGCCGAGCATGACCACCTCATCCCGCCCGCGCAGGTCTCCATGACCGCCGCGCTCTACGGCGAGCCCGCGCACATCTTTCCCAACCTCGGCCACGGCGTGATGCTGGAACGCGACTGGCGCACGGTCGCCGATCACATCGCGGCGTGGCTTCCGACACAAATTGTTTGATCCAGCACTGGAAATCGTCATCATTCCCATTCATGATAAAAGCAAGGGCGCGAGGAGGCGCCCCCGACGACACCGCCACGCGGCGTGATTCCGCCCCGTGCCGGAGTTGAAAACAAAGCGCAAGTCCGCATATACCGAGCAAGGGATTCAGGAGTCGGACGCGGCTGCCGATGGTTCACACACAGGTAGCCGAATTACCCGAGCACGCAGCGGAGGCCAACATGGTGACGATCATGGACATGACGACGGGCAAGGCCATCGAGGAGCCGCCGGAAGAGTACGGCGACGAGGTCCTCAACGCGAACTGGCTGCCGCCGCAGCCCGAGGTCGCGGCCGGATTGCAGCAAGTCGAGCACGCCTCGCACGAAGCGCAGACGCCGCCGATAGACGTCGAGCATTTCCTCGAAGCGGTATATCGCTATCAGGAATGACGGGCGCGGCTGTAGCGCCGGACCGCACCGCACCGGTATTCCGCGCGAAGTGACGCTCGCCTGACACCCGCGCCGCGAGGCGCGGGCGGCATGTCTTATCGCGTTACAGCGTGTGCAGGCGGTCGCCGCGGGTAAAACCCAGCAGCGGTTCGCCGATGCCGCGCCCCACCGCGAGCACCTTGAACAGCTCCCCCATCTCCTGCGGCGTCGTCAGGCGCTGCACCGCGCGCGCCGCGCGGATGTAATCCGCGCTCTCCTCAGGCCCGCGCCGCGCGAGACACTCCAGTACCCCGCAGTTGAACAGGAAGGCCGCCTGGTTCGTGTAGCCCATCACGTCCAGCCCGGCATCGAAGGCGGCTTCGGCGACCGCGGTGAAATCGACGAAAGCCGTAATGTCGTTGAGCCCCGGCCACAGGAAGGGGTCGGGATGCGCGTTATGGCGGTAGTAGCACAGCAGCGTGCCGCTCGAACGCGAAGGCAGGTAGTACTCGGCGCGCGGATAGCCGTAGTCGATCAGCAACAGCGCCCCGCTTTCCAGTCGCGCGGCCCACTCGCCGATCCACGCGCGCGCCGCGAGGTTGATCTCGCTGACGTACTCGGCGCTGTCCGAGCGTGGCAGCTCGAGCGCAGCGGCGGCTTCGGCGACCGCACCGGCGGCGGGCGAATCGGCCCAGCGCAACACGCCCTCGCCGTCGACCGCGACGCCGCGCTCGTACAGCGCATCGCCGCGGGTCGCGACCACATGCACCGGCATCACGTCGAGCACCTCGTTCGCGACGACGGCGCCGGCGAAGCGCTCGGGCAGCGTATCGAGCCACTTCACGCGCGGCGCCAGATGCGGGACCTTCGTCGCCAGCGTGTCGAACTGGCGCTCGCGCAGCTCGCCCGAGACCTCGAGGATGCCGTAGCTTTCGGGCGCACAGCCGCGGCGCTCGAGTTCGAGCAGCAGGTCGGCGGCGAGCAGCCCCGTGCCCGCACCGACCTCGATCACATGCGCAGCGGACGCTCGCATCACCTGCTCGACCTGCGCGGCGAGCGCCTGCCCGAACAGCGGCGTGAGCTCCGGCGAGGTGATGAAGTCGCCGCCGGGACCGAACTTTCGTGCCCCGCCGCTGTAATACCCGAGGCCCGGCGCGTACAGCGCGAGCTCCATGTAGCGCGAGAACGGGATCCAGCCGCCCGCGTCGGCGATGGCAGCGGTGATCGTGCGGAGAAGGTGCGTGCTCTGTTCGAGCGCGTCGGCCGAAGGTTCGGGCAGGGACATGGGCGAAGTGCAACGGAAAACGCGTATTCTAACCCCCGCCGCACGGCCGGCCCCGCGCACGGCCACGGACGATCACGCATACAAGAAAGAATCACGGACCACCCCAACGATGGACACGCAGGACACTCCCGTCATCCTCATCACCGGCGCCGCGCGGCGCGTCGGCGCCGAAATCGCGCGCACGCTGCACGCCGCGGGCGCGAACGTGGTGCTGCACTACCGCAGCTCGGGCGACGCCGCCGACACGCTCGCCGACGCACTGAATCGCGTGCGGCCCGGCTCGGCCTGGACGGCGCACGCCGACCTGAAGGACGACGGCGCGCCCGAGGCCCTCGCAGAGGCGGTGCTGGCGCGCCACGGCCGCCTCGACGCACTGGTGAACAACGCCTCGAGCTTCTTCCCGACCCCGCTGGGCACGATCGATGCTGCCGCCTGGAGCGACCTGATCGGCTCCAACCTGAAGGGGCCGCTGTTCCTGTCGCAGGCCCTCGCCCCGGCGCTGCGCAAGGCACGCGGCGCGATCGTGAACATCGTCGACATCCACGCCGAGCGCCCGCTGCAGCACTACCCGCTGTACTGCGCGGCGAAGGCCGGGCTGCTGGGCCTGACGAAGGCGCTCGCGGTCGAGCTCGCCCCGGAGGTGCGCGTGAATGGCGTGTCGCCGGGCGTCGTGGTCTGGCCCGAGGACGGCCAGATCACCGCCACCGAGCAGGACGCGATCGTGCGCCACACGCTGCTCGGGCGCGCCGGCAGCCCCGCCGACATCGCCCGCACCGTGCGTTTCCTGGTGTTCGACGCGGCCTACGTCACGGGCCAGATCCTCGCCGTCGACGGCGGGCGCAGCGCCCATCTCTGATGCACTCCGCCGAAAGGTATAATTCCGCACGTTTTTCTAGCAGGACTTCCGCCGTGAACGCCCCCGCCGCTGCCGCCGAGGCAGCCCTCCCGTCCCCGGACGCGGACCCCGCCGTCGAGGCGCCTCTCTCCGCCCTTGCCGGCGACGCCCCCGCCGCTGCCGGCGACACACGCTTCTCCAACACCTTCCTGCGCCTGAAAAAGAAGCTCGAGCGCGGCGTCGGCAAGGCGATCGCGGACTTCAACATGATCGGCGAAGGCGACACCGTGCTGGTGTGCGTGTCGGGCGGCAAGGACTCCTACACGCTGCTGTCCTGCCTGATGGCGCTGCGCGAGCGCGCGCCGGTGAATTTCCGCATCGTCGCGATGAACCTCGACCAGAAGCAGCCGGGCTTTCCCGCCGACGTGCTGCCAGCCTACTTCGAGTCGATCGACATCGAGTACCGCATCGTCACGGAAGACACCTACTCGATCGTCAAGGACAAGATCCCCGAGGGCAAGACCACCTGCTCGCTGTGCTCGCGCCTGCGCCGCGGCATCATCTACCGCGTCGCGAAGGAGATCGGCGCGACCCGCATCGCGCTCGGCCACCACCGCGACGACATGATCGAGACGCTGTTCCTCAACATGTTCTTCGGCGGCAAGCTGAAGTCCATGCCGCCCAAGCTCGTCAGCGACAACGGCGAGCACGTCGTGATCCGCCCGCTCGCCTACTGCACCGAGAACGACATCGCCCGCTTCGCGCGCACGATGGACTTCCCCATCATCCCGTGCAACCTGTGCGGCTCGCAGGAGAACGCGCAGCGGAAGCAGATCAAGACCATGCTGCAGGGCTGGGCACGCGACTTCCCCGGGCGCATCGAGTCGATCGCGACGGCGATGAGCCAGGTCGTGCCCTCGCACCTCGCAGACAGTACGCTGTTCGATTTCCGCAACCTGACGCGCGACACACCGGTCGCCGAGGGCGACATCGCCTTCGACCGCCCGGAGCTGCCGGCGCAGAACCGAGTCATTCCCATCGTGAGTGAATTCACGGACGAAGACTGAGCGCCCATGCTGCCGGCTTGCATCGCCGGCGCTATTTGACGATCATCTTCGGACCCCGCGAATTCCCCATCAGCATAGTCCGGCCGGCACCCGGCCAGCCCGCAACAGCAACGGAACCCCGGTCATGACCCAGCCGAACAACGTCTGCGTCCTCGTCGCCGAAATACCCGGCGCGGACCGTTTCACCGACACGCTCGGCGCCGCCGAGGCGAGGCAGGCGCTGGAGCGCTGCCTGCACCGCATCGACCGCGCGATCGAGGCCAACGGCGGCACGGCGCAGCGCAGCGGCGCCGCCCGCGTCTGCGCGACATTCCCGCGCGGGGACGAGGCGGTGCTGTCCACCTGCGAGATGCTCGACCGCGTGCAGAGCCTGCCGCCGCTGCGCGGCCTGCGCATGACGATCTGCGTCGGCCTGCACAGCGGTGCGGCGAGCGCCAACGATGCGGAACTCGGCGCCGCGCGCCTGGCGGAGACGGCCAAACCGGGGCACGCGCTCGCGAGCGAGGCCGTCGTCAAGCAGCTGTCGGCCACGGGGCGGCAGTTCGTCGCCGCCTCACCCTCGCGCAACCCCGCGCTCGTCGGCCTGGGCTGGACCGCCTTCGCGGTCGCACGCCAGCCGGCCACCGGAGCCTCGGTGCCGGAGGAAAGCCGGCTCTGGCACCGTGTGCGCATCCGCCACGACCAGGACACCCTGTTCGTGGACGAAGCGCGGCCGGTCGTGCTGATCGGCCGGGAACTCGGCAACGACATTGTGATCGCCGACCCGCGCGCGTCGCGCCAACATGCCCGCATCGAGCGCCGGCGCGAAGGTTTCGTGCTGATCGACCAGAGCACCAACGGCACTTTCCTCACCTACGACGACGGCAGCGAGCGCTGCATCAAGGGCACTGAACTCATGCTCACAGGCAGCGGCCGCATCGGCTGCGGCTTCTCGGCGAGCGAGCTCGAGCGCGAGCTGGTGTTCATCGACGTCGTCTGATGCGCCACCCGGGACTGCGTGCCGGGCCTGCCGGAGCGGCTCCCGCCGCGTACATGCCCGCGCAGCCTCGCCGATGAGCTTCCTGTCCCTGCTCGACCCCGGCCCCGATGCCGGGCTGGCAGCCCTTTTCGTATCGAGTTTCCTGTCGGCGACGCTGCTGCCCGGCGGCTCCGAACTGGTGCTCGCCGGCGTGCTGAGCCTGCGCCCGGAACAACTCGTGCCCGCACTCTCGCTCGCGACGCTCGGCAACACGCTGGGCGGCATGAGTACCTGGGGCCTCGCACGCCTGCTGCCGCAACGCGCCGACACCAGCCGGCTCCACTGGGTGCAGCACCACGGCGCGCCGGTGCTGCTGCTGTCCTGGGCCCCCGTCGTCGGCGACGCCCTGTGCGCCGCCGCCGGCTGGGCACGCCTGCCGTGGCTGCCCTGCCTGCTGTGGATGGGCCTGGGCAAGCTGCTACGCTATGCGCTCATCGCCTTTTCCGTCACCTGACCTCCTTATCTCCCGTCCCCCATGAACATACAGCGCCTGGGCACCACCGCCCGCTATTCCGACATCGTCATCCACAACGGCACCGCCTGGATCGTCGAAGTTCCCGCCACCGAGGACGCCGACGCCGCGACGCAGACCGGCGAGATCCTCGCCAGCCTCGACGCCCTGCTCGCCCGCGCCGGGAGCAGCCGCGAGCGCCTGCTGTCGGCGACGATCTACCTCACCGACATGGCCGATTACGACGCGATGAACGCTGCGTGGGACGCCTGGCTGCCCGCAGGCACGGCGCCGTCGCGCGCCTGCGTGCAGGTCGCCGGACTCGCGCGGCCGGGCTGGCGCGTCGAAATCGCGGTGATCGCCGCGAGCGCCCGCGCGGACTGAACTTTCCCGTCAAAATCAGGCCGAAAACAAGTCCAACCCGTTGGAAAATCAAGACCCTACGCCGTTCAAGGATTTAGAGCGCGCGTCTATTGCACTGCAGTAAGTTACAATTTGCGGTTCACTGCCGTCTGGTACCGGAACATCTCATGACCCAACGCCTGCGCGAGATTCCCTATAACTACACCTCGTTCTCCGACCGCGAGATCGTCATCCGCCTGCTTGGCGCCGACGCGTGGCAGACGCTCAACGCCCTGCGCGAAGAGCGCGTCACCGGGCGTTCGGCGCGAATGCTGTACGAGGTGCTCGGCGACGTCTGGGTCGTTCAGCGCAACCCCTACTTGCAGGACGACCTGCTGGGGAACCCGGAACGGCGCAAGGCGCTGATCGAGGCGCTGCGCCACCGCCTCACCGAGGTCGAGAAACGCCGCGAGGAAAGCGCATCCGCGGACCCGGAGCGTAGCGACAACGTCGCCCGCCTCGTCACCGCCGCACACGGCGCGGTGGATCGCTTTGCCGCCTTCTTCGACGACACCGGCGCGCTGCGCAGGAAGACCCTCAAGGCGCTCGTCCGTCACACGCGGCGCGACAACATCTGCTTCGACGGCCACGCGCGCGTGTCGCACGTCACCGACGCGACCGACTGGCGCGTCGAGTACCCCTTCGTCGTCCTCTATCCGGATACCGAAGAGGAGATGGCGCCGCTCGTGAAGAGCTGCATCGAACTGGGCCTGACGATCATCCCGCGCGGCGGCGGCACCGGCTACACCGGCGGCGCCGTGCCGCTGGACGCGCGCTCGGTGGTCATCAACACCGAGAAGCTGATCGACCTCGGCAGGGTCGAGGAAACGCTGCTGCCCGACCGCAGCGGCAATCCCGCCCAGCCCTACATGACGATCCGCACCGGCGCCGGCGTCGTCACCGAGCGCGTGGCGGAAGCCGCCGCTGCGGCCGGCCGCGTGTTCGCCGTCGACCCCACCTCCGCCAGCGCCTCGTGCATCGGCGGCAACATCGCGATGAACGCGGGCGGCAAGAAGGCCGTGCTGTGGGGCACCGCGCTCGACAACCTGGCGTGGTGGAAGATGGTCACGCCGGACGGCAACTGGCTGGAAGTCGAGCGCCTCGACCACAACTTCGGCAAGATCCACGAGCAGGAGACGGTGCAGTTCCGCCTGCGCCGCTTCGATGCCGCGAACTACGCGCTGCTCGGTGAAGAGCTCCTGACGCTGGCGGGCGCCTCGTGCCGCAAGACCGGGCTGGGCAAGGACGTCACCGACAAGTTCCTCGGCGGCGTGCCCGGCGTGCAGAAGGAAGGCACGGACGGCCTGATCGTCGCCGCGCGCTGGGTGCTGCACAAGATGCCGCCGGTCACGCGCACGGTCTGCCTCGAATTCTTCGGCCAGGTGCGCGAGGCGGTGCCCGCCATCGTCGAGATCACCGACTGGTTCAAGCCGGGCGCCGAAGGCCACCGCCTGGGCGTGCAGCTCGCCGGCCTCGAACACCTCGACGAACGCTACGTGAAGGCAGTCGGCTACACGACCAAGGCCAAGCGCCACGGCCGGCCGAAGATGGTGCTGATCGGCGACATCGTCGGCCACGACGAGGCCGCCGTGATGGCCGCGGCCTCGGAAGTCGTGCGCATGTGCAACGTGCGCGCCGCCGAAGGCTTCATCGCGGTGAGCCCGGATCAGAGGAAGCGCTTCTGGCTCGACCGCTCGCGCACCGCGGCGATCTCGCGCCACACCAACGCGTTCAAGGTGAACGAGGACGTCGTGATCCCGCTGCCGCGCATGGGCGACTACTGCGACGGCATCGAGCGCATCAACATCGAGCTGTCGACGCACAACAAGCTGGAACTGTGCGACGCGCTGAGCGAGTTCCTGCAGGGCGACCTGCCGCTGCACCAGGGCGACGCGAACCTGTCTGCCGACGAGCTGATCGGCGACCGCCGTCAGGCCGCGCTCGACTACGTCGCGAGCGTGCGCCGCCGCTGGCAGTGGCTGCTCGATCACCTCGACCAGCCGCTCGCCGACGCCGAGAGCCAGTTCGCCGACTACGGCGTAATCGCTGGCGAGCTGACCAATCGCGCCGCCCATCCGGTGCTGTTCCACCGCCTGCAGGACTACTCGGTGCGCACCTCGTGGAAGGGCGAGCTCAAGCCGCGCCTCGACAAGATCTTCGACGGCGTGGTGTTCGCGCCGGTGCTCGCGCGCATCGAGGAAGTGCACAAGGAAGTGCTGCGCGGGCGCGTCTTCGTCGCGCTGCACATGCACGCCGGCGACGGCAACGTGCACACCAACATCCCGGTGAACTCCGACCACTACGACATGCTGCAGACCGCCAACCGTGCGGTCGACCGCATCATGGCGCTGGCGCGCTCGCTCGACGGCGTGATCTCGGGCGAGCACGGCATCGGCATCACCAAGCTCGACTACCTCACCGACGAGGAGATGGCGAACTTCTGGGCCTACAAGCAGAAGGTAGACCCGGAAGGCCGTTTCAACCGCGGCAAGCTGATGCGCAACGGGCCGGTCAAGGGCAACCTCGACAACGCCTACACGCCCAGCTTCAACCTGATGGGCCACGAATCGCTGATCATGGAGCAGACCGAGATCGGCGACATCGCGCACGACATCAAGGACTGCCTGCGCTGCGGCAAGTGCAAGCCGGTGTGCTCGACCCACGTGCCGCGCGCGAACCTGCTGTACAGCCCGCGCAACAAGATCCTCAGCACCTCGCTGCTGATCGAGGCCTTCCTGTACGAGGAGCAGACGCGCCGCGGCGTGTCGCTCGCGCACTGGGCCGAGTTCGAGGACGTCGCCGACCATTGCACGGTGTGCCACAAGTGCGAGAAGCCCTGCCCGGTCGACATCGACTTCGGCGACGTGTCGATCAAGATGCGCAACCTGCTGCGCAAGCAGGGCAAGAAGAGCTTCAACCCCGGCAAGGCCGCGGCGATGGCCTTCCTCACCGCGAAGGATCCGGCGACGATCAAGCTGATCCGCACCGGCATGCTCGAGTGGGGTTACAAGGCGCAGCGTCTCGGCCACCGCATCGGCAAATCGCTGGGCCTGATCCAGTCCCAGGTGAAGCAGCCGCCCGCGACGCTGGGCAAGCCGCCGCTCAAGGCGCAGGTGATCCACTTCATCAACAAGCCGATGCCCGGCAACCTGCCCAAGCGCACCAGCCGCGCGCTGCTCGACATCGAGGACGACAAGGTCATCCCGGTGATCCGCAACCCGCAGGTGAAGCGCGACGAATCGGACGCCGTGTTCTACTTCCCGGGCTGCGGCTCGGAGCGCCTCTTCAGCCAGGTCGGCCTGGCGACGCAGGCGATGCTCTACCAGATCGGCACGACCACCGTGCTGCCGCCCGGGTATCTCTGCTGCGGCTACCCGCAGACCGCCGCCGGCGAGGACGACAAGGGCCAGCAGATCACCACCGACAACCGCGTGCTCTTCCACCGCGTCGCCAACACGCTGAACTACCTCGACATCAAGACCGTGATCGTGTCCTGCGGCACCTGCATGGACCAGCTGCTGAAGTACCAGTTCGACAAGATCTTCCCCGGCTGCCGCCTGCTCGACATCCACGAGTACCTGATGGAGAAGGGCGTCAAGCTCGAGGGCGTCACCGGTACGAAGTACATGTACCACGAGCCCTGCCACACGCCGATGAAGGTCCATTCGGGCATCAAGGTCGCCAACGAGCTGATGGGCACGCGCGTCGACCTGAGCGACCGCTGCTGCGGCGAATCGGGCACGCTCGCGGCCGCCCGCCCGGACATCTCTACCCAGGTGCGCTTCCGCAAGCAGCAGGAGATCGAGAAGGGCGCGGCCGCGCTGCGCGACGGCGGCCACGATCCGGTCAAGATCCTGACCTCCTGCCCGTCCTGCCTGCAGGGCCTGCACCGCTACGCGAACGACGCGGGCGGGGTGGACGCGGACTACATCGTCATCGAGATCGCCAAGCACGTGCTCGGCGAGAACTGGATGCCGGAGTACGTGCAGCGCGCCAACAGCGGGGGGATCGAGCGGGTGCTGTTGTAGGAGCATTCCGCAAACGTAGGGCAGGAGTAGCCGAAGGCGTATCCTGCCATCGGGCTCCTGGGGTGGCATTACGCGCTGTGGCGGCGGGATGCGCTGCGCGGCGGCAGGACCGATAATCGGGCATGACCCGCGACATCGCCCTCCCTGCCGGCAGTCCCCGCCGCCTCTCCGTGCTGAAGGGCCTGTGGCCATTCCTGCACCCCTACCGGGTGCGCGTGGCACTCGCCTTCCTGCTGCTGTGTCTCGGCTCGGCGCTCATCCTGCTGATGCCGCTGGCTTTCCGCGACCTCATCGACTTCGGCTTCGGCGAACCGGCGCGCCCCGCCGGCGGCCTGCTCGCCGGGCTGAGCCTGGACGCGCACTTCGTCGCGCTGTTCGGCCTCGCGAGCGCCTGGGCGCTCGTGGTGTCGGTGCGCTACTACACCGTCTCGTGGATCGGCGAACGCTCGACAGCGGACCTGCGCAGCGCGGTGTATGCGCGCGTGCTCACCCAGTCGCCGCAGTTCTTCGAGACCCTGCAGACCGGCGAAGTGCTGTCCCGCCTCAGCGGCGACGCGACACTGATCCAGACCGTCGTCGGCAGCTCCGTCTCGATGGGCCTGCGCAGCCTGTTCCAGTTCGTCGGCGGCATGGTCATGCTGGCCGTCACCAGCTTCCACCTGTTCTCGCTGAACCTCGGCCTGATGGCCCTGCTGACCCTGCCTATCCTCGCGATCGGCCGCAAGGTGCGCCGGCTCTCGCGCGAATCGCAGGACCGCATCGCCGACGCCTCGGCGCTCGCCGGCGAGATCCTCAACGCGATGCCGACGGTGCAGGCCTGCACGCAGGAGGCGCACGAAGCGGCGCGCTTCGCGGGGGCCACCGAGACGAGCTTCGCGACCGCGATCCGGCGCACGCGCGTGCGCGCCGCGCTGACCGCCCTGATCATCACCGCGGTGATGGGCACCATCGTGTTCGTGCTGTGGATCGGCGTGCGCCAGGTGCACGCCGGCGCCATGACCCAGGGCCAGCTCGCGTCCTTCGTGCTGTATGCCGTGCTCGTCGCCGGCGGCGTCGGCACGCTGGCCGAAGTGTGGGGCGACGTGATGCGCGCGGCCGGCGCCGCCGAGCGTCTGCTCGAGCTGCTGCACGCCGACACCGCGATCCGCGAGGCGCCCCGCCCGCAGGCGCCGGCGCGTCCGGCCGAAGCCGCGCTCGCCTTCGAGCACCTGACGTTCTGCTACCCGGCCCGCCCGCACACACGCGCACTCGACGACATCTGCCTCGACGTTGCGCCGGGCGAAAGCGTCGCCCTCGTCGGCCCCTCGGGCGCCGGCAAGACCAGCCTCTTCATGGCCCTGCTACGCTATTACGAAGCGACCGCCGGCCGCATCCTGCTGAACGGACAGGACATCCGCGAGCTCAGCCTGCACGACCTGCGCCGCGCCATCGCCATCGTCCCGCAGGACCCGGTGATCTTCTCCGCGAGCGCGCTCGACAACATCCGCTACGGCCGCGCCTCCGCGACCGACGCCGAAGTCCGCGCCGCCGCCCGCGCCGCCCTCGTCGACGAATTCGTCGAACGCCTGCCCGAAGGCTACGGCACCTTCCTCGGCGAACGCGGCACCCGCCTGTCTGGTGGCCAGCGCCAGCGCATCGCGATCGCGCGCGCGATTCTCAAAGGCGCCCCGCTCCTGCTCCTGGACGAAGCCACCAGCGCCCTCGACGCGGAATCCGAGATCCTCGTACAGAAGGGCCTCGACACCGCGATGGAGGGCCGCACGACCCTCATCATCGCCCATCGCCTCGCCACCGTGCAGAAGGTCGACCGCATCGTCGTCATGGACCAGGGCCGCATCGTCGAGACCGGCACCCCGGCGGACCTGCGCCGCCAAGGCGGGCTTTACGCACGGCTGGCGACCTTGCAGTTCGGGGTCTGAGAGGCTGGGGGGGCAACGGAATGAGCCGGCCCCCTCCATTGCAGTCCCGCCATGATCGACTACATTGAAACATCACGCCGGGCTTGCGGAATCGCCCTGCCACCGTGATACCGTTCGACCGGTTGCGGAAGGGAGAATCATGATGCGGACGCATGCGCGGGCGTGGCGGAATCTCTGCATGACGGGCGCAACGGTGCTCGCCGCGCTCGGGGCAGGGACCGCCTTGGCGGAGGGCAAGGCGACGGCCTATGAGGGCAAGCCGGTCAGAATCGGGCAGGGCACGGCACACACGGTGATACGCACCGGTGCCGACGGCGCGGTGGCGGCGATCGGCCTGTCATTCACGGAAGGCACGCTCGAGGCCCTGCCCGTCGCGGCACCCGGCACCAATCCGCGCTTCGCTTACGTTCTGCAGATGCCGACGAAAGGTCCCAAGACGGTCGTCGATCATGTCGTGATCGACTGGGAATCCGTGGGCCACCCGCCACCGCAGGTCTACGACGTGCCGCATTTCGATTTCCATTTCTACCTCGTGAGCCGCGACGAGGTGTCGAAGGTCCGTTTCAACGGCCCGAACGACTCGGGCGATCCGGCTCAGCAGCCGCCGGCCGAACTGATGCCCGCAGGCTACGTGCTGCCGCCGGGCACCGCCGTGCCGCGGATGGGTGCGCACGCGATCAATCCCGCTGCGCCCGAATTCCAGAAGCAACCGTTCACGACGACCTTCATCTACGGCTACTACAAGAAGCGCCTGACCTTCGTGGAACCGATGGCAACGCTCGAATTCCTCAAGTCGAAACTCTCGTTTTCGGCAGCGGTGCCGCGGCCCGCGAGATACGCCAAAGCTGGCGCCTATCCGTCCAGCTACAGCATCGGCTATGACGGGGAGAGAAAGGTCTATGAGGTGACGCTCGGAGACCTGCGGTAAGTCACAGAAAGCCGTGGCGCCGGATCCCGCCGCACCAGCGTCCGGCTCAGTCCTCCAGCGGACGTTCGGGGTGCAGCCGGCGCCACAGCTCCGGCATCGCTTCGGCGGCACGCATCTTCAGGCGATGCGTCACGACGTTGCTGACTTCCGTCTCGCCGGGGTTGATCTCGACGCTGGGAACGCCTTCCCGGGCGGCCCACCAGACGGGGCCGGAGATGTAGGGAAAGACGCTGGTGGTACCGATCGACACGACGAGGTCGAGGCCGTGCGAAATCAGCGTTTCCAGGCGGTGCAGGCCGGCTTCGGGGAGCATCTCGCCGAACAGCACGACGTCGGGACGCAGGACGCCACCGCATTTGGGGCAGGCGGGGGGAAGCTGGAGGCCGGCATAGTCCTTGACGCTGCGGCGGTGCGTGCATTCGGTGCAGCGCAGGTGGTGCACGGTGCCGTGGATCTCGATCAGGTGGCGGGAGCCGGCGTCGCTGTGCAGGCCGTCGACATTCTGCGTGAGCACCCACACGCCGGGCTTCTCATGCTCCAGCGCGGCGATGATGCGGTGCGCGATGTTGGGCTGGGCGCCGCGGCAGTTGGCTTCGATCTGGGCGATGTACTTCCACGCGATGTCGGGGCGGCGGCTCATCATCCGGCCGGAGAGCGCATCCTCGATCATCAGTCCCTCGTCGGTGAGCCGCTCGTGGTACAGGCCACCGATGCCGCGGTAGGTCGGCAGGCCGGAGTCGGCGGACATGCCGGCGCCGGTGATGAAGAGGATGCGGGAGGCGTCGGCGATCAGGCGCGCGACGCGGTCCAGGGTGTCCGCTTCGCTCACGCTTTCTCCACCTCTACGAGGCAGTCGTAGAAAGTCGGCCCGCCGCCCAGGTCAGTCAGCGCGGGCGAGGTGACGGCGTTGGCGTTCTCGCCGTCGCCCGAGAGTTTGCGCCACCACACCGAGGGGCACACGACGAGGCCCGGCCGCACGCGGTCCGTGACGACGGCCTGCGCGTGGAAGGCGCCGCGGTCGTTGCCTATGCGCAGGCGCTCGCCTCCGGCGATGCCGCGCGGCGCGGCGTCGTCGGGGTGGATCTCGAGCTTCGGCCCGCCTTCCTGTTCGAGGAAGCGCGGCAGGTTCGCGAAGCTGGTGTTGAGGAAGTTCCGCGCGGGTGGCGAGATCATCGCAAGCGGATAGCGCGCCGCGAGCGCCGGATTGCTGACGGGCGACTCGTGCGGCGGCACCCAGCCCGGCAAGGGGTCGAAGCCGCGCTGCGCGAGCGAATCCGACCAGAACTCGCACTTGCCCGAAGGCGTCGGGAAGTTACCGCTGGCAAAGGGCGCGAAGGGGCGTGGCAGGTTCAGTCGCGCCCAGCCGCGCGTGCGCAGCGTCTCGGGGTCCAGGCCCAGCGCGCGGTTGTCCCGGCGCTTGAAGGCCTGCGCCGCGATCTCATCGTCGGACTCGCACAGCGCCGCATCGCTGAAGCCCATGCGCGCAGCGAGCAGCCGGAACACTTCGCTGTTGGGCTTCGCCTCGCCCAGCGGCGCGATCGCGGGCTCGTTCGTCAGCGCGTAGAGGTGGCCGTAGGCCTTGTGCACATCGCGGTGCTCGAGCTGGCTGGTCGCGGGCAGCAGGATGTCGGCGTAGTCGGCGGTGTCGGTCTGGAAGAGCTCATGCACGACGCAGAAGAGGTCTTCGCGCAGGAAGCCTTCGCGCACGCGCGTGCCGTTGGGGGCCACCGCGACCGGGTTGGAGTTGTAGACGTAGAGCGCGCGGATCGGGGGCTCGTCCGCGGCGAGCAGCGCCTCGCCTATCGTCGCCATGTTGATCGTGCGCGGCGCGCGCGCGTGATGCGCGGGGTAGAGATCCGGCCGCTCCAGCGCCTGCTGGTCGACCGGAAAGTTGCCGGATGTCGACAGCAGCGCACCGCCCGCGGGATGGCGCCACGCGCCGGTGAGCGCGGGCAGGCAGGCGATGTTGCGCATCACCGTCGCACCGCCGGCGCAGCGGTTGAGGCCGTAGTTGAGGCGGATCGCCGCCGGCTTAGTGCTGCCGTATTCGCGCGCGAGGCTGCGGATGGTGTCGGCCGGCAGGCCGGTGAGCGGCGCCGCCCATTCCGGCGTGAAGGCCTGCACGCGTTCGGCGAGCGCGTCGAAACCGACCGTGTACGCGTCGATGTAGTCGCGATCGATGAGGCCGTCGGCGATCAGCACCTGCATCATCGCCAACGCCAGCGCACCGTCGGTGCCGGGCCAGGGCGCGAGGTGGACGTCACACTTCGCGGCCGTCTGCGAGCGCCACGGGTCGATGCACACGAGTTTCGCGCCGCGCCGCTTCGCCTCCAGGATGTAGCGCCAGCCGTGCAGGTTGGACACGACCGGGTTGCCGCCCCAGATCAGGATCAGCCTGGCGTCGACGATGGCTTCCGGGTCCATGCCGACCGAGGCGCCCATCGTCGCCTTCCAGCCTGCCGCACCCGCCGACGCGCAGATCGTGCGGTCGAGCAGCGAGGCGCCGAGGCGGTGGAAGAAGCGGCGGTCCATGCTCTCGCCCTGCACCAGGCCCATCGTGCCGGCATAGCTGTAGGGCAGGATCGCGCGCGGATCGTCGGCGGCGATCGCGGCGAATTTTTCCGCGATGGTGTCGAGTGCCTCGTCCCACGAGATGCGCTCGAAGCGCCCTTCCCCCTTGCGCCCGACGCGCTTCATGGGGTGCAGCAGGCGCTGGTCGGAATAGACGCGTTCGAGGTAGTGCGCGACCTTGGTGCACAGCGCGCCATTCGTGAAGGGCAGGTCGTCGGCGCCGCGGATCTTCGTTGCGCGGCCATCCTCGACGGTGACTTCCATCGCGCAGGTGTCGGGACAGTCGTGCGGGCAGGCGGCGCGGACGACCTTGCTGGCAGCATTGCTCATGACCACTCCTGAATCACCACGGACCGCGCGGCGCGCGCCAACCCGCAACCATCGGGCCGGACTCCCGACCTTCCGCCGACGGCCGGCTGATGAGGGCCGGCCCGCCGCATGTTCAGCGCTGCTTCGCGGCCGCGGCGCTCAGTTCGATGTATCGGGCGCGGTCGGCCTCGAAACGCGCACGGGTCGCTTCGAGTTCTCGCGTCCTCTCCTCCATCAGCCTGCCCTGCGTCGCCAGCTCGCTGTCGATCGAACGCAGGTTGGCTGCGAGATCGCGCGGCAGGTCGCGCCCCTTGTGGAACTCGGCTTCCTTCTCGAAGCGCTGGCGCTTCGAGCGCAACTCCTTGTCGCGCTTGCGCGCCTCTTCGATGCTGCGCTCGATGTCGCCGATGTCGCGCTCGCGGCGGCGGTCGAGGTCGTCGACACTCGCGTAGGTCTCCAGCAGGGCCTGGTCGACGCGGCGCTGCTTGACCTGACGGGTCTCCTCGTCCTTCTTCTGCTGCTCCACGGCCTTGCGGCGGGCAATTTCGTCCGCACTCAGCGGCGCGGACACCTCGCGCTTGATCGTGCCCTGCGCCCCCATCTCGCGGTACGCACGGCCATAGCAGGCCTGCGGCAGCACGTCGCCGCACTGGCGCCGGCCATCGCCATCCTCGCAGCAATACACCTTTGCGCCGGCCGTGTTCGCCAGCGTCAGGCCGAGCAGGAGCGCGGCGAGGAGTTCAGGACTGCGTCGCGATGCCATAGGTGTTCCGGTAGGCCTGCACGGCCACGAGGTTGGCGGCCAGCTCGGGACTGTCGCCCAGGTAGCCGATCAGGTCTTCGAGCGTCGCGACGGCAACGACGGGGATGCCGAAGGACTCGCGCACTTCCTGCACCGCCGACTTCTCGCCCTTGCCGCGCTCCATGCGGTCGAGCGCGATGACGACACCGGCCGGCTCGGCGCCCGCGCCGCGGATGATGTCGACCGACTCGCGCACCGAGGTGCCGGCGGAAATCACGTCGTCGAGGATCAGCACGCGGCCCTTGAGCGGCGCACCGACGAGGGTGCCGCCTTCGCCGTGGTCCTTGGCCTCCTTGCGGTTGAACGCGAAGGGCAGGCTCACCCCCTGCTCGGCCAGGCGGATCGCGACGCCCGCGACCAGCGGAATGCCCTTGTAGGCCGGTCCGAAGAGCATGTCGCACGGCACGCCCGCGGCGACGATGGCGCGCGCGTAGAAGCCGCACAGCTCGCGGAACGAACTACCGTCGTCGAACAGCCCGGCGTTGAAGAAATACGGCGAATTGCGCCCCGCCTTGGTCACGAACGACCCGAATCGCAGCACGCCCTTGTCGCAGGCCAGCGCGATGAAATCCCGGCTAAAATCCACGCTTTGCATCCAGTTCTGGGTTATCCGGCCGAATGTTACGCATCATCACTCTAAACCTCAACGGCATCCGCTCGGCCACCACCAAGGGCTTCCTCGACTGGCTCGGCGCGCAGGATGCGGACGTCGTCTGCCTGCAGGAACTGAAGGCGCACGCCGTCGACCTCAGCGACGCGATGCGCGCACCGGCCGGCTACACCGGCTACTTCCACCACGCCGAAAAAAAGGGTTACAGCGGCGTCGGCCTGTACGCGCGGCGCACGCCGGACCGCGTCGTCGAAGGGCTGGGGATCGCCGACATCGACGCCGAGGGCCGCTTCCTGCAGCTCGATTTCGGGCAGCTCTCGGTCGTGTCGCTGTACCTGCCCTCGGGATCGAGCTCCGAGGAGCGCCAGCAGATCAAGTTCAGCTTCATGGAACGCTTCCTGCCGCACATGGCGCAACTCCACGCGAGCGGGCGCGAAGTCGTGATCTGCGGCGACTGGAACATCGCGCACAAGGCAATCGATCTCAGGAACTGGAAGTCGAACCAGAAGAACTCCGGCTTCCTGCCCGAGGAGCGCGCGTGGATGACGCGCGTGCTCGATGAACAGGGCTGGGTCGACGTCTACCGCCGCCTGCATCCGGACGCCACCGACGCCTGCTACACGTGGTGGTCGAACCGCGGCCAGGCCTGGGCGAAGAATGTGGGCTGGCGCCTCGACTACCAGCTCGCGACGCCGGGCATCGGCGCGACGGCGCGCGAGGCGCGGGTGTTCAAGGAGCAGCGCTTTTCGGACCACGCGCCGCTCACGGTCGATTACGACTGGGCGGGCTGAAGAACGCCCGCGCGGACGCGCCGCAGGACACCAAGGCGAAGCTGCGCGCCCCCGTCACGAAGCCGCTGTAAAGGGACTCCAGCGCCCGGGACGCACCGCGTCCGGCGGAAAACGTCACGCAGGATAGGCTTTCAGCATTTGCCATCGCGCCGGAATGGGGCTAGCCTGAATGTGCCTCGTGCGCTCGCGCGCGCCACAGTTCCCAGCACAGACAGGGGTACGAAAAATGTCCAACAACGCCGATGTTTCCCGCGAAAAACTCGTTTCCGACTTCAAGGTCGTACTGAGTGATGCCGAGGAGTTGCTCAAGCTGACCGCCGGACAGGCCGGCGACCGGCTGAGCGAAGTCCGCGGCCGCCTCGGCGACCGCGTGGTCGCCGCGAAGGACCGCATTTCCGACATGGAGGCTGCGGCGGTCGAACAGGCCAGGAAGGTCGCCAACGCCACCGACGACTACGTGCACAAGAACCCGTGGCAGTCGGTCGGAATCGCCGCCGGCGTCGCCTTCCTGCTCGGACTGCTGTCGGGCCGTCGCTGACTCCGTGGCCGAGGAGCATAAGCGGGCCCTTGCCGGCAGCCTGCGTGGCTTCCTGGAGGCCGGCCTTGCGACTGCCCAAACGCGGCTGGAGTTGCTCGCCGTCGAGGCGCAGGAAGAAAAGCTGCGCCTCACGGGGCTGCTCTTCAACACCCTCTTGAGTGCGGTGTTTCTCGGTTTCGGCGTCGTGTTCCTGGCGGTGTTCCTGACGGTCCTGTTCTGGGACGACCACCGCCTGCTCGCGCTGGGGCTGGGCACCGTCGCCTTGTTCGCGGGCGGGGTGCTGACGGCGCGCAACGCGGCGCGTGAAGTGAAGCGCGGCAGCCGCCTGTTCGCGGCGAGCCTGGGCGAACTCGCGCGCGACCGCGAGGCGCTGCGGCCACGCGAATGAACCCGCAACAGGTCGAACTGGCACTGCGGAAGCAGCGCCTGCAGTTCGACGCCGAGCGGCAACGCGAAACGCTCGTCGCAGGTTTCGAACGCATCGAATCCGTGCTCGATATCGTCGACCGCGCCCGCGACCAGGCGCGCGGACTGCGCGACCATGTGCCGCTGCTGTCCGCACTGGCGTTCGCCATCGTGCTCCTCCGGCCGCGCCTGGCACTGCGCGTGGCACGCCGCGCCTGGTTCGGATGGGTGCTCTACCGCCGGCTCGGGCGCGGCCTCGATCCCCTGATCGGCTTCCTGCGGCGCTTCGCGGCCTGAGGGCCGGCGTGTCCGCTGCGCGTGCGGGCCGGACCTCGCATGCCTGCATCGTGGGAGCGCCTGTCCCGGCGGTCCGGTAGAATTGCAGGATTCAATCACACCGCAGGAGATCCGCGATGTCCGTCGATCTGGACGAAATCGTCCGCGTGCGCGAGGAGGCCGACTGCCTGGCCGACGGCGCGACCGTGAATGCGGCACTGGACCGCATGGCCGCGGAAATCACCGCACGGATGGCGGACAAGAATCCGCTCGTCTACGTGGTGATGAACGGCGGCATGATCCTGGCCGGACAGATCCTGCCGCGCCTGCCCTTCCCGCTCGAGCTCGCTTACCTGCACGCCACGCGCTACGGCCACGCGCTGAAGGGCGCAGACCTCGACTGGCGCATGCGACCGACGCAGGACCTGCGCGGACGCGCGGTGCTGGTGCTCGACGACATCCTCGACGAGGGCCACACGCTGCACTTGATCCTCGAATACCTGAAGGGCGAAGGCGCCGCGGAAGTGCGCTCGGCGGTGCTCACCCACAAAGTGCACGAACGCAAGGCCTATCCGGGCATGCGCGCGGACTTCACCGGGCTCGACGTCGCCGACCGCTTCCTGTTCGGCTGCGGCATGGATTACAAGGGCTACTGGCGCAACGCGCCGGGCATCTACGCGGTGAAGGGACTCTGAGGAACAGGACGATGCTGATCACCTTCAAGTCGGCCGCGGGCGCCGATGTCATCATGTTCGGCGAGATCGCGAAGCGGCTCGTCGCGATCCTCGGCAAGGATCCGCAGGACGGCAAGGGCATCGTCACCGTCGAACAGCTGCCAGACGCGATCGCGCGCCTGCGTGCGGCGATCGACGAGGACAAGGCGCGCCAGGCCGGCCACCCGCAGGACGAGGACGAGGACGAGGACGACCCCGATCCCGAGCGCCACGGCATGGCCGCGCCGGTGAGTCTCGCGCAGCGCGCATGGCCGCTGCTGGATCTGCTGCAGCTGTCGCAGAAGGACGGCGTGCCGGTGGTGTGGGGCGTGTAAACGCACTGCGCGGCGTGCGCTCCTTCAGGCGTTGCAGGTGGCGCGGGCGAGCGCGGCGCGCACCTTCGCGAGGTCGAAGCTGCGCCAGCGCGCAGCGACATGCTGGTCGGGGCGGATCAGGTAGCTCGTGCCGGGCTTGAGGTCGTAGCGTTCGCGGATGCGGCCTTTCGCGTCGATCAGCGTTTTCACGCCCGCGGGCGCCTTGCCACGTTCGGCGACGACCAGCACTTCGACGGGAATCGTGCCCTCCGCGAGCGCGGCGAAGGCATCGGCCGTCGCGGCATCGACGTCGCCCGCATCGGGCGTGCCGTACAGCAGCCGGAAGCGGTTGCCGGCAGCCTGCAGCAGCCATTGCTCGCCGCTCGCCGTTTCGATCGGCGCGTCGTCCATCGGCGCGCCGGGCACCATGTTGCCGGCGAAGACTTCCACGTCGGGCGTGTTGAGGGACGACTCGACGAGGAAGCTCGGCACCGACAGACGTCCCGAATTCACCAGCGCACGCGCGAACGGGTAGTCCTTCGCCAGCCCCAGCACGGCATTGCGGAAGGTCCGGCTGGTCGCACTCTTGGGGGTGATGAAATCGGTCGAGCGCGTCGAGTTCATGAGATTCTCGTCGGCCGCGGCGACGCGCTCCCCGGAATAGGTGTCGAGCAGGCGCTCGGGCGCCTTGCCGTCCAGCACCAGCCCGAGCTTCCACACGAGGTTGTCGGTGTCCTGGATGCCGGAGTTCGCGCCGCGCGCGCCGAAGGGCGAGACCTGGTGCGCGGCGTCACCCGTGAACAGCAATCGCCCGTGGCGGAATTCGTGCATGCGGCGGCACTGGAAGGTGTACACGCTGACCCATTCCAGTTCGAACTCCCTGTCGTCGCCGAGCATTGCCTTGATGCGCGGGATCACCTTCTCGGGCTTCTTTTCCTCCTCCGGATCGACGTTCCAGCCAAGCTGGAAGTCGATGCGCCACACGTTGTCGGCCTGACGGTGCAGCAGCACCGACTGGTTCGGGTGGAAGGGCGGGTCGAACCAGAACCAGCGCTCGGTGGGGTAGTCCGCCTTCATCACGACGTCGGCGATCAGGAAGCGGTCCATGAAGATCCTGCCCTCGATGTCCAGCCCCATCATGTGGCGGATCGGGCTCCTCGAACCGTCGGCGACCACCACCCAGCCGGTGTCGATCGAATACACCCCGTCGGCCGTCTCGACGCGCAGCGCGACGCGCTCGCCGTGGTCGGTGACCGCGATCACGTTGTTCTTCCAGCGCAGGTCGATGTTCGGCAGCGACTGCGCGCGGCGCACGAGGTATTCCTCGAGGTAGTACTGCTGCAGGTTGATCATGCCCGGGCGGTGATGGTCGGGCTCGGGGCACAGGTTGAAGTTGAACACTTCCTCCTCGCGGAAGAAGGTGCGGCCGACGTTCCACGACACGCCCTTCTGCACCATCTCCTCGGCGCAGCCGAGGCGGTCCAGCACTTCCAGCGTGCGCTTCGCGTAGCACACGCCGCGCGAGCCGATCGATACCGTGTCGTCGTTGTCGAGCAGCACGACGGGCACGCCATGGATCGCCAGGTCGATCGCCGCGGTCAGGCCGACCGGCCCGGCGCCGACGACCACGACCGGATAGCGCCCCTCGCTCCCCGCTCGCCCCGCGGCGAGCTCCGACGGGCGCCGGTATTCGAACTTCGGGTACTGGTAGGTGCTCAGCACGGGTGCCTCCTCCTTCCTGTCGTACTTGCCGACGCCGCCTTCCATCAGGCGCATCACCAGCCGCCGTTCGGCCCGGCCGGCGCTGTGCATGTCGCATGATGATGCGGTTTCATGCCAGCCCGCAATTTGTTGATCGTCAATGCATTCGCTACCATTGAATTCCTGCCGCGTCCGGTACGCCGTACAACGGCCAAGATTTGCGCCCCATGGGAGATAAGACCTTGAACCACGATCTCGGTGCCGAGCGTCCCGGCGAACGGGGCAACGACCGCCGCGGCATCCAGTCGATCGAAGTCGGCGGCGCGCTGCTGCAGGCGCTGGTGCGCGAGGGCGCACCAATGATCCTCAAAGATCTGGCGCGCGAAGCGGGCATGCCGCCGGCCAAGGCCCACCCCTACCTCGTCAGCTTCGGCAAGCTCGGCCTGATCGAGCAGGATCCGCTCACCGGCCGCTACGGCTTGGGCGCCTTCGCGCTGCAAATGGGCCTGACGGCGCTGCACGGCCTCAACCCGCTGCGCGTCGCCGCCCCCGAAGCGGCGCGGCTGTCCGACGAGATCCAGCAGAACGTCGCGATCGCCGTCTGGGGCAACCAGGGGCCGACCATCGTCAGCATCGAGGAATGCAGCCGCCAGGTGCATGTGAACATGCGTGTCGGCACCGTGATGGACCTCCTCAACTCGGCCACCGGCCGCACCTTCGCCGCCTTCCTGCCGGCGCGCATGACGACCGCCCTCATCGCGGACGAATTCGCCCGTCAGGCCCTCACGCGCGAACAGCTCGAGTCCGAGTTCGCCGAGATCCGCCGCGAGCGCCTCGCCCGCGCCCTCGGCAAGCCGATCCCCGGCATCAACGCCTTCACCGCCCCGGTCTTCGACCACACCGGCCATCTCGCGCTGGCGATCACCGCCATGGGCCCCAGCAGCAGCTTCGACCCCGACTGGAACGGATCGATCGCGAGGAAACTGCGCACGTGCGCGGAGGCGATTTCGGCGCGGCTGGGGAAGACGGGCTGATCAAGGAAGGCGGGCCGGAGCGGCATCCGGGCGAGGTGCAGCCCCGGCTCAGTGGCGGAATCGGAACTGCGGCCGACCGCCCGGGGGCGCGGCGACAAGCGCGCGCCGACCGATCGGACGGCCCGCCCGACGGAGTTTCGGGCGGTTCAGGAAGCAGGCTCGCGCAGCAGCGTTAGCAGATGCTGGGCGATGCCCGCCGGTGCCGCGATGCTGTCGACACTGCCGGTGGCAATGGCCGCCTTTGGCATGCCGAACACCACGCACGACGCCTCGCTCTGGGCGAAGTTGCAGGCCCCGGCGCGCTTGAGCGCACGGATGCCCTCGGCGCCGTCCGCACCCATACCCGTGAGGATGACCCCGACCGCATCGCGGCCGGCACTGGCAGCCGCCGCGTGGAAGAGCACGTCCACCGACGGGCGATGGCGATTGACCGGATCGGCCTGGCTCAGCCGGATCACGTAGCCCGCGCCGGCGCGCTCGACCAGCATGTGCGAATGGCCGGGGGCGATGTAGGCGTGTCCGGGCAGGGCGCGCTCCCCGTCCTGCGCTTCCTTGACGCGGATCCGGCAGATTTCGTCCATGCGCTCGGCGAACATGGCGGTGAAGAGTTCCGGCATGTGCTGCACGACGAGGATGGGAGGGGCGTCGGCCGGCATGTGCACCAGCACATCCCGCACCGCGTCGACGCCCCCGGTGGAGGCGCCGATGACGATCAGCCGGCCCTTGGTCCGCACGCCGGGGATGCGGCCGGTCAAGCCGGCGGCCACCTCGGCGCGCCGCCCGGGCGGCAGGCGCAGCCGCGCGCACGCAGCGGCGCGGATCTTGTCCGCAACCTCCTCGCCGAAGGCGGCGAGCGCCAGGGCGTCGTGGCCGGCCGGCTTGGTGACGAAGTCCACCGCGCCGAGCTCTAGGGCCCGCAAGGTCACGTCCGCGTGCTCCTTGACCAGCGAGGACACCATGATCACCGGCATCGGGCGCAGGCACATCAGTTTCTCGAGGAAGGTGATGCCGTCCATGCGTGGCATCGTCACGTCCAGCGTCAGCACGCGCGGATTCAGCGCCTTGATCTTTTCGCGCGCGACGTAGGGATCGCCGGCTGCGCCAACGACGCGCAGATCGGCCTGCGCATTGATGATCTCGGCCAGCATTCCGCGCATCACCGCAGAGTCGTCAACCACCAGCACGTCGATCGGCGCGGCGGTCTTCATCAGAACAGATCCACTTCGCCGCCCATCCGCGACACGCCCAGGCGCCGGGCGTGGCGATCCTCGCGTGCGATGACGGTCTCCTGGTCGGCGCTGCGCAGCTCCTTCAGCAGCACGCGCCCGGTCTGGGTGAAGAAATACAGCTTGCGCGGCAGCACGCCCCCCAGATCGCTGGCGACCACGGCGATACGCTCGCGCCGCAGGTAGGCGAGTGCGAACGCGGCGTTGCGCCGGCCGATGTCGGTCACCCCCTGAAGGACGCGCGCGCCGCCGAACACCTTGGCGAGCAGGCGATATCGCTCGGCGCCGAGGCCCAGCAGGCGGTTGATCAGGACCTCCATGGCATAGGCGCCGTAGCGCGCCGACGGGCTCAGCTGCCGTCCGGGGTCGCCGCCGCATTCGGGCAGCATGAAGTGGTTCATGCCGCCGATGCGCGCGACGGGATCGTAGATACAGGCCGACACACACGAACCCAGCACCGTGACGACCGCCAGATCACGACCCGAAACGTAATAGCCGCCCGGGCCGATCTTGGCCGCGAGACGGTTGAACTCGCGATCCAGGTACAGATCGGCAGCGTCCGAGGCGAGCGCTCCGCGCTGCGGTTCGGCAAAACCGGTGCCCGGGGCCATCGACATCCCTCACTCGCCACCGGGGACGGGCCGCCCGCCCGCGGCGGGCCGAACCGGACGGGCGGATTGCATGGTGCCTAGAACTCCTTCCAGTCCTCGCCGCCGGCGCCCGCCATCGCCAGCCGCCCGACCGGCATGTGCGGGGCCCGCCGCTCCGCCGCAGGGCTCCAGTCCGGCGCGCGCCACGCACCGGGCTCGGCGGCGCGATCGCTGCCATCGTCGAGCTTGAAGCGGCGCACCATCTCGGCGAGGCGCAAGGCCTGGTCCTGCAAGGATTCACCCGCCGCAGCCGACTCCTCCACCAGGGCGGCGTTCTGCTGGGTGACCTTGTCCATCTGGCTCATCGCCTGATTCATCTGCTCCATCCCGGCCAGCTGGTGTTTGGAGGCGACCGCGATCTCGTCCATGATCTGGACCACCTGCTGGATGCCGGTGAGCACTTCCAGCATGGTCTTCCCGGCCGCATCCACCATCACGTTGCCGGCCGCGACCTTTTCCACCGAGTCGCCGATCAGGGTCTTGATCTCCTTGGCCGCCTCGGCGCAGAGCTTGGCGAGATTGCGCACCTCGCCGGCCACCACCGCGAAGCCACGACCCTGCTCGCCGGCGCGGGCCGCCTCGACCGCCGCATTCAGGGCCAGAATGTTGGTCTGGAAGGCGATGCCGTCGATGACGGCGATGATGTCGACGATCTTCTTCGAGCTGGCGTCGATCGAGCCCATGGTCTCCACCACCCGATCGACCATCGCGCCACCGCGGGTGGCCACGGCCGAGGCGTTGGCCGCGAGCCCGTTGGCGAGCTCGGCGTTTTCCGCGTTGCCCTTGGCGGTGGTGACGAACTCGGCGATGCTCGCCGCCGTCTGCTCGAGGCTCGACGCCTGCTCCTCGGTGCGTTGGGAGAGGTCGGTGTTGCCCGAAGCGATCTCCTCCGATGCGGTGGAAATGGTTTCGGTCCCGCCGCGCACCTCGCGCACGATGGTCTTGAGGTTCTCGTTCATGCGCTTGAGCGCGGCGAGCAGCATGCCCACCTCGTCCTGGGTGGTGACCTCGATGTTGCCGGTGAGATCGCCGTCGGCCACCCTGTTCGCCAGGTGCACCGCCTCTGCGATCGGGCGGGTGATCGAGCGCGCGAGCAGGTAGGCGAAGATCGCCGCGAAGGCCTCGAAGAGGAGCGTGAGGACGGCGAGCGCGACCAGTTGGCGGTCGACGGTGAGCCCGGCGTCGCCGGCAGCGGCATCCAGGCTTTCGACGTAGCCCGCGCCGAAGGCGCGCACCGCCTCCTCGTAGGCCAGGGCCGTCGTCGCGACCCGCTGGCGCAGTTCCCCCAGCGCCGCGCGATCGCCCCGCGGGCGGAACCCCGCCACGGCGTCGCGCGCGGCATCGTAAGCGGTGCGCGCATGGCCGACCTCGGCAAGCAGTCGCCGATGCTCACCGGTCAGGGGCAGCGCCTCGATGCGCGCCTGGATCGCGGCGATCTCGTCGTTCGCGTCCTTGGCCGCCACCGCCAGCCGGGCGGTGAGCGTCGCGTCGCCGCTGTGCGCGAGCGCGATTGCGCGCGCGCCGTTGGCGGTCACCAGCCCCTGCCACTGGACGAGCGTGCGCTGGACGTCCACGCTGCCGTTGGCGCGATCAACCAACCCGCGCAGCGAGGCGACCTGCCAGACCTGAAGCGCCACCAGCAGCGCGACGCCGGCACCGGCCAGGAAGGCCACCAGCCAGATCTGGGTTTTTATCTTCAACCGGGTGAACTTCATGCTTGCTGTGCTCCTGCCAATGATGGGATCCCGCTCACTGCCCGGCCTCGCCGGCCACCTCGTCCATGAGCGCCATGTCGCTGCTCGACATCAGCCGTTCGATGTCCACCAGAATCAACATGCGCTCGCCTTCCGTGCCGAGACCGAAGATGTAGTCCGTGTCCACCGCCGAGCTGAAGCTCGGCGCAGGCCGGATCAGCTCGGCGGCGAGCGCCACCACGTCGGACACGCCGTCCACCACGATGCCGACCAGGCGGCCGGCAAGGCGCAGGATGATCACGATGGTCGTGGCCCCGTAGGGCGGATGGGGCAGGCCGAACTTGATGCGCAGGTCGACGATCGGCACGATCTGGCCGCGCAGGTTGATCACCCCCTTGATGAAGGGCGGCGTATGCGCGATCTCGGTCACGGTGTCGTAGCCGCGAATCTCCTGGACCCGGAGAATGTCGATGCCATACTCCTCCTTGCCCAGGGTGAAGGTCAGGAATTCGCGCCGCACCGCCTCGGCGGCGGCTACCGGATAGTTCATCGACTCAGGTCTCCTCGAACGGGATTGCCGCTCATCGCATGGCGGAGCGCACCAGGGCATTGACGTCCAGGATCAGTGCCACACGGCCATCGCCGAGGATGGTCGCCCCGGCGAAGTATTCGAACTTGCGGTAATGGGTCTCCAGGCTCTTGATCACCACCTGGTTCTGGCCCAGCAGGCCGTCCACCGGCAGGGCGACCCTGCGCCCGTCGGCCTCGAGCAGCAACAACAGCGCCGGTCCGGCGGCGTCGGTGCACGGACGGCCACGGATGGGGTCGGCACCGGCCACTGGCACGTAGTCGCCGCGCACGTCCACGACCCGGCCGTGCCCCGCGATCGTCCTCACCTCGCCCTCGCGGGGGGTCAGGCATTCGACGATGAAGCGCATCGGCACGATGTAGGTTTCATGGCCCACGGCGACCGACATGCCGTCGACGATCGCCAGGGTCAGCGGCAGGCGGATGATGAAGGCAGTGCCCGCGCCGGGGGTGGATTCCACCCGCAGGCTCCCGCCCAGCTCGTCGATGTTGCGCCGGACCACGTCCAGGCCCACGCCGCGCCCCGACAGGTCGCTCACCGCGTCGGCGGTGCTGAAGCCGGGCAGGAAGATGAACTGCGTGGCCCGCTCGCCATCAAACTCCTCGTCGGCACCGATCAGCCCATGGTCGATCGCGTTCGCGCGCACCTTGTCCCGATCGATGCCGCGTCCATCGTCGCGCACCTCGATCTCGATGTTCCCGCTCACGTGCTCGGCGTGGAGCGTGAGCACGGCGGTGGCGGGCTTGCCCGCGCGCGTCCGTTCGGCCGGCGGCTCGATGCCGTGGTCGAGGGCGTTGCGCACGAGATGGGTGAGCGGATCGATGAGCCGCTCGATCACCGTCTTGTCGAGCTCGCTCTGCTCGCCGGAGATCTGCAGGCGGACCTGTTTGCCCAGTTGCTGGGAGACGTCCCGGACCAGGCGCGCGAAGCGGCCGAAGGCGAAGCTCACCGGCAGCATGCGGATGCCCATCACGCCGCGCTGGAGTTCGCGGGTGTTGCGCTCTAGCTGGCTCACGGCCGCCTTCAGGCGCGCGAGGCGGCCCATGTCGAAGCCGGCTGTCAGCTGCTTGAGCATGGTTTGGGTGATGACCAGCTCACCGACCAGGTCCACCAGCTCGTCGGCCTTCTCGGCGCTCACGTGCAGGCTGCCGGTACGCACGGCGGTCACCGGCTCGGGCTCGTCGCCGGCTTGCGGCGCGCTGGCCGATGGCGGGGCCGGCGCGCCAGCGTCGCACCCCATCGGGGCAAGCTCGTCGATGCACACCTCACAGCACGTGCTCACCCAGTCGAGAATGTCCTCGATCTCCGCGCGCGCGGCGTCGGTGCTGAGCGCCAGCTCCCACGCCAGGTAGCACTGCTCCGGGTCGAAGGCGGCGAACTCGGGCACGGCCGCGGCGTCGACCTGAACCTCCACTGCGCCGAGGGCGGCCAGCGCACGAACGAGGCGCAAGGGGTCGTTGCCGCTGTGGAAGAAGTCGCGATGGGGGCGGAACGCGATGCGAAAGCACTTGTCCCCCGCTTGCACGGGTGCGGACGTCATCACCACGGCGGGCGCCGGGGGCGCCTCGCGCAGCCAGCCCAGCAGCCGCTCGCGCAGCGCGTCGGCGCGTGCCGCGTCGGGGGCGGTACCGTTCTCGGCTGCGCGCAGCAGGGCGCGCAGGCAATCGACCGAGGCCAGCACGGCGTCGATCATCTCCGCATCGGGCTCGTGCCGCCCCCTGCGGACCTCGTCGAGCAGGGTCTCCACCTCGTGCGCGAAGCCGGCGACGGCGTCGAAGCCGAGGCTGCCGGCGGTGCCCTTGATCGAGTGCACCGCGCGGAAGATCTCGTTCAGCCGCTCCGGCTCCCGGCTGCCCTGCTCGATGTGCAGCAGGGCGTCCTCCATGACGCACAGACCCTCGGCACTTTCTGCGAAGAAGACGGCGTTGAACTGCGTCAGGTCAATGGTTGACATAGAAGTCGACCAGCACCTGATTGACCGCTCCGAGAAGGCCTTCCGGCGTGAACGGTTTCTCGACCCAGCCCGACGCGCCCCGCTTCATCGCCTGTTCGAGGTTCTCGTCGGCGCTGCCCTTGGCCAGGATCATGATCGGCGTGTTGCGGTAGGTGCGCAGCGCACGCAGCTGCGGGATGAGTTCCAGGCCACCCATGCCCGGCATGTTGATGTCGGTGAGCACGAGGTGCACCCGGGTCACCTTCGCCAGATCGAGGGCCTCCTCGGCCGAGCAGGCATCGAGCACCCGATGGCGCCCGCTTTCGAGCACCGTGCGGACGATCTGACGCATCGACCCCACGTCGTCCACGACCAGTATCCTCGCCATCGCCGCGGCTCCTAGTCCAGCACCCGCCGCAACACCGAGATCAGAGTGTCGGGATCGAAGGGCTTCACCAGCCAACCGGTGGCGCCGGCGGCCTTGCCGGCCTGCTTGAGCGCCGCATCCGATTCGGTGGTGAGCATCAGGATGGGGGTGAACTTGTAGCCCGGCAGCTCGCGCAACGCCTTTACCAGCTCGATGCCGCTGCGTCCCGGCATGTTCACGTCGGCGACCACCAGATCGAAGCGCCGGACGCGCGCCCGCTCGAGCGCCTCGTCGGCATTCCCCGCCTCGTCGACCTGATGGCCGGCGCTGGCGAGGGTGAAGCGCACCATCTGGCGCATGGTGATCGAGTCATCGACGGTAAGAACGTGTGCCATCGGAGCAGGCCTCTCGCGTTAGAACAGTTCCACCGAGCCGCCGTCCTTGGGCACGACCGGGCTCGGCACGGGATGGGGTTCGTCCGCCGCGATGACGGCCGCCTCGCGCAACTCGAGCGGCACGCTGACGCCGCCACGGACAAGCTGGAAGGGCGCGTCCGCCTTGACGGACGAGTTCAGCCAATAGCCCGCCTCTCCCTTGAGCCGCGTCGACTCGTCCGCAATCACGCGCAGGTCCTCGATCACCCGGCTGAGCACGGGCTGGTGCAGGCGCTCGAGCTTCTGCTGGGTGATGTCCTGGAACTGCATGGCGACGATGATCCGGTTGATCTCGACCTGGACGTCGTTGCCGATCAGGTTGATGTGCTCGACCGCGTCCTTCACCTCGGCGGTCTTGTCCATCATGGCGAGATTGAGCTGGGCGACGTCGACCTTTGCCTGGGTTGCGGCGCGCGCACCGATCTCGGAGGCCGTGCGCATCGTCTTGTGGCTTTCGACGAGTTGCTCGCGGATCGCGTCGAGGTTGAGGCGGATGCTGCGGGTGGTCTCGTGGGCCTTTTCGCTGATCGAGCGGATGGTGTCGGTGAGGGTGACGAGATGGCGGTGATTGGCCGCACTGCCCGCCAGCATGGACGACTCAAGGGCGAGCTTGCCGGTCTGCTTGGCCATTGCGCGCAGCTCGTCCAGCAGGTCGTCCACGGTCACCGTGTGCTCACGCATCTTGCGCTGGTGCTCTTCGAAGGCGCCGGTCACCGCAGCAAACTCGATCATGCGCTCCGTCACCGAGCTCAACTGACTCTCGTAGGCGTGGATGTAGTCGGGCAGGGACAACCACGCGCCGTTCTTGGCGGCCTGATCGCCGTCCTCGGACCGCAGCAGCTTCATCGCGCATTCGGTCTGCGCGGCCGTCTTGTTCATGATGGCGCTAAAGCTTTCGCCGATCTGGACGATCGCCGATTCGACGTGCTTGAGAACCTGCCCCACCTCAGTCTGGACGCGCCTGAGGTCGCCCTGGGAGTGCTCGGATGTGTTCACCCAGCGATGGACGTGCGTGTGCAGCGTGAAGATGGTCTGGTGCATCAGGTCACGCTGCTCCGCGTCGCGACGGCGCGCCTTCCGCAGCCGCTCCGCCGCATCGCATCCCCCGTCGTCGGCGGCCCGCTCGTCCCGGGCGGGCGGCAGGATGCGCACGAGTATGAACACGGCGGCCGCCAACGTGAGCAGCAGCGACACGGCGATCGCCCACAGAGGAAGGAGGAAGATGGACCACAGCCAGGGGGCGAGCAGCGCCGCCCCCACCAGGGGCACCCGGGCACGGTGATCGCGCAGGGCCAGGGCAACCGGGTTCACGCCGCGATCCCCAGCAGCGCCGACAGTGCCAGCAGGTCCGCCGCCTGGGCCAGTTCGCCCGAGCAGCCCTGCCAGCGCAGCGGTACCCCGCGCCTGCCCAACTCGCGGGCAAGGACCACAAAAGCCTGCAGCACAGCGGTATCGACGCGCACGAGCCCGGACGCATCCACATTCACCGCCCGCGGTTGCCGCTCGAGAACGTCGCCGATGAGGGCGCAGAGCTCACCCGCGTCGGATATGCTCGATTCCATCGGACAGAACAGCGAAAGTTCTTGGTCTTCGTGTGACGAGATCCGAAACATCTGTCTTACGACATCCGTAGTTGTGCAGCAGCGCGAAAAGGGCCGCAAGAGAGGGCCGCAAAAATTTGTAACAGTCTATCCTTCGCGGCGACCTCGGGCGCTGCCGTTTGTCGTCCGGAAATGGCTTCTCGTCACCTTTCGAGGCGAGCCTGTTGACACCGGCGGAGCGAGTCAATCCCGTCACAACGCGGGCGGCAAATCCCATAATGAAATCATGGTCATGGTGAGAGCCTGCTCACCGGGAGCAAGATAGGCATTCCCCCACGTGCGTGGGGATGAACCGCGATAAGCGGACACACCGGCCACGGAACTCAAGGCCACGCCTACAGGCGCGCCGCCTGGCCTCAATCATCCATACCGGGACCGGGATGCGGCGCCGACCGTGCGTCGACATCCGCCCCGCGCGCCTCGTGCGCGATCCAGTCATGGACGGTGGCCACGCGCGGGTCGGCGAGCGCACCCGCGGAGTAGACCAGGCAGTAGCGCTTGCCGGTGCGCACGCTCTGCCGGAACGGTGCCACCAGCCGCCCGCTGTCGAGTTCGTCCGTGATCAGCGTGCGGCGCGCAATCGCCACCCCCATGCCGGCGATCGCGCACTGCATCGTGATGTGGTTGCGGTTGAACATGTAACCGCGGCGCACCTCGACCTGCGGAGCGCCGATCGCCTTCAGGTAGCGCTCCCATTCGGCATAGGGCTGACTGCCGCGCCATGCCGTCATGTCGTGCAGGAGCGGGTAGTGATCCAGCGCGTCGGGCGAATCGAGCGGCGGGCGCCCCTGCAGCAGCAGCGGCGAGCACACCGGGAAGATCTCTTCCTCGAGCAGCACCGTGCTCTGGAACCCGGGGTAGGTGCCGTCGTTGAGGTCGATGGCGAGGTCGAACTCGCCGTCGCGCAGCGAATAGGTGCTGTCTTCGGCTTCCACCTTCAACTCGATCTGCGGAAAGCGTTGCATCAGTCCGGGGAGCCGCGGCACCAGCCAGGTGGCAAGGAAGGACGGCAGCGCGCGCACGCGCACCACGCCGCTGAGCGCGCCGCCGCGCAGGCGGCCGATGGCCAGGTCCACGGCCGCATAGGCCGGATCGACCGCCGCGAGCAGGCGACTGCCCGCATCCGTGAGTTCGAGACGCCGCGGCAGGCGGCGGAACAGGCGCTGCCCCAGCCAGTCTTCCAGCAGTTTGATCTGCTGGCTCACGGCACCCGTGGTGATGTGCAACTCCTCGCCTGCACGGGTGAAGGAGAGATGGCGTGCGGCAGCGAGGAATACTCTCAGCCGGGTATGGACCTGCGACGGCGCGGCGGAAGCCATGGTTTAGTTTTACTGAATCATCGGTGAAAAACTATCGATTGAGCGGCCTTCCTTGCCACATGAAAATGCATTGATGCCGCTATAAGTATTTTCGCTATTAGCTGGATTAAATCAACACCTGTCTTTCATCCGGAGCCTCCATGTCCATCAGCGTCCTCGATTTGTTCAAGATCGGTATCGGGCCTTCCAGCTCGCACACGGTCGGGCCGATGCGCGCAGCCTGCGATTTCGTCGCCGTCCTGCGACAGCAAGGGCTTATGGAGCGGGTGCACCGCGTCGAGGTGAAGCTGTACGGTTCGCTGTCGGCGACCGGCATCGGCCATGGCACGGACCGCGCGGTGGTCGCGGGGCTGATGGGCGAGAGGCCGGACACGGTCGATCCCGATTTCGTCGTTTCCGCGGTCGACCGTGTGCGCAGTGAAGGCAGGCTCCCGCTCGGCGGCACGGTGACGGTACCCTTCGACTGGGAGCGCGACCTGCGCATGCTGCCGGTGAGCCTGCCTTACCACCCCAATGCGATGCGCCTCGCCGCCCATGGCGACGAGGGCGTGGTGTACGAGAACACCTATTACTCGGTCGGCGGCGGCTTTGTCGTGAACGAGACGCAGGCACAGGCGGGGAGCGCGGCCGAGGCCGAACTCGCCTTGCCCTACCCCTTCGAAACCGGTGCCGAGATGCTCGCACAGTGCCGGCGCCACGGGCTGCGCATCAGCGAGCTGATGCTCGCCAACGAAAGCGCCTGGCGCAGCGAGGCGGAAACGCGCGCCGCGTTGCAGCGCATCTGGGACGTGATGCTCGGCTGCATTGGCCGCGGCACCACACAGGAGGGCTTGCTGCCAGGCGGGCTGAAGGTGCGCCGCCGCGCGTCTGCCCTGCACCACAAGCTCAGCGAGCGGGCAACCGGACGCAACCTGATCAGCGATACGATGGCCGCGCTCGACTGGGTGAATCTGTACGCACTCGCGGTGAATGAGGAAAACGCCGGCGGCGGCCGCGTCGTTACCGCGCCGACCAACGGCGCCGCTGGCATAATTCCGGCCGTGCTGAACTATTACATGGAATTCATGCCCGGCAGCAGTGCGCGCGACGCGGACAGTTTCCTTCTCGCCGCGGCGGCGGTCGGCGTGCTCTGCAAGAAGAACGCCTCGATCTCCGGCGCCGAAGTCGGCTGCCAGGGCGAGGTGGGTTCCGCCTGCGCGATGGCTGCGGCGGGGCTGACCGAAGTGCTCGGCGGCACGCCCGAGCAGGTCGAAAATGCGGCCGAAATCGGCCTCGAACACAATCTCGGACTCACCTGCGACCCGGTCGGAGGCCTCGTGCAGGTACCCTGCATCGAGCGCAACGCGATGGCCTCGATCAAGGCGATCAACGCGGCCCAACTCGCATTGCGCGGCGACGGCGCGCACGCGATCTCGCTCGACCAGGTCATCCTCACCATGCGCGACACCGGCCGCGACATGCTCGACAAGTACAAGGAGACTTCCCGCGGCGGCCTCGCCGTGAGTTTCCCCGAATGCTGAGCGCACCACACCCGCGCTCCACTTCCGCCCCAAAAGGGCGCCCATCCCGCAAAGAAATTCCCCACGAGGAGACAACAATGACCTCTGCTTCACCCACCTTTTTCCAGCGCATGACGCGCATGAGCCTGATCGCGCAGATCGCGATCGGCCTGGTCCTGGGCATTGCCCTGGCCATGGTCGCGCCCGGGGCGACGAAGTCGGTCGCCCTGCTCGGCGACATCTTCATCGCTGCACTCAAGTCGGTCGCACCGGTCCTGGTCTTCGTGCTGGTGACCGCCGCCATCGCGAGCCACAAGCACGGCCAGCCCACGCACATCCGCCCTGTCCTGATGCTCTATGTGATCGGCACGCTGGTTGCAGCCGTGGTGGCTGTCGTCGCCAGCTTTGCCTTTCCCACCACGCTGGTGCTCAACGCGCCCGAGGTCGCCGGCACCCCGCCGGGCGGTATCCTGATCGTGCTCAAGAACCTGCTTCTGAGCGCGGTCACCAATCCGGTCAAGGCCTTGATGGAAGCCAACTTCATCGGCATCCTGGCCTGGGCGATCGCGCTCGGCATGGTCCTGCGCCACGCCAGTCCGGCCACGCGAACCATGCTGAACGATCTGTCCGACGCAGTTTCGTCGATCGTGCACGTCGTGATCCGCTTCGCTCCGCTGGGCATCTTCGGCCTCGTCGCTGCCACGCTGGGCGACTCGGGACTCGACGCGCTGCTCGGCTACGGCCGCCTGCTGATGGTCATCGTCGGCTGCATGCTGTTCGTCGCACTGGTCATGAACCCGCTGATCGTGTTCTGGAAGATCCGCGGCAACCCGTATCCGCTGGTGTTCACCTGCCTGCGAGAAAGCGCGGTGACGGCCTTCTTCACCCGCAGCTCGGCGGCCAACATCCCGGTTAACCTGGAACTGTGCAAGCGCATGGGCCTGCACGAGGACACCTATTCGATCTCCATCCCGCTGGGTGCCACGATCAACATGGCCGGCGCTGCGATCACGATCTCGGTGATGACGCTTGCCGCCACCCACACCCTCGGCATCAACGTGGACATCCCGACCGCGCTGCTGCTGTGCATCGTGTCCTCGTTCGCCGCGGCCGGAGTGTCGGGCGTCGCGGGCGGTTCGCTGCTGCTGATCCCGATGGCCACCAGCCTGTTCGGCATCTCGACCGACATCGCGATGCAGGTCGTTGCCATCGGCTTCGTCATCAGCGTGGTGCAGGATTCGGCCGAGACGGCCCTGAACTCCTCCACCGACGTCCTGCTCACCGCCACCGCGTGCGCCGCAGCGAGCGGCGAACCGTTGAACCTCGAGCGTTCCTGACCGCCATGCAACACTTTGCCAGCGACAACTATGCCGGCATCTGCCCCGAGGCGATGGCCGCTTTCACCGCCGCCAACGTCGGTCACGCTGGCGCTTACGGCGAAGACGAATGGACGCGCAGGGTCTCCGATCGCCTGCGCGCGCTGTTCGACACGGACTGCGACGTCTATTTCGTCTTCAACGGCACCGCCGCCAACTCGCTCGCGCTCGCCTCGCTGTGCCAGAGCTACCACAGCGTGGTGTGCCACGAACTGGCCCACGTCCAGACGGACGAGTGCGGCGGCCCGGAGTTCTTTTCCAACGGCTCGAAGCTGCTGCCGGCGAGCGGCGAGAACGGCAAGCTCACGCCCGCAGCGGTGCAGGAAGTGATCTCGCGCCGCAACGACATCCACTACCCCAAGCCGCGCGTCGTGACGCTCACGCAGAGCACCGAGGTCGGCACCGTCTATCGGCCGGACGAGGTGGCGGCGATCGCTGCCTGCGCACGCAGCAACGGCCTGCGCGTCCATATGGACGGGGCACGCTTCGCCAATGCGCTGGCCACCCTGGATGTGGCGCCGGCCGACATTACCTGGCGCGCCGGGGTGGACGTGCTGTGCTTCGGCGGCACCAAGATGGGCCTGCCGGTCGGCGAGGCGGTGGTGTTCTTCGACCGCCGCCTGTCCGAGGACTTCGCCTGGCGCTGCAAGCAGGCCGGACAGCTCGCCTCCAAGATGCGTTTCCTGTCCGCCCCCTGGCTGGGCGTGCTGGAAGACGGCGCCTGGCTGCGCCACGCACGCCACGCCAATGCGATGGCGCAGCGCCTCGCCGCCGGATTGCAGCAGGTGCCGGGCGCGAAGCTGCTGTTTCCCGTCGAAGCCAACGGCGTGTTCTGCGAACTCCCCGAAGTCGTGCTCGCCGGGCTGCGCGAATGCGGCTGGCGCTTTTACACCTTCATCGGCGCCGGTGGCGCGCGCTTCATGTGCGGCTGGGACACCAAGCCGGCGAGCGTGGACGCGCTGCTCGCCGACGTGAGCAGGCTCTCTGCCTGAGTCGGGCCACCCGCGTGCGATGATTCCGCCCCTGTGCGAGCGTAAGCGAGCGACTCACCGATGAACCCCCTGGCGACGGCATCGCGGCGCGCCCCCGAATGCCGGTCGCCGTGGCGCGCCGTCGGCGCCGTGGCTCTGGCGCTAGCCTCGCCCGGCCCCGCACAGGCACAACAGATCCCGGCCATTGCCGTGGACGTCGGCCACACCCTCGCCGCCCCCGGCGCCATCAGCGCGCGCGGACGCAGCGAGTTCGACTTCAATCGCGAACTCGCCGGGCGCCTCGTCGCGGCCCTCGAACGGCTCGGTCTGCGCGCCGAACTGATCAACGCCGACGGCCGCATCGAATCCCTGCAGGCGCGGCCCGAACGCGCCGCGCAGGCGGTCTTCCTGATCTCCATCCACCACGACTCGGTCAGCGAACGGTACCTCACTCCCTGGGAATGGCAGGGACAAGCGCTCGACTTCAGCGACCGGTGGGCCGGGCATTCGCTCTTCGTATCGCGCCGCAATCCGGATGTTGCGGCCAGCCTGATGTGCGCATCGGCGATCGGCGCACGGCTGCAGCGCTCCGGTTTCATGCCGACCGACAAGAACGCACGCCGGCGCGAATACGCCGATGCGCAGCACGCGGTGCACTACTACGACAACCTCGTCGTGCTCTACGGTGCCCATCAGCCCGCGGTACTGTTCGAGGCTGGGGTGATCAAGCACCGCGACGAAGAACTGCTGCTGCGCGACCCGGAACGCCAGCAACGCATGGCCGACGAGATCGCCACCGGCGTCGCCGCCTGCGTCACGGCCGGCGGCATTGCGGCGGCGCCGAGGACGGACTGAGGGCCGTTCCGCGCTGCCGGATGACGCCTACTTCAGGCTTGCCAGGTACTGCACGACGGACTCGATGTTCGCCTCGCCAAGCTGGCCGACAGCGGTGCTCATCTCGGCATTGGTGCGCTCGCCGCTGCGCGCGAGGTAGCGCTTGAGATTCAGCCGCAGGTAGGTCGGCTGCTGGCCGGCGATGCGGGCGAAGGTCTCCGTGCCATATCCGTCCGCCTGGTGGCAGGACACGCACAGGCGCTTGTAGTGGCCCGCACCGGCGGTCGCCGCGGGCGGCGGCGGGGCGACGGACGGCGTCGCCGGCAGGTTCGCATAGAACAGCGCGATAGCCGCCTTTTCGCGGTCGCCCAGGACCTTCATCAGCCCCTGCATGAATTCGTTGCGACGCTTGCCGGACAGGAAGGCGTCGATCTGGCTGAGGATGTACGCAGGATTCTGGCCGGCGAGGTTGGGCACCTCGGGATAGCGGGCGATGCCCTTGTCGCCGTGACAGTTCTTGCAGAAGAAGGCGGCCGCGTCGCCTTCGCGCACGAGGGCTGTGCGCGTAGCCTGATCGGCTGCGGCCTTGCCGATCAACTGCATCACCGCCTCGTTGCCGGCAAATGCCGTACCGCTGCCGGCGCAGACCAGCAGCGCCGTGACGAGAGCCAGACGGCTCCGGATCATGTTCATTTCCCCCGGGGAGCGTGGCGAGCCGTTGGCAGCCCGCAGTCATGTCGGCGGCAAGTCCGCCTTCAGACAAAGGTCATATTTTTACATGCTTTCAGCCCCCGGTCCACGGGCCGGCAGGGTCCGCGGCGAACGCTCAGACGAAGACCGGCTCGGCCTCCAGATGCACGCCGAAGCGCGCGAAGACGTCGTCCTGAATCGCCCGCGCGATGCGCTCGACATCGACGCCGGTCGCGCCGCCGCGATTGACGAGCACCAGCGCCTGTTGCTCGTAGGCACCGACCGGCCCCAGGTCGCGTCCCTTCCAGCCGCTGCGGTCGATCAGCCAGCCGGCCGCGAGCTTGAAGCGCCCGTCGGGCTGCGGATAGCGCGGCAGGTCGGGATGCGCGGCATCGAGGCGCGCCAGCACCGCGGCATCGACGACCGGGTTCTTGAAAAAGCTGCCGGCATTGCCGAGGCGCGCGGGATCGGGCAGCTTGCGCTGCCGGATGGCAATCACGGCATCGGAAACGTCGAGCGCGGAAGGCTGCGCGATGCCGCGTGCGGCGAGCTCGCGCGCGACGTCGGCATAGCCCGTGACAGGCCGCCAGCACTTGGGCAGACGGAAGGTGACGGCGGTGATCAGAACGCGGCCCGCGAGCGCCTGTTTGAACACGCTGTCGCGGTAAGCGAAGCGGCAGTCGGCTGGGCCGAGCCGCAGCGTTTCACCGCTCTCCAGCGATACCGCCTGCAGGCTGTGGAAGCGCTCGGCCATCTCGAGTCCGTAGGCACCGATGTTCTGCACCGGGGCGGCGCCGACGGTGCCGGGAATCAGCGACAGGTTCTCGAGGCCCGGCCAGCCCTTGGCAAGCGTCCAGCGCACGAAATCGTGCCAGTTCTCACCGGCACCGGCCTCGACGTACCATGCGTCGGCGTCCTCTCCGACGAGGCGGCGCCCGGCGATCGCGACCTTCAGCACCAGGCCGGGGAAATCGCGCGTGAACACCAGATTGCTGCCGCCGCCCAGCACCAGGCGCGGCAGCATCCACGCCGGGCCGGCGATCAGCGCAAGGATCTCGGCCGCGTCCGCTATCGTCGCGAGCCGGGCCGCGCGCGCCGGCAGTCCGAAGGTATTGAAGGGCCGCAAGTCGGCATCGGGCACGATCGCTGGCACGGCAGCGGTCCCGGACAAGTCATTTCGCACGGACGAGCGCCTCGGTCGCAGACGAATCGATGGGAAAGACGCGGTCATAGCCAAGATTGAAGGCGAAGGCATAGATCACGTAGGCCGTCGCGAGTCCGAGATCGGCAACCAGCGCCGCCAGCCAGCCCATGCCGGTCCACGCCATGATCACCGGCAGGGTCATCAGCAGCAGGCCGCCCTCGAAACCGAGTGCGTGCAGGGCACGCATGCCGAACGGGCGCCGGTCGGCGGTGCGGCCGGTGCGACGACCCTCGATCCAGTCGAAGGCGGTGTTATAGACCGCATTCCACAGCGCGGCCATCAGCGCCGTGACCGCGAGCAGGCCCAGCGAATCGCCCATCGGCACGCCGCTCAGCCACGCAAAAGGCGGCGTGGTGAGCGCGAGTCCGCCGACTTCGAACAGGATCACCTGCCGGGCGCGATCGCGGACGGACCGGAGTTTGGGGTGGTGGACGGACAAGGAAACAGGACTCGGAGGGGCGACCTCACAAGATAGAACCTCGCCCCTCCAAAATCAACCGCTGCACTGCAACAATACAGCAGCCGGTCAGTACTGCTGCCGGCCCTCCTCCTGGCCGGCGGGTCTGCGGCGGCGCTGCTGCTCTTCCTCGCCGCTGCGGCGGTTGTCCTGCTGCGGTTCGCGCTGCACCCGCTCGCGCAGACGTTCGACCGGCCGCTGTTGCGGTTCGGCTTGGCGCTGCTGCTGTTCGGCCTGGCGCTGCTGCACGTCACGCTGCCGCTGCTCGGTCTGCTGTCGCACCGCGTCGCGCCGGCGTTCCTGCTCCTGCGCCTGCGTCGCCTGCTGGCGGCTGCGCTCTTCGCGCTGCTGTTCGATCTGCTGCCGGCGCGTCTCGCGTTCGCCCGCCTCCTGCTGACGCTGGGCCTCGAGCCGTTGCTGGCGTTCCTGCTGGCGCTGCTCGACCTCCTCGCGCTGGGCACGGCGGGCCTCGTCACGCCGCTGCTCCTGCTGCTCGCGCAACACCGAACGCTGACGTTGCTGTTCTTCCTGCTGCGCGGCCTCGCGGCGCACCTGGTCCTCGCGCTCACGCGCGTTCTGCTGCCGCAGCGCCTCGATGCGCTCCTGTCGCGGGGCCGCCTCGTCGCGGCGTTCCTGACGCAGCTGCTCGCGGCGCTGATCCTGCTGTTCGCGCTGGAGCTGGCGCTGGCGTTGCTGGTCCTGCTCGCGCGCAGTCCGCTCGTCACGCTCGCGCGCCTGCTGCTGGCGCAGCGCCTCGATGCGCTCCTGGCGGGAGTCGACGCGCTGACGTTCGTCCTCGCGCTGATCGCGCACGGCCGGCTGGCGCTCGTTACGGTCACCGCGCTGCAGCATGAGCTGGGCCGGTTGCACGGTGCGCACGCGCGTACCGTCGGGACGCACCACCTCGCGCACCGGGAAGCCGCGCTGCTCCCATTCGCGGAAGCGGTGCTCGCGACGGCGCTCGACGTCCAGCGCGACCGGCTTGGGCTGGCGCAGGATGCGCTCGGAGACGCGCGTCACGGCCTCGCTGCGGTCACGGAACGCGTAGCGCACCTGCTGCGGGGTCTTCACGACGCGGTCGATCTCGACCACGTTGGTGACGTGCGTGATGTTGACCTGGCGCACGTAGGTCGGGCTGTAACGGTAGTGCGGCACGTACACTTCCCGCGGCGCGAGGGGGAACCAGCTGACGTTGGGCAGGCCGGAAGTATAGGTGATGCTCGCACCCGGCGTGCCGATCCACGCGACCAGCGCCGGTGCATAGACCGGGCGCGCGATGTAGCGGCCCGGCACCCAGGCCCACACGCTGCGGATGCGCACCCAGCGGCCGTAGTGGAAGGGCGCGAAGCCCCACGGCGCATCGTCGACCCAGGTCCAGCCCCATGGCGCGATCGAAACCCAGCGGCCGTAGCGGTAGGGCGCCCAGCCGTAGGGCACGTCGCGCGGGAACCACACCGGGCCGTAGTCGTCGTATTCGCGCCAGTCGCCGTAATCGTAGAGATCCTCGGCACCTGTCATTTCGGGCGAAACATAATTGTTGCGCGCGATGCGGTCGTCGCGCCGGTCGCGCGCGAAGGACCACGCCATGAAGGCGTCCTCGTCGGGATCGTCCCACTGGACGTCGGTCGGACCGTCGCTCCAGATCTGGGCGCGGCGCCCCTCGGTGACGCTCACATGACGGTCGTCGGTGCGGAAGTCGATGTGACCGTGGTGGTTGCTCACCAGCGTCCCGGAATCGACGTAGTCGACACGGTACTGGCCGGGCTCCGCCGGCACCGCGACGCCGTCGCGCGTCTCGACCTCGATCGCGTCCTCGCGGTCGGCACTGCGGATGCGCATCGCGACGCTGCCTTCCTTCAGGCGCACGCGGATGCGCTCGTCGTCGAGCCGCAGCACCTCGACCGAGGTCGCCTGGTCAAGGCGCAACACGCTCGATCCGATGCGCAGTTCGGCGCGCCCGTCGGATTCGGTCGCGATCTCGTCGCCGGTCGTAACCGGCAGGTTCACGGCCGCGCTCACCCAGTCGCGGCGGCTGTCGCGCCGCAGGGCGACTTCGCCCTCGACCACGGACAACCGCCCCGCGCGCGACGGCGGGTCGGCCAGGACGGCGCCGCTGGCGCCCGTCAGGGCAAGCACCAGCGGCACGACAAACAGCAGTCGCAAGACGTTCTTCAAGTTGCGGACCATTTCGGTGTCACTCCGGACTAGCCCCTGCCGGGGCGGACGGATCCGGCGCACCTCGTATCTTCCGCAAGCGCGCCGGAATCCTGAGTATTCAACGGCCATGAAACGTCGTTGCCGACCCCCCACACAAATCCTTTCAATTCTGCGGCCGCGCCCGCTCCGCCACGCCCTGCCCCTCCGGCGCGGGCACCAGCGGACGCACCTCGCCGGTGGCCATGCCCGCATCGGCGCTGCCGCGCACCGGCTCCTCTGCGGACGCCTCCGGATCGCGCGGGGGCTCGGTCGGGGGCACGCGCGCCGGCTCGGGTTCGGCGACGGTCTGGCTCAGGTAGGGCAGCAGCGTCGGCGCCATCGACTTCAGGATCTGCACCGGCAGGCCGGACGTGAATTTGAACGATGCGGCGTCCGGTCCGATCACGTAGGCAGTCAGGGTGCCGAAGTGGCGCGGTCCGAGGTAGAAGACGAAGGTCGCGGTGCGGTTCATCGCAACCCCCCCCTTCACCTGGCCGCGCCCGCCCGAGATCACGATGCGGTTGTCGCCGGTGCCGGTCTTGCCGCCGACCGCCAGCGGAGAACCGTCGGGTGCGGTGAAGGCGCCGGCCAGACGGCGTGCGGTGCCGCCTTCGACGACTTCGGACAGCGCGCCGCGCAGGGCTGTCGCGACTTCCGAGGACATCACGCGCTCGCCCTCGCTCGGGCGGCGCGCGAACACCGTCTCGTACGGGGTGCCGGACGCGAAGTGCAGGCGGTCGATGCGCGCAGTGGGCAGGCGCACGCCGTCATTGACGATGATGCCCATCAGCTCGGCCAGGGCCGCGGGACGGTCGCCGGAGCTGCCCAGAGCCGTTGCGAGCGAGGGCACGAGGCGGTTGAACGGATAGCCCAGGCGCGCCCAGCGGCGGTGGATGTCGAGGAAGGCCTCGACTTCGAGGATCGTGTAGATGCGCGTGTCCTGCGCCCCCTTGTAGCGGGTGCGGAACAGCCAGCGGTACACGGCCTGGCGCTCGGCCTTGCTCGCGGCCACCGCCTCGTCGAAGTTCGCCTCGGGATGGGTGGCGAGGTAGCCTGCAAGCCACAGTTCCAGCGGGTGCACGCGCGCGATGAAGCCCTGGTCGGGCAGGTCGAAGGCCCCCGGCGCATAGCGCTTGTACAGCGTGGCCAGCCTTTCCTCGCCGAGTTCGGCCGCCGGCAGGCGCTCGGCCACGAAGGCGGAGAAGGTCTGCAGGTCGGCCCCGGGGTTAAGGTAGCGATAGGCCGCCGCGAGGCGGTCGGCGCTCGGGCGCAGGCCGTCCATGAAGGTCGCGCGGATCTTCTCGGGGCTCTGGCCCTTGTACTTGCGCCAGAAGCGCCGCATGAACACCTGCGCCTCGCGGTCGGCAAACTTGGCGAGATATTCGCTGCGGCGCGGATCGTCGTCGTCCTGCAGCAGCTGCGCCGTGCTGCCGGGGACCGCGTACATCGTGTGGCGCACGATGTCGCGCATCAGGCGCACGAAGGGCAGGTTGATCGAGGCCTGCAGCGCCTGCCGGATCGTCGGCACGCGGCCGTTGTCTTCCTTGCGGAAGTTGTTGAAGGTGTGGAGCCCGCCGCCGGTGAAGAAGGCCTCGCCGGGGCCGGCCGAATAGGAGCGCTCGAGCGCCGCTTCGAGCATCGCGGGCAGCTTGCGGTCGGACGTGCGGATCAGGTAGTCGATCGCCCAGCGCTTGATGTGGTCATGGCCGTCGACCTGGACCGTACGCAGTTCCGCGACCGGCTGCGCCGCGTGGCGCTGGTGCAGCTCGGCGACGATTTCGAGGTAGGTCGCGAGCACGCGCAGCTTGGCCGTGGAGCCGAGCTCGAGCTTGCTGCCCTCGTTGATGTCGAGCGGCTGGTCGGTGGTGTCGGTCTGCACGCGCACGCGATTGCCGCCTGGGGTGCGCTCGAACAGCGTGAAGCTGTAATGCACCTTGTCGAGCTGCGTCGGCGTGAGCAGGCGCTCACCGATGACGCCGGCGTCGCGGCCGAACTCGGGTTCGGCGAGCCGCTGCAGGTACTCGGTGACGACCTCCTGCAGCTTGCCGTCGAGTGTCGTCGAGGCCCGCAGGTCGAGGCGGTCGAGGTCGTACAGCGACACGTCGAGCATGCCCGCGATGCGCGTGCGCACGAGCGTCGAGCCCTTGTCCGCCGGCACCGGCACGCGCGCGGGATCGACCGCGGGGTCGCGGAACACGAGCTTCGCCTTGAGGCCCGCATCGCGCAGCCCCGGCCCGATCAGCCCGCCTTCGGCGAGGATGCGCAGGTGCGCATCGGCGAGTTTGGCGAGATCGTCGCGACCGCGGCCGAGGTAGTGCGAGGGGCGGCGGTGCGCGATCATCAGCGCGAGCACCTGGCGCAACGCCAGCCCCTGCTCCGCGAGCTCTTCGCCGCTCGCCTCGTCCTTCGCGAGCAGCTCGTTCACACGCGCGAAATCGGCGCCGAACCACACCCACAGGCCGTCGCCCAGGCCATGCACCTCGCCATACACGGGAGCGGCCGACAGCGGCACGGTATTGAGGTAGTCGAGCACCAGTTCGCGCCGCGCCGGCAGCGTCTCCGCGCCGTCGCGGTAGGCGCGCACGCTCGCCGACACCATCTGGCGCAGCTTCTCCTGCGGCGAGTGCGTGACGCCGTCGGGCGAATGGCGGTATTTCTCGGTCTGCGTCGCCAGCGTGCTGCCGCCCGGCGTGTTGAGGTCTTCGTCGACGACCTTTACGAGTTGGGCGAAGAGCGCGCGGCCGAAGCGCGCCCAATCCACCGCAGGGTTCATGTGCGGCCGGCTGGTGTCGAGCAGGTCGCGGTTCTCGATGAACAGCAGCCCGTGCACGATGCGTGGCGGGATGCTGTCGAATGCCTCGTAATGGCGGATCGGGTAGTGCGTCGCGTACAGGGATTCGGCGCGCGCATCGCTGACCGACAGGCCGGTGCGCGTCTTTTCGCGGTACGGCGGGAAGTAGCCGCGGCCGGCGTAGTCGAGGAGCGAGCCGGAGAAACGCGCCTGACGCTCGATCGCGTAACCCCGCGCGGCCAGGCGCTCGGAAAACTCCGTCAGCTGCGTGTAGCCCAGGCGCTGGTCGAAAGGGCCGTGCTCGGGAAAGCGGATCGCGTCGCTCGGGCCGGGCTGCAGCTCCCAGGCGAGCTTCGCCGCGTAGCGCGGAATCTCGCGCGACTGCAGCCAGGAAGTTTCGCTTTCGTAGTACGCCGCGACGCCGCCGACGATGATCGCCAGGACACACAGCCAGAACAGCGAGCGCCGCAGCACCCTGAACCACCCCCGCCGTTCCGGCTTCTTGTTGCTGGTGTTACCTGACACGTTGGCGCCCGAGTGCATGAGATGCGGGGATTATCCGCCATCGGCACGCCATCCAGATACCCGTGTTGCGTGAAGGAAACAGCCGCACCGTGGTGCAGCGCAGCAATTCTGATCAGCCAGGCAGCTACGACACAGTTCGGACTGAGCCTATCGACGCCCTGCGTATGCCCTTCGACGAGCTCGGGGCGAACGGTGACACAAGGCCGCGGAGGCCGGCTCCCCCGCTCAGGCCAGCACCTGCCCGTGCTCGCGCGTCGCGTGAAAGCCGACCTTGGGCCACTTCTCCATCGTCACTTCGAGGTTGTAGCGGCTGGAGGCCAGATACACGGGGTTGCCGTCCACGTCCTTGCCGATGCGCATCGACTGCTCGCGCTCGAAGTTGCGCCGCGTGAGCTCGTCCGGGAAGGTCAGCCAGCGCGCGGTGTGGATGTCGGCCGATTCGAAGATCGCGTCGACCTTGTACTCGTCCTTGAGGCGCTGCGCGACGACTTCGAACTGCAGCTGGCCGACCGCGCCGAGCAGCATGTTGCCGCCTTCCTGCTCGAACACCTGGATTGCGCCTTCCTCGCCGAGCTCCTGCAGGCCTTTCTGCAGCTGCTTGGACTTGAGCGGGTCGCGCAGGCGCGCGGCGCTGAAGAGTTCCGGCGAGAAATACGGGATGCCCTTGAAGCCGAGGTTCTCGCCTTCGGTGAGCGTGTCGCCGATGTGCAGCTGACCGTGGTTGTGGATGCCGATGATGTCGCCGGCGACGCCGTCTTCCATCAGCACGCGCTCGTTGGCCATGAAGGTCAGCGCGTTGGCGAGCTTCATCTCGCGGCCCGCACGCACGTGCTTGACCTTCATCCCCGACGTGTAGCGCCCCGAGCAGATGCGGAAGAAGGCGATGCGGTCGCGGTGCTTGGGATCCATGTTGGCCTGGATCTTGAACACGAAGCCGGTGAAGGGCGCCTCGGCCGGCAGCACGAGACGGGTGTCGGTGTCGTTCACGCCCGCCACCCGCGGCTGCGGCGGCGGCGCCCAGTCGATCAGTGCCTGCAGGATCTCCTGCACGCCGAAGTTGTTGATACCCGAGCCGAAGAACACCGGCGTCTGCTTGCCGGCGAGGAAGTCGCCGAGCGAGAACGGGCTCGATGCGCCCTGGATCAGCTCGACATCCTCGCGCAACTTGCCGACTTCGAGCGGAAACAGCTCATCGAGCTGCGCGTTCGCGATGCCCTTGATGAGTTCGCCCTCGCTGCGCTTCTCCTCGCCCGCGGTGAAGCGCAGCACGCGATCCTCGAGCAGGTGATACACGCCGCGGAAGGTCTTGCCCATGCCGATCGGCCAGGTGATCGGCGCGCAGTCGATCTTCAGCACCTCCTCGATCTCCTGCAGCAGGTCGAAGGTTTCACGCACCTCACGGTCCATCTTGTTCACGAAGGTGATGATCGGCGTGTTGCGCAGCCGGCACACCTCGAGCAGCTTGATCGTCTGCGTCTCGACGCCCTTGGCGGCGTCGATGACCATCACCGCCGCATCCACCGCGGTCAGCACGCGGTAGGTGTCTTCCGAGAAGTCCTGGTGGCCCGGGGTGTCGAGCAGGTTGATGGTGTTCCCCTGGTACTCGAACTGCATCACCGAGCTGGTCACCGAGATGCCGCGCTGCTTTTCGACTTCCATCCAGTCGGAGGTCGCATGACGCGCGCTCTTGCGTGCCTTGACCGTGCCGGCGAGCTGGATCGCGCCGCCGAACAGCAGCAGCTTCTCGGTCAGCGTGGTCTTGCCCGCGTCGGGGTGGGAGATGATGCCGAAGGTGCGGCGCTTCTCGACGTCACGCAGCAGTTCGGGCGGGTAGGGGGGCACTGAGGGGATGTCGGCCATGGATCGGATCGCAAAAAAACAAAGCCGCCGGCCGGAATCGGCGAGGCGGAGACAAACGCAATTCTATCAAGGAATTAGGGGTGATCGCAGGAGAATGGCGGCGAAGCGGCCGAAATCTGCGATCATGCGCGCCTAACCCACAGCCGGTTTCGCCGACCATGCCCAAAGCCACGCCCACGCTCCGCCAGCGCAAGATCTTCGCCCTGACCCGCATCCTCGGCGGCCTCGTCGCCGCCTGCTATCTCGGCTATGTCGTCGTCGCGAACCTTGCCGGCGGACTGCCCTTCGACGGCACGCTGGCCTTCACGGCGCTGGTGGCGGCGGCCGGATTCGGCTATGCGGCATGGTATCTGCGCGACCTGTCGGCGATCGCCCGTGAGGAGCGCGCGCAGGGCGTAAACGGCAACGGCGGCGCGAAGGGCTGAACCTTCCCGCCGCCGTCGATCTCGCCGGGCTTCCCCGGCGCATCACCTTTATCAGCGTGCCGGCTGCTTCTCGGCGACGTAGGGTTCGTGCAGCGCCACCGGCTTGGCCCCGCGCTTGCGCATGCGGATGTTGAGCATCTCGACCACCACCGAGAAGGCCATCGCCGAGTAGATGTAGCCCTTGGGCACGTGATGGCCGAAGCCTTCGGCGATCAACACCACACCGACCACCATCAGGAAGGACAGCGCCAGCATCTTCACCGTCGGGTGCGCCGACACGAAGTTGCCGATCGGCGCCGACGCTACCATCATCAGGCCGACCGAGGCGACCACCGCGGCCATCATCACGGTAAGGTTGTTCACCATGCCGATCGCGGTGATGATCGAGTCGAGCGAGAACACCAGGTCGATGACGATGATCTGCATGATGACGGCGGTGAAGGTCGCCTTGACGGCCGACGACGCCTCGCCCTCCTCGCCTTCCATCAGCTGGTGGATCTCGCCGGTGCTCTTCCACACGAGGAACAGGCCGCCGCCGAGCAGGATCAGGTCACGCGCCGAGAAACCGTGGCCGAACAGCTCGAACAGCGCCTGGTTGAGGCCGGCGAGCCATGCGAGGAGGGACAGCAGCGCCAAGCGCATGAACATCGCCAGGAACAGGCCGAGGCGACGCGCGAACGCGCGGCGTTCAGGCGGCAACTTATCGACGAGAATCGAGATGAAGATGATGTTGTCGATGCCCAGCACCAGCTCGAGCGCGGTGAGGGTCAGGAAGGCGACGATGAGTTGCGGGTCGGTCAGGAATTCGATCATGGCGGCATCAAATGGGCAATCCCGCCTGTATAACATGCGGCCGGCAAGAAACGCGAATTGCGGAACCGCAGCAAAGCTTCCGCAATTCCTGATTGACTGCCGCCGACCCGCAGCCTTCCGGACCTGCAGCCCCCCGCACCGGCGCAACCGACCATTGCATGTCGGCGCACGCCGATCACGTCGATATAATCATCGGAAATATGCTGCATACCCCCACCTGGCATAGGGTTCAAGGTATGCTTTGAGGTTTCGCATCCACTGCGCCTGGACCGAAATTCAGTTGGCCGCCTTCCCGTCCCACCTCCTCAGCCCGCACCTGACGATCGCATTGCTTGCGAGCGTCGTGATTCCTGCATCCGCGGCCGAATCGCCCTACTTCGAGGAGCTGCCGCTGGTGCTGAGCGCGACCCGTCTGCCCCAGCCCAGGCACGAGGTACCCGGCGCAGTGACGGTGATCGACCGCGAGCTGATCGCCGCGACCGGCTACCGTGACCTCGCGCGCGTACTGCGTCTGGTCGCCGGCATGCAGGTCGGGCAGGAACGCGGGCACGCGCAATGGGTGACCTACCACGGATTGTCGAGCGATTACCCGACCGAAATGCAGGTACTGGTCGATGGCCGTTCGGTGATCAACGGCAGCGCCTTCGGCGGTGTCGACTGGACCGGATTGCCCCTCGCGCTCGACGAGGTCGACCGCATCGAGGTCGTGCGCGGGACGAATGCAAGCAGTTTCGGCGCCAACGCCTTCCTCGGCGTCATCAACATCATCACTCGCCACAGCGTGGAGGACCCGGGATTGCGGGTAAATCTGCGCGCGGGCGACGACCGCATCCGCGACGCGACCTTCACGTGGAGTGGCGGCGACAGCCCGCTGACCCTGCGCGCCACTGCAGCCACACAGCGCGATGACGGTTTCGACGGCCTGCACGACACCCGTCGCACCGACACCTTCTCCCTCCGCGGAGACCTGCAGATCGACGCCGCTGATGCCCTGCTCGTGCGGCTCGCCGGCAACACGGGAGAGCGCGGCAACGGCTATCCGAATTCCGTGTTCGACAACAACGGCACTCGCCAAAGCTGGAACCGCAGCCACGACTTTCATCTGCAGTGGCAGCACAACGAGTCGGCCGACGACGAGTGGCTGGTCAATTACTACCGCAATCACGAACGCGTGCGCGACGAGTGGTTTGCGAGCGCACCGATGTTCCCGGCCGTGCCGCTGGACCGCAACCGTGAGAACGTGCGCGACAGCGTGGGGATCCAGCGGCGCAGCACCCCGACCCCGGACCTGCAGCACGTGTGGGGGCTGGAGGCGCAGCGCGAGGATGTCGACGCACCCTTCCTCTACTTCGGCGGCAACCCCGATGTCCAGTACCTGTACCGCGGATCGGGCAACGTGGAGTGGCGTGCGCGGGACGATGTAACGCTGAACCTGGGAGGCGCGGTGGAGAAGTATTCCGGCGCGAAAACCCACCTCAGCCCCCGCGCCTTCGCAAACTGGCAGGTGGCACCCGGACACACGCTGCGCGCCGGATATTCCCGCGGCCTGCGTCAGCACAACGTGTTCGCGCGCTACTCGGACATCCGGGCGATCGATCCGGCGAGCGACGCGGTGCTGGTTCGCCCCTACCTGCCGAATCCCGACCTGAAACAGACGCGCGTGGGCGCGAGCGAAATCGGCTATTTCGGCCGCTTCGAGACCTGGAGCACGACGCTGGACGTACGGGTGTTCGAAGAGAACATCCGCAACTTCGTCGTACGCGTGCCGCAGCCCGACCCCGTGCCGGCACCGCTGCTGTCGCCCTTCCTCGGGTCCACGCGCTACGAGAACCTCGACTCCGCGGTGCGCCTGCGCGGCATCGAATACGAGCTGTCGACGCGCCCCCGGCCCGGCACCGAGCTGCGCGTCGCACACGCCATCATCGACCGCGACAGCAGCCACCCCGGCATCGAGGACCGCAGCGCCCCCTACTCCGCGGTCGTCAGCTGGATCCAGGACTGGGGTGGCGGCTGGAAGAGCATGTTCAGCGTGTTGCGAATGGGGCCGCTTGCGGGCGGCGACGGCTACGTGCCGCGCTATCGCTTCGTCGCCCGGCCCTACACGACGTCCGACGCGAACATCACCTACACGACCAACATCGCGGGACACACGGTGCAACTGGGCCTCACCGCCCAGAACATCGGGCCCCGCCACCAGGAATTCGCCGACCGCAGCCAGCAGGCTGCAAGCGGCTCGAACGACCCCGTTAACGAAGTATGCCCGACCGCATACCTCTCGCTCAGCGTCGCGCTCGAGCGCGGCAAACGCCCGTGACTGCTGCGGCGACGGCGCAACTTCGTCCTTACCCGGCGAGCCCGCCCGGCCCGATCGATTCGATCGCGGCAACCATCGCCCGCGAGGACAGGGACAGCCTGCGGCTGCGTTTCGAACTGGTGGGGAATCTCCGGCAGGTGGCGGTCCCGAGCCGCCGTGCCGCCCGAATGGCGGACGGGCTGTGGGCGCACACGTGCTGCGAGGCTTTCATCGGCATCCCCGGCAGCCCGGCCTATCGCGAGTTCAACTTCTCGCCCTCCGGCGAATGGGCCATCTACGACTTCGACGACTACCGCATTCGACGCCACGATGAATGCGCCGTGCCCGCGCCACGCATTTCGGTGACGCACGAAGCAGGACGCCTGATCCTCGAAGCCTCGATCGACGCGAAGGCAGTGACGCACGGCTCACCACTCCAGTTCGGCCTCACGACGGTCGTCGAAGCCCTCGACGGCACGCTATCCTATTGGGCCCTGCGCCACCCCGGTGCGCGCCCCGATTTTCACCTCCGCGACGCCTTCACGCTGACGCTGCCTTGAGTCGCGTCGCGCACTGCCACTAAAAGATGACCGCCTCAATCCGGTTCGGCCTCGACCGCCTGCTCGAAGACTCCGCGCTGCGCCGCCCGCTCGCCGGCCGCCGCGTCGCCCTGCTCGCCCACCCCGCCTCGGTCACGCGCGCGCTGATGCATTCGCTCGACGCCCTCGCGGCGCTGCCGGACCTGCGGCTCAGCGCCGCCTTCGGCCCCCAGCACGGCCTGCGCGGCGACAAGCAGGACAACATGGTCGAGTCGCCCGACTTCATCGACCCGGCGCACGGCATCCCCGTGTTCAGCCTGTACGGCGAGGTGCGCCGCCCGACCGATGCGATGTTGGACAGCTTCGACGTGCTGCTCGTCGACCTGCAGGACCTCGGCTGCCGCATCTACACCTTCATCACGACGCTGCGCTACGTGCTCGAAGCCGCCGCGCGCCACGGCAAGGAGGTGTGGGTGCTGGACCGCCCCAACCCCGCCGGCCGCCCGGTCGAGGGCCTGGTGCTGCGCCCCGGCTGGGAGAGCTTCGTCGGCGCCGGGCCGCTGCCGATGCGCCACGGCCTTACGATGGGCGAACTGGCGCGCTGGTTCGTCGCGACGCTGAAGCTCGACGTCGACTGCCAGGTCGTCGCGATGGAGGGCTGGCAGCCCGACGCCGCGCCCGGCCACGGCTGGCCGCTGGACGAGCGCAGTTGGGTCAACCCCAGCCCCAACGCGCCCAACCTGTCGATGGCGCGCGCCTACGCGGGCACCGTGATGCTGGAAGGCACGACGCTGTCCGAAGGCCGCGGCACGACGCGCCCGCTGGAGCTCTTCGGCGCGCCCGACATCGACGCGCGCGCGATCCGCACGGAGATGCAACGCCTCGCCCCGCACTGGCTCGGCGGCTGCGTGCTGCGCGAGTGCTGGTTCGAGCCGACCTTCCACAAGCACGCCGGCAAGCTGTGCAGCGGCCTGCAGATCCACGTCGAGGATCCGGCGCATTACGACCACGCCGCATTCCGTCCGTGGCGCCTGCAGGCGCTCGCCTTCAAGGCGCTGCGCGGCCTGCAGCCCGACTACCCGCTGTGGCGCGATTTCCCCTACGAGTACGAGCACGACCGCCTCGCGATCGACCTGATCAACGGCAGCGAACTGTTGCGCCACTGGGTGGACGATCCGGCCGCGACGCCGGCCGACCTCGACGCCCTGACCGCTCCCGACGAGTCCGGCTGGACCACCGCGCGCGAACCCTTCCTGCTGTACCGCTAAACGGCGCAACGCTATCGCCGGCTTCAACAGCTTGATACAAATCACTTTTCCATGACTGGCCCGACGCTTGCATAGTGGCGGCGGTTTTCCGCATTTGCCGCGGAAACCACCAGGATGGAGAAACAACGTGCTAACCAAAAGCCTGATCCGCGCCGCGCTCGCGCTGTGCGTGCTGCCCCCCGTGGTCGCCGCTGCCGCCGGCGCCTTCACACCCGCCGCCCTGGACTCCCAGCCGCAGCGCGCCACTGAACCCGAGCCGGACGCGAACTACGTCTTCGGCCTGCTCGACCGCAACGGCGACGGCCGCATCGACGCCGCGGAAGCACGCGCCTCGGCGCCGCTGGTGAAGTACTTCGGCGACATCGACACCGATTCCGACGGCAAGATCGACCGTACCGAGTGGGTCGCCTATTTCCAGCACATGGATCCGCGCACCTGAGATCCGCGTCCCTGGTGTAGCGCTGCGCCCTTGATCAGCCTGACTCGGCGCGGCGCGCGGCGTCCGGTCGCCTGAGTCGCCTTCATACATCATCGCAGCCTGCCGCGGCCCCTTCCCGCCGGCTACAATTCGCAACCAGGTGTTGCGCCCGACCCGCGGCGCGACACGTCCGCCACCGGAGCGAATGCGATGAACGACGCCCTGCGCATCTTTGCGTGCAACTCCAACCGCGCGCTGGCCGCAGAAATCTGCGACAAGCTCGGGCTGGCGCTGAGTCCGCTGGAGATCTCGCGCTTCTCGAACGACAACCTGCACGTGCAGATCCGCGATAACGTGCGGGAGCGCGACGTGTTCGTCGTGCAGTCCTTCACCGAGCCCGTCAGCGACCACATCATGGAGCTGATGATCACGCTCGACGCGTTGCGCAGCGCCTCCGCGCGGCGCGTCACCGCGGTGATCCCCTATTACTCCTACGCGCGCTCGGACAAGAAGGACGCGCCGCGCATCTCGATCACCGGGCGGCTGATCGCCGACATGCTGCAGACCGCCGGCGCCAACCGCGTGCTGACGATGGACCTGCACGCCGACCAGGTGCACGGCTTCTTCTCGGTGCCGGTCGACCACCTCACCGCGATCCCGACCATCGCCGATCACTTCCGCCGCAACCACGACCTCGCGCACATGGTCGCGGTGGCGACCGACGCCGGCGGCGCGAAGCGCGTCGGGCGCTTCTCGGAGAAGCTCGGCATCCCGATGGCGATCATCGACAAGCGCCGCGTCAGCGACACCGACGTGAAGCACGGGGAAGTGGTCGGCAACGTGCGCGGGCGCGATGTCGTGATCTTCGAGGACGAGATCTCGACCGGCGGCACCCTGCTGTCGACGATCGCAACGCTGAAGGCCGCCGGCGCGCGCTCGATCCACGCCGGCGCCGTGCACGGCGTGCTGTGCGGCCCGGCGATCGAGCGCCTGCGCGACGCGCCGATCGAGTCCATCGTCGTCACCAACACCGTGCACATGCCGCCGGGCAAGCGCCTGGACAAGATCACGCAGCTCACCGTCGCGCCGCTCTTCGCGTCCGCGATCGAGCGCATCCACAGCGGCGAGAGCGTCGGCGCGCTGTTCGAGTAAGGGCGCGGCGGCTCAGGCCGGGCGGTTCGCCGCCAGCCAGGCTTCATAGCCCCCCTTGAGGGGCCGCGCCGCGGCGTAACCGAGATCGCTCAGGACATGGGCGGCACGCACCGCGGTCGCGTCGCCGGGGCAGGCGCACATCGTCACGATCGGCCGCTGGAGCGGCCAATCGCCTACCGCCAGCAGGAGCTTGTCGATTTCGGCCGCGCGCGCGCCGTCGATCGCCCCCCCGGTCGCGATCAGCGCGGGACCGCGCAGGTCCAGGAACAGCGGCGGGGCGTCGGACGCCATCGCCTCGATCAGTTCGGACGGCGTGATGTGCGGGATCGCCGCGAGCTTCTCGAAGCGGTAGCGCTGCCACAGCTTCCACGCGATCCACCCGCCCAGCGCAAGGGCCAGCCCGACGATCATCGTCGTGCCGTGGCGACTCATCGCCGCGAGCGCGCCCTGCAGCTCGTCGCGCAGCCACCAGCCGGCAAGAATCGCGCCCCCCGCCCACAGCGCCGCCCCTGCTGCTGCGGCCGCCAGGAAGCCCGGCAGCGGCATGCGCAGCGACCCCGCGATGGGCGGCGCGACGGTCGAGAAGCCCGGCACGAACTTCGCGACGACCAGCGACCACAGGCCCCAGCGCATGAAGCGCGCCTCGGTCTGCGTCACGCAGGATCCCGGATTGATCGACAGCCGGCACAGGCCCGACAACACGCGATAGCCGAAGATGCGCCCCGCGAGATACCACACCCAGTCGGCGACGCCCGAGGCCAGGACCGCTGCCGCGAGCATCGCGCCCGCCTGGCCGGAGCCCGCCGCGAGGCTGCCCGCGACCAGCAGCGTCGGCACGGCCGGCACCGGCAGACCGAGTTGCTGCAGCAGCACATTGACGAACACGACCCAAACGGCGTCGCGCTGGATTGCTTCGGTGATCTGGCTGAGATCCATCACGCCGCTCCCGGCGTCGCCGGGCAGCTCCAAAACGAAAGAACCACGATTCTCTCGCGAAAACCGTGGTTCCGTATCCCAGCCGGGAGGAATCGGCGCGAACTGCGGGTTCAGCGCTCCGGCTCGCCCTTGATCCCGCGCACGAAGGCCTTGCTGCCGTCGCGCACGGTGTGGCCGATCGTGATGCCGGTGCGCTTCATCGCGTCCCAGGTCACGACCGCTGCGTCACGCGCGGTATGACCGACCGTCTTGCCGGCCTTCCCGGCAGCCTGCCCCACTTCCTTGCCGGCATCGCGCGCGCCGGTGCCGATGTCGTGCATCGTCGAACCGACGCCGTGGCCGACGTCCTCGGCGGTCGTCGAACCCTCTCCGGCCGCGGCAGACAGCGATGCCGTCACGCCCAGCGCGAGCACCAGGCCGACGAGTAAGCGGGTAATGGAAGCCGGTCCGCGAGACCGGCGGTTTCGCATGCGTGTTTGCATGATCGGGTCTCTCCTGTCGAAAAGATGCATCGGCGCGATGCCGGTGCAGGCAGCGGCGATGGACGGGACGGACGCCATCGCCCATTCCAAGCATAGCGCAGACTTACCGGTTTCTCGGTAAGAAGGCGTAACCTGAAAAGCCGCGTGCCTTGCGCCGTGGAGGCGGATCCCGCCGTGCAGCCGTCGAGGCGGCGCAAGCGCCCTTCGTCACAGGATGGGCGCGAGCCAGCGTGCGGCCTCGTCCACGCTCATGCCGGTACGCTGCGCCCAGTCCTCGAGCTGGTCGCGGCCGATCTTGGGGATCGCGAAGTAGCGCGCTTGCGGGTGCGCGAGGTAGAAGCCGCTGACCGCGGCGGCCGGCTGCATCGCGAAGGATTCGGTGAGTGTCATGCCGGTGTGCCTGGTCGCGTCGAGCAGCGCGAACAGGCCGCCCTTGGACGTGTGGTCCGGGCAGGCCGGGTAACCGGGCGCCGGACGGATGCCGCGGTAGTCCTCGCGGACCAGGGCGTCGTTGTCGAGCGTCTCGTCTGCCGCGTAGCCCCAGAACTCCTTGCGCACGCGCGCGTGCAGCCACTCCGCGCAGGCTTCGGCGAGGCGGTCGGCGAGGCTCTTCAGCATGATCGCGTGGTAGTCGTCGTGCGCCGCTGCGAACTCGGCGAGCTTCGTCTCGATGCCGAGGCCCGCCGTCACGGCGAAGGCGCCGGCGTAGTCCGCGACGCCCGAGTCCTTGGGCGCGACGAAGTCCGACAGGCAGTAGTGCGGCTTGTCGGCCGGGCGCTCGTGCTGCTGGCGCAGGCCGTGCCACAGGCCGAGCGCGGCCGAGCGCGATTCGTCGGCGTAGAAGGCGATGTCGTCGCCGACGCTGTTGGCCGGGAAGAGGCCGAACACGGCGCGCGCCTGCAGCCAGCCCTCGGCGACGATCTTCGCGAGCATCGCCTGGCCATCCTTGAACACGCTGCGCGCGGTCTCGCCGACCACCTCGTCGTCGAGGATCTTCGGGAAGCTGCCGGCGAGGTCCCAGGTCTGGAAGAACGGGCCCCAGTCGATGAACGCGACCAACTCCGCCAGCGGCACGTCGAGCCCCTGCACGCCGAGCATGTTCGGCTTCGGCGGCAGGTAGGGCTGGTAGCCCGCCTGGTGGCTGTTGCTGCATGCGGCGACCGGCTCGGCGGCCCAGTCGGTGCGGAAGGCATTCGCGCGCGCTGCCTCCAGGCTCACGAGCTGCACGCCCTTCTTGTTCGCGTGCTGCGCGCGGATCCTGTCGTAGTCGGCGGCGAGCTGCGCCTTGAAATCGGCCGCGCCGCCTTCGGACAGCAGCGCCGTGACGACGCCGACCGCGCGCGAGGCGTCCGGCACATAGACGACCGGCTGTCCGTAGTGCGGCGCGATCTTGATCGCGGTGTGTGCGCGGCTCGTCGTCGCACCGCCGATCAGCAAGGGCACGTCGAAACCCTGGCGCTGCATCTCGGCGGCGACGTGGCTCATCTCTTCCAGCGAGGGCGTGATCAGGCCCGACAGGCCGATCGCCTGCGCGCCGTGCTCGCGCGCGGCATTCAGGATCTTCTCCGCGGGCACCATCACGCCGAGGTCGATCACCTCGTAGCCGTTGCAGCCGAGCACGACGCCGACGATGTTCTTGCCGATGTCGTGCACGTCGCCCTTCACGGTCGCAACGACGATGCGGCCCTTGGAGGTCGCGCCGGTCCTGAGCTTCTCGGCCTCGATGTACGGGATCAGGTGCGCGACGGCCTGCTTCATCACGCGCGCGGACTTGACCACCTGCGGCAGGAACATCTTGCCCGCGCCGAAGAGGTCGCCGACGACGTTCATGCCCGCCATCAGCGGACCTTCGATGACCGCGAGCGGGGGCTTGCCTGCGGCTTCGAGCTTCGCGCGCACCTCCTCGGTGTCGCCGACGACGAACTCGGTGATGCCCTTCACGAGCGCGTGCGACAGGCGCTCCTCGACCGCCCACTCGCGCCACGCGAGGTCCGGCCCGGTGTTCTTCGCCTTGCCTTCCTTCACCGACTGCGCGAACTCGACCAGCGCCTCGCCGGCACCCCCAGGCGTGGAAACTGCGCGGTTGAGCACCACGTCCTCGACCTTTTCACGCAGCGCGGGCTCGAGGTCGTCATAGACGCCGAGCATGCCGGCGTTGACGATGCCCATCGACAGGCCGGCCTTGATCGCGTGGTACAGGAACACCGTGTGGATCGCCTCGCGCACCGGGTCGTTGCCGCGGAAGCTGAAGGAGACGTTCGACACGCCGCCCGAGGTCTTGGCGTACGGCAGGTTGGCCTTGATCCACGCGACGGCGTTGATGAAGTCGACGGCGTAGTTGTCGTGCTCCTCGATGCCGGTCGCGATGGCGAAGATGTTGGGGTCGAAGATGATGTCTTCGGGCGGGAAGCCCGTGCCGACGAGGAGATCGTAGGCGCGCTTGCAGATCTCGGTCTTGCGCTTGTAGGTGTCGGCCTGGCCCTTCTCGTCGAAGGCCATCACGATCACCGCGGCGCCGTACTGGCGGCACAGCCGCGCCTGGCGCAGGAACTCCGCCTCGCCTTCCTTCATCGAGATGGAATTCACGACGCCCTTGCCCTGGATGCACTTCAGGCCCGCCTCCATCACGCTCCACTTCGACGAGTCGAGCATGATGGGCACGCGCGAGATGTCCGGCTCGGACGCGATGAGCTTGCAGAAGCGCTCCATCGCCGCCATCGAGTCGAGCATCGCCTCGTCCATGTTGATGTCGATGACCTGGGCGCCGTTCTCGACCTGCTGGCGCGCGACCGCGAGCGCGTCGTCGAAGCGGCCTTCGAGGATCATGCGCGCGAAGGCCTTGGAGCCGGTGACGTTGGTGCGCTCGCCGACGTTGACGAACAAGCTGTCGGCGCCGACGTTGAAGGGTTCGAGGCCCGAGAGGCGCAGCCTCTTCTCGACTTCCGGCACCGCGCGCGGCGCAAGCTCCGCGACGGCCTGCGCGATCGCCGCGATGTGCGCGGGCGTCGTGCCGCAGCAGCCGCCGACGATGTTCACGAGGCCGGCTTCGGCCCATTCGCGGATCGCGCTCGCGAGCGCTTCGGGCGTCTCGTCGTAGCCGGTCGGCGACAGCGGATTCGGCAGGCCGGCGTTGGGGTGCGCGGAGACGTGGGTGTCGCACACGTGCGACAGCTCCTCGACGTACTGGCGCAGCTCCTTCGCGCCGAGCGCGCAGTTCAGGCCGAAGGAGATCGGCCGCGCGTGCGCGAGCGAGTTCCAGAAGGCTTCCGCGGTCTGGCCCGAGAGCGTGCGCCCCGAGGCGTCGGTGATGGTGCCGGAGATCATCACCGGCACGCGGTGCCCGCCGGCCGCTTCCATCTCGGCGAACAGCTTCTCGACCGCGAACACCGCGGCCTTGGCGTTGAGCGTGTCGAAGATGGTCTCGATCAACAGCAGGTCCGCGCCGCCTTCGAGCAGGGCGCGCGCCGAATCGTAGTAGTCGTCGACCAGCGCATCGAAGCTGATGTTGCGGAAGCCCGGATCATTGACGTCCGGCGAGATCGACAGCGTGCGCGAGGTCGGGCCGAGCACGCCGGCGCAGTAGCGCGGCTTCGACGGCTCCTTGGCGGTGTACTCGTCGCACAGCTCGCGCACGAGGCGGGCGCCCGCAACGTTGATCTCGTAGGCAACATCCGCCAGCCCGTATTCGGCCTGCGACACGCGCGTGCCGTTGAAGGTGTTGGTCTCGATGATGTCCGCGCCGGCGTCGAGGTAGGCGCGGTGGATGCCGGCGACGACCTCGGGGCGCGTCAGCACGAGGAGATCGTTGTCGCCCTTGAGATCCTTGGGATGTGCGCGAAAGCGTTCGCCGCGGTAGTCCGACTCGCCCAGCTTGTGCTGCTGGATCATCGTCCCCATCGCGCCGTCGAGGATCAGGATGCGGCGGGCGAGAAGGTCGCGGATTTCGTTGGAGCGGTCGGTTTGCATGTTCTACCTCGGTCTGGCGAATTCACAGGCACCGGGCGAAGGCCGCAAGAGCGCACAAAAGCAAACGGCGCGGCAAACCCCGGTAGTGGTTTGCGAGCGCCGTTGTTCGGTTGCCGAGCCTGGCCCGTCAAAATCGGGTCGCAGCGCTCCTCGGCAATCGGGAGATTCTATGGAATTTTCCCGTCGGTGCCAAGCCGGCGGGAAAACCTGGAAGTCACATCAGCGGCCGCCAGTAGATCACGCGGGCGCCCTTGGAGGCGCCCCCGCCCGGGCGACTGGGAAGCTGCTTGGACACGGTCGTGGCACCGGTCGTACGCGTCAGCACGAACTTGCCTTTCGAGGTCACGACGATGACGGGCCGGCTGGCGAGGACGTCGCCGATGAACTGGCCGCTGGCGTAGAGCTCGGTCGAGCTGGAGCTCTTCACGATTGCGCCCCCTGTGCCCGCATCGATCATCATCAACCAGCTCGAGCCCCCCTTGCCGCAGATTTCACGCACCGGAAGGTTCACGGTAAACACCAGGACGCCCGATGGATCCAGCGCCGGATTGGTGTTCACGCGCCCGTATTGCATGGGGATGTCCCAGTACCAGCCGCGTTGCACGCCCGCCTGCAGCGGATTGGTCGTCACGGTGACGGTCGTCGCGGTCAGGCTGGCTGTGCCCTGGCACACGAAAGCCCCGTTGCCGCCGCCCTTCGGACAGCTGCTGCCATTGCTGCCGCGGATGTCGGGCAGGGCGGGGGAAACGGAACTGACGTCGTCGATGATGCCGTACATCGTTTGCGTCTGCGTCGCGTGGGCGTTCTGGCCCGCTCCCGGCACATCGGTTTCGCCCAGATACTGCCCGGTACCGACATGGACGAGGAACTTGTTCGCGTCGCCCGCCACCTGCCCCACCGCGGGCGCACTCGTGACGGGCTGCGGCGCGCCCGCGCCGTCCTTCAGCTCCGCAATCTTCACCGCCGTCCAGTTGGAGAGATCGAAGCGCCAGACATTGCCCAGCAGGTCGCCACCGTACACGTAGTACGCGACGTCATCCGCCGCCGCGATGCTCAGCCGCGAAAGATGGGTAAGCCCCGCCGGGGCGGTGCCCGAGCCTACGCCGGTGGCTATCGTCTTCATGATCCGCCCGTCGGCGGGATCGAGCGCCCATACGTAACCCTTACCGTCGCTGTTGTTGTAGCCCGACGTGACGAGCACGAGCCAGCCGTCGTTCGGCGTCCGGACGATCAGCGGCGTGCCGAAGCTGAAGCCGCTGCCTGTCGTGGAAGGAACGGTCTCCCATTTCACCATCGCCGCCGCAGCGGTTTCGGTGGCCGGCCGGGGATTGGTGACATTCAGCGCGTAGTAGCCGTTGCCGCCCTTGCCCAGCCCGCCGACCAGCAGCATCCCCTTGAAGCTCGCGGTGCTGACCTGCGCGAGGGCCGGCGTCGCATCGACGAAATAGCGGTGTGCGTAGTTCGGGTCGGCCAGACGCGACAATTCGCCGTGCAGCAGCTTCGGCACGTAGGCCCACAACTCGTCGCCGCCATCGTTGTTCAGGTCGTCGCCGCCGCCGAACGCATGCAGCATGCCGTCGTTGGCGGCCTGAAAGACCACCGGGCCGCTGGTGAAGCTGCCATACACCGGCTCGGCGTTGATGATGTCGCCGAGCAGGTGCTGGCGCGGCCGGAAGCCTGCGCCTTCCCTGCTGCGATCGCCGCGGATGTAGTCGATCACCTCCGCGGTCAATCCGGTCGCCGTGTCGGCGAAATTGCCGGCGGTGAATGCCGCCCCACTCGATCCTTTCAGCGAAACGATCTTGCGGCTCGCTGCCGGACTGGCGAGGCCGTCCAGTTTCTTCTGCGCCGACCACAGTGCATCGCCGATCGGCAGGCCGGTCGAGAGGTCCAGCGAGTGCGCGATGAGGTCGCCCGTCCAGTAACCGGACTGATACACGGATTCGTAGCCGATGGTGTTCGCAGCGATGCGCTGGCTCGTCACGGCGACGGCCGCGGCCGCGCTGTCCTGCTGCGAAGCGGCATTGACTGCGCCGGTGAAGGCGCGAGCCAGTTCGGACTGGCTCCCGGCCTTGGCCGATACGCCGCCGCCCTGGCGGGCGGCTTCGACCAGCAGCGAGTCCTTGCGCGGATCCTTCAGCGGATCCGTGAAGGCATCGCCGAACGCGATCGTGTAGGTGCGGACGTTGTTGGATTTCTTCTCACCCTTCGGATGCACGATATCCGGGCGCAGGTCCGTCTCGTAGAGGGCCTGGGCGACGTCATCGAGAAAATCGCTGCCGTTCGTGCCGTACAGGTGGTTGGCATCCTTGAGTTTTGTGTCGAAATTCGAAGTGTCACACTTCGTGCCTCCCCCGTTGTCTCCATCGTAGTCGCACAGGTAGGCGTTGTTCGACAGGGCCCGGTCCTCGGACGAAAGGCCATCGGTCATCAGGAAGGCGTGGTTGCGCTGGCACCAGTAGCCGCTCTGCACTGGCGCCGTCGCGGTGCCCAGATCGAGGAGGCGGTGCGGGGCGGAAGCGCCCTGGCGGAAGAATTCATTGACGCTCACGGTGCTGCCGGAACGCAGGGTGAGCGATCCCGTGTAGCCCACGCTGAAATACTGGCCGACGTCGGCGAGTGCCTCGGACAAGGGCGCCGCATCGACGCTGGCTGCGGCGCCGATCCCGGCGAGGCTCGTCTTGAACGCGCTGATGTTCAGCGCTTCCACGGCCCGGACCAGCCGTCCGCCATCGGCGCCGTTGTAGGTCGCCAGGCCCGCCCTGACGCCGCCCCCGGTCGACGACACCGGGATCGCCGCCAGCGCGTCGAGGAGCGAGGCCTTCGCGACATCCAGGCGCGTCCGGGTATCCGGCTTGCGGTCGCTCCAGGCGGTCAGGGCGCCGGTGCGGAAATACCAGTTCAGGTAGTGTCCGGAATAACGCCCGGGCGCATAGACCATCCCGTCGGTGTCCACCAGCAGACGCACGTTGTCATAGCTCACGGAATCGGCGAAACACACCTGGTTCGCGTCGACGCCGACTTCGCACGGGGAGGTGTCGGTACAGCTGGGCAGCTTGGACTGCTTGCCGACGATCAGTCGCACCCGCGGCTTGTTGCCCACGAGCGCCAGATAGACGGCATCCGTGGACGCAATCTGCTTGTCCGTCGGGCATGCGTAAACACCCGATGTCGCCGAATACGGCGCCTCGGGCAGGATGTTCCTCATCGAGCTCGAATTGTCGAGCACGAACAGGTAGTTCGGCGGCGCGTTGTTGCCGACGACCATCGGGTAGTCGGCGAGGTCGGTCTGCGCCGCCAGCGGCGCTGCGGCACAGGCGGCGAGGAGGGCGAGGCAGGACGAAATGAGCGTGGCGATTCGTGGAATCGGCTTGTGCATGACTCTGCTCCGGAAGCGACTGCGTTTGCTCACGTGCCCGGCTGGGCCTTGGCGGCGAGCATCGCTTCGTAGAAATTCACGCCGCCGCGCGGGCCGCGCGCGCGGATGATGACGCGGTAATAGAGGTCGAGCGTGTCCGCCTCGATCGGGGGCACGGTGGAGCCGCTCTTCTTCGCGAAGGCGTCGGCCGCCGCCAGCGCGACCGTTTCGGGATCGACGGTGCACTTGCTGCGGATATCCTCGCCATCGGTCAGCACGGGGTCGGACTTGCACTGGCGCTCGATGAGGTACTGGATGCGGTAATCGCCCGTGTCCGCGGCACAATCGGTCGCACGGCCGTTCTCGTCGATGCAGGGCACGTCGGTCGATTCCCAGATCGCGTCGGAGGCGATCCGGCCGGCGTCCTTGAAGTTCGGCTTGCCCGCGGCATCCTTGAAGTAGAAGGCGCTGCGGTAGTACGTGCGCCCGATGTAGGCGCCGGACTGCAGCTCCTCGACAGCCCGGTTGACCGCGATATCCCCGGCGTACATCGTCGCCTGGCGGAATGCCAGGTTGCCCGCGACCAGCGTCCCGGTGTCGGTCGAGCGGATCACCGAGGCTGCGGCAAGGCTCATCAGCACGAGGACGATCAACGCGATGAGGAGGACCACGCCCGCCTCGTGACGAGCGCGGCGCCAGCGCGCAGGAAAGGCGCGTTCGCTCATCGGTTCCATAGCGGATTCCTCAGCGGAACGACCGTTTCATGCACCCGGTAGCGGTAGTTCTGCCAGGTCCTGCCGGCCGGCACGGCAGTCCCGCCGAGATTCAGCGTGAGCGTACCGTCGAATACCTGGGGCGCCTGGGCGGTGACCGTGCTGTTGTCGGGCTCACGGCTGCGGGCGACCATCGCCAGGCGCACGGCCTTCACGCGCTGCAGCTTCTTCAGGTACTCGTCGCGTTGCGTCGCATTGAAGGCGGCCAACTGGGCGGCGGTAGGGCCATTTTCCCATACTGCGATCTGGTCGCTGCCGTCGGTCGAGATGCCGTACTGGGCCTTCAGCATCACGATGTCCGCGGCCATCGCGTAGTTCTTGTAGGTGGCCGGGCACGCGGTGCGCAGCGCGACCGGATCGACCTTCTTCGGATCGTAGCGCAGCAGCGCGCCACAGCCGACGGCATACTGGACGTACTCGAACTCGGGCTTCACCCACCCGGGCGGCATCTTGAAGACCAGCGAGCCCGCGCTGTAGGACACCGGCCGGGTGTAGGTCGTATTCGGATTGACGGGGTTGAAGTCGTTGACCACGTCGCCCGCGGTGCTGCCGAAATGGACGTTGCAGCCCGCCTTGAAGTTGGTGCATTGATCGGCCTGGGTCTGCCCGGAGATCTTGGTGACCTTGAAGCGCGTGCACGGGGCCCTGGTTTCGTTCGGCGGCGCCTGGACCACCAGCACCGTATCGCCGACGTGGATCTGATCCTCGGACGCAAGGTTCGTGTCGCTGATCTTCATGATGTCGGAGGAGCTGGGCATCTCCTTGACGATCGGCAGGATCTCCCCGACGTAGAAGTCCGGCGCCCCGACCATGATCTCGACCATGTCCGACGCGGTGGCCGACGCCCCCGATTCGATCCGGACGGGATAATTGAGACTGTAGAGGTTGCCGTTGTCGGCGGTCACCACGCCCTTGTCGTACAAGTTGAAACCGGGGCACAAATTCGCGAACGAGCCGTTGAAGAGGGCCGCCCCCGCCCCGCGCAGGTCGCGATCCATCAGCGCCACGGCGACCTGCGCACCCTCCGCTGCGGCATGCCCCGCCCCGGTGATGCGGAACTGCTTGCCGATGGTCGCCACGGACGAGGTGATCGCGAGCGTGATGATCAGCCCGACGACGAGGCCGATCATCAGTTCGACCAGCGAAATCCCGCGACTGGAGCGCGACGCGGCGGGTCGGTTTGCACGCTTGGTACGCTGCATGGTCACTGCCAGTGGAAGCGGTTGGTAACTTGATGGCGGCGCGGGTCGCGCGTCACGACGCTGCCGTCCTTGTGCTTGTACCGCCCGGCCCACTCCAGGGTCACCATCAGGGAGTAGGCCGACACGCCGGCCGGGCGTTCGATGCGGATGCTTGCGTCATCGAACTCAGCACACACCTGCCGCGTCCACGTGTAGGCCGGATGGGAGGTCGAGATGCCGTCGGTGCAGGTGGTTCGCGTCAGCAGATATTTCTCGGACGGATCCGGCGTGTCGGCGGTGTCCTTCAGGGCGACCTCGGCGAACAGGCGATTCACGAGCAGGGAGGCGTTCGCGCGGTCGTGCGCTTCGGTGCTCAGCTGGACGGCGCGCGCCTGCATCTCGATCAGGCCCAGCGCGCCGACGGAGAACACGAGCAGGGCAACCAGGCCCTCGATCAGGCTGAAGCCGCACTCGCTGCGCGAGCCGACCCGATTCGCGCTCCTCAGCATTTTCTCGAATCGCTCCCCGTCGCGGCGGGATCGCACATCTGCACCAGGCCTCCGCCATGCACCTGTACGCGCAGGCCATTCACGCCCGGCACGCGCGTAGTGAGATCGATGTCCTCGATACGGGGCGAGGCGGTGTCCACAAGACCGGTCGGCAGGAAGACGACGTTGGTCTGCGACGGATTCGGTGTGATCGTCACCCCGGCCGCCGAGCTTCCCTTCGCTTCCTGCAGCGTGCTCACGGGACTCACGGTCGCGACCGACCAGTTGCCGCGGCCGTCGGCCAGCGTGAAGCGCACGGGCTGGTTGCGCCGCAGTGCCTCGGCGCGCGCGAGCTGCAGCCCGGAGACGAGCCCTTCGGCCGTTACCCGGACGCGAAAATTCACGAGGGTCGTCTCGAAGCTCGGCGCCGCAAGGGACGCCAGTATCGCGAGCACGCCGATGGCGACGAGCGCCTCGACGATGGTGAAACCCTTCTGCCGCCCTGCGTGTCGCCGTCGCTTCAGCACGAATCGCCCGCGCGCAGGAGCCAGCAGTCGCGCGGGAGGGAGCTTGCGCCGGGGAAGGCCGTCGTCTGCCGCAGGTTGTCGTGGTTGATCGTGAAGGTGAAGCCGGCCATGTTGCGTGACGCCTTGCCGGTCGCCGTCGCGAGGAAGGTCTGGTTGCTGCCGCCGCCGTCGTTGCAGCTGATGGCGAAGGCGTCCGCGGACGGCGCCGGAACGCCGCAGGCCGAGCCGGTGGAACCGTAGTTGCGGTTGTCCTGGTAGTACTGTTCGAGGCGCATGCGCAGCGTGGCCAGCTCGTTGATCGCCTCGGAAATGCGGCTGCGCTGGATGTACCCGGTATAGGACGGGATCGCGATCGCAGCGAGGATCGCGACGATCGCGACGGCGATCAGCAGCTCGATCAGCGTGAAGCCTGCCCCGGCCCCCCGGGCGTTCTCGCGATGGCCCACGTGGGTGCGGAAGGTGTCAGACGTCATGCGTGGATGTCCAGCCGGGATAGCTGCGGATAAACCGGGCGGCACGGACCCGGGTGAAATTCCCCGCGCATGCCCGAACGGATTCTGAACCGATGATATCGGAGGGCGTCACACCCCTGAAAAGAATTGTAACAGTATGGAAGATTGGCGAAAAGCTCGACCGGAATGGGTACGCGCTACGCATTTCGGGTACGGGATGCACCCTGCCCGGCGGATCTCGAAAGAATGTGCCCGGTGCGCGAAAAACGCGAGGAGGCCCGGCACTCCGGGCCTCTCCAAAATATCGCTACCCCGATCGGCGAGCGGGCTAATACCCGAGCGACTTGCGCGCCTGGCTGAGGGCGTCCGTGATCGGCTGGAACGGGCCGTAGATGTGCTGGCTGCGCGGGAAGGCGGGCGGATTGGCGGGGTCGATCGACCATGCGCCGGCCGCGTCCTTGCGCGGCATGGTGAAGTCGTAGCTGGCGTCAACCGCACGCTTGAGCGCGTTCGGCACCCCGTCGGGGCCCACGCCGACCCAGTCCTCCGTGATGTGGCGCGGGTTGAAGGGGCGCGGCTTCGACAGCAGGTAGGCGGTGACGTCCCACGCATCTTCGGCGGCCATCAGCGTGTTCGGGTCGAGGGCATTCACCTTGTCGTGCGGCATGTTGCTGTAGACGAAGGCCGCTGCGGTCTGCAGCCGCCCCATGCCGGCCATCAGGCCGTGGCTGTTCGCCTCCCACAGCGCGGGGTAACGGAAGCGCTTCTCGTCGTCGCGCCACACCCCCGAACCGTCTTCCTGATGGCAACTGCGGCAGCGGTCCTGGTAGATGTTGGCGCCGCGCGTCGGACTGGCGGCTCGCGACAGGGCTGCGGGCTTGCGGGTCTCCTGGCCCGGCACCTGCTGCCAGGTGTAGCCGGGCTGCAAGCCGGTCGACAGGAATTCGACGTAGGCGATGAGATCCTTCATCCACTGGCTGTCGGTGGGGATCATCTCGCCCGCGAGCGAGCGCTCGAAGCAGCCGTTGATGCGGATCGGCAGGTCGCGTGCGACGTTCTCGCGTGCGCTGAACTTCGGGTCCGCGTATTCGATCGCGGCGACGACCAGCGGCACCGCGTAGGGGCGCGTGCCTTCGTCCATGTGGCAGTTGCCGCAGGCGAGCTTGTTGCCGACGTAGGGCTTGCCGTTCGCGGCGACGTTTCCGCTTTCGGCGCCGAGATAGCGGTAGGTCGAGCGGAAGATGTCCTTTCCGCGCGCCGCCGACGTGCCCATCAGGCCGGGGTCCGGAATCTGGTAGGCGGGCGCGTAGAAGGCATTGTAGTCGGCGGGATCGGTCCCGCTGCCGGCGAGCGCGCCTGCGGTTGCGGCGCCGAGGGCGAGTCCGAAGAGGACGCGCAGGGTGCGATGTGACATGTCGGTATTCCTCCGGTTGTCGAACGCTGGAGCCGGGGCCGCCTGCATTGGCCGCGGCGCGGGTGTTGCCCTATGTACCCGCGCAGGCTACGCGCCCCGATCCGGTGAAAAAATCCAGACGATGGAGTGCAGGACTAGATGAATGACTCTATTGACAGGGTCATCACACTTTGCTTGCGAAAGCTGCGCTTGCCGCGCGCGTGCGCCGGCGGACGGGCGATCGGGCGGTCGGATCCGCACCGCCGCCATGCGCCTTGCGCTTTCCCGCACGGGTGCTAGCGTGAAGCATCGGTGCCCGCGCGAGCGTGTACCGGCGGTCCGCCGTGCGCAATCATCACGGCGGCTCTCTCACTGGGGGCCAGCCCCGGGACCGGACGCAGAATCCGGAATGAGCTGCGGCCTCCGTTTCGGCAGCAGATCATCATGACCACACCCCGACTCGGATTGAAACGCGTGAAGGTCGTCGCGCTCGCTGTGCGCGACCTTGCGCGCGCAATCAGCTTCTATGGCGAAACGCTCGGACTGCCCCCGGCCAGCGAAGGCGGCCGGCAGGTCGGTTTCGAACTCGGCGGCACCGTGCTGATGCTGAAGGACGACTGGTACGGCACGCCGACCGCGGAGCCGAATCCGCGCATCACGCTGGAGTGCGCGGACGCGCGCGCACTGGAAGCCGCCCTGCGCGGACACGACGTGAACATATCGGATGCCGTCGAGCTCTACGACGGCGCCCACTACATCGGCGCCTTCCTCGACAGCGAGGGCAACAAGCTGTGGTTCTGCTCGCCCAAGTAGTGCCCCGTCCGCCGCCCGCGCTCAGTCTTCGCTGTCGATGAAGTCGAGCACGTCCCGTGCGAAGCGCTCGCGCTGCCACAGGTGCGGCGCATGGTCGACGTCTTCGTAGATGTGCAGCAGCGCATTGGGGATGTTGTCGCGCACGTAGTGGGCGGTGCGGGTGTGGTAGAAATTGCTCGCTCCGCCATAGACCAGCAGCGAGGGGACGTCGATCCTTTCCAGCACGTCGCGGTAGTCGGCCGCGGCGAGGCTGGACCAGCAGTCGATCAGCGGCTGCGGCGCCATCTCGCGCAGGCGCTGGCGCGCAAGCGTCATCCCTTCGCCGTTCTCCACGTACTTGCGCCGCGCACGCTCGTTGAGGCTCTGGCCGACCAGGCGCAGCACGCCTTCGGCGAAGTCTTCCTGCAGCGAGCGCACGAAAGCGGCGTTGCGCGCGGCGTCGAAGTCGGCGTAGATGCCCCAGCGCCAGTGCTCGTCGGTGAGGATGCGCGGCGACTGGTCGATGATCACGAGCTTGCGCAGGCGGTCGCAGCCGAAATCGCGGATGTATTGCCACAGCGTCAGCGCGCCCATCGAATGGCCGATGACGACCGCGTCGCGCAGCTTCCAGTGCTCGAGCATCTGCTCCAGGTCGCGCGCCATGCGCGCCGCGCTCACGGGGGTGTGCGCGTGCGGGGCATGGCCGCCGTGCCCGCGCGCATCCCAGCGGTACACGCGATGGCGCGCGGCGAAGGCCTCTATGAAGGGGCTCCAGTCGCGGTGGCTCGCCGTCCAGCCGTGCAGCAGCACGAGCGGCGCCCCCTCGCCTTCGATCTTCACGTGGATGTGTTCGCCGTCGTCGGCGAGAAAATGGCTCATTGCGTGGATCATCGCGCTACCCGCTGCCGGTGTGTGTTGCACCGCAGTATAAACGGTGACCGTGCCGCGACTGGCGGCCGGCGGCACGGATCAGCCGGCGAACGGGGCAGCCATCATCAGGTGGCGTGGGCGCAGGGGACTCGACGGAACACGCGGAAACGCCGGAAAGCCGATAGATCCGCCCATTACCGGCCCGTCGGGCGCGAAGATGTAGGTGCGGCTCGTGCGCACGACCTTGCCGTCGATGAAGTGCACGTTGAAATAGGTGTAGATGCCCGGTCCGTCGTTCTCGATGTTCCAGTCCCACACTTCCTCGCCGCTCAGGCGGAAGAATTCGACCGTGCGGTGAGTGCCGAGCAGGCGCGACACCTGCTCGCGCGTCATGCCACGCTCGACGCGCGTGAGGTTCTCGAAGGACAGCGCATTTTCCTGCCGCAACACGGCCCCCGAGGCATCGACGGTCACCATCAGCGTGACGTGACCGAAGGGTTGCGTCGGGTATTCCAGCGTGCGCGTGCCGTCCTCGTTCTGCCAGCGCCGCGCCGGCTCGCCATGCACGGCAATGGCCTCGGCTTCGCTCGCCACCGGACGGAAGCCCCCCACCTGCGCGCAGCCGGCAACCAGCGCCGCCACCACGAGCAGCATGGCGATGCGGCTCCGTCCTGCCTTCGTTGCAGCCCTTGTCACGACCTCACCCCCGCAGTTCGACATACCGGCTCGTGCGCGCGACACGCGCGTCATCGTTGAAATGCACCAGGAAGAACACCGGATCGCCCGAACCCTCCTTGCCGACGCGCCAGCCCCACACGGTTTCCTTCGCGAGTTCGAAACGCTCGCGCGTGCCCGGCGCGCCCAGGATGCGCCGCACTTCGTCCCCGGTCATGCCTCTTTGGATGCGCCCGAAGTTGTTTTCGTTCAGCACCTGATCGACCTTGCGCAGCACATCGTCGGTGCCGATCGTGATCATGAAGCACTCCGTGCCCATGGGCTGGCGCGTGTATTCCCACGTCACCGAGCCGTCATCGTTGTGCCATTCCATCTGCGGCGGGCCGAAGCGCTGGCGCACGTCGGCGGCGGTCGACACGCCCGGCTCCAGCTCCTTCAAATTGAAGTGATCGCATGCGGCGAGCCCCAGCGCCGCAAGCAGGCTGCACAACAGGGCGAACAGGCGATTCATCGGGCACATTCTCCTCAAAGGTGACGGGCAGCCACATTATGTCGGCGCACGCCGGGCGTGGGCTAGAATCGCACCATACCGGGGCGCGGCACAATCGCGAACCGGCCCCTGTCCGCATACAACGCTTCGGAGAACGGTTCATGAAGAAGACCCTGATCGCCCTCGCACTCGTCACCGCCGGCCTGTCGGCCGCCCACGCCCAGACCGTCGTCAAGATCGGCCACGCCGGCCCGCTTACCGGCCCGATCGCCCATATCGGCAAGGACGGAGAAAACGGCGTACGCCTCGCGATCGAAGACGCCAACACCAAGGGCACCACGATCGGTGGCCAGAAGGTCAAGTTCGAACTCGTCAGCGAGGACGACCAGGCCGACCCGCGCACGGCGACCACCGTCGCGCAGCGCCTGACCGACGCCGGCGTCAAGGGCGTGGTCGGCCACGTGACCTCGGGCGCCTCGATCCCCGCCTCGCGCATCTACGAACAGGCCGGTGTCCCCGTTATCACCCCGTCCTCGACCAGCCCGAAGCTCACCCAGCAGGGCTACAAGGTGACGTTCCGCGTCATCGCCAACGACCTGCAGCAGGGCGCGGCGATGGCCAAGTATGCGAACAAGCTCGGCGCGAAGAAGATCGCGATCATCGACGACCGCACCGCCTACGGCCAGGGCCTCGCCGACGCCTTCGCCGAGAGCCTGAAGAAGGAAGGCCTGCAGGTCGTGGGCCGCGAGTTCACGACCGACAAGGCGACCGACTTCACCGCGATCCTCACCAAGCTCAAAGCCAAGCAGCCCGACGCCGTGTTCTTCGGCGGCATGGACGCTCAGTCCGCACCGATGCTGCGCCAGATGCGGCAGCTGGGCATCGCCGCGAAGTTCCTCGGCGGCGACGGCACCTGCACGGGCGAGATGATCAAACTCGCCGGCGACGCGATCAGCGGCGACACCTACTGCACGCAGGCCGGCATCCCGATGGACAAGATGCCGGGCGGCGGCGCGTTCAACAAGCGCTTCAAGGAAGTCTACAAGGGCGACGTGCAGCTCTATGCGCCGTACAACTATGACGCTGCAATGGCGCTGATCGAGGCGATGAAGGCCGCCGGCTCGGTCGAACCTGCGAAGTACCTGCCCGCACTGCAGAAGCTCAACATGCAGGGCGTGACCGGCAAGATCGCCTTCGACAAGAACGGCGACATCCTCGACGCCGGCGTGACGCTGTACCGCTTCCAGGGCGGCAAGTGGGAAGCACTGAATTGATGGCGTGAAGCGCCCGCCGCGCACCACGGCCGTGCGGCAGGCGGACGAAGATGAACTGGATCGGGGCGCTGCGGCGCCCCTTTCCTTTGCCGCCGCGCGCCCGGTTCCCGGCCCGGCCCGGCATCCGGCCGGTGCGCACGGACTGCATTAGGGTTTTCCACAGTCTGGCATGACTTGTGCGTTGCATCATGCGTGCAAACACAGGCCGCACCGTTCGAAACCCGCACCAACAGATGATCCTTGCTGCCGACATAGTCTTCCGTCATTGGCAATGACTGCATGCCGGCATTCGATGCTGCACTGCAAAAAGCACAAACCGGCACATCACTGTTGCAATTTGCGCATCACGGGCCGTTTTTGGGCAGAATACGCGGACTTTTCAGCCCCCCGGGACCGTTGCAAGGCTTCGGTGATAGTCGGGAGCGAACAGAAAAGCGGTATCACGTGCAGCACCCTGACGGCCCTTCGGCACTCACAAAGCGCCAGAAGTGTCGCCCAGGCCTTCAATCTCACGAATCGATCTCGCTGGAGGAGAAACATGAAGCAAACCGTCGTCGCACTCGCAATCATGGGAATCGGACTGTCCGTCGCCCAGGCGCAGGAAATGGTCGTCAAGCTGGGCAGCGTCGCCCCGCTCACCGGCACCATCTCCCACCTCGGCAAGGACAACGAGAACGGCGCACGTCTCGCGGTCGAGGACGCCAACGCCAAAGGCATCACCATCGGCGGCAAGAAGGTCAAGTTCGAACTGATGGGCGAGGACGACCAGGCCGACCCGCGCACCGGCACCACGGTCGCGCAGCGTCTCGTCGACGCCGGCGTGAAGGGCGTCGTCGGCCATCTGAACTCCGGCACCACGATCCCGGCATCGCGCATCTACAATCAGGCCGGCGTGCCGATGATCTCGCCCTCGGCGACCAACCCGACGCTCACCCGCCAGGGCTACAAGGCGGTGTTCCGCACCATCGCCAACGATGTGCAGCAGGGCGGCGTGCTGGGCAAATTCATCGTCGGCCCGCTCGCGGCCAAGACCGTCGCGATCATCGACGACCGCACCTCGTATGGCCAGGGCCTCGCCGACGAGACCGAGAAGGCGGTGAAGGCGGGCGGCGGCAAGATCGTCGCGCGCGAATTCACGACCGACAAGGCGACCGACTTCAACGCGATCCTGACCAAGATCCGCGGCGCCAAGCCCGACGTGATCTTCTTCGGCGGCATGGACGCCCAGGGCGGCCCGATGCTGCGCCAGCTCAAGCAGCTCGGCGTCGAAGCCAAGTTCGTCACCGGCGACGGCGGCTGCAGCCCCGAGATGATCAAGCTCGCGGGCGATTCGATCGGCGCCAACGCATACTGCTCGATGGCTGGCCTGCCGCTCGAGAAGATGCCGGGCGGCACCGAGTTCCGCAACCGCTACAAGGCGCGCTTCAACGCCGACGTGCAGATCTACTCGCCGTATGCGTACGACGCAGCGACGGCGATGATCAAGGCGATGCAGGCGGCCAACTCGACCGAGCCGGCCAAGTACCTGCCCGAGCTGAAAAAGAGCAGCTTCCCCGGCGTGACCGGCACGGTGGCCTTCGACGATCTGGGCGACATCAAGGACGGCGCCATCACGATGTACCAGTTCAAGGCCGGCACCTGGGCCGCGATGTAATTCCGGCGGTCATTCCGGCTTGCCGATCGGGATGACCCGTAGCGGGGGTTGCGATCACGCAGCATGATCGCACCCCCTTTTTTGTGACTCTGGCGACATGTAACCCGATGTTTTTTGAGCTCTTCAGCGGTCCGGCCGGCACACCCGCGCCGACCCTCATGCGCACGCGAACGGCGCGCGCCGAAACCGCGTCCGAACGGCGGACCGGCCTCACGACGGCCACCCCGCATCATTCATCCCTGTGCGGTCCGCACCCGACATTCCGAGGGTAAACATGGAAATCTTTCTTCAACAGATCGTGAACGGCCTGGTCGTCGGCAGCGTGTATGCGCTCGTCGCCCTTGGCTACACGATGGTTTACGGCATCCTGGGCCTGATCAACTTCGCCCACGGTGACCTCGTGATGGTCGGCGCACTCACCGCGCTGCAAACGATGATGTTCCTGATGGGCGTCGCCCCCGGCATGTCGCCGATCGCGATGCTGACCCTGTCGCTGCTCGTCGCGATCCCGGTGTGCATGCTGCTCGCCTTCACGATGGAGCGCCTCGCCTACCGCCCGCTGCGCAACGCGCCGCGGCTCGCCCCGCTGATCACCGCGATCGGCGTGTCCTTCCTGCTGCAGACCCTGGCGATGATCATCTGGGGCCGCAACTATCACACCTTCCCGCAGCTGATCTCGACGACCCCGCTCCAGCCGATCGAGGGCGTCTTCATCACGCCGATCCAGATCACGATCATCATCGTTTCCGCGCTGATGATGGCCGGCCTGGTGCTGCTTGTGACCAAGACCAAGCTCGGCCGCGCGATGCGCGCGACCGCCGAGAACCATCGCGTCGCGGCGCTGATGGGCGTCGACACCAACATGATCATCGCGCTCACCTTCGTCCTCGGCGCCGCACTCGCGGCCGTTGCCGGCGTGATGTTCGCGAGCAACTACGGTATCGCGCACTACGGCATGGGCTTCATGCCGGGCCTGAAGGCCTTCACCGCGGCGGTGCTGGGCGGCATCGGCAACCTCGGCGGCGCCATGCTGGGCGGCATCGTGCTGGGCCTGGTCGAATCCTTCGGCGCCGGCTACATCGAGCACCTGACCTTCGGCTTCCTCAATTCGTCCTACCAGGACATCTTCGCCTTCATGATTCTCGGCCTCGTGCTCATCTTCAAGCCTACCGGCCTGCTGGGTGAGCGCGTGTCCGACCGGGCCTGACGCGGGAGTACGCAACCATGAATGAACTCGCACTGGCCGTTCCCTGGCTGGGCAAACGCAACCCGCTGGCCGCGCGCTGGCTCGTGATCGCGATCGCGATCGGCGCGCCGATCGTCGCGATGATGTTCGGCCGCACCTGGGTGCGCGTGCTCGACTTCGCGCTGCTGTACATCCTGCTGGCGCTGGGCCTGAACCTCGTCGTCGGCTTCGCCGGCCTGCTCGATCTCGGCTACATCGCGTTCTACGCGGTGGGCGCCTACACCGCGGCCTTCCTCGCGTCGCCACATTTCGACGTGCACCTGCCGATCTGGATCGTGCTGCCGCTGGCGGCCTGCTTCGCTGCGACGGCAGGTATCACGCTCGGCTTTCCGGTGTTGCGATTACGAGGGGATTATCTTGCGATCGTCACGCTCGGCTTCGGCGAGATCGTGCGGATCTTCATGAACAACCTGAACTACCCGATCAACATCACGAACGGGCCGCAGGGGATCAACTCGCTCGACCCCATCATGCTGTTCGGCTGGGATCTGTCGCGCAACATCCAGGTCACCGAAGACCTCGCGATCAACTCGCTGTTCCTGTATTACTACTTCTTCCTCGCCTGCGTGGTCGGCTCGATCATCTTCATCCAGCGCCTGCAGATCTCGCGCGTGGGCCGCGCATGGGCCGCGATGCGTGACGACGAGCTCGCCGCCAAGGCGATCGGCATCAACACGCGCAACATGAAGCTGCTGGCGTTCTCGCTCGGCGCGACCTTCGGCGGCGTGTCCGGCGTGTTGTTCGGCACCTTCCAGGGTTTCGTGTCGCCCGAGTCCTTCTCGCTGATGGAGTCGATCGCGGTGCTGACGATGGTGGTGTTCGGCGGCATGGGCAACGTCGCCGGCGCGATCGTCGGTGCGATCATCCTGTCCGCACTGCCCGAAATCCTCCGCCACCTCGCCGTGCCGGTGCAGAACGCCCTGTTCGGCCACGTGCTGCTCGACCCCGAGGTGCTCCGCATGCTGCTGCTGTCGCTCGCGATGATCCTGATGATGCTGCTCCGCCCGTCCGGCCTGATCCCGGCCAACGCCAAGTACTCCCACATCCGCTACCTGAAGGCCAAGGGGGTGACCGAATGATCACCCTCCTCGAAGCCCGCAACATAGGCAAGCGCTTCGGCGGTCTGCAGGCACTCTCGGACGTGTCGCTGACGATCCGCAAGGGCGAGGTGTACGGCCTGATCGGCCCCAACGGCGCCGGCAAGACCACTTTCTTCAACGTGCTGACGGGCGCCTACACGCCCGACGGCGGCGAGTTCGTGTTCAACGGCGCGCCCCTGCCCTCGGGCAAGCCGCATCTCGTGGTCGCGCAGGGCATCGCACGCACCTTCCAGAACATCCGCCTGTTCCGCGAACTGAGCGCGCTCGAGAACGTGATGGCGGGCCACCACATCCGCACGACGGCGAACGTGTGGGGCATCCTCACGCAGAACAAGCACACCGTCGAGGAGGAGCGCCTGACCACGGAGCGCGCCTACGAGCTGCTCAAGTACGTAGGCATCGAGCGCTTCGCGACCGCAACGGCGAAGAACCTTTCCTACGGCGACCAGCGCCGGCTCGAGATCGCGCGTGCGCTCGCGACCGAACCGCAGCTGCTGGCGCTGGACGAGCCGGCCGCGGGCATGAATGCGACCGAGACCGTGCAGCTCAAGAACCTGATCGAGCAGATCCGCGGCGACGGCATCACCGTGCTGCTGATCGAACACGACGTGAAGCTCGTGATGGGCCTGTGCGACCGCGTTGCGGTGCTCGATTTCGGGCGCAAGATCGCCGAGGACGTCCCCGCCGAGGTGCAGAAGAACGACGCCGTGATCGGCGCCTACCTGGGCGGAGGCCAGAAAAATGCACACTAACCCGATCTCCCCCCTGCTGCAGCTCTCCGCCATGAAGGTCGCCTACGGCGGCATCCAGGCCGTGAAGGGCATCGACCTGGAACTGTACCGCGGCGAGCTGGTGAGCCTGATCGGCGCCAACGGCGCCGGCAAGACCACCACGCTCAACGCGATCGCGGGCAGCCTGAAGATCGCCGATGGCGAGATCCACTACGAGGGCGAGAAGGTCCACGTGCTGCCTGCGCACAAGCGGCTGCGCCGCGGCATCGCGCTGGTGCCCGAAGGGCGTGGCATCTTCACGCGCCTGACGGTGGAGGAAAACCTGCGCATGGGCGCCTACACGCGCAACGACAAGGCCGCCATCGAGCAGGATCTGGAGCGCGTCTACACGATGCTGCCGCGCGTGAAGGAGCGCCTGGCGCAGATCGCCGGCACGCTGTCGGGCGGCGAGCAGCAGATGGTCGCGATCGGCCGCGCGCTGCTGTCGCGCCCCAAGCTGCTGCTGCTCGACGAACCGTCGATGGGCCTCGCGCCGCTGGTGGTAGAGAAGATCTTCGAGGTCGTGCAGTCCGTCGCCAAGGAAGGGGTCACGATCCTGCTCGTCGAGCAGAACGCCAACCTCGCGCTGGAATTCTCGCAGCGCGCCTACGTGATGGAATCGGGCAAGATCACGCTGACCGGCTCGGGGGCGGAACTGCTGACCAATCCCAAGGTGCGCGCCGCCTACCTGGGCGAAGCGGCCTGAGCGCAGCCGGATTCGGACTCAAACGGGCGCGGGGCGAAGAGTTCCGCGCCCGTCGTGCGTTTACGGACCTGGAATCGCCGGCACCGCCCGATACCGCCGGCTTCACGAGGAACATCACCATGCACGCACATTCGCTGCGCGGCGGCTGCCACTGCGACGCCATTCGCGTCGAACTCGAACTCCCGCGCGCACCGGCCACCTATACCCCGCGCGCCTGCGACTGCGACTTCTGTCGCAAGCACGGCGCCGCCTACCTTTCGGATCCCTCCGGACGCCTGCACATCGAGATCCGCGACCCGGCGGCCGTCGGGCGCTATCGGCAGGGGAACGCTCTGGCGGAGTTCCTCCTGTGCAAGACCTGCGGGGTGCTCGTCGCAGTGGTCTATGCAGACGGCGCAGACCTCTATGCGACCGTGAACAGCCGCGTCATCGAAGGCGACCCCGGCTTCCCGGACGCCACGCCGGTGTCGCCGCAAACCCTGAGTGCGCACGACAAGGTGGCGCGCTGGAAGGCAGTCTGGTTCGCGGATGTGACAGTTGCAGGGAACGAGAGTTTAATCGTACGAGAAAATGGATAAGCCATCGTTGACACCTGTGATTTTGTGACAGAATTCGCTGCCTGATGACAGGAAGGGAAGTGCGGAAAGATGATCATTTCAGGGTTTCAAAATCTATTGGAGGCTGCTCGTCGGCAACCAGAGCCGCAGCGGTTGTTGTTCGTTTTCGTGCGTGCGGAATTGCCTGAAAACGCCTCTGCGGAAGAAAAGCGCATCTTTGAAAATGGTCAGGGGGGCGCGCTGATTCCTGTAATGTACGTAGGCAAGAAAACCAACGAAATCCAGAGCTTCGCTGAACTGGTGGAAGAATCACGCCACACCGGACAATCCTGGGATATGGTGTTTGTCGGCTGCCTAAGCGGGCAAGGAGACAGAGAACCAAGCGACGAGGCGACACAGCAGGCACTGGAAACCATGGTCAAATCGATTCAGGGCGGTGTGGTCAACCATCTGCTGATCTATCGCCCGGACGGGCAGCAAGTCAGTTTGCCCCAAGCACCCGGCTAGGCATCGAGGAAATGCGCGCACTGGCCAGCATGCATAGTGCGCCCGATTGAATTACGCCCGATTTGGAAATAAATCTGAAAAGCGGCTAAAGCCGACTGTGCTGGCCGCTGCTAGCTTCTCTGGAACGGCCGCTTCCTGTTCGTTAAGGTGCCATAGCGGTTGCGAATGTCATCAGTCGGGTCAGGGTCGTTTGCCGTCGGCCATGATCCCGCGTGTCCGCACCCGGGCTCCCGGCCAATAGGGGCGGCGGATCGCGCAGATTTCCGAACTTCCCCGTCTCTTCCGGGCGAAACCCGCGTACCTCAGGCGGCCGGGCCCGCCACCCGCGAACATTGCTCCCCCAGCCCCGAAATGCCTAGCCGCATCGTTTCGCCGTGCCGCAGGTAGCGCGGCGGGGAGCGGAGGAAGCCGCTGCCGGGCGGCGTGCCGGTGAGGAGCACGTCACCGGGGAACAGCGTCATGTAGCGGCTGGCGCAGGCGACGAGTTCGGCGCAGGTGAACCGCATGTCGGTGGTGTTTGAAGCCTGCATCGTTTCGCCATCGAGGGTGAGGCGGAGGTCCAGCGCCTGCGGGTCGGGGACTTCGTCGCGGGTGACGAGCCAGGGGCCGAGCGGGCAGAAGGTGTCGCAGCTCTTGCCCTTGTCCCAGGTGGGGCCGCGCTCGAACTGGAAGCCGCGCTCGGAGACGTCGTTGGCGATGCAGTAGCCGGCAACGTGCTCGAGCGCGCGATCAGGTGACACGCGGCTCGCGCGGCGGCCGATCACCAGCGCGAGTTCCACTTCCCAGTCGCCCCGGGTGGCGCCCGGCGGCAGGCGCACGGCGTCGCGCGCACCGCACAGCGACGACGGGGCTTTCAGGAACAGAATCGGTTCGTCGGGCAGGGTGTGGCCGGCGGCGGCGTGCGCGCGATAGTTGAGGCCGGCGGCGACGATCTTGCCGACATGGGCCACGGGCACGCCGAGGCGCGGGCGACCGGGCACGGCGGGGAGCGCGCGCGGGTCGAGGCGGCGCAGCGCGGCGAGGCGGACCGGGGCGAGGGTCGCGGCGTCGATGTCGGCGACGTGGGTGGAGAGGTCGCGCAGCACGCCCTCGGCATCGATCAGGCCGGGCCGTTCGCGCCCGCGCGGGCCGTAGCGGACGAGCTTCACGGGCTCACGCCGGCCAGGTGTGGCTGCCGCCCGCGTTCATCGCGAGATTGCCGCCGTCGGCCGGCAACAGCACGCCGTTGACGGCGCGCGCGGCGTCGGAGGCGAGGAAAACGGCCGGGCCGACGTAGTCCTCCGGATCGAGCAGGCGCCCCTGCGGCAGGCCGGCGAGGATGCGCGGCAGGACGTGGTCGCGGAAGCGCGGCGTTTCGAGGTGGGCGCGCAGGCCAGGCGTGAGGGTCTGCGCGGGCAGGATGGCGTTCACGCGGATGCCGGCGCCGGCGTATTCGACGGCGAGTTCGCGCGTCATCTGGTGCACGGCGGCCTTGGTGCAGCCGTAGGGCAGCGCGCCGCGCCCGAGCGCCGATTCCCCGGCGTTGGAGCCGATGTTGATGATGCTGCCCTGCCCCGCCGCCAGCATGCGCCGCAGTGCGGCCTGGCAGCACAGGAAGTAGCCGGTAAGATTCACGGCGAGCATGCGCTCCCAGTCGGCGGCGGCGAGTTCGTGCGGACGCACGCGCGCAGGAAAGGCGAAGGGGACGTTCACGAGGATGTCCAGGCGGCCGATGTCGTCGTCGATCGCATCGAACAGCGCCTCCACGGCGGCGGCATCGGCAATGTCGGTGACGCGCGCGAGCGGCGCGGGGCTGCCCGGGGCCAGTTCGCCGGCGAGTTCGCGCGCGGTTTGCGCGAGGCCTTCGGCGTCGATGTCGGCGATTGCGACGCGGGCGCCGGCGCGCGCGAGGCCCAGTGCCAATGCGTGGCCGATGCCGCCGTTGGCGCCGGCGCCGGTGACGAGCGCGACGCGGCCGTCGAGGTCAAACCGGGGCGAGGTGGGCGGTGGGTTGTGCGGCGAGCGGGGCGGCGGGGTCGTGGCGGGATTCATCGGCAGAGGCTCCGGAGGCGGATTCGAGCAGGGCAATGCGTCCGCTGGCACCGTCGAGGACGATGCGCGCACCGTCGGCAATCAGGCGCGTCGCGTCGGGCAGCGCGATCGCGGGGATGCCGGCTTCGCGCGCCTGGCAGGCGCTGTGGGCGAGGAGGCCGCCGACTTCGACGACGAGCCCCGCGACGATGCGGAACAACGGCGTGACGCCGAGGTTGGCGGCGCGCAGGACGAGGATTTCGTCGCCGCGCCAGCCTTCGGGCGGCACCGGCTGGCCGGGGGCGAACACGCGCGCGATGCCGCAGACCTTGCCGGCCGACAGCGCTGTGCCGTTCCAGGCGCGCCCCTCGCCCGCCTCACCGGCGCGCGCACTCGGCACGCCGATGGCGTCGAGGCGCGAACCGAACACGACGGACGGGACGCAATGGAGGCGCGCGGCGAGACGCGCCATCGCGTGCTCGGCGGCACGGCGCTCGGCGCGCCGGCGCAGGCCTGCGGGGTCGCGCAGCGCGGCAGGCAGTTCGCGCGTTTGGAGGTGGAAGATCAGCCCGTCCGGCCAGTCCAGGTGGGCACCGAGGCGCAGCGCGGCGCGCCGGATCAGGGCATGGACGGCGGTGTAGTGGTGCTTGATCGTCTCGCGCAGCGGCAGGAAATGCTGCGCGAAGGCGAGCGCTTCGAAGAGCGCCGCACGCTCCGCTTCGTCCACGCCGGCGGTGGCGAGCCGCTCCCCGAGCTCCGCTTCGGCCGCGCGGCGCGCGGCCTGCTGGCGCGCGAATTCCGCAGCGGGCCGGCGGCCGCTCGCACGCAGGTTCGCGAGCAGTTCGTCGAAGCGTCCGGGATCTTCGGCCAGGCGCGGCTCGGCAAGTTCGAGTTCGTTGTCGGCGCAGTGGCCGTACGCGGCGAGGTAGTCCGCGCGGCTGCGGCGCCCCGCGGCGACCTCCTCCAGCCACAGCGCCTGGCGCGTGATCAGGCTGCCGGGCAGGCCGGACAGCAGGCGCGCGCACAGCGCCTCGCCGTCCATCCCGAAACAGGCTTCGAGGCTGCGGCGGACTTCGGCCGCGAAGTGGAAGCCGAGCCGGGCGGCGATGACGAATTCGACGCAGGGCCCAGTGCGCAGGAAGCGCACGAGCTCCGAAACGGCGGCGACCACCCTGCGCGGATCGCCGACCCTGCCGGTTTCGGCGAGCACGGCGGGCACGCCGAGGCGCGGCTCGACCTGCGCCTCGTAGCGGGCGAGGAAGTCGCGCGCCGCGACACGCAAGGCCTGCTCGAAACGCGCCCGGGCGGCCGCGGCCGGTGCGTCGAGGGGAAGCCGGCCGTACAGGCGCACTTCGGGGTAGTTCGCGAGCGAGGGGTCGGCCGCGATGCGCTCGAGATAGGAGTCGACCGCCGGTTCCCCACCGTCGCCGAAAGTCGCGGCGTCGACTTCCAGGTTGAAGCAGAGCTGCCCGGCGACCAGCTCGTACAGGTGATCGACGCAGCGCGCATCGAAGCGGTAGCCGAGGCGCCTGCGGCCGCTCACGATCGCGCCGCGACGGCCGGCAAAGCTGTCGCGGAACAGACCGAAACTCATCGCCGTCGGCGTCGGCAGCAGTTCGCCGACGTTGCCGTTGCTGAGCACGAGCTGGCTGCCGTGCAGCACGCCGCGCCGGCGCAGATCGACGAACTTGCGCGCAAGGCGCCGCCGCTCGCCGGCGAGATAAGTCTCCAGCCCCGCGCCGCCTGCCGTGCCCGCGGCGGCGAGCGGACGCGCCTGCAGCAGCCACACGCCGCACAGGTCGACGGCGAACTCGACATCCTGCGGGCCACCGAAGAAGGCCTCGGCGCGCAACGCGAGCTGCGCGACCGCGCGCGCCTCGCCGGGCGTCAGGCAAGCGACGCGCGCGCGCTGCACACGCACCGGGTGCAAGCCATCGACGGCGAGTGCCTCCTCCTTGTGGCCGATGCGCTTGCGCAGCAGGCGTCCGGCGTGCGAGAGGACGAAGCTGTCGCCGGCATGCCGGCCCGCGGCGAGCGGTTCCGCCAGCCCCCATACGGCATCGATATGCACCTCGCGGCGCCGGGTGTCGAGCGGTGCGCGCGTGTAGGCGATGCCAGCGGCGATCGCCGGGACGAGGCGCTGCACGAGGATCGCCAGCGCCGCGTCGGCGTGCCCGAGCCGCGCGCGGTACTCGGCTGCGGCCGGTTCCGCCCACGACGCGATGCAGCGTTCCATTGCGGCGGGCAGCGCCGCCTCGCCCTGCACGCCGAGTTCGGTGGCGTAGACGCCGGCGTAGCTCGCGCCCTCGCCGTCCTCCTCGATCGCGGAACTGCGCACCGCGACGCGCCCGCCGAGCTCGCGATAGGCCGCCTGCAGCGCGGCACGAACGTCCTCGCGGGCAGCCCCGCCCGCGCGCCACGCCGCGACGGCCGCCGCGGTGACACAGAAGCCGGGACTCACCGGGAAGCCCGCGGCGAGCAGCAGGCCCTGGCGCAGCGCCTTGTTGCCCACCGCGCGAGCGTCCGCCGGCGTGAGCGCGGCGAGGTCGCGGATCCAGGCGGACGCCGCCGGGGCGCCCTCCCCGATACTCACGCCGCGACTCCGGCATGGAGCGCGCGTCCCGCCCGTTCCGCGCCGCGGATGCGGGAGTCGTCGCGGTTGTCGCGCTCGCCGCTCCAGCGGTCCTTGAGCTCCAGCCATTCCGGCGCGAAACCTTCGACGCGCTCGCCGCGCAGCGCCGCGTCCAGCACGCGACGATAGAAGCCGACGATGTCCGCGACGAGCGGCGCGGAGCGTTCGCGCCCCGGAATCTTGAAGCGTTCGACGCCCATCGCGACGTATTCCGGCACTTCCCACAGCAGCAGCTCGGGGCTGCTCTTCAGGCGCGGCGAATCGGGATGGCGGCGCTCGCCGGCGGTGAGCGACCACTCGCCGCGGCAGATGCGGTAGCAGCTGCCGCCGCGCGCCGCCGAGCCGAGGTAGAGATCCTTGTCGTCTTCGCCACGCAGGTGCTTCACGTGGAAGTAGCTGCTCGAATAGCAGCGCCCCGGGCAGATGCGCCCGCGATGCGGGTTCTGGAACAGGAAGGCTTCGAGCTTCATCGGGCTCGCGGCGCGGATCTGCGCTGCCTCGGCGACACCCCAACGGTAGGGCAGCACGACGTAGTCGGCCCCCAGCTCGTCGTAGAAGCGCACGTCCTCGACGTTGAACACGCCGGCGGTGACGCTGACGTGGATGTCCAGCGCGGGATGCGCGCGGCGCACCAGCGGGATCAGGCCGGGGTCGCAGACCATCACGCCGCTCACGCCGATCTTCGCGAAGCTCGCGACGCGGTCGAGGAAGAGGCCGACCTCGCCGGGCGCGGGCATCACGTTGATCGCGACGCGCACGTCCTTGCCGTCGCGCGCGGCCTCGGCGACCAGTTCGGCGATCGCGCCGTCGTCGAGCTCGTCGGTGGCCGGGCGGCGGCTCCAGCCGCGCGGGCCGACGTAGACCGAATCGGCACCGCGCGCGAGCGACGCGTAGGCCATTTCGAGGCTGCCACCGGGGGCCATCAGGATCGTCATCATTCACCTCGGGAAAGGAGGCCGGCGGCGAGGAGGCCGGCCGGCAGTGCGTTTCGGGGAGCGCCGGGGGGCGCCATCAGCTCGGCAAGTTCCTGCAGCCGCGCGGCCATCTCCGGCGCCCACGCCAGCCCGACGCGCGCGAGCCACTTGCGCCGCAGCGCGGCGCCGGCCCAGCTGCCCGCGGGCACGCCGGCGATACGCGACCATAGGCCGGGATCCGCGCGCAGGCGCGCCGCCGCCGCGCCCGCCGAGCGTACGAAGCCCTGCAGCAGCGCGGGCGCCGAACGCGACAGGTCCTCGTGGCACGCGAAGAAACTCGTCGGCACCTGCGGCCGCGGCACTGGAAAGTTCGCAAGCAGCCCCGCCAGGTCGCAGACCTCGCGGAAGGCCCCGCCCGCGACGAGTGCGGGCACCTGGTGCCAGTACAGCAGCGCGGCATCGAGCCCGCCGCCGCAGAGCGCATCGTGCAGCGCGCTCTTCGAGCCGGCAGTGACGCAGCACGACACTTCGGCCGGATCGAAATCGTGGCGCAGCCGGCACGCGGCGCGCAGCAGCAGCCAGTTCTTGTCCTGCGCATGCACGACGCCGATGCGCTTGCCCGGCAGGTCCGTGAGGCCGCGCAACGCGCCCCTGCGCGGGGCGACGAGGCCGCCGAAGATCGCGCCGTAAGGTGCGACCGCGACGAGCGGCAGGCCGGCCGCGCGATGGCGCGCGAGCGACAGCCAGTCGCTGTCGATGAGCTCGACCTCGCCGTCGATCAGCCGCGCCTCGGTCGCGTGGCGCTCGCCGCACATGCGGTCGTCGCCCAGTTGCAGCGCGAGGCGATAGCCGTTGGCCTCGTCGAGGCCGCAGGCGACGATCGCGCGCATCAGCCATGCGCCGCTTCCGGTGGCCTCGAAGGCGGCGCGCAGGGTGGGCAGCGCGTCACGCGCCGTCTCAGCTGACATAGCTCGCCGCCCGGTCCATCAGGGTGTCGACGCGCTTTGCCTTCTCCCGCACCCAGCGCACGCGCAGTTCGGCAAGCTCTGCGGTGTGGTGGCCGAGATCGGCCGCGCCGGCGGCGACCTCGTCGATCGCGCGGCGGTAGAAGCGCACCAGGTCGCGGATCATGCCGACCGGCCGTTCGCGCCCGGAGAGCTTGAAGCAGCTGACCCCGGCCGCGACGAAGGCCGGCAGCTGCGCGAGCATCAGGCGGGCGTCGCGGCGCAGCTTGATCTCGACGGGATCGCTCCCCACCGCGCCGAATTCCCAGTTCGCCTGGCACACGCGATAGCACTCCTTGGCGCCGCGGTTCGCGCTGCCATGGAAGTCGCGGTTGCCCTCGACCTCCTTCCAGTCGCGAAAGCGCAGGTAGCTGCTCATGATGCATTTGCCGGGGCACAGCTTGCCGGTCTGCACCGTCTCGAACAGGAAGGTCTCCAGCCCGATGTCGCTCGCGCGCCGCACCGCCTCGATCTCGGCGACGTCCCAGCGGTAGGGCAGGATGATCACGTCCGCGCCGGCGTCGCGGTAGAAGGCCGCATCGGCGAGGTTGCTGATGCCGCTGCCGATGCTCACGTGCAGCACCGTGTCCGGAATCTCGCGGCGCAACGCGCGCAGCAGGCCCACGTCGGTGACGATGAACCCGGACGCGCCATCGGCCGCGTAGCGCAGCGCCTTGTCGACGAAGCGGCCGAAGTCGTATGGCGTCGGGAAGGTGTTGAGCACCACGCGCAACTCCGCGCCGCGGCTGCGGGCGTAGGCGGCCGCCTCGCGGATCGCGTCGTCGCTCATCTCGGACTCGTAGGGGCGGCGCGAGAAGCCGAGCGGTCCGACGTAGATGATGTCTGCGCCCTCATCGACCGCCGCGTGCGCCATCTCGAGCGAACCGGCCGGGGCGAGCAGCTTGGCGCCAGGCCTCGCGCCGGGCCGCCCCAAGGAGGCCTGCGCCCCCTTGGGGGGCAGCGAACGAAGTGAGCGTGGGGGCACCATCTCAGCTCCGCCCGATGTAGCGCTGGCCCGCGCCTTCGAAGTAGTAGCCGTTGCACAGGCCTTCGCGCGCAAGGCTCGCGAGCGTGTCGAGTGCCGGTGCGAAATCCCCCGCGGCCTCGCCGGCAAAAGCCCGCTCCAGCGCATCGCGGTAGATGCGCCCGACGGCCGCCGCATAGCCCGGCGCCTCGCCCTTGTTATGCACGTAGAAGTGCTTCAGGCCCATGCCCGCGAGCCGCTCGCCGTGCTCGACCATGCACAGGTCCTTGCCCGACAGCGTCATTCGCCCGGTGTCCTTGAGCGACCAGTCGGCGCGGCTGCCGTCGTCGCGGCCGCGCTTCAACCAGTGCTCCTGCGTGCATTGGTAGGAACAGCTACCCTCGCCGCATGCGCCCTCGGCACCCTCCTCGCTGTGCTCGAGGATGAAGCAGGTCTCCGAAATCACCAGCGGGATCTTGCCGTGCACCGGCACCAGCACCTCGATGTCGGCGTGCTCGGCGATGTAGCGCACCTCGTCGAGCGAAAGTTCCGGATTCGGATACACCCGCGTCACGCCGTGGTCCTTGAGCACCTTCGCGGTCTCGTGCGTGTACAGGTTGCCGAACACGCCGAGGTGGATAGGCGCCGTGCAGCCGCGCTCGCGCAGCATGCGCAGCACGCCGAGGTTATGCACCTCGATGGCATCGAAAGGCAGCGCCAGCGCGGTGTCGATCACGTCGCCGACCCACGCGAGGTCGTCGTTGCCGGGCACCGCATAGAGGCGCAGGTAAGCCTTCTGGCCGCGCGCATGCACGTGCTCCAGCCCGGCTGCGAGCAGCTCCGCGTGCGAGCTGAAGTTGTTCGGATACTCGGGACAGGAGAAATCGCCGAGGTAGATCGCGTCGTAGGCCGAGAAATCGCCCTCGCGCAGTTCCTTCAGGTTGCCGACGTCGGTGGATAGTTCGAACATGTCCAGTCTCCTCAGATGGGGGTGGCGGCAACGCGCCGGGATTCGTCGATCGCCTGGCGCAGCAGGCGGTTGTCGCGCTTTGCACGCTCGGTCATCCAGCGCCCGCGCAGGGTCTCGAGCTCGGACGCGAAGACGGATAGATCCGGGCGGTCGGATTCCAGGATGGTGTCGACCGCGCGCCGGTACACGCGCACGATGTCGCGCACCAGCACCGCCGAACGGTCGCGTCCCGGCACCTTCAGGCAATCGACGCCCGCGGCGAGGTAGTCCGGCAACTCCTCCAGCCACAGCGCCGGGTTGGTCTTGATCGTCATCGGCAGCCGGTAATCGATGTCGTCGACGTTGAAGTTCCATTCCGTCTGGCACACCCGCAGGCAGTCGCCGCCGCGCGAGGCCGAGCCGAAGAAGTGGTCCTTGCCCTCGGTGTCGAGCCAGCGGCGGAAGCTGAAATAGCTGCTCATGTTGCATTTGCCCGGACATATCTTGCCGCCCGACGGCGTCTTAAACAGGAAGACCTCGATGCCGACCTTGCCCGCGCCCTTGATCTGGCGGATCTCCTCCACCGACAGGCGATAGGGCAGCACGACATAGTCCGCGCCGAGTTCGCGCAGGAAGCGCACGTCCTCGTAGTTGGTGATGCCGCAGCCGACGCTGGTATGCACGTTCACATGCGGCAGGCGCTCCTTCACCAGCCGCATCGCGCCCAGGTCGCTGATCATGAAACCCTGCGCGCCCCAGCCCGCATAGCGCTCGACGCGCTCGACGAACATCGGCAGCTCGATCGAGCTCGGCAGCGTGTTCACCACCACGCGCACCTCCTTGCCGCGCGCCGCCGCGTAATCGATCGTGTGGCGGATCTCATCGTCGTTCAGTTCGTCCTGCGCGCCGCGCCGGCTCCAGCCGACGACGCCGACGTACACCGCGTCCGCCCCCTCGTCGAGCACCGTCTTCGCCATCTCCAGCGTGCCGCCGGGAGCCATCATCATCACCATAGGGATCTCCTTCAGGCCGGGACGGCGTCCCGGCAGTCCTGGTCTTCGCGCAGCAACTCGCCCAGCGCGGCGAGGAAGCGCGCGTTCTCGACGGGCAGGCCGACGCTCACGCGGATGTGTTGCGGCAGGCCGTAGCGGGCCATGCACTTCACCGCCACGCCGCGTTCGCCCAGGCGGGTGAGCGCATCGCGCGGCGCGCGCAGCAGCACGAAATTCGCCGCCGAAGGCACGAAGTCGACGCCAAGGCGCGCGAGGCCGCTCATCAGCACGTCGCGCTCGCGCGCATTCGCCGCGATGCTGGCGCCACGATGTCTTTCGTCCTGCAGCGCCGCGAGCGCGGCCGCCTGAGCGAGCGAGCCGAGGTGGTATTGCGGGCACAGTGCCGTCATGCGCCGCACGATCTCCGGCGGCGCATAGCCGTAGCCGATGCGCAGGCCCGCGAGCCCCTCGACCTTCGAGAGCGAACGCAGGACGAGCACGGGCGCCCCGTCGCGCAGGTCGGCGATGCCGTCGATCAAGTCCTGATCGAGCGCATAGTCGCGATACGCCTCGTCCAGCAGCAGCGCCGCGCCAGGGGGCAGTGCGTGGCGAAGACGGGTCCAGTCCGCCGGGGACATCAGCGTGCCGGTCGGGTTATGGGGCGATGCAACGACGACCATCCGTGTCGCCGGCGTGATGCGTTCGCGGAAGGCGTCGAAGCGGTAGTCCGCTCCGTCGAGCGGCACGCGAACCACCCGCGCACCGGTTCGGTCCGCCGCGGAACGATAGGCCGGAAAGGCCGGGTCGGGAATCAGCACCTCGCCGCCCGAGCCGACGAGGCTGCGCATCGCCAGATCGATCAGCTCGCAGGCGCCATTGCCGATCAGCACGTGCGCCGGCGACAGTCCCGCCCGCCCGGCGAGCAAGCTGCGCAGCGCCGCTGCATCGACGGACGGATAGCGGTGCAACTGCGCCAGTTCGCGCGTGATCGCGGCGCACGCCGCGGGCGACGGTCCGCAGGGGTTTTCGTTGCCGGACAGATCGACGGCGGGCACAGCCGCGCCGGCGTAATGCGCGTGGATCGACGCGACCAGCGCGGGATGGGGATCGGCCTGCGGGCGCGCGGCGCGCACCCGGGCGAAGGCCGCGTCGAGCGGCAGGCCGAGGTGCTCATGCAAGAAGCACGCGGCCAGCGCCGGCGAGCGCGAGATTCCCTGCTCGCAGTGCATCAGCACGCGGTGCCCCGCCGCAATGCGTGCGGCAAGGAAGGCCGCCGCCGCGCCGATCGTCGCGCCCGGCAGCGCCACGCGGTCGGCCACGGCCAGCCCCAGCTGCAGCGCCACCTCGGCCGGGCGGGCCAGCGGCGCCAGCGACAGCAGCGTATCGATGCCCGCCGCCTGCAGCGCCGCGCCGTCGGCGGCGTCGGCGCTGCTTCCCACGGCCAGCTGCGGCATCACGAAATCCATTCCATCGCCCTCCGGGGCACACCTGCGAACATGTCGACATCATCGACACGTGCGCAGCGGCGCGACACGGCAGGATCATGAAGCGGAGATCATGATTTTCTGCAAATCCCTCTCGAGAATATGGTTATGACCAATCCACCGACCCGGCGTGCCGCCCCGCAGCACACGCACGCCTCAGCGCACGCAGCCGCCCGCGCGCCGGCACCAGGCGATGAAGCCGATGCCGCCGAGCGTCAGGAAACCGGCCATGCCGGCCGCCAGCGTCAGCGGCGAATACCACAGCATGGGCGCGAAGATGCCGGCGATCGTCGAATTGACCCCGACCTGCAGGAAGCTCTGGCAGCTCGACGCCAGGCCGCGGTGCGACGGGAACAAGTCCAGCGCCAGCAGCGTCACGCTCGGCATCGACAGCGCCATGCCGAAGGTGTAGAGCACGATGGGCAGCACCGACCACGGCAGGCCGGGCGGCAGCAGCGTGGCAACCAGCAGGTTCGCAGCCGCCGCCGTCGCCATGATCGTCATGCCGATCGCGACCGTGCGGCGCACGTGCCAACGCCCGGCAACCCGCTCTGACAGCGCGGAACCCGCGCTCATGCCGACCACCGCGGGCACGAACAGCCAGCCGAATTCCTGGGCGCTGAGGCCCAGGTGCTGCATCAGGAAGGCCGGCGCCGACAGCACGTAGAGGAAGAAGCCGTTGAAGTTGAAGGCCGCCGCCGCGCTCAGCAGCACGAAGGCGCCGCTGCCCAGCACCCGCCGGTAGGCGCGCCAGAGCAGCACCGGATGCAGCGGATGGCGGTGCTCGGCCAGCAGGGTCTCGGGCAGGAAGCGCCAGGTGAGGAAGGCCAGCAGCGTGCCGAAGAAGGCGAGGAAGAAGAAGATCGCGCGCCAGCCCGCCGCGGCCAGCAGCAGGCCGCCGATGACAGGCGCGATCGCCGGGGCGACGCCGAAGATCAGCATCACGCGCGACATCAACCGCTGCGCGTGCGCGCCGTCGAACAGATCGCGGATCACCGCCCGCCCCACCACCATGCCCGCCCCGCCGACCATGCCCTGCAGCGCGCGGCCCACCCATAGCCATTCGATCGACGGCGCCAGCGCGCACACCAGCGAGGCCAGCGCGAACAGCACGCTGCCGGCGATGAGCACGTGCCGGCGCCCGAAATGGTCCGCGAGCGCGCCATGCCACAGCACCATGAAGGCGAAGGTCGCCATGTAGGCGGTGAGGGTCTGCTGGATCTGCAGCTGCGAGGCGCCGAGATCCGTCGCCATCGCACCGAACGCGGGCAGGTAGGTGTCGATCGAAAACGGCCCGATGGCGGCGAGCGCAGCGAGCACAAACGCGAGCCAGGGCGAGGAGGCGGGCATCAGGGGGATCTCTGGGGTCGTTGTTGTTCGGTACCGGGCATCCCCCCGAGCGCCCCGCAGGCCGCGTCAGCGCGAGTCGAGGCCGCGCCGGTACTGGATCGCCTCGGCCAGATGTGCAGGGCCGACGCGCTCGGCGCCGGCCAGGTCCGCGATCGTGCGGGCGACCTTCAGGATGCGATGATACCCGCGTGCGGACAGGTTCAACCGCCGGATCGCATGATCGAGCAAGGCCTTGCCCTGCTCGTCGGGCGCGCACAGCGCATCGACACGACCGGGCGCGAGGTGGCTGTTCGCCCCGCCCTGGCGTTCCCGCTGCACGGTCCAGGCCTGCACGACGCGCTCGCGCACGGCTGCGCTGGATTCGCCCGCAGGCTGGCCGGTCATCTCCGTATGGTCGAGCAGCGGCACCTCGATGACGATGTCCATGCGGTCGAGCAACGGCCCCGACAGGCGTCCGCGGTAACGCGCAACCTGGTCCGGCGAACAGCGGCAGCGCCCGCCCTTGTCGCCGGCGTGGCCGCAGGGACAGGGATTCATCGCTGCGACGAGCTGGAAGCGGGCGGGAAACTCTGCGCGCTGGCGTGCCCGCGACACGGTTACCGTGCCGGTCTCCAGCGGCTCGCGCAGCGCCTCGAGCACGCGGCGGTCGAACTCGGGCAGCTCGTCGAGGAAGAGCACGCCGCGGTGCGCGAGGCTGATCTCGCCCGGCCGCGGGTTCGCTCCGCCGCCCACAAGCGCCGGCGCCGACGCCGAGTGGTGCGGCGCGCGGTAGGGCCGGCGGCCCCAGCGGCGGGCGTCGAAGGGTCCTTCGAGCGACTGGATCGACGCACTCTCGATCGCCTCGGCCTCGTCGAGCGGCGGCAACAGCCCCGGCAGGCGACGCGCGAGCATGGACTTGCCGGTTCCGGGTGGGCCGAACATCAGCAGCGAATGCTGCCCGGCGGCAGCGACTTCGAGCGCGCGGCGGGCCTGCAGCTGCCCCTTCACCTCGGCGAGATCCGCGTCGTCGTCCCGCCCTTCGGCGAGCGGTGGCGCCGGCCGGCGCGCAAGCGGCGTGTGGCCGTTGAGGTGCGCGCACACCGCCAGTAGGCTGGTCGCGGGCAGCACGCTGGCGCCGCGCGCGAGCGCCGCCTCGTCGGCGTTGGCGGCCGGCAGCACCAGCGCACGGCCGGTGCGTCCGCTCTCCAGCGCCATCGCGAGGCCGCCGCGCACCCCGCGCAGGCTGCCGTCGAGCGAGAGTTCGCCGACGAATTCGTGCTTTGCGAGTCCCGCTGCATCGACCTGCCCCGACGCCACAAGGATCCCCAGCGCGATCGGCAGGTCGAAGCGCCCGCCCTCCTTGGGCAGGTCGGCGGGGGCGAGATTGACGGTGATGCGGCGTTGCGGGAATTCGAACTGCGAGGTCGCGATCGCGGCGCGCACGCGTTCGCGCGCCTCGCGGACTTCGGTGTCGGGCAGGCCGACCAGGTTGAATGCGGGCAGGCCGTTGGCGAGATGGACTTCCACCGTCACCTCGGGCGCGCCCATGCCTGCGAGCGCCCTGGTGCGTACGAGTGCCAGCGACATCGGTACCTCCGGAATGGACTGCACGCAGTCTACCGGAGGCACCGACAATGACAAAAGACTATCTCCTGCGCGTGGATGCGACGGCGCCGGTCAGGCGCTGCCGCTCACTCCTCGTCGCGGTCGGCGCGGGCGCGTGCGAGTTCGGATTCCAGCGTGGCGACGCGGTCTTCCAGTTCGGCGAGCTTCTGGCGCGCGTGCGCAAGCACCTCGCGCTGCACGTCGAACTCCTCGCGCGTGACCAGATCGAGCTTGCCGAAGGCGCTGCCGAGCAGGGCCTTGGCGTTCTTTTCGAAGTCGCGGGCGGGATTGCTGGCGGCGAGTTCGGACAACTTGGCACCGATCTCGTCGAGGAAGCGGGGGCCTGCCATGTAGATACCTCTGGAGCGTAAGCGAAGGGCAAAAGTCTAGCACGGGCGCGGGTTCGGGTACGGACGGACGCCCCATTGCGGTGAGCGGCCCGGACTCAGCGCGGCGCGACGCACCACGAAATCGACTAGAACGCACCATGGAGGTGCATTTCGTGTGCGAGCACTCTGCTGCAAGTGCACAAAATTCCGTCCGCGGCGCCCCTTGAAACCGATCATTACCTTTTATAAACAATGCGTTGTGTCGCCATTTCGACAACTTGGCACGGCACATGCAAAGGAGGACTCGCCAGCAATCAAAAAACCAACCATCAAGGAGCAACACCATGCACAAGCGCATCATCGCCCTGGCCGTTGCAGCAGCCCTCCCGCTGATCGCTTCCGGCACGGCGGCCGCCGCCGACAGCCCGATCGCCGCGAACGTCGCCCTGGTGTCCGACTACGCCTACCGCGGCATCAGCCAGACCGACGAGAAGCCGGCGCTGCAGGGCGGCTTCGATTATGCGCATGCCAGCGGCCTGTACGTGGGCGTGTGGGGGTCGAACGTGTCGTGGCTGAGCGATCTCGAGCGCGGCACCGGCGAGCACTCCGGCAACAGCCTCGAACTGGATGTCTACGGCGGCTACAAGGGCACGGTCGGCGACATCGGCTACGACGTGGGCCTGCTGCAGTACGTCTATCCGGGCGAGTTCGACTCGGGCTGGCGCACCACGATCGGCCTGAAGAAGCCGAACACGCTGGAAGGCTACGTCGGCCTGTCGTGGCAGTTCCTGTCGTTCAAGTACTCGAACTCCTTCACCAACCTGTTCGGCGCGCCGGACTCGAAGGGCAGCCAGTACTTCGACCTGTCGGCCGCCTACGAGGTGATCCCCGGCACGACGCTCAACGCCCACGTCGGTCACCAGAAGATCGCCGGTCCGGCGCTGTCCTACACCGACTGGAAGGTCGGCGTGAGCCAGGTCGTCGCGGGCGTGACGCTGGGCCTGCACTACGTGGATACCAACCTGAAGGACAAGGAAGACCTCAACGCCGACGGCCGCTACGTCGTGAGCGTCAGCAAGACCTTCTGAGCATGCAAGGCCGCGGGGCTCCGGCCCCGCAAGACTGAAAGGAAACCATCATGAAATTCGTCACAGCCATCATCAAGCCCTTCAAGCTCGACGAAGTGCGCGAGGCCCTCTCGGCAATCGGCGTGCAGGGCATCACCGTCACCGAGGTCAAGGGCTTCGGCCGCCAGAAGGGTCACACCGAGCTCTACCGCGGCGCCGAATACGTCGTCGACTTCCTGCCCAAGGTGAAGATCGAGGCCGCCGTACGCACCGAACTGCTCGAACAGGTGATCGAGGCGATCGAGAAGTCCGCCGCGACCGGCAAGATCGGCGACGGCAAGATCTTCGTCTTCGACCTCGAGCAGGCCATCCGCATCCGCACCGGCGAAACGGGCGCCGAAGCGCTGTAAGGGAGAACACCATGAAAAAACTGTTTGCTGTCCTGCTTGCGGTCCTGGCTCTCGGCTTCGCCGGCCTCGCCAGCGCCGAGGATGCCCCGGCCGCGGCCGAGGCCGTCACCGCGGTTGCCGATGCGGCGGCCGCTGCCGCCCCCGCGGCCGCGGCGCCTGCTGCCACGGTCAACAAGGGCGACACCGCCTGGATGCTGACCTCCACCGCGCTGGTCGCCTTCATGGTGATCCCGGGCCTCGCGCTGTTCTACGGCGGCCTAGTGCGCTCGAAGAACATGCTGTCGGTGCTGATGCAGGTCTTCGTGATCTTCTCGCTGATGATCGTGCTGTGGTTCGTCTACGGCTACAGCCTCGCCTTCACCGAGGGCAATGCCTTCGTCGGCGGCTTGTCGAAGGCCTTCCTCAGCGGCGTGACGGTCGATTCGATGGCCGCGACCTTCAGCAAGGGCGTCGCGATCCCCGAGTTCGCCTACATCATCTTCCAGGCAACCTTCGCGGCGATCACCCCGGCGCTGATCGTCGGCGCCTTCGCCGAGCGCATGAAGTTCTCCGCGGTGCTCCTCTTCATGGTGCTGTGGTTCACCTTCTCCTACCTGCCGATGGCCCACATGGTGTGGTACTGGGCGGGCCCGGATGCCTACATCGACGCCGCCGCGGGTGACGCGGCCGCCGCGACCGCGGGCTTCCTGTTCCAGAAGGGTGCGCTCGACTTCGCCGGCGGTACCGTGGTGCACATCAACGCCGCCGTCGCCGGCCTGGTGGGTGCCTTCATGATCGGCAAGCGCATCGGCTACGGTCGCGAGTCGATGGCCCCGCACTCGCTGACGCTGACCATGGTCGGTGCGTCGATGCTGTGGATCGGCTGGTTCGGTTTCAACGCCGGCTCCAACCTCGAAGCCAACGGCCTGGCCGCGCTGGCCTTCCTCAACACGATGGTCGCGACCGGCATGGCGGCGATGTCGTGGATGGCCGCCGAATGGCTGATGAAGGGCAAGCCCTCGCTGCTGGGTGCTGCTTCGGGTGCGGTATCGGGTCTGGTTGCGATCACCCCGGCCTGCGGCTGGGTCGGCCCGATGGGCGCGCTGGTGATCGGGCTGCTGGCCGGCGTGATCTGCCTGTGGGGCGTGAATGGCCTCAAGCGCATGCTCGGCGCCGACGACGCGCTCGACGTGTTCGGCGTGCATGGCGTGGGCGGCATCCTCGGCGCGATCCTGACCGGAGTGTTCGCCAACCCGGACCTCGGCGGCGTCGGCGTGTATGACTACGTCGCCAACGCGGTGGCCCCGTTCTCGACCTCGGCGCAGGTCACCAGCCAGGTCTGGGGCGTGGTGGTCGCGATCCTGTGGTCGGGCGTCGTGTCGGTGGTGGCCTACAAGATCGTCGATGTGCTGATCGGCCTGCGCGTGCCGGAAGAAGAAGAGCGCGAAGGCCTGGACATCACGGCCCACGGCGAGACGGCCTACCACGTCTGAGCATTGCCGGATCGCTCCCTCGTCCGGTCCTGCAGCGGGCGCCCCTCCGGGGGCGCCCGTTTTCGTTCACGCCCGCCGGGCAGGTCTCGCCCGCCGCGATTCACGCGCCATCGGAAGCGAGCACCACGTCGGAGGCTGCGGGAGACAGGCCTGCGATCGGCAGCCGGATCGTGAAGGTGGTGCCGCGCCCCGGGGTACTGTCGACGTCGATCCGGCCGTTGTGGGTCTCGACAATCTTGTACACGATATGGAGCCCGAGCCCGGTCCCCTTGCCCACCGGCTTCGTCGTGAAGAAGGGGTCGAAGATCCTGCCGACGATCTCGGGCGCGATGCCCGTCCCCGTATCACTGACGCGCACGACGACTTCACCGCCTTCGACTCCCGTCCGCACCCCTATGGAGCCGCGCGTTGCGATCGCCTGCGCGGCATTGACGAGCAGATTGAGGAAAACCTGTCCCAGCCGCCCCGGGTAGCAGTACAGGGACGGCAGCGCGCCATAGTCGCGGATCACCTCCGCCTTGTATTTCAGCTCGTTCCACGCGACGTTGATGACCTTGTCGATGAGGACGTTGAGATCGGCCGGCTCGAGCTCCTGCCGGTCCACGTGCGAGAAATCCTTGAGATCGGCGACGATCTTCGCAATCCGCACAAGGCCTTCCTGCGATTCGTCGAGCAGTTGCATCAGATCGCCGCGCATGAACTCGATGTCCATCTGCGCCCGCAGATCGGCCAACTGCTGCACCGCCGGCCCCGTCGCGACGGTGGCGCAGGCCTCCTCGTAACGGTCGAGCAGCATCAGCAAGTCCTCGCCGTAGCTGCGCAAGGTGCGGATGTTGCTCTTCACGAATCCGACCGGATTGTTGATTTCGTGCGCGACGCCGGCGGCGAGCTGGCCGAGCGAAGCCATCTTCTCCGACTGGACCAGTTGCGCCTGCGTCGCGCGCAGCTCCTCCAGGGTCTGGCGCAAGGAGTCGTTCGCAGTCCGCAGGTCGGCCTCGGCTCGCCGCCGCTCGGCGATCTCGGCGCTCAGCGCCACGTCCTGAGCCTGCAACCGCCCCATCATGTTGTTGAAGCTTTCCCCCAGCTGGCCGATTTCATCGCCGCCGCCCGGCGGCACACGCGATGACAGATCGCCATGATCGACGATCGCATGCATCGTGCCCCGCAGCGCTTCCAGCGGCTGCACGAAGCGGCGAGCGCGCCAGAACACCAGGGCGGATACGGCGAGCGCACTGAACAGACCGACGATCGCCATGCGCCAGACGAGCTCGGCGACGGGCTCATGCAAATGTGCGACCGGTACCGACAGCACCACATGCCAGCGGAACGGAGGTTCGCCATCGGGAAAGGGCAGCGCGAGCAGCGCGTGCAGCTGTCCCCCTGACTCCACGAACTGCGGCCCGGCGCCGGCCCGCCCGACGGCTTCGACCACCGCCGGCGGCGTGTCGCCATAGACGGTGCGCCCCATGGCGTCGACGATCGCGCTGACAGGATGCCCCGCATCGGGCATCAGTTCGCCAACGAAGTCGAAGCCGAATTCCGCGGCGAGAACGCCCTCCACCTGGCTGTGGTAGAAGATCGGGAAAGCCAGTGTGACCCACGCCTTGCCACCCGCGTCCAGGCGCACGCTGCCCTGCGCGCGTCCGGCGAGCACCTCCTTCAGCCAGGGCGTATCGGGGGCCGGCGGACCTGCGGAATGGTTGGCCGTGATCAGCCGGCCCTTGTAGTCGAGTACCGCGATCTGCGGGTGCTCGCCGCCGCGCCCGGCGAGCGTGAGCTTCTCGATGAACGAGCGCAGGTAGGCTTCCCGCCCGAGCGAGTCGACGACGCCGTTGACCAGCAGCGTATTGCGCGAGGTCGCCCGCAGATGCTCCCATTTGGTGCGCAGATCTTCGACGATCGCGCGCGCGCTGAAGCGCAGCTTGTCCTCGAGGCTCGCCTGCACCTGATCGGCGACCGTGCCGCTCGCGTGATAGGCGACGCCGGCCGACATCGCCACCAGCGTGGTGAGATCGAGGACAAGAAAGAAGATGACCAGGCGGTCCCGCAGCGACTGCCCGAAGCGCCGCGAGCCGGGCGAGGAGTCCTTCCGCGCGTCCACCCCGGCCGCCGTCAGCGTATTGCGGCCTTGACCGGCACCAACACGCCGTCGCTGCGATAGCGCGCCATGCGGTAGTCCGCAACCGACAGCCCCTCGTGGCGGTCGCGCGTGAACACCGGCCGATAGCTGCGGATCAGCCCATCATGGCGCGGCAGGTTCTCCAGGGCGGTGCGCACCTTCTCGCGATCGATGCTGCCGGCCTGACGGATCGCCAACGCCAAGACCTGCACCAGCTCATAGGCATGCGCGACACCGACCGGGGCCGGGATGTGTTCGGGGCTCTCGACGCCGAACATCGCGCGGTAGCGGTCGAGCACTGCGCGCGCGCGCACGCCGCTCGCGTCGAGGAAGGAATAGGTCTGCATCACCTGCAGATCGACCTCGCGCAAAGCCTCGCCGGCCAGTTCGACGAAGCGGCCGCCGCTCACGCCCCAGTGCGAATATACGGGCAGCCTGCGCGAAGGCGGACGCGCGGCCAGCGCCTTGATCGCGGCCGCCCCTTCGACGGCGTTCGCGGCCATGAGGATCGCATCGGCACCGGCCGCCTCCAGCGCCAGCACGGCGGGCGTCAGATCGGCATCTCCCCAGTGGAACCACTGCACCGCCGCGGGCGCGAGCCCTTCGCGGGCCAGTGCTTCGGTGATCGCCTGTTCGTTGCTGCGCCCCCAGGCGGTCCGCTCGAGCAGCAGGCCGACGCGGCGGTGGCCGGCGGCGAGCGCCTGTGCCGTCAGGAAAGCGCCGACGTACTGGTCGCGCGCCGAGATCCGGAATACGTAGCTCGGCTGGCGACCGTTGTCGATCACCGGGGTCGCCGCAGCCCACGGCACGAGGATGAGCAAGCGCTTGTCGTGGATGAGCTGCTGGTTCTCGATGATCGCCGGGCTATGCACGCCGCCGAGCACCGCGGCCAGTCGGTCGTCGGCCGCGAATTCGTTGAGATTGTCGGTGCTGCGCGCGGGAACGCCGTGGTGGTCCTTCACCTGCAGCTCGAGCTTCCGGCCGCCGAGCAGGCCGCCGCTCTCGTTGATTTCGGCGATCGCGATCAGCGCCCCCCGCCGGATCGCCTCGCCCCCCTGGGCCGAGGCCGATGACATGTCCGCGTCGAGCCCGATGACGATCGCGGGCGGAGCAGCGTTCGCGACGCTGTACCCGGCGACGACTGCGGCGATCGCGAAGACCGTGCGGAACAGGGGCCACCACGCGATATGGCTTGGGTTCATCCTGCGCCTCCCTGATCCTGATGTTGATGTCGAGATACGGACGAACTGCCGCGCGCAGCCGCCGACACGCGGCTGCATTCTAACCCGAAAGGCATAGCCCGGCCTCACCGCCGGCGAGGCAATGCGATGCGGAGAACCGCCGAAAAACCGGATTCATGCCGGCCGGCGGCCATGCGGGCAGGGCGTTCGCCCCGGCGTGGCCGCCGCTCAGCGGAACACGACCGTCTTGTTGCCGCGCAGCAGCACGCGGCCTTCGAGGTGGTAGCGCAGCCCGCGCGCGAGCACGGTCTTCTCGATGTCCTTGCCGTAGCGCACCATGTCCTCGACCGCATCGGAGTGATCGATGCGGATCACGTCCTGCTCGATGATGGGCCCTTGGTCGAGCTCGGACGTGACGTAGTGGCAGGTCGCGCCGATCAGCTTCACACCCTTCGTCCACGCCTGGTGGTAGGGCTTCGCGCCGACGAAGCTGGGCAGGAAGCTGTGATGGATGTTGATGATGCGCCCCGGATAGGCCGCGCACAGCTCGGGCGACAGCACCTGCATGTAGCGCGCGAGCACGATCGTGTCGCCGCGCACTTCCTCGACGATGCGCTGCACCTCGGCATACGCCGCGGCCTTGTTGTCCGACGTGACCGGCACGTGGTGGAAGGGGATGCCGTGCCACTCGACGAAGCCGCGGAAGGTGTCGTGGTTGGAGATCACGCAGGGGATCTCGACGTCCAGTTCCTTCGACTGCCAGCGCGCGAGCAGATCGTAGAGGCAGTGCTCCTGCTTCGACACCAGCACGACCACGCGCTTCTTCACCGCCGAGTCGGTGATGCTCCAGTCCATCTCCAGCTCGTCGGCGATCGGACGGAAGCGCTCGCGGAACTCGGCGAGGTGGAAGGGCAGCGAGTCGGCCTTGATCTCGATGCGCATGAAGTAGCGCCCGACGGCCTCGCCCTCCTCGGGCGGTTCGGCGTGCAGCGAGGTCTCGAGGATCCAGCCGCGGTGCTCGGCGATGAAGCCCGACACGCGCGCGACGATGCCGACGCGGTCGGGGCAGGACGCCGACAGGGTGTAGAAGCGGTCGCGATGCATCGGATTACGCGACGCGCGCGAAGGCCTTGTCGATCTCACGGCGCAGTTCGGCGTAGCTGCGCGTGACCGGGAACTGCGGGAATTCGCGGATGACGTTCTCGGGCGGATGGAACAGGATGCCGCCGTGCGCCTCGCCCAGCATCGCGGTGTCGTTGTACGAGTCTCCCGCGGCGACGACCGTGAGCTTCAGTTCCTTGAAGCGCTTGACGGCCTCGCGCTTCTGGTCCGGCATGCGCAGGTGGTAGTTCACCAGCACACCGTTCTCGTCGGCTTCGAGGCGGTGGCACAGCAGGGTCGGCCAGCCGAGCTGCTTCATCAGCGGCTTGGCGAATTCCTGGAAGGTGTCCGACAGGATCACGACCTGGTAGCTCTCGCGCAGGTCGTCGAGGAAGTCGCGTGCGCCGGCCATCGGGCCCATGCTCGCGATCACATCCTGGATGTCGGGCAGGCCCAGCTTGCGCTCGGCAAGGATCTTGAGCCGGTACTTCATCAAGGTATCGTAGTTCGGCTCGTCGCGCGTCGTGCGGCGCAGCTCCGGGATGCCGGTACGCTCGGCGAATTCGATCCAGATTTCGGGGACCAGCACACCTTCGAGGTCGAGACAGACGATCTGCACGGCAAGCTTCCTGTATCGGCGGATAAAGAGACCCCGGATTCTAGCAGTCGTCGACGGCCGCGCCGCCGCGCGCGGAGCCCGTGGCGTTCAAAAAATTTAATCTACCGGGAACCAATTACTTCACCTGCGGTCTGGGGAATATGGCCCTATAATGGCAGGGCTAAATGCGTAACCCTTGGCCCGATGGAGGCCATTTTGCGGGACGACTCCGGTCGTCCCGTTTTTCTTTCCGCCTTCCCGCTCCACCGTTCTTCCTGCGCTCAGCCGGCGAGCAGGTTGCGCACGCGCAGGCCCTGCTGCGCAAAGTGCGCGCGCAATTCGTCCTGGTGCTCGAAGTCGCGCGTCTCCATCTGCAGGATCACCTCGGTCATGCCCACCGGCACGTGCAGTTCGCCGCGCCGGTGTTCGACGTGGCGCACGTTCATGCTCAGGTCGGCGACCGTCTTGAGCACCGCGAGCAGCTGGCCCGGCGCATCGGAGATCGTCACCGCGACGCACATCAGCCGTCCGCTCGACGCGAGGCCGTAGTCGATCGAGCGCCCGACCAGGGTCATGTCCACGTTGCCGCCCGAGACCACCACCACCGCACGGTCGTCCGGGCACAGCGCGATCTTCTTCTGCATCAGCGCGGCGAGGCCGACGACGCCCGCGCCCTCGCCTATCGTGCGCGTGCGTTCGAGCAGCGTGACGATGGCCTCGGCGATGGCGTTGTCGTCGACGGTCACGATCTCGTCGACGTAGCGTGCGATGACCTGGCGCGTAAGCTTGCCCGGGCGCTTCACCTTGATACCGTCGGCGATCGTGTGCGCGCCGGGCGGCACCTCCTCCAGCGCACCGTCGCGCAGGTAGGTGCGCCACGGCGCGACCGTCTCGGTCTGCACGCCTATCACGCGGATCGCCGGATTCTGCAGCTTGAGCGCCAGCGCGATACCCGAAATCAGCCCGCCGCCGCCCAGCGGCACGATCGCGACCGTCATGTCGGGGGCGTCCTCCAGCATCTCGAGCCCGCAGCTCGCCTGTCCGGCGATCACGTCCCAGTCGTCGTAGGGATGGAGGAAGCTCAGACCCTCGGCCTTCGCGAGCTTGAGCGCCTCGTCGGTCGCCACTTCCAGCGTCTCGCCCACCAGGCGCACATCGGCGCCGAGCTTGCGACAGGACTGGATCTTCGTCAGCGGCGCATTCACCGGCATGACGACGACGGCGCGCAGTCCGCACTGGGCCGCCGCACGCGCAACCCCCTGGGCGTGATTGCCGGCCGAGGCGGCGACCACGCCGGTGGGCGGATTGTCGCCCGCGAGCAGGCGACCGATCTTGTGCGTGGCGCCGCGCAGCTTGAACGAGCCGGTACGCTGCAGGTTTTCCAGCTTGAGGCGCAACGGCACGCCGAGCTCCTCGGAGAGCGGATCGTTCTGCCACTGCACGGTACGCAGGATGGCGTCACGGATGCGCTCGCGTGCAGCGAGCAGGGCCGGCAGATCGAGCGGCAGGGCAGCGGGCATGCGGAAACCTCGGGGCAAGGGTTGCGCGAAAGCACGACAGGAGTCGCTGACACCACTTTATTGCAGCGGCCATTAAATACAAGCGTTCACGCCACGCCTGCCGAAGGGAGCACGGAGCGGCGGTCGCGCGGCGCCACCCATATGCGGTATAAATGGCACCTGCCCGACAAACCACGCGCAGCCACATACCGCATCCCGCCGATGATCAAACTCATACGCACCGAACAGCTCGCGCGGGGCATGTTCATCCACGACCTGAACTGCGACTGGATCGACCACGATTTCATGCTCAGCCGCTTTCTCGTCAAGGACGCGGCGACGCTCGCGCGCGTGCGCGCCATCGGCGTGCGCGAAATCTACATCGACACCGCGCGCGGCGGCGACGTGGCCGACGCGCCGAGCGCGGAGGAGGCTGCACGCGAGCTCGACGCGACGCTGGACCGCATCGCGACGACGCGGCACGACGGCTCGCTGGCGATCTCGCCCGAGGCCGAGCGTTATCGTGCGCGACGGCTGCACGGCGAAGCGCGGCGCATCGTGCGCGACATGATGGGCGACATCCGCCTCGGCAAGCAGATCGAACTGGAACAGATCGAACCGCTGATCGAGAACATCGTCGAGTCGATCTTCCGCAAATCCGACGCGCTGCTGCCGCTGCTGCACCTGAAGGACCACGACGACTACACCTTCATGCATTCGGTGTCGGTGTGCGCGCTGATGACGAGCTTCGCGCGCACCCTGGAGCTGCCGCGCGAGGTGATCCGCGAGATCTCGATCGGCGCGCTGCTGCACGACGTCGGCAAGGCCAGGGTGCCCGAGGAGATCCTCAACAAGCCGGGCAAGCTCACCGACGCCGAGTTCGACGCGATGAAGTCGCACGTCGTGCAGAGCAAGATCATCCTGCAGTCCACGCCGGGCATCAGCGAGATCGCGCTGGACGTCGCCGCGCAGCACCACGAGCGCTTCGACGGCACGGGCTATCCCAACCGGCTCGCGGGGGACGACATCAGCCTGTACGGGCAGATGGCCGCGATCGTCGACGTGTATGACGCGATCACGTCGAATCGGGTCTACCACAAGGGCATGCCGCCGACGCTGGCGCTGCGCAAGCTGCTCGAATGGAGCAAGTTCCACTTCGCGCCGAAGCTCGTGCACACCTTCATCCGCTCGCTCGGCATCTACCCGACCGGCTCGCTCGTGAGCCTGCAGAGCGGGGCGCTCGCGGTCGTGCAGGAACAGAACGCGGACAATCTGCTCAAGCCGCGGGTGCTGGTGATCTTCGACCTCAAGCAGCGCTGCTACACGACGCCGCGGGAACTGAACCTCGCCGATTCGTGGGACGCGATCGTCGAGCACGAGGATTTCGACAAGTGGCAGATCGACCCGGCGCGCTGGGTCGCGGTGGTTTGAGCGGAGCACCGAGCGGGAAAGGGCAGGAACCGTAGGGCGGGAGGAGCGCAACGCATCCCGCCAGCTCCCACTCCGGAGCGCGGTTCAATCGGCAGGCATCGCCTCCAGCACCTCGGAAATCTCCAGCCAGCGCATCTCCGCTTCCTCGATCCAGCCGGCGAGCTCCCCCTGGCGCTTGAGCAGGGTCTGCAGCTGGGCGGAATCGCCGCCCACGTAGAGCGACGGGTCGGACAGGCGCGCGTCGAGCAGCTTCTTCTCGCCCTGCCAGCCGGCGAGCTTCTTCTCGATCTGGTCGATCTCCTTCACCAGCGGACGGCGCGCCGCGAGCCGCGCCTGGCGTTCGGCGGCGGACTGCGCGCGGTCGGCCTTGCGCGCCGCCTTGTCGGCCTCGCGGTCGGGACACTTCGCGGCCTCGGCCGCCTGCGCGCGGCGCGTCGCGAGCCAGTCGCGGTAGTCGTCGAGGTCGCCGTCGAAGGGCTGGATACGGCCGTCGTCGACGAGCAGGAAGCGGTCGCAGGTCGCACGCAGCAGCGCCCGGTCGTGCGACACCAGCACCATGCCGCCCTCGTACTCCTGCAGCGCGAGGGTGAGCGCGTGGCGCATCTCGAGGTCGAGGTGGTTGGTCGGCTCGTCGAGCAGCATCAGGTTGGGGCGCTGCCAGATCATCAGCGCGAGCGCGAGGCGCGACTTCTCGCCGCCCGAGAAGGGGCCGCAGGGCGTCGTCGCCGGGGTCGAGGTGCCGCCCACGCCGTCGCCGCGGAAGTCGAAGCCGCCGAGGTAGTCGCGCAGCTCCTGCTCGCGGGCGCGCGAGTCGAGGCGGACCATGTGCTGCAGCGGGGATTCGTCCGGACGCAGGGTCTCCAGCTGGTGCTGGGCGAAGTAGCCGATCGCGAGCCCCTTGCCCTCGGTGCGCGTGCCGGCGGCAAGCGCCAGCTCGCCCGCGAGCAGCTTGATCAGCGTCGACTTGCCCGCGCCGTTGCGCCCGAGCAGGCCCACGCGCTCGCCGGGACGCAGCGTCAGGCGGACGCGGTCGAGGACGGTGCGCTCGCCGTAGGCCACCGCGCCGTCCTCGATCTGCAGCAGCGGGTCGGGCGCGGCCGGGCCCTCGCGGAAACTGAACGAGAAGGGGTTGTCGATGTGCGCGGCGGCGATGCGCTCCATGCGTTCGAGCGCCTTGATGCGGCTCTGCGCCTGGCGCGCCTTGGTCGCCTTGGCGCGGAAGCGGCGGATGTAGTCCTCAATGTGCGCGACCTCGCGCTGCTGCTTCTCGAACATCGCCTGCTGCTGCGCGAGGCGCTCGGCACGCTGGCGCTCGAAGTCCGAGTAGCCGCCGGTGTAGAGCGCGAGGCGCTGCTGCTCGATGTGGGCGATGTGGGTGACGCAGGCGTCGAGGAATTCGCGGTCGTGCGAGATCAGGATCAGCGTGCCGCGATAGTCGCGCAGCCACTGCTCGAGCCACAGCACGGCGTCGAGGTCGAGGTGGTTGGTCGGCTCGTCCAGCAGCAGCAGGTCGGAGCGGCACATCAGCGCCTGGGCGAGGTTCAGGCGCATGCGCCAGCCGCCGGAGAAGTCCGCCACGGGCCGCTCGGGATCGTCGCCGACGAAGCCCAGGCCGTCCAGCAGCGCCGCCGCGCGGGCGCGCGAAGCGTAGCCGCCGATCTCGTGCAGGCGCGCATGGAGCTCACCGATATGCGCGCCGTCGTGCGCCGCTTCCGCCGCGGCGAGCTTCGCCTCGACCTCGCGCAGCTCGGCGTCGCCGTCGAGCACGTACTCGATGGCCGGCTTCGCGAGCGCCGGCGTTTCCTGCGCGACGTGCGCGATCTGCCAGCCGGCGGGAATCTCGAGGTCGCCCTGATCCTGGTGCAGCAATCCACGCAGCAGCGCGAAGAGGCTGGACTTGCCGGTGCCGTTGGCGCCGGTCAGACCGACCCGCCAGCCGGGGTGGATCTGCAGCGACGCCGAATCGACGAGAACTTTGGCGCCCCGGGCGAGGCGGAGGTTGCGAAACTGGATCACGTCAGCGCATCTTCGGGCAAAGGCGTTATTCTACTCATCCCCAACCCGACCGCCGCCGGACATCGTGCCCCCTCACTTGCGCCCTCTCCTGCCCACTCACCTGCGTCCTCTCCTGCCCCTGCTGCTCGCCCTCGCCTGCGGAGGCGCCTTTGCCGCCGACGCCGCACCGGAAACCAACCCCGAGCTGGAGCGCGCCGCGAAGCTGCGCGACGAGGCCAAGGCCCTGCGCAAGCAGGCCGATGACACGCTCGCCGCCGAAGAGCGGAAATGCTATGACCGCTTCCTCGTAAATCGCTGCATCGCCCAGGCGAAGGACGCGCGCCTGGCGACCTTGAGCAAGGCGCGCACCCTCGAAGCCGAGGCGAGCCGCACCGAGCTCGCGCAGAAGCAGCGCGCGGCCGAGGAGAGCGGGCGCACCCGCAGCGACGCGCCGACCGAAGCGGCGAAGCCGGCGCCGGAAGGAGGCTTTGCGATCCAGCCCGATCCGATGGCGGACAGCACGCGCCGCCAGCGCGAGGCCGACGCGGTGCGCGCGAAGGAGGCGCAGCAGGTGGAGCGCAAGCAGAAGGATGCGGACAAGGCCAAGGCGCGCGCGCAGGCCGAGGCCGAGGCGGCCGGCCGCGCGGACGCAGCGGCACGCGACCGTGCCCGCTACGAGGAACGCATCCGCAAGCGCGAGGCGGAAAAGGCCGAAGACGCCGCGAAGGACGCGGCCAAGCCGGCCAACTGAGATTCCGGCCGCCCGGATCCGGAGCGCAGGGCAGGATGGAATCCCGCCCTGCGCCTGAAGCTCAGCCGCCCCTGTCGCGCGCCCACGCGAGCGCGTCTTCCAGCCTGTCGTTGCCCCAGAACAGCTCGTCGCCGACGCGGAAGCTCGGTGCGCCGAACATCCCGAGTTCGGCGGCACGTTCGGTCTGGCGCCGCAGCGCGCGCTTGTTGTCCTCCGTCACCGCAGCGGCCAGCAGCTCCCCGACCGGCAGGCCGAGTTCGGCGAGGATCGCCCCGATCACTTCGGGCTCGCCGATCTCGCGATCTTCGGCGAAGTTCGCGAGCATCACCTTGCGCGAGAATTCCGCGACCCAGCCCTGCTCCGCGCCCAGCAGCGCAACCCGCGCCGCGAGCAGGCCGCTGCGCGGAAAGCGGCTCGGCATGCGGAAGGGCAGTCCGTACTTGTCCGCGAGCCGCGCGAGGTCGCGCCACATGTAGCGCCCCTTGGGCGGGTAGATGTTGAACGGCGAATCGTTCCAGCCCATCGCGAGGAACACCGGGCCGAGCAGGAAGGGCTTCCACTCCACCGCGACGCCGGCGTCACGCGCCAGCGCCTCGATGCGCATCACGGAGAGGTAGGAATACGAGCTCGCGAACTCGTACCAGAACTCGATCTTCGGACCTGACATCGTGCAGCTCCCCCTTTGACGAGGCGGACAGGCGATCACTTTAGCCGATCCGGGACGCGGATGCGCCTCCGGCGCGGACTCAGTTCGCCCGCGCCGGGCGGTTGGCGATCCAGATGCCCGCGCCGACGAGCGCCAGCGCGAACCAGATTGCCGGAGTCATGGCCTCGCCGAGCACGACCACGCCCGCAATCACGCCCATCACCGGGGTGAGGAAGGAAAACGAGGACAACCGGGTCGCCGGGTACTGCGAGATCAGCCAGAACCACGCGAGGTAGCTCGCCGCCGCGACGATCACGACCTGGAAAGCGAAGGCCGACCATACGCGTGCATCGGCCGCGAACACACCCGGCTCGCCGAACGCACGCGACAGCGACGTCAGCACGAGGGCCGACACGCCGAGCTGGTACAGCAGGGTCTTTTCCGCCGACGCGCGCGCGAGCGGACTCACCTTCACCGTCAGCGTGGTCGCAGCCCACGCCACGGCCGCGCCGAGCATCATCAGGTCACCGATCCAGGCCCGGCCGGACGAGCGCAGCAGGCCCTCGCCGAACAGCGCGAGCACGCCCGTGAACGCGAGGCTCATGCCGACCCACTGCGCGCGGCGCATGTGCTCGTGCGGCAGCAGCCACACGGCGCCGAGGGCGACCATGAAGGGCGCGGTGTAGAGGAAGATCACGCCGCGCGAGGCGCTGGTGTACTGCAGCGCGGCGAAGATCAGCGCGAACTCGGCGGCGAACAGCAGGCCGGCGATCACGCCTGGCGCGAGCGTGCCGTCAGCCTCCGCGAGCCTTACCCCGCGCACGCGTGCCCACAGCAGGATCAGCGCCGTCGCGCCGGCAGAGCGCCAGCCGGCCTGCCACAGCGGCGAGATGCCGACGTTGGTGATCTTGATCGCGGCCTGCTGCATCCCCCAGATCGTGCACAGCACGATCATCATCGTGATCGCGAGGCGATCGAGGTGGGGACGCGGCGGCATCAGTCGACGACGGTCACCAGCGCGATGCCGGGAGCGAACTGCAGGCGTGCGCGCAGCTCGCGCGTGACCTCGATGCGCCCGTCGGCGGCGACGCGCAGCGCGTGGTCGATGCCGTAGTTGCGGGTGTATCGGCGCCAGTTGTCGCCGGCGATGAAAGGCGGTTTGCTCGCGGCGTCGGAGAGCGTGCCGGCCGCCTCGCGCGGGGTCACGAGCACCGTCATGGACTGCGTCGCATCGGCCGGTCCGCCTGTCCTCGGGTCGAGCAGATGGGAGTAGCGCCTGCCGTCGAGCTCGAAGTAGCGCTGGTAGTCGCCCGAGGTGCCGATCGCCTCGCCGTCGTAGAGCGGCAGCGTCGCCAGCGGCTGCGGCTCGCGCGGGTGCTGCAGACCGATGCGCCACGGGCTGTCGCCCTTCCTGCCCAGGGCCATGACGTTGCCGCCGATGTTGATGAGCGCGTTCTCGATGCCCTTTGCGCGCAGGATCGCCGCCGCGCGGTCGAGCGCGTAGCCCTTCGCGTAGCCGCCGAGGTCGAGCTTCACGGCCGGATTGCGGCTTTCGACCTGGTTACCGTTGATGACGAGGTCGGACATGCGCGGCGCGGCGTCCAGCACCGCCTGCAGCGCGGCGGGATCGGGGCGGCGCGGCACGAATTCGTCGGCCTGGAAGCCCCACATCTCGATCAGCGCGCCCATCGCGGGGTTGAACAGGCCGTCGCCGATGTCCGACAGTCTGCGCGCATCCGTGAGCATGGTCGCGAGTTCGTTCGACACGGTCGCGACCTCGCCGCGCGCGATCGCGTCGTTCAGCGCCGTCAGCTCGGACGGCTGCCAGGCGTGGTAGGCGCGGTGCAGGCGGTCGAACTCGCGCAGCACCTCGGCCATCGCCGTCTCGGCCGTCTCGCGCGTCTCGCCATATACGGTGACGTCGACGCGCGTGCCGAACACATAGGCTTCCTGCTTGTGCAGCTCGCCATTGGTGCACGCCGCCAGCAGCGCCGCACACAGCAGCGCCAGCAGGACCGCGGCGCCACGTCGCGCCCCCTCGCGCACCACCTCCCGCACGCTCATCCGGCGCAGGCCTCCTCGAGCGCGTCGACGAGCAGCGCCGCCACGGAGAAGCCGCACTGCTCGGCGATCTCGACGAAGCAGGTGGGGCTCGTGACATTGATCTCGGTAAGCCGGCCGCCGATCATGTCCAGCCCCACGATCAGCAGGCCTCGCCCCCACAGGATGGGTGCAAGGTAGGCGGCGACCTCGCGTTCGCGCTCGGTGAGCGGCATCGCGACGCCGCGCCCGCCTGCGGCGAGGTTGCCGCGCGTCTCGCCGGCCTTGGGGATGCGCGCGAGCGAATACGGCACGACCTCGCCGCCGACGATCAGCACGCGCTTGTCGCCCTCGGCGATCTCGGGCAGGAAACGCTGCGCCATGATCGTGCGCGCGCCCTCGTGCGTGAGGGTCTCGACAATCACGTTGCGGTTCGGGTCGTCGGCGCGCACGCGGAAGATCTGGCTGCCGCCCATGCCGTCCAACGGCTTGAGGATCACGTCGCCGAGCTCGTCGATGAAGGCATGCACGTCGGCGCCGTCGCGCGCGATCAGCGAGGTCGGGGCGAACTGCGGAAATTCGCAGATCGCGAGCTTCTCCGAATGGTCGCGGATCGCGCGCGGGTCGTTGAAGACGCGCGCGCCGGCCGCGACCGCGCTCTCGAGCAGCCAGGTCGCGGTCACGTACTCGAAGTCGAAGGGGGGATCCTGACGCATCAGCACCGCGTCGAAGGCGGTCAGCGCCAGCGCCTCCTCCTCGCCCGGCACGTACCAGGCGTGGTCATCCGCCGTCAGGCCGATCGCCAGCGCGCGCGCCGACACGACGCCGTCGCGCCAGGTCAGCGCCTCGCGCCGGATCACGAACACCTCGTGCCCGCGCGCGTGCGCCTCGCGCATCATCGCGATGCTCGAATCCTTGTAAGCCTTCAGGCGGTCGAGCGGGTCGACGATGAAGGCGATCCTCAGTCGCTTGGCCATGACCGCCCTTTATGCCGCGTCGGCTTCGGCGGGTTCGGCGGGTTCGGTCTCCTCGATCTCGACCGAGGCCGCGAGCAGCGCCAGCCGCGCGACCACACCGTAGGCGTAGAAGCGGTTCGGCGCGGCGTCCGGCGCCTGGCGGCAATCGGGCAGCGAGCAGCAGGTCTGGAACGCGAGCGGCTTGAAGTGCATGCCCGGCGCGTTGAGGTTCTCGTCGCGGCCGCGCTCGGTGTGCACGCGGTAGAAACCGCCGACGACGAAGCGGTCCATCATGTACACGACCGGTTCGGCGACCGCGTCATCGACTGTCTCGAAAGTATGCACGCCTTCCTGGATGATGACCTCCTGCACCTGCAGACCTTCCTTCACGACGCTCATCTTGTTGCGCTGGCGGCGGTTCAGGCCGACCACCTCGGAGGCGTCGCGCACCGTCATCACGCCCATGCCGTAGGTGCCGGCGTCGGCCTTGACGACGACGAAGGGGGTCTCGTCGACTTCGTATTCCTTGTACTTCTCGCGGATGCGCGTGAGCAGCTTGTCGACCTCGGCCGCGAGGCAGTCCTCGCCGGTGCGCTCCTGGAAGTTGATCTGCCCGCACACGCCGAACTCGGGGTTGATGCGCCACGGGTCGATGCCGATCACCTCGCCGAACTCGCGCGCGACACGATCATAGGCGGCGGCGTGACGCGTCTTGCGCCGCGTGTGCCAGCCGGCGTGCAGCGGCGGGATCAGCCACTGCTCGTCGAGGCCCTTGAGGATCGCCGGGGTGCCGCCCGAAAGGTCGTTGTTGAGCAGGATCGCGCAGGGATTGAAGCCGGCCAGCCCGACACGGTTGCCGGTGCGCACGAGCGGCTCCAGCGTCAGCGTGCCGCCGTTGGCGAGCTCCAGCGTCGTCGGCGCGGTGACCTCGGGCAGCAGGGAACCCACGCGCACGTCGAGGCCCGTGAGCTGCAGCACCGACACGAGCTTCGCGACGTTCTGCAGGTAGAACTGGTTGCGCGTGTGGTTCTCGGGAATCAGCAGCAGCTGGCGCGCGTCCGGACAGATGCGCTCGATCGCGTCCTGCGCGGCCTGCACGCACAGCGGCATGAACACGTCGTTGATGTTGTTCCAGCCGCCGGGGAAGAGGTTGAGGTCGACCGGCGCGAGCTTGAAGCCCGAATTGCGCAGGTCGGTCGAGGCGTAGAAAGGCGGCATGTGGTCCTGCCACTGCACGCGCATCCAGCGCTCGATCTCCGTGGCATGGCCGAGGAAGTGCTTCTCCAGCTCCAGCAGCGGGCCGGTGAGGGCCGTCGTAAGGTGAGGAACCATGGAATTTTTCCCGTAATGGATGCCGCTGGCGACACGCGCCAGCCGCGATGGATTTGCCCGAATACTACAACACCCTGCCCCGCAGGGATTCAGACCGCGGCAAAGGCGCGAAAGTGCTCCGGCAGCGGCGCGTTCTCGAGGCTGCGCTGGGTGAAGAGGTAGCGCCCGTCACACACGAAGCCCAGATCGCCCCAGTCGACGCCATTGAGCATGTCACGGAAAGCCGCGAGATCGACGTCCTCGCGACGCGGAAACACCGCCAGCACGGCGCCGTCGTAGTGCGGGCAGTCGTGCAGGAAGAAGGGCTTCGACTGCCGCGTGCGGCCATTCACATACACGCGCGGGCGCCCGGACTGGAAATAGCCGCGCCCCCAGTGCCACCAGTTGCGTTCGTCGAAGTTGTTCACGCGGCGCGCGATCAGGCGGTCCTTGTGCGGCAGCAACGCGGCGGACGGCGCGTCCTGCGGCTCGACCCACAGCATGCGCCGGGTGCGGCCGGTCTTCACCGTCGCGGAACACACGAAGTCACGGTTGCCGGCGGCCTCGTCCGCGTAGATGTCGTCGGCACCCGACACGGCGCCGACCTTCACGAAGGCGACATCGGAGAGCCGCAGCGGGTAGTCGCCGCGCGCGAACATCAGGTGGCCGGCGCATTCGATCAGGTGGCGCGTCTGCCACGCGGGCGCAGCGAGCGCAGCGGCCAGGCGGTCGGCCACGCCGATCTCCGCGTAACGCACGCTGCGCTCAAGACAGCCCTTCTCGAAGCGCCAGATCAGGCAGTTCGGCACCGCGTCGTCGAACACGCGCGCGTCCCCGAGCTCGATCGCGTCGGTGATCGTGCCGCTCGCCATCAGCAGACGGTTGAGCTTCACGGCCGAGGTGACCTTGAGGAAGTCGCGTGGCGTGATGAAGATCAGCTCGCCGCCCGGCGCGAGGTGGCGCAGGCACTTCTCGATGAAGAAGAGGTACAGGTTGGAGCGGCCGTCGAAATGTTCGTCGTGCAGCAGCGCGCGCGTCGCGGCCGGGATGTCCTGGAAGCGCACGTAGGGCGGATTGCCGATGATCGTGTCGAAGCGCTCGCCTTCCGGGTACGCGAAGAAATCGATGTTCAGCGCATCCGGCGGGCAGTGCGCCGCGTCGTACTCGATACCGACCGCGCCCGGCAGGTGACGCAGGAAGGCGCCGTCGCCGCAGGACGGTTCCAGCACGCGGCCGTGCTTGCGGCGCAGCGCGAGCATTGCCCGTACCACGGCCTCGGGCGTGAACACCTGCCCGAGCAGGGCGACGTCGCGCGGGCGCGCGGGTGCGAGAACGCTCATGCGCCCGGTCGTCCCCGGTTTTCGAACGGCAGGTGGATCTTCCCCATCGCGGACTCGTGCAGTCGAAGCAAAACCCGTGGAAGATAACCGCCCCGGTCACGTCGCGCAATCGTGGCAATGGCATGGGACGGCGCGCGAACGTTCGCGGCCGATCGCGGATCGAAAGCCCGGATACCCGGACTGCGCAACGACATGGGACACGCATGGTACTGACGACGGCAGAAATCGAGGAGTTGCGCGCAGCGAAGGCGCTGCTGGAGCATCCCGGCCTCGCCGCACGCATCAGCGACGCCCTCGGCTCGCCGATCGAGCGGGGCTTCGAGATGCTGCCGAAGCGCTGGAACGCCGCGGTGACGGGCGCAACGCACAAGGCCATCGAAACCGCCCTCGACGTCGCGCTGCGCACCCTGGACCACGAACGCGCGGACGCCCCCGCTAACCGCTGGCACAAGCTCGCCGCGGGCACGGCCGGCGCGGCCGGCGGGGCCTTCGGGCTCGCCGCGCTGGCGATCGAACTGCCCGTATCGACGACGATCATGTTGCGCTCGATCGCCGACATCGCCCGCAGCCAGGGCGAAGACCTGCGCGGGGTCGACGCGCGCCTGCAATGCCTGCAGGTGCTCGCGCTGGGCGGGCGCGCCGCCGGCGACGACGCGGCCGAAACCGCCTACTTCGCCGCCCGCGCCGCGATGGCGAAGGCCGTGTCGGAGGCCGCGCGCTACCTCGCACAGCAGGGCGCCGTGCAGCACGGCGCACCGGCCATCGTCCGCCTGATCGCGCAAATCGCCTCGCGCTTCTCGATCACCGTGTCGCAGAAGGTCGCGGCGCAGGCCGTGCCGGTGCTCGGCGCCGTCGGCGGTGCGCTGATCAACACCGTCTTCATCGACCACTTCCAGGACATGGCACGCGGGCATTTCGTCGTGCGGCGGTTCGAACGCAGTCACGGTGCGGAAGAGGTGCGGCGCGTATATAACGAGATTGCGGGTCGCCGGTGAGGCCCGACGTGAAGCGTCGCACTGCGGAGGTGCGCGATGGGGCAGAGCGCCGAGTGGCCGGATGTCATCCACCCCGACGGGGCGCGGCTCGCCGTGCGTCGCCTTCTCGGGTGGCTGCTCGCTGCGCTGCTGACGGCAGCCGGGAGCCTGATCGGGTATCCATCGGCCGTCCATGCCCAGTCGCGCCCCTCGTGCGACCAGGTTCCGCTGGCCGAACGGGAGACGGCGCGCAGGCAAGGCACCTGTGCCGACGCCCCCCGGCCGGAGCGGACTCCGCCCGACCTGCGCCCTGAATTCCGGCCGGAGCTGCGCACCACGCCCGTCCAGCCTGCCGACGACGTCGCCCCGCCGCGGGTCCGCGTGCCCAGCTTCATCGGGCAGGATCAGCGCGAAGCGCGCCGCGTCCTGCAGGAAACCTTCCGCATGCGCGTCGTCACCGACACGCAGGCCTCCAGCCGCCCCCGTGGCGAAGTCCTCGACCAGAAACCGCGCGACACCGAGGTTCCGCGCGGCTCCACGGTGGAGCTCACCATGTCCGACGGCTCGCTCGTCGCAGTCCCGGCCGTGCGCCGCATGCCGGCGACGCGAGCACTCGAGGTGCTGAAGGCGAGCGGGCTCGTCGGCGAGGAAATCCCGCGCGAGTGGCACGCGGCCCCCGGCACGGTGATCGACCAGGATCCGGACGCGGGCCACGAGGTCGCCCGCGGATCCCGCGTGCGCCTCACCGTCGCAAGCGCCCGGCCCGCGCCCGAGCCGGCGCCGCTCGTGTGGGTGCCGAATTACATCGGCCGGCCCGCGGATATCGCCCGGCGCGAACTGGCGCGCGAGCACCACCTCAGCGTGCGTACCGTGGCACGCCCTTCCGGCGTCGCGCGCGACGAAGTGATCGACCAGTCGCCGGTCGAGACGCGCGTGCCGACCGGAACGATGGTAACGCTGTACGTCTCCGACGCCTCGCTCGTCCACGTCCCGGCAGTGCGCAAGCGCGACGAAGCGCTCGCCGTAGCGATGCTGCGCAAGAGCGGGCTGCAGGCGAGCATCGCGCGGGAGGCCGCGCAGGCGCGCCCCGGAACCGTCGTTGCGCAAGACCCCGAAGCCGAGTCCGAAGTGCCGCGCGGCAGCGTCGTGCGCCTGACGGTCGCTGGCGAGCCCGCCCCGCCTCCGCAATCTGCTCCGCCCGAACCGCGGCCCGAACCTCCGCCCTCTGACACGCCTCCACCGCCCGAAGACGTGTCTCCGCCCCCTGCACCGGAGCCGCCCACCCCTGCCCCACCTGCGCCCGAACCGCCGCCACCGGAGGCGCCTTCATCGGCACCAGCGGCGACCTTGCCTCCGATATCGGAGCCCGTTGCGCCGTCCGGCCCCAACCCGCTGTGGTGGATGCTCGGCCCCTTGCCGGCGATCGGCGCCGCAGCGTGGTGGCTGCGGACGCGCGGCGCGGGCGGGCGACCCGCCGCGCCGCTGAAACCGACGGTCAGCGCAAGCCTTGCCGGCCCCGCGGAATGCCCGCGCTGCGTGCCGCTGGAGGGACCGCCGCTGCGCGCCGAGATCGCCGTCACACCCCTGCTTCCAGCGGCGCAACCGGTTGCAGACCTATCACGGGAGCCCGGCAATGACTGAAACCGGTATCACGATCAGCCAGCTGCTCAACGTCGCCGCCGACGACCTCAAGGACACCTTGCGCGATCACGTGCGCGCTAATGCCACGCACGCCGACTTCCCGGCCACTCTGCTCGGCTTCGTCGCCGAGGAAGCCGCCGAGGCGATCGCCGGGCAGTTGCGCCTCGACGTCTTCGAGCTCGCATTCAAGGCCTGGGCGGCCGTCGATGAACTGCGCGAATACGCGGACCCGGCAAAGCACCCGCCCGGCGAGAGCGCGGTCGTGCAATGGGGCAAGTGCCGCATCCGTGCTCCGCAGGCGATCGACATCCGCATCGGCATCGCCGGTATCAGCCTGCCGGTGCTGCGGCTCACGATAGAGCTCGACGCCGAATTCCACAGCCTCGCGCTGACGATACGCGACGGCGCGATCCGCAAGCTCAGCCCCGGCACCGCAAGTGCCTCGGTCGCACTCAAATACGGCGCAGCAACCCTGATCGAACCATGCCGTACGCCCGAGATCACTTTCCGGCGCGGCGTCGAGTTCGCGGACGGTCTGCGCATCGCTTGACGGACACGGCGCGCGTAAGATGCCCGCATTCACGGCCCGGCCCGCCCTGAGCAGCCGGAAACGACAAGGAGAACCATCGTGGCCCTGCGCATTGTCCGCCTGGGTACGCCGCGCGCGGTCGACGAAGGCCTGCGCATCGGCACCGTTCGCCGCCCGCCGCGCGGCGTACCCAAGGCCGAGTTCGCGTCGCAGAACTGGTACGACGTGTGGTATCCCAACCTCGCGCCCAGCGTCGAGACGATGAAGCTCGCGCAGCAGGCGCAGTCTCCGGCCGAGTGGCAGGCTTTCACGAAGCGCTACCGCGCCGAGATGTCGACACCGGACAACAGCCGCTCGCTCGACGTGCTGGCCGCGCTGTCGCACCAGACGAATTTCTCGATGGGCTGCTACTGCGCCGAGGAGTCGCACTGCCACCGCTCGGTGCTGCGCGTACTGCTCGCGGAGCGAGGCGCGGCGATCGCGCCGGTCGGCCCGGATACGGACCACGCGGCATGAACGGCATCCCCTTCGCGCGCACGCCAGAGCCGCCCTATTGCGCCGTGATCTTCTCGTCGCAGCGCACGCCGGGCGACAGCGGCTACGCCGAGATGGCCGAGCGCATGGTCGACCTCGCGGCCCGGCAGCCGGGATTCCTCGGCGTCGAGAGCGTGCGCGGCGAGGACGGCTTCGGCATCACCGTGTCGTACTGGCGCGACGAGCAGGCGATCGCGGCTTGGAAAGCCGAAGTCGAGCACGTCGCGGCGCAGCGGCTGGGCATGCGCAACTGGTATGCGCACTACGAGGTGCGCGTCGCGAAGGTCGAGCGCGCCTACGGGAAACAGCAGGGGTAAGACCCCGCCGCACAGGGTGCGGCGGGGCTGACACTGGAATCAGCGGTGACAGATCGGATCGGGATTGCTGTCCGGATCCCCGTTGGCAGTGCCGCTATAGGTCGGAGTACCAAGCAGCAGAATGCCGGCGACATGAGGCGCGGCCATCGAAGTACCAGAGAAGGTGGTGACGCCGCCGCCGTTCTTGGTTGACACGACGCCCACACCCGGTGCGGCGCAGTCGACCGGCGGATTGCCGTAGTTCGAGAACCACGCGAAGGTATCGCTTCCATCGATCGCGGACACCGTGTAGATGTTGTCGCCGCTGGCGCTCGCCGGCGAGTACTTCGCCGCGTCGTCGGTCTCGTTGCCCGCCGCGAGCGCGAAGAAGATGCCCTTAGCCGCAGCGTTTTCTACCGCTGCGTTGAGCGACGCGCTGTACCCCCCGCCCAGACTCATGTTGGCGACATCACCCGTCTTCGCGTTTAACGCGACGTAGTCGACCCCCTTGATCACGCCCGAATAGCTGCCCGAACCGCTGTTGTCGAGCACGCGCACCGCAACCAGCGTCGCACCGGCCGCCACGCCGACCACGTCGCACTCGTTGTTCTTCGCGCCAATCGTTCCGGCGACATGCGTGCCGTGGCCGTTGCCGTCGTCGGCCGTCGTCTTGCCGCGCAGCAGGAAGCTCTTGCTGCGCGCGGTATCGACGTTCAGGTCGGGGTGCTCGAAATCGATGCCTGTGTCGATGACCCAGGCGGTACGCCCGGTGCCGTCGCCGGCCCCCCCGACGCGCGTGACACCCCACGGCGTCTGCGGGGTGGTACAGGTGTAGGCCCCAGCCGTCACCGGCTTGCCGAAGGCGTAAGCGATTGCATCGGGCTCGTAGGACGCGATCAGCGGATTGGCCGCGAGCATGCGCGCGGCAGCCTCGTCGGGCATCTTCGCCGCGAAACCCTTGAGCGCCGTCGTGTAGGTGTGGGTGACCCTGCCACCAGCCCCGGCCGCGAGCGCATTGGCGTGACGCGCTACTTCGTTCGCGGGCACGTCGTCGCGCAGCACGAAGATGAAGCTGTTGCGCACTTCGTCGCGCACTTCCACCGACACGCCGAGATTCGCCGGCTGCGTCTGCGCCGCAACACCGGCGGACAAGCCGGCGAGACTGCAGATCACGGTTGCCGCAAGTATTCCGTTCCTCATTTTCTGCTCCGTTCGATAGCTGGGCGGGGACGCCGCTCCGCATGGCACGGGATGCGCCCATAACACTCTAATCATGGTCGCAAACACCGCCCTGCGCGAGAAAAATCCTCGCAATCATGCGGCGTTCCACACGTCGGCGCAAACATTTTAATGTCATAATTTATGTGCATGGCGCGGCATTCCATCCGCACACACAGGAGCATCGATGGTCCGGCATATCGACTCGGCACAAACAAAGGCGGAAGCGTCCTTCGACGGAGGACTGTATTGCGCGGAAAGCGTGGTGCGGGCGCTCGTGGGCACGAGCGAGGACGCGGACGCGGACGCGCCCGGACGCTGACGGAGACCGGGCGGAAACGGCCCGCCGCGCGGGCCTTGGGGTGCTTACTCGATGTTTTGCACCTGCTCCCGCATCTGCTCGATCAACACCTTCATCTCCATCGCGATGCCGGTGACCTCGGTCGCGGCGGACTTCGACGCGAGCGTATTGGCCTCGCGGTTGAGTTCCTGCATCAGGAAGTCGAGGCGCTTGCCGGCGGCGCCGCCGGCCTTGAGGATGCGCTGCACCTCGTCGATGTGGGCGGTGAGGCGCGACAGCTCCTCGGCGACGTCGATGCGCTGGGCAAAAAGGGCCACCTCCTGGCGGATGCGGTCCTCGTCGAGCGAGGCGACCGCTTCGCGCAGGCGCGTCGTAAGCTTCTCCTGGTACTCCGCGACCAGCGCGGGGACACGCGGCTGCGCCTGGGCGACGAGTTCGCGCATGCGATCGAGGCGCTCGCGGATCATCGCCGCGAGCTTGTCGCCTTCGCGACGGCGCGTCGCGACCAGTTCGTCGAGCGCGGCCTTGGCGAGTTCGAGCACCGTCGGCTGCAGTTCGTCGAAGCCGACGCTGTCGTCGGCCAGCATGCCGGGCCAGCGCAGGACCTCGGCCACCGACAGGTGGGCGGCGGAAGGCAGGCGGTCGCGCACGCGGGCTTCCGCGTCGCCCAGCTGGTCGAGCAGCGCGGCATTGAGCGCGAGGCTGCGCGGGGCGCCGCCGTTGGTCTGCAGATTCAGCCGGCATTCGACCTTGCCGCGGGTCAGGCGCGCGGAGATCAGTTCGCGTACCGACGGTTCGGCCTGACGCAGTTCGTCGCCGATGCGGAAAAACAGGTCGAGGTAGCGCGAATTCACACTGCGCAGCTCGAGGTGGATGCTGACGCGACCGAGGTCGCGGGTCTGCACGGCGAAGCCGGTCATGCTGTGGATCATCGGTAGTGTCTCCGGGAACCCGCCGCGATCCTGTACACTGCGGGTTCCAAACAAGAAATTGCCGCGGAAAGCCGGGTTCCAGCCTTCCTCCAAATGCCTGCGCAAACAAACTGCCCTCTTCCCGCCGGTTTCCAGCTGGACCAGTACCGGATCGAGCGGCAGCTTTCGCTGGGCGGTTTCTCCATCGTCTACCTTGCCGACGACCAGGAAGGCACGCCGGTCGCGATCAAGGAGTATCTGCCCAACTCGCTCGCCCTGCGCAAGGACGGCGAGTTCGAGCCGCAGGTTGCCGATGAGCACATGCCCGCGTTCCGCTACGGGATGAAGTGCTTTTTCGAAGAAGGCCGCTCGCTCGCCAAACTGATGCACCCCAACGTCGTGCAGGTGCTGAACTTCTTTCGCGCCAACGGCACAGTTTACATGGTGATGAAGTTCGAGCGCGGGCGCACGCTGCACGACTATATCCAGAAACACCGCGGCGAGGTGAGCGAACGCTTCATCCGCGTCGTGTTCACGCGCATGCTGAACGGCCTGCGCGAGGTGCATGCGCACAAGCTGCTGCACCTCGACATCAAGCCGTCTAACATCTACCTGCGCAATGACGGCACGCCGGTGCTGCTCGATTTCGGCGCGGCGCGGCAGACGCTGTTGAGCGACCAGCCCATCCTGAAGCCGATGTACACGCCCGGCTTCGCGTCGCCCGAACAGTTCGAGCACCGCGACGCGCTGGGGCCGTGGAGCGACATCTACAGCGTCGGTGCGAGCCTGCATGCGTGCATCACCGGCAGCCCGCCGCCGCGCTCGGACGAACGCCTCAAGGACGACACGCTCGTGCCGCTGCGCAAGACGCACGGCGCACAGTATTCCTCGCAGCTGCTGGAAACCATCGACTGGTGCCTGAAGCTCGACCCGCTCGCCCGCCCGCAGAGCGTGTATTCGCTGCAGAAGGCGCTGCTCCGGCGCGAAGAGGACGGCGACAAGGTGCATGCGGGGCTGTTCGGCGACATCGGTGCACGGCTGAAGTCGTTTATCGGACGTACATAAGGAAGCGACCGTGAAATTCACGATCTACCAGGAAAGCCGCATCGGCCGGCGCAAGAACAACCAGGACCGGCTTGCCTACAGCTATTCGCGCGACGCGCTGCTGATGGTGGTGGCCGACGGCATGGGCGGACACCTCCACGGCGAGGTCGCCTCGCACATCTGCGTGCAGTTCATCACCGAAGCCTTCCAGCGCGACGCACGGCCGGTGCTGAAGGATCCGTCGATGTTCCTGTCGCGCGCGCTGACGAACGCCCACAACGCGATCCTCGACTACGCCTTCGACAAGAACCTCGACGAGGCGCCGCGCACGACCGTGGTCGCGTGCGTCGTGCAGGACGGCTTCGCCTACTGGGCGCATGCGGGCGATTCGCGCCTGTACGTGCTGCGCCAGGGGAAGATCGCGATGCACACGCGCGACCATTCGCGCGTGCAGCTGATGATGGACCAGGGCCTGCTCAATGCCGACGAGGCTGCCCACCACCCGGGGCGCAACCGCGTCTATAGTTGCCTCGGCGGCAACCACGCCCCGCAGGTCGATTTCTCCAAGCGCCTGCCGCTGCGCAACGGCGACGTGCTCGCGCTGTGCACCGACGGCGTGTGGGGGCCGCTCGGCGATGCGGCGCTGACCGCGGCGCTGTCGGCGCCCGACATCATGCAGGCGGTCCCCGCCCTGCTCGGCCGTGCCGAGGATCTCGCGGGACCGAGCTGCGACAATCTGTCGATGATCGCGATGCGCTGGCACGACGACGTCACCGAGCCGCACGCCGACGCGGTCTCGACACAGACGATGGCGCTCGACAACTTCACCACGCAGCTCGAGAGCTTCGACACTTCGCGCACGCCCGCTTCGCGCTACGACATCAGCGACGACGACATCGAAAAGGCGATTGCCGAAATCAACTCCGCCATCCAGAAATTCAGCAAATAGGAAACCCGCATGCGCCCGAGCCACCGCCACGCCGACGAACTGCGTATCGTCAGGATCACCCGCAACTTCACCTGCCACGCCGAGGGATCGGTGCTGGTCGAATTCGGCGCGACGCGCGTGCTGTGCACGGCCACCGTAGAAGAGAACGTGCCGCCCTTCCTGCGCGGCAAGGGCCAGGGCTGGGTGACCGCCGAGTACGGCATGCTGCCGCGTTCGACCCACACGCGCAGCGCGCGCGAAGCCGCGAAGGGCAAGCAGAGCGGTCGCACGCAGGAGATCCAGCGCCTGATCGGGCGCAGCCTGCGCGCGGTGGTCGATCTCGCCGCGCTGGGCGAACGCCAGATCATCGTCGACTGCGATGTGCTGCAGGCCGACGGCGGCACGCGCACCGCTGCGATCACCGGCGCCTGCGTCGCCGTGCATGACGCGATCGCGAAGCTGATCACCGCCGGCAGGCTCAAGGCGAGCCCGATGCGCGACTTCGTCGCCGCGGTGTCGGTGGGCATCCACCAGGGCGTGCCGGTGCTGGACCTCGACTACGCCGAGGATTCGCACTGCGACACCGACATGAACGTCGTGATGACCGCCGCCGGCGGTTTCGTCGAGGTGCAGGGCACGGCCGAGGGCACGCCCTTCACGCGCAAGGAACTCGACGCGCTGCTGGCACTCGCAGAAGGAGGCATTCGCCAGCTGTTCGTCGCGCAGCGCGCGGCCATTGCGGAGCAGTGACACGATGAGCAAACGACTGGTACTCGCAAGCAACAACGCCAAGAAGGCCGCCGAGATGGCGGCTCTCCTCGCCCCCCTCGGCATCGAGGTGATGCCGCAGTCGGCCTTCGATATCCCGGAGGCGGACGAGCCGCACAACACCTTCGTCGAGAATGCGCTCGCGAAGGCGCGCCACGCCGCGAAGCTGAGCGGGCTGCCGGCGGTCGCGGACGACTCCGGCCTGTGCGTGATGGCGCTCAACGGCGCCCCGGGCGTGCAGTCCGCACGCTATGCCGGCGAACCCAAGTCCGACGCGCGCAACAACGCGCTGCTGATCGAGCACCTGGCCGACGTCAGCGACCGGCGTGCCTTCTTCTACTCGGTCGTCGTGCTGGTGCGCCACGCCGACGACCCGCGCCCGCTGATCGCCGACGGCGAATGGCACGGCGCGATCCTCGACGCGCCGCGCGGCGAGGCCGGCTTCGGCTACGACCCGCTGTTCTACGTTCCGCAACTGGGCCAGACCGCCGCCGAACTCGACGCGCAGCTGAAGAACACGCTGAGCCACCGCGGCGCGGCGATGCGCCACCTGCTGCAAAGGCTGGAAACCGACCCGCTGTGAACGAACGCCGCATCATCCCGCTCGCGGTCGCCCCGGCCGCGGGCAAGGCGTCGGGCGAACCGCCCGAGCGCCCGCAGCTCGCTTCCCCGCCGCCGCTCGCGCTGTACGTGCATTACCCGTGGTGCGTGAAGAAGTGCCCGTATTGCGATTTCAACTCGCACGCCCCGCGCGGCGGCGAGATTCCCGAGGGCGCCTACATCGACGCGCTGCTCGCCGACCTCGAAACCGCCCTCCCGCAGGTGTGGGGGCGGCGCGTGCATTCGATCTTCTTCGGCGGCGGCACGCCCAGCCTGATGTCGGCGCAGGGGCTGGACCGGCTGCTGACCGGCATCCGCAGGCTGCTGCCGCTCGATCCGATGGCCGAGGTCACGCTGGAGGCCAACCCCGGCACCGTCGAGGCGGGCCGCTTCCGCGACTATCGCGCGGCGGGCGTGAATCGCCTGTCGCTGGGCATCCAGAGCTTCGACGACCGCCATCTCGCGCAGCTCGGCCGCATCCACGGCGGCGACGAGGCGCGCCGCGCGATCGACACGGCGCTCGCGCACTTCGAGCGCGTGAATCTCGACCTGATGTACGCGCTGCCCGAGCAGACGCCGGACGAAGCGCTCGGCGACCTCGACACCGCGCTGGCTTTCGGCGTGACGCACCTGTCGTGCTACCACCTGACGCTGGAGCCGAACACGCCCTTCGCGCACGATCCGCCGCCGCTGCCCGACGACGACCTGTCCGCCGACATGCAGGAGGCGATCGAGGAGCGGCTCGCCGGAGCGGGTTTCCGCCACTATGAAACGTCCGCGTTCGCGAAGCCGGGCCAGGAGTGCCGCCACAACCTCAACTACTGGACCTTCGGCGACTATCTCGGCATCGGCGCCGGCGCGCACGGCAAGCTCTCCAGCCACGAGGGCATCGTGCGCGAGATGCGCCACAAGCATCCACTGCGCTACCTCGAAGGCGCGCAGCGGCGCGAATTCGTGCAGGAACGCCGCGAGGTCGGCGTCGTGGAGCTGCCCTTCGAGTTCATGATGAACGCGCTGCGCCTCACCGGCGGCTTCCCGCGGCGTCTGTTCACCGAGCGTACCGGCCTGCCCTTCGCGGAGATCGAGGCGGAGCTGATGGCGGCGCGGCGGCGCGGGCTGGTCGAGGTCGACGGCGACGCGATCCGCCCCACCGAACAGGGGCGGCGCTTCCTCAACGACCTGCTGACGCTGTTCCTGCGCGACTAGGTCCTACGGCGCGTCGCACAGGCAATGGCCGTACAGGTGCTGCGGGTCGTTCCAGCGCAGCAGGTCGGCGGCCTGCGCCTGCACGCCGGTGACGAGGCGCGCGAGCGGTGATTCGGCGGTAATGCCAACGGGGCCGGCGACCGACATCAGGCGGCGCAGCAGCAGGTGGCGCAGGTTGACCTCGCCGGTGGGCCACACCGTCTCGTAGCGGTCGAGCTGCGCGCGCTTGGCGGCGGCGGCGATCGCATCCTCGATCCCGCCGAGCTTGTCGACGAGCCCCAGGCGCAGCGCGGCCTCGCCGGTCCACACGCGGCCGCGCGCGACGTTGTCGACCTCGGCGATGTCCTTCCTGCGCGCCGCGGCGACGATCTCGAGGAAGCGCCGGTAGCTGTGCTCGACGCCCAGTTGCATCGCCTTGGCCAGCGCGGGCTCGAGCGGACGGCGCGGGTCCAGCGTGCCGGCGAGCGGGCCGGTGGCGACGCGGTCGGTGGTGACGCCGAGGCGGGCCAGCGGCTCGGTGAATTCGGGGAACATCGCGAACACACCGATCGAGCCGGTGAGCGTCTCCTGCCGCGCCCAGATCTCGTCCGCACCGGCCGCGACCCAATAGCCGCCGGACGCGGCGACCGAACTCATCGACGCGACGACCGGCTTGCCCGCGCGGCGCGTGAGCTCCAGCTCGCGGCGGATCACTTCCGAGGCCCAGGCGCTGCCGCCGGGGCTGTCGATGCGCAGGACCACCGCCTTCACGCGCTCATCCTCGCGCGCCGCGCGGATCTGCGCCGCAAGGCTGTCGCCGCCGACGGAATCCTCGTCCGCCGCACCATCCACGATCGAGCCCTGGGCGACCAGCACCGCAACGTGCGCCTTTTCGTGCGGGGTCGCGGCGCGCACCGCGGCAAGGTAGTCGTCCGCGTCGATGCGCCGGTAGTCCTTGCCGTCGCCCCCCTCGCCGATGCGCGCCTTCAGCAGCTCGTGCCATTCGTCGCGCTGGCTCAGCGCGTCGACGAGGCCCGCGTCGCGCGCGACCCGGGCAGCGTCGCCGCCAGCGGCCTGCAACAGCCCCGCGTAGTCGTCGACATAGCGGTTCAGCGCCTCGGGCGCGAGCTTGCGGCTGCCGGCCAGTTGCTCGCGCATGCCCTTCCACAGCGCCTCGATCAACTCGCGCGAGGATTCGCGGTCCTCGTCGGACATGTCCGTGCGCGTGAAGGGTTCGCTGAAGGACTTGTACTCGCCGACGCGGAACACATGCACCTTCACGCCCAGCGCGTCGAGGGCGCCCTTGAAATAGCTGACGTTGCGCGCGAGGCCGGGCAGCAGCACGAAGCCGTCCGGCGCAAGATGAACCTCGTCGGCGATGCTGGCGAGGAAGTACTGCCCCTGCATGAAGCGCTCGCCGCGTGCATACACGGGCTTGCCGCCGCTCTTGAAGTCGAGCACCGCCTCGCGCAGCTCCGCGAGCTTGGACAAGCCGCCCTGGCCGAGGAGATCGGTCTCGATGACCAGCGCCTTGATGCGCTTGTCCTCGCGTGCGGCGCGGACCGCCTCGAGCAGGTCGGGCAGCGAAGTCTGGGCGACGGAGGCGCCGCCCGAACGGATGATGCCCAGCGGATCATCGACGCGCACGCGCTCGACCAGGGTGCCTGCAGGCCGCAGCACCAGCGCCGCGCCGTCGGGCACGGACGGCCCCGGATGCAGCGCGAACGCCAGGATCAGCCCGAGCACCAGCACGAAGACGAGCGTGAGCACGACGCGCCGCAGCATGTCGAGCGCCCGCCAGATCCATGCCAAAATCCTGCCCAGAAACGCAAACATGTGTCTTACCTCGGTGTGCCCGGTGGGAGCGGCTTCAGCCGCGAAGGCGCGGTATGCCGAATGCTACCCGATTCGCGGCCGAAGCCGCTTCCACTGCCATCTTCCAAGGTACTGCGGGCCTTCACCCGCGCCGCCGGAACACCAGATCCCATACGCCGTGGCCGAGCCTGAGGCCGCGGTTCTCGAACTTCGTCAGCGGCCGGTAGTCCGGGCGCGGCGCGAAGCCGTCGGCGGTGTTCGCCAGCATCGGTTCGGCGGAGAGGATCTCCATCATCCAATGTGCATACTCCTCCCAGTCCGTCGCGCAGTGCAGGTAGCCGCCCGGGGCGAGGCGCGAGGCGATCAGCGCAACGAAATCGGACTGGATGATGCGCCGCTTGTGATGGCGCTTCTTGTGCCAGGGGTCGGGGAAGAACACGTGCACACCGGCGAGCGAACCCTCCGGGATCATGTCGCGCAGCACCTCGACGGCGTCGTGCTGCATGATGCGCAGGTTGGCGAGGCCGTTGTCGGCGATCAGCTTGCACAGGCTGCCGACGCCGGGGCCGTGCACCTCGATGCCGAGGAAATCCTTGTCGGGCAGCGCCGCGGCGATCTTCGCGGTGGTCTCGCCCATGCCGAAGCCGATCTCGACGATCTTGGGCGCGCTGCGGCCGAACGCGGCGTCGAGGTCGAGCGGCGCTACGCGATAGGGAATCGAGACCTTGGGGAAGGTCTCCTCCATGTGGCGCTGCTGGGCGACGGACATCCGCCCCTGGCGCAGCACGAAGCTGCGGATCGAGCGGCTGGAGAAGCGCGCCTCGGGGTCGCCGGAGGCCATGTGGGGGGCCTCGGCAGGGTTTGCGGAGGCGGGCGGATCGGAATCCGGCAGGTCGGGAGTCGTTGCGGTCATCGTGTATGGGCGGGAGGCGACGGACGCGGAAGCGGTCGCGCCCCGCAGGCGGAACGGAAATGGGGAATGCGGAGGTCGCAGCGGCCCGCGGCGCGCGCCGCTGCGACGGGACTACGAGCCGATCAGGCCGCTCGTCGGCGAGCTCGGGTCGGCGGAGTAGAACTTGCGCGGCATGCGGCCGGCGAGGAAGGCTTCGCGGCCGGCTTCGACCGCCTTCTTCATCGCGCTGGCCATCAGGACAGGGTTCTTCGCGTGGGCGATCGCAGTGTTCATCAGCACGCCGTCACAGCCCAGTTCCATCGCGATCGCCGCGTCGGACGCGGTGCCGACGCCGGCGTCGACGAGCACCGGCACCGTCGCCTGGTCGATGATCAGGCGCAGGTTCCACGGGTTGAGGATGCCCATGCCGGAGCCGATCAGCGACGCGAGCGGCATCACCGCGGCGCAGCCCATGTCTTCCAGCATCTTCGCCTGGATCGGGTCGTCGGCGCAGTACACCATCACGTCGAAGCCGTCCTTCACGAGAGTCTCGGCGGCCTTGAGCGTTTCGGGCATGTTCGGGAACAGCGTCTTCGGGTCGCCCAGCACCTCGAGCTTCACCAGCGCGTGGCCGTCGAGCAGCTCGCGCGCGAGGCGCAGCGTGCGTACCGCGTCGTCGGCCGTGTAGCAGCCGGCGGTGTTGGGCAGGATCGTGAAGCGATCGGGCGGCAGCACGTCGAGCAGGTTGGGCTCGCCGGGGTTCTGGCCGATGTTGGTGCGGCGGATCGCGACGGTGACGATTTCGGCGCCGCTCGCGTCGATCGCTGCGCGCGTCTCGTCGAAATCCTTGTACTTGCCGGTGCCGACGAGGAGGCGGGAGCCGTAGGACTTGCCGGCGATGACCAGGGAGTCGTTCATGTTCGACCTGCGGGAATGCGGAAGTGGGAAAAGGAACCGGGCAAGGGAACCGGGAAAGGAGTCGGAAAGCGGTGTTGCGCGGGCGTTAACCGCCCCCGACGGCGACGACGATCTCCAGCCGGTCGCCGTCCGCGAGCAGGGTCTCGGCGTGCCGCCCCTTCGGGACGATCTCGCCGTTGCGCTCGACCGCCAGCCGCTTGCCGGCAAGCTGGCGCACCTCGAGCAGGGCATGCACGGTCAGCGCCTGTTCGAGGCGTTCCGGCTGGCCGTTGATGATGAGCTGGATCATGAGGAAACTGTCTGAAGCGTCGAACGAAAATCTTACCACGGCCTGCCGCACCGCCCCGACCACGCATTGCGTCGCACTGCGCCAGTCATTAGAATGGCGCCCTGCCCGATGCAAACCGGGCCGCCGAGCGGGCGTCGTATAATGGTAATACCCTAGCTTCCCAAGCTAGAGCCGTGGGTTCGATTCCCATCGCCCGCTCCACTGCACATTTTCCACGGAGCTCCGTGGACGTCCAAGAAGCTCATCAAGTCGTTGATAAAAAACGCTTTTAAAGCGCAGCGATGTTCCATGGACATCCACCGAAATCCACCTGAAGCCGCGACTTTTATGTCCATAATTGTGTCCATTTTTGCGGGCACGGCGGCTTCCGGATTGTTCGTGGAGCGCCAAGGTCGATGGGTTGAGCATCTGGCTCCTGACTCAAGTTCAGGAGCTGGAACATGGCACTCTCAGACTTGGAGGTGCGCCGGGCCAAGGCCACCGGCAAGGCCTACACCCTCAGGGACATGGATGGCCTCTTTCTGGCCGTCACGGCCACCGGGGGCAAGAGCTGGCACTTTCGCTACTACTGGCTGAAAGAACCCAAACGGATGTCGCTGGGTACCTACCCGGAGGTTTCCCTTCGCGCGGCACGCGCCCTGCGCGACGAAGCACGAGCCTTGGTGGCCAAGGACATCAACCCTCGCATCCATCGCAAGCAAAGTCGCGGCGCGGCCAAGCTCGCCGGTGAGAACACCTTCGAGGCGATATACAGGAAGTGGCTGGCCCACCGCGAACTCAGCCTCAAGAAGGGCCGCCAGACCACCCTCTCGATCCTCCCCCGCGTCTTCGCCAAGGATGTGTTGCCGTTTCTGGGCAAGCGTTCGATCTACGAGATCAAGCGGCCTGACCTGCTGGAGATGATCGCCAGGATCGAGCGGCGCAAGGCGCTCTCCGTCGCCGAGAAGGTCCGGACTTGGTTCAACCAGATGTTCCGCTACGCGCTGGTGATCGTGCCGGGCCTGGAACAGAACCCGGCCTCCGATCTCGACGTGGTGGCATTGCCGCTGCCCCCCGTCAACCACAACCCGTTCCTGCGCATGGCCGATCTGCCGAGGCTGTTGCAGCGTCTGCGCAAGTACCGTGGCCGGTTGCAGACCCAGCTCGGCCTGCGGCTGTTGCTACTGACCGGTGTGCGAACCGGCGAGCTGCGCCTGGCCACACCGGATCAGTTCGATCTCGATCGGGGCCTCTGGATCATCCCGCCGGACGTCGTGAAGCAACTCCAGATGGACATGCGCAAGAAGCGCCAGTTGCCCAAGGACATGCCGCCCTACATCGTGCCTCTGTCGGTGCAGGCCATCGAGATCGTTCGCCACATGCTGGAGCAATTCAAACCGGCCCAGCACTACCTCTTCCGGCACGACAGCGAAATGAAGAAGCGCATGAGCGAGAACACGCTCAACAGTGCCCTCAAGCGCATGGGCTATCGCGACCTGCTGACCGGACATGGCCTCCGGGCCACGATGTCCACCGCGCTCAACGAGATCGGCTACCCGAAGGTGTGGGTGGATGCGCAGCTCTCTCACGTCGATCCCAACAAGGTCAGTGCCACGTACAACCACGCTGAGTACGTGGAGCAGCGGCGGCGAATGATGCAGGACTGGGCCGACCGGCTCGACCTGTTTGAGCAGAACCTGGTCGAACAGGCGAGCATGCCGCTCACCGTGCATCTGGAAGGCGTGCCCGTCATTTCGGACGCGGAAGCCGGCAGCGCGCCGCCCAAGCCTGCAGTGGCGCCGCTGCTGATCGTGACGAAGCCCGGGGACGCAATGCCGCTGGTATCGGCCGCAACGCATCGGTTGCCCGCGGTCACGTCGCCACGGTCGGTGATGGAGCAGCCGCTTTCCGACATTCAGCGCGAGCGGATGGAACTGGTCGATGTCTTCGAGGCACCGCACAATCTGCCGGTTGCCGAGTACGCGAAGATGGCGGGCAAGTCCCGCCGGTGGATCAGCTACGAGATCAAGGCGGGCAACCTGCTGGCACTGAACCTCGGCAACCGTGGCCAGCGCGTGCCGGATTGGCATCTCGATCCAGTCAAGCATGCCCTGATTCAGGCCGTCCTCAAGCTGACCCAGGGCTCAGACCCCTGGCAGATCTACCACGCGCTCCTGCAGCCCCGCGCAATGCTGCGCGGCCGCTCAGCCCTGGAAAGCGCCACCGCCACCAACCTCGACAAGCTCATCATGGCGGTGAGCACGACCGTGAAGGAGAGCGAGTGGTCCCCGCAGCAGTTGAGGCTCGCATAACGGCAGGCGCTGACTGGGACAGCTGCATGGCGTCAGAACGCCGGCCAAGCGTCGGCTGCGAAACGATGCCATGGACGAGTCTCGCGTGGGGCTCGGCCTCGCCTCTCTCGGCACAATGCCTAGCAAACCAGGGATTAAGCACGACTTTGCCAAGCACGAGTGGCGCCGGAGGCGTCAGGACACGGATCGGGCGCGGCGCGCAAACCTCGCTTGGGGCTCGGTCAACGACGCATGGGGACGCAGCAGGTAGGCCATCACGACGGTCGGTGCGCCTGCCAGCGGCCGCACAGCGATGCCTCGGCGCTGGTAGCCGGTCAGCCTCACGGCCGGCGCGACGGCGATGCCATATCCCGCAGAGACGAGCGTCATCGCCATGTCGAAGGTGCTGACCGTCTGCTCGCGATCCTGAAGCGCATCCTCGAATAGACGTTGTGCCACCGCGCGCCATGGCTCGTCGGCCGTTGACTGTGCGCAGATCAAGGGCTGTTTGAGCACTTCGCAGCAAGGCACTTCGTGGTAAGCCAGCAAGTGCGAGCGCTTGGCCACTGCGACCGCCAGCGTGTCATGCCACAGCGCCTCGCATACCCAGCCCGGCCACTGCCAAGCAGCCGTGGACAAGGCGAAGTCGAAGCCTTCGCCTGGCTGCTGTGTGGCCTGGTCATCGGCCGTGCAGCCGACGAGAGCTGCGGGGATCTCCGGCTCTTCGGCGCGCTGCAGTGCGAGCACATCAGCAAGCTGGGGCGGCACCCATTCGCCAAGGACGGCCACTCGAATTTCGGTGGAGGCATCGCTCGATTTCACGTCCAGCTCCCTCCAGGCAGTGGATTCGCGGCGACTGGGGCGCCGCTGGATTGAGTTAAGTTTAACGTGGTTTAGATCGTGGCTGTATTCGACGCTTTTGACAATGCAAAAGCGATCGATTCAACGAGGCCGGCCTACCGGCACCACCACCTACGAAGCGGAACCCGCCATCGCGTTTGGGGCGGCCGTGCGCGAAGAAAGAATGAACCAGGCCATCTCCCAAGAGGCGCTGGCCCATCTGGCCGGGATCGAGCGCTCGCACATGGGCAAGATCGAGCGTGGCGAACACGTTCCCACGCTCCCCCTGATCCTCAAGATCGCCCGTGCGCTGAAATGCAGTTCTGCCCATCTGATGGCACTCACCGAGGACAAGCTGGCATCGCCCAATTCCTCGGACTGAAGCCGACCTGTATTGCGGCGGCAGGTCTATTCCTGGTCGTCGTTCCTGCCCCCCAAGGCTGAATTTTCGCGCTTTGCGGTTTCGTCGGCGAGACGCAGGTGCGGATTGTTCGGAGGCACCTCCTGGAACAGCGTCTGGGGATCGGTCAACAGGTAGCCGTGCAGCCGCCGTGACTTGCGCGGCCCTGTGACTTCACAGGTCCAGATGTTCAGCCCGCTGGCCTGCTTGCGGTGCAGGCCCAGCTTTTCGAAACGCTTCTGCACCCACTGCCATCCCTCCAGCTTTTCCGGCTTGGCCAGCGCGGCGACCAGCAGGTGTTCCTGCGCATAGCGCTGAAAGACACCAGGGCTGACGAGGTAGGTCGTTCCATCGACGGTGTGCACCAGCGCCTTGGCATCGTTGATGATGAGTTTGCGCGTCTGGATGCCCTGACGCAGCCAGGCCATGAAGTGGGTGCCGGAAGGTTCGGCGCGCTCCTGGGCCGCTGTGTGGCTCGCCGTGGCCGACAGCGCGGTTGCCGGCATCGGTACGGGGTCAGCCTCGACGCCAACATCTGTGCCGACCTCGGGCTCGGATGCGATCGGTAGCGTCGATGGTGTGGGCGTGACGTCCAGCAGATCGAGCAGCGCCGCCACGTCGTTGTCCGCGGTCATCGGTGCGACCGGCATGACCGCTGGAGCCGCTGCCGCGTGTTCCACGCGATGGGCTTCAGGCTCAACGGGCGTCTGCGGCACCGTCTCTTCCTGTTCCTCCTGATCGACCAACACACGGCCTGCGAAGGAAGCCGGCCGGTCGGCGTGTTCCCAGATCGCCGCGGGCGACAGCTTCAGGAAGGTGAAGCTGTGCGACCAGCCGGCGTCGCTCGTGACGGTGGCCTTCCAGATCGCCTTGCCGTCCGGCGTGGCCAAGGCAATGCCATGGTCCTGCAGCACGTTGAACACGGCCGTGTTGCTCGACGGAATGCCGTCGATGCCCTGCGACAGCAGGTGCGCGCGCAACTTGTCGGAGACGGTCTTGCTCACCAGCCAGAGGGCGTCCTGGGTCAGCCAGCCATCCGAGGCCTGGGGTTGGTTCAGCTTGAATTCTTCCTTGAGTAGATAGCGCAGGCCGTCCAGCAGTTTGCGTTGCAGCGCGTGCCGGGGCGCCGCCAGCGCTTTGCCGGGATCGCCGCCGAGTTCCTGGGCCACCGATGCCTGGTCGGCCTGCACCACCAGCTCGCCGAGCGTGCCGGCGTGCTCGTACTGGCCGGCGAGGACGTAGAGCAAGGCAGCCCAGAGGTCGGGGTAGCCGCTCAGCCAGTCGAAGATGTCGCGATCGAGCAGGCGGGCATAGAGCAGTCCGGTGGCGGCGCTGTGCAGCCGGTACTCGCGGTCCTTGCGGTATCGGAATCGGTACGGTCGCCGCAGTGGCCCATGCCAGGGGTGCCAGACCGCGCCGTCGTCGTACTCCACATGCAGGTCGACGGCGATCTTGCCGATGTCGTGCAGCAGCGCCGCGTAGGCGGTGCCGGCGGTCCAGGCCTCGGCTTGGGCCGCCTGGGCTTCCGGTGTGGCGCCGGCGGGCAGCAGGTGCGACTGCCGCAGCTTGAGCGCATAGGCGACGATCTCCAGGCCGTGGTCCAGCATGCCACCCGGATAGGCATGGTGATGGCTTTCGGAAGCTGGGAACTGCTGGACCAGCTCGACGTAGCGTTCCAGCGGTGCGAGATACAGCGTGGCAAACTGGCGGCGCGACAGCGAGGTGCGCTGCCAGATGTGTTCCAGCAGCTTCTGCCGACGCGGCGTCGCCAGCAGCGATGTGGCCGACTCCGGCCGCATCAGCCCTTTGGACGCTTCGGTGGGAGTGGGCTGCACGCTGACGGCGGGGCGTACCCGTTTGCGTTGGAACAGCGAGAGCATGGCGAACTCCGGATGGTGGGCTGGTCGGGGGAGCCTTTTGGCGTTTTCGGGCAGGGCCTTTCCCCTTGCTCCCGTTCCCTTCCCCCTTCGCGACCTTTTAGCCTTCGATCCTTTGGGATTTAGGGCATTTGGCTTGATGACTCCAGGGTCAATGCGTGGCGGACCCAGACCGGATTGGATGACCACCACGTTCCCGGATGGGCTTACCCTACGTGACCCCATTGGCCACCTGGATGATGTGTGCATGACATGGGGTGGCGCAGGGCGTTGACATAATTGACAAGAGAGACATGGGAGACTAGATTGCTGTTGTCTCAGTCCCGTTTACGGGGGATGACCATGCCCAAGACCCTCGAATTCATCGCCGATCACCTGCCGCGCGTCACGGTGGATGATGTCGTGCGCCGCTTCTCCGCCAGCGTCGAAATCCGGGATGCCCGGGCCTTTGCAGCCGAACTGCAGGCGTTTGTGCATGAACGTGTGGAAGCGGTGGCGCTTCCGCCTTCCCTCGAAATGCCACTGGTGGAAACCACGGAGCAGACCTTGGCGCGCAAGGCGGCTGCGCTGCGCGCCAGCACCCGTTGGGTGCCGGGCGAGACCGACATCCAGCGCGGTCGCGCCGCGATGCTGGAAGCCTTCGATCAGTCGCACAATCTGCCGCTGCCCGAGTTCGCCCGGCTGGCAAATAAGTCGCGACAGCAGATCTACAAGGACATCGATGCACGCCGGTTGCTGGCACTGAACGTCGGGCCTCGCGGCCAGAAGTTGCCCGACTGGCAACTTGATCCCGTGAAGCAACGGTTGACGCAGGCCGTGCTGCAAGGGGCGGTCGAGGTCGACAACTGGACGCTGTACCGCGCCCTGTCCGAGCCGCTCGAGAGTCTGGACGCTCGCTCGCCGGTGGAGGCCGTGACTGCCGATTCGGTCAGTGAGGTGGCCAGGGCGGTGCTCAACGTGCTGAGCATCCATTGAGGTGGGGTTGGCGTGAGTATCGGGTTGACCTCGTTCCGAATCGAGACGGGCACACTGCTCCAGCATGTGAGTCGCGTGGTCTACCGGGGCCAGCCACTGTACTTCGGCCGTGACGGCACCAACCGTTACGACGCGCCAGCCCGGGACTACGGCGTGCTCTACCTGGGCCGCGACCTCCCCACGGCATTGATGGAGTCCGTATTCCACAAGCACCTGTGGGACAAGGACTCCAAGCGCTCGATCGCACTGGCAGAAGTCCAGAGCCGTCTGGTACGCGCGGTCGGCGTGCGGGAAGAACTGCATTTGGTCGACCTGACGGCCGAAGGCGTGATGGCCGGCTACTTTGGCTTGAACCTGGAGCAGTTGGCCAGTCGCGGCTACACGCACACGCAGCAGGTGTCCAGTCTGGTGCATGCGATGCAGGGGAGCGATGGTGTGCCATTGTTCGACGGTGTGCGCTATCCGTCGCGCAACAACTACCCCGCCACCAGCATCGCCCTGTTCGAGCGGGCCGAGCGGAAGGTCAAGCTGATCGAGGACATCGACTTGCCTGGCCATGCAGGCTGGCCTCGTTTCGTTGCGGACTACCGCATCGGCGTGGAGCCCGATCCTGGTCCGGTAGAACGATCCTGAGCCAAGTTTGGAAAAGTATCCACGATGAAGCCCGCCGTACACACCACCTTCGCAGAGCGCGTCGGCCGGATGCTGGGCCGGACGTGGCGGGGATTCGTGCGCCTGGATCGTAAGGCGCACGGGCGGCTGGCGGCACTGGGATGGGTGCCTGGCATGGCCGGTGCGGCATTGCTGGCCCTCCAACTTGTCGTACTTAGCGTACTGGCCTACACCGCGTTCTGGTTGGCGTTGTTGCTCGCGGTTATTGTGGTTGCAGCCTGGATGGCACGAGACTCCGAGGGCGACGAAACAGAAGAATGGGCGATTGGGGAACAGGCTGAGCACAAGCATAACCCGGGGTACGACCCAATCCTATACAACGACGCTCCAGACCCACGATACGATAAAGACTGAGTGCTTTGAGCACGGGAAAGACTCGCTCACCGAAGTCTATTTGACACGGTTCCGGATCCTTTTCCGCCGGCTTGGCCGGCCGGTCGCGTGGCGTCTGAAAGGCCCTGAAGTGCCCCACCTGCCCGCACCCCAACCCACCCCAACGCGGCTACCCAAAACGTTGGCAGCACAATGAACATCGTTGCCATGACAAAGTTCAGCAGCATGTCCCCGAAGGCATTGTTCAGGCCGATCAAGGGATCGAAGTTGCTGTGCGGCCGATTCGCACCGAATCCCCAGCCGTAGAGCGCATCGAGGATCGTGCTGTCGAGCCAGCGCGCGAGCTGGAACCAGAAGTCCACGAAGAACAGCGCAAACTCCACGCAGCTCACCGCGACCAAGGCCTTCAGCTCGTAGGTTCCGAACAGCAGCACCAGCGGAATGCAGATGACGAGCGCCATCTTGAGCAGCGACAGCACCATCGGCAGCGCCTGGCGCACCACGTCCATAGCGGGGAAGAAACCCAGCGATCCAGCGGCCATTCCGAGGTCGCCGGCACCGCGCGTCACGATGTTGGGCAGCGTCTTCTCGATCTGGCCGCCGTAGTCCGTATAGACAGCGCCCTGGTTCATCTTCTGCTGCCGGGGCGAGACGACGGCGCGGATCACCGAGTCGTTGACCTCGTTCTGCGACAGGAATCCCGCCCAGCGGCCCATGCGCGACAGCAGATCGGGATCGACCTGGGACAGCAGGCGCGTACGCAGCCCGCTGCTGCCGTCAGACCACCACTGTTGGCAGGTCGGATAGCCGCCACCGCTGTCCACTTGGGCGAGCCCCGCGTCGCGGGTCGCGTCATAGGGCCAGGCCGTGCGCGGCGTGCTCGAATGGTAGGTGTCGTAGAAGCCCGTCGTGTCGAGGAAGTAGCTCGAACCGATCCAAGTCACGTCGTTCATCTGCTCGTCGGAGAGCGTCGGCCGGTTCATGAACAGTTTGGCGCGCGAGGGGGCGTAGCAGTCGTGCACGAAATCGCCGACTTCCTGCGCCAGCACCGCGTCATCGATACGCGTGGCATCCACGTCCATGCGCATCTGCCGCAGATCCGTTCCGCAGGGGATCGCTGCCACCGCGGCCCCGGTGACGGCCTTCGAGATGGCGTGCATGAAGAACCACCACACGGGCACCAGCGCGTTCTGGTTGTTGAGCGTGGTGTAGGCGTTGGACCACCCCGTGTCGGCCGGCTGCGGCACATTGACTTGGCATTGCGCAGAGCGGCTCGTATCGAACGCGATCGTGTTCAGATCCACCGGAATGAACGGGATGCCGGCGAACATGATGACCATGATCGCCACCCACACGCGGTTCTCGATGCGCATCGAGGACAGTACGCCCTTGTTGCCTTCGTCCGCGCCTTCCGCCCGCGCCCGGAGCCATTCCTGGATGACGATGGCGACGAAAGGTAGCGCGAACACGCCGCTGGCCACGAGGATGCTCCAGATGCCGTTGTTGACCACCCAACCCACCAGGGTCAGGTAGTACTCCAGGTAGTCCGTCGTGTAGAGGGTCATGACGTCCTCCTCCCCTCAGCCGTTGCGCAGCCATTGGCTGCCTTCGAGCAACACGACGGTGACCACGGCCGCGATCTCGACCCGCAGCAAGCGTTGATACGTCTCAGCCGTCGGTTCGCGTTGCCGCAGGCGCTGCCGCATCCACCACCAGCCATAGGCCGTCGCCGCGTAGAGAACCAGGCGCCACGCCAGGAAGTGGGTCGAGTGCGCGTGCAGCCAATGCTCCCAACCATCGATGCTGCCGACGACATGGATGCCCGCGACGTTTACGGTCACCGCAACGCCGCAGATCAACAGCGCCCACAGCAGCGCAACGCCCATGCGGCGACTGAACAGCCGCGAAGGCCGCAGCCAAGTCGGCCAGGTCATGGGGTACTCCGGGGCTTCTGAACCTCCTTGAGCCGGTCGCGCGTGGTGTCGCCCTCGAAGATACCGCGCGAGCCACCGGCACGGGTGCCGTGGCGCTGGACGATCGCCATCGCGGAATTGCCCGCCAGCGTGCGACGCAGTTCCAGTTCGGTCTTGAGGTTGTTGATCTCCTGCTCCAGCGCACTGTTTTCCTGATCGACCGCCTTGACGGCCAGTTCGTTGGCCGCGACGTTCGGTTCCTTCTTGCCGGTGAGCAGCGTGCGCTGCAACAGCAGAGCCTTCTCCAGCACGCTGGACAGAGCTGCCTCGGAGGCCAGGCGCTTACCCAGCAGATCCTGGTCGGGCTCGTCGCGCAAAGCCTCGATCACGCCGCGGGTGATCGGCAGCGAATTGCTGCCGGCCGCTTCGAGGTTCGCCACCGTCGTCGGCTTCGCGCCCGTCACCAGTTCCTGCAGCGCCTGAAGTTTGGTCTCGTACTCCTCCTGGATCACCGGCGTGAGGCCGACACCGGGCGTGGTCTGGGTCTTGGTGCAACTTTCGCAGGTGCGTTGCTCACGCTCGCCCAGCACGCGGGTCGCCCAAGTCGCAGCCACAGCAGGCGAGGACCAGGTCTGGCAGGTCAGCCGGTTGCCGCAGGAAGCGCGTGGGATCGACGAGGAGTCCGTGACGCTGCGTCCGTTGAGCAGGTTGTAGCCCGCGCGCGTCACATCGCCTACCACCTTGATCGAACTCTGGCCCGCGCCGCCCGCGTTGCCGCCGCCGACCCAGGGCACGCCGTTGTTGCCCTTGTTCGACTCGGCCTGCTCAATGGCCGACACGGCGTCGTTACTGCTGACCGCATCCCGCAGCGCCATGCCCTCGGCGAGCTGGTCCCAGCCGGCCTGGCCGCCGGCCATGTCCGCCATCCGATTGGCGATGGCACGACAACTCATCTTCGAGCGATCGAAGTCCAGGCGGGCTTGCAGGACGCCGTTGGTGAGCAGGTTGTAGAGGCCGGGGTCGGCGCGCTGGATGATCAGCGCCGGCAGCGACGCCACGGCGCTGGTGGCGCTCTGGATCACCGAGCTCATGATTGCCTGGAAACCGTTGGTGATGCCGTTGAGCTGGTTCTGCAGCGTCGTCGTGATGCTCATGTCGCCGCAGATCAGGTTGCTGTTCCAGCCGATCCCGACGCCGATGCTCTGCATGTTCCCGGCGCCGCCCATGGACACGGCCCGGCCGCCGCCGATGCTGTAGAGCACGTCGTCGCCGATGACGCTGCCGCTCACGCTGGCGCCGTTGCGGTCGATGCGGGTCTGTGCCCAGGCGACGCTTGCCATTGCCGTTACAGTGCAGGCGAGCGCGACGGCCAGGGTATGCGGCTTGGTCCGCCGAGCAAAGCGGGAAAGGGACGCTTTCATCGGTGGCACCTCACATGAAATCAACGCTGCCGAGGAAGATCTGCCCCCGGCGCTGGCAGCAGGCATAGGGCCGCCACAGCGCCCAGGCGTAGTCGCCCTGTTGGGCCTGCACGCGCGTATTGCCGTGCGGGAAGACCGCGCAGGTGGTCGAGAGGGTCGGCGTCAACTCCTGCCACTTGCCGGTGGAGGCGTCGCCCTCCACCAGGGCGCCAGCGGGCCAGTAGCCGGCGCGCGCACTCGCGAGCAGCGGCTGGTAGACGTGGGGCTGGGCGCGCCGCGTCACGACGTCGCCCGCGCGCTGCGCCACCACGGCACCGCTTTTGTAGTCGTCGGTCTGATGCAGGAAACCGCCGCGCGGATAGACGTTGCCCCACAGGTTCAGCGTCGCGCGGCTGCCGATCTCGCGCATGCCGGGGATCAAGGCCTCCGGGTAGGCCAGCTCCGGGATGTTGTAGCGCCAGGCCAGCGTATCGAACGTGCTCAGCAGGTACGGCATGAAGGCCGTGCCCGCACCCTGGCAGGTATAGCCGGATGCGCTGACGAACCGGCTGAACACCAAGCCGGCGGGATGCCCGATCACATCCGCATTTTTGAACTTGGCCAGGTTGTTCTCGTTGTCGTGGTTGGTCGTGCCATCACCGCCGGCCCGAGCGGTGGGATTGGGCATGCTCATCGCCCGCACTTCTATCCACGGGTTCTCGCCGGTGTTCGAGTAGCTCGAAACCACGGCATCGGGAACGTAGTGGCGGACCTTGACTGAGGTACGGACCGAGCAACCGAACATGGTGCAGAACAACCAGTAGCAGATGCCGACGACACGATACTCCAGGCAATTCGGCGACAAGGCCGAGGCAACGATGGTTACCGTGTCCAGGGCGAAGGTCGACGTGGCGCCGCACAGCAGCAGCGAGGCCATGGCCGCCCGCAAGCGCCGGGACAGCCCGGTCAGCAGGCAGGTCATGGCCTCGCGCTCCGATAGGCATCTATACGGGCGACGGCGCGCGCCACGTCGGGCTCGCCATAGACCACGTAGCGTCGATCGACCACCACCGCGGGAATCTTGGCGATGCCCAGGCCCCAGGCATCGGCGACACCTTGGTAGGCGCCTCCGATCCGGCGTTGCAGTTCGTCTTTGCCCTCGCCCAGCCGCTGGCGCACGATGGCTGCGGCTTGGCCGGGATTGGCGGGCAGGCCTGCGGACAGCTCGGCCTCGATCCGGGCGGGCAGATCCAGTTCGACGACCCGCGCATCGGCCATCGACTGAACCGAATGGTGGCTGTCGGTGACGACGAGCACGTCGGCGGCGAACGCGGCCGTGCGGAACGAGGACAGTGTGGCCAGCAGAGCGGCGGCGATGCCGAGGGCCGGCCAACCCGGCGAGGATTTGAGGAGGAAGGCCGGCATCTTGGTCGCCCTTGGCGTTGATCAGGCCCGTAGTCAAACGCCGACGAGGACATCGCTGCGACAAACAAAGCGCACTGCGCGCGCTCCGTTTATTGAGATGCCGCCGCTCCTTGAACCGAAGGCAAAGAAACGGGAGCCGAAGCTCCCGCGGGGATGGAACAAACGCACCTGGGCAGGTGCTGCTATAGCAGGCCCGACTCAGCGAACGAGTACGGTGTGCCCTTGCCGATGACGAAGTGGTCCACCACCCTGATGTCGACCAGCGCCAAGGCTGCTTTCAGTCGGTCCGTGAGCGCGCAATCAGCGGCCGAGGGCTCGGTCACACCGGACGGGTGCTGGTGCGCCAGGATGAGCGCCGAGGCGTTGAGGGCCAAGGCGCGCTGAACGACCACCCGCGGATACACCGAGGTCTGGTCGACCGTGCCCTTGAACAGCGGCTCGTAGGCGAGCACCTGGTGCCGGCTGTCGAGGAACACGACGGCGAAGACTTCGTTGGGTTCCACGACCAGCTTCATGCGAAGGTAGTCGCGCACGGCGGCGGGACTGGACACCGCTGGACCGGCCTTGAAGACGCGGTTCTCGAGCAGGGTGAGGGCCTGCTGGATGATCCAGTCTTCGTGCTGGGCTGCGATCAGGGTGAGCGATTCCGGTCTGGAATCGGCGATGACGCAAGACATGGCGAACCTCCAATGGATGAGATCGGAGGGCGCCTGCCCCGGGAGGGCAAACCCTCCAGGGGACGACGGGATGAGGCAGGCGACGAGTGGGCATCCGCCACCGCGGGTGCGGTGGGCGTTCGCGGCGAGGGATGCGATGCGAACGGGTTTTCGATCAGCGCGGTCGAGCCGCACCGTAGCCTTGAAGATCGAGGGCTACCTGGGCATGTCGCCGACGGACGCGGCGGGCATGTCTGGGGATCGGGACGGCTCGACGGTCGCCATGTCGCCTGCGGCAAGCAGATCGAGTGCCGAAAGCAAGGCATCGCCTTCCACGGGACCGTGCAGCAAGAGGGCCTTGCCGGTGTCGCGGTCGCGAAGCCGCAGGGCTGGCGTGGCGGTGACGCCGTTCTTCGCGGCCTCTGCGGCCTGGGTGCGGATGAAAGCATCGGGCCGATCGCTGTCGAGACACTGCTGTGCGGCAGGCGTGAGGTCGGGATAACGCAGCCCTTCGGGCAAACCCTGTCCATCGCCGCGCGTGTGGGCATAGACCCATTCCACGGCTTGCCAGAACGCGGCGTGGCCGCCGGCTTCGCCGACGCACTCAATCAGGCGCGCTCCGGCCGAGGCCGCCGGTCCGTGCATCGCCAGCGGCAGGTGGTGCCACTGCCAGTCCACCTCGGGGTGTTCGTCGATCCAGCGCTTGAGTACCGGGAAGTAGGTCCGGCAGAACGGGCATTCCAGGTCGGCGTACTCGACCACGGTGAAGCGCGCTTCAGGACGGCCGTAGCGCCAGGGCGGCCCGAAAACCGCCGACGGGGAAGACGCCGTTGGCATCGTTTCGACATGGGGCCGGGGCTGAACCGCGGCCGGAGCAGTGACCGTCGGGCGCAGCACCAGCCAGATCGCCACACTCATCAGCACTGTCGTCGCCAGCAGAGCGAAGAGGAAGGATCTGGATCGAGCGAGTCCGGGCAAGGGCATCATGGTCTCCCCGTCAGGCCAGCGCATCGAGCGGCAGCGACTCGATGCCCCGGGCACGGTCGATCTTCTCGGCCACCCTGAAGGCCGCATCCAGCTCGCCGATGCCGTACTGCCGCATCAACTGGAAGCGCTCGGCCTTCTCTTCCGGCTCGGTCTGGGCCAGCGCCAGGTACAGGCTGGGGGGCACCGCGCGGAACAGCACCTCCATCGACTTGGACAGGATCACGCCCTCACTGAACTTGCCGGCCTCCTTGCGCGCGGAGAGCATCAGCGCCTTCTGCGCCGGGTTCAACTCCCGGAAGCGCGCGATCTTCTCCACCTCGTCCGGCGGCATCGAGAGGCAGATCCACCACTCGATCATGTTGAGCATCGGCTCGGCCGCCTTGGGCAGGTCGTCGATGTTCTGGGTCGCCAGCCAGTACCAGGCGCCGAGCTTGCGCCACATCTTGGTGATCTTGACCACGTAGGGCGCGAGCAGCGGGTTCCTGGTGATGATGTGGCCCTCGTCGGTGACGTTGATGATCGGCCGACCAAGGAACTGGTCGCGCTCTGCGATGTTGTTCACCGTGGTGATGAGGCTGATGTAGGCGATCGAGAGCTGGGCGTTGTAGCCCTCGCGCGCGAAGGTCGCCAGATCGACGATCGTGAGGTCGGCCTCGGGCCACGGGCTGCCGGGACAGTCGAACATCTCGCCGTCGACGCCCTGGCAGAACATGTCCATGGCGTCGGCCATCTCCAGCAGCCGGGCGCGGCGCACTTCGGGTAGCGTGGTGTCGTGGGCGCGCTCACGCAGCGCGTCGCGCACGTCGCGCGTGAGCACAGTGCGTTCGTTCGCCACGCAGCGGCGGGCCGCATCGAGAATGCACTGGCGAATCAGGCTGCGGTCGGCGCGCGTCATGCGGGCCTCTTCCTTGTCCTCGCCGCCGGTGATCATCAGCCGCGCGGTGATTTCCAGCTCGCCCAGCACGTCACGCTGCTCGTCCGCATCGGCGACCTGCGCTGTTTCGTCGCGGTCTTCGTCCAGGTCGTCGGCATCCAGCGTCTGCACTTGGCTGGGCGTTTCCACCAGGCGGTGTGCGTCGGCGAACGGGGCTAGGCTGACCCCTGCGCCGGGTGCGAGCTTCACACGATGCACCGTGAGGCCCAGCCGGGTCGCGAAGTCGCCGAACAGGCCGAAGCTGTTGCCCGCCTCGACGATGAACAGCCGAGGCCGGTAGATCGCCGTCACCTGGTTCAGGATGTTGTTGAGGGTTGCGCTCTTGCCCGAGCCGGTGGGGCCGAACAGGAACAGGTGCGCGTTCATCTGCCGGTCGAGCCGATTCAGGGGATCGAAGGTGATCGGCCCGCCGCCGCGGTTGAAGAAGGTGATGCCGGGATGCCCCGTTCCCTGGCTGCGGCCCCAGACCGGCGCGAGATTCGCGGCATGCTGCGCGAACATGATATGGGTATACCACTGCCGCTCGTCGAGGGCCGGGTCGAACACACAAGGCAGCCAGCGCAGGTAGCTGTTGAGCGGCGCCACCTCGTCTTCCTCGCGCACCGGCTGCAGGCCGGCGTTGAGCATGACGTTGACGAGCTGCAGGCCGCGGGTTTCGAGCTGATGCAGATCGCGACCGCGCAGGTAGAACGCCAGCGCGCCGCGATAGAGCTTGTGCGCGCTGCCGATCAGGCTGCGCGCCTGCTGCACATCCTGCCGGGTCTGCTCCGAGGCGAGCGTCTCGCCGACCGACTTCTTGCTCAAATGGTTCAGGTGCGCTTCCAGCACGTCCTGAGGCGTGGCGACCAGGGTCAGGCACATCACCGTGTCCTCCGGCATCTGGTCGAACAGCGCATTGACCGCATCGCCGCCCTTGCGGGTCTCGCCGGTGATGTGGCCGGTCGAGGGCGGCATGCGCAGCCGGTCCATCACGATCACCCGATGCGGGAGGCCATCAAAGAGCCAGGTGCCGCTGTCCACGTCCGAGCGCGGCTGGCCGAAGAACAGGCGCTGTGCGAAGTCGCCACTTGCGAGTTCTATTTCCAGCTCAATCTCGCCCGCTTCCTGCTCCTCGGGGTAACGGGTCAGCGCGTAGAAGCGATCCCGATCCTCGGCGGTCGGACCGAGCATCGTCGGATGGGGGTTGAACCACCGTAACAGCCAGTCGTGGATGTCGGCGGCATCCATGCGGCGGGCCTTCACGCCTGCGTTCGCGAGCCCGCTCGCGAGCCGGTCGCCGATGGTCGTCAGGGCCTGCTCGGGGGACTGGCCCCGGCGAGATGAAGCTGACGCGGGTGAGCGACGATAAACCACCATGCGCACGCGCCGGATCTGGCCGCGCCACGGCAGGCGCGTCACCGTCGTGTCCTCGAACAGCCCGCCGGGCTTGGCAATGGCGCGCAGGTGATGCGCGAAGAAGCGCAGGTAGAACTCGCTGAAGGCGCTGCCCTGGGCGCGCGAACGCACATAGCTCGCCAGCCCGCGCAGATAGCCGTCCCAGTTCGACTCGTCCTGGGCGTAGAGCTGGACCACCCAGGGGTTCTCGTCGAGTTCGTCGAAGGAATCCTGCAGCGCGTTCTCCAGCGCATCGCGCGCCTGCCACAGCCAGGCCAGCTCGCGGCCCTCGGTGCCGACCGGCGCCAGCTCGAAGAAAGCCGCGACCGACTGGCCGTCCTCCAGCAGCATGCTCCTGGAGTTCGGCAGGTATTCCACCCAAGGCAGCAGGTCGGCAAAGGACGGCGCCACGTCGTAGAGCGCCTGGGCATCCGCTTCGGTGGCGGGCTTGCGTTGGTGGCTGTCCAGGGCGCTGCCGGGCTCGGCAATGCCCTGCGCCGCCAGGGCCGACACGTGCCGCGTCCAGGCGTCGTCGGCTGGCGCTTCGGTGCTGGCGTACGCCGCTGCCTTGCGCGGCCAGGGCAAGGTCCAGGCCATCAGTAGTCCTCCAGACGCTCGCCCGGCATCGCGTACTGCACGCGCTGGTACAGCGGGAACACGGTCGTGTAGCCGGGCACCGGCACGGGGTCGCTGCCGGCCAGGTGCGGGAAGACGTACATGACCAGGTCCGGGTTTGGTAGCCGGTGGAACTGACGGTAAATCTCGTTGGCGGCGGTCCGGGTGTAGGCCGCGTTGGCTGCGGGGGCGCTCTGCACGTCGGCCTCGGTCAGCGGCCGGCGCAGGCTCTGGCGCGCATCGAGCAGTTGCCGGGCGGGCTGGCCACCGCCCGCGCCGCCGCCGGTTTCCTGGTTCCAGACGTCGAGCATGGTTTGCGGGCCATGCGGCATCAACTCGTCCTTGCTGGTGGCACAGCCACCCAGCACCATGGCAGCGAGCAGGGTCGCGGCTGTTTCAATCCAGATCCGACGCATGGGCTTCTCCGAGGCGGTGATTGACCCGGCGCCCCTTGGCGTCGTAGTCGATGTTGAGCGGCTGCTCCAGGTGGACGGCGACCTTCGCGCCGGGCTGCACGTAGATGGCGGCGAAGGCCTGCCCGTAGAGCTTGTTGACCCAATCGGCCATGTCACGCACGCCGCCGGCCAGGATGCGACCCATGGCATCAACGCCGCTGATGCCGACCGTCCCGAGCGAGCCGTTGCTGTTGGCGACCACGGCCACGCTGCCGTTGTCGGACTTGATGAGCGATGCTGCGCCCGCCCCCGCCGCGGTGATCAGTGCCTGCGAGCCGAGATATTGCTGAGCGTTGCTGCGCCGCTCGCCGGAAACGCACGGGATGCCGTAGGGGTCGCTGATCCAGCCGAGACCGCCCTGGGTCGTGCCGTTGCCAGTGGCTTGGCTGCCAGTGCCGCTCTGCCCCCTGCTGCCGTCCTCCGGCACCGTGCGAATGGTGCCGTCCTGGAAGACGAAGGTGACGCTGCGGATCTGGCCGCGCACGCAGGAAAGCGCCCAGTCGCCCGAGGCGGTGCCGCTGACCACGGCGCCGGCCACGTCGGGAATGTCGATGCCGTTGGCGGTGAGGTTGTCCGGGCCGATCAGCACCTTGAACGGATACGGGTCGTTGACGGTGCCATCGATCGGCACGCGGCCGATCAGCGCAGTCATGGCGATGGAGCCCATCAACGTCGAGTTCGACGGCACCGTGTAGACCGGCTTGATGGAGGCGCCCACGGCGCGACTCCCTGCGGCGGCGACAGTATCCGCCGCGTTCGACAGCGTTTTCTGCGCCGGCCCGAAACTCGTCGGAAAGCTCGGTCCGCTGCCGGCGCTGCCATTCTTGGCCTGGAGCTTCGCGTCGTCCGGCTCCATCCAGCGCGTGCTGTTGCTGCCACGGCCGGTGCCGAAGCTCTTGCCGTCGCCATCTTCCAGGCCCAGTCCGACGGGCAGATCGGCCTGACCGCCCTTGCTGGAGAGGCCATCGAGGCGCCGCTGCAGGTCTTGCAACAGGCCCTGGGCCTGCTGGCGGTCGCTGGTCACCTGCTCGCGATCCTGCTGCAAGCGGCCGCGTTCGCCGTCCAGCGCGGTCTGGATACGCTGATCGATTGCGCTTTCGCGGGCGCGCATGCGCTCGTTCTCGGCCTTCTGGTTCTTGTTGTCGGTGAGGGCCGTCTGCAGTTCGTTGCGCAACTGCTTGACCTGGGCCACCAGGGTGGCGACGGTATCGCGAGGCGTGTCGCCCTCGATGCCCAGGGCCTTCATCTCTTCGGGCGTAAGCTGGCTGGCAGCGCCCGGCGGCGCGGACTTAACGCCTCGATCACCGGAGAAGAGCTTGATGCCAATGAACACCAGCAGCAGCGCCATCGGGATCAGCAGCCACTTGAGCAGCGGATTACTTTTCATCGCCAGTGGCTCCTCTGGGCTGACCTGCCGCCGCTGCCGGCGGCAGGTTCACCGTGGCATCGATGGGGGCCAGGGCCGGCAGCAGCGACTCGGCCAGGCCACGGCCGCGGGTGACGAGGTAGACCACCGTGGTGTCGGCCGACCGACCCGCCGGCCCGAGGGTCGGATGCTGAAAGGTCGCCGCGACGAAATCGCCCTGGAGCGCGCGCGGGTCGAGATCCAGCCAGCGCGCGGCGGTGTTGGTGAGCCGTACCGCCGTTACCCACTGATCTTCCAGCCGCCACGCGGCCAGCGCCCATGCGCGCACGGGCAGCGTGGGCAACAGGCTGCCCAGTGCGAGGTTGCGGCGCAGGCTGACGCGAACGATGCCGGCGACGGGCTCGACAGTGCGCAGCGGCACGTACAGGTTCTGCGCCGCATAGCGCGTCAGAACCACGGACACAGGGGTTGTGCGCCGGGCTGTCGACGTCTGCGTACCGGGTCCGGGTTCTTCATCCGCGTTGGCCGAGTCACCGGCCTGGTCGCGACGCCGGCCGGCTGGCTCGTCACCCTCGACGATGCGCACCGGCTCCAGCAGGGCCTGGCCCGCCTTTGCCGGCTCGGCCGCGATGTCGAGCAGGATCAGCGCGCCGGATTCCACGTCCTGCAGTTGCAGCCGCGTCGGCGGGATCGGCTCGCTCGCACGCAGGTAGATCGCGCCGCCCGCGCTCTGCACGCGCAGGTGCTCGCCGATGCTTTCCGGCACACCGATGCGCACGTTGCGGTCGATGAAGACCACGCGCTCCTGACCGACCACGAGGGGCACGGCCAGCGGCAGACGCTCCCAGCGCAGGATCTCCACGGCTTGGCTGGCAGAGATGAGACCGATGCTGAGCAGGAGGCCGGCCAGGGCCGGCAGGACAAGGCGCTTCATGGGGCTTCCCCCTGCAGATGAGGTCCAGCATTGGCGGGTTGACTGGCGGGCGATGGGGCCGATGGCGGCTCGATGCGCTGCGGTGCGCTCGCGTAGCAGTCCAATGCCAGGCCGAAGGGGTTGCGCTCGGGGTCGACGTCCATGCGCACGACTTTCAGCGCGTAGCGCACCAGTGCGCGCTTGACCTGCTCGGAGCCCAGGTACTCGTCGGCGCTCATGTCCAGCGTGACGACCCAGTTGCTTGCCGACACGGCCCGTACGCGCGACGTGGGATCGTCGCCGTAGCCTCGCCCGGGAATCTCGTAGATGCCGCGCACACGTTGGCGCAGCTCGCCGTTGCTGCGCCGGAACTCGTAGTCCTGTTGCAGGAAGGACCGACAGCTCGGTGTGAGGTAGGCGGACAGCGCATGCAGGTTGCGTGGGTAGTCCTGCTCCCCATTCGTCGGCCAGCGCTGTGCCTGCTGCCAGATGTAGAACGTGAAGGCATAGACGCTTTCCGGTGGCACGTCCCACCATTTGCGGGTGCTGCCGGAACGCAGGTCCGGAGGTACATGGATGGTCAGGCTCTTGGGCGCGCTCCACCAGCCGAAACCGAGCAGCAGCGCCACCACGAACAGCGCGGCGGCACCGAGACGCAGGGTCTTCACATGGGCCTGCAGGTGGGTGACCTCGTTCTTGAATCGGCTCAATGGACAACCCTCCGCACTGCGTGCTCCGGGACTTGCGCTTGGGAACGGTCCGGCGCGCTCGCTGGACTACCTTCCACTCGGGCGGCTCTGGCGAAACGCTGGCGCCGGGTGCTCCACCAGCCCGAGCGGGTGATGATCTGGCATCCCCCCACGTAGGCCGTCAGTGCGGGGTAGCGCAGTGCGAGCCGCCACTGGAGCTGGCGGTAGAGCCAGGTGTCGGGGCGGCCGCGCTTTTGTCGCCGCAGGAATTCGCCGCCCACGAAGACACCAATCCCGATCCCGGCGACGATCAGCGTGGGCACCATGGCAATACTGTGAGTCAGCCAGGCCAACGGCACGCCAACCGAGAACCCGGCCACAGCCGACAGGCCGGCACAGATCCACAACTCGTCTGCCGTCAGCCCACGCACGACCACCGGGTGTCGGTTCAGGCGGTGCGGCAAGAAGGTCACGAGCCCGTCGCGCGGACTCTCCGGGAGGCCGGCCATCGGTCCCGGCCCTTACAGCACGCCGGTGGCCTTGGTCAGCAGCCAGATGCCGACGACCAGCAGGATGGCCCCCACTGCCACGGTCAGGCCGAACTGGCCCCAGGTGGCGCGGCCGGTGTGGATCTCCGAGTAGCGCGTGTAGGCGTGGTAGCAGACGCCGACGAACATCGAAGCGACCACGAGCAGCGCGATGAGCAGCACGATGTCGTAGCCGTAGTTCTGCAGCGTCTGCATGATGCCGCTGCCCGCGCCGCGCGACGGGTCTTCCATGGTGGGCAGGCCGGCCGCGAGCGCGGACAGGGGGAGGGCCGCAACCGTCAGCGGCAGGACGGCACCGGTGATGCGACGGGACATGGGTTGCGGAATAGACAAAGCGTTCATGGCGATACACCCTTCGTGGTGGTCAGGACAGGAGGAAGAAGCCCAGTACCAGATACATCGCGACGAAACGCACGATGACGCCGAGGAACTGGCCTTGGGTGAGGTGACGCTCGGCCCAGCCGACATAGGCGGTGCGCATCGCCCAAACGCCCCACAGCAGGAGGACGGCGAAGATGAAACTGAGCACGGCGACGGAGACGGCCGCCGGAGTGAAACCGCCGTTGGCCTGGAAGGCGCTGATCTGGGTGGCGTTCATCGGGCCTCCTCTGCATCGGAGGGGCGGACGGACTGGCGGTAGTCACCAAGCAGCTCGACCGGGTCGCGCGGCTGGGCACGCGGTGGCGTCAGGTAGTCGTGGATGCCTGCACGGACGCGCTGGACGTCCTTGCGTAGGCGGGCATGGTCGAAGTAATAGCGCTCACCGGCAGCCGGTTGGTAGGAAGACGCGACAGTCGCGATGAAGCGATCCAGTGCCTCGATCTGGCGCAATGCGGCGGCCAGCTCACGCCGATGAACATCCGCATCGGTGGCAAACGCTGAAGACGCCGTGCCCAGCAGCGCTGCCAGCAGCAACGCTGACGTGAGGCAATGAATGTCCGGATGGGGGAACTGCATCGCGCCATTCCTTCCAGCTAAGGCAATGGCGTGATGGTGTGGAAGAGCGGATGTCCATGCTGCAAAGAATCGGAACCGGTGCCGTACCGGATTCCCGGTCTCACCTCGATATGTCAGGCCCGAAGCTTCACGTGATGACTGGCTGCGTCTACACACTGAGCCCCAGGCGAGAGATGAGGCTGTTAAGCCGGTGAAATCACTTCAAACCTGGGCCAATCCGGCTAAATCGGCTGTTCAAGTGGGTTGATTGATGTAATCATTTTAAAATTGCCCTTACTCCGCCACCCCTCTGTGATGGAACCCCGTGTCATGTCAGATCGCTGGTTGTCGGTCGAGGAGATCGCAGAGTACCTCGGCGTCAGTAAGGACACCGTCTATGCATGGATCAGCAAACGGAACATGCCGGCTCACCGTATCGGCCGGCTGTGGAAGTTCAAGACCGAAGAAGTGGATGAATGGGTCCGTTCTGGAGGGGCGGCGGATGCCGAGAGTAAGGGCAAGAAATGAAGTGCTGGTTTGCCATGGGTTTCGCCCACTTCGTTCAAACATCGAAGTGGAAGCAGGGGATGTGATGTGACAACGATTTCTTGTGTGGATTTGTTCTGCGGCGCGGGCGGGCTGACGCATGGCTTCGTCCTGGAGGGGCTCCCCGTGGTCGCCGGTATCGATCTGGACCCTGCGTGCCGCTTCCCTTATGAGGCCAACAACCAGGCCCGATTCGTCGAACGGGATATCAGCAAGGTCACCGCGTCTGAACTGAAAGCGCTGTTCGGCGACGCCGACCTGACGATTCTCGCGGGCTGCGCCCCGTGCCAACCCTTCTCGACCTACGCACAGCGCTACGAATTGGACGGGAAGGATGGCAAGTGGGGCTTGCTGTATGAGTTCGCGCGTCTCGCCAAAGGCGCCAAACCCGATGTCATCACGATGGAAAACGTCCCTACCGTCGCGAAGCACGAAGTGTTTCATGACTTCGTCGATACGCTGAAACGGCTCGGCTACAACGTCTGGTTCGATGTCGTCGACAGCTCCCGCTATGGCGTGCCGCAGATGCGGCGACGCATGGTGCTGCTGGCATCGAAACATGGCGCCATCAAAATGATCGAGCCGACCCACGAAAAACCAAAGACGGTTCGTCAAGCCATTGGCCGCTTACGCCCATTGAGTGCAGGCGAGGCGGCGCCGAGAGACAAATTGCACGTCACCTCGACGCTGTCGGAAAAGAATCTCAAGCGGATCAAGGTATCGAAACCCGGTGGCACTTGGCGCGATTGGCCGGATGATCTGGTCGCCGACTGTCACCGCGCAGAGAGCGGGCGTACCTATCCGGGCGTCTACGGCCGCATGGAGTGGGACAAGCCAGCGCCCACGATGACGACCCAGTGCTACGGCTTCGGAAACGGCCGTTTCGGGCACCCGGAGCAAGATCGCGCCATCTCATTGAGAGAGGCTGCGATCCTCCAGAGTTTCCCGCGCGACTACGCTTTCGTTCCCGACGGCGGCGAAGTGAGTTTCACGGTTCTAGGGAGGCTCATCGGCAACGCGGTACCCGTCGATCTCGGCCGTGCCATCGCGCGCAGCATCAACACCCATCTCGCAGCGGTTGCGACCCGATGACGAACTGACGAGTGCCTCCCGATGTCGCGCATTCAGCCATCATCCCCGGAGACCAGTCGCCGCATGGCGAAGGTTCGGCAGAAGGGAACTAATGCCGAGATCGCACTGCGAAGAGAGCTTTATCGCAGAGGGCTGCGCTACCGGGTCGACTACGAGGTCCTGAAGAAACCTCGCCGCGTGGCGGACGTGGCCTTCCCGGCGTTGAAGATCGCCATCTTCGTCGACGGGTGCTTCTGGCACGGTTGCCCGGAGCATGCCACCTGGCCAAAGCAGAACGCAGAGTTCTGGCGGCAGAAGATCGAGGCGAATCGCCTCAGGGATGCCGACACGAATTCGAGGCTTCTCGAGGTCGGTTGGACGGTACTGCGATTCTGGGCGCACGAGTCACCGATCGAAGCCACAGAAACCGTCGTACAGACGGTGGCCATGGCGAGAGCGAAGCGCTGTGCATCGACTGGCGTACACGAGAAGAACTGAACAGGAAGATGGCAGACCGCATGGAAATCTCGAACGATCAGAAGCACGAGACCTACCGTGCTCGTCCGGAGCCCGGCCAGCTGGTCGAGGTTCGCCGGCGCCAGTGGGTCGTGGCGGATGTCGCCTCCTCGAAATTGGAGTCGGCTTCGGCGTCGCAGAACTGCGTGACGCTTTCATCCATCGACGAGGACGGCCTCGGCGAGGAGCTGGAGGTCATCTGGGAGATCGAGCCCGGCGCACAAGTCATCGAACGCGCAGGCTTGCCATCCATCACAGGGCAGGACGACTCGGACACGCTGGAAGCCTTTCTCGATGCAGTCCGTTGGGGCGCCGCAACCAACGCCGACAGAGGATTTCTGCAGGCGCCGTTCCGTAGTGGCGTCAGCATCGAGGACTTCCAGCTCGACCCTCTGGTACGCGCCATCGACATGGCTCGCGTCAACCTGCTCATCGCCGACGACGTCGGTCTGGGTAAGACCATCGAAGCCGGGCTGGTCATCCAGGAGATGCTGCTCCGGCACCGCGCTCGTACCGTATTGATCATCTGTCCCGCCTCGCTCCAGGAGAAATGGCGTGTCGAGATGCTCGAGAAGTTCGGCCTCGAATTCCGCGTGGTTGACACCACCTACATCAAGCAATTGCGGCGCGAACGCGGCATCCACGCCAACCCGTGGACGTCCCACCCACGTCTCATCGCCTCGATGGACTGGGTCAAGAGTGGCGAAGGCCTGCGCGCCATGCGCGATGTTCTTCCGCCGCATGCCGGCCATCCGCGCAAGTTCGACCTTCTGGTCGTGGACGAGGCGCACAACATCGCCCCCGCCGCCGGCGCGCATTACGCGCTCGAGAGCCAACGTACGCGCTTCATCCGTGCGATCAGCCCGCACTTCCAGCATCGGCTGTTCCTGACCGCGACACCGCACAACGGCTATACCGAGTCGTTCACCTCGCTACTGGAGTTGCTGGACGACCAGCGATTCGCCCGCAACATCCTTCCCGACGAGAAGCAGCTGAGTCAGGTGATGATCCGTCGCCTGAAGAGCGACCTGGTCGACGCCGACGGCAAGCCGCTGTATGCCCAGCGCAAGCTGCAGGCGCTGGCGGTTCCGTACACGGATGAGGAACGGGAGATCCACCAGAAGCTGAACGATTACTGTGCAAGTCGCGAAAAAGACGCGGAGAAGGCTGGCAGCACATTCGGCACGTCGTTCGTCAATCAACTGCTCAAGAAGCGCCTGTTCTCGTCGCCCGCTGCGTTCGCTTCCACGCTAGAAAAACACATCGCCTCGCTGTCGAGTGGGGCCAAGCCCAAGGTGCAGGACGCCATGGCCGAGCGCATCCTGCGCAAGGCCATCCTGAAAGTCGACGAGGACTACGCCAACGACCAGGAGGTCGAGAACGCCCAATCGGAGGCCGTCGAGGAGGCTTCGCGCCGAGCCCAGCCGCTGACTCAGGAACAGCAACGGATGTTGGCCGAGCTGAGGGGATGGGCGCAACGAGCCAAGAACCAGGCCGATTCCAAGGCCAAGGCCATCATCGAATGGCTCTCAGCCAACCTGAAACCGGGCGGCCAGTGGAACGATTGCCGGGTGATCCTGTTCACCGAATACCGCACCACGCACCAGTGGATGCACGAGATCCTCGCCAGCCATGGTTTCGGTGGCGAACGCCTTGGCCTGCTCCACGGCGGACTCACTCAGGATGAGCGGGAGCCCATCAAAGCCGCGTTCCAGGCCTCCCCCAAGGATTCCCCCGTCCGCATCCTGCTCGCCACCGATGCGGCCTCCGAAGGTATCGATCTGCAGAACCACTGTAACTGCCTCATCCACTTGGAGATCCCCTACAACCCCAACGTGATGGAGCAGCGAAACGGGCGCATCGACCGTCACGGGCAACGAGAGAAAGAGGTACTGATCTGGCACCCGGTCGATGGCGGAGACAAGGGCCATGCATCGGTCGGTGGCCACGGCGATGACATCCTCCGCGCCCTGCGCAAACTGGAGTCGATGCGCGCCGATATGGGCAGCGTCAATCCAGTGATCGCGCCCCAGATATCCGGCCTCATCGAAGGCTCGCTGAAGGACCTCGACACCCGCCTGGCAGAGGCCAAGATCGCCAAGTCCCGGCGCTTCGTGCGCGCCGAACGCGAACTGAAGGAGCGCGTCGCCAAACTGCACGAACGTCTCTTGGCCACGCAGCAGGATTTTCACCTCACGCCGGATCACATCCAGATGGCGGTAAAAACCAGTCTCGCGCTGGCGGGCCGTCCTCCACTGGAACCCGTCGCCCTGCCGGATGCTCCCGGGGGCAGCATATTCAGAATGCCGGCACTGTCCGGTTCGTGGGCGCGCTGTCTGGAAGGCTTGCGTCACCCCCACACCCAGCAGATACGTCCCATCACCTTCGACCACGCCGTGGCAAAGGGACGAGACGATGTCGTACTCGTCCACCTGAACCATCGCCTGGTGCAGATGTGCCTGCGCCTGTTGCGTGCCGAAGTCTGGGCGCAGGACGACGTCAAAAAACTGCATCGAATCACCGTGCGCACGGTGCCGGATGGACGCATCGAAGGTCCGGCCGTGGTCGTTGTCTCGCGTCTGGTCATCACCGGCGGCAACCACCATCGACTGCATGAGGAATTGACCGTCTCAGGCGGCTATCTGCGCGATCAGACGTTTAGGCGCGAAGAGGCTGTCACTCGTTTCCAGCAGTGGCTGGACGAGGCGCAGCCGGTCACGGCGAACGAGTCGCTGTTCGATGCCCTCCGGGTGCGGTTCGATCGCGCCCAGCCAGCCATCCTGCAAACCGTCGATGCTCGCTCCAAGGATCGACTCAAGTTTCTGGCCAACACCCTGAAGGCCCGCAAGCAGCAGGAAATTGACGACATCGGCGCCGTGCTCGACGAACTCGAAAGGGCAATCCAGAACGAGCTGAAGAAAGATCAGCAGCCCGAGCAGCTCTCACTGTTCACCGAGGACGAACGCACCCAGCTCCGACGCGACACCGCCGCGCTGGAGGCCCGCCTCGCACGCATCCCGGCCGAACGCATCCAGGAGGTCCAGGCCATCGAAACCCGCTACGCCAAGCTCGATGACCGCACCTTCCCGGTCGCCGTCGTCTTCCTCGTTCCCGAGTCTGCGGGAGGGCTGGCGTGAGCGCCAACGACCTGCACCACGATTGGCTGGCGCTCATCGAGATCTCCGGCCCGTTCCTCGCCGTTCCCGTCCTCAAGGAAGTCTTTCCTCAAGGGCTGGAAGAACTCGACGGACTCAAACGCAAGCGGCTGCGCCAGGCCTACGAGGAATGGCGTGAGGCACTCGAGACGGATGACTCACAGTTCCCCGAGCTGCACGCCGCCTGGATCGACGAGGTGCTGTCGCGCGGTCTGGAACTTGATGAGGATGGCCGAGGCGACGTCCTGAAGCGCGCCGATTGGTGTGCGGCCAACCTGAATACCAGTCTGCCCGAGCATGGGGTGACCTCGTCTCCGGACCTCGCGGTCGTCGACGAGCAGCGCGCCGACAAGCCGCTGATGCTCATCCACACCTATTCGCAGGACGTCGACCTCGATGCGACCCTGAAGCCGGACGGATGGGCCAGCACCCCGGCCGATCGCATGGTCCAACTGTGCCGCGCCACCGGTTGCCGCCTCGGGCTGGTGAGCAATGGCGAGCGCTGGATGCTGGTCGACGCCCCGGTAGGCGCCGTCACTACCTTCGCCAGCTGGTACGCCCGCATCTGGAGCCAGGAGCCCATCACCCTACAGGCCTTCGTGCACGTGCTGGGGATTCGTCGCTTTTTCGTCGGTGAAGCCGAACAACTGCCGGCGCTTTTCGACCGATCCCTGAAGTATCAGGACGAGGTCACCGACGCCCTCGGTGAGCAGGTGCGGCGCGCTGTCGAAGTGCTGATCCAAGCGCTCGACAAGGCCGACCAGGACCGCGATCGCGAGTTGCTGCGCGACGTGAAAGAGCCAGTGCTCTACGAAGCCGCGCTGACGGTGATGATGCGGTTGGTGTTCCTGCTCTCCGCCGAGGAGCGTGGCTTGCTGCTGCTTGGCGACGAGCGCTACGAGGCCAATTACGCGCTCTCGACGCTGCGCATGCAGTTGCGCAAAGAATCCGAGGAGATCCTCGAACGCCGCTGGGATGCCTGGTCGCGCCTGCTGGCGAACTTCCGCGCCGTGTTCGGTGGCATCGAACACGAGAACCTACGCCTGCCCGCGCTGGGTGGTTCGCTGTTCGACCCGGATCGTTTCCCTTTCCTCGAGGGCCGTGCCAAAGGCTCCGACTGGCGCACCGATACCGCCAAACCGCTACCGATCGACAACCGCACCGTGCTGCTGTTGCTCGAGGCCATCCAGCAGTTCCAGGGTCGGACGCTGTCCTACCGCGCGCTGGATGTCGAACAGATCGGCTACGTCTACGAGGGCCTGCTGGAGCGCACCGTCAAGCGCACCGCCGAGGTCACGCTGGAACTCGACGGCACCAAGAGTGCCAAGGCCCCCTGGGTCAAGTTGGCCGAGCTGGAGTCTGCCCGGCTGGACGGCGCAGAACGCCTCGCCGAGTTGCTTCAGGAGCGTTCCGGCAGTTCCCTCAGCCGCGTGCGCAACGATCTGGCCAAGCCCGTCGATGACACGCTCGCCGATCGCCTACTTGCAGCCTGCCATGGGGATACGGCACTGCGTAATCGCATCAAGCCCTTTGCCCACCTCGTGCGCACCGATCCGTGGGGCTATCCGCTGATCTATCCCGCCGGTGCCTTCGTCGTCACCACCGGCTCCGACCGGCGCGAGACTGGCACCCACTACACCCCGAAGTCGCTGACCGAGGCCATCGTCACCGAGACGCTCACCCCGGCCGCCTACTTTGGGCCAGCGGAAGGCAAGTCACGCGAAGAGTGGGTGTTGAAGTCACCCCCCGAACTGCTCGACCTCAAGATCTGCGACCCGGCCATGGGCTCGGGCGCCTTCCTTGTGAAAGCCTGCCGTTGGTTGGCCGACCGTCTGGTCGAGGCCTGGGCGCTGGCCGAAGACAATGGCCACGCCGTCAGCGTCGATGGCCAAGTGCTGCCCGATGCCAGCGGCAAGGAGCTTTTGCCGCGCGATGCCGAGGCCCGTACCGTGATCGCCCTACGCCTCATCGCCGAGCGCTGTCTCTATGGTGTGGATCTGAACCCGCTGGCGGTCGAACTCGCCAAGCTCTCGATTTGGCTGGTGACGCTGGCCAAGGGGCGCCCGTTCGGCTTCCTCGACCACAACCTGCGTTGTGGCGACAGCCTGCTCGGCATCCACCGGCTGGACCAGCTCACCGAACTCTCCATGACGCCGACTGGCAAGGGCCAGCAGCGCTTGTTCGGGAAGAACATCGAACAGGCGGTGCATGAAGCGATCGAGCTGCGCCAGCGGCTGCGTGAGATGCCGATACGTGACATCCACGACGTCGAGGCGATGGCGCGGCTGGATGCCGATGCACGCCGCCGACTCGAAGTCCCGGAGCGGATCGCAGACGCCTTCATCGGAGAAGTATTCAGCACTTGCGGCAGCGGATCAGTCCTAGAAACCGCGTTCGCGTCGCTCGCCATCCAGGCCGAGCATGCGATCGACGGTGACCAAAATGCGCTCAAGGGGGTCATGGACCGCGCGCTTAGCGCGCTCTCGGTCGACATGCCACAAGGACAATCAAAACGCAGACCATTCCATTGGGCTCTCGAATTTCCCGAAGTATTCGGGCGGCGGAATGGAGGTTTCGATGCGTTCGTCGGCAATCCGCCGTTCCTCGGTGGCAAGAGGATCAGCACCGTCCTGGGCACGACGTTCAACACCTACCTTTCCGTTCTTCATCCACCGGCAAGCAAGAATACCGACCTGTCCGCTCACTTTTTCCGACGAGCGTTCAGCACACTCCGGGATGCCGGCAATTTTGGTCTGCTCGCCGTCAACACCATAGCCGAGGGTGACACCAGGCAAGGTGGCCTCGAATGGATGACGAAAAACGGGGCGACGATCTATGCCGCATTCCCCAATGAACCCTGGCCGGGTAAGGCCGCGGTGGTGACGAGCCGCGTACACGTGCACAAAGGGAGTTGGAGCGGAACCAAGACTCTATCCGGCAGACCGGCAGCCTTCGTTTCTGCCTTCCTGTCGGATCAGGATGAGTGGACTCCCAAGCCTTTGAAGGTTAATGAAGGGAAGGCGTTTATCGGCTCATTCGTCAACGGCATGGGCTTCGTGGTGACCGAGGCCGAGGCGCAGGCGATGATCCAACGCGATCCGAGGAATGCGGATGTCCTCTTCCCCTATCTCAATGGTGAAGACCTCAATTCCAGCCATGATCAACATACCAGTCGGTGGGTGATCAACTTTTGGGACTGGCCGGAGGAAAAAGCGGCGACGTATCCAGAACCCTATGAATGGATCAAGCAGCGCGTCTATCTGGAGCGGTTGGAGAAGAGCAAGGAAAAGTCGTATCGGAACATCATGTCGATGTGGTGGCAGCACTGGAACGTTCGTCCTGGCCTCTACCACGCAGTAGGCCGTGGGCATCATTTTATGCAGCATCCGTCCAGTTGGAATCGCTTGGCACGGGGCTTGACACGGGTATTGATCGTTGCTCGGGTAAGCAAGACTCTTGCTCTCACGTTCGCCGATACTCGATCGATATTTTCCGATCAAACGGTCGTATTCGCATTTGACCAGGCGTGTTACTTCGCTCTGCTGCAATCCAACATTCACGCCGTGTTCGCTTGGCAGTACTCATCAAAGATGAAGAGCGACCTCAGGTATAGCCCATCAGATGTATTCGAGACTTTCCCCTTTCCGCCAACCGAAAAACTCGGCGATGGGTGTGCTCTGGATGTGCTGGGGCCCTCGTACCATGACCGCAGAGTTGGAATAATGCGATCAGAAGGGATCGGCCTCACCCGTCTGTACAAGCGTTTTCATGATCCGAAGGAAATCAATCCCGAAGTGGGGAAGTTGCGTGACCTGCACCGCCGAGTCGACGAGGCCGTCGCCGATGCCTACGGCTGGAGCGATATAGATCTGGATCATGGCTTCCACGAAGTACCTTATTTGCCCGAAAGCGATCGGGTTCGATTCACGATTTCCGAGGAGGCCAGAATCGAGGTGCTTGGGCGTCTGGCGGCGTTGAATCGGCAGCGTTGGAGTGCCGAGCAGGTGGCGGGCGGCAATAGAACGCAGGGCGCGAAGGGAGCATCGAGCTCAACTGCTGATCCCCGCAAAGTAGCCGACGCGAAGCATCAGGGACAGCTGTTCGCAGAACGCCCGGTCGCAGTGCAGACGAATGGCGAGGCGGACAACCCTTGGGGTGTGACAGCGGTCGACCAAATCTTGGCGTGGCTCGAAGCTCACGACGGCTGGTATCCAAAGGCCGTCATCTTGAATGGTTGTGGAGCACTACCTGATGCATGGAACGATGCCATCGAAGAACTGCTGACCGATGAGTTCGTCGAGATTCGCGGTGAAGGCGATGCGGTGCGGTATCGGGCGATAGGCGATGGGAGAACGACATTGTGATGGAACAGTCCTGGTTTGAGATGGCCGAGATTCGGCGGCGCAAGTTTGCCAACGGGGTCTGGATTCCCTTGCGCGCCATCCATTCTGTGCAGGAACTGGGAGCGCGCGGCCATTCTGGATTCAAAGAGGAATTCTTCGGCGCAGGCTCGCTTGCTGTGCCTGTCGATCAGAAGGACGAGGCGCTCAATCTCGAATGGATGGATGTCGGCATCAGCCGTGAGCACGGCGCATCTGTCGATTCGGGGCGCTATATCCCGTCCGACATCTACGAAGTGACACGCGGACAGCCGCTGGGACTCGCCTTGGTCCTCGAGCAACGGCTGAACCGCACTGAACATCCTGTCTGGCATCTGCATCAAGATATCGTCTTGGCGCTACATCTCAAGCGCGAAGGAGACCGGTGGGTATGCCCGGACGAGGGCTATGTCGAGGTTGCCAAACTTTCTCGCCACAGTGACGGTCGCCCGTATCTCCTAGTGATGCGCGCCGAGTTTCTGTTCGACTACCTCTGTGCTCGAAAAATGGGGCTATACATCACCTCTTACCGAAATCGGGAGGAGGTCGTAGAGGATGTCAGCCACATCAAGTGGACGAATGATCCCGAGAGCGACAAACGAGAAGGCGAACGCTGGGAAGGCCGAATCATCGCCATCCATGAGGGTGGCATGCCTTTCGGCGCAGAAACCGCAGTCTTTCATGTTTCCAGAACGGACGTCGACCCTGAGGAAGATGTTCCGACCTTTGGCTTTCCGACTGATGACACCACCGCGTCGAAGTCATGGTCCTTCAAACGGCGCGAGAGAAAGCTGTTCATCGTCCAAGGCGAGTATTGGCGGGATGAATGGATCGACCCAGGGACGTACAGCCCGCGCATCCGTGGCGATTCCGTGCCGGGGTCGGTGTTTTTCATCACTGATACTGCCGGTACTCGCGAGTCCAAGGACACTTTGGACAAGGAGAGTCGTTGGTTATGGTTTCGTCCCGACGTCATTACTGCGCTGGTCGATCGGCGCGGTGGCAACTTGCGTTGGTACACGCGGGATACCGGTTCGGTTTCGTGCTCACCTGACTACGGCGTGCATTTCGGTGTCAATTCGCTTGGGCTGATCAACGGCTACGCCAAAGACATCGGACTCCTGCCCGATTGGCAACAGCGGATCTGGTCTGGGTTCAATGTGAGCCCAGAAGGTGGTGTATCCGAGGAATTGCTCGCTTCGCAGATGCGAGCCGACCCAGCCAACACCGAGGCACCTGAATCTCGGTTTGTTGCGGCGCTCTCCTCAATGGACGAGTCTTTCCGCGCAGCTACTGGCAAACCACTGCTTCGTGAGCATCCATATCGCCCGGAGGTTCTCGGACGCATTCATCGGTTCCGTGCGATCGATCAGAAAGGACTGTTCGCGCTGGCCAAGGACATCGCCAGACTCACTGCTGACAGCATTGACGTCGCAGTTCTCCACGAGATCGTGGCTCCTCCGAAGGGCGAAAAATGGGGCTCTTTGAAATCTCTGGAAAAGGGCCTCACTTCAATCTGCCCAGTCGAGCAAGCACGTTCGACCCTGACCCCGCTCGTCGGCGCATATGAGCTCCGCCACGCAGACGCTCACCTGCCAGGTAGTGAACTTGCCCAAGTCATGAAGATGGCTGGCATGGACGAATCAAGCGCACCGATGCAACAAGGCATCGCGCTCATAGAGAATTGTGCTAATTCTATCGAAGCGATCACCGAGGTGCTTCCCAGCTTGGCACCGAAGGCATCTGTGGAGGGCACCCATGAGTGACACCTACAAGATGACGGTCGACCTGAACGTGCTCGACCACCTCGGGATCAACCTCTACAGCAACATCGCCGCCGTTCTGACCGAAGCCGTCGCGAACGCATGGGATGCCGACGCGGAGACCGTCGACATAAAGATCGACCCGAACGGAAACTTGATCGAGATCGTCGATGACGGCATCGGAATGTCGGTCGAGGACATGAACGGCAAGTACCTGCGAGTTGGTTACCGGCGGCGTGATGAAGACGTCGAGCATGGCAAGACCACGGCGAAGAGCCGCCCCGTGATGGGTCGCAAGGGGCTCGGCAAGCTCTCCCTGTTTTCGATCGCCAATATCATCGAGGTCGAGTCGGCCAGGGATGAAGTGGCGCACGGCCTTCGTATGACCGTGGCTGGAATCCATGAATCGGTTCGGAGGAAGGAACCGTTCTACAGCCCCGAGTCCCTACCTCCAGAACAAATCACCGTCGCAAAGGGCACCCGAATCGTCCTACGCGACATCAAGCGGCAGCGCCTCGGCCGTGGAGCGCTGGCGCTGCGCAAGCGCCTGGCTCGCCGCTTCTCCGTGATCGGTGAGGCGCACGGATTCAAGATCGACCTCGACGGCCAACCCATCACGTCTTCCGATCGTGGCGACCTGCCGATGGTGCAGTTCCTCTGGCAGTTCGGCGATGACGTGCTCGACCTGACTCCCGCCAGTCAGCTTCTGGAGCAGGAATCGCTGCCAAACCGCTTCGATGCCTGGGACACCGGGTGGAAGGTCAGCGGCTGGATCGGTACAGCCAGGTTCCCCAAGCAACTCGACAGTGAGGATGCCGGCAATTTGAATGGCATCGTCGTGTTCGCCCGTGGCCGCTTGTTCCACGAGAACATCCTCGACAAGTTGAATGACGGGCGGCTCTACACGAAGTACCTCACCGGGCAGATCGAGGCCGATTTCCTTGATGCCGATGATGCACCAGATATCGCGACCAGCGATCGCCAGCGTGTCCAGGAGGATGACCCCCGATATGCGCAGTTGATCGCTTTCCTGAAGTCGCGCCTGACGCAGGTCGAGAAGCGCTGGACGGAATGGCGCAAGAAACACGAGGTCGAGAAGGCTAAGGAGACGTCTCCCGCCCTAGCCGAGTGGCTCGACACGCTCCCCGAGGGATACAAGAAGAGTGCGGAGACACTGATCGCCAAGCTCAGTGCGCTGCCGGTCGATGAGGAAGAGGACCGGAAGCTCATGTATCGGCATGGGATCCTGGCATTCGAGCGCATGAAGCTGCGCGGCTCGACCGAGGAGTTCGTGACGAGCATCGAGAGTGCGGACAGGCTCCTGGCAGTGCTCGCCGACAGGGACTCTCTCGAAGCCTCCCTCTACCGGGACATCGTGAAGTCCCGTCTGGATGCGATCCGGGATTTCCAGACCATCATCGATGAGGACGCGAAAGAACGCGTGCTCCAGAAGTACCTGTTCGACCATCTCTGGTTGCTGGACCCGGCATGGGAGCGCGCCACGGGCAGCGAGCTCATGGAATCGCGTCTGACGAAGGAAGGCGTGCTCGTCGACAACCTGACCGAGAAAGAGCGTTTGGGGCGTGTCGACATCGCCTACCGCACCAATGCCGGTAAGCACGTCATCGTCGAACTCAAGAAGGTCGGTCGCAGGATGGGATTGCTTGAGCTGGTGGAGCAAGGCCAGACCTACGTCGACAAGCTGAAAAAGATCCTGCGCGAGCAAAACGATGTCAGCCCCAACATCGAGGTGATCTTCGTCCTTGGCAAATGCGTCGACGAAGAGGCATCGAACCCCGACCGTCTCAAGTCATCGATGACGTCGATCTCGCCGGGCAGCCGCATCGTCCATTACGACACCCTGATTCGGGGTGCTCAAGAGGCCTATTCGGCATACATCGAAAAGAGCAAGTCACTCGACAAGCTCGAAAAGATCGTGGACAGGATTTGAGGACGCCACCATGCCTTGGAACCCCGGCCAACTAGTTCGCCACATCGACGATCCCGCGAAGGTCGGTACGGTCACCGACCAGACCAGGACGCGCGCCTCTGGCTCGCAGTCCCGAGTGAACTGGAACGGTCGCATGGACTGGCATTTCGAGGGTGAGCTGATCGCGGCTGATGGGACTGATGATGACCCCTACGAGCTGATGCGTGAGGGGCGCTACGGTCGCGTGGATGACCTGCGGCGCCTGCTCACCCACGTCCACCTTGCCGGCCGCCTGGCGAACGTGGTCTATGCCATGGGGCTGACGCAGACCGACTTCTACCCGCACCAGTATAAGCCGCTGCTCACTCTGCTCGACTCGCCAGTCAATGGCCTATTGATCGCCGACGAGGTGGGTTTGGGTAAGACGATCGAGGCGGGGCTGATCTGGACCGAACTGCGCGCTCGCTACGACATGCGCCGGCTGATGGTGGTGTGTCCGGCAATGCTGCGCGAGAAGTGGCGCCTGGAACTCGCCAACCGCTTCGGTGTGGAAGCGCGTGCAGTGGACTCGGCCACGTTGTTGCAGGAACTTGAGACCGGTGACCACCGCGAACGGGCGTGGATCGTGAGCTACCAGGGCATCCGGGTGCCCAGCGGTTGGGATCCCGACGAGGCCGACGGGCCCAAGCGCGCAGTCCGTGCCCAGCTCGCAGACTTCCTCTGGCGTCGCGCGGACGCGGAGCCGCTGTTCGATCTAGTGATTTTCGACGAGGCGCACTACATGCGCAACGAGGAAACCGGCGCGTGGCGCACCGGAAGCCTGCTGCGCGATGTCAGCACGCATCAGGTGATGTTGTCAGCCACACCGATCAACCTCGGGGCGGAGGACTTGTTCAACGTGTTGAGGCTGCTTGACCCCGACCATTTCGAGTATCCCGAGGACTTCCGCAACGTCGTCCAGGCCAACCGCCCGGTGATCGCCGCCAGCGACGTCGTACGCGACCCGTCGAGCGACGGTGATCGCATTTTGGAGGCGATCCGCGAGATCGCCTCGTCGCGCTGGTTCGAGCGTTCGGAACGCGTCGACAACCTGATCGAGGAGGCGGAAAGCGTCGATGACTGGACGCGAGTGCGTCGCGTGGAGTTCGCCGCCAAGATCGAGCGGCTCAATCTGCTCGCACATATCGTCACCCGCACGCGCAAGCGCGAGGTGCAGGCCGAGCGGGTGGTGCGCGACGCGACCGTCTTCGAGGCCGAGATGTCGCCCGTCGAGCGGTCGCTCTACCGGGCGATCACCGAGGGCACGCGCGACTATGCGCTGGCCAACGGCATCGAGCACGGGTTCCTTCTTTCTACACCGCAGCGGATGGTTGCGTCCAGTCCGGCTGCGTTACTACGGACCTGGCGCGACGACGCAATCGACGACGACGCCATGGCGTCCGCGATGGACGAGAACGACGAGGACGAAGAGCATCTGCGCAAGTCGTCATCTGGGCTCAAGAGCTGGCTGGCAGAGAATGTGCTGCGCGACTTCGATCCCGGCGAACTGACCCGGTACGACTCGAAGTTCGCTGAGCTCTCCCAAGCGATGAAGCGCTTCCTGAAGGACGACCGCGAAGGTAAGGCGATCGTATTCACCACATTCCGGGGCACCGCGCGCTATCTCGTCGATCGCCTGCCCACCGAGAACATCGAGGCGGGGCTCCTGATGGGCGGTGCGGAGTTCGACAAGGAGGCGGTCGTGAACGCCTTCCGCGACGACCGTAGTTGCCGCGTGCTGGTCTGTACCGATGTCGCGGCCGAAGGCTTGGACCTGCAATTCTGCCGTCTCGTTGTCAACTACGACCTGCCCTGGAATCCGATGCGCATCGAACAGCGGATCGGTCGTATCGACCGGATCGGACAGCAGTCCAAGCGCATCCTGGTGTGGAACTTCGTACACAAGGACACTATCGACGCGCTTATCCTCACGAGACTCGCGAAACGTATCGGCGTCTTCGAGAGCACTTTAGGCGAGACCGAAGAGATCCTCGGCCAGGTCCGACGGCTTGAGGACATCCTCCTGTCCAGGCGCTTGACGACGGAGGAAGAGGAACGGCTGATCGAGGAAGTGGCGCTGGCGATCGAGAACGTCAAGCGTAAACAGGAGGAGCTCGAACGCGAGGCGATCCAGTTGGTCGCGCACGGCCAACAGTTGCTGGCGCAGATCGAGGCGGCACGGGGTGAGGGAAAGGTCGTGACCCGACACGACCTGATCCGATATGTCGCGGGTTGGATTGGGGCCGTTCAGGGTTGCCGTTTCCTCGCGGTCCGTGCTGAGGAAGACACGTTCGACGTACAACTCGCACCCGCCGTGGCGGCGGAATTCGACGAGTTCCTCCGGCGCGAGCGCCTGGCCGGCAGGACCGCGCTCGCCAGCGGCCAAGTGCGTCGCTGCCGCTTCGCCGACCGGATCACCGACAAACCCAGGCCCGGGGAAGAGGTCGTCCATCGCTTCCACCCCTTGGTGCGCTTCGTGTCGCGCAAGGCAGACGACGACGGAGAGCCTTTCCCTCTGTATGCGTCCAGGGTCGCGGTCGAAGGGGTCTCACCAGGGCAATGGGTGTTGCTCGCAAAGCTCGCGAGCTTCTCGGGGGTCAAGGACGAAGAGCGTCTGCTCGTCTCGGCCGTACCACTCTGGGGCGGCACGCCGATGGACGGCCAGGACGCGGAAAGCCTGCTTGATGCGGTGAGGAAGTCGGGCGGAGACTGGCCGAGCGTAGCGGTCGACATCGAAGCCGGGGTCGCGGCAGCTGGCCTCGAGCGTTGTGAGGAAGCAGTCAGGGCCCGCTACGCCGCGCTAAGAGATGCCACGAAACGCGAAAACCGTGACCGTGCCGACGTGCTCGCGCAAATCTTGGAAGATCACGTCAGCAAGAAGCGCGAGGGTTTCGAGCGGCGCATCCAGAGTCACGAGTTTTTCGCCAGCCTTAATGGCAATTCCCCTGACGGCAAGCGGCGCAAGGGTCTGGCAAACGCGGAGCGTAAGAAGCTCGAGAATTTCCTCGCGAGGATGGAAACCCGCCGTGCCGCGTTGATACGCAAGAGTGAGTCTTTCTCGGCCGACACGCGTGATATCTGCGCGCTGGTGGTGCATGTGGTACGGGAAGGGGGATAGAACATGAATGGCTGGAAGGATCAGCTACGCAATGTCAAACGTGCCTTGCGGCAGGCAGGCCCGTTCGAGAAACATGACGATAAACCAGCAAGCGTCGATTTCGTGCCACCGAAGTCGTGGGTGGACAGTGCCTCGACCGAACGTGGGTCGGGGCCGAAACGAACTGCCTCGCCAACGCACGCCAATCGACCGTCTAGCGGCAATCGTACAGCCTCGGGACTGCAGGCCACCGGGAAGCCAGGTAGTTGGCCGAGTGACGCGAGATCCGCGGCGTCCCTACCTGTATTCCAGCCCCGGATCGATGGCTCGCAATTTTTGACTATTCCCGACTGGGCAGGAGTCGGCAAAGCCTTGCAACACCCCGAATCCCGCGGCGGTGCCCCCCTGTTGGTCAGGCTCGGTATCGATTTCGGCACCGCATTCACCAAGGCCGCTCTCCGCGCAGGTCCAGACCTGGTGACCGTGGATTGGTCCACAGTGACCGGTGACGATTCGCCTGCGGGGCGCTGGATCGTGCCGGGCTTCGTATGTCGGGGATCCGGCGGTGAGTTCGGCTGGCGACGTTTCGAAGGGGGTGAATGGCAGGGCAACTTGAAGCTCCCGCTCGTTGAAAGCCCACCGAGTGCCTCTTGCCCCTATTCTGCGCTGGCCTATATGGCCGAGGTCATCCGCTATTCGCGGGCATTTCTGTACCGACATCCGGAGGTCGGTCGCAAGCTGGCGAATCGGTCGTTACGATGGGAGTTGAATCTCGGTTGCCCGACTGAACCACACGAAAACTCGGAGATCGTCGAACGGTTCCGACACGTGGCGCGCACTGCGTGGTGGCTCGCCGGCCGTGACGATCTCGACGAGGCGGCCATCCGTGCCGCATGGGACCGCCGCGATCTCGACACCGGACTCGAAACCCAGCCAGGTGTCGTTCCCGAGTTCGTCGCCCAGATTGCAGGCTATCTGAAGTCACCACAGGTCACCGAAGGACTGCATGCGCTCATCGACGTCGGCGCCGCCACGTTGGACGTTGCGACGTTCAATGTCGTGCTCCCCAAGCAGGACACCGTGCCTCGCGTTCCGATCTTCTTCTCAGCGGTCAAGCAGCTCGGCACCCACTTCCTCTCACACGAACGCCACGCGAGACTCGGTCTCGAACTCGTCTGGAACGACGCAACGCCGATAGAAACCGCCGCCGAATTCGTGCGCCGTCATGGCAGGGATGTGACGGAGGTCGACGTGATTGATGTGGAGTTCGCAAACAGAGTCGCCAGTTGCATCGCCAGCGTGATGAATGGAACGCGTACGAACGCTCGAGGCGACCCACGGAGTGCCGCTTGGAGAGAAGGTCTGCCGGTTTTCGTGACGGGCGGAGGGTCGGCTTGCGAAGTCTATGGTCGAGCCATCAGGGAAAGCGAAACCAAGCTGAAGGGTTGGATCTGTTCGAAGGAGCGCTTCAGATTCATCGAGATGGATTTGGCCCCGGCAACCTCAACCGACGTCGACCCCGCTGCGGCAGTCAGACTAACGGTTGCGATCGGCTTGACGGAGGACGCGGAGGACATCGCGCGCATCGTTCCGCATTTCGACATTGAGCCTATCACAAGAACGGCCAATGCACTGCGTCCAGATAGGGACGAACTTTACCCGCAATGAATGGCACTTTGCCCTTAACAAGTACCGGGTGTAAGCGGAGGAATGATGGACATAAGACGTGAAAACAAAACGAGTCGGTCGGACGTCGCGCCCAACGCTTGGCTCGCCATCGATCACGGACTCGGCACCGACCACAGGCTCGAGCCCTTCATCCTGGTTCTGAAGGGTGAGCGTTCTCTCTATCAAAGTATCGAGGAGGACGACTGGGTCCTGGTCCTGAACCCCGCTGGCGGCATCACCCGTGTCGGGCGTGTGCTGCGGGTTCGCTCCGATCTCGAAACCACCGCACTCCATTTCGACCGAGTGCTGTCGGTCACAGAACCCGCCTTGATCGGCCTCACTGCACTCACGCCGCCGTCATCGGGAAGCATCGGCCGCGTCCAGTGGACCGATTTCGTCGAAGCCCTGCCCAAGGCGCTGCACAAGACCATCGCCGAGGTGCCGACGATCGGTTCCGACACCAGCTCGCCCCAGTATCAGCAGGAGCTCGCCTACATCCGCGAACTGCTGCAACTGGCCGTGATCGACGATCTGCTCGGCCCGGCCGGTGGCCCTCATGAACGCATTGTCGACATGGGCGTTCGGGATCGCTATCTGGTCGGCAAGCTCGCCCCACGCGAGGCGGCAAAGGGTGGCACCGAGGGGCTCGAAGGAGCTCTGGCGAACGATGATGTCGAGGAGCCCATCGATCCGAAGCCGCCCGGCCAGCATGAACCGGGAGCAGAGTTCGGCACGGCGACTGGCCGTGTCGAGCCTGAATCCGATGCAACCGATGAGATCGACGCGGCCAGCAATCAATCGCTGGTGCCAAGCAGTCTCGGCATGACCTTTTGTGTGGATGGTGACGCCGAACGGATCGAGGTCGAGGTGCGCTGGGGGCGCTATGAGCGCAGTGACGAGCATGAAATCTTCCGCACCCGCAAGAACAAGGAGACCGGTGCCGAAGAGCAGACCAAGGCCAAGGTCTGGCAGCGCATCCCCTGTGGCGGCAAGCTGGTACTGCCGCTTACCGAAGGCGTGATCCCTCATCAGGCGCCGGACAAGACCTATCCCAAAGTGCGGGTGCAAGGCGCCGTGCGCGCCAAGAACGCGAATGGCGATCGTCTGGTGACGCTGTTCCTGGTCAATGCGCAGGAGGAACCCGAGACCAACCGCGATACGGCCTGGGTATTCCAGCCAGAGCTGATCGTCCGATCGGAAGCAGGAACACCAAAGCGCGCCATCTTCCGTCGCCGACCGGTACTTGATGCGGACGGCATGGATCCGGAGCGTGAGTCGCTGGAGATGATCTACCGCAACCGGGTGGAGTTCGCGGTGGGGCATGGAGTCGCCGTCCATGCCGAAACGGCGGACGACGTGACGCTGGCCACTGAGGTGCGCACCACGGTCATGCCGCAGTATGAGGTGCAGGTCACCGAGACACCGGGGCTGGCCCCCGCCGACCGACCGGCGATGAAGGAAATGGTGAGCAGTGGCCTGCTCGACATGCAACGCCTCGCCACCTTGGACATCGATCCACTGGTCGATGCCCTGAACCTGCTGACCAAGGATTACGCCGCGTGGATCGATGAGCAGCGCGCTCGGGTCGGCGTCGACGTGCTTGGCTACGACGTGCAGTCGCAACACGCGATGGATCGATGCCAGGAGATTCAAACGCGTTTGCAGCATGGCATCGATACGCTGAAATGCGATGAGAAAGCCTTGACGGCCTTCCGTTTCGCCAACCGAGCAATGGCCACGCAGCGCGTTCGCAGCCAATACGCACTCGAGATCCGTCGCGGCAAGGACGTCACCGTCGACCAGTTCGACGTGCTGAAGAACCGCAGTTGGCGACCCTTCCAGCTCGCGTTCCTGCTGCTGTCGATCCCTTCGCTGACCGACCCGACGCACCCGGATCGCGTGCAACCCGTCGAAGCCTATGCCGACTTGTTGTGGTTCCCCACCGGCGGCGGCAAGACCGAGGCCTACCTGGGTGTCGCCGCCTTCACCATGGCCATTCGGCGCATGCAGGGCAATCTTGGTGGCTACGACGGATCGCGCGGTCTGGCCGTGATCATGCGTTACACCCTGCGCCTGTTGACGCTGCAGCAGTTCCAGCGTGCCACGGCATTGATCTGCGCGATGGAGGTGCTGCGACGCGAGGTGCTCATGATAGGTGATCAATCGCTCGGCACCGAGCCCTTCACTATCGGCCTGTGGGTCGGCAACAAGGTGACCCCGGGCACGACGGAGGACAGCCATCGCGCCGTCCAGGCGATACGCGATGCGAGCAGAAACAAGGCGGGGCTTGCCTCTCCGGCTCAGATTACAAATTGCCCTTGGTGTGGCTCCAAGATTGACCCCGGCAAGGACATCTCGGTCGACAAAGAGCGTGGCCGTACCTTTGTCTTCTGCGGCGATAAGAAGAGCAGTTGCGCCTTCTCGAAGGGCAGGTCGAGCAAGCTCCCGCACGCAGGCATCCCGGTGCTGGTCGTGGACGAGGAGATCTATCACCGCCCCCCGACGATGATGATCGCCACGGTGGACAAGTTCGCCATGATGGCGTGGCGGGGCCAGGTGCGCACGCTGTTCGGTCGGGTCGGCCAGGAATGCGAGCGGCACGGCCTGCTGTGGCAGGGCGCGGACTGCAATGGCAATCACCAGGCCGGCAAGGGGCTCGGTGCCACCAAGGTCAAGAACATCAGCCCGATCCGTCCGCCAGACCTGATCATCCAGGACGAGTTCCACCTCATCAGCGGACCGCTGGGCACCATGGTCGGGCTGTACGAGACGGCGGTGGATGAGCTATGTGGCTGGAAGCTCGGCGAACATACGGTCAAGCCGAAGATCATCGCTTCCACTGCGACGGTCCGCAAAGCCCGCGAGCAGGTGAACAACGTCTTCATGCGGCGAGTGTCGGTGTTCCCGCCGCATGGGCTGGACGTGGAGGACAACTACTTCTCAGTCCAGCGACTGATCGAGGACAAACCGGGCCGTCGGTACCTCGGGGTCTGCTCCCCGGGCAGTTCGCGACCTGCGATGTTGATTCGGGTCTACACGGCCTTCCTGACCGCCGCGCAAGGGTTGTTCGATCGCTTCGGTGAGCCAGCAGATCCCTACATGACCATGGTCGGCTACTTCAACTCGCTGCGTGAGCTGGGAGGGATGAAGCGTTTGGCCGAGGACGACGTGCAGACACGTTCCTACCGGGTGCAGATGAGCATGGTCGAGCGCCCCGCATTGGCACAACGCAGCGTCAGCAACATCCGCGAGCTGACATCACGAGTCTCAAGCCAGGACATCCCGACGTACCTCGACAATCTCGAGGTGAAGTTCAAGGCCGAGTTCGACGCTGCAACTGGCAAGTACGTGACCAAGTGGCAAGAGGGTGACACCCGGGCGATCGATGTCGTGTTGGCGACCAACATGCTGTCGGTGGGGGTCGACGTCAATCGGCTGGGGCTGATGGCGGTCAACGGCCAACCCAAGGGCACGGCGGAGTACATCCAGGCCACCAGCCGGGTGGGACGTTCCTTCCCCGGCTTGGTCTGCACCGTACTCACGTGGGCACGGCCACGCGACCTCTCCCACTACGAAACCTTCGAGCACTACCACGCCACCTTCTACAAGCACGTCGAAGCGCAATCGGTGACGCCTTTCTCGCCGCGCGCGATGGACCGTGGCCTGACCGGCTCGCTGCTGAGCCTGATGCGTCTGGAGAACGATGTGTTCAGCCCCAACGAGGGGGCAGGCAAGCTGGACAAGTCAGACCAGAGCGAGATCACCGATGCCATCGATGTGCTGGTCAAACGGGCCTGGAACGTCAGCGAGCTGTCCAGCACCAAGAGCCTGGCCGAACAGGAACTCAAGGAGCGCGCGGACGAGTGGGCCAAGGAAGTGGGCAAGGGCGGTCGCATCCTGGCCTATGAGAAGCGCGGCCCCGAGAAGGACAAGACCGTTGCATTGATCAGGTCACCGGGCATCCAGGCCTGGGACAACTGGACCGTACCCATGTCCATGCGTGAGGTGGAGCCCGGCGTGCGCCTGATCATGAATACCAGTCACATCACGGACGACCACGATTGGAAGCCTCGTCCCGCGACGAAGGATGAGGATTGAACATGATCATCAATAACAAGACGCCAGTCGGAGAAGTTCGACCCAGCCAGCTGCTCTGGACTTACGGGCCAGGCGCGTTGATCGATCTGCCGAGCCTGTCCGTTGTGACGCTCGGCATCGACCGATGGGAAAAGGACCGTTGCCAGCCGATCCAGGAAGCCAGGCTGCTGGCCGCTGTCCGGAAGGTGCTTGGAGCACAGGTCGAGAACCTGCGGATGCCGCCGTTCCAGAAAAGCGAGCTCATCGACGTCTGGTCGGCAGAGGCGAACATCGGCGTCCCCGTCCGGCCATTCCCGCGCTGGATGCGCTGCGTGAAATGCGGCCTGCTGTCCCCCTTCGATGCCGGATTGTTCGAGATCAAGGAGAACCGCTTCAGGCCAGAGCGAACCCGGTTCGTCCACAAGGGCTGCCGAGGCTCGAAGGGCGACCAACCCGCCAAGGACGCCGATGCCGTACCGGCACGTTTCCTGTTGGCCTGCCGCGATGGTCACCTCGACGACTTCCCTTGGCACTACTTCGTCCATGGTGGCAACAGTTCATGCAAGGGCACGCTGCGCTTCTTTGAGAGCGGCGCCTCGCTGCAAACCGAAAACCTGTGGGTGAAGTGTGATGCGTGTGGGGCATCGAGAAGCATGGCTCACGCCTTCGGCAAGGCGGGGAAAGAGAATCTACCCGCCTGCCGTGGACGCCACCCGCACCTTGATCACTTCGACCATGAATGCGACGAGGAGGCGCGTGCCGTTCTGCTGGGCGCCACGAATAGCTGGTTCCCGATCACGCTCTCGGCGCTCGCGATTCCCCAGAGCAAGGACCCGCTCGGTCAGCTGATTCAAGATGGCTGGGAGTTCTTCGAAGAGCTGGAATCCGAAGCCGAAGTGTCGGTGACGGTGAAGACCTTGAAGAAGACCGGCGCGCTGCCAGGGATCGACAAATATCCGGCGGCGTCGATCTGGTCAGCCATCGAGGTGCACCGCACCGGTGGCGGACAGGAGGTCGTGGATGAAGCCGATATCAAGGGCCCCGAGTGGGACGTGCTGACGGAGGCCAATCCGCCCACGGACTACCCGCACTTCATGAGCAAGAAGGTCGGCACGCCGCCGGCCTTTGCAAAGCACATCAGCAGAGTGTTGCTCCTGGAGCGACTGCGCGAGGTCAATGCCTTGCTGGGCTTCACTCGGGTGGAGGCGCCCGAAGAAACGGGTGACCCGAACGAGCGGCCGCAGATGGCCAACCTCTCGCGAAGCAAGCCGGATTGGGTCCCCGCGAACCAAGTCCATGGCGAGGGCATCTTCATCCAGTTCGACGAACAGGCTCTCATCGCGTGGGAGGCGCTACCGGCGGTGAAGAAGGTCGATCAGATGCTCCGAGGTGGCCACAGGGGGTGGCGCAACTCACGTCATCTCGACCCGGATGAGGGCTACCCCGGCATTCGCTACGCCATGCTTCATACGCTCTCACACCTGCTGATTCGTGAGCTGGCGCTGGAGTGCGGTTACAACGCCGCGAGTATCCGCGAACGGATCTATGCCGACACCTCGGGCGATATTCCGCAGGCTGGCATCCTCATCTACACGGCGGCCGCCGACTCCGATGGGACGCTGGGCGGCCTCGTCGATCTCGGCAAACCGGAGAATCTCGGGCGTCTGCTGGAACAGGCGTTGAACCGTTCGAAGATCTGCTCATCCGACCCGCTTTGCTCCGAGCACGATCCCGAGAAAGATCGCTCACTTCATGCTGCGGCTTGCCACGCTTGTAGCCTGGTGGCGGAGACGTCCTGCGAACGTGGCAATCGTTACTTGGATCGGTCATTGCTGGTTCCGACCATGGAACGCATCGACGCGGATTTCTTCAAGGGCTTGTGACATGGAGAGGCTCTTGGACACCGTCGCAGCCGTGGTCTGTCTGGTCTCTCCAGAGAAGGTCCAGGCCATAGCTAGCCGGATTCGTCGGACCGATGCCAGCAAAGCAGCCGGTGCGCTGTCGGGCGTGGTCGGCACACCCGCAGCCGCTGGGGTCATGGATCAGCTCGTCGATGCTTGGCGAGCCACAACCGTCAGCGCCGATGAGCTGGCATCGATGCTACTCGCCGCCAGCCACGTCCTCACGAAAGCTGCCGCCGAGCAGTCTGCCGAGCTCGTCTGGACGGGGCCGACGACGCCCTTCGTCTCGGCTCGTCGAACGGAACAGGCACTGCTGCAAGTCATCAATGCCGCCGATAGGGCTCTGTTCATCACGAGCTTCGTGGCTTATGACGTCTCCACCATCGTGAAGGCGTTGAATGCCTCAAGCGATCGGGGGGTTGCCATCTCGATGCTGCTCGAATTATCCCAGGATCACGGGGGCAGCATCACCTTCGACGCGATAGGCAAGATGAGAGCACTGGTTCCTTCGGCTCGACTCTATGCTTGGCGCGATAAGGCCGATCCGTTTTCCGATGGGAGCGTCCATGCCAAAGTCGCAGTGGCTGATGGTCGTACCTGCTTCATCACTAGTGCCAACCTGACAGGCTTCGCAATGGAACGAAACATGGAAGCGGGGCTGCTCATCTCTGGAGGGCGAATCCCTCGGGCACTGGATGATCACCTTCGAGCACTTGTCGCAATGAAAATCGTATCGCCAGTTTGACATTCAGAGAAACAGACCCTGCCCACTCTACAAGGTGCCACGGGGAGAGGTGACGACATTGCACGAGCTGGTGAAAGTCATTATTGAGGAGATCAGAAGGCTTCAAGATTCGCCGCAGCCGTGGGGCGACATGGATGATCCATTGCCTCGCCTGATTGGTGCAGGCGATGGTCGGCTCATTCCTGTTTCGAGAAAGGTCGACCAATTGATAGCGGACATTGCTCGCCGCAAGATGAAAGGCAATGCGATGCTGGAATCACGTTTTACCGGCAAGGACTTCAGGGAAATGGTTCGCCGAGCCTTCGGTCCAGCGCTGATCAAGATCGATCACGAACGAGACGTCGACCAGAATGCGGCATTCGTCTTGAACGATGTCGAGGAGGCCGTCACAAGGGAAGTTGAGTGGATATCGGAGAAGGGGCAGCGGGAATACGCTTTCGGATGCACGCTCTTCAGCTATGACGATGTCGCGCCTTTCGACGTTGGGCCGGTTCGTTTCGAGCCACGGAAGGTCTGGCTCGATCGCAAAGCGTCGGACGGACGATGGGTTCGGGTAACACCAGATGGCCGCCTGGAGCGGTTTCCTGAAAGAATCGCGGATGGGCCAATCTCGAAAGTTGCCAAGCATCGTATCCTCCACACGTGGCAAGGGTACAAGCTGAAGAAACGGAAGCCTTCCACCGACAGCCGTGAAGAACAACACGTCCTCAAGGCCATCGGCTGTTGTCTCTATGTGTGCTCCGTCAAGGTTCCGGGATTTGGAGGCGAAGCAGGGCAAGAAAAAGCGGTGATATCGGCGCGCCTCGCCTTGGCCGCAGTGGCGCTACTCTGGGAGGCGCCATCTACAGCGCTGAACGGATTCAACCTACGCGCTGGCCGAGAGCTGCGCGATCACGAGGTGCTTTCATTTACTGCTGATGGCCTCGTGCTTGGCGGCGGGGGTGGATCCAAGAGGTCACATGCACATTGGGTCAGGCGGGATGAGCTGGAGGAGATCCTCAAGAGGTCCGCCGAAAATTTCGCGGTCGCCGGAGAGGCTATCAGCTCCTTCCTAGATCCGACGGAAGGTAGTGCACGGCCCAAATTGATGAATGCCGTAGTTCATACTCTGCTTTGGTTTTACGAGGGTTGCTGTGAAACCGTGCCTCAAATCGCCCTCGTCAAGTTTTCGGCAGCCATGGAGGTGCTTACAGGAAAGCTCAGTCGGAAGGGAAGTCAGGAAGCCATCCGCAAGCTCATCAAGGCCAATCTTGGAGTTGACGATGATAAAGTCATCACTCGGGACGGCATGACGATGAAGGAATTCATCGAGCTGATCTACGGCAAGGGACGGAATCGGATGATCCATGGCGAGAATGAAGCACTCGGACACGACTGGTCGACATGGCGAGCTGCCGCCGAAAAGCTTGCGCGGGATTGCATTGTGCTCTACATGAATCGGATTGCAGAGAACCCCTCGATCAATGATCCGAAACAGCTCTTGCAGCATGCGAGTGGATGATTGTGCTTTGCGGACCGTATCAAGCTACAAGTACTTCTTGAAGCTCCCCGCCGCGATGTTCATCGCCAACCCGAGCAGCATGGCACCCGGCAGCAGAATCAGCAGCGGGTGCAGGGACACCGGCAGCGCGAGGTAGATCACCCACGGCAGCACAGCCAGGGGCATCAACGCGGCCTTGGCCCGGTGGTAGATGAAGCCGGATTCACGCCCGGCGCCGAACTTGCGGATGTCACGCCGTACCAGTCCGTCGACCAAGCCAACGAAGGCCGCGAGCAGGAACAGCGGCAGCGTCAGTACCAAGACCAGCAGCCGGACGATAAAGGTCAGCGTGGTGAAGGCGGCGGCGATCAGGTAGCTCTCGGTCCAGACGTAGACCTGGCTGAGGTAGTAGCGGAAGTCGCGGCTGCCGCCACGGCTGGGCGCGCTGGCCTGCGCCGAGGCATCGCGTATCCAGTCCAGCAGGCCGGTGCGCACGAACAGCCACTCGTAGCCCTGCTCCACCAGCCGGTGCGCGGTGCGTCCCGGCTCCTGCACCAGCGCGCTGCGGGTGAAGTTCTCCGAGAGCTGGTCCAGCTCGTAGTGGAGCATGCCCTGGGCATGGCGCCAGCCCTGCTCGGACCAGAAGAAGTGCATGCCGACGCACTCGATCACGATGCACAGCAGCAGCGATCCGCACAGCACGCCGAAGAGGCGGAACGGCAGCGTGACCAGGCTGGCGATCAGCCCCTGCTGTCCTTGCTGCTGGCGCTGTGCCGCGACGGCCGGATCGCTCATGTCCCGACCTCTTCATCGTCGGCCGCCATCTGCTTGAAGTCGTCCAGCAGGTCGGCGGGCAACGCGCTGTCCTGCAGGCCCGGCATGCCCTGGTTCTCCCACCAGTCGCCGGCCTCGATGTAATGCTGGCGCATGTAGCCGGCCAGCTCCTGCAGATCCTTCGGCATGGCCTCGTCGGGATCGGGCGCCGGCAGCGGCATGCGGATTTTCCAGAGGTTGCCGCCCTCGATCAGCGCGAAGCATTGCCCCTTCGGCAGTGCAACCACATGCGCCGGCTCGATCAGCGGCACGCTGTTGCTGCTGATGCGGTCCTGGGTGTTGGACGTGAATGCGGTATTGCCGCGCGGGTCGGAACTGTCGGTGGCGCCGCTCATCAACGCCGTGGCATACACCTCGACCTTGGGCAGTTGCCGCGTCAGCAGTTCGGCGGTGGCGGTCTCGCGCACGCGCAGCATGAACAGGTTGTTGAAATTGCCGATCACCTGGCCGGCTTTGGCGCGGTTGCCGATGCGGGCCTCGATGTCGCTCAGGGTCTGCGTGTAGGCCGTCACCTGTACGCCGGCACCGCCGCCCTTGTTGACCATCGGGATGAACTCGTCGCCCATGAGTTCGTTGAACTCGTCCGCGTGGACGTTGATGGGCACCTTCACGCCGGTCGCCGATCCGGGCAGGCCGTCGTCGATGCCGAACTTGTAGATGTGCCCCGCGACGGAAACGAGGTCGGAGAACATGGAGTTGCCCACCGCCGCGGCCACCTCTGCATCGGACAACGCATCCAGCCCCACGTAGACCACTGCGCGTTTGCGGATGATCTGCATCCAGTCGAAAATGGGCCGCGGGTCGGACAGGTCCGTATAGTTCGGTGCGAGCAGTTGCGCGATCTTGCCGGTGGTCAGCTTCTCCAGCAGCGGCAGCAGCGAGGCGACGATCTTGTCGAAGTAGGTCCGGTCGTAGCGCACGGCGCTGCGCAGGCCGTCGAGCACCGGGTCGTAGACGCGCACCTGTGAAAGGTACTGTTCGAGGGCGACCACGCGCTTCTCGCGCCCGATCATGTTGCGCGGGATGTTCTTGTCGTTCAGCCTGGCTTCGAGCTGCACGATGACCTCCCAGGCCTTCGGCTCGGTCCTGGCGAAGTAGTGCTGGGCGTACTCGATGAACAGCGCATCGATGTTGATGACGTGGCGCTGGATCAGCAGGTAGTCCGGCCGCTGCCCCAGCTCGACCAGGGCGCGGGCGATGATGTTCACGAAGCGCCAGGCGAACTCGCGGAATGCGGCGCTGTTGCCTTCGCCGGAGAGTTGGCCGGCGATGCGCGTGGCGACCTCGGAAATTCGGCCGAAACGCCCCACCGCGTTGTAGCGGGCGCTGACGTCCGGCCAGCCCAGGTGGAAGACGTAGAACTCGCCCTCACGCCCGGCGCGCTTGGCCTCCACGTACATGCGCTTGAGCAGGTCGGCGTCGCCCTTCGGGTCGAAGACGATCACGACCTCGTACTGGCTGTTGACCTTGCGACGGATGTCCTGGGTGATGAAGAGTTCGGCCAGGCGGGTCTTGCCCACGCGCGTGGTCCCGAGCACCAGCGAGTGGCCGACACGCTCGCCCAGCGGCAAGGTGACATCGGTCTCGTGCGGCTCGATACCGTGCAGGCGCGGCAGTCCACCCACTGGTGGCAGCGGCCGCGCCGGGTTGAGTGGACTGTCCCAGGCCAGCGCCCGTGCCAGCTTCGAGAGCGGAAACGGCGCGAACTCCAGGCGCTCCTCAAGCCGCCGGGCGACCCGGTAGATTGCCGTCGGTTCGATGTAGCGGCGGAACTCCGGCCGGTAGGTCTGCATCAGCCGGTGCGTGTGGCGCTGGTCCCAGCGAAAGCCCTTGCCGATGAACAGCCGCTGCTGGCTCACCGGCACGTCGCGGCTGGTCAGCACGTAGCGCGGCAGGCGGCGGATGTTGCGGCGGTAGCGCAGGACCGCCCAGGCGTCACGCAAACGGATGGCGCCGAAGGCAAGGAACGCCAGCGCCGAGCCCAGGCCGAGCAGCGGATTCAGCGCGAGCGACCACGGTGCCGCCAGGCACAGAAGCGCGGCGCCGGCGCAGACCGCCACGGTGTGAAGCTCCACCGCGGGACGCAGCAGAACTTCCACCGCATGTGGCTGCGCCATCTCACTGCTCGATGCCGGTGGCCGTGATGAGCACCGGGTAGTGGCGCAGGCCCAGGCGCTGGGCCAGGTCGTCGCCCGATGCGGGCGAGAGGGTCAGGCCGGGCGCCAGGCGGCGCAATGCCGCCAGCGCCGCCATCGACTCCACGTTGACCACCAGCCCCACGGCATGCAGCTCGCGCAGTGCGGCCTGCCGCTGCCGCAGCCAGGTCCACGAACGCTCGTCGTCGCCGATCAGGAACAGCGGCGTAATGCCGGGCGCCCGGATGACGCGGCGCGGCACGTCGCCCGGCGACAGTTGCGTCGAGCGCACCGGCAGCATGGCGGCCTCGGCATCGCCCGGACTGCCCACGCGGGGCAGTGGCATCGGGGCTGGCGGCGTGGCGCGATCCGGCTGCGGATTCAGCGGCTGGTAGTACGGCAGTGCGGAAGCGCCGCCGCGGTCTTCGACGACGCTCAGCGGAGCGGAGGCGGTCTGGGCGGAAGCCGTCGCGGCGGACAGCAGCCCGATGGCGGCAATGAGGACGGTGCGGTTCATGGTGTGGTGACCTGGAGGGTCGGAACGGGAATGCAGGGGCCGAGCACGCGGGTCAGGTGTCGATGCACGCTGCGCCGGTAGCGCGCCGCCGGTTCCCCGCCAGCGGGGCGGTGGTAGCGGCCGATGGCAAGCAGCCAGTCCTCGCCGGGGATGTGCTGCTCGCGCAGGATTTCCGCGGCAATGTCCAGGTTGCGGTACGGGTCCAGCAGCTCGCATGGCTGCGCGTAGCGATGTGCGTGGTAGCCGAGATTGACCTGGCCGAGACCGGCGTCGATGCGGTTGGCCGGCGTGCGCCCGAGTGCCCGGCGCAGCCCCGTGCAGGCTTCGGCGCGGGTTGCGTAGCGCTGCGGCGTGCCGGCGACGTTGAGCGTCCACGGCCAGGGCACCATGCGTCCGCGCAACCGGGTGCCGCTCTCCTGCAAGGCCACCGCGTACAGCACCGCCGACGGTATGCCGACGCGCTGCGCCGCCAGTTGATAGGCCGGCGGCGGCACTTCCCGGGCCGGGGTGGCCTGCGCCCAGGGGGCCGTCATGAACAGCAGCGCCGCGGCAACGCAGCGGATGGTCAAGCGGCCCGGGCGCCTTGCCCGGTGCGGGGTGCTTACTGCCGCTGCCATTGGCCGTTCACCTCGCGCACCACCGCCGGCAGGTCGCCGGGCAGGCCGAGCGACAGCCAGCGCCCGGCGTCGTGGTTGAGCGTGATCGCGCGGGCGCGCACCTTGGCCGGGTCGATGCCGGCCTGCGTGGCCCACTGCCGGATGCGGGCATCGTCCTGGCGGCTGCCGACCATGTAGAGATCGAAGACCGTGCCGGCGGCCTGCAACTGCTGCACGCGCTGCGCGCAGGGCACGCAGTCGGCCTTGATGAACACCGCCAGCCGTCCCGAGCCGGTGTTGCCGGTGCCGGGCGCCTTGGCACCGGGCAGGCTCACCCGCCGCTGGCCGGGAAATAGGCGCTGCCACGCGGCGTCATAGGCGCGCTGATAGGCCAGTGTCTTGTCGACGCGTCGGGCTTCGGCCTGGACCTGGAGTTCCGCGTAGCGCCTGCGTTCTTCCTCGCTGCGTGCCTCGATGCCCAGCGCCGTGAGCGGATCGAGCTGGGGCGAATACACCCCGAGCGGCCCCTGCATCAATTGCCGGAAGCGCGCCCACTCCTCGGGCCGAAGGCCCCAGTCCCGCGCCTGGCGCTCGTCGAGCGCCGCAACGGTGTTGGGCTGTACCTGGCTGGGAACCACGCGGGCGTTCGTCACCGCGGCCGGCTGCGCGGATGTGCCCATGGCGGTGAACAGCAGAACGGCAGCGAGCATCGGCCGCAGCGTCATGGCGACCGCCTACGGCACCGCGACGCGCTGCGTCTGGCCATTCACCTGGAACACGGCCGCACGCGCCTCGACGGATTGCAGGTGCCAGCCGCCCTCGGTATCACCCTCGCGCAGCAGCCGGGCGCCTGCGAGCGAGGTCGCGCTGGTGGCGGTGATCGACAGGAAACGCTCGCCGCCACGCAGTTCCACGCCCATGACCTGGAATGGCGGCTCCGGCACCTTGGGCGGCGTCGCGGCAGGGGTGCGCTGGCGAGCGGAGGATGCCGCCTGCCGGGATTTCTCCAAGCGGGTCTCGACCCCCCTCACGCGCGCCTGCAAGGCCTGCAGGTCGGTGGCCACAGTGCCCGCCGACTGCGCTTCTTCAAGGCGAGCCATCTTCTCGTCCAGCGCCTGCCGGGCGGCCGCGAAATCGGCTTGGCTGACTGGCGTGGGCCGGCCCCTGTCCGCGTCGGCCCGCTGTTCGAGGTCGGTCACGCGCCCCCCCAGCGCCTTGACCTGGACCGCCTGCGCGTTGTCCTGGGTCTGCTCGGCCAGACGCGACAGGCCGACGCTGTTGACGATGGCGACCGCGCTGACGAGCAGTAGCCAAGCGGCCGCGGCGATCTTGATCCAGCGCGTGCGGGCGCCGTGCTCAGGCAACTCTTGCGGGAGCGTCATTGCTGCACCTCCTCGGAGTGGTCCAAGGAAGCCGGCGCATGGACATGCCGGCTGAAGCAAACCTGGCGTGTCAGGTCATCGACCGACAGATCCCAGGCGGGGCCGGCCAGGGTCAGCAAGGCGTCGCGCAGCACCAGCGGGCCAAGGCGCAGATGCGCGGCTGGCAGCGGCAGCGCGTAGAGGGCGGCGGCGGCATCGCAGAGCCGGTAGCCCGAGCGCAGCAGGACATGCCGCATGGCGTCGCCCACGTTCGCATCGAGCGTGGGCGGGACGGAGACTTCCACGGTCTGCTGCAGCAGATCGCGCTGGGCAGGCTCCGGCACCAGCTCGACCAACGTGTAGCGGCCGTAGCGCGTCACAGAAACCTGTGTGGCGGGCAGCGCAGGTGCGACGACTGGAGACGATGGCTGGGCAGCGTCGATTGGCTTGCCGGCGTTGGCCGCGCAACCAGTGCCCATGAGGCCGGCCGCGACGCAGCACAGACCAAGCCGGAAAGGGTCGGTTGAGAACAGGCTGGTGGGCTTTTGCATCGATTGGGCTCCTGGAAGTTTCCAGGTGCCACGATCGCCGCGTGGGCTGTTCGGTTCAGCAGAAAAAGGGACATGCGGGTTGACCGCTTTCTGCGCCCACTCCCCCAAAAGGGATGGCACCGGGATGAAGCAAAAATTAGGACTTTCGATCTGTAACCATCTGTTTACAGGTGAACTTACGGAGCGTCGGACGTTGCGGTTTTCGCGCCGACGCCCGCGCCCTCTCGCCCGCTCCGTTTCCTTCGGCTGCCCTGACGCAGTAGCTGGTTATGCAAGTCGGCCATCACTTTTTCCTGTACCGCCAGTGATGCCTGGGCCGCCGCGAGTTCGATTTCAAGGGCTTGACGACGTTCGCTCTCCCCGGCGAGCGCGGCTTCGAGCACACTCTTGCCGCGAAGCAGCTCCTCAATCTGTAGTTCCCGCTCCTCCAAGCGCTGGCTCAACGACTCAGCGTGTCGCCCCGTTTCCCAAGCCGCCGCCATTTCCTCGCGGAGCGATCGCGCCTCCGTCTGAATCTGGTGAAGCTGCACATGGGCCTGCGAGAGCTCGGCCGCCAAGCGCGCGTTGTCCCGGCTGATCCCTGTCAGTTGATCCTGTTTGGTTCCGAGCGTCAGATTCAGTTGCCGCAGTTCGACCTGCAGGTGCTGGACCTGCTGCTCGTGCTGGCGCTGCTCCTGGTCGCGTTATTCCTTGGCCGCCTGCCGGAAATGGTCCAAGGCTTCACGGGCATGGCGGTGTTTGTCTTCCAGCGATTGCCGGTACTGTTCACCTTGCGCCAGTTGTGACTGAAGATCGGCGGCCTGTTGCGCGGCCAGGGCACGTTGCACGGTCTCCTCTTGCAGCGTGAGGGTCGTCTGACGATGCCCCTCGCGCTCCTCGCTCAGGAGTGTTTCGGTGCGCTGCAACTGGATCCCGAGTGCGTCGCCGTCTTTGCGTTGCTGCGCGAGCGCGTCCTTGAGTTGGGCAATTTCGGCGGTGTAGCGGGTCTTCACCTCCGCAATCCGGGCATCCGCCTCTTCGTGCAAGCGGCCGGCCAGCCGGCCTACCAGGTCCTGAATTGCCTCGCTCACCGCGACCTGGGTGCCGCCGATCCCGCCTTCTTCCTCCTCGATCTCCTTCAAATAGCGGTGAATCGTCGCCTTTGAGCCGGTGTTACCGAGTTCGACCCGGATGGCGTCGATCGACGGATGTCGGCCTGCGCACGCAGCGTGTCGCGTGCGCGCATGAAGATGCCACGTCTGGCCATGGCGGCACTCCCGATTATTACATACTGTATTACTGGTACGGCTCTACACACCCTTTTCGACGATTGGGCACCTCGAATAACGCGAGGTTTTCAATGAATCCTGCCGCCCAACGATGACCGCGACCGAATTCGGTTCGATTTCTATGACAAATCGCCGCTTTTCCCGGCGATGTCGCCCCGTTTTTACCTCGAATCGCCTCGGGCACCGGCGATTCGGCCCATTTCGGGCGTCAGAAGGCCTCGATTCCGGCCTCCTGGAGATAGACCAGCCGCTTGAGATTGTAGCAGGCCGCCATCATCGTCATCGCAAAGTTGGCCCGCGCCTGACCGATGGTGCGCAGCAGCTTGCCGCCCATCTGCTCGATGGCGCCGAACACGTGCTCGACCCGTGCGCGCGTCTTGGCGATGCGTTTGTTGCGTCGCTGCTGGCACTCGGACAGCGGCTTGTTGCGCTTGCCCTTGCGCTGGACCTGGTTCCGAAAGCCGTTCTCCTTCAGCCAAGCTTCGCGCTCCTCCGACGGGTAGCCCCGATCGGCATAGACATCACGGCTCGTGTTGCTCGTGTCGAAGACGTTGTCAAAGTGCTGGCTGTCGTGCATGGAGGCGGTGTCGGTCTCGATCCGGCGGATGATCTTGTACTTCTTGTCGACATTGATCGACAGCTTGTAGCCGAAGTGGCTCTTGCCGTGCCTCTTCGTCCAGGTCGCGTCGGTGTCCTTCTGGCGCCGCTTCGCCGGCTTCCAGTTGGCGGCATCGCGCCTTGCTCGATGAGTTCCTTCTCGCCCCGGCTGTTGTGCTGCTTGGGCGCGGGAACCAGCGTGGCATCGATAATCTGACCGCCGCGCGCGATGAACCCTTTCTGAAGCAACTGCGCCGAGACGCCGTCGAACAGCGCCTTCGCCCCTGCTTCACCGATCCGGTTCTCGAAGGTCCACACGGTGGCGCGGTCGGGGACGTTCGTCGCGTTCGCCAGTCCGCAGAAGCGCTTGTAGCTCATGCGGTCGAGCAACTGGTACTCCATCTGCTCATCCGAGAGGTTGTACAGACGCTTCAACACCAGAGGAGCGGCGCCATATCTAATCGCGTCGGCTCTTGGGCCTACGCCCATATGATGCCGACTGTGGCGGAGCCCGGCCTCACTCCGTTGCTGCAATAGGCCTTGGTGCCGGGGTTGGCCTTGCGGTGGTTGCGCAAATGGCACGCGCTGCGGCGAGGTGCGACGGCTGTGGCACCCTGCGATGCGGGCAACGAAAAGGAGTAACGATGGCGATTGCTAACCGAATGAGGAAAGGGTGAATGCCTTGCATCGGCCCCGTGCTTGGCGCGATCCTGACGGCAAGCGCGATGCAATCCTCGGTATTCGGCGGTGTCGGACTGCTCTCAGCCTACGCCTTGGGATTGGGTGTGCCCTTCATGCTGTCGGCAATCTTCATGCGCGAAATGCTCGGACGGCTAAAGGGCTTGCGCCATGCCGGACGCCCGCTGCAGATCGTGGCCGGCGCGGTCATGGTACTGATCGGGTTGGCAATGGTTACCGGCAAGCTGACGGAATTCAGCCTCTGGCTTCTCGATCGGATTCCAATTCTCGGACAGATCGGATGAGGAATCATGCGGGCGGGATTCCGCGGTGGAATCAGGCTCCACGGGTTCCGGGGAAACGCGGGGCACCCGCAGGATGCCGGGCGTGATGAATGCTCGCCAAATGGCGATGAGAGCCGCGTTCGCAGTGAACGCAGCGCACAAATCCTTGAGATGTGAACGGAGGCTACCCTGAGATGGACTCGCGAATGATGGACGGCATGGCCGGGATGATGCTCGGCATGGGGCTGCTGGGCTGGCTGCTGATTCTGGTTCTGGTGGTTGTCGCCGCTGCGGCTATCAAATACCTCTTCTTCGATCGCGGGCGTGACAAGTAAAAGAAGAGGTTTCGGCACATTTTCTGGTCCAGTTCGTCCATGGGCGGTGAGCGTCTCGGGTATCGATAACGATCAGGGCGCCGTTCAATGACTGGAAGCGGGAGTGCCATCATTCCTTGTGACACGAGCACTGCTGCCCGTGCGCCTGAACCGGCGGGCACGGCACGGTACCGTACGAGCAAAACACGCAGCAGTCCCCTGGTCGCGGCTTGAATACCGCATGGCAATGCTCGCACTCATAGAACCACTGGCACGCGTCCGTCGGCATCGTTTCGGTCTTGACGTGACCGCACGCCGGACAGGACAGCGCCGATTCGAGAACGATCACGCTCATTGCTTGCTGCCGGCCAAGGTCGAAGGATAGCCCGCGTCCCGGGTAGCGCGGGTCAAAGCCTCGACATTGGTTTTGACGTCGTCGAAGCTGACGGTCGCCTCGCGCTTGTCGAAGTCCACCGTGACCTCGGCCACCCCGACAACCTTGCTCAGCGCCTTCTTGACGGTGATCGGACAAACCGGGCAATTCATCGTCGGTACGGACAGCGTGACCTTCGTGGATGCCGCCCAGGCCGGTGCCGTCAGCGTTGCCGCCATCCATGCCAGCGCCAGTAGCTGTGTTCTCACTTTCAGATCTCCTTTCAATAGAACCGCGGAGCGATGAACGGGAAGATCAGCGCGATCAGCACCAACACGACCACAATGCCGAAAAGCAGCTTGTACATGCGCTTGACCTGCGGCACCGCGCATACCTCGCCTGCCTGGCAGACAACGGTCGGCCGCCAGATTCGTCGCCAAGCCAGCAATAGCGCGACCAGCGCCACGCCGATGAAAACAGGGCGATAGGGTTCGAGGACGGTCAGATTGCCGATCCATGCCCCGGAGAATCCGAGCGTAATCAGCACCAGCGGCCCGAGGCAGCAGGTTGACGCGAGGATGGCTGCCACGCCGCTGGCGAGCAAGGCGCCGCGCCCATCATTGCGGGTGCGAGGGGGATTTCCGATCAAGGTCTTCGATTGCATGGTGTAAGCTTACTTCCGTACTAAAGTACGGAGTCAAGCGCCATGAAAAACCCATCCGATCATTTCTCGATCGGCGTTCTGGCGGACGCGGCAGGCGTCAATGTCGAAACCATTCGTTTCTACCAGCGCAAGGGCCTGCTTCCCGAGCCTGCGCGGCCATGCGGCAGCATTCGCCGCTACGCGGGCGCTGACCTTGCACGTGTGCGCTTCATCAAGTCGGCACAACGGCTCGGTTTTGCCCTGGATGAAGTGAGCGAATTGCTGAAGCTGGAGGACGGCACCCATTGCGACGACGCACGCAGCCTCGCCGAGCACAAACTGCAGGATGTGCGGGCGAAACTCGCAGATCTGCGCAGCATCGAGTCGGTGCTAAGCCAACTGGTTGCCCGGTGTGGAGCGACACGTGGCGAGGTGACCTGTCCGCTCATCGCATCGCTGCAGGGGAACACATGATCGAATTGGCGAAACTGAGCGCGCTGTTCGCCGTCACGGCGCTGGCCGAGATCATTGGTTGCTATCTGCCCTGGCTGGTGCTGAAGGACGCCAAGAGCGCCTGGCTTTTGGTGCCGGCCGCGGTGTCGCTGGCAATGTTCGCCTGGCTGCTGACTCTGCACCCTATGGCGGCGGGACGCACCTACGCGGCCTATGGGGGCATGTACATCGTCGTCGCCCTGCTGTGGCTGCGACTCGTCGACGGCGTGGCGCTGACGCGCTGGGATCTGGCGGGAGCGGCCATCGCACTGGTTGGCATGGCGATCATTGCGCTGCAGCCATTCGGAAAAGTCTAATGACGTGTTCATGATGGAAGCGCCGCAAGCGGTGCTCGAAGGCGAGATGTCGAAATTTCCGGGCGCCACCTCGGGCGAACAAATGGAGGAGCACAGGGGCTATCTGGCCGGGTGTCACGGACGCGACCCGGCGACCCGCATCGGCAGCTTTGAACTCCAGGTGTCACATGTTCGTACATCTGTTGGCCCGTGCGTTTGACCGCACTCCACCGCAAATCAGGCATACATGCGGAGCGATCGGCATCATGCGCGCAGGACTGTTTCATGCGGCACAGCGACACGCGAGGCGGTCGAGGATCCGGCGATTTTCGCCAAGCTTGCATAGCGACTCGAAGTGCAGGTCGAGATCCTCGAACAGGATGTAACTGAGCGAGAAGTCGTCAGGGCGCCGGAACATCGGGCGCTTGAGTTGATCGACAATTTCCTTCTTGCGGGCGGCCGGAGCAACCAGATACAAATGATCCTCCCGACCAGGAATCGACAGCGCCATGTCAGTAAGTCGCAGGATGCCCGAATAGATCGACGTGCTTTTCTCGACTTCGAAGGCGCTCGCGATTCTCGGCTCACCGGGGTAGAGCCATAAGACATCGATGAGTTCGGCAGTGGCGTGTACTTCCGGCGATAGCCCGAGATCCGGCAAACGTTCCAGGCAACGGTACCCCAAGGGGCTACCGCGGTAGACGGCGCTGCGGTCATTGCGGGCGATCAGCACATCATAGCCGAGCGCGCGGCCCAACTCACACAGCTGGTATTGCACCTTGGTATGCAAGCGCTCCTCCGCCATGTCCTGCTCTACCTGCGCGTGGCGTTTGCGCCGCACCTGTTCGAGCTTTTCGCGTTCGATAACCAGGGTTTCCGAACCATCGCCGACCATTCCGAGGCGCCCGACGCCAATCTCGAAAAGCATGCCGCTGAAAGCGCCCAGATCCTTCGAGAGTATGCCCAGTACGGTATTGGCCGCGGTGATTGTCTCGCGCATTTCCAGATAGCTCTCCCAGGAGCCGAGCTTCTTCTTCGTCTGGAACAGCGCGTTGAAACCGTTCAGCATCGCCGTGTTGAACGGCGGAAACAGCGTTGGATGCAGGAAATACAGAATGTTCGCGACGGCCGGACCCAAGCCTTTGATGCGCTTGCCAGCGAGCTTCAAGACTTCCTTTTCCAGCGCCCGCAGATCCGTAGTTCCTAGGCAGGCGTAGAGAAATTCGCCGAATGCCTGCTTGTTGAGTTCATTCTCGTAGATGTCGGGGATGCGCAGCTTCGGCTTCCAGTAGAACGGATGCGCAGCCCCTTCGAATACCTGTTTCTGCTCGGAAATGCACGCCAGCACGAATTCCAGGGACGAGCCTTTGAAGTCATTCGGAAAGCGCTGCTGCTTGATATCGTCGATGACTGTGGCAACACCACGGCGGATGCTGCGAAACGCCTTGATCCGGTCTTCGCTGCTGATGAACCAGGTGTTGTAAACCGATTCGGGATCGGCTTTGTAGGCTTGCGCGACCGGCAACAGGGCTTGCTGCATAACGAACCTTCATAGAACTGTGCGTCATTTCTAGCAGCGCCAAAAGAGAAGGTCAATCCTGTCCCTGTCGCCGCCTTGTCGTTTCTAGCCCGGATCCGTCGAGCGCCGACGGCGCCGTGGCGAATCGTCGGTCATCTTGCTCAATGAGAATGCAGGTGGTGGGCGTCCGGGAAATGCGGGTGCGAATGCCGGATGGGTGCATGCCGGTGTCGATGGCTGTGGCGCGTTCCGGAAGATACGGGCTGATTATGCGCGTGCTCATGATGCTCATCGCCGTCACCGTGGACGTGCTCGTGAGCGTGTTCGAGCTCCATGTGCGTGTGTTCGTGGACATGCCGCTCCCTCAGGTGCAACCAGACGCCGATGCCCATCAGCAGCCCGGCAAACAGCAATGGTGCGGTCACCGGCTCGTTCAGTAGCACGATGGCCAGCACCGCGCCGAAAAACGGTGCCACGGAAAAGTAGGCACCGGTGCGAGCGGCGCCGAGGTGTCGCAGGGCGATCACGAACAGCGTAAGACTCGCTCCGTAGCTGGCGAAACCCAGGAGGGCGGCACCGGCGATGGTGCTACTGCCTGGCCAAGTCGCATCGGTAGCGAGGGCCAGAACGAGATTGGTCGATCCCGCCGCCAAGCCCTTGGTCATGGCGATGAATGAGGCATCGGACAACGACACCTTGCGGGTGAGGTTGTTGTCGATGGCCCAGGCGAGGCAGGCGCCCAGCACCGCGAGGGCGGGCCACGCCCCTGCAAACCCGACCTCCTGTGGCCAACCCAGAACCAGTGCCCCGGCGGCGATGGTGAGCATCCCAAGTGCAACCCGTCGGTCGAAGTTTTCCTTGAATGCGAACCACGCGAGCAGTGCCGTCAGCACGCCTTCGGCGTTGAGCAGCAGGGAGGCGCCCGACGCGGGCATCGCGGATAGTCCCACCATCAGCAGCACCGGCCCCACCATGCCGCCCGCGACAATGGCTCCGGCGAGCCAGCGCCAGTCCATGCGTTCGAGATGCACCTGCGGGGCGCGACGAACACGGCGGACAAGCCATAAGCCGATGCCAGACCCGAGATAAAGAAGCGCCACCAATAGCCAGGGGCTGGTGTGCGTCAGCAGCAGCTTGGCCAGCGGCGTTCCCGCGCCAAAAAGAACGGCTGCCGCCAGCGCGGCCATCACACCCCCGTGCAAAGCCGTGGTCATGCTTTTCTCCTGCCCGCGGATGCCATGTCGGATGTGGCCGTTTTGTCCTGCTCGGGTGGCACTCCCCGGTGGCAGGCGCAGGCTTCGCCGTGCGCCGCCGCGACCAACTCATGCAGAATGCCGCAGTCGCCCGCGCTGTGCCGCGCGCCGCAGCGACTTCGCAACGCGCTCAGTTGTCGCTCCAGTGCCCGCATGCTTTCAAGCCGCGCCCGGACCCGCGCCAGTTGCGCATCGATCAGGCAATCGATGTCGCCACAATCGACTTCGGGATGGGCGACGAATTCCAGCAATCGCTTCACGTCGGCGAGCGAAATGTCGAGCGCACGGCAATGCCGGATGAAGGCGAGCCGCTCGAGATGTGAGGCACCGTAGGCGCGATAGCCGTTGTTGCGGCGAGCCGGTTCGGGCAGCAGCCCGGCTTTTTCGTAGTAGCGAATCGTCTCGATATCGACGCCGGTGGCCTGCCCGAGTTCACCAATGCGCATGGCTGTCTCCATCACTCAAGGCTAAGTGCGGCTTGAGGCAATGGCAGTATACGAAATGCTGCACCCCTCCAGCAGGCGTGACGTGGGCCTCATCGCTGTGTTCGATCAACTCGAACGCCGGGCCGAATTCGGCGTGCAGGGCATCGGGCGCGTAGCGCATCACGGGCAGCCCGCTGCATTCGGTCGGGCCGTCCGGTGCGAAGGTGGCGACGATGACGTGCCCGCCCGGCTTCACCGCGCGCATTACCTGCTCGATGTACGCGCGACGATCGGCCGGGTCGGTAAGAAAATGGAATACGGCCCGGTCGTGCCAGACATCGTAAGCCTGTTCGGGCAGCGCGACGGAAGTGATGTCGCCTTCGATCCAGCGCACGCCTTCGCCCGCATGTCCGAGGCGCTGGCGCGCGACCGCCAAAGCCTCGCCGGAGAGGTCGAGCACGGTGAGGTTGCGGTAGTCATGAGCCAGAAGGTCGTCGACGAGCGTCGAAGTACCGCCGCCGACATCGATGATGGCGGCGGCCCGTGCGGCGCCGATCCGCCGGATCAGATCCAGCGATAGCGTCGCATGGGGCTGATACCAACTGACCGCCGTTGAGGACTTGGTCGCGTAGACCTTGTCCCAATGATTCTTGGATGGCATTGCAGTCTGCTCCAGGCAAATTTAGAGCTTCATTGTAGGCGCTTGACCCTGGAGTGACTACAGGGTGTTAACTCCCACCCCAGACACTTGAAGGAGAAAAATCGTGGCTGGAAGCTGTTGTGACTCTGGCTGCTCGGCACGCATTGCCGTCAGCCCGCGTTTTCGCAAGGCACTGTGGGTGGCACTCATCATCAACGCGGTGATGTTTGCGGTCGAGATTGTCGGCGGGGTGAAGTCGGGCTCGGTATCGCTGCTGGCCGATGCGGTCGATTTCGCGGGTGATGCCGCCAACTATGGCATCTCGCTGGCAGTGTTATCGATGGGCTTGATGTGGCGCTCGCGTGCCGCGATGGTGAAAGGTCTGTCGATGGCGGCGTTTGGCCTCTTCGTCGTCGGGAAGACGGTGTGGGCGGGGCTCGCTGGCGTGCCACCCGAACCCGTGACGATGGGCGCGATCGCAACACTGGCATTGCTTGCGAATGCCGGTGTTGCGGTGATGCTTTACGCCTTCCGCGACGGTGACGCCAACATGCGATCGGTCTGGCTGTGCAGTCGCAATGATGCGGTCGGGAATGTCGCCGTGATGTTGGCGGCGGCCGGGGTGTTTGGCACCGGCAGCGCCTGGCCGGATCTTGCCGTGGCACTGATCATGGCCGGACTGGCGCTCTCGTCAGGGGTGGCCGTCGTGCGCCAGGCGCATCGGGAACTGGTTCCCGCGCAGCGGATAGTCGCCTGACCGTCGCCGCGCTGCTCGGTGCGTCGCAGTAGGCACCACGGTTGCAAACGACATGCGTCGCGATTCTCGCGCTGGCTGGCGTTCGCACGTCCAGCGTGGCCATTCCTGTCCTGAACATGACAATCATCTGAAGCAGAAGTAATTTCGGGGTCATCTTACTGTCGGGGGCTTCCTCCTAGCATGTGCTCATGGTCGCTCACATGTGAGCGACCGATTCAGACACTGCAAGGGGAATCACCATGAACAGCACATTGAACCGCATGGTTGTTGCAACGGCGCTGCTTGCTGCGGCATCCGGCGCATCCGCCCACACGGACTATTCCGAAAGCGGCGCCACGCATTGGCTGGAACACGTCCAGGCGTCTTCCAGCCAGCCCTCCGAGCGGCAACTGGCCCCCTACGGTTACGCCGCACCCGGCGGCGCGCCCGGTCGCCTCATCGTCGTCGACAAGGAGACGCGTTATCTCAACGTCGTGCAACTGGAGACCGTCGCCATTCGTGTCGGCGACAGGACGGTCAATTGGACCTTCGACGCGTTCCCGATGCGCAGTTTTCCGCTGTCGAAAATCATTCCCGGCGCCGAGGGCGTGACGGTGTACGTCGCCGAGAGCCCACTGTACCGGGGACGCTGATCTCTGGCCAACGGGTATCGGCGTGCCGCACGAGCGGGGACCGGATGAGGAAATTCACCGCGCGCGACTCGCTCGATTTCATCTACTGCAACACATCACGAGGAAGCCATCATGTTCACGAAACTCGCTACCGCTGCTGCATCTATCCTGATCGCCACCTCGGCTTTCGCCGTGGATCAGGGTAATGTCGAGAAGTCCTACGAATTGAAGGACGGCTCGACGGTGTACATCTTCAAGGACGGCAAGATGGCCATGGAAGACAAGTTCGGCCGGGCAGCCTCAATGAAAGAAGGTCACGAAATGGAAACGAAGGACGGCAAGAAAGTCATGATGAAGGGCAATGAGATCTGGCGTCTTGACAGTCTGCTGCATCGCGACCATCAAGGGAATTAAGCTACCCGGCCGCGAAGCGGCTGCAGTCGAACGGCCCGCATGCCGACAGGCATGGCGGGCCGTTCCTTTATCCGTGTCCCTACTCGTTGCTAAGCAGGATCTGTTTGACGGGATCGATCGGCCCGAGGTCACGCCACTTATCAGTACTGTTTTCTACTTGAGGTATCCTTATGCAACCATGATCGCACTCGACGATCCAGCGCTTGCGCAGGACGATGGCGCAATAGCGGTAATTCACCGCATCCTCGGGACAACCCGCTGCAGCCGCAAGAAGGCGGCAGACACACCGCTCGCCATGTGTCCGCCGCAGTTCGTGACGCATGAAAGACACGGCGTCAACGCGTTACTTCATGTCGCGTTGGTGATCGTGTCGCTTGAGCCGTGACTTTTCCTTCGCCGCGGTCTTGTCGTCAGAGTCAGGGGACGCAGCCTGCTGGGCAGGCACGCCGAGTTTTTCGGTCATGTGACTGTGCCGCGGTGTCGTTGCTGTGGTAGTGGCCGGCATCGTTGCCGCCGTGTTGGCGGTCTGCCCGGCGGGCGGGGTTTCCAGCGCGGCACTGGCATCGAAGGACAGCGCGACGGCAATGGAGAATACGCTGATGGCAAATGCGGTCCTGGATTTCATGCTGGTCTCCGGCGGTGGTTGGCGAAGCCACTCCCGGTGCGGAGGCGCCGGGATGGTTCGCAGACATAGCCAGTGTGCGCTGGAGTACCTGTCCGACCGATGACGTCTGGATTACCTGTTTGTAAACGTCGTGAGACCCACGGTACATAGGGCAGATAGCCATCTCGTTTTACACATCACCGCCAACGGCGGGGGCAGGTAGCCGACGAGCGCGCGTGATCTGGTCGTCGAGGGCGGCGCGGGATTCCTTATCGATCCGCCCGAATTCGTAGATCAATGTTTCGCTTGAAGGTATCAGACCTGGTTTCAGTTCCATCTGTGATGCGACAGTGCCCGAATTATTGTGTCTTGCCTGAGGTGAGTGGCGGGTCGGCGTCAATTTGACCCGTCGGAATTCCTTGGCAGGGGACGCTTCTTGGGCCACGCTCGCTGCCCTTCCAGGAGGGCGACAATGTCTTGTCGCCCCAAGGTGCGTGCGAGCCAAAGCTCGTCATGTCCATCCTCATCGAGCTGGTTCCGCTTCGCGCCGCCGATCAGGAGGTGTCGGACAACCGCCGTGTGGCCCTTGTATACCGCCCAAAACAAGGGCCACTCCCCGTCTCCCGTGCGGACGTCGGGATTGGCGCCGCGGCCGATCAGGAATGAGACGATGTCCGCGTGGCCATTGAAAGCGGCCCAGAAGAGCGGCGTCCAGCCGCGACGATCGGGCAGATCGATCGAAGCGCCGCGCGCCAACAAGGTGTCAACGACGGCCCACTGACGGTGGTACACGGCCAGGAATGCCAAGCTGCATCCCTCCGTGTCCTGCCAGTTGCAGGACAGTCCTTCCTCGAGGCGCCTCAGCACTTCCGCGACGTTGCTGTGACGAACCGCATCGAGCAGTTCTGGCCCGACTCGATCGCCCCACGCTTCATGATGGATCTCGTCATTCATTGCTTCGGTCCTGCAGAGCCTGAGCGAAGACCGGTCGGCCGTCGATCAGAATCGACGATTCCCTGGCGTCCCGGCATCGCATGCGGCACTTCTGCCCACTGAACTCGCTGGTTCATGAGTTGCGCTTCGGCAGTGGCGCGTTGCAGTCCTTGAAGTTCACGTAGACCTTGTCGCCGACCTGCAATTGCGCGTCAGCAGGCAACTTCGCCGCACGTGCATGCGGGTGTCCATTTGTCAATAACGCGACCAGCACATACAGCTCGTTGTCATCCTTATACGATGCCTCGGTCCTGCAATCATAGAATGACGGCCGCTTCAAACTTTTCGCCGGCCCGATCTCGACCACAGTTCCCTTTCGCCATCCGTCGTCCTGCGCGTACTTCCCTTCATGAACGATATTGCTCGCGCATCCCGTAAGTCCGGCAAGGGCTGCAAGAAAAACGATCTTGGTAGGTGCTTTCATTTGGACCTCTCTCGTTTGGGTACGAACTCGAGCGCGTTTCGCTGGTAGGCGGTGCGGCAGCGTTCGTACCCGGTTTAAGTTCAATCAGATGCTTGCAACGGGCGCGGCAGCCGCCGTGGCGACCGCGATTCGGGACAACTGCCTACGCTCATCGCGGCCGTGTGCGAGTCGGTACAGCGCCGGCAACACCAGCAGTGTCAAGGCGGTGGAAGACAGAATTCCGCCGATCACGACCGTTGCCAGGGGCCTCTGCACTTCGGCGCCGGTCCCGACAGCGATGGCCATCGGCACGAACCCCAGAGACGCCACCAGCGCAGTCATCAGCACCGGGCGCAGTCGCGTCAGCGCGCCTTCACGGATGGCGCGGTCGAGCGCAAGGCCGTCATCGCGCAGGCTGCGGATGTACGAGATCATCACCAGTCCGTTCAGCACCGCTACCCCGGACAGCGCGATGAAGCCGACGCCGGCCGAGATCGACAATGGGATGTCGCGCAACCACAACGCGAGAATGCCGCCCGTGAGCGCGAACGGCACGCCGGTGAACACCAGCAACCCATCCTTGATATTGCCGAACATGGCGAAGAGCAGCGTGAACACCAGTAGCAATGCGACCGGCACGACGATCTGCAGGCGCTTGGCCGCACTCTGCAACTGCTCGAACGTGCCGCCCCAGGTCGTCCAGTAGCCTGTGGGCACCTGCACCGCCTCGGTGATCCGGGCTTCGGCTTCCGCCACGAAGGAGCCAATGTCGCGCCCCCGCACGTTCGCGGTAACGACTACGCGGCGCTTGCCGTTCTCGCGGCTGATCTGGTTCGGACCGGGCGCCGATCGAATGCTTGCGACGTCTCCCAGGCGCACGAATCCGCGGGCGGCACCGTTGTCCCCGGCCGGTAGCCGGAGCGGCAGGCGCTGCATCGCGTCGAGGTCGCTGCGCAAGGCTTCGGGCAGCCGCACCAGGATATCGAAGCGCCGGTCGCCCTCAAACACCGCACCGGCCTCCTGGCCGCCCAGTGCGGCGGAGACGCTGTCCTGCACATCAGCGACGTTCAGGCCCAGTCGGGCGGTGCGGTCGCGGTCGATGTGCACCGTCAGCATCGGCAAGCCGGTCGTCTGCTCCACTTTCACATCGGCGGCCCCGGGAATGCCTTCCAGCACCTCGGAGATGCGCTCCGCGGTCTCGGTCATGACGTCCATGTCGTCACCGAACACCTTCACCGCGACGTCACTGCGAACCCCCGAGATGAGCTCGTTGAAGCGCATCTGGATCGGTTGCGTGAACTCATAGTTGTTGCCCGGTACCTGCTGGACAGCGGTCTGCATCGCCTCGACGAGTTCGGCCTTGGGTCGCTTCGGGTCCGGCCATTGGTCGCGCGGCTTGAGGATCACGAAGTTGTCGGCCACGTTCGGCGGCATCGGATCGGTCGCGATCTCGGCCGTGCCGAGCTTGGCGAATACGGTGTCGACCTCCGGGAACGCCTTCACCGTCTGCTCAAGCTGCACCTGCATGTCGATCGCCTGGGTCAGGCTGGTGCCCGGAATCCGCAGCGCGTGCAAGGCAACGTCGCCTTCGTCGAGGCTCGGGATGAATTCGCTGCCCATGCGCGTCGCGAGCAAGCCCGACAGCACCACGCAAACGCACGCGATCGTGAGCACGAGCGGCTTTCTCGCCATCACCCAGTCGAAGCTCGGGGCATAACCACGCTTCGCCCAGGCCATCAGGCGGTTTTCCTTCTCGCTGATCTTGCCCGAGAGAAACAGCGCCACGGCGGCCGGCACGAAGGTCACCGACAGGATCATTGCGCCCACGAGCGCCGTCACGACGGTGAACGCCATCGGGTGGAACATCTTGCCCTCGACCCCAGTCAGCGCAAAGATCGGCAGATACACCACCATGATGATGAGTTGGCCGAACAGCAGCGCTCGCCGCGACTCTTTGGAAGCCACGAACACCTCATGGAAGCGTTCGTTGCGCGTCAGTGGGCGCCCGGCCGCGGCCTGCGCGTGGGCGAGGCGCCGCACGCAGTTCTCGACGATCACCACCGCGCCGTCGATGATGATGCCGAAGTCGAGCGCGCCCAGGCTCATCAGGTTGGCGCTGACCTTGTTGCTCACCATGCCGGTAAAGGTGAACAGCATCGCCAGCGGAATCACCAGCGCGGTGATGATCGCCGCGCGGATGTTTCCGAGAAACAGGAACAGGATCACGATGACCAGCAGCGCGCCTTCGGTCAGGTTCTTCTTGACCGTCGCGATGGCCTTGTCGACGAGCAGCGTGCGGTCGTAGACGGTTTTGGCGACGACGCCCGCGGGCAGCGTCTTGTTGACCGCCTGCAGGCGCTGATCGACCGCGCGCGACACGTCCCGGCTGTTCTCGCCGATCAGCATGAACACCGTGCCCAGCACTACTTCACGGCCATTCTCGGTTGCGGCGCCGGTGCGCAGTTCCTTGCCCAGGCCCACCTCGGCCACATCGCGGATGCGGATCGGCACGCCGCGGGCGTGGCCGACGATGACGTTGGCGATGTCGTCGATATTCGACACCTGTCCGGGGGCGCGAATCAGGTACTGCTCGCCGCTGCGCTCGATGTAGCCGGCGCCGACGTTCGCGTTGTTGCGCTCCAGCGCGGTCACGACGTCGCTGATGGCGAGGCCAAACGACACCAGACGGTCGGGCAGCGGTGCGACGTGAAACTCCTTGGCATAGCCGCCGATGGTGTTGATCTCGGTCACGCCCGGCACGGTGCGCAGCTGCGGCTTGATGATCCAGTCCTGGATCTCGCGCAGGTCCATCAGCGTGTAGGCCGTGCCATCCGGTTTCCGGGCGCCGTCCTCGGCTTCCACCGTCCACATGTAGATCTCGCCGAGACCGGTGGCTATCGGTCCGAGTGCCGGCGCGAGTCCGGGGGGCAGTTTGCTGCGTGCCTCCTGGATGCGTTCGTTGACAAGCTGGCGCGCGAAGTAGATGTCGGTGCCGTCCTTGAACACGACGGTAACCTGTGACAGCCCGTAGCGCGACAGCGAGCGCGTCTCTTCGAGCAGTGGCAGCCCCGCCATCGCGGTTTCGATCGGGAAGGTGACGCGCTGCTCGGCCTCCAGCGGCGAGTAGCCGGGGGCCTCGGTGTTGATCTGCACCTGGACGTTGGTGATGTCCGGCACGGCGTCGATGGGCAGGCGCTGGTAGTTATAGATGCCCATTCCGACCATGCCGAGCACAGCCAGGAGGACGATCCATCGTTGATCGATGGCGAAACGGATGATGCGTTCGAACATGGGATATCCCTCAGAGTGCCGCAGCGTCGCGTTCGTCGGTGCGGATACGCACCGCGGCGGCAAGCTCCGCGATCCCGACGATGCCGTCGCCCGGATGGCCGGTATGGGCCGCCTCGGTCACGGCTTCGACAATGGCCGGCGCATCGTCGTCGGTGCACAGGACCAGTAGCACCAGCGCATCGTGGGCATCCGGGTTCCATTCATCGGCAACGAAACGGTGATCCTGGCCGTGGCCGCGCGCGTGCCCCGTGGCCTTGAAAACGGTAAAACCCGGCAGGTGCGGCAGCGCATGGAGCGCCGTTTCCACGGCTTCGAGCCTGTTGGGGCGAATGATTGCGGTGATCTGTTTCATCGTCGTGCCTCCGGATTAGTGATCGTGGCTCGCGCCGGCTTTGCCCAGTTCCGCCTTGATGACGAAACTGTTCTTCGCGGCATAGCGTTCGCCCGCTCGGAGTCCGCCCAGGACCTCGACATGGCGGCCGTCGCGGCGGCCCAGTTCGAGCGGTCGGGCTTCGAGCGCATCGTCATAGCGGCCGAACACCACTTTCCAGTCGCGCAGGTCCTGGATTGCGTCGGCGGCCACGGCGACCGGCACCTGCGTTTCGTCCGCAAGCACTTCGACCGTGACCGGCAAACCGGGGCGCCACAGCCCCTTGTCGTTGTTCACCACGATTCGCGCCATCGCGCTGCGGGTCTGTTCGCCCATCAGCGCGCTGACATACGCGATACGCCCCTCGGCTACGGCCTCGAATGCATTCGCCCGCACGCTCGCTTTCTGCCCCGTCGCGACCACGGCCAGGTCCTGCACCGACACCGGCGCCTCGATCCACACCGACGACAGGTCGGACACGGTGAACAAGGCGGCATCCTCCTTGACCGATTCGCCCACCGAGAGCCGCTTGTCGGTGACGACACCGTCGATCGGCGCGCGCAGCTCGTAGCGCGTCAGGCTCCCGTCGCCGCCCGGCGCACTGCCCAGCGTAGCGAGTTTCTGCCGCGCACTCAGCGCATCGATCTCGGCTTCCTGCATCGCGGCGCGCGCCTGCAACATGTCCTGTTCCGGGGAGATCTTCTCTTCCCACAAGGTCTTCTCACGCTCGTACGTGGTGCGTGCAAGGGCCAGGCGGCGCTGCGCCGCGAGCAGCTCTGTGCGCTGATCCGCCAGCGCCTGGCTGCTCAGCACGGCCAGCACCTGGCCCTTGCGGACGCGGTCGCCGGCGTTGGCGGCAACGGACTCCACCAGCCCTGCCAGGCGCGGCACCACCTGCACCGTGCGGTCGCTGTTGTAGCGGACCTCCCCTAGCAGGCGCAAGGTGGTGCCGATCGTCGCCGGCCCCGCCGTGGCGAGTTCCACGCCCGCCCCCTGCAACTGGGCGTCGGTCATCGCGACGCGGGCTTCGGCCTGTTCGTAGCCGAACTGGTAGGTCTTGCCGTCGTGCACCGCCCGCACCTTCACCGCGAAGGAATGCGGCTCGACCACCACGGCGTCGCCCTTGAGGTAGTCCTTTTCCTTTTCGAACTTGAAGACTTGCGCCGGTTGCCCCAGGCGCTCGAGCGTGAGCTCGACCTGGCTCTGGTCGACAGCGAGCGGCTTGCCGTCGAGATAGGGGTACAGGCGGAACTGCGGCTCGACCCCGGTCTCGAAGATCGTCACTTCGACTGCGTAGCGCCCATCGCGCAACAACTTGCCGCCATGCGGACCTTTCGCCGGTTCGGCACGCGCCTCATCGTGCGCCTCGCCGTCTTCGTCGTCGTGCTCGTCGGCATGCTGGCCGCCCTTCTCGTCGTCATGGGCTGCCTCCTGGTGCTCGCCATGCCCGTCGCCGGCCGGGGCGGTTTTCTCGCTGGTCAGGATCGCGGCGCCAAGTAGGAATCCGGCGGCGAGAACGGCGACAATCGCCAACATCTGCTTCTTGGGTTTCGGTTCGTTCATAGATGTCTCCAATGCTTTCAACGGGTAGCGGGCGCAGATGCGATGGGTTCCGCATCACCGCTTCCCAGGATGCGATCCAGTTCGGCGCGGGCGCGATGCGCCTCGGCCATCGCGCGCAGCGCCTGCACGCGCGCCTCCAGCAGCGTTCGCTGGGCGTCGAGCGCCTCGAGGAAGCTGAACTTGCCGAGTTCGAATCCCTTGACCGCCGCTTCATAGGCGCTTTGTGCGCCGGGGAGAACCTGCGTGGCGAGCGATCCCGCCTGCGTGCGGGCCGACTCCAGCCGTTCGCGCGCCTGCACGGCGTCGGCGGAAACCTGAAGTTGAGCGAATCTCAGCTCCTCACGGGCCTTGTCCTCGCGCTTCAGCGCCTCCAACAGGTTGCCCCGGTTGCGGTCGAACAGCGGGAGCGGGATCGACACGCCGACGACCGCCTGGTTGCGGCCGAGCGCTTCCTCGCGCTTCGCCCCCAGGCTGACGGTGAGATCCGGGATACGGCGTGCCTTCTCGAGTTCGGTGAGGGCCATGCGGCGTTCGATCTCCAGTCGCGCCCGCCGCAGCGCCGGCGCGTTCTCCACCTGTTGCTGCAGGTCGTCCAGCGTCGGGGCGGTCGGCAACGCGTCGAGACGGCCATCGAGCACCAAAGCGTGAGGCTGGCCTTGCCCGAGCAGCGCAGCCAATCGTGCCTGCGCACCCCGCCACTCGCTGCGCGCCTGATTTGCTTCCACTCGCACGCCGGCTTCCGCGACCTGCGCCTTGGTTTCCTCGATCGGCGCCACCTTGCCGGCCTTCACGCGCAAAGCCGCCGCGCGCGTCGCGCGCCCGGCCAATTCAAGGGCTTCGTCTGCCACGCGCACGCGTTCCTGCGCGGCGAGCGCATCGAAATAACCCGTGGTCACGGCCGCACGTAGCGCCAGTCGCCGTGCCGCCAAGTCCTCGGTTGCGATGGCGTAGCCGCGCTCGGCTGCGGCCAGGCGTGCCGTCCGCTTGCCGCCCAGTTCGATCGGCTGGTTCAGTTGCAGCGTGGTGGTGCGTGTTGCGCGCTGCGTGTCTTCCTGCAGGTAGGAAAGTTCGGGATTGGGGTATGCGCCCGCCTGTTGGCGAATGCCTTCGTTGGCGCCCACCTCCAGCGCGGCGGCCGCAAGATCCGGGTTATGCCTGAGCGCAAGGTCGATGGCTTGGCGCAGGGAGAGTCGTTGTGCTCCTGCCGCGGCGCTCGCGGTCGGCGCCTGGGCAGGCGTTGGCGCAAGCGCAGCCGGTACCGATTCAACGTTCGGGGAGCGGGTCGTGGGGCCGTCCTGCGCCCATGCGGCTATGGGAAGACACAACGCCACACACAGCGTCACGCCGCCCCTCGGGGGTACTCTTCTCATGAAATCCTCGTCGGGAATGGGTCCAATCCGCTCGGGCGATGGGCGCGACGAGACGGATCATGGAAAACCGACGAGGGGAAGTGCGCGATCGATTAGTCGATCGGTGCGTGGACTACACTGCTTACCCTCGCCGGCTTGTCAGGCGAGGGTGAATTGGGGCGGACGAAGCAGGTTGTCGCGCGGAGCATCGGAGACAAAAGCCCCGTAAGGGCTTTCACCCATCCCGGGGGCAAAGATCTCGGCTAGGCGCGAATCATGAAGGATGGCGTGAGTGCAGTGGCTGTGTTCGTGGTCCGCACTGCAACTCGCGTCCCATGCCTTGCCTTTCTGGCCCCCATCCGCTTTCAGGGTACTGCCCTGATGATCGTGGTGATGTGCGTGATGACCGATATGCTGCATTGCAGCCGGACTCTCTTCGTGCAGGCAATACGCCGCCAGAACAGTGGTTCCCCACTGCAGCGGCAGAAACAACACGAGAAAAGCGATCACGAAATTACGCACGGGGTCGATTGTAGGTTACCGCGGCAGTGCCGTCACCTTGCCGGCGCAGCCGCGCGACACCGACGCACTTTGACCAATGCATCGGAGGGGCGCCACAGCTTCGGTCATGCAGAGCTGAGTACCGGGAGGGCGTCTTACCTGCGCCTTCAACGCGCCGCGCACGTCAATTGTCACCATAGAGTTCGTCCATGCGCGCGCGCTCTTCGGGCGACATGTTCAGCAGTTCGTTGACGACTTCTTGGCGTGTCTTGCCCGGCCCGGTATTCCTCGACGGGACAGGCAGACCTCGCTGCAGATAGTAATAGCTCCCCTCCGCCTTCGCCTGCTCCAGTTCCTTGAGTACCTCGGCGCGGGTCTTGGTGCTCGTGGAATGGTCCGGATGGAAGGTGAAGCCGGCTTCATTGTTTGCGGGGTGCCACAGCGAATCGGCCAGCGCGGCGGTGGGCGCAGCGAGGACGGCGGCGAACAGCGGCACGAGGGTGGCGGAACGGATCTTCGGCATGATGGGACTCCTTTCGTCGGTAAGTGTGTGCCGCGCGGCCGAGGCATCGTGGCTGGACACGGGACGTACTGTAGGAAACCGTCCACGTCGAATCGCGAACAGCCCGATTACGAATTCGTAATGTCGACGCCCTGCCGTGTCCGCGATAATCCGCGCATGAAGATCCTGGTTGTCGAAGACGAGCCCAAGCTCGCCGAATACCTGCGCAAGGCGCTGACCGAGAGCAGCTACGTCGTCGATGTCGCGCATGGCGGCATCGATGGTCGCTACCTTGCGATAGAAGGGCATTACGACCTTGTCCTGCTCGACGTCATGCTGCCGGGTCTGGACGGTTTCACCGTCCTGCGCGAGTTGCGGCGCGAGAAAAACGTCCCGGTGCTGATGCTGACCGCGCGGGACAAGGTGGAGGACCGGGTGAAGGGTCTGCAGGCGGGTGCGGACGACTATCTGGTAAAACCCTTCGCCCTCTCCGAGCTGCTCGCCCGTGTACAGGCGCTGTTACGACGCGGCGCCGTTTCGGCGGCAGGCCAGGATCCCACAGTGCTTGAACTGGCCGACCTCGAACTCGATTTGGTCCGGCGCAAGGCCACCCGCGCCGGACAGCGACTCGATCTGACGGCGAAAGAATTCGCGCTGCTGACGCTGCTGCTGCGCCGGCACGGGCAGATCCTGTCGCGTACCGCGCTGGCCGAGCAGGTGTGGGACATGAACTTCGACAGCAACACGAATGTCGTCGAGGTCGCGGTGCGCCGCTTGCGCAGCAAGATCGACGATCCCTTCGAAAAGAAATTGCTGCACACCGTCCGGGGTATGGGTTACGTCCTGGAAGACCGGGAGTCCTGAAGATGCGGAGTCGGCGTTCGCTCGGCCGTTGGTTGTCGTGGTGGCTGGCCGTGCAGACCTTCATCGGACTCGGGCTCGTCTGCATCGTTGTGTACGTCGCCACGAGCCTCAATTTTTCGGCCAGGCAGGATGAGGAACTCCGGCACAAACAGGAGGTGATCCGCCACCTCGTGGACGAGATCGTGACGCAGGACGATCTGGTGAGCTTGCGTCACAAACTCGACGATTTCTTCTTCGGCCACGCCGATCTCCGCCTGCGGCTCACCGAGGGCGCCGACGTGCTCGTCTACGCGACCCACCCTGCCGGCGGCATGACCGGGCATCTGCGCCAAATCGCATTCGACATCCCTTCACCGTGGTCGCGCACAGTCATGCTGCGCGCCGAGATGGCACTCGATACTGCTTCCGACGCAGAGTTGATGAGGCGGCTGGCGTGGACCCTGCTGGCGAGTGCGCTGGCCGGCGCGGGAATCGTATCGGCGAGTGGGGCGTGGCTGGTGCGGCGCGCCCTGGCGCCGGTGCATGATCTGGCGCGGCAGGCGGCGGCGCTCGCGCCGGAGAACGTCGGTCAGCCGCTGGACGGTTCCGCGCAGGCCGAAGAACTGCAGCCGCTGGTCGCGCAGTTCAATGCCCTGCTCGCTCGACTGGAAAGTGCGTATCAGCAACTCGAAGGCTTTAATGCGGATGTCGCTCACGAGCTGCGCACGCCACTGGCGACGCTGATCGGCGAGACCGAGCTGGCGTTGAGCCGCGAGCGGAGCGTCGCAGATCTACGGGAGGTCCTGGGATCGAATCTCGAAGACCTTCACCGCCTCGCAGGGCTCGTCAATGACATGCTATTTCTGTCGAAGGCCGATCGCGGCGAGCGGGCCCGTCGGGAACCTGTCGGCGGTCTTGCCGCGCTTGCAGCCGAGGTCGTCGAATTCCACGATGCCTCGCTGCAGGAGGCTGGTGTGGCGGTTCGCATCCGTGGCGATGCCAGGGGGATCTTTGATGCGGCATTATTGCGCCGAGCGTTGTCGAACCTCCTCGCCAATGCGACCCGGTTCGCCGAGCGTGGCTCGATGATCGATGTAGACATCGTGACGGCTCCGTCTGAAGTCGTCCGCCTATCCGTCAGCAACACCGGCCCCACGATCCCCGCCGAACACCTGCCGCGCCTGTTCGACCGCTTCTATCGGGCGGACCGGGCACGCGAACATGGGGATACCAATCATGGGCTCGGCTTGTCGATCGTCGCAGCGATCGCGCGCATGCATGGTGGCAGCACGTTCGCCCGGTCGTCGGCAGCCACGACGACTGTCGGCTTTAGTGTATCGGCCGGAAACTGCTAAGCCAGCACACTCGTTCCATTCGATCACCGACCTAGCACTACGGCACCAGTGAGGATCTCCCCGGGTATGACGCACCCACCTTCACACTTATACCTTTCGGATATACATCACAGCGTTCCGTGCAAGTTTGGGGCTTCGACGATATTGGCCGCCTCACCCCGCTGTGCCGCCTCCTATCCGCTTCCTGTTCGTCAGGCCAGCGCTTTGCCTTCGGCTTCCTCCAGATCCGCAGTTACCCGCGACACCCTTGCCGTTCGGCTAACTCTTCCCCTTGCCGGGCGAGTAGAGGACTTGAACCTCCAAGTGAGTGCGCCCTGCCGGGCGCACCAATGAAACGGCCCCGAAGGGCCGCCAAGAGGTGCAGGATCAATGCACCAACTGCCGCGCCAGCGCCACCTCCACCGAGTCGCCGTCCTGATTCAGGACATCGAGCCCGGATTCGGGCACGTCTCCCGAGGTGCTCTGCGACACCATGATCTTCCTGGCCATCAGCCCCAGGCAGGTCATCTGCGAGGTCGCGGCGTAGCCCAGGTAGATCACCTTCACCGGCTGTTTCTGGCCGATGCGCCATGAGCGCCGCGCGGCCTGCTGCAACGAATACACGTTGTAGCCCGACTGGAGGAACACGATAGTCGGGAACTCCAACAGGTCCAGGCCGGTTTTCACCAGCTCCGGGTTGGTGACGAGCACGTCTATGCCGCGATCGAGCTGCTCGGCGATCCAGTCCTCGCGGCGGGAGGCATCGACGCTCGCGCGCAGCACCGCCACCTTGAAGCCTTCCTGCTCCAGCAGCACCTTCAAACGCGACGTGGTGTCGCGCGTGCCCGTGTAGACGCTGTAGACCAGGGTCTTGCGACCTTCTGCCTTCTCCCGCTTGCAGATCTCGATCAGCTCGCGCTCCTTGGGCATCACCTCCAGCTCGTTGAACTGGGCGGGGATGAAGGCCAACGTCTGGCGCGTGCGTGGGTGCGTCACCGTCTCCGATCGGAAGCAGCAATCCGGCCAGGCCAGCAGCACATTGAGGACCACACCCAGCAGCGTCGTGTCGCGCTTCGCCAGGGCTCGCTTCAACTCGGCGGTCAGACGCCCCGACAGATCGCGGTAGGCCGCGGCTTGTGCCGTGTCCATGGCGACTTCACGGAACTCTTCGTCATACGGCGGCAGGACGTTGCCACCGATGTCCTTGAGCTTGAGAAAGACCGTGAACGGCAGGACGCAACGCAGCACGCCCTTTGGACCGAAGCCTGGCGCCTTGACCGTGCGCACCGATACCTTGGTGCCCTTGGCGGTCTTGTGCGCCGTGCCCGTGCTCTCGGAGTAGATGTCCTTGAGCACGCCGTGATCGCGCATGAACGCCATCGCGGCCGACGTCATGGAACCTTGCTTGGTTGGCCGGTAGCCGTCTTCGATCATCCGCCCAGGCAGGGCTCGGAACAGCAGGTGGAACAGGTCGTCGCCGTAACCGCCCATCAGCGTGCCGGTGAGCAATAGCGTCTTGCGCGCCTTGGCCACCAACACCCCCATGGCCTGGCCCTGTGCGGAGCCGCCGTTCTTGTACTCGTGCGCCTCGTCGGCGATGAGCAGGTCGAACGTGCCTTGGGGAAGCTGCCTCTTGATGAACTCGGACGGCTGGTAGCCGCCCTCGCCGAAGCCGAACTCCATGTTGGCCATCGCACGTTCCATGCGATGGGCTTGCCGGTCCGAGAAGACCAGCTCGCCGTTGCCATCCATCAGGTTGATGAACTCGTGGATGTTGTCCCCGAGCATCGACGCCAGAAAAGCGTCACCGAACTTCTGCATCAGCTTTTGCGCGGTGACTTCGCCAATCGTGGGAATACGCTTCAGCGCCTTGAGCACGGCCGACGACTGGTCGCTGGTGGACAAGCCCCTGGGACGAATCAGCGTCCACAATGGTGCGGCGCAGTGGCTGCACTTGCGGCGGGACTCCTCGGCTTCGAGTTCGACCGGGTTGTCCGGCTCGCCGTCGAGGTCGGTGATGATGTGGCCGCAGTCCGGGCACGTTCCCACGTCGCCGTGGGGCGTGCGCCGCCGGGTGAAGATGGACTTCCAGTGGAAACCCATCCGCATCCGCACGCGGCCCAGGACGAAGAACTCCTGGCCGTGTGCCGGCACGGCCAACTGTTCGCGCAGCTTCAGCAGCTTGACCAGCGTGTCCGGACCGTTGAGCACCCAGACCTTGGCACCGGCCACCGTCTCCTGGATTTCCCGCCGCCACTTGTAGACCAGGTGGGGTGGCGAAAGCACCAGGGTGCGGCGGTAGCCTTCGGCGTTGAGCACGGCGGCGGTGGCAATACCCACCGTCGTCTTGCCGCAGCCCATCTCGCCATTGACGATCGCAGCCCGTTCGCCGCGATCGACCAGCAGCTCGGTGACGGCATGGACCACATCTGCTTGCGCCTGGAACAGCTTGCGCTTGAGACCCGCGAGGACGATCTGGCGATGCGCCCGCGGCTGGCCGGTGTAGACCGGCGGGTTGGCACGGTTGAGCGAATCGAGCAGCTCGTCGCCGAACTCGGTGACGAAGTCCTGCAGGCTGAGCGTGAGGGGAGAAGCAGCCGCTTCGAGCAGGTCGCCCTGGACGGGCGTGTCTTCGGCGGCAGTGGGAACAGTTTCAAGATCGAGGGACATGGTGATGCTCCAAGGAAATTGGGGCATGCACCTCCCCCGTGGGGCGATGACATGCCCCAGGGTGGGAAGAACGGAACGGCGCGAGGCCGTCGGATGCGGATCAGTATTCGCTGGGCAACAGCAGCGTGGTGACGCTGCGATCCCACTCGGTGATGATCCAGAGCTTCAGGTCGGGCGCGACCCGGTAGGACGAGAACAGGCGATCCTCGCCGGACTCCAGTGCGGCGTCGTTCAGACGTCGATCACCTTCGTCGAGGTCGCCCCAGTCGCCGCTGAGGTGGCGGCGCAGGTACGGTGCCGGGTTGAGCCGGCCCTGGCGGACCAGTGCATCGACACCGATGGTCATGACCACGTGTCCGGCGGGGAAGCGTGGCTGTGAAACGAGGTTGAGGACTGCGAGTGCCATGGTGGTTTCTCCTTCTGGAAGAAGGGGCCACGGCACCCCATCGGGGTAGCGTGACCCCGGTGGGTGGATGAAAGCGACGGCGAACCGTCAGGGAACAATGATCAGCGGATGGTGAGCACCTCGCCCCGAGTCGGGGAACCTGGTGTCATGTCCCAGGCGCGGATGACCGGCACGAACTTGTCGGTGAGGATGCGCGTCTCGGCCACGGAGCCGTCGTCGCGTTCGGTGTATTCCGTCTGGAGCGTCTTCTCCTTGTGGGTATCACCTTTGACGACGAGCACGCGCCCGGCCCTGGACCGCACCACACCGCAAATCGCGCCCGCAGCCAAGGCCAGTGCGAGATGCCAGTGCGACAAGGCCCGCGCCGGTGGCCGCAGCGACTGCTGCGCGGCGCCCAGGTGCGTATCGAGCGCCGGCCAGAGCCCTTGCAGCCGATCGACTTCATCGGCGAACTGCTCGGGCTCCATCGTCACGCGATAGAAGTGCTCCGGCTCGACCGGGCTGGCTGGAACCACGTAAGGCAGGAACTGCCATTCGAGAGGAAGCTCTTCGGCTTCGGTGTCACCCTGCCCGATCTGCAGCAGCAGACCGCGAACAGCCTTGACCGAATCCGATGCCTGGTCGCGCTGGCGAACTCGGCGGCCGAAGATCACCACCTGCTTGAACTGCGTCTCCACCGCACGGTAGATACGCAGATCGGCGAAGTGGCGCGTCAGCCATCCGATCAGCTCGGCGTCGAGCACATAGGACGGCACGATGAAGACCAGCACGCCGCCGTATTGCAGCAGCGGCAGCGTGCGCTGGTAGAACAGTTTCTCCAGCCTCGCACGCCCCTGGCCCTGGTAGCCGATGTTCCCGTTGGCATCCTTGCTCAGGTCGCCATAGGGTGGGTTGAGCCACAGGAGGCCGAAGGACTGGCGTGAGACCAGCGTGTCCATCAGGTCGCCGTGGATACAACGATCAACCAGTTGTCGGGCATGACGTGCCCGCTCGGCGTCGTACTCGACGGCGAACGCCTGCACCTGCTCGCGCCCGAGGGCGTGGGCGGCTTCGGCGATCGCCACGCCTTCGCCGGCGCAGGGATCGAGGATGCACATCGGCCCATCTGCGGGCGCCAGTGCGGCGAGCGCTCTTTCGAGCGTGGGTTCATCCGTGGGGAAGTACCCGTTCTTGACGAAATTGCGGGCGAGCCGCGGGAACATGAGTGCCATGGGAAACTCCCGAACATGTCGATGGAAGGAAGCTGACATGCGAGCGCGCATGTCCGGTGCGGAGACCTCAAGCCACCGCCTCGAGCGGCAGGGCGGAGGCGATCGGGTGCCCGGAGGCGTCAGTGCTGAGCACGTTGCTGCGGATCAGGCCGCCCAGCGCCTGGGTCAGCGCCGGAACGTCGATGGCGAGCCGATGGCCTTCCAATGGCCCGAGGGCGAACGGAAGGCGGGTCAGCATAGATCGCGCCTGCAGCAGCTCCAGCACGATGTCGCGCCAGTGATCGAGCAGCGGCAGCGGGCAGGTGTCCCGCACCAGCGACCACAGCCGGTCGAACCGGTGAGCGGACTCGCGCGGCAGAAGCGCCAGCGCGCTGGCGTTGGCCTTGTCGGGCCGGATGCAGCGGCGGTCGAACAGCCACACGTTGCTCAATGAGCCGAACAGGGTGCGGCGATAGGCACGGGTGACGCGCTTTTCCAGGTTCTCGACGTTGCCGACGAAGACCGGAAGCGAGCCACCTTGCTCAGTGACGATGTGGAACTGGTCCAGCCCCTGCTCGTCGCGCCCGAGGGTCAGGCGAGCCAGGAACTCCTGGACGGCGGTGTCGCGCGCCCAGATGGACAGAAAGACCAGGTTGCCGTGTTCGTCGCCGACACAGCCATCGGCCATGAGGTCGGGGCATTCGTCGATGCGATACAGCGTCTTGGATGATGCAGGTGCGGGCATGGTGATGTCCTTTCGAAGAAGGCTGGGGCCACACCGACCCCCAGGGGCGAGTACGGCCCCTTGGGGGATGGAAGAACGCTCCGGTCGGAGCGGTATGTGAGAACCGCGAACCCAGCCGGGGATGGGTAGGGCCCGCGTGGAGATCAGGCCTTCAACTGCCGCAGGCCTTCTGCCAGCATCCACAGCGCCCGGTTGAGCCGGACGTTCTGGTCAATGCCTTGCACCGGTCGCGTCCGTTGATGCCGGCCCTGGGCCGTCCGGCTGGAGAGGCCGCCTTTGACGAGGTTTTCCTGCACCCGGTTGAACACCGACCACAGGTCCGAGCGCTTGTCGTCGAAACGGCGGGGCGCCAGCACCTGGCTCTCGGTGATCGGCAGCGCCTTGTTCTGGCTGTCGTACTTGAGCGTCAGGGCCGAGCGCGCGAAAACCTCCGCCTCGCCGTCTTCGAGCGCGATGGCACGCATGACATCGCGGGAGTCCTGCACCTGCGCGAAGCCCTGCAGGACCTCATAGGCGCCTTCGATCACCTGTTCGGTGACGTTGCCCTTGTGGGGCACGCGAACATCGCCGAACGTATCGCCGCAGACCAAGCCGTTCTGGCAGACGAAGCGGAACATGCCGGCCAGCATCTGGTAGCTGCTGGTGCCGTCGTGCGAGTTCAGCAAGATGACCTCGTTCGCCTCGGCGCCGTTGATCTGGCTCGCATGGCGAAGGCGGAGCATATGCTTGGTGTAGTCGCGGCGGTCCTCCTGGCGCACGCGGGTCTGGCACACCATGAACGGCTCGAACCCTTCTCGGCGCAGCTCCGCCAGGACGGCAGCGGTTGGTATGTAGCTGTACCGCTCGGAACGGCTTTCGTGCGGGGACTCTGCAAAGATCGAGGGTGCGACCGCATGGATCTGGTCGTCTGACAATGGATGGTCCGCACGCAGCGTCGGGGAATGTGGTGCGAAACGAGAAGCGAGTTGCATGGCTATCTCCTTGAGGATGGAAGCAATCGGCCTCGACCGGCTTGGAGCCAGGCGTGCGCGAGTGCGTGGGACAAAAAGGGCCCTGCGATGCAGGGCCTGGACGGGGACAGGTAGGGAAGAAGAAAAAAGCCGGAGCCCCTCCCCGTCGGAGAAGAGCCCCGGCGGGTAGTGGAACGTCGCGGGTGCGACGGACGGATCAGGCCTGGGCGCGGTGCCAGTCCTGGGACAGCGGTGCGAACTCGTAGCCGAGCGCTCCGAGGCGGTCCCGCTGCTGACGCAAGACACGGCGATCCACGGTGGCATCGAGCTTGACGCTGTCGCCCAAGGGCCAGAGCGCGCCGAACAGCGCCTCATCCTCGTCGACCGACGTCTCGGGGGACTGGGCAGCCGATTCGCTGCCGAACGGTGTCGTATCGACCAAGGGATCGCGCGGGTTGCGAGACTTTCCTTTGGCCGGCGCCTTGGGGGCGACCGGCACGGGCTCCTGCGCTTCCTCATCGATCGGATCGACTTCCTGCGGACTCAGCCTGCGGGCTTCGTCGCGGCTCAGGGCATCGATGTTGGACAGGGTCATTCCGCCCAGGTGGGCGCGAATCTCGATAACCATGCGGCCATTGGCGTTGTACGTGGAGGGGCGAATCTCGACGATGACGAAATCACCGTCGTACTTGCCCTCGGCGTACTGATCGAGTTCTGCGTTCTTCACGACGAATTCGCCGATGGAAGTCGCCAGGCGGCCGACGTTGAAGTCGCCGTTCCTGCCGTGAATGGTCTTGATGGCCAGTTGGCCGGGGATGGCGATCATGAAGGTCTCCTGCTGATGAGCGAGCGATCACCCGCCACCGACAGGGAGGTTTCGGTGCCGGGTGATCGCGGAAGGAAAGACAAGGCTCCGGAGGGCTGGAGCCTCGTGGATCAGAACGACTCGGCAACAGCCAATGCGGAGGCATCGGCAGCGGCTTCGTCGTCAGCCACAGCGGCGGGCCCGGAAGGCTCCGGTGCTGCGGACTGCGGCTCGGCGGGCGTGGAAGTCGCGGGGACTTCCGCGTCGCGCTCGTCGCCATCAGTCGGCTTCGGCTCGGCCTTGTAGACGAGCTTGCCATCGACCTTGATCCAACTGACGAACAGCAGGCGGGCCTTGAGGCTCACACCCTGCTCGCCGGCACGCTTCCCCTTGGAGTAGGTAAAGGTGTCGGTCCACAGGTCGCCCAGACGGAATCCGATCATCACTTTCTTCTCCGCCTCGACGGCATCGATGCAGCGACGAACCAGGTGCTGCGCTTCCGAACCCGATACGCGCGTGTCGAAACGCACATACGAGACGTCATCGCTGGGACCGTTCAGGGCCGCAATGTCGCAGGCCAGGAAGGCATCACCTTTCTTGGGCTTCACTTCGCGGATGCGATTGAGATACCCGAGGCCGATGATGTGCAGATCGAAGTAGGACTTTTCGGTGGAAGTGGTCATGGTGAATCTCCTGAACGACAAAGAGGCGGAGACACACCCGACCCGGGCGGGGAAGGTGTGGAACCCCCGCGTGGGTTGATGGAGCCGCTTGGTGGCATCACCATCGGCAGCGCCGGTGGACGTTCGCGCGTGGATGCCGGTGCGAACCGGGGTGATCAACGCGGTCGGAACCGCGCCGTAGCCTTGAGGATCATGGCTACCTGGGCATGCTGCTGACGGAAGTCAGCGGAACATGGTGGGAAGCGTGGAGGTCGGACGGCACGCGCGCGAGCAGATATCGGTATTCGCCAATGCCCGCATTGGTGGGGATTCGGTGACGAAGCGCCAGTGACGCGTAAGGCGGCGACTCGTTGATTTTTCAATCTTGCACGGTCTGGATCCGGCTAGAAGCTGATCTTCGTGCCGCTTCGGGCTGAAAGGCAGTTGACAAAGTACAGCAGTCGTTCGAGACGACTGACCACCGACAAATCGTCGGCCTGACCTGCCGCTCACCGGGTAGTGGTCCTGCAGCAGTTCAGGACTGAAAGCGGTCGTAGCCCGACGCCCGTTAGCATTTGCCTTCTAGGGGCTTTCCTGGCCGACTGACTGGCGGGTGTCTGCCCGAAACCGGACGTCGGAAGTCTCCGACCAAACGAACGGCCCGTTACGGGTGTGCTATGTAGAACGCGACCAAGGCTGTGTGAAAACGCGTTGCCGCATCAATTTTGAAATCATTCGCCTTCTGCAAACGCAATAAACGATTTTCGGGCAAGGGATTGGTCGGAGCCCCCCGAAATTCGGCAAATTTCGTGTTTTCACGCAGCCGCGACTCAAAGCTGACAGATCCGCCCAAGACAAGAGGATGTTCGATTTAGCACCTCACGCGATACGATCGGATTGCATCACTATGGCCGGATGATTCGGCTGTAGGCGGCCCAGTCGATAGCTGGGACGCTGCCAAGCGACTGCAGGCGCGACAGGAGGCGGAACAAGAAGAACATCAGTGCGCCCTGCTCGGTTGCCACCACTAAGTCTCCATCATGAAAGTCAAAGCATCCATGCTCCAGAGCGCAGCCGCAGTCGAGCTTAGACAGATCTTCGGTACCCAGATTTCGGCGAAACGCTTCGCCCAGCCCATCTACCCAGCTTGCTTGAGGCGCCAGCAGTCCTGCCAGGATGCGGAACGGCTCCTTGGGCTTGTAAAAGCCTCCAGCGTGCGCGATAGCGACAGAAGTTCGGCGCATGCGCCGAACTGATGCGGCCTTGCCCTGTGCGTACTCGATGTAGTCCTTGTTGATGGTCGGCTTGCACTCGAACATTGCGTAGACCGCCTCGGCGGGGATGTACCGGTGGTTTTTCTGGTCCAGCAAGGTTGGCGTGAAGTGCCGGTCGAACACCAGCACGTCGATTTGGTCGCTCCGGTTACCTTGGCTGTCGATGACGATGCCAGTGGCCACGTCGTATCGGTTGGGCAGGTAGGCGCGGAATACCTCCAGCCAGTGGTCCTCGTTCACTGACCCCATGGTCCCCGCGTGACTGATGGACTGCGAGGCCAAAGCCATCTGGCCACGCAGGTTCATTTGCACCTTCGCGAAGGCATCGCGCAACCAAGAAACGTCGTTCTCCGGCGCCTGAAGGGCAGTACTCTGAGCGGGTTCGATTGCGGCAGCCGCAGAAAGTTGAGTCATGTTCTAGCCTCAGGACAAGGGAAACTTGGGCCCGAAAAGCAGGCGCCAGGCCTTCAGCGCCTCTCCGTTCTGGCCCTTTCTGGCCAGGTGTATGGCGTTCGACGCCTCGCGGCTCGCCGCCTGCAGGAGTTCCTTGGCTCGCGCTTTACGTTGTCCGTCCATGCTTTCGCTGATCGGCGAGCCTAAACCAGCCGGGTCCGGCCACTCGTCTTGCACTCGGTCGGCAAGCGCCGCAAAGAAGGCCTGAAGTTCATAATCGAACCGGCCCTGCCAGCCACCATGCAGGCACTGCAGCGCCATGACCTCGATGAGAAATGAAGGCTTCACTGGCTTGTCGGCGCCGTGCTTCGCGTTGTTGTTCCAGTACTTGACCATGCGCACTAGGCCCTTCCACTCGTTTGAATAAGCCTGGTGAGCATCCCGTGCCTCCTGCGCGTGGATGTTCGGGTTGGTCTTCATCCATTTCCCGGTGTCGCTGTTGGGGATTTCGTAGTTATCGCCGTCGACGAAGGCAGGCACCACGTCGACGCTAACCACGCGATAGTCGGTGTTGTCCTCGGCATCGACGACCACGCCAAAGTCGACGTTCACCGACCGCCCTTGCTTTCGCACAGCGCTCTTGCCGTACTTGTCCACCAAGGCGTTGTAGAAGTCGTCCAAGACCACGCTGGGAACCTTGTCTCGGTACTTCTTGCGCTCTGACTCAGCCAGTACAAAGAAAATGTCGATGTCTTTCAGCGGCTTGGTCTTAGTGTAGCGAGCATAGGATCCGGTCAAGAAATCGCGGTCAATCGAGAACCGAGACCGGATGTGCTCGCGTACCTCGGTATGCCGCTTGCTGGCGTTCTGCCGCTCGCGATCATTGAGCTCGAGGCGGCTCTTGAACTTTCTGAAGGCTTCGTCCTGAGTCAGCATCAACGGGTCCTCCAATACGCGGCGCTAGCGCCTAGGCCACTGTGTTCAATGGTCGAGCCCAGGCTCTGACGAACCAAGCTGTCAGTGGCCCTGAACGAGCCGGCGCACCACCCCGCGACGTCAGGCCGGCCAGGCTTGTTTTTGAGCAGGATGTCGTAGCTGGCAGTTGCCGGCGCCACACCTGCCTTACTGATGTGATACCGGAGCTGATCCGTGTCGGTGTAAAAGGCACCATCGTTGCTGGACCACTGATAGACGATGTCGATGTCCCAGCGCAGCACCAAGGCGCTCGTCACCGGGTTGTAGACTTCCAACACCACCTTCTCAAGATGCTCGCTGGCCAGCCAAGTCGCGATTGCGCGGTGCGTGCTTTCCCATCCGTTGGTGAGCTTGGTGGGGTCCATGCCGCTCAAGCGGATGATGTCCTTCAAGCTCTTGAGCACGTTGTCGGCAACGTAGGTGACGGAGTGCGTGTAGGAGTAGGCCGATACACTGGTCATGACTTCATGAACCCTTCCATATCGAGGATCAGCGAGTTGCTGGCCGCCTGCGCCGGCTTCTCCACCTCGATGCCGGTATCCTTGTCGCGGGCAACGATGCGGCTGCTGTGCTTTTTGAGTGCCGCCTGTACCCATGCCAGGTCTTCTTCTACGACCGGTAGCGACACCTGCCAGTCGCCCTTGAGGGCATCGAAACCAAGCTTGGACTCGTTGCTGTTGGAATCATCAAGCGCATCGTCGTCGTAACAGCAGTAGATGCGCGTACGCGGCCCACCGCATGTCACCACGATGGGGCTATCGCGCGGCCCCTGGTCGGCGATAACGCTGCACGCGACACCCGCCACGGACATCAATTCCGTGCGCTTGGCTGCGGCGTCGCCACCAGCGGTCAGCATTTCAACAATTGCCGCCCAAGTCGCTGAAGCATCCCGGTGCGGGATGCTGCGAAAATCTCGCCGGACCACGGTTGTCATTGGCGCTCTCCTTCTGCAGCTCTCCGACTGCCCTGTGTATTGCGGATCGCCGCTTCAAGGTCAGCCAACGCAAGCCTGTTGGGATCCATTGCCGTCTCCTTGCGCATTGCCATCGCGTTAACGACCAACTTGCGCAAGGTCCGGCCGTCCAAGCCCGCCGCCGCCTGTGCTACGCGCTCGAGGTCACGGCTTTCGGCGAGCTTGGCGATTGCAGGGAACGTCTCGCCTACCGTAGCTAGGCATTGCCGAAGAATTTGGCGGGCAGCCTCTGGGCCAGGTGGCGGCACCTCAATGACGAGGTCGCAACGGGAAGTGAAGGCACCGTCGATGGCTTGGGGGAAGTTACTCGTCGCCAGGAACAGCAATTGCGGGTGTGATGAAGCCAGCGCATCAAGCTGGACCAGCACGGCGTCGGTTGCGCGGTGAATGTCTATGGGGTTGGCCTCAAGGCTCATGCGGGAGCGGTCGGAGGCAAGTGTCTCGACTTCGTCGAGCAATACGATGGTGGGGCCGTTGGCGGCCTGCTCGGCGATCGACTGCGAGAACAACTCACCGACGGCACGTTGGGTCTTGCCCATCGCGGAACTGGTCAGCGCGTGCGGGTCGACCTCCACGAGGCGGAACTTGGCTCCCTTCATCAAGGACGCGACCTTGCTCGCCAAGCCCTTGGCCAAGGACGTCTTGCCGGTGCCCGGAGGACCGACGAGCAAGATGACGCCGTGCATCGGCAGCGCAGTGCGGTCAACCTTTGGCCTGAGCGTGTAATTCAGTACCGCCTGGGAAAGCAAGCGATCCTTGATGCCATCTTCCAGGATGATGCTGTCCCACAGCGCCCCCAGGTCAGGGGCGGGCAGCGCGCGGACCGAGTTGATTCCGCGCGGCAGATCTTGAGACTGCACCAGGTGCAATGAAGGTGGATTTGTGGGATTCACTCAGGATGCTCCTTGCCCCTTAGGGCTTGTGGCGGTTGAAAAGAGACTGGTTTGTTGGCATCAGCGAGATGTTCTCGGCCTAAGCATTGGACTTGCGCCGATGCAGCGCGACTTGGTAGCTCAAGGTAGAGATTCATCCCGCCGCGCATACACATGAGCCTTGTCTAGTGACGCAGCACCCGCTCGTACGCCAGGCCAGTTTGGAGCGCGACAGCTCCGACCAGACCAAGCGCCGCGGCGAAGACAAAGCCAAGAACGCTCTCCGGCACCCACCATGTCGGAATGGCGGGTAGCACATCGGCGAGGGTAACGACCGTACCTGCCCCCTTGGAAACGCGTCGTGCGGTGGCAGCAACAGAGACTGCCGCGTACCCCACCATGCCGGCCATGAATAGGACTCCTGCGCTGTTCAGCAGCGCGCGGCCAAGTTCAAGTAAACGGCGGGGCCTACCAAGGAAGTAGTCGATGATGCGTTCAAACATGGCCGGCCTACTTCTTCTCGCGGCGGACGCCCTTGAAAGGCGTCTTCTCCGAAGTCTTCACATCCATGAACTGCCCGGTTGCCGCGTCTCGCTTTACGTAGTGGCCAGAGGGAGTCTGGGTCTGGCTGCGTTGCCTGACTGCACCAACGCAGTGTCCGTCACCCACAGGATTGTTTCTTGCCATGATTACTCCAACGATTATGTGTGATCACATTAACAGATCATTTTGATTAGAACAAGAGATTGCTGCGAGCACTTTATCTGTACGTGCGTTATCATTAAAGAATGACTGAAACGCGCCCCCAGCAAGCTCTGCAAGTGCTCGAACGCCTACCCAGGATTCAGCGCGAACGTCTCTCGCACATCGACTTCAGGCTCTATTTCCTGGGCGAGTTGCGCAGGGCGGACGTGGTCGAGCGATTCGGAACCGGGCCGGCCGGAGCCACAAGAGATATCGCCCAGTACCGGGAAATCGCCCCGGACAACCTGTACTTGGACAATGCGACGAAGGTTTATCGGCTGAGCCCGAAATTCACGCCGCTGTTTGACCATGCGCCGCTGCAAGTGTTGATGGCGCTTTCCCGTGGTTTTGGCGAGGGAATTGGCGACCAACTAGCGCAGCCGATGGTTCGGTGTGAGTTCCCCAACGTCCTGAGCCTTCCGAAGATGGAAGTGCTTGCGCCAATCTCCCGGGCGATTCATCGAGGAAAGTCGGTTCGGCTTGCATACACATCGATAGAGAGCGGAAGAAGCGAGCGGGAGATAGTGCCTTTGGCCTTGGTAGACAACGGTGTTCGCTGGCATGTCCGCGCTTTCGACCGCAAACGCAAGCGGTTCAGCGACTTTGTCCTTACCCGAATGGAGGCGCCGACTGTTCTCGAGGACAGCCCCGTTCTCAAGGAAGAAACGGCAGAGTCCGATGTGCAGTGGAGTCGCATCATCGAACTAGAAATGGTGACGCACCCTAACTACCCACGGCCGGAGGCAGTACGAATGGACTACGAGATGCCCGATGGCGTCCTTCGTGTGAAGGTCCGTGCGGCCAATGCTGGATACCTACTCCGTCGCTGGTCAGTCGACTGCTCGCCCGACCACAGATTGAAGGGGCTTGAATATGCGCTTTGGCTGAGAGATCCACTCGCGCTCTACGGTTCCACGAACGCCCAGCTGGCACCGGGATATGTCGCCCCCCGAAGTACCAAGCAATCTCCCGCATGAATGCTGGTCTGTGCATGCAATTGGCGATTTAGCTGGCGGTGTGTAGCATAGCGGTATGGCCATCGCACCCCGCTACCTCACCAAATCTCGGTTCAAGCTGGCAGCTGAATGTCCGACGAAGCTGTACTTCGTCGGCAAGTCTGAGTATCTAGACCGCTCAGCTGGCGACAGCTTCCTCGCTGCACTTGCGGAAGGCGGGTACCAAGTAGGTGAGCTGGCGTGTTTGATGCATCCCGAAGGGGTTCGTGTCGACGACCTCAACCACCAGAGCGCGCTCGAACAGACAGCGGATCTACTCAAGCAAGACAACGTCACCATCTTCGAAGCAGCCCTCGCAGTCGATAGACTGTTCATTCGGGTCGATATCCTCAAGAAGGTTGGCAATGACGTCGAGATCATCGAGGTCAAGGCGAAGTCGTACAACGCCAAGGCGGATGGAGACTTCCGAGGGGCGAAGGGACAACTGAGGAAGGAGTTTTTGCCTTACCTCAGGGACGTCGCGTTCCAGCGCTACGTCGCGTCGCACGCGCTGCCAGGTTGCAGGGTTCGGGCGTTTCTGATGTTGGTCGACAAGGAGCAATACGCGTCTGTCGACGGGCTAAATCAGAGATTCAAGGCGCGCAGGGCCGGCGGACGCCTTCGTATTGATGTGGCACCGGGAACCGATGCCAATACACTTGGCACATCTTTGCTGGCTAAGGTTGCAGTCGACGGTCAAGTGGATGAGATTCTGCATGGGGGCCTTGGCGTGGGCCACGGTCAGGTTCTGCCGTTTCCCGAAGCGGTCAAGAACCTAGCGCAGGCCTACGCAAATGACATACGCATTACCCCGACCCCCTCCACAGAGTGCGGTAGCTGCCAGTTCAAAGCGGACAAATGGCCCGCCAACGGAGAACCCAAGAGCGGCTTCCACGAGTGCTGGGCCAGTGCATTCAACTGGGGCCCGGACGACTTCTCCAAGGGGACGGTTCTGGACCTCTGGTACTTCACTGGCAAGGCAAAGCTCATCGCCCATGGTGTTCTCAAGCCGAGCCAGGTGACCATAGAAGACCTGGGGTTCGACGGCCAAGCACCAGGAGTGACCGGGATGAGCCGGAAGCATCGGCAGTGGTACATCTGCAAGCCAGACTGGCCTGGTGGCGGAGAGTTCTTCTTCGACAAGGAAGGCTTCCGGGCGGCGCAGCGGAAGTGGTCCTTCCCGCTGCACTGCATTGACTTCGAAACCAGTGCGGTCGCGATTCCATTCGTGAAGGGACGCAGACCTTACGAGACCACTGCGTTTCAGTTCTCCCACCATGTCATCGACGAAACCGGGAAAGTCTCTCATCGGACGCAATGGATAAGCGCCGAGCCCGGCGTCGACCCCAACTTCGACTTCGTCCGCGCCCTCAGGAATGCACTAGTCAATGACAACGGTACGATCTTCCGGTGGGCAGCGCATGAGAACTCGGTCCTCAACCAGCTTCGTGCTCAGTTGCTTTCATTGAATGAGCCCCCCCCTGACCGCGACGGGCTAGTCTCCTTCATCGAGAGCATCACGACCCGAGCGGGTGATGGCAAGGAGAAGGTGGCTGGTCCGAGGAACATGGTCGACCTTTGCGAGCTGGCTGAGAAGTTCTACTTCCACCCGTCTACGAAAGGAAGCACATCACTGAAGAAGGTACTGCCGGCGCTGATGTGCAGCTCCGACTTCCTGCGTGACCGCTACGGCAAGCCAACATACGGCGGAACGGGGGTCAGCTTGAACTTTGAGCAGCCGATTGCCTGGTGGCAGATGCACGATGGAACTGTGGTTGACCCCTACTTGCTTCTTCCGCCCATCTTTGAGGATGTATCGCAGCAGGAAATCGAGGCGGTCGAGGCAGGCCTGTCAGAGGATTTGCGAGAAGGCGGAGCTGCCATGGCCGCCTACGGTCGCCTGCAGTTCGAGGACCTCCCTACCAAACAACGGGAGGCTATCTGTGCCGCACTGCTGCGGTACTGCGAACTCGACACGCTCGCTATGGTAATGGCTGTACAGGCGTGGACCGAATGGATGCAGGAGTAAATCTGAGCAGCCGATCGGCTCAGAGTGCGGCCGCAAACAACATTTTAATTTGAGTGAACGCAAATCGGCGAGCGGACCAGATGCGAATTGTCATGACCCACTGTGCCCACGTGCAATGGAATGCTTGGCGACAGCGATTGCCGCCCCCCAGCACGGCGGCAGTCGCGTCGCTCTCTTAATCCTTCTGGTCGCGCCGTGCGTCAAGGTCGGCATTCGACCAACGATGAAGTGCACTCAAAGGCCCAGAGCGGTTCGACACACTTTTTCGGTGAGTCGGCTTTCAGACTCCCGATACCGGCTTTTGGCCGTAGGGAGTCAATCAACGGCCGGTCTCGACTGGATACCAGCCGGTCAGTTCGCGGGCGAATCGGACCAGATAACAGGGCCGATCAAGTGCGGGGCAACGTCCGGTTTCAGTCTCGAATGCAGTACGACCACAGCCCAGTCAGCGGCAGTTCAGGCCGATTTGTTCGCGTTGGTTATCGCGCTGATTCCCGAGTAGAGCTGCCCCTCGAGTGGCTGGTCTATCGACATATCGAGCGGCAGCAGTTGGTCGCATCTCGCCCGAGGGTTTACAGAGGCTGGGTGCCCACTGCAAGTACCGAGGAAGATCGGGAGGCGGTCATTCAACCTCTGGCCAGCCTGTCGCTGACGTCAGTTGCCTCCAAGCAGTTGCGTCTTAGGATGCCGGCAGGGGCGGCCAGGACGGGGCTGGAGACGAGCGTGTGCGCGCGGCGAGGGCCGCGGAGGCAGGAAATGAGACGCCCCCAGGAGCGGGGGCTGGGAATGTGGGACGGTCAGTTACCGTTCGGCGTTGGGGCCACAGCCTGCAACGACAGGTGTGTCGCGGTGGCGGACACTTCGAGGTCGTTCGCGCTGTGCAGGATGAGCGCAAAGACACCGTCGCGCGCATCAAAGAACTCGCCGAAGTCGTCACCACCAAACTCGGCGCGCACCAGATCCCACCAGTCATCGAATGCATCGACATCCGGATTGCAGCCGCCAGCGTAGGCGATGAGCTTCTGGCGCCCATCGGGCCTGCGCTCGCCGCGCTCGGCCAGGAAATACACGCCCCGATCCTTGACCAGGACGACGCGACATTGGTTCACCACCGCTTCGAGTAGCACCGGCCGCAGCTCGGTGCCTTTGAATCGAACAGACATGGATGTGATCTCCGGGGAAGGGAATGAAGGGCCTTCCGTCGAGAGGACGGAAGGCCGCATGGCGGTCAGTGCTGGGCAGACTTGTGGCCGGACAGGCATTGCACGCGGATGCGCCGCCAGTTCCCGTCGTCGATCAACCGTTCCAGCGTTTCGCCGAGCGCATCGAAGAACACGTCGCCGACCCGCTCGACGAGTTCGCCGTCGCGGTGCAGCTCCACCGCGTACAGGTCGAGCCCGCGCTCGTACAGGACAGTGACGCGTCCCTGGAACTTCGCCGTGGCCACCGTGAAGCCAATGGCCGGCGGCGTCGCGATGATGTCGCCGGGCAACGGATCAACCCAGGCGAAATCCCGTGCGCCGGCATCCACCAGCAGGTGGCTGATGCGCCGGTAGCCGTCGGGCGCGAGCAACTGCTCCATCTGCTGGATCAGCTCCTGCAACTCGGGGCAACGGGGCTCGGGGATCGGTAGCTTCGCCGGCGCGGAGCCGAGCACGAGCGTCTTCACCGTGTAGGGCTGGCCGTCGGCAGTGAATGCGGTTTCTTCCTCGGGTGTGTCGGCGCGTAGGCCGTCGAAGCGGCGTCGGGCGTACGGTTCTACCTGTACCTTGGCGCCCTCGTCGGGCACCTCGGTCACGAGCGCTCGGTCGAGCACTGCGAACTCGGCCCGCCCCGTCTTGACGACAATGGCCTCGTCGGTCCTGGCGATGACTTTGCCCTCGAAGGGCTTGGGGTCAATGTGAAAGCCCAGCGTCGAAACCTTGGGCTGGCCGTCGAAGATGTTGAACTTGAACGTGCGGACGTTGGAAGGCACATGGCCGCGAACGAGCGTCGGCATCTGCACGCGAATGGCTTGGGTATCCATGGGAGACTCCTTGTGGCAACCAAGGGACTCCCGCCCACAAGGGAGGTATGTCCCTTGAGGGTGAGGTGGATAGACGCGACAAGCGTCCGGTGAGAAGAACGACCAGAACGGTGAACCGCACCGCAGTCTCGAAGGTCCCGACTGCCTGGGCACGCTGCCGGCGACACCGGCGAACATGCGGGAAGCGTGCGGCAGGCGTGGGCACCCGTCGTCCGGAAATCGGCAAAGCGCCGCCACCGCGTTCCATGAAAAGGAAGAGCCCCACATGGGGGCTCGAAAGGGGCGGCTACTCGTCTGCGTACAAAGGCAATCCGTCCAGCACGTTTGCATCCGCATCGAACACCAGCATGCGAACGTCGGCGAGCGCAGCCAGGTGCAGTACCTCCACGAGGGACTCCGGCATGCCCTTGACCCGGTGCTCTTGCCGCAACTGCTCGGCAGTGATGCCCTCGGCAAGCTGCAGGTTCTCATCTGTCCAGGGAGTGGCGATCAGCTTCACGCCGATCGCGGGGCTATACGGGATGCGGAAGGCGACGAACAGAAAGCCGCTCGGCGTGGCGATGTCCGCCAGTTCGGCAAGGAAACGACCAGCCTCGGCGGTGAGATGGGCTCTACTGATTTCCCAGCACCGGCTGTAGAAGCCGGTCTTGAAGCTCAGTCGACGCACGACTTCCCGCGCGGCTTCCCCCGAGTAGGTGTCTCCGACGTGGGCTGGCTGGCCGAAGTCGTCGCCGCTGACGGCGTAGACCACGGTGCGCACCACGCCCTCGGTCTGGCATTCGGCCTCCAGGACCTCGGGAATGTGCTGGCCTTCGGTAATCAACGCAAAATCGTCACAGAAGATGCAGGGGAAAAGTGCGATCAGCTCGTCGGGCAGATGCACCTGGCTGGGATGCAGCGGTCGCCAGACCGGCGGGCAGTCGTCCTCGTAGGTGATACACAACGAGCGGTCGATGCGCAGGTTCTGGTAGCCACGGCGGAAAGGATTGGAATCTGGGGACATGGGAATTTTCTCCATCAGAGGATGGACGAGGCCAGTCCCCTACCGGGGATTGAACCCCAGCGGGTGGATGAAGAGAAGTTGAAGACAAGGAGGGACAAGGCCCCGAACGGCGGCGCATGGCCCTCAATGGGTGGGGAGAAGAACCGGTGACGAACAAGCGAATCGGGGTCACCAACCGCTGTAGTTCAGCGTCAGATCGGCAATGACCTTGCGGCGCTCCAGATCGAGGCCCCCCAGATCGGAAAGCCCCTCGAATCCGCAACGCTTGAGCATCGCACCGCCTTCCCGGGCGTTGTAGAAGCTCACCATCGCGGACAGGAACATGCGCTGGCCGCCACTCAGGACATCCAGGGCGTCGTTAAGCAACAGCACCTTGGGGCGCAGATCCCACTTGCTGGTCGCACGCTGCAGACCCTCGGGCGTGCCGTCGCCGAACCATTCGGCTCCGGCGATTTCCGCACCGCGCTTCCACGCTTCGAAGAAAGCCTGCGGGGCATTGGCGAAATGGCGCTCTTCCGCAGCGATCTGATCAAGTACGTCCTGGGGCAAAGACTGGCTCATGAAATGTCTCCTGGTGAGTGGAAGTCAGGGATGGATGCGTTGCTGCCAGCTACCTGTTGCCAGGGCGTGGTGGGAGCGGATACCCGAAGGGTTGAACACGTAAAGCACCGGCGTCGTGAAGACGCTCGTCCGCGGTGGGCGATGCGAGGCGGACTGGTTCGATCCACGCGGCGAACCGCGTTGCAGCCTTGAAGACCGGAGCTGCCAGGGCATGGTGCTGACGACTGTCAGCAGCGCATGGCAGCAGGATTGACGCCACGCTTCACGGGCGTCTCGAGGGAATGCGCATCGCACCCGGTACGCATTGAGTTGCCGCTTTGAGCCGGCGCGATACCGATCGGGATCAGGCAAAAGACACACATAGACAAATCGGGCCGAAGGCCCTTGAGCCTTCAGCCGAAGAAGAGAAAACCACCTGTGGGCTGCGGCAGTCCCGGCCGTCGTCAAAGCCGCTCGCTGCGTCAGCAATCGCACCCGACCCGTGTCGTGGCTGGGGTCGACATCCTTTGGCACACATCCGCGCACAAAGGGAGCCCGTTGTTCCGCCGGCGGGCACCGGCACCGAATACCGTCGACCCGAGGGGTCTCCTGATGGCTCGCCGCGGCAGAGGTCGGCCAAGCGTCAGGAGACCTCTCGTCATCGACGGAAGCATCTCGATCAATGGGGTCGCGGCAAACGCGACTCACGGAGGAGCGGCCTTCTCATCTCGCCGATCCATCGCAGGGCCGCGAGAAGCGCACACCGTTGCAGAAGGAGGCGTGTGCTGGGGAGTCCCGCGGGGTGCGGGATGCTGGCCCCGCCGTCGGGAACGGCCGGCGTGGCGAAGGGATTCGTCGGCATCAGGACGCCTTGGGGGAAGTACGCTGCTTGCGCGGCGCACTGCGCTTGCCTGTCGAGGTATCGACCGGCAGCGTTCCCTTGCAGTCCGGGTAGCGGCCGCATGACCAGAAAGCGCCGCTCTTGCCGGTGCGCTGGCGCATCGGCGCGCCGCACTGCGGGCAGGATGGCGATGGCGCCAGCTTGATGGCGAGCGTTGTGCCGCGGTACTGCTGCACGAGTTGGGCTACCCAGGCGGATTGCTTGGCGATGAAGGTGTCCAGTGTCATCTGGCCCGCCTCGATCATGTCCAGCGCCTGTTCCCAAACCGCCGTCGTGCCCGGATCGGCGATGGCCGCCGGCACGGTGTCGATTAGTGTGAAGGCTGCATCCGAGGCGCGGACGGCGCGGCCCTTCTTCAGCAGATAGCCGCGGCCGAGCAGGCCGCTGATGATGTTGGCGCGCGTCGCCTCGGTGCCGATGCCCGTCGTGTCCTTGAGTGTCTGCTTCAGGCGCAGGTCGGCGACGAGTTTCGCGACGCCCTTCATGGCTTTGACCAGCTCGCCCTGCGTGTAGGGCTTGGGCGGCAGGGTCTTGAGCGCCTTCAGATCGACATGGCCGACCTGGCAGGACAATCCGGCTTGCAGTGCCGGCAGCACCTGGCTGCGTTGGGCGTCATCGCCATCCGCGTCGCTTTCCTCCGGCGGCGCCAGCGCCTGGCGCCAGCCGGCCACGGCGATCTGCTTGCCCACGGCCAGCAGCGGCTGCCCGCCGCAAGCGAGCTGTGCCACCGTCCGATCGACCTCGTGGTGTGGCAGGAACTGCGCCAGGTAATGCGCGCGGATCACCCGGTAGACGGCCAGCTCCTTGTCGTTCATCGCGGACAGGTTGGCGGGCTCCAGCGTCGGGATGATGCCGTGGTGCGCCGTGACCTTGCCGTCGTTCCAGGCGCGTGAGCGCTGGGCCGGGTCGAGGCGATTGATCAACGGACGCAGGCCGGGATCGGTCTTGACGAGGCTGTCGAGAACGGTCGGCACCTCGGCCAACATGCTCTCGGGCAGATAGCCGGAATCCGAGCGTGGATAGGTCGTCGCCTTGTGCGTCTCGTACAGCGCCTGGGCGATGTCCAGCGTCTCCTGCACGTCCAGGCCCAACTGCTTGGAACACACCTCCTGCAGCGTGCCCAGGTCTAACGGCAGCGGCGGACCTTCGCGTACGCGCTCGGTCTCGACCGACACCACCTGGGCGCTGCCGGGGGCGTGCATGCGTTCCGCGGCCAGCTGAGCGACCGACTGTTGCAGGCAGCGGCCGGAATCGTCGGTACAGCCTTGCGGTGGCGTCCAGCTTGCCGTGAAGGACTGCCCCTCATTGGACAGCGCCACCTCGATGGCCCAGAACGGCACCGAGACGAATCGCGCGATCTCGCGGTCGCGATCCACCACCAGCTTCAGTGTCGGCGTCTGCACCCGGCCCACCGAGAGCACGCCGGTGTAGCCGGCCTGCCGTCCGAGCAGCGTGAACAGCCGGCTCAGGTTCATGCCGATCAGCCAGTCGGCGCGCGAGCGGGCCAGGGCCGAGTAGTACAGCGGCAGCGTCTCGGCTGACGGCTTCAGCGCACCCAATGCCTTACGGATCGACGCATCGTTGAGCGCCGACAGCCACAGGCGCTGAATCGCCCCGCGGTAGCCGCACAGCTCGATGATCTCGCGGGCGATCATCTCGCCCTCGCGGTCAGCATCGGTGGCGATCACCAAGTCTGTGGCCTGACCGACGAGTTGCTTGACGATCTTGAATTGCGCGGCGGTCGCAGCCTTGGGCTCGACGCGCCAGCGCTCGGGAATGATGGGCAGTTGCTCGATGGTCCAGCGCTTGTACTGCTCGCCGTAACCCTCGGGCGGAACCGCTTCGACAAGATGACCGATGCACCATGTCACGACAGTACCCGCGCCGCTGTAGCAGCCGGAACCACGCTGGCTAGCACCCAGCACACGGGCGATGTCCTTGCCTTGCGAAGGCTTCTCGCACAGGAACACGCGCATGAAGCCTCCTCGGGATGTGCTGTTCATCGGATGAGCAGCAGCATGTCCTGATCAAGCGCGGCGGTCCGCAGGGAAGCGGAACCGTCCTGGCACCGATTTGTTGACTGGTGCTATCCCCTGGGGATAGATCGTTGGCGCATGGAGGGCGTCTGATGGCTGCTACAGCCGCCCTCGATGGTCGGCTACTCGCCCCCGCTCGGCTTGGCGCTGAGCGTCACCGCCTCGATGCGGTATGGGAGGATGCCGACGCGCCGGGCCTCGATCTTGAAGGTGACGCGCTCGTTCTCGTCGGCATCCTCCCATTCGTCGCGCACGGTCCGGCCGTCGACCAGTACGCGCATGCCCTTCTGGTACAGCGACTGCCAGTGGTCAGTGTCACGGTGCCACAGCTCTACCGGCGCCCAGAAGCCTCCGCGGTCCTCGTACTCGCCGTCCTTCTTCGGCACCGGATTGTCGAAATAGACGTTCAGGCGCAACAGCCTGCGTGGTTCGTCGTTGCCGTTGGGGAATTCACGGTACTCCGGCGCAGAACCGATATTGCCCTCGCCGACGAAATGTGTGCTCATGGTGACTCCTTGGGGGTGGTGGAAATGGACACGACATGCCTATGGACACGCCGCTGGTAAGCCGCCTCGGCCTGGGCCATCTTGCTGGCGCATTCCTGCGCATGGCGGGCAATGCTGTGGGTCAGGCTGATCTGCATGTTCAGGACGATGCGTTGCAGCTCCATCGCATACAGGTCGTCGATCAGCGAAGCCGGCGTCGCGGGGCGATCGAGTAGCGATTCCCACAAGGCCACGCCCATGGCTGAGCGTTCGAGGTTGCGCCAGCGCAGAAAGGTCGTCCCTGCGCTAGTCGTCTGCTGGGCCAGTTGCACCTCGAGCAGGCTGAACGGATAGGCCCGCGCCTGGGGCAACACCTGCCGCTGCGCCAGGGCGATCAACCCGTCGCGCAGCGCCCTGCACTGGCTGGCCCAGGCCTCCAGACTCCCCTTACCTTTAAAAGGCTGTAAAAGGCCTTTTAGGTAGCCTGCGTGTTCCAACCGCTGGAAGTCCGCCTGTCCCAGCGGGATGAAGCGTGCTGGACGGCCGGAAGAAGACACAGTTGTCATGCTTTGGCGCCCCCGTCGTCTTGCGCCGCGGCGTCGGCGGTTCCATCGGCGAGGACTGCCTCCGATGCGTCAGCGTCCGGTACCTCGGGCCGGTTCCCCCGCGCGAGGGGTGGCGCAAAGCGCGAGCGGCGCGTGCCTTCGAGCACGTCCTGCGGCAGCTCGCCGAACTTCTCCTGCGCCGCCCGCGCCGCGGCGTTCTTCGCAGCGAAGTCGTCGCGCGTCGTGCCGGAGTAGCGGTACTGCTGGGCGAGGGAAAACAGGCTGCGCAGCGCATGCGCGCCGTCGTTGAGCCAGCGCTCCAGCGTGCTGCGGTCGATCAGCGCCGTGTGGTGCGCGAGGATCAGCTTGCGCGCCAGATCGTCGTAGTCGGCCAGCAGGTACACCGCCATGAAGCCGAGCTGTGCGTTCACGAACAGCGGCAGCTTGACCGGCTGCACGTTCATGTTTTCGCCCAGAGACAGCGCGGGCGGCACGTCGGACAGGGCCTGGTCCACCTGTTCGCGCAAGGTCTGCAGGCGGGTCTTGGTGTCGGCCAGCTTGTCCTCGATGCGCAGCATCCACCAGTCCGAGTAGGGATCGTCCTGCTCAGCGCCGCGCTTCATCTTGTTCATCACGCTGAGGTAGCCGTTGAGGCCGATGATGCCGGGGCGCCCCTCTGCCGGCGCGCGGCCATGCCAAATCCGAGAGGCATGATGCGTGTGCAGCGTCAGCGACATCGCGCTGCGCAGCGATCCGAGGTTGAGCTGCAGGGGTTCGTTGGCCATGGAAGCGACTCGCGGTGAAGGAACGAGTCGCCAGCATCGGGATGGGCCGGAAGGCCGTCAGTCAACAAACCGCAGCCAGTGTCGGCCCGGTTTGCCTGATGCGGAAGGCCGCCTGTGCCGGCTATCCCCTGGGGATAGCGCTGCGGAAAGCAAAGCAAGGCATGAGTGCTGGCACAGCATCATGCAATGCCGTGCAAGGCTACATCTCTCGTGCCCTGAACCAGGCGGCACGCCGACCATCTACGTCGCGGTAGCGAAGCTCGAAGAGCCGGCACTCATGCACCACCTGGCGCCAACTGCTGCATCCGTATTTGGCGGGCAGTTGCTCGGGATGCCGTTCGGAGATCCACCGTCCGGCCGCGGCGACGGGCGTCCATCCCTCCACCGCCAGTTCCCCGGCCGCCTCGCGCAATGCGCGAACGATGCCGGCCGCCGGCCAATCCACCGTGCCGTCCGGTGCAATGCCGTTGACCACCAGGTCGTGAAACACATCCGACTGGACGAACTCCGCCGCCAGGCGGCGCGCCTGATCCATGTGCTCGGCCCAGCCACGCAGTTGCTCGAAATGCTGGTCGATGCGGGTGTAGGCGGTGGTCAGCGCATCGTGCGCGGCATGGCACCCCTCGATTGTCCAGAGGTCGTGCTGGTCGATGAAGTGGTGTACCAGGGCATTGCGCAGGGACACCAGATCCTTGAGGTCGGCCTGCGTCCTGACGTAATCCTCCGCAGACAGGCTCAGTTGCACCCGCGTGCGAAATGAAATCACGTCGGCGGGCAGGTCCGGGGCATTCTCGCTGACGTCGCCGCCCTCCGTGACGACATACGATCCGAACATTTGGCCCACCAGCGTACCCAGGGTCTTGGTCGCCGTGTCCTCGATGCGCGCCGCACGAACAGCCTCCAGTGAATGCGCGGGCCCCGAAATGTCGTGATGGGCCACGATGGCCTTCATCAGGCGTTCGTATTGCTGAAGGCGCAACAGGCAGCGGCCCAGCAAGCGCTGAACTTCTCGCTGCTGTGCCTGAGGTTCGTCATCGCTCACAGAGTGGTGGAATCCGTGGGGCAGCAATCCTGAGCCCGGACCATGCGGGTCGGAAGCCATCGAAGGTATTGCTTCAGAGATCAGGTTCACTTGTGCCATCAAGCGGCAGTTTCGCCCATGGGACAACAGGGAGCAATCAAGAACGGAAGGAAGGCTGTCTGAGCCGGCTATCCCCTGGGGATAGCCCAGTCGATCAGGGATCGCGCATCATCGACCGCAACTGCGCCAGGTAAGCGCGCGCCATTTCGCGGTCGGGTCCATTGGACGCAGGAGGTGGCGACGGCGCAGGTGCCGCGGCTCGAGGCGGTGGCGGCACTGACCCGCCTTCGCCAGCCCAGGCCTTGAACTCCCCGCGGATCGCCTTCTGGATGATGCCGAACAGGTAGCCGGCCGGGTTGCGCACCGTGCTGCCGCGGCAGCGCGCCGCCCACTCGTCGAGCACCGCCTGCCGCTGGGCTTCGTCCACCTGTTGCAAAGCGATCATCGCTCCGGCCTGTTGCTCCTCCTGCAGGCGCAGGAAGCGCTCGGGCAGGCGCAGGTTCTGCAAGGCCTTCGTGCGCGGTACTGTACGTACTTCATTTATACGATCCTTACGTACGGTACGGTCTTCCTTCGGATTCCGAAGAGAGCCGTCCGGCGCGGGTTTCGGTCCTGCTTCGGATTCCGAAGACGGGTGTTCGGCATTCCGAAGCAAGCCCTCCCTGCCTCCTTCGGAATCGTGATCGGCACCATCCTGTGGATAACTCGCTGGCATCCAGCCGTGGCGGACCATGCGCTGCGCGAGCACCTGCAGGCGTGTCGGCAGCATGCGGCCGCTGAGCAGCGGGTCTTCGGCGATTTCCTTGAGCGAATGCATGCCGACGATCTGCACCGCCTTGGCGGCATGGGTGAGGGCCTGGCTCACCAGGCCCAGGTAGTCGGGGTCGAGTTGCATCGCCTCGAAGGGCGTCAGCGGTTCGTCGTGCAGCACATAGAGGTTGCCCAGAATGCGGCCGGTCTTCGGATCACGCCGTCGCCGCACCAGGCTCAACCAGCGCGTCAGCCGCAGCAGCGTCAGGGCGCGCGCGACAGTCTCGTGGGAGGCCTGTGCCGCGCACGGCATCGACGCCAGGTAGGGCCGAAGCTGGTCATAGGTCGGGAAAGCCGTCACGCCGTCGTCGTTGAGCTGCAGGCGGAACACCTGCCAGGCGTTGCGCTCCAGCGGTGTCAGGCGCCGATCGAGAAACAGCGCCCGCGGCACGCTCTCATGGCGATTGCCGCTGTAGAGGAAGCCGTCACTGCCCCGTGCCGCCACTTGGGCCGGCGCCAGCTCTCGCAGCGCATCGTCGAACAACGCCGACAGCGCCATGGGACCATCGCGCCGTGGCGCGCCGCCCGCGGCCATGGTCTACACGACTCCCTGGTCGATCCAGTTCCGTATCGCGGCCCAGATCACCGACATCGGCAGCGTCAGGGTCTCGGCGAGGTCCATGGTCAGCGCCAGCATCGCCATGTCGTCGTCCAGCGCGATGTCACGCTCGGTGATACCGGCCTTCCAGTGCTCCCACAAGGCAGCGTCCTGCGCCTCGTCCAGTACCGGATGCCGCCCCTTGCGCTTGGGCAGCCCGAGGATGTCGCGCCGTAGGGCGACCTCCTGATGCGTGAGGCCGTAGAAGCGGCTCACCATCTCCGTGCTCGCACCCAGGCGCAGCATGCGATCCACCGTGGCGATTTCCTGCTCCACGTCATGCACCTGGCTCAGGAGCCGTTTCAGCACCTCGCGGTTGACCGAGACCGAGCACCACGACACCGTGGCGTTGACCAGCACGCTGACCAGCGCCGGATGCTTGAGCGCATCCAGTTCCTCGTCGCCAAAGCCCATCGCCTTGCAGCGACGCAGTTGGCCGTTGCGCAGATCATGCAACGCCTGGGCGATGACGGCCTGGTTGAGCGGATGGGGTGACGACATGGTGGTCTCCCGCGCTCAGGATTCGCGGCCCGGGGCGACGGATGCCACACCGGTCTCCAGGTCCAGCAGGCGACGCGCCAGGCGCAGCAGCCGGAACAGCTTCACCAGGCCGGCGTCGCTCAGGCGCATGGACGTTCCGCCGCCGCGCAGCAGCGGCGCCAGGTCGTTGGCCAGTCGCTCACGATCCAGCCCCGGCGCAGGTACCCGCGCCGCGCTCAGCGCATGCAGCAGCGTCAGCACGGCACGCGCGAAGGCCGGAAAGTCCTTTGTCTGGCAAACGGCAGTAGCCGCACAGATAAAGCCGATGCCGCTCTCACTGGGCTCGATGTGCTCGGCGACCGCCGCCTCCTCGGCGATCTCGTGAGCGAACTGTGCGATATGCACCCGGAGCCGGTCCGGCCCGTCCAGTCCGGGCTCGATGTACCAGACATCTGAAATCGGGTAGAGCCCGCCGACCTGCACGGGAATCGCGCGCAAAGCATCGGTCTGGAAGTCGGGCAGCTTGTCGCCCATCTGATCCGCCACCAGGCGCTGAATGGATTGCAGGCGTTCAGTGGTCAGCGCCGGAGACACGATGTGTCCCTGCAGGCGCTCCACATCGCGGTCGGCCGGTACTGGTGCGACGCCTTCTCCCTCACCTTGCTCATTGCCAAGCGCGAGCGCCGTAGCAGTCTGCGTCGGGGGAAGCTCGGCAACGGGTCCAGCTGGTGCGCCAGCCTGCTGTGCAGGTGTTGCCGCCGGAGGTGACGATGCAGGCCTCGGCGTCGCAGGCACGATGGGTGCCGCCGGGCTCGCCGGCGCCGGCTCGCGGGTCAACGCCCGCTGCCGGCTTTCGCTGTCGTCGATCTCCAGGCTCAGCGTGTCATAGTCCGCTTTCAGGAATTCAACCATCTGGCCCACCAGTTCGTCCTGCACTCGCTGGAACGAGAAGTCATCCGGCTGCGTGTCGAACTGCGACAGTACATCCTGAAACAGCGTGGCGAAGTCCACGGCGAGGTGACGGCCCAGCGCTCTCCGTTCCCAGGTGCGCTCGCACGCCTTGCGCAGCACCGCGAGCCGTTCCACCTGATGCCGGCCCAGCCCGCCGTACAGCACTGTCGGAATCGCCGGCAGCAGGTAGCGCACCGCATCCTGCATACGGCTGATGTGGGACTGCTGCACCGGGTAGCCATCGGCCGTCAGGCGTCGTGCCAGCTCGGACTGCGACAGCGCCTGTCCGCCGCTTTCCTGCTCGTAGAGATCGCGAGCCTTCTCGATGCCCAAGGCCCGCTCGATGAAAGTCAGCCCGCCGCGCAGTTCGTTCTCGGCCAGGTGGCCGGTCAGCGCCACGATCTCACCACGCTGCGGCCAGGGACGGAACAGGCACACGATGCGGAAGAAGCGTTCCTCCTTGGTCTCGCTCCACAGCTCGCGCAAGATCGCCAGACGCGTGTTGCCGCCGTTGCGGATGATGTAGTGGGCTTCGCCCGGCCGGCGCGTGATCGCCGGTGGCGCATCCAGCCCGCGCTCGCGGATCGAGGCCTTGATCTCCTCGTAGGACGGGTTGCGCGTCACGCGCGGGTCGTGGTCGTAGGGGCGCAACTGATCCAGCGTCACCACCGTCGGCGTGTCCGCGATGGGGTCGCTGAGGGTGGCAGCCGTGGGGCCGCTGCGCTCGAAGCCGGACGCCATCAGCTTGGCGGCCATGTCCTGGGGTGTCAGTTCAGCCACGGCGGTTCTCCTGCGGCGGTATCCCGCTGAGGGTGGCCTGGGCCTGCCGGTCGGCGCGGCGAAGCTGCGCGCGGGCGTTGAGGCCGGCGCGGTGGTCGCTTGCCGTCGAACTGGTGTAGATCGACGCGCAACCCGGCTTGGTGAATTTCAGATGACCGCCAGGGGTGCGCACCACACGCCAGCCTTCACCCAGCGCAAAGTCGATCAGCGCGCGCAGCCGCTTGTGGCCGCGCGCCAGGTCATGCGCGTTTGCCATGGCCATCGCTCCCCACCATGCCTCGCGCGTCGGGGCGGCCGGTCACCTGCGCGAACAGCTCCCGCCACTGCGGAAACAGCCCGCCAGCCAGCGCCCGCATCGTCTCCAGCGCCGCGGGCGCATTGCGGCCCACCGGCTGCCGGTATTCCACCCGATGCACCGGCAATCCTCGCGTCGCGGCACGTGGATAGGCCTCGATGGCCGGCACGTCCGTCGCCAGCACCCGCACACCGGTCTGCCCCTGAAACATCTGCCGCAGCGTCTGCTGGATCAGGCGCGCATTCGACGACACCGGATGCACCCGATTGATGAGCAGATGCAGCGGCGGAGGGTCGATGCCCAGGTGGCGGTACGGCCCGATGTCCTCGAACACCTGCAGAGTGCCGCGCCGCAGTTCTCGTGCCGCCAGGATCTCCGGCGTCACCGGCGACAGCGCGATACCCGAGGCAAGCACCGCCATTTCCAGCAGCACGCTGCGCGCGCCCTGCGTGTCGATCAGTACCAAGTCATAGAACGGCACCAGGGCCGGCAGCAGGTGACGCAGTCGCAGGCGCCCGTCCAGCGCGTGCAGCAGCAGTGTGTTCAGTTCTCCGCGGTCGTCGTTCGACAGCACCAGGTCCAACCCAGCGATCGCGGTGCGCGACACCAGTTGCTCGATGCGGCGCTCGTTGAACGCCAGCATCTCGTAGATGCCGGCCGGCGCCCGCGCGGCCAGCGTGAAGTAGCTCGACAGCGTGGGCTGCACGTCCAGGTCCAGCAGCAGCACACGCAGCCCCGCATCGGCCACGAAGCCGCCCAGGTTGGCCGCCGTCGTGGTCTTTCCCACGCCGCCCTTGGTCGAAATGATGGACACCACCTGCATGGGCTTCTCCTCGTCGAATGGCATGAACCTGGAAGAAGCGTCAGGCGCGCTCTTTGAGGCGTTCGGCGATCCACTGTTCGACCTCCACCGAGTCCCAACCCACGGCGCGCACGCCCAGGCGCATGGCCTTGGGGAACTTGCCTTCCTTCATCAGGCTGTAGATGTGCGCGCGCTTGAAGCCGGTCTTGGCCTCGACTTCCGCGCGGCGCAGGATGCGATGCTCGGCCGGTGCCGCCAGCATGGTGGTCTGCAAAGACATGAGAGGCACTCCTTGACGCTTGTTGGCGTTGTTCGGAAAGAGCCTCGCATTCAATCCATCGCCGCTGCTGAAAGCACTGCAATGGCAGATCGCGCCACTGCAAATGCAGTGCGCGGCGATGCGGTCAGCGCGATGTCTCCAGGTGGCGCCGCGCCTGGGCCAGCTTGGCCCACAGTGTCCGTTCGCTGAGGCCGGGTCGCCCTTCGTGATGGGCCAGCAGTGCGCTCACCACGGCATCCATGTTACGGAACGACGAGTACGCCGTGCCCGACGGCGACTTGCCCAGCAGCAGCGAGAGCAACCCACCGATGATATTCAGGTAGGTCGATTCGCTGCGCAGGCCGGGCTCGCGCGCCTGATTGCCCTCGGCCACCCGCTTCGCATGGTCCTTCACCAAGACATCGTGTTCCGCGCGTAGCGTGTCGTGCATCTGGGCCAGCTCGGCGAACTGCACCTTGGCGGCTTCCCGTTCGACCAGCAGTACGCTGAGCGTCTTGAGGTCGACGGCCGGATGCAGGGCGCGTTCGATGTCGTCGAAGAGAAAGGCTGGCTTTTCGCCAGGGTAGTAGCGGGCCACCCACGCCTTCAGGTCGACGTGCCGTACGGTCAATTCCGGGTCGTCGAGCGATGGGCGCTGCGTCGTGAGCACGATGCCCGCCGTGCCATAGGGAAGCTCCCCATGCATCAGCGCGTCGAAGATGCGTTCGGCGTACAGGCGCAGCAGCGGCCAGCGGGGAAAGTCCTGCAGTTCGGGCACGGGGCGCTGCCCCAGCGTTTGCTGAATACGCTGCTCGAAACGGATCAGGCCGCACCAGCGGATCGCGGCCTCGATCGGTCGGTAGTACGTTTTTGCGCCAAAGGCAAAGCAGCTCAATTTCGGCATATCGCGCCCTTTCCATCGTCCGATCGAACCCGGCGAAACGCCGCCCGCACAGTGGCCGCGAGTGCCCAGAGAATCCGGATGAAGCGCGACGCCGGATGGCATCGCGGGGGCCGGCCCCGCATCGGCGAAGCCGCCGATGCCGCGGGGAGTGATGGCCGATTGCAACTTGCGATGCCCGATACACATCCACCATAATGCGCGCGCAAAACCTTGTACCGGCGCAACGTTTCGATGGCCGCGCACCCGACCGCATAAGACAGGGATGCCGCGCTTTTCCCGAAAACCACGGCACAGTTTTGGCATCGATTCAGATTGGGTAAAGATCCAATGCGTCACCCGGGTGAGCCGCTTTGCATCCAGCCAGTGCTCATGCGTTCTGCATCACACCACTGACCTCGTCCGCCAATACCGCATGCCATGGCTTGGCTGTGCCAATTGCGGCGTATGATTACGCGGCGGCAAATGGTCCTCGCCAACGCGACCGCGATGCAATTCCGGTCCATCGCGAGACCGAAAAGGAATCGACCAGGCCGATGGGCGGTCATCAAACCGACGGATGGCGATTCGCCTGCAAACGCCCGACGCGCTCGGCACGCTCGATGAATTGCATCAACGGTCCGGTGGGTTCCCCCGCGGGCCGCAGCAGGTAAGTGGTCAGCGAAGCGCTCTGGTCGGCCAGCGGGCGGACCACCACCTGCGGTTGCCGGCAACTCGCCAAGTGTGCCGTGCTCGAAAAACCCACCCCGTAGCCCGCGGCCACCAGGGCCAGCATCAGGTCATGGGTGGTGACGTACTCCGCCACCGTCGGCTGGGCAGCAACAGAGCGCAGCAGGCGCTCGCACCGCCGGCTGCTGCCCTCGCAGACCTCCGGATGGCACAGCACCAACGGGTAGCTGACCACTTCCTCCAGCGGCACCTCCTTGAAGGCCAACAGCGGATGCCGCGCCGGCACGGCCACCACCAAGGGGTCTTGCCACACCGGCGTGGCAACGATCTCTTCGCTCACCTCGTCGGTCAGCGCCAGCCCCGCATCGAACAGGTCCATGCTCAGGCCGCTCAGCAGTTGGCCCAGCGGCATCTCGAACAGGCGGACGCTCACATTCGGCGCTTCCTCGCGGCACAGGGCGAGCAGCGCCGACAGGCGCGCAGGCCCGATGCCATCCGACAGCGCAATGCGCAGAGTGCCGTGATACCCCGCCGCCGCGGCACGTGCCCTGGCTTGCGCCTGCTCGAACGCGAGCGCGATGCGATGGGCATCCTCCAGGAAGATCCGCCCGGCCGAGGTCAGGCAGGCACCGCGCGGCGTACGCTTCAGCAGCGTCACGCCCAGGTCCGACTCCAGCTGGCGGATGGTACGCGACAGCGGCGACTGCTCGATGTGCAGGCGCTTCGCTGCCCGGCCGAAGTGCAATTCCTCGGCCACCGCGATGAAAGCCCGGATATGACGCAGGTTCATGCCTTTTCCTTTCGATAGAGCGAGCTACGGCTTATGACCCCAAGGCCCAGCACAAGTGCATAGCCGTGGAACCGTTCGTCTCATGCCCACTCTGATGACGCAGCGCCCTGTCCGGGGTGCGCTGCCTCGAAGGCCGCCACTGTCCAGGAAAGTCCGCTTCAATCCATAGACGTTGCGTGATAGTGCATGCTCAAGAACAATTAAGAGTAATTCTCATTTACGATGTGGCCATTTCTTGGCCTTTACGGCTGTGCGGGCACGTCATCGTGCGGATCCGTCGGTGGAGATCCTCTACTGCGACCACCATGACTGGTTGCAGGGGTGGATACGCCGTCGCCTGGGGAGCGCAGCGGCGACGGTCGAACCGCTGCGGAGCCGCTTGAGGCCCACGCGTGCGTGATCGAAGGAGGCGCCGCGAGCATGCGGATTAAAGCCAGGGGGTCCGACCGGCCAAACCAGAAGAACGCAAACAGGAGGTCACCATGGAACTCAGATTGCTGCGCTACTTCCTCGCGGTGGCGGAGGAACTGCACTTGTCGAGGGCGGCCGGGAGATTGGGCATCGAGCAATCCCCGGTGTCACGTGCCATGCGTGATCTCGAACGATTGCTGGACGTGCAGTTGTTCGACCGGAGTTCCCGACAGACGAAGCTGACCTGGGCCGGTCAGGTACTGCTTGTCGAATGCCGGCGCGTGCTGGCCACGGTGGAGCAGGCGATCAAGGCCACCAAGGCGGCAGCACAGGGCTACCAAGGGACGCTGCGCATCGCCATCTGCGACAGCCTGGCGCAGCCTTACATCGCCACGCTGCTGGCGCGTAGCCGGGAGGACGAACCTGAACTGGAAATCCGCGTCTTCGAGCTGCCGTTCTCGCAGCAACTCAAGGGCCTGCACAACGATCTGCTCGACATCGGCTTTGCGCTCTCGGACGCGGTCAACGACGGCCTCATCGCCGAGGCGGTCTGGACCGATCCGCTGTCGGTGATCGTGCCGGCGCGCCACCCGCTGCTGGCCCACGGCCACGTCAAGCTGGACGATGCGCTGAAGTTCCCGGTGGTGCTGTGCCACCCGGAGGCGGACTCCGGCTGCCACCACCAGATCCAGGCGGTGCTGGAAGGGGCAGCCGTCTCCCCCAAGGTGGTCGACCACGTAACGAGCCTGGGCGTGATGCTGACCTTGGTGGGGGCCGGCTACGGCATCGGCTTCGCGATCGCCTCACAGGTGCAGACCCTGCAGCGCCCCGACATCGCGATCCGTCCGCTGGCCGGCGTGCCGCCCACGCTATCCACCTACCTGCTGCGTCGACAAGGCGAACCGTCGGGGGCGGTGAAGCGGTTCATGCGAAGGGTGAGGGACGAGGCTGCACCGGACGATACGGAAGCCGATGCCTGATCTACCCGGCGCGACTGTTCGCCCCAAGGGGGACAGCTGGCTACACTCGAATCCAAACCCCATCGCACCTGCTCTGGATGGCTCTGCTTGGCCCGCGTTGGATCATCCAGCCCCGGTTGTGTTGACCAACCAGTGGAGTTGCGTCCAAACTTGCGTCCATCTCGGTTCGCCGAGTGTAGAAAAATCGTTATCAATCAACGAGTCGGGAACGTGATGTGGTTCCCATCGCCCGCTCCAGGATTCGCAAAATGGCCCGGCTGATGTCGGGCCATTTTCATTTCTGTGCAGGCGCGAATCCATCCTCGCGGGCGTGACGTCCGAGGAAATTCCGGAAGTCCGGCCGCGAGCCTGCGGAAGTCCGATTCGGGCCGGGCCGGCTTACTTCGTCGCCGGCGCAGCCGCACCGCCCTTCATGTCCATCGCCGCGTCATGCTTCGCGGTGGCCTTCACTTTCATCTTCGTGTGCTTGGCAGTCGCCTTGGCGCTGTCCGTTGCCTTCATCGTGTCGGCCTTCGCCGGCTCCGCGGGCGTGGCCTTCACGGCGGGAGTGGCTGGCGTCGCGGGAACGGCGGGCATGGCCTTCTCGCCCCCGACGGAGGGAATGGCCGGCGTGGCAGGCATGGCCGGAGCGGCCTTCACGGCCGGGGTTGCCGGGGTGGCAGCCGGACCCGACTGGGCGAAGGTAGTAGCCGCAAAACCGGTGGCAATGATGACGGAAATGATCTTCTTGAGCATGTCTGATACTCCTCGAATGACGATCGGTTGATCGTGAGGCGGCGGAAAATCCGGCCCTGTGCGTATAACGCTCACTACCTCCGCAGGGTGTCAGCCGTAGTGTAAGAACATGCTAATTTGTAACAGATGCGAGACAAGCCCGGCGCCGCCGCGCCCCGGCCCGACTGCCCGGTACGCGGCGACTTGCCGTCACTTCGTGGCGATGACGCCACACGCGACACGCGCGCCGGAATTGCCGGTCGGCTGGGTCGCGAAATCGTCGGGGGCGGCGTGCACGATGAGGCCGCGACCGACGATGTTTCCATTTCCCTTGCCGCTGATCGTCAGGCCTTCCAGGACCGTGCCGAGCTTCGCGTTGCCGTTCGCGTCGGCGACCAGCATCGGCATGTCGCCGAGGTGGTGGTCGGCTTTCGCCGGATCGCCGTGCTGCTTGCCTGTCGGGTTGAAATGGCCGCCGGCGCTGGTGCCGTCGGGTGCGGAACAGTCGCCCTTCTCGTGGATGTGGAAGCCGTGCTTGCCGGGCGCGAGGCCCGTCACCTGTGCGTCGATGACCACGCCGCCACCGACTTCGGTGAATTTGACGGTTCCGGACGCCGTGTTGCCCTTGGTCGGGGCAAGGGGCGCTTCCGCTGTGATCGGCCCACCGAGGCCGAGATTGCTGCAGGCGGCGATGAGAAGAGTTGCTGACAGTGTCGGGACGAGGGAGCGAAATTTCATGTTCTTCTATCCTTTCTCGAATGGAGGATGTCGTGCGGCCGGCATTGCAGCCGACCACAGCCCATCATGGACCATTGATACATCGAAAGGAATAGCTCACACCGCGCACCGCTGCCTGCGGCGGCTGCGGGAAGAACACGACGTACGCCGTGGCAACCCGCTGGCGCGCACGGCCGCCTCAGGCATGTTCGCGCGTGCCGACGAGGTCACGCGCCGCGGCGACGATCGCGTCGGCCTGCGGCACGAAGGCCTGTTCGAGCGGCCACGACGACGGTGCGGGCGTGTCCGGGCCGGTGAGGCGACGCACCGGCCCCCTCAGTGCCTCGAAGGCGTGCTCGGCGACGAAGGCGGCGACTTCGGCGCCGACGCCGCACAGGCGGCTCGCCTCGTGCACGACGACGATGCGGCCGGTCTTGCGCACCGAGGCGAGGATCGCAGCCTCGTCGAGGGGTTTGAGCGAACGCAGGTCGATGATCTCGGCGGAGATGCCCTGCTCCGCCAGTGTGTCGGCCGCCGCGACGCAGTGCTGCACGGTCTTCGCGTAGCTCACGAGCGTGACGTCGCTGCCTTCGCGCAGCGTCGCGGCGCAGCCGAGGGGCACGAGGTGCTCGCTTGCGGGCACCTCGCCGCTCTGGTAGCCGAGCGCGAGGTCCATGAAGAACAGCACCGGGTTGTCGTCGCGGATCGCGGCCTTGAGGAGGCCCTTGAAGTCGGCCGCCGAGGACGGCATCACGACCTTGAGGCCGGGGCTGTGCACGAACCAAGCTTCAAGATTGTGGTTGTGCTGCGCGCCGACCGCCCAGCCGGCGCCGCTCTGCACCAGCACGACCAGCGGGAACCTGAACTGGCCGCCTGACAGGTAGCGCAGCTTGCCGGCGCTGTTGACGATCTCGTCCATCGCGTAGCACAGGAAGGGCGCGAACAGCAGGTCGACGATGGGGCGCAGGCCGCTCGCGGCAGCACCGGCCGCCGTGCCGGCGATGATGCCTTCGGCGAGCGGGGTGTTGCGCACGCGCGCGGCGCCGAACTCGGCGACGAGTTCGCCGCGCTTGGTGGCGACGCCTTCGCCGAACATCAGTACGGACGAATCGCGGCGCATTTCCTCGGCGATGGCCTGGGCGATCGCTTCATTGACGGTGATCCGGGACATGGCGGATTCCTTACGCGTAAACGTCGGTGAAGAGTTCGGCGGGTTCCGGGTAGGGCGAGGCGTTCGCAAAGGCGACGGCCTCGTCGATGACGGAGCGCACGTGCGCGCGGATCTGCGCGAGGTGCACGTCGTCGAGGCGGCCGGCGGCGCGCAGGCGGTTGGCGAGCAGCTCGATCGGGTCGCGCGCCCGCCACGCGGCGAGCTCGGCGGGGTCGACGTAGGACTGGTCGTCCGGCTCGAAGTGGCCGCGCGTGCGGTAGGTCAGCGTCTCGAGGAAGGCGGGCTCGCCGGTCGCGCGGATGCGGGTGACGAGGCGCGCGGCCGCGGCATGCACGGCCTCGGCGTCGTTGCCGTCGACGCTCTCGGCGACGAGCCCGTGCGCGGCGGCCCAGTCGCGCACCTGCGCCATCGGCATGGTCTCGCGCCGATGCACGAAGGCCTGCCATTCGTTGTTCTCGCACACGTAGAGGATGGGCAGCTTCCACACCACGGCAAGGTTGAGCGATTCGTGGAACACGCCTTCGCAGGCCGCACCGTCGCCGAAGAAGGTCGCGACGATGCCGTCGTCGCGGGGTGTCATCGTGCGTGCGAGCGCGACGCCCGGTGCGAGCGAGAGTTCGCCGCCGACGATGGTCGAGGTGAGCACGACACCCAGCTCGGCCGCGGAGATGTGCAGCGAGCCGCTCTTGCCCTTGCAGTAGCCGGTGCGCTTGCCGAGCACCTCGGCGATCATGCGCCCGGGCTCGGCGCCGCGCGCGAGCAGGTGGCCGGCGCTGCGATGGTTGGTGAGGATGCGATCGCGCGCCGCGAGGGCGTGCACGACGCCCACGGCGGCGGCCTCCTGGCCGACCGAGGTGCAGGTGCCGGGGGCGTTGCCGCCGGCCGCGATGCCGATGAGGGTTTCCTCGTAGGCCCGGATCAGCATCATCGTCTCCAGCAGCACGAGCGGGGACGGGGCTGGTTCGCTGTGGTGCATGTGTCGCCTCCTGATGTCGGGCGACCCGCCCCGGCAGGAGCGGGACCGCGTAAGGACACTCTAGCCGCGGACGGCCTTGTGCGCTGGGCGCTTGAGAGGCTCTTGGGATTCGCTGAGCGACGATTCAGGAAGAAGCGGGATCAGCGGCACGCGCCGTCGGGACGGGCACCGCCCTGCCCGACCTCGACGAGGGCGAGCGGGCGCGACGCGGTCAGCAGCAGGCAGTCCGGTGCGATGCGGCAGCCAATGCCGCGCGCCGGCTCATCGAACGGTATAGTTCGGCCGCCCCCGGGCGCACGCCCGGACGAGGAGTGCGGACGGAGCGGGGACGTCAGCCCGCGGCGAGGCGGCGATAGGCACCGCTATGGTAGATGAGCGGGGCGCGCTCTTCGCGGTCGAAGCGCACGACTTCGGAGATGAAGACGAGGTGGTCGCCGCCGTCGTGGCGCACGGTGTTGCGGCACTCGAAGCGCGCGCAGCAGTTCTTCAGCAACGGCACGCCGTACAGGCCGTCGTCGATGTCGAGGCCGGCGAACTTGTCGTCCGAGCGCATCGCGAAGAGCTGCGACAGGTTCTGCTGGTCTTCCGCGAGCACGTTCACCGCGTAGTATTCGCAGGCTTCGAACACCGTCAGGCTCGCGAGGTGGCGCGACAGGCTCCACACGATGAGCGGCGGATCGAGCGACACGGAATTGAAGGAATTGACCGTCAGGCCGATGGCCTCGCCGTTGGGCGCGCGGGTCGTGACGACGGCGATGCCTGTCGCGAACATGCCCAGGGCGTCACGGAACGCACGGGTGAAATCCTGATGGGTGACGGGCGGCTGGGACATGGTCGGTTCTTGTGCTCGGCGCAGCCCCTTCTCGGGGCGGGCGCGAAATTGGATGGAACCGGCGATTATCGCCGCGCGCACCGCGCAGGGCAACGCGGCGGGGACGGGAACGCAATCGGACAAGGGAAAGGACCGGGGAAGGAATGGGCGGAACGACGAGGCGAACGACCACGGACGGCGACTTCGCGACGCGGCTGATCGCGTGGCACCACGGGCACGGGCGGCACGACCTGCCGTGGCAGAACACGCGCGACCCGTACCGCATCTGGCTGTCCGAGATCATGCTGCAGCAGACCCAGGTCGACACGGTGATCCCGTACTACGCGCGCTTCCTCGCGCGCTTCCCGGACCTCGCGAGCCTCGCCGCGGCGCCGGTCGACGACGTGCTGGCACTGTGGAGCGGGCTCGGCTACTACGCGCGGGCACGCAACCTGCACCGGGCCGCGCAGGCGGTGATGACGCGGCACGGCGGCGAATTCCCGCGCCACGCCGCTACGATCGCCGAGCTGCCCGGCGTAGGCCGCTCGACTGCCGCGGCGATCGCGGCCTTCGCGTTCGGCGAGCGCGCGGCGATCCTCGACGGCAACGTCAAGCGCGTGCTGTGTCGCGTGTTCGGCATCGCCGGCTTTCCCGGCGAGCGCGCGGTCGAGCAGCGCCTGTGGGCGCTCGCGGAGGAGCTGCTGCCGCCGACCGGGATCGGCACCTACATCCAGGCGCAGATGGACCTCGGGGCGACGCTGTGCACGCGCGGCAAACCCGCCTGCGGACGCTGCCCGATGGCGCAGATCTGCGTCGCGCTGCGCGACGACCGCGTTGCCGAACTGCCCGCGGCGCGCCCGAAAAAGGCCGTACCGCAGCGCCATGTGCGCGTCGCGGTGATCGTCGCCGACGGCGGCGTGCTGCTCGAACGCCGGCCGCCGAGCGGGATCTGGGGCGGGCTGCTGGCGCTGCCGGAGATCCCGGACGGCGAGGCGGACGCCGCGCGCTGGGTGGCGACGCGCTACGGCCTCGCGGCGCAGGCGACGCGCCCGCTGCCGCCGCTGAACCACGCCTTCACGCATTTCCGCCTGGAGATCACGCCGCTGCTGGTCGAAGCGGACGGGCACGGGCACATGGCGGCGGATGCCGACCACCGCTGGCTCGCGCTCGACAGCCTCGCCGACGCCGGCCTCCCCACCCCCGTCCGCCGCATCCTTGCGGAGCTCGCAGCCGCGCGTCCGTAGGGTGGCTTGGGCTTCAGCGACCTTTGCCGGACTTCGCCATGCGCTCTCCCAGCAGCCCGCGCTGGTCGAGGAACTGGCGGATGATCTCGAGGCGGTCGGCGGGATCGTCGAGTTCGAGCAGCGCCTGCTTGGCCTGCGCGGGGATCGGCAGCACTTCGGCGAAGCGCAGGCCGACCCAGCCGGCGTCGTCGAAGGCATGCGGCGCGGGCAGGCGCGCGTCGCCGGCGTCTGCGACGATCGCCCGGAGCAGCGCGACGAGCGGCTGACAGTTGTCGGGAATGGCCTGGCGCGGCGCCTCGGCGAGCCAGTCGACTTCGCCGAGCAGCAGGCCGTTGGCGCCGAGTTCGGTGCGCAGGACGCGGTAGCGGTGCTCGCCGCGGGTGACGATGTCGAGCGTGCCGGGCTTCGCGATGTCGCACCGGACGATGCGCGCGCTCACCCCGACCTCGCAGGGCCGCGCCGGCGCCCCGACCTCGTGGCCTTCCGCGATCAGGTTCACGCCGAACACCGAACCGTCCTTCAGGCAGCGCGCCACCAGGTCCATGTAGCGCGCCTCGAACACGTGCAATGGCAGCAGCGCGCCGGGGAAGAGCACCGTCTGCAACGGGAAGAGGGGCAAAAGCGGCGGCAAAAGCGGAGGCAAGCGCCCGGAGTCATCCATCAGGCGCTCTCCTCACCCACCTCGCCCCAGCGCTGCATCAGGCGGTGCGGCACGCGGATCTGGTCGAGCACGCGCGCGACGACGAAATCGACCATCTCGCCGACGGTCTGCGGGTGGTTGTAGAAGCCGGGGCTGGGCGGCAGGATCACGACCCCCAGGCGCGCGAGCTTGAGCATGTTCTCGAGATGGATCGCCGAGAACGGCGTCTCGCGCGGCACCAGCACGAGCTTGCGCCCTTCCTTGATCGCGACGTCGGCGGCGCGCTCGATGAGGTTCTGGCTGAGCCCCGCGGCGATCGCGGCGAGCGTGCCCATCGTGCACGGGCACACCACCATCGCGTCGGCAGGATTGGAGCCGGACGCGAGCGGCGCGAACCATTCCTCGCGCCCGAACACGCGCAGCTGCCCTGCCGCGGCCTTGAAACGCGCCGAGAGCTGCGCCTCGACCTCGGCCGGGCGCGAGGGCAGCTCGAGGTTCATCTCCTGGCGCGCGACGATCTGCGCGACCTGCGAGTACAGCAGCCACACCGTGCAGCCGGCCGCGAGCAGGCATTCGACGAGGCGCATCCCGTAGGGCATGCCCGAGGCGCCGGTGAACGCAACGGCGACGGTCTGCGGAGCGGCGGTGCTCATCGGGGAGGGGTTCTCACTGCGGGGTCTCACTTCAGATAGTCGGTCAGGATCACCCAGCGGCCATCCTTGATCTGCGCGATACGGCCGTAACGGTTGCCGAGATGGTCGTCGCGACTGAAACGATACTCCGGGCTGCCGAAGAAGTCGCGCGGGGTATGCAGCGACTCCAGCGCGGCGGTGAAGCGTTCCACGGTGAGATCACGCCCGGCCTTCTCCGCCGCCTTCACGAACAGGTCAGCGACGCCGTAGCCCATCACGCTCCACACATTGGGCGCGGCGCCGAAGCGCTCGCGGTAGCGGCGGATCCAGTCGGCGAGCTGGCCATTCGCGCCCGCCTCGTAGGGATGCGGCAGCACGGTGACGCCGTACAGGCCCTCGACCGCCTTGCCGCCGAGCTCGTGCGTCTGCGCCGAATAGCCCGACGCGGTGACCAGCATGTCGACGTTCCAGCCGGTGCGGCGCGCCTCGGCCACGGCCGCGACGGTTTCGCGCACGACCGTCGCGAGCACGACGAAGTCGCAGCCCGCGCCGCGCAGGCGTGCGATCTGGCTCGAGAAATCGGTGGCACCGCGCTTGTAGCTGGTCTTCTCGGCGAGCGGCTGCTTCAGCTTCGCCAGGCCCGCCTCGACCCCCTTCATCACCTCCAGGCCGTAGTCGTCGTCCTGGTACAGCAGGCAGCTCTTGCGGTAGCCATGCGTCTGCACCATGTGGCGCGTCGCCGCGTCCATGTAGTCCTGGTAGGGCGCGAACATCTGGAACTTCAGCGGGTGACGCGGCGCGTAGGTCGATTCGTGCGGCGAGAAGGGGAAGAGGTGCGGCCGGCCGGCATCGACGATCAGCGGCATGGTCGCCATCACGACCGGGGTGCCGAGGTCGGCGAGGAAGGCGAAGACCTTGTCGCGCTGGATCAGCTTCCGCGCCGCGAGCACGCCCTTCTTCGGGTCGTAGCCGGCGTCCTCGACGACGAGGCGCAGCTTCCTGCCATGCACGCCGCCGGCGGCGTTGGCGTCGTCGAAGCGCATCTGCATGCCGTCGCGCACCGGCACGCCGAGCAGCGCGATCGGCCCGGACAGGTCCTGGATGCTGCCGACGACGATCTCGCGCTCGCCGACGCCCGGAACCTGGGCGCCTGCAACGCCCGCGACGGCCAGGGCCAAGGGCGCAAGGATGCGGCGGATGAGCTTCATGGATCCTCCCGGCGCGCCCGGCGGCGCCCAAAAAGGGGCGATTATCCGTGAAGCACGCCCTCGTCCGCCATGCGCAGGGCGAGCTCCGCCGCCGGCATGGGCCGGCCGATCAGGTAGCCCTGCAGGAAATCGCAACCCAGGCGACGCAGGAAATCGCGTTGCGCTTCCGACTCGACCCCTTCCGCCGTGACCCTGAGATCCAGGCTGTGCGCCATGTTGATGATCGCCTCGACCAGGCTCGCGTCACTGCGGTCGTCGGGGCAGTCGCGCACGAAGCTGCGGTCGATCTTCACGACGTCCACGGGGAAACGCTTGAGGTAGGACAGCGACGAGAAGCCGGTGCCGAAGTCGTCGAGCGAATAGCCGATGCCCTGGCCGTTGATCGCGCGCATGCGCGCCTCGGCCTCATCGCTGCTGTCCATCAGCACCGATTCGGTGATCTCCAGCATCAGGTACTTGCGACCGTCCGCCGCGCCCGCCAGCAACGAGTCCACGAGCTCCGGCAGGCCGGGCTCGCGGAATTGCACGCCGGAGACATTGACCGCAATGCGCAGCGCCGGGTAACCGGCCTCGCGCCACACGCGCGACTGGCGCACCGCCTCGCGCAGCGCCCATTCGCCGATCGGCACGATCAGGCCGCAGTCTTCGGCCACCTCGATGAAGTCGCCCGGAGACACCAGGCCGCGCCGCGGATGCTGCCAGCGCATCAGCGCCTCGGCGCCGACGATGCGCCCGCTCACCGTATCGACGATGGGCTGGTAGTGCAGCACGAACTGCTGCTGCTCGAGTGCGATGCGCAGGTCGTTCTCCAGCTGCACGCGCGCCAGCGCGTCGGCCTGCATGTGGTGCGCATAGAACTGCGCGCGGTTCTTGCCGGCCTGCTTGGCCTTGTACATCGCAATATCCGCGTTGCGCAGCAAGGTCTGCACGTCCTCGCCGTCGTCCGGAAAGACCGTGATGCCGATGCTGCCGGAAATGTGGTGGCGCGCATTGCCCAGCAGGAAAGGCTCGCGCAGCACCGCGACGAGCTTCTCGGCGACCACGTGCAGGTCCTCCATGTTGCGCTGGTCGTGCAGGTCGTTCACGACCACCGTGAATTCGTCCCCGCCCAGACGCGCCACCGTGTCCTGCCCGCGCACGCTGGCCTTGAGGCGACGTGCGACCTCCACCAGCATCTCGTCGCCGACGTCGTGCCCGAGCGAATCGTTGATCCACTTGAAACCGTCGAGATCGAGGAACATCAGGCCGACCTTGCCGCCGTGCCGTCGCGCCTGCGCCAGCGCATGCTCCAGCCGGTCCTGCAGCAGGCTGCGGTTGGCCAGGCCCGTGAGCGGATCGAAATTCGCTTGGCGCCAGATCGCCTCCTCCTGCTGCTTGCGCTCGGTGATGTCGCTGAACAGCGAGACGTATTCGGCGACCGTGCCGTCGTCGTTGCGCACCGCGGTGATCGTGAGCCACTGCGGATAGATCTCGCCGCTCTTGCGGCGGTTCCAGATCTCGCCCTCCCAGGCGCCGGCTTCGGCGAGGCGGCGCCACATCGTGCCGAAGAAGGCCGGGTCGTGGCGCCCAGACTTGAACATCGACGAACGGTGGCCGATGACCTCGTCGACCGCATAGCCGGTGATCGCGCAGAAGGCCGGATTCACCGAGGTGATCACCCCCTGCGCATCGGTCGTCATGATCGCCTGGCTCGATGCGTTGTACACCACCAGGGCCTCGCGCATGCGCTCCTCGTAGCGACGCCGTTCCGTGACGTCCTGCACGATCGAATACAACAGGCTGCGCCCGCCGAGCTCGATCGGGCCGCTCGCCACCTCGACATCGCGCACCTCGCCGTTTGCGAGGCGGTGACGGAACTCGAAGAAGTCCGCCGCGCGCGCCCGCGCACGGGCCATCTCCTGCATCACCTTGTCGCGCGACAGCGCATTGATGTCCCAGATCTTCATGTGCGTCAGCACGGCATGCTCGTACCCGTAATAGGCACACGCCCTGTCGTTCGCATCGACGATGCTGCCGTCGGCCGGGTCGATCACCAGCATCACCACGCGACTGTTGGCGAACAGCGCCCGATAGCGCATCTCGCTCTCGGACAGCGCGCGCTCCATGCGCACCCGCTCGGTGATGTCGCGCGCCAGCGCGATGTAGCCGACGGGGCCGCCGGCGGCATCACTCAGGCGGCTGATCGAGGCGCTGAAGTGATGCACGCCATCGGCCAGCTCGAGCGCGTATTCCGTCTGCCGCGGCACCCCGTCGGCGGTGATTGCGTCGATGGCGGCATCGAACTTCGCCGCAACATCACGCGGCACCGTCTGCGCATAGGGGCGCCCGACCAGCTCGTCGGCCGGAGCGGCAAGCAGCCGCGGTTCCGGCGCATGGCACTCGACGACCCGCCTGTCCTGGTCAATCACCAGCATCTTGTCGGGCAGCGACGCGATCAGCGCCGTCAGCCGCGCCTCGCGCGCCGCCACCTCCGCTGTCCGTTCGACGACGAGCCCCTGCAAGGTGCTGCGGTGCTCGCGCAGCTGCATCAGACTCGTCGCCAACCAGCCCAGCGCGAAGCACAGCACGGCCGCCACCGCGAACTCGAAGGGCAGGCCGGAATCATCGTTCCATCCCGCGACCGGCGCCGCGCCCAGCGTCCACACGCCGTTGGGAACCTCGATCACGTGTTCGACCGGTTCGACCAGCGGCCGGCCCGAGGACGCAGCGATGACCTGCCTGGCCCCGGTGTCCGGATGGGTGCGCCACAGCTCGAAATCGAAGCGGTACTTGTCCGCCGAAGGCAGCAGGGCCCTCGTCAGCACATCGGGAAAGCGGATCACGACGGCGACGAAGCCCCAGAACGCCGGTCGACCGGATTCGTCCGGCAGGTACACCGGCAGGCGCCCCACAGCACCCACGCCGCCCTGCTTCAGCGGGAAAGGGCCGGCCAGCGTCAGCTTGCCGGTGTCGCGGGCAAGAAAGGCCTCGCGGTTGCGTGCCGGATCGGCCAGCAGGTCGTGCCCGATCGCGGCGGCGTTCTCCGCCAGCGGCACGATCTGCCGCACCACGCCCGCCGGCGCCAGCAACAGCGCCGAGGCGCCCTGATAGAACGGCAGCATCTGCTCGGCGAGCGCCTCGAAGTTCTGGATGCTGCCGTCCCCTTGGCGCACGAGCGCCGCGAGCGCGTAGGTCACCGCCAGCGCGTGCTCAATGTTGCTGCGCAGATCCTGCGCCTCGTCGAACAGCTCGTCCGCCACCTCCGCGCGCCGGACCTCGATCCGCTGGCGCTCGAAATCCGAAATCAGCACACCCGAAACGAGCGCCGTGGCAAGGAAGACGACGAGCCCGACCAGCAGCGGCCGCTGCCCGCGGACGAGCGCCGACAGGCTGGTCATCGCAGCCTCGATCCCGCCGCAGTCCGCCCGCAGGCCGACCGCGTCGCCGAGTTTGTGGTCACGGGACGGCGCGTATCCGATACATCGGTCATGCCTGGAGGCCTCCCGCATCGACAGAACTGTAAGCAAATGCTAACGCCGAGACGCGTCTTCCACAGTGAACGGCAGCACGCTCGCAGCGCGGGAAGCGCCCTGCTACTCAGCGGGATCCGGCCAGGCCGCCGGGGCGCAGCAACACGATAATGACCAGCACGGCGCCGAACAGCGCGGTCTCGATGCCCGCGGCCCCCGCCAGCCCCGGCGGCAGACGCTCGACCGCGAGCGACACCCCCTGCGGCAGCGCAACGACCACCAGCGCGCCCCACAGCGCCCCGGCGAGGTGCTGCGCGCCACCGATGAAGGCCAGCATCAGCAGCTCGAAGGACAACATCAGCCCGAACTGCTCGGGGCTCACGAAGCCGATCCAGTGCGCGTACAGCGCGCCGGCCAGCCCGGAGAGCCCGCCACCCAGCACGAAGGCGAGCGTCTTTGCGCGCGCGACGTCGATGCCGGCGGCCGCAGCGGCGACCTCGTCCTCGCGCACCGCCCGCCACGCCCGCCCCAGCCGCGACGCCACCCAGCGCCGGCAGGCCAGCCACGCCAGCGCCAGCGCGACGCCGCCGACCAGCGCCTGCGCGAGCGACGTGTCGGCCACCCATCCGCCCAGTGCCAGCGGCGGCACCGCGAACCCCGCCGCTCCGTGGGTCACGGACTCCCAGCGCACCAGCGCCTCCTCGACGATCAGCGCGAACGCCAGCGTGCTCATCGCGAAATACAGCCCGCCCAGCCGCCGCGCCGGCAGGCTCGCCAGCCACCCTCCGGCCGCACCCAGCGCGACGGCCACCGGCAGCGACAACGGCGCCGGCACCCCGCGCAGGGCAAGCAGCGCCTGCGCGTAGGCCCCCAGTCCGAGCAGGGCACCCTGGCCCAGCGAAACCTGGCCGCACTGGCCCACCACGACGATCACGCCCAGCCCGGCAATCGCCCACGTCGTCACGAAGGCAGCCTGCGCAAGCGCGTAGTCCGCGCCCAGTGCCCATACCGCCAGGCAGGCAAGGACCGTGATCGCGACCGCCGCCGCGGGCACGCCCGCTCGCCGGCTGCCGCGCATGCCGCCCGACCCGCTCACGGCCGCCCCCGCAGGCCCGCCGCGAAGCCGCCCGGAAACAGCAGCAGCACCGCCATCATCAGCACGTAGGGCACGACGTCCTTCACCCCTTCCGGCAACGCCAGCCCCGCGAGCGCCTCGACCACGCCGAGAAACACCCCGCCTGCGAGCGCCCCCGGCAAGCTCGTCATGCCGCCCAGCACCGCGGCCGGAAAGGCCTTCAGCGCGACCAGCCCCATGTTCGGATGGACGAAGGTCACCGGCGCCAGCAACACCCCCGCGACCGCGGCGAGCCCGGCGCCGAGCGCCCACGCCAGGGTGTGCATGCGCGGGACCGACACACCCATCAGCGCCGCCACCTCCGCGTTCTCCGAACATGCGCGCAAGGCCAGCCCCGCGCGCGTACGGCGGAAGAACAGCGTCAGCACGGCCGCGAGCGCCGCGGTCGCCACGATCACCGCGAGGTGCTCCGCCGCCAGCACAGCACCGCCCAACTGCACGCTGTCGCCGGCAAAGGGCAGCGGCAGGCGGTGCATCGCGTGACTGGCCGCCGGCACCGCGCCGACGGCGCCGCGCATCACCATCCCCAGCCCGAAGGTCAGCAGCAAGGCCGTCAGATGCGCCGGACCGAGCGTACGGCGCAGCAGCGTGCGCTCGAGCAGCGCACCGAAGGCCGCCATCGCGGCGACGCCGAGCACGACCGCAGCGGCGAGCGGCAGGCCGGCCGCCTCGTGCAGCGCCAGCACCGTGAAGGCCCCGAGCATCAGCAGCTCGCCCTGCATGAAGCTCACCGCCCCGGTCGCCTTGTAGATCAGCACGAAGGACAGGGCGACCAGCCCATACACGCAGCCGGTCGCGACGCCGCTCGCGAGCACCTGGATCAAGCTCAGCGCGGACATGGATGCGGTGACGAGGCCGTGCCCGGTCGTGAGGAGGACATGCGTTTTCCGGAAGAAGGGGGCCGCCGCGTCTGCGGACAAAGCGCGATTATGCCAAGCCCGTGCCACGCCCGACGCTGCGGAACGCCGCGCGGCGATGCTATGCTCGCCCGATGCGTCCGATCGACACCCTCGTTTATGGCATCGGCCTGGCCGGCGTCGCGGCCCAGGCCGCCGCCGGCGTCCTCGAGGCCGGCAACAAGCGCTTCGACCTCTTCGGCATGGTCGTCGTCGCCCTCGCCGCGGCGCTCGGCGGCGGCTCGCTGCGCGACATGCTGCTCGACCGCCAGGTCTTCTGGATCGCCGACCAGAGCTACCTCATCGCCGCCCTGCTTGCGGGCCTTGCCGCCTTCGCCCTGGCGCGCGTGACGGTCCTGCCCGCACGCCTGTTCCTGCTCCCCGACGCGATCGGCCTCGCGCTGTTCACGGTCAGCGGCACCCAGGCCGCGCTCGCCCTCGACGCCCCGTGGCTGGTCGCGAGCCTGATGGGCGTCATCACCGGCGCCTTCGGCGGCATCGTGCGCGACGTGCTGTGCAACGAGGTGCCGCTGGTGTTCAGCGGCGAACTCTACGCCACCGCGTCGTGGGTCGGCGCGCTGCTGCTCGTCGCGCTGTCCGAGTTCGACGTCGCGCACGCCTGGGCGGCCCTGCTCGCCGGCTCCGTCGTGCTCGCGATCCGGCTCTCGGCGATGCGCTTCGGCTGGCAGCTGCCGGTGTTCCGCGCGCGGATGTAAACCGCCGGACTTGCCCCGCGCATTACGGACGCCTATCCCGGACGGAAAGCGCCGCCTGCGCGCGATGACGCGCGGAAGGCGCGAAAAATGGCAAACTAGCCGCGTCGGCACGGCCAGCGCGCCGAGCCGTGGCCAATCAACCACCCGGGGAGGTTATCGAGAATGAGTTTCCTGCGCGAGTTCAAAGAGTTCGCGATGCGCGGCAATGTCGTCGACCTGGCGGTCGGCGTGATCATCGGCGGCGCCTTCGGCAAGATCGTCGAGTCGCTCGTCAAGGACGTGATCATGCCCATCATCGGCCGCCTGCTGGGCGGTGTCGACTTCAAGCACCTGTACATCAACCTCGGCGACAAGACCTACGAAACGCTCGACGCGGCCGAGAAGGCCGGCGCGCCGCTGGTGAAATACGGCGTCTTCATCAACACGACGATCGACTTCCTCATCGTCGCGTTCGCAATCTTCGTCGCGATCAAGGCGATAAACCGCCTCAAGCGCGCCGAACCGCCGGCACCGCCGCCCGCGCCCGCACCCGAGGCGGAAGACGTCAAGCTGCTGCGCGAGATCCGCGATGCGCTGAAGCAGCGGGGCTAAAACCGGCGTCCGCCCCTCTGTGGGAGCGGCTATGTGGGAGCGGCTATGTGGGAGCGGCAGTCGGCGCCAAGGGCGGGTGAAATCCCGCCCCTCGCCCCGGTCGTCCAGGCTCTTAAGCGTAATCGCCGACGTACGGGTTGTTCCGGCGCTCGTCGCCGAAGGTCGAAGTCGGGCCGTGGCCCGGCACGAAGGTGATGTCGTCGCCGAGCGGGAACAGCTTCTCGCGGATCGAGTGGATCAGCGTCGCGTGGTCGCCCTTCGGGAAGTCCGTACGGCCGATCGAGCCCGCGAACAGCACGTCTCCCACGATCGCCAGCCGCGCGTCCGCATGGAAGAACACGACGTGGCCGGGCGTGTGGCCGGGCGCGTGGATCACGCGGAAACTTTCCTCGCCCACCGTCACGGTATCGCCGTCGTGCAGCCAGCGGTCCGGCTCGAAGGACTCGACGTCGGGAAAGCCGAACATCTTGCTCTGCTGTGGCATCCCGGCGATCCAGAAGCGGTCTTCCTCCTGCGGCCCCTCCACCGGCACGCCCAGTTCGCGCGCGAGCTTCGCGGTGCCGCCGGCGTGATCGATGTGGCCGTGCGTGATCAGCAGCTTCTCGATCTTCACCCCCAGCTTGTCGGCCGCGGCGCGGATGCGATCGAGGTCGCCACCGGGATCGACGACCGCCCCCCTCATCGTCTTGTCGCACCACACGATGCTGCAGTTCTGCTCGAAGGGGGTCACCGGGACGATGCGCAGCTGGATCATGGCGGAAAGGAAATCGTGTCAGGAAAGCCCGGAGTGTAGCGCGCATCACCTTTGCACGCAGATTCCGCTCCCGTACCGGACACGCGCCCGTAGGGCGGGAGGAGCACAGCGTATCCCGCCACGGCCTGTCAGTGACGCGCCCCGCTCGGGACTGGCGGGATACGCCTTCGGCTCCTCCCGCCCTAGGTGGCGCCGGCGCGCCGTACCCTAACGCAGCAGCGCGACGCCCTTCACCTGCGCGAACAGGTCCATGCCGGGCGCGATGCCCATCTGCACCGCGGAGCGCGTCGTGATGCGCGCGAGCAACGCATGGTCGCCAACGTCGAGACGCACCAGCGTACGTCCGGGACTCGCGTCGTCGAGGGAAACCACGCGCGCCGGCAGCACGTTGAGAATGCTCGATTCGTGGCGTTCCGCTAGCGCGAGGCTGACATCGCGCGCCAGCACGCGGGCGCGCACCTGCGCCCCGAGCGGCGCGTCGAGGCCGGTGATCCACAGCGGCAGGCCGCCGAATTCGAGCCGCGTCAACGCGAAACGCTCGTCGCGCCCTGCAACCCGCGCATCGACGACGACGAAGGCCTCCTCGTCATGCGCGAAGGGCAGGTCCAGGCGCGGCATCACCTCGTCGATCGCCCCCGACGCCAGCACCCGCCCATCGCGCAGCAGCACGACGTGATCGGCCAGCCGCGCGACCTCCTCCGGCGCATGGCTGACGTACACCACCGGGATTTCCAGCTCGCCGTGCAGGCGCTCCAGGTAGGGCAGGATCTCCGCCTTGCGTTGTGCGTCGAGCGCGGCGAGCGGTTCGTCCATCAGCAGCAGGCGCGGACTGGTCGCCAGCGCACGTGCGATCGCGACCCGCTGGCGCTCGCCGCCCGACAGCCGCTCCGGCATGCGCCCGAGCAGCGGCTCGATGCCGAGGAGCGCGATCGCATGGTCGAGCGACACGCGCCGTTCGGCCGCCGCAACCCGCTTCAGGCCGAATTCGAGATTGCGCCGCACCGACAGGTGCGGAAACAGGCTCGCTTCCTGGAACACGTAGCCGAGCGGGCGGCGGTGCGTCGGCACGAACACGCCGCGCGCATCGTCCTGCCACACCTCGCCGCGCACCGCGAGATAGCCGTCCGTCGCCCGCTCCAGGCCGGCGAGGCAGCGCAGCAGCGTCGTCTTGCCCGAACCGGAGTGGCCGAACAGCGCGCTCACGCCTCGTCCGGGCAGCTGCAACGCCGCTTCCAACGCAAAACCGGGCCACGCCAGGCGGAAGCGCGCCTCGATGCCGGCGCCGGGAAATTGCGCTGCGGCAGCCGGGCTCATCGCACGCCCCCGCGCTTGCGGCTATGCAGCAGGAACAGCACGAGAAAGCTGAACACCACCATGCCGGCGGAGAGCCAGTGCGCCTGCGCGTATTCGAGCGCCTCGACGTGGTCGTAGATCTGCACCGACACGACGCGCGTCTTCTCCGGGATGTTGCCGCCAATCATCAGCACCACGCCGAATTCGCCGACCGTGTGGGCGAATCCCAGCACCGCCGCGGTGACGAAGCCCGGCCGCGCGAGCGGCAACACCACGCTGAAGAAGGTGTCCAGCGCGCCGGCGCGCAAGGTCGCGGCGACCTCCAGCGGGCGCTCGCCGATCGCCTCGAAGGCCTGCTGCAGCGGTTGCACGACGAAGGGCAGGGAATAGAACACCGAGCCGACGACCAGGCCGGCAAAGCTGAAGGGCAGCAGGCCCAGTCCCAGCGCCTGCGTGAACTGGCCGACCGGTCCGTGCGGCCCCATCAGCAGCAGCAGGTAGAAGCCGATCACGGTGGGCGGCAGCACCAGCGGCAGCGCGACGACGGCGCCCACCGCGCCCCTGAACGCCGAACGCGTGCGCGCGAGCCACCACGCGACGGGCGTGCCGATCACGAGCAGGATCGCGGTCGTCACGGCCGCGAGCTCCAGCGTCAGCCGGATCGCCGCAAGATCGGCTGCACTCATCATCGTCCCGTCCGCCTCACTGTCCGTAACCATAGGACTTGATGATCGCGGCCGCCTTCGCACCGCGCAAGAATTCCGCGAGCGCACGCGCCGCGGGCTTGTCGCGGCCCGCCGCGAGGATCACCGCATCCTGGCGCAGTGGCGCGTGCAGCCCGGCCGGCACCGGCCACGCGGAGCCGCTGGTGAGCCGGCCGTCGGCCCACACCTGCGACAGCGCGACGAAGCCGAGTTCGGCGTTGCCGCTGGCGACGAACTGGTGCGCCTGCGCGATGTTCTCGCCGGTGACGAGCTTCGCGGCGAGCGCATCGGCCACACCCAGCTTGCGCAGCGCCTCCAGCGCCGCCGCGCCGTAGGGCGCAGTCTTCGGATTTGCGATCGCGAGATGCGCGAACGCACCGCGCCTGAGCACGTCCCCCTTGCCGTCGACCACGCCGGGCTGCGCCGACCACAGCACCAGCTTGCCGATCGCATAGGTGAAGCGGCTGCCGGCCACCGTCGCCCCCTCCTCCTCCAGCTTTGCCGGCGTCGTGTCGTCAGCGGCGAGGAAGACCTCGAAGGGCGCACCGTTCCTGATCTGGGCGTAGAACTTGCCGGTGGCGCCGAACGCCAGCTGGGCCTTGTGACCGGTGTCGCGCTCGAACTCGGCGGCGATCTTCTGCATCGGCGCGGTGAAGTTGGCGGCAACCGCGACGCTGACTTCAGCGGCGTGGGCGGTGGAAAGGGCGGCCGCGGCGGCGAAGCCGGCGGCAAGGCGGATAAAACGGGCTTCCACGGCAGGACTCCTTTCGCAGGGGTTGGATTGGTCGATGCGGTACTCAGTCCCAGGTCGCGAGGATCACGCTGGACGACTTGAACATCGCGCAGGCCGGCACGCCCACGGCGAGCCCGAGCGCCTCGCAGCTGCCGTGCGTGACCACCGCCGTGACGGTGCGCCCGGACAGCAATTGCAGCGTGACCTCGTCGTTGACCGAGCCCGCGTGGATCGCTGCGACCTCGCCTCGCATGCGGTTGCGCGCGGTGATGTGCAGGTCGCCGTCGGTCATCAAGAGCACCGACGAGGACTTCACCAGCGCGCACACCTCCTTGCCGATCGCGAGCCCTAGGCTCTCGGCGCTTTCCTTCGTGATCACCGCGACGATCTCGGTGTCGCGGTCGAGGCGCAGCCGCACCTCGTAATCCACACCGCCGTCGCGCAGGCCGGTGATCGGCCCGGTGAACTGGTTGCGGGCGCTGGTCTTCATCGCCATGCGGTGCATCAGGGCCTGGAACTCCTTGATGCCGACCGGCCCGATGTCGTCGAGCCGCCCGGCGAGCCGGTCGAGTGCCTGCTGGTATTCGATCTCGAGCGCGCGGTACATCGCGACGATGCGCCGGCCGTACTCGGTGAGCTGCGTGCCGCCCCCCTGCCGCCCGCCGGTGACGCGGCTCACGAGCGGCTCGGGCGCCAGATTGTTAAGTGCATCGACCGCATCCCACGCCGCCTTGTAGGACAGCGGCACGGCCTTCGCCGCCTGGCTGATCGAACCACGCCGGTCTATTTCCTCGAGCAGCCGGATGCGCGTATCGGACAAGGCCGCGCCGACGTCCGTCTCGATCGCGAGACGGCCGATGAACCGGTGCGAATCCCGGTTGATCATCGTGGCATCTCCATTTATATGTTAATCGCTATATAGCGAATGCCATGCCAGAGACGCATGGCGTTATGGTTGCGCCTGCATCGTTGGCGAAAGTACAGTGTTTGCGCCGATGGTCACGCTTGCTGACATCGTTTTATATGTAGCTAATGATACAACGAGTCACAAACCCGACAATCCTTACGAACGAACATGACAAGGAATCCCGCCATGAAAGTCAGCGCACGCAATGTTTTTCGCGGCACCGTGAGCGCCCTGCGTCCCGGCAGCGTCAATGCCGAGGTCGAGCTCGCCCTGGCGGGCGGCGACCGCCTCGTCGCGATCGTCACGATGGAAAGCGTGAGGACGCTCGGCATCGCGGTCGGCAACGAGGTCGTCGCGCTGGTGAAGGCGCCGTGGGTGATGGTGATGACCGACGCCAGCGGCGTGCGCCTGTCGGCGCGCAACTGCCTCGGCGGCACGGTGAAGTCGGTGGCGCCCGGCGCGGTGAATGCGGAGGTCGTGATCACGCTCGCGAGCGGGGCGGAAGTGGCCGCGATCGTCACGAAGGAAGCGGTGGGGGAACTGGGCCTGAAACCGGGCGTGGCTGCCACGGCCGTGATCAAGGCCTCGCACGTCTTCCTCGGCGTGCCGACCTAGAACTTTCGTGCAATACGTCACGCGCATCGGAAGCCTAAGGTCTTGAATTCTGCTGCCATCCCGTTCATGCTGCCGGCGCATAAGATATATGTAACCAATAAGAACAAGACGAGGCTCACGTGCCCATATTCACGGCGCGGGACTATTTGATCCACAAGGGAGACGGCTGGTATGACCAGGGGGATTAAGGGCGCGCGGGACGCCAGGCAAACGCTCGCCGATACGCGGGAGCGCAGCAGCGCGGGTACTGCGCTCGCCGGCCGCCGCCACGTCATGCTCGGACTGCTGGCGACCCTCGGGCTGTCGCTCGCCGAACGCTCGATCCCCGCCGCGCTGGCCTCGAGCGCGGCGCCACTCGTGATGGGAATCTTCCCGCGGCGCCAGGCGACGCTGACCACGGAACTCTACGCACCGCTCGCCGCCTACCTCGGGCGCGAGCTCGGGCGGGAGGTCCAGCTCGTCACCGCGAAGGATTTCGACGCATTCTGGGACGGCGTCGAACAGCGGCGTTTCGATATCGTCCATTACAACCAGTTCCACTACGTCCGCTCCGCCGACAAGTACCGCGTCATCGCGCACAACGAGGAGTTCGGCACCGGCACGGTCGCCGGTGCGCTCTACGTCAGGAAGGACAGCGGCATCAACGCGATCGCGCAGCTGCGCGGGCGCAAGATCGTGTTCGGCGGGGGCACGGACGCGATGATGAGCTACATCCTGCCCAGCTACCTGCTGCTCGAGGCGGGGCTGAAGCCGGGCGACTACGAGACGGTGTTCTCCAAGAATCCGCCCAATTCGCTGATTTCGCTGTACCACGGCCAGGCCGACGCGAGCGGGGCGGGCGACATCCTGATCGACCTGCCGGTCGTGCGCAACGCGATGGACACCAGCACCGTCACTCACCTCGGCATGACCGAACGCGTGCTGCACCTACCCTGGGCGGTACGCAAGGACATGCCGCAGGCCCTCGCCGCGCGCATCCAGGCGCTACTGGTCGAACTGCCGGCGCGCGAGGAGGGGCGCGCGATCCTCGCCCGGGCCGAGATGACCGGCTTCGGCGAGGCGCGCGACGCCGACTACGACCCCCACCGCCGCATCATCCGCAAGGTCATGCCGTCGATCGACCTCCCGCGCTGAGCACGGAGAGCGCCCTTGCGCCTCGCGAGCAAGTTCATCCTCACCGTGGCCGGCATCCTGTCGGTCACGCTGGCGCTGAACGCCTGGTTCTTCCTGCGCAGCCAGAACCACCTCCTGGAACAGCAGCTCAACGAGCGCGGCCGCGTGCTTGGCCACCTGATCGCGCTGATCAGCCCCGAGGCGATTCTCGGCCTCGATTTCCTGACCCTCAACGCTTACGCGCGCGAGGTCAGCCGGCAGCGTGACGTCGTCTATGGTGTGATCGTCGACAATGACGAGCAGCCGCTGACGTCCTACGTGAACGGCGACGATCCGCACATCCGCAGCAGCCTCGGCGTCGACGGGCCGACGCCGGATCATCTGCCGCCGCCCCGCCTGCAGACACTGATCCGGGAGCTCGCGGCGCTGCCCGACGTGATCCCGATCGAGTTTCCGATCGCACACGACGGTCGCCCGCTGGGCCGCCTGCAGGTCGGCATCAGTCGCGCGGAACTCGCCATGCAGGCGCGCGAGCAGCTCCTGCAGCAGTTCGGCATCTATGCGGCGATCATCCTGTTCCTGAGCGTCGCGATCTACCTCGTGTTCCGCTACAGTGTGATGCGTCCGGTGCAGCGCCTGATCGAGGTCTCGCGCGACGTCGGGCGCGGCGAATTCACGCTCGTCCCGGTGACCTCGGGCGACGAGCTGGGGCGCCTCGGCGAGACCTTCAACGCGATGACGCTCGAGATCCAGCGCGAACAGGCCAAGCTGCACCATCAGGCGAACTACGATTCGCTGACGGCCCAGCCGAACCGCATGCTCGCGGTCGAGCGGCTGCAGCAGGAGATCCGTTCGGCGCATCGCCAGCAGCAACGCTTCGCGCTGATGTTCATCGACCTCGACGACTTCAAGATCGTCAACGACACGATGGGGCACGCCGCGGGCGACCGCCTGCTCGCGCACGTGAGCGCACACATCCGCGCGCGCCTGCGTGACGAAGACACGCTCGCGCGGCTCGGCGGCGACGAATTCCTGGTGCTGCTGCCGCGCCTCGGCCAGGCGAACGACGCCCGGGACGTCGCCGACCGGCTGCTCGCTGCGGTGGCCGAGCCGGTGACGCTCGACGGACGCGAGGTGGTCGTGCATTGCAGCATCGGCATCGCACTGTACCCCGACGACGGTGAAACGGTCGAGGCGCTGATGGCCAACGCCGACAACGCGATGTATCAGGCGAAAAGACCCGGACGGGCGCCGATCTGCTTCTTCACCGCGGAGATGAACGCCCAGGTGCACGAGCGCCTGCGCCTCGAACAGGATCTCAACAAGGTCATCGCGCGGGGCGAACTGCAGCTCGAGTTCCAGCCCATCTTCCGCGCCGCGGACGGCGCCTACGTCGGCGCCGAGGTGCTGCTGCGCTGGTGGCACCCCGAACGCGGCTTCATCAGCCCGGCGACCTTCATCCCGCTCGCCGAAAGCACCGGCCAGATCGTCGCGATCGGCGAATGGGTGCTGCGCGAGGCAGGGCGGCAGCTGCGCTGCTGGCTGGACGCGGGACTCGCGCCGGGCTATCTGGCGGTCAACCTTTCGCGCGTGCAGCTGCGCGAGGACCTGGAGCTGCTGATCCGCGAAGTCCTCGACACTAACGAATTGCCGCCGCAGGCCCTGGAGCTCGAGATCACCGAGAACATCCTGCTCGACGACCACCAGCAGATCAACGCGGTGCTGGGACGGCTGCACGCGCAGGGGTTGAGCTTCAGCCTCGACGACTTCGGCACGGGCTACTCCTCGCTCAGCTACCTGCGCCGCTTCTCGTTCGACACGCTGAAGATCGACCGCAGCTTCGTCGCGCCGCTGTGCGACGACGCCGAGGCCGCCGCGCTGGTGCGCGCGATCGTCGCGATGGCGCACAGCCTCGCGCTGAAAGTGATCGCCGAGGGCGTGGAGACCCGCGCACAGATGGAATTCCTCCGGGACCTGCACTGCGACTACCTGCAGGGCTACCTGTTGTCGCACCCGCTCGACGCCGAGCACTTCACCACCTTCCTCACCCGCTGCGCACGCGACTCCCTGCCCAGGGACAGCGTGCCGACGTTTGTCCAATGAGCCACAGTCAGCCCGACGCCGCGCTCGCCGCCATGCGCAACCGCCAGCGCGCCATACGCCAGGCACGCCTCAAGGTCGTGCTGCGCGGCGCACTGGGCGCCGCCACCGTGGTCGGCTTCGTGCTGTGGGCCCATTTCGCCTCCGGCCGTCCGATGTTCTCACCGCACGGAACGCCCGAAGCCGGCTGGGAGGCGTTTCGCGACGCCTATGGCGTCAACGCCTTCGGCCGCGACGGCTATTTCGTGCGCGCGGTCCAGAACGGCTACAACCTCGTGTACCACACGCACAAGTACGCCTGGCGCTTCACGCGCAAGGGTGCCCATGACCATCCGAACGCGTGCAGCGACTGCCACGGCGCGGAAGCGCTGGCGTACGCCTTCGCGGCCGGCGACCGCTTCGACGCGCGGCTCGGGCGACGGGTGTCCTTCGAGGAGCGCGTGATGCGCTGCTATGCGACGCATCTCGACGGCTTCATCCCGACGATCCACGAGCCGGCGGTACGCGACATCCGCATCTTCGCCCGCATGGTCGCCCACCACCTGCAGCTCGGCGAGGGCGCGCTGGAGGGCGCGCGGTGAAGCCGCTCGCGCCGGCCTGGCGGAAAGCAGTGCGACTCGCGCTGCTCGTCGGCGTGCTGCTCGCACTGTATGCGCTCGCGCTCGCGAAGCACGACGAGCGCGAGCGCATCCGCGAGCAGCCCGTGACGCTGACGCCGGGCTGCTCCGACAAGCTCGCCCGCTACGGCCTCGCGGCCGGCGCGACCTACGTCTCGCCCTACGCGCTCGCGCGCACCGGGCAGGCGATCGTGCGCCAGGGGTACAGCGAGGAGGACGTGCGCGCGATCCAGCGCGGCTGCAACATCATCGACGACCTGCAGGGACAGCTCGCCGCGGACCCCGCGCGCGAGCGCTGGAACGCGACGCGCTTCGTGCGCGGCACCCACACCAGCTGCGACCACTGCCACCAGGGCATCGGCGACAAGCAGACCGCGGCCGGCGTGCCCCAGACCGGCTCGCTGAGCCTCGCCGGGTCGTGGGTCATGGCCGACATGTATGACCAGTTCACCGGCATCCTGCTGCCCTACGAACTGCGCCAGATGCAGTGCTACATCAACTCGTCGAACGGCTTCAAGCCGAACATCGCCGACGACCTGATCCGCGACGTCACCGCGTACGGGCGCTTCCTCGCGGCGGCGCTCGACCTGCGCTTCGGCAACCGCTATCCGGAACAGGGCATCGACGAAATCACCGCATCGCAGACCGACAAGCGCGGCGACGACTACGTGCGCGGCGGCGCGCTGTTCCGCGAGAAGTGCGCGCGCTGCCACGGCCCGCAGGGCCTGGGTACGGTCGTCGACGGCAAGGTGCTGTTTCCGGCGGTGGCCGGGCCGAACGCGTTCAACCTGCAGTCGCGCAACAACTTCTCCTTCGTGTCGACGATCCTGCCCGGTTTCATCTGCCGCAACATGCCGCTCGGCGAGGAAGGCTCGCTCTCCAACCAGGATTGCCGCGACATCGCCTTCTACGTCAGCAACCTGCCGCGCCCCGCCGGCGACAAGCAGGGGCCGCTCGCGGCGCTGTGGCAGCAGCTGATGATGCGCGTGATGCCGCCGCTGATCCGTACCATCGAATCCTGGCAGCGGCCGGGCGAAGCCGTGGGGAACGGGGCATGAACGTGAAGAGCGGTGTGTTCGAGTGGGCGCTGCCGCGCGTTGGCGCGCTCGGCAACGAGCTGCTGATCGGGCTGACGCTCGCGATCGTCGTGCTGCCGCAGGCGATCGCGTTCTCGACGACGCTGGCCGGCCTGCCCTCGTATTTCGGCCTCTACAGCGCGATCTGGGGCGTGCTGTTCACGGCGCTGCTGAACCCCTCGCGGGTGTTCCACGGCGGGCCCAACAGCACGCTGTCGGCGGTCGTCGGCGTCACGCTGCTGCCGGTCGCGCCGCAATTCGGCCCCGACTACATCGGCTACGCGCTGACGCTGTTCCTGCTCGCCGGGCTGATCCAGCTGGTGATCCTCGCGGTGCGGCCGCTCGGACGGATGCTCGACTTCGTCAGCGAACCGGTTGCCAACGGCATGATCTGCGGCATCGGCCTGTACATGATCTTCAAGTCCTTCCCGGCCTTCGCCGGGCTGCCGATCAACACCCAGGTCGAATGGCGCCTGTGGATCGCGTGGCAGAGCTTCCTCGCGGTGCTCGAGATCGGCAACCTGCACGCGATCCACATCGGCCTGATCACGCTGCTGGTGACCGTCGTCACGCGCCAGTTCGCGGCATTGCGCAACTGGGCGATCCTGCTCGGCATCGTCGCCGGCACGCTGTACTCGGAATACCTGAGCGCGCGCCTCGGCCTTGGCGAAACGCTGATCGAACAGACGGCCAATGTCTCCACGGGTTTCGTGTACCCGTCGCTGCCGCTGTTTGCCCAGGAGGCGATGCCCGACATCATCAGCATCATCCCCGGCGCGGTCACGCTCGCGCTGCTGGGCCTGTTCCAGACCGTCGCGGCGATGCGGCGCATGAACCGCCGCAGCGGCCAGTTCGTCGACGCGCGTCACGGCATCTTCGCCGACGCGCTCTCCAACTGCGTGCTGCCCTTCATCTCGGCGCTGCCGACCTGCGCATCGTTCAACCGCATGTCGCTGATGCACGCGATGAACACCGGCAGCCGGCTCGCCGCCGTCTCATCGGCGCTGTTCCTGCTCGCGCTGGTGAGCTTCTTCGGCGAGTTCATCGCGATCATCCCGGTGCCGGCGATGGCCGCGATCATCATGGTCGTCGGCGCCAACATGATCGACTGGTCGGACATCCGCGCGCACTTCCAGCACCGCCCCGAAGCGATCGTCTTCAGCGCGTCCTTCCTGTCAGTTCATCTCTTCGGCCTCTTCGGCGCGGTGATCTGCGGCTCGCTGCTCGCCCTCGCCTACGCGAAGTGGGAGAAGGCGCATCCCAACGTCAGCCTCGAGCACAACGTGCTGCGCATCCGCGGCAACATCTACTACGGCTCACTGCCGGTGATCGAGTCGCTCTACCACCGGGCCAGCACCGACGCGCGCATCGACGAGCTGGTGGTCGATTTCTCCGCGGTCCACCACATCGACCCGGAGGGCATCCGCTGGCTCGCCGAAGTCGGCAGGAACGGGAAGGTGCGCCTCATCGACCGACGCAGCGGGCAGGACCGGCGCGCGGTTTCGGGCGAATCCCCACCCGACCGCAAGCGCCGCGACCGCCGCCGCCGGCGCACACTGTAGCGGCCGCCGCCGGCACTCCCGTGCCCCGGCCGGCACGGCGATCGCGCGCGGATCGAAGACTTACTTCTTCGCGATGGTCGCGTCCTCGACCAGCAGCGGGTACAGGTAGCCCGACCCGAAGTCGCGGTCGAGCTTGACGTTGCCGGTCACGACGACCTCGTCGCCGACCGCGGCCGTGTCCTTGCTCGTGACGATGAGGTTGTTGCTGCCCTCCTCGCCCGAACCGTCGCGCACGTGGACGAAGTTGCGTCCCATGATGCCGTTGTTCACCTTGACGACCTTGCCGCTGACCTGGATCGCCTTGCCCGACAGCCCGGCCTTTTCCTGATACACGGCGGCAACGGTCTTGACGGCGGCATCCGCGGCAAAGGCGGCGGGGGCGACGGAACCGATCATTCCGGCGATGAGGATGACGCGGGTGAGGGCGAGAACTTTCTTCACGAACAGACTCCTGCTGGTGGGTCCGCATACGGACATGAGGGCGATGCTGCAGCCGGCCATTGTATACCGCGCCGAGATCCGATGAATGGCGTTTGCATTTACTCACCCGCCGGAAAAGACCTCCGCCCCCCTGGACGCGGACCGCGGCGGGGGCGGAAAGTGATCAGGGAGCGGGGAGCGCGTGCCGTACCGACCTCAGGCGAGGCGGAAGCGGCCGGCGGTGGTCTGCAGGCGGGCCGCGACGCCTTCGAGCTGATGCGCAGCGGTCGCGGTTTGCTTCACCGCGGCGCTGTTCTCCTCGCTCATCTGGGCGGTCTGCTCGACGCGCCGGGCGATCTCGTTGCTCGCGGTCGACTGCTCGTGTAGCGCGCTCGTGATGTCCTCGACGGCCGCGACGACGTGGCGCGCCTGTTCCGTGAGCGCACCGATGGCGTCGCCCGCTTCGCGCGACAAGGTGTCGACGTCGCCCATGTGGCCCACGACCTTTTCCATGCTGGAGACGGCGTCGCGGGTGACGTTCTGCACCTGCGAGATCATCTCGGTGATCTCCTGCGTCGATTTGCCCGTGCGCTCGGCGAGCTTGCGCACCTCGTCCGCGACGACTGCGAAGCCGCGGCCCTGCTCGCCCGCACGCGCCGCCTCGATCGCCGCATTGAGCGCCAGGAGGTTGGTCTGGTCGGCGATGTCGCGGATCACCGCGACGATCGACGAGATCTGGTCGGAAAACCCGCCCAGCATGCGGATCTGCCCGGCCGTGTGGCTCACTGCGTTGGCCGTGACACGGCCGCTTTCCACCATGCGTGTGACAATCTCGTGCCCTTCGGCGGACCTGCGCCCCGACTCGGTGGCGGCCGCGCGCACCTCGTTCGCATGATCGGAAACCTGGGCGATGCTGACCGACATCTCCTCGACCGAGGCGGCCATCGAGGACGCAGCCTGCGACTGCTGCTCGGTCGAACCGGACAGCTGCGTCGTCGTCGCCGCGAGCTCCTCGCTCATCGACGCGAGCCCTTCGGCGTGCTCCTGCATGTTGGCGGCGACCTCGCGCAGGTTGCCCTGCATCGTGCGACAGGCCGCGAGCACCCTGGCCAGCTCGTCGCGGCCGTCCACTTCGAAGGCATGCGTCAGGTCGCCCTTCGCGATGCGCTCGGCGGCGTCCTGCACGACCTGCAGCGGCTTGAGGATGGAGCGCAACACGAAACCTGCATAGACCGCCAGCGCGACCGCCGCCACGACGGCGATGATGGTGATCTCGATCAGCGTCCGGCTGCGCTCTTCGTCAAAGCGGTGGTCGGCGTCGAGCGCCTCTCGCCCCATCGACTCGGCGACCCTGGCCAACTGCTCGCGGATGCGGCTCACCGTGGCATCCGCCTCGTCGTCGATCGCGTGGATCGCCGGATCGACCTCGTTTCCGGCATTCAGGACGGGCAGCAGGCGCTTTTCGAACAGCACGACGATCGCCTCGACGTTCTTGCGTGCGTCGGCCACCGCCGCCTTTTCCTCGGGCGTATCCGCCGCCTCGGCAAGCCGCTGCAGGTCGCTGTTCGCCTTGACCTGCAGGGCGGCGAAATCCTTCTTCGCCTCGTCGAGGTCGCGGTTGATGATCGTGTCCGCGAAGATCTGGTAGAACTGGGCCCCCAGCCACGAAGCCTCCGCAGCGCTCGACTGCGTTTGCGTGCGGACAAAACCGTCATCCTGGAAACTGGCGAGATGACTCATGCGGTAGAGCGCGATCCCCATCACCGTGGCAAGCATGATGAGGGCGATGGCTACCATGACCAGCAGTCGGTGTTTGACACTCATTATTCGACTCCCCTGACTTCATTGCGATTCGGGGACGGGCGATTGCCGTCCCGCCTTGAGATCTTAACGTCGTGCCCCCGGCGTTATTGAGCTTATTTTTCTGCAAATTCATGCATTTCGACGACCCAGAATGGGCGTCGAGTCGTACGCATCCGCTTCCGGCGGTCGTCCGGATGACATCCAACCGGAATATATACGCTATCGTCATTTATCCAACCGCTCCGGCTGAACGGCAATGCAATAATTGGCATTCGCCCCTGCTTTCCCCCGATTTCCGGAGACCGCGACGATGGCACGCATCCACCCCGAAGGCTGGCAACGCATCCCCGCAAGCGGGGCGCTGGCGCGCGAGCTCGAGACGCTCGCGACCCTTGCCGAAGGTTTGCCCGATGACCACGCGGTGTATCACGGCATCCACTGGACGCGGGTGAACCGCGAGCACGCACTGTTCGGCGAGATCGATTTCGTCGTCGTCGGCCCCAGCGGGCGCATGCTGCTGATCGAGCAGAAGTCGGGCTACCTCGACGAGACGCAGGACGGGCTGGTCAAAGCCTACGCGAAGGCGAAGAAGAACGTCGGCGTGCAGATGGCGCGCAGCGCCGGCCAGCTGCGCGAGCGCCTGGGCGCCTTCCTGAAGGGCCACCAGGCGCGCATCGACGCCCTGCTCTACTGCCCGGACTATGTGGTACGCCAGCCCGGCAGCGCCGGCATCGACCCGGCGCGCATCATCGATGCGAGCCGCCGCGAGCACCTCGTCGCGATCGTGCAAAGCCTGCTGCGCGACGAGGTGCGCGACCGCGTCGTGCTCGATAACATCCACCGCTTTCTCACCGACGAGCTGGAGCTGGTGCCGGAGGTGAGCGCGATCGTCGGCCAGGCGGAGGCGCTATACACGCGGCTCGCCGGCGGGCTGGCAGAGTGGGCGCGGCGCATCGAGATGCAGCCCTTCCGCCTGCGCGTCACCGGCACCGCCGGCAGCGGCAAGACGCAGCTCGCGATGGCGGTGTTCCGCGACGCGCTCGCGGCGGGGCGGCGGCCGCTGTACGTGTGCTACAACCGCCCGCTCGCCGACCACATCGCGCTGATCGCGCCGCCCGGCGGCGAGATCGCGACCTACCACCAGCTGTGCGACCGGGTTCTGCGCGCGCACGGCGAGGTGCCGGATTTCCGCCTGCCCGACGCCTTCGCCCGCATCGAAATGCGCTTCGCGGCGCTCGACCCCGGCGCGGCATGGCGCTTCGACGAGCTCATCGTCGACGAGGGGCAGGATTTCCGCTCGGAATGGCTGGACGCGCTGCTGCGCCTGTTGCGACCGGACGGACGTGCGTGGTGGCTGGAGGATCCGCTGCAGAACCTCTACGACCGTCCGCCCGTCGAGCTGCCGGGCTGGGTGCGCATCACCAGCGAACGCAACTACCGCAGCCCGACCGACATCCTCGACGCGCTCAACCGCCTGCTGCCGCTGCCTCGTCCGCTCGAGGCGGGCAGCCCGCTCACCGGCTCGGACGTCGAGTTCCTGACATGGGCCGACAGCGCCGGGCTCATCGATGCGACCAAGCGCGCGATGACGCGCGCCATCGGGCTGGGCTTCCGCCGCGACATGATCGCGACGATCACCTTCCGCGGACGCGAGCATTCGGTGTTCACGCCCTTCGACCGCCTCGGCGCACACCGCCTCAAGGCCTTCACCGGCAGCTACGACCTGCTCGGCAATCCCGTGTATTCGGATGGCGACTTCCTCATCGACTCCGTCTACCGCTTCAAGGGGCAGGCCGCGCCCTGCGTGATCTTCACCGAGATCGATTTCGAGGCGCTCGACCCGCTGACGGTGCGCAAGCTCTTCGTCGGCGCGACGCGCGCGGGCATGAAGCTGATCATGGTGCTGTCGGAGCGCGCGGCCGGCACGCTGATGGCCACGCCTGCCCGCGGGCCGGAGTCGGCGCGCTGAGCGGGCAAACCGATGCCGTTCGGGCTGAGCCCGTCGAAGCCCCGGCAGCGCGCGTGGACAAGCTCGGGACGAACGACCGGGCCTGAATGCCACATCAATTACGGGTGACCATCCCCGCAATTTCTTAAGAAAACTTAATGTCCCGCACGGGCAGATTCCGAATACGAATCGTTATCATTCGTGAAACCATCCGGAGCCCGCCATGACGCGCCTGTCCCTCCTTGCCCTGCTGTGTCTGCCGCTCGCCACCTTCGCGGCCGATCCCGCGGAAATTCAACTGGCGATCAAGAACCACCGTTTCGAGCCGGCGGAGGTCCATGTCCCGGCCGGCCAGAAAGTGAAGCTGATGATCCACAATCAGGACAGCACGCCCGAGGAGTTCGAGAGCCACGAGCTGAACCGCGAGAAGGTGATCCCGGGCGGCGCGAAAACGGCGGTATTCATCGGGCCGCTGCAAGCCGGCAAGTATCCGTTCTTCGGCGAATTCAACGAGGCAACCGCGCGCGGCGTGGTCATCGCGGAGTAGGCCCATGTTCGGCGCCGCCATCATCGTCTTCCGCGAATCCCTCGAGGCGGCGCTGCTGATCGGCATCATCGCCGCTGCCGCACGCACGCTGCCCAATCGCAACCGCTGGCTGTGGAGCGGCGTCGCCGCGGGTATCGCCGGCGCGCTGGTGGTCGCGGCGCTGGCAGGATCCATCGCCGAAATGGCCGACGGCATGGGCCAGGAGATGCTCAACGCGAGCATCCTCGGCCTCGCGGTGACGATGCTCGCGTGGCACAACATCTGGATGGCTCGCCACGCACGCGAGATGGTCGATGGCGCACGTGCGCTGGTGCGCGACGTCGCCGACGGCAGGCGCGAGCTGTCTGCGGTCATGGTGCTGGTGGCGATGGCGGTGCTGCGCGAAGGCTCGGAGACCGTGCTGTTCCTGTTCAGCCTCGCGTCCGGCGGTGAATCGACCGGCCAGGTGCTGCTCGGCGGGGCACTCGGACTGGCCGGGGGCGCCGTCGTCGGCTACGGCATGTTCGCCGGATTGCTGCGCATCCCGGTGCGCTGGTTCTTCAGCGTGACCGCGGCGCTGGTGCTGCTGCTCGCAGCCGGCATGGCGGGCCAGATGGCGCGTTTCCTGATCCAGGGCGACATCCTGCCGCCGCTCGCCAACCCGCTGTGGGATACCTCGGCGTGGCTGTCGGCGAGTTCCCCCGCCGGCACGCTGCTGCACGTGCTCGCCGGCTACGACCCGCGCCCGAGCGCAATGCAGGCGCTGTTCTATCTCGGCACCCTGCTCGCGATCGCGCTGGGCATGTTCCTCGTGCGCTCGCCGGCCCCCCGCCGCGCCGCGCCGGCCTGACACCCGTTTCCCGTCGCGCGAGCCCGGCGCGCAAGGCGCCGGCCGGGTCCGCGCATGCCTGCAATCACCGTTTTCAACACAAAACACGAAAGGATCACCATGAAGAAGCAGCTCCTCGCCCTCGCGATCGCCGGTTTCGGCGCGAGCATCGCCCATGCCGGCCCGGCCGCCTACATCTACTCGCCGAACGTCGAGTACGGCGAACACGAGATCGAATTCAAGGCCGGCTCGAGTCGCGATCACGGCAAGGAAGACGAGACCGCGATGATCCTCGGCTACGGCGTGGGCGTTACGCCGTGGTGGTTCACCGAAGTCAACGTCGAATACGAGCGCGAGCGCGGCGAGCGCTTCAAGCACGAGTCCTTCGAGTGGGAAAACGTGTTCCAGCTCACCGAACGGGGCAAGTACGCAATCGACCTCGGCGTGCTGGCCGAGATCGAGCGTCCGCATGATCACAAGGAAGGCTGGGAACTGAAGCTCGGCCTGCTGACGCAGAAGGACTTCGGAAAGGTGCAGGCGAACTTCAACGTGCTCGCCGAGCGCCACTTCGACTCGGAAGAGAAGAGCGAGACCGAGCTGGGCTACCAGTGGCAGGTGAAGTACCGCCTGATGCCGACCTTCGAGTACGGCCTGCAGGGCATGGGCGAAGTGGGCAAGTGGAACGACTGGGCGAAGTCGGACGAGCAGGAGCACATGGCCGGCCCCGCGATCTTCGGCAAGCTGCCGATGGGCGGTCACCAGGCGCTCAAGTACGACGTGGGCGTCCTCTTCGGCATGACGAAGGACACCCCGGACACCACCCTGCGCATGAAGCTCGAATACGAGTTCTGATCGGCAATTCCGGCTCCCGGCCGCCGCAGCCCCGCCCTCGCGCGGGGCTTTTTTTCGCCTGTCAGGGGCCGCAGCGGCGGCGCCTGCCTTATCCTCCGGAAAACGCGCCCGGCGGGCACGCTTCATGCGGAAGCACGGGCACGACAAGAGTTCGAGGAGACGACCCCGATGAAACGCGCCCTGGGCGCCGCGCCCCTCACCCTAGCGTGCGGCCTGGCCTTCGCATCACCGGCCGAAACCGTGATCCTGCCGGATGTCAGCGCGGGGGAGCATGAGATCGAACTGGAACTTGGCACGGAACGTGACAACGGCCGCCGCAACGCGGACGCCCTGACGCTCAGTTTCGGGACAGGTGTCACCGCATGGTGGGCGACCGAGCTGGGAGTCGAACTCGGCCGCGAACGCGACGGGCATGTGCGCTACGACGGCATCGAGTGGGAGAACCGCTTCCACCTGCTCGACGAGGAGGACGAGGCGCCGATCGGCCTGAGTCTCCTCGCCAGTGTCGAACGCCCACGCGAACGCGAAGAGGGGTGGTCGGCGACCGCGGGCCTGCTGTCGCAGAAGAAGCTCGGCCGTTTCCTGCTCAACGCGAACCTGCTCGTCGAGCGCACCTGGGCGGCGGAAGCCGGGGAGAACGGAACGCATCTCGGCTACCAGTGGCAGCTCAAGTATCGTCACGCGCCGCGCCTGCACTACGGCCTGCAGGGCATGGGCGAAGTCGGCAAGTGGAACGAGTGGGACAGGCGCGACGATCAGCAGCACAGGCTCGGACCGGCGATCTTCGGGCGCGTGCCGCTGGACGAGGGGCAGCGCCTGAAGTACGACGTCGGCCTGTTGTTCGGTCTCACGCAGGCCACCCCCGACCACACGCTGCGCATGAGGCTCGAATACGAGTTCCGGTAATGGGCGAGCACCCTGGCGGTCATGCCGGCGGCCCCTTCCCCTGCGGCACCCGGCAGGTGCGCGCCGATGCACATGTACTTGCCGATCGGCCGGTGCCGCGGGCGCGAACTGATAGAATTCGCGCCGTTCCGACGCCCGCACGCAGCGAAAGAGACCCCCATGTCGAAGAAATCCGAGAAGTTGCTCCAGCAGGCACAGGCCGCCGCGAACACCGGAAACCGCGCCCAGGCGCAACGCTGCTACGAGAAGATTCTCGAGAAGGAGCCGCAGCACCTCGACGCGCGCTATTTCCTCGGTACGCTGCTGGCCGAACAGGGGCGCTATCCGCAGGCACGGCAGCATCTCGAGATCGCCGCACGGCTCGCGCCCGACTCGCCCTACATCCTCAACAACCTCGGCAACATCCACCTCCTGTGCGGGGAGGACGCGGCCGCGGAACAGGCTTTCCGCAAGGCCCTGCGCGTGGCACCGGAGATGCCGGAGGCGCAGACGAACCTCGGCAACCTGCTGGTGCGCAAAGGGGCGCTGGAAGAGGCAATCGGGCTAGCGCAGCAGGTCGTCGCGGCGCGCCCCGAGCAGATCGCGGCGCACGTGATGCTGGCGAACGCGTTGAAGGATCAGGGCCGCATCGACGAAGCCATTCCCCATTTCCGCCGCGCCGCCGAGCTGGCGCCGGGCAACGCCGTCGCCCGCTCCAACCTGCTCATGGCGCTCAATTACTCCGCGGCGCTCTCCCCCGCGGAGATCCACCGGGCACACGAAGAATGGGCCAGCCGCTTCCCGCCGGCTCAGCCGCGCCCGGCCCGGGCACGCGCGGGACGCCTGCGGGTCGGCTACCTGTCACCGGATCTGGGCCGGCATCCGGTAGGCTACCTGATGGAACCGGTGCTCGCGGCGCACGACCGCGAGGCGTTCGAGATCTGCGTCTATTCGGACAACCGCAGCCCGGATGACATGACCGCCCGCCTGCGTGCCGGCGTCGACTGCTGGCGCGACGTCGGCGGTCTGGGCAACGACGATCTCGCGTCGGTCCTCGCGACCGAAGGTCTCGACGTGCTCGTGGAACTGGCGGGCCACGGGGCGGGCAACCGGCTCGCCATGCTCGGCCGCCGGTTCGCGCCGGTACAGGTGAGTTACCTGGGCTATCCCGCGACGACGGGGCTGAAGAGCATCGACTACGTGATCACGGACCGCGCGCTGGATCCGTCGGACTCCGACCAGGTTTTCTATGCGGAGAAGCTGTGGTGGCTGCCACGGCCGTGCTTCGCCTTCCGGCCGGACGCGGAATTCCCCGCGGTAGCGCCCCTTCCCGCAGCCACGGCGGACGCACTGACTTTCGGCTCGTTCAACGCGCTCGCAAAGATCAGCCCGGCGGTGATCGACTTGTGGGCGGCGGTGATGCGCGCCCTGCCCGATGCACGCCTGCTAATGCAGGCGCGGGCCTTGTCGGATCCCGGCTCACGCCTGCGTCTCGCCGAAGCGTTCCGCGAGCGCGGCGTCGCGCCCGATCGCATCGAGATGGCGGGCTTCACGTCGCTGCCGCAACATCTGGAACTGTTCAGCCGGACCGACGTCTGCCTCGACACCTTCCCGTGGAACGGCCACATGACGACGCTCGACAGCCTGTGGATGGGCGTTCCCGTCCTGACGCTCGCGGGCGACCGGCGCGCTGCGCGGATGGGCGCAGCGATCATGGGCGAACTCGGCCTGACGGACTTCATCGCCGCCACGCCGGAAGAATTCGTCGCCAGGGCGGTCGCACTCGCCGGCGACCCGATCGTGCTGGGAGACCTGCGCACCTCGCTGCGCGACCGGCTGGGCCGGTCACGCCTGGCCGACGGCGCCGGACTCGCGCGCGCGCTGGAAGCGGCTTTCGCGGCGATGCATCAGGCCGCGCTGCAGCCGGCGCCGTAAGGGCGCGGATCGGGCGGCCCGGAGGCGCCCGGAAGCTCAGCGCCGGCCGAACTTGCCCACGAGCTGGGCGAGCTTCTCGGTCTTGCGGCGCTCGGTTTCTTCGGCGCGCTGGCGCTCGCGTTCGGCGTCGGCGGCAAGCTTCTTGCGCTTGGCGACTTCGGCGAAACGCTCCTTGAGCGTCTGCGCGGCGTGCTGGCGCTGCTCCTCGGTGACCTCGCCGCTTTCCTTGCCGTCCAGGTCGAAGCGCGCCGTGGCCTTCTCGACGGCCTTGAGGTAGCGCGTCGTCGCGGTGTGCATCCGCATGGCGGTACGGATGACCTTGCGGTCGAGCTCGGGGAAGCGCTCAGCAATGGCCTTGTCGATGCGCAGCGCGAGGGGCTTCACTTCGCCGAAGGTGGGAGAGATTTCCTGAAGCTTCTGCAACAGGCCGCGGGCATCGAGGCCGGCGGGCTTGGCTTCGGCGGCCGGCGCCGCGGGCTGTTCGATCAGGGCTTCGGGAGTCGTTTCGGTATTCATTGCGGAAAGGTGCAGGGACTGCGGACGAAAAACGGCATGATCGCATGAAAACGGCTTCCAGCGCGCCGCGGTATCCGCAACGGCGTCGGGCGGGATGGAATCCCGCCGCAACGGCCGACCCGGAGGACGGCCGGATTCCATCCCGCGCTACGGGACGCCTGCGATCCGCGCCGCGCAGTACTTGAACTCCGGAATCTTGCCGAAGGGGTCCAGCGCGGGCTGCGTGAGCAGGTTCGCGGCGGCTTCGACGTAGCAGAAGGGCATGAAGATCGAGCCCTCCTGCATGCCGCGGTCGGCGCGGGCTTCGAGCCGGATCGCGCCGCGGCGCGTTTCCAGCGCGATCGTATCGCCCGACGACAGGCCCAGCGCGGCGAGGTCGTCCGGATGCACGGTGCACCACGGCTGAGGTTCGAGCGCGTCGAGGACGTTGGCGCGGCGCGTCATCGAGCCGGTGTGCCAGTGTTCGAGCACGCGGCCGGTCGTGAGCACGAAGGGGAAGGCCTCGTCGGGCAGTTCCGCGGCGGGCAGCGGCGTGACGGCGACGAAGCGCGCACGGCCGTTCGCGGTGGGGAAATCCTGCTCGAACAGCACCGGGTAGGACGGCCCGTCCTCCGTGAACTTCGGTGCAATCACGGCGCCCTGCTCTTCGAGCTGGGACCAGGTGATGCCGGCGTAGGCGGGCAGCGCCTGGCGCAGTTCGTCGAAGATGTCCGCGGGACCGGCGTAGTTCCATGCGAGGCCGAGGCGCTGCGCGATCTGCTGGATGATCCACCAGTCGGGCCGCGCGTCGCCGGGCAGCGGCAGCACGGGCTGCGAGAGCTGCACGAGGCGGTCGGTGTTGGTGAAGCTGCCGGCCTTCTCCATCAGGCTGGAGGCGGGCAGGATCACGTCGGCGAGCATCGCGGTCTCGGTGAGGAAGAGGTCCTGCACGACGAGGTGGTCGAGCCCGCCGAGCGCGGCGCGCGCGTGCGCGAGGTCGGGGTCGGACATCGCGGGGTTTTCGCCTTCGATGTACATGCCGCGGATCTCGCCCGCGAGCGCGGCGTCCATGATCTCGACGACGGTGAGGCCGGGTTTGTCCGAGAGCCGCGTCTGCCACAGCGTCTCGAACTTCGCGCGGATCGCGGGATCGGCGACGCGCTGGTAGTCCGGGAACATCATCGGGATGAGGCCGGCGTCGGAGGCGCCCTGCACGTTGTTCTGGCCCCGCAGCGGATGCAGGCCGGTGCCGCGGCGGCCGATCTGGCCGGTCATCAGTGCGAGCGCGATCAGGCAGCGCGAGTTGTCGGTGCCGTGGGTGTGTTGCGACACGCCCATGCCCCAGAAGATCATGCTGTTGGGGCCCTTCGCGTACAGGCGGGCGACTTCGCGCGCAGTGGCCGCGGGAATGCCGGTGACGGATTCGACGCGCTCGGGCGGGAATTGCAGCGCGGCGGTGCGGAAGGCGTCGAAGCCTTCGGTGCGCGCGGCGATGAAGGCCTCGTCGGTGAGCCCTTCCTCGATGATCACGCACGCGAGCGACAGCAGCAGCGTGACGTCGGCGTCGGGCCGGAACTGCAGGAAGCGGTGGGCGTGGCGGGCGAGCGGGGTTTCGCGCGGGTCCATCAGCACGAGCTTGGAGCCCCCCTCCACCGCGTTCTTGATGAAGGACGCGGCGACCGGGTGATTCGCGGCCGGGTTCGCGCCGATCACGACGATCACGTCGGCGAATTCGACGTCGCGCACCGGGTTGGACACCGCGCCCGAGCCGATGCCTTCGAGCAGCGCGGCGACGGACGACGCGTGGCACAGGCGCGTGCAGTGATCGACGTTGTGCGTGCCGAAGCCCGCGCGCACGAGCTTCTGGAAGAGGTAGGCCTCTTCGTTGCTGCCCTTCGCGGAGCCGAAACCGGCGAGCGCGTGCGGGCCGTGAGCGGCCTTGATGCGGACGAGGCCGGCGGCGGCGGCGTCCAGCGCCTCCTCCCAGCTCGCCTCGCGGAAGGCCGCGAGCGGGTTGGACGGGTCGAGGTCGACGGCCTTGGGGATGCCGGGCTTGCGGATCAGCGGCTTTGTGAGGCGCTGCGAATGGCGCGGGTAGCCGAAGCCGTAGCGGCCCTTCACGCACAGGCGGCCGGCGTTCGCAGGGCCGTCGCGGCCGACGACGTGCACGATCTTCGCGTCGGAGCCTTCGCCCGCGACGTGGTAGGTGGTCTGGCAGCCGACGCCGCAGTAGGGGCACAGCGAGTCGATGGCTTTCGTCTCGGCGACCGGCGCGGGCGTCCCGATCGGTTCGGCAAAGGCGCCCAGCACGACGGCAGGCTCGGGCGCGGCCGTCGCGAGCGCCGCGGGCAGCAGCGCGCCGGTCGGGCAGGCCTGCACGCATTCGCCGCAGCCGACGCAGCTCGACGTGCCCATCGGATCGCCGAAGTCGAACACGATGGCGGTGTCGGCGCCGCGGCGCGCGAGACCGATGACGTCGTTCACCTGTTCCTCGCGGCAGGCGCGCAGGCAGCGCGTGCATTGGATGCAGGCGGCGAGGTTCACGGCGATGCCGGGGTGGCTGCGGTCGGCGGCCGGTTGTTCACGCGGTGCGAAGCGGCTTTCCTTCACGCCGAGCTCGTCGCACCAGTGCGCGAGCTCGGAGTCGGCCTTCTCGACCTCGGCCGGTACGTCGGCGCGCAGGAGTTCCAGCACCATGCGCTGCGAGGCGCGTGCGCGCTCGCTCTCGGCCTGCACCTTCATGCCGGGCTTGGGCGCGCGACAGCACGAGGGCGCGAGCACGCGCTCGCCGTCGATCTCGACCACACAGGCGCGGCAGTTGCCGTCGGCGCGCAGGCCGTCCGTGTAGCACAGGTGCGGAATCTCCACGCCAGCGCGGCTCGCCGCCTGCAGGATGGACTCGCCCGGCGCGGCGTCGATCTCGCGGCCGTCCAGTTCGAAGCGGATCATGTCGGCGGCGTTCATGCGGTTTTCTCCTGCTGCTTGGCGGCAACTTCATGCGGGAAGAAGCGCAGCACCGATTGCATCGGGTTCGGCGCGGCCTGGCCGAGGCCGCAGATCGAGGCGTCCATCATGGTCTTTCCGAGTTCGGTGAGCAGGCCCGCGTTCCATTCCGGCGCTTTCATCAGCTCGGCCGCCTTCGCGGTGCCGACGCGACAGGGCGTGCATTGGCCGCAGGATTCGTGGGCGAAGAATTCCATCGCGTTTTCGGCCAGCACGCGCGCCTGGTCATGCTGCGAGAACACGACGATCGCCGCGGAGCCGATGAAACAGCCGTGGGGCGCGAGCGTATCGAAGTCGAGCGGCACATCGGCGAGGCTCGCGGGGAGAATGCCGCCCGAGGCGCCGCCGGGGAAATAGCCGTACAGCTCGTGGCCGGGGAGCATGCCGCCGCAGTGCTCGTCGACGAGCTGGCGCAGCGTGATGCCGGCGTCCGTGACGACGACGCCGGGCTTCGCGACGCGCCCGCTGACCGAGAAGCTGCGCAGGCCCTTGCGCCCGTTGCGGCCGAAGCTCGCGAACCAGTCCCCGCCCTTCTCGACAATGTCGCGCACCCACCACAGCGTCTCGAGGTTGTGCTCCAGCGTCGGGCGGCCGAAGAGGCCCACCTCGGCGACGTAGGGCGGGCGCAGCCGCGGCATGCCGCGCTTGCCTTCGATCGACTCGATCATCGCCGATTCCTCGCCGCACACGTAGGCGCCGGCGCCGCGGCGCAGCTCGATGGGCGGCAGGTCCGGCCATTCGGCGCGCACGCGGTCCAGTTCCTCGGCGAGGAGCCGCCGCAGCGCGGGGTATTCGTCGCGGATGTAGATCCAGATGCCGGCGATGCCCACGACGCGCGCAGCGATCAGCATGCCTTCGATGAAGCGGTGCGGGTCGGTCGCGAGGTAGTGGCGGTCCTTGAAGGTGCCCGGTTCGCCTTCGTCGATGTTGATCGCCATGTTGCGCGGCGCGGGTTGTGCCGCGACCGTGCGCCACTTGCGCGCGGCCGGGAAGCCTGCGCCGCCCAGGCCGCGCAGGCCCGCGCCGTCGAGCGCCGCGATGATGGATTCGGCATCGCGTTCGCCGCTGCGCAGCGCGTCCCACAGCGCGTAGCCACCCGCGGCGCGGTAGGCGTCGAAACGGATCGCATCGGGCAGCGCCTCGTCGCGCTCGCCGCTGGCGACGACCGCGACGACCTTGTCCGCATCGGCGTTCAGCACCGGCTGCTGCCCGACGACCGCGACCGGCGCCGAATCGCAGCGCCCGACACAGGGCACGCGCTGCACGCGCACGTCGGCGCCGAGACGGCTCGCGAGTGACGCGGCGAGCTCGGCGCCGCCCGCCATCGCACAGCCGAGCGAGTCGCACACGCGCACGGTGAGCGCCGGCGGCGCTTCAGCGCCGGCCGGGACGAAGTCGAAGTGGTGGTAGAAGGTCGCGACTTCGAACACCTCGGCGCGCGCGAGCTTGAGCGCCTCGGCGAGCGCTGCGAGGTGGTCGGCGTGCAGCGCGCCATGCGCGTCCTGCAGGCGGTGCAGGTATTCGATCAGGCGGTCGGCGCGGGGCGCGACGCCGGCGTCGAGGTCGGGCGCAAGCGCCGCGGCGGCGGCTGCGAGCGCGGATTCGGGCAGCGGTTCGCGCTTGCGTCCGCGCTCCCCGCCGCCCTTCCCGGCTTTTTCACCACGACCTCCTCCTGAACCTTTACCGGCGCCCTCGGGACGCCCGCCCTGCCCTTTCTGATCCATGATGTTTCCCATGCCGCTCGCCGTATCCGCCATTGCACACCCGCTCGAAACGTAGGGCGGTAGGCGCGCAGCGCGCGTCCCGCCGTTCAATCGCCGGGTGGCGGGATACGCCTCCGGCTCCTCCCGCCCTACGACGGGGCACCGGCCGCGGCCGGGTCGACGGAACAATAGTGCAGCGCTCGGGGCGAGAAAAGCGGAATCTGCCGAAGGCCTATTCGCTTTTTCCGAACACTGGAGAGAGCGTGCCCGCTGCAGCAAGCAGCGCGTCGACGAGCGGGGAGCCCGGTTCCCGCTTCAACGTCACGAGCCCCGTTTCCCATGCGACCGACGGCTTCACGAGCGGCAGCACGCGCAGTTCCTCGGGAGCGCCGACGAGACCGAGCACGCTGCGCGGCAGGATCGTAGACCAGCGCCCGGTGCGAACGTGCGCGAGCAGGCTCAGGATGGAGTTCGTCTCCAGCCCGACGTGCGGCGTGCATTCCAGGCTCTCGAAGACGCGGTCTATGGTCTGGCGGTTCTGCATGTCGCGCGACAGCAGGCACAGCGGCTGACGCGCCGCGGCTGTCCATTCGAGGCGATCGTCCGCGACCGCGCCGCAAGCGCTCGTCACGAACACCAGCTGCTCGCGCCACAGCGGAAGGTAGTGCAGATCCGCGGCGTCGGCCGAATGGGAATAGACGACCCCCGCCTCCAGCTCGAAGTTGCGCAGCTGCGTGAGGATCGCCTGCGTGCTCGCCGAATGCACCTCGATCGCGACCGCCGGATGTGCGTCGGCGAAGGCGTTGGTCAGCGATGCGACCACCGGCAGCGCCGTCGGGATCACGCCGATGCGCAGCGGCCCGCGCAGCCCGTCGCGCAGCATGCCGAGCTCGTGGCGCAGGTCGTCGGCACCCGCCGCGACGCGCTTCGCATGCGCGACGACGCACTCCCCTTCGGCCGTGAGCCCCGCGAAGCGCTGCCCGCGCACCACCAGCGCGACGCCCAGCTCGCCCTCCAGGTCGCGGATCGCCGCGGACAGCGTAGACGGCGACACGTGACAGCTCTCCGCGGCCCTGCCGAAATGCCGCTCGCGCGCGAGGGCGAGGAGGTAGAGGTATTTGCGGGCGATCATGACGGAGAGGATAAGGCCTGCGGCGGCGGCTCGCCAGACACGCAGGGCGGGAGGAGCCGAAGGCGGATCCCGCCATGCGGCGGTCGGGGCATTGTTTGTCGCCGGAATGGCGGGACGCGCTGCGCTACTCCCGCCCTACGCCCGAACATGACAATCACCTACGCCCGATCCGGTAACGTTCTCATGCGGAACAGGGCCCATACCTTCGCTAAAATGCAGGGTTTTCCGCCCCCAACACAGGACTCCCCAGAATGCTGCAAAAGCTCCCGTCCTTCCCCGGCATCGCCGGCCCGGTCGTCGTCATCGTGATGGACGGCTACGGCATCCCCAAGACCGAGGTCGGCAGCGCGATCGCCGCGGCGCGCAAGCCGACGCTCGACGCACTCTTCGCGAAGTACCCGAACATCACGCTGCGCGCGCACGGCACGGCGGTGGGCATGCCCTCGGACGAGGACATGGGCAACTCGGAAGTCGGCCACAACGCGATCGGCGCCGGCCAGGTGTATTCGCAGGGCGCAGCGCTGGTCGCCGGCGCGATCGCGTCGGGGGCGATCTGGCAGGGCGAGGCGTGGCAGCAGGTCGTCGCCGGCGCGAAGGCGGGGCGCGGCGTGCTGCACTTCATCGGGCTCTTCTCCGACGGCAACGTGCATAGCCACATCGAGCACCTGAAGGCGATGGTGCTGCGCGCGCGCGACGAAGGCGTGAAGGCGGTCCGCATCCACGCGCTGCTCGACGGCCGCGACGTACCCGAAACCAGCGCGCTCGAATACGTCGAGCCTTTCGAGGCCTTCCTCGCCGAATTGCAGGCGGGCGGCTTCGACGCGCAGATCGCCTCGGGCGGCGGGCGCATGACGATCACCATGGACCGCTACGACGCGAACTGGAAGATGGTCGAGCAGGGCTGGCACACGCACGTGCTGGGCCGCGGCGAGCAGTTCGCGAGCGCCTCCGAGGCGGTGCGCGCGCTGCGCGAGAAGCACCCCGGCACGATCGACCAGGACCTGCCCGCCTTCGTCATCGGCAAGAACGGCCAGCCGGTCGGCACGATCGAGGACGGCGACGCGGTCGTCTTCTACAACTTCCGCGGCGACCGCGCGATCGAGATCACGCGCGCATTCGAGGAAGGCGCCGAGTTCGACAAGTTCGAGCGCGTGCGCGTGCCCAGGGTCACCTACGCCGGCATGCTGCAGTACGACGGCGACCTCAAGCTGCCCAAGCGCTTCCTCGTCGATCCGCCGGCTATCCGCGACACCATGAGCGAGTGGCTGTCGAAGAGCGGCGTCGCGCAGTTCGCGTGCTCCGAAACGCAGAAGTTCGGCCACGTGACCTACTTCTGGAACGGCAACCGCTCAAACAAGTTCGACGGCGAGACCTGGCAGGAAGTGCCGAGCGACGTCGTGCCCTTCGAGCAGCGCCCGTGGATGAAGGCCGCCGAGATCACCGACGCGATGATCGCGGCGATCCGCTCGGGCAAGTACCGCTTCCTGCGCTGCAACTATGCGAACGGCGACATGGTCGGCCACTCCGGCCACTTCCGCGCCGCGACGATGTCGATCGAGGCCGTCGACCTCGCGCTGTCGCGCCTGCTGCCCGCGATCGACGCCGCCGGCGGCGTCGCGCTGATCACCGCCGACCACGGCAACGCCGACGAGATGTTCGAGCTCGACAAGAAGACCAAACAGCCCGCGCAGAACGCCGACGGCTCCTTCAAGGCCAAGACCGCGCACACGCTCAACCCGGTGCCGCTGATCCTGTACGACAAGGTCAGCGGCGGCAGGCTTGGGCTGAAGGCGGTCGAGGGTGCGGGCCTTTCGAACATCGCGGCGACGGTCGCAAACCTGATGGGCTTCGAGAAGCACGCGGCCTGGGACGCGAGCCTGCTCGAGGTGCGCTGAGCGGCAAGACCGGACCGGCGTAGCCGCCCGCGCTCGAAAGCCGGGCGGCTACGCTTTCTTCCGCGACATTTGCAGGGCGCGCGAAAGCGGGCCAACACCGCAGTGTGTGCGGGTTGGCCCGGCTGGTTCATCGCACGCCGGTTGGCGCAGCGTCCGGCTGGAGGCGATTCCGGTGGGAACGCCGGGCCGATGCATCCGGGCGGGGTGGGGCCCGAGGGCCGTCGCTTGTGGCGGCGGTGGATGCGTCGGCAGCGGATGGGTCCATTAGACGCGAACGCATTCGATCTGGAAAATATCGAATTCCGATCCTGCGATCTGATTTCGCGATACTTCGCTACAATCGGACGCATGGAACTGCGCCAGTTGCGTTACGTCATCGCGATCGCCAAGTCGGGCAGCCTGTCGAAGGCGGCCGGGCAGGTGTTCGTTGCGCAGTCGGCCCTGAGCCACCAGCTCGCGCAACTCGAGGAGGAGCTGGGGGCGCCCCTGTTCCATCGGTCGCGGCGGGGCGTGGAGCCTACCGAGGCGGGGCGGATCTTTCTCGCCCATGCGACTGCGATCCTGCGCCAGGTCGAGGATGCGCGCCTGGCGGTGCAGGCGGCACATGGCGAACCGACCGGCAAGGTCGTGTTCGGCATCCCGCACAGCGTGTCGGCCGCACTGGCCCTGCCGCTGCTGCAGGCGGTGCGGGAACGGCTGCCCAAGGTCGAGCTGGAACTGACCGAGGAGCTAACCGGCAACCTCGTGCCGCAGCTGCGCAGCGGCCAGCTCCACCTCGCGGTGCTCTTCGACGACGGCCTGATCGGCGAATTCACGCAGCAGCCGCTGCTCGACGAACGCCTGCTGCTGATTTCGCCCGCGCAGGCGCCCGACCGTCCGCGGCAGCCGGCCATCACGCTGCGCACGGCACTCGCGCTGCCGCTGATCCTGCCCGCAGCGCCGCACGGCGTAAGGCCGATCATCGAGCAGGCGGCCCGCGCGCAGGGCCTGCCGCGCCCCAATGTGGTGGCCGACATCAGTTCGATCAGCATCCTGCGCACGAGTCTGCTGGCCGGCCTGGGCCACACGCTGCTGCCGCCGATGCCGCTGCGCCATGAGCTCGACGCAGGCCTGCTCGCGGGAGTGGAGGTGACGCCCGCGCTCACCCGGCGCGTGGTGTTGTGCGCGTCGCGTCACCTGCCCCTGTCCGCGGCCGCGGACGCGGTGGCCGCGTTGACGACCCCCCTGTGCCGGGAGCTCGCGCGCACGGGACGCTGGCAGGGCGCGGCGCCGGTGGCCGCGCCGGACTGACTGGAACGCCGGTCCGCGAGGGCTGTCGGGCTTCGGCCCGCACCCGCCTGGTGGTGAGCTCGTGAGTCGAGTCCGGAACGGACAATTGGAAACACTGTCGCAGCACAGCACCCGCTTTCCGTGCCATCATCACAGTGAATGATTGTTTGAGCCCCACTCTTTTGCCTTACGGGACACCGCGATGACCGATGCCAACCTTTCGCCGACCACCCTGATCGACAGTGACCACCCTGACGTCCTCGCCTTCGCCCAAACGCACTGCCGCGGCAAGGACGTGCGCGAGCGCGCGGTGTCGCTGTACTACGCCGTGCGCGACGGCTTCCGCTACGACCCCTATCGCATCGACCTGACCGAAGCCGGGATGAAGGCGAGCAGCGTCATCGCCGCCGGCGCCGGATGGTGCGTGCCGAAGGCCACGCTGCTGGCCGCCGTGTGCCGCGCAGCGGGCATCCCCGCGCGCCTCGGTTACGCCGACGTGCGCAACCACCTCAGCACCGAACGCATGCGCCAGACGATCGGCTCGGACCTCTATCGCTGGCACGGCTACACCGAGATCCTCATCGACGGCGACTGGTACAAGGCCACGCCGGCCTTCAACCTCACGCTGTGCGAGCGCTTCGGCCTGCTGCCGCTCGAATTCGATGGCCGCAGCGACTCGATCTACCACGCCTTCGACCGCAGCGGCAATCAGCATATGGAGTACGTGCACCAGCGCGGCTATTATTCCGACGTGCCGCTGTCGCAGATCTCCGCCGATTTCCGCACGCACTATCCGGTGTGGCTGGAGCAGGCAGAACAGATGAAGACGGCGGATTTCCTCGCGGACGTGGAAAGGGAAAACCAGCCCGCGTAGTTTGGCGTGACCGGCGGCCGGAAGCTGCGCGTCGCACCCGCAACCCAGGAGACATCAGCAATGGAGCCGGATTTCTGGCATTCGAAGTGGGAACGCAACGAGATCGGCTTCCACGGCAGTGACGCTCACGTCCTGCTCGTCGAACATTTCGGCGCCCTCGCGCTCGGCCCGGGCAGCCGCGTCTTCCTGCCCCTGTGCGGCAAGACGCTCGACATCCACTGGCTGCTCGCGCAAGGGTATCGCGTCGCCGGCGCCGAGCTGAGCCCGCTCGCGATCGGGCAGCTCTTCGCCGAGCTGGGCGTCGAGCCCACGGTCACGCGCGTGGGCGCGCTCGATCACTATGCAGCCCCGGATATCGACATCTACGTCGGCGATTTCTTCGACCTGAGCCGCGAGACGCTCGGCCCCGTCGATGCCGTCTACGACCGCGCCGCCCTCGTCGCCCTGCCGAATGCGATGCGCCACCGCTACGCCGCGCATCTGGCGGACATCACGCACAGCGCGCCGCAGCTCCTCATCTGCTTCGAATACGACCCGCAGCAGCACGAAGGCCCCCCGTTCTCGATCGACGCCGACGAAGTGCGGCTCCATTACGAAGGCCGCTACCACCTGACCCGGCTCGCGCACATCGACGTGGCGGGCGGCTTGAAAGGCAAGACCCCGGCGAAGGAAAGCGTCTGGCTGATGAAGAAGGCCTGACGCGCCCGACGATGCCCATAGCCTCCGCCCTCCCGGCCCTGCTCGCGGCGCTCGTGCTGTGCGCGCACGCGCCGACCGCCGCGGCCGAGGCGCCCCAGCCGGCGCTGACGAGCATCGCGGCGCTGGACGTGCCGCGCTACATGGGCACGTGGTACGAGATCGCCAGGTACCCGAACCGCTTCCAGAAGCATTGCGCGGGTTTCACGCAGGCCGAGTACCGGCTGCAGGAAGACGGGCGGGTGCGCGTGGCGAACCGCTGCAGGACGGCCGACGGCCAGCTCGACGAGGCGATCGGGACGGCACGCCAGATCGGCGAGGCGAATTCGCCGCGGCTGAAGGTGCGCTTCGCGCCGGCGTGGCTGTCCTTCATCCCCGCCGTGTGGGGCGACTACTGGGTGATCGACCTCGACCCGGACTACCGCCTCGCGGCGGTGAGCGAACCGGGGCGCGAATATCTGTGGATCCTGTCGCGCACGCCGGAGGTCGCGCCGGCAGCCCTGGACGCGCTGCGCACCCGCCTCGCCGCGCAGGGCTTCGACCTCTCGCGCCTGGAGATGACGCGTCAGACGGACTAAGTTCGCATCCCGAGCGGCGTCGCGCGCGACATCCAGGGCCTGCCAAGCTATGCTCCCAGCGTATTGACCGCCGGAGCTTCGCATGCCGGAGCAAGCCTCCCCTCCCCCGCTGTCGGCCCCTGCGCCGCGCCCCATCTTCGAGGCGCGCGGCCTCACCAAGGTGTACCAGATGGGCGAGGTGCGCGTGGAGGCTCTGCGCGGGGTCGATCTGGACCTGTACGCGGGCGAACTGGTGGTGCTGCTGGGGCCGTCGGGAAGCGGCAAATCGACGCTGCTGAACATCCTCGGCGGGTTGGACACGCCCACGAGCGGGACGGTGCGCTATGCGGAGCACGACCTCACCGTCGATGACGATGCGGCGATGACGCAGTACCGGCGCGAGCATGTCGGCTTCGTGTTCCAGTTCTACAACCTGATCCCCAGCCTCACGGCACGCGAGAACGTCGCGCTGGTCACCGAGATCTCGCAGAACCCGATGACGCCCGAGGAGGCGCTGGCGCTGGTGGGGCTCGCACCACGCATGGACCACTTCCCCAGCCAGATGTCGGGCGGGGAGCAGCAGCGCGTGGCGATCGCGCGGGCGGTGGCGAAACGGCCGCAGGTGCTGCTGTGCGACGAGCCGACCGGGGCGCTGGATGCGCAGACCGGCGTGATGGTGCTGGAGGTGATCGCGCGCGTGAATCGCGAGCTGGGGACGACGACGGTGGTGATCACGCACAACGCGGTGATCGCGGCGATGGCGGACCGGGTCGTGCATTTCGGCGACGGCCAAGTCGTGCGCATCGAACGCAACGCGAGCCGCAAGGCGGCCTCCGAGCTGAGCTGGTAGCGCCATGCGCGCCATCGACCGCAAACTGTGGCGCGACCTGTGGCACATGCGCGGGCAGGCGGTGGCGATCGCGCTGGTGGTGATGTGCGGCGTCGGCACCTACGTGATGTTCCTGTCGACGCTCGGCGCGCTGCGCGCGACGCAGGACGACTACTACCGCGAGTACCGCTTCGCCGAGGTGTTCGCGACGCTAAAGCGCGCGCCGGAGTCGCTGCGCGCGCGCATCGCCGCGATTCCCGGCATCGAGCGCGTGGAGACGCGCGTCGTCGAACCGGTGCGACTCGACATGCCGGATTTCCCCGAGCCGGTGAGCGCGCGCATGGTGTCGCTCGCCGACGATGCGCCGCACGGCCTGAACGGCCTGCACCTGCGCGCGGGGCGGCTGCCGCTGCCGGGGCGCGCGGACGAGGTGGTGGTCAGCACGCCCTTCGCGAAGGCGCACACGCTGCATCCGGGCGACCGCTTCCACGCCATCCTCAACGGCCGGCGCCAGGCGCTGACGGTGGTCGGCACGGCGCTGTCGCCGGAGTTCGTGCAGCAGCTGCGCCCCGGTTCGGCCTTCCCGGACCCGAAGCGCTACGGCGTGATGTGGATGGGGCGCAAGGCGCTGGGGCAGGCCTACGACCTCGACGGCGCGTTCAACGACCTCGCGCTGAGCCTGCGTCCGGGCGCCGACGCGCAGGACGTGATCGACCGCGTCGATGCGCTGATCACGCCCTTCGGCGGGCTCGGCGCGTACGCGCGCAAGGACCAGCTCTCGCACCGCTTCCTCACCCAGGAGCTGGACCAGCTCGGCACCCTGGCGACGCTGTTCCCGACGATGTTCATGGGCGTGGCGGCCTTCCTGCTCAACGTCGTGATCAGCCGGCTGGTGACGATGCAGCGCGAGCAGGTCGCGACGCTCAAGGCCTTCGGCTACGGCAACGGCGCGGTGATCGCGCATTACCTGAAGCTCGTCGCGATGATCGCCGGCAGCGGCGTCCTCGGCGGCACCGCGCTGGGGGTGTGGCTGGGGTATGCGCTGTCCGGGATCTACATGGAGTTCTACTACTTTCCGTGGCTGCGCTTCAGCCTGCAGACGCAGACCGTCCTCGAGGCCGCGGGCGCGAGCTTCGCCGCGGCGGGCGCGGGCACCGTCGTCGCGGTGTGGCGCGCGGCGAGCCTGAGTCCGGCGCAGGCGATGCGCCCGGAACCGCCGCCGCGCTACCGCGAGACGCTGGTGGAGAAGCTGGGCATCAAGCGCTGGCTGTCGCAGCCCACGCGCATGATCCTGCGCCACATCTGGCGCAAGCCGCTGAAGTCGGCGCTGACGGTGCTGGGCATCGCGCTCGCATGCGGCATCATCCTGACCGGCCTGTTCCAGCGCGACACCGTCGGCTACATGATGAACGTGCACTACGGCATGGCGCAGCGCGAGGACCTGTCGGTGGCGTTTACGGAACCAACGGCCTACCGCGCGCGCTTCGACCTCGCCGGGCTGCCGGGGATCGAGCATGTGGAAGCGTTCCGCTCCGTGCCGGTGCGGCTGCGTCACGGGCATCTGGACTACCGCACGACGATCCGCGGGATCGAGCCGCACGGCGACTTGCAGCGTCTGCTCGACACCGAGCTGCGCCCGGTCGCGATGCCATCGGATGGGATCCTGATGACCGACCATCTCGGCAAGATATTGGACGTTCGCGCGGGCGACCGCATCGTCGTCGAGGTGCTGGAGGGCAACCGGCCGCTGCGCGAGGCGGTCGTCGCGGGCCTGGTGAAGGAGTACCTGGGCGTCGCGGCCTACATGGATCTCGCGGCGCTCAACCGCTTCATGCACGAGGGGCCGACCATCTCGGGCGCGTGGCTCGCCGTCGATCACGCGCAGCTGCAGGGGCTGTACGCCCGCCTGAAGGGCTTGCCGCGCGTCGCGGGCGTGGCCGAGCGGGTGCAGGAAATCCGAAACTTCAACCGCCTGATGGACGAGACGATGCTGTTCTTCACCTACGTGTCGACAGTGTTCGCGGTGATCATCGCCTTCGGCGTGATCTACAACAGCGCGCGCATCGCGCTGACCGAGCGCGGGCGGGAGCTCGCGAGCCTGCGCGTGCTGGGATTCACCCGTGGCGAGATCGGCTACATCCTGCTCGGTGAGCTGGGCATCCTGACGCTGGTCGCGATTCCGCTCGGGCTCAAGCTGGGCGAGGCGATGTGCTATTACATCGCGCAAACAATGCAGACAGACCTCTTCCGCGTCCCGGTCGTGCTGGTGCCGCAGACCTACGCCTTCGCGGTCGCGGTGGTGCTGATCTCGGCGCTGCTGTCGGGCCTCGCGGTGCGCCGCCGCCTCGACCGGCTCGATCTCATCGCGGTATTGAAGACTCCGGAGTGAAGCCATGAAGACCAGGGTGCAATGGCGCCGCCAGATCGTGTTCATGCTGATCGTCGCGGCAGTGGCTTGGGGCCTGTATTCGGGCTTCCGGCCGCAGCCGGTGGTGGTCGAGTTCGGCGAGGTGGTGCGTGCGCCGTTGCGCGTGACGGTGGAGCAGGAGGGACGCACGCGCGTCGTCGATCGCTACGTCGTGACGGCGCCGGTCGACGGCTATGCGCGGCGCATCGACCTCGACGTCGGTGATACGGTCGCCGCCCGCGACACCCTCGTCGCGCTCGAAGCCTCGCGCTCGGCGGTGCTGGACGCGCGCCGGCGCGCCGAGGCCGAGGCGCGTGTGGCGGCGGCGCAGGCGAACCTCGCGGCGGTCGAGCAGCGGGTGAAGGCGACGGAAGCCGGCGCGGCGCTCGCGGCGAAGGAGCTGGAGCGCATGAAGCGGCTGCGCGCGTCCGGCCACGTCGCGGCGGAAGCCGAGGACCGTGCGGCGGCCGAGGACGAACGGGCGGGCGCGGAGCTGCGCTCGGCGCGCTTCACGGTGGCCACCGCGCGCCACGAGCTGGAGGCGGCGCGCACGGCGCTGGGCTTCGCGGCGGCGGGCGGGACCGGCGCGCCGGTCGAGGTGCGCGCACCGGTCGCCGGGCAGGTGCTGAAGATCCCGCGCAAGAGCGAGGGCGCGGTCGAGGCAGGCCAGCCGCTCGTGGAGATCGGCGACGCTCGCGCGCTGGAGGTCGAGGTCGACGTGCTCTCCGCCGACGCGGTGCGCATCCGCCCCGGCACGCGCGTGCTGTTCGAGCGCTGGGGCGGCGACGGCGCGCTTGAAGGCAAGGTGCGCGTGGTCGAGCCGGCGGGCTTCACGAAGGTCTCGGCGCTGGGCGTCGAGGAGCAGCGCGTGTGGGTGATCGCGGATTTCGCGTCGGCGCCCGAAACCTGGCAGCACCTTGGCGACGGCTACCGCGTGGAGGCGAGTTTCGTGCTGTGGGAAGGCGAGGACGTGCTGCAGGTGCCCGCGAGCGCGCTGTTCCGCGACGGCGACGGCTGGGCGGTATTCGCGGTGGAGGAAGGGCGTGCGGTGCGCCGGCGCGTCGAGACGGGTCAGGGCACCGGGCTGGTCGCGCAGGTTCTTGACGGGCTGAAGGAAGGCGAGCGGGTCATCGTGCATCCGGACGACCGGCTGCGGGATGGGGTGAAGGTGAGCGGGCGGTGAAACATCCTCATCGATCCCTGGAGAATCGAGCCCGCCCCCTCTTTCTCGGGCGCGTGGGGCCTGTGCGCTCGCTTGGGCGGCGGGCCATCTCGGCGATGCGTTCGACGGCATGCGGCGCAATGCCCTTCGGTGATCACGCCCTGCGCCGCCTGGCGCTGTCCTGGCTGCTGCTGGCCTTGCATGCGGGCGGCGCCGGAGCGGCCGACCTGGCCGGCGGCCCGATGGCCGGGCCGGCGACGGCCACGCGCGTCGGCGTGTGGCTGATGACCGACGCCCCCGCGCAAGTGCAGCTCGAGTATTGGCCGCAGGGACAGCCCGACACGGTGCGGCGCAGTGCGCCGGTTGCCGCCGGCCCGGAGCGCGGCCACACCGCGCGCGTCGACCTCGACGGTCTGCAGGCCGCCACCCGCTACGCCTACCGCGTGCTGCTCGATGGGAATCCGGTCGAGCTCGGCGAGCCGCCCGCCTTCACCACCGCGCCGGCGGATCCTGCCGCGCCTCGCGAGCTGCTCATCGCCACGGGCTCGTGCAACTACGTCCCCGACCCGCCTTACGTGCTCACGCCGGACTCCTTCGGCGCCGGCTTCGAGATCTTCGATACCGTCGCCGCTCGGCGGCCCGACCTGATGCTGTGGCTGGGCGACAGCATCTACTACCGCGACGACGACTTCGCGCCGGCGGACCAGGCCGCCGCGCGGATGGACAGGCGCTGGGTGGCCACGCGTGGCTTCGCGCCGATGCAGCGGCTGCTGCGCACCGGCCAGCACGTCGCCATCTGGGACGACCACGACTACGGCCCCGACAACTCGAACCGCGACTTCGCACTCAAGGCGACGGCGCTTGCGCTATTCCGCGACTATTGGGCGAATCCCGGCTACGGACTGCCCGACGCGCCCGGCATCTTCACCCGGGTGCCGCTCGGCGACGTCGAGCTGTTCCTGCTCGACGACCGCTACCACCGCGACGACGATGCCGGGGCCGACCCCGGGCGGACGATGCTCGGCGCGCAGCAGCTGGAGTGGCTCAAGGGCGCACTGCGCGACTCGCGCGCCACCTTCAAGCTGGTCGCCAACGGCAGCCGCATGCTCAGCGACCGCCCCTCGCCCGACGCGCGCGGAGGCGAAGGCTGGCACAACTTCCCGCGCGAGCGTCAGGCCTTCCTCGACTGGCTCGCAACCGAGCGCATCGACGGCGTATTCTTCGTCTCCGGCGACATCCACTACACCCACCTGACCGAGCGCGAGCGCCCCGGAACCTACCCGCTGACCGAGCTGACCTGCTCGCCGCTGACCTCGCGCGTGCATCCCCGCCCGTTCCCGGTGCGCGAGGTGCCCGGGACGCTGGTTACGCAGCGCAACTTCTGCACGCTGGAGTTCGCCGGGCCGGCCGGTGCGCGCCTGCTGCGCATCGCCGCGTGGAACGCCGCGGGCACGCGCCTGTGGGAGAAGGAGATTCCGGCAGCGCGGCTGCGCACGCCGTGAGCGCGCCCGGCGGGGGCCGGGTGCCGCGCGCGGCCTCAGCCCGGTTGGTGCTGCGGCGCCTCGGCGTTCTTCGGGATCTTCGCCAGCGCGGTCTTGCCCTTGGCCGTCAGGAAGGGCTCCACGAGCAGCAGCAGGCCTTCCTCGACGTATTCGGCGAGGCTGAAGCGGTCGTCGAAGGCCCAGTGCTTGAGCGCCCAGGCGTGGGCGAAATTGACGATCTGGTAGCCGAGCAGATATTCGTTCACCGGCCGCATGAAGCCGCCGGTCGTGCACGCGCGGATCGACTTCTCGATCATGCGGTTGGTGCGCGTCTCGCCGTCCTTGATCAGCACGCGCCGGTCGGCGCGCAGGGATTTGGTCGAGCGGTAAGCGAGCACCGTCGCCTCGCGCTGGGCGTCGACCACCGCGCAGTAGGCCCATACGGCGCCGCACAAGCGTTCGACGGGGTGCGTCAGGCCTTCGATCTGGCGCGGGATTTCCTGCTCGTAGGTGTCGAGCACGTTCTTCAGCGTCAGGAACAGGATGTCGTCCTTGTCGCCGAAGTACTGGTAGATCAGGCCGGTGCTGACCTTGGCCTCGCGGGCGATCTGCAGAATCGTCGTCGTGTAGTAGCCCTGCTCGGAAAAGAGCTTGGTGGCCGCGCTGATGATCTGGTGACGGCGCTCCTCGACCAGCTTCGGGTCCGTGACCACGCTTTTGACGCTTTCTGCTGAACTCATGTCCCTTCCCTCGGTGAACCATTGCCGCAAAGCCCGGCGTTGGCCGGACGCCGTATTGTGCCACCGGAGCGGCCGGGTTTCCGCGTCGCCGTTCCCCGGACCTTACTGACGGTTCAGAAAGGCTCGCACGCGCTGCTGCGTTTCGCCGTCGGCGAGCAGGGCCGCGCTGCCGGCGAGTTCGACCTCGTAGCCGTCCTCGCGGCCTTCCACCGCGACCGTGATGCAGCGCTTGCACTCGGACAGCGCCAGCGCGGGCAGTGCGGCGATGCGCGCGACGATTCCGCGGGTGAAGCTCTCCAGTTCGGCCGCCGGGGCGACCCAGTGCGCGCAGCCGAGCGTCACGGCGTCCGCGCCGCCGAGGACTTCGGCGCCGAGGATCAGGCGTCGCGCGACGGCCTCGCCGCAGATGCGCGTCATGCGCTGCGTGCCGCCCGCGGCCGGGAGCAGGCCCAGACGCGCTTCGGGCAGGCCGACCTTGGCGCTGTCGGCGACGACGCGCAGGTCGCACGCGAGCGCGAGTTCGAAGCCGCCGCCCATCGCCGCGCCGCCGATTTCCGCGACCGTGACCTGCGGCAGGCGTTCGAGGCGGGCGTAGAGCTGCTGCATGCGCCGCGTGATGTCTATCATCTGCACGCGCCCGGCCTCGGTGGCGAACAGCGCGCCGATCACTTCAAGGTCGGCGCCGGCGCAGAACACGCGCTCGGCACTGCGGATCCACAGGACGTTGATGCGCGGCGTGTGTTCGAGTTCGGCGAGGATGCGGTCGAATTCGGTTATCCATTCATCGTTGATCGCGTTGACCGGGGCACGGCACAGCGTCACGGTCGCGATCGAATCGTCAATCCTCAGCGAAATCATTGCGATGTCCTTTTTGGCCCGAGCGCCATCAACTACGTACCGTTCGGGCTGAGCCTGTCGAAGCCCTGCTGAACGCGGCCCTTCGACAAGCTCGGGGCGAACGGCTTCTGCGTTGCTGCAGTGGAAAAAAACGGGGCGTCGCCGGCCTCTGCGCACATCGGAGGAGAGATCTTTGGCATAACGCACAGGCCGCGAATGCGACGCCCCTGGCAAACCGGCCGGCGAAACTGCGCGTCAAACCGGCCGTACGGCAAGGCGCATCCGGGCGGCGGGGACGGCCGCACCGGCGCGCCGGAACGTCAATTGCCTTCGAACTTCGGCACCTGCTTGTTCACGAAGGCGTTGTAGGCGCGCGTGAAGTCCTGCGTCTGCATGCAGATCGCCTGGGCTTCGGCTTCGGTCTCGAGCGCCTGCTCGATGGTCTGGTTCCACTCCTGGTGCAGGCACTTCTTTGTCATCGAATGCGCGAAGGCCGGGCCGTTGGCGAGCGACAGCGCCAGCTCCTGCGCCTTCGCCAGCACCTTCTCGGCCGGCACGATGTCGTTGAAGTAGCCCCACGCGCGCCCCTCCTCCGCGCTCATTGAGCGACCGGTGTAGAGCAGCTCGGAGGCGCGCCCCTGGCCGATGATGCGCGGCAGGATGCTGCACGCGCCCATGTCGCAGCCGGCGAGGCCGACGCGCACGAAGAGGAAGGCGGTCTTCGCTTCGGGGGTGGCGTAGCGCAGGTCGGAAGCCATCGAGATGATCGCGCCGGCGCCGGCGCAGATGCCGTCCACCGCCGAGATGATGGGCTGCGGGCAGTTGCGCATTTCCTTGACCAGATTGCCGGTCATGCGCGTGAAGGCCAGCAGGCCGTTCATGTCCATCTTGGTCAGCGGCCCGATGATGTCATGCACGTCGCCGCCGGAGCAGAAGTTGCCGCCGGCGCCGGTGATGACGACCGCGCGGACGTCCTCGGCGTACTGCAGCTTGATGAAGGTGTCACGCAGCTCCGCGTAGCTCTCGAAAGTGAGCGGGTTCTTGCGCTCGGGGCGGTTGAGGGTGATGGTCGCGACGCGGTCGACGACTTCGAGCTTGAAGTGTTCCGGACGCCATTCGGCGGCTTTGAGCTTGTACATGAGAGTCTCCTGAAGGTGGATTACGTGCTTGCGAAATGTGATTGAACGATCACTCAGCCTGCGAGCGTGAGACCGCCGCTGACGCTGATGACCTGGCCGGTGACGAAGCTCGCGCGGTCGCTGGCGAAGAACAGCACGGCGTCGGCGAGCTCGGACGGCTTGGCGAGGCGGCGCATCGGGGTCGCCTTGACGAAGGCCTCGCGGTGCTTTTCCGGCACCGCCTGCAGCAGCGGCGTGTCGGTCGGGCCGGGGCAGACGCAGTTGACGTTGATGTTGTAGCGCGCAACCTCGCGGGCGAGCGACTTGGTGAAGGCGATCGCGCCGCCCTTGGCGCCCGAATACACGGTCTCGCCCAGGCTACCGACGCGGCCGGCGTCGCTCGACACGGTGACGATCTTGCCCGAGCCGCGCTCTATCATCTGCTGCAGGAAGGCCTGCGACACCGCGACCGGCCCGAGCAGGTTGAGGTCGATGACCTTGCGCCAGAAATCGGGCGTGTTCTCCATGAAGGGCTGGATCTTGCCCCAGCCGGCAACGTTGGCGACGATGTCGACCTGGGGATGGCGGCGATAGGTTTCGTCGCGGAAGGCGTGGATGGAGTCCATGTCGGTGACGTCGAGACGGACGAAATCGACGTCGAGGCGCTGCTCGGCGAGCAGGCCGGCCGCGGCCGCGCCCTTGGCCGCGTCGATGTCGCCGATCACGACCTTCGCCCCCGCCCGCGCCAGCGTCTCCGCCGTCGCATACCCGATCCCGGATGCACCGCCCGTGACGACGGCCGTTTTGCCTTGCAGGTTCATGTCTGTCTCCTCATTCACCAGTCATTCGAGCCAGGGGCGTCTTCGCTTCCGCCGCCCCGTTTCCTGTTTGCTGCAGCGTCCCGAGTCCGGTTCCGTCAGCAGTTGAATGAATGTTCGTTCATTCGATAAATCTAGTCAAGCCCTTTACACAAAATTCCGTCGGGATCGGGCGATGGACGTCCTACAGCCGCCCCGCCTTGAGCAGCTCGCGCAGGCGGAATTTCTGGATCTTGCCGGTCGCGGTGCGCGGCAGCTCGTCGACGAAGCGCACGGTGCGCGGGCATTTGTAGATCGAGAGGTTCGCCATCAGCGTGTCCTGCACCTGCGTGGACAGGCGCGACTGGCTCGCTGACGGGTCCTTCGCCACGGCCACCAGCACGAGGCGCGTGAGGCCGTCCTCCTGTGGCACGCCGACGACGACAGCCTCGGCGATGTCCGGCGCGGTCATCGCGCAGGCCTCGATCTCGGACGGGCTCACCCACTGGCCGGAGATCTTCAGCATGTCGTCGGCGCGGCCGTTGTGGTACCAGTAGCCGTCGGCGTCGAAGCTGAACATGTCGCCGGGAAAGTACCAGCCGTCGCGCAGGGACTTCGCCGTCTGCTCGGGCAGGTTCCAGTAGCCGCTGAACTGCGAGGGCGTGCGGATCGCGATCTGGCCGGGAACGCCGGGTTCGGTGATGTCGGCGCCGCTCTCGTCGACCAGGCGCACTTCGGCCCAGGGCACGGGCTTGCCGCAGGAGCCGGGGCGCTGCGCGTGGCCTTCGTTGACGAGGAAGAGGAAGATCGTCTCCGAGGCGCCGATGCCGTCGACGATGGGCTTGCCGATCGCTTCGAGCCAGGACTCGTACAGCGTCTCGGGCAGCTTCTCGCCCGCCGACAGGAAATGGCGCACGTTGCGGAAACCTTCGCTCTCGCCCGCCCCCTCGCGCAGCAGGTTGCGGTACATCACCGGCGTGCTGAAGAACAGCGCCGGCCGGTGGGTGTCGACCACTTCCATGATACGCAGCGGATCTGGCCAGCCGGGGGCGACGACGACCGTCGCGCCGCAGCGCAGCCCGCCCATCATGGAATGGCCCAACGCCCAGCCGAAGAACATCTTGGACGTGGCGAAGATGCGGTCGCCGGGGCGCACGCCAAAGTAGTCGGCCTCCATGCGGTCGGCGATCAGCACGCAGCCGTGCGTGTGCATCACCGCCTTGGGCCGCCCCGTCGTGCCCGACGAATACACCCAGAAGGCAACGTCGTCAGGCGCCGCCGGCTCCGATGCCAGCGTGTCCGGTTGCCCGGCGACGAAGTCGTCGAGCGGCACGCCGCCGACGCGCGGCGCGGTGCCGCGCACGACGACCTGCGGCGGATCAGCCAGCTCGGCGGCGATCTCCTGGTACAGCTGGGCGAATTCGGCATCGACGAAGAGCAGGCGGCAGGCGCTGTCCTCGATCACGTAGCGCACGTCGCGCGGCGCGAGCCGCACGTTGAGGGCGACGGCGACCGCGCCGATGCGCATCGCGCCGAGGTAGCCCGCCACCATCTCGGGCGAATCATCCATCAGGAAGAGGACGCGCTCGCCGCGGCCGACGCCGCGCGCCTTCATCGCGTTGCCGGTGCGATTGACCATCGCATCGAGTTCGCCGTAGGTGACGGAACGGCCGCCACCGACGATCGCCGGCTGGTCGGCGAGGCCTTGGGCGAGGGGACGGCCGATGATCTCGTCGGCGGCGTTCATCGCGCCGCAGCGTGCGGTGTTGTCGAAACTCATGGGTGCTCCAGGACGACCGAAGGGGTCCCCGGCGCGCGCGCCGGGGTGCAAGGGAAATGGCACTCGGTTCAGTTCGCGAGCAGCGCCTGGGCTTCGGCCAGCAGCTTCTTGCCGTCGTAGCCCTTGGCGCTGACCTCCTTGACCCAGTCCGCCGTGACCGATTCGGACGCCTTCTGCCACTTGCCCACCTCGTCGGCGGGCACGGTGTAGAAGGTGTTCTTGTGGTCGACGCCGGCCTGCCGTCCCGTCAGCGTTGCGTCGTCCCAGATCTTGCCGGCCCACGCGGACACCTCGGGGCCGCTGTTGGCGTCGATGACCTTCTTCAGCTCGGGCGGCAGGCTGTCGTATTTCGCCGGATTCATCGCGAGGATGAAGGTCGTGGTCGACAGCAGCGGCATCGTCGGGTCGGTCTCGGTGTGGTACTTGACGACCTCCTGGACCTTCATCGCCGGCACGACCTCCCACGGGATCATCGCGCCGTCGATCACGCCCTTGGCGAGGCTCTCGGTGACCATCGGCACCGGCATCGGCACCGGCGTCGCGCCGAGCGCGCTGAGCATGCGCGTCGCCAGCCGGGTTGGCGCGCGCAGCTTGAGGCCGCGCAGGTCGTCCATGCTGCGCACCTGCTTCGCGGTGGTGTGCAGCGCCATGCCGGAGATCACGTGGAACACCAGCGGGCGCACGCCCTTGTACTCGGCGGTCGCATTCTTCGTCGCGTAGGTCCACAGCGCGCGGCTGGACTTCTCGCCCGACACGCCCATGAAGGGCAACTCGAAGGCTTCCGAGACGAGGAAGCGCCCGGCCTGGTAGCCGGGAACGGCCCACACGATGTCGGCCACGCCGTCCTTGGCCTGGTCGAAGAGCTGCGGCGGCGTGCCGCCCATCTGCATCGCCGGGTAGATCTGGCACTTCAGGCGCCCGCCCGACTCGCTCGCGAGCTTGGCACACCACGGCTCGAGGAACTTCACCTGCGTGTTCGACGAAGGCGGCAGGAAGTGATGCACGCGCAGCGTGACGACCTTGTCCGACTGTGCCTGGGCGGCACCGCCCGCGAGCAGCAGGGCCGCCAGCAGCGGCTTGAGCAGTTTTCCGGTGTTCATCGCGTCTCCTCTTTTGAATGGAAGGCCGGCCCCGGCTTGTCAGCCGCCGAAGGTCCGAACCAGGTACAGCGTGATGGCGGGGAAAAACAGCAGCAGCGTGATGCGCACGAGGTCGGATGCGAGGAAGGGCATCACCCCGCGGAAGGTGTCGGTGAGGGGCACGTCCTTCGCGGCCTTGTTGATGATGTAGATGTTCATGCCGACCGGCGGATGCACGAGGCCGATCTCGACCACCATCAGCACGAGGATGCCGAACCAGATCGACTTCTCGTCCGGCGTCAGGCCCCAGAACTCCAGGCCCATGACCATCGGGTAGAAGATGGGAATGGTCAGCAGGATCATCGCCAGCGCGTCCATCACGCAGCCGAGGAAGACGTAGACCAGCAGGATCGCGGTGAGCACCAGCAGCGGCGACAGGCCGCTGTCCTTGACCCAGTTCGCGAGCTCCACCGGCATCTGCGTGAGCGCGAGGCCGGTATTGAGCATGTCGGCGCCGAGCAGCACGAGGAAGATCATCGCGGTGGCCTCGGCCGCACCGAGGACGCTTTCGCGGATGCCCTCGGCGCGCATGCCGCCGCTGACCACCGCGAGGATGCCGCAGGCCGCGGCGCCGATCGACGCCGCCTCGGTGGGGTTCGCCCAGCCGCCGTAGATGCCGACGATGACGACAAGGAAGATCAGCGCGACCGGGGCGACGTTGGCGATCGAGCGCAGCTTCTCCGCCAGCGGCACGCGCGGGCCGGCCGGACCGGCCTCGGGCTTGAGCGTGACGATGATGCGGATCACCAGCATGTAGCCGAGCATTGCGATCAGGCCCGGCAGCACGGCCGCCATGAAGAGCTTGCCGATCGACTCCTGCGTGAGCACCGCGTAGATCACCAGCGGCACCGAGGGCGGGATCAGGATGCCGAGCGTGCCGCCCGCGGCCAGCGCGCCGGTCGACAGCGCGCCCGAGTAGTTGCAGCGCTTGAGCTCGGGCAGCGCGACCTGGCCCATCGTCGCCGCGGTCGCGAGCGAGGAGCCGCAGATCGCGCCGAAGCCCGCACAGGCGCCGGTCGAGGCGATTGCGACGCCGCCGCGCCAGTGCCCGACGAGCGAGCTCACGCAGCGGAACAGCGCGCGCGACAGGCCGCCGTGGGTCGCGAACTGCCCCATCAGCAGGAACATCGGGATGACGGCCAGATCGTAGTTGGAGAGCCGGGCGTAGGCGAGGTTCTTCAGCATGTTGAGGAAGGGCGTGATCTCGCCGCCCATCATCGTCAGGTAGCCCGCTGCGCCGACGAGGAACATGGTGATGCCGATATGCACGCGCAGCACCAGCAGCACCAGCAGGACCGCGAACATCGTCGCGCCGATCGCAATACCGCTCATTTTTCACCTCCGGCCACGACGCGGAAGCGACGGCCCGCGATATACAGGCTGGTCGTCGCGAACAACAGGAAGCCCGGCACGATCAGCGCGATCGACACCCAGCCCGGCCAGCCCAGCATCAGCGAGGCCTCGCCCGATTCGTAGGACGCGAGCGCCGCGACGGCGGTGCGCCACGTGATGAGCAGCGCGACGACGCCCATCAGCAGCGCCGCCAGCCCGTCGAGGAACGCACGCCCGCGCTGCGGCAGCCAGTGCGTGAAGAAGTCGACGCGCACGTGGCCGTCGACCATCTGGCAGTAGGAGAAGAAGGTCGCCGACGCGACGGCCGCGCCCATCTGCAGGATCTCGAAATCGCCCGGCACCGGCAGCGAGAACAGCTTGCGCCCGACGATGGACACCAGCGACATCCCGATCAGCGCGATGAAGATGGTGCCGCCGATCAGCGCGGACACCCTGCTGGCCGCGTACAGGCGCCGGCCCCACGGCCCGTGCGGCAGGGCCTCCGGACGGGCGACGTGCTCGATCGAACCGGGTTCGAGCTGGACGCCGGCGTCCTCATTCCCGTCGGCCCCTTCCGCCCCTTCCGCACCTCCCGCGCCGCACACCTTCGCGGGCCGCAACCCCGCCGCGGCAGCGGCGTCCAGGCTCACTACGCTCGTATGCATGTATTGTCTCCTCCTTCGTGCGCTCATTGGCTGAACGTTCACTCATGTATCATGCGGAGAAAATAAGGGAGCTCGCGGCGGGCGCCGCACGACGCCCGCCGCGGTCCCTTGGCAGGCTCAGACGGACTGTTCCTGTTCCCAGGCGGAGAGGGTCTGGCGGGCGATGATGAGCTGCTGCACCTCGGTCGCCCCCTCGTAGATGCGCAGCGCGCGGATCTCGCGGTACAGGCGCTCGACCGGGTGCTCGCTGACGACGCCGCAGCCGCCCCACAGCTGCACGGCCGCGTCGATGACCTGCTGCGCGGTTTCCGTGGAGGTCATCTTGGCCATCGCCGCGGCGCCGGTGATGTTCTTGCCCTGGTCGCGCATCCACGCGGCGCGGTAGGTGAGCAGCGCGGCGGTGTCGACGTGGGTCGCCATCTGCGCGAGCTTGGCCTGCGTGATCTGGAAGTCGGCGAGCTTCTTGCCGAACATGTCGCGCGTGGTCGCGCGGCGCAGCCCCTCGTCGAGCGCGCGGCGTGCGAAGCCGAGCGCGGCGGCGGCGACCGAGGTGCGGAAGATGTCCAGCGTCTGCATCGCAACCTTGAAGCCCTGCCCCGGCGCGCCCAACAGGTTCGCGGCGGGCACGCGGCAGCCGGAGAAACGCAGGCGCGCGAGCGGATGCGGCGCGATCACGTCGATGCGCTCGGCGATCTCGAAACCCGGCGCGTCGGCCTCGACAATGAAGGCCGACAGGCCGCGCGCGCCGGGGGCTTCGCCGGTGCGGGCGAACACGACGTAGAAGTCGGCGATGCCGCCGTTGGAGATCCACGTCTTCTCGCCGTCGAGCACGTAGTCCTGGCCATCGCGGCGCGCGCTGCACGCCATCGCCGCGACGTCGGAGCCGGAATCCGGCTCGGACAGCGCGAAGGCCGGGATCGCGCGGCCGGCAGCGACTTCGGTGAGATACTTGCGCTTCTGCGCGTCGCTGCCGTGCAGCGTGATCGCACCCGAACCCAGCCCCTGCATGCCCAGGGCAAAGTCGGCGAGGCCCGAGTGGCGCGCCAGCGTTTCGCGCAGCAGGCACACGGCGCGCGTATCGATGGTGTCGTGGCGGCCGCCGTAAGCCGTGCCGCCGACCATGTAGCGCAGCCAGCCGTCGGCACCGAGTTTGCGCACCAGCGCGCGGCAGGCGTCGTCGAGGTCCCCATGCGGGTGGCCGTCGATGTGCGCAGCCGCCCACGCCTCCAGCTCGATCTGCATGCCGCGGTGGCGCTCGTCGAAGAAGGGCCACTCCAGATAGCTTCGGTCACTCATTTTCGCGTCTCCTCTCGGGGCAGTACGCCGGCGGCGCCCACCCTCATCCTTATGGTTGCTGTCCTGTGCGGCGCCCGCTCGGGCGGGTCTGTATGCCGCTTGTGTCGATCTATGATTGCGCCCTGTCCGCTCCTCACATCACCTCGCCGCCGGACACCGAGATCGCCTGCCCGGTGATCGCCTCCGAGCCCGGCAGGCACAGCCACAACACCGCGTTGGCGACCTCTTCCGGGCGCACCAGACGGCCCTGCGGGTTGTGCTTCGCCAGTTCGGCGAGCGCGTCGGTCTCGCTGCGTCCGGTCTTCTCGCGGATGTTCGCGACCGCATCGCGCACGATGTCAGTGTCGGTGTAGCCGGGGCATACGGCGTTCACCGTGATGTTCTTGTGCGCCATTTCCAGCGCCAGCGCGCGCGTCAGGCCGATGACGCCATGTTTGGCGGCGCAGTACGCGGACACGTAGGGATAGCCCTTCTCGCCCGCGGTGCTCGCGACGTTGATGACGCGGCCCCAGCCGGCGGCGAGCATGCCGGGCAGCGCGGCGCGCGTCGCCAGATAGGTGCCGGTGAGATTCACGTCCAGCATCTGCTGCCACAGCGCGGGCTCGGTGCGCAGGAAGGGCGCGCTGCCGGCCTGGCCGGCGTTGTTGACCAGCACCGCGACCGGGCCCAGCGCGCGGGCGGCGGCAGCGAAGGCCGCTTCGACCGAATCCGCGCTGGCGACGTCGACCGCCTCGCAATGCACCTCGATGCCGCGCGGCCCTGCTTCCGCCCGCAAGGCGGCGGCGCGCTCTTCGAGCTGTCCGCGGGTGCGGCCCATCAGCGTCAGGTGCGCACCCTGCGCGGCGGCGGCCGCGGCGATCGCGGCACCGATGCCGCGGCCGCCGCCGGTGATCACCACGTGTTTGCCAGCGAGTGCGCGATCCAGATCTGCCGCCATCACATCCTCCGCGTTTGCTTGTCCTTGCCGGTCGAGCCCGCCGCGCACCGAGGTCCGGATACGCCTTGCAGTTCGGTGAATGAATATTCGTTCATTTCAATCGTACAGTCAACGGGAATCTTTCCTTGCGTCGGATTCCCGTTGCCCGGCTCCGCTCGGCGGCCGCCCGGGCCACGGCTTGCGTCGTTCAGGCCACAGCGTCGCTCAGGGTTTCCGCGTAGGCCTGGAAGCGCCGGAGTTCCTCGGGCGGAACGAGCGAGCCGCCCGTCGCCCAGATCACATGCGTGGCGGCGCGCAGATCGAGCCCGTGCTCGCGCACGTAGGCTTGGCCTTCGGCCGAATCGCGCAGCCACCCCGGCCCGCCGACGCCGGCCGCCGCGGACGGCTCGGCCTCCACGCCCAGCGATCGCTTGAGGGCGCGCAAGTGAACGTAGAGCCGATCGTCGGGGACGGTGAACACGCCGGCAAGCTGCGCAGCCATCAAGGGGCTGACGAGGTGGGACGCCAAGCCGACGGCGAGACCGTCGGCATCGGTGCGGTTGTCGAGGCCGATGTCGTAGACGGATACCGGGGCGTCTCCCCCCGAGGCCAGCTGCACCAGCATGCAGGGCGAGGCGACGGGCTCGGCGAAGAAGCAGTGCACATGATCGCCGAACAAGGCCTTGAGCCCGTAGGTGATGCCGCCGGGGGCGCCGCCGACGCCGCAAGGGATGTAGACGAAGAGCGGATGCGCGGCGTCCACGACGCGGCCGGCTTCGGCAAGCTGACGGGCCAGATGACGGGCCGCGGCCGCGTAGCCGAAAAAGAGCAGCGCGGAGCTTTCGTCATCGACGAAATGGCAGCGCGGCGAAGCCATCGCCTGCTCGCGCCCCGCCGCCACGGCTTCGGCGTAGTCGCCTGCGTGCTCCACGACGCGCACGCCGCGTTTGCGCAGGCGGTCCTTCTTCCACGCCTTCGCGTCCGCGGACATATGCACCACCGCGTCGAAGCCGAGGGCTGCCGCCATCACGCCGATGCTCAGGCCTAGGTTGCCGGTGCTGCCGACCGACACCGTGTATTGCGAGAACAGCGCGCGTGCGGGCGCCGTCGCGAGGACGCGGGGATCGCCGCCAGCGGCTAGGAGTCCGTGCTCGATGGCGACGGATTCGGCGAAGGCGAGCACTTCGTGAAAGCCGCCGCGCGCCTTGATGGACCCGGCAACCGGCAGCTCGTCGTCGCGCTTGATGAACCACGCCCCCTCGGTGCCATCCGTGCCGGCCAGCTCGTCGCGGAGCGCAGCGGCGGGCATCAGTTGCGATTCGATATTTCCGTTGCTTGGCGCGAGTTCGGGAAACAGCGTCGCCATGAGCGGCGCAAAGCGCGCCAGGCGCGCTTCGGCGGCCGCAATCAGCGCAGGCGATGGGGCAGAGGCCGGCAGGGCTTGGCCTCGCCGCGGATTCAGCCAGAGCAACGGCCGTCGAGATTGAAGCTGCGCCAGCAGTGCCGGAGCGAGAGCAGTCATGTTGCCGATCCTTGCAGGGGGTTCCCGTGTGGATCGCGATCCTAAGCCCGCTTGGCGCGTGGAAATAGCGATTCTTTCTAAATCATGCATCAGCCCTGCTAATACATCCGGGACCGGACGCCTCCGTTCCCGGGGCGGCGCGCTCGCCCCTTGCGGACGCCGTACAAGCGGCGTCCGCAAGCGAGGGCACTCGACGCAACCGTCAGGCGACGGCGTATTCCAGGTTGACCCGCTTCGACGGGGCGAAACGCTGGCGCGAGAAGAAGCGCGCCAGCGCGAAGTCGTCCCAATTCACCGACGTGTACACCTTCTTCACGCCCGCCACCTTCATGTTCGTCATGAACTGGTCGAGCAGTTCGCTGCCGACACCGTGGCCCTGCAGCGCCGGGTCGACGCCGATCGTGTCTATCGTCGCCGAGGTCTCGGGGATGCCGAACTCGCCGAAATAGATGTCGCCCATGACGAAACCGGCGACGCGGCCGTCGATCTCGCACACCAGCGACACGTTGATGTTGTGATTCGGGTTCAGGGTCGCCGCGATCTTGCGCGCGTAATACTCGCGCCGATCCTGCTTCGAGGCCACCTGGTCGATGCGCACGATCGCGTCGAGATCGTCCTTCCTGAGCACCCGCATTACCCGCTTCTGGTTCGCCATGCGTCTTCCTCCTCGGAGGGCGCGCCCTGGAGCGGGCGCGCCTCAATGGTCAGCCCTTGGCGGCCTGCTTCTGCATCAGCGTGTAGCCGAACAGCGCAGCGCCGAGTGCGCCGGCGATCTGGCTGTCGATCTTCGTATCGACGGCCTTGATGCCTAGCAGCTTTTCGATGCGCTTCACGACGCCCGGGTTCTTCGCGATGCCGCCGGTGATGAAGAAGCCCTCTTCCACGCCGATCCGCTCCAGCAGGCTCACGACGCGCTCGGCCATCGCCTGGCAGTACGCCGCGATCACCTTGTTCTTGGTGTAGCCGGCCTTCAGCAGCGCCAGCGCCTCGGATTTCGCGAACACCACGCAGATCGACGACACGGCTTCGGGCTCCTCATCGACCTCGAAGGAGCGCGGGCCCAGCTCGGCGATGGGGATCTGCATCAGGTCGGAGATGACTTCCATGCCGCGACCGGTACCGGCTGCGCACTTGTCGTTCATCAGGAAGTTGGTGACCTTGCCCTTTTCGTCGCAGTGGATGGCCTTGCAGTCCTGACCGCCCATGTCGAGGATGGTGCGCACCTTGTTGCCGCCCATGTAGTTCGCGCCGCGGGCGTGGCACGCGATCTCGGTGATCGCCTTGTGGGCGAAGGGCACGTTCACCCGGCCGTAGCCGGTGCCGATGACATGGTGGATGTCCTCGAGCTTCATCCCGATCTTGTCCATGATGCCGGCAAGCGCATTCTTCGCCGAGTCCGGCGAGTTGCTGCCGGTGCGCATGCTGTTGTAGCCGTACAGCTCGCCGTCACAGACCAGCACCGCCTGCGAGGACACCGAGCCGACGTCGATGCCGCAGGTGATGATCTTCGCGTCCTTCCAGTTCTTGGTCTCGTCGTACCAGGTGTTTTCCTGCCAGCGCCAGAATTCCTTCTTCTCGGGGGCGGCGGTGGCGAGCGTCCCCTGATCGATTCCTGCATTCATTTCATTTCTCCTCGATTCATGTCCGGTCGGTTCAGTGCAGGCGCTCGGCCGCGATCAGCGCGCAACCCAGGGCGCTGACGAACTCGGGCAGTTCGGGCAGCAGCACCTCGTCGACCTCCATCGCGTTCTTCAGCGAAGCGACGAAGCCCGGGTTGTGGCCCATACCGCCGATCAGCACGACCTTGCCGTCGATGCCGACGCGGCGCACCATCGCGCACACGCGGCTCGCCACCGCATCCAGCACCGCCTTGGCGATGTCTTCCTTCGGCGTCGAGGAGTGGATCAGCGACACGACTTCCGACTCCGCGAACACGGTGCATTGCGCGTTCATCGGGATGCTCTTGTCCGACTTCAGGCTCGCCTCGCCGAACTCCTTGAGCGACAGCTGCAGCGCGCGGCTCATCGCCTCGGCGAAGGAGCCGGCGCCTGCGGCGCACTTCTCGTTGCCGGCGAAGTCGATCGCCTTGCCTTCCGGATCGGTCTTGATGCCGCGCCCTTCCTCGGCGCCGACGTCCACGATGGTGCGCGCCTGCGGGTACATGTACACCGCGCCGCGCGCGCCGGCGGTCATCTCGGTGACGCCTTCGGTGGCGAAGGCGACCTGGCCGCGCCCGGCGCCGGTGGCAAACACCGACTTCACCTGCCCGCGTTCGACGCCCGCCGCCTTCAGGGCGTCGTCGTAGGCCTGTTCGGCCGCCTGGTCCGCGTCGAGGTCGCCCGGCAGCATCATGTGCGCCTTCTTCACGACCAATTGCGGCTTGCCTTCCATGTCGAGCTCTTCGAGCAGCACGACCTTGACGCTGCGCGAACCCATGTCGATTCCTGCGGTGATCATGTTCCTGTCCTCATCTCTTTGGCATTTTCCGTGATTCTTGTCCGGGCGCGTGGCGACACCCGGGGGCCGCCTCCGCGACGGGATGCGGCCCCCGGGCACGGCGACGCGGCGCCGCTCTCTGCCGGGTTATCGGGGGTGCTTGTGTGGATCAGGCTGCCAGGCGGCGCAACCCGAGCTGCTCCATGAAGGCATCCACACGCGCCTGCGTGCGCACTTCGTCGAACTCGCGCTCGTCGCCCATGTTGCCCTCGTAGGTCATGATCGGAATGCCGGCCTTGGCCATCGCCTGGCGGTTTTCCATGATGCCGACCGAGAGGCCCTCGCAGCCGCGGTTGAGGTGCATCATGCAGCCGTCGACACCCCAGTCGCGCGCGATGTTGAGCATCATCTCGGACTTCACCGAGGGGTCGAAGAACTGCTGCCACAGCGGCTTCGAGAGGTTCCAGTCGGCATACAGGCGCAGCGCCGTGTCGCGGTCGTTCATCTCGATGCCCTTCTCCCACGGCACCGTGCGCGCGCCCCACGAGCCGTCTTCCTTGTACTCCCACGTGCCTTCGAGGCCGAAGGTGTAGAGCGAGCCGATCGACACCGCGCCGTAGCTCTCGAGGTAACGGAAGATCTTGAGGAAAGGCCACGGCGGCTGCGTGTCGGACATCAGGCGGCAGCGCTCGTTGGCCACCGCGGCGATGCCGCGCGCGACGCGGTCCTTCACCTCGTCGTACAGCTCGTCCATGAAGTCCGCGCACCACTGCGAGGACTTGTGCAGGATGCACAGCACATACAGCGAGTACATGGTCTTCTCGTCGAGCGGCGCCGGCCGCGCCTTCTGAAGCTCGCAGATCTGCGCCCAGCGGCTGGTCGAGCGCATCTCGTTCTTGATCGCGCGGATCAGCAGCTCGTCGTCGCACTTGCGCCCGGTCGCCTTCTCGACGAACTCGATCGAGTCGTGCAGCTGGCTGGTGACGTAGTCGAGGCGGTCGGGCGTGAGGTCCTTGTACGCTCCGACCGAGACGTCGACATAGAAGTCAGGGATCTTCTTCACGTGCGCGACGTGCTGGTACCACTTCGCGTGCGAGCAGCAGATCTGCGTCTGGTAGATGAAATCCGACGTCGGCCACTTGCCGCCGTAGAAGTATTCATCGAGGTGCATGCTGCCCCAGTAGATGCGCATGTAGGAGCACATGTCGCGCGCGAAGCCGTAGGACTCGGCGGCGTCGAGGCAGCGCTGGGTGAACTTCTTGTCGAGCGACACGCCGGCCGAATACGGTTCGCCGGTCAGCGGATAGACGTCGTCGCCGAGCGAGGTCGGGATCGCATCGAAGGACCAGCCCGCCGCGGACCAGCGGATGCCGCCGTTTTCCTTGGCGCGGGCGTAGTTGTGGTAGTACTGCTCGCGCAGCTGCTTGGCCTTGCCCCACAGCTTGAGCTGTTCGGTCGGGTAGATCGCCTTGGTGTCCATGTCTTGTCTCCTGTCGCGCTCAGAACAGTTCTTCTTCGCTCAGCGTCTCGAGCATCGCCTCGATGCGGATGCGGAACGGGCCGATCGGGTTGGTGATGTCGAACTCCAGGAACAGCGTCGGGATGCCGTTGGCCTCGAGGTGGCGCTTGAGATCCGGGTAGTCGCCCTCGTGCGGATCGCAGAACTTCTGCTGCAGGAAGACGGCCGCCTGCACCTTGTATTCCTTGGCGAGATCCAGCACGTGCTGGAAGCGCGTGTGCGACGGGTAGTCCTTGGTCGGGCAGGCCGGGCGGTCGCAGTAGCGTTCGGCGATCGCCTTGACCACGTCGTCGTCAGCCTTCGATGCGTTCCAGAAGTAGCGCGTGCCCGAGCACTGGTCGTCGATGACGATCGTCGCGCCCACCGACTCGACCATCGCCATGAAGGCCACGTCGTCGTTCTCCGAGCCGATCGTCATGAAGCGCGCGCCCGTCGGCCGCGTCACCTTGCGCGCCGGCAGCGCGGCGAGCACCTTCTTCAGCATCTCGTTGTGTTCGCGCTTGTCGATGAACTGTGCGGTGATCGACGCGTACAGCGCCTCGACGCCGGTGACGCGCGGCTCGTCCGCCTTGCGGTAGTCGAACAGTTCGCGCAGCAGGCGGCGGTTCTCGTCGCACACGGCCAGCGCGTCGCGCAGCATGTCGTCGGTGAGTTCCTTGCCGGTGAGCGTCTGCAGGAACACGCGGAACGCCTGCACTTCGGCACGGTGCGCCTTGCGCGAATGGGGCGACTGCACGTCGTTGGGCATCGCGACGTAGTAGTCCCACTTCACCGTCGGCACGTTCTGGCGCCAGGAGCTGTAGGCCTGGCGATACTGGATGCAGGACTGCGTCAGCGTGACGCCTTCCGCGTAGTCGAAGCGGCCCAGCAGGCCCTGCGCCAGCGAGTCGCGGCAGAACGGGCAGAACATGCCGAAAATGTGCGGCTCGGTCACGTTCTGCGGCTCGTGCGCGCCGAGCACCCGCACCGGCAGCATGCCGGCCGCAATCAGCAGCTCCTCGGGCGAGTAGGTGCACATCGTCGCGACGACCTGGCCGCCGGTGCGCGCCTTCCAGGCGCGGGCATAGTCGTGGCGCTTCTCGTACCACTCCTTGAACTGGTCAAACAATCCGTCGTTCATGAATCCGTCTCCTTGTGATTGCCCCGCCCTGTCGGGGAGCCTGTCCGGCCAAACCTTCCGATCCCCCACCCGGTCCTGTCCTGCCTCCACTTCAATCCGTTTGATGCCCATCAACTGACTGAATGTTCGTTCACTCTACATCCGGATTTTCGCGAAATCAAGCAGTGAATGAACAATTATTCATTCGCATGCAGTGGAGTGCAGGCGAACGGGTTTGGGGGCGCGACCGGATGGCCCTTCAACGAAATTGATTGCGACAGAGCAAGGACGAGTCCGCGCCGATCGGCCCGGCTCGCGAAAATTTTCATTTGTCATTTTCCGGGAAGAACAGATTACACTGCCTGCCTTGCCCGACGATCGCCGCAGCTCAACGCGGTCACGCAACATCAACGACCTTCGCTTATGCATTCGTGACGCAAACATGAGAATCTGGAAGCCTGCTCTCGGCGCCCTGACCGCCCTCTCCGTCTCCTCCTGTGCGACCCCCTTCGACCCCGGCAACGAGCCCGGCAATATGCTGGTCCCGGTTAACCACACCGATCGCTATGCACCGAACATCGTCGTGGAGGACGCCTGGGCGGGGAATGTGGATCCTCACGGCGGCGGAGGCAGCGCAACGTGCTGCATCGCCGGCCGCAAGGACTGGTCCAAGCCCGCCCTGGTGCAATGGCGCTGGGGTGCCGAGGACGACCGCGCCACCGGGAAGATCATCCTCGCCGGCGAAGACCGCTCCGCCCTCGTTCCCTTCCCCCGCGCCCCGCACCGGATCGCGAAGACCGTCAAGGACGACTGGTCAACCGAGGACTTCCTCGCCGACGAGCTCTATCTGTGCGTGATCTTCCGGACGCTGGACAAGGTCGAGTTCGCCTTCTCGTCCAGCGCCAGCGCCTGTCGCCACAAGTAATCATCCCATCAGGCGGGGCGGATGCCCGGACGAGATGAACGGCCCTTTCGCTTACACATCCGACACGCAAACATGAAGATTCTGGAATCTGCTCTCGCGGCGCTGACTGCCCTCTCCCTCGCGTCCTGCGCGACCCCCGTCGTCTCGGGCAACGAGCCCGGTCAGATGTTGGTCCCGGTGAACCACACTAATCGCTATGCGCCGAACATCGTCGTGGAAGACGCTTGGGCGGGAAATGTGGATGCACACGGAGGGGGAGGCAAGGCGACGTGCTGCATCGCCGGCCGCAAGGACTGGTCCAAACCCGCCCTCGTGCGCTGGCGCTGGGGCGCCGAAGACGATCCCGCCACCGGCAAGATCACCCTCGCTGGCGAAGACCGCTCCGCCCTCGTTTCCTTCCCCCGCGCCCCGCACCGCATCAACAAGAGCACCAAGGACGACTGGTCACGCGAGGATTTCCTCGCCGACGAGATCTATCTGTGCGTGATCTTCCGGACGCTGGACAAGGTCGAGTTCGCATTCTCGTCCACTCGCAGCGCCTGTCGCCACAAGTGATCATTTCATCAGGCGGGGCGGAAGCCCGGACGAGATGAACGGCCCTTTCGCTTACGCATCCGACACGCAAACATGAAGATTCTGGAATCTGCTCTCGCGGCGCTGACTTCCCTCTCCCTCTGGTCCTGCGCGACTCCCGTCGCCTCGGGCAACGAGCCCGGCCAGATGCTGGTCCCGGTGAACCACACGAATCGCTATGCGCCGAACATCGTCGTGGAAGACGCATGGGCGGGAAATGTCGATGCTTTCGGAGGGGGCGCGGGCGCAACATGCTGCATCGCTGGCCGCAAGGACTGGTCCAAGCCCGCCCTCGTGCGCTGGCGCTGGGGCGCCGAGGACGACCGCGCGACGGGCAAGATAATCCTCGCCGGCGAAGACCGCTCCGCCCTCGTTCCCTTCCCCCGCGCACCGCACCGCATCAACAAGAGCACCAAGGACAACTGGTCAACCGAGGATTTCCTGGCCGACGAGATCTATCTGTGCGTGATTTTCCGGACGCTGGAGACGGTCGAGTTCGCGTTTTCGTCCACGCGCAGCGGATGCAAAGCCAAGTAGCGGATCGCACGGATCGAGACATGACTGTCAAACAAGCCGTTTCCCCGACGACGGACGAACAGCTCGCGAGCGCGTGGCACGAGGGCGCGAAGAAGCGCATGGAAGAGCAGATCGCATGGTGTACGCCCGAGTCGACACCCGCCGACCGCATCCGCTGCCGCCTCTATCCCAAGCTGTCCTTCTTCTTCGACGGCACCGGCAACAATCTCTACGAGGAGATGGCTAAACCCGAGGGGGAACGCGCGTTATCCAACATTGCGAAGCTCTATCAAGCCGCGATAAAGGACAAGGACGGAATGGAGGCAGTCCCCACCTATATTCCCGGCGTCGGCACGCCCTATCGATATGCTAATGGCAACATTTCGGCGAATGAAGACCCGGGCGGCAGCCTGGGACTGGGTTTTGGCGCCGGTGGCGAGATGCGCCTCGAGGCAGCACTGTACGAGTTCCGACGCATCCTGGAGATCGATTGGGGCGCGGGCGCGCTACCGCACATTGAGTGGGTCACGCTGTCGATCTTCGGTTTTTCTCGCGGCGCGACCCTCGCCCGCGCCTTCGTCCGCCGTCTGATTGCCGAGCAATGCGAACGTATTGCCGACGATCAACTGCTGTGGAACGCCCGCAACGGCGAGCAGGTGCGCCTGCGCATTGTTTTCATGGGCCTGTTCGACACGGTCGCCTCGGTTGGCGGCCCCGGGCTGCACATGGGCTGGGGCTCGAAACTGGCGATCCCCGGGGGCGTCGAGCGCTGCCTGCATTTCGTTTCGGGGCATGAAGTACGGCAGGCCTTCCCGCTCGATTCGGTTCGCGTCGGCAGCGAATACCCGGAAAAGTGCGAAGAGGTGATCTACCCCGGCGTGCATTCGGATGTCGGAGGCGGCTATTTCGACGGCTTCCAGGGCCGGTCCAATGCGCTTTCGCGCATTCCCTTGCGTGACATGTACGCGGAGGCACTGAAAAGCGGCGTGATGCTGCGCAGGCTTTCCGACGCACCGCTCGAAGTTCGCGATGAAATCGCGCTGCCGGCCGATGCACCGCTATTGCAGGCCTATAAGACCTATATGGCGTCGCTACCGGCAGCGAACGATGATTCACTGGAATCGCTGCTGCATGCACACCGGGCGCTGAAGTTCCGCTGGCGCGCGGCGATCACGCGGATGAACAACGACGTCCGCGTGTTGGGAGCGCTGCACCGCCGTGTCGACCCGTCGCTATGCGAAACGGTAGGCGCACAGGACAACCATCGGAAATGTTCGCCAACAAGCTGGACCCACGAACTGCCGCGCAAACCGGATGTGCAGGCGAAGCAGCTTCTGGCCGAGCATCGGCGCCTGCTACGCCGGATGCCGGCGATCCGCGAGCCCATCGAATGGCAGGGCGACGCCGAAAGGCGCCGAGTGCGCAACCCCTACGAAGATTTCATCATCGCCGCCTGGGACGACCAGTCAGGGCTTCCGGAAGAGGTCGACACCTTCATGGCCGAGCATGTCCACGATTCGGTCGCACATTTCACCGACTGGCCGTGTGCCTTGCATGACCAGCGCGCGATCTTCTGCGATGAAACGCGGATTCTCGCGGAGCGCGAAAAGCGACGAAGCACGGCCCACGCCTGACACCCGCGGTCGCCCCGCAGCGATTTGGCGCGTCGACGCCCCACCCCCGACGACGAACAGCTGCACGTCGGCGGCGGGCGCAGGCGTCGCTGGCCTCAGCCTTCCTGCTCGGGCGCCGGATTGAAGTGTTCCTTGCCGTTGCCGCAGTCGGGGCAAACCCAGTCCTCGGGCACGTCTTCCCACTTGGTGCCGGCGGCGATGCCGTCGTCGGGGAGACCGTCGGCTTCGTTGTAAGGGAAGTAGCAGGCGCTGCATTGGTAGGTGGTCATGATGGCGGTCTCTCTGTGTCGTTGAGGGTGGTTCGGGCGCTCTGCGGCGCCGTTGGGGTTTCGTGGGGCGGGAGTTATCCCGTCAAGGGGGGGCGGGCCGGCACCGCCGCGTGGCGGGACGCGCTTCGCTCCTCCCGCCCTACGGGGTCAGGGGTTCATATCGGCGCGCCGGCGGGGAAATTCGGCGTCCTGCGCTCGCGCACGGCGGCGAGGCCCTCGCGGACTTCGGGGCCGGTGAAGCCGAGCATTTCGAGCGCGACGGAGTTGTCGAAGATCGGACCGGCCTGGCGCAGCCAGTTGTTGAGGCTGTGCTTGGTCCAGCGCAAGGCGGTCTGCGGGCCGGCGGCGAGCTTCTTCGCGATGTCGAAGGCGGTGTCGCGCAAGGCGTCGGCGTCGACCGCCATCGACACGAGGCCGATGCGTTCGGCTTCCTCGCCGCTGATCTCGTTCGACAACAGCAGGTGCAGCTTGGCCTTGGCCATGCCGCACAGCAGCGGCCAGATGATCGCGGCGTGGTCGCCGGCGGCGACGCCCAGGCGGGTGTGGCCGTCGATGAGGCGCGCGTTCTTCGCGGCGATGGAGATGTCGGCGAGCAGCGCGACGGCCAGCCCGCCGCCGACGGCGGGGCCGTTGATCGCGGAGACGATCACCTTCGAGCAGTTGATCATGTTGTAGACGATGTCGCGCGCTTCCTTCCACACGCGGGCGCGGTGCTCGAAGTCGTCGACCATCGCGGCGACGAGGTCCAGCGTGCCGCCCGCGGAGAAGCCCTTGTCCTGGCCGCGCACGACGATCACCGACACCGCGGGGTCACGGTCGAGGTCGCGCCAGATGTCGGCGAGTTCGCCGTGGCCGGTGGCGTCGGCAGCCGGGAGCTTGCCCGGTTCGCCGAGGATCACTTCGGCGATGCCGTGCTCGTGGAGCTCGACTTTCAGGTTGGTGTAGCGGGTGTAGTCCATCTTGATTCCTTCGTTGCGGCGGGTTCGGTGACCATCACTGTGGGAGCGGCTTCAGCCGCGAATGGGCCGATCCGGCAGCTCCTAGCGCCGATTCGCGGCTAAAGCCGCTCCCACCTGGCCGCTCGCGCACGCGCGCCACGTCAGTCCTGCGGCTCCAGAAACCGGCCGAACCGCTCGCGCCATTCGTCGTCGATCAGGGTGGCGCGCGGGGCGCCGCCGAGGTCGGCCCACACCACCGTCTGCTTCGCGCGGAAGCGCACCTGTTCTCCCTTCGACGCCGTCGTGACGATGTCCATCGAGCTGCCGCCGATGCGCGCGACGTAGAGCGTGAAGGTGAGTTCGTCGCCGTGCATGCTCGGAGCGATGAAGTCGACTTCGAGGTGGCGCATCGGCACGCCGCGCCGGATCTCGGCGTGCAGCTTGTAGAAGTCCACGCCGATGCCGTTGTCGAACCAGTCCTCGATCACTTCGTTGCACAGCACCAGGCACTGCGGGTAGAAGACGATGCCGGCCGGATCACAGTGGTGGAAGCGGATGGGTTTCTTGCATTCGAAAATCATGGCGATTTCAGTCCAGTATGCGGTTCACGAATTCGCCGACGGCCTCGATCACGGCCGCGGGCTGGTCCTTGTGGGGGGAATGGCGGCAGTCGGCGAGCTTGACGACGTCCACGTCGCGCGCCTGCGCGGCGATGCGGTCGATCTGGTCCATCGTGCCATATTCGTCGTCCTCGCCCTGGATCGCGAGCACCGGGCAGGCGATGCGCGGCACGTATTCCTCGATGTTCCACGCGCGGAAATCCGGATGCAGCCAGATGTCGTTCCAGCCCCAGAAAGCCGCGTCCACGTCGGCGTGGTACTTGCCGAGGCGTGCGGGCAGGTCGGTGCTCTGCCACGCGACCTTGGCCTTCGCGATGCTGTCGACCGAGATGTCCTCGACCAGCACGTGCGGCGCCATCAGGATCACGCCGGAGAGCTGCGTGCCGGTGCCGCCGGCGCAGATCAGCGCGATCGAGCCGCCGTCGGAGTGGCCGAGGAGGATGGGCCGGTCGAGCTGCAGCGCGTCGAGGAAGGCCGGCAGCACCGCGAGGCCCTCGTCGTGCATGTAGCGCGTGTCGCGCGGCAAATCCGCCGGGTCGGAGCGGCCGTAGCCGGCGCGCGAATAGACGATGGCCTCGCAGCCGGTCGCGTCGGCGACCTTCTGCGGGAAGTCGCGCCACATCGATACCGAGCCCAGGCCCTCGTGCAGGAACACGATGGCCGGCGCGCCCTCGCGCGGATGCGCGGAAGGCAGGCGGACGTATTCGAGATTCTTGCCGCCGACACGTAGCAGTTTCATTCAGACCCCCAAGTGTTTCTTGATGAGCTCGGGATTATTGCGCACCTCCTCGCTCGGGCCGTCGAAAACGACCTGCCCCTTCACGAGGATCATCGAGCGGTCGGTGAGCGCGGTGATGGCCGAGTGGTTCTTGTCGACGATCACGGTGGCGATGCCGCTGTCGCGGATCTCGCGGATCACGCGCCAGATTTCCCGCACGATCAGCGGCGCGAGGCCTTCGGTGGCTTCGTCGAGGATCAGCAGGTCGGGGTTGGTCATCAGCGCGCGGCCGATCGTGAGCATCTGCTGCTCGCCGCCCGAGAGCTGGCCGCCGCCGTTGGTGAGACGTTCCGCGAGCCGCGGGAAGGTCGTCATCACGCGGTCGAAGGTCCAGTCGCGCTGGCCTTCGACGCCGGCACGCGCGGCCATCAGCAGGTTCTCCTTCACCGTGAGGTTGGGGAAGATGCCGCGGCCTTCGGGCACGTAGGCGATGCCCAGCTTCGCGATCCGGTGCGTCGGCCCGCCCGTCATGCGCTGGCCGCGCACCAGCACGCCGCCTGCCTTCGGGTTCAGGAAGCCCATCATCGTGCGGATCAGCGTGGTCTTGCCCATGCCGTTGCGGCCCATCAGGCCCAGCGCCTCGCCCTTGCGGATGTGGAAGTTCACACCGTGCAGGATGTGGCTGGAGCCGTAGTAGGTATGCAGTCCGATCGCTTCCAGCAGCAGCTCGCGCTGGTCCGGAGCCGGATCGCGCAGCACGCCGGGGGCCGCTGTCGCGGGCGTACCGGCGGCGGCTTCGTTCAGTTTCAGCATCGACATGTCATTCATGCTCCGCCTCGTGTCCGAGATAGGCTGCCTGCACGTCGGGGCTGTTGCGGATCTGCTCCGGCGGGCCCGATTCCAGCACCTGGCCGTTGACCATCACGGTGATGCGGTCGGCGACCGCGAACACCGCGTCCATGTCGTGCTCGACGAGCAGGATCGCGCGCGTCGCCTTGAGGCGGTTGAGCAGCGTAACCATCTGCGCGGACTCCTCCGAGCCCATGCCGGCGAGCGGCTCGTCGAGCAGCAGCACTTCGGCGTCGGTCGCGAGCACCATCGCGATCTCCAGTTGCCTTTGTTCGCCGTGCGACATCGTGCCGGCGACGCGGTTCTCGCGCCCCGACAGGCCCGCTTCCGCGATCGCGGCGCGCGCGCGCTCGACCGCTTCGGGCATGGCCAGCGCGTCGGTAAAGAGGCTCCACGGGCGCGGCTTCCTCGACTGCGCGGCGAGGCGGCAGTTCTCCAGCACCGTGAACTTCGGGAAGATGTTCGTGCGCTGGTAGCTGCGGCCGATGCCGATGCGCGAGCGCTGGTAGGCGGTGAGGCCAGTGATGTCCTCGCCCTTGTAGCGGATCGTGCCTTCGGACGGCGGCAGGTCTCCCGACAGCATGTTGATGCAGGTCGATTTGCCGGCGCCGTTGGGCCCCAGCAGCGCGTGCAGCACACCGCGTTCGAGGCTCAGATTGACGCTCTGGTTCGCGGTCAGGCCGCCGAAGCGGCGCGTCATGCCTTCTGCGGATAGCAGGACTTCAGACATTGCTCTTTCCCCCGTTGATGCGCGCCATGATGCGGGCGGGTGTCGCGGTCAGGCCGCCCGGCATGAACAGCACCGCGGCGACGATCGTGAGGCCCATCAGCAGCTGCCAGTGCTTGGTGACGCTGGTGAAGATTTCCTGCAGGCCCACGAGCGCGACCGCGCCGGCGACCGCGCCGCCGAGGTTGCCCATGCCGCCGAGGATCACCATCAGCAGCACGTCGCCGGACTTGTGCCACGACAGGTACTCGGGCGTGACGAAGCCGAACAGCACCGCGTACAGGAAGCCGGCCACCCCCGCCAGCGCGCCCGCCAGCGTGAAGGCGGCGAGCTTGTAGCGGAAGGTCGCGTAACCCAGCGACAGCATGCGGTGCTCGTTGCTGCGGATGCCCACCAGCACGCGGCCGAAGGGCGAGCGCAGCACGAGCTTGAGCAGGCCATACACCGCGAGCATCGCCGCGACGACGAAGTAGTACAGGTGATGCGGCTCGTTGAGGTCGAACGGCGCCCAGCCGGCGATCGCCGCGTCGGGCTTGAAGTTGAGGTAGATGCCGTCCGAGCCGCCGCCGACCGGTGTGTCGTGGAACACGTAGTAGGCCATCTGCGCGAAGGCGAGCGTCACCATGATGAAGTAGATGCCCTTGGTGCGCAGCACGAAGAGCCCGATCACGAAGGCCGCCACGGCCGCCGCCAGCACCGAGGCCGGCAGCGCCAGCCACAGGTTGGCCGGGTCGTACTTGGGCGTCATCAGCGCGACCACGTAGGCGGCGATGCCGAAGTAGGCGGCGTGGCCGAAGGACACCAGGCCGGTGAAGCCGACCAGCAGGTCCAGGCTCATCGCGAAGATCGCGAGGATCAGCACCTTGGCGACCATCTCGGCGTAGAAGTCCGAGCCGAAGGCCGGGAAGGCCAGCACGCCGGCCATCACCGCGAGCTTGAAGATTGTCGAGACTTGGGAGTTCATCGCCTTACCCTTTCCTGAAGATGCCTTCGGGGCGCCACAGCAGCACCAAGGCCATCACGAGATAGACCATCAGGCCCGCGAGGTCCGGCAGCAGCACCTTGCCGAAGGTGTCCGCGAAGCCGATCACCAGCGCCGCCACGAGCGCGCCCCACACCGAGCCGACGCCGCCGATCACGACGATGACGAAGGAGATGATCAGCACGGAAGAACCCATGCCCGGATAGACGGACGAGATCGGCGCGGCGAGCATGCCGGCCAGCGCCGCGAGCGCGACACCGAGCGCGAACACCGTGCGGTACAGCAGGTTGATGTCGATGCCCAGCGCCTTGACCATGTCGCGATCGTGGCTGCCGGCGCGGATCATCATCCCCAGGCGCGTCTTCTGGATCAGCCAGTACAGCCCGCCCGCGAGCGCGAGGCACACGACCGAGATCACGAGGCGATAAACGGGATAGCTGAGGTTGTCCGACAGCGGGATCGACGCCGAGAAGAGCTCGGGGATCGTCACGCCATGCACCTCGTCGCCGACCGCGAGGCTCCTGAGCTCCTCGAAGATCAGGATCAGGCCGTAGGTCAGCAGCACCTGTTCGAGGTGGTCGCGCTTGTACAGGTGCGAGAACAGCGCCCATTCGAGGATCGCGCCGAACACGAAGGCGAGCGGCAGCCCCAGCGCGATCGCCAGCATCAGGTTGCCCGTCATGCCCGTCAGCGCGAACGCGAGGTAGGCGCCGACCATGTAGAAGCTGCCGTGCGCGAGGTTGATGATGCCCATGATGCCGAACACCAGCGTCAAGCCGCTGGCCACGAGGAACAGCAGCAGGCCGTACTGCAGCGAGTTCAGCACCTGGATCAGGAAGGAAACGAAATCCATGAGTCTTCCCCTCCGGGCGCCGAGTCAGGGCGCCTGGATATGTATGGAGTGATGCGGGGGTGGTAAGGGACCTGCCCGCTCAGCTTTCAGTGAAATCGGCTTCAGACGGGCACGTTTACCCCCTCCCCTTCAAGGGGAAGGGACCGCGTCCCAGCGGACTTCACCTATCTGCGTGCCGCGTCAGCGACTCACATCCGACAACCGCGCGCCGGATCCGCCAGCGCCTTCTCGGCAACGCCGACGAGCTTGTTGTCGCGCCCCTCGACCTTGCGCAGGTAGATGTCCTGCACCGGGTTGTGCGCCTTGGACAGCGTGAAGGCGCCGCGCGGGCTGTCGATCTTCGCCGTTTCCATGGCCTTGATCACGGCGTCCTTGTCGAACTTCGCGCCCTTCAGCGAGTCGACGCCGGTCTTGAGCATCTGTGCGGCGTCGTAGCCCTGCACGGCATACACGTCGGGCTGCTGCTTGTAGGCGATCGCGTAGGCCTTGCGGAAGGCCTGGTCCTTCGGGTTGGTCAGGTTGTCGGCGTAGTGCAGCGTCGTCATCAGGCCTTCGCCCGAGCCGCCCATCGCGTCGATCGTGCCGTCGGTGAGGAAGCCCGAACCGTACAGCGGGATGGACTTCTTCAGGCCCGCCGCGTCGTAGTCCTTGACGAACTTGACCGCGCCGCCGCCGGCGAAGAACACGAACACCGCGTCGGGCTTGAGCGAGGCGATTTCGGTCAGGAAGGGCTGGAACTCGACGTTCGGGAAGGGGAGGTAGAGCTCCTTGGCGACCTTGCCGCCGGCCTTCTCGAAGGCTTCCTTGAAGCCCGCGACGGACTGCTCGCCGAAGGAATATTTCCACGTCACGGTCACGACGTTCTTGTGGCCACGCTCGGCGACGATCTTGCCCATCGCGTAGGCCGGCTGCCAGGCCGAGAAGGAGGAGCGGAACACGTTGGGCGCGCACAGCGGACCGGTGAGTTCGTCGGCGCCCGCGTTGGGGATGATCAGCAGCGTCTTGGTGTCGCGCGCGACTTTCGCCATCGCCAGCGCGACGCCCGAATGCACGGTGCCGACCAGCACGTCGACGTTGTCGCGCTTGACGAGCTTGGAGGCGTTCTCGGTGGCCTTGGACGGATCGGATTCGTCATCGACGACCGAATACTCGACCTCGTAGCCGCCAAGCTTGCCGCCCTGCTCCTGCACGTACTGCTTGAAACCGTTGGTGATCGCGGTGCCCAGCGAGGCGTAGGTGCCGGTGTAGGGCAGCATCAGGCCGACCTTTATCTTCTCGGCGGCCTGCGCCGCGCCGAGCGGCAGCAGTGCGCCGGCCAATACACTGGCAAACGCGCCGAGCATGGCCTGCATCAGGGTACGACGGGTCGTTTGTGCTTTTTTCATGGTGTCTCCTCCACGGGGGGATGGGTGGGGCTTCGCCCCTTTTTAATTCCTTGCGCTGTCACGTAGGGCGGGAGGAGCCGAATGCGTATCCCGCCGATCCGCGGCGAAATGGCGGGATGCGCTTCGCTCCTTCCGCCCTACGTTTTACTTTCCTGCCATTGCCCTGAGCTTGAATCTCTGGATCTTGCCCGTCGCGGTCTTCGGCAGCTCATCGACGAATTCCATCCAGCGCGGGTACTTGTACGGGGCGAGATGCGCCTTCACGTGCGCCTTGATCTCGGCCGCGAGCTGCTCGGAGCGGTTGAAGCCGGGTTTGAGCACGATGAAGGCCTTGGGCTTGATCAGGCGCTCCTCGTCCTCGTGGCCGACGACGGCCGCCTCGAGGATCGCAGGGTGCTGGATCAGGCAGGACTCGACCTCGATCGGCGACACGTAGATGCCGCTGACCTTGAGCATGTCGTCGTTGCGCCCCGCATACACGTAGTAGCCGTCGGCGTTGCGCGAGTACTTGTCGCCACTGCGCGTCCACGGTCCCTGGAAGGTCGCGCGCGTCTTCTCGCGGTTGTTCCAGTACATGACCGCGCTGGTCGGCCCGGAAATCTGCAGCTCGCCCGGCTCGTCCGCGCCTTCGACGATATTGCCTTCGTCATCGACGAGGCGCACCTGGTAGCCCGGCACGGGCTTGCCGGTGGTGCCGTAACGGACCTCACCGGGACGGTTCGACAGGAAGATGTGCAGCATCTCGGTCGAGCCGATGCCGTCGAGGATCTCGACGCCGAAGCGCTCGGTCCAGCGCCGGCCGATGTCCTCGGGCAGCGCTTCGCCGGCGGACGTGCACATGCGCATCGCGAGCTCGTCGCGCGTCGGACAGTCCGCATCCGCCAGCATCGATGCGTACAGGGTCGGGACGCCGTAGAAGATCGTCGGCTGCTGCTCGCGCAGGCGCTTGAACGCCGCTGCGGGCGTCGGGCGTTCGGCCATCAGCACGGCGGTCGCGCCGACTGCGAGCGGGAAGGTCAGGCCGTTGCCCAGGCCGTAGGCGAAGAACAGCTTGGCCGCGGAATACACGACGTCGCTTTCCTTGATGCCGAGGATGGGCTTGGCGTACAGCTCGGCGGTGTGGATCAGGCTGGACTGGATATGCACGGTGCCCTTGGGCGCGCCGGTCGAACCCGAGGAGTACAGCCAGAAACAGGGATCGTCGCAGGTCGTCGCGGCCGCGTCGAAGCTGTCGGAGGCGTTCGCCATCAGGGCGGCGACGGAATCCGGGCCCTCCCCGCCGGCGACGACGATGCGCTCGAGCGATTCGACCTTGCCCAGCAGCGGCGCGAAGGTGTCGGCCAGCGGTGCGGAGACGACGGCGATGCGCGCGCGGCTGTCGCCGAGCATGTATTCGTAGTCGGACTGCGTCAGCAGCGTGTTGACCGCGATCGGCACGACGCCGGCCTTGATCGCGCCGAGGAACACGGTCGGGAAGTCGATGCAGTCGTGCACGCACACCAGGATGCGCTGCTCGCGCACGATGCCCAGCGCGCCGAGCGCGTTGGCGAAGCGGTTCACGCGCGCCGCGAGCTCGTCGTAGGTGTAGCGGCCGTTGTCGTCGATGTACGCGACCTTCTTGCCGCGACCGGCGTCGAGGTTGCGGCCAATGAGGTCGTCCGCGGCGTTGTACTGGCGCGGCAGGGTGATGGTGGGCGGACTGGTGCTGTGGTCCGCGGCGCTGAGCGTTGTCATTCCTTCTCTCCTCCTGTTCTTCCGGTGGGTGCCGGGGTATTCCTGGCCGGTCTTGGTGCCGGTGCTGTTCATTCGGTGGCCGTCGTGGCCTGGCTTACCGGTGCTCGTGGGCACCCTGTGGGAGCGGCTTCAGCCGCGAATGGGCCGTGGGCTTGCGAAACCGCCGATTCGCGGCTGAAGCCGCTCCCACAGGTAAAGCCCTGCGGTAAAAGCCTAGGCTTTCGTGAACTCGATCGCGCCCTGCGGCAGCAGGTACAACACGTAGGCACGGCCGTCGCTCACCGTCGGCCTGTGCACGCTGCCCGGCCCGTACACGAACCAGCCGGCGCCGTGGCCGTCGAACTTCGCGTCGCCTTCGAGCGGCATGATCATGTCGATCTCGCCGTTGGGATGGGCGTGCTGCGGGCCGACGAGATCCTTCATCTCGACGACGTCGACGCTGAAGCCGTGGAGCGCGTCGGTCGGCTTGATGACGCGGCCGTACCGGATGCCGCCGTGCTCGCGATCGCACATCCAGCCCGCAGCGACGGCCTCGCTACAGGCCTGCGCGATGGCCTGGAACTCGGGGCCGTTCGCCGGGAAGCGTTCGTTGAGGAAGTCGGCGAGCTGGCCGTCGAGGGGGCGGCCGGCGATCTCGCCGGTCACCTTCGCGATCAGCGCCTGGAACTGGTCTGGCGTCATGTCTCCGTCTCTCCGTCGGAACTGGGGGTTGGGGTCAGGGGGCGGGATGCGTGTAGGTTTTATAGTTCATGCACCGAGCAACGCAGCGTCGACTGCGTCACGCGACAGGGCGTCGAGCACGGCCGGTCCGCCCTGCACGACGCAGCGGCGGTGGTACATCGCCAGCGCGCGCAGGCCGCCCAGCTCCTCGCCGCCGCCCGCGCGCCCGGGACCGCCGTGCAGGCAGCCGGGCATCACGTTGCCGTGGCCGGTGTGGTTCGGGCCGACCGCAGCATCGACGACCATCACGCGGCCGTGCAGGTCGGCGATCGCGGGGACGAGTTCGGCGAGGAAGGCCGCATCGCCGGAATACACGGACGCGACGAGCGAGCCGTGACCACGACGCGCGATCGCGACGGCGTCCCGCGTGTCGGCGTAAGGCACGATGGTCGCGACCGGGCCGAAGACTTCGACGTCATGGACGAAGCGCGCACCCACACCCTTGTCGCAATAGAGCAGCGTCGGCTGCACGAAGGCGGAGACCGCCGCATCGGCACCGACCGGTTCGAAATCCGCATCGCCGCCGAACACGACTTCGCATTCCTGCGTGAGCTTCGCCAGTCCCTCGAAGGCCGCGGCCTGCTGCGCCTTGCTCACGAGCGGCCCGACGCGCACGCCTTCGCTGCGCGGATCGCCGACCTTGCAGCCGGCAAGCTTGCCGCTCACCGCATCGGCGAGCGCGCGCGACACACCGGCAGGCGCGAGGATGCGGCGGATCGCCGTGCATTTCTGGCCGGTCTTGACCGTCATCTCGCGCACGATCTCCTTCACCGCGAGATCGAATTCCGGCGTACCGGGCTGCGCATCGGGGCCGAGGATCGCCGAATTGACGCTGTCGGCCTCGACGTTGAGCCGCACCGAGCGCGCGACGACGTTCGGATGGGTGCGCATGCGCGCCGCGGTATCCGCCGAGCCGGTGAAGGACACGACGTCGCATTCCGTGACGTGGTCGAGGATGTCGCGCGCCGAACCGCACACGATGGAGATCGCGCCCGGCGGCAGGATGCCCGCCTCGACGACGTCGGCGACCATGCGCTGCGCGAGCCACGCGGTCGGCGTCGCCGGCTTGGCGAACACCGGCACGCCCGCAAGCAACGCCGGCGCGGCCTTCTCCCACAGGCCCCAGGCCGGGAAGTTGAACGCGTTGATGAAGACCGCGACGCCGGTGAGTGGCATCAGGAAGTGCTGGCCCTGGAAGACGTCCGTCTTCGCCAGCGCGACGCGCGCCCCTTCCTTCAGGTGGCGCGCGGCGCCCAGCGCCTTGCCGGCGCGAGCGTAGCTCTTGATAGTGAAGATGGCGCCATCGACATCGAAGGATGCGTCGCCTTCGGTCGCACCGGAGTTGCGCAGCGAGATGTCGAAATATTCTGCACGTTTGGCCTGCAGCAGCTCGGCGATCGCCGCCAGCTTCGCTGCACGCTCCTCGTAGGTAAGGGCCTTCAGTGCAGCCCCACCTTGAGTGCGGGCGAACTCCAGTGCATGTGCGACGTCGATGCCGTCGGACGAAACGCGAACCAACGCCTCGCCGGTGACCGGATCGGTCAGCGCCGTGCCTTCGCCGGCGCCTTCGACCCATTGCCCGTATACATAGTTAGCAAGCTTCACCTGGGTGTCTCCTCTCTCTGTTGAGGCATCACGGTCTGTGCCGGATGTCTGATGTTCTGGCGTCGCGCCGGAGCGCAATCGGTGGAGATAGAATACACGCGCGAAATTCGACGTCAAGCACTTTACTTCCACTTTTCTCTAAACACTTCCGGATTAGCTGCAGTTTTTGGCACTATCAAACCAAGATCGCCGTTCTATACTGGATGAAAACTGCAGATTACTGCAGTGCACCACTAATAAAACTGCACTTTAGGTATTGACGCGTCGATCTTGCTGCACTATTGTTCAACTCAACCGATGCAGTTCGCTGCAAGAAAGGAAAACCGATGAGCCTCGAAACCACTACCGACGCGCAACAGGAAGAGCTCCAGACGGCCGACCAGGCCGCCGACGGCAATATCCTGCCCACGCTCGGCAAGCGCGTCCGCGAGATCCGCGACCGCCGTGGCATGACGAGAAAGCTCGTGGCCCGCGAAGCCGGCGTCTCGGAGCGCCACCTCGCCCACCTCGAAGGCGGCGACGGCAACGTGTCCATCGTCCTGCTGCAGAACATCGCCCGCGCGCTCAACGTTCCGCTGATCGAGCTGCTCGCGCCGGAAACCGAGGACACCGTCGAGAAGCGCCTGATCCGCCGCTTCCTCGAGCGCCTGCCGCAGCATCGCCTGGAAGAAGTGGTGTTCCGCCTGATGCGCGACTTCGGCCACGAGGAAGCCGTGCGCCGCAAGCGCATCGCGCTGATCGGCCTGCGCGGTGCCGGCAAGTCGACGCTGGGCAAGCGCCTGGCGCAGGAAGAAGGCATGCCCTTCGTCGAACTCGACCGCGAGATCGAGAAGGAAACCGGCATCCCGGGACGCGAGATCTTCTCGCTGTACGGTCAGTCCGGTTATCGCCGCATCGAGAAGCGCACGCTGGAGCGCGTGCTGCGCGACAACCCGCGCGCCGTGATCTCGGTGGGTGGCGGCGTCGTGTCGCAGCCCGAGAGCTTCGAGATGCTGCTCGCGCAGTGCATCACGGTGTGGGTAAAGGCCCTGCCGGAAGAACACATGGCCCGCGTGATGGCCCAGGGCGACCTGCGGCCGATGGCGGGCAACGACGAGGCGATGGAGGACCTCAAGCGCATCCTCGAGGCGCGCTTGCCCCTCTACGCCAAGGCGGACACCGTGCTCGACACCACGGGCGAGACGGTGGATCAGAGTTTCATCAAATTGCGCCAGCTCGTGCTGGGCTGAGCACATCCAACAGAGAGAGAGGAGACAGACAATGGAAGCAGTCGCCAACAAGCCGGTCGCAGATCTGGTCGATTACCGCACGGAGCCGTCGAAGTACCGTCACTGGTCGCTCGCGACCGAGGGCGAGATCGCCACGCTGACGCTCAACATCGACGAGGACGGCGGCATCCGCCCGGGCTACAAGCTCAAATTGAACTCCTACGACCTGGGCGTCGATATCGAGCTGCACGACGCGCTGCAACGCGTGCGCTTCGAGCACCCGGAAGTGCGCACCGTCGTCGTCACCTCGGGCAAGGCGAAGATCTTCTGCTCCGGCGCGAACATCTACATGCTGGGCCTCTCGACCCACGCCTGGAAGGTGAACTTCTGCAAATTCACCAACGAGACGCGCAACGGCATCGAGGACTCCAGCCAGTACTCGGGCCTCAAGTTCCTCGCCGCGTGCAACGGCACCACCGCCGGCGGCGGCTACGAGCTGGCGCTCGCCTGCGACGAGATCGTGCTGGTCGATGACCGCAACTCCTCCGTGTCGCTGCCCGAAGTGCCGCTGCTGGGCGTGCTGCCCGGTACCGGCGGCCTGACCCGCGTCACCGACAAGCGCCGCGTGCGCCGCGACCACGCCGACATCTTCTGCACCATCTCCGAAGGCGTGCGCGGCAACCGCGCCAAGGACTGGCGCCTGGTCGACGACGTCGTCAAGCAGCAGCAGTTCGCCGAGCACATCCAGACCCGCGCCAAGGCGCTCGCCCAGTCCTCCGACCGCCCGGCCGGCGCCAAGGGCGTGGCCCTGACCCGCCTCGAGCGCACCACCGACGCGACCGGCTACCACTACGAATTCGTCGATGCGACGATCGACGCCGACGGCCGCACCGTGACCCTGACCGTGCGCGCCCCGTCCGCCGTCACCGCCAAGACCGCCGCCGAGATCGAAGCCCAGGGCATCAAGTGGTGGCCGCTGCAGATGGCACGCGAACTCGACGACGCGATCCTGAACCTGCGCACCAACCACCTCGACGTCGGCCTGTGGCAGCTGCGCACCGAAGGCGACGCCCAGGTCGTGCTCGACATCGACGCGACGATCGACGCGAACAAGGACAACTGGTTCGTCCGCGAGACCATCGGCATGCTGCGCCGCACGCTCGCCCGCATCGACGTCAGCTCCCGCAGCCTGTACGCACTGATCGAACCGGGCTCGTGCTTCGCCGGCACGCTGCTGGAAATCGCGCTCGCCGCCGACCGCAGCTACATGCTCGACGCCGCCGAAGCGAAGAACGTCGTCGGCCTCTCGGCGATGAACTTCGGCCCCTTCCCGATGGTGAACGGCCTGTCGCGCATAGCCGCCCGCTTCTACCAGGAAGAAGGCCCGATCGCCGCCGTGAAGGCGAAAGAAGGCAGCCTGCTGTCGCCCGCAGAGGCGATGGAGCTGGGCCTCGTCACCGCGATCCCGGACGACCTCGACTGGGCCGACGAAGTGCGCATCGCCATCGAGGAACGCGCCGCGCTGTCGCCCGACGCGCTCACCGGCCTCGAAGCCAACCTGCGCTTCGGCCCCGTCGAAACCATGAACACCCGCATCTTCGGCCGCCTCTCGGCATGGCAGAACTGGATCTTCAACCGCCCCAACGCCGTCGGCGAAAACGGCGCGCTGAAGCTCTTCGGCTCCGGCAAGAAGGCGCAGTTCGACTGGAACCGCGTGTAAGACAAACGAATCGTTCCCGCGCCGCGCGGCAGGCCGTCCCGCTGCCGTTGCAGCCGGCGCCCTGGCGCGGCGGGGAAAAGCAGCAAGAAATCTCACAGCAACAGGAAAGGCCGGCGGACGACGAATCCCCGGCCGCGACGACAAAACCCGGAGGAGTACAGAGATGATCAACTACAGCGAACGCATCCCGAACAACGTCAACCTGAACGAGAACAAGACCCTGCAGCGGGCGCTCGAGCAGTGGCAGCCGTCCTTCCTGAACTGGTGGGACGACATGGGTCCGGAAAACTCGACCAACTACGACGTCTACCTGCGCACCGCGGTCAGCGTCGACCCCAAGGGTTGGGCCGACTTCGGCTACGTGAAAATGCACGACTACCGCTGGGGCATCTTCCTCGCGCCGCAGGAAGGCGAGAAGAAGATCACCTTCGGCGAGCACAAGGGCCAGGACGTGTGGCAGGAAGTCCCGGGCGAATACCGCTCGACGCTGCGCCGCATCATCGTCACCCAAGGCGACACCGAGCCGGCATCGGTCGAGCAGCAGCGCCACCTCGGCCTCACCGCCCCGTCGCTGTACGACCTGCGCAACCTGTTCCAGGTGAACGTCGAGGAAGGCCGCCACCTGTGGGCGATGGTCTACCTGCTGCACGCGCACTTCGGCCGCGACGGCCGCGAGGAAGGCGAAGCGCTCCTCGAGCGCCGTTCGGGCGACGAGGACAACCCCCGCATCCTCACCGCGTTCAACGAGAAGACCCCCGACTGGCTGTCGTTCTTCATGTTCACCTTCATCACCGACCGTGACGGCAAGTACCAGCTCGCCTCGCTGGCCGAATCGGCCTTCGACCCGCTGGCGCGTACCTGCAAGTTCATGCTCACCGAGGAAGCGCACCACCTCTTCGTCGGCGAATCGGGCATCGCCCGCGTCATCCAGCGCACCTGCGAAGTGATGAAGGAACTGGGCACCGACGATCCCGCCAAGCTGCGCGCCGCCGGCGTCATCGACCTGCCGACGCTGCAGAAGTACCTCAACTTCCACTACAGCGTCACCAGCGACCTGTACGGCGCCGAAGTCTCGTCCAACGCCGCGACCTACTACACGAACGGCCTCAAGGGCCGCTTCGAGGAAGAGAAGATCGACGACGACCACAAGCTGCAGAACTCGGAATACGAGGTCATGGACGTGGCCGGCGACACGATCGGCACCCGCAAGGTCGCCGCGCTGTCGGCGCTGAACGAGCGCCTGCGCGACGACTGGATCACCGACGTGCAGGCCGGCGTCGAGCGCTGGAACCGCATCCCGGCCAAGTTCGGTTTCGCCTTCCGCTTCACGCTGCCGCACAAGGGCTTCCACCGCCGCATCGGCATGTTCGCCGACGTGCATGTCAGCCCGGACGGCCGCCTGCTGTCGGAAGCCGAATGGACGCACCAGCACAACAACTGGCTGCCGACCGAAAGCGACCGCCTGTACGTGCATTCGCTGATGGGCCGCTGCCTCGAGCCGGGCAAGTTCGCCAACTGGATCGCAGCGCCGGGCCGCGGCATCAACAACCAGCCGGTCAATTTCGAGTACGTGCGCTTTAATTAAGACTTGAGAGAAGAACGGGAAGCGGGCGCAGGCCCGCCTCCCGCCCCCGTGGAGAGAGACAACCATGAACGCGCCCGCAGAGCACGCCAACCTCGCCAGGCAACACCTCATCGATCCCGAGATCTGCATTCGCTGCAACACCTGCGAAGAGATCTGCCCGGTCGATGCGATCACGCACGACAGCCGCAACTACGTCGTCAAGTTCGACACCTGCAACGGCTGCCTGGCCTGCATTTCGCCCTGTCCGACGGGCGCGATCGACTCCTGGCGCAACGTCGACAAGGCCACGCCGCACAGCCTCGCCGACCAGTATTCCTGGGACTACCTGCCCGACACCACCGAGCTCGACCAGCTCGAAGCGACCGTCATGGGCGCGGCCGAACTCCCCGCCGAAGTGCAGCAGATCACCGAAGTCGCGACCGCCGGCCAGGGTGGCCCGGCGATGGCGCCGTGGTCCGCGTCGCACCCCTACGTGAACCTGTACACGCCGGCGAACCCGATCACCGCGACCGTCACCGGCAACTACCGCCTCACCGCCGAGGACGCCTCCAGCGACATCCACCACATCGTGCTCGACTTCGGCACGACGCCTTTCCCGGTACTCGAAGGCCAGTCGATCGGCATCCTCCCGCCGGGCACCGACGAACGCGGCAAGCCGCACCTGCTGCGCATGTACTCCGTCGCCAGCCCGCGCGACGGCGAGCGTCCGCACTACAACAACCTGTCGCTCACCGTGAAGCGCGTCGTCGAGGACCACGAAGGGAATCCGACCCGTGGCGTCGCGTCGAACTACGTGTGCGACCTGAAGAAAGGCGACAAGGTGCAGGTCACCGGCCCCTACGGCTCGACCTACCTGATGCCCAACCACCCGGGCTCGTCGATCATGATGATCTGCACCGGCACCGGATCCGCGCCGATGCGCGCGATGACCGAGCGCCGCCGCCGCCGCATGGACCGCAAGGAAGGCGGCGAGATGGTGCTGTTCTTCGGTGCCCGCGCGCCCGAGGAGCTGCCCTACTTCGGCCCGCTGCAGAAGCTGCCGAAGGACTTCATCGACATCAACTTCGCCTTCTCTCGCGTGCCCGGCGAACCGAAGAAATACGTACAGGACGCCATCCGCGAGCGCGCCGACAAGGTGTTCCAGATGCTGCAGGACGACAACTGCTACATCTACATCTGCGGCCTCAAGGGCATGGAAGCGGGCGTGCTGGAAGCCTTCCGCGACATCTGCCGCGCGCAGGGCGCCGACTGGGATACGCTACGTCCGCAGCTGCTTTCGAAGGCACGTTTCCACGTCGAGACGTATTGAAACCACGAACCGTAGGGCGGGAGGCGCCGAAGGCGTATCCCGCCAAGCGGTCGCACGGATGGCGGGATGCGCTGTGCTACGCCCGCCCTGCGCAAAGCGTGGCGCGTGACGCCACCGGGCCGTTTGGCCCCACAATGGCACGCGACGCGCCCGCACGAGACGGCGCGCCCCTGACATAAAGAGAGGAGACCCCACCGACATGCCCCGCCACGTCTACATCTGCGACGCCATCCGCACCCCCTTCGGCCGCTACGGCGGCACCCTCTCATCCATGCGCGCCGACGACCTCGCCGCGCTGCCGATCAAGGCCCTGATGGCGCGCAACGCCGCCGTCGACTGGACCGCCGTCGATGACATCATCTACGGCTGCGCCAACCAGGCCGGCGAGGACAACCGCAACGTCGCGCGCATGGCCGCGCTGCTCGCGGGCCTGCCCGTGGAAGTGCCCGGCACCACCGTCAACCGCCTGTGCGGCTCCAGCCTCGACGCGCTGGGCATGGCCACGCGCGCGATCGCTTCCGGCGAAACGGAGCTGATGATCGCCGGCGGCGTCGAAAGCATGAGCCGCGCCCCCTTCGTGCTGGGCAAGGCCGATTCCGCGTTCTCGCGCAGCGCGAAGATCGAGGACACGACCATCGGCTGGCGCTTCGTGAACCCGCTGATGAAGGCGCAGTTCGGCATCGACTCCATGCCCGAAACGGCCGAGAACGTTGCGCAGGAGTTCGGCGTCTCGCGCGCCGACCAGGACGCCTTCGCGCTGCGCAGCCAGCAGCGCTGGGCCGCCGCCAACGAGCGCGGCTTCTTCGCGCGCGAGATCCTGCCGGTCGAGATCCCGCGCAAGAAGGGCGACCCGGTGATCTTCGGCGCCGACGAGCACCCGCGCCCCGAGACCACGCTGGACGCGCTCGCGAAGCTCAAGGGCGTCGTGCGCGCGGACGGCAGCGTCACCGCCGGCAACGCCTCGGGTGTCAACGACGGCGCCTGCGCGCTGCTGCTCGCGTCCGAAGACGCCGTGCGCCGCTTCGGCCTCACGCCGCGCGCCCGCATCCTCGGCAGCGCGGCCGCCGGCGTGCCGCCGCGCATCATGGGCATCGGCCCGGCGCCCGCGACGCAAAAACTCCTCGCGCGCCTGGGCATGACGATCGGCCAGTTCGACACCATCGAACTCAACGAAGCCTTCGCCGCGCAGGGCCTCGCCGTGCTGCGCCAGCTCGGCCTGCCCGACGACGGCGAGCACGTGAACCCGAACGGCGGCGCCATCGCCATCGGCCACCCGCTCGGCGCCTCGGGCGCCCGCCTCGTGACCACCGCGCTCAACCAGCTCGAGACCACCGGCGGCCGCTACGGCCTCGCGACGATGTGCATCGGCGTCGGCCAGGGCATCGCACTCGCGTTCGAGCGGGTGTAATAAAAGAGCCCTAAGTGCGGTCCTGTGGGAGCGGCTTCAGCCGCGAATCGGCGGTCTGGGCAGGAAGAACGCCCTTTCGCGGCTGAAGCCGCTCCCACGACAGACCAGACCCCTGCCCATAAACCCTTTCCACGGCCCGCCCTGGCAAACACAAGACAAGGCACCACGGGAGACAAACGTGAAACCGGAAGCGATCCAGATCATCCGCGACGAGCACCTCGCGATCAGCGCGGTGCTGTACTCGCTGCGCTACCTCGTCAAGGGCATGCGCAAGGGCGAAGCACCCAACTTCCCGCTGCTGCGCGCGATCCTCGACTACATCGTGTCCTACCCCGACCGCTGGCACCACCCGAAGGAGGACAAGTACCTCTTCACGGCGGTCCAGCGGCGCACGCGCGAGGCCGACGCCCTCATCGGCCGGCTCGAACGCGAGCACAACCTCGGCTACCCGATGGTCGAGGACCTCAAGAAACAGCTCCTCGCTTTCCAGGGCGGCGACGCGAAGGCCGCCGAAGCCTTCTTCGACACGGCCGAGCGCTACGCCGAGTTCGAATGGGATCACCTGCGCACCGAGGAAGACGCGCTCATTCCCATCGCCGAACGCGTGCTCACGCCCGAAGACTGGACCGAGATCGCCACCGCCTTCCGCGAGAACGACAACCCGCTCTTCGGCATCAAGCCCAAGGACGAGGCCGAAACGCTGTACCAGCGCATCCTCAGCCTGACGCCGGCGCCGCTCGGACTCGGCCGCGCCTCCTGAGCCTCACGGGCGTCTCATTGACGTCTCATTGGCGTCCCTCCGCGCGCAGCCGCCTCATCACGCTCGCACGGTACCAGCGCGACAGCAGCGTCCGCAGCCCCGGCAGGCCGATCAGCCAGGCGAGCGGACGCAGGCGCGGCACACGCGCCATCAGCAGGATGTACGCATCCAGCTCGCGCCGCACGCGCCCTTCGCGATCGCGCACGTGCAGTTCGCGCAGCGCCGCACCCGGGTCTATGCCCAGCGCGCGCAACTCCGCGTCACGCCCCGTGATATCCACCCAGCAGGTGTCCTGCCCCGCCTCGCCCGCCAAGCGCTCGTACTGCGCACGGTCGCGCACGCAGCGCGGGCATGCGCCGTCGTAATAGACGGTGATCCCGTCTTCCCGCTCCGCCATGGGTGCCCTCCTGCAGTCCACACCATTTCGACCGTGGCGCGCCGCACTTCGTGCCGCGGGCGAAACCCGCTACAGTCCTCCCGCATGAACCCCGCCGCCGAAACCGTCGTGCTCGTGCACGGCCTGTGGATGCACGGGCTCGTATTCGGCCTCCTGCGACGGCGCCTCGAGCGCAGCGGTTTCGTCACGCACGCCTGGTCCTACCCCTCGGTGCGGCAAGGCCTCGCCGCCAATGCCGACGGCTTGTCGCGCTTCCTCGCCGGCCTGCGGGCCGGCCCCATCCACCTCGTGGGCCACAGCCTCGGCGGCATCGTCATCGCCAGCGCGCTCGCGCGCCAGCCCGACCCCCGCGTTCGCCGCGTCGTGCTCATGGGCCCGCCCTGGACCGGGTCGTGCAGCGCGACCGGTCTGCAGCGCGTTCCCGGCATCACCTCCCTCATCGGCCGCTCGATGCGCGACTGGCTCGCCGCCCCGCGGCCGGCACTGCCCGGCGTCGCGATCGGCGTGATCTCGGGCAACCGGCCGCTCGGGCTCGCCGGCGCCCTGGTGCGGCTGCCGCGACCCCACGACGGCATCGTCACGGTCGGGGAGACCCGCGTCGCCGGCGCACGCGACGCCGTCACCCTGCACGTGAGCCACATGGAGATGCTCCTGTCCGCCGCCTGCGCGGATCAGGTCGCGGCCTTCCTGCACACCGGCGCATTCATCCACCACCGTCCGGAAGAACGCACAGGACAAGGCATCCAGCCCTGATCCACCCCCTCCCGGGCGACGTCCGTTCTCAGATTTTTGCTGCACTGCACAAAATAGTTCTTGACGGGGCTTCACGACCCGTTACAATGCAATTGTGCAATGCAGCATAACCTGCCGGCAGCAGTGGGCCAGCAGACAATGACCCCGCCCCTACAGGAGAAACACCATGATCGCCACGACCGACACCTTCGCCAGCGCCTCCAGAAACGCCCTCGCCGCCGTTGAGACCTCCACCCGCAGCAGCTTCGACACCTTCGAGCGCCTTGTTGCCCTGAACATCAACGCCAGCCGCAGCGCCCTCGAAGACAGCATCGCCACCCTGAGTGCGCTGCTGTCCGTCAAGACCCCCAACGAGCTGGTCACCGTGTCCGCGACGCTCGTCCGTCCGGCTACCGAGAAGACGCTGGCCTGGTTCCGCAGCAGCTACGAGATCCTCGCCCAGGGTGTCGAGGAAGCCGCCGCCCCCTACGAAAACCAGTACTCGGAAGTGAACAAGGCCATCGGCGTCGCGCTCGAAAAGGCCGCCAAGTCCGCTCCGGCCGGCTCCGAGGCCGCCGTCGCCGCGGTGCAGTCGGCAATCGCCGCCGCCAACTCGGCCTACGACAGCGTGAACAAGGCGACCCGCAAGGTCATCCAGTTCACCGAAGCCAACGTCGCGGCGACCGCCCGCGCCGCAGTCGATGCGGTGAGCACGCCGGCTCCGGCCCCGACCAAGGCCAAGAAGTCGGCCTGACCGGCAGCGGGGCAATCCCCGCACGGCGGCCCCTATGCCGCCGTTGCCGCATCCTCCGGCGCCTTCGGGCGCCGGAGTCGTTTCCGGTTATCCTTGCGCGCTTCCCCAGCAGCACGCAGCCACTACAACAATGACGACCTCCCCCCCCGCCTCCGCACGTATCGCGCCCGAACTCCTCGCCCCCGCCGGTTCGCTGCAGATGATGCGCACCGCCTTCGCCTACGGCGCCGACGCGGTCTATGCCGGCCAGCCGCGCTATTCCCTGCGCGTGCGCAACAACAGCTTCGACAAGCTCGACGCCCTCGCCACCGGCATCGACGAGGCGCACGCAGCGGGCAAGGCCTTCTACCTCGTCAGCAACATCTATCCGCACAACAGCAAGGTGAAGAGCTTCCTCGCCGACATGGAGCCGGTCGTCGCACTCAGGCCCGACGCGCTGATCATGGCCGACCCCGGCCTGATCATGATGGTGCGCGAGCGCTGGCCCGAGGTCGAGGTGCACCTGTCCGTGCAGGCCAACACGACGAACTACGCCGCGGTACGCTTCTGGGCTTCGGTCGGCATCAAGCGCATCATCCTGTCGCGCGAACTGTCGCTCGACGAAATCGAGGACATCCGCCAGGCCTGCCCGGAGATGGAGCTCGAAGTCTTCGTGCATGGCGCGCTGTGCGTCGCGTACTCCGGGCGCTGCCTGCTGTCGGGCTACTTCAACCACCGCGACCCCAACCAGGGCACCTGCACGAACTCCTGCCGCTGGGACTACAAGGTGCATGAGGCGAACGAGGACGGCTCGGGCGACCTGCACGCCTGCGGCAAGGACGCCCCGGACGGCACCGGCTCCGCGCTCGGCGGCGGCGCACGCCACGAATCCGCCTCGCGCGTCTACCTCCTCGAGGAAGGCACCCGCCCCGGCCAGCTGATGCCGATCGAGGAAGACGAGCACGGCACCTACATCCTCAACTCCAGGGATCTGCGCGCGGTCGAGCACGTCGAGCGGCTGGTGAAGATCGGCGTCGATTCGCTGAAGATCGAAGGCCGCACCAAGAGCCCCTACTACGTCGCCCGCGCCAGCCAGGGCTACCGCCGCGCGATCGACGACGCGATGGCAGGCCGCCCCTTCGACATGAACCTCCTCGGCGAACTCGAAGGCCTCGCGAACCGCGGCTACACCGACGGCTTCTACCAGCGCCACCACACGCCGGAGCACCAGAACTACCTGCGCGGCCACTCCGAGTCGGGGCGCAGCCTGTTCGTCGGCGAAGTGCTCGGGGTGGACACCGCGACCGGGCTGGCGGAAGTCGAGGTCAAGAACGGCTTCGGCATCGGCGACCGGCTGGAGTTCGTCCAGCCCCACGGCAACATCATCGCCCCCCTCGAACGCCTCGAGAACCTCGACGGCGAAGCGCTCGCCCGCATCCCCGGTGCCGGCCGCCGCGTGCGCCTGCCGCTGCCCGAGGGCGCGCGGGCCGACGCGCCGTGCTTCGTCGCCCGCCTGCTCTGAAACGCCCCACGGCTCGCGACCACCGGGCCATCGCACACTGCCGCAGGGCGGCGTCTCATCTCATCCCGCCCCGTTCCCCCGGCCGCGCGAGGCTTTCTTCCTGCCCCCCGGCATGACGGAGCCCCCCGCCCCGCGCACGAGCTTGCGGATAACGCGCAGGCGCGGCGCCCTCGCCAGCGGCCGCTCCGCCGCCCCGGGCGGCGTGCCGTGCGAGCCCGCTCCCCCCGCACGCTTGTCGTCGTACATCGCCATGTCCGCGTGGCGGATCAGCTCCTCGGGCTCGATGCCGTGCTCGGGACACACGCTCACCCCCAGGCTGGCAGTGAGCTGCAGTACAAGTCCGTCACGCGACTCGACCGGCTGCGCCACGGCAGCGAGCAGCTTCGCCGCAACCGGCTCGGCCGCCGCATGCTCCGTCACACCCGGAAGGAGCACGACGAACTCGTCGCCCGCGATGCGCGCGACCGTATCGGTCTCGCGCATGCTGCCGCGCATGCGCTCGGCCACCGTTTTCAGCACGGCGTCGCCGACTTCGTGACCGTAGCCGTCATTCACTTCCTTGAACCGGTCGAGATCGACGAAGAACAATGCGAAGCCCTCGCCGGTACGCCGCCAGTGCGCGCTCGCCTGTCCGACGCGATCGTAGAACAGACGCCGGTTGGGCAGGCCGGTCAGCGGGTCGTGCAGCGCACCATGGGTCGCGCGCTGGAGATGGTCACGCTCACGGGCAACCGCCGCACGGTGGCGGCTCAGGTAAAGGACGAGCACGGCGAGCGTGCCGACGGCGAGGCCGATCGCGAGCAGCAGCGGCTCGCTGCGGATGTCCGAGAAGCGCAGCTGGCGCGTCACCGTCAGGCGCACCGGCTGTGACGTGCTGAAATCCTCCACGTTCAGCGTGAACTTCGGCAGCGTGCGGCGCTCCACGGCACTTGCCGGCTGTGTTGCCAGCATCGCGTAGAGCGGCGGATCCTGCGGCCCGGTCTCCCCCAGCATGCGCAGGACGTGGGCCGTGCGCACATTGCGGCGGTCCGGAACCATCGCATCGGCCTTCACGACCAGCAGCGCGTAGCGCTGGTCGGCCCCGGCCGGCCGCAAGACGGAGTGTGCCGAGTCGGTGCGCTTCATCACGACGTAGGCCAGCGGCCCCTCGATCAGCGCGAACGGGCGCGTGGACACCGCCCCCCGGCTCGCCTCGGCGCGGATCAGTGCGTCGCGCAGATGCGGCACCGAGTCGAGATCGAGGCCGAGCACCGGCAGGGATTCGGGCGTTGCGGGCCACAGGAAGCTGACCGGGAAATAGGCGGCCTTCTCCGCAACGGCCTGCCACCGCCTGCCATCCTGGTAGTTGAAGCTGCCGATGCGCGCGCCGGGGCCGGCCCGCTCCGCGAGCGCCTGTTCGAAGCTGTCCCGCGCGCGCGCCGGCACCTTCTCGACCACCTCGAGCATGTAGATATGCGGATGTTCGCCCAGCAGCCGGCTCGCAAAACCGGCGATCTGCTCCTGCGTCGGAGCCCCGAGCACGTCGAGAAAGGCGGCGAAACCCGACAGCAGGGCGTCGTTGGTGCGCAGACGGTCGCGCACCAGCTCGATGTCCGCCTCGGCGTCCGCGTGGAACTCGGAACGGATGTCCTCCCAGGCCCCGCGCAGCACCAGTGCGAACAGCGACACGCTGAACAACATCCATGCAAGCAGCAGCACCGCGTACAGCGGATTGTCGCCCCTGCGCAGTTGCGGCCCTTCGTCGCTGTCCACGAATCCTCCCCCGCCCCGATCTCCCGCCCCCGACGAGCGCTCGCTCGCCGGCCTCCGGGAAGGGAATGGGTACCGGAGAGTGCACTCTATTCCCCTCCCGCCATCGCGTACATATGGCAATGGTGATAGCCATCCGGTTGATTTTGCGCGCTACTTTCACGGTGTAAACGCCCGCCGCAGGCCGCGGCGCGGGGGCCCGCCGCCGGAGCGGATCCGCCAGAGCCGTCGGCCTCCATCTGCGCTACAATGCAAGGCTTTGTTTTAACTGAAAATCAGGATCCCGCCGTGCTCGTCGCCGCCAACATCACCATGCAGTTCGGGGCCAAGCCCCTGTTCGAGAACGTCTCCGTCAAGTTCGGCGAGGGCAACCGCTACGGCCTGATCGGCGCGAACGGCGCGGGCAAGTCGACCTTCATGAAGATCCTGTGCGGCGCGCTCGAGCAGTCCGCCGGCAACGTCTCGAAGGACCCGCACGAGCGCATGGCCTACCTGCGCCAGGACCAGTTCGGCTTCGAGGACATGCGCGTGCTCGACGTCGTGCTGATGGGCCACGAGGAGATGTGGGCCTGCATGGCGGAGAAGGACGCGATCTACGCCAACCCCGAAGCGACCGAAGACGACTACATGCACGCGGCCGAACTCGAAGGCAAGTTCGCCGAATACGACGGCTACACCGCCGAAGCGCGCGCCGGCGAGCTGCTGCTGGGCGTGGGCATCGGCACGGAACTCCACAACGGCCCGATGAAGAACGTCGCGCCGGGCTGGAAGCTGCGCGTGCTGCTGTGCCAGGCGCTGTTCGCGAACCCGGACATCCTGCTGCTCGACGAACCGACCAACAACCTCGACATCAACACCATCCGCTGGCTCGAGGACGTGCTCAACGAGCGCAACTCGACGATGGTCATCATCTCGCACGACCGCCACTTCCTGAACCAGGTGTGCACGCACATGGCCGACCTGGATTACGGCACGATCACCGTGTACGCCGGCAACTACGACGACTACATGGAAGCGGCGACGCTCGCGCGCGAGCGCCAGAGCGCCGCCAACGCCCGCGCCAAGGAAAAGATCCAGGATCTGCAGGAGTTCGTGCGCCGCTTCTCGGCCAACAAGTCCAAGGCCAAGCAGGCCACCAGCCGCCTCAAGCTCATCGACAAGCTCAAGCCCGAGGACGTGAAGCCCTCGTCCCGCCAGTACCCGTGGATCCGCTTCGACTACGACGACAAGGACAAGCTGCACCGCCTCGCGTGCGAGGTCGAGAACCTCTCCTTCGCCTACGAAGGCATGGAGAAGCCGCTCATCAACAAGTTCTCGATCGCCCTCGATGCGGGCGAGAAGGTCGCGATCATCGGCGAGAACGGCGTCGGCAAGACCACGCTGATGAAACTGCTGCTCGGAAAACTGCAACCGCAGAAGGGCAGCGTGAAATGGGCCGAGAAGGCCAAGCCCGGTTACTACGCGCAGGACCACTCGGCCGACTTCGCCGGCACCGACAAGCTCACCGAATGGATCGCCGAATACGCGCGCGTCACCGCCTCCGCGACGGGCGAGGATCTCGAGACCCTGATCCGCGGCACCCTGGGTCGCCTGCTGTTCTCGGGCGACGAGGTCAGGAAGCCCGTGAACGTCATCTCCGGCGGCGAACAGGGCCGCATGCTGTTCGGCAAGCTGATGCTGTCGCGCCCGAACGTGCTGCTGATGGACGAGCCGACCAACCACCTCGACATGGAATCGATCGAGTCGCTCAACACCGGCCTCGAGAAGTTCACCGGCACGCTGATCTTCATCTCGCACGACCGCGAGTTCGTGTCCTCGCTGGCGACCCGCGTCATCGAGATCAAGCTCGACGGCACCATCGTCGATTACCGCGGCACCTACGAGGAGTACCTCGCCAGCCAGGGACTGGAATAAGTCTCGCGGCCCGGCGAAAGCCGGGCTAAATTCCCCAAAGCATAGTCGATTCGGGTTATTAACGAATCGTTTCGCATATTTTATTGCTCGCTGACTAAGCCGCAGGTATATTCGGCCGCTCGTATCCCCACGTGGGAGCCTTTCTCATGGGCGGCTGGTCTTGGTTACGACACGGGGCATTTCCTTTTTGCTGGCGGCAATGACGGCGATTTTCGGCGGCGGGCCCGTGCGTGCCGACTATTCGGACTGTCGCACCTGTCATTACGCAACGACCATAGACGGCACCGCCCCCGACTACACGGGCTATTTCCTCGCTCCGGGCCATCATCCGGTGCGGGTGAACTACCCGATTCAAGCCGATTACCACCTGCCGGCCACCACGACCGCGACGGGCATCCTGTTCTTCGACAACAACGGCAACGGCATTCCCGACGCGGACGAGATCCAGCTCTTCAGCAGCAGCCTCATTTCCAGCACCACCGGCACGGTCACGACCACGCGCACGAAGGGCAAGCAGAAGGTCGCAGCGACCGCCGACACGTGGATGATCGACTGCGCGTCCTGTCACGTCGAACACGGCATCCTGCCCCCCGACCCGCAGCACGCCATCGACTACGTGCGCAGCGGCGGCGGCCTCCGGCTGTTCTGCGTCACCTGCCACAACCTGTGACCGCGACGGCGCACGAGCTTAGAGATCGGTAACAAGAACGCTCGGCGGGAAACTCCTGCCCCGGGCGCGGCGGTCATACAGGCATCGCCCACAGCAGGCTTCCGCGATGACCCCATCCTCGCGAACGCATCCGGTCCGGCGTGCGACGCTGGCAATCCTGGCGGCCCTCACCGTCGTTTTCGGGCTGGGGGAGGCTCTCGGCTGGCCCTTCCTGCGCGGCCCGCTGGAATCATTCCTCGCACAGCGCCTGGAGCGCCCGGTCCGCATCGCCGCGCCATTCCGACTTCACTTTCTCGGCGCCGTCCGCGTGAGCGCCGGCGGCGTGTGGGTCGCCGCGCCGGACGGCTTCGAAGCGCCCCATCTGGTGAAGGCCGACGGGCTCGCGCTGACGCTGCGCTACGGCGACCTCCTGCGGCTGCGCGAGTCCGACGCGCTGCGCATCGCTGCGATCGACGTCGATCGCCTCGACGCACGCCTGAAGCGCCGGCCCGACGGCGCTGCGACGTGGCAGCTCGGCACACGGCCGTCCGGGCAGGCGAGCGCGCCACCGCCACGGGTCGATGCGCTGGCGGTGCGCAACGGCACCATCGAATTCGACGATGTGCCAGCCAGGACCGCGCTCCGGGCCGTTTTCTCCACTCATGAAGGCGCCGGGGACGATACCCCCACCGCACGCGCGACCCTGCGCGGACGACTGCGCGGACGCAGGCTCGACGGCGAACTCGGCGCTGCCGGCTTCCTGAAGCTCGCGGCGCAGGGCACGGACGTGCCGGCAGTGCCCGTCAGCGGCCGCATCGACTACGGCGGCGTACATGCGGAATTCGACGGCGCCGTGGCGGACCTCTTCGGCGGCCGCGACCTGAAAGGGAAGTTCGCGGCACGCGGCGCCTCGCTGGGCGTGCTGGGCGAGCTCTTCGGTGTGCTCCTGCCGACGACCGATCCGTTCTCGCTGCGCGGCAAGCTGGAGAAGGACGGCGAAGTGTGGCGTGCCCGCGTCAGCGACGCACAGGTGGGCGAGAGCGCCGTACACGGCGTCTTCACCTATGACGCCCGCCCGGCGACTCCGCGCCTCGAAGGCGAACTGGGCGGCAAGCGCCTCGCCCTCGCCGATCTCGCCCCGGCCTTCGGCACCCGCAATCCCGACGGCAGCCGCGCCGCGCCGCCGCCCGGGCGGGTCCTGCCGGAGCGCGAGCTGAACCTGCCCGCGTTGAAGACGATGGATGCGCGTGTCGCGGTGGATCTCCGTCATGTCGACCTCGGCAACGCATTCTCGCAGCCGATCGCGCCGCTGCGTGCGACGCTGAGCCTGCACAACGGCCGCCTCGTGCTCAGCGAGCTCGACGCGAGCACCGCCAAAGGGCGGCTGCGCGGAGAGCTCGCCGTGGATTCCGGCAACACCCCGCCGCAGTGGGCGGCGAACCTGCAGTGGGAAGGCATCCGCCTGGAAGACTGGATCGGCGTGTCGCAGACGCGGTCACAGGCGGCCCGCGCCACGGGCGGGGAGCCATCCCAGCCGCCCTACTTCACCGGTGTGCTGCACGGCCGCGCGAAGCTGACCGGACATGGCCGCTCCACTGCGGCTCTGCTCGGCTCCCTCGACGGCGAGCTCACCGCCGGCGTGCGCGACGGCAGCATCTCGCGTCTGCTGATCGAGATCATGGGGCTCGACGTCGCGCAGGGTCTCGGCCTGGTGCTGGGGGGCGACCAGGCGTTGCCCCTGGACTGCGCCGTCGCCGACATCGTCGCGCACGACGGCCGGATGAGCCCGCGCGTCGCACTGATCGACACACCCGTGACCCTGGTGCTGGTCGACGGCAGCATCAATCTCGCCAACGAGGCGCTCGACCTGCGCTTCACCGCGAAGCCACGCAACGTGTCGCCATTCACGCTGCGCACGCCGGTGCGCGTTGCCGGCACGCTCGACGCGCCGCGCGTGAGGCCGGAGGCGGGCCCCCTTGCGACCCGGGCGCTGGCGGGGGTCGCCCTCGGCTTCGTCACGCCGCTCGCAGCCATCCTCCCCTTCGTCGACCCCGGAGAAACACCGGGCTCGCCCTGCCGCCAGGCGCTCGCGCGGCTCGGCCACTGACCCCGGCGCCGGCCCCCGTCGCATCGCCCGGGCGACAGTCGTGCCCGAAGGCACCCGCGCCGCGCCGCGCGTCGGCTAAAATCGCCTGAACCAGCGCGACGACATCATGATCGGCATCTTCCTCATCACCCACGGCACGCTCGGCGAGGCGCTGATCCAGTGCGCCTGCCACGTGCTGAACAAACGCCCCGACAACGTCATCCAGCTCGGGTTGTCGGGCCAGGACGATCCCCTCGACATCCTGCCGGAAGCACGTCGGCTGCTCGCGACGGTCGACAAGGGGCATGGCGTCGTGATACTCACGGATATCTACGGTGCAACCCCGGCGAACGTCGCTCGCAAACTGCTGGAACCGGGGCGCATCGAAGGCATTGCCGGCGTAAACCTGCCGATGCTGCTGCGGGTGCTGACCTACCGTGAAAGGGATATGAACACGCTCGTCGAACGCGCCGTCACCGGCGGCTGCGAGGGCGTGCTGCGAATGAAGTGAGAGTGACATGCCGAGAGCGGAAACCGAAATCATCAACAAGCTGGGCCTGCATGCGCGCGCGTCGGCGAAGCTGACGCAGCTCGCGAGCAGCTTCGGGGCCGACGTCTGGCTCGAACGCAACGGGCGGCGCGTGAACGCCAAGAGCATCATGGGCGTCATGATGCTGGCCGCCGCACGCGGGGCGACGATTACGGTCGAAACCGCCGGCCAGGACGAGGACAAGGCGCTGGAGGCGATACTCGACCTCATCGCCGACCGCTTCGGCGAAGGGGAATAGCGCGATGCCCTTCACCATCCACGGGCTCCCCGTCTCGCAGGGCATCGCGATCGGCCACGTGCATCTGGTGTCGCACGCAATGCTGGAGGTGAACCACTACCACGTCGCAGTGAAATACCTGCCCGAGGAAGTGGAGCGCCTCAACGAGGCCGTCGCGACCGTGCAGGGCGAGCTGGTGGGGCTGAAAGCCGCCGCGACGGCCGGCCAGTCGCACAGCGAAGTCGGCGCCTTCGTAGACCTGCAGCTGATGATGCTGGCCGACCCGATGCTCATCGACGCCGCGCGTCATCTCATCACCGAGCGCCGCTGCAACGCGGAGTGGGCGCTGGTGCAGCAGATGGAGCTGGTGGTCGAGCAGTTCGAGCAGATCGAGGATCCCTACCTGCGCGAACGCAAGGCCGACGTCGTGCAGGTGATCGAGCGCATCGTGAAGGTGCTGCTGGGACACCCCGGCCATCTGCCGCCGAAGCGCCGCGACGGGCTGGGCACCATCATCGTCGCGCACGACCTGTCGCCGGCCGACACCATCGGCTTCCGCGACCACAACATCGGCGGCTTCGTCACCGACGTCGGCGGCCCGACCAGCCACACGGCGATCGTCGCGCGCAGCCTGCGCATCCCCGCGGTCGTCGGCCTGCACCACATCCGCCAGCTCGTCGAGGAGGACGAGCTGCTGATCATCGACGGCACGCGCGGGGTCGTGATCGTCGGGCCCGACGAGCGCATCGTCGAGGAATACCGCCTGCGCCGCAGCGAGCTGGAGCTGGAGCGCTCCAAGCTCAACCGCCTGAAGGACACGCCTGCCACGACGCTCGACGGCGAGGACGTGAAGATGCTCGCGAACATCGAGGGGCCGAAGGACCTCAATCAGGTGAAGGCGGTCAATGCCGACGGCGTGGGCCTGTACCGCACCGAATTCCTCTTCATCGGCCGCGATGCGCTGCCCGACGAGGACGAGCAGTACGAGGCCTACCGCGCGGTGCTCAAGTCGCTGCCGGGCAAGCCGGTGACCATCCGCACTTTCGACGTCGGCGCCGACAAGGCGCTCAACGGCGTCGGCGCGCGCTTCGAGCCGAACCCGGCGCTGGGCCTGCGCGCGATCCGCTACTCGCTGGCGGAACCGCAAATGTTCAAGACGCAGCTGCGCGCGCTGCTGCGCGCCTCGGTGCATGGCCAGTTGCGCGTCATGATCCCGATGCTCGCGCACGCGCACGAGATCGACCAGTCGCTGCAGCTGATCGCGAAGGCGAAGGCGGAACTCGACGCAGAGGGTCTGAAGTACAACCCGCGCCTAGAGATCGGCGGGATGATCGAGGTGCCGGCCGCGGCGCTCGCGCTGGGCATGTTCATCCGCCGCCTGTCTTTCCTGTCGATCGGCACGAACGACCTGATCCAGTACACGCTCGCGATCGACCGCTCGGACGAGGCCGTCGTGCATCTGTACGACCCGCTGCACCCGGCGGTGCTGAAGCTGATCGCCGGCACGATCCAGGCGGGCGCGCGCTTCGGCCTGCCGGTGTCGGTGTGCGGCGAGATGGCGGGCGACCCGGCCTACACGCTGCTGCTGCTGGGCATGGGGCTGCGCAATTTCTCGATGCACCCGGGCCATATCCTCGAGATCAAGCAGCAGGTGCTGCGCGCCGACCTCAACGAGCTGGCCCCGCGCGTGCAGCGCATCCTGAAGATGGACGAGCAGGCGAAGGTGCGGGATGCGGTGATGCGGCTGGCGGGGTAATCCCGCTGCGCGGCCGCGTGTGGGAGCGGCTTCAGCCGCGAATGGGCGGTATCGCGCGCCGCACGGCTGATTCGCGGCTGAAGCCGCTCCCACAGGACGCCGCTCCCACAGGACGCCGCTCCCACAGGACGCCGCTCCCACAGTACGCCGCTCCCACAGTACGCGGGCGTTTGACAATTGATCCCGCGCACGCTAATTTTTGAGCCTTAGCGCCGATTTGAACCACAGCTTGCGGGCGCTCAATAAATCCGGCTAAAGCGAGGGCGACCCAGTCCGCGTTTTCCAAGCCGGCTGGGTTTTTTCGTTTACAAGAATACGGCCATGATCCAACCCCAATCCGTCGGAGTCGTCGCCCCGCAACGGGCGCACTTCGCCGAGCCGCTGCCCTTGCGCAGCGGAGGCACGCTGCCCGAATACGAGCTGGTCTACGAGACCTACGGCGAACTGAACGCGGACCGCAGCAACGCGGTGCTCGTGTGCCACGCGCTGTCGGGCTCGCACCACGTCGCCGGCCATTATGCGGACGACGCGAAGAACGTCGGCTGGTGGGACAACGTCGTCGGTCCGGGCAAGCCGCTCGACACGCGCAAGTTCTTCGTCATCGGCGTGAACAACCTCGGCGGCTGCCACGGCTCGACCGGGCCGATGTCAATCAACCCGGCGACCGGCCAGCCGTGGGGGGCGGACTTCCCCTTCGTGACGGTGGAGGACTGGGTCGAGGCGCAGGCGCGGCTCGCCGACCGGCTGGGCATCCGGCGCTTCGCCGCGGTGATGGGCGGCAGCCTGGGCGGCATGCAGGCGCTGTCATGGACGCTGCAATACCCGGAGCGCGTCGCCAATGCGGTCGTGATCGCGTCGGCGCCCAAACTGACGGCGCAGAACATCGCGTTCAACGAGGTCGCGCGCCAGGCGATCCTGTCCGACCCCGACTTCCACGGCGGCCACTACTACGCGCATGGCGTCGTGCCGACGCGCGGCCTGAAGCTCGCGCGCATGGTCGGCCACATCACCTATCTGTCCGATGACGCGATGGGCGACAAGTTCGGTCGCAGCCTGCGCCACGGCAAGGCGATCTACAGCTACGACGTGGAGTTCGAGATCGAATCCTACCTGCGCTACCAGGGCGACAAGTTCGCGGGTTTCTTCGACGCGAACACCTACCTGCTGGCGACCAAGGCGCTCGACTACTTCGACCCGGCCTTCGAGCATGGCGGCAACCTGCCGGCGGCGCTATCGCGGGCGACGGCCGACTTCCTCGTCGTGTCCTTCAGCACCGACTGGCGCTTCTCGCCCGCGCGGAGCCGCGAGATCGTCTATGCGCTGCTGCACAACCAGCGCAACGTGAGCTACGCGCAGATCGAGAGCGACGCGGGGCACGATTCCTTCCTGCTCGACGAAGCGCAGTACCACGCGCTGCTGACCGCCTACTTCGACCGCATCAAGGTTTAGCCATGTCCTACCGTTACGACTACGAAGTCATCACCCAGTGGATCGCGCCGGGGGAAAAGGTGCTCGACCTCGGCTGCGGCGACGGCAGCCTGCTCAAGCATCTCGCCGAGGTGCGCCAGGTGCGGGGTTACGGCGTCGAGAACGACCCGGACAAGCTGCTCGCGTGCACGAGGAACGGCGTCAACGTGATCCAGATGGACATGGAGAAGGGGCTCGCCGGCATCGAGGACGGCTTCTTCGACCACGTGATCATGAGCCTGTCGCTGCAGGCGATGCACAACACGCAGGGCATTCTCGTGGAGATGCTGCGGGTCGCGCGCGAAGCGGTCGTGAGCTTCCCGAACTTCGGCTACTGGCGCCACCGCCAGAGCATCCTCAACGGCCGCATGCCGGTGTCGGAGAGCCTGCCGCACCAGTGGTTCAACACGCCCAACGTGCGCTTCTTCACGATCTCGGATTTCGATGCGCTGTGCGAGATGAACGGCATCGCGGTGCGCGAGCGGCTGGCCTTCGACGAGGGCAAGCTGATCCTCGACGAGCCCAACTTCCTCGCCAGCGTGGCGGTGTATCGGCTCGGGCGCGGAAACTGAGCGTATATTTTTCCCTGTGGGAGCGGCTTCAGCCGCGAATCGGCGCTGCCGCAAGCTGAGCGGCCCATTCGCGGCTGAAGCCGCTCCCACAGTACGCCCCCGGCCAGGGGGCGGGGTGTTACTCAGCCGACGACAAAATTCGGGACGTCGACGCGTACGGTCGGACGGCCCAGCGCGACGGCGGTGGCGGCGGCGAACTGCTTCGCCCAGTCTCCGCGCTCCTTGAAGCGTTCTTCGCCGCCGTACTTGGCGACGTTGAGGATCATGTCGAGCACGAGGATCTTGCCCATCGGGTTCGACGGCGTGCATTCGAGCCGCTCGAATTCGCCCGACAGCCAGGCGCGCGCCTGGTCCTTCGCGAGACTGGCGGCGTCGGCGTCCGACACGATCGTCTCGTATTCGCGCTCGGCACCGAAAACCACGTTGATGTGCTGCGTCATCCCTCTCTCCTCTCGTTCTTGGTTTATGCGTTGAACGTGCATTCTCGGGCGAGTCGCGCACGCAGGCAAGCCCGTCCCGGCTCCCGCGCCGGCGAGGCCGGAATGTAAGGCGCTGCTGCGCCGGCGGCACCCGCAACAGCAATCTGGGATAATGCGCCGAACCCTCGCCGAAAGCTTCCAGTGCCGTCCATTCCCTCCGCTCCGCCCCCCGCCGGCCCGGCCTCTTCCCGTCCCGCCTGGCAGGACGCCCTGCTCAACCGCCGGATGCTGATCTGCATCTTCACCGGTTTCTCGTCGGGCCTGCCGCTGTACCTGCTGCTGAATCTGGTGCCGGCGTGGCTCAAGACCGAGGGCTTGTCGCTGAAGGCGATCGGGGCGTTCGCGCTGATCCAGTTCCCCTACACGTGGAAGTTCGTATGGGCGCCGCTGCTGGACCGCTTCGGCATCCTGCCGTGGCTGGGACGGCGGCGCAGCTGGATGCTGGTGTCGCAACTGGGGCTGGTCGCGGCGATCGCATGGCTCGGGCAGCTGTCCCCGACCGAGAACCTGATGCTGGTGGTCGCCCTGACGGCGGTGCTGGCCTTCCTGTCGGCGACGCAGGACATTGCGCTCGATGCTTTCCGCCGCGAGATCCTGCCCGATATCGAGCTGGGGCTGGGCAATGCGATCCACGTGAACGCCTACCGCATCGCCGGACTCGTGCCGGGCTCGCTGGCGCTGATCCTCGCCGACCGCCTGCCCTGGGGCGAGGTGTTCGTCATCACCGCGCTGTTCATGCTGCCGGGCGTGGCGATGACGCTGCTGGCGAAGGAGCCGGCGATCGCAGCGGGCGCGCCGCGCACGTTGCGCGACGCGGTGGTCGAGCCCTTCCGCGAGTTCTTCGGCCGCCACGGTCTGCGCTCGGCGCTGCTGGTGCTGGCCTTCCTGTTCCTCTACAAGCTCGGCGACTCGCTGTGCACGGCGCTGGCGACGCCCTTCTACCTCGACATGGGCTTCACCAAGACCGAGATCGGCCTGATCGCGAAGAACGCGGGCCTGTGGCCGTCGGTGATCGGCGGCATCCTCGGCGGCATCTGGATGCTGAAGCTGGGCATCAACCGCGCGCTGTGGCTGTTCGGCGTGGTGCAGGTGGCGAGCATCCTCGGCTTCGTGTGGATGGCCTGGCTGGGCACGGCACCGTCGGATGCGGCGCGCCTGAGCGCGCTCGCGATCGTGATCTCGGCGGAGGCCGCGGGGGTCGGGCTGGGCACCACGGCTTTCGTCGCCTACATGGCGCGCACGACCCACCCCGCCTACACGGCGACCCAGCTTGCGCTGTTCACGAGCCTGATGGCCGTGCCGCGCACCTTCATCAATGCGTCGGCCGGCTGGCTGGTCGAACGCATGGGGTGGTACGACTTCTTCTGGCTGTGCTTCTTCCTGGCCGTGCCGGGCATGCTGCTGCTGATCAAGGTCGCGCCGTGGAACGGCGAGGCGAAGGCGATCGCGGCAGCGCCGGAGCGGGCCTGATTCCTGACGCTGACAATGACCACGACTACTGCAGATTCCCTGATCGCCGCGGCGCATGCGCTGTCGGGCACCCTCGACGCGATGCGCTTCGCCGCACCGGTAAGCCACGTCTATAACCCGCTCGACTATGCGTGGGGGATCCACGAGGACTACCTGCGCCGGTATGCGGCGGGCCGCAAGCGCATCGTGTTCCTCGGCATGAATCCCGGCCCCTTCGGCATGGCGCAGACCGGGGTGCCCTTCGGCGAGATCGACGCGGTGCGCGACTGGCTGGGCCTCGCGGGGCCGGTCGGCAAGCCGGCGGTCGAGAATCCCAAGCGCCCGGTCGAGGGCTTCGGCTGCGCGCGCTCGGAAGTGAGCGGACGCCGCCTGTGGGGGCTCTTCCGCGAGCGCTTCGGCACGGCCGAAGCCTTCTTCGCCGAGCATTTCGTCGCCAACTACTGCCCGCTGGCCTTTTTCGACGGCGGCCGCAACGTGACGCCGGACAAGCTGCCGGCGGCCGAATCGCAGCCGCTGCTCGCGGCCTGCGACGAGCACCTGCGCCGCATGATCGACGCGCTCGCGCCCGACTGGGTGATCGGCGTCGGCGCGTGGGCGGAATCGCGCGCGGCCGCGGCGCTGACCGGACACAAGCTACGCATCGGGCGCGTGCTGCACCCCAGCCCCGCGAGCCCGGCAGCGAACCGCGGCTGGTCCGAGGCGGCGAGCCGCCAGCTCGCGGAGCTGGGAATCTGGCCATGATTGCGTGAGCGCCTTGCGCCGGACACGGCGGCATTGCCAAGATGAGCGATGATCGCTGAATATTCGGGCGGCACGGTACTGCAAAATCCTCTGCCAGCCATCAGAGACAGCGACGCTGAACACAGGACAACATGAGTCAGAAAATCGGGGCGGGCCTGCTCTCCTGCGCGGACAAGATCTGGGAAACCGCCGATACCTTGCGCGGCGCGGGCATCAAGGCGAGCGAATGGCCCGCCTACATGATGCCCTTCTTCGCGCTGATGATGCTCGAATCACGGCTGCGGCGCTTTCGGCAGACGCAAATCGACACGTTCAAGAAGGAAACCGTCGGCGACTTCAGCCTCGACGATGCGGCGCATATCGAATGGCTGGAATACTCTGCGAAGGCCGCCAACAAGGGCTTTCACCGGGATTTGCTGTTGCATGGCAAGGGCCTGCGGGAAACCTGCCTCGTTCCCGGCGGCAACTTCCTCAACCGGCTGCTTTCGCACCTCGACCAGTACGACCCCGACACCAAGCGCCTGCTGGGTATCGGCTATGCCCAGGGGCACGCCAAGTTCCTCGACATGCAGGGCAAGGCGTCCGACCTGTTCGCCCGCGACAACTGCCCGCTTTTCCCCTTTGCGCAAAAGTGGGCGGCGATCGACCTCACCCCCTTCGACAACTCCGAAATCACCACCATCGAGGAGCACATCAAACGCAAGTGGGGGGACATCTCGGCCGAAACGGCCGGCGAACAATACACCCCATCGGACGTCATCGACCTCGCCACGGCCGTCATCGTCGAGTTGCGGCGCGAGGGCAAAGGCGGCACAGGCATTGCCGATGTTTACGACATGGCCTGCGGCGGCGGCAACTTCCTGTACGCCACCGAGGATGCCCTGCGCGAAGCCTTCCCCGAACTCTCGGTGCGCACACGCGGGCAGGACAACAACGATGCGCTGTTCGCGCTCGCCGCCATCGAGGCACGTTTCCGTCAGGATGCCCGCATCGAATGGGGCAACACCCTGACCAACGATCTGTTCCTGCTCGACGAATTCGACGTCATCGTCGCCAATCCACCTTACGGTGTCGACTGGAAGGACTTCAAGAAGTCGCTGGAAATGGACGCCTCGGGCCGCTTCGACAAGAACCGCATGCCGCCCACGTCCGACGGCCAACTCCTGTTCCTGCAGCACGCAGCGTTCCATCTGTCCGATACGGGCGTCGCCGCCGTCGTCCATTCCGGCTCGACGCTGTTCTCCGGGGATGCCGGCGGCGGTGAGTCGGAGACCCGCCGCTGGCTGATCCAGGAACAGGATATCGTCGAAGCCATCATCCAGTTGCCGAAGAACGAGTTCTTCAACACCGGCATCTCGACCTACCTCTGGATTCTGAATCGCGCCAAGCCGAAAGCCCGCAAGGGGCAGGTGCTGCTGATCAACGCCGAGACCTGCTTCACCAAGCTCAGGAAGAACCTCAACCAGAAGAATTGCGAGATCGACGACGCCAATCGGGCGCGCATCGTGCAAGCCTTCCGTGACTTCGCGGACGGCCCGCTGGCCCGCAGACTGCCGGTCGACGCCCTGCTCTACAACAAGGTGGAAATCGAACTGCACCGGCACGACGAACAGGGCCGCGCAATCCAGGACGAAGCGAAGATCGAGGGCGAGAAGATCGTCGTCCGCTTCGACGATGCCGACTATGCCATCGACGGCGGCGTTCTCGATCTCGCCGCCTTCGAGGGCAAAACCGTCAAGGAAGCCGTCGCGCTATTCAACGAGGCGGCGCGCAATGCCGGACAAGCCGTCGTATCGATCGCTGGCGGCAGTTGCTACCGGCGCGACAACGACACCGGCGCCATCACCATCGACGGGGAGGCGAAGGGGCTGGGCGTGCTCGCGGTAAAGGCAAAGATCGCCAAGTCCAAGGGCCGGGAACTCGCCAAGGTGGACATCCTGCTCGGCCCGCTTTGGGAAAAGGACACCGAGACCGTGCCTTACGCGTCGGATGCCGCCACCAACGACCAGAACATCGGGGACTTCCTCGCCAAGTGGGTGCATGAGCCGTGGCGCATCCTCGGCGTGAAGATCGGTAGCGAGATCAACTTCAACCGCGTTTTCCCGAAGAGGCGCGAAGTCCGGCCGACCAATGACATCCTGAAGGACATCGCTGCCGTCGAGGAAGAGATGGCACGGCTGGAAGCCGAGATCGCCGCCGATCTTCGCTCGGAGGGGTGACGATGGCGCGAGCGATGAACGACAGCCGCGTTTCGTGGCCAGCTGAAATTCCGGCATCATGGAACTTGATACGGATTAAGGACTTGGCGATATTGAAGAGTGGCGACCATCTGTCTGCTGAGCAAATCAACGAAGATGGGCCTTATCCCGTCATGGGCGGCAATGGGCTTCGTGGGTATTCCTTTCGTTTTACCCATAAAGGAGAGCATGTCCTTATTGGGCGACAGGGCGCTTTGTGCGGCAACATCAACTATGCAAAGGGCCCATTTTGGGCAACCGAGCATGCGGTCGTGGCGCAACCAAGGAGAACGTTCATTCTGCGCTGGCTTGGTGAAGCACTTCGCGCCCTTAATCTGAATCAATACGCGACCGCATCAGCACAACCGGGTCTATCTGTAGAAGTTATTGCAAACAAGCATGTCCCCGTTCCACCGCTCGACGAACAGCGCCGCATCGCCGCGTGGCTCGACCTCCAGACCGGTCGCGTCGACAAGCGCCTCGAACTGCTCGGCAAGAAACGCGAGCTGTTGCGGGAGCTGAAGAATTCGGTCATCGAAGACGCCACGTTCCGGGGCTTGAATGCCGACGCAGCGCAGCGAGAGTCTGACATCGACTGGCTGGGGGCAATACCCGCCCACTGGGCAGTCGTGCGCTTGGGGTCGCTGTTCCGCGAAGCCGCCGACGCCGGCATCGATGGCTTGCCGATGTTGAGCGTGTCGATTCATTCCGGCATCTCCGACAAGGAACTGGAAGACGACGAGCTCGACCGGAAAGTGAGCCGCAGCGAGGATCGCACGCTCTACAAGCGGGTGAAGCCCGGCGACCTCGTTTATAACCAGATGCGAGCGTGGCAAGGCGCTTTCGGTGCGGCCAAGGTCGAGGGCCTGGTCAGCCCGGCCTATGTGGTGGCGCGGCCCGGCACTGCCGTAGTTCCGACCTTCATCGAGTATCTGCTGCGGGCTCCGGCCGCGATGGAGGAAATCCGGTGCCGCTCGCGCGGCATCACGGACTTTCGGCTGCGCCTGTACTGGGACGAGTTCAAGAACATCCGCGTCGCCCTGCCACCGAAGGACGAGCAGGCCGAGATCGCGGCGTTTCTCGACCGCAAGCTGTCGCAGATCGCCCGGCAGATCGCCCTCATCGACCGGCTCGAAGCCCTGCTCAAGGAACAGCGCAAGGCGATGATCCACGAGGCCGTCACCGGCAAGATCGACCTTTCCGCCTACGAGCCCCAACAACCCCGGGAGGCCCTTGCGGCCTGACGCAGCGAGGAATGCCCATGGCCGACGGTTTCAAGGAAAGCGATTTCCAGAACGGCATCTTCATCCCGTATCTGACTGCGCCCCGACCGGGCGGGCTGGACTGGATACTCGGCAAACCCGCCGACATCGACGCGGCGCGCTGGATCGTGCCGGGGGATCTGCTGCGCTTCCTGCGCGAGGGTTGTCCGCTCAATGCGGCAGCCTTCGCCAAAGCGGCCCGGGGCTATGACTCGGACGCCGAATTCCTGCACGTCTTTCTAACTGAGGCGCTGCTGCCCAAGATCGAGGCCAAGGCGAATGCGGCTTTCGTCTTGCGCGAGAGCCTGAGCTTCGCCGGGCAGTCTTTCGTGCTGTGGAACGAGGCGCCGCGCGCCGGGGCCGATTCCGACGCTGCGACGCAGTTTGCGAAAAACTTGCTGCGCGTGATCCCCGAAGCGACATTCGAGCGCCAATTCCCCCACGGCAACAAGCGCATCCGCCGCCGCCCCGATCTGGTGTTTTTCGTCAATGGCCTGTACTTGGCCTACTCCGAACTGAAGACTGCGCAGACCGGGCAGACCGCCGCCGGCCACGGGCGCAAGAAGATCGCGCACGACTGCGTCGAGGCCGGCATTGCCGTGCTGCGCGAGGCGCGCGAACGCTATGCGGTCGAAGGCGGACGCTGGCCGGGGTTCCGCCACCGCGACCTGAGCGAGAAGGTGCGCTGGGAAATCCGCCAGAGCATCTGCCTGTACGAGAAGGCGACCCATATCAGTTGCGCGGACATGGGCGCGATGATGGTGCTGCCCGACCTCGAATGGCTGCTGCCGGAGATCGATGACGCGATCGAGGCGGACGACACGCAGGCGCTGGTCGAAACCCTGCCCGACAAGCTGGTGGAATCCTTCCTGCGCACTGCGGAGATGCGCGACAAGCCGCCGTCCGTCGCGCTGGCCGAGCACCTTGCGTCGTTCTTCGACCCCGCGGACGGGGTGGACCGGGAGATTCATTTCTTCAACCAGAACCGCCCGAGCCGCACCACCACCGGCACCGAGATCCTGCGCCCGCGCCCGGCACAACGGGCCATGCTGCACCAGACCATGAAGCGGGTGCGCGAACTCTATGCTGACGAGGGGAAGTCCAAGATCAACGAGCAGGACATCCGCGCAGCGCTGGCCGCTTCCCTTCCTGATCTCAACGAGAAGAAGGCCGACGAGATCGTCTGCAAGACCCTGCTCCACCGCAACGGGCAGGAATCGCACTCCATTTTGTTGCAAGGCGCGGCAGGGCTGGGCAAGACCAATGTAATCGTCTGGCTGGCGCAGGCGCTCGCCGACATGCCCGACCCGCGGAGCCCGGCGGCGGCCCCGTTGTTCGATTTGTGCATCCTCCTCACCGACCGCACCGAACTGCGCCAGAACGTCGCCGAGGAGGCGGCACGGCTGCGGGCGACGCAGAACATCGTCGCCGAGGCCGAAACCTTCCAGGGCTTGCGCGACGGCCTGCAGCATGGCGCGCGGGTGGTGGTGGTGAACATCCAGAAATTCCCGTCGATCAAGAAACTGGCCGAAGCCGACCCGGCGCTCGCCACGTTGCTGGCGAGCAAGCGGGTGGCCTTCGTCATCGACGAGGTGCATCGCACGCAGAACGGCATCCTGCACGACGCGACGATCGAGATATTCGACGAGTGGGGCACGATCCGCCCCGAAGGCGCAAAGCGCAATCTCATCATCGGCCTGACCGCGACGCCGCGCGACGAGATCCTCGCCCGCTTCGGCGAATGGCGTTCCCCGGCAGCGGCCGGCGACGACATCCGCTGGGCACCGTATTTCGCCTACACGATGACGCAGGCCATCCGCGACAAGGTGATCCTGAATCCGATCCAGAACGTGATTCGCTTCGAGGACCACCTGCAATACCGGATCGTCGAGACCATCCAGAAGCTGCAGGACGGCGACCGGTTGCGCCCGCCGAATTCCGACGAGATCTACCAGAACGCCGACCGGCAGGGATTTGTCGCCAGGCAGGCCGCTCTGGTGTTCGTGGCGAAGACGATGATGGCGATTCGCCCGCCGGGCCGCGCCCTGGGCGAGGGCAAGGCCATGTTTGCGGCCCACTCGATCAAGGCGGCGATTGCCTACCAGAAACTGCTGCGGGCCGAACTCGACAAGCTGGCGAACGATCCGCGTTTCATGGAGCATGCCGAGGCGATCAGGGCGTGTCCGGTGCTGCTGCTCTACACCGACAAGCAGGGCGAGCCGGGTTGCGCGTCACTCAACGGCGGCAGGAATCAGGACGCGATCATCGACGAGTTCCGCCGCAAGGGCGAAGGGGCCAAGCAGGGGCTGAAGGTTCATAACGCGCTCATTGTCGTGGTCGACAAGCTCCTTACCGGCTTCGACGAACCGACCCTGCACACGCTGTTCATCGACCGAGGCATGGACGATGTGCTGCTGTTCCAGGCGGCATGCCGAGTGAATCGCTGGCGCAAGTGGAAGAACGACTGCCTGCTGGTGGATTTCTCCCACGAGGGCGTCGTCTCGAAGAATCTCCCGAAGGTATTCGCCAAGTATGGCGGCATTACCGTGTCCGACCTCGACGCGATGACCCTGAAAGCCAAGATGGACGCCGCGTTCAAGATGTTCTTCGTCGACGACAAGGACATCAACGCCCACTGGCGAAGCTGGAAGGCGACCCAGGCGGGCGGCAAGGACAAGGACGGCGCGACGGGGCTTTCCGACTTTCTCGACGGGCTGGTGCAGAACGAAAAGCCGCGTGCTGTCCAGTTGCGCAAGGCGGGCTCGGCCTGGCTGAGTGGCCGCGAACGCTTGTGGGGCATCCTCGATTTCAGGAAGCCCGAATTGTCCAAGCACGCAGACGAGCGACGCGCGGCGTTCGCCGAGCAGGTGGTCAGGCATCTGGCATCGAAGCTGCGCGACGATGACGACCGCGTCGGTGCGGTGTTCGACATTGATCTGGTGGAGGATGCCGTCGGCTGGGGCATGGACGAATTGCCGGACGCTCCCGTGAAGAGGAAGAAGCGAAAGGACGGAGAGGCCGGACTGCCCCATTCCATAGGCGGACTGATGGCCTCGCTCGATGCCATCGAACTGCTCGCGGCCCTGCAACTGACCGAGCAACAGAAGCTTGTGCTGATCGAGAAGCTGAAAGCGTTCCTGATCGTGTTGTTCCGGGTGATAGACAGTGAGGGCAAACGGCACAACAACGACATCCACTGCAAGTTGGTGCTGGCAATGACAACTGAAGGAAAGGATTTCCCGTGGGAGGAGCGCTATGAGTCGTTCAAACGATTGCTGGATACCGCCGTCAGCAATCTGAAAATAGCTTTTCACCCAGACAGGAAGGCGCTGCTGGTGCCCCTCCTGAAGCGCGCGGAACTGGTGATGGCGGATTACGAGGAATGGATTGTTTCGGGCGGGACCTCCATCGTGCTCGGCGCATCGGAGTCGGACGAAACTTCGGCGACGGCATCATGAACCCGATGACCGAACTACTTCGGCCCGCATGGCAGAGCGTGGATCGACGTGCCGGCATCGTCTTTCCCAAGGGCGGTGCATGAACGCAGACAACCAAACCCATCCTGTTCGCTATCCTGAGCTGCTGAGCGAGATAAAGCAGCGCATCCGGTCTGCACAGACTCGGGCGATGCAGGGGGTCAACGCCGAGTTGATCCGGCTGTATTGGGAAGTCGGCCAGATGCTGGACGCACGGCAAAAACGCGAAGGCTGGGGAGCAGCGGTCATCCCCCGGCTGGCACGGGATATCCGGAACGAGCTGCCGGAAGTGAAGGGTTTTTCCGAGCGCAACATCAAACGGATGCTGGCGTTTTACCGTGAATACGGCAGTCTGGCAGTGGTGCCACAGCCTGTGGCACAAGCCGCCGTTGCCGAAGAAGTGCCACAGGCTGTGGCACTTTTCCCGACGGAGGTGTTGCTGTCACTGCCTTGGGGACACCATCTGCTGCTGATGGAGAAGGTCAAGGATACCGAAACGCGGTACTGGTACATGCAGGCGACGCTCGCCAACGGCTGGAGCCGCAATGTGCTGCAGATGCAGATCGAGAGTTCGGCCCATGCTCGTCAAGGCAAGGCGACCAGCAATTTCGCCTTGCGACTGCCGCCGCCACAGTCGGATCTGGCGCAACAGGCCTTGAAAGACCCTTACCTGTTCGATTTCCTGACACTGGCCGAGCCTTTCCACGAACGCGAGCTGGAAACCGGCTTGATAGCGCATCTGGAAAAGTTCCTGCTGGAACTGGGCCAGGGATTTGCCTTCGTCGGGCGGCAGTACCACATCGAAGTCGGGGACCAGGATTTCTACATCGATCTGCTGTTCTATCACCTGCACCTGCGCTGCTACATCGTCATCGAGCTCAAACGCGGCCAGTTCCGGCCGGAATACGCCGGCAAGATGAACTTCTATTGCAGCGTGGTCGACGATGTCCTGAAGCACCGGACAGACTCACCGACGATCGGACTGATCCTCTGTCAGGAGCAGAACGAGGTCATCGCCGAATACGCCTTGCGCGGGGTGGATAAGCCGATAGGAGTCTCGACCTTCGAGCTTACCCGTGCATTGCCGATGGAACTTGAATCCAGCTTGCCCACCATCGAGCAAATCGAGCGGGAATTGGCGGGCGACAACAAGCGTTCCTGACCAGACGCAAGCCAGCACTGCAAGGCAGGCCGGGCGCAAGCTGCGCATCGGGCGCGTGCTGCACCCCAGCCCCGCGAGCCCGGCGGCGAACCGCGGCTGGTCCGAGGCGGCGAGCCGCCAGCTCGCGGAGCTGGGAATCTGGTAACAGGAATAGTCGGCGCGCGGGCTTTCCCGTGGGAGCTTCAGCCGCGAATCGACCGTGCAGGGCTCCTGCCGCCGATTCGCGGCTGAAGCCGCTCCCACAGGCGCTCCCACAGCGGCGCCGGACCGGCGCGTCGCGGAAGGAAGGACGGAGGAAGCGATGTTTTTCTCGCCCTTCGCGCATGACGGCGAGCCCCCACACCCCTACCGAAACGCCCGTACCAATCCCCTACCATCCGTACGGTATTCCCCTCCGTACGCAAAGGTCATCTGCAATTTCTTGTTGCATCTCCGGTTTGCGCCGCCGGCTCGCGATGTGACATTTTGATAACCCGTTCGCAATAAAACCCGTTTTTCATAGGGTCTGCGGTCCGTCCGTCGCAACGCTGTCTCACAGGCTCCGGCTCTAGAGGGAGGGTACGTTGGCGTCGCATCTCGGCATTCTGTCGGTTCTGCAGGCCCTGCGCGAACGCTTGGCGATCCGCATGGCGGCGCGTCTGGGCGGCAACCCTCAGGTCGAGATCCTCGGCTCGCATACGCTCGCTGGCAAGCCGCAGGCCAACACCGACACGCTCGGGCTCTACCTGCATCGCATCTCGGTCGACCCCTTCAGCCGCAACCGTCATCTGTCGCCGCTGCCGGGGCGCAGCCAGCCCCGCCCGGAACTGCCGGTCAACCTTCACCTGCTGTTGATCGCGTGGTGCACGCATACCGACCAGGAAATCGAATACCTCGCCGCGGCGATCCAAATCCTGGGCGGCGGCTTCATGCTCGAGAGCGCGGACATGAGCCTCGCCGATCCCGACTGGGGCCGGGAGGACGTCGTGCAGGTGCTGCCCGAGGAGATGAGCACCGAAGACCTGATGCGGCTGTGGGACAGCCTGCCGGGCAACTATCGCCTGTCGGCCCCTTACCTGGTCAAGACGGTGCGCCTTGCCCCGGACATCGACCGTGACGAAGGGCCCGCGGTCAGGACCCTGGTGTTCCCGATGGACGAGCGTAGCGGGAGCGCGCAGTGATCGTCGAGACCCTCGTGCTGCATGCCAGCGACTTCATCGAGTGGGTGGACGCGAGCGGCGTGCAGGGGGGAGCGAGGCGACCGGTGCCGGCTCAAGGCCTGAGGATCCGGCTGGATAGTCCGCCGGCCGATCTCGAACTGATCCACAAGACCGCCGGCACCGTGCTGTGGCGCCGGGTGCCGGCCGAACTGCGGCGCGTGATCGCCGGCGCGGCGAGCCCAGCGGACCTCGCGGTACCCGCAGAGGCCGACGAGCCGCTGTACCCCCTTGCGGGCGAGGTCGCGGACCCGGCCGGGCACTTCCTGCCGCGACGCTTCTCCCTCGCTGCCGGCCGCCGCGCCGAACATGCTCTGAGCCTGTTCCGCTCGCCGCTCGGCACGCGCTTCGGCCGCGCCGGCGGCCTGACGGGCCGCACGACGCTCGAGGACGGCACGCCGGTACCTTGGGCGCTGCTGGCACTACGCGTGACGCCACCACTCGCCACGCCCTTCGATTTCATGGCCCAGAGCGACGCCCACGGCGAATTCAGGCTGTCGCTGGCGCGGCTGCCGGCGCTCACCAAGGACGCCCCGGCGACGACTTACCCCGGGGTGCTCACGGTGCGCGCCGCCGCGAGCGGTACCGACCCCGATGCCCTGCCCGCGGCGCGCGTGCGCGGCACCGGCAGCGGGAACGCCGCGTTCAAGACTCAAATCACGGTGGACATTGCGCCGGGGCGCATCGCCACCCTGGCCAGCCCGGGACGGGATGACCTCGTCCTGCGGTTTTCCTGAACCGCAGCGTCAATAAGCCTCATAGGCACCGAAGGAGAAGCGACATGCCCGAGTACCTTGCCCCAGGCGTCTTCGTCGAGGAGACGAGTTTCCGCAACAAGTCGATCGAGGGCGTCGGGACCAGCGTCGCGGCGCTGGTGGGCCCGACCCGCACCGGCCCGCTACGCGGGGTGCCCGAGGTACTGACGAGCTACGCGGACTTCGAACGCATCTTCGGCGACGCGCAGGACCTCGCGATCGGCGCGGGCGGCAAGGATGTCCTCAACCACACGGCGCACGCGGCGCGGGCCTTCTTCGACAACGGCGGCAAGCAGCTCTTCGTCGCCCGCGTCGTGAAGGGCATCAACGCGCTCGCCGCCGACGCGGACGGGGTGTGGCCCAATGCGGCGGTCAAGGCCGACGCCGGCAACACCGTGAAATTCTTCAGCCGCTTCCCCGGCAAGATGGGGGAATACACGCTGGAGCTGCGCTGGCGCGACAGCGAGAACCTGCTGCGCAGCGAGACGCCGAAGACCGCCAGCGCGGACCACCTGTACTTCCTCGAGGCGAAGGGCGTGCCCCTGGCCGCGAAGGCGACCGGCCCGATCGACGATGCGGCCTTCCCGGTCGACATCCGGGCGGTGGTGAAGCTCGACGGCGCGAACCTCGCAATCCAGAACAATCGCGCCGAGATCGTGTCGATGACCGACCCGGCAAATCCCGCCCCCCTCGCAGCGACCCAGATCACCAAGCTCAAGGCGGCCCAGCTGCCGGCCGACGCGAAGCTCACCCGCATCTTCGTGCGCCCACCAGCCTCCGGACCGCTGGCCGCGGGGACCTCGGCGGAGCTGCAGCTCTCGGATGTCACCACGATCACGGCTTTCACGGGCGGTGCGGACTGGGGCGATCTGAAGGTGCTGCGCGGCACGCTGGATGCCGCGGGCGAGACCTTCACGGTCACGGGCAACACGACCCTCAATCCCGGCGTGGCGAACCCGATCACGCTACCCCTCGCGGCGCTCGCCGCGGCGCCGGGCGCGGCGCGCGCGATGATCGTGCTGCGCAGCTTCGACCTCGACGTACGCAACGGCGGGAAGGACGGCGAGGTCATCCGCACCTACGCCGGCCTCACGACCGCGCCCGACGGCCCGACGAGCCTCGCCGCACTGCTGCCGGCCACGCCCGACCGCCGCGCCGAGGCGCTGAGTTCGCCGCTCGCCTGCGTGCTCGGCGCGGGCGCGACCGGCGACTCGATCCAGACGGCGCTGATTTCGATCTGCGATCCCGGGGCGCTGAATCCGGGGGCCAGCTCGCTCGACGAACCGCGCTACCTGATCGCCCTTTCGGGCGGCAGCGACGGTACCGCGCCGGATTCGACGGACTACGCCGGCGAGACCGACGAGATCAAGGGCAGCACCGGTCTGAAGGCACTGGAGATGGTAGAGGATGTGTCGATCGTGATGACGCCGGCCGCCGCGACGTCCGACGAGGACGGCCACAAGGCAGTCGTGATGGAGGTGCAGAAGCACTGCCGGCGCATGCGCTACCGCGTCGGCATCGTCGATGCGCGCTCGGGGCAGAGCATCAGCGAGGTGCGCGCCTTCGCCGGCAACTTCGACGATTCGCGCCTCGCGCTGTACCACCCGTGGGTCGTGATCCCCGACCCGACCGGCACACGGCGCGACATCACGGTGCCCCCAGCCGGCTTCATCGCCGGCGTGTATGCGCGCACCGACGTCGATCGCGGCGTGCACAAGGCACCGGCGAACGAGATCGTGATGGGGGCGCTGCGCTTCGAGCAGCAGATCAACGCCTTCCAGCAGGAGCTTCTCAACCCCAACGGCATCAACTGCCTGCGCTCCTTCGCCGGGCGCGGCCACCGCGTGTGGGGCGGGCGCACGCTCTCCAGCGACCCCGAGTGGAAGTACGTGAACGTGCGGCGCTACTTCCTGTACCTCGAGCGCTCGATCGAGAAGTCGACGCAGTGGGCGGTGTTCGAGCCGAACGGCGAGGCGCTGTGGGCCAACATCCGCTCGAGCGTCGAGGACTTCCTGTTCAACGAGTGGCGCAACGGGCGGCTGCTGGGCGGCACGCCGAAGGAGGCCTACTTCGCGCGCTGCGACCGCTCGACGATGACGCAGAACGACATCGACAACGGCCGCATGGTGTGCCTCGTGGGCGTGGCGGCGCTGAAGCCCGCCGAGTTCGTGATCTTCCGCATCGGCCAGAAGACCGCCGACGCCTGAAACTGAGGAGAGACAGTCATGGCCGTTTTTCGTGAAACACCCTATTCGGCGTTCAACTTCCTGGTCGACCTCGAACCCGGCCAGGGCAGCGAGGTGCAGGCGGGCTTCTCCGAGGTGTCGGGGCTGAACGCCGAGGTCACGGTCGCGGAGTACCGCGCGGGCAACGACCGCGTGAACTACGTGCGCAAGGTGCCTGGCATCCACAAGGCAGGCGACGTGACGCTCAAGCGTGGCGTGATCGGCGCGCAGAACCTCTACGAGTGGCTGGAGAAGGGGCGCACCGGCAAGATCTCGGAGGCCAAGCGTGACATCGTCGTGAAGCTGCAGTCCGAGGACCGCGCCGACACCGTCGTGAGCTGGAAGCTGCGCGGCGCGATGCCGATCAAGTGGACCGGACCGACGCTGACCGCAAAGGGCGGCGGCGACGTCGCGATCGAGGAGCTGGTCCTCTCCGTCGAGACGATCGAGCAGGAGTAAGGCCGTGCTGCTCGCCGACAAGCGCATCGAACTGGACGCGCGCCCCGCTTCGCGGCGGCTCGCGCCGGTCGAGGTCGTGATGATCGGCCACTGCCCGTCCTTCGACGGCAGCGCCGAGTGGAAGCGGCTCGCGCGCGACCTCGCGGTGCTCGCCGAGATTGCGGCGCTGGGCTTCACGGCCGAAGTGGAACGCCTGCGCGCGCTCGACGAAGGCGCAAGCGAGCCCGAACCGGGCGACGGGACGCTGTATGCGCTGTACCGGCTGCCGATCCCGATCCGGTCGCTGGCTTACTTCCAGGCGCTCTTTCCGCAGGCCTTCGACACCGACGGCGCCTACCGCAGCGCGCTGGCCGGCCGTTCGGCCTGGCTGCCGGCGGCGGTGCAGGATTTCTTCGCCGGCGAGGACCGCGGCTTCGGCGACACGCGCACGCTGTGGATCATCCGCGTGCCCGAATCGGACGGCGTGCGCGCCTTCCTGCCGCAGCCGAACACGAGCCTGATCGAACCGTCGGAGCTGGGCGCCTTCGAGCGCGCGCTGCTGATCGAACGCGCCGGCATCCTCGCGCTGCCCGACCTGGAACGCCTGATGGTGCCGCGCGCGCTGCCCGACGTCCCGCGCGTGCGCCTCGAGAACCCCGAGCCGGTGTTCCTGCCATGCGGCACCGAGATCGACGACACCCATCGCGAGCGGCGCCACTCGAACGAGATGCCCCCCGCGGATGCGCCGCCGGGGCCGGTCGACATCGTGCCGCCCATCATCCGCGCACTGGCACGCCTGCGCCCGGACATGCAGTGCCTGCTGACGCTGCCGCTCGACCAGCGCCCGCGCGACGAGCTGCCGGCGCCGTCACGCGAGTTCCTCGAGCACATCGCGCGCATCGCCGGTGAAGTGGGCAGCGAGGCCGGCGGCGGTGCCGCGGTGGCGCCACACGCCGAGCTCGCCGAGAAGCTGCGCCACCTGCAGCTGCTGTGGCCCTATCTGCGCAGCGAGGATCAGCCCCTCGCGTCGCCCTGCGGGCTGGTCGCCGGCATGCAGGCGCGCGTGTCGCAACGCCATGGCGTGTGGCGTTCGATCGCCGGCCGCCCGCTGCCCGGCGCGGCGCTGCCGTGGCCGCCGGTGACGCAGCAGCAGGCGACCGCGCTGCGCGAGGTGCCCGGCGTGACGGTGCTGCTGACCCGCGCGGGCAAGCTGCAGGTCGATGACGAGGCGCTGTGCGCGCCCTGCCTGCCGGCCGCGGACCTGCGCCGCATGAGCGCGGCACAGCGCGCGCAGGAGCACTGGCGTTCGGCCGAGGTGATGCGCTTCATGGGCTGGCTGCGGCGCGGCCTGCAGGCCCTGGGCGAGCAGTTGGTGTTCGACGCCGATCCGCGCGATCCGCGCCCGGAGCTCGCGCTGCGCGCCTTCTTCGAGCGCCTGCATGAAGCCGGGGCGCTGCGCGGCGCGCGGCCGGAGAGCGCCTACCGCATCCGCGAGATTCCGTCGCCCGAATCGACGATCGCGTTCGAGATCGAGATCGCACCGGCCTACCCGATCGACCGGCTGCGCCTGACCTTCCTGCACGACCGCCACGTCGCCGTGACGGAAACCCGCATCGAGGCCGTCGATGGCTGACGCAGCGCGCGAGTTCATCCCCTTCCGCTTCCGCGTCGCGCTGTACGACGGCGAGGGCGGCAACCTGCTGTGCCGCGGCGCCTTCAGCGAGGTGTCGGGGCTGGAGGCGACGATGGCGCCGAAGGCACTGAAGGAAGGCGGGCGCAACTGGGGCGAGGTGCAGCTCGCGGGCCCGACGACCTTTGCGCCGATCATCCTCAAGCGCGGCATCACCGAGCTCGCCGACCTGTGGAGTTGGTTCGACATGAGCACGCGCCAGTCGAACTACGCGCTGCGCATGAGCGGCACGATCGACGTCTTCCATCCCGAGAATCCGGACAAACCGCTGTTGCGCTGGCGCATCACCAACGCGCTGCCGACGAAGTTCAAGGGGCCGGACCTCTCCTCCACTGCCAGCCAGGTCGCGATCGAGGAGCTGCAGCTGGTGCATGAAGGCCTGGAACTCGAGCGCGGCTGAGGAAGAAGACGATGCCCGCCATGCAGATCGCCCGCGCCAAGCTGATCCCGATGAACGGGGATCAGGTCGAGACCGACGAGTCGAAGCACATCGACGTGCAGTTCAACCCGGCGACGCTGCGCGTGACCCTCGCGAACACGCTGAAGGCCGACAACAAGGGCGGCAGCGGGGGCAGCGGCGCGGCCGCGCAATACGTCGACAAGAGCGAATCGACGCTCGCGGTGGAGCTGGTGTTCGACACCAGCATCGCCGCGACGCTCGGCTCAGACAGCCGCGAGGACCGCGAGACGGTCGCCGCGAACACCGATGTGCGCACGCTGACGAAACGCATCGCGGAAGCCTTCATGAAGCCGCAGGACGCCGAGTCGAAGAAGCCCAAGGCGCCCAAGCGCTGCCGCTTCCAGTGGGGCAGTTTCCAGTTCACCGGGATGCTGTCGAGCTACTCGGAGACGCTGGACTTCTTCGCGCCCGAAGGCATCCCGCTGCGCGCGACCCTCGCCTTGACCTTCAAGGAGGACCGCTACCAGTTCGCGCTGGATCCGTCGGTGCAGGCAGCCGAACGGCCGCGCCCGAGCTTCGCGCCCGGCGGCGACGGCCAGGACGCCGCGAGCGCCGCGCAGGCCGCCGGGCAGAACCCGCGCGACTGGCGCGGCATCGCCGACGCGAACCGCCTCGACAACCCGCGCTTCACGGCGCTGGGCACCCTGCTGATTCCCACCGGAGGCCGCTGATGCCCATCGTGATCGACGAACTCGTCGCCGAAGTCCAGCCCGAGCCCAACCCGGCACAGACCGCCGGCGCCGAGCCGCGCCCGCCCGAAGGCCGGCCCGGCGAGACGCTGCTCGACCTGCTGACCGTGACCCGCGAGCGGGAGGCGCGCCTTGCCATCGACTAGTCCCGCCCTCGTCAGCGCCCGTCCGCGCGTGCGCATCGACGGCGCCGACCGCCCCGCGCTCGGCGAGGCGGCGGCTGCGTTGTCGGTGCATCTGCCGGCGAGCGGCATGGCGAGCGCGGAGCTGCGCGTGGTCAACTGGGCGAGCGGCGGCAGCGGCACGCCGGACTTCGCCTTCCAGGATGTGCGCCTGGGCAGCCGCATCGAGATCCTGCTGGGCGAGACGGCGGAGAGTGCGGTTTTTTCCGGCGACATCACCGCCTTCGAGGAGCGCTACGGCGACGGTGCGCCGCAGCTCGTGATCCTCGCCGAGGATCCGCTGCACAAGCTCGCCCGCAGCCGCGCGAGCCGGGTGTTCGAGAACAAGGGGCTGGCCGATGTCGTGCGCGAGATCGCGAGCGACGCCGGGCTGCAGGCCGACGTCAGCGTGGATGCCGGCAACGCGGACTGGCTGCAGCACAACGAGAGCCACCTCGCCTTCCTGCTGCGCGTGCTGGGGCCGCACGACATCCCGCTACGCATGCAGGGGGGGCGGCTGCGCGCGCGCGCCGAGGAGGCCGACGCGAACCCGGTGCGCCTCGATTCCGGCGCCAACGCGCAGCGCATCCGCATCGTCGCGGACCTCAACCGCCAGCCGCGCGAGGTGCTCGCCGACGGTTACAACCTCGCATCGGACGCCGCCGCGAGCGGCAGTAGTTCGTCGCTCGCGCCCGCGCCGGGAGGACGCACCGCGGCGGCGACGCTCGCGGAACTCGGCTGGGACGGCCGTTCGCCGCGCCCGCAGCCTTTCGCGCGCTCGCAGGCCGAAGCCGATTCGCTCGCGCAGGGCGCTTTCCGCCGCGACGCGCAACGCTTCCTCCACGGCGAGATCGTGTGCACGGGCACGCCCGAGCTGGGCGTCGGGCGCGAGGTCGAGCTCGCCGGCGTGTCGCCGCGGCTCGCCGGGCGCTACCGCATCGCCGACTGCTGGCATCACTTCGACAACGCGCAGGGGCTGTCGACGCGCCTGCGCGTCGAACGCCCGGACTGGAACCCATGAGCGGACGCCACAGCCCCGGCCCCCTGCAGGAACTGCACCTCGGCGTCGTGCTCGACAACGCCGATCCGGACAACCGTGGCCGCGTGAAGCTGCGCCTGCCGGCGACCGGGCTGGAGGTGTGGGCGGCGGTGATGGTGCCGAGCGCGGGCAGTGGCTACGGCGTGAGCCTGCTGCCGCGCCTGAACGAACAGGTCGTCGTGGCCTTCGTCAGTCCCGACCTGCCCATCGTGCTCGGCGCGGTGTGGAGCGGCGGCAGCAGCCAGCCCGGCGACGCGCGCCCGGTCGAGGAACGCTACTTCATCCAGAGCCCGGCCGGCATCAAGGTGCTGCTCGACGACCAGGAACCCAAGGTGAAGATCGAGACGCCCGCGGGTAACCATCTCACGATCACCGACCAGGGCGGCGGCAAGGTCACCGTCGAGCAGGGCGGCGAGAAGGTCGAGATATCGCCGGGCAACTTCAAGATCACGTGCTCCGGAATGGTCAAGGTCGAGGCTGCGCAGGTCACGGTATCGGCGGGCATGGTCAAGGTCGATGCGGGGATGAGCAAGTTTTCCGGCGTCGTGCAGTGCGACACCCTGATCAGCAACTCGGTCGTGTCGGCGAGCTACACGCCGGGGGCGGGGAACATATGGTAAGCGCGACCCGTACCCTGGACACCGCCCTGCTCGCCGAACGGCCGATGCGCGCGCCGAAGGCCGTCGGGCCGGCGCTCGTGCACCAGCCGCGCGTGGTCGCGCCTTACTTCGCCGGCGACGGCGACGGGCTGACGCTGCACCGCTACTTCGACGAGGATTTCGTCGCGCGCTTCCTCAACGACGCGCAGGCCGGCCGCCTCACCGGCACCGCCACGCAAGCGTGGTACAGCGAGGACCGTTTCGGCCGCTACAAGGACGAGCCGACGCTGCGCCTGCCGATGCATCGCAGCTTCTACCTCGTCTGCAGCGAGGTGCAGTGCGTCGCACCCGGCGCGCCGGCCTTCGACCCGAAGAAGATCCTCTCGGCCGGCATGGTCGTGCGCCGCGTACCCGCCGACGGCACGCCGCAGCGCTGGATGATCGGCGACGGCCAGCCGCTCGGCTGGCGCAGCGGCGACATCCCCGCGCACGACCCCGACGACGTGCGCCGCCTCACCGCGCGCGGGCTGCTGCCGGCGCGCTTCCCGGAGCCACCCTATTCCGGCGAGGAAGTGGTGCCGCTGCACCCGCTGCTCGTGCGTCGCCGCGACGCGCGCGGGCTGGAGCGCAGCCACACGCTGCTGTGGGGTTACCTGCCGCTGGGCGGCAGCGCACGCGAGACGGCCGACGCCCCGCTGCCGCAGGCGAACGGCACCGATGTGCCGGACTTCGGCCTCGAGCAGGCGTGGCCGCTGGGCAGCCGCGGCGCAAGGGCGTGGGACGACAGCGACGGGCTGGTGATGGCGAACGGCGTCGCGACGGTCGGCTTCATCGAACTGCTGCAGACGCTGGTCGCGCAATTCCGGACCAACGAAACCACCGACGGCGACAACGCCGGCCTGCGCACCCTGCTCGGGCAGCTGCGCTTCCACGCGCTGGAGTGGCGCATCGTCGACGGCGGCGAGCTGCCCCAACTGGTGCCGGTGTCGGGCGAGACGGTGCTGGCCTGGCTGGACCGCAGCGCGCCGGCGCTCGTCGAGCTGTTCGCGCGCATCGTGCGTCGCGAGGCCGTCGCCGGCAGCGTCGCCCTGCCCGACGGCTTCGGCGGCACGCGCAGCGACCGGCTGTTCATCGGCGAGCAGCAGGCCGCCGACCTGCGCAGCCTCGTTGCGCTACGCATGGCGCGCGCGCAGGTGCGCTTCGACGACGGCCTGCCGCTGCCGCGCTACGGCCAGACCGACGGCGACCGCTTCGTCGCCGTTCCCTTCGTGCGCTGGGCCGACGACTGCGGCTGCGAGCGCGTCGCGTGGGGGCCGGCGAGCCGCGTGTTCCGCGTCGCCTCGCCCTTCGACCCGGAGGCGCAGCGCCCGACCACAGTGGTGCTGCCTTCGCTCGACGACATCAAGCGCGGCTTGCCGCGCGGCGTGGCGATGCTGGCGCCGAAGTCGCTCGCGGACGTGCTGAGGAAGATCAGTCCGGGCATCGACATGAAGGGCGACGGGCCAGGCAACCACTGCGGCGCGTGCTGGAGCTTCAGCTTCAGCCTGCCCGCGATCACGCTGTGCGCGATGCTGATGCTGATGGTCGTGATCAACATGCTGAACCTCTTCCTCGGCTGGCTGCCGTGGGTCTTCCTCGCGCTGCCGCGACTGTGCCTGAAGGCGCTCAAGGGTAAATAAGGGGTAAATGACGATGCCGACTCCGGAATCCCTGCTGATGAGCTTCCCGCTGCTGACCGGCCTCGCCGACGAGGGCCGCCCCGACTGGCGGCGCGGCAACCAGAGCGTGCGCGAAGTGATGCTCAACATCCTGCTGACCCGCCCCGGCGAGCGCCTGATGCGCCCCGAATTCGGCGCGGGCATCCGCAACTTCATCCACCACCCCAACAACGAGACCACCCGCGCGCTGATCGCCGACGCCGCGCTGCGCGCGCTGACGCGCTGGGAACCGCGCGTGACGATCGAGGAGGTGCGCGTCGTGCCCGACCGCGAACGCCTGTCGCACGTGAATCTCGAGGTGCGTTACCGGCTGCTGGCCGATGGCGGCCGGGAGACGCTGGAACTCGCACTGGACCTCGGCTGAGGGAACAAAAGATGGCGCTGCCCAACCTGGCTTTCAGTCAATTTCCCGTCCCCGACCTCGACGACCGCCGCTTCGACGAGCTGGTCGCCGAGCTGCAGGCGCGCCTCGCACGGCACGTGCCGGAGATGGCGCCGCTCGCGCCGGGGGACCCGGTGCATGCGCTGGTCGACCTCTTCGCGTGGCTCACCGAGACGGTCATCTACCGCGCGAACCAGATTCCCGAGCGCCAGCGCCTCGCCTTCCTGAACCTGCTGCAGATTCCGCTGCGCGCGGCCCGCCCCGCGGCCGGCATCGTCAGCATCGACGCGAGCGGGCGCGCGCTGCCGCCGCTGATCGCGACCGAATCGCTGCTCAAGGCCGGCACGACGAGCTTCTCGACCGTCGGCGAAGTGCAGCCGACGCCGCTCGCGCTGCGCGTCGTCGTCAAGCGCACGCTCGACGAGGCCGCACTCGCCGCGGAAGGCATCAGCCTCGACCAGCTGCGCGCGCAATACGGCGTCGAACCGGCCGCCTTCCGCCCGCTGACGCTGGTGCCCGGCCACGACGCGCTGAGCGCCGCCGGCACGCGTGACGGCGCCTTCCACCTCGGGATCTGCCTCGCCAAGCCTGCCTTCGTCGCGCAGGCCGAGCTCGTGCGCCGCGAGCTCGCCGGCATCGTGCTGAACGTCGGATTGGCGCCGCTGACGGAACTCGAAGGCCAGCTCGCGACCGGCCTGCGCCCGCGCAAGCTCGCGTGGGAACTCGCGTGGTGGCCCGACCCCGAGGACGCGCCGCAGAACGTGCAGTACCTGCCGCTCGAAGTCCTCGCCGACAGCTCGGCCGGCGGACGCAAGACCGGCGTCGCACGCCTGCGCCTGCCGCGCAACGCCGACATGCTGCGCGCGACCGGCGCCCTCGACCCGCAGTTCGCGGGCCTGGGAGAGACGCCGCCCGAACCGCCCGCGGACCTGCGCCCCGGACAGCTCCTCTTCTGGCTGCGCCTGTCGTGCGCCGACGAACCCAACCTGACGCTGGGCTACCTCGGCCTCAACGCCGTCGACGTGATCGGCCAAGGCATCGCGCGCGACATCGTGCTCGGCAGCGGCACCGGCCGCCCCGACCAGGCGCTCGAACTGCCGCATGCCGACGTGGACGCGGCGAGCGTGCAGGTCGAAGTCGAGCATCTGCACGCCTTCCGCCCCTGGACGCGGGTCGCGCATTTCGCCGGCAGCGGGCCGGACGACACCGTTTTCGTCGTCGATGCGGCGAGCGGCAGCGTGCGCTTCGGCGACGGCATCCGCGGCAAGCGCCCGCCCGCCAACGCCCGCATCCGCGCGGCCTTTTACCGCCACGGCGGCGGCGCGAAAGGCAACCTGCCACCCGACAGCATCAAGGAGATCCACGGCAGCAGCGCCCGCCTGGCGTTGCGCCACGAATGGCCGACGCGCGGCGGCGTCGACGCCGAGACGCTGGACGAGGCCGAACGCCGCATCCCGGCCTTCCTCAGCCACCGCGAGCGCGCCGTCACGGCCGAGGACTTCGGCGTGCTCGCGCGCGACAACCCGATCAATCCGGTCGCGCGCGCCGAGGCCGTCGCGGGCTTTTTTCCCGGCGCGAGCCTCACGGCGGTGCGCCGCAATGTGCCGGGCGTCGTCGCCGTGTTCGTGATGCCCCCGGCGCCGCAGGCGCTTGCCGCCGCGCCGCGCCCGAACGCGGGCCTACTCGCCGACGTGCATGACTACCTCTCGGCGCGCTGCATGCTCGGCACCGAGCTGTACGTGCTGTCGCCGCAGTTCGTGCCGGTCGCGGTCGCGGTGTCGCTCGAAGTCGTCGATCCGGCGACCGAGCAGCAGGTGCATGCCGAGGTCGAGCGCGCGCTGTTGCGCTACCTGTGGGCGCTGCCGCCGGGCGGTCCGCGCGGGGCGGGCTGGCCGCGCGGCAAGGCGGTCGAGATCAACGAGCTGCGCACGCAGGCCGGCCGCGTCGAAGGCGTCGAGGCGGTCAACGCGCTGCGCCTGCTCTACCAGGACCAGCGGCAGAACCCGCCGGTGTGGCTGGAACTCACCGGCGCGCAGGCGCTGCCGCTGCTGGATTTCCAGTTGCCGGAACTGATGGCGGTCGCGATCCGTCCGGGCGAGGACCGCCCGGCCCCGCCGCGCGGCTTCGGCCCGGGTCGCCCGCCGGAAGACGGCCCGCGCACGGTGCCCGTCCCTGTGATCCCCGACCTGTGCTGACATGAACAGCAACGGCACCCGCTTCCTGCTCCTCGACGGCACGTCGGACTTCCGCAACGCGAGCCGTCAGTGCAGCTGGGACGTCGAGCAGCGGGCCTTCACGCTGACGCGCCAGGACGCGCCGCGCCTGCCGCACATGCCGTCGGCACGCGCCCGCGAACTGCTGGCCGCGGCGACGCCCCTGATCCTCGACGACCACGGCCAGCTCGGGCGCCTCAGCGCCGACGGCCAAAGCTTCGAATGCGCGCTCGGCTGGCCCGCCGCGACGCGAAACGAATGGCAGCCCGTGCTCGCCGCCCTCGACGATGCCGAGACCGGTGCGCCCAACCTTGAGGCGCTGGTGCTCGACCCGGTCGATGCGCCACAGGGGCGCTTCACCGACCTCGCCTTCGGCGGCAGCGGGCTCGTCGCGCTGCCGTGGAGCGACGGCGGCGTCGGCAACGGTCTCACCGCGGTCCATCTGCGCCGGCGCTGGCAGACCCGCTGCACGCTGCCCTTCGCGCCGCGCCGCGCGTGGGTCGAGGCCACGACGGGAGCAGACCGCGTGTGGCTGCTCGGCGAGACGCGCCTCGGCCTCGCCGTCGGCGCGCCACTGCCGCAACCCTACGTCGGCCGCCCCGAGCGCTTCGAGCCGCTGCAGGCCAACCCCGACCCGCTGCGTCTGCTGTGGGACATCGACCTGCCGCCGCACGGCGGACTGCTGGGCCTCGCCGGCGACGACGAGCGCCTCTATGTGCTGAGCGAAACCACCGCCAGCACGCCCGATGCGCCGCGCGTGCAGGTCTTCAGCCGCCCGCTCGCCGCCGGCCCGACCGAAGGCTTCCGCGTGCATCGCCTGCCGGCCGACCTGCCGCTCGCGACCGACATCGCCGCGATCGGCGAAGGCCGCTTCCTGCTCCTGCTGCCTTTCGAGGAAGGCGCGGAGCGCGGCCAGCGCCGCGACTGCCCGCTGCTCGCGCTTCCCGACGAGGCCGACCATGAGGACGAGGACGACGCCCCCGCCGAGCTCCTCGCCGAACGCTGGCCGCGCCGCTCCGAGGCCGCCGCTTTTTCTGCCACACTCTCCGCCGCCGTGCGCTTCGTGCGCCACCGCGACGGCGAGCCGCGCACGCTGACCGCCGACGGCCCGATCCGCCTCTACCGCCTCGCGCAGGCGCACTTCGCCGCGCGCGGCACGGTCACGCTGACCGAGATCCTCGACTCGGCGATGCCCGACACGCTGTGGGACCGCCTGTGCCTCGACGCCTGCATCCCGCCCGGCTGCCGCATCGAGCTCGCCGTGCAGGCGGGCGACGACCGCGCAGACCTGCCCGACGAGTGGATCGCCCAGCCGCAGCCGGTGCTCACGCGGCGCGCGTCGGAGCTCCCGTTCGCCCCCGGGCGCGCGCCGCAGGGCGAGGACCACGCCGACCACGCCGGCCTGTACGAGCTGCTGCTCCAGCGCGGCAACGGCGCGGTGCGCGAGGTGCGCGGACGCTACCTGCGCCTCCGCATCACGATGCATGGCGACGGCCGCCACAGCCCGGCGATCTTCGCATTGCGGGTGTATTACCCGCGCTTCTCGTGGCAGACGCATTACCTGCCCGACCACTTCCAGCAGCAGGAACGCCCGCTGCCGCTCGAGGATGCCGACCCGATCGCCGCCAACGGCGCCGACCTGCGCGAACGCCTGCTCGCGAGCTTCGAAGGCGTGCTGACGCCGCTCGAGGACCGCATCGCCACGAGCGAGATCCTGCTCGAACCCGCCGCCACGCCCGCCGAGCGCCTGCCCTGGCTCGCCGGCATGCTCGGCACGACGCTGCCGCGCCACTGGCCCGAGGCGCGCCGCCGGCGCTGGCTCGCGTCGCAGGGCGCGATGCAGCAGACGCACGGCAGCTATCGCGGGCTGCTGCTCGCGCTCGACATCCTCACCGACGGCGCGGTGGCGCGCGGCGCGGTGATCCCGGTCGAGCATTTCCGCCTGCGCCGCACGATGGCGACCATCCTCGGCATCGACATGGACGACCGCGACCATCCGCTGACGCTCGGCACGGGTCTCTCCGGCAACAGCATCGTCGGCGACAGCCTGATCCTCTCCGACGACCAGGCACGCGAATTCCTCGCGCTGTTCGCGCCGGAAGTGGCCGAGCGCAAGGGAGAAGCCGCCGTCGTGGATCGCTTCTTCGACGAGGCGGCGCGGCGCATGACGGTGATCCTGCACGGGCCGGCGAAGGGCCTCGCGGCGGTCGTGCGCGATGCGCTGCCCTCGCTGGTGCCGGCGACCGTGCAATGGGCGATCCGCACGAGCGAGCACCCCTTCGTGCTGGGCCTGTCGCCGCTCTTGGGCATCGACACCTGGCTGGAAACCCAGCCGCCGCCCCGGCGCGTGGTGCTCGACCGCACCCGCCTGGGCCGCGGCGACCTGCTGCACAACCCGGTCGCGCTCGACCCCGAGCACGCCGTCACTATCGACGCGACCGCCCGTGAAGCACCGTAAAGGACAACCAAGGAGAAGGGCATGAGCGAGCCCGACGACAACTGCGACACCAGCCTCGCCGGCGACGGCCGCTTCGAGGAAGCGCTGAAACGCGTGAGCTACGAACCCGGCATGCTGCTGGGGCTGGAGGCGACGCGTGCCGAACAGGATTACTTCCGCCGCCGCGCAACGCGCCACGGCTACTGGCTGCACGGCGCCGGCACCGTCGCGGGCCTGCGCGTGAGCATCCGCGCCGAGGATCCCGGCAACGACACCGACAACGTGCGCGTGCGCCTCGTCGTGAGCCCCGGCGTCGGCGTCGACGGCCTGGGACGCGAGATCAGCGTCGCCGAACCCTACTGCGTCGACCTCGGCGCCTGGCTCACCGCCCAGCACGAGGACGAGGAACTGTGGGGCGCGCTGATCCGCGACGGCTATGCCGTGGCCGACAACCTGTTGTGGCTCAAGGTCACGATGCGCTACCAGGACTGCGCGAGCGGCCTGCAGCCGGTGCTCGCGACCGAGGTCAATGCCGGCACCGACCCCGTCCAGCCCAGCCGCGTCGCCGACTGCGTGCTGTTCGAGCTCGTCGCCGAACGCCCCGATGATGTTCCCGCAGACGAACACCTCTTCGCCGCGCACTCCCGCATCAAGGCCTACGGCGAGATCGAGGCGAAGCTCGGCGAGCGCGAGCGCGCCCAAGTCGAAGCCGCGGACGGCGCCGCACGCAGCCAGCTCGAACTCGGCGCGCGTCTGCTGCATTCGCTCGGCGACGACAACCAGTCGCTGGTCGCGCGCCAGGCCTTCCTCACCGATCCCGCCCAGCTCGCGCGCACGCTGCTCGCGCGCATCGCGATCCGCCTGACGCCCCCCGCGCCCGAGCCGGACCTGATCGTCAATCCGCGCCGCATCGAGGTCGACAACCTCGTGCGCCCCTTCCTCTTCAACGCCGCCGCGCTCGCCCGGCTGATCCGCGCATAAAGGGAACCGCCATGGCCAACATCCGTTTCACTCCGCTCCGGATCGGCACGACCAACGCGGCCGGCGAGCGCATCTCCAGCATCGACCCGCTGCTGTCGCGCACGAACTACTTCGACGGCCAGCTGCTGAAGGCCTCGGACCTCAATCGCGACCAGATCTACCTCGACGAGCGCCTGCTGGAACTCGGCCAGGTCTTCGGCGCCGGCATCGTGCGCGGGCTCGACGTCAACCTGCAGTCTGGTCACCTCCTGCAGGTCACGCCGGGCATCGCGATCGCGCCGTCGGGGCGTGTGCTGCAGCTCTCCAACCAGGCGCTGACGATAGACCTCCTCAACAGCGGCCTGATCGCGACGCTCAACGACGGCCGCTTCCGCAGCTACGCGCGCGGCCTGTACGCGCTGGCGCTGACCCACGCCGAGGTCGTCGATGGCGTCGCCGAAGCCTTCCCCAAGGACCTCGCCGCGCCACGCCGCCCGCATGTCGCCGCGTGGGCCGAAGGCGTCGAGCTGCGCCTGATGCCGCTGCCGCTCCCGCTGCCGCGCCAGGACGAGATCGCGGTGCGCGCGACCCTCGCGCGCGAGCTGCTGTCCGGCGGCGACCGCCTCGCGCTGCCCTCCGACGACGCCGTCGCGCTGGGCCTGATCGCCGTCGAACGCGGCCGCATCCTGTGGATAGACCGGGGGCTGCTGCGCCGCCCGCAACGCGCGCTGAATACCCCCAATGCGATCCAGCAGGATCTCGCGGTCCACTACCAGGAGCTGATGCAGACGGTGCTCAGCACGCGCCAGAGCGCCGGCCTGCGCGGCGCCTTCGCGGCGAGCCAGTACTTCCGCGTGCTCCCGCCGTGGGGCCCGCTGCCGCAGGACTGCATCGACCCGATCGGCGGACGCCAGCAGTACTTCCCCAAGGACTACGAAGTCAGCATCGCGCCGGTGCGCCGCTCGGAACTCGCCGCGGTCCTCGCCGACTCCGCCCACCTCGCGCCGATCGACCTCGAACGCGACGCCGACTGCGACGTGATGGTGCTGGTGCCGATGAGCGACACCGCCTTCGCGCTGCGCGCCCGTCAGCTCGAAGCCCCGGCCGAAGTCGTGCCGCGCGCGCTCGGCCGGCTCGCGCGCCTCGACCGTCTCGCGCTGCGCATCCTGCCGCAGGCGCCGATCCACCGCATCGACACCGACGCCGACGTGTGGCGCGCGATCTGGGCCGACGTGAATCCTGCCGAGCTGATGTACGTGCGCCGCCCGCCGCGCACCGCGGAGACGGCGGTGAGCGCCGTCGTGCTCGCGCTGGGCATGACGCTGCCGCCGCCCGGCTCGGCGCTGCCGCCCGACGCCGCGGCGCTGGAAGAACAGCTCGATGCGGCGCTGGAGGACGTCGACGCCGCCGAGGAGGCGCGCGCCGCGCTCGAAGCCGAGATCGCGCGCCTGAAGCTGCGCATCGCCGAACTGGAAAAAGCCCTCGCAGCAGCCGGCGGTTCCGGCACCCCCGCCGACGCGCAGGCCGAGATCGAGCGCCTCAAGCTCGCGCTCGCCGCGGCGCAGAAGGAGATCGAGACCCTCAAGGCCGACGACCGCAATGCCACGATCCTCGCCAACGCGCTCGAAGCCGCCAGCGACCGCATCGACGCGCTGAAGGCCGAGCTCGACGCCGCGCGCGCCGAGATCGAACGCCTGAAGACGACCAGCTCGCCCATCGACGAGACCCTCAAGCAGCGCATCGAGGAGCTCGCCGCAGCGCTCGACGCCGAGCGCACCAAGTCCGCCGCGCTGGAGCAGGAGCGGACCACGCTCACCGCGCAACTCAACGAGGCGCAGCGGCGCATCACCCAGCTCGAAGCCGAACTGAAGGACGCGCTTGCGAAGCTCGAAGCGGCCGGCGGCACCGACGCCGACCTGCAGGCCGCGCGCGACGAGATCGCCAAGCTGAAAGCCGAACTCGACGCGACCCGCGCCACGCTGGAAACCACCCGAGCGGAACTCGCCGACACGCGCGCGAAGCTCGACGCCAGCCTCGCCCGGGAAGCCACCGCACTCGCGCGCATCGCCGAACTGCAGAATGCGCTCGCTGCCGCCAACAACGAGCTCGCAGGCCTGCGCGCCCGCGTCGCGGAGCTCGAAACCCAGCTTGCGAACGCCAACGCGACAATCGAGAAGCTCAAGCTCGAAGCGGCGCAAACCAGCGACCTCGCCACCGAACTCACGCTCGCCATTCTCGCGCGCGCCCGCGGCGCCGGCGACTCGGGCATCAAGGCCGCCACCACCGCCGACACGATGATCGGCGGCAACGACCGCGCACGCATCGCCGCGGTGCAGATCGTCGGCCTCGCCGACCGCCGCCTCGACCCCGCGCTGTGGCCGACCATGCCCGCGCTCGCGCGCTTCGACCTCGGCGTGTTCGAGAAGCTGCGCGACCGCTTCCTCGACGCGGCCGGCGACCTCGACCTCGCCAAGTTCTTCCTCGAGGAAGGCCCGAACTTAGGACTCTCCGGCACGCATCTGGAGCTGTGGAAGCAGGTCGCCGGGTGATGAACATGGGAAAGCGCCGTAGGGCGGGATGCAGTCCCGCCGCCACCGCCCGAGACGCGATCACCCCGCTGCGGCTGCAAATCAACAGGAGGCGTTGAGCAATCATGGCCACCCCGTCCTTCCTCTCGCCCAGCCTGCTCGCCGCGCTGTCCCTGCGCCCGGCGCTGACGCTGCTGCCGCGCGTGCCGGTGGAGATCCGCCTGCACGAACCCGAAAAGCGCCCCGACGACCCGCGCCGCCTCAACCTTTTCCCGGGCCGCGCGCTCGGCGAGCGCGAATTCGAGCGCCTGCAGGCCTACGTCGACGACCGCGTCGCGCCGCTCCTCGCAAGCCTCGAACCGGGCATCGTCGAAGGCCTGCCCTGCACCTTCTTCGGCAGCGGCGCCGACACGCGCGTGCGCGTGCAGCCGGGCCTCGCCGTGGGCGCAGCCGGGCAGCTCATCCGCCTCTTCTACCCGCTCGACCAGGCCTGGCCCGATCTCGCCGCGCAGGCCGAGCGCGACCAGGACACGCCGCTGCGCGACGGCCTCTTCCTCGTCACGATCCGCAGCGCCGTCGAACCGATCGACGACCCGACCGACCAGGAACCCTGCACCCGCACCGAACCCGATCCGCTGCGCGAGCGCCGCATCGAGACCGTATGCCTGCTGGGTCTGCAGCGCATCTCCGGCAGCCCGCGGCTCATGGCGATGCCGCAACGGCGTGCCGCGAACCGCATCGGCGCACGCCTGCTGCGCGAGTCCCCCTTCCGCACCGACAGTGGCGCCGTGCCGCTGGGCCTCGTGAAGGTCGTCGGCAAGCTGCCGGTGTGGTTCGACCCGCGCGCCGGCAGGCTCCTCGCCGAACCCGGAGCCGCCGCCCACACGCTCCTTGCCCAAACCGTCGCGGCCCTCGAAGCCTGGCAGCGCGAGCACCCCGCGCCGCTGCCGAACGTGCCGACGCAGACGCTCAGCGAACTGCTGGGCCTCGACTACCTGCCCGCCGCCGGCCCGCTCCCCGCGGCTCTGCTGCGCGACCCTGCCGGCAAGACGCCAACGCTCGCCTTCCTGCCCGCCGACCTGCAGGTCGAACTCGCGCCGGTCCCCGCGAACACGATCGAAGGCGTCGTCGCCGACGAGCTGTCGCGCGGCACCGTGGACCTCATCCACGGGCTGGGCGAACGCATCCGCCTGCTGCTCGCGATCCCCGACCTCGACTACCGCCGCGACCTCTTCGACCTGCCGCAGCGCGACACGAAACTCGAGGACGAACTCTTCCGCCGCGCCGAGGCCGCGACCCGCGCCTACCAGGCGTGGAAGCAGCAATGGTTCGCGCTCTTCCACGGCCTCACCGCGCAGCAACTACAGGCCCTGCGCGCGCCGCTGCTGATCACGAAGACGCCGCCCGACCCCGACCAGTACCGCATGAAACTCGTCATCGACCGCGCACGCACGCTGCCACCGGCGGCGCCCGTCATGCTGACCCACGTCGCCGCAGCGGTCGGCACCCCGAACCTGCCCGAACCCTACGCAAGCCACCTCGCCGAGCCGCACCCCGCGCCGGAGGACTACGACGTCGTCGAGGACACGCAGCCCGGGGACAACGGCCTCTTCCGCCAGCGCGAGGACCTGCGTGCCGACATCCGCCACCTCGAAGCCGCGCTCGACAAGAGCTTCCGCCTGCTCGAAGAGGTCAACGACTTCCTCGGCCTGCAGCGCCAGCAGCTCGATGCCCTGACCGTGTCCTTCAGCGCACTCGCCGGCGGCGTGCCGGGCGACGGCCTGGGCGCAAAACTCGTGCGCTGGACGACCAAGGCGAACTTCGTACCCAAGGTCGCGACCACGCCGGAGAACTGAGATGAGCGACTTCCTCAACCGCTTCACGACCAACACCGCGGAATTCACCGAGGTGAAGCTCATCGCCGACTCCCCCCTGATCAACGCGACGGCGGGCAATCTGAACCTCGCCGGCGCCGTGCAGATGGAGCCGACGATCTCCGCCGGCACGCTGGCCGCCCTCGGCGCCCTGCAATTCGAGGCGCAGCCCAAGGAACCCCTCACCGAGCCGGTGTTCAGCAAGGCGCCGACCACCGGCAAGGGCATGCTGTCGCACGTCGAGCTGATCCGCGACAGCTTCGTGAACGTGCGCCGCGACCTCCTCGACCTGCGCGACCGGGCCAACGCGCGCCAGAACCAGGCGAAGTCGCTGATCGACCGCCTGTGCGACTTCCTCGACGACTACATGAAGCCCGAGGAACTGCGCCGCCTGGGCGTCATCGACGACGACAAGCAGGCACCGGCCTTCCGCCTGCTCGTCGCGCCGGATCTCCACAATACCGACGGCTTCCTGCTGCGCCCGAAGCTCGACCTCGTAATCCCGCGTCCGGGCGACGCCGGCCCCGACGGCACCCCGCACAACGACGAATCCGCGCTGTTCTCCGCCGGCAAGGTCGTCGCCGACGACATCCGCAAGATCGAGGCCCTGCGCGGCGCGCTGACCACGCTGCGCCGCCGCCATCAGCAGGCCCTCGAAGACCTGCGCGCGCGCCTCGCCGCACTCGAAACCGACATCCCCGGCGAGATCCGTAGCCTCGACGTGCGCGAACGCGAACGCGTCGAAGCCCTCGACGACTACGCCGTCGCCCAGCGCCTGCTGGCCGAGCACTGGCGCGAGATCGAAGCCGCCTGGGCCGCGCGCAAACGCGTCATCGAAAGCCACCGCGGCCTCTTCTACGTGAAGGTGCGCGAGACCCCGCTAGGCCGGACGCTCCCCGACCCGCTCGACCTGCGCCCGAGCTCCCCCGACGACCTCGTGCCCGGCTGCGCCAACCGCGACACGGCGCTCCCCACCGCGCTCGCGCCCTTCATGGAGGCGGTGTTCGACATCCCCGCCGGCGACTGGGCGAACCTGCGCCCGCTCGGCCATCTGCTGCCGGGGCGCGCGATCCTCGCCGGCCTGGTCGACACGCGCCGCCAGAAGCTCGCGCTGCGCCTCAACCGCGCCCTCGCGGCCGACACTCCCGTGCTCACCAGCCTCGTGCAGCAGAACCACGCCCTCGTGCGCGAAGTCGCCGCCCGCCCCTTCAACGCTGGCGCGCTCAGCGAACTGCAGCGCCAGGGCAGCGCGATCCTCGCGCTCGACGACCTCCTCGCGATCCCCTCGCCGTTGCTGCGCGACCCCGCACGCGCGCTGCACCAGCGCCTCGACGCCGCCGCCGGCTGCATCCTCGCGCGCCTGCGCACCATCGCCCCGTCGATCCGTCTCAACTGGGCCGCGGCCGCCGAAGCCAACCGCCTCGCCGTCGAGACGCCCGAACGCTGGCCCAGCCTCGCCGAAGCCGAGGAGCGCGACTTCAACGGCATACGCACGCTCGTCGAACTCGTCGCCTGGTGGTTCCGCCAGCTCGACACGGACGCCTCCGGCGTCGCCCGCACCGCGATGCGCAACCTCGTGCGCGCCTGCCTGCTGCTCGCCGCCAGCGACGACCCGCGACAGCTCATCCAGGGCACCCTCAAGATCCTCCCGGGGCGCTTCCGCATCGGCGAAGCGCTGCGCCTCACGCTCAACCGCGAAGCCGCCCCCGGCACCCTGCTGCAGCTCTTCGACGACAGCCAGCGCGTCATCGCGACCCTGCGCGTCGACGACCACGACGACCAGGGCACTGTCGCCTCGGTCGCCACCATCCTCGACCCCGAAGTCGAGCGCAACCCCGGCGCAGTCCTCAACACCGCGCTGCGCATCAGCGGCCTGAACCGGGGCTAAGCGCCATGAGAACCACGAACCGTAGGGCGGGAGGAACGCAGCGCATCCCGCCATTCGGCGCCGCGAGCCCCCTCGACCGCAGGAATGGCGGCTTGCACCCGCCCTACGGGAAAGGCACGGGTTCAGAGGATCGGATCACCCCATGAACGCCGCCGACCTCCACATCGGCCGCGTCGTGCTGCGCGGCACCGACTCCGCCGTCGAGCACGCCCGCAGGCAGCTGCCGACGACGCTCGCCCGCGCCCACTGGGCGGCCGACGACGCCATCCTCGTGGTGCGCCGCGTCGCCGTCGGCGGCATCGCCACCGAGCTGCCCGCCCGCGCCGCCGCCGCCACCGCACAGCTCGCCCGCCACGCCGCCGACCCCTGGAGCCCCGCCGCCGACAGCGCCGACGCGGTGCGCTTCCGCGATGCCCTCGACTACCGCGCCTGCCTCGTGCGCGACCTCCTCACCGGCACCGCCGCGCGCCGCTGGCTGTGGCGCCACCGCGCCGCCCTGCTCGCCCGCCCGGCGGCGCAGGCGCTCGCCGAACTGCTGGCCGAGGACGCCCTCGCGCTCCCGGCCCTGCTCGCCCGCCCTGCGTTGCGCGATAACCTCCCCGCGCTGTGGCGCACGCTGGACGCCCCCGCCGCAAGCACCGTCCTGTATGCCGTCGGCAACGCGACCGGCTGGCAAAGCGCCATCTCAGCCGCACTCGATCCGACCACCCATGAACGTAGGGCGGAAATGCGAAGCGCCTTCCGCCGCATGTCGATCCGTGAAACCGGGGAACCTTCGCCGCCGCCATCGACGCTCCATACGGCGGCGCAGTGGCCAAGTACGGCCTTCGACTCATCCGCCCTACGATCGCTGCCCGACGATCTCCCCCCCTCCGACCCGCGCGTCGTGCTGCAAGCCGTCCTCGCACTATGGACACAGGCTCCCGCGACGCTCGCCGGCACCGCAGCCGTCGAAACCCTCCGCGCCACGGCCACACGCTTCGTACGCCCTGCCATTGAACCCGCAACGGCGACCTCGGGCGAACCGGGCACGACGACGGACGCCGCCTCCGGCCACATACGCAACTCCGCAACCGCCGCGACCGAAACCGGCGCGCCGGCAACCCGTCCGCCGCCCGATGACGTATCCCGGGGAGCCACCGCAGCTCGCCCCACGGCAACGGCGGCTCGACAAGATAACGGACGCGCGACCGAAAACGCATCGCCCCACCCGGACCTCGATCGAGTCTCCTCCACCGCGGCTTCGCCCGCGGTCCTTCCGCCCGCCGCGGAGCACGATTTCCGCACCCGCGGCGGCGGTTTCTTCTTCCTGCTCAACGTACTCAACCTGCCGGCCCTGCGCGACTGGCGCGCGACGCTCGCCGAGCCCCATTCCGGCTGGCGCGAACTCGTGCGTCTCGCCCGCCGGCTCGACTTCGCCCCCGACGCCCCGCTCGCCGCCTTCCTCGCCGACGCCTGCGCCCTCGACGCCACCGACGACCCCGCCGCCGCGCTCGACACCCTGCCCGCCGGCGCCGACCCCGCCCTGGTCCGCCACGCCGCGCTGCGCCACTACGGCGAGGCCGCCCTCGCCGCCGCGCTCGCCGAGCGCCCCGCGCACGTGCGCGCCACCGCGAGCCATCTCGACGTGCAGCTGCGCCTCGCCGACGTGCACCTCGACATCCGCCGCACCGGCCTCGACCTCGACCCCGGCTGGCTGCCCTGGCTCGGCCGCGTCGTGCGCTTCCACTACGACTAGCTGAGGTTTCACGCGATGAACGCGCCCGCCACCCATCAACCCGGCACCGACACACCGCCCGACGGCACCCGCCTGTCGCGCGCCTTCGTCCACGCCGGCATTGCGCACTTCGCGCGCCTGAGCTTCGGCGCCCCCTCCGCGGTGTTCGACGCCCTCGCCGCCAGCCAGGGCGGCGACGATCTCGCGACCCTGCTCGACACCCCGCGCGACGACTGGCACGCCGCGTGCGCCGCCCTCGCCTGCGTCGCCCCCGAATTGCGCGGCCCGCTCGGGCGCCTGCTCGCAGACCTGAAGCTGCAGCTGCACGAATGGTTCGCGCTCGCGCTGTGCGGCGAGAACGAATCGAGCTACCTGCTCAACCTCGCGCTCGCCGAACTCCAGTCCCCCGGCGCGCTGCGCCCCGGCCTGCACCTCGTCGCCGCCGCCAGCGACGCCCTGTTCGGCGCCCAACTGCCGCCACTCGCACTACCCAACCACCGCCTCGTGCGCGCCGGCGTACTCGACGTGGTCGGCGACGGCCCCATGCCCACCCGCACGCTGGCCGTCGCGCCCGAACTGTGGGCGCTGCTGTGCGGCGACACCAGCGCGTGGCGCGACACCGCCCCGCTGCCGGTCAGCGACGCCGTGCTGCCGCAAAGCTTCTGCGAACAGCTGCCCTCGCTCGCAACCCTGCTGCGCACGGGTGCCACCCGCCACGTCGTGTTCCGCGGCGCGCGCGCTGCCGGGCTCGCCGCCGCCGCGCGCCTGGCCGCCGCAGCGGGCCGCCCGCCGCTGCACATGGAAGCCGCCACCTGGTCCCGCCAGCCCGCGCTGGCCGCCGCCTGCCGCTACGCCGGCTGGCTGCCCGTGCTCGCGCTGGAACTCGGCCCCGGCGAACGCCACGTGCTGCCCGAACACCCCGCGCTCGCCGTGCCGCTGATCCTCGTCACCGGCCGCGACGGCGCGATCGAAGCCCCCGCGCTGGTCGAGATCGACCTGCCGCCGCTCACGACGCAGGAACGCCGCCACGCCTGGCGCTGCGCACTCGCCGCCAACGATCAAAGCTCCGACGACGGCCAGCTGGAAACCCGCTTGCGCGAATTCGCCGGCCACGCGCTGCTAGACGGGCCCACCGTGCACACGCTCGCCGAACGCGTGCGTCTCGACGCCCAGGTGCGCGGCGAAGCCCCCGGCCTCGCCCACCTGCGCCGCGCGCGCGCCGGTTTCGGCAGCGAACGCCTGCGCCAGCTCGCGCAGCCGGTCACGCGCGAAATCGGCCCCGACGGCCTGGTGCTGCCCGACGACCTCCTCGAACGCTTCGACGCCCTCGTCGCCCGCTGCCGCCAGCGCGAATCCCTTTCGGACGGCCTCGGCGCGAGCCTCGCCGAACCCGCGCCGGGCGTGCGCGCGCTGTTCTGCGGCGAAAGCGGTGCCGGCAAGACGCTGGCCGCGAGCCGCCTGGCGACCCTGCTCGGCGCGCCGCTCTTCCGCGTCGACCTCTCCGCGGTCATGAACAAGTACATCGGCGAATCCGAAAAGAACCTCGGCCGCCTCCTCGACGAAGCCGCCGCACTCGACGTGCTTCTGCTCATCGACGAGGCCGACGCCCTCTTCGGCCGCCGCGGCGAAGGCAAGGAGACCGGCGAACGCTACGCCAACATGCTCACCAACTTCCTGCTCACGCGCATCGAACAGCATCCGGGCATCGTGGTCCTAACCAGTAACAGCCGCGGCCGCATCGACAGCGCCTTCACCCGCCGCTTCGACGCCATCATCGAGTTTCCACCGCCGGGCGTGGCGGAACGCCTGCGCATCTGGCAATCGCACCTGGGGCAGCGATCCCCCGACGCCGCCCTGTGCCGCCAGCTCGCGAGCTACTGCACATTGCCCGGCGGCCACATCCGCAACGCCGTGCTGCAGGCCGCCGCACTGGACCCCGCCGCCCCGCACGACGGCGACGCCACCCACCCGATCGCCGCCGAGCAGCTCGTCGCCGCGCTGATCGAGGAATACCGCAAGATCGGCCGCACCCCGCCACCCCAGCTGATGCACGCGCGGGGCGGAACATGAGCAGCCTCGCCCCCGGCCTGCGCCGCAAGACCGCGCCGGAGAAGCAGGCACCGGCCGCCGCCCCCGACGCCAAACCCGGCGGGCAGAAGGAGCCCGCCGGCAAGACCCCCTCCGACCAGGCCGCCGGCGCCAACCAGCAAGCGCCCGAAGCGGCTAACCAGGGCGGCACGCCACAGGAAAAGCGCCCCGGCACCCCCGGCTACCTGCAGGCCAAGCTCGCCGTCAGCCACCCCGACGACCCCGCCGAGAAGGAAGCCGACCAGGTCGCCGGCGAAGTCCGCCGTGCGCTGCGCACGCCGCAGGACGCCGGCTCCGGCGCCAAGTGTTCCGCCTGCAGCGGCGCCGCTCCGCGCGGCAGCCTCGAACCCGCGATCACCCCGCCGAAGAAGGAAGTCCTCGCACCCAGGCTGCTGCGCGCCGCCGCGACGGGCGAAGAGGAGAAAACCGCCGCCACCACGGTCGGCGGAGGGGACAAGGCCGCCTCCGCCCCCGGCACCGAAAAATCCGCGGACACCCCCAAGACCGCCCCAGGCGGCGCCGACGCCCTCGCCGGCCAGACGGCGCCCGCCGGAACCGAACAGCGCGTCGCCGCCCGCAAGGGCCAGGGCGCGCCCCTCGACCCCGAACTGCGCGCGAAGCTCGAAGCCCAGCTCGGCCGCGAACTCTCCGCCGTGCGCATCCACACCGACGCCGAAGCCGACGCGATGTGCGCCGAGATGCACGCGCGCGCCTTCACCGTCGGCAACGACGTTTATTTCTCCGCCGGCAGCTACGCCCCCGAGAGCGACGCCGGCCTCGAACTCCTCGCCCACGAACTCACCCACGTCGGCCAGCAGGCCGCGGCCGGCGGGCCGCAGAGCGCCGCGCCCAAGCTGCAGCGCAGCTGGTGGGACGACCTCTTCGGCGGCGGCGGCGCCCCCGCCGACCCGATGGCAGCGTGCAACAAGGAACTTGGCGAGGCCGAGAAGTGGGCCAAGGCCGGCCCCTACCCGGCCGCCGCGCAGGCCATGGTCGGCGCAGGCGGCCGCGGCGGCTTCGACGCCCAGTACAAGCCCGACCCGGTCGAGGGCGAAGGCGTGCTCGACATCAAACAAGGCGTCGCGGTGCAGTTCGAAGACCTCCTCGTCACCGCCGGCGGCGTCGCCGCGCCCAACCCGCTGCTCGGCGGCACGCCCGAACTCACCGCGCTCGCCACGCGCATCAACGGCATTCCCGACGCCGCGCAGCGTGCCACGACACTCGCCGCCTACCAGTGGAACAACGCCGAGCAGCAGCCCTGGATCGACGACCTGAAGACGCTCATCGAAAGCGGCTGGAGCGGCAAGCACAGCTTCTTCCTCAACAAGCCGCGCTGGAACTGGCTCGGCGCCAGCGTCGCGGTCAAGCTCGACGTCGGCAAGCGCGCCCAGGCCGCCAGCGACCACATGCTCACGCGTGTCTACAAGATGCCCTCGGGCGAAGACCTCACCAGTTTCGGCACCGTCGATTCCACCAACCGCGGCGCCGACGCAGATCCGCGCGACCAGACCATGAAGTTGTCGAAGACCGGCCTGGAACCCAACTTCTACGACACCCTGCGCGAATCGGTCGAATTCGCGCACGACTCCCCGGTGCTCGACGCCACCGCGCAGACCACGCTCACCAACTTCATCGCCAAATACAACGGCGCCGTCGCCAACGCCGCGCATCAGGAAATCCGCGTCGACATCGTCGGCCACACCAGCGGCTCCGGCACCGCCAGCCACAACCAGACGCTGTCCGAGTCCCGCGCCAATGCCGTGCGCGACTTCCTCACGGCCAACGGCTTCGCCAACGTGCCGACGCGCGTGCACGTCGCCGCGCGCGGCGCCGCCGAGGCCGACCCGCTCGACAAGAACAAACCCAAGGACCGGCGCGTCGACCTCCTCGTCGACGGCGGCCAGCGGCAGATCGGCGCGCTGCACGAATGGGGCCACGCGCTGGGCCTCGGCGACGAATACACCTCGACCGGCACCAACATCGGCGACCCGACCGCGCACGACGCGATGGTCAAGGCCATGACCGACGCCAGCGGCGGCCATCTGCCGGGCTCGATCCGCGAACACAACGGCGGCATCATGTCGGGCGGCAACGAGATCCGTCCCCAGCACTACGCCCCCTTCCACAACGCGCTCACCACCGTCACCGCGCAGGCACCGTGGTCGCTGGGCCTGCACAAGCCCAAGTGGCAGGTCGCGATGGAATGCGGCGCCCCCTCGCCCAAGGGCGACTGGAACCTGCCGAACGCCCCGGCCCCCGGCACGAACCCGGGCACCCCGCCGCCGGGCGCCACACCGGGCAGCGACAATGGAAGCGCCGTCGCCTAAATTCGCGCGCCGGCCGAGCGAGAAGCCGGCGCCGCCTGCCCCGCACGCGGCTACCCGCAGCAGCGGGGGCGCGACGGCAGCGGGCACGAGTCCGGCCGCAGCCCCCGCCCCGCCCCCGGCGCTGCCCGCCTACGCCAGCCCCCCCGTCCGCGTCAGCCAACCCGGCGAAGGCATCGAACGCGAAGCCGAGGCACACGCCGCCGCGGCCGCCCCCGCGAGCACGCCCGACCCCACGCCGACCGCGGCCACTCCGCCGCCCGCCCCGGCATCCGGCGAAACCGACGCCGCCCCCTCCGCGACCGACGCTGCGGCCGCATCCCCCTCCACCCCGACGGGCGGCGGCGCTACCGCGGCCTCATCTGCTTCCCTCCTCCCCGCCTACGCCGCCGGCCGCATCGCCGAACGCCGCGGCCGCGGCGAACCCCTGTCGCAGGATGCCCGCGCCCCGCTCGAAGGCCACTTCGGCCGCGACTTCGCCGATGTGCGCGTCCACACCGACGCCGAGGCCGCCCGCCTCACCGCCGCACTGGGCGCGCGCGCCTTCACCTCCGGGCGCGACATCTACCTCACCCCCGACGCCTTCGCGCCCGACACCGAGGACGGCCGTCACCTACTCGCGCACGAACTGACCCACGTCGTGCAGCAGGACGGCCAGGCCGCGCCAGTCCTTGCGCGCGCGATCGAACCGGCGATGAACGCCCGCTTCCACGAGACCGATCGCACCGCCGCGGCCCTCACCGCCCTCGAACGGCTCGAGATCCCCGCCGTGAAATCGCGCCACCTGCCCCTCTACAGCAGCCTCGCCGGCGCCGGCAACCTCAAGCGCGTGCGCGGCTACGGCCGCGAGGGCGCCGACCAGCGCTCGGTGTGGAACAGCCAGGTCCAGGTCGGCGCCGACGCCATCCGCGCACGCCTGGGCGAACGCAACATCCCCGTGCCCGCCGACGCCAACGGCCGCATCCGCCTCAAGCCCCACCGCGGCGCGCGCCTCACCTCCAAGCGCCTGTCCGAGCTGCAGACAATGCTGCGCATCCCCGGCTGGGACCGCAGCGGCCGCAAGGTCGCGCAGTTCCAGGTCGACCACATCGTCGAGCTGCAGGTCTCCGGCCAGATGGGCTCGGGCGTCGGCAACAGCGTCGAGAACATGGAGCTCCTCGACCAGCCATCGAACAGCAGCTCCGGCGGCACCATCCGCAGCGGCATCTATCGCAAGGTCGACGCCTTCCTCGACACCTTCGACCCGAAGCCCGACCGCGGCCGCTTCCTGCGCCAGCACGACGTCGTATTCACCAGCGCCGCCGCCACCGGCGGAGGCTCCGCCGCGGGTGCCTCCGCGTGGTGGACCAAGACCGAGATCGAGGACGCCCAGCCGCTCGCCACCGCCAGCCCGCCCAACGCCGCCGAGGACGGCGATACGGCAGGCACCGCCGGGGAATTCATCCTCACCGCCGGCCCCGGCGGCATCACCGTCGGCCGTTTCCGCCACAGCCCCGGCGCGGCACCGGCGATCGGCGCGACACAGGCACGCGCGCTCGCCGGCCTGCGCATCACCGCGATCAACCTCACCGACAACACCGGCAACCCGGAAGGCCCGGTCGGCTCGCTCTCCGCCGAATGGGACCTCCCCGCCGACTGGCAGCCCGCCAACCCCGCTGTCACCATCTCGCTCACCGGCGACGGCGAATACCGCGGCTACCCCTCGGCGCTACCCACGCTCAACCTCGAATACAGCAAGCTCAGCCCGGTCAGCTTCACCACCATCACCACCGAAGACGGCGAACTCTCTGCCGACGGCGAGCTGACCCCCTCCATCCCGCTCCTCAACGCGCCGATCACCGTGCGCCTGCGCGGCAAGGACCTCTCCTTCTCGCTCGACTACCGCCCCGAGCAGATCAACCTGCCGATCCCGCGCACCACCATCGACGACGCCTACGTAAGCGTCTTCTACTCCACCGCGCGCGGCCTGGGCCTCGGCGGCCAGGTCATCTACTCCATCGAAGGCGCCGGCAGCGGCGAACTCGCCGCCTCGGTGTCGACCACCGGCGGCGTCGCCTTCGAAGGCGGCTTCACCTTCGAACGCTCGCTCTTCGACCGCGCCCGCGTCAGCGCCTGGTGGCGCAACGGCCAGTTCGGCGCCGAAGGCACCATCGGCATCGACACCCCCGACAAGATCCGCGGCATCAAGAGCGCCACGGCGACGGTCAGCGTCAACGAAGGCCGCTGGGCCTTCAACGGCAGCGCCGAACTCTCCGTGCCCGGCGTCAGCGCCGCCTCCATCGCCATCACCCAAGGCGACAACGGTCTCAACATCGCCGGCGACGTCGCCCTCACCGCCAACCCCGCGATCCGCTCCGGCTCCGTCCACGTCCAGGCCGAACAGACCGACGGCGACTGGAAAGTCTCCGCCAGCGGCACCGCCCAACCCGCCATCCCCGGCTTCGACTCGCAGCTCACCGTCACCTACGACGACGGCGCCTTCGACGCCCAGTTCAGCGGCGCCTTCGCACGCGGCATGCTCTCCGGCCAGATCACCGTCGGCGCCACCAACCGCAGCATCGGCGCGGACGGCAACCCCGGCGGCCCGCCGAGCGGCCCCGACGCCCCCATCATCGTCTACGGCAGCGGCTCCGCCACCATCCAGATCGCCCCCTGGCTGCAAGGCACCGCCGGCCTGCGCCTCGACCCCAACGGCGAGATCACCGTCTCCGGCGAAATCGCCCTGCCCAGCTCGCTCGAGATCTTCTCCAAGCTCGAATACGACAAGCGCCTGTTCGGCATGTCGACCCAGATCCCCATCATCCCCGGCGTCGTCGCCGAAGTCGGCGGCAACCTCAGCGCCAACGCCAGCATCGGCCCCGGCGCCCTCGACCAGCTGCGCGTCGGCATCGAATACAACCCCTCGCACGAGGAAAACACCCACGTCACCGGCGACGCCCACCTCAACGTCCCCGCCCAGGCCGGATTGAGACTAGGCGCCCGCGCCGGCGTCGGCCTCGGCATCACCGGCGCCAGCGCCACCGGCGGCCTCGAAATCGGCGGCGCCCTCGGCATCTCCGGCGCGGCGGAAGCCAGCGTGCACATCGACTGGATGCCCTCCCAGGGCCTCGCCATCGACGCCGAAGCCTCGCTCCACGCCCAGCCCAGCTTCCGCTTCGACGTCTCCGGCTACGTCGCCGTCACGGTGCTGGGCGCCAGCCTCTACGACGAACGCTTCGAACTCGCCGCCTACGAACTCGGCTCCGGCCTCGAATTCGGCGTGCGCTTCCCGGTCACCTACCGCGAAGGCGAACCCTTCGACGTGTCGCTCGACGATCTGGAATTCGAGGTGCCGGATGTGGATCCGGCGGCGATGGTGAGGCAGTTGGGGGAGAGGATTTTCTAAACGCGTGCAACCACGGAAAAGATGGCGGTACGCATTTGCCATACATCGACTTGCGCGATATCGTGTCCAGTAGTCGTCCGGTAGGGCGGGAGGAGCCCAGCGCATCCCGCCAATCCGACCTCTCGCGCAAGCGCCGACTCGTTCGACCGACCATTAGTCCGGCAATCAGATACAACCGTTCGTCGAGCCTCACCCTCTGCGAATGTCGCTCGAAGCAAACACCTCCCCACATCAGCTTGCCCGATTCGTTGTAACAAACTACGATACAACCAATGATAAAGAGCTTCCGCCACAAGGGAGTTGAAGCTTTCTTCAGGACAGGCAGCAAGGCCGGCATCGCCGCCACGCACGCCAACCGACTGGCCCGGCAACTGGCGCTGCTAAATGAGGCAACTCAGCCCAACGACATGGATGTGCCCGGTTGGAAGCTGCATCCACTGACAGGCAAGCTGAACGGTCATTGGGCTCTGTCAGTCAGCGGAAACTGGCGCCTCACCTTCGCATTCGAGGGCGAGCATGCCGTGCTCGTCGATTACCAGGACTATCACTGAGGTGCTCAGCATGGCCCAGATGCACAATCCGCCCCACCCTGGTGAAACCCTGCGCGAGGACGTCCTGCCCGAACTCGGTCTGACGGTATCCGAAGCCGCCCGCCAACTGGGCGTCTCGCGTGTCCAGCTTTCCCGGGTATTGCACGGGCGCGCACCAATATCGCCGGATCTCGCGCTGCGCCTCGAACAATGGCTGGCCGGCCCGACCGCCGATGTTTGGCTACGTATGCAGATCGCGTACGATTTGTGGCAGGCGCGGCATGGCGGAAAGCTGCCCTGCGTGGAACCGGCACAACAGAAGGCAGCGTGACAGCGAAACGTCCCCCGGATCGGGAACCTCGTTCAAACGGGTGCCACATCAACGTGCAACATCGCAGGGCCCCGTCGACACAAAGCGCGCTTTCCCCTCTATAATTTTTAGAAAACTGCATAACTTCGCAGTTTTCGTAAAATTAGACGGAGAGTAGCGATGATCCACTGGTTCGAAGTCGAGAACTTCACGAGCTTTGTTGCGCCGACGCGCATCGACTTCACTCCCGGCAAAATCGTCGACGACTACTCGGTCGCGACCTCGCCGTCCGGCGTACGACTCAGCAAGCTTGTCGGCGTTTTCGGCCCCAATGCGGCGGGCAAGACCAACCTCATCCGTGCGCTGTCACGGACGGCGGACTTCATCTCCGAGTCTTTCAACTGGCCGGAAAGCACTCTCCTGCCATTCAAAGCGCATTTTTTCTGCAGAGACAAACCGGTTCGCGTCGCGCTGCAGTTCGAACTCCCCGCCGATGAAGGCAGTGCCACACCGGCGGTTTATCGTTACGAGATCGAAGCGAACGAACAGCAGATCATCCGTGAGCGTCTGCGCATCCGGACGAGCCAGCTCTTCAGCCGGGTGTTTGAGAGGGAACTTTCAGGCAAGACCTACAAGATCACCGGCCTCGGCAGCCGATTCAGGAACGTGCCCGAACGGATCTCGTTCGTCTCCTGGCTGGCGCGACATGAAGTGCCGGAAGCACGGCGCATCGCAAGCTACTTCAAACGGTATCAGACCAACGAATTCGGCTTTGCCGGTCGCGTTCCTCTGCTGGTTGGCATGTGGGCGGCAATCGACGCTTACCGCCATGACCCCAGGCTGCATGGCGACATGCTCGAAGTGCTGCGCCGCTGGGATCTGGGCGTAGCGGACGTGAAATATGTGTCGACCAGGGTGGCCGGTGACGAGCGGGAAACGTGGGAGGCGATCGTCACTCATCGTCGGGGCGAGAAGAGCGCCGAGTTGCCCATGGTGGTCGAATCGAGCGGCACGGTGGGGCTGTTCGCGCAGTTGAGCGTCCTGCTCCAGGTACTGCACGAAGGTGGCGTATGCGTGATGGACGAGATCGAATCGGACCTGCATCCCGACATGGTCGAAATGCTGCTCGATCTCTTCATCAATCCGGAGACCAACCCCAAACAGGCGCAGCTGGTATTCACGACACACGCTGACTGGGTCATGAACCTGCTCAACCGCTGGACAACCGTGCTGGTCGAGAAACGTGAGTGCGAGAGCACCGCCTGGCGGCTGTGCGACATGCAGGGAATTCAATCGCGCGACAACCACGCGGCAAAGTACCGCTCCGGCGCCTATGGCGCAGTGCCCCGTGATCTCAGCGAAGACTGCGAGGCAACATGGTGAAGCGCCCGGTTCGCAGGACGCTGCTGATCGTGTGCGAGGGGAAACGGGATGCGGCCTTTCTGCTGCATCTTCGCAAGCTCTAGGATCATGCAGAACGACCGAAGGTGACGGTAAAGTCGGCGCGCGGCAAGGGCGGTAATAACGTCGTCGACACCCTGTACGGGGAGAGACGCCACAAGGACTTCGACGTCGGACTTGCATTCACCGAGGCCGACGAACCGCCGAAGCCGTCCTACCAGACGAAGCTGAGAACCGACAGGTGGGTCAGATGGATAGTCGCCGATCCGTGCCTGGAAGGCTTGCTGCTCTCGATTCTCGGCCGCCCGGTGCCCGCCTCGACCGGCGAATGCAAGCGGGCCATCGAAAACCTCATACCGAACAATCTCTTCGAGGCCGACCATTACGCTCCGCACTGGCCTCGGGTACTCCTCGAAGAGGCGCGGCGGCGAATCGCGAACCTGAACGAACTGATCCGCAGTTACGAAGGCAGGTGATCGTGTCTCGCCGTGGGGGAATAGCGAACAGACCACTATTTTCGCCAGAATAGGGCTGCGAAATCGTGGTCTGTCCCCTGTCCCCATTTCCTGCGACGCCCCCATCGTCGTCTACGGCAGCGGCTCCGCCACCATCCAGATCGCCCCCTGGCTGCAGGGCACCGCGGGCCTGCGCCTCGACCCCAACGGCGAAATCGCCCTGCCCAGCTCGCTCGAGATCTTCTCCAAGCTCGAATACGACAAACGCCTGTTCGGCATGTCGACGCAGATCCCCATCATCCCCGGCGTCGTCGCCGAAGTCGGCGGCAACCTCAGCGCCAACGCCAGCATCGGCCCCGGCGCGCTCGACCAGTTGCGCGTCGGCATCGAATACAACCCCTCGCACGAAGAAAACACCCACGTCACCGGCGACGCCCACCTCAACGTCCCCGCCGAGGCCGGCCTGCGCCTCGCCGCCCGCGCCGGCGTCGGCCTCGGCATCACCGGCGCCAGCGCCACCGGCGGCCTCGAAATCGGCGGCACGTTGGGCATCTCCGGCGCCGCCGAAGCCAGCGTGCATATCGACTGGATGCCCTCCCAAGGCCTCGCCATCGACGCCGAAGCCGCCCTCCACGCCCAGCCCAGCTTCCGCTTCGACGTCTCCGGCTACGTCGCCGTCACGGTCCTCGGCGCCAGCCTCTACGACGAACGCTTCGAACTCGCCGCCTACGAATTGGGTTCAGGCCTCGAATTCGGTGTGCGCTTTCCGGTCACCTACCGCGAAGGCGAACCCTTCGACGTCTCGCTCGACGATCTCGAGTTCGAGGTGCCGGACGTGGATCCGGTGGCAATGGTGAGGCAGTTGGGGGAGAGGATTTTTTGAAGATGCGGCAATTCATCGTAGGTCCGTAAATACTCCACGGACATACGCTGACACGCGGGCTATCCTTTCGGCGGAGAATAGCGCCTTAAATTCGCGATCGGACGCAGCTGCTGACTCTTCCCGTCTGAACATTGTGGTCGTTCCCATATTACTCAATTGCAGTGATAGGCAGATTCCGCCTACCTCAATATCGCCGGTTTCCGACTACTACACTGTTAGCTGAACGAGACCACGAAAAGGAGCTGTATATGAAAAAACTTCTATTTGCCATGGCTATCATGGTGACTATTCCTGCCACCTCATTTGCTGATAGCGACATAAAACAGGAAATCATCGACCGCTGCCGTTCCCAAATGGGTAAATATGGAGCATCTATGGTCAAGGCATGTGTCGATCAGGATATTGAAGCAGTAAATGCCATAGCTAAATACCCAGACAAATACAATAAAATTGTTGCTCGTTGCATGAGCCAAATGCGCCAATATGGATTTTCTATGGTGAAAGCATGCGCAGATCAAGATATTGAGGCAGAGACAGCTTTGAGCAATTACTGATTCAGCTAACAATCACATCAGCCGACCCAAAAACCGCTGCGCGCTTTTCGGTCGGCTGATGTGAGGCGTTAGCCCTCTCACTCATCGCCCAGGAGCCTGCGCAATGGAAACCGATATCTTTGGGACATTCGAGCGCTTCAAGGAGCATCTTCCGATCGGTGACGATATGACGCTTATGATCTTGAAGGGGCATCTATTGATCGAAGAACAAATTTCCATCCTTATTAAGAATCGCACACCAAACCCAAGCGCGCTCGAGAAAGCGGAACTTACTTCCCTCCAACAAATTTGCTTGGCTGAAGCGCTTGTTGAAGAAGTCAGCACCGATCGGACAGACCGTTGGCTCTGGCCCGCAATAAAGAAGTTGAACACGCTCCGAAATAAGATTGCGCACAACTTGTCAGAAACTGGAATTACAGATCGTATAGTCGATTTCGTTGGCCGTGTCCCAAATTCGAACGAATTGGGTAATCTTTGTCACAGATTCGAAGTTGCTCTCTGGGTCACCTGCGCAGAAGTCCATCTTCGGGTAACACCACCTGATCCTTCGGAGTTTGAATGAGGCGCAGTTTCAACTCTAGGCGTCTAAAGGGGCCAGGCTCACATTTTCTTCCAGCGCCATCCGGATATCGTTGATTAAATCGCGCCTACCCCCTTTTGATTCTTTCCGTCTGAACATTGTGGTCGTTCCCATATTATTCAATTGCAGTGATAGACAGATTCCGCCTACCTCAATATCGCTGGTTTCCGACTTACACTGTTAGGCGTTTTCGGCATCGCCTTCCATGCCGCGCATTCTCAGGAGCAAGATATGAGAGCATCAAATTTTCATTCCCTTCCTGGTCTTAGTTGTCAACGCATGTGGTCAAAGCAATAGTGGCGCGAAAACTGTCGCCGAACCGCAAAGAAGAGTCGAAGAGTCCAAGCAAGACCGATGGCTGGGAGAAAATGCCAAAGACTTGCGAAACCTGAAAGAGGCTACCGACAGAATCAAGAGAGAAAACTAAAGAATGTTGTTTATTTGATGATCACGGTCTGTGCCTGACCGAGCAAGCTCTCAAAAATATATTTTTTGTGAGTTTAAAACCAATCGCAAGAGAAAAATTGAATTATGCAAATAATTGAGTTAGAGAAATTAGACAAAATCATTGAAAAATGCAGTCAGACCGCCGTAGAACAAATGCTCTATAGGGATATGTTTGCTATGGCCTGTTATTTAAGCTTCAATGGCAAAATAGTTGCTGCACAAAAGCTGTGCAGAACCCTGTTCGAGCACCTTGGTTTCGAGCGTCGGAAAACCTATTTTATAAGTATTATGGATACGCTCCAAGGGAACGAATTGCGATACCTTCAATATATTGAGGCACATTCGGAAATTAGTGATATTTTCGAACAATAAGGCCGGACTGAAATTCAAATGGATAATGCAGACGACCAGTGCGTTATCGCCTAACACTGCCCCAAGGGACGCTGCGCGATAAAGCTGCGCAGCGCCCCTGAGCTTGGACGTTAGACCATTCGCAAAGGAGTTTTCTTTATGAAGTTCTGGATTGCACTACTTGTGAATATCTCTGCCACAGGCGCGATAGCTGGCCCACTAGGGCTCGACATGGGGATGTCATACGATATCTTAAGCAAGAATATCAAGCTGAAACAGGTAAAGCCGTTTTTGTACAGCACCCCATCATTACAAAAGGACCACTCAGACTTCGATGATTATCAACTCCTTATTACTCCAAAGCACGGGTTGTGCAAGGTGGTTGCATGGAGTAAAGCCATTCCAACGAGTGTGTATGGCGAAGGACTAAAAGATAAATTCGAGAAGATTGAAACTGCCATTTCACAAAAATATGGCCAAGGCAAAAAATTCGATTTATTGCGTAGCGGTAGTATATGGAATGAGCAAAGAGACTGGATGATGGGGTTACGAAAGAATGAACGCACCCTCGCCGAATTCTGGACCGATGATTCATCCGAATTGCCGGATAATATTCACATAATAGCCTTAAAAGCACATGCCGCAGGCACCGAGACTGGGCTTATTGAACTGGGCTATGAATTTAAGAATTCCAGCGAGTGCATTGATTGGATCAAATCACAAGAAAATTCATCTCTTTGATCCGCTTTCTTGCATCCAGCTACAAGTCTGGCAATCCCCAAGGCGCAAATAAAGGGGCCAGGCTCACATTTTCTTCGACAATTACTGCTGTGCCGCCGCCGCTTCAGCCGCGGGCTTGCGCGGCCGGCCCCGCGGCTTTGCTTCACGTCGCTGTCCGGTGACCCGTTCGATGCTGTCGAGAACAAATTAAATCGCGCCTGGCCAATTTTGCTATTGTCAACAAGAACATTGGCGCATTTCGTCTAACCCGGCCGAAAGCGGAGCGCTCTCCGAACGGGCCGCCTTGCGCGGTCCGCGAAGGCGCTATTTTTCAAGGCGCGGATTCACAAAGTAAGCGCAACGCCGCCCGAAATAGGAGGGAGAGCTGAGATACTCCTTGCATCCAATTCCCGCCAAGAAAAAGGATGCAACGATGCATAAGTATCACCAGCTCACCCAAGAGGAACGATACAGCATGACGGCCTTGATGCGCAGCGGCTGTTCGCAGGCAGAGATCGCGCG
>NZ_KB899493.1 GCF_000378245.1 Aromatoleum toluclasticum ATCC 700605
GAAATCATTACTGACTTACATATGAGCACTCAATCTTTGCAACATTAAAACCGCCGAAGCAGTTCCGGTCGCGCCAACCAAGCACCCACACTTATCGGTTGTCCAATTTTTTAAAGAACCGCTGCCGTTGCAGCGAGAAAGAGATTCTGACAAACCTTACCGCTTTCGTCAAGCACCGCAGCAAACTTTTTTAAATCCGCCGCCGCACTACCCACCTCTTTCCTCTCCCCACCGCCACCAACGAATCCGCTGCAGCGCTGAAGAGGCGCGAATTATATAGAGCTCAAAAACCCCGTCAAGCGCTTTAGCGCGGTTTTGTGCGAACGCGTCGTTTTAACCTGCAATTCGCCCCGCACGGCACAAGACGACACTCACCATGGGGGCAGCAGTTGAGCACGCACATCACTCTCGGCCCGGTAGCGGACGGCGAACATGTGAAATTCGTCTGGCGGCAGGGGCTGACTGACGAGGTAGCCCTGGAGGTAGTCGCAATGACGCATGCGAAGGAACTCACGCTGCGAATCCGTTTCGACTCCTTCCGCCGTAACCTTGAGTCCCAGGCTATGGGCCATGTTGATGATTGCCTCGACCAGGAGAGCGTCGTTCTTGTCTTCAACGCAGTCGCTGACAAAGCTCCGGTCGATCTTGACGTGATCGACCGGAAAACGCTTCAGGTAAGACAGCGATGAGTAGCCGGTTCCGAAGTCATCGAGCGAGTAATTGACGCCAAGCTTGCCGATTTCGCGCATGAGCGCTTCTGTGGCATCGCTGCTCTGCATGAGCACGGATTCGGTGATCTCCAGGACGAGTTTGATCCTGTCGAACCCGGGTTCCCGGCTGGCCTGCGCGATCAGTTCGAGCAGCCCCTGCTCCCGGAACTGGACGCCTGACACATTGACCGCAATCCGCAGCGGCGACAATCCCTGCTCGTGCCATTCGTTCGCCTGACGCAAGGCTTCGTTCAGTACCCATGCACCGATCGGGAGAATCATTCCAGTATCTTCGGCGATGGCGATGAATTCGTCGGGAGCGACGAGCCCGCGCAAGGGATGCTGCCAACGTACAAGGGCTTCTGCTCCGATCACGCAACCGCTTCGCGCATCGATGATGGGTTGGTAATAGAGCACGAACTGGCGGCGCTCGACAGCCACGCGCAGCTCGGCCTCCATCTGCACGCGCAAACGGGCAGCCTCCTGCATGTCCTGGGAATAGAATTGGCAGCGGTTCTTCCCCAGTTGCTTGGACTGGTACATCGCGATGTCGGCGTTGCGCAGCAGGGTCTGCACGTTGTCGCCGTCGTCGGGAAACACCGTTATCCCCAGGCTGCCCGAGACATAACGGTTCGCGCCGGCAAGCAGGAAGGGCTCGCGAATGATCCGTAGCACCTTCTCGCCGACGATCTGAAGGTCCTCGGCATCTTCAATGTCATCAACGACAAGCGTGAATTCATCGCCCCCGAGCCGTGCGACCGTGTCCTGCTGGCGGACACAGTCCTTGAGCCGGGCGGCAACCTCGATGAGCATTTCGTCGCCGACGTCGTGACCCAAGGTGTCATTGATCCACTTGAACCCGTCGAGATCAAGAAAGACGAGACCGGCTTTCTTGCCCATGCGACGGCCGTGCGCCAACGCACGCTCGAGTCTGTCATTGAGCAGGTTGCGGTTGGCAAGACCGGTGAGGGCATCGAAATTCGCCTGCCGCCAGATGACCTCCTCGCGTTGCTTGCGTCGCGTCATGTCGCTGAAGATCGACACATATTTGATGAGTCTTCCCGATTCGTCGCGCACGGCCGAGATGGTCAGCCACTGGGGATAGACGTCACCAGCCTTACGCCGATTCCAGACTTCACCCTCCCAGCGGCCGGTCGTCTCGAGGGTCGCCCACATGTTCTTGTAAAAACCGGCGTCGTGCCGCCCGGATTTGAACATCGCCGGAGTCTGCCCGATGACATCGTCCGACGAGTAGCCGGTAATTGAGCAGAAGGCAGGGTTCACGGAGGTGATGACGCCCGCGGCGTCCGCAGTCATGATCCCTTGACTGGATGCATCGAAGACTACCATCGCCTCACGCATCCTTTCCTCTGCCAGTTTGCGTTCGGAGACATCCCGTACGAGAGCGATGAAACCGGCTGGCGCTCCGTCGCTGCGCGAGAGCTGACTCATCGACGCGCTGAACTGCCGACACCCGCCGGGGAGATCCAGCGCGTACTCGAATTCATGTCGCTGCCCATCCTTCCGGATGGCTGCAAGCGCCTCGCCGACCGCGTGCGCGACCGGCTTCGGAAAAACATCGCCATAAGTTCGGCCCGGCAGATCGTGCGGAGCCATCGGAAGAAGAGCAGGATCGGGTGAATGAACTTCGACGATCCGCCCCGGCTCATCGAGTACGAACAGTTGGTCGGGCAGCGAACCGATCAGCGCTCCCAGCTTGGATTCACGGGCCGCCAGCGCAGACGTACGCTCATCGACCAGCGTCTGCAACCGGTAACGGTGAAATCTCAGCTCCGCCATCTGTTTCGCCAGCCAGCCGAGGAGCGCGCTGAAGATGAATCCGAGGAACAACTTGAGCGACAGCGTCGACTTGTGCGTCCAGCCGTCGGCCGGCGCGACGCTGAGCGTCCACGCGCCATTCGGCATCATGACTGCACGGTCCACCGGATCGATGAGCGACTCCTCCGAGGAGGCGGCAATGATCTGCTTCAGTCCGGTATCGGGGTGCACGCGCCAAAGTTGGTAGTGCAGCCCACGCTTCACGAGTTGGGGTAGCTGTGCTTTGCCGATGACCTGAGGAAACCGGATCAGTACGGTGGTAAATCCCCAGAATCGCGGCCGGCCGCTCTCGTCATCAAGGAACACCGGCAAGCGACCGACCGCTCCGATACCGCCCTGCATCAGTTCGAACGGTCCGGCAAGGGTGAGTTCCCCTGTATCCCGGGCGCGGAATGCTTCCTTGTTCCGGGCGGGATCCGCGAGCAGATCGTGCCCTATCGCACGTGCGTTCTCCGCGAGCGGAACGATCTGCCGGATGACTCCACCGGGCGCTAGCTGGAGGGAGTCGGCCCCGGGGTAGTAGCGGAGCATTTCCGTCGCAACGGCATCGAAGTTGTGAACCTCGCCCTTCCCCTGCCGTACGAGTGCAGCGAGGGCATAGGTCGCAGTCAGACCATGGCGGACGGCACTCTCGATTTCGTGCGCCTTGTCGCCACTCTGATCGGCAACTTCCGCACGCCGGATGCGCAGGCTCTCGCGCTCCGACTGCGCCACAAACAGCGTCGCAACGGCCAATGCGACCACAAAGACGATCGCGCCCAGGGAGCCGGGGCGCAAAGTGGCCCCTGAACAGAACGATGACCGGAACTTCATGGTCGCGAAATCCTGCCTTCAAGAACGGGCGCGGTGAGGAACGCTCCAGAAGCCGGCGCACGGGCGATGATCCGGAAAAGGATCATTCGTCGCTGCCAGCCCGAGCATTTTTACATTATTTTACACATGACATTTGCGCAAGTCCCGACCAACCGACGTCACGCGTCGGAATAAAGTCACCGGCAGTCACCCCAGATGCACGGTCGCAAACTTGCGCTTGCCGACCTGCAGCACCACGGTCACCCCCGACCGCAGTACGAGCCCCTTGTCCTCGACGCGCTCCCCGTCGAGACGCACGGCCCCCTGCTCGATCATGCGCATCGCCTCCGATGTCGTCCCGGTCAGGCCAGACTGCCTGATCACCTGGAAGACGGGCATCCCCGCGGTACCGACCGCGACATTCACCTCGGGCATATCGTCGGGAAGCACACCGCGCTGGAAGCGCGCCTCGAATTCCGCGCGGGCATCCTCCGCGGCTGCCGGGTCGTGGAAGCGGGCAACCAGTTCCATCGCGAGCATCACCTTGATGTCACGGGGATTGCGCCCCGTCTCGGCGTCACGGCGCAAACCGGCGATCTCGCTGGTCGAGCGGAAGGACAACAGCTCGTAGTAACGCCACATGAGGTCGTCCGAGATCGACATCAGCTTGCCGAAGATCTCGCGCGGACCTTCGGCGATGCCGATGTAGTTGCCGAGCGACTTGGACATCTTGTTTACGCCGTCCAGACCTTCGAGGAGCGGCATCATCAGGACGCACTGCGGCACCTGCCCCTCGTGCTTCTGCAGTTCGCGCCCCATCAGCAGATTGAACTTCTGGTCCGTACCGCCGAGTTCGATGTCCGCGCGCATGGCGACCGAGTCGTAACCCTGACATAGCGGATACAGAAATTCGTGAATGGAGATCGGCTGGTTCGCGACATAGCGCTTGGCGAAGTCGTCGCGCTCGAGCATGCGCGCGACGGTGCTGCGCGACGCCAAGCGGATCATGCCGGCCGAACCGAGGGATTCCATCCACGCAGAGTTGAAGCAGATCTCGGTCTTTTCGGGATCCAGGATCTTGAACACCTGATCCTGATAGGTGCGCGCATTTTCCATGATCTGCTCGCGCGACAGGGGCGGACGGGTGGCGTTCTTGCCCGACGGATCCCCGATCATGCCGGTGAAGTCGCCGATGAGGAACATCACCTGGTGACCCAGATCCTGGAAATGACGCAGCTTGTTGATGAGGACCGTGTGACCGAGGTGCAGGTCGGGCGCGGTAGGGTCGAAGCCGGCTTTCACCCTGAGCGGGCGGCCGGATTTCAGCTTCTCGGCCAGCTCGGCCTCTATCAGCAACTCGTCGGCACCCCGCTTGATCAGCTCAAGGGCTCCCTGTACGTCAGTCATGCAACTCTCCAATCAACGGGACGACAAAAAACTTTGATAAACTCGCGAAAGTTTTTTTGTCCGAAAATCCCATGCAGGCACGAAAAATCAGAATTCTAGCCGAACTGACCGGTCTCCTCCCCACTGGACGCAAGCGGTGGGCCGTTGGTGGTCTGGTCGGCACTTCGCTGCTGGGCGTTGTTGCCGCCACAGCCGTCCCCCCCGGGATGCCCCAAACGTCCATCGTCACCGAATCGGTCGTCGAGCGTCTTGGGCCGATTGCATCGCCTCCCGCCGACTCCACGGACCTGCCGTTCGTCTTCGATGAACGCGTGCGCCCCGGCGACACGATACAGGCAATCTTCCGCCGCATCGGCGCGAACGACCAGGAAGTCCTCGACTACCTGAATCAGCCGGCAGGACTGCAGGCTCAGAAACAGCTGCGTGCCGGCCGATCGGTCCTTGCCACCGTCCAGGCGGACGGCAGGATCGCCTTGCTGAGCCTGCCGATCGCCGGCGGCGACGCGCGCTATACGGTGGAACGGACCGCTTCGGGCCTCGAATCCGGCACACGCAGCGCGGCATCACTGGACGTGAACATCGAGATGCGCGCCGGGACGATCCGCCAGACTCTATTCGGAGCAACCGACGCGGCGGGGATCCCCGACAGTGTCGCCACGAAACTGGCGGAAATTTTCGGTACCGAGATCGACTTCAGTAGTGATCTGCGGCGCGGCGACCACTTCAGCGTCGTGTACGAGTCGCTGCACGACCAGGGGATGCCTGCCGGAGCCGGACGCATCCTGGCCGCAGAGTTCATTAACGACGGAAAGCGCCACACCGTCGTACTGCATCGCGACGAGGACGGCGCAGATACATATTTCACCCCCGACGGACGCGGCCTGAACCAGGCTTTCCTGCGGTACCCGCTCGAGTTCTCGCGCATTTCCTCCAATTTCGGGGGACGCATGCATCCGATCCACAAGCGCTGGAAAGAGCACAAGGGTACGGACTTTGCTGCACAGACGGGAACGCCGGTCAAGGCGGCATCAAACGGAGTCGTCGAGTTCGCGGGTGGCCAGAGCGGCTATGGAAACATCGTGGTGATCCAGCACCGGGACGGCTACGAGAGCGCTTACGCACACCTGAATGGCTTCGCGCAAGGACTACGCAAGGGGCAACGCATTCGCCAGGGCGACGTGATCGGCTATGTCGGATCGACGGGGTGGGCAACCGGCGCACACCTGCACTTCGAGATCCGCGTGAACGGAGTTGCGCACGATCCGATGAAGATCGCTCTGCCGACCACCAAGCCGCTTGGAGGCAACGCGCTTGCAAGCTTCCGCCGTGAGACCGCACCGATGCTCGAGCGCATGGCGCTACTTGATCGTACAACGGTGGCGCGAGCCGAGTAAGCAGCAACGCAAGCGGCGCCAGAAAAAGGAAACGGGAGGCTGCGGCCTCCCGTTTTGCTTGATGCCTAGCCCGCTTCAGGCGGAGAAGGAAGACCCGCAGCCGCAGGTACTCGTCGCGTTCGGATTGCGGATCACGAACTGGGATCCTTCGAGCCCTTCCGTGTAGTCGATCTCGGCGCCGACCAGATACTGGTAGCTCATCGAGTCGATCAGAAGTGTCACGCCGTTCTTCTCGAACGCGGTATCGTCCTCGTTCACTTCCTCGTCGAAAGTGAAGCCGTACTGGAAGCCGGAACAGCCGCCGCCGCTGACGAAAACGCGCAGCTTGAGTTCGGGATTGCCCTCTTCCTCGATCAATTCCTTGACCTTGCCCGCCGCGCTGTCTGTAAAGACAAGCAGTTCGGGCGTTTCGACTGCAGTACTCATGTTATCTCCTGAAGGGGTGTGCACCTTCAAATAATGCGTCACCCGACGCGTTTCGTCAAAATGAGAGTAGCTATCGCCGCGATTGGTTCCATCAGGGACTGACGGGCACGATGTCGAGACCCAGGGTCTCGTCCAGGCCGAACATGATGTTCATGTTCTGAAGCGCCTGCCCGGCCGCGCCCTTGACGAGGTTGTCGATGACCGACAGAACGACGACGACATCACCACCCTGCGGACGGTGGACGGCGATGCGGCACATGTTGCTCGCTCGCACCGAACGGGTCTCGGGGTGACTACCCGCGGGCATTACGTCGACGAAAGGCTCGGTGCGATAGCGCGATTCGAACAAGCCTTGCACGTCCACATCCTGAGTTAGCCGGACGTACAGGGTCGCATGGATGCCGCGGATTATCGGCGTGAGATGCGGCACGAAGGTCAGGCCGACCGGCTTGCCAGCCATACCGGCCAGCCCTTGGCAGATTTCCGGAAGATGGCGATGCCCCGGGACGCCATAGGCCTTGAAACTATCGGCGGACTCGGCGAACAGCGTGTGGACCTCCGCCTTGCGCCCGGCACCCGAGACACCCGACTTGGCGTCGGCAATCAGATGCGAAAGGTCCGCCACGCCGGCCTCGATCAGCGGCAGGAAGCCGAGTTGCACGGCCGTGGGGTAGCAGCCGGGATTGGCGAGCACGCGGGCCGCACGAATCTGCTCGCGGTTGCGCTCAGGCAGTCCATACACGGCTTCGGCGACGAGTTCGGGGGCGGAGTGCGTCATGCCGTACCACTTCTGCCATTCGGCAAGGTCGCGGATACGGAAGTCGGCAGCGAGGTCGATGACGCGAACACCTTTGTCGACGAGTTCGCGCGCCTGCTGCATGGCGATACCGTTGGGCGTGGCAAAGAAGACGACGTCGCAGCGGTCGAGCTCAGCCTCGGCGGGCGTGACGAAGCGCAGGTCGACGCGGCCGCGCAGGCTCGGGAACATCTCGGACACCGCCATGCCCGCATCGCCACGCGAAGTGATCGCGTGCAACTGAACGTCGGGGTGACGCGCAAGCAACCTGAGCAGTTCGACACCCGTATAACCCGTACCGCCGACGACACCAACCTTGATCATGCTTTCTCCTTGGCGGGGCAATCCCCGATGCAGCTTTTAATTATCTCATCCATCGCGCGCCGATTTTGCGGGCGGAAAAGCAAAAAGCCGCCCAGCGGGCGGCTTTTTGTTCCTGCGGATACCGGGAAAAGGTATCAGCGCTTGGAGAACTGCTTGCGGCGACGGGCCTTGCGGAAACCAACCTTCTTCCGTTCGACTTCGCGTGCGTCGCGGGTCACGAAACCGGCCTTGCGCAGCACCGGCTTCAGTTCGGCATCGTATTCGATCAGCGCACGGGTGATGCCGTGACGAACGGCACCCGCCTGACCCGACTCGCCACCACCGGTGACGTTCACCATGATGTCGAAGCGGTTTTCGTTCTCGGTCAGCGTAAGCGGCTGGCGCACGATCATGCGGCCGGTTTCACGCGAGAAGAACTCGTCCAGCGGCTTGCCGTTGACGACGATGTTGCCGGAACCCGGCTTGATGAAAACACGGGCAACCGCAGTCTTGCGGCGGCCAGTGCCGTAGTTGTAAGTCACAGCCATTGATCGGCTCCTGTCAGATCTCGAGAACTTTGGGCTGCTGAGCGGCATGCGGATGCTGGGCACCCGCGTAGCACTTCAGCTTCTTCAGCATGGCGTAACCCAGCGGCCCCTTCGGCAGCATGCCCTTCACCGCCTTTTCGAGCACGCGTTCCGGGAAGCGCTGCTGCAGCTTGGTGAAGTTGGTTTCGTAGATTCCGCCCGGGAAACCGGTATGGCGGTAGTACTTCTTGTCTTGCGCCTTGTTACCGGTGACACGCAGCTTCTCGACGTTGACCACGACGATGAAGTCGCCGGTATCGACGTGCGGCGTGTAAATGGGTTTGTGCTTGCCACGCAGACGGCGGGCTACCTCGGCGGCGACCCGGCCAAGCACCTTGTCCGCAGCGTCGACAACAAACCAGTCGCGCTTGACTTCGTGCGGCTTGGCAGAAAACGTTTTCATTCGAATCCTCGATCTTGTCCGGCCTGGGGCAGAGGCCAATAAACGGAAAGCTCGTGATGGTAATAGGAAGGACACCCGAAAGTCAAATCAGGATCAATGATCACCGCTACCGGTTGCGATGAAACCGAAGGTTCACGCTTCCTGACATGACAGAGAAACTCGCCAACATTTGTGTAAGGTCAAAGCTCCGGGCGGCACCGCATGAATAATAGTGCACTTTTAGCAAAAAAGACCGGAGGATTGAGAGTATGGCGGAAGTTAAGTTCTTTGGCGGCGAGAACATCCCGCTCGAAATGCACAAGGTCCGCATCGTCCAGAAACTGACGCTGCCGCCGGTGGAACGCCGGCTTGCGGCGATCACGGAAGCGGGAAACAACACCTTCCTGCTGCACAACTCGGATGTGTTCATGGACATGCTCACCGACAGCGGTGTGAACGCCATGAGTGACCAGCAGCAGGCGGCGATGTTCATCGCCGACGACAGCTATGCCGGGAGCGCTACCTACACGCGACTGGCGAACAAGCTGCAGGACATCTTCGGCATGACCCACTTCCTGCCCGCCCACCAGGGACGGGCCTGCGAAAACATCCTGTCGCAGGTGCTGGTGTCGAAGGGTTCGGTCGTACCGATGAACTATCACTTCACGACCACCAAGGCGCACATCACGCTCAACGGCGGCACGGTGGAAGAGCTCGTTGCGGACTCGGGCCTGGAAGTTGTCAGCGTGCATCCGTTCAAAGGCAATATGGACACCGGCAAACTGCGAGACGTGATCGGCTTGCACGGCGCGGACAAGATTGCCTTCGTGCGCATGGAGGCCGGCACGAACCTCATCGGCGGACAACCATTCTCGCTGCAGAACCTCGTCGACATCCGCAAGATCTGCGACGAGCACGGCCTTCTGCTGGTACTGGATGCGAGCCTGCTTGCAGACAACCTGCACTTCATCAAGCAGCGCGAGGATGGCTGCAAGACACTCGGCATTCGCGAGATCACGCGCCGGATCGCCGACCAGTGCGACATCATCTATTTCTCGGCGCGCAAACTCGGGTGCGCCCGCGGCGGCGGCATCTGCATCCGCAGCGAGGAGATGTATCGCCGCATGCGGGGGCTGGTCCCCCTGTATGAAGGCTTCCTCACCTACGGCGGCATGTCGGTGCGCGAGATGGAGGCGCTTACCGTCGGGCTGGAAGAGACGATGGACGAGGAGGTGATCAACCAGGGGCCTCAGTTCATCGCCTACATGGTGGACGAACTGCAAAAGCGCGACATTCCGGTCATCACGCCGGCGGGCGGACTTGGCTGCCACGTCAACGCGATGAAGTTCGTGGACCACATTCCGCAGGCCGAATACCCGGCGGGCGCGCTGGCGTCGGCGCTGTATATCGCCAGCGGCATCCGCGGGATGGAGCGCGGAACGCTGTCCGAGCAGCGCGAACCGGACGGGCGCGAGATCTTCGCGAACATGGAACTCGTTCGCCTGGCGATGCCGCGGCGAGTGTTCACGCTGTCGCAGGTCAAGTACGCGATCGACCGGCTGGAGTGGCTGTATGCCCATCGCCGGCTCATCGGCGGCCTCGCGTTCACCGAGGAGCCGGAGATCCTGCGCTTCTTCTACGGCCGCCTGAAGCCGGTGTCGGACTGGCAGGAGACCCTCGTCGCGAAATTCCGCGCAGACCTCGGCGACAGCCTCTGAACCAGACATGATCGGCCGCCCCTTCCATCGGGAAGGCGCGGCCGCAAAAGATCCGGCCCGAGGGAACCGTCCGCAAGGGACGGGGATACGCCGCACAAGGCGTGCAGCCCGCACCGCTTCATCCAAAAAAAACGCAGCCCCTGCGGGACTGCGTTAAATCCACACCAAAGGAGGAGGGTGGAGGAGACACCGGTTTGGATCACGAAGCTCAATTGATCCGACTGGTTTCGATTATCCGCAGCCGAACTTGGCGTGGCAAGGTTTTTTTGTGCGTCGCACTATAAATGTTTTAATAGAAAGATAAGCGTTGCTTATTAAATCTCAACTCATTGACGTATATCAATTTAGAGAGCGCTTTCATGGCAAGCCGGGGGTGACTGCGGTCTACACCAGGCAGTCAGACAGACTATCGTGCTGCGCCGCAACAGCGGCACGTGGCGGGGACGGGCGGACGCGCGCGGCATTCCGGTAAAATCGCCACCCGGTCGACCAATGGCGACCCCAATCCAGCCGACAACGGAGTCAAAGATGGAATGCACGATCAAATGGGTCGACGGGATGACCTTTCTTGCCGAGACGGGCACCGGTCACGTCGTTGCGATGGACGGAGCTCCCGAGGCGGGCGGACGCAACCTCGCGCCGCGGCCGATGGAGATGATGCTGGCAGGTGCCGGCGGATGCACGGCGTTCGACGTCGTGCTGATCCTGCAGCGCGGCCGCCACGACGTCCGCAACTGCGAAGTGAAGCTCGTGGCGGAACGGGCCGAGACCGATCCCAAGGTGTTCACGCGCATCACCTTCCACTTCACGGTGACCGGCAAGGGGCTGAAGCGCGAGACGGTGGAACGCGCGGTACATCTGTCGGCGGAGAAGTACTGCTCCGCCTCGATCATGCTCGCCAAGACGGCGGAGATGGTCCACGAAGTGACGATCATCGACGTGGAGTAAGGCCCCTCCCGCCGGGGGACCCGGGGCGCAGAGGGGGATGAGACAGCCCCCTGCCCTGCTTTCGGGTCAGACCCGGTACGCGGCGGTCGTCATGACCCGCGCCGCGAGCTTCATCGCGGCCTTCACCGGCCCGGGAAGCTCCTGCGCGCCGAGGCCGATGGCGGTGTCGGCATGGCGCGCTTCGTCAAGCTTCATCTGCCCGATGATCCCGCGCGACTTGTGGTCCTCGGCCGGCAGCTGAGCGAGATGCCCGTCGAGATGGGCCTCCACCTGACGCTCGGTTTCGGCGAGAAACCCGAGATTCCAGCGCTCGCCGAGCCGCCCCGCCAGCATCCCCAGCGCCAGCGACCCGCCGTACCACAGGGGATTCAGCAGGCTCTTGCGCCCGCCGAGTTCGGCAATGCGCTGTTCGGTCCAGGCGAGATGCTCGGTTTCTTCGTTCGAGGCCTGCTCTAGTTCGCGCCGCACGCTGGCGTCGCGCGACATGATGGCCTGCCCCTGATAGAGGGCCTGGGCGCAGATCTCGCCACAGTGATTGACGCGCATGAGACCGGCAACGTGGTCGCGCTCGGCGTCGCCGAGCAGGGTATCGGGCATGTCGCCGCCGGGTACGGGGCGCACCGAACGCGCGGGGGCGAACAGGGTGCGCAGGGCCTTGTCGAATTCAACGATGAGCTGATCCATGGAACTTCCTCGGTCGGGCGGCTTATTTTCCGGATTTCATGAAGGTGCTGGCTTCGCCGCGCAGGTGCCGCAGGACTTCGTTGCGGTCGCGCGGAGGCACCGAGCCGTCGCAGATGTGGTCTTCGGAAAGCGCCGCACGGGGGCGGTTGTAGGCGTTGTCGACGATCGGCTTCCAATCCTCGTCGCGCACCGCGGACCATTGCCCGCCGGCACGACCGGTCGCGTACAGGCGCCAGGTGCCGCTGGCGCAGCGGATACCTTCGTGCGTGACGTTCATTGCGCCGCCGGCCGTGCGGACCACCAGCGTATAGCGGACAACGCCATCGTCGCCGACAACGATGCTGTCCTCGTCGATGTAGAAGTGGTTGGGCGATGCGCTGCTGACGAAGAACTCGCGCAGATCGCCTTCGCGCGGCGCCGCCGGAAGCGTGTAGCCCCCCTCCTTCCACTCGGGATCGGGTTCGTTGAGGAGCCCGGCCATTGCCGGGACCGAAAAACAGGCGAGGGCCAGAAGGCCCCCGCGAACGATAGGTTGCAGCCGCGTCAAGCTCGCAGATCTCCACACAATGATTGCCGGATCGCCTCGGGTACAGGCTCCACAACCGCCGTCAGGGCGGCGTGATCGACACCGATCGCGAGCCCGGCGCCTGCATGCAGGGCGCGGATCTGCACGGGCGGCAGTTCGAAGCGGAGGAAGTGCACCGCGGACGTCTTTTCGCCATTGTCGCGTTCCAGGTCTTCGTCCGCAATCGCGAAGATCGGTTCGCCATCCGCAATACGCACCCAGACGCGACGCTCGATCCCGATCAGGCGGGCGAGCCAGAGTCGCCGCTGACCCTCGTCGGTGAATTCAATCATCATCGTCGCCTTCCAGTTGCCGCCGTCGGGAACGAGCGGGTTGTAGGCGTCGAGTTCGTCCTGTATGCCGGCCTCCTCGAAGCTGCGCTCGATGCGCAGCATCTCCTGGATCTGGTAGCGGATCGTGAGTTCGTCCTCGAAGATCAGCGTGATGTGCTCGCCAAGATGCAGTGTACGCGCCTTCTTGTGCGCGATGATGCGGCTGCGGAAGGCCGTGCGCTGGCGGGCATAGTCTTCGAGGCTGAGGAGGCTGTCGCGGGAAATGGCGTTCATCGGGGAGATCCTCACAACCCATAGGCCCTGCGCAGCAGGGTCAGGGGATGGGCCTTTTCGGCCTTGAGTTCGGTACCGCCGTCGCGGATGCCCTGCTGGATGTGGCGGCCGGCGATGGGGCAATCCGAGCTGATGAAGTCGGGCCCGGCCTGCGCCATCTGGCGGAACACCGGGCGTCCGATCTTCATCGACTGATCGAAATACTCTTCCTTCACTCCCCAGGTGCCGTCATGCCCGGCGCAGCGCTCGACCGTGGTGACCTCGGTGCCGGGTACGAGCTGCAAGGTCTCACGCGTCTTCTGTCCGATGTTCTGCACGCGGCTGTGGCAGGGGATGTGGTACGAGACCTTGCCCAGCGGCTGCTTGAAGTCGGTCTTGAGCAGGCCGTCGCGGTGGCGGAGGATGAAGTACTCGAAGGGGTCGAACATCGCGTCGGCGACGGCCCTGATATCGGCGTCGTCCGGAAAGAGGAGCGGGAGTTCCTGCTTGAACATCAGGGCGCAGGACGGGACCGCGGCAAGGATCGCGTAGCCGTCGCGCGCGAGTGCCGAGAGACCCGGGATGTTGACGTCCTTGAGACGGCGCACGCCCTCGAGGTCGCCAAGTTCGAGCTTGGGCATGCCGCAGCAGGTTTCCCGCGGGGCGAGGACGGCCGGGATCTCGTTGTGGGCGAGTACGGCGACGAGGTCGTGGCCGATTCCGGGCTCGTTGTAGTTGACGTAGCAGGTCGAGAAGATCGCGACCTTGCCGGGCGTGCGTTCGCCGTCGCGCACGGGCCACTCCGCCCGGAGCTCGGCGGCGCGGCGGAAGCGGGTCGGGGCGTAGGGCGGGAGCTCCCGCCGCTTGTCGACACCGAGGACGGACTGCAGGACGGCGCGCGCGGCGCCGTTGCGGTTGGCGGCGTTGACGGTCTGAGCGACGACCGGAATCGCGGCGAGCTTGCCGAGCGCATCAGTGCTGGTGAGCACCTTGTCGCGCAGGCGTACTTCGCCCTTGCGGAACTTGACCGCCTTGGCGCGCAACATCAGGTGCGGGAAGTCGACGTTCCATGGATGCGGCGGGACATAGGGGCATTTCGTCATGAAGCACAGGTCGCACAGGTAGCACTGATCGACGACCTTGACGAAATCCTTCCTGGCGACGCCGTCGAGTTCGCCGGTACTGCCCTCATCGACGAGGTCGAAGAGGGTCGGGAACGCGTTGCACAGGTTCACGCAACGCCGGCATCCATGACAGATGTCGAACACGCGCTCGAGCTCGTGGTCGAGCCTGGCTTCGTCGTAGTAGTCGGCCCGCTGCCACGCGATCGGGTGGCGCGTGGGGGCCTCGAGACTGCCTTCCCGCTTGGACATGCGACCTCCCTTTGCGCACGAGCCACTGGCCGTGCGGCCTGAAAGAAGAAGTCAGGGCAACCCGCGCGGTCGCCCGTGGCCGGATGCTGCCCGGAACTCAGTCCTGCAGTGCGTCGAGCGCCTTCTGGAAGCGGTTGGCGTGCGAGCGCTCCGCTTTGGCGAGCGTCTCGAACCAGTCGGCGATCTCTTCGAAGCCTTCGTCGCGCGCAACTTTCGACATGCCCGGGTACATGTCGGTGTACTCGTGGGTCTCGCCCGCGATGGCAGCGCCGAGGTTGGCACGCGTGGCGCCGATCGGCAGGCCGGTGGCGGGGTCGCCACAGGCTTCGAGATATTCGAGGTGGCCGTGGGCGTGTCCGGTTTCGCCTTCCGCCGTCGAGCGGAATACTGCGGCGACGTCGTTCTGGCCTTCCACGTCGGCCTTCGCCGCGAAGTACAGGTAACGGCGGTTGGCCTGCGATTCGCCCGCAAAGGCGGCTTTCAGGTTCGTTTCGGTCCTGGATCCCTTGAGTTCCATGGTCGTCTCCTCGTTCAATGTATCGAAGATCCGCCCCGGTCTGGCGCCGGGGATGCTTGAAGCCTAGAAGCCGCGGGCGCCAAGGGAAAATTGAATGGCGCTATGTTTTCGATGGCGCCCGGCTATGGGGAGGGGTTCCGCAAATCAGGCCGCGATGGCGGCCTCGATCTCGGCGAAGGTGCGCGCGATCTCGGTGATCATCGGCTGCGGTTCGCCGAGCTGGCGTGCGATCTGCGACGCGGAGAAGATGCCGCGGATGAGGCCGCGACCGCCCTCCTCGCGCTCCAGCACCAACAGATGCTGACGGCCGGAACGCCGCAGCGTGGCGACGATGTGGCCCACGTCGGCACGCATGATCTCGCCGAGTTCGACAGCTTCGGTCTTCTCGAGCGGAGTCATGACGCTGTCGACAGTCAGTTCGCCGAGTGTCACGCCGCGGTCGCGCGCGGTATGGACGGGGCGTTCGCCGAGCAGGTCGGCGACGGTGATGACGCCGCGCACGAGGTGGCGCGCATCACTCACGAGAAGGAGCCGGACGCCGCGCAGCAGCATCGCGCGGTTGGCATCGTCGAGCAGCGTTTCGCCGGAAATGGTCGCAGCAGGCACTCGAGTAAAGTCGGTCATGACTTCGACCGCAGGAGATGAGGCGGACACCTTGCGACTTTCATCGGTTCTGGCGACTTCGCAATGCAAGCCGGCCAGCCGGACTTGCGGAAGCGGTTCGAATTCCCGGTTCATGAGCATCTCCATTGCAGACGATGGCATGGAGGGACGCGTGTTTGCCTTGCGGACGATCGCATCGACACAAGCCACCCGCGCCCCGCGAACGGCGCCGTCGATGCGCGCCGCTGCCGGTCGAGAACCGGCATAAGCAGTTCGACCGGCCACCCGTTCGACGGTTCAGCGGCGCATGGACGGAAATGAAAAAAACACCGCTGCGACGCGCCCGGATGTTCCGGAAGCGTCGCAGCGGCGTCGCTGCCTCGCTCAGGGCTCGCGCGTTTCCGCGGCGACCCGATAAGCTTCAGGCAGATCTCCGGGACGGAGCCGGAACAGGTTTTTCGCCAACTCCAGCAGTGCCTGCTGGTACACCTGCCGCTTGAACTCTATGACAGCTTCGAGCGGCACCCAATACTCACTCCAGCGCCAGGCATCGAACTCTGGATGGTTGCTGGCTCGCAGGCAGACGTCGGAATCACGGCCAACCAGTCGCAGGAGAAACCAGATCTGTTTCTGACCGCGGTAGGTGTTGCGCCATTCCCTCTTTATCCAGTGTTTCGGAACGTCATACCTCAACCAGCCGCGCGTGCGGCCAAGAATTTTCACATGCTCGGGGCGCAGACCCACTTCTTCGAAGAGTTCCCGGAACATCGCCTGCTCGGGGGATTCCCCGTGCTTGATGCCCCCCTGCGGGAACTGCCAGGAATGTTCGCGAATCCGTTTGCCCCAGAAAACCTCGTTGCGCGCATTGACCAGAACGATGCCGACGTTCGGGCGATAGCCTTCACGGTCGAGCATGATCAAACCTTCAATTCATGAGAGTTGTAGCAATTTTTTCACACTTACCCTGCGTTGGAAAGGCGCGACCCGTGGCATGTTCCCGCATCCGAAGCGCTTTTTGCCGCACGGGCGCCGGAATTTGTGCCGGCCGCGCATCTGCCGCACGGCACGTACCCGAGGCGCACCCGACCGGCTAGAATTCATGGTTTGCCCAACCGACTACCGCGGACTCAAGAATGCGTGCCAGCCAGTATTTCATCTCCACCCTCAAGGAAGCCCCCGCCGACGCCGAGATCGTCAGCCAGAAGCTGATGCTGCGTGCGGGCTTCATCCGCAAGGTTGCCGCCGGCATCTACAGCTATCTGCCGATCGGCCTGCGCGTGATCCGCAAGGTCGAGGAGATCGTGCGCGACGAGATGAATCGCGCCGGGGCTCTCGAACTGACGATGCCGATGGTGCAGCCGTCCGAGCTGTGGGCCGAGACCGGCCGCTGGGAGAAGATGGGCGAGGAGATGCTGCGCTTCAAGGATCGCCATGAGCGCGACTTCGCGCTGCAGCCGACCTCCGAGGAGGTGGTGACGGACATCGCGCGCCAGGAGCTGAAGAGCTACCGCCAGTTGCCGAAGAATTTCTACCAGATCCAGACCAAGTTCCGCGACGAGCGCCGCCCGCGTTTCGGCGTGATGCGCGGGCGCGAGTTCACGATGAAGGACGCCTACTCCTTCGACCGCAATGTGGACGCGGCGGGTCGCAGCTACGACGCGATGTATGCGGCGTATTGCCGCATCTTCGACCGGCTGGGCCTCACCTACCGTGCGGTGGCGGCCGACACCGGCGCGATCGGCGGCGACCGCTCGCACGAGTTCCAGGTGATCGCCGACACCGGCGAGGACGCGATCGTCTATTGCCCGGATTCGGATTATGCGGCGAACATCGAGCTGGCCGCGGCGCTGCCGCTGCTGCCGTCGCGCGCTGCGCCGGCGCACGGACTCGAGAAGACGCCGACGCCGGGCGCGGCGACCTGCGCCGACGTTGCGAAGCTGCTCGACCTGCCGCTCACGATGACGGTGAAGTCGCTGGTGCTCGCGACCGACGACGTCGATGACAAGGGCCGGGCGGCCGGTGTGACGGTGTGGCTGCTGCTGGTGCGCGGCGACCACGGGCTGAACGAGGTCAAGGCGAGCAAGGTCGAGGGCCTGAAGGCGGGCTTCCGCTTCGCGACCGAGGCGGAGATCCACGAGCACTTCGGCTGCAAGCCCGGCTACCTCGGGCCGATCGGCATGAAGAAGGCGGTGAAGGTGATCGCCGACCGTACGGTCGCGAACATGTCCGACTTCATCTGCGGCGCCAACGACGAGGACTACCATTACACCGGCGCGAACTGGGGCCGCGACCTGCCCGAACCGGACCTCGTCGCCGACCTGCGCAATGTGGTCGAGGGCGACCCGAGCCCGGACGGCAAGGGGCGGCTCGCGATCCAGCGCGGCATCGAGGTAGGCCACGTGTTCTACCTTGGCACGAAGTACTCGAAGGCGATGAACGCGACCTTCCTCGACGAGGACGGCAAGCCCAAGCACTTCGAGATGGGCTGCTACGGCATCGGCGTCACGCGCATCCTGGGCGCGGCGATCGAACAGAACAACGACGCGCGCGGCATCATCTGGCCGGACGCGCTCGCGCCCTTCCGCATCGTCGTATGCCCGGTGGGCTGGGGCAAGTCGGAGGCGGTGCGCAGCGAGGCGTTGAAGCTCTACGAAGGACTGCTTGCCGCGGGCGTGGATGCAATCCTCGACGATCGCGACGAGCGCCCGGGCGTGATGTTCGCCGACTGGGAGCTGATCGGTGTGCCGCATCGCGTGGTGATCGGCGAACGCGGACTGAAGGAGGGCATGGCCGAATACCAGGGGCGGCGCGACGCGGAGGCGACGAAGGTGGCGATCGGCGATCTTGCGGGTTTCGTTGCCGCGAAGCTGCGGGGCCAATGACTTTCGGCTATAACAGACGCATGACACACGCGCTCCGACCGCTGCTGCTCGCTGCCCTGACGGCCACCCTGGCCTTCAGCGGCGGCGCATCGGCCGGCAACCAGATCTACGAACCGATGGCGGCGAGCGTGCGGGCCGCGCTGCACGCGGCGGTGAGCGATGCAGGCGCGCCGGAGCTGCTGATCGCTGACGCGGGCGAGCGCGCCCGCTGGATGGGCGAGATGTCGCGCCGCCTCGAGAAGCGCATCCCGGATCGCGCCTACCGGGAGGATCTGCTGACCTCGGTGCATTACGAGGCGACCCGCGCGGGGCTGGACCCGCAGCTCGTCCTCGGCCTGATCCAGGTCGAGAGCGGTTTCCGCAAGTACGCGGTGTCGGGTGCGGGCGCGCGCGGCTTCATGCAGGTGATGCCCTTCTGGGTGAAAGTGATCGGCGGAGCGGACGACAATCTCTTCCACCTGCGCACGAACCTGCGCTATGGCTGCACGATCCTGCGCCACTACCTCGACGTAGAGAAAGGCGACCTGTTCCGGGCGCTGGGGCGCTACAACGGGAGCCTCGGCCGCGCCGAATATCCGAACATGGTGCGTGCGGCGTGGGAGCGCCACTGGAGCTACCAGCCGCTGACGCTCGCCGTGACGGAGGCACGCGGCCAGACGAACTGAGCCGCGCAATCTTCAGACTCGGGAACCGACATGGAACACCGACTGTTTCGCCGCCGATCGATCTCGATTTCGTTTCGCGTGTATGACGCGGAAACCGGCAAATTCATCGGGCGCATCGGCGACATCAGCAAGGGCGGCCTGCTCGTGTACGGCCCGAGCAGGATGCTGACGGGCCAGCTCTACCGCCTGCGGATCGACCTGCCCGACGACCACGGCAAGGCGCGTAGCGTCGTATTGCCGGCCAAGGCGATGTGGTCGGGCTACGACTCCAACCCGGAGTTCTGCAGCACGGGGTTCCGCCTGTTCGAACTGGACCGTCCGGAGAACGAGGCGGCCCTGAAGTCGATGCTGTCGCGCTTCACGGTCGGCTTCGACGACGAAGACGGCGAAAATTGAACGGGAGCCGTCAGCGGACCTCGTCGGAGGCCGGCTGACGGTTCCCGGACTGCGGACGCAGCTCAGGCGCCGACGGCAACCTTCACATTGGGCTCATCGCGCCCGACCGCGCGCACAGTTTCGCGCCCCGCATCCTTGGTGTCCTTGGCATTGGCCAGCGACTGGACGTCGCCGGAAATCTCGCCGCCTTCCTCGATCAGGATCTTGCCGTAGCGGATCTTGCCGCTGACGCGCCCGGTCGAATGGATGATCAGCTGGCTACGGGCGGTCAGCTCTCCTTCGAAACGGCCGCGCACTTCCGCGACATCGATGCCGACAGTACCGGCGAACGAGCCGTTTTCGGCGATGCGGATCACGCGGCTGTCCATTGTCGCCTCGACACGACCCTCTACGACCAATGTGTCGCAGTCGAGGATCTCGGCGCCCTTCAGTTTGACGTCCGGCCCGACGATCAGGCGGCTGCCGGTATCCTGGGCGTTGTCGTCGATCGCGGCAGCCGCGAGGCTCGCGGCCGCAAGCGCCTTGTCGTCAGCGGCCGGAGAGAAGTCGCTGGACGATGCCGGCAGTTCGGACGAACTGCGCGACAGGCTTGCACCGGAGGACGCCGGTCCCGTGGTCAGACTGCCCGACGGAGACCGCATTGTGCCGTTGTTGCGCGAAGCCGGGGTATCTGGAACCTTGGGGAACAGGGCGGGTTTGTTGAACATGGTCTCTCCTTGAATCCATAAACGTTTCCGGGCCGACGGTCATCGCCCCCGTGGGCAGGCATAGCATGTGCCATGCCATGGAATTAAGGTGCTGAATTTCATGGATTTATTTCCGGGCGAAGGAAAATTCGCCGGGGCGGGCGCAATTTGTGTCGCCGGCCGGCGACAGTCCACACCCAAAAAAAACACAACTTGCTGTTTTGCTTGATGTTTAGTGCGTCGCCAGAAGGCGACACATGAGACGTTCAGAAACACCGCCTTGCACTTGCTTACGGCGCAGGCGTCCGGTCGCCACCTACACTGTCGCGCTGGTTTACGAAGATCCTCCAGCCATGTCGCGCCTTTCCTTCAGTCATTCGCTGCTTGCCAGCTTCCTGCTCGTTGCGGCGATCCTGGGCGCCACCGCGTTGGGGGGGCTGATCACGCTGGAGGAATTCGCAACACGACACCGCGAGAGCGTCGGCGACGCGCTGAAGTATTCCAGCGCAGTGCAGCAGCTGGGCGAGCGCAGCGTCGACATGGAGCGCAGTGCGCGCCAGTTCCTCGTGCTGAAGGATCCGCTGCTGCTCGAGCGCTTCGAGCGGGCGCGCGCCGAGTCGCTGGCTGCGCTGCAGACGATCGCCGCGCTGCGCGCGCCGAGCGTGAGTGCGCTGGTCGAGGAATGGCGCTCGGCGGCCGAAGCGGCCGGCGCGGCCCTCGCGGCGGACGGTCCGGCGGAATCGGCGACGGTCGCGCTCGGCCGGGTGCCGCCGCTGAACGAACAGCTCGCCGGCGAAGTGCAGACGCAACTTGGCCAGCAGAGCCAGGCCCTGCTCGAACAGCTGGACGCGAACCGCGGCAGGCTGGCTTGGCACGTGCTCGCTGCGATCATCGCCGCCTGCACCTTCGCGGCGCTCACGGGCTGGTGGCTGCTGCGTCCGATCAACCGCCTCGAGGCCGCGATCGAGGCGCTGGGCGAAAGCCGCTTCGACGAGCAGGTGGCGATTCCCGGACCGGCCGACCTGCGCCGCGTCGGCCGCCGTCTGGACTGGTTGCGCCTGCGGCTGGCGGATTTCGAGGCGAACCGCAACCGCGTGCTGCGCCACGTGTCGCACGAGCTGAAGACGCCGCTCGCGTCGGTGCGCGAAGGGATCGCGCTGCTGGAAGACGGCGTGGTCGGCGACCTGAGCGGTGAGCAACGGGAGGTCGTCGCGATCCTGCAGCACAACACGCGAGAGTTGCAGGAGCGCATCGAAGATCTGTTGGGTTATAACGCCGCCGTGTTCCACGCGCGCAACCTGCGCCGACGCCCGGTGATGCTGCGCGCGCTGGCCGAATCGGTGATTGCGGAGCAGCAGTTGCCGATCCAGACCCGCAACCTGAAGGTCGTGCTGCACGGCAATCCGCCGGCGTTCAGCGCCGACCCCGAAAAATTGCGCATCGTGCTGGCGAACCTGCTCGCGAACGCGGTGTCCTTCAGCCCCCGCGACGGCGAGATCCGCGTGACGCTGAGTACCCACCCCGGCTGGGTGCGCGTCGACTGCCTCGATGAAGGGCCGGGCGCCGCGGCGGAGGAGGCCGAACGCATTTTCGACCCCTTCTTCCAGGGCACCCGGCAGCCGGACGAGCCACGCCACGGGAGCGGACTCGGGCTGTCGATCGTGCGTGAGTTCGTCGTCGCCCACGGCGGACGCGTCGGACTGCAGCCGTCGGCAAGAGGTGCCTATTTCAGGATCGAACTTCCGAATGAGCGTTAACTTGACCCACGACCAACCGCGCATCCGCATCGCCACATCGCACCGCGGACGCAGGGCAGTTGCCGGCCTTACCCTGGCGGTTGCGGCGGCCCTGGCCGGCTGCTCGACCGTGCGCAGCGCAACGGCAGAGCTGCCCGCGCTGCCGCAGATGCCACCCCTGCTCGGCAGCAGCAATACACCGGTGCGCAACGCCCTCGCCTACCACGAAACGATTCGCGGCATGAACGGCACCGAACTCGCCCGCGAACGCTCGACGCTGTCCGGCGCCGGCAATGCCCCGCTCACGCAGATGAAGCAGGCGATGCTGCTGAGCCATCCGCAGGGAAACAACAACCTGCAGCGCGCGCAGTCCTTGCTGGAGGCAATCAGCGGATCGGATAAGGCGGACGCCGTGGCGCTGCACCCGCTCGCCCGCCTGCTGGCCGAACACGTGCAGGAACGCGCGCGCCTGGAGAGCACCGCGGAACGCCTCACGCAGCAGCTCGAACGTACCGGACAGCAACTCAAGGATGCCCAGAAACAGAGCGACCAGCTTCAGGAGAAGCTCGACGCATTGACCGAAATCGAACGCACACTGCCGGCGCGCCCGTCCGCGCCGACACCACCGCTGCCGTCGGCGCGGGAAAGGAGAAACGATAAATGAGGACGAGCCCGACCACGACAGGCGACGCAAGGACGGCGCAGGATGGCGCGCATCTGCTGCTCGTCGACGACGACGCCGACCTGCTGCGGCTGCTGTCGATGCGACTGCGCGCGAGCGGTTATCGCGTCAGCACCGCCGAAAGCGCCGAGTCCGCCTTGGCCTGCCTGGCGGTGGAACGCTTCAGCCTGGTATTGAGCGACGTGCGCCTGCCGGACCGCGACGGACTGCTGCTGTTCGAGGAGATCCGTCAGACCTGGCCGGCGCTGCCGGTGATCCTGCTGACCGCCCATGGCACCATCCCGGATGCGGTGGAGGCGACCTCGCGCGGGGTGTTCGGCTATCTGACCAAGCCCTTCGACAGCAAGGCGCTGCTCGGCAAGATCGCGCAGGCGCTGCAGATCGGCGGCACGCCTCACGCCTCCTGCGAGGAGCGCAAGGCGGCAACGGGCTGGCGCGACGGGATCATCAGCCACAGCAGCCGCATGGCGACGGTGCTGGACGAGGCCCAGCTCGTCGCCGCCTCCGACGCCAGCGTGCTCATACGCGGCGACAGCGGCACCGGCAAGGAGCTGCTGGCGCGTGCGATCCACGAGGCCAGCCCGCGCGCGGCCTGCCCCTTCATCGCGATCAACTGCGGCGCGATTCCCGAGCAACTGCTCGAATCGGAACTCTTCGGCCACATGAAGGGCGCCTTCACTGGCGCAGCAAGCGCACACACGGGCCTGTTCCAGGCCGCGGATGGCGGCACGGTCTTCCTCGACGAGATCGGCGACATGCCGCTCGCACTGCAGGTGAAGCTGCTGCGGGTGCTGCAGGAGCGGGCGGTGCGTCCGGTCGGCGCGAGCCGCGCGCTGGCCATCGACGTGCGCATCCTCTCGGCGACCCACCGCGACCTCGAAGCGGCGCTGGTCGCCGGGACGTTCCGCGAAGACCTGTTCTATCGCCTGAACGTCGTGTGCCTGAACCTGCCGACGCTGGACGAACGGCGCGAGGACATCCCGCTGCTGGCGAATCACTTCCTGCGGGGGCTCGCGCGCAAGTACCAGAAGCGGCTGCGCGGCTTCGCCCCGGAAGCGCTCGAGGCACTGACCACCGCCGCCTGGCCGGGCAACATCCGCCAGTTGCAGAACGTGGTGGAACAGGCCAGCGCACTCGCGACGACACCGCTGATCCCCCTTGCACTGGTGGAGCGTGCGTTGCGCGGGCCGAGCATCGAGGCGCTGAGCTACGCCGAAGCGAAATTGCGCTTCGAGCGCAACTACCTGATCCAGCTGCTGAAGCTCACCGATGGCAACGTATCCGACGCCGCCCGCCTCGCGGACCGCAACCGCACCGAGTTCTACCGCCTGCTGCAGCGGCACTCACTGACCCCCAGCCTGTTCCGCAGCGACAGCGCCGATGTCGCCCGCGAGCGACAGCAGGAATTCCACTGAATCAGAGACTTGCGTCAATATGCCAACCGCTGTCGGGGAATAACGACACTTTTTGACCCAGCGGGGCAAGCCGGGCGTGGCGCGGATGCGGAAATGCGTCGGGAAACCCGCCCGACCCGCGTCCGCAAAGACCTTGAGGGCAGCTGGCACGCCACCTGCTGTAAGAAGAGCCAAGCGCGTCCCCAACCGCGCGTGCAACTACCTGACTCTTCGCAGAAGGAGCCCCGACGTGATTACCCGCAAGAACATCGTTTCCTTACTTACTACCAGTGCAATCGCATTCTGTATCGGCACACCGGCACGGGCTGACAGCCTCGTGGCGGCGGCACAGGCAACGGCGGCCGTGGTGCGCGACGAACACGATCACAACCTCCAGCGCGACATCAAGACGGCGATCGGTGCGGACCCCGAACTGAACACCGCGCACATCGCGGTCTCCGCGCATGCTGGGCGCGTGACGCTGGCCGGCGTCGCCGTCAACGAGGATCAACGCGCCCGCGCCCAGCGTACGGTGCTGAACGTGCGCGGAGTGCGTCTGGTCGAGAACGCGCTGGAACTGGCAGAACGCTGAACCGTCGGCGCGCCGCCGGTGCCGGGCCTCCCCCCGCCTGGTCAGCCGGTGCCGCCGACGGTCAGCCCGTCGAGGCGCAGCGTGGGCTGGCCGACCCCTACCGGTACGCTCTGGCCGTCCTTGCCGCAGGTGCCGACACCGGGATCGAGCGCCATGTCGTTGCCGATCATCGACACGCGCGTGAGCGCATCCGGGCCGTTGCCGATCAGCGTCGCCCCCTTCACCGGGCGAGTGACCTTGCCGTTCTCGATGAGGTAAGCCTCGGCGGTCGAGAACACGAACTTGCCCGACGTGATGTCGACCTGGCCGCCGCCGAAGTTCACCGCGTACAGGCCCTTCTTCACCGACTTGATGATCTCTTCGGGCGCCTTGTCGCCGTTCAGCATGTAGGTGTTGGTCATGCGCGGCAGCGGCAGGTGGGCGAAGGACTCGCGCCGGCCGTTGCCGGTAGGCTTCACGCCCATCAGGCGGGCGTTCATCGTGTCCTGCATGTAGCCGGTGAGGATGCCGTCCTCGATCAGCACCGTGCGCTCGGTCGGATTGCCCTCGTCGTCGATGGTCAGCGAACCGCGACGGTCCGGCAGCGTGCCGTCGTCGACGACCGTGACGCCCTTCGCCGCGACCTGCTGGCCCATGCGCCCTGAGAACGCGGAGCTGCCCTTGCGGTTGAAATCGCCTTCGAGGCCGTGGCCGATCGCCTCGTGCAGCAGGATGCCGGGCCAGCCGGGGCCGAGCACGACGCTCATCGTGCCCGCAGGCGCGGGCCCTGCGGCGAGGTTCACGCTCGCCTGATGCACCGCCGCGCGCGCATATTCCTGCAGGCGCCCGTCGTCGAAATAGCCGTAGTCGAAGCGCCCGCCGCCGCCCGCACTGCCCTGCTCGCGGTGGCCCTTGTCTTCCATGATCACGGTGACCGACACGCGCACGAGCGGGCGCACGTCGGCTGCCATGTGGCCGTCGCTGCGTGCGACGAGCACGACTTCCCACGAGCCGGCGATGTGCGCCATGACCTGCGTGACACGCGGATCCTCGCCACGCGCGAAGCCTTCGAGGCGCTCGAGGAGCTTCACCTTGGCGGTGTCGTCGAGCGACGCGAGCGGGTCTTCGCCACGGTACAGGCGCGACTTGCCGGAATGCGGGGCAATCGCTAAGCTGCGTCGCCCGCCCGCCTCGGCGATCGCGCGCGTCGCTTCGGCCGCCGACGTCAGCGCCGGCAGCGAGATGTCGTCGGAGTAGGCGAAGGCCGTCTTCTCGCCGCTGATCGCGCGCACGCCGACGCCCTGCTCGATGTTGAAGCTGCCGGACTTGACGATGCCTTCCTCGAGGCTCCAGCCCTCGGAACGGTGGTACTGGAAGTACAGGTCGGCGTAGTCGAGGCGATGGCGCATCAGCTTGCGGAACACCTTCTCGATTTCCGCCTCGCCCAGATCGTAGGGGTTGAGGAGGTAGCGGTCGGCGACCTTGAGGGGGTTCTGTGCTCGGCTCATTGTTCGTCCAGGTTGAGGTGTCCGCTCGGTTCGACACGGACAACGCGAATAAGGTCAAAAGGCAGGGGCGCGCTCAGGCGCCTTCCGTCCCGAGGCAGCGGTGACGCAGTGCCGGCAGGCTCTCGCGCACGGCCGCGATGCGCGCGGGGTCGAGGTCCGCCCACACAACGCCTGGGCCTTCGTCGCGGCACGCGAGGACTTCGCCCCACGGGTCGGCGATCAGCGTGTGGCCCCAGGTCACGCGGCCGCTCGGATGGCGCCCGCCCTGGGCCGGCGCCATCACGTAGCACTGGTTCTCGATCGCGCGGGCGCGCAGCAGCACCTCCCAGTGATCGCGGCCGGTCGTGAAGGTGAAGGCGGCAGGCAGGATGATGAGATCGACCGCGCCCATCGCGCGGAAGAGTTCGGGGAAGCGCAGGTCGTAGCACACCGACAGACCGACACGGCCGCAGGGGGCATCGAAGGTGACGACCTCGCGACCCGCCTCGATCGTCGCGGCCTCATCGTAGCGTTCGGCGCCCTTCTGGAAGCCGAACAGGTGGATCTTGTCGTAGCGTGCGGCGCGCTCGCCGCGATCGTCGAACACCAGCGTCGAATTGCGCACCTTGGCGTCGGAATCGGCGACCAGCGGAATGGTGCCGCCGACCAGCCACACACCGTGGCGTGCGGCCGTCTCGCGCATGAAGTCCTGTATCGGACCACGGCCGTCGGCTTCGCGGATCGCCACCTTCACGGTCTCATCGGCGGTGATCAGCGGGAAATATTCGGGCAGGGCGACGAGCTTTGCGCCCGCGGCCGCGGCCTCGGCGACCAGCTCCGCGGCGACGCGCAGGTTGTCGCCGACATCGGGGCCGGAAACGGTCTGGATCGCGGCAATACGCACGGGAGGCACGGGCGCGGCGGGCGGGTCGGAACGGTTCAAGCTGCTCACTCCTGCTTCGATGAATCCGCCGCACCGGGGGGCGTGACGGAAATTTTCTCGACTTTCGGATCGGCCCAGTTGCCGGTGATCGAATAACTGAACGCGAACATCTTCTCGATCGGATCGCTCAATGCCTTCTGGGCGACATAGGCGACCACGCCCGCGACCGGGTTGATGAGTCCGGCTGCGGCGCCCAGCGCGACCGATTCGGCCAGCGTCGGCTGCACCCTGACGCGCAGGTCCTGCGTCTCGTCCTCGAGGTCGACCGAACCGCTCATCCGCACCCTTGCCGAGGGGCCGCGGATCTGCAGATCCTCGGTGCGCAACTGCCCCGAAGCCGCCTTGATGCTACCGGAAATGCTGTCGAAGGCGAATCCTTCGCTGAACACGTCGCGGAAGTCGAGGGTCAGGCGTCGCGGCAGGGACTGCAGGCTGAGCACGCCGAGCAGACGCCCCATTCCGGGATTGAGCTTGCGAAACTGCCCGTCCTCGGCCTCGATCGTCATCGTTCCGGTCAGCGAGGGATAGTGGATGCGCGTCGGGGCCCCGCGCCAGGCGACCTTGCCCGCCAGCACCGCCTTGCCGCCGCGCAGCACTTCCCCGTAGCCGAGCCGGCTCGCGAGCTGGCCGGCATCGCGCGCTTCGAGGCGGAAATCGAGGTCGGTCTGCGGCCGGACGCCGGGACGCCACAGGCCGGAACCGCCCAGCTTGCCGTCCGGATTCGCGAGGGACACCGAATCGAGGTGCCACATCCCGCCGCGGTTGCGCGCCTGCAGTTCGAGACGGCCGAACTCGATGCCGCGCAGCGAAAAGCGATCGACGACGACGTCGAGGGCAGGCAGGCGGCGCGGCGGCTCTTCGTCGTCCGCAGCGCTCTCGGCCGCAGCGGGGGCGTCCGCGGCATCGTGGTTCCCGCCAAGGACGAGGCGCTTCAGACGCGCACGCAGCGTGCCGTCGCCGCCCTCTCGCCAGTCGAACTCCCCTTCGGCCTCGCGGCTCTCGATGCGCCCCTTCCAGCCACCGTCGTCGGCCCGGACGCTGAGGTGTGCGTCGCCAAGCTCGTGGCCGAAGCCCGTCAGGCGCTTCGCCCGCAGGTCCAAACCGGCGACGGCGATCGGCGGCCTCGCCGGCGTGTCCTTCTGCTCGCCTGCACCGGCGGCATCGAGCACCTTGCGCCAGGCATCGATGTCGAATTCGTCGAGCTTCGCCGCGACCGCGAAGCCCGGTTCGCTGGCAGGAATTCCGGCATGCACGCCGACCCCGCCGCGCGCCGCGCCCCAGGTGTCGCCTTCGCGACGGCGCTCCAGTTGCAGTTCGCCGCGCCCCTCCAGCGCGACGCGCAAGCTCTCGGACTTGCCATTCGCGGGGAAGTCCAGCATCACGTGCAGCGGCCATGCGGCCGAGGCGCTCTTGTTCAGCGGCTCGGGCAGACTCGATGCGACGCCGGCCAGCGTGGAATCGACCACCACGTGCGTGCCCTGCGAGCGCACGTCGATGTTGGCCCGCCACTCTGCACCGCCGGAGAGGTGATCGAGCCCGGGCCAATCGTGCGCCTCGCGCACGGCCTGCACCTTGAGCGCTCCGCGGGCATCGAAGACGACGCCCCCATCCTTCGCGGTGTGCGCCGCGAGTTGCATCGGTTCGCCGTACAGGCGCGCACGCGCCTCGGGGATCGCCAGATCGCTCTCGGTGAAGCGCACGACTCCCGCCGCCTCCGTCAGCGGCGGCAGGCCGTCGACAACGGTGAGGCGATTGGCCGCGAAATGGTATTCGCCCTTCACCGTGCTGGTATCGATGTGGCGCAGCGGCAGCACCAGCCTGAGGTCGAGCGCACCCGTCCCTTCGGCGCGCATCGCGTCGGTGAACCCGTCGATGCGCCGCGACACCGGACTCTCGGAGACGAAGCGCAGGAAATCGGCCGTCGCCCCGGCCGCTCGGCCGTGGATACTCATGATCTCGCCGCCCGGCGCGTCGAGGTCGGGCACGTCGGCGACGACGTTCGCGAGCGCAACACCGAAGATGCGCGCGCGGTCGGCCGTGATGCGCATGCCAGGCCCGTCGAAGCGCACCTCGCCGTCGATGTTGGTGATCGACGGCCACCCTTCGGCATAATCCAGTCGCGCGCCGAATACGCGAGTGGTCACGAGGAACTCGCCCGACTTGCGGTCGCGGAAGGGGAAATCGTCAAGATTGCCCTTCAGGCGCAGGCGTGCGTCCGGCACCCGCCCGCCGACGATGCCGTGCCGCAGCCAGGTCCGCGTCTCGTCATTCACGACGTGCGGCAGATAGCGCCACACCGCACCGCTTTCGGCACGTGTCAGGCGCGCGGTGAGGTCGATCTCGCCTGCCCCTTCGGCGGCCGGCCAGTAGCGCCCGGACGCCGTTCCGGTCGCATCGGGATTCTCGAAACTCGCGCTGTCGAGCGCGATCTCGAGACGCCCGGCGGACTGCGTCCAGCGCCCGTCCGCACGCAGGGTCGAGAAGCCGATCCGCGACTCGGGGAAGACCGCCGGCAACTCCAGCGCAGCATTCTGCCCGGCGATGCGGAAGCGTCCGCCGCGTTCGTCGCCCTCGATCTCGCCCGACATCCCCGCGAGGCCCGGAAGAACTCCTTGCGGATTGAGCCCGATGCCATCGAAGCGGGCGCGGACCTTCCACGACTCCAGCCGGTCTGGCGCTCCGCGCCACTCCAGACGCAGGTCGTCGAGCGTACCCTGGGGCGCGAACGCCCCGAGGCGCTCGCGCACGGCCGGATCGAAAGGCAGGTGCGCCGCCAGGTTGCTGAGCACGCGGAAATCGAGGCGCCCGCTCGTGAACTTTCCCCCATCCGGCGCGCCGTCGCCCGTGCCGTGCAGCACCAGATCCAGATCCGTCGGTGCGACCGTGAGCCCATCGTCGGTCGCGAGCTGCAACCCACGCGCAGAGAATTCCATGCCATCCGCGGTGCGCCGCCCCGAAAGACGGCCGCGCACGCCCGCAAGCTCGAGGACCGGCAGCTCGTCGCCGAGACGCGTACTCACTTCGTCGAGCGCCAGATCGACCGCCAGCGAGTTGATGCCCCCCCCGCCGACTCCCACCCAGGCGCGCACCCCGCCTTCGCCGGCGAGCGCGACCGGATAGTCGATCCAGGTCCGCCAGCCGCCCAGGCTCGCCTCATCCGCTGCGAGATACAACTGCCCCATCCAGGACGAGGGATCGGCCGGGGTCCGGCTCTCCAGTTCGCCGCGCACCACCACCATCGGCGCGAGCTCGGCCGGCGCTTGCGCCTGCAGCGCGAACTGGTAGCGCGGGCCGCTGCGCAGCAGGCGGAACTGGACGCCCGCCAGGTTCAGTTCGGGGGCACCGCGCAGCGCGTCGGTCCAACCCAGGCTCGCATCGCGCACGACGATCTCGCGCTGCGCGAACAACCAGTCCGCCAACGACCCCCCGGAGGTTTCCTCCGGATCGACGCGCACACCGGCAATGTAGATCGCGCCATCGACCTCGCGCCGCATCGCGAGCACGGGGCTCTTCAGCTCGATGCGGTGGAAGTGCGGCTCGGCGCGCAGCAGCGAAGACCACGACAGGGTCGCTTCTATGCTTTCCAGGCGCAATGCAGGGCGCCCGGCGCTGTCCTTCAGCTCGAAGCCGGTGAGGTGCAGTCGCGGGCGCACGCCGGACAGGTCGGCAGACAGGCCCTCGATCGACACCGGCAACCCGACCGCGCTCGCAATCGCACCCGCCACATCCTCGCGGAACTCGCCCACGCGGGGCACCAGCACCTCGCGCACGACCAGGAAGCCCGCCCCGGCCACGAACCACACCACCAGCAACACGACCGACAGCACGCGCCACGGGCGACCGCGACGCGCGGTCGACACCATGGAACGGACGTCAGGTAAGTGGGCGTGGGGAGCGTTCATCGGTAATAGGGTAGAAGCGGCGCCGCGATGCGACTGGATGCGGACCGGGTTCGATACAATCCAGTCTGCATCCTGAGCATCGGCACCCGCTCAGGCGTCCGGGGAACCGTGCATTCTATCAACGATCCTGAGCTCGCCTCCCATGTCCGAAACACTCAAGCAGCCCTCCGAAGCAATTTGTTACGCAGCAACGCTGTCGCGCTACCTGCAGCGCATGCTCGACAGCCGCACCTGGCTCGCCGAACGGCTCACTGCCTCGCTCGACCGGCCGCTCGACGCCGAGGCGATGCAGGCCTTCATGGCCGGATCCGGTCTCGACGAGGCGCACCTGCGCGGCACGCTGCGCAGCCTGCGCATCTGGGTCATGGGCCACCTCATCGTGCGCGACCTCAACGGCATGGCCGATCTCGCCGAAGTCACCGAAACGATGACCGTGCTCGCCGAGGTCACGCTCCGCGCCGCCCACGACGTGCTGCGCGAGGCCCTGGTGCAGCGCTACGGCGCTCCGGTATCGCAGACCGGCTGGGAGCAGGAACTGCTCGTTGTCGGCATGGGCAAACTGGGCGGGCGCGAACTCAACGTGTCTTCTGACATCGACCTGATCTTCATCTATCCCGAGGACGGCGAAACCGGCGGGGCGAAAGTCATCAGCAACTTCGAGTTCTTCGAGCGCCTGGGCAAGCAGCTGATCCAGGCACTGGCCGAGATCACCGAGCACGGCCAGGTTTTCCGCGTAGACATGCGCCTGCGCCCGAACGGCGATTCGGGGCCGCTGGTGTGCTCCTTCGACATGCTGGAGAACTACTTCATCACCCAGGGACGCGAATGGGAGCGCTACGCATGGATCAAGGCGCGTGTGCTCACCGGCGAACGCTTCGAGGAACTTGAGAAGATCGCCCGCCCCTTCGTCTTCCGCAAGTACCTCGACTTCGGCGCCATCAACGCGATGCGCGACCTGCACGCGCAGATCCGCCGTGAAGTCGCGCGCCGCGAACGCGCCAACAACATCAAGCTGGGCCCTGGCGGCATCCGCGAGATCGAGTTCATTGCGCAGGTGTTCCAGATCATACGCGGCGGCCGCGAAACCCAGCTGCAGATCCGTCCGACGCTCAAAGTGCTCGCGCGCCTGGCCGAGCGCGGTTTCCTCGCCCCGGAGGCGGTCGCCGAACTAAGCGAGGCCTACGAATTCCTGCGCCGCCTCGAGCACCGCCTGCAGTACCTCGACGACGCACAGACGCACGACCTGCCCGGCAACGACGAGGACCGCGCCCGTATCGCGCGCGCGATGGGCTTCCCCGACTTCACCGCCCTGCTCGAAGTCCTCGACCGCTACCGCGCGATGGTGAGCCGGCACTTCGAACACGTCTTCGGCGACCCCGCGGAGGAAGGCCACACCCTCGACAGCATGTGGGCCTCGGCCGGCGACAGCAGCCAGGTCGAAACCACCCTCGCCAAGCTCGGCTACCGCGATCCGCCCGCCGCGGCGCGCCGCCTCGCGGCGATCCGCACGGGCAACCGTTACCAGCAGCTGCCCAACCACATCCGCAGCCGCCTCGATGCGCTGATCCCGCGCGTCGTCGAAGCCGCCGCCAGCACCTCGGGCGCCGACGAGACACTCGGGCGCTGCCTCGACCTCCTCGAATCGATCAGCCGCCGCGGCGCCTATCTCGCGCTGCTGCAGCAATACCCGCAGGCGCTGCGCCGCGTTGCCGACCTCATGAACGCGTCGCGCTGGGCCACGCAATTCCTCATCCGCCACCCCATCCTGCTCGACGAACTGCTCGACGCACGCATCCTGCAGACGGCCCCCGACTGGACCGCGCTGCGCCAGCAGATCGCCGAGGCCGTGGACGCCGCCGAACCCGACATGGAACGGCAGATGGACTTGATGCGCGAACAGCACCACGCGCTCGTATTCCGGCTGCTGATGCAGGACATCGCCGGCATGCTCACGGTCGAAAAGCTCGCCGACCACCTCTCGGCGCTCGCCGACATGATGCTGGACCTGAGCATCCCGACGATCTGGCGCAAGATCAAGATCCGCCATCGCGACGAACCGAAGTTCGCCGTGATCGCCTACGGCAAGCTCGGCGGCAAGGAACTCGGCTATGCGAGCGACCTCGACCTCGTGTACCTGCACGACGACGACGCAGCCGAAGCGCCCGAGGTCTACGCCCGCCTCGGCCAGCGCCTGAACACCTGGCTGTCGAGCCAGACCGCCGCGGGCATCATGTTCGAGACCGACCTGCGCCTGCGCCCCAACGGCGAATCCGGCATGCTCGTGTGCTCGCTAGACTCCTTCCGCAAGTACCAGCTCGAGTCCGCCTGGGTTTGGGAACACCAGGCGCTCACGCGCGCGCGCTTTGCCGCGGGCGACGCCGCGCTCGGCGACGCCTTCGAGCGCATCCGCTGCGAAGTCCTGCGCCAGCCGCGCGACCTCGACAAACTGCACGCCGATGTGCTCGAGATGCGCCACAAGATGCGGGATGCGCACTCGGGCAAGAGCGAACTCTTCGACCTCAAGCACGATCTCGGCGGCCTCATCGACGTCGAGTTCCTCGTCCAGTACCTCGTGCTCGGCCATGCCCACCAGTACCCGGAACTCACCGGCAACCTCGGCAACATCGCGCTGCTGCGCATCGCCGGCGAGCTGGGCCTGATCCCCGCCGGCCTCGCCGGCCGCTGCGGCGACAGCTACCGCATGATGCGCCACCTGCAGCACCGCCAGCGCCTCAACGACCTGCCCTCGCGCGTCCAGCCGCTGGAAGTCGCGTTTGCGCGCGAATCGGTACGCCGCCTGTGGCAACTGGTATTCGGCGAAGACTGACGCGCGGCGTGCCGCAAGGGCGCGGAAATGCACGCTGAAATATTTCAGTCCGGATTTCCGCGCATGACGCGAACGTAGTGCACGACTAGAATCAGGCCCCTATCACCGGGTGAACGAGCCTCATGAGCCAGGAAATCGAACTCAAACTCGCGCTGCCCCCCAAGGCCCTGGCGGCGCTGCGGCGCCACCCGCTGGTGGCCGGCGCCGCCCGCCAGGGAAGCGCAAAGACGCTCGACAACACCTACTTCGACACCCCCGACCTCCGGCTCCAGGCCCGCAAGATCGCCCTGCGCACCCGCCGGCAGGGTCGCATCGAATTGCAGACCGTGAAGTGCGCAGCCGAGTCCACGGCCGGCCTCACCAGCCGGCCGGAGTGGGAACAACCCTTTTCCGGCAGCTTCGACTTCAGCGCGGTGGATGCCCCCAAGGTGCGCAAGCTCCTCGTCCGCCACGCATCCGCGCTCGTACCCGTCTTCTCGACCCGCTTCCGGCGCGAAACCCGCCTGTATGCGCCCGACGACAAGGTGCGCATCCTGATGATGATCGACACCGGGAAAGTCGTCGCCGGCGACCGGCGCGCGCCGATCAGCGAACTCGAACTCGAACTCGTCACCGGCGAACCGCTCGACCTGCTCCTGCTCGCCTGCCGCCTCGCCGCCGACAATCCGCTGATACCGAGCGACATCAGCAAGGCCGAACGCGGCTATGCGCTCCACCTCGGCACCCGGCACGAACCCGCACGCGCCGAGCCGTCCGCCATCGGCGCCGGCGATTCGCCGCGCGCAGCCTTCCGCGCCCTCGCCTACGCCTGCCTGCGCCAGTGGCAGGCCAACGCCGTCGGCGCAACCGAGGACGGCGCGCCCGAATTCATCCACCAGCTGCGCGTCGCGCTGCGGCGCCTGCGCACCCTGCTGAGCCTCTTCGCCCCGCTGCTGCCGCCGGAATTCGTCGAGCACTGGCGTGCGCGCCTCGGCGAGAATGCACGCACCTTCGCCGAAGCACGCGATCTCGACGTCCTGTACGACGAAATCCTCGCACCGGTGGCGACCGACGAAGCCGGGCACAGCGGCAGCGAGGCCGACTCCGTCATCGCGCTGGCCGAACGCATCCGCACCGAATGCGAGCGCGCACGCAGCGAATCCCTGCATGCGCTCGACCCCGCCGCCCAAGGCCGCCTCATGATCGGCCTGACCGCAGCGCTGCACGCCCTGCCGGAAGGCGGCGCCAACGCCGGGCTCGCCCTCACCGACTTCGCAGTCCGCGAACTGGAGCGTCTGCGCAAGAAGGTCCGGCGCAGGCACGCCGCGGCAGCCGACCGCAGCCGCACGCACCTGCACGCGTTGCGCATCGCCCTCAAGCGCCTGCGCTACGCGATCGAGTTCTTCGCACCGCTCCTGCCGGCAAAACCCGCCCGCCGCTACCTGGCGCCCCTCGTCCGCGCCCAGGACGCGCTCGGCTTCGTGCACGACGTCGATGTCGCGCGCGTCCGCCTCGCGCACTACGCCGGCGACGACGCACCGCTGCGTGCCGCGGCGGCCTTCGTGTGCGGCTGGCACGGGCCCGGCTACGCCCGCCTCGGCCGCCGCGCGCTGCGCGACGTCGCACGCCTGCTGCGCGAAGACGCCCCCTGGGCCACGCACGGCTGAACCGTCATCGCATGGCAACACTCACCGCATAGGCTGCGCAGCTTTGGACACGGAGAACACGATGGACCTGTTGCTGTGGCGCCATGCCGAGGCCGTCGACGGCAGCCCCGACCACACGCGCGAACTCACCGAACGCGGCCTGCGCCAGGCGCAGCGGATCGCCGCCTGGCTGGAAGACCGCCGCCCCAAGCGCCTGCGCGTGCTCGTGAGCCCGACCGTGCGCACGCGCCAGACCGCCACTGCGTTCACGGACCGCTTCGAGATCGTCCCCTCGCTGGGCCCCGAAGGCAACGTCGCGGACCTGCTCGGCGCCACCGGCTGGCCCGACTCCGCCGGCCCCTGCCTGGTCGTCGGCCATCAGCCCGCGCTCGGCCGCATGGCCGCGCTGCTGCTCTCTGGCGTGGAAGCCGACTGGACGATCAAGAAGGGCGCGCTGTGGTGGTTCTCCAACCGCGTGCGCGACGGCGAAACCCAGACCGTGCTGCGCGCCGTCGTCCCCCCCGACCTCGCCTGACGCCAGCGGCCGACCGGCCGTGGTGCCGTGCAAAAATTTGTCCGCGACTCGGCTTCGCGTAAGCACGCTTGCCGTAAGATTCGCCCTGCGACAAGGGCGCCGTTTGCCCGCCAGCGCCTTCCGCTTAACCCGTCCGGGCATTCCAGAGATGAATACTACCGTCACCGCCAACGGCACCAAGCGCGTCATCGACGGCGTGGAACGCGTGTTCTACGACGGCTACTGGATCAAGGCCTACGATCCGCCCGCCGACTCGCTGCGCATGAAACGGCAGCTGATCGAGGGGCTTACGCGGCGCCTGTTCAACCACGTCGAGCACGGCATCAACATCCCCGGCAAACGCCTCGCCGAGGCGCGCACATCCTACGATGACGAGCAGGATCCGGACCGCAAGCGCGTGAAGGGGGCGATGCTCGCGGGCGCCCTGTTCAACCGCGCCACCGACATCTTCACCAAGCTGATGGAGATGCAGGAACTCGGCATCGAGATCCAGACCGACAACGCGCTGATGCGCGAATGCGGCTTCTGCCTACAGGAGGCGCTCAGTCTCGGCAAGCTCGTGCGCCACCGCAGCGGCGAGGAAGGCATCGACGAGCTGTGGGGCGAACCCTTCCGCGCGTTCTCGATCCCCATCGAAGCCTTCTACGACAGCCGCTACATCAAAATCTCGCAGACCCTGCGCGACATCGACCGCATCAGCGGCGTGATGGTCGAAACCTTTGCCGGTTCGCGCTTCTTCGAAGGCATCGAGGACCCGACCCTGCGCTTCGCCGAAGTCGCCAAGGTCAAGTGCGAAACGCTGCGCACCGACCCGGCGATCTTCGACGTCTGGGCCGACTTCGCCGTTGCGGCCGAACGACTCGCGAGCATCACGCCGCGGCTCGCCGGCGTGACCGGCCCGGAAGACCTGCAGCTCGCCGTCGACGGCGTGAACCTCATCGTGCAGGGGCGCGACCTGGTGAGCTACATCACCCGCGCGCGCGTGCCCATGCCCAAGAGCACGGGCGAATACGTCGAGCGCTGCGAACACTGGCGCCAGGGGCTGTGCCTGCGCCTGCACCCGCCGCTGGTCGCGCCCTGAATCCGGCCCGCGCTAACGACCATGACAACGACCGGCATGCCGGCGAACAGCGACACACGATGAAGAAGACCGACCTCGAAAAGCTCAACGGGCTGAAGATCCGCAGCCGCATGAAGAACACCGACACCCCCGACCGCTTCGCGAAAGCGTCGAGCGGCGCGAATGGCGGGTCCGGCGTCAATCCCCTCGTCGCCAGGCTCCTGAAGAAGGGTCTCGACGAAAAGGACCTCGACGAGAAGGGCCAGGACGAAAAGGGCAAGGCGTAAAAACGGCGACGCCCGGACGGCGCTCAGCACCGTCCGGGCGTACGCTGCCGCGAGCGGGGCTCCCGCTCAGACGATCACGCCGCCGCCCAGGCACACCTTCGATTCATACACGACCACGCTCTGCCCCGGGGTCAGCGCCCACTGCGGCTGCGCGAACACGATCTCGGCGCGGCCGTCCCCCAGCACATCGATCTCGCACGGCATGTCCGGCGTGCGGTAGCGCGGTTTGGCCGTATACACCCAGTGGGTGTGCGGATCGCGCCCCGAAATCCAGTTGAGCTCGGCCGCGGTCAGGCTGCTCTTCAGTAGAGCTGGATGATCGTGTCCCTGCACGACGTAGAGCACGTTCGCCTTCACGTCCTTCGCGGAGACATACCACGCGTCGTGCTCGCCCGCCTCGTCCTGCTTGCCCTTGATGCCGCCGATGTGCAGCCCCTTCCGCTGGCCGATGGTGTGATACATCAGCCCCTGGTGCTCGCCGAGCACGCGCCCGTCGTCCAGATTGCGGATCTCGCCCGGCTTGGTCGGCAGATAGCGCATCAGGAATTCGCGGAACGGCCGTTCGCCGATGAAGCAGATGCCCGTCGAATCCTTCTTCGCCGCGACATGCAGCCCCGCATCGGCTGCGATCCTGCGCACCTCGCGCTTGTACAGCCCGCCCAGCGGGAACAGCGTCTTCGCTAGCTGCGCCTGGCTCAGGCGATAGAGGAAGTAACTCTGGTCCTTGGTGCCGTCCTCGGCCTTCAGCAGCTGGTATTCGGTGCGCCCGTCATTGACCCACTCTCGCACGCCGGCATAGTGCCCGGTCGCGATCCTGTCCGCCCCGAGCTGCATCGCATGGTCGAGAAAGCAGCGGAACTTGATCTCCGAGTTGCACAGGATGTCCGGGTTCGGCGTACGCCCGGCCTCGTATTCGCGCAGAAAATCGGCGAACACGCGATCCTTGTACTCGGCCGAGAAATTCACGACCTCGAGGTCGATGCCGATCACGTCGCATACCGACGCGACATCGACAAGGTCCTGACGCGTCGAGCAGTATTCGTCGTCGTCATCGTCTTCCCAGTTCTTCATGAACAGGCCGGTCACCTGGTAGCCCTGTTGCTTCAGCAGCAGCGCGGTCACCGAGGAATCGACGCCGCCGGACATGCCGACGACCACCTTCATCCCGTTCGCATCCTTCTTACTGGACATTCGGTCCTTCTCCATTCAGCCATTCCGCCAGCGGCAGCACCACCGCAGGCTCCCCATGATCCACGAACCAGCTATCGACCGCAAAGCGCGCGCCGGGACTGTGCCCCGACACCGGCGTCGGCCCCGCCTCCGGACGCAACGCGAGCGCCGACCCGATGTCGGCCAGCACTTCGCCGCAATCGCACAGCGCGAGCATGGGCGCGATGTGGTCGGGCACCGGCGCCGGCGCGACCAGCACGGCCGCCTGCTGCGCCGGGGCATCCGTCTCCTCGATCACCGCGGAAAAGTGCTGGAGCACCAGATAAGGCGCCCGCCGCTCGACCGCCAGCACACGATGAAAACGCAGCCAGCCGCGCGCGGCCATGAGTTCGAGAAAATGCGTCGTCGTCGTCGAGTGGTCGATGCAGTCCATGCGGCCCGCGACGTCATCATCGCGGTAGTTGCCGCCGCGGTCCGCCGCGATCGGGGTCTGCCCGGCGGAGAGGCGTTGCATCATGCCCACGGCCCGGGCAATCGCAGCGCGCTCCGAATCAGCATCCGTGGCTTGCGCCAGCACGCCCGCCACACCGGCGAGTCCATCCTCGGCCAACACCACCTCGACCCGGCTCGCACAACCGTAGTTGAAGCACACCTCGACCGCGGCCGCCCCCTGCGCCTGGGGCAGCCAGGCCAACAGGCAAGCGGACACGCAGGTGAGCACCGCGGCTCGCGTCACGCGAGGCTCAGCCCGGATAATGCCGGATCAGATCGAGCGCGTAGCGGCGTCCCGCGATCCAGTCATCCACGCACTGCAGCACCAGCGGATTACGGTGCCGCTCGCGGCAGTCCAGCAGCGCGTCGCGCGTCATCCACAGTGCCCGCACAATGCCGGCATCCAGCGCACGGCCCGTCTCCTCCGCACCGACCGTGCCGCCGAATGTGAAGCGCAGATAGGTGATTTCGCCCTGCGGCACGGGCCACTGGTAGATCCCGACCACATACTCGGGCACGAAGCGGTGCGCGGTTTCCTCGAGCGTCTCGCGCGCAGCCGCCTCCACCAGCGACTCCCCCGCCTCGAGGTGGCCGGCCGGCTGATTGAAGCGCAGCCCGTCGACCGTTTCCTCCTCGACCACCAGGAAACTTCCGTCGCGTTCGATCACCGATGCCACCGTGACATTCGGCTTCCACACTCTTTCCATTGCAGCCATCGCCGGCAAAAACCTCAATTTTAACGCGCCACGCACGCCGCGACGCGCGAAACTGCAAGCGAAAGCATCCTGCACGATGCGCACAAGTGCCTGACAGGCATTATCATTCAGGGCTCTCCACGTCAAACCAAGAAAAAGATCGTGCGGAGGAGACAGCTCGTCCGAACAAGACCAACTCATAACGATCATGACACCCTCACTCGCTGGCATACCCGTCGATTTCATCCTGTTTGCGTTCACGCTGCTTGGCGTGGCGCTGTTCCACCACTACACCCTGTACGTCGCGCTGACCGGCTTCATCGTCATCAGCCTGTACAAGATCGTATTTACCGGTTTCGCGACGGGTGCCGGTGTCGCAGGGTGGCTGGGTCATCTCGGTCATGAATGGGTCACCTTCGCCAACCTGTTCGGCCTGCTGATGGGCTTCGCGATCCTCGCGCGGCACTTCGAGAAGAGCCACGTGCCGGTGATCCTGCCGAAGTTCCTGCCGAAGGACTGGAAAGGCCCGTTCGCGCTGCTGGTGATGATCTTCTTCATCTCCGCGATCCTCGACAACATCGCCGCGGCGCTCATCGGCGGCGCGATGGCGCACCAACTCTTCCGCGCCAGGGTGCACATCGGCTACCTCGCAGCCATCGTCGCGGCCTCCAACGCCGGCGGCGCCGGCTCGGTCGTCGGCGACACGACCACGACCATGATGTGGATCGCCGGCATCTCGCCGCTCGCCGTGATCGAAGCCGCCCTCGGCGCAGCCGTCGCCCTGTGCATCTTCGGCACCATCGCCGCGAAGCAGCAGCACGCCTGGTCGCCGATCAACAAGCACGCGCACGAACACACCCGCGTAGACTGGGGCCGCATCGCCATCGTCATGCTGATGCTGGGCCTCGCGATCGGCACCAACGTCACGATCAACATCGCCGCGCCGAGCATCGCCAGCAGCTTCCCCTTCATCGGCGTGGCGCTGTGGGTCGCGATTCTCGTGAGCGCGAAACTGCGCCGGCACGACTGGGAAATTCTGCCGGAAACGGCCAAGGGCTCGATCTTCCTGCTCTCGCTGGTGGGCTGCGCGTCGATGATGCCGGTGAACGAACTGCCGCCGGCATCGTGGATGAGCGCACTGGCGCTCGGCTTCGTCTCCTCCGTGTTCGACAACATCCCGCTCACCGCGCTGGCGATCCGCCAGGGCGGCTACGACTGGGGCTTCCTCGCCTATGCGGTCGGCTTCGGCGGCTCGATGCTGTGGTTCGGCTCGTCGGCCGGCGTCGCCCTCTCGAACATGTACCCCGAGGCCCGCTCCGCGGTGCTGTGGCTGCGCAAGGGCTGGCACGTTCCCGTCGCCTATGTCGCCGGCTTCATCGCCATGATGGTCTTCGTCGGCTGGCATCCGCAGTAAGCCGCGCTCGACCCGCATCCCGGCAAACCCGCCGCGATTGCGCTAAAATTGCGAATTCGTTCCGCCCTACGGGGCGGATCCCCCCTGAATACAATTCCGCTGGAGAATCCCACCATGTCCATGGCTGACCGCGACGGTTTCATCTGGCAGGACGGAAAACTCGTGCCGTGGCGCGAGGCCACGACCCACGTCCTGACCCACTCCCTGCACTACGGCCTGTCCGTATTCGAGGGCGTGCGCGCGTACAAGACGGCCAAGGGCACCGCAATTTTCCGCCTCCCCGAGCACACGCAGCGCCTGATCAACTCCGGCAAGATCTACATGATGGACATTCCTTTCTCCAAGGAAGAACTCATGGAAGCCCAGCTGGAAGTCGTGCGCGCCAACAAGCTCGAATCCTGCTACCTGCGCCCGATCGCCTTCTACGGCTCGGAAAAAATGGGCATCTCGACCCGCGGCGCGCGCGTCCACGTCGCGATCGCAGCCTGGCCGTGGGGCGCCTATCTCGGCGAGGAAGGCCTCGAGAAGGGCATCCGCGTGAGGACCTCGTCCTTCGCGCGCCAGCATGTCAACGTCACCATGGCACGCGCCAAGCTCGCCAGCACCTACGCCAACTCCATCCTCGCGAACCTCGAGGTCACGGCCGACGGCTATGACGAAGCGCTGCTGCTGGACACCCAGGGCTTCGTCGCCGAAGGTGCGGGCGAAAACCTCTTCGTGATCAAGGACGGCGTGGTCTATGAACCGGAAATCGCCTCCGCGCTGACCGGCATCACGCGCGACTCCGTGATCAACGTCGTGCGCGAACTGGGCCTACGCTTCGAATCGCGCCGCATGACCCGCGACGACATCTACATCGCCGACGAAGCCTTCTTCACCGGCACCGCGGCCGAAGTCACCCCGATCCGCGAGCTCGACAATCGCACGATCGGCGCAGGCAAGCGCGGTCCGATCACCGAAAAGATCCAGGCGCGCTTCTTCGACATCGTCAATGGCCGCGCCCCCGAATACGAGCGCTGGCTCTCTTTCATCTGAGGATTTCCCCGCCATGGCCGATAACCAGGACAAGAACCAGACCATCGCCGTCACCGCGCAAGACCTGCCACTGTACTGCCCGCGCCCCGACGCGCCACTGTGGGCCCGCCACCCGCGCGTCTTCCTCGACGTGCTGGCCGAAGGCGAAGCGGTCTGCCCGTATTGCAGCGCCAAATACGTGTTCACCGGCGAGCACCCGAAAGGTCATCACTGACCCTGCGGACGCACGAACCGACCATGGGGGCAGCGATGCCCCCATCGCTTTTCCGAACCAGCCCTACCGTCAGAGCCGGCAACAAGTGAGCAAACCCGTCTACACCACCGCCCTGGAGGCCGAGGCAGCTTTCTATGATGCGCTCGCGCGCTCCGACCTGGAAGCGATGTTGCAGGTGTGGTCCGAAGACGACGAGGTCGTCTGCATCCACCCGGACGGCGCCCGCCTCGTCGGCCTGCGCGCCGTACACGAAGCCTGGCGCCAGCTGTTCTCAGGTGGCGCGCGCCTCACAGTCAGCGTTTCGCAGCGCGTCGCCACAGGCAACTCCCTGCTCGCAACCCACAACGTCATCGAACACGTTGCCGTCGCCGGCGACGACCGCTTACCTCCGCCGATGGTCGCAACCAACGTCTACGCCAGCGGCCCGCACGGGTGGAAGATGATCATGCACCACGCCTCGCCGGCCCCCGAAATGCAGCACGTCGGCATGCACGACGGCCCGCGCATCGTCCACTGACCGCGCCGATGCGGCGCCGCAACATGCGCTTATGCTTTTCCGGCCGCCCCGACACACCTGATTCACGCATCTGCGCTATCCTGCGCACCTCGTCGGAGCCGACGCACGCGAGCGTCGGGTCCGCCCCCGAACCTGACCTCTGCACAAGAAGACGCCGAACATGACATCGACCTCCTATGCCGTCCCGGCAGCAGAAATCTTCAAAGCCTACGACATACGCGGCATCGTCGACCGCAGCCTCACCGCGGACGCCGTGCGCGCGATCGGCCACGCCCTCGGCTCCGAAGCCGTGGCCCGCGGCCAGCGCGCGATCGCCGTCGGCCGCGACGGCCGCCTCTCCGGCCCCGAACTCGCCGGTGCGCTGTCCGACGGCATCCGCGCCGCGGGTGTCGACGTCGTCGACATCGGCTGCGTGCCCACCCCGCTCACCTACTTCGCCGCCTACCAGCTCGGCACCGACTCCTGCGTCAGCGTCACCGGCAGCCACAACCCGCCCGACTACAACGGCCTCAAGATGGTGCTCGGCGGCCAGACCCTCTACGGCCCCCTGATCCAGGACCTGCGCCGCCGCATCGAGAAGAATGACCTCGCCCACGGCGCCGGACAGTTGCGCCAGGAAAACGTCGTCGACGCCTACCTCGAACGCATCGTCTCCGACGTCAAGCTCGCGCGTCCGATGAAGATCGTCATCGACTGCGGCAATGGCGTCGCCGGCGCGGTCGCCCCCGAACTCTTCCGCCGCCTCGGCTGCGACATCGTCGAACTCTTCTGCGAAGTCGACGGCACCTTCCCGAACCACCACCCCGATCCGTCCAAGCCGGAAAACCTGCAGGACGTCATCCGCGCCCTGAAGGAAACCGACGCCGAACTCGGCCTCGCCTTCGACGGCGACGGTGACCGCCTCGGCGTCGTCACCAAGGACGGCGAGATCATCTTCCCCGACCGCCAGCTGATGCTGTTCGCTGCCGACGTGCTGTCCCGCGTGCCGGGCGGCGAGATCATCTACGACGTCAAATGCACACGCAACCTGTCGGGCTGGGTGCGCGAGCACGGCGGCAAACCGACGATGTGGAACACCGGCCACGCCCTCGTGAAAGCCAAGCTCAAGGAAACCGGCGCCCCGCTCGCCGGCGAGATGAGCGGCCACGTATTCTTCAAGGAGCGCTGGTTCGGCTTCGACGACGGCCTCTACGCCGGCGCCCGCCTGCTCGAGATCCTGTCGCGCCACGCCGACCCCAGCGCAGTGCTGAAAGGCCTGCCCGACGCGGTGAGCACGCCCGAACTCAACATCAAGATGGCCGAAGGCGAACCCTTCGAACTCGTGCGCCGCCTCAAGGAAACGGCCCGCTTCGACCGCGCCACCGAAGTCATCACCCTCGACGGCGTGCGCGTCGAATACGCCGACGGCTTCGGCCTCGCACGCCCCTCGAACACCACGCCCGTGGTCGTGCTACGATTCGAAGCTGATAACGAGGCCGCCATCGCTCGCATCCAGAACGCTTTCCGCGCCGCCATCGAGCAGGTCTGGCCCGGCCTCAAGCTGCCGTTCTGAGAACATCCGATAACAAGAACAACAACAAACACAAGGCCCCGCTCCGCAAGGAGCGGGGCCTTTCCTTTTTCCCGCCATCCCGCCGTTCGCCCTGTCGAAGGGCACTGGCAAGGGCTTCGACAAGCTCAGCCCGAACGGTAGTAGCGCGCTGCACGACTCCGGCCGCCCGCAGGGTGCTTCCATCGCCCAAACCGCGTAGCGCCCCCCCGAATTCCTCCCCGCCAAATCACCCCTTCCGCCAGGCGCCGTCGCCTTCCCCGCAGGGCTGTCGTGAGCGCCGCCGGCCTGGCCGTTGCGGGGGAAACACGGCGGCGCATGTCTGAGGGCGCGCAGCGCCCGAGTTTGCGCCGACGCCCCCGCGACGGTCAGGTTGGCGGAAAGCCGAAGGCCGCGAGCGTCTGCCCGGAGGGGGAAGGCGACGGCGCCGACCACGGAGTACCTCTGCATCATCAACCGCGCCCCAAAAAAGGAAGAGCCTCGCCAGGCCATATAGCCCGCGAGGCTCTTCCCACGACCGCGCCAGCCCACGCCCTTCGACGGGCTCTGGGCGAACGGCTTACTCAGGCGACCGCTTGCAACCGGGCGCTTACAGTTTCCCCGCCACCCAGTCCGTGACACCCGCCAGCGCCGCCGGCAGCTTCGACGGTTCGGTGCCACCCGCCTGCGCCATGTCCGGCCGGCCACCGCCCTTGCCGCCAACCTGCTGCGCGACGAAGTTCACCAGCTCGCCCGCCTTGACCTTCGCGGTCTGATCCGCCGTCACCCCGGCAATCAGGCTCACCTTGCCGTCGGCCGTCGACGCCAGCACGATCGCCGCCGACTTCAGCTTGTCCTTGAGCTTGTCCATCGTCTCGCGCAGCGTCGGCACGTCGGCGCCGTCCAGCATCGCCGCCAGCACCTTGATGCCCTTCACGTCGGTCGCCTGCGCCACCAGATCGTCGCCCTGGCTGGCCGCCAGCTTCGACTTCAGCCGCGCGAGCTCCTTCTCCAGCGCACGCACATTGTCCAGCACCGCCGCGACGCGCTCGGCGACCTCGTCCGGCTGCGCCTTCAGCAAGGCCGCCACGCCCTGCACGCGCCGCTCCTGCTCCTGCACGTACTGCAGCGCCAGCTCGCCCGTCACCGCCTCGATCCGGCGCACGCCGGCCGCCACACCGCCTTCCGACAGAATCTTGAACAGGCCGATGTCCCCGGTGCGCGCGACGTGCGTGCCACCGCACAGCTCCCTGGTCGAACCGATCGACAGCACGCGCACCTCGTCGCCGTACTTCTCGCCGAAGAGCATCATCGCGCCCGTCTTCTGCGCCTCCTCGATCGGCATCACGCGCGCATCGGTCGCCGCGTTGGCGAGGATCTCGGCATTCACGATCTCCTCCACCTCGCGGATCTCCTCCGGCGTCATCGGCGCGGTGTGCGCAAAGTCGAAGCGCGTCTTGTCCGGATCGACCTGCGAACCCTTCTGCAGCACATGCGCACCCAACACCTCGCGCAGCGCCTTGTGCATCAGGTGGGTGACCGAGTGGTTACGCTGCGTGCGCGCGCGCGCCGCCACATCGACCTTCGCCGCCACGCCCTGCCCGACCGACAGCCGGCCGGTCTTCAGCACGCCGTGATGGCCGAACACCGTGGCCTGGATCTTCTGCGTGTCCTCGACCGCAAAAATGCCCGCCGCACCGCGCAGCTCGCCGCGGTCGCCGACCTGGCCGCCCGACTCGGCGTAGAACGGCGTGTTGTCCAGCACCACGACGCCCATGTCGCCTTCGACCAGCTCATTGACCGGCGCACCGTCCTTGTACAGCGCCAGCACGTTGCCGCGCTCCTCCAGCCGCTCATAGCCGTGGAAGACCGTCGCCGGGCCGTCGTATTCCAGGTTCGCCGCCATCTTGAACTTGCCGGCCGCCCGTGCCTGCTCCTTCTGGCGCGTCATCGCCACATCGAAGGCCACCGCATCGACCGTCACGTCGCGCTCGCGGCACACGTCCGCAGTCAGGTCCAGCGGGAAGCCGTAGGTGTCGTGCAGCTTGAACGCCGTCTCGCCGTTGAACACCTTCACATCGGCAGCCGCCATCGCCGCCAGCTCTGCGTCGAGGATGGCCATGCCGTTCTCGATCGTCGCGAAGAAACGATCCTCTTCCTGCTTCAGCACCTCCGACACACGCCCCTGGGCCGCCTTCAGATCAGGATAGGCCTCGCCCATCTCGACCACCAGGTCCGCCACGAGGCGATTGAAGAAGGCTGCCCGCGCACCCAGCTTGTAGCCGTGACGGATCGCGCGGCGGATGATCCGGCGCAGCACGTAGCCACGCCCCTCGTTGCCGGGGATCACGCCATCGGCGATCAGGAAGGAGCAGGCGCGGATGTGGTCGGCCAGCACCTTCAGGCTGGGGCTGTCGAGGTCCGCGGTCTTCGTCTCGCGCGCCGCCGCCTTGATCAGGTTCTGGAACAGGTCGATCTCGTAGTTGCTATGCACATGCTGCAGCACCGCCGAGATGCGCTCGAGGCCCATGCCGGTGTCCACGCTGGGCTTGGGCAGCGGATGCATCACGCCCGCCTCGTCGCGGTTGAACTGCATGAACACGTTGTTCCAGATCTCGATGTAGCGGTCGCCATCCTCCTCGGGCGATCCCGGGGGGCCGCCCCAGATCTCGGCGCCGTGATCGTAGAAGATCTCCGTACACGGACCGCAGGGGCCGGTGTCGCCCATCATCCAGAAATTGTCGGAGGCGTAGCGCGCGCCCTTGTTGTCGCCGATGCGGATCACGCGCTCGGCCGGCACACCCACTTCCTTGGTCCAGATGTCATAGGCCTCGTCGTCCTCGGCGTACACCGTGACCCACAACTTGTCCTTCGGCAGCTTGAATTCCCCGGTGAGCAGCTCCCACGCGTAGGAGATCGCATCGCGCTTGAAGTAGTCGCCGAAGCTGAAGTTGCCCAGCATCTCGAAGAAGGTGTGATGCCGCGCCGTGTAGCCGACGTTCTCGAGGTCGTTGTGCTTGCCGCCGGCACGCACGCATTTCTGCGAGGTGGTTGCACGCGAATACGGGCGCTTGTCGAAGCCGAGGAACACGTCCTTGAACTGGTTCATCCCCGCGTTGGTGAACAGCAGGGTGGGATCCTCGTGCGGCACCAGCGAACTGGAGGAGACGATCTGGTGGCCTTTCGACTCGAAGAACTTGAGGAATTTCTCGCGGATTTCGGCGCTTTTCATGGCTGGAATTCGGTTGGGCGGCGCCGCATCGGCTCCGCGTCGTTCGGAAACGAAGATTCTAACCGATGCCCGCCCGCTTGCGCCCGCGCGTCAGCCTCCCAATGACACCACCAGCGCAGTTCCCGTGTAGCCCGCCTGCGGCGAGAGCGACAAGGGAATCTGGATGAATGCGTAAGTCATGACAAACAGGAACAGCCCGGCGACGACCGCGACGAACTGCACGAAGAATTCCGTTTCGCTGAGTTTCATTGCACGCTCCCGTGGACCTGCAGGCAGGCCGTCTTGAACACGGCCCGATGCTAGGGCGACATCCCTTGCCGTCCGGTAAGCCGATGAAACCCTTGGTAAGCCTATGAAACGCTTGCGAACAACGCCCGGCACCATGCGCCGTGCGGCCATCGCCTATAATTTCAGCCTTTCCAGCTAAAAAAACGGATCAACCCCATGGGACATCGACTTTCGAAGATTTACACCCGCACCGGCGACGCCGGCACGACCGGACTGGGTGACGGCAAGCGCGTATCGAAAAACAGCCTGCGCATCCATGCCCTCGGTGAAGTCGATGAGCTCAATGCCACAATCGGCGTGCTGCTGTGCGAGGAACTGCCCGAAGACGTGCGCACGCTGCTGACCGACGCGCAACATGATCTCTTCGACCTGGGCGGCGAAGTGTGCATTCCGGGCATGAGCATGATCACCTCGAAGCAGGTCGATAAGCTCGAACAGGAACTGGATCGCCTCAACGAGCCGCTGGAACCGCTCAAGGACTTCATCCTGCCCGGCGGCACCCGCCCCGCCGCGCTCGCGCATCAGGCCCGCACGGTGTGCCGGCGTGCCGAACGCTCGATCGTCGCGCTGGCGCTCGAAGAGGCCGTCAACGACGGTCCGCGCCAGTACCTGAACCGCCTCTCGGACCTGCTGTTCGTGCTCGGCCGCGTGCTCAACCGCGCCGGCGGACGCGGCGACGTGCTGTGGCAGAAGCGCAAGAATGCCTGATCCGGCGCAGGCTGCAGCAGAAGCGGTCGCCGCGCTGACGAACGTCGCGCGCCGACCTCAGGCGGCCGCGGAGTGAAATCCGCGCGCCGCGGACGGCCTCCTCACCCGACCCGGGCGGGCAGGCCGAAGAGACCGGAACATTTCTCCGCGCCGCAAGAGCCCCGCGCGGATCCCCGCCTTATTCCAGATCGGCGCCTTGGCTCACGCGCCGCAGGCGCACCGCCTCGGCAAGGATTTCGAGAACGGCCACGCTGTCCTCCCAGCCGATGCATGCATCGGTGATGCTCTTGCCGTACTCGAGTTCCTTGCCCGGCACCAGATCCTGACGCCCGTCCTTCAGGTGCGACTCCACCATGACGCCGATGATGCGGTCCTCGCCCGCCGCCATCTGCACGCCGACGTCGCGCGCGACGTCGATCTGCAGGCGGTGCTGCTTGCGGCTGTTGGCATGCGAGAAGTCGATCATGACCTTGCCGGGCACACCCGAAGCCGCGAGCTCCTTGCACGCCGCGTCGACACTCGCCGCATCGTAGTTCGGTGCCTTGCCGCCGCGCAGGATCACGTGGCAGTCCTCGTTGCCCAGCGTCGACACGATCGCCGAATGGCCCGCCTTGGTCACCGACAGGAAGTGGTGCGGCGCCTGCGCGGCCTTGATCGCATCGACGGCGATCTTCACGTTGCCGTCGGTGCCGTTCTTGAAGCCGACCGGGCACGACAGCCCCGAGGCGAGCTCGCGGTGCACCTGGCTCTCGGTCGTGCGCGCGCCGATCGCCCCCCAAGAAATCAGGTCGCCGATGTACTGCGGCGTGATCATGTCGAGGAACTCGGTCCCGGCCGGCAGACCCATCTCGTTGATTTCCCACAGCAGCTTGCGCGCGAGGCGCACGCCTTCGTTGATGCGGAAGCTGTTGTCGAGGAAAGGATCGTTGATCAGCCCCTTCCAGCCGACGGTGGTGCGCGGCTTCTCGAAATACACGCGCATCACGACGAGCAGTTCGTCCTTGAAGCGGGCGGCCTCGGCCTTCAGCTTGCGCCCGTACTCGAGCGCCGCATCGATATCATGGATGGAACAGGGCCCGATTACGACCAGCAGCCGGTCATCGGCGCCGAACAGGATGCGATGGATCGCCTGCCGCGCCTCGAACGCCACTTCCGCTGACTTCGGGGTCGCCGGAAACTCGCGCAGCACGTGCACGGGCGGCACCAGCTCCTTGATTTCCTTGATGCGGACGTCGTCGATGTGGATCTTCACTGAAGCGGACATGGCGAAAACTCAGCAGAGTGGCATTGGCAAGCGTTCGATTCTAGCCGAAGATCGGCGTCCGCCGGGGCTCCCGAGCATCCAACGCCGGGGTTCGAGCCCGATACGTCGATCATCGCCGTGCATCGCTGCCGATCCTGGACGATACGGTCATCACGCTTGCCGGCACGGCGCCGCGCGAGTTCCGTTCGATGCGCACGCGCAGCCACCAGCGCGGCCATGGCTGCGATCGGGCGCCGCATCGGTTATGATTAGCAGCTTATGTTGACCGCACCTCCCTCTCTCCAATGATCCGCAAGCTGCTGCGCAAGGTCTTCCGCCGCGCCGCCTCGCCCATCAACACCGAACCTGCGCTGGTCCCCGTTACCCAGCACGGCATCCGTCGCGAACAAATCTCGCCCGCCGCCCGCAAGGTATGTTCGGTGCTGCAGGACGCCGGCCACAAAGGTTTCGTCGTCGGCGGCGCCGTGCGCGACCTGCTGGTCGGCCATCCGCCCAAGGACTACGACGTCGCCACGAGCGCGACGCCCGAGGAAGTGCGCGCGCTGTTCCGCCGCTCGCGCATCATCGGTCGGCGCTTCAAGATCGTGCATGTCATGAGCGGCCCGGAAACGATCGAGGTTTCGACCTTCCGCGCCAGCCAGAACGCCGAGGATGCCGAGACCGACGAACACGGCCGCGTGCTGCGCGACAACGTGTACGGTTCGCAGGCCGAGGACGCCACGCGGCGCGACTTCACCGTCAACGCGCTGTACTACGATCCGACCACCGAACAGATCCTCGACTACCATCACGGCGTCGCCGACCTCAAGCAGAAGACCCTGCGCATCATCGGCGACCCGCGCGCGCGCTACCGCGAAGACCCGGTGCGCATGCTGCGCGGCGTGCGCCTCGGCGCGAAGCTCGGCCTCACGCTCGATCCCGCCGCCCGCAACCCCATCCGCGAGATGGCGGAACTGCTCGAGAACGTGCCCGCGGCACGCCTCTTCGACGAAATGCTCAAGCTGCTGTTCTCCGGCTACGCGGTCAAATGCCTGAAACAGCTGCGCGAAGAAGGCCTACACCACGGCCTGCTGCCGCTCCTCGACGTGATCCTCGAACAGCCGCTGGGCGAGCGTTTCGTCTGGTTGTCGCTCGAAAACACCGACGAGCGCGTGCGCGCCGACAAGCCCGTCTCGCCGGGTTTCCTGTTCGCGACCCTGTTGTGGCATGAAGTGCTCGCCAACTGGGAAGCGCGCAAGAACAACGGCGAGCACACCCAGCCGGCCCTCTTCGCCGCCATGGATGAAGTGCTCGACGCGCAGGCCGGCAAGCTCGCGATCACCAAGCGCATCGTCGGCGACATCAAGGAAATCTGGGCCCTGCAGCCGCGCTTTGAAAAATGCAGCGGTAAAACCCCATACCGCCTCATCGAACAGCCGCGCTACCGCGCCGCCTGGGACTTCCTGCGGCTGCGCGCGCAGTCGGGCGAAATTCCGATGGCGCTGCCCGACTGGTGGGACCGCTTCGCCCATGCCGGCCATGACGCACGCGAAGCGCTCCTCGCCGAAACGCCGACCGCCGGTGAGACAGCCGAGCGCAAACGACGCCGTCGCCGCCGCAAGCCGTCTGCGGCCACGACCGAGGCCACGGCAAGCAGCGACGCATCATGACCGGCCATCGCCCGCCGCCGGGCCACGGCCCGGTGCGCGCGTTCGTCGCCCTCGGGGCCAACCTGGGCGATGCCGCCGCGGCGCTAGACAGCGCTTTCGCCGCGCTCGACGTGCTGCCCCGAACGCGCCTCGTCGCGCGCTCCAGCCTCTACCGCACTGCGCCGGTCGGCGTCACCGGCCATCCCGATTACATCAACGCCGTCGCCGCGATCGACACGACGCTGCCCGCGCCCGATCTGCTCGAGCTCCTGCTGAACCTCGAGAGTTCGCACGGTCGCCTGCGCGAGACCGAACTCGCCCCGCGTACGCTGGACCTCGACCTGCTCCTCTACGGCGACGCGACGATCGCCCTGCCGGGCCTCGACGTCCCGCACCCGCGCATGCACCTGCGCGCCTTCGTCCTCGTACCGCTCGCCGAGATCGCGCCCGACACCGACATCCCCGGCCGCGGCCGCGCAGCGGACCTGCTCGAAACCGTGCGCGACCAGCGCATCGAGCGCCTGGCCTGACCCGCCCACAACGTCGAGTCGTCCATGACCGCCTGGATGCAAACCCTGCCCGTCTGGGTGCAGACCGCAATGCTGCTCACCGCATCGAACGTCTTCATGACCTTCGCGTGGTACGGCCACCTAAAAAACATGCAGTCCAGGGCCTGGTTCGTCGCCGCCATCGTCAGCTGGGGCATCGCACTGTTCGAATACCTGCTGCAGGTGCCGGCCAACCGTATCGGCGCAGCCGATCTGAACCTCGCCCAGCTCAAGATCATGCAGGAGGTGATCACCCTGCTCGTCTTCGTCCCCTTCGTCGTGCTGTACATGAAGCAGCCGATCAAGCTTGACTACCTTTGGGCCGCCCTGTGTATGCTTGGCGCGGTATATTTCATCTTCAGAAACTAAAGGCGACTTTTCTGCATGCTCGACAAGGCACGCTACATCGTGGTCGAAGGCCCCATCGGCGCGGGCAAGACCTCACTCGCCCGGCGTCTTGCAGAACGCCTCGACGCCCGGGCGCTGTTCGAGCAACCGGAGCTGAACCCCTTTCTCGGCCGCTTCTACCAGGACGCCGAGCGCTGGGCGATGTCGACCCAACTGCATTTCCTGTTCCAGCGCTTCGACCAGCTCGGCATCGTCGCCGAGGCCATGGATAGCCAGCAGCGTGTCGTGTCGGACTTCGTGCTGGACAAGGATCCGCTGTTCGCCGCGCTGAACCTCGCGCCCGACGAGCTCGCGCTCTACCAGCGCGTGTTCGACGCGATGAAGCCCGCATCGCCGCCGAAGCCGGACCTCATCATCTACCTGCAGGCCAAGCCTGAAACCCTGGTCGAACGTGTCCGTCGACGCGGCCTGGACACCGAGCGGCGCATCACCGAGCAATACCTCGAGCGCGTCGCAGAGCGTTACGCACGCTTCTTCTACCAGTATGATGCCGCGCCACTGTTCATCGTCGATGCCGAAGTCCTCAACCCGGTCGACCACGATGACGACTTCGAGCTCCTGCTCGATCGCCTGCGCAACATGCGCAGCTATCGGGAATTCTTCGGTTACGCCGCCTGAGCGAGCAGCCGGCGGACCCCGAAACGGCTTGCACCTGCGCGGAATTCACGAATAACCGCACCTCTTCCGAGGCCCCCGATGAGCTACCTCCAGGACGAAAAACCCGTCACCCTGTCCGAACTTGGCAAGATGCGCACCGAAGGGCGCAAGATCGCCATGCTCACCTGCTACGACGCAAGCTTCGCCGCGCTGCTCGAACGCGCCGGCGTGGACGTCGCGCTGATCGGGGATTCGCTCGGCAACGTCGTGCAGGGGCAGAAGTCAACCCTGCCCGTGACGCTGGACCAGATGGTCTATCACACCGAATGCGTCGCCCGCGCCAACACCCGCCTCTTCATCGTCGCCGACATGTCCTTCGGCAGCTATCAGGAAAGCCCCGCGCAGGCGATGCGCAACGCCGCACGCCTGATGGCAGCCGGCGCCCACATGGTGAAGCTCGAAGGCGGCGCCTTCATGGCCGAGACCGTGCGCTTTCTCGTCGAGCGCGGCGTGCCCGTATGCGCGCACATCGGCCTCACGCCGCAGTCCGTGAACCAGCTCGGCGGCTATCGCGTGCAGGGCCGCAGCGAAGCCGGCGCAGCACAGCTCAAGGCGGATGCGCTCGCGCTGGAGCAGGCAGGCGCCGCCTTGATGGTCATGGAAATGGTACCCGCCGCCCTCGCAGGCGAAGTCACTGCCAGCCTCGGGTCGATGGCGACCATAGGCATCGGTGCCGGCCCCGGCTGCGACGGCCAGGTGCTCGTGCTGCACGACATGATCGGCGTCTATCCCGGCCGCAAGGCGCGCTTCGTCAAGAACTTCATGCCCGGTGCCGCCAGCATCGAGGACGCTGTCGCGAACTACGTCCGCGCGGTCAAGGATGGCAGCTTCCCCGCCACCGAACACTGCTACTGACTGTCCGCTCCACCCGCAGGAAACACGCCATGCAGATTCATACCACTATCGACAGCCTGCGCGCCGCGCGCAAGACCGCCGGCAAGGTGGCCTTCGTCCCGACGATGGGCAACCTGCACGACGGCCATATCACGCTGATGCGCCAGGCGGGCGAGCAGGCCGATGCCGTCATCGCGAGCATCTTCGTCAACCGCCTGCAGTTCGGGCCGCGAGAAGACTTCAACAGCTACCCGCGCACGCTCGCCGCGGACTGCGAAAGGCTGGAGGCGGCCGGCGTCGCCCACCTCTTCGCCCCCGACGAGAACGTGATGTACCCCGAGCCGCAGCATTACCATGTCGATCCTGCACCGGCGCAGATCAGCATCCTCGAGGGCGAGTTCCGCCCCGGCCACTTCGGCGGCGTCGCCACCGTCGTGCTCAAGCTCCTCAACATCGTGCAGCCCGACATCGCGTTGTTCGGCAAGAAGGACTACCAGCAGCTCATGGTCCTGAGCAACATGGTCCGCCAGCTGGCGATTCCCGTCGAAGTGCTGCCCGGCGAGACGGTACGCGCCGACGACGGCCTCGCGCTGTCCTCACGCAACGGCTACCTCTCGCCCGAGGAGCGCGCCGAGGCCCCGCGCCTCTATCGCCAGCTCGCGCACATCTGCGAGGCCGTGCGCCGCGGTGATCACGACTTCCTCAAGCTCGAGACCGAGGCGGTCGCCGAGCTCGCCGCACACGGATGGAAGCCCGACTACATCGCCGTCCGCCGGCGCGCCGACCTGCAGCCTCCCATGCATGCCGACGACCCACTCGTCGTGCTCGCCGCGGCCAAGCTCGGTCGCACCCGCCTCATCGACAACCTGGAAATCTGACACACGCTGGGCCGGGATGGCCCCGCGGAGCACTGCACACTTGCATCCGCGCCCGGTTCGTTTCAAGCTATGCCGGTATGCTCCCGATCAGCGGGAGAGCCGCGTGAATGCCTAACACGAACGGAGGGACGCGATGCTTGCGACGACAGTGACAGTGCGACAGATTCTCGAACAGAAGGGCTCGACGACGCACTCGGTGACGCCCGCCGTCAGCGTCCTCGACGCCCTGGCGATGATGGCCAAACACGACATCGGCTCCGTGCTGGTGCTTGAGAATGACCGCCTAGTCGGCATCTTCACCGAACGCGACTACGCGCGAAAACTCGTTCTCAAGGGCCTCAATTCGCGCGAAGCGACCGTGGGCGACGTGATGACGCCCAATGTATGCACGATCACCCCCGCGCTGGCGATCGACGCGGTGATGAACATCATGACGGAGAACCGCTTCCGTCACCTGCCGGTGGTCGAGCACGGCAACATCGTCGGCATCGTCACCATCGGCGACGTCGTCAAATCCATCATCGACCAGCAGGAAAAAACGATCAGCCACCTGTCGAACTACATCGCCGGCGAGCTCACCACCTGAACATCCCGCGGGCCGCGGACACCGCGCCCCGCCTGTCTCGCCGTCCCCGCGGGCGCTCAGTCCGCAAGCGCCTTGCCGACGATTTCCGCGACGTCGGGCGACAGCCCCGGCGTCGCGGCGACCCGCCCGATCTGCGCGCGGATGCTCTGCCGCAAGGCAGGCGTGAAGCGCCGCCAGTTTTCCAGTGCCCGCGCCATGCGAGCCGCGACCTGCGGATTGCGGCTGTCGAGCGCGATCACCTGATCGGCCCAGAATGCATGCCCACTACCGTCCGGCGCATGGAATTCGGCCGGATTCGCGCGGAAGAAACTTCCCAGCAGCGCATACACCTTGTTCGGATTGGCGAGGCTGAACGCCGGGTCGTCCATCAGCGCGCGCACGCGCCCGAGCACCGGTGCCGCGGCCGCGTCCCAGCGCCAGGCCGAAGCCTGCAGCGCGAACCACTTGTCGAGCACCAATGCATCGTCGCGGTAACGCTCATGGAAGCGCGACAGCGCGGCCTCGCGCGCGGGGCTCGCGCTCTGGACCAGGGCGGCCAGCGCGCCGAAGCCCTCGGTCATGTTGTCGAAGCGCGCAAACTGATCTTCCGCGCGCGCCAGCCCGTCGCCGACCCCGGCAGCCGCGAGGTACTTCAGCGCGAGGTTGGCGAGCGCACGCCTGCCCGCATCGCCCGGGTGGTAGCGATACTCGCCCGCCACCTCCATCGCCGCGCAGATCGCCAGCCAGTCGGGCGCCAGCGCCTTGCCGAGTTCGCGCATCAGGTACATCAGCGCGGTCCGCAGCGCGGCCGGATCGGCGGGCTCCATCCGTTCCAGCAGATAGGTTTCGGAAGGCAGCGCCGCCGCCTGCGCGCGGAAGGCCGCGTCGAGCGCAGCATCGTTCAACAGCGCACGGAAAGCCTGCGCGAAAGCTGCCGGCAGCGCGAGCACGCGCCCGGCAGCAGCCTCCGCGGCGAGCGCGAGGATCACGCGCTCCGCATAGCGCTGCGCCGCATCCCAACGGTTGAAGGCGTCGGCGTCGTGCGCCATGCGGAACGCGAGCCGATCGTCGCTCTCGTCGAGTTCGAGGATCACCGGCGCCGAAAAGCCGCGCAGCACCGAGGGCCCCGGCTCGGCGGCAAGGCCGACGAAGCGGAAAGTCTGCTCCGCCTCGGACAGGACCAGCACGCGCGTCGTCGCGCCACCGTGGTTTTCCCCTTCCAGGCTCAGCGGCAGATCCTTGCCGTCGGGTCCGATCAGGCCGACCGCGACCGGGATCACGAGCGGCGACTTGTCGGGCTGCCCCGGCGTCGGCGGGGTGTGCTGCGACAGGGTCAGTGTGTAGCTGCCGCTCGCCCCATCCCATGCACCGGCCGCCTTCACGCGCGGCGTGCCCGCCTGGCTATACCACAGCATGAACTGGTCGAGGTCATAGCCGTTCGCCTCCGCCATGCAGTCGACGAAGTCGTCGCAGGTCACGGCCTCGCCGTCGTGGTAGCTGAAGTACAAGTCCATGCCGTTACGGAAACCCTCCGCGCCGAGCAGCGTGTGCAGCATGCGGATGACTTCGGCGCCCTTCTCGTACACCGTCGCGGTGTAGAAGTTATTAATCTCCTGGTAGCGCTCCGGCCGGATCGGGTGAGCCATCGGCCCCGCATCCTCCGGGAACTGCGCCGCACGCAGCACGCGCACGTCGTCGATGCGCTTGACCGCACGCGCCGACGCCGCTCCTGCGTCACCCGCGGCCAGCGCAAGCATGTCCGCGGAGAACTGCTGGTCGCGGAACACCGTCAGGCCTTCCTTGAGCGTGAGCTGGAACCAGTCGCGGCAGGTCACGCGGTTGCCGGTCCAGTTGTGGAAGTACTCGTGCGCGACGACGCTCTCGATGTTCTCGTAATCGACGTCGGTCGCCGTATCGGGCTTCGCCAGCACGTACTTCGCGTTAAAGATGTTGAGCCCCTTGTTCTCCATCGCGCCCATGTTGAAGTCGCTGACGGCGACGATCATGAAGCGGTCGAGATCGAGTTCCAGGCCGAACACCTCCTCGTCCCAGCGCATCGCATGCACCAGCGAATCCATCGCGTGCGGCGTGCGGTCGAGATTACCTTCCTCGACCCACACCTGCAGCAGCACCTCGCGCCCCGAGGCGGTCTTGACGCGGCGCTCCAGCGCGACCAGCTTCGCCGCGACCAGCGCGAAGAGATACGACGGCTTGGGGAAGGGGTCGACCCACTTTGCAAAGTGGCGGCCGCCTTCGAGCGCCCCCTGCGCGACGAGGTTGCCGTTCGACAGCAGCACCGGATATTCCGCAGCGTCGGCCTCGAGCGTCACGGTGAAACACGTCATCGCGTCGGGGCGGTCGGGGAAGTACGTGATACGCCGGAAACCCTCGGCCTCGCACTGCGTGAAGAAACCGCCGCGCGACACGTAAAGGCCCGACAGCGCGGTGTTCGCCTGCGGGTTGGTGCGCGTGACGATATCGATCTCGGCCTTCGCGGCTTCGAGCGCGATCTCGATCCAGCCCTCCCCCCGGGTGACCTGCCCGGCCCCGGCCGGCACACCGTCTATGCTCACGCTCACGAGCTCAAGCTCCTCACCCAGGAGGCGCAGGGGCTCCACACGCGACGTACGCCGCACGCAGCGCAGCCGGCTCGTCACCAGGGTTGCCGCGGGGTCGAGCGCAAAGTGCAGCTCGATGTCTTCGATGGTCCACGCCAGTGGCGTGTAGTCGGATCGCTGGATGGTCGGGGCGTGTTCGTTTTTCATTGTTTCTCCGGCTGTGCCGCCGTGTCGGGGACAAGCCGCGAGTATACGCCCCCGGGGCGATCGGGCGCCCTGCGTCCCGCTACCCGCGTCAGGGCAGCAGCACGATGCGCGTGCCGGCGAGGCGGTCGTGCAGGAACTGGCGATCGCGGTCCACCAGCGCCCACGCGAATCCCAGACCGAAGCACAGCAGCGACGGCCACGCGAGCGTGTAGCGCAGCCAGCCGGTCGCGACGCTCGGCACATGGCCGTCGGCCGTCACCAGCCGCAGCTTCCACGTCTGCATCGCGAGCGTCTGGCCGCGCCGGCGCCAGTACCAGATGAAATACGCGCCCAGCACGACGTAGATGTGCAGCCACGCCACCCACCCGGCCGGCGTGATGCCGAACCCGACCCCGAGCACGAGGTAGGGCACCAGGAAGACTAGCGCGAGCACGCCCAGCAGCAGCAATGCCTCGTACAGCAGGCTCGCAAGCCGGCGGCGCAGGCCGGCAAGCTCGACGACCTGCGCGACGGCCTGCGCGTGGATTGCGGAACGGGATTCAGCGTTGCGGGACGGGTCCGGGATGTTGCGCCTGGGGTCTTTTTTCTTCATTCCTTGTTGCCGCGCACGGGCGGTCGCTGTAAGGGGCGCACGATGCCCGGGGCGGACTTCAGTTGGCGTTCTTCGGCCGGAATGCTGCTGTAGCGCTGCCATTGCTCCTGCAAGGACTCGCGCCGCTCGCGCGGCATGCTGCGCAGCGTGCGGTACTGGTCGCGCGCGCGCTCGCGCTGGTCGGGCCGCAGGTTCGCCCAGTCGCGCATGCGCGCGCTGATGCGTGCCTGCTCTTCGGGCGTCAGGCGCGAATAGCGATCGGCAACGCCCAGCCAGCGCTGGCGCTGCACTTCGCTCATCGCGTTCCAGTCGTCCGACAGCGGCGCGAGCACCGAACGCTGCGTGGCGGTCAGACCGGACCACGAGGGGGCGCCGATCGGACCGACCGCGAGGGCCGGACCGCTCAGGGCCGCCACCAGGATCAGGATTGCGAGTCGTCCTGCAGCCATGCCTTGAAATTCGAATCCAGATAGGCGTCGATCGGCAGGTCGTCGATCAGCAGCGCCGTATCGACTTCCTCCATTTCGCTCACGCGCAGCCAAGTGGTCCAATAATCGCCCGCCAGCACCGCGACGAGAATCGCCGCCGCCACCGCCGCGGGCCGCATCATGGGCGGAAACACGCGCCGCAGCGCGCTGCCGATCCTCGCGCTGAACCCTGGCTGCGCCGGCCGATGCGCGGCGAGGGCGCGCTCGCGCGCGAACCGCAGACGGTCCGCGACATCCCCGTCCACACCGCGCGCTGCCGCCGATAGCTGGACCGCAACCCTGCGGGCAAAAGCTTCGTCGTTCATAACTCGATTCCCTTCGCTTTCAGGGCCGCCGCCAGCGTCTGCGTGGCTCGCGAACAATGCGTCTTCACGCTCCCCTCGGAACACCCCATCGCCGCAGCCGTCTCGGCGATGTCCATCTCTTCCCAATAACGCATGAGGAATGCTTCCCGTTGACGGGGAGGCAGCCGCTCGATTTCCCGCTCGATCGCGGCCAGCGTGCGTGCACGCTCGTATTGCCGGTGCGGCGTGTCGGCCTTCGCTTCGTCAGGCTCCCCGGCAAGGGTGTCGAGCGGATCGTTGTCGCTGTCCTGCTCGTCGTCGCCGACGAAGGACGACAGCAGCGTTGTCCAGGTGTTCCGCACCTTCTGTCGCCGCAGCGCGTCGTAGATGACGTTCTGCAGGATGCGCTGGAACAGCATCGGATATTCGTTCGCAGGACGCTCTCCATAGCTGACCGAGAGCTTGAGCATCGCGTCCTGCACCGCATCCAGGGCCGCGTCGTCGTTGCGCAGCGCGTACGCCGCCTGCTTGTACGCACGCTTTTCGACACCCTGGAGAAATGCGGAGAGTTCTGCCCGGTTAGCCAGTTCTGGATCCTTATGAAAACCGGTTATTCAGGCCGTTGTGCGATGCCGCAGCAGCCTTGACCAAACTGCGCCTGACCGGTAACGTTCAACGTTTCGGAACGTAAGAATAGCGAGTTTGCGATGGTGCTGACTGGAGCGGAAATTGTAATCAGGTGTCTGCAGGAAGAAAAGGTCGATTACGTCTTCGGCTATCCTGGCGGCGCGGTTCTCTACATCTATGACGCGCTGTTCAACCAGGACAAGGTACGCCACGTACTGGTGCGCCACGAGCAGGCCGCGGTGCATGCCGCCGACGGTTACGCCCGCAGCACCGAGAACGTCGGCGTCGCGCTGGTGACCTCGGGCCCCGGCGCCACCAATGCCGTCACCGGCATCGCCACCGCCTACTGCGACTCGATCCCGATGGTCATCATCAGCGGCCAGGTTCCGACCGCCGCGATCGGGCAGGACGCCTTCCAGGAAGTCGACACCGTCGGCATCACCCGTCCCTGCGTGAAGCACAACTTCCTCGTCAAGGACGTGCGCGACATCGCAGCGACGATCAAGAAGGCCTTCTACCTGGCGCGCACCGGCCGCCCCGGCCCGGTGCTGGTCGACATCCCCAAGGATGTGAGCGCACACAAGTGCGAGTTCGAGTACCCGAAGGAGGTCTCGATGCGCTCGTACAACCCGGTCGTCAAGGGTCACCAGGGCCAGATCCGCAAGGCCGTGCAGCTGCTGCTCGAAGCCAAGCGCCCGATGATCTACACCGGCGGCGGCGTAGTCCTCGCGAACGCAGCCGAACAGCTGACCAAACTCACGCGCCTGCTGGGCTTCCCGATCACCAACACGCTGATGGGCCTGGGCGGCTATCCCGCCAGCGACCGCCAGTATCTCGGCATGCCCGGCATGCACGGCACCTACGAAGCCAACATGGCGATGCACTACAGCGACGTGCTGCTCGCCGTCGGCGCCCGCTTCGACGACCGCGTGATCGGCAATCCGGACCACTTCGCAGAAGAGCCGCGCAAGATCATCCACGTCGACATCGACCCGTCGTCGATCTCGAAGCGCGTGAGGGTCGATGTACCCATCGTCGGCGACCTCAAGGACGTGCTCGAGGAGATGATCCGCCAGCTCGAGGCCAATGCCGCCCGCCCGAACCCCGACACGCTCGGCTCGTGGTGGAAGCAGGTCGACGAATGGCGCAGCCGCGAGTGCATGAAGTACAAGAACTCGGACGAGATCATCAAGCCGCAGTTCGTGATCCAGAAGCTGTGGGAAGTCACCGGTGGCGACGCGATCGTGACCTCCGACGTCGGCCAGCACCAGATGTGGGCCTCGCAGTACTACCGCTTCGACAAGCCGCGCCGCTGGCTCAACTCCGGCGGCCTCGGCACGATGGGCGTCGGCCTGCCCTACGCGATGGGCGCGCAGCTCGCGAACCCCGGCGCGCAGGTGGCGTGCGTGACCGGCGAAGCCTCGATCCAGATGAACATCCAGGAGCTGTCGACCTGCAAGCAGTTCCGCCTGCCGATCAAGATCTGCAACCTGAACAACCGCTACCTCGGCATGGTGCGCCAGTGGCAGCAGCTCTTCCACGGCGAACGCTATTCCGAGTCCTACATGGACTCGCTGCCCGACTTCGCCAAGCTCGCCGAGGCCTACGGCCACGTGGGGCTGAAGATCGAGCGCCCGTCGGACGTCGAGGGCGCGCTGCGCGAAGCCTTCGCACGCAAGAACGATCTGGTGTTCCTCGACTTCCAGATCGACCAGACCGAAAACGTGTACCCCATGGTTCAGGGCGGCAAGGGGCTCACCGAGATGATCCTGTCCGCCGAAGACCTGTAAGCATCGACCAGAGACATTAAATGAGACACGTCATCTCCCTGCTGATCGAGAACGAATCGGGCGCCCTGTCGCGCGTGTCGGGCCTGTTTTCCGCCCGCGGCTACAACATCGAATCCCTGACCGTCGCGCCGACCGAGGACGCCTCGATGTCGCGCATGACCATCGTCACCACCGGATCGGACGACATCATCGAACAGATCACCAAGCAGCTGAACAAGCTGGTCGAAGTGGTCAAGGTCGTCGATATCTCTGAGGCCGCGCACATCGAGCGCGAGCTGATGCTCACCAAGGTCCGCGCTACCGGCAAGGACCGCGAGGAGATGAAGCGCATGGCGGAGATCTTCCGCGCACGCATCATCGACGTCACCGACACGTCCTACGTCATCGAACTGACCGGCAACCAGACGAAGCTCGATGCGTTCATCAGCGCCATCGACCCGGCGCTGGTCCTGGAAACGGTGCGCTCCGGCGTCTGCGGCGTAGGCCGCGGCGACCGCATCCTGAAGGTCTGATCCACGACCGCTGGACAGTCCGTTTCCGGAATACCGATCAACCGATTGCGACCGGCATGCCTGCCCTTATCATGGCGGCGGCCGGGCAACATCCCCACCGAAAGCGAAAAAGGAAAAACATGAAAGTCTATTACGACAAGGACGCCGACCTCTCCCTCATCAAGGGCAAGAAGATCAGCATCATCGGCTACGGCTCGCAGGGCCACGCCCACGCCCAGAACCTGAAGGATTCCGGCTGCAAGGTCACCGTCGGCCTGCGCAAGGACGGCGCCTCGTGGAAGAAGGCCGAAGCGGCCGGCCTGAAGGTCGAGGAAGTGGCCAAGGCGGTCAAGGGCGCCGACATCGTGATGATCCTGCTGCCGGACGAGAACATTCCGGGCGTGTACTACAACGACATCGAGCCGAACATCAAGAAGGGCGCCACGCTCGCCTTCGCGCACGGCTTCAACGTGCATTACAACCAGGTCGTGCCGCGTGAAGATCTGGACGTGATCATGGTCGCCCCGAAGGGCCCGGGCCACACCGTGCGCTCGGAATACCTGAAGGGCGGCGGCGTACCCTCGCTGATCGCCATCCACCAGGACCGTTCCGGCAAGGCCAAGGACATCGCGCTGTCGTACGCGGCGGCCAACGGCGGCACCAAGGGCGGCGTGATCGAGACCAACTTCCGCGAAGAGACCGAGACCGACCTCTTCGGCGAACAGGCCGTGCTGTGCGGCGGCGCCGTCGAGCTGGTCAAGATGGGCTTCGAGACCCTCACCGAAGCCGGCTACGCGCCCGAAATGGCCTACTTCGAGTGCCTGCACGAGCTCAAGCTGATCGTCGACCTGATGTACGAAGGCGGCATCGCGAACATGAACTACTCGATCTCGAACAACGCCGAGTACGGCGAGTACGTGACCGGTCCGGAAGTCATCAACGCGCAATCCCGCGAAGCCATGCGCGCCGCGCTGAAGCGCATCCAGACCGGCGAGTACGCCAAGATGTTCATCCAGGAAGGCAAGACGAACTATCCGTCGATGACCGCGCGTCGCCGTCTCAACGCTGCCCACCCGATCGAGCAGGTCGGCGGCCAGCTGCGCGACATGATGCCCTGGATCAAGAAGAACAAGCTGGTCGACCAGTCGAAGAACTGAGCCGCATCGGCATAACAGGCCGGGCTGCGCCGTGCGCGCGGGCCCGGCCTTTTTCATATCGGGTACGCCATGTCCAACAGCAACTATCCTCACCCCATCCTGGCACGCGAAGGCTGGCCGTTCATCGCGATCGCGCTGGTCGTGACGTTGGTGATCAACACTTCGGCAGGCTTCGGCTGGGCCCTTCCGTTCTGGATCCTGTTCGCCTTCGTGGTGCAGTTCTTCCGCGACCCCGCGCGCCCGATCCCGCAAGGCGCCAAGGATGTCCTGTCGCCCGCCGACGGTCGCATCGTGGCGATCGAGCCGGTGCGCGACCCCTACCTCGACCGCGACTGCGTGAAGATCAGCGTGTTCATGAACGTGTTCAACGTGCATTCGAACCGCATCCCGGTGGACAGCGAGGTCATCAACCACTGGTACAACGCCGGCCGCTTCGTGAACGCCGCGCTCGACAAGGCTTCGGTCGAGAACGAGCGCAATGCGCTACACCTGCGCACGCGCGATGGCCAGGACGTGACCTGCGTGCAGGTCGCCGGCCTCGTTGCGCGCCGTATCCTGTGCTACGTCGAAACGGGTGCCAAGGTCGCGCGTGGCCAGCGCTACGGCTTCATCCGCTTCGGTTCGCGCGTTGACCTCTACCTGCCGACCGGGACGCGCGCACGCGTGACGATCGGCGACAAGGTTTCGGCCTCGAGCACCATCCTCGCCGAGCTTCCCTGATCGCCCGCCTGCGAGGGGGGTCATCCCGACCACCCCTCGCTGCGTTAGAATCGGCAACCGGCCACCACGCGCACCCGCCCTGCGCAGGAACGTCATATTCCATGCCACTGATCTCCAACGAAAAACGCCGCCGCGGCATCTACATCCTGCCCAACCTGTTCACCACCGCAGCGCTGTTCGCCGGCTTCTACGCGATCGTGCAGGCCATGAACCTGCGCTTCGAATCCGCCGCGGTCGCGATCTTCGTCGCCATGGTGCTCGACGGACTGGACGGCCGCGTGGCGCGCCTGACGCGCACGCAGAGCGCATTCGGCGCCGAGTACGACTCGCTGTCCGACATGGTGTCGTTCGGTGCCGCCCCCGCACTGGTGGTGTATGAGTGGGCGCTCAAGGACACCGGGAAATTCGGCTGGATCGCGGCCTTCATTTATTGCGCCGGAGCCGCGCTGCGACTGGCCCGCTTCAATACCAACATCGACGTCGTCGACAAGCGCTTCTTCCAGGGTCTGCCCAGCCCGGCAGCCGCCGCGCTGGTTGCCGGGCTGGTGTGGGTCGTGACCGACCTGGGGCTCGCCGGCCAGGACGTGCGCTGGCTTGCGGGCGTGCTCACGATCTTTGCGGGCGTCTCGATGGTCAGCAACGTGCTGTTCTGGAGCGGCAAGGATATCAACCTGCGCAAGAGCGTTCCCTTCATCGTCGTGATCGCGCTGGTGATGGCGTTCGCGCTCGTGTCCAGCTATCCGCCGGGCGTGCTCTTCGGACTCTTCCTCCTCTACGCAGGCTCCGGCTATGTCGTGTATGTGATGCGCTGGCTGAAGAAGCGGCGCGAGGGCACGCCCGCCGCCGCGACTGCCCCGGCGGCCGAGGTCCGGGCCGGGGACGACGAAGCTTCCACACCGCAGTAGGCTCGGCGCGGGGGGCGGACGCGCTGGCGCCCGCCTGTTCCCCCGCCCCGTCCGCCGGGACGCCCACCCCGCGGACCTTCACGAATTCTTCACCATGCCTTGAGCGCTGCTTGACGGCCGGGCTGCAAGCATCCCTGCTTGCCGCATCCGGAGCCCTGCATGTCCGCCCTGCCCTCGTCCCGCACGCTCAACGCCTACTTCCTGATCACGTGGCTGGTGGCGCTCGTGCAGTTGTTCTCGCAGCAGGGCGCGAGCGACTACGTGAGCCCGGCGGTTAGCGGCTGGACCCTCGCGGCGACACTCTCGTACGCGTTCATGTACCTGCTGCCGAGCGTCGCGATCGGACATGGACTGCGTTGGCTGTTGGCAGGCCGCAAGGCGTTTCGGCGCGGACCCGCTATCCTCGCGGCAGCGGCGATCGTGCTGACGGGTTTCACGCAGGTACTGCTATTCGCGGACTGCGTGATACACAAGATGTACGGGTTCCACGTCAACGGTTTCGTCGTGAACCTGGTGCTTTCGGGAGGCGGTATCGCCTCGCTCGGCGTCAGCCACAGCGCCGAGATGACGGCCGGCGCGATCGCCCTCGCACTGGTCGCGCTGCAGGCTGCGGCCTGGGTATGGGTGCTGCGGCGGGGCGCCGGCGATGGTGCCTGGAGGCTGCGCGGTGCATGGGCGATGGCACTGTTCCTGGCGCTGACCACAGGCGAGCGCATCGCTTACGCCTACAGCGAGATGTCGAACTACCAGCCCATCCTGTTCGCCAGCGAGCATTTCCCGCTTTATCAGCCGCTGACCTTCCGCAACTTCGCGCAGAAACTGGGTTTCAAGGTTGATCAGGCAACCGCGCGCAGCCTGCACGAACTGGAAGGTAGCCTGAGCTACCCCCAGCGGCCGCTGCGCGTGACGCCGCCGGACAAGCCGATGAACATCGTCTGGCTGGTCGCGGAGTCGCTGCGCTTCGACATGCTCGACCCGAAGATCATGCCGAACCTGTGGGGGCTCTCGAACGATGCCGTACGTCTGGAAAAGCACTTCAGCGGTAGCAACACGACGCAGATGGGCGTGTTCTCGATGTTCTACGGCCTGTACGGAAATTACTGGTTCCCGATGCTGGCCGCCCGCCAAGCGCCGGTGCTGATGGAGGTGCTGCGGCAGCAGAACTACCAGTTCAGCCTGAACACGAGCCAGCGCTTTACCTACCCGGCCTTCGACAAGACGGTGTTCGCCGGCATGCGGACGGAGGATCTGCATTCGCTGGAAGGCGGGGCGCCGGCCTGGCGGCGCGACGCGCGCAATATCGACGTGCTGATCGATTTCATCGACCGGCGCGATCCCGCCCGCCCCTTCATGACCTACATGTTTTTCGAGTCGACGCACGCGAACTACGACTATCCGCCGGAGGCCGAGATCTTCACCCCGGTCCTGCAGGAATTCAACTACCGGACGGGAGACTTCCGGGCGCAGATCGGGCAGATCAAGAATCGCTACATCAACGCCGCACATCACGTGGACAGCCAGATCGGACGCATGATCGACCACCTGAAGAAGCGCGGCCTACTCGACAACACCATCGTGATCGTGCTCGGAGACCATGGCGAGGAATTCATGGAGCGCAGCCGCTGGGGCCATGGCGCGGAGTTCAACCGTTTCCAGACGAGCACGCCGGGCGTAATTCACGTGCCGGGCCGTGCGCCGCGCGTCGTGACCGGCATCAGCAGCCACCTCGACATTCCCGCAACTCTGATGCCGCTGCTGGGAGTGCAGAATCCCCCGGAGGATTACTCGCTGGGCCACGATCTGCTCGCTCCGGATTTTCACCGCGAATACGCCGTCGCCGCCGACTGGAACCGTCTCGCCTACATCGGCGACGACTTCAGGGTGACCTTCCCGGTCAATGCGATCGGCGCCGCACACAACCAGGCGAGCGACGGCGACGATCGCCCCCTCGCCCACGCGGACGAGGCAATCGCATCGATCCGCTCGGCGATGATGGAGATCATGGCGAATCTGGCGCGATTCAGCCGACACCGCGGATAATGGCGGGGCGCGACGCTCCCCGCGTCCGACTGGAGACTGGAATCCGCATGCGGCTACTGTTGGTGGAAGACAACCGCGACATTCTTGCGAATCTCGCGGATTACCTGGCCTTGAAGGGCTACGAGGTCGACTGCGCACAGGATGGGCTGACCGGCCTGCATCTCGCCGCGACCCAGCAGTACGACCTGATCGTGCTCGACGTGATGCTGCCGGGCATGGACGGCTTCACGCTGTGCCAGCGTCTGCGCGACAGCGAGCGCAGCCACGTGCCCGTGATCATGCTGACCGCGCGCGACACGCTCGACGACCGGCTGCAGGGCTTCCGCACCGGTGCGGACGACTATCTGACCAAGCCCTTCGCCCTTTCCGAGCTAGCGGCCCGCATCGCGGCCGTGCTCAAGCGTACACGGGGTGGCGGCCGACGCATACTCAGCGTCGCGGACCTGCAGTACGACCTCGACACACTCGCCGTCACACGCGCCGGGCAAACCCTGCACGTCGGCCCGATCGGCCTGAAGCTGCTCGAACTGCTGATGCAGAAGAGCCCCAGCGTGGTCCGGCGCGAGGCCCTCGAGAGCGCCCTTTGGGGCGATTCGCCCCCCGACAGCGACAGCCTGCGCAGTCACATCCACACGCTGCGACAACAGATAGACAAGCCCTTCGACTCCCCGCTGCTGCACACCGTACACGGAGTCGGCTACCGGCTCGCCGCAGCCTAGGATGAAGCGTTCCGGCGGAACCCCGTGCGCATTTGCGCGAACGGCGGCACGACAACAGGGCTGACATGGCGGCACCGCAAAGTCTCGCGTCGCGCATCGTCGCGGCATTCGTCCTGATGGCCGCGTTTGTCGCGGGCGTCTTCGCGCTGATCATCGTCGAAGCGATCAACACGGTTGAAACACGCCTCGTCACCGATGCGCTGAACCACCAGCTCGATTTCATCATCGACGAATCGAACGAGGGGCGATTTCCGGCTCTCGGCCCAGGTCTGGACCTTTATGTCGCCCCCATCGGCGCGAGTGCGTCCCTGCCGGCGTGGCTCGCACCGCTGCAGGAAGGCCTGCATGAAACCGAGAACGACGACGAGGCCTTTCACGTGCTGGTGCGCGACCGGGAGGGCAAGCGCTATGTCCTCGTACTCGACCAGGAGGACTTCGAGCGACGCGAGACCATGCTGTTCGTCGCGGTCACCGCGGGAGTGGTGATTTCCATCCTCGCCGCGGCCCTGCTCGGGCGGGCACTCGCGCGCACCGTGATCTCGCCGGTCGTGCGCCTGTCGGGACAGGTACAGCACCGCGACCAGTTGCTGCCGCTCGCACCGCCACTCGCCGCCGAATACGCGGAGGACGAAGTCGGCAAGCTGGCCGCGGCTTTCGACGAGACGCTCGGAAGCCTGCGCGAGGCGCTGGAACGCGAACAGCTCTTCACCAGCGACGTGAGCCACGAGTTGCGCACGCCGCTGATGGTGATCGCCAGTTCCTGCGAGTTGCTCGAGGCGCAGGAACTGGCGCCGCAGCAGCTCGCACAGATCAACCGCATCGGCCGCGCCTGCGCCGAGATGCAGGAGCTGGTGGAGACTTTCCTGAGCCTCGCTCGCGTGCCGCAGGAGCGCGGCACGAAGCTCGCGGGCGCGTCGCTCGCCGCGGTGGCGACCGAACAGTTGCACCGCTGGCAACCCGAGGCAGCGCAGCGTGGCCTCGCACTCGATCTCGTCAGCGAAAGCGTGGACGATGGCGTCTATCCGGCACCCTTGTTGCGTGCGGTGCTGACAAACCTCGTGCGCAACGCCATCCACTACACCGATGAAGGCTTCGTGCGCTTGGTGCTGCGCGATGGCGGTTTTTCGGTGCTGGATTCCGGCGCGGGGATTCCGGAGGCGGAGCGCGCGCTGGTGTTCCGGCCGTTCGCCCGCGGCGGCAGTACGCGCGGCGACGGCATCGGCATCGGGCTGTCGCTGGTACAACGCATCTGCGACCGGCAGGGATGGCAGATCAGCCTGTCCCCCCGCGAAGGCTCCGGCTGCGAGTTCCGGGTCCAGCTGCGCGCCTCGTGACGCGAACTCCAGGCTCCGCACAGGCGCTTGGGGCGCTGTGACCCGCCCCTGAGGCGAACGCGGGATGCCCCGCACATGGAACCGTCTGTCAGCGCGTCAGCTCGGAGGTGAGCTTCTTCAGGTCCAGGGTACGGGCACGCTCGGCGATTTCGGGCGCATGACGCCGCTGCAGCTCCTTGGCATTGTCGACGAACTGGCCGAAGGCGGGCTTGAGCGCGGCCCCGTCCAGCCGACGCCCGCCGGCGTAGTAGCGCTTCGCGACGTGCCCCAGCGCGTAGGTCGTGGCGAACGAGAACGCCGAGCCGGTGGCCTCGCTGCCAATGGTCCGTCCGACCTTGCCCAACACCTTGCCGAGCAGGCCGCCGACAAGTTTGCGGCCGAACTGCTCGACGTACTGCGAGGTGAGGCCGACGCCGACGGTCGCCAGGAAATCGGTAATGTGGCTACGGTCGAGCTCGAAGCCGTGGGCCTTGCCGACGCGATACACGAGGCGCGTCTGCAGCGGAATGATCGCCATCGACGCGAGCGACTCGGGCAGCAGTTCGAGCGCACCGTTGAGGATCGCCGCATTGAGGATCATCTTGTCCAGTTCGGCCTGGTTGGGCCCGGCAGGCGCCGCCGGTGACGGGACGGACAGGATTTCCGGCAGGGGCCTGTCGGCCGGGGCCTGCGCCAGCGCATCGGCGTCGTCCACGACAGGAGCGGTTTCGCCTCGCACAAGCTGCAGCGAGGCGCCCAGGCGCTCCAGGAACGCTGTCTCGGCCACGTCATGCACGCCGTCGGCGTCGCATACGCCGACCGCCATCTCGAAAGCGAGCTGGCGCAGTTCGGGCGAGTCGAGTCCGGCGGCAGCCTGCTCCAGCGTGACACGTTTCAGCAGGACATCCTGATAGAGCGACATCACGTCGATGCCGGCGCCAGCCGACAACGATTCGGCGGTGCGCCGCACATGTTCGCGTTCGCGCGGGTCGTTACGGCCGTCGGCAAACGCTGCCATCAGGCAAATGGTGAGCAGGGATCGGGTCTGTTCGGGAGTCATCGGTCCATTTCTCGCAGCAACAAAACGGTTTCGAAAGGAACCCTGCCGCGGGATTTCAGGCGGCAGGCAGGATCAGCGAGGCGCGTAGGCCACCATCCGGCGCCTGCCCGAGCTCGATGCGGCCGCCATAGAGCTGGGCGAGGTCGCGCACGATGCCGAGACCGAGGCCGGAGCCCGGCACCTCCTCGTCGGCACGCGCGCCACGGGCGAACATCGCGTCGCGAGCATCTGCCGGAAGACCGGGACCGTCGTCGTCGATCACGATCTCGACCTCGCCGTCGCGTACGACGGCCGCAACACGGACCGCGTGTCGTGCCCACTTGCATGCGTTGTCGATGAGATTGCCGAGCATCTCCTGCAGGTCCTGCTCCTCGCCGCGGAACGCCGCATCGTCGGGCATCGCTTCGATCGCGATCCGCAGATTGCGTTCCGCGTGCACGCGCTGCATCACGCGCACGAGCCCCTCGACAGCAGGGCGCAGCGCCGTGCGCAGCCCCGGCACCTGCGTCGCCGCCGCCGCACGTGCGCGTGCGAGGTGGTAGTCGACCTGCCGTTGCGCCGTTGCCACCTGATCGGTCACGAGACGCGCGAGCGCCCCCTCCTCGCGCATCGCGGCGTTGCCGAGCACGGCGAGCGGCGTCTTGATGGCGTGCGCGAGGTTGCCGGCCTGTGTCCGCGCGCGCGCAACCACTTCCGCATCGTGCGAGAGAACGGCATTGAGTTCGTCGACCAGCGGCTGCACCTCGTTCGGGAATGCCCCTTCGAGGCGGCGGCTGCGCCCGTCACGAATTTCAGCGAGCTGCGCGCTCAGGCGTTTCAAAGGGGCGAGGCCGATCGACACCTGCAGCATGACCGCGGTGACCAGGCCCGCCGCCAGCACGCCCATTGCGATGACGAGAAGACCGACGAACTCGCGCACCGGGCTCGTCATGGCGCGCTCGTCGGCCGCGACGATCAGGCGCAGCGGCACGGCTGCGCCGTCGTCCAGCCTGACGATGCGCTCCATCATCACCAGCCGCTCGCCATCGGGTCCGGAAACGGCGTGCACATGCACTTCACCGTCCCCGGGGCCGTCGGAAGGCACGTCGAGCGTGGTGTCCCATAACGAGCGGGACCGCAACACGCCCCGCACCGCGTCGCCCCCCTCACGATCGACCTGCCAGTAGAGTCCGGACAGGGGCTTGCGCAGGCGCGGGTCGCTGAGTTCGGCACGCAGCCGCGGGATGGCGTCGGCACCGAATTCGACGTTCGCGGTGAGCTGGTCGAGGTGGATGCGCAGTTCCGCCTCGAATCGCTCCGTGACGTGTTCGCGAAACAGGTCGGCCAGTACGAAGCCGGTCGCAGTCAGCGCGGCCAGGATCCACACCAGGCTGCCGGCCAGCAGCCGCGCACGCAGCGAGCCCTGCGCGCTCATTCGGGACATGCGAGGCGATACCCCAGGCCGCGCACCGTTTCGATCAGCCCCGCGGGCAGCTTCTTGCGCAGGCGTCCGATGAAGACTTCGATCGTATTCGAATCGCGCTCGAAATCCTGTGCGTAGATATGCTCGGTGAGTTCGGCGCGCGAGACGACCTGCCCCTTGCGGTGCATCAGGTAGCTCAGCACGCGCAGTTCGTGGCTCGTCAGCGTCACGGCCTGCCCGTCGATCGTGACGCGACCACCGCGGGTGTCGAGCAGCACAGGTCCGCATGCGAGCTCGGCGCTCGCGTGCCCGGCGCTGCGGCGGATCAGCGCCCGCACGCGCGCGAGCAGCTCTTCCATATGGAAGGGTTTGGTGAGGTAGTCGTCGGCCCCGGCGTCGATCCCGGCGACCTTCTCATGCCAGTTGTCGCGCGCGGTGAGGATCAGCACCGGCATCGTCCGTCCGGCAGCCCGCCACTTCTTCAGCACGGTGAGCCCGTCCATCAGCGGCAGTCCGAGATCCAGCACCACCGCATCGAGCGATTCGACCTCGCCGACGAAATACGCGTCGCGGCCATTGACCGCGTTATCAACCGCGTAGCCGGCCTCGCGCAGCGCCTGCGACAGCTGTGCCACCAGCGTCGGCTCGTCCTCCACGACCAGGATGTGCATCAGCGCCTCCCATTCCTATCCGCGCGCGACGCGGCGTCACGCGACTTCACCCCGATCACGGTGCCGTCGCGCGCATCGACATCCAGCCGCACGAGCGCCCCGCCGTCGCGCAACAGGCGGATCTCGTAGATCCAGCGGCCACGCTCACGCTCCAGTTCGACTTCCACGACTTTTCCCGGATAGTCGCGCCCCACCTTGTCGAGAATCGTGCGCAGCGGCAGCACCTCGCCGCGTTCGAGCGCGGCACGTGCACGATCGTGATCGTGCTCGTCGTCGCTGGCGGCGACCGGGCAGATCGAAAGACTTGCAAGAGCCATCACCGCGACTCCCGAAGCGAACAGCCTGCGCATCGACATCTCTCCTGAATGCACGCGCACCGTGCGCGTTGCGGACCTCGGAACCCGTTTTAGAGCCGCCGGCCTGAACGGCGGCTGAATGCTGCCTTCACCTTCCGTTCAGGCTCGGCCGGGCAAAGTACGTTCCGAAGCCGGCGCAAACGCCCCGGCGGATCGATTCCATAGACATTGTTCCACCTTCAGCGACAGGAGCAAACATGAGAAACCACTCCCTGCAGATGCTGTTGGGCGCCGCCGCCCTGATCGCCAGCGGATTCGCCAGCGCGGAGACGCCCGCCGACTTCCTCGCCCGCTACGAAACCGAGGCACGCCAATCGTCGCCGAGCTTCAGCGCATCGGCCGAGCGCGGCGAGAAATTTTTCACGAACACCCACGGTGGCGAATGGAGCTGTTCGACCTGCCATACGAAGAATCCCACCGTGCGCGGCAAGCACGCCAGCACCGGCAAGGCGATCGAGCCGATGGCGCCCGGAGCCAATCCGGAACGCTTCGCGAGCACGCGCTCGGTCGAGAAATGGTTTGGCCGCAACTGCAAGGACGTGCTGGGCCGCACCTGCACGCCCGGCGAAAAAGCCGACGTCGTCGCCTGGCTGATGATTTCCCCCCGCTGACCAGCAAGGAGCATGATGAAATGAACGCACGCCTTCCCGCCCGCGCCCTGCGCACCCTCGCTCTTGCCCTGGCCACCGGCGCCGCCGCCACGGCCATGGCCGACGATGAAAACAAGCGGATGAACATCGATCACCCGGTCTATCGCAGCGAATGCGGCAGCTGCCACATCGCCTTCCCGCCCGCCCTGCTGGGCGCCAATTCGTGGCGCGCGATGATGGCCGGCCTCGACAAGCACTTTGGCTCGGACGCCAGCCTCGATGCCGAGACGGCCGCCACAATAACGAAGTTCCTCGTGGCCAATGCGGGCCGCCGGGACACCACCGGCAGCGACGGCAACCCGCAGCTGCGCATCAGCGACACCCCCTGGTTCCGCAAGGAGCACCGCGACGGCCATGACGGCATCACACCGGGCGTCTTCCGCAGCGAAGCGGTCAAGAGCGCCGCCAACTGCGCCGCCTGCCACCGCGACGCGGGCCAGGGCGACTACAGCGAGCGCAATATCCGCATCCCCAAGAACGGAGCCCGATCATGAGCACCAGCCTCGCTTCCGCCCCCGCCGGCGGCCGCACGTCGCAGACCGCCGACGCTGCTGCCACGGTGCGCGTCTGGGACGTCCCGACGCGCGTCTTCCACTGGAGCCTCGCGCTATGTTTCGCCGGCGCGTGGCTCACGTCCGACTCCGAACGGCTGCGCGACCTGCACGTAATGCTCGGCTACACCTTCGCCGGCCTCATCGTGTTCCGCGTGCTGTGGGGACTCGTCGGCACGCGCTACGCGCGCTTCGCGAGCTTCCTCTTCTCGCCGCGTGAACTCTCGTCCTATTTGAAATCGCTCATCGCCCGCAAGCCCGAGCACCATCCGGGCCACAATCCCGCCGGCGCGATCGCGATCTTCGCGATGCTGGGCCTGGGCGCCCTGATCGTACTGAGCGGCTTCGCGGTCTATCAGGACATCGGCGGCGAATGGCTGGAGGAGCTCCACGAAGTGGTCGCCAGCACCATGCTCGCCGTCGTCTTCGTGCACATCGCCGGGGTCGTCGTCAGCAGCCTGATGCACCGCGAGAACCTCGTACGCGCGATGGTCACGGGCAGCAAGCTCGGCGCCCCGTCCGACGGCATCCGCCACACGCACCGGATCGTCGGCGCCGCACTCCTCGTCGCGGTCCTCGGCTTCTGGTGGGCCTACCAGAGCGGCGCGGCCGACGCATGGCTGCCGCAACCGGCCGCGGCTGCCGGCGAACGGTCAGACCGGCACCACGACGACTAGGCGGGCATCACTCCCGTCCCTGCGAGGCCGCCGCGGCGATCCTGCCGGGGCGGCCTTTTGCTGTCCCGCGGTCACCGATGGCCGGCAACAATCGCTCCCATATCGGGCGAAGCGCCGTTCCGTCCTTGCATTCGGCCAAATCCGCGGTTTATAGTCGTACGCATGAATTCCGCCCGCGACCACTTCCTCCCGTCGCTACGCCTTCTCCCGGCGGGCCTGCTGCTCGGCCCGCTGCTGCGCCCCGCGCGCTAAATATACCCATCCACCTCGTGTTGCCCGACTTCAGCCAGCGTCCCAGCGCAGGCCGATCGTCATATCCGGTTTTCCAACATCCCCGCAGGAGCCGACGATGAAAGATCAGTTGATCATTTTCGATACCACCTTGCGCGACGGCGAACAAAGCCCGGGCGCCTCGATGACGCAGGAAGAGAAGCTGCGCATCGCCCGCCAGCTCGAACGCATGCGCGTCGACGTGATCGAGGCGGGCTTCCCCGCGGCGTCGAACGGCGACTTCGAATCGGTCCGCGCGATTGCCGAGACGATCAAGGAATCAACGGTGTGCGCGCTGGCCCGCGCCAACGAGAACGACATCCGGCGCTCGGGCGAGGCGATCCGCCCGGCGGCCCGCGGCCGCATCCACACCTTCATCGCCACCAGCCCGATCCACATGGAGAAGAAGCTGCGCATGACGCCCGACCAGGTCGTCGAGCAGGCGGTGAAGGCGATCGGCTGGGCGAAGGAATACACGGACGACATCGAATTTTCGGCCGAGGACGCGGGCCGCTCGGAGATAGACTTCCTCGTGCGCATCTTCGCCGCAGTCATCGAGGCCGGCGCGAAGACGATCAACGTCCCCGACACGGTCGGCTACAACGTGCCGACGCAGTACGCGAACACCCTTCGTACCCTGATCGAGCGCGTACCCGGCTCGGACAAGGTGATCTGGTCGGTGCATTGCCACAACGACCTCGGCCTCGCGGTCGCCAACTCCCTGGCCGCAGTCCTGGCCGGCGCCCGTCAGGTCGAATGCACGATCAACGGCCTCGGCGAGCGCGCCGGCAACGCCGCGCTCGAGGAGATCGTCATGGCCGTGCGCACCCGCCAGGACGTCTTCCCCTGCGACACGCGCATCGACACGACGCAGATCGTGCCCGCCTCCAAGCTCGTCTCGGGCGTCACCGGCTTTCCGGTCCAGCCCAACAAGGCCATCGTCGGCGCGAACGCCTTCTCGCACGAGTCGGGCATCCACCAGGACGGCGTGCTCAAGCACCGCGAGACCTACGAGATCATGCGCGCCGAAGACGTGGGCTGGGGCGCCAACAAGCTCGTGCTCGGCAAGCACTCCGGCCGCAACGCCTTCCGCAGCCGCCTGCAGGAGATCGGCATCGTCGTCGCGTCCGAGGACCAGTTGAACCACGCCTTCGCGCGCTTCAAGGAGCTCGCCGACAAGAAGCACGAGATCTTCGACGAAGACCTCAACGCGCTGATGAGCGACGAGGGCGTCACGCCCGAACATGAGCACTTCCGCCTGCTCGCGTCGCGCTTCCACTCGGAAACCGGCGAGACGCCGCAGGCCGAGCTCACGATCGCCGTCGGCGGCAAGGAAACCCGTACCAGCGCCCAGGGATCGGGCCCGGTCGACGCGGCCTTCAAGGCCATCGAAGCGGTCGCGAAGAGCGGCACCGAACTGCTGCTGTACTCGGTGAACGCGATCACCACGGGGACCGACGCGCAAGGTGAAGTGACGGTGCGCCTGTCGCAGGACGGCAAGGTCGTGAACGGCCAGGGCGCAGATACGGACATCATCGTCGCCTCGGCGAAGGCCTACCTCAACGCGCTCAACAAGCTGCACGGCAAGTTCGAGAAACTGAACCCGCAGCTCTGACCGGATGCGAACCACGGGCAACCGGCCCGCGGTTCGCGCCGCACGGGACCCGATCGGCCCCGCGTCAGGTCAGGCCGGCGCGCTCGTCTGCCGCGAGGGCGCCGATACCCTCGCGTACCACACGGCACAGGCGAAGAGCAGCGCCGCCAGCACCGCTTCCGCGATCGCGAGCTTGCCACCGAGCCCGGGGTCCATCGCCCGCACGACGCCTTCGACCAGATACAGCAGCACCATCATGGTCAGCCACTGGTAGGTGTAACGCCGCCCCTTCAGCACCCCGAGGAAGGCGCCCATCAGCGGCAGCGCCTTCAGGATCATCCACGAGCCGCCCGGCCGCAGCGGCGCGAGCCACGCTTCCCACAGCACGCACAGCGCGATCAGCGCAACGAGCAGCACCGTCGCTGCAAGGTTCAGGGTGCGGGCGCTCATGCCCGCCCCGCCGCAAGCGTCAGCGCAATCTCGGCGAGCCGCCGCCCCTGCGCGATCGCGAGTTCGATCTCATCCGCACTCGGCGCGGGATTGCCATCCGCCCCGGCGACATGGCTCACGCCGTACGGCGTCCCGCCGGTGCGCGTGCGGTTGAGCGCCGGCTCCGTGTAGGGCAGTCCCATGATCAGCATGCCATGGTGCAGCAGCGGCATCATCATCGACAGCAGCGTCGATTCCTGCCCGCCGTGCTGGCTCGCGGTGGAGGTGAACACCGACGCCGGCTTGCCCGCCAGAGTGCCATTCACCCACGGCCCCGCGAGTCCGTCGAGAAAATACTTCATCGGCGCAGCCATGTTGCCGAAGCGCGTCGGGCTCCCGATCGCCAGGCCGACACATTCCTCGAGGTCGCGCACCTCGACGTAGGGGGGGCCCGACGCCGGAATGTCGTCCTCGACCGCCTCGCACACCGTCGACACTTTCGGCACCGTCCGCACCCGCGCGGCCACGCCCGGCACCTGATGGATCCCGAGTGTGATCTGCTCGGCAAGCGCCCGGACCGAGCCGCGGTGGCTGTAATAAAGTACGAGAATTTCTTTCATCTGAACGGTCTGGATCGAATTGCGGCATTATAGCCGCCCCTCCGGCATCGCCCTGACTCCCGCCATCGCATCCACCGCATGTCCGTCATGCCCCTGCATCCCGCACGCGACTTCCTGCGCCTCGTCGCCCAGCGCTTCGTTGCCACCCGCTGCCCGCAGGTCGCCGGCAGTCTCGCCTTCACGACGCTGCTCGCACTCGTGCCCCTCGTCACCGTCGTCATCGCGCTCTTCAGCAACTTCCCGGCATTCTCCGAGCTCGGCATTTCGCTGAAGACCTTCCTGCTGGAAAACCTGCTGCCCGACCGTGCCGGCAAGATCATCGCGACCTACGCCTTCCAGTTCTCGCAGAAGGCCGCCAAGCTCACGCTGATCGGCACCGGCGCGCTGGTCGTCACCGCGCTCATGCTGCTGATGACGATAGACCGCGTGTTCAACCAGATCTGGGGCGTGCGCCGCCCGCGCCCGCTGCTCACGCGCCTGACCGTGCACTGGTCGACCCTCACCCTGGGCCCGGTGGCGCTCGGCGCCAGCGCGCTGGCCACGGGCCACCTCGTCGCCAGCTCCGTCGCCCTGGCCGGCAAGGGCTCGTGGGTCGTCGAAGCATTCTCGGCGCTGGCGTCCGCAGCGCTGCTGTGCGTCGTGTTCACCTTCCTGTACTTCGCGGTGCCCAACCACAAGGTACGCCCGAGCCATGCGTTCGCCGGCGGCACCACTGCGGCGCTGGCCTTCCTCCTGATGCAGCAGCTCTTCGCCCTCTTCCTCGCGCGCATCCCGACCTACACGCTGATCTATGGCACCTTCGCGACGGTGCCGATCTTCCTGCTGTGGCTCTACCTGTCGTGGGTCGTGATCCTGCTCGGGGCGATCCTGTGCGCGTCGCTGCCCGGCTTCTTCGAGCGCACGCGCGTGCTCGCCCCCTTCGCCGGCGACCGCGCCTGGGCTGCGACCACGGTACTGACGACCCTCGCGCGCGCGCAGGCCGAGGGCCGCACCGTGGCATTCGAACCGCTCGTCGGCGCGGCTCGCCTCAATGGCAACGAAGGCGAAAGCCTGCTCGGCGAATTGTGCGAGGCCGGCTGGGTGGCACGCACCGACGAAGGCAACTGGCTGCTCAGCCGCGACGCCGCCAGCATCGGCCTCGCCGACGTGCTGTGCCGGCTCGCGCTGTCGCCGCCGGCATGGCGCAAGGCCGGACGCAACGAGCTGTCGCGCGATACGGCAGAACGCATCGAGAACGCACTGCGCGCCGCGGATATCTCGATCGCGGCACTGGCCGCGCAAGAAGCCTAGAACGGACCTGGATTGGAGCTAGATCGGGTAGGGGTCGATCTCGTACTGGAACAGTTCGACGTTCGCCGTCTGCATGTCGAGAGTCAGTACGCGTGCCTGCGCCACATAGAGGTGCTCACCTTCGTGCACCAGCACGAAGCGGCGCGATGCATAGGTTCCCGCCGGCGCCAGGATTGCCTGGCTGCGGCGCAACGCAGGCAGCGGCGGAAGAATGAGCGCGTGCGTCGTGGAACGCATCTCGCTACCGCGAAAGCCAATCGTCACCGGCGTGCAGGTCTGCGCCACCAGCTGCAGGCCGAGCTCGACCTCACCGGGGCTGTCGCTGCGGATCCAGCGCACGATGCACACCGCCCACGGATGCCCGGCATCCCGGCGCAGCGCAACCGCCATGCCGGCGCTCAGGCTACCCGTTACGCCCTCGACGGACATCAGCGCATACCCGCCGGGGCTCTCGTTGTACACCATCCATTCCGAGATGCGTTCCGTCGCGCCATCGGACCGCGCGGCCTCCCAGACCGCGCGCAGGCCGACACACACCTGAACCGAATACCGGTACGCACGGCGCGACTGACCGCGATTCGGCGGCAACGCCCACCGGTCGCGCATGCGTTGGAGCAGCGAGACCATCTCCACCGGCGTCAGCCCGACAGGCAATCCGGACGCATCCGGCTCGAGCAGCTCGCCGTCGCGCTCCAGCCCCACCGCTTCGGCCTCGGCGATGCGCTCCTTGAGCCGGTCGAGCGGCCCCGCGAGCGCACGCGACACGCCGAAGGCGGAAAAATGGACGAGCCCCTCCGCCACCGGCGCCGCGCTTCGGATCGTCGCAATCGGCGGCAGATCCTCCTCGGGATCGATCCAGAAGGACGAGGCAGCCGGCTGCAGGGCTTCCAGAGAAAGCGCCCCCTCGTCCGCAACGCCTTCGAGGTAATCGTTCGCCCACACCAGTTCGCGCGCCGTCAGACTTTCGGGCTGCAGCACCGCCAAGGCCAGCAGGCGCTTCATCGCTTGCAGGGCATCAGCGGCGGCCGTATCGGGCCGCGCCGATACCAGCGCGGCGAAGCCGCCCCCGGCTGCGACGATGCCGTATGCCGCAAGCCACAATCCGGGCGGCGTGACCGCACCGCCCATCGCGGCGACAACGAAGGCCTCATGCACCAGACCAAGCCCACGCGCCGTCATTGCCATCGGATCACCGCGGCGCACCGGACGCCAGCGCTCACCCGCCGCCGCCGCCAATTCGCCGAGTTTGCCCCCGACCTCGAGCAAGGCCTCGACAAGCTCGCCCGCGACCGCATGCAGTTCGTGCGAAAGCGGCAACGCCGCATTGAGAAGGCGCGGTTTCAGGCGCCCGCACACATCGAGGACCCGCGCCTCGAATTCGTCGACGCATTCCACGAGCTGAGCGCCGCCGCCGGCCGGATCGGGCAGCCCGCCCAGATACCCCCGCAGGGCATTCAGCTCGACGTGCGGATCGTCAGCCGGCTCGCTCGCCAGCCACACCAGCACGGGGGCCAACTGTTCGGAGACCGGATCGGATGCAGGCATCGGGGTAAAATTTCCGCTTGGAGACGTCTTCGCATTCTATTCAAGAATCACTCGCTTGAGCGGAATCCCGCAGCCCACGGGCCTTGCAGCACAATCGCCACACCCCGTTCCGCGACGAATCCCGATCCGCACTTGTCTCCCGCGGCCGCTTGCCTTACAATCGCCTGCTTTTCGCACCTACTCATCAGGACACCCCAATGGTCGTCATTCGCCTTGCCCGTGGTGGCGCCAAGAAGCGCCCGTTCTACAACATCGTTGCTGCCGATTCGCGCAATCGCCGCGACGGCCGTTTCATCGAGCGCGTTGGCTTCTACAACCCGATGGCAGCCGAGTCCGAAAAGGGTCTCGTGATCAACGCCGAACGTCTGGCCTACTGGAAGCAGAACGGTGCCCAGCTGTCGCCGACGGTCGAGCGTCTGGCCAAGCAGGCTGCGAAAGCCGCAGCCTGATCCTGCCTGAATCTTTGCAGTCATGATGGTACTGGGGCGCATTGTCGCCCCTTTTGGTGTCAAGGGCTGGGTCAAGGTACACCCCTTCGGGGACGACCCGCTCTCCTGGCGCGAAATGCCTCAGTGGTGGCTCGCCGACAAGGCGGAAGCCCCCGAAGAGGCGTGGCAGCCAATGAAACTCGCCGGCTTCCGCGAACACGGCGCGAGCCTCATCGCCTCGTTCGAAGGCGTGACGGACCGCAGCGGCGCGGAAGCGTTGCAGGGCCGCTACATCGCTGCGCCACGCGAGGCGATGCCCGGCACCGACGATGACGAATACTACTGGGGCGACCTGGTGGGCCTTTCGGTCGTAAACCAGTCGGGCGAATCGCTCGGCACGGTCGAAGCCCTGATGTCCACCGGCGCCCATGAGGTACTCCAGGTTCGCAACGGAGACGAGGAGCGGTTGATTCCGTTCGTCGCCGCCTACGTGCTGAACGTGGACCTGCCGACCCGGACGATCCGGGTCGACTGGCAAAGGGATTGGTGAAGACAGGGTGAGCGCACCAACCGCCGCAAGGCGCTTCGACGTGATCACCCTGTTTCCCGAGATGTTCGCGGCGCTGACCGCCAGCGGCATCACGCGGCGTGCGCTGGATCGCGGTCTCTATGACATCGCGTTCCACAGCCCGCGCGATTTCGTGGACGATCCGCACCGCACGGTCGACGACCGCCCCTACGGCGGCGGCCCCGGAATGGTGATGATGGCCGAGCCGCTGGAAAAGGCGATCAGCCAGGCGAAGGCGGCGCAGCAGGCGCTGCTCGGCGCCGCAGGACGCGTGATCTACCTGTCGCCGCAAGGCCGGCCGCTGGACCACGCGAAAGTGCTGGAACTGAAGGAACTACCCGCGCTGACGCTGCTGTGCGGACGCTACGAGGGCGTCGATCAGCGACTCATCGAGCGCTGCGTAGACGAGGAAATATCGCTCGGCGACTTCGTGCTGTCGGGCGGCGAACTGCCGGCAATGGTGCTGCTCGATGCGATCGTGCGCCAGCTGCCGGGCGCATTGAACGACGCCGTATCGGCGATCGAGGACTCGTTCGTGGACGGGCTGCTGGACTGCCCGCACTATACGCGACCCGAGATCTACGAAGGCGAGCCGGTGCCGGCGGTGCTGCTCTCCGGCAATCACGCCGCGATCCGTCGCTGGCGGTTGAAGCAGGCGCTGGGCACGACCTGGCGCCGGCGCCCCGACCTGCTGGAAGGGCGCAGACTGAACAAGGAAGAATTGTCACTGCTTGGTGAATTCAAGCAGGAGCAAGCAGGGGCGGAAGGCCAGGCCTGAAGCCCGAATACAAACCGCGCGCATCAGGCATGTCCTGCTCTGCCGCAAGGCCAAGTGCCATTGAATCGACAGGAGTCGCACAATGAACCTGATTCAGCTGCTCGAACAGGAAGAAATCGCCCGCCTGAACAAGACCATCCCCGAGTTCGCCCCCGGCGACACCGTGGTGGTGCAGGTGAAGGTCAAGGAAGGCACGCGCGAGCGTCTCCAGGCCTACGAAGGCGTGGTGATCGCCAAGCGCAACCGTGGCCTGAACTCCAACTTCATCGTGCGCAAGATCTCGTCGGGCGAAGGCGTGGAGCGTACGTTCCAGACCTACTCCCCGCTGGTCGACAGCATCGAAGTCAAGCGTCGCGGTGACGTGCGTCGCGCCAAGCTGTACTACCTGCGCGAGCGCTCGGGCAAGTCCGCACGTATCAAGGAAAAGCTCAACTACAAGGCCGCCGCGAAGAAGGACTGATCGCGCGATTCAGCCAGCAGCACATGAAACGGGCCCCGCGGGGCCCGTTTTTTTTATCCTCGACGATCGATACCGCAAAACCATGCACACAGCGCGGCACCGCGCACGCGGCTACTCCTTCTTCGCATCCTCATCGTCGTCGTCCGGAATCACGGCATCGACGCCGGCGCCGACAACCTTCGCGCCCACCTTGACCGTTGTCGCCACCACCGTCACCGCCGCATCGGCGACGGCCACCACCGCACATCCGCCCAGCATTGCTGCGCTCGCGACAGCGAGCAGCGCATTCCTCACGCTCATTTGCACCCGATCCCTCTCCGATAGCGGCCGCGCAAGCTTCGTCGCGCGGCAATTGCGCCCCCAAGGGCGACGTTCCGAGATTATCCCCGCAACGAATGCCGCGTGTTCACCGACTGGTATCCTGTACCCGCCCGAGCGTGCCAACGCGCGCGCCGAAGGTCCGGCCACGCACCTTGCCGCCCAGAAAAGAAAAAGCCCTGACGAATCAGGGCTTTATCTATTAGGCTGGCGGAGAGTGAGGGATTCGAACCCTCGATACGAGTTTTAGCCCGTATGCTCCCTTAGCAGGGGAGTGCCTTCGACCTCTCGGCCAACTCTCCAACCTTTCAGCCCGCCATCATAGCGAATGCAGGCCAGCTGGTCAAACTTAATTATGCAGCGACATCGAGACCGAAAGCCTTGTGCAGTACGCGCACGGCCAGCTCGAGGTACTTCTCCTCGATCGCGACCGAGATCTTGATTTCGGACGTCGAGATCATCTGGATGTTGATCCCCTCTTCCGCGAGCGTGCGGAACATCTGCGAGGCTACACCGGCGTGCGAACGCATGCCGACACCGACGATGGAGACCTTGGCCATGGTCCGGTCGGTCATGATCGAGCGGGCGCCGATGTGCTCCTTGACGGCTTCGAGCACCTTCACCGCTTTATCGAGTTCGCCGCGGGCGACGGTGAACGAGAAATCGGTCGTGCCGTCCTTGCTCACATTCTGGATGATCATGTCGACTTCGATGTTGGCATCGGCGACCGGCCCGAGGATCTGGTAGGCGATACCCGGCTTGTCGGGCACGCCGAGCACCGTGAGCTTGGCTTCGTCGCGGTTGAAGGCGATACCGGAGATGACGGGTTGTTCCATGTTCTGTTCTTCCTCGACAGTGATGAGCGTGCCCTCGCCTTCCTCCTGGAAGCTGGACAGGACGCGCAACTTGACCTTGTACTTGCCGGCGAATTCCACCGAGCGGATCTGCAGCACCTTGGAGCCGAGGCTGGCTAGCTCGAGCATTTCCTCGAAGGTGATGGTATCCAGCTTGCGCGCTTCCGGCACGACGCGCGGGTCAGTGGTGTAGACGCCGTCGACGTCGGTGTAGATCTGGCACTCGTCCGCCTTGAGTGCGGCCGCCAGCGCAACGCCGGTGGTATCCGAACCGCCGCGGCCGAGCGTGGTGATGGCGCCATGCTCGTCCACACCCTGGAATCCGGCCACGACGACGATGTTGCCTTCGTCGAGATCCTTCTTGATCGGTGCCTCGTCGATATTCAGGATGCGCGCCTTCGTATGCGCGCTGTCGGTGAGGATGCGCACCTGGCCGCCGGTGTAGCTCTTCGCCTTGACGCCGATGTCCTGCAGCGCCATGCACAGCAGGCCGATGGTGACCTGCTCGCCGGTCGACACGACGACGTCCAGTTCGCGCGGATCGGGAGTGGCTGCGACCTCCTTGGTGAGCGCGATCAGGCGGTTGGTTTCGCCGCTCATCGCGGACACCACCACCACCACCTGATGGCCGGCCGCCTGGAACTTCGCGACCTTGCGGGCGACGTTCTTGATGCGTTCCGGGTTGCCAACGGAGGTGCCGCCGTACTTCTGAACTATCAGTGCCATCGTCGTATCCAAATAGCCGTGGATAAAACCCGTGATTCTAGCGAAAGCCCGTGGACTTTGCAGATCGATGTCACTCTGGCCGTCACGCCCAACTTGGGCACTTATGGATTGCGGTTAACCCTAGGACTTTTGATTTTCCCGTTGTATTTGTCCGGAATAGTAATCTATACTTTGGTTACCATATGACTTAAGTCGTATGATCGCCTTCGGGCGCAGCTAATCCTCATAGCACAACCGACTTCACAGCAGAGGCCCAAGAGATGAAAAGCACTGACACCATTGATGTTCGCGAGATCCGCCGCAAGCTCGGCCTGAACCAGTCGCAGTTCTGGTCGAAGATTGGCGTTACCCAAAGTGGGGGCTCGCGATACGAGAGCGGCCGTAACATTCCGCGTCCCGTGCAGGCCCTGCTCCGCCTCGTTCACATCGAGCAGATCGACATCAACAAGGTCAAGAAGGAAGACGTCGAAGTTGCCGAGTTCCTGAAGTCGTCGAACCCGGAACTGTTCAAGACGCTGAAGAAGGAAGCCCGTGCGAAGCGCAAGGAGCGCACGTCGCGCTAACCCGGGCGGAGTACTACATGGCCATCAGGGGCTGACGCGAACCGTCAGCCCCGTTTTTTTTATGCGCCCGGCGATCGCCTCGAGTTCCGCCTCGGTGAGCGGCGACAGGCGCGGCGCCTCGGGCTGCATCGAGGGGCGCGCGATCCCGTAGAGCAGCACCCCGGCAAGACGTTCGACGCCGGCCTTTTCCAGTACCGCCAGATAGGCGGCGATGTCCGCTTCGGACGGCGCCTGTCCGTCCCAGCGGAACATGCAGGTCTGCACCCAGGTCGTGCAGCGCTCGGCGCTCGCCTGCAGGCGGCGCGCGACCGCATCGGGGTCGGGGCCCACGCCGTTGATGCGGCGCATGCCTGCCCGCGTACCCGAATCGAGCTTGAACCATACTTCCCCGCCCGCCTCGCCCAGGCGACGCACGCCTTCGCGCACGGCCGCCTGCCCCATCAGGCTGCCGTTGGTGATGAGGCGCAGGGGCACTTCGGTGCCGAACCCGAAGCGCGCCCGCAGGCGTATCGCAACCGCCATCGCATCGGCGAATTCGGCAGCGCTGGTCGGTTCGCCGTTGCCGGAAAAGGCGATGTCGCGGACCTGGCGCAGCCCCTCGGGCACATGCCGCTCGAGGTAGTCGCCGTTGACGAGCGCATCGAGGAAACCGGCGAGCTCGGCCTCGAGCTGCGCGAGGTCGATCGGGGGGGCGCTGCCGCGCACGAGATCGGGCACCTGGCAGTAGGCGCAATGCCAGTTGCACGCGTTATTGGGGTTGAGGTTGATGCCGACCGATACCCCGCCTGCACGGCGCGACAGCACCGGATAGACGTAGGTGAGGCCCGCGAGGTCGCGGTCGTGGTTGCGGATCGTGAGTTGCCGGTCGCTGGAAGCCATCGCTGAAGGTGCCGCGAATCGCGGTCAAAAAGGGCGGAAGGAGGCCCGAAAGGGGTCGATCGGGACGGGTGCTATAATCCGCGCCCTGCACTCCCGAGGTCAATCATGCGCATCACCCGCCGCCTGGAATTCGACGCAGGCCACCGGATTCCGGACCATGCCAGCCAGTGCCGCCATCTGCACGGCCACCGCTACGCGATCGAGATCACCTTGTCGGGAGGAATCATCGAGGCCGCCGGCCAGCCGGTCAATGGCATGGTGATGGACTTCGGCGAGGTGAAGACGATCGCCAAGGCGCATGTCGTGGACGTCTGGGACCACGCCTTCCTGGTGTTCCGCGGCGATGCGCAGGTCATGCAGTTCCTCGCCTCGATGCCGGGGCACAAGACGGTCGTACTCGATTGCGTGCCGACCGCCGAGAACCTCGCAAGCGAGGCCTTCCGCATCCTCGATCCGCGCTACCACGACAGCTACGGCAACCACCTGCGTCTCGAGCGCGTGCGCCTGTACGAAACGCCCAACTGCTGGGCCGACGCCGTGCGCGGCGACGCCGGCCTCTGACGCGGCCGCAGGAGATCAGTCGTCCGCCGCGGCCGCGGCGACCGCCTGCGTCAGCGCAGCTTCACTGTGCACGACGCGCACTTCCCGCTGCGGGTAGGGGATCTCGATGCCCTCGGCACGGAAGCGTTTCCACACTTCCAGATTGATGTGCGAGATCACGCCGAGCGTGCCCTCCTGCGGATCGGCGATCCATACCGCCAGGCGCAGGTCGATGCCGCTCTCGCCGAAGGCGACGACGAAGGCCTTGGGCGCCGGATCCGAAATCACTCGCTCGTGCGTTTTCGCGGCGTCGACGAGGATCTGCATCGCGCGCTCCAGATCGGTCGCATAGCTCACCTGGATGTTGATCGGCACGACGATGCGCGTGTCGCTGTATGTTTCGTTCTGCACGACGGAGCCGATCAGGGTCTCGTTCGGCACCAGCGATTCGATGCCGGTGGCCGCGCGCAAGACCGTGTAGCGGGTGTTGATCTGCGTGACGACGCCGCGCTCGGTGCCGACCGAGATCAGGTTGCCGATGCGCAGCGAGCGGTCGAGCAGGATGATGAAGCCCGACACGTAGTTCGCTGCGATCTTCTGCAGGCCGAAGCCGAGACCCACGCCCAGCGCGCCGCCGAACACCGACAACGTCGTCAGGTCGATGCCGACCATGGGCAGGGCAACGAGCACCGCCACGACCATCATCAACGCCTTGGCGACCCGCATCAGCACGAGGCGCATGCTGTCATCGAGGCCCGCGGCGGCGCTCAGCCGGCGCTCCAGCGCCCCCGCCGCCCACAATGCGATCAGCAGCGTGAACATCACCATGCCGGCGCCCTGCAGCAGCGTCCATAGCGAGAGCTTCTGACTGCCGACCTTGAAGGACACGCTCTCGAGCGCATCGATCACCTCCGGCAGCCAGCCGAGGATATGCAGCGCGACCACGGCCCACGCGAGCGATGCGAAGACGCGCTCGAAGTTGCCCAGCCAGCTCGAGCGGCCTATGCCCTGCCGCACCGTGAACACGACGAAGCGGATAGCAGCGAACGAGGTCAGCAGCGGCACCGTGAGATTGAGCAGGTTCACGCTCTGGTATTTGCCCAGCACCGCGCGCGCGGCAAACACGAAGGTCAGTGCGGCGAGCGGAAACAGCACGCGGCGCAGGCCGCTGCGGCCGAAGCGCTGGGCAGCGGTTTCGGGATCACCGCGACGTGCGACGCGCTCGAGCATCGCGCGTTCGATCAGCCACGCGAGCGCGAGGCAACCGAGCAGGGCGCCGAGCTGCCACAGGATGGAGGGACTCTGCAGGTCGCTCCAGGTGTCCGTGAGCATGGCGGCGAAACGAATCTCTTCTTTCACGTTCCGGGTTTCCAGGGGAGACGGGTGATGCGGGTGGCGTCGGCGCGGTGACGGCGCCAGTTGTCCAGGTAGATCCCGGTCAAGTTGCAGTTGTCGCGCAGCACGAGGAGGTTTTCGGCGTTGCGCTTGACGGCGGATTTGGTGAAGTTGAAGGAGCCGGTGACCAGCGCACAGGCCGGCCCTTCGGCGTCGGCGATCATGACCTTGTTGTGGGCGGCGGCATAGCGCGTTTCGAGCGATACCGGGATGCCGGCCTCCAGGAGATCGGGCAGCACGTTGCCCTTGCCGCGCTTGTTCATCTTCGCGTCGGCGAGCACTTCGACGCGCACCCCGCGCCGATGCGCGTTTATCAGCGCGCGGGCGATCGGCTGGCTCGTGAAGGCGTAGGCCTGCACATGCAGCGTCTTGCGCGCGTCATCGATGACGTCGATGAGCAGCGTCTCGGGGCGATCTGCCGGGGAAAACGCGACTTCGACCGAACCGCGCGCGGGCAGGCGCTGGCTTGCTGCGGCGCCTTGCGGCGCCATTGCAAGGAACGCGAGGGCGACCGCTGCGAGCAGCCGCCCCGATGCATCACGCCCCCGCATCCACGCGCTCCAGCACGGCGGCGAAGAAACCGTCGGTGTCATGCATGCGCGGCGTCAGGCGCAGGCGCTCGCCGGTGTCGAGCGCGATGCCCTGTTTGGCGAGCACTTCGGCCGCGCTCACCTGGCGGAACTCGGGATGCGCGGCGAGGAAGGCATCGACGATGCCGTCGTTCTCGTCGGCGAGCAGACTGCAGGTCGCATACACGAGCCGGCCGCCCGGCTTCACGAGGCGCGCGGCGGAGTCGAGGATGGCGCCCTGCTTGGCGACCATCTCGGCGACCGACTCGGGCGTCTGGCGCCACTTGAGGTCGGGGTTGCGGCGCAGGGTGCCGAGGCCGCTGCACGGCGCGTCGACCAGCACACGGTCGGCCTTGCCGGCGAGGCGCTTCACCTTGGCGTCGCGCTCGTGCGCGATCAGCACGGGATGAACGTTCGACAGGCCGGCGCGGGCGAAGCGCGGCTTGAGCTTGGCGAGACGCTTTTCGGACACGTCGAAGGCATACAGGCGCCCGGTCGAGCGCATCAGCGCGCCCAGTTGCAGCGTCTTGCCGCCGGCGCCGGCGCAGAAGTCGACGACCAGTTCGCCGCGCTTGGGCTGCACGAGGAAGCCGAGCAGCTGGCTGCCTTCGTCCTGCACCTCGAAGGAACCGTCGAGGAAGAGCGGGTGTTTCTGCAGCGCAGGCTTGGCGGCGAGGCGGATGCCCTGCGGCGAGTACGGACAGGGGGCGGCGCCAATGCCATTCACCTTGAACGCGTCGAGCACGGCCTCGCGGTCGCTCTTCAGCACATTCACGCGCAGGTCCAGCGGCGCGGCGCGGTTGAGGCTGTGCGCGAGTTCGAGCAGCGTGGCCTCGTCGTGCGTCGCGAGCAGGCGCTCGGCGAGCCAGTCGGGCATGTCGGCGCGCTCGGCGAGCGAGCCCTCGTCCAGCTCCTTGGCCTTGATGCCCGAGATCCAGTCGCGCTCGGTCGCCGACGCGAGGCCCTCGAAGTTGCGCATCGGCCAGCCTTCGCCGCGCGCGAGCCACGCCAGCAGCAGCGTGCGCGGGCGCGCGTCATCTCCAACGAGGCGATGCAGCCAGCGCAGGCGCCGCACGATGCCGTAGACGGCCTCGGCGATGAAGCCGCGGTCGCGATGGCCGATCTCGCGGTTCTCGCGGAAGTGCCGCGAAAGCACGACGTCGGCCGGATGTTCGAAGGTGAGCACCGCGCCAAGGACCTGGGCGGCGTGGATCAGCAGGCCGCGCGAGGCGGCCTCTTCATGTCTTGCCATATCTGTTCTTCAGTTTCCGATGGTTGGATGGGCGAAGGCATTGTCCTCCGCCCGCAATTCGATCATGTCTTCTTCCGCCCCCGCGCCGCCGGCTCCCCCCGCCACCGCGGGTTTCTCTCCGGCCGATCCGGGGGGCGACAGGCGCAGTTCGACGGCCTGCTGGTCGAGCACCTCGCCCTTGTCGTCGACGACGCGGATGCGCACCGGCAACATGCCGTAGTTGCGCGCGAGCCAGATGTCGATCGTCAGACTGCCGTTGCGCGCTTCGGCACGCACGCGCACGGTATCGAGCAACCCGATCGGCAGCGACTGTTTCTCGGGACCGACGACCTCGACCGTCGACGGGGTGGCCTCACGTCCGGTGATAACGTTCAGCTCGGTCGATCCGCTGACCGCGCCGACAATGCCGATCTGGTGCCACAGGCTCAGGATGTCCTGGTCGCCGGGGCGCAGGTCCGCGACGCGCTCCTTTTCGCCGCGCTTCATCGTCACCTTCCGCGCATTCCAGTCGAACTGGGCGCCCGCCGGTGTCTTGCGCGACTGCTCGACGCTGAAGCGCTCCGGCTTCAGGCCTTCGCGCCCGACGCTGCCCTCGCTGCTCTGGGCATAGTGGAAGGATCGGAACAGGCCGACGACGCCGGTCGTGCGCACCGCGACCGACATGCGATAGCGCTTGTCGTCATGCGACCACTCGTGCTGCGCCTCGCCGACGGCGAAACCGCTTTCGCCCAGATGCACGCGGAAGCGGATGCTGCCGCGCTCGGGCCAGCCGGCGATGTCGAAGCCCTTGAGGTCGGCGGCCGCGACGAGTTCCGGCGCGGCGTCGGCAACGGGTGCAGCGTCGGCGGCCTGGGGCACCTCCGCCGCAGGCTGCGCCTCGACTGCAGCGGGCGCCGCGATGGCGATCTGGCCGCCCTCTCCGGCCGCCGGCGCCGTCAGCGGGGCCGCGGGCGGGGCCTCGACCGCAGGTGCGGGACGAGGCTTCGGCCTGGGCCGCGGCTTGGGCTTTTCCGGCACGACGGGCGGAGGCGGAGGCAGCGCGACCGGGGCGAGCTCCACCACCGGCTGCGGTTCGGGAATCACCAGCGTCGCATGCAGGACCGGCGGCTCCGCGCCGCCGTGCACGGGCCAGCCCGGCAAGCTCAGCACGAGCGCGTGCGCGAGCACCGAAGCGCCCGCGGCGAGGATCAGGATTGTTGGCTGTCGCACGCTCCGGCCTCCGGGGTGCGATCCAGCGACGGGATCGTCCACCCGGCCTCATCGACCGCTTCGTCGCGCACGAGCACCTGGCCCTGCGCCGTGATCGTCAGCCGGTCCTCGACGAACCAGCGCACCGCCTGCGGGTAGATGCGATGTTCCTGCCTGAGCACGCGCGCCGACAGGCTGCCCTCGTCATCGCCGGGCAACACCGGCACGACCGCCTGGATCACGACCGGTCCGCAGTCGAGTTCGGGGGTCACGAAATGCACCGTCGCCCCATGCACGCGCACCCCCGCCTCGATCGCCCGCTGGTGCGTATGCAGGCCGGGGAAGGACGGCAGCAGCGAGGGGTGGATGTTCAGCAGGCGCCCGTCGTAGCGGCGTACGAAAGCGTCGGTCAGCACGCGCATGAAGCCCGCGAGCACGACGAGATCGGCGCCATGCGCGTCGATACTCTCGGCCAGGGCGGCGTCGAAGGCTTCGCGCGACGGGAAGGCCTTGTGGTCGACCACGGCGGTCGGGATGCCGTGCGCCGCGGCGAATTCGAGCCCCTTGGCGTCGGCGCGGTTGCTGATCACCGTGGCGATGCGCGCGCCGGCAATGCGCGCGTTCACGATGGCTTCCATGTTGCTGCCGCGACCGGAAATGAGGATGACGATGGACTTCATGAAGGTATTCTTGGTATTCGGTTCGGACGCGCGCTTGCGCATCAGGGGGAATCGGACAGGGAGCGGCCGGCCTTTGTTCCGCGAGGGACGAAATCCCGACAATGATACCGGAAGGCCGGCCGCACCCCGAATCCGAGCCAAGGCAAACGCATGAACGGTCGGGCGGGGCCTCTTGTGGGAGCGGCTTCAGCCGCGAATCGGCGCGTGGCGAGGCCAAGCCGGTTGATTCGCGGCTGAAGCCGCTCCCACGAGGTGGCTGCGAGACGCTGGAAGATTGAAATACCCAACTCCGTATAATGACCGGACTGCCCCCTCTCCCCGCCCCCATGCCCTCGATCCACCTGCTGTCCGACCTCCTGATCAACCAGATCGCCGCCGGCGAGGTCGTCGAACGCCCGGCCTCGGTGCTCAAGGAGGTGCTGGAGAACGCCGTCGACGCGGGCTCGCGCGCGATCGACGTGCAGCTCGAACAGGGCGGCGTGCGGCGCATCCGCGTCGCCGACGACGGCTGCGGCATCGCGAAGGACGAACTCGCGCTGGCGCTGGAGCGCCACGCGACGAGCAAGATCGCGAACCTCGACGACCTCGAGCGCGTCGGCACGATGGGCTTCCGCGGCGAGGCGCTGGCGGCGATCGCGGCGGTCGCGCGCACGACGCTCACCAGCCGCGCCGAGGGCAGCGCGCACGCGTGGCGCATCGAGGGCGCCGAGCGTAGCGTGGCGCCGGCGGCGCTCGGCGCGGGCACGGTCGTTGATGTCGCGGACCTGTATTACAACACCCCCGCGCGGCGCAAGTTCCTGAAGTCGGAAGGCACCGAATACGCGCACTGCGACGAGATGTTCCGCCGTGTCGCGCTGGCGCGCCCCGACATCGGCCTGCAGCTCGCGCACAACGGCCGTGTCGTGCATCGCCTGCCCGCCGCGGACCATGCACGACGCGTCGCCGCGCTGATGGGCGACGATTTCCTCGCGCAGGCCCGTCCGCTGGATGCCGATGCGGGCCCGCTGCGCCTGTCCGGTTTCGCCTCGCTGCCGGCGTATTCGCGCGCGAGCCGCGACGCGCAGTACTTCTTCGTGAACGGCCGCTTCGTGCGCGACAAGCTGCTCACGCACGCGGTGCGCCAAGCCTACACGGACATCCTGCATGGCAACCGTCATCCGGCCTATGTGCTGTTCCTCGAACTCGACCCGGCGGGCGTCGACGTGAACGTCCACCCGGCCAAGATTGAAGTGCGCTTCCGCGAATCGCGCGCGATCCACCAGTTCGTGTTCCATGCGCTGTCGCGCACGCTCGCCGAGTCGGGCGCAGGCCTCGCGATGCGGGATGCGCCGATCGCCGCGTCCACCACGTACTCCGCGGCCTCGCCGGCCGCCGCGGAGCCGGACGACCGAGCTGCGGCCGCGCGCGCGCAACCCTTCGGCGCCTATCGCGACGCCCCGCCCGTGCAGGGCCGGCTCGCGATGGAGTCGGCGAGCCGCAGCTATTTCGATTTCGTCGGCACCGCGCGCGAATCCGCGCCGCCCCCCTCGGCACAGCCCTCGGCGACGGAAGGCTTCCGCCCGACCGCCTTCCCCGCGCCGGCGGGCCGGTCCGCTGCGCCGACGGCGCCCCAACTGCCGCAACATGCGGACGACTCCGCCCCGCTCGGCTACGCGCTCGCGCAGCTCCACGGCATCTATATCCTCGCGCAGAACGCGAAGGGCCTCGTGCTCATCGACATGCACGCGGCGCACGAACGCATCCTGTACGAAAAGCTCAAGACCGTGCTCGACGGCCGCCCCTCGGTGCAGCGCCTGCTAATCCCGGCGGTGTTCTCGGTAAGCGCGAAGGACATGGCCGCGGCCGAGGAATGCGCCGAGGTGCTCACCGGCATGGGCTTCGACGTCGCGCCGGCCGGCCCGCAGGAGCTTGCCGTGCGCAGCGTGCCCGCCCTGCTCGCGAGCGCGCCAGTCGCGGAGCTGATGCGCAGGCTGCTGGAGGAATTGCGCGAGTTTCCGGCCTCGGAGGTCGTCACGGCGCGCCGCAACGAACTGCTCGCGACGATGGCCTGCCACGGCGCGGTGCGCGCGCACCGCAGCCTGACGCTGCCCGAGATGAACGCACTGCTGCGCGACATGGAAGCGACCGAGCGCGCCGACCAGTGCAACCACGGCCGCCCGACCTGGACGCAGCTGACGATGAGCGAGCTCGACCGCTTCTTCATGCGCGGCCAGTAGCGGCACCAACGGGTCGGACATCCGCTCCGCGGACGCCCCGGCTATACCATCGACATTTTCCGTCCGGCATCGCCGGTCGTCGCCAAGTCCCACGCAGAACCCGCCCATACCAGCATTTCGTTGCAATTTCGCCGGAGTTGGCCGCAGAAAATGATGGCGCGCGGACAGCCGTCGGCCTATAAAGATACAGGAGCGAGTGAACGGCGCTCGCGCGTCGACCGTCCGATTCATCCCGTCCGCATGATTGGGAGACGTGTCGCCGAGGCGTTCATTCCATTCGCGGGGCCGGACGGCGCGGCCGATTCGGGATCCCGTCCATACGACGGCAGCAAGGGCATCGACAGCATCTCACGTGGGGCAACCCCGAGGGAGAATCAGGCATGCGCAAGTTATTGATGGTGTTGTGGCTGACGCTGGCGGGGATCACGTCGGCGACGGCCTCGGTGCAGGTGAGCATCGGCATCAACCTGCCGGTGTACCCCCAACTCGTGCGGGTGCCGGGCTACCCGGTGTATTACGCGCCGCGGGTGGCCGGGAATTTCTTCTTCTACGACGGCCTGTACTGGGTGTTCTACGGGGACGACTGGTACATGAGCTCCTGGTACAACGGCCCGTGGACGCTCGTTGCACCGCTGGCCGTGCCCGTGTTCATCCTGCGGGTTCCGGTCCGCTACTACCGCGACCCGCCGATCTATTTCCGCGGCTGGCGCCACGAGGGTCCGCCGCGCTGGCGCGAGCACTGGGGCGACGACTGGGCGGAACACCGCCGCGGCTGGGACCGCTGGGACCGCCGCGCCGCGCCGGCGCCCGCACCGTTGCCAATCTATCAACGAAAGTACTCGGGCGACCGTTATCCGCGCGACATTCGCGAACAGCGAGACCTGAGCGGCCAGCATTACCGCTATCGGCCGCGCGACGCCGCAGCGCGCGAATTCCTCCCCCCGCCGGCGCCCCCCAGAACGCGGGGACCGGATCGGGATGAACGCGATGCCGCACGCCGCGAGCGCCTTCCCCGCACGCAGGAGCAGGATCGCGCGCGTTCGGCTCGCGAAGCGGAATCGCGGCAGGGCGGCCCGGTTCAGCGGCGCGCCGAACCAATGCAGATGGAACCCCGGCAGATGGATCCGCGCCAGATGGAACCCGGGCGCGAACACCGGATGCGGGAAAGGGAGATGCGTGATCGACAGATGGGCGGCCCGCGCACGGACGAGCGCACACCGCAGGACCGGGGAGGCGACGCGCAGCCGCAACGACGCAAACAGCCGCAGCAGGAAGATGAACGCGGCCGGCGCGGCAGGAACGAGCAGCAGATGGAGCGATAGCGCACGGCGCACTCGCAGCCCCGGGGAGCGTCACGCCGGACGGTCGCCCTCCAGGGCGTCGAAACCGACATACTGCGTCGTGAAGCGCGCCTTGCCCGTGCGCAGGAAGCGCTCGAAATCCCACTCCCCGTCCACGAGCCCCGCCGCGCACTCCGGCCGGAAGACGTAGGTCCACGCCGCCTCCATCCGCCCGTCCTGCAGCCGCACGACGACCTGCCGGCGCTCGTACTCCTCGCCCTCGAAACGGTCCAGCCGCGGCCAAGCCGGCGCCGGCAGATCGAGGTACAGCCCCCCCTGCACACGCCCTCCCGCCGCCGGCACCATCCCCGGATACGCCCGCCCGCGCACGGGCTGCCGCCGATACCCGTCCAGCGACGCCGGGACGAACGGGCAGCGCGCGCGGCTCACCGCGGACATGATGTCCTCGCACATCAGTGAACCGTAGGTAAAGCAATGCTGCATGGCCACGCACTCTCAACGACCGCAAAGTCGTATTCTATCGACCTGAGCGGCCGCGATCATGCCGACAGCCCGTATCATGTCCGCATCACGATGACATTCCGGCCTCACCCATGCGCATAGACGGCACGCTCGGCAAATGGAACGACGACCGCGGCTTCGGCTTCATCACCCCGAAAATCGGCGGCCCCGAAGTCTTCGCCCACATCTCCGCCTTCCCCCGCGACGGCCGCCGCCCGCAAGTCGGCGAAGCGCTGTCCTTCGAGATCGGATTCGACAAGGAGGGGAAGAAGCGCGCGACCAACATCGTCCGCCCGGGTCTGGCGCGGACAGCGCCCATCCGCCGGCCGTCGTCCACCCGCCCTGCCGCGAGGCGGAGCCCCTTCTCGTCCATCGTCAAACTGGTGATCGTCGGCGCGCTGGCGGCCTACGCCTACACCGATATCTACCCGCGCTTCGCGCAGACCCGGGCCAGCTTCGGTTCCTCGGGCGAAAGCGCCAATCCGACGACAGACGCGCCGACCGAGTCCTTCCGCTGCGATGGACGAACGCACTGCTCCCAGATGAGCTCGTGCGCCGAGGCGACGTTCTTCCTGAAAAACTGTCCCGGCGTGAAGATGGACGGGAACAACGACGGGGTGCCGTGCGAGCAGCAGTGGTGTACGGGGTTCTTTGCCAGGTAAGGCTGTTGGAAGTGGCGGACGTCAGAGATCGAAAGCAGATCCCGCTGTCCGGATGACCGAGCAATACCCAGAAGCACTCGTTCGGATTTTGACGGCCACGGTCTCTTGATGGCCGGATGCAACCTCGGGTTCCGGGCTTGGCTTGTCGCCGCGTCGAAGCCTCACAGCCTCACAGCCTCACAGCCTCACAGCCCCATATTCTCCGGCCACAGGAAATACGGCCCAAATTTCGGGCTCATGCGGAATTCGCCGCCGGCTTCCTTGCCCCTCACGGTGATGTAGTGCTTGCCTTCGCGCAGTTCGAGCAGGCCGTTGGCGACAAAGCGCTCGATGAGGTCGGCGGTGCGCAACCCCAGCCGCTGTGCGAGCTTGGAGGTGGTGAGCTTGTCCGCCTTGTCGGCGACTTCTTCGCCATCGGCCTTGCCGTCGCCGTCGTTGCGCACCTCGGCGGTGACGCGTTCGAGCGTAATGCGCACTTCGTCGCTGATGCGGATTATGCGTTGAGCTTCTTCGTAGGCGTCCCTGTAGAGCTCGCCATCGTCGTCGCGGCGAATGAGGACGCCCATTTCGTTGTTGTTGATCTGGCTGAACTCGTAGAGGTTGAGGCTGGTGATGATCGCCAGTTCCTCGTTGAGGTAGCACTTAGCGTGCAGGTTCTTGCAGAAGCTGGTGCGGATGTAGGTGAGTTCCTTGAGCCAGTTGATTTCTTCGGGCTGCAGTTCGCTCTTGCCATAGACGATGCGCACGTCGATCTTGAGCCGGTTTTTGTCGGCCAGGAGTTCCTTCATGCGGTCGTTGAGCTTGAGAAAGGGGCTGATCAGGACCAGGCGGTCCTTGGCATTCTTGATCAGCTCTTCAAGGAAGTAGTTGGTGGCGCTGGTATTGAGAAACTTGGCCATGGCGCGAATCCGTTCTCCGTTGTCGTCGTTCGCCAAGATAGAACACGTGGCCCGCGGATTGCGGACGGCATCGGTGTGTTCATGTCGAAAGCGTTGCTTGTGCATATTACATTTGCACACATGCGGCGCAAGTGAAGCCTTTCGCATGAAGAGCTGAGTCGACCAATGTTGCGTTCAACTGTAGCGCGGGCAACCGGCCTACACCCGTCAGCAGGGGAGCCCCCGAACGGTGTATCCGATCCATTGCATCGCCACCGTGCCAGAAGCCCGCGCAGCGGGTATCCTTGCACGCCTCCCGGCGCTCGGCCGGACCGTAACACAGCGCAGACACCATGACAGGCAAGCAATACGACGAATCGTCCTTCCGCGTCCTCAAGGGACTCGAACCGGTGCGCGAACGCCCCGGGATGTACACCCGCACCGATTCGCCGGCGCACATCATCCAGGAAGTCATCGACAACTCGGCCGACGAGGCGCTCGGCGGCTTCGCGAAGAAGATCCACGTGACGCTGCACCTCGACGGTTCGCTCAGCGTCGCCGACGACGGCCGCGGCATCCCGGTCGGCCTGCATCCCGAGGAAGGCGTGCCGGTCGTCGTGCTCGCCTACACGCGCCTGCACGCCGGCGGCAAGTTCGACAAGCGCGACGGCAACGGCGCCTACGCATTTTCGGGCGGCCTGCATGGGGTCGGCGTTGCGGTGACGAACGCGCTGTCGACGCGTGTCGAGGTCGAGGTGAAGCGCGAAGGCAAGATCCATCGCATCGATTTCAGCGAGGGCGGCGAGAACATCGGCGCGATCTCCATCGTCGGCGATTGCGGGCGGCAGACCGGGACGCGCGTTCGCGTGTGGCCGGACGGCAAGTATTTCGAGAACCCGCGCGTGCCGCAGAACGAGATCGAGCGCCTGCTGCGCTCGAAGGCGGTGCTGCTGTCGGGCGTGTCGGTGCGGCTCGACATCGAGCAGGCGAGCGGCCCGGCGCTGACCAAGACCTGGTCCTATCCGGACGGACTGGCCGGTTACCTGCGCGAGCAGGCGGGCGACCTCGAGCCGGTCGCGCCGCTCTACACGGCCGAGAAGTACGCCGACAAGGACGATTCGACCTTTGCGCCCGGCGAAGGCGCGGCCTGGGTGCTCGGCTGGTTCGAGCACTCGGTGCCGAGCGAATCCTTCGTGAACCTGATCCCGACGGTGGCCGGCGGCACGCACGAGAGCGGGCTGCGCGCGGGCGTGTTCGATGCGGTAAAGAGCTTCATCGAGCACCATGCGCTGCTGCCGCGCGGCGTGAAGCTGCAGCAGGAGGACGTCGCTGGGCGCATGAGCTTCGTGCTCTCGGCGCGCCTGCTGGACCCGCAGTTCCAGGGGCAGGTAAAGGAAAAACTCAACTCGCGCGAGGCGGTGAAGCTCGTGTCGAGCATGATCCGCGACCCCTTCGAGATCTGGCTGAACAACCACGTCGAGGCCGGCAAGGCGATCGCGGAGCTGTCGATCAAGCAGGCGCTGGCGCGGCAGAAGAGCGCGCAGAAGGTCGAGAAGAGGAAGACCTCGGGCGTCGCGGTGCTGCCGGGCAAGCTCTCCGACTGCGAATCGGAAGACATCGCGGAAAATGAGCTCTTCCTCGTCGAGGGCGACTCCGCGGGCGGTTCGGCGAAGATGGCGCGCAACAAGGAAACGCAGGCGATCCTGCCCTTGCGCGGCAAGGTGCAGAACTCGTGGGAGATCGACCCCGACCGCCTGCTCGCCAACGCCGAGATCCACGACATTGCGGTGGCGCTGGGCGTGGACGCGCACCTTGCCGGCAGCACCCCGGACCTCGCGGGCCTGCGCTACGGCAAGGTCGTGATCATGTCGGATGCGGACGTCGACGGCTCGCACATCCAGACGCTGCTGCTGACGCTGTTCTTCCGTCACTTCCCCGAGCTGATCACACGCGGCCACATCTACGTCGCGCAGCCGCCGCTGTACCGCGTCGACGTGCCCGCGCAAGGCAAGAAACGCCCGGCGCGGCGCCTGTATGCGCTGGACGACGGCGAGCTCGCGGCGATCCGCGACCGCGTCCAGAAGGAAGGCTTCAAGCCGGAAGCGATCGAGGTCGGCCGCTTCAAGGGCCTGGGCGAAATGAACCCCGACCAGCTGCGCGAGACGACGATGGACCCCGCGACGCGGCGCGTGCTGCCGGTGCAGGTGCGCGCCGATGCGCTCGACGACACGCTGAAGATGTTCACGCTGCTGATGGGGAAGGGCGAAGCCTCGGGCCGGCGCGCGTGGATGGAGGAGAAGGGCGACACGGTCGAGGCGGACATCTGAACCGATACGCCCCGGCGACGGCTTGCTGCGCCGCATCACGCCGCCTATAACGGAAACGCCTGTTCCGTTTTCGAATAAACCCTCATGGCCGCGAATCCCGCCCCACGCCTCGCCCGACGCCCCCGCGCCGTGCTGGTGGATCTCGCCGGCGTGCTGCACGTCGGTGAGCAAGCCATCTCCGGCGCGGTCGACGCGCTCGCCCGGCTGCGTGCCGCGGGGCTGCCGCTGCGCTTCCTGACCAACACGACACGCACGCCGCGCCGCACGCTCGTCGCGAAGCTGCAGCGCATGGGCTTCGCGATCGACGAGGACGAGCTCCAGACCGCGCCGCACGCCGCGCAGCGACTCGTGCGCGAGCGCGGCCTGAAGCCGCTGTACCTGGTCCATCCCGATCTTGCGGCGGAAATCGGCCCGAGCGCGGACGCGCCCGATGCCGTCGTGATGGGCGACATGGGGCCGCATCTCGACTACGCGCAACTCAACGCCGCGTTCCGCCTGCTGATGGCCGGCGGCGCCTTCATCGCGATGGCGAAGAACCGCTATTTCATGGAAGAGGACGGCCTGTCGCTCGACATGGGCGCCTTCGTGGCCGGACTGGAGTTCAGCAGCGGCGTGCAGGCCGAGGTCGTCGGCAAGCCGGCGCCGGCCTTCTTCCATACCGCACTCGCCGAACTGGGTGTATCGGCCGCGGACGCCGTCGTGATCGGCGACGACCTGCACGACGACATCGGCGCGGCGCTCGCCGCCGGCATCCCGGCGATCCTCGTGCGCACCGGGAAATTCCGCGCGGGCGACGACGCCGATGCGGCGATCCGGCCCAGCCTCGTCGCCGACGACTTCGCCGACGCCGTCACGCGCCTGCTGGCGCTCGGCTGATCAGGCGAGTTCGGGAATCGCGACCAGCTCGTAACCCGCCCGCTGCAGCCCGTCGCGCAGCGCGCGCGCCGTCGCGACCGCTTCGGCGTCGTCGCCATGCACGCAGATGCTCTGCGCCTTCACCGGCAGGCGCTTGCCGTTGATCGAGATCAGCGCGCCCGCTTCGAGCATGGCCAGCACGTGGCGCAGGCAGGCGTCCGCGCCATGCACCATCGCGCCCGGCTGCGAGCGCGGCACGAGGTTGCCGTCATCCAGATACGCCCGGTCGGCGAAGATCTCCTCGACGACCCGCAGCCCCGCCTCGCGCCCGGCGATGACGAGCTGCGACAGCGCCGGCGCGAGCAGGATCAGGTCCGGATCGAACGCACGCACCGCGCGTGCGACCGTCGCCGCGAGCTTCGCATCGGCGCAGGCCATGTTGTTCAGCGCGCCGTGCGGCTTGACGTGGGTTACCGTCGAGCCTTCGGCACGCGCGATGCCGGCGAGCGCCCCGATCTGGTAGATCAGCATCGCTTCGAGTTCCGCGGACGGCACGTCCATACGCCGGCGGCCGAAGCCCTGCAGGTCGGGGAAGGAAGGATGCGCACCGAGGCTCACGCCGCAGCGTTTGGCCGTGGCGACGGTCTGGCGCATCACGAGCGGGTCGCCGGCGTGGAAGCCGCAGGCGACGTTGGCCGACTTGACGACCTCCAGCATCGCCGCGTCGTCGCCCATGCTCCAGGCGCCGAAACTTTCGCCGAGGTCGGCGTTGAGATTGATGCGCTCAGACATGGTGTGCTCCATATTGCAAATTGACGCCGTGCAGGTTCCATTCGTCGCCGCGCACTGCGCCGCAGATGAGGTTCGCGCCATACAGCGCCGCCTCGTCGATGACGCCGGGCGGACGGAAACTCTGGATCATGCCGACCCACTCGGCAAGCCGCTGCACCTGTTCGCGCAGCGCCGCCGCGGCCTCGGCGTGGCTCACCGCGACGAAGCGCAGTTCGTCGCCGGGCCGCACATGTGCGAGCCGCGGCAGGTCGGCGCGGATCACCGTCGCGATTTTCGGATAACCGCCCGAGGTCTGGCAGTCGGCCATCAGCACGATGGGCTGGCCGTTCGCCGGCACCTGGATCGTGCCCGGCGCGACACCGTCCGACACGATCTCGGCGCCCTTGTCGTTGTGCACGAGCTTCTCGCCGTCGAGGCGCAGGCCCATGCGGTCCATGTCGCGCGTCACGGCATAGGGCTTCGACAGGAAACTCGCCAGCGCATCGGGCGTGAAGTGGTCCTCCTGCGGCCCGAGGATCACGCGGATCGGACCCGTGTCGTGATGCCACGGCGCCCGCGCGCGGAATTCGAGCCAGGGGTCGCCGCGCACCGCGTCGCACTGCAGGCGGTCGCCGACCCTGGGCGCCCTGCCCTGCACGCCGCCGATCGCCGCACGCAGGTAGGTCGAGCGGCTGCCGAGCTGCTCGGCCACCTGCACCCCGCCGGAGAGCGCGACGTAGCCCACGCCGTGCGACACGCCGCCGACGCGGATGACGTCGCCGGGGAACAGCGTCGCGGTGTGCCACGGCGCCACATTCAGCACCTGGCCGCGCGTATTCACGAGCTGGGCGCCCATCTCGCCGGAAAGCCCCACGCGCACCGTGCCCGACAGCGCCTTGAGCGACGGCCCGCTCAGGCCGACTTCGAGCACCGCGGCCTCCGATGCATTGCCGGCCAGCGCATTCGCCGCCGCCATCAGCACCGGATCGAGCGCGCCCGACACCGGCACGCCGATGTTGCGATAGCCCGTGCGGCCACGATCCTGGACGCTGACCGCGAGGCCTGCGTCGATGATTTCCACGACAGTGCTCATGCCGCCTCTCCTTCCTTCAACAGCGAGGACAGATCGAAACGGCCCGCGGCGCAATCCCGCTCGAGGGCATCGAACGCGTCGAGGTCGATCGCCTCCCAAACCACCTGGTCGCCCGGCGCGAGCAGGGCCGGCCGGCGTGCGTTGGCCGCATCGAAGAGGCGCACCGGCGTGCGGCCCATCAGGCGCCATCCGCCCGGGCTTTCCCACGGGTAGGCGGCGCACATGCGCCCCGCGATCGCGATCGAGCGCGACGGCACGACCTTCCGTGGTGAGGCCAGCCGCGGCATGTCGAGCGCCTCGGGCAGGCCGCCGAGATAGGGGAAGCCGGGCAGGAAGCCCAGCATGTAGACAGTGAAAACGGTTTCCGTCATCAGCCGCACAACCTCGTCGCGCGCCAGGCCTTTCGCGGCGGCGACATCGTCGAGGTCCGGCGCGCAGGCCGCGTCGAAGCACACCGGGATGTGCCAGCGGCTGCCCGCCGCCGAGACGCTGCCGCTCCGGCCGGCAAGTTCGGCGAGCAGATCGTGCAGCGCCATCGCGTCGGTGCGTAGCGGGTCGAAATGGACCGTCACCGAACGGAAAGTCGGCACCCATTCGACGACGCCGTCGAGGCGGCCGTCGCTCGACAGCGTGTCGAGCAGGCTTGAGAAACCGAGCACGCGGCCGTGGATCGCCGGGTCGATGCCGTTGCCGAACTCGACCGTCCAGGCGGAGTCGCCGACGCTCAGCAGACGCGCCGACGGGTGTGCAAGCTCAATAGTCATGGCGGGAGTCTTCCGCTGGAGAGGGCGAGAGCCCGGTGATACGCATGCATCGGATCCCCGCGCCGCGCCGTGCAGGACGGCGCGGGAAGCCTTGCGACCGAGAAGACGGCGCGCTCAGTTCTGCAGAACCAGGTCCCGGCCGCGCGTCTCGGGCAGCGGCAGGCAGGCGACGATCACGAGGAGGTAGCCGCCCACGGCGAGCATGCCGATCACTTCGCCAAGCGGCATGCTGGTGCTCAGATAACCGACCAGCGCCGGGAAAGTCGCGCCGACCGCACGGCCGAAGTTGTAGCAGAAGCCCTGGCCCGAACCGCGCAGCTCGTTCGGGAAGAGTTCCGCGAGGAAGGCGCCCATCCCGGAGAAGATGCCCGACAGGAAGAAGCCGAGCGGGAAGCCGAGGAAGAGCATCATCGTGTCGTTGATCGGCAGCAGCGTGTAGCTATAGACCAGGACACCGGCGCAGGTCGCGAAGAGCATGAAGCAGCGGCGGCGGCCGAGGTGGTCCGACAGCCAGGCGCTCGTCAGGTAGCCGATAAAGGAACCGAGGATCAGCACCAGCAGGTAGCCGCTCGTGCCCAGCACCGACAGCCCGCGCTCCATCTTGAGGAAGGTCGGCAGCCAGGTCGTGACCGCGTAGTAGGCGCCCATCATGCCGGTCGACAACAGGCTGGCGAAGATCGTGGTCGGCAACAGGCGCGGCGAGAAGATCTCGAGGAAGTTGCCGCCGCCTTCGGCCTTCACCTTCGCGCGGGCGACGTGGAAGACTTCCGGGTCGTGGATGTTGCGGCGGATGTAGAAGATCAGCACCGCCGGCAGAATGCCGATCCAGAACAGCACGCGCCACGCATACTCGGCGGGCATCAGTGCATACACGACCCAGAACGCGATGGCGGAGATGCCCCAGCCAACGGCCCAGCTGCTCTGCACCAGGCCGACCGCCTTGCCGCGGTTCTTCGGCTGGATCATCTCGGCGATCAGCACCGCGCCGACCGACCATTCGCCGCCGAAGCCGAAGCCCTGCATCGCCCGCGTGAAGAAGAGCTGCTCGAAGGAATTCGTGAAGCCGGACAGAAAGGTGAAGGCCGTGAACCAGATGACGGTCCATTGCAGCACGCGCACACGGCCATACTTGTCAGCGAGGATGCCGGCGGCCCAGCCGCCGATCGCGGACGTGATCAGCGCGCCCGTCGCGATGTAGCCGGCTTCGACCTTGCTCATCGCCCACGCCGCCATCAGCGTCGGAATCAAGAAAGTGTAGATCATGTAGTCGAACGCATCGATGCCATAGCCGGCAAAGGCCGCGGTCAGCGTCTTGCGTTCGTTCGGGGTGGTCTCGTTAATCCACACGGTGGATCTCCTTTAGGTGGTTCGACACACGCTGTCCCCGTTCTGTGCCGGGGTGCAGCGAAATAAGGCTCTGTTCAGGAAAAGGCGAGTTGGTGATTGAGCAGGTCAGTGACGAGCATGTATCCCGGCGCGTGCGTGATGCACAGCTCGGGGCGGGCTTCCATCACCGCCGCTTGCGGCGTGACGCCGCAGGCCCAATACACCGGGACTTCACCCGGCAGGATCTCGACCGCATCGCCGAAGTCGGGCTTTGCGAGGTCGGCGATGCCGATCTCGGCCGGATCGCCGAAGTGCACCGGGGCGCCATGCACGTTGGGCAGGCGCGAAGTGACCTGGATCGCACGGATCGCGTTCGCCGCCGTCATCGGCCGCATCGACACGACCAGCGGACCGTGGAACTTTCCGGCCGGGTTGGTGGCGATATTCGTACGGTACATCGCGACGTTGCGCCCTTGGGCGACATGGCGCAGCGGGATGCCCGCGTCGAGCAGCCCCTGCTCGAAGGAGAAGGAGCAGCCGATCACGAAAGTCACGAAGTCCGGCTGCCACAGATCGTCGATCGCGGTCGGCTCGGCGACGAGTTCGCCCTTGCGCCACACGCGGTAGCGCGGCACATCGAAGCGGATATCGACGTCGGCGCCGAGCGTCGGCAGCAGCGGCTCGCCCGGCTCGGACACCGCCAGCAGCGGACAGGGTTTGGGATTGCGCTGGCAGAAGCGCAGGAAATCGTCGGCATCGGACGCGCGCAGGATCACGACGTTGCCCTGCACATGGCCCGGCGCGATCCCGCTGGTGTGCGAGGTCCACAGCCTAGTCCGGATCGCACGGCGTGCGGCGACCCCGGTTGTCAGTTCCTCAGCGGGCACACCTGCGCTATCAAGATTCCTTTCCACCGACCGTCTCCTCATCCTTTGCCCGACGCTGTAATCGCGCCGTGATCAAAGTATCGGCGGGGGGCGGAAGCTAGACAAACGCAAAATTTCTTTGTGAGCTCATCGATTTTTTCGATGCTGACCGCACTTGATCCGGCTGCGCGACAGGTGCGGTCAAGTCGTGCCGTCGATCGGGAAGCCGCGCACGAAGGCGATCGCCTCCTGTACGGCAGCCTCCATCTGGGGCGCGCCCGGGTAGGCCCAATACGACGCATGGATCGGCAGCGGCGCGAGACGCGGTTCGGCATCGAGCACCGCGAGATCGGCCCCGCGGGCGAAGCCGGGCACCGTGGCGTGCGGCAAGGTCGCGAAGCCGAAACCGCCCTCGACCATGCGCGCCAACGCCGAGATCGACGAGATCGTGTGAATGCGCCCGCTCTCCAGGCCCGCGCGGCGGATCACTTCGATCAGCGCGACATGCGGCTGCGAGCCGCGCTGGAAGGTCAGCACGTCGTGTTCGAGGATCTCCGGCAAGGTCCATTTGCCGACGCGTTCCGCGTCGCTGCGGCGGCCGACGAACACCATCTCCAGCGACGGCAGTTCGGTGACGCGAATGCCCTCGCCGGTGGCGGGCAGCGCCGCGAACGCGAGATCCAGCCCGCCGCGCCGCAACTGCTCCGTAATCACCGGCGTCATTTCCACCGCCAGCTCGAACTCGATGTGCGGCTGGGTGCGGCGCAGATGCTCGACGAGCGGGATCAGCCAGGTATGCAGCACCGACTCGATGCAGCCGATGCGCAGCGTCATCGCCTCGGGCTCCGCCATGCCGATCTCGTCCTTCAGCTCGCGCTGGATCGCGAGCAGCCGCTCGGCGTAGACGAGGAAGCGGTTGCCGGAGTTGGTCAGGCGGAAATGCCGCTCGCGCCGATCGATCAGCGCCACGCCCAGTTCCTCCTCCAGGCTCGCGATGCGGCTCGACACCGCCGACTGCGTCAGGCACAGCTTGTCCGCGGCACGCGTGATGCTCTTCAGGCGCGCCACCCACAGGAAGGCTTCGACGAAACGCAGGTTCATGGATGAGATCGGTGTGATGAGGAAGGGCCGACGGTGCTCGACATTCTTGAATTTCGGCCCGGAACGCTGCCAGAATGCGCGCTTTCGCCGACTGGCGGCGACAAGGACTTTAGGCCGATCGGTTCGCCGGTGCAATTTGCCTCCCATCGGCCGGCGCCACGGGCGCTGATATATACTAACGATAGATACGTCACTATCGAGGCCTCCATGGAAACCGCCAAATTGTTCATCAATGGCCGCAGCCAGGCCGTGCGGCTACCCAAGGAATTCCGCTTCGAGGGCGACGAGGTGTTCATCAAGCGCGTCGGCGATGCGGTCGTCCTGCTTCCGCGCCGTGGCTGGGGCACGCTCTTTGCCGCGCTCGACGCATTCGAGCCCGGCTTCGCGATCGAACGCAACCAGCCCGAGCAGCCTGCCCGCGAGGCCTTGCTGCCGTGAGGTACATGCTCGACACCAACCTCTGCATCTACCTCATCAACCACCGCCCGGCCCACGTGCGTGCCCGCTTCGAGGCGCACGCGATCGGCGACATCGGCGTGTCGGCGATCACCGCCGCCGAACTCGCCTATGGCGTGGCGAAAAGCGGCTCGGCCCGCAATCGCAGCGCGCTGGAAACCTTCCTGCTGCCGCTCGAGATCGCGCCCTTCGACGACCACGCGATCTGGCACTACGCGGAACTGCGCACCGAACTCGAACGCCGCGGCGCCCCGATCGGCGCCCTCGACACCCAGATTGCCGCCCACGCGCTGACGCTCGGCTGCATCCTGGTCACCAACAACACTCGTGAATTCGCGCGGGTCGACGGCCTCCACCTGGAAAACTGGATGGAACCGAACCTGATGGAACCCGCCGCCACTTACTTGAACGCTCCATGACCACAGAATCGGAATCCCTGGACCTCTTCAGCGCACCGCCCCCACCCTCCCCGCCCTCGGGCGACGGCAGCGACGCCCCGCCCCCCGACGACGGCACCCTCGCGCTCGACCGCTACGCCGAGCGCGCCTACCTCGCCTACGCGATGAGCGTCGTCAAGTCGCGCGCGCTGCCGCAGGTCGAGGACGGCATGAAGCCGGTGCAGCGCCGCATCCTCTACGCGATGAACGAGATGCGCCTGTCGGCAAGCTCGAAGCACGTGAAGTCCGCGCGCGTCGTCGGCGACGTCATCGGCAAGTACCACCCGCACGGCGACTCCAGCGTCTATGACGCGATGGTGCGCGTCGCACAGGACTTCTCGCTGCGCTACCCGCTCGTCGACGGCCAGGGCAACTTCGGCTCGCGCGACGGCGACTCCGCGGCGGCGATGCGTTACACCGAGTGCCGCCTGACGCCGATCGCGGAACTGCTGCTCGCCGAGATCGACCGCGGCACCGTCGACTTCGTGCCGAACTACGACGGCGCCTTCGAGGAGCCGCAGCTGCTGCCCGCACGCCTGCCCTTCGTGCTGCTCAATGGCGCGTCCGGCATCGCGGTCGGCATGGCAACCGAGATCCCGCCGCACAACCTGCGCGAAGTCGCCGACGCCGCCTGTCACCTGATCCGCCACCCGGATGCCGGCCTCGACGACGTCCTGCCGCTGCTGCCGGGCCCGGACTTCCCCGGCGGCGGCCAGCTCATCTCCTCGCCCGAAACGATCCGCGAGGCCTATGCGAGCGGGCGCGGCAGCCTGCGCATGCGCGCGCGCTGGCACATCGAAGAGCTCGCCCGCGGCCAGTGGCGCGTGATCGTCGACGAGCTCCCGCACGGCGTGTCGGCCGCCGGCGTGCTCGCCGAGATCGAGACGCTGACCAACCCGCAGCCGCGCGCCGGCAAGAAGGAAGTCAGCCAGGAACAGAAGAACCTCAAGCAGCTCGTGCTCGGCGTGCTGGAGACGGTGCGCGACGAATCCAGCGACAAGGCGCCGGTGCGCATCGTGCTGGAGCCGCGCTCGTCCCGACAGAGCCGTGACGAATTCATGGCGGTACTGCTCGCGCACACCAGCCTCGAAAGCTCGGCATCGGTGAATATGACGATGATAGGCCGCGACGGCCGGCCGCAGCAGAAGAACCTCGTGCAGATCCTGCGCGAATGGATCGACTTCCGCTACGTCACGGTCGACCGCCGCACGCGCCACCGCCTCGACGAAGTCGATCGCCGCATCCACATCCTCGAAGGCCGCATGATCGCCTTCCTGCACATCGAGGAAGTGATCCGCGTCATCCGCGAGTCCGACGAGCCCAAGCCCGCGCTGATCGCCGCCTTCGGCCTCTCCGACGTGCAGGCCGAGGACATCCTCGAGATCCGCCTGCGCCAGCTCGCGCGCCTCGAAGGCTTCAAGATCGAGAAGGAACTGGCCGAGCTCAAGGACGAGCGCGCCGGCCTGCAGCACATCCTCGACAGCCGCGCGGCGATGACCCGGCTGATCCTCAAGGAGATCGAGGAGGACACGAAGAAGTACGGCGACACGCGCCGCACCGTGATCGAGGCCGTCGCCGCGGTCGCGCCGGCCGAGATCAGCGTAGCGGACGAGCCGGTCACCGTGATCGTGTCGAAGAACGGCTGGGTGCGCTCGCGCCAGGGCCACGGCATCGACGCCGCCGCCATCAGCTACAAGGCGGGCGACTTCGCCTTCGCCGTGATCGAGACGCGCACGACCTGGCCGCTGGTCGTCATCGACACCAACGGCCGCGCCTACACCGTGCGCGTGTCGGACCTGCCCGGCGGACGCGGCGATGGCGCGCCCATCGCCACGCTCGTCGACTTCCAGGACGGCGGCAAGGTGGCGCAGGTGCTCACCGCCGAGCCCGAGTCGAGCTGGTTCTTCGCCAACTCCGGCGGCTACGGCTTCATCTGCACGCTCGCCGACGCGACGAGCCGCCAGCGCGCGGGCAAGGCCTTCATGACGCTCGAAAAGGGCGAGAAGGTGCTGGTGCCGGCGCGCGTCGCGGGCGAGCGCATCGCTGCGGTGTCGGAGAACGGTCGCATCCTGGTCTTCATGCGCAGCGAGATGAAGGTGCAGTCCGGCGGACGCGGCGTCATCGTGATGGCGCTCGACGACAAGGAGGCGCTCGTCGCGGTCGCCGTGCCGCCCGACCAGGCAACGCTGCGGGTCGAAGGCACCGGCCGCGGCGGCAGGGCCATCGCCGTCGAGCTCAAGCCGAGCCAGCTCGTGCCGCTGCTCCACCGCCGCGCACGCAAGGGCATGGCGCTCACGCCAAAAGTCGCGCCCGCGGCGCTCACGACTGCCTGATTTGCCGGCCGCGCGATGGCGGCCGGAACCCCTCGCTCCCCGACACGGTCTTTCAACTAGTGACGCCCCGACGCCCGCCGGTCTCGCATGAGGCCGGCGGGCGTCGTTGCGGCTGCCCCATGCCTGACAAACAAGACTCCGAATGGACCACGACATTTCCCTCATCACGACCATCGCCGCGGCCTTCGGCTTCGCGCTGATCTTCGGCTTCGTCGCCGAGCGCCTGAAGGTGCCCGCGCTCGTCGGCTATCTCGTCGCCGGCATCGCGATCGGACCCGCGACCCCCGGCTTCGTCGCCGACATCCACACCGCCTCCCAGTTGTCCGAGATCGGCGTGATGCTGCTGATGTTCGGCGTCGGCCTGCACTTCTCGCTCGACGACCTCCTCGCGGTACGCCGCATCGCGCTGCCCGGGGCGGTCGTGCAGATGGGCTTCGCGACCGTGCTGGGCGCGGGGGTGGCGTGGTGGTGGGGCTGGAGCCTTGGTGCCGCGCTGGTGTTCGGCGTGTCGCTGTCGTGCGCCAGCACCGTGGTGCTGCTCAAGGCGCTCGAGGCGCGCGGCGTGCTCGACACGATGAACGGGCGCATCGCGGTCGGCTGGCTGGTCGTCGAAGACCTCGCCACCGTCGTCATCCTCGTACTGCTGCCGCCGCTCGCCGGTACGCTCGGCGCGACCTCCGCCCCCGTTGGCGATGCCGGCGACCCGCTGTGGCGCACCATCGGCAAGACCCTGCTGGAAGTCACCGCCTTCATCGCGCTGATGCTCATCGCCGGCCGGCGCGTCCTGCCCTGGCTGCTGTGGCAGGTCGCGCGCACCGGCTCGCGCGAACTCTTCACGCTGTCGGTGATCGCTACGGCCATCGGCATCGCCTACGGCGCCGCGCAGCTCTTCAGCGTGTCCTTCGCGCTGGGCGCCTTCTTCGCCGGCATGATGATGCGCGAGTCGGAGTTCAGCCACCGCGCCGCCGAGGAGTCGCTGCCGCTGCGCGACGCCTTCTCGGTGCTGTTCTTCGTCGCCGTCGGCATGCTTTTCGATCCGGCCGTGATCGCGGAATATCCGCTGCAGGTGCTCGCCGTCGTGCTCATCATCGTGCTCGGCAAGTCGATCGCCGCGATGGCGCTGGTGCTCGCATTCCGCTACCCGCTCAACACCGCGCTGACGGTCGCCGCGAGCCTCGCGCAGATCGGCGAATTCTCCTTCATCCTCGCCGGCCTGGGCCTGTCGCTGGGCCTGCTGCCGCAGACCGGCATGAGCCTCGTGCTCGCCGGCGCGCTGATCTCGATCGCCCTCAACCCGCTGGTCTTCGCGACGATTGCGCCGATACGGGAATGGACGCTCAAGCACTCCGAATTCGCGCGGCGCCTCGAACGCCGCGAGGATCCCTATGCCGAACTGCCGACGAACACCGAGCGCAAGTACCTCGAGGGCCAGGTCGTGCTCGTCGGCTACGGGCGGGTCGGCCGGCGCATCGCGCAGGCCCTTTCCGCACGCGGCATCCCCTTCGTCGTCGCCGAACAGAACCGCGAACAGGTCGAACAGCTGCGCAGCGAGGGCGTGGCGGCGGTCGCGGGCGATGCGTCAGAGCCGGCAGTGCTGATCCAGGCCCACATCGCCAATGCGGCGATGCTGGTGATCGCCACGCCCGACCCAGTCAACGTCCGCCCCATGGTGGCTACCGCGCGCGCACTCAACCCGGCCATCGAGATCGTGCTGCGCACCCATAGCGAGGACGACTCGCGGCTGCTGCGCACGGAAGGAATCGGCACGGTTTTCCACAGCGAGGAGGAACTTGCGAAGGGCATGACGGGGCACGTGCTTGCGCGCTTCGCGCCGCACGCCGGCACTTGAACCGCCCGCGCGGCCTCAGCGCCCTGCCGGCGCTTCCTGCGTCCCGGCGGCCTCGCCCGGAAGGATAGAGCGGATCGGGTCGTCCTCGCGGATCTGCCCCGGCGCGCGCGGCGGCCGCTCTCCGACCATCGACTCGATCAGGATCGTCACGCGCCGGTTGCGCGCACGGCCTTCCTCGTTGGTGTTGTCGGTGAGCGGCCGCTGGTCCGCGTAGCCGGCCGCGGTGAGGCGGTCGCCGCGCACGCCCGACTCGATGAAGAGGCGCACGACCGTGGATGCACGCACAGCGGACAGCTCCCAGTTCGACGGGAAACGCCCGTTGCGGATCGGCACGTTGTCGGTGTGCCCCTCGACCGTGATCGGGAACTCGGCACGCGCCAGCACCTCGGCAACGGCCCGCAGCGCCGCCACCGCGGGCGCCGCAAGCACCGCATCGCCCGGCGCGAACAGCACCCTGGCGTTGATCTCCACCGAGATCCCGCGCGCCCCTTCGGACACACGGACCTGCCCTCCCTGGGTCAGCGGCTCAAGCACGCGACGGATGTCCTCGGCCATCGTCGTCATGCGCTTGTACTCGGCGCGGCGCCGCTTCTCGACCTCTTCGTCGGGGCTCGGCGACAGCGGCGCAGGCTTGGGCGGCGCAACGGCCGGCGGCGGCGCGATCACCGGGTCGCCCGGCACATTCACGGTGATGTTGCGGAAGGCGTTGATCAGCGAATCGGACAGGACGCGGTATTTGCCCTCATTCACCGACGAAAGCGAATACATCACGACGAAGAACGCGAACAGCAGCGTGATGAAGTCTGCGTAGGACACAAGCCAGCGATCCTGATTCTCGCGGTTCGCGTCGTCGTGCTGGCGGTGTCGGCGGTGGCGTCGCATCGCGGCACGCTCAGGCCATGTAGCCCTGCATGCGGCTCTCGATGATGCGCGGGTTGTCGCCGTTGGCGATGCCCACCAGGCCGTCGACGAGCATCTCGCGCTGCGACACCCCGTCGGCCACGTAGGCCATCAGCTTCTTCGACATCGGCAGGAAGACCAGGTTGGCGAAACCCACGCCATACACGGTCGCGACGAAAGCCACCGCGATGCCCGCCCCCAGCTTCGACGGATCGGTGAGGTTTTCCATCACATGGATCAGGCCCAGCACCGCACCGAGGATGCCCAGCGTCGGCGCGTAGCCGCCCGCGGCCTCCCAGATGCGCGCCCCCTGGCGCATCTGCGCCGCCCAGGCGTCGATCTCGACCTCCAGCACCTCGCGCAGCCGCTGCGGCTCGACGCCGTCGACGAGGAGCTGCAGCCCCTTGCGCGTGAACGGGTCGTTGATGCGCGGGATCTGCGCCTCCAGCGCCAGCAGCCCTTCCTTGCGCGCAACCTGGCTCCAGCCCGTCGCCTGACGGATCAACGCCGCATGGCTAGCCGGCGGCGGCACGAAGACCCAGCGGGTCATGCGGATGCCTTCGCGGAAGACCTTCAGCGGGCTCTGCAGCATGACCGCACCCAGCGTGCCGCCGACCACGATAAGGAAGGCGGTGGGCTGCATGAGGGACGCGATGTGGCCGCCCTCGATCACCTGCCCCATGATCAGGGCGGAGATGCCTAGCGTGAGTCCGACGACGCTGATCTTGTCCATGTCCGCAGTCCCTCGACCGGCCCGCTCAACCGCCGGACGGCGGATTCTTGGGCGGGCGACCGCGGCGCGCCCCGGTCGTGGCGCCGCCCGGCCGCGCGGTGCCGAGGATTCGCGAGCGCAGACGCGCCACGGCCTGGCTGTGGAGCTGGCACACGCGCGACTCGGACACGCCCAGCACCTCGCCGATCTCGCGCAGGTTGAGCTCCTCGTCGTAGTAGAGCGCCATCATCAGCTTCTCCCGCTCGGGCAAGTCCTCGATCGCCCGCACGAGCGTCTTACGCATATCGGCCTGTTCGAGGATGTCGGCCGGATTCGACTCATGTTCGCCGAGATGGCGCTCGAAGTAGTCCTCGCCCTCACCGTCGGTGAAGTCCTCGAAATGCACGAGCTGGTAACCGCGCGCGTCCTGCAGCATGCGCTGGTACTCGGCGAGCGGCATCCCCAGCAGCTCGGCGAGCTCCGCCTCGCTCGGCTGGCGCCCGTTGCGTTGCTCGAGTTCGTGCACCGCCGACTCGATGCGCCGCATGTCCCGCCGCATGCTGCGCGGCAGCCAGTCGTTCTCGCGCAGGCCGTCGAGCATCGCGCCGCGGATGCGCTGCACCGCGTAGGTCTCGAACTGCGCTCCGAGCCCGTCCTCGTAACGGCTGATAGCATCCAGCAGGCCCATCATGCCGTTCTGGATCAGGTCGTCCATCTGCACGCTGGCCGGCAGCTTCGCCATCAGATGGTAGGCGATGCGCTTGACCAGCGGAGCGTAGGCCTCCACCAGATGGTTCTTGTCGAGATTACCTGCTGCGTCGTACATCCACTTCGCCTGTATTTTCTTACGGCCCGGACGGGTTTCCGCGCTTGGGGGCAACGCAGCGGATTTCCATTGTCCCGCAGCCGACCCGCTTTTGCCAAACGGGTACGCACTCAATCCCATGCCTGTCTCCCGCGGACTGCCGCCGCGCCGGCCTGTGCGTTGCCGAAGGCCGCGAGACGCCGCAGGAAGGCGGCCTCCGCATCGCGCGGCGACGCTTCCGCCGCACTGTGCCCCAGCCCCGCCACCAACTCGTCGCGCTCCAGTTCGCCCAGCCATGCGAGCGGCACGCCGACGTGGCGGCGCACGAGCTCGCTCAGGCTGTGGAAGAAAGCCATTGCATCCTCGCGGCCGCGCGCACCGCACACCGCCACATGCAGCGAACCCGCCCCGGCCGTGGCAAGGCGCTTGATGACCTGGTAGGCGTCCGTCGCACCGCTGCGACTCGCCTCGGCGACGACCAGACGGCGCGGCGCGGCCAGCGCGAAGGGCGACGGATCGGTCGCGCTCTCGCACGCCGAATGGATCAGGACAACGTTCGCGGGGCGCTGCAGCGTGCGCAAGGCGTCGAGCACACAGTCGCGCCGCTCGCCGTCGAGCAGCGGCAATGCGAGCGCGCACGCCGCCACCGGCACGCGCCCGAGCAGGCCCGGCACCGGCTGGACGAGCGCCCGCACCGAACTGCGGCCGCCGAGCACGCTCAGCAAGTCGCCGCCCGCGGGCAGGCCGAGCACCCCGGCCAGCGAATCCTCGCCCTGCACCTCGTCGAGCAGCAACACACGCCGGCTGTGCCCGGCGATGCGGTGCGCCGCCTGCAGCGCAATGTCCGCACGGCGGCGTCCGGTCGCGTACAGCGCGACGACCGTCGGGGGTGCGCGCCGGAACAGGCGCCGCAGCCCGGCCGCCTGGTCTTCACGCGGGTCTATCATGTCAGACTCCGCCCGCCGCCAGCATCAGGGCTGCTTCGTCGCCCTGCAGCCTCCACGGCGACTCGGCCGACTGCTCGCGCAGCGCGCGGTGCAGCAGGTAGGCGCGATTCGGCAGGTGCAGGTCCTCCGGCACACGCTGCCCGTTGGCGACATAGAACACGTCGAGCTCGTTGCGCACGGCCACATCCAGCGCGGGGGCGAGCGATGCCGCCTCGTCGACCTTGGTCAGCACGCAGCCCGCCAGGTCCGGCCCGCTGTAGGCGCGCACGACATCGGCGAGGGTGTCGCCGCGGCAGGTCGAATTGAGCAGCAGCAGGCGGCGCACATCGCCGGCACCGGTCAGCATCGCCGCCTGGTCGGCGACCATCTTGTCGCGCTGGCTCATACCCATCGTGTCGATCAGCACCATGTGTTTGTTGCGCAGCTCAGCGAGGGTCTGGCGCAGGTCGGCCCCGTCGCGCACCGAGAACACCGGCACGCCGAGGATGCGCCCGTAGATGCGCAGCTGTTCCTGCGCGCCGATGCGGTAGCCGTCGGTCGTGATCAGCGCCAGCCGCTCGGCGCCATGACGCACGACGCAACGCGCCGCGAGCTTCGCCGTCGTCGTCGTCTTGCCCACGCCCGTCGGCCCCACCAACGCATACACGCCGCCGCGGTCGACGATGTCCGCATCCGACGCAACCGCACGCAGGTCGCGCGCGAGGGCGTTCTTCACCGCAGCGCGGGCGTCCTCGGGCGACGCCTCCTCCTCCACGGCTTCGGCCAGCCGGCGCGCGAGCACGCCGGAGAAACCGGCTTCGAGCAGTTCGCCGACGATGTCCGCGCGCGCGGGCGCCTTGCGCCGCGTCTCGCCCCACGCGAAACCCGCGAGCTGGCGCTCGATCATGCTGCGGATACCGGCCATTTCCTTCATCAGCTGAACGTTCGCATCCTGCAGCGAGCGGATGCGCTCGTCCTCGACCTCGCGCGCGGGCTCGGCGGCGCGGACCGGCGGCGCGGCCGGAGCAGGCTGCTTCGGCGCGGGAGGCATTTCCGTGGCAAGGGGCCTGGCCGCGGCCTCGGGAGCGCTCCAGTCGTCGATCGCGTACTGCTCGCTCAGTGCCGCGGCGCGCGTGCGCATCACGTAGTCGGGCGTTTCCATGCGCGGCGGGTTGAACGGGCGGATGATCCTGGCCGGTTTGCGCGGAGCGGCCTGCGGCGCCGGCGAGCGTCCCGACAGGCTCACCTGGAAATCGTCATCCTCGACCGACGGCGCCGGCGCACGCGGGGCCGGCTGGGGGATCCGCTGGGGGGCAGGCGCGGCTGCGCGCTGCGCACCGGGCAGCGCTCCCACGTCCTCCGCCGGCAAGGCGAGGATCTCGACGCCGCCCTCGACCGCGCGATTCGACAGCACGATGGCATCGGCGCCGAGTTCGGCCTTCAGGGCGCGCAGGGCTTCACGGGCGGAGGGGGCAAAGTAGCGCTTGACGTTCATGGTGGATCTCCCGGCTACCGCGCTCTGTGCGCAGCATGGAACCGATTATGGTGGCGGGGAGACGGATCGATAGCGCGGAATAGACCCTTTTTCCCCCCGCAAATCCCGCCCGCGACGGCTTCATCACAAGCGCTCAGCGCGCCGCCCCGCCCACCATCGCCGTGACGCGGATCGTGCGCGTCTCGGGCACTTCGGAATTCGCGATGACCTTGAGGGAAGGCACCGCACGGCGCAGGAAACGCGACAGCAGCCAGCGCAGCTGCGGCGGCACCAGCAGCACCGGCGGCAGTCCCATGTCTTCCTGCCGCTGCGACACCTCGGCCGCATGCCGCAGCATGCCGTCGGCGAGGCTCGGCTCGATGACGCCGCCATCGCCGCCGCCCGTTGACATCGCCTGCATGAGGATGCGTTCGAGCGCCGGATCCAGCGCCATCACCTGGATATCGGCATTGCCCGGGAACAGGCTCTGCAGGATCGAACGACCCAGCGCCTGACGCACGCGCGACGTGAGTTCGAGCGGGTCCTGGGTGCGCGGCGCGTTCTCGGCGAGCGTCTCGATGATCGTGCGCATGTCGCGGATGTTGACGCCCTCCTCGAGCAGGTTCTGCAGCACGCGCTGCACCGTCGCAACCGGCAGCAGCGCCGGCACAAGGTCCTCGACGAGCTTGGGCGTCGTCTTGCCGATGTGATCGAGCAGCGCCTGCGTCTCCTGACGCCCGAGCAGCTCCGCCGCATGGTTCAGGATCAGGTGGTTGAGGTGCGTCGCCACCACCGTGCTCGCATCGACGACCGTGTAGCCCAGCGCGTGCGCCTGTTCGCGCTGGCTCGCGTCGATCCAGTACGCCGGCAGGTCGAACGCCGGATCGCGCGTCTCGCGCCCGGCGAGCACCCCCGTCACGCGCCCCGGGTTGATCGCAAGATACTGCCCCGGGTAAGCCTCGCCGGACCCGATCTCGACGCCCTTCAGCGCGATGCGGTAGGCGTTGGGCTTGAGCTCGAGGTTGTCCCGGATATGCACCGGCGCCGACAGGAAACCGACATCCTGCGCGAACTTCTTGCGCAACCCGCGGATGCGCTTCAGCAGCTCGCCGTCCTGCCCCTTGTCGACCATCGGAATCAGGCGGTAACCGACTTCCAGTCCCAACACGTCCACCGGAGCGACGTCGTTCCAGCTCGCCTCCTGGCTCTCGGCCGGCACCACCGCCGCTGCGGCCTCGGGCGCGACCCGTACGGCAGCGGCCGCCTCCTTGCGCAAGATGCCGAAGCGCCGCCACGCGAGCCACCCAAGCGAACCGGCCATCAGGATGAACACCAGGTTCGGCATGCCGGGAATCAAGCCCAGCACGCCGATGATCGCAGCCGCGAGCATCAGCACCTGCGGATTCGAGAACACCTGGTCGATCACCAGGCCGCCCACGTCCGCGTCGTCGCCGACGCGCGACACCACCATGCCCGCCGCGACCGAGATGATCAACGCCGGGATCTGCGCGACGAGACCGTCGCCGATCGTCAGAAGCGTGTAGGTCTCGACCGCGACACCGGCCGCCATGTCGTGCTGCACGACGCCGACCATCAGCCCGCCGACAATGTTGATCAGCAGGATCACGATGCCCGCGACCGCATCCCCACGCACGAATTTCGACGCACCGTCCATCGCGCCAAAGAACTCCGACTCCTGCGCAACCTCCTTGCGCCGGCGCTTCGCCTCCGCCTCGTCGACCAGGCCCGCATTGAGGTCGGCGTCGATCGCCATCTGCTTGCCGGGCATCGCATCCAGCGTGAAGCGCGCACTCACTTCCGCGATCCGCCCCGCACCCTTCGTCACCACGACAAAGTTGATGACGACCAGGATCACGAACACCACCAGGCCGATCGCCGTATTGCCGCCGACGAGGAAGTGGCCGAAGGCCTCGATCACCTTGCCCGCCGCGTCGGGGCCAGTGTGGCCTTCGAGCAGCACGATGCGCGTCGACGCGACGTTCAGCGCCAGGCGCAGCAGCGTCGTCACCAGCAGCACGGTCGGGAACACCGAGAACTCGAGCGGACGGCGCGTATACATCGCCACCAGCATCACCATCACCGACACGGCGATATTGAAGGTGAAGAACACGTCCAGCGCGAACGCCGGCAGCGGCAGCACCATCATGGACAGCACCATGATGATGAAGATCGGCGCGCCGAGCATCCGCAGGTTCGTCGGCGTCAGCAGCGCACGCAGGTTGAGGACATCGTTCATTGCCAGCCTCTATCGCATCGTCCGTTCCGCACGCCCGCTCAGTCGGGCGCGCCGGGGTCCATGTCGGCGGGCACCGGCAGCTTGCCGGGCGCCGCAGGCGGAAGTCCGCCGTGAGCCATCCAGTGGTTGAGCTGATACACGTAGGCCATCACCTCGGCCACCGCCGTGTACAGCGCCCCCGGCACCGCCTGTTCCAACTCGCAGTGCTTGTACAGCGCGCGCGCCAGGGGCGGCGCCTCCAGCATCGGCACCTTGTGTTCCTTCGCCAACTCGCGGATCTTCAGCGCAAGCTCGCCGCGTCCCTTCGCGACGACGATCGGCGCGCGCATCTTGTCCGCGTCGTACTTCAGCGCCACCGAGAAGTGCGTCGGGTTCGTCACCACCACGTCGGCCTTCGGCACCTGCGTCATCATGCGACGACGCGCCATCTCGCGCTGCATCGCGCGGATGCGGCCCTTCACCTGCGGATCCCCTTCCTGTTCCTTGCTCTCGCGCTTGACCTCTTCCTTCGTCATGCGCAGCTTCTTGTTGTACTGCCACAGCTGGAAAGGCACGTCGATCAGCGCAAGGATCGCCAGCCCCATGATGATCAGCACCGTCGCGAACAGCACCATCTCGAGAAAGTCCGGCACCGCCGCTTCCACTGCCTCGCCGGTCAGGCCGAAGATGTGCTCGTGTTCGCGCCACACCGCGAAGACGCCCATCAGGCCGACCACCGCCGCCTTGAGGACCGACTTCACCAGCTCCGCCACCCCGTGCATCGAGAACATACGGCCGATGCCCTGGATGGGGTTCATGCGTTCGAGCTTCAGCCCCAGCATCTTCGGCGCGAACACGAAGCCCCCCATCAGCACCGGCGCCGCGATCGCCGCGACCATCAGGACCCCGAACAGCGGCAGCATCGTCAGCAGCGCATCGGTGAACAGAGCCCCGAAACTCTCCAGCATCAGCTTCGGATCGAAGGCGCGCGCGCGCTCGATCGCGAATCCGGCGCGCAACATGCCGAGGATGCGCCCCGACATCCATTCCCCCATCATCCACAGCGCGCCGATCCCGGCGATCAGGACGAGAAAGGTCGACAGCTCGCGCGACTGCGGAACCTGCCCTTCCTCACGGGCCTGTTCCAGCCGTCGTGACGATGGCTGTTCGGTTTTCTCGAGATCGCTGTCTTCGGCCACGGCCGACTCCTTGCCTGCACGCCGGACGCGGCCCGTTCAGCACGGACGTTCGGCGACGTGCGGCAATTATCGCCGCACACCGGCAAGCCCCGCCGCCGGATAAGCGCGGGAAAACAGCCCTAAATCGCGTATTGGAACGTGCGGCGGCCTGCTTGGGGCCCGCGGCGCCTCAGCGCCCGGCCGGCAGCCGGTCGACGCCGCGGATCACCGTACCCGCGCCGATGCCGCGCGCGGCGAACCAGCCTGCGTTCATCTCCAGCGCGAAGCGCGCCGGCGCAGCCGCACAATGGCTGTCCTCGGTCTGCGGCTTCATCTCCGCGATGTTCAGGATGCGCCCCTCGCGGTCCATGAACGCCACCGACAGCGGGATCAGCGTGTTCTTCATCCACATGCAGTGGCGTGCATCCTGCGCAAACGCGAACACCATGCCGTGCTGCAGCGGCATCGCCGTGCGGTTCATCAGGCCGATCTGACGCGCCTGATCCGTATGCGCCAGTTCCGCCTCGATGCGGTACATCCCCGCCCCCAGCTCGACCATCGGCAATTCCGCACGGGCAGCGGGCAGGCAAGCGCCGGCCATCGCAACGATCGCCGCACAGCGGCCGAAAAAGGACGGGAGACTCATCGCCGGAAAGCCCTGGGGAATGATTGGGAAGCGCGATTCTACCGCCTACGCCGCAGCGCGGTTAAGAACGCCGTCCTCGGGCGCCCCCGGCTGCGCGCGGCTGGCGCCCCGCAGCTTCCGGCCCGCGCCGGACCGGCACCGCGCGGCCCTGTTCCTCGCCGCCGAAACTCGCGCCATCGACCTCCTCGGCGCGCCACACCCCCGGCGCCAGGCCAGCGAGCGCCCAACCGCCGATCGCCACCCGGATCAGGCGCAGCGTCGGAAAACCCGCCTTCGCCGTCATCCGTCGCACCTGCCGGTTCTTCCCCTCGCGCAGCACGATCTCCAGCCACGACGTCGGCACGCTCTTGCGGAAACGCACGGGCGGATCGCGCGGCCACAGCCAGTCAGGCTCCGGAATACGCCGCGCCTCGCACGGCCGCGTCACGAAATCCCCCAGATCCAGTCCGCCGCGCAGCCGCGCCAACGAGTCCTCGTCCGGCTCGCCCTCCACCTGCACGACATAGGTCTTGGGCAGCTTGTGGCGCGGATCGGCGATCCGATGCTGCAATGCGCCGTCATCGGTCAGCAGCAGCAACCCTTCGCTGTCCGTATCGAGCCGCCCGGCCGCATACACGCCGGGCACCGGCACGAAATCCTTGAGCGTCGGCCGCCCCGGCTCCGCCGTGAACTGGCAGATCACGCCGTAGGGCTTGTTCAGGAGAATGACGCGGGACATGCGGAGAAGGAGGGGGAGAAGATCCGGACGCCGGAAGATGCGGGGAAGATAGGCGGGATCTGGCGGAGGCGGTGAGATTCGAACTCACGAACGGTTGCCCGTTGCCGGTTTTCAAGACCGGTGCAATCGACCACTCTGCCACACCTCCGGAAGCGGCGGAGTATATCACCCCGCCCCCGCATGTCATCCCCGCTCGAACAGTGCAATCGACTCGACGTGCGAGGTCTGCGGGAACATGTTCGCGATCCCGGCGCCGCGCAGCACGTAGCCCTTTTCGCGCACCAGCACCGCCGCGTCGCGTGCCAGCGTCGCCGGGTTGCACGACACATACACGATGCGCGGCGGCATCTGCTGCTCGCTCAGCGCCTTCACCACCGCAATCGCCCCCTCGCGTGGCGGATCGATCAGCAGCTTGTCGAGCCGGCCGAGCGCGGCGAGGCTGTCCTCGGTGGCTTCGAAAAGATTCGCCGCGTAGAACTCGGTCCGCTCCGCCAGTCCATTGCGCCGCGCGTTCTTCAACGCGCGTGCGACCAGCTCGTCGCTGCCCTCGACGCCGATCACATGCGCCCCGCGGCGCGCGATCGGCAGGCTGAAATTCCCCAGACCGCAAAACAGGTCGGCGATGCGCTCGCCCGGCTGCGGATCGAGCAATTGCATCGAGCGCCGGATCAGCAGCCGGTTGATGTCGACATTCACCTGCGTGAAGTCCGTCGGCAGGAAATCGAGCGTCACGTCGAATTCCGGCAGGGTATACGCGAGCCCCGGCCCCTTCTTCGGATGCAGTGGCTTGGCCGTTGCCGGGCTGCCCGGCTGCTGCCATACCTGCACGCCATGCAAGTCGGCAAACGCGGCGAGGTGCGCGATATCCTGCGGCGTGAACGGCAGCAGGTTGCGGAACACCAGAACCGTAATGCCCTCACTCACGGCGATCTCGATCTGCGGAAGCCGGTCGGGAATCGACAATCCCGCGACCAGCTCGTGCAACGCCGGCAGCAGCGCCGACACATGCGCGGGCAGCACCGCACAGCTCTGCATGTCGGCGATGTAACTGCTGCGGCGCTCATGGAAGCCGATCAGCACCCCGCCCTTCGACGGCACCATCCGCACGCCGATGCGCGCGCGGTAGCGGTAACCCCAAGCCGGCCCGTGGATCGCCGGATACACCACTTCCGGCGTCACCTTGGCGATATGCCACAACGCATCCTCGAGCACGCGCTGCTTGGTCGCCGCCTGCGCCACCGAATCGAAATGCTGCATCGAGCAGCCACCGCACGTGCCGAAATGCGGACACGGCGGCACCACCCGCTGCCCGCTGGGCTTGAGCACGCGCTCCAGTTCGGCCAGATCGTAGCTCGGTCTCTGGCGCACCACCCTGTATTCGACCGTCTCGCCAGGCAATGCGCCATCGACGAACACCGCCTTGCCGTCCACACGGGTGAACCCGCGCCCTTCGTGGTCCAGTGATTCGATGACAGCAACCGGCATCAAACGTCCGCCCAAAAGAGCGTGATTTTACTACTCGCACAGCGCTTTACCCGCCGGGTTCTATAATTGCCCCGACCGGGCGGAGAACAGGCGATTGCATCCGGCCTCTGCCTCCCCGCCCCACCCCGCTCACCGTGCAGGCTCTGATCATGGATACCCCACGCGAACAGACTTTCGACAGCTACGGCGAATACCGCTCAGCCTTCATCGGCGCCCTGGAGAACGCGCAGCAGACGGTGATCATCTTCGACCCCGACCTGCGTGAATGCGGACTGGAAAGCCCGCAAGGCATCGCGCAGCTGGAACGGCTGTGCTCGCAGAGCACGCGGCGCGACGCCCTGCGCATCCTGCTGCACTCAACCACCTGGCTGGAACAGGACTGCCCCCGCCTCACACGCCTCCTCGGCCATTACGCGCACTGCGCCAGCGTCCGCAGTGCGGACACCGGGGCCCGCCTCTGGAGCCAGCCCTTCCTGATCGCAGACGCCAGCGACCTCGTAACCCGCTTCCATCAGGACCTGCCGCGGGGAAAGCGCAGCACCGACGGATCGGGCACGCTCGCGCACCTTGCTACGCAATTCGAAACATTCTGGATGAATGGCGGGGTCAGTGCAGTCGGCACGCCGCTTGCACTTTGACCTATCGTTTTTCCTTATTGCGTTGCACCAACAAACTATTGGCACGCCTGCATCACATGCTAGAATTTCTTGAGGTTCACCGGACGGGAGGCTGTTTGCGCCCGCCCGGATGGAACTGATCACCCATTTAGCCCCCACAAGAAAGGACATCGAACATGAAACAGTCGCTCCTCGTTGCTTCCCTGCTCGCCCTCGCTGTTGCCGCCTGCGGCAAGCCGGCTGAAGCTCCGAAGGCTGAAGCCCCCGCCGCTGCCGCTCCGGCTGCGCCCGCTGCCGCCCCGGCCGCTGCTCCGGAAGCCGCTGCTCCCGCCGCCGCCCCGGCTGCTCAGGAAGCCGCTCCGGCCGCCGCTGCTCCGGCTGCTGCCCCCGCCGAAGCTCCGAAGGACGGCGCGCAGAAGTAATCCCGCCGCTCTCGCAGCGACGCAAAAAAGCCGGCTCTCGAGCCGGCTTTTTTGTTGCCCGTCGCAGTCCTTCACTTCGCCGCGGTCAGGCCATGCTGCTGTCCCGCCACGCGAAACGCAACCCGGCTTGCGGAACCTCGCGGACCCGCAAGCCGAATCCGACACCTCAGCGCAACTGCTCCTGCAGCAGCCCAAGAATCTTGCGCGCGGTTTCGGACGAATCCTCGCCCCCTTCGCGAGTCATCACGCTGACCACCGACTTTTCGCCCTCACCCCGGACACGCAGGCGGTATTCGCCCCCCTTCTGCACGGACTGTTCGTTGCTGCGCCAGAAAGCGAGCTTGGACAAGATGCCTTCGGATTTCTTCGTCTGCACGTCCGCATCCGGATCCACGTAGCGGACAAAGAAGAGTCCCTTCGAGCGGTCACGATCCTCGACCGTGAAGCCGATGCGATCCAGCGCCAGACCCACGCGACGCCACGCCCGGTCAAAGGACTCATCCATTGCCAACGTCACGCTGCCGCCGCTCGCCCCCTTGAGAGCGGCACGCTCGGCCGCCGGCGCCGCCGCCACGATGGCCGCCGCGCGCTCTTCCGCCGCGCCAAGCCGAACCATCAGGCGACGCAGCATTTCGGCTTCGAGCTCGGGATCGGCCGGGCGAGGCTGCCAAACGGTCGTGTCCTTCGCCTCGTTGGGATAGATCTCCATCATGCCGCGATGGCTGATGTAGATTTCCACCGTATTGGGATCCTTGCCCGCCTCCATCCGCGTACGGAACTTGTCGCGCACCGGCGTCGAGAACACACCGTCGAGCACCTTCCCGAGCGTCGAGCGGATGAAGTCCTGCGGAAGCTTCGCGCGGTCCTCGGCCCAATCCGTCTCCATCACGCCGAGTTCGGGACGCTCGACGTTGAGGATGAAGCCCGTCTCGAGCCAGAAGTCCTTGACCTTGGGCCACATGACATCCGGTGAGCCTTGCACGACGAGCCAACGCTGACTGCCCGCGCGCTCGACGCGCATGCTTTCGACCTTCGGCAGCACCTCCTGCTGGCTTGCGCTCGGCTGGGGCTGCGCGCGGTCGGTCGCATAGGCCGAGTAGGTCGCCACACCCTTGGGCGAGACGTCCGGCACCACGTAACGGTCATCGCGTGTCGGGGCCGTGAGGTCCGGCGGAATCTCGAGCGATGGCAACTGCCGCGCGCTCTTGTAATCGATCTTCTTGGATTCGACGAGGGAGCCGGAGCAACCCGACAAGGCGACGGCCGCGCCGAGCAGCGAGGCCGCAGTACGCAAGGTACGATTCATGAGTTTCGGTAGTTCCAGGAAAAATCAGACGTTCACGCCGGCGCGACGCATTGCCGCACGTACGCGCTCGTGCAGGCCCTCGGACAGCTGGGTGAGCGGCAGGCGGATGCCGGACGTGACCAGCCCCATCTGCTCGACCGCCCACTTCACCGGGATCGGATTGGCCTCGCAGAAAAGGTCGCGGTGCAGGCCGACGAGACGTGCATTGATCTCGCGCGCCTTGATCGCGTCGCCGGCGATGGCCGCGGCGCACATCTCGTGCATCGCGCGCGGGGCGACGTTGGCCGTCACCGAGATCGCGCCATGGCCGCCCAGGAGCATGAAGGCCATGCCGGTCATGTCATCGCCGGTATACAGCGCAAACCCCTTGGGTGCACGCTCGATCAGGTCGCACGCACGGTCGATGCTGCCCGTGGCGTCCTTGATGCCGACGATGTTCGGAATCTGCGCCAGCCGCAGCGCCGTGTCGTTGGACAGGTCGGCCACCGTGCGCCCCGGCACGTTGTACAGGATCAGCGGCAGTTCGACCGCCTCGGCGATCGAGCGATAGTGGCGGTACAGGCCTTCCTGCGTGGGCTTGTTGTAGTACGGCACGACCGACAGATGCGCCACGGCGCCCGACTTCTGCGCGAAGCGCGCGAGTTCGACGGCCTCGGCCGTCGAATTCGCGCCGGTGCCGGCGATCACGGGGATGCGTCCGGCCGCGTGCTCGACCGCCACGCGGATCAGCTCGCAGTGTTCTTCGACGGTCACCGTGGGCGACTCGCCGGTCGTTCCGACGATGACGATTCCGTCGGTACCCTCGGCAACATGGAAGTCGATCAAGGCGCGCAGGCGCGGAATGTCCAGGCTGCCATCTTCGTTCATCGGGGTGACGATGGCGACAATCGATCCGGTAATCATGGAAGCGGCCGAAAATTAAAAGAATCGATTCTACCTGATCGACGCCGGACGGCCAGTGGCTTGCACGAAGGACTGGCTGCCGGCCCCGGCTCGCACCCTCCGGTGCGGGCGTCCTGCAACTCGGCGTTCAAAGGTCGGCAAGCTCCTTGACGTGCGCCACGACCGAGCGTGCCAGCGATGACAGCGAGTAGCCGCCCTCGAGGATGGACACGATGTTCTTGTGCCCGCACTCCTCGGCCACCGCCTTGACCTGCCGGGTGACCCACACGTAGTCCGACTCCACCAGCCCCACCGAGCCCATGTCGTCCTCGTAATGCGCATCGAAACCGGCCGAGATGAACACCATCTGCGGCTTGTGCTCCCGCAGTGCAGGCATCCAGCGCTCGGCGACGATCGTGCGGAAAGCATCGCCGCGCGTCCCCGCGGGCACGGGCACGTTGACCATGTTCGGCGCCGTGCAGTCCGCACCGCTGTACGGATAGAAGGGATGCTGGAAGATGCTCACCATGAGCACGCGCGGGTCGTCGCGAAAAGCGTCTTCCGTGCCGTTACCGTGGTGCACGTCGAAATCGACGATCGCCACGCGTTCCAGCCCGTGCGCCTCCAGCGCATGACGCGCGGCAATGGCCACGTTGTTCAGGAAACAGAACCCCATCGCCTTGCCGCGCTCGGCGTGATGACCCGGCGGACGCACCGCGCAGAACGCATTCTCGATTTCGCCCTTCAGCACGAGATCAGTGGCCAGAACGCCGGCACCAGCCGAGCGCAACGCCGCCTTCATCGTCCCCGGACTCATCGCGGTATCCGGGTCGAGATGGCGGATGCCGTGATCGGGCACGCTGGCATTAAGCTCTTCGAGATAATTGGCCGGATGCACCCGGACGATCTGCTCCTCCGTCGCCAACGGGGCGTCATAGAACGAGAGGTACATGTCGAGACCGGCGGCGATCAGCCGATCGTTGATGGCAGCCAGCCGGTCCGGACATTCCGGATGGAAGGTTCCCATGTCGTGCAGCCAGCAATCGCGGTGCGTGATGAACGCAGTCGTCGTCATACCCCCCCTCTCTCGCGTGCGGGTCAAACTTCCCGCATCCCAGCCTTCGAATCGGCGCATCCTTGAAGGGCGCAGCCTGTCGGTCTTTGCTCTATTATCACCGCTTCCCGGTGAATTTCACAGTACGTCCGCGCCATGCCCCATCGCTACGCAATTCGCGTTCTCGAAGCTGCCAACTGCATCATCCTCGGCAAGGACCGCGAACTGCGGCTCGCCCTCTCCTGCCTCATCGCGCGCGGACATCTGCTGATCGAGGACATCCCGGGCGTGGGCAAGACGACGCTTGCGCACGTCATTGCCCGCCTCATCGGACTGCACTTCCAGCGCATCCAGTTCACGAGCGATCTTCTTCCCGCCGACATCGTCGGAGTGTCGATCTTCGACCGCGAAACCGGCAGTTTCCGCTTCCACCCCGGCCCCGTCTTCAGCCAGCTCATCCTCGCCGACGAGATCAACCGCGCCACACCCAAGACGCAGAGCGCGCTGCTGGAAGCCATGGAAGAGCGTCAGGTCACGGCGGATAGCGAAACGCACCCGCTACCCGACCCGTTCTTCGTCATCGCGACGCAGAACCCGTCTCACCAGATCGGCACCTTTCCGCTGCCCGAGAGCCAGCTCGACCGCTTCCTGCTGCGCATCCGCCTCGGCTATCCCGACCGCAGCGCCGAACGGGCACTGCTGATGGGCGAGGACAGGCGCGAACTCCTCGAACGCCAGCGTGCCGTGATCCAGCCGGACGACCTGCTGGCGATGCAGCAGGCGGCGCACGCGATCACCGTATCCGAACGCCTCGTCGACTACATCCAGGCGCTCCTCGCCAGCACCCGCCACAGCCCCGAGCTCGCCGCCGGCCTCAGCCCGCGCGCCGGCCTGGGCCTGATCGCCGCAGCCCGCGCCTGGGCTCTCATCGAGGGACGCGACCACGTCCTGCCCGAAGACATCCAGACCGTATTCCCGCACGTTGCCGCCCATCGCATGCATTCGGCGGTCGACGGACGCAGCGTCACACCCGAGGTGCTCGGCCAGCTCATCCGCGACGTACCCGTCGTCTGATGCCCCCTCGTCCCGACGCTCCGCGTCGCCACCTACTGGACGGCACCCCCGCGGGGTTTCGACCGGCGCAGCCCGAACGGCATTCGCTCGCCGGGTTGATGATCCCCCTGCGTCGCCACCTCGATCGCTGGCTGTTTCGGATCGGCCCGCCGGAACCGTCCCCGATCGTGCTCGGCCAGCGGCGCATCTTCGTATTGCCGACACCCGCGGGCCTGGCCTTCGCGGCCGCGCTCCTGGTCATGCTGATCGCATCGATCAATTACAACCTCAGCCTGGGCTATGCGCTCGTGTTCCTCCTTGGCGGAGTGTCGGTCGCGAGCATGGTGCACGCCTTCCGCAACCTCCTGCACCTGTCCTTCACGCCGGGGCGTGCAGAGCCGGTCTTTGCCGGCGAGAGTGCCTGCTTCCACGTCGTCGTCGCCAATCACAGACATGCGCGGCGGCCTTCGCTGCGCCTCAAGGCGCACGGCGCGATCGTACCGTTCGAGATCGGGGCCGGTGACGGAGGCGACCTGATCGTTCCGGCCGTGACCGCAGGACGCGGCTGGATGGCACTCGGCCGCGTGCGTATCGAAACGACCTATCCGCTCGGCCTGATCCGCGCGTGGAGCGTGCTGGTCCCCGATCAGCGCTGTCTCGTGTATCCCGCGCCCGAGCCAATGCCCCCGCCACTACCCGAAGGCGCATCCCGCAACCTGGGACGGCGTGCCGGCTCGACCGGCGATGATGATTTTGCCGGCTTGCGGCCGTATCAACCGGCGGACTCTCCACGCCACGTCGCGTGGAAGACGCTCGCCCGCGGCGGCCCGATGCTCACGAAGCAATTCAGCGGCATGGATGGCGGAGAGATCCATCTCGACTGGGACGATTTCCCCCCGGACCTCGACATCGAGGCCCGCTTGTCGCGCATGACGGCCTGGATCGTGGCGGCCGAGCAACGGGGGCTCGCGTTCTCGCTCACGCTGCCCGACGCACGAATCGCCATGGGGCGCGGGTCCGAGCACAGCGCCGGCTGTCTGCGGCGGCTTGCCCTCTTCGGAACTGAAGCCGGCACCGATGCGTGACGCCCGCTCGCCCGCTCCCGCACAGTTCGGCTGGCTGCTCGCGGCAGTCGCCGCGACCCTCGCGCCTCACGCGATGGAACTCCCCTACTGGCTCGTCATCCTCTGCGCCGGCCTCATCGCCATCCGCGGCGCGCTGCTGTGGCGGCGCGGGACGCCGCCCCGCCAGCTCCTCATCCTGCTCGTTGCGGTCGCGGCGGGAATCGGGGTACGGTTCGAATTCGGCCATTTCTTCGGCAAGGATCCCGGCGTCGCCCTGCTTGCCGTGCTGCTGTGCCTGAAACTGCTCGAATCGCGCAACACACGCGACCTTCGCGCAGCCGTCCTGCTCGCCTACTTCCTGCAACTCGGCCTGTTCTTCTACAACCAGACACCGGGTATCGCAGCCCTGGCGCTCGCGGGCTCGCTGCTGACCACGACGAGCCTGCTGAGCCTCGAAGACGCCGCCGCACGGCCGGCCGCCCAACTGCGCGCCAGCGCGCTGCTCCTCGCGCAGGGCTTGCCCTTCATGCTGGTCCTGTTCGTGCTCTTCCCGCGTGTGCAGGGCCCCCTATGGGGCCTGCCGACGGACGCATACAGCGGGATGACCGGACTCTCCGACACCATGACGCCCGGTTCCATCAGCCAGCTCGGCCTGTCCGATGCCATCGCCTTCCGCGCCGAATTCAACGGTGCTCCGCCGCCGCCCTCCCGACGCTACTGGCGCGGCCCGGTGCTCACCCGCTACGACGGGCGAAGCTGGCGACCGGGCTTCAGCACGATCGCCGCCGCGCCCCGTTACCAGCCTTCAGGCCGCGCCTACGAATACCGCCTCACTCTCGAACCGCACAATCAGCCGTGGCTTCTCGCGCTCGACTTCCCGGCTGCAAACATTCCGAAGGCGCGCTATGCCGGCGACTACCGGCTGCTCGCCGAACAGCCCGTGCGTGCGCGTACACGCTTCGATCTGCGTTCGTACCCCGCGACCGCGGTGGGAAAGGACGAGAGCACCATCGTGCTTGCCGAGGCGAGGCGGCTTCCGGCCAACTTCAATCCACGCAGCACAGCCCTGGCACACGAAATCGCGGCGGGCACCTCCGACCCCGCGACCATCCTCGCACGCGCCCTCGAACGCATGCGCGGCATGGACCTGACATATACGCTCAGCCCGCCCCTGCTGGGCACTCACTCGGTCGACGAATTCCTGTTCGACACCCGGCAGGGGTTCTGCGAGCACTTCGCGTCAGCTTTCGTGTTCCTGATGCGGGCGGCGGGCGTTCCGGCACGCGTGGTCACCGGCTACCAGGGCGGCGAGATCAATCCGGTCGACGGCAGCCTCGTCGTGCGGCAGTCGGACGCCCACGCCTGGGCGGAAGTGTGGCTCGCCGAGCGCGGCTGGATTCGCGTAGATCCCACGGCGCTATCCGCCCCTGCCCGCATCGAGTCCGGCCTGAGCGCGGCCTTGCAGGATTGGGATGCCCTTCCGCTGCTCCGGCGCCCGGGCATGGACTGGCTGCGCGACGTGCGGTATCGCTGGGAAGCCCTCTCGAATACGTGGAACCAATGGGTTCTTGGATACAATCCCGAGCGGCAACGCGACCTGCTCGAGCGGATAGGATTCCCGCAGCCCGACTGGCGCACGCTGGCCATGCTGTTGGGTATCTCCGCGGCAGGCCTGATGATGATGCTCTTGGCGTGGGCCTTTGCGCAACGCCACCGACATGATCCGCTCGACGCTGCGTGGGCACGGTTTTCCGGCAAACTCGCCCGCCACGGCGCGGCCAGGCACCCGTGGGAGGGGCCACTCGATTACGGCAAACGCCTGGCGATGACCTTCCCGGAGCACGCCGAGCCGTTGCGCTCCATCAGCGAAGGCTACGCCAATCTGCGCTACGGCGCGGAGCCTGCCAACCCGCACCGCGTGCGCCTGCTCGCCCGATCCATCCGGAGATTGAAGCTTAAATGAAACGTACCTTCGCCGCCGCGGCCCTGAGCCTCGGACTGATATCACAACCCGGCCTCGCCGGCGGCTCCTTCGCCGAGCGCCCCGAAGCCATTCGCTTCGCAGACTCGATGCAGGAAAAGCACGGCTTCGACCGCGACACGGTGCTCGCAACGCTCGGACGGGCCCACCAGGAACCTCGCGTGCTTGACCTGATCCGTCCGCCCGCAACGCCCGGCATCCGCTCCTGGCAGCGTTACCGCGCACGTTTCCTCGACAGCAAACGGATCGAGGGCGGCATCGCGTTCTGGCAGACACATGCGGGCGCGCTGCAGAAAGCCGCCGATCAATATGGCATCCCGCCCGAAATCGTCGTCGCCATCATCGGCGTGGAAACCTATTACGGGCGTAATACGGGCAATTTCGAGGCCGTCTCCGCCCTCGCAACCCTCGCCTTCGACTACCCGCCGCGCGCGGCGCTCTTCCAGGGCGAACTCGAACAACTGTTCCTGCTCGCTCGCGAACAGGTCCGCGATCCGCTCTCATACTACGGGTCCTACGCCGGCGCGATCGGCTATCCCCAGTTTCTGCCCAGCAGCATCCGCAGCTATGCCGTCGACTTCGACGGCGACGGGCACATCGACTTCGACAACGAACCTGCCGACGCCATCGGCAGCGTCGCCAACTACCTTGCCCGGCACGGATGGGTGCGTGGCGAAACGGTCGCCATTCCGGCCCTCGTCCCTGCCGAAGCCGACGCGCAGACACTTGTCGACTCCGGTATCGAACCGGCACTCGCGCCCGAAACGATCGCCTCCGCAGGCATCGTCGCGGCCAGCGCGAATCCCCCGGCAAAGCCGGCGACCCTCGTCGACCTGGCGACCCCGGGTGCACCGACCGAATACTGGCTCGGTTATCGCAACTTCTACGTGATCACGCGCTACAACAAGAGCAGCTTCTATGCGATGGCCGTGTACGAACTGGCACGCGCACTGCGCGACCAGTACGTGAACGTCGCGGCACCACAATAGACACAGCCACTAACAGCGGGGAAAAGCGTCAGAGCAGTTCGTCGCGCGAAATGCCGCGGCGCTTGACCGTGCGCCGCAACTGGCTCAGGGCTTCGAGCTGGATCTGCCGCACCCGCTCGCGCGTGAGCGACAGGCGCGCAGCCAGCTCTTCCAGCGTCATCACCTCGCATTCATCCAGGCCATAGCGGTGGCGAATCACAAGGCGCTGCTTCTCGTTGAGCATGCCGATCCACTCGCGGATCAGCTCCTCAACCTCGGCGTCCTGGATCGAAACGTCCGGCGACGTCGCCTGGTCATCGGCCAGCGATTCCCCGATCGACAGCGTCGGATCGATCTCCAGCGGCGCATCGAGGGAGGCGGTGTGCTCGCTCAGGGACAGGATCGCACGCACCTCGTCGACGGATTTGTCCAGCATCGTCGCGACCTGTTCCAGCGTGAACTCCCCGTTCCCGGCCGCCTCCAGGCTGCGCTGGGCCCGCAGGACCTGATTGAGCTCCTTCACCACATGGACAGGAAGCCGGATCGTGCGCGACTGGTTCATGATCGCACGCTCGATGTTCTGGCGTATCCACCAGGTCGCGTAGGTCGAGAAACGGAACCCTCGCTCGGGATCGAACTTCTCCAGTGCGTGCATCAAGCCGAGGTTGCCCTCCTCGACCAAGTCGAGCAGGGGGATGCCGCGATTCAGGTAATGCTTGGCGATATTGACGACCAGACGCAGGTTGCGCTCTATCATCGTCTGGCGGGCCTGAAAATCACCCACCCTCACGCGGCGCGCCAAGGCCGCCTCCTCCTCCGCGGTCAGCAGCGGATTCGCGCCGATCTCGTTGAGGTAGATCTGGGTGACGTCGCTGAGAAACTCGTTCTCGAAAACCGGCGCAACCCGCTCGACAAAAACCTCCACCTCGAGGGGCAGATCCGGTTCCTGACTCTCTACATCGTCATGACTTGCCGGATCGTACATAGCCTCCTCGTCAGCGTGCAGGCAAATACTTCAGCGGATCTACCGGACGGCCCTGCTTGCGGATCTCGAAGTGCACCTTGGGACGATCCGCATCGGTGCTCCCTAGCTCCGCGATCTTCTGGCCTTTCGACACCGAATCGCCTTCCTTCACCAGCAGCTGCTGATTATGCGCATACGCTGTCAGGTAATTGGCATCGTGCTTGATGATGACCAGTTTTCCGTAGCCACGCAAGCCGCTTCCGGAGTACACCACCTTTCCGCCCGCAGACGCCACCACCGGGTCCCCTGGCTTGCCGGCGATATCGACACCCTTGTTCGTACCCTCGTCGTAGGTCTCGATGACCTGCCCGGCGGCCGGCCACAGCCACGACGTATTGCCCGGCGCCTTGTCCGGCTCCGGTGCAGCAGAAGCAGACGGCGCGACCGGCACGCTCGCCCCCGCCCGCGGATTCACCGAGGCCCACGCCTCGTCGCTATAAGCCTGTTTGCCCCCGCGGGGTTCCTGCTTGAACCCGCCCGCGACCGGCGGGGCGGCTTCGCCCGGCGTCTTGACCGGCTGGACGTCCACCGGCTGGGTAATCGCGATAGGCTGCGCCACGGCGCCGCCCCCCCCGCCACTGGCCGTCGCAGGAGCAGCGCCAACCTTCAGCGCCTGCCCGACATGGATCTGGTTCGGGTCGGCGAGGCCGTTCCAGCCGACCAGATCCTTCACCGTGACGCCATACTGCCGCGCGATGCCCAACAAGGTCTCCCCGGGGCGCACCACGTGAGTCGGCGCCTCCGTCTTCGACGCCGTGGCTGCGGCCCCCGAAACGGATTCGGCGGCGGGCGGCGACGTGCCGTCCCTGACAGGGGCAGGCCGCGTGGCAGCGCATCCCACCAGCATCGCAACGATGCCGCACAGCGTCAGCCAGCGGCACACATGACCAAGCTTCACTGAATCACTCATTCCGTACCAGTCAATAATGGGACGAACCGCACAGCTTCGAGGCGGCTCTCCCGAAAAACATTCCCCTGCCGCTCGATCATCACGAGCCTCTGGTCCGCACCACCGACGGGCAGCATCAGCCGTCCGCCCGGAGCAAGCTGCTCCCTGAGCGACACCGGCACGCTCGCCGCAGCAGCCGCGACGATAATCGTGTCATACGGAGCAGCCTCGGGCAAACCCATCGTGCCATCGGCACATTTCAGGCGCACGTTGGGCAGACGCAAGGGTCGGAGATTTTCACGCGCTACATCGAGCAGCGGACGGATCCGTTCGACCGCATACACTTCCGTGGCGACGAAGGACAACACCGCCGCCTGGTAGCCACATCCCGCTCCGACCTCCAGGGTCCGCCCCAGTTCGCGGCCGGCCCGCAACGCCTCGATCATCTTCGCGACCACGAAAGGCTGCGAGATCGTCTGCTGATAGCCGATGGGCAGGGCCGTGTCGTCGTATGCGCTGTACGCGAGCCCCTCTTCGACGAATGCATGCCGCGGCACCTGCATCATCGCCCCGAGCACTTTCTCGTCCCGGATGCCCTGAGCACGCAGGCGGTCCACCATGCGAGCCCGCGCACGCGTCGCGGCCTGCACGGCATCGGGTCGGCGCAGGCTCATCGTGCCAGCCATTCGGAAACGCCCGGCATCAGGTTGTAGTGCGTCAGATCGATCTGCAGGGGGGTAATGGAGACAAAACCTTCCGCCACGGCATGAAAATCCGTACCCTCGCCGGCGTCGGCCGCCTGACCCGCCGCGCCGACCCAATATACCGTCTCGTTGCGCGGCGTCGTGCTGCGGATCACCGGCTCGGCCTTGTGGCGCTTGCCCAGGCGCGTGATCTTCTGCCCGCGCAATTCCTCATACGGCCGATCGGGAACATTCACGTTCAGCAGCACCGGCTGGCGGAACGGCTCGCGCAGGAAGCGTTCGGCCAGGTCGCGTGCCACGCGCGCCGCGGCGGAAAAATCGCTCGCCTGCTTGCTCACGAGGGAAATCGCGATCGACGGCACGCCGAGCAGGTAGCCTTCGGTGGCCGCCGCGACGGTGCCGGAGTACACCGTGTCGTCACCCATGTTGGCACCGTGATTGACCCCCGACACGACCATGTCAGGCAGATGATCCAGCATTCCGGTCACCGCCAGATGCACGCAGTCCGTGGGCGTGCCATTGACGAAGTGGAAGCCGTTGGCAGCACGGCGCAGCGACAAGGGACGATCGAGGGTCAGCGAATTGCTCGCACCGCTGCGGTCGCGCTCGGGCGCCACGACGGTCACATCTCCCACCTCGGCGAGCGCCGCTGCCAGGGCAGCGATACCGGGGGCAAAATAACCGTCGTCGTTACTGACCAGAATGCGCATGATTTTTCCGTTCGGAGGGATACAAACCACAATGGGAGCCGGATGTATCGCAGAAGCGGGAAAACATCTTAGCACACCGGCGCCCCCCGCCCGGCCACCCGGAGAGTCCGACGGAGTGCATAAAAGCAAAAACCGGCCAGCGGCCGGTTCTTGTTTGAACTTATTGGTCGGGGCGGCGGGATTCGAACTCGCGACCCCTTGCACCCCATGCAAGTGCGCTACCAGGCTGCGCTACGCCCCGACACAAGCCGCCATTATAGCAGGGCTATCGGATATTGCCAGCCCCGCATCACGCTTTCAGCAGCGCGAGCGTCGCGACGATCTCCGCTCGCACGCCGGCGAGTGTTTCGCGCAGGAGAACGGACGCCTCGGCCTCCTCCTGCTCGTGGATGGCGGACTCGCCAAGCTTGTTACGCGCACCCGAGATCGTGAAGCCTTCGTCGTACAGCAGTTCGCGGATGCGGCGCACCAGCAGCACTTCGTGATGCTGGTAGTAGCGCCGGTTGCCCCGCCGCTTCACCGGCTTGAGTTGGGTGAACTCCTGCTCCCAGTACCGCAGCACATGGGGCTTCACCGCGCACAACTCGCTCACTTCACCGATCGTGAAGTAGCGTTTTGCCGGAATCGGCGGCAGAGGCCCGGAGGCCTCGTTATGGCTGCTTGCCTGCATCACTCAGCTGCTCCACGGCTGCCTTCAGCTTCTGACTGGCATGGAAGGTGACAACCCGGCGAGCAGTGATCGGAATTTCCTCGCCGGTCTTCGGGTTCCGTCCGGGCCTCTGCGGCTTGTCACGCAACTGGAAATTGCCGAACCCGGAGAGTTTCACGGATTCGCCCTTTTCCAGCGCGAGCCGGATCTCCTCGAAAAAACCTTCCACCATGTCCTTGGCTTCACGCTTGTTGAGGCCGACACGCTCGAACAGCAGATCGGCCAACTCTGCTTTGGTCAGGGTCACGTTCATGATGGGACTATCCACGCAAGCGGGCGCCGAGCACAGTTTCTGCATGATGCACAATCGCCGTGACTGCGGCATCCACCTCTGCATCCTCAAGCGTGCGCTGAGTATCTTGCATCAACACCCTGAACGCAAGGCTCTTTTTTCCCGGGTCGATGCCTTTGCCATGGTACACATCGAAGAGCTCGACCCCCTTCACGATGGCGGGCACCGACTCGTTCAGCACCTCGATCACACGCGCCACCGGCAGCGCCTGCTCGACTACGAGAGCAAGGTCGCGCGTGACCGCGGGCTGCCGCGAGATCTCCGAGTAGGCCGGCAGATCAGCCAGCAGCACCGCGTCCATGTCGAGCTCGAACACGACCGGAGCGGTACCGAGGTCATAGCGTTGAACCCAGACCGGGTGAAGCTCGCCGACAACGCCGATGCGGCGGCCGTCCAGCAGCACCGCCGCGGCACGGCCGGGATGGAGCGCGGGCTCCGAGACCGGCTCGAACTTGAGGACACGCGGCGCGAATAGCGCCTCGACGTCCCCCTTCACGTCATAGAAATCGACGTTGCGCGTCGGCACACCCCATTGCTCGGGCAGTGCGGGACCGGCCGCGAGGCCGGCAACACGCACCGGCTGATGGAATCCGACGACCGGTTCGCCGTCCGCCTTGCGCTCGAAACAACGACCGATCTCGAACACGCGCACGCGGCTCAACTGGCGCTTGCGGTTCGCCACGAGGTTGCCCGTAAGCCCGGGAATCAGGCTGCTGCGCATTACGCTCATCTGGCTGGCGATCGGGTTCGCGAGCCGGATCGGCGCGTCGTTGGCGCAGAAATCGCGCTCCCACGCCTCTTCGACGAACGCGTAGTTGACCACCTCCTGGTAGTCGCGGCCGGCCAGCAGGTGACGGACATCCCACGCGGTACGGCCTGACTCGGAACGATCCAGCATCGCCAGCCCTCCCTGCGGCGGCAGGGCCGGGATGTTGTCGTAGCCGTACAGACGCGCGATTTCTTCGATCAGATCCTCCTCGATCTCGATGTCGAAACGGAAGGACGGCGGCACGACGAGGAGGTCGTCCCCCTCGTGGCGCACACCGAGGTGCACGCCATTGAGCAGTTTCACGATCGCGGCATCGTCGGGATCGATGCCGAGCAGACGACGCGCGCGCGCCGGACGGAGACGCACCGGCTTGCGTGCCGGCAGATGCTCCTTCGACACCGCCTCGACGACCGGACCCGCTGCACCGCCGCAGATATCGAGGATCAGCTGCGTGGCGCGCTCGATCGCGCTGGCCGCGAGCTCGAAGTCCACGCCGCGCTCGAAGCGGTGCGAGGCATCGGACACGAAGCCGTAGCTGCGCGCGCGTCCCGCGATCGCATCGGGCGCGAAAAACGCGCTCTCGAGGAACATGTCGGTCGTCTCTAGCGTGATCCCGCTGTCCTCGCCTCCCATGATGCCCGCGAGCGCGAGCGCGCGTGCCTCGTCGGCGATCAGCAGCGTGTCCGCCGCCGGGGTGACGGTCTGCTCGTTGAGCAGCAGCACCTGTTCGCCCTCGCGCGGATAGCGCACATGGATCGCACCGGACAGATGCGCATTGTCGAAGGCATGCAGGGGCTGACCGAGCTCGAGCATCACGTAGTTCGTGACGTCGACGAGCGCGCTGATCGAGCGCACGCCGCAACGCTGCAGGCGCTGCTTCATCCAGTCGGGCGTGGGCGCCTTCGCGTCGACACCGCGCACGATGCGCCCGCAGTAGCGCGGACATGCGGCCGGCGCATCGAGCACGATGGCACGACGGTCGTCGAGGGTCGGCGCGACGACCGCAATTTGAGGCGCGGAAAGCGGCTGCCCCGTCAGCGCTGCGACCTCGCGACCGACCCCGAGCAGACTCAGACAATCGGAGCGGTTGGGCGTGAGCTTGATCGTGAACAACGTGTCGTCGAGCGCCAGATACTCGCGCAGGTTCGTGCCGACGGGCGCGTCGGCGGGCAGATCCATCAGGCCGCCATGGTCTTCCGAAAGCCCCAGCTCGCGGGCCGAGCACAGCATCCCGAATGACTCAACACCGCGCAGCTTGGCCGCCTTGATTTCGAAGCCGGGCAGCTTTGCACCGACGACCGCACACGGCACCTTCATGCCGACGGCGGCGTTGGGGGCGCCACAGACGATCTGCAGCAGATCTCCCTGCCCGGCGTCGACCTTGCACAGCTTCAGCTTGTCGGCATTGGGGTGCTTTTCCGCCTCGACGATCCGGGCGACGACGACGCCGGTGAAGGGCGGTGCAACGGGAGCGGATTCTTCGACCTCGAGGCCGGCCATCGTCAGGAGATGTCCGAGCGCCTCGCTGTCGAGCGGAGGATTGACGAGGCTCCGCAGCCACTGTTCCGAGAATTGCATGATTCGATTACCTGAATTGGCTCAAGAAGCGCAGATCGCCTTCGAAGAACAGGCGCAGATCGTTGACCCCGTAGCGCAGCATCGTGAGGCGGTCCGGCCCCATGCCGAAGGCGAAACCGGTATAGCGCTCGGGATCGATGCCGCCGAAGCGAAGGACATTCGGATGCACCATGCCGCAACCGGCGATCTCGAGCCAGCGCCCCTCGAGTGCGCCGCTCATGAAGGCGACGTCAATCTCGGCGCTGGGCTCGGTGAAGGGGAAGAACGAGGGACGGAAACGCACCTGCAGGTCTTCGGTTTCGAAGAACTTGCGCAGGAAGTCGGCGATCACGCCCTTGAGGTCGGCAAAGCTGACGCTCTCGCCGACCCACAGGCCCTCGACCTGGTGGAACATCGGCGAATGCGTCGCATCCGAATCGACGCGGTACACGCGGCCCGGCGCAATGATGCGCAGCTCGGGCATTTGCTCGCGCCCCGCATGGCGGGCGGCATGATCGAGCATCGCACGCACCTGCACCGGGCTGGTGTGCGTGCGCAGTAGCACCTCGTCGTTGCCTTCGAGGTAGAAGGTGTCGTGCATCGAGCGCGCCGGGTGGTTTTCCGGCGTGTTGAGCGCGGTGAAATTATGCCAGTCGGTCTCGATCTCGGGACCGTCGGCGACGACGAAGCCGATCGAGCGGAACAGCCCTTCGATGCGCTCGAGGGTGCGGCTCACCGGATGCAGACCGCCCGCCGATGTACCACGGCCGGGCAGCGTGACGTCAAGCGCCTCAGCTGCGAGCTGGGCGAGCAGAACGGCTTCGCGCAGGGCATTGCGGCGGGCTTCGAGCGCCGCCTCGATCGCATCCTTGGCGCGGTTGATCTCGGCGCCGGCCGCACGGCGCTCTTCGGGCGCGAGCTTGCCGAGTCCCTTGAGCTGCTCGGTGAGCACCCCCGTCTTGCCGAGAAAGCGCGCCTTGGCCTGTTCCAGCTGGACGCCGTCCGCCGCCGCGGCGAACTCGGCCGCGGCCTGTTGAACGAGTTGATCGAGCTTATCCATTTGCTTGCCGTGGAAAATTCAGGAAAAAAAAAGGAGGCCAGGCCTCCTTTTTTCGTGCTGCGTCGGATTACGCAGCGAGTTTGGCCCGGGCTTGGTCAGCAAGCGCCGCAAAAGCGGGCTTGTCGAACACGGCCAGGTCGGCCAGCACCTTGCGATCCACTTCGATCGCGGCCTTCTTCAGGCCGTTCATGAAGGTGCTGTAGGTCAGGCCCACTTCACGCGCAGCGGCGTTGATACGGGCGATCCACAGGGCGCGGAACTGGCGCTTGCGCTGACGACGGTCGCGGTAGGCGTACTGACCGGCCTTCATCACCGCCTGTTTGGCGATGCGGTATACGTTCTTGCGACGGCCGCGGTAACCCTTGGCCTGATCAAGAACCTTCTTGTGACGTGCGCGGGCGGTTACACCACGTTTAACTCTGGGCATGGCGGTCTCCTATCAAGCGTAAGGCAGCATGGCGCGGATCAGCTTCTCGTCGGCGGCGTGAACTTCCGTCATGCCGCGCAGCTGGCGCTTGCTCTTGGTGGTCTTCTTGGTAAGGATGTGGCGCTTGAACGCCTGGGACCGCTTGATCCCACCACTAGCGCGGACCTTGAACCGTTTCGCGGCTCCGCTCTTGGTTTTCATCTTGGGCATTGCTAACTCCAGGTTTATGAATGACGTCAGGTAGCGTCGCCATGCGGCGCGTTTTCAACCCGACACCACTTGTTTTCCGGCGGCCAACGTCCACCGGGATTTGCGTCCCGCCCTAAAGCGGGGAGCAGATTCTTCTTCGCGCTCAGCGATTCTTGCGAATCGGCGCGATCACCATGACCATCTGACGCCCTTCCATCTTGGGCATCTGCTCGACCTGACCCAATTCCTCCAGATCGGCCTTGACCCGCTCGAGCTGACGCAGGCCGAATTCCTGGTGCGCCATTTCCCGACCGCGGAAACGCAGCGTCACCTTGCACTTGTCACCTTCCTCAAGGAAGCGCTTCAGATTGCGCAGCTTGATCTGGTAGTCGTTCTCGTCAGTCGCCGGGCGCAGCTTCACTTCCTTGACCTGCACCTGCTTCTGCTTGAGCTTGGCTTCGTGGGCCTTCTTCTGCTCCTGATACTTGAACTTGCCGAAATCCATCACCCGACAGACCGGGGGCTGCGCCATCGGCGCGATTTCGACAAGATCGAGCCCGGCCTCTTCAGCCGCCTCGATGGCCGCTCTCAGGGAGACAATACCGATCGGTTCGCCGTCTTCACCGACCAGACGAACTTCGGGCGCGCTGATCTCCTCATTGACGCGCTGCTTTTTTTCTTGAGCGATGGTTCAGTTCTCCACGAATGCCAAAAATCAAATCGAGGCCGACCGCGCTTCAACTTCGCGCTGCCAACGCTCGATCAGGGTATCGAGGGTCATCTGGCCAAGATCCTGGCCCCCTCGGGCACGCACGGCAACGAGGCCTGCCGCCTTTTCCTTCTCGCCGATGACGATCTGGTAAGGCAGCTTGTGCACGCTATGTTCGCGGATTTTATAGGTAATCTTTTCGTTACGCAAATCCGCCTCGACGCGAAAACCCGCCTGCTTCAAGCGTTTTGTGACTTCCGTCGCATATTCCGACTGCCCTTCCGAGATGTTCAGCACGACTGCCTGCACCGGCGAAAGCCACAGCGGCAGCGCACCCGCAAAATGCTCGATGAGGATGCCAATGAAGCGCTCGAGCGAACCGAGGATCGCGCGATGCAGCATCACGGGGAACTTCTTGGTGTTGTCCTCGGCGACATATTCGGCGCCGAGACGAACGGGCAGGTTGAAGTCGAGCTGCAGCGTGCCGCACTGCCAGACGCGACTGAGACAGTCCTTGAGCGAGAACTCGATCTTCGGCCCGTAGAAGGCGCCTTCGCCCGGCTGCAGTTCGTACGCGAGCCCTTGCGCATCGAGCGCCGCCGCGAGCGCCGCCTCGGCCGCATCCCACTGCTCATCCGTGCCGACGCGCTTGTCCGGCCGCGTCGACAGCTTGATCAGGATGTCGTTGAAGCCAAAATCGGCATATACCTTCTGAAGCAGGCTGATGAAGGCCGCCGACTCGGACTGCACCTGATCCTCGGCGCAGAAGATGTGCGCATCGTCCTGGACGAAGTTGCGCACGCGCATGATGCCGTGCAGCGAGCCGGACGGCTCATTGCGATGACAGGAGCCGAACTCGGCCATGCGCAGCGGCAAGTCGCGGTAGCTCTTCAACCCCTGGTTGAAGATCTGGATATGGCACGGGCAGTTCATCGGCTTCACGGCGTAGTCGTGCTTCTCCGACTGCGTCGTGAACATCAGGTCGGAGTACATGCCCCAGTGACCGGATTTCTCCCACAACGAGCGATCGACGATCTGCGGCGTCTTCACTTCCTGATAGCCGTTTTCGAGGATGGTACGGCGCATGTGCTGCTCGACCTGCTGCCACAGCGTCCAGCCGTTGGCGTGCCAGAACACCATGCCGGGCGCCTCTTCCTGCAGATGGAAGAGGTCCAGCAGACGACCGAGCTTGCGGTGGTCGCGCTTCTCGGCCTCTTCGAGCATGTGCAGATAGCCCTCGAGGTCTTCCTTCTTCGCCCAAGCCGTGCCGTACACGCGCTGCAGCATCTCGTTCTTCGAGTCGCCGCGCCAGTAGGCGCCGGCGAGCTTGGTCAGCTTGAAGACCCTGAGCTTGCCCGTGGAGGGGACGTGCGGACCGCGGCACAGGTCGATGAAAGCGCCTTGGCGATAGAGCGAGACGTCCTCGCCCTGCGGGATCGAGGCGATGATCTCGGCCTTGTAGTTCTCGCCCTGCGATTTGAAGAATTCGACGGCCTTGTCGCGCGGCCACACTTCGCGCGTAACCGGGATCTCGCGCTTGGCGAGTTCGGCCATGCGCTTTTCGATGCTCTCGATATCTTCCGGCGTGAACGGGCGCCTGTACGAGAAGTCGTAGTAGAAGCCGTTATCGATGACCGGACCGATCGTGACCTGGGCATCCGGAAAGAGCTCCTTCACCGCATGCGCGAGCAGGTGGGCGGTCGAGTGCCGAATGATATCGACGCCCTCTTCGCTCTTGTCGGTGACGATCGCGAGCGATGCATCAGCCTCAATGCGATGCGAGAGATCGACAAGCTTGCCATCGACCTTGCCGGCGAGAGAAGCCTTCGCGAGACCCGCACCGATCGACGCCGCGACGTCGAGCACGGTCACCGGATGGTCGAAGCTGCGTACGGAACCGTCGGGGAGCGTGATGTTCGGCATGATCTCTAGGCCTCGAGCAAGGGATGACGAAAAGCAGGACGATGAAAAACGTGGACGAAAAAAAAGTGCGGACGGGCCGCACTTTCTTCCTGGAGCACTACAGCGGAGCCCGACTTTTCAGTTTCCGGCTTCAGTAGTAGTTCGGAAGATCATCTTCCTGCTCCATACGTTGGTAGGCGCGATTGGACTCGAACCAACGACCCCCGCCTTATCAAGACGGTGCTCTAACCAGCTGAGCTACGCGCCTGCTAAGAGCTGCGCATTATAGGTATCGATTGCGACGTACGCAATATCTTTTTGAAAATTTCTTCGAATCCCCTCCACGCGATCCGACGGGGATTGCGCGCCTCAATGGCTGGTGCCCTCCTCGCGCGTGATCTTGTTCCAGACGTTGTACTTGCCGACCGGTTTCTTCATCGGCAGGCGCTTCACTTCCTCCAGCGTCTTCGCGTCATAGACGATCAGCGCGCCGTCCATCTCCCACAGGCTCGCGAGCGCGTAACGGCCGTCACGCGTGAATTCGATGTGTGCGAGGGTCTGGCCCGGCGCGGCCTTGAGTTCCTTGACGATCTCCAGCGTCTGCTTGTCGATGACCTGCAGCGTGTTCTTCGCCTCGCGGCTCATCATCGAATCGACGAAGGCGTAGCGGCTGTTCTCGTGGCTGCGCAGGAAGAAGCCGGGACCACGCGTGGGGATGCGCTTGACGACGCTCCAGTCCTTGAGGTCGATGACCGTGACTTCGGCGGCCTTGAGGTTGGTGCTCGCCATCACGCGCCGCCCCTGCCAGTCCCACGAGATACCGGAGCCAAGATGAGGCATGCCGTCGAGCGCGAGATCGGCGATCTTGCGGCGCACGTCGAGGTTGACGACCTGCCCCACCCCCTCGCGCGAGGCTCCGAGCACCGTGGAGTAGTCCTGCGTGAAGAAGAAATCGTCGAGGGGGGCGCTCAGTTCCGTGCGGCGCGGGTTGAGGTAGGCAGGCACGAAAGCGCCTTCGCGGTACTTGTAGTCGTGCACGTAGCCGACGGGGATGTCTCCGGCGGCGGGATCGAAGCTGATTTCCCACACTTCGGGAACGTCCTTGAGGGCGGCGACGAAGGACTTGCGCGGGGTGGCCTCATATACCGCGGAGACGCGCGAACTCGTCTTGCCGTCACGGTCGGTGACGGGGATCGATTTCAGCAGGTTGAGCTCGCCGTCGAGCAGCACCAGGGTGTGTGGCAGGTAGTTGGCCACCGCCACATGCTTGCCGTCGGCCGATACGGCGACGTTGCGGGTATTGATGCCGGCGCGGATCTCGGTGACGACCTTGAGGTTCCACAGGTCGTACTTGGTGATCCAGCCGTCACGCGACGCGAAGAAGACGTAGCGGCCATCGGCTGTGAACTTGGGCCCGCCGTGCAGCGCGTGACGGCTCTGAAAGCGGTGAATGGGCTCGAGCTTGTCACCGTCGAGCACCGATACGTGATGATCGCCCGTCTCGACGACGAGGAAGAGATTCATCGGATCGGCGTCGAACACGGGCTTCGCGAGCAGCGACGCGGGATCGACGTGGGCGATGCGCGAGGCGCGGATGTCGGCCTCGCTCCAGCTCGGCGCCGGGACGACGGGGGTATAGATCCACGCGATGAGCGCAGCGATCTGATCCTCTCCGATCACGGCGCCAAAGGGTTGCATCTGCGTTGCGGTGCGGCCGTCGCGCACGACCGTGGCCGCTTCTTCCTTGCGCAGGCGCGCGAGGTTCTCGGGCAGCAGTGCCGGGCCGGTCGCACCGAGTCGGTCCGGGCCGTGGCAGGCGGCACAGTGTTGCTGATAGAGCGCCGCGGGACCGTCCGCCCCCTTCGAGTCGGCGGAGTGAAAGGCAAGGGCTGCGCCGACGAGAAATGCAGACAGGACGAGGATGCGCCGCGCAGGTGACGGCAGGATGTGGGTCGGCTTCATGGGATCTCTGGATCAGGCGGTGCGGCGACGCGGGACGAAGGGCGTCGTGACGACGCGCTCGCCAAGTGTGGCATCGCCGGAGATGCCTATTTCCTCGTCGCCGAGGTAGCAGCCGGGATCCTCGGCCCACGGATCACCGGTGATCTGCTGCGCACGTACGCGCGAGCTGCCGTTGCAGATGTCGAGGTGACGGCAGGCCCCGCAGCGCCCCGAAAGGGTCCGCGGGTGCTGCTTGAGGCCGGCCATCAGCGGATTGGACAGGTCGCTCCAGATCTCGGAGAACTTGCGCTCGCGGACGCTGCCGAGCGGCACGTGCCACCACATCGTGTCGGGATGCACGACGCCGAGGTTGTCGATGTTGGCGACGTTCACCCCGCTGGCGTTGCCGCCCCACTGCACGAGTTTGCCGCGGATGTGTTCGACGTGGTCGGGGAAGCGCCGCGCGACCCAGTGCAGCAGGTAGACGCCGTCCGCATCATTGTTGCCGGTGACGAAATCCTTGTCGATGCCGCGACGGTGCAGGTCCAGGCAGGTTTCGAAGAGCAGGTCCATCGCGTCGCGCGTGGTCTGGTGGCGCGCGTCGTCGGCCCGATGCTTGTTGCCGCGGCCGGCGTAGTTGAGGTGCGAGAAGTAGAACTTGTCGATACCTTCGTCCTCGACCAGACGCAGCAGCGCCGGCAGGTCGTGCGCGTTGTCCTCGGTCATCGTGTAGCGCACGCCGACCTTGATGCCGCGCGAGAGACACAGGCGGATGCCGGCCATCGAGGCCTCGAAGGCGCCTTCGAGGCGGCGGAACTTGTCGTGCGTGGCGCCGATGCCGTCGAGGCTGACGCCGACGTAGTCGAAGCCGGTGTCATCGATCGCGTCGATATTGCCGTCGTTGATCAGCGTGCCGTTGCTGGACAGGCCGACGTAGAAGCCCAGTTCCTTCGCGCGCCGGCCGATCTCGAAGATGTCGGGGCGCAGCAGCGGCTCGCCGCCGGACAGGATCAAGACCGGAACACGGAAGGCCTTGAGGTCATCCATCACCCGGAAGACGTCGGCGGTCGAGAGTTCGCCCGGAAAGTCCTTGTCGGCCGAGATCGAGTAGCAGTGCTTGCAGGTGAGGTTGCAGCGGCGGATCAGGTTCCAGATGACGACGGGACCGGGCGGATTGTGGCGCGCGGCGACGGGGGTGGGGTGTTCGAGTTCGCGGATGAAATTCGAGATGCGGAACATGGATTGCCTCCGAGGTCCCGGCCATTAGAGCGCGGACGGGCTGACGGAAAAATGACGGCCATCAAGCGGGCAGAGGCCGTCCGCGGGGATTAGCCCGGCGCGCCGATGCGCAGGCCGGTCTTCTTCAGGATCGCGGAGGAGAACAGCACGTCGCGGGCACGACAGACGCCAGGGAAACGCGCCTCGATCCGGGCGGCGATGTCGTCGAGTTCGGCGCGCACGGCCTCGTGGCTGCGGCCATGGACCATTGCGAACAGGTTGTAGGGCCAGTCCGGCAGGCGGCGGGGACGACGGTAGCAGTGCGTGACGGCGGCAAGCGAGCCCAGCCACTCGCCGACCGCATCGATCGCTTCGTCGGCGACGTCCCACACGCTCATGCCGTTGGCGGTATAGCCGATCGCGTAGTGGTTCGGCACGGCACCGATGCGACGGATCACGCCGCGGTCGAGCATGGACCGGATCCGGGCAAGCAGCTCTTCCGGGGCGACGCCGAGATCGCGGGCGACCGCCCCCCACGGATCGGGCACCAGCGGCAGGCCGCCCTGCGTCGCGACGATGATGCGGCGTTCGAGTTCGTCGGTGGCCACGCCCATCATGCCTCCAGCTTCATTTCGACAAAGTATTCACGTTCCTTTGGAAACAGGAACACGGGCAGCCCCGTCGCAGTTTCGATGCGCCGCGCACAGTCGGCGATACCGTCGGGCCGTTCGGTGGCGAGCACGAACCACATGTTGAGGGCGTGTCCACGGCGGTAGTTGTGCGCGACCTCCGGAAAATCATTGACCTGCGCGGCGACACGGTCGAAGGTCGCGTCGGGGACGCTCATCGCGGCAAGGCAGAACGCGCCGCCGATGCGCTCGATCTGGAACATCGGGCCGAAGCGCGTCAGCACGCGCGCGTCGAGGAGGCGCTGCAGGCGGGCCAGCACCTCCTCCTCGGCCAGCCCCAGACGCGCACCGACGTCGGCAAAGGGTCGCTGCGCGAGTGGAAAGTCGCCCTGCAGGGCGTTGATCAGCGCGCGGTCAATATCGTCGAGCGCGGCGGGAGCCACGGCTGGCGTACGGCGCTCGTTCATTTGTCCGCGTCCGTGAGGTAACACGCGCCCTGCTGCTTGAAGCGGCGGCAACTGAAAAGCACCTCGTGCGCCCAGCGGTCGAGGCCGAGGCGGCGGGCGATGTCGTCGCGAGCCATGCGCACAGCCTCGCGCGAACGTCCGTGGATCATGCAGAATAGGTTGTAGCGCCAGCCTGGGAGCGCACGCCGGCGGCGATAGCACAGCGTGACGGCCGGCTCGGTCGCGAGCAGGCGGCCAATGCGGCCGACCTCCCCGTCCGGGACATCCCACACGCACATCGCATTGGCGCGAAAGCCGAGCTCGTGATGCCGCACGACGATACCGAAGCGCTTGACGATGCCATCGGCAAGCCAGCGCTCGATCATTTCGATGGCCATCGCCTCGCTGAGGCCAGCCTTGCGTCCCAGCATCTCGAAAGGGGCCGATTCGAACGGCAGTCCTTCCTGCAGCGCGCGCATCAGGCCGCGCTCCAGCGCCGGCAGCGCACAGGCAACCTCGGGGGTCGCCCGTACGGACGGGGCTGCCTCCTTGTCCGCGGTGCGCGCCGCACCGGCCAGATCGAACCCGAGATCGATGTGGAACTCCTCTTCCAGCGGCAGCACGATCACGGCGCAGCCGGTATCGCGTTCGATGCCGGCGACGATTTCCCTTAATCGTTCCGATGACGCCGCGGTGATGACGAACCAGAGGTTGTAGGCGTGTTCGCGCTGGTAGTTGTGATTGACTTCGGCGACCGCGCTCACGCGTGCCGCGACTTCCTCGAGCCGCTCCGCCGGCGCGGCAAGGGCAGCGAGCGCGCTGGCGCCGATGCGGCGCGGCGCAAACACGGCACCGACGCGACTGACGACGCCCGAGGCCTGCCATGCCCGCAGCGCATCCAGCACCTCGTCTTCGCGCAGGCCGCAGTCTGCCGCGATCGCTGCGAAGGGTCGGGGCACGAGCGGAAATCCGCGCTGGAAGTCGTTGAGGAGGCGAAAAGTGCGGGAACCGGCCGCTGCGCCGGGAAGCTCTGCTGCGCCGGGTTCGATCACGCGTACGCCATGACAGCTCATGTCAGAACCCTGTGCGGAATGCGCGGCTGGTGAAGAAAATTCCGCTCGGACTGGCGGCGGGGAGTTCGGCGATCTTCTGGCGACTGCGGGTATCGTAGATCGCGACCTTGTTGTCGTCACGCGCCGAAATCCACACCGCCTCGCCCTTGGGCGTGAACTCGAGGTGCAGGATCGCGCGGCCAGGCTGGAAGCTATCCACGAGCCGGTTCGTGAAGGTGTCGATCACCTGCATCCAACCGTTGTCCGGGAAGGCGAAATTCACCCACACCTCGCGCCCGTCGGGCCGCGCCATCACGAACACGGGCTGACTCTTCACCGGAATGCGGGCGACTTCCTTCCAGCTTCCGAGTTCGACGACGAGCACCTCGTGGCGGCCGATGGCGGGCAGGTAGACACGTCCCGCGGCGACCGCCCAGCCGCGCAGGTGAGGCATCTTGTACACCGGCAATGCCTGCTCGCCGCGGCCGTAGCCGGGCAGGATGGTGCGCACGCCCTGCCCGGGCTGCCACAGATCGAGCATCGACAGACCGTCCTCGCCGAACAGGCCGGCGATGTAGTAGCGGCCGTCCGGCGTGACGAGTGCATCGTAGGGCTGCTTGCCGGCCGGATAGCGTTCGGTCTTCGGACTCTTCGGATCGGACAGATCGGTGACACGGATCTCGTTCGCGTCGAAAAGCGAATAGATGAAGCGGTTTCCCGGCAGGTCGGCAAGACCGACCACCTTCGAGCGCTTGCCCTCTGCGCCGTAGTCGGCCGGCACGTCGGCAACGAGTTCCAGGGTGTCGGCATCGAAGGCCTTGATCCCGCCCGGCTCGTAGTTCTGCGCGACCACCAGGCGGCCATCCTGCGAGACGGCCCCGCCAATCGAGTTGCCCGCCTGCACGACGCGCCCTGCGATCGTCGCGGTCAGCAGATCGACCTTGGTAAGCCCGCCGTCGCGCCCGAACACGTAGGCGTAGCGCCCGTCGCGCGAGAACACCACCGATGCATGCGACAGGTCGCCGAGCCCCGATACCTGCGCGAGCGACTTGCGGCCGGAGGTCTCGATCACCTGCACCTGCCCCGTCGCGCGCTCGATCACCACCCCGAGGTCACCGGTGCCGCGCAGCGGCGGCTGCGGCGTTGCGCATGCAGACAGGAGCAGCACCGCGACGATCCACCACATGTATTTCACGATCAGGTGCAGCATTTGACCCTCATTTCGTATCCGAACTGCAAGAATGTTGGAAACCTGCTCAGCGCGCGGCGCCCGAATCCGCCGGGAAGCCTTCCTGCAGGCGCTCCACGATCCATGCCGCCTCGTCCTCGGCGACGATGCCGTGAAACGGCGGCATCGGCGTACCGGGGCGGCCGCCGAGTATGGTCGCGACGAGGCTGTCCTGCGGCTTGTCGCGCAAGGCTGCCGCCGTCAGCGCGGGCCCCAGCCCGCCCTGCAATGTAAGTCCGTGGCATGAACCGCAATCCTGGCGCACCAGATGGACCAGTTCGCGCATGCGCTCGGGCTGCGGGGTTGCCTGCTGCGCACAGGCGGGCATTGCCGCAGCCAGCGCGACCGATGCCTGAAATATCGTCCGAAACACCCCGCTCGACACGCCTCGATCTCCTGAAGATTGGCTGATCCGCCTCGCACCGCACTCCACCTCGAAACGGAGTTCGCAGCCGAAGCGGCGAGGCAAGTATCAATCGCACGGCATTCCGCGCTCCTTGATATCGGTTAATTTCCCGGACGCGACGTAGGGATACAGTGTCGGCGCGATTCAGCTGTTTGCCAACACGACCCAGCCGCGCAGACATCTCCGCGCGGCGTCCTGGAGAGCCATCCATGAGCACGTACAACGGCGTCACCGACCCGCGGCAGTGCATCGCCGGCGAGGCACCCCGCTCCGTCGGCAAGGTCTACCTCGTGGGCGCGGGCCCCGGCGATCCGGACCTGCTCACACTGAAGGCTGCACGCCTGATCGGCGACGCGAAGGTCGTCGTCTACGACCATCTCGTCGGCCAAGGCGTCCTTGCGCTGGTCAATCGCAGCGCGCGCCTGATCTACGTCGGCAAGGAATCGGGCAACCACTCGCTGCCGCAGGACCGGATCAACGGCCTGCTCGTCGAGCTCGCGCGCACCGGCCTCGACGTCGTGCGACTCAAGGGCGGCGACCCGTTCATGTTCGGACGCGGCGGCGAGGAAATGGAGGAACTCATCGGCCACGGCGTCGACTGCGAAGTCGTGCCCGGCATCACGGCCGCATGCGGAATCTCCGCCTGTACGGGCATGCCACTCACGCATCGCGATCACGCGCGATCGGTCGTGTTCACGACCGGCCACCTCAAGGACGGCAGCGTCAACCTCGACTGGCCCGCACTCGCGCGGCCGAACCAGACGGTCGTGATCTACATGGGGCTGGGCGCGCTCGACATCATCTGCCGTGAGCTCATCGCCCACGGCCTGCCCCGCGACACCCCCGCGGCCGTCGTCCACGCCGGCACGACAAGCCGTCAGGTCACCCTGACGGACCGGGTCGATCGCCTTGCCGCGTCGGTACGGCGTGCGGGACTCAAGTCGCCTGCGCTCATCATGGTCGGATCCGTCGTTTCGCTGCAAAGCCTTCTCACCCAGGCTCCTCATCCCGAAGAACTTGCGCTCACGGCATGACAAAGCCCGTGCGCGGTGATTCTGTCATAGACGTAATGGTTAAGACCCCAATTTGATCGAGGTTAAGGATTTGCCGTCCGACAAGGATCAATCTTTGGCGCTGTAACGCTTTACCGCACGACATCTTTCAGAAGGGAGATCGCAATGAGTAAGCAACGTAAATGGCTGTCCGGCGCAATCGTACTGGCCAGCCTGCCGCTGGCTATCGCGCAGGCTTTCGCCGAAGAACCCAAGCATATTGGTGAAGCTGAAGCGAAATACCAGGCCGGCGGCTCGCCGCTCGCCGACGCGGACTTGTACAAGGACAGCAATCCCGATGCTCCCAAGATGAGCAAGGCGGAATTCGACAAGGCCCGCAACATCTATTTCCAGCGCTGTGCCGGTTGTCACGGCGTGCTGCGCAAGGGCGCCACCGGCAAGCCGCTCACCCCGGACATCACGCTGGCGCGCGGCAGCGAATACCTCAAGGTCTTCATCAAATACGGATCGCCGGCGGGCATGCCCAACTGGGGCACCTCAGGCGAACTCTCCGACGACGAAGTCGACCTGATGGCCCGCTATATCCAGCAGACGGCCCCCACCCCGCCCGAATTCGGCATGGCGGACATGAAGCAGACGTGGAAGGTCATCATCCCGCCCGAGAAGCGGCCGACAAAGAAGATGAACAACTTCAACATCTCCAACATCTTCTCGACCACGCTGCGCGACAGCGGTGAGGTCGCGTTGATCGACGGCGACACGAAGAAGATCATCAGCATCATCAAGACCGGTTACGCGGTGCATATCTCCCGCATTTCGGCCTCGGGTCGCTATCTGTTCGTGATCGGTCGCGACGCGCGCGTCAACATGATCGACTTGTGGATGGAGAAACCCGACAACGTCGCCGAAATCCGCATCGGCCTCGAAGCGCGCTCGGTGGACACATCCAAGTTCAAGGGATACGAAGACAAGCTTGCGATCGCCGGCGCCTACTGGCCGCCCCAGTTCGTCATCATGAACGGCGACACCCTGGAACCGCTGAAAATCGTCTCCACCCGCGGCCTCACCGTCGACACCCAGGAATACCACCCCGAGCCGCGCGTCGCTTCGATCGTCGCCTCGCACTTCAAGCCCGAGTTCGTCGTTAACGTGAAGGAAACGGGCAAGACGCTGATGGTGGATTACTCCGACATCACCAACCTGAAGATGACCGAGATCGGCTCCGCCCGCTTCCTGCATGACGGCGGCTGGGATCTGTCCAAGCGCTACTTCATGGTGGCGGCGAACCAGTCGAACAAGATCGCCGCGATCGACGCCAAGGATGGCAAGCTCGCCGGCCTGGTGGAAGTCGGCAAGATCCCGCACCCGGGCCGCGGCGCCAACTTCGTGCACCCGAAGTACGGCCCGGTCTGGGCGACCGGCCACCTCGGCGACGACTCGATCGCACTGGTCGGCACGGACCCGAAGAATCACAAGCAGTACGCGTGGAAACTCGTCGAAAACCTGAAGAGCCAGGGCGGCGGTTCGCTGTTCATCAAGACCCACCCGAAGTCGAACCACCTGTACGTGGATAACCCGCTGCATCCGGAAGCCAAGGTCAGCCAGTCCGTTGCGGTCTATGACCTCAAGAACCTGCAGGCTGGCTACAAGGTTCTGCCGATCGGCGAATGGGCGGGCCTGAAGGACGAAGGCGCGAAGCGTGTCGTGCAGCCCGAGTACAACAAGGACGGCAACGAGGTGTGGTTCTCGGTCTGGTCGGCGAAGGACAAGGAGTCGGCGATCGTCGTCGTCGATGACAAGACCCTGCAGCTGAAGACCGTGATCAAGGATCCCAAGCTGATCACGCCGACCGGCCACTTCAACGTGTACAACACCCAGCACGACGTGTACTGATCGCGCGGGGCGGCCCGTCCGCCCCCGCACGGCAACACCGACGGCCAGCCTTGCGCTGGCCGTTTCATTTGCTGCGGATGGCTATTTCCTCAGGCGCGTGACGACGAACAGGATCACGATCGCGCCGACGACCGAACCGACGAAGCCGGCCGGCTGGCCCGGGCGATAGAGCCCGAGGAATTGTCCGCCGTAGCCGGCCAGCATCGCACCGGCGATGCCGAGCAAGGTCGTCATGATGATGCCCTGTCCGTCCCTCCCCGGGTGCAGCAGGCGGGCGAGCAGCCCGACGACGAAACCGATGACGATGGTAGCGATCAGGGACATCCGGAATACCTCCCTATGGTCGGGACGCCGGCCAGGCGGCGAGAAACTCCTTCCAGTGCGGCGCATCGATGCGTGCGAGTGACTGGCGCACGGTGTCCAGTTCGGCCTCAAAGGCCGCCGTGTCGAGTTGGCCACGCATGCGCTGGAAACCGAGATACACGAGGTACGTGTTCACGACGTCAGTCTCGCAGTAGTCGCGGATCTCTGCAATCCGCCCCTCCTGCCAGGCCGGCCACACCGCCGAGCCGTCCATCCCCAGCTTGCCCGGAAAGCCCATCAGCTTGGCGAGCTCGTCGAGCGGCGCATTCGCGCGCGGCTGGTACATCGCCAGCAGATCCATCAGGTCGAGATGCCGGCTGTGATAACGGCCGATGTAGTTGTTCCACTTGAAATCGCGCGAGTCGTGATAATCCCCCTCGCCCTGGTCCCAGTAGCGCGGCGCGGACACGCCGTGCCTAAGGCCCCGGTAGTGCAGCACCGGCAGGTCGAAGCCGCCGCCGTTCCACGAAACGATCTGCGGCGTGTAACGCTCGATACCGTCAAAGAAGCGCTGGATGATCTCCCCCTCGCCACTGTCCGGCTCCGACAGGGAAAACACGCGAAACTGGTTCGCGTCGCGCAGGGCACACGAAATCGTCACGACACGCTGCAGGTGATGCTGCAGGAAATCGCTCCCGCCGGCAGCACGGCGCTGCTGGAACGCGAATTCGGCGACCTCGTAGTCGCTTAGATCCTCGGGCAGGCCATTGAGCACGCGGATGCCGGCCACGTCGGGAATGGTTTCGATATCGAATACGAGGACCGGCATCGGCGAGTCTCCAGAAAGATCGTCAGCCGGGGAACACGCCCGTCGACAGATAACGGTCGCCGCGATCGCAGACAATCGAAACGATCACGGCATTCTCCAGCTGTGCGGCAAGGCGCACCGCCACATGCGTCGCCCCGCCAGACGAAATCCCCGCGAAAATGCCCTCTTCGCGCGCAAGGCGGCGCGTCATTTCCTCGGCATCGGCCTGGCTCACGTACTCCAGCGCATCGACCCGGGGTTTCTCGTAGATGCGCGGCATATAGGCCTCCGGCCACTTGCGGATGCCGGGAATCTGCGAGCCCTCCTCGGGCTGGCAGCCGATGATGCGGATCGCCGGATTCCTTTCCTTGAGGAAGTGCGAGCAGCCCATGATCGTACCCGTCGTCCCCATGCTGCTGACGAAGTGGGTGATACGACCACCCGTCTGCTCCCAGATCTCCGGTCCGGTCGCCTCGTAGTGCGCGAGCGGATTGTCCGGATTGGCGAACTGGTCGAGGATGATCCCCTTGCCCTCATCGCGCATGCGTTCGGCGACATCCCGGGCCATCTCCATGCCGCCTTCGCGTGGCGTCAACACCAGCTCTGCGCCGAAAGCGCGCATCGTCTGCCGACGTTCCACGCTCTGGTTCTCCGGCATGACCAGAATCATGCGATAACCGCGGATCGCCGCGGCCATTGCCAGCGCAATGCCCGTGTTGCCGCTCGTCGCCTCGATCAGCGTATCGCCGGGGCGAATATCGCCGCGCCGCTCTGCATGCACGATCATTGACAGAGCCGGGCGGTCTTTCACCGATCCGGCGGGGTTGTTGCCTTCGAGTTTGGCGAGGATCACGTTGTTGCGCCCCGCCCCGATGCGCTGCAGGCGCACCAGCGGAGTCTGACCCACATAATCGTCGAGCGTCTTGAAATCCATCGTGCCTTGTTCCGGAATGGTTGGTCCGCCTCGATCTTAAGCCGCCGCCCCCTGAGTCGATAACCTGCGCCGCGGTATAAGCTTATAGCGCCATTGGTACCGGGCAGCCGTGCATCAGCGCCGGCCGATCCCGTGATACTCGAGACCGGCACGCTTCATCGTCGCCGGCTCGTACATGTTGCGTCCATCGAATACCACCGGATGACGCAGCAGCTCTCGGATGCGCTCGAAATCGGGGCTGCGGAATTCCTTCCACTCCGTGACGATCACGAGCGCGTCGGCCCCCTCGAGCGCAGCCATCGGGCGATCGACGTAACGCAGTCGCGCCTCGTCGCCGAAGATGCGATGTGCCTCGTCCATCGCCACCGGATCGTAGGCCGACACCGTCGCACCACGGCGGAACAGCTCCCCGATCACCACGCGGCTTGGAGCATCGCGCATGTCGTCGGTGTTGGGCTTGAATGCGAGCCCCCACAGGCCGAAATTCATTCCGGAAAGATCCGATCCGAAGCGCGCGACGATCTTGTCCACCAGCCTGAGCTTCTGCGCCTCGTTGGCCTGCTCGACCGAATTCAGGATCAGCAGGTCGTGCCCGTGCTCGCGTCCCGAGCTGACCAACGCCTTGACGTCCTTCGGGAAGCAGGAGCCGCCATAGCCGCAACCCGCGTAGAGGAAGTGCCAGCCGATGCGCGGATCCGAACCGATGCCCTGGCGCACCAGCTCGATGTCCGCACCGAGCACCTCGGCGAGGTTCGCCAGCTCGTTCATGAAGCTGATGCGCGTCGCGAGCATCGCGTTCGCGGCATACTTGGTCAGCTCGGCGCTGCGCACGTCCATGACCAGCAGCTTTTCGTGGTTGCGCTGGAACGGCCCGTAGAGCTCGCGCATCAACAGGATCGCCCGCTCGTCCTCCGCCCCGACGATAATGCGGTCCGGGCGCATGAAATCCTCGACCGCAGCGCCTTCCTTCAGGAATTCCGGGTTCGATACCACGCTGAACGGCAGGTCGGCGCCCCTGGCCTTCAGCTCCGCTGCGATCGCCGCGCGGACCTTGTCGCCGGTGCCGACCGGAACGGTGGACTTGTCGACCACCACGCGATAGCCGTCCATGTAGCGACCGATATTCCTCGCGGCAGCCAGCACGTACTGCAGGTCTGCCGATCCATCCTCGTCCGGGGGGGTGCCGACCGCGATGAACTGTATCGCACCGAATCGCGCGGCGTATTCCACGTCGGTCGTGAACGAAAGACGTCCGGCTGCGACGTTGCGCCGCACGATCTCCAGCAGGCCCGGCTCGTGGATCGGGATCCCGCCCTCCTCGAGGGTACGGATCTTCGCCGGATCGACGTCCAGGCAAAGCACATCGTTGCCCACGTCGGCAAGGCAGGCGCCGCTGACGAGGCCCACGTAGCCGGTACCGATCACGGTGATCTTCATGAATTTACCCCACTCGAAATGAAAAACGGTCCGCATGCAGCGAACCGCCGGAAACCAGGAACAAGCGCGTGGAGATCACGGTGCCAGATCGTACTCTTCGGTACGCCGCGGCGGATAGGTCTCCCATCCGCCACAGGCCGGACAGCGCCACTGGAACTGCCGCGCCTTGAAGCCGCATTCGGCGCAGCAGTAGCGCGCCACCCGGCGCGTATGGCCGTGGATGAGCTGCTTCACCAGTTCGATGTCGCCGCGCTGCTCGGCAGGCACATGCAGCAGGGCAGCCTCTAGCAACTTGTCCAGGCCCAGCAGAGTCGGATTGCGCCGCAATTCCTCGCGCACCAGGTCGTACGCAGCGCGCGACCCCTCCTTTTCCAGCTCCCAGTGAAACACTTCGTCGAGAAGATCCAGCGAGGCATGCCGCTCGAGCCACGAGCGCAGCAGGGTCTGCCCCTGCTCGATGCGCCCCAGCTTCGCATGCGCATCCATCACGCGCTCGGCGACCAGGGCCAGATAGATCGGATCCTGGCTCTCGACGCGCTTCCATACATCGATCGCTTCCTCGTATCGGCCCTGCACAGCGTGCAGATCGCCCTGTACCAGGCTGGCACGCACGCAACGCCGGTTGATCGAGAAGGCCTCGTCGAGGTACTTCTGCGTTTCGTCGTACTTCGAACTTGCCAAGGCAGAAGTCGCCAGTTCGCAGTAGAAATTCGCCACCTCCTTGCGCCACATCACGCTCTCGTGGTCCGGCAGCGCCTTGGCGGCCTCCACCGCCTTCGCCCAGTCCTTCTCCTGCTGGTAAATCTCCAGCAGATAGCGCATGGCAAGGTCGTTGAGCCGCGAGTCGCGCAACTGCCCGAACACCGCCTCGGCACGATCGAGCAGACCGGCCTTGAGATAATCCTGCCCCAATTCGGCCATCGCCTGAAGGCGCTGCTCCTCCGACAGATCCTCGCGATCGACCAGATTCTGGTGCATGCGGATTGCGCGGTCGGTCTCGCCGCGCCGGCGGAACAGGCTGCCGAGCGCAAAGTGCAGCTCGATCGTCTGGGGATCGATCTTCACCGCCTCGATGAAGGCATCGATCGCCTTGTCCTGCTGCTCGTTGAGCAGGAAGTTCAAGCCAGAGAGATAGGAGCGCGGCAGCGCACGCGACTCATGGACAACCTGCCGGATGTCGATGCGTGCGGCCAGCCAGCCCAGCGCGAAAAACAGCGGCAGGGCGAGAAACCACCAAAGTTCGATATCCATCGGATTCAGAAGGTTTCCGGTGCCTGCATCTCGGGCGCAGGCGGGGGCGCGACACCGGTGGAGGCCTGGCGGTCACGCTCCGCACGGGCGAGCTGGCGACGCAGGCGGCCGATCTCGCGCCGCTGCCGCAGCAGCGAGCCGAAGGTGGCCGTGACCCCCAGCAGCGCCCCGGCGGTAAAGGACACCAGGATCACGAATACGAGCGGCAACTGCCAAGCACTTCCGAAGAAGAACTGGAGGCCGACCAGATGATCGTTCTTCACTGCGAAACCGAACAGGAGGAAGAACAGCAGAAAACGGAAGAACCACATCAGGATACGCATGGGTCGGAATTATCCCCGAGCAAATGACAAAAAAAAAGGCGGCTCACGCCGCCTTCCCTGTCGATCACGAAGCAAATTCCGGAACTGCACGCTCAACCCGCGATATCCACGCGCTCGCGCAGTTCCTTGCCTGCCTTGAAATGGGGCACGTACTTCTCGGGCACGTGCACCTTGTCACCCGATTTCGGATTACGCCCGACACGCGGCGGGCGGTAATTCAACGCAAAGCTGCCAAACCCGCGGATCTCGATGCGATCCCCGCGCGCAAGCGCATCGGACATCGCATCGATCACCATCTTGACCGCGTAATCGGCATCCTTTGCGACGAGCTGCGGAAAACGCGCCGCGAGCCTCGCAATCAGCTCCGATTTGGTCATGACCGATCAGATTTACTGCTTCTGCTCGTTCAGCTTGGCCTTCAGCAGCGCACCCAGGTTGGTCGTACCGCTGGCTGCGGTATCCGACGCCAGCTTCTGCATCGCATCGCTCTGTTCGGCCTGATCCTTCGCGCGAATCGAGAGGTTGATCGAACGGGTCTTGCGATCCACGTTGATGATCATCAGCTCGAGTTCCTGACCGTCCTTGAGCACCGTCGTCAGATCGTCGACACGATGGGCAGCAGCTTCCGAAGCACGCAGGTAGCCTTCGACGTCCTCGTTCAGCGCGATCACGGCGCCGCGGGCATCAACCGACTTCACGGTACCGCGCACGAGGCTGTTCTTCTCGTGGGTGGCGATGAAGTTGGTGAAGGGGTCGCCTTCCAGCTGCTTGACACCCAGCGAGATGCGCTCGCGCTCGACGTCGATCGCCAGCACCACGGCCTCGACTTCGTCGCCCTTCTTGAAGCGGCGCACCGCCTCTTCGCCGGCATCGCTCCACGACAGGTCGGACAGGTGCACCAGGCCGTCAATACCGCCGTCGAGGCCGATGAACACACCGAAGTCGGTGATCGACTTGATCTGGCCGCGAACCTTGTCACCCTTCTTGTGGTTGATCGCGAAATCGTCCCACGGGTTCGACATGCACTGCTTCATGCCCAGCGAGATGCGGCGACGGTCTTCGTCGATCTCGAGGATCATCACTTCGACTTCGTCGCCCAGCTGGACGACCTTGGTCGGGTGGATGTTCTTGTTGGTCCAGTCCATTTCGGACACGTGGACCAAGCCTTCGATACCCTGCTCGACTTCAACGAACGCGCCGTAGTCGGTGATGTTCGTGACCTTGCCGAACAGGCGGGTGCCCTGCGGGTAGCGGCGGGCGATGCCCACCCACGGATCTTCGCCCAGCTGCTTGAGACCCAGCGAGACGCGGTTCTTCTCCTGGTCGAACTTGAGCACCTTGGCGTCGATTTCGTCACCGACGTTGAGCACTTCCGACGGATGACGCACACGACGCCAGGCCAGGTCGGTGATGTGCAGCAGGCCATCGATGCCGCCCAGGTCGACGAACGCACCGTAGTCGGTGATGTTCTTGACGATACCCTTGACGACAGTGCCTTCCTTCAGGTTGGCCAGCAGCTTTTCGCGCTCTTCGCCCATCGTCTCCTCGAGCACCGCACGGCGGGACACGACGACGTTGTTGCGCTTGCGGTCGAGCTTGATGACCTTGAATTCGAATTCCTTGCCTTCGTACGGCGTGGTGTCCTTGACCGGACGCATGTCGACCAGCGAGCCCGGCAGGAAGGCGCGGATGCTGTTGGTCATGACGGTCAGACCGCCCTTCACGCGACCCGAGATCAGGCCCTTGACCAGCGAGCCTTCGTTGAGTGCCTTCTCGAGATCGTTCCAGGCGGCGATGCGCTTGGCCTTCTCGCGGGACAGGCGGGTTTCGCCGTAACCGTCTTCCAGGGCGTCGATGGCGACGTGAACGAAGTCACCGATCTGAACTTCGAGTTCGCCACGGTCGTCGCGGAATTCCTCGATGGGAACGTAGCTCTCGGACTTGAGGCCGGCGTTCACGACCACGAAGTTGTGGTCGATGCTGACCACCTCGGCGGTGATCACTTCACCAGGACGCATGTCCTGACGGGCCTCACTCTCGGCGAGCAGCGCGGCGAAATTTTCCATGGAATCGGAAACGGAGGAAACAGAGGTCATAAGGAGTTGAAATCCAAAAGCCGCCCGAAAGCGGCCACCAGCGGTAGATTGATAAGAACGGATCGCCCCGGAATCCGGAGCCGGCGACCCACCTTCAGCGGAAACGCTCCGTCAGGAACGAACCCGGTCAAGCACAAAACCGACGGCCTGCTCGACATCCATTTCGGTGGTATCGAGAAGCGCCGCATCCGGCAGCTTCTGCAGGGGCGCCACGGGCCGGGCGGCATCACGCGCATCCCGATCCTGAAGATCCTTTAGAAGACTTTGCATGTTAGCAGCCATTCCCTTTTCCATCAACTGCTTATAGCGCCGCTCGGCGCGCGCCTGCGCGGTGGCCGTCAGGAATATCTTGGTGCCGGCATCGGGAAAGACCACGGACCCCATGTCCCGCCCCTCGGCGACCAGGCCGGGCGCATGTCGATACTCACGCTGACGGTCGAGCAAGGCGGCGCGCACGTCCGCCAGCACCGCCACCTTCGAAGCACCGACCGAGGCTTCCTCGGTGCGGATCGCATCCGTTACGTCTTCGCCACCGAGGAACACACGCCCATCGGTGAAGCGTGCCGGCAGCGTGGCGGCCAGCCCTGCGAGGGCGGGCTCGTCATCAAAGGAAACGCCGGCCCGCATCGCAGCGAGCGCGACCAGGCGATACAGCGAGCCGCTATCGAGGCAATGGTAGCCGAGCGCTTCGGCCACCCGTGCAGCGACCGTACCCTTGCCGGAAGCCGAAGGCCCGTCGATCGCGACGACAGGTACCGGCCGGGTGACCTCGCCAAAGCGCGCGAAGTAGGTCGGAAAGGTCTTGTTCACGCACTTCGGATCGTTGATCCGCACGCGACAATCGCCCAGCGACACGAGAGAGAAACACATCGCCATGCGGTGGTCGTCATAGGTGTCGATCGCCGCGGGAACGAGCCGCGCGGGCGCGGTCACGCACAGGTAGTCGGGCCCCTCCTCGACCGTGGCGCCGACCTTGCGCAACTCGTTCGCCATCGCCGCGATGCGGTCGGTCTCCTTGACCCGCCAGCTCGCGATGTTGCGCAGGCGGCACGGACCGTCGGCAAAGAGGGCGGCGACCGCCAGCGTCATTGCCGCATCGGGGATGTGATTGAGGTCGAGATCGAAGGCCTTGAGGCGCGCGCCCTCGGGCGCACGCGCCTCAATCCAGTTGTCGCCCATGTCGATGCGGGCACCGAGCTGTTCGAGCGCCTCGGCGAAACGTACATCCCCCTGGATGCTGCCACGCCCGACCCCCTCGACGCGCACCGGTCCGCCGCCGATTGCCCCGGCCGCGAGGAAATACGAAGCCGACGACGCATCCCCCTCGACGAAGATGACACCGGGGCTGCGATAGCGGGCCGCGCCCGGAACAATGAAGCGCTCCCAGCCCTCACGCCGGACGACGACGCCGAAGCGCGCCATCAGGTCGAGGGTGATGCCGATGTAGGGCTTGGAGATGAGCTCGCCGACAACCTCGACCGTGGTCTCCACGCCGGTGAGCGGCAGCGCCATCAGCAGGGCGGTCAGGAACTGACTCGACACGTCGCCGCGCACGCGCACCACGCCGCCCGGGCGGATCGTGGCAGGGCGGATGTGCAGCGGCGGGAAACCGTCGTTGCCCGCATAGCCGATATCGGCACCGATCTGGCGCAACCCGTCCACGAGGTCGCCGATCGGACGCTCGTGCATGCGCGGAACGCCGGACAGCCGGTACTCGCCCCCGGACAGCGCCAGTGCCGCCGTCAAGGGCCGGAACGCGGTTCCCGCGTTGCCGAGGAACAGATCGGCAGCCTTCACGGGGAAGGGGCCACCGACGCCGCGCACGCGATAGTTGTCGCTCTCGCCGTCGCACGACCATTCGACGCCGAGCACCCGCAACGCTTCGAGCATGCGCTCGACGTCGTCCGAAGCGAGCAGGTCACGAATGTCGGTTTCGCCCTCGGAGAGCGCCGCGAGCAGGAGCGTACGGTTCGAGATGCTCTTGGACCCCGGCAGGCGGACGCGCCCGCTCGCGCCGAGCAGCGGCGGCAAATCAAGAAATTCCATGGTCACTCCGACCTTGAAGCAGGATTGGCGGAATTGGCGAACTGCTCGCCCCACACGTTGCGGGCGTGGCGAGCCTCGCTGAAGAGCTGCTCGAGACGGTCCGCATCGCCCGACAGGAGCAGGGCGCGCATGTAGGCCAGCTCGGCAAGATACTGGTCCAGCTCCGCGAGCAGCGCCTGACGGTTCGCGATGCAGATATCGCGCCACATCTCGGGGTGGCTCGCCGCGATGCGGGTGAAGTCGCGAAATCCGCCGGCCGCGAAACTGAAGAGCTGTTCGGCATTGGCCCGCGCGGCGAGGTCGTGCACAAGGCCGAATGCAAGGAGATGCGGCAGATGGCTGACCGCAGCGAACACGCGGTCGTGCTCCTGCGGCGGCATTTCGTGGATCACGGCGCCGCAAGCCTCCCAGGCCTCGCGGACGCGCAGGATGGCCGCCGGCTCGTTCTCCGGCAGCGGCGTGACGACGACCCGCCGCCCCTCGTACAGACTCGCAAAAGCCGCATCGACGCCGCTCTTCTCGGCGCCGGCGATGGGATGCCCCGGCACCGTGTAAGCCAGATGGGCGCCAAGATGACGATAGGTCGCCTCGATCACGTCACGCTTGGTGCTGCCCGCGTCGGTCACGACCGCACCGGGAGCCAGGTGGGGCGCCATGGCTGCCATGACCGCGTCCATCTGTCCCACCGGCGGAGCGAGCAGCACGAAGTCGGCACCGTCGAGCGCCGACGCCCAGTCCGCGCTCGCTTCGTCGATCACGCCCAATTCCACCGCGCGCGCGAGCGACTCCTTGCTGCGCCCGATACCGACGATACGCCGCACCATCCCCGCGCGACGCAGCGCCAGCGCGAAAGACCCGCCGATCAGGCCGACGCCGCACACAACCAGCTTGTCGATCACACCCATGCACGAAACTCCGGGGACCCGCGTCCCTTATCCTTCACCTGCCGACGAGACAGGCGCGCACCACGCCGGACGGCCGGCGCGTGTGCTGCCTGCCTCGCGCCCGCGATGACGCGTCAGATCGCGGCCACCGGATAGGATCCCAATACCTTGACGAACGCGGCGCGCTCGTTGAGTTCCCGCAGCGCCGCCGCGACACCCGCGTCCTCGCGATGGCCGTCGATATCGACGTAGAACACGTACTCCCACAGCCCACCGCGGGCCGGGCGCGACTGCAGCTTGGTCATGTCGACACCGTGCCGCGCCAGCGGCTCGAGCAGCGCATGCATCGCCCCGGGACGGTTCGACGCGGAACACACCAGCGAGGTCTTGTCGCACCCCGACGGGCCCGCGTCATGATCGCCGATCACGACGAAACGCGTCGTATTGTTCGGATCGTCCTCGATGTTCGCGGCCAGCACATTGAGCCCGTACAGTTCCGCTGCGGCTTCGCCGGCGATCGCGCACGACTCGGGATCCTCCGAGGCCATGCGGGCAGCCTCGGCGTTGCTCGCCACCGGGACGCGCGACAGGTGCGCGAGGTTGCGGTTGAGCCACTCATGGCACTGCGCGAGCGACTGGGCATGGGAGTACAGCCGTTTCGCCGCGCCGATGCCGTCAGCCTTCGACAGCAGGTGCTGATGGATGCGCAGATTCACTTCGCCGCAGATCTTCAGCGGATTCGCCAGCAGCAGGTCAAGCACTCCGCCGACGGCACCCTCGGTCGAATTCTCGACGGGCACGACACCGTAGTCGGCGTTCCCCGCCTCGACCGCGCGGAACACGTCGTCGATCGCGGCGGTCGGCATCAGCGCCGCAGCACCGCCGAAATGCTTGCGCGCGGCACTCTCGGAGAAAGTGCCCGCGGGACCCAGATAGGCCACTTTGGTCGGATGCTCCAGCGTGAGGCAGGCCGACATGATTTCGCGGAAGATCCGCTGCACCGCCTCATCGGGCAAGGGCCCCGGATTCGCGGCAGCCAGGCGCCGCAGCACCTGCGCCTCGCGCTCGGGACGATAGAGATTGCCCTGCTTGATCTCGCCGATGCGTTGCGCGCTGCGCGCACGCTCGGCAAGACGCGCAAGGATCTCCTCGTCGAGCCGGTCGATGGTGTTCCTGAGATTCTTCAGTTCGTCGCTCATGCTCGCCTCTTCACTCCCCACCGGGGCAGCTCAAGCCGTTTCAACCATGTTGCGCGGCAAATCCGCGCATGTAATCCACCAGCGCCCGCACGCCTTCGATCGGCATCGCGTTGTAGATCGAGGCACGCATGCCGCCGACAGACTTGTGCCCCTTCAGCTGCGTAAGCCCCGCCGCCTTCGCGCCGGCAAGGAAGGCGTCGTTGAGCGCCTCGTCGCGCAACAGGAAGGGCACGTTCATGCGCGAGCGGCTCCCGACCTCGACCGTGTTGCGGTAGAAACCGCTGACATCGATGAAATCGTACAGAAGCGCCGCCTTCTCGATATTGCGCCTCTCCATCGCCGCCAGTCCGCCCTGAGCCTTGAGCCACTGGAACACCAGTCCGGCGACGTAGATGCCATAAGTCGGAGGGGTATTCAGCATCGAACCGTTGTCCGCCATGACCTTGTAGTCCATGACGGTCGGCGTCAGCGGACTCGCGCGGCCCAGCAGGTCGTCGCGCACGATCACGATGATAAGGCCGGAGGGACCGATGTTCTTCTGCGCACCGGCATAGATCAGGCCATAACGGCTGACGTCGGTCGGGCGCGACAGGATGTGCGAGGACATGTCGGCCACGAGCGCTGCCGCCGTCTGCGGCAGACCGTCATCGCCGACCTCCACACCGTGGATCGTCTCGTTGGTGCACAAATGCACGTAGGCGGCACGCGGGTCCAGCGTCAGCTCGTCCGCACGCAATGCGCGCGCAAACCCTTCCGCTTCGGTGCTGCCGACCAGGCGAACTGCCCCGCCGAGCGGCCCGGCCAGGCGCTGCGCCTCCTTGAACGCCTTCTTCGACCACGCCCCGGTCACGAGGTAATCCGCCGAACCGCCACCCAGCAGGTTCATCGGGATCTGCGCGAACTGCTGCGTTGCACCGCCCTGCAGGAAGAGCACGCGATAGTTCGGCGGAATCGCCATCAGCTCGCGCAGGTCAGCTTCGGCCTGCTCGATGATGGACATGAACTCCTTGCCGCGATGGCTCATTTCCATCACGCCGCAGCCGGAACCGTGCCAGTCGAGCATCTCCTCGGCAGCCTGGCGCAACACCGACTCCGGCAGGGCCGCCGGTCCGGCGCTGAAATTGAACACCCGGGTCATCGTCCAGTCACTCCCTGTGCACGTCTCATTCGGCCGAAACGCCGTCACCCGCCTCATCCGCCTCGTCCGGGGCATCAGCCTGCTCGCCGACCGTTGTGTCGTCAGCTTCCGACTCGGCCACCTTCTCGATCCCCGCGAGCGTATCGCTCTGATCGAGGTTGATCAGCGTGACGCCCTGCGTAGCCCGCCCGAGTTCGCGGATGTCCTGCACCTTGGTGCGGATCAGCACCCCGCCGGTCGAGATCAGCATCACCTCGTCCGTCTCCTCGACCAGACATGCGCCGACCAGTCGGCCGTTACGCTCGGACGTCTGGATTGCGATCATGCCCTTCGTACCGCGACCGTGGCGCGTGTATTCCGCAACCGGAGTGCGCTTGCCGTAGCCGTTCTCGGTCGCCGTCAGAACGCAGAGATCCTCCCGCTTGGCGACCAGCATCGCAATCACCCGCTGCCCGTCCTCCAGCGTCATGCCGCGCACCCCGCGCGCCTCGCGTCCCATCGGCCGCACGTCGGCCTCGGGGAAGCGAACCGCCTTGCCAGCATCGGAGAACAGCATCACGTCGCTCTCGCCGTCGGTGATCGCAACGCCGATCAGACGATCGCCGTCGTCGAGGCTCGCTGCGATGATCCCTGCCTTGCGCGGATTGGCGAAGGCTGTCAGCGCCGTCTTCTTCACCGTGCCCTCGGCCGTCGCCATGAACACGAAGTGATTGTCGTCAAAGGCCTGCACCGGCAGGACCGCGTTGATCTTCTCCCCTTCCATCAGCGGGAAGAGATTCACGATCGGACGCCCGCGAGAATTGCGCGTACCTTCCGGCACCTCGTACACCTTCAGCCAATACACACGTCCGCGGCTCGAGAAGCACAGGATGTAGTCGTGCGTGTTGGCGACGAAGAGATGGTCGATGAAATCGTCGTCCTTCATCCCCGTTGCCTGCTTGCCGCGCCCGCCGCGGCGCTGCGCACGGTAGTCGGCAAGCGGCTGGCGCTTGAAGTAGCCGCCATGCGACAACGTGACGACCATATCCTCGGGCGCGATCAGATCCTCGATATTGATCTCGCCGGTATTCAGCACGATCTCCGAGCGGCGCGGGTCGCCGAACTGGTTGCGGATCACGCCCAGCTCCTCGACGATGATCGCCGTGATGCGCGCAGGATTCGCAAGGATGTCCAGCAGATCCGCAATAACGTCCATGACCTCGCGGTACTCGGCGACGATCTTGTCCTGTTCGAGGCCCGTTAGGCGCTGCAGGCGCAACTCGAGGATCGCCTGCGCCTGCGCATCGGACAGGCGGTAACCCTGTTCCGACAGTCCGAACTCGGCAGCGAGACCTTCCGGCCGGTAGCTGTCGGCCGTTGCACGCGCCAGCATCTCCTCGACCAGCGCCGAGCGCCACTGGCGCGCCATCAGCTCGCGCTTTGCGTCCGACGGCGTCGGCGCTGCCTTGATCAGCGCGATGATCTCGTCGACGTTCGACAGCGCAACCGCGAGGCCCTCGAGGATGTGTCCGCGTTCGCGCGCCTTGCGCAGCTCGAACACCGTGCGCCGCGTGATGACTTCGCGCCGGTGCGCAAGAAAGCACTCCAGCATCTGCTTCAGGTTCAGCGTATGCGGCTTGCCGTCGACCAGCGCCACCATGTTCATGCCGAAGGTGTCCTGCAGCTGCGTCTGCTTGAACAGGTTGTTCAGCACGACCTCGGGCACCTCGTTGCGCTTGAGTTCGATCACGACACGCATGCCGGACTTGTCCGACTCGTCGCGGATCTCGCTGATCCCCTCGATCTTCTTCTCGTTGACGAGCTCGGCGATCCGTTCGAGCAGCGTGCGCTTGTTAACCTGATACGGCAGCTCGTCGACGATGATCGCCTGCCGGTTGCCCTTCTCCAGATCCTCGAAGTGCGTGCGGGCGCGCATCACCACGCGCCCGCGCCCCGTGCGGTATCCGTCATGTACGCCCGACAGGCCGTAGATCAGCCCCGCGGTGGGGAAGTCCGGCGCCTGCACGATGCGGATCAGGTCTTCGATATCGGTTGCCGGATCGCTCAGCAGCAGCAGGCACGCATCGATCACTTCACCGAGGTTGTGCGGCGGGATGTTCGTCGCCATACCCACCGCGATACCCGACGAACCGTTGATCAGCAGGTTCGGGATCCTCGCCGGCAGGATCAGCGGCTCCTTCTCCGAACCGTCGTAGTTCGGCCCGAAGTCCACGGTCTCCTTGTCGATATCGGCCAGCAGCTCGTGCCCGATACGCGCCATGCGGATTTCCGTATAACGCATCGCCGCGGCGTTGTCGCCATCGACGGAACCGAAGTTGCCCTGACCGTCGACCAGCATGTAGCGCAAGGAAAAATTCTGCGCCATGCGCACGATCGTGTCGTAGACCGCCGAATCGCCGTGCGGATGGTACTTGCCGATCACGTCGCCGACGATACGTGCCGACTTCTTGTACGACCTGTTCCAGTCGTTCGACAACTCGTGCATCGCATACAGCACACGCCGATGCACCGGCTTCAGGCCGTCGCGGGCGTCGGGCAGCGCCCGCCCGACGATCACGCTCATCGCGTAGTCCAGATAGGAGTGCCGCATCTCGTCTTCGAGACTGATCGGCAGTGTTTCCTTGGCAAACGAAGTCATTTGGCGGCGACGGCAAAAACGGCGAGGTAAAAACGTTAAATCTTAACACGCCGACCGCCCTTGCCGCCCGCCGCGTTCGAGAGCCCGATTGTCGCCCCCGGACCCGTGTGCTTAAATCTGAAGCACGACGAGGCGCACAGCAGCCGGACAAGACGTGCCCGCGGCAGCTAGCGCAGCCGCGATGCGATTGCACGCCCCGGCCCGACCGACCTGCGGGCAACGCCCCCCTTCCCGACCACATTTGGAGGCTGCAAGGTGAGCCAACCCGCCGATCTCGTGATCAACGCACGCTGGATCATTCCCGTCGAACCGGCCGACGTGACGCTGGAACACCACGCGGTGGCGATCCGCAACGGAACCATCATCGACCTGCTCCCCCAGGATCTCGCACGCACGCGCTATCAGGCGAACCGGACCGTCAGCCTGCCCGATCACGTGCTCATTCCGGGCTTGATAAACCTCCACGCGCACTGCCCCATGGCCCTGATGCGCGGCATCGCCGACGATCTTCCCCTGATGCGCTGGCTGCACGAGGCGATCTGGCCTGCCGAGGGCAAGCACGTCTCGAGCACCTTCGTCCGCGAAGGCACCCTGCTGGCGACTGCAGAGATGCTGCGAGGAGGCATCACCACCTGCAATGAGATGTACTTCCACCCCGCGGCCGCTGCAGAGGCCTTCGACCTCCTCGGCATGCGTGCCGTGATCGGCCTCACCGCGCTCGAATTCCCGACACCCTATGCCAGCGACGCCGACGACTACCTACGCAAAGGCCTTGCCGCCAGGGACGCGTGGCACGGCCACCCCCTGATCGACTTCGCGCTCGCGCCGCACGCCCCCTACACCGTCTCCGACGGCACGCTCGCGCGCATCGCGACTCTTGCGGCAGAGCTCGACATCCCGATTCACATGCACATACACGAGACCGCCCAGGAGGTCACGGACTCCCTCGCACAGTACGGCAAACGGCCGCTGGCGCGGCTCGCCGGCCTCGATCTGCTCGGCGACAACTTCATCGGCGTGCATGCAGTCCATCTCGACGACGCCGACATCGACTTGCTGCAGCATCACCGCTGCAGCGTCGCACACTGCCCCACCTCGAACATGAAGCTTGCCAGCGGCATCGCACCCGTCGCGCGCCTGCTCGCATCGGGAATCCGGACGGGCCTCGGCACGGACGGCGCCGCAAGCAACAACCGCCTGGATCTCTTCCAGGAAATCCGCCACGCCAGCCTGCTGGCCAAGGTATCGACGCTCGACGCCACGGCCGTCCCCGCGCACTCCGCATTGCGCCTGGCCACCCTGAACGGTGCGCAGGCACTCGGCCTGGGGGATCGCATAGGTTCCATCGAGACCGGGAAGGCAGCCGACCTGTGCGCGGTCGCCCTCGATAGCTTCGAGACCCGGCCCTGCTTCAACCCGGCATCCCATCTGGTGCACGTAGCGGGCCGCGAACACGTATCGCACGTATGGGTTGCGGGCGAAATCCGCGTGGATAAAGGGAATGCAGTGTTGCAATTAAACGACACGGAATTGCTTGGGTTTGCCGCGCTGTGGCAAACTAAGCTTAGTAACTGAACTGGATATGTGCTGCGAGTTGCTGCCGCGGAAATTCACGCATCAGACTTGGCAGGCTTAATTGTTACCCTATTCATCCTCTTGCCAATCGACGAGGAAATTATGACCAAACAGACCAAAAAGCAGATGTTCGCACTGGCCGCCATCGCCTCGATCGGCCTCTCCGCATCCACTGTCTTTGCGCAGGTAAAAGACGTCGTGGTGGATGGCAAGGGTGAAATTCCCTACGTCATCGACGGACGCAACGTCGTCGCCCGCAGCGGCACCGGCCTGTGCTGGCGCACCGGCTACTGGAGCCCGGCGGCTGCCGGCACCGCGATGGCCGGCCAAGTGCCGGTCGGCTGCGAGTGCGACAGCGACATCGTGCCGAAGGACAAGTGCGGAGCACCGGCGCCGGCCGCCGCTCCGGCTGCAGCCCCGGCTCCCGCAGCTGCCACGCCGAAGCCCACCGCCGACAAGATCAAGCTGTCCGCCGACGCCCTGTTCGACTTCGACAAGGCCGTGCTGAAGCCCGAAGGCAAGACCAAGCTTGACGAGCTCGCCTCCAAGGCCAAGGGCATCAAGCTCGAAGTGATCCTCGCCGTCGGCCACACCGACCGCCTGGGCTCCGACTCCTATAACCAGAAGCTGTCCGAGCGCCGTGCCAACGCCGTCAAGACCTACCTGGTCAGCAAGGGCATCGAAGCCAACCGCGTCTACACCGAAGGCAAGGGCGAGCGCCAGCCGATTACGGGCAAGAACTGCGCTGACAAGCTGGGCCGCAAGAAGCTGATCGAGTGCCTGCAACCCGATCGTCGCGTGGAAATCGAACTGGTCGGCACGAAGTAATTCTGCCAGACTGAGCCAAAGGCCCTGCTTCGGCAGGGCCTTTTCATTTCTGCAACGCTCTTGCTCCAATTACGTCTTCGCCCGATCAAAGTCGAGACCCGAGCCATGAACACCAACGCCGACCCAGCCGAACTGCAAAAATTCAGCGACCTTGCGCACCGCTGGTGGGATCCAACTTCCGAATTCAAACCCCTGCACGAAATCAACCCCCTGCGGCTACGCTGGATAGACGGCCACACGAACCTCGCGGGCAAGCGCGTTCTGGACGTTGGTTGCGGAGGCGGCATCCTGTCCGAGAGCATGGCGGCGCTCGGAGCACAGGTCACGGGAATCGATCTTTCCGAAAAGGCCCTGGGCGTTGCCCGCCTGCACCTGTTCGAATCGGGCAACAAGGTGGATTACCAGCACTGCAGCGCGGAGGAGTTCGCCTCCCGGCACCCCGGCGAATTCGACGTCGTGACGTGCATGGAAATGCTCGAACACGTCCCCGACCCAGCCAGTACCGTGGCGGCCTGCGCCGGACTCGTCAAGCCGGGCGGCCAGGTCTTTTTCTCCACACTCAACCGCAACTTCAAGTCCTATCTGTTTGCCGTCGTCGGCGCGGAATACATCCTGAACCTGCTCCCCCGCGGGACGCACGAGTACGCCAAGTTCCTCAAGCCATCGGAACTAGCGCGCTTTTGCAGGAATGCAGGACTGGAGTCCGCAGAACTCCTGGGATTGAGCTACAACCCCCTCAGCCAGACCTATTCCCTGGGGCAGGATACGAGCGTGAACTACATGCTGCAGACGCGACGCAGCGCCTGACACGAGAACAAGAACGCGCACGCGGGGGAAAATCGAAAGCCCCCTGCACCCAGTGCGAAAAGTGCTAGACTTGCACTTGAAATCTGGAGAACCGCCACCAGATTCGAACCGTGATACACAGGGGCCGACCTGGCTTCGACGTGGGTCGCAAAGCAGCGCAGTGCATACCGAGGACCAGTCACCTCGTAAATCCATCTGGAAATCAACAAACGCCAACGACGAACGTTTCGTTCTAGCCGCTTAATCCCGGCTAGCGCTGCACCGGCAGGTCTCTGGGCCGGGTGGTCTTAGCGCAAGCTGAGCCGCTGCAGTGTCATCTACAGAGACTCGCGAGTTGCGCCGGGTTACTTGGCGCAACAGCTAAAGGTAAGGTAACTCGCTCCTGTCCGGCCTGCCGACCGGCTAAGACAGGAGTTAAATCAAATAGGTTGGCTAAGTATGTAGATCTGTCTGTGGAGGGCTTGCGGACGGGGGTTCAATTCCCCCCGGCTCCACCAATTCAACGCCAAGACATTCATTTGTCTTGGCGTTTTTCATTGCACCAGCAGTACGAGCACAACGGAGCACCGCCGGAGTCCATCCCCACCCCGCCCTGAAAGGCGAGACTGTAACAGCGACAAGACAGCTCAGCGCGGGCGCGCCACGATCGCTTCGATCACCTGTACGTCGGCATCTACGCGATCTTCGACATTTCTCGTCATTTCGGGTTGCCTGCGGACCGGCGGAGCGGCATGCCGGGCGCCCGCCCGGGGATCGTCGCTCCGCTTCGACTGTGACCTTGCGGCGGTTTCCCGTACCGTCGCACCACGCGCCCCCCGTGCGTTCGCACGTCCCTCCACGTCCTTCACCGGCCGCCCCCCGCCCGCCCCGCCCGACCGCCCGATGGCCGCCCCGGGCCTTTCCATGTCCGGACCAGCCATTTCCACGATGGTCGCAGCTGGCGTACGCACCTCTTGCACCGGCGACACGAACACCGGCACTGCCGGAACCGGCTCCTGACGAACACCCATCACAGCCGGGGCACTCACCGCGACCACATCCGCACCCTCGACCATGCGGGACGCCACGGGCTCGCCCTCCCACATCAAGGAAGTTAGCGCGAGCACGACGGCCAACGCCACACCCAGGACGAGCGCCATGCTCGCCCGTTTTCCGCCTGCGGCCATTCCTCTACCTGCGGAGAGCTCATCGAGAATCCGGATATCGCCACCGCCATGCTCACGCAAAGTCGTTGCGAAAAGATTCGGCACCGGCTGAACACCCATCGCAGCCGCCGTTTCTGAAGAAGCATGAGACATACACGAGCACCAATCCATTCGCCATATTCATATATAATAGTTTATTTTAACGACGTAAGCATTTTTCTTGCCTACGTCCGGCACCGTGAATTCGCCAATCTTGCTTGCTGCTCCATTCGCATACTTCGTGCTCGTCTGCATCGGACTGTTGCTCATCCGCTATCCGGCGCGACGACGTACGGTTCTCACAGCCGGAACGGCACGCACCCATGCGCTCGCCGCGGCACTTCGCAGCATGTTCCGCCGCACCGCAGGGCGCGTGTCGGCTGGTATTCGCCATATGCGAAATTGCAGGGTGAACATTTCCACCCCGCCGATCCAAAGCCGCCCGGTGGCGATTTCCGCCATCGCGCTCGCCGTTCTTCCTCCGCTGGCCGTGCTTGCGCTGTCGCAACGTGCAATGTTCGAGTTTGCTCCGGACGACACGCTCCCCGACCGCAAGATCGCCGCACTGCTGGCCGGCGAACACCTGACGCCCCCGCCGCCGCTTCCGCCCGCAGTTTTCGCCACGACGGAAGCGGACATACTCAGGCCGTCACTCGGGTCGGCCAGCAGGGACTGGAGTCTGCTCGACGGCGAGTTCCGGCAGCGTCTGCTCACCGTGTTCAAGCTGCTCGCGGAACAGCATGGCTACGAAGCGGTACTGCTCGAAGGCTATCGCAGCGCCGAGCGCCAGGCGGACCTGCTGCTGCGCGGCCCTTCCGTCACCCAGGCCGGTCCGAACATGAGCTATCACCAGCACGGCCTCGCCGCCGATGTCGCTTTCCTGCGCGACGGCAGGCTGATCATCTCCGAACGCGACCCTTGGGCCATGCGTGGCTACGAACTCTACGGCGCCCTTGCCGAGGCAGCAGGCCTGACCTGGGGCGGACGCTGGAAGATGATGGACCTGGGGCACGTCGAGCTGAGCCGGCGCGAAGTCCTTCCCGGCGGACGCTCCTGAGCCGCAGCCCCGTCACACCCGCAACTACGAGGAACCATTTCATGGCACGTCCATTCATCATCATCGGCGACCGGACCGATCACGGAGGCATCGTGATCGGCGCTTCACTCAGCAGCGACTGCAACGGCAAAGGCATCGCGCGCGTCGGCGACCAGGTGAGCTGCCCGAAGAAGGGGCATGGCCGGGTGACGGTCATCGCGACGGGCGATCCCACCACCCTCATCGACGGGCGTCCGGCCGCACGCCATGGCGACAAGACGGCCTGCGGTGCGACCCTGATCGCCTCGCAGGCCCTCACGGTCGACTGAGCCCGGACCCGCGATCCGATGTTCGCCTTCGCCCTGAGACCCCTTGTGCTCGTCGTTCTTACGACAACGCTTGTCTGGGCGCTCGTCCTCGGCTGGTGGCAAGCCGCGGGCTACGAGCCGGGCGCGGCCGACGTCGCCGCGCACCTGGTCCTCCTTCCGATCACACTTGTTGGCGGCTTCTGGCTCCTGCGCACCTTCATCGAACACCTGCGCCTGCCACCCCGCGTTGCGGCAAACGCGTCAGCCCCGCAAGACGCGGAATCTTCTAGCCTACCGGCCTCAGAGGCGTCCCGCACGACACGTCGCCCGGACGCGCGCCTGATCGCCTTCGCGCTGCAGTGCGCGCAGGGAACAGATCCGGCGCAGGTGCTCGACGCAAGCCGGCAAGGATGCACGCCTCCGCTCGACGACCACCTACGCGACATGCACGGCTTTCCCGCATTCGCCGCGCGCGTTGCCGATCTGCCATTGGAAGCACTCGATGACGCGCTGAACGACTCGGCCATCGACGTGCGCCGACCGCCCCGCGAAGAGGAAAGGCGGGCGCAGGCGATGCTGCACATGGCGCTCCCCCGCGCCCTTGACGAGATCGGCGAATCGATCGCGGTCGGCCGCGCCGCAATCCGGTCCGTGGTCTGGCTCTCGGACCAGGATTGGCCCGACGAATACCGGGACGGCCTTTCCGCCTGGCTGCGACGCGAGCACCTCGGTCCCCGCGGAATCGCTCCGGCAGAGATCCAATTTCACCGCGTACGGGACGACGCCCATGGGCTCGAGATCATCGATCAGCTGATTGCGGATCTGAACTGCCAGGGGTCCCCGGCAATCGAGCTCGTGATGGGCGCCGTGTCGCATGTCGGCGAGCGAACAATCACGAGCTGGGAGGCCGGGTCGCATCTGTTCACTGCGAATACGCAGGAGGGCCGGATTCCCGGCGAAGCGGCCGCGGTTCTGGTGCTCGCGAATCCCGCAGGAGCCGCGCTCGTACAACGCCTGCCGTCTCCGCGCATATCCCGCGCGGCATCAGGCAGAAGCACGCCCCCCGGTGATACCGGCCCCGGGACCGATGGCTCTCTCCCGGGGCGCATGATCGGTGCAACCCTGGCCGATACCGGCCTCGACGCGGCGGACATCTCCAGCGTGCTCGCCGACGCAGACCATCGCATCGGGGTGGCGAAGGTACTCCTGCGGACACTCTCCGAACACTTTCCCGCGCTCGAACCACTTTCGGACACGATCAGTCTCGGAAGCGCGACCGGCTTTGTCTCGCCGATCGGCGGACTTGTCACGCTGTTGTGCGCAACCGAAGCCGCCAAAGCGGCCGAGAGCGTCGCTTTGTGCCTGGCCTGCCAATCCCCCGGTGCCTGCGCGGCCATGATTGTCGACGCCAGCCCCCAGACTTCCCCATCACCCCCGCAAACGCCCGCCTCTGCCCTTCACGCCACTTGACCGATGTCTTCAATCCGCACTTTTCTGACCGACTCGCGCACGCTCTCCCTTATCGGCATCCTGGCCCTTGCGGCCTTCTTCACGCTGGGTGCCGAAACGCTGGAACTCGCATTGACATGGGCAGCGATCGCCTCGTGCGCCCTTCTCGCAATCTGGATTTCGATCTGGGCCTGGCGGCGCCGCCGGGCCGGTCTCGCCGCGTCCGCCCTCGAACGGCTACTCGAACCACGTACGGACGACGGCACAGGCCGGACGAAGGACGAAATCGAAACCTTGCGCCTGCGCATGAAGGAAGCCATCCGCACCATCAAGACATCGAAGCTCGGACTGGTCTCCGGACGGGCAGCACTATATGAGCTGCCGTGGTACATCACGATCGGCAACCCTGCGGCGGGAAAGAGCACGGCCGTCGTCAATTCGGGCCTCACCTTTCCCCTCGGTGACGCCGCCGGCAGCGTCGTGCAGGGGCTCGGCGGCACGCGCAACTGCGACTGGTTCTTCACGACGGAGGGGATCCTCCTCGACACGGCCGGCCGCTACTCCATCCATGAAGAGGACCGCGAGGAATGGCTGGGCTTTCTCGACCTGCTGAGGAAACATCGCCCGCTCGCTCCGATCAACGGGATCATCGTCACGGCGAGCATCGGCGAGTTGCTCCGCAATCCCCCGGGGGTCGCAATCGCGCTCGCCAAGAACCTGCGCCAGCGGGTTCAGGAACTCACCGAACGCCTGGAAGTGTTCGCACCGATCTACGTGATGTTCTCCAAGGCCGATCTCATCGCCGGGTTCAACGAATTCTTTCAAGACGTGGATTGGAACGAGCGCGACCGCGTGTGGGGCGCGACGCTGCCCTACGGGACCGACGGAAGCAACGACGCAATCGGGTTGTTCGACCGCCACTTCGATGAATTGTACGAAGGACTGCGCGAAATGAGCGTGGCGCAGATGTCGATTGCCCGCGGCGAGCGCATGGCACCGGGGCTGCTCACCTTCCCGCTCGAGTTCGCGGCGATCAAGCCGGTCCTGCGGTCCTTCATCGCGACGCTGTTCGAGGAAAACCCCTTCCAGTTCAAACCGATCTTCCGCGGCTTCTACATCACTTCGGCGATCCAGAGCGGCGAGACGCCCAGCAGTTCCAGCGAGCGCGTGGAAAAGCGCTTCGGACTTTCGGGCGATGGTCCGGCTGCAGCCCGGATCGCCTCGAACAACGGATTCTTCCTGAAGGACCTGTTCTCGAAGGTAATCTTCGCCGACCGCAACCTGGTACGGCACTATGCCAGCCGCAGAAAAAAACGCCTGCATCACGCCACATCGCTGACTGCAGCGGCACTGCTGGGCCTTTCTCTGGCGGGCTGGAGTTGGTCGTACGCGAACAATCGCAGCCTCGTCGAAAATGTCCGGGCCGATCTGGACCGTGCTGTCCGCCTTCAGGAAGATCGCATCGATCTGCAGTCACGGCTCGAGGCGCTCGAACTCCTTCAGGACCGCATTGCGCAACTGGAGCGCTTCGAAACGGAGCCCGCACGATCGCTCCGTCTCGGTCTGTTCCAGGGCGATGAGGTGAAATCCAGATTGCTCGAAGAGTACTACCGCGGCGTCACCGAAATCATGCTGCGCCCGGTCGGCGAAAGCATCGAAGGCTTTCTTGCTGCGGTCAATCGCAACTCGGGCCGTCTGCGGCAGGCCGACAACGCCGACCGGGGCACAAACGGCGACGCCCATCCGGACGTGCAGCCGTACAAGGAATCCTCGCCGACCAACGTCGAGGACGCCTACAACGCCCTGAAAACCTATCTGATGCTGGGCGACAAGGCACACACCGAGGTCGGCCACCTCTCGGATCAGCTCAGCCGCTACTGGCGCACCTGGCTCGATGCCAATCGCGGTTCCATGCCGCGGGAACAGATGATGCGCAGCGCGGAACGGATCATCAGCTTCCACCTGCGACATGCGAACGATCCCGGTTGGCCGACGATCGCGGGCAAGCTCTCCGTCATCGACGAAACGCGCACGACGCTGCGCCACGTGGTGCGCGGCATGCCGGCCATCGAGCGCGTCTACGGCGACATCAAGGCGCGAGCGGCCACCCGATTCCCCCCGGTGACGGTAGCTAACCTCGCAGGCCCGGGCGACACGGGCCTTGTCAGCGGCAGTCACGTGATATCCGGCGCGTTTACCGCCGAAGCCTGGCGCAGCTATGTCGAAGCCGCCATCAAGGATGCGGCCACGGGAGAACTTCGCAGTACGGACTGGGTTCTCGACACGAGCGCGAAGGACGACCTCTCCCTCGCCGGCAGCCCGGAGCAGATCCAGAAGACGCTCGTCGCGATGTACAAGAAGGAATACGTCCAGGAGTGGCAGAGATTCGTCTCGGGCATCGGCGTCAGCGGTTTCGACGGATTCCCTGTCGCCGTGGCAGCCATGAATCGGCTGGGCGACGTAAGCGCATCCCCCTTGGGCAAACTGCTGCGCACCGTGCACGAGCAGACCGCCTGGGACAATCCGGGGGTAAGCCATGCGGTAGCCGAACGCGCACAAAAGGGCTTCATCCAGTGGTTCAAGCAGTCGATCCTGCGGATGTCGCCCGCTCCGGTCACGCTCGAGGTGTCCTCGAACACGGTAACGGGTGCCAGCCCCATGGGCGCCGTCGGCCAGGAGTTCGCCGGAATCGGTCGTCTGCTCGCACGGAGGGACAACGGGGAAGCAATCCTGGACCTCTACCTGCGGCGGCTCTCGGGGCTGCGCACGCGCCTCAATCTCCTTGCCAACCAGGGCGACCCCGGCCCCGGCGCTGTGAAGCTGATGAGCGAGACGATCGAAGGCGGCAACTCGGAACTTGCAGACACACTGCGGTTCGTGGACGAGCAGGTGCTGACAGGCATGCCCGACAACCAGCGTGAAGTGCTCCGCCCGCTGCTCGTGAGGCCGCTGCTGCAAACCTTCGCGGCCCTGATCGCTCCGGCAGAACGGGAACTCGACAAGAGCTGGAATGCAAACGTGTACGAACCGTTCGGGCGTCAGCTTGCCGGAAAATACCCGTTCGACGCCAAGTCGGGCATAGAAGCGACACCGGCCGAGATCGCGCAGATCTTTGGTCCTGACGGGGCCATCTCCAAGTACGCGGCGGCAAGCATCGGACCGCTGATGATGCGGCGCGGAAACTATATCGAACCCCGGACCTGGGGCGATCTCGGTATCCGCCTGCGGCCCGAATTTCTCGCCGCGTTCCCCGGCTGGGTCGCTCCACTGGACAGTAGCAGCGCCACGCAGACCGCGGCGCTCGCGCAAACGAGCTTCAGACTGCTGCCGCAGCCGTCCCCGGGCACCACCGAATACACGATCGAGATCGACGGACAGAGGCTGCGTTACCGCAACGGCGCCGCTCAGTGGGCAACCTTCGTGTGGCCCAATCCGGCGGGAACCCCCGGCGCACGCGTCGTCGCGACGACCTTCGACGGACAGGAACTCGAGGTCGCAAATTTCGGCGGGCGCTTCGGACTCGAAAAGCTGATCAACTCCGCCACCCGAACCCGCAATGCGGACGGCTCCTTCAACCTCGTCTGGCAGGCGGGCGAGATCTCGGTGCCGGTCGCGCTCAAGATCGTAAGCAGCCCGGACGTGCAGACGGGCAAGAACACCGGAGCCGGGCCCAGCCGCAACGCCCCCCTCCCCGCCAGCGTGGCGGGCGAGGCGGCGAGGACACAAACCGACGCCGGAACGGTTGGCGCTGCCACGCTCGCCGCAACGGCTCAAGCAGGAGGGAGCCGGCCATGAAGGGGCCCACCATCAACGGCACGGGCTATTTCGGCAAATTGCCTGCACGCGGCGATTTCGTGAAGGGGGGCGGATCGGCACAACTGATCGCGATGCTCGACCGCTGGATATCGGAAAGCATGAACCTGCTGTCGACCGATCCCCGTTGGCGCATTCCGTACGACAACATGAATCCGGTCCATTTCGCCTTTGTCGGCCCGCGCAGCCGCCTCTCGGTCGTCGGCCATCTTCAGCCCAGCCATGATGCTTCCGCGCGACGCTTCCCCTTCCTCGTCGCCTCGACGATCGAGTCGGAGGCCGGGCACTCCCACCCCGGCCCTCTGGCCCTGTCCTCGCCATGGGAAAAGTTCGGGCAACTCGTCGGCCTTGCCCGGACGGCCGACGAACCTGCCCCCATGTTGCACGCCCTCGCGCGCATCGACTGCACCCAGGAACTCGCGCACATGGCACAAGCGTCAGGCGCCGATGCGGTGCCGGAATCAAGCACCATTGCGGACATCGACCGCCTGCTCGAGCATGAAGGCCACGCCGGAAACACGCGCAGCATCATCCTCGCGCTGGGCATCCTGCTGCGGCCGCTGCTCGGCAGCAACCGGCCGACAATCGAACGCGGCCTGCGCCTGCCCTTGCCCAGCGACGTCGGCCCCAGGGACGCAATGGCACAGGTGTGGGTGAACCTCGTCAGCGGCTTCGTCAGGAGTACCCCTTGCGAACTCCAGCTGCTGCTGGCGCCGGTTGCCGGACGCAATACGCTCGTCATCGGCTTCAACGGCGCATCGCCGCAGCCACTCGTCAGCCTGATCTCACCGGGGAGCGCACCCGACGCCGTAGTGAGCCTCGAAGACCCCGAATGGATCGACACGCACCCCGACCTGGTCGGCGACTACGGGATCGCCAAGCTGTCGAGCTATCTCGCACAGCCCGGGACGACCCTCGCTACTGCGCTCGCCACCTTCAGGGAAGTATTTTTCGGAGAATGATCTTGAAGCTCAGTTCCGCACTCGCTGCCGGGCTGCTCTATGCCGCGGCAGGCATGAGCGCGCAGCCCCCGCAAGCTCCTGCACCCGACGGAATGGTATACGTCACTGGAACGGTGCCCGACGAAAACGCCCGCGTGGCCATCATTGCCCGCCTGCGCGACCTTTATGGGGCCGACAAGGTCGTCGACCGGCTCGATTCGGGAGGCGTCGTCGCGCCGCCCGACTGGACCGGCCACGTCGTGAAGACACTCGGCAACGGCATCCGCGACGTTCGCCAGGGGCAGCTGGACGTGAACGGAACCCAGGTGACGATCAGCGGCAATGTCGCCAACGAAGCCCGGCGGCAGCACGTCGCCAGCGAGATTGCGACTGCGCTGAACCCGACTTACACGGTGAATAACGGTCTGCGGGTGCCGGCAGGAGCCCAGGCGCTACTCGACCGGACGCTTGCGGATCGTGTGGTCGAGTTCGAAAGCGGGTCGGCGATCCTGACGCCAACCGGCATTGCCATTCTCGATGAGATGGGGGCGGCCATTGCCGGACTCGATCGGCCCCGCGTTGACATCATCGGACATACGGATTCCACCGGAAACCGCATGACCAACATCACGCTGAGCCTCGCCCGGGCCGACGCGGTCAAGACCTATCTAACGGGCAAGGGCATCCCGGCAGCCGGCCTGAGCGCGATGGGCGCAGGCCCCGACCGGCCGGTGACGCCGAACGACACGCCCGAAGGCCGCGCGCGCAATCGCCGGATCGAATTCCGGCTCGCCGAGTGAGGACTGCCGGGCCGTTCAACGCGCCGGCGCATCCGGGGGTACGAGTCCGAGCAACTCCTCGACGTGTGAGAGCGCCCCGTCGTCCCTGACCACGGTCCGCAGCCATTCGTGCAGCGACATCTCGCCCCAGCGTGCCGCCTTGTCGGCGAGATAGGCCACCGGACTGTGGGGCTCCGTGCGTCGGAAGAAATCCGCCACCTCCCGGAGCCGCTCGATGGCATCGGCGCGCGTCACTATCGGCCCAGGCCGCATGCTGCCCGATGCTGGCTTGTCCGCCGCGCTCCGCGCATTTTCCGCAGACGAAACTGCGCCGGACTGCGAGGCGGGGGCAGACGCTTCACCGCCGCAGCGCCGCAGGGTGTCGAGCACCTCGATCAGGGCCTGGCGCACGTCATCGAAGCCAGGGCCATCCAGACCGAGTCTCGCGTCCACGACCCGTTCGAGTTCGTCCAGCGCCAGCCTTGCCGCTTCCGCCTCCGCTGAAATGCGGGCGAAAAAGTCGCGAGAAGTATCCCTGCGCGCCGCCTCGAACTGATCGAGCGTCACCGGCGCCGCGCGCATGAGGAATTCCGCCTCCTGCGGATTGCGCTCCAGGCTGGCCGCCAGAGTGCGTGCGGACTCCAGATCTGCCGTCGAGAAGCACCCACGCGACGAATCCGTCAGGGGCGTATCGCGAATGATGCGGCGGGACTGGCTGACCAACCAGTCGAGGCTCCCGGCACGCATCTCATGGTCACCATCCTCGGGCAGCGGATGGATATCGTCCCAATACGATTCGCACAGCCCCGCCACCAGCCGGTAGCCATCGGCGAGCCCGGCAAATCCGCACGTCCTCGCCACGGCCTCGGCCAGCCAGACGGCGAGGCGGACATCCTTCGCACGGGATGCCAGCGCATCCTCGCACAGACGCGCAACGCGTGGCCAGTCTGCCTCCTTCAGCGGCCTCACCCATTCGCCCTGACTCACCGAAGGGTCGTCGGCGCGGCGCGCTTCCTGGATCTCGTCGAAAAGCGCGGAGAAGGTGAGATCCTCGCCGCAGCGATTGCCGGCAAGCGGTCGAAGCAGTGCATCGAATTCCATGGGCGGTTCCGGTTCTGGCAAAACCGCCATTTTACATGACGTCAAAATACCCCGGCAGCATTCACGGACAGCTTTCAGGCGTACTGGATCAGCTCGATCTTGTAGCCGTCGGGATCCTCGACAAAGGCGATGACGGTCGTGCCGTGCTTCATCGGCCCGGCCTCGCGCACTACCTTCCCGCCGCGAGCCCGGATCTCGTCGCAGGCCCGGTACGCATCGGGAACCGCCAGCGCGATATGGCCGAATGCATTGCCCATCTCGTAGGAATCGACACCCCAGTTCCAGGTGAGCTCGATGACCGCCCCCTCGGACTCGTCTTGATAGCCAATGAACGCCAGCGTGAACTTCCCCTCGGGATAATCGTGGCGGCGCAGCAGCCGCATCCCGAGCACCTCGGTGTAGAACTTGATCGAACGATCGAGATCGCCGACACGCAGCATGGTGTGAAGCAATTTCATTTCAGCAGTCCTCTTCAGTCTTCGGCAATGAGCGCCGCATCGGCGCCATCGATGATCGGCAGCGCACGTCCGGCATCGCGCAGACGCGCGCGCGCCGCCTTCCAATCCGGATACAGCACGGTCACCACGGCCCAGAAACGCGGCGAGTGGTTCATTTCCGCGAGGTGTGCCACCTCGTGGGCGACGACGTAGTCGATGAGCGCGGCGGGCAGATGAATAAGCCGCCAGTGCAGCCGGATACCGCTGCGGCTGCTGCAACTCCCCCAGCGCGTACGTGCCGACGACAAACGCACGGCCGGCACGGCATGCCCAAGCCGGAAACAGAACTCCGCCACGCGCTCGCCGAACCACGGCAGCGCGCGAGCGCGCAGCGCACGGACCAGCGCCTTGCGTGCCCCGGGGCCGCCGGGCAACACGAGTTCTTCAACGCTGTCCGCGCCGAGGCGCCAGCGCGCCGGGCGACTGCCCTCCCCGACGCACAGACGGCACGTCTCGCCCAAAAGAGGAAACAGGACGCCATCCTCGACCGTCATCACGGTCGGCGGAACACGGACGGCGAGCTTCTCGAGCAGCCAGTCGTGGTGGCTGCGGATGAAACGATCTATTTCCGGCTGCGTCGCCGGCCACGGCACGGCGACACGAACGCCGCGGTGATCGACCTGCAGCGCGAAGCTGCGTCGCGGAGAACGCCTCAGAACGTATTCAAGATCCCGCTCGCCCAGGCGGATCCTGCAGGATTCCTCGCTTGCGGGGCGGGGCTGGCGCAACAGGCCGGCCAGTCGGCTCACGCCCTCTCCTGCCAAGCGTATCCGCGCGCTCCGATCTCTGCGCGGATGCGCGCCATCGCAGTCACGACGCTCGCGGCGGGGCCTTTCACGCCGAGCTCTATCGTCCGGACCTCGCCGGGCGCCGTCGGCACGCTCGGCAGGCTGAACAGCTCCAGATCGGGAAACTCTGCCGTCACGGCCTCCATCAGATCGACCAGTTTCCCTTCCATCGCGTCCAGCACCGTGATCGCCGCTTCGGTATAGTCAGTGGCATGGTGCAGCTGGCCGAACTGCGTATCCAGCACCCATTCGATCATCGGCCAGGCCATCACCGGAAAGCCGGGCACGAAGTAATGCCCGTGGACCGAAAAGCCCGGTACCTGGTTGTACGGATTCGGGATGATCGCGCTGCCTTGCGGATAGGTTCCGAGCTGCAGGCGATGCGGCGTGATTTCGGCGCCGAACTTCTCGCGCAGGATCGCCTCGGCCTCGGGATGGAGTGCGAGTTCCAGGCCCAGCGCAGCCGCCGCGCACTGGCGCGTGCGGTCATCGGGCGTTGCGCCGATACCGCCGAAACTGAATACCACGTCACCGGTAGCAAAGCTTTCGCGCAGCGTCGCAACGAGCCGCTGCGCGTCGTCGCCCACGTAGCGCGCCCAGGCAAGCCTGAGTCCGCGCACCCCGAGCATCTCGACGAGCTTCGCCAGGTGCTTGTCGCTGCGCCTGCCGGACAGGATTTCGTCGCCGATGATGATTGTGCCGAACGCCACCCCCTACTCCCGCACCTGCGGCACAGGCAGGGCATCGAGGACGCTTACACCCCGTTCGATGCGCTCGCGCCGCAACGCCTCGAGCATGAAATGGACGAACGCAAGGCCGCAGAACGCGGGTGCCACGAGATTGACGAAAGGCACATAGGCAAGCAGAGCGCAACCGCCGCCAAGCAGCAGCATGGATGTGCGCTGCACCCGCGGCAGCCGCTTCAGCTCCTCGCCGTCGGCGTGCAGCATCAGCGCGTCGTAACCGAACGCACGCTGGTTCAACCAGGCGGTCAACATGACAGACGCAACGAGCCCCGCCCCTGGTATCAGCCACAGAGGCAATGAAGCGACCATGCCGAACAGGAACAGCAGACCCGCGACGACCGCATTCCACGCACTGCCCAGGTTCGAGCCGCCGCGACGCAGCTCGAGGTCGCCATAGTCGCGCATCGCGACCCGCTCGAGCATCATCGGCAGCGCGAACACCGCGACCAGCAGGGCCGCAGTGACATAGATCAGCGGCAGGAATCCCAACGCAAGGGCGATCTCGACGACGATCAGCGTCGCGGCCCCACCGATCTCGGACGTCGCGATCCATTCGCCGACGAAGGCCCATCCCTGGATCCATCCCACGATCGCCTCAACCAGCGTCGACCATGACAGGATGGCAATCGTCATCCACACGACCAGGGCAACCAGACTGGGCCAAACGAGGTGCACGAACACCCCCTTGCGCCCGAGACTGCGCAATGCCCGACCAAACGCAAGCAGGATGTCGCGCATCGCCCCTCTCCGCTCAGCGCATCATCCCGGGCAACATGCCCTTCATGCCGCGCATCATCTTCTGCATACCGCCCTTGGAAAACTGCTTCATGACCTTCTGCGTCTGCTCGAACTGATTGAGCAGGCGATTGACTTCCTGCACGGTCACACCCGCCCCCGCGGCAATGCGGCGTTTGCGGCTCGCCTTGAGGACCTCGGGCTTGGCGCGCTCCAGCGGCGTCATCGAATTGATGATGCCCTCGATCCGTCCGATCGCCTTCTCCTCGACACCGCCCTGCAGCTTTCCAGCCATCTGCGAGAACTGCGCGGGCAGCTTGTCCATCATCGAAGCGAGGCCACCCATCTTGCGCATCTGCCCGATCTGCTCCTTGAAGTCGTTGAGATCGAAGCCCTTGCCGGTCTTGAGCTTCTCCGCAAAGGCACGTGCCTTCTCCTCATCGACGCCGCGCCGCGCGTCCTCCACCAGGCCGAGGATGTCACCCATGCCGAGGATCCGGCTGGCCATGCGCTCGGGGTGAAATTCCTCCAGGCCGGTGAGCTTCTCGCCCACACCGGCGAACTTCAGCGGCTTGCCGGTCACGTGCCGAACGGACAGCGCCGCACCGCCGCGCGCATCGCCGTCGAGCTTGGTGAGCACGACGCCGGTGAGAGGCAAGGCCTCGTTGAAGGCCCGCGCCGTATTCACGGCATCCTGGCCGAGCATCGCGTCGACCACGAACAGCGTTTCCACGGGATTGATCGCGGCATGGATCGCCTTGATCTCCTCCATCATCGCCTGATCGATCGCGAGCCGGCCGGCCGTATCGAACAGCACCACGTCATAGTAGTGGCGCCGCGCATGATCGAGGACCGCGAGGGCGATATCGACGGGCTTCTGGTCGGGCGTCGTCGGATAGAAATCGATCCCGGCCTGCGCCGAGACCGCCTTCAGCTGCTCGATCGCGGCAGGCCGATAGACGTCAGCCGAGACTGCGAGCACCTTCTTCTTCATCCGCTCGTGCAGCATCTTGCCGAGCTTGCCGGTGGTCGTCGTCTTGCCCGCGCCCTGCAGGCCCGCCATCAGGATCACGGCCGGCGGCTGCGTCGCCAGGTTCAGACCGATGTGGGCGCCGCCCATCAACGCCTTCAGTTCATCGTGCACCACCCCCACCAGGGCCTGGCCGGGCGTCAGCGATCCGACAACTTCCTGACCGACCGCCTTCTCCTTCACCCGCGCGATGAAGTCCTTGACCACGGGCAGGGCCACGTCGGCCTCGAGGAGCGCAAGGCGCACCTCGCGCATTGCATCCTGGATATTGTCTTCGGTGAGGCGCGCCTGGCCACGCAGGGTCTTGACGACCTTGGAGAGGCGCTGAGTGAGATTGTCGAGCATATTGGCTGGGGCCCTAGGCCTTGGAGTAAACTGCGGGGAACTATGCAAACCATTCTACTTCATCTGTTCGCCGCGACGCTCTACGCGGTCCTGGGCGCCCACTTCTGGCGAGTCACGGCTCGCGCAGCGCCGAACGAGCCGAGGCGCAGCATGTCCGCCGCGGAACGGTTCACGATGTTCGGGGCGATCATTGCCCATGGGTGGGCGCTGCAGGGAGAACTGTTCCCCGGCGAAGGCATGCGTTTCGGCTTCGGCTTCGCCGTATCGCTGGTCATCTGGCTGGCAGTATGCTTCTACTGGATCGAGACCTTCTACGCCCGCCTCGACGGCCTGCACGGCTTCGTCGTCGCAGCCGGCGTCGTGGGCAGCCTGCTACCCCTGGGCTTTCCGGGACAGCATCTCCTCGTGAATGCCGGAAGCCCCGGATTCCGCGCCCATTTCATCATGGCGATGCTGGCCTACAGCGTATTCACGCTGGCGGCGCTGCACGCGATGCTGATGGCCATCGCGGAACGGCAACTGCACAGCGGGCGGCTCACCAGGACCTTCGCCAACCTGCCCCCGCTGCTGACGATGGAGACGCTACTGTTCCGGCTGATCGGGATCGCGTTCATCCTGCTGACGCTCACGCTGAGTTCGGGCGTCGTGTTCTCGGAAGCGCTGTTCGGGCAAGCCTTCCGCCTCGACCACAAGACGGTCTTCGCGATCGTCTCGTGGCTGCTTTTCGGGGCGCTGCTCGTCGGACGGCGCGTCTGGGGCTGGCGCGGCCGCGTCGCGCTGCGCTGGACGCTGGCCGGCTTCATTGCACTGGTGCTCGCGTACGTCGGCAGCCGTTTCGTGGTCGAAGTGCTGCTCGAACGCACCACCTGAACCCGGGCAGGCGGCCCGGACTGCCGCCAGACGAATCGACCGCGGTCTTTACAATTCCTTACGCGGCGGGCAAGATCAAATGTCAGTTAGCTAAGATCGGGACATGGCAGCAAACCCCCAGACCGCCCTGAGCGGACTCGCGCGAGCACTGATACAGCACGGCCGACTCTCGGAAGCCGACGCGGTCACGTGCACCAAGGGCGCGGCAAACGTCCCGAACGGATTCATCCTCGAACTTGCGCAGCGCAAGCTCCTGACTCCGAAGGCCGTCGCGTGGTTCGCCGCCGAAACATTCGGCTATCCGCTGCTCGACATCTCGTCGGTGGATCGCGCCAGCATCCCCCGCGATGCGATCGACCGCAAGCTGATGGCCAAGCACCAGGTCGTCGCGCTGGGCAAGCGCCAGAATCGCCTCACCGTTGCGACTGCCGACCCGTCCAACATGCGCGCGCTCGACGAGATCCGCTTCCAGACCGGAATGCAGGTCGATCTCATCGTCGTCGAAGCCGACCGCCTGGCGCGCCTCGCCGAGACGCTGTCCGAATCGACCGAGGACACGCTGAAGGAGCTTACGGGCGAAGAGTTCGACATGGACCTCCTGCAGGATCAGGAGACCGGTACCGAACAGCCAGCCGATGACGCCTCCGCCGAAGTCGACGACGCCCCCGTCGTCAAGTTCATCCAGAAGGTCCTGATCGACGCGATCAACGAAGGCGCGTCCGACATTCACTTCGAGCCATACGAGAAGTACTACCGGATCCGCGTCCGCACCGACGGCATCCTGCGGGAAATCGCCCAGCCGCCGCTGATCCTGAAAGAAAAGATCGCGGCACGCATCAAGGTCATCTCGCGCCTGGACATCTCCGAGAAGCGCATCCCGCAGGACGGACGCATGAAGCTCGTCCTGTCGAAGAACAAGTCGATCGACTTCCGCGTGTCCTCGCTGCCGACTCTGCATGGCGAAAAGATCGTCATGCGTATTCTCGACGCCTCGTCTGCCATGCTCGGAGTCGATGCACTGGGCTACGAACCGGACCAGAAGAAACAGCTGCTCGACGCCATCGAGCGTCCGTACGGAATGATCCTTGTGACCGGGCCGACCGGCTCGGGCAAAACCGTTTCACTGTACACCTGCCTCAATATCCTGAACAAGGCGGGCGTAAACATCTCGACCGCAGAGGACCCCGCGGAAATCAACCTGGCCGGCATCAATCAGGTCAACGTCAACGACAAGGCCGGCCTGACTTTCGCCGCGTCACTGCGCGCCTTTCTGCGCCAGGATCCGGACGTGATCATGGTCGGCGAAATCCGCGACCTCGAGACTGCCGAAATCTCGATCAAAGCGGCCCAGACCGGCCACCTCGTGCTCTCGACACTGCACACCAACGACGCCCCGACCACGCTCGAGCGCCTGCGCAACATGGGCGTCGCACCGTTCAACATCGCTTCGTCCGTGATCCTGATCACCGCACAGCGCCTGGCGCGGCGGCTGTGCACGTGCAAGCAGCCGGTCGACATCCCGGTCGAAGCCCTGCTCGAGGCCGGATTCAGCGGCGAAGACCTCGACGGCAGCTGGCGCCCTTACGGCCCCGTCGGATGCGAACGCTGCAAGGGCAGCGGCTACAAGGGGCGCCTCGGTATCTACCAGGTCATGCCCATTTCAGAGGAAATTGCCCATATCATTATGACCAACGGCAATTCGATGGACATCGCCGCGCAGGCTCAGCGCGAAGGCGTGCGCGACCTTCGCCAGTCCGGCCTGCTGAAAGTGAAACAGGGTGCGACCTCGCTCGAGGAAGTGCTCGCCACCACCAACGAATAGGGAACATCGAACGCTCATGGCGACCACCACCCGAGCCCGAGGCGCCGCCGCCGGCCCCAAGGAAACCCTCTATACGTGGGAGGGCAAGGACAAGAACGGCAAGCAGGTGCGTGGCGAAATGCGCGCAAGCGGCGAATCCGTAGTGCAGGCCACCCTGCGCCGTCAGGGAGTGCAAGTCCTCAAGGTCAAGAAGGCCAAGATGTCGCGCGGCCACAAGATCACCGACAAGGACATCGCCCTCTTCACACGCCAACTGGCGACGATGATGAAATCCGGCGTCCCGCTGCTGCAGGCCTTCGACATCGGCATCAAGGGATCCGGCAACCCCAGCCTCGCGCGTCTGCTCAACGAGGTGCGCAACGACGTCGAAACGGGATCCAGCCTCTCCCAGGCCTTCAGCAGGCATCCGGTGTATTTCGACAAGCTGTTCTGCAACCTGGTCGGCGCCGGCGAGCAGGCAGGTATTCTCGACGGACTCCTCGACCGCATCGCGACCTACAAGGAAAAGATTCTCGCGATCAAGGGCAAGATCAAGTCCGCGATGTTCTACCCGATGGCGGTCATCGTCGTCGCGGCGATCGTCGTCACCGTGATCATGCTGTTCGTGGTGCCCGAATTCAAGAAGGTATTCGCGAGCTTCGGCGCCGAGCTTCCCGCACCAACAATGATCGTGATCGGCATATCCGATGCCTTCGTCCAATACTGGTACGTCGTATTCGGCATCATCGCGGGCGTCATCACCGGAATCAGCTACACGTACAAGCGCTCGACAGCGATGCAGATCGCAGTCGACCGGATAATACTCAAGCTGCCCGTCGTCGGCGAGATCGTGCTGAAAGCGACGATCGCGCGCTGGACTCGGACACTATCGACGATGTTTGCGGCCGGCGTCCCGCTCGTCGAGGCCTTGGATTCGGTTGGCGGAGCCTCCGGCAACTACGTGTACCAGACGGCGACAAAGCAGATCCAGACCGAAGTCAGCACCGGCACCAGCCTGACGGTGGCGATGCAGAACTCGAACGTATTCCCCAGCATGGTCGTGCAGATGGTCTCGATCGGCGAGGAGTCGGGCCAGCTCGACTCGATGCTGGGGAAGGTCGCCGACTTCTTCGAACAGGAAGTCGACGACGCCGTCGCCGGCCTGTCGACCCTACTCGAACCGATCATCATGGTCTTCCTCGGCGTGGTCATCGGCGGCCTCGTCGTCGCGATGTACCTGCCGATCTTCAAGCTCGGCCAGGTCGTCTGACCCCTCCCTGCCGCCCGGTGCGCACGAACCGGGCGGCGCCACGCAAGCCCTCCCATGCCTGATTTCCTTCGCGACCCGATCCTGTTCACCTCCCTCGCAACGCTTCTCGGCCTGTTCGTCGGCAGCTTCCTGAACGTCGTCATCCATCGCCTGCCGCAGATGATGGAGCGCGAATGGCATGCGCAGGCCGCGGAATTGCGCAACGAACCGCTCCCCCAGCAGGAAACCTTCAACCTCGCCACCCCGCGCTCACGCTGTCCGCACTGCGGGCACCTGATCACCGCACTCGAGAACATCCCGGTCGTCAGCTACCTGATGCTGCGGGGCCGCTGCCGTCATTGCAGCGCCCCCATCAGCCGTCGCTACCCCGTCGTCGAGCTGCTGACGGCGGTCCTGTCGGGCTACGCGGCCTGGCATTTCGGCTTCGGACTTGCCGCGCTCGGCGCCCTGGCTTTCGTCTGGACGATGATCGCACTCGCCTTCATCGACCTCGACACCCAGCTCCTTCCCGACAATCTGACGCTGCCCCTGCTGTGGCTGGGACTCGCGCTCAACCTCGGCGGCGCCTACGCGGACATTTCCGCGAGCGTGGTCGGTGCGATGGCCGGCTACCTTGCGCTGTGGTCGGTGTATTGGCTGTTCAGGCTCGCAACCGGGAAGGAAGGCATGGGTTACGGCGACTTCAAGCTGCTCGCCGCCATCGGGGCCTGGTTGGGATGGCAGATGCTGCCGCTGACGATCCTGTTCTCGTCGCTGGTCGGCGCAGCGGTGGGCATCGGCTTGATCGTCTTCGCGCGCCACGGGCGCAACGTCCCCATACCGTTCGGCCCCTATCTTGCCGCGGCAGGCGTGCTGGCGATGTTCTGGGGGCAGACCCTGACAGGCCTCTACCTCGGGACCTTCTGATGCGGGCTTGAAAACCCGCCGGGCACCCCCACATCGCAGTAGCTGTCATGCTCGCGCGCGACGGACGGCTCCCTTCTCGCCAATGCTGCGTTGCGCTAGACTTAGAAGCTTGATTTCCGGAGGTTGCCATGCCCATTTATGAATATCGTTGCGACAGCTGCGGGTTCCAGAAGGAACATCTCCAGAAGATGAGCGACGAGACGCTCACCGTCTGCCCGTCGTGCAACGCGAACAGCTATCAGAAGCTGCTCTCCGCAGCCGGCTTCCAGCTGAAGGGCACCGGCTGGTATGCGACGGATTTCAAGGGGGGCGGTTCCGCCCCGGCGAAATCCGAACCCGCCGCGACGCCGGCAGGCTGCGGCGGCGCGTGCGCCTGCCACCCGGGCTGAGGGCGACCGCGGCACGTGAAAAAGTATTTCATTACCGGACTGCTGATCTGGATCCCGCTCTCGATCACCTTCATGGTCCTGGCGTGGATCGTCGGCACGCTCGACCAGATCATCGAATGGCTGCCTAAAGGCCTTCAGCCGCGAAACCTGCTCGGCTTCGACATTCCCGGTGCCGGCCTCGTGGTCGGCGTCGTCATACTGCTGAGCACCGGCCTCATTGCTGCCAACGTCATCGGGCAAAAGGTCGTCCGCTACTGGGAGGCCCTCCTTGCCCGCATTCCGGTGGTGAAATCGCTCTACTATGGCGTGAAGCAGGTTTCGGACACGCTTTTCTCCAGCTCCGGCCAGGCTTTCCGCAAGGCACTGCTCGTCCAGTACCCGCGCCAGGGCTCGTGGACGATAGCCTTCCTCACCGGCAAACCCGGCGGCGACGCAGCCACTCACCTCAAGGGCGAGCATGTCAGCGTCTATGTGCCGACGACGCCGAACCCCACCTCGGGCTTCTTCCTGATGATGGCCAGGGAAGACGTGATCGAACTCGACATGAGTGTCGATGAAGCCCTGAAGTACATCATCTCGATGGGCGTGGTGGCACCTCCCGCGCACGTCGCTCCAGCGCGCTCGGCGCTCTTGAATGAGTAACCTCGCGGCCCGCAGCGGCCGCGCCTTCGTTTCGGAACTGAACCCATGCGAACCAAGTACTGCGGACAGGTAAACGCCGCCGACCTCGACCAGACCGTGACCCTGTGCGGCTGGGTACACCGCCGCCGCGACCACGGCGGAGTCATCTTCATCGATTTGCGCGACCGGGAAGGTCTCGTGCAGGTCGTGTGCGACCCCGACCGCGCCGAAACCTTCCGCACGGCGGAATCGATCCGCAACGAGTACGTGATCAATCTGACCGGCAAGGTCCGCCGCCGCCCGGCAGGCACCGAGAATCCGAACCTCGTTTCCGGCGAGATCGAGGTGCTGTGCCATACCATCGAGGTGCTCAACGCATCCGTGACGCCGCCGTTCCAGCTCGACGACGACAACCTGTCGGAGAACGTGCGACTGGTGAACCGGGTGCTCGACCTGCGCCGTCCGCAGATGCAGAAGAACATGATGCTGCGCTACAAGGTCGCGATGGCCTTCCGCCGCTTCCTCGACGGGCAGGGGTTCATCGACATCGAAACGCCGATGCTCACTAAGAGCACGCCGGAAGGTGCCCGCGACTACCTCGTGCCTTCGCGCGTCCATCCGGGCCAGTTCTTCGCACTCCCCCAATCACCGCAGCTCTTCAAGCAACTGCTGATGGTCGCCGGCTTCGACCGCTACTACCAGCTCACGAAGTGCTTCCGCGACGAGGATTTGCGCGCTGACCGCCAGCCGGAGTTCACCCAGGTCGATATCGAAACCTCGTTCCTGAACGAGACCGAAATCACCGCGATCATGGAAGACATGATCCGCTTCGTGTTCAAGGAAGCGCTCGCGGTCGAACTGCCGAATCCGTTCCCGCGCATGACCTACGCCGAGGCGATGCGCCGTTACGGCTCGGACAAGCCGGACATGCGCGTGACGCTGGAACTGACCGAAGTTACGGATGCGGTCCAGGACGTGGCCTTCAAGGTGTTCAGCGGCCCGGCGACCAGCGGCGGTCGCGTCGCCGCGCTGCGCGTGCCGGGCGGCGCCTCCCTGACGCGCGGCGAGATCGACGAGTACACCAAGTTCGTCGGCATCTATGGCGCCAAGGGTCTCGCCTACATCAAGGTCAATGACGCCGCGCAGCCGAACGAGACGGGCCTGCAGTCGCCCATCGTCAAGAACCTCCACGAGACCGCGCTGCGCACCATCCTGGAGCGCACCGGCGCACAGTCCGGGGACCTGATCTTCTTCGGCGCGGACAAGACCAAGGTGGTCAATGACGCTCTCGGCGCCCTGCGCATCAAGCTCGGCCATGAAAAGGGCTACGTCACCGGCGACGCCTGGCGTCCGCTGTGGGTGGTCGACTTCCCGATGTTCGAATACGACGAGGAAGACAAGCGCTGGGTTGCCTGCCACCACCCCTTCACGAGCCCGAAGGACGAGCATGTCGACCTGCTCGAATCGAACCCGGGCGAGTGCCTCGCGAAAGCCTATGACCTGGCGCTGAATGGCTGGGAGATCGGCGGGGGCTCGGTACGTATCCATCGTGCGGATGTGCAGTCGCGCGTATTCGAAGCGCTCAACATCGGCCCCGAGGAGCAGCAGCTCAAGTTCGGCTTCCTGCTCGACGCCCTCAAGTACGGCGCACCGCCGCACGGCGGCCTCGCGTTCGGCCTCGACCGCATCGTTACGCTGATGACGGGTGCCGAGTCGATCCGCGACGTGATCGCCTTCCCGAAAACCCAGCGTGCGCAGTGCCTGCTCACCGACGCACCGAGCGCCGTCGACGAGAAGCAGCTGCGCGAACTGCATATCCGTCTGCGCCAGAAGGTCGAGACCCAGGTCGAAGTCGCCAAGACCTGATCAACCCCGCACGCGGGATGATCGGAGGGCAGATGGGCGACCATCTGCCCTCTTTGTTTGAGCGCTGCATGCCATAGGCCACGGGGCGTGCGGAAAAGCTACAGATTTTCCCCGACAGTGCCGTAAGCTAGGGACACGCCCCGACGCAGAGTCATCTGTACAGCCCGTAATGGAACCATGGCAGACCTCGAACGCCTGACCCTACTCATCGTCGAAAGCAATCAGGGCATGCGCAGCCAGTTGCGCTCGATGCTCAACAGCTTCGGTATTGCCAACGTCAAGTTTGCGCCCTCGGCAGGTGCGGCCATCAGCCGCCTGCGCGACCACCGCCATGACGTAATCCTGAGCGAATACAACCTCGGAGAGGGCCAGGACGGCCAGCATCTGCTGGAGGATCTACGCAACAAGGAGATCATTCCGCTCGACACGCTGTTCATCATGATCACGGGCGAGCGCAACTACGAGCGCGTCATCAGCGCGGCGGAACTTGCTCCCGACGACTACATCCTGAAGCCGCTCGCACCCGACATGCTGCGCATGCGGCTGCAGCGGGCAGTGGAGAAGCGCGACACTTTCCTGCCTGTCTATCGGCTCGTCGAAGCCGGAGAAACGCAACAGGCCATCGATGCCTGCGCGGCCCGGGCGGAAACCTATCCGCGCTACCGCATCGATTTCCTGCGCCTCGAGGCGGAATTGCACGCCGCGCTCGGGCATTCCGACCAGGCTGAAGGCATCTACCGCACGATCCTCGCGGCAAAGGTGGTGCCGTGGGCACGGCTCGGCTTGGCCAAAATGCTCTTTGCGAACAAGGATTACGCCGCTGCGGAAGAGATTCTGAGCACGCTGGTGGCTGAAAACAGCCGGTACGTCGATGCCTACGACTGGCTCGCCCGCACCCGCGAGGAAACCGGCCACATCGAGGAGGCGCGCGACGTATTGACGAGTGCTGTCGCCCTTTCGCCTCACCGTCTGGGACGTCTGCGTCATCTCGGTAACGTCCAGTTGGCCGTCGGGGATGGTCCTGCAGCAGAGCGGACCCTGGCCGAGGTTGTGCGCAAGGGCAAGTACTCGGATTTCCGCGATCCGGAGGACCATGTGCTCCTGGTGCGGGCGCAACTCAGCCAAGGCCGTACCGAGGAAGCGCAGGCGACGATCCACGATCTGGAGTCGAGCATGGGAGGTATGCCGGCGACACCGGTATGCGCCTCGCTGTCGAAAGCCCTCTATCACACCCGCACCGGTGCAGCGGATCTCGCGCAGGCAGCACTCCAGGACGCACTGCAGGCGGGCGCTGCCCTGTCATCCCTGTCGTTCGACATGAAGCAGGAACTCGTCAAGGCCTGCCTGGACAACGGCATGGAGGCGGAAGGCAGTCAGTTGGTGGTCGACATCCTGCGCAACGCCGCCGACGAACGCACGGTCCAGAAAACCCGCGCGATCCTGCAGGAGCGAGGACACGGCGATCTGTCGAACGAGCTTGAGGAGCGTGTCCATGTCGAGGTGCGTGGTCTCATCGCCGCCGGTGCCGACAGGGTCAAGGCGGGCGACTTCGACGGCGCCGTGCGGGAGATGATGGCGGCGGTACAGAAGATGCCAGGGAATCCGCACGTACTCTTCAATGCGGCCCTCGCCTTGTTGCGGCACATCGAGAACCGCGGCTGGAACGAGCGCCTTGCGGCACAGGCGCGTGGCCTGATCGCGCGCACGCGGCGGCTCGACCCCAGCAACCCCCGCCTCGACGCGCTGAGCGGCTTCATGCAGCAGCTGGCCCGGAAATACAATCCGCGCCAGAGCGGCTGAGCTCGGGAATGTGCCATTTCGGGCGATAGACCCAAGGCAGACCGGCCCCAGGAGATTCACTTGCGTGCATTGATACTCAGGTTCGCGCTCTTCGCTGCAGCGACGCTCACGGCTTTACCGGGATGCGGCCGCGGACCGGACAGTTCGACGGGCGCAGACGCACTCCCGCGGGAGGCGCTGGCCACGCTGGTGCTGATCGACCGCGGGGGCCCCTTCCCTTATCGCAAGGACGGCACGGTGTTCCAGAACAGGGAACGCCAGCTTCCCGACAAGCCTCGCGGTTACTACCGCGAATACACGGTGCCGACGCCGGGGGAGAACGACCGGGGCGCCCGCCGGATCGTCACGGGAGGGAATCCTCCCGAGGTGTATTACTACACCGCCGACCACTATCGCAGTTTCCGCCGGGTCGATCCGCGGCGCTGATGCGGGAGGAAGCGATGGACAACGAAAGCCGACTGGCCGACAGGCTGCGCAAGGGGGCGGGAGCCGGGGTGTTCCACCTGCCCGCCGACGGTGGGGTCGTGATCGCTGCGGCCGCCGCATCGGGCGGCCTGGGCGTGGCACGGGTAGATCTCACCGGCTGCGGGAACAAGGATGAGTTCCTGCGCCGGATCGCCACGGCGCTGCGTTTCCCGGCCTGGTTCGGACACAACTGGGACGCGCTCGCGGACTGCCTGACCGACATGAGCTGGTGGCCGGCCGCAGGCCACGTGCTGATCCTGGAACACGCGGACGGTTTTCGCACCGTGGCCGAAAGGGACTTCCTGACCGCGCTCGAGATCCTGGAGGAAGCCGCCCGTAATCGAAGCGCGGACGATGCGCCGTTATGGACCTTCGTCGGCCTGGCGGCGGACGGCATCGCCCACCTGCGCAGCCTGTGACAAACGCGATGACCTACAAGCTGCCGGTATCGGTGCTCATCGTGGTACATACGGCAACGTTCGACATCCTGTTGCTGCAGAGGGTGTCACCGCCGGGATTCTGGCAGTCGGTCACCGGGAGCCTGGAGCCGGGCGAATCGCCCGCGGAGGCGGCGTTGCGGGAAGTCCTTGAGGAGACCGGAATCGGCGTCCGCGCGGATTGCCTCGTCGACTGGCGCCATAGCAACCGTTTCGCGATTCGCGATGAATGGCGCCACCGCTACGCGCCGGACGTCTCGCACAATATCGAGCACGTCTTCAGCCTGTGCGTACCGGACGGCCAGCTGGTCACGCTCGCACCCGACGAGCACGACGCCGCGCTGTGGCTGCCCCGCGAAGCGGCCGCAGCGAAAGTCTTCTCATGGACCAACCGCGACGCGATCCTGCAACTGCCCGAGCACTACCCGGCAAGCGGCAGACATTAGCCACTTCAGCCGTACGGGCCGTTCAACCCTCGGGCGTCTGGAGCAGTGCCTTCAGACAGGCAGAGCATTAGCATCCGGCCCCGTCTTCGGGAGCCGCCGGGAACGCAGGCAATGCTGCACACCAGCACACCGACTCCACTGCCAGTCTTGAAATGCCGCATTCCGAATCTATATTTGGGGTGGAAGACCATGTTGTGAGAGAGGAGAAAACCATGAGCAACCTGATTCGTCGCGATCCACTCGATGACCTGCTGCGCGGATTCTTCGTCCGTCCGGTCGATTTCGGCGGCGGCGTCAGCGAAGCTCCCCAGATGCGCGTGGACGTGAAGGAGGACAACGACGCCTACCAGGTCCACGCGGAACTGCCGGGCATCATGAAAGAGGACATCCATGTCCACATTGACGGGCCGGTAGTGTCGATCAGTGCCGAACGCAAGCAGGAGAAGGAAGTCAAGGAAGGCGAGCGGGTGCTGCGCACCGAACGTTATTTCGGCAAGGTGTCACGCAGCTTCCAGCTCGGCCAGGAAATCGATGAAGCCAAATCGAGCGCGAAGTTCAAGGATGGAGTGCTCGAACTGAGCCTGCCGAAGAAAGCGCATGAGCAGGCAAAACGGCTGACCATCGACTGACGTCCTCGCTGCGTTGCGTCGGGCAAGCCGCAATCTTCCGGAAAGGGGGATTGCGGCTTCTGCTTTGCAACATGACTCTTTAAAATGGCGGCGCTCAATCATCCAGGAAGCTGCCATGTCCGACACCCCCGATACCGGTAAGGTCACCCCCGCGCTGAAGGCCGAGATCCTCGCGGAGGCCCTGCCCTACATCAAGCGTTTCTTCGACAAGACGATCGTCATCAAGTACGGCGGCAACGCGATGACCGATCCGAAGCTGAAGGACTGCTTCGCGCGCGACGTGGTACTGCTGAAACTGGTGGGACTGAACCCGGTCGTAGTGCACGGCGGCGGCCCGCAGATCGAAAACCTGCTCGCACGCGTCGGCAAGAAGGGCGAGTTCGTCCAGGGGATGCGCGTGACGGACGCCGAGACGATGGAAGTCGTCGAGATGGTTCTGGGCGGGCAGGTCAACAAGGAGATCGTGAATCTCATCAACCAGGCCGGCGGCAAGGCGGTCGGCCTGACGGGCAAGGACGCCAATTTCATCCGCGCCAAGAAGCTGATGATGCAGAAGAAGGATGCGCCCCCGGGCGACCTCGTCGATATCGGCCAGGTCGGCGAGATCACGCAGATCGACCCGACCCTGATCGCTTTCCTGGACCAGGGCGACTTCATCCCGGTGATCGCTCCGATCGGCGTCGGCGAGGATGGCGAAACCTACAACATCAACGCGGACGTGGTTGCCGGCAAGCTCGCCGAGATCCTCAAGGCAGAGAAGCTCGTGCTGCTGACGAACACCCCGGGCGTACTCGACAAGGACGGCAACCTGCTGACCGGTCTAACCCCGCGCCAGATCGACGGACTGGTCGAGGACGGCACGCTGTCGGGCGGCATGCTGCCGAAGATCGGCTCGGCGCTGGACGCGGCGCGCAACGGCGTGAAGTCCGTGCATATCATCGACGGCCGCGTCGAACACTGTCTGCTGCTGGAGATCCTGACCGACCACGGCGTCGGCACGATGATCAAGAGCAAGTAAGCCGCGCCCGCGGGCCGCACGGTGCTTGCGTAGGGCGGGAGGAGCGTAGCGCATCCCGCCCAATCCGGCGGTCGGAAGCGGCCCACAGGCCGCGTGGCGGGATACGCCTTCGGCTCCTCCCCTCCCGCCCTACGGGGCTGAGCGAATTCGAAAGGCTCAGCCGGAACGAAAGTTAATGGAAACGCCCCGGCCGCTTCGCGCGAGCCGGGGCGTTTTCGCGCTGGGGATCAGTCGCCCAGTCCGCCTCTGCGCTGCAGTTCCAGCACGAGGTAGGTCGCCGCCTCGTCGGCACTCATCGTCACCGTGTTGATGCGCACGTCGGGTGCTTCCGGCGCCTCGTAGGGCGAATCGATGCCCGTGAAGTTCTTGAGTTCGCCGCGCCGCGCCTTCTTGTACAGGCCCTTGGCGTCACGCCCTTCGGCGACCTCGAGCGGCGTGTCGATGAACACTTCGATGAACTCGTCTTCTGCCATCAGGCTGCGGGCCATCTGGCGCTCCGCGCGGAACGGGGAGATGAAGGCCGAGATGACGATGAGACCGGCATCGACCATCAGTTTCGCGACTTCGGCGACACGGCGGATGTTCTCGACGCGGTCGGCCTCGGTGAAGCCGAGGTCCTTGTTGAGGCCATGGCGCACGTTGTCGCCGTCGAGCAGATAGGTGTGGTAGCCGTGCGCGTGCAGCGTCTTCTCCACGAGGTTGGCGATCGTCGACTTGCCGGCGCCTGACAGGCCGGTGAACCACAGCACGCACGGTTTCTGGTGCTTGAGCGCGGCGCGCGCAGCCTTGTCCACATCGACGTGCTGCATGTGAATGTTCTGGCTGCGGCGCAGCGCGAAGTGGATCAGCCCCGCGCCGACGGTGTTGTTGCTGAGGCGGTCGATGAGGATGAAGCCGCCGGTGTCGCGGTTGTCGGCATACGGATCGAAGGCGATCGGACGGTCGAGGCTGAGGTTGCACACGCCGATGGCGTTGAGGTCGAGCGTGCGCGCGGCCACATGCTCCAGGGTGTTCACGTTCACCTGGTACTTGATGTGGGTGACGGTCGCGGTGACGGTCTTTGCGCCGATCTTGAGCAGATAGGGGCGGCCGGGCAGGAGCGGCTCGTCGTGCATCCACACGAGGGTCGTCTCGAACTGGTCGGCCGAGCCGGCGGGCGAATCGGCGGTGGAGATGACGTCGCCGCGCGAGATGTCGATCTCGTCGGCGAGGGTCAGCGTGATCGACTGGCCGGCGACGGCCTGCGCCAAATCGCCATCGCGCGTGACAATGCGCGCGACGGTGCTTTCCTTGCCTGAGGGCTGCACGCGGATGCGGTCGCCGGGCTTCACGATGCCGCCAGCGATGGTGCCGGCGAAGCCGCGGAAGTCGAGGTTAGGGCGATTGACCCACTGCACCGGCAGGCGGAAGGGCTGCTTCTGCAGGCGCTCTTCGTCGATCTCGACGGTTTCGAGGTAGCTCATCAGCGTCGTGCCGCGATACCAGGGCATGTTCGCGCCGGGCTCGATGATGTTGTCGCCCTCGTAGGCGGACATCGGGATGAAGGTCACATCGGCGAGGCCGATCTGTTCGGCGAAGCTGCGGTAGTCGTCGCAGATGCGACGGAACACGGGTTCGGCGTAGTCGACGAGGTCCATCTTGTTGATCGCGACGACGATGTGACGGATGCCGAGCAGCGACACGAGGTAGCTGTGGCGGCGCGTCTGCGTGAGCACGCCGCGGCGGGCGTCGACCATCAGTACGGCGGCGTCGGCAGTCGAGGCGCCGGTCACCATGTTACGGGTGTATTGCTCGTGGCCCGGAGTGTCGGCGACGATGAACTTCCTCTTGTCGGTGGAGAAGAAGCGATAGGCGACGTCGATCGTGATGCCCTGTTCGCGCTCGGCGGCAAGGCCGTCGACGAGCAGCGCGAAGTCGAGGTTCTCGCCCTGCGTGCCGTACTTCTTCGAGTCGGCCTCCATCGCGGCGAGCTGGTCCTCGAAGAGCATCTTCGATTCGTACAGCAGCCGGCCGATCAGCGTGCTCTTGCCGTCGTCCACGCTGCCGCAGGTGATGAAGCGCAGCAGGCTCTTCTTCTCGTGTGCCTGCAGATACTGCTCGATGTCGGTGGCGATCAGATCCGAGATGTGGGCCATTTTAGCAGGTCTCCCGCTGGGCCGCCCCAAGGGAGACCTTAGCCCCCTTGGGAGGCAACGAACGAATGTGAGTGTGGGGGCGCATCAAAAATAACCCTCCTGCTTCTTCTTTTCCATGGACGCGGCGGAGTCGTGGTCGATGACCCTGCCCTGGCGTTCGGACGTCCTCGTCAGCAGCATCTCCTGGATGATCGCGGGCAGCGTGTCGGCTTCGGACTCGACGGCGCCGGTAAGCGGGTAGCAGCCGAGCGTGCGGAAGCGCACCTTCTTCATCATCGGCACTTCGCCCGGCTCGAGCGGCATGCGCTCGTCGTCGACCATGATCAGCGTACCGTCACGCTCGACCACCGGGCGCTCGGCCGCGTAGTACAGCGGCACGATGGGCACGCTCTCGAGGTAGATGTACTGCCAGATGTCGAGCTCGGTCCAGTTCGACAGGGGAAAGACGCGCATCGACTCGCCCTTGTGCTTCCGGGCGTTGTAGAGCTTCCACAGCTCGGGGCGCTGGCTCTTCGGATCCCAGCGATGCTGCGCGGTACGGAACGAGAAGATGCGTTCCTTGGCGCGCGACTTCTCCTCGTCGCGGCGCGCGCCACCGAAGGCTGCGTCGAAGCCGTACTTGTCGAGGGCCTGCTTGAGCCCCTCCGTCTTCATGATATCGGTGTGGGTTGCGGAGCCGTGCGTAAAAGGGTTGATATCCCTGCCGATCCCCTCGGGATTGATATGCACGATGAGATCGAGCCCCAGGCTGCTCACCATCTCGTCGCGGAAGACGTACATGTCGCGGAACTTCCAGCGCGTATCGACGTGCAGCAGGGGGAAGGGCGGCGGTGCCGGATGGAAGGCCTTCATCGCAAGGTGCAGCATGACGGCGCTGTCCTTGCCGATGGAGTACAGCATCACCGGGTTTTCCGCTTCGGCAACCACCTCCCGCATGATGTGGATGCTTTCGGCTTCGAGCCGCTGCAGGTGAGTAAGAGACATCGAGGTCCTCGAGATGACGATGAATTGCACGGCCGGCCTGCGGAATCGCGTCTACAATGCCGGGTCGCCAAGTATACCAACCGGCTGGAGTGGCACCTGTGTCAGATAATTGCCCCCTTTCCGATCTCCTCGAATCCCTGCTGCCCGTTGCGCGCAAGGCAGGCGAAGTGGTGATGTCAGTGTATGCGACCGATTTTTCGGTGCACGACAAGGACGACGCATCGCCGGTCACCGAGGCGGACGAGCGCGCCGAAGCCGTGATCCTCGCCGGGCTCGCGGCACTCGCGCCGGGCATTCCAGTGGTGGCGGAAGAAGCAGTGGCGGCAGGACGTATTCCCGCAATCGCCAGGCGTTTCTGGCTCGTCGATCCGCTCGATGGCACCCGGGAGTTCATCAAGCGCAATGGCGAATTCACGGTCAATATCGCCCTCGTCGAAGACGGCCGGCCGTTGCTGGGCGTGGTATTTGCACCCGCCCTCGACAGGCTCTACGCGGGAACGGTAGGCGTCGGCGCCTTCATCGAGGACGCATACGGACGCCACGCGATCCACTGCCGTGTACCGCCGGCCGAGGGCCTCACCGTCGTTGCGAGCCGTTCGCACGGGGATGCCACGGCACTCGATACCTTCCTTGCCGGGCGCAAGGTCGCGAAGCTTGCGAGCGCAGGCTCGTCCCTGAAGCTGTGCCTGATCGCCGCCGGCGAAGCCGACCTCTATCCGCGGCTGGGACGCACGATGGAATGGGACATCGCAGCTGGCCATGCCGTGCTCGCCGCCGCAGGCGGACGCGTGACCCGGCTCGACGGCAACCCCCTCGCCTATGCCAAGCCGGGCTTCGAGAACCCCCATTTCGCTGCCTGGGGCTTTGGCGAAGGCACCGAGCACAGCGCCCGATGACGGCCTACGCGGTCCTGTTGTCCGTCGTCGCGCTGCTCGTGCTGCTGATCCGCGGCAGGATCGCACCCGCGATCCTGTTCACCGCGTGGGCAGCCGCCTACTACCTCGCCGGCCTCGTCAGCGAACGTGAATGGCTCGCCGGCTACACGAATCCTGCGCTGATCACGCTGGTCCTGCTGTTGCTCGTATCGCTGGCGCTCGAGCGCTCGCCGCTACTGGACCGCTTCTCGGATCTCGTGCTGAAGGGCGGGCCGGCGCGGGCGACACTGCGCCTGTCGGCCGTGACGGCGATGTTTTCGGCTGTACTCAACAACACGGCCGTCGTCGGCGCCCTGCTGGGGGTAGTGTCCAAGCAGCGCCGGGTCGCGCCGTCGAAACTGCTGATCCCCCTTTCGTACGCCGCGATCATCGGCGGGGTCACGACGCTGATCGGCACCTCGACGAACCTCGTCGTGAATTCCTTCGTGATCGACGCAGGATTGCCGCCGCTGGGGATGTTCCAGTTCAGCCTCGTCGGCATTCCACTCGCGCTCACGTGCATCGCGGTGATGGTGTTGTGCTCGGGCCTGCTGCCGGAACACGCGCCGGCCGAACGTGAAAACAATCAGACCTACTTCCTCGAGGCGCAGATCACGCCGGGCGCGCCACTCGCCGGCCGAAGCATCGAACAAAACGGCCTGCGCAATCTCGACGGGCTGTTCCTGCTGGAACTCGAGCGCGAAGGCCGGCTGATCTCGCCTGTGGGGCCCGACGAAATCCTGGAGGAAGGCGACATCCTCGTGTTCACCGGGCAGGTCGAGAAAGTGCAGTCGCTGCAGCAGATCCGGGGCCTGCAGGTGTTCGGTACACGCGCCGACGCGCTGTTGGGGTCGAACCTCGTTGAAGTCGTGATCTCGAACGAGTCGATACTGCCCAATCACACGCTGCGCGGGGTGGATTTCCGTTCACAGTTCGACGCCGGCGTCGTCGGCATACGACGGGGCGACAAGCGCCTGACCGGCCAGCTCGGACGGATTCCCCTGCGCGTCGGCGACTCGCTGCTGCTCGCAGTCGGCCCGGACTTCGCCCAGCACCGCAACATCGACCGCAACTTCCACCTGCTTGACACGGGCGTGCTGCGGCCGAAGCTGACGCCACGTCAGAGCACGCTCGCTCTGACGGGTTTCGCGCTCGCCATTGCCGTTTCGGCAATTGGCGTCTGGCCGCTGCTGAACTGTCTGCTCGTGCTGCTCGCCGTACTGCTCGCGACACGTATCCTGTCCGTGAGCGAGATGCGCCGCCGCTTCCCCTTCGACCTGCTGGTGACGATCGGCTCGGCGCTCGCGATCGCGAAGGCGCTGGAATCCTCGGGCGCCGCCGAACTGGTGGCCGACTCGATGCGCGGTGTCTTCGACGGCTACGGCGTGGTCGGCGCCTTCGTCGGCGTATACCTGATCACGGTCGTGTTGACGGAGGTCATCACGAACAACGCTGCAGCCGCGCTCGCGTTTCCAATCGCGCTGTCGACGGCCCGCGCCTTCGACGTCGATCCGATGCCCTTCGTGATGGCGATCGCCTACGGTGCGAGTGCGGGCTTCCTGATTCCCTTCGGCTACCAGACTCACCTGATGGTGATGTCGCCCGGCCGCTACCGCACGCTCGACTTCATCCGGATCGGCCTGCCGGTGAGCCTGACCTATTCGGCGGCGGTGCTGCTGCTCGTGCCGACGTTCTTCCCCTTCTAAGCCGCTTCAGCGCGCGCTGAGACGGGAGACGAATTCGACAACGGTGCCGACCGTCGCGAACGAGCTGCCGTCGATCTCGTCGTCCGGCACCTCGATAGCGAAACGCTCCTCGATCGCGTGTATCACGGCGAGCACTGCCATCGAATCGAGCTCCGGCACGCTGCCCAGCAGCGCGGTGTCTGCGTCGAACAGCAAACCGCGGCCGTCGAGGCTCAACACTTCATCGAGCAGGGCCAAGACCTGTTCCTGAATATCCAAAACGAAAACCTCACTGCACCTACCAACACATTACGATCGCGAGTATCCGCCGCCGGCGTCGGGCGACGAGCGGCGCATTATACTTCCGGTCAGTGCCGATCTGCCTCCACCGACGCCGGAATAAATGCACGACATGAAACCCGGATCACCACAATGACAACAACCGCCCTGCTCCACGACCTGATCCGCAGCGCCGTCGCGCGCAATCCCGCACAAGCCGCGCTGACGCGCGGTGTACAAACCTTATCCTACGCGGAACTCGCAGCGCAATGCGACGCTTTTGCCGCCGGACTGCTCGCACTGGGCCACGCGCGGGCCGAACGGGTCGCGATCTACCTCGAAAAGCGTTTCGAATTCGTGTCGGCCGCGTTCGGGACGAGCGGTGCCGGTGGCGTGCTGGTCCCCGTGAACCCGCTGCTTAAAGGAGAACAGGTCGGGCACATCCTGCGCGACTGCAACGTGCGCGTGCTGGTGACGAGCGCCGAACGCCTGCCCCTGCTGCAGCCGGTGCTGGCGCAATGCCACGATCTGCGGCAGGTCGTGCTCGTCGGCAATCCGGCCACGCTGCCGACGGTGGACGGCGCAAGCGTACATCGCTGGAATGATCTCACGGGAGCACCTGCCCGTGCCGGCCACCGCGTGATCGACTCCGACATGGCTGCGATCCTGTACACGTCCGGCAGCACGGGGCGGCCGAAAGGCGTCGTGCTGTCCCACCGCAATATCGTCACCGGCGCCCGCAGCGTCGCGCAATACCTCGAGAACCACGCCGGCGACACGCTGCTCGCCGCCCTGCCGCTGTCGTTCGACGCCGGCTTCTCGCAACTCACAACGGCCTTTCATGCCGGCGCGCGTGCAGTACTGATCGACTATCTGCTGCCGCGCGACGTGCTCAACGCGGTCGTGCGCGAACGCGTCACCGGCCTTACCGCCGTGCCGCCGCTATGGATCCAGCTCGCCGGGCTCGACTGGCCGGAGACGGTCGGCGAACACCTGCGCTATATCGCCAACACCGGCGGACGGATGCCCTTCGAGACGCTCAAGACGCTACGCGCCAAGCTGCCGCCCACCCGCCCCTTCCTGATGTACGGCCTCACCGAAGCCTTCCGCGCGACCTACCTTCCGCCCGAGGAGGTCGACCGCCGCCCCGACTCGATCGGCAAGGCGATCCCGAACGCCGAAGTGCTGGTGCTGCGCGAGGACGGCAGCGAATGCGCGCCGAACGAACCGGGCGAACTGGTGCAACGCGGCGCCCTCGTCGGCATGGGCTACTGGAACGATCCGGAAAAGACCGCCGAACGCTACAAGCCCCTGCCCGCGGGCATCGGCGGACGCGAGGCGGGGTTGCAGATACCGGAGATCGCGGTGTTTTCGGGCGACACGGTACGGCGGGATGAAGACGGCTTCCTGTACTTCATCGGACGGCGCGACGAGATGATGAAAACCTCGGGCTATCGCGTGAGCCCGACGGAAGTCGAAGAGATCGTCTACGGCACCGGCCGCGTCGGCGAGTGCGTCGCGTTCGGCCTGCCGCACCCGACGCTCGGGCAGGCGATCTGCGTCGTCGCCACGCCCGCGCCGGGCGCAACACTCGACACCGCCGCCCTACTCGCCGACTGCCGCAGCCGCATGCCCGCCTACATGGTGCCCACGCGAATCGAGGTACGCAGCGGTCCTCTTCCCCGCAATCCCAACGGCAAGATCGACCGTAAACTGCTCGCGACCGAGCACCAGCAAGAAGAGGCTGCGAAGTGAACACCACTCCGAAATCGACCCCGATCCACGCGCCGATGACGCAGTTCCCTGTGCGCGACGGTGAGCTCGTCGTCGGCGGGGTTCCGCTCACCCGCCTCGCCGCACGCGTCGGACAGACGCCCTTCTACGCCTACGACCGGCATCTGCTGGGCGCTCGAGTCGGCGAACTGCGCGCGGCGCTGCCCGAGGCGATAGATCTCCACTATGCGGTCAAGGCAAATCCGATGCCCGCGCTGGTGGGCCATATGGCGGAACTCGTGGACGGGCTCGACGTTGCGTCGGCCGGCGAACTGCGCGTCGCACTCGACGCCGGCTGTCCGTCCGGCGACATCAGTTTCGCCGGTCCCGGCAAGCGGGATTGCGAGCTCGAACAGGCGGTCGCCGCGGGCGTGTTGCTCAACGTCGAGTCGGCGGGCGAACTGCGGCGTCTGGCAGACATTTCCGCCCGCCTCGGCTGGCCCGCGCGCGTCGCCCTGCGCGTGAATCCCGACTTCGAACTGAAGAGTTCGGGCATGAAGATGGGGGGCGGCCCCAAGCCCTTCGGCATCGACGCGGAGGCCGTGCCGGAGCTCCTCGCCGAAGTCGGGCGACTCGGACTCGCGTTCGAAGGCTTCCACCTGTTCGCCGGCTCGCAGAATTTGCGTGCAGAAGCGATCGTCGAGGCACAGCGGAAGAGCTTCGAACTCGCGCTGCGCCTCGCCGACGCGGCCCCCGCCCCCGTGCGCGTACTGAACCTCGGCGGCGGCTTCGGCATTCCCTACTTTCCGGGCGAAACGCGCCTCGACCTGGCGCCGATCGGAGCGAATCTCGCGGACCTCGCACACCGCGCGGAAGCGCGCATGCCGGCGGCGACGCTCGTCATCGAGCTCGGACGCTACCTGGTTGGCGAGGCCGGCCTCTACGTCTGCCGCGTCGTCGAGCGCAAGATCTCGCGCGGTCAGGTCTTCCTCGTTTGCGACGGCGGCCTGCATCACCATCTGTCGGCCTCGGGCAACTTCGGCCAGGTCATCCGCAAGAACTACCCCGCGACGATAGGCAACCGTGCCGATGCACCTCCCACCGAGGTGGCAACGGCGGTCGGACCTCTGTGCACCCCGCTCGACCTTCTCGCCGAACGGATGCCGCTACCCGAAACGCAGGTCGGCGATCTGGTCGTGATCTTCCAGTCCGGCGCCTACGGCGCGAGCGCGAGCCCGCAGGCCTTTCTCGGACATCCACCGGCAATCGAAGTGCTCGTCTGAGCGCAACGGCAGGGTCACCCTCACGCAGCTGCGCTTCGCTTCGTTCGCTGTGATCAACTTACGGCGGGACTTGCACCCGCAGGAGTGCCCCCATGCTGGGCGCACAAACGAAACGGCCCCGCCGAAGCGAGGCCGTTTCCGGCCGGGCCCGCAGGCCCGGAGGGTGAGCTGGCGCTCAGACCGGCATTACATGCCCATGTCCATGCCGCCCATGCCGCCCATGCCACCCATGCCGCCCATGCCGCCACCCATTGCGGGCTTGTCTTCCTGCAGCTCGCCGACCATGCAGTCGGTGGTGAGCATCAGGCCGGCAACCGAAGCGGCATTCTGCAGCGCGGTGCGCTCGACCTTGGTCGGGTCCAGCACGCCCATCTCGACCATGTCGCCGTACTCGCCGGTCGCGGCGTTGTAGCCGTAGTTGCCGGAACCTTCGACGACACGATTGACCACCACCGACGGCTCGTCGCCGGCGTTGGCAACGATCTCGCGCAGCGGCTGCTCCATCGCACGCAGGACGATCTTGATGCCGGCGTCCTGGTCGTGGTTGTCGCCCTTGAGGTTGGTCAGGTTGGAACGGGCACGCAGCAGCGCGACGCCGCCGCCGGGGACGATGCCTTCTTCAACGGCAGCGCGGGTGGCGTGCAGCGCGTCTTCGACGCGGGCCTTCTTTTCCTTCATTTCGACTTCGGTGGCAGCACCGACCTTGATCACCGCAACACCGCCGGCGAGCTTGGCGACGCGCTCCTGCAGCTTCTCGCGGTCGTAGTCGGAGGTGGCTTCCTCAATCTGCACGCGGATCTGCTTGACGCGCGCTTCGATGCGGTCGGCCTGGCCGGCGCCGTCGATGAGGATGGTGTTTTCCTTGCCGATCTCGATGCGCTTGGCCTGGCCGAGGTCGGTCAGGGCAGCCTTGTCGAGGGTCAGGCCGACTTCCTCGGCGATGACCTGGCCGCCGGTCAGGACGGCGATGTCTTCCAGCATGGCCTTGCGACGGTCGCCGAAGCCCGGGGCCTTGACGGCGCAGGTCTTGAGGATGCCGCGGATGTTGTTGACGACCAGGGTCGCCAGCGCTTCGCCTTCGACGTCTTCGGCGATGATCAGCAGCGGACGGCCGGCCTTGGCAACCTGCTCGAGCACCGGCAGGAGGTCCCGGATGTTGGAGATCTTCTTGTCGAACAGCAGGACGAACGGGTTCTCGAGGATCGCGACCTGCTTGTCCGGGTTGTTGATGAAGTACGGCGACAGGTAGCCGCGGTCGAACTGCATGCCTTCGACGACGTCCAGCTCGTTCTGCAGCGACTTGCCATCTTCGACGGTGATGACGCCTTCCTTGCCGACCTTGTCCATCGCACGGGCGATGATGTCGCCGATGTCGATGTCGGAGTTGGCGGAGATCGAGCCGACCTGGGCGATTTCCTTGTTGGTCGTGCAGGGCTTGGAGATCTTCTTCAGCTCTTCGATGGTGGCGATGACGGCCTTGTCGATGCCGCGCTTCAGGTCCATCGGGTTCATGCCGGCGGCGACGTACTTCATGCCTTCGCGGACGATCGACTGGGCCAGCACGGTTGCGGTGGTGGTGCCGTCACCGGCGATGTCGGAGGTCTTGGAAGCGACTTCCTTGACCATCTGCGCGCCCATGTTGGCGAACTTGTCCTTCAGTTCGATTTCCTTGGCGACCGAGACGCCGTCCTTGGTCACCGTCGGGGCGCCGAACGAGCGCTCGAGCACGACGTTGCGGCCCTTCGGGCCGAGGGTCACCTTGACCGCGTCGGCCAGGATGTTGACGCCTTCGACCATGCGGGCACGGGCGGAATCACCGAACTTGACTTCTTTAGCTGCCATTCTTCATTGCTCCTTCGATTCGTTTGACGGGGCTAGCGGGAGGCTCAGGCCTCGACCACGCCCATGATGTCTTCTTCGCGCATGACGAGCAGCTCGTCGCCTTCGACCTTGACGGTCTGGCCGGCGTACTTGCCGAACAGGACCTTGTCGCCAACCTTGACGGCCATCGGGCGGACCTTGCCGTCGTCGAGGATCTTGCCGTTGCCGACAGCCAGGACTTCGCCCTGATCGGGCTTCTCGCCGGCGGAGTCGGGGATGACGATGCCGCTGGCGGTCTTGCGTTCGGCTTCGAGGCGCTTGACGATCACGCGATCATGCAAGGGACGGATTTTCATTGACTCACTCCTTGTTATCACATCGAGCACGGGACATGGCCCGTCTGGAAAATTCGCTTGGGCCTGGGGGTCTACCCGGGCCGTTAGCACTCACTGCCAACGAGTGCTAATAATAGGGACGCACTTTTGGGATTTCAAGTGCAGGACGGTGAGAAATGTTGACCGGCCGACTCTGAACCGGCAGCCGGACCGCAAAAGGGCTCGGGCAGCCCTTGCCGATACCTGACGCCGCCCGCCTGCGCGGGGCGCAGCAAACTCCGCGCCGGCGGCGAGAACGGCAACATCCGGCCGGCACCGTTCCAACAAGTGACGAAGGCGCACAAGTCCCTTCGAAGATGTCGTTTGCCCCGGTTTGCCTTGTTGCATAGGATGAACCGGAAAAGAATCCCCGACTCGCCCTTCAGCAGAGGGATGACGGGTAACTTCCAGCGTATCGGAACATAAAGGGACGAGATCTCGCCCGTACGGCTGCAGTTCACTATTTTCACAACACACCTCCCGGCCACTGTGTGCCCCGGGAGCTTTCCGAAAATCGGGACCACCCATGGCAAGCGCTCTTTCGCACATCCGCGTACTGGACCTTTCGCGAATACTCGCAGGCCCGTGGTGCAGCCAGATGCTCGCCGACCTGGGCGCCGACGTGATCAAGGTCGAGCGCCCCGGCGCAGGCGACGACACCCGCGGGTGGGGGCCGCCGTGGCTGAAGGACGAGCACGGCGCCGACACCGACGTCGCGGCCTACTACCTGTGCGCCAACCGCAACAAGCGTTCGGTGACGATCGACATCACGCGCCCCGAGGGCCAGGATCTCGTGAGACGGCTCGCTGCCCGGTCCGACGTCGTGATCGAGAACTTCAAGGTCGGCGGACTCGAACAGTACGGGCTCGATTACGCAGCGCTCAAGGCGGTCAATCCGCGCCTCGTATATTGCTCGGTGACCGGCTTCGGCCAGGATGGCCCCTACGCGCCACGCGCCGGTTACGACTTCCTGATCCAGGGTCTGGGCGGCTTGATGAGCGTTACCGGCCGCCCCGACGGGGAGGAAGGCGGCGGCCCGATGAAGGCCGGCGTGGCGCTGACCGACATCCTCACCGGACTGTACGCCTCGAACGCGATCCTCGCCGCGCTGGCCTGGCGCGAGCGCAGCGGCGAAGGCCAATACATCGACCTCGCCTTGCTGGACGTACAGGTCGCCTGCCTCGCAAACCAGGCGGCGAACTACCTCGCGACCGGCCGCTCGCCCGGAAGGCTCGGCAATGCGCATCCGAACATCGTGCCGTATCAGGACTTTCCCACCGCCGACGGCTACATGATCCTTGCCATCGGCAACGACGGGCAGTTCGCGCGCTTCTGCACCGAAGCGGGCCGCCCGGAGCTGGCCGCCGACCCGCGCTTTGCGACCAACGCGGAACGGGTCAGGCACCGCACCACGCTGATTCCGCAGCTGAAGCGGCTCACGGTGATGCGCAGCACGGCCGCCTGGATCGCGGCGCTGGAGTCCCTCGCGGTCCCCTGCGGCCCGATCAATACGCTGGCGGACGTCTTCGCCGACCCGCAGGTGCAGGCGCGCGGCCTGAAGGTGACGATGCCGCACCCGGCCGCCGGCACGGTGCCGCTCGTGGCGAACCCCATGAAGCTGTCGGCGACGCCGCCGGATTACCGCCTTCCGCCCCCCGCGCTCGGCGAACATACCGCCGAGATCCTGAGCGGAAGGCTGGGCCTGAAGGACGAGGAGATCGCCCGTCTGCACGCCGACGGCGTGCTCTGAATCTCCCGCCCTTCAGCCCGCGCGATCTCAGTCCTTGAGGACCGCAGCCATCGCTTCGGCGACGTAAGCGACGTTGCGCGTGTTGAGGCCGGCGACGCACATGCGGCCTGAGCGCACCAGGTACACGGCGAATTCCTCGCGCAGGCGGTCGACCTGCGCGGGGCTCAGGCCGGTGTAGCTGAACATGCCGCGCTGCGTGATGAAGTAGCTGAAGTCGCGCCCCGGCACGCGCGCGCTGATGACGTCGAAGAGCTTCTGGCGCATCGCGCGGATGCGGTCGCGCATCGCGTCGACTTCGCCCGTCCATTCCCCGTACAACGCGGGGTCGTCCATCACCATCGCGGTGACGCGCCCGCCGTGGAAGGGGGGGCTGGAGTAGTTGCGGCGCACGGTGAATTTCATCTGGCCGAGCACGCGCGAAGCTTCCTCGGCGTCCTTGCACACGATGGACAGACCACCGCAGCGCTCGCCGTAGAACGACAGGTTCTTCGAGAAGGAGTTGCTGACGAGGAAGCTCACGCCGGCATCGGCGAGCGCGCGGATCGCGAAGGCGTCGTCGTCGAGGCTGTCGCCGAAGCCCTGGTAGGCGATGTCGAGGAAGGGAATGAGGCTGCGCTCCTTCGCGACGGCGATCACCTGGCGCCACTGCTCCTGCGACAGGTCTACGCCGGTCGGGTTGTGGCAGCAGGGGTGCAGCAGGACGATGCTGCGCGCCGGCAGGGTCTTCAGCTTCGCGAGCATGTCGGCGAAGCGCACGCCGCCGGTCGCCGCGTCGTAATAGGGGTAGTCATTCACGGCGATGCCGGCGCCCTCGAAGATCGAGCGGTGGTTGTCCCAGGTCGGATCGCTGACCCACACCTCGCTCGCGGGGAAATAACGCTTGAGCAGGTCGGCGCCGACCTTCAGCGCGCCCGAGCCACCGATGGTCTGGATCGTGGCGATGCGCCCCGCCTTCAGCGCGGGGTGTTCCGGGCCGAACAGCAGGCGTTGCACGGCCGCGCGGTAGTCCGCGGCGCCTTCCATCGGCAGGTAGGAGCGCGGCAGCGGCGTCGCGGCGAGCGCGACCTCGGCCTTGCGCACGGAACCGAGCAGCGGGATGCGGCCCTCCTCGTCGTAGTACAGGCCGATGCCGAGATTGACCTTCTGCGCGCGCGGATCCTGCATGAAGGTTTCGACGAGGGTGAGGATGGGGTCGCCGGGATAGGCGTCGACGTGTTCGAACATGGGCAAGCGGCTCCGCGGTGATCAGTCGGGTTAAGCGGTCGAGTTGAGCGGTCGGGTTGAACGTCGCTGGCAGCGGCGCCGAAGCGACACGGCACACGCAGACGGCAAGTTCGGGAGTGTATCCGATCGGGTCCGCGCGTCGCCCATCGAAGCGGCCGGGCATCGGCCGGGGCTCGCGGGGCCAGATACGGGCACTGATGATTGCCCGCACCGCAGGGCACCGCCGAGCGGGTCGAAGACCATCCCTACGACATGGAAATGGTAACTTTGTGTGACAATAGCGCGACTACGTCTTAGGTTATAGCTTCACGAACGGATGCCAGCTGCGATGCCTTCACGAAGATTCCTTGTTCTGCTGCTCGCTACCGTCCTGGGCGCAATCGGGGCGCTCGCCGCTCCTGCCGCATCGGCCGGCGAGCAGGCCTACAAGGCGGTGGCCGCGGTGCGCAAGCTGATCGCATCGGGTCAGGTGCCGGCGGGCTCGCGGCTCACCCTGGGGTTCAAGCAGGGCAACGTCAATGCCTTCCTCGGCAGCGAACTGGCGTTGCAGAAGGAATGGGAGAGCCTGACCGGCATCGTGCTCGACGTGCACATCGTGCCGCAGCAGCCGATCCGGGAGACGCTGCGCAGCACGCCCGACATCGACATCGCGGTGGCGCGCAACCACGAGTATCCCGATCTGCTGGCCGACGGGCTGATCACCGAGATCGGGCCGTTCATGGCCGAATACGGCTACCGCTTCGACGACAACACGACCGAAGGGTACATCCGTCCGGAACTGCAATCGAAGGTGGGCGAGCGTACCGTCGCCATTCCGGCCGACGGCGACGTGGTGCTGCTGTACCTGCGTCGCGACCTGATGGAAGACCCGCAGGAGCAGGCAGCCTTTCGCAAGACTACCGGGCATGCGCTCGCGCCACCGAAGACCTGGACGGAGTACGAGGAGCTGGTGCGCTTCTTCCACCGTCCAGCGCAGGGCCTTTACGGTGCGGGCGAGGAACGCGACGAGGAAGGCGCCTGGATGTACTGGACGCCACGCTTCCTGTCTTCGGCCGCGCCGCACGCAGAGCTGTTCGACGAGCAGATGCGGCCGCGCCTCACCACGCCCGGCGCCATCGCCGCAACCGAAAGCTACCTCGCGCTGGTGAAATATTCGCCGCCGGGCATCACCGACCCCGGGCGGAACTACAATTTCACGCTGCCGCTGTTTGCCCAGGGCAAGACTTTCGCGACGATGAACACCATCGCCGCCGCCCGCATGTTCAACGCCGAAGGCTCGGCGGTACGCGGCAAATTCGTCGCCGCCCCCCTGCCCGGCAGCCGCGTGGACAACCGCATCGTGCGGCACAACACGCTGATCTACGGCAACAATCTCGTGATTCCGAAGTCGGCCCGCAATGCGCGCCTCGCCTTCCTGTACGCCATGTGGCTGACCGACCCCGACGTATCGACGCGCTCGATCGGCGTGGCGGGCGGATTTACCGACCCGTATCGCTGGAACCACCTGCGCGACGCGCGCATCCGCAAGATCTACACACCGGAAGTGCTCGCCGTCTTCGGCGCTGAATGGGCCGTGACGCAGCCGGCCGGCACCGGACTGCGCGGCGATGCACAGTATCTCGCCGCGCTCGACCGCAACCTGACCGCCGCCGCCCGCGGCGAGATCGGCGCGCAGGAGGCGATGAGCCGTACCAGCGCCGAGTGGGAACAGATCACGGAGAAGCTTGGCCGAGCCGAGCAGATCCGCCAGTGGGCGGAGTTCCGTCGCGAGTTCGGTAATCGCCAATGAATCTGCCGCATGCACCCTCCCCGGCTGTCGCCGTGCCAACGCGGCGGAGCCCCTTCCGCCAATCGCTGCTGGTGCGGCTGTCCACGATGTTCGCGCTCGGGGGCCTGCTCGTGGCGGCAATCCTGCTGATCGGCAACCGCGTTCTCGACGATGCGAAGCAGCGGCTCGAAAATACCGTCATCCGCCAGGTACAACCACTCGCTGCGACCCATCGCCTGCAGACGCGCAGCAACGAACTGCGCACGCTGGAGCTCGAACTGCCCACGGTGCGAGACGTGTTCGCACTGCCGCAATACGCCGAACGCATGCAGGTCGAAATCGAGGCGATGACGGCGGAGCTCGCGCCTTTCCTGGCCGTCCTCGCGACCTCGCGCCCGGATGACGCGGCGCGGCTGGAAAGACACTGGGCCAACTACCGCGGCGACCTGCAGGAAGTCATCCACCTCGCGGGGAAGATGGACCTCGCTGCGGCGGAGGCGATCACCAGCACGCGCACGCGCACGGCGCATGCGGCGATATCGTCGATCCTGCGCGAACTGGTCGGCGCAACCGAGCAGGCCGCAACCGAAGCCTATCGACAGGCGCGCGAAGAGCAGCAGCGGCAACAACGCTTCTTCCTCACGCTGTCGTTCGGCGGATTCCTGTTCCTCGCCGTGGGACTGGTCGTTTTCGCGCGCTCGCTCTCGCGCCGGCTGCGCACGGTGCGCGATGCCGCGACCAGGCTGGCCGCGGGCGAGGACCGCAAGCCGATCGCGATCTCCGGCGATGACGAGATCAGCGACCTGGGCCAGGCGTTCAACGCGATGCAGGAGATCGTCGTATCGCGCGAACAAAGCCTGCGCGCCGCCCAGGAGGAACTGGAGGATCGCGTCACGCAGCGCACGCAGGCGCTGGCGACGGCCAATTCGCGGCTGTGGATGCTGTCGCAGGCCGTCGAGCAGAACCCCATCGGGGTGCTGATCGCAGGCGCCGACCGGCGCGTGGAGTACGCCAATGCCGCCTATGTGCGCGTGACCGGCCGTCCGGCCGACACTCAGCTGGCGAGCTCGCTGCCGGAAGCGGCCGACCCGGAACGCAGCCGGGACGTCGACACGGAATTCCGCGCCGCCTTGCTGACCGCCGCGGACTGGGACGGCGAACGCCGCAGCCGCCGCCCCGACGGCAGCGAATACTGGGAGCACCTGCGCCTGGTCGCGATGCGCACCGAGCAGGGCCGGCCGGAGCACCTCCTGCTGATGCGCGAGGACATCACCGAACGGCGAACGCAGGAAGAGAAGGTCGCCTACCAGGCCTATTACGACAGCCTCACGGCACTGCCCAACCGCACGCTGGCGCTCGACCGCCTGCAGCAGGCAACCGGGCGCGCGGCGCGCGAGGGCACGATGTGCGCCGTGATGTTCATCGACCTCGACAACTTCAAGCAGATCAACGACACGATCGGCCACGTCGCCGGCGACGAGCTGCTGTGCCAGGCTGCCGTGCGGCTGCGCTCGGTGATCCGCGCCGAGGATACGGTCGCACGTCTGGGCGGCGACGAATTCCTCATCATCCTCGGTGTCGCGCAGGCGAACGATGCCGACGCGGCCGCAGCCAAGATCATCCAGGCCTTCACGCCGCCCTTCCAGATCGACGGGCGCGAGTTCGCCGCCTCGCCCAGCATCGGCGTATCGATCTTCCCCGACGACGGCAACGATCCGTCGGTGCTGCTGCGCAATGCCGACCTCGCGATGTACGAAGCGAAGGATGCGGGCCGCAACACCTTCCGCTTCTTCAACCAGAAGATCCACGACGACTCGGTCGCGCGCATGGAGATGGAGCGCGAGCTGCGCGGTGCGCTGGAGCGCGGGGAACTGCAGGTGCATTTCCAGCCGCTGGTGGCGGCGCGCGACGGCCGCTTGGTCGGAGCCGAGGCGTTGCTGCGCTGGACGCACCCGGTGCTCGGGCGTGTGCCGCCGGACCGTTTCATCCCCATCGCCGAACAGAGCGGGCTGATCGTGAGCATCGGCGACTGGGTGCTGGAACAGGCCTGTACCCACGCGGCGCGCTGGCGCGAGGCCTGCGGCGGCGAATTCGTGATCGCTGTGAACGTCTCGCCGCGCCAGTTCGCCGCGCCCGGCCTCGTCGACACGATCCGGGCCTGCGTCGAGCGCCACGCGATTCCTCACCACCAGCTCGAGATCGAAGTCACCGAAGGGCTGCTGATCCGCAACCCGGCGGAAGTGCGCGAGGCGATGCTCGCGCTGGCGGCGATCGGCGTCACGGTCGCGCTCGACGACTTCGGCACCGGCTACTCGTCGCTGAGCTACCTGCGCGCCTTCCCCTTCCACACGATCAAGATCGACCGCAGCTTCATCCGCGACCTCTCCGAGGACGCAGAGGACTGTGCGCTGGTCGTCGCGGCGATCCGCATGGCCCGCGCACTGGGCCTGCGCGTGGTCGCCGAGGGGGTGGAAACGGAGGTCCAGTCGCGCTTCCTCGCCCACCAGGAGTCGGACGTCCTGCAGGGCTATCTTTTCGGCCCGCCGATCCCGCCTGAAGATTTTGTCACCGATTGGGTGCACAATCCTACTCGTCGGGCATTCTCATCATGAGAGGACATGGGCAAGGGCGACGTTACGAGACCGGGCGGACCGGGCACTGACGACAGATCGGGCGGACGGAGGGAGCTGATTGCTGCGACCGACGCGCGCGTGGGCATGTTCGTCGTCGAACTCGATCGCCCGTGGGTCGGCACCCCCTTCCTGCTGCAGGGCTTCCTGATCGACGACGACAAGACGCTCGAACAGCTGCGCGAATGCTGCCGCTTCATCTACATCGACCGCAGCCGCTCCGTTGGCGACCACTACGGCGCGCAGGAACAGGCCCGCACGCTGCACACGGGCAACGCGGCACCGCGCCACGCGGTGATGGAGGCCGGGCCGGGCGGCGGCGGTAACCCGCTGAGCTTCCTGGAAGCACTCGCGCTCGTGCGCAAGGGCGGCCTCGACGCGGCCGCCGCGCGCCGGCTCGCGGGCGAGGCGATCGCGAATCGGCCCGAAACGCACTCCGTCGAGCGCGAACTGGTCCGCGCGTCGCCCGTCATCGCGGCGGCCGAAGCGGTGTTCGAGCAAGTCATCGCAGACGTGCGCGAGAACCGCAAGCCGGACATCGCCCAGGTCACTGAGTGCGTCGACGACATGCTGCAGAGCGTCAAGCGCAACCCCGATGCGCTGCTGTGGCTGATCCGGCTCAAGCACTACGACCGCTACAGCTACCACCACGCGCTCGACGTCACCGTGCACCTGATGGTGTTTGCGCACTGCATGGGTTTTTCCGAGGACGGCGCGACGGTGCTGGGCGTCGCCGGCATGATGCAGGACGTCGGCAAGATACGTCTGCCCGAGCGCGTGCTGCAGAAGGCCGGCCGCTTGAGCCGGCTCGAAATGGAGATCGCCAGGTCGCACGTCGAGCACTCGACGCAGATCATCCTGCAGGATCCGCATCCCATGCCGGGCCTGCTCGAGATCGTCAGCCGCCACCACGAACGCATCGACGGCTCGGGGTATCCCGCCGGACTGCGCAACGGGGCCATCGGCCTGCGCGCCGAGATGGCCGGCCTCGTCGACTCCTTCTGCGCGATGACGAGCAAGCGTGCCTACGACGAGCCGCTGAGCACCCAGCGCGCGCTCGAAGCGCTGATCCGTCAGCGCGACAGCAAGTTCTCCGCCAATGTCGTCGACGGGTTCATCCAGTGCATCGGCCTGTATCCCGCAGGAACGCTGGTCGAACTCAATTCCGGTGAAATCGCTGTCGTCATCGCACAGAACCGCGTCCGGCGCATGCAGCCGCGGGTGCTGGTGCTCCTGTGTGCCGACAAGACTCCGAACCCCCATCCGCCGACGCTGGATCTGCTCTACTCGCCCCTGACACCGGCCGGTGCCCCCTACCGGGTCCTGCGTGCGCTACCCGCCGGCGCCCATGGCATCGACCCGTCGGAGTTCTACCTATCCTGAACGCGACCCTGCCCCCCCTCCCGCGCCGCGCCGACGAAGTACTCGCCGTGATCGGTTATTCCGCAGCCGATGCGGCGGCGTTGCGGGCATTCGCGCTGGCCGTCCCTGACGACACGCTCGACGCCGCGTTTGCCGCATGCCTCGAACGCAACAACGCGCGGCCGCCCACACCGAGCGATACCGTACTGTATGCACGACTGCTCGACCGGCCGCTGTGGGGCACGAGCGAATGGCTCGACTCGCTCGCCGCGACGTGGCTGGACTGTAAGCAGTTCGGCAGCCCTCCGACGCTGCCGTCGGCCGCCTCCGCCCGTCTGGTCGAAGCCGTGCATGCCGTGCTGCATGCGGACGACCGCTCGCCCGGCAGTGCGGAATGCGACATCCTGCTGGCGACAGCCAAGCTCGCGCAGGCGGTGCAGGCGATGCTCGCAAGCGCATCGCTCGAGCGCCTGGACCTGCGCCTTGCGGCGGGCGAAGGCGTCGATCCGCTGACCGGGCTGCCCACGCGTGCGCAGTTCGTGCACGCGCTCGAGCGTGAGATGAACCGTCCGGAACAGAAGCTGGTCGGGCTCGTGCTCCTGCATCTTGCGTGGGGAGCCGGCGGCCCGCAACAGCTCAGCGCGCAGCGCGACCAGCTGCGCCGGCAGCTCAGCGACGCCATGGGCAGCGCGCTGCGCCCCGGCGACATGCTGTGCTCGATCGCGGACCAGGAATGGGCGCTGATCATGCCGGAACTGCGCAGCATCGGCCAGGTACAGCTCGCCGCACGCCGGCTGGTCGAGATCTGCGAACAGCTCCCCGAGCACAGCACGCCGCAATTGCGCGGCTCGATTCACGCCGGCACGGCATGTGCCCCCGAGGACGGCGACACGGCACACGACCTGGAGCACGCGGCACGCGCTGCCCTGCTTCGCGCAATGCGCGCGGGGATACCGGTGGTGTGCTTCCACACCGACATGATCGCGCGCATGGAGCACGAGATCGACCTCGAGCACGACATCGCGCGCACGATCGCCCATCCGCCGTTCCAGCTATGGCTGCAGCCACAGATCAGGCTCGACAGCGGCCGCTGCGCCGGAGCCGAGGCCTTGCTGCGCTGGCAGCGCACCGATGGCGAATGGGTTTCCCCACCGCAGATCATCGACATCGCCACCCGCCTGGGGCTGATGCCCGAGCTGTCCCGATGGATTCTCGGTCAGGCGGTACGCACGCTGTCCGAACTCGATGCGCAAGGCATAGAAATACCGGTATCACTCAATCTCGTCGCCGCGGACCTGCACGACGAGGAACTGCCGCATCTGGTCGCACAGATGCTCGCAACCTGGCGCGTGCCCCCTGCCCGCCTGGTACTGGAAGTCACCGAAGGCGCGCTCATCTCGGATCGCGATCGCGCCGGACGCGTGATCCAGGCCCTGCGCGCGCTCGGCTGCGGCGTCTCGCTCGACGACTTCGGCACCGGGTTTTCGTCGTTCGCCTACATGCGCGACCTCCCCGTCAGCGAGCTCAAGATCGACCAGCTTTTCGTCCGCGACATGCTGCGCTCGAGCCGCGATCACGCGATCGTCGCGACGGTGCAGGCGCTCGCGCACGGTTTCGGCATGCGCGTGGTGGCCGAAGGGGTCGAAGACCCGTCCACCGCCGACGAGCTCCGACGCATGGGCTGCGACCTCGCACAGGGATTCCTGTACGCCCGGGCGATGCCGCAGTCGGACTTCGTGCCCTGGGTGAAGGCACGCAACGCCGAGTGAAGCCGCTTCAGTATCGGGGATTGCGTTCGGGCCGCGCCTGACGAAGCCCTGCCAGGATCTCGCCCTTCGACCGGCTCAGGACGAACGGATGTGACGAGGGCATCTCAGAACGCGATCGCGATGCCGAAATGCAGGCGCATACGCCGCTCCGCCTGCCCCCAGGCGAGATCGAGGGCGAGCGGACCGGCCGGGCTTTTCCACCGCGCGCCGACGCCGTAGCCCTTCTTCCACTCGAAGATACCGCGATCGTCCGCCGCATCGCCGGCATCGAAGAAGGCCGCCGCGCCCCATTGCGGCCGGAACCAATGCACGTACTCGGCGCTCGCCGTCGCAAGGTAGCGCCCGCCGACGATCGCATCGGCATCCTGCACGCCGAGACTCTGGTAGGCATAGCCACGCACAGTCTGGGTGCCGCCGGTGCGGAAGAGGAAATCCTGCGGCACGCCATCACGGCTCTTCGCGAGCGTCGCGCCGCCCTCCGCACGCAGGATCAGCACGTCGCGCGCGACCACCGGCACGTAACGCACATAGCGGCCGTACAGACGCACGAAGTTCTGGTCCGACAGCAGGGCGCGCGAGCCGCCACCGATCTCGAGTTGCATCACGTCACCGCGGCGCGGATCGAGCACGTCATCGACCGCGCGCCGCGTCCACGCCCAGTTCAGCGTCAGCGCCTTGCGCCGGGTCGTGTCGCCGCCGTCCAGCTTGCGCTCCTCCTGTTGCAGGCGCAGCGCGAGGCGCGTGTCTATCGTGCCGCCCGCGATCGCGCGGGTGTTCGTGCGCGCCACCCCCACCGCCTGCGTCGTCAGCGTAAGCCCCTCGACGGTACTGCGTTCGGCCGCAGCGCCAACGCTGTCGCGATAGCCCCCCGGCGCCGGCGGCAGGAATACGTCGGCAAACAGCGACTGGCGCAACTGCTCCACGCGCAGGGCGCTGGCAAGCTCCCAGCCGCGGCCGAAGAGGTTCACGTCGCGCCAGCTGACCTCGCCGCGGAAGCCCGTATTGCTCGAATAACCGGTACCGAAGCCGAGCTGGCGCGAGCGCGCCTCGGACACCTGCACGCGCACCGGCACCGCCGCGGCGAGCGCCGGGTCGCGCTCGACGTCTACGACCACGGACGCGAACTGCGGCACGTTCTGCAGCGTGCCCTGCAACGCCAGCAGTTCATCCTGATTGAAGGGACGCCCCGGCTGCAGCCGGTTGAAACGCTCGACGAGATCGGCCGGGAGATTCTTCAGCCCCGCCACCTCGATCGGGCCGAGAAAGAAGGGCGGACCGGAATCGACGGTCACCAACAGCCGCACGGTCGCCGCCTCGGGATCGACCTCGGCGCGGCTATCGGCGATCCGTGCCGCGGCGTAGTCGCGCGACGCGACATCATCGAGCAGACGTCGCTTGGCATCATCCCAGGCCGACTGACGAAAAACCTGCCCGGCAGCGAGCGGCCAGGCATTGCGGAGCTGCGTGCGCCGCGCCGCGAGCGCCTCGCCTTGACCACCCAGCGCACCTTCGAACTGCACCTCGACCGCGACAACCTTCGCCGGCGTACCCGGCACGACGGTCAGTTTCCAGTCGCCCTCGTCTTCACGCTCCAGCCGCAGCTCGGGCGAGAAATAGCCTTCGGTCGCGAGCAACTCGGCCGCCTCGCGCCGCGCACGGCGCGCGAGCGCGATGCGATCGGCACGCTCGGCCGGCAGGATCTGGTCGCTGCGATTGAGGATGCGCAGGTGCCGCTCGAGCAGCGGACGCACACTTTCCGGCGCATCGAGCTGCACGCGCAGAGGCTGCTGCGCGGCGGCGAGCGGCGACAGCACGGCAAGGCACAGCGCGGCGAGCACGCGCGCACCTGATGCTCGGACGCGACGGACGGACATGGCCGGATTGTACCGGTCGCCGCCGCGCCCCAGCGTCCCGGACGAACGGCGTTGCGCGACGTTACCTGCAGCGGCCCTCAGTTCCCCATCGCCATCAGGCTCGCATTGCCGCCTGCCGCCGCGGTGTTGATGCTCAGCGTGCGCTCGGCCACCAGCCGGCCAAGGTCGTACTCCGGCTGCGGACGCACCACGGACAGGATCGGGCCGTCGCGGCGCGCGAGGCGCACACGCCATTCGTCGGCCATGCCTTCCTCACCGTCGAAGAGCAGCGCGCCAAACTCGCCGTCGAACCACTTCGCGTCGATGCGCACGCAGCGGGCGATCTCCGCCGGCAAGGCTGCAAGGAACTTGCGCGCGAGCGCATCGTCGCCCAGCACGAGGCCGTTGCCGGTCGCGAGCGCCGCCATCAACTGATGGAAGTGGCCCGCCATCGAACCCGCGAGCGCCGCGACCGTACCGCGCGGCCGGAAGCTCAGGCTGTTGTCCTCGCCGGTCGGCCCCGGCAGTGCAAGCCGCAGGTTCGCGAGATGATGGCTGCGGTAGGCTTCGGCACGCAGGCGCAGCGCCATCGTGTCGTCGCCCTCGACGAGCGTGCGTCCCGCCTCGTCGACCCACGCCGCGAAGCGCTCGAACAGATCCGGCACCGCGGCTGCCGTCGCGAACTCTGCGCCCGGGCTGCGGCGCAGCAGGCGATGCAGGTACAGCGGCCCGCCCGCCTTCGGCCCGGTGCCCGAGCGGCCTTCGCCGCCGAAAGGCTGCACGCCGACAACGGCGCCGATCATGTTGCGATTGACGTAGATGTTGCCGACATGGGCACGCGCGACGATGTCGTTGATGGTCTCGTCGATGCGCGAATGGACGCCCAGCGTCAGGCCGTAGCCGGTCGCGTTCACCTCGTCGACCACGCGCAGCAGCTCGTGCGCCGGGAAGCGCAGCACATGCAGCACCGGGCCGAAGACCTCGCGCTTGAGTTGCGACAGCGACCGGATCTCTATCATCGTCGGCGGCACGTAGGTGCCCTTCGCGCATGCGTCGGACACCGGCAGCTCGAACACCTTCGCGCCGCCCTTGCGCATTTCCTCGATGTGGCGGAGCAGCCCGGCCTGCGCCTCGGCGTCGATCACCGGGCCGATGTCCGCACGCACGTCGGCGGTGTTGCCGACCGCCAGCTCGCGCACCGCGCCCTCGGTCATCTCGATCACCCGGTCCGCGATGTCCTCCTGCAGGCACAGCACGCGCAGCGCCGAACAACGCTGTCCGGCCGAATCGAAGCTCGACGCGATCACGTCGCCGACAACCTGCTCGGGCAGCGCCGTGGAATCGACGATCATCGCGTTCTGCCCGCCGGTCTCGGCGATCAGCGGCACGTCACCGCCGCGCTCGGCGAGCGTGCGGTTGATGATCATCGCGACCTCGGTCGAGCCGGTGAACATCACGCCGCGCACGCGCGCATCGCGCACCAGCGCTGCACCGACGACTTCGCCGCGACCGGGCAGGAGCTGCACGACCGCCTCCGGAACGCCCGCCTCGCGGAACAGGCGCACCGCCCACGCGGCGATCAGCGGCGTCTGCTCGGCCGGCTTCGCGAGCACCGGATTGCCGGCGACGAGCGCCGCCGCCACCTGCCCGGCGAAGATCGCCAGCGGGAAATTCCACGGGCTGATGCACAGCACCGGCCCCAGCGGCAGGTGCTGTGCGTTGTCCAGCTCGCGCGCCTGCTGCGCGTAGTAGCGGCAGAAATCCACCGCCTCGCGCAGTTCGGCGATCGCGTTCGACCACGACTTGCCGGCCTCGCGCACCGCCAGCGCGATCAGCGCCGGCCCGTCGCGTTCGAGCAGGTCCGCGGTGCGCTCGAGACACTCGGCCCGCTGCACCGGCAGACGCGCCGCCCAGTCGTGCGCGGCGGCCGCGGCAGCGCGCAGCGCGGCCTCGACTTCGGCCAGATCGGCTTCGATGACTTCCCCGACGACATCCTCGAGGTCGGCGGGATTGCGCACCGGCTGCGGCGAACCTTCGATGACGAGACCGGCCACCAGCGGCCCGGCCGAATGGCGCTGCCTGCGGCTGTGCGCCAGCGCGGCGGCGATCGCGGAACGCACCGGCTCGCTCGACAGGTCGAAGCCCTGCGAATTGCGCCGCCCCTGTCCATACAGATCCCTGGGCAACGGGATGCGCGGATGCGGCGAGCCGGCGAGCGGCTCCGCGAGCGCGACCGGATCGCGGACGAGTTCCTCGACCGGCACGTTCTCGTCCACGATCAGGTTCACGAAGCTGGTGTTGGCGCCATTCTCGAGCAGGCGACGGACCAGGTAGGCGAGCAGCGTCTCGTGGCTGCCCACCGGGGCATAGATGCGCACCAGGCGGCGCAGGGCCGGGTCGCCGACGATCTGGTCGTACAGCGGCTCGCCCATGCCGTGCAGGCACTGGAACTCGTAGTCGCCTTTGCGGTAGTCGCCCTCGGCCATGTGCATGATCGACGCCATCGAGTGCGCGTTGTGCGTCGCGAACTGCGGATAGATCACGTCGCGCGCGGCCAGCAGCCGCTTCGCGCACGCGAGATAGGACACGTCCGTGTACACCTTGCGCGTATAGACGGGGTAGCCGTCCAGCCCGTCGATCTGCGCGCGCTTGATCTCGGCATCCCAGTAGGCGCCCTTCACCAGGCGCACCATCAGCCGGCGCTCGTTGCGGCGGGCGAGGTCGACGATCCAGTCGATCGCGAAGGGGGCACGCTTCTGGTAGGCCTGCACGACGAAGCCGATGCCGTCCCAGCCCGCCAGATCCTTGTCCTCGACCAACGCTTCGAGGAGATCCAGCGAAATGTCCAGCCGGTCGGCCTCCTCGGCGTCGATGTTGAGGCCGATGTCGTAGCCGCGCGCCAGTTCGCACAACTGCTTCAGTTTCGGCAGCAGCTCGCCCAGCACGCGCTCGCGCTGCGCCCAGTTGTAGCGCGGATGCAGCGCCGAGAGCTTCACCGAGATGCCGTTGCCGTCGACCACGCCACGCTTGGCGGACCCGTTGCCGATCGCATGGATCGCGTGCTCGTAGTCGTCGTAGTAGCGCTGCGCATCGGCCGCGGTCATGGCCGCCTCGCCCAGCATGTCGAAGGAGTAGCGATAGCCGCGCGTCTCGCGCTCGGCGCCGCGCTCGAGCGCTTCCTCTATCGTGCGCCCGGTCACGAACTGCTCGCCCAGCAGGCGCATCGCCAGATCCATGCCCTTGCGGATCAGCGGTTCGCCGCCGCGCGTCAGCAGCTTGGACAGCGCGCTCGCGAGCCCCTCCTCGCTGCGCGTCGCGACCAGGCGGCCGGTGATGAGCAGCCCCCAGGTCGCCGCATTCACGAACAGCGACGGACTCTGGCCCAGGTGCGCACGCCAGTCGCCACGCGAGAGCTTGTCCCGGATCAGACGGTCGGCCGTGGCCTTGTCGGGCACGCGCAGCAGCGCCTCGGCGAGGCACATCAACGCGACGCCTTCTTGGCTCGACAGCGAGAATTCCTTCATCAGCGCATCGACGCCGCTCGAACGGGCGCGCTTCGAGCGCAGGCCGACGACGAGCTGACGCGCCAGGTCATGGATGCGCCGCTGCATGACCGCATCGACGCGGGCGGCCTCGACGAGCGGCGGCACGCAGCTCGGCTCGGGGCTGCGGCAGGCGTCGAAGATGTGACGGCGCAGTTCCGGACGCGGGTCGGCAGGGATGGCGGCAAGGAGGTCGGAAGTGTTCTGGGTGCTCATGGGCGAAAGACTCCGCAAAGAATTCCCGGCGGGGTCTCCAGCCGCCGGCCCGGACGGGCGAACCCGCCCGTCAAAAACCCGATTCTTCACCCGACATCGTAGTTTATGGCTTCGAAATTCGCTTCCAATAAGTCATAATTCCTGCCGCAATCGAACCTTTCAGACGAATGGTCTACAGACGAACGGAATGGACCGCATAGATCTCAAGATTCTCGCCGAACTCCAGAAGGATGCCCGTCTGTCATTCGTGGAGCTCGCGCGCCGGGTCGGCCTGAGCAAGACGCCGTGTGCCGAGCGGGTACGCAAGCTGGAAGAAGGCGGCGTCATCCGCGGCTACCATGCGAACCTCGATCCGGTCGCGATGGACCGTTCGCACGTCGTGATCGTGCAGGTGCTGCTGAGCGGCACGACCGCGCACGAATTGAAGCTATTCAACGAGGCGGTCCAGCGCATCCCCGAGATCCAGACCTGCCAGATGATAGCGGGCGACTTCGACTACCTTCTAACGGTGCGCACGCGCGACATCCAGACCTACCGCAGCGTGCTGGGCGAGAAAATCTCGGAGCTGCCGTGCGTCAAGCAGACGCACACCTATGTGGTGATGGAAGTCGTCAAGGACGAGAAGACGATAGAGATCAAGACGGGCGACGGGCGCCGCTCCGCCTGATATCGTCGGCTGCGTGCAGGGACATTACCGCCGCAATCCTTGCCTTCGTGAACCGCCCCGCGGTCCGGGGGCGGCGCAGGACTGTCCGTGAGTGCCGGCGCTGCATGGGTTGCGGGAGAAGAAAGCGACGCATGTCTGAGCCGGCGCAGCCGGCGAGTTTGCGTCGCCGCTCCCGCGACCCATGCAGCGGCGGGAAGCCGAAGGCCACGAGCGCCTGCCCGGAGCAGCCCCCGGACCGCGCACGGGCGGGCGCCCCGACGGGGCGCCCGCCTTCCTCAGCCCTCGAGGTGGTACTTCGTCACGCGCTCGACTTCCGCCGCCGAGCCCAGCACCACCGGCACGCGCTGATGCAGCTTGGTCGGCTGCAGGTCCATGATGCGCTCGCGGCCCGTCGTCGCCGCACCGCCCGCCTGCTCGATGATCATCGCCATCGGATTCGCCTCGTACATCAGGCGCAGCTTGCCACCCTGGTCGCGGCACTTCTCATCCAGCGGATACATGAAGATGCCGCCGCGGGTCAGGATGCGGTGCACGTCCGCGACCATCGAAGCCACCCAGCGCATGTTGAAGTCCTTGCCGCGCGGGCCGGTCTTGCCGGCCTGCAGCTCGCCGACGTAACGCTGCACCGGCGGCTCCCAATGGCGCGCGTTCGACGCGTTGATCGCGAACTCCTGGGTCTCGTTCGGCACGGTCATGAAGGGATGCGTGTAGATGAAGCTGCCCATCTCGCGGTCCAGCGTGAATCCATGCACGCCATCGCCCACGGTCAGGATCAGCTGCGTCGACGGGCCGTACAGCGCATAGCCGGCAGCAACCTGCTCGCGGCCCGGCTGCAGGAAATTCTGCTCCGTCGGCTCGCCTTCGCCTTCCGGGTTACGCAGCACCGAGAAAATCGTGCCGACCGAGATATTCACGTCGATGTTCGACGACCCGTCGAGCGGATCGAAGAGCAGCAGGAAGCCGCCTTTCGGATAATCGAAGGGGATCTGATGCACCTCCTCGACTTCCTCCGACGCCATCGCCGCGAGGTGGCCGCCCCACTCGTTCGCCTGCAGCAGGATCTCGTTCGCGATCACGTCCAGCTTCTTCTGGGCCTCGCCCTGCACGTTGTCGGTACCGGCCTCGCCCAGCACGCCGGCCAGCGCACCCTTCGACACATTGACGCTGATCGCCTTCACGGCGCGGGCGACGACCTCGATCAGCAGGCGCAGCTCGGGCGTGGTCCGGCCCGCGCGCTGCTGCTCGATCAGGAACTGGGTTAGCGTGACGCGTCGCATGAAATGACTCCTTGTGGATCCGGCAGGGCCGGATGCAGATAATGGCGCAAGCTGAAAAAAGCGGATTATCCCGCGTACGGCGGCCGAACGCATCAAGATCCGCGCACCTGCGGCCCGGCGAAGGGGTTATGATCGCCATTCCGCGGGCTTCTCCGCGCAGCGGCGGCGACGGCAGGCCCGGCGACCGCAAGATCCGATCACTCACTATGCACGTTCTGGTTCTCGGCGCCGGCGTCACCGGCGTCACGACGGCCTGGTACCTCGCCAGGGCCGGATTCGAAGTCAGCGTCGTCGATCGCGAGCCCGCAGCGGCACTCGAAACCAGCCGCGCCAACGGCGGCCAGATCTCCATCAGCCACCCGGAACCCTGGGCCAATCCCGGCGCGCCGCTCACGGCACTGCGCTGGCTAGGCCGCGAGGACGCTCCGCTGCTGTTCCGTCCGCATGCCGACAGCGCCCAGTGGCACTGGGCCTTCGCCTTCCTGCGCGAATGCCTGCCCGGCCGCACGCGCCGCAACACCGCGGCCATCGCCAGCCTCGCCGTGCATAGCGGCCTGAAGCTGCGCGCGCTGCGCGCCGAAACCGGCCTCGCGTACGATCACCTCGAGCGCGGCATCCTGCACCTCTTCTTCACGCCGGGGGAATTCGCACACGCCCGCGGCCGCGTCGCCGAACTCGCCGCCTACGGCATCGCCGCGCGCGCGTGCGGGGCCGACGAATGCGTCGCGCTCGAACCCGCCCTCGCCGCGGAGCGCAGCCAGCTCGCCGGCGGCCTGTACGCGCCCGGAGACGAATCCGGCGACGCCTGCCGCTTCACACAGAGCCTCGCGCGGCTCGCCGCCGAAGCCGGTGTGAGCTTCCGTTACGACACGACGATCACCGGCCTGTCATGCACGCGCGGCGCCATCGAAGCGGTCGAGGTGCGTGACGCGCAGGGCCGCGCGGACACCCTGCGTGCCGACGCCTATGTCGTCTGCCTCGGCAGCTACGGCCGCGCCCTCGTCGCGCCGCTGGGCGAGAAGTTGCCGATCTACCCCGTCAAGGGCTATTCGATCACCGCACCCGTCACCGATCCCGCGCGCGCACCCAGCGTCAGCCTCACCGACGAATCGCGCCGCATCGTCTGCTCGCGCCTCGGCGACCGCCTGCGCGTGGCGGGCACGGCGGAGCTCAACGGCTTCGACACCACCATCAACACGGCGCGTTGCCAGGCGATTCTCGACTGGGTCGAGGCGCGCTTCCCCGGCGCCGTCGACCTCGCCCGGGCCGAGCGCTGGGCCGGCCTGCGCCCCGCCACACCCGGCAACATCCCGCTGATCGGGCGCAGCCGCGTCTCCCGCCTGTGGTACAACACCGGCCACGGCACACTGGGCTGGACCCTCGCCTGCGGTTCGGCGAGCGCACTCACCGATCTCATTTCCGGCCGACGCCCGCCGGTCGAGCATTTCCCCTTCCTCGACGGGCGGCGCTAAGCCCGTCCGCGGTCAAGGCGCGGCGCGGTATCCACCGCCCCGCCACGTCACGCGCAGCCGGTGCAATGACATGGAGCGGAGGCAGCAGCGCAGGCCGGCGGATCGCCGGCTGCACTGCCGTCCTGACGCTGCTTACTTGACGACTTTCAGGTGATTGCGGGCGGCGCCCCGGCCGCCGCCTGACGGCGTATCCGGCCCTTCGCCATCACCGGGACCGGAACCGCCTTCGACCGACACGTCTTCTTCGGGCTGCGCCTCGCTGCCGGCGATCTCCGGCTCGAACGCCATGCCATGCCCGTTCTCGCGCGCGTAGATCGCGAGCACGTTGGATACCGGCAGGGACAACGCATGCGCGACACCGCCGAAGCGCGCCTGGAAAGTGACCAGATCGTTACCCATCACCAGATGGTTGGTCGCATCCGGCGCGAGGTTGAGCACGATCTGCCCATCGCGCGCGTAGCCGGGCGGAACGACCGTGCGCTCATCGACTGCTACCGCGATGTAGGGCGTGAACCCCTGGTCGAGGCACCAGTCGTAGATGGCGCGCACGAGATAGGGTTTGGTGGATACCTTGCTCATATATTCGATCCGTGGGGCCCCGACGCGCGGGGCCGCCTGCGCGTCAACGACGCATTACCTTTTCGGACGGTGTCAGGGCGTCGATGAAGCCCTGGCGGCTGAAGATGCGCTCGGCGTACTTCATCAGGTTCGCGGCGGCCTTCGGCAGTTCGATGCCGTAGTGCTCGAGCCGCCACAGCAAGGGCGCGATCGCGACGTCGAGCATCGAGAATTCGTCGCCGAGCATGAACTTCTGCTTCGCGAAGATCGGCGCGAGCTGGACGAGCTGATCGCGAACGTGCGCGCGGCTCTTCTCGACCGTGGCCTTCTGGTTCTTCTCCAGCGTGTCGATGTGCGAGAACAGTTCGTGCTCGAAGGTGTGCAGCAATTGCCGTGCGCGGGCACGCATGATCGGGTCGGGCGGCATCAGCTGCGGATGCGGGAAGCGCTCGTCGATGTACTCGTTGATGATGTTGGACTCGTACAGGACGAGGTCGCGGTCGACCAGCACCGGCACCCGGTTGTACGGATTGATGACGGCAATATCTTCCGGTTTGTTGTAGAGATCGACGTCGATGACCTCGAAGTCCATCCCCTTTTCGAACAGCACGATCCGGCAGCGATGGCTGAACGGATCGGTGGTGCCGGAATACAGGTTCATCATGGTGTTACAGCTCCCGATACAAAAACAAAGCGCACCACGCGGTGCTCGCGTGGTGCGTCAGACTTCAAGGCGTCGAATCAGTTCGCGCCGACGTTCAATGAACGTCCTTCCAGTAGTTCTTCTTCAGCGCGAAGCTGAGCGCGAACAGGCCGGCGAGGAAGATCAGCACGACAACGCCGATGGTCTTGCGCTTCTCGGCGACGGGTTCGCCCATCCACACGAGGAAGGAGACGAGATCCGCGACGGTCTTGTCGTAATCCTGCGCCGACAGCTTGCCGGGCTTGGCGAGCTCGAGCTCGATGGCCTTCACGCCTTCGTGCTCGGTCACCTTGGCAACCTGCTCGCCCTGCAGCTCCCACAGCACGTGCGGCATGCCGACGTTCTCGAACACCTTGTTGTTCCAGCCCGTCGGACGGTTCGGGTCGCGATAGAACTGGCGCAGGTAGGTGTACAGCCAGTCGGCGCCGCTGCCGAACTCCGAGGCGCGCTGGCGCGCGATCAGGGTCAGGTCGGGCGGAGTCACGCCGAACCAGGCCTTCTGCTCCTTCGTGCTCGCCGCGACCTTCATCAGATCGCCGATGCGCTCGCCCGTGAACATCAGGTTGTCGCGGATTTCCTGCTCGGTCAGACCGATCTGCGTCAGCGTGTTGTAGCGGACGAAGCTCGCGTTGTGGCAGTTCATGCAGTAGTTGACGAAGGTCTTGGCACCCGCCTGCAGTGCAGCCGGATCCTTGCTCACCGGGGCCTTGTCGAGATGCAGCACCGCACCGGAGGCCAGCGCCAGCGTGGGCGCGAACAGCGCCGCAGCGGCCAGGCGCTTCAGGGTCTTGATCACGTTGATAGTCATTTGAAAGTCACCCTATCCGGTTCGGGTTTGCACTTGTCGATTTTGCTGTACCAGGGCATCGCCAGGAAGAAGGCGAAATAGATCACCGAGCAGATCTGCGCCACCAAGGTACGACCCGGGGTCGGCGGCAGAACACCGAGGTAGCCGAGGATGAAGAACGCGACGACGAAGACCGCAAGGATGCCCTTGTACAGGCCGCCCTTGTAGCGGATCGACTTCACCGGGCTGCGATCGAGCCAGGGCAGGAAGGCGATGATGACGACCGATGCGCCCATCGCGACCACGCCCCAGAACTTCGCATCGAGGCCGAACAGCGGGTAGGTGACCGCGCGCAGGATCGAGTAGAAGGGGGTGAAGTACCACACCGGAGCGATGTGCGGCGGCGTTTTCAGCGGGTCAGCCGGGATGAAGTTGTTGTACTCGAGGAAGTAGCCGCCGCCTTCGGGCGCGAAGAACACGATCGCCGTGAAGAAGATCAGGAAGCCGACCACGCCGACGATGTCCTTCACCGTGTAGTACGGATGGAAGGGGATGCCGTCGAGCGGGATGCCGTTGGCGTCCTTCTTCTTCTTGATCTCGACGCCGTCGGGGTTGTTCGAGCCGACTTCGTGCAGCGCGACGATGTGCGCGAGCACCAGGCCGATCAGCACCAGCGGCACGGCGATGACGTGGAAGGAGAAGAAGCGGTTCAGCGTCGCGTCGGACACGACGAAGTCGCCGCGGATCACCAGCGACAGGTCAGGACCGATGACCGGGATCGCCGAGAACAGGTTCACGATGACCTGCGCGCCCCAGAAGGACATCTGTCCCCACGGCAGCAGATAGCCCATGAAGGCTTCGGCCATCAGCGCGAGGAAGATCAGGGTGCCGAAGATCCAGATCAGTTCGCGCGGCTTGCGGTAGGAACCGTAGAGCAGCCCGCGGAACATGTGCAGGTACACGACGATGAAGAACGCCGAGGCGCCGGTCGAGTGCAGGTAGCGGATCAGCCAGCCGCCCGGGACTTCGCGCATGATGTACTCGACGCTGGCGAACGCGACCGGAATGCCGGAGGCGTTGACCGAAGCGTCGGGTTTGTAGTGCATGACCAGGAAGATGCCGGTCAGGATCTGGATCACCAGCACGAGCAGCGCGAGCGAACCGAAGAAATACCAGAAGTTGAAGTTCTTCGGCGCGTAGTACTCGGACAGGTGCTCTTTCCAGGTCGATGTCAGCGGAAACCGCTCGTCGACCCAGTTGAGCAATTGTTGGGATTTGGTAGTCATCGCTTAGGCCTTTGAGTCGTCACCGATGAGGATCGTGGTATCGGAAAGATACTTGTGCGGCGGCACCTCGAGGTTGTCGGGCGCCGGCATGCTCTTGAACACGCGACCGGACAAGTCGAACTTCGAACCGTGACAGGGGCACAGGAAGCCGCCGTGCCAGTCTTCGCCCATGCCGCTTTCGGCACCCATCTTGAACTTGTCGCTCGGCGAGCAGCCCAGGTGCGTGCAGATACCGACGGCGACGAGGTATTCGGGCTTGATGGAGCGGCTCTTGTTTTTCGCGTACTCCGGCTGCATCTGCTTGGCAGATTCCGGATCGCTGACAATGGTGTCGGTCTTGTCGAGCGACGCAAGCATCTCGGGGGTCCGGCGCAGAATCCACACGGGTTTGCCACGCCACTCAACCGTCATCATTTCGCCCGGCGCCAGCTTGCTGATATTCGCCTCGACCGGCGCACCTGCAGCCTTCGCACGCTCCGACGGCGTCAGACTGGCAACGAACGGCACAGCCGTCGCCACCGCAGCCACGCCACCGGCGGCCGACGTCGCGACAAGCAGTTGCCGGCGGCCACTGTCCATCTTCTGATCCACGCTCATGACCTCATCCCTGAAAAGAAACCCGTTTCCGGATACAAAAAAACTGCGGGATTTTAACAAAAAGCCTGATACATAAAAAGAGGGCATGCCGCAATCATGTCATTGACATAGGCAAAAGCCACGGTCTTGAGGCGTTGCGCGGAAACGACTGGAGTCATATGCTGCAATGCAGCTTCCGCAACGCAGCAAAACCCCGGATCAGAGCGCCCGACGCTCGACGAGGGCCTGTGCGATCGTGCCCGTATCGGTGTGTTCCAGCTCGCCGCCGACAGGTACACCACGCGACAGGCGACTCACCCTGACGCCGCGTGCGGAAAGCAGCTCGGCGATGACGTGGGCGGTGGCTTCGCCCTCGTTGGTGAAGTTGGTGGCGAGGATCACTTCCTTCACCGCATCGTCCGAGGCCCGCGCGAGCAGCTTGTCGAGGCGCAGTTCGCGCGGCCCGATGCCGTCGAGCGGGGACAGGCGCCCCATGAGGACGTAGTAGAGGCCGTTGTAGAGCTGTGTCTGCTCCATCATCGCGAGGTCTGCCGGCATTTCGACGACGCACAACAGCGAGTGGTCACGCTGCGGATTCGCACAGCGCTGGCAGATATCGGTTTCCGAGAAGGTGTTGCAGCGCTCGCAGTGGCGCAGCACTTCGAGCGCGTGCCCGAGCGCCCGCGCGAGCCGGCCGGCGCCGCGCTGGTCCCGCTGCAGCAGGTGGTAGGCCATGCGCTGCGCCGACTTAGGGCCGACGCCGGGTAGCGCGCGCAGGGCTTCGATGAGTTCGTCGAGACTCGAGGGGGAGCTCATCAGAACGGGAGCTTCATCCCGGGCGGCAGGTTGAGGCCGGACGTGAAGCCCGCCATTTTCTCCTGCGTGGTCGCCTCGGCGCGGCGCACGGCGTCGTTCATCGCGGCGGCGACGAGGTCCTCCAGCATTTCCTTGTCGTCCATGACCGAGGGGTCGATGGTGACGCGGCGCACGTCGTGCTTGCAGGTCATGAGGACCTTCACCATGCCGGCCCCTGCCTGGCCTTCGACTTCTACGAGGGCGAGCTGGTCCTGCATCTTCTTCATGTTTTCCTGCATCTGCTGGGCCTGCTTCATCAGGCCCGCAATTCCGCCTTTCATCATGGTGCGATTCTCCGCAATTGGGGATTCAAAGTGGTTTCACCGACGCTTCCACGAGGGTTGCGTCGAATCGTTCGATCAGTTCGCGCACGAAAGGATCGCTTTCGAGGGCCGCGACCGCCTCGGCGTGGCGCGCGCGGCGATCGGCCTCGTCGCGCTGGGCGGGCGTCTCGCCCGCGATCGCGCCGACGGTGGTGCGCAGCTTGAGCGGCGCCCCGTACAGGGAGGCGAGCTGGTCCTGGATGCGCTCGACCACCCCCTGATTCATGTCCAGGAGGTGTCGATGGGCGTTCGACAGCCGCAAGTCGATCACGCCGTCGGCAAAGCCGAGCCACTCGCAGTGCTGCGCGAACTCGCGCACGAGGCCGCCAAGGCCGAGCCGGCGGATGAGGCCGTGCCAGTTGCCGGCAGCGAAGTCCGCCGCCGCGTCGTCGTCGCCGGACTGGGGCGCAGGCGTCGCGACCGGCGGAGCCGGCGGAGCAGAGGCCACTTCCGGCAGCGGAGCGGGCTGCGGCGCCCTCTCGGGCAGCACCGCGAGCGCAGGCCGCGCCGCAGCCTGGGGTGGAGCGGCTTCGGCGGGCGGCTCGGAGCGAAGCACGGCCGGTTCGGCGCTCTGGCCGGCGAAGGCTTCCGGTGGGAGATCCTCCCAGGGCGGCACCGAGTTGGAGGGCTCCGACCGGGTCTCCGCGGGGGCGCTTGCCGCGGCCGGCGCCGGGTGGTGCACGGGCTCGGCCACCGGGGCAGGGGCTGCGGGCACCGGCGCGGACGCCGAGGGCGCTGCGGACATTGCAGGCGTCGCCGGGGCGGACTGGGCGCCTGCATTCGCGGGAGCCGGTCGCGGAACTGCTGCGGGCCGCGGGGCTGCCGGCGGCAGGCTGCGGGCGACGCCCCCTCCCCCGCCTTCGGCCGCGGGGCTGCCGAGCGCCGGCGGCTGGTCGGGGCGGAACGCGTGCAGGCGCAGCAGCGTCATCGTGAAACCGGCGTAGTCGTCGGGCGCGAGCGACAGCTCGTCGCGGCCATGGATCGCGATCTGGTACGCGAGCTGGAGGAATTCGGCGTCGAAGGCCTCGGTATAGGGCAGCACGCGCTGGCGCTCGGTCTCGTCGGCGATCGCGGCGGGGGCGAACTGCGCAAGGGCGACGCGGTGCAGCAGCGATGCGAGGGCCTGCAGCGCCGCATCGAAGGAGAGGCTGCGCGCTTCCATGCGGTCGGCGATGCCGAGCAGCGCCGTGACGTCGGCTGCGACGAGCGCATCGAGCACGGCATACAGGTGGTCGTCGCCGACCGTGCCGAGCATGTGGGTGACCTGCTCTTCCTCGACCTTGCCCGAGCCGTGGGCGATGGCCTGGTCGAGCAGCGACAGTGCGTCGCGCATGGAGCCGTTGGCGGCCTTGGCGAGGTGGCGCAGCGCCGGAGCCTGGAACGGGATGGTCTCGGCCTCGAGGATACGCGACAGGTGGTCGACGATGTGGCCCTGCGGCATCTGCTTGAGGTTGAACTGCAGGCAGCGCGACAGCACGGTGACCGGGATCTTCTGCGGGTCGGTGGTCGCGAGAATGAACTTCACGTGCTCCGGCGGCTCTTCAAGCGTCTTCAGCATCGCGTTGAACGCATGCCCGGTGAGCATGTGCACTTCGTCGATCATGTAGACCTTGTAGCGGCCCTGCACCGGCGCGTACACCGCCTTGTCGAGCAGGGCGGCCATGTCCTCGACGCCGCGGTTCGACGCCGCGTCCATCTCGACATAGTCGGGGAAGCGGTCGGCATCGATCGCCTGGCAGGCTGCACACTGGTTGCAGGGCTCGGCCGTGACGCCGGTCTCGCAGTTCAGCGCCTTGGCGAGGATGCGCGAGATCGTCGTCTTGCCGACGCCGCGGGTGCCCGTGAACAGCCAGGCGTGATGCAGCCGGCCGGTCGCGAGCGCATGACTGAGCGCACGGACGACATGCTCCTGGCCGACCAGCGTCGCAAAGGATTTCGGCCGCCACTTGCGGGCGAGAACTTGATAGCTCATGGCGCGGGATTCTAGCAGAGCACCGGGAGTGGTCCCCGGCTGAATGCGCGGGGCACGCCGCTCAGGGTTGTCCGAGCTGCAGGTAGTAGCGCACGTCGCCGGCTTCGGGCGAGTAGCTGGCACCCACGTAGATCGGACCGAGGGCGGTGTCGGCGCCAAGGAAGAGCGAGTACGCGCGGCGCCGGCCGGGATCGGGCGTGAGGGAGGCGCCGTAGTTGCGCAGTTCGGCCCATTCGGCGGTGGCGCCGGCATATACCCCGCGCCCGAGCGTGTCGGGCAGGCGCGTGATCTGGCGGTAATAGGCGGCACTCACGAGCGCCACCTGATCGGCGGCGAGTTCGCCATAGCGGTAGCCGGACAGGCGGAACGGCCCGCCGAGCAGGGTACGGCCGACTTCGGGCAGGTCGCGGTCCGGGCTGCCGGCGAGCAACCCATGCAGGCGCAAAACGTTGGACCCGATCGAGGTCGCGGCGTCACCGTCGAGCTCGGTGAAGAAGTAGCGCTGATCGGCACCGAAAGTCGGCGAGTGCAACTCCGCGCGCAGGCGGGCCGCGTAGCCGCGCCGGGGAAAGAAGGGGCTGTCGAGGCGGTCCAGGACGGCTGAGGCATGCAGCCAGCCGTCCTCGATGAGACGCTCGGGGTAGAGTTCCGGCCCGGAGATGACCTCCGAACTGCGTCGGCCGCGTCGCCAGCCCGCGCGCAGTTCGCCCCACATGCCGACCTCGTAGCCGGCATCGAGGCCGATCAGGCCCCCCTTCTCCTTGTTCTCGGACAGCTTGCGCCCGTCGACGAAAACGGGCAGCACGCGATTGAAGAGTTCGAAGGACGGCGCGACGAACCAGCCGCTGTCGAGGTCGAGCGGCTGGAACAGCTCGGTACGGATGCGGTTGGTCGTGCCGAGCTGCAGGTCGGTGTCCCAGCGCCCGCCGCGGGTGTTCAGCCAGCGGCGCGACAAGCCGGCATAGAGGCCGACCTGGGAGCCGCCTTCGAAGTCGGCCGCGAGGCCCCCGCCGAAGCGCAGCAGATTGGGCCCCGACGCCTTTTCGTCAGCGTCGAGTTGCACCGTGGCACGCGGCCCGTCGTGCAGCACGCTGTAGCGCAGGCGGTCGAAATCGCCGCGCTCGTAGATGCGGTCGATGTCCTGCTCCAGTTTCGGCGTGTCGAGCGGCTCTCCGGCCTTCTGCGTGAGCGTGGCGCCGAAGAGGCGTTCTGGCACGAACTTGAGGCCTTCGACCTTGATGTCCGCGACGACGGGGGCGCGCTTGTGCCAGCGGAACTGGCGCAGCGCCTGCCACTTCGCGTAGCTGTCCTCATCGACGCTGAAACGCGCAAGCGAGGCGGACTGGCGCAGTGCGGCCTCGGTGCCGTAGGGAATGGTCTCGAGCACACGGTCGAAGTCGCGCGACGTGATGCCGGGCAGCTCGACCTGGATGAGGGCGTCGTCCGGTCCCAGGCGCGCAAGCTGCTGGCGCACGTTCTGCTCGAGGGCGAGGTTGATCGCCTGCAGCGCGATGTCGGTCGCCGAGCGCAGGCGCTCGCGTGCGTGCGGCGGCGTGCCGAGGTTTACGGCGATCACGCGCCCGCCGCACAGCTCGCGGCCGATGTCGACGGGCAGGTTCATCACGAGGCCGCCATCGACGAGCAGGCGTTTGTCGTTCTCGATCGGCAGGAACACGCCGGGCACGGCCATGCTCGCGCGCATCGCGCGCCACAGCGGGCCCTTGTCGAGCAGCACGAGTTCGCCGGTCTCGAGGTCGGTGGCGACCGCGCGGTAGGGCAACGCGAGGCTGTCGAAGGTGTCGAGGACTTCGGCGTCGCCGGCGAGCCGCGTGAGGAAGCGGTCCATCGCCTGGCCCGAGATCGCGCTCTGCGGCAGCAGCAGCGCGCCGTCGCCGTAGCCCAGGGTGATCGCCGAACGGTTGCGCGCGGCGTCCTGCTTGTCGCGGAAGGGCTGGTCCTCGCGCGGCACGCTGCTGGCGAACATGTTCACCCAGTCGACTGCCTGGATCTCGCGCACCATGTCGCCCAACTCCATCCCGGCCGCGTAGGCGCCGCCGACGATGGCGCCCATCGAGGTGCCGACGATGCAGTCGACGGGGACGCGCATATCCTCGAGAACCTTCAGCACGCCGACATGGGCGATGCCGCGCGCGCCGCCGCCCGAGAGCACGAGCGCGACACCCTGCGGCGGCGTGGATGTTTCGGCGCTCACGGGCACGGCGGCGATGCCGGCCAGACACAGCAGGGAAAGGGCAAGGGGACGCAGGTTCAAGCGCGTGCTCGACGAAGGGACTCACCGAAGATAGCGCAAGACCGCAGGGCGTGCGTAACGGAAGTCCCGCAAGGAGGCACAAAATGAAACGGGCGCCCCATTGCGGAGGCGCCCGTTCGCGAATGAGGGTGGCGAGCCCGACCCCCGGCACTTGCAGGGAACGGCTGTGGCTGCTGCCTTCCGGCCCTGACCAGGTTCACCGCGCTGCAATGCGGGGAGACCCGCCACGGGCGGCATTGTAGCAGCTTATGGCCAGAGGGCGGGCGCGGCGAGCGACATTCCATCGGTCGGATGAGCCCGATCGTCGCATGGCGGGACGCACTACGCGCCTCCCGCCCTACGGGTCACCGCAGGGCGGGCGCGACCGCCACTACTTCGCTCAGCCCTTCAGCTCGGGGAAATCCTCCTCGAAGAACTCCAGCGCGCCGCGCACGGAGCCGTCCTTGCCCTCCTCGCTCTTCCTCAGCTCGACGCGGCGGATCTTGCCCGAGATGGTCTTGGGCAGGTCCGAGAACTCGAGGCGGCGGATGCGCTTGTAGGGGGCGAGCTTGTCGCGCGTGAAGGCGAAGATGTCCTTCGCGAGCTCCTTCGACGGCTCGAAGCCGGCGGCGAGGATCACGTAGGCCTTGGGTACGGCCAGGCGCAGCGGGTCCGGGCTCGGCACGACGGCGGCTTCGGCGACGGCCGGGTGCTCGATCAGGATCGATTCGAGTTCGAAGGGGCTGATGCGGTAGTCGGACGCCTTGAACACGTCGTCGGCGCGGCCGACGTAGGTGATGTAGCCTTCCTCGTCGATGCTCGCGACGTCGCCGGTGCGGTAGTGGCCGTCACGCATGACTTCGGCAGTCTTCGCTTCGTCGCCGGCGTAGCCGAGCATCAGGCCCATCGGGCGCTTGGCGAGCACGAGGCTGATCTCGCCTTCCTCGGCCGGCTTGCTGTCGGCGTCGAGCAGCGCGATCGTGTAACCGGGCAGCGGGCGGCCCATCGATCCGGGCTTGAGCTTCTGGCCCGGCGGATTGCCGATCTGGCAGGTGGTTTCGGTCTGGCCGAAGCCGTCGCGGATCGTGATGCCCCAGGCCTTCTTCACCTGCTCGATGACTTCAGGGTTGAGCGGCTCGCCGGCGCCGATGAGTTCGCGCAGCTTGGTCTTCACCGAGGCGAGGTCTTGCTGGATCAGCATGCGCCACACGGTCGGAGGCGCGCACATGGTCGTGATCTCGTACTTCACGAGCACGTCGAGCAGTGCCTTGGCGTTGAAGCGGTTGTAGTTGTACAGGAAGACGCAGGCGCCGGCGTTCCACGGAGCGAAGAAGCAGCTCCAGGCGTGCTTGGCCCAGCCCGGGGAGCTGATGTTCATGTGGCGGTCGTTCGGCTGCAGGCCGATCCAGTACATCGTCGACAGGTGGCCGACGGGGTAGGACTGGTGGCTGTGCTGGACGAGCTTGGGCTTGGAGGTGGTGCCGGAGGTGAAGTACAGCAGCAGCGGGTCGGTGACCTTCGTGACGCCCGACGGCGCGAATTCCGGCGAGGCGGCGTAGGCGTCCTCGAAGGACAGCCAGCCAGCGGTCGCGCCGCCGACGCTGACGCGGGTGTAGGCACCGGCGAGGTCGGCGAACTTGTCGGTGTGGGCCTTGCCGATCACGACGTGCTTGACCTGGCCGCGCTCGAGGCGGTCGGCGAGGTCGTCCGGAGTCAGCAGCGTGGTCGCGGGGATCACGACGGCGCCGAGCTTGATCGCGGCGAGCATGGTTTCCCACAGCGGGACTTCGTTGCCGAGCATGATCAGGATGCGGTCGCCGCGCGCCACACCCTGCTCGCGCAGCCAGTTGGCGACGCGGTTGGAGCGGGCCGACATCTCGGCGAAGGAGAGCTTCGACTCGCGGCCGTCTTCCTCGACGATCCACAACGCGGGCTTCTCGTTGCCCTTGGCCATGAAGTCGAAGTAGTCGAGCGCCCAGTTGAACTCGGTGAGTTGGGGCCACTGGAAGCCGGCATACGCGGTCGCGTAGTCGGTGCGGTTGGCCAGCAGGAAGTCCCGCGCTTTCAGAAACTCGGCAACTGCAGTCATTTCCTCTCCTTTCCCAGAAGCGGCGCGACGGATGTGTCTCCGCCGTGCCCGATGTACGCCCGCGTGCCACAGGCCCGGAAGTGCAGCCGGGGTATTGTGCCGCAGGCGCCTTTGATTGAGTTTCGACGCCCCGTGTCGGACGCCGGGCGGTATTTTGACGTTGACGTAAACGTCATGCAACCACGTTGCGCCAACACGTTGCCCAAACTGACCGGCGGAGGCGGGATTCCGTGTAACAACAATTGCTCACGACGGTGGCGCCCGGCAGACTGCGCCGCTCGTTCCCTTTTGGAACAGGACGTTGCAAGGCTTCTTCGAGTTTTCCACGCAGACACGGACGTCAGGGCGGAACTACTGGCCAGCCTGACGTCCTTCCTCACGATGGCCTGCATCGTCTTCGTGAACCCGGACATCCTGTCCGCGACGGGCACGCGACGTCATCGCAGCGCGCTGCGCGTCAGAGCGGTGTACGCCAGGCGAAGCGGAACTCTTTCGACGGCAGCTCCGTCCGGCACCGGCCGTTGTCCGCATCGGGCCCGACGACGAACCACTCCGCCCGGGAGGTATCGCCGACCTTGCGGGCCTTCTCCGGCACGAAGCACTGCGACAGCTCGCGCGCGGGGACCAGCGCGAAGGCCTGCGGGTGCGCGCGCAACCACTGCGCGGCCTCGTCGACGCCCGCACGCGACTGGAAGCCGAAATGCACGATCGGCTGGCGCGCGTAGAGCCAGTGCCCTTCGCGCCATTCAATGAGAAGCAGCTCCGCGCCCCCCGTCAACTTGGCGGTCTGGCGCATGACCCCTGCGTGGGGATTGGGTCCATCCTTGATTGGCTCGACGAAACCGGCGACGAACCAGGCGCCGAACCACACCACCGCGACGCCGGTGAATATGCGCCGCAGGCGCGGACGCCCGTCGAACCAGCGCTGCAACAACCATGGCACCAACGGCGCGACCGCCAGCACGATGCCCAGCAGCGCAGGGAAGATGTAGAGCTTGCGCTTGCCGGTGCTGAGCGAGAAGAACAGCACGATCATTACGGCCCAGCCCAACAGCACCAGCAGGCGACCGTCCTTCTTCAGCAGCTGTCGGCGCCATGCCGGCACCAGCCACGGCAGCCCGAAGATGATCGGCGTCCATGCCTCCGGAATGACGTTCGTGAAATAGAACCAGACCGGTTCGCGGTGCATCCAGGCATTGGTGTAGCGCTCGGCCGTCTGCCGCAGCGTGACGTCCTGCAGGTAGGCCAGGCTTTCCGGGTCGCCATGCAGCAGCACGGTGGCGGCGAGAGGAACCGCCCATACGGCGACCGCCGCGATCATCACGACGCCCCCCAGGGCCCAGCGCAGCGGCTCGCCCGGCACGGGTCCGACGCCCTTCCAGCCCTTGCGTACCGCATAGGCGTAGGGCAGGAGCATGAACAGCGGGAGGAAACCGATGACCTTGGTGATCACGCCGAAGCCCATCGCGGCGCAGGCAACGTAGAACCAGCCCCATGCCGGCCCCTGGATCAGGTGGCGCAGCAGTCCGTACGTACCGAGGGCGATCCACAGACACAGCAGGCCGTCGAGCTGTCCCGCGCGGAGCACGTTGTAGGTCTGGAAGCAGGCGAGAAACAGCAGGGCGGCGATGACACCGATGCGGCGGTTCCACCAGCGCCGCCCCAGATCGTACAGGCAGCCGGTTGCCACCGTGCCCGCGATCACGGCCGGCAGGAACAGGGCAAGCTTCGGCGAGCCGGTGACACGGATCAGGAAGGCCACGATCCACATGAAGAGCGGCGGCTTGTCGGGGTAGATCTGCCCGGCCCGATGAGGAATGATCCACGAGCCGTTCTGCAGCATCTCGAGCGCAACGCCAAGGAAGCGCTCCTCGTCCACGTTCGACGGCTCGCGCAGACCCAGACCCGCGCCAATCAGCACGAACGCCAGCAGCATTATCGCGATCAGCCCGGTGCGCGGATGAGTAAGCGTTAGCCAGGGGTGGCGCCGGATCGGGACCGGGCCAAGGACTGAAACGTTGGAGTCGTCGCGCATGCGTTGCTCGATTGTGGCCATCACGGGGCACGCGGCAGGCCAAGGCAGATCCTGCCAAACATGCATGCCGACGGGCCCGGGACATCAGGATAATCGCGAGACAGCACGACGGCTGGCCGCAGGCAAGGCGCGACTCTACCTCGATTTGCGTCAAGAAATCGTCAAATCCATATGTCTTTTCCTGCGCGGGGCAAGGCCCGTTCATCGCGATTGCTCGCGCCGTTTGCGTCAGCCCCTACCCTCGATCAGGCGGCACTTTGCCCGGCCGCGACCATGCGCTTGATCTCGGGCACGCAGGAGCCGCAACTGGTGCCGCATTTCAGCTTCTCCTGCAGCGCATCGAAGCCGACACCGCCGGCGATTGCTGCGGCGATGTCGCTTTCCGACACGTTGAGGCAGTTGCATACGATGCGCCCACGGCTCTTCGCGGCGGCCGGCGGACTCGCCAGCGGCGCGAGGATCCAGCGTCGCAGTTCGGCGGTCGGCTGGCGTTCGACCAGCACGTCGCGCAGCCAGCCGGCGGCGGCGGTTTCGCCGGTGAGGCGCAGGCCGACGAGGAGGCCGTCCTCGATGCGCGCGCGCTTGGTGATGCCGCGGCGCGCATCGCTGTACGCGAGGCAGCGCTCGTCGTCGAGGCCCAGCAGCGCGTCGAGCTCGTCGAGCCAGGCCTGGGGGATCGGCTGGTCGTGCGCGATGCGCAGCACCACGGCGGGATGGTCGCGGCCGGCGAGCGCGAGCGAGGCGTAGGCGAAGCGCTCCAGCCACGGGATGAGGCGTGCGGCGCGCTCGAGGGTGACGCCGGCGGGATCCCTCTCGCCGCCCTCTCCCGTCGTCGCTCCCGTCGTCGCGCCCTCGGGCTCGCCGCGCATGATCAGCGCCTGGTGCGGCAGCTTCGCCTTCTCGACCTGCACCGTGGCGTGCTTGAGTTCCGGCTGCTTCGACCAGGGGTCGAATTCGCGCAGGGTGAGCATGTTGACGCCGCCCGAGTTCAGCGCGTTCGCACCCCAGTGCATCGCGACGAAGGCCTGGCCGGAGCGGATCTCGTTCGACGCGGCCGCGCGCAGCACGATCTCGCCGCGCCGGCTCTTCACGCGCACGAGCTCGCCGTCGCTGATGCCGCGCAGCTGCATGTCGTCGGCGTTGAGCTCGATGCGCGCCTCGTCGACGTGGTTGTAGAGGCGCGCGACCTTGCCGGTGCGGCTCATGCCGTGCCACTGGTCGCGCAGGCGGCCGGTGGTGAGGCGCAGCGGGTAGCGGGCGTCGGCGCGTTCGGCGGTGAGTTTCGTCGTCGGCACGACGAAGCGCGCGCGGCCGTCGGCGGTGGGGAAGCGACCGTCGGCGTAGAGGCGCACGGCGCCTTCGCTCGCGCCTTCGGGGAAGGGCCACTGCTGCGGGCCTCGCGTGTCGAGCAGCGCGTAGCTGAGGCCGGTGATGTCGAGGTCGCGCCCGCGCGTCGTCTGCGCGTGTTCGGCGAAGATCGCTTCCGGACCTGGATAGCCGAACAGGCGCGCGGCCTCGGGCTTGCCGATCCGCGGGCCCAGCCGGCGCGCGAAGTCGCACACGATGTCCCAGTCGGCACGCGCCTCGCCCGGCGCGGGGATGGCGCGATTGACGTGCGTGATGCGGCGCTCTGAGTTCGTCACCGTGCCTTCCTTCTCGCCCCAGGTCGCGGCCGGCAGCAGCAGGTCGGCGAAGGGCGCGGTCTCGGTGTTGCCGTAGGCTTCCTGCAGCACGACGAAGTCGCAGCGCGCGAGCGCCTCGCGCACGCGTTCAAGCTCGGGCAAGGACTGCGCGGGGTTGGTGCAGGCGATCCACACGGCCTTGATGCGGCCGTCGTGCATCGCATCGAAGAGCTCGACGGCGGTGAGGCCGGGTTTTTCCGGCACGTCCGGCACGCCCCACAGGCGCGCGACTTCGGCGCGGTGCTCGGGGTTCGCCAGGTCGCGATGCGCGGACAGCAGGTTCGCGAGGCCGCCGACTTCGCGCCCGCCCATCGCGTTGGGCTGGCCGGTCATCGAGAACGGGCCGCAGCCGGGCTTGCCGATCTTGCCGGTGGCGAGCGACAGCGCGATCAGCGCCGCGCCGTTGTGCGTGCCGTGCGTGGACTGGTTCAGGCCCTGGCACCACAGCGACATCGCGCGCGGCGCTTCGCCCCACCAGCGCGCGGCGCTGCGGATGTCGTCCGCTTTCACGCCGCACACCTCGGCCGCGACCGCGGGCGTGATCTCGCGCACGTGCTCGCGCAGCGCATCGAACCCTTCCGTGTGTTCGCGGATGAAGGCGTTGTCGACGAGGCCTTCCCACAGCAGCACGTTGAGCATCGCGTTGAAGAGCCAGATGTCCGTGCCGGGCAGGATGGGCAGGTGCAGGTCGGCGGTGGCCGCGGTGTCGGTGCGGCGCGGGTCGACGACGATGATCTTCATGTCCGGCCGCGCGGCCTTCGCGTCCTCGATGCGGCGGAAGGCGATGGGGTGCGCATAGGACGGGTTGCCGCCCGCGATCAGCAGGCAGTCGGTCGCGGCGAAGTCCTCGTACGAACAGGGCGGCGCGTCCGCGCCCAGCGTCTGCTTGTAGGCGGCGACCGCGCTCGACATGCACAGGCGCGAGTTGGTGTCGACGTTGTTCGAGCCGATCAGGCCCTTCATCAGCTTGTTGAAGACGTAGTAGTCCTCGGTCAGCAGCTGGCCGGAGATGTAGAACGCCACCGCGTCCGGGCCGTGGTCCTTGATCACGTCGGCGAAACGCTGTGCGGCGGTGCCCAGCGCTTCGTCCCAGCCCACGCGGCGGCGGGCTTCGCCGCGCGCGGTGCGCAGTTCGGGGTACAGCAGGCGCGTCTCGCGGCGCGCGGTGAAGTGCAGCGTGGCGCCCTTGGTGCACAGACGGCCGAAGTTCGCCGGGTGCTCGGGGTCGCCGCGCACGCCGGTGATGCGCGCGCCGTCATGTTCGATGAGGACGCCGCAGCCGACGCCGCAGTACGGGCAGGTGGCTTTCGTTTCCATCGTGATCTCTCCGGGGGTCGTCATCTGTTCTTTATCCGCGCCGACTCAGCAGGTACAGCAAAACCACATTCAGCAGCAGCGACCCCAGCGCGACGATCTTCAGCGTCAGCGTCAGGTTGCGTGTCGCCAGCGGTGCCCGCCGGTGGGTCGCGAGGGGCCGATGGGCGCCGCGTTCGAGCGCGACGAGAAACTCCTCGGCCGTCTCGAAGCGCTCCTTTGGCTCGCGCGCGCAGGCCTTCATCAACACGCTCTCGAGCCACTCCGGCGTGTCCGGCCGGTAGCGCGTCGGGCGCACGGGCTCGCCGAAGCGTGGGGTCTGGAAGGGTTCGACTTCGCCGTAGGGGTACTTGCGCGTCAGCAGTTCGTACAGCGTCACGCCGCAGGCGTAGAGATCGCTCGCCTCGTTGGCCTGCCGGCCGGCGAAAAGCTCGGGCGCCATGTAGGACGGCGTGCCGGGGTTGTTGATCTCGCGCAGCGGTTCGGCCCCATGCGTGCCGTCGGACGCCGCGACGCCGAGGTCGAGCACGCGCAGCTCGCCGTGGCGGTCGAGATGTACGTTGTCGGGCTTGATGTCGCGATGCACGATGCCGAGCCGGTGCAGCGACGCGACCGCGCGCAGCAGCGCGGTGCCGATGGGCACCAGCTCGTGCGCCGCGTAGCGGTGGCCGCGCGCGAGGCTGGCCTTCAGCGTCTCGCCCTCGTGCCAGCTCATCAGGTAATACAGATGGTCGCGCCCCGGGTGCTCGCACACGCGCGGAAAACCGTGGCCGGGCACGCGGCGCGCGAGCCATTCCTCGCGCACCAGCGACGCCATCGCCTCCTCGTCGCCCTCCTCCTGGCGCAGGGTCTTGAGCACCAGCGCGGCGCCGTCGACGATGCGGGTCACGCGGTACAGCAGGGTCACGCGCGACTCGTGCAGCAGCTCCTCGACGCGCAGGCCATCCATCGTCTCGCCGACCTTGAGCCGCGGCGGCAGGGGCAGGCGTCGGCCGCTGGCGAGGCGGTCGCGCAGGTTGTCGGCGGGCACCGCGTCGACGTTGGCGACCAGCGCCGTGCAGTTGTCGGTCGCGCCGCGACGCAGCGCTTCGAGCACGAGCGCGTCGGCGGCGGCCTGCGGTTCGTCCTCGCGCGCGAGCAGCTCGCCCATGCCCGCGTCGCCGAGCGTGTTCCACACACCGTCGCTCACCAGCACGAAACGATCGCCGACCGCCAGCTCGCCGTCGTCGAAGTCGATCAGCAGCTGCGCGTCGAGCCCCACCGCGCGGCGCAGCACGTTGTCGAGTTCGGGGTGCTCCCAGGTGTGATCCTCGGTCAGGCGCCGCAGCGCGCCGTCGCGCCACAGGTAGGCGCGCGAGTCGCCGACGTGCGCGACGTAGTAGCGCCTGCCGCGCAGCACGACGGCCGTGAGCGTCGTCGCCATGCCGGCGTAGTCGCGCGACTTCGCGGACTGCGCGAGCAGCCAGCGGTTGATCGCGCCGACGACCGTGTCGATCGACTTCTCGACGCTCCACGTATCGGGCGTCGCGTAGTAGTCCGCCAGCAGCCCGCGCACCGTGTATTCCGCGGCCTCGCGCCCGTTGGCATGGCCGCCGACGCCGTCCGCGACCGCCAGCATCAGGCCCTTCGCTTCCAGTTCCGCACCTTCCGGGGTCGCCGCGCCGACGAAATCCTCGTTGCGCGGGCGCAGGCCCTGTTCGGTGGCGTGGCCGAGGCGCACGGAGAGCGGCGCGACCTTGCCCGGGCGGCGTCCAGCCGCGGGCGCATCCCCCGCCGCGGAACCGGAAATCCGCTCGGGCTGAGCCTGTCGAAGCCCTGCCGAGCCCCGCCCTTCGACGGGCTCAGGGCGAACGGAAGACGCCCCCTCGAATCGTCGTGCTGACAAGGTCGCAGGCTTGTTCATGCCGGGCTCTCCGCTCGTGCCGTTCGTGGCTCAGATGCGCGCCGACGTGAGGTGCGCCGCACCCCAGGTGGTGCGCCACCGCGTCTTCACCGACGTGAGCCCGATCAGCGCGGCGAGCGCGAGCGCGGCGAAGATCATGAAGCCCATCTGGTAGCTGCCGGTGGCCTGCTTCGCGTAGCCCAGCGAGGACGCGAGGTAGAAGCCGCCGACGCCGCCCGCCATGCCCACGAGCCCGGTCATCACGCCGATCTCCCTGCGAAAGCGCTGCGGCACGAGCTGGAACACCGCGCCGTTGCCCATGCCAAGCGCCAGCATCGCCGCCACGAACACCGCGAGCGCCATCCACGCCTCCGGCAACCCGAGGCCGACAATGGCGAGGAAGACCGCCGCGAACACGTACATCACCGACAGGCTCTTGATGCCGCCGATGCGGTCCGCGACGCGGCCGCCGATCGGGCGCACCATCGAACCCGCGAACACGCAGGCCGCCGTGAAGTAGCCCGCCATCTTCGCATCCAGCCCGTACTGCGTATTGAAGTAGATCGTCAGCGAGGATGCCAGGCCGACGAAGCCGCCGAAGGTCACCGAATAGAAGAACATGAACCACCACGCGTCCTTGTCCTTGAGCACCTTGAAGTACTCGGTCAGCGGCTTCGCGGGCGGGCACTCGGGCGCATCCTTCGCGACCACGAGGTAGAACGCGAACACCGCGATCAGCGGGATCAGCGCGAGGCCGAACACGTTGGTCCAGCCGTAGGCCATCGCGAGCCCCGGCGCGAACAGCGCCGCGAGCGCGGTGCCCGAGTTGCCGGCCCCTGCGATCCCCAGCGCCGTGCCCTGGTGCTCGGGCGGATACCAGCGCGACGCCAGCGGCAGCGCCACCGCGAAGGCCGCGCCGGCGAAGCCGAGGAACACGCCCAGCAGCAGCGTCTGTTCATAAGTGTGGATGCCGAACTGCCACGCGACGAAGAGCGCGCCGATCACGATGACCTGCCCGATCGCGCCGGCCATCTTCGGCTTCAGGTGATCGACCAGCACGCCCATCAGGATGCGCAGGATCGCGCCGGCCAGCACCGGCACCGCGACCATCAGGCCTTTCTGCGCGTGATCCAGGCCGAGGTCCTTGGCGATCTGCACGCCCAGCGGCCCGAGGATGACCCACACCATGAAGGCCAGGTCGAAGTACAGGAAGGAAGCCAGCAGCGTCGGCGGGTGTCCGGCCTTGAGGAAGGATTTCTTGTCCATTGGTACAGCTCCGAAATACGAATGCGGCGATGTAGGGCGGGAGGAGCGAAGCGCATCCCGCCACGCGGCGGTCGGGTGGGGCTTGACGGTCCGATTTGCGGGATACGCCTTCGGCTCCTCCCGCCCTACGTTCCATCAGACTTTCAGCAACACCCGGCCGCCCTCGACCTTCACCTCGAAGGACTTCGTGCAGCCCACATCCGGCGCGACCGCGCTGCCCGAGTCGAGCTCGATCTTCCAGCTGTGCAGCGGGCAGGTAACCTGCCGCCCATGCACGATGCCCTGCGACAGCGGGCCCTGCTTGTGCGGGCACTTGTCGTGCAGCGCGAAGACCTCGTCGTCCGCGTTGCGGAAGATCGCGATGTCCCCGCCGCGCGCCGCCTTCACGACGCGCGAACCGAGCACGGGGATGTCCTCGACGGCACAGATGTCCTTCCAGCCGGCGGCGACGCTGATTTCAAGGGTGTTCATCGATTCGCTCCCGTCTCAGGCTTCAAGGATTTCGAATTCGCGGCGCACCGCGGGCACGGCCTCGGCGGCGTAGCGCTCGGCCCACGGGTCCTTCGCGTCCTGCAGCGCGTACAGCAGCCGCTCGAACAAGGCCTTGCGGTTCTCGGCGTTCTCCAGCACGTGCTTCTTCACGTGCTCCAGACCCACGCGCTCGACGTAATGGACGGTCCGCTCGAGGTAGTAACCCTCTTCGCGGTAGAGCTGCAGGAAGGCGCCCGAGTACTCCATCACTTCCTCGCGCGTCGCGACCTTGCACAGGAACTGCGCCACTTCCGTCTTGATGCCGCCATTGCCGGCGACATAGAGCTCCCAGCCCGAATCGACGCCGATCACGCCGACGTCCTTGATGCCGGCCTCGGCGCAATTGCGCGGACACCCGCTCACCGCGAGCTTCACCTTGTGCGGGCTCCACATGCCGAAGAGCATCTTCTCCAGGTCGATGCCCATCGACATCGAACGCTGCGTGCCGAAGCGGCAGTGCTCGGCGCCGACGCAGGTCTTCACCGTGCGGATGCTCTTGCCGTAGGCGTGGCCCGAAGGCATGCCGAGGTCCTTCCACACGTTCGGCAGGTCCTCCTTCCTGATGCCCAGCAGGTCGATGCGCTGGCCGCCGGTGACCTTCACGGTCGGCACGTGATACTTCTCGGCAACCTCGGCGATGCGCTTCAGCTCCGCCGGCGTCGTCACCCCACCGAGCATCTGCGGCACGACCGAATAAGTGCCGTCCTTCTGGATGTTGGCGTGCGCGCGTTCGTTGATGAAGCGGCTCTGCGGATCGTCCTTCGCCTCGTGCGGCCAGGTCGAGATCAGGTAGTAGTTGAGCGCCGGGCGGCAGGTCGAGCAGCCGTTCGGCGTCTTCCACGACAGCGTTTCCATCGTCTCGGGGATGGTCAGCAGCCTGTGGTCGCGGATCGCCTTCCTCACGTCGCCATGCGACAGCTCGGTGCAGCCGCACACCGCCTTGTCGTGCGCGCTCACCGCCTGATAGGCCCCCCCGACCGTCGACGCCAGGATCTGCTCGACGAGCCCGGTGCAGGAGCCGCAGCTGGACGCGGCCTTCGTGTGCTTCTTGACCTCGTCCAGCGTGAACAGGCCCTTCTCCTTGATCGCCTTGACGATGGTGCCCTTGCACACGCCGTTGCAGCCGCACACCTCGGCCGTGTCGGCCATTGACGCGGCCCGGTTCTCGCCCTTGTGGCCGGCGTCGCCCAGATGGTTCTGACCGAACATCAGGTGGTCGCGGATCGCATGGATGTCCTGGCCGTCCTTCATCAGCTGGAAGTACCACGAGCCGTCCGCAGTGTCGCCGTACAGTACCGAACCCACGATGCGGTTGTTCTTGATGACGATGCGCTTATAGACGCCGCCCTGCTTGTCGTGCAGCACGATGTCCTCGGTGTCCGCCCCGCCCGAGAAGTCGCCCGCCGAGAACACGTCGATGCCCGTCACCTTGAGCTTGGTCGAGGTCACCGAGCCCTCGTAGCGGCCGATGCCGAAGTTCGCGAGATGGTTCGCCGCGACCTTGCCCTGCTCGAACAGCGGCGCGACCAGACCATAGGCGATGCCGCGGTGCGCGACGCACTCACCGACCGCATACACGCGCGGGTCGGTCACGGTCTGCAGCGTGTCCGAGACGTGGATACCGCGCACACGGCCCGTGCCGCAGTAGATGCCGGCCGATTCCGCCAACGCGAAATTCGGGCGGATGCCGGCCGCGACGACGACGAGGTCGGCCGGAATCTCCATGCCGTCCTTGAAGCGCACCGCGGACACGCGTCCACTCTCGCCCCGCACCAGCGCCTCCGTCTGCTTTGACAGCAGGAAGTTCATCCCCTTCGCTTCGAGCGAAGCCTGCAGCATGTCGGCGGCCGGCTTGTCGAGCTGGCGCTCCATGATCCAGTCGGCCAGATGCACGACCGTCACGCTCATGCCGCGCAGCATCAGGCCGTTCGCGGCTTCCAGGCCGAGGAGGCCCGCGCCGATCACGACCGCGTGCTTGTACTGCGTCGAAGCTTCGATCATCGCCTCGGTGTCACCGATGTCGCGGTAGGCGAGCACGCCCGGCAGGTCCGCGCCGGGGATCGGCGGGATGAAGGGCGTCGAACCAGTCGCGATAAGCAGACGGTCGTACTCGGCTTCCGTGCCGTCGGAGGCGATGACCTTGCGCTTGGTGCGGTCGATCTTCGTCACCATCTTGCCGGCGTGCAGCGTGATGGCGTTGTCGCGGTACCAGTCGAGATCGTTGAGCATGATCTCGGGCAGCGTCATCTCGCCCGCGAGCACCGGCGACAGCAGGATGCGGTTGTAGTTGCCGTGCGGCTCGGCGCCGAACACCGTGATGTCGTACAGGTCCGGTGCGAGCTTCAGCAGCTCTTCGAGCGTGCGGCAGCCGGCCATGCCGTTGCCGATCATCACGAGTTTCATCTTTTTCATGGCGGGCTCCTTCAGGCAGCGCGGGAAGCGAATTCGGTGAATGCGGGGACAGCGTCGGCGATGCGGGCTTCGGCGTAGGCCGCGACCTCGCCGATGACGATCAGCGCGGGCGCGGGCAGCGCGGCCTCGCGGGCGCGTTCGGCGATGTCGGCGAGCGTGCCGACCACCTGCTGCTGCGTCGGCAGCGTGCCGTGGGCGATCACCGCGGCCGGCGTCGCACAGGACAGACCGCCCGCGGCGAGGCGCCCGGCGATACGCGGGAGCGCGCCGAGTCCCATGTAGATCACCAGCGTCGTGCCGCTCTTCGCCAGCGCCGACCAGTCCGGTTCAGTGCCGTCCTCGGTGTGACCGGTCACCATCGTCACGCCGAAGCAGTGCGCGCGATGCGTCACCGGGATACCGGCCGCGCCCGCGACCGCGACGCCGGCGGTCAGGCCGTGGATCACCTCGACCTCGATGCCGAGCGCGCGCAGGTAATCCATCTCCTCGCCGCCGCGCCCGAACACGAAGGGGTCGCCCCCCTTCACGCGCGCCACGGTCAGGCCACGGCGGGCGTAGCGCGCCATCGCGCGATGGATGAACTCCTGCGCCGCCGACTTCATCCCCGCGCGCTTGCCCACGCGCAGCACGCGCGCCGTCGGTTTCGCCAGCGCCAGCACTTCGTCCGTCACCAGCGCATCGGCCAGCAGCACGTCGGCCTGTCCGATGGCGCGCGCCGCGCGCAGCGTCAGCAGGTCTGCAGCTCCGGGGCCGGCACCGACGAGAAACACCTTGGCCATGATCGTTCTCCACTTCGTAAGGCGAAAAAAAACGGCGCCACGTCGCCCCCGGGAACTGGGTTCCCGAAGAAACGACGGACGCCGTTGTCCGCATGCCCTGCATCAAGCATTTCAAGCCGGAGCCTCGTTGCCCCGGCCTACGGACTCCTTATCGCAAGATGGGTGCCAGCCCCCACATTGAGACGTAAGCTATTATTTTTAAATCGATTATCCTCGCACCAGCGAGGAAGACCCGGGCACAAGGGGGCGGGACGCAGGCACCATATCGGTGCATGGCGCATGATGCTGCACCACAACATAGCGCCCCCGGCAAGAATGGCGGGAGAAGGATCAGGATTGATCCGGCCTGCGGCAAGGCACCGCAGGCACGCGCAGAGGACGGGCGATCGGCGCACGACACCCCCTGCGGGGGCGCCGCGACGCGGAATTACGCGAAGATCACGATATCGGACGCATCCAGATCGGCCATCCGGCCGGTCACGATGCCGAGCAGGACCGGCGCGGCGCCGTCCCCGTTGCCATCCTCGTCGTAGTAGAGCTTGCCCGACGCCGTATCGTAGATCAGGAAATCGTCCACGCCCGTCTCGTTCGAGCTGGCACCGCTCAACCCGCTGCCCTTGACGAAGTTCGTCGCGGTAAATCCGGCGAGGGACTGGAACTCGTTCGCGTCGAAGCCCAGCTTGTCGACGGTTGCGTCGAAATCATTGATGCGATGCACCGTCGCCTTGGTCACCTTCGTGCCGTCCTGCTTGAACACCGTGGTGCTGGGCGGCGTGAACAGCGTGTCGAACACGAAGGTGTCGCTGCCCGCGCCACCCCAGACCTTGTCCGCCCCCTCGCCGAGGAAAATCAGGTCGTCACCGGCGCCGGTCTTGATCGTATCGTTGCCCGACGCGGCCACACCATCTTCCGCATAGTAGCCGTCCGGATCGATGATGTCGTTGCCGGCACCGGTGGTAATGATGTCGTCACCCGAACCGCCCAGCACGACGTTGTTGCCGTCGCCGGCACGCACGTTGTCGTTGCCGGTGCCCGAGGCGATGAAATCGTCGCCGCTGCCTGCAGTGATGCGATCGGCGCCGTCGTTCTCGTCAATCAGGCCGACCTCGGCAAAGACCGCGTTGCTGCCATTACCGGCATCGACTTTGTCGTTGCCCGTACCCATGTAGATGATGTCGTCGCCGTCGCCCGCCTTGATCGTGTCGTTGCCGGCATTGCCGTCGATGACGTCATCGCCCGTGGTGCCAACCAGCTTGTCGTTGCCGACAGTGCCGATCAGGCCGTCCCACTCGACGACCGACCACAGCAGATTCGAACCGTCGAGGTCGTTCCACTGCCCGGCCGCGCCGAGACCGCCGGCCGGCGCCGGCCACCTGCCCGTCGCGATGGCGAGGAAGTCCTGCGCGCCGCCGAAATCGTCCGGCTCGCTGCCGAGGCTGCCGGAGCCCCAGTTCTGGTAGCCCGCCCCAAGCAGTCTGCCGTCCAGCCACTGCCAACTGCCCTCGCTTTGCACGTCCGAAGCTCCGAGCCAGAGATAGCTCGCGCCGCCGCCGTCCGCGGCTGTCGTTGCCCCCTTGGCGACCGAAGCCTTCAGATTCTTCAGGATCGCGACATTCTCGGCGCTGGAGTCGATCATCGACAGGTAGGACGGCACGATCATCGCCCCGCCTCCCGCTGCCTCCAGTCGGCCGCCATCGCTCCATGCGAGTCCCAGCGCATTCGCCGAGGCATCGCCCCACGTCAGCGGGGCTGTCTCGATCTCGTAGGTGTGTCCGCTGTAGTAAAAGTGCATTGCCATCGCAGTTATTCTCCGGTTCCGGGCGTGGGAGATGATAACCGCGCATCATTGCCTAGTCACCCGTATGTCGTGACATGCGCCGCACGGCCGCACCGAAGAACGCAAGCGCAGGAGGAAGGCAGCGCCCTCCTCCCGGCGAGGCGCCGCTCACGCCGCGCGTTTCAGCTGCTTCTTGTAGAGGAAATCCAGCACCGCCGCGCGGCAGTGCGCGAACTCCGGTTCCTCCGCCAGCGCCAACCGGTCGCGCGGCCGCGCGAGCTTCACGTCGAGGATCTCGCCGATGGTCGCCGCCGGCCCGTTGGTGAGCATCACGACGCGATCCGATAGAAGCACCGCCTCATCGACGTCGTGCGTCACCATCACCATCGTCGCCTTCGTCGCCGCGACGATCTTCACCAGTTCGTCCTGCAGCGTCGCGCGCGTCAGCGCGTCGAGCGCGCCGAAGGGCTCGTCCATCAGCAGGATGCGCGGCTCCATCGACAACGCGCGCGCGATGCCGACGCGCTGCTTCATGCCGCCCGAGATCTCGTGCGGGAACTTCGTCTCGGCGTGCGTGAGCCCGACCAGCGCGAGCGCGTCCTGCGTGCGCTGCTTGAGCCTCGCCTTGCCCTCCTTCGCGCCGAACACGCGGTCCACCGCGAGATGGACGTTGTCGTAGCAGGTCAGCCAGGGCAGCAGCGAGTGGTTCTGGAACACCACCGCGCGTTCCGGGCCGGGGCCGGCGATTTCTCGCCCGTCGCACAGCATCACGCCGGAAGTGGGGCGGGTGAGCCCCGCGATCAGGTTCAGCAGCGTCGACTTGCCGCAGCCCGAGTGCCCGATGAGTGCGATGCTCTCGCCCTCGTGAATGTCGAGATTGATACCCTGCAGCGCCGTGAAGGGGCCATTCTTCGTGCCGAACACCTGCCCGACGTTCTCGATCCGTACGATTTTCTTCATGATGATCTCCTCCACCACTCAGCGGTTTTCGTAGTTGAAGCGCCGCGCTACCAGCATCAACGCCTGCTCGAGGACCAGGCCGACGATGCCGATCACGAAGATCGCGATGATGATGTGCTCGACCTTGAGGTTGTTCCACTCGTCCCACACCCAGAAGCCGATGCCGACGCCGCCCGTGAGCATCTCGGCGGCGACGATCACCAGCCACGCCGTGCCGATCGACAGACGGATGCCGGTGAGCATGTAGGGCAGCACCGCCGGGAACAGGATCTTCGTGAACACCTTCCATTCCGACAGGTTCAGCACGCGCGCAACGTTGAGGTAGTCCTGCGGCACGCGCGTGACGCCCTGCGCGGTGTTGAGGATCATCGGCCAGATCGAGCAGATGAAGATCGTCCAGGTCGCGGCCGGGTCGGCGCGCTGGAACACCAGCAGGCCAATCGGCAGCCACGCCAGCGGCGACACCGGGCGCAGCAGGCTGATGATGGGGTTCATCATCTGCGACAGCACCGCGAAGCGCCCCAGCAGAAAGCCGGCCGGGATGCCGACCAGCGCCGCGATGCCGAAGCCGACGGCGACGCGCTGCAGGGACGCCAGCACGTTCCAGCCTATGCCCTGGTCGTTCGGGCCGGCCTGGTAGAAGGGGTCGGCGAAGATCGTCACCGCCGCGTCCCAGGTCTTGCCCGGGCTCGGGATGCCGCCCCCGTTCATCGTCGCCAGATGCCACAGGCCGACCAGCAGCGCGAGCCCCGCCAGCGGCGGCAGCACCGCCCCGGCGAGCGCGCGCAGCCAGCCCCTCAACGCCGCCCCGGCGCCGTGCCTCGCCCGCGCCGCAGCGCTGCGCACCGTCTCCCCCTTGCCTGCCGCCGGTCGCGCGGCCTTCAGATCCACCACTTTCGCGTCGCTCTCGTCGGCCGCCGGAGCCGGCGCCACGCCCATCGTCGCTGTCGCGCTCATCGCCGGTCCCCCGCTTACGCCCGCACCTTGAACGACCCGGCATACTTCGCCGGATCCCTGCCGTCCCACACCGTGCCGTCGATCAGCTTGTGGCTGCGCATGTCGCTCTTCGGCAGCGGCACGTTCGCCGCGGTGGCGGCCTGCTTGTAGATGTCGATGCGGTTCACCTGCTTCGCGACCGCCAGGTAATCGACGTCCTTGTCGAGCAGACCCCAGCGCCGGTGCTGCGTCAGGAACCACATGCCGTCCGACAGGTAGGGGAAGTTCACCGCCCCGTCGTTGTAGAACTTCATGTAGTTCGGGTCGTCCCAGCTCTTGCCCAGGCCGTTGGAATAGCGCCCGAGCATGCGTTCGAGAATCACGTCCATGTCGGTGTTCACATAGGACTTCTGCGCCACCGTCTCCGCCGTCGTGCGCCGGTTCGGCAGCGACGCGTCGATCCAGCGCCCGGCCTCCAGGATGGCGGCGGTGAGCGCGCGCGCCGCGTTCGGATGCTTCGCGACCCAGTCCGCGGTCGTCCCCAGCACCTTCTCCGGGTGATCGGTCCAGATGTCCTGCGTCGTCACCGCGGTGAAGCCGACCCTGTCCATGATCGCGCGGTTGTTCCACGGCTCGCCGACGCAGAAACCGTCCATGTTGCCCACGCGCATGTTCGCGACCATCTGCGGCGGCGGCACGGTGATGACCTTCACGTCCTTCATCGGGTTGATGTCGTGCGCCGCCAGCCAGTAGTACAGCCACATCGCGTGCGTGCCGGTCGGGAAGGTCTGCGCGAAAGTGTATTCACCCGGCTTCGCCGTGATCAGCTTCCGCAGCCCCGCGCCGTCGGTCACCCCCTGCTCCTTCAGCTTGCTCGCGAGCGTGATCGCCTGGCCGTTGTTGTTCAGGCTCATCAGCACTGCCATGTCCTTCTTCGGCCCGCCGATGCCCAGATGCACGCCATACACCAGCCCGTACAGCACGTGCGCCGCGTCGAGCTCGCCCGACACCAGCTTGTCGCGCACCGACGCCCAGCTCGCCTCCTTGCTCGGGATGATCTTGATGCCGTACTTCTCGTCGAACTTCTGCACCGCCGCCATCACGACCGACGAGCAGTCCGTCAGCGGGATGAAACCGACGCGGATCTCCTTCTTCTCCGGCGCATCCGAGCCTGCCGCCCACGCGCCGCCGCCCACGCCCAATCCCGTCGAACCCATCATCGCCGCTCCCGAAAGCGCCACCGTCCGCCGCACGAACTCCCGTCGCGACATGCTCTTGTCCTCGAACGCACTCATCTTCATCTCCCTGCAGGCCGAAAAACGAAAACGGCGCACATCGCCCGCAGCGAATCGCGAGGATTCCGCCACAGGGATGGACGCCGTTGTCCGTAGCTTGCACGACCCCGACATTGGGGCCGGTCAATCCGTCGTCGAACCGCCATTGATCCGACTCGGATCTCCTTTAGCAGGGGCTGTGCCAGAGGCAGGAGAAAGCTCGGAAACCCTTTCGCACAGGGCCTTCCGTCCCACGATGAAGGAGGACGAACGGGTATCCCGGGGGTCCGAGGGCGCACTATTGCAGTGCACCAAGAAGGGCTTTCGCACCAATGGCGCGCGCCAGGACCGGTACGGTGTAGGACCGGTACGGTGTAGGACCGGTACGGTGTAGGACCGGTACGGTGTAGGGCGGGTGCGGTGTAGGGCGGGTGCGGTGTAGGGCGGAAGGAGCGCAGCGCATCCCGCCACGGCCGTCCCGAGAATGGCTACAACAGGTACTTCGCCATGTCGATGAGATCCTGCGCGACCGCCGCCATCGGCTTCGCGCGCTCCATCGCCAGCTTGCGCAGCGTCGCGTAGGCCTCGGCCTCATCCAGCCCGCGCGACTTCATCAGCAGGCCCTTCGCGCGGTCGATCAGCTTGCGCTCCGAGAGCTTCTTCGTCGCCGCCGCAAGCTCGCTGCGCAGCGCCTGATGCTCCTCGAAGCTCGCCACCGCCACGTCGATCACCGGCTTCAGGCGCTGCGGATCGAGGCCGTCCACGACGTAGGTCGACACGCCCGCCTTCACCGCCGCGCGTATCGTCTCCTGGTCGCCTTCCTGCGCGAAGATGATCACCGGCCGCGGCATCTCCGCGTTCATCACCGCGAGGTTCTCCAGCGTGTCGCGCGACGGCGCATCCGTCTCGATCAGGATCACGTCCGGCCGGATCGCCTCGATCTGCGCCGACAGGTCCGACGAAGACGCGAGCACCGCCGCCACCTGATGACCGGCGAGCGCCAGCCCGGCACAGATTTCCGCCGCCCGGGCACGTGATTCATCGATGACGAGTACGCGAAGCATGTCGAAGATTATGCAAGATCCGCGCCGCCGTGAACCGGAAAACGGAGACGCCCCCGTAGGGCGGGAGAAAGCAAGTGTATCCCACCGATCCCGCCGTGATGCCGGGCGCAACCGACGGAACCCCGGACGAGCGGCGGGACTTCATCCCGCCCTGCTGACGCCGAAGCCGCTCACACGACCATGCCAGGTCGCCGCGCTCAGCCGCCGCGCTGACGCCGCGCCTCGAACAGGCAGATGCCGCTCGCGACCGACACGTTGAGACTCTCGACCGTCCCAAGCATCGGGATCTTCGCCAGCTCGTCGCAGGTCTCGCGCGTCAGCCGCCGCAGCCCCTCGCCTTCGGCGCCCATCACCCACGCGACCGGACCCTTCTGGTCGATCTCGTACACCGACTTCTCGGCCTCGCCCGCAGCGCCCACCACCCACACGCCGGCTTCCTGCATCTCGCGCAGTGCGCGCGCGAGGTTGGTCACCGTGACGTAGGGCACCGAATCGGCCGCGCCGCTCGCGACCTTCACCGCCGTCGCGTTGAGCCCGACCGCGCGGTCCTTCGGCGCGACCACCGCGTGCGCGCCCGCCGCGTCCGCGACGCGCAGACAGGCGCCGAGGTTGTGCGGATCCTGCACGCCGTCGAGCACCAGGATCAACGCGTTCTCTTCCAGCACGTCGAGCACGTCGGCGAGCTTGAGGTCGCGGCTGCGCGCATCGACGCGCGCGATGACGCCCTGATGGCGCCGCGTGCCGACCATGCCGTCGAGGCGGTCGGACTCCGCCTGAATCATGCGCACCTTCTGCGCCTCGGCCAACCGTACGACGTCCTTCGAACGCGCATCGGTCCGGCTCGACGACAGGTACAGCTCGAACACCGCCTCGGGGTCGCGGCGCAGTTTGCCCAGCACGGCATGGAAGCCGTAGATCAGGCGCGACTCGGTGCGCCCGCCGGCGGGCGCGTCATCGTTGCCCGGCTGCTGCGGGCGGGAACGGCTTGTAGGTTTGTTAGCCACGGCGTTTCACTTTCCTGGAGGATCCTGCTGTTTCGTTGTTCGTTTCGGCCGCTGCGGGCTTCTTCGCCCGAGGTGCCTTCGCCGCTTTCACGGCCTTGACCTCTTTCCCGGGCGAGACGTCGCCCGCATCTTCCGCAGTCTTGGGCGCCGTTGCCGTCACCGTCTTCGCGGCCTTCACCGCTTTCGCTGCCTTAGACCCGCTCGGCGCCGGCGCAGGCACGGACGCCGCCTTCGCGCCCTTCTTCGCCCGCGCGACGGGCTTGACCGCTTCCGCCGGAGCCGGCCCAACGGCCTTCACCGCGTTCGCGCGCTTTCCGGCGCCGGCAGCCTTCACTTCCGGAGGCGCTTTCGCAGCCTGCTTCGCCTGCTTCGCCTGCTTCGCCTTCGCCGCCGTCGCGTCGGCCTTGTCCGCGACATCCGTATGCACCGGGCGAGCCGCGGGCTTGGGGGCCGCCTTCCCGGCCTTTTTCGCGCCCTCTGCCTTTGCCGGCTTCACCGCCACGGGACGTTCATCGACGGTCGGCGCTTCAGCCACAGCCACCGTTGCCTTGGCCTTCACGGCCTTGCGAGCGCCTGAAGAGGCCCTGGACTTGCCCGTCTTCTCCGCCGGCTCGATCACCACCGCTGCCGCGACGACGGCCTCCGGGGCCTTCGCCCCCTTGTCCTTCGCAGTCTTGCCTGCCCGCTCGGTCGCCCGCTGCGCGCCTTCGATCAGCCGGAAGTCGATCTTGCTCGTCTCGAGATCCACCCGGACGACCTGCACGCGCACGCGATCCGACAGGCGGTGGCGCACGCTGGTGCGCTCGCCGGCAAGCTCGTGGCGCGTCTCGTCGAAGTGGAAATAATCGCTGCCGAGGTCCGAAATATGGACCAGCCCTTCGATGAAAATGTCGTCGAGGGCGACGAAGAGGCCGAAGGGTACCACCGCCGACACGCTGCCGGAAAACTCCGCACCGACCTTGTCCTGCATGTAATAGCACTTCAGCCACGCGACGACATCGCGCGTCGCGTCGTCCGCGCGCCGCTCGGTCGACGAGCAGTGCAGGCCGATCGCATCCCAGTCGCCGGCCGCGTAGAGACGGTTCTCCAGCGCCGCCTTGATCGAACGATGCACCAGCAGGTCGGGATAGCGGCGGATCGGCGACGTGAAGTGGGTGTAGGCCTCGTACGCCAGGCCGAAGTGCCCGACGTTGTCCGGGCTATACACCGCCTGGCGCAGCGAGCGCAGCATCACCGTCTGCAGCAGTTGCGCGTCCGGCCGGTCCTTGACCTTCTCCAGCAGCTTCGCGTAGTCGCCCGCCTTCGGATCGTCACCTCCGCCGACGCCGAGCCCGAACTCCGCGAGGAAGCCGCGCAGCTTTTCCAGCTTCTCCGGCGTCGGGCCCTCATGCACGCGGTACAAGGCCGGGTGTTCGCGTTCCTGCAGGAATTCCGACGCACACACGTTCGCAGCGAGCATGCACTCCTCGATCAGGCGGTGCGCGTCGTTGCGCACCTCGGGCACGATGCGGTCGATCTTGCCCGTGTCGTCGAAGATCATGCGCGTCTCGGTCGTCTCGAAATCGATCGCACCGCGCTTCGCGCGCGCCTTCAGCAGTACGCGGAACAGCTTGTCGAGGTTTTCCAGGTGCGGCAGCAACGCGCCGACCGTATCCAGCGCGGCCTTGTCCTTGTCGTACAGGGCCGCCGCGACCTGGTTGTAGGTCAGGCGGGCGTGCGAGAACATCACCGCCGGGTAAAAGCGGTAGGCCTTGATTTCCCCCGTCGGGCCGATGCTCATGTCGCACACCATGCACAGGCGCTCGACCTGCGGGTTGAGCGAACACAGGCCGTTGCTCAGCTTCTCGGGCAGCATGGGGATCACGCGCCGCGGGAAATACACCGAATTGCCGCGATCCTGGGATTCCACGTCCAGCGCACTGCCCGGCTGCACATAGTGCGACACATCGGCGATCGCGACGATCAGGCGGTAGCCGCGTCCCTGCCGCTCGCAATACACCGCGTCGTCGAAATCCTTCGCCGTTTCGCCGTCTATCGTCACGAGCGGCAGCTTCGTGATGTCCTCGCGCCCCGCCCAGTCCTTCCTGCGCACGGCGGCCGGCAGCTTGCGCGTCTCGGCCTTCGCCTCGGAAGAGAACTCGAACGGCAGCTCGTGCTTGCGCAGGGCGATCTCGATTTCCATGCCCGGATCCGCGTAGTTGCCGAGCACCTCGATCACGCGGCCGATCGGTTGCGCGAACTTGGTCGGTTGTTCGATCAGCTCGACGGTGACGACCTGGCCCGGCAAGGCCTTCTTGCCCCCCGGCGCCACCAAGATGTCCTGCGCGATACGCCGGTTCTCCGGTACGACCACCTGCACCCCATGCTCGTTCAGCACGCGGCCGACGATGCGCGTGTTTGCGCGCTCCAGCACCTCCACGACCTTGCCCTCGGGACGGCCGCGACGGTCGAGGCCCGTGATGCGGACGATCACGCGATCGCCGTGCAGCACCTCGCGCATCTCCTTCGGACCGAGGAACACGTCGGGCTGAGCGTCGTCGCGGATCAGGAAACCGAAACCGTCCGCATGTCCCGACACGCGCCCGCGAATCAGATCGGCCTTGTTCGGCAGCAGGTAGGCATCGCGCCGGTTGCGCAACAGCTCGCCGTCGCGCTGCATCGCGCGCAGGCGACGCTCGAAGAGTCCCGCTTCGTCCGGACTCACGTCGAGCGCGGCGCACAGCTCCTGCAAACTCATGGGCACGCCCTGCTCGGCGAGCGTCTGTTGGACGTATTCCCGACTCGGCAGGGGGTGATCGTACGTGGCGGACTCCCGCTCGTAGAACGGATCGGCACTGCGGACGGGGCTGGGTTTGCGTTGGCTGCCACCTGCTGCGGCCTTGGGCGTTTTCCCTTTTTCTTTTTTCATTGTTTTACTCGTTGACATTCAAAATTTGGCGCTTATAATGCGCGGCTCTTGCCCAGATGGCGGAATTGGTAGACGCACTAGTTTCAGGTACTAGCGCTGCAAGGCGTGGAGGTTCGAGTCCTCTTCTGGGCACCAGTTCTACAGGAAAGCCGACCTTGTGTCGGCTTTTTTGTTGCCGATCGCCGACCGATCCCGCGACGAGGCTGCAGCGGGACGACACGGCTCCCGCCACTCCGGGGGTCGCCTTCCCGAACCGCCAGTGGCGGGATACGCTGCGCTGCTCCCGCCCTACGATGACCGAATCCCTCTTGGCCATCCGCAAACAAGTCGCTATAATGCGCGCTCTTGCCCAGATGGCGGAATTGGTAGACGCACTAGTTTCAGGTACTAGCGCTGCGAGGCGTGGAGGTTCGAGTCCTCTTCTGGGCACCATATCCAGGCAAAAGCCGGTCGAAAGACCGGCTTTTGCTTTTTGTGCTGCCCGTTCGAACCGGCCACATTCGCCAGCACCGAACCCCGCCCCGCGAACGGCAACGCTGCCCGACGACGCACCCGCCGGAACCGGCGGGTGCACGGGGCCGGTCGGTGCCGACCCCGGGTCGTTCAGCGTTTCCGTACCCGTCAAGCCCGCTCAGGCTCCGAACGGATGGCGGCGCAGGATGGTCTCGTCGCGCTCGGGGCCGGTCGAGATCACGTCGATCGGCACCTCGATGATTTCCTCGATGCGGTGCAGATAGGCGCGCGCCTCCTGCGGCAGCGCGTCCCAGCTCTGCGCGCCGAAGGTCGTGCCGCTCCAGCCGGCCATCGTTTCGTAGATCGGCTCGCAGCGCGTCACTTCCTCCGAGCCCATCGGCAACAGGTCGATGCGCTGGCCGTCGAGCATGTAGCCCGTGCACAGCTTCAGCTCCGACAGGCCGTCGAGCACGTCGAGCTTGGTGATGCACAGCCCGGTCACGCCGTTGATGATGATCGAGCGCTTCAGCGCGGCGAGGTCCAGCCAGCCGCAGCGGCGCTTGCGCCCCGTGACGGTGCCGAACTCGCGCCCCTTGGTCGACATCTGGTGACCGGGCACGCCGGCGGTGTCGATGTCGAGCTCGGTCGGGAAGGGTCCGCCGCCGACGCGCGTGCAGTAGGCCTTGGTGATGCCCAGCACGTAGTGCAGGCGGCCCGGGCCGACGCCGGAACCGGCCGCGGCCTGGCCCGCGACGCAGTTGCTCGACGTGACGAAGGGGTAGGTGCCGTGGTCGATGTCGAGCAGCGTGCCCTGCGCGCCCTCGAACAGCAGGCTGCCGCCGGCCTTGTTGACCGCGTACAGCTCGGCCGAGACGTCGGCCACCATCGGACGGATCTCTTCGGCGTCGGCCATCGCCTGGTCGAACACGGTCTGGAAGTCGACCGCATCGGCGCCCAGATGCTGGGTCAGCACGAAGTTGTGGTATTCGAGGTTCGCGCGCAGCTTGTCGGCGAAGCGCTCGCGGTCGAACAGGTCATACACGCGTAGCGCACGGCGGGCGACCTTGTCCTCGTAGGCCGGGCCGATGCCCTTTCCGGTCGTGCCGATCTTGTCGGAGGCGCTCTTCGCCGCCTCGCGCGCGCGATCGAGCGCCGAGTGATAACCGAGGATCAGCGGGCAGCCCGGGCTGATGCGCAGGCGCTCGCGCACCTTGATGCCGCCGGCTTCGAGCACGCGGATCTCGGACAGCAGGTGATGCGCGTCGAGCACCACGCCATTGCCGATATAGCAGGCGACGCCTTCACGCACGATGCCCGACGGCACGAGGTTGAGCTTGTATTCGTTGGCGCCGATCACCAGCGTATGGCCGGCGTTGTGGCCACCCTGGAAGCGCACCACACCCTTGGCATGATCGGTGAGCCAGTCAACGATCTTGCCCTTGCCCTCATCGCCCCACTGGGTACCGACAACCACTACGTTCTTTGACATTTACTTCATTCTCCCTGAAGCGCCCCGACCGTCCAGCGGCCGTCACGCTCGATCAGTTGCCGGTCGCAACCGGCCTCCTTCCAGCTTCCTTCATGTCCCGGCAGGGCCGTCATCACGACCTCTCCCTGCGCACGCAGTTGCGCGACCGCAACCTGCAGAGCCTCATTCGCGACTGCCGGCGCAAGGATGGCGCCCGGCTCGGTCGCATCGGGCAGATGCAGGGCCAGCTCGCGCAGGTCGAGGCTGAAGCCCGTCGCCGGCCTGGCGCGGCCGAATGCCTGACCGATACTGTCGTAGCGCCCGCCGAGCGCAAGTGCAGCGGGCGAGCCGCTGCCGTAGGCTGCGAACACCACTCCGTTGTGATAGTGGTAGCCGCGCAGATCGGCAAGGTCGAAACTGATCGGCAGGTCCGCGAGCGCAGCCGCGAGCGTGCTCAAGTCATCGAGCGCGGCGCGGATCTCGGGCTCGTCGGGCAGGCAGCGGCGCGCCTCGTCCAGCACGTCTGCGCCGCCATACAGCGCCGGCAAGGCCAGCAACGCCGAACGCGCCGGCTCCGCAACGTCAGCCAGCAGCTCGCGCAGGCCCGGCACGTCCTTCGCCTGCAACAGGTCGAAAAGCTCCTCCTCGCGCTCCGGCACCATCCCGGCACGAGCAGCGAGCACACGGAACAGGCCGACATGCCCCAGATCGATGCGGCTGGCCGGCACTTCCGCGAGGCGCATCACTTCGGAGAGCAGGCGCACGATCTCGATGTCGGCGTCGATGCCGGCATGGCCGTAAAGCTCAGCACCGAGTTGAAGAGGCTCGCGCGTAGCGGTGAGCGTCGAAGGCAGTGCGTGCAGCACGCTGCCGCAGTAACACAGGCGCGACACCCCCGCACGGTTGAGCAGGTGCGCGTCGATGCGGGCGACCTGCGGCGTCATGTCGGCACGCACGCCCATCGTCTTGCCCGACAACTGGTCGACCAGCTTGAAGGTGCGCAGCTTGAGATCCTGCCCTGCCCCGGTGGTCAGCGAATCGAGGTATTCGAGCAGCGGCGGCACGACCAGCTGGTAGCCATGGCTGCGGAAGGCGTCGAGCAGGCGCCGGCGTAGGCGCTCGAGCTTTTCGGCTTCGGACGGCAGCGCGTCCTGGATGTGATCGGGAAGAACCCAGCGCATGATACTCACGAGAACAGAAACAGCAGCACCACGCCGATCAGCATCGAGGTCAGTCCGATGAAACGGATCTGGCCGTCGGCCATGTGCGCGAGCCGCAAAAAAGTTTCGCGCCAGGCGGCTGGCGCGACAAAGGGCAGGATGCCTTCGATCACCAACATCAGTGCGAAGGCCATCAAAAGCTTGTTGCTCATGAGCTCAGTTCTTCTTGCCTCCGCCGGAATCCTTCATGAACCTGAAGAACTCAGAGCTCGGATCGACGACCATCACGTCGTTCTTGTTCGCGAAGCTTTCTCGATAAGCCTCGAGGCTGCGGTAGAAGGAATAGAACTCGGGGCTCTGGCCGTAGGCTTGAGCGTAGGTCGCCGTGGCCTTGGCGTCGCCGCCACCCTTGACCTGCTGCGCCTCTCGGTAGGCTTCCGCGATGATGACCTCGCGCTGGCGATCGGCGTCGGCACGGATCTTCTCGGCGATCGCACCGCCCTCGGATCGCAGTTCGTTGGCGACGCGCTTGCGCTCCGCTTCCATGCGGCGATAGACGGACTCGGACACTTCGAGCGGCAGGTCGACACGCTTGAGGCGCACGTCGAGGATCTGCACGCCGATCTTGCGCGCATCCTGGTCGGCACGAGTGCGCATGTCTTCCATGATCTTGTCGCGCGCACCGGACACGACGTCATGCACCGTACGGCGGCCGAACTCCTCGCGCAGGCCCGCATTCACGGTCTGCAGCAGCCGGATGCGCGCACGCGCCTCGTCACCCGCAACCGAAACGTAATAGAGCTGGGGATCGACGATACGCCACTTCACGAAGTGGTCGACCAGCACGTTCTTCTTCTCGGCGGTGATGAAGCGCTCGGGCTCCGGCGTATCCATCGTCAGGATGCGGCGGTCGAAGTAACGCACGTTCTGGATCATCGGCCACTTGACGTTCAGGCCCGGCTTGTCGATAACGTCCTTGACCTCACCGAGCTGGAACACCACGGCGAACTGCCGCTGGTCCACGGTGAACAGCGTCATCGAGGCAAGTACTGCGATCAGCAGCAGCACACCGGCGAAAATCGGCATCTTGTCACGCATCAGCGCTCTCCCCGTTCACGATCGCGCACCATCGCGTCGCGGCTGCGTGAATCCGTCGAACTATCGGCCCGCGGCGCGGGTGCGGGAGTTGCGGGACCGGACGCCGCCGTGGGGGTCGCGTCATGCGCCCCCTGCGTGGCAGCGCCCTGCATCAACTTGTCGAGCGGCATGAACAGGAGGTTGCCGTTGCCCTTCGCATCGACCATGACCTTGCTGGTTTTCGACATAACCTGCTGCATCGTTTCGAGATACAGACGCTCGCGGGTCACTTCAGGCGCGCGCCGGTACTCGGACAGGATCTGCGTGAAGCGGCTCGCGTCGCCTTCCGCGTTCGCGACCACGCGGGCCTGGTAGGCGTTGGCTTCCTCGATCAGACGCGAGGCCGTGCCGCGCGCGCGCGGGATGACGTCGTTGGCGTAGCCCTCACCCTCGTTGCGCAGGCGCTCGCGGTCCTGGCCAGCCTTGACCGCATCGTCGAACGCGGCCTGCACCTGCTCGGGCGGCTGGGCGTTCTGCATCGTCACGCGGCTGATCTGGATACCCGTGTCGTAGCGGTCGAGGATCTTCTGGATCGATTCGTGCGCCGAGGAGGCCATCTGCTCGCGCCCCTCATAGAGCACGAAGTCCATCTTGCTCTTGCCGACGATCTCGCGCATCGCGGATTCGGCCGCCTGCATCACCGACTCGTCCGCATAGCGGTTGTTGAACAGGTACTTCTCCGGGCTCGTCAGCACGTACTGCACCGCGAACTGGATGTTGATGATGTTCTCGTCATCGGTGAGCATCAGCGCTTCGCGCAGCATCTTGTTGCGCTCGGAACCGCGATAGCCGACCTCGACGGTGCGGACACCGGTCAGGTCGACGACATCACTGCTCTCGATCGGATACGGCAGGCGCCAGCGCAGGCCCGGATCGGTGGTCTCGACATATTTGCCGAAGCGCAGCACGACGCCGCGCTGGTTCGCATCGACGATGTAGAAACCGCTCGCCAGCCAGATCACGGCGATCAGGCCCAGCAGCGCGCCAATGCCGCCACCGAACTGCCTGAACGAGAGCTGCGGGAACTGCGGTCCGCCACCGTCGCCACCTCCGCCGCCGCGCGGTCCGCGCTTGCCGCCGAGCATGCCTGACAGTCGCTGATTGAAATCGCGCCACAGGTCCTCGAGGTCGGGAGGCCCCTGATTGCCTCCGCGCCTGTCGTCGCCGCGCTTGTCGTCGCCATTCCCCTGGTTGTTACCCCAGCGTGGATCGTTGAGAGACATTAGAACGCCTGTAATCACGTTTGAATTGGGTCTTTATCGGTGAAATCCGGCGCTATCCCGACGGAATCGCCCGGTGCGTCCGCCGCTGCGCTGCATGCTGCCTCGACGAGGGCCTCGCGCAGCAGCCCAAGCCCTTCGCCACTTCTGGCGCTCAAAAAAACGCGTACGATCTTACCATACTCGTCCCGCTGGACCCCGGGCTCGGCGGGGGTCAGGTCGATCTTGTTCATGACCATGATCTGCGGGACGCCGCCCGCGCCGATCTCGGCCAGGACGGTGTTGACCGCCTCGATCTGGGCCTCGCGGTCCTCGCTCGCGGAGTCTACGACATGCAGCAGCAGATCTGCGTTCGCAGTTTCCTCTAGCGTCGCATGGAAGGCTGCAACCAGCGCGTGCGGCAGGTCGCGGATGAAGCCCACGGTGTCCGACAGGACGACATTGCCGCCCTCGCCCACATAGAGCCGGCGCGAGGTCGTATCGAGCGTCGCGAACAACTGGTCGGCGGCATACGCCCCGGCCTTCGTCAGCGAATTGAACAGCGTCGATTTACCGGCGTTGGTGTAGCCGACGAGCGACACCGACAACACGTTGCGCCCTTCCCGCCCGCGACGGCGCACGCGGCGCTGCTTCTCGATCTGGGCGAGACGCTCCCTGAGCACCTTGACGCGCTTGCCGAGCAGTCGGCGGTCGGTCTCGAGCTGGGTCTCGCCCGGGCCGCGCAGGCCGATACCCCCCTTCTGGCGCTCCAGGTGGGTCCAGCCGCGCACGAGGCGCGTCGAGAGATGGTCGAGCTGCGCGAGTTCGACCTGCAGCTTGCCCTCGTGGCTGCGCGCGCGCTGCGCGAAGATGTCGAGGATCAGGGCCGTGCGGTCGACGACGCGGCACTGCAGCGAGCGTTCGAGATTGCGCTGCTGCCCGGGCGACAGCGCATGGTTGAAGATGACGAAATCGGCGTCGTGGACGCGCAACGTTTCGGCGATCTCGTCGACTTTGCCACGCCCGGCGAATAGTGCAGGATCGGGCCGTGCCCGCCGCCCGCCGACGACGGCCTCAACGCTCGCGCCGGCACTGAGTGCGAGCAGCTTGAGTTCGGAAAGGCGCTCGTCCAGCGCGCCCTGGTTCAGGTCGAGCTGGACGAGTACCGCGCGCTCACCGGCATCGGGGCGCTCAAACATGGAGGAACTTGGCGTCCATGGGGCGCCGCGGGGACTCAGCTATTGCCGTCACCCGAGTCCTGTTGCTGGATGTTGACCGGACGTGCGGGCACGACGGTCGAAATCGCGTGCTTGTACACCATCTGGGTGACGGTATTCTTCAGCAGCACGACGTACTGGTCGAAGGATTCGATCTGGCCCTGCAGCTTGATGCCGTTGACCAGATAGATCGCCACGGGGACATGCTCCCTGCGCAGGGTGTTCAGGAACGGGTCTTGTAGAAGTTGCCCTTTGTTGCTCATTTTCAAACCTCGAGGCTGCGTTTTATTGTGAATGTAAAGGATTTCATGCTGCACTGCCACATTTGTACACGCAATCGATCCCGGTGCGGAGTTGGAATCTAATCTTTGCCAATATACGGATTGTGCGAGGTGCGGAATTGTATCCGCAACGGCGTGCCCTGCAGTTTGAACGCCTCCATGAACGTGCGTTCCAGGAAGCGCACGTAGGATGCGGGTATCTGGTCCAGGGCGGCGCCGTGGATCACCACGATCGGCGGGTTGTTGCCGCCCTGGTGGGCGTAACGCATCTTCGGCCGGAACATGCCGCTGCGCGGCGGCGCCTGCTTCGCGAGCGCGGTCTGAAGGGTACGGGTCAGACGCGGCGTCGACAGGTTCACCATCGCCGCAGCGTAGGCGGAATCGACCGATTTCATGACCGCGGCGACGCCTGCGCCCTTGAGGGCGGAGATGTAATGGAAACGTGCGAAGGACAGGAAGCCCAGCTTGTGCTCGATGGCGCGCTTGATCAGTTCGCGGCGGTAGTCGTCCACGCTGTCCCACTTGTTCACCGCAACGACCAGGGCACGCCCCGAATCGAGGATGAAGCCGGCGATGTGGGCGTCCTGGTCGGAGATGTCCTGGGACGCATCGAGCACCAGCACGACGACGTTGCACTGCTCGATCGCCTGCAGCGTCTTGATGACGGAGAACTTCTCGACGGCCTCGAAGATCTTGCCGCGGCGGCGCAGGCCGGCGGTGTCGATGAGCGTGTAGTTCCGGCCTTCGCGCTCGAACGGGACCGCGATGGCGTCGCGCGTCGTGCCCGGCATGTCGAAGGCAATGACGCGCTCCTCGCCGAGCAGGCTGTTCACGAGCGTCGATTTGCCGACGTTCGGGCGGCCGACGATGGCGATGCGCGGGCCGCGGCCCTCGGCCTCTTCCGGCTCTTCGTCGAGCGGGAACTCGCCGAGCACCATGTCGATGAGCAGCTTGACGCCGTCGCCGTGGGCGGCCGACACCGGCAGCGGCGCACCGAGGCCGAGCGCATGGAAGTCGGCGGCGACGATGCTGCGCTCCATGCCCTCGGCCTTGTTCACGACCAGATGCACGGGGCGCCCGGCGCGACGCAGGCGCGCGGCGATCTGCTCGTCGTGCGGCGTCAGGCCGGCGCGGCCGTCGACGAGGAACAGCAGCACGTCGGCTTCGGCGATCGCCTGTTCGGCCTGACGGGCCATCTCGTGCATGATGCCGCTCTTGGCGACCGGATCGAAGCCGGCGGTGTCGACGACCAGATAATCGCGGTCGCCGACGCGGCCGATGCCGTAGTGGCGGTCGCGCGTGAGGCCAGGCTGGTCGGCGACGAGGGCGTCGCGCGTGCGCGTGAGTCGGTTGAACAGCGTCGATTTACCGACGTTGGGGCGACCGACGAGGACGATGGTGGGTTTCAAGCGCTCATTCCCGCTTAGCGGGCCTCATACACATGGATGCCGCCATCGCGCGTCTGGACGACGAAGCCGTCGCGCCCGAAACGGCGCGGGTCGGCGGTAACGGAGCTGCTGTCGGCGCGGGTGCGCGCGGCGAAGCTGCCGTCCTCGCGCTTGAGCAGGTGGACATAGCCTTCGAAGTCGCCGACCGCGACGAAATCACCGACGATCAGCGGGCGCGACAGCACGCGGCGCGCCAGCGTGTCCTGTTTCCACACGTTCGCACCGCTGGAGCCGTCGAGCGCGTGGACTGCATCGTTGTCGTCGGTGATCACGACGAAACGGCTGTCGCGATCCATGCCGACGCTGCTGGAGAAATCGCGCGACCACAGCGCATTGCCGTTGGTGGCGTCGAAGCACGCGGCACGCCCTTGGTAGGCGACGGCGCACAGTTCCTTGCGGCCTATCACCGGCGTTCCGGCGACGTCTGCGACGCGCTCGAGTTCGGTCGCGCCCTTGGGCGTCGCGACAGTCAGCTCCCAGAGCTGGCCACCGTTGGCGAGGCTCACCGCCACGAGCTTGCCGCCAGGGTAGCCGGCCACGGCGGCCGGACCTTCCAGCGTGACACCGGCAAAGCTGCGCAGCGACAGCGGCGGCGTCGCGCGCTGGAACACCCACTTGCGCGAGCCGGTGGCAGCATCCAGGCCGATGAGGCGGCTGTCCGAGGAGCGCACGACGACGATGGCGTCTCCCACCGCGGGGGCGGCGAGCACTTCGGCACCGATCGCGGCACGCCAGCGCTCGGCACCGTTCGCCGCGTCGAGCGCGACGACCTCGCCGGCCGTGGTAGCCACGACCGCGAGCTTGCCGTTGCTGCCCACGCCTGCGGACAGGCGCTTGGCGGCATTGACCGTCCACACGGCCTTGCCGTCCTTGAAGCGCGCGACGGCGCCGTCGTGGGCGGCGGCATAGACGTCCTCACCGACGACCGCGGGCTGGAACACGTAGGGGCCGGACTTGCCGATGCGCGCCTGCCACAGCGGGCGCAATTCGACCGAGGCCTTGAAGTCGGGCAGTTTGGCCGGCTTCGGTCCCGATTCGGCAAAGGGGTTGAGCGAGGAGCAGCCGGCAAGCAGTGCCAGCGAGGCCGCGAGGGCAAGCGCGGTGAACGGTCGCTTCATCGCTCAGCCCTCCAGGGCTTGCTGCTTGACGCGAATGACTTCGCGCAGGGTTTCGCTGCCGTCGGCGCCTTCCGCCGCCAGCGCATCGAGCGCAGCCTGGTAGGCACTGCGGGCCTCGGCGGGCTTGCCGCTCGCCGCCAGCACGTCGCCGCGGAGGTCTTCGAAGCGCGCCTTCAGGGCCGGGGCCGGAGCGTTCGTCAGCTGCGCAAGCGCCTGGTCGTAAGCGCCCTCGTCGAGCAGCACGGCGGCAAGGCGCAGGCGGCCGATGTCCTTCAGCGCGGGGTCGCTGCCCTTGGCAAGCAACCATTCGAGCTGGGCGCGGGCGTTCTTCGCATCGCCCTTGTCGATCTGCACGCCGGCCGAGGCCAGCGCAGCCAGTTCCGCATAGGCGGATGAGGGGAATTTTTCGATCAGCTGGCCGGCGGCTTCACGCGTCTTCTGCGCGTCGCCCTTCATCATCGCCTGCTCGAGCGCGAAGTACAGCGCACCAGCGTCGCCGGCCTGCCGGTTCTTGTAATACTGGAAACCCTGCCAGCCGACGGAGGCCAACGCGGCAGCCACTGCGATCGCAGTCACCAGATTGCCGTACCGGACCCACCAGGCCTTCAGCTCGGAAATCTGTTCCTGCTCTTCGAGGTCATACACTGCCATCGTTTTCCTCTTCTTCTTCAGTAAATAGACATTCGGCGACGACGTCGCCGAGGGCTTCGAGGGCGACGCGCTGCTGGCCGCCAGGACCGCGCAGGGGCTTCAGGCCGACCTCGCCCGCCGCGGCCTCGTCGTCGCCGATGACGACAGCGAGCTGCGCGCCACTGGCGTCGGCCTTTTTCATCTGCGACTTGAAGCTGCCGCCACCGCAATGGGTGAGCACCGCGAAACCGTAGCCGCGCAGCGCCTCAGCCGCACGGAAGGCGAGGCGCTGGGCCTGCTCGCCCATGTGCACGACGTAGACGTCGGGTTGGGCGCGTTCGATCTCGCCGCCGCCCTCGCGCCACAGAGCCAGCAGGCGCTCGACCCCCATCGCGAAACCCGCCGCCGGGGCGGACTTGCCGCCGAGTTGCTCGACCAGCCCGTCGTAGCGGCCGCCCGCGCACACCGTACCCTGGGCACCGAGCCGCGTCGTGACCCATTCGAACACGGTGCGGTTGTAGTAGTCGAGGCCGCGCACCAGGCGCGGGTTGATGCGGTACGGGATGCCGGCATCCTTGAGCAGGGACTGCACACCGTCGAAGTGCCTGAGCGACTCCTCGCCGAGGAAGTCGATCAGCTTCGGTGCCGCCTCGACGAGCTCCTGCAGCTCGGGGTTCTTGGTGTCGAGGATGCGCAGCGGGTTGGTGTGCAGGCGGCGCTTGCCGTCCTCGTCGAGGCGATCCACGTGCGCGGACAGGTAGGCGATCAGCTCGGCACGGTGGCTCGCACGCTCCTCGCTCGACCCCAGCGAGTTGAGTTCGAGCCTGACGTCCTCGAGCCCGAGGTCGTCCCACAGGCGCGCGCACATCAGGATGTGCTCGGCGTCGATGTCGGGACCGTCGAAGCCCAGCGCCTCGACGCCGATCTGGTGGAACTGGCGGTAGCGGCCCTTCTGCGGGCGCTCGTGACGGAACATCGGCCCGTGGTAGTACAGGCGCTGTGCGCCCGTCGCCAGCATCTTGTGCTGGATCGCGGCACGCACGCACGAGGCGGTGCCTTCGGGTCGCAGCGTCAGGAGCTCGCCATTGAGGGCGTCCTCGAAGGAGTACATCTCCTTCTCGACGATGTCGGTGACTTCGCCGATCGCGCGCTTGAACAGCGGCGTGGGCTCGACGATGGGCATGCGGATCGGGCGGTAGCCGTAGCTGCGCAACCAGTCGCGCACGATGTCTTCGAAATGTTCCCAGGCCTCGGCGTCGTCGGGCAGGATGTCGTTCATCCCGCGCACGGCCTGCAGCGTCTGCATTACAGGTTTCTTTTCAGTCATAGGTGGACGGTTCAGGCCGCCTTTTTTGTGTATTTGGTCGCGACGTAGTTATCGATGATGGCGATGAATTCGGCGGCGATGCTGTCCCCGCGCAGCGTAACCGTTTTTTCGCCGTCGACGAACACGGGCGCGGCCGGGGTCTCGCCGGTGCCGGGCAGCGAGATGCCGATGTTGGCGTGCTTGCTCTCGCCGGGGCCGTTGACGACGCAGCCCATGACGGCGAGCGTCATGTTCTCGACGCCGTCGTACTGCTCGCGCCATCCCGGCATTTGCTCGCGCACGTAGGTCTGGATCGTCGACGCGAGCTCCTGGAAGAAGGTGCTGGTCGTACGGCCGCAACCGGGGCATGCGGTGACCATCGGCGTGAAGGCGCGCAGGCCCATGGTCTGCAGGATCTCCTGCGCGACGACGACTTCCTGCGTGCGGCTGCCGTTGGGCTCGGGCGTGAGCGAGATGCGGATCGTGTCGCCGATGCCTTCCTGCAGCAGCACGGCGAGCGCGGCCGTGGAGGCGACGATGCCCTTCGAGCCCATGCCGGCCTCGGTCAGGCCGAGATGCAGCGGGTAGTCACAGCGGCGCGCCATCTCGCGATACACGGCGATGAGATCCTGCACGCTCGACACCTTTGCCGAGAGAATGATGCGATCCGCGCCCAGCCCGTATTCCTCGGCCTTGGCGGCAGATTCCAGTGCGGAGACGACCAGCGCCTCGCGCATCACGGCGCCGGCGTCGCGGGGCGCGGAAAGCTTCGCGTTCTGGTCCATCACGCGCGCGAGCACGGACTGATCGAGACTGCCCCAGTTCACGCCGATGCGCACCGGCTTGTCGTACTTGCACGCGAGTTCGACGATCGCGGCGAACTGCGGATCCCGCTTGGCTCCCGCGCCGACGTTGCCCGGGTTGATACGCAGCTTCGCGAGCGCCTCGGCGCACGCGGGGAAGTCGGTGAGGAGCTTGTGGCCGTTGTAGTGGAAGTCGCCGACGAGCGGGACGTCCATGTTCAGCGCGAGCAGGCGGTCGCGGATGTGCGGAACGGCCTTCGCGGCGGCTTCGTTATTGACGGTGATGCGCACCAGCTCCGAACCCGCACGTGCGAGTTCGGCGACCTGCATCGCTGTGCCGAGCACGTCCGCGGTGTCGGTATTGGTCATCGACTGCACCACGACGGGGGCATCGGAACCGATCAGGACGTGCCCGACGCGGACCTGGCGCGTACGGTGACGCGGCAGGGGGCCGGCGTGATTGTCGGAGGTGGGGGTTGTAGCCAATTCAGCTCACTCCAGGGTGAATCTTGCGACACTGACGCGTACGTGCGGCTTCAGGTCGTACGGCTTGCCGCGGTAGTCGAGGGACACCTGTCTGGCGTTGCCGACGACCAGCGCGAAGGGCGGCTTGCCCTGCACGGTGCGCGAGCTGCCGGCGCCATTGACACCCGAATAGACGATGGAACCGCGCGCATCGCGCACCTCGATCCACGATTCGCCTTCGAAACGGAACACGATGTGCTCGACGCCCTCGGCGGGCGCTGCGGCCGGAAGCGCGGTAGCGGCCGGCGCCGTTGCAACCGGTGCCGTAGCTTGTGCGGCGGGAGCTGCCGGCGGGACGCCCGGCGCGGCCGCGGGGGCCGGCGCAGGAAGTGCTGCCACAGAAGCTGCTGCAGCGGGAGCACCCGCAGGCGCGGCTGCCGGCGCAGGCATTGCCGGCGCTACCGGGGTGGCAACCGGAAGCGAGGGCACGACACCACTCGCGGCGAGCGCGGATTCCGACACCTGGCCTTGCGGCGCCGCTGCGGCGCTGGTCACGGCGGGAGTCAACGGCGCTGCCGATTCGACGACGCCTTCTGCGACTTCGGCATTCTCCGCAGGCATGCGGAACCAGTCGAAGTACCAGCCCACGAGCACGACGAGCAGGAGCGCACCGGCGATCAGCCCGACGGGGATCTGCATCGAACGCCCGCCGCTGCCGCTGGGCATGACGCCTATGGCATTCGATACCGGCGCGAGTTCCACGGTTTGCGGCATGACGTCGGACTCGAAGGCGGCAAGCACGGCCGCCGGATCGACACCGAGATAGCGGGCATAGTTGCGCAGGAAGCCGCGCGCAAACGCCGCGCCGGGCAGGAGATCGAGCCGCCCCGCCTCCATCGCCTCGATCTGCCGGCTGGTCAGCTTGAGGGAATGCGCGACGTCGCTTGCCGTTTCGCCGCGGATTTCGCGCAACTGCCGAAGTTGCGCGCCCATCTCGGCAGCCAGGTCGGACGATGCCGCCTCCTGCCGGTCCAGATGCACTTCTGTCACTCGTAATTTCCCTGAATCATCGTCTGGTATTCGGGACTGTCGGCGAAGCGGCCGCGCAGCTGTGCCGCGTAGCTGGCTTCGGCGTCACGGTTGCCCAGGCGGCGCGCGGTGCGCAGTCCCAGCCACACCGATTGCGGCGTCGGTTCGCCCTGCTGGTGCAGGTCGACCAACAGGGCGCTCGCGACGTTGTAGACACCGCGCCGGTATGCGATGCCGGCGAGCTGGTAGATCGCCTGACGGTTCGCCGGATCGGCCTGCACGGCGCGGCGGAACTCCGCCTCCGCCGCAGCGTCGTCGCCTTGGCGCAGATGGCACAGGCCCGCGTTGGTGTAGGGCCGCGTCGGGGTGCGGTAATACGGGTTGCGCGCCGACGAGGCGAGGCGCGCCAGGCCGTCCTGCGGGTTGCCGTTGAGACACTGGAACCAGCCGAAACTGTTGTTGAATTCCGGGTCGTTGGGCGCGATCTCGAGCGCTCGCCTGAAGTTCTCGCGCGCCGAGTTGGGATCGTCGATGGCCATGTACACGAGCCCTATCAGGTGATAGGCCGGCGCGTAGCTGGACTGACTCTGCAGCGCCACGCGCGCTTCGTCGAGCGCCACGGCGTAGTTGCCGAGCTGCAGGTATGCCGCACCCAGCTCGGCGTGCACCTTGGCCGTCGCCTCGCCCTTGCCCGACACCGGCGTGTCCGCCACGGGACGATCCGCGAGCGGCGTGCCGGCGGCGTTCATGGTGGCGTTGCAGCCGGCAAGCGCCAGCACCAAGAGCGGAAGCGACAGCTTCACGAAGAGCCGGGTCATGCACGATCCTCCATCGGTTTGACAAGGCGAACGGTACGGCGCGTGCGGTCCTGAACCTGCCCCGCGAGCTGGCCGCACGCGGCATTGACGTCGTCGCCGCGGGTCTTGCGGGTGGTCGTGACGATGCCCGCATCGATCAGGATACCTGCAAAGCGGCGTATGCGTTCGGGCTGGGAGCGGTCGAACCCGGAATTCGGGAAGGGGTTGAACGGAATCAGGTTGAACTTGCACGGCACGTCGCGCACGAGGGCGACGAGCGCGCGCGCATGCGCGTCGGAGTCGTTGACGCCGTCGAGCATGACGTATTCGAAGGTGACGAAGTCGCGCGGGGCGCGTTCCAGATAGCGCCGGCACGCGGCCATCAGCTCGCGCAGCGGGTACTTCTGGTTGATCGGCACGAGGCGGTCGCGCAGCGCGTCGTCGGGCGCATGCAGCGACACGGCGAGCGCGACCGGGCATTCGTCGCGCAGGCGGTCCATCGCCGGGACGATGCCGGAGGTCGACACGGTGACGCGGCGGCGCGACAGACCGTAGGCGTGGTCGTCGAGCATCAGGCGCAGCGCGGTGACGACGTTGTCGAAGTTCGCGAGCGGCTCACCCATGCCCATCATGACGACGTTGCTGATGACGCGGCCGTTATCCGGCTCGCCCTCGGCGTCCTTCGCGCCGGCCGGCGTCGAGGTGCCGCCCAGCAGCTTGTTCGCGAGCCACAGCTGGCCGATGATCTCGGCGGCCGAGAGGTTGCGGTTGAAGCCTTGCTTGCCGGTCGAGCAGAAGGCGCAGTCGAGCGCGCAACCGGCCTGCGACGAGATGCACAGGGTGCCGCGATTGGTCTCGGGGATGAATACGGCCTCGACCGCGTTCGCGCTGCCCACGTCGAGCAGCCACTTGCGGGTGCCGTCGGCGGATACGGTGTCGCGGATGGCTTGCGGCGGGCGGATGCACGCCTCCTGGGCGAGCTTCGCGCGCAGGCTCTTCGCGACGTCGGTCATGTTGTCGAATTCGGTTTCGCCGAAGCGGTGCATCCAGCGCATCACCTGGCGCGCGCGGAAGGGCTTCTCGCCGCGCTCGGCAAACCAGGCGACGAGGCCGTCGACGTCGAAATCGAGCAGATTGACCGGTGTTTCCATGTATTTCCTGTGCTGCCCTCAAAATGCAATCGGCCCGCGACGCACGAAGTGCGCGGGCCGATGCGCGGGCGTAGCCCTGAGAGGCTTAGCGGGCGTAAACGTTCATTCCGGGGAAGAAGAACGACACCTCGACCGCGGCGGTTTCCGGCGCGTCCGAACCGTGAACGGCGTTGGCGTCGATCGAATCGGCGAAGTCGGCGCGGATGGTGCCCGCAGCGGCCTTCTTCGGGTCCGTGGCGCCCATCAGGTCACGGTTCTTGGCGATGGCATTCTCGCCTTCGAGGACCTGGATCATCACCGGGCCGGAAATCATGAAGGACACCAGATCCTTGAAGAAGGGGCGCTCCTTGTGCACGGCGTAGAACTGGCCGGCCTCACGCTCGGACAGGTGCACCATCTTCGAGGCGATGATCTTCAGGCCCGCATCCTCGAAGCGCTGGTAGATCTTGCCGATCACGTTCTTGGCGACGGCGTCGGGCTTGATGATGGACAGGGTGCGTTCGATAGCCATTTGAAAAAACTCCGGTTTGAATCGGTCAGCGAAAAATTGGGCGCAAAAAGCGTAGCTCGTGATTCTAGCAGTTTTTCTTGACAGGCTCCCAGCGCACCGAAAACGGCACGCCTGCCTCAGCCCCGTCAGACAGTCGCTTTTTTTGCACTGCAGCAAGCGTGGCGCGCTTCTTGCGGAAGACCATGGCACAAACAGGGAAATATGGACTCCGCCATGACCTACTCCGGCCATCATCGACGCACATCCGATATCGATTTGCTGACAATTTACGAGATCAGCAAGGTACTGACCTCATCGCTCGACTTCAGGCAATGTGTGCAGAGCGTACTGCGCCTGCTGCTGACACAACTCCACATGCGCCACGCCCTGGTCGGTCTGGTGCAGACAGACGAGCAGTTGCACATTCTTGGTGCGGCGGGCGTGCCCTGGCCGATGAGCGAGGCACCCGTCCTCGACCCCGGCATGGGTGTGATCTCGAAGGTGATCCGCAGCGGTTCGCCGATCGTGATCCCCGACATCGCCGCGGATGCGAACTTCACCAACCGCACGGGGCGCGACCCGCAGCAACTCGCGGGGGTGTCCTACGTCGTCGTGCCGCTGAAGCTGGACCGTGGGGTGATCGGCATTCTCTCGGCCGACCGCCATCCCGACGCCGAACAGCCGATGAACTTCGAGCGCGACGTGCGCATCCTGTCTCTGGTTGCGAACCTGCTGGCGCAGACCTATCGCCTGCACCAGTCGGTCGCCGCCGACCGGCAGGTGCTGATCGAGGAGTCCGCGCGCCTGCAGAAGCAGCTGCAAGGCAGCTACGACATCGAGAACGTCGTAGGGCGCTCGAAACGCATGAAGGAAGTGTTCGCGGACGTGCATCAGGCGGCCCCGTCCGGGGCGACGGTGCTGCTGCGCGGAGAATCGGGCACGGGCAAGGAGGCGATCGCACATGCGATCCATTACCTGTCGCCGCGCGCAAAAGGCCCATTCGTGAAGCTGAACTGTGCGGCGCTGCCGGAGACGCTGTTGGAGTCGGAGCTTTTCGGCCACGAGAAAGGCGCTTTCACGGGCGCGACGTCGGAGCGCAAGGGGCGTTTCGAGCTGGCGAAAGGCGGCACGATCTTCCTCGACGAGATCGGCGACATCTCGCCGGCCTTCCAGGCGAAACTGCTGCGCGTGCTGCAGGAGCAGGAGTTCGAGCGCGTCGGGGGGAACAAGACGCTGCGCGCAGACGTGCGGCTGGTGGCGGCGACGAACCGCAACCTGGAAGAGATGGTGCAGAGGAACGAATTCCGCGCCGACCTGTATTTCCGCCTCAACGTGGTGACGATCTTCATGCCGTCGCTGCGCGAGCGCAAGGATGACATCCCGCTGCTGGTGGATTTCTTCCTCGACCGTTTCAACCGCGAGAACCGCCGCCAACTGACGATTACGCCCGGGGCGCTGGACATCCTGCAGCAGTGCAACTGGCCGGGCAACGTGCGCGAGCTGGAGAACTGCATCCAGCGCGCGGCGACGATGACGCGCGCGAACACGATCCGCGAGGTCGACATGCGCTGCCAGAAGGGACAGTGCTTCTCGGCGGTGCTGCTGGAGAGCGCGCAGTCGCGGGCGTGCTTCCCGGTGATCGGGGTGCCGGCACGCAGTGCGCCGCCCGCTCGGACGACGCCTGCAACACCGGCAGGCGAGCCAGGCGACGAGGTCACAGCCGGCAGGGTGCCGGCCAGCGAGCGCGAGCGTCTGGTCGATGCGATGGAGCGCTGCGGCTGGGTACAGGCGAAAGCGGCGCGGCTGCTGGGGCTCACGCCGCGGCAGATCGGTTATGCGCTGCGCAAGTACAACGTGGAGGTGAAGCAGCTTTGACGGTGGATTGCTTCGATCCGCCCGCGCCCGGGGGCTCCGTAGGTGGGTGGCTCGTGGGCCGCTTAGACGGGGCGGTTGTCCGCGACCTTGACCGGTCCCATCTCGGCGAGCGCCTGCGCGTACTCGACGCGCGGGAAGCCGCCGCCGATTTTCGCGGCGGCGTCGACGATGACGTCGATCTTGGCTTCCGGGGACATCTTCTTGAGGTCGCCCTTTTCGAGGTACAGCAGGTCGAGGAGCTCGTTGTAGACGGTCGCCTCGTCGAGCGGCAGGACGTGGAAGCTGACGCCGTCGAGGTCGAGCAGGTATTTCTTCGAGATGTCGACGTTGCCGGCGAAGATGAAATACTTGCCCGCCGGGACGAGCGCGGCACCGAAGGTGGCGCGGACTTCGTCGAGGTGGGCGAGCGAATCGACGTGCAGGGCGAGGAAGCTCACGGCTTCGCCTTCGACGGCGAGGATGACCTGGTCGGCCTTGATCTCGGGGGGACGCTTTTCACCGGCGAGCGAGGGCGGGAACTTGAGGCCAAGTTCGCCGCGGAAGCCGTAGCGGGCGGTCTTGCCGGTGGGGCCGGAGAAGGTGGGTGACAGGAGCTTGCCGTCGAGGGCGCTGAACAGGGTCGGCGTGGTCATGTTGGATCTCTCGTGCAGTGACAGTGGGTAAGGCGGTTCAGCCACCTTTCCGCAAGAAGTGCGCCACGGCGCTGGGCGAGGTCGGGGCCGGCACGCAAGGCCTTGTCTTGTCTGGCCTTTCCGCGCCCGGACGACGGTTTGCGCGTGCGGCGCGCGGGCTGCTGCAACGACGGCGCAGGGACGACATTCCGGACATCGACGCGACATTGCTGTCGCAGATGCGACATCGCGCCGCAGAGTCGATGCGGTCAATATAGTTCTTTATTTTCAATCTATTGCGTCGATATGGCGGCACTGGCACAGGCATTGCAGTGATCCCCGCAGACGCTGCGCGGCGTGCATTCGCGCCGTTGCGGCCTGATGGACCACTGCGAAGGGAGTTCCCCCATGTCACCGCAAGGCCTCGTTGTGCCCGAAACCCCTGCCCGCAAGATCATTCCGCTCGCCGTCGCGGGAACGGCCGCGTCGCGCGCGGGCGGCTGCGGCACCGCGACCAAGGGCGGCTGCGGGTCGGGCAGTTCCGCCGGATTGCCGCAGCATGTGCGCGACCGCGTCCACGACCATCCCTGTTACAGCGCGGAGGCGCACCACCACTTCGCGCGCATGCACGTGGCGGTGGCGCCGGGCTGCAACATCCAGTGCAACTACTGCAACCGCAAGTACGACTGTGCGAACGAGAGCCGGCCGGGCGTCGTATCGGAAAAACTGACGCCTGAGCTGGCGGCGAAGAAGGTGCTCGCGGTGGCCGCGCAGATTCCGCAGCTGTCGGTGGTGGGCGTGGCGGGTCCGGGCGATGCACTGGCGCTGCCGGAGAAGACGTTCCGCACCTTCGAGCTGATCCGGAAGGCCGCGCCCGACATCCGGCTGTGTCTGTCGACGAACGGGCTGGCCCTGCCCGATCACGTCGATCGCATCAAGGCGCTGGGCGTGGACCACGTGACGATCACGATCAACATGATCGATCCGGAGGTCGGCGCACTGATCTATCCGTGGATCTTCTTCGAACACAAGCGCCGGCGCGGGCTGGAGGCGGCGCGCATCCTGCATGAACGGCAGATGCAGGGACTGGAGATGCTGGTGGCGGCCGATGTGCTGGTGAAGGTCAATTCCGTGATGATCCCGGGGATCAACGACCGCCATCTCGCCGAGGTGAACGCGGCGGTGAAGTCGCGCGGCGCCTTCCTGCACAACATCATGCCGCTGATCTCGGACCCGGCGCACGGCACGCATTTCGGCCTGACGGGGCAGCGCGGGCCGACGCCGGCGGAGCTGAAGGCGCTACAGGATGCGTGCGAGGGCGAGATGCAGATGATGCGTCACTGCCGCCAGTGCCGCGCCGATGCGGTGGGGATGCTGGGCGAGGATCGCGGCGCGGAGTTCACGTCGCAGAACATCGACGCGATCGCGGCCGGGGTCGATGCGGCGGCGGTTGCCGAGTCGCGTGCGGCCTATCGCAGCTTCGTCGAGCGCGAGCGCGCGGACCAGAGCGATGCGGCGGAGGCGGCGCGGGCGCAGCTCGGGACAACGGCCGAGACGCGGCTGGTGGCGGTCGCGACCAAGGGGTCAGGGCGGATCAACCAGCATTTCGGCCACGCCGAGGAGTTCCAGGTGTACGAGGTGTCGGCCGCGGGCGCGAAGTTCGTCGGTCATCGCAAGGTATCGCTGTACTGCCAGGGCGGTTACGACGATGACGAGGCGCTGCCTGGGATCGTCGAAGCGCTGGCCGGCTGTGGCGCGGTGTTCGTCGCGAAAATCGGCCACTGTCCGCGCAAGGATCTCGCGGCGGCGGGCATCGCCGCGGTCGAGGACTATGCGCATGAATACATCGAGGCTTCGCTGATCGACTGGTTCGCGAAGTCGGTCGCGGGCGCCGCCGACATCGCAGCCTGAAGGAGGATCGAACATGTGCGTGACCCTGACCCCCACCGCCGCCAGCTTCATCAAGCGCATCGTGCGCCTGAGTGGCGGCAACGCCGACAGCGGCTTCAGGCTGTCCGTGAAACCCGGCGGCTGCTCCGGCTTCGATTCGAACTTCACGGTCGAAGCCGCACCGGCCGACGGTGACGCAGTGATCGAACAGCTCGGCGCGCGCCTGTTCCTGACCGGAGACAGTTGTGCGCTGCTGCGCGGTTACACGGTCGATTTCACCGAGAACAGCGCCGACAGCCGGCTGAGTTACCGCAGGGAGGGCGCGCCGGAGGTCTGTGGCTGCGGGTCCGGCGCCGGCCCCCGGGCGGCGGGCGAGGCGGTCGCGGTGACGTTCTTCAAGCCCGGCACCGGCTGCACGAAGGGATAGGAGGCGATCATGTCCGCACGCGACTCCGACATCGTCGAACTCGACGGGCCGCCGGCCTTCGATTACGGCGAGAAGGTCATCTCGCGGAAGAACGTCAGGAACGACGGCACCTTCCACGGCCGCGAGATCGGTGACGTGCTGGTGAACAAGGGCGATGTCGGCTACGTGAAGAGCATCGGCAGCTTCCTGCAGCAGTTCTACATCTACGGCATCGACTTCGTCGACCGGGGCTACGTGGTGGGCATGAAGGGGCGCGAACTGCGCTCGCTCGATGCACCCTCCTCGGGCACCTGCGGCGAGGACGAAGCGATCCATTTCGACGAAGAGGAAACGATGCGATGAAAGTCACCGTGCGCAAGGAAACGGCCGGCCACTATTCGATCTACGTGGCGAAGAAGGACCTCGAGGCGCGCATCGTGAGCGCCGAGCAGCCGGCGATCTGGGGCGGCAAGGTGGAGCTCGACAACGGCTGGACGCTGGAGATGCCGGCGATGGCGGCCGACACCCGGCTGCCTATCACCGTCGAGGCGCGACGGCTCGGCGAAGGCTGAGACGCCCGCGCAGCGGCCAACGCGCCGCTCAGTCGCCGTCGAACGACAAGGCCCGGCCGGCCGCCAGCAGCGCCGCGTACTCGGCCGCCGGCACCGGCCGGCTGAACAGGAATCCCTGCATCTCGTCGCACGCGTTGGCGCGCAGGAAATCGAGCTGCGGGCGCGTTTCGACGCCCTCTGCGACCACCGTCAGATCCAGGCTGTGGGCGAGCCCGATGACCGCGCGGCAGATCGCCGCATCTTCGGGGTCGCTCGCGATGTCGCGCACGAAGGCGCGATCGATCTTCAGCTGGTCGATGGGAAAGCGCTTGAGATAGGCGAGGCTCGAATAGCCGGTGCCGAAATCGTCGAGCGCGATGCAGATGCCGATCGTGTTGAGCTCGCGCAGCATCGCAATCGCCCGGTCGACGTCGTGCATGACCGTGCTTTCGGTGATCTCGAGTTGCAGGCAGTGCGGGTCGAGGCCGGCCGCCGCCAGGGCAGCGTGCACCGTCTGCGGCAGATTCTCCTGGCGGAACTGGCGGGCCGAGAGGTTGACCGCGACGGGCGGCACGGCGAGCCCCTCGGCGATCCAGGCAGCCTGCTGACGACAGGTTTCGCGCAGCACCCATTCGCCGAGCGGCACGATCAGCCCGGTATCCTCGGCGACGGGGATGAAGTCGGCCGGCGAGACCATGCCGCGCTCGGGATGTTGCCAGCGGACCAGGGCCTCGGCGCTGGTCACCCGGCCATCGCCCAGGCTGACCTTGGGCTGGTAGAACACCCGCATCTCGCCCTTGTCGATCGCGCTCCGCAGCGCGCTGGCCAGCGCGAGCTGCGCGGTGACCCGCTGGTTCATCTCCGGCGAGTAGAAGCGGAAGGCGTTGCCGCCCGCGGTCTTGGCGTTGTGCATGGCGATGTCGGCGAATCCGAGCAGGGCTTCGGCGTCCTGTCCGTCGCGCGGGAAAAGGCTAATACCGAGACTTGCAGTCGAGTACACCCCGTGGCCGGCGATATCGAGCGGCGCAGCGACATCCTCGAGCAGCCGCCCCACCAGCGGCGCGACATCCGCGACGGCGGCAAGGTCGTCCAGCAGGATCGCGAATTCGTCGCTGACCAGGCGCGCGACGGTATCCCCGTTGCGCAGCGGCCCCTGCACGCGGCGTGCGGTCTCCTTGAGCAGAGTGTCGCCGCGGGCCTGGCCCAAGGTGTCGTTGATGGCCTTGAAGCGATCGAGGTCGAGCAGCACGACCGCAACCGCCCTCCCGTTGCGCCGGGCATGTACCAGCGCCTGATCGAGGCGGTCACGGAACAGGTGGCGGTTGGCGAGCCCGGTGAGCGTGTCGTAGTGCGCCTGGTGGGCGAGCTCGCGTTCGGCGCGCTGGCGCGCATCGCGCTCGCGCAGGCTGCGCAGGCCGTAGGCCAGGTCGTTGGCGAGTTCCTCGAGCAGGGCCACCTCCTGCAGGTCGAAGGCGTCACGCTCGCTGGCGTAGATGTTGAGCGCGCCGACCGTTCGTCCGGCCGCAGTCAGCGGCAGTGCGATGCTCGAGGTGAAGCCGCGGCGCAGCGCCTCGGCACGCCACGGCGCATAGGCCGGGTCGCCGGGGATGTCGATGCAGGTTTGCGTGGTGCCCAGCCGGATCGCACGGCCCGTCGGCCCCTGGCCCGAGGGGACGTCCGCCCAGCTCACGTCGAGCGTGCGCAGGTAGTCCGCGCCCACGCCCGCAGCAGCCGCGGGGTGCACCGAACGGGCGGGATCGTCGAGCGCAAGGCCGACCCATGCCAGCCGGTAGCCGCCATGTTCGACGATGTGGCCACAGACGGTTTCGAGCAACTCCCCCTCATCCTGCGCACGCACCAGCGTTTCATTGCACAAGGTGAGCATGCGCAGGGTACGGTTCAGGCGGCGCAGCTCGTTCTCGGCACGCACCTGCGCCGAGATGTCGCGCACGGCGGCGATGACCTGCGTCGCGCCGTCATGCGCCATGACGGCCCTGCTGATGTCGGCCGGGAACTCGCTGCCGTCGCGCCGCCGCGCGAAGATGCCGGGGCGGCGCATGCCGATCACATCGGAATGCGGCGTCCGGTGATAGTCCGAACGCTGGTCCGAATGTTGTGCCCGGAAACGTTCGGGCACGAGAACCTCGACCGTCTGGCCGAGCAGGTCGCTGCGCGGGTAGCCGAACAGCATCTCGGTGCGCGCGTTGACCATCGTGATGCGACCGGCGGCGTCGGTGATGACGATGCCGTCGGCGGCCGACTCGAGGATGCTGCGGAAACGCTCCTCGCTGGCGCGCAGGGTGCGTTCCGCCTGGCTGCGTTCATCGACTTCGCGCAGCAGCGCCGCGTTGCTGGAGGCCAGTTCGGTGCTGCGCTGCGCTTCGCGCCGCTGCGCCGCCTGCAAGGCTCCGGCCATGTCGTTGAGGGCGACGTTGAGCGTCGCGAACTCGTCGCCGCCGTCGCTGCGCAGGCGCACACCGAGATCGCCCGCCGCCAGGCGCTGCGCGAAGGTCATCGTCTGCCCGATCGAGCGCCGGATGCTGCGCGAGAAGAAATATCCGATGGCCAGGCCGAGCGCGGCCGCAAGCGCTGCGATCATGAGCAGGGCCGTGCCGGCGAAGTGTTCGAAGCCCAGCAGCTCCTCGCGTGTGCTTGTAGCGCGGCCGCTCGCATGGGCGTGCAGGCGCTGCAACTGCGACTCGATTTCATGCACCGCCTCGAGATACTTCTCGCGGGTCGTCTCGAGCTCGTCGCGGACCGCTACGTAGGCCAAGAAGGCCTCTCGATAGTCGTGCAGCGCAACGGCGAACGCGCTGCGCAACGCGGCCGGCAGGGACTCGCCTGCGACCGCGACGGCAAAGCGCTCGCCCGCATCAGCGAAACGCCGGGCGTGGAGCGCGCTGTCGGTGATCATGTAATCCTTCTCGAACCGCCGCATCGCGAACAGATCCGCGCGCAACCGATGCGCTCCGGCAGGAATCAGCGCCTCGATGCGGTGCGCGGCCGCGCGCAGCGTACCGGCCAGGCCGTCGTCACGGCGGCCGAGCTGCCCCTGCAGCGCGGCCGCAGCGAGGAATTCCTTCTCGAAGCCGATGGCAGCAGCCTCGATCTGCCGCACTTCGTTCCGCACGTCGGCTTCGCGCGCGAGCGCCCCGATCGCCGCCACATGCTCGCGCAGCGTCTCGAGGTTGGTGCGCACGAGCGTCACATAGCGCGAGCGGCTCTCCTCATAGCCCAGCACGGGCACCGCAAGCAGAAAGTCCTTCTCGTAGCGGCGCGCCCGGAGCAGCGCATGATTGGCGAGCAGGCTCAGTTCGGCGATCCTCAGTTCGACCGCGAAGTGTTCCTCGAACAGCGTCCCGATCCGGCGATGGCTGGCCAGCGAGGCGATTCCGACAGCCAGGGTGATTGCCACCAGCAGCGCGAAGCCTATCCTCAGGCGCGCACCGAGGCTCAGCTGGGCTAACGTCCCGGGCAGGGAGCCGCCGCGTCCGGGGAGCTTGCTCGCCATGGCACTAATCCACGTAGGGGACGAAGTCGAGCTGCCGGATCAGCCCGGTCACGCTCGACGACATCGCGAACTCGATGAATTCGCGTGCCAGCCCTCGCGGCAGGCCCCGGGTCACGAGGGTCAGCGGCCGCGCGATCGGGAAATCCCCCTTGCGCACGCTGCGGCTGCTGGCGTCGATGCCATCGACCGCAACCAGCCGGACCGGTTGACCGGCCTCCACGGCCCGCTCGGCCTCGCCGATCGACATGAACACGATCGCGCCGCGGTCGCCGGCCACCGCCTGCAGGCGCTGCCGGTTGTCGGTGAGGATGTTGGCTGCGGGAACGGCCGCATAATCGATGCCGAAATGCCTGGCGAAGAGTTCGGACGAACTGCGCCCCTGCTCCGAAGCGAGGATGCGGATCGGCCGGTCCTCGCCGCCCACGGCGCGCCAGTTGCCGATCCGCCCCCGATAGATGGCGGAGATCTCGCCCGAACTCAGGTTCCTGACCGGATTGTCGCGGTGGAGCACCAGCGACACCCCGTCGCGGGCGATCGGCACCCCGACCAGATCCGTCTCGCCCTCCGGCAGCGCGCGCGAGAACATTGCAATATCGGCCTGCGCGTCACGCAAGGCCTGCAGCCCCCGATCCGAGCCCAGGGGGCGGACGTCGACGACGACGTCCGGACGCCGCTCGCGAAAGCGTTCGGCGATCGCCTTGACCAGCGGGCTCATCCTGCCGGAACCTGCGATGACGAGCGCGTTGCGCGAGCCCTGGGCACCCTGTGGGCCTGACGTCAACGGCGCGGCCGACAGGGCCGGCCCGACCGCGCACACGGCAAGCAGCGCACCGATGAGCAGCCCGCTGCCGCCGGTGGCAGACGGCCCGCCGCCGATCACGGCACGCCCACTGCAAACGGCTCGCCCGGCCACGCGTCGAAACCACTCGACACCGGCCGCAAGGGCGTGCGCGCATCCGCGCCGAGGCATTTGCCCCCCTGCCGCGGAGCTGATCGATTCCATCGGGAATGTGTGCAGTTGTTTCAGAGTCCGGCGAGTCTAGTGCAATCGGCATGGGCGGGCAATTCCGGGCCGATACACCCACCTTCGCATCCTGCCGCCCGGCGCGCGATCGGGATGTCGCGCCCGCGCCACGCGCCTCGGCGCGGTCATGCGCCCTGCAGCGCGAGCAGCCCGTCGACCTGACGCTCGATCGCGTGCCTTACCTCGGCGTCGAGACGCTTCAACCAGCGCGCGGGGATCGCCCCGACGCCATAGTGCGCCCCCGCCAGCATTCCGGCGATCGCGCCCGTCGTGTCGGCGTCGCCGCCGTAATTCACGGTGCGGATCAGGCAGGATTCGAAGCTGTCGGTGGCGAAGAAGGCGTGCAGCACCGTCTGTACCGTGTCGACGACGTAGCCGGTCGCACGCTTAGGGTAGGGATCGAAGCGGAACTGGCGGTGCGCCGCGACCAAGGCCTTGGCGTGCTCACGCAGCTGCGCGAGCTTGTCGCGCCAGTAGCCACCGGCGAGCAGATCCGCGAGCATGCGCGCAAAGCACAGCGTCGCGGCGTCGGACAGCGGGTGGTTGTGCGTGACGTGGGCCTGCTCGACGACGCAGCGGGAAAGGAGGTCGGGGTCGCGGAAGGCGAACAGGATCGCGGGCAGGACGCGCATCAGCGCGCCGTTGCCGGCGTCCCCGTCCGAGAAGGGCGATTCGAGCGAGCCGTCGCAGCCGTAGCGCTGGAGGCCGCGGCGGCAGGTGTTGCCGACGTCGATCGGCTTCGATTTCAGCCACGCGAGCCAGTGGCGCGCGATGTTGGCGAGATCCCACCCGCCCGCCTCGAGAATCGCCGCGCCGAGCGCGAGCGACATCTGCGTGTCGTCGGTGACCTGGCCGGCCCTCAGCCTGAGCCAGCCGCCGCCGACGATGTCGCGCAGCTCGCCGTACTGGTGGCGGATCTCCGAGGGGGTGAGGAATTCCACCGTGGCTCCCAGCGCATCGCCTACGGCCAGCCCCAGGTAGGCGCCCAGTGCGCGTTCGCGCAGGGTCGGCTCGATGGCGTTCGTCATAAGGTCGCCATCCTGACACGATACTCGCCGCCGAGCACGAGCATCTCGCCCTCCCCGCGCAGCAGCGGGCCCGGCATCAGGGCGTTGCAGTAGACGAGCTTGCACAGCGGCACCTCGACTTCGAGGATGGTGTCGCCGAACTGGTCGGCGATGTCGCGCCGTGTCGTGAACGAGACAAGGTTGTTCTGCCGCGCGATGGCCTCGCGCGCGCGGCCGGGCCTGCCGTCCGTGCGCGGCAGCCAGGCGACGACCTGGTGCTCGCCGAAGTCGTTCACGCCGCGGTACAGCGTGAGGTGGCGGCGGCCGGGATACAGCCAGCGCCGGAACATGTGTTGGGCGTATTCGTACAGCAGGTCGAGCTGCGCATGGATGCAGTTGTTGTGGAAGCGCGCGTGCATCTTGTCCTCGACGTAGGCCATCCACGCTGCGGACGGGTAGCGGCCGAGCACCTCCTTGTGGAAGGTGGGGTGCAGGCCGAAGCGCGACTCCGCCCAGCCCTTGAGCACCGCAGCTTCGCGGCCGCTGGCGTCGAAGCCCCAGCCGCGCAGCAGGCGCAGATAGCTCGCGCGGTAGCGCTTGCGGCCGGCGGCGTCGTGTTCGCGCGGCAGGTCCAGCTCGAACACCGTGCGCATGTAGATCTGGAAGGCGAGCACCGCCTCGTCGACCGTGGTCGCATCGTCGAGCATCGCGAACAGCGTGCCGTTGGTTTCCCGCACGCCGTGGATGTGCAGCGCGAGCGGATGGTCGCTGAACGCGACGCTCGCAATCAGGCCCGTCGGGATGCCGACGAGGTTGGTCGAGTGGCCGGCGACGGCGCGCGTTTCAGTAATTGCTGAAATGGCCTTCGCGCCTCGCCTGTGCCCGCGCCTGTTTCACGAGTTCGCGCGATTGGGGCGGCGCGGCAGGCGCGGACACCAGCTTTTCGAGCGAGGTTCCGCCGCAGTGCGGGCATGGGGGCGTGTCGCCAGCGCGCACGAGCATCTCGAAGGTCCGGTCGCAGGCGGGGCAGCGGTAGTCGAAGATGGGCATGATCGTTCCATTGGGTTTGTCGGCTCCGCCCTAATGCGCAAGAACGATGCCATCGGCAAGAACGATGCCATCTGCAAGAGCGGCGATCGTGAAGCGGGCGGACAGGTTTTCGTAGGGTGGGAGGAGCACAGCGCATCCCGCCGATCCACCGGCCGGAGGCATTCCAGCGCCGCACGGCGGGATCCGCCTCCGGCTCCTCCCGTCCTACGAGACCGCCGCGGGTGACGCGCATCGATCGACGGAATGTCGTCCCGCCCGGCTGCGCCTCACCAGCGTTGGCGGCAAGCCGATGTCCGACAGCCGCCGCTTTCTTGTCGCGTTGCCGACAGGACCGGAACACCCCTCGCAACACCCGCAAATCCCGAAAATCCCGCCGAAACCCGCATGAATGCTTGATCTCTGCGATTTTCACGGCCACTGGCACAACCCTTGCCATAGGGAAAGCGTGCCGGTTCGCCGGGCGTGAAAGCTGGACTCAAACCTTCTTGAGGAGAAATGAAATGTCCCTTCGTCAAATCGCGTTCTACGGAAAGGGTGGCATCGGCAAGTCGACCACGTCGCAGAACACCCTCGCCGCGCTGGCCGAGATGGGCCAGAAGATCCTGATCGTCGGCTGCGACCCGAAAGCCGACTCGACCCGCCTGATCCTGCACGCCAAGGCCCAGGACACGGTGCTGTCGCTCGCGGCCGACGCCGGCTCGGTGGAGGACCTCGAGCTCGAAGACGTGCTGCGCGTCGGTTACCGCGACATCCGCTGCGTCGAATCCGGCGGCCCGGAGCCCGGCGTCGGCTGCGCCGGCCGCGGCGTCATCACCGCGATCAACTTCCTCGAAGAGAACGGCGCCTATGACGGCGTCGATTATGTCTCCTACGACGTGCTCGGCGACGTGGTGTGCGGCGGCTTCGCGATGCCGATCCGCGAGAACAAGGCGCAGGAGATCTACATCGTGATGTCGGGCGAGATGATGGCGATGTACGCCGCCAACAACATCTCGAAGGGCATCCTGAAGTACGCCAACGCCGGCGGCGTGCGCCTCGGCGGCCTGATCTGCAACGAACGCCAGACGGACAAGGAATACGAACTGGCGGACGCGCTGGCGAAGAAGCTCGGCACCTCGCTGATCCACTTCGTGCCGCGCGACAACGTCGTGCAGCACGCCGAACTGCGCCGCATGACCGTGCTGGAGTACGACCCGGAGTCCAGGCAGGCTGCCGAGTACCGCACCCTGGCGCAGAAAATCCACGCCAACAAGGGCAACGGCACGATCCCTACGCCGATCACGATGGACGAGCTGGAAGACCTGCTGCTCGAGTTCGGCATCATGCAGAAGGAAGACGAGAGCATCGTCGGCAAGGCCAAGGCCGCCTGAACGGGCGCACTTACAGGAGATCCGTTATGAGTGCGGCAACGTTGGAAAAGTCGGATGACAAGACGCGCGAGGTTGCGCAAACCCGGGCGTTGATCGACGAGGTGCTCGAGGTCTACCCCGAGAAGGCGGGAAAGAAGCGCGCCAAGCACCTCAACGTGTATGAGGAAGGCAAGCCCGACTGCGGCGTGAAGTCCAACATCAAGTCGCTACCCGGCGTGATGACGATCCGCGGCTGTGCCTACGCCGGCTCGAAGGGCGTGGTGTGGGGCCCGATCAAGGACATGGTGCATGTGAGCCACGGCCCGGTCGGCTGCGGCCAGTATTCGTGGGCCACCCGCCGCAACTACTACAACGGCACGACCGGCGTGGATGCCTTCGGCGCGATGCAGATCACGTCCGACTTCCAGGAGAAGGACATCGTCTTCGGCGGCGACAAGAAGCTCGACAAGCTGGTCGACGAGATCACGCAGGTCTTCCCGCTCGCGAAAGGCATCTCGATTCAGTCGGAGTGCCCGATCGGCCTGATCGGCGACGACATCGAGGCGGTATCGAAGAAGAAGTCGAAGGAGATCGGCCTGCCGATGGTGCCGGTGCGCTGCGAGGGCTTCCGCGGCGTGTCGCAGTCGCTCGGCCACCACATCGCCAACGACGCGATCCGCGACTGGGTGTTCGACAAGGCGGACTACGAGCAGCCCTTCGAATCCACGCCCTACGACGTCGTGCTGATGGCCGACTACAACATCGGCGGCGACGCGTGGAGCTCGCGCATCCTGCTCGAAGAGATGGGCCTGCGCGTGATCGGCCAGGGCACGGGCGACGCGACGTTGAAGGAAATCGAGATGATGCCGCGCGCGAAGCTGCTGCTGCTGCACTGCTACCGCTCGATGAACTACATCGCGCGCCACGTCGAGGAGAAGTACGGCGTGCCGTGGTTCGAGTACAACCTCTTCGGGCCGACCAAGATCGCCGAAAGCTTGCGCGGCATCGCGGCCTTCTTCGACGACACGATCAAGGAGAAGGCCGAACAGGTCATCGCCAAGTACACCGCGCTGTCGCAGGCGGTGATCGACAAGTACAAGCCGCGCCTCGCGGGTAAGAAGGTGATGCTGTACGTCGGCGGCCTGCGCCCGCGCCACGTCGTCGGCGCCTACGAGGACCTGGGCATGGAAGTCGTCGGCACCGGCTACGAGTTCGGCCACGGCGACGACTACCAGCGCACGACCCACTACGTGAAGGACGGCACGCTGATCTACGACGACGTCTCGAGCTTCGAGCTGGAGAAGTTCGCCGAGAAGATCCGCCCCGACCTGATGGCTTCGGGCGTCAAGGAAAAGTACATCTTCCAGAAGATGGGCATCCCCTTCCGCCAGATGCACAGCTGGGATTACTCCGGCCCCTATCACGGCTTCGACGGCTTCGCCATCTTCGCCCGTGACATGGACATGGCGATCAACTCGCCGGTTTGGGGCATGACCAAGGCCCCCTGGAAGAAATAAGGAGCACGACCATGCCTCAATCAGCTGAAAAGGTCCTCGACCACGCCGGTCTGTTCAAGGAACCGGAATACCAGGAGATCTTCGAGCGCAAGAAGGACTTCGAAGGCGGCTGCGGCGCGGCCAGGGTGCAGGAGATCGCCGACTGGACGAAGACCGCGGAATACCGCGAGATCAACTTCAAGCGCGAAGCCCTCGTCATCAACCCCGCCAAGGCCTGCCAGCCGCTGGGCGCGGTGCTGTGCGCGTCCGGCTTCGAAGGCACCCTGCCCTACGTGCATGGCTCACAAGGTTGTGTGGCCTACTTCCGCTCGCACTTCAACCGCCACTTCAAGGAACCGTGCTCGGCGGTGTCCGACTCGATGACCGAGGACGCGGCGGTGTTCGGCGGCCTCAACAACATGGTCGACGGCTTGGCCAACGCGCATGCGCTGTACAAGCCGAAGATGATCGCGGTGTCGACGACCTGCATGGCCGAAGTCATCGGCGACGACCTCGACGCCTTCATCAAGACCGCCAAGCAGAAAGGCTCGATCCCCGAGGACTTCCGCGTCCCGTTCGCGCACACGCCCTCCTTCGTCGGCAGCCACGTCACCGGCTACGACAACATGCTCAAGGGCTTCCTCACGAGCTTCTGGGACGGCAGGACGCGCGCCGAAGTGTCGACGCCGACGATCAACATCAACGGCGGCTTCGACGGCTACTGCGTCGCCAACAACCGCGAGCTGAAGCGGATGATGAAGGAGATGGAGGTCGAGGCCACCATCATCTCGGACCCGTCCGAGGTCTTCGATACCCCCACCGACGGCGAATTCCGCATGTACGCCGGCGGCACCACCGCGGCGCAGATGGAGGCGGCGCTGAATGCGAAGGGCACGGTCTTCATGCAGGGCATCTCGGCAGCCAAATCCGCCGAGTACGTCGAGAAGGCTGGCCAGAAGAGGGTTTCGCTCAACTGCCCGGTCGGCGTCACCGGCACCGACGCCTTCCTGATGGCGGTGTCCGAGCTCACCGGCCAGCCCATCCCGGCCTCGCTGGAGCTCGAACGCGGCCGGCTCGTCGATGCGATCGCCGACTCGCAGGCCCACCTGCACGGCAAGCGCTTCGCACTGTTCGGCGACCCCGACATGCTGCTGGGCCTCACCGCCTTCCTGCTGGAACTGGGCGCCGAGCCGGTGCATATCCTCTGCACCAACGCGACCAAGGAGTGGACCGAGAAGATCAACAAGCTGCTCGCCGCCAGCCCCTTCGGCAAGGACGCCAAGGCCTGGCCGGGCAAGGACCTTTGGCACATGCGCTCGCTGCTGGCCACCGAGCCGGTCGACTTCCTGATCGGCAGCTCGCACGGCAAGTACCTCGAACGCGACATCGGCACGCCGCTGATCCGCATCGGCTTCCCCATCTTCGACCGCCACCACCACCACCGCTTCCCGATCTGGGGCTACCAGGGCGGCCTGAACGTCCTCGTGAAGATCCTCGACAAGATCTTCGACACGCTGGACGCGCAGACTGAGGGAACGGCTAGCTTCGACCTGGTGCGCTGAGGAGGACAGCATGCCCACGGTCTGCCAGGCCGCGAGCATCGTGAAGTTTTGAACGGCTGAAACCCGCTCACGGCATCCGGCGATCTCTCCACGTCGGATGCCGCTCCGGCCCGCTCGCAAGGCGGGCCGTTTTTGTCTGGCGATGGACCGGGGCCAAGGTCAGGAGGCAGCTTTTTCCGGTTCTGAAACGGGGACGGGGTTACGCGACCACGATATGCCGTTCGACACGCTCAGGGCGAACGGGAGTCTGGATTGCAGCCTCAATAAGCAAGGGGTCCCAACGCACCGACCAGGCCGCTCAGGTCGGCCACTTCCAGGTGCGGTTTCTCGACGTGCGGCCACGCGGCCTGCCCGCGATTCACCCACGCCGCCTGCATGCCCGCGTTACGTGCCCCCAGCACATCCAGAACCATGTCGTCGCCCACGTGCAGCACCTCGTGCGGCTGCACGCCCACGGCTTCGGCTGCGACCTGGAAGATGCGCACGTCCGGCTTGGACACGCCCACCTTGAGCGCCGCGACGCTGGCGACGAAGTACGGCGCCAAACCCACGCGCGCGAGATCGGCGTTGCCGTTGGAGATGCTCACCAGCGGAAAACGCGCGGCCAGGAATTCCACCGCGGGGAGCGCGTCGGGAAAGAAGCTCACGTTGTGGCGTTCGGTGATGAAGGCGTCGAAGGCGGGGCCGGCCAGCGAGGGGTCGTCCCCCGCGCTCGACAGCGCCACGCGGATCGACTCGTGGCGCAGCGCCGTCATGTCATGGGCGAGGTCGGGACGCTGTAGTTCCACGGCGTCGCGGATCTCGCGCAGCGCGCGGGGGCTCGCATACATGGCTGCCGTCGCGGGGGCGTTGCTCACGAGCCATTCGTGCAGCACCTTTTCCGCGCGATCGATGGTGGGCCAGATGGGCCACAGCGTGTCGTCCAGATCCAGCGAGACGGCTTTGATTTGTTTCAGGTTCAGCATGCGCTCAATGGTACCTGAGCGGGGCGCTGCGCTCACGTTCGGGCAGTAACAGTGCGTCAGGAACGGACCTCCGTTGCAAGCCCGCCGACAAACACAAGGGGCAGAAAGGTCGGCTGCGGAGGTTCCCGAGCCCCGCCCGAGACCCCGGTGGCGACGAAGGCGCGTCTCGAGTCCGTGCGCATCGAGATGTTCGACCGCCACCGCCGCCACGAGCATCGCACCCGAGCCTTAGTCGAGCTGATCTTCAAACAGCTCGCCCACGAATTTCACGAACGCGCTGATCTTCGCGGGCTGGTGGCGGCTTGGCGGATAAAGGATCGATATCGGAGGGCCGGGCGCCGACCAGTCTGCCAGGATAGGCACCAGGATTCCTTTCGCAAAGTAGCGCTGCAGCGAGAGGGAGAAAAGCTGGACCACGCCGCCGCCGGATATGGCCGCATCGATCAAGGATTCGGCGTGATTGATCCAGATGCGGGCTTCGGGCATCTGCTCGAACGCTGCATCGCCCTTGCTGAAGTACCAGGGGACGGGTTGCCCCGAAGTCGGTTGCAGAAAACCGATCTGCGGATACCTCGCCAGATCCTGCGGCACCGCCGGGGTGCCATGCCTGGCCAGAAAATCGGGCGATGCGCAGCACACATAGCGCGTCCGGTGAAGCGTCTTCGCCACACGCGCCAGATCCTTCAACTCCCCGACACGGATGGAGACATCCACCCCAGCCGCTTCGGGTGCGAGAACCTGATCGCCAAGCGTCATTCTCACCGTCACTTCGGGATAAAGCTCTGCAAAACGAGGCAATGCCGGAGCGATATACATGCGCCCGATGGCGGTGGGAACGTCCACCCGAAGTACCCCCTGGGGTACGACCTTCGCCCCCCGCAAGCCCTCTTCCAATTCCCCGAGTCCATCGAGCAGGTCGCGGGCCCGCTCGTAGCACGCCCGACCCTCGTCGGTCAGCGAGAGTTTGCGCGTCGTCCGGTTGAGCAGCCGCACGCCCAGATGGCCTTCCAGATTCGTAAGGTGGTTGGTCACCGAGGAATTCGACATATCGAGATGCCGGGCAGTGCGACTGAAGCTGCCCATTTCGACAATGCGGCAAAAGACCCGCAACGCCTCGAAACGATCGATGGACATTTTCGCGATAATCAAAAGAATGATGTCAATTATTCTATATTTAACGCAGCACCAACGATCATCGGAATCCGCTCCGCGACGGGTCGAAAGACCAATGACAAGTCCTTCGCCGGAGCGGCCCATGTACCGGCGAACTCTTGAATCAAGGCGATCGACGAGCGCTTCGGGCGCCATCCGCATCGCAATGCGGCGGTCGGCAGGGAGTCGACGCGGGGGCAAGGGAGAGCGTCACCCACGCCCCTTGCACGGTCGGTGCCCACGGCGGCACGTCAAGTCGGTGCGGACGATCGAGAGTCGAACCCATGCTGCGAACTTCTTATTTCTGTCTTGACAGAAATTACAGACAACTCTAGATTTACCGCATGGAACTCAAGCCGATCGCAGAAAGATTCATCCTCCACTGGGGCGAAATGGGCTCGCGCTGGGGCGTCAATCGCACTGTCGCGCAGATCCACGCGCTGCTCTACCTCGCCGGCCGGCCGATGGATGCGGAAGAAATTGCCCTTACGCTGGGTGTCGCGCGCTCGAACGTCAGCAACAGCCTGAAGGAGTTGCAGAGCTGGCGCCTCGCACGCGTGGTGCATCTGATGGGCGACCGCCGCGACCACTTCGAAACGTCCACCGATATCTGGGAACTGTTCAAGCTGATCGTCGAAGGCCGCCGCCAGCGCGAGATCGACCCGACGATTTCGGTGCTGCGCGACTGCCTCGGCAACCCGGCGATCGGCGACGAAGACACCGGCACCGAGCAGCGCATCAAGGAGACGCTCGAGTTCATCGAGGTGCTGACGACCTGGTCGGAGGAGATGCTGCGACTGCAGCCCGAAACCCTGATGAAGGCGATGGGAGTCGGCGCGAAGATCAGCCGCGCAGTCAGAAGGAAGGACTGAACCGACGACAAGGTCCGGCGCGGGCAGCGATGCCCGTTTTTTTGAGGCATTAATTTCTGTTTTTACAGAAACAACCGTCATTCGAGTAATTAATCATGGAAAGATATCCGATCACCATCTTCCACGACGGCAATTGCCCAATCTGTCGTCTGGATATCGCGAATCTCCGGTCGCGCAACGACGAGGGGCGTCTGCGTTTCATCGACATTGCCGCACCGGGGTTCGACCCCCGGCCCTACGGCATGACGCGGGAGGAGTTCGCTTCGCAGATTCGAGCGCAACTTCCCGACGGCAACCTGATCACGGGCATGGAGGTGTTTCGCCGCGCTTACCGCGCCGTCGGTCTCGGCTGGCTCATCGCCCCGGCCAACTGGGGGCCGCTGAAGGTTCCGGCCGATGCGCTCTACCGCTTCTTCGCCCGTCACCGTCCAACGATTTCGCGTCGCTTCGGCGGCCTGCTCGAAGCGCTCGCCGCCTGCCAGGCAGAGCGCCGTGGCCGCGCCTGCCGGTCGGGCCGATGCGCAGTTCCCGGCCGGCACTAACGGAGACGCAGATGAAGACTATCGTGTTGATCGCGCCGGAAACCACCGCCCCGGTGAGGACGGCCCCGGATGATACTTTCGCTGGCCAACGGGCATCGGCGCGGGGGGCCATGCCATGCGAGTCCTGATCCTTGGCGCTCGCGGCTTCATCGGGGCCTCGCTTGCCGATGCCTTCACCGCCGCGGGCCACACGGTCGTCAAGGCCGTGCGCCAACCGGTTGCGCCCGACGAAATCGCGATCGACTTCGCCTCCGACCACGACCCGGCCGACTGGGGTGCATTCATCGCGGGCGTCGACGTCCTCATCAACGCCGTCGGCATCATCGTGGAGACCGCGGCGCAGCGCTTCGACGTCATCCATACCGCAGCGCCGGTGGCGCTGTTCGAAGCCTGCGTCGCGGCCGGCACGCGAGCGCCACGGGTGATCCAGATTTCTGCGCTCGGCGCCGACAGGGGCGACTCGAGCTACTTCCTCACTAAGCGCGCCGCCGACGAGGCGCTGATGAGCCTGCCGCTCGACTGGCAGGTTCTCCGGCCGGCACTCGTTTTCGGCGAAGAAGGCCAATCTGCACGGCTCTTTCTCACCCTTGCCAGCCTGCCGCTTCTACCGCTTCCGGGCGGTGGCGAGCAGCCGCTGCAACCGGTGCATATCGACGACCTCACCGACGCCGCGTTGCGCCTCGCCGATCCGGCCACGCCGGCACGGCAGTGCATCGAACTCGCCGGGCCGGCCCCGCTCACCCTGCGCGACATCCTCCTCGTTTACCGGCGTGCGCTCGGCTTGCCTCCGACCGGGCAGTTCGCGATCCCGACGCCGCTCATGGCGATCGCCGCGGCCATTGCGGATCGCATTCCCGGCGCGCTCTTCAACCACGAAAACTGGCGCATGCTGCAAGCAGGAAATACCTGCGCCCCCGATGCGCTCGCCGCGGCGACGCGCCTGCTCGGCCATGCGCCGCGCTCGATCGAGCGCTTCATTGCGCCCGAACGTTCGGCCGATCTGCGCCGCCGGGCGCTCGACAGCTGGCATGGCCTCTTGCTGCGAGTAGCGCTCGCCATCATCTGGTTCGTCACCGCGATCGTCAGCGCCGGCGCGTACCCGCAGGCCGACAGCCTGGCCCTGCTCGCCCGCGTCGGCCTTGCCGGCGTCCCGGCGTTCGTCGCGCTCTACGGTGCCGCCGCGCTCGACTTCGCTTTTGGCGTCGCCACCCTGTTCAGGCCCGGTCGGCGCCTGTGGCTGGCGCAGGCGGGCCTCGTTCTCGCATATACCGCGATCATCGCCTTCGCGCTCCCGGAGTTCCTTGTCCATCCCTTCGGCCCGATCACCAAGAACCTGGCCGTTCTCGCAATCCTGATCGTCCTCCATTCACGCGAGGTTTCGTCATGAACACCTACCTGATCCTGAAGACCCTCCATATCGTCTCCTCGGTCTTCCTTGTCGGCACCGGTTTCGGTACGGCTTTCTACCTCTTCTTCGCCAACCGCTCCGGCTCGGTCGAATCGATCGCCGTCGTCTCGCGTCTCGTCGTCCGCGCCGACTGGTGGTTCACCACGCCGGCCGTGATCATCCAGCCGGTCACCGGCCTCCTGTTGATGGAACTCGGCGGCTGGCCGCCGACAGCGCCCTGGCTGCTGGTCTCGTTCGCGCTGTTCGCGCTCGCCGGCATCTGCTGGCTACCGGTCGTGTGGCTGCAACTCAGGATGGCGCGCACCGCGTCGGCGGCCAGCGCTGCGGGCGGCGCGCTGCCGCATCCCTACTGGGCCGACGCAAGGCGATGGGAGCGCCTCGGCTATCCGGCGTTTGCGGCGATGGCGGCCGTCTACTTCCTGATGGTCGTCAAGCCAGGTTTCTGAACCGGTCATTCCGTCCTCACATCAGGAGTTCGCCATGCGCATTCTGTTGATCAATCCACCATATCGCGCCCTTACGATTCACGGCATGGGGCCGCAGGTGCCCCTGGGAATGTTGTCCATCGGCGGCCCGTTGATCGACGCGGGGCATGACGTTGCCCTGCTCAACGCCGAGCAGGCGATGCTGAGCGAGACCGAGATCGTCCGGCGCGTGCACGCTTTCGCGCCCGACGTTGTCATGACGGGACATAGCGGCTCGAGCCCCGCCCATCTGACCGTGCTGCGCATGCTGTCGGCCATCAAGAAGGCGGCCAGTCACCTCGTCACCGTCTATGGCGGCGTGTACCCCAGCTTTCACGCACAAGCCATTCTGGAGACCGCCCCTCAGGTCGATATCATCGTCCGTGGCGAGGGTGAAGCGGTGGTGGTTCGCCTGGCCGAAGCCTTGGCCGCCAGGCAAGAGCTGACCGGAGTGGACGGCATTTCCAGTCGCGACGAACATGGGCGCATTTTCGAGACGCCGTCAGCGCCGGTCATCCGCGACCTCGATGCCTGCCGGGTCGCCTGGGAACTGATCGACGACTGGGATCGCCATCGCTGCTGGGGTCTGGGCCGCTCGGCAATCATCCAGTTCTCGCGCGGTTGTCCTCACCGGTGCAGCTATTGCGGTCAACGGGAGTTCTGGGTGCGCTGGCGGCACCGCGACCCGGTCCGCCTGGCCGACGAGATCGCCATGCTGCATCGCCGCCACGGCGTGAATTTCATTACCTTTGCCGACGAGAATCCAACCACGAACGTCAGACAATGGCGGCGATTCCTCGAGGAGATGTCGGCGCGTGCGGTCCCGGTAGCGCTCACCGCGGCAATGCGCGCCAGCGACATCTGTCGCGATGCCGAACTGTTGCCGCTTTACCGGAAAGCGGGCTTTTGCGCGATATTGGTCGGCATCGAGACCACCGACGCGACGATCATCGAGCGTGTCGGCAAGGACTCCAGCGCGACCGTCGATAGCGAGGCGATCCGGCTCCTGCGCAAGAACGGAATCATCGCCATCGCCACGCATGTCGCCGGCTTGGGCGACGAAGGGTGGATCAGTCGCTGGCGTGCCTTCCGCGGCATGGTGCGCTACGACCCGGACCTGGTGAACGTCATGTACGCGACACCCCACGACTGGACCCGGTTCGGCGCCGAAACAGCCCACCTCGACGTCGTCGAACCGGATATGAGCCGCTGGGATTTTCGTCACCAGGTGCTCAAGACCTCGCGCCTGAAACCCTGGCAACTGTTTCTGGCCGTCAAGCTCACCGAACTCGCACTACATATCCGGCCGCGCGTACTGTGGCGCACGGCCTTCCACCCCGATGCGGAAATGCGCCGACAACTACGCTGGTGTTTGTGGAACGCGGCTAAAGTATGGCGGGCAGAAATCGTTGATTTCAAATGTTTCGGGCGGACTGCGAAATCTCGTTTTGCTCGTACCGGCGAGTCGCAGTTCTTCAATTCAGGTCGTACCGTGACGCGAGGAACGGGGTGCGGTCACACCCGTTCCGCATGAATTTCCACACCGGCCGCGGTTTGACCCGGCCGGCCCGTCCGGAATCGCTCCATGCTAGGGAGTCGCCCATGTACCAAGAGATCCTGGAATTCTGGTTCGACGAGATTTCCCCCGCGCAGTGGTGGAAGAAGGACGCCGCTTTCGACCGCCTGGTCGCCCAACGCTTCGGCGAGGTGCATGCGCAGGCGGCGCGCTGCGAGCTGTCCGGGTGGCGCGGGAGTGCCGCCGGGCGGCTGGCGGAGGTGATCGTGCTGGATCAGTTCTCGCGCAACATGTTCCGCGATTCGCCAGAAGCCTTCGCCTGCGACGCGCTGGCATTGGCACTGGCGCAGGAGGCGATTGCGGCAGGGGCGGAGCAGGCGCTGCGGCCGGTAGAGCGCAGCTTTCTGTACATGCCCTTCATGCACAGCGAGTCGCTGGAGATCCATGAAATGGCGGTGCGGCTTTTCGAGCGCAACGGCATCGCGGACAACCTGGACTCGACCCGGAGGCACAAGGCGATCATCGAGCGCTTCGGGCGCTATCCGCATCGCAATGCGATTCTGGGAAGGGCGTCGAGCGCGGAGGAGATCGAATTTCTGAAGCAGCCGGGTTCGCGCTTCTGAACCCGGCTGCTTCGACCCGCCGCAGAGGGCGGGGCGTTCGGCGACGGCAGGGCGATCAGAGGATCATCTTGCCGACGTACCACGCGCCGCCGGCGATCAGCGCGCTGCACGGGATGGTGAGGATCCACGCCCACACGATGCTGCCGGCGACGCCCCAGCGCACGGCCGAGACCTTGCGCGCGGAGCCGACACCGACGATGGCGCCGGTGATGGTGTGGGTGGTCGACACAGGGATGCCCAGCGCGGTGGCGAGGAAGAGCGTGATCGCGCCGCCGGTTTCAGCGCAGAAGCCGCCGATGGGCTTGAGCTTGGTGATGCGCTGGCCCATGGTCTTGACGATGCGCCAGCCGCCGAACATCGTGCCGAGGCCGATGGCGAGGTAGCACATGACGATGACCCAGGTCGGCACGGGGTCGGAGCTCTGGCTGATGCCGGCGGCGATCAGGAGCATCCAGATGATGCCGATGGTCTTCTGCGCGTCGTTGCCGCCGTGGCCGAGGCTGTACAGCGAGGCCGAGAGGAGCTGCAGGCGGCGGAACCACTTGTCGACCTTGCGTTGCGGGGTTCGGAAGCATATCCACGACACCGCGACCATCAGGATCGATCCGAGCAGGAAGCCCAGCAGCGGCGACACGAGGATGAAGGCGACGGTCTTGATGAGTCCGCTGGCGAGCAGCGAGCCGAAGCCGCCCTTGGCGACCGCGGCACCGACCAGGCCGCCGATCAGCGCGTGCGAGGAGCTGGACGGGATGCCGTAGTACCAAGTGATGATGTTCCACGCGATCGCCCCGACCAGTGCGCCGAACACGACGACGTGGTCGACGACCATCGGGTCGATGGTGCCCTTGCCGATGGTCGTCGCCACCTTCAACTGGAAGATGAAGATTGCGACGATGTTGAAGAACGCCGCCCAGGCGACCGCCTGGTGGGGCTTGAGCACGCCGGTCGAGACGACCGTCGCGATCGAGTTAGCCGCGTCGTGGAAGCCGTTCATGAAGTCGAACAGCAGGGCCAGCGCCACGAGGAACATCACCGTGGCGAGGCCGATCTCCATAGTTGCCATGTTGTTTTCCGGGAGATCGCTGGTCAGGAGTTTTCGAGCACGACGGACTCGAGGATCTTGGCGACGTCCTTGCAGCGATCGGTGACCGATTCGAGCAGTTCGTAGACGCCCTTCATCTTCAGGACCACGCGGACGTCCGGCTCCTCGCGGAAGAGGCCCGACAGCGCCTTGCGCAGGACGCGGTCGGCATCGGATTCGAAGCCGTCGATTTCGTGGCAGATGCGCAGGATCTCGCGGCCGTTGTCCATGTTGGACAGCAGCACGACCGCGGCGCGCACGCTCTCGGCGCAGGACAGCGAGAGCTCGGCGATGCGCAGGGCGTCCTCGGTGACTTCGACGATGTCGTACAGCGAGACGGTCTCGGCGACGTCCTGGATGGTGTCGAGCACGTCGTCCATGTGCGAGATGAGCTGATGGATTTCGTCGCGGTCGAGCGGCGTGATGAACGTGGAGTGCATCAGCGCCATCACGTCGTGGTTCAGCTTGTCCGCACGGGTCTCGATCTCGTCGATGTCGGCAGTGGCCTTCGCCGTCGCCGATGCGTCCTTTCCGACGGCCTGCATCAGCACGACCAGGGCCTTGGCGCCGGCCACGATCTCGTCTGCATGGGAGTTGAAAAGGGTGAAGAACTGACCCTCACGGGGCATGAAGCGGGAGAACATGGTTGTTTTTGCCTGGCGGCCGCATGGAGTTAGGGCGCGATTTTACCAGCGGAAACATCCCTGTAATGTGCCGTGCGTAAATTCAGCCTGGAATCCCCCATTGCGGGTCCATGCGCCCACTGTGGACGGTCGGGACGGGAGCGGCCTCGCGCGCCCTGCCCGTCCGGACGCCCGACGGCAGTTCACATGCCGATCGGAACATTCCGGCGCGTGCGGCCTACATGCGCCGGCCGAAGGCCTTGCCGATAGCCTCGACGGCTTCCGGGCTGTCCCACTCCTTCGCACCGAACACTTTCTGCACGACCTTGCCGTCGGCGTCGACCAGCACCGTGAGCGGAATGCGGTCGGCGCCGAGCATGTTCTCGAGCGCGAGCTGGCGGTCGATGAAGTGCGGGAAGCTGGTCTTCGCCTGGGTGAGGAAGGCCTGGGCGCGCTCGGGGTAGTCGTCGATGGAGATGCCGATCACGTTGAACTGCTTGCCGTAGCGCTTCGACAGGCGCTCCAGCGATCCCATCTCGGCGAGACAGGGCGGACAGTAGCTCGCCCAGACGTTGATGATCAGCGGTTTGCCGCGATAGTCGCCAAGCAGCTTCGAGCCGGTGGTGAGGCCCTGCATCGGCATCTGGCGCAGGGTGCCGCCTTCGGGGACTTCGCCCGGCGTGGCGAAGGCGGAGCCGGACACGATGGCGGCGAGGCACAGGGCGAGGGAGACGAGGGCTTTCTTCATGTTGGCGCAGGATCGGAAGCGCGGCGCGGTGCGCCGGAAAACGAGAGCATAGCAGGGCGGAGGAAGCTCGGACACGGCGGCGGGCCGGTGCTTTTCCGTGGGAGCGGCTTCAGCCGCGAATGGGCGGTATCGAAGGGGGCGCGGCCGATTCGCGGCTGAAGCCGCTCCCACAGCGTCTGTGTCGCTTCCTCGACAAATTGGTTGTCGCGAGTTCGACAGCGGCCGCGATGCGGTCGCACGCCCGTCGCAAGTCTTTGATTTTGCGTGATGCCAGGTCTGGCATCGATCGTGCAACGGTTTCCCCGCCCCCCGACACCCGCGCCACGAGCGCACACAGGAAACCGACATGAGCGCACTAAAACAGAGAATCGACAGCCTGCTGATCGAGCCCGGCTGCGCGACGAACCAGGCGAAGAGCGACAAGGCGCGCAAGGAGGGCTGCAAGAAGCCGCTGACGCCCGGCGCGGCGGCGGGCGGCTGTGCCTTCGACGGTGCGAAGATCGCGCTGCAGCCGGTGGTGGACGTCGCCCACCTGGTACATGGACCGATCGCGTGCGAAGGCAATTCGTGGGATTCGCGCCACGTGTATTCGTCCGGCGCGCAGACCTACCGCACGGGCTTCACGACCGACATGGCGGAGTTCGACGTCATCTACGGCGGCGAGAAGCGCCTTTACCGCGCAATCAAGGAGATCATCGACAAGGTGAATCCGCCGGCGATCTTCGTGTACCAGACCTGCCTGCCGGCGATGATCGGCGACGACGTCGAGGGCGTGTGCCGCGCGGCGAGCGCGAAGTTCGGCACACCGGTGATCCCGGTGAACGCCCCCGGTTTCGCGGGCAGCAAGAACCTCGGCAACAAGCTGGGCGGCGAGGCGCTGCTCGACCACGTCGTCGGCACGCTGGAGCCGGAATACACGACGGCCTGCGACATCAACCTGATCGGCGAATACAACGTCGTCGGCGAGTTGTGGCAGGTGAAGCCGCTCTTCGACGCGCTGGGCATCCGCGTGCTGGCGAGCTTCTGCGGCGACGCACGCTACCGCGACATCGCCGGCTCGCACCGCGCGAAGGCGGCGATCATGCTGTGCTCGCAGGCGCTGATCAACATCGCGCGCAAGATGCAGGAGCGCTACGACATCCCCTTCTTCGAGGGCAGCTTCTACGGCATCGCGGACATGTCGGACTGCCTGCGCAAGATCTCCGCCTTGCTGGTGACGAAAGGCGCCCCTGCGGATCTGCCGGCGCGCGCCGAGGCACTGATCGCGCGCGAGGAGGCGCGCGCGTGGGCACGGCTGGAAAAGTACCGTGCGCGGCTCGCGGGCAAGCGCGTGCTTCTCTTCACCGGCGGGGTGAAGTCGTGGAGCGTGGTGTCGGCGCTGCAGGAGGTGGGCATGGAGATCGTGGGCACCTCGATGCGCAAATCGACGCAGGGCGACCGCGCCAAGGTCGTCGAGATCATGGGCACCGACGCGCACATGTTCGACGAACTTCCGCCGCGCGAGATGTACCGGATGCTGAAGGAGTCGCAGGCCGACGTGATGCTCTCGGGCGGGCGCTCGCAGTTCGTCGCGCTGAAGGCGAAAACGCCATGGGTCGAGATCAACCAGGAGCGCCATCACGCCTACACGGGCTACGACGGGGTCGTGAATCTCGTCGCCGAGATCGACAAGGCGCTGCATAACCCGATCTGGTCACAGGTGCGGCAGCCGGCGCCGTGGGAACAGCCCGAGGGCTGGGGCGCGGCGTGAACGCTACCGGGCCGGCGCCTCGGACGCCGGCAGCGCCGTCGACAGCGCTTCGATCAGGTCGGAGAGCGCGCGCACGGCGCGGTCGCGGGCTTCTTCGATGTCCGCCGCAGGGGCGCCCTCGTGGATGCACCGTTCGAGTTCGGCCGCGATTTCCTGCAGCAGCGCCGCGCCGATCTGGCCCGCCAGCCCTTTCAGCGAATGGGCGAGGCGCTCGGCCGCAGCGAGGTCGCCACCAGCGAGGGCGGCGTCCAGGCGCGCGGTGAAATCCCCGTAGCCGGTGACGAACTTGCGCAACAGGGAGAGATAGAAGTCTTCCTTCCCCATCAGGCGCCGCACGCCGAGATCGGGATCGAGGCCGGGAACCCGCCTGAGCCGCGCGAGGATGGCGCACGGCGCAGCGGATGGCGCCCCCGGCACACCCGGGGCGCTGGCGGCCGATGCGTCGGCGCGCGGGGCGACCCAGCGCAACAGCGCGGCCCACAGGCGATCGGGGTGGATCGGCTTGGCGAGGTGATCGTTCATCCCCGCCTCGATGCACCGTTCGCGATCGCCCGACATGGCGTTGGCGGTCATCGCGACGATGGGCAGGTCGGCGCAGGCAGGTAGCCGGCGGATCGCACGCGTCGCGGTCACGCCGTCCATCACCGGCATCTGCATGTCCATCAGCACGAGGTCGTAGCTGCACTGCTGCACACGCTGAACCGCTTCCTCGCCGTTTTCGGCGATATCGACGCGGAAGCCCGCGGCGCCCAGCAACTCGCTCGCCACCTCCTGGTTGAGCTCGTTGTCCTCGACGAGCAGCAGGCGGGCGCCGCGGATCGCGGCAAGATCGGTCGGCGCTTCGCCGGTGGCGGCATGCGCCTTGGCTGGCCGCAGGACGCCATCGAGCAGCCGGATCGCGGTGTCGAACAGCGCGGAAGCGGTCACCGGCTTGAGCAGGATGTCATCGACGCCGGCGCCGACGGCCGCGCGCACGACATCCTCGCGCCCGTAGGCGGTGACGACGATGCGCACGGGCAGCCGCGGCAGGCCGAGCTGGCCGATCGCGCGCGCGGCGGCCACGCCGTCGAGTCCGGGCATCTGCCAGTCGAGCAGGACGATGTCGTAGGGCTCGCCGGCCTGCGCCGCGCGCTCGACTTCGACAAGGGCCGCGCGCCCGCAGTCCACGGCATCCACGTGGAAGGTCATGCAGCGCATCATCTCGGCGAGCACGTCGCGCGAGCTGAGGTTGTCGTCGGCGACCAGCGCACGCAGGCCGCGCAGGTCCGGGGCGGGCATGAGCAGGTGCCCCTCGGAACGGCCGATGCCGAGGCGGCAGGTGAACCAGAAGGTGGAACCAGCGCCCGGCTTGCTGTCGACGCCGACGCTGCCGCCCATCATGCCGGCGAGCCGCTTGCTGATCGCAAGCCCCAGCCCCGTGCCGCCGTACTTGCGCGTGGTCGAGGTGTCCGCCTGCTCGAAGCTGCGGAACAACCGCCCGCGCTGCTCGTCGTCGATGCCGATGCCGGTGTCGCGCACTTCGAAGCGCAGCACGACGTCGCCGTCCTCGAAGCTTTCGCGCCGGATGCGCAGGACGATCTCGCCGCGGTCGGTGAACTTGACTGCGTTGTTGGCGTAGTTGAGCAGGATCTGGCTGATGCGCAGGGGGTCGCCGATGAGGCTCGCCGGCACGTCGGACGCGAGGTCGATGACCAGTTCGAGGCCCTTCGCGTTGGTTTTCTCGACGATCTGGGCGCCGACGTCGGCGACGGTCTTCTCGAGGTCGAAGTCGATGTGCTCGATGACGAGCTTGCCGGCCTCGATCTTGGAGAGGTCGAGCACGTCGTTGATGATGCCGAGCAGGTGCTGGCTGGACGCGAGGATCTTCTCGAGGTAGTCGCGCTGACGCGCGTCGAGCTGCGTGCGCAGGGCGAGGTAGGTCATGCCGATGACGGCGTTCATCGGCGTGCGGATCTCGTGGCTCATGTTGGCGAGGAAGTCCGACTTGATGCGTGCGGCGTCCTCGGCGAGCGCGCGGGCCTTCTGCATCCGCTCGATGGCTTCGAATTCGGCGGAGATGTCGTCGACGACCCAGACCGAGCCCTTGCGGCGGTCCGACAGATCCACGGCCGTGCCGGTCAGGCGCGCCCAGAACAGCGTGCCGTCGCGGCGCATGAGCTGCTGCTCGCGCCGGTGCGATTCGCCACGCCAGATCGCGGTGTACACCGGCTCGCCGCCTGCTGCGTGCGCGTCCTCGTCAGGGTACCAGACCGCCGTGCGTTGCCCGACGAGCCCGCCATGCGGCCAGCCGAACATTTCGTGCAGGCGCCGGTTGCAGCGCACCAGCACGCGGTCCTTGATCAGGGCGATGCCCGAGGTCGCGGTGTCGAAGATCGCCTGCTGCTCGGCGTTGGCTTCGCGCAGCGAGGCGCTGACCGCGGCCAGTTCGGCGGTGCGCTCGGCGACGAGGCCTTCGAGCCGCTCGCGGTACTCCGCCAGCTCGCGCTGCGCCTGCTTCTGCTCGGTGATGTCGGTGAGCACCGAATGCAGCAGCGCGCGCTCGCCGTCGTGGATCACCGTGACCAGCGTGTCGACTTCGACCAGCGTGCCATCGCCGCGCACGTGCTCCCATTCGAAGCGCCCACCGCCGTCGGCAAGCGCCCGCCGCGACATCTCCTCCGCGAGCACGCTGGAAGGCTGGCCGTCCGGCTGCAAGGGCGGCGAGATGTCGCTGGGGCTGCGGCCGAGGAGGCGGTCGAGGCGGTCGAGGCGCAGGAGGTCGAGCGCCGCGCGGTTGGCGGCGATGAAGCGGCCGTCCTCGACGAGCACGATCGCATGGCGCGCGTCCTCGAACAGCATGTGGAAACGCGCCTCGCCGGCGGGCGAGCGGACTTCGACGCGGCCGGACATCATGCTCGACCGACTCCGTTCGCGGCAGCGGGGAAGACTGCGATTCGCATGGGACGGCCGACAGGCATCCGATAGACGGGCATCTGCGCTCCTCGTGTCCTGAATTTGACGTTCATCGACGTGCGTGCCGGAGGCCGGGCACGGCCGGATGGGTGCGTCCTCGCGGGGCGGGCCGGGTAGCGGCGCACGGCTCCAGCCAGCCGTCATCATACCGCGGGCGGCCCTGATTGCCGTGCGGGATTGCCGCCCGGAACGGCCTGCAGCCGCGCTGCACGGGTTGTGTGGCGCTTGCGACAGGTTCGTGTCGGACATCCGCCAAAGCCGTTCCCGCACGATCCGGCGCCGCGGCCATGTGCCTGTTTTTGCGGGAGTATGTACCTCTGGCACCGTTCCTGCTGTGCAGTGCTCGTACCCTTTCGAGCACGCATCATGGCCACGATCATTCCCGGCAGGAAAGCCTGCACGACGAACCCGCTGAAGATGAGCGCACCGATAGGCGCCGCGCTGGCCTTCCTCGGCATGGACCGCGCGCTGCCCTTGCTGCACGGCTCGCAGGGCTGCACGGCCTTCGGGCTGGTGCTGTTCGTGCGCCACTTCCGCGAGACGATTCCGCTGCAGACGACCGCGATGAACGAGGTCACGACCATCCTCGGCGGCCTGGAGAACATCGAGCAGGCGCTGCTGAACATCAAGAAGCGCGCCAACCCGGCGCTGATCGGGATCTGCTCGACCGGCATCACCGAGGCCAAGGGCGACGACGTCGCGGGCTTCCTGAAGCTGATCCGCGACAAGCATCCGGAGCTCGCCGGCACGGAGGTCGTCTACACCTCGACGCCGGACTTCGTCGGCGGCTTCTCCGATGGCTGGGCGAAAGCCGTCAGCGCGATGGTCGACGCCCTGGTGCCGCCGACCAAGGTGCGCACGCCGTGGCAGGTGAACATCCTCGCCGGTTGCCACCTGACGCCGGGCGACATCGAGGAGATCCGCGAGACGGTCGAAGCCTTCGGCCTCACGCCCATCGTGCTGCCGGACCTCTCGGGCTCGCTCGACGGCCACATCCCGGAGACCTTCCTGCCGCACACGCTGGGCGGCACGCGCCTCGCGGACGTGAAGCGCATGGGCGCCTCGGCGATCACGATCGCGATCGGCGAGCAGATGCGCCCGGCCGCGGCGCTGCTGGAGAAGAAAGCCGGCGTGCCCTTCCGCGTGTTCGAGCGCCTCACCGGGCTTGCCGCCTGCGATGCCTTCATCGCGCTGCTGTCCGACCTGTCCGAACAGGACGTGCCGCTGAAATACCGCCGCCAGCGCAGCCAGCTGCAGGACGCGATGCTCGACGGCCATTTCTACTTCGGCGAGCAGAAGGTCGCGATCGCCGCAGAGCCGGACCTGCTGTTCGCGCTGTCGCACTTTTTCGCCGACATGGGGGCAACGGTGAGCTGCGCGATCGCGCCGCAGGACGCGCCGGTGCTCGCGCGCGTGGCGGCGGAGACGGTGCGCATCGGCGACCTGGGCGATTTCGAGGAGCACGCCGCCGGCTGCGACCTGCTGGTCACCCATTCGCACGGCCGCCAGGCCGCGGCGCGACTGGGCATCCCCTTCTGGCGCGCCGGCTTGCCGACCTTCGACCGACTGGGCGTCGCGCACAAGGTTTCGGTCGGCTATCGCGGCACGCGCGATCTGATCTTCGAGGTGGGCAATGTCTTCATGGAGCAACTGCACGCGCATGAACAGCACGTCACCCCCGCCAGCCTGCGGCCCGACCTCCACCGAGCCGGCCCCGCGCCGGCCGTGGATGCGCCGGCTCGCGCTGGTCACTGATTCGCCATTGGGAGAACTCGGCATGAAAGTCGCCTTTGCAACGGAGAACCTGATCGACGTGGACGCCCACTTCGGCTGGGCGAAGAAGATCGCGATCTACGAAGTGCAGCCGGACGCAAGCCGGCTGGTCGAAGTCGTCGAGTTCGCCGGCGATCTCGCCGAGGACGGCACCGAGGACAAGCTCGTGCCCAAGCTCGACGCGGTGCGCGATTGCGCGATGCTGTACGTGGCGGCGATCGGCGGCTCGGCGGCGGCCAAGGTCGTGAACCTGCGCGTGCATCCGGTGAAGGTGGCGAACCCGCAGCCGATCGCGACGATCATCGAGCGCCTGCAGGAGGTGCTCAAGGGCACGCCGCCGCCGTGGCTACGCAAGGTGCTGCTGAAGGGCCGCGAGCGCAGCTTCGATTTCGATGCGGAGCATGACGCCGCGAGCGAGGCCGAACATGCCTGACGCCCTCGCCCCCGACGAGGCGGCCGTCGTCATCGCCGCATCGCCCTTCCTCGCGGAGCTGGTCAAGCTGATCCGCGCCCAGGACACCTTCGGCCGGCGCGAGCACAAGAGCGATGCCGACATCCTCAAGCCCTTCGTCGTCGACAAGGCCGCGCGCAAGCTGATCTCCATCATCGACGATCCGGGCCCGGAGGTGATGGCGCGGGTGGAACTGTTCTACAACGCCGCCGGCCTCGCGATCGAGCGCCGCACGGGGCTCATCGCGACACCGACGATCAAGCTCAACCACGAAGGCTTCGGCCGCGCGATGCTGACGACGGGGCGCCTGATCGTGTTCTCGAAATACCACCGCGACATCCACCGCTTCGGCTTCGACACGCTGCAGGCGCTCGCCGAAGCCGGCGACCGCATCGTCGGCGAGGCGGCGGAGCTCATCGGCCGCTTCCCCGAGATCGCGAATTTCTGAGGTGAACATCGATGACGAGTGATGAACTGAAAGCGCTGGTGAAGAAGCTCAACGCGCAGGCGACCCAGGCCAAGATGGACCTGCACGACCTGTCCGAGGAACTGCCGATTGGCTGGGAGCGCATCCCCGAGCAGGCGCAGAAGACTTTCGAGGCCTACGCGAAGCTCGCCGAAGCGCGTACCCGGCTGGCCGCCGCCGGTTGAGCGCCGGATCCCGATTACCCTTTCACGGAGCAGCCATGTCCCACTTCACCGTCACCCTGCCCTCGGGCGTCGCCTGGACGCCCAACTTCATCGCCGCGATCAACCAGGACAAGTGCATCGGCTGCGGCCGCTGCTTCAAGACCTGTGCGCGCGAGGTACTGCAGCTCATGGCCGTCGACGACGATGGCGAGATGTTCGCGATCGAGGACGAAGACGAGGAATACGAGAAGAAGGTGATGCACATCGCGCACCCGGAGAGCTGCGTCGGCTGCGAGTCGTGCAACAACAACTGTGCGCGGCGCTGCATCTCCTATGCGCCGAAGGCGATGTAACATGCGCCCCGCCGCCGCATACCTCGCGATGATAGCCGCGCGCTGGAAGCCCGGCGGCAGCCTGTTCGCCGCCGGCGCGCGCCACGACGAGTACGAGGACGTGCGCCGCCTGCTGCTGCAGGGCGCCGCGGGGCGCAGCGCCGACGTGGTCGCGCTGGCCGAATGCGTCGCGCGCGCCTGCATGGGCGAGGACCACCTGTGGCACGACCTCGGCCTGCCTTCGCGCGCCGAGTTGTCCGCGCTACTGCACGAGCACTTCCCGCGCCTCGCCGGACGAAACGTGAACGGCATGCGCTGGAAGAAGTTCTTCTACAAGCAGCTGTGCGAAGAGGTCGGCATCAGCGCCTGCCGCGCGCCGTCCTGCGGCGTGTGCGCCCACCACGGCGAATGCTTCGGCAGCGAGGATCTGCCGCTGCTCGCCTTCGCCTGAGCATCAGTCTCCCGCTCGGCCGCGCCGCAGCAGCTCGAGCGGCACCGACGCGGCGCGGAACATCCGCGTGACGAGCACGCCCAGCACGAGGCCGCCGAACGCGCCCAGCACCGCGGCGACGTCGGTGTGCGCGAGCCGGTCGCCGCCGACCGCGCCGGCGACGATCAGCAGCGCCGGCAACAGGTAGCCCAGGAGCGCCGCACGGTTGATCGCATCCGGGTCGGCCGCGAGCGTCACCGCATCGCCCGGCGCAAGGCCGTCGCATGCGGGCACCGTCACGAGCGACACCTTGGCGCCGCCCGCGAGCTTGCCGACGCCGCAACGGCTACGCTCGCCGCAGCTCGAACAGCCCTGCACCGGCACCGCGACGAGAGCCCTGCCCCCCTCGACCGACCGGACCACGCCCTCATGCGTCAGCACACCGGACATCGCAACAGGCCTCCGTTCAGAACGCGTAGGGCCGGTGCAGCCACTGTCGCACCACCGCCAGATCGCGCTCGGGAAGATAGGAAAACCCCGCCGCCGCGTCGGACGCGACCGCGGCCGGCACCCAGTGCCCCACCGCCTTGCCGGCGAGCATGCCGAAGTACCACGCCATCGGATAACCGACGGCGCGGTCGAAGGCGAGCAGCGCCGCGTGCAGCGACAACCCACTCGCGCCCTCGCGCGCGCCGAAGCGCGGGGCCTCGCCGGTCAGCGCGGGGATGGGCGTCGCACGCACGAGGGTCTGCCGGAAGCGGTCCAGATGCTCGCGCAGCGCGATCGCCCAGTGGTTGCAGAAGGCGGTCGCCGGCCCCGCGCTGGAGGCATCCCAGTCCGCGACGAAGCGGTGGATGGGCTGCGGTTCGAGCGCCTGCGTGCGCATGCGCGCGAGCAGATCGCCGACATGCGTGAGGCGGCGGAAGCGGTAGTGCGCGGCCTCGACGGGCGTGCCGCAGCGCGGCCCATGCTCGCCCGCGCACGCCTCGCCGCCGCAGGGCGCGTCGATCAGTTCGTCCAGCGTCCCGGGTGCAGCTCCGTCGCGGAACAGCGGCGACGCCCAGGTCTCCTGCAGCGCCTCGACCTCCAGCTGGACGAAATCCGTGCTCGCCCGCCCCGGCGCCGCAGCCGCGAAGTAATGCGTGCGGCCACGCAGGTGGGTCGCACGCAGCGTCGAGCCCCCGTAGTCGTCGAGCAGCGCGCCGAGCTCGCCGTCGCGCGCCTCCAGTTCCGCGACTGCCCATTGCTCGAGATTGTCGGAGACGCGCACGCCGTCCGCGTCCATCACGCCCCCCAACCGGTACCAGCCGCCGCGGCACAGCACCTCGCGGAACGGCCAGTCGGGCAGGTGCTTACGAATCGCATGCGCGAGCGCCGCCGGCCCCGCGGCGGCGGGGGTCACGGAGCAGGCTTCGACGACGGGCTCGGCGAGCTGGCGGCAGCGCTCGCCCCAGGCAGTGGGCGCATTCATGCGGAGCTCCTTCCCGGATGGCCGGACGAGGCGCGCCCGGCCGCGGTTTGCACGCGCATCACAGATAGACGATGCAGTTCTCGCCGGCCGGGCACACCGCCAGGCATTGCGGCGAATCGGCATCGCCGTCGCACTCCGTACAGGTGTCGACGGTGATACGGAAGACGCCGCCCTTCTCGGTGATCGACTTGGTCGGACAGGCGGGCTTGCAGTCGCCGCAGGCGGTGCATTCGTCGGCGATGATCTTCATGGCCATGGTGGGCTCCTTGATGACGGGATGGGATCCGATTCCCCGCGCCGTCGCGACGACGACGCGGCGAGGCTCACGCGGCTTATCGCAAGGACGGTGCCACGCCCGACGAGATCACTCAAGCCACTGAAAACAAATGCAAACCATGCTCAGAACGGCCTTCGCAGGCCGCGTCGCGAATGTCGGGTTTGTGACAAGCGAAGCGCGACGTCGTACGGAACCCGCGGACCGTAAAGCCATCGAACATTCGCCCGCCCCGACAGGACGACTCGATGCACACCCCCTCCCCCAATCCCGACACGACCCGCGGCACGCTCCGCCGCCGCATCCTGCGCTGGCTGGGCGGCCTCCCCTTCCTGCCGCTGGGGCTGGCGACGACCGCGGTTCCGGCCGGCGCCGCCACCCTGCGCCCTACGCCCGAGGATGACATCGGCCCCTTCTACCCGCTCGACTGGAACGGCGACATCGACGCCGACCTGACGAAGCTCGCCGGCGCACCGGGAAGCAGCGTCGAAGGCGCACTGCTGCGCCTCAGCGGCGCCGTGCGCGACACTACCGGGAAACCGGTCGCCGACGCCGCCGTCGAAATCTGGCAGGCCGACGCGCGCGGCCGCTACCGCCACCCCGGCGTCGATCCGCGCACGCGCGATCCCGCCTTCCAGGGCTTCGGCCGCACGATGACGGACGCCCAGGGCCGTTACAGCTTCCTCACGATCCTGCCGGGCAACTACGGCACGCGCCCGCCGCACATCCACTTCCGCGTCGCCCAGCCGGGACGTGCCGAGTTCGTCACGCAGATGTACTTCCGCGGCAACAACCGCGAGGGCAACGGCTACGCCCCGCCCGAGCGCGAATTCCTGACGGTCGCGCTCACGCCCGGCAAAACCGGCGCGCCGCAATCCGCCACCTTCGACATCGTCCTCGCCGCCCGCTGAGCACGCCCCCGGAGCATCCCGCGCGGGCTGTCGCAAAGACGACAGCCGCGTCGGCTTTGTCAGGATTGCCCCCCGCGCCCCACCGTCACGCCTGCTCGCCGGGCAGCTTGTACAGCATCACAAGGTGCTGAATCCGCGGCACTTTCATCCCCACCCGGAGCCCGTGGCACGCTCCATGCACTAGCGCCCTCGTAGCGGCAACCGCCGCGACCGAAACACTGCGCAAGCCATGACTGCCACGACCGAAATCCTGTTGCTGCTGCTCTCGACCGCCCTCGTGAACAACGTGGTGCTGGTCAAGTTCCTCGGCCTGTGTCCCGTGATGGGCGTCTCCAAGAGCATGGACGCCGCCCTCGGCATGGGGCTCGCGACCACCTTCGTCATCACGCTGGCGTCGGCGCTGTGCTGGATGCTCGACCGCTGGCTGCTCGCCCCCTTCGAACTCGGCTTCCTGCGCATCCTCTGCTTCATCCTCGTGATCGCCGCCGCGGTGCAGTTCGTCGAGATGGTCATCAAGAAGACCAGCCCCGCGCTGTACCAGAGCCTGGGCATCTACCTCCCGCTCATCACGACCAACTGCGCCGTGCTCGGACTCGCCCTGCTCAACGTGCAGCAGAGCTTCGGCTTCATGAAGAGCGTGCTGTACGGCTTCGGCTCGGCGCTCGGCTTCACGCTGGTCCTGCTGGTCTTCGCCGGCCTGCGCGAACGCCTCGCGCTCGCCCGCGTGCCCGCCGCGTTCGACGGCGCGCCGTCTGCATTCGTCACCATCAGCCTGCTGAGCCTCACCTTCATGGGCTTTTCCGGCCTGATCTCCTGAGGAGCATCACCATGCTCGTTGCCGTCTCCAGCCTCACCGTCCTCGGCGCCGTTCTGGGCGTGCTGCTCGGTTTCGCGAGCCGCCGTTTCCACGTCGAAGGCAACCCCGTCGTCGCCGAAGTCGAGGCACTGATGCCCGGTTCCAACTGCGGCCAGTGCGGCTTCCCCGGCTGTGCCGGCGCCGCGGCGGCCATCGCCGGCGGCGAGGCGCCCGCCACCTGCTGCCCGCCCGGCGGCAAGGCGCTCGCGCAGAGCATCGCCGCCAGGCTGGGACTCGACATCGACCTCTCGGCGGTCGCCGATGCCGGCCCGCAGCTCGCCGTCGTCACCGAAGACATCTGCATCGGCTGCTGCCGCTGCATCAAGGCCTGTCCGACCGACGCGATCCTCGGCGGCGCCAAGCAGATCCACGCCGTGCTGCACGAGGCCTGCACCGGCTGCGGCAACTGCGTCGAACGCTGTCCGACCGAAGCCATCGGACTGAAACCGGTCCCGCTCACGCTCCAGCACTGGGTGTGGCCCAACCCGGCCCGCGCCTGAACCCGGAACGCACATCATGGGATTCTTAGACAAGATCTTCCGCCCCCTCACCCGCAGCGAACCCTGGGGCGTGCATCCGGACGAGCGCAAGCGCCCGGCCTCGGAAACGCCGATCCGCCGCCTGCCGCCCCCGCCGCTCCTGTACCTGCCGCTGTCCCAACACGTCGGCGCCGCGGCCGAGCCCATCGTGCGGATCGGCCAGAAGGTCCTCAAGGGCGAGTGCGTCGCGACCGCCAAGGGCAACATCTCCGCGCCGGTGCACGCGCCGACCTCCGGCGAAATCGTCGCGATCGGGCCGATCACCGCGCCGCACCCCTCGCGCCTCGAGATGATGGCGATCACGCTGCGTAGCGACATGGAAGACCGCTGGGCGCCGCTCGAAGGCCTCGCCGATCCGCTCGCCCGCGCGCCCGAGGAACTCGCGCGCCGCGTCGCCGAAGCCGGCATCGTCGGCCTCGGTGGCGCGACCTTCCCCGCCTCGGTGAAGCTCGGTCTCGGCCACCGCTCGCGCATCCGCACGCTGATCCTCAACGGCAGCGAATGCGAACCCTACCTGTCGTGCGACGACCGCCTGATGCGCGAGCGCGCCGGGGGCGTCATCCGCGGCGCGGTGCTGATGCGCCACGCCACCGGCGCGCGCGAAGTGCGTATCGGCATCGAGGACAACAAGCCCGAGGCGATCGCCGCGATGCGCGCCGCCGTCGACGGCCATGCGGACGTGCAGGTCTGCGTCGTCCCCGCGCGCTACCCGATGGGCTCGGACCGCCAGCTCATCATCGAACTCACCGGCATCGAAGTGCCGGCCGAATCGCGCGCGGCCGACGTCGGCGTGCTCGTGCACAACGTCGGCACGGCCTTCGCGATCCACCAGGCCATCGACCTCGGCCGCCCGCTGGTGAGCCGCCTCATGACGCTCAACGGCGAAGCCCTCGCCCAGCCGGGCAACTACGAGGTCCTCGTCGGCACTCTCGTCGAAGACCTCCTCGCCTTCGCCGGCGGGGTGCGCGGCGAACCCGCGCGCCTCGTCATGGGCGGCCCGATGATGGGCCTCCTGCTGCCCTCCGCCAAGGTGCCCGTCGTCAAGGGCTGCAGCGGCATCCTCGCGCTGTCCGCCACGGAAGTCGCACGCGACGAACCCGGCCCCTGCATCCGCTGCGGCAGCTGCACCCGGGCCTGTCCGGTCGGCCTGCTGCCCCTCGAGATGAACGCCCGCATCGCCAACGCCGCCCTCGATGCCGCCGTCGCCCTCGGCCTGCACGACTGCATCGGCTGCGGTTGCTGCGCCTGGGTGTGCCCCTCGCGCATCCCGCTCGTACAGGCCTTCAACCATGCGAAGGGCGAACTCGCCGCGCACGAGCGCGACAAGAAGCGCACGGACGCGACGCGCCGGATGGCCGAAGCGCGCAGCGAGCGCCTCGAACGCGAAGCGCGCGAGAAGGCTGAGGCCGCCGCGCGCCGCGCCGCCGAGCGCAAGGCACAGAAGGCCCGCGAAGCCGCCGAGAGCGCGGCATCCAACTCCGAAGGAGCCCCGGCATGAGCCCCGTTCCCACCTCCGCCGACGACGGCGCCCTGCCCGCTCTGCCCACCCTCGCCGCCTCGCCCCACGCCCACGGCGGCATGTCCGTCGCGCAGGTCATGCAGCGCGTGATGCTCGCGCTCGCCCCCGCGACGCTGTTCGGCTTCTGGCTGTTCGGCTGGCCGGCGATCAACCTCTTCGCCGTCACCATCGGCGCCTGCCTCCTCGCCGAGCGCTTCTGCGAACGCCTGATGGGCCGCACGAGCAGCCTCGGCGACGGCTCGGCGCTGCTCACCGGCTGGCTCCTCGCGCTGTCGCTGCCGCCCTGGGCGCCGGCCTGGATCGGCCTCCTCGGCGGCTTCATCGCCATCGTCGTCGGCAAGCAGGTCTTCGGCGGCCTCGGCCAGAACCTCTTCAACCCGGCGATGGTCGCGCGCGTCGCCCTCCTCGTCTCCTTCCCCGTCGTGATGACGCAGTGGGTCGTCCCCCAGCCGCTGTTCTCGGCAGACGCCCCCGGCTTCATCGACAGCCTGCGCATCACCGCAGAAGCGCCGGCCCACCCCGACGCCGTCACCTCCGCATCGCTGCTCGGCCACAGCAAGACCGAACTGGCGCGCGGCATCACGATCCCCGAAGCCCTCGCCAGCGGCCCGCAGACGCTCTTCGACTGGACCGGCCTGCGCACCGGCAGCCTCGGCGAAACCGGTACCCTGCTGGTGCTCGCCGGCGGACTCTACCTCCTCGCCAGCGGCATCATCCGCTGGCATATCCCGGCGGCCGTGCTCGCCGGCATCGCCCTGCCCGCCCTCGTCGGGCATGCCGCGGATCCGGCGCGCTACCTCTCGGCCACGCAGCACCTGCTCTCGGGCGCGGCACTCCTCGGCGCCTTCTTCATCGCCACCGACTACGTCACCTCGCCCAACACCCCGGCGGGCCAGCTCATCTTCGGCTTCGGCATCGGCATCCTCACCTGGATCATCCGCAGCTGGGGCGGCTACCCCGAGGGCATGGCCTTCGCGGTGCTGCTGATGAACGCACTGACCCCCGTGATCGACCGCTACTGCCGCCCGCGCATCCTCGGCCGCCGGCGCGACGGACGCGCGCTCGAACCGACCCCGATCGACAACACCGGAGGCGCATGATGGGCACCGACCAATCCCCCGGCTTCTCGCTCGACGCGCTACGCGACCGGCTCGCCTACCAGCCCCTGCTGCTCGGCGGCGTCGCCCTCGTCGCCGGCACCGCGCTCACGCTCGCCAACAATGCGACGCGCGCGCCCATCGCCGCCGCCGAGGCGCACGACACGCAGATGACGCTCGCGCAGGTCCTGCCTGCCGGCAGCGCCGACAACGACCTGCTCAGGGACGTCCTCGAACTTCCCAGCCCCGCCGCCGGCAGCACCCGCAGGATCCACATCGCACGCAAGGCCGGCGTCGTCACCGGTGCCGTCTTCAACGTCTCCGAGCGCGGCTACGCGGGCGAGATCCGCCTGCTGATGGCCGTCGATCCCGCGGGCAGGGTGCTGGGCGTGCGCGTCCTCAAGCACACCGAGACGCCCGGCCTCGGCGACAAGATCGAGATCGCCCGCAACCCGTGGATCACGAGCTTCAGTGGCAGATCGCTCGGCGACCCCACCGCCGACAAATGGGCCGTCAGGAAGGACGGCGGCATCTACGACAGCTTTGCCGGCGCCACCATCACACCGCGCGCAGTGGTCAAGGCCGTCAAGGGCGGCCTCGACTACTTCGCCGCCCATCGCAACGAAATCCTCGGAGCACAGCCATGAACGCCGCCAAACTGATGCGCGACGGCCTGTGGGACAACAACGTCGTCTTCGCCCAACTCCTCGCGATGTGCCCGGCAATGGCCGTGACGACCTCGGCCACCAACGGCCTCGGCATGGGCCTCGCGACCACCGCGGTGCTGATCGTCTCCAACATCCTCGTCGCCTCGATCCGCCATGTGGTCAGCGCACAGGTGCGCATCCCCGTGTTCGTCGTCCTCATCGCGACCCTCGTCACGATCATCGACCTCGTCCTCAACGCCTGGCTGCACGAGCTCTACAAGGTGCTCGGCCTCTTCATCGCGTTGATCGTCGTGAACTGCGCCATCCTCGGCCGCGCCGAAGCCTTCGCGGTACGCAACCCCGTTCCCGCCGCCGCGATCGACGGCCTCGCGATGGGCGTCGGCTTCACCGCCGCGCTCACCGTCATCGGCCTGATCCGCGAGATCCTCGGCAGCGCCACCGTGTTCGCGCAGGCCAGCGCACTCCTCGGCAGCCACTTCGCCTTCCTCGAGATGAAGATCGACGCCTGGAACGGCGCCCTGCTGATGATCCTGCCCCCCGGCGGCTTCGCCGTGCTCGCCTTCCTCCTCGCCGGCAAGCGCGCGTGGGAGCTCAAGCGCCGGCAGACCGCGCGCGCCAGCGAATCCCACTGCTCCGTCCCCGGCCCCGCGTCGGCGTGAGCGGAACGACCAGCGAAGGAGAGCCCCCATGCAAGTCGGCGTTGCCTACACAGAACCGGGCCAGCAGGCCTGGGTCACCATTGACGTCCCCGACCAGGCGACCGTCCGCGACGCCATCGAACGCTCCGGCATCCTGCGGCAGTTTCCCCACATCGACCTCGCCATGCAGAAAATCGGCGTGTTCAGCAGGCTCGTGAAGCTCGACGCCCCGCTGCGCGCCGGCGACCGCGTCGAGATCTACCGCCCGATCACCTGCGACCCGCAAACCGTTCCGCGCCGCGACCTCGCTGACGGCGACGAGGACTGAAACGCCCTGTCCGCAACCGCGCCACACAGCGCCGTGCTCGCGGAGCCGGTGCGTGCGAGGGCCTTGCGCCTCCGATCGACGGAACAAACGCGGGCCGGACTCCGCCCCCGCGTCCGCGAGGCGAATCCGGCCCGCCGAGGCGTCGTCCGAATCGGCTCAGGAACCCAGGCTCCGCCGCAACCCCTCGATCGTCACACGGTGCTCCCCCTGCGCAGTCTGGAACACCTTGAACACCTTCTGCTCGATACCGCTCGACGCGACGAAGTCGTTGTGCGCCCGCGCAAGCAGCGCGCGACAGGCCGCGAAGGCCGACGCAGCAGGCAGGCTCTCGACCCCGCCCGTGTGCGCCAGATACTGCTGGAAGCGCTTCAGGATGTGCAGGCGGCTCACCTGCACGACCGCGACGTCGTAGGGGATCGCAAAGTAATTGAGGAAATCCTCCGCGCTTTCGAGGTGCTTCAGATCTTCGACAAGGGTACTCACGGCATCACTCCTTCGGTAAGCAGCGCACGGCATTCACGGTGGAAGCGCATCAACTCGCGCAGATCGGGACTACTCTTGGTCCGCATCGCATGCTCGCGCACGCGCTCGAGCACGAGGCGGGCGGTCACCGCATCGACCTCCAGCCCCAGCTCGCTGCACGCATTCACGACCGACGCCGCGCCGGAATGCTTGCCCAGCACCAGGCGATGGCTGCGTCCGACCTCGGCCGGATCGAAGCTCTGGTAATTGCCCGCGTCCTTCACCAGCCCATCGACGTGGATCCCCGCCTCGTGCGTGAACACCCAGCCGCCGACAATCGGCTTGTTGGCCGCCACCGGCCGTCCAGACGCCTCCGCGACCAGCTCCGAGATCACCGGCAGCTGCCGCGTATCGACCCCCGACTCGAGCCCCTGCAGGTGGCGCAGCGCCATCACCGCCTCCTCGAGCGGCGCGTTGCCCGCGCGCTCCCCGAGACCGTTGACCGTCGTGCTGATGTGTGTCGCGCCGGCCTTCACGGCCGCCAGCGTATTCGCGGTCGCGAGCCCCAGGTCGTCATGCGCGTGCATCTCGACGTCCAGGTCGCACTCGGCCCGCAATCGTGCGATCGCCGCATGGGTTGAAAACGGGTCGAGCACGCCCAGCGTATCCGCGTAGCGAAAGCGCACCGCGCCACCGGCCTGTGCGGCCTCCAGCACGCGGCACAGGAAGTCGGGATCCGCGCGCGACGCATCCTCGCCCCCGACCGACACCACCAGCCCGCGCTCGCGGGCCGCGCGCAAGGTATCGCGCAGCTGCGCCAGCGCCCAGTCACGGCTCCGCCCCAGCTTGCGCTCGATCTGCTGGTCCGACACCGGCAGCGCCAGATGGATGATGTCGGCCCCGCAATCGGCCGCCGCGTCGAGATCGGCCACGCACACGCGGCACCACACCATCAGCCGCGCCGGCAGCTTCAGCGCGACGATCGCGCGGATCACCGCGCGTTCGGCCTCGCCCATCGCCGGCACGCCGATCTCCATCTCGCGCACCCCGGCCGCCGCCAGCGCCTGCGCGATCACCAGCTTCTCGTCCGCCGTGAAGGCGACCCCGGCCGTCTGCTCCCCGTCGCGCAGGGTCGTATCGTTGATCGTCACCATGATGCTGCGTCCCGTGAATGGCATTGCCCTGCTACCGCAAGGACGATGCCACCCCCGCATCCACCGCAACTTCGCCCCGCAAGCGGCGGCATTTCGGGGATTCGCCCTGCACCGTCGGCCGGACCGGACGACTTCGGCGCGACAATTGGCACGAACCCGACACAGACAATCGTCACTTCACGAACAACGCGGCGAAAAAAAAAGCGCCGGACCAGCCGGCGCTTTTTCCTGTTGCGGAAGGAACGACGCTTACAGCATCGCCTTCAGCAGCTTGGCCATCTCGGACGGGTTGCGCGTCACCGTGAAGCCGCACTCTTCCATGATGGCGAGCTTGGCGTCGGCGGTGTCGGCACCACCCGAGATCAGCGCACCGGCGTGGCCCATGCGCTTGCCGGCCGGCGCGGTCACGCCGGCGATGAAGCCGACGATCGGCTTCTTCATGTTGGCCTTGCACCACTGCGCGGCTTCCGCCTCGTCCGGACCGCCGATCTCGCCGATCATGATCACCGCGTCGGTGTCCGGATCGTCGTTGAACATGCGCATCACGTCGATGTGCTTCAGGCCGTTGATCGGATCGCCGCCGATACCGACCGCCGACGACTGGCCCAGACCGATTTCGGTCAGCTGCGCGACGGCTTCATAGGTCAGCGTGCCCGAACGCGACACGACACCGATGCGGCCCTTGCGGTGGATGTGACCCGGCATGATGCCGATCTTGATCTCGTCCGGCGTGATCAGGCCCGGGCAGTTCGGTCCCAGCAGCAGCGTTTCCTTGCCGCCCTTGGCAACCTTCTGCTTCATCTTGTTGCGCACGACCAGCATGTCGCGGACGGGGATGCCTTCGGTGATGCAAATCGCCAGATCCAGGTCGGCCTCGCAGGCTTCCCAGATCGCATCGGCGGCACCTGCCGGCGGCACGTAGATCACGGACACGGTCGCGCCGGTCTCGGCTGCGGCTTCCTTCACCGAAGCGTAGATGGGGATGTCGAAGATCTTCTCGCCAGCCTTCTTCGGATTCACGCCGGCAACGAAGCAGTTCTTGCCGTTCGCGTATTCCTGGCACTTCTCGGTGTGGAACTGGCCGGTCTTGCCCGTGATGCCCTGGGTGATGACCTTGGTGTCTTTATTGATCAGGATGGACATTCAAACTCTCCTTACTTGACCGCCGCGACGATCTTGGTCGCAGCTTCCGCCATCGTGTCGGCGGCGATGATCGGCAGACCCGACTCGGCGAGGATCTTCTTGCCGAGGTCTTCGTTGGTGCCCTTCATGCGCACCACGAGCGGGACGGAGAGATTGACTTCCTTGGCTGCGGCGACCACGCCGGTGGCGATGGTGTCGCACTTCATGATGCCGCCGAAGATGTTCACGAGGATGCCCTTGACCTTGGGGTTCTTGAGCATGATCTTGAAGGCTTCGGTGACCTTCTCGGTCGTCGCGCCGCCGCCGACGTCGAGGAAGTTGGCCGGCTCGGCGCCGAACAGCTTGATCGTATCCATCGTGGCCATCGCCAGACCGGCGCCGTTCACCAGGCAGCCGATATTGCCGTCGAGCGAGATGTAGGCGAGGTCGAACTTCGACGCTTCGATCTCGTCCGCGTCTTCTTCGTCGAAGTCACGGAAATCGACGATCTCCGGGTGACGGTAGAGGGCGTTCGAATCGAAGTTGAACTTGGCGTCGAGTGCCTTGATGTTGCCGTTGCCTTCGAGGATCAGCGGGTTGATTTCCGCGAGCGAGGCATCGGTTTCCATGTAGCAGGTGTACAGGCGCTTCAGCGCATCCACCGCCTTCGCGACCGAAGCTTCCGGCACGCCGATGCCGCGCGCCAGGTTTTCGGCCTGCGCGTCGGTCAGGCCGACCAGCGGGTCCACGAATTCCTTGAGGATCTTCTCAGGCGTGCTGTGCGCTACTTCCTCGATGTCCATGCCGCCTTCGGAGGAGGCCATGATCGCGACCTTCTGCGTGGCGCGGTCGGTCAGCGCAGCAACGTAGTATTCCTTCTTGATGTCGGCGCCTTCCTCGATCAGCAGGTTGCGCACCTTCTGGCCTTCGGGCCCGGTCTGGTGCGTGATCAGCTGCATGCCGAGGATGTCGTTCGCGTACTGACGCACTTCGTCCAGCGAGCGCGCGAGCTTCACGCCGCCGCCCTTGCCGCGGCCACCGGCGTGGATCTGCGCCTTCACGACCCAGACCTTGCCGCCCAGCTCTTCTGCTGCCTTCACCGCGCCATCCACCGACACGGTATGGAAACCGCGCGGCGTCACGACGCCATACTTTCTTAGTAGTTCTTTTGCCTGATACTCATGAATCTTCATGGTTGCCCTTCGATCGAAGCCGCGACGCAGGGCGCGCCGCGCAGGTTGATGGGACGCTTCGGAGCATCGCTCCACGACACACGCCGTCTCCCTCGACCGACGCATACCGCTCCCGACCGGTCGTGTGTCGCCCGGCCCGACCTCTTGACCCAGCCCCTGAATGGGGACGAAGATCGCAAGATCGCAGGATTATACTCGCAATTGCGCAGTGCAGAATCGCAAGTCCGACGTGATCCTGCCCACCGCGCAACGGGCCGCGCCTACTCGTCGGACGCGGGCTTGCGGTACCACTTCGGGTAGTAGCGGCGCACGGTCTCGCGCGAACTCTCCAGCGCGTGGCACTTGTCGAGCTGGAAGGGTTTTTCGACGGTCTCCTCGTTGTCGCGCCGGAAGGTCGCGTAGGTCTGAATGGCCGCCGTCGGCAGGCTCATCAGCAGCTCGGTCACGTGCGAGCAGCCGCGCACGTCGGCGAACATCTCCCCGACGTTGCGGCGAAAGCCGCGGAGCAGGTTCAGCCCGACAAGCCGCCCGTATGCGGGACCGATCGTGTCGCACTCGCCCACGTAGGGAACACGGTCGGAAGACGCCTCGGCATCGACGATATTGAACGCGTCGTCTATCGTGATCCGCACGCGCATCTCGTGCACGGGGTCGCCCGCGCGGCGCACGCCCGACGCGAGCGGATAATCGACGGGCTTCGTGTCGCGCAGGCAGGCCTCGAGCTCCAGCAGGCCATCGTCGCGGCGAAAGCCCTCGACCGTGATCTGGCGCAGATGCGCCGAGCTGCGTGCGCACTTGGGAGGAGAGAGCGTCATCGGACGTACGGCAACGTATGGAAAACCGCATGTTACCGCGAATCGGGGCCATGTCCGCGCCCACAGGCGCGCCTGGTCGGTGCGGTACGACAGCATTTTCCACCCCACTGCGCGGCGCGAATTCCAGACGTCATAATATTGGAAGTAAGATCTTCTGTTTCCGGCGGGCAGCGGGAATGCAGATTCGCTACAATGTCCCGCAAAGATTTGATACAAGATACGGCTTTACGCCCGGGCCTCGCCAGCTTACGAACGGACGATGAAAAAACAGCAGTTCCAGCACCCGAGGGATTCCGCGCCCCTGCTCCTGACGGCGCTGCTGGCGCTCGCGCCAACATCGTCCGGCGCCTTCGTTCTCGGCGAACCGGTACCCTTGTCGAAGATCGGCGAACCCCTGAAGATCGAGATTCCCGTCCTGCAGGGCGATCCCGCGCAGCTTGGTGAATGCCTGCGCCTTGCGGCCCTGCCTGCATCGTCCGACGGCCTGCCGCGGGTGCGCAATGCGCGCCTCGATTTCGCCGGACACGGGCCGAACGTGCGGCTCGTGCTTTCGCACCGCCTGCCCAGCTTCGACCCCGCGCTGCGCTTCGCCATCGAGGATCTTTGCGACAGCCGCCTGCGTCGCGAGTACACGGTGCTGCTGGCCTTCCCCGACAACTCCACGGCCGACGCATCCGCGGGCACCGCAGCCTCGACACAATCGGGGGATACGGCTGCGGGCGCCCCCCCGCAGGAGACGCCGCGCCGTCCGCGCCACTACCGGCGCGCAGCCTCCTCCGCCGACGCACCGGTGGCGACGTCCACAGCGGCACCCAGCCGGGCCGCAGCGCCGTCGAGCGCCAGCCGCGACCGGCTCGAACTCGGTGGCGGCGAATCGGAGATTCCCGGATCCGGCCTGCGCCTGAGCACGCAGCTCGGCAGCCTTGCACGCATCGACGCGACGACCGAGGCCCGACGCGAGCAGCTGCGCCGCGAGCAATCCGTGATCATGGCGATCGACCGGACGATCGTCGCCCAGCTCGAACTGGACGAACGCATCCGGCAACTCGAAGCCGTGCAGTCGCGGATGATGGCCGAGCACATCCGCACGCCCGTAGCGGCATCCCGCACCGAGCCCGTTGCGCCGGCCACGGAGCCGGCCGATGCTGAGCCGCCGGCACCGCAGGCGCAGCCGGCGGAGCCCGACCACAGCGTCGCCGAAGCCTGGAAACAGGGTACGCTGACGGTCGGATTCGTCTCCCTGGCGCTCGCTGCCGTCCTTGCCTGGATCCGCAAGCGCCGCGACAAGGCGCCCGCTGCCGACGAAACGGAACCGGCACGCAGACCCGCACCTGCCCGGAAGAAGGCGCCCCTCCGCCCCGCCAGCCCGGTCGCTGCGGCCCATCCTGCCGCCCCCGTGCTACCGCCGGACTTGCCGGAGACGACCGCTTCCGGCCGCGCCCCCGTGCATTCGCCCTTCGGCTGGGAGACGGAGGAGGACATTTTCGCGCCCCCCGTATCGATAGCGCCGATAGCGCCCATTGCCCCGCTCGCCCCGACCTCTCGCGTCGCGGTCGAGGAATCCGCAGAAGAGCACGAATCGGCAATCGAGCTCGCCGAAATCATGATGGGGTTCGGCCGCATCCGCGGTGCGGCCGACACGCTCGCCGAGTTCATCGCGTCGAATCCGAAGAAGGCGGTCACGCCCTGGCTCAAGCTCATGGAGGTGTACCGGACCGCGGACCTGCGCGAGGAATTCGACGCCCTCGCCAAACAGCTCAACAAGACCTTCAACGTCAAGACCGTCACCTGGGAGAGCTTCGACGAAGCACGCACGACGACGAACTCGATGGAACAGATGGCCCACGTGACGACGAACGTCCAGCAGATGTGGGGCACGCGCGAATGCCAGGCCTACCTCGAGCATCTGCTGCGTGACAACCGCGACGGAACCCGCGAAGGCTTCCCGCTCAGCGTGATCGACGAGATCCTGCTGCTCGAACTGCTCCTCGAGGACCAGCTCGGCCCCTACCGCCCCGAGATCACGCCGCCGCCCGACGGCGACGCGTCCCGCGCGACACCGCCCCAGCTCGTGTAAGCCGGGAACGGCGGCGGATCGGGCCATACCCGGTCCTGCCCTACACCGGATTGTCGAGATCGACGAAACGGGCCTCGATGCCGAAAGTCTGGTCCAGATATTGCGCCAACGCGTGGATCCCGTAGCGCTCGGTCGCGTGGTGCCCCGCGGCGATGTAGGGCACGCCCGATTCGCGCGCGAGATGCACCGTCTGCTCGGAAATCTCCCCAGACACGTATAGATCCGCGCCGGCCGCGATCGCCTGCTCGAAATAGCCCTGCGCGCCGCCCGTACACCACGCGACGCGGCTTACTGACCGGGTTCCGTCCCCCACCAGCAGGGGCTCGCGCCCGAGCCGGGCGGCAAGCGAACGCGCAAGCTGCTCCGCGGTACCGACCTGCGCGGGCCGGCCGATCCACGCGAGATCCTGCTCTCCGAACCGCCCCTCGCCAACCCAACCCGCGACAGCCGCCAGCTGGGCGTTGTTGCCGAGCTGCGGATGGGCATCGAGCGGCAGATGGTATGCAAGCAGACTGATGTCATGGCGCAGCAGGCTGGCGATGCGGCGCTTGCGGATACCCGTGATGCGCCCGTCCTCGCCACGCCAGAACCAGCCGTGATGCACGATGACGGCATCGACCCCCTCCTCCACGGCACGGTCGAGCAGCGCCTGGCTCGCGGTGACGCCGCACAGCACGCGATGCACCTCGGCCCGTCCTTCCACTTGCAGGCCGTTTGGGGAATAATCCCGGAACCGCGGGACTTCCAGCAGTTCATCCAGATGGGCTTGCAGTTCGGCGAGTTGCATGCGGTCTCCAACTCCAGTTTTCCGGGCCTCTTGGCGAGCGCGACATCGAGCGCCGCCCAATTCGAGCAACATTATGCGCCGCCTGTGGCTGATCTTCGCGCAGGCCGTGACAGTGAGCGTCGCGGTCCTGTTTGTACTGAACACCCTGAAACCGGAATGGTTCAAGAACGCGGCCCCGGCTGCGGTCGTCTCCATCCTCGAGGCCCCGGAAACCGACTCCGCGGCATCCGTTCCCGCGCCGAACTCCTATGCCGACGGCGCCCGACGCTCGATGCCCGCCGTGGTACATATCTACACGGCCAAGGACATCGAGCGCCCACGCCACCCCCTGCTCGACGACCCGATCTTCCGCCATTTCTTCGGCGACCGGCAGGGGAACGCGCCATCGCAGCGCGCATCGGGACTGGGCTCGGGGGTCATCGCGAGCCCCGACGGACTGATCCTGACCAACAACCACGTCATCGAGGGTGCCGACGAGATCGAGATCGCACTCAATGACGGACGCAAGTTTCCCGCGCGCCTCGTCGGCCGCGACCCCGAGACCGACCTCGCGGTGCTCCGCCTGCAAGGCAACGGCAAGCTGCCCGCAATCACCTTCGCACGGCAGGACGCGCTGCAGGTCGGCGACGTCGTCCTCGCCATCGGCAACCCCTTCGGTGTCGGCCAGACCGTCACGATGGGCATCGTCTCGGCCCTCGGGCGCAGCCAGCTCGGCATCAACACCTTCGAAAACTATATCCAGACCGACGCCGCAATCAATCCGGGCAACTCGGGCGGCGCGCTGGTCGACAGCCAGGGCAACCTCGTCGGCATCAACACGGCGATCTATTCGCGCTCGGGAGGCTCGCTCGGCATCGGCTTCGCGATCCCTGCGTCGACCGCGCGCGACGTGCTCGAACAGATCATCGCTACAGGGCAGGTCACGCGCGGCTGGATCGGCGTCGAAATCCAGGAGATCACGCCCGAACTCGCCGAATCCTTCGGCATTCCGGGCACCGAGGGCGCGCTCATCGCCGGCGTGCTGCGCGACAGCCCGGCCGAGCGCGCCGGCATCCGCCCGGGCGACATCCTCATCGGCGTCGACGGCAAGCCGGTCCACGACCCCAAGGGCATGCTGGAGCAGGTCGCCGGCCTGATGCCGGGCCACAACGCAAACTTCCGCGTGCGCCGCACCGACAGCGAACTCGATCTGAAGGTGGAAATCGGGCGCCGGCCGGCGCCCTCCGTGCAACGCTGAACACGGCCCGCCGAGGCGGGCTTAATTGCTCTCGATGCGCTCGAGCGACTCGCTGCCGCCGTCGCTCCGGTCCTTGACCAGAATCCGCGCAATGATCACCCCCACCTCGAAGAGCAGGCACATCGGGATCGCCAGCAGCAGCTGCGACACGACATCCGGGGGCGTAATCACCGCCGCGACGATGAAGGCTCCGACAATCACGTAGGGGCGTGCCGCAACCAGCTTCTCCACGCTGACCACGCCCGTCTTCGCGAGCAGGATGACCGCCACCGGCACCTCGAAGGTCAGGCCGAAGGCGATGAACATCGTCATCACGAAGGACAGGTACTGCTCGATGTCCGGCGCCGGTGTGATGCTCTTCGGAGCAAACTCCGCGATGACCTTGAACACCGTGCCGAACACGAAAAAGTAACAGAACGCCATGCCGAGCAGGAACAGTATCGTGCTGCCGAGCACGAGCGGCAGTCCGAACCGCCTCTCGTGCGCATACAGGCCGGGCGCGACGAAGGCCCAGGCCTGATAGAGGACGACGGGCAGCGCAACCACGAAGGCCGCCATCATCGTCACCTTCACCGGCACGAAGAAGGGCGTGACCACGCCGGTCGCGATCATGTGCGTCCCTGCCGGGAGCGTCCTGATCATCGGCATTGCCAGCAGATCGTAGATGTCGCTCGCCCAGGGCATCAGGCACAGGAATACGACCAGGATGGCCAGCATCGCGCGCAACAGGCGGTCGCGCAGCTCGACGAGATGCGAAACGAAGGTTTCCTGCGCGGCGCTCATGCTTTGTCCGTGGTTGTGTTCACGAGCGGCCCGGAAGACTGCCCGAGCCCGAGTTCGAGCTGACGGCTATCGACGACCGCCTCGGCGGGCTGCGTATCGAGCGACGACAGATTCGCACCCTCCGCCGGCATTGCGGCGGGCGCGGCCGGGGTGGCCTCGGCCACCGGCGCTGCGCTCGGCGCAAGCTGTCCGTCGAGAGCGCTCTTCGCCTCAGCCGCCGTCCGCGCGAGATCAGCCTCCACGCTCTGGGCCTGCCCGCGCATCGACGATTCGAGATCGCGCGCCTGCTGTTCGACCTGCTCCTGCAACTTCTTGAGCTCCTCGAGCTGCATCTCGCGCTGGATGTCCGACTTGACATCGCTGACGTAGCGCTGCAGTCGCCCCAGAAGATGGCCTGCGGTCCGCGCAACCTTCGGCAGGCGCTCGGGCCCGACGACGACGAGCGCCACCACAGCGATGACGATGAGTTCAGAAAAACCTAGATCGAACATGATGTAAGAGCCTTTGCCGGCCGGGTCATGCGTGCAGTGACGGCCTCAAAACGAAGGGGCGCACCAACACCGCGCCCCTTGCCGCTGCCATCACCCACGCAGGCTCAGGAATGCAGCTTGTCGGACTTCTCGCGCGCCGGGGCGTCGATGGTTTCGCCGCCGATCTTCTGCTGGACGTCGTCGGACTTCTCCGATTCCTTCATCCCGTCCTTGAAGCCCTTCACCGCACCGCCGAGATCCTGGCCGATATTGCGCAGTTTCTTGGTGCCGAACACCAGCACGACGATCACCAGGACGATCAGCCAATGCCAGATACTGAATGAACCCATACCGCTCTCCTTAACGCTTCAACATGGCCGGAAGCACTTCCGGGCCACCCAGGATGTGGACATGCAAATGATACACTTCCTGCCGCCCCACCCTTCCGGTATTGATGATCGTGCGGTAACCCTCGCCGCAGCCGTTCTCGCGTGCAAGACGGGCTGCGGTGGTCATCACCCTCCCCATCACCTCGACATGCTCGGGCCCCAGCTCCGCCATCGACGGGACGTGCAGCTTCGGGATCACGAGGAAGTGCACCGGCGCGACCGGGTTGATGTCGTGGAACGCGAGCACGTGCTCGTCCTCGTACAGCTTCTTCGCGGGAATCTCGCCGGCCGCGATCCGGCAGAAGATGCAGTCGCTCATGCTCGCCTCAGGCCGTGGTGCGCGACTTCTTCTCGTCAATCCCTGAGACACCCTCGCGGCGCCGGAATTCAGCGAGCACGTCGTCGACCGACAGGCCGAAGTGCGTCAGCAGCACCATCGAATGGAACCACAGGTCGGTGACCTCCCAGACGATGTGCAGCATGTCCTTGTCCTTGGCCGCCATGATGGTTTCGGCGGCTTCCTCGGCGACCTTCTTGCAGATCGCGTCCGTGCCCTTGGCGTACAGGCTGGACACATAGGAGGAATCGGGGTCCGCCTTCTTGCGCTCCGCGAGGGTCGCGGCGACGCGGTGCAGCACTTCGATGTCGATCATTTGTAGATATCCTTGGGATCCTTCAGCACGGGGTCCACGGCCTCCCACGAACCCGCGCTCAGATAACGCTGGAAAAAGCAGCTGTGGCGGCCGGTATGACAGGCGATCCCGCCGACCTGCTCGACCTTCAGCAACACGACGTCGTTGTCGCAGTCGATACGGATCTCATGCACCTTCTGCACGTGGCCGGACTCCTCGCCCTTATGCCACAGCTTGCGGCGCGAACGCGACCAGTAGATCGCCTCGCCTGTCTCGGCGGTACGTTGCAGGGCCTCGCGGTTCATCCACGCGAACATCAGCACGTCCCCGGTCGAAGCCTCCTGCGCGATCACCGGCACGAGGCCCTGGTCGTCCCAGCTGACCTCGTTGAGCCAGCGGGCGGAATTGGCATTGCTCACAGACGTACCTCGATACCGCGGCTGCGCATCAGCTCCTTCGCCTCGCGCACCGTATGCTGGCCGAAATGGAAGATGCTCGCCGCGAGCACGGCGTCGGCGCGGCCTTCGGACACGCCTTCGGCCAGATGCTCGAGCGTGCCGACGCCACCGCTGGCGATCACCGGAATCGGGACGGCATCCGACACCGCGCGCGTGAGCGCGAGATCGAAGCCGATCTTCGTGCCGTCGCGGTCCATGCTGGTGAGCAGGATCTCGCCGGCGCCAAGGGCCGCGACCTTCCTCGCCCACTCGATCGCGTCCAGCCCGGTGTTGTTGCGCCCGCCGTGCGTGAACACCTGCCACTTGCCCGGCGCGGTCTGCTTGGCGTCGATCGCGACGACGATGCACTGGCTGCCGACCTTGCCCGCAGCGTCGGCGACGACCTGCGGGTTATTCACCGCAGCGGTGTTGATGCTGACCTTGTCGGCGCCGGCATTGAGGAGGCGCCGCACATCCTCGACGGTGCGCACGCCGCCACCCACCGTCAGCGGGATGAAGACCTGCTCGGCGACCTGCTCGACGACATGGATGATGGTGTCGCGCGCGTCGGAACTCGCGGTGATGTCGAGGAAGGTGATCTCGTCGGCGCCCTGCTCGTCGTAGCGACGCGCGATCTCGACCGGGTCGCCGGCGTCGCGCAGCTCGACGAAATTGACGCCCTTGACCACACGCCCGGCATTCACGTCCAGGCAGGGGATGATGCGCTTGGCAAGCATCAGGCAGTTTCGCCGCTGAGTTCGTCGGCGCGCGCCTGCGCGGCGGCGAAGTCCAGCGTGCCTTCGTAGATCGCACGACCGGTGATCGCGCCGGTAATGCCTTCGGACTCGACCGCGCACAGCGCGTCGATGTCCGCCAGCGAGGCGATCCCGCCGCTGGCGATGACCGGGATGCGCAGGGCCTGCGCAAGGCGCACGGTCGCTTCGATATTCACGCCGGAGAGCATGCCGTCGCGGCCGATGTCGGTATAGATGACGCCCTCGACGCCGTAATCCTCGAATTTCTTCGCCAGATCGACGACATCGTGGCCGGTCATCTTCGACCAGCCGTCGACGGCGACCTTGCCGTCCTTGGCGTCGAGGCCGACGATGATGTGACCCGGGAAGGCGCCGCACGCGTCGTGCAGGAAGCCCGGATTCTTCACCGCGGCAGTCCCGATGATGACGTAGGAGATGCCGTTGTCGAGGTAGTGCTCGATGGTGTCGAGATCGCGGATGCCGCCACCGAGCTGGACCGGAATGTCGTCGCCGACCTCATCGGCGATCGCGCGGATCGCCGCTCCGTTCTTCGGCTTGCCGGCAAAGGCGCCATTGAGGTCCACAAGGTGCAGGCGGCGTGCGCCGAGGTTGATCCAGTGCCGCGCCATCGCGGCCGGGTCCTGGGAAAACACCGTGGCATCGTCCATTTCGCCCTGCTTGAGGCGGACGCAATGGCCGTCCTTCAGATCGATAGCGGGAATCAGCAGCATACGGGGAAGAGTTGCATCTGAGGAGTGGAAGGGAAGCTACAGGCGGGGTCCGGACGGTATTCGTCAGGGAGCCCAGGAAATGAAATTCGCAAGCATCCGCAGGCCCGCCTGCGCACTCTTTTCGGGATGGAACTGAACCGCGAAGATGTTATCCCGCGCTACCGCACTGGTAAACATCAATCCGTAATCGGTTTCGGCCGCAATCAGCGCAGCCTCGTCGGGCAGGACGAAATAGCTGTGCACGAAATAGAAGCGATCGCCGTCGGGAATGCCTTCCCACAACGGGTGTGCGATGCGCTGGCGTACCTCGTTCCAGCCCATGTGCGGCACCTTCAGGCGCGAGCCGTCGGCCGCGACCATCTTCGCGTCGGGAAAGCGCACGACATTTCCGGGCAGGATGCCGAGGCCGGGCACGTCGCCCTCCTCGCTGTGGCCGAAAAGCATCTGTTCGCCGATGCAGATGCCCAGGAAGGGCTTGGACGCGGCGGCGTCGAGCACCGACGCGCGCAGTCCGCGCAGATCCAGTTCGCGCATGCAGTCGGGCATCGCGCCCTGCCCCGGGAACACCACCCGTCCCGCGGCGGCCACCACCGCGGGATCGGAGGTCACGACCACAGTCTTGCCGGGGGCTACGTGTTCGACCGCCTTGGCAACCGAACGCAGGTTGCCCATGCCGTAGTCGATGATGGCTACGTCGCTCATCGCGGAATCGCTCGCAGGAAAATCAGAAGGTTGGGCGGGGAGTCTGGCAGGAACTCAGAGGGCGCCCTTGGTCGAGGGGATCACGCCGGCGGCGCGCTCGTCGCGCTGTGCCGCCATACGCAACGCGCGACCGAAGGCCTTGAAGATGGTTTCGCACTGGTGATGGGCGTTGTCGCCGCGCAGGTTGTCGATATGCACGGTCACGCCGGCATGATTGACGAAGCCCTGGAAGAATTCGCGCGCGAGATCGACGTCGAAGTTACCGATGCGCCCACGCGTGTAGTTCACGAAGTAGTGCAAGCCGGGACGGCCGGAGAAGTCCACGACGACGCGCGACAGCGCCTCGTCGAGCGGCACGTAGGCGTGGCCGTAGCGGAAGATCCCTTTCTTGTCGCCGAGTGCCTTCGCGAAGGCCTGCCCGAGGGTGATGCCGACGTCCTCGACCGTGTGGTGGTCGTCGATGTGGGTATCGCCATCGGCCTTGATGTCGAGATCGATCGCGCCGTGGCGGGCGATCTGGTCGAGCATGTGATCGAAGAAGGGCACACCCGTGGCGAGACTGGCCTTGCCGCTGCCGTCCAGGTCGATGCGGACGGTGATCCGGGTTTCCAGGGTGTCGCGAGTTACTTCGGCTTGCCGCATGAGAATCTGCTTCGAATCCAGGAGTTCAGAGGGAGTTCTGACGCGCACGGGCGTCACTCTCGGGCATGATACCATCGCCTGACTGTCCCGCCGCAATGCCGGCCGCAGCGGCCGCCGGACGCGGCCCACAACGGCCCGGACGTGCTCGGGTCCCCTCCGACAATCCTGCATCCGATCCGCCGATGAGCCAATACTGGAGCGCCGTCGTCAACGGCCTGACCCCCTATGTCCCGGGCGAACAGCCCAAGCTCGCCAACCTGGTCAAGCTCAACACCAACGAGCATCCGTACGGACCGTCGCCCAGGGCGATCGAGGCGATCCGCGCCGAGGCGTCCGACGCGCTGCGCCTGTATCCCGACCCGACCTCGGAACGGCTGCGCGCCGCCATCGCCGCGCGCCACGGCATCACGGTGCAGGAAGTCTTCGTCGGCAACGGCTCCGACGAGGTTCTCGCGCACGCTTTCCTGGCGCTGCTGAAGCACGACAGTCCGCTGCTCTTCCCGGACATCTCGTACAGCTTCTACCCGGTGTATTGCGGACTGTACGACATCGAGTTCGAGACGGTGCCGCTCGACGGGAAGCTCGCGATCCGCCCCGACGATTACCTGCCCGCCGACGGCAAGGCCGCGGGCGGCATCATCTTCCCGAATCCGAATGCGCCGACCGGGCGCCTGCTGGCGCTCGCCGAGATCGAGCGCATCGTCGCGGGCAACCCGCAGTGCGTGGTCGTGATCGACGAGGCCTACGTGGACTTCGGCGGGGAATCGGCCATTCCGCTCACCGCACGCTATCCGAACCTGCTGGTCGTGCAGACCTTCTCCAAATCGCGCTCGCTCGCAGGCCTGCGCGTGGGCTTCGCGATCGGCCACCCCGACCTGATCGAGGCGCTGGCGCGCGTGAAGGACAGCTTCAACTCCTACCCGCTGGACCGACTGGCGATCGTCGGCGCGACGGCGGCGATCGAGGACGAGGCGTATTTCGAGCGCACACGTCAGGCGGTGATGCGCACGCGCGGCCGGCTCGTCGCGGACCTCGCCGCGCTCGGCTTCGAAGTGCTGCCCTCGGCGGCGAACTTCGTGTTCGCGACGCACCCGGCGCGCGACGCGGGGGAACTCGCCGCCGAGTTGCGCAAGCGCGCGATCATCGTGCGCCACTTCCGCCAGCCGCGCATCGAGCAGTTCCTGCGCATTACGGTGGGCACGGACGAGCAGTGCGCCGCGCTGATCGGGGCGCTACGCGAGATCCTCGCGTAAACGCATGAAAGGCGCCCCACCGGGACGCCCTTCCTTGATCCCCGGCGCGCGCCAGCGGCGCGGCGGCTCACTTGTGCAACCGCATCTCCGCCGAGCGCGCGTGTGCTTGGAGACCCTCGCCGTGGGCGAGCGTGGAGGCGACGCGGCCCAATGTCTGCGCACCTGCCTCCGAGATCTGGATGATGCTGGTGCGCTTCTGGAAGTCGTACACGCCCAGCGGCGACGAGAAGCGCGCGCTGCGCATGGTCGGCAGCACGTGGTTGGGGCCGGCGCAGTAGTCGCCCAGCGCCTCGACCGACCAGTGGCCGACGAAGATCGCACCGGCGTGGCGGATGCGGTCTACCCACGGCTCGGGTTCGTCGAGCGACAGCTCCAGGTGCTCGGGCGCGATACGGTTCGCGATCGCGCAGGCCTGCTCCAGGCTCTCTACGTGGATCAGCGCGCCGCGGTTCGCGAGCGAGGCGGCGATGGTCTCGCGGCGCGGCATCGCCGGCAGCAGGCGCTCGATCGACGCTTCGACCGCGTCGATGAACGCGGCGTCGGTACACAGCAGGATCGATTGCGCGAGTTCGTCGTGCTCCGCCTGCGCGAAGAGATCCATCGCGACCCAGTCGGAATGGCCACTGCCGTCGGAGATGACGAGGACTTCGGAGGGGCCCGCGACCATGTCGATGCCGACCGTGCCGAACACGCGGCGCTTGGCCTCGGCGACGTAGGCGTTGCCGGGACCGACGATCTTGTCGACCTGCGGCAGGGTCTGCGTGCCGTAGGCGAGCGCGGCGACGGCTTGTGCGCCGCCGATCGTGAACACACGGTCGACGCCGGTGATCGCGGCAGCAGCCAGGACGAGCGGGTTCTTCTCGCCGTTCGGCGTCGGCACGACCATGATCAGCTCGCCGACGCCGGCGACCTTGGCCGGAACGGCGTTCATCAGCACCGAACTGGGATAGGACGCCCGTCCGCCGGGCACGTACAGGCCGACGCGATCGAGCGGCGTGACCTTCTGGCCGAGGCGCGTGCCGTCGGCCTCGACGTAGTCCCAGGATTCGGCGCGCTGGCGCTCGTGGTAGACGCGCACGCGGTCGGCAGCGATGCGCAGCGCCTCGCGCTGCTCGACGGTCAGGCTGTCGAGCGCGGCCTTCAGTTCGGCCTTCGGCAGTTCCAGCCCGGCCATCGACTTCACGTCGAGGCGGTCGAAGCGCCGCGTGTATTCGATGACCGCGGCATCACCGGTAGTGCGCACGGCACTCAGGATCTCGGTGACGGCCGCGTCGATGCGCGCATCCGCGCTGCCTTCGAAGGCGAGCAGCGCGTCCAGCGTGGACAGGAACTCGGGATCGCGCGCGTCAAGGCGGCGGATCGTTCGGCTCGCATCACTCATTTCACAGCTCCCGCAAAGGCCTCCAGCACGGGCTGGAGGAGTTCGCGCTTCAGCTTCAGCGAGGCTTGGTTAACGACCAGGCGCGAGCTGATCTGCATGATCTCCTCGACTTCCTCGAGGTTGTTCGCGCGCAGCGTGTTGCCGCTCGAGACGAGGTCCACGATCGCGTCGGCGAGACCGACCAGCGGCGCGAGCTCCATCGAGCCGTACAGCTTGATCAGGTCGACGTGCACGCCCTTGGCGGCGAAGTGCGCCTTGGCGCTGTTGATGTATTTGGTCGCGACGCGGATGCGCCCGCCGGGCCGCGTCGCCGCGGCGTAGTCGAAGCCCTTCTGCGTCGCGACGCACAGGCGGCACTTCGCGATGTTGAGGTCCAGCGGCTGGTACAGCCCTGCCCCGCCGTGTTCGAGCAGCACGTCCTTGCCCGCGATGCCAAGGTCGGCCGCGCCGTACTGGACATAGGTCGGCGTGTCGGTCGCTCGCACGATCACGAGGCGCACGTCCGGGCGGTTCGTGCCGATGATGAGCTTGCGCGAGGTCTCGGGGTTGTCGGTCGGGGTGATACCGGCAGCCGCAAGCAGCGGCAGCGTTTCCTCGAAGATGCGGCCCTTGGACAGGGCAAGGGTGATGCTGGACACGAAGGGTGCCTCGGGAAAAAAGCGGGCTGACATTGTAACCCGCCCGCCCTTCTGATAGCCTTCGACGACTGGCTGAACCGCGCTGCGGTTCGGCCTTTTTTACTTTTTGCGCGAAGCACGGAGTCGAAACGCCATGAAACCCGAAATCGTGATCTCCTCGCAGGACCTCGATCGCCTCGAGGGCTTGCTGGCCGCACCGGCCGCCCGCAACCGCAGCGACCTCAACGGCCTGCGCGACGAGCTTGCGCGGGCCGATGTGCGCGAACCCCAGGACATGCCGGCCAACGTCATCACGATGAACAGCCGCGCTCACTTCCGCGAGTTGCCCGGCGGCCGCGAGCATGAACTGACGCTGGTCTACCCCGGTGACGCGGCACCGGACGGGGGGAAGGTGTCGGTCTTCACGCCGGCCGGGAGCGCCCTGCTGGGACTGGCGGTCGGCCAGACGATCGACTGGGAGAATTCGGACAAGCACCCGATCAGGCTCGAGGTGCTGGATGTCACGTGGCAGCCGGAGGCTGCGGGACGCTTCGACCTGTAAGGACTGCGGGCGCCGGCGCAACGACCGGCGCCCCACGCATTCAGGCGAGCCGGCGCACCCTCGCGCCGAGGTCGGCGAGCTTCTGCTCGAGGCGCTCGTAACCGCGGTCGAGATGGTAGATGCGCTCGATCACGGTCTCGCCCTCGGCAACCAGTCCTGCGATCACGAGACTCGCCGACGCGCGCAGGTCGGTGGCCATCACGGTCGCGCCCTGCAAGCGTTCGACGCCCTGCACCATCGCAGTATTGCCGTCGATGCGGATGTCCGCGCCGAGCCGCTGAAGCTCGACCGCGTGCATGAAGCGGTTCTCGAAGATCGTCTCGCGGATCACCGCCGCACCGTTCGCGACCGCATTGATCGCCATGAACTGCGCCTGCATGTCGGTCGGGAAGGCCGGGTAGGGCGAGGTGCGAATGCTCACCGACGTAAGGCGCTGCGGCGCCTTCAGGCGGATCGCGTCGCGCTCGGTGACGACGTCGCAGCCGGCATCCATCAGCTTGTCGATCACTGCGTCGAGGTAGGCCGACGAGGTGCGCGTGAGACGGATCTCGCCGCCCGTAGCGGCCGCGGCGCACAGGTAGGTACCGGTCTCGATGCGGTCCGGCATGATGCGGTGGGTCGTGCCCGACAGACGCTCGACGCCGCGGATGCGGATCACGTCGGTGCCGGCACCCGAGATGCGCGCGCCCATCGCGACGAGGCAGTTCGCCAGGTCGACGACTTCAGGCTCGCGTGCGGCATTCTCGATGACGGTCTCGCCGTCGGCGAGGCAGGCCGCCATCATCAGGTTCTCGGTGCCGGTGACGGTGACCATGTCGGTGAAAAGGCGCGCGCCCCTGAGGCGCGGCACCTGCGCATGCACGTAGCCGTGCTCGACCGTCACCTGCGCGCCCATCGCCTGCAGGCCCTTGATGTGCTGGTCCACGGGCCGCGCGCCGATCGCGCAGCCACCGGGCAGGCTCACCTTCGCCTCGCCGCAGCGCGCGACCAGCGGGCCGAGCACGAGGATCGACGCCCGCATGGTCTTGACCATCTCGTAGGTCGCGACCGGGTTGTCGAGCTCCGAGGCATCGAGCGTCACACTGCCGGCATCGTCACCGCTGCCGCGGCTGACCTTCACGCCCATCTGCGCGAGGAGCTTCAGCAGCGTGCCGATGTCGTTGAGCTGCGGCACGTTCGTGAACGTGACCGGCTCGCGTGTGAGCAGCGCCGCGCACAGGATGGGTAGCGCCGCGTTCTTCGCGCCGGAAATGGCGGTCTCGCCCGTGAGGCGGGCACCGCCTTCGATCAGAAGCTTGTCCATCGTGTCCCGCTCAGAAGCCCAGGTCGGTGCGGACTTCGGCCCACTTGGCGGGGGTATAGGTCTGCAGCTGCAATGCGTGGATCTCGTTGCCCATGAGCTTGCCGAGCGTCGCGTACACGGCCTGGTGCTGGCGCACCTTGGGCTTGCCTTCGAATTCGGTACTGACGACGATGCCGGTGAAATGCACCCCGTCGTCGCCCTGGATCTCGACGAACTCGCAGGCCATGCCCTGCTCGATGAGACGCTTGATTTCTGCTGCTTCAAACATTTTGACTACCCTCAAGCCCGCAGCTTGTAGCCCCGGGCGAGCATCGCCAGGGTCAGTACTGCGAGGAACACGAAACAGACACTCACGACCGCAAGGCTCAGCCACGGCGAGACGTCGGACTGGCCGAAGAAACCGTAGCGGAAGCCGTCGATCATGAAGAAGAACGGATTGATGTGCGAGACCGTCTGCCAGAAGGCCGGCAGCGAGTGGATCGAGTAGAACACGCCGGACAGCATCGTCAGCGGCATGATCAGGAAATTCTGGAAACCCGCGAGCTGGTCGAACTTGTCCGCCCAGATGCCTGCAATGACGCCCAGCGAACCGAGGATCGCGCCCCCCATGAGGCCGAACGCGAGGATCCAGCCCGGGGCCGCCATCGGCAGATCGACGAAGGGGAAGGACACGAGCAACACGCCGATGCCAACGAAGAGGCCGCGCAGCAGCGATGCGATCACGTAGGCGGCGTAGAACTCGCGGTAGGACAGCGGCGGCAGCAGCACGAAGATGATGTTGCCGGTGATCTTGCTCTGGATCAGCGACGAGGAGCTGTTCGCGAACGAGTTCTGCAGCAGCGACATCATCACCAGCCCCGGCACGAGGAAGGCCGTGTAGGCGACATCGCCGTAAACCGTGACATGCCGGTCGAGCACGTGCGAGAAGATCAGCAGATACAGCAGCGCGTTGAGGACGGGGGCGCCGACGGTCTGGAAACCCACCTTCCAGAAGCGCAGCACTTCCTTTTGCAGCAGGGTGCGGAACCCGATCAGGCGCTCATGCACGGCTCATGACCTCCACGAACACGCGCTCGAGGTCGGCTTCGCCCAGACGCAGCTCGAGGATCCGCGCCCCCGCCTCGCGCAGCCGCGCGAGCAGCGGTTCGAGATCCTCGTATCGATCGAGCGGGAAGTCGACCCAGCCGCCGGACATGACCGCGCCGCCCAGCGCCGCAACGGCCTCGGCTTGCTCGAGGCGGACGCTGAGCGAGTGGCTCGCGAAACGCCGCAGCAGGTTCTCCGTGGTGTCCAGTGCGACGACCTTGCCCGCTTTCAGCATCGCGATGCGGCCGCACAGCGCCTCGGCCTCTTCGAGGTAGTGCGTCGTCAGCACGATGGTGTGGCCGTCGCGGTTGAGCTTGCGGATGAACTGCCACAAGCCCTGGCGCAGCTCGACATCGACACCGGCAGTCGGCTCGTCGAGCACGATCACCGGCGGACGATGCACGAGCGCCTGCGCGACCAGCACGCGCCGCTTCATGCCGCCCGAGAGCATGCGCATGTTGGCGCCCGCCTTGCCGGTCAGGTCCAGGTTCTCGAGAATCTCGTCGATCCAGTCGTCGTTGTTGCGGATGCCGAAATAGCCGGACTGGATACGCAGCAGTTCGCGCACCGAGAAGAAGGGGTCGAACACCAGCTCCTGCGGCACGACGCCGAGGTTACGCCGTGCGCTGCGGTAATCCGAGACGACGTTGAAGCCCATGACCTCGAAGATCCCGCCGTCCGGACGCACGAGCCCCGAGAGCGCCGAGATGAGCGTCGTCTTGCCCGCGCCGTTCGGTCCGAGCAGGCCGAAGAATTCGCCCTGCGCGACTTCGAGGTCGACGCCGGCGAGCGCCTGGAGGGAACCATAGCGTTTGGTCGCCGAAACGATCCGGATTGCGGGAGAAGGCATCGACTGCAACGGCTCAGGCTTCGGCGGGCAGCAGCTCGTCGACACCGTAGAGCGTCGCGAGGCTGCGCATCCCCGCCGGCATGCCGGCCTGGCGAACCTTGTGCCCGCTCGCGCGGGCGACACGCATCCAGTCGAACAACAGCGCAAGCGCCGATGAATCCGCCGCGCTCACGCCGGACAGGTCGACGACCAGGTCCTCGGCGCGCACGAGTGCGCGACCGCGCTCGATCCATTGCGCGGCAGTCACCATCGTCAGCTCGCCTTCGATGGCGAGAACCTTGCCCGAAGCGGCGTTCATGTACGTGCCGGCGCAGCGAGGTCGCGGTTCTTTTGCTCCAGCGACTTGATCAGGCCATCCACGCCGCCGGCGCGAATCTCCTGCGCGAAGGTGCCGCGGTAGTTCGTCACGAGGCTCACGCCGGCGACGACCACGTCGAAGACCTTCCAGCCTTCGGCCGTCTTTTCCAGCGTGTAGTCGATGTTGATCGCCTGCGCACCGGCCTGGCGGACTTCGGTCTGCACGCGCACCGAGGTATCGGCCTCGGCGAACTTGGCGGGCTTGTAGCCGATGGTCTGGTCGCGGTACTGCGTCAGCGCATTGGAATAGGTGCGCACGAGCAGGGTACGGAAGGCTTCGACGAGCTTGCCCTGCTGCTCCGGGTTGGCCTGGCGCCAGTCCTTGCCGACTGCCAGCATGGTCATGCGGCGGAAGTCGAAATGCGGGAGGACCTTTTCCTCGACCAGATCGATCACACGACGCGTGTCGCCGGACTGGATCGCCTTGTCCTGACGCACGATGGTCAGGACGTCGTCACTGACTTCGCGCACGAGCGCATCGGGCGCCTTCAACGAGTCAGCCGCAAACGCCGGCAGAAGCGAGAACATCAGGCACAGGGAAAGCAGGAACTTCTTCATCATCACTCCTCGGGAACACCGGCAACCAGGCACGTGCCCCTTTTGTCCGTCAGAAAATTATTGTGCGCCGGTATCGGCGAACAGCTCGGCGTCATCCTGTTTCCGCCGCGCCCCGTTGAAATCGATCTCCTCGAGCGGCGGATTGCCGTCGAACACGCGGTAGCGGCGCTGCTGCAGATAGAAGTCGCGCGCGTAGGCATACTTGTCCAGCGTGCCTTCGTCCAGCGTCTTGTCGATGCCGAGCAGGTTGGCGCGCGCATGCACGAGGCGCAGCGCCGTGAGGCTGTTGCGCGTCGGGACGTCCTTGATACCCCACACGTCGTCGCCGTACAGGTCGATCGGCAGAACCGCCGCGTCACGGACAGTGCGCGGACCGAAGAACGGCACGACGAAATACGCCCCTTCGCCCACGCCCCACCAGCCCAGGGTCTGGCCGAAATCCTCGTCGTGCTTGGGCAGCTCGAGCTCGCTCGCGACGTCGAAGAGGCCGAGGATGCCCACCGTCGAGTTGATCGCGAAGCGTAGCAGGTCGCTCAGGCCATCCGCCAATTTGCCCTGCAACAGGTTGTTGCCGCCGATCCACACGTCACCGACGTTGCCGAAGAAGTTGCCGACGCCGGTACGCAGCGGCAGCGGCGTGACCTTGTCGTAGGCCTTGGCGACCGGCTGGATCGCGGCCTCGTCAACCTTCTCGTTGAAGGTGAACATCGCACGATTGTAGCCTTCGAGCGGGTCGTCCGGATTGGCGACGCGCGCCGTGCAACCGGCCAGCGCAAAGCAGGCGGACGCGAGCACGAGCGCCTTCACGAACTTGGGGGAGGTCTTCTTTTTCATTATGGAATTCAGGTTGCGCGCATCCGGTTCAGTTCGCGGGTGCCGACCCTTCGGCCGCCTTGTCGAACATGAATTGGCCGATGAGCTTCTCCAGGACGACCGCGGACTGGGTGATCTGCAGCGCGTCGCCGGTTTTCAGCATCGCCTCGTCGCCGCCCGGCTCGAGGCCGACATACTGCTCGCCGAGCAGGCCGGAGGTCAGGATGGTCCCGATCGTGTCACGCGGGAACTGGTAGGTCGCATCGAGCGACAGGGAGACGACGGCACGATAGGTCTTGGAGTCGAAACGGATCTCCTTGACGCGTCCGACGACGACGCCTGCGCTCTTCACCGGCGCCCTCACCTTGAGGCCGCCGATGTTGTCGAACTGTCCGGTCACGAGGTAGGTTTCACCGCCGTTGGCAGCCCCCAGGTTGCCGACCTTGAACGCCAGGAACATCAGCGCGGCCACACCGATGACGACGAAGAAACCGACCCACAGGTCGAGCGTTGTACGCCTCATGACTGCCCTCGGAACATAAGAGATGTAAGCACGAAATCGAGCGCCAGGATCGCCAGCGCGGAGGTCACGACGGTGCGGGTGATCGCACGCGACAGCCCTTCGGCGGTCGGCGTACAGTCGTAGCCCTCGAACACGGCGATCAGCGCGACCGTGGCGCCGAACACGAAGCTCTTGATCACCCCGTTCATGATGTCGAAGCGGAAGTCCACGGCCGCCTGCATCTGCGACCAGAATGCGCCGTCATCGACGCCGATGAACACGACGCCGATCAGCCAGCCGCCGAACACGCCCATCGCGGAGAACAGCGCGGCCAGTAGCGGCATCGAGATCACACCGCCCCAGAAACGCGGCGCGACGACGCGGGCGATGGGGTTGACGGCCATCATGTCCATTGCGTCGAGCTGCTCGGTGGTTTTCATCAGGCCGATCTCCGCGGTCACGGCGAGGCCGGCGCGGCTGGCGAAGAGCAGCCCCGCGACGACGGGGCCGAGTTCACGCGTCAGCGACAGCGACACCAGCACGCCGAGCGCGTCGCCCGAACCGTAGCGCTGCAAGGTTTCATAGCCCTGCAGGCCCAGCACCATGCCGACGAAGAGACCCGAGACGACGATGATCAGCAGCGACAGCACGCCGCTGAAGTAGATCTCGCGCACCGTCAGGTGGATACGCGTCAGCGACTGCCCCGAATGGCGCAGCAGCAGCATGAAGAAGCGCGCCGCGAAGCCGATGCGCCACACGCCCTCGACCGCCGCCGCGCCCAGACGGCGGATGAAGTTCAGCAGGCCGTTCATGCGGACCTCCCGCCGATGAGGCTCTGATCCAGCGCTTCGGCCGGGTAGTGGAAGGGCACGGGGCCGTCGGGCTCGGCGTGGATGAACTGGTACACCCAGGGATCCTTCGATGCGCGCAGCTCGTCGGGCGTGCCTTCCGCGACGATGCCGCCTTCGGAGACAAAATAGATGTAATCGACGATCTGCAGCGATTCCATGATGTCGTGCGTCACCATGATCGTCGTCGCCCCGAGCGCATCGTTGAGCTTGCGGATCAGCTGGCCGATGACGCCGAGCGAGATCGGATCGAGGCCGGCGAAGGGCTCGTCGTACATGATCAGCATCGGATCGAGCGCGATCGCCCGCGCCAGCGCGACGCGGCGCGCCATGCCGCCCGACAGTTCCGCGGGCATGAGGTCCGCCGCGCCGCGCAGCCCCACCGCGTTGAGCTTCATCAGCACCATGTCGCGGATCAGGCCGAACGGCAGGTCGGTGTGTTCGCGCAAGGGGAAGGCCACGTTGTCGAACACCGACATGTCGGTGAATAGCGCGCCGAACTGGAACAGCATGCCCATGCGCCGGCGCATCTCGTACAGCTCGGCCGTATTCAGGGACGATACATTGCGGCCGGCAACCTCGACGGTGCCGGCCGTCGCACGCAGCTGCCCGCCGATCAGGCGCAACAGGGTTGTCTTGCCGCAACCGCTGCCGCCCATGATCGCAACGACCTTGCCCCGCGGCACCTTCAGGTCGATGCCGCGCAGGATCTCGCGCTCGCCGTAGGCGAAGCGGACATCCTTCAGGCTTACCAGCAGATTGTCGGTTTCGGAAACCAAGTCGACGTCCCTCGGGGATCTTCAAAGCCTGTTAGTTTAGCAGACAGGGCGAAAGCAGCAGCCATTGCCGCCGGCCCGATGCGGGACGAATACACGAACACAGTGTTGCGTCGTGCGGCGCATGCGGGAGGACGAACGCCGACACGGGCGTCGCAGCGGATCACCGCCCCCGCAGCAGCCGACCTTCCGCCTGCTCCAGATCGGCGGGCACACCCATCAGCACGATCACATCGCCCGCCTGCATCAGCGTTTCCGCACTCGGCGCGACGCCGCGGATGTTGCGCCGGCGCACGGCCGAAACGCTCACGCCGAAGTCGTCGAGCGCCATCGCCCCCAGGGTGCGGCCGACCGCATGCGCGCCGGCCGGAAGGGTCACGGGGTGCAGGCGCACCTGGCGTGCCTCGGGGCCGTCGGCTGCATCGGTGGTGCCGTGGAAGAAGCCGCGCATGAGGGCGTAGCGCTGGTTACGCACGTCGCGGATGCGCCGCACGACCCGATTGAGCGGCACGCCGATGAGCGCGAGGGCGTGCGACGCGAGCATGATGCTGCCCTCGAAAGCCTCCGGCACAACCTCCGCGGCACCGCCTTGCGCGAGGCGATCCATATCCTTCTCGTCGGCGGCGCGCGTGACGATGGGCAGATCCGGCCGCAGCGCGAGTGCGCGATGCAGCACGCGCAGCGCCGCCTCGACCTCGCCGAAGGAGATCACCAGCGCGCTCGCGCGCATGATCCCGGCGGCCATCAGCGTCTCGTGGCGCGAGGCGTCGCCGTAGACGACGGTATCGCCGGCCGCCCCGGCCTCGCGCACACGCTCGGGATCGAGATCGAGCGCAACGTAGCTGACGTTCTCCTGCTCAAGGAAGCGCGCCATGTACTGCCCGCTGCGCCCGTAGCCGCAGATGATGATGTGCTTGCTGGTGTTCATCGACTGCGCCGCGACGCGCGTCAGCTCCATCGAACGCAGCAGCCATTCCGACGCGACGAAGCGCATCACGATCCGGTCGCTCGCCTGCACGACCAGCGGCGCGAGCAGCATCGAGACGACCAGCGCCGCGACCGTGGTCTGCAGCAGCGCAGGCGGTATCAGGTCGAGGCCATCGATCTGCGACACCAGCACGAAGCCGAATTCGCCGCCCGCGCACAGCCACAGACCGGTGCGCAGCGCCGTCCCGGCGGAGGAACCGAAAGCGCGCGAGGCCGCGAATACGATCGCGCACTTCACGACCAGCAGCGCCGCGACCATGCCAAGCACCGCGAACAGATGGCTCGCGATCACATGGACGTCGAGGAACATGCCGACCGTGACGAAAAAGAGCCCCAGCAGCACGTCGCGGAAAGGCTTGATGTCCTCCTCGACCTGGTAGCGGAACTCGGTCTCGGAAATCAGCATGCCGGCGAGAAAGGCCCCGAGGGCGAGCGACAGGCCGACGAGCTGCGACAGCCACGCCAGTCCCAGCGTGATCAGCAGCACGTTGAGCATGAAGAGCTCGCCCGAGCGGCGCCGCGCGACGATGGTGAACCAGGTGCGCATCAAGCGCTGGCCGAAACCGAGCACCAGGACCAACAGCACGACGGCCTTCAGGGCCGCGATACCGAGAGTTTCGGCCAGCGCCTCGGCCGGCTGCGACAATGCCGGGAGCAGGATCAGCAGGGGCACGACGGCGATGTCCTGGAACAACAGCACGCCCATGGTCTCGCGCCCGTGCTTGCTGTCGAGTTCCATCCGGTCGGACAGGAGCTTGGACAGGATCGCGGTGGACGACATCGCCAGCGTGCTGCCCAGCGCGAGCCCCGCCCCCCAGCCGAGGCCGAGGAGGTATCCGACCGGCATCACCAGCGCAATGCACCCGAGAACCTGAGCGGCACCGAGCCCGAATACCGTCCGTTTCATCGCCAGCAGGCGCGGCAGCGAGAACTCGAGCCCGATCGAGAACATGAGGAACACGACACCGAACTCGGCGAGATGGCTCGCACCGTCGGAGGCGGGCACCAGTTTCAGCGCGTGCGGCCCCACGGCCGCGCCGACCAGCAGGTAGCCGAGCACGGGCGGCAGGTTGATGCTGCGAAAGATCGCCACCGTGACGACCGCCGCGGCCAGCAGGAGGAGAACCAACTCCAGGGTATTCGGCATGGGGCTCCGCGTTGTGCATCGGGTTCGGCGGACGGTTCGGATATACTTGTCCGTCTTGGTGCGCCGCAGCGTCGTCCGATTATCGACGACTCATATTGCGCAGCGCCATCTATAAAAGAAAAGTGTAACCGCTCCGAACGCCATGAACCCACCCCAGCCAAAATCCGCGCGGGAAGCAGGCGCCATCTCCCTCGCGCGGCGCGTACTCCGCATCGAGGCCGATGCCGTCGTCGCCCTCGCGGACCGACTCGGCGCCGAATTCGAGCAGGCGGTGGACCTGATCCTGCAGCGCCGCGGGCGCGTCATCGTCACCGGCATCGGCAAGTCGGGGCACATCGGGCGCAAGCTCGCGGCCACCCTCGCCAGCACCGGCACGCCGGCCTACTTCGTGCACGCCGCGGAGGCCGCGCATGGCGACCTCGGGATGATCACGCCGGAAGACATCGTGATCGCGCTGTCGAACTCGGGCGCGAGCGAGGAAGTGCTCACCATTGTGCCCCTGGTCAAGCGCCAGGGCGCCAAGCTCATCTCGATCACCGGCAAGCCGGAGTCCCCGCTCGCACGCGAGGCCGACGTGCATCTGGATGCGGCCGTGGCCGAGGAAGCCTGTCCGCTGAACCTCGCCCCGACGGCGAGCACGACGGCGGCGCTCGCACTCGGCGACGCCCTGGCGGTGGCGCTGCTCGATGCGCGCGGCTTCGGCGCAGACGATTTCGCGCGCTCGCATCCCGGCGGCAGCCTGGGTCGTCGCCTGCTGACCCACGTCAGCGACGTGATGCGCCCGAGCGAGCGTGTGCCGCAGGTGTCCGAAGACGCCTCGATGATGGCCGCGCTGATCGAGATGTCGCGCGGCGGCATGGGCATGACCGCCGTGGTCGGCGCCGGCGGCCGCCCGATCGGCATCTTCACCGACGGCGACCTGCGCCGGGCGCTGGAACGCGGCTGCGACGCGCGCAGCGCGACGATCGCCGAGGTGATGACGCGCAATCCGCGCAACATCGGCCCGGACGCGCTCGCCGCGGCCGCCGCCGAGATGATGGAACGGCAGCGCATCAACCAGTTGCTGGTGGTGGACCATCAGGGCGCCCTCGCCGGCGCGTTGACGACCCACGACCTCATGCTGGCGAAGGTGATCTGATGCACGCCGCCTCCCTGCACACGACCTGCACCGCCTGACGCTCCGGCCGTGAAACCGTCCATCCAGCAACTCTATCCCCTCGCCGGCCTGATCATCGTGGCCGGCGCCTCGCTCTGGCTGGAGCGGATCACCACCGACGAGGAGGCCCGCCCGTCGTCCCAGGAGCGCGTAGCGCCGGACTTCGTCGCCGAAGGGACGCGCCTGATCGCCTTCGACCACAGCGGCCGACAGCACTACGAACTGCTGACCGACAAGATCACGCACCACCCGCAAACCGATGCCACGACGCTCGATCACCCCCGCCTGCACTACGAGGTCGACGGGCGCGAACTGCACCTCAGTTCGGAACAGGGCGAAGTGCTCCGCGAGGGCGACGAGGTGCGTCTGGCGGGCGACGTGCGTGCGCGGCGCAATGCAGCAGAAGGCAGCCCCGAAATGACCCTCGCGTCCGCTTCGCTCACGATCTGGCCCGACGACGAACGTGCCGCGACGTCGGACCCGGTCGCGATCACCCAGGGCGCCAGCACGGCGCACGCGAACGGCATGAAGTCCGACAACATCTTCGGCACACTGGAACTCATCGGCAACGCGCGCGTGCATATCCCGCGCACCAACCGGAAATCACCATGATGCGCACATCCCTCCCCACCCTGCTGGCGCTCGCTCACGCGCTCGTTCTGGGCCTGCTGTCGCAACCCGCGCTCGCCGAACGCGCAGACCGTGATCAGCCCGTCAACATCGAAGCCAACCGCGTCACCGTGGACGACCGCAACAAGGTCCACGTCTTCGAAGGCGATGTCGTCCTGACGCAGGGCACCCTCGTGATCAAGGGCGCAAAACTGGTCGTGACCCAGGGCCCGGACGGCTTCCAGTCCGGTGTCGCGACCGGCAGCGAGAAGCGGCTTGCGACCTTCCGCCAGAAGCGCGAAGGCAGCACCGAGTATGTCGATGGCGAGGCCGAGCGCATCGAGTACGACGGTCGCGCCGAACGGGCCCGCCTCTTCAACCAGGCGCACGTGAAATCGGGCGCTGACGAAGTGAGCGGCCACTACATCGAGTACGACTCGCTGAGCGAGAACTACCTGGTCACCAATCAGCCCGGCAAGACCGAGACGCGCGCTGCCGGCGACGGGCGCGTGCGCGCGGTGATCCAGCCCAAGAATTCCGGCCCCGAGAAGACCAAATGACCGCTTCACCCTTCCAAGGAGGAGACTGCATGGAGTACAGCAACATCATCGTCGAAACGCGCGGGCGGGTCGGACTGATCACGCTCAATCGCCCGAAGGCCATGAACGCGCTCAACGACCAGCTGATCGATGAGGTCGGCTACGCGCTCGACGGCTTCGAGAAGGACGAGAGCATCGGCGCGATCGTCATCACCGGCTCGGAAAAGGCGTTCGCGGCGGGAGCCGACATCGGCGCGATGGCGAATTACTCGCACATGGACGCCTACAAGGGCGACTACATCACGCGCAACTGGGAGCGCCTGAAGAGCTGCCGCAAGCCGATCATCGCGGCGGTCGCCGGCTTCGCTCTGGGCGGAGGATGCGAGCTGGCAATGATGTGCGACATGATCTTTGCTGCCGACACCGCGAAATTCGGCCAGCCCGAGGTCAAGCTGGGCGTGCTGCCCGGCGCCGGCGGCACGCAGCGCCTGCCGCGCGCGATCGGCAAGGCGAAGGCGATGGACATGTGCCTCACCTCGCGCATGATGGACGCCGCCGAGGCCGAACGCGCCGGCCTCGTTGCCCGCATCATCCCCGCCGACCGCCTCGTCGACGAGGCGATCGAGGCCGCCACGGTCATCGCCGGCTTCTCGCTGCCGGTAGTCATGATGATCAAGGAATCGGTCAACCGCGCATTCGAGAGCAGCCTCACCGAAGGCCTGCTGTTTGAACGCCGCACCTTCCATTCGGCCTTCGGCCTGGAAGACCAGAAAGAAGGCATGGCCGCCTTCGTCGAGAAGCGCAAGCCGGTCTTCAAGCATCGCTGATGCTTTTTGCGCCGCCGCAATCCTGCGGCGGCGCCCTCCCCCGTAATTTTCGTGTAACCTTCGCGGCGCATGCTGCATGGCAGCCATTGATGCCAATGGCACAGGCTCGCAAACTGCCTGCCGGCATTTGTTTCATAATGAAACAAAATAAAAACAGCCACATAGAACACAGCGCGGCTGTCACACGAGTTGTAAGAATTTTTTTGTGCATCGCACAAAACAGCTTGACACACAGTTGCGCGGACCTATAATCGAATCCATGTTGCGACGCACCACGCACTACGGCCGGCGCGAAGCAAACCAAATCCAACGTAACACACATCAGGAGATGAAAATGTTTGCAACCCCCGAGCAATTCGCCGCCGCCAACAAAGCCAACGTCGAAACCCTGCTGACCCTGGCCAACAACGCCTTCGCCAGCGCCGAGCGTTTCGCCGCCCTGAACCTGAACACCGCCCGTTCGATCCTCGAAGACGGCCTGGCCAACTCCAAGGCCCTGCTCGGCGCCAAGGACGCACAGGAATTCCTGGGCCTGCAGGCTTCGCTGGTTCAGCCGCTGGTCGAGAAGGCCGTGGCCTACAACCGCAGCGTCTATGAAATCGCTTCGCAGGGTCAGGAAGAAGTCTCGAAGCTGGTCGAAGTCCAGATCGCCGAGCTGAACAAGAGCCTGGCCGCTGCCCTCGACAAGGCTGCCAAGTCGGCTCCCGCCGGTTCGGACGTCGCCGTTGCCGCCGTCAAGTCGGCCATCGCCGCCGCCAACAGCGCCTACGACAGCGTCAGCAAGGCTGCCAAGCAAGTCGCCGAGATCGCCGAAGCGAACGTCGCTGCCGCGACCAACGCCACCGTCAAGGCCGTGAGCGCCACTGCCAAGACCGCGTCGAAGAAGGCTGCCTGATAGCCGTCTGATCGACTCGACGCGCCCGCCCCGCGAGGGGCGGCGCGGCAACAAAAAGCCCCGCAGAGCGATCTGCGGGGCTTTTTGTTTTCAGGACTGAATCGGCGGCTGCGAGAGCGGCCGGTGCGGCGGCGAATCCGGCACCTAGCCGGCGATCCTGGCACCCGGAGCGGCGGTGCCCTCGGCTTCCTCTTCCGCGTCCTTCTCTTCCTCGATCGACAGGCTCAACTCCGTGCCCGCGGAGGTCTTCGGCTGGCGACGCTCGGCCTTCAGCTTGATCTGCAGGCGCAACTCGTTGGTCGAATCGGCGTTGCGGATTGCCTCCTCGTAGCTGACGAAGCCGGCGTCATAGAGGTCGAACAGCGCCTGGTCGAAGGTGCACATACCCAGTTCGCGCGACTTCGCCATGATCTCCTTGATGGACTGGAACTGCCCCTTGAAGATCATCTCCGCGATCGTCGGCGTGTTGAGCAGGATCTCGATCGCCGCCTTGCGTCCCTTGCCGTCCTCGGTGCGGATCAGGCGCTGCGACACGATCGCGCGCAGGTTCGACGAGAGATCCATCAGCAGTTGGTTGCGCCGTTCCTCGGGGAAGAAGTTCACGATCCGGTCGATGGTCTGGTTCGCGTTGTTCGCGTGCAGCGTCCCCAGGCACAGATGGCCCGTCTCGGCGAAGGCGATCGCATGCTCCATCGTCTCGCGGTCGCGGATCTCGCCGATCAGGATCACGTCGGGCGCCTGGCGCAGCGTGTTTTTCAGCGCATGTTCCCAGGAATGCGTATCGACGCCGACCTCGCGGTGCGTGACGAGACACTGCTTGTTGCGGTGGACATACTCGACCGGATCCTCGACCGTGATGATGTGCCCGGGGGCAGTGCTGTTGCGGTGATCGATCATCGCGGCCAGCGTCGTCGATTTGCCCGAACCCGTACCACCCACGACCAGCACGAGGCCGCGCTTGGTCATGATGATTTCCTTGAGCACCTCCGGCAGGCCGAGCTTGGCGAGCGTCGGGATCTCGGACGCGATCGTGCGGATGACCATGCCGGCGTGTTGCTGCTGGACAAAGACGTTCACGCGGAAGCGGCACAGTCCGGGGATGGAGATCGCAAAATTGCACTCCATCTCGGCCTCGAACTCGGCACGCTGGCGGTCGTTCATCAGGCTCAGAGCCAACGAACGCGTGATGTCGGGCGTCAGTCGCTGTTGGCTGAGCGCCTTCATCATGCCATGCGCCTTCACGGTCGGCGGAAAATCGACCGAGATGAACAGGTCCGACCCATCCATCTGGTGCATCGCATTGAGCAGCCTGTGCATGTAGTTGCGGGCTTCTTCCATGCCTAGGGCGGACGACATATGGATTCCTTCAGAGGGGCAATCGCAGGGCTTCGACAGGCTCGGCCCGAACGGCATTTCGTTGCCGGGTTCATGGAAGCGGCATTTCAGGACGTCTCCGCCGGAACCGGACGCAGTGCCGCGGGGATGTCCTGCGGAAAATCAGGACGCGGGCGCGACTGGCGCTTCCGCCGGCAGGGCGATCTCGTAGTACGTGCGCTCGCGCGTGACACGGCCGCCCAGGCTGCGGATGCGCCGCCTCACGACGTCGAAGCGGCTGTCCTCGAAACGGGCATGGTCCCTGCAGACGCCAGGATAGGCCTTGCACTCGCTGGAGATGCGGATCAGCAGCTCCGCCCCGCTGGCCATCGTCTCGACGACGATGGTGCCGCCCTTTCCACCCGGGCCGGCAGGACATTCCGTGCACGCCTGCAGCAAATTCATCAGCACTTCGTTGAGGTAGTCGGGAATCACCGAAACCGCGGGCAGATCGGAGCCGCCCCTGAAGTCGAGACGGATCGACCGGAAGCGCCGGTCGAAGCCGAGAAAATCGAGGATCGACTTGACCATCACGTTGATGTCGATGAGTTCGCGCGATTCGCGCCGCGCCGCCGCGAACTCGGAGATCTGCCGGGTCATCCCGGCGATGCGGCGGGTCTGTTCGAGAATCAGGCCCGGCTGGCAGGCGTCGCACCCGGTGCGCTGCTTGTTCAGCTGGATCTCCTGCGCGAGCATCGAAATCGTTGCAAGCGGATTGCCGACCTCGTGGGCGACGTTCGCGGCCATCGTCGCGAGGGCGGCCATCTTCTCGTGATGCCAGCGCTCTTCGCGTTCCGCCGCGCGCTCCTGGGCCGCCGCCTGCGAGTCGATGATGCGCTGGCCGTTGCGCACAATTGCCCACAGGACGCCATACAGCACGATGAGCGTGCCCCCGACGACCAGGAGGAAGACCTCGGAGCTGGTGCTCACCTTGTCCTCGTTTTCCGCCAGGGTCGTCTCCAGCGCCTCCTGGTTCGCGTGCGCCAGCCCGCCAAGTTCGGCCGAAACCGCCTGGATGCGCGCGAGGAATGACGTGACGTCGGAATAGATCTCGAACACGCCCACGACGCGTTCGCTGCCACGCTCGCGCACGGGAATGTAGCTCGAAATCAGGTCGCGGTTCTCGACCACGCCCTCGAAGGCACTGAAGCGCTCGCGGTGGGTCATCTCGCTGGCGGGCACCCCGGCCGCCGCGTTCTTCCACCCCTGGTTGTCCGCCTTGTCCTCGCCGATCTGTGCATGCTCCGACGAATAGATCGTGATGCCACGCAGATCGAACACCTTGATCTTGAACACGCTGCTCGCCTGCATCGTGTCATAGGCCTTGGCGTCGAGCTCGGCAAAGCCCGGCAGCGCCATGATCGTCCTGCCCAGCTCGGCAAAGCATGCGCGCCGTGCATCGGGACCGCCCGCCGCCGCCGAGGACAGGCTGCGGCACGGCGCGGCGGAAATGGCCTGCGCACGGGCGGCAAAGGGCGCGATGTGGGAGTCCCACAACACGTTGCCGACGACGCGCGTGAGCGTGACATGGCTGGCCTCGTGCAGCGAGATCAGGCTCGCGCGTGCGGCGTGGTCCTGCTTCGCGGCGAGATCTGTCTGGGCTCGGGCGAAGAAATCGCCCTGTTCGCGCTGGACCTCGGCGAAAAACGTGATCTCGTCGCGTTGCAGGAAATACAGCACGACGGCGACGATCACGAACGCGGCAAGGCTCGCGAGCGTGAAATAGCGCATCAGGCGGAAATGTCCGGCGGATTCGCGCGCCGGCGGCTCGGCCGGCTGCGACGAAAGCCTGCCACGACGATCCATCATCTGCATCCCTTCCGCCCCTTCCATTCCTCGCTCCGCGCCCCGGAGGGCGGCTTGCGGGACGACCGAAGCCGCCCGATTCACTCCGCCTCTTCGACCTCGCCCGGAACTGCAGCGGCCGCGTCGGGACCGCTCCGGTAGTGGTGCGGGAACAGGCGGTGCATCTCGCCTTCGATCCATGCCGCGGAGCGGCGATTGATCTCGGCGGCATCCAGCCCCGTCGGGTCGATCACGGGACCGATGCTGACGGTGATCTCGCCCGGGTATTTGAGGAAGGCGTCGCGTCCCCAGAATTCCCCGGCATTATGCGCCACAGGCACGGCGGGGACGCCCGCCTGCTGCGCGAGCGCGGCGCCGCCCGCCTTGTAGCGGCGCTTGGCGCCGGGAGCGGTGCGGGTGCCCTCGGGGAACACCGCGACCCAGTAGCCTTCCGACAGGCGGTCCCGTCCCTGCTCGACGACCTGGCCGAGCGCATCCTTGCCGGCGGCACGGTCGATCGCGATGCCCGGAATCGACGCCAACCCCCAGCCGAAAAACGGCACCTTGAGGAGCTCGCGTTTCAGCACGAAGCACAGCGGCGGAAAGATCACCTGCAGGGCCATCGTCTCCCACGCCGACTGGTGCTTGGAGAGGATCACGGACGGCACCGAGGGGATGTTCTCGCGCCCGATGACCTTGTAGCGGATGCCCAGGATGCGCGGGATGAACCACATCATCAACGGCGCCCAGGCCGTGACGACGCGATGGCGCGTGCGCGGCGACAGCGGGTAGGCGAGGATGCCGAACAGCGCGAACGGCGGCGTGAAAATCGCCAGGACGATGGCGAACAGCAGGGAGCGCAGGACGACCACGGTATCCTTCAGGCGGTGAGATCGGCGACCACGGCCGCGAGATCGGGGTAGATGAGCGTGCCTTCGGGCAGCGCAGGATCGTCGCGCGTCTTCATGCCCTTGCCGGTCAGCACGAGATAGGGCTTGCAGCCGACCGCGACGCCGGCCTGCAGGTCGCGCAGGCTGTCGCCGATGCAGGGCACGCCATCCAGCCTGGCGTTGAAGCGCTCGGCGATCTGCAGAAACAGGCCCGGCTTGGGCTTGCGGCAGTCACAGGTGGAATCGGCCGAATGCGGGCAGAAGAAGATCGCATCGAGCCGGCCGCCGGCCTGGGCGAGGCTCTTCACCATCTTCTCGTTGATCGCGTTGAGCGTGTCCATGCCGAAGAGGCCGCGACCGACGCCGGACTGGTTCGACGCGACGACCACGCGCCAGCCCCACTGATTGAGGCGCGCGATCGCCTCGAGCGAGCCCGGGATCGGCTTCCACTCGTCGGGCGACTTGATGAACTGGTCGGAGTCGTAGTTGATGACGCCGTCACGGTCCAGGATGATCAGCTTGTTCGGCATGGATCAGCTCCGGAAATCACGCCGACAGACGCGACAGGTCGGCGACCTGGTTCATCAGACCGGCGAGTTGGCGCAGCAGCGCGAGGCGGTTCTGGCGCGTCATCGGTTCCTCGGCCATCACCATGACCTCGTCGAAGAAGGTGTCGACCGCGGCGCGCAGGCCGGCGAGCACGCACAGCGCGTCGGTGTAGTCCTCGTTGCCCATGTGCGAGCGCACCAGCGGCGCGACATCGACGACGCGGTGGAACAGCGCCTTTTCGGCCTCTTCCTGCAGCAGCGCGACCTCGGGTTCGGGCAGTTCACCCTCGACCTTCTTGAGGATGTTGACGATGCGCTTGTTCGCGGCGGCGAGCGCCTCGGCCTCGGGCAGCGCGCGGAAAGTGCGCACGGCGTCGAGCTTGGCAGGGACGAGATCCATGCGGGTCGGGCGCAGCGCGAGCACGGCGTCGATGACGTCGCCCGCGTGGCCGGCGTCGCGCAGCAGGTTCTTCAGGCGCTCGAACATGAAGTCGAGGAGCTGCGACTCGAAGCCTTGCGCGGTGAGAAGACCAGGCTTGAAGCCGGCCGCGGCGTCGCCGATGAGCTCGGCGAGGTCGAGCGGCAGCGGCGTCTCGATGAGGATGCGCAGCACGCCCAGCGCGGCGCGGCGCAGGCCGAAGGGGTCCTTGTCGCCGGTCGGCAGCTGGCCGATACCGAAGAAGCCCACCAACGCGTCGAGCTTGTCGGCGAGCGCGACGGCGCAGGCGACGTTGCCCGCGGGCAGCGCATCGCCGGCGAAGCGCGGCTGGTAGTGCGACTGGATCGCGTCGGCGACGATCTCGCCTTCCTTGTCGTTGAGCGCGTAGTAGCGCCCCATGATGCCCTGCAGTTCGGGAAACTCGCCGACCATGTCGGTGACGAGGTCGGCCTTCGCGAGGCGGGCGGCACGGCCCGCGGCAGTTGCGTCGCCGCGCAGCTTGCCCGCGATCGCGCTCGCGAGGCGTTCGAGGCGTTCGACGCGCTCGAACTGGCTGCCGAGCTTGTTGTGATAGACGACCGGAGCGAGGCGCGGCAGGCGGCTCTCCAGCGTGTGCTTGCGGTCCTGCTCGAAGAAGAAGCGCGCATCGGACAGGCGCGGGCGCACGACGCGCTGGTTGCCCGTGATGATGTTGGAGGCGTCCTCGAGACGCATGTTGGACACGATCAGGAAGCGGTTGCGCAGCTTGCCGTGCGCGTCGAAGAGCGGAAAGTACTTCTGGTTCGCACGCATCGTCAGGATCAGGCATTCCTGCGGCACGGCGAGGAACTCGGCTTCGAATTCGCCGACATACACGGTCGGATGCTCGACCAGCGCGGCGACCTCGTCGAGGAGGTCGGCGTATTCGCCCAGGCTCGCGCCTTCGCGCGCGGCGGTCGCGAGGAGCTGGCGCTCGATCTCGGCGCGGCGTTCGGCGAAGTCAGGAATAACCTTGCCTTCGGCGAGCAGCGTCGGCTCGTAGGCGTCGGCGGTCGCGAGCGCGATGTCGCCGCGGCTCATGAAGCGGTGGCCGCGCGTGATGCGGTCGGAGTCGAGGTCGAGCACGCGGCCCGGCACGATGCGCTCGCCGTGCAGCATCGAGAGTTTGTGCACGGGGCGCACGAACTGCGCGTCACCCGCGCCCCAGCGCATCAGCTTGGGGATGGGCAGGGCCTTGACGGCGTCCTGCACGATCCCGGCGAGCACGGCGTCGAGTGCCGCGCCGTCTTCGTTGCGGGTGTAGAACAGCGCCTCGGCCTTGCCGTCCATGCGGCGCTCGAAGCTCGCGACGGCCTCGGGCGGAATGCCCTTGGCTTCGAGCTTCTTCAGCAGCGCAGGGGTCGGACGGCCTTCGGCGTCGAGCGCGACCTGCACCGGCATGATCTTCTCGGTGACCTCGCGTGCGGGCGCGGCGGCGCGCACTTGCGGCACGGTGATCGCCAGCCGCCGCGGCGCGGCGAACCAGCGGAAGCCGCGGTCTTCGGCGAGGAGGTCGCGCGCCTTGAGGCCGTCGAAGATCTTCGCGGCAAAGGTTTCGCCGAGGCGCGGCAGGGCCTTGGGCGGGAGTTCTTCGGTCAGGAGTTCAACGAGCAGGGAGGCATTCATCACACGGCCTCCTTCTTGTTTGCAGCGGTGTCGAGCATCGGGAAGCCCAGGCTCTCGCGGGAGTCGTAATAGGCCTGCGCGACGGCGCGCGACAGGTTGCGGATGCGGCCGATGTAGGCGGCGCGCTCGGTGACGGAGATCGCGCCGCGGGCGTCGAGCATGTTGAAGCTGTGCCCGGCCTTCAGGACCATCTCGTAGGCCGGCAGCGCGAGGCCGATCTCGATCAGGCGCTTGGCTTCGGATTCGTAGTTGTTGAAGAGCGAGAAGAAGAACTCGACGTTCGCGTGCTCGAAGTTGTAGGTCGACTGCTCGACTTCGTTCTGGTGGTAGACGTCGCCGTAGCTGACTTTGCGCCCGTCCGGATAGACCGCCCACACGAGGTCATAGACGTTCTCGACCCCTTGCAGGTACATCGCGAGGCGCTCGAGGCCGTAGGTGATTTCGCCCAGCACCGGCTTGCAGTCGATGCCGCCGACCTGCTGGAAGTAGGTGAACTGCGTGACCTCCATGCCGTCGAGCCACACTTCCCAGCCCAGGCCCCAGGCGCCGAGCGTGGGGTTCTCCCAGTCGTCCTCGACGAAACGCACGTCGTGCGCGTTGGTGTCGATGCCGAGCGCGCGCAGCGAGTCGAGGTAGAGCTCCTGGAAGTTCAGCGGCGAAGGCTTCAGCACGACCTGGAACTGGTAGTAGTGCTGCAGACGGTTGGGGTTCTCGCCGTAGCGGCCGTCCTTGGGGCGGCGCGAAGGCTGCACGTAGGCGGCATTCCACGGCTCCGGGCCGATCGCGCGCAGGAAGGTCGCGGTGTGCGAGGTGCCGGCACCGACTTCGAGGTCGTAGGGCTGCAGCAACACGCAGCCGCGATCGGCCCAGAACTGCTGGAGCGTCAGGATGACTTGCTGGAAGGTGGGTTTGTGCAGGGACATGGTCTCTCGACAGCTATGGGCGACGGCAAGGGCGCCGCGCGGCAGACGCAAAGGGGGGATTTTAATGGCATTCCGGGTACAGGGCGAAGTTCCCCGCCGGAAATTGCTCGTCTCACGGGTGGAACACCTCGTGCGCCGGGGTCAGATCGGACCTCCGGGGCCCGCCTTCTGGCGCCGAAACCCCGCGACGGCGAGCGCCAGCGCGACGAACGCCAGCGACGCTGCATCGCCCCAGCGCGCATAGGGCGTGAGGCCTTCGTAGCCCTGCACGGATGCGCGCAGCGCCCCACGCTCGAAGGCCGGCAGCACCTCGACGACGCGGCCGTCGGGCTGCACCAGCGCGGTCATGCCGGTGTTGGTCGAGCGCAGCATCGGCCGCCCCGTCTCCATCGCGCGCACGCGGGCGATCTGCAGGTGCTGGGGCTGAGCGAAGGAGTCGCCATACCATGCGAGGTTCGACAGGTTGAGCATCAGCGTCGCCTCGGGCAGGCTGCGGATCAGCTCGCGGCCGAAGAGGTCTTCGTAGCAGATGTTGATCGCGACGCGCTGCTCGCCGAGGCGCAGCGGCGGCTGGTCGGGCGCGCCGCGCGTCTGGTCGGACATCGGAATGTCGACCAGCTCGTAGAACCAGCCGAAGAGCGGCGGGGAGTATTCGCCGAAGGGCACGAGGTGCTGCTTCGCGTAGGTCTGGGAGGGCGAGGCGCCGAGGCTCAACGCGGCGTTGTAGATCGAGCCGCGCGCATCGCGCAGGAACACGCCGAACACCAGATCGCCACCCCGCGCCGCGACCGGCGCGGCGAGTTCTTCGAGGTAGCCGTCAGGCAGGCGGTCGGCCAGCAGCGGCAACGTCGTCTCGGGCAGCACGACGAGGTCGGCGGGATGCTCGCGCACGAGGCGCGCGTTACCGTCCAGCCAGTCTGCAAGGAGTTCGGGCCGCCACTTCAGGCCCTGCTCGATGTTGGTCTGGATCAGCGCGACCTCGAGCGGCTTGCCGGCCGGGGAGGTCCAGGCGACGCGCCCGAGACCGTAACCGAGGCCGCACAGGACGATGGCGGCAGCGAGCGTCGCCGCGGCCGGACGCACGCTGCGCCAGGGCGTGAGGGCGACGAGCGCCGCGAGGAAGGCGACCAGGCCGCCCACGCCATACACGCCCAGCACGGAGAAGTATCCGGCGAGCGGGCTGGGCGGAGTCTGCGAGTAGCCGAGCGCGAGCCACGGGAAGCCTGTGAACAGCCAGCCGCGCAGCATTTCGGAGCCGATCCACAGGCTGGAAAAAAGCAATGCGCGCCGCCACGCAGCTCCACGGCCGAGACGGACGAACAGGGCGCCGACTGCGGCCGGAAAGAGCGCGAGGTAGGCGCAGAAGAGCAGGATCGCGAAGGCGGCGAGCGGCATCGGCATGCCGCCGTAGCGGTTCAGCGCGACGTAGAGCCAGGACACGCCGGCAAGGAAGGCGCCCAGGCCCCAGGCGAAACCGAGCGCGAATCCGCCCCGGGCGCGCGATTCGCGGGCGGCGAAGCCGGCCAGCACGGCCAGGCTCAGCACCGCCAGCGGGAAGATCCCGAAGGGGGAGAAGGCGAACACCGACGCGCCGCCGGCAAGCAGCGCCGCCAGCAGTCCGCGCATCCGCCCGCCTGCCGCTGCGGCGCCCGAATCCTGCGCGCGAACGGTCACGCGTCCGCCGTTCCGGAGACGGGCTGCACGAGCAGGGTATGCACGCGCCGGCCATCGACGCGCAGCGCGGTGACGCGCAGCCTGCCCAGCATCACGACTTCGCCGCGCCGCGGCAGGCGGCCGAGCTGGCAGATGAGCAGGCCGCCCACGGTGTCGACTTCGGCGTCGCTGAAGTCGGAGCCGAAGGCGGCATTGAATTCGCCGATTTCGGTCGTCGCGCGGACGCGGTAGCGGCCGTCCGCGTCGAGCTGGATGTTGTCGCTGGGTTCGAGCTGGTCGAACTCGTCCTCGATGTCGCCGACGATCTGCTCCAGCACGTCCTCGATCGTGACGAGGCCGGCAACGCTACCGTACTCGTCGACGACGATCGCCATGTGGTTGCGGCTGACTCGGAATTCGCGCAGCAGCACATTGAGCCGCTTCGATTCGGGCACGAACACCGCGGGCCGCAGCAGCGCGGGCATGTCGAAGCCGCGTCCCGCGTAATAGCGCAGCAAGTCCTTGGCGAGGAAGATGCCGACGATGTCGTCCTTGCTGGCACCGACCGGGAAGCGCGAATGGCCGGTGTCGACGACGTGCGCGGCGATGCTGTCGACGGGGTCGTCGAGGCGGATGATGTCCATCTGCGAGCGCGGGATCATCACGTCGCCGACCTGCAGCTCGGACATCTGCAGCGCGCCCTCGATGATCGCCAGCGCGTCGGCATCGAGCAGGTTGCGTTCGAAGGCCGCGTGCAGCAGGGCCAGGAGTTCGTCGCGGTCCTCGGGCTCGCGCGAGAGCAGCGCGGAGAGGCGTTCGAGCAGACTAGGTCGGGGTGATGCGGGGTCCATATGTCGGAAGAATCAGGCGGGCGGGTCAGACGGATCGTTCGGCGTAGGGATCAGGATAGCCCAGTTCGGCGAGAATCCGTGTTTCCAGCGCCTCCATCTCCTCGGCTTCGTCGCTGTCCTCGTGGTCGTAGCCCTGCAGGTGCAGCATGCCATGCACGATCAGATGCGCAAAATGCGCGGCCAGCGGCTTGCCCTGCTCGACGGCCTCGCGCATGACGACCGGCACGCACAGGACGAGATCGCCGGCGAGCGGCGCGTCGTCACCGCCGGGCATGTCCTCGCCCTGATCATAGACAAAGGTCAGGACGTTGGTCGCGTAGTCCTTGCCGCGGAAATCGCGGTTGAGCTCGCGGCCTTCGGTCGCGCCGACGAGGCGCACCGTGACTTCGGCATCGTCGTCCTGCAGCGCGGCCTGCGCCCAGCGGCGCATGTCGGTGGAGGACGGCGCGTTGTCGCGGTTCGCCTTGCCGATCGCCTTCTGGATCGTCAGCGCGAGATGCGGGGGCGAGTCGATCATCACGCCTGCTCCTTCTTCGCGAGCGCGACCTGCATCGCGGCACGCGTCGCCTGGTTGTCATAGGCCTCGACGATGCGCGCGACCAGCGGATGGCGCACGACGTCCTCCTTCTGGAACTCCGTGAAGGCGATGCCGCGCACGGCGGCGAGCACCTCGCGCGCTTCCAGCAGGCCGCTGCGGTGGCCGCGCGGCAGGTCGACCTGCGTGAGGTCGCCGGTGACGACGGCCTTCGCGCCTATGCCGATGCGGGTGAGGAACATCTTCATCTGCTCGGGCGTCGTGTTCTGCGCCTCGTCGAGGATGATGAAGGCGTGATTGAGCGTGCGCCCGCGCATGAAGGCGAGCGGCGCGATCTCGATGCTGCCGCGCTCGAAGAGCTTGGCGACGCGATCGAAACCCATCAGGTCGTAGAGCGCGTCGTAGAGCGGGCGCAGGTAGGGATCGACCTTCTGCGCGAGATCGCCCGGCAGGAAGCCGAGGCGTTCGCCGGCCTCGACCGCCGGGCGGGTCAGGATGATGCGCTCGACGAGCTGGCGCTCGAAGGCGTCAACCGCACTGGCGACGGCGAGATAGGTCTTGCCGGTGCCCGCGGGGCCGATGCCGAAGGTGATGTCGTGCGCCTGGATGTTGCGCAGGTACTCGACCTGGCGCGGCGTGCGGCCGTGCAGCTCGGTCTTGCGCGTCATCAGCGCGGGAGCGGCCTGGTCGGACTTGCGGCGGTTGGCGATCTCGATCAGGCCGAGCTGGACGTCATCGACGCTCAGGTGCTCGCTCGCCTGCTCGTAGAACTCGCGCAGCGCCTTCGCCGCGAGCGCCGCCTGCGCGGCCCCGCCCTGCAGCGTAAAGCGCTCGCCGCGGCGCGCGATCGTCACGTCGTAGGCGGTCTCGATCTGGCGCAGGTTCTCGTCGAGCACGCCGCACAGGTTCGCCAGCCGCTGGTTGTCCAGCGGCTCCAGCACCACTTCGGTGGGTCGGCCCATTCAGACCTCCCGCGTGACGATTTCGCCGCGCAGGCTGTGCGGCAGCGCGGCGGTGATCGTCAGTTCGACGAACTGCCCGATCAGGCGCGGATTGCCGGCGAAATTCACGACGCGGTTGTTGTCGGTACGCCCGGCGAGCTCCGTCTCGTCCTTGCGCGAGCGCCCTTCGACGAGCACGCGCTCGACGCGGCCGACCATCGCCTGGCTGATCGCCTGCGCCTGCTCGTCGATGCGCTTCTGCAGGCGCGCGAGCCAGCGCAGCTTGGTTTCCTGCGGCACCGGGTCTTCCATGTCCGCCGCCGGCGTGCCGGGGCGCGGGCTGAAGACGAAGCTGAACGAGGCGTCGAAACCAATCTCCTCGATCAGCTTCATCGTCTTCTCGAAATCCTCCTCGGTCTCGCCGGGGAAGCCGACGATGAAGTCCGACGACAACGACAGATCGGGCCGGGCCGCGCGCAGCTTGCGCACCACCGACTTGAACTCCAGCACCGAATAGCCGCGCTTCATCGCCGCGAGGACGCGATCGGAGCCCGACTGCACGGGCAGGTGCAGGTGGCTCACGAGCTTGGGAATGTTCGCGTAGGCATCGATCACCCGCTGCGTCATCTCGCGCGGGTGCGAGGTCGTGTAGCGCATGCGCTCGATGCCGGGGATTTCGGCGACGCATTCGAGCAGGAAGGCGAAATCGCCCAGCTCGCCGCCCTTCCTGGAGAGCGGCCCGCGCCACGCATTGACGTTCTGGCCCAGCAGCGTCACTTCCTTCACGCCCTGCCCCGCGAGGCCGGCGACTTCGGTGAGGATGTCGTCGAGCGGCCGCGACACTTCCTCGCCGCGGGTATAGGGCACGACACAGTAGGTGCAGTACTTCGAACAGCCTTCCATGATCGACACGAAGGCGCTCGCCCCTTCGACGCGCGCGGGCGGCAGGTTGTCGAACTTCTCGATCTCGGGGAAGGAGATATCGACCTGCGAGCGGCCGCTATAGCGCCGTTCGGCGATCAGCTGCGGCAGGCGGTGCAGGGTCTGCGGCCCGAACACGACGTCGACGTAGGGCGCGCGCGCGACGATCGCCTCGCCCTCCTGGCTGGCGACACAGCCGCCGACGCCGATGATGAGGTTCGGGTTCGCCTGCTTCAGGTGCTTGACCCGGCCGAGGTCGTGGAACACCCGCTCCTGCGCCTTCTCGCGCACCGAACAGGTGTTGAAGAGGATCACGTCAGCCTCTTCGGGGTTGTCGGTCTTGACCAGTTCCTCGGTCGCCCCGAGCACGTCCGCCATCTTGTCGGAGTCGTACTCGTTCATCTGGCAGCCGAAGGTGCGGATGTATAATTTCTTCATCGAAGCGTGTTGACGCGCAGTTTCGCAAACCGCTATATTAGCAGGCTCGAGCGGTGATGTAGCTCAGACGGTTAGAGCGATGGATTCATAACCCATAGGTCGGCAGTTCGATTCTGCCCATCACCACCAACGAATTCAGGGGCTTGCAGCGATGCAGGCCCTTTTCTTTTTTTGGCGGGCTAACAGCGGGCTAACACTGCGCGGGAAAATTGCCTGCTAAGTGAGGGCGGCTCATTCACGGGACCAGATGGGGTCCTGCCCAAATCGATCCACTTCGACGCGAACGGCAGCCCATCACGGATAGCTGAAACCACGCGCCGAACATGATCGAGAGCGGCATTCTGGATGATGCGCTGATGCGCGACGCCGCTGTGGCTACGAAATTCGTCCGGCCTTTCCAGCGATCACCCTCTTCAGCGAGTCCGCCACCAGATCCACAACTCGTCCTTGTTGATCTGCCGCTCCATACCCCTCTTCAGCATGACGCGATTGACCGCTGCGAGTATGTCGCGCCAGAAGTCGGTTTTTCCGGCCCACTGGCGGCTGTGACCTTGACTGACGGCCTCGTAACTGAATGATCCGCACCTAATCTACTCTCTCTCGAACCCGCTCCCCGGCGTGAACTTCAGCGTCCGGGCGTTTTCCGTCACTGTCCGAACTACATTGTCCGGCGCGCCTGCCGGTATCTGGGCCTCGATCTCCAAGGTCACGGTCACATTGGATCCGATCAGCCCAGCCAGATGGGAAATGACCTCCTCTGCGATTTTTCCTGCATCACGCCCGACGCGTGCTGCATCGAGGGTAATGGCCCCGTGGAAGCGCGTGGGTTTGGCCGCAGCCGGCGCTGCTCCCGTTGCACCGCCACCGCCGGTCGTACCTGTCGTCGCATCAGTACCGCCGCCGGTGACCTCACCGGCACCAGCGCCGTTGCCCGCAACTGCGGGTTCCGTAGCGATACGCTCGGCATCGATCTGTTTGCTCGCCACCTCCGGCTTAACGACCAGCCCTGGCGAATGCAAATCGGAAAGGCTGACCATCGTGCCGCCGCGAAGTCCCCTGTAGCGCCCGGCGTCCTCGTCGAAACCGTCCGCATATCCAAAACTGTCCTTTGACCACGTGAGTAGGTTCACGCCGTCGTTGATGGCATTCAGCAGCACCGCGGAATCCTTCAGACGCGGCAGGTAGAGATAGCGAGCGAAATCTTCGACCAGTTGCTTCACGGCAACATGCGTTTGTCGCTCACCACGCCAGAGCGGAATCTTGTCGAGTTCCATCTTCAACCGCGTTGGCGCAAAGCTGGTCAGATAGAGCTCGTCGGTGCGAAGCTTCTTGCTTGCACGCACTGCCAGCGCATCGGAGCCGGAAAGGCGCAGCGCCTCCCATGTCACTGCCGCCTGTGGCGTGTTCTGCACCGGCACCAGGAGCCATTGATAGGTTTCGGGCAGGCGCGCCGTTGCGGCACTGTCGGCGGCTGCCATCTGCTGTTCAACCTGCTTCTTCTGGTGCGAGGTGAGGCCAAGTTGCGCCTCGTCCGTCATGATCGACTGCCAGGCCAGATACTTCCGCGCCGCTTCGTCGAGGTCCTGCAGCCGCGTCTTGTCGGCGGCTAGAAACACCAGGGTGTTGCGGTACAGGCGCGGCGAGTTGCCGCGATTCTCCAGAATCGCCCTGGCGGCGGCTTCGGCCGCATTCCCTGCTTCCTTGCCATAGGGATGCGCGGTTCCCAGAACCACCAGACGCGCATCGAGATCGTCCGGCACATCGGCACCACCGGGCGGCATCGGATGGATGCGCTGGAAGTCGCCGGTCGAGGCCAGGTCTCTCTTGAGCCGGCGTTCCAGTTCGGCGACCACCTTGTCCGGGTCGCGCTTCAACTGCTCGGCCCGGTCCTCGGCCAGCTTGGTCACCGTCGGCTGGGTCGAATACCAGTAATGTGGCCCATCGGCGTAGAGGTAGGTCGCGGCGCTCGCCATGCGGCGCAGGGCATCGCCAAATACCGCCGGCGATTCGCCCGGCATCACGCAGCCCAGCTTCACGCGGCGGTCCTCGATACCCTTGTGCGCGGCCGCCGTGGTCGGCGCCGAGCCCATGTAGATGGCGCGGGCCACGCGCCGGCACGCGGAAAACTTGCCGAGGTTGGGTAGTTCGCTGTCGAGCTTGAGCGGCAGCGAGTTCGGCCCATCGACATCCTTCTCGATCACCGGCACCCAGTTATCCGAGAGGTAACGCGTCAGTTCCGACTGCACGCGCGCATCGTCGATGGCCACGTTGGCCGGCAGGATTAGCGGATTACGGTCGCCCTTTTCCCACAGGCTATGGATTACGGCTGCCATCAGGCGCAACACCCCGCGCGTACGCTGGAATTTCACCAGCGCGCTCCAGTCGGTATAGAGCCGGTCGAAGATTTCCGGGTGGATCGGGTAGGCCGCCTTCAGGCGCTGCTCGTATTCGGCGTCGCGCGTTTCCGGCGGGAATTCCGCCTGCTGCGTGCGGTAGAAGTCAGCGAAGGCACGCGCCACCACGTCGCGCTGCTTGAACTGCTCGGCATCCGCCAGCGGCTGGAAGAGCCGGCGGCGCACAATCTCGAAACCTTCCTCGGCGCTGGCCGGGCGCCACGACGATTCCACACGGCCCACCACATTGCGCAGCCGATCCAGAGCCTCGCGGCCGCGCGTGCCGCCCACTTCCACGTCGTCCGCGTGTGTGTGTGGCGAACCGGAGGTATCCGAGGCCGGCAAGCTGATCACCAGCAGGCAGTTCTTCGCCAGCTTGGCCGATTCGGTCAGCACCTGGGCGAAGGTGAATTGCGTCTCGAAGCCGCCGGCGGGCAGGTCGCTCTGGTCGTGCAGTTGGCGCGCATAGGCGACCCACTCATCCACCAGGACCAGGCAGGGGCCGTAGTCGTTGAACAGCTCGCGCAGCACATCGCCAGGGCTGGTGGCGCGCTCGTCGTCATTCTGCACGCGGGCATAGCCGGCTCGGCCACCCAACTGCCAGGCCAGTTCGCCCCACAGCGTATGCACCACCGTGCCATCGGGCTTGACGGACGGATTGCCCGGTGAAATCTTGTTGCCCACCAGCACCACGCGGTTGGCCTTGGGCACGGTGCGTGCGCCAGCGGCCGCCAGCACCGCGTCGATGCCGGCCAACTCGGTCGGCGCAATGCCCGAAAATAGGTGATACAGCGCCAGCATCGAGTGCGTCTTGCCGCCGCCGAAGTTGGTCTGCAACTGAACGACCGGGTCGCCGCCACCCACCGTCAGCCGGCGCACGGCACTGGTCAACATCTCCTTCAGGCTTTCGGTGAGATAGGTGCGACGGAAGAACTCCACCGGATTGCGGTATTCGTCGGTGCCCTCGCCCAGATGCACTTGCCACAGGTCGGCGGCAAACTCGGCCTGTTGGTAGCGGCCGCTGGCCACGTCTTCATGCGGCATCACCACTTCGCGCCAGGGCATAAGACTGCCCGTCACCCCGCTTTCGATGGCGATGCTCGATGACTTGCGCTTCTCGCCCCGCGCCTGCTCGTCAAATCGCACGCGAAGCAATTCCATCTTCGTCTTCTCTACCTCGTCTGCCTGCGTGGCCGATACGGCAGTGAGCAGACGGCCAGCGGAATCCAGCGCACGATAGGTGTCGTCGCTGGAAAAGGGTGCCTGATGTGCCCAGCTATTGCGGACGGACAGCAGCTCGTTCACCAGACTGCGCTCTGTCTTGCCGAGAATCTGCCGAAACACTTCGCCCCATTTGCGATCCATGACCACCAGCAAGGCAGCCACGTCACTGAGTGATTCTGTTTTGCCAGCACCAAGGCGGGTGTCGGACAGAACATCCTTAACCTCGAAGGCCCAACCGTCCCCATACTTCGCCTTGAACTCCCTCTCGACAAACGGCCCTAGCCCAGCCTTGAGCAGTTCCAGCGCCTTGCCGACGCGTTCGTGATTGGTGATGGCCATTAGTACTTATTCCTGATCGAAGAGGTCGTCGATGCCGGGCGTAACGGCACGCGGGGTTTCGTGCGCCAGCCGGGTGATTTCCGGCCAGCTTTGCACCAGGCCGTTGTAGGCCATGGCCTCGTTGGCGCGCTTCTTCCGTTCGCACAGGGTGTAGAGGCGGTAGCAGAGTTCGCGGGCAGTTTCGGCCTGGCTGCCGAGTTTGGCGACCAGCTTGGCGGCGGCCGGTTCGCCGCCGGCTTCGAGCACGCGCACCAGTTGGTGCACCATCTCCCAGACCGTGAGGCGCTTGTCGGTGCCCGGGTCCCAGTCGGCGGGCAGTTCGTCGGGTTTCAGCAGGCGCACCTTGCCCTTGCCGGACACGATGATGCCGGCCTCGACCAGACCGTCCATGCCGGTGTTCTTGGCCTGCGAGAGCACGGTGGCGACGCCGTATTCGCCCTCGTTGAACGCCATCTGCTCGAACCACGCCAGCGCCCAGCGCGTGTCCGCGTCGAAGTCGCCTTCCTGCTCGGCCAGCGCCTCGTCCAGCGTCTGGTTGATCAGCGCCAGGGCGGCGCGCACCGAAAGCGGCTTGCCTTCGGCGTCGAGCACCCTGGCATAGCGGGTATACACCGCCATGCCAGGGCCGATGGCCGCCTGCGCAAGATCGACCGGCGCGATGTTGCCGGCTTGCAGGTGGGCGAGCGCGGCAGGGAGTTCGGCCTTGAGGGCGGAGAGGAAGTCGCGGCGGGTGGCGGTTGGCGCGGTCGCGGAGCGGGGTCGGCAGACGAGGACGATGCTGGAGGCGAGCGCGTTGGTGCCTGAGCCGATCATTCGGTTGCCGAGTTCGGTGCGCATCGGCCAGGTGCCGCTGATGGCAAAGCCGGCCTCGATGACGGCGGCGAGAAAGGTATCCCAGCCGGTGTTGGTGGTGCCGTCGCCGCCGTCGCTCTCCGACTGTTTGAAGGCGTAGTAAATGGTGACCGGAAAGGCCGGGTGCGCCTGTTCTGCTAGGCGGTGCATCGCCTGCGTCATGCCGTCGAGGAAAAAGGTTTCCGCCTTTTCCTTGCTGCCGTGGCGGTAGGGGGTGGCCACCAGTTCCTCGGCCTTGGGCACGGCCATAGTCGCGAACAAGTCGGGGAAAATCGGTCGCAGCGAACGACGCAACCAGACGTAGAAGAAGTCGGAGAGGTCGGCGTAGCCGATGTTGTCGTAGTAAGGCGGGTCGGTGGAGATGACTTTGCCCGCGCTAATGGCTTGGCTCGTTGCATCGAACTGCTGGACCACACCAAGGGCAGAACCGGGCATGTTAGCAACGGCTTTTGCGCCCCATTCAACGTTGTTCAGCCAATTGCCGCTGGATTCAGAAAACGGATTCCCTTCAGCGAAATCCCAGACCATTGGGATCGCTTGGCGACCAAACGTGTTTCGAAGCGCCTCCATCTTTGGGCTGTTGTCCCATGAGCAGATCGTCGAGCCGCGGTCCGCTGTTCGGCTAAGCGCAAAGGTCATGTACACCCCCACCGCCTCCGCATACGCCGTCGCGCCAGCGCCGACTGTTGCGAGGGGCTGGTTGTCGTCGGGCAGGCCGGCTTTGAGGGCGTCGCGCTTGACCCGCTCGCGCGCCTCGGCCACCAGATCGGAGAAGGTCGTCAGCGCGACGAGTTGGCGGGGGGTGAAGAGGTCGGCGAAGGTGGTCAGTCCGTAGTTCGGCGTCTTGAAATCGCGCGGATTGACGGGCAAGACGTTGTCCGGTTTCCAGTCCGGTTGAGCCTTCTGCGCAGCCGCTTCGTGCTCCGGCGTCGGCGTGAGATAAATGCGACCGCGGGTGCCTTCGGCCACCACCGCCATCAGCTTTGAGCCCAGGCGGCTCGCCTTGCCTTCCTCCCGGATGTGATCGTAGGTTACGGGGACACCCGACATCAGGCACTTGAACGCCGCACGTTTGCCAGCGGTGGTGCCCAACTTCGCTCCTTCCGCATCCGTCGGCTTGCCCACCTTCACCGTGAAACGATATCCGCCGCCTTCGATCACCGGCTCGACATAAGCTTCCTTGCCCGCCTTGGTGGACAGCATGAACGTCGAGGCGAGCGGCACTTCGACGTTGGCGAAGGCCGGGTTGGGGCTTTTGACGGTGCGCGCCCACAGCCAGGCGATGACGGTGAGCTGCTGCCCGACGTAGGGCTTGAGGTCCGGTCGCTCCGTGGCCATTTCGGCGGTGACCTCGACCTTGGGGTAGAGGTGGCCGATGCGCTTTTCCGCCTCGTCGCGCATCCACTGGCCGTAGTAACGCACGTCTTCGGCGAGACCCTGCGCGCCTTGCCAGCCCTTGTCCATCTGCGCCTTCTGACGCTGCGACTCCGGATTCACCGGCGCCTTGCCGGCGAAGCGCGGCGGTATCTCGATCATCGCCTTGTTAATCAGCACTGCCACGGGGTTCAGGTCGCTGGCGTAGCTCTCCAGTCCCAGCCGCTGCGCTTCAAGCGGCAGCGCGCCGCCGCCGGCGAAGGGGTCGTGGAAGGCGGGCAGCACTTCGCGATTGAACAATTCCTTCGCGCGAGGGTGGTCGGCGTTTTCGGCGCAGGCCCGCCGCCAGCTTTCCCAAATCGCGTCACGGGCCTTTTGCAGCACCGCCTCGTTGGTGGTGTTCTCCCACAGCACAAGCTCTTCGATGATCTTGAACAGGCGCTCGCGCTCCTCGTCCTGCGCCTTTTCGGTCGGAAAGAGGTCGGGATGCGCCGAGGGGTCATCGACCATCTGTGCAAAAATCACCGCACGCGCCGCCGCCAGCGGCCGCCGCGCCCACCACAGGTGCAGCGTGCTGGGGTGGCCGTGGCGAATCGACTTCTCGCGCGCCGCAGCCTTGTTGATGGCTTCGAGCGGCAGGGCGACTTCGATGAGCTTTTTCTTGTGCGTCATGGTTCGAGAATGGCTTTGGACAGCGAGTAGTAGGGCTTCAGGCAACCGTCGGCATCGGGTTGGAGGTAATCCTGGCGCAGCCAAGCGACTATTTCCGGGTCGCTTGCATCGCCGAGGGTATCGGTAAGCGTGCTGGCATGCTGCCTGCGCCGTTCATTGAGCCGCGGGCAGTCGAGACCCAGGTAGCCGATCAGATAATCGGCTTTGCCGTTGGCTGCCGTGGCTGGCTCAATCGCCCCGATCGGCAGGTAGCGGAACATGGAGCACGTTTGCGGATCGTGAGGCGCTGAAAACGCCTGCGCGTCCCACACCCCATTCGGGTTCCGGTGCCGGTCATCCTTGAACCGGCCACAATGTTCTCCTTTGCCACCGTTGCAGGAAATGGCCAGATTGCTGTACTCGTAGATACGCGCGGGGCTATTTTCACGGGACGCCATGTGCTCAATGTGGCTCTCGCCCGGTGCAATGGTACTTTCGCAATAACAACACAAGCCCTGTTGCTCCAGGCGCAGGCTCGCGTCGGTTTGGACGTGGCAGGGTGTACCGATGAACTTGCCCCAATCTTGATTAACAGGCTGGTGCCCGAGACAGGCCGGGGCTGTGCTCCGTTGAATCGTCTTCATGCCGAAGCCCTCTTTGACAACACCTCGATCTGACGAATACGCAAGTCAGCCCGTTGCAGGGCGGGGTCGCTGCGGCCCAGTGCAGACTCCAGTTCCGAGCGCAGGGCCACGGCGGCGGCCGAAGCGTGTTGCCGTAATTCGACCAGTCCAAGGTAGGCATTGAGTTTGGCAACGGTTTCGATCTGCGGTGGGCGAGCATGGGTGCCAAAGACTTCAGCTAGAACCCGTGAGCTCTCGGCACCATAGGTACCGACATCCGCCGGCAAGGCTTCGAACTGGTGATCGCCACCGAGCAAATGGAGATGCTCACGGCGAACGGTGGAGAGAACCGCCGGGCTGTGGGTCGAGACAATCAGTTGCGTGTTCGGAAAGGCTGCGCGCAGGCGCGGAATCACGGTCTGCTGCCAACGGGGATGCAGGTGTAATTCCACTTCGTCGATGAGCAGTATGCCGGGCGCCTCCAGTGGGTCCGACCAGTTCGGGTTGGCCTGCGCCAGACGACGGGCGAAATCGAGTGCGATGGCCAGCAGATTGCGATAGCCGTCGCTCAGTTGGGCGAGTTCCAATGTCTGGATGGTGTCGCCGGCAAGGCGAATGTCCACCGTGAGGCGCGGCGGAGTGCCATCAAAATAAATCCGTTCCAGTCCGTCGATCATGACCGACAAGGCCTTTCGGACAGCTCGGATATCCGCGTATGCCTGATTTTCTTTTGCATCGCTGCCAGGTTTGGCTCGCAGCTCGGAGTTTTCACGCAAATAAAACCATTGACACATCGATGTGAAATTTGCGGCAGCATCGAGCGCGTCGGCAAAAGCCTTGTCCCGCGAAAAATCGAGCTTGAAGATGTCGCCCAGTTCGGGCGTGCCGCCCATGCGCCGAGTCGAACGGTAGTAGGCGACAACCGGCAGGGGAATCAGAGCCTGCGGCGCCTTGCCGATTTCACGCCACAGAGCCTGGACATAATGGTGCAGGTCGGATAGACGCTCCGAAGTGCTGTTGTTGTAGCCGAAGCGTGCTGGTGGCTGGAAGGTGATGTACTGAGACCATTCCAGTGCTGCGGGCTGCCCGCTCGGGGTTTGCCCGGTAAATCGGTCAACCGGGTAGTAATCGCTGGCGCTTAACTTGATCTGGACGAAGGATTTCGTGGATTCCTTGACCACTGATGTCATGTGAATGTCGGATGGCAGCAGTGCGGCGTTTTGTGCCTTGCGCTGACGCTGACTGCCCGCGCCGTTTGCAGCAACCAGCTCAAAGAGCGCGATGGCCAAAGCGTCCAGGATGCTGCTCTTGCCGGCGCCGTTCGCACCGACGATGACGTTGATGTCGGGCTGCAATGTCACCGTAAGCGATTCGAAACAGCGGAAGTGTGTGATGTCGATTCTTGAGAGTTTCATCGGCATGCCTTTGTGCTTGCGACCGAACTCGGAGCATCGACGCCCCACCACAGGAATACATGAGGCGCCATTTGCACGACCGCGATACGGCGATTTTTGGCGGTCATGGGCAGGCTTGCAGCAATCTCTTGTTGGCCGTCAGCAGATCGATCCCGCCCATGGTCATATCGCTATCGTGGGTGAGCAGTTTCCAGCCGTTGAGCCGACAATTCTCGATCATCAGTGCGTCATTGAAATCGGCCGTACCGCTTTGCACGGCCACGAGCACCGTCGGCAGGTCGATGCGAATGAGCGGAGTGTCGCATGCAGTGCTGGTTTTCAGAATTTGCTTCATCTCGGCGACTGCGGACTGAAGAATGCCCGCTGCGTCCGCCGACAGGCGAAAGTCCTTGAACTTTGGGTAGTGGGTTCTCCAGCACGCATCGTATTCGATGCGAATATAGCGATTGAGGTATTCGCTGAGAATCAAGGCATCGACGATTGGCCTGGCTTTCGCCTGCAACAGACGGGAAAACACGCCGGAATAGGTTGCGGCCCACGACGGTGCAGGCTGCGCTGCGGGCGGCTGCAAGTAAAGCCAGACGTTGGCGTCAATGAGGATGGGTTCGTCAGCCTGGAAACCGTAACTTGCAGCGGCACGCGCCTTATTCTTCGTCTGCATCGGTAACCTCCCGCCACGCCTGGTCGTAGGCCGCCCGGTTGGCGAAGTAGCGCCTGGCGTTTGCGATGGCGCGCTCCAGCATGGCGCGATCATCGTCGGAGATGTCACGGAAGGTGAGGTGCTCCTTCAGAAAGACTTCGTCATACTGCCCGCCGTACAGCTGTCCGATCGCGGCATTCAGAAACGCCGTGATCATGTTCTCCCGGTTGGCGAAAGACAGATCGACAGCCCGGTCCGCCCTGAAGGCGGCGACGATCTTGTCAAAGACTTTCTGTCCGTCATCGCTCGATACCCATACTGGGCCGCCGACGATGTCGAATATTTTCAGCGTGATGTGATCGGCCATGGTGGCGAGTCCTGTTCAATGTCCCGATTCGGCGTGCAGGCGGTAGCTGCCGGTGTCTGCTGTGTTGATCTCGATGTTGATCACTGTGCCGGGGAAAGCGGTGTCGATGCGTGTGAGCGTTTCACCTTCCGGCCTTAGCTCCCAGTAGCCGCGATCCGATACGATCTGGATGCGTCCCTTGTTCATGGCGATGAATTCCCGGATCAGCTTAAGTCCGAGTCCGCCGGGCACGCTCCCCGTCTTGGTCGTATTGCCCTCCTGCAAGGCCCATTCGATGGCCTTATCGGAGTTCATTTTCAGCCCGAGTTCCGTGTGAATTTTGCGACGGATGCCGATGCCAGCGTCAGCAACGCAGAAATCGAGGCGATGTTGTTGGGGGAAATACTGTCCACAGGCAAAGATACCCAGCTTGCTATCGGAGTGCATCGCGGCGTTGACAAATATTTCGAGGACGCTGTTCCTGAAACGTTCGGACAGGGCCACCGACATGGTCGGCAATCCCTTGCCGCGCAGATGCTGGTTCAGATATGCGGCAAAATACCGGTCGTCGTCGGCGGAAAACCGCCGGTACGGAATGGTCGTGCCATGCGTGTCATTCCTCTCGGGAAACCCGAATCCGACAAGAAACCGGTTCTTGGCGAGTATGGTTTCGACGCGTGGGTTAATGCCGCACAACTTGAGCTCATTGAGGTTATCGACAGCATGCGCAAGAACGACGCCGAGCGGCGCACTCATGTTTGCGTCGAACCAGGTGCAGGCGGAAAAATCGACCTCGACGGTATCGAGAAAATAGCCTTGCAGAGCCGAGGAAAGTCTCGCGAGGCTCGCAAAACCCGACCGGCTGCTATGAATCTCCCCCACACAGACTTTCTTGGACTCGTTGTTCATGGCGCTATCCTGAATAGCTGCTTCAGTCCTTGCTCAACTACGACCTGGTCTGGCGAAGAAAGCACTCCCAACTCGCCGCGCACCAAGCGATGATCGAGCGTAAACAGCTTGAAGCGCACCACGGATGGCGCCGGCAAGCCCGCCGCGGTTAGATCGACAACGGGGCAATCAAGCGGCCACGGCGCATTTTCCGCCGAGGTGATCATCGCCATCACGGAATGACCGGCCGGACTATTGAAGCTGGCGCCGGCGGAGAGCACCAGCGCAGGGCGGTTCTTGGTCGCGTTGCGGTCGGTGAATGGAAAGGGCACGCGCACCACGGTGAAGCGGTCAAAGCTCACGGTAGGCTTCCTCGTCGGCACTGCTGGCCCATTCCGACAGAGTGCCTTCGACCGCGCGCAGATACTCCAGATCGAGCGGCTGGACGCGCCTGACCGTCGCCGTGCCGTCCGCGCCGACTTCCCAGGCGATGAGGTCGCCTGGTGCAACGTGCAGCGCGGCGCGCACCTCCTGCGGGATGGTGGTTTGCCCTTTGGCGGTAATCTTGGCAACAGCGAGCATGGCGCTCTCCGGTAAGGATGGCATTACATTCTTACTTTACTTCGACGCCGCAGGGGATTCAAGGCACATCGGGTCATCGCGGCGCTTCGGCTCGGGCAATCAGCTCGGCAAAGTCGTAATTGACGCTGGTAACGCCGAAATCCGGCTCGCGGCCGAAGGGCTGGCGCAGGTAATGCACCTTATGGTTCTGGTCGTCGAGGAATTCGACGATGGCGAGGATGAAGTCCTCGGGCTTGTTGAGCGAATAGAGAATCTCGTTGCGGGTGACGGTAATGGATTGCGCCCCCGACACACGTCCTTTCACTTCGACGAAGCGCAAGCGGCCGGTGCCGGGAATGCGGCTTTCGATGTCGTAGCCGAGCTTTTCGAATTCGCGATCCGTCGGGTCAAAGCCCAGCCCGCGTTCGATGTCCATGATGATGGAACGCGCACGCGCCGCGCTGGCCTGGGTGTCGCCGGCCGAAAATATCGGCACTGGAGAGTCGGCGACAATGCACCCCATTTTCTGCAGGAGACCGGCCGGCACGACCAGCAAGCCGCCGAGTACCACAGGTGGCAGCGGCGATATCTGCGCTTCCAGACGCAGGTCGTCGAGGCGTTTTTGCAGACGGGCCTGCAAGAGGTCGGCACGTTTACGGGCTTCGCCAGAGTTCAGTTTGGCGTTGGGTTTGCCGGCCTGCTCTTGCAGTTTGAGCTCTTCGGCGCGATGGTCCCAGTAGTTAATCTCCTTGGTGAGGCGATCCTTGACTGCCGCTTCGGTCTTGGCGATGAGCTCCAGCTTGCGGGACTTCACTTCGGCCAGGTGCTCCGGCACCACCTTGGCGATGGCGTAGCCTTGGGCGGTTTTTTCAATGTCGCGGGTGATCCACTGGCATTCGGGTCGGGCGAGCAGCGCATCGATACCCGGCTCGCCCTCCGCCAGCGGACGGAAGTCGAGATAGGGGGCGTAATGGACGTGGCGAGCACTCCCGGCTTCATCCATCTCGACGTACAACATACGCCTGGAGACGACACGGCGGTTCCCGTCGCGAGGGGTGCTGGCGTCCTGGATGGCGTGTTCGAGGTAGAACAGCACGCGCGGCTGCGTACCGAAATCACGATCATCGACAAGCACTGTGCCGCGCTTGAGCAGATCGCGGTTGCGTTCCAGCGTGAGGTCGATGACGGCATCGAGCAATGGATGGCCGGGGCAGACAAAGGCGGCCAGTGGCTGACCTTGCGGTGAGACGAGTTTTTTCTCGAAGGCGATACGCTCGTAGCGCGGCAGCACGGGCTCACCGATGCCGATGAGACGATCACGATTTCGCACCAATGCCGGCACATGGGTGATCTCGAAACGGCGCGCCTCACGTTGTTTGGCGCTGCCATTCAGCCGCTTGAAGGCTTCGAGGAAGAAGGACTCGATGTAATGCGGCTGCAGGCGCCGGGCGTCGGCGCGCTCCATATCCTCGCGGATGCGCTGCACGCAGGTGGCGTCCATGCTGTCATGGACCAGTTGCCGCTCGTCGAGCAAGGATTGCAGGTGTTCCGAGTCGAGCGCGGTATCGAGGACAGTGGTGAGATAGGCTTTGGTTTCCGGCAATTCACCATAGCGGATGGCATCGATGAGCAGATCGCGCAGGCTCATGACCTTGCCATCAGATTCGAAAGCGAGCTTGCCCAGCACGTCGAAAACCTGCCCGCCGAGGGCCTGGCGAGCCTGCTCCAGCTTTTCGAGCAACTTGCGATAGACATCGCCTTCGCGGGTATCGTCGGCCACCAGATTCCACAGGTAACAGACTTCAGTCTGGCCAATCCGGTGAATTCGACCGAAACGCTGCTCCAGTCGGTTGGGGTTCCAGGGCAGGTCGTAATTGACCATCAAGTGAGCGCGCTGGAGGTTGATACCTTCGCCGGCGGCGTCGGTGGCCAGCAAGACCTGCACCGTGGGGTCGTGCTTGAAGGATTCCTGAACCTTGAGCCGTTCTTCGCGCCCCACCCCGCCGTGAATGAGGACCACAGCCTCCTTGCGGCCGAGGAACTTGGTGATGCGGTCTTCAAGATAGTTCAGCGTATCGCGATGCTCGGTGAATATGACAAGTTTCTGATGCGGTGATGACTTGTGTGGTGGAATCGGGCCAGACCCATAGGGTGCGGCGGGTTCTTCCACGCGATGGCCCAGGCCCGCTGTGGTGAAAATCTCGCCGAGCAGGCTGGCGAGTTCGGTCCATTTGGTATCGGCGCCACTGCGGCGTACTGCCAGAGCGTGGGCTTCCAGCGTCTTGAGGGTTTCGATCTCGATGCGCAGCTCCGCAATGGAGCGTGCGGCCGTGGCTTGGTCGAGAATTTCTTCCTCGGCGGTCTCTACCTCATTGTCCGGGGCGTCTTCGAGATCATTTACATCTTCCGCGTCCAGCACAGGCACTGTGGTGACCATCGGGGCTGCAAGCTGCCCGGCGCGTTGCAACAGCTCCAGCTCGCGCAGGCGGGATTCGAGCCGTTCGCGGCGCCGGCGCAGCGACTGGTAGATCGCTTCGGGTGACGAGGCCAGGCGGCGTTGCAGGATGGTCAGTGCGAAGCCGACCGTGCCAGCTCGCTTGTCGTTCTCGAGCGCCTCGGCGCGGTTGAACTCGTTGCGAACATATTCAGTGACGGCCTTGTACAGTGCCTCCTCCTGGGGGGAGAGGTGGTAAGGCACGGTGTACGCAATGCGCTCGGGGAACAGCGGGGTGCCGTCGAACTTGCGCAGTTTTTCCTTGACCATGCGCCGCATCAGATCGGACACGTCGGCGGAATGCACACCGTCGCGGTACTTGCCCTCGAAGCGGTCACCATCGAGTAGAGCCATGAAAAGCTGGAAATCCGCTTCCTTCCCGTTGTGCGGTGTAGCCGACATGAGCAGGAAATGACGAGTGAGACCCGACAGCAGTTGGCCGAGGTGGTAACGCTTGGTGTATTTGGTTTCGCCACCAAAGACGGTGGCCGACATCTTGTGCGCTTCGTCGCAGACCACCAGATCCCAGCGGCAATCGGGCGCTTGCAGCTTCTGCTGTATCTCTTCGTTGCGCGAAAGCTTGTCGAGGCGGGCGATGACCAGTTTGGTTTCCATGAACCAGTTGCCGGTGCGTGCCGCTTCCAGCTTGTCGTTGGTGAGGATCTCGAACGGCAGGTGGAAGCGCCGGTAGAGCTCGTCCTGCCACTGCTCGGCCAGGCTGCCAGGGCAGACGATCAGGCAGCGTTGCAGGTCGCCGCGCGCGACCAGTTCCTTGATGAGCAGACCAGCCATGATGGTCTTCCCTGCGCCGGGATCGTCGGCCAGCAGAAAACGCAGTGGCTGGCGCGGCAGCATCGCTTCATAAACAGCAGTGATCTGGTGCGGCAGCGGCTCGACGACGGAGGTATGTACGGCCATCACGGGATCGAACAGGTGCGCGAGACGGATGCGCTGCGCCTCGGACACGAGCCGGAACAAGGCGCCATCGCCATCGAAACTCCACGGGCGGCCCTGCTCGACGATTTCGAGCGAGGGTTCGCTGTCCCGGTAAAGAAGCTGGTTTGCCACCTTGCCGTCGGCCGTTTTGTAGGTGAGCTCAAGGGCTTCGGAACCGAACCACTGCACATTGACGACAGTGACCAAGGCATCGGGCACGATCCCGCGCACAGCAGCACTGGGCTGGAGTTGTTCGAGTTTCATCATTGCAGAGGTCGGCTTCTATTGTTGGCTTCCAAGCAAGTCTCGCATTGTCCATCAATGTGTACTCAGGCGAAACGTACTATGCATTTTCCATGCAAGATGAGTCGCCGATGCAGAAGTTGCGTCAGATAGTGCCGACTCTTCGGGAGACGAGGCGCCCATGCTCAGCGACAGCTCAACGATACTGACCCCACAACATCGAACTTAGACGTAACAGTCACGGTCCTTTGGTGACGTACTCGAGCAAGCTGCACTTGAGAATAGCCCCACCGCCCGTGCCGGCGACTCAGTCCAACAGGCTTTTTAGCGTACCGAACGCGGTCATCGCACCACACTGCCTCATCAGCGTAAGCGCGCCGCGTCCGCCGGGCTAAAAACCCTCTGAATTATGCCCAATACCCGTCTTTGTCTCGCGTGAGCGCAAGGCGGCATATCGAACAACGAACTGCCGCGCACCGCACGTAAAACGGACCTGTCACCAAAGGTCTCGCCGAAGCAGCCGCTGCTCCCTCAGCGCCCGCGCCAGCTCCTGCAACTGATCTCGCCAGCCCCCCTTGAAGGCATTGCGTGACACGCGCGCCTTCCCGTCATCCGTCCGCGGCCCCGTCGACTGCTCCCATGGCCGCCATTGCCGGATTAACTCGGATTGTCTGGCTCTTCGCTCGGGGGTCCAGCCGTTTGCCATCGTCACTCTCCAATAGTTTGTTCTGCGCTTTTTTCTTTTTTCCCGCGGGCGCGGACGCGGGCGTTGCTATGCCGTTATTGACCTGCTGCGGACCTGCCGCGAAGTTCGCCTGCCGGGCGATTACGACCGGCGGATTCTTGATCTCAGCCAAAGTCTCCAGCGTTGCACGGCACTGGTTCTGGGCCTTGAGCGCGAGCCGCATGTAACGCTCACAGACGTCGACCTGCCGCCCCATATTCGCCGCTGATCGACGCGCCATCTCGCCAAAGATCGAATTCAGTGCAACCGCCTGAGCAGTCAGTGTTGCCTCAACCCCGCCAAGATCACCACGCTTCACGGCGGCAACCTTGTCGGTCAAGACACCGATCGCTTCCATGAGCGACACTTCGCCAAAAGCGCCGCTGGCAAAATCGACCGTGACCGCTGCCGAAGTTGGAATCGGCGACGCCGCTAGTTCGGCTATCACGGCCTCCATCGATTTGTTTGCCGGTAGCTCGGCGACGATCGCTCTCGACTTTGGAGCCTCGCCGCTCGTTTTCTCGCTCATCATCAGCTTGTCCTTTGTTCGATAAGGGAGGGCCAGCGTTCGCTGCCAGCCCGTGTGCCTGCATCGACCGGGAGTAGTAGACAACCTTCGCAGCGGCGCGGACGATAACGTTTAGGTTCATGCCCCCGACGTGCCCTTACCCGACCATCGGGAGCGACAAGTACACACACACGACCACATAGGTTGCAGCACCAAACACTGCAGCGCCGCTCCCCCCAGCGTTCCGCGAGGATCTGTCGGCAGCAGGTCAGTGCAGAGTCCAGGGCAGCAAATGCCGCCAGTAGCGCCGCTGATCGTTCAGCCGCGGTATTGGTGGCGAAAATGGCATGTATTAGCGCGTTCAGTTTGTCCGCTTCGATGTCGGCCATCGCTCGGGCCGAGCTTCGCTGGTCAGGGCTGCAGGGCTGATCTTCAATGTGCGCAACATTCTGCAGGTCTGCGACTTCCGCGACTTCCGCGACTTTTTGGTCCTTTTGGGCGTAAATCAGTCCATTAGTCGCAAGAATCGCAGAAGTCGCAGCAGGGCCTGGTTGGTGATGGGGGATCTTTGAAGGGTCAAACCACATAGTGCAGCACACTCCATGACAGCCGGGCTTTCACACCATCGACTTCGGTATTCCGCTCGTTTTCAACCAGATAACCATTGACCACCAGTTCATTGATGCATGCCATCAGGCGCTTCTTATCGCGCAACTGGCTTGGCCCGCCATTGAGGATTTGTTTGGACCGAAAGATCCCCAGGCCACGCTCCTGCAGCCACCCCGACAGGGCCTCCGCATCAAGAACTGACTGTGGAATGGCCGCGGCACCGCGGATGCGCAAGGCTTCCCCGAGATACCACTGAACGATCGTCAATCCGCGTTCGAGATAGCTGCGATCGACCTCGCGCGCCGCAAGCCCTCGCTCAATCACTGCAAGCACCCCAGCGATTCGACATGCGTTCTCAAGCGCCTTGGCGGTGCGGTCGCGAAGTTCGGCTAGGTCGGCCCCCGCGGCCATCAACGTCTCGAACTGGTTTCCGGCCACGACGGCCAGTGCTTCGGCCTCGGACGACAGGGGCAATACAACGGGGTCGAGTTCCTGCGGAGACTCTCCAGTGCGAGGCGCCGCCTCCATCAAAGACTTAAGAACTGCGCACAGCCTGCGGATTTCAGGCCGATCTCCGACCCGCTCGAAATGGCTAACGTGACGATGACCAATCGTGCTTGCCGGCCAGGCAACGAGACAACGTGCCAATAGACCCTGCCCGTTCGCCAGTCGGTCAGACAGCAACTTGACCATGACCTCGGGCTGGGCGAGCTGGTGCATTGCCATCCGGCGACCATAGAGCACGCCCGAACCATCACTGGCGCGAACACGATCGAACGGCGAGCCATCCCACAGCTTGCACCAGCGTGCCATGGTCTTCAGTGCGTTATCGGAGTTCAGTGCATTGCCGCCGATCAGAAGTCCGCCTTCGTCACTGAACAGGGCCACACTGGGCTGACCGGCAGCAAGCAGCTTGTACAACCCCTCCACCGTCGGATCGCTTACGAAGCGCATGGGCATCACCGGCGCAGCAGGCTTCTCCCCACACTGCTGGATCGCGAGAAAGACATCATCCTTGCTGGCGCCACTCTTGGTCTTGGTCGCATTCCTCTTCGCCGCATCGGCCGCCTCTTCCCAGGCAACGAGTTCCAGGCTGTAGCGTTCGAGGTCCGACGCGTAGCTTTCCATGTCGGCACGCTCCTGCGCCCTGGCTGCGCCGAGGACGGCCTCATCCAGCGCGCTCTTGCGCTCACCGGAATCGCCAACAGTCAGGAGAAACAGCGCCAGCGGCTTGATCTGCCCCCACGGAAGCCGGATATCAAAATGAGCCTGAGCAGCAAGCGATGCCGCCGCGAGCACCGACTGGCAGCACATGGTGAGTGGCGCCATGATCGTCTCGTGCAACACCCTTGCCGCATCACCCAATACGGGACCCAATGCTGCAACGGGATAACTCGCGGGGCTTGGCAGCTGCGCGCGCAAAGGCTCCGGCGATACTTGCACCGCTGCCGACACGGGCGGCACTATCGGCCTGGCCAACGGAATGACCACTGACGGGACGATCTGCCCCCGCCCCCTTCGATCTTCTACCAGGTTATCGAGAAAGCTCGCGCCACGATCGATGCTATGCCCCATTGAGGCCCCCTACATCGAGCGCGACTTGAATTCGACCGACCGCCAAGGAAAGGCGATCACGATCGGCCGGTGCGAACGGCCGCCCCTCCAATAGCGCGGCGCCCGCTAACATCACCACGAGCGCCTCAAAAGCAATGCAGCGCAAGACATCGGCTGCCGGAAACGGTCGGCGATGCGCGCGCAGCGGTTCATTGCCGCCAAGCCGTTCCAAGAACAGGTCGGAAACGTTGAGCCCCACGGCCCCCATCACTTCATTGACACCGCAGCCCGCGAAGCAATGAACAAGCACCCGCTCATCGTCACCTAGTCTGATTGCGAGGGAGGGGCCGCGGTCGTCATGGGCAGGACAGCAAGCCTGCCAGCGTCGTTGACCAAGCCGCCTGACTTTGTCGAGGCGAGAAAGAAGAAGATCAACGCTCATCCTCTCGCCCTCACGCCGTCGCGCCGGTGTCGCAAAGGCGGCCATCCATCCATTTGATGAGATCCGAACGACGGTACCGCACGTTGCGCCCGATCTTCACGAAGGGGAGATTGTAGCGGCCGGTGCTGCGCCATACGGCAAGAGTGCCGGGCGAGACATCGATGAACTTGGCCGCCGCTTTCTCATCGAGCAGCTCAGCTACGGTAGCAACAATTTGGTGAGGCGCTTGAGTTGGCATTATTCACATCCATTAAGGGCCGCTACGACGCGGCAAGGATGCGAACTTTGCGCAAACTAGACGAACAGCCGGCCTAAATAGGCAACGTCATCTGCCTATTTAGGCCGGCGGGAGGCCAGGGGCGATAGCTCTCGCGGCATCGAGGACCTTCCGTATCGAGTCGTCAGATATGGTCACACCGACTGCTTGAGCACCCTTCTCCAGCTCCTTTCCGCTTGGCAACTTTCCTTTCGGCCACAGCGAAAGAAGGGCTGCAACCGTCTCTAGTTGCTTGCTCTCCCGCGGAACGCGAGAAACTGAACCGTCATTAGCCGGAGGCTTTACCTTGCCCTGTTTTCCGATGGCTTCGACATCTGCAGTTCGCATAAAAATCGCAGCTAGATCTGGCCGAATGACCTTCCATCCGGAATCGTCTGGCGTCGACTCATCCCGCCAGACCATGCCATCATCGTCAGCATCAGAGAGAACCTGTGCAACCAAATCAATTTCTCCACTCTCCATAAAATACGGGATCTTTCTGCGGGGAATCGGCACATATAGGAAATGATGGACTTCAACTCTGTCGCAGTCTGGAACCCACCGTTCGCCCCCCTCATCGACGAACCTGCCCCTTGTTGCTTTACGTGTTTGGTCCAACAGCAGGTAAAGCTTAAGCTGCCCCTCCAACGCCGCGACCAGGGCAGAATCTTGATCGCACCCTAGAAATTCCACCGCCCTGTTGAGTTTCATGTAACTTGGCTTCAGCATTAATTCTCACCGCGCTCTGATTATTCCTTCACTGTAGTAACCGCTCTTGCTCCCGCAGCGGTACCCGTCATCGTATGTGGCGATCGCAATAGAATTCGCGATGTTTCCGGCTCTACCCGCCCATGCGCTTCATCGGCACCACATCAGCCCCCTCCTTGAGCCCCGCCGCCTCAAGCATCGCGGTGGTCGCAGTATTCACGGATTGACGGACAGGGTCGAGATCAAGCCGCGCATAGATCGCCGTCGCCTGCTGGCTCTTATGATTTAGGCTCTTCCCGATGATCGCAAGCGACGCGCCCGTTCGCGCCTGCCAACTTCCGAGCGTTCGTCGCAGGTCGTGTAGCGTTACCCCGTTCGCATCGCTTCTCCCGTAGGGAATGCCCGCGCGCTCCATAACTCGCATCACAGCCTTTTTCGGCTCCTGCATGTAGCCGCTCTTTCCCGCGCCAGGGAACACAAAACCGCCGCTTGTCACCTCCTTGCGCGCTTCAAGGATCGCCACCGCTTCGGGGCACAGAGTGACACTTTGCGGTTCGTCGTTCTTAGTCCGGGGAATGCGCCAAACGCTCGCGTTCAAGTTGATTTCCCGCCAGTGCATAGCGCACAGGTTCGCCCGCCGCGCGCCGGTCAGCAGCGCAAGCAGGATGAAATCGCGCATAATGTCATTCGGCTCGTCCGCCACCGCAGCGAAAAACCTCGGCAGCTCGTCGGCTTGCAGGAAGCGGTCACGGCTTACTTTCTTGCCTGCGACCTTCACACCCTGCGCCGGATTTGTTTCGAGATAGCCCCACTCGATAGCTTTGCCGAAAACACCTGATGCCAGCGCCCGAATGTTGCGCACGGTCGCCACCGATTTACCGCCCTTTTCGGCGCCCGACAGGACCCGCGCGATCATGTCACGAGTAATTGCCGTCAGCTTGTGACCGCCCATCGGCTTTTGCAAATAATCGCGAAAACGTTGCACATCGGCCGCCCATGCACGCTTCTTTTCGCCATGGCGGGCGCCATACTCTGCGAAGAACTCAGATAACGTCGGTTCCGCCTTGAACGCCCGCCGGGCTTCGGCAGGATTCGCGCCGCTTGCGAACTCGCCCAAGACCTTCTGCGCCTCGGCCCGAGCCCGCTCCACGGTCATGTCAGGAAAGGTGCCCAGCTTCACCCACGCGACCGACTGGCCGGCGCGCTTCACCACATAGAAGGTTCGCGCGCCTGCATGAGTCATACGCAGAGCCAGCTTCGGCACCTCTGTGTCGTAGATCGTCAGCCGCTTTCCTGCCGCCGGGGCCACCACCCCAAGCAACGCCGTTTTCGTGAACCTCAGACTCGCCACTTTCTCACCTCGCATCTACCGGGCTAACACCGGGCTAACACTGGCTAACAAATTTGATCATATTTCATGTTAGCCCGTTAAGATGAGTATCGTCTAAACGTCTTACAGGGTAAAGGTTTATTAAGACCCATTAACCCATAGGCTCCTCTGGAATCACGGATTCATAACCCATAGGTCGGCAGTTCGATCCTGCCCATCACCACCACGATTTCCAAGCGAAAGCCCAGCCCTCACCGGCTGGGCTTTTTGCTTTCTGGTCATCGCGGAATCATGGAGAATCGAGCAGCATCCAAGTCAGCGGCAGCGGAAGATCGCCAGTGAGCCGGCGCGGTCAAGGGAACAGGCAATCTTCCGCCGCGTAGCCCAGTATCGAGTTCTCATCGTTCGCGGCTACGGCTGTAACCCCGACCCCTTGCAGATCTTCCCGGATCTCTTCATACGCCTGATCCGACTTTGTATCGCGCACAGGTGCCTGTGCCGGAAATCCATTGCTGCACCTGCTCGGCAACCCACTGACCGTCGTCCAGCGGGATGTCGTGACCGGCCAGGGGATGAATGCTGATCGCGCAGTTCCATGCGCGTGCCAGGGCCAGGGAACACTCCACATCAACGAGCCCGTCGTTCCGGCTGGCGAGGATCAGCAGCGCCGCGGCAGGACTTTCGTTCGGCGCACGGTATCGCGCCGCCGCGCACAGCTGGCGCCATGCGTTCTTCCTCGTGACGGGATATTCCTCGCGGAAGGCGATCCACGCGTTCAGCACCTCTGCCGCGCCCACGCGTAGCCGGCTGGTGAGGAAGAGGATGTTTTCCTCCCATGCGCGTCCGTCGCCGCCGAACAGCGCCAGCTTCAGCAGTGCAGGGTAGCAGCGGGGGCGCAAACGCCGATAGAACGGACTGAACGGGCGCAGGCTGGTGTTGATCAGCACGCAGCGGGCGACCTCGCCAGGATGCGCGTGCGCCCACGCCACCGCCACCATTGCACCGAGCGACATCGCCAGCAGGTTGTACGGCGGCGCGATGCCGAGACGTGACAAGGTCTTCTGGCAATAGGCGGCGATCTCCCGCACATCGGTCGGGCTGTTCAGCTGGTGCAGCGATCCATTCCCGGGAAGATCGATCGTCACGACGCGCGAATCCGGCACGGTTCGGCGGAAGGTGTCGACGAAATCGCCCCAGTGACGCCTTTCCCGCGTCAGTCCGCGGAGGAAGATCCAGGTCTTCATCGGCTCAACGGTACCAGTGAGCGAGCGCGAGCTCGTGATGTTTCGCGTGCGCCTCGCCCTGCGGCAGCCATAGCCGGTAGCTGCACGCGGCACGCGACAGGAAATCGAGCAGCGACAGGTGGTGACGGAGTACGCGCTGCTGCCTGTGTGCGACCTGGGGATTGAAGATTCCGTGCCGGGAGAACAGCTGACGCGGATTCTTCTTGATCCACAGCCAGGCGCCCATCTCCAGCGTCAGCGGCAGGAAGATGCGCCCCGCCTTCTCGCACGCCTGCAGGTGCAGGAAATCCCACAGGTCGCCATGGGTCAGGTATTGGCGGCTTTGCGGCTCGATGACGTAGGGATGATGCGTATGCGTCTGGCGAAAGATCTCTTTCAGGGCATGGATCTCGGCGAGGTGGCGCAGCGGTGTGCGCGTGTGGGCATAGGGAAACCAGATGCGATCGATCAGCCCGAATCCCGAATGGCAGTCGAGGGCGATGCTGAAGTCCCGGGTGAGAAGTTCCTCGCGGACGATTTCGCACAGCGCGCGACTCTCGGTTTCCATGGCGTTGTGCCGACGACCACGGTACCAGGGCAGGCGGGAGCTGATCCGCTGCCCGCCGATCAACGGCGACACTCGCTCGTGAGCGTCGAGCGGCGCGTTGCGCATGAGGTCGACGCCGTTTGGATTGGCGCGCGTGCCGCGCCACATGCCGCCGGGGTTCACCAGCGGCATGAAGACCAGGCGAACGGATTCGAGCTGCCGATGCAGGGTGGAATCCCACCGCAGGCGCATCACGATATGCCGCAGGTAGGCGATCACGACGTCGGCACCTATCCTTTCCAGGCCGTGAACGCCGCCGAAGAAGCCGATCGCGGGCACCTCGCGATCCGGATTGCCCAAGGCAATCGCGTAGAGCGGAAAGCGGATGCCGGAACCTCCGTCGATTTCGGACACGACGCGCGTCTCGAGATGACCTCGCCCCGCCTCGATGACGCTTTCCAGTTCGCTCAGTTCGGAAATCGCAGTATTCGCCACGTTCGCATCGTCAGAAGAGTTCGCATGGAGGCGTGGGCGGGCCGGAGTGCCGGGAGCGGATGGCCGTGTCTTCCCGCGCTGACCGCACGCGCGTCGTCGTGCTGAAACGAGATTGCCATGTTCCCTTGATAGGGTGGGCAGAGTCAGTCATCGCAGACACCCGGGAGCGCCAATGAGGTGGAGATTCTTCGATCTGCAACGAATCATCGACGAGGTGTTCGTGGACGACTGGCTCTATCCGTGGCAGTCGAACGCCATCGGCACCGGGGCCTCGCAATGATCGCAGATACCAATTCGAACGCATGGGGAGCCTGAATTCGATGCCGGACATGCTGTTTTGCCACTGCTGCCGCCTTCACCACCCGCGCGAGCAGATGTCCCGCCATCTCACCCGGCACGGTTATCGGTGGCGCTGCCGGCGCTCGATCGAAGCTGCGCAGGGCAGCATCGCCGAACGTGATGCCTTCGGCAGGCAGCAGACGCAAATCAACGTTGATCTTGCGCGCCAGAAGGCGAAACGGCAATTCCTGTCCATGCAGGAACGACGATTATTGCCTTGAACCCGGAACCTGGATCACGGGCCCGGAGGGGTGTCGGCCCGGCCTGCGACAACCCATCCATCACATCGCCCACGCGCCGACACCTGCCGTTTCAGTGCTTCTTGCTGCACTTGTGCGACTAGCGCGACGCGAGGCGGTTCACTCTGGCCACAGCGTCAATCTGCACCTGCGCACCGAGCGGCAGGCGCGAGACTTCCACACATGAGCGCGCCGGGAAATCGGTCGCAAAGTAGTTGGCATACACCGCATTCACGGCTGAAAAGTCATCCATGTCCGTCAGGAAGACGGTCACGCGGACGACTTGGTTCAAGCTGGATCCCGCTGCGCGCAGGATCGCCTCGATGTTGTGCAGCGCTTGGTTGGCTTGCGTCACTGCGTCCGGGCCGACCAGCGAACCGGTTGCCGGATTCAGTCCGACTTGCCCCGATGTCCAGACCCACCCGTCCATGATGACGCCCTGCGAATAGGGGCCGACAGGCGTGGGGGCGTCCTTGATGAGGACGATCCGCTTGGTCATGCGCAGTCAGAGGTAACCGATGTGCTTGCGGTCCGGGCTGGAGATGACGACCTTGACGAACCGGTGCGGGATGAAGGCCTCCGATTCGATCGTCGAGCCGTCGTCCTTGACGCGTTCCGAGACGACGTGGAAGTAGTTGCGCCCTGGGTCCGCCTCCCGGCAGTAAAGGTACCTGCCGATGGATCCTTCGTGCAGGTAGTCCTTCACGACCGGCGCCAACTCGGCAAGCCCGTCCGCCGTCAGAACCAGGCAAAAGTATTTGCTCGCCATGAGATGCCTCGCAAATGGTTTCAGTCGCGGCCTTGCGACATCACTCGTCCAGAATAGTCGATGCACCACACATTCGCCCCGTCGCGCAGCGTCGGCGTCCGCACGACGCTCAACGCCCCAGCCGCTTCGCCCAGAACGCCGCGACGTCCAGCATGCGTCGCGAGAAGGCCCATTCGTTGTCGAACCACAGCATCAGGCTCACAAGACGCTCGCCGCACGCGTGCGTCTGGCTGCCGTCGACAATCGCGGAGTAGCCGTTGTGGTTGAAGTCCACCGACGCGTGCGGGCCGTCGGAGTACGCGAGCACGCCGTGGCGGTCCTCCTCGGCAACGCGCCGCATGAGGCGGTTGATCGTCTCGACCGTGGCGTTGCGCCGGAGCGTCACCGTCAGGTCGATGGCCGAGACGTTCGGCACCGGAACGCGGATCGCCTTGGCCACGATGCGCCCTTCGAGCACCGGCAGCAGGCGGGAGATGCCTTTCGCGAGGCCAGTCTGGACCGGGATCATCGACTGCATCGCCGAACGGGTCATGCGCAGGTCGGTGGCGTGGTAGCCGTCGATCACCGGCTGGTCGTTCATCACCGAGTGCAGCGTCGTCGTCAGCGCGTGCTCGATGCCGAAGGTCTGTTCGAGGATCGCGAGGATGGGCACGACGGCGTTGGTGGTGCAGGAGGCGGCCGAGACGATGCGTTCGCTGCCGTCGAGCGCCTCGTGGTTCATGCCGAACACGACGGTGCGGTCGACGTCCGCGGCGCTGTGGCCGGGGTGCGAGAGCAGCAGGCGCGGGCAGCCGGCACCGAGGAAGGCTTCGAGTTCGTGCCGGTAGCGGTAGCGTCCCGACGCCTCGACAAGGAGGTCGGCATCGCAGGCCCGCCAGTCGACGCCGTCGGGCGTGGTCGCGTGGGTGACCGCGATGTCCTGGTCGTCGATGTGCAGGCGGCCGTCACGTATGCCGACGGTGCCGGGGAAACAGCCGTGGGTCGAATCGAAGCGCGTGAGATAGGCCATGCTCTCGATGTCCGCCGGCTCGTTGATGGCGACGACGGACAGCGACTTGCGCAGCGGCGATTCGTGGAGGGCGCGCAGGAAGCAGCGGCCGATACGGCCGTAGCCGTTGATTGCGATGCGGAAACTCATTCAGGGAGGCGGGACGGTAGGCCATGCAGTTGAATGCTCAAACCGAAGCATAGCCGGAGAAAGGGGGTTACGTCGCGTTCGCCCGATACCCCGCCCCTTACGGAAGCGATACCCCCCTCACCGGACGCGCCCGTATTGCGGCGAGACACGTCCGGCAAGGGGGGGGAAACGGATCTCAGACCTGCTTCACCGACGCGCGGCAACGGTCGCTGCCGTGGTCGTCGCAGCCTGCATCGTCGGACTCCGGCTCCGGTCGGGGATCGTCGGCCCCCTTCTTGGCGACGATCGACCTGCAGCTGTCCGTGCCGTTGTCGTCGCATCCGGTGTCGTCGGGCTGAGGCTTGCGGCCTCCACCATCGTCCGCGCCCTTCTTCGCGACGATCGCATTGCAGAGGTCAGTGCCATTGTCGTCGCAGCCGGTGTCGTCCGGGCGAGGTTTCCGGCCGCCGTCGTCGGCGCCCTTCTTGGCCAACATGGTTACCGGTGCAGCGGGCATGCTCGCTTGGCTGCCTTGCGGGGACGCGGCTGCGGATACCGAGGCGGCGTAACACGCGGAGGTTGTGAAGCCGAGGACGATGATCGCTGCGGCAAGCTTGCGGGGAAGGGTTTTCATTTTGCATCTCCTGTCGGGGTTGGGGCACGGGCCGAAACGCGGACTACGATCCGAAGTCGTCGCGTCCGGTCCGACACTTCACCTATGCACTGCACGTGCCACCCCGTCGCCGCAGGCAGAAGAAATTTTCAAAAGCCTGTTTTATTTGATCTTTGTCAATTTTCAACGGCAATGCCATGCGCGCCGCCGAGCCCCCGTCGGCTCCCCGACTGCGCGACTCGCCCCATTGCATGGGGGATATCAACCACTTTCCCCGCCGGTCAGGCCCCGATTCCCCGCATCCACCCGAGCCCGTCCTCGGTCCTTCCACGGGGCCGGTATTCGCAGCCGACCCAGCCGGCGTACCCAAGTTCGTCGAGCAGGCGGAACAGGTAGCGGTAGTCGAGTTCGCCGTCGTCCGGTTCGTTGCGCGCCGGCACGCCCGCGATCTGGATGTGGCCGATGTGGTCGAGATGGCGGCGCAGCTTGGTGGCGATGTCGCCTTCCATGATCTGTGCGTGGTAGAGATCCATCTGCACCATCAGGTTGGGCTCGCCGACTTCCTCGCGGATCGCATGCGCCTCGGCCTGCGTGCTCAGGAAGTAGCCGGGCATGTCGCGCGTGTTGATCGGTTCGATCAGCACCGTGACGCCGTGCTGCGCCGCGGCCCGTGCCGCGTGGCGCAGGTTGTCGACGTAAAGGGCGCGCTGGATACCGGGCGCCGCGCCGGGCACGACGAGGCCGGCCATCACGTGCAGGCGCGGGGTGCCGAGCTCCTGCGCGTATTCCAGGGCACGGACCACGCCCGCGCGGAACTCCGCCTCGCGCCCCGGCAGCGAGGCCAAGCCGCGCTCGCCCGCGGCCCAGTCGCCCGGCGGCATGTTGAAGAGGACGTTGGCGAGCCCGCTCTCGCGCAGCCATGAGGCGACCTCGGCCGGCGCGTGCTCGTAGGGGAACAGGAATTCGACGGCCCCGAACCCGGCGCGCGCCGCTGCGGCGAAACGCTGCGGAAACGGGTGCTCAGTGAACATCATCGTCAGGTTGGCGGCAAACCTGGGCATCGCAGCTTCCTTGCGGGAGGGCGGGAGGGCGGGCGCCCCGCGGAGCGGCTATTTTCGCGGACTTTGGCGCAGCACGCCAGCACCGTCGCCGCGACGATGCCAACGGCATCCAGCATGACAGTCTACTTTCCGGCGTGCATAATCGGCTGATGCGAATCCGGGATCCGGGCGGCCCGGCGCCGCAGGCGGCCCGGATCGATCAACAATTCCAAAGCCGCACGGAGAGCACCGATGAGTCAAGTCCTGTTCGAATGGTCCGACAGTTTCAACGTCGGCATCCAGGAGATCGACGAGCAGCACCGCACCCTGGTCGACCTGCTCAACCAGCTGCACGCGGCGATCCGCGACCACCGGGGCAGCCAGGCCTGTCGCGAGATCCTCGACCAGCTGGCCGACTACACGCGCACCCACTTCCTTCTGGAAGAAAGCCTGATGCGCGTATCGCACTATCCCGGCTTCGAGCTGCACAAGCAGCAGCACGAAGACCTCATCGGCCAGGTCCAGTCGCTGCAGGACAAGCTGGACAGCGGCCAGGCGTCGATCAGCTTCGAGCTGCTGCACTTCCTGCAGGTGTGGCTCACGAAGCACATCAACGAGAGCGACAAGCGCTTCGGCAACCACTTCGCGCGCAACACCAACCTGCAGGGCTATTCGGAGTGGTCCGAGGAGGTGAAGACGACTATGAAGAAAAAGAAGTGGTGGTGGAAGTTCTGGTAAACGCCGAAGCGGCCGCCTGACCCGCTGCGCGCCTGCCTCTCCGGACAGGCCGTGCGCGCGACTCATCCTGCGGGCCGCCGGCAAAGGTGGCCCGCCTGTCGTTTACGCGCCAGAGCTTGCGCCCCCGCCCCAGCCTCGTCGGAAACGTCCGCGACCGGGCCCGCCGGGCAAATCCGCGCCGGCGCCCATTTGCCCCGCGCCGCGCGAGGGATCAGAATCCGCATCGGCCCGATCTTCACCGGCCCAACCAGCATTACAGACCCTGACGACAGGGCATCTTCACCAATCCCGTACAACGAGAGTACCGATGGACCTACCCGCACACCAACTCACGATGACCGTGCTGATGACGCCGGACATGGCGAACTTCTCCGGCAAGGTGCACGGCGGCGCCGTGCTCAAGCTGCTCGACCAGGTCGCCTACGCCTGCGCGAGCCGCTACGCCGCGCGCTACGTCGTCACGCTGTCGGTGGACCAGGTGATGTTCCGCCAGCCCATCCTGGTCGGCGAGCTGGTGACCTTCCTCGCGAGCGTCAACTACACCGGCACGTCGTCGATGGAAGTCGGCGTCAAGGTGGTTGCGGAGAATATCCGCACCCAGGAAGTGCGCCACGCCAACAGCTGCTTCTTCACGATGGTCGCGGTGGACGACGACGGCAAGCCGGTGGCGGTGCCGCCGCTGCGCCCCTTCAGCCCGAAGGAGAAGCGGCGCTTCGAGGCGGCCGAGGCGCGCAAGGCGCTGCGGCTGGAGCTCGAACGGCGCTTCGCCGAGACCCACGGTTCGGCCGACCCGGCCTGAAGCCGCCCCTGCGCCCCGCGGGTGGCGCAGTCATTCAAAGGAAACCCCATGCAAGATCACCCGCAAATCGTGTGGCAGGACGAGGCCGGCACTCCGCATTCGGCGCGCTGGCGCTCGGAAAGCGGCAGTCCGCCCCCGCGGCGCGTCGTGCTCGCCGACGATCAGACCCCCGCCGACCAGGCCTACCGGCTCGCGTGCGAGGGCACGGCGCTGCTGTACCGCGGCGACTTCCACAACGCGAAGCTGCTGCTGCAGGCGATGGCGCGGCGCATCGACCGCAAATCGGGCCGCCCCGGCAAGCCGGCCCCAGCGAAGAGCACGACGGAGCGCTTCCACCTGCACCGCCAGGCGCAGGCGCAGCGCGCCCGTGTGCTGGGCATGCTGCTGCTGCCCTTCGAGGCCGGCCACGGCCTGCCGCTGCGCCGTGCGCCGGACGTGCGGCAGGCCTGCCTCGAAGCCTACGGCGCAGCCGACGAAGCGTATGTCGCGTCGCTGCGCGAGCTGCTGGGCCTGATCGGCGCGCACGAATGGCGCAAGAAGGGCGTTCCCGTCCCGGCGCTGGATGCGGCCATCCACCCGCATTACGGCGTGTTCTCGCCGGTGCGCGGGGAATACGTCGATCTCGTCGCCCGGGCGCCCCTGCCCGCGGCCTTGTCGGGCGACGCGGCGGCCTTCGACGTGGGAACCGGCACGGGCGTGATCGCCGCAGTGCTCGCGCGCCGCGGCGTCGCACACATCGTCGCGACCGACCAGGATCCGCGCGCACTGGCCTGCGCAAACGAGAACATCGCGCGTCTCGGCTATGCGCGACAGGTCGAGGTCGTGCAGGCCGACATGTTCCCCGAAGGCCGTGCGGCGCTGGTCGTGTGCAACCCGCCGTGGGTGCCGGCACGCCCGAGTTCGCCGATCGAATACGCCGTATACGACCCCGACAGCCGCATGCTGCGCGCCTTTCTCGGCGGCCTCGCGGCGCATCTGGCCCCCGGCGGCGAAGGCTGGCTGATCCTGTCGGACCTCGCCGAACATCTGGGCCTGCGCTCGCGCGAGGAGCTGCTCGCGGCGATCAAGGCCGGCGGCCTGCAGGTGATCGAACGGCTCGATGCGCGCCCCCGGCACGGCAAGGCGAGCGACGCGGACGACCCGCTGCACGCGGCGCGGGCCGCGGAAGTCACGTCGCTGTGGCGCCTCGCCGCACGCTGAGCGGCGCGGCCCGCCGGCGCGTCATTCGTCCTGCAGCATGCGCTTGAGGTAATCCGGCAGGCCCGACAGCACCAGCGTGTCTGAGCTGCGGTCGTAGTGCACGGCGCCCGAGTGCAGGCTGGCGCGGTCGAATTCGAGCTTCCACTGTTCGCCGGCGGCGCGGAAGCGCACCAGCGGGCGGATCGCGCGGCGGTCGGGAACGAAGCCGCTGGCGAGCGGCGCCTCGCCGGATGAGAGGGCCGCGTCGAGGCGCTCGGGCTGCTCGGGCCACACCTTGCGCGCGATCTCGTCGAGCGCGAGCGGCGAACCGGCCTCGCCCAGCTCGTCGAGGTAGCCGTGCGCGCGTTCGAGCATCGCGTCGCGCGCGGGCGCCTCCAAGCGCTGCGTGTCGGCGAAGTCGGACAGACGCTGCACGAGCTTCTTCGTCTCCTTCAGCGCGATCACGACGTCGCCGCAGCCGAGGAAGCGCTTGAACCACGGTGCGACGTCGCCACGCCCCTTGAGGAAGCTGACGTAGCGCTCGTCGCCGCGCTGCCAGCCGCTGAGGTCGATGCGCCCCACCGCGGGCAGCGCCGAGAAGTCGAGGTGCAGGCAGTCGACGATATCCAGCGCCCCCGTGACGGCGCTGCCGACCGCCTCGCCGACCACGGCGATCCACAGGCAGTCGGTCGCACCTTCGAGGATGCGCGCGATCACGACGTAGCCGCTGACCTCGGCGCCTTCCTCGTCCGCGCACAGGCGCAGCGCGTCCATCATGCGATGCGACAGCGCGGCGAATTCGAGGCGCTTGTCGACGACGTGTTCGCGCACGAGACGCGGCAGCGGCGTGTCCGCCCCGGCCTCCCCCGCCCCGTCCTCCGCGAAGCGCCCGTAGCCCCTGCTGCTGCGGTCCGCGTAGTGGCCGCACAGGCGCTCGACCAGGCGCACCGCGGCATCGTCGACGCGGCAGGCGCCGTCGCGCAGCTCGGCGCTCGCGGGACTTTCGCCGGAGCGGTGGAGCTTGTGGACGACGAGGTGGGTGATGGTGTGCTGGATCGGGCTCATGGCGGCATCTCGTGCAGGCGGGGGCGCGATTCTCGCACGCCCCGGCCCGCGCGGGACCGCCTTCGCGTCACTGATGCCAGGCGTTGAAGCGCGCTTCGGCCTGTTCGAACAGGGCCTTCACCTTCTCCACCTCCCACGGCTCTTCGGCGAGCGTTTCGTGGTCCCACAGGCTGCGCGGCTGCGGCGGGGCGAAGAAATCGCCGCCATAAACGTGGATCGCGCAGGTCATCTTGCCGATCGGGTTGAGCACCGAATGGATCGCGTCGCGCTCGAGCGAAGTGACGTCCCCCGCACCCAGCGAGGCCGCGCCGACCGCTTCGATGCTGCCCGCCTTCCGGCGCCAGAAGACGTTGTCCTCCCGCCCGGCGTAGATCCCGACCACCGAGTACATGTGGTGGTCGTGCGGCATCAGGCTCATGCACGGCGCCCAGACGAAGTTGATGATCGTGAGTTCCGGCGAACGGTGCAGCGCGTTGATACCCGCATGCTTCGGCTCGCCGAGCGCGGCCATGACCTCCGCGCCATCCGACACCGCCTCCGCCACCAGCTCGCGCAGGGCCGCGGGCCCTTCGGCCACTGCTTTGGCGCAGTCCTCGATGAATTGCTCCCTGTCGAACATGATCGATGCTCCAGTCTCGATCCACGTTCCCCTGGCGCAGACGACCCGCCGCCCCGCCCCGTGAATCCGTTCCGTCCCTTGCCGCAGGCTCCGCCCTCATGCGGGCAGTCCGCGATTCATTATTAATAGGACACACCGGCGGGCCGGTCCAGCGACGTACGCGGCCCGTCTCACCTCGATGTCTTTTCCAGTTCGTCGAACAGCCAGTCCTGGAAGCTGCGGATCCTGGGCAACTCGGCGCGCGCTTCTCGGGCACTGATCGCCCGCCAGCCCCACACGCCGTCCGGTTGGCTTACGATGTCTCTCTCGGATGCAGCCCGCAGCCCCGCCCCGGGGAACCGATCGGCGCTGCGCCGGATCAACAACAGGCACACCACAAGAACAGGACGACGGAGCGGGCGCGCGGGTACGGAACACCCGCAGGTTCCGCTACTGCCGCGGAGGGGCCTCGATGGAAGGACTCGGCACGTCGCACGCAGCGGAAATCGCCCGCCTCAAGGAAGAGCTTGCCCGCTGCAAGGCGGGCGAAGAGCAGGCGCGCCAGCTCATCGAGACGGCCCCCGACGCGATCGTCGTCGTGGACAACGGCGGCCGCATCCTCCTCGTCAATGCGCAGACCGAGCGCCTCTTCGGCTATGCGCGTGAGGAACTCGTCGGCCAGTCGATCGAGGTGCTGGTCCCGCAGCAATTGCGCGGCACCCACGTCGGCAAGCGCGACGCCTACATCGGCAAACCCTCCGTGCGCCCGATGGGCACCGGGCTGGACCTCGCCGGCCAGCGCAAGGACGGCTCGCAGGTGCCGATCGAAATCAGCCTCAGCCCGCTCGGCAACGGCGACAACGTGCTCGTCTCCGCGGCGATCCGCGATATTTCGGAGCGCCGCGCCGCGCAGGAGGCGCTGCGCCTGGCGCACGACGAACTCGAACTGCGCGTGCGCGAGCGCACTGCGGAACTCGAGCAGGCCAATCGCGCACTGCAGTCCGAGATGGCGGACCGCGCCGCGGCCGAGCGCGCGCTCCATCAGGCACAGAAGATGGAGGCCGTAGGGCAACTCACCGGCGGCATCGCCCACGACTTCAACAACCTGCTGACGGTCGTGATGGGCAACCTGCAACTCCTCGCACGCCGCGTGCAGAACGACCCCACAGCGGTCGAGCTCATCAAGGGCGCGACGGACGCAGCCTGGCGCGGCGCCGAGCTCAACCGGCGCCTGCTCGCGTTCTCGCGCAAGCAGCGCCTGGCCCCCGTGCCGCTGGATCTCAACGATCTCATCGCAGGCATGACCAGCCTGCTGCGGCGCAGCCTCGGCGAGCATATCAACATCAAGTTCCATCCGGCCACGGACCTGCCGCCGGCCCTCGCCGACGTCACCCAACTCGAATCGGCGCTGCTGAACCTTGCGGTCAATGCGCGCGACGCGATGCCCGACGGGGGCACCCTGACGATCGAGTCGGACGCCGTGAGCCTCGACGAACACTACGCGGCGCTGGAGAACGACGTGAAGCCCGGCGCCTACGTGATGCTGGCCGTATCGGACACCGGCTGCGGCATGCCGTCAGAGGTTCTCCAGCGCGCCTTCGACCCCTTCTTCACGACCAAGGAAACCGGCAAGGGCAGCGGCCTCGGCCTCGCGATGGTGTACGGCTTCGTCAAGCAGTCGGGGGGCCACGTGAAGATCTACAGCGAACCGGGCACAGGGACCACGGTGAAGCTCTTCCTCCCGATCGTCACCCGCCCGGCAGGCACACTGCCCACCGACGCCCCCGCTCCCCGCCCCGACGCGTCGGGCTGCGAGACCATCCTCGTCGTCGAGGACGAGGACGACGTGCGCGAACTCGTGTGCCGCGTGCTGGGGGGCCTCGGCTACCGCATGCTTCAGGCCCCCGAAGGCAGGACGGCGCTCGCGCTCCTCTCGCAGCATCCCGGCATCGACCTGCTCCTCACCGACGTCATCCTGTCCGGCGGCATGAACGGCCCGGAGATCGCCCGGCAAGCGCGGCAACTGCGCCCGGACCTGAAGCTGCTCTATACCTCGGGCTACACCGGCAACGCCCTGCTGGAGCTGGAAGCCATTCCCGGCGAGTTCCGCATGATCAGCAAGCCCTACGTGATCGAGGATCTCGCGCAGATGGTGCGCGAAGTCCTCGATACCCGGCCCGTATAGGCTTCAGGGCATCCTCAGGGCATGACCTCGACGTACTCGTAGATCTCGCAGTCCGAGATCTCGCGCCGCACCGGCAGCGCGGCCCGCGCGTACCACGCATGCGGATCGCGCCGGTCGATCTCGGCGCCCATGAACTTCACGAGCTCGCAGATCGGCTCGACGACCTGCTCGCGGTAGGGCGCATCGTCGAGCACATAGCCCACGTACAGGTTCTTCATGCAGTTGCGGCGGCAAAAGGACAGCGCCTCGCAGCCCTCGCAGGGCATCTCCGGCGCCGGCTGCAGCGGGCTCGGCCTGAGCCAGTTCGCGTTCAGGTCGCCGCTCTGCAGCTCGGGCAGATGCGTGAGATCCGGGCAGGGGAAGATGCGCCCGTCCGGCAGGATGTTGAGGATGTGCGTCGACGAGCGGCACTGCGTATGCCCGCTGCACGCTTCGCGCGCACGCGAGGGCAGCACCATGTTGCGCACCGTGCCCATCAGCGGGATGAAGGGATAGAGCCCGTCGGTCGTGAAGAACCTGTCGATCAGCTGCACCAGCGCCGCCTTCTTGCGCCGCATGTTCTCCGCATCGTAGAAACCCTCGGCCTGCGCGAACTGCCAATACACGTAGTCGAAGGTCGGCAGCAGGCTGTCGAGTTCCTCGAAGCTGATGTCCTCGTGCCCCCAGGTCACGCGCGCGGTGAGCTTGCCGCCGAGCTTGGGGCGGATCTTCGCGATGTTCGAGGTCACCTTGCGATACACGCCGCGGCCGCGGTAGTGGTCGGTCGTATTCTCGGCGCCATCCACCGACACCAGCACGTTCGACAGCTTCGCCAGCACCGCGTCGGGTAGGCGGTGCAGCAGCGTGCCGTTGGTCTGCAGCTGGAAGCGCCAGGTCGGGTGACGCTCCATCAGGCCGACGATGAAGGGGATGTTGAGCGTCGGCTCGCCGCCGTAGAAGGTGACGTAGATCTCCTTGTCGGCGAGGTGCGTCGCGACGAAGGCATCCAGCGTATCGAGCGAATACTGCGCCTTGCCCTGCGAGCCGACGACGTCGCCGACCGCGATCGAGCAGTATGAGCACTTCAGGTTGCACGTCAGCGTCGTGAAGATGTTCAGCTCGACGCGGTTGCCGACGATGGGCGAACGCAGTTCCGGCGCATTCATGTGCGATCCCGATGAAAGATTTCCCCCCAACATTGGGGGCGGAGATTATAGCGGCGCCCGGCTCAGGTCAGGCGCTCGGCTAGGTGCCGGCGCACCGAGATCGCGCTGCCGAACCAGCCGAGGAAGGCCGCGAAGCCGAGGATCGCCGCGCTCTCCAGCGGCCCCGGCCCGGTCAGCGCAAATACCGCACCGTAGGTCTCAGCGAGGCTCGCGACCGGACGGCCCAGCGCCTGCACGGTCGCCCACACGGTCGCGAGCGCCACGCAGCCGCCGAGCAGGCCCTGCAGGCTGCCGAACCAGTAGAACGGACGGCGGATGAAGGGATCGGTCGCCCCCAGCAGGCGGCTCACGTCGATCTCGTGCCTTTGCGTGAGGATCTGCAGCCGGATCGTGTTGAAGGTGACGATCACCAGCGCAAAGCCCAGCAGCCCCGCGAGCAGCAGCACCGCCGAACGGCCCAGCCCCAGCAGCGCGTGCAGGCGCTTCACCCACGCGGAATCGAGCTGCACGTGCGCGACCCCCGGCCAGGCGGCGAAACGCGCGTACAGGCCGTCGTAGACCGCGGGATCCTCGCCGCGCGGCGTGACGATGAAGGCATCCGGCAGCGGATTGGCGGTGAGTCCGCCGAGCACGTCGCCCAGCCCGCTCTTCTCGAGCTGGCGCAAGGCCTCGTCCTTCGTCACATGGCGGTAGCCCGCAAGCTGCGCATCGCCACGCAGTCGCTTTTCGGCCGCGGCGATGTCCTCGGCGGACGCGTCCTGCGCCATGAAGACGCTGATCTCGGGGGCCCCCGACACGCCGCGCGCCAGCGAGGCGACATTGTCGATCAGCAAATAGCCCGCGGCCGGCAGCGACAGCGCGATGCCCACGACCAGCGCCGACAGCAAGGTGCCCAGCGGCTGCGAGGCGAGGCGCTGCAGCGCCTGCATAAAGGCCCGGCCGTGCAGGTAGAACCAGTTCATCATGCCCCCGCCCCCTGCAGCAACCCCTTGCTCAGCACCAGGCGGCGCGGGCTGTGCTGCGCGAACAGGCGCTCGTCGTGCGTCGACACCAGCACCGTGACCCCCGCAGCGTTGAAGGACTTGAACAGGCTCGCGATCTCGTCCGCGTAGGCGGTGTCGAGGTGGGCCGTCGGTTCGTCGGCGATCAGGATGGACGGGCGATTCACGATCGCCCGCGCAATCGCGACGCGCTGCTGCTCGCCGCCCGACAGCCCCGCCGGCAGCTCGCGGCCGCGCCCGGCCAGCCCGACGCGCTCGAGCGCCGCCGCCACGCGCTTCACCGCATCGCGCGGCGGATGCCCGGTGATCACCAGCGGCAGCATCACGTTGTCGTGCACGCTGCGGTCGTACAGCAGGCGGTGCTCCTGCAGCACCAGGCCCAGGTTGCGGCGCAGGTAGGGAATCGCGCGCGGGCGCAACGCAGAGACGTCCTGCCCGTTGATGCTTACGCTGCCCGAACTCGGCCGCTCGATCGCGGCGATCAGCTTCAGCAGCGTGCTCTTGCCCGCCCCCGAGTGGCCCGACAGCACCGCCAGCTCGCCGTGGCGGATCTCGAAGCTGACCCCGGCCAGCGCCGTATAGCCGCCGGGATACTGCTTCACGACTTCATTGAAGACGATCATGCCGCGCCGCCGGCTCCTGCGACGGGTTCGAACAGCGCATCGACGAACTCGCGCGCCTTGAACGGCTGCAGGTCGTCGATGCCCTCGCCGACGCCGATGAAGCGCAGCGGACGCGGATACTGGCGCGCGATCGCCGCGACAACGCCGCCCTTCGCAGTGCCGTCGAGCTTCGTGACGACCAGCCCGGTGACGCCGATCGACGCATCGAAAGCCTTCACCTGCGCCAGCGCGTTCTGGCCGATGTTCGCATCCAGCACCAGCAGCACCTCGTGCGGGCCCGAAGGCTCGGCCTTCGCGATCACGCGGCGTACCTTGGCGATCTCCTCCATCAGGTGGAGCTGCGTCGGCAGCCGCCCCGCGGTGTCCGCCAGCACGACGTCGATGCCGCGCGCCTTGGCAGCGTTGATCGCGTCGAAGATCACCGCCGCCGCGTCGCCGCCTTCCTGCGCGATCACCGTCACGTTGTTGCGCTCGCCCCAGGTCGTCAGCTGCTCGCGCGCCGCCGCACGGAAGGTGTCGCCGGCCGCGAGCAGCACGCTCTTGCCCTGCAACTGGAAGTATTTCGCCAGCTTGCCGATCGAAGTCGTCTTCCCGGAGCCATTCACGCCCGCGATCATGATGATGTAGGGCGAATGCCCGGAAACCTCCAGCGGCTGCTCGAGCGGGGCAAGGATCGCGAGGAGTTCCTCGGCCAGCGCCCCCTGCAACTGGTCCGCGGTCTCGAGCTTGTCGCGCTTCCAGCGCTTGCGCAGCGCGTCCAGCAGGTGCTGGGTCGCATCCACGCCGCAGTCGGCCATCAACAGCGTCGCTTCGAGCTCTTCGAGCAGATCCTCGTCGATCTTGCGCCGACCGAACAGGCTCGCGAGCCCGCCGCCGATCTGCAGCCGCGTGCGGGACAGGCCCGCCTTGAGGCGGTCCGTCCACGAACGCTTAACCGCCGGCTCCGCCGCGGGCGCCGGAATCGACGCCGCCATCGACGCCGATGAGGGGGCCTCGACTGCGGCCGGGGGCGCGGGCTCGGCCTGCGGCTGCGCCGCCGGTTCGGGCTTCGGGGACTTCTTCAGGAAACCAAACATGCTCACTTGGGTCTCTTGTGAGGTTTTAACGACGGCGGACGCCAGGCCGCCAATAACGCTAAGATGCGGCTTCGCGCCGAATCGGATGCCCGGATCGCGGGTCACGTGAACCGCAAATTCTACCAGATGCAGGACATGTCCATGTTTCGCCAGACCTTTCCACGCGCAGCATTTGTGGCCGCCGCACTCACGGTGGCGGCCGGCCCGCTGCAAGCCAATCCTTACGAGACCACGCTTGCAAACGGCATGAAAATCATCGTCAAAGAGGACCGCCGCGCCCCGTCCGTCGTCCATATGGTGTGGTACGGCGTGGGGTCGATGGACGAACCCGCCGGCGTCTCCGGCATCGCCCACCTGCTCGAACACATGATGTTCAAGGGCACCGACAAGGTCGGCCCGGGCGAATTCAACAAGCGCGTCGCCGCGATCGGCGGCCGCGACAACGCCTTCACCTCGCACGACTACACGGCCTACTTCCAGCAGATCCCGTCCTCGCGCCTATCGGACGTGATGCAGCTCGAAGCCGACCGCATGAGCAACCTGAAGATCAACGACGCCAACTTCAAGCCCGAGCTCGAGGTCGTCAAGGAAGAGCGCCGCCTGCGCACCGACGACCAGCCCCGCTCGCTCGTCGGCGAGCAGCTGATGGCGACCGCCTTCCAGGCCAATCCCTACGGCCGCCCGATCATCGGCTGGATGACCGACCTCGACACGATGACCGCGGAAGATGCGCGCAAGTGGCACAGGACCTGGTACACGCCGGGCAACGCGCGCCTGGTCGTCGTCGGCGACGTCGACCACAAGGCCGTGTTCGACATGGCGCGCAAGTACTACGGCCCCATCAAGCCGCACGCGCTGCCGCCGCGGCGCATCACCGCCGAACCCGAGCAGCTCGGTCCGCGCGAGACTGTCGTAAAAGCGCCGGCGGAGCTGCCCTACATCGCGCTCGCGTGGCGCGCGCCGACCCTGCGCGACCCCGAGAACGACCGCGACGTGCACGCCCTGAAGGTGCTCGCGGCGATCCTCGACGGCTACGACGGCGCCCGCCTGCCGCGCCGCCTCGTGCGCGAAAGCCAGGTCGCCGTATCCGCCGGCGCGGGCTACGACGGCTCCGGGCGCGGCCCGCAGCTCTTCACCCTCGACGGCTCGCCGGCCGCCGGCAAGACCGTCGCCGACGTCGAGGCCGCGCTGCGCGCCGAGATCGAGCGCATCCAGAAGGAAGGCGTCGCCGAGGACGAACTGCGCCGGGTCAAGACGCAGACGGTCGCCGGCCAGGTCTACAAGCGCGACTCGCTGATGGGGCAAGCGATGGAGATCGGCTTCCTCGAAGCCACCGGCCTGTCCTGGCGCGACGACGACAAGCTCCTCGAAGGCATCCGCAAGGTCACCGCCGAGGACGTCCAGGCCGTCGCCCGCAAGTACTTCACCGACAACACCCTCACCCGCGCCCGCCTCGATCCGCTGCCGCTGCCCGCCGACGCGAAGCCGCACGCAGGCGTTCCGGGAGCGAGACACTGACATGCAGACGAAGCCCATGACCGCGTTGCGCCTCCTCCGCCCGAACTTCCGCAGCTTCCGCACCCTGCTCACCTTTGCCGGCCTCGCCGCCCTGCTCGGCCCGCTCGCGAGCCCGCACGCCGCCGCCGGCCCGGACATCAAGCACTGGAACGCCACGACCGGCGCGCGCGTGTATTTCGTCGAAAGCCGCGCGCTGCCGCTCATCGACATCCAGATCTCCTTCCCCGCCGGCAGCGCCTACGAACCCGAAGGCGGCACCGGCATCGCCGGCCTCACGCGCGGCCTGCTCGACGCCGGCACCGAAGGCCTGAACGAACAGGAGATCGCCGAACGCATTGCGGACACCGGCGCGCGCATCGGCGGCGGCGCCGACACCGACATGGCAACACTGTCGGTGCGCACGCTGTCGAGCGCCACCGAACGCGACGCCGCGATCGCGCTCGCCGCCCGCCTGCTCGCGAAGCCGACCTTCCCCGCGGACATCCTCGAACGCGAGCGCGCCCGCGCGATCGCCGGGCTGAAGGAAGCGCTCACCCAGCCCGACACCCTCGCGTCGCGCCGCTTCATGGCGATGATCTACGGCAGCCACCCCTACGGGCGCTCGGCCACCGTCGAGTCGCTGCAGGGCATCACGCGCGAGCAGCTGCAAGCCTTCCACCGCACGCACTACACCGCCCGCAGCGCCGCGGTGACCATCGTCGGCGACGTCAGCCGCGATGACGCCGACGCTATCGCGCGCCAGCTCACCGAAGGACTGCCCGCCGGCGCCGCGCCCGCGCCGATCGCCGCGCCGCAACTGCCCGCGCGCAGCACCGAGAACATCGCCCACCCGTCGGCGCAGGCCCACATCCTGATGGGCATGCCCGGCATGAGCCGCGACGACCCGGACTACTTCCCCCTGCTCGTCGGCAACTACGTGCTCGGCGGCGGCGGCTTCGTGTCGCGCCTGACCAAGGAGGTGCGCGAGAAGCGCGGCTTCGCCTACAGCGTGTCGAGCTACTTCATGCCGCTGCGCGTCGCCGGCCCCTTCGAGATCGGCCTGCAGACCCGCGGCAGCCAGGCCGAGGAAGCGCTCAAGGTCACCAATGGCGTGCTCCAGGACTTCGTCGCCAAGGGCCCGACGCCCGGCGAACTCAAGGCCGCGCGCGACAACCTCGTGAACGGCTTCGGGCTGCGCCTCGACTCCAACCGCAAGATCCTCGACTACGTCGGCATGATCGCGTTCTACCAGCTGCCGCTCGACTGGCTTGAGACCTACCCGAAGAAGGTCGCGGCGGTCACGGTCGAATCGGTGCGCGACGCCTTCGCCCGGCGCGTGAAAACGGAGAACCTCGTCACGGTGGTCGCCGGCGGCGACGGCGACAACGGCGCGGGCAGCGCAGCGCCGGCGGCAAAGAAGGCAGGCCACGGCAAGTGAGCCGGGTTCGCATCGTCGGCGGCGAATGGCGCTCGCGCCTGCTCGAAGTCGCCAACGTCCCCGGCCTGCGGCCGACGCCCGACCGCGTGCGAGAGACGCTGTTCAACTGGCTGGGGCAGGAGCTCGACGGCATGAGCTGCCTCGACCTCTTCGGCGGCTCGGGCATCCTCGGCTTCGAGGCAGCCTCGCGCGGCGCGGAACGCGTCGTGATCGTCGAGTCGGACGCCCGCGCATTCACCGCCCTGCGCCAGGCCGCAACGAGCCTGCAGGCGTCACAGGTGGAGCTGATTCGCGGCGATGCGCTAAAATTCGCGCAAACCACCTCCGACAGGTTCGACGTGGTGTTCCTCGACCCGCCCTACAACAAGGGCTGGCTCGAGCGGCTGGAGCCCTTGCTCGGCCGGCTGCTGAAGCCGGACGGCTGGATTTACGCCGAATCTGAAGCCGCAGTAACTGAACTGGCAGGATTGAGCACGGTCAAGGCGAGCCGTGCCGGCCAGGTGCATTTTCATCTTCTGCATGGGAGACAGGAATGAAGGAAGGGGTGGCGATCTATCCGGGGACCTTCGACCCCTTCACGCGCGGACACGAGGATCTCGTGCGGCGCGCGTCGCTGCTGTTCAACAAGGTCGTCGTCGCCGTCGCCGAAAGCCGCGGCAAGGGCCCGATCTTCACGCTGGAAGAGCGCGTGCAGATCGCCAGCGACGTCGTGGCCCCGTTCGGCAACGTCGAGGTCGTCGGCTTCGACGGCCTGCTCATGGATTTCCTGCGCGCCCAGAACGCGCGCCTGATCCTGCGCGGCCTGCGGGCCGTGTCGGACTTCGAGTACGAATTCCAGATGGCCGGAATGAACCGGAAGCTCTTTCCCGACGTCGAAACGGTATTCTTGACGCCGGCGGAGGAATACATGTTCATCTCGGCCACGATGGTGCGCGAAATCGCCCGCATGGGTGGCGATGTCAGCAAGTTCGTGCAGCCCGCCGTCTACCAGCGGCTGCTGCAGAAAGTTTCAGTGAAGTGAATACGAGGAATTGAAAGATGGCTTTGATGATTACGGACGAATGCATCAACTGCGATGTGTGCGAGCCGGAATGTCCCAACGGCGCGATCTCGCAGGGTGACGAGATCTACGAGATCGATCCGAACAAGTGCACCGAGTGCGTCGGCCATTTCGACGAACCGCAGTGCCAGCAGGTCTGCCCGGTCGACTGTATCCCGCTCAACCCGGATGTCGTCGAGACCAAGGAACAGCTCATGGAGAAATTCGTGCGCCTGACCGCTGCGAAGGCCTGAGCACCCCCGGCCGGCGCCGGAGGATTCAAAAGAAAGCGGACCGCAACGGTCCGCTTTTTCGTTCACGCGCACCCACCCCGGGAACCTCAGGCCGCGCGCCCCTGCGCGATGTCAGCCGCAGTCCCGGCTTGTACAGGGGCCCCCATCGCCGCGCGGATGTCGCCCGCGATCTCCTTCAGTTCTGCAAGCTGCGCGAAGGCCGCAGCCTCGGCCTGCTCCAGCTCCGCGACACGCTCCTCCAGCGTGTCGGTCGCCTGGTGGATGCGCTTGACGCTTTCGAGACGGCGCTTCAACTGCAGCTGGTACTCGCGCACCTGGGTCTCCAGCGGCGACATCACCGCGCGCAACCACTGCTCGACGTCGCGGTTTGCGACCTCGAAGGTCCGCCGCGCCTCGACGGCGACGGTCTCGAAGAATTTCTGCGTCAGCGTGTGCTTCTCGGTCGTCACGAGCGCCAGCGCGGAATTGATCTGGCGGTTGAACGCCGACTCCAGCCGGTCGAGTTCGCGCTCGTAGCGCAGCGTCGAAAAGGCCTCGGGCGCGGCGAGCTTGAGCCCGTGCTCGACGCTGAAGCGCTTGTACATGCTGTCGAGCATGTGCGTGATCTCGGCGATCTCGTCGGCCGAACGCGAGAGATTTCCGCGCAGGGACTGGAAGAAGCTCTCCATCGCCTGGCGCAGCCCCTTCGTGAAGGTCGACTCCAGCATCGCCTCGCGCGTGCGGCGCGTCTCGTCGCGCAGCGTGTCCATGCCCAGATGGCCGAGCAGGTTGTTCGTCAGGGTCGAGAACACGCTGCGCACCGCGTAATACTTCTGCAGACCCTGCTCGAACTCGGTCTTCTCGCTGCGGATCTTGCGCATCATGTACTCGATGACGCTCTGGTTCTTGCCGCGCAGGTCGGTCAACTCCTGCAGCTGCTCGCGCAGGCTGGCAAGTCGCGCCCCGAGCAGCGTATCGGTCTGGCTCGCCAGGTCGTTGATCTCCGAGAGCGCGCTTTCCCGCACGATCTCCTGCTTGGTCGGCAGCAGATCCTCGGCCAGTGCCCGCTCCAGCTCGCCCAGGCGGCTGCGCTCGACGAGCGCGGCATCGCCGGAAATCCGCCCGACCAACCCTTTCTGCGCGGACACCGGGAACACCGTCGCCTCGGGAACCTCCAGTGTTTCCGCGACCGAGCTCACCTGGCGCGCGATCTCCGCGTCGATCTGCGCCGCATCGCGCAAACCGTCCCACAGGCCGTCGATCTTGTTCAACACCACGAGGCGGCCCTTGCGCCGGCTCTGCCCGCCCTGCACATACTCGCGCCACACGGCCATGTCGCTCTGCGTGACGCCGGTGTCGGCCGCCAGCACGAAAAGCACCGCATGGGCGTTGGGCAGCAGCGACAGCGTCAGCTCCGGCTCCGCGCCGATCGCGTTGAGCCCCGGCGTGTCGAGCACCACCAGCCCCTGTTCGAGCAGCGGATGCGGGAACTGGATCACCGCGTGGCGCCAACTCGGAATCTCGAACATGCCGTCGGCGCCCGGCTTGAGGCCGGTTTCGCCCTTCTCGTCGATGTCGAAGCCCAGGCGCGTCGCCAGCTCGCTCGACACCCGCTCGGTTTCGCCGACGCGCGCGAAGGCCTGCTGCAGATCCGTGAGCGACTCCGCGTCAAGCCGCAGCACCATCCACTCTTCCGGAAACTGCTTGAGTTCGCTCACGCTCGCGTGCGTCGCACGCGAGCGGATCGGCAGCATGCGGATCTCGGCCCGCGCGCCGGGCGTCCATTGCAGCTCGGTCGGGCACATCGTCGTGCGGCCGGCGCTCGACGGCAGGACGCGATCGCCGTGCCCGGAGAAGAAGATCGCATTGATCAGCTCGGACTTCCCGCGCGAGAACTCGGCGACGAAGGCCACCGTCAGCTTGTCGTCGCGCAGGCGGTCGAGAACGTACTGCAGCCGCAGGTCGGCCTGCACGTCGCCGAGTTCGTTGCGCGACAGCCATTGCCGCAGGCGCGCGACCGCCCTCGCCGCATCGGCACGCCACTGGCTGTAAGCGGAAAATTGATCCACGAGGGTCATGAATGTCTCGCTTGCGCAGTCCCGCAGTCGGGGCGCGCACAGGTTTCAGATCGCGGGAGCATAACGCCGAATCGGGCGCCGTCCAATCCGTGGAAGCGCGAGCTCGACCGGCGGCATGCCGACGCCGACGAACGACGCCCCTGGCAGGCGCCGCACCCTCACCACCACCATTACGGTCACATGCGCTGGCAGCGCGGGCAGAAGAAGGTCGAGCGCTGGCCGACGACCACCCGCTGCACGCTCGTCCCGCACACGCGGCACGGCAGCCCCTCGCGGCCGTAGACGAAATACTCCTGCTGGAAGTAGCCCTTCTTCCCATCGCCGCCGACGAAATCGCGCAAGGTGCTGCCGCCCGCGGCGATCGCCGCCTGCAGCGTCTCGCGCACCGCCTCCACGAGCCGCCCGATGCGCCGCGGCCCGACGCTGCCGGCCGGCGCCAGCGGATGGATGCGCGCCCGGAACAGGCTCTCGGACGCGTAGATATTGCCGACCCCGACGAGGCGGTGGCCGTCCATCAGCGCCTGCTTGATCGGCGCCCGCACGCCCTGGAAAGCGCGGCGCAGCCACGGCCCGGTGAACGCGTCCCCGAGCGGCTCGATGCCGAGGCGCGCGAGCAGCGGATGCGCCAGCGCGTCGCCCGGCTGCCACACCACCAATCCGAAACGCCGCGGATCGCGCAGACGCAGCGCCCGGTCGCCGAAGACCAGGTCCACATGGTCATGCACACCCGGCGGCTGGTCGGCATCGACCACCCTCAGGCTGCCCGACATGCCCAGATGCACGATCACGCTGCCAGCGGGAAAATCGAGCAGCAGGTACTTCGCCCGTCGCCTCACGCCCTGCAGCGGCGCACCGACCGCGCGCTCGGCCAGGTCCGGCGGAACGGGCACGCGCAGGCGGCCGTTACGCACGCTCACGCCGGTCATGGTCCGACCGTCGACCGCCGGGCGTATGCCGCGGCAGGTCGTTTCGACTTCAGGCAATTCAGGCATTAACGACACTCGAAAGCAAGGGGGACGCACCCCGGAAACCGGCCCGCATAACCGCCGCGCTTGCCCGCAAACGAAGAAACTGCATAACATCGGGCGAACGCATCCGCATTCGGGCCTTCTAACGGACGACTGCCGACGCACCGCGGCAACAGCATACGTCAGACACGACCGCAGGGCCGGTTTGAAGTTCGTGCAATTCCCTCTGGGCCAAGTACATGAATCGCCTCATCTCCTTGTTTGCATCCGGTCTGGGACTGGCCATCGCACTGGCCTCCCCGGCCCCTGCGCAGGCCGCGCCCGTCCCTGACGAGGCGGCAACCGCTTCCTCGCTACCCGCTCAGGACCTCAGCGCCCGCATCCTGTACACCTTCCTGCTGGCCGAAATCGCCGGCGCACGCGGCGAAATCAGCATCGCGGTGCAGGCCTACGCCGACCTCGCGCAGCGCACCCGCGACCCGCGCATCGCGCGCCGGGCGATGGAAATCGCGCTGTTCGCGCGCGACATGCCCGCGGCGATCGAAGCCGCCCGCATCTGGTCCGACGCCGACCCGAGCTCCGACGAAGCACGCCGCATCCTCGCGGGCCTGCTCGCGGGCGGCGACGGCCAGCTCGAACAGGTGCAGACCCAGCTCGCCCGCCTGCTCGCACAGTCACCCGAAAACGTCGGCAACCACCTGATGGGACTCAACCGCGCCCTCTCGCGCGTGCAGGACAAGGAAGCCGTCAAGGGCATCGTGATGCGCCTGACGGAGCCCTACACGAGCCAACCGGAAGCCCATTTCGCACGCGCCCAGGCCGCCGTCGGGGCCGGCGACATGATGGAATCCGTCGCCTCGATCGACACCGCGCTGCGCCTGCGCCCGGACTGGGAACCGGCCATCCTGTTCAAGGCGCAGCTCCTGTCGCAGTCCGGCGCGATGCAGGAGGCCACGAAGCTCGTCCGTGAATACCTCGAACGCCACCCCGACAGCCGCAACGCCCGCCTCGCCCACGCGCGCGCGCTGGTATCGACGCGGCAGTTCGAGGCTGCGCGCAAGGAATTCCGCCAGCTCCTCGACGGCGCTCCCGACGACCGCGAACTGATGTACGCCGTGGGCCTGCTGTCGGCCCAGCTGGAAGACTACGACGCCGCGACGACCCAGCTCGAACGCGCGCTGAACGCCGGCCACCCCGACGGCGACAGCATCCGCCTCAACCTCGGCCAGGTCGCCGAACGGCGCAAGGACAGCGAAACGGCCCTGCGCTGGTATCGCGCCGTCGAACCGGGACCGCAGCACTTCGACGCCCAGCTGCGCATCGCCTCGGTGCTCGCACGCGACGGCAAGCTCAAGGAAGCCCGCGAGCACCTGCGCGGCGTCAAGGTCGAAGAGTCCGAGCGCAAGCGCCTGCTGCTCGCCGAAGCGCAGCTCCTGCGCGGCGCCGGGAAAGAGGCCGAAGCCTTCGAACTCATCGACGGCGCCCTGCGCGACAACGCCGAGGACACCGACCTGCTGTACGAATCGTCGATGCTCGCCGAGAGCCTCGGCAAGCTCGATATCATGGAAGGGCGGCTGCGCAAGCTGATCGCGCTGCGTCCGGACTTCTCGCACGCCTACAACGCGCTGGGCTATTCCCTCGCCGATCGCGGCGTGCGCCTGGACGAGGCCGAAGCGCTGATCGTACGCGCGCTCGAACTCACTCCCGACGACCCCTTCATTCTCGACAGCATGGGCTGGGTACGCTTCCGGCGCAACGACGTGGACGGAGCCCTCGCCCATCTCGAAAAGGCCTACGGCCTGCGCCAGGACCCCGAGATCGCGGCCCACCTCGGCGAAGTGCTGTGGTCCCTCAAGCGCCAGTCCGACGCGTCGCGCGTCTGGGATGAGGCGCTGAAGAACAACCCCGACAACGATGCGCTGAAGTCCGTCGTCAAGCGCCTGCGCGGCCAATGAAGCGCACCGCCTGCCGGACAGCCGGACGGGCTGTCGCCGCGGCGCTCGTCGCGCTGCTCCTGGCCGCCTGCGCGAGCCCGGCGACCCGCGGCCTCACGGCCGTCCCGCGCCCCGTCGCCACCGCGTTCGAACTCGAAGGGCGCCTCGCCGCGAGCGACGGCGAACGCGCCGCGAACGGCTCCCTGACCTGGTCGCATACCCCGGTCGCCGACGAATGGACCGTGTACAGCCCCCTCGGCCAGATCGTGGGCCAGCTCGTGCGCACCCCGCGCGGCGCGATGCTGCTCACCGCCGACGGCCGCACCGAACAGGCCGACGACGCCGATGCCATCCTGCCGCGCCTGCTGGGCGTTCCGGCACCAATCGACGGGCTCCAGCACTGGGTGCAGGCCTCGACCCGGCCCGGCGCGCGCGTGCTGAGCCTGGACGAGGCGGGCCGCCCGGCACGCATCGCCGACGCCGGCTGGATCATCGACTACCCCGAGTACGCCGGCCCCGCGGCCGACGCCGCGCCGCGCCGCATCGACGCCGCCTGGGGCGACGCCCGCATCCGGCTCGTCATCGACCAATGGACGCCCCGCCGTTGACCCGCCTCGAACACTGTCCCGCCCCGGCCAAGCTGAACCTCTTCCTGCACGTCGTCGGCCGCCGCGCCGACGGCTACCACCTGCTGCAGACCGCCTTCCGCCTGCTCGACTGGAGCGACCGCCTCAGCTTCGCACTGCGCGAGGACGGCGCCGTGCACCGCACGACGGAGGTCGCGGGCGTGCCCGAGGAGCAGGATCTCGTGGTGCGTGCGGGCCGGCTCCTGCAGCAGGCGAGCGGCTGCCGCCTCGGCGCCGACATCTCGATCGACAAGCGCCTGCCGATGGGCGGCGGCCTGGGCGGCGGCAGCTCGGACGCCGCGACGACCCTGATCGCCCTGAACCGCCTGTGGGGAACCGGCCTAAGCCGCGCCGCGCTGGCCAAACTCGGACTACAGCTCGGCGCCGACGTCCCCTTCTTCATCTTCGGGCGCGATGCCTTCGCCGAGGGCGTGGGCGAGGAATTGCAGCCGCTGACGCTGCCCCCGGCGTGGTACGTGGTCGTCGCACCGCCGGTGCTGGTGCCCACGGCAGAAATTTTCCGCGCGGGGGAGTTGACGCGCGATACGGAACCAATCAGAATTATGGACTTCGCAGCAAGCACCACCCGTAACGATCTGCAGGCAGTAGCATGCAATCGATACCCAGCGGTAGGTGCTGCAATCGAGTGGCTGGCGCAGTTTGCGCCCGCGCGGATGACCGGATCAGGCGCCTGCGTGTTTGCCGAGGTTGGCGGCGAGATGGAAGCGAACGACATCGTGAATAAATGCCCGGCGCCGATGCGGGCATGGAAGACGAAGAGTCTGGCGAGACATCCGCTGAGCGACTGGCTCGATTGAGCAGGCGAAAAGGTTTCATTGGGGAGTCGCCAAGTTGGTCAAGGCACCGGATTTTGATTCCGGCATTCGAAGGTTCGAATCCTTCTTCCCCAGCCAATTTATCCGGGCAGGCCTCGCGCCTGCCCGAGTCGTTTTTACCCTCGCCATTCTAGCGGCATCGGAGATTCGGACATGGCCTACGGCAGCCTGATGGTCTTCACCGGCAACGCCAACCCCAAACTCGCGGCGGATGTCGTTCGGAGACTGGGCATTTCCATCGGCTCGGCCACGGTGGGCCGCTTCTCCGACGGCGAGGTCAACGTCGAACTGCTCGAAAACGTGCGCGGCAAGGATGTCTTCATCCTCCAGCCGACCTGCACGCCGACGAATGAAAACCTGATGGAGCTGATGGTCCTCGTCGACGGCCTCAAGCGCGCGTCGGCCGGCCGCATCACCGCCGCCATCCCCTACTTCGGCTATGCCCGCCAAGACCGCCGCCCCCGCTCCGCGCGCGTGGCGATCACCGCCAAGGTCGTCGCCAACATGCTGCAGGCCGTCGGTGTCCAGCGCCTGCTGACGATGGACCTGCACGCCGACCAGATCCAGGGCTTCTTCGACATCCCGGTCGACAACGTCTACGCCGCACCGGTTCTGCTCGCCGATCTCGACAAGCAGAAGTACGACGACCTCCTGGTCGTGTCGCCGGACGTCGGCGGCGTCGTGCGCGCCCGAGCCTTCGCGAAGCGCATGGAATGCGACCTCGCGATCATCGACAAGCGCCGTCCGAAAGCCAACGTCTCCGAAGTGATGAACATCATCGGCGAGGTCAAGGACCGCACCTGCGTGATCATGGACGACATCGTCGACACCGCCGGTACGCTGTGCAAGGCCGCCACCGCGCTGAAGGAACACGGCGCCCGTCGGGTGCTCGCCTACTGCACGCATGCCGTGCTGTCCGGCCCCGCGGTTTCGCGCATCTCCGACTCCGACCTGGACGAGCTCGTCGTCACCGACACGATCCCGCTGCGCGACGACGCCAAGGCCTGTCCGCGCATCCGCCAGGTCTCGGTCGCTTCGCTGCTCGCCGACACGATGCTGCGCATCAGCAACGAAGAGTCGGTCAGCTCGCTGTTCATGGAATGAATTTCGTCCCCGGCACCGCCGGGGACTCAACCCATCCGTCTGGTCGCGGACGGATCGTTTCAACCAGGAGTATCCAATGCAAATCGAATTCAAGGCCACCAAGCGCGTTGAACAGGGCACGGGTGCGAGCCGCCGCCTGCGTCGCGCCGGCCAGATCCCGGGCATCATCTACGGTTCGGGCGAAGTCGAGACCATCTCGATGGACCACAACGAGCTGTACCACCTGCTGCGCAAGGAAGCCTTCCACGCTTCGATCCTGTCGGTCGACGTCGAAGGCGCGAAGCAGGCCGTCCTGCTGCGTGACACCCAATGGCATCCGTTCCGCCAGCAGATCCTGCACCTGGACTTCCAGCGCGTCGATGCGAGCCAGAAGATCCACCTCAAGGTGCCGCTGCACTTCGTCAATGGCGACCTGAGCCCGGCCGTCAAGCTCGGCGGTAGCATGATCTCGCACACCATCACCGAAGTCGACGTGGAGTGCCTGCCGGGCAACCTGCCCGAGTTCATCGCAGTCGACCTGGCAAACCTGCAGTCCGGCGAGTCGATCCACGTCTCGCAACTGCCGCTGCCGGCAGGCGTCGAGCTGGTCGCCCACGGCGAAGGTGATCCGGTTGTCGCGACCGCGCTCACCGTCAAGGGCGCCGCTGCTGAAGAAGGCACCGAAGGCGAAGCTGCCTGAGGCTGACGCCTCGGGACGCACGACCGGAATGACGCAGGAACCGACACGATGAGCGCCGCAGCACCGCGTCTCATCGTCGGCCTCGGCAATCCCGGCGCCGAATACATCGAGACCCGGCACAATGCCGGGTTTTGGTTTTGTGAGCGCCTCGCCGAGCAGCTCGGCGTACGCTTCAATCACGAATCCCGCTTCCACGGTCTGGTCGCCAATGCCCGCGACGCCGGCGTCTGGCTGCTGATGCCGCAGACCTTCATGAACCGCTCGGGCCAGGCCATCGGGGCGCTCGCGCGCTTCTACCGCATTGCCCCGGCCGAGATCCTCGTCGTGCATGACGAACTCGACATCCCCCCCGGCCAGCTGCGCCTGAAATTCGGCGGTGGCCTCGGCGGACACAACGGCCTGAAGGACACGTCGGCCCACCTCGGCACGAACGACTACTGGCGCCTGCGCATCGGCATCGGCCACCCGGGCGACCGCAACGAGGTCGTCAACTTCGTGCTGAAAGCTGCGCGGCGCGAGGAACAGACGCTGATCGACGAAGCCATGGAACGCGCCCTCGCGACCTGGCCGATGATCGCCCGCGGCGAGTGGAACACCGCCAGCACCCGACTGAATGCCCGCCCGGCCGCGCCGAAGCCGGCCAAACCCAAGGACGAATCGCGCCCATGAGCCTCAAATGCGGAATCGTCGGCCTGCCCAACGTCGGCAAGTCGACCCTCTTCAACGCCCTCACGAAAGCCGGCATCGAAGCGGCCAACTACCCCTTCTGCACGATCGAGCCCAACGTCGGCATCGTCGAGGTGCCCGACCCGCGCCTCGTCGCGCTGTCCGGGATCGTCAAGCCGCAGAAGGTGCAGCCCGCGATCGTCGAGTTCGTCGACATCGCCGGCCTGGTTGCCGGCGCATCCAAGGGTGAGGGCCTCGGCAACCAGTTCCTCGCCAACATCCGCGAGACCGACGCGATCGTGCACGTCGTGCGCTGTTTCGCCGACGACAACGTCGTGCACGTCTCCGGCACCATCGATCCGATCCGCGACATCGAGGTCATCGACACCGAACTCGCGCTCGCCGACATGGCCACCGTCGAGAAGGCCGTTAACCGCTACAAGCGCCCCGCCGCGGCCGGTGACAAGGAAGCCAAGATGCTCGTCGCGGTGCTGGAGAAGTGCCTCGCCCAGTTGAACCAAGCGAAGCCGGTGCGCGCGCTGGACCTCGGCAAGGAGGAGTGGGCGAGCATCAAGCCCTTGTGCCTGATCACCGCGAAGCCCGTGCTGTACGCGGCCAACGTCGCCGAGGACGGCTTCGTGAACAACCCGCATCTCGACGCCGTGCGGGCCCACGCGAAGGCCGAAGGGGCCGAAGTCGTCGCGCTGTGCGCCGCGATCGAGGCCGAGATCGCCGACCTCGACGACGCCGACAAGAAGGACTTCCTCGAATCGATGGGCCTCGAGGAACCGGGCCTGGATCGCCTGATCCGCGCCGGCTATACGCTGCTGGGCCTGCAGACCTACTTCACCGCGGGCGTCAAGGAAGTGCGCGCGTGGACGATCCACGTCGGCGACACCGCCCCGCAGGCCGCGGGCGTGATCCACACCGACTTCGAACGCGGCTTCATCCGCGCGCAGACCATCGCCTATGACGACTTCATCGCCTACAAGGGCGAAGCGGGCGCAAAGGAAGCCGGCAAGATGCGAGCCGAAGGCAAGGAATACGTCGTCAAGGACGGAGACGTGCTGAACTTCCTGTTCAACGTCTAAGCTCCAGACGACTCCCCCGAAAAGCCCGGTCCGCCGGGCTTTTTCATTGGTGCCGCACTCAGAACGGCACGGGGCTGACGAACTTCATCCGCTGTTTCGTTTCCGGGTGGTCGAAGGAGAGCATCGCCGCGTGCAGGTGCAGCCGCGCGTGGTGCACGGCGCTTTCGGGCGGGGCGTAGAGCGAGTCGCCGAGGATCGCGTGGCCGATCGTCATCATGTGCACGCGCAACTGGTGCGAACGCCCGGTGACAGGTTCGAGTTCTACGCGCGAAACGGCGTCCGTGCCCATGCCGCTGCGCTCGAGGACGCGGTAGTTCGTGAGCGCGCGCCGGCCATTCACGGGGTCGACCATCTGGCGCGGACGGTTCGGCCAGTCGACGATCAGCGGCAGATCTACTTCGCCGTCCTGCGACAGCACGTGGCCGTGCACGAGCGCGAAATAGCGCTTGTCCACCTCGCGCTTCTCGAAGGCCATGCTGAGCCGGCGGTGCATCTCCGCCCCGCGCGCGAGGACGATCAGGCCCGAGGTGTCGAAGTCGAGCCGGTGCACGATGCGCGCGTCGGGCCAGGTCTTCTGGATGCGGGCGATCAGGCAATCCTGCTTGTGCTCGCCACGCCCGGGCACGGACAGCAGGCCGGCGGGCTTTTCGGCGACGATGATGTAGTCGTCGACATGGACGATCCGGGGTTCGAGATGCGGCACGATGGCGGAGATGCGAAAAAAACGGCGCGGCACGCGGAGTGCCGACGGCGGTGGAAAGGAAGCGGGTATTTTACTGCTCGTTGCGCGTGCCGGCGGGGCGCTTGCGGAAGGTCCACAGCGCGTGGCCGACGTAGTGCCAGCCGAGCAGGATAGCGGTCGTGACGATCTGGGCGATCAGGTAGTGCACGCCGGCGAGGTCGACGAACAGATACATCAACAGCGCATTCCAGCACAGGCCCATGCCCGCAACCGCGAGGAAACGCGGCAGCGCCTCGGCGTGGGCGCGGTCGGAGCGGAAGACGAGCCTGCGGTTCATCGTGTAGTTGACGAGCGCGCCGACCAGGAAGCCCGCGACGGACCCGGCAACCGGGGCCATGCCCGCAGCTTCGACCAGCGAGACGAGCACGGCGTAGTGTGCGCCCGTCCCGACCGCACCGACGGCGGCAAAGCGCACGATGCGGGCGAGGTGCCCGCGTAGATGACCGGTCTCGCTCATTGCGGCGGGCGCGGCTCGCGATCGGCACCGGCGAGCATGCGGCGGTCGCGCACGACGGCAAGAACGACGCCTTCACGCGCGACCTCGCCGATGATCTTGCCTTTCACCGCCGTATCGCAGTCCATGTGCGTGGGCGAAAGGAAGAAGTCCGCCACACGCCAGTCACGCGTCACCTCCAGCCCGGGCGCGAGCCAGGCCGTGCCCTGCACCGACTCGGCGCACACGGCCACCGTCCAGGTCCCCTGCGCCGTCCCTTCGGCCGCGACGTAGGCGTTGAGCATAACGGCCGCCTCGCGTAGCGCATCACCCCAGTAATCCTGCTCCCAGCGCCCTTCGGTGCCGCGCAGGCCACCGGTAAAACCGTTGTAGGCCACGTACTCGTATGGATGCAGGCGCACGAGGGTCACGAGGTGGGTCACGGCCAGCAGTCCGCAGCCAGAAAGTGCGACGAGCCGCGCCTTCGGCCAGCGCGACGCGCGCTTGATCGTCGCACACAGCCCGGCAGCCGCGAGCACCGCAAGCGGCGGCAGCAGGAAGGTGAAATGCCGGATGCCGTTATACAGCGGTGGTGCGGCAAACAGCGTGTAGGCGAGCGGGAAGCCGGCTGCGAGCGTCACGGGAAGCCAGCGTAGCGCCTGTGCACGACTCTCCGTCGACACAACCACAGCCGGCAGCAACCGCAAGGCGCTCAGCACGGCGAGCGCGACGCCGAGCAGGAACAGTTCCGGCAGGCGCACGAGCAGGTAGCTCGCAAGGTAACGGCCGGGCACATCGCCGTTCTTCATCACCGCGCCGTCGAGGATCGTGTACAGCTCGAACGAGAAACGCGAGAAGGTCGTCATCGCCTTCACGAGGTTGCCGCCCGACTGGACCGCCCACGGCCAGAAGAGGCCCAGGAACGCGAACGCGAGCGCCGCCGCGGGCAGCAGTGCAAGGACCGCGCGGCGCAGCACGGCAAGGCGGCCGCGCAGATCCTCGCCGTTCAGCCAGGCGGCGGCGAGCACGGCGACGCCGAGATAGAACACCGCGAACACGGCGCCGACGCGCAGGCCGAAGGCGCAGCCGATCGCGATGCCGAGTCCCACGAGATCGCCTGCCTTCACCGCCGGCAGGCGCATCGCGAATCGCGTCGTGAAATACAGCGACCACACCATCGTCGTCGCGAAAGGCACGTCCTTGGTGTGTGTGAACATCGCCCCTGACCATGCGCCGGTCAGCGCCAGCAGCACGAGGGCGACCAGTCCCGCGACCTCGCCCATCAGCAGGCGCGCGAGCAGCCAGGTTCCCGCCAGCCCCAGCAGGCCGAAACCCGCGGACAACAGGTGACGCAGATCCCACACGTTCATCGGCACGAGGGGCTCGAGAGCCGCGGCGATCAGGTCGAAGAGGCCACCGTAGAGATAGAGGTTCTTGTAGGCGAAGGCGCTGCGGTCGGCAAAACCCGAGGCATAGAAATCGAGCAGCAGGCGCCCGTAGACGTGCTGCACCTCTTCGTCGTTGCTGATGCCGTGCTGGTCGAACGCAATCAGCACGTAGGCGCCGAGGATGGCGAAGACAACTATGGCGAGGCGGAAGGCGAGCCGGGACGTGCGCAGGCCTGCGGGCGCGGTCGACGCGCCCGGAACTGCGGCGGGAGTGCTCACTTCGCCGCCTCGTCGAAACCGATGCGTTCGGACACGAGGTACAACGGACGCTGCTTGACCTCGGTGAAGATGCGCCCGACGTATTCGCCGAGCACCCCCAGGCTGATGAGCTGGATGCCGGACAGGAACAGCACCGAGACGATGATCGACGCGTAGCCCGGAACGTCGATGCCGAAGATCGCGGTACGCACGACCAGCCAGCCGCCGTACAGCACCGACAGGCCGGAAATGCAGATGCCGGCCATCGACCACACGCGCAACGGCAGCGTGCTGAAGGCCGACAGGCCGTCGATCGCGTAGCGCAGCAGGCGCATCAAGGACCACGCGGACGCGCCGGCGGCGCGCTCGGCCGGCTCGAAATCGATCGTCTCCTGGCGGAAGCCCACCCAGCTCGTGATGCCCTTCATGAAGCGGGTGCGCTCGGGCAGGCTGTTGATCGCATCGACGACCGCGCGATCGAAGAGGCGGAAGTCGCCTCCGCCCTCCTCCAGCGCGACTTCCGACACCCGCTTGAAGAGCCTGTAGAAACCGCGCGAGAGCTGGCGCCGCAACCACGGGTCGGTGTCGCGCGAGCGGCGCACGGCCGTGACCATCTTCGCGCCCTGGTGCCAGCGCGCGAGCATTTCGGGAATCAGCTCGGGCGGATGCTGCAGGTCGCCGTCCATCAACACCACGATGTCACCGCGCGCCGCACGCAGGCCGGCCGCCATCGCCGCCTCTTTGCCGAAGTTGCGCGCGAAGCGGATCGCCCGGATCGCCGGGTCGATCGCCGCCAGCGCCGCGACCTCGTCGAAGGTCGTGTCGCGACTGCCGTCGTCGACGAAGACGAACTCATGACCGGCCAGCGGCAGGTTCCCGACGACCGCCTTCAGGCGCTCGTGCAGGGCCCCGAGCGAACCGCTTTCGTTGTAAAGCGGGATCACGACCGACAGCAGCGGCGTAAAGGCGGGGAACGGAGCGGCGCGCACGGCGGCGCGGGGGGTGGGAGCAGGCACGTTATTCCGGCGGATGATGAATGGGCGAGGCGCCAAACCTCGGAGGATAAACGCAAACAGGCGCTGGCGCGTTGACGTGAGAGCCGCTATAAGGGGGCGATGAACGAACAGCCCTCCTCCGACCGCCGACATACCCGCCCGATCATCGTCTGCGCCGACGACTACGGCATCGCGCCGGGCGTCAGCGAAGCGATCGCCGGGCTGATCGCGGCCGGACGGCTGTCCGCGACGAGCTGCATGACGCCGCTACCGGACTGGAAACGGCATGCGGGCCTGCTGCGTGAAACCGTCGCGGCGCATCCGGCCGACGTCGGCCTGCACCTCACGCTGACCGATCACGCCCCGCTCACCGCTGCGGCCGGGCTCGCTCTGGCAGGACGGCTACCGTCGATGGGTCGGCTGCTTCCGCGCGCGCTCGCACGGTCGCTGCCGCGGCAGGCGATCCGCGACGAACTGCGTGCCCAGCTCGACGCCTTCGAGGACGCCTGGAACGCACCGCCCGCCTACATCGACGGGCACCAGCATGCGCACGTGCTGCCGGGCATCCGTGAAGTGCTGGTCGCGGAACTGCTGGCACGTTACCCGTCCGGGTCCGTGTGGGTGCGCGACTGCCGGGAGCCGCTCGCGCGCTGCGTGCGCCGTCGCACAGCCCTGCCGAAGGCCTTGCTGATTTCCTCGCTCGGCCTCGGCCTGCACCGGCTGCTGCGCCGCCACAGCCTGCCGGCGAACGACGGCTTCGCCGGTCTGCACGACTTTTCCGGGCGAGTCCCGTTCCGCACCCTGATGCAGTCATTCCTTGCCGGCAGCGGCCCCCGACCGCTCGTGCATGTGCACCCGGGCCGCGTCGATGACGAACTGCGTGCCTGCGACGTGCTCACGACGCCACGCGAGACCGAACTCGCCTACCTCGCGTCGCCCGAGTTCGCCGAGGACCTGGCCTCAGCCGGGCTGCACCCGGCGCGTTTTGCCGATTTCCGCCACCAGGAGCCTGCAATGAGCAGTGGCAATCCGACCGACACGGGCAGCGAATCGATCAGGTAAGCCCGCAGCGTCCCGACTCGAGCAACCGCCGGTCCGCATCCACGACACTTCCCATGCCGCCAGCACCGCCCCCCTACATCGGCCGCTTCGCGCCCTCCCCGACCGGGCCGCTACATTTCGGCTCACTCGTCGCAGCAATCGGCAGCTATCTGGAGGCGCGCAGCCGCCGCGGCAGCTGGCTGCTGCGCATCGAGGACGTCGACGCACCCCGCACCGTGCCGGGCGCAGCGGAAGGCATCATCGCGACGCTCGCGCGTTTCGGCTTCGAGTGGGACGGCGAGATCGTCTGGCAAAGCCGGCGGCTGGACGCCTACCGCGCCGCCTTCGAACAGCTCACGGCCGCCGGCCATATCTTTCCCTGCGCCTGCACGCGCCGCGAAATGGCCGATTCCGCGCTCGCGCGCGACGGCTCGCGCATCTATCCCGGCACCTGCCGCAACGGCCTGCCGCCCGGCCGCAGCGCCCATGCGTGGCGGGTGCGCGCGGAAGGGACGGTCGCATTCGACGACCGCATCCAGGGCCTGCAGGAAGAGGATCTCGTACGGGACGTCGGCGACTTCGTCGTGCTGCGCGGCGACGGGCAGTTCGCCTACCAGCTCGCGGTCGTCGTCGATGACGCGGCCGCGGGCGTCACCGACGTTGTGCGCGGCGCCGACCTCCTCGGCTCCACCGGCCGCCAGATCCACCTGCAGCATCTGCTGGGCGTGGCCACACCCGGCTATGCGCACCTGCCGGTAGTCGTCAATACGGCGGGCGAAAAGCTCTCCAAGCAGACGCTCGCCGCGCCGATCGACGCCCTGCCGGCCAGCGCCGCCCTGGCAGCCGGACTGGAATTCCTCGGCCACACGCCACCGGCCGAACTCGCGCACGGGCCGCTGGCCGCGTTGTGGGCCTGGGCGACCGCGCACTGGCAGCTCGATCGCGTGCCCCGCCGCGCCCACGCGCAGGCACCCGCCGGCCTCGCCGCCACCGGGTCCTGACGCCGTCCTACCACGGGATCGGCTGGCAATCGCGGAAGAAGCCGCCGCTCGGCCCGTCCTCGGGCAGCGTCGCTGCCCACACCACGCATTCGACGCCCTCCTCGGGCAGACGCGGCGCCTCCGGCCCGCCGAGATCCGTGCGGCACCAGCCGGGGCACACCGAATTGACCTTGATCGGGGTTCCCGCAAGTTCGGCCGCCAGGATGCGCGTCAGCGCATTGAGCGCAGTCTTCGACATGCGGTAGGCGGGCGTGCCCGCGTCCATTTCCGCCAGCTGCCCCATGCTCGACGCGAGATTGACGACCCGCCCCGCGCGGCTCGTGCGCATCAGTGGCACCAGCGCCTGCGTGAGGCGCAGCGTCCCGATCAGGTTCGTCTCCAGCGTCTCACGCACCTGCTCGAGCGGCAGCTCGAGGATGCTGGTCGAATGGCGATCGACGAGGATGCCGGCGTTGTTGATGAGGACGTCGACGCGCCCGAAGCGCCCGGCGATCCAGTCCCGCAGCGCCTTCACCGAGGCGTCGTCGGTGATGTCGAGCTGGCGCGGCTCGACGACGTGGCCGCTGATGGCGAGCTTCGAGCGCAGCGGCTCCAGGTCGTCAGGGTTGCGTGCGGTGGCGATGACCCGGTAGCCGTCCATCGTTGCGAGCCGGTGCGCCGCCGCGCGCCCGAGCCCGCGGCTCGCCCCGCTGACGACCGAGATGATGCGGTCTTCCATGATGGATCTCCCCGCCGCGGCCGAACCGCGGGAACGGGCTTCAGGAGCGCAGGCGTGCGCTGAGCTGGTCGACGATCTCCGCCCAGTCCGCGTCTTCCGTCAGCTCCTCGCTGAGGAAGGCCGCCTGCTGCGGCGACCAGAACGGTGCCTTGGCGAGTTCCACGCCGCACGGCAGGGGTGCGTGCGCGGCGATGAAGCGCTCGATCGCGGATTCCTCGGACGGCAGCCCGAGCTGGGCAAACAGATTGCTCATCGTGTGGAGCGGCTGTTCCATCGCACACCTCCTGGAGATGGCGGCACCCGGGCGACACGCACCGCACGGCGCCGAACAAACCTTCGACTTTGCCGCACCGATCGAGTTCAGCCCGGCACGGCCTCAGTTGTGCCGGCCGTAGCCCGCCACGCCGATTGCCAGACGCACGACCTGATACGCTGCCCAGCTCGCCGCCCTGCGCAGCGGTGACACGCGCACCCAGTCCCCGCTGCGCAGCTCGTGCGCGCCGTTCGCCCGCGCCCGCGCGAGGCTGCCTCGCAGATCCGCGGCAAAGCCGGCATCGTCGATCACGACATTCGCCTCGCGCGCGAGCAGCAGGCTGAAGGGATCGATGTTGCTCGAACCGACCGTCGCCCACTGCGCATCGACCACGGCGACCTTGGCGTGCAGGACGCTCTGTCGGTACTCGAACAGGCGGATGCCGCGGGCGAGGAAGAAGGGGTACAACGCGCGCGTCGCGTACTGCAGCATCGGATGATCCGACACCCCCTGCAGCAGCAGGACCACCTCCACGCCGCGTCCGGCGGCATCGACCAGCGCCTGGCGAAAGCGCCGCCCGGGGAAGAAATACGCACAGGCGATCACCACCTCGCGCCGCGCCGCGCCGACCGCGTCGAGATAGGCCTCCTCGATGTCGCGACGATGGCGCAGGTTGTCCCGGATCAGGAAGCACGCACGCACGCTGCCCGCCGCCTCGGTGCGCGCCGGCGCAACAAGCGGCTGCGGACGCCGCCGCCGCAGCCCGGCCCACGCGACCAGCCGCCACACGTGATGCATCGAGTGCAGGATCGGCTCCACCAGCGGCCCCTCGACCCGCACCGCGTAGTCGTAGCGCGGATGGGGCGGTCCGTCGTGCGTCAGGTCGTCGACGATGTTGATGCCGCCGACGAAGGCCACGCGCCCATCGACGACCGCGAGCTTGCGATGCAGGCGGCGCAGGCGGTGGCGGCGCATCGCCAACACGCGCAGCTCGCGGCGGTAGATCTGCACGCCGACGCCGCCGGCGACGAGCCCAGGCATCACCGAACGCACGAAGGCGCGGCCGCCGAAGCCATCCACCAGCACCCGCACCGCGACGCCGCGCTCTGCCGCACGCGCCAGGGCTGCCGCTACCCGGGTTCCGGCCCCGTCGTTTTCGAAGATATAGGTTTCCAGGAAGATCTCGCGCTCGGCGCCTTCGAGCGCCTGCAGCAAGGCGGGAAAAAAGTCGGCGCCGTTCTCCAGCAGGGTGATCGCATTGCCGCCGACGAAGGCGCTCACCCCGTGGGACCCAGCTCGGCCGTCAAGGCTGCGTGATCGGAGATCCGCGACCAGGGCGGGCCGGAATGCACGTCGGCCTGCTTCACCGAAAACCCCCGCACGTAGATGCGATCGAGCCGGAACAGCGGCATCTTGCTCGGGAAGCTCCGCGGCGGACGGCCGCGCCCGGCCTCGAACGCATCGCGAACGCCCAGCCGCTCGACCAGCAGGTCCTGCGCCCGGTTGCGCCAGTCGTTGAAATCGCCCGCGATGATCAGCGGCGCCCCGTCGGGCGCCAGGCGCTCCATGCGCCCGGCCAGCGCCTCCATCTGCCTCCGCCGGCTACCCGCGAAAAGACCGAGGTGCGCGCACACGCAGTGCACCGGCGACTCGATCTCGGGCACCTGCACCTCGCAATGCAGCAGCCCGCGGCGCTCGAAACGGTGGTCCGAGACGTCCTGGTTGCTCGTCGAGACGATAGGAAAACGGCTCAGGATCGCATTGCCGTGGTGTCCGTGGTCATACACCGCGTTGCCGCCGTAGGCGGTCTGGTGCCACACGTCCTCAGCGAGGAACTCATGCTGCGGCGGCTCGGGCCAGTTCGGGTGGCGGCTCGCATGCCCCATATGAAGGCCCTGCACTTCCTGCAGGAACACGAGGTCGACGTCGAGGCTGCGCAGGCGGTCGCGCAGTTCGTGAATCACCATGCGGCGATTGAACTGCGAGAACCCCTTGTGGATGTTGTAGGTGCAGATGCGCAGCTTCATGGTCTGGCCTCCGCACCGTTCGTCAGGACACCGCGAGCATCCGGTCCAGCGCCACCTTCGCGAGTTCGGCCTCGTGCGGGGGCACCTGGATGTGATTGACGACCTTGCCGTCGGCGAGGTTCTCCAGCGTCCACGCCAGATGCTGCGGGTCGATGCGCTGCATCGTCGAGCACATGCACACCGTCGGCGCCATGAACTGCACGATCTTGCCTTCCGGCTTCACTTCCTCGGCCAGGCGGTTGACCAGGTTCAGCTCCGTGCCGACCAGCCAGCGCGTATTCGGCGCAGCGTTCTTGATCACGTTGATGATGTACTCGGTCGAACCGACGTAGTCCGAGTTAATGCACACGTCGAGGCTGCTCTCCGGGTGCGAGATCACGAGCCCCTCCGGATGCTGCATGCGCCAGCGGCGGATATGGGTCTCCTGGAACATCTGGTGCACCGAGCAATGCCCCTTCCACAGCAGGATCTTCGCGTTGCGGATCTGCTCCGGCGTCAGGCCGCCGTATTCGAGGTCGGGATCCCACACCACCATCTGATCGACCGGAATACCCTTCTTGTAGCCCGTCCAGCGCCCGAGATGCTGGTCGGGGAAGAACAGTACCTTCTCGCGCTGCGCGAACGCCCAGTCGAGGATCACCGGCGCATTCGTCGAGGTGCACACGATGCCGCCGTGCTCGCCGCAGAAGGCCTTCAGGTCCGCCGCCGAGTTGATGTAGGTCACCGGCGTAATCAGCGCATCGGGCGTGCCCAGCACTTCGCGCAATTCGCGCCAGCAGCGCTCCACTTTCGCCAGGTTGGCCATGTCCGCCATCGAGCAGCCGGCCGCCAGGTCAGGCAGGATCGCCTTCTGGTGCGGCTGCGACATGATGTCCGCGACCTCGGCCATGAAATGCACGCCGCAGAACACGATGAACTCCGCATCCGTCTGCGACGCAAGGCGGGACAGCTTGAGCGAGTCACCGGTCAGGTCCGCGTGCTGATACACGTCGGCGCGCTGGTAATGGTGGCACAACAGCACGGCGCGCTCGCCGAGGCGCGCGCGCGCGGCGTGGATGCGCTCCTGGGCCTCGTCGTCGCGCAAGGCATTGAATCGGTCGAAACTGATGGTGGCGGTCTGCATCGTCTTCGGTACTTCGGTCGCAAGATTCGTCAATCAAACCGGCTCTGCGCCGGCGTGTCAAATGGGCGAAGGGGGCAAACGGGGCGAATGGGCGCGCTCAGCCCTGCTGCCACGGCAGCCCGGCATGGCGCCAGCCGCCGATGCGGTTGCGCTGGCCGTTCGCGTCGCGGTCACCCTCGAAACCCTCGAGCACGTTGTAGCAGCTCCGGCAGCCGGCCTCCGTGACGGCCCGTGCCGCCTTGTCGGAGCGTGCGCCCGAACGGCACATGAACATCACGAGCGCCTCGGGATCGACCTCGCGCCTGAATTGCGCAAGGAAGTGCGAATTGGGCACGTTGCCCGGATAGCCCATCCACTCGATCTCCACGGCACCCGGGATGCGGCCGACCCAATCCCATTCGGCACGCGTGCGCACGTCGACGAGCTTCGCGCCCGGCGCGAGCTGCCACACTTCGTAGGCCTCGCCCGGCGTGAGCGCACCCGCATACGGGAGCTTCATCTCCTGCGCGCGCTGCTGGGCGAGGCGGAGCAGGTCGGTCAACTTTCCCATTGCATCCATCCGGATAGAATTGCTCGATCGGAACCCGAGTATACCCATACCGCAGGCGCCATGGACCACCCGACATCAGGCAAGTCGCGCCGCAGCGGCGCAGCCGAGGCACGCAGCCGCGGCATACAGCGCGTCGCGCTCGTGGCGATCGCCACGAACATGGTGCTGTCCGTCGGCCAGATCGCAGTCGGACTGTACGCCCACGCGTTCAGCCTCGTCGCCGATTCCGCACACACGCTCTCCGATCTTTTTACCGACCTGCTCGTCCTTATGGCCGGGCGGCGCGGTGGCGAGCCGGCCGACCGCGACCACCCCTACGGCCACGGCCGCATCGAGACCGCCGCCTCGCTGCTGCTGGGGCTCGTGCTCACCGGAGTCGGCACGGGCTTCCTGTGGAGTTCGGGCCTGCGCCTGCAGCACATGGACGCCGCGCTGCCGCTGCACCCCGTCGCCCTCGGCATGGCCGTCATGACGCTCTTCGCGAAGGAACTTCTGTTCCGCTACACGCTCGCCGCCAGCCGACGCCTGAAGGCCCCCGTACTGGAGGCCAACGCCTGGCATGCACGCTCGGACGCCGCGTCCTCGCTGGTCGTCGCCGTCGGCATCGGCGGCAGCCTGGCCGGCTACCCCTTTCTCGAACCGCTCGCGGCCGCCCTCGTCGGCTTCCTGATCCTGCACATGGGCCTGCGTCTGGCCTGGAAGGCCGTGCGCGAACTCATCGATACCGGCCTCTCCGAGCAGGACGTCGCACGCATCCGCAACACCATCCGGGCAACTCCGGGCGTCATCGGCCTGCACGACCTGCGCACCCGCCGCATGGCCGATCGGGTGCTGTGCGACGCCCACATCCAGGTCGACCCGCGCATCACCGTGTCCGAAGGCCATCAGATTTCCGATGCGGTGTACTTCCGCGTACACGCAGCCCACCCCGAAGTGCGCGAGGTGCTGGTGCATGTCGACGCCGAAAACGATGCGACCCTGCAGGGCGCCGGACTCGCCCCCCTGCCCGAACGCACCGAAATCGTGCATACCCTCGAAACCCTGTTCGACCGCCCCCTCGCGACACCGCCGCGCGTGCTGATCCACTACCTCGGCGACCGCATCGAAGCCGAGGTGATCCTCGGGGCCGCCGACCTCGGCGAAATCCCCCCCGACGAGTTGCGCCTGCGCATTGACACCCTGCTCGCGGAACGGCCTCACTACCGGGCCATCACCATCCTGGGCCGGATTGCACCATGACGGTGCATCTACGAACCAACGCGCACACTTTCGGTGCGCTCACGCCCCTCTCGCCGCTTCGCGCGCACTCGCCGCGCCTTCCTCCCGGCATTCCACCGCTTCGGCCGCCAATTTACTCGCCCCGTTCGCGCGCGTCCGCGATACGCGCAGTCGCCCTTGTGGCAAAATGCCCGGCAAAGTCGAACTTACGTATGGCACGGATACTGCTTACCTTCGCTCCATCGGAAGTTTTCCGTTACCAACAACCGCTTTCGCCTCTTCTCATCAGGAGTGAATATGAACGCTCAAGACGTCATGAAGATGATCCAGGAAAACGAAGTCCGCTTCGTCGACCTGCGTTTTACTGATACGCGTGGCAAGGAACACCACGTCGGCCTGCCCGTTTCGGCGTTCGAGGAAGATCACTTCGAGCACGGCCACCCCTTCGACGGCTCCTCGCTGGCCGGCTGGAAGGGCATCCAGGCCTCCGACATGATCCTGCTGCCGGAAGCCCGCACCGCCTACATCGACCCGTTCTTCGACGAGACCACGCTGGTCCTGACCTGCGACGTCATCGAGCCGTCCGACGGCAAGGGCTATGACCGCGACCCGCGCTCGATCGCCAAGCGCGCCGAAGCCTACCTGAAGAGCACCGGCCTGGGCGACACCGCCTTCTTCGGCCCGGAGCCCGAATTCTTCATCTTCGACTCCGTCGAGTGGTCCGTCGACATGTCGGGCGTGTACAGCAAGATCATCTCGGAAGAAGCCGCGTGGTCGACCGCCGACAAGTTCGAAGGCGGCAACACCGGCCACCGTCCGCGCGTCAAGGGCGGCTACTTCCCGGTTCCCCCGGTCGACAGCCTGAACGACGTGCGCGCCGCCATGGTGCTCGCGCTCGAAGCTGCCGGCGTGCCGGTCGAAGTGCATCACCACGAAGTCGCGAACGCCGGCCAGTGCGAAATCGGCACCAAGTTCAGCACGCTGACCCAGCGCGCCGACTGGACGCAGATCCTGAAGTACATCGTCCATAACGTCGCGCACCAGTACGGCAAGACCGCCACCTTCATGCCGAAGCCGATCGTCGGCGACAACGGCTCGGGCATGCACGTGCACCAGTCGATCTGGAAGGACGGCCAGAACCTGTTCGCCGGCAACGGCTACGCCGGCCTGTCGGAAATCGCGCTGTACTACATCGGCGGCATCATCAAGCACGCCCGCGCGCTGAACGCGATCACCAACCCCGGCACCAACTCGTACAAGCGCCTCGTGCCGCACTACGAGGCCCCGACCAAGCTGGCCTACTCGGCCCGCAACCGTTCGGCCTCGATCCGCATCCCGTACGTCGCGAACCCGAAGGGCCGCCGCATCGAAGCGCGCTTCCCGGATCCCCTGGCCAACCCCTACCTGTGCTTCGCCGCGCTGATGATGGCCGGCCTGGACGGCATCCAGAACAAGATCCACCCGGGCGACCCCGCCGACAAGAACCTGTACGACCTGCCGCCGGAAGAGGATGCAAAGATCCCGACCGTGTGCACCAGCCTCGAACAGGCACTCGAGTACCTCGACAAGGACCGCGAGTTCCTGACCCGCGGCGGCGTGTTCTCGAACGATTTCATCGACGCCTACATCGCGTTGAAGATGGAAGAAGTCGACCGCATGCGCATCACCACCCACCCGGTGGAATTCGACATGTACTACAGCCTGTAATCTCCGGATTACGCCAAGGTAGAAAAGGGACGGGCATTGCCCGTCCCTTTTTTATGGGGTCTAATGCCCCACGTATGCATTGCGGGAGGCCCTCCGCGGCACCGGATGCATCCCTGACCTTCCGACTGACGGACATGCGAACACTTCCGGTACTGCTCCTTCTGCTCGTGCCACCCCTGGCCCAGGCCCAGGTTTTCAAATGCGTGGACGCCAACGGCGGCGTGACCTACACCAACGACCGCAACCAAGGGCGCGGTTGCAAGCAGCTCAGCGAGGACCAGGCCGTGTCCTCGGTTCCCGCTCCGCCGAGGCGCTCATCTTCCGCATCGCAACCGACTCCGACGAATTTCCCGCGCGTCGCTCCCGATGCACAGCGCGCCCGCGACGACACCCGCCGCCAGGTGCTGGACAAGGAACTCGCCACCGAGGAAGCCGCGCTAGCCGAAGCCGAAAAGGCCGTCGCCGAGCAGGAGGGCCACTACCAGGGCGCCGAGCGCCGGCTGCCCGTCGTCCAGAACCGCCTGCAGCCGCTACGTGAAGCGGTCGAACTGCACCAGCGCAACGTCGAAGCCCTCAAGAAGGAACTCGGCAACCTGAAGTAGGGGCAAATACGAGCTGGCGTGTTTTTTGCGAGACCAAAAGGGATTCCGAGAACACACCCATGCCCAACACGCCCAAATCCCCCGGTCTCGCGGGCCCCTTCGCCGGGCTCGACCTGCTCTCATCGGCCGTGGTCGTCGTCGACGACCATCTGCTGATCCGCTACCTCAACGCCGGCGCCGAAAACCTCTTCGCCGTCAGCCACCGGCGCCTGATCGGCGCCCCGCTGCCGCAACTCCTCGGCGAACCCGCCGGCCTCGCCGCCGCACTCGACAACGCACTGCGAAAGAACTGGAGCTACACCGGCCAGGATCTCAAGATCGCCCGCCCCGACGCCGACCCGCTGCACGTCGACTGCACAGTGAGCCCGGCCGAAGCGGCGGGTTTGGGTCTGCTCCTCGAATTCCGCCCGATCGACGCCCAACTGCGCGTCGCACGCGAGGAACAGCTGCTGCAGCAGCAGCAGGCGAACCGCGAACTGATCCGCAACCTCGCCCACGAGATCAAGAACCCGCTCGGCGGCATCCGCGGCTCGGCGCAGCTGCTGGAACGGGAACTCGCCGACCCGCAGCTGCGCGAATATACCGAAGTGATCATCGCCGAAGCCGACCGCCTGCAGGACCTGATGAACCGGCTGCTGACCTCGCACTGCATGATGCGGCCCGACCAGCTCAACATCCACGACGTGCTGGAACGCGTGCGCCGCCTGATCCTCGCCGAGTTCCCGGAGATCGCGATCCGCCGCGACTACGACACCAGCCTGCCCGAACTCACCGCCGACCGCGAACAGCTCATCCAGGCCATCCTCAACATCGTGCGCAACGCCGCGCAGGCGATGGAAGGCCGCGGCGAGATCCGCCTGCGCACGCGCGTCGCCCGCCAGGTCACGCTCGCCAAGCGCCGCTACAAGCTGGCACTGGAATTGCAAGTGATCGACAACGGCCCCGGCATCCCGGACGAGATCCGCGACAAGATCTTCTATCCGCTGGTCTCGGGGCGCGAAGGGGGCAGCGGCCTCGGTCTCTCGCTGGCACAGAGCTTCGTCGAGCAACATCAGGGCATGATCGAAGTCGAAAGCCGCAAGGGCCGCACCTGCTTCACCATCCTGTTGCCGATCATCGACCGTGCCTGACGCCCCAGGGAACGGCACGATCGCACCAAAAAGGTGCATTAAACAATGAACACCGTCTGGATCGTTGATGATGACCGCTCCATCCGCTGGGTGCTCGAAAAAGCACTCGGGCGCGAGGACATCCCGCACCGCAGCTTCTCGTCCGCAAACGAGGCGCTGTCCGCGCTAGAAATCGAACCGGTCCCGCCCAAGGTACTGATTTCAGACATCCGCATGCCGGGCGAGTCCGGCCTCGGCCTGCTCAAGCGGGTGAAGACGCTGCATCCGCAGCTGCCGGTCATCATCATGACCGCATACTCGGACCTGGAGAGCGCCGTGTCGGCCTTCCAGGGCGGCGCCTTCGAATACCTGCCCAAGCCCTTCGACGTCGATCAGGCCGTTGCACTGGTTCAGCGCGCGATCGCGCAGAGCGCGCACCAGAAAGGTGCGTCCGAGAGCACCGCGCTCGCCCCCGAGATCCTCGGCCAGGCGCCGGCGATGCAGGAAGTCTTCCGCGCGATCGGCCGCCTCGCCCAGTCGCACGCGACCGTGCTGATCAACGGCGAATCGGGCTCCGGCAAGGAACTCGTCGCGCGCGCCCTGCACCGCCACAGCCCGCGCTCGGACGCCCCTTTCATCGCCATCAACACCGCGGCGATCCCGCGCGACCTGCTGGAGTCCGAGCTCTTCGGCCACGAGCGCGGCGCCTTCACGGGCGCAGCCGCACAGCGGCGCGGGCGCTTCGAGCAGGCCGACGGCGGCACGCTCTTCCTCGACGAGATCGGCGACATGCCCGCCGAACTGCAGACGCGCCTGCTGCGCGTGCTCTCGGACAACCATTTCTACCGCGTAGGCGGCCAGCAGCCGATCCGCGCCAACGTGCGCGTCATCGCCGCGACCCACCAGAACCTTGAGGACCGCGTGCGCCAGGGCCTGTTCCGCGAGGACCTGTTCCACCGCCTCAACGTGATCCGCCTGCGCCTGCCGCCGATGCGCGAGCGCCGCGAGGACATCCCGCTGCTCGTCCGCCACTTCCTGCAGAAGAGCGCGCACGACCTCGGCGTCGAGACCAAGCGCGTCTCGGACGCCGCGATCAAGTACCTGCAGGCCTTGCCCTTCCCCGGCAACGTGCGTCAGCTCGAGAACCTGTGCCACTGGCTCACCGTGATGGCGCCCGGCCAGGTCGTCGAAATCGCCGACTTGCCGCCCGACATGAAGGCCCAGCCCGACCGCGAGGCGCCGATCAGCTGGTCCGACGGCCTCGCCCTCGAAGCCGACCGCCTGATCGCGACCTCGCCGGGCGAAGTATTCGAGCGCCTCACGCGCGACTTCGAACGCACGCTGATCCGCCGCGCGCTGGGCGCCACCGGCGGCCGCCGCATCGAGGCCGCCCAGCTGCTGGGAATCGGGCGTAACACCATCACGCGCAAGATCCAGGAACTCGGCATGGACGACGAACGCCCGGCGGCGCCCGCCGCATAGCTATCCGTCCACTACTCAGTTCGCCCTGAGCCGAGTCGGTCAAATTCTCCGTTCGCACTGAGCCTGTCGAAGGGCGCTGCCTGGGCCTTCGACATTCTCGGCCTCACCGGCTGCGCACCGCACTCGTGCATGCGCATGCAATGACGGATAATGCAGGTTTTCACGTACCGCACGGGAAGACCGGCTTGAGTGCATCCACCTCCGGCGCGCCGCTGAACGCCGCAGCCATCCACCAGCAACTCGGCGAGCTCGCCGGCACCTTCGACCTCCGGGTGCTCGAAGAGTGCGCCTCCACGAACAGCGTACTCATGGACGCGACGCCCGCCGACGACGGGCGCATCCACGTCGTCGTTGCCGAACGCCAGACCGCGGGGCGCGGCCGGCGCGGTCGCCAGTGGCAGTCGTGGGCAGGCGGCAGTCTGACCTTCTCGACGCTGTGGCGCTTCATGCCCGGCGCCCCCGTGCCGGCCGGCCTGTCGCTCGTCGCCGGCCTCGCGGTCGTGCGCGCGCTGGAGACGCTAGGCGTGCCGGGCCTGCAGCTCAAATGGCCCAACGACGTGCTCGTGAATGGCCACAAGCTCGCCGGCATCCTCGTCGAACTGCTGCCCGGTCGCGGACGCACCCCGGCTGCGGTGGTCGGCATCGGCATCAACCTGCACCTGCCCGCAGGAGCACGAATCCCCGATCAGCCCGCGGTCACCGACCTGGGCGAACACCTCCCGGCGCTGCCCGACCGCAACCGGCTCCTGGCGGCAGTCCTGACCGAGCTCCACGTCCTGTTCGACACCTACGCCGCCGCCGGCTTCCCCGCGCTGCGCGGTGCATGGCAGCAGCGCAACGCCTTCGCCGACCTGCCCGTGCGCATCACCGGCGACGGGACCGAGCTCAGCGGCATCTGTGCTGGCGTCGACGACGACGGCGCTCTGCTCCTGCGCACCGACGCGGGCCTGACCCGCATCCTCACCGGCGAGGTCTCGCTGAGGGCCGCACAGTGATCCTGCTGATCGACGCCGGCAACACGCGCGTCAAGTGGGGCCTTTTCGGCAACGGCGCGTGGCAGGACGAAGGCGCGCTCGAACACGCGCGCGTCGGCGAGCTCAACGCTATCGCACAAGGCCGCGCGGGCATAACCCGGGTTTTCGGTTCCAACGTCGCTGGCGCCGGCATCGCCGCCGCGATCGCGCACGCCCTGCACGGCCACGCCCCCGCCCCGGAATGGCTGCGCTCCTCGGCCGCATGCTGCGGCGTGCGCAACGCCTACGACGAGCCCGACCAGCTCGGCACCGACCGCTGGGCCGCGCTGATCGGCGCACGCGCCCTGCACCCTGCCGCCTGCCTCGTCATCAACGCCGGCACGGCCACCACGATAGACATCCTCGACGCCGACGGCCTCTTCCGCGGCGGCCTGATCCTGCCCGGCGAGCACCTGATGCGCCGCTCGCTCGCCCGCGACACCGCCCAGCTTCCCTTCGCCGAGGGCCGCTACGTCGAAGCGCCGCGCAACACCGCCGACGCCATCGTGTCCGGCTGCCGCAACGCGCAGGCCGGCGCCGTCGAGCGCATGTTCCGGCAGATTGCCGACGAGCCGCGGGCCGTGTGCCTGCTGAGCGGCGGCGGCGCCGACGCGCTCGCCGAACTGCTCGCCATCCCGTTCCGCCGCGTCGACAACCTGGTCCTCAAGGGCCTCGCCGTCGCCGCCACACAGCCCGACACGCCGTAGCACGGGCCAATCGCCACACTGCCGCAAGACACCGAGGGAGACTACAAGATGACCGAACCCACCCGTATCCTGCTCGACGAGAACGAGATCCCGACGCACTGGTACAACGTCGTCGCCGACATGCCCAATCCGCCCAGCCCTTCGCTCGGAGCCGACGGCAAGCCGGTGAGTCCCGAGCAGATGATGGCGATCTTCCCCGGCCAGATCCTCGAGCAGGAGATGAGCGCCGAGCGCTGGATCGCGATCCCGGACGAAGTTCGCGAGATCTACAAGATCTGGCGCCCCAGCCCGCTGATGCGCGCCGTGCGCCTCGAACGGGCGCTCGGCACCCCGGCGAAGATCTTCTTCAAGCACGAAGGCGTCTCGCCGGCCGGCTCGCACAAGCCCAACTCCGCCGTGCCACAGGCCTTCTACAACAAGCAGGCCGGCATCAAGCGCCTCGCCACCGAGACCGGCGCAGGCCAGTGGGGCTCGTCGATCTCCTTCGCCGGCCAGATGTTCGGCCTCGACGTGCGCGTCTACATGGTCAAGGTCAGCTACCATCAGAAGCCCTACCGCCGCCTGATGATGCAGACTTGGGGCGCCGAAGTGTTCGCGAGCCCGTCCGAGATCACCCAGACCGGCCGCGACGCGCTCGCCAAGGATGCGGACAACCCCGGCTCGCTCGGCCTCGCGATCTCCGAAGCCGTCGAGGAGGCCGCGAGCCGCGCCGACACCAACTACACCCTGGGCTCGGTGCTCAACCACGTGCTGCTGCACCAGACCATCATCGGCCTCGAGGCGAAGAAGCAGTTCGACAAGATCGGCCTCTACCCCGACGTCGTCCTGGGCCCTTGCGGTGGCGGCTCGAGCTTCGGCGGCATCGCCTTCCCCTTCCTCGCCGACAAGGCCTCGGGGGACAAGCGCGCCGAGAAGCTGCGTTGCGTCGCCGTCGAGCCGACCTCCTGCCCGACGCTCACCAAGGGCCAGTACGCCTACGACTTCGGCGACGCCTCGGGCTTCACGCCGCTGATGAAGATGTACACGCTGGGCCACGACTTCATGCCACCCGGCATCCACGCCGGCGGCCTGCGCTACCACGGCGACTCGCCGCTGGTGTCGCAGCTCTTCCACGAAGGCCTGCTCGAAGCGGTCGCCGTGCCGCAGCTCGCCACCTTCGAGGCCGGCGTCATGTTCGCGCGCAGCGAAGGCATCATCCCTGCACCCGAATCCTGCCACGCGATCCGCGCCGCCATCGACGAGGCGCTCGCCTGCAAGGTCACGGGCGAACCGAAGGTGATCCTCTTCAACCTCACCGGCCACGGCCACTTCGACATGAGTTCCTACGACCGCTACTTCTCCGGCCAGCTCGAGAACTACGACTATCCGGCCGAAGCCGTCGCCGCATCGCTCGCCCACCTGCCGAAGTTCGGCTGAACGGCTGCGCATGCATCGGTCGCCTATCCGGTAAAGTTCGCCCATGCGCATCGTGCTGGTCATTCTCGTACTACTCAACCTGCTCGCCCTGGCGTCGATCCGGGGCTGGCTGGGCAGCTCCGTGCCCGAGGGCGAACCCGAGCGCCTGAGCAACCAACTCAACCCGGACCGCATCATGCTGCGCCCCGGCAGCAATGCTCCGCCGCGCGAAGTCGAAGCGCCACCCCAGGCACTTCCCGCGGAACAGACCGCCTCCGCAGCCGAATCCGGCGACGGCCGCGATGCGGCGACGGCCCGCGCACCCGCGGCACCTTCTGCCACCATCGCACCGGTATCGCCGCAGGCCTGCACCGTTATCGGCGGACTCGCCGAAAGCGAAGCCGATGCGCTCATGCAGACCGCGATCGCGGGCAAACCCGGCCTGCGCAGCGAACGCAAGACCAGCAGCACCCCCACCGCATGGTGGGTGCGCATCCCGCCCGGTGGCGGACGCGATTCCGCCGAACGGCGCGTCGCCGAGCTGCGCGGACAAGGGATCTCGGAGCTCTTCATCGTCAACGATCCCGGCCCCAACCAGTACGCAATCTCGCTCGGCCTCTTCAAGACCGAAGCCAAGGCCCAGCAACACCTCGCCAACCTGCAGGCGAAGCAGGTGCGCGGCGCCGGCATCGCCTCGCGCACGACGACCGTTCACCGCATCGAGGTGCATGGTCCGGCGAGCGCACTCAAGACCCTCACCAGTTCGCCGGCCGTGCGTCGGTCGGGCGCAACCATCAGCGGATGCACACCATGAGCAACAGCCCCTACGTCGTCGGCCTCACCGGCGGCATCGGCAGCGGCAAGAGCGCAGCGGCCGACCGCTTTGCCGAACTCGGCGCCGCCATCGTCGACACCGATGCCATCGCGCATGCCCTCACCGGGCCGGGCGGACAGGCGATTCCCGCGATCCGCGCGGCCTTCGGCGACACGGTGATCACGCCCGACGGCGCCCTTGACCGCAAGGTCATGCGCGACCGCGCCTTCGCCGACCCGAACGAACGGCGCCGGCTCGAAGCGATCCTGCACCCGGCAATCGGCGCGGAAAGCGCGCGTCAGGTGAGCGAAGCCCGCGCCCCCTATGTCGTGTTGGTCGTGCCCTTGCTGGTCGAATCCGGCAAGTATCGCGAACGCTGCCACAGCCTGTGCGTCGTCGACTGCCCCGTCGAGGTCCAGATCGCGCGGGTCATGACGCGCAGCCGCCTGCCAGAAGAGCAGGTGCGCGCCATCATGGCGACCCAGGCAAGCCGCGAACAACGCCTCGCCGCTGCGGATGACGTCATCGACAACGGCGGCGACCTCGCCACGCTCCTCGCCCAGGTGGAGCGCCTGCACGAGAAGTACCTCGCCGCCGCCCGCGCTGTCGCCTGAAAACGCCCACGGACAAAGGCTTTTCGGGCGATCCGGCGCTGCAAACGGTCAGGCCGCGCCATATCCCCTGTGCTATCATCCTCGCACTAACGGGAGATCCGGTTTTTTCAGGCGCAAATGCGGTGATCAGCTACGAATATCCTCTTAACGAGCGTATCCGCACCCTTCTGCGCCTGGAAGACCTTTACAGCAAACTTGCCCACTTTTCACGTGGCGATGCTCCGCAGGATCACCACGTCACGCTGCTCACCCTGTTCGAAGTCCTCGAAGTCGCCGGCCGCGCCGACCTCAAGGTCGACCTCGTCCAGGAACTCGAACGCCAGCGCCAGATCCTGATCTCCTTCCGCAACAATCCGGAGATCTCCGAGGAAGCCCTGTCCGGGGCGCTGTACGAAATCGAACAGGCCTCGTCCTCGCTGCTCGCGATGGCCGGCAAGATCGGCCAGTACCTGCGCGAGAACGAATGGCTGATGGCGATCCGCAGCCGCGCGTCGATTCCCGGCGGCGTCTGCCAGTTCGACCTACCCTCGTATCATTTCTGGCTGCAGCGCGACGCCGACCAGCGCCGGCACGATCTGTCCAACTGGGTGCACCCGATGCTGCCGATCCGCGACGGCCTCTCGATCGTCCTGCGCCTGCTGCGCGCAAGCGGCCGCCCCGAGACGCAACTTGCCCGCGGCGGCACCTACCAGCTCATGATGGCCGGCCGCAGCGCACAGATGCTGCGCCTGCGCCTGTCGCCGAGCGACGCGGTCGTGCCCGAGATCAGCGCCAACAAATACGCGCTCAACGTCCGTTTCATGCTCTCCGAGACGGTGATCCGCCCGCGGCTCGCCGAGCGCGACGTCAATTTCGAACTCACTTTCTGCAGCCTCTGAGGCTACCCGCAGCATGGCACATGTCCGCACCGTCAAGTGTCCGCAATGCGGCGCCCCCGTACGCTGGGTGCCCGAGAACCGCTTCCGCCCGTTCTGCTCCGAACGCTGCAAGCAGATCGACCTCGGTGCCTGGGCATCCGAGGACTACCGCGTCCCCACCTCCGACGAGGGCGATCCGGGCGAGCAAAGCCCCCCCGGACGGTCGTCTCAGGACTGAACCCAACTCCCGCGTATCGCCGCAATGCCGTGCGCACCGGCGGCCCGCGCGCGCTCCATGTCGGCCGGTTGCAGCCCGCCGAGCGCCAGCACCGGCATCGGCAGCCCGCGGACCAGTTCGGAGAACCGCTCCCACCCCAGCGCCGCCTGCCCGGGATGCGTTGCCGTCGGCTGCACCGCGCCCAGCACCACATAGTCCAGGCCAAGGCCGGCCGCACGCTCGAGCTCCTCGCGCGTATGGCAGGATGCGCCGACCCACTCCAGCGCCGGGCGTTGCCCCGTGAGCGCAAGCAGGGCCGCCGACAGATGCACGCCATCGGCGCCGACCTCGGCTGCGAGCTCGGGGCTGCCATTCACAACCACCGACGCCCCGCACGCGCGCGCACGCTTCACGACCTCGACGGCGAAAGCACGCAGCTCGGACATCGCCATCCCCGGCTCGCGCAGCTGTACGAGGCGCAGCCCTCCAACCAGCGCCGCGTCCAGCTGCGCCAGCTGGCGTTCTACCCCGATCCCGGTCGCGTGCGTGATCCCCATCCAGCGCGGCAGGCGCAAGGCCTTCAGGATCGGCCCGTTCGCCGGCAGCATCGGCCCCACCTCCGGCGCTTCCACCCGCTCCCAGGAAAGTGCGCTATGCACGTGATCGTGCAGCTCGCCTTCCCAATCGGCGACCTCGAAGAAATGCAGCCGCACGTGCGCATGTTCGTACAGATGCTCCCGCGTGATCCATGGCCGCACGGCATGCACGCGGATTCCCAGCTCCTCGTCGAGCTCGCGGATCAGCGCATCGGCCGGCGACTCCCCCGGCTCGACCTTTCCGCCGGGGAATTCCCAGTAGCCCGCATAGAAGGTATCGGGCGCCCGCTGCCCGAGCAGGAAGCGCCCGTCCCGGCGAAAGATCACGCCCGCAGCCACCTCCACGCGCTTCGTCTCGCGCTTCGTCATCTCGCGTTTCCCGTCTCGAAGCGCCCCGCCCAGTCGCGCGCGAACTGCCAGGCGACGCGCCCGGAACGGGAGCCGCGCATCAGCGCCCACTGCAACGCCTCCTGCCGCGCCGCTTCGATTGCCTTGCGCTCCAGCCCGAAACTCTTTAGCCAGTACGCGACAATCTCCAGATACTCGTCCTGGCTGAACGGGTAAAAGGAGACCCACAGACCGAAGCGTTCGGAGAGCGAAATCTTCTCCTCGACCGCCTCGCCGGGATGGATCTCGCCATCCACGTGCTTCGCCTGCAGGTTCTCGTCGTGGTACTCCGGCATCAGGTGGCGCCGGTTCGAGGTCGCGTAGATCAGCACGTTGTCGGGAACCGCCGCCACCGATCCGTCGAGCACGCTCTTCAGCGCCTTGTAGGCGGGCTCCGCGTCCTCGAAGGACAGATCGTCGCAGAACAGGATGAAGCGCTCCGGGCGCCCCTGGACGAGTTCGATGATGTCGGGCAGATCCATCAGGTCGTCGCGATCGACCTCGATCAGACGCAAGCCCTTCCCTGCGTAGGCATTCAGCAAGGCCTTCACGAGCGACGACTTGCCGGTGCCCCGTGCGCCCGTCAGCAGCACGTTATTCGCGCGCCTTCCCGCGAGGAACTGCCGCGTGTTGAGATCGATGCGCTCCTTCTGATCGTCGATGTCGCGCAGGTCCTTGAGCCGGATCCCGTGAGGACGCGTCACAGGCACGAGGTGCGCATGGCCGTTCCGCCTGCGCCACAGGAAGGCCGGCGCTGCAGCCCAGTCCGGCGCCTCCGCCGGACGCGGCAGCAGTTGCTCTAGGCGCCCGATCAGCTGCTCAGCGCGTGTCACCAATTGCACTAGATCATTCATCTCGATTCGTTCTTCCTTCATTCGCTTCGCCGTCGCGCCGCCTCGGCCACGTGGCCCACACGATCACCAGTAACAGCGCGAGCGCAACGCCCGCCTCCAGAAAGATCACCCACATTGTGCTCTCCCACGGGAATGGCGATTCGGGCCGCACCGGACAAGCCGGTATACTGGGATCCCTTGATTCTACGAGTCTACCCGATCCTCCCAATGAACCGGCGCGCCCCAACATCGCCCCCGCAGCGCCTGCTGTGTCTCCTCCCCTTCGTCCTACTCGCCGCCTGTGCCAGCCAGCCGCCGGCGCCTGCGACCGCGACCGCCCCCTGCACGGCGACGAAACCCTGCCCGCCATGCCCGAACTGCGCCGCCCCGTCGGCACCGGCTCAATCGACGCCTCCGGCGGCACCGTCCCCCGCTCCGACGCCCTCAGCGGAAGCCCTGCAGCGCGCAAGCTGGAGCGAACTGCCCGACTGGCGCAGTGACGACGTCGGACAAGCCTGGCCCGCCCTGCGCCAGTCGTGCAAGGCGCTCGCCAAGCAGCCTCGCTGGCAGCGCGTGTGCGACGACGCCCAGCGCCTCGGCGACACCCCGGGTGCGAGCGCCGTACGCCAGTTCATCGAAAGCCGCTTCACGCCGTGGGCCGTCCGCAACCCCGACGGCACCGCCGAAGGCCTGATCACGGGTTACTACGAGCCCATCATCAAGGGCAGCCGTTCGCGCTCGGAACGCTATCCCTGGCCCGTCCACGGCGTGCCGGGCGACATGCTCACGATCGAGTTCGGCGACCTCTATCCCGACATGCGCAACCTTCGCCTGCGCGGCCGACTGGTCGGCAACAAGGTCGTACCGTACTGGACGCGCGCCGAACTCGACGGCATGCAGGACCGCTCCCCCGCCCCCACCCTGCTGTGGGCAGCCGATCCGATCGACCTCTTCTTCCTCCAGGTGCAAGGTTCCGGACGCGTGGAACTGCCCGACGGCAGCCAGGTCCGCATCGGCTACGCCGACCAGAACGGCCACCCCTACCAGTCGATCGGCCGCTGGCTCGTAAACCAGGGCCAACTTCCGCTCGAGAAGGCGTCCATGGACGGCATCAAGAACTGGGCGCGCAGCAACCCTCACCGCCTTGCCGAAATGCTGCACAGCAACCCGAGCTACGTCTTTTTCAAGGAAACGCCGGCCTCGACCGGCGGTCCCACCGGTGCGCTGGGCGTCCCCCTCACGGCGGGACGCAGCCTGGCCGTCGACCCCCGCACCATCCCGCTGGGCGCTCCCGTATTCCTCGCGACGACCGCACCGAACAGCGACCGACCGCTGCGCAGGCTGATGCTCGCCCAGGACACCGGCGGCGCCATCAAGGGCGCGGTCAGGGCGGACTTCTTCTGGGGGCTCGGCGCGGATGCCGGCGTACAGGCCGGACGTATGCGCCAGCAGGGTCAGCTGTGGGTCCTGCTGCCGAGTGAAACCGGCGCCCTCTGAGAGGGCACGGCACTAAAGCGAACGGCGCCTGCAGGCGCCGTCGTTCGTCGCCTTACTTCGCGACGCTCGCGAGCTGCTGCTCGAGTTCCGCGGCCGGCACATAGCCGCCCAGGCGGCGCCCGTCGGCGAGGAAGATCGTCGGCGTACCGTTGATGCGCAGCTTCTGGCCGAGCGCCACGTTGCGGTCGACGGCCGCACTGTCGCACTTCGCCACAGCCGGGGTCTTCGCCTCGAGGATCCACTCGTTCCACGCCTTCGCACGATCCTTCGCGCACCAGATGTTGCGCGACTTCTCGGTCGAGTCCGGACTCAGGATCGGGAACAGGAAGGTGTACAGCGTCACGTCCTTCATCTGCGAGAGCTCCTTGTTGAGCCGCTTGCAGTACGTGCAGTTCGGATCCTCGAACGTCACCAGCACCCGCGAACCGTTGCCGCGAACCTGCTTGATCGCGTGGTCGAGCGGCAGCGACGCGAAGTCGACCGACGACAGCTGCGCCATGCGCGCCGCGGTGACGTCCTTCCGCGTCTTCGTGTCGATCAGGCGTCCGTCGAGGAAGAAACTCGTCTTATCATCCGTGTAGATCAACTCCCCGCTCTTCATCACGACTTCGTAGAGGCCGGCATACGGCAGCTTCGCGACAGACTCGACCGCCGGAGCGCCGACGAAGGCCTCCACCGCCTTCTTCACGTCGGCCTCGTCGGCGCGCGCGGCACCCTGAGTCAGCAGCACCAGTCCCAGCGCCGCGACCAGCGGACGAATTACCTTCTTAAGCATCAGCATCTCCAGGAAATCAAAATCGGCCGCTCACGGCATAACGCACGAGCGCGTTCCGTACGACCGGCAAACGGCCGGTGAGGTTCAAACCAGCGTTGCGCACCGCTGCGAGCAGCGGATTGCGCGAGCCAAACAGGCGGTTGAGTCCGTGTGTCGCGTATTGAACCAGAAAGGGCTCTTCAGCGCGCACGCGGGCATAGCCGCGCAGCACCGCAATCTCGCCGGGATCCCGCCATGCGGGAAGCTTCCGCAGCACATCGGCAAGTGCCCGTGCATCCTGGAATCCGAGATTGATGCCGTGGCCCGAAAGCGGATGGATGGCATGCGCGGCATCGCCGACCAAGGCGATACGCTCCTTCACGACCGAAGCGACACGCATGAACCGCAGCGGAAAGGCCTGCGCCGGCGTGATCAGATCGAGCGCACCAAGCGCGCCGCCCGCAGCGTCTGCGACTCGCCGGCACAGCGCCCCGCTCTCCAGCGCACGCAGCGAATCGGCGAAGTCGTCAGCACACGACCAGACCATGGACACCATCCGCCCAGGCAGGGGGAGCAGCGCCAGGATGCCGTCGTCGCGGAACCACTGGAACGCCCGGTTGCAGTGGTCCTTCTCGCAATTGAAATTCGCGACGACGCCGCGCTCGCCGTAGGGGCTAATCTCTGCGTCGATTCCCGCCTGCTCACGCACCCAGGAATTGACCCCATCCGCACCCACGACGAGCCGACCGAAAATCGGTTTCCTGCCGGGAAGCGTGAGCGACACGCTACCCCTGTCCACCGTTATCGCCTCCGGCGTACCACCGACCAGCATCGTCACGTTGTGCTGGCGCTTGACGGTTTCCCACAACTCGCGCTGCATCCGACCGGACTCGACGATCCAGGCCAGTTCCGAGAGGCCGCTGTCGTAGGACGAAAACTCGAGTTCGCCCTCCGCGTCACCACGGATCGACATCGAATGCACCGGCGCAATCCGCCCCGGATCGAGATGCTGCCAGATCCCGATGTCACGAAGGAAATTCGCGCATGACGGACTGATAGCATATACGCGCGAATCCCAGCCCTCGACGAAGGCGGGCGCTCGCGCCTCCACGAGCGCAATGCGGTAGCGGGTTCCCTGCAGAGCGGCCGCGAGGCTTGCACCGGCGAGCCCCCCGCCCACGATGATCAGATCGAAATCCATGAAACGCCAATCCGGTGAGGAGTGGCGATTCTGCACGATGCGCCGGCGCAAGTCACGGGCGCAAGAGACGCTTCGGGGCGAGCGTAGGCGTAAAAAAGCCGCTCATCCTGTGTTTGGAGAGCGGCTTTTTTGGCGTGGGGTAGTCTGACGATGACCTACTTTCGCACTCACGAAGAGCACTATCATCGGCGCGGACCTGTTTCACTGTCCTGTTCGGGATGGGAAGGAGTGGTTCCAGGACGCTATGGTCGTCAGACTGTAAAGGGTCACAAAGGGGAGAAGTAGAGTGTGTGGGGAGTGTGATTGTTGTGTAGCGTGTTGAGTTCGCTGAGATCCAGGGTTATAGGATCAAGCCTCACGGGCAATTAGTATCGGTT
>NZ_KB899494.1 GCF_000378245.1 Aromatoleum toluclasticum ATCC 700605
CGCTGCGTCTTGATCCCAAAATGCTGGCCCGGAGCAGGCCTGACGAACTCCATTCGAAGCGCCGATGCCACAGAATCGGGGGCGATTCCCAAGTGCGTCGCCCTCATCCCACCGCTGGCGCCGGCGTCGGTCTCCCGCGCTCGAATTCAATCTCCATAGCGCATCGCCTACGCTGAGCGCTCCCGACCGAAATCCGCGGTTTCCTCCCTGGAGCGTTGTCCAACGCCTGCCATCAGCCTCGACCGATCATCGACGGCTTTCCCGATTGGCAGGCGTCGAACAACGCTAAACCAGTGCCGACCTTGGGCCTGACGCCGACGTCGGGCGGCAATGCGGCGGTTACCTGCCGCTCACCTGCTTGCGGCGGTGAACGACCGCTTCCTTTGTCTGGCTATAGCCGGACCCGACCCAACGCAGCTAATCACTCGACCCATGGCTCACCGGCAGGCGCCAGAGCCAAGCGGTCGTCCAGTAGGACTGCCCAAAGACCGCCGGTCCGCAAGAGTCGGCATATGCCCCGCAATTCAAACCAAGCAGCAATGCTCGCCCTGAGTATTGCAGCAAAGCTGCCAATTAGCACCAATCTGTAAGGCGTTTCTCGTATATCACGATACTTTTTTGTCTCTTCCTTTTTTCGCGTACCGCTCCTCCATGGCTTCCACAACCGCCTTGTTGCGCATGAGAAAAGATCCCTGCAGCCGCTTCAGCAGACTTTGCGCATGCACGGGCTTCGACTGCTGTCCAGGAAGCTTTTTTGTGGCATGGGATTTCAGCTCGATGCCGCGCTGGGTCTCCAAATCGATTCCCGCCGCCGCGGCCAAGCGGACTTTCTCCGCATGTGGCATGTGAAACATGTAGAGGTGGCGAGCGACCTGCCCCTGCAGCAGCTTGTAGCCGAAGTAATTGCGGTCCATGGATTCGGCCAAAGCTTTTATTTCCTCGCTCGGCGGGTTGCCGGGATAGCTCAACTTGGATGAAGCCTTGACGATCTGGTAGGCAAGGCTGCCTTCGGCCCTGGCCACTTGGTCGATGATGGCCGAGAGCTTGGGAGAACCGATAATCTCGCCTTGGCGGCTCACGAACGAATCAGCCACGGCCCCCAGGACATTGAAGATGAATCGCTTGGCAATTTTGTCCGCCCTTTCAGCGGGCACGGACGGCCAGTTCTTTTTGAGCCGGTCGGTAATTTCCATGAGGACAGCATCCGGCGCCGAATTGATGACAGAGATGAAGTAATTGACCCCGCGCAGCGGCGCATCGAAAAGCCGCTTGACCAGATCGGTCTTAACATCCTTTGGGATCGAGCCGTATCGGCCCTTGATGACCTGACCGAGGATCTCGCTGGTCTTGAAGAGAAGATTGAGTTGGGTTACCTGATCCAGTTCCTGGATCGAGGAAACTTCCTTATCGAGCATCGGTTCAGGCAACTCGGCCGCCTTGTCCTCGGTTTTCCGGGCCTCGCGGTTGTTTTCGACCACATTGGTCGCATCGACCACGATTTTCGCCTTGTTGCTGACCCAGGTGTTTAGGAGCTCGGCGTCATCTTCCAGCCTCAGTATCGGGATATCGCCCAGAATTGAAGTCAGTAGATCGGCGATTTCCTGGATTACCCAGTCACTTTGGATATGATGTGTCAGGAAGAGGACGACGTTGGCGTTCTCCCGCAGATACAGATGGGCGCAAAGGTGTTTGATGAGATCCCTGATCTCCACCTTTTCGCTATGGATTGCTAGGTACTTAGCGACGAAGAAGTATTCCAAGTAGGAATAGGCGAAGGCATAGCCGCCATTCCGGGCAACGAGGATCTTGGTCCTTTCGAGTAAACGCAGCCGCTCGATAGGGTCGGTGGGGTGCATTTCATCGGAAAACCACTGGTTGAATCTCATTAGGTCGGCTGCGCTGAGGACCTTCTCTTTGCTCTGGAAATACTCCCAGGCCAGATAGACGAGATAGCTTTGAATCTCATCGATCTCGTCCGCCTTGACCCGTGCAAGGGTTAGGGAGTGGCGGAACATGTATTCGTAGTATTGTGCCGTTCCTGCGTTGGCCAGGGATCCGCGCTCGTTCACTTCGATGGTCTGTAGTAGGACCAGCGTATTAAAGGCAGTCATCGGCACAAGCCCCTTGCTGAGGACGCTGTTGATCGCCCGCTCGGCGGAGTGGACCTTCTCCTGGAGTTCCACCTCCCCCCGCGGGCTGCCGATCTCGTACCAGCGGCGGATGAGATCATGCCGCAGCTTGTAACCGAAGCCGAGCATCCTAAAGTCCTTGTACTCGGTGGTGGCTTTGGCCGCTTCGGTCGAAGAGATGACGGAAACCTCGTAGCGCTCGCCGGCAGTGGTGATGACCCGACCGAACTGTCCCTCAATGTTTCTCAGGACTCGGGCAAGGACATCTCCCCGGGAGCCCACTTCATCCAGGTTGTCGACCAGGGCCACCTTTTCCTCGAAGGGCACTTGGGCGTACTTGTGGACCGATTCATCGCCGTACTGGTCCGCAACCAGACGGTCAACGTGCCGGCGGAAGTGTTCGGCACCATCGATGGCGTCCTTGGCGTCGAACAGGAGGGGTTTTAGTCCCTGGCACAGGAATTGGGCATAGAGGTGTTTCAGAAGACACGTCTTGCCAAACTGTTCATCCCCATAGATGAGGACCCGGCGGTGCTCTTCCTTCAACTGGAGGAAAACCGACGCATTGACGACATCCTGCTCGTCCTTTTCGCTCTCGAACTCGGTCAGATCCGGGGAGACGAAAACATCGGAAAGCTGAATGACTTCGCGCTCCGGATGCAAGAAAGACGCATCAAGCGCCTCGAGCCAACTCTTGGCCCGATCTGTGAGATGAAAGCCGTTCTTAGGCCGCCGCTTTGGAATGGGCTGGGTGTTCCCCCAGTTCGCGAAGGCTTTCGGCGGCCGGTAGCATTCTCCATCCCAGGCAAACGACTCCGGTGCCACGGTTTCCTTGTCGATATCGATCAGGATTACCGCATAACCCGAAGAGCCATTCTCATCAAGCGCCGCGGCCTCGAAGAAGAGCGACGAACGCTTTTCAAGATCGCTCACCAAGCTAGTAGTTAGGTTGTGCTCATGCCCTGACATCACCATCTGATAGTTGGCCTTGGCCATCTCCCGCAATGGGTGGTAGGCGGTCTGAGCGTACCAGTTAAGCGGGTGGTGCATCATGAGGATGTTGATGTTGGCCGTATCCTCCTGGATGGCTTTGTAGCGCTCGACGGGGAAGACCGCCTCGCCCTCTGGAACGGTGGCCACCCAACTCGGATTGATAGCGGAAAACCGCAGGGTTTTCTCGCCGAAGGTGTAGCGGTAGTCCTTCCAGAGCTTGTCGCCGCAGCACATGCCCGTGGTGCCAAGGCCCCCTTCGAACTGATAGTAGTGGGCGAGGGGTTCAGTGCAGACATCGATGACGTCATCGTCAATACTTGGACCGGTCTCGGATCGCAAGGATTTCACGAGGTGGGTGCGGGTCGACTTCGACTGTTTGAACGTGCCATCGTGGTTGCCCGGGGTTACCAGAATCTCGATCTGACCGAGGAAGTCTTTACGGAGATCGGCCCTCAATTCATCCACGAAGGTGCGCGCCAGTCGGAATTCCTCCGCCTCACCGGATTGGGTGATGTCACCGGTATAAACGATGAAAATCGCGCCAACATCTGCGAGGATCGGTCGCAATGTCGCCGCGATCTGGCGATGCCGGCTTAATACCGGCGAGTTGGCGTTATGGATATGGCTGTCGCTAAGATGGAGGAGGATGGCTTTCATGGCGTCGCTTGACTCAGGGTTTCGGCATGGCCATAAGCATAGCTGATCTGCATGATGTGGGTGCCCGCGGCCTAGACCCAAAACAACCATCAGCCTTGGGTACTGAGGCGTTAGGGGCGAGCTACCACCCTCGAGGCAGCAAACTCGACCGCCCGCTGGGCTTGCCTTGAATACTGCCTTCTCGCATGTCCGGTTTCCGTGTGGAAGCGGCCCGTGTTGCTAGCAACCATGAGCGTCGACTTTGGCCGAGCAGCCGCCCTCAAGTCCGACTCGCCCAAAAAAAAACGTGGTAGTGGGCTGTCAGACGAGCCAGTCACGTTACCACTGGGGCTTGCTCACGTTCTCTGCGAAGGCGGAGAACATGAGGTTGAAGCTGAGGCTCACCCGCTCGTGTTCGCTGCCGTTTGCGTCGACGGAGTGCTGCAGGTAGGACGGGAACATCAGCAGGGTGCCGTTCGTGACGCTCACGACGACGTGATCGGTATTCTCGGCGGTAAGTTCGACGACCGGCGGCCGGATGAGGGCGGTCTGGGGTCGCGGGTCGTGGAAGTTGATGGTGTCGGCGCCGGGCGATGTGCGCAGGTAATAAACGCCACTCAGGAAGTTGTTCGGGTGCATGTGCATCGGGTGCGCGGCGCCCGGGGCGAGGATGTTGGCCCAGCAGCCGGTGATCTCGAAGGCGTCGTAGCCGGTACGCAGGAATCGCAGCACGCTCTTCGCTACGCTGTCGATGCACGCGACAAGCTCCGCGAATTCTGCGCGGCGGTGCAGCGTCTGCACGGACTGCCAGCCCTGGCCTGGTGCGAGCGGCGCCGCGTCGCGCCGTAGCTCGTCCAGCACCGCCAGCAGCTTCGCGCCCATCGGTTCGTACAGCTCCGGTTTCAGCTGGACCTTCCACACCAGCGTGGCGAACATCGGAAAGACATCCGAGGAGCCCCAGCGGTTGATCTCTTGCACCATGACACGACTTCCCGCTTCGAAAGCCAATCGCAAGCATTCGGAGACACGTTTTCAGAGCAGCGTTGCCTGCGTCGCCGTTACCCACTGCATTTCAATATAGATCCGTGCGAGCCGCGGGGCTGCCTCCCGCGTGACGGGAAAAACGGGGACAGACCACAATTTGCGCAGTCGCGGGAAAAACGGGGACAGACCACAATTTGCGCAGTCGTGACGCGCTGGATGAGCTCCCTGACTTACTTGCTTCCCTCCCCACCTCCGACTCCCCCAACTGCGCCTCGTCGAGAAACAGGTACTCGTTGCCATCGACCCGCGGCTCGCGCTCGCGCCACGCTTCCAGCACGGCGTCGATGCCACTAAGTTAACGGCGTGCTTCCATGTCGTTCCCGATTTGATCGCGCGCAGGACGTAGGTACACTGCGTGCTCTGCCCGCGAGGCCCCGCCCCTGCCCATGTCGTTCTTCCGCACCGTGAAATTCCGCATCATCGGACTCGGCATCGTGCTCGTCGTCGTCGGGGTCCTGGTACGTCAGCTCGTCATCCTGCCGGCGGTGCGGGACCGCGTGCACGACGTCGTAGCGGACGCGCAGGTGTCGATCGCGACCTATGTTGCTCGGGACCTCGCTTACAGCCTCCACCTGCGCCGCACGCTGATCGGTGAATTGGCGGGCACGCTGCCGCCTGCGCTGCCGCCTGCGCTGTTGCCGCAGCACGCGCAGCTCGCGACGTGGCTGGGCGAGCGCGAACGCCTGAGCCCGCTCTTCGACCGCGGGCTGCGGGTGCTGCGGCCCGATGGCGAGCGGGTGGCGGACAGTCCCAGGGCCGGCGGCGGCGATGCGTCGCCCTTGCCCGCCGTTTCCGAGGCCGACTGGTTCCGTGCGGCACTCGGTTCGGAGGGTCCGGTGATCAGCAGGCCGCACCGCGACGGTGCCGACGGCGCGCCGGTCATCGTCATGGCGGCAGCGGTGCGCGACGGCGGCGGGCGCGTGCTGGGCGTGCTGGCAGGCGAACTGCGGCTCGACGAGGGGGGCTTTCTGCGCGAACTGCAGCAGACGCGGCTGGGCGCGAGTGGCGGATTCCGGGTGATCTCGCCCGCCGACAAGCTGTTCGTCGCCTCGAACGACCCGGCGATGGTGCTCCAGCCCACGCCGGCGCCGGGCATCAACCTGCTGCTCGATCGCGCGATGACCGGATATCGGGGCGCCGGCATCATGGTCGATGCGCAGGGCGCGAACGAACTCGCAGCCATCGCGGCCGTGCCCGACACCGGATGGCTCGTCGTCGCCCACACGCCGACGGCCGAAGTGTCGCAGCCGGTCGCGGAACTGCGCCGCCTGCTGTGGCGCAATTCGTTCGGCACGATGATCGTGCTGAGCCTCATCCTGATGCTGGTGCTGCCGCGCCTGCTGCGGCCGCTGACGGATGCGGCGCGCGCGATTCGCGAGATGGCCGACGGCAAACGGGAGCTCGCCCCTCTCGCCATAACTCGCCAGGACGAAGTCGGTGACCTGCTGCTCGGATTCAACAGCCTGGCGACGAGGCTGCACGACAAGGAGCAGGCGCTTCTGCAGACCCTGAAACAGCTCGACCAGCTCGCCGGGACCGATGCACTGACCGGTGCATGGAATCGGCGCCAGTTCTACCAGGTCGTGACACTGGAACTCGAGCGCGCCCGCCGCTATCGTCACCCCCTCGCGCTGATCCTGCTCGACATCGATCTGTTCAAGGGCATCAACGATCGCTACGGCCACGTCAAGGGCGACGAAGTCCTGCAGGCAGTCGCGGGCTGTATCCGCAGTACCCTGCGCATGCCCGATTCGCTGACCCGCTGGGGGGGCGAGGAGTTTCTCGTGCTGCTGCCCGACACGGATCTCGCAAGCGCGAGGGTGCTGGCCGAGCGCGCACGGGCCTGTATCGCGGCGTATCACATGGACGGAGTCGACAGCATCACGGCGAGTTTCGGCGTGGCCGAGCTGGGCGACAACGAATCCCGCAACGACTGGATCGCGCGCGCCGATGCCGCGCTGTACCGCGCAAAGCAGGGCGGACGAAACCGCGTCGAGGCCGATCATGCCGTGGTCAGCCACACGGCAGAGCAGGACGGACTGATCAAGCTCGTGTGGCATGCGTCCTTCGAGAGCGGCAACGCCGAACTGGACACCGAACATCGCAAGCTGTTCGACGAAATCAACGCGCTGTGGGCCCTGATCGTTGCGGAGCGCCCCATTGCGGAGATTCGCGCGGCCATCGAGGCGCTATACGGGAAGATGCTGGGCCATTTCCGCGACGAGGAACGGCTCCTGCAGCGCATCGGCTACCCCGACCTCGCCGCGCACATCCGGATGCACGATGCGCTCACCGTACGGGCGGACACGCTGATCGCGGACTTCCGCCGCGGCGGCGCGGACTTCGGCGCGCTCTTCACCTTCCTCGCCCACGACATGGTCGCCCGACACATCGTCAGCCAGGACCGCGCCTATTTTCCATACCTGGAAGCGACATCGCGATCGGATCACGGCGTCGCGCCCGTCACAGCGCATGGCGGTGATCGTCAGCTCCGGGCGGACAGCGCCGCATCGGCCCGGACCGCCCTCGCGGACGACGCGGCGTAGAAGACCAGCGGCTGTTAAGCTGTTCCCGCCAGGCCGGGCAACCGACCGGCGCTGTCTAACAGGCTCCCCGCATGAAGACCCTGCTGATCGTCTATCACACCATGACCGGCGGCACGCTGCAGATGGCGCGCGCCGCCGCCGATGCGGCCACCGCGGACGGCTCGGTCGCGGTGCGCCTGCTGCATGCGCACGAGGCGGGCGCCGACGACGTCCTGGCCGCCGACGGCTACATCTTCGCGACGCCCGAGAACCTGGCTGCGATTTCGGGCCAGATGAAGGATTTCTTCGATCGCACCTACTATCCCGTGCTGGATCGCATCAATGGCCGGCCTTACGCGACGCTCGTGTGTGCGGGCAGCGACGGCAGCAACGCGGCGCGGCAGATCGAGCGCATCGCAACCGGGTGGCGGCTGAAGCCGGTCGCGCCGCCGCTGATCGTGTGCACGCATGCGCAAACGCCCGACGAGATTCTCCGGCCGAAACACATCGGCGCCGACGAGCTCGACCGCTGCAAGGAACTCGGCGCCGGAATCGCGGCAGGTCTGGCGCTGGGGATCTTCTGAAGGAAGTCGGCGGCGGTCGCGGCCCTTGCCGCCTTCCGTGACCCGTACAATTCCCCCTTTCAGCCCCATTTTCATGAGCCTGCCTTCCATGACCGACGTGACCATCTACCACAACCCGCGCTGCGGCAATTCGCGCGGCGCCCTGCAGATCCTGCGCGAACACGGCATAGAACCGCGCGTCGTCGACTACCTGAAGACGCCGCCGGGCCGTGACGAACTGGTCGGACTGATCTCGGCCAGCGGCCTCGCCGTGCGCGAGATCATGCGCGACAAGGAAGCCGTCTTCGCCGAGCTCGGCCTTGCTTCGCCCGAGCGCAGCGACGACGAACTGATCGACGCGATGCTCGCGCATCCGATCCTGATCAACCGCCCTATCGTCGTGACGCCGCTGGGCACGCGGCTGTGCCGGCCGCCCGAGCGGGTGCGGGAGATCCTGCCGCCGGCCTGAGGCGCCGCGTCCCGGGCGGCGCGCACCCGTATGGCTCACGACACCTTCGCATCGTCCCCAAACCGGTGCGCTCATCGTTCTCACGCGGACGACGGCGACATGCAGCAGTTTGTTTTTCCTGAATTTTTTGCTTCAGGTCGCGACGGCCCGGATTTTGCGTGACTTCCATCGAGCGGCGCGGGACGGTCGTCGACTGTGCACGACTTCAATCCGCCCACACCGGCTCCACAAGATCCTGGTTCGTTTTCCAGGACGGCTAGCACGAAGACCCTCCCGGTCTTCTCCCTTCTTTCAAGAGGAGACATGCCATGCCACACCGGCCCATTCGCGAAGTCATCGGCCAACGCCCCTTTCCCACGGTCACGTCCGGCAGCACGATCCGCAACTCATCGATCATCATGCGCGAGATGAAATCCTCGGCAGTTCTGATCGTGGATAAGGGAAAGCTGCTCGGCATCCTGACGGAGCGCGACATCGTGTTCCGCGTCGTCGCCTGCGGACTCGATCCGGCCACCACGGCGGTCGAGAGCATCATGACCACGAAAGTGCAGACGATCCACAAGGACAAACCTTTCGGGCACGCCCTGCATCTGATGTATGAAGGCGGATTCCGCCACATGCCCGTCGTGGACGGTCGCGGAACGCCGCTCGGCTTGCTCGCCGCCCACGACGCGCTCGACATCGATGGTCTTCAGCTGGGACAGGATCTGGTGCGCCGCGAGGAAATCTCGGTCATCCTCTGACGCACCGCCTGTCGCCGTACCGGCAATGGCGGTGCGGCGACAGGGCCCGACTCGGCGCGAAACGGGGTAGTCTGTCGCATTGACTTGCCGTGTCGATAGTCGCGACACAAGGGTAACGCGATGCGTGCAGTATGGATCTCGGGACTGACCGCGCTGGCGCTGTGTGCCGGTCTTGCCTGGTATCTCGCGCCCCTCGATCCCGGCGCGCTCGCGCTTCAGTTTGCCTTCACACCCCGAGCCTTCGGGCAGATCATCCATTTCTGGTCGCCTGCCGATCTCGAGCGCTACCGCAGTCACTTGCCCGTCGACTATGCGTTGCTGCTTGCATACGGAGCATTCGGCTACCTCAGCGCGACGCGGGCACGCGTCTTCGCCGCCCATGCGCCTTCGTTCCGCGGTGTTCTGAAGTGGCTTCTGCCGCTCGCGGCATTCTTCGACGCGCTGGAGAATGCCTTGCATTGGTGGCTCACCGAGGTGCCGCGCTTCGGGGTGCCTCTCCTGTACGCGGTGTCGGCCGGGGCCTCCTCGCTGAAGTGGCTGCTGGCCCTCGGCTTCGGGCTGATGTGTGCCTACGCGCTTTTTCGCGCCGAGGACTAGCCGCAGGACGCGAGTTGCGATGGATTCGATACGCGCGGCTTCGGTCTTGGTCCCTACCCGCGTTCGAACAGCACGCGGCAGTCGCGCCGCGCGCCGCACATTACCGCATCCGCGAGCTGCTCGACCGCATCCATGTCCTGTGCGTGATTGTGGAGCGGGATGCGCAGGGTGCGGCTGGCGAGCTGTGCGGGATTCTGACTGATCGTGTACACGACGGCTGGCACCGGCCGCCCGGTACGCGGCGTCACCGGCGCGATCGGCGGCTCCGGGGAATCTGCGACCGTTTCGAGCATCGACGGGGGCGCGGTCAGCAACCGGCACAGCACCGATGTCGACCGGTCGTACCAGCACACCCAAACCGTTTCGGCACCGTCTGCGGCTGCCCGGCCGGATGCACCGACGCCGCACGCAAGGACGCAAAGACCAGCCAGATACGCAGGAAACTCGCCCATATCATGTCACTCGTATATACGAAGGACATTTTAGCGATCGTCCGTCCACCGAACGCGGTAATCCCTCACGCCGGCCCTGTCGATAGCCTATGCGGTAACGATTGACGAGCACCCGGCATCCCGGGCTATAATCCGCGCCCTTCAGCAGTCACTGCGATCCGCCCCGTGCGGCCGCAGGAACGCGACGAAGCCTTGGTGGTGAAATTGGTAGACACGCTATCTTGAGGGGGTAGTGTCGCAAGACGTGCGAGTTCGAGTCTCGCCCAAGGCACCAATCAGAAGTCCGGAGCAGTCCGATCCAGGCCAGCAATCCCGTGCTCTACGAGGGATCTGGCCTTTTTCACGTCTGCCCGCTGCTGCCGGCACACACTGAAATCAGCCGTCCCTGGGGGCATTGCCTGGGAACGCGGCGGTGCCCGCCGGTCGGCTGTTCCCGGAGCTCCGCACCCCTTCACGTCGCCGCAAAAGCCTCCGCGACGGCGGCGCAGACGATGCGGCCCGCATCGATATTCACGCCGGCCGCGAGGTGCGGATCGTCCGCCGTCGCGCGTTGCCAGCCCTTGTCGGCGAGCGCGAGCACGAAGGGCAGGGTGGCGCTGTTGAGGGCGAAGGTGGAGGTGCGTGCGACCGCGCCGGGCATGTTGGCGACGCAGTAGTGCACGATGCCGTCCACGACGTAGGTTGGATCGGCGTGGGTGGTCGGGTGGCTGCTCTCGAAGCAGCCGCCCTGGTCGATCGAGACGTCGACCAACACCGAACCCGGTTGCATGCGCGCGAGCCAGTCGCGCGGCACGAGCCGGGGCGTGCGTGCACCGGGCAGCAGCGCGGCACCTATCGTCAGGTCGGCCTTCAGCACCAGCGACTCGATCGCGCCGCCGGTCGCATGGCGGGTGCGGATGCGCCCGGCGAAGAGCTCGTCGAGACGGCGCAGGCGCTCCAGCGAGGGGTCGGCGACGGTGACCTCGGCCCCCAGCCCGACGGCCATGCGCGCGGCGTTGTAGCCGACCACGCCCCCGCCCAGGATCACGACGCGCGCCGGCGCGACGCCGGGAACGCCGCCGAGCAGGACGCCCGAGCCGCCGTGCGGCTTCTCGAGACAGCTCGCCCCGGCCTGGATCGCCATGCGTCCGGCGACCTCGCTCATCGGCGCGAGCAGCGGCAGGCCGCCCGCGGGGCTGGTGACCGTCTCGTAGGCGATCGCGGTGGCCCCGGACGCGAGCAAGCGGCTCGTCTGCTGCGGGTCGGCGGCGAGATGCAGGTAGGTGAACAGTACCTGGCCCGGCCGCAGCAACGCGCATTCCTGCGGCTGCGGCTCCTTGACCTTGACGACGAGTTCGGCGCGGGCAAAGACCTCGTTGGCGCTATCGACGATTTCCGCGCCTTCGGCACGGTACAGCTCGTCGGGCAGGCCGATCGCCGCACCCGCGCCGCTCTGCACCAGTACGCGATGACGGTGGGCGACGAGTTCGCGCACGCTGTGCGGCGTTGCGCCGACCCGGTATTCGTGCGTCTTGATTTCCTTCGGGATGCCAATTTGCATGATCGAGGGTCCGTGGGAAGGCAGGCGGCCCGCCTGCGGGGTTCGTGCCGGAGCGCTGCATGGCGGACTCGGCAAGTCTCGATGATGAACGCGCCGACGCCCGCCTGTCATGCTGCGCCACAACACGCGTACGAATTCCCGGCGCCGGTATCTGTGGCGCTATCACCAAGGTGCTAGGCGTCATCGCGCCGCGGCGCGCCACTGCGCGATTTGCGGTTTTTTGTTTTCCTTCCGCCGGATTGCCTGCTAGCCTGTCGGCACCGCACGCAGGATCCGACGGACCACACGCTGTTACACGACGAAAATGACACCTCGGCAAGGTTTCGAACGCGTCTCGCCCAATGACATCCGTCTCGGCGAACCCCTGCCCTACGCGGTGTACGACGGTTCCGGGATGCTGTTGCTGCAGGCCGGTTTCGTGATCAATACCGTGAAGCAGCGCGAGGTGCTGATCGCCAACGGCTGCTTCATCAGCAACGACACGCACCACCCCAAGGCCGCGTATCCGACCCTGCCGGTGGCCTCGGTGAGCGAGGAGCACAGCTCCTTCGAGATGTTCGACCTGCTCAAGCTGCGCCTCAAGCGCACCTTCGACCTGTACAAGCACGGCCACCTGGGTGACGAATTCGTGCCGCGCATCGAGGGCATCGCGCTGACGATCCAGGAGGCGTGCACGCACGACACCGACTCCGCGCTCGCCAACCTGCATCTCGACTACGACAGCTCCTACGCGGTCATCCATCACCTGCAGGCAGCGATGTTGTGCGAGCTGATCGGCAAGAAGCTGGGCGTGCCGGACGAGTCGCGCCTGCCGCTGATCAAGGCGGGCCTCACGCACGACATCGGCCTGCTCGACATCCAGGACACGCTCGACCAGCAGCTCGCGCCGCTGACCCCGTTGCAGCGCGAGCGCATCCACCGCCACCCGATCGAGAGCGAATCCATTCTCACGAGCCTCGGCGTGCGCGAGAACACCTGGCTCGACCCGGTGCGCCACCACCATGAACGGCTCAACGGCACCGGCTACCCCGACGGCAGCTCGGGCGACGCGATCAGCCTGCCGACGCGGGTGCTGGCGATCGCCGACATCTACAGCGCGATGGTGCGCGACCGCCCCTACCGCAAGGCGATGGTGTCGACCGAGGCGATGCGCAAGCTGATGCTGGAGCAGGGCTCGGCCACTGACAGCCGCCTGATCGGCATGATGATCAAGGAGATCGGCGTGTTCCCGCCGGGTGCGACGGTGCGCCTCGCGAACGGCGAGATCGCGGTCGTGAAGAAGCGCACGGTGAACACCGCCTGTCCGCTGGTATTTTCCTTCGTCCGCGCCGACGGCATGCCCATGCTGACCCCGGCGCAGCGCGACACCGCGCACGAGCCCTGCCGCATCGAAGGCATGGTGCCGTTTTCCAGCCACCGCGGCGCGGTCGTGGTGCTGCGCGGCCTGTGGAACCGCCACTGAGGACGAGCCCGATGAACCGCTTCGAATGGACGCCGGAATACTCCGTCGATGACGCCGAAATCGACCGCCAGCACGCGGAACTGATCGCGATCATCGACGAACTCGCCACCCAGCTGCACGGCGAGGGTCCGTCGGACGGCGCGCGCAGCGTCTTCGACCACCTCGCGCATTACGTGACGACGCATTTTGCGTACGAGGAAGAGCGCATCGCGCGCGCCGGATACCCCGACGACAAGATCGCCGCGCACCAGGCCGAGCACAACGCGATCCTGCGCCAGGTGCAGGAGTTCGAGCGCGTCTTCGAAAGCGGCGATGCCGCGGCACTGCAGGAGATGATGCCCTTCCTGTACGGCGAATGGCTGATCCATCACATCTGCGGCACCGACAGGGAATACGTGCCCTGGCTCACGGCCGCGCGCTGACGCAGCGGCTCGCCCCCGCGAGCGCCCGAATCGGGTAGCGTTACGACACCGGCAACACACCCCGTTCATGACAATCCGATCGCAGGCGGACTAGAATGAGGCGGTAACCCGATCCTCGCGCGGTTCCTATCGCCATGCTCCGCCTCCCTGACCGCCTCTACTGGGTGCTTCCGCTCGGGGCATGGACCGTCCTTATCCTGCTGTCGCTGGGGCTGATGCTGCATCAAAGCCAGAACACCGCGTTTGCGACCGCACGCCAGCAGGGACGCGACATCTTCCACATGATCGAGGCGATGCGGCTGTGGAATTCGCAGGCGGGCGGCGTGTTCATGCGCCAGAGTGAAGCGACGCCGCCGAACAAGTACCTGGATCTGCCCGAGCGCGATCCCGTCACGACCTCGGGCATCCCCCTCACCACCGTCAATCCCGCCTACATGACGCGCCAGATGGCTGGCGTCATCGAGAAGGAAAGCGGCATCCGCATCCACATCACGAGCCTGCGCCCGATCAACCCCGGCAACCTCGCCGATCCGTGGGAGACGTTGGCATTGCAAGCCTTCGAGAAGGCCGGCGAGAAGGAACGCAGCGAGATCCACCACACCGGGGGCGAACCGGTGATCCGCTACATGGCACCGCTGTTCGTGCGCAAGGAATGCCTGAAGTGCCACGAGAAGCAGAAGTACAGCGTCGGCGACGTGCGCGGCGGCATCAGCGTGTCGATCCCGGCGACGGATTTCGTCGCGCGCCTCGACGCATCGCGGCGCCAGCTCGTGATCACGCATGCCGGCGTGTGGGCGATCGTCGCGCTGATGCTGACGATCTACCTGCGCCAGTATCGCCTGCAGTGGAACAACCTCAAACTCCTCACCGCGACACTGGAAGACCGCGTGCGCGAGCGCACCGCCAAGCTCGAGGAGGAAACCGCCGCCCACCGCGCCAGCGAGCAGGAAGCGCGGCAGCACCACCAACGCTTCCTCGACCTCGTGAATACGACCGACGGCATCGTGTGGGAGGCCGACGCGCAGACCTTCGTCTTCGCCTTCGTCAGCCGCAAGGCCGAGAGCCTGCTCGGCTATCCCGTCGAAGACTGGCAGAAGCCCGGATTCTGGGTCGATCACCTGCATCCGGATGACCGCAGCTGGGCACCGCAGTACTGCGCCTCATGCACCGGTCGACTGGAGCCGCACCGCTTCGAATACCGCTTCATTGCAGCCGACGGCCGCGTCGTGTGGCTGGAGGACATCGTCACTGTGGTCGCCGTGGATGGCAGACCGACGCTGCTGCGCGGCCTGATGGTGGATATCACCGCGCGGCGCGAGGCCGAGCTCGAAGTGCGCCACCTCACGCAACGCCTGATGCTGGCGACGCGCGCGGCCCATATCGGCATCTGGGAATACGAACCGCAGAGCGGCAAGGTCGTGTGGGACGAGGCGATGTACGAACTCTTCGGCCTGAGCCCGGACGAATTCCACGGCCACATCGACGACGTCACGGCGCGGATCCTGCCCGACGACGTGCCGCACCTCACCAAACTGCTCGACGAGACCCTGAATACCGGCAACGACTTCGTCACCACCTTCCGCATCCTGCGCCACGGCACCGAGATCCGCCACATCGACGCCCAGGCGGTACGGGTGCCCGGCAACGGCCACCAGCCGGTGCGCATGATAGGTGTCAATCGCGACGTCACCGAGCGCAAGCGCAACGAACAGGAATTACTGCGCCTGGCGACGACGGACGTACTGACCGGTTGCTACAACCGCGGCTACCTGCAGCGCATGCTGGAACTGGAGATCGACCGCGCACGACGCCACGGCGATATGCTGTCGCTGCTGATGTACGACCTCGACCGCTTCAAGAACATCAACGATACCTGGGGCCACGGCGTCGGCGACCAGGTGCTGGCACACGGCGCCGCGGTGGTGCGCGACACCATCCGCCGCACCGACACGCTGGCGCGCTGGGGCGGCGAGGAATTCATGGTGCTGTGCCCGCGCACCTCGACCGCGGAAGCGAAGGTGCTCGCCGAACGCGTGCTGCAGGCACTGCGCGAGCACCCGACCCCGCCCGCCGGAGTCGTCACGGCGAGCATCGGCGTCGTCACGCTGCGCCCCGAGGACGACGCCGACACCCTGCTCAAGCGTGCCGACGACCTGATGTACCTCGCCAAGCAGTCGGGCCGCAACGACGCGTGCTGCGACACGGACGCGGCCTGAGCACGCCCGCGCTCACGCCAGCCCCGCGGCGACCCGGTATCCGGCCGCCGCCTCCACCAGCCAGTCGCGGAAGGCCGCCAGCGACGCCGTCTCCGCCTTGCGCTCAGGGATGATCAGGTAGTACGCCTTGGTACTCAGATACACGTGCTCGCACGGGATCACGAGGCGCCCGCTGTCGAGCTCCTCGCGGATCAGGAAGGGGGGAATCAGCGCGATCCCCATGTCCTGCATCGCCGCCTGCGCGAGCATGGAGAAAAGCTCGTAGCGCGTGCCGGTCATGTCGTGCGTGACCTGCATCCCCAGGGAGCCGAACCACTCGCGCCACCCGTAGGGCCGCGTCGACTGCTGCAGCAGCGGCAGCGTCGCGATCTCCTCCGGCGTGAGCGCGGCGCGTCCCTGCAGCATGCGCGGACTGCACACCGGGGTGGGGTTCTCGCGCATCAGGAAATGCGCCTCCGTGCCGGGCCAGCCGGCGTCGCCGAAGTACAGCGCGGCATCGAACTCGGTGTCGGCGAACAGGAAGGGGCGCGTGCGGTTGTTCATATTGACGGTGACGCCGGGATGCTGCGCGAGGAACTCGCCGAGCCGGGGCAGCAGCCAGCGCGTCGCGAAGGTCGGCATCACCGCAAGTTCGATCGTCACGCCGCGTCCGTGGTGGGCCATCACGGACAGCGTGTCGCGCTCCATCGCGTCGAGGCGCGCGCTGATCTGGCGGCTGTAGGACAGGCCCGCCTCGGTCAGCGTGACGCCGCGCTTGGTACGGCGGAACAGACGCAGCCCGAGGAAGTCCTCGAGCGAAGCGATCTGGCGGCAGATCGCGCTCTGCGTGAGCGCGAGTTCCTCGGCCGCACGCGTGAAGCTCTCGTGCCGCGCGGCGCGCTCGAAGGCGAGCAGTGCGGCGGTGCTGGGAATCTTGCGGCGCATCGAGGCCTCCGTAAAGTGCGCAATGCGCATGACAGGAAAGAACGCACGGGTGCCTCCGTTGGAGCGGCTACGGCCGTGCGAGGAGGCTGATATCCTTGTGGGAGCGGCTTCAGCCGCGAAGCCGCTGTGTTGCGGAGTGAAGCGCCCGTTCGCGGCTGAAGCCGCTCCCACATCGCCACGGCCATCGCCGTGACCGTTTCAACAAGTGCGTTTTCCGCACAAGCTATCACGAAATTTTCGTTTGTCGCAGCGCTCGATGCGGAACTATAGTGCAGTCACGCACGAAAGCCGGGTGGCCCCGGCGTCCCACCATCCGCCGCATTGAGGAGATTCGACATGGCAACGAACCGCGTGACTTTCGACTGGGCCGACCCCCTGTATCTCGACAGCCAGCTCACCGACACCGAGCGCATGGTGCGCGACAGCGCCCGCGCCTACAGCCAGGAGCGCCTGCTGCCGCGCGTGCAGGAAGCCTTCCGCCACGAGAAGACCGACCCGGCGATCTTCCGCGAGATGGGCGAACTGGGCCTGCTCGGGCCGACGATCCCCGAGGAATACGGCGGCGCCGGCATGAACTACGTGGCCTACGGCCTGATCGCGCGTGAAGTCGAGCGCGTCGATTCCGGCTACCGCTCGATGATGAGCGTGCAGAGCTCGCTCGTGATGGTGCCGATCAACGAATTCGGCTCCGAGGCGACCAAGCAGAAATACTTGCCCAAGCTCGCGACCGGCGAACTGATCGGCTGCTTCGGCCTGACCGAACCCAACCACGGCTCCGACCCCGGCAGCATGGTCACCCGCGCCAGGAAGGTCGACGGTGGCTACAGCCTGTCGGGCGCCAAGATGTGGATCACCAACAGCCCGATCGCCGACGTGTTCGTCGTGTGGGCGAAGGACGACGCCGGCGACATCCGCGGCTTCGTGCTGGAGAAGGGCTGGAAGGGCCTGTCCGCCCCGGCGATCCACGGCAAGGTCGGCCTGCGCGCCTCGATCACCGGCGAAATCGTCATGGACGAGGTGTTCTGCCCCGAAGAGAACGCCTTCCCGACCGTGCGCGGCCTGAAGGGACCGTTCACCTGCCTGAACTCGGCGCGCTTCGGCATCGCCTGGGGCGCGCTCGGTGCCGCGGAAGCCTGCTACGAGACCGCACGCCAGTACACGATGGACCGCAAGCAGTTCGGCCGCCCGCTCGCCGCGAACCAGCTGATCCAGAAGAAGCTCGCCGACATGCTGACCGAGATCACGCTGGGCCTGCAGGGCTGCCTGCGCCTGGGCCGCCTCAAGGACGAGGGCAACGCGCCGGTCGAACTGACCTCGATCATGAAGCGCAACTCCTGCGGCAAGTCGCTCGACATCGCCCGCGTCGCGCGCGACATGCTCGGCGGCAACGGCATCTCGGACGAGTTCTGCATCGCGCGTCACCTCGTGAACCTCGAAGTGGTGAACACCTACGAGGGCACGCACGACATCCACGCGCTGATCCTCGGCCGCGCCATCACCGGCATCGCCGCGTTCTCGAACTGAGTTCGGCACACTCGCCCGTCCCGGCACCGACCTGATCCGGGTCGGGCGCCCGGGCCGGCGCGACGACCCCGACCATCGGGGTTCCTTCTTCCTCCGGGACGCGACCGGGCAGCACCTGCCGGTCGCGGCTCATTCCCGCGGCGCGCTCCGCGACCCCGGCGCAATCACCCGCGCCTAGCCCCCGGCCGCCCCCAAAGCCACCCCCAAGCCGCCTGCCTTCCGCACGACACGGCACATCTGCCCTGCCCGATTCCGGCACACCGGTGTCCTTGGCGCGGCACACTCCACGGCATCGACCGTTCAGGACGGTAGAATTCTCCGACACGCAGCCCGGGCGTCCCGCACTAGCGGTCCCGCGATGCGCCAGGCCGGAGGAACACGATGGAAAAACCGACGGATGCGACTACACCGTGCAACGCGACGGACGCGGCCCGCATCACCGCGCTGATCAACCGCTCGCCGGTGGTGGCGATCGAGTGGCATAACCAGCCGGGCTGGCCGGTCGGTTTCGTCAGCGACGGCGTCGCACAGTGGGGCTACAGCCGGGATGACTTCATCTCCGGCCGGATCCGGTATGCCGACCTGATCCACGCAGACGATCGCCCCCGCATCGAGCTCGACGTCGCCGAACACCTCGCCAACGGGCCGGACGACTACCGCCAGGAATACCGCATCCGCACTGCCTCCGGCACCTGGGTCTGGCTGGACGACCGCACCTGGCTGACGCGCAACGAACACGGCAACGTGACCGACATCCACGGCGTGCTGCTCGACATCACCGCGATCAAGATCGCCGAAGCCGAGGTGCGCCGTCTCAACGCCACACTGGAAGACCGCGTCGCCGAGCGCACCGCCCAGCTGCAGGCCGCCAACCAGGAACTGCGCTCGTTTTCCTATACCGTCTCGCACGACCTCAAGGCGCCGCTGCGCGGCATCGAGGGCTACAGCCAGCTGCTGCTCGAACAATACCGCGACCGCCTCGACGAGGACGGCCACCACTTCCTCATCAGCATCCGGCGCGGCGCGATGCACATGCACGAGCTGATCGAGGATCTGCTTACCTACTCGCGCATCGAGCGCCAGACGCTGGATATCCGTGCCGTGGATCTGCCCGCCCTCGTGCAGGGCGTGCTCGACGGATTCGCGCACGAGATCCGGGCACAGGGCATCGAGGTCGTCGTGAAGGAACTGCCGCCGCAGATCCGCGCCGACCCGAGCGGGCTCACGCTGGTGCTGCGCAACCTCGTCAGCAACGCCCTCAAGTTCACCCGCGCCACGTCCATGCCGCGCATCACGATAGATGCGTACCGCCGTGACCGTCATCTCGTCCTGACGGTGGCCGACAACGGCGTGGGCTTCGACATGAAGTATCATGATCGCATCTTCGAGATATTCCAGCGTCTGCATCGCGCCGAGGACTATCCGGGCACCGGCATAGGGCTCGCGCTGGTGCGCAAGGCGCTGCAGCGCATGGGTGGAACGGTGTGGGCGGTCAGCGAGCCCGGCCAGGGCGCGACCTTCCACGTGGAGCTTCGGCAATGACAGGCGAGCATCGCCCACGCAGCATCCTGCTGGTCGAAGACAATCCGGTCGACCTGGATCTCGCCCTGCGCGCCTTCTCGCGCCAGGGCGCGGAGTGCAGGATAGAGGTCGCACGCGACGGCGAGGAGGCACTCGCCTTCATGCACCGCTGGGAACGGGGACACCCGCTGCCGGCCCTGGTGCTGCTGGACATCAAGCTGCCGCGCGTCAACGGGCTGGAGGTGCTGCGCCAGCTGAAATCGCACCCGCGCTTCGGTTACATCCCGGTCGTGATGCTCACGACCTCGGGCGAGGATGCCGACCTCGGCCAGGCCTACGAACTCGGCGCCAATTCCTACATCATCAAGCCGGTCAACTTCGCGCGCTTCATCGAAGTGACCGAACAGATCGAGCAATACTGGTGTCTGCTGAACGCACTTCCGAACTAGGCGGACTGCGCGTCCTCTACGTCGAGGACAACGCCGACGATGCCGACCTTGCACAGCGCATGCTCGCGCGCGTCGCACCGGACATCGCGCTGGATGTCGTGCCCACCCTGACGGCGGCCCTCGCGCGGCTGTCCGGCCCGCTGCCTTACGACCTGCTGCTGTCGGACCTGCGGCTGCCCGGCGATTCCGGCCTCGAGCTGCTCGCCGAGGTGCGCCGTCGCCAGCTGCCGCTGGCCGTCGTCGTGCTCACGGGTTCCGGCGACCAGGTCGCCGCACTGGCGGCGCTGAAGGCCGGCGCCGACGGCTACGTGCTCAAGCGCGGCGACTACCTCACGCAGCTGCCGGCCACCCTGCGCGCCGCATTCGCGCGCTTCATTGCCACCCCGGTGCGCCGCCTGGCGCCGCTGCACGTCCTGTACGGCGAACACGACGCCCGCCGCGCAACGCTGACGCGCCAGCACCTCGCCCGCCACGTGCCGCACATCCGTCTCGACGTGGTCGCCGACGCCGCAGCGGTGCTCGCCGCCGTGCCGCCCGACCCGGCGCAGGCGCCCGACTTCGACGTCCTGCTGCTCGACACCGGCATCGGCGGGATGGACGGCCTCGAACTCGTGCGCGTGCTGCGCGAGCAGCGCGGGCTCGCCCGCCCCATCGTGCTGCTGGCCGGCAACGGCGGCGAGGAGATCGCGGCCCAGGCGCTGAACGCCGGCGTGAGCGACTGCATCGCACGCCACGAAGGCTATCTCAACGCCCTGCCGGCCACCCTCGAAAAAGTGCGCGAGCAGGCCGAACTGCTGCGCGAGCGCGCCGAACTGCGGGCGACCAGCGCGCACCTGTCCTACCTGCTGGCAGCGAGCCCTGTCGTGCTGTACACGCTGCGCATGCACGACGGCAGCCTGGTCGCGAACTGGATCAGCGCGAACGTCGAACGCATCGTCGGCGGTACCGTGGACGAAGTCCTCGCCCCCGGCTGGTGGCTCGCCCACCTGCACCCGGCCGACCGCAAGGCGGCGCTAGACGCTCAGACCGGCTTGCTGCGCGAGGGCCGGCTCGACCACGAATACCGCTTCGTCGCCGACGACGGCCGCGTGATCTGGATCCGCGACCAGATGCGCGTGCTGCACGCGGACGACGGCGGGCCGCTGGAAGTGGTCGGCACCTGGACCGACGTCACCACGCTGAAGCAGGCCGAGCAACTCAAGGCCGCGCGCGGTTCCGTGCTCAACCGCCTGGTCGCAGGCGATCCGCTGCCGGTGATCCTCGAAGACGTCGCGCAACGCCTGGAACAGCTCGTTCCGCCCATGCGTGCCTCCATCCTGCTGATCGACCCGACGACCGGCTGCCTCACGCACGGCGCCGCGCCCCGGCTGCCGGACTACTACCGCGAAGCCGTCGAGCAGCTGCAGCCGGGCGAGGGCATGGGCTCCTGCGGCACCGCCGCGATGCGCGGCGAGGCGGTGATCGCCACGGACGTGACGACCGACGTCAACTGGGTGCCGTTCCGCGAGATCGCTGCGCGCGCCGGCTTCCGCTCCTGCTGGTCCTTTCCCTTCCGCGACGCCGTCGGCGCGGTGCTCGGCACCTTCGCCGTGTACTTCGACACGCCACGCGAAGTGGACAAGGCACTTGTCGCGATCATCGACGAATTCACAGCGATCACCGCGCTGGCGGTGCAGAAAGTGCGCGCAACCGACGCGCTGCGCCAGGCCGCCGCGGTGATCGAGAGCACGCGTGACGGCGTCATGATCACCGACCTCGAGCGCCGCATCGTCAGCGTGAACCGCGCGTGGTGCGAGATGACCGGTTTCTCGCGCGAGGAGGCGCTCGGCCGCGTGCCGCAGATGCTGAAATCCGGCCTGCAGAACGACGCCTTCTACCGCCGCATGTGGACGCAGATCACCCACAACGGCGACTGGCAGGGCGAAATCTGGAACCGGCGCAAGAACGGCGAGCTGTACCCGCAGTGGCTCAGCATCAGCACCGTGTACGACGACGAACGCCGGCCGACACACTACGTCGGGGTCATGACCGACATCAGCAAACTGAAGCAGTCCGAGGCCCAGCTCGAGCACCTCGCGCACTACGACCCGCTCACCGATCTCCCCAACCGCCTGCTCGTTCAGTCGCGCCTGGAGCACGGGATCGAGCGCGCCGCACGCCAGGGCAGCCACATCGGGGTGCTGTTCATCGACCTGGACCGCTTCAAGACGATCAACGACAGCCTCGGCCACCACGCCGGCGACGAGGCGCTGGTGGAGATCGCCAACCGCCTGCGCGCCTGCCTGCAGCGCGACGACACGCTGGCGCGCTGGGGCGGCGACGAGTTCCTCGTCATCCTCGAAGACCTCGCCAAGCCGGACGAGGCCGCCCACGCCGCGCAGACCTTGATCGACCGGCTGCGCGAGCCGCTGCTGCTCGCGGACGGCCAGCCGGCGTATGTCGGCGCCAGCATCGGCGTGAGCATGTATCCACAGGACGCCCGCACCGCGGCACCACTGATCCAGCATGCCGACACGGCCCTGCACCAGGCCAAGGCGCAGGGGCGCAACACCTACCGCTTCTTCACCGACGCGATGAGCCAGGAGGCGCAACGCCACCTGAGCCTGGAACGGCGGCTGCGCCACGCCCTCGCGCACGACCGCTTCGTGCTGCATTACCAGCCGCAGGTCGACATCGCCAGCGGGCGCATCGTCGGCTGCGAGGCGCTGCTGCGCTGGAACGACCCCGAGGAAGGCCTGGTGCCGCCGGGACGCTTCATCCCCTTCGCCGAGGAGAGCGGCCTGATCGTGCAGATCGGCGAGTGGGCGCTGCATTCGGCCTGCCAGCAAGCGCGCCGCTGGGCCGACGCCGGCCTGCCGCCGCTGCGGGTGTCGGTGAACCTGTCGGCGCGCCAGCTGTGGCAGGCCGAGCTGCCCGACCGCATCGCCGCGATCCTGGAAAGCACCGGCCTGCCGGCGCAGGCGCTGGAACTCGAGCTCACCGAGAGCATGATCATGGGCCACGAGGCCCAGGCCGTCGAACGCCTCGGCCAGCTGCGCAGCATGGGCCTGCGGCTCGCCATCGACGACTTCGGCACCGGCTACTCGTCGCTGTCCTACCTGAAGAACCTGCCGATCGAGGTGCTGAAGATCGACCAGAGCTTCGTGCGCAACATCCCGCAGGACCGCAACGACATGGAGATCGCCGGCGGCATCATCGCACTCGCGCGCAAGCTCAACCTCAAGGTCACGGCCGAAGGCGTCGAGACCGCGGCCCAGCTCGCCTTCCTCGCCGGGCAGGGCTGCGACAGCTACCAGGGCTACCTGTTCAGCCGCCCGGTGCCGGCGGAGGAATTCGAAAAGCTGCTCTCATAGCTCTCATAGCTCTCGTAGGGCGGGAGGAGCGCAGCGTATCCCGCCACCGCGGCATATGCGAACACGGGGCGGTTATCTGGCGGGATACGCCTTCGGCTCCTCCCGCCCTACGATTCAGCGCGTCATCACCACGGCGCATCGCCCGCGACTGCTGCCGGAGCCGAGGCCGAAGACGCCGCCGCCGCCGCCGGGGCCGCAGGGCTTTCGCCGAAACCCGCGGCCTCGCCGCCCTTCAGTTCCCCACCCAGCGCCTCGACCACCGCCGGCAGCAGGCGCTGCAGCTCGCCGGTCATCAGCGCGAAGCCCGCGTCGAACAGCGCGCGCGCGTCCTCGGCGCCTGCCTGGTCGAGGTTTTCCTTCACGACGTCGAGGAAGTCGAGGCGCTTGATCTCGAACTTCTCGGTCAGCACGAAGCTCACGCGGTCGTCGAAAGTCAGCGCGAGGCGGGTCGGCAGCTTGCCGGCGGTGAGGTGGCCTTTGATCTCGTCGCCTTCGAGCGGATGGCGCACGTAGCGCACCGCGGCCTTGTCCTCGCTGACCGAACGCAGCTCGCAGTCCTGGTCGATCGTGAAGCCGGCAGGCGCCTCGTTGCCCGCGAGCCAGTCGGCCATCGCACTGGTCGGCGACAGCTCGGTGCGCACCAGCGCGAGTGGGAGAGTGTCCAGCGTCTGGCGCAATACCTCCAGGACGTCCTCAGCGCGGGCCTGGCTGGGCGCATCGATACCCAGCCACCCCCCGGTGGGGTCTATCCATGCAAAGGCCTTCCTGCGCCGTGTAAACGCGCGCGGCAGCAATTCCTGCAAAACCTGCTCGCGCAGATCCTTCATCTGCTTGCGCCCGGGTTTGTAGCCCTGCTGATCGGCCAGCGCCTCGGCGCGCTCCTCGGCCTCCTGCTTGACCACCGACGAGGGCAGCAGACGGTTCTCCACGCCCAGCGCGATCAGCCACTGGCCGCCGACCTGGTGCACGAGGAATTCGTCACCGGTGGGCGAGAGCCAGCCGCGGGTTTCCTGGTCCTGGCTGCCGCAGGGCTGGAAGCGTTTGCGTGCGAGCTGTTCTTCCAGGGCTTCGGCCGTCATCGTCCAGCCGGCGGGAACGCGATAGATCTGCAGGTTCTTGAACCACATGGGAAATTCGTCCGTGTTGCGGGTTATTGGGGAAATGCGCGGAAAACGCACGGGGAACGCGGACGGCGCTGCGAAACCGCGTCCCGCGGCGCGCAGGGCCGGCGTTCGCGCTACTGGATGCGGCCCGACTCGGTGATCATGCGGATCACGCGCAGGGTGTCGACGTCGGACTGGTGGTAGGCCGACTTGATGTATTCGACATAGGCGACGTCGTCGCCGGTGCCCTGTTCGGTCAGCGTCGTACGGTAACGGAAGCGCAGCACCATCGTCTCGGGGGCCGGCTCCTCGATGCTGATCGTGAGGCTGCCGCCGGCATGCGCGTCGGTGCGTTCGGTGTCGAAACGCACCCATTCCATCGGTTGCAGCGTCACGCGGTCGTGGATCACCGAGTTGCCGAACCTGAGCTCGCGCACCAGTTCGGTGTCGCTGCGCGAAAGGATCGTGCACGCCTCCAGGCCGGGCAGGAAGGGGCGCGAATCCTCGGCGCGGCACAGCAGGCCGAACCACAGCTCCTCGCGCGTGAGCGGCGCGACCAGCGGATTGTCCGGGTCGTTCACGACCAGCAGATGTTCAAAATTCACCAGCAGGCTCCAAGTGCGGGGCGACCATGGTACCGGGGCGAAAGTGTCCCGGATGTTTCGGTTAGCATCCGCCCATGCACATCGAACGAATACTCCATTCCCAGGGGTTCGGCAGCCGCAAGGAATGCCGCGCCCTGATCCGTGCCGGCCTGGTCGCTGTCGCAGGCCGGATTCTCGACAATCCCGCCGAAGACTTCGCGCCCGAAGGCCTCGAATTCAGCGTAGACGACGAAAGCTGGGTCTACCGCGAAAAGGCCTACCTGATGCTGCACAAACCCGCCGGCTATGAGTGCTCGCGCCGGCCCCAATTCCACCCCTCGGTGTTCGCGCTGCTGCCCGACATGCTGGCGAACCGCGACGCGCAGTGCGTGGGCCGGCTCGACCAGGACACCACCGGCCTGCTGTTGCTCTCCGACGACGGCCAGTTCATCCACCGCTGGAGTTCGGGCAAGAAGCGCACGCCCAAGGTGTACGAGGTCACGACCAGCCATCCGGTGGACGACGCCTTGATCGCCGCCTTGCTCAAGGGCGTCGAACTCGTCGATGAACCGGCACCGATCGCCGCGGCTGCGTGCCTGAAAACCGGGGAGCGGAGTCTACGGCTGACGATCACCGAAGGCAAGTACCATCAGGTCAAGCGCATGCTGGCCGCGGCGGGCAACCACGTCGAGGCCCTGCATCGCAGCGTCGTCGGCGGACTGTCCCTGCCCGACGATCTCGCACCGGGCGACTGGTGCTGGCTCGATGAAGCCGATCTGGCCCGCCTCGCCACGTATTCCGAAGACGCCTGAACACCGGCCCGCAACGGGCCGTCCTGCACGGGCTGCGTCCGCAGCGCCGTTTCCGCACCGTGCATTTTCCCTTCCTTGCAGTCTGCACTCCCCGTGTTCGAGGGGAGTGCTCTCCTTTCCGGGGGCACCCCGGCCGCCTTCCGCAGCCTCGTGTTTTGTTCTTCTGTATTTCTTTAAATTTAAAAGATAAAGAAGAAGATAGGCGGCGAATTTCTGTGGATAAGTGCCGGACCGCCAGTACCTGCGGTGTTTTCGGCGTTGTAGAACCCCGTAGACAAGTACCCGGTTCACCTGTGCACCGAATGTGACCCGTTTCGAGGACCCGGGATTTTTCGGTGCTTGCCCACAAAGCGTCCCTCTGCTCCTCCACGGACTTATCCACTGCGCTGCCGGTTTCGACGCCTGGCAGGCCGCGATCACCACAGCGGCGGAAGCCTCGGCAACCCGCTCCCAGAGCAGCACGGTCACTCCCTCCCTTTGAAGGGCGAGGAACAGGGTGTCCGAACGGACTTCATGGCTACGATCGCCGCAGCGTGAAACGAGCTTTTGCGTGCAGGACAGGAGCAGCCGAAGGCGCATCCTGCCGCGCCTGCGGGGGTTTGGGGTTTTGCTTTTAGTATTTTGTTTTAATTAAAAGATAAAGATATATATAGTGGCGCGTTTTCTGTGGATAAGTCCGGTTTCGCCAATGCCTGCGGGCACTCCGGGACGGTAAAAGTCCGTAGATAAGCACCGGGTTCACCTGTGTGCCGATTGTGTCCCGTTTACGGCTTCTTCCCGATGCAGCCCTTTTCCCACAAAGCATTCCCGCCTTTTCCCCGTACTTGTCCACTGCCATGAGCCTTTCCGACGCCTCGTCCGCCTTCGACTGGGACATCTTCTGCCGGGTTGTGGATAACTTCGGGGATATCGGCGTCTGCTGGCGGCTGGCGCGCTGCCTGGCGCGGGATCACGGCTGTGCGGTGCGCCTGTGGGTGGACGACTGGGGGAGCTTCGCGCGCCTGTGTCCGGCAGTCGCTGAAGCGGGAGATATGCTGCGCGCACAGGGCGTCGAAGTGCGCCGCTGGTGCGAGCCCTTTCCCGACGTGGCGCCGGCGCGTGCGGTCGTCGAGGCCTTCGCGTGCGAGCCGCCCCCGGGCTACGTCGAGGCGATGGCGGCCTGCACGCCGCGGCCGCAGTGGATCAACCTCGAATACCTGTCGGCCGAGGACTGGGTCGAGGGCTGTCACGGCCTGAGCTCACCGCATCCGCGCCTGGGGCTGACGAAGCGATTCTGCTTTCCCGGCTTCACGCCGCGTACCGGCGGCCTGTTGCGCGAGAAGGGGCTGATCGCGGAACGCGAGCGTTTCCGCGCCGATGTGGCAATGCGGCGCGACTGGCTCGCCGGCCTCGGCATTCCGGCGGTGTCCGACGACACGCGGCTGGTGTCGCTGTTCGCCTATGAGCAGCCGCAACTGCCGGAACTGCTGCGCGTGTGGGCCGCGGCGCCGCTCCCGACCCTGCTGCTGGTGCCCGAAGGCCGCGTGCTGGGCGACGTGCTGCGCTTCTTCGGCCGTGACGAAGCCAAAGCGGGCGAGATCCTGGCCGCGGGCGGATTGACGGCCGCGGTCCTGCCCTTCCTCGACGCCGCCGACTACGACCGCCTGCTATGGGCGTGCGCGCTCAACTTCGTGCGCGGCGAGGATTCCTTCGTGCGCGCGCAGTGGGCCGCGCAGCCCTTCGTGTGGCACATCTACGAGCAGGACGAGGCCGTGCATCACGACAAGCTGGAGGCCTTCCTCGCCCGCTACCTCGCCGGCCTCGATGCGCCGGCCGCGGACGCGACGCGGGCGTTCTGGAAGGCCTGGAACGGCGAGGGGAGCCTTGCCGCCGCCTGGCCCGCGTTCGCCGCTGCGCTGCCGCGGCTTGCGTCGCACACGCGCCGCTGGTCGGACGGGCTCGCGGAGAGCCAGGATCTTGCGTCGGCGCTCGTGCAATTTTCAGAACTATCGGTAAAATAACCGGTTTTTTACGATGTGCGGCCAAAATGTCCGCGCCCGATCTACATCAGGAAACAGCATGAAAACCGCACAGGAACTCCGCTCCGGCAACGTCATCATGGTTGGCGCCGACCCGCTGGTCGTGCAGAAGGCCGAATACAACAAGTCCGGCCGCAACTCTGCGGTCGTGAAGATGAAGCTCAAGAACCTGCTCACCGGCGCCCCGTCGGAGTCGGTGTACAAGGCCGACGACAAGTTCGAAGTCGTCCAGCTCGACAAGAAGGAAGTGACCTTCTCGTACTTCGCCGATCCGATGTACGTGTTCATGGACGCCGACTACGAGCAGTACGAAGTCGAAGCCGAGAACATGACCGACGCGCTGAAGTACCTCGAAGACGGCCTGCAGTGCGAAGTGGTGTTCTACAACGGCAAGGCGATCTCGGTCGATCTGCCGAACTCCGTCGTGCGCGAAGTGGTCTACACTGAACCCGCCGTGAAGGGCGATACCTCGGGCAAGGTGATGAAGCCCGCCAAGCTCGCGACCGGCTTCGAACTGCCGGTGCCGGCCTTCGTCGAAATCGGTGACAAGATCGAAATCGACACCCGCACCGACGAGTACAAGAACCGCGTCAAGTAATCCGCGCGGAACGCGTCGCGACCGGAAGGGCCCGCCGAGTGCGGGCCCTTCGTTTTTTCCGGGTCCCTCATTTCGCCATCATGTTCGCCTTGAACTTTCCGATACCGGCGATATCTTGAGAGCACCTGTCCCCCCTGGAGCTCAACATGAAAAAGACTCTGCTCGTCATCCTGATCGCGGGCCTGTCCGCCGGACTGGCCGCGTGCGGCAAGGACAAGCCGGCCGAAAAGGCCAGCACTGCCGGCAGCCAGGCGGTTGAAGCCGCGAAGGAGTCCGCACAGAAGGCCGGCGAGGCCGCGCAAAAGGCGGGCGAAGCCGCCTCCGCCGCGGCCGAATCGGTGAAGGAATCTGCGAAGGAAGGTATGGAGAAGGGCAAGGAGGTCGCGAGCGAAGCCGGCCAGGCCGCCAAGGAGATGGCGCACAAGGCCGCCGACGCGACGCGTGAAGCGGCCGAGAAAGCGAAGGAAGCGGGCAAGGAAGCCGTCGACACAGCCAAGGACGCGATGCGCAAGGAAGAAAAGTAGACGATGTCCGACCGCATCCGCATCTTCGGCGCGCGCCAGAACAACCTCAAGAACCTCTCGCTCGACATCGCGCTGAACGAGCTGACGGTCGTCACCGGAGTCTCGGGCTCCGGCAAATCCTCGCTGGTCTTCGACACGCTGTACGCCGAAGGCCAGCGCCGATACGTCGAGACCTTCTCGCCCTACGCGCGGCAGTTCCTCGACCGCATGGACAAGCCGCAGGTCGACCGCATCGAAGGCGTGCCGCCGGCGATCGCGATCGACCAGACCAACCCGGTGCGCACCTCGCGCTCCACGGTCGGCACGATGACCGAGCTGACCGACCACTTCAAGCTGCTGTACGCGCGGGGATCGAAACTCTACTGCCGCGGTTGCGGCAAGCCGGTGCGGCGTGACGATCCGGACAGCATCCACGCGGCGCTCGCCGAGCGTTGTGCGGCCGAAGATCCGCGCCTGGTGCTGACTTTCGCGGTGCCGGTGCCGAAGAACTTCAGCGAAGAGGAAGTCACACAGCTCCTCAACCAGCAGGGCTACACGCGCATCCATTCACGCGAGTCGACCGATGGCGGCGAGCTGCTTCATGTCGTACAGGATCGCTTCCGCTTCTCCAACGCCGAGCGTAGCCGCGTCATCGAGGCCGTCGAGACCGCGATGACGCATGGCCACGACAAGCTCGCGGTGCGCGCGCAGGGGGAGGGCGGCGAGACGGTGTGGCGTTTCTCGCGCGACCTGCACTGCGCCGACTGCGACATCCATTACGCGGATCCGACGCCCGGCCTGTTTTCGTTCAACTCGCCGATTGGCGCCTGCGATACCTGCCGCGGCTTCGGCCGCGTGATCGGCGTCGATTTCTCGCTGGTGATCCCCGACGAGTCGAAGACGCTCGCCGAAGGCGCGGTGAAACCCTGGCAGACCGCGAGCTACCGCGAATGCCAGGACGACCTCGCGAAGATGGCGAAGAAATATGGCGTCGCGATGGACGTGCCGGTGCGCGACCTGCCGCCGGAACACCGCGCGTGGCTGCTCGAAGGCGACCCGGAGTGGAAGAGCTGGGAGGCCTCGTGGCCGCGCAAGTGGTACGGCGTGCGCCACTTTTTCGACTGGCTGGAGACCAAGGCCTACAAGATGCACATCCGCGTGCTGCTGTCGCGCTACCGCAGCTACACGGAATGCCCGGCGTGCAAGGGGGCCAGGCTGAAGCCGGAGGCCCTCCTCTGGCGGCTCGGTGAAAAAGCGACGGGCAGCGAAATAGGGGACAGACCCCAATTTGAGATTCATAAATTGGGGTCTGTCCCCTATTTCGCGGATTCCGGGCACGGCCTCGCGATCCACGAACTGATGGCCCAACCGGTAAGCCGCGTCCGCGACTTCATCGCCCGCGTCGAGCTCCCCTCCGGCCTCGACGAAGCCACTGAACTGCTGCTGGGCGAGATCAAGAGCCGCCTCGACTACCTTGCCAACGTCGGCCTCGCCTATCTCACGCTCGACCGCCAGTCGCGCACGCTGTCGGGCGGTGAAGTCCAGCGCATCAACCTCACGACCGCGCTCGGCACCTCGCTCGTGAACACCCTGTTCGTCCTCGATGAACCCTCGATCGGCCTGCATCCGCGCGATATCGACCGCATCCTCGCGGTGATGACGCGCCTGCGCGATGCCGGCAACACCCTGGTCGTCGTCGAACACGACCCGCAGCTGATGTCCGCCGCCGACCGCCTGCTGGATATCGGCCCCGGCCCCGGCGAGCGCGGCGGCGAGATCGTCGCCTACGCGCCACCGGCCGAAATCGCCGCCGATCCGGCCTCGCTGACGGGCGCCTACCTGTCCGGCCAGAAGCGTGTCGACGCCGGCCGCAAGCCGCGCACGGTCGGCAAGGACGATCCCGTGCTGCGTCTCGTCGGTGCGTGCGAGCACAACCTGCGCAGCCTCGACATCGCGATTCCGCTCGGCAAGCTGGTGTGCGTGTCAGGCGTTTCGGGCTCGGGCAAATCCACACTGATCCAGGATGTGCTCTACCCCGCGCTCGCGAAGCATTTCGGCCAGGCGACCGAAGCGCCCGGCGCCTTCGCGCGCCTCGAAGGGCTCGACCAGCTCGCCGGTGTTGTTATGGTCGACCAGTCGGCGATCGGCAAGAGCGCGCGCTCCAACCCGGTCAGCTACGTCGGCGCGTGGGACGCGATCCGCGCGCTGTTCGCCGCGCTGCCCGAAGCGAAGACGCGCGGCTACACGCCCGGCACCTTCAGCTTCAACTCCGGCACCGGCCGCTGCCCGACCTGCACCGGCTCGGGCTTCGAGCATGTGGAGATGCAGTTCCTGTCCGACGTGTATCTGCGCTGCCCGGACTGCGACGGCAAGCGCTACCGGCCGGAAGTGCTGGAGCTCCAGTGGCGCGACAGGTCGGTGTCGGATGTGCTCGACATGACCGTGTCGGAAGCGCTGGCCTTCTTCGCCGACCAGTCCGCGGTGCAGGCCGCGCTTGCGCCGCTCGCCGACGTCGGCCTCGAATACCTGAAACTGGGCCAGCCGGTGCCGACGCTGTCCGGCGGCGAGGCGCAGCGCCTCAAGCTCGCGGGGCATCTCGCCGATGCGGCGAAGCTGTCGGGCAGGAAAGCGAAGGCGAAAGCGCAGGCCGGCCGCCTGCTGTTCCTCTTCGACGAACCGACCACCGGCCTGCATTTCGAGGACGTCGCGACGCTGCTGCGTGCCTTCGAGAAACTGCTCGACGCCGGCCATGCGCTGGTCGTCATCGAACACAACCTCGACGTGTTGCTCGCCGCCGACTGGATCCTCGACCTCGGCCCCGAAGGGGGCGAAGCGGGCGGCGAGCTGGTCGTCGCGGGCACACCGCAGACCGTGATGGGCTGCGCCGCGTCGCATACCGGCGTCGCGATGCGCGCCTACGCCGAATCGCTCGGCAAGCCGACTGCCATCGTCGCCGAGCCCGTCGCCCGCTACCGCCCCGTCACCACCCCGGCGATCGAGATCCGCCACGCGCGCGAGCACAACCTCAAGAACGTCAGCCTGACGATCCCGCGCGACCGCTTTACAGTCATCACCGGCCTCTCCGGTTCGGGCAAATCGACACTCGCGTTCGACATCGTGTTCGGCGAAGGCCAGCGACGCTACCTCGAGTCGCTCAACGCCTACGCACGCCAGTTCGTGCAGCCGGCGGCGCGGCCCGACGTCGATGCGCTGTTCGGCATCCCGCCGACGGTCGCGATCGAGCAGCGCGTGAGCCGCGGCGGCCGCAAGAGCACGGTCGGCACGCTGACCGAGATCCAGCCCTTCCTGCGCCTGCTGTACGTGAAGCTCGGCACGCAGTTCTGCCCGAAGTGCGACGTGCCGGTGTCGCCGCAGAGCTTCGACGCGATCGCGGCTCAGATCCTGCGCGACTACCGCGGGGCGTCGGTGGAACTCCTCGCGCCGCTGGTCACCAACCGAAAGGGCCTGTACACAGCGCTCGCGAAATGGGCCAAGGGCAAGGGTTTCGACCAGCTGCGCGTCGACGGCGGCTACCTGCCGACCGCGAAATGGCCGCGGCTGGACCGCTACGTCGAGCACACCATCGAGCTGCCGGTCGGCATGGTCGTGGTCGGGCCCGAGCATGAGGCGGCGCTGCGCACGCAGCTCGCCGAGGCGCTCGAACACGGCAAGGGCGTCGCCAAGGTGCTGCAGCTCGGCAAGGTCGGCGCGCAGCCGCACACCTTCTCGACGCTGCGCGCCTGCCCGTCCTGCGGCGATAGCTTCCCGGAACCCGATCCGCGTCTCTTCTCGTACAACGCCAAGCACGGCTGGTGCCCGAGCTGCTACGGTACCGGCCAGCGCACCATCGGCCGCGTCGAGGACGCCAACGAGCTGGATCTGGCCGAGACCGAGCAGGTCACCGACGAAATCTGCCCGACTTGCGACGGCGCGCGCCTGAACCCGGTGGCGCGCGCGGTACGTTTCAGGGAGCTTGGCATCCACGAACTGTCCGCGCAGCCGGTCGCGAAGGTGTCGGGCTTCTTCGACAGCCTGAAACTCGAAGGCCGCGAGACCGACATCGGCCGCGATCTCGTCAGCGAGATCCGCGGCCGCCTCGATTTCCTGCAACAGGTCGGCCTCGCCTATCTCGCGCTCGACCGCGGCGCGCCGACCTTGTCCGGTGGCGAAGCGCAGCGCATCCGCCTCGCCGCGCAGCTCGGCTCCAACCTGCGCGGCGTGTGCTACATCCTCGACGAGCCGACGATCGGCCTGCACCCGCGCGACAACCGCATGCTGCTCGATACCCTGGAAGCCCTGCGCGACCGCGGCAACACGCTGCTCGTCGTCGAGCACGACGAGGACACCATCCGCCGCGCCGACCACGTGATCGACCTCGGCCCCGGCGCCGGCGTGCGCGGCGGCGAAGTCGTCGCCGAAGGTCGGCTCGCCGACCTGATGGCGGCGCCGCAATCGGCGACCGGCGCCTGCTTCCGCGCGCCGCTGCAGCACCCGATGCGCCCGCCGCTGGCGATAGGCGACGATCACCCCTTCCTGGTCGTGAGGAACGCGACGCTGCACAACCTGCAGGCCGTCGACGCGCGCGTGCCGCTCGGGCGGCTGACGGTCGTCACCGGCGTGTCGGGCTCGGGCAAATCGACGCTCGCGCGCGACGTGATCCACGCCAGCCTGCACGCCCTGCTCGGCGACCCCGACGCCCAGCGCGCCCGCCGTCGCGGCGAGGCGCAGACCAGTGCGGCCGACCCCATCGGCTGCGACCGTATCGACGGCTGGCAGGCGGTCGGCCGCGTGCTCGAAGTCGACCAGACGCCGATCGGCAAGACGCCGCGCTCCTGCCCCGCGACTTATGTCGGCTTCTGGGACGCCATCCGCAAGCTCTTCGCCGAGACTTTCGAAGCCAAGACGCGCGGCTGGAGCGCGTCGCGCTTCTCGTTCAACACCGGCGCCGGCCGCTGCCCGGTGTGCGAGGGCCAGGGCCAGACCACGGTCGAGATGAGTTTTTTGCCCGACGTGAAGCTGCCCTGCGACGCCTGTGGCGGCGCGCGTTTCAATCCCGAGACGCTGACGGTGCGCTGGCGCGAGAAATCGGTCGCGGAAGTGCTGGCGATGCCGGTCGACGAAGCCGTGGACTTCTTCGCGGCGCATCCGTCGATCGCCCATCCGCTCGCGCTGCTGCAGGACGTCGGCCTCGGCTACCTGACGCTCGGCCAGCCCAGCCCGACGCTGTCCGGCGGCGAGGCGCAGCGCATCAAACTCGTCACCGAACTCGCGAAGGTCAGAGGCCGCGCAGGAGAAAGTGCCAAGACCGGCGGCCGCCCGCTGCCCGCCGAAAAGCACACCCTGTACGTGCTCGACGAGCCCACCGTGGGACTCCACATGGCCGACGTCGACAAGCTGATCCGCGTGCTGCACCGTCTCGCCGACGCCGGCCACACCGTGCTCGCGATCGAGCACGACCTCGACGTGATGGCCGAGGCCGACTGGCTGATCGACCTCGGTCCCGAAGGTGGCGATGGTGGCGGGCGCATCGTCGCGCAGGGGCCGGTCGCGGACGTATGCGCGGGCGCCGGCTCGCATACCGCGACCATCCTCGCGGAATTTCTCGCGTCGCGCGCTGTTAACGGGGAAGGGGCAGCCGCCCCGAAGCGGAAAGCGAAGAAAGGTAGCAAGGCATGAAGCACCCCATCCTGCTGTGGGACCTCCCCACCCGCCTCGCGCACTGGCTGCTCGTCGCGCTGGTCGCCAGCGCGATAGTCAGCGTGAAGATCGGCGGCAACGCGATGGACTGTCATGGCCGCATCGGCCTGGCGATCCTCGGCGTCGTCGTGTTCCGCATCGTGTGGGGCGTGGTCGGCTCGACCTATGCGCGCTTTGCGCAGTTCCTGCCCACGCCGGCAACGCTGCGCTCCTACCTCGCAGGGCACTGGCGTGGCGTCGGCCACAACCCGCTGGGGGCGCTGTCGACGGTCGCGCTGTTGTCGCTGATGGCCGGCCAGGCGCTCGCGGGCGCGTTCGCTAACGACGACATCGCCTTCTACGGCCCGCTCTACCAAGCCGTGTCGAGCGAGCTGTCGGCGTGGATCACCGGCCTGCACCGCCAGGCCGAATGGATCGTGTATGGCCTCGTCGGGCTGCACGTCGGCGCGGTGATGTGGCACACGCACGTGAAGAAGGACAACCTCATTACCCCGATGATCACCGGCGTCAAGGCCGTGGATGATCCCGCGATTCCGCCCGCGCGCGGCGGCGGTCCGGTCGCGCTGTTCGTCGCGCTCGCGTTCGCCGGTTTCGCGGTGTGGGCCGTGTCCGGCGGACTGCTGCCACCGCCCGCGCCCGTTCCGGCCGCGACGACCCCGGCCTGGTAGGCCGGATTCGTTCCGTGCCGTGCCGGTCGGCGCCTGCAGCCGGCCCGCCGTCAGCCGCCGAGCTTCCCCCACGGCGGCTCAGGCTTCTGCATCGCCTCCAGCTCGTCCAGCAGCACCTTTACCTTGGGCAGGCGCGCCCGGCTGGGCATGTAGCAGGCGTACAGGTGGCGGCCGAAGTCGATGCGCGGCGTGTAATCCCTCAGCACGCGCACGAGCCGCCCTTCGGCCAGCTCCTTGCAGCACAGGTAGGTCGGCAGGATCGCCAGTCCGTGCCCGGCCAGCGTCGCATCGAGGATGCTTGCCGGTTCGTTGAACTGGATGCGGCCGCGCACCGGGATCGCGACTTCCGTCCCTGCGTGGTCGATCAGGCGCCAGATGCGGTTGTCCGAGAGCAGGAAGCTGAAGCACTGGTGATCGACGAGCTCGCGCGGCTGCTTCGGCGTGCCATGCCGGGCGAGGTAGGCGGGTGCCGCGCAGATCACCGTTTCCATCGTGAAGATGCGCTTCGCCACGACATCCTCCGGCGGCGTCTTGCAGAAGCGCAGCGCGAGGTCGATGCGGTCCTCGGCGAGGTCGACCAGCGTGTTGGTGAGGATCAGCTCGCACTCGAGCTCGGGGTAGCGGGTGGTCAGGCGCGGCAGCAGCGGCGCGACCCAGATGCGGCCGAACACCACGCTCGCGCTGATGCGCAGCAGCCCGCTCGGCACGTCGCCGAGGTTGCGCACGGCGACCTCGGTCAGCTCCACCGACTCGAGCGCGCGCAGCGCATGCTGGTAGAACACTTCGCCCGACGGGGTGAGGAAGAGCTTGCGCGTCGAGCGGTCGAACAGGCGCACGCCGAAACGCCGCTCGAGCTCGCCGATCTGCTTGCTGACCTGCGCCCGCGTGCAGTCCAGGCGCCGCGCGGCGGCTGCCATGCTGCCGCTTTCGACGACTTTCACGAAGGTGTCCCAGCTTGCGAGCCAGCTCATCTGTCAATCTCGGTTGTCAACACATCGTTGACGTAGCGGCAACTATTATCGGCTTTTTGTTTCCGTATCTGTAGGTTAAATTCTCGGTCACATACGCTAGGGTATTGAACATGCACAAGAGCATCGCGCTTCCCGAAGCCTTCTTCCAGCCGCTCGGCGACAACGCCTACCAGCCCACCGAAGCCACGATCGGCCCGTGGTCGGTGGAGAGCCAGCACGGCGGCCCGCCGATCGCGCTGCTCGCGCAGGCGCTGCGCCGCTTTCCGTCCGAATTCGGGCTCGACATCGCGCGCATCACCTTCGAGATCCTCGGGCCGGTGCCGGTCGAGCCGTGCGAGCTGCGCGTGCGCGTGCTGCGTCCGGGCCGGCGCATCGAGCTGATCCAGGGCGAGATGCTGGTGCGCGGCAAGCCGGTGCTGCTGGCCCACGCGTGGCGCGTCGAGCGCCTGCCCGAGAGCGCCGTCGCCGTTGCCGACCCCTTCGCGGTGCCGCCGCTGCCCGAGGCGCAGGCCCAGGTGTTCTTCCACGGCGTCGACTACTTCCCCTACGCCGACGCGCTCGAATGGCGCTTCGCCGACGGCAGCTTCATCGAGCCCGGCCCGGCGACGGTGTGGGCGCGTCCGCGCATCCCGCTCGTCGCCGGCCAGCCGACCGACGGCATCGAGGCCCTGCTGCTGATCCTCGATTCGGCCAACGGCATCAGCGCCGAACTCGACATCCGCCATTGGACCTTCGTGCCGGTGGATCTCACGATCAACATGCACCGCCATCCGACCGGCGAATGGTTCGGCATGTCGGCGCGCACCATCATCGACACGGGCGGCATCGGCACCGTGACGACCGCGGTGTTCGACCGCGACGGCGCGCTGGGCCGCAGCCTGCACACGCTGTTCGTGCGCAAGAAATAGATCAGGGCGCACCCCCGACCCCGACCATAACGACAAAGAAAGAAGACCCCCATGCTGCGATCCCTCAACACCCGCGCCGCGCTGATCGTCACCCTCTCGGCCGCCGGCATCCTGATGGTGACGATGGGCGCGCGCCAGTCGCTGGGCCTGTTCGTGTCCCCGCTCAACACCTCGACCGGGCTGGGCATCGCGACGATCAGCTTCGCCCTCGCGGTCGGGCAGTTCATGTGGGGCGCGATCCAGCCCGTCGCCGGCGCATTTGCGGACCGCTACGGCGCGGCGAAGGTGCTGGTGTGGGGTCTCGTGATCCTCGCGCTGGGCAGCGCGCTGACGCCCTTCATGGGTTCGGGCATCGGGCTGGTCGTGTCGCTGGGCCTGTTGTCGGCGATGGGTTCGGGCGCGGGCAGTTTCTCGGTGCTGATCGGCGCCGCGGCGCAGCGCCTGCCGGTGGAAGCGCGCGGCACCGCGTCGGGCGTGATCAACGCCGGCGGATCGTTCGGCCAGTTCGTGTTCGCGCCGGTGCTGCAGAAGCTGATCCAGAGCATAGGCTGGATGGGTGCGATGTGGTCGCTGGCGCTGATGACGCTCGCCGCATTGCCGCTGATCCGCGTGCTCGTCGATCCCAGGCACGCGACGCATCACCACGGCGCGCACGAGGACGCCGGCCTGTGGCGCACCGTGCGCCAGGCGATGGGCGACCGCAGCTACCTGCTGCTGCACGCCGGCTTCTTCACCTGCGGCTTCCACATCGCCTTCCTCGTCACGCACCTGCCGGGCGAAGTGGATCTGTGCGGCCTGCCGCCGACCGTCGCGAGCTGGTCGCTGGCGATCATCGGCCTGTCCAACATCGTCGGTAGCCTGTATGCCGGTGCCTCCGTGTCGCGCTACCGCAGCAAGTACGTGCTCGCGGCGATGTACGCCTCGCGCGCGCTGCTCGTCGCAATCTACCTGATGGCACCTAAGACCGCGCTGACCTTCTACCTCTTCGCCGCCGGCCTCGGCTTCACCTGGCTCGCGACCGTGCCGCCCACCGCCGCCATCGTCGGCAAGCTCTTCGGCATCCGCTACCTCGGCACGCTGTTCGGCCTGACGCTGCTGTCGCACCAGATCGGGGGCTTCCTCGGCGCGTGGCTGGGCGGCATCGCGATCACCGAGTTCGGCGACTTCTCGTGGATGTGGTACGCCGACATGGCGCTCGCCGCGATGGCCGCCGTCGTGAACCTGCCGATCCGCGAGGCGCCGGTGCTGCGCCCCGTGGCGCAGCCGGCCTGAACGCCGTCCCCCAAAGCGAAAATGGCCACCCCGTGGGGTGGCCATTTTGCTGTTCACCGTACCGGATCACCCGGCGCGCATCACTCCTCGACGCGGTACTTGTCGTGACAGGCCTTGCAGGCCTTGCCCATCTCGCCGAACTGGGCCTTGATCGCGGCCTGGTCGCCCGTCATCGCGACCTTCTGCAGCGTGTTGGCCTGCTCGATGAAGTTCTTCGCGATCTTGCCGACTTCCTCCTGCTCCTTGAAGAACTCGGCCTTCACGCGCGTGTCCTTCCAGCCCTTGCCCTTGTCGGTACCGGGCAGGTACAGCGCCCCCAGGCCGGAGTTGGCGGTTGCGGCGATCACGTTGGCGGCGGCGACGACCTGGTCCTTGTTGTACGGCGTCGTGCCGTCGACGACCTGCGCCTTGATCTTGCCCATGTTCCACGCCATGAAGGTGTAGCCGGACTGGCGGTTCTTGATCGCGTCCTCGGGCTTCATCTGCGCGGAGGCGAGGCCGGCGACGGACAGGGCGATGAGGCCGGCAGCGGCATGGGTGAGGAGTTTCTTCATTGATCGTTCTCTCGTTTCAGGTGGTTGGAATAAACCGCGTAGTGCGCGGCCGGACGCGTGTGCGCCGGTCCGCGCGATGATCCTGCGCAAACATGAACAGCAGTGTATCGGGATTTATTCCACGGCCAAGCCGCGCGTGACCCAGGTCACATAGCCCGGATGCGTATGCCGGCCGGCAGCGGATGGAGCGTCCGCCGCCGGCCGGCCCTGATCGGGCCGGCTTGCGGGACGCTCAGCTGCCGATGCGGATCGGCACGAAGAGGCGCGTGCCGCTGCGCTGCACGAGCAGCGCGAAGCGGTTGCCGACCTTCTCCATCAGCTGGCGGAAGGCCTGCACCGTGGTCACCGGCTGGTTGTTCACGGCCAGCACGATGTCGCCCTGCTGCAGGCCCGCCTGCGCTGCCGGACCATTCACACGTTCGACCAGCAGGCCGCCGCGCACGCCCAGCTGCGCGGCCTCCTCGTTCGTGAGCGCGCGGCCGGCGAGGCCCAGCTTGCCGCCCGCGTCCTCGCCGCGCTTGCCCTCGCCCCCGCCGCCCTGCACCTCGGCCAGGGTCTCCGGGTTCATCTCGCCCAGCGTCGCGCTCACCGTGCGGCTCTTGCCATCACGCCAGATCTCCAGCTTCACGCTCGTGCCGGGGCGCTTGTCGCCGATGATGCGCGGCAGGTCGCCCGATTCGCCGACATTTGCGCCGTCGACGCCCAGCACCACGTCGCCCGCCTTCAGGCCCGCCTTGTCGCCGGCGCTGTCGGGCTCGACGCTCGCGATCAGCGCGCCGCGCGGCTCGGCCAGGCCGAAGGACTGCGCCAGCTCCTTGTCCAGCCCCTGGATCGTGATGCCCAGCTTGCCGCGCTGCACGCGGCCGTACTTGACGATCTGGTCCTTGACCTTCAGGGCGACGTCGATCGGGATCGCGAACGAGATGCCCATGAAGCCACCCGAGCGCGAATAGATCTGCGAGTTGATGCCGATCACCTCGCCGGCGAGGTTGAACAGCGGCCCGCCCGAGTTGCCGGGGTTGATCGCGACGTCGGTCTGGATGAAGGGCACGTAGTTCTCGTCCGGCAGGCGGCGCGCCTTGGCCGAGATGATGCCGGCCGTGACCGTGTTGTCGAAGCCGAAGGGCGAACCCACCGCGACCACCCATTCGCCGACGCGCGAGCGCTCCGCGTCGCCCGTGCGCACGGTCGGCAGGCCGGTGGCGTCGATCTTCAGCAGCGCGATGTCGGTACGCCTGTCGGTGCCGACCACCTTGGCCTTGAATTCGCGCTTGTCGATCAGCTTGACCGTCACTTCCGATTCGCCCTCGCCGACGACGTGCGCATTCGTGAGCACGTAGCCGTCGTTGCTGACGATGAAACCGGAGCCCACGCCGCGTTGCGCGCGCGGGCCGCGGTTGCCATGGCCCGGCTGGCCGGGCATGCCCGGCGCCGGCACGCCGAAGCGGCGCAGGAAGTCGTAGAACGGATCGTCGGGCGACAGACCCTGGGCGTCCTCGCCCATCGGGCGCGCCTTTTCCTTAGGAGTCACCGCGATGTTCACCACGGCGGGACCGACCTGCTCGACGAGATCGCCAAAATCGGGCAGGCCGAAGCGGTTGAGCTGTGCCGCCTGTGCCGTCGGAACCGGGCTCGCCGCGAACGCCGCGGGAACCATGAGGCCGTCGATGAAAGCGGAGCCCAGGCCCATTGCCAGGGCGGTGACAAGGATCGTCTTGCGCATGTTGTGCTTTTCCCCTGAGTTGTCATCAATCCGTCGCGTAGACGCACGGCGGCCGCCGGCGTTCCCGGCCGCGTCATGCACCACAGATTCGGGGCGAAGCGCGCCGGACACAAGTCCGGCGCCTGCGCGGCAGCTCAGAAGCCGGCCGACACGCTCAGCATCACGACCGGCTCGAGGCGGTTGACCGGGTCGTTGGAGCGGGACGCCTGCTGCACCGGGAAATTCGCCAGCTCCTGGTGGCGTCCGAGGAGGTTGAGGCCCGTCAGCCGCAGCTCCAGCGTCCGTCCGCCGTCGAGGCGGAACTCGCGCGCGATGCTCGCATCGAGCTGCGTATAGTCCGGCACCGTGTAGCGGAAGCTCGGCGTGAACCCGTTGCCGGCCCGCACCGGCCCGACCCGCAGCAGGGTCAGCGCGCTCTGCCACGCACCCATGCGCTGCAGCCACGTGATGCTTGCCGAATACGGCGCGACGCTGTCCTCGGTGCCGTCGTCGCTGGCGCGCCCACGCATCAGCGTGTGGCGCAGCAGCAGCGTGCCGTTCTGCCAGGGCTTGAAGTCGAATTGCGTCTCGACGCCGTCGAGCCAGACCGTGCCGTGGCCGTTTGCCCACTGCGACGGCGGCAGGATCGCTTTCGGGACCAGTGCCGGCAGCGAGTTCTCCGCTTGCTGGCGCTGGATCTGGTCGTGGATGCGCTCGTGGAACACGCGCACGTCGAGGTTGCCCTGCAGCGACGGGAAGCGGCGCGCGTGGCCGATCTCGAAGCTGTCGAGGCGTGACGGATCGATGTCCGGATTGGGAACGAAGCGGTGCTGCAACAGCCCGAGGAAGGGGTGGATGATGCGCACGTCGCTGTAGCGGCCGAACACGCCGGGATTGCGCCAGGCGCGCGCGTAGCCGGCTCGCCAGGTCTCCGTCTCGTTCGGCAGCCAGTTGAGGAACACGCGCGGCGACAGGCGGGTACGGTCGTCCTGGAAGCGCTCGGCCATCGCGCCGAAGTTCCACTGCCATTGCGGCGCTGCCCGCCATTCGACGTTCGCGAACAGGCGGCGGCTTTCCTCGGCCGGGTCGGAACGGCCGAAGAAAATGAACGGCGCATGGACTTCGTCGCGCCGCCACTCGGCCCCCCAGCTCAGCCTCAGGCCCGTCCGGGGCGAGACGTTGTGCTGGAATTCGAGGTTCTGGCGCCGTGTCGTGAAGCTGTCGTTCACGGGGATCGAGAACGGGCCGCCGGGAAAGCGCAGCGGGCCGTTGTTGATCGCCCACTCGTTGCGCGTGCGCTCGTAGGCGTAGTAGCCCGACAGCAGGAACTCCTCGTCCGGACTGACGGCATGGCGCCAGCGCAGGTGGCCGAAATGCTCGCGCGTGTCCATGTCCCGCTCGGGATGCGAGTTGAACGGCGTGTTCGGGTAACCCGTCCCGCGCTCGATGTCGGTGAAGCCCGCGAGCAGGGTCAGCTCGTCGTGCTGGCCCAACTGCAGGTCGCTGCGCAGGCTCGCGCGCTGGCGGTCGCGGCTGTCGTTCAGGTCGTGCACACCCTCGTCGCGCAGGTGCTGCGCCGTGATGCGCAGGCCCAGCGGCCCCGAGCGCGTGACCACGCGGCCGCTCACTTCAGAATAGCCGTTCGTGCCGCCCGCAACCGAGACCTTCCCGCCGCGCTCCTCCGCGGTGTGGCGCGTGATGATGTTCACCACCCCCATGTAGGCGTTCGTGCCGTAGGACGCCGCGTCGGTGCCGCGCACGACCTCGATGCGCTCGATGTCCTCGATCGCGAGCGGGAATGAATTGCGCCCGAAGCTGCCGAAATACGCCGCGCTCACCGAGCGCCCGTCGATGAGGATCTGCAGCTCCTGCGGGGAATCGCGGTTCGGGCCATGGTAGCTGACCCACTGCTCGCTGCCACGTTCCTTCGCGACCAGCATGCCCGGCACCAGGCGCAGCAGGCGGTCCAGGCTGCGGTAGCCGGTCGCGCGGATCGTCTCGCGATCGAGCACGGTGATCGCCGCAGGCGTTTCGTTCTGCGGTCGCGGCATGCGCGAGACGGTGAGTACGACCGGGAGGGAATCGAAATAGCTCGATTCCGAAATCGGCGAGTCCGGCGAGGTTTCCGGCGCCATGCCGGACTGGGCCGTCGTCATCGACGAGCTCGCGGCAATCGAAATCGCGGCGACGGCGCGCAAATATAAGCGGAAAGTCATAGATAGTTATTGTTTGTAGCCCCGCCGTGCGGGGCATTCACTCGATGCGAAGTATAAGCGGCAGCCGCACCGAACGGGTTGCCGGAGGTGTCCCGATGTGCCCATGCGGAGTAACATCTTCGACGCATGCCATTGCCCGGCGTAACACCATGACCCTCACCGACCTCCGCTATCTCATCGCCCTCGCCCACGAGCGCCACTTCGGCCGCGCGGCCGAGAAGTGCCATGTCAGCCAGCCGACGCTTTCGGTCGCGATCAAGAAGGTCGAGGACGAACTCGGCGTGCAGCTCTTCGAGCGCAGCGCGACCGAGGTCAAGATCACCTCCACCGGCCAGCGCATCGTCGCCCAGGCCGAGAAGGTGCTGATGGAGGCGGCGCAGATCCCGGAGATCGCCGCGGCCGGCAAGGACCCCCTGTCCGGGCCGCTGCGCCTGGGGGTGATCTACACCATCGCGCCCTACCTGCTGCCGCGGCTGATCCCGCGCGTGCACAAGCTCGCGCCGCGCATGCCGCTGATCATCCACGAAAACTACACGACGCGGCTGCTCGAGGCGCTCAAGCGCGGCGAACTCGACGTCATCGTGCTGTCCTTGCCCTTCGACGAAGCGGGCGTCGTCGCCCAGCCGGTGTACGACGAACCCTTCCGCGTACTGATGCCGGCGACGCACCCGTGGAACGCGCTGGAGCACATCGATCCCGACAAGCTCGCCGACGACCAGCTGCTGCTGCTCGGCGCCGGCAACTGCTTCCGCGACCAGGTGCTCGAAGTGTGCCCGCACTGTCGCAGCGTCAGCGGCCTGCAGCGCACGCTGGAAGGCAGCTCGCTGGAGACGATCCGCCACATGGTCGCGACCGGTCTTGGCGTCACGGTGCTGCCCAGCACCGCCGCGGACGACCTGCCGGCGCAGAACACGCTGGTCGCCGTGCGCCCGTTCTCGGACCCCGAACCCTCGCGCCGCGTCGCGCTCGCCTGGCGCGTCACCTACCCGCGCAGCGGCGCGATCGACGTCCTGCGTACCGCCATCCTCGAGAGCGACCTGCCCGGCGTGCGCCCGATCGGCCGCGCGGCGCCGCTGGAGCTCGCCTGACGGATCGGAAACGCCCGTTCGCCCAGCGCTCGGAGTCGGCACGAACGCCGCGTGGCGGGATGCGCTGCGCTCCTCCCACCCTGCGAATCCGTGCCTTCACGAACAATTTTGCAACTAGCCTGACGACAAGCGCACTCATGCGATTGCCCTGGCGGACGTGACCGATTGCCGCGCCGTCCCGCGCGCCGGCGACTAGCGTGAAACCATGCCTTCCCCGGGGGAGCGCCGTGAATGCACCGCTCGTGATCGTCGGCACCGGCTTCGCCGGCTACGCGCTGTTGCGGGCGCTGCGCCAGCGCGACCGCCGGCGCGAGATCCACCTGATCGGCGCGGATGAGGCTGCCGCCTACTCCAAGGACCAGCTCTCTGCCGGTCTCGCGCGCGGGCGCGGCGCGGACGAGCTCGTGATCGCCACCGCCGAACAGATGGCCTATCGCTTCGAGGCCACGATCACGCCACGTCGCCGCGTGCTCGCGCTCGACCTCGCGGGCCATGTGTTGCGCACCGACAACCCCGCGCAGCCGGAACAGGCCTGGTCGCAACTGGTGCTTGCGACCGGTGCGGAAGCGATCCGGCCGGCAAACCTGCGCGGCAGCGACGCTGCGGCCGTCCTCACCGTCGGCAGCCTCGCCGAGTACGCCTATCTGCGTTCCGAGCTCGCGGGGCGCAAGCGCGTGGCCGTCGTCGGCGGCGGCATCCTGGGCTGCGAGCTGGCGGAAAGCCTCAGGCGCGGCGGGTGCGAGGTGACCCTGCTGGAGCCCGATCCGCGCCTGCTGGGAGGCGGCGTGCCGGCCCTGTGTGCCGAACGCATCGCCGTCGCGCTGGCGTCCGCGGGCGTGCGCATCCGCACCGAGGACGGCGTGCAGCGCATCGAGCGGGCCCTGGACGAACTCCACGTCACGACGCTGGGCGGAAAAGTGCTCGACGCGGACGTGGTCGTCGCCGCGCTGGGAAGCCGGCCGTGCGTGCAGGCCGCGCGGGCCGCGGGCCTGGACGTCGCGGTGGGCATCGTCGTCGATGCCGCGCTGCGTGCCTCGGTCGAGGGCATTTACGCGCTGGGCGGCTGTGCCGAATTCGAAGGACGCGTCTTCAAGCTGCAGGAAGACATCGATGAGGGCGCTCAGGTTCTTGCCGACGTGCTGACGGGACATGCGGCCCGCATGCGCTGGAAGGCGCGCGTGCGGCGCCTGAACCTGGAGTGTTGCGCGGTTGCGCTGTGCGAGCCGCCGCCCGTCGCCGGCGAATGGCACGAATCGGCCACTGCCCGCGGCGTGCGCGCTCTGTTCCACGACCGCAAGGGAGTCCTGCGCGGCTTCGCGCTGGTCGGCGATCCCGTCGGCGAAAGCGCCGGCCTGCTCGGCCGCGTCGCGCGCTGAAGCGCGACCCGCGCCGACGCCGGGATCAGGCTTCCTTGCGGGTCCGCGTGCCGGTTTTGCGGGCTGCGGGCTTGGCGGCTGCCTTGTCGGCCGTCCCGGCCGCCGCCGTTGCGCCTTCCTTGCCGGTCCCGTCGCCCGCCTTGGCCTTCGCACCCGCCTTGGGCGCCTTCGGCTCGAACTCGAAGCCCACCTTGCCGTCCGCGCCGCGCACGAGGAAGGCCGAGAACTTGCGCTTCGTGCGCGTCGACACGAAGCCCTTGAGCAGGTCGGTGCGGCCGTCGGCGAGCAGCTTCGTCATCTGCTCGCGCTCCACCGGCTGCTGCAGGATCACCTTGCCCGAGCGGAAGTCGCACGACTTCTCCGGCCCCACCGATTTGGCGCACACGTAGGCCATGCCGTGCTCGTACACCGGCGAGGCGCACTTCGGGCATGCGCCCAGCGTCTCCTGGCCGGAGAAATCGACCGGCTCGGCGCCCTCGCCGTCGTCCTTCGGCTGGCCGAAGTCGAACTCGGGCTGCTTGTCGTCGTTGAGGCGGATCTCGGCGTTGAAGAGCCGTCCCATCTTGCTGCGGAAGCCCATCAGCGGGCCGACCTTGCCCTCGCGCAGCAGCGTCTCGATCTCGGCGATCTCGAACTGGCGCCCGGCGACGATCTTCCACGCGCTCCAGTCGCAGCCCTGGCACGCGAACTTCTTGTAGTTCTCCTTCACGACGCCGCCGCACTTCGGGCACGGCGTAGCCAGCGTGACGAAGTCGCCCGGCACCGTGTCCGACTCGTAGCGCTTGGCGCGCTCGACCACTTCGCGCGCCATCTCGGCGATCTCGCGCATGAACTCGGGCCGCGACAGCTGGCCGCGCTCCATCTGCGCGAGCTTGTGCTCCCATTCGCCGGTCAGCTCGGGCGAGGTCAGGGCCGACACGTCGAGGCCCTTCAGCAGCGTGATCAGCGAGAAGGCCTTGGCGCTCGGGATCAGCTCGCGCCCCTCGCGGTGGATGTACTGCTCCGCGATCAGGCCCTCGATGATCTGCGCGCGCGTCGCCGGCGTGCCGAGGCCGCGTTCGCCCATTGCCGCGCGCAGCTCCTCGTCGTCGACCATCTTGCCCGCGCCTTCCATGGCGGAGAGCAGCGTCGCTTCGTTGTAGCGTGCGGGCGGCTTGGTGACGAGCGACTTCACGAGGATGTCGTCGGTCGATACCGTCTCGTTCGGCTGCACCGCGCACAGCTGCGCGCCGCCGCCGCTTGCGCCATCCTCGTCGTCCTTGACGGCTTCCTTGCCGTACACGGCCAGCCAGCCCGAATTCACCAGCACCTTGCCCTCGGTCTTGAAGGCCTCGCCCGCGACGCGCGTGATGCGGGTCGTGATGCGGTATTCGGCGGCCGGGAAGAACACCGACAGGAAGCGCCGCGTCACCAGGTCGTAGATCTTGTGCTCGGCTTCCGACAGGCTCTTCGGCACCGTCCCGGTCGGGATGATCGCGAAGTGGTCGGAGATCTTCGCGTTGTTGAAGATGCGCTTGTTCGGTTTCACCCAGCCCTGCTTCGTGATCTCGTTCGCGAAGGGGGCGTATTCGTCCGGCAGCGCGCGCATCACGTCCTTGACCGTGCCGAGGTAGTCCTCGGGCAGCGCGCGCGCGTCGGTACGCGGATAGGTCAGCGCCTTGTGCTTCTCGTACAGCGCCTGCGCGATCTGCAGCGTCACGCGCGCCGAAAAGCCGAAGCGGCCGTTGGCCTCTCGCTGCAGGCTGGTGAGGTCGAAGAGCAGCGGCGAGAGCTGGGTCGAAGGCTTGGATTCCTCGCTGACCGTGCCCGGCTTGCCGTCGCACTTCGCCTTGATCGCCCCGGCCTGCGCCTTGTCCCACAGGCGGAAGGCGGTCGCGTGCTCGTCGCCTTCGGCTCTTTTGAACTTCTCGTCGAACCAGCGTCCCGCGTAGCTGCCGGCCTGGCAGCCGAAGGAGGCTTCCAGTTCCCAGTAGTCGCGCGGCTTGAACTGGCGGATCTTCTGTTCGCGCTCGACCACGATCGCGAGCGTCGGCGTCTGCACGCGCCCGACCGTGGTGAGGTGGAAGCCGCCGGTCTTGGAATTGAACGCGGTCATCGCGCGCGTGCCGTTGATGCCGATCAGCCAGTCGCTCTCGGCACGGCACACCGCCGCCTGTCGCAGGCCCTCGACTTCCTGTGCCGAACGCAACTGGGCGAAGCCGTCACGGATCGCCGCAGCCGTCATCGACTGCAGCCACAGCCGGCGCACCGGCTTGTCGCTCTTGGCGTGCTGCGCGATGAAATTGAAGATCAGCTCGCCCTCGCGCCCCGCGTCACAGGCGTTGATCAGGCCGGTGACGTCCTTGCGCTTGATCAGCCGGGTCAGCAGCTTGAGGCGGTCGTCGGTCTTCTCGATGGGTTTCAGCGCGAACTGCGGCGGGATCACCGGCAGGTGGGCAAAAGTCCATTTGCCGCGCTTGACCTCGTACTCGTCGGGCACGACCAGTTCGAGCAGGTGGCCGACGGCCGACGAGAGCACGTACTCGTCCGACTCGAAATAATCCTTTTCCTTCGTGAAGCCGCCCAGCGCGCGGGCGATGTCCTGCGCGACCGAAGGTTTCTCCGCGATGATCAGTTGCTTGCTCATGCCGCTTGGCCGCCTTGGAAAACCCTTTCGGTCTTCGTGTATGGGGTGATCGAGCGGCGCATGATAAGCAGGCCGCCGTCAAGGGTGCAAGCTCGGGAGCTTGCCTAGTGCGGCAACGGCGCGGACTCTTCGCCCTCTTCGCCGAGCAATTCATCGACGATCAGGCTGTCGAGCGGCAGCTCGCGCTGCCACAGCACCATCAGCACGATCACCTTGAGCCGGGCGAGGCTGGCGGTGACGCCGTTCAAGGCCAGCGTGCGCTCGATGATGATTTCGCGCGTCCCTGCGTCGAGGGCGCCGGCATTTTCCAGGAAGGCGAGGAAGCCGCGGCACTCGGTGCCGAGCCGTGCTTCCTCCTCGGCCGCGTAGATGCGGAAAGCGCCCGGCGCGGGCGTCGTCGCGAGCGGCGAGGCGTCGGAAATGCTGCGCAGGCCCGAGAGCCAGTCGAGGGCTTCGGTGATTTCATCCTCCTCGAAACCGGCCGCCGAGAGCTTGCGGGCGAGCTGGTCGATTTCGGGGCAGGCGGTGGCGTGAACGTAGTTCTCGAAGAGGTATACAAGGATGTCGAACATGGCGGCACACCGTCAGGTCAATGGCGCTGGTAGCGCCCGCCGGGGAGTCGGCTGATCCGCCCGTCGAGCTCCAGTGCAAGCAGGATGGCGTAGAGCGCATCGAGCGTCAAGCCGCTGCGCGCGGCCAGGGTGTCGACATCGAGCGGGTCGTGCCCCAGGGCGGCGAGCACTGCGGCCTGCTCCGGTGGAAGGCCCGCATCGGGCGCAGGCGGCGGGAACAGGGCCTGCGAGGCGTCGGCGGCCGCAGGACTGCGCCGTCGTTGCGTGCCGCGGGCGGGGGGCGTCTCCGCGGCGGCAGGCCGGCCCCAGGCCAGTTCGTCGAGCACGTCGGCCGCGGTCTCGACGAGCTTGGCGCCGTCGCGGATCAGGCGATGGCAGCCGCGCGCGAGCGGCGAATGGATGGAACCGGGGATCGCGAACACCTCGCGCCCGCATTCGGACGCGAGCCGTGCGGTGATCAGCGAGCCGCTGCCGATGGCCGCCTCGACGACCAGCACGCCGCGCGCGAGCCCGGCGATGAGGCGGTTGCGGCGCGGGAAGTTGTGCGGCAGCGCGGGTGTGCCGAGCGGCAGTTCGCTGACGATGGCGCCCCGCTGTGCGATTTCGCGCGCGAGTGCCTGGTGGCGGGCGGGATAGACGCGGTCCGCACCGGTGCCGATGACCGCGACGGTCCTGCCCTCGCCCTGGGCGAGCGCACCGCGGTGGGCCGCGGCGTCGATGCCGAGCGCGAGTCCGCTGACGATCGTGAGGCCCGCGCCGGCGAGGTGTTCCGCAAAGGCCTGGGCGTTCGCGGCGCCGCCCGGCGTTGCCGAGCGCGCGCCGACGATCGCAAGCGCATTCGACGACAGCAGGGCCGGATCGCCCTTCACGTACAGCAGCACCGGCGGGTCGGGGATCTCGAGCAGGCCGCGCGGATAGGCGGCGTCGCCGAGGGTGAGGATGTGGTTGCCCGGTTCCGCGGCCCACGCGAGCGCTGCAGCGATACGCGCCTCGTCGGGCGCGGCGAAGAGAAGGTCCGCTGTGTCTGCGCCGGCCACCGCGATGATCGCGCTGCGCCCGGCGGCGAAGACCTGTCCGGGCAGCCCGAACGCGGCGAGCAGGCTGCGCTGGCGCTCGGGTCCGATCCCGGGGAGGAGGGTCAGCCGCAGCCAGGCGGCGAGATCGTCCTCCACCGCTGACGCGTCAGGGCTTGCGCACGCTGTCGCCGACCGTGACCTGGCCATCGGTCTCCATCACGAGCGCGTAGGAGACGCGGTCGAACACACGGAATACGAAGGCGAGGCCGTAGCGCTTCTCGGGCAGGTCGTAGGTTTCCTTGTTGCCGTCGTCGTCCTTGTAGACGATCGTGCCGCGGTTGCGGTGCAGCGCCAGCACGGTGCCGCGATCGACGCCTTCGCGGGTGCCGACGTTGAGCGTCACGACGTGGTTGCGGCCGGTCTCCGCGACGCCGCGGTAGATGCCGATCAGGCGCCCGGCGACATCGAACATCGGTGCGTGCGGGACGAACGAGAACACTTCGGGCTTGTCGCTGGCGAGGAGGCGGTCGCCCGTGCCGATTTCCTCGACGGCACTGAGGATCTCGAGCGTGGCAGGGGTTCCGTTCTCGGTGACGCGGGCGGCGCCGAGATAGGCGGCCTCGTAGCCGAGCACTTCCCTGGTCTCCGGATCGACGAGCGGCTTGGCCGGACGCAGGACCTGCCACACCTTCTGGTCGTCCTTGATGTTCTTGGCGAAGATCGTGTCGCCGGGGCCCATGAAGACGCGGCTCGTCTCCGTCGCGACCACGGTGCCGGCGTCGGCCAGTCGCGCTTCGTCGACGACCAGCGGCTTCGTCAGGAAGGGCTCGATATCCTGCATCGGGATGCTGGAGACGGCGTCTTTCAGATCTTCGTTATAGACCTGCGGCTGCAGTTTCTGGTCGCCGACGCGGCGGCCGATCGACAGGTACGGGCCGCTGCGGTCGAGCACGATGATCTGGCCGGGGTAGATCAGGTGCGGGTTGCGGATCTGGTCGCGGTTGAGGCGCCACACTTCGGGCCAGCGCCAGGGTTCCTTGAGGAACTTGCCCGAAATTCCCCACAGCGTGTCGCCGCGTACGACGGTGTGGCTGTCGGGGGCATTGTCGGCGATAGCGGCCGGCGCTGCGAGTGCGGGTGCGCCGAGAAGGGTCGCAACGCTGAAGAGGAGAGGGAATATAATGCGGGTCATCGCTCGCTTCCGATTGGAACGAACCGGATTTTCCGCTACCGGAACGTCTTCCGCCGGGCGAGGGTTCCGATCCGCAGACTCGATTCGAATGCCGGGGCGACCCCGACAGCATGCCAAAGCACTTGAAATTCTGCACGTAATGACTTAACCCGGCAAGCATTTATGGCGCTACTACCGATCCTCCGCTATCCCGACCCCCGTTTGCACACGCGCGCCGCCCCGGTTGCGCAGGTGGATGATTCGATCCGTCAGCTCGTCAAGGACATGGCCGAGACCATGTACGAGGCGCCCGGCATCGGGCTCGCCGCGACCCAGGTGGATGTGCACAAGCGGGTGGTGGTGATCGATGTCAGCGAGGACCGATCCGACCTGCGCGTGTTCATCAACGCCGAAATCCTGGAGAAGTCCGGCGAGCACATCGGCGAGGAGGGCTGCCTGTCGGTGCCCGGCATCTACGAGAGCGTGCGGCGCGCCGAGCGCGTGCGCGTGAAGGCGCTCGACGCCGCGGGCGAGCCCTTCGAGCTGGAGACCGACGGGTTGCTCGCGGTGTGCATCCAGCACGAGCTGGACCACCTCGAGGGCAAGGTCTTCGTCGAATACCTGTCGCCGCTCAAGCTCAACCGCATCAAGACGCGGCTGGCGAAGAAAGCGCGGATCACCGCGTGAGCGCGGCCATCCCCCTGCGCGTCGCCTTCGCGGGCACGCCTGAGTTCGCCGCCGCGGCGCTGGAGGCGATCCTCGCCGCGGGTTTCGCGGTGCCGCTGGTGCTGACCCAGCCGGACCGCCCCGCCGGGCGCGGCATGAAGCTCGGCGCGAGCCCGGTGAAGCAGGTCGCGCTCGCGCACGGCATTCCCGTCGACCAGCCCGAGAAGCTGCGCAGCGAGGAGCAGCGCGCGGCGCTCGCCGCGTGTGCGCCGGACATCCTCGTCGTCGCGGCCTACGGCCTGCTGCTGCCGCCGGCGGTGCTGGAGCTGCCGCGCCTGGGCTGCATCAACATCCATGCCTCGCTGCTGCCGCGCTGGCGCGGCGCGGCGCCGATCCACCGTGCGATCGAGGCGGGCGACGCCGAGACCGGCATCACGATCATGCAGATGGACGAGGGTCTCGATACCGGCGCGATGCTGATGAAGCGTGCGCTGGCGATCGCGCCCGACGACACGACCGCGACGCTGCACGACCGCCTCGCGGCGTTGGGCGCGGAGATGGTGGTCGAGGCCTTGCGCGCGCTGCCGCAAGGCACGCTGCGGGCCCAGCCGCAGCCCGAGGCCGGCGCGACCTACGCGGCGAAGATCGGCAAGGCCGAGGCGGCGATCGACTGGGGGCGTCCGGCGGTCGAAATCGGGCGCGCGGTGCGGGCCTTCAATCCCTTCCCGGGCGCGGTCGGCACGCTGCGCGAGGTCGCCGTGAAGGTCTGGCGCGCGGAGCCCGTCGCGGGCGCCGGCGAGCCCGGCACGGTGCTGTCGGCGGACGAATCGGGGGTCGTCGTCGCGTGCGGCGAAGGGGCGCTGCGCCTCGTCGAACTGCAGAAGCCGGGCAGCCGGCGCATGCCGGCCGGGGAATTTCTGCGCGGATTCCCGGTCAGTGCAGGCGAGCGCTTCGGCAGCGGGAGCTGAAGGCGTGCGGGGAAAATCCCCGCCCTGCATTGAAGCCGTGGCGTTCGGCCCCAGATAGGGGTCACACAAGCCCAATCACTGAGGAAGGAATTACGCACATGTTCGGCAACTGGCTGAAGACCTCGATCCTGATGGCAGGAATCGTCGCCCTGTTCGGTGCCGTGGGTGGAATGCTCGGCGGCAAGCAGGGCATGCTGATGGCGCTGGTGTTCGGTGGCGCGATGAACGTGTGGGCCTACTGGTTCTCCGACAAGATGGTGCTGCGCATGTACAACGCGCGCCAGGTCGACGAGACCAGCTCGCCCTACCTGTACAACATGGTGCGCGGGCTCGCGCAGCGCGCCGGCCTGCCGATGCCCAAGGTGTACCTCATCGACGAGGAGCAGCCCAACGCGTTTGCGACCGGGCGCAACCCGGACCACGCGGCCGTCGCGGCGACCACCGGCATCGTCCGCATGCTGTCCGAGCGCGAGCTGCGCGGCGTTATGGCGCACGAGCTCGCGCACGTGAAGAACCGCGATATCCTGATCTCGACGATTTCGGCGACGGTGGCCGGTGCGATCTCGATGCTGGCGCAGTTCGGCATGTTCTTCGGCGGCAACCGCGACGGCGAGCGTCCGAACCCGGTGCTGGGCATCCTCGTGATGATCCTCGCGCCGATGGCGGCGATGATCATCCAGATGGCGATCTCGCGCACCCGCGAGTTCGGCGCGGACCGCGGCGGTGCCGAGATCTCGGGCGATCCCGAGGCGCTCGCGAGCGCGCTGGCGAAGATCGACGCCTACGCGCGCGGCATCCCGATGCACGTTGCCGAGGCGCATCCCGAGACCGCGCAGATGATGATCATGAACCCGCTGTCGGGCGGGGGGCTGCGTGGCCTGTTCTCGACCCACCCGTCCACGCAGGAGCGTGTCGCGCGCCTGCGCGAGATGATGGTAGGTCGCTAGGCTTCCCCTCTTGCTCGCGGAGTCGGGGCGTACCGCGAATCGTGAAGCTCCGAAGCGCACGGGCTGGGCCGACCGGCTGCGCAGCTCGGTCCGTGCCAAGCTGCTGGTGCTCGTGCTCGCTCCGCTGCTCGTGGGCGTGCCGGTGCTGCTGGGGCTGGTGTGGACCTGGGGCAACGAGGCCTACGAGCGCCTCCTGAACTTCAAGATCGGGTCCGATCTCGTCACCGCGCACGAGTATTTCGATCGCGTGCGCATCGGCGTCGGGAGCGACGTGCAGGCGCTTGCCGAGTCGCATCGTGTGGTCGGGCTGCTCGGCGCGCGGCCGTCGGCGATGTCGGCCCTGCTGGCGGAACTCGCGCCCGGGCGGCGGCTGGATTTCCTGCTGCTGCTCGACCGCGAGGGCCGTCCGCTGGCGGCGTCGCAGCCGCTCGCGGGTGCGGCGGCCACACGCCTGGAGTGGCCTGTCGTCGCCTCGGCGCTACACGGATCGGCGCTGACGACGGTAGAACGATTCTCCGCCGGCGCGCTCCAATATCTGTCCCCGGCGCTGCGCGAGCGCGCCTGGCTGCCGCTCGTGGAGACGCGCGCGGCGGCCCCCGATGCGCGCACGGCAGAGGACCGGGGACTGGTGATCCACGCCGCCGCACCGGTGTATGACGAAAAGCGCAACCTCGTGGGCGTGCTCGAGGGCGGCGTCCTCCTCAACGGCAATCTGGAGATGGTCGACCGCATCAACGCCATCGTCTATCGCGACGGCTCGCTGCCGCTCGGCAGCCGCGGGACCGCCACCCTGTTCCTCGACGACACCCGCATCGCCACCAACGTGCGCCTGTTCGGTGACACGCGGGCGCTCGGCACGCGCGTCTCGCAGGCGGTGCGCGAGCTCGTGCTGGGGCGCGGGGAGACCTGGCTGGGCGCGGCCTTCGTCGTGAATGACGACTACGTCTCGGGCTACGAACCGATCGCGGACGGTCGTGGCGAGCGTGTCGGGATGCTGTACGTGGGCTTCCTCGAGGAGCCTTTCCGCGCTGCGGGCCGCATGGCGATGGGGGCCTTGTTCGTGCTGTTCATCGGCATTAGCGCGGCCGGTGCGGTGCTGAGCCTGCGCTGGGCGCGCAGCGTGTTCCGGCCGATCGAGCGCATGAACGCGGTGATCCAGCGCGTCGAACAGGGAGAGGTCGACGAGCGCGTGGGTGCGGTCGCGAGCCGCGACGAACTGGGGCGGCTGGCGGGCGAGTTCGACCACCTGCTCGACACGCTGTCGGCCAAGCGCGAGGAGCTGCAGCGCTGGGCCGAGGAGCTCGACCGCAAGGTCGCCGAGCGCACGGTGGAACTGCGCGAGGCCAACGAGACCTTGCGGCGTGCGCAGCAGCAGCTGGTGATGAGCGAGAAGCTCGCGGCGATCGGCGAGCTGACGGCGGGTGTCGCGCACGAGATCAACAATCCGGTCGCGGTGATCCAGGGCAACCTCGACGTGATGCGCGACGTGCTGGGGCCGGCGGCGGAACCGGTGCGCGAGGAGATCCGCCTGATCCACCAGCAAGCCGACCGCATCCGCCAGATCGTCACGAAATTGTTGCAGTTCGCGCGTCCGGGCGAGTTCGCCGGCTATGCCGAGGCGGTGGAGGTGAACGAGGTCGTCGCCGACTGCCTGTTCCTCACGCAGCACGGTTTCGACCGCCGCGCGATCGAGGTCGCGACCGACTTCGCGGCGAGCGTGCGTATCGAGATCAACCGCAGCGAGCTGCAGCAGGTGCTGATCAACCTGATCGTCAATGCCGTGCAGGCGATGCCCGACGGCGGGCGGCTGGGCCTGGCGACGGCGGACTGGACCGAGGACGGCGAGACGGTCGGGGCGGTGATCCGCGTGCGCGACAGCGGGCATGGCATCGCACCGGAGGATCTGTCGCATATCTTCGATCCCTTCTTCACGACCAAGAAGGGCAGCGGCACCGGCCTGGGCCTGTCGATCAGCTACACGATCGTCGAGCGCTACGGCGGCCGCATCGCGGTCGACAGCCGGCCCGGTGAGGGCACCGAGTTCGCGCTGTGGCTGAGGCGCGACGCGCGTTACGACGAGTCCCCGAGCGCCCCGGGGTTTTTGCGGCGCTGGTGAGTCATAGTTGGGACAGTGCCCCGACCGGCTCGGTTATCATGAAAATGTAACTGCGCGGCGCGCGCAGCGGGCGACACATGAAAAGGACAGCGATGCAGCACGAGCGCGAGGGGGGAGCCGCGAGCCCAGCCGGCACTCCCGAGTTCAACTGGCAGGCGCATTCGGTCCTCATCGTCGATGACGAGGAGGGCATGCGCAGCTTTCTCGAGCGTGCGCTGAAGCCGCGCTGCGGCCTCGTCGAGACCGCGCCGGACGCCGAACACGCGATGCGCCTGATGGCGCGCCTGCACTTCGACCTGCTGATCCTCGACATCGCGCTGCCGGGCAAATCCGGCCTCGACTGGCTGCACGAGCTGCGCGAGTCGGGCTTCGCCGGCGACGTGATCCTGATCACCGCCTTCGCCGACCTCGACACCGCGATCAACGCGCTGCGCGGCGGTGCGTCGGACTTCATCCTCAAGCCTTTCCGCGTCGACCAGATCCTCAACTCGATCAAGAACTGTTTCCAGCGCGCCCATCTCGCGCGCGAGAACTTCATCCTGCGGCGCGAACTCGCAGGCCTGTCGGCCGAGGTCGAAGGCCTGGTCGGGCACTCGGCGGCGATGGACGCGCTGCGCACGGTGCTGCGCCGCGTCGCGCAGATGCCCAGCACGGTGCTGCTGCTCGGCGAATCGGGCACCGGCAAGGAGGTTGCGGCCCGCGCGCTGCATCGCATGAGCCCGCGCGCGCAGCGTCCCTTCGTGCCGGTAAACTGCCCGGCGATCGCGGCCGGCCTGATCGAGAGCGAGCTCTTCGGCCACGTGAAGGGCGCCTTCACCGGGGCCACCGAGACGCGCAACGGCCTCTTCTACTATGCTCACGGTGGCACGCTGTTCCTCGACGAGATCAGCGAACTGCCGCTCGCGCTGCAGACACGCCTGTTGCGCGTACTGGAGGAGCGCAGGCTGCGCCCGGTCGGCTCGGAGCGCGAGGTGCCGGTGGACGTGCGCATCATCGCCGCGTCGAACCGTGATCTCGCCGCCGAGGTCGCTGCGGGGCGCTTCCGCCAGGACCTGTACTTCCGCCTCGCGGTGGTCGAGATCGTGATCCCGCCGCTGCGCGAGCGCGCCGAGGACATCCCGGACCTGGTGCGGCATTTCATGCAACTGTTGACGGTGCAGCTGGGCGTCGCGCCGCTGGCGCTGTCGAACGCGCTGTTTGCGCGCCTCGAGGCCTATGGTTGGCCGGGCAATGTGCGCGAGCTGCGCAACTTCGTCGAGCGCTCGCTGATCCTCGGCGGCTTTCCGGTGGAGGCGCTGGGTCCGCGCGGCGACGTGCTCGCGGGCGGCACGGACCTGTCGCTCGACGAGGTCGAGAAGCGCCACATCCTGCGCATGCTGGATGCGTGTGGCGGTAACAAGTCGGAGGCGGCGCGGCGGCTGGGGGTGTCGCGCAAGACGCTGGAGCGCAAGTGCGCGGAGTGGGGCGAGTCGGTCGCGTGAGTACGCGCCGACGCCCGTGAGACAGGACAGAGCATTGAAAGTGATCGGATTCGCCGGCTGGTCCGGCAGCGGCAAGACTTCGCTGATCGAGAAGGTCGTCGCGGTGCTGAGCGCGCGCGGCCTCGACGTGTCGCTGATCAAGCACGCGCACCATACGTTCGACATCGACCACGAGGGCAAGGACTCGTGGCGCCACCGCAACGCCGGCTGCCGCGAGGTGCTGGTCAGCTCGGGGCGCCGCTGGTCGTTGATGCACGAGTTGCGCGGCGATCCCGAGATGACGCTGGACGAGTTGCTGGAGAAACTCTCGCCCTGCGACCTCGTGCTGGTGGAGGGCTTCAAGCACGCGCCCATCCCCAAGATCGAGGTGCGCCGCACGGCCGTGCGCGAGTCGCCGTTCTACCTGCAGGACCCGCACATCGTCGCCGTTGCGACCGACGTCGAACTCGACACCGCATTGCCGCAGCTCGATATCAATGACGCGCAGGCAGTGGCGGATTTCGTCGTGGATTACGCGTTCAGGATCGTGGCGACACAGCCATAGGGCGCGGCCGGTCAGGGCCGCATTACGCCGTAGGATTCGCGGATGAGCTTCAGGCCCGTTGCGCCCAGGATCACGCCGACCGTCGCGGACAGCCGGTGCGAGTGCGCCGAGTACCAGGTCCGCACCGGCCCGCGCGAGAACAGGTAGGCGACCAGCCCGTACCAGCTCAGCGCGTTCAGCAGGACGATCAGGATCGCCACGGCGGGCAGCCAGCCCGGGGGATCGGCGGGAAACGCCGCCGCGAAGATGCTGCCGAAGAACAGCACGGCTTTCGGATTCGTGAGATTGGTCAGCAGGCCGACGCGAAACGCGTGGTCGTGCCGGCGGATGCCGCAATCCGGCGCCGTGCACGCGCGGGCGGACAGGCAGAACTTCCCGCCCAGCCACGCCAGATAGGCACCGCCCGCCGCCAGCGCCGCCGCGCGGACGTCCGGAAACGCGTTTAACAGGGTGCCTACGCCGGCAACCGCGAGCGCCGCCCAGAGGGCGGAACCCGTGGCGATGCCCGCGGCAGCGCGCGCCGCGGCGCCCTGCATTCCGCTGGCGGCGACCTGCATCACGAGCACGGTGTTCGCGCCCGGTGTCATCGTCGCGACGAGGTGCAGGAGCCAGATGGTGACGAGTGTGGCGGGCATGACGCTATCGACCCTTGTGTTCAACGAGCGACCTGATCGCCCACCGCAGGGCGGGGATCACGAGCGCGATGACAATGACGTCGATCGTCGCCAGAGTCGGCAGGGGATTCTCCCATTTGTCCAAGCATGGATCGTCCGCAGGACGGGACTTGCGGTGCGTGTCGTTCGGCCGCGTAGGAATTTGGCGTCTCGTTCTTCCGTGTATGCGCCTATTTGTTTGGCTTCCGCCCCAAGCAATCGCCACCGCATAATGTTAATGGAATTTTCAATTCCAGATCAAAGGTGTGCCCAGATGAATTTGCGTAGTAACGAAAAACCTTGACCCGGTCGAGGCCCGGCGATTGCGCGCCGGGTGCTCAATCCAGCGGCAATACCTGTCCCGGCGTGGCCAGTTCATAGCCGCCGAGCTGCTGCGCGAGCTCGCGCATCTCGGCGCTGCCGAGCCGCGCGAGCAGGCGCTGGAAGAGGTGGCGGAAGTAGATTTCCTTGGGCAGCGCGAGGTCCAGCGCTTCCCGGCCGAGCGGCAGGAAGTCGAGGCCGAATTCGCTCGCGGTGGCGCGCGTGCCGGGGGTGCAGTCGGCCGCGTCGCGCACCAGCAAGGCGGCGGCCTCGCGTTCGCCATGTGCGGTTGCGACGGCGCTGCAGTCCTCCGCGCGCAGGCCGCGCGCCCTGAGCGCCGAGGCGAGGAAGTGCGAGGCGCCGGAGCCGGCTTCGCGCATCGCCCAGCGCACGTCGAAGGCGGCCAGCGTTTCGAGCTGGTCGATGCCCAGGCCGGGGCGCAGCAGCACGCCCTGCTCGCGCTGGCCGATGCGCACCAGCGTCCAGCGGGCGTGGCCGGGATGGGCGCGCAGCAGCGTTGCGTGCAGGTGCGCGCTGTGCTCGACGTCGCCCCAATGCACGACGGAGAGGTCGGCGCGGCGGCGCGCGAGCTGTTCCAGGCCGGGCAGGGTCGCGGTCGGGCTGTAAGCGACGAAGGCCTCGGCGCCGAGTTCGGCGGCGAGCGACCGCACCGCCGCGGCGAGCAGCGCGTCGTCGCCGCCGGCGATCAGCAGGCGGTCGGTGAGCACGCCGCCATGCGCCTGCTCGAGCAGCCAGTCGTCGAGCAGCCGGCGCGGAAACAGCCACTTGCCGCCGACGCGCGCGGCCGGGACTTCGCCGCTGTTGGCGAGCTCGTACAGCTTCTTCTCGTTGAGGTGCAGGTAGGCCGCCGCCTGCTTCGCGGTGAGGCAGGGGCTCTCCGGCGCAAGATGGTCCACGGTTGGCGGCTCGGGCGCGCTCATCATCCGGCGTCGTTCAGTTCGTCGCGCGTGTTGATGTTGCGGAAGGCGGCCTCCTCGTCGTCGAAGCGCACTTCGACGATCTTCAGCGTCGCGTACCAGAAGTCGATCTTGCGCCCGCCGCCGGCGAGGAACTCGTCGAGGTGCGGCAGCACCTCGCGCCGGCACAGGCAGAACACCGGGTGCGGCTGGTCGAAGGTGCGCGCGACGGCGAGCTCGGCGCCCGCGTCCGCGAGGCCGCGGTAGAGGCGTTCGACGAGGTCCGCCGGCAGGAAGGGCGAGTCGCAGGGCGCGGTCGCGACCAGCGGATGCTGCGCGCGTGCGAGGGCAGCGTGCAGTCCCGCGAGCGGGCCGGCGAAACCGCCGATGTCGTCGGGGAACACCGGGTAGCCGAAGGCCGCGTAGCGCTCGGCGTTCTGGTTGGCGTTGATGATCAGCTCGTCGACCTGGGGGCCGAAGCGCTCGATGACCCGTGCGGCCATCGGCCGCCCGCGCAGCTCGACGAGCCCCTTGTCGACGCTGCCCATGCGCCGTCCCTGCCCGCCGGCGAGGATGACGCCGGTGATTTTCTCGCGCGCGCTCATCGCGTGAATCGCTCCTCGCCGGTGAATAGAAGGTAATGCTTGCCCTGCGCGCGGCCGATCATCGTGAGGCCGATCTTGCGCGCGATCTCCCAACCCATCTGCGTCAGGCCGGAGCGCGAGACGAGGAAGGGGATGCCCATCTGCGCGGTCTTGATGACCATCTCCGACGTGAGCCGGCCGGTGGTGTAGAAGATCTTGTCGCCGCCGTCCAGGCCGTCCAGCCACATCTGCCCGGCGATGGCGTCGACGGCGTTGTGGCGGCCGACGTCCTCGACGAACATCAGGATGTCGCAGCCGTCCGCCGTGGGTTTGGCGAGCGCGCAGCCGTGCACGGCGCCGGCCTGCTTGTAGATCGATTCGTGGTGGCGTACGGCGTCCATCAGCGCGTACAGGGTCGCCTGCGTGAGCGTGCGCTCGGCCGGCAGGCGGATCGTGTCGATCTCGTCCATCAGTCCGCCGAACACCGTGCCCTGGCCGCAGCCGGTGGTGACGGTGCGGCTGCCGAGGCGCTCCTCGGCGTCGACGAGGCCGTTGCGCGTCTTCACCGCGACCGCGTTGACCTCCCAGTCGACCTGCACCGCCTCGATGTCGTCGAGGCTCGCGACCAGGCGCTGGTTGCGCAGCCAGCCTATCGTCAGCGCCTCGGGTGCGGCGCCCAGTGTCATCAGCGTGACGATCTCGCGGCGGTCGACGTAGATCGTCAGCGGGAACTCGCCGGCGATCTGCGTCGGCACGTGTTCGCCGTTTTCGTCGACGGCCGGGATCGTCACCGTCAGCGGGTGGCTCGCGTGACTTAGCAGCGGTCGGCGTGGCGTGTCGGAGGCGGAGGGCATGGAGAGGGACGGGTAGGTTCGAGGGGGTATTCTAGTGCGGCGGGCAGGAAATTCGCCAAGGACCACGGTGCGCGGGTCTGTGACGGGCGTCGATGTGGGAGCGGCTTCAGCCGCGAAGCAGCGTTCCCTCAGTCTGAAGCGCCTATTCGCGGCTGAAGCCGCTCCCACGGGAACCGGGTCGGCGGTGTGACGTTCGCCGCCAGCGGCTGCTTCGCCTATCCTATGAGAGATCAAGTCACCCGGAGTTCGCCGCATGGACCGCTTCCCCGTCGCCGTCGTCATGGAGCGCCGCCGCCTGCAGAGCCGCTGGGCGGACGAGGCGTGGGAAGCCGTCGGCGTCGTGCCGGCCTTCGGCGACAACCCGGCGGCGACGCGCCAGCTGGTCGCCGAGACCGACCGCGACCAGTACCTCGTCGGCGGTTTCGCGCTGGAGCTGTTCCGCGACGAGGCGGACAACTACTTCCTCAACCTTAGTTCGCCCGTGCCCAAGGTGTTCGTGATGTGGCGCCACGAGGATGGCGTCGCGAAGCCCCTGGTCGTTACCGTGAGCTACGGCGAGGCGGCGCGTCTGCTCGATTCGGGCGAACAGGTCGACGGCGTCACGATGCCGCGCGAGATTGCCGACTGGGTCGGCGCGTTCGTGAACCTGCACTACAAGCCGGCGCCGCGGAAGAAGATCCGGCGCAACGACCCGCTGGCGCAGGACCGGGATCGGACATGAGCCGCTTCCTCGAACGCTGGTCGCGGCTGAAGCGCAGCGACGTTGCCGCCGCTGCGCCCGCGGCCCCGGTGGTGCCGGCGCCCACGGTCGCGGAAGGGCCCGCTGCACCGGCTGCGGCGTCGCCGGCCGATGCCCAAGCGCCGGTATCGCCTGCGGAGGCCGTGCTGCCGCCCATCGACAGCCTCGACCTCGCGGCGGACTTCAGCGCCTTCATGAAGAAGGAGGTCAGCGAATCGCTGCGCCGCGCCGCGCTGCGCAAGCTCTTCAGCGATCCGCACTTCCACTTCGAGCGCATGGACAAGCTCGACATCTACATCGACGACTACTCGGGCAGCGATCCCATCCCGCCCGACATGCTGCAGCGCCTGCGTCAGTTCGAAACCCTGCTCAAGGACGAGGAAAAGGAAGGGGGCGAGGACGCGGCAGCACCGGACGTCGCGGGAGCGTCGTCCGGTGCGGATGCTCACGTGCCGGCCGACGCAGAATCGCGCGAGCCCGCCGTTCAAGCCTTGCCCCCGGAAATGGGGAAAGACCGGGGAAAAACCCCATAGCAAATGCGACATTTTGGGGACGCTGGGACTTTTAGTCCCGATTGACGCGATTCATCGCTCGTAGCTGCGGTAAATCAGGGATTCCTGCTCCGTTTTATTGCCGTATTCCTGGTACGCCCTCTGCTTTGCCTTCAGCACCTCAATCAGGCAGGCAGAAGACCCAAAGTGGAGAGACAGCTCAGGCTGTGCGACTGCAACCGCAGTTTCACGGTCGATGAAAAAGCCCTCGCGGCGGGCAGCACGGTGCCGCTCAAAGTCCATCACGAACTCTGCCGGCGCGAGATCGGCGAGTTCGAGTCTGCGCTCGCGTGCGGCGACGTGCTGGTCGGCTGTACGCAGGAGGCTGCGCTGTTCGCCGAAGTGGCGGCGGAGCGGCCGATGGCGCGCGTCGACTTCTTCAACCTGCGCGAGAACGCCGGCTGGTCGGCCGAAGGGCGCGGTGCGACGCCCAAGATGGCGGCGCTGATCGCCGCGGCGATGCTGCCCGAGCCGGACCCGGTCGCGGGCGTGACGCTCGCGGCGGGCAATCACCTGCTGATCGTCGGCGAGGCGGGCGCGGCGCTGGGCTGGGCCGAGCGGTTGGCTGCGCGCTTCGACGTGTCCGTGCTGCTCACCGGCACGAGCCGCGATGCGGAATTGCCGACCGAGCGGCGCTATCCGGTGTGGTCCGGCACGGGCGTGACGCTCGCCGGCCACCTCGGCGCTTTCGACGCCACGTGGGTGCAGCAGAACCCGATCGACCTCGACCTGTGCGTGCGCTGCAATGCCTGCATCCGCGCCTGTCCCGAAGGCGCGATCGGCTGGGACTATCAGGTCGACAGCGCGCGCTGCCAGTCGCACCGCGCCTGCGTGACGGCCTGCGGCACGGTCGGTGCGATCGATTTTGCGCGCACCGACACGCGGCGCGAAGGGCGCTTCGACCTCGTGCTGGACCTCTCGCCCGAGCCGCTGATCAAGCGCGTCGAGCCGCCGCAGGGCTACGCGGCGCCGGGGCGCGATCCGCTCGACCAGGCGCTGGCGGCGCAGGCGCTGGGCGAGCTCGTCGGCGAGTTCGAGAAGCCGCGCTACGTCGCGCTCGACGCGAAGCTGTGCGCGCACAGCCGCTCGCGCAAGACGGGCTGTACGGCCTGCATCGAGTCCTGTTCGGCCGAGGCGATCGCGTCGGCGGGCGACGTCGTGCGCGTCGATCCGTATTTGTGCCAGGGCTGTGGCACCTGTTCGACGGTGTGCCCGACGGGCGCGCTCGCGTCGCAGTATCCGCGCGTCGAGGACCTCGGCCTGCGCGTGAAGACGGTGCTGACGGGCTACCGCGAAGCCGGTGGCGATGCGCCCGTGTTGCTGTTCCATTCGGCGGAAGCCGGCCGTGCGCTGATCGACCGCCTCGCGCGCCGCGGCAAGGGGCTGCCGGCGCGCGTGATCCCGCTCGAAACCTGGAGCGCCGACGCCGTGGGCCTCGACCTGATGCTCGGCAGCCTCGCACTCGGCGCCTGCCAGGTCGCCGTGCTCGCAGCCGGCTCGCACGACGCGGCCCCGCTGCGCGCGCAGGCCGCACATGCGCAGGCGATCCTCGCGGGCCTCGGCTACGGCGGTGAACACCTGCGCGTGATCGATGCCGGCGACTGGCCGGAGCTCGAATCCGCGCTGTGGGACTGGGCGCCCGCGCAGGGCGTGAGCCGCCCGGCGACTTTCCGCCCCATGCCGAGGAAGCGCGACACGCTCGACCTCGCGTTGCGTCACCTGCACGCGATGGCACCCACGCCGGTCGCGGAGATCGCACTGCAGGCCGGCGCCCCCTTCGGCGCGGTCGCCGTCAGCGATGCCTGCACGCTGTGCATGTCCTGCGTCGGCGCCTGTCCGACCGGGGCGCTCAGCGCCGCGACGGACGCGATGCGCCTGGGCTTCCTCGAGAAGAGCTGCGTGCAGTGCGGACTGTGCGTGAACTCCTGTCCCGAGAGCGCCATTGCGCTCACGCCGCGCCTGCTGCTCGACGACGCGGCGCGCCGCGTGGTGCCGCTGAAGGAGGCCGAGATCTTCCACTGCATCCGCTGCGGCACCGCGATGGGCGCGAAGCCGATCATCGACGCGATGTTCGCGCGCCTTGCCGGCCACGCGATGTTCGCCAGCGAGGCGCAGCGCCGGCGCCTGCACATGTGCGCGGACTGCCGCGTGATCGACCTGATGGAAACCGAGAACGGCACCAAAGCCTGGGACATGACCGAATGAACGCACCTGTGTCGATCTTCCAGCCGCAGCACCCGGCGCCCGGCGACGGAACCGTGCTCACCGACGAGGACCGTGCGCGTGCGCATCACTACGCGCTGCTGGGCAACCTGTTCTTCGCCGCGCCGGAGGCGCCGTTGCTGACCGCGCTGGCAGCCTCGGCGCGCGTGCTCGGCAGCGGCGACACGCCGTTCGCCACCGCCTGGGCCGCGCTCGGCGAGATCGCCGCAGGCAGCGACACGGCGAGCGTGCACGACGAATACCACACGCTGTTCTTCGGCATAGGCCGGCCCGACGTGATGCTCTTCGGTTCCTTCTACCTCGCAGGCTTCCTGATGGAGGAACCGCTCGCCGAACTGCGCGACGACCTCGCCGAGCTGGGTCTCGCTCGCCGTCCCGGCGTCGCCGAGACCGAGGACCACATCGCCGCGCTCGCCGAGGTCATGCGCCACCTCGTGATCACCGGCCCCGACGAGGCCGGTCTCGCGCGGCAGCGCCTTTTTTTCACCCGTCATCTGCAGCCGTGGTACGCGCGTCTCGCCGACGCGCTCGCCGCGGCGCCGCAGGCACGGTTCTATGCCCGCGCCGGTGCGCTGATGCGGGCGTTTTTCGACATCGAGAGCGAAGCTTTCGCAATGGAGTAGGTCGCACCCGGTCCGCTGGGCCGGCCGAGTGATCCGATACGGGAGAAGGACCATGGAAGACAAGAAATCCGGCCTGCAGCGCCGTCATTTCCTGCTGACTCTGGGCGCTGGCGGCGCTGCTGCCGCGGCGGCCGTTGCGACGGTCGCGGGCAAGCCCGCTGCGGTCGCCACGCCGCTCGCACAGACGACGGGTGAAACCGGAGCGGAGCGCGGCGTCAGCGAGCACGCCCGCAACTACTACCGCACTGCGCGCATCTAGGCGGGGGACAGGCGATGCTTACGAGGAAATCCACCCAGGCGACGGGCGCCGCCCGCCAGCTGCGCAGCTCCGCGGCGCGGCACTTCGGCCAGACCATGGACCGGCGTACCTTCCTGAAGCGCTCGGGCCTCGGCGTGGGCGCCGGCGCGCTGGCCGCGCAGCTGCCCTACAACCTGATCGGCAGCGCCGATGCGGCGAGCCCCGAAGCGGCGGGCGCGGCGGGCGCGGCGGGCGACACGAGCGTGCGCCGCACCGTGTGCAGCCACTGCTCGGTCGGCTGTGCGATCGACGCGGTCGTGAAGAATGGCGTGTGGATCCGCCAGGAGCCGGTGTTCGACTCGCCGATCAACCTCGGCGCGCACTGCGCCAAGGGCGCGTCGATCCGCGAGCACGGCCACGGCGAACACCGCCTGAAGTACCCGATGAAGCTGGTCGACGGCAAGTACCAGAAGATCACGTGGGAGCAGGCGCTCCAGGAAGTCGGCGACCGCCTGCTGAAGATCCGCGAGGAGTCCGGCCCCGACGCCGTGTACTGGATCGGCTCGTCGAAACACAGCAACGAACAGTCCTACCTGCTGCGCAAGTTCGTGTCCTTCTTCGGCACGAACAACATGGACCACCAGGCACGCATCTGCCACTCGACCACCGTCGCCGGCGTCGCCAACACCTGGGGTTACGGCGCGATGACGAACTCCTACAACGACATGCAGAACGCGAAGGCGATGCTGTTCATCGGCTCGAACGCCGCCGAGGCGCATCCGGTGTCGCTGCTGCACATCCTGCACGCGAAGGAGAATGGGTCGAAGATGATCGTCGTCGACCCGCGCTTCACGCGCACCGCGGCGAAGGCCGACTACTACGTGCGCATCCGCTCGGGCACCGACATCCCCTTCATCTGGGGCATGCTGTACCACATCTTCAAGAACGGCTGGGAGGACAAGGAATACATCCGCCAGCGCGTATACGGCCTCGACAAGGTGCGCGAGGAAGTCGCGAAGTGGACGCCCGACAAGGTGCAGGAAGTTACCGGCATCGCCGAGGAGCAGGTGCTCAAAGTCGCCGAGACGCTGGCGAAGAACCGCCCGTCGACGGTCGTGTGGTGCATGGGCCAGACCCAGCACACGGTGGGCAACGCCAACGTGCGCGCGATGTGCATCCTGCAGCTGGTGCTCGGCAACGTTGGCGTCTCGGGCGGCGGCACCAACATCTTCCGCGGCCACGACAACGTGCAGGGCGCGACCGACGTCGGCCCGAATCCGGATTCCCTGCCGGGCTACTACGGCCTCGCGGCCGGATCGTGGAAGCACTGGTGCAGGGTGTGGGGCGTCGACTACGAGTGGGTCAAGGCGCGCTACAAGTCCGAGGACCTGATGACCAAGTCGGGCATCACGGTGTCGCGCTGGATCGACGGCGTGCTCGAGAACCCGGAGCTCATCGACCAGCCCGGCGGCAACCTGCGCGCGGTGGTGTACTGGGGCCACGCGCCGAACTCGCAGACGCGCGGCGCGGAGATGGTCGAGGCGATGAAGAAGCTCGACACCCTGGTCGTCATCGACCCCTACCCGTCGGCGACCGCCGGGATGGCGGCGATGGTCAGGAAGGACGGCGTCTATCTGCTGCCGGCCTGCACGCAGTTCGAGACCTCCGGGTCGGTCACCGCGTCGAACCGTTCGCTGCAATGGCGCGAGAAGGTCATCGAGCCGTTGTTCGAGTCCAAGCCCGACCACACCATCATGTACGCCTTCGCGAAGAAGTTCGGCTTCGCCGACGAGCTCGTGAAGAACATCAAGCTCGTGAAGGACAAGCAGGGCTGGGACGAGCCTGAAACCGAGGACATCCTGCGCGAAATCAACCGCGGCACCTTCACGATCGGCTACAGCGGCCAGTCGCCCGAGCGGCTCAAGCTGCACATGCAGAACATGGCCACCTTCGACGTGAAGACCCTGCGCGCCAACGGCGGCCCGTGCGACGGCGAATACTTCGGCCTGCCCTGGCCGTGCTACGGCACGCCGGAGCTCAAGCACCCCGGCACGCCCAACCTGTATGACACGTCGAAGCACGTGATGGAAGGCGGCGGCAACTTCCGCGCCAATTTCGGCGTCGAGCGCGACGGCGTGTCGCTGCTCGCCGAGGAAGGCTCCGCCTCCAAGGGCGCCGAGCTGCAGATGGGCTACCCCGAGTTCGACGACGTGCTGCTGAAGAAGCTTGGCTGGTGGGACGAGCTCACCGACGCCGAGAAGGCCGCGGCCGAAGGCAGGAACTGGAAGACCGACCTCTCGGGCGGCATCATCCGCGTCACGATGAAGAACCACGGCATGCACCCCTTCGGCAACGCCAAGGCGCGCGCGCTGGTGTGGAACTTCCCCGACCCGGTGCCGCTGCACCGCGAGCCGATCTACTCGCCGCGCCCGGACCTCATCGAGAAGTACCCGACGCACGACGACAAGATGAAGTTCTGGCGCCTGCCGACGCTGTACAAGTCGCTCCAGGACAAGGTCAAGGACATCTCCAAGGAGTATCCGCTGATCATGACCTCGGGGCGCCTCGTCGAGTACGAGGGCGGCGGCGAGGAGACGCGCTCCAACCCGTGGCTCGCCGAGCTGCAGCAGGAGATGTTCGCCGAGGTGAACCCCAAGGACGCCAACGACGCCGGCTTCCGCAACGGCGACTACATCTGGGTCGAGTCGCCGACCAAGGCGAAGCTCAAGGTGCGCGCCCAGGTCACGCAGCGCGTCGCCCCGGGCACCGTGTTCCTGCCCTTCCACTTCTCCGGCTGGTGGCAGGGCAAGGACATGCTCGAGTTCTACCCCGAAGGGGCGGCGCCGATCGTGCGCGGCGAAGCGGTCAACACCGCGACGACCTACGGCTACGACTCGGTGACGATGATGCAGGAAACCAAGACGACGCTTTGCCGCGTGTCGAAGGCCTGAACAAGGGGACCAACAAATGGCACGCATGAAATTCCTGTGTGACGCCGAGCGCTGCATCGAATGCAACAGCTGCGTCACCGCCTGCAAGAACGAGCACGAAGTGCCGTGGGGCGTGAACCGCCGGCGCGTCGTCACGATCAACGACGGGGTGCCCGGCGAGCGCTCGATGTCGGTCGCCTGCATGCACTGCTCCGATGCGCCGTGCATCGCGGTGTGCCCGACCAACGTGATCTACCAGACCGAGGAAGGCGTCGTCCTGCACGACAAGGACGGCTGCATCGGTTGCGGCTACTGCTTCTACGCCTGTCCCTTCGGCGCGCCGCAGTTCCCCAACGGACCGGCGGCCTTCGGCGCGCGCGGCAAGATGGACAAATGCACCTTCTGCGCCGGCGGCCCCGAGGAAAACGGCTCGCAGGCCGAGCTCGAGAAGTACGGCCGCAACCGGCTGGCCGAAGGCAAGCTGCCGCTGTGCGCCGAGATGTGCTCCACCAAGGCGCTGCTCGGTGGCGATGCGACCGAGATCTCCGACATCTTCCGCGACCGCGTCCTGCGCCGCGGCAAGGGGGTCGAGGCCTGGGGCTGGATGACCGCGTACGGCAAGGACAAGGAGGAGGCGAAATGAAAGCGCGCATTCATTCGCTGGCACTGGCCGGTGTCGTGACACTGGCGGCGGCCATGCTCGCGGGTTGCGGCGAGCGGCCGCAGGTCGGGAAGCTGGAGCAGGGCAAATATGCCGGCAAGGCCGACACGCGGCCGTGGGAGGGCGGAACGTTCAAGGGCGACAAGGGCGCCTGGGAGCAGGCCGAACGCAACCGCGTCCGCGCGCAGAACGAATACAAGCGTGTCGAATGAGGAGACGGCCATGAGCACAATCCTCAGGCGGCGCAGCGGCCTCGGGCTGCTGGCGGCGCTGGCAGTGTGGCTGCTGGCGCTGGCCGGTACGCCGGCCGTGGCAGCCGACGCGTCCGCAACTCCGGCTGCGGCGCAGGTCGAGCGCCAGCAGACGCAGCCGCTCAACAACGCGCCGGTGTGGCGCGAGGTGCGCTCGGGCGAGGTGCACTTCACCACCGTGCGCGGCCCCGAAACCGGTGTGCTGATCCAGAGCGAAGGCCAGACGTGGCGCCAGTGGCGCAACGGTCCCGTGACCTTCTGGGGCGGCGTCCTGCTGCTGGTGGTGCCCACCGCGATCGGCCTGTTCTTCGCGGTGAAGGGCGCCGTCAAGCTGCATGGCGCGCCGACCGGGCGCAGGATGCAGCGCTTCAGCACCTTCGAGCGCGTCGTGCACTGGGGTACCGCGATCAGCTTCGTCGTGCTCGGGATCACCGGCGTGTGCATCCTGTTCGGCAAGCACTTCATCGAGCCGGTGTTCGGCAACGCGGTGCTCGGCGGGCTGCTGTGGGCGGGCAAGAACGTGCACAACTACGTCGGCCCGCTGTTCGGCGTGTTCACGCTGCTGATGATCCTCGCCTTCCTGCGCGACAACGTCTGGCAGGCGATAGACAGCGTGTGGATCCGCAAGGCCGGCGGCATCGCCAGCGGCGAGCACGTGCCCTCCGGGCGCTTCAACTTCGGCGAGAAGACCTGGTTCTGGATCGGCGTGACCTTCCTCGGCCTGATCGTTGCCGGCTCCGGTCTCGTGATGGACTTCCCCAACTTCGGCCAGACGCGCGCGACACTGCAGCTTGCCAACATCATCCACGGCGTCGGCGCGATCCTGTTGATCGCCCTGTCGCTGGGCCACATCTACATGGGCACGATAGGCGTCGAAGGCGCCTACCAGTCGATGAAGACCGGCTACGTGGACGAGACCTGGGCGAAGGAGCACCACGAGCACTGGTACGACGAGGTCAAGGCGGCCCGCACGGGCAATCCCTGATCCGCGGCGTGCGGGAGGCGTGCCGCCCACCCTCCCGCGCACTTTCCTGCTCACTTTCCCGCCAAGACCCCTCCGTCCGCGCGGTTCCCCTGTGCGGCATTCACGACTAGACTGATCCGGTAAAGCTGGCGCTCGCCGCCGGCCCACAGACATCTCAACGGAGGAGACACTCGCATGAGCACCGTGACCCTGGGCGGCAACCCGATCGAAGTCGCAGGCAAGTTCCCGCAGAAGGGCGACAGCGTCCCGCCGCTGGCGCTGGTCGGCGCGGACCTCAAGGACGTGACGCTCGCCGACTACGCCGGCAAGCGCAAGGTTCTCAACATCGTTCCCAGCCTCGACACCCCGACCTGCGCGACCTCCACGCGCAAGTTCAACGCCGAGGCGTCCAAGCTCACCGACACCGTCGTGCTGGTCATCTCCGCCGACCTGCCCTTCGCCGCGAAGCGCTTCTGCGTCGCCGAAGGGCTGGAGAACGTCGTCACGCTGTCGACGATGCGCGGCCGCAACTTCCTCAAGGACTACGGCGTCGAGATCGCCTCCGGGCCGCTCGCCGGCGTCACCGCGCGTGCGGTCGTCGTGCTCGACGGCGACAACAAGGTGCTGCATTCGCAGCTCGTCGGCGAGATCAAGGACGAACCCGACTACGCGGCGGCGCTCGCGGCGCTGAAGTAAGGCGCCTGCAGGAATCGGCTAATGCAAATGGGTTTATGATGCGGTCAGGGCGCGTGCGGCCGGTTTCCGGTCGCGCCGCCGTTGCGCATCCGGCTGGCGGAAACAGCCGCTTTCCGATCCGCCGCCCGATGTAACGAGATGCAGGACCCACTGCCGAAAGTCGGTGTCGAACAGGTTCAGGTCGGCATGTTCGTGTCGCTGGACATGCCTTGGCTCGACCACCCCTTCCTGGTCAATTCCTTTCGCATCAGCAGCGAGAAACAGCTGCGGGCCCTGCGTGAACTCGGCCTGCACCGCATCGCCTACGATCCGGCGCGTTCGGCGGTCGGGCCGCGCGAATGGGGCAGCGCCCCGCCCGCGCCTCCCCCATCCGCATCCGGGGCGGACGACGGGTTCCGGATCGAGGCCAAGCGCCAGGGCGCGACGCGCATGGCCGAGCAGCGCGAACTTATCCGCAGCTGCGAAAAGGCCTATGGGGAATGCGTCGACTCCACCCGCAACCTGATCGCCGACCTGCTGCGCGAGCCGGCGGCGGCCACCGCGCTGGCGGGTGCCATGGTCGGGGAGCTCGCGTCGACCTTCCTCGACGACCCCGGTGCGACAGTGATGCTGATCGCCTCGCGCAAGCGCGACGATGCGACGCACCAGCACGCGCTCAACGTGATGATCCTGACGATGATCCTCGCGAAGGGGCTGGGCCTCAAGCGCGAGGTGTTCGAGGCCGCCGGCATGGGCGCGCTGCTCCACGACATCGGTGCCAAGCGGATCAACCCCATCGTGTTGCGCACCAAGGAGCGCAGCCGCCCGGAAGAATCCCTCTACCGCATGCATTGCGAGTACGGGCTGCAGATCGTCGGCAAGCACGTCGCGTCCCCGGTATGCGCGATCATCCGCGAACACCACGAATGCGTGGACGGCAGCGGTTTCCCGGCCGGCCGCAAGGGTGCGGACATCAACCCGCTCGCGCGCATGGTCGCGATCGCGAACCGCTACGACAACCTGTGCAATCCCCATTCGCTCGCCGAGGCACTGACGCCCGCGGAAGCGCTGTCGCAGATGTACGCGCGCGAGTCCGCGCATTTCGACGCCTTCATGCTATCGACCTTCATCAAGGAGCTGGGGATCTATCCGCCCGGCTCCTTCGTGCGCCTGTCGACCGGCTCGATCGCGATCGTCGTCGCGGTCACGCGCGGCAACACGCTCAAGCCGACCGTGCTGGTGTACGAACCGGGCGTGCCGCGCCGCGACGCGCTCGTGCTGAGCCTGGCCGACTCCGGCGAGGTCACGATCGACGCCGTGCTCAAGCCGCGCGCGCTGCCGCGCGAAGTCGTCGATTACCTCAACCCACGCATGAACCTCGCGTACTTCGCGCAGCGCGCGCACGGCTGACGCAAGACACTATTACCGGGCAACCAAATACCGTTCGGGCTGAGCCTGTCGAAGCCCTGCCCATGCCCTTCGACAGGCTCAGGGCGAACGGCTATCTCTGATCGCCGCGTTAGTTGCGCACGCTGATTTCCACGCTGTCGAAGCGGCCCGCGTCGTCCATCGCGGTGATCCGGTATGGGCCGGCGACGGGAAATTTCTGCAGCAGCGGCCGGCCGGCCGCCATGCGCCCGACCTGCACGCCGTTCACGAGCCAGGTCAGGGTGTCCTGCCCGCCGCGGGCTTCCAGCCGCACTTCGGGGGCGGGGCCGGTTCCGGCGCGGCGTATGGTTTCCCCGTCGGCGACGCCGACGATCTTCAGCCCCGCCTCGGGCGCGATCGCATCCTTGCATGCGGGCGCCCACGCGGGGGGCAGGGCGTGCCGCCGGGTTCCGGTGTCCAGCCAGGGTTCGAGTGCGGCGGGCCAGCGTGCCATCTCCACGGCCCGCATTTCGCCCGGCGCGCAGCCGGCGCGCACCCGCAAGCCGCTTTCCGCGTCGCGGTAATCCGTGTAGCGGGGCGCGCCGCCGCGCAGGCGGTCGGGAAAGGTCGGCGGCGCGGCGCCGTTGAGGATCCAGGCGGTGCGCTGCTCATGGCACAGCGCGGGCGGGAGGTCCTCGCCCCAGGTGCCCAGCGGCCAGCAGATCTTCGCCTGCGACACGCCCTCGGGCGGGAGGCGTGGCCCGGGAGGTGCGCCATCGACCGCGGCGAACACGTCGATCAGCAGCGGCGCGGCGATGTTCGCGCCGAAGAAGCCGGGGTTGGGCGTGCCGTCGGGCCGGCCGACCCACACGCCCACCGTCAGGCGGTCGCTGACGCCGACCGACCAGGCATCGCGGAAGCCGAAGCTCGTGCCGGTCTTGAAGGCGATGCCGCGCCGCACCCCGACGCCGCCTTCGACCGCGCGCGCCAGCGGCCCGCCCGATTCGAGGATGTCGCGCACGATGAAGGCCGCGCCCGCGCTCATCATGCGCGTTTCCTCGAGCGGCGCGTTCTTCGTGTAGCGCGGCCGGGCGGCGATACCGCTGCGCGCGAACGAAGTATAGGCGCCGACGAGACCTTCCAGGCTCGTCGCGGCGCCGCCCAGGATCACGCTCAGGTTGGGGCCGGCGCCGCGCGGCAGCTCGAGCCTGAGGCCGCCGCGTCGCAGCTGTGCGACGAAGCGCTGCGGCCCCAAGTGGTCGAGCACCTCGACGGCCGGCACGTTCAGCGACTTCTGCAGTGCCTGCGACACGCTGACCGGGCCGCTGAAATTCGCCTGGAAGTTGCCCGGCTGGTAGCCGGAGAAGGATTGCGGCACGTCGGCCAGCAGCGATTCCGAATGGATCAGGCCTTCGTCGAGCGCCAGCCCGTAGAGGAAGGGCTTCAGCGTGGAGCCGGGCGAGCGCGTCGCCCGCACCATGTCCACGTGCGAGAAGCGGCTCTCGTCGGCGAAGTCGGCGGAACCCGCGTAGGCCAGCACTTCCAGCGTCGCGTTGTCGACGACCAGTGCCGCCATCGACACGCGCGGCGGCAGCACCGACAGCCGCGACGCGATGAGCTGTTCGACCATGCTCTGCATGCCCGCGTCCAGCGTCGTCTCCACGCGCGGCTGGCGGGGATGCTCGCGGCGCACGCGCTCCGCGAACAGCGGTGCGAGCAGCGGTTCGCGCACCGTCTGTGCGATCACCGGCTCCTGCCGCGCCTCGCGCACGAGCTCGGCCCCCCAGCGCGGCCCCATGCGGGCCAGCACCTTGTCGCGCGCCTGCCGCGCACGGTCGGGATAGCGGTCCGGGCGCAGCAGCGAGGGGGCCTGCGGCAGCACCGTCAGCAGCGCGGCCTCCGACTCGGTCAGGCGCGCCGAGGGCTTGCCGAGGTAGGCCCGGCTGGCCGCCTCGACGCCTTCGAGCACGCCGCCCATCGGCGCGTAACCGAGGTAGAGCCCGAGGATCTCGCGCTTGGACAGCCGCAGTTCCAGCTGCACCGCGCGGGCCATCTGGCGCAGCTTGCCGCGCAGCGTGTGCGGCGTCGGGTCGAGGATGCGCGCGACCTGCATCGTCAGCGTCGACCCGCCCGACACGACGCGGCCGTTCGTTGCCCACTGTCCCGCGGCGCGCAGCAGCGCCAGCGGATTGACGCCGGGATGCCAGTGGAAAAAGCGGTCCTCGTAGGCGATCAGGGCCTCGAGGTAGCGCGGCGACACCTCGTCGTCGCGGACGGGATGGCGCCAGATGTGGGTGCGGTCGGGGAAGGCGCGCAAGGGCGTACCGTCGCGCGCCAGCACCACCTGCGCATGCGGTGCCGCGCGCCCTGGCAGGGGCGGCGGGAAGAGCTGGTCGGCGACAAGCAGCAGTCCCAGCGCCGCCGCCAGCGCGAGGCGCAGCCGGCGGCTCATTGCCCGTTGCCGGCCCCGCCGCCGTTTCCGTCGGTGATCTGCAGCGTTTCCTCGCTTCCGGCCATGCCGTAGATCTGCGGCTGGTACATGTCCTCGGCGTAGGTCGGCGGCACGACGAAACGCCCCGGGGTGACGACGCGCACGCGGTAGAAGAAGTTCATCTCGCCCCGCAGCTTCGCGGCGACGACGAAGCGGTCGTCGCGGAACTCGACGTGCTGGATCGCGCTGTCCTGCATTGCCTGGCGCGGGTCGATCCCGGCGATGCTGATCGCCGACTGCTCGCCCTGCACGATGTTGGCGTTCTCGATCTCGACCCCCGCCGGCACGTAATCGACCACCAGGCCGTTGGCATGACGGCCCGCCGTGAGCACGCGCAGGCGCACCACCAGCGTTTCGCCGACGCGCAGCGGACGCTTGCCGAGCGGCTGTCCGTCCGGCGTGTACCACTCGCGCTTGAGGTCGAAGGCATCGCGGCGAGCCGCGGGCATCGTTGCGGGGTTGCCCGCGAGATTGAGTTCGACGAAGAGCTTTTCCTGGTGGGTATTGGTGAACCGGACGCCGCCGGCGACGTCCTCGGCGGACAACGACAGGAACTGCGTGCCTTTGCCGCCGATCGCCTGCGTCTTCCCGCCGCTGGCCGCTTCGGCCGTCCAGTTGCCGCCGGCCCGGGTCACGAAGCTGCGGCCGAGGAGGAACAGCGCGAGTTTTTCCTGGGTGCTGTGGTAGTAGTAGCGGCCGCGCTCCAGTTCCCCGGCGACGAGGTTCACGAGATTCTCGCGGCCTTCCGGATTGAGACCGTGCTTCTCCGTCAGCACGTACATCAGCGCCCAGTCGCGCAGGTTGCTGCCGTAGTCGCCCCACCAGTAATTGTCCGGGCGGCTCTTCCTGATGCCGGCTTCGACCGCGCTGGTGGCGCGCGCCTCGTCGCCCATGAGCTTCAGCGCGATGCCCAGGTGCACCAGCCCGAGGCCCGAGTGCGCCGCGGCCAGCGATTCGTGCAGCTGCCGCAGCGTCGCCAGCGGCGCCTTGCCCTGCCGGGCGAGGACGTAGGCGCCGTAGGCGAGCACCGCGAAGCGGCCCGATCCCGCGTAGCGGTGGTCGGCCCACACCGAATCCGCATTGTATTTCACCGTTTCGCGCGGTAGCCCGGCGACGCCTTCCTGCAGGCCCTTCAGCAGGAATTCGACGGCGCGTCTTTCCATCTCGGCCGGGACGTTGAAGCCCTGTTCGCGCGCGTCGAGCAGGAAATTCGTGACGTAGGCCGACAGCCAGTACTCGTAATTGCCGACGTTGCCCCACAGGCTGAAGCCGCCGTTCGGCGCCTGCATGCCGGCCAGCCGCCCGATTGCCTTCTCGAGCATTTCGGCGCGCTCGGCCTGCGTGTAGGCCTTCAGGCCGAACTGCTTCGCGGCGGTCTCGTCGATGAACACATGCGGGTACGCGGTACTCGTCGTCTGCTCGGTGCAGCCGTACGGGTAGGTCAGCAGGCCGCGCACGGCGCTGCGCACGTCGATCGGCGCCTTGTCGGATACCGCCAGCGTCGCCGCGACGCTGTGCTTCAGGAAGCCGCCCAGTTCGGCCTCGCGCACATCCACCGTTTCACCCGGAGCGACCACGACACGCTTCATCACCGACTGGCGCGGCGTGGGCGCCTGCACCTGCAGCGGGAAGCTGCGGTCGATCTTCGCCGCGTCGCTCTCGATGTGCACGCGCACCTCGGTGAGTCCCAGCGCCGTTCCCGCCTCGACGGGGATGCGCAGGATGCGCTTCTGCTGGTCCTTGAGTGCGAGCCGCTGTTCGCCCGCGCGGATCGCGAGGCCGTCGCCGTTCGTCACGCTGATGCGCACGTCCTGGGCTGCGCCGGAGAGGTTCTGCACGTCCATCGCGAGCACGGCGCTGTCGCCGACCGAGAGGAAGCGCGGCGTCGCGAGTTCGACGACGAGCGGTGCCGCCACGACGACCTCGGCTTCCTGCATGCCGAAACGCTCGCCGCTGGTCGCGACGGCCATCAGGCGCAGGCTGCCGTTGAAGTCCGGCACCGGCAGCGAGATTTCCGCCTCGCCCTTGTCGTCGAGCGCCACCGGGCCGCTGAAGAGATCGACCAGGCGCACCTTCTTGGGCAGGCTCTTGGTCGGCTTGGGGGCGGCGTCGCCGCCGAACTTGAGCCGTCCCTTGTCGCCGGCCATCTTCTCGATCAGGCGCCCGTACACGTCGTGCGCGTCGGCGCCGTAGCGCAGCTTGGCGAAGAAGAAGCCGAACGGGTCGGGGCTCTTGTACGAGGTGATGTTGAGGATGCCGGCATCCACCGCGGACAGCGTGACCATCGCCTTCTGGCCCCGGGCCTCCGGCACCTTCACGCGAACCTTCAGCGGCTGCTCGGGTTTCATCTTCTGCGGCGCCTCGAGCGCCACGTCGAGCTTGCGTTTGCTGCGGTCGAGCGGCAGGTGGATCAGGCCCAGCGCGCGCGCCGGCGTGACCTTGTCGCCGCTGCTGCCCGGACGCAACACCATGACCGACACGTACAGGTCGTGGCGCTTCCATTCCTTGTCCACCGGGATGTCGATCGTCGTGCCGTCGGCGCCGATCGAGAGGCGGCGCACCCACAGCGCCTTGTCGCCCTCGACGGTGACCAGCGCCTCGCCGGCGTGCGGCGGCGTGATCGTCAGGCGCGCCGTCTCACCGTCCGCGTAGCCCGACTTGTCCAGCTTCAGCGCGACGAGGTCCGGGCGCACGCCCTGGGTTTCGTCGTCCTGCGCACTCCAGCCGGCGTAGAAGCGGTAGCGTGCGGTCTGCTGCGTTTCGGGGTCGAAGACTTCGAGCCGGTAGCGGCCGTACTTGACCGGCAGCGCGAGCTTGCCGCGGCCGCCGGCGGGCACGGAAACCTGCGTGGTCGAGACCAGTTCGTCGGTCTCGGTAAAGCCCGAGTTCCAACCGCGCTGGTCGTCGAAACGCCAGTAGTAGTTGCGGTTCTCGCGGAACAGCCGCACCGGCAGCGCAGTGCCCGCCTTGAGGGTGCCGGCGGTATCGGCCCGTACCACTTCGAACTCCGCTGCGGCGCCTTCGCGCGCGTAGGCGCCGACGAACATCGGGCGTACGCCGATCAGCACCGGCGCGGGCCAATGCACGCGCTCGATGCTGCGGATGACCGGCCGGCCGCCGCTTTCGAGCAGCCCGATGGTGGCGCGCACGGTGAAGGGCGAGTGCCGGTCGGCGACCGGCTCAAGATCCACGGCTATGCTCGTCTTGCCCGCGTCGTCGAGTGCGTTTTCCGGCAGTTCGGTGCGCGACTTGACCGTGTCCTCGTCCGCATCGCCGAATACGAAGCCGGGCAGCTTCTGCGCGAGCGGATTGCGGTTGCGCTCGGTGTTCACGACGCCGACGAGGTTGTTGCCGGCGGCGGGAGCGCCGTACAGATAGCGCCCCGTGACGTCGATGCGCCAGCTTGCGCCGTCCGCGAGACTGCCCTCGGTGCTCGCGAGGTCGAGCTTCATCCGTTCCGGCAGGAACTCCTCGACGCCGAAGCGCATCACCGCCGCTGCCGTGCTCGCCGCCGGGTCGGTGCGCAGTTCGAGCGCCCACGAGCCGGTCGCGGCGTCGATCGGCAGCTCGATCGCCTGATTGTAGTAGCCGGGGTCGAGCTCCTGCGGCTTCCATGTCCGGGTCCATTGCAGCTTGCCGTCCGGTCGGCGCAGCGCGGCCTGGACCGGCTGCGGCGGCACGACGCGACCGTCGGCATCGCGCGCGATGACCGACACGTCGAAGCGCTCGCCCGGGCGGTAGAGATTGCGTCCGCTGTAGGCGAACAGGCGCACCGGGACGAAAGGCGTGCCGGCGATGTCGAATTCGCCGAGGTCGAGCGCCGGTTCCTTCAGGGCGATGAGCGACAGGTGCTCGCCCTTGCGTGCCGTCAGGACGCGGGCGCCTTTCGGGCGTTCGGCGAAGTTCGCCCGCCCGTCGCCATCGGTCTCGCCGCGCGCCAGGGTCTTGCCCTCGCCGTCGATCCAGTTCACCTCGGCGCCGCTCACGGCCTTGCCGCTGGCCAGCGAACTCACCCAGGCGTCGGCGCCGGCGGCGTACTGGCGCACGTGCAGACCGAGATCGCTGACGTAGAAGTAGGTGGTCTGGAACTCGTGGCGGAAGCGGTTCGGCTGCGACATCACCGCGACATAGACGCCCGGTTCGCGCAGCGCGGGGATGTCCTCGACGGGAATGAAGGTCACGCGGCGGCGGTCGGGCTTCTGTTCGGTGACGAAGCGCCCGATGAAGGCGCTGGTCGTGAGGCGGTGCAGCTGGTCGAGCTGCCAGCCGTCGACGGCGCCCTTGAGGCGCGTGCCCGACTCGCCGTAGTAGGTCTCCTCGTCGTCGGCATCGCCGCCTTCCCCTTCGCCGTCGGCGGCTGCGTCGCGGGCGCGCTGGCCGGCCGGGCCCGCCACGACCTGGTCGAGGAATTCGGACAGGCGTTCGGGCTTGACCTTGAGGAACTGGATGTCGACTTCGGGCACGTTCACGGTCGTGACCGGCAGCCCGCCGTTCTGCCCCGCGGGCAGGACCATGCCGCGGCTGGCGAAGTAGAAGGCCGGGGCGACCGCGCCCATGCGGATGGAGAAGCGCGATTCCGCATCGAGCTTGCTGCCGTCCTTCGCCGGCAGGCCGGCCATCACGCGCACGACGTAGCGGGTCTGCGGCTTGACGTGCGGGAAGAACAGCAGCCGCGGGTTCTCGCCGACGACCCAGGCGCCCGCGACCGGCTTGCCGCCGTCGGTCGCCGTGTCGACCGGGTCGCGGCTGCTCGCGTTGCTGATCCCGGAGGTCGTGCTTCCGTCTTCCTCTTCCTCATACTGCACGCCCGCCGAAGAACCCTCGGCCGCGTGGGCGGGAGACGGCATCTCCAGCACCTGGAGAAACTTGTCGTGATCGCCGCGGGCGTCGAGCGGAAGGCTGAACGACAGCGCGAGGGCCGGCGATCCATCGAGCTCGCGCGGGGCGCCGTCCACGACCTCGAAGGGCACGCTGCCGACCTCGGCCTCCTCGCCCGACTTGTCGCGCGTCGCGAAGAAGTAGCCGCCGAGCGCGGCCACGAGAACGACGACGAGTGCGATCGGCGCAATGCCGAAGCCCCTGGATCCTGCCTTTCCCAACCGCATGCCATTCCCCCGTTATATGCGGTCGGAATTGTAACCGAGGAATGCGGGAAGTTCTCCGGGCCGGACAGCTCGGTTGCCGGGTCGATAGGTGGCCGCCGCAGGGCGCGCCGCTTATGTCGGCCGGAGCGCGTCGAGTGCCTGTTCGAGCGATGCCACGCTGCGCTCGACGGCGTGCAGCTTGTCGAGGCCGAACAGTCCGATGCGGAAGCTGCGGAAGTCCGCCGGCTCGTCGCACTGCAGCGGTACGCCGGCGGCGGATTGCAGGCCTTGCGCGATGAACTTCCGGCCCGACTGGATTTCCGGGTCGTCCGTGTAGCACACGACCACGCCCGGCGCTTCGAAGCCCGGTGCGGCGACGCTGCGGAAACCGCGCGCGGCGAGCAGCGCGCGCACGCGGCGGCCCAGCTCCTGCTGTTCCGCCTTCACCTTGTCGAAGCCGTAAGCCTCGGTTTCGAGCATCACGTCGCGTAGCGCGGTCAGCGCGTCGGTCGGCATCGTCGCATGGTAGGCATGGCCGCCCTTCTCGTAGGCTTCCATGATCTGCAGCCACTTCTTCAGGTCGCACGCGAAGCTGGTGCTGGTCGTGCCGTCGAGGCGCTCGCGCGCGCGCTCGCCGAGCATCACGAGGGCGCAGCACGGCTGCGAGCTCCAGCCCTTTTGCGGCGCGCTGATGAGGATGTCGACGCCGCTCGCGGCCATGTCCACCCAGATCGTGCCGGACGCGATGCAGTCGAGCACGAACAGGCCGCCGACTTCATGCACGGCGTCGGCGACCGCGCGGAGGTAATCGTCGGGCAGGATCATGCCCGACGCGGTCTCGACGTGCGGCGCGAACACCAGGTCGGGTTTCTCGTCGCGGATCGCCGCGACGACCTCGGCGATCGGCGCCGGCGCGAACGGCGCCTGCGGACCGGCGTCGGCCGGCCGCGCCTTCAGCACCGTACATTGCAACGGGATGCCGCCCATGTCGAAGATCTGCGTCCAGCGGTAGCTGAACCAGCCGTTGCGGATCACGAGGCACTTCTTCCCGGTTGCGAACTGGCGTGCGACCGCCTCCATGCCGAAGGTGCCGCTGCCGGGCACGACCACCGCCGCTTGGGCACCATAGACCTTCTTCAGCACGCGCGAGATGTCGCGCATGGCGCCCTGGAAGCGCTGCGACATGTGATTCAGCGCGCGGTCGGTATACACGACCGAGTATTCGAGAAGACCGTCCGGATCGGGTTGGGGCAGCAGGCTGGGCATATTTTTTCGGGCTCCGCAGGCAATGAATCCGACATGGCCGTCCAGCTTAGCACGCAGTGCGGCTCAGGGCGGACAGGGGGTCCGGTTCAGGTATCTGGCGCATTCCGCATCGGTGAGGCCGTCGGCGACGCGTTCGCGCAGTGCCGTCGCGAGTTGCCCTGCGTCGAGCGGATGGAAATGCACGCGCCCGTCGCCGCCGCCGGTCGCTAGCAGGCGCCCGTCGGGCGAGAAGGCGACGGCATTCACGGCGCCATCCTGCGGCGGCAGCACCAGATGCTCCTCGCCATTCGCGACCTCCCACACGCGTGCGCGGTGGTCGCGTCCGGCGGTTGCGAGCAGGCGGCCGTCGGGGCTGAAGACGAGCGCAGCGATCGCGCCCGCATGTCCTGCAAGGCTTCGCACCGGCTTGCCGCCCGTCAGGCCCCACAGGCGCGCAACGCGGTCTGCGCCGGCCGTTGCGAGCAGCGAGCCGTCCGGACTCAGCGCGAGGTCGAGGATATTCTCGCCGCGCTGCTGCAGGTTGCGTAGCCGCTTGCCGTCCGCGGTATTCCATTCCGTGAGGGCTCCGTCGGCACCCGCGGTCAGCAGGCTGCGTGCGTCGCGGCCGAAGATCACGCAGTTCAGCGGCGCAGCGCCGGTACGCAGCCACAGGCGTCGCGCGCCGCTGGCGGCGTCCCATACGCCGACCATCCCGTCGCGTCCGGCCGTGACGACGCGCTGCCCGTCGTTACTGAAGGCGATGCCATTCACGCGACCCGTGTGTCCGCGCAGCGGCAGCGGCGGCTGCTCGCCGGCCGCGTCCCATAGCGTGGTGGTGCCGTCGGCTTCCGTCGTCGCGATGCGGCGGCCGTCCGGGCTCCATGCGACGCGCGACGCGGCGCCCGCGTGGCCGGCGAGCCTGTGCTGCACTTTTCCGCTCCCGAGCTCCCACACGGTGACGTCCGTGCCGGCGGCCGCCGTTGCAAGTCGCTTGCCGTCGGGACTGTAGGCAAGGCCGTGGATCGCACCCGCGTGGCCGAAGGCAATGTCCCACAGCTTCATGCTGCCGTCTGCGCCGGTCGTCGCAAGCCGTGCCCCGGAGGTATCGAAGGCGAGGTCGGTGACGGGGTTGCCGGCGTCGGCGAGCGTCGCGAGCGGCTGGCATTCGCCGGCCGGGCGCGTGCAGCCCGCCGCGTCCCACAGCCGAGCCGAGCCGTCCGAAGCACCGGTCGCCAGCAGGCTGCCGTCCGCGCTGAAGGCGACGGCATGAACCGCGCCGGGCTGTTCGGGCAGCTCGCGTACCGCCGCGCCGCTACCGGCGTCCCACAGGCGCGCCCGGCGGTCCTCGCCTGCGCTCGCCAGCCAGCGCCCGTCCGGGCTGAAAGCGATCGCCAGGACCGTGTCGGAATGGCCCTCGAGCACATGCAGCACGCGACCGCTCAACAGATCCCAGATGCGTAGCGCACCATCGCCGCCCGCCGTCGCCAGGCGCCGCCCGTCGGGGCTGAAGGCGACCGCACGCACCTGGGCCTTGTGGCCGGTGAGATTGGCGAGCAGGCCGCCCGTATCGGCGTCCCACAGCCGCACGACCGGGCTCTGGCCGACCGTCGCCAGGATCTCCCCGTCCGGCCCGAACGCGACGCCGTTCAGCGGTTCCGGCTGGCGTGGCAGCTCGCGCAGCTGTTCGCCGCGCACGGCGTCCCACAGGATGATGCGGCCGTCGTCGCCGACCGATGCGAGCGTCTTGCCGTCCGGGCGGAAGGCGAGATCGCGAGCCGCGCCCTCGTGTCCGCGCAGCTCGGAGGACGCGGTCCCGTCGGAGCGCCGGATGCGCACCGTGCCGTCCTGCCCGGCCGATGCGATGAGGGCGCCGTCGGGGCTGAAGGCGACCGCGTTGACGCGGTCCGCGTGCCCGTGCAGGGTCAGGCGCAGGCGGCTCCCGTCGAGTGCGCGCCGCGCCGCGTCTTCGGCCTGGGCGCGCACGAAGGGTGCGGCGTCCGCGGTGCGCCGCAGGGCCTCGAATGCCGCGCGCGCGGCGAGGTCCGGGTCGGTGTCGAGATGGCGCAGGGACGTGGCGACGAGCTGGAGCGACAGCGCGACCGCGTCCTGCTGCCGGCGCTGCAGCTCCGCGACCTGCTGTGCGATCAGTGCGGCGATCGCCGCGACCGCCAGCAGGAAGGCGAGGATGCCCAGTCCGATCGCACGCCGCCGCATGCGTCGCGCGAGAGCGGCCTGGTCGTCGTCGCGTGTGTGCGCGGCGACCATGCGGTCTTCGCGTCCGCCTGCGGGACGCTCGTCCCGCAGCAGTTCCGAGATCACGCCATCAGGGGATGATGCCACCGCCGCCCTCCACGCCGATCCGCCGCAAGGCCCGCCGTTACGCGATCTGGCGCGCCTCCGTCGTTGAACTATATTTGAAGCACGCTCCCGTTCGAAGGAGTTCCGTCACGTGTGCCCCGACATCCGTACATCGCGTCCGGGCTGGCGATTCGCCCTTGCGTCTGCGCCACCCGCCGACTCCTGCCCGCGGACGAACCGCGGTCCGCGCGGTGCGCGGCCACCCCCGGCCGCCTGTCCGCAGCATGCCGCGGACATCGGGCCCGCGCCGGTTACAAAGTGTAAGCTCGCCCGCAGTACTCCGGCGCACGAGCGTGGACACGGGTTGATCCCTATGCCCGCGTGCCGCGCCATGCCTTACGATGGGCGCGGGCGGCCGTCACCTGCTCGCTGCCTCGCCGGGTCAAAGAGTCGTCCTCCGCATTTCCGAACCAACACAATTGGAGTCCGTTCATGCGCAAGTCCCTCACCGCCGTCGCCCTGTGCCTGTCCCTCGCCGCGCCCGCCCATGCCCAGCTCACCGGCACGTTGCAGAAGATCAAGGATTCCGGCGCGATCACGATCGGCCACCGCGAATCCTCGGTGCCCTTCTCCTACCTCGACGCGAATCAGAAGCCCATCGGCTATGCGATGGACCTGTGCGGCAAGGTCGTCGACGCGATCAAGGCCGAGCTGAAGCTGTCCAGCCTGCAGGTGAACTACCAGGCCGTGACTTCGCAGAACCGCATCCCGCTGATGCAGAACGGCACGATCGACCTCGAGTGCGGCTCGACGACGAACAGTGTCGCGCGCCAGCAGCAGGTCGCCTTCAGCGTCGCGTACTTCGTCACCAGCGTGCGCATGGCCGTGCGCAAGGACTCCGGTGTCAAGGACATCGGCGACCTCAACGGCAAACCCGTCGTGACCACCACCGGCACGACGTCCGACCAGCTCATCAAGATGAACGAGAAGGGCAAGACGATCGACGTCAGGAACATCTACGGCAAGGACCACGCCGACTCCTTCCTGATGGTCGAGAGCGCCCGCGCCGCCGCCTTCGTGATGGACGACATCCTGCTCGCCGGCCTCATCGCCAGCTCCAAGAACCCCGCCAACTTCGAGATCGTCGGCCCCTCGCTGCGCGACGAGCCCTACGCGGTGATGATGCGCAAGGACGACGCGCCGATCAAGGCGATCGTCGACAAGACCCTCACCGGCCTGATGAAGTCCGGCGAGGTCGAGAAGCTGTACACCAAGTGGTTCATGAACCCGATCCCGCCGCGCAACGTGAACCTCAACTTCCCGATGAGCGCGGCGGTGAAGGCCGCGTTCCAGAGCCCGACCGACAAGGGCGTCGAGTAAACCGCCCGCGCGCGGCGGCCGTCCCCCGGCCGCGGCGACCCGACATCCGACAAACCCGGCGCCCGCGCGCCGCCCAGGGAGGGGGTTCGCATGAACTACCATTGGGACTGGATGTTCTTCTTCCAGGAGACCGACGACGGTCTCAAGTATTACGACTGGATCCTGTCCGGCCTCGGCTGGACCACCTTCGTCTCGCTCGCATCGCTCGCCGTCGCGCTGATTCTCGGCTCTGCGCTCGGCGTCATGCGCACCACCCCCGGCCGCTGGCTCGTCGGGCTCGGCGATGCCTATGTCGACCTCTTCCGCAACATCCCGCTGATCGTCCAGCTCTTCATGTGGTTCTTCGTCGTGCCCGAGTTGGTGCCCGAGAACATCGGCATCTGGATGAAGCAGGACCTGCCCTATTTCGTCACCGCGATCGTCGGGCTGGGCCTGTACACCGCCGCGCGCATCGCCGAGCAGGTCAAGGCCGGCATCAACTCGCTGTCACGCGGCCAGCGCAACGCCGGCCTCGCGCTGGGCTTCACCGAATGGCAGACCTACCGCTACGTGCGCCTGCCGATGGCCTACCGCATCGTGCTGCCGGCGCTCACGTCGGAGGCGATGAACATCTTCAAGAACTCCGCCGTCACCTACGCGGTCGGTATCCTGGAGTTGTACTTCCAGTACAAGCAGATCATCGAGAAGACCTCGCAGGTGCTCGAGATCACCATCGTCGTCACGCTTGCCTACTTCATCCTTGCGTTCGTCATGAACCGCATCCTCGCCTTCGTCGAGGCGCGAACGCGCGTGCCCGGGCTCATCGTCGGCCAGAAGGGAGGGAAGGGATCATGAGCGACTTCGACTTCTCGGTGATCGCCGCGAACTGGGCCTTCCTCGCCGAAGGCCTGCGCTACACGCTGCAGGTCACCGTCACCGCGATGCTCGGCGGCATCCTCATCGGTACGCTGCTGGCGCTGATGCGCCTCTCGTCGATCGTGCCGCTGCAATGGTTCGCCGCCGGCTACGTCAACGTTTTCCGCAGCGTGCCGCTGGTGCAGGTGATCCTCGCCTTCTACCTCATCATCCCGCTCGTGCTGCAGATGATCACCGGCAAATCGACGCCGATCGGCGCCGCCAACTCGGCCTACTTCACCTTCACGATCTTCGAGGCCGCGTATTACTCGGAAATCATGCGCTCGGGCATCCAGTCGATCCCCAAGGGCCAGATCGCCGCGGGCTACGCGCTCGGCTTCACCTACGGCCAGACGATGCGCTTCGTCGTGCTGCCGCAGGCCTTCCGCAACATGCTGCCGGTGCTGCTCACCCAGACCATCATCCTGTTCCAGGACATCTCGCTCGTGTATGCGATCGGCGCGACCGACTTCTTCGGCGCCGCCGACAAGATCACGCAGCGCGACCTGCGCCCGGTCGAGATGTACACGACCGTCGCGGTCGTCTATTTCGTCATCTGCTTCACGCTGTCGCGCCTCGTCAAGCTGCTGCAGTCGCGCATCGCCATCATCCGCTAAGCATCGGGAGCCCAGAACGATGATCGAGATCAAGAACGTTTCGAAGTGGTACGGCAGCTTCCAGGTGCTCACCGACTGCACCACGCAGGTGAGCAAGAGCGAAGTGGTGGTGGTGTGCGGCCCCTCCGGGTCGGGCAAATCGACGCTGATCAAGTGCGTCAACGCGCTCGAACCCTTCCAGCAGGGCAGCATCGTCGTCAATGGCATCGCGGTCGAGGATCCGAAGACCGACCTGCCGAAGCTGCGCGCCAAGGTCGGCATGGTGTTCCAGAACTTCGAGCTCTTCCCGCACATGACGATCACCGACAACCTCGCGATCGCGCAGATCAAGGTGCTCGGCCGCGGCAGGGAGGAGGCGGTCGACAAGGGCCTGAAGCTGCTCGACCGCGTCGGCCTCAAGAGTCAGGCGGCGAAGTTCCCAGGGCAGCTTTCGGGCGGCCAGCAGCAGCGCGTCGCAATCGCCCGCGCGCTCGCGATGGACCCGATCTGCATGCTGTTCGACGAACCCACCTCGGCGCTCGATCCCGAGATGATCAACGAGGTGCTCGACGTCATGGTCCAGCTCGCCCACGAAGGCATGACGATGATGTGCGTCACGCACGAGATGGGTTTCGCGCGCAAGGTCGCCAACCGCGTGATCTTCATGGACCGCGGCGCCATCGTCGAGGATGCGGCGAAGGAAGACTTCTTCGGCCAGCCGCGTTCCGAGCGCGCGCAGACCTTCCTCGCCAAGATCCTCAACCACTGAGGCATCGGGGCGCGTCGCGCCCCGATGATCACACCTTCTTCAGGTAGCAGGCCTTGAGCATGAAGTTGCCCGCGTCCATCTTGCAGTCGACCTCGTGGTCGCCGCCGACGAGGCGGATGCTCTTCACCTTGGAGCCGACCTTCAGCGTGATCGACGAGCCTTTCACCTTCAGATCCTTGATCAGCACCACCGAGTCGCCGTTCTGCAGCACGTTGCCGTTGGCATCCTTGACGACCGCCTCGTCCTCGTCGTCCGTGGGCGCGGCCTCGGCCATCGGCCACTCGTAGCCGCAGTCGGCACACACGTAGTTCGCACCGTCCGGGTAGGTGTTCTCGAGGGTGCATTGGGGGCAGGGCGGGATGTTCGACATGATTTCCTTGCGGCTCGCGGAGGGGCTGAAACGCGCGAGTATCCCCAACGGCGGAAGGGTTGGCAACCTTGGCTTGTGCACCGGGCCGTTCCCGCGGCGTCGCTTGGGGTCGGGAACAACGTATTTCGGCATATTCCGCTGTCCCCGCCGCAGAACCGTGGAATAGACTCCGGGCTGTGCTCCCGCGACCTGCAGCCCCGATGCCTCCCTCACCTGCGATCCAGCCTTACTGGCGCCGCTTCGGCAGCTTCTTCCTTTATCCGCTCTCGCTCGAGCCGCTGCTCGCCTGTCTCGGCATCGGCGCCCTCGCCGGTCTGGCGGGGGGCGTGTTCTTTCCCGCCAATCTGGTCCTGCAACTCGTCGTTCTCGTGGCGACGCTGCGCTACGGCTACAAGGTGCTGGAGCTCACCGCGCGCGGGCACCTCGACGAGGCCCCGGTGCTCCTGCATGGGGGGCACGGCGGCAAGTACCTTCCCTACAAGCAGTTCGTCGTCATCGCGATCGGGCTGAGCCTGAGTGCGTACGCGGCGAGCATCGGCGGGGGGCACCTCGCGATGGTCCTTCTAGTGCTTCTCGGCTTGCTGCTCCCCGCCAACACGATGCTGCTTGCCCTCACGAACGACCTCGGGGAGTCGATCACCCCGCCGCGCCTGTGGGCCCTCATCCACCGCATCGGCATGCCTTATCTCGGCCTGTGTGCCTGTCTGCTGCTGCTCTCGTCGAGCAGTGCGGTCCTGCTCGGCTGGCTCGTTCCGGTCGTGCCGTCCGCTTTCGTCGGCGCGCTCGGCGGCTTTCTGGGAGCCTATTTCACCGTCGTGATGTTCCGCCTCATGGGCTATGCGCTCTACCAGTACCACGACGTGCTCGGTGTCGCGGTCGATGTCGGCTTCGAGCGCCAGACGGCCGCCGCAGTGCGTACCGATCCGGCCACACAGCGTACTGCCGAGACCGCGACCCTGATACGCGAAGGTCGATTCGCCGACGCGATTGCGCTCGCGCGCAGCGAACTCGCCGAGAGGCCGGGCGACACGACGGCCAACCTGCGTCTGCACCGCCTGCTGTGCGCGGTGCCGGGGGAAGAGCGCACGATGCTGGCGCATGCCACCGAATGGCTGCCAGCGCTTCTGCGGGGTGGCAGGGAACGGGTCGCGATCGATGTCGTCGAGGCCATCTGGCGGCACGAGCCCGATTACAGCCCCGCGCTCGGCTTCTTCGTCCTGCCTCTTGCGCAGGCTTTCTTCGACGCGAGGCGCTACGACGCCGCGGCGAGGCTGATCAAGGGCTTCGATCGCCGCTTCCCGGGCCATGCCGACACCCCTGCAGTGTATCTGCTGGGTGCCCGCCTCCTGATCGAACATCGGCGCGACGAAACCCAGGCCCGCCGCGTGCTGGCAGCCCTTCGCGAGCACTATCCCGAAAGTGCTGCCGCAGCGGAGGCGGCGCGGCTGGGCGAATTGCTCGACCGGCTGGCCGCCGCGAACGCTGCCGGAGCCTGCTAGCGTGGACGTTCGACGGCAGCCAGCAGCCGTCGCAGCGGTGCTGCCCGTTCCGCAAGGCCCCGCGCATCGAAGGCGCGCCCCAGCCGTCCGGCGAGGCGCACAGCGATCGCCCGCTGTTCGGGGCGGGGGAAGAAGCGTTGCACCAGGCGCTCGGCGACGTCCAGTTCGCCGGCGTCGATCAGGCCACCGGTCAGCGCCTCCCACTGTCCGGGCGTAAGCGCAGGCAGGACGCTCGCGTCCCCGTTCAGCGCCTCGCCCAGCAGCTTCGCGTTCAGCGTTTGGGGATCGGCTGCGGCAGCTTCCAGAATCCGCCGGCGGGCGTCGCTCTCCAACTCGACCTGGCGCGCGAGGCGGGCGACCCGCCAGTACTCCGCGGCGAACTTCGCACTCACGCCCTCGTGCTCGTCGAACATTTTCCGGTACTGCAGGGCGGCGAGCCCGAACTGCATCGCCGCGACATGCTTCTCCGCTCGGGCGCGCAACGCCGAAATCACCTGCTCGGCGTCCTGTCGATGCACGAGTTCCGCGCTCCGGCCGTGCCTGCGCCAGCGGTACAGGGCGATCAGCAGCGCTCCGCTGATCAGGCCGGCGAAGTGCGCCAGATAGTTCACGTTGCCGTCGCGGTCGAGAACGAAGTTCTGCAGCAGCTCGTTTCCCAGCCATAGCGGCAGGATCGCGAGGGCCGGTCCGCGCACGGTGCCGAAGAAGAACAGGAGCCAGTAGAAGAACTCGATCCGGCGGCGGCCGAACAAGCCCAGGTAGGCGGCCATCACGGCCGAAATCGCCCCCGAGGCGCCCAGCGACAAGCGGTGCCCCGTGGCGGGAAGAAGCAGGTCCGGCAGCGCCGCGCCCAGACCTCCGAGTAGATAGAGGGCGAGGAAGCCGAGCGGCCCGAGGGCGGCTTCGACCGTGTAGCCGACGACGAACAGGACGGCCATGTTCCCGCTCAGGTGCAGGATGTCGCCGTGCAGGAACATGTGCGTCAGCAGCGTCGCCGGCCGCGGCTGCTGCCCTTCAAGGGCGAAGCGCTCGGTCAGCACACGTGCGCGCAGCGTCTCGTAATGGGCCCGTTGCGCCCGCCACGTCGGGTAGTCGGGACTGTCCGAGGTAATCACGCGCCCCATGCGCAGCGCTTGCATGAAGTCCCGGTCGGCCTCCATCTCCTGCAGCAAGGCAGCGTCGTTTCTCTGCGCCGATGCACGTCCCTCGCCCCCCTTCCGCCGGCCGAGTTCGGCACGGTAGGCCGCGCCCTCGGTTCCGGCCAGTCCGGATTGCTGGTAATACCGCCTCGCCGCCTCTGCCCGCTCCGCGTCGCCGCCTTGCATCAGGAACGCAATCAGGCAAAGCAGCATGATCGACAGGGTTGCCAGCGGGGGGCGGGTCCAGTCGGGCCGGGCGGGAAGGGGAAGGATCAGCATCGGGACCTGGGGAAGCAGCCGGGAGCCGGTAGATTATACGGAGTGCATGCGCGGAACCGGGCGGAATGCGTCCTTTGCAGGCAGAATGCCGCCTTTCGACGTTATTCCATACGACCGATGACAAACCATTGCAGGGTGATGATTTCCGGCCGCACGCTTTCCGGGGCGACGCTGAATGATGTGCGGGCGGCGGTCGGTCGTGCCTTCCAGCTGCAGGACGGGCAGCTCGACCGCATGCTGTGCGGACAGCCTGTCGCGGTTTCGCGCCGCGCGAGCCCGGAAGCGGCCGCAAAGCTCGTCTCCCGCCTGCAATCGCTCGACCTCGAAGCCTACGTCGAATCGCTCTCCGCCGGGGATGTGCCGCCGGTTCAGCCCTCGGCGGAGCCGATCGCAGCGACGCCTGAGCCGGTCGAGCGATCGGCGGTGCCCGTCGAGCCCGGCAACGCGACCGAAGACCGGCAACCCGGTGAACTCTTCGCCCTGGCTCGACCCAGCACGCCTTCGCCGGATGCCCTCTCGCAGGGTCTCGCACCGCAGGGGGCGGATGCCGAAGTGCAGTGCCCCAAGTGCGGCGAAGCACAGCCCAAGCGCACCTTGTGCCGCAAGTGCGGCCTTGACATGCCGCGCTACGCTGCGGCGCAGGAGGCGCTCGAGCGCGAGGCGCGCGAACAGCGCGCTGCCGAAATCGCTGCGCGCACCCAGACCCCGGGCCGGGGACCGCGCGCTGCAAGCGGGGCGAGTGCCGGACTCCTGGGTGTGGGGTTCTCGGGTCGGCTGGGCAGGCTCGACTACTTCACGAGTTCGCTCGTCAGCACGATGCTGTGGCTCGTTTTCGTTCTGATCGCGGCGAAGACGGGCAAGGCTACCTTCGCCGGCTTCGGCATGTTCCTGTCCGCGATCTACGGCGTCCGCTGCATCGCCCTGAGACTGCACGACACCGGCCGCAACGGCTGGCTTTCACTGATTCTCTTCGTCCCCGTGCTCGGCGGCCTTATGGCGCTCGCGCTGTTGTTCCTGCGCGGGGACAACGACGATAACGAGTATGGCACGGTGCCGGCCGATGGCGGCGGCAGGCGTGCCGTCGTCGCGCTCGCCGCCGTGCTCGCGCTCGGAACCCTCAGTTACCGCAACATCGCCGGTGACCCCGAGAGTGCAGCCCGCTTCCTCGGCGCGATGGGCTCCGTCGAGAACGGTGCCGGATCGCACGCCGCGGGCGCGGCGGGGAGCGTCGCGGCGGCCCGCTATGCCAGCAACAACCGCATCGATATCTACGTGATCACCGGATGCGCCGACTGCGACGACATGCGCGAGTGGCTCGACGACAACGGCCTGCGATACACGGCATATGCGGTCGACAAGGACCAGGGGGCGGCCGAACGCCTGCACTCGATCGTCGCCGGCAACGGAGAGGCCCGCATCCAGTTGCCGGTGCTCGAAGTGAACGGCAAGGTGCTCCCGGGCAATCCCGACGTCGATGCCGTTCATCAGCAGCTGCGCCAGGAATGATTCCGCTGCGGAAGGGAAGGCAGCGGTCCGCCGCCGGGATGAGCCTGCCGAGACCGATCGCAAGGTCATGCCGGGCGCCGCGCGAACGGACGGAGTGACGGGCATCATGAGCGGTTGGTCGATCGGGGCGGGACGCGGTCTGGGACGGAAGCTGGGAATGGCCGGGCTGCTGCTCGGCCTGCATTGCGCGAGCGGCTTCGCGATCGAACACCCGCGCGGAGCGATGGAGGGGCTGATCGAGGCGCAGGTGATCCGTCTCGCCCGCCGCTGAGCAGGCACCGGGGCGAAGGGGGCGGGCGAATTCCGGCGGCCCGCCTTTCCTCCCCAAACCGGGGTGCGTCATGCGCTATCCCTCCCGTTTCGAGTCATCGTTGTCGGCCTCGGCCAGGAAGGCCTTCGCAAGCGCCGCGAGCGACCGGTAGAGCCGTGCATCCGGGTGTGCCGAGACGCGGTCGAGAAAGCGCGGAGCCCATCGGCCGAGATGGCGCCCCAGAAACTCGCGCTGGTAGCGCGCGGCGTCGCGCGCGCAGGCGGCTTCGCCCGTCTCCAGCGCGAACGCCTGCTCGCGCGCCAGATGGCCGAGGAACTCCAGCTCGATGCTGAAATGGTCGGGTTCCATCCGCAGCGCATCGGCGAGGCGGAAGCCGGTCCGTTCGTAGAAGTCGCGCACGTCCGCCGTCTCGGGCCCGCGCAGGATGCCCGAGCCGCCCGCGAGCTGCACGGACTCATGCGGCGAGACGAGCACACCGGGCAGCAGGAAGAGGCGGGCGAACTCGACCGCCACCTCATCGGCGAGATCCTTCTCGTCGAACCCGCCGAAAAGGGCTTCCTGCGTCAGCCCGATGTCGGCGAGGGCGTCGGCGAGCGCCCCGGTACGCAGCGCGGACAGCGCGGCGGCGTCGGGCGCGTGGCGGAAGAGGCCCGACAGGAGGTCGAAGATCGCCGCGCGGGCGCGGATCGCCTGCATGGCGTCCGCGTCCTCGCTGACCGCCTCGGACCGCAGGGTGTCACGGTCGGTCGCGCTCATGCCTTGACAACCTTGACGACGGTGTCCATCCAGCGCTGCTCGCCGTTGATCGGATCGGGCGAGTTCGGAATGATCCAGTTCGGATGCACGCCGTGGTCCCCCTTCCACCAGATGCGCTCGAGATCGGCGTCATTGTCGGTCGCGGTGGGCCCCCGCTTGCCGGAGGCGTAGCGCCCGTATTCCCAGTGGCCGCAGTGGTGGGAGATCGCGATCACGCCCACATTCACGGCCGGCGTGACCTTCGCCTCGGTGACGATCTCGCCGACGACCGAGCTGACCTTGATCCGGTCACCGTCCCGGATCTCGCGCCGGGCGGCGTCGGCCGGGTTTATCCAGGCCGGATTTTTGTGATAGAGCTCGGTGAGGTACTTGCAGTTGGGCGAACGCGAGTGGATCTGGGTCGCGACCTTGAAGGTCGTCAGCACCAGCTCGTCCGGCGTCATGCGCTCGTGCTCCGGCACCGCCATCCAGGTCGGCATCGGCGCGAAGCCCTTCTCCGCCAGGATCGCGGAATGGACCTCGAACAGCCCCGACTTGTTGACCTTGTCGGGCGGGAAGCCCCTGACGACCCGCTCACCGATGCGCTGGCCGACGTAGGCCTTGTAGGCGCCCTTGACGTGGGCATACCCCGTCTTGAGGGCCTCTGCGCGGCTATCGACGTGCGCCTTCTGCCAGTCCCAGTACACACCGGTCGCTTCATCGAAGACCACCGAGTCCTTCTGGTAGTCCTCGGCTTTGATCTCGCGCCGATAGCTGAAATACACAGGGCTTGCCTTCGGGTCGTGGTACACGCCGTTCTGCTTCATGTACTCGAAGCCCCCTACGGCCGCAACGGCGGGCGTCATTTCGCAGGACAGGCGGACGAACTCTTCCTTGGACGCGTAGCCGAGCGGCGTGCCGAGGCGCTCGGCCAGTTCGCACACGACGTCGCCGAAGTCGCGTGTCTCGCCCATCGGCTTCACCGCCGGCTGGCGGATGTAGAACTCGGGGATCTGCACCGGCGAGACCATGTCTTCCCAGTCCCAGCGCTCGACATAGGTCGGCTCCGGCAGGATCAGGTCGGCGAGGGCGGCCGATTCGTCGTAGAAGGGATTGATATTGACGTGGAAGGGGATCAGCGTCTCGTCCTTCAGGATGTCGATGTTCTCCTGCACGTTGCCGTTGGCATAGGCCGGGGTGTACTTGTAGCAGATGTAGATTTCCGGCCGTCCGGCGCTGCCGTCCTTGATCATCTTCAGGACTTGATGGCTCATGTGGTGCGTCGGCAGGGCCGCCGCCCCTTTCGGGCCATCGGCGATCGCGAGCTTGCGTGCCTTCGGCAAATTCTCCGGCCCCTTCGGGAACTGCCACTTCGGTTCGATCGCCTTGCAGCGTCCGCCGGGGTTGTCGATGTTGCCGGTGATCGCCGCCAGCGTCTGGATTGCGCGCTCGGTCTCGTTGCCGTTGTAGTGCGCGATCGCGCCGCGGTAGCTGATCACGCAGGCCGGATGCGCCGTCGCGAACTCGCGCGCGAGGCGGCGAATCGTCTGCGCCGGCACGCCCGAGAGCTTCTCGGCCCATTCGGGCGAGTACGGTTCGAAGTGCGCCTTGAGCGCCGCGACCTTCTCGTCGAGGCTCGCTTCGCGCTTGTCGGTGACCTTGCAGTATTCGAGGAAGGCTTCGCCGTCACCCTTGTGGAGGTCTTCGCCCATCACGACGTGGCACATCGCGAGCACGACCGCCAGATCGGTGCCCGGCTTGATCGGCACCCATTCGGAGGATTTCGCGGCGGTGTTCGAGAGGCGTACGTCGAAGGTCACTAGCCGCACGTTGCGCTCCGCGATCGCGCGGATCAGGCGATGCGAGGTCGGGACGTGGTTGGTGCCCGCTTCGAAGACGTTCGAACCGAAATTCAGCACGAAGCGCGTATTGTCGAAATCCCAGCTGTCATAGTGTGCACCCCAGGTGAGCTCCTGCGCGGTCCACTTGCCGCCCTCGCAGATCGACGTGTGGTCACCGATGGTGCCGGTGCCGACTACCGCGAGAAAAGTGTTCACCATCTTGCTGGTGGACGACTTCATGCGCCCGTACTGGAACATCACCTTTTCCGGTTCGCCCTTGTCCATCAGGGCCTTGATCCGCCCGGCCAGCTCGCCGAGGGCCTCGTCCCAGGAAATCTGCTTCCACTTCCCTTCGCCGCGCTTGCCGACCCGCTTGAGCGGATACAGGATGCGGTCCGGGTCGTTCGGCTGGTTGACGCCGCCCTGGCCCTTGGCGCACATCACACCTTCCGAGCGGATCGACTTCAGCTGGCCTTCGATCTTGACCACCCGGCCGTCCTCGACGTAGGTGACGTTCGGGCAGCGCGTCACGCATTGGTAGCACGCGCTCGGCACTGCCTTGCGTTCGCGGCCGGTCTTGCGGGAGAAGTCCTGGTTGCCCCACACCAGCGTGTCGCCGGCCTTGCCCAGCGTCGGCGCGCCGGCGAGACCGGCCGCGGCCGAGGCGACACCCAGTTTCAGGAAATGACGACGATCGAACATGGCTTGACTCCTTCAGATTCCAACCGGGCCGGTCATCTGGCCGGCGATGACGACGACGTAGCGGAGCATGAAGCCGCCGACCAGCACCAGCACGCAGATGGCGACCTCCATGCGGCGCGGGATCGCGAACGGGCGCTGGTAGAGCAGGGTCGGCAGCACGTACTTCATCTCGATCAGGCCGGGCAGCACCAGCCCGAGCAGCACGAATCCGAACCAGAACAGCGCGCTCATCTCGCCGCCCAGGATCACCGACATGGCCGTCTTGACGTTGCCGACGGTCAGATGGCCGAACATCAGGAACAGGAAGATGACGACGACCTCGAGCCCGATCAGCAGCATGTCGGAGGAGCTGAGCATGTAGCTGTGCCGCTCGAAGTTGTCCGGGCTGATGATGCCGCGATGGGCGAACAGCGCCCGCACCAGCAGGATCGCCGCGACGCCGGTCGAAAGTGCCGAGACCATGAACAGCATCGCGAGGATCGGCGAGTTCCAGAACGGCCGCGCGGGCATCGCCCCGAGCAGCACCCCGGTGTAGAGCGCCACGGCGAGGCCGAGCGGTACCATCGCCCAGGCGAGCTTCTTGCGCAGCGTTTGCAGCGCGTCGCCGGGCGCCGCGTCGGGCCGCAGGAAGGTGTAGGCGTAGGCGAGGCTCACCAGGATGAAGAGCGCCAGCACCCATGAGCCGATCGACATCGGCGACAGGTTGATCGTCCGGAACAGGTTGATGAAACGGAAGTAGTGCCCCGTCTGGAAGGAGCCCAGCTCGAGCACGATCATCCCCGTGCCGAGGATCACCAGCACCGGTGCAAGCAGTGCGCCCCAGCGCGCGAAGCGGAAATTCGAGCCGGCCAGGTCGCCGCCGCCGCTGCGCAGGAAGATCGAGGCGCTGACAGCGCCGGCACCGGCACCCATGCCGCCCAGGAACAGGTACAGGATGACGGGAAGTCCCCAATTCAGTTCATGCATGGCTAGACCCTCTCTTTCTGGCGACGATTGGTTTCGATGCGGATGTAGATGCTCTGGCGCGCCGCATCGCGTGCATCCGTGTGATCGGCGTCGATGTAATAGACCATCGGCTCGGTGCCCATCTCGGGCCGCAACACCGAAGTGGCATTGCTCGAGAGCAGCCGGGAGACTTCGCTTGCCGGGTCGTTGAGGTCACCGAAGATCCGGGCGCGGCCCTGGCAGGTATTGACGCACGCCGGCACCAACCCCTGCTCGACGCGGTGCAGGCAGAAGTCGCACTTGTCGGCGGCCCCCGTCACCGGGTTGATGAAGCGCATGCCGTAGGGACAGGCCTGCACGCAATACTTGCAGCCGATGCACACGTCTGCGTCGACGACGACGATGCCGTCCTGGCTGCGCTTGTATGTCGCCCCGGTCGGACAGACCGCGACGCACTGCGGCTTCTCGCACTGGTTGCACAGGCGGGGCAGGAAGCTGCGGCGCACGTTCGGGAAGTTGCCCTTCTCGATGAACTCGACCCAGCTGCGGGTCTCGCCGAGCGGCACCTCGTTCTCCGTCTTGCAGGCGACGCTGCACGCCTGGCAACCGACGCAGCGGCGGGTGTCGATGACCATCGCGTAACGCTTCGGACGATCGGCCGATGTCACCACGCCGGGCAGCGCCGTGGCCGTGGCCACCGCCGCCGATCCGCCCGCCACCTTCAACAGGAATTCGCGGCGGGACGCCTTGGGGGTATGTTCACTCATGGATCTGCCTCCGGAGATGAGATTCGAACGACGCCGGCGCACGGATCGCTCCGCGTGCGCTACGATGGGCGGCGACATCGACGCTGTCGAGGAAGGCATAGCATCCATCGTGCCAACATGGTCTTAATGCGCAAAGTACTGATTGAAAACAGAAAATTATTCTGGCTGGGCGAGCCCGGCCGAAGCAGTCCTTGCGTTCAGTTACGTTTTGGTAACGATGGGCGACACCGGACGGATTTGGTTACGAACTCGGAACAAGTACCGGAGGAAGCCCGGTGAATAGGTTTCGTGGGCGTAACAGGCGTCTCTGCTTGCGCGCCCTGGCCGCCCTGCCGCTCGTGTGGCGCGGCGGCTCGGTCGGCCTCGCCCGCGCGCAGCACGGCTCGCACCCGAATAGCGCGCCGCTGCGCGTCGGCCTCACGCCCGCCTTCCTGCACGACAGTCACACGGTGGTCGAACGCTGGCGGGACTACCTGATTCGCCACCTCGCCCGTCCGGTCGAATTCGTGCTGCGCGACAGCTACCGCGAAACGATGGACCTGTTCCGGCTCGGGCAGCTCGATTTCGCCTGGATCTGCGACTATCCGTATCTGCAGCTTCGGCGGCAGGTGCGCCTGCTCGCGGTGCCGCTGTTCCGGGGGCGGCCCGAATACCGCTCCTACCTCATCGTCAATGCCGCCGATTCCGCCACGCACTCCATCGCGGACCTGCGGGGCAAGCTGTTCGCGTTCGCCGACCCGCTGTCCAACACGGGCTATCTGGTGCCGCGTTACCAACTCCACCTCATCGGAGAGACGCCCGAGCGCTTCTTCGCGAAGCACTTCTTCACCTTCGGACACCGCAAGATCGTCGAGGCGGTCGCGAGCGGGCTGGCCGATGCCGGCGCGGTCGACAGCTTCGTCTGGGAGACGCTCGCAGAGCTCTCGCCGACGCTCACCGGCCGCACCCGCGTCGCATGGCGCTCGGCGCCGTTCGGCTTTCCCCCCCTTGTCGCCCATCGCGAACGCGTCGGCGAGGAGCCCTTCGGGGCCATGCAGCGCGCGCTGCTTTCGATGCGAGACGATCCGGAAGGGCGCGATCTGCTCGCGGACCTGAACATCGACGGTTTCATCGCCGGCGCGCCGGAGCTCTACGACGGCGTGGCGAAGATGATGCGCGCCCTCGGCGAACCGCCGGACTGAAGATGCTGCGACGACTGCTCGATCTCAGTATCCGCCACAAGTTGCCGATCTGGGGCGCGGCGCTGATCCTGGCGTCCTCGTTGTCGGTGCTCGGCGCATCGCTCTACAACGCCTACCTTGCCCAGCGCGAGGCCGTGCTGAGCAGCGCCGACAGCCTCGCCACGGCCCTGTCGCGAACCATCGCACCGGCGATGCTGCACGACGAGGTCTGGCGTGCATACGAACTCGTGCGGGCGCCTTTTCGCGACGGGGCCGAGCGCCGGCACGGCCTGCGTCCGGCGCTCGCATTCGCGATCGACAATGAATCGAGGGTGTATGTGGCGAGCGATCCGCAGGTGCTCAGGATGCTCTCGCCCCTGGCGGATGCGGGTGCCGAGTTCTCGAGCCTCGCGCGGGCCCTCGCCAGCCAGTCGGTGACGCCCTATGCGATGATCGAACCCGAGGAATCGACGCGACTCTTCGTCGCGGTACCCATTGCCGATGGCGACCGGGCGCTCGGCACCCTGATCCTGGCCTATTCCAAGCCGGCGCTGGCCGAGATGTTCGCGCCGAGCATCGAGCGCGGGCTGATGATCGGGCTGCTCGCGCTCGCCTTGCTGCTGCCCTTCAACTGGTACTGGGGGCGCCGGCTGGCAACGCCGCTGGCGCAACTGGCCCGCCAGATGGAGGCGCTCAAGCGCGGCCTGCCCCGCGTCGAGGAGCGCTCCAGCTACGACTTCCGGGACGAGGTGGGGCTGCTGTTCGAAGCCTTCGACCGGATGGTGCAGGCGCTGCGCGAGAAGGCGCTGCTAGAACAGGGCATCGTCAGCGCCGAGCGTCTCGCGGCGATCGGCCGGCTCACCGCCGCGATCGCGCACGAGATCAACAACCCCCTGGCCGGCATGCTCACCGCTGTCGACACCCTCAAGGAGCGGCGCACCTTCGACGAGCGGACCCGGCGCACGCTGGGCCTGGTCGAGCGCGGCCTGTTGCAGGTGCGCGACACGGTCGGGGCGCTGCTCGTGGAGGCGCGCTGCGAGCGCCGCGAACTGGCGCGTGCCGATATCGAGGATCTCGCGACGCTGTTGCAGCCGGCGGCGCAGAAGGCCCGCGTCGAGCTGTCGGTGCCGGTCGAGCTCCCGGTGTCGGTGCCGCTGCCCGCCGCGCAGGTCCGCCAGTTGCTGATCAACCTCACCAGCAACGCCATCCAGGCCGCCGGCGAAGGCGGCTGGGTGCGGGCGGTCGTGCGTGCAGGTGCCGCCGAGCTGCACATCGAGGTCGCCAACGGCGGACCGCCGATTGCGCCCGAAAGGATGGCGCACCTGTTCGAACCCTTCGTATCCTATCGCCCGGGCGGCCACGGCCTGGGCTTGTGGGTCACTTATCAACTGGTGAAGCAGATGGAGGGCTGGATCGAAGTGCGATGCGAGGACGACGCCGTGCGTTTCCTTGTCGGGCTTCCGCTGGCCGACGGGGGGCCTTCGACATGAGCTATCGCGTGTGCCTGATCGAGGACGACGAACTGCTCGGCGAGGCGCTGGTCGAGCGGCTGGAGCTCGCCGGTTTTGCCTGCACCTGGCACAAGACCGGCGCGAGCGCCCTGCGCGCCCTGCGCAATCGCTGCTGCCACGTCGTCGTCAGCGACATCCAGCTGCCCGACATCGACGGCGAGACGCTTTACCGCAAGGTCACCGCCGAGGCCGTGCCCCCTCCGTTCCTGTTCATCACGGGCTTCGGCGGCGTCGACCAAGCGGTCCGCCTGCTGAAGCTCGGCGCCGAGGACTACCTCACGAAGCCCTTCGACGTGCCGCAATTGATCGAGCGCCTGCAGGCCTTGTGTGCCCGCTTGGCGCCTGCGGGCGGCGCGATCCCGCTCCTGGGCGTCTCGCCCGGCATGCGGGCGATCGAGGCCAGCCTGCCGCGCATAGCGGCGAGCGCCAGCACGGTGCTGATACGCGGCGAGTCGGGGGTAGGCAAGGAGTATGTGGCCCGCGCGCTGCATGGTGCCGGCGAAGCGGACGGACAGCGTCCCTTTGTTGCAGTCAACTGCGGCGCGATTCCCGAGACCCTGATGGAAGCCGAGCTGTTCGGGCACACCCGCGGGGCCTTCACGGGCGCCGTCCGCGACAAGCGCGGCGTGTTCGAGCAGGCCGCGGGCGGCACGCTATTCCTCGACGAGATCGGCGATATGCCTCCGCTCATGCAGGTCAAACTGTTGCGGGCGTTGCAGGAGCGACGGGTGACGCCGCTGGGGGCGGAGCGCGATGTCGCCGTCGACCTGCGCCTGGTCTGCGCGACCCATCGCGACCTCGCGGAGATGGTCGCAGAGGGGACGTTCCGCGAGGATCTCTACTATCGCGTCAATGTGGTTGCCGTCGAGGTCCCGCCGCTGCGCGAACGGCCCGAGGACATCCTGTGGCATGCGCGCAGGATCCTCGACGATCTCGCCGCTGCAGGGAGTGTGCGTGCTTGCGCATTGAGTCCGCTCGCGGAAAAGGCGTTGCTCGCCTATCCCTGGCCCGGCAACATTCGCGAGTTGCGCAACCGGCTGGAACGTGCCAGCGTGCTCGCCCCCTCGGCCGTGCTGACCCCCGAAGTCCTGTTCGGCGACGCATGGCGCGAGCGCGCCGTCCCGTTTGGCGCGCCTCCCACCGAACGGCTCGTGGATCATCTCCAGCAGTGCGAGCGCGATTACATCTTGCGCGTTCTCGACGAGCATGGCGGTCGCATCGGCGACAGTGCGGCGGCACTCGGGATCAGCCGCAAGACCCTCTGGGACAAGATGAAGAAGCTGGGCCTGTCCGGCGACGGCGGTCCCGCCGCCTGATCCCTTCGTCCGGGCCTCTCGGGCGCGCCGCGCGGGCGACGCGTTCGTGCAAGTCACTGTTTGTTATCCGCTTTTCTGTGGAACACCAGTGCGGAACACTAGGCTTTCGCACTGCAACAGCGTAACATCTCCCGTCTTTCGCTTCATCCGCGCCGGGGTGCGCCATGCTCTATCCCTCCCGTTTCGATGTCATCGTTGTCGGTGGCGGCCATGCCGGCACCGAAGCCGCCCTCGCGTCCGCGCGCATGGGGGCAAAAACGCTGCTGCTCACGCACAACATCGAAACCCTCGGCCAGATGAGCTGCAACCCGTCGATCGGCGGCATCGGCAAGGGCCACCTCGTCAAGGAAGTCGACGCGCTCGGCGGCGCGATGGCAGCCGCCACCGACGAAGGCGGCATCCAGTTCCGCATCCTCAACGCCTCGAAGGGCCCCGCCGTGCGCGCGACCCGCGCCCAGGCCGACCGCGTGCTGTACAAGGCGGCGATCCGCCACCGCCTCGAGAACCAGCCCAACCTGTGGCTGTTCCAGCAGGCCGTCGACGACATCACCGTCGCCGGCGACCGCGTCACCGGCGTGGTCACGCAGATCGGCCTCGCCTTCGAGGCGCCCGCCGTCGTGCTCACCGCCGGCACCTTCCTCAACGGCCTCGTGCACGTCGGCCTCGAACACTACTCCGCGGGCCGCGCGGGCGATCCGCCCGCGATCTCGCTCGGCCAGCGCCTCAAGGAACTCAAGCTGCCGCAGGGGCGGCTGAAGACCGGCACGCCGCCGCGCCTGGATGCGCGCACGATCGACTTCTCGGTGATGCAGGAGCAGCCCGGCGACGACCCCGTGCCGGTGTTCAGCTTCCTCGGTTCCGCTGCGCAGCACCCGCGCCAGCTGCCGTGCTGGATCACGCACACCAACGCCCAAACCCACGACATCATCCGCGCCAACCTCGACCGCTCGCCGATGTACTCAGGCGTCATCGAAGGCGTCGGCCCGCGCTACTGCCCGTCGATCGAGGACAAGATCCACCGCTTCGCCGACAAGGACAGCCACAACATCTTCCTCGAGCCAGAAGGCCTGACGACGCACGAGATCTACCCCAACGGCATCTCGACCTCGCTCCCCTTCGACGTCCAGCTCGCCGTCGTGCGCTCGATCCGCGGCCTCGAGAACGCCCACATCCTGCGCCCCGGCTACGCCATCGAGTACGACTACTTCGACCCGCGCAACCTCAAGTCCAGCCTCGAGACCAAGACCTTCCACGGCCTCTTCTTCGCCGGCCAGATCAACGGCACCACGGGCTATGAGGAAGCCGCCGCGCAGGGACTGCTCGCCGGCGCCAACGCCGCCCTGCAGGTGCAGGGGCGCGAAGCCTGGTGCCCGCGCCGCGACGAGGCCTATCTCGGCGTGCTCGTCGACGACCTCATCACCCGCGGCGTCGCCGAGCCCTACCGCATGTTCACCTCGCGCGCCGAATACCGCCTGTCGCTGCGCGAGGACAACGCCGACCTGCGCCTGACCGAAAAGGGCCGCGAGCTGGGGCTGGTCGATGACGTGCGCTGGGAAGCCTTCTGCCGCAAACGCGAAGCGATCGAACGCGAAACCGCGCGCCTCAAGGCCACGTGGGCGAATCCCGAACGCGTGCCCGTGGCCGACGCCGAACGCGTCGTCGGCAAGGCGCTCGAACGCGAATACCGCTTCTTCGAGCTGCTGCGCCGCCCGAATACCCGTTACGTCGACCTGATGACCCTGCCCGGCGCGCCCGAGGCGCCCGAGACCGACCCCCAGGTCATCGAGCAGCTCGAGATCGCCGCCAAGTATCAGGGCTACATCGACCGTCAGCAGGGCGAAGTCGCGAAACAGCTGCAGGCCGAATCGACGCGCCTGCCCGCCGATCTCGACTACGCCGAGGTGCGCGGCCTGTCGAAGGAAGTGCAGCAGAAACTCAACCTGCACAAGCCCGAAACGATCGGTCAGGCCGGCCGCATCCAGGGCGTGACGCCCGCCGCGATCTCGCTGCTGCTCGTGTGGCTCAAGCGCCGCGAACTCGCCGCACGCAACCGGAACACGGTTGGCAACGAGCCGACGCACGCGAAAACCGCATGAGTGCAATGACGCTGGAAAGCGGCCTCGCCGCAATGGGCCTGGACCTGCCGCCCGAGGTGCGGGCGAAGCTCCTCGCCTTCGCCGCGCTGCTCGCGAAGTGGAACAAGGTCTACAACCTCACCTCGATCCGTGATGCCGGCCAGATGCTCACGCATCACCTGCTCGACTCGCTGGCGGTCCTGCCGCAGCTCGCAGGCATCGAACGCCTCGCCGACGTCGGCTCCGGCGGCGGCCTGCCGGGCATCCCGCTCGCGATCGCCACGCAGGGGCGCGCGCCGGCGCTCGCGATCACGTCGATCGAGACCGTCAACAAGAAGGCGAGCTTCCAGCAGCAGGCGAAGATCGAACTGGGGCTCGCGAACTTCGATGTCCTGAACGAGCGTGTCGAGAACGTGCGCCCCGACGCCCTCTTCGACGCCATCATCTCGCGCGCCTTCTCCGAACTCGCCGACTTCGTCGGCCTCACGCAGCACCTGCTGCGTCCCGGCGGTCGCTTCCTTGCCATGAAGGGCGTGTATCCTCATGACGAAATCGCGCGCCTGCCCGCCGACTTCCGCGTCGTCGAGGCCGTGCCGCTGACGGTGCCGGGACTCGGCGCCGAACGACACCTGATCATCGTGGAAAAGAGCTGAATGGCCCGAATCTTCTGCGTCGCCAACCAGAAAGGCGGAGTCGGCAAGACCACCACCTGCGTGAACCTCGCCGCCGCCCTGCACCTCGCCGGCCAGCGCACGCTGCTCATCGACCTCGATCCGCAGGGCAACGCCACGATGGGCAGCGGCATCGACAAGCGCACGATCGCGAAATCCGTCTACCACGTGCTGGTCGGCCTCGCGACCCTCGACGAGGCGCGCGTCGCCTCGCCCTCGGGCGGCTACGATGTCCTGCCCGCGAACCGCGACCTCGCCGGTGCCGAAGTCGAGCTCGTTGACCTCGAGCGCCGCGAGAACCGCCTGCGCGACGCCTTCAGGCAGTTCGACGCCGACTACGACTTCGTCCTCGTCGACTGCCCGCCCTCGCTGTCCATGCTCACGTTGAACGGCCTGTGCGCCGCCGACGGCGTCGTCATCCCGATGCAGTGCGAGTACTACGCGCTCGAAGGCCTGTCCGACCTGGTGAACACGATCAAGAAGGTGCACGCCAACCTCAACCGCGAGCTCAAGATCATCGGCCTGCTGCGCGTCATGTTCGACGCGCGCATGACCCTGCAGCAGCAGGTCTCCGCCCAGCTCGAGAGTCATTTCGGCGACAAGGTGTTCGACGCCATCGTTCCGCGCAACGTGCGCCTGGCGGAAGCCCCGAGCCACGGCATGCCCGGCGTCGTGTTCGACCGCGGCGCCAAGGGCGCGCAGGCCTACATGGCCTTCGCGAATGAAATGATCGAACGCGTGAAGACGCTGTAACCCGCCCATGATCCAGCAGGCAAAGCCCATGTCCCGACCCAAACTCAAAGGCCTAGGCCGAGGCCTCGACGCCCTGCTCGCGGCGAACAACGACGACGAAACCGCAGGAGCGCTGCAGACCCTCGATGTCTCCGCGTTGCGCCCAGGCAAGTACCAGCCGCGTACGCGCATGGACCCCGGATCGCTCGAGGAGCTCGCCGCCTCGATCAAGGCTCAGGGCGTGATGCAGCCCATCCTCGTGCGCCCGGTCGACGGCAGCGGTTACGAGATCATCGCCGGTGAACGCCGCTGGCGCGCCGCACAGATCGCCGAACTTGGCGAAGTGCCCTGCCTCGTGCGCGAGATCCCGGACGAGGCCGCGCTGGCGATGTCGCTCATCGAGAACATCCAGCGCGAGGACCTCAATCCCCTCGAGGAAGCGAGCGGCATCCAGCGCCTCATCGACGAGTTCGGCATGACCCACCAGCAGGCCGCCGACGCCGTCGGCCGCTCGCGCCCGGCGGCGTCCAACCTGCTGCGCCTCCTGAACCTCGCGCGCCCGGTGCAGGAACTGCTGATGGCCGGCGACATCGACATGGGCCATGCCCGTGCCATCCTCCCGCTCGACGGCGCCAACCAGATCCAGCTCGCCAACCAGGTCGCCGCGCGCGGCCTGTCGGTGCGCGACACCGAACGCCTCGTGCAGCAGAGCGTCAATCCGCGCCCCAAGAAGCCGACGCAGGCCCCCGACCGCGATCTCCAGCGCCTCGAGGAGGAAACCGCCGACCTCATAGGGGCGACCGTCCGCATCAAGGCCAACCGCAAGGGCGCGGGAGAAATCACCCTGCAGTTCGGCAGTCTCGACCAGCTCGACGGCCTCCTCGCCCGTCTGCGCGGCCCCCTCGACTGACGCGGGGCGGAACGCCCCCCCCCGAGGTGTCAGGCAGGCCCGCAAGCTACGCAGTTCTGCGTATCTTGTATAAGATGCAGGACTAGGCGGAACTTTCATGCTGCACTGCGATACATATTTGACTTTGTTACGGTTAACCCCTAGTATTCGCAAAATTTTGAAGGCGGTCGGTGCCTGAAAGGCACGGCGCGGCGGCAGATCCATGCTGAAGATGGTTTTACTGCAGTTGGGCGCAACGATCGTGGCAACGGCCATTGCGGCCGTTTTTTTCGGCCCTGCCGGGGCGGTCTCCGCGGCATTCGGAGGTCTGTCCTGTGTGCTCCCGAGCGCCCTGTTCGCGCTGCGGCTGCACGTCGTCGCACAGCGTGGCGGGTCAGGCCATGTGGCAGCTTTTTTTGTCGGCGAGTTCCTCAAGGTCGCGTCGATAGTGGGATTGTTGGTGCTGGTCGGGCTGCTGTATGAAGACGTCCACTGGGGTGGCCTCTTCATTGGCCTGATCCTGGCACTGAAGGCGAATTTATTTGCATTTTTGGTGAAGACCTGAATATGGCTACCGAAGCACCCACCGCAGGCGAGTACATCGTCCACCACCTCACCCACCTCAACTCTACCGGTCACGCCCAGAAGGCGGTCATCGACTGGAGCGTGTGGAACCTCGACACCCTGTTCTTCTCGATCTTCCTGGGCGTCGTCACCCTGTTCTTCCTGATCCGTGCCGCCAACAAGGCGACGGCCGGCGTGCCGGGACGCTTCCAGGCCGCCGTCGAGATCCTCGTCGAGATGGTCGCTGATCAGGCCAAGGGCATCGTGCATAGCGCCGAATCGCGCAAGTTCGTCGCCCCGGTCGCGCTCACCGTGTTCCTGTGGATTTTCGTCATGAACTCGATGGACTTCCTGCCGGTCGATCTGCTGCCCAAGATCTGGCAGGTTACGACGGGTGATTCGCACGCGTACCTGCGCGTCGTGCCGACAGCCGACCTGAACGGCACCCTCGGCATGTCGATCGGCGTGCTGCTGCTGTGCCTCTACTACAACATCAAGATCAAGGGCATGTCGGGCTGGGTGCACGAGCTCTTCACCGCGCCCTTCGGCGGTCACCCGCTGCTGTACCCGGTGAACTTCCTGATGCAGATGATCGAGTTCCTCGCCAAGACCGTTTCCCACGGCATGCGACTGTTCGGCAACATGTATGCCGGCGAACTGATCTTCATGCTCATCGCGCTGCTCGGCGGCACCGCCACCGTCTTCGGTTTCGTTGGCCACATCATCGCCGGTTCGATCTGGGCTGTGTTCCACATCCTGATCGTCGCGCTGCAGGCCTTCATCTTCATGATGCTGACGCTGGTGTACATCGGCCAGGCTCACGAAAGCCACTAACCGTTTTATAGTCGTAACTGGTTTCTTTTTAACTTCAATCTCTTACTTAAGGAGTCGTCATGGAAAACGTTCTGGGTTTTGTTGCGCTGGCTGCTGGTCTGATCATCGGTCTGGGTGCTATCGGTGCTTGTATCGGTATCGGCATCATGGGTTCCAAGTACCTTGAAGCCTCGGCCCGTCAGCCCGAGCTGATGAACGCGCTGCAAACCAAGATGTTCCTCCTCGCCGGTCTGATCGACGCTGCGTTCCTGATCGGCGTCGGTATCGCGATGATGTTCGCCTTCGCCAACCCGTTCCAGCTCTGATCGGTTCGCTCATTTGGCCACCATCGGCCTCATTGAACACAACTGAGGAGCAAGAACAGTGAATCTGAACGCAACCCTGATAGCCCAGCTCGTTGTGTTCTTCATTCTGGCGTGGGTCACGATGAAGTTCGTGTGGCCCCCCATCGTGAAGGCACTCGACGAGCGCGCGAAGAAAATCGCGGACGGGCTGGCGGCTGCGGACAAGGCAAAGGCCGACCTCTCTCATGCCGAGAAGAAGGTCGTCGAAGAGCTGCGCAAGGCCCGCGAATCCGCGGGTGACGTGCGCGGCGCTGCCGAAAAGCAGGCAGCCACCGTCATCGACGAAGCCCGCGCCGAAGCCGCGCGCATCATTGCCCAGGCGCGTGAAGCCGCGCAGGGCGAAGCCGGCGCTGCGGCACAGCGCGCCAAGGAAGCCCTGCGCGACCAGGTCGCGAATCTGGCCGTTGCCGGCGCCGAGCGCATCCTGCGCCGCGAGATCAACGCCCAGGTGCACGCCGACCTGCTCGCCAACCTGAAACAGGAACTGCAATAAGTCATGGCCGAGAACGTCACCATCGCGCGCCCCTATGCGGATGCCGCCTTCGAGCTGGCCCGTGGGGCAGGTGCGCTGGGGCCTTGGTCGGAAGCACTCGATCGGCTGGCCGCGATTGCCGCGGACAGCTCGATGCGGGCCTGCATCAGTGATCCGAAACTGTCGGCGCAGCAGCTGTACCAGCTGTTCCTCGACGTTGCGGGTCAGGGCCTGACCCCCGAACTGCAGAATTTCGTTCGTGTCCTCGTGGATAACGAGCGCTTGCAGGTGCTTCCGGAGATCCGTGACCTGTTCGTCGATCTCAAGAACGAACATGAGGGCGTCAAGGAGGCGGAAATCGCCTCCGCCTTCCCGCTCGACGATGCGACCCTGGCAACGCTGAAATCCGATCTTGAATCCCGTTTCAAGACCAGGCTGAACATCAGCGTGAGCCTCGACCCCGAACTTATCGGCGGGGTCCGTATCGCCATCGGCGACGAAGTGATCGACGCCTCGGTCCGCGGCAAACTCGCGAACATGGCCGCTGCGCTAAAGAACTAGGAGCATACCCAGATGCAACTCAACCCCTCTGAAATCAGTGATCTGATTAAGAGCCGGATCCAGAACCTGCAGCTCGCAGCCACGTCGCGCAACGAGGGTACGGTGGTGTCGGTTACCGACGGCATCACCCGCGTCCACGGCCTGGCGGATGTCATGCAGGGCGAAATGCTGGAATTCCCTGGCAACACCTTCGGCCTCGCGCTGAACCTCGAGCGCGACTCGGTCGGCGCGGTGGTTCTCGGCGAGTACGAGCACATCACCGAAGGCGATTCCGTCAAGGCGACGGGCCGCATTCTCGAAGTGCCGGTCGGTCCCGAACTGATTGGTCGCGTCGTCAACGCCCTGGGTCAGCCCATCGACGGCAAGGGCCCGATCAACGCCAAGCTGACCGACAAGATCGAAAAGGTCGCGCCGGGCGTCATCTGGCGTCAGTCGGTGTCGCAACCGGTGCAGACCGGTCTGAAGTCGGTCGACTCCATGGTGCCGATCGGCCGTGGCCAGCGCGAGCTGATCATCGGTGACCGCCAGACCGGCAAGACCGCCGTGGCCGTTGATGCGATCATCAACCAGAAAGGCCAGGACATGTTCTGCGTCTACGTTGCGATCGGCCAGAAGGCCTCGACGATCGCCAACGTGGTGCGCAAGCTCGAAGAGCACGGCGCGATGGAATACACCATCGTCGTCGCCGCGACCGCGTCCGAGTCCGCCGCGATGCAGTTCATCGCCCCGTACTCGGGCTGCACGATGGGCGAGTACTTCCGCGACCGCGGGCAGGACGCGCTGATCATTTACGACGACCTGACCAAGCAGGCCTGGGCGTACCGCCAGATCTCGCTGCTGCTGCGCCGCCCGCCGGGCCGCGAAGCCTACCCGGGCGACGTGTTCTACCTGCACTCGCGTCTGCTCGAGCGCGCCTCGCGCGTCTCCGCCGAGCACGTCGAGAAGTTCACCAACGGCGAAGTCAAGGGCAAGACCGGTTCGTTGACCGCGCTGCCGATCATCGAAACGCAGGCCGGCGACGTTTCCGCGTTCGTTCCGACCAACGTGATCTCGATCACCGACGGCCAGATCTTCCTCGATACCGACCTCTTCAACGCCGGTATCCGTCCCGCGATCAACGCCGGTATCTCGGTGTCGCGCGTCGGCGGCGCCGCGCAGACCAAGGTCGTCAAGAAGCTCTCCGGCGGTATCCGTACCGACCTCGCGCAGTACCGCGAACTCGCGGCCTTCGCGCAGTTTGCGTCGGACCTCGACGATGCGACGCGCAAGCAGCTCGAGCGCGGCCGCCGCGTGACCGAACTGATGAAGCAGGTCCAGTACGCGCCGATGTCGATCGCCGAAATGGCCATCACCCTGTTCGCGGTGAACAACGGCTACTTCGACGATGTCGAGGTTCCCCGTCTGCTGGCCTTCGAATCCGCGCTGCAGCAGTTCGTCAAGACGAAGAACGCCGCGCTGGTCGCCAAGATCCTGTCCGCCAAGGAGCTCGACGCCGACGGCGAGAAGCAACTCGTCGCCACGATCGAAGAGTTCAAGAAGAGCTGGGCCTAAGGCCGCGGACGGAGACGGAATATGGCTAGCGGTAAGGAAATCCGTACCAAGATCAAGAGCGTGCAAAACACGCGCAAGATCACCAAGGCCATGGAAATGGTGGCCGCATCCAAAATGCGCAAGGCGCAGGACCGGATGCGTGCTGCCCGTCCCTATGCCGAGAAGATCCGCCGACTCGCCGCGAACCTGTCCCAGGCCAATGTGACCGACTACAAGCACCCGTTCCTGGTCCAGAAGGCCCAGGTCAAGCGGGTGGGCCTGATCCTCGTCACTACCGACAAGGGTCTGTGCGGCGGTCTCAACACCAACATCCAGCGTGTCGCGCTAAACGCGATGAAGGAATGGAGCGCCAGCGGCGCTTCCGATATCCGTGCCTGCTGCATCGGCAACAAGGGTTTCGGCTTCATGCAGCGTATGGGCGCGAACGTCGTGTCGCATGTCGTGCAGATGGGCGACACGCCGCACCTGGAAAAGATGATCGGCCCGGTCAAGGTCATGCTCGACGCGTTCCAGAACGGCGAGCTCGACGCGGTCTACATTGCCTACACGCGCTTCATCAACACGATGAAGCAGGAGCCGGTGCTGGAGCAGCTGCTTCCGCTGTCCGGCGAGCAGCTGGGCACGCCGGAAAGCTCGTGGGACTATCTCTACGAGCCGGACCCGCAGGTGGTCATCGACGAAATGCTCGTGCGTTACGTCGAGGCGCTGGTGTACCAGGCTGTCGCCGAGAACATGGCTTCCGAACAGAGTGCGCGAATGGTGGCAATGAAGGCCGCCTCCGACAATGCCAAGACCGTGATTGGCGACCTGCAGCTGGTCTATAACAAGACCCGCCAGGCAGCGATCACGAAGGAGCTGTCGGAGATCGTCGGCGGCGCCGCCGCGGTGTAACGGAATATTGATTTAAGGAAACGACGATGAGTCAAGGAACTATCGTTCAGTGCATCGGCGCCGTGGTGGATATCCAGTTCCCCCGCGAAGCCATGCCGAAGGTGTATGACGCGCTCAAGCTCGACAGCGCCACCGGTTCGTTCGCCGAAGACGGGCTGACCTTCGAGGTCCAGCAGCAGCTCGGCGACGGCGTGGTGCGTACCATTGCGCTCGGTTCGTCCGACGGCCTGCGCCGTGGTATGACCGTGACGGGCACCGGCAAGGCGATTTCGGTGCCGGTCGGTCACGGCACGCTGGGCCGCATCATGGACGTGCTGGGTCGCCCGATCGACGAAGCCGGCCCGATCGAGGCCGACGAACTGCGCCCGATCCACGCGAAAGCACCGAAGTTCGACGATCTGTCGCCTTCGGTCGACCTGCTCGAAACCGGCATCAAGGTTATCGACCTGGTGTGCCCGTTCGCGAAGGGCGGCAAGGTCGGCCTGTTCGGCGGCGCCGGCGTGGGCAAGACCGTGAACATGATGGAGCTGATCAACAACATCGCGAAGCAGCACTCGGGTCTGTCGGTGTTCGCAGGCGTGGGCGAGCGTACCCGTGAGGGCAACGACTTCTACCACGAGATGAAGGACTCCAACGTTCTGGACAAGGTTGCGATGGTGTTCGGTCAGATGAACGAACCCCCGGGCAACCGTCTGCGCGTCGCGCTGACCGGTCTGACGATGGCCGAGCGCTTCCGTGACGAAGGCCGCGACATCTTGTTCTTCGTGGACAACATCTACCGCTACACGCTGGCCGGTACCGAAGTGTCCGCGCTGCTGGGCCGGATGCCGTCCGCGGTGGGCTACCAGCCGACGCTGGCGGAAGAAATGGGCCGCCTGCAGGAGCGCATCACCTCGACCAAGGTCGGCTCGATCACCTCGATCCAGGCCGTTTACGTCCCTGCGGACGACTTGACCGACCCGTCGCCTGCAACGACCTTCCTGCACCTCGACTCGACCGTCGTGCTGTCGCGCGACATCGCCGCGCTGGGTATCTACCCCGCCGTCGATCCGCTCGACTCGACCTCGCGCCAGCTCGACCCGCTGGTCGTCGGCGAAGAGCACTACGGCGTGGCCCGCCAGGTGCAGATGACGCTGCAGCGCTACAAGGAACTTCGCGACATCATCGCGATTCTGGGCATGGACGAACTGTCGCCGGAAGACAAGCTGGCCGTGTCGCGTGCGCGGAAGATCCAGCGCTTCCTGTCGCAGCCCTTCCACGTCGCGGAAGTGTTCACCGGCTCGCCGGGCAAGTACGTGCCGCTGAAGGAGACGATCAAGGGCTTCAAGATGATCGTCAACGGCGAGTGCGATCACCTGCCGGAGCAGGCGTTCTACATGGTCGGTGGCATCGAAGAGGCCATCGAGAAGGCCAAGAAGCTCCAGTAATCTGGGTCGCCGCGCGGCAGCTCGCTGTCGCGCGGCCTTGAAAAGGAGTCAACATGGCAATGACGGTCCACGTGGACATCGTCAGCGCGGAAGAGCAGATCTTTTCCGGCCTGGCGGAGTTCGTTGCGCTTCCGGGCGAAGCGGGCGAACTCGGGATCCTGCCCGGCCACATGCCGCTGATGACCCGGATCAAGCCGGGCGCGGTGCGTGTGAAGGTGCCGGATCAGGCGGAAGAAGAGCTGGTGTTCGTCGCCGGCGGCATTCTCGAAGTTCAGCCGGGGCTGGTCACCGTTCTGGCGGACACCGCGATCCGGGGCAAGGATCTCGACGAGGCCAAGGCACTCGACGCCAAACGGTTGGCGGAAGAGGCGCTGCAGAACAAGTCGTCGGAGCTGGACTACGCGAAGGCCCAGGCAGAACTCGCCGAAGCAATCGCCCAGATCGCCGCGATCCAGAAGCTGCGCAAGCGCGGTCACTGATCGGCGTTCGCCGCTCCCGCGGCGAGCATGAAGCACGAAGGGCAGTCCTTGCGGACTGCCCTTTTAGTTTGTGCGGTACGGCTCAAGGATCGGGCTTGCGTCTCGGGCAAGGGCGGCCCCCGGGGCGGGGTGGCCCTGATGGGGGCAGTGCTGAGGATTCAGCGTCGTCCGCTGACCGAGACCCGGCCGACGCGCTTGTCGAGCCGTGCGAGATCGTCGCGCAGCGCGCGCAGTTCGTCGCCGAGGGCGGCGAGCGCGCCGCGGGTGACGAGGGCCTGCTGCTCTTCCGCGAGATATTCGGCGAGGTTGCCGGTGAGGCCGGCCCATGCGCGTTCGTGCATCCGCCGCAGGCTCCCGGCGCCCAGGACCATGCGGTGCGCGACGATGTCGCCGAACACGCGCGACAGGTCTTCTTCCGCATCCCAGCGCAGGTTGCGGAACAAGAAGCCGAGGGTGTCCGCGAGCTCGGCGTTGCCTTCGATGCGCACCGCGTTCATCGCCTTGTTGGCGTCGCCGCCGATGAGGCCGGGAAGGGCCGCGAGCGGCAGCGACAGCGTAACACCCGGCTCGGCGTCAGCCTCGGCGTCGACGAGGTAGCCGGCGCTGTCGATCGCGAGCAGCAGTTCGACAGGCTCGGCGTGCAGGCGCGCACAGCGGCCGGCGTGCGGGGCGAGGCGTTCGCGTGCCCAGTCGGCGCGTGCTAGAAGATGGTTGATGGCGGCGAGTGCGCCGCGGGTGCCGAAATTCAGTGCGGACATGTTCTCGATGGGGATGCGGCGGCGCGGAGTCAGGCGACTTGCTGGATACCGGCGACGACCCAGCCTCCCGAGCCGCCGAGCGGTTTGGTGAGGTGCCAGACTTCGTCGAAGGGCGCGGGCGCCGCGCCGGGCTCCTCACGCAACAGGCCGGTGAAGCGTACGCTGACGATGTAGCGTTGCGCCTCCTCTACGACCTCGAGGACCTGGGCGTTGAGCTCGACGACGTCGGTGCGTTGCGCGCTCATGCCGCGGTCGGCCATCTGCAGACGGATTTCGGCGTACATCTCGGGACTCGTGAATTCGCGGATGTCGTCGAGGTTGCCGGCGTCGTGGGCCGCTTGCAGGCGGATGAAATTGACCTTGGCCTGGCGGGCGAAGGCCTCGGCGTCGAAATCGTGCGGAAACGCGCGGGCGCCGGCACCTTCGTCGGCGCCAGAGAGGGCGGGAGCGGGCGAATCGGGTGTCGCTCCGCCGCCATGCACTGCACCGGCGTACTGCATACCCGGGGCGGCGCGCGATTCGTCCGCTCGGCGCGCAAGCATGCGGAACAGCGCGACCGCGGCGAATACGAGCAGGCCGATCATCACCAGGGAGCCAAACTCCTCGCTCAGGCCGAGGTGCGAGAACAGCGCGGCGAGGCCGAAACCGGCTGCGAGACCGGCGAGGGGGCCCATCCAGGAGCGTCGGGGCTGCGTCGTTGCGGTGGTGGGCTGCGAAGGCTGCGGCGCGGGCGTCGCGGACTGCCGGGGGGCCTGCTGCGGGCTGATCTGCCTTTGCATGCCCAAGCTGCTGCCACCGCCGAGGCGTCGCGCCTCGACGTCGGCGACGCCCAGGCCGAGGGTGAAGACGAGGGCGATGAGGGCGAGGACGGACTTCTTCATGGCTTGTGTCACTCCGTGGTGCGCGCGGTGCCGTCCCTCACGACGTGGCCGCGGCGGGCCGCGCCAGGGTTCAGACCTTGTAGCCGCGGTGCAGCGCGACGATGCCGGCGCTGAGGTTGAAGTAGTCGACCCGCTTGAAACCGACTTGTTCCATCAACGCCTTGAGTTCTTCCTGGGGCGGATGCATGCGGATCGACTCGGCGAGATAGCGGTAGCTGTCGGCGTCGCCGGCGACCTTCTGGCCCATCCACGGCAGGATCTTGAAGGAGTAGAGGTCGTAGGCGGGGGAAAGCGGTCCCCATACCTTCGAGAATTCGAGCACCAGCAGGCGGCCGCCCGGGCGCAGCACGCGGCGCATCTCGGCCAGCGCGGCGTCCTTGTGCGTCATGTTGCGCAGGCCGAAGGCGACGGTCACGCAGTCGAACCAGTTGTCGGGGAAGGGCAGCTTTTCCGCATTGCACTGCGCGACCGGCAGAGCGTAGCCGCGGTCGAGCACGCGGTCGCGGCCGACCGAGAGCATGGCGTGGTTGATGTCGGTGAGCCAGACTTGGCCCTCGCGTCCGACGCGTTTGGCGAAGGCGAGCGAGAGGTCGGCGGTGCCGCCGGCGACATCGAGCACGCGGTCGCCGCGGCCCACGCCGGAAATCTGGATCGTGAACGCCTTCCACAGCCGGTGCAGGCCGAAAGACATCAGGTCGTTCATGATGTCGTACTTGGTGGCGACCGAGGAGAAGACCTCGGCGACGCGGTGCTGCTTCTCGCCTTCGGCGACGGTCTGGAAGCCGAAGTGGGTGGTCTTGTCGTTCATGTTCAGTGCTTGTGGCCGCAGCCGTGCTTGGGCGCGGGCGGTGGGTTGTCGGCGGGGTCGCGGCTTGCCCCGGCCGCGGCAAGGCGGTCGAGGTACTCTTGCCACAGCGAGTCGTGCTGCGTGGCGAGCATGTGGAGGTAGTCCCAGGAATACAGGCCGCTGTCGTGGCCGTCGGAGAACACCAGCTTCACGGCGTAGTGGCCGACCGGCTCGACGTCGAGGAGTTCGACGTCGCGCTTGCCGACCTGCAGGGTTTCCTGCCCGGCGCCGTGGCCGCGGACTTCGGCGGACGGCGAATACACGCGCAGGTATTCGAAGGGCAGCGAGTACTGCTGCTCGTCGCCGAAGGCGATTTCAAGCACGCGCGACTTGCGGTGCAGCGTGAGTGCGGTGGGGATGGGGGTGTCGTCGTCGAGGCCGGCCATGCTTGCCCCTGCTTGCGGATGGAGGGGGTGTCAATCATACCCGAATCGGCGTCGCCCGTGCCCTGCGGTGCCGGGAAGGCGCTTGTTGCGGGATCGTGACCTGTCACAAAATCGTCAATTTCCTGCAATACACTGCGTGCCATGACATGGAGTGTGCATATGGCCGCGAACATCCTGCTTGTGGAAGACGAACCGGCGATCCAGGAACTGATTGCCGCCAACCTCGGACGTGCCGGGCATCATGTGGTGCGCGCCGGCGACGCGGAGACGGCGCAGCGCATCGTGCGCGACGCACTGCCGGACCTGGTGCTGCTCGACTGGATGCTGCCGGGGATGTCGGGCATCGAGCTGGCGCGCCGCTTGCGGGCGGACGAGCGCACGCGCGCGATCCCTATCATCATGCTGACGGCGCGCGGCGAGGAGCAGGACAAGGTCGCGGGCCTGGAGATGGGCGCGGACGATTACATCACCAAGCCCTTCAGCCCGCGCGAACTGGTCGCGCGCATCAAGGCGGTGCTCCGGCGGCGCGCACCGCAGGCGACGGAAGATGCCGTGGAGCTGGGCGGGTTGAGCCTCGATCCGGCGACGCACCGGGTCTTCGCCGGGGAGCAGCCGGTGACGCTGGGGCCGACGGAGTTCCGCCTGCTGCATTTTCTGATGACCCATCCCGAGCGCGTGCATTCGCGCGCGCAGCTGCTCGACCAGGTGTGGGGTGACCATGTCTTCGTCGAGGAGCGGACGGTGGATGTGCATGTGCGGCGCCTGCGCGCCGCGCTGGAGCCGGTCGGTCATGACGGGCTGATCCAGACCGTGCGCGGCAGCGGTTATCGGCTGTCCGCGCAGCCGGCCGTGGCCGGCGTGTAAGATTCCGGCCTGGCAGCCTCGAGCGGGAGTTCCTCATCAGACGGGAAGCACGATACGTGTGGGTGCAGGCCTTGCGCATGCTGGGCCTGGTGGCGCTGCTGGCGCTGATCGTAGGCGCGATCGGCGGCATGGTCGCGGCGTGGGCGATGGTGTTCGCGGGCCTGCTGGCGATGCTCGCCTGGCAGCTGCTGAACTTGCAGCGCCTGGTGGAATGGACGCATGCGCCGGTCGGGGCCCCGCTTCCACCCGGCGTCGGTATCTGGGCGCACATCTTCTACGACCTGGACCGGCGTTCGCGCGCATCGCTCGATCTGCGCGAGCGCCTGACGGACGCGCTGGACCGCTTCCACGAGGCGAGCCAGGCGATGCCCGACGGGGTGTTGTACCTGTCGGCGAACGGCCGCATCGAGTGGCTGAACCGCAAGTCGGAGCAGCACTTCGGCATCGACGGGCGGCGCGACCACGGGGTGCTCGTGACGACGCTGGTGCGCGAGCCGGAGTTCGTGCGTTTCCTGCAGGCGGGCGACTACGCCGAACCGCTGGTGCTGCATTCGACGCGCCGGGCCGGTCTCACGCTGCTGCTGCAGGTGGTGCCCTTCGGCGACGAGCAGAAGATGGTCGTGTCGCGTGACGTCAGCCAACTGGAGAAGTTGGAGACGATGCGGCGCGACTTCATCGCCAACGTGTCGCACGAGTTGCGCACGCCGCTGACGGTCGTGACGGGCTTCCTCGAGACGCTGATCGACGGTCGCGACGATTTCGCGCCCGAGGACGTGACGAACTTCCTGCAGCTCGCGCTGGACCAGTCGCTGCGCATGCAGACGCTGATCGAGGATCTGCTGACCCTTTCGGCGCTGGAGACGGGCGCGCCGGCGGCGGTCGAGCAGCGCGTGGATGTCGCCGCGCTGGTGCATAGCATCGCCGAGGACACGCGCCTGCTGTCCAACGGCCGGCACGAGATCGAGGCCGACATCGATGCGCGTGCGGGCTGTGCGACGCTGCTGGGCAGCGAGAAGGAGCTGCGCTCGGCGTTCGCGAACCTCGCCAGCAACGCGGTGCGCTACACGCCGTCCGGCGGGCGCATCCGCTTGAGCTGGACCTGCAGCGATGGCCGCGGGGAGTTCGCGGTCGAGGACAACGGTATCGGCATCGCCGCCGAGGACATCCCGCGCCTGACCGAGCGCTTCTATCGCGTCGACCGCGGACGCTCGCGCGAGACGGGCGGCACCGGCCTGGGGCTGGCGATCGTCAAGCACATCCTGTCGCGCCATCAGGCCGAGCTGCGCATCGTCAGCGAGCCCGGCGCGGGGAGCCGCTTCAGCGCGCGGTTCCCGGCTTCGCGCCTGAAGCCTGCGATTCCAGCGTCTCGTAGCTGACCTGCACGAAATCGGGGCCGCGCAGGATCGGTTTCGTGAGCCGCAGCTGGTAGCGCTCGGCGCCGTCGGCGACCTCGATGACCCGCTGCGGCTGGAACCATTTCGCGGGCAGGACAATCGACGCTCCCGCTTTCAGCGCCGGCGTGGGGGGCAGCAGGAAGGCTTCGAGGAAGGCTTCGTGCAGATTGCTCGAGAGGCCGAACGGGCGCACGGCGACGACCCGCGGCAGGCCGGAGAGTACCTGCACGCCCGCTTCCATGACGCCGTCGGCGCGATACATCAGCCAGCTGAGCTGAGCCAGCAGGAAGTGCTCGCCGTCGGGCGGGCGGATGCCGACGAGCTGATGGTGTTCGAGGCGATGCGTGTGGGGATCCTGGTACAGGCGGAAGCCGCTGACCGAATGATCCGCGACCTGCCAGTGTTCACAGCGGAAGCCGAGCCGTGTTGCCGCACGCAGACGCTCGTTCTCGTTCCAGCGCGGGTTGTGGGCGCGGGTGACGCGTTCGCCGAAGGTGAGCAGCGAGATGTCGCTGCGCAGGCTGCGCTGCGTCGCGTAGATCGGGGGCTGTTCGAAAGGCTTGCCGCTGACGTGGAAGGCGATCGACGGCCAGCCGACCGTGAGTTCGGCGCGCCCCTGCGTGCCGCGCCGTGGGAAACGTCGTCCCGCGGAAGCGAGACCCCAGGGGCGGTACAGCGACAGCAGCAGCCGTGCGCAGGCGTCGACGGGGCAATCGGCACCGAGCCCGAGTGAGGAGGGGGTGACGCCCTGCTTGAACTGCTTGAGTACGGCCTTGATCTGGCCAGCGAGCTTGCTGCCGTCGAAGCGGCGCAGCGCAGCGGATGGCCTGAGCACGCCGAGCGGGCGAAGGCCGTGGTCGGCGCCGAGGTCGAGTCCGTAGGCGGCCGGTTGCGGGCTTTCGCCGTCGGGCGCGCCGAGCAGCTCGCAGTAGGGGGCGAAGCGCTGTGCCCAGCGGCACACCCAGCCGAGGTCGCGCTCGCTGCGGCCGTAGGGGTTGGCGAGGTCGACGAGCAGCACGGCGACAAAGGCCTCGGCCGCACTTTGCGCCTTCCAGATGTCGTTGAGTGCGTCCGGGACGCGGCTGGTGGCGACGCCGAGCGCCTCGGCCGCGCAGAAGCTGTCATGCAGCGCGGTCCAGGTGCCGCGGGGGATCGAGCGGTGGGCCCGGAAGTATTCGAGCGGGACCATGCCCGCGTAGTGGATGCGCCGTTGCGCCAGCAGCGCGCCCTGGTCGGCGGGCAGGATCTCGGCACCGCTCGCGCGTGCGACGTGCTCGTAGGACCGGGCCATGGCCTGCCACAGCGCGACGACGCTGCGTAGCGTCTCGTTCTCGACGCTGTCGGGCGGCAGCGGATGGGCGGCGTAGCGGCTGGCCATCGCCGACTGGGCGAGAGCGATGTGCGGACGCGCCGCCTCGAGGATCGCGAGGTGCTGCTCGGGCGCCGGCGGCTTGCGCAGCAGCGCCGGCACCATCTCCGACAGGAGTCGGTGGGTCTCGTCGATGTTCAGCGGATGCAGCCTGTTCAGCAGCTCCAGGCACTCGACGGGATCGTGATAACCCATGGGTTCTCCGTTGTGCGTTCGGTCCGTGCGTGGCGGGCACGCAGGATTCATCCGGCGGTCTGTTCGGTGAGCATCGCGATCAGCGTCGCGGCGAGAGTTTCCACCGGCGGGGCCGCGCGCTGCGCGCCGGTGCGCTGCGGCGCGCTCCACACCGACTGCGGGAAATGGGCATCGTCGGCGAAGCGCGGGATCACGTGCCAATGGACGTGCGGGACCATGTTGCCGAGGCTCGCGAGGTTGATCTTGTCCGGGCGCATCAGCTGGCGCAGCGCGGCCTCGGTCGCAAGCACGACGTTGAGGAGGTGGCGCTGTTCGCCGGCGTTGAGGTCGGTCATTTCGGCGACGTGGTGGTTCCACACGACGCGGCAGAAGCCGGGATAGCCGGGTTCATCGACGAGGATGACGCGGCAGCTGCCGTCGCGCCAGACCAGGGTTTCGTTGGCAGCCTGACACAGCGGGCAATCGGTCACGGGTTTCCCCTTCGGAGCTATGGTGAAAATCGGACTTTAGCCTTTCGGCATGAAGCTGCGAAGTGAAATCTACACGCTGCCTGCGCCGGCGGCGGGATTGCCGGCGATGGTCGTCGCTTCGCCCAGCGATTCGATCGCGCCGTGGCGGAACGCGAGCAGGGTGCCGGGCGGGATCGGGTGCCACACCTCGTTGTCGGTCAGCGGCGCGGTCGCGATCACCGCGACGCGGTCGGCCGGGGTCGTGAGCCGGCTGAAGTCGACGCTGAGGTCCTGATCCGAGAGGTGCGCGGTCGCGAACGGTGCCTGGCGGACAATGTAGGTGAGCCGCGTCGAGCAATGGGCGAAGAGGTATTCGCCGTTCGACAGCAGGAAGTTGAACGGGCCGTGTGCGCCGATGCGGATCGCGAGGCGGCGCAGGGCCGCATGCAGCGCTTCGGGCGGGGGCGGGCCGTCGGGGAATTCGGCGGCGAGGTGCTGCAGGATGTCGCAGAACGCGGTTTCGGAGTCCGTGCTGCCGACCGGCAGGAAGCGGCCGTCGAAGTGCGGTGCGTAGTCGAGCAGGTTGCCGTTGTGCGCGAAGATCCAGTAGCTCCCCCACAGCTCGCGCTGGAAGGGGTGGGTGTTGTCGAGCGTGACGTGACCCTGCGTGGCCTTGCGGATGTGCGCGATGACGTTGAGCGAGCGGATCGGGTAGCTGCGCACCAGCTCCGCGACCGGCGACGAGGCGCTGGGCTGCGGGTCGAGGAAGACGCGCACGCCGCGTCCCTCGAAGAAGGCGATGCCCCAGCCGTCGGCGTGCACGTCGGTGGCGCCACCGCGCGCCTGGAAGCCGGCGAACGAGAAGCAGATGTCCGTCGGCACGTTGCAGTTCATTCCGAGGAGCTGGCACATCGCGCGTCCCCCGAGCGTGTTGCGGTGAATGGGTGGTTTCAGCCTTCCAGCTTGCGCTTCAGCAGTTCGTTCACCTGCGCCGGGTTGGCCTTGCCCTTGCTCGCCTTCATGACCTGGCCGACGAGCGCGTTGAAGGCCTTTTCCTTGCCGGCACGGAATTCCTCGACCGACTTCTGGTTTGCCGCGAGCACCTCGTCGATGATCGCCTCGATCGCGCCGGCGTCGTTGGTCTGGCGCAGGCCCTGGGCCTCGATGATGGCGTCCGCCGCATTGGCGCTCCCTCCGCCCTCGCCGTTCCACAGGGCTTCGAACACCTTCTTGCCGATGTTGTTGGAGATCGTGCCGTCGCCGATGCGGGCGATGAGGCCGGCGAGTTGCGCGGGCGAGACCGGGGAGGCGGAAGCGTCGAGTTCGGCCTTGTTCAGGCGCGCCGCGAGATCCCCCATGACCCAGTTCGCGCAGGGCTTGGCCAGCGCGACGCCGGCGGCGTCGACGGTGGCCTGGTAGAAGGCGGCGACTTCCTTCGACGCCGTGAGCGTCGTCGCGTCGTAGGCGGACAGACCCAGTTCGTCGATGAAACGCGCCTTCATCGCGTCCGGCAGTTCGGGCATCTCCGAAGCGACGCGGGCCTTCCACTCGGGCGAGATCACCAGCGGCAGGAGGTCCGGATCGGGGAAGTAGCGGTAGTCGTGGGCGTCTTCCTTCGAGCGCATCATGCGCGTCTCGCCGCTGTCGGGGTCGAACAGCACCGTCGCCTGCTGGATCTTGCCGCCGTCCTCGATGGTGTCGATCTGCCACTGCACCTCAAAGTCGATCGCCTGCTGCAGGAAGCGGAAGGAGTTCAGGTTCTTGATCTCGCGGCGCGTGCCGAGCGGCCCGCCCGGGCGGCGCACGGAAACGTTGGCGTCGCAGCGGAAGGAGCCTTCCTGCATGTTGCCGTCGCAGATGTCGATCCAGCGCACCAGCGCGTGCAGCGCGCGCGCGTAGGCGACGGCCTCGGCGGACGAGCGCATGTCGGGTTCGGAGACGATCTCGAGCAGCGGCGTGCCGGCGCGGTTGAGGTCTATGCCGCTCATGCCGTGGAAGTCCTCGTGCAGGCTCTTGCCGGCGTCTTCCTCGAGGTGGGCGCGGGTGAGCTGCACGGTCTTCTCGTACGCTTTGTCGCCCTCGCCGACGCGGATCGTGATTTCGCCGCCCTGCACCACCGGCAGCTCGAACTGGCTGATCTGGTAGCCCTTGGGGAGGTCGGGGTAGAAGTAGTTCTTGCGCGCGAACACGCTCTTCGGCGCGACGTTCGCGCCGATCGCCAGGCCGAAGCGGATTGCGCGCTCGACCGCGCCGCGGTTGAGCACCGGCAGTACGCCGGGCAGCGCGATGTCGACGGCGCAGGCCTGCACGTTGGGCGCGGCGCCGAAGGCGGTGCTGGCGCCGGAAAAGATCTTCGACGCGGTGTTGAGCTGGGCATGCACTTCCAGCCCGATGACGACTTCCCAATCCGATCTGCTCATATTCGTATCTCTGGTTTTCTCACGCGGTCAGGTGCACTGGCCGCTGGTCCGGTCCACGAGGATCGGCCATACGTATTCGAACGTGCCGCGGGTGCAGCGTTTCGCGCATTCGGAGAATGCCACGGTGACCTGTTCGCCCTGTTCCCACATGCGCACCGTGCAGCCGTCGCGGGCCTGCAGTTCGACGTGCGGCTCCTTGAGCACCTGCTTGAAGTCGGCGAGGTCGAACTGGCAGCTGCCGCGCTTGGGCACTTCGACCTTCGCGGCGAAGGCGCGCACTTCGGAGTAGCTGACGTCGAGCACGGCGCTGCCGCCGTAGCCGACTTCGTCCTTGAAGCGGCAGTCGGTCTTGATCGAGAGCGGACGCACCGGCATCGGTTTGAGCCGGCCGCGCTGCAGGGCGCGCGTGGGGGCGGCTTCGGCTGCGGCCTGCGCGGCGGATTGCGTCGATGAGGGCGCGGTCGCGGCGGGTTCGGCCTTGCGCTCGGGCGGCGTCGCGCAGGCGCCGAGCAGCAGGGCGGCGGCGAGCGCGGCGGCGCGGAGGGCGGGATGAAGGCGGCGCATGGGACGCTCAGGCCGGGCGGCGCAGGTGCCAGTCGGTCGCCTGCTGGTACTGGTGCGTGGTGGCGAGCAGGCGTGCTTCGCCGAAGTAGTCGCCGATGAGCTGCAGGCCGACCGGGAGATTCCCGGCGCCGAAGCCGCAGGGATGCGACAGGCCCGGCAGGCCGGCGAGATTCACGGCGATGGTGTAGATGTCCGACAGGTACATCTGCACCGGATCGTCGGTCTTCTCGCCGATCGCCCACGCGGTGGTCGGGCTGGTCGGGCCGGCGATCACGTCGCACTGCTGGAAGGCGGCCTGGAAGTCCTGCGCGATCAGGCGGCGCAGCTTCTGCGCCTGCAGGTAGTAGGCGTCGTAGTAGCCGTGCGACAGCACGTAGGTGCCGACCAGGATGCGGCGCTTCACTTCGGCGCCGAAGCCTTCGGCGCGGCTCTTCGCGTACATCTCGGCGAGGTCGCGGTACTCGGCGGCGCGGTGGCCGTAGCGCACGCCGTCGAAGCGCGACAGGTTGCTCGAGGCTTCGGCCGGGGCGATCACGTAGTAGGCGGGGATCGCGAGCTTCGCGTTCGGCAGGCTCACCTCGACGGTGCTCGCGCCGAGCCTGCGGTACTGCTCGAGCGCGGTCTCGACCGCGGCGCGCACGTCCCCGGCCATGCCTTCGGCGAAGAATTCGCGCGGCAGGCCGATGCGCAGGCCCGCGAGGGGCTTGTCGGAGGCGGGAGCGGCGATCTCGCGCGCGTAGTCCTCGGCGGGGCGCTCGAGGCTCGTGGAGTCGCGCTCGTCGAAGCCCGCCATCGCGGTGAGGAGCGCTGCGCAGTCGGCCGCGGACGCGCCGAAGGCGCCGCCCTGGTCGAGCGAGCTGGCGTAGGCGATCATGCCGTAGCGGCTGACGACGCCGTAGGTCGGTTTGATGCCGGTGATGCCGGTGTGGCCGGCGGGCTGGCGCACCGAGCCGCCGGTGTCGGTGCCGGTGGCGATGGGCGCGAGGCGCGCGGCGACCGCGGCAGCCGAGCCGCCCGAGGAGCCGCCCGGGATGCGGGTGGTGTCCCAGGGATTCTTCACCGGGCCGAAGTGCGAGTTCTCGTTCGACGAGCCCATCGCGAACTCGTCCATGTTGGTCTTGCCCAGGTTCACCGCGCCGGCGGCCTTGAGCAGCGAGACGACGTGGGCGTCATAGGGGCTGACGAAGGTCGACAGCATCTTCGAGCCGCAGGTCGTGAGCAGGCCTTCGGTGCAGAAGACGTCCTTGTGCGCGAGCGGGATGCCGGTGAGCGGGCCGGCGTTGCCGGCGGCGATGCGCGCGTCGGCGGCACGGGCGGCCTCGATCGCGCCGTCGCGGTCGACGGTGATGAAGGCGTTGAGCGTCGGGTTGTGCGCGGCGACGCGGTCGAGGAAGAGCGTCGCGAGCTCGACGCTGGAGATCCGCTTCGCATCGAGCGCGGTGCGCAGTTCGGTGAGGCTGGCGTTGATCATGGCTTACTCGATGACCTTCGGGACGAGGTAGAGGCCCGCTTCGGTCTGCGGGGCGACGCGCTGGAAGGCCTCGCGGCGGTCCGCTTCGGTCGCGACATCGGTACGCAGGCGCTGTGCGAGGTCCTGCGGATGGCTCATCGGTTCGACGCCGCGGGTATCGACCGCCTGCATCTGTTCGATCAGGCCGAAGATTCCGTTCAGTTTGGCGCGCGTGGCCTCGACGTCGCCGTCGGCGAGTTCGATGCGCGCGAGTCCGGCGATGCGCAGGACCTGTTCAGTGGTAAGCGACATGAGGAAACAAAACCCGCTTAAATCACAAAGATTTGTAGGTTATCATACTCGTTTGCCGCCAGTCCGGCCGGGCATCAGCCCCACCGCCCACCCTCCTCACCGGTTTCGGAATTTTCCGCATGTTTGGTTTCCTGCGTTCATATTTCTCCAACGATCTGGCCATTGACCTGGGTACCGCGAACACGCTGATCTACGTGCGCGGCAAGGGCATCGTGCTCGACGAGCCGTCCGTCGTCGCGATCCGTACCGAGGGCGGGCCCAACGCCAAGCGCACGATCCAGGCGGTCGGCCATGCGGCGAAGCAGATGCTGGGCAAGACGCCGGGCAACATCACGGCGATCCGCCCGATGAAGGACGGCGTGATCGCCGACTTCGTCGTGACCGAGCAGATGATCAAGCAGTTCATCAAGAAGGTGCACGACTCGCGCATGTTCTCGCCGAGCCCGCGCATCATCATCTGCGTGCCCTGCGGCTCGACCCAGGTCGAGCGCCGTGCGATCCGCGACGCGGCCCTCGCCGCGGGCGCGTCGCAGGTGTACCTGATCGAGGAGCCGATGGCGGCGGCGATCGGCGCCGGGCTGCCGGTGTCGGATGCGACCGGCTCGATGGTCGTGGATATCGGCGGCGGCACCACCGAGGTCGGCGTGATCTCGCTCGGCGGCATGGTGTATGCGGGTTCCGTGCGCGTGGGCGGCGACAAGTTCGACGACTCGATCGTCAACTACATCCGCCGCAACTACGGCATGCTGATCGGCGACACGACGGCCGAGAACATCAAGAAGCAGATCGGTTCGGCCTTCCCGGGTTCGGAGGTGCGTGAAATGGAAGTGAAGGGGCGCAACCTCGCCGAAGGTATCCCGCGCAGCTTCACGATCTCGTCGAACGAGATCCTCGAGGCGCTGACCGAGCCGCTGAACCAGATCGTTTCGGCGGTGAAGATCGCCCTCGAACAGACCCCGCCCGAACTGGGTGCCGACATCGCCGACCGCGGCATGGTGCTGACCGGCGGCGGCGCGCTGCTGCGCGACCTCGATCGCCTGTTGATGGAAGAGACCGGCCTGCCGGTGATCGTCGCGGAGGAGCCGCTGACCTGCGTCGCGCGCGGCTGCGGCATGGCGCTGGAGAAGATGGACAAGCTCGGGTCCATCTTCGCGTCCGAGTAAGTCGCGTTGCTGCGGTCGGCTTCCGGGCCTGCCGCGCTCCGCCGCACACGGCTCACGATGTCCCTCGCCGGCCATCCGTCTCCACCCATCTTCAGGCAGGGACCCACGCCGCTCGTGCGGCTGCTGGTGCTCGTGTCGGTGTGCCTGGCGATGCTGGTCGCCGACCTGAAATTCCGCTACCTGGAAGTGGTGCGCCAGGCGCTGTCGGTGGCGACCTGGCCGCTGCAGATGGCGGCTGCGGCGCCGGCGGATCTGGTGCGCAATGCGGCGGTGTATTTCGGCACCCTCGTCGAGGTGCAGAAGGACAACTCGGCGCTGCGCGGCCGCGAACTGGAAGCGGCGCAGCGTCTGCTGCGCTTCGACCAGCTCGAGGAGGAGAACCGCAGACTGCGCGGGCTTCTCGGCATGGGGGCGTCGGTCGCGGCCAGGAGCGTCGCCGCGGAAATCCTTTACGACGCGCCGGACCCGTTCGACCGCAAGGTGATTCTCAACCGCGGCAGCCAGCAGGGCGTCGAGGCCGGCATGGCGGTCGTCAATGAGCAGGGCATGATCGGCCAGGTCACGCGCGTGTATCCGGTGCAGGCTGAGGTCACGCTGCTCACCGACAAGGATCAGGCCGTTCCGGTGCAGGTCGCGCGCAACGGGCTGCGCGGCGTGCTCGCCGGTGCGGGTCAGGGCCGGCTGGAACTGCGCTTCACGCTGTCGGGCGCCGACGTGCGCGTGGGGGACCGGCTCGTGACCTCGGGTCTCGACGGCCTGTTTCTCGCCGGGCTGCCGGTGGCCGACGTCGTCAGCGTCGACCGCGACGCGCAGACGTTCGCCGTGATCGTGTGCGAGCCGGTCGCGGGCGTCGAGCGCACGACCCAGGTGCTGTTGCTCGGACGCGCCGAACCGCCGCCCCCGCGTCCGGCTCCGGTGCCCGAACCGGAGCCGCGCAAGGGCCGCAAGGGTTAAGGAAACCATTCATGCAGCCGACCCACCGCTCGAGTCGCATCCTGCTACCGGCCAAAACCTGGTTCGCCTACCTGAGCCTGCTGGTTGCGCTCGCGCTGAGCTACATCCCGACCGGGCTGACGCCCGGCGTGCCGGACTGGGTCGCGCTGGTGTTGGCCTTCTGGTCGATCCGCGAGCCGCTGCGCGTCGGCATGGGCGCGGGCTTCCTGTTCGGTGTGCTGGTCGACATCGGCCACGGCGCCGCAATGGGGCAGTATGCCCTCGCCTACGTCGTGCTGTGCTACCTGGCGTCGGCGGTGTCGCGGCGCGTGCTGTGGTTCGGGCCGATGCAGCAGGCGCTGCAGATGTTCCCGCTGCTGCTGCTGACACAAGTGATCATGGTCATCGTGCGCGTCCTGGCAGGGGCCGAGTTCCCCGGGTGGTGGTACTTCCTGTCCAGCCTCACGAGCGCGGCGCTGTGGGTGCCGCTCAACTATCTGTTGCTGCTGCCGCAGTACCAGCCGGTGGACCGGGACGATAACCGGCCGATCTGAACCCATGATGGAATTCCGTACCCCCGACGAGGAACTGGGGCGCTTTCGCCGCCGCGTCCTGATCGCGGGCATCTTCATCGCCGTGTGCTTCGGCCTGCTGGTCGCGCGCTTCTGGTTCCTGCAGGTCGTGCGCTACGACTACTACCACACTCGTGCCGAGGACAACCGCATCGCGCTGCTGCCCATCGTGCCGGGGCGCGGTTCGATCACGGACCGCAACGGCGTGCCGCTCGCGCGCAACTACGCGGCCTACACGCTGGAGATTACGCCCTCGCGCGCGCGCGATCTCGAGGCGACGATAGACGGGCTGGCGGAGATCATCGAGATCGATGCGCGCGACCGCCGCCGCTTCAAGAAGCTGCTCGACGAGAGCAAGAACTTCGAGAGCGTGCCGATCCGCACGCGCCTGACCGAGGAGGAGGTGGCGCGGGTGATCGCGCGACGCTACCAGTTCCCCGGGGTCGAGGTGCAGGCGCGCCTGTTCCGCGACTACCCGCAGGGCGAGCTCGCATCGCACGTGGTCGGCTACATCGGCCGCATCAACCAGCGCGACCGCGAACGCATCGAGGAGTCGGGCGACGACGCGAACTACCGTGGTTCCGAATACATAGGCAAGAGCGGCCTGGAGTTGAGCTACGAGGCGGCGCTGCACGGCATCACCGGTGCCGAGCAGGTCGAGGTGAATGCGGGCGGCCGTGCGGTGCGTCAGCTCGCGCGTACGCCCGGCCTCGCCGGCAACGACCTGGAGCTTACGCTGGACATCGAGATGCAGAAGGTCGCCGAGGCCGCCTTCGGCAAGCGACGCGGCGCGCTCGTCGCGATCGAGCCGGCCACCGGTGGCGTGCTGGCGCTGGTATCCAAGCCCGGGTATGACCCCAACCTCTTCGTCGACGGTATCTCGACCGAGGACTGGAAGTCGCTCAACGAATCGCCCGACCACCCGCTCGTGAACCGTGCGATCTTCAGTGCCTACCCGCCCGGCTCGACCTTCAAGCCCTTCATGGCGATGGCGGGCCTGTCGGCGGGCAAGCGCACGATCACGCAGACGATCGCCGATCCGGGCTACTTCATGTTCGGTGGCCACCGTTTCATGGACGACAAACCCGGCGGCCACGGCATGGTCGACCTGCCGAAATCCATCGTCGTGTCGTGCAACACCTACTATTACCAGCTCGCCAACGATCTCGGCATCGACGGCATCGCGAACTTCATGCGCCCCTTCGGCTTCGGGTCGCGCTCCGGCATCGACGTGCCCGGCGAGGCCGAAGGCGTGCTGCCGACGCCGGAATGGAAGAAGAAGCGCTTCCGCAACAAGGAGCACCAGAAGTGGTTCGGCGGCGAGACGATCTCGGTCGGTATCGGCCAGGGCTACAACGCCTACACGCCGCTGCAGATGGCCAATGCGGTCGCCGCGCTGGTCAATGACGGCAAGGTGTTCCGGCCGCACGTCGTGCGCAACGTGGTGAATCCGGTGAGCGGCGAGCGCCGCGCCGTCGAGCCCGAACCGATCCGCACCATCCCGTTCAAGCCCGAGCACGCTGCCGCGGTGCGTCAGGCGATGGTGGACGTGATCCGGGCCGGCACGGGCGCGCGCGCCTTCGCGGGCGCGCCCTACCTGGCCGGCGGCAAGACCGGTACGGCGCAGGTGTTCTCGCTGCGCGGCCAGCGCTACGTCGAGGGGCGCGTGAGCGAGCGCCTGCGCGACCATTCGTGGTTCATCGCGTACGCACCGGCCGACAAGCCGACGATCGCACTGGCGGTGCTGGTCGAGAACGGCGGTTTCGGCGCGCAGTCGGCGGCGCCGATTGCACGCCAGGTGATCGACTTCCACCTGCTCGGCAAGCGCCGTGACCAGCCGGCCGGCGAGGATGTCGATGCCGGCGACGAGGGCGACGAGCATGCGGGCCACCCGCATGCGGGCGCGAATGCAGCGGCTGCGCAACCCGCACTGCCCGATGCGGGTGGACACGACGGCGAGGCTCGTTCCGAATGACCGACACGCGATTCCACCCACGCGAACTGCTGCGCGGCTTCCTGCGCCCGATCGACCCGCCGTTGCTGCTGCTGCTCGGCCTGCTCCTCGCCTACGCCTTCGTCGTGATGATGAGCGCGTCGCCCGAGCGCGTCGCATCCTTGCAGGTGAATACTGCCGTCGCGCTCGCGGCGATGTGGGCGACGGCGCGCCTGCCCGCCCAGCGCCTGCTGAGCCTTGCGCTGCCGCTGTACGCCGTCGGCGTGCTGCTTCTGGTCGCGGTGGATCTCTTCGGCGAGACTTCGAAAGGGGCGACGCGCTGGCTCAACATCGGCGTGACGCGCATCCAGCCGTCGGAAATCATGAAGATCGCGATGCCGCTGATGCTCGCGTGGTACTTCCAGCAGCGCGAGGGCCAGATCGGCCTGCGCGAGTTCATCGTCGCGGGCCTGCTGCTAGTGATCCCGGTCGGCCTGATCATGGCGCAGCCCGATCTCGGTACGGCGGTGCTGGTGACCGCCGCGGGCGTCTACATAATCTATTTCGCCGGGCTGTCGTGGAAGCTGATCGTGCCGGTCGTCGCCGTCGGCGCGATCGGCATCGTCGCGATCGTCGGCTTCGGCGACCACATCTGCCAGCCGGGCGTCGAATGGCCGGGTCTGCGCGAATACCAGAAGCACCGCGTATGCACGCTGCTCGACCCGACGCAGGATCCCCTCGGCAAGGGCTTCCACATCATCCAGTCGACGATCGCGATCGGCTCGGGCGGGGTGCTCGGCAAGGGCTGGATGGGCGGCACGCAGACCCACCTCGCCTTCCTGCCCGAGCGCCACACCGATTTCATCTTCTCGGTGCTCTCCGAGGAGTTCGGGCTGACAGGCATCGTCGTGCTGCTGACGATCTACGTGCTGCTGCTGCTGCGCGGCTTCTACATCGCGGCGATGGCGCCGACGCTTGCGACGCGCCTGCTCGGCGGAGCCATCACGATGATTTTCTTCACCTATGCTTTCGTTAATATGGGCATGGTCAGCGGTATCCTGCCGGTGGTGGGGGTGCCGCTGCCCTTCATCAGCTATGGCGGAACCGCGCTCGTCACGCTGTGTCTCGGGATCGGGATACTGATGAGCATCCAGCGCAGCCGCGTGCTCGCGCAGGCGTGATTACGGAGACTGACCGATGCCGACGCATACCCTGCAAGCCGGCCCGTCCGGGTACAAACTGCTGTTCGCGGGACTGATCGCGGCCGCGCTGGCACTGGCCGGCTGCAGCACGACGCCGCCGGTGGCGGGTACAGCCGCGACCCAGGCCCAGCCGGTGCCGGGCAAGAGTGCGGTCGTGCAGAAGCGTGGTGGTGCCTACTACAAGGACGACGGCCCGGGCGACAACCCGCCTGCGAACCTCGACGACATCCCCGACGCGCAGCCGCGCGCGGAGCCGCTGCACCGTTTTGCCAACCGCCCCTACAACGTGTTCGGCGCGGACTACGTGCCGGCGACGGCCGTGATGCCCTTCCGCCAGCTCGGCCGCGCGAGCTGGTACGGCAAGCGCTTCCACGGCCAGCCGACCTCCAGCGGTGAGCCCTACGACATGTACGCGATGACCGGTGCCCACCCGACGCTGCCGATCCCGAGCTACGCACGCGTCACGCACCGCGCGAGCGGACGCTCGGTGGTCGTGCGCATCAACGACCGCGGGCCCTTCCACAAGGGCCGTATCATGGACCTCTCGTATGCCGCCGCGCATCGCCTGGGCTACGCGAACGTCGGCAGCGCCGAGGTCGAGGTCGAGGCCATCATCCCCGACGGCGTCGAGCTGATCGCGACCGAGAAGCCGATCCCGCCGCTGCCCGGGCGCAAGCCCGCTGCGCTCGTGCCGCCGTCCTCGCCCGTCGAGCCGCCCGTGCAGCTCGCGATGGCCGAGCCCACTACGCTCACGGACGCAACGCGCGGCATCTTCCTGCAGCTCGGCGCGTTTTCCTCCGCCGCGAGCGCGGAAGGTTTTCGCGGCATGGTGCGCGACGCCTTCGCGGAGCATGCCGACCGCCTTGAAGTCCTCGCCGATGGCAAGCGCTATCGCCTGCATCTCGGGCCTTTCGCGTCGGTGACGGAAGCGAAGGGCGAGGCCGAACGCATCGCGCGCGAACTGAAATTCCGCCCCTTCGTCGTTACGCGCTGATGCAATCTGAACCAATTGCGGCATGCGCCGGTCTCCTGTCGGGGACCGGGCAAGGCTCTATAATCAACTCTTTTGCCCCGGCCCCGAGGCTCACCCGCCTCTGACTGCCCACCGTTACCCGCCAGCCGACCCTCATGCGCTTCCTCGTTGCCCTGCTGTTTGCCGTCATTTCCTTCGCAGTTTCCGCCCAGAACATCCCGCCCCCCACGCTCGCCGCCCGTAGCTGGCTGTTGATGGATCAGGCCTCCGGTCAGGTGCTCGCCTCGCGCGAGCCCGACACGCGCATCGAGCCCGCGTCGCTGACCAAGCTGATGACGGCCTACCTGACCTTCGCGGCGCTGAAGAGCGGCAGCATCAAGCTCGAACAGACCGTGCCGGTGTCGGAGAAGGCCTGGCGCATGGAAGGCTCGCGCATGTTCATCCAGCCCGACAAGCCGGTCACGGTCGGTGAGCTCGTTCAGGGCATGATCATCCAGTCGGGCAACGACGCCTGCGTCGCGCTTTCCGAGCTGATCGCCGGCAGCGAGGAATCCTTCGCGCACCTGATGAACCGCGAGGCGCAGCGCCTGGGCATGAAGAACACCAGTTTCATGAATTCGTCCGGCCTGCCCGACCCCAACCACTACACCACCGCGCGCGACCTGTCGCTGCTCGCGTCGGCGATTTCGCGCGACTTTCCCGAGTACTACCACTACTACTCGCAGAAGGAGTACACCTACAACAAGATCACCCAGCCGAACCGCAACCGTCTGCTGTGGCTCGATCCGACCGTCGACGGCCTGAAGACCGGCCACACGGCGAACGCCGGCTACTGCCTGATTGCGTCGGCCCTGCGCGGCCCGCGCCGCCTCGTGTCCGTCGTGCTGGGCACCGACTCGGACACCATCCGTGCGCAGGAATCGCTCAAGCTGCTGAACTACGGCTTCCAGTTCTTCGACACCGCCAAGCTGTATTCGGCGAACCAGGAACTGTCGCGTTTCCGCGTGTGGAAGGGCGAGAAGAACGATCTGCCGGTCGGTTTCCTCAACGATTTCGTGATCTCCCTGCCCAAGGGCCAGGCGGAGAAGGTCCAGAGCCAGCTCACCAGCCAGCAGCCGGTCGTCGCGCCGCTGCAGAAGGGCCAGCAGGTCGGCACGCTGCACCTCACGCTCGACGGCCAGCCGATCGGCGAATACCCGGTCGTCGCGCTGCAGGACGTTCCCGTCGCCGGCTTCTTCGGCCGCCTGTGGGATACCATCGTGATGTGGATCAAGAGCCTGTAAGACTTCCGAGGCGCTCATGAGTATCTGTTATCTCGACGGCAGCTATCAGCCGCTGACCGATGCGCGCATCTCGCCGATGGACCGCGGCTTCCTCTTCGGCGATGGCGCCTACGAGGTGATTCCGGTGTATTCGCGCCGCCCCTTCCGCATCGCCGAACACATCGCGCGCCTCGGGCACACGCTGGATGCGGTGCGCATCCCGAATCCGCATACCGCCGCGGAATGGGACGCGATCGTGCGCGAGCTCGTCGCACGCAACGCCTGGGTGGACCAGTCGATCTACCTGCACGTGTCGCGCGGTCCGGACGAGCGGCGCAACCACGCCTTCCCGGCCGTGATGCGCCCGACGGTGTTCCTGATGAGCGAGGCCCTCGTGACGCCCTCGGCGGAAGTGCTGGCGGGCGGCGTCGCAGCCGTGAGCGCGGCCGATTTCCGCTGGGCGCGCTGCGACCTCAAGACGACCGCGCTGCTGGCGAACTGCCTGCTGCGCCAGGTCGCGGTCGACAAGGGCTGCGCCGAGACGGTGCTGTTCCGCGACGGCTTCCTCACCGAAGGCGCGGCCTCCAACATCTTCATCGTGCGCGACGGCGTGATGCTCGCGCCGCCCAAGAGCCACCTGATGCTGCCCGGCATCACCTACGACGTGGTGCTGGAACTGGCGGCCACGCACGGCCTCGAACATGGGGTGCGCGAGATCCTCGAGGACGAGGTGCGCACGGCCGACGAAGTGTGGCTCACCTCGTCCACGAAGGAAGTGCTCGCGATCACCAGCCTGGACGGACGTCCCGTCGGCGACGGCAGGCCCGGCCCGGTGGGGCGCGAGATGTATGCCTGGTACCAGGAATTCAAGAACACGGTGATGCGCGTTGGCTGACCAGAACCCGGAAACCCTCCTCGAATTTCCCTGCGATTTCCCGATCAAGATCATGGGCGCGCGCGTGGATGAGTTCGCGCAGGTCGTCGTGGACGTCGTGCGCAGGCACGCGCCGGAGTTCGACCCCGCGACGGTGCAGATGCGCCCGTCGAGCAAGGGCAACTACATTTCCCTGACCTGCACCGTCCGCGCCGCGTCGAAGGCGCAGCTCGATGCGCTGTACCGCGAGCTGTCGGCCCATCCGCTGGTGAAGGTGGTCCTGTAGTGCAGGCGGTCGGGAGCCTGCCGCTGGTCGTGCGCCGGCTCGGCTTCGTCGAGTACGAGCCGGCCTGGGCGGCGATGCGGGCGTTTACCGACGCGCGCACCCCCGAGACGCCCGACGAGCTGTGGCTGCTGGAGCACCCGCCGGTGTTCACGCTCGGTCAGGCCGGCAAGCCCGAGCACCTGCTGCGCGAGACCGGCATCCCGCTCGTGAAGATCGACCGCGGCGGGCAGATCACCTACCACGGCCCCGGCCAGATCGTCGTGTACCTGATGATCGACCTGCACCGCCGCCATCTCAAGGTGCGCGAGATGGTCACGCTGATGGAGCAGGCGCTGATCGACTGCCTCGCCGACTACGGGCTCGCGGCCGAGCGCAAGGACGGCGCGCCGGGCGTGTACATCGCCGGCGAGAAGATCGCGGCGCTGGGCCTGCGCGTCAGGAACGGCTGCAGCTACCACGGCCTCGCGCTCAACGTCGATGCCGACCTCGCGCCGTTCTCGGCGATCAACCCCTGCGGCTACGAGGGGCTGAAGACGATCAGGATGAAGGATTTCGGCGTGACCGACGGCGTCGCGGAAGTGGGGGAGCGTCTGCTTGCCCACCTCGGGCGCCTGCTCGCACACCGCCCGGCCGCCGACAGGCCATAATGCAGCGGGCGCCACAAGCGCCCGTGACCCCGAAGAGACGAGAGAATCGAATGAATACCGAGAACCGCAAGCAGCGTGGCGCCGACAAGACCGCGCGCATCCCGATCAAGATCGTGCCCGCCGAGCGCTTGAAGAAGCCCGAGTGGATCCGCATCAAGCTGGGCGCCGGCCAGGAAGCCGAGCGCTTCAACGAGATCAAGGCGACGCTGCGCGACCACAAGCTGCACACGGTGTGCGAGGAAGCCTCCTGTCCGAACATCCACGAATGCTTCGGCAAGGGCACGGCGACCTTCATGATCATGGGCGACATCTGCACGCGCCGCTGCCCGTTCTGCGACGTCGGCCACGGTCGTCCCGAGCCGCTCAACGGCGACGAGCCGAAGGATCTCGCAGCGACGATCGCCGCGATGCGCCTCAACTACGTCGTGATCACCAGCGTCGACCGCGACGACCTGCGCGACGGCGGCGCCCAGCACTTCGTCGAATGCATCCGCGAGACGCGCGCCGCGTCGCCGAAGACCGCGATCGAGGTGCTGGTGCCGGACTTCCGCGGCCGCATGGAGATCGCGCTGGAGATCTTCGACCAGGCGCCGCCCGACGTGCTGAACCACAACCTCGAGACCGTGCCGCGCCTGTACAAGCAGGCCCGTCCGGGCGCGGATTACGCGTATTCGCTGAAGCTGCTGAAGGAGTTCAAGGCGCGCCACCCGGAGGTGCCGACGAAGTCCGGCCTGATGGTGGGCCTGGGCGAGACCGACGAGGAGATCCTCGAGGTGATGCGCGACCTGCGCGCGCACGACGTCGAGATGCTGACGATCGGGCAGTACCTGCAGCCCTCGACCGGCCACCTGCCGGTGCTGCGCTACGTGCACCCGGACACCTTCAAGATGTTCGAGACCGAAGCGCTGAAGATGGGCTTCAAGAACGCCGCCTGCGGCCCGATGGTGCGTTCGAGCTACTGGGCGGACCAGCAGGCCCACGGCGCGGGCGTCGTCTGAGCCCGGAACGCCGCCGGAACACAGGACATAGGGCGGGATGAAATCCCGCCGTCACGGTTGAGGACGGTGCCGATGCGGCGGGATTTCATCCCGCCCTGCGCGGCTTTATTGCCGGCTGTCGGTGCGACGGGGCGCGAGCGGGAGGAAGGCCGCCAGCCACGCCCTTCCCTTCAGCGGAAGAGGCGCTCCTCGCGCTCGTGGCGCTCCTGCTCCTCGATGCTCAGCGTCGCGGTCGGGCGCGCGAGCAGGCGGCCGACGCCGATCGGTTCGCCGCTGACCTCGCAGTAGCCGTAGCTGCCGTCCTCGACGCGGCGCAACGCGGCCTCCACCTTGTGCAGCAGCTTCAGTTCGCGGTCGCGGATGCGCTGTTCCAGCACCTGTTCCTCTTCCTGCGTCGCGCGGTCGGCCTCGTCCGGGGTGGCCACGGTCTCGCGCAGGTGCGAGCGGGTTTCCTCGCTGTTTTCGCGCAGCTCGGCCTGCAGGTGGAGCAGGCGCTGGCGGAAGAATTCGAGCTGCGCGGCGTTCATGTAGTCGTCCGCCGGCATAGCCAGCAGTTCGGCTTCCGAGAGTGTGCCGTTGCGTGTGGCAGTCGCCGTCATCATGAGTTCTCCGTGTTGCCACCCCTTGCACCACAGTGCCTCGGGGTCATGTCCATTAATGAAAAAAGGGTAACTCCGGCACGCGCACGATACCCGTCGCGGGGGTATGCTCACGGGCGCCTCGAGTGAAACCCGTCCCTGGAGACCATCATGCGTTGCATTCTGCGAGCTTTCGCCCTGCTTGTCATCTGTGTGCCGGCTTGGGCGGCCGGACTGGGGAACATCACCGACTCCGAGGCCTCAGGCGGCCTGCGCGAGGCGCTGACGCAGGGTGCCGGGCGCGCGGTGGAGATGCTGGGCCGCAAGGACGGCTTCCTCGCCAACAAGAAGGTGAAGATCCCGCTGCCCGACGGGCTCGCGCAGGTCGAGCCGGTGATGCGCATGGCCGGGCGCGGCAAGGACTTCGACAAGCTCGTGACGACGATGAACCGCGCGGCCGAGGCGGCGGTCCCCGAGGCGAAGACGCTGCTGGTCGACGCGGTCAAGCAGATGTCGGTCGAGGATGCACGCGGAATCCTGACCGGTGGCGATGACTCGGCAACGCGCTATTTCAAGTCGAAGACGCAGTCGCGCCTCGCGGAGAAGTTCCTGCCCATCGTCAAGGAGAGCACCGACCGCCTCGCGCTGGCCGGGCAGTACAACAAGCTCGCGGGCCAGGCGGCGGGCTTCGGCCTGGTGAAGAACGAGGACGCGCAGATCGAGAACTACGTGACGCGCAAGGCGCTCGACGGGCTGTACCTGATGATCGCCGAGGAGGAGAAGGCGATCCGCAGGAACCCGGTGCAGGCGGCGGGTTCGCTGGCGCAGAAGGTGTTCGGGCTGCTGGGGCAGTAGGGAGACCCTTGGTGGGAGCGGCTTCAGCCGCGAATCGGCGCATGAGCAGCCCTGCGGGCTGATTCGCGGCTGAAGCCGCTCCCACAAGAGCCCCCTTGCGACCGGGGCGGCGTGTTGTAACCGGGCCGAAGCTCGGGAAGCCTTGCGGTAAAATCCGGGTTCGCGCCGCCTGCGGGCGGCGCTGCCATTTCCGTTCCGCCCGTTTCTCCGGCAAGGCCCATGTCCGCTCTCCTCAACGCCCCGCAACGCGAAGCGATCCGCTATCTCGACGGTCCCAGCCTGGTGCTGGCGGGCGCGGGCAGCGGCAAGACGCGGGTGATCACGCACAAGATCGCGCACCTGATCAACGAGTGCGGGCTAAACCCGGCCAACATCGCCGCGATCACCTTCACGAACAAGGCGGCGAAGGAGATGCAGGAGCGCGTCGCGGGCCTGATGGGCGGGCGCGTGCCGGGCGGGCTCACGGTGTGCACCTTCCACGCGCTGGGGGTCAGGATGATCCGCCAGGAGGCGGTGCACTGCGGGCTGAAGCCGCAGTTCTCGATCCTCGATGCGTCCGACACGGTGCAGATCGTGTCGGACATCTCGCGCGACTCGGACAAGGCGCGCTCCAAGGCGATGCAGTGGCAGCTCTCGGGCTGGAAGAACGCGATGATCACGCCCGAGCAGGCGGCGCAGCTCGCCGACGACGAGATCTCGTCGGCCGCGGCGATGCTGTACGCGGAGTACGAGCGCACGCTACGCGCCTATCAGGCGGTGGATTTCGACGACCTGATCTCGCTGCCGGTGCGGCTCCTCGAAGAGAATCCGGACGTGCGCGAGCGCTGGCAGAACAAGCTGCGCTACCTGCTCGTCGATGAGTACCAGGACACGAACAAGGCGCAGTACCGCCTGCTGCGCCAGCTCTCGGGCGTGCGCGGGGCCTTTACCGCGGTGGGCGACGACGATCAGGCGATCTACGCGTGGCGTGGCGCGGACGTCGAGAACCTGAAGCTCTTGCAACAGGATTACCCGAAGCTGAAGGTCATCAAGCTGGAGCAGAATTACCGCTCGTCGCGGCGCATCCTCACCGCGGCGAACACGGTGATCGCGAACAACGAGAAGCTCTTCGAGAAGCAGCTGTGGTCCGAACACGGCGACGGCGAGCAGGTCGCGGTGACGGCCTGCCGCGATGCGGACCACGAGGCGGAATGGGTCGCGTCGAAGATCAGCGCGCACAAGTTCGAGCACCGCACGAAGTTCTCGGACTACGCGGTGCTGTACCGCGGCAACCATCAGGCGCGCGTGATCGAGCAGCAGCTGCGCAACCAGAAGATCCCCTACGTGATGTCGGGCGGGCAGTCCTTCTTCGACAAGGCGGAGATCCGCGACCTTATTTCGTGGCTGCGCCTGCTGATGAACGAGGACGACGATCTCGCCTTCATCCGCGCGATCACGACGCCGCGGCGCGGCGTGGGTGCGGCGACGATAGAGGCGCTGGGCCAGTATGCGGGGCGGCGCCACGTGAGCTTCTTTGCCGCGGTGTTCGAGGAGGGCGCGGCGCATGCGCTGAATGCGCGCCAGATGGAGCAGCTGCAGGAGTTCGGCAACTTCATCAACCGCATGCAGTACCGCGCCCACCGCGAGCCGGCGGCGCGCGTGCTGGAAGACCTGCTCGGGGCGATCCGCTACGAGGCCTGGCTGTTCGAGCACCTCGACACGCGCGAGGCGGAGTCGAAGTGGAGCAACGTGCGCGATTTCGTGAACTGGCTGAGCCGCAAGGGCGAGGCGGACGGCAAGAACCTGATCGAGCTGACGCAGACGATCGCGCTGATCTCGATGCTGGACAAGGACGACGCCGAGTTCGACGGCGTGCAGCTCGCGACGCTGCACGCGTCGAAAGGTCTGGAGTTCAAGCACGTGTTCCTCGTCGGCGTCGAGGAAGGCCTGCTGCCGCACCAGTCCTCGATCGACGAGGACAAGGTGGAGGAGGAGCGGCGCCTGATGTACGTCGGCATCACGCGCGCGCAGCGCACGCTCAACATCACGTGGTGCGAGCGGCGCAAGGCGGGCAAGGAGACGCGCACCTGCGAGCCGTCGCGCTTCATCGCCGAGATGGGCGGCGACATCAGGATGAGCGACCGCAAGACCAACGCGCCGGTGTCGAAGGAAGAGGGGCGCGCGCGCATCGCGAACCTGATGGCGATGCTGGAAGGGCGCTGAGGGCTGGTCTGCGCCCCGTCGAGTGAGGTGCTGCGATGTCGGCTCGGGCATCGCATTCCTCCCCCTTGAAGGGGAGCGAGCTGCCGCATGGTACCCAAGCGGGCATCAGGTAATCGTCTGCCGCGTTGATTGCCCTTGCGGGTTACGGGCCGGGGAATTTACCTCAACGCAATAGGTAAAAGCGTCTAGCGCACTTCTTCATCCCTCCAATTTCGGCCCCTGGCGCGCGCGCCTAAAGTGACAGCGACTCCCCAAACCATGGAGCGTTGTCATGAAAGACGAAGAACCGCGTGAAGTGTCGGCCTCACGCCGCGCCTTCCTGCGCGGCATCCCGGTGCTCACCGCTGCCGCGGCGGCATTGCCTGCACCGGCGCTGGCGGCGGACAGCAAGCACCACTGGGCGATGCTCGTCGATGTCAGGAAGTGCATCGGCTGCCAGGCCTGCACGGTCGCGTGCATCCAGGAAAACGCAGTGCCGGAAGGCAGCTTCCGCACCATCGTGTCGACCTACAGCGTGAAGCTTGCCGACGCCGAGCAACCTGCCGGCACCTACATGTTGCCGCGCCTGTGCAACCACTGCGAGGCGCCGCCGTGCATCCCGGTGTGCCCGGTCGGTGCGACCTTCAAGCGCGACGACGGCATCGTCGTCGTCGATGGCGATCGCTGCGTCGGCTGTGCGTACTGCGTGCAGGCCTGCCCCTACGACGCGCGCTTCATCAACCACGCGACCAACAAGGCCGACAAATGCACCTTCTGCGCGCATCGCGTGGATGCGGGCCTGCTGCCGGCCTGCGTCGAGACCTGCGTGGGCGGGGCGCGCATCTTCGGCGACCTGAACGACCCGCAGGGCGAACTGCGCCGCCGCCTCGATGCCGCCAAGGCCGAGGTGAAGGTGCTCAAGCCCGAACAGGGCACCGAGCCGCGCGTGTTCTACATCGGCCTCGACGAGCGCTTCCAGGGCAAGGTCGAAGGCCAGGGCACGCTGTGGCAACCGCGCAAGGCGCACGGCTGACGCGAACAGGAGATCGATCATGACCCCGGATATCGTCGAAACCGTCAATGTCGCGCGCGAAATCGCGTGGCTGCCGTGGGCGGTGCAGTACTTCTTCCTCATCGGCCTGTCGTATGGCGCGTGGCTCGTGTCGCTGCCGGGACTGGTGTTCCGCCGCCGCGGCTGGGAAGGCATTTCGCGCCTGGCGCTGCTCGCGGCGCTGGTGTGCGGGCTGACCGCGCCGGTCGCGCTGCTCGCCGACCTGCATCAGCCGGGACGCTTCTGGCACTTCTACGCCTACTTCACACCGACATCGTGGATGTCGTGGGGGGCGTTCTTCATTCCGGTGTACCTGACCGGGCTGATCCTCTACGCATGGCTCGCCTTCCGTCCCGCGCTGGCGCGCCACGCTGAAGAGGGCGGCAAGCTCGCCGGCCTCGCGCGGGCGCTCGCCTACGGCGGGCACGAGAGCCGCAAGGCGCTGATTGCCGCGGCGCTGCTCACCTTCGTCGGCGCGGCGCTGGTCGCGCTGTACACCGGCGTCGAAGTGATGCTGGTGCGTGCCCGCCCGCTGTGGCACACACCGCTGCTGCCGGTGCAGTTCTTCGTCACTGCGCTGGCGGGCGGGCTGGGCCTCGCGCTGGTGTTCAACCGCGCGCTGCCCGGCGGCGGCGACCCGGCGGCGACGCGGCGCATGGCGGTCGCGCTGGCGCTTACGCAGCTGGTGGCGCTGCTCGTCGGGGCGGTGTGGCTCGTGCTCGGCCTGAGCGGGATGTCGCCGGTGCACGCGCAGGCGCTGGCCGAAGTCGCGCCGTCGGCGAACTGGAAAGTGAGCGCGGTGTGGGCCGTGGTCGCGACGGTCGTGACGCTCGCGCTGGCGGTGCGGCGCCCCGGCTCCGGCCTGCTGATCGGGCTCCTGGCGCTGCACTCCGCGTGGATGATGCGCTGGACGATCTTCATCGGCGGGCAGGAGGTGCCCAAGACCGGCGCGGGCTACTACAGCTACCAGCTGCCGCTCGGTCCCGAGGGCCTGATGGGCATCGTCGGCACCGCCGGGCTGTGGATCTTCCTCTTCGTCGTGCTGACGACGCTGCTGCCGCTGGACCGCATCGGCCAAGCCGAACGTGTCGGCGCGTGAATCGAATCAAGGGAAACCGATCATGAAAATCGAACGTCGCGAACTGATCGCCGCCGGGGGCCTCGCCGCCTTCGCTGCGGGCTTCTCCCAGACCCTGGGCCGCATGGTGTCGGGCCTCGTCGGGGACGAACCGAAGGGGCACAACATCCACGGCCGCTCGGCCGAGCCGGAATTCAGCGTGGATCCCGCGACCGGCGAGCCGCGCATCAACCCGAACCAGCAGGTGAGCTATACCGCCTGTCTCGGGTGCACGACGCAGTGCGGTGTGCGCGTGCGGGTGGACAAGGCGAGCGGCAATGTCCTGCGTGTCGCGGGCAACCCGTACAGCCCGCTGTCGACGGAGCCGCATCTGCCGATGAAGGCCTCGGTGAAGGAGAGCTTCGTCGCGCTGTCGCGCTTCCAGGACAAGGGGCTGGCGGGGCGCTCGACGGCCTGCGGGCGGGGCAACGCGGCGATGGACCAGATGAACTCGCCCTTCCGCGTGTTGACGCCGCTGAAGCGGGTCGGTCCGCGCAACGGCGGCGAGTGGCAGCCGATCTCGTTCGAGCAGCTGGTGAAGGAGCTGGTCGAGGGCGGCAACCTGTTCGGCGAAGGGCACATCGATGGCTTCGCGGCGCTGCGTGATCTCGCGACGCCGATCGACCGGGCCGCGCCCGAGCTGGGGCCGAAGGTGAATCAGGTCGCGCTGATCTCCAGTGTCAATGACGGACGCGAGCCCTTTGCGCGGCGCTTCTGGAACCAGGCCTACGGCACGCTGAACTTCGTCGGCCACGGCTCCTACTGCGGCGGCGCCTACCGCTCCGGTTCGGGCGCGCTGTTCGGCGACATGAAGAAGATGCCGCATGCGAAGCCCGATCTGGCGAACGCCGAGTTCGTGATCTTCATCGGTACCGCGCCGGGCAACGCCGGCAACCCCTTCAAGCGCACCGGCACGCTGCTCGCCAAGGGGCGCAGCGAAGGGCGGCTGGAGTACGTCGTCGTCGATCCGGTGCTGACCAACGCCGACAACCGCGCCGCGGGCGAGCGCGGGCGCTGGGTGCCGATCCGCCCCGCCACCGACGGCGCGCTGGTGATGGGCATGATGCGCTGGATGTTCGACAACGGGCGCGTGAATACCGCCTATCTCGCGTATCCGAACCTCGCGGCGGCGGAGGCCGCGGGCGAGCCGTCCTTCACCAACGCGAGCTGGCTCGTGGTTGCCGAGAAAGGCCATCCGCGCGAAGGACGCTTCCTGCGCGGCTCCGACATCGGCATGACGGTGGCCGAGGAGGAGAAGTACAAGGAGGCCGACCCCTATCTCGTGCTCGGCGCGGACGGCAAGCCGATGCCGGCGGGGCTCGCGACGGGCCCTGCGCCGTTGGAGGCTGCGGGTACCGTGACGGTCGGGGATAAGGCGCTCGCCGTGAAGACCTCGTACGAACTGCTGCGCGAATCGGCGCTGAAGCTGAGCGTCGCCGAATGCGCGGCGATCTGCGGCGTGCCGGAAGCCGTCATCACCGGGCTGGCGGACGAGTTCAGCCGCCACGGCCGCAAGGCCTGCGCGATCGCGCACGGCGGCATGATGGCGGGCAACGGTTTCTACAACGCCTATTCGGTCGTGACGCTTAATGCGCTCATCGGCAACCTCAACTGGAAGGGCGGCTTCGTCGTGAACGGCGGCGGCTTCAAGGACGCCGGCGCCGGGCCGCGCTACGACCTGGAGACCTTCCCCGGGATGGTGAAGCCCAAGGGCACGCCGCTCGGGCGCAACGTGCCGTACGAGAAGTCCGCCGAGTTCGCGCGCCGCAAGGCCGAAGGCAAGCCCTATCCGGCTCGCGACGCATGGTTCCCGAACGCGCCGGGGTTGGTCACGGAGTGGTTCCCGGCGATGCTGCGCGGCTATCCCTACGGCCTCAAGGCGCTGGTGCTGTGGAGCTCGAACCCGGTGTACGGCCTGCCCGGGGTGCGTCCGCTGATCGAGAAGGAGCTCGCGGATCCGAAGAAGATTCCGTTGATCGTGTCGGTCGACCCGCTGATCAACGAGAGCAACGCCTACGCCGACTACATCGTCCCGGATTCGCTGATGTACGAAAGCTGGGGCTGGACGGCGCCGTGGAACGGCGTGCCGACGAAGGCGACGACGGCACGCTGGCCGGTGGTCGAGCCCAAGGCCGCCAAGACCCCCGATGGCCAGGCGATCGGCATGGAGACCTTCTTCATGGCGTTGGCGAAGGCGATGAACCTGCCCGGCTTCGGCCCGGAAGGGCTCGCCGACATGGAGGGCAGGCGGCTGCCGCTGGAACGGCCCGAGCACTGGTACCTGCGCGGCGGCGCGAACGTCGCCTTCCTCGGCAAGGCGCCGGTGGGGGATGCGAGTGACGAGGATCTCGCGCTGTCGGGCGTCGCGCGCCTGCGCCCGCAGCTCGAAGCGTCGCTGAAGGAGGACGAGTGGCGCAAGGTCGCCTTCCTGTACACGCGCGGCGGCCGTTACCAGCCGCCGAAGGAGGCGCAGGACGAAGCGAACCCCGAGTGGCAGACCAACCGCTTCAGGAACGCGCTGTGGCTGTGGAACGACAACGTCGGCGGGGCGAAGAACAGCCTCACCGGCAAGCGCTTCGCCGGCTGCGCGACGTGGCAGCCGCCCGCCTTCGCCGACGGCACGCCGATGCGCGAGCTGCACAAGGAGGCCGACTGGCCGCTGCTCGCGGTGAGTTACAAGTCGGCGCTGCAGAACTCCTACAGCATCGCCACGCGTATCACTTCGCTGCATCCGGACAACCCGGTGATCGTGCATCCGGAGGACGCCGCGCGGCTCGGCCTCGCCACCGGTGATATCGCCCGCATGCAGACGCCCGGTGGCCAAGCGACCTGTCGCGTGATCGTGCATGAGGGCGTGATGCGCGGGGTGCTGGCGGTCGAGCACGGTTACGGTCACCGCGAACTGGGGGCGCGCGCCCATCGGCTCGGCGAGGCGCGTCAGCCGCAGCGCAAGGATCTCGCGGCGGGGGTCTGTCTCAACGATCTGGGACTGGTCGATCCGACCCGCGGCGGAGAGGCGCTCTGGGTCGATGGGGTGTCCGGCACAGCGGTGCGCAATGGCTTGCCGGCGCGGCTGGTGAAGCTGTGAGCTTCAGATAGGCGTCAGTCCAGCGCCGCGGGGTCCGCGCGCAGCATCAGGCGCGCCAGTTCCGCGGCGCTGCCGGTGTCTGTCTTTTCCATCACGTGCTGGCGGTGCACATGCACCGTCTTTTCGCTGATGTCGAGCTCGCGCGCGACGAGCTTGTTGGGCAGCCCCTGTGCGACCAGACGGGCGACTTCCAGTTCGCGCGGCGACAGGCGGGCAAGCCGAGTCTTCGCCTCGTCGCGCTGTGCGTACTGCGAGCGGTCCTCGGCGCCGCGCCGCACGGCGGCCGCGACCGCGTCGAGCAGCGCCTGATCCTTGAACGGTTTCTGCAGGAAGTCGCAGGCGCCGTGCTTCATCGCCTGCACCGCGAGTTCGACGTCGCCGTGGCCGGTGATGAAGACGATGGGCGGCAGGGCCCCACCGGCGCGCAGGCGCTCCTGCAGCTCCAGTCCGCTCATCGTCGGCATGCGGATGTCGAGCACGAGGCAGGCGGGCGCGTCGGGCGAGCTGCCCCGTGTCGCGAGGAAGTCCTCGGCCGAGGCGTGGCTCGCGACGCGCCAGCCGACCGATTCGAGCAGGAAGACGAGCGAACGGCGGAAGGCCGCGTCGTCGTCCACGACATGGATTACGGCGTCATCGGTCGGCAGCATGGTCGGTTCGGTGCTCCGGTGGTTCGCTGGTGGACGGCCCCAGCGGCAGGCTCAGGATGAATTCGCAGCCCGGTCCGCCGCCCGCATCGTCGACGGTCAGGCGACCGCGGTGGGCTTCGGCGATCGTGCGGCAGATCGACAGGCCCAGGCCGAGGCCGTCCGACTTGGTCGTGAAGAAGGGCTCGAACAGGCGCTCGCGCGCGGCGGCGTCGAGGCCGCTGCCGTGGTCGCGCACGGCGATGCGGGCGTGGCCGGCGCTTTCGCCCGTGCCCTCGTCGATGCGCACGGCCAGGCGCTGGCGTCCGGGAGGCAGGCCGCGCGCCGCATCGTACCCGTTCTTGAGCAGGTTCAGCAGCACCTGCTGGATCTGCAGCGGATCGACCTCGACGAAGGCGCTGGCGGGCAGCGCGTCCTCGATGGACACTTCCGGCGCATGCGCCAGCATGCCGCGGAACAAGGCGACCGCTTCGGTGGCGAGCGCCCCGGGGGCGACGCGTTCGCGCACCGCCGCGCGCTTCTTCGCGAAGCCGCGGATGCGCCCGAGGATGCCGGCGGCGCGTTCGGCCTGGCCGGCGATTTCGCCCGAAGCCTCGCGCACCGCGTCGTCGGTGAGGCGGCCGTTGTCGCTGCGGCGGATGAGGCTGTGCGCGTAGTTCGCGATCGTCGCGAGCGGCTGGTTGAGTTCGTGCGCGAGTGTGCCCGACAGTTCGCCCAGCACCGACAGGCGGGCGAGATGGTCGGCCTGTTCCTGGTTGGCGCGGATGCGGGCCTCGAGGGCCTCGCGCGCCGCGAGCGCCGCGCGCAGCTCCGCGGTGCGCACGTGCACGAGGTGTTCGACGCGCACCGTGTACAGGATCCACGCGGCCAGCAGCAGCGCGAAGGCTGCGATCCAGGGCCAGTAGCGCTCGGCCAGCACCATCAGCGTCGGTTCGCGCAGGTAGGCGTAGGGGCCGATCTGCAGTTCGCGGAACATCTCATGCACGGCCTGGTAGTCGGCCGGCACCGCCCATTCCATGCCGTCGCGCGCGGCCGACATCGCCAGCAGCGCGAGCGTCACCTCCTTCGCCAGTGCGGGCGGGGTCTGGCGCAGGGTCGCGAGCGGCCAGTCGGGGTACAGCCGCGTCGAGGTCGCGCAGGGGAAGTCCGGCTCGCTGCGCGCGTCCAGTACGGTGAAGTTGTTGCGCCATTCCGCCCGGCTTTCGAGCAGGCAGCTGCGCACGATGCCGGCGTCGGCGTCGCCGCGCGCGACCGCTTCGAAGACGCCCGTCATCGGCAGGCCGACGACCTTCAGTTCGGCGAAGTCGCGCTGCGGGTCGATGCCCTGTCGGGCAAGTTCGCGCCAGGCGGTCTGGAAACCGCCGAAGACTTCGGGCGAGACGACCGCGACGCGCCGCCCGCGCAGGTCGGCGAGGGTGCGCAGTCCGCTGCCAGCCTTGACGATCACCGCGGAGCCGATCGAGCGCTCGGGCGCGCGCGGCGGGCCGGGGTCGAGCGTGAGGATGCGGCTCGCGCCGAGTTCTGCTTCGAGTTCGACGTAATGGCCGGGGTTGGTGATGAGGAAGTCGATCTCGCCCGCGGCGGCGGCGTCGTGCAGGCCGTGGTGGTCGAGTTGCACCAGGCTGACGGTGCGTCCGGGCAGCGCGGCCTGCAGGCGGCGCTGCACCGGCGACCACTCCCCGATGGCGGCGTCGGCGCCGAGGAAGGCGAGCACACCGATGCGCACCGTTTCGGCAGTGTCGGCCGGGGCTGCGCGGGCAGGTGCGGAGGCCGGTGCGAGGGCGGCGAGAAGGAACAGCACGGCGCCGAGCAGGCGCCGCACGCCGGTGTATGCAGGCATCGGGCAAGCATCCCGCGTTCGCTGCGGCCGGTCAAGCGGTCGTCATGCAGGCCGGCCTCTGCGGGCTGCCGTGCAGGGGCTGCAGCGGGCGCAGCGTGACGGTTTGCGCGGGGCGGCGGCGCATGGTCTGCGCATTTTCACCCACCCGCGACGCATCTCCGTACAATCCTTCGCGGGATTTTTCCTGCCCGGCTGCCATCGTCCGGACGACCGCTGCGGGCCTTCAAAACAATATTCCGGTGGAGCAGAACTGATGAACAAAGAGAATCCAGCTGTGATGAATTCCCTGGTTCGGGGTGCGGCGGCGGTCGCCGTTGCCGCGCTGGCCCTGGTGTCGGGCGCTGCAAGCGCCGATGTGCGTGTCTGCGAGGGCCGGCTCGCCCCGATCAGCGGGAAGATCACGACGAACGCCATCGGGCCCGGTGAGACGCTCGGCGTCCTGGCCGGCACGGTCGATGAGCAGCTCAAGCTCAAGTGCGGCATCCAGGGCAAGGCCTTCTTCAACCCGGACGGTACTTTCGGCGGCTTCACGCACACGCTGGTGTGCGGCGACGCGATCTCGGTGTTCGGCCAGACCGTGCATTCCCAGGTCGTCGCGATCAGCCGCTACGACGGCATGCCGGACTTCACCAGCTGCGGCATTCCGGGCATGGACCTGCAGTACGGCAGCTTCCGCGAGATCACCGAGCCGCAAAGCGGACGCGGCATCTTCTCGCCGACCGGCGGGGGGCGCCTCGAGGTCGAGGGCACGGTCAATTGCGTCGGTGCCGTCGACATGAAGATCTCCGGTCAGGTCTGCCTCGCCTACTGAGGCAGCGGAGAGGGCGCGGGGAACCGGCAAGCGCCGTTCCCCGCTGTGCTCGCCGTCTTACTTCGCGACCGGCGGCTCGGTGAACTTCGCGCCGCCGGAATTGGCCAGGTAGGCGACGGCACGCTGTACCTCGGTATCGGTGAGGTCGGCGGCGCCGCCGCGCGGCGGCATCTGGCGGATGCCTTCGGTCGCGTGTTTCGTCAACGTGTCGAAGCCCTGCGCGATGCGCGGCGCCCACGCTGCGGCGTCGCCCGTCTTCGGCGCGTTGAGCGCGCCTGCGGCGTGGCAGCCGGCGCAGGTGCCCTGGTAGATCTGTTCGCCGGTGCGGCTGCCCGGCGCGACCTTCTGCACTTTCAGCGAGATTTTCGCGACCGGTTCGATGCGGCTGGCGCGGGCTTCCGGGTCGCCCTGCTGTGGTTGGCTGCAGGCGCCCAGCAGGGCGGCGATCAGCGCGAGGGCGGGTAGCGCGGCGCGGCGCGGGAGGCTGTCGGGGGAAGCAGTGGGCCGGTTGCGCAGGGCGGACATGCGGGCTCCTTGTCTGTTTTGTTCGTGGAAGCCGGAAGTATAGCCGCCACGCGGGCTGCGGGCCGGGTGCCGGATGCGCAAACAAAAAAGCCGGGGCGTCCCCGGCTGATTCGTGTGCTGCGGAGAACGTGCGCCCTTACTGCACGCGCACCTCGACGCGACGCGCTTCGGCCGCATCGCCACCCCCCAGCGTCACCGCCGGACGGCGCAGCAGCACACGTTCGGCCGGCACGCCGGCCTCGACCAGCGCCTCGCGCACGGCCAGCGCGCGGTTCTTCGACACCTCGGCATTCACCGCGGCGCCGCCGGTCTCGTCGTGGAAGCCCGACAGCAGCACCTGCTTCTCCGGCGCGCCTTCCAGCGCGACGACGATCGTCGCGATGTCGGGGGACGCATCCGGCGGCAGCGTCGCCTCGCCGACTGCGAAATAGAACTTCACCAGCGCTTCGCCCACCTCCGCCACGTCGGCGAACTCGCCCGCGGCAGCGGCAGCGGCAGCCGGCGCCGGCACGTCGGCCGCACGCAGCTTCCAGGTCCCGAGGCCGACCACCAGCGCGATCACCAGCGCGATGACACCGAAGAGCACACCGATGACGACGTTGAGTTCTCCGTCTTCCTGATCGAACATGTTCTACGCTCCAAACACAGGGTTATCCCGCCTACGCAGGGTCGCCGGGCAGTTTAGCCCAAACGTTGCGAAATCGTATCGAATCATTTCACGGACGATCGCTGCCACGCCGCGGAATTCGCCACACGGAGCGATAATCGAGGCGGCGAGCCGGTTGCCTCGGATGCGCCGTGGCGTTTGAATATGCAAAGTTCAAATGGCTGCGCCGGGACGGGAGCGGAGTGGGCGCCCCCGGCCCGGGTGCAGCGGCAAGGAGAGAAATGGACGTACCGACACTCATCGAGAAGCCCACGATCCTGGTGGTCGACGACACCCCGGACAACCTGGCGCTCATGTCCGGCCTGCTCAGGGACCGCTACAAGGTCAAGGTTGCCAACAACGGCGACAAGGCGCTGCGCATCGCCCGCGCCGAGCCCGCGCCCGACCTGATCCTGCTCGACATCATGATGCCCGGCCTCTCCGGCTACGACGTGTGCGAGGCGCTCAAGGGCGATGCCGCCACGCGCGACATCCCCATCATCTTCCTCACCGCGATGACCGCGACCGAGGACGAGACGAAGGGGCTCGCGATGGGCGCGGCCGACTTCATCACCAAGCCGGTCAATCCGCCGGTGGTGCTGGCGCGCGTCGCCACCCACCTGCAGATCAAGGCCGCCGCGGACTTCCTGCGCGACAAGAACGCCTACCTCGAAGCCGAGGTCGCGCGGCGCACGCGCGAGCTCGCCGCGATCCAGGACGTCGCGATACTCGCCATGGCCTCGCTCGCGGAAACGCGCGACAACGACACCGGCAACCACATCCGCCGCACCCAGTTCTACGTCAAGGCGCTGGCGATTCACCTGCAGCCGCACCCGCGCTTCCGCGATTTCCTCGACGACAACACGATAGATTTGCTGTTCAAGTCGGCCCCGCTGCACGACATCGGCAAGGTCGGCATCCCCGACCGCATCCTGCTCAAGCCCGGGCGTTTCGACGCCGCCGAGTTCGAGACGATGAAGGCGCACACGACGCTCGGCCGCGACGCGATCATCCACGCCGAGCGGAAACTCGGCATGGACGTCGACTTCCTGCGCCTCGCCAAGGAGATCGCCTACTATCACCAGGAGAAGTGGGACGGTTCGGGCTACCCGGAAGGCATCGCCGGCGACGCGATCCCGATCTCCGCGCGGCTGATGGCGCTGGCCGACGTCTATGACGCGCTGATCAGCCGGCGCGTCTATAAGGAGGGCATGTCGCACGAGGAGGCGGCGAAGATCATCCGCGAGGGCCGCGGCTCGCACTTCGACCCCGACATCGTCGATGCCTTCATCGAACTGCAGGACGAATTCCGCGTCATCGCCGCACGCTTTTCCGACTAGCCGGGCATCGCCGCGTCCTACTGGAGCCGCAAGGATGAACCTCTCGATCACCGCACTGGAGCGTCGCTCGCTCGCGGCGAAACTGATGCTGGGCTTCGCCGGCGTGCTGCTGGTCGTCGGCGGCATCAGCCTGCATTCGCTGTACAACCAGAACCAGCTGAACGACGAACTGCAGGCCTTGTACGAAAAGGAGCTGATGGGCGTCTCGCACGTCAAGGAGGCGCGCATCCAGTTCGCGCAGATGGGCCACGCGCTGCGCCAGGCCATCCTGCCGCAGACGCCGGGCGAGCGCGACCAGGCCATCCGCCAGATCGCCGAGTCCGAGAGCCGCCTGCGCAGCGAGCTCGACGCCGCCGCCAAGCTCTTCCACCGCGAGGACAACCGCGAGCGCCTCACGCGCTTCGACGAGCGCTTCGCGCAGTACAAGGCCGGCGTCGCCCGTATCGTGGACCTGCAGAAGAAGGGCGATCTCATGGACGCACTCGCTGCGGTCGCCTCGCCCGAATTCCAGCTCACCGGCCAGGCCGCCGGCGACACCCTGGTGGACATCGCGCGGATCATGGAGGAGGAAGCCTACGGCGCCGCGCGGCGCGCCGATCGGCGCATGATCGAGATCAAGCGCACCACCTACGCCCTGATCGTCGGCGGCGGCGTGCTCGCGCTGCTGCTGGGCGCCCTCGTCGCGCTATCCATCCGCCGGCCGACCGAGCGGCTGCGCTCCGTCGTCGAGCAGATCGCCGCCGGCCATTTCGATCAGCCGGTCCCGCACACCGAATACCCCAACGAGGTCGGCGATCTAGCGCGTGCGATCGAAGTGCTGCGCGTCGAAGCGCGCAAGGTGGAGACGCAGCGCTGGCTCAAGACCCATCTCGCGGCGATCTCGGGCGACCTGCAGACCGCCGCCAGCGCGGCCGAACTCGCGCAGAAGTTCCTCTCCAACCTCGCGCCGGTCCTCAAGCTCGGCCATGCCGCCTTCTACCGTCACGACGAAACCGCGCAGCGGCTCGTCCTGCTGGCGGGCTACGCCCTGCACGGGCCGACCCGGCCCGTCCCCCAGTTCGCGCCCGGCGAAGGCCTGGTCGGGCAATGTGCGCTGGAGCGCGCGCCGATCATCTTCACCAACCCCCCCACGGACTACATCCACATCGGCTCCGGGCTGGGCGAGGCCGCGCCGCGCGCGATCGGGGTATTCCCGGTGCTGCGCACCGAACGCCTGCTGGCGGTGGTCGAGCTCGCCACCTTCGACGCTTTTGGCGCCCCCCAGCAGGCCCTGCTAGACGGCGTGATGCCCATCCTCGCGCTGAGCCTCGAAATCCTCGAACGCAACGCGCGCACGCAGACGCTGCTCGAGGAAACGCAGCGTCAGGCCGAGAACATGGAACAACAGGCGCGCCTGCTCGAGGAGCAGACCGTCGAACTCGAAGCCCAGCAAGGCTCGCTGCGTGAAACCTCCGCTAACCTCGCGATCCTCGAAGAGCGCAGCCGCCTGATCCTCGGCTCGGTCAAGGACGGCATCATCGGCCTCGATCAGGACGGCGTGATCACCTTCGCCAATCCCGCCGCGCCCGCCCTGCTCGGGTACGCGGAGGCGGAACTGGTCGGCCGGCACGCGCATGCCCTGATCCACCACAGCTACCCGGACGGGCGCGAATTCCCGCGTGACGAATGCCCGATGTACCAGACAGGCCGGGACGGCCACGCGCGCGTGATCGACAGCGAAGTCCTGTGGTGCAAGGACGGCACGCCGCTCCCGGTCGAATACTCGACCACCCCCATCCACAAGGACGGCGCCATCGTCGGCAGCGTCGTCGTGTTCCGCGACATCACCGAGCGCAAGGCGACCGAAAAGGCCCTCGCCGACCAGCGCGCCTCGCTGCAGTACATCCTCGACCACAGCCCGGTCGGCACCGCCTTCACCACGGATGGCGTGTTCCGCTACACCAACCCCGAATTCACGCGCATGTTCGACAGCCGCCCGGGCGACCCCGCGCTGCACATCTATGCATCACCCGAAGACCGCCTGCGCATGATCGAGGACCTGCGCCGCGACGGCTACATCCGCGACCGCGAAATGCGCCTGGTGGCCACCGGCGGCGAGCTGCGCGACTTCCTCGTCACCTTCATGCCCTTCGCCCACGAGGGCGAGAAGGGCGTCATGGGCTGGCTGCTCGACATCACCGACCGCAAGCGCGCCGAGGCCGAGATCCTGCGCGCCAAGGAAATCGCCGAAGAGGCCACGCGCGCCAAGAGCGACTTCCTCGCCAACATGAGCCACGAGATCCGCACGCCGATGAACGCCATCATCGGCATGTCGCACCTCGCCCTGCAGGGCACGCTCGACCGCAAGCAGCGCAACTACATCGAGAAGGTGCACCGCGCCGGCGAAAACCTGCTCGGCATCATCAACGACATCCTCGACTTCTCGAAGATCGAAGCCGGCAAGATGTCGATGGAAAAGGTCGAATTCCGGCTCGAAGACGTCATGGACCACCTCGCCAACCTGGTCGGCCTCAAGACCGAGGACAAGAGCCTGGAACTGCTGTTCAACGCCGCCCCGGACCTCCCCACCGCCCTCGTCGGCGACCCCCTGCGCCTCGGCCAGGTCCTGGTCAACCTCGGCAATAATGCAGTCAAGTTCACCGAAACCGGCGAGATCGTCGTCGGCATCGAAAACGTCTCGCAGACCGCCGACGAGGTCGAACTGCACTTCTGGGTGCGCGACACCGGCATCGGCATGAGCGCCGAACAGTGCGAATCGCTGTTCCGCAGCTTCAGCCAGGCCGACGCCTCCACCACGCGCAAATACGGCGGCACCGGGCTCGGCCTCGCGATCTCGAAAAATCTCGTCGAAATGATGAAGGGCCGCATCTGGGTCGAAAGCGCCGTCGGCCGCGGCTCCACCTTCCACTTCACCGCCCGTTTCGGCCTGCAGGCCGAACCCATGGCGCGGCGCATGTTCCGCGCCGACGAACTGCAGGGCGTGCGCGTCCTCGTCGTCGACGACAACGCCTCCGCACGCGAGATCCTCTCCGCGATGGTGCGGCACTTCGGCCTCGCGGTCGATGTCGCTTGGGACGGCAGCCAGGCGCTCGACATGATCGCTGCCGCCGACGCCCGCCACACCCCCTACGACCTCGTGCTGATGGACTGGAAGATGCCCGTCATCGACGGCGTCGAGGCCGTGCGCCGCCTGCAGGCCGGCCACCCGACGCGGCTGCCCGCCGTCATCATGATCACCGCTTACGGCCGCGAAGAGGCGCTCGGCTCGGCCGAACTGCGCGGCGTCACCGTCAAGTCCGCCCTCACCAAGCCGGTCACCGCATCGCGCCTGCTCGAAGCCATCGGCGAGGCCCTCGACAAGCGCGGCCTCGTCGATACCCGCGCGCACGAGAGCATCGACGGCTCCAGCGCCGCCATGGCAACCCTCGCCGGCGCCCGCGTGCTCCTCGTCGAAGACAACGAAATGAACCAGGAACTCGCCACCGACCTGTTGCGCCAGGCCGGCATCGACGTCGTCGTCGCCGCCAACGGCCGGGAAGCGCTCGACATCCTCGCCCGCGACGCCCGCTTCGACGGCATCCTCATGGACTGCCAGATGCCCGTCATGGACGGCTACACCGCCACGCGCGAAATCCGCAGCAACCCCGCGTGGGCCAAGCTCCCCGTGCTCGCGATGACCGCCAACACCATGGCCGGCGACCGCGACAAGGCCATCGCCGCCGGCATGGACGACCACATCGCCAAACCGCTCGACGTCGTCGGCATGTTCGTCACCCTCGCGAAATGGATCCGCCCTGCAGCGGCCGCCTCCGCTACCGCCGCAGCCCTTCCTGCCGTGCTTGCGGCGCCGGCGACGTCGGAGAAGGGCGCTCCCGCCCTGCCTCCGCTGCCCGGCATCGACGTCGGCGCCGGCCTTGCCACGACGATGGACAACCACAAGCTCTACCTGCGCATGCTGATGCGCTTCCGCGACACCCAGAGCCGCTTCGCCGAACAGTTCGCCGCCGCGCAGGCCGACCCCGACCCGGCCGCAGCCGTGCGCGCCGCCCACACCCTCAAGGGCAACGCCGGCAACATTGGCGCGCGTGACGTCCAGACCGCGGCGGAAGCCCTCGAGCACGCCTGCCGCGACAAGCTGCCGACTGCCCAGCTCACCCCGCTGCTCGACTGGACGCTCGCCGAACTTGCCCCCGTCATCGACGGTCTGCAGCAGCTCGGGCCGACCGAACCGGCGCCGCTTCCCGCAGGGCAGATCGCGACGACCATCGACGCCGTGAGCCTGCAACAAGACATCGAGCGACTCCGCTCCCTGCTCGAAGACAACGACCCCGACGCCGCCGACGCCGCCACCACCCTGACCGAACGCACCGCCGGCACCCCGCTCGCGCCCGCCCTCAAACAGGTCGCAACCAGCGTCGCCGCCTACGACTTCGACAAGGCGCTGGAGAGCCTCGCGGTCGTGAGCCCGAAGGTCTCGTGACGTGGCCTCCGGCGGCTACGGCTGCAGGGAATCCTGCCCTCAGAAGGCAGGGGTCGTCATGCGTCGTTGTTCAGGTATAATGCCGCGTTCCGTTGCCACGCAAAGTGGCACAAGGCGCCCGTAGCTCAGCTGGATAGAGTACTGCCCTCCGAAGGCAGGGGTCGGACGTTCGAATCGTCTCGGGCGCGCCAGATACCAAAAAGCCCTGATTTCATTATGAAATCGGGGCTTTTTTGATATCGCCGGGCCGGACGAATCTGGGCACTTGCCGTTTCGTCCCGGTCTTATCCTTCAAGGGCGCTCAGCACTGCCGGGTGGTGTTCGCCTCTTGCGTGGGCGATAGCTTCGGACAGCCCCTGCTTGATGCTATCGAAAGCCTTGCTCATCGATTTACTCCTTCCGCCTGGTCGACATCAGCAGGTCGACAAGTTCAGTCAGCATGTTTCTCTCGGCCTTGTTGAGATTCGCACGCTCGTTCTGGGTGATCAGGGTCAGCTGACAGAGTGGCATGGTCTCCTCGTGGGAAGAACATCACCGCCTGAGGATGTCGATTGGTCAGGGCCGGCCGGGTGATCCCGTACCCGACTGGCCCGCTTCCCAGTGTTTGTCTGCTCCGCGCGGTCTGCATTACCCGAAACCGTCACGCGGCGGCAATACTCCTTTCAATTGCATCAGTAACCCAAGCGTTCAGGCTCTTGCCTTTCGTCTCCGCCACCATCGCGGCGCGGGCGTGCAACTCCGGCGACAGCCGCAAGCGAAACTGCCCGGAATACGGATGGTTCGGTTCCTGGTTCAGCTTTTTGCAGGTTTCGAGGTAGTCATCGACGGCTTCCTCGAACGCGGCCCGTAGCTCTGCAACGCTTTCGCCGTGAAAGCCGATCACGTCCCGGATGCCGGCGATGTGTCCGACGAAGCAGCCGTCTTCCTCGCTGTATTCCACGCGGGCCGCATAACCCTTATGCGTCATCGTGTTCATGGTTTCACCCCAAGATTCTCCAGAAATTGGCGCGCATCGCGCACCTGATAGGGCTTCGCCTCCTTCACCGGGTGGGGGCGGTGGAAGGTTCCGATGATGCCGTCCTTCTCGAACCGTACCCGCGAGCCGTTACCCTCGATTACCTGACAGCCAATCGCCACCAGCAACGCCTCAATGCGCCGCCACTCCAGCGACTTGGAAACCGGGTCCATGAAGATCGCGATCAGGGTTCTGCGATGCGTGGTGTTCATGGATTTATGGTATCAAAAAATGGAACCATGACAAGCCGGAGCCGGCTTAAGTCCGCAACACGCTATATCGCCTGAACAAGGCGATCGGCAAGGCCCGCTGCAATCGCCACGTGATCGACAAAGGCCGATCTCCCTCCCAGCGCTCCAATTCCACTGGTCCCAAGGCACGGTACGCCTGCCCTCGCGCTTCCCGTACGAAAAGCTGGAACCGCCAGCCATTGTCCGGTGATTCGCAGTAGCGGCGCCCGGCCGTGGTGTCCGGGCCGGCGGCGTTTTGCGATTGCCAGTGGAAGAGCTCGGGGCTGATCGCGTAGTCGTGGTAAGCGATGCGTTCGTTAAAACCGTCGCGCTTGTCCAGGGTAACGAAGAGGAGTTCCGTCTTGTGTTGGGGGAGTGCGAGGACGCCCGCCTGGAACGGGGCGCGGCGTTCCGGCGTGAGCCAGCCGACGGCGGTGAGGATTTCGCGGATCTGGTAGGCGGCATGCAGGGTCAGCGGCCAGGCCGCAAGGGCGCCGGGGAGAGGCTCCGGGTCGAGCTCGGCGCGCTCGTCCAGGCAGGTGGCGAGCTCACCCAGTTCGCCGGACATGGTGGGGTTGGCCACCATGCGGGCGAGAAAACTGCGGCCGTCCATCAGCGCGCTGCGATCGCTGAAGAGTTGGTAGGTGAGCATTTGCACGCGGCGCTGCTCGGCGGGTGTGAAGTGCGCGAGTCGGTCGCTCAGGGATGCGGGGTCTTCGGCGACGAGGCGCAGGATTCTCAGATGCTCGGGGTCGTCGACGTGCAGGAGCGCCCCGAGGTGTTTGCCGAGGTAAGTCTCGTCGGGATCGGACGGGGACTGTTCGAGGCCGGCGGCGCGGCGTAGTGCGGTCCAGCCCGGCTTGCCGTCGTAGAGGTCTTCGAGGTCCAGGCACTGGTCGCGCACGAAATCGGCGAGCGTCAGCGGCTGGTCGCGACGGGTGGTGGCGTAGTAGCGCAGTTCGGCGGTGAGGCGGCGCCAGGTCTGCTTGCTGATCTGGCGCAGGCCGCGGAGCACCTGATCGCGCGCGACGCGGTCGAACTGGATGTGGCAGCCGGGCGGCAGCGTCGTGAAACCCTGTTCGACGGCCTCGATGAGCTGCTGGCGGTTGAGGCCGGTGATCGATCGGTAAAGGATATCGAAGCGAAAGTCGTCCTGCAGCCGCCCGACGAAGTCCAGCACGAGGCAGCTTTCCTTGCCGTCAGCCAGCCGCAGGCCACGGCCGAGCTGCTGCTGGAAGACGACCGGGCTCTGGGTGGGGCGCAGCAGCAGCAGGGTGTTGGCTTCCGGGATGTCGACGCCTTCGTTGTAGAGGTCGACAGTACACAACACCTTCAGCGTGCCGGCCGCGAGGTCGCGCGGGGCGCGCTCGCGTACGTCGCGCGGCGTTGTGCTGGTGATGGCGAGCGCGGGAAGGCCGGCTCGGGTGAGCCGTTCGGCGGTGAAATTCGCGTGGGCGATATCGACGCAGAATGCGATCGCGCGCATGGCCACGATGTCGGCGACGTATTGCTCGATGGCGTGGATCACCAGCCGGGCCCGCGCGTCGTTGCCGCTGATGACGTTGGCGAGCTGCGCGAGTTCGCCGGGCAGGTTCCAGCGGACGCCGGTGAGATCGGTGCTGTCCGTGGTGGCGTAGTACTCGAAAGGGGCGAGCAGTTGCTGGTCCAGCGCGTCCCACAGGCGTAGTTCCACCGCCGGACTCCCGTCGGGGCGCGCGTCGAAGTACTGCAGCACGGAGCGTCCGTCGGCGCGCTCGGGTGTGGCGGTGAGGCCGAGCAGGAAGCGCGGGCGGATCCGGCTCGCGAAAGCGTCGAACTGGCTCGCCGGCAGATGGTGGCACTCGTCGATGACAACGGTGTTCCAGTAGTCGGCGCCGTGGCTCGCAAGCAGGTCGCGAGCGGTGACCGACATGATGGTCGCGAAGAGGTGCTCGCTGCTGTCGGGCCGGCGGCCGTCGGCAAGGAGCTCGCCGAAGGCCGGCGCGCGCAGCACCTGCCGATAGGTCTCTACGGCCTGCCGCAGCAGCTCGACGCGATGCGCGACGAACAGCAGACGCGGCTTTCCGCCCTGCTGCTCGCACAAGCGCTTGTAATCGAACGCGGCAACGACGGTCTTGCCGGTGCCGGTGGCGGCGACGACGAGGTTGCGGGTGCGGCCGTGGCGCCGTTCGGCTGCGAGGCGGTCGAGCATCGCCTGCTGGTAGGTCTTGGGCTGCAGGTCGAACCAGGTGGGTGTGGCGATCTGTTCGGTGCTCGTGCCTTTGGCCTGCTGCAACGCCCGGCGCAGTTCCCCGCGATGCAGGTCGTCTTGCGGATCGAAGCGTTGGAATTCGGGATCGTTCCACAGCGTTTCGAAATGCGCCTCGGCCGTGGCGAATAGGTTTGCCTGCCCGGCCTGGGTGAATTTGACGGTCCATTCGACGCCGCCCAGCAGCGCCGCAGCGGAGAGATTGGCGCTGCCGACGAAAGCGGTGCCGAAGCCGGTCGCGCGGTGAAACAGCCAGGCCTTCGCATGCAGGCGGCTGCGTCGTCCGTCGAGCGAGATGCGTAATTCCACGCCCGGCAGGGCCGCCAGCGTCTCGACTGCACGGGCCTCGGTCGCGCCGGTATAGGTGGTCGTGATGACGCGCAGCCGGGTGCGGGGCTCGCCATCGGCGCCGATGGCGGTGACCGATTCGAGTACGTCCAGGAGTTTTCTGAGCCCGCTCCAGGTGATGAAGCTGATGACGATGTCGACGCGGTCGGCCGACCCGAGCTCGGCGCGCAGTTCAGCGAAAAGGGACGGGTCGGCGCGGCCGGCGGTGAAGAGCCACGGCGCGAGCACGCCGGTGGGCGGTTGCGTCGGGCGGGGATTACCGCGGTAGATCGAGCGCAGGGCCAACACCGGGGCGGTCCAGGGCTCGGTCGGTGCATCGCTGCGTCGCCGGTAAGCGCGCAGGTGAGTCATCAGGCCGTTGATAAGGGCGAGTTCGCGCTCTTCGCGTGTCGCGTCGTCCTCGGCGTCAGCCGCCTCTTCGAGCAGTTCGGGGAGCAGCCGTGCGAGCACGTCGGTGAGCCGTCGGCGGCGTGCGGCGCCGGTGAGGTGCTCGACATCGGCCTGACCGGCCTCACTCAGCTGCTGCGCGAGCTCACGGATGCGCTCGTCGACGAGCAGGTCGTAGAGGCCATCGGGAAGGGGGGTCATGGGCGCGGGGTTTCTTCAGTAGAACCGATGCATCAGGGTACCTTTAAAGCATACCCACGAGGTGGTGATGCGACCGTGGTTCCCGCCAACGATTCAACGAGCGCCCCGCCGTCACTGGATCGAAATCACCACGATCCAGTGCTCTGAAGCATCCTCCCGACCGCGCCATCTTTTCAGCCCGTGTAGCCTATCCTTGGCGGCCTCGCGGCTCCTCCGCGGCGACAGCAGGAACTCGATTCACCTTTCCGACCTGAGCGGCACATGCACGCCAACTTTTCACTCCTTCGTCACCCGGGGCTGCAACGTCGCGCGAAAGCGATTGCGGTGCTGTGCTCTGGTGGCCTGCTTCTTCCGCTCGTCTCCCCCTTCGAGGCCTCGTTGCCCGACTCGATGGCCTGGGGGCTGGATCTGGCCGTGCACTGGCAGTGGTTCTTCCTTGCCGGGCTGGCTTTGGCCTTGCCGGTTCTGGTCTGCGCCCGGCGGCGATGGTTCATGCTGGCAGCCCTGCTGCCGCTGCCCTGGTTTACCGCGATGCCGGACGCCGTGCGCGGCGCCGATGGGGGTGACGCGCTGGTGGTTGCCGCCGCCAACGTGCATGTCGATAACGAGGCCCCCGATCGGCTGGTGCAGTGGGTCGGGGCGACGAAACCCGACGTGCTCGCGATCCTCGAAATCTCGGACACGTTCGCGCAGCGCCTGGGGCTCGATGACATCTATCCGTATCGCGTGGTCCGCCCGCGCGGGGATCCCTTCGGCGTCGCGCTGCTGTCGCGTCATCCCGTTCTGCGCCATGTGGTGGTGGAAGAGGACGGCGCCACGCCCCGGATCGAAGCCGTGCTCGACTGGCACGGCACCGAGGTCACCGTCGTCGCCTTTCATCCGATGCCGCCGATCAGTGCGGCCGACCATGGGCAGCGCAACCGGGTGCTGGCGGACATCGCCGCGCGCTATGCAGACCGGCCGACGATCGTCGCAGGCGACTTCAACGCAACGCCCTGGTCGTCGGCGTTTCGGGCGCCCCGACGCAAGGGCTTTACGGTTGCCAGCGGATTGCAGGCGACGTGGCCGGCGCCGTTACGCGGACTGATCGGCCTTCCGATCGACCACGTGATGCTCTCGCGCCACTGGTCCGTCATCGATCGCGCCGTCGGCCCCGATCTCGGTTCGGATCACCTGCCGATCCAGGCCTCCGTTGCGACATCACGGAATGTTGGCCGGTGATGTTGCTTACGGTGCGGTTTCGCAGTGCGCTCCGCGCGACGCCCTCGATCGATTGCCGATTGTCTTCGGGCATGGGAGAAGGTCTGCCGGGCCGGTGAAGGCACCGGTGGAACGGCGCTCGGCAATCCATCAGGCGAGCCGATCCCGTGCCGCATGCATGTCATATGCGGACGTCGACGTGCTTGCATCCGGATAGAATTGTTCGAATCTATTTCCGCCAAACCATTTGCTCATGGCCGCTCCGCCCGCCGCGCCCCGCGCGCGGTGCCTGTGTCTCGACATCGAAACCGCTCGCCAGGACCGCATGGCCCTGCGCGAGCTGGGCGTGTTCCGGCCCGATCTGGATGCGCGGCTGAAGATTTCCGGCAAGGATCCAGAACTCGTTCCCCGGCTCGATGCGCTCACCGCAGGCGCCGCCTTCGTGCTCGGTCACAACGTCGTCGCCTTCGACCAGCCCGCGCTCGCGGCGCTGCATCCGCAACTCGCGCTGCACCGCCTGCCGCTCATCGACACGCTTGAGCTGTCGCCCGTCGCCTTCCCGCAGAATCCGTATCACCGGCTGGTGAAGGACTACAAGCTGTGCACGACGACGCGCAACGACCCGGTGCGGGATGCGGAGCTCGCGTACGAACTCTTCGTCGACCAGAGCGAGGCGCTGCAGCGGCGTGTCGCCGAGAATCCGGACGAGGCGCTGTGCCTGCATTTCCTGCTCGCACCGGAGAACGGCAAGGGGGTGGCGAACTTCTTCGCGACGCTGCGCCGGGCGCTCAAGCCCTCGCTCGCCGAGGCCGCCGTCGCATGGCAGCAGGCGACTGCCGGCAAGGTGTGCATCACCGGGGAGCGCTGGATCGTCGAGCACTGCCTGCCCGATCCGGACTGGCACAAGCCGCTGGCGTACGCGCTGGCGTGGCTGCGCGTCGCGGGCGGCAACTCGGTGTTGCCGCCCTGGGTGAGCCTGAGCTTCCCCAGGGCGCGCGAGGCGATAGCGATGCTGCGCGATGTTCCCTGCCCGGATCCGGCCTGCGCATGGTGTCGCGAGCAGCACGACATCGAAGCCCTGCTGCCGCGCTACTTCCCCGGCATCACGCGCTTTCGCAGCACGCCGACGACCGATGACGGGCGCTCGCTGCAGCAGGCGATCGTCGAGAATGGCTTCGCGGGGCGGCCGACGCTCGCGATCCTGCCCACCGGCGGCGGCAAGTCGCTGTGCTTCCAGTTGCCGGCGCTCGCGCGCTACTACCGCAACGGCAGCCTGACGGTGGTGATCTCGCCGCTGCAGTCGTTGATGAAGGACCAGGTCGACAACCTGGAGGCGCGCGGCATCACCTGCGCGGGCTACCTCAACAGCCTGCTCAACCCGATGGAACGGCGCGTGATGCTCGACAAGCTGCGCCTGGGCGACCTCGGGCTGATCTTCGTCGCGCCCGAGCAGTTCCGCAGCGTCGCCTTCGCCAACGCGCTGATGCATCGCGAGATCGGCGCCTGGGTGTTCGACGAGGCGCATTGCCTGTCGAAATGGGGGCACGACTTCCGCCCCGACTATTTGTACGTGTCGCGTTTCATCAAGTCGCGCCAGAAGGACAAACCCTCGCCAGTGTTCGGCTTCACCGCGACGGCGAAACCGGATGTCGTGGACGACATCTGCCAGCATTTCGAGAAACGCCTCGGCGTCACTCTCGATCGCCTCGAAGGCGGCGTGAGCCGCGACAACCTCGCCTACGAGGTGCGCGCGGTGCCGGCCGCGACGAAATACGCCGAGACCCTGCACCTGCTGCAGGACGCGCTGCGCGAGGAAGGCGGCGCGATCGTGTTCTGCGCGCGGCAGAAGACGGTCGAGGAAGTCGCGGATTTCCTCAGGAGCGCCGGCCTCGATTGCGGCTTCTTCCACGGCGGCATGCTGCCCGCGAGCAAGCGCGACGTGCAGGAAGCCTTCCTCGCCGGCACGCTGCGCGTGATCGCCGCGACCAACGCCTTCGGCATGGGCGTGGACAAGCCCGACGTGCGCCTCGTGATCCACCTCGACACGCCCGGCTCGCTGGAGAACTACCTGCAGGAAGCGGGCCGCGCCGGGCGCGACCAGTCGCCGGCGCGCTGCGTCCTGCTCTACGACGACGCCGACCTCGACGTGCAGTTCCGTCTGCTGCGCAACTCGCGCCTCACGCAGCACGACATCGGCGCGATCCTGAAGGCGCTGCGCGCGATCGAGCGCCGTGACCGCAGCGAAGGCGAGGTGGTCGTCACGAGCGGCGAGATCCTGCTCGAGATCCCTGACGCGCACCGCATCGACCCGGACGCGAGCGACGCCGACACCAAGGTGCGCATCGCCGTCGCGTGGCTGGAGGAGGCGCGCCTGCTCGAACGCCACGAGAACCACACGCGCGTCTTCCCCGGCAGCCTGCTCGTCGCGACCGAGGACGAGGCGCGCGCGATGCTGCGCAACAAGCTCGGGGCGGACGCCGACATCGAGCCCTACGTGCGCATCCTCGGCATCCTGATCCGCGCCGCCGACGACGAGGGGCTCTCCACCGACGAGCTGATGCTCGCGACCGGCAAGGACTCGCGCACGCTGCAGCACATGCTGCGCGAGCTCGACCGCTGGAAGCTGCTGTCGAACGACACCGAGATCGGCGTGACCTTCTACCGCGATCCGGACACCGCGCAGCGCCTCGTCGAGCTCGCGCGTATCGAGGACGCGCTGCTGAAAAACCTGCGCGAGGCCGCTCCCGACGCGGATGACGAGAGCTGGCAGATCCTCGACGTGCGCCGCCTGTGCGACACGCTGCGGCGCGACGCCGAGGTCGATTTCGGCCCCGACAGGCTCACGCGCCTGCTGAAATCCTTCGCCGAACCCTTCGGCGAGGGGGCGACGCACCGCGGCTTCTTCGCGTTGCGCCCGCTCGCCGCGGACCGGCGCTACCTCAGGCTGCTGCGCCCGTGGCAGGACATCGAGACGATCCGCGAACGGCGCATGCGCGTCGCCCGCGCGCTGGTGCAGGAATTCCAGCGCCGTCGCCAGGGCAACACGCTGCTCGTCACGGCCAAGCAGGGCGAGCTCGAAGCCGCGCTGCAGGCCGACACCACGCTCGCCGACATCGGCAGCGAAAAATGGGATACCGCCTTGTCCGCGGCGCTGCTCTACCTCGACGCCAACGAGGTGCTGCATCTGGCGCGCGGCAAGGCCGTGTTCCGCTCCGCGATGAGCATAGAACTCAACGCCGAGGCGCGCCGCCGCCAGTTCAAGAAGTCCGACTACGCCGAGCTCGCGCTGCACTACAAGGACAAGATCGTCCAGGTGCACGTGATGGCCGAGTACGCCAAGCTCTCCCTCCGCAAGATCCAGGCGGCGATGGCCTTCATCGTCGACTACTTCAGCCTCGACCGCGCCGAGTTCGTGCGCCGCTACTTCGCCGGGCGCAAGGACGTGCTGGAGATGGCGACCACCGAGGCCGCGCACCGCCGCATCCTCACTGACCTCGCCGACCCCGTTCAGCAGTCCATCGTCGCTACCTCCCTGGAAGGCAACCACCTCGTGCTCGCCGGCCCCGGCGCGGGCAAGACCAGGGTCATCGTGCATCGCGTCGCGTGGCTGCTGCGCGAATGCATGGTGCTGCCCGAGGCGATCATGGTGCTCGCCTACAACCGCTCCGCCGCCAACGAGATCCGCCGCCGCCTGTGGGCGCTGGTCGGCGCGGACGCCGCCGGTGTCGCGGTGCAGACGCTGCACGGGCTCGCGATGCGCATCACCGGCACCAGCTACGCCGTCGCCATCGAGCGCGGCGAGGCGGTCGATTTCGGCGAAGTCATCCGCGAGGCGACCCGCTGCCTGCGCGCCGCCGAGCAGGACCAGAATGTCGGCGACGGCGTCGGCCCCTCCATCGTCCGCGACCGCCTGCTCGCCGGCCTGCGCTTCCTTCTCGTCGACGAATACCAGGACATCAACGGCGACCATTACGAACTCGTCAGCGCCGTCGCCGGCCGCACGCTGCAGACCGAGGAAGACCGCGTCTCGCTGATGGTGGTCGGCGACGACGACCAGAACATCTACGCCTTCGACGGCGCCAGCGTGCGCTACATCCGCCAGTTCGAAACCGACTACGCCGCGCGCCGCTACGCGCTGGTCGAGAACTACCGCTCGACGAAACACATCATCCACGCCGCTAACCGCGTGATCGAACGCGCCCGCGAGCGCATGAAGGCCGGACAGGCGATCCGCGTGAACCACGCGCGGCGCGATCAACCGGATGGCGGCGAGCAGGCGGCGCTCGATCCCCTCGCCGAAGGCCGCGTGCACGTGCTCGAAGTGCCGCGCAACCCGCATCAGGAAGTGCAGGTCGCGCTCGACGAACTGCAGCGCCTGCACGCCCTGATCGCGCAGGACGGCGACGCGGGGCAATGGGGCCACTTCGCCGTCATCGCCCGCCGCTGGGAAGACCTCGAACCGATGGCCGCGCTATGCCGCCTGCGCGGCATCCCCGTGCGCCTGCTGCGCGACGGCGCCAGCGTCGGCCTGCACCAGACGCGCGAAGGCGACGCCCTTGCGACCCTGCTGCGTGGCCTGCGACGCAGCGCCCGGCGCCGCCGCGTGCTGCTCCGCTCGGGCGTCCTGTCGCGCTGGTTCCGCCGCCGCTTCCACGCCTCGCCCGACGGCCTCATCGCCCACCCCCAGCGCGCCGCGCTCGCGCAGTTCATCGCCGATGCCGAATCCGCTGCGCCGGGCCGCCAGCTAGTCATCGACGACCTCCTCGAAGCCCTCTACGACTTCGGCGCCATCGGCAAGCCCGCCGCCGACGCCCGCCCCAATGCCCCGTTGGTGCTGATGACCGCCCACCGCGCCAAGGGCCAGGAATTCGACCACGTGCTGGTCCTAGATGGCGGCGGCTGGCAGGGACGCGGCGACGACGAGCGGCGGCTCTTCTACGTCGCGATGACGCGGGCGCGCAAGTCCCTGACGTTGTGCGAGGCGGTGGGCGGGACGCAGCCCTTCGTGCGCGATCTCGACGGGCTGGCGTTGCGTTCGCGGCCGGATGCGCTGCCGTCCGAGCCGGGTGTTGCCCATCGGATCTGGTGCGCGGACCTGGAGAAGATCGTGCTGTCGTGGCCGGGGCATTTCGCGCCCTCGGCGCCGATTCACCGCGCGCTGACGGCGCTCGACGTCGGCGATCCGCTGGTGCTGCGGCCGCGCAGTGATGATGGCGCAAAGTGGGAGATCGTCGATGCCTCGGGCGTGACAGTGGGCCGGATGTCGTCGAAATTTCACCCGTCACCGGGCGCGACCGTTGCCGTACGAGTCGCGGCGGTGCTGGTGCGTCATGCCAGGGACGACGAACAGGGCGTGCGCTGTCGAGCATGGGAACTGGTGCTGCCGGAAATCGAGTACGCGCCGGCATAGCTGCTCCGCCCGGACTGCTTCATGCGGGGCGGGGGGACACACTCGGGCCCGCCTTACGCGAGCTGAACGATCTGGTTCAGCACCGCGCACGCCTCACGGAACAGCTCGTCGGGCAGTCGCTTCATAGGATGCGCGGCGGCCTCGCGCCAGGGCATGACAAGGCGGGCTGCGACGTCGAGTCGCGGCCAGTTGGCGGATGCCGTCTTTCAGCGCTTCATCGAGCTTGACGGAGCTTGACGGAGCTTGCCGTTGCCATCGCGGAGTCGGAGTGAAAGGTAAGACCTGTTAACACAATCGACCGGGCGAGGCAGGGTATCGATCGGCAAGGCCGTCCGGGCGAGCGCAGGCAGACCGGCTGCCGCTCCGCTCAGCGGTTCAGCTCCACCGCCAGCGTCCGCACCATCCGCTCCGCCTGCCCCAGGTAGCCGCGGCCGAAGAGATTGAGGTGGTTGAGGATGTGGTACAGGTTGTACAGCGTCTTGCGCAGCTCGTAGCCTTCGGCGGGCGGCCAGGTGCTGCGGTAGGTGGCGTAGAAGGACGCGGGGAGGCCGCCGAAGAGTTCGCTCATCGCGAGATCCGCGTCGCGGTCGCCGCGGTAGACGGCGGGGTCGAAGAGGACGGGTGTCCCGTCCGCGGCGATGGCGGCATTGCCGTTCCACAGGTCGCCGTGCAGCAGGCTCGCACGGGGGCGGTAGTCGAGGAACAGGGCGGGGATGCGTTCGAGGAGCTTGTCGGCGTCGCGGCCGAGGGCACCGGCGTAACCCTTCGCGCGCGCCATCTGCAGTTGCGGCACGAGGCGGCATTCGACGAGGAAGCGGGCCCAGCCGTCGTGCGGCGCGTTGTGCTGCGGTGTGGCGCCGATGTAGTTGTTGCGCGTCCAGCCGAAGTGCTCGCCGGTGTCGCGGTGCAATTCGACGAGCGCCGCGGCGAAGCGCCGGCCGTCTTCGGCGCTCGCGAGCGGGCGCAGTTGCAGGTGCTCGAGCAGCAGGAAGGCCTCGTCGTCGGTCGCGCCGCAGGCGAGCGGGCGCGGCACGCGGAAGGCGTCGCAGGCGGCGAGCGCGGTGAGGCCGTCGACTTCGGCCTCGAACATCGGCAGCGCGGCGGCGTCGTTGAGCTTGAGGAAGTAGGTCCGGCCGCCCGCGGCCACTTCGAGCGTGCGATTGATGCAGCCGCCGCCGACCGGGTTCAGCCGTGCGCCGGCGAAAGCGATGCCGCTGGCGGCCTCGAGGGCGCGGGCCAGTCGCTCGCCCGGAGTGTGCGGATGCGTCATCTGCGGAGGCTCCGATCGAGGCCGGCGCGCGTCAGGGCGTGGGGGTGGCGTTGTGTGCGGCGATGCTGTCGACGAGCTTCTTGTCGGCCACGGTCGTGTGCATCGCGAACCAGTCGAACATGAAGTGCGCGAGTTCGGCGAGGGGGGCGCTGTCGGTGTAGTAGAGGTTGGTCTCGTGCTCCAGCCGGCGCAGCAGCCACGCGTGTTCATCGCGGTGCTCCTCGTAGCCCGCGTAGCCGACGTCGAGCATGATGTTCTCTTCGCTGACGAAGTGGAATTCCGCGTACTTGCGCACCTCGAGCAGCAGGCGCATGGCCTTTTCCTTCGGGCAGTTGCGGTCTGCTTCCACGGATACCGCGCGGATCAGGTCGATGAAGGCGCGGTGTTCGGCGTCGATGCGCGGATGCCCAACCTCGAATTTGCTGTCCCACTTGATGTCGATCACGTCCGTCTCCGTCTGGCGAGTCGGAGTGCTGCTTCGCGCTGCGGCGGGATCCGCGCGCGGGGAGCACCCTACCCATATTTTCATATCCTAATCGAATATGGGCGCGGGCGCAGCCGGGCGCGTCGCGAAGGGGCTTCAGGCTCCCGTGCGCGGAGCGCTCACCGCGAGGGCCGGCGTGGGTGCGACCGGTTCGTGCCCGGACTGGGCGCGGACTTGCGTGGGCAGCCCCGGGATGTGGCGCTTGACGACGGCGAGCGCGAGGAAGGTGAGCACCATGGCGCTGCCGAGCAGCGACAGGTAGCTGTCCGCCCCACCGGACGTGATGACGGCGGCGCCGGCGAAGGAACTCAGGATCGCGCCGAGGCGGCCGAAGGACAGGGCCGAGGCGGTGCCGGTGGCGCGCATCATGGTCGGGTAGGCATAGGCGCACAGCGCGTACATGGTCGCCTGGACGGCGATCACGAACATGCCGTGCAGGCCGAGTCCGAGCATCAGCCAGGTGGTGTTCGCCGCGAAGTCGATGCCTTGCAGCACGAAGGCGCTGGCCGCGGCGCCGATGCTGCACAGGATCAGCGGCCAGCGCGAGCCGTAGCGCGTGATGGCCACTGCGCAGCCGAGCGAGCCGATCACGCCGCCGAGGTTGTAGGCGGTGAGGCCGGAGCCGGCGAGGGCGGCGGGCAGGCCTTCCGCGGCGAGCATCGTCGGCAGCCAGCTGAAGGCGGTGTAGGTGGCGAGCATGACGAGGAAGAAGCCGACCCAGATCGCCAGGGTGTCGCGCGCGCGGCCGCTCTGGAACAGGGCGGCGAAGCCGGCGCGCTGCTCGGTGCCGGTTTCCGCGACGTCGACGAAGGCCGTGCCGGGGTCGGTGGGGCGGTCCATGCGCGCGAGCAGGCGGCGCAGTTCGGGCCAGCGGGCGGTCTTGCGCGCGAGGTAGCGTGCGGATTCGGGCAGCAGTGCGAGCAGCACGAGGCTGTAGACGACGGGCAGCGCACCGCCGATCCAGAACAGGCCGCGCCAGCCGAGCACGGGCAGGATGGTGCCGGCGAAGAGGCCCGCGAGCATGCCGCCGAGCGGGTAGCACACGATGGTCGCGGTGACCGCGAGGGTGCGGCGGCGGGCCGGCGTGAATTCGGCGGTCATCGTCGAGGCGCTCGGCAGCGCGCCGCCGATGCCCAGGCCGGCGAGGAAACGCAGCGCGGCGATGGCCGTGACGCCGGGGGCGAAACCGATCGCGATCGTCGCGGCACCGAACAGGAACACGCTGGCGACCAGCACCAGCCGCCGGCCGATGCGGTCCGCGACGATGCCGGCACAGGCGCTGCCGACGGCCATGCCGACCAGGCCCGCGGCGACCGCGGGCGCGAAGGCGGCCTTGGTGATGCCCCATTCCTTGATCAGCGCCGGGATCGCGAAGCCGATGAGCTGTCCGTCGAAGCCGTCCATGACGATTGCGAGGGCGGCGAGCATCACGACGAGCCGTTGCATCGACGTGAACGGGCCGTAATCGAGTATCCCGCCGATATCGACGGGGGCGGACGAGGACTTCTGCTGCATCGGTGTGTCTCCGGTGAAAGGCGGGTTCGCTCCGGGGGCGGGCGATCCTCTTGGGCAAAACGATACTATTTAGAATGGTGGACGGCAAGCAATTTGTATCACATCAGTAACGCGAGTTTCGGTGGGGCGTGAAATCCGTGGGGCACGCACGAATTGCAGGCGAATGAAAAAATACGTCACACACGGACGGGAATTCCTCGCCTCGGATGTGGTCTTTCTGGTGACTTCGTGCGTTATATAAACGTGTAATCCTCTTGACAGGGAGGCCACCATGAAATGGCTGAGACTTGCATTCGCAGCAGTCCTGGTCTTGGGCGCCGCGTTGCCGGATGTCGCGTCTGCCGATCGCGGACGGATCAGTCGGCACAGCCACTCGAGTGTGGGCGTCCACATCGGGATCCCGCTGTTCTGGGGCTGGCCGGGCCCGTATTACGGCTATTCGCCCTACCGTTATTACGAGCCCTACCCCTACTATGCCTACCCGCCGTATTACGCCTATCCGCCGGCCGTCGCCGTGCCGTCGTCGCCGCCCACCTATATTGAACGTGACGATGACGACGCGAACAGGGACAGGAAATCGGGCGGCAACTATTGGTACTACTGCCACCGCCCCGAGGGCTATTACCCCTACGTCAAGGAATGCCCCGGAGGGTGGGAACGCGTCGCGCCGCGGCCGTCGCGCTGAGGGAGGATCAACATGAACATCCGTTTTCGCTTTGTTCCGCTCGCGGCGGCCGTCGTGACTGCGGGCTGCGTATCGATGCCGTCCGGGCCGAACGTGCTCGTGCTGCCCGGCACCGGTGCGAGCTTCAATGAGTTCCGCGCCGACGACTCGAGCTGCCGCCAATACGCGTACGAGTACATCGGCGGCCGCTCGGCCGGGCAGGCTGCGGCCGACGCCGGCGTACGCAGCGCGGTGGTCGGCACGGCGATCGGTGCGGCAGTCGGTGCCGCGGTCGATGGCGGGCGTGGCGCGGGCGTGGGTGCCGGCACCGGCCTGTTGATCGGCAGCGCCGCCGGCAGCGGTGCCGCCGAGGTGTCCGGCTACGATGCGCAGCGCCGCTACGATCACGCGTACGTGCAGTGCATGTACGCGAACGGCCACCGCGTGCCGGTGTCGGGCCGTTATTCCCCTGACCGCTCCGATCGCTACCGCAGCACTCCGCCGCCCCCGCCCGCCGGCATGCCCCCTCCGCCGCCGCCCGGCGCACGCTGAGCAGCCGTCTTCTGCGGGCAGGTCCCGACCCCATCAACCGTCGCAGGCGTCCTGCATGGACGTCGCGACGGTGATCGTCTCGCCTGCGTTCAATACTTCACGCTAGTACGGTACGGTGGCTCGCTATGCTGGAGTCTCCCGACGCCGCTCCGTGCGTCGCCGGGGCGAGCATCGCTGTTCGGGCGGCCACCCCGGGCGCCGCCGCGCCGATGGGACGCGGGCCAGCCGATCGGTGATTCCGTCCCGGAACCCTGCGGCGCGACCGTAGCGGAGGACCGCCATGTCAGAAGAGTCGATTTCCCGCACCGTCGAGCCGGCCAGCCCTTGGCTGAAGCTGAGGAAGTCCGCCAGCCGGCTCCAGGACTGGTTCGTGATCCAGAGCTCGCTGGTGAAATTCCTGATCGTGGCGACCGTCGTGCTGATCCCGCTGATGGGCATCCATTCGATGATGCTGTCCCAGAAGCGCGCCGCGCTGGCCGAGGAGGTGAAGGCGATGGCGGTCGCCGGCGGGCCGGGGGCGGGCGTGTGGACCTTCGACGAGAGCGTGCCGGTGGTGCTGGGCAGCGGCTCGGTGCTGGGCTTCCTCGACGCGAACCCCGTCGATCGTGTCACGGTGATCTACGAGCCGCTGATGTGGAATCTTTCGGAACGCATCATCCTCGTGCAGTCGCACGGGCAGCAGCACGCCTATTACCCGAGCGACCTGGAAACCAAGATCTTTGCCGACAAGGCCGTCTCCGCACCATGGTCCGGCCGGCTCGCCTTCATTCCCCGCGCCGAACTTGGCGAGGACGCGCTCAAGGTGTTCGAGCGCCTCGACCAGCGCTTCGCGAACGGGCGTCCGCGTTCGGCCGACGACGGCTGGCGCGCCGCGCTCAGCGGCGTGTTGTCGACGGCGCTGATGCTGGGCCTGCTGAGCTTTTTCTTCATGCAGTTGCGCGGGCAGTTCAAGTCGCTGAAGTTCATCGAGCCCGGGCAGGTGCGCGGCTCCATCGACGAGCTCGTCGGCATGGACGACATCAAGGCCGAGGTGTCGCAGATCAAGGACCAGTACGAGCGGCGCGCCCTGTACGCCGAATACGGCATCCGCAAGCCGTTCAACGTGATGTTCAGCGGCCCGGCCGGCACCGGCAAGACCAAGCTCGCGAGCTATCTCGCCAAGGAGCTGAACCTGCCCATCCTGTTCCACTCCGCCGCCAACCTGGAAACGGGCTACGTCGCCGGCGGTGCGAACACGCTCAACCGCATCGTATCGATGGCGAAGCGGCGCAAACGCTGCATCGTGTTCCTCGACGAGGCGCAGGATCTCTTCATGAAGCGCGGCGGACGGCGCAAGTTCGACGACGATACCGCCAACACCCTGCTCGCCGTGCTCGACGGCGTGCGCAGCAAGGACGAGGCCGAGATCATCTGGATCGTCGCGAGCAACTTCAACAGCCAGACGATGGAGATGGACGAGGCCATGTTGCGCCGCTTCCAGATGAAAGTGGATTTCCGCCTGCCCAACCGCGAGGAGCGGCTTGCGATCATCCGGTACTACCTCGCGCAGCGCGCCGACAAGGTGCTGCCCGGCCTCGACCTGAGCCACCTCGTCGGCGTCACCGAAGGGCGTAGCCCCGCCGACCTCGAGACCATCGTGAACCAGGCCGGCATCACCGCGGTGCAGGCGGGCGAGATGATAGGCGCCGACACCCTGATGCAGGCCGCCGAGCGGGTGCTGGTCGGCAACGTCAATTCCAGCACCACCGACGAACGCGAGCGCGACCGCCGCATCATCGCCGTGCACGAATGGGGCCACTTCCTCGTCGACCTGCAGCGCGAGCGCGAGCTCACCAACGACGACTGGGACCGCATCCTCGCCGACATGAAGACGATCAAGATCTCGCTCAAGGCCATCCCGCGCAGCAACGCGCTGGGCTTCGTCTTCCACAAGCAGGGCACCGACCTGCTCAAGACCAAGGGCGACATCGAACACGACGTGCGCGTGCTGCTCGGCGGCATGGCCAACGAGGAGCTTTTCTTCGGCGAGGACGGCACCACCAACGGCGCCCACAACGACATCACCCGCGTCACGCAGCTCCTGCACCACGCCGTCGGCGAGATGGGCATGTACCGCAAGACGCGCCTCAACTTCGGCGCGCTGACGAACGACGGCCAGGGACCGAGTCGCGTACTCGACGAGGAGACGCGCGGCATCATGGAAGCGCAGAGCGAACGCCTGTATGGCGAGACCAAGGCCGTGCTGGCGGGGCTCAAGCCGCTCACGGAGCATCTGGCCGGCAAGCTGCTCGAGGCCGGCGAGATGGGCCTGGACGACGCGTTGACGGAGATCCGGCGCTTCGAGGCGGCGAGTGCGGCATCGGACCGCGGCGTGGGCCTGAGCGCAATGAAGGCAGCGGGTTGAAGCCGTCGGGCATGTCGCCCGGTCCGAGCCGCGTGTTCAGGGTGCCAGCCGCAGCTCCCAGATCCCCGCCGGCGGCGTGTTGCGCCAGATCACTGCCGTGCGCTTCCAGCGCAGGTGGCGCGGCGCAGCGAACGGCGCACGCGGATGGTACGTGAACTGCACGAGCTTGCGTTCCGGGCTATGCGCGAGGAAGCGGCACAGGCTGTGCGCCGTCTCGGATGCGACAGCTGCGGGAAGCGAACGGAAAGGCAGGCTGGAAACGAGGACGATACGGCCGGGCTGGTCGAACAGCGAGTCGACCACCTGCCGTGCCGTCGCCTCGCGCACGTCCATGGACGGGTAACGATGGCGCAGGCGTTGTGCGAGGGCAGTCTGCAGTTCGACCGCGATCAGCGGCACGTCGGGCAGCTTCGTCAGCAATGCGTCGGTGACCGGGCCGGTGCCCGCCCCGAGCTCTACGACGAGGTCCGCGCCTTCCGCGGCACTCGCCAGTGCGTTCGCGAGCGCGCGCGACGACGGCAACAGCGTGCCGGTCGAGCCCGGATCGCGCAGCATCGCGACCAGCAGTTGCAGGTGTGCGGAGGGGGGGGCGAGACGGAACATGTCCGCCATCTTAGTCAGGCCTCCTGTTCATGGGGCGGATGCTTGCGTGTGGATATGTAACGGTGGTCGGCGGCGACGGCCCGCGGCAGGCATTTCCGCGGGCTCGCCCCGGGTGTCGCCACTCCTCGCTCCTCATTTCGGCGGCAGCGAAGTATTGAAGCGCAAGGCTCGCTTGACCCAGCGCGACAGGTCGGCGTCCGACTCGAAGCCGGGCGGTTCGACCATCACGAATCCGGTCAGCGGGCGCCCCGTGAAGTCCATCGGACGTGCGTGGGCTGTGCGCAGGGCGTCCTCGTAGCGTTCGGCGCCGACGCGCACGACCAGCGTGTCGTCGAGGATGCCGACGCACATGTGGCCGTGCAGCATGAAGGCGAGGCCGCCGAACATGCGCCTTTCGGCGATGTCGTGGTGCGCCCTGAGTTCGTCCCGCAGCCGCTCGGCGAGTCCTTCGTCGAAAGCCATCCTGCGCGTCTCCCGCCAATCGGGGGTGACCCCCATGCTGCAGTGTAGTACCGCAGGAAGGTCGGGGCGGGCGAATGTTCGCGGCGCTGCCCGCAGGAGGGGCGTCCTGCCCCCCGGTCGAGTCAGCGGCTCGCCGGCTCCGCGGGCTTCTTCGGATCTTCCGTCACATCCAGCCCCCAGTCGCCGTATTCGTACCAGTCTTCGCCGAGCATCTCGGCAGGGTGCAGCGTGCGGCCGGAGCCGTTGCCGCAGGCGAGGGAATCGGCCGGGCAGTATTTGTCGCAGCCCCAGCAGATGCGTTCGGGGTGCTTGGGATGCAGGGGAAACTTCTTGGCCATGTCGGGGAGCCTCGTGACCGCTTGGATTGCGGATTCTGGGAATATCCGAGTAGTTTACTCGGTCATGACCGGCGGGCTTTGATGCCCGTCAAGACAGCCCGCAACCGGGGCGGCTGCATCGCAGGCTCGGGCGGCGTATAGTCGCGTCTCCGCAGATTGCCCGCTCTACCGTCCCCTCTTTCGCCCCACCTCCGTCACCGCTCGCCGCCCGTTTCCATCCGCGACGCGGGGCGCCACCGCCGCCGAATCACGATGTCACTGCCCCGCTTCGATCCCGCCGAATACTCCGCCCAGCTCGCCGAGAAGGTCGCCCGCTTTGCGGCCGATTTCGCCCCGTTGGGCGTGCCCGCACCCGAAGTGTTCGCGTCCGAGCCGCTGAACTACCGCCTGCGCGCCGAGTTCCGCATGTGGCACCACGGCGACGGTCTCGTCGACTACGCGATGTTCGCCCAGCACGACCCGAAGACGCCGGTGCTGATCGACGATTTTCCCGCCGCGGCAGCGCCGATCTGCGCACTGATGCCGCGCCTGCGCGACGCGCTGCGGACGAACGAGGTGCTGCGGAAGAAGATCTTCCAGGTCGAGTTCCTCGCGACTTTGAGCGGCGAGCTGATGGTGAGTCTGGTCTACCACCGCGCGCTCGACGCGGACTGGGAAGCGGCCGCGCGTGCGCTCGCGGCCGAACTGGGGGTACAGGTCATCGGCCGCAGCCGCAAGCAGAAGATCGTGCTCGGCCGCGACTGGCTGCTCGAGGAGTTCGAGGTGGACGGACGGCGCCTGCGCTACCAGCAGATCGAGGGCAGCTTCACGCAGCCCAACGGCGGCGTGAACCGCCAGATGCTGGGCTGGGCGCGGCGCCAGGTCGCGGCCGTGGGCGGCGACCTGCTGGAGCTCTACTGCGGCAACGGCAACTTCACGATGGTGCTGGCGCCGCTCTTCGAGCGCGTGCTCGCGACCGAGGTCAGCAAATCCTCGGTGCGCGCCGCGCACTACAACATCGAGGCGAACGGCGTCGACAACATCACGATGGTGCGCATGTCGAGCGACGAGATCAGCGACGCCTTTGCGGGCGGGCGCGAATACCGCCGCATGAAGGACGTCGACCTCGCCGGCTACCGCTTCTCGACGCTGTTCGTCGACCCGCCGCGCAGCGGCCTCGACGACGCGACCGTCAAGCTCGCCCGCGGCTTCGACCGCATCCTGTACATCTCCTGCAACCCGAACACCCTGCGCGACAACGTCGCCGCGCTCGCCGACACCCACGACATTTCCGCCGCGGCGGTGTTCGACCAATTTCCCTACACCCATCACCTCGAGGCCGGCCTGCTGCTGACGCGGCGCGGCCTGCAAGCCTGAGCGTTCAGCGGCCGCGCGTGCTCGCCCGCGCCTGAGACGGCGGATCGGGGCGATCCGCGTCCTGCAGCGGGTAGGAATCGGCGAAATAGGCCGGTCCCTTCATGATCAGCACGATCACCGCGCCGATCGCGAGCACAGTAACGGAGCTGAAGGTCAGGCCCAGGATGCTGAGGCCGATGATGTCGGCGGTGGTGATGCTCGCGGCGGGATCCGGGCCGATGCCGGCCCACGCCATGACGCGGGCGAGTGCGGGCGCGAGGGCGGCCATCAGCGTACCGCCTGCCAGCACGAAGGGAAGCCGTACAAGCAAGCTGCGTTCGAACGCCGTCGAGACGGTGTTCCTGTCGGGGGACGCGGGGGAGTTCATGACGACTCCTTTCGTTCTGGTCGGGGTTTGACGCTGAGGGGCGCGGATGATTCCGTTTTCACGCGATAACATATTCCGCCGCTGTGGCATTGCGGCAAATTACGTTAGTCAACGTACACATTGGTCGACACATCCATCACGCACGGATCGTCGGGCGCAATAGCGCATTCGTCCTCAACCCACTTAGGCCACCGCGGGATCTTGCTGGTACGCATCGCTACCCAGCGGAACAGACTTTGCGGGAAAAACCCCACTTGGAGCAGAAGCTGGAAGAGCGGCAGGCCGTTGAGCTGCAAAGTGATGCGCTCCCAGCCGAAACGCCAGGTTTCACGTTTGAGATCGAGCCGAGGCAAGCAGATGAGAGGTTTCTCCAGGGCCGACAATACGGCCTGAGGCCCCTCTTCCATATAGCGACGGTAGAACTCCCACAGGGTATGGAGCTGATCCTTCTCTCCACTGGCCCCCAATGCAAAGGTCTCGCGCACCGTCTTCCCGTCTGCATCCATCACATGGCCGGCGACATACAGGTCTTTCCATGTTGTCTCGCTGCCGCCGATTGTGAAATAGATGTCATCCCAACCAACCTTGAGCACGGTTCCATTGCGTCGCCAGACGTAGACCTGGCGGTTCTTGCGATTCAGGCGGATGGGGAAGTGGGTGTAGGTGAAGGTGTCACGAAATACAAGCCAACTGCATCCAGTTGCAACTGCAAGGTTCAAAAACATCAAAATGGCTGGTCGAGTAATGCCATCGTAGGCAAACACAAGCCATAGAAGCACAGCAAGTGGAATTCCGGCCATCGCAACAAAACCGCGAGAATAATAAAATTTATCGGCCCCTTCCAAGAAGGTGCCGTTTATGCGAATCACTGAGAGGTTGTAATGCGGTACGACACCCAATCGTTTCGTAGGCGTAAGGTGTTCTTCTCTCTCGAAATCTAGTAGTTGGCGGTTGATCCTGTAAGGCTGCACAAATCCGTAAAAATCCATGTTTGCTCCTTACTGGAAAGCACGGTCAAGCTGAATTTGTTCAAACTCAGCAGTGGCGTACTTGTCCGAATTGAAGCCGAAGAGACAGCGCGCCAGCCATTCATGGATTCTGTTTTCCTTTTTGTCTTCAATCAGGACGGTAACAACGATAAAGGTTATGCAAACACAAGCCGCGACTACCCAGCCGATCGGCACAAGAAGATTCATGCAGAGAAGCAAAATACCAAGTAGTGCCCCCAGGGCTGCCGCAGCTACGCAGATCGCATAGTCGACACGTCCGGAGACAGCCCAGGGTGACCGCGGGTTGCACAAATTTTGTGCAACTTGGTACCGTTTTGGTTGGGGAGGCAGCTTCTGTCGCCCACCTCACTGACAGTCTCAACATGCATAATGGGTAGCTGCGGCTGCCCTGTGGGATAGGCCAGAAATCTTCGATCCCTCTACGATGATCCCTCGGGAATAAGATCGAAAAGCACAGGCTTGCCAGTCTTGCGCTCAACCTGCCAGACGAGATAGATATTAAGGTAGATGCCAGAAACGAGCTTCGAAATTCCCCACAAGGAAATCGGCAACCCGAGAAAAGTCAATAACAGCAGGACCGCCTCCGCGCCACCGGCTGCGTCAGCAATCCGGGAAATTGCATAACCTGCGCTGGCCAGCGGGGCCAATGCCATAACTATTTTGGCTCCGTGACTGTTCCATAGGCGGCCGAGCATTGTGTTGCTGCTAATCGAAGGTGTTTCGAGATCCGTTTTTCGTTCCCACCGCAACGTAACGTGATCGGTGGATTCAGCGAATTCCCGTTCTATGTAATGTTTCTTTGTGACTCGTCGGCGTGTTCCGTTGAGGTCGATCCAACTCCACAGTCCCCCCGCAAAGAAAATTGCAGTCCATTGCAGCAGTCGGACTTCGAACGGTTGCGGAATTAGGATGAAGTAGGCAAAACCCATAAACCCAAAGAGGACGAGAACTGGCGTCGCACTTGCAAAGCCAATAGCAATCGCCCACGTGAGCGCTCGACGAATTCTTAATTTAACGTGGCTAAGGGCGAGAAAGGAGATTCCGCCTGCAATTCCAGATCCGGCGAAAATGGTCGGAGCGTCGCTTGCGATTCCGAGGCTATCATGAATTGCCCAAGCGCCAAACGCGGAAAATAGGCCAAGAAATATCCAGCTCCATGCGAAAATTTTGCACCGATCGGCATCGAACGCTGGTCGGCGATGAGATACGTTACTCATTGCGCCCCCTGCGACAGCATCTCATGGACCGATGACTGGTAATTTGCGTAATCGTTAGGAAATTTTTGGTCGAGATGTGCAGCTGAATTCCGAGCCGTTTCGGCGATGGTTGCTGTGATTCCAAATTTGGAGTCGAGCCATGCGAGTCCGTAGCCTACAAGAACTGCTGCGGCAATTGCTCCAACCACCACGACGGCACCTAAAATAGCCCCACCCGTCAGGGTCAATATAACCGACGTCGCCACCGATCCAATCCACGCGCCCAGCGCCGCCCAAGCAACATCGGTAAAAATTTTTGCACCAAGATCGAAAAAATCCCGTTTAGGCCGGCCGGTCCTGGGATTGCGCGCTTCATAATCGGAAAGCCATTCAGCTACATCTAGGCTGATGGTGAAGACCACGGCCCAACCGGCTGTGCCTTTGAAACTGCCTTTGGATGCGTCCCATGCGGCATTGTGTGCCCCTTTCAACGTACCTGCGCCGGCACTGATGGCAACAACCTTGCTGTTGTCCGAAAGGTAGCGAGTGCCTTTCAAATACTCGCGCAGCTCGTGGTTTCCCTTGAAAATGATGTACGCCTTGTCCTTGACCTTGGTAATCAGGAACTTTTGAGTCCACAGTTCACGTATCCATGCCTTGTTGCTGTCGAGATACGCGATGGTCCCCGTGATCTGCGCCCACAGCCAGTTGCGGGTCATCAGTTTGCTTGTGTCGATGGCAGTTTCCTCGCCACCTTTCTTGAAGAAATCGGCGAGATCTTCCGGTAACGATCCAAGGCCCCGCCTGACCTCCAATACATGCATGGTCTCTGTCGATTCGGGGGCTCTGCGGATTGTTCCCGAATTGGGGGTGGCGGAATCGACTACCACAATCATAGGTGCCGGCTTCGCTTTCGGGTCCGATCCATAGCGGAAGGCATCGAATGCGTTCGGTTCAAACCGGCCCACGACCTCGTCGCCTCGCTTCACAAGCAACACACCGTTGAATTCGCGTCCGACCCAGAGATGTAGTTGCTCACCATCCTGGAACTGGATTTTCTGTTTCAGTCGGGCTTCAATCAGTTTCTTGTCCCGGGCATTATAGAAGTCGCGTTGGGAAAGGATCGATTCGTGCGGACGTCCGGCCGATGCCGCTCTCAAGACCGGGTTCGGCTCGCTCTCAACGGTATACGTCGAGCCCGCCTTCATCTTGAACTGCAGGATGATGTCTCTGTGTTTTCGCAGGATCACCTCGACCTTATCGTTTGACCGCCAGCAGCGAACGGCCTCGCCGGGCAGGTCAATACAGACGCGCTGGTACGCAGTTTCAGGTGCCGCTTGACGTTTGGATGGTTCCGCAAGCATCTTCATCTTCATTCCTTACGTGCGACGACGCGGTTGGCGTCCAATAACAGGCCCTAGCGGCACGTTCCTAAGAATTGTCTTGCCGGTGGCGTCCAAAGTCGCTGCTTTGCTAGACCCGTCGTTGAAGGACAAGGCAATGTGTTCTCCTGCGGCGGGCTGGCCATCAGCATCGAGATAACGAATCTCCATGTCGCGCTTGAGGCGCAGTTCGTCGACCTTGGCAGCATGTTCGGCGGTTTCAATGCTCGCTGGTCCGGTAAAAACTTTCTGCGAGGCTTTGAGCTTGACTGCGCTGGGCGCATGCAACTGGATGTTGCCGCCCTCGATCCTGAGATACGCCCCCTGCGCGGTGGCGAGAATGTGCTTCTTCGCGCTGGCGGACAGCGCGGCGGTGGTGCTTGCGATGGTCATCTTCTTGTCGGCGGCGGCGCTGAGCTTGCCGCTCTGGCTTTGCACGCTGACCTGCCCGCTGGCAGCATGCAGGTGGATGCCGGTTTCGGTGTTGGGTTTCTGCCCGCCTGGGGCCTTGCCGATGGTGAAGAGGGCGAGGCCATGCGCGATCGCCATGGCGTGATTGCCCTGGCTGACGAGCTGGGTGTCGCCCGACGCGGTGACGAGGTTCTGCCCGGTGGCGAGGATGAGGTCTTGCGGGGTGAGCTGGGCGATGCCGGCGGGGGCGCTGTACTGGATGCGGGGGGCGGACCACGCGGGGACGGTGCCGGTGCCGCCGCCGGCGGCGAGGAAGCTGCCGCGGCTCGCAGCGGCGTCGGTGCCTTGACGTTCGGTGGTGCTGCGCAGGACCTCGAGGGCGTGGTCGAGTGACGTGGTGGCGGGCAGGCTGTCCGGGGCGTCGTCGGCGCTCAGGCCCGCGTGGTGTTTGTGGGCGGTCGCGGCGAGGCCGTGGACGAGGTCGCGGGCTTCGTCCGTGCCATCGATCGCCTCGCGGCTGTCGAGATGCGGGCCGCGTGCGTCGAGGCGGGCGTCGGCGCTGACGAGCAGTCCGCTGCCGGCGCGGGTGGCGAGCGCGGCGCGGGTGGCGAGTTCGGCGCCGTGTCCGCGGTTGGCCTCGCGCGCGTTGCCGGTTTGCTGCTTGAGGTGGCCCAGTTGCAGGCGGGTGTCGTGGGCCGTGGTGGAGAGTTCGATGCGTGCTTCGTTCGCGGTGTCGTCGAACACCAGCTGGTTGTAGCCGCCTTGGCCGCTGCGGCTGGCGGCGAGTTCCTGCGTCTTGATGCCGGAGAGGCTGGCGCGGTGGGTGTGGGCGGGGTCCGACTGGCCGGCGAACCAGGCCGGTGCGTTGGCGGTGGCGCGCTGGGTGCCGCCGGCGAGGCGGTTGCCCGCGGCGTCGGGGTTGCCCTCGCCGTTGTAGAGGGTGCCGATGACGACGGGGCGGTCGATGTTGCCGTGCTGGAAGGCGACCAGCACTTCCTGGCCGGGACGCGGGACGAAGTGGCCGCCCCAGTCGGCCCCGGCCATCGGCGAGAGCACACGCAGCCACACGCCGCGGCTCGAGTCGGCGGGGGCGTTGTCGCTGCCGCTCGGGTGCGTCTGGCGGCCGGCCGAGCGTTCGCCGCGCTGCCAGTGGAATTGCACACGCACGCGCTGGTCGCGGTCGGTGTGGGTCGGGGCGGGCTCGCCGGCGCCGGCGCAGTCGCCGACGACGATGGCGGTGGTGGGGCCGTGGGCGGTGGGGCGCGGGTGGATGGCGCGGCCGTGGCCGTCGCGCAGCATCGGACGCCAGGGGACGGCGGCGGGGATGCAGCGGATGTGGCTGCGGTAGAAGTCGGCTGTGCCGCCTTCCGGCGAGGTGCCCGCTGCGCTTGCCGGCAGCGTCGCGAGGTTGTTGCGCGCGCGGTGGGTGACGGCGGTGATCAGGAAGCGGCGCTGCACGCTGTCCGTGCCGGCATGGCGCGGGTGGTCGGCGAGTTCGAAGATGGTGCCGGGGGCGGCGCTGCGTGCGGTACCTTCGCCGCTCATCTGCCGCATGCGTGCGTCGATGGCTTCGCGCTGGCCGCGGATCATGCGTTCGCCGTCCGCCGCGGTCTGCCAGGCGTAGGGGCCGGGGTCGTCGGTGGCGACGGTCGTGGCCGCTGCGTCGCGATGGGCGCTGTCGGCAGCCTGGGGGCGCGTGGCGAGGCTGCGGTAGTCCCAGCTCGCGGCCCGGGTGGAGGCGGTGTCGACGCGGGCGGTGGCGGTCCAGCGGTCGATGCTGTCTTCGGCGAGCGTCGCGCCGGCCTGGGTGAAACGGATGCGCGGCTGCGGGGTGTCGCGGAAGGCAGCGTTGTGGTCGGCGATGACGAGCGTGTGGGCGCCGAGCGCGGGGCCGCTGTCGGACTGGTGTTCGAACCAGCAGAAGAGGCCTTCCTCGGCGAGCAGGCGTCGGAGGAAGGCGAGATCGCTCTCGCGGTACTGGGCGGTCATGCCACGGCGTGGGTAGACGGCGGGATCGGCGAGTTGCCAGCGCCAGGCGGGGGCGAGCCGGCCCTTGCCCTGCCAGTCGCCCAGCAACTCGTCGACGATTTCGACGACGCTCATGTCCTGGAAGAGGTAGCTGTCGCGCGTGTGGCCGAGGAAGCTCAGCCACGGTTCGATGGTCAGCCGGTAGCGCGCGAAGCCTCCGTCGGCGCCGAGCCGGTCGGCATGGGTGACGTGGCCGTGGAAGGGGCGGAGCACGGTGCGCGAGGCCGCGGTGACGAGATCGACGCGGGCGGGCTGCCCGAGCAGGGCGGCGAGCGGCAGGTGGGCGTCTGCGCTCAGGGCGGTGAGCTCGATGCGGAAGCCGGCATGTTCGGCGAGCGGGCCGAGCGCCTCGTCGATGGTGGCGGTTTCGGCGAGCAGCACGTCGGGGCCGAGCGGCGTCGTCAGGGTGAGCAGGCGTGCGCTCTGACGCCAGCCGGCGCTGCCGGCGATGAAGTCGGGAATGCTGTGCATATGGAGGTCGGGACGCGCGCCCCCGTGAACAGGGCAGCGTCGCCGCTTGCGCTTGATTGCCGGAAAGCCCGTCAGCATATCCGAAAAACATGGCAACGGGATTTTCCTGAAGCCGCTCCCACGGGTTCGCACGGACCGCGCAATACGGGGTCGAAGTTCATGGCGTTTGCCTGCTGCGCACGCACGCGGCAGTCGGGCGCGGGACGGTGGCGCGCTGCGCAAAATGTTGCGTACATTTTTCCGGCGCCTATGCACAATGGCGGCAGGTGAGACGTGGTGCGAGGAATGCGATGCGACTGCACGGGTTTCTGGCGGTGGTACTCGGCCTTTTGGGGATTGGTTTCGATGTGTCCGGGGCGGGCGCGGCGGATACGAATGCGCTCAACGTCTATAACTGGAACGACTACATCGCGCGCGACACGATCCCGGCCTTCGAGAAGGCGACCGGCATCGCGGTGAAGTACGACCTGTACGACAGCAACGCGACGCTGCAGGGCAAGCTGCTGACCGGTGCGAGCGGTTATGACGTCGTCTATCCGAGCGTCGAGTATGCGGGGCGGCAGATCCAGGCGGGCATCTTCCAGCCGCTCGACAAGGCGCGCCTGTCGAATCTCGCCAACCTCGATCCGGTGATCCTCAAGGCGGTCGAGCGTGCGGACCCGGGCAACCGTTTCGTCGTGCCCTACATGTGGTTCACGACGGGGGTCGCGATCAACGTCGATAAGGTCGAAAAGGCGCTGGACGGCAAGCTGCCGGACAACGCGTGGGATCTGCTCTTCGACCCCGCCGTGACCGCGCGCCTGAAGGGCTGCGGCATCGCGCTGATGGATGAGGCGAGCGACGTGATTCCGGCGGCGATGCTCTACGCGGGCGCCGACACCGCGAAGATGGATCCCGCCGACATCCGCGCCGCGGTCGAGCGCATCCGCCCGGTACGGGGCGACATCCGCGTGTTCAACTCGTCGCCGATCGACCAGATGGCCAAGGGCAGCCTGTGCGTGGCGATGATGTTCTCGGGCGATGCGCTGATCGCCGCGCGGCGGGCGGCCGAATCGCACACGGGCGCGAACGTGCGCTACCTGATCCCGAAAGTGGGGGCGATGATGTCGGTGGACGTGATGGCGATTCCGCGCGATGCGCCGCACGTCGCCAACGCGCACGCCTGGATCAACGCGATGCTCGATCCGCGGGTCGTCGCGCGGATCTCCAACGAAACCTACTACCTCAGCGCGAACAAGGCGGCGCTGCCGCTCACTGCGGCGGAAATCACCGGCAATCCGGCGATCAACGTGCCCGAGGCGCTGAAGCTGCGCCTGCACGCGAAGCCGGTGCTGACGAAGGAGGTTCAGCGCGAGCTCACGCAGGCGCTGAACCGTTTCAAGACGGCAAAGTAGCGCGGCCGGGCCGGGAGGCGGTCGTGGATCAGGCAGGCGAAAAGGGGGCGGCAAACCGGCGGGCCTACCTGCGCATCGAGGGCGTGACGAAGCGCTTCGACGACACGCTGGCGGTGGATGAGGTGTCGCTGGAGATCGGCGAGCGCGAGATCTTCGCGCTGCTGGGCAGCTCGGGCTGCGGCAAGACCACGCTGCTGCGCATGCTGGCGGGGTTGGAGACGCCTGATGCGGGGCGCATCGTGCTTGACGGCGAAAACCTCGCCGAGGTGCCCGCGCACCGGCGCCCGACCAACATGATGTTCCAGTCCTACGCGCTCTTCCCGCACATGACGGTCGAGGCCAACGTCGCGTTCGGGCTGTGGCAGGAGCGGCCGCGGCTGACGCGCGCCGAGGTCGAGGCGCGTGTCGCCGAGATGCTGGATCTGGTGCAGATGCAACGCTATGCGCGGCGCAAGCCGCACGAGCTCTCGGGCGGGCAGCAGCAGCGCGTCGCGCTCGCGCGCAGCCTCGCGAAGGAGCCCAAGCTGCTGCTGCTCGACGAACCGCTCGCCGCGCTGGACAAGAAGATCCGCCAGCGCACGCAGCTGGAACTGGTGAACCTGATCGAGCGCGTCGGCGTCACCTGCATCCTCGTCACGCACGATCAGGAAGAGGCGATGACGATGGCCGGGCGCATCGGTGTAATGAACGAGGGGCGGTTGCTGCAGGTCGGCACGCCGGGCGAGATCTACGAGACCCCCGACTGCCGCTTTACGGCCGAATTCATCGGCGAAGCGAACCTGTTCCACGGGCGCGTCGCCGACGGGGCGCTCGCGGGCGCGGACTTTCCCGCGGCAATCGTGCTGCCGCCGGAGGCGGGATTGGCCGAGGGGGACGAGGCCTGGGTGTCGGTGCGCCCCGAGCGCGTGAGCCTGAGCCGCGCCGGTGCCGCATCCGCTGGCGTATCCGAGCCTGCCGACTGCAACGCCGCGACCGGCGAGGTCGCCGACATTGCCTACCTCGGCAGCCATTCCGTGTATCACGTGCGGCTTGCGAACGGCCGCATCGTGATCGCGAGCGTGCCCTCCGTGCATTGGGGCGATGCGCCGCCGCCGACCTGGGGCGACGTGTTGCGGGTCGCGTGGTTCGCGCCCGACGGCGTGGTGCTGACGCGATGAGACGGCAGCACTTCTTCCTCGCACGCGGCCGCTTCTGGGTGGGGATGCTGCCCTGGGCGTGGATGCTGCTGTTCTTCGCGCTGCCTTTCGCGCTGATCCTCAAGGTCAGCCTGTCCACGCCCGAACTCGCGATCCCGCCCTACCTGCCGCCCTTCGTCATGGAGCCGGGCGACGTGTTGCCCCATCTGCGCCCGGATTTCGCGAGCTACCGCCGCCTGCACGACGAGCTGCTCGCGCTCGGCACGCCGGGCGCGGACCTGCAGTACCTCGCCGCATGGGGCAATTCCCTGCTGCTCGCGGCGCTCACGACGCTGCTGTGCCTGCTGATCGGCTATCCCTTCGCCTACCACATCGCCCGCTCACGCGAGGCCGCGCGCAACACGCTGCTGATGCTGGTGATGCTGCCGTTCTGGACCTCGTTCCTGCTGCGCGTGTATGCGTGGATGGTGCTGCTCGACAGCAGCGAGCTCGGACTCATCAACCGGGTGCTGCTCGCGGCGGGCCTCGTCGATGCGCCGCTGCAGCTCCTCTACAACCAGGGCGCGGTGCTGGTCGGCATGGTCTACAGCTATCTGCCCTTCATGGTACTGCCGCTCTACGCGAACCTCGTGAAGCTGGACCCGCAGCTGCTCGAGGCGGCGGCGGACCTCGGTGCGCGGCCGTGGACGACCTTCCTGCGCGTGACCCTGCCGCTGTCGCGGCGCGGCATCGTCGCCGGGTCGATGCTGGTGTTCATCCCGGCGGTGGGTGAGTTCGTGATCCCGGATCTGCTCGGGGGCGGCGACGTGCTGATGATAGGGCGCAAGATCTGGGAGGATTTCGGCCCCAACCAGGACTGGCCGATGGCGGCGGCGGTCGCCGTGACGATGGTGCTGGTGCTGATCGCGCCCATCGTGCTGCTGCACCGGCATGGCCGCGCCGATGGTCGCACCGATGGCCGCAGCGGGGAGGCCGGATGATGAGCGCGCGCGTCCGTCCCGGCGCGACAGTCTGGCTGCTGGCGGTGTACGCCTTCCTGTACGTGCCCATCCTGTGCCTGATTGCGTTCTCCTTCACCGCGGGCGAGATCACGACGCAGTTCGACGGCTTCTCGCTGCGCTGGTATGGAGAGCTGCTGCGCGACGACGAATTGGTCGACGCGGTGCTGCTGTCGCTGCGCGTCGGCGCGTTCGCGGCGACCGCGGCGGTCGTCGTCGGCAGCGCGGCGGCCTTCGTGCTCGCTCGCTTCGGGCGCTACCCGGGCAGCGCCGCCTTCGCCGGCATGACGACGGCACCGATGGTGATGCCCGAGGTCGTGATCGGGCTGTCGCTGGTGCTGCTGTTCACGCATCCGCTATTCACCTTCCTCGGCGGGCGCGGCGTCGCGGCGATCTGGGCCGCGCACACGACCTTGTGCACGGCCTACGTGACGGTGCTCGTGCAGTCGCGCCTGCGCGAAATGGACCGTTCGCTGGAGGAGGCCGCGCTCGATCTCGGCTGCCCGCCGTTCAAGGTCTTCTTCGTGATTACCGTGCCGGTGATTGCGCCGGCGCTGGTGGCCGGGTGGCTGCTCGCCTTCACGCTGTCGATGGACGACTTCGTGCTCGCGGCGATGCTGTCCGATCCGGGCAGCACGACCCTGCCCGTGCTCGTGTTCGCGCGCCTGCACCACGGTCTCAAGCCCGAGATCAACGCGCTCGCGACGGTCATCGTCGCGCTCGTATCGCTGGCGGTCGTCGTCGCCAACCGCGCGATGCTGTCGGCGCAGCGGAAACGTGCGGCGGCGCTGCGTCATGCGGCGGGAATTTCACCGACGGGCGTGCCAAACGTTACACTTGGGAGTCCCGACATTCGGAGGTGAGAGGATTGCGCGTTCCCGAAACCGTCGAAGTCATCGACGAGCAGGATGACGAGAAGGCAGTCCAGGCGGCGGTCGCCGTTCAGGCGGCGGTCGCCGTTGACGAGCATGCCGCCCATGAGCGCCCGGCCAGCCTGCCGGCGATGTACCGCGCGCTGTGGCAGCACGCGGACGGCGTGCGCCACCTGATCTTCGGCGCCTTCGGCCTGCTGCTCGCGTCCCAGCTCTTCAAGCTCGGCGTGCCGTGGTTCGCCGGCAATGCGATCAATGCGATCCAGAAGGGAGGGCTTGAGGCGCTGTCCGACGCCGGGCGCTGGCTGATCCTCGTGTTCACGGCCATCGTCGCGACCTGGCTGCTGCATGGCCCGGGCCGCATCCTCGAGCGCAACGTCGCGCTGCGCGTGCGCGAACGCCTGTCGGCGCTGCTCGTCGGGCGCCTGATGCGCGCGCCGCTGGCATGGCACGAGCGCCACCACTCCGGTGAGATCACGCACCGCGTGCAGCAGAGCACCGGTGCGCTGTACGACTTCGCGCAGAGCCAGTTCATCTACCTGCAGAACACCGTGCAGCTGATCGGCCCGATCGTCGCGCTGTGGCTGATCTCGTCGCTCGTCGGCAGCGTGGCCGTGATCGGCTACGGCCTCATCGCGCTGATGATCACCCGCTTCGACCGCGTGATGATGACGATCGCCGTCGATACCAACCGCGCCGAGCGCGCGTGGTCCGCGACCATGGTCGATGTGCTCGGCAACGTGCTGTCGGTGCTCGCGCTGCGCCGTGCCGACGGTGTCGCGCGCCTGATCGCGGCGCGGCTGGAGGCGATGGCCGGGCCGCTCAAGCGCAGCATCGTCATCAACGAGGCGAAGTGGGCCGCGGTCGATCTCCTCGCGAGCCTGCTGTGGTGCGTCCTCGTTGCTGTGTATGCCGCGCAGGCGGCCGGCCTGATCGGCGCGGAGGTGACGGGAGGGGCGGCTGCGGGCGTCGCGACCGGCATCGCGCTGGGCAAGGTCTTCATGGTGTACGAATACTCGCAGCAGGCCGGCGGCGTGATCACGGCGATCGCCTCGCACTTCCAGTCGTTGTCGCGCCAGCGCGCGGACTTCGCCTCGGCGCAGCCGGTGTTCGCGGCGCGCGAGTCCGCCGAGCCCGCGCGCTGCACCGCCGACGGCGAGCCCTGGCGCCGCATGACCGTCGCGGACCTGCGCTTCGCCCACGCCGGCAGCGACCGCGCCGGCGCGGCGATCGACATCCCGCACCTCGAGCTCGAACGCGGCCGCCGCTACGCGCTGGTCGGCCCCAGCGGCGCGGGCAAGAGCACGCTGCTGCGCCTGCTCGCCGGGCTGGATACCCCGGCCGACGCCGTCGTCAGCTTCGACGCGATTCCCGCGCCCGAGACGGCCTCCATCCTGCGCGGCATCGCGACGCTGATCCCGCAGCAGGCCGAGATGTTCGACGGCACCGTGGCCGAGAACCTGCTGCTCGGCGGCACCGCCAATCCGGAGGCGATCAGCGCCGCGCTGCGCGCCACCTGCGCGGACACTTTCGTCGAAAGCCTGCACGGCGGGCTCGCCGCGCGCGTCGTCGAAGGCGGCGCGAACTGGTCCGGCGGCCAGCGCCAGCGCCTCGCGCTCGCCCGCGGCGTGCTAGCGGCCGAGGGCAGCTCGCTGGTGCTGCTCGACGAACCGAGCAGCGCGCTCGACCCGGAAACCGAGGCGCGTTTGTATCAGGGTCTGTTCGAGCACTTCGCCGATGCGGTCGTCGTGTCCTCGGTGCACCGCCTGCATCTGCTCGATCGCTTCGACCAGGTGATCCTCATGCAGGACGGGCGCATCGAGGCGATGGGCAGCGCGTGGGAACTCGCGCAGGCCTCACCCCTCTTCCGCGAAATGCTCGCAGTGCAGGCGCGGCCGGAGAGGCGCAAGCAGCCGGGAACGCCGCACCATTAACCCGGCTGCGATGGCGCCGCGTCACGAGCGGCGCGCTTGCATGAACTCGATCAGCTGATCGAGCGCCTTGCCCCAGCCTTCCTCGAACCCCATCGCCGCATGCCGCTGGCAGTCCTCCGGCGTGCCATGCACGACGCGGGCGCCGTAGAGCGTGCCGTCGCCCTGCGGCGTCATCGTGACGATGCCGGTGAAAAAGAAGAAATCCGCCATCGTGCCGGCGGGAACCGGTCGAAATCCCGGCTCCAGGGCATTCGTCCAGACGAGGCAGCGATTCGGCTCGACCTCCAGGTAGCAGCCGCTGTTGGGGAATTCCTGTCCTTCCGGCGAGCGCATCACGGTGTGGAATTCGCCGCCCGGACGCAGGTCGATCCGGCATGCCACGGTGGTCCACGGGCGCGGACAGAACCATGGCATCAACAGCTCGGGCTGCGTCCACGCGGCCCAGATGGCGTCCGCCGGCAGATCGACGAAGCGCTCGAAGGACAAGTCGCGGGAAGGATCGTGGTCGGGGGTGTTCATTGCGTGGCCTCCATGCAGGGATCACGTCGTTGTGGCGTGTTCCCATTGACGCATGAAGGTGTGCGAGGGTTCCGGTGCGTGTGGCCTGCCGACTCGCGCAAGCCGACGGTTCCTCCGTCCTGCTGCCGTGTCTGGACGATCGCCCGGTGACGCTCCGTGAGGCGACCAGAAAAGGCGCCCGGTGTCTCGAAATCAAGTGTTTCGCCCCGTTCGTTGTCGAAACCGACCACGCGCACAGGTTGTCAACTTCGCCAGCAGCTAGAGTACGTCGAAGAGGAAAGCGCCACCGGCGTGGCCCGGCAGGCGTTGAACGGCCCGCAGGTTCCTGGTCCGCTTGTGGATCAGTGTCGCCTTCGTTCGCCGCTTCGCTGCGCGGCGCGAATGCACGTGATTCTTTCAATCTTGGAGAACCCCGATGGTCAGCAAGAACACGATATGCCTGTGGTACGACGGCACCGCGCTGGACGCCGCGAAGTTCTACGCTCAGACGTTCCCGGACAGCTCGGTAGGGGCCGTCCATCGTGCGCCCGGTGACTATCCGGACGGCAAGCAGGGCGATGTCCTGACGGTCGAATTCACGGTGATGGGTATCCCTTGTCTCGGACTGAACGGAGGCCCGGCGTTCAAACACAGCGAAGCTTTTTCGTTTCAGGTTGCGACCGAGGACCAGGCCGAAACGGACCGTTTGTGGAACGCGGTTGTCGGAAACGGCGGTCAGGAAAGCGCATGCGGCTGGTGCAAGGACAAGTGGGGACTGTCGTGGCAGATCACGCCACGCGCCCTGATCGCCGCGATTACCGATCCTGACCAGGCGGCGGCCAAGCGCGCGTTCGAAGCGATGATGGAGATGAGCAAGATCGACATCGCGGTGATCGAGGCCGCTCGGCGCGGCTGAAGCCGGTGTCGGCGAAGCGACGGCCGGCCGGTTCCCGGGTCAGATGGAAAGCTTTGCATGAGACCGAGTTCCAGACTGGTCGCGGCGATGTACACTTCGACGATGCATTCATCAGCCGACAATCGTGCACTCAGCACGGATAACGTCCATTCCGATCGCCGCTTCGGCGTCGAGCACGGAGGAATCCACAAACCGATCCACACCTCGGTTCAGTATGGTTTCGACCGCGCCGAGGACCTGATCGGAGCCTTTCAGGGAACCTACAAGGGAGGCTACCAATACGCGCGTCAAGGCACGCCGACTACGGCCGCGCTGGAGGCCAAGATCACCGCGCTGGAGGACGGCGCAGGAACGGTGTGCTTCGCGACCGGCATGGGGGCGATCGCCGGGACCCTGCTTACGCTCCTGCGTGCAGGCGACCATCTGGTTGCGAGCAGGTACATCTTCGGCAACACGAACAGTCTGCTCGGCACCATCCAGGGCTTGGGGGTTGCGGTCGACAAGGTCGACGCGTGTTCCGTCGAGAACGTCGCAGCCGCGATCCGGCCCGAAACGCGCATGGTATTCGTCGAGACCATTGCCAATCCGAGGACGCAGGTCGCCGATCTCGCCGCCATCGGCAAGTTGTGCAGCGAGCGCGGGCTCATCTACGTGGTTGACAATACGATCACCTCGCCGGCCCTGTTCAGGCCGCGCACGGTCGGCGCGAGCCTGGTGATCAACTCCCTGACCAAGACCATTGCTGGTCACGGCGAGGCGCTCGGCGGCGCCGTCACGGACACCGGGCTGTTCGACTGGTCGCTCAGCCCGAACATCTTTCCGTCGTATCGCAAAGGAGACCCCAAAGCCTGGGGGCTGCTGCAGGTCCGCAAGAAAGGCCTGCGCGACATGGGGGGCACGATGTGCTCCGACCAGGCGCATCGGATCAGCGTCGGCAGCGAAACCTTGCCGCTGCGTGTGCGGCAGACGAGCAGCACGGCGCTCGCGCTGGCGCGGTGGCTCGAAGCGCACCCGAAAGTTCAGGCGGTGCACTACCCGTTCTTGCCGTCGCACGCCGAACACGAGCGCGCGAAGAGCCTGTTCGCCGCCGGTTCGTGGCTGTTCAGCTTCGAGCTGTGCGACCCGTCGTCGATGATAGACGTGCTCAACCGCCTCACCCTGCCGATCAAGGCGACAGGCCTTGGCGATACGCGCACATTGATCATTCCGGTCGCGCCGACCATCTTCTGGGAGGCCGGACCGGAGGCGCGCGCCGCAATGGGCATTGCCGAAGGCTTGATCCGCGTTTCGGTCGGGCTCGAAGACGAAGCCGACCTGATCGCCGATTTCGACCGTGCGCTTGCGTAACGACTATTGGCTCCGGCGCTCCGGCGCCGTTTCAGGCTCGCAGCACCGAGCCTGTAGCGGGAGGGCTGCAATCGGTCCGGCGGACCGGATCAACTGCCCGAGCCGGAGCCCGATCGCGCGTCCGCACCCTGCGCCCCGGTCAGGACGAGCTGGCCATCCTTGACCGGAATGCGCGGGCCGGGCTCGTGGTCCATGCGCACGCGTCCGAGGTGCTCGCCGAGTCGATATTCGACGTCATAGCCGACGACCCGCTGGCTGGTGTCCGTCACCGTCTTGCACCGGGTTTCCGTGGTGCTGTAGGTGTCGTTGGCCTGCATGTTCTCCTGGACCTTCTTGCCCGCATAACCGCCGGCGGCTGCGCCGGCGATGGTGGCGACCTTCTTGCCGGTGCCGGCGCCGATCTGGTTGCCCAGCAGGCCGCCCGCGAGGGCGCCGACCACCGTCCCGGCGACCTGGTGTTGGTCCCTGACCGGGGCGCGACGATTCACGACGACGTCCCTGCATTCTTCGCGCGGCGTCTTGACCGTTTCGGTGAGCGCTTGCACGGCGACCACATCCGCGTACTTCGGCCCGTGCTCAACCAGGCTGTAAGTTGCGAAGGCACCTCCTGCGGTGACGCCCAGTGCTCCCAGCCCGATACCCAGCATCATTGATTTGTCCACGGCTTCTCCCGGTTCTCCGAATCTCGTGCGACGAGATCGCGGTGGGCGATTGTACGTGCGCGCCATCCGGCAGTTTCAGCGTGGAAACAAAGAGATACCTAAATTCTGGGCGTGTTTTCCATTGCCTGAGCATGCGGGGCGGTGGGCCGGGGAGGGCTTCGTTCCCCGTCCGTGCCGGCCTCCGTCCGGGCGAACGGGGGGCCAGCCGATCGCCCTGTTATCAGTCTCAGCGTTCGCGGAAGGCGCGCATCATCGTGTCGGTGACCGGTTCGAGCAGGTATTCGAGCGCGGTGCGCGGCTTGGTGCGGATGAATACCTCTGCGGCCATGCCGGGCTGCAGCTCTGCGAGCAGCGAGCCGGCTTCGGCGGCGTCGGGGATGAGCTGGACGAGGTAGAAGGTCGCACCGTCCTCGACCGTCAGCGCGTCGGGCGAGATGTAGCTGACCTTGCCGGGGAACAGCGGCGTCGTGCGGTGCGGCAGCGCGGTGAGGCGGATGTCCGCCGCCTGGCCGACGTGCAGGTCCTTGATCGAGTCGACATGCACGCGGCCTTCGAGCACGAGCGGGCCGGTGTTGGGCACGATCTCCATCAGCATCGCGCGCGGCGCGATCGTGCCGCCCGAGGTATGCACGGCGAGGTTCAGCACGCGGCCGGCGACCGGCGCGCGAATGGTCAGGCGCTGCAGCAGGTCGGAGGCGGGCCGCAGGCGGTCCTGCAGTTCCATGATGCGCGTGGTGCTGGCCTTGGCCTCTTCGGCGGCCTGGCGCACGAGGTCGCTGCGCAGCGTCACCGCGCGCAGGCGCAGTTCCTCGCGTTGGCTCTGCGCGTGGGCGATCTCGGAGCGGCGCTCTTCCTGGCGCGAGCGGTAGTCGGAGATCACGCGCTTCTGCGTCAGCAGCCGGGTGTTGGCGACGAACTTCTGGTCCTTCAGCGACGCGAGGCTGGCCATCTCCTCCTCGGCGGCCGCGGCACCCATGCGCTCGGCTTCCATCTGCGCCTTGAGCGCCTCGACTTCGTCGCCGACGCTCTTCGCCTGGTTGTCGAGCAGCGCGATCTGCGCGGCGAGCGCACGACGGCGCTCATCGAAGAGTGCCTGCTCACGGTGCATCATTTCGGCGGCGACCGGGTCGTCCTTGCGCTGCAGCAGCGCCTGCGGGAATTTCGGGGTGCTGCCGGTCATTTCCGCTTCGAGGCGGGCGTGGCGGGCGAGTTCGGCGTCGAGCGCGGTGTGCGTGACCGAGTACAGCGCCTCGGCTTGCGCGTCGCGCAGCACGATGAGCGGCTGGCCTTCGGTGACGATGTCGCCGTCGCGCACGAAGATCTCGTTCACGATGCCGCCTTCGTTGTGCTGCACGGCCTTGCGGTTGGCGTCGACCTTGGCCTGCGCCATCATGATGACGGCGCCTTGCAGCGGCGCGAGCGCGAGCCAGATGCCCACGCCCACGAAAGCGATGGCGATGATGAACTGGCCGACGCGGATGAGGCGTTTCGTCTGGTCGATCATCATGCCTCCTGCACGCGGTTGGGGGGCACGGGGGCGACGGGCGCGACAGCTGTGACGGGGGCAACGCGCTGCGGCGCGATGCGCGCGAGCAGCTCCTCGCGCGGCCCGTAGCCTTCGACGCGGCCTTCGCGCAGCACCAGCACGCGGTCTATGCAGTCGAGCAGGCTGGGTTTGTGCGTGACCATCACGACCGTCACGCCGTCGTGCGTGATCTGGCGTATGCAGCGCACGAGGCTGGCTTCGCCGTCGGCGTCGAGGTTGGCGTTGGGTTCGTCGAGGATCACGAGCGCGGGGTCGTCGTACAGCGCGCGTGCGAGACCGATGCGCTGCATCTGTCCGCCGGACAGGATGTAGTCGGTCTGGCTGATGCGGGTGTCATAGCCCTCGGGCAGGCGCAGGATCAGCTCATGCACCTGCGCCCGCTGGGCGGCGGCGATGACGCGTTCGGCGTTGACGGTGCCGAGGCGGGCGATGTTTTCGGCGATGGTGCCGGGGAACAGTTCGACGTCCTGCGGCAGGTAGCCGATGTGGCGACCGTGGCCGCTGGCGACGAGCTGGCGCACGTCCGCGCCGTCGACGCGCACGGTGCCGTGGGTCGGCGCCCACACGCCGGCGAGCAGGCGCGCGAGGCTGGACTTGCCCGAGGCGCTGGGGCCGACGATCGCGAGCGACTGGCCGGCGGGGAGCTGGAAGCTCACCTGGCGCAGGATGGTCTGCATCGCCGTGCGGCCGGCAAGGGTGACGGCCTCGACCGACAGCTCGCCGTGCGGTTCGGGCAGGCTGGTCGGCGCCGCGGTCTCGTCCTCGTCGAGGAAGGGCTTCATGCGCGCCCATGCCGCGCGTGCGAGCACGAAGTTGTTCCAGTTGCCGATGACGCTTTCGACCGGGGCGAGCGCGCGGCCCAGCAGGATGGTCGAGGCGATCATGATGCCCGGCGTGACGTGCTGGTCGATCACGAGCCATGCGCCGGTGCCCATGACGGCGACCTGGATGAACTGGCGCACGAAGCGCGACAGGCTCGTGACGCCGCTCATGATGCGGCTGGTGGCGAGCGAGGTGGCGATCACCTCGTCGTTGAGCGTGTGCCAGCGCTCGACGAAGGGGGCGGTCATGCCCATGGAGTTGAGCACGTCGGCGTTGGCCATGCCCTTGTCGATGTACTGGCCGGCGCGACGGGTGCGATCCTGCACCGCTTCGACCTTCTTGCGGTTCATGCGCTCGTTGAACAGCGCCAGCACGAGCAGGACGAGCATGCCGCCGACGGCGACGATGCCCATCAGCGGGTGGAACAGGAAGATCAGGACGACGAAGATCACGCCCCATGGCGCGTCGAACAGCGAGATGACGCCGGCGCCGGTGAGGAAGCCGCGCAGTTGTGCGACGTCGCGCAGGCCGTGCAGGTTTTCGCGGCGCTGGATGTTCGAGGCGTTGCGGATCAGCGCGACGAGCACGCGCCGGCCCAGCGTGCGGTCGAGCAGCGCGCCGGCGCGCTGCAGCAGCAGGTTGCGCAGGTAGTCGAGGGCGAGCGCCGTCAGCAGTGCGCCGGCGGTCGCGATGCTCAGCATCAGCAGGGTTTCGTCGCTGCGGCTGGCGAGCACGCGGTCGAATACCTGCAGCATGTAGAGCGAGGGGGCGAGCAGCGCGATGTTGATCGCGAGGCTGAATACGCCCGCGTTGAGGAAGATCGAGCGGAAGGTGGAGACGAACTGCCGGGTTTCTGACATCACGGGAAGGCGGCTTGCAGCCGGTGCGGCTAATTGAGCATATTGGCATGAAAAAGGCTGCCCCGGGGGCAGCCTTCGCGATTGCCGGGATACCGGGGGGTCAGGCGAACAGCACCGCTTCGTCGATGAAGTTGTGGCCGTCCTCCATGCTGGTGAGCGAGCCCTTCACGACCGCGATCTGCACCGCGGCCCCGGCCCCGCTGCCGTCCGCATCGTAATACAGCTTGCCGCCCTGCGTGTCGAGGATCAGGTAATCGTCTGTTTCCAATGCGACCGCCTTCGCGCCGACGACGACGTTTTCCGCGCTGATGCCGCCCGCGAGCGACGTGAATACGCTGGTGTCGAAGGCGAAGAAATCCTCGGTCGCATTGAAATCGTTGATGACGTCCTTGCCGCCGACGGCGACGTTGTCGAACACGAAGACGTCGCTGCCGGCTCCGCCCCAGATCTTGTCGGCGCCTTCGCCGCCGTAGATCACGTCGGCACCCGCGCCGGTGCGCAGCACGTCGTTGCCCGCGCCGCCTTCGACCCAGTTGTTACCGTCCCCGGCCACGACCTTGTCGTTGCCGCTGCCGGCGAAGATGAAATCCGCGCCGGACCCGGTCGTGATGTTGTCGTTGCCGGCACCGGATTCGACGTCGTTGTTGCCGTCGCCTGCGAGGATGCGGTCGTTGCCCGCGCCGGTGGTGATGGCGTCGTTGCCGGCACCGGTGGTGACGCGCGCGTTGCCTTCGGTGTCGAGCACGGTGTTGTTGCCGGACTCGTCGACGATCCTGTCGTTGCCGGCGCCGCCGATGATGTGGTCGTCGCCGTCGCCGCCGAAGAGCTGGTCGTTGCCCGCGCCGCCGTTGATGTGGTCGTTGCCCGCTTCACCGAAGACCTTGTCGTTGCCGGTCGAGGATTCGAGGAAGTCGTCACCGGCAGTGCCGTCTATCACGTCGCTGCCGGCGTACAGGCCGGCCATCAGCGTATCGAAGCCGCCGGAGTCGAGTCCGGCGAGCGTGGCGGCCGCATCCATCTTCAGTCCGCTGAACGTCGTGGTGGGCGCGAAGTCCAGCGGATTGCCGTCGGCATCGGTGGTCATCGTGCCCCACTCGAAGCCGCTGATCCGGCCGCTCAGCGTGCCGAAGTCGGACGAGAAGGCGTCGCCGCGCAGGCCCACGCTGCCCTTGAGCGTCACGTAGTGCCATTCGAGGGCCGGCGTGGCGAGGTTGTCGTCGAGCCAGCTGAAGGTCATGGACGTGACCTTGCCGGACATCGTGCCGTCCTCGAGGTTCATGCGCCCGGAGCCGTTCAGGATCTGGCCGGCCTGGTCACTGCCGACCATCAGGCGTGTCAGGCGCAGGTTCGAGGCGCTGAGATCACCCGCCGAATCGAGGCCGACGCGACCTCCGCCCTGCAGCGCGAAATAGTCGCCATCCGCAGCTTCGAGCCGCATGCCGTTCATCGTGAACGAGCTGGTGCCGATGGAGGTGATGCCGATCTGCAGCTGCGTGCCGTCACCCCATCCCATCTGCATGGTTCCGACGCCCGGCGGCGACATGGACGTCGGATTCGCGATCAGCATGGTGTCCGTCGCGTGGTCGATCGAAGTCATCGTCGACAGCATTTCCGCCGAGTATGCGGAAAAGGTGAAGCCGGGATCGAGCACCGGTGCGGTGCTGTGTACATCAACGAATTTCGTCATTTTCCTTCCCCTTGCGTCTTATTGCCTGAAGCCTTGTGAGCTTTTCAAGTATAGGCTGTGTAAGACAATCCTAATTTCCAAATCGGGTAAGTTTGATCTGACGCAAACTCGTGGCGATGGCGGGGAAAGTACCCCGCTCAGTCGGGGCGGAAGGCGTAGAAAAGATTCGGTTCGCTGACGACGTACAGGTTGCCGCGTTCGTCGAGCGTGACGCCTTCGGCCTGCGGGATGCTGCCGGCGAGGCCGGCGAATCCGGCGGCGAGGCCCTGATAGCCAACGTAGCGGCCGTCGGCGTCGAGTTCGAGCGCGAGCCTGGAGGCGTCGCTGAGCAGGATCAGGTGGCCGGTGCGCGGGTCGAACTCGACCGAGGAGAAATCGCGCGCGACGAACTTGTTGCGGATCCAGTCCTCGCGGTCGATCACTTCGATGTCGAGGCGGCCGGCGAGGCTCGCGCGCAGGCCGCGGATCTCGTAGAGCTTGCGTGGCGAGTGTTCCTTGACGACGAACAGGCGGTCGCGGGCTTCGTCGTAGGCGAGCCCTTCGAGGCCGGCGTTGTCGCCGCCCCCCAGCGCGAGCGTGAGCGCTGGCAGGCCGTCGCGCGACAGCGCCGCGTCGGCGCCCGCGGGCATCGGTACGACGACGAGGGTCTGGCGGCGTTCTTCGGCGAGCAGCAGCTGGCCGTTGCCCAGCACGGCGATGCCTTCGACGTCGTGGAAGCCGACCAGGGGGTGGCGCGCCAGCACGTCGCCGTCGGTGTCGAGCGCCAGCAGTTGCGGGGGTTCGTTGACGACGGCCCACAGGTGGCCGCGCTGTGCGTCCCACGCGAGGCCCGAGAGGTTGCGCGTGACGCCGGCGACGGGGTAGGCCTCGACGCTCACGCGGTAGTCGGGCAGGGCGCTGATGGTGCCTTCCGCGCGGGCGGGCCTCAGGGCGGAGATCGTCGCCGCAAAGGCGCGGTCCAGCAGTCCGCCGTCGGCCTGTTGCAGTGCCAGGGCGAGGCCCAGCATCACCGTCGCGGCAAGGCCGCCGCGCCAGCGGGCCGGGCGGGGAAGCACGAGTGTTCTGGAGTGCGGCGTCATCGTTCGGCCTGTTTATCGTTGCGCGTGTACGACTGACTATCGCAGGGCAATGTTTCAGGCGCTTGTCGACGAGCGCGGGCTGCATGCTACTGTTACCGGTTGCACGCGGCCCCGGCAAAGGGATGCGACGCGTTCTGTCGTACGCGGGCGCTACAGTGCGAGACGAATGGATTCGGTGCGGCAAGGGGAGACCGGGACAGGCATGGAGCGTGAGGACGAGGTGGCTGGCGAGCTGACGGGCGGGCTGATGGTGATCCACGGCAATCACCCGGAGGCGCTGCGCGACGTGCTGGTCGCGTGGATGAAGCGTCATCCGCTGGCGCCGCTGGAGAACGAGCTGATCCTCGTGCAGAGCAACGGCATCGCGCAGTGGCTGAAGATGGCGCTGGCGGCCGACGAGGCGGCCGGGGGCTGCGGTATCGCCGCGGCGCTGGACGCCTTCCTGCCCTCGCGCTTCGTGTGGCAGGCGTATCGTGCGGTGCTGGGCGGCGAGGCGGTGCCGGAAGTGTCGCCCTTCGACAAACCTCTTCTCGTGTGGCGGCTGATGCGGCTGTTGCCCGCATTGCTCGCGCGCGACGAGTTCGCGCCGCTCGCGCGCTTCCTGTCGGACGACGAGGACTTGCGCAAGCGCCACCAGCTCGCCGAGCGCCTCGCCGACCTCTTCGACCAGTACCAGATGTACCGTGCCGACTGGCTCGAGGCCTGGGCTGCGGGCGAGGACGTGCTGCTCACGGCGCGCGGCGGGCGCGAGCCCTTGCCGGCGGCACAAGCCTGGCAGCCGGCGCTGTGGCGCGCACTGCTGGAGGACGTCGGCCCGGCACTCGCGGGCAGCGGCCGCGCCGCCGTGCATACGCGCTTCCTCGATGCTGTCGCGGGGATGCGCGACGCGCCCCGGCCGCCCGCGCTGCCGCGGCGCGTGATGGTGTTCGGCATCTCCTCGCTGCCGGCGCAGACGCTGGAGGTGCTCGCGGCGATCGCGCAGTGGAGCCAGGTGCTGCTGTGCGTGCATAACCCGTGCGAGCATTACTGGGCCGACATCGTCGCGGACAAGGATCTGCTGCGCGCGAGCGGCTCGCGCCACGCGCGCCGCGCCGGCATGCCGGCCATGCTGGGGGAGGAGGAACTGCACCTGCACGCCCATCCGCTGCTCGCGGCCTGGGGCAAGCAGGGGCGGGACTTCATCGGCCTGCTCGACGAGCACGACGCGGGCGAGGCGCGCGAGCGCTATGCGCGCCGTTTCGCCGAGGTCGGCACGCGTATCGACCTGTTCGCGCCGCATGGCGAGGGCTCGCTGCTGCACCAGCTGCAGGACGACATCCGCGACCTGCGTCCGCTCGCCGAGACGCGCACGCGCTGGCCGGCGGTCGATCCGGCGACGGACACGTCGATCCGCTTCCACGTCGCGCACGGCCCGCAGCGCGAGGTCGAGATCCTGCATGACCAGCTGCTGGCGGCCTTCAACGCCGACGCGAGCCTGCGTCCGCGCGACGTGATCGTGATGGTGCCGGATATCGACGCCTACGCGCCGCACATCCAGGCGGTGTTCGGCCTGCTCGACGCCGAGGATCCGCGCTCCATCCCCTTCACGGTCGCCGACCAGGGCCTGCGCCACCACGATCCGCTGCTGGGCGCGGTCGAGAAGCTGCTGGGCCTGCCGCAGTCGCGCGTGGCCGTCTCCGACGTGCTCGATCTCCTCGAAGTGCCCGCGCTGCGCGCGCGCTTCGGCATCGCGGAGGACGAGCTGCCGCTGCTGCACCGCTGGGTGCGCGGCGCGAACATCCGCTGGGGCCTGCACGCGGAGCAGCGCGCGAGCCTGGGCCTGCCCGACGGGGCGGAGCAGAACTCGTGGCTGTTCGGCCTGCGCCGCATGCTGCTGGGCTATGCGGTGGGCAGCGCGGGGGATGGCGCGGGGAACGCCAATGAGGCCTGGCAGGGCATCGAGCCCTACGACGAGATCGGCGGCCTCGATGCGGGCCTGGTCGGGCCGCTCGCGACGCTGCTGGAGCGTCTCGACGCCGCGTGGCGAGGGCTGCGCGAGGCGGCGACGGTCGAGGACTGGTGCCGGCGCCTGCGCGGCCTGCTCGCGGACTTCTTCGACCCCGCCGACGCCAGCGGCGCCTACACGCTGCAGCGGCTCGAATCCGCGCTGCAGGCTTGGCAGGAAGCCTGCGCCGCCGCGGGGCTCGCCGAGGCGCTGCCGCTGTCGGTGGTGCGCGAACACTGGCTCGCGCAGATCGATGATTCGGGCCTGTCGCAGCGTTTCTTCGCCGGCGCGGTGACTTTCGCGACGCTGATGCCGATGCGCGCGATCCCCTTCCGCCACGTGTGCCTGCTGGGGATGAACGACGGCGAGTACCCGCGCACGCGCGTGCCGATGGACTTCGACCTGATGGGGCGCGATTACCGCCCCGGCGACCGTTCGCGCCGCGAGGACGACCGCTACCTGTTCCTCGAAGCGCTGCTCTCCGCGCGCGAGCGCCTGCACCTGAGCTGGGTCGGGCGCAGCATCCACGACAACACCGCGCGCCCGCCTTCGGTGCTGGTCGGGCAGCTGCGCGACCACCTCGCGGCGGGCTGGCGGCTCGCGGGGCGGGATGGCGAGGGGGCAGGCGAGGGGCTCCTCGCCGCGATCACCGTCGAGCACCGCCTGCAGCCCTTCAGCCCGGATTACTTCCCGGCCGATGGTGCCGCCTCGCCGCTGTTCACCTATGCGCGCGAGTGGCACGATGGGCACGATGGGCACGACGGCGTTGCGGGTGATGCCACCGCGCCCGTGCCGCTTCCGCCGCTCGAAGAGCCCGAGCCGCTGACGCTGCGCGAGCTTGCCGATTTTCTCAAGGAGCCCGCGAAGGTCTTCCTGCGCCGGCGCCTGGGCGTGTATTTCGAGCTCCCCGACCCGGCGAGCGAGGACCACGAGCCCTTCGCGCTCGACGCGCTGCAGAACTGGCAGCTGCAGGACGAGCTGATCGCCGCCCAGCTCGACGCGCTGGGCCGTGGCGATGCGCGCGAGGCGGCGCTGGAAAGCGCGCTCGCGCGCATCGAACGCCGCGGCGAGCTCGCACCCGGGCGCTTTGCGGCGCTGGCGCAGGTGCAGCTCGCCGAGCCGATGGCAAGCCTCTTCGAGCGCTACGCGCAGGCGCTCGCGGACTGGCCCGAGGTGGTCGAGCCGGACGAGGAACTCGCCTTCGCACACGAGGCCGGCGGTGCGCAGCTCGTCGTCGCCGATCGCCTCGGCGGCCTGCGCCGCAATACGGAAGGCGCGCGCGGGCGGCTCGTGCTGGAAAGCGGCAGCGTCATCAAGGACGGCAAGTACCGCCGCGACAAGCTCCTCGGCCACTGGGTCGCGCATGTGGCCGGCCATCTCGGCGGCGTGCCGCTGACGAGCCGCATCGTCAGCAAGGCGGGCGATGCGCCGATCAACCCGCTCGCACCCGAAGCGGCGCAGGAATACGTCTGCCGCCTGCTGGAAGCCTGGCACGAGGGGCTCACGCGCCCGCTGCCGCTCGCGGCGCAGACGGCCTTCGCGTGGATCGGCAAAGGGGGGCGCCCGGACACGCCCAAGGACAGCGACGCCGGGCGCGAGGCGCGCATCGCCTTCGACGGCGACGGCTTCATGCGCCAGGGCGAGCGCGCCTACAGCGTCTATCTCGCGCGCACGTGGCCGGATTTCGACGCGCTGTGGGCCGGCGGCGAGTTCGCGCGGCTTGCGGACATGCTGCTGCGCCCGCTGTACGACGCGGTCGGCGCGTCCAGGGGCAGCAAGGGACACGAGGCATGAATCCGCAGACAATGACCGCCCCGCAGACACTCGACCCGCTCGCCTTCCCGCTGCACGGCAGCCGCCTCATCGAGGCGAGCGCCGGCACGGGCAAGACCTTCACGATCGCCGCGCTGTACGTGCGCCTCGTGCTCGGCCACGGCGGCGAGGCCGCCTTCGCGCGCGCGCTGACGCCGCCCGAGATCCTCGTCGTGACCTTCACCGACGCCGCGACCAAGGAGCTGCGCGACCGCATCCGCGCGCGGCTGGCCGAGGCGGCGGGGTATTTCCGCGCCGATCCGTTCGGTGTCGGGCAGCAGGAGCCGGGCAAGGATCTCCTGCACGACCTGCGCGCCGACTATCCGCCGGAAAGCTGGCCCGGCTGCGCGCGCAAGCTGCAGCTCGCCGCGGAATGGATGGACGAGGCCGCGGTGTCGACCATCCACGGCTGGTGCAAGCGCATGCTCAACGAGCACGCCTTCGACAGCGACAGCCTGTTCACGCAGCAGCTCGAAACCGACCAGCGCGAACTGCTCGCCGAGGTCGTGCGCGATTTCTGGCGCAGTTTCTTCGTGCCGCTGGACGAGCGCGCGGTCGCGGAGATTGCCGGCTGGTGGGCGACGCCGGACGCGCTGCAGGGCGAGCTGGGCAAGCTCGTCGAGCACGCCGCGGAACTGGACGATGCGCCGCAGCCGGCCGACGCGATGGCCGCCGCGCGCGAGGAGAAGGCGCAGGCGCTCGCGGCGCTCAAGGCGCCGTGGCCCGGATGGGCGGACGAGCTGGAAACCCTGCTGGACGCAGCGGTCGCCGCGAAGCAGGTCAACGGCCGCAAGATCCAGAAGCGCTTTTACCAGCCCTGGCTCGACGCCCTGCGCGCCTGGGCGTCGGATGACGCTGCAGTGGCACCGGGGCTCAACAGCGGGTGGGACCGCCTCACGCCCGAAGGAATCGCCGACGGATGGAAGGAAGGCGTCGCGCCGCCCGCGCACCCCGCCTTCGATGCGATCCCCCGCCTGCAGGCCGCGCTCGCCGAGCTGCCCGATGCGCGCGCCGAGCTGCTGTGCTTCGCCGCGCGCTGGGTCGCCCGGCGCTTCGCCGCCGAGCAGCAGCGTCGAGCGCAGATGGGCTTCAACGATCTGCTCACGCGCCTCGCAGCGGCGCTGCGCCAGCCCAACGGCGAACGCCTCGCCGAACTGATCCGCCGGCAGTTCCCGGTCGCGCTGATCGACGAGTTCCAGGACACCGACCCGGTCCAGTACGACATCTTCGACCGCGTCTATCGCATCGCCGACAACGCGCCCGACGCCGGCGTGGTGCTGATCGGCGACCCCAAGCAGGCGATCTACGCCTTCCGCGGCGCGGACATCTTCACCTACCTGCGCGCGCGCCGCGACGCCGGCGGACGCCTGTTCACGCTGGGCACCAACTACCGCTCGACCGACGCGATGGTCGCGGCGGTGAACCGCTGCTTCGCCCAGGCCGAAGCGCGCGAGGACGGTGAGGGCGCCTTCCTGTTCCGCGCGCAGGACGACAACCCCGTGCCCTTCCACGCCGTCGCGGCGAGGGGACGGCGCGAGCGCCTCGTCGCGGACGGGGCGCCGGTCACTGCGCTGACGTGCTGGGCGCTCGCGCCGCGTGAGGCGGGCAAGGCGGTTGGCGTCACGGACTACCGCGCGCGCATGGCCGCGAGCTGTGCCGCGGAGATCGTGAGCCTGTTGAACCTGGGCCAGCAGGGGCGGGCGGGTTTTGCGCGCGAGGGTGACGCAAGTGCGGGCGAAGCCTTCGCCGCGCTGCGCCCGGCCGACATCGCGATCCTCGTGAACAGCCGCAAGGAAGCCGACGCGGTGCGTGCCGAGCTCGCCGCGGGCGGGGTGCGCAGCGTCTATCTCTCCGACCAGGAATCGGTGTTCGCCAGCCCGCAGGCGGAAGAGCTGCAGCGCTGGCTCGCCGCCTGCGCCGAACCGGACGACGCCGGCCTGCTGCGGGCCGCGCTCGCGACCCCCAGTCTGGGTCTGGACTGGAGCGCGCTCGATCGCCTGCGCCGCGACGAACTCGCGTGGGAAGGCCGCGTGCTGCAGTTCCGCGCCTACCGCCAGCTGTGGCGCCGCCAGGGCGTGCTGCCGATGCTGCGCCGCCTGCTGGGCGACTTTGGCGTGCCGCGGCGGCTCCTCGGCGGGGCAGGGGACGCGCCGGTCGATGGCGAGCGTGCGCTCACCGACCTGCTGCATCTCGCGGAACTGCTGCAGCACGCCAGCGTCGCGCTCGACGGCGAACATGCGCTGATCCGTCACCTCGCCGAGCAGCGCGCCGACGCCGGGAACGGCGATGACGCGAGGAAACTGCGCCTGGAGAGCGACGCCGACCTCGTGCAGGTCGTCACCGTGCACAAATCCAAGGGCCTCGAATATCCGCTGGTGTTCCTGCCCTTCGCGTGCACCTACTTCGAAACCACGGCGAAGAGCCTGCCGCTCAAGCTGCACGACGCCGAGGGCGGGCTCCGGCTCGTGCTGGAACCGGAAGGCGACGACGTCCCGCATGCCGACCGCGAGCGCCTCGGCGAGGATTTGCGCAAGCTCTACGTCGCGCTGACGCGCGCGCGCCACGCGACCTGGATAGGCGTCGCGCCGGTGGACAAGCTCGAACTCAGCGCGCTGGGCTATCTTCTCGCCGGTGGCGCGCCGATCGCGGTGGCCGCCTTGCCCGAGGCGCTGGACGCCCTGCGCGGCAGCTGCAAGGACATCGCGATCGAGCCCGCCCCGGCGAGCGTGGGCGCGCGCTTCGTGCCGCAGGTTGCGCGCAGCGCAGTCGGTGCCGCGCGCGAACCGCGCCGGCCGGTGCGCGAATTCTGGTGGATCGCGAGCTATTCGGCGCTGCGCACCGCGGAGGCGGATGGCGCGGAAGCCGGCGCGCGCGAGTTTGCCGCAGCCGGGGCAGGTTCCGTCGCCGTGCCCGCCCTTGCTCCGCAACCCACGATTGTTCCACCACTCCCCGCCGCGCAAACGCCCGCCGAGGAGACCTTCGCCGAGATCCTCGACGAAGCCCCCGGCGCCCTGCTTGCCCCCGGCGGTGATCAGCGCCTGCACCGCTTCGCGCGCGGGGCCGGCCCCGGCACCTTCCTGCACGAGATCCTCGAATGGGCCGCGCGCGAAGGCTTCGGCCGCGTGCTCGCAGCGCCCGCACGCACCCGCGACATGATCGCGCGCCGCTGCGCCGTGCGCGGCTGGAGCCACTGGACCGAAACGCTCACGCGCTGGCTGCTCGACTTCATCGCGACGCCGCTGCCGCTGCCCGGCGGCGCAGCGCCGCGGTTGGCCGAGCTCGCGGGCGCCCGCCCCGAGATGGAGTTCTGGTTCGCGACGCACCGCGCCGACCTCGTCCGCCTCGACGCCCTCGTGCGCGCGCACACGCTCGCCGCCGCGCCGCGCCCGGAGCTCGCGCCGGGCCAGCTCAACGGCCTGCTCAAGGGCTTCATCGACCTCGTCTTCGAACACCAGGGGCGCTACTACGTGGCCGACTACAAATCCAACTGGCTGGGGCCGGACGACGCGGCCTACACGCCTGCCGCGATGCGCGACGCCGTGCTCGCGAAGCGCTACGAGCTGCAGTACGTGCTCTACCTCTTCGCGCTGCACCGCCTGCTCAAATCGCGCCTGCCCGATTACGACTACGACCGCCACGTCGGCGGCGCGGTGTACCTCTTCCTGCGCGGCAGCCACGCGCCGACCCGCGGCGTGCATGCCGAGCGTCCGCCGCGCGCGCTGATCGAGGCGCTCGATGCCGAATTCGGCATGGCGGTGGCCGCCGGGGAGGGCCGGTGATGGCGCGCGCGAGCAAGGGCAGCCGTCCCGGCGCCGACCGCATGGACGACCTGTTCGCGGCCGACGCCGCGCCGGCCCGCACGGACATCCCGGCGCTGCTGCGCCGCTGGGCCGAGCGCGGCTGGCTGCGTCCGCTCGACCGCGTGTTCGCGGAATTCCTGCGCGACGAGGCGCCCGCCGCCGACCCGCTGCTGCTGCTGGCCGCGGCGCTCGCGAGTCACCAGCTCGGCCGTGGCCACGTGTGCCTCGACCTCGCCGCGACGCTCGCCGACCCGCGCTTCGCGCTCTCGCTGCCGCCCGAGGGGGATGACGAGACGGATCTGCCGCCGCTCCCGGACGAGGCGCTGGCGGGCGTGACGCTCGAGCGCTGGCGCGCGGCGATCGTGCATCCGCTGCTGGTAGCGATTCCCGGGTGCAGGGTGGATGAGGCGCAGCCCTTATCCGCCGCCATCTCCGACCGCTCGGCAGCGAACACTCCGCTCGTTCTCGTCGGCACCCGCCTCTACCTGCGTCGCTACTGGCAATACGAATGCGACGTGCGCGCGGGTATCGCCGCGCGGCTGGCCGCACCGCCCGCTGAGCCCGATCCGACGGCCTTCCGCCAGGCGCTCGACGCGCTCTTCCCGCCGCGCGCGGACGGTGCCGTGGATTGGCAGAAGCTCGCCTGCGCGCTGGTCGCGCGCAGCGCCTTCGGTATCGTCACCGGCGGCCCCGGCACCGGCAAGACGACCACCGTCGTGCGCCTGCTCGCGCTACTGCAAAGCCTCGCGCTCACCGGGCCGCAGCGGCGCCCGCTGCGCATCCGGCTGGCCGCGCCCACCGGCAAGGCCGCCGCGCGGCTCAACGAGTCGATCGCCGGTGCGGTCGAGAAGCTCCAGCTCGACCACCTGCCCGGCGGCGAAGCCGTGCGCGCGGCGATCCCGGTCGCGGTCGGCACGCTGCACCGCCTGCTCGGCAGCCGCCCCGACACGCGCCACTTCCGCCACGATGCGCGCAACCCGCTGGCGCTGGATGTGCTCGTCGTCGACGAGGCCTCGATGGTCGATCTCGAGATGATGGCCGCGGTGCTCGCGGCGCTGCCCGCGCACGCACGTCTCGTGCTGCTCGGCGACAAGGACCAGCTTGCGTCGGTCGAGGCCGGCGCGGTGCTCGGCGAACTGTGCGCCCGCGCGGGCAGAGCACATTACACGCCGGCCACACGCGACTGGCTCGCCGGCGTGACCGGCGCGCGTATCGACGACGCTCTCGTCGACCCGCGGGGCGAAGCGCTCGACCAGGCCGTGGCGATGCTGCGCACGAGCCACCGCTTCACCGCCGACAGCGGCATCGGCCGCCTCGCCGAGGCCGTCAATACCGGCGACTTCGTCGCGATGCACGGGCTGCTGGACGGATCGGGGCCGCGGCCCTGCGTCGATATCGCGCGCCTGCGGCTGGCCGGCGACGCCGACTTGCGCGCCCTCGTCATCGACGGCGGCGCGGAGAATTTCCCCGGTGGCGCTCAGCGCGCCTGCAACGGTGCGCCCTCGCCGCTCGTGGGTTTCGGCCATTACCTGCAGGTGATGCGTGCGGAGCGGCCCCCGCTGAGTGCCGCGCAGGCCGACTTCGACCGCTGGGCGCGCGCGGTGCTCGCCGCACAGGGACGTTTCCAGCTGCTGTGCGCGCTGCGCCGCGGCCCGTGGGGCGTCGAAGGGCTCAACGAACGCGTCGCCCGCATGCTGCACGCGGCCGGCCTGATTCCGGCCGATCACAGCTGGTATCCCGGCCGGCCCGTGCTCGTCACGCGCAACGACTACGGCCTGGGGCTCATGAACGGCGACGTCGGCGTGACCCTCGAACTGCCGCGCCCCGCGCCGGATGGCGGACTGCAGTGGGGCCTGCGCGTGGCCTTCCCCGCCGGCGACGGTAGCGCGGCCGTCCGCTGGGTGCTGCCGAGCCGGCTGCAGGCGGTCGAGACGGTGTACGCGATGACGGTGCACAAGTCGCAGGGTTCCGAGTTCACGCACGCCGCGCTGGTGCTGCCCGACAGCCTGAACCCCGTCCTCACGCGCGAGCTCGTGTACACGGGCATCACCCGCGCGCGCCAGTGGCTGACGCTGGCCACCGCGGGTTCCGACCGTGTGCTGGACGAGGCGGTCGACCGGCGCGTGCTGCGCGCGAGCGGCCTGATGGCGGCTCCGTCCCGCGCGTGAGCCGGCGGGCGGCCGTCGATCGGCGTCGCCAGGCAATGTTCACCCCCTCCTGATCGCCGCCGTGCGCACGATGTCGCCGGCAAGTGCGCGGATCGGTGCTTGGCAGCATCCGGATGTCGGGCAGGCTCATCACGCGTGCGCCGGTCTTTTGCAAGTCACATGCCATACCCAATAAGTAATAGAGTTGTATCCGTATATATGTATCAGTCGGCGTAAAAGCCGGAAAATGCGGGGGATTTCGGGTGGGGAATCCCCCCCCATTTTGGGGAGTTTGGGCCGTCTGAAATGGCAATTGAATGCCACCGCACGGCGTACATTCAGTAACGTTAAGTCGATCACGGTGGCGACCGCGATTTGGCGTCACACTGGCCGAACCTGTGTCCGGGGCATCTCACCCGGTCCCCTGCTTCTGTGGAGTTTCACGGACATGGACGGTATCCGGAAGCCCTTCAACCTGCGCAAATGGTTTTCCATCGTCAGCCTGGCGGTGACCGGCGGGGCCGCCATCGTCTCGGGCGCGATCCTGTCGAACTTTTTCGTCACCGAAGCGATCAAGCGCGACGCGATGCTGACGCGGCAGTTCATCCAGTCGATCGCCGAGATCGAGCTGCGTCATGCCCGTTTCGGTCCCGTCGGTGTGTCCTTCGGCGCCATCCTCGACGAACGCCTCTCGGCGCAGGATCTCGGCCTCGAGCCGGAAAACCTCGCGCGTGCGCGCCAGGAATTCTTCGATCACCTGCGCCAGATGCCCGAGGCGCTGCTCGCCACCGTGTTCGCAACCGACGGCTACGTGATCTGGTCAACCAATCCGCTGTTGATAGGCAAGACGCTGCCCGACAACGACGAACTGGAGGAGGTCATCGAACGCCGCGAGGCGGTCGCGGGAGGACACCTGAAGGGGACCGCCGGCTCGAAGATGGAGCAGCAGTTCATGCGCTATCCCGAGGACATCTATATCGAGAACTACGTGCCCTTGTTCGACCGGGATGGCTCGGTGGCTTCGGTCGTCGAAATCTACAAGGAACCGCGCGAACTCATCTACTCGCTCAAGCGCGGCTACCTGCTGATCTGGCTCGCTGCCTTCCTTTCGGGCGCGGCCGTGTACCTGTGTCTGCGCTGGATCATCATCCGCGCCGCCCGCCAGATCGACACCCAGCAGCGCGAATTGGTCGAAAACAAGACCCTGGTCGCGCTCGGCGAAATGTCCTCGGCCGTCGCGCACGGCCTGCGCAACCCGCTTGCGTCGATCCGCTCCAGCGCCGAGGTCGCCCTCGAAGTCGCTGACCCGTCGACCGCGAAGAACCTCACAGACATCGTTACCCAGGTCGATCGGCTCTCAAAGTGGGTACGAGAATTGCTTCAATTTTCGAAGCCGATCAGCGACGAACGCGAGGCCGTGAAGATCGATTCGGCCCTGAACAACGCGCTGTCCACCTACGAGGTGCAGATCCACCGCGCCGGCATCGAAGTCGACTGGACGCCCGAGGCGGCGCCTGCGGTCGAGGTGCATGCGAACGGAGCGCTGCTCGAGCAAGTGCTGAACAGCGTGCTGTCCAATGCCATCGAAGCCATGCCGCGCGGCGGGCGCCTCGGCGTGTCGGTGGCGCCGCCGGAGCACGATCGGGTAACCATCGAGATTGTCGATACGGGCTGCGGGATGTCGGCGAAGCAGATCGAAAAGGTCTTCAAGCCTTTCTACACGACGAAACGCGGCGGGCTGGGTGTCGGTCTGGTGTTGGTAAAGCGGATAATGGAACGATTCGGTGGGAACGTCGTGCTGGACAGCAAGGAGCAGGCGGGAACCACCGTGCGTCTGACATTCAAGGTAGCGGAGCAGGAGTAAGGAAATGCCAAACACGATCCTGGTCGTCGAGGACGACGAGATCCTGGGCGACAACATTTGTACCAGCCTCAAGCGCAATGGCTGGGATGCACAGCTGGCTGGCTCTTCGGAAGAGGCTCTCAAGCTGTTGTCGATGCTGCACCCCGATGTCGTTCTCACCGACCTCAACCTGCCGGGCATCACCGGCATCGAGCTGATCGCCAAGGTGCGCGAAGCCGAGCCGGAAACGAAGGTCATTCTCATGACCGGGGACGGCAACGTGCAGCGTGCGGTCGAGGCGATGAAGGCTGGCGCCTACGACTACCTCACCAAGCCCCTCGTGCTGGCCGAGCTCAAGCTCCTCATCGAGCGCGCCCTCGAGGCGCGGCGCATGGAAAAGACGCTGTCCTTCTACCAGGAGCGGGAGACACGCGATGCCGGCGTGGCGGCGCTGATCGGCGCCTCGGGCCCGATGCAGGCGATGAAGAACATGATCCGCCAGCTTCTCGAGGCCGAGAAGCACATGCCCGTGAACGAGCTGCCCGTGGTCCTCATCAACGGCGAAACCGGCACCGGCAAGGAACTCGTCGCGCGTGCCCTGCACGTCGACGGCACGCGCAGCGCCGGCCCCTTCGTCGAAGTGAACTGTGCCTCGATCCCGTCGCATCTGCTGGAGGCCGAGCTGTTCGGCCACGAGAAGGGCGCCTTCACCGACGCGCGCGACCGCCGCGCCGGCCTCGTCGAAGCGGCCGACGGCGGCACGCTCTTCCTCGACGAGATCGGCGAGATCGACCTCGCGCTGCAGGCCAAGCTGCTCAAGCTGCTCGAAGAGCGCACGATCCGGCGCCTCGGCTCGGTCAAGGAGATCAAGGTCAACCTGCGCATCATCAGCGCCACCAACCGCGACCTCGAAAAGATGGTGCGCGAAGGCAAGTTCCGCAGCGACCTCTACTTCCGCCTGCGCATCATCACCGTCAAGGTGCCGCCGCTGCGCGACCGCGACGAAGACATCGTCACGCTGGCCAAGCACTACCTCGAACAGCACGCCCGCCGCTACGGCAAGCCGGGCCTGTACTTCAACGACGACGCGTTCGCCGTGCTGAAGAGCTACGCCTGGCCGGGCAACGTGCGCGAACTGCGCAACATGCTCGAGCAGACGGTGCTGCTCGCCGCCGGCAAGGTCATCACGCCCAACCAGCTGGCGATCTGCCCGGGCCTGTACGGAAGCTGCGACCGCGACTTCCACTCGCTCGACTCCTACTGCATGTCGGTGCCGTCTACGGGCGTCAGCGTCCCGGAAGTCGAGCGCGACCTCGTCATCAAGATGCTCGACAAGACCGACTGGAATGTCACCAAGTCCGCACGCCTGCTGGGCCTCACGCGCGACATGCTGCGCTACCGCATCGAGAAGCTGGGCCTGGAGCGTCCGGAGCGCTGACGGGAAGGAATACGGGAAGGGAGGGAGAGGGGGCGCGGCGCAAGCCGCGCCCTTTTTTCACTGGATGCTGCTTGCCAACTCGAAGATCGGGATGTACATCAGGATCACGATGACGCCGATCACCAGGCCGATGAAGGTCATCAGCAGCGGCTCGAACAGGCGCACAAACCACTCGATGAAGCGGCTCATCTCCTCGTCGTAGAAGTCGGCCGTGCGCTCCATCATCTCGCCGAGGTTGCCGGCGTGCTCGCCCGCGCGCAGCATGCGCAGCGACACCGGCGTGGCCATGCGGTGTTCCTCCAGCGCCCACGACAGCGCCTGGCCTTCGCGGATGCGGGCGGCGACTTCGTCGAGGCGGCTGCGCGTGGCGGCCGCGAGCAGGCCGCGCACCATGCCGATTGCGGTCAGGATGGGGATGCCGCCCTGCAGCAGGATGCCCAGCGAACGGTAGAAGCGCGCCATCTCGTAGACGAACAGCCGCTTGCGGATCGCCGGCACCGCCTCCAGCACCTGCGACAGCGCGCGCCGCACCGGCGGCTGGCGCAGCAGCAGCGTTGCGCCGGCGAGCACGGCGAGTGCGCCGCCGCCCAGTTCCAGCTGATGCGTGTGCAGGAACTGCCCCGAAGCCAGCAGCACGCGCGACAGCCACGGCAGCTTGGTGCCGACGTCCTCGAACACCGCCGCGAAGCGCGGCACGACGTAGCCGACCAGGAACAGCAGCACCCCGCAGCCGACGAGGAACAGCAGCACCGGATACACCGAGGCGCTGACGATCTTCTGCCGCACCTCGTCCACGCGGCCGCGGTAGGCCACGTAGCGGCCCAGCGCGGCGCCCACGTCGCCGGTCTTCTCGCTCGACTGGATCAGCGCCACGTACAGCTCGGGAAACACCTCCGGCGCGCGCGCCAGGGCCTGCGACAGCGACTTGCCCTCGTACAGCGCGCGCACCAGGTCGTCCAGCACCTTGCGCGCGTGGCCGTCGCTTTCCTTCTCCGCGAGGCTCTCCAGCGCGTCGATCAGCGCCAGGCCCGCCTTCAGCAGCGTGGCCAGCTCCTGGCTGAACAGTACCAGCGGGAACACCTCCTTGCGCTGCCAGCGCAGCGCCGGCAGGCGTTGCGCCGCGCGCAGCGACATCACGCGCAGGCCCTGGTCCTCGGCCTGGCGACGCGCGTCGGCGAGGCTGGTGGCGTCTATCGTCAGGGCGACGACGCCCGCATCCCGACCGACACCCTTGACGAGGAAGCGCATGGCGGCACCCGGCGCGACGCGGTCAGCGCCTCACTCCCAGCTCACGATGTCGGCGTTCTCGCCCTCGCCGCCGGGCTGGCCGTCCTTGCCCAGCGAGTACACGTCGTACTCGCCATGCTCGCCCGGCGCCGCGTAGACGTAGTTGCGGCCCCACGGGTCCGCCGGAACGCTCTTCTGCAGATAGGGGCCGCCCCACTTCGTCTCGTTGGCGGGGCGGGTCACCAGCGCTGCGAGCCCCTGTTCGGTCGTGGGGTAGTGGCCGGTGTCGAGGCGGTACAGGTCCAGCGCCTTCACCAGGCCCTCGACCTGCGCACGGGCGGCCTTCACTTCCGACTTGCCGAGCTGGCTGAAGTACTTCGGGGCCACCAGGCCGGCGAGCAGGCCCAGCACCACCAGCACCACCAGCAGTTCCAGCAGCGTGAAGCCGCGCGAGGTGCCACCAGTGAGGCTGCGGCGGAACATTCGACGATCGTCCATGGGCTTTGCTCGCTCAGTTGATTAGGTGTCCGCCAGTGTGGGACCAGGCTCCGGGCGGCGTCAATTTGTCCGAGCAGGAAACATGCCCGTGGCGTGACGCGTGTCGCGCCGCGGCGGCGTGCGGCATGGCGCTTGCGTAGTCCCCGATGAAGTGGGGAATTTTCCCCAATAAAGACGCAAGAACGGGAGACGCCGCATGCCATCGCCAGTTCCGCTCCTCGTTGCCGCATGGCTCGCGCTGCCTCTGGCCGCGCACGCCGATGTCTATATGAAGGTCGAGCCCGACGGCTCGCTCACCCTCACCGACGAACCGCGCCGCGGCTTCGAGCACGTCGTCGCCACGCCCGGTCCCGCCAGCGGAGGGCGAGCACCCATAGGCGGGACCGGCGTGCCGGTCGCCGCGTCGGCAGCCGGCACCGGCACCGGCAGCCTGCCGTATGCGCCGCTGGTCACGGCGGCCGCGGCGGAGCACGACCTGCCCGAGGCGCTCATCCATGCCGTGATCCGGGCCGAATCGAACTACGACCCGGGGGCGGTATCGCCGAAGGGGGCAGTCGGGCTGATGCAGTTGATGCCCGACACGGCGCGCGAGATGGGGGTGGCGGACGCGCGCGACCCGGCCGACAACATCCGTGGCGGTGCGCGCTACCTGAAGCGCCTGCTCGGCATGTTCGGCAACGACGTGGGGCGTGCCGTCGCGGCCTATAACGCCGGCCCGGGCGCGGTGGCGCGCAGCGGCGGCACGCCGCCCTACGCCGAGACGCGGCGCTACGTGCCGCGCGTGATCGAGCATTTCGAACGCCTCGGTGGCCGCCGTGGGGGGCGGGTGTCCTAAGTTTTGGGGAAATTTGCCCGGCCTTGGGGAAGTTTACCCACGCACCAGCGGGGTGCGCGCAAAACCCTTTGACGCCGCGAGATCTGCCCGCTCAGACGATGTGTATAAGCCCTTCGGTATATGTCATGAAGCTAATGCGCCCCCCCGGAAGTGGGGGTTCGAATTGGGTGAGATAACCCACCGCTGCCGTGAAAGCCGCGAAATACCTGAGGGACGGTAAGTCCGGAATACCTGGCACAGGGGTTGCTGTATGTCCCGCGGGACTCTCCCGAAATGCATCCGCCGTCCGAACTGCCAAGGTTTCATCGGCCGACGTGGTGTCAGGCAAGGGGTCTCAGGACCCTGAACCCAAAACCCAAACCCTTCGGAGATATTGAAATGGCCAAGAACATTCGCACCCTCGTCGCGATCGCATCACTTCCTCTCATGGTCGGTGTCGCCAGCGCGAGCGGACCGTATGCGGGGGCGTGCGGCGCCAGCCTGGACGGCGTCGAAGCGGCGATCGTCGCTGCGACCTTCTACGATCCCAAGGCGGCGTCGAACGAGAGCAACCTGATCCTCAAGCTCGACTCGGCGGCGGCCAAGCTGGCGCAGAACAAGCCGCTCGACGCGATCGCCAACCTCGAGTCGATCTCGAACCGGGCCACCGAACTGGCCAATGCGCCGAAAGCCAAGCTCGACGATGCGACCGGCATCAACGTGGCGGCAGCGAGCGCGATCACCTGCGTGGGGGCGAACTACTGAGCCTGGGGGGCTCGCCAGGCGACTTGCCTGCGGTTTCGACTGCGGCAGGTGGCGTTTCATGGCCGAAAGGCGCGACTTGCAGGTCGCGCCTTTCGGCCATGCTTGCTTTATGGCGTCCGTGCGCCGCGCCCTGGCCGGGACCAAGTGCGCCGGCTTCGGGCAAACCCCGGCCATCGGGAGGCGGGCCGGCCGGGAATGATTTGGGTGGGGATTCCTGCTCATGTTTGGGGCGGCGCCCATACATCGCCGAGGCGAGGCCCCAAACCCCTGTGCGGCGCGGGCTGTGTCGATTCCGGTGCCGTGCATGAGCGCTTGGATATGTGACGCGAAGGTCATCGGGTGCCCCCGTATGTGGGGGGGGGATTGGTGAAAAAACCGCACTCCGGCGCTGAAAGCCGCGAAATACCTGATGAAGGGGTGTGCCGGCTTTCCTGGCACGCGGGTTGCTGAACGTCCTGCGGGAGTCTCCCGCAACGCTTTCGCCGGCCCGAACTGCCAGTGCGCCATCGGTGGAAACGGCGTCAGACGAAGGCTCTTCGGACCCCGCGTCCGAACATCCAATCCTTCGGAGAAAATGAAATGGCCATGAACATCCGCACCCTCGTCGCCCTTGGCGCTGTTCCCTTCCTGTTGTCGGCGGGGGCGGCAAATGCCGCAAAGCCCAACACCGAACCGCCGGGCCAGTACGACCTCTACGCTTACGAAAGCGGTTGCGAGGACCACTTTGCGGGCTTGGATGCGGTGTTGAGGGGGATGTACGGAGCCACGCCGTCGGACAAGCAGCGATCGGTCATCGATGGGCTGGTGTCGAAGGATTACGGCGCGGACCAGAAGACCGATCAGGGTAAATATCCTGAAGCGCTGGGGCTTCTCGGGCAGATCGAGGACAAGGCCCTTTATCTCTATTCCCTGACGGGCAAGAGCATGGAGACCTCGGCCGCCACCTACGAAGCGATCATGGCCTACGTGAGTGCGGAGCCCATGCTGGACGGAACCTTGAAGGGTACCGCGAGCAACTGCGTCCAGAGCCTGCAGTGACGGGCTGGAACGGCATCACTGCGTCGTAAGCAAATGGGTACGTCAGGGGCCGGATTGGCGTTCCGGCCCCTGGACTCCGGGGGGTGGCGCAGGGGCGAGCGTATCGTCGTCGCCGTGCTGGCCTTCGTGCTGTGGCTGGCGTCCATCATCGCGCTCGGCAACACTGCGCCACGCGGCGCGGTGCCGGGCTCCGACATCTGCAGGGCGTCCGCGACGACGGGCAAGGCGCAGGAGTAGGACGCCGCCGCCTTCCGCTGCCGGAATCAAGGCCACCGAACCCCGCATCGGCTGATCGGCCGCTGCGCTCCGATTCCGCGTCATCCGGTTGCGGGCCGTCCCGATTCGACGGCGGTCCGGGCTATGGGAGGCGCCATGTTCTGCATTCTCCGCCCGCTCGCAGCGAGCCTGTTCGCTGTCGCTGTCCGCACCCCTTTCCGCCGTAGCGTCCTGCGGTGCCTCAATACCGGTTCGGCGTTCATGAACGCCGACCGAGCGGGCTGGCTGTGCAAAGCCAGCCCTCCGGACAGGATGGGGATGGGTGTCTTGCAGACGCTGCGGAGTCCCCCCGTCCCCACCCCAACCCGGGAGCCTGCGCTTCGCTCCGTCGTTCGGCAGGCGGCGAGCAGTGCTCGCCGAAACCCCTGCCTCACCCCCTTGAAGGGCAGGGAGCAAAACGCGTGACCCACGCCGCCACGAACTTGCTTACCGCCCGCGTGGGGACGATTCCCCATTCTCGGGGCGCCTTCCCCGTTCACGACCTTCGCGCCCGAGTCCATGCGGCCCATCCTGGGCAATTGACCCTCGATCGCAAAGTTGTCACAAGTTGTCACGTACCGATGAAAATGCCATGGGCATTTTCAATGCGGCATTCCGGACAGCCCGGATCGCGTGGTTCGCGCCATTGCTGGCGTTCGGTGGGGAAACCCGGCCCTGCTTATGGGGAAAAAATGGGGAAATATCCCCGGTTAATTCGCCCCGGAAAGACAAGCTGTTGAAAAGTAGTGAGTTTTTGTAATGGCACGACCGTTGCGAGGAGGCTTACGGGATTTTCCCGTTTTTTGGTTTTTGCCCGGCATGCAAGGTGTTGCCGGTCACGAACCGGAGGTTTGCAGGGCATCGCAGACCAAAGCGTTGTAACCGTGGGGGGAACGACGATGAAGTATCTTTATCCGAATGGGCGGGCGCCAGCAGCCGGCTATCAAGGCCGGCTGAAGCAGCTGGCCGGCCTGCTGATGCTGACCGGGGCGACTTTGTTCGCCGCCGGCCCGTCCCAGGCGGCACCACCGAGCGGCAACACGACGGCGACGTCGACCGGCATCCGGTGCACGCGCACGCTGGTCGCCAACGTGATCGCACTCGACCAGCCGCTGATGTACAACCGGCTCGGCGCGCAGAACATCAACGGCATGATGTTCGCGCTCGAGGAAGACGTGGTCGACTCGAACGGCAAGCCGCTGACGCTCGGCGGCACGAAGGCCGCGGGCAGCGTGAAGCTGCGCGCCGACAAGCGGCCGCGTCCGCTGGTGCTGCGCCTTGCGGCGGGCGAATGCCTGACCGTGAACCTGACCAACCTGCTGCACCCGACGGCCAACCCGTACGCGGCCACGCCGGCCATCATGACCAACGATGACCAGGTTGCCGACCGCAACGCGGGCTTCTTCGCGCAGGGCATGCAGGCGGTCAACAGCATCGCCGATATGGGCGACAACACCGGCAAGAACATGAGCGCGCTGGCGGCGCCCGGCCAGACGAAGACCTACACGCTTTACGGCGAGCGTGAGGGCACCTTCGTCGTCACGAGCTACGGCGCGACCTTCGGTGCCGACGGCACTGCCGGCAACATCACCAACGGCCTGTTCGGCCAGCTCATCGTGCTGCCCAGGGGCGGCCGCGCCTACCGTAACGTGGTGAGCGAGGAGGATCTGCGCCTCGCCGCCGACAAGAACGGCGACGGCATGCTGACGGCGGCGGCAGGCGAACTGACCGCGGGCGGCCAGCCGGTGGTGAACTACGAGGCCACCTATCCGAACCGCGAGCCGTGGATCAGCGAGGGCAAGGCCGGCAAGCCGGTGCTGAACATGGTCCAGGACACCCGCATCGTGCATACCGAGATGGATGCGGTGGTGCTGGGCCCGAATGCCAACGGCAGCTTCCCGGCCACGACCTACCCGCTGGAGAACATGGGCAAGCGCAACCCGGCCTACCCGAACCGCCTCGAGCCGTTCCGCGACTTTTCGGTGGTCTTCCATGACGAAGTGACCGCGGCGCAGGCCTTCCCGGCCTTCTACAGCGACCCGGTGTTCGGCTACGTGCTGCAGGCGACTCGCGACGCGTTCATGATCAACTACGGTTCCGGCGGCATCGGTTCCGAGATCATCGCCAACCGCCTCGGCGTCGGCCCGATGCACGACTGCACCTCCTGTGCGTACGAGGAGTTCTTCCTCACCGCGTACGTGGTCGGCGATCCCGCGCAGCTGGTCGACATTCCCGCGAACGTCGGCCTCGAAGCGCTGAAGCCGGGCGAGGCGCCGGCGCCGGGCACCACCGGCATCAAGGCGACCAAGGTGCTGTATCCGCAGGATCCGGCGAACGTGCATCACAGTTACATCGGCGACTTCGTGAAGTACCGCAACGTGCACGTAGGCCAGGAACAGCACGTGTTCCACCTGCACAACCACCAGTGGCTGTTCAACCCCAACGACGACAATTCCAACTACCTCGACGCGCAGGGCATCGGGCCGGGCTCCGGCTACACCTACGAGATAGTCAACGGCGGCTCGGGCAACCGCAACCGTTCTCCGGGCGACGCGATCTACCACTGCCACTTCTACCCGCACTTCGCGCAGGGGATGTGGTACCTGTGGCGGAACCACGACACCTTCGAGGCGGGCACCAAGCTGGCGGTGTCGAACGGGACGAAGGGCTACCACAGTACGCCGTTCGCGTTGCAGGACGGCACACCGGCCGCCGGTGCGCGCGCCTATCCCGATGGCGAAGTGGTGGTCGGCAGCCCGATCCCCGCAGTCGTGCCGCTGCCGGGCAAGGCCATGGCGCCGATGCCGGGTACGGTGAGCGTGGTGACGAAGTACGTCGGTGCCAACAACGACATCGTTGCGGGTTCCAAGGCCCAGATCGATCGCAGCGCCGCCAACAGGAATGCCGACGGCACCCTGAAGAACCCGGGTTATCCGTTCTGGGTCGCAGGCATCGAGTCGACGATGGGTCAGCGTCCGCCGACTCCGCCGCTCGACATGTTGACGCAGGCCCAGGCGACGGCGCTGAAGGCGAGCGGCAACACGCTGTGGCAAGGTCTCGTGCCCGAGCAGGCAGGCGGCTGGGACGGCGGTTTGGCACGGCACACCATCGAAGGCACGCTGTCCGGTGCCGAGGCGGTGGTGACGACCAGCCCGGTGGACTTCCTGAAGAAGCTGGTCTCCGTTCCGGCGGTGTTCTTCCCCGAGGAAGGCACGGACGCCGAGCAGGCGGCGATGAGCTTCCACTCGAAGCCCTTCCACGGCAGCTATGCAGTCACGCCTGACGGCAGCACGGTGACGGCGGCGAACTTCAGGACCAACGGCGCGAAGCCCTCGGTCGCGGCCCCGTTTGCCGAGCCCTGCATCGACGACACGCAGAAGCAGCTGACTGCGAGCGCCGGTGCGGGCGCGTGGTACAGCGGCGCGACGATGAGCGCGATGTGGACCGGTGCGGCGTCGCAGTTCAACGCGAGCACCCCGCGCGTGTACAAGGGCGCCAACATCCAGTTCGACGCGGTGATCAACAAGGCCGGTTACCACTTCCCGCAACAGCGCATCATCGCGCTGTGGGAGGACGTGATGCCGGTGATCAACAAGCAGCAGCCGCCCGAGCCCCTGGTGATGCGCCTGAACACGTTCGACTGCGCGATGTATCACCACACCAACCTGGTGCCGGAGTTCTACGAGCTGGACGACTACCAGGTGCGCACGCCGACCGACATCATCGGCCAGCACATTCACCTGCCCAAGTGGGACCTTTCCACCACGGACGGCGCGGCGAACGGCTGGAACTATGAGGACGGCACGATCTCCCCGGGAGCGATCGTCGAGCGCATCCATGCGATCCGCCACTTCAACCTCTGCACCACGCCCGATGCACGCGACGGCACCAACGCATGCCCCGTCGAGCAGGCTCACCCGTACTTCGGCCAGTTTGGACGGCCCGACTGGATGGGCGCACGCACGACGATGCAGCGCTGGTTCTCCGACCCGCTGTTGAACCAGTACAACATCGACCGCGGCCTCGGCAACATCTTCACGCATGACCACTATGGCCCCTCGACCCACCAGCAGATCGGCCTGTACGGAACCGTGCTGACCGAACCGGCGGGCTCGAAGTGGTACCAGGCAGAGACCGGCACCCCGCTGTACACCCGTGCCGACGGTGGTCCGACCTCGTGGCAGGCGGTGATCAACTCGGGCGACATCGATGGCGACAAGATCGATGACAGCTACCGCGAGTTCTACCTCGAGTTCACCGACTTCCAGCATGCGTACGAAGCCGGCGTGTATGTGGGTGCAGGTCCCGACGGCATCCCCAACCCGGCCGCCTACCCGACCAGCCCGGAAAGCTTCCGCTACGCGATCAACCCGCCGGCGAAGAAGACCACGCTGCCCATCTTCCCCGACATGCAGCGCATCGTGGCGGGTGGCGAGAAGGAGGGTTGCCCGGTCCGTCCGTGCCCGCAGGCGATCTCGGCGGACGACCCCGGCATGTTCGTGGTGAATTACCGCAACGAACCGGTGGGGCTGCGCATCTACGATCCTTCCAGGACCGGTCCCGACGGCAAGTCCGGGATGCAGGCTGACGGGCTCGCGGGTGACCTCGCCTACGCACTGCAAAGCCGTACCGACCGCAAGATCGACGCCTTCAACCAGGCACCGAGCGCGATCACGCAGGCGACCGGCCCGACCGGTGGCATCACGATCTTCCCGCCGCACATCAACAGTGCGGGCGACAAGGCCGGCGACCCCTTCACGCCTATGCTGCGCACCTACGCGGGTGACATCGTCCGCGTGCGTGTCCAGGCCGGCGGCCAGGAAGAGGCGCACAGCGTGAGCATCCACGGCGTCAAGTGGCTGCAGGCGGGTTCGTCGTTCGGCGCGGCAGGCAACTCCGGCTGGCGCAATGGCCAGATGGTCGGCATCTCCGAGCAGTTCAGCTTCGGAATGCCGGTGGCGATGTATGCGGATGCGACCCGTACCGAAGCCGACTACCTGTACGCGATCAACTCATCGATCGAAGGTTACTGGAACGGTTCGTGGGGCGTGATGCGCAACTACGCCGAGAAGCAGGCTGATCTGTACGCGACGCCGAACAACCCGCTGCCGGTCGCCCTGAGCAACACGGCGGACTTCAACGGCATCTGCCCGAAGAACTATGTCGATCCGAAGCTCGGCGTGCTGCCGGTCAAGCAGCGCGACTTCAACGTGGTGGTGGCGCTCGCCAACGACATCCTGCCCAACCCGCTCGGCCTGACCATCGGCATGGCGGGCAGTGACGGCAAGCATGTCGGCGGCCCGCTCAAGGCCGACGGCGGTACGCTGGTGTACAACTCGCGTCCGACCAGCATCCCGGCTGCGACCATCATCGACGAAGTGACGGGCGAGGCGATCACGGTCGGCGGCAAGTCAGGCCCGCTGCACGATCCGACCGCGGTGATGTACGTGCGCAAGGACGACCTCGATCCGACCACCGGCAAGCTGAACGCGGGTGTCCCGGTCGAACCCCTGGTGCTGCGTGCCGCGTCCGGCGAGTGCGTGAATCTGGTGCTGGAGAACCGGTTGCCGACGGTGATGCCCGACTTGCCGTCGCCCAACCTGATGGCGCCGGTGGTCGTGCGCGACCGCTACGACACCACGGGCACCACGGCCTTCAACAACAACCTGATGCGCCCGTCCAGCCATGCCGGCTTCCACGCCCAGCTGCTGATGTATGACGTGACCAAGTCGGACGGCACCAACGTCGGTATCAACCCGGTGCAGACGGTTGCACCCGGAGAGGCACCGAAGACCTATCAATTCTACGTAGGAGACCTGGGCCGCGCGTACTCCGCGCAGACTTCCACCATCAAGAAGGCAACCGACACCGTCACGGCGGTGGGTATCGAGTTCGGCGGGGTCAACATCATGCCGGCGGACAAGATCAAGCAGACGCAGAAGGGTCTCAACGGGGCGTTCGTCGCCATGCCGCCGGAATCGACCTGGGTCGAGGACGACAACATGCGCGCCGCCGCCACGGTGACCAAGACCACGAAGCCGGAGCTTGCCACCTACCGCGATTTCGCGCTGCAGTGGGCGAAGGGTCTGAACATGCGTTGGGCCAATGGCGATCCGGTGGAGAACGTCGCCGCCGAAGGTCCGATGGTGCATGAGGATCCGGAAGACAACTCGGCGATGGCGGTGAACTACAAGGCCGAACCGATGTGGTACCGCTTCCAGAAGGCTCCGGATGCGCCCTTCGGTCACGCCAACGGTGCAGGCTTCGCCGACGTGCCCAACGCCAGCATGGCTTACAGCAACGCGCTGGTCGGTGGTGCGGATCCGGAGACCCCGGTCCTGACGGTGAACCGCGGCATGCCCTTCCGCATCCACGTGGTGCAGGCTTCGGGCGGCAGCCGGATGGGTACCTTCGGCCTCCATGGCCACGTGTGGCAGCGTGATCCGTACCGCGCGAACAACACGGATAGCAGCGGTTATCCGTCGCGCAAGTTCGGTGTGGGTTCGACGCGGATCCTGTTCAACCCGCTGGGGATGTTCCTGGGCGGTCAGGAGAGCATCCTGCCGGCCGCGCACTTCACCTTCAACCTGGCCAGCGCAGGCGGCGCCAATGCAATCCCGGGCGACTACCTGTACCGCGACTTCGAGTCGCTGGGCAATCTGAGCGGCCGCTGGGGGATCGTGCGGGTGCAGTAAGCATCACGTAGCAACCACGGGGTGCGGTTCTGCCGGCCGCATCCCGCTGGTACGAAGCATGCACACAGTTGCGACAGCACCATGGCTGTTGCGGATTCGGTGGGTCTTAATGGCAGTGGGGCCCACCACCCTTTTTGCGGATTCAGCCGCATCTTGAACAGCAAACGGCGTATTCCGGCGCGTCGGTGAACGCGCAGCCACTCGAATTCGTAGTCCGGGGCTGCCCCATAGGTGGGCCCCGAAACAGGGGGAAATGATCGTGAGCAAACTTCGCTTCGCAACACTTTCGCTGCTGGTGTCGTACGTATTGTTGGGAACCGCTGTCGCTGCCCCGGCCCCCGCGCCCATCGCGGCGGATGCCAAGCCGGCAGCCAGCGGTCGCCTGGTGCGCGACGGCGTGGCGATCGACTTCGAAGCGCGCCCGGCCGGCGGCGCAACCGAACTGGTCGAAGGCGGGCTCGCCGACATCCGCTTCCGCATCACCGACGCTAACACGGGCAAGGGCGTGCCGGGACTCGCACCGGGCGCGTGGCTGGACCTCGCGCAGGTGATCTCGAACCCGAAGGCCAACGAGCAGAAGGAATGCAAGGACAAGATCGCGCTCTACCTGAAGGGCGTGGTCGGCGTGCGGCCGATGGTGGACCTCAACAGCTATTACCTGATGGTGCTCAACAAGGATCCGAGCATCAGCGTGATCGACCCGCTAACCTCCGTGGGCGGCGTGACCAGCACGCTGACGCGCATCATGCTCAAGAGCCAGCCGATGGACTGGGCCAAGAGCACGGACGGCAAGTACCTCTTCGTGTCGATGCCGCTCGCCGACCGGGTTTCCGTCGTCGATGCGGCCAGCTTCCGCGTCGTCAAGGATGTCGATGCCGGTGACGAACCGGTGCGCGTCGCGGTGCAGCCCGACGGACGCTACCTGTGGGTCGGCAACAATTCGCGCGACCCCGGCAAGAGCGGCGTCACGGTGATCGACGCCCACACTTTCAAACCCGTGAAGACGGTCCAGACCGGCAAGGGTCACCACGAGATCGCCTTCAGCGACGATTCGCGCCATGCCTTCGTGAGCAACCGCGATGCGGGCACCGTGACGGTGTTCGACGTCGCCTCGATGCAGAAGGTGAAGGATCTCCCGACCGGGCCACGGCCGATCTCGGTGGCGCAGTCCTCGCTGTCGAAGGCGCTGTACGTGGCCGACGGCCAGGCCGGAACGATCACCGTGATCGACGCCAGGACGCTGGCGACACGCAAGCTCATCCAGGCCAAGCCGGGCCTCGGCCCGGTGCGCTTCACCGCCGACGGCCGCTACGCCTTCGCGCTCAACACGATGGAGAACGTGGCGACCGTGCTCGATGCGGGCAGCGACGAGGTCGCGCATGAAATCACGGTCGCCGCGGAACCCTACCAGGTGACCTTCACCTCGGGTTATGCCTACGTGCGCGGACTCGCGAGCGAGCGCGTGACGATGGTGAAGCTCGACTCGCTGGGCAAGGGCCACGAGCCGGTGCTGCAGAGCTTCGCCGCGGGCGGCGAGGCGCCCAGGCTGGCGGGCGACCTGCCGCTGGCGGCGAGCCTCGCGGCGCGCAACGACGAGGGGTCGGTGTTCGTCGTGAATCCGGCGAACAACACCACCTACTTCTACATGGAAGGCATGAACGCGCCGATGACCGGCTACCTCAACCGCGGCCACACGGCGCGCGCGGTCACGGTGGTCGACCGTGCGATGAAGCAGGGCGAAGCGGGCGTGTTCTCGACCCAGGTCACGCTGCCCGCCTCGGGCAAGTTCGACGTCGCCTTCATGCTCGACCGGCCGCAGGTGCTGCACTGCTTCAGCGCCGAGGTGAAACCCGGCGCGGTGAGCGACGCGAAGCTCGCGGTGCCGCGCCTCGAGTTCCTGCCCGCGCCGGTGACGGTGCAGGCGCCGGGCAAGGCGACGGTGCGCTTCCGCCTCGTTGCCGGCCGCAAGGACACGCCGCGCACCGGCCTCACGGACCTCATGGTGAATTACTTCGTCGCCCCGGCCGGCACGCGCCAGAGCGCAGCGGCACGCGAAGTGGGCGACGGCGTGTATGAGGCCAGCCTGCAGCTCGCCGAGACCGGCGCGTACTACGTGCATGTGGAGTCGGCGGCGCTGCAGGACGCGCAGAACAAGCCCTACCTGACGCTGCGCGCGGTGTCGGCGGTGGCGGGCAAGTGAGGCGGGCATTCCTTCTCCCTCCCCCTTGAAGGGGGAGGAACCCGGTCTCGAGCGATATTTGGGTGTCAGAGCATTCAGGAACAAGTGAGCAGGAGGGGGCAATGAAAAAGGGAGCAAAACGCATGAAGCACGATCGCACGACCAGGATCATGCGCGCGAGCCTGCTCGCGCTGGCCGTGACGGTGGCCGCGAGCTTCATCCTGCCAGGCCTGGCGCGGGCGCAATCCGGACCCGCGATGAAGCCGCAGCCCGCGCAGGTCGCCGCGGCCGATGCCCACGCGGGCCACGCCAATCACGCCGACCACTCGCAGCACGCCAATCACGCCAATCACGCCGACTCCGACCTGAAGCTGCCCGAGGATGTCGTCGTGCGCTTCCCCGACGTGACGCTGCTCGACCAGAACAGCCGCGCGCGCAGTCTCAAGTCCGACGTGATCGGCGACCGCATCGTCGTGATGGATTTCGTCTATACGAGCTGCACGACGGTATGCCCGGTGGTCTCCGCGATCATGGGCGAAGTGCAGCAGAAACTCGGCGGGCGGGTGGGGCGCGACGTCTCGCTCGTCTCGCTCACCGTCGACCCGGTCCGCGACACCCCCGCCCGCCTGCGCGACTACGCACGCTCCCGCGGCGCGGGCGCGGGGTGGTCGTGGCTCACCGGCAGCACGACGGCAGTCAACGACACGCTCAAGGGCCTGGGCACATGGACGCCGAACTTCGAGGATCACCCCGTCGTGATGATGGTTGGCGACGGCCGCAGCGGCAAATGGACGCGCTTCTACGGCTTCGCGGACCCCGCGATGCTGGTCGCGCAGGTCGAATCGCTCATCGCGGCGCGGGCCGCAACCCGGGAGTAATCTCATGATCGCAGCACGCTGCACCGTCCCACGCCGCACCCTTCTCCTCGCCTCCGTGGCGGCCCTCGCGCAGGCCCTCACCCTCGCCGTCGCTCCCGGTGCCTTCGCGCATGACAAGCAACACGACGACCACGCCGCCCCGGCTGCAGCCACCGCGCAGGCGGTGACGCCCCCGGCCACCGGCGGCGGCACGCACGATGCACGCGCCTACTTTACCGACACCGAGCTCGTCGACCAGAACGGGCGCAAGCTGCAGTTCTACAGCGACGTGCTGAAGGACCGTGTCGTGATGCTCAACGTGGTCTACACGAACTGCAAGGACGCCTGCCCGCTCATCACGCGCAAGCTCAAGGAGGTGCGCGACGCGCTGGGCGAGGAGGCGGCGCGCAAGGTGCATTTCATCTCGATCAGCAGCGACCCGCTGAACGACACGCCGCAGTCCTTGAAGGCCTTCGCGGCGAAGAACGAGGCCGACAGCCCGAACTGGACCTTCCTCACCGGCGACAAGGCCAGCGTGGACTTCGTGCTGAGCCGCCTCGGCCAGCTCGGTCAGAGCGCCGAGGAGCATTCCACTCTGCTGATCGCCGGCGACGTGGCCACCAAGCGCTGGAACAAGATCCGTCCCGATGCGCCGCCTCCGGCGATCGCTGAGCGGCTGAGGATGCTCACCGAGCCCGTGGCCAAGGTGAGCATGGGAAAGTGAGGTCGGGAAGGTGACGATCATGGCAAGCCGCCGCCTGTTACGGTGGTCGGGTGTGATAGCCGCGCTGGCATGCGTCGCGGGGCCTGTGGCCGCAATCGAGCTGACTGCTTCCGAAACGGCCGGAAAGCAGATCTTCCTCGAAGGCCGCAGCGCCTCCGGTAGCAGCATCGCGGCCCGCGTCGGTGGCGCGGACACGGCAATACCGGGAACGGTGGTGCCGTGTGCCAACTGCCACGGCGCTGATGGCCGCGGGCGGCGCGAGGGGGGCGTGCGCCCGCCCGACATCACCTGGCGGCGGCTTGCCCTCCCTTACAACCAGCGGCTCGAAAACGGGCGCGAACGGCCGCCCTACGATGCGGCGAGCTTCGCGCGCGCCATCACCAGCGGGGTCGATTCGGGCGGCAACCGGCTCGACCCCGCGATGCCGCGCTTCGTGATGGCGGCGCGCGACGTGGAGAACCTGACGGCCTACCTGAAGCGCCTGGAGGACGACGGCGACCCCGGCCTGCTGCCGGATACCGTGCGCGTCGGCACGCTGCAGCCGGCCACCGGGCCGCTGGCGGAGCTGGGAAAGACCGTCACGGCCATCCTGCGCGGCACCTTCGATGCCGTGAACGCCGGCGGCGGCGTGCATGGCCGGCGCGTCGAGCTGGTCGTCGCCGATCCCGGCGCCGACGCAGCCGCCGCCGAGGCCGCGCTGCGCCGTTTGATGGACGAGGACAAGGTGTTTGCCGTCATCGCGCCGCTGGTGCCGGCGCTCGACGGGCGACTCGGCGAGCTCGCCGACGCCGCGCGCATTCCCGTGGTCGGTCCGCTCGCGCAGGTGTCGGGCAGCGCCGGCCGTTTCGTGTTCGACCCCCTGCCCGGTCTTGGCGAGCAGCTCGGCGCGCTCGGCGAATACGCCGCCACCGCCCTGAAGCTGACGAATCCGCCCGCCGCGATCGTGCACCCGGACGAAGCCCGCAGTGGCGCCATCGCCGGCGCACTGGCCGAGCGCCTCGCGCGCCGCGGCTGGTCGCAGGTGCGCGCCTATGCCTACGTGCCGGGGGCGTTCAACGCCCCATGGGTGGGCGCGGCAGTGGCCGGGCAGGGGGCGAAGGCCGTGTTCTTCATCGGCCGCGACGCCGACTTCGGCGCGCTCGCCGCGCAACCCGAGCTGCAGAAGGACCCGCCATGGATGTTCGCGGCCGCAAACCAGGTCGGCCCGTCCGCGCTGCAGCTGCCCGCGGCGCAGGCCGAGCGCGTGTTCATCGCCTACCCGACGCTGCCGCAGGACTGGAGCCCGCAGGGCGCGGGCGCGCTGCGGGCGGTGCGCGAACGCAGCGGCGCAGGCGATCGCCACCCCGCCTTCCAGGTCGGCGCCTATGCCGCCGCGATGGTGATGGTGGAAGGCTTCAAGCGCGCCGGGCGCGACGCCAGCCGCGACAAGCTGGTCGCCGCGCTGGAGAACATGCACGGCTTCCAGACCGGCGTGACGCCCGCCATCGGCTTCGGACCTGGGCAGCGCATCGGCGCGCCCGGGGCCCACATTGTCGGTGTGGATGCGCAGAAGCGCGTCTTCCGCCCCACCGGCCGCTACGTGCGCCTCGACACCGTGCAGGAGTGAGGCGATGGGCTATTCTTAGGAGGAAAGAGTTGTGAGGACAGACCAGACACAGGGCAGGTGCGCCGCCACGGCGCAGGAGAGGAGAGGAGGGACCGTGCGCCACGTGCTGCGCGGTCTGCGGCTCGGGACGGCAGCCCTGTGCCTGGTCTGCACCCTCACGCTGCCGACACCGGCCACCGCGCAGGAGGTCGGCGTCGCCGCGCGGGTAAACGGCGCGGACATCTCCGTATTCCGCCTCGAACGCCATTTCGAGGACTACCTCAAGTTGCAGGCGCGTAACGTCGCCGCCATCCGCAATCCCGAAGTGTTCAAGCGCCTCAAGCGCGAAGCGCTCGATCAGCTGATCGACAAGGAACTGCTGTGGCAGGAGTCGCAGCGGCGCGGCGTGAAGATCGACGACGCCGCCGTCGAGCAGGCGCGCAAGGGAATCGAGGCGGGTTTCGCCACCCGCGATGCCTACGAGCGGCGCGTGCGCGACGCCGGCTTCAACGAGGCCACCTACGCCGAATACCTGCGTCACGAGCTGGCGGCGAGCCGCACGCTGCAGGATCTCGCGGGCATGCCCGAGGTCAGCGACGACGAGGTCAGGCGCACGCTGGAAAGGGAACCGGCGCCCGAGGGTATGCCCGAGGCCGAGGCGAAGCGGCAGGTGCGCGAGTACCTCGTCGTGAGCCAGCGCGCCGAGGCCGGACACAGCGCGCTGCAGAAGTTGCGCAGCGGCGCGAAGGTGGATGTGATGCAGAAGTTCTGAACGAGGCAGGGCCGCTTGCCCCACGCTGGGGGGAGTGGCCCATGAGGCGGGCTGCATTTCCCCACTTCCGGGGGCGAAACAGGTTAGCCCGGCCCTCGGGATTCATGCAAACCCCAACAGTTCCGCGAGATCCAAATGTTGGCACGAAGCATGCTGAAGTACCGTCAACGACGCATCCGGCATTGTGGACCGGGGCGGCGCGGAAGCGGAGAAGGTCATGTCAGCCAGCCGAAGGGTGTTGATAGTCGAAGACGAGGACATCCTCGCGGAGAACCTGCAGGCCTACCTCCAGCGGGCAAGCTGCGACGCCCGCGTGGCGCCCGACGGCGCGAGCGCGATCAGGGCGCTGGACGGTTTTGTGCCCGACGTGCTGGTCCTCGACTACCGCCTCCCCGACATGTCCGGTTTCCAGGTGCTGGATGCGATCCGCATGCGCGGCGCGACCGCCAACGCCATCCTGATGACGGGGCAGCCGCGCAACGAGGTGTACGACGAGGCCGTGCGGCGGGGCATCGAGCACATCCTGTTCAAGCCCTTTCCCCTCGCGGAGCTGTCGAAGGTCGTGCGCTGCATCGGCCCTTATGTGGCGACCCCTGTCGGAGGCGGGGCCGAGCCGTACGGCGACGGGCAGGGGCTGACGCATCCGGACCGGCGCCTGCATGCGAGCAACCGCTTCCCGATGCGGCTGTACGACGGGACGTGGCTGTTTGCCGATCGGCGCCATGCCGGCAGGTTCCGGCCGTTGCGCGAAGGTGAAGGCGAAGGCGAAGAATGACAACAGAGAGACGCGACAGGGCGCGGCAGGGACGGGAAGGACGCGCCGTGCAGCAATAACAAGCAGCGGGCCAGGTCGGACGCAACCCGCAGGAGATCGATGCGATGGACATGCATGTCACGCCAGAGATGGTCGTGCCGGACGACGGCAACGGTGTGGCGCCGCGGCTCGATGCCGCACTGCTGCGAACGGCGCGCGAGCGCGCCACGACGCACGGCCGCCGCGTCATTGATGAACTGGAGGAACTGGCCGGACTCGAGCCGCGCGAATTCGTGCGCAGCCTGGCGGTCACGCTGCATTTCCCGGTGCTGGGCAGCGAGCAGCTGTTCGCCAGCGCGCCGGATTTCTCGAAAGTGCCGCTCGCGGAGGCGATCAAGCACGAGTTCGTGCTGGTGAGGCGTCCGCCCGAAACCGGCGGCGCCCTGGTCGGCGTATGCTCCGACCCCTTCGACGGCGCGCGCCTTGCGTGGATCGACGAGCGCATGGCCGGCGCCGAGCTGTATCTCGCGCACCCGGCGGACCTTTCGGCCTATCTCGCGCGCCACGAAGAGGACTTTCACGCGGTGGACTCGCTCGCCGGTGCGCACGAGGAGACCGAGATCGTCGAGGACGTCGAGACGCTCTCGCTCACGCGCATCAGCGAGGATTCCAGCGTCGTCGTGAAGCTGGTCAATTCGACGCTCTACGACGCGCTCAAGGCCAAGGCCAGCGACATCCACCTCAGCGTCACCGGCAGCGGCATGGTCATCAAGTACCGCGTCGACGGCGTGCTCAACACCGCAAGCCGCGTGCAGGGCGCCGAAGTCGCCGAGCAGATGATCTCGCGCGTGAAGGTGATGGCCGAGCTCGACATCGCCGAGAAGCGCGTGCCGCAGGACGGCCGCTTCAAGGTGTCGATCAAGGGCCGCCAGATCGACTTCCGCGTCTCCATCATCCCCAGCATCTTCGGCGAGGACGCCGTGCTGCGCGTGCTCGACAAGCAGGATCTGGCTGATCAGACGCACGGCGTGCGCCTCGACTCGCTCGGTTTCGAGGCGGACGTCATGAAGACGCTGCGCCGCCTCGCCGGCGAGCCCTACGGCATGGTGCTGGTGACCGGCCCGACCGGCAGCGGCAAGACCACCACGCTGTACGCGATGCTCACCGAGATCAACCGCGGCGTGGACAAGATCATCACCATCGAGGACCCGGTCGAATACCAGCTCCCCGGCGTGCTGCAGATCCCGGTCAACGAGAAGAAGGGGCTCACCTTCTCGCGCGGCCTGCGTTCCATCCTGCGCCACGACCCGGACAAGATCATGGTCGGCGAGATCCGCGACCCCGACACGGCGCAGATCGCCGTGCAGTCCGCGCTCACCGGCCACCTCGTGTTCACCACCATCCACGCCAACAACGTGTTCGACGTGATCGGCCGCTTCACGCAGATGGAGGTCGATCCCTACAGCTTCGTGTCGGCGCTCAACGGCGTGCTCGCGCAGCGCCTGATCCGGCTGGCCTGTCCGCATTGTGCCGTCGAGCTGCGCCCGCGCGACGAGGAGCTCATCGCCTCGGGCATCGATCCGGCGCAGACGCACGGCTGGCGCTTCGTGCACAGCCCCGGCTGCGGCCGCTGCCGTGGCAGCGGCTACCGCGGCCGCACCGCGATCGCCGAAGTGCTGCTGCTCGACGACGAGCTGCGCCAGACCATCATCGACCGCAAGCCCATCGCCGAGCTCAAGGAGCTGGCGAAGAAGCGCGGCCTGCGCCTGCTGCGCGAATCCGCACTCGATCTCGTGCGCACCGGCCAGACCACGCTCGAGGAGATCAACCGTGTCACTTTTGTCGCGTGAGCATTTCGTCGCCGTTCTCGCTCCGACGCGGGCGACGCTGCTGCGCGCGGGGCGAGGGGGCCCCGCGCCCGGCGGCGCCAGCGACTGCGAGGGCGGCTGGAACGGCGCCGCCGACGCGCTGCAGGGGCTGATACGCGAGGGCGGCACGCGCCGCGGCCGGCTGACGGTGGTGCTCTCCAGTCATTTCGCGCATTTCGTCCTCGTGCCGTGGAGTGACGCGATCGGCTCGCCCGCCGAGCTGGAGACCTTCACCCGCATCGCCTTCGAGGACATCTACGGGCCGGTCGCGGCCGGCTGGGCGCTGCGCATCTCGCCCGAGGCCGCGGGGCGTCCGCGCGTGGCGGTGGCGATCGAACAGGCGCTGCTGGACCGCCTGCAGGCCGTCGCGCAGGGCGCCGGGCTGCGCCTCGCGTCGGTGCAGCCGCACCTGATGGCGGCCTACAACCGCCTGCAGCCGCGCCTCGCACGCGACAACTTCGTGTTCGCGGTGGCCGAGCCGGGCCGCTGCAGCATGCTGCTCGCGCGCGCCGGACAGTGGCTGTCGGTGCGCTCCAACGCCAGTGCCGACAGCGAGCGCGCCGTCGCGGCGCTGCTCGAACGCGAATGCGAGCTCAACGGCATCGGCGATCCGGCGGCGGGGCCGGTGCCCGCGGTGTACGTCCATACCCCGGGCCGCACGGCCGCGGCCTGGCCCGCCGTCGAAGGCATCGCGCCGCAGGCGCTGGCGCTGGGCGGCGCCGATGCGTGGCAGGACATGGCGCGGGCGGTGGCGTGATGAACCGGCTCGAACTCGACTTCCGCCGCCCGCCCAAGCCCCGCGCCGGCGGCTGGGTCCTGTTGGCCGCGGGCATCGCCCTCGTCGGCACGGCGATGTCGGCCGGCCTGCGCGTCGACGCCGAGGCCGCCGCGCTGGAGACCATCGTGCGCGACATCGTCGCCGGCCTGCCCGAAGCCCTGCTCGACCAGCACCCGCCGGGCGCCGGCGTGAAGGGCGGCGGGAAGGCGGGCGCGAGTGGCGCCGGCAAGGAGCGCGACAACGCGCTGGCGGACATGCAGCGCGTGCAGGCGCGCATCGACAACCGGCCCTGGCAGGCGCTGTTCGCGACGCTGGAATCGCTCGCCAGCGACGACGTCGCGCTGCTGTCGCTGACGCCGGACGCGCGCAAGGGCCAACTGCGCATCACCGCCGAGGCGCGCGACCTCGGCGCGATGCTCGCCTACCACCGCAAGCTGGAGGACACCGCCGTGCTGCGCGACGTGTCGCTCGTCAATCACGAATTCGCCGAGCAGGTGCAGGGCCGGCCGGTGCGCTTCAGCCTCGTCGCAAGCTGGGTGACGGATCATGCGGCTCCATAAGCTGACGCTCCACGAAGCGGTGCGCCGCCTCGGCCTGCCCGGCCTAGGCGGCGTGGTGCTGCTGGCCGCCGCCGCGGGCTGGGTCGTGCTGGCCGTGATGCCCGGCATCGAGTCGCGCGAACGCGCCGAACAGCACATGCTGCGCGCGCAGGCCCAGGCCACCGCCGTGCTCAACGGCGAAGTGCGCATCGCGCAGCCGCCCGCGCGCCAGCTCGACGATTTCTACGCCGGGCTGCCGGCCCAGCTCGCCGCGACGAGCGCGATCGACGGTCTGTACGCCGCTGCCGACGCGGAAAAGATCTCGCTCGCGCGCGGCGAATATTCGCTCGCGGTGGAGCAGGGCACGCACATGGCGCGCTACCAGATCCTGCTGCCGGTGCGCGGCAACTACGCGCAGCTGCGCCGCTTCATCGACACCGCGATCGCGAAGGTGCCGGGCCTGAGCGTGGAAGACCTCGACGTCGAGCGCAAGGCGGTGTCCGACACCGAGCTCGAAGGGCGCATCCGCATGACCCTCTACCTGTCGAGGCGCTGATGGCGGATCGGCGCAGGCTCTTCTGGGTGGTGTTCCTCGGCGCGGCGGCGGCGCTCGCGATCGTGCCCGAATTTTTCGACCATGCCGACGCCGAACCGGTGCAGGCGGTGGCCCGCCCGCGCGCGGCGGCGCCCGACCCCGCCCCGCTCGTACAAAACGGCCAGCTCGCAGCGCTGCGCTCCGCTCCGGCCGCCGCTGCGGCACCGGCCGGTACGCCTTCCGCCGCCGCAACTCGTGCAGGGGAGGACACCCCGGCCAGCCCGGCCACCCCGGCCGATGCGCCCCCCCGTCCGGCGCCGGAACTCTTCGCCGCGCACAGCTGGTACGTGCCGCCGCCGCCACCTCCGCCGCCCCCGCCGGCGCCTCCTCCGCCCCCGCCACCCGCGCCCACCGCGCCGCCCATCCCCTACGAATATCTCGGCAAGCTCGCCGACGGCCACAGCGTGCGCGTCTTCCTCGTGCGCGGCGACCGTCCCTACACCGTCCGCGAAGGCGATGTGGTCGATGGCAGCTACAAAGTGAAAAGCATCACCGACACCACCATGACGTTCGTCTACCTTCCTCTGAACATCACCCAGACCCTGCCTGTGGGAAGCAAACCATGATGCTGGAGACAATGCTCCGCCGTGCCTTACCCCGGGTTGCAGTCCTGCTGCTGGCGTCATGGCTTGCCGGCTGCGCCACCGACGCCCTGCAGCGCGACGGCTCGCGCCTGATCGACGAGGGGCGTTACGAAGAAGGTCTTGCGAAGCTTGACCAGGCCGTGCGCGAACAGCCGCGCGATGCGGCGGTGAACATGGCGCAGACGACCCAGCGCGCGCGCGTGATCGCCGCCCTGCTGGCCACCGCCGAGCGCTCGCGCCTGATGCGCGACCACAATGCCGCCGTGCGCGGCTTCGAGCGCGTGCTGGCCATCGATCCCGCCAACGAGCGCGCGCGCGAGGCCCTGCGCCAGATGGACAAGCTGCGCAACACCGGCGAGACCGTGCGCCAGGCCCAGACGGCGCTGCGCCGCGGCGACCCCGACGGCGCCGACCGCCTCGTGCGCCAGGTGCTCGCGATCGACCCGCGCAACGAAGGCGCGCTCGCGCTCAAGCGCGAGATCGAGGACATCCGCGCGAACAACGTCACGCCCTACCCGCAGCTGCGCTCGAAGATGTCCGCGCCCGTGACGCTCGAATTCCGCGACGGCAACCTCAAGCAGATCTTCGAGGTGCTGTCGCGCAATGCCGGCATCAACTTCCTGTTCGACAAGGACGTGAAGTCCGACCTCAAGGCGACGCTGTTCGTGCGCCAGGTGCCGGTCGAGCAGGCCGTCGAGCTGCTGTTGCTGCAGAACCAGCTGCAGCTCAAGATCATCAGCGAGAACACCGTGATGATCTACCCCGACACGCCGCAGAAGCAGCGCGACTACCTCGACCTCACGATCCGCACCTTCCACCTCGCGAACATCGACGCGAAGACCGCGATGAACATGATCAAGACCCTGCTCAAGAGCAAGGACGTGTTCATCGACGAGCGCCTCAACACCCTGACGATGCGCGACACGCCCGACGCCATCCGCCTCGCCGACAAGCTGCTGACCACGCAGGGCCTGCCCGAGCCCGAAGTCGTGCTCGAGGTGGAAGTCATGGAAGTGTCGCGCCAGCGCATCCTCGACCTCGGCCTGCAGTGGCCCAGCACCTTCGGCATCCTGCGCCCCGACCTCGGCGGCGTGCCCGGGGTGCTCAGCGATTACCGCGGCATCAACGGCGACCGCATCACGATCGGCCCCTCGCCCGAGCTGCGCATCAACGCCAACGACAGCGACGTGAACACGCTGGCGAACCCGGTGATCCGCGTCAGCAACAAGGAGAAGGCGCGCATCCACATCGGCCAGCGCGTGCCGGTGGTGAGCGCCACCTCCACGCCCTCGACGCAGGGCCCGGTGATCACCGAGAGCATCCAGTACCTCGAGGTCGGCCTGAAGCTCGAGGTCGAGCCCACCGTGCATCTCAACGACGAGGTGCTGATCAAGATCGGGCTCGAGGTCAGCAAGGCCACCGCGCAGACGCCGACCAAGAACGGCACCATCCCCGTGCAGGTCGACACCCGCAACGCGACGACTTCACTGCGCCTGAAGGACGGCGAAACGCAGATCCTCGCCGGCCTGATGCGCAACGACCACGACGTCTCCGGCAACCGCATCCCCGGCCTCGGCGACATTCCCGGACTCGGCCGGCTCTTCGGCAGCAACAAGGACACCATCGGCAAGTCCGAGCTGGTACTCTCGATCACGCCGCGCATCGTGCGCAACATGCCCTACATGAACCCCTACGACATCGAGTACCCGTCGGGCACCGAGGCGGTGCTGAAGGCGCGCAGCGACACCATGCTGCGCGTGACCACGACCGCCCCGGCAGTCCCGAACGCCGCGACGCGCGACGCCATCGCCCCCGCAGCGGCCGCAGCGCCGCAGGTGCAGGCAGCGGCGGTGGCTGCGCCCGCAGCGGTGCTTGCCCTTGCGCCGCCCGCCGCGGCCGGCAGCGACGTGCCCGCCGTGGCCGCCTCGCCCGCCGCCGCGACGCTGTCATGGACCGCGCCCGCCGCGCTGAAACCCGGCGAGGAAACCGACATCATCCTGCGCGCGAGCGTCACGCAGCCGCTCACGGCGACGACCCTGCAGCTCGCCTACGACCCGGCCGCGCTGCGTGTCGTCGCCGTGACCGAGGGCGACGTGATGAACGCCGACGGCTCGATCACCTCCTTCGCGCCGCGCATCGACGACAAGGCCGGACGCATGTTCGTCGCGCTGTCGCGCTCGGCGCCGCAAGGCGCACGCGGCGACGGCGCGCTGATGCGCCTGCGCGTGGTCGCGCTGCCGGGCAGCAGCGCGGCGGCCGAACTCAAGGTGACCAGCGTGACGGCCTTCGGCGAGGGCAACCGTCCGGTTTCGGTGCCGCTGCCCGCGGCGCTCGCGCTCGGCGCCAAGCCCTGAGGTCCGACGATGCGGCGCGTGCGCGGCTTCTCCCTCGTCGAGGTCGTCATCACGGTGGCGATCGTCGCGCTGCTCGCCAGCATCGCCGCACCGCTCACCGAGACCGTTGTGCGCCGCAGCAAGGAGCAGGAGCTGAAGAACGCGCTGTACCGCATCCGCGACGCCATCGACGCCTACAAGCTCGCGGCCGATTCGGGCCAGGTCGAAAAGCTCGCGGACGCCAGCGGCTACCCGCCGACGCTGCGCGTGCTGGCCGAAGGCGTGCGCGACGTGCGCAATGTCGAAGGCAAGCGCATCTACTTCCTGCGCAGCATCCCGCGCGACCCCTTCGCCGCGCCCGAGCTGCCGCCCGACGAAACCTGGGGCCTGCGCGCCTACGACAGCCCGCCCGACAACCCCCGTGCCGGCGCCGACGTCTTCGACGTGTTCTCGCTCGCCACCGGCGAGGGGATGAACGGCATTCCCTACCGCCAGTGGTGAGGCCTGCGATGGATACCCCGTACAAAACCCGCCCCGGCTTCACGCTGATCGAACTGCTGGTCGTGCTGGCCATCATCGCGACCCTGCTCGCGATCGCCGCGCCGCGCTACTTCGGCAGCCTGGAGAAGTCCGAGGACACCGCGCTGCGCCAGACCCTCGCGGTGATGCGCGACGCGCTTGACCACCACTACGGCGACACCGGCGCCTATCCCGACTCGCTGCAGGCGCTCGTGGACAAGCGCTACCTGCGCAGCGTCCCGACCGACCCGATCACGCAGCGCAACGACAGTTGGGTGATCGTGCCCCCGCAGGGCGGGGCGAGCGGCGCGGTGGGCGACGTGCGCAGCGGCGCCGAGGGCAACGCGCGCGACGGGACGCCTTACGCGGAGTGGTAGCGGTGGCGGTCGATGTGCGAGCTCACGCACCCGAGGGCGCACGCGAGCGGGGCTTCACTTTCATCGGCGTGCTGGTGCTGGTCGTGCTGATGACGCTGGCGCTGGTGGGCACCGCGCAGCTGTGGTCCACGGCCAGCCTGCGCGCCCGTGAGCGCGAGCTGCTGTGGGTCGGCTCGCAGTACGCGCGTGCGCTGCGCCTTTACTACGAGAACTCGCCGGAGGTGAAGCGCTTCCCGCAGCGCCTGGATGATCTGCTCACCGACCAGCGCAGTCCGACCTCGCGCCACTACCTGCGCCGCCTGTACGCCGATCCCATCCTGCGCAGCACCGACTGGGGGCTGATCCGCGGTGCGGACGGCGGCATCATCGGCGTCTTCAGCCAGTCGCGCGACGCGCCGCTCAAACGCGGCCGCTTCCCGCCCGAGTGGGCGGAATTCGAAGGCATGGAAAGCTATGCCGACTGGCAGTTCGTCGCCGACCGCGCCTTCAGCACCACGGCCGCGCAGGCCGGCGCGAACGTCAGGCCGGGGCCCACGGGCACCGCGGCCCCCATCGACCCGCGCCAGGGCGTGATCGACGCCGCCCGCAACCCGCGCCCGGCGCCGACCGTGTCGCCCTTCCAGCTCACGCGCTGAGCGGGCAGAAAACAAAAAGCCCGGCAATGCCGGGCTTCTTCGTCAGATCCTGCCGAGGCGGATCAGAGCGGGCGGATGTTGCCTGCCTGCTTGCCCTTCGGGCCGGAGGTCTCGTCGAATTGCACCTTCTGGCCTTCGGTCAGGCTGCGGAAGCCATTGCCCTGAATCGCGGAGAAGTGAGCGAAGAGGTCCTCGCCGCCGTTGTCCGGGGTGATGAAGCCGAAGCCCTTGGCGTCGTTGAACCACTTGACGGTACCAGTTGCCATTTTGAAGTATCCCAAATCAAAGATTAAATAAGGGGCGTTTGCCCAAAGTTGCGACAACCGCGATCGGGGGGATGACGGACTGAGTACCGGAGGACTTCAAGCACGAAACGCCACGCGATGACTGATGCGCGCCGAGAAGTCTGGTGAAAAACCGCGGCGCGGTCAACTACCCCGCGCACCCTTGCGGCCTTTCCCGCTGTGGCGGCGTGAAATTGGTCGCGGCCGCGTGCGTGCGATCCGGCACAGCGGGCGCACGCCTCGATGACATCCCGCTACAATCGGCGGCGAGGAGGATGCTATGAATATCGAATGGTGGCACTGGACCGTAATTGGCTTTGCCCTGATCCTGGCCGAGCTGGCGCTACCGTCCTTCTTTCTGATCTGGTTCGGCATCGCGGGGCTGGCGCTGGCGTTCGTGCTCTTCGTCGCGCCCGGCCTGTCGCTCACCGCCCAGCTCGCCACCTGGACCGCCCTGTCGCTGGCCATGGTCGTGCTGTGGTTCCGCGTGTTCAAGCCCGGCTTCCACAAGACCCGCATCGGCACCTCCGCGGGCGAGGTCATCGGCGAAGTCGGCCTGCTCGTCGGCGCGGTCGCGCCTTTCCAGCGCGGCAAGGTGCGCTTCCAGCGCCCGCTGCTGGGCGCCGAGGAATGGGTGTGCCTCGCCGAAAATCCGATTGCAGCCGGCGAGCGCGTGCGCGTCGTCGCCGTCGAAGGTAGTTTCCTGAAAGTCGTCAAAGCCTGAGGAGGTTTCATGAGCGGTAGCTTCGTCTTCGTCGTCGCGGTACTCATCTTCGTCGTCGTCACCCTCGCCAAGGGCGTGCGTATCCTGCCGCAGGGCGAGGAATGGATCGTCGAGCGTCTCGGCAAGTACCACGGCACCTTGAAGCCCGGCCTCAACATCATCATTCCCTACCTCGACAACGTCGCCTACAAGCTCGTCACCAAGGACATCATCCTCGACGTGCAGGAGCAGGAGGTCATCACGCGCGACAACGCGGTGATCCGGACCAACGCCATCGCCTTCGTCAAGATCACCGATCCGGTCAAGGCGGTGTATGGGGTCACGGACTTCTCCGAAGCGATCCGCAACATGATCATGACCACGCTGCGCTCCATCGTCGGCGAGATGGATCTCGACGAGGCACTGTCCTCGCGCGACAAGATCAAGGCGCGGCTGCGCGAGAGCATCGCCGACGAGGCCGTCGACTGGGGCCTCACCGTCAAGTCGGTCGAGATCCAGGACATCAATCCGTCCGAATCGATGCAGCGTGCGATGGAACTGCAGGCCGCCGCTGAACGCGAACGCAAGGCCGCGGTCACCAAGGCCGAAGGCGCCAAGCAGGCGGCGATCCTCGAGGCCGAGGCGCGCCTCGAATCCGCCAAGCGCGACGCCAATGCCCAAGTCATGCTCGCCGAAGCCTCCGCCGAGGCGATCCGCCGCGTCGCCGCCGCCATCGGCGACCAGCCGGGCCCGATGATGTACATGCTGGGCGAGAAGTACATCGCGTCGATGGAACGCATGGGCTCGTCGGAGAGCGCCAAGGTCGTCGTGCTGCCGGCCGACCTGCAGGAGACGGTGCGGGGCTTGCTGTCGCGCGGCAAGACGGCCTTGTAAGCGGGGGCGATCCGCACGTCCGGGCATCGACAAGTAACAGAACGTTACAGCCGCCTGCCGTCAGCGCGTTTCGGGTGGAGGTGCGGGGCCCGGCCGGCACCTCATGAATGGTGGAATATTCAATTCAATCAGCCGTTTATGTGAATCCTGCGCCCGCCCTGATGGCGGGCGCAAGCGGTCGGCTGCGCCCGGCGCGATGACCTAGGCCGTTGCGCACGCGTCCCGGCCCGGAACTCGGCAACCTGCAGGTCGTTCGAATAGCCGTATCGATCTCCTCGCCGCAGCCGAATTCTCCCCAACAGGGCATATGCGACTAGTGGGGGTGCCGGATCGATGCCGGAACATCGTTCCCGATGCGGACGATATTCTCAGATAGACCCTAACAGGCAGGAGGATGCTATGAGTTCCATGAAACGGAAGTCGTTGCTGGCCATCGCCGTCACTACGCTCGTTGCGGTCCCGCTCGGAGCAGCGGCGGAGGACGACCCATACGCAGAGGGCCAGAGCCTGCAGCAGTTGCACTTGCGGATGATGGGCCAGTCGCAGAGCGAGTTCTCTGCGTTCGAGACGGTAACGGACCGGTCGACGACGCAAAGCCAGACGAGAAGCGGCGAACGGGGCACGATGTGGCGTCAGGACAGCAGCAAGGGTGCCGAGAGCCGCGCGAACGCGTTCTATCCCGAAAACCAGCAGTTCACGCCGTAAGCACCCCGACAGGACAGTGTCGGATAAGGATTGTCCGATGCACAACGACCGGCACGCCGGATGACGCGCCGGTTTTTTTTGCTTCCGTTCAGTTGTCGAAGGCCGCGAGGTCGGCGACGTCGCCCGAAGGGCTTGCCGCGGTCGTCGGGCAGTTGCTGAGGACGAGGCGCGGCGGCTCGAACGAGAAGATGAACGGCGCCGCCCGCTGCAGCGCGCTGAGTCCCAGGATGGGGCGCGTGGCGCCCGGGAAGACGGCGGCCTCGACGTCCTTGAGCCAGCATCCGCCGCCGATGCTGACGGACTCGATCGTGTACACCGGAACCGTCAGTTCGCTGCCGTTCGCGAGCCGGCCCCGCAGATCCTTCACGTAGCGCACGCGGCCCGATTCCTTGAGCCGGGCGAGCATCTCCTCGTTGATCGTCATGTAGCCCGAGCCGGTATCGACCATCAGATCGACTGCGCCGAGCCCGGCGATCTGTCCTTCGACGTTGAAAGTCGTCGCGCTCGTCGCACGCATGTCGACGGTGGTATCAAACTCCCCGGCGGACGCGAGGTGGAATGTGCCGGCCAGCACTGCGGTCAAAAGGCACAGAATCTTCCTCATGCGACGATCCCCGGAAAAGCGGTTTGAAGGCGAGTCCGGCGCTCCGGACCTCGTGATGATAAACCAAGCAACAGCCGTGCCGGCCACAAGCGTTTACACTCAATGTAACGGCTTGATTCTGCGTTTCTTTAGCGAATTGCGGAGAGCGGCGCATGCTGCGGATCTTCCCCGCGCGCCCATCCGATGGGCATGGACATCGGACCCCTGCAGGAGTCGACTTTTCGGGGACGGGTCCCGAATCCGGGAAGGCTGCGAGCGCGTGTCGGCGATGCGTGGCGTGCGCGCCGCACCGGCATGGGGCGCACGGATTTCTCGGGACGGGTTTCGCGGAACAGCCTTCTTCGGTGCCGTGCGTCCTCTTCGCGCCGACGGGCCTTCTTCGTGATATCGGGTGTGGCTCGTGTGCGCCAAAGGTATCGATATGTGATACTTGATGACATTGGCTCGCACAGACTAAGCGAAATCGATAGTCTTGGCGCCGTCCGTCACCCGCCGCCCGCCCATGAGCACCACCGCCGACCTCGTCACCACGCTGAAGACCGAGCTGAAAACCGCCGGCCTGACCTACGCAGCGCTCGCCGCACGCCTCGGAATGGCCGAATCCAGCGTCAAGCGCATGTTCTCCGCGAGCGGCGACATGCCGCTGTCGCGCATCGACGCGATCTGCCGGGTCCTGAACCTGGATTTCGCCGACCTTGCGCGCCGCGTCGCCGAGAACGAGCCGCTGCTCGATGAGCTGTCGCTCGCGCAGGAGAAGGCCGTCGTCGGCGACCGCAAGCTGCTGCTGGTCGCGATCTGCTGCCTGAGCCACTGGACCGCGGAGCAGATCGTCGCGACCTACCAGCTCGGCGAGGCCGAGGTCGTGAAGCAGCTGACGCACCTCGATCGTCTCGGCATCATCGACCTGCGCCCGGGCAACCGCTACCACCTCAAGGTCGCGAAGGGCTTCCGCTGGCGTCCGCAGGGGCCGGTGATGCACTACTTCCGCGGCGAGGTCATCGACGACTACTTCGCCGGCGGCTTCGACGGCGAGTCCGAGATGCTGATGGTCGTGCACGGCCAGATCGGGCGTGGCCTCGCACATTCCTTCCGCGAGCGCCTCGCGCGCGTCGGCCAGGACTTCGCGCAGCAGCACATCGCCGACCAGAAGCTCGCGCCCGCCGACCGCCGCCCCTACACGATCGTCATCGGCATGCGTTCGTGGCTGATGGCGGCCTTCCGCGACATGAAGCGCCCCGAGGTGCCGTGGCCGGACGTGCCGGCATCGAATGTTCCGTCGCGCCCGGTCGACTAGGCAGACAGCCCGTTACCGATCGCCGGCCAACAACACCCAACACTTCGACGACGAATCCGACCATGCTCCGATCGCTCCTCAAACCCCTGCTGCGCGCCTTCGCAAGCCTGCTGTTCCGTGTGCGCGTGAACGGCGCCGTGCCGGCCGATGCCGGACGCCTGCTCGTGATCGCAAATCACGAGTCCTTCCTCGACGGCCTGCTGCTGGGCCTCTTCCTGCCGCTCGACCCGGTGTTCGTCGTGCATACCGGGGTCGCGAACAACCGCTGGTTCCGCATGATGCTGTCACTGGTGGATTATCTCGCGGTCGATCCGGCGAGCCCGATGGCGATGAAGAAAGTCGTGCGTCTGCTCGAATCCGGCCGTCCGGTCGTGATCTTCCCGGAAGGGCGCATCACGACCACCGGCAGTCTGATGAAGACCTACGAGGGCCCCGCCTTCGTCGCCGCGCGTACCGGCGCGACGATCCTGCCGGTGAAGATCGACGGCGCCGCGCGCACCTACTTCTCGCGCATGGGCGGGCGCTTCCCGCGCCGCCTGCTGCCGCAGCTCGCGCTGACGATCCACCCGGTCACGCGCATCGACGTGCCCGTCGCCCCGACCGCGCGCGAGCGCCGGCGCAAGGCCGGCGAGGCGATGCGCCGCATCATGCAGGAGATGATCTTCGCGAGCCGTCCGCAGGAGACGCTGTTCGAGGCGCTGCTGGATGCCGCGTCCATCCACGGCCGCTCGCGCCGCCTCGTCGAGGACCTCAAGCAGGAGGAGTATTCCTACGGCGACCTCGTGAAGATGGCGCTCGCGCTGGGCCGCCTGGTCGCGAAGGAATCCGCGCCCGACGAACACGTCGGCATCCTGTTGCCCAACCTCGCGCCCACGCTGGCGCTGGTCTTCGGCCTCACGGCCTTCCGCCGCATCCCGGCGATGCTGAACTACACGGCCGGCGCCGACGGCATGCAGGCCGCGTGCACGGCGGCGCAGATCCGCACCCTCCTCACCTCGCGCGCCTTCGTCGAGCAGGCCAAGCTCGGCGACAAGCTCGCTGCGCTCGGTGGCGTGCTCCCGGACGTGCGCCTGGTCTATCTCGAGGACCTGCGTGCCGGCATGGGTCTCGTCGACAAGCTGTGGCTCATGCTGTGGGCGATCCGTTTCCCGCGCGCGGCGACGCACATCGGCTCGCCCGAGGACACGGCGGTGGTGCTGTTCACTTCCGGCTCCGAAGGCAAGCCCAAGGGCGTCGTGCTGTCGCACCGGGCGCTGCTCGCCAACATCGCGCAGATCCGCGCGGTGGTCGATTTCTCGGTGGACGACAAGATCCTCAACGCGCTGCCGCTCTTCCACTCCTTCGGCCTCACCGCCGGCGGACTGCTGCCGGTGCTCTCGGGCGCCAACGTGTTCCTCTACCCCAGTCCGCTGCATTACCGCGTGATCCCCGAGCTCGCCTACGACCGCGGCTGCAGCGTGCTGCTGGGCACGAGCACCTTCCTCGCGAACTACGCGCGCTTCGCCCACCCGTATGACTTCTACCGCCTGCGCTACGTCATCGCCGGCGCCGAGAAACTCGCCGAGCCGGTGCGTCAGCTGTGGTTCGAGCGCTTCGGCATCCGCATCTTCGAAGGCTACGGCGCGACCGAGACCGCGCCGGTGATGGCGGTGAACACCCCGATGGCCTACCGCAGCGGCACCGTCGGCCAGTTCCTGCCCGGCCTGCACGTGCACCTCGTGCCGGTGCCGGGCATCGCCCAGGGCGGCATGCTGCATGTGTCCGGTCCCAACCTGATGAGCGGCTACCTGCGGGTCGAGGCGCCCGGCGTGCTGCAAGCCCCCGTATCGACCGCGGGCGAGGGCTGGTATGAAACCGGCGACGTCGTCGATATCGATGACGACGGCTTCGTGCGCATCGTCGGCCGCGTCAAGCGCTTTGCCAAGATCGCGGGCGAGATGGTGAGCCTCGAGGCGGTCGAGAAGCTCGCCGCGGCGACCGTGCCGGCGGCCCAGCATGCCGCCTCCACGCAGGCCGATGCCGCCAAGGGCGAGGCGCTGGTGCTGTTCACGAGCGACCGCGGCCTCACGCGCGAGCGCCTGCTCGCGGCGGCGCGCGAGTCCGGCGTGCCCGAGCTCGCGGTGCCGCGCAAGATCGTGCCGGTCGAGGCGCTGCCGCTGCTGGGCACCGGCAAGATCGACTACGTGACGCTCGGGCGCTGGGCGCAGGCCGCCTGAACCCGGCCCCTATACTTGCAGCCAATTTCCGTATCGGACCCGACATGAGTTCGCAATTCAAGCTGATGGGCGAGCGGCGCTTCCGGCCCTTCTTCCTCACCCAGTTCCTCGGCGCCTTCAACGACAACGTGTACAAGAACGCGCTCGTGGTGCTGATCACCTTCCAGGCGGCGCGCTACACGACGCTCGCGCCGGGGGTGCTGGTGAACCTTGCCGCGGGCATCTTCATCCTGCCCTTCTTCCTGTTCTCCGCGACCGCCGGGCAGCTCGCGGACAAGTACGAGAAGAGCCGCCTGATCCGCCTCACCAAGATCATGGAGATCGGCGTGATGGGCCTCGGCACGCTTGCCTTCGCGCTCGATTCCCTGGTGCTGATGTTCTCGGCGCTGTTCCTGATGGGCACCCAGTCGTCGATCTTCGGGCCGGTGAAGTACGCGATCCTGCCCGTGCATCTACGCGAGGACGAACTCGTCGGCGGCAACGCACTGGTCGAGTCGGGCACCTTCGTCGCGATCCTCGTCGGCACCATCGCCGGCGGCGTGACGATCGCCCTGCCGGGCGGCGCAATGTGGGTCTCGGCCGCCGTGCTGGCGGTCGCGGTGCTCGGTTATCTCGCGAGCCGCGGCATTCCTGCCGCCCCGGCTGCCGACCCCCGGCTGAAGATCAACTGGAACCCGCTCACCGAGACGTGGCGCAACATTGCCTTCACGCGCGGCAACCGCACCGTGTTCCTGTCCATCCTCGGCATCTCGTGGTTCTGGTTCTACGGCGCGCTGTTCCTGTCGCAGTTCCCCGGCTACGCGAAGGACGTGCTGGGCGGTGACGAGCACGCGGTGACGCTGCTGCTTGCGCTGTTCTCGGTGGGCATCGGCGTGGGCTCGCTGCTGTGCGAGAAGCTCTCCGGCAAGCACGTCGAGATCGGTCTGGTGCCTTTCGGCTCGATCGGCCTGTCGCTGTTCGCGTTTGACCTGTGGTGGGCCAGTCCCGCTGCCGTGCACGCCGGCGAGGCCCTGCCGCTGTCGACCGTGCTGGCGAGTCCGGCGACCTGGCGTGCGCTAGTCGATCTCGTGATGATCGGTGTCTTCGGCGGCTTCTTCATCGTGCCGCTGTATGCGCTGGTGCAGGTGCGCTCCGAGCCCGGCCACCGCTCGCGCATCATCGCCGGCAACAACATCCTCAACGCCGCCTTCATGGTCGTGGCCGCGGGGCTCGGCGCGGGCCTGCTCGCCGCCGGCGTCACGATCCCGCAGCTGATCCTGATCACCGCCGTGCTCAATGCCGCGGTCGCGGTGTACATCTACACGCTGGTGCCGGAATTCCTCGTGCGCTTCATCGTGTGGCTGCTGGTGCACACGGTCTATCGCCTGCGCGTGAAGGGCGTCGAGCACATCCCGGAAGAGGGGCCGGCGCTGCTCGTCGCCAACCACGTCAGCTTCGTCGATGCGCTGGTGATCACGGCCGCGTCGCGCCGCCCGATCCGCTTCGTGATGGATCACCACATCTTCCGCTGGCCGATCCTGTCCTTCGTGTTCCGCTCCAGCCGGGCGATCCCGATCGCGCCGGCGAAGGAGGATCCGCAGATGATGGAGCGCGCCTTCGAAGAGGTGGCGCGGGCGCTGGAGGCGGGCGAGCTGGTCGGTATCTTCCCGGAAGGGCGCATCACCGACGACGGCGAACTGAAGCCTTTCCGCCCGGGCATTCGCCGCATCGTCGAGCGCACCCCCGTGCCGGTCGTGCCGCTCGCCCTGCGCGGCCTGTGGGGCAGCAGCTTCAGCCGCAAGGACGGGCCGGCCCTCAGCCGTCCGTTCCGGCGCGGCCTCTTCAGCCGCATCGAACTGGTCGGCGGCGCACCCTTCGCGCCGGAGGCGGCCACGCCCGAAAGCCTGCAGGCGGCGGTCGCCGGGCTCCGCGGCGAGATGCGCTAAGTCAGTCGCGCGTGAGGAAGGCCTCGATCGCCGCCGCAACCTGTTCCGGCTGGTCGTGCTGCAGGTTGTGGCCGGATTCCGTGATCGTCACGCGCCGCAGGTCCGCGAAGCACGCGAGGCGGCGTTCGATCTCCGCGGGAGCGTCGGCGAAGCGCTCGGCCACGTAACCCTTGTCGGCCAGCAGCATCAGCACCGGCGCCTTGATCCCGCGCCAGGCCGCCATCACGTCGCCGGCCTGGTAGCGCACCGGTGACGGCACCTTGTGCCACGGGTCGCCCGCCATCGTCACCTGGCCGTCGGGCAGCGTGCGCGACACGTTGCGTGCAAGGAAGGCCGCGCGCGCGTCGGTGAGTCGGGGATTGGCCAGTTTTAAGCGGCGCGCGAATGAGTCGTGGTCGGGATAGCCGCGCACCGGCCGGTCCTTGCACAGGTTGTCGAGCCAGCCGGCGAGCTGGCCGGGCGCATCCTGCTCGAGCGTGGCCGTCAGGCCGAGGAAGTCCATCATCACGAGCTGCGCCACGCGCCCGGGCCGCACGCCGGCATAGGCCGAGGAGATCGCCGCGCCCATGCTGTGGCCGACGAGGCGCGCCGGGCGGTCGGGTGAATAGTGCGCGAGCAGCGCGTCGAGGTCGCCGTAGTAGTCGGGGAACCAGTACGGGCGGGCGAGCCATTCGCTCGCGCCGTAGCCGCGCCAGTCGGGCGCGATCACGTGCCAGTCGTGGCGGAGCGCATCGACGAGGAACTGGAAGGTCGCGGAGGCATCCATCCAGCCGTGCAGGAAGAGCACGGCCGGGGCGTCCGCGGCGCCCCAGTGGCGAACGTTGTAGCGCAGCCCGCGGATGTCGAGCTGCTCGCAGTGGGAAGCTTTCATCCTGCCGATGATAGCAAGCCCGGCGGTTGCGCGCCGGGCCGGCCTCATCGCGGCGGGCTCAGGCGCCGGTGATCTCGCGCGCGCTCAGCGTGTAGCGGAAGTTCGCCGGGTCCAGGCTGTCGAAGCGGCCGTCGCGGTTCTCGCCTTGCGGATACATAAGGTAAGGGGCCGCGGGGCCTTCGCTGCCGGGCAGACGGATGTCGTGGCCGAAGTTGTACGCCAGCCAGTTCATCTCCCACGCGCCGAACAGCGTGTTGCGCGCGGCGGCGACCTTCGGGTCGGCCAGCAGCAGGCTCCCGGGCGGCTCTTCGAGGGCGACCTTGCGCACGTCGGCGGGGTCGACCGGCACCCAGCCGGCGTGTTCCAGCCATACCTCGGCGCGGCAGTGCTGCGCTTTCGACACGTCGCCGCTCTTGCCCAGGCTCTTGTAGCCGTAGCGCGAGTCGGCGACACGGACGCCGTACACGTCGCGCGCGGGCAGGCCCAGCGCGCGTGCGAGGCCGACGTACAGCGCGTTGAGGTCGGCGCACTTGCCCGAGAGGTCACCCGTCTCCAGCATCGCGCGGATGTCGCCCAGCCCGCAGCCGCGCGTCTTCGGATTGCGGAAGGTGTTCGTGACGATCCAGTCGTAGATCGCGCGCGCCTTGTCCTCGTCGGTCTTCGCACCGCGCGTGATCTCGCGCGCAGTGTCGAGCACGATCCCGTCGGTCGGCAGCATCGCGGTCGCGCGGGTGTACAGCGCGCGCTCGGCGGCGGCCAGCCTGGGCATGCGGCCGCCGTGGGAGAGGTCGACGGCGCGGTCGCGCGTCGCGCAGCGACTGACGATCTCGATCGCCGGTGCGGCCGTCGCCGCGGGCCAGGTCGCATGCAGCATCGCCGCGCCGTACACCGGGTCGGTCGCGATATACATGCCGGTCGCGTTGCCGCTCCACAGGTTGCCCATCGGACGGCTCCAGTCCGTCTGTTCCACGGTCGGCAGCGGGATCCAGACCTGGGTCGGGCCTTCCGTCGCGACGGGTTCGACGCGGGTCACGAGTTCGAACACGCGCCAGCCGTTTTCCGGGCGGGGCGTGAAGGGTGGTGCGGCCGGGGCCGCAGCGCGGCTCCAGGTCGGCAGGGCGAGGCTGGCGGCAAGCGCCGAGGTCTTGAGGAAGTTTCTGCGGTTCATGGTCGATCGTCTCTTCGATTCAGGTCCGGGGCGTGCGGAGGCTGGTTGCCGCGCTGCGGATGCGCGTGCGCACGCTGTCGTGATGCCAGTCGATTTCGCCGCGCACGCGCAGCAGCGGCTGGTGGGCGGCGTCGAGCAGCACGGTGGTGGGCAGGTAGCGGACGTCCCAGGTGCGCGAGACGACCTGTTCCGGATCGCTCACGAGCAGGGGATCGACGAGGTGCTCGTCGAAGAATCGCCGCACTTCATCCGCGCGGTCGGCGACGGCGACCGTCACCAGCGCCAGGCCCGGTTCCGACTCGGCGAGGCTGACCAGCGCCGGCATCTCGGTGCGGCAGGGTTCGCACCAGGTCGCCCAGAAATTGACCAGGACGGCCTTGCCGCGCAAGGGCTCCAGCGCCCGGCGCAGGGCCGGCGGCGGCGGCGGAAGCTGCGCCAGCGTCTCCAGCCGTTCGCCCGGCGGTGGCGTGCGCGAATTGCCCGGCAGCGACAGGGCCGGCGGCGCGAAGGCGGCCGCGACCAGCCCCCCGATGGAGGCGAGCACGCGCCGGCGTCCGGCGCAATGCGGATCGAACATGAATCCTCTCCCGTTTCTCTCGTGACCGCGCGCATGCACGCGAGGCCACAGCCGTCCCGGTGCGGAAGCCGCCGGGATTTAAAAGACGCGAGCGCCGTGGCGCCCCGTCGAACGAACATGCGGTACCCAGACCGCAAAACCTGCGGGCGACCGATACACTGATCGGTCCTTGTTGCCCGGCCGTGAATTATCGCACGATGACGGGGCGACGACAGGCGTCGAACGCAGGGATCAGGGCGATGGTGCGAATACGCTCGTCTCCGGACTGCTCGCGTATTGCCCGGAAGCCGACAGGCGCCGCGACCATTCGGAGCTTCGGGTGGACTGATTTTTGCGTGCTAGAATTCACGGATTCATGGCCAGTCGGTCGTGACATTTGCGGAGAATTTCTGTGAAGCCTTGGTTGTTGGTCGCTGTTGCGGCCTCGGTCGGCCTTGCCGCGTGTTCGAAGAAAGAAGAGGCTGCCGCGCCCGCCAGTCCGGCCCCTCAGGCTGCAGCGCCTGCGGCCGTGTCCGCCGCGACCCCGAATTCCGGCAAGATCCTGCAGTTGCTGCAGGGCGGCGGCTATTCCTATGCCGAAGTCGAACAGGGCAGTGGCGAGAAGGTGTGGATCGCCGGCGGCCAGATCGCGGTGCAAGTCGGCGACACCGTCCAGTGGGGCGATTCGGCCGTGATGACCAATTTTGCGTCGAAGTCGCTGGGCCGCACCTTCGATCGCATCCTGTTCGTGAACGCCTGGGGTCCGGCCGGTGCCGCGCCGACCGGCGTCGCACCGCACGGCACCCAGCCGATGGCGGGCCCCGCGGGCGGGGCGCATCCCCCGATGGGCGCCGCACAGCCTGACGCCCAGGCCGCCGCGCCTGCCGGCAGCAGCGGCGAGGTCAAGAGCGTCGTGAATGGCGGTGGCTACACTTACCTGGAAGTGCTCCAGAACGGCGCCACCGTGTGGGTTGCCGCGCCGGTCACGCCGGCGCAGCCGGGCGACAAGGTGAGCTGGGGCGACGGCATGGTGATGACGAACTTCACCAGCACCTCGCTGAACCGCAAGTTCGACCAGATCGTGTTCGCGAGCGCCGTGCGCGTGAACAAGTAAGCCGGACCGGCGGCCTGCCCACGCAGGCCACCGCATCGGACAAGGGCCGCGCATGAGAGCGCGGCCCTTGTCGTTTCAGCGCATCGGAATCGGCGTGCCACGATCGACCGCGACTGCCGTGACGCTGTTCTGCGGACTGCCTTCGATGATCTTGTCCGAATAGGTCAGATACACGAGCACGTTGCGCTTCGGGTCGACCATGCGCACGACCTGCAGGCGTTTGAACAGGATGGACTGGCGCTCCGAGAACACTTCCTGCTTGGCCGGAAGGGGTTTCGTGATGCGTACCGGGCCCACCTGGCGGCAGGCGATCGATGCCTCGGCGACGTCCTCGGCGAGCCCGAAAGCACCCGACAGGCCGCCGGTCTTCGCGCGCGAGACGTAACAGGTGATGCCTTCGACGAGCGGATCGTCGTAGGCTTCGACGACGATCTTGTGGTTCGGGCCGATCAGCTTCCAGACGGTCGACACCTCGGCCAGCGGTTCGGCCTGCACGCCGCCCGCGGCGAGACCGGCCGCGAGGACGGAGGTGGTGAAGAGGATGGTCGTGAAGGGGCGGTTCATCGCGATTCTCATGCGTGGCGGCTTCCCATGCGGTTCATCGATCGGAGCGGTATCCGGGTGCGCCGTCGCGGCATCCGGAAAATGCATCGAGTATAGAGCGCCCGGCTGGCCTGCGGTCGGCGTTCCCGAATGCGGGAATCCGCTGTCGCGTGTCGCCGACTATGGGAACGCGGTGCGTCGGGCCATGCCGCGTGCGCACCGAGGCGCAGCGGGTGGCGGCAGGGCTGCGGACGAGGCAGAATGCGCTCCGCGCGACGGGGCGGCGCGCGGTCGGGCCCCGAGCGGGGTGCCGGGGCGGACGGCCGGGAGCCGGGCGGGTGCCGAACTTGCATGCATCGCCCGCATGCCGGGTGGGCGCAGTTGGGTGGGGAAGTCGAGCTGATGGGAAAACGATTCTTGCGCGGCCTGGGTGGCCTGTTGGTCGCCGCCGTGCTGTACGCGGGGGCACCGCATGCCGGTGCGGTCCTGAAGGCGGTCGAGGTGCCGCCTGCGGAAGAGGAGAAACCGGCTGCGGCCGCCGCGCCTGCAGCGGCTCCGCGCGCGCCCGGCCAGCAGCGCGCGACCGACGAGTTCTACGATCCCACGAGTCCGGCCTACGAGCGCCTGCAGCGTGCCGACGAGGCTCTGGGTGACCTGCCGCGCGACCGCGACGGCAAGATCGACTGGATGAGCGCGCTGCGCCAGGGGCTGATCAAGCCGCGTCAGCGCATCGACGGCAAGGACCGCGAACCGCCACTCGATCTCGATGTGATCCTGCGCAACACCAAGCAGATGCCCAACGTGCGCTTCCCGCACCGTGCGCACACCGAGTGGCTGGACTGCAAGAACTGCCATCCCGACCCGTTCGCGGAAAAGGCCGGCAGCACGCAGATTCGCATGGAGGACATCTTCCGCGGCCAGTTCTGCGGCAAGTGCCACGACCGTGTCGCCTTCATCACGCACCGCAACTGCTATCGCTGCCACAGCGTGAATCCGGACGGCACCCCGGCATTGCCGCCGGCGGTGCTGCCGGTACACCCGGCAGCCGCACCGCCCACACCCGCGCACTGAGCGGGGTGCGCCGCGGTTCAGGCGTTCTGTAGCGACTGCAGTACCGCCGCGCCCAGCGCCGCGGGCGTCTGCGCGCCCGAGACCGCGAGGCGGCGGTTGAAGATGAAGAAGGGTACGCCGGTCACTCCCTGCTTCTGCAGTTGCGCGGCCATGCGCTTCACCGTCGCGGCGTCCTCGTCGCTCTCCAGGTAGGCCTCGACGTCCTCGCGCCTGTCGCCCGCCGTCTCGACGGCGATGTCGGCCAGCGTCGCGATGTCGCCGATGTCGCGCCCCTGCTGGAAGTGCGCGGCGAACAGCGCTTCGCCGAGGGCATTGATCTGTGCGGCGGTGTGGCCCTGCGACTGCGCGCGGTAGGTCAGGCGGTGGGCGAGCAGGGTGCTGGGGCGCGTCGCGATGCGGTCGAAGGCGAACTGCAGGCCGTCCGGCACGGCGGCTTCGGTGATGCGACCGAGCATCTCGTCGACACCGCGGCGTCCGCCAAACTTCGCTTCGAGGAAGGGCCGGTACGGTTCGCCCGCGGCGGGCGTGTCCGGGTTGAGGAAGAAGGGCAGCCAGTTCACGCGCACTTCGAGGTCGGGATGGTTGTCACGGACCTGTTCGAGCGCGCGGGCGAGACGCGTCTTGCCGAGGAAGCACCAGGGGCAGACGAAGTCGGAAACGAAATCGATATCGAGAATCATGGATCCGGGGTGAGGTGATGGGCCGGGCGCTCTGTCCGGCCGAAGGGGAGCTTGCGCCGCACGTCCTGTCTAGGCGGCAATCAAATACCTCCGTTCGCCCCGAGCTCGTCGAAGGGCAATCGCAGGGCTTCGACAAACTCGGCCCGAACGGTATTTCGCGGCCGGGTCAATACTACTCGTCAGGCTGGTCGCGCAGCCAGCGTGCTTCCCAGAGTGCCACATCCGGCAGGTGGCGGGAATGATTCGCCGCGGCGAGGGCGTCGATCCGTTCGAGCAGGCTGCGCATCGCGTTGTCCGGAGCTTCGGGGAGCTGTGGCTGCAGATGCACGATCAGGTCGCCGGCCGGCAGCCCCTTGCGCCCCGGGAAGCCCGCTCCGGCGACGCGCAGCGTCCGCGCCGCAGCCGTGCCGGGCTCCAGTTTGAGGGTGCGCATGCCGCCGGGCAGCGGAATCGCCAGTTCGCCTCCGGTCAGCAGGCGCAGCGCGCTCACCGGCCGTTCCAGTACCAGATTGCGGCCGTCGAAGCGGTACAGTTCGTGGGGTGCGAGCCGCACGCGCAGCACGAGGTCGCCGGGAGGCAGGTCGGGGGCAGGGTCGCCGGCGCCGGCGATGCGCACTTCGTCGCCGTCGAGCAGGCCCGCGGGCAGATGCACGATCACCGGCCGCAGCGTGTGTTGCCGGCCGCTGCCGTGGCAGCTCGGGCAGGCCTGCCTGGTCAGGTAGCCGCGCCCCGCGCAGTGCCTGCAGGGGGTCAGCCCGTGGCGGCCGTGCGTGCGGCCGGTGCCGTGGCAGCTCGCGCACAGCCGCGTGTGGCGCAAGACTTCCTCGCCGCTGCCGGCGCAGGCGCCGCATTCGTCCTCGCCTGCGAGCTCGACCGTGCGTTCGCCGCCGAAAAAAGCCGCTTCGACCGTCAGGTTGATGTCCTGGCGGCGGTCTGCGCCGCGTGCTGCGGCGGTCTCTTCGTCGCGTTCTTTGTCCGCGTCCGGCGTTTCGTCGCCCGCGGGCGTGGACGTCAGTCCGGCGAGCAGGCTTTCGTAGGCGGCGCGCAGGGCCTTGAAATGCTCCAGCGCGTGCGGATCGGCGTTGCGGTCGGGATGCCACAGCATCGCCAGACGGCGGAAGGACCGCTTGATCTCATGCGCGCTGGCGCCCGGCGCGAGGCCGAGCAGCTCGTGGGCATCCATGTCGTTCAGCGCTCCGGCCGGGGCGGCGGCAGGGGAGCGGCGAGGCGCTCGAGCATTGCGCGCACCGCCTTGATCTGTCCACCGTTACGAGTCGCGTAATCCGGGTCCGCGTAACCCCACCAGTCCCAGCAGCCCTTCGGGTTGTACACCCAGCGCAGCGATCCCCAGGCGAAGCCGCTGCGCGGCCGGACCTGCGGATACAGCACGATCAGTCGGTTGCTGTCGGCCCATTCATTGTAGCCGGCGCCGTCGACGAAGCGACGGCCGACCTGCGCCTCGCCCTGGCGGCAGCCGTGGAAGGCCACGTGCACGCGGCAGCCGCCCTCGTGGCAGGCGGGCGGCACGTACACATAGCCGCGGTCGGCGAGACTCAGCTCGATCGGCGCGGCGCCCGTGAACGGGCGCTGGTCGAAGGCGAGCATCTCGCCGGCAGGCGGTGTGCTGCGCGGCGCGAGCGGTCCGATGAGGTGCTCGAGCAGCTCGCCCGCGGCGTCCAGGTCGCCACAGCGGTTGATGAAGGGCGGTTCGGAGCTCGGACAGGCGTTCGGCTGCGGGTCGGCGACCGACATCATCGCGTGCCCGGCCTCGCCGACTTCGACGAAGCGGATCGCGTCGCCGGGCAGCACGCGCCGGTAGAAATCGAGCAGCGCGTCCACGACGGGGCGCTCGACGGTATGGTCCGCGCCGCCGCTGAACACCCAGACCCGGTCGTCGCGCAGGCCCGCGGGCGGGTCGATGCTGTGTGACTCGGCCTCTTCCCGCACCCGCGCGAGCGTCTGCTCGGCGCCCGGGGCCCGTGCGCCGGCGCCGGGGGCCATGCAGTTGTTGAGCGCGCGCCACATGCTGCCGGTCGCGCATTCGTAGGGGCCGGCGGCGAGGATCCCCGCGCCCGTCACCAGCGCGGAATGGGCGACCTGGAACTGCACGGCCATGTAGCCGCCGGAGGACACGCCCGAGACCGTGAGTTGTGCGAGGCTGGCCCCGAGCGCCGGCAACGCCGGCGGGTCGGCGGCCGGCACGGTGCCCGCGAGCGTGGCGAGGGCGAGGCCGGCGAGCAGGCCAGCGGTGGAGCGGAAGGGGCGGGTCATGGCGTGCACGATAGCGGAAGCGGCCGCTCAGCGGCGGTTCTCGCCGAGCCGCAGGAGGTCTTCGCCGCGCAGGTGGGTGAGCAGTGCCTTGCCGCTCGCATCGACGCGAAACTCGCCCCATTGCGCACCGCTGAAGTCGTCGGCGTGGCCTTCCTGGAAGAAGAAGGCGTTCGGCCCGACCGTTTCGCGCCCGTCGCGCGAACGCAGCTCCATCGCGACGAGCGCCGGATCGTCCGGCACGCGGTCGCCGAGCCCGACCAGGCTCGCGCGTCCTTCCGCGTCGAGGGCGAGGTGGGCATAGCGGCCTTCGCCTTCGTTGCGCAGGAGTTCGTTGTCGATCGCATAGCGCAGCGCCATGTAGTCGCCCTGCATCAGCGAGCGCGGATCGACGGGTGCCAGCTGCACCAGCACGACGCGCCCTTCGGCGAGGACGCGCTCGTTGTCGCGTACGGCGTACAGCGCGCTCGCGACGATCAGCAGGAAGGCCGCAAGCAGCGCGGCGCGCAGGGGCTTCGGGTTCATGCAGTCCTCCCGGTGCGGGCGCGCAGCAGCGCGCGCAGCGCGAGCAGCACCGCGCCGCTGGCGATCAATGCGAGAGATTTCACCAGCAGCGTGTCCTGCAGGCCGTAGTAGAGCTCGCCGAGATAGAGGGCCGCGAACACGAGCGTCATCACGGTCCAGGGGCGGTGGCTGGCGTGGAAGGCGGCGAGCAGCAAGGCGACTGCCACCAGCAGGCCGGGCGCAGGGTGCGCGGCGAGGGCAAGGAGCAGTGCGCCCGCGAGTGCAGGCAGGCGCAGCGTGGCGGAGTCACGGCACAGCCATGCGGTCGTCGAGAGGAGCACGAGCGCGGCGCCGATGCCGTACACCGGCAGCACGAAGCCGGTCCGGTAGCCGGTGATCGCTTCTTCGAGCACGGTCAGCATGGAGTGCGCGTGGCCATAGGGGGCGATCGTCAGTGCCGTGAGGGTCAGCGCATGGGCGGCGGCCTTGATCAGCGTGGCCTGCGGGTGGCCGGCCCAGGCCGGGCGCGCGAGCCACAGCGCCGCGGCCCCGCCGGCGGCCGCGACGCCGAAGAGCGCGAGCCCGGTACCGGGGCCGATCAGCCACGCGAGGCTGGACAGCGCGATCAGCGCGCAGGCGCTGCGGTGCAGGTTGGACGCGGGCGCGGCGGCCATCGCGAGGCTGGCGGCCAGCGCCGTGAGCGCGAGCACATCGGAGCCTTCGACGACGTCGAAGAAGCGGTCGGCGAAGGCGGAGACGACCAGCGCCTGGCCGGCGAGCGAGAACGCGAGGCCCATCTGGTCGGTGAAGGGCTTGCGTCGGCGGAGCAGGAAGACGCTCGCTGCGGCCAGCAGGATGCCGGCGAAGGCGCGCGTCGCGGGTTCGTTGCCGAAGGCGAGGAGGGGGGCGAAGAATGACGACATGATCATCAGCGCGGCGACCCACGCGGCGAAGCCGAGCAGCACGGCGAGCCACCACGGCGTCCGTGCGGCCCCCCGCAGTGCGGCGAGCTGCGCTTCGTCGACGATGCCGGCAAGGCCGAGGCGTTCGAGCAGCCGGGAGGAAGGTGTGGCGCTCATGGATTGCTCCCTTCGCGGTAGAGCCGGGTCAGCCACACGCCGGCGATGCCGGTGCTGGCGATCACGAAGACCGCGACGATGTTGATCGTGACGAAGCTGGCGTCGTGCGGCATCACGCGGATCAGCGCGGATGTGGCGACGGCGATCGTCGCGAATGCGGTCTGCGCGAGCATCGGCACGTCGCGCCGGTGCGCAAGGTAGGCCAGCGCGAACGCGGCGGCGACCGCGGCGAAGACGAGGCCCGTGAGGCGGAAATCGGCGTCCCACCAGCTCAGGCATGCGCCGAGCGCGAGCGGCGCGAGCACGCCGAGGCCCGCGATGCGGTGGATGTGGCGCCGCGGCGTCGCGAGCAGGGCTGACCCGGCGAACTCGAACGCGAGCAGCACCGCGCCGTTGAACGCGGCGATCGCAAGCAGCGACTCTGCGTCGCCGAGTGCGCCGGCGAAGCGCGACCACCACGATTCCGACAGGTAGCGCAGCAGCCCCGCGTTGGCGACGGCGAGCCACAGCAGCCAGCTCGCGGACGAGCGCGCGAGCAGCACGAAGGGCAGCATCAGGGCGGCCCACGCGACGAAGAGTTCCCAGATGTCCGCCCCGGTCTGGTAGGTCTGCCCGATCAGCGCGAGCAGCGCGCCGGTGGCGAGGCAGGCCGCGAGCAGCGCGGCACGCCACACTGTCCCGAAGGGCGGGGCGGCGAGCGCCGTGCCGGTGCACGCGGCGAGCGCGGCGATCGCGATGCCCAGCTTCGCGAAGCGGTGCAGCGCGTCCCAGTTGTACGCAAAGAAGAAGATCAGGCCGGCCGCGAGGAGCAGGGCTCCGGCGAGCGCGAGCAGGCGGTCGGCGCCGGCCAGCCATTCGTCGCGCGTCGGCACGAGGGGCGCGACGGCCGCCGCCTGTTCGAGCTGTCGCGGCGTCAGTGCGCCGTCTTCGGCGAGTCCGAGCAGCGTGCCGCGATCGGGGAGGGTCCAGGACATTGGCTTATCCGGAGTGGCGGGATATGCATTTTAACCAGGCGCGGCGATCGTGCGTGTGCATTGCGCAACGCCTGGCCGTGGCGGTGGAGCTTCGCGGGGTTTGGCGTCGCCGCGTGCCGGCTGGCACAATCGGGGTTCCGCCTGCGTGCGGGGCCGGCGCATGCCGGCCATGGATCAACCCGCGAACCACGGAGGCGCCGCACGCAACGGAATGCGGCGCGAACATATGCCCGGTACCCTGATCATCATCACTGCGCCCTCCGGCGCCGGCAAGACAACCCTCGTGCGCGGCCTGCTCGAACGCGATCCGCAGATGCACCTGTCGGTGTCCTACACGACGCGCGCGCCGCGCCCCGGCGAGCAGGACGGGCGCGAATACCATTTCGTGGACGTCGAGACCTTCCGCGGCCTGCGCGACCGCGGCGAATTCCTCGAATGGGCCGAGGTGCACGGAAACTACTATGCGACGTCCAGGGTCTGGCTGAAGGAGCAGATCACCGCCGGGCGCGACATCCTGCTCGAGATCGACTGGCAGGGCGCGCAGCAGGTGCGCAAGAGCTTTCACGACGCGGTCGGCGTGTTCGTGCTGCCGCCATCGGTGGATGCGCTGGAGTCGCGCCTGCGCGGCCGCGGCACCGACAGCGAGGACGTGATCGCCCGCCGGCTGTTGGGCGCACGCGGCGAGATGCGGCATGTGGCGGAATTCGACTACGTTATACTGAATGACGATCTGCAAAACGCCATCGACGACCTCGTGGCGGTGGTGCGCGCGTCGCGGCTGCGCTACGGCCGGCAGCGTCTGCGGCACCAGCAGTACTTCGATTTTCTTGAACAGGACTGAAAAATGGCTCGTGTCACCATCGAGGATTGCCTCAAACGAATCCCCAACCGCTTCCAGCTGACCCTGGCCGCGACCTATCGCGCGCGCCAGATCACGATCGGCTCGACCCCGCAGGTCGAAATCGACAAGAGCGACAAGGACAAGCCGACCGTGATCGCCCTGCGCGAGATCGCCGCCGGCAAGGTCGGCCTGGAAGTCCTCAATCGCGGGCAGGCCTGATCCCGCACGGGGAGCCGGGAGTCGTTCCGTCATGGAAGCCGCCGCTGCGATTCCCGCCCCCGAACCTTTCCGTCCTCCCGTGTCGAGCGTGCTGTCGCTCGACTTCGCCGAACTCAAGGCGAAGCTCGCGACCTACCTGAAGCCGGAGGACGTGGGCCGCGTCGAGGCCGCCTATCACTTCGCCGCGAATGCCCACGAGGGGCAGTTCCGCATCAGCGGCGACCCCTACATCTCGCATCCGGTCGCGGTCGCCGACATCGTCGCCGACTGGCATCTCGACCCGCAGGCGCTGATGGCCGCGCTCCTCCATGACGTCATGGAGGACACCCACATCTCCAAGCAGGAGATCGCCGAGCGCTTCGGCAAGACCACGGCCGAGCTTGTCGACGGGCTGTCCAAGCTCGACAAGATCGAATTCCGCTCGCACGAAGAGGCGCAGGCGGAGAACTTCCGCAAGATGCTGCTCGCGATGGCAAGCGACCTGCGCGTGATTCTGGTCAAGCTCGCCGACCGCATGCACAACATGCGCACGCTGCACTGCGTGCGCCCGGCCAAGCGGCGCCGCATCGCCAGCGAGACGCTGGAGATCTACGCGCCGATCGCCAACCGCCTGGGCCTCAACAACCTCTACCGCGAACTGCAGGAACTGTCTTTCGAGCACAAGTACCCGATGCGCTACCGCGTGCTGTCGCGCGCGATCAAGGCGGCGCGGGGCAACCGGCGGGAAGTCGTCGGCAAGGTGCTGCAGGCGATCGAGGAGCGCCTGCCGCAGTGGAACCTCTCGGCCGACGTGCGCGGGCGCGAGAAGCACCTCTTCTCGATCTACCGCAAGATGGCCGAGAAGCACCTGTCCTTCTCGCAGGTGCTCGACATCTACGGCTTCCGCGTGATCGTGCGCGACGTGCCGAGCTGCTACCTCGCGATGGGCGCGCTGCATTCCATGTACAAGCCGGTGCCGGGCAAGTTCAAGGACTACATCGCGATCCCCAAGGCGAATGGCTACCAGTCGCTGCACACGACGCTGATCGGCCCCTTCGGCACGCCGGTCGAGGTGCAGATCCGCACCGCCGAGATGCACCACATCGCCGAGAGCGGCGTCGCCTCGCACTGGCTGTACAAGGAAGACGAGAAGACGCTCACCGAGCTGCAGCAGAAGACGCATTCCTGGCTGCAGTCGCTGCTGGAGCTGCAATCGACCTCGGGCGAGGCGACCGAATTCCTCGAGCACGTGAAGATCGACCTGTTCCCGGGCGAGGTCTACGTGTTCACGCCCAAGGGCCGCATCCTGTCGCTCCTGAAGGGCTCGACGCCGGTCGATTTCGCCTACGCGGTGCATACCGACATCGGCAACCGTTGTGTGGCGTGCCGCATCAACGGCGACCTGATGCCGCTGCGCACGGAATTGCGCAACGGCGACCAGATCGAGATCATCACCGCCGCGCACGCCAACCCCAACCCGGCGTGGCTCGCGTATGTGCGCACCGGCAAGGCGCGTGCGCAGATCCGCCACTTCCTCAAGGGCGCGCAGCAGGACGAATCGGTGACGCTGGGCGAGCGGCTGCTGAACCAGGCTTTGCGGCCCCACGGCCTCACGCTGGGCCAGATCAGCACCTTCGCGTGGGACCGCTTCCTGCGCGACCGCAGCATGCGCTCGAAGAAGGAAGTCTTCGCCGACATCGGGCTGGGCCGGCGCCTGCCGGTCATCGTCGCGCGACGCCTCGCGCAGGCACAGGACCTGGAGTCGGGCCGCCCGGATGTCATCAAGCCCAAGCCCGCCGGGGCGATCCTGATCCGTGGCAGCGAGGGCATCGCGGTGCAGCTCGCGCGCTGCTGCCAGCCGATCCCCGGCGACCCGATCATCGGCGTGATCCGCAAGGGGCAGGGGCTGGAAGTGCACCTGCACGACTGTCAGGTCGTCTCCAAGGTGCGCGGCGACCGCGGGCGCTGGGTGGATGTCGAGTGGGAGGCCGGCGAGGACCGCCTGTTCGACGTCACGATCCGCGTCCTGACCAAGAACGTGCGCGGCGTGCTCGCGCGCGTCGCCAGCGCGATCGCCGACGAGGACTGCAACATCCAGAACGTGTCGATGGACAACGAGCAGGGCGGCCTGTACACGGCGATGAACCTCACCGTGCAGGTACGCGACCGCATGCACCTCGCGCACGTGATGCGCGGCGTGCGGCGGGTGCCGGAAGTCGTGCGCATCGCGCGCATGAAGAGCGACGCGCGCGTCTGAGACGGACATGTCCGAGCCGCAGTCCGAAGCCGGCAGCGACCGCCGCATCCCCGTCACGCTGCTGACCGGCTTCCTCGGCGCCGGCAAGACGACGCTCCTCAACCACCTGCTGCGCGACCCCGCGATGTCGCGTGCCGCGGTGCTGATCAACGAGTTCGGCGAAGTCGCCGTTGACCATCACCTCGTCGACAAGGTCGATGAGACCTTGATCGTCCTCGACTCCGGCTGCGTGTGCTGCAGCGTGCAGGGCGACCTCGTGAAGGCGCTGAAGAACCTCTTCATGCGCGCGCTGCGGCGCGAGATCCCCGGCCTCGAGCGCGTGCTGGTCGAGACCACCGGCCTCGCCGATCCGGCGCCGGTGATCTACACGCTGATGCAGGAGCCCTTCATCGCCGAGCGCTACCGCTGCGACGGCGTGATTACCGCGGTCGACGCGACGCACGGCCAAGGCCAGCTCGACCGCCACCGCGAGGCCGTGCGCCAGGTCGCGATGGCCGACCGGCTGCTGCTGACCAAATGCGACCTTGCCGGCGAGGACGAGCGTGCGGCGCTCGCGACGCGGCTCGCGACGCTGAACCCGGGCGCGCAGCAGGTCGAGGTGTTCCGCGGCGAGGTGCCCGCTGCGGCGGTGTCGGGCTGCGGCCTGTACGACCCCGCGGGCAAGATCCCGGACGTCGCGCGCTGGCTCGGCGACGAGCGCGTGCGCGCGCAGGCCGCAGCGGCGCCGGCATGGCGCAAACCTGGTGCGAAGCCCGCCGCCGTCGCAGGTCACGAGACGCGCCACGACGAGCAGGTCACCAGCTACGTGCTGCGCTTCGACGAGCCGCTCGACTGGCTGGGCTTCTCCGACGGCCTTGGCCTGATCCTGCAGGTGTATGGTGCGCGCATCCTGCGCATCAAGGGCCTGCTCAACGTCGCCGGCGACCCGCTGCCGCGCGTCGTGCAGTGTGTGCAGCATGTCGCCTACCCGACCGGTAGCCTGTCCGCGTGGCCCGACGGTCCGCCCTACGACGACCGCCGCAGCCGCCTCGTCTTCATCGTGCGCGACTTGGCGCGCGAGGAGGTCGTCAGCATCCTGTCGAGCTTCTGCGGCCAAGTCTGTTCATAACTGCTGCCGCGCGAGCTCCCCCAGCGTCATCAGCGCATGCACGTGCCGATCCGAGAACGGATAGCAGCCCGACAGCCGGATGTGCCGCGTGTAGCGTCCGCTGGGCGAGAACAGCTGCCCCGGCGTGATGCTGATGCCGCGTGCGAGCGCGGTGTCGAACAGGCGGTTCGAGTCGCAGCCCGCCGGTAGCTGCACCCATAGCAGGAATCCCCCGGTCGGCCGTGTCGCCTGCGTGCCGGCGGGAAAGGCGCTGTCGATCAGGCCGCGCAGGCGCTCGACCTGCCCCGCGTAGGTGCGCCGCAGCCGGCGCAGGTGCTGCGCGTAGCCGCCGGTTTCGAGGAACACGCCGAGTGCCTCGCACAACAGCGCGGGCTGCGCGACCGAGCTGCAGAACTTGAGGTCCTTGAGTTCGCGCCGGAAGCGCCCGCCTTCCATCCAGCCGACGCGGAAACCCGGTGCCAGCGTCTTCGTGTAGGACGCGCACACGATCACCCAGCCGTCGCGGTCGAAGGCCTTGGCGGCCGGCTGCAACGGCGTCGCGTACTGCAATTCGGCGTACAGCGCGTCCTCGATCACCGGCACGCGATATTCGTTGGCGAGTTCCGCGAGCCGCTTCTTGCCTTCGACCGGCATGCTGGTGCCCAGCGGGTTGTGTACGTTGGGCATCGTCACGACCGCCTGCACGCGCCGCTCCGACAGCAGCAGCTCCAGCGCGTCGAGCGATATGCCGGTGTCCGGATGCGTCGGCACTTCGATCGTCTTCAGGCCCAGGCGCTCCGCGAGCGGGATCAGGTTGAAGTAGGTCGGCGACTCCAGCGCGATCGTGTCGCCGGGGCGCGTCACCGTGCGCAGTGCGAACTGCAGCGCCTCCATGCAGCCGTTGGTGAGGATGATGTTTTCGGGTTCCAGCGTCATCGCCAGATCCTGCGCGTGGCGGCAGATCTCGCGCCGCAGCAGCAGCGATCCGGGCGGCAGGCAGTAGTCGGACAGCAGTTCCGGCCGCCGCCGCGCGAGGTCGGACACCAGCCGCCCCAGGCGTTCGCCCGGATAGAAATCGCTGCCCTTGGGGCAGGCGAGCGACAGGTCGATCGTGTCGGAGCTCGCCTGCGCGGCGACGACGCGGCTGATCTGGTCGAGGACCTCCGCCTCCGCGGATTTCGCCGTCGTGCTGGCGGCTGCGAAGCGTGGCACCGCCGGCGTCGGCAGGCGCGAGCGCACGAAATAGCCCGACTGCGGCCGCGCCTCGATCAGGCCGTGCGCCTCGAGCTGGCGGTAGGCGGCGAGAACGGTGTTGATGCTCAGCCCGCGGCTCTTCGCCGCCTCGCGCACCGAGGGCAGGCGCTCGCCGCTCGCAAGGCGTCCGTCGGTCATCGCGTGGCGCAGCTCCAGGGCGAGGGACTGATAGAGCGGCTGGCTGTCGTCGAGCATGGTGGAGCCTCCGGGGGCGATGGGTGCAGTGTGAGCGGCGAACGACAGATACAGTTTGGTAATGATGAAACTGTATCCAGTATAAAAGTTATTTTCTGGCGCTGTAACCTTACGATGCGAATCCTTATTCTTGGGGACATGCAAGACAGCCCGGAGAAGGCACCATGTTTGATCTGCCCTTGATGACCTACGTGGTCACGATGTCCGTCACCCCCGGACCGAACAACCTCATGCTCGCCGCGAGCGGCGTAAATTTCGGCTTCCGCCGCACGCTGCCGCACCTGCTCGGCGTCAGCATCGGCCACGGCGTGCAGGTCGTGCTCGTTGCGAGCCTGCTGGCGTGGATCATGGTGTGGCTCGAAGCGCTGCGCGTGCCGCTCGTGATCGCCGGCTGCGCCTACCTGCTGTGGCTCGCATGGCGCCAGGCGCGCGCGGGCGAGCCGGCCTCGCGCGGCCAGTCCCGTCCGCTGGGCTTCGTCGGCGCCGCACTATTCCAGTGGGTCAATCCCAAGGCGTGGATGATGGTGCTCAACGTCGCGATCCTGTTCCTGCCGCGCGACGGCGGCTGGCAGTCGGCGGGCGAGCTGGCGCTGCGGTGCGCGCTGGTGAACCTGCCGTGCATCGCACTGTGGGCGCTCGCGGGCGACCGCATGGGTGTCTTCCTGAAGAGTCCGGTCGCGCTGCGTGCCTTCAACTGGACGATGGCCGCGCTGCTCGGGGCGACCGCGGCCTGGATCCTGATCGACGAACTGGTGTCGAAGTGATGTAAAGGAATCCCGTTTTGCGTGCGCGCATTGGCGGCGGCTGGCCGGGACGTCTACAATGCGTCGCCTTGTACCGGGAGAGAGTGAATGGCGATCTACGAATCGGAGCACACCAAGTTCATGCGCGAGTGGCTGGAAAAGCACCCGAAGGAACTCGACGAGCAGAAGAAGGGCCGTGCCCTGTGGTGGGACAAGCCGCAGGACGTCGCAATCCAGAAGCGCTACGACGAGTCGAGCGTGCCGGTGAAGGCCTACTACTACGATACGCACTACTGATCGGCAATGCCGGTCCGTCCGCCGCGCACGCGTCCATTCGTGCGGCGTGCGCCCTGTCCAGCGGGAACCCGCCCTTTCTTGAGCCCGCGTGTCGCTGCCTGACTCACTGGTCCTGATCGACGTCGAGACCACCGGCGCGAATCCGTTGCGCGACCGCGTGACGGAGATCGCCGTGTTGCGCATCGAGCGCGGCGAGCTGGTCGAGCGCTGGGAGACCCTGGTCAATCCCGAATGCCCGATTCCGCCGCTGATCCAGCGGCTGGTCGGCATCACCGACGCGATGGTGGCCGACGCCCCGATCTTCGCGGCCGTTGCCGACGAGGTGCGCGCCCGTCTCGGCGGGGCCGTCTTCGTCGCGCACAACGCGCGCTTCGACTACGGCTTCATCCGCAGCGAGTTCGCACGCATCGGCGAGACTTTCGACGCCCCGGTGCTATGCACCGTCAAGCTGTCGCGCGCGCTGTACCCCGAGCATCACCGCCACGGCCTCGACGCGCTGATCGAGCGCCACGGCTTCACCTGCGGCGCGCGGCACCGCGCGATGGGCGATACCGAGGTGCTGTGGCAGTTCGCCCGCCTCGTGACCGCTTCCTTCGCGCCCGACGTGCTCGCACGCGCCGTCGAGCGTGCGATGAAGCGTCCCGCGCGTGCGGTCGAGCTGCCCGAAGGCGTGCTCGAAGGTCTGCCGGAGTCGCCTGGCCTGTATTACCTCTATGGCGACAACGACCAGCTCCTTTACCTCGGCCGCAGCGCCTGCCTGCGCGCGCGCGTCATGGAGCATTTCGCACCCGGCGTGAAAGGCAAGGATGCGGAGCTCGCGCAGCGTGTGCGCCGCGTCGACTGGGAGGAGAGCGCCGGCGAACTGACCGCGACGCTGCGCGAAACGGCGTTCCTGCGCCGCCGTTGCCCCCAGTACAACCGCGCCGTGGGCAGTGCGGAGGTCTTCGGCCTGCAGTACGTGCCGGGACGCAAGCGTCCCCCCATCCTGCAGCGCGTGCCCCTCGCCGACAGCGATCCCGCGGCATGGGGCGACGTGCATGGCACTTTCCGCACGAAGAAGGAAGCCGACAATCTGCTGCGCGAACTCGCGCAGGCCTACCAGTTGTGCCTGCGGCGCCTCGGGCTCGAAGGGGGCAGCGACGGATCCTGTTCGGCGCATCTGGCCAAACGCTGCGCCGGCGTGTGCGCCGGCAAGGAAAGCACCGCGGCGCACGACGAGCGCCTGCTCGGCGCGCTCGGCGCGGTGAAGCTGCGCCCCTGGCCGTGGACGGGCCCGGTGATCATCGCGGAGCGCTGCGCGCACAGCGGCAGCGAGGCCTGGCACGTGTTCGACCGCTGGTGCCTGCTGGGCTCCGTCGACAGCGCGCAGGCGCTGGATGCGCTGCGAGGGGAGCTGCCCGCGCGCCGCTTCGACATGGACATCTACCGCATTCTCGTGCGCTGGCTTGCCGCGGACGGCAACCGCGACCGCGTGACGCCGCTCGCCCCCTGAAGCGGCCGGCCTGCCGTCAGGCGGCGATGCGCTCGAGCTGCAGGCGGTTCGTGAGGGTGATCGCGCGCCGTCCGCGCGGCACGATGAAGCCGTCGCGCCGCAGCCGGTTGAGTACGCGCGAGAAGGTTTCCGGCGTCAGGTTGAGTTGCGATGCGATCGTCTGCTTGTCGCAGGGAAGATGCACATCGCCGTCGTCGCTGTCGGCATGCTGCACCAGATAGTGCGCGACGCGCTGCGTGCTGCTGCGCTGGGTGCATTGCTCCATCCCGTCGACCAGCTCGCGCATGCGCTCCGAAAGCCGCGCCATCAATGCCATCGCGAAGGCCGGCTGCGCCGCCATCGCCGCCTGCAGCGCGCCGCGCTGGATGTGCAGCACGATGCTGTTGCGCGTCGCTTGCGCTGCGAGGCTCTGACAGGAGTCGCTGAAGATGTTCTCTTCGCAGAAGGTGTCGGCCGGCCCGGCGAGGCGTACGACCTTTTCCGCTCCCGCGCTGGAGATCAGGAATAATTTGATCTCGCCTTCGAGCACGAGGTACATGCCGCCGGGCTCCGTTCCGCGGTGCATGAGCATCTCGCCGCGCGATGCCCGTAGCGAGCGCACCCCGTGGGCGAGCCGCCCCAGCGCGGCCGTATCGAGTCGGTCGAAAGGTTCGATGCGGGCGAGGATCTGAACAGTCTGGACCTGGATCGTGTTCATGGCAGGAAGCTCCCTGGGCGTCATGATGCGGGGTCGGGCCGACATTCTTTCGCAAGTTTAGATGCAGAGAACTAGGCGATCCTAGTGGCATATGTCTCACTTTGCTGTTGACTACCACTTCAGAGGTATTGGTGGTAAGAGGAAAGTGTCGGATTTTTAAGGACTTTTTTTGAGCATGAAACATCCTGATACTGATCGGGGTATATGGAGGTATCTCCCATGAATCCAGCGGCGGCTCCGCAGGGGAGCGGATTGCGCGGACTGGCGCAGCGCATCTGGCTCATGATCGTCGGCCGCGCCGTCCTGCTGCTTCTGCTGCTGGCATTCTTCGCGGTCGCCGCGATCGGTGTCATCGGCATCGGCGTGTCGGTGGTCGTGGTCGAATCGGTGCAGGGCAGCGCCAGCGCCGTCAACGTTGCCGGAAGCCTGCGCCGCCTCGCCCATCGGGCCGGTGGCGTCGCGGTGGCGCGCGGCATGGGGGCGGCGGATCAGGCCGCGGTGCAGGACGCCGTAGCGCATTTCGAAGCCGCTCTCGACAGCCACGCAATCGCGAACGTGCTTGATCGTCAGCCGAGCAGCGTGTTCGCGTCGATTTTCCGCGGCGTCGAGGCGGGGTGGGCCGAGCGCATCCGTCCCCGCCTGCTGACGATCCCCGCGCCGTCTCCCGAGGACCCGCAGGCGAGCTTGCATTACCGCAGCCTCCTTGCCGAGGTCGACGCGTTCGCCGAGGAAATCAATACGCTGGTCGCGGTGCTCGAGCATGATGTCGAATCACGTATCGAGCAGCTTCGCACGATGCTCGGCGCGGCGCTGGCGCTGTTCGTGTTCGTCGTCGCAGTGGCGCTGTTCGTGTTGCACCGGCGCGTGCTCGCACCGTTGACGGACCTGCGCAGCTGTGCGGCACGCATCGCCCACGGCGACTTCGAGGCGCGCAGCCGCCACACCGGACGCGACGAACTGGGGCGCGTCGGTGAGGCCTTCAATGCGATGGCGGGCGAGCTGTCGGTGGCCTACCGCGAGCTCGCGGCCCGTGTCGACAAGAAGACCGCAGATCTCACGCGCAGCAACCGCGCGCTCGAACTCCTGTACTACGTGATCGCGCGTCTCTACCACGCGCCAGCCAGCAGCGAGTCCTATTCGGAAACCTTGCAGGACCTCGAACAGACCCTGGGTCTCACGGGGAGCTTCATCTGCATCGAGCCCAAGCACGGCGGGCCGGCATCGGCGATCGCGTCGACGATGGGCGAGTGCGCGGAACGCCTCTCGGGCGGAGGCGACTGCGGCCGCTGTTCCGGACGTGCGACGCCGTGGAGCTATCACCGCGAGGGCGAGTTCGACGTGCTGATGGTGCCGCTGCGCGATGCCGAGCGCCACTACGGGATGCTGCGCCTGGCGCTGCCGCCGGGCCAGCGCCTGGAGGAATGGGAATGCGACCTGCTCGAGGCCGTGTCGCGCCACATGGGCATCGCGCTCGGCATCTCCCGCCAGAGCGAGCGCGAACGCCTCCTCGCGCTGCAGGAAGAGCGCTCGATCATCGCCCGCGAGCTGCATGATTCGCTCGCGCAGTCGCTCTCCTTCATGAAGATCCAGGTGAGCCTGCTGTCCTCGGCGCTGGCCGGCACGCAGGCGGACGAAGGCGCCCGCAGCATCCTCGCCGACCTGCGTGAAGGCATCAACGTCGCCTACCGCCAGCTGCGCGAACTGCTGGCCACCTTCCGCCTGCGCATCGAGGGCGACTTCGCACGCCTGATCGGCAATACGGTGTCCGAGTTCGCCGCGCGCTGCGGAATGCCGATCCGATTCGATCTCGACCTGGCGGGCAGGCACCTCAACCCGAACCAGGAAATCCACGTCCTGCACATCGTCCGCGAGGCCCTCTCCAACGCGGTGCGCCATGCGCAGGCGACCAACATCCGCGTCGCGCTAACGTCCACGCCGGACGGCGAGATCGCCGTCGCCGTCGAGGACGACGGCTGCGGCGTGAATGCCGACGCGCAGGTCGCGGCGCAGCATTTCGGCCTTACGATCATGGCCGAGCGGGCGCGCGGTCTTGGCGGCTTGCTCGAAGTGCTGGAACGCCCCGGCGGCGGCACATGCATTCTCGTGCGCTTCAACCCCGAGCCGACACCGACTCGCACCCCGATACCCATCGCCCAGGAAGGCAAATGAGCGACACCCCGCAACGCGTCATCATCGTCGACGACCACCCGCTGTTCCGCAAGGGGCTGATCCAGCTGCTGCGCATGGTGCCCGGTTTCGAGCTCGTGGCCGAAGCTGCGGACGGCAAGGAGGGCATCCGCCAGATCCTGCGCCTGCGCCCCGACCTGCTGCTGCTCGACCTCAACATGAAGGAAATTTCCGGACTCGAAGTGCTGCGCTTCGTGAAGCAGGCCGACCTCGACACCCGCGTCGTGATGGTCACCGTCTCGGACGCGGCCGAAGATCTCGTCGCTGCGCTGCGCGCCGGAGCGGACGGTTACCTGCTCAAGGACATGGAACCCGAGGAAATGGTGGAGGCGCTGCGCGCCGCCGCCGCCGGACGCATCGTCGTCTCCGACGCGCTCACGCACCTGCTGGCCGCCGCCCTGCGCGACGAAAAGCGCCCCGAGAGCGCGTCGGCAGCCGGACTCACCGAGCGCGAGCAGGGCATTCTCACGTGCATCGCGGGCGGCCTGTCGAACAAGCAGATCGCCCGCGAACTCAACATCGCCGAAGGCACCGTCAAGGTGCACGTCAAGCACCTGCTGCGCAAGCTCAATTTCCGTTCGCGCGTCGAGGCGGCCGTCTGGGCCGTCGAACACATGCGCAGCGAACGCTGATCCGGCCATCCTGCGGATCAAGAATGCCAGCCATTCTCATCTTGACTGCAGTCAAGGTTCGGCGCTCCGGGCACGTGTCCAATGAAAACCATGAATGTTTCAGGGTATTGCGCGCGCATCATGTCGACTTCACGTCGTGGCTTTCTCAGGGGCCGCTTCCGTGCCGATCCCGACATGCTGCGTCCGCCCTGGGCGGTTCCCGAGGGCGTGTTCGAGGACGTCTGCACGCGTTGTGGTGACTGCCTGAAGGCATGTCCCCCCGCGATTCTTGTTGCGGCCCCCGGCGGCTATCCGGTTGTCGACTTCAGCCGTGGTGAATGCAGCTTCTGCGGTGACTGTGTCGCGGCCTGCAAGGCCGAAGCCCTTCGCCGGGCCGATGCGGCGGCAGCGCCGTGGCAGCTCAGGGCCGTGATCGGAGATGCCTGCCTCGCGCGCCGCGGCGTCGAGTGCCGGGTGTGCGGCGAAGTCTGCGGCGAGGCTGCGATCCGTTTCCGGCCCACCCTCGGCGGCGTCGCTCCGCCCCTGTTCGACGCTGCACGCTGCACCGGCTGCGGCGGCTGCCAGGCGCCTTGTCCGACCGGCGCCATCGCAATGAAGAATGAAGTGGAGATGCCCGCATGAAGATCGCAAGCCTTGTCGTTCGGGTCAGTCCCGGGCACATCGACGTCCTGAAGGACGCATTGTTGAAGATTCCCGGCGTCGAGCTGCACGGCGCGAGCAGCGAACTCGGGCGCGTCATCGTCACCGTAGAAGACGGCGAGGGCTACGCCATGACCGACTCCCTGCTGGCCGTCAACCTGGCCCCGCACGTACTCGGCGTGACACTCGCCTACGAATACACGGATGAAGGTTTGGACAACGAATTGGAACACCCGGAACCGATCCCGGGCCTGCCGCTCGCGGCGGACCGGGTCGGCAGCGCTCAGGACAAGGAGGCTTGAAATGACCATGGATAGACGCGAGTTCATCAAGACCAATGCCATCGCAGCCGCCGTGGCGACCGCCGGCATCGGCATCCCGGTGGTGGCCGAGGCGCAGGCCCAGCCGGCCGGTTCCGCCTCCACGAAGGTGCGCTGGGACAAGGCCGCCTGCCGCTTCTGCGGCACCGGTTGCTCGGTCCTCGTCGGCGTGCAGAACGGCCGCGTCGTCGCCACCCAGGGCGACCCCGACTCGCCCGTGAACCGCGGCCTCAACTGCATCAAGGGCTACTTCCTGTCGAAGATCATGTACGGCAACGACCGGCTCACCAAGCCGATGCTGCGCATGAAGAACGGCAAGTACGACAAGAACGGCGAATTCGCACCGGTCAGCTGGGACCAGGCCTTCGACATCATGGCCGAGAAATGGAAGGCCTCGATCAAGCAGAACGGCCCCGACTCCGTCGGCATGTTCGGCTCGGGCCAATGGACGATCTGGGAAGGCTACGCCGCGTCCAAGCTGCACAAGGCCGGCTTCCGCAGCAACAACCTCGACCCCAACGCGCGCCACTGCATGGCCTCCGCCGTCGCGGGCTTCATGCGCACCTTCGGCATCGACGAGCCCATGGGCTGCTACGACGACATCGAGAATGCCGACGGCTTCGTGCTGTGGGGCTCGAACATGGCGGAAATGCACCCCATCCTGTGGTCGCGCATCACCGACCGCCGCCTGTCCAAGGAAGGCAGCGAGGTGCATGTATTGTCGACCTTCGAGCACCGCTCCTTCGAACTCGCCGACAACGGCATGATCTTCGTGCCGAACACCGACCTCGCGATCCTGAACTACCTCTGCAACTACATCATCCAGCACAAGAAGTACAACGCGGATTTCGTCAAGACGCGCGTTAACTTCAAGAAGGGGGAGGCCGACATCGGCTTCGGCCTGCGCCCGAATCACGCCCTCGAAGCCAACGCCACCAACAACGGCTACCCCGGCGCCGACGGCAAGCCCAAGGGCAATACCGGCGCGGCGACCGACATCACCTTCGAGGAATTCGCCAAGTTCGTGTCCGAGTACACGGCGGAAAAGGTCTCCAAGCTCTCCGGCGTCCCGGTCGACCGCCTCGAACGCATGGCCAAGCTCTACGCGGACCCGAACAAGAAGGTCGTGTCGTTCTGGACCATGGGCTTCAACCAGCACACCCGCGGCACGTGGGTGAACAACATGATCTACAACGTGCACCTGCTGGTGGGCAAGATCTCCGAGCCCGGCAACAGCCCGTTCTCGCTCACCGGCCAGCCCTCCGCCTGCGGCACCGCGCGCGAAGTCGGCACCTTCTCGCATCGCCTGCCGGCCGACATGGTCGTCACCAACCCCATGCACCGCGCGATCACCGAGAAGATCTGGCAGCTGCCCGACGGCACCATCCCCGAGAAGATCGGCTACCACGCCGTCGCCCAGAGCCGCGCGCTCAAGGACGGCAAGCTCAAGTGCTACTGGACCAGCACGACCAACAACATGCAGGCCGGCCCGAACATCAACGGCGAGATCTATCCCGGCTGGCGCAACCCCGAGACCTTCATCGTCGTGTCGGACTGCTATCCGACCGTGTCCGCGCTGTCGGCCGACCTGATCCTGCCCGCCGCGATGTGGGCGGAGAAGGAAGGCGCTTTCGGCAACGCCGAACGCCGCACCCAGTTCTGGCGCCAGCAGGTGTCGGCCCCGGGCCAGGCCAAGTCCGACCTGTGGCAGCTCCTCGAATTCTCGAAGCGCTTCAAGGTCGAGGACGTGTGGCCCGCCGAACTCATCGCCAAGAAGCCCGAGTACAAGGGCAAGACCCTGTTCGACATCCTCTACAAGAACGGCAGCGTCAACAAGTTCCCGCTCGCCGACGTCGAGAAGACCAACTCGCACGCGATTCCCGGCTACATGAACGACGAGTCCAAGGAGCTCGGCTTCTACCTGCAGAAGGGCCTGTTCGAGGAATATGCCCAGTTCGGCCGCGGCCACGGCCACGACCTCGCCGACTTCGCGATGTACCACAAGGCGCGCGGCCTGCGCTGGCCGGTCGTTGACGGCAAGGAAACCCTGTGGCGCTTCCGCGAAGGCTACGACCCCTACGTCAAGACCGGCGAGGGCGTGAAGTTCTACGGCCACAAGGACGGCAGGGCGGTCATCTTCGCGCTGCCCTACCAGGATCCGCCGGAAATGCCGGACAAGGAATTCGATATGTGGCTGTGCACCGGCCGCGTGCTCGAACATTGGCATACCGGCACGATGACGCGGCGCGTGCCCGAGCTGCACCGCTCGGTGCCCGAGGCCCAGATCTTCATGCACCCGGACGACGCCACCAAGCGCGGCCTGCAGCGCGGCATGATGGTCAAGGTCGCCTCGCGCCGCGGCGAGATCACCGCGCGCCTGGAAACCCGCGGCCGCAACAAGCCGCCCGTCGGCCTCATCTTCATCCCGTTCTTCGACGAAGGGCGCCTGGTGAACAAGCTCACGCTCGACGCCACCTGCCCGATCTCGAAGGAAACGGACTTCAAGAAGTGCGCCGTCAAGGTGCTCAAGGTCTGACCGCGAACCGGGGCGCCAGAGCAGCGATCATGGGTGATACACAGGACAAACCGGTCGGCCAGGGAGGCCCCTCGCCCCGCCGCCGTTTCCTCCGGGAAGCGGCGGGGGTCGCGGGCGGCGCCTGCCTGCTGTCGCTCGGTGTCGGCCTGTACGCGAAGCAGGCCAGCGCCCTGCCCGCGATCGCCCTGCGCCCGCCCGGCGCGCTCGCGGAAGCGGACTTCCTCGCCGCCTGCGTGCGTTGCGGCCTGTGCGTGCGTGACTGTCCGTACGACACGTTGAAGCTCGCAGAGCTCGGCGACGGCGTCGCGACCGGCACCCCGTACTTCAACGCCCGCCAGATCGCGTGCGAGATGTGCGAGGACATCCCGTGCGTCGCCGCGTGCCCGACCGGCGCGCTCGACCGCAGCCTCACCGATATCGGCAAGGCCCGCATGGGACTCGCGGTGCTCATCGACCACGAAACCTGCCTCAATTTCCTCGGCCTGCGCTGCGACGTCTGCTATCGCGTGTGTCCCGTCATCGACAAGGCCATCACGCTGGAGCGCCAGCACAACCCGCGCTCCGACCGACACGCGATGCTGCTGCCCACCGTGCATTCGGACTATTGCACCGGCTGCGGCAAATGCGAGAAATCCTGCGTGCTGCCGGGCGAAGCCGCGATCAAGGTGTTGCCGCTGAAACTCGCGCAGGGCTCGCAGGCTGAGCACTACCGCAAGGGCTGGGAAGAGAAGGAAGCCGCCGGCCAGTCGCTGATCGGCGAGCAGCTGGAACTGCCCGTGCGCGGCCTCGAAGGCAGGTCCTACGGCGACACGCGCGTCGCGCCGGGCCAGGGACCGGCACCCGCCGCGCCGGTCCAGCCGGGCAGCGGCCTCGACTCGGGGTGGAAGCCATGAGCGCCGCCGCCTCGCCCCGCGCCGCCCGCCCCCGTGTCGGCGCCGATGCGATCGCCGGCAAGGGCTGGCTGGGTGCGCACAAGTGGCTCCTCCTGCGCCGCCTGTCGCAACTCGGCATCCTCGCGCTGTTCCTCGCCGGTCCGTGGTTCGGGCTGTGGATCGTCAAGGGCAACCTCTCGTCCAGCCTCACGCTCGACGTGCTGCCGCTCACCGATCCCTTCCTGCTCGCCCAGTCGTTTGCGACCGGAACACTCCCGTACAAGGAGGCCCTCATCGGCGCCGGCATCGTCGTCGCCTTCTACCTTTTTGTCGGCGGCCGCGTGTTCTGCTCGTGGGTGTGTCCGATGAACCTCGTCACCGACGCCGCCGCATGGCTGCGCCGGCGGCTCGGCCTCAAGGGCGGCAAGATCCCCTCGGCCGACACCCGCTACTGGCTGCTCGGCTTCATGCTGATCGCCGCGTTCGCCACCGGCAGCCTCGCGTGGGAGTGGGTCAATCCGGTGTCGATGCTGCACCGCGGCCTCATCTTCGGCTTCGGCCTCGCGTGGGGCATCGTCGGCGGCGTCTTCCTCTACGACCTGCTGATCGCCACGCGTGGCTGGTGCGGCCACATCTGCCCGATGGGCGCCTTCTACAGCCTGCTTGGCGCCGCCGCGCTGGTCCGCGTCAGCGCAGCGCAGCGCAGCGCCTGCGACGACTGCATGGACTGCTTCGCCGTCTGTCCCGAACCCCAGGTCATCCGTCCCGCCCTCAAGGCTGCCGGCCAGGACCATCCCGTCATCCTCGACCGCAACTGCACCAACTGTGGCCGCTGCGTCGATGTATGCGGCAAGAACGTTTTTCGAATCACGACCCGATTTGATAGGAGCGAGTCATGAAAAAACAGACCCGTAACCTGACGCTGGCGCTCATTGCCGCCGTGAGTTTCGGTACCTTCGGCGGACAGGCCGCCTTCGCCCAGCAGGTGCAGAGTCTGCGCGGCGCACCGGTCGACGCGGCCGAGCCGGTCACGCCGGCGGCGCATATCCGGCCCGACGGGCCGGCCATATCGCGCGACTACGTACAGCAGCCACCCTTGATTCCGCACAAGGTCGAAGGCTACGAAGTCACCAAGAACTTCAACAAGTGCATGGACTGCCACGCCTGGAGCCGCTACCAGGAGTTCAACGCGACCAAGGTCAGCCTCACGCACTTCAAGGACCGTGACGGCGGCGAGCTGTCGAACATCTCCCCGCGCCGCTACTTCTGCCTGCAGTGTCACATTCCCCAGACCGACGCCAAGCCGCTGGTTGACAACAACTTCAAACGCGCCGAGGGCCTGCGCTGATCCTCGACGCCTAAAGGACAGGGAACCAACATGACCCAGGACAACAACAACGCGAAGGGCAGCCTGTGGCAGCGCCTGCGTCGCCTCGCCTTCGGCGTCGTCGGCATTGCCTTCGTCGCCGGCATCATCTTCTGGGGCGGCTTCAACACGGTGCTGGAATTCACCAACCGCGAAGCCTTCTGCATCGGCTGCCACGAGATGAAGGAAAACGTCTTCAAGGAGTATCGCAACACCATCCACTACCAGAACCGCACCGGCGTGCGCGCGACCTGCCCGGATTGCCACGTGCCCAAGGAATGGATTCCCAAGATCATCCGCAAGATCCAGGCATCCAACGAAGTCTTCCACCACCTGCTCGGTTCGATCGACACCCCCGAGAAGTTCAACGCCAAGCGCGTCCAGCTCGCCCAGAACGAATGGCGTCGCATGAAGAAGAACAACTCGCAGGAGTGCCGCAACTGCCACAACTACGAGTATTTCGACTACTCCGTGCAGGGCCGCCGCTCCAACAAGGCGCACCAGACCGGGCTCGCCGAGGGCAAGACCTGCATCGACTGCCACAAGGGCATCGCGCACTCCCTGCCGCCGATCGCGCAGGACATCGGCGCCACGCGCGAAAGCGTCGCGCCCGAGGTGTTCCACCCGCCGGTTCCGCCCAGGCAGGACTGAAGTTCCCCCTTCTCACCGATCCGACCGCGATTTCACCTATCCACTGGTGAAATCGCGGGTTTTACCTTTTCCAGGGCTCCCGAATCGGTCGCGTCTGTGGTTAAATCCACGCCCATGCTTTATGCTAATGATCTCGCCTGCGTGAAGGGTGACCGCCCGCTGTTCCGTGGCCTTTCCGTGCGGGTCGCTCCGGGGGAACTGCTGCGCGTCGCCGGTCCGAACGGATACGGCAAGACCAGCCTGCTGCGCATCCTGTGCGGCCTCGCGATGCCCGAGAGCGGCGAAATCCGCTGGAACGACGTTCCCATCAACCGCGACCGCGAAAGCTACCATCGTTCCTTGCTGTACCTCGGACATGCGCCGGCGCTCAATGACCTCCTCTCGCCGCTCGAAAACCTGCGCTTCGCCTGCTCCTCGGGTGGCGACAAGATCGACGAGGACGCCTGCATCGATGCCCTCGTGCGCATAGGTCTCGCCCAGCAGCTCGACCTCCCCGCCCGCGTCCTGTCGCAGGGGCAGCGCCGGCGCGTCGGGCTGGCGCGCCTGTTTCTCGAGGCCGACCGCAAGCTATGGATTCTCGATGAGCCTTTCACCGCTCTCGACGTCGCCGCCGTGGCCGACCTGACGGCCACTCTTTCCGAACATTGCGCCGCCGGCGGCATGGTGGTGCTCACCACTCACCAGGACGCGCCCTTTGCAAAACCTCCGACGGTGCTCGATCTTGCCGAGGTAGCCTGTTGAGTCGCGCTCTGGGTCCTTTTACCGCGGTCCTGGGCCGCGACCTTCTGCTTGCATGGCGCGGTCGTGCCGACGTCCTCGTCACGCTCGCGTTCTTCGTCGTCGTCGTGTGCCTGTTCCCCTTCGGGGTCGGTGCCGAGCCCAACCAGTTGCGCGCCATTGCGCCCGGCGTGCTGTGGGTAGCCGCCCTGCTGTCGACACTACTGTCCCTGCATCGCCTGTTCGCGCAGGACCACGCCGACGGCACGCTCGAGCAGCTCCTGCTCACGCCCGAGCCCACGGTCCTGTGGGTCGTCGCGAAGATCTGCGCCCACTGGATCGCCACCGGCCTCCCGCTCGTGGTTGTCGCGCCGGGCCTGGCCCTGCTGTTTGACGTGGAGCAAGGCGCGCTGGGAGTGCTGATCCTGTCGTTGGCGCTCGGAACCCCGATCCTGGCGCTGCTGGGTGCGGTCGGTGCCGCGCTGACGCTGGGCTTGCGCGGTGGCGGCATGTTGCTCGCGCTCCTCGTGCTACCCCTGTTCGTGCCGGTGCTGATCTTCGGCGCCGGCGCGGTCGACGCCTACCTGTCCGGCGTCGGTGCGCAGGCACATCTTTTGCTTTTAAGTGGCGGACTATTGGCTACCCTGGCTCTGGCACCGCTGGCCTGTGCGGCAGCCCTCCGAATTGCGGTTGAATGATGAAAGACATGCACAAGCCCGAACGCAGCAAGAGCCTTTTCCGCTTCGCCGCTCCCCAGATGTTCTACCCGCTGGCCGGCAGGCTCGCCCCCTGGTTCGCCGGGATCGCCGCGATCCTTGCCGCGATCGGCCTATGGCTGGGTTTCTTCGTGGCGCCGACCGATGCCACCCAGGGCGACGTCTATCGCGTCATCTACATCCACGTCGCCGCGGCCTGGATGTCGATGTTCGTCTATATGGTCATGGCCTTCTGGTCTTTCGTCGGGCTGGTCATGAACACCCGCCTGTCCTTCATCATGTCGCAGGCGCTTGCGCCCACCGGCGCGATGTTCTGCTTCGTTGCCCTATTGACCGGCTCCCTGTGGGGAAAACCGACCTGGGGTGCGTACTGGGTATGGGATGCGCGCCTGACTTCCCAGTTGCTGCTCCTTTTCCTGTATCTGGGATTCATGGCACTCACCCGGGCCATCGAAGATCCGCGCCGCGCAGACAAGGCCGGGGCGATCATCGCGCTCGTCGGCGCCGTCAACGTGCCCATCATCTATTTCTCGGTGAAGTGGTGGAACACCCTGCATCAGGGCGCTTCCGTCAGCCTCGACAAGGCGCCTTCGATGGCGACGACCATGCTGACCGGGATGCTGGTCATGGCGCTCGCCGCGTGGGCCTACACCATCGCGGTCACGTTTTGGCGCGTGCGGTCGCTGATCCTCGAGCGCGAGCGCCATACCGACTGGGTCGCGGCCGAACTGAACGCGCTGGAGGGCAAGATCTGATGCAGTGGGAATCCTGGAGTGCCTTCTGGGACATGGGTGGGTTCGCCCCCTTCGTGTGGGGCAGTTACGGCGTGACGCTGCTGCTCGTTGTCGGGGAACTGATTCTCGTCGTGCGTCGTCGTAGGGATACCGTACGGCGCCTGTTGCGCCTGCGCCGGGCCAATGCGGCCGGCGCGGGCGGGCGTCGTGCTTTTGAGGAGATCGTTGAATGAAACCCCGTAGCAAACGGCTGATGCTGCTCGGCGGCGCCGTCGCACTGCTGATCGGGGCGGTGGCCCTCGTGCTCACCGCCTTCCAGGAGAACCTCGTGTTCTTCCACACCCCCACCGAGGTCGCCGAAGGCAAGGCGCCGACCGGCCGCACCTTCCGCATCGGCGGACTCGTCGAACCCGGCTCCATCAAGCGCGCGGCCGATGGCCTCACGGTGCAGTTCGCGATTACCGATACCGCGAAGGTCATCCCCGTGACCTACAAGGGCTCGCTGCCCGATCTCTTCAGCGAGGGCAAGGGCGCCGTGGTGCAGGGCAAGATGGGAGCGGACGGCCAGTTCGCCGCGTCCGAAGTGCTCGCCAAGCATGACGAAAACTACATGCCGCCTGAAGCGCAGCATGCGGTCGACCAAGCGCAGAAAACCGCCAAGACGGTGAAGCAATGATCCCCGAACTAGGCCACTTCTCACTGATCCTCGCGCTGATACTCGCCCTCGTGCAGGGCGTGGTGCCCCTCATCGGCGCGAGCCGCAACCGCCTCGCGCTGATGTCCGTCGGTCGCGCCGCCGCACAGGGCCAGTTCCTGTTCATCGTGTTTTCGTTCGGCTGTCTGACCTGGGCCTTCATCAACAGCGATTTCTCCCTGCAACTTGCTGCCAGCAACTCGCACTCGGCGACGCCGCTGATCTACAAGATCACCGGCGTATGGGGCAACCACGAGGGCTCGCTGCTGCTGTGGGCGATGTCGCTCGCGCTGTGGACGGTCGCGGTGACGGTGTTCAGCCGTAACCTGCCTGAAATTTTCATGGCGCGCGTGCTCGGTGTGCTCGGCCTGGTGAGCAGCGGCTTCCTGCTGTTCCTGCTGGTCACGTCCAACCCGTTCGATCGGATCCTGCCCGGTGCGCCCGAAGGTCGCGACCTCAATCCGCTGCTGCAAGACCCCGGCATGATCATCCATCCGCCGCTGCTCTACATGGGCTACGTCGGCTTCTCGGTCGCCTTTGCATTCGCGATCGCCGCGCTGCTGTCCGGCCGCATGGATGCCGCCTGGGCGCGCTGGTCGCGTCCCTGGACGACCGTCGCCTGGATCTTCCTCACCGCAGGTATCACGATCGGCTCGGGTTGGGCCTACTACGAGCTCGGCTGGGGTGGCTGGTGGTTCTGGGACCCGGTCGAGAACGCCTCCTTCATGCCGTGGCTGTTGGGTACGGCACTGATGCACTCGCTGGCCGTTACCGAGAAGCGCGGTGCCTTCCGCAGCTGGACCGTCCTCCTCGCGATCGGCGCGTTCTCGCTGTCGCTGATGGGCACTTTCCTCGTCCGCTCGGGCGTGCTGACCTCCGTGCACGCGTTCGCCACCGACCCCGCGCGCGGCCTCTTCGTGCTGGCGTTGCTGGTCCTCGTGATCGGCGTCTCGCTGACCCTGTTTGCCTGGCGTGCGCCGACTCTGGCCGGGGGGGGGAGCTTCGGTCTCGTGTCGCGTGAGGCGTCCCTGCTCGGCAACAACGTCCTGCTGTCCGTCGCCAGCGGCTCGGTGCTGCTCGGCACGCTCTATCCGCTGTTCATCGATGCACTGAACCTCGGCAAGATCTCCGTCGGCCCTCCGTACTTCGAAACCGTGTTCGTGCCGCTGATGACCCCGGTGATTGTGCTGATGATGATCGGCCCCTTCGTCCGCTGGAAGGGCGATGATGGCAGCCGCGTCCTGCGCAAGGTCGCACCGGGCCTGATCGCAAGTGCGGTCCTCGGTATCGGCGCTGCTTTCGCGATCGGCCACGTCACGTGGCGCACCGCCTTGGGTCTGTCCCTCGCGGCGTGGGTTCTCATCGGCAGCGTGCTGATCCTGCGGCAGCGCCTCGCCGACCGTCAGGGTGCGGGAACGGGCGCCCGCGTGCGCAGCATTCCCGCTGCTTGGTGGGGGATGTGGTTCGCGCACCTGGGGATTGGCGTGTTCATCATCGGTGTCACCTTGGTCGGCAGTCTCAACAGCCAGATCCAGGTGAAGATGCTGTCCGGCGATACCGCACAGCTCGCCGGCTATACCTTCACGTTCCGTGGCGTCGCGAACGCCCCCGGGCCGAACTACGCCGCTGCGCGCGCGACGATCGACGTCAGCCGCGGTGGCGTCAGGTTCGCGACGCTGACGCCGGAGAAGCGCTTCTACGAAGCCCAGGGCATGCCGATGACCGAAGCCTCGATCGATATCGGACCGCTCCGCGACGTGTACGTGAACCTCGGCGACCAGCTCGAGGACGGCGCCTGGGTCGTGGGCCTGTTCTACCGTCCGTTCATCAGCTGGATCTGGTTCGGCTGCTCGTTGATGGTGCTGGGCGGAATCTTCGCCGCCTCCGACCGCCGTTACCGTCGTCTTGCCGAGCGCGAAGTCCCTGCGGGGGCGGCGCGCCAGGCTGTCTGAGAGGTTCCATGAAAGCGAAGTTTCTTGTTCCCCTGTTCATCTTCTTGCTGCTGGCCGGATTTCTCGGTTATGGCCTGAAACTCAACCCGCGCGAGGTCCCGTCGCCGCTGATCGGCAAGGCCGCACCGGCCTTCCGCGTGCCGCAGTTGCAGGCCGAAGACAAGACCATCTCGCCCGAGGACCTGAAGGGGCGCGTGTGGCTCCTCAACGTGTGGTCCTCGTGGTGCATCTCGTGCCGTTACGAGCATCCGGTCCTGGTCGAGTTCGCCCGCAACAGTCCGGTGCCCATCGTCGGTCTAAACTATAAGGAAGTGCGGGGCGACGGAGCCGTCGACGCGAAGGGGCTCGATCCCGCCACCGAACTGGCCACCGCGCGTCAGCGTGCGCGCCAGTGGCTCACCGAGCACGGCGGCGATCCGTACATGGTGTCGGCCCTCGATCTCGACGGGCGCATCGGCATCGACTACGGGGTGTACGGCGTCCCCGAGACTTTCCTGATCGATCAGCAAGGGGTGATTCGCTACAAGCACATCGGTCCGATCACGCGGGAATCCTTGCGTGATGTGCTACTGCCCAAGATCGCGGAGTTGCAACGTGCGAGCTGATGTGATGCGCCGCCTGGCGCTTGTTGCAGCGCTGCTGCTTCCCGTGGCCGGCCAAGCCGGCGAAGCCGCGACGGTTTCCGACGACCCCGTCCTCGAGGAACGCGTCATGCGCCTGTCGCACGACCTGCGCTGCCTCGTCTGCCAGAACCAGTCGATCGCGGAGTCCAACGCGCCCCTGGCCGTGGATTTGCGCAACCAGGTCCGCGAGCAGTTCCTTGCCGGCAAGGACGAAGCTGCCGTCGTGGACTATCTTGTTGCCCGCTATGGTGATTTCGTCCTTTATCTGCCGCCGTTCAAGGGAACAACCCTGCTGCTCTGGCTTGGACCGGGGCTGTTGCTCGTCGCCGGAGCCGGATGGCTCGCCTGGCGTCTGCGCAGGCGCGTTCGCGAAGCCCCGCCGCCTCTGAACGCGGAAGAGCATGCCCGCGCCGCGGCCTTGCTCGACGGTACTGCCAAACCTTCCCAGGAGTCCCGCTCGTGACTGTTTTCCTGATCCTGGCCACCATGCTGGTGGCCGGCGCCCTGCTGCTCGTGATCCCGCCCATGCTGGGTACGGGAGCGAAGGCGCGCGAACATGCTGCACGTCAGGAACAGGCGCGTACCGTACTGATCGTCCTGCGTGAGCAACTAGCCGAACTTGAAGCCGACCACGCCGAAGGGCGTATGGCGGAAGCCGACTACAAGCGATCCCGCGAGGAGCTCGAGCAGCGCGCGCTGACGGAGGCCGGCACGGCGGAAGCCGGTGTCGACTTCGCTCCCGCCCGCGGCTGGGCGCTCGGCGTGGTTTTCGCCGTACCCGTGCTCGCGGCGGCTGTGTACCTGATTCTCGGCACCCCTGAAGGACTCGATCCTGCCAGCGTCAAGCCCGCGCCCGAGGCCGGTCACCAGATCACGCCCGAGCAGATGCAGGCGATGGTGGCCCAACTCGCCGAACGGCTCGAACGTGAGCCGAGCGACGTGCAGGGCTGGATGATGCTGGGCCGGTCGTTTGCCGTGATGCAAAATTTCCAGGGCGCCGTGGCGACCTGGAACAGAATCGGCGCGAATATCCCGGATCATCCGGACATTCTCGCCGACTGGGCTGACCTGCTTGCCGGAGCAGCCGGACGCAAGTTCGACGGTGATCCCGACCGGCTCATCGCCCGTGCGCTCGAACTGGCGCCGAATCACGTCAAGGCACTGGCGCTTTCCGGTACGTCCGCCTTCATCCGCCATGACTATGCGACCGCTTCCGCTCAATGGGAGAAGATCCTCGCCAACATGCAGCCCGGCGATGGCGCGTATAGCTCGATTGTCGCGAGTATCAACGAGGCCCGTACCAAGGGAGGCATGCCCCAACTGAATCCGCCCGCCGGCGCTCAGGTTGCAGGGATGGGGGGGGCGGGGCGGGAAGAAGGGGCGCAGGACTCGTCGGCGTCCCTCACGCTGCGCGGCCGTCTGAGCCTGTCACCCGAACTCGCGCAGCAAGCCGGCAGCGACGCGACCGTCTTCGTGTTTGCGCGTCCGCCGCAGGGCGGCATGCCCATCGCCGCGTTGCGGGTGCGCGCCGGCGACCTGCCCGTCGATTTCGATTTCAGCAAGGCACAGCGCATGTCGCAGGGCTCCCTGCCGGCACAGATTGCCGTCGGTGCCCGCCTGTCGAAGGGTGGCAGCGCGACCGCAACGGCCGGCGATCTCGAAAGCCAGGCCGTGCTGGCCTCTCCCGACGCGCAGGGCGTGAGCATCGTGATCGATCGCGTGCGCAAGTAAGACCGCAGTCGCATCAATCGGGGGCGTGGTGCCGCAGGCATCACGCCCCTTTGTTTTCGGGCGGGGCTTGTTGCAGGGATTGGCGTATGGCGGCGAACGTTCCGGACTTCTTTTCCGCGCAGATGCGATGAAGGGCAGAGATGTCCGCGTTGCCGTCGAATGGGTGATTCCCCCGCAGCTGCGGCCGAGCGCCTTCCTGGGCCGGCGGCCGCGGTGCGGCAAGTGAGTGGAGCGACGGCCGGAGGGCTCTCTCGCTGTGACCGCCCGCAGCGTTCAAACGCGCAGTCGAAAAAAAGCCGCCCCACTCGGTGGGGCGGCCCGGGCGCCGCAGTGCTGTCCTGCCGTCTGGCTCAGGTCGCCGGCCGGATATGCGCGACCCCGCCGTAGCTGCCGATCCAGAGGTCGCCTTCCTTCGTCGTCGTCATCGAGAACACGGTGTCGCTGAACAGGCCGTCGGAGGACTTCATGATGCGGAACTTGTCACCTTCCTTGACCGCCAGGCCATTGTTGGTGCCGATCCACAGGCGGTTCTGCTGGTCGCGGTGCAGCATGAAGACGTGATTGCCCGGTAGGCCTTCGACCGTCGTGTAGTTCGTCCATTTCTGGCCGTCGAAGTGAGCCAGGCCGCCACCCCAAGTGCCCGACCACACGCTGCCGTCCTGGTCGACGACGAGCGCAATGATGTAGTTCGGGTTGTAAGCCTGGTCGATGCCTTCCAGACCCATCTCGCGCTTCTGCTGCGCGTGGTGCAGCGATTCTTTCGCGGGATCGCTCTTGTAGGCGATGTCCTGCTTGACCTTGTCGTAGTCCGCGCCGATGCCGCGCGAGTGGTTCCAGTGCTCCCACTTGCCGTCGGCGTAGCGCGACATGCCGCCTTCGGTGGCGAGCCACATTTCGCCGTTCTTGCCTTCGGCGAGGCCGTACACCCAGTCGTTGGGCAGGCCGCCACCGGTGCTTTCGACCGTATGGAGCTCCCACGCCGCAGGATCCTTGAGCTTCCCGCCGCGGACGCGGTTCACGCCCGACCAGGTCGCGATCCAGATATCGCCCGAACGGGTCTCGACAACGTCATACACGAAGGCGTCACCGAGGCCTTCCGGAATGTTGTAGGTCTCCCACGTGCCCGTCTTTTCGTCCAGCATGGACATGCCGCCGCCATAGGTGCCGACGGTGATCTTCCCCTGTATACGGCCGACATAGAACATGCCGTTCGACAGCAGGCCGCTCTGGTTGTCGAACATCTTGTATTCGTCGGTACGCGTGTCGTAGCGGATGACTCCACCGGAGGTCGCGACCCAGATCACGCCGTTGTCGGCAAAGATCTTCTTGACGTTCTTGTTGCCGACGCGGAAATGGGTGAATTTCTCGCTCGGGTCGACGCCGACCTTCCCCTCGCGGATCTCCTGTGCCCCGCCTGCCGGGTGGGCGCCGACCGGCGCGCTCGCAACGGAGGCGGGTGCCTTGCCTTGCTGCTGCCCGAGCGTATAGGCGCCGGCAATCGCGATGGCACCGACGATGGCGGCGACGGTTGCAACTTTGTAACTCATGCGAAAGACTCCAGTTTAAGTTCCGGTTGTCGCCCGGCCGGCGGGGGCCGTAGAACGGTCCGCGGCGCGTCCGACTGTGAGTGTGCGTTACTTGCCGATGACCGCGACGCCGCGGCGCGTGCCGACCCAGACGTCGCCGTTGTCGGCCGCCGCAATCGTGTACACGTGCGAGTCAAGCAGCCCTTCCTTGGTCGTGAAGGAGCGCCAGGTCTTGCCGTCGAAGCGCGAAACGCCCTTGTCGGTCCCGAACCAGAACACGCCTTGCTTGTCCTGAGCCATCGAATACACGATGTTGCCGACCAGTCCGTCCTTGCTGTTGTAGTTCTTCCAGTTCTTGCCGTCGAAGCGCGCGACCCCGCCGCCCCAGGTGCCCACCCATGCATCGCCCTGCGGGTCGATGTGCATCGCAAACGAGTAGTTCGGATTGTAGGTCGGCTGACCGTGCTCCATCGTCGTCAGGTCGTGGCGCGACCGCGTGCCAAGGCCCGTGTTGCTCGACGCGGGGAGTTGCTCTGCGTTCGGTGCGCCCAATCCGTCCTTGTGCGTCCAGGACTTCCACGTCTTGCCGTCGAACATCGATACGCCGCCCTCGGTCGCGAACCACGCGCGACCCTTGGCGTCCACGTCAAGGCCGTACACCCACTCGTTGATGAGTTCCTTGACGTACTTTTTGAATTCGCCGGTCTTGACGTTGTAGTGGTTCACCCCCGCCCAGGTGCCGATCCAGAGGTTGCCGTCCTTGTCGTTGGCGTACGAGTAGATCCAGTAGTCGGCGAGGCCATGCATCGGGAAGTAGGTCTTCCATTTGCCGTCCTTGTAGCGCGAAGCACCGCCGGCGTTGGTGCCGAACCATTTGTAACCTTGCGAATCGATACCCACGGCAAACACGTATTCGTTCGCGAGGCCGTCGGCGCGCGTGAAGGTGTTGCGCGGCTTGCGCGTGGTGAGGTCGATTTCGTGCACCCCTGTCGATGTACCGACCCAGATGGTGTTCGTTCCTTTCTCGATGGTCAGTGCGCGCACGTATACGGTGTCGCCGACATTGAATGTCTCGCGGACCCGGTAGTCGGGCGCCGGTGCCTGGGCGAAGGCCGATCCGGTCATGCAGGTGAGGGCCAGTCCGACCGCCGCGAGGGCGAGCCGTGCGTGCTGCAGGTTCAGGGTCATCGTTGAAGTGTCCGTAAGTAAGCGATTACATCGAGAATTTCTTGATCCCTAAGGACGCCGTTGAATGATGGCATCATCATCTTGCCGCTCTTGATGCTGCCGAGCAACATCATGTCGGGCTGCATCAGGCGCTCGCCGCGGGAGAAATGCGGAGCGTTCGGTAGCGCGCTGTTTCCGCCGGGGCCGTGGCAGCCGATGCAGTACTGGTTATAGATGCGCTGACCTCCGACTACGTCTGCTGCGAATGCAGCTTGCGTGCAGAGCAGGCCCAGGACGAATGCGCCTGCCTGTTTGCGAAGAGGCATCATTTCTTCGCGCCCTTCTTCGAGGTGCCGAGAAGGCCGGCAAGACGGCTGTCCCACTGATCGGCTTTGGCCGCATCGGCCGTGAATCCGTACTTGCCGCCGCGGTAACCCTCCGCAACCGCCTTGATCGCATCGAGTTCCCCAAGCTCGGCTGCCTTGAGCAGAAACTCGCTTGCTTCCTGCGCATCGGAATTTTCGGCGTTCAGGCGCTTGTCGCCGCGGACGAAGGCGAGCGCGATCGTCACGATCGCAAGCTGGTGTCCCTTCGACGCGGCAGCCCGCATCAACCTTCCCGTCTCGACGTCGCTGGGCGCCTTGGCTTCGCCGGTGAAGTACATCTTTGCCAGTCCGTACTCGCCATCCATGTTCCCCTGTGCCGCGGCTTTCTGAAGATACGGGACGGCTTCTTCATCGAGTTCCGCGCTGTCGAGGATGGATCCGTACAGTGCCTGGGCTCCGGCGTGTCCGGTATCGGCTGCCCTCTTCAATGGCGCCATCGCGCCGACCACATCGTTGACGCGATAGGCTTCGCGTCCGCGTTGGTAGTCCGCTTCCGCATCGGCGAACGCAACCGGCGCCGTGGTGAGCAGGGCCAGTATGATAAGAGCGTGGCTGAAAGCGGGAACGAACTTCTCAGTTCCGGGAAGCTTCATTCTAGAATCCTTGTTCGAAGTTGGGGTCGCGTGTGGAGGGAGGATTGCCGGAATCGCTCCTGTGAATGCCGAACGCTTCGAATTCGTCGAGTTTCCGGTACAGGCTCGACAGGCCGATCCCCAGCTTCTGGGCTGCCGTGCGCCTGTCTCCGCCCGTCTCATCGAGCATCCGGTGAATCACGCTCGCCTCGAACTCGCGCAATTGATCGCGCAAGCTCCGCTGGGAAGCAATGGATGTGCCATGAGCCTGGATGCGGGAGCCGGTGCGGGCGATCTCGGGTGGCAGGTCGTCCAGGGTGATGCAACTGTCCTCGGCAAGTATGCACGCGCGGTTGATGACGTTTTCCATCTGGCGCACGTTGCCGGGCCATGGGTAGCCCACAAGGAGCCGTTCGACGTCGTCCGAGACCGTCATGCACGATGCCGCGTTGCGCTGATCGCGCGCGCGGTCGAGAATGAAGCGGATGAGACTGCGGATGTCTTCCTTGCGCTCGCGTAGCGGCGGTATGTGGATGTGGAACATGCTGAGGCGGAAAAACAGGTCCTCGCGGAAAGTGCCCTCCTTGACCATCTGGCTGAGGTCGCGGTTGGTCGCGGCAACGATCCGGCAGTCGACACGGCGCGACTGTTCACTGCCGACTGCACGAATTTCCTTTTCCTCGATGGCATGCAGGAGCTTGGTCTGCATCAGCATCGGTAGTTCGCCGACTTCGTCGAGGAACAGGGTGCCGAGGTCCGCCTGCAGGAACAGGCCCTTGCGGGCCTTGTCCGCGCCCGTGAACGCGCCTTTGGTGTGGCCGAAGAACTCGGCCTCCATGAGCGTTTCGGGAATCGCGCTGCAGTTGACCGGCAGGAACAGATGCTCGCTGCGCCGGCTCTGGTCGTGGATCAGGCGTGCAAGCACGCCCTTGCCGGTGCCGGATTCGCCGGTGATCAGTACGGTGCTGTCCGTGGGGGCCACCTTCCCCGCGAGGCGCTCAACCGCAGCCATCGACGGTGAGGTAAAACGGAACTTGTCGGAGTCCACCTTGGCGAATTTGCGCAGGACGCGGTTTTCCTCGCGCAGCCCGCGCAGGGCGGCAATCTGCTGCACCCGGTGCAGCATTTCCTCGACGTTGAACGGCTTGGTGACATAGTCCGAGGCGCCCAGGCGCAGCGCTTCGACCGCCGACTCCATCGAGGCGAACGCCGTGACCATGATGAAGTTGGTTTCGACGCCGGACTCCTTGATCGATCGCATGAGATCGACTCCGTTGCCGTCCGGCATCTTGATGTCGCAAAGCGCGAGGTCGACGTCTCCGCGGACCAGTTTCGATGCGGCTTCAGTACAGTTGCGCGCCTCGTCGACGGAGTAGCCTGCCTGCCGGCAGGCGTCCGCGAGAATTTCCCGGACTGCGCGTTCGTCGTCGATGACCAGTATGTGCATCGAATTCCCTTGTGGTGTGGATGCTGCCCAGTTCAGTTGTCAGGCTACCCGTTCCGGCGGGCGCAGGGGCAGGCGTATGCGTGCCGTCGCGCCCTTGCCGGGTTCGGATTCAAGCGTCAGGGTGCCTCCTGCGTCCTCGATCAGCTCGCGGCTGAGGGCGAGTCCGAGGCCGGTTCCCTTGCCGGCCGGCTTTGTCGTGAAGTATTCGTCGAACACCCTCCCGAGCGTGCCGGCGTCGATGCCGGCGCCGTTGTCCACGATCTCGACCAGCGCATCGTGCTCGAACGCCTGAGTACGCACGAGAATCCGGGCGGGATGTTCGGCAGGCATTTCCTCGAGGGCGTCGGCGGCGTTGAACAGGAGATTCATCAGGACCTGCGTCAGGTGATCGCCGATTGCCCGTATGGCCGGCATTTCACTGTCGAGTTCGGTCGTCATGGCGATGCGCCGGAAGCGCCGGTCGTAGCTGACGAACGCGCAGGTATTGCTCACGAGTTCGTTCAGGCTCAGCAGTTCCGGGCGCTGGGGCTGCGGTCGCGTGAAGTCGGCGATCTGCCGCGTGATTGCAGAAATGCGCTTCGCCTGTTCGAGGATCAGTCCGGGATGGCACGACACGCCATGATTGGGGCACTGTCGGGACTGCTGCACCTGGTTCATCGCGCTTGCGACCCCCGTGATCGCCGCAATGGGATTGTTGATCTCGTGTGCGAGTTGCGCCGCGAGCGAGCCGACGGCCACCATCTTCTCGCGATGGAACTGTTCGAGCCGCGCGCGTTCGATGTGGCGTTCACGTTCGCGCAGATCCTGCTGCATACGGTTGACCGCGTGCATCAGCGTTCCCAGTTCGTCATTGCGTGTAACGGGCAGGGCCGCATCGCGATTCCCATTCACGATTCCGTGTGCATGTGCCTCGAGTTTGCGGATGTCCCACGTCAGACGGCTGAAGAATATGGCGGTAACCGCGCCCAGCAGGATCAATCCGATCACGAGCATGGCCAAGCTGCTCAGTGTAATTCGATCGTAATTTTCCCGGTACTGGTCGAGGAGCTTCAGCCGGTGCGCATGCGCATTCTTTGTAACGCCGTCGAGTTCGATGATCAATTCGTTCAGGGTTGCGCGCGCAACCCCCAGGGTGCTGAGCGTCGGCGACTGCGCCAGGTCGCGCACCAGCGCGTGCAGCTTCCCGGCAAGCATCAGCACCGTCGGGTGGCGGTCCTGTATCGCTTCGAGCAGGGACAGGCTGGCTTCGACCTCGATCATCGAACGGATTGCCGACGTCGCCAGGTCGTCGTCCGAGAAGGACATGTTCACGGCGAACAGCGTGCGCGCCATGGAGGTGTTGATCTCGAGGAGCTGTGCTTCGGTACGATGGGCTATCTCGAGCTCGTCGACCACGCGCAGGAGGCCTTGGCGCTGCGTTTCGGTGGTTACGCCGATCAGCAGCGAGTACGCGACCATGAGGATGAAGGCGATGATGCCCTTTGCCCTGAGCGACAGCGAGCGCGGCTGCCGCCCGAGGTGATCCTGCGGTCGTGTGTCGTCGTCGGGCATCTCGAAGAGACCGTCGGCGGTGCTGAAGGTCGTGTTCATCTCATTTCTCAGGGCGCGTACCGCTTCCGTCGGAACTGTCGGGCTACACTAGACGCGCACGCACGCATTTTCTCAGATGGCGCGCTTGCCCGCACGATGGCGCCACGCGGGGGAGAAAAAGATAAGAACACAGTACCGGCGATACGTTCGCAATCACGTGGGACGGTACGGTTATTGCGTGCGGGTTCGGCAATACGCCGGGAGTGTTTGCTGTCGCTGCTCCCGGACACAGAACTGACTTGATAGGGAGAGGGTTTTTTCATGTTGCGTCGTCTTTCCTTTTGCATGTTGTTGCTGACCGGAGCCGTGCATGCCGCCCCCATCGACGATGCGCTTCGCCAATACGATGGCGGCCAGTACGAGGTTGCCGCCAAACAGTTCGCACCACTCGCCGAGGGCGGGAATGCCGTAGCCCAGGAAAGACTCGCGATCATGTACTTCTACGGACGCGGCGTGCCGGAGGACGAGGACAAGGCGTTGCAGTGGGCTCGACGCAGCGCGGATCAGGGCAATCTCGATGCAATGTACTTCATCGGCAATATGTACGTGTTCGGTGACAGGCTCCCCAAGTCCGTGCAGGATCCCGACCAGGAGGCGGCGCGCTGGTATTTCGAAGCCGCACGCAAGGGGCATGCCGAAGCGGAGTACGGTCTGGGACTGCTGTTCCTGGCAGGCAAGGGTGTCGTTCAGGACCAGGAGGAGGCGATGCGCTGGATTCGCTCGGCAGCCGACCATGGTCACGCCGGCGCGCGGTCCTTCCTCGGCGGACCGACGGGGGCGGGGCACTGAGCGTGCCCCAGGCAACGCACATCGCGAGTGGTGTCGGTATCTGAAGCAGCCGCGCTCCGATTGGTTTCATCGCGCATGAACCGGAGAAGTCGATGAGATTGCGCTGGATGACGGGTGTCGTTGCCGCAGTGTTTGCCGTGACGGTGGCGGCGCAGGCGCCAGCCGACGGAAGTGATCAGAAGCGGCGCCTGATCGAGCAGAAGATTCGTCTGGTCGAGACGCTGATCAACTCTCCGGCGGCCAGAGGCGCGGCGGAGGGGCGCGAGGCGGAATCCCGGTCGCTCATCGAACAGGGTAAGCGCGCAATCGACGACGCTCGCAAGGCACTTGCCGACGCGCGTTTCGATGAGGCCGCAAAGCTGGCGGACGACGCCTTGCGGTCCGTGTCGAGCGCATCGCGCCGGATGTCACCCGGCGACGGGGCCCTGCCCGAGAGTGCGCAGCGCAAGAACCTGCAGGATCTCGACGACCAGGTCGGGATGTACAGGAGCTCGATCGAGGAGTTGTCCAGGGATCCCCAGAAAGGCGCCGCGGCCAAGGCATTGCTCGGGCGCGTCGATGGCCTGGCGGCCGAATCGAGGCAACTTGCCGAGGCGGGGCGCGTCGGCGAGGCCGGCAAGAAGATGGCCGAAGCCTACAAGCTTGCCGTCGAGGAATTGTCGCGTCTGCGGGCCGGCCAGGAGGTTTTGCTGTCGCTGAAGTTCGACACGCCTGCGGACGAGTACGCATACGAGAAGAAACGCTTTGCGAGCAACGAGATCATGGTCGACATGATGGTTGCGGAAGGGCGGGCTGCCGGCGACAAGCGGCGTCTGGTCGAAGGCTTCGTAGAGGAAGGGCGCAGGCTCGGCGCACACGCCGACGAGCAGGCTAAGGCAGGTCAGCACGCGGAGGGGGTCAAGCTCATGGAGCAGGCCTCCGCCCAGCTGATTCGAGCCTTGCAGTCGATGGGCGTACCGGTGTTCTGACGCGAGGAGCGCTCAATGATGCGGAAGCTGTTCGTTCTCCTCTGGGCAATGATGGCGACCGTGGCCGCGCACGCCGCTGCGCAGCCGGGCGTATCCCCCGGCGACATCAATGCCGCAGGCGAACTCCGGATGCTGTCGCAACGTCTGGCCAGGTCCTATGTGCAGCTGGGCCTCGAGGTGGTCCCCGCCGCTGCGCTGGAGCAGTTGCAGGATTCGATCGTGCGCTTCGAACGAAATCTCGAGCGCATGCAAGTGCTTGCGGCCGGCGTGCCACCGGCGGGGCCGTCGATCGAGCGCCTGAGAGGGGACTGGGCGGCGCTGCGCGCCGCGGTCGCCGAACCCGCCGACAGGACGCGCGCGCTGCTCGCGTCACGACGCAGCCTCGATGTTCTCGAAAGCGCGGACCGGCTGGTCGTTACGCTGGAAGCCGCGGCCAATGGCGTCGGTGCACGCAGGATCAATCAGGCGGGAAGCCTGCGCATGCTCTCGCAGCGTGTCGTGAAGGCCTACATGCTGTACTCGTGGGGCGCCGATACGGCGGCAAGCCGCCGCGAGATGGAGTCCGCAGCCGACGAGTTCGGGCGCGGCCTGACTACCCTCGCGGCCTTGCCGGGCAACACCGCGGACATGCGTACCGAGCTCGCGGAAATCGCGCTGCAATGGGAGTGGTTGCGCACCGCATTGTCGGTCGAGGGGGCTGGGTCCTATCGCCTGATTGCTGCGGAAGCCGCAGACTCCATACTCGCGGCGACGGATCGTCTCGTTCGCCTGTATGAGCGCCCGGAATCGCGCTGACCCGCACCTGATCAACTCGTTCGAGGGGGAGACGATGGGTATTTCGCGCCGCCAATTCATCACGTCAGCCGCATCGTCGCTCGGCCTGATCGCACTTTCTCCCCGGCTTGGCAATGCCGCCGCTCAACGGGCCGCGATGTTGCGTGCGGCGCCGGTCGAACAGTCGATTCGCGCGGGGGCGCCGCGCACTAATTTCTGGGGCTTCAATGGAAGCGTTCCGGGGCCGTTGCTGCGGTATCGCAAGGGCGAATCGGTCCGCCTGAGCTTCCAGAACGCACTGGACACGGAGTCCGCAGTGCATTGGCACGGGGTTCGTGTACCGAACGCCATGGATGGCGTTCCCTACGTCACCCAGAATCCGGTGAAGCCGGGCGAGGAATTCGTCTACGAGTTTCCGCTGCCGGATTCAGGCACCTTCTGGTACCACCCGCATCAATCGAGTTTCGAACAGGTGCCGCGCGGACTCTATGGTGCCCTGATCGTCGAGGAGGAGCGGCCGATCGAGGTCGACCGCGAACTCGTCTGGCTGCTGTCGGACGTGCGGATCGGCGACGATGGACTGCAGATCGAGGACTTCGGCCGCATCCTGGACATCGCCAACGACGGGCGGATCGGCAACGAGGTCCTGCTCAACGGCAGCGCGGCCGGTGCAGGAAACGTCCTCGAGGTCAGAAGCGGCGAGCGCCTTCGCCTGCGGCTGATCAATGCGGCAGCAGCGAGGATCTTCCAGCTCGAATTGCACGGCCACGCGATGAACGTGATCGCCCACGACGGTCAGGCCGTCGAACCGCATGTGGTCGAACGCCTGGTCCTTGGGCCGGGAATGAGGGCGGATCTGGTCGTCGATTGCATGCAGACCCCTGGAAGCCGCTTCCTCATGAACGACACCCATCGCCGCAGCGCGGGACCGATCGCATCGCTGGTCTACGTCGATGCGCGCCCGCTGCGCCGCAAGCCGTTGGGAGCCCCGATGCGGCTGGCACCCAATCGCCTGGTGGAACCGGACCTGGCGAAGGCGACCGAGCACTACATCATGTTCCAGGGTGGAATGCGGGGTGCCCCGACTATGGGCATCGTCGACGGCAAGCCGGTCCGTTCGCATGAACTGATGGAGCGGCATGGTCTGGCGTGGACGATGAATTACACGGCCCAGCATGAACATGCGCTGACGCACGAGCCGTTCCTGCACCTTCGGCGGGGCGAGCATGTCGTTCTGCGCATGATCAACGAGACCGACTTCATTCACCCCATGCATCTGCACGGTCATTTCTTCCGCGTCCTTGCCGTCGATGGTCGCAAGGAGGCCCGGCCGGTCTGGCGCGATACGGTCATCATGGGCCCCCGCCAGACCGTCGACGTCGCGTTCGTGGCCGACAATCCGGGCGACTGGATGTACCACTGCCATATTCTCGATCATGCCGCGGGCGGCATGATGGGGACAATTCGCGTCGTGTAAGGCACGGGTGGCGGCCCGTGCAGCGCGCCGGCTAGGGCTTGGTTGGCGTCTTCGCAGCAAAGCGGCCGCGCACTTCGCGTACCGTCGCGGGATCGGCCCAGTCCCGCTGTCCGAGATGACTGCCCAGGATGCGCCCGTCTGCTCCGACATACAGCGTCTGGGGGAGCGCAATGACCCCCAGTGCGGCCATGGCCTGGCTCGGTGAGTTTGCGATGCTCACCGGCAGGGTGATCCCGTACTTGAGTACGAATTCGCGCACGAGGTTGTGATCGCTATCGACGGACAGCGCGAGCACGCGAATGCCCTCGGGTGCGAGGAGCGCTTCGAGCCGCTGCAGCGAGGGCATTTCGGTGCGGCAGGGGGCGCACCACGTCGCCCACAGATTAAGCACGGCCGGACGGCCGTCGAGCCAATCCTGGCTACGAATTGCACCACCTTCGAGACCGGTGAGTTGCAGCGCCGGCATTGATGCGGGTGTCTCCGCGGCTCTTGTCGGTGCCGCATGCGGAGTCAGGAGGGCAATGACGGCAAAGGTCGCGAAGATGCGGCGGGTGAGTGTGCGCCGCGTGGCTGCGACGGCGCTAAGCGGTGACGATCGGTGATCAGAATCTCGAGTCATCATTTCGCGGCTTCCTCTCCATTCTTGCAATTTTGGCATAGCGGCCAAGATGCTCGAGGATGGAACGGCGCGTCAATGCAAGGACGGCAATTTCCGTGAAGATGACAACGATCGCAACGAGGTAGGCGCTCCAGACGTAGAGGCCGTCGCCGCCCATCGCCCAGAATTCGCTCCAGCTGCCCCAGTTCATGGTCGGGCACCGAAGTTTTGTATGACCCACTCGCTGTTGCGTTCGCGCTTGAGTATGACGTTGCGCAGGCGGGCGAGCGTTGCCGCAACGGCGTAGGCGAGCAGGCCCAGGCTCATCAGCAGTATTCCTGTGCCGATCACCGGAGTTCCCGGGGCCGACAGGCCTTGCGGTGCCGCGCCATACATGCCGCTCCAGCGAAAGACGGCGAAGTAGAGCAGGGGCAATCCGAACGCTCCGATCAGGGCCAGGAGTCCGCTGGCGCGGTCCGCGCGGCGTGTGTCGTCTATGCCTTCCTGCAGGGCAACGTAGCCGAGGAAGAGGAAAAGCACCAGCAGCTCGGCGGTCAGGCGCGCCTCCCACACCCACCACGCACCCCAGATCGGTTTGCCCCAGAGGGACCCGGTCCATAGTGCCAGAAACGCAAACAGCGCCCCTGTCGGCGCGAGGGCCGAAGCGATCATCGACAGAAAGCGCTGTCGTCGCACAAGACCGTAGCCCGCCGTGCCCGCGGTAATGAAGTAGATCGCGACGGACAGCCAGAGGGACGGGGTATGTATGAACGCGATTCGGTAGTGCTCGTGCTGGTGCGGATCCGTCTGGGCGACGACGAGACCGACGAACAGGCCAATCGAGCAGAGCACCGCAGCCGCGCAGGCGAACCACGGGCACAGCCGCCCTGCATGAACGTAGCCGCGCTGCGGGGTCGCTGCCGACCACGCGGCCAAGGGCGGCGATTCGTCCGAGCTGAGGGTGGTGCTGAGTGCGGGCATCTTGTCGTGCGTTTTCGATGGCGGGGTCGTGAGATTGATCTAGCAATCGGCATGCCGACCCGCAATCGCTCGAAATCCGGGGTGGACGTCCAGGCCGCTGCGTTTCGGGGAGCGCAATCGAGACTTCGGGATGACGGTCTTCCTGATTTCAGGAATTCGTCCTCGCGGGTGCGGATCAGGGTTGTGCCGTCTCTCCATGCATGATCGAGCGCGGCACGCAAACGGCTCAGCCGGGAATGTAGATACCGGCGCTGCGGATCGCCTTGACCAGTTCGCTGGTCGATTGTTCGAGCAGTTTGATCCCTGCCTCGAAATCCTTGCGCGATGCGGCCGCTTCGGCTTCGCCGCGGAGCGAGCCTGCGTTCGTGAGGAATTCCGTGACGCGCGGGCTCATCGGGGCCCCGGCGAGTTTTTCCTCGAGCAATACCTTGACGAGCATCTTGTGCGTCTCGTTGCGGTCGATCTCGTAGTGATATTCCTCTTCCTTCGATGCGAAGTTCAAGGAACGTACCAGCGTGTCGCCGGAGCGCATCGAACTGACCGATGCCTTGGCAAGGAGGTATGCCTGTTCGAGAATCGTCCGGCCGCTCGCATATTGGCCGGCTGCTGCCTTGCGTTCTGCGTCGGCGATGAGCGCCTCGACCTGCCGGCTGCTTTCCTGCGATTCCTTGTTACCCTTTTCCGACGCAATTCGCTGCTGCGCGGAGAGCAGGGCGCGGACACTTTCGAGCTTGTTCTTGTAGTCCGTTTCGACTTTCTTTCCGTTGACGCTTTCCGGTGCGGCAAGCCGTGCCGCTTCGAACATGGTCTTGCTCGCAGTGGAAAGCAGGCTGGAAGCCTTTGCGAGATCGCCTGCATCGAAGGCGGCCTTTGCTTGCGTGTATTGTTCCTTGGCCGCCTTGCGCTTCTCGATGGCAGGCGCTTCGCCGCTCGACTCGATCTGGCGTGCTGCAGTGGATTTTTCGATCAAGGTTCCAACCGACTCGAAACGGCGCTCGAGCTGGGCTCGGTCGGGCTCGTTGGACTGGAGGCGGGTCGATGCGCTGCCCGGCGGTACGGGCTCGGTCTGCGCCATCGTCGCGCCGCCCGAGGCAAGCGTCAGTGCCAGTGCAAGCGCAGCATGCCCAAGAGTCCCACTACGGTAGTTCGGTTTCATCACTGTGGACTCCTGGGCATGGATGTTGTTGGCTGCGAAACGACTTACTGACCCGTGCGGGCGACCGGGCCGTCCTTCTTCTTCGAGTGGCACAGGCGGCACTCGGACACCGGGAAGGCAACCTTGCCGTGGCACACGCCGCATTTCTGCCCGAGAAGGATGGCCGCCATGCTGATTTGGTTGGCGCCTTTCTGCGGGACGAAGATTGCGGGGTGGCAGTTGGAGCAGTCAAGCCACTCGGTGTGCTGCTTGTGCGGATAGACGACGTCCGGCATCGATCCCTTGACTTCGCGGACGATGTTCAAATCCATCACGATCGGTACCGCGTTTGTATCCACACGGTCCCAGCGCGGGTTGATCGCGCGATCTTCGAGGGCCTTGACCCAATTGACGCGGTTTCCGGCGTTGCTGCGGGGAAGCGTTTCGAAGGCGGACAGCGGCGGCATCAGCGCTGCAGTGCCTTCGCTGCCGGGGTCGTGGATGCCGTCCTGCATCGGAGGCAGGTTGCGTTGATTGGCCGGCTTGAGCAGGCGGTTGAAACGGTTGACGTCAGTTGCCGGCGCGGTTGTGGCCGGAGCGGCCGCCGGGGCTGCGGCGGAGGGGGCCGCGGGCTTGCTCTTGGCGTCTTGGGCGATGACGGGTGCCGAGCCGAACAGGGTGGCGGCGAACACGGTCAGGAGAAGGGTTGGAATACGGCGGGTCATTTCTTGCTACCTCCTTGCCCGACGGGAACTGCCAGTTTCTGGATGGTGCTTTCGTGCACTTGCGTGGGGGTGTTCGGTTTGCCGGAATGGCACAGATCGCAGTTCTCGACGGACCAGGCGACTTCGCCGTTGTGGCAGGCGCCACAGAACTGGCCGTCAATGATCTTCAGCATCGTGATCTCGTTGCCGCCGGCCTTGAACTGGAAGCCGAGGTCCGCGTGGCAGACCTTGCAGCGGAAGCGGATCCGGTGGAACCAGTGCGGAAAGATCGCCGGCCGCATGCCGGCCGCGTCGGCATAGTTGTTGATGACGATGTCGCCGTACTCGGCGCGGCTGTCGGACGGGGTCCACAGCGTGATGGCCACTACGGCAAACAGCAGCGCAGTGAGCCCACGACGGACTCTTGTTACCCACGGGACCTGCTTCATAGTTCAACCCTCTTCATAACGTGATCCGTTCCTGCCAGCCAAATTGCACGAGTTACGGTCGACTGACAACCAAACGAGTGTAATCGTCCCCTTCGCTGCTCCGGACTCGTGGAGCGTCGGAAGTTCATGCTTCCGCACCGTGGTCACCCGCCTCTCGATCCTTGCTTCCCTGCCGGCGTTGCCGCGGTACGTCGGACCGGTCCTGCATGCAAAATTCGGGCCCGAGTGCTATTACCATTGGCTTATCGGCAAGAAAAGCGGCTGGCTGAAGGGAGCTGCCATTCCGGCTTCGAAAATGTAACCGATTGTATCGTTTGCGGGAATGGATTCCTGGATTCGGGAAATGGCGGGCAAGTCGCGTCGATGCAGGCTATGGCTTGCCGGTGGGCGTTGCACGTGACGCTTGCTTGTCCGCGCCATCGTGCTGAGGCTCCGAGCGCCATTCCCACAGGGCCGATTCCGCTCGCGGACGGAATGGATCGTCCATCGGTGCGAGGTGGAGGTAGGTTTGCATTGCACCCATCGCGCCGGGGCGGTCACCGAGCTCTTCGAGGGTTTGCGCGAGACCGTAGTACGCGTTGACCTGATTGCGCCGCAGTTCGATTGCCGATTCGAAAAAATCGCGAGCCTGTTTCCATTGCTCGAGTCCGATCAGCGCGAACCCCATATTCACGTGCGCCTCGGGAAGCCTCGGGGCCAGGGTCAGAACCTGATGAAACGCCGTGAGTGCGTAGTCATACTGACGCATCTGAAGCATTGCGACGCCCTGCTCGAATCGCAACCGAACTTCGTTCTGCGTTGCATCGGTGGCGGAGGGCAGGCGAGGCTTCGCCCTGAATATGTCCGCGTATGCAAGGCGTGTCTGGGGGAGTCCATGGGGTGGGTCGGGTTTCCAGGCCAGCAGAGCCCCGAGGCCCACGGTCGCGAGCACCGTGACGGCTATCGCACGGCGGCGAACATCGCGGCGGCTGCGGGGGCGTTGGGCGGGGCGGTCGGGGTTGTGTGTGTTCTGCATAATCCGAGAATTCGAGGTACGGCGACGCATGCAAAGTATCCGACGCCCGCTATCGTGATCGCGCCGCCGGTCCCCGTCAGGGCGGCGGCGAGGATTGCGGCCGGATCTGCCCCCTCTCCGCTGAACGCGACCTTGCGGGGGGCGCCGAGAATCCCGCTCCAGGCGAGGCCGCAGATCAGTGTAGTGATCCCGAAGGCATATACCGAGAGCGGTCGGGTGCTGGGAGGGGGGAAATGTTCGGCGTCCGCGGCTGGCGATATGCGGGCGAGAACGGCCGCCATCTGGGCGAGCGTGAACGCGCCGATTGTACCGTGATAATGGGCGGGCACCATGGTTGTCTGGCTGTCGATTGCGGTACCCGCAAGAATGCCGATGCTATATAGCCCAAGTGATGCGATAAAACTGTCTGCGCGGCGGACCTCCTTGCGCGAGAGCAGAAGAAGACCGAAGGCCAGTGCCGCCGGCCAGTTGGCCCATCTCATGACATTCGTATGAGTGGAATGGAGCGTGCCGTGATCCAGGCCGGCAAGCAGAAGCGCCGGTGCGATGGTTGCGGGCAGCGATGCGGCGGCGAAAAGGGGAATGGCGAGTCGCGACGAGACGCTCGTCATTCCGGTGCGCTCCGCCAGACGGAGCCACATTGCCATCATGAGGGTGACAAAGCCGAATTGGAGTATGTGGCCGGCGCCCCAGAGGGCATCGACAAGCCCCATCCGCTGGTGCAGGGCAAGTGCGAGATAGACCGTCCCCATACAGAATGGCCAGCGCGCGATCGCAAAACCCCATTCAGCGGCGTCGCGGGGGCGAGCCAGGGATATTCCGCCCGTACCGAGTCCCGCGGTGACAAAGATTGCGAGGGATCCGAGAAATACCGGGTGGTCTACATAGGGGAAGTAGTTTGCGAGGACGGGATTTCCCGGGGCGAACAGGCCTGCAGCGACGATCCCGATGGCCCCGGCTGCGCCAGTGACAAGAAGGCCTTGTGCCGTACGGTGTCGACTCGACGGCAGGGTCTCGGTCCACATCGCTCCGGCCATCGCGAAGTACCAGAGCAAGGTGGCGAGATTGACGTGTACGACGAGGGCGCGCGGGAAGCTGTCCGGCGGCACCAGAGATGTGAGGACCGGCGTGCGGGCGAGTACGAGCGCAGTGGCCGCGACGGCGGAAAGCCCCAGGAATGACGCGGCGAGCAGCAGCCAGCGATGTGATACGCCGGGGGGAGTGTCGAACCTCTTTGCCATCATACGGCTCCCTGATGAGGGGTTGCCGATATGAACGGCACGCCGAAGAAGGTCAGGAAGGCGGTGACGAATACGGCAAGAATCAGGCCGGCGTGCATGGGGGGCGTCAGCCGGTATGCCAGTCGGGCGTGGATCGTAAACGCCACGGTGAGCCAGGTGATGAATGCCCAGGTTTCGAGAGGGTCCCAGGCCCAGTAACGACCCCAGGCGTCCTGCGCCCAGATGGCGCCGGCGATGAGCATCAGTGTGTGGAATATCAGCCCGATCGCCATGCAGCGGAAGGCAAGTTCGTCAAGTTGGGGATTGGGTGGCAACTGCTGCAATCGCGTGATTCCGATGCCGGCTTGCCGCATCAGGATCACGCAGGACAAGCCGACCGCGACCAGAACCGCTCCAAGGAACACCTTGCCCAAACCAATATGGATAAAGAGCCAGGGGGTGTTGTAGGTCGGAGGGTAGTGCCCCTCGCCGGGGTGGGTGACCATCAGCCAGCCGAGCATGATGAACATCAGTGGCAATACGATCGCTGCAGTTGCGCGAATCCGCGGGATGCGCCAGTAGGCGAAGGTGTAGGCGCACATCAGGCTCCAGATATTCGAGCAAAGTATCTCGAACATCGTGATGAACGGTCCGTGCCCGAGACGCTCCCAGCGCAGGCCCATGGATACGGTCTGCAGTGCGAGTCCTGTCAGCGTCAGCCCGAGGACCGCGCGTTCCGGCCGTTTACCGAGCACGACACCGATGACGGCGATGATGCCGGCTAGCACGTATGCGGCTACTGCGGTCCAGAGGATCTGAAGTTCTCGTTCCACGTCATGCGTCCCACGGTTTTACTGCGAATTTTTGCCAAAAATGTACGCCCAGACTGGCGATGGCCACAATGCAGGCGGCGAGCAGCCATGGCAGGGTCCAGTCGTAGAACACCCGATACCCCATCCAGCTGCGCAGACCGTCGAATTCGAGGCGACCGTCCGGCAGCTCGATCGAGTCGCCCGGCTGCATCTCATGACGCGTGCTGCCGATTCGTACGATCAATTTGTATCGTTCGGGCAGGCGGAAACTGCTATGGCGCTCGGGATCGAGTACGGTCTCATCGAAGTCGAGCATCACCCACACGGGAACGCTGCTGTCAGGAGGTGTCCATTCAGCTGCCTGGCTGTACTGATTGCCGGGATATGGAGGCAACTGTACCGATCCGTACATCGCCTCTCCGGCCTTCGGCAGCCAGCGGAACGTGGGAGCGAAGCCCTTGTTGAAGGTCGTGTAGAAACGGTAGTTTTCCAGTATCAATGGATCCTGGTCGCCGATCTCCGCTTCGTGCCAGTGTCCCTGCATGTCGGCCCATGCGACATGGTTACGCGTGGCTCCCCGTTGCAGTCCAGGGGCATAATCGATTGTAAATCCCTTATTGACGAAGCTGACCTTTGACAATTCTCCTGTATGCCATGGACCTCGTTCGGAGGCCGCAAGAACGCCGTCGAAGGCTGTGCCAACCGTAACGCCGGCGTGCCCGTTCAGATACGTCAGGCGGCCTGCTGCGACAAGCAACAGCAGAACGATCAGGCTGAGGTGAAAGACCAGCAGCGCGATCTGACGCCTGAATACGCCATTGGTTGCAACGGCAGCCAGCAGGTTGAGGGCGAGCAGCAACAGGGGCGCGACCAACGGCCACGTGCGTGCGCCCTCCCGAAGATAGGCGAAGGCTGTGCCCGCTCCGAGAAGTGCAATCAGCCACAGCGTGAGACGCAGCGATGCCAGCGTGCGCAGAAATTTCACCGGATAGAGTCCGGATCGAGTCTCCCCGTCGTCACACTTGGTGCGGCGAGGAGACTGTCCCCGCGAGTCCCATGCTGACGTCAGGTTTCCGCGTTCCCTTGCGCCGTCGCCAATCATTCCGAGTCGCCCTTGGCTCCGCCAAGGTATTGAAAAATCGTTACGCGGCCGTTGAACGTGTCGGCAACGAACACCCGGTTGAAGGCATCGACCCATACTCCGGACGGCAGGTAGAAATTGCCCGTACCTTGGCCGACGCCCCCGATCGGCATCAGGAAGTCACCGGTTTCGTTAAATACAAGCAAATTGTCGTAATAGGATTCCACCACGTAAATGTTGCTTTCGCTGTCGACCCCGACGCCCTTGGGGCGGACCAGGTTGCCGTAGTACAGGCCACGTTTTCCCAGGATCTGCGGGGCTGAATCGTCTGCCAGCGGCAGTATTTGCACGCGGCTGTTCATGGTGTCGGTAACGTAAAGTTTTCCACCCCCAATAGCGAGGTGTGTCGGGAAGTTGAACTCGCCCGGTGCCTCCCCCCGTTCGCCGATCACCCGTTCAAGGCGACCGTCGGTGCCGAAAACCTTGATGTCGTGGGCGTAAGTGTCGGCGACGTAAAGCAGTCCGGTGGTCGGGTCGCGCGCCAGTCCCGTCGGCCGTTGCAGAACCCCAGCCCCGATCGGCGGCAACGGGTTACCTTGTGCGTCAAGGTGCGCTACGAGTTGCAGTTCCGCATCTGCAACCCAGACGCCTCCGCCGTCGGCAAGTGCTACGCCGATAGGCGCGACAAAGCGGCGAGCCTCGACCGCGTGATCCCAGACCTTCAGTTCTCCTGCGGGCTTGTCGAAGACGAAAACGGCTGCACGACTTACATCGGTGACAAAAATCCGCTCTTGCGCGTCCGCGACAACGGCTTGCGGCCGTTGGAGCACGTTGGGCTTTTCCTCGTCGAAAAGACCGACCGCCCACGCAAGAAATCCGACGAATCCGGTCGCAGCGTCTTCGCGCACGAAGTTTTCTTCGCCGGTTAGCTGGCCCGCGAACTGATAACGAGGGATCTCCGGTTCGGCGGGCCACATGAGCCGCTTGCCTTCCGGGGCGTCGAGCAGGCCGTAGTGGAGGCGCGCCGGTATGGCCTGCGTGGCACAGCCGCTCAGTGCGACCGAGAGCGTCAGCAATAACCAGCAGAAAGGGGAGAGACTGGGCTTCAAGGCGTTCTCCGTTGTGGCGGAATAATCGCAAAGACACCGATCCGGCCCGCAGGGCCGTCGGAAATATACGCGCGAAAGGCGTCGATAGAGATCGCCGTGATTTCTATCAATCCCAGATGTCGCGGCTCGAACGACGCAAGTGCTTGTCCGTCGGCGAAGACTTTCAATCGGTTGTCGCCGCGGTCGACAACCCACGTGCGCCCATGTGCGTCGATCGCCATGTCGGCGGGGGATATCAGAGTACCTTCACCATAACGGGCGATGATCGCGCCTTCGCGGTCGAAATCGATGATGCAGCGGCACCGTGGATCGATTCCGGAAACCCGTTCGCGACTGGCGGCCAGCAATGTCGCGCCCGGGAATTCGCCGGCAAAGCCGTCGCCACGACCGACCAGTGGTTCGCTCATCCTTCCCGACGGATGGAATGCAAAAACACCGCCTGCTGCGTCGGATATCCAGACGCGATTGAGGGTCGGTTCGATGACGAGATCTGCAGGCTGGAGGACGTCATACTTGGCGGCAAAGCTTGCGATGCGACGGCCGTCGCGCGTCAGTCGGACGATTTCGCCCCGATCCGGGCGCAGCACGTACACACTCCCGTCCGGTCCCGCCTTCAGGCGTGTCCCGGGCAGAGGGGAAATCTCGCCCAAGGGAGTCACCGCCTGAGTGACCGTGTCGACGCGCAGCAGGAGACGTTGTGCGCTGTCCGCCACGTAGAGGTCCGGTCCGTTTGCGGTGAGCGCAGACGGGTGGACCAGTTTGATGTAGGGGCCGTGGGGCGGCTGACCGTGTACCGGACTTACAGGGGCGGAGAAGCCACCTGCGATGACTCCTTGCGGCGCGATCAGCTCGTTTACCCCAGCGTGCGGAATGTCACCGGAGTCGGGTTGCGCGTGTCCCCCGAGTGCCACCGATATCAGGATTCCGCCGATTATCTTTTTCCACATGATTGGGTCACCAGCGGCCGGGGCCGAGGGTTTCATGTCCGCCGAAAATCCCTGGAGGCAGGCCCGCCTTGCCGGAATGACACAGGTCGCAATTTTCGACAGACCATGCGGTTTCTCCGTCATGACACGCGCCGCAAAAGCGGCCGTCGATGATGTCAGTCATCTTGATCTGGTTTGCTCCCGCGCGCATTTTGAAGCCCAGTTCGGCATGGCAGACCTTGCAGCGGAAACGTATGCGATGAAACCAGTGCGGAAAGATGACAGGCCGCATCCCGGCAGCTTCAGCCACTCTGTTCAAGACGACGTCGGCATATTCTGCGAGCGCTGGCGGCGCGGCGAAAATCACGAACATCTCAAGCAATATCGCGGCCATGACCAGTACGAGGGGGTGCCTCTGCCGGGTCATTTGCCTTTTCCCTCCTTTTTGGGACTCGGTGCGCGTTCGTTCGTGGGCGCAGGGGGCGAGAGGGGCGCGGCGGAAGGCAGCGCCTTGGCGGCCTCCTCCCGCTCCAGTTCTGCCATGGCGTCGGTGCGCTTCACGCTGTGGCAGCGTGCGCATTCAGTCAACGGAAATGCGACCGCGCCATGACACACCCCGCATTGCTCGCCTTGAAGTATCAGAAACATGCTTATCTTGGATGCGCCGCGCTGTTTCTTGAACAAGTGATCGTGGCAGTTGCTGCAGTCGAGCCACTCGTTATGGATGCTATGCGGGAAGCGCACAACCGGCATCCCGCCATTGAGATTCAACAGAACATCCTTGTCGTACTTCTCGCTGACGAGCGGCTGACGGAGGCTCGCGCGCGGGTTGATCTGACCTTCCTTCAAGGCGCGTACCCAGCGCACCTGGTTCCCGGCAGTGTCGGGCGATAGCGGGGTCAGCGCATCGGCCGGCTGTTGCAGGACCTTGACTGCCGGGCCGTTGGGATCGCGAAGGCCGTCCTTGGCGATCGGCGCCCAGATCCGCTCGTCAGCCGGGGATGGCCGTGCGACGACAAGCATCAGGACGAGCAGGCATTTCGCGAAACGCGTGAAGGGGACGCAGGGCAAGCGAACGAACATGATGGCGGTGCACCGGTTCAAGCGGAACGGTCCGGAAGGTTATCGGATTTAGTCGGTCCGCAGTACCGAAGGTTTCATCTGCCGGTTTCACTCGGCGGTCAAGCGTCATCAGAAGGAGCCGAACTCGCGGCTGACCCGGAAGAACAAGAGCTGATTGCGCCGCCCTTCGATCTCGGCGATCCGGTACTGAAGCTCGGTATCGAGGCGACCGATCCGGTAAAGCAGGCGTTGGTCGAGATCAAGTGTCGCGCGGTTTTGCTCCCTCGCGGCATCGGCATTGCCGAAGCGGCGGGAATCGTCGCGGGCGGTGTTGGCGCGGAAATCGAGCCGATAGCGAAGCCCACGGATGCCCATGACACGCCGGTGGCCATATCCAAGCCCCCCGCCCAGGCTTGTGTTGCCGCTGCGCGTCGACGTATCCACTAGTACCGGGCGGCCGAATTCGTCGCTGACAACGACCACCTCATTGCGGTCGGACGACTGTCGTGACATCTGCCAGGTCAGGTTCGAGTTAAGCTCGGAATAGGCGTTGATGCGCCAGTTTCCCGTCAGCTGGACGTTCAACATCTGAAACGATGAAGTGGTTTCACCGGTAGTTCGGTTGTCGGAGGCGCTGACGCTCAGATAGCCCGACAGTGCCTCGCCGGCATTCGCCTGCAGGCTGACGCTGGCTCCATGGGTCAGCGTGGTTGCGTCCGAGCTTCCGAGCCCGGTCGCCCTCGACTTCGTAATCGACTGATTCAGGCTGCTGTACACGGTCGTCTGTTCGGGGAGCTGCCAGCTTCTCGTCAACGTGTGCCCGAGCGAGCCGTTGATCGTACGGACGGAATCCCCGTCGCCGGTGGTGGCGTTCGAAGCCGAGAGCGAAGAGAACCAGACGTAGTCGAAATTGCCGAATCGCAGCGAGTCCCCGCTATAGCTTGCCCCGATCGATTCGTTCGAGTTCATCTGGTTGTTGGTGTCGAAAGTCACCCCTGCAGAGCCGAACAGACTCAAGTTGCGGCTGGCCTGGTAGCTAAGGCTTGCCGCGCCTCCCATTGTGCGATTGTCGAAGGTGGCATTTTCAAACGCACTGTTCGTCTGGAAATATCGGACGTTCGCCGAACCCCGCCACTTGGATTCACTTGGCGTCCAGTTGGCATAGCTGAAAATCTGCGTGCTCTGCGTCTTCGCAGTCAGGGACGCGCCGTCCGTCCCCAAGTCGAACTGTTGACCAGTAAAGTTTGCATTGGTATTGAACTGGAGTTCGTCGCTGAATGTGTAGCTGTGCCCGCCCCCGAGGAAGAAACTCTTGGTCGTCTGGTCGGCGGAGTGATTCGTCGAGAAATCGCCCGCGACGTTGAAGGACTGCCGGTCCAGTGTGTTCGAGAAATTGCCATACACCCGATCGACGGTGTCGGAGCCGAAGTCACCAGTGATCGCGCTGCGATCGTAGCCGCCAGATGCAGACCATTGTCCGACCTGCGGACGGTAGTTCTGGCGCAGTGCGAGGCGGCTCTGTTTGACGTTCGTATTCGAAAAGCTGCCGTCGCTGCGACTGTCGGCGAGTGACAGCGATGCCGAAAACGGGAATCGGCTCTGCGGAAAGACATTCACTGATCCGGAACCGTTAACAGACGTCCCGATCAGGTTGTTCGAAGCCGCGTCCCCCGTATCCTGCGAGCGCACGGTGGTCAGTGCGAAGTCGCCGGATACCAGCGCGATGTACGGTTTCCAGATATAGGAGCTTGCCCGCAATCGCGCTTCGTAGACCTGGCTGGTCGAATTGGTCGAATTGTCCGACCAATAGCTTCGCAAGCCGGTGGAAAGCGCTCCGCCCCAGCGAATCGGGGCGAGTCCCCAGCCAAGATTGCGTGATGCGGCGCTGGCGGGGGGCGGGGCTGTTTTCGTCGTCCCCGGCAGGGTCGGGAGCAGATCGGTATCCAGTTCGTCGGCGGGAAGGAACTCGTCGCTGCCGACGACCTTGGCGTCGGCAGTTCCCTGTCTTGGGGGCGGGACGTTCTCTTCAGCGATCGTGGGTAGGGCCGGGGAACCTGCCGCCGCCAGCTTCATCTTCCGCGTAGCATCTGTGGTCCGGTCGAGGGTGTTGCTTCTTTCGATTGATATTCTGCGCGGCGGAAGGGCTGCCGACTCCTTGCCGGAAAGTCGCTCTTCGGGTCGCGGTCCCGCCGGAGGGAGCGATGAAGGAGCCGTGTCGGTGACCGGGAGCGAAGGCTCGGCGGGCAAAGGAGGAAGGACGGGAGCGTTGGGCGGAAGTTGAAAGTTCCACGCCAGTGTCAGCGGAGCCGGGTCATGACTTGCCTGTTCCGTGTCGGCCTGGGGGCTTGGCGATGCGGTCGCGGCCGGTTCGTCGTCGCGCTGCAGGCTTGCGAGGATGGTCGTCAAGCGCAGTCGCGGTTGAGCGGGCGATTCCGCTGATGCGGCTTGTCCGCCAATTGCGGGCATGGCCGTCACTCCAAGCAGAATCCCTCCGCACAACGGCGGAATCCCTCGGCGGCAAACGTCAAGGAGGTAGCGTGCCGCGTGGTCAGCGGTGACCGCTTTCGAGGCAGCTCCGATGTCCGACATTCGATGTTAGGTGTTACTTCGTTCCCGTCGACGTCTTCTTGCCAAGTGCCGCGTAGCGTTGCGTATTCAGCTCGATCTTTGCTTTCTTGCGGAGTTGTTCACGCAGGTTACGCCACGCATCGTCGCCCAGGTCGCGAGTGAGCAGATCTGTCGCGCGCGGCTTGACGGTCTCGAAGTCATGGTGCTTCGGCGGTTGCAAGGCGTCGTAACGGAACAGCGCGATTCCCTGGAGCACGCGTGTCGGCGGGGAGAGATCACCGGGTTTCATGGCGTCGAGTTTCTCCTGAATGCCTTCGGGTAGCATGCCTTTGTGCATGTAGCCCAGATCGCCGCCGTTGGCGGCCGATTCATGAGCGGAGCGGTCGCGTGCCAGTTGGGCGAAATCCGCCCCCCCTTCGGTGAGCTTCAAGCGCAGGGATCCGGCCGCGGTTTCGGCCTCATCCCATGCCTTGGTCGGGGACGACGGATCGACCGGCAGCAGAATGAGGGAAATGCGCATCTTTTCCGGTTCGGTGAATTTCTCCGGATGAGCCTTGTAGTATGCAAACACCTTGTCCTGCGAGGGGGGGGGGACGTTGCGCGCTGTCGCCTCGATGGTGGCAAGCATGTCGTCCTCTTCAAGGCGTTGGCGCAGTGGGGGCAGTATCTGGGTGCGTTCCTGCTGCCAGCGTGCGCTCGATGCGTAACGTTTCTCGTAGTTGGTGATCTTCTCGTCAACCACTTTTGCGTCGGGCTTCATGCCCCGTCGTTTGATTTCCTCGACCAGCAGGATGCGGTCGATCATGTTGGTGGCGACATCGCGCACCAACTGCTCGATCTCCCCTTCCGGGGGGGTGCCGTGATAGAACTTCTGCCGGATCGCTTCGCGGACGGCCGTGTCGAACTCCGCCGAGTTGATCACCTTGCCATTGACAATGGCGGCGAACGGGGGCGACACGTGCGGGTCGGCCGCTCTTTGTGAGCTTGTTGCCGTTGCCGGAGTCTTGACCGCGTCAGACTTTGCATTATCGCCGGCATGGGCGCCGAGGGAAACGAGCGTACAGGCGAGAGCGCCGGTAAGGGTGCGAGCAAAAGTTTTCATGACGGATTCTAATCTTGCCGGTCTGATTGCGTCGATCCCGGGTTGCATCGATATTTGACACGATTCGCCCGAGTCCGACAAAAAAGAAAGGTCAGGCGACGACGTCACCTGACCTTTTTCTGACCGCGACGGTGTCGTAGCGCTAGGGCGCGAGCGACCCCGTGCGCGGCCTTTGCCCTTACTTGGTGTGGCAAGCCAGGCAGATCTGGCTGCCGGCCGTCGTCACACGCATGAAGCTGATGTTGTCGGAGCCCTTCGTCTCGACGTGGGGATCGTGGCAGGACGCGCACTCGACCGACGGGCCCTTGACCGAGCCACCGGAGAAGTCACGGGTGTAGAGGATGATGTCGGACTTCGAGCGGGTGTTGTCCACCGTGCTTGTGTCGATCCAGAACACCTGTGCGCTGTTGATCGTCTTCGTCTTCAGACGAGTCGCAGCGCCTGCGAAGTCGCTGTCGCGGCAGGAACCATTCACGGTCGTGCCGGTGCCGGTGATGCCGCCGCCGCAGTACTGGATGCCGATCGGGTGGTCGTTACGGAGGTTCTGGCCGAGGTTCGCGATCGCATTGCCGCTCGCACCGATGATTTCGCCGCCGGCGGTCCAGACGTAGGCCTGGTTGGCGCCACCCGACGTGTAGCCGCCGCTGCCCGGGGCGTTGACCAGGTTGTCCATCGCCTGGGTGCCGTCGTGGCACGACAGACAGGCGGCCGAGACGGAGCCGACGCCGAGCACTTCGCCGTCGATCGTCGACGAGTTGGCCGTCGAATAGGTCGTGTAGCCGGTGGCGGCGGGCAGGCCCTTGTTCCACAGCGGAGCCTCGACGCCGGTGTTTGCAGCGTGCGGCGTGTGGCAGAAGACGCAGATCTGCTCGGTGCTGCTTTGCTTGTTCGGGCCCGTGCCGGTCGTGGTCAGGTTGTGTTTTGTGGCGGAAATACCCGCAGACGCGGCGCTGGCGACGAGCGCGAGCGACGCGAGAGCGAGTGTCTGCTTCATGATTTTTTTCATGGTAACCCCCGATGGATGGTTGTACGGTTTGCGAGTCAAGCGGGAGGCTACCTGAGACCCCGGCGGCCGCCTGTGATGACCGTCAAAACTGAAATTCAATCCTGCAGGCTATCTAAGCAGATTCCGGTCCACATTTAGTGCGTTGTTGAATAACGCATTGTAAATAAGAGAAAAAATATGATTTGACCGGAGTCAGGATGTGTCGGAAGGCACGCGTACGACCCGCGGGTTGGCCTCTCTCGTGCTGAAAATCGAGAAGTGACAGCGGAATATTCCTGAACTCGGGAATCGGGTGGTCAGGGCTTCGGTGCGGTCGCGCGATTGACCAGGAATCCCTGGTCAGCGGGGAGGTTGTAGGGCCGGAATACGTCGATCTTCGAGAACCACTGGTCGACGAAGAAAACCCGTCCGTCCTCGTCCACTGCGATGCCGGAGGGGAGGATGTACTGGGCGGGTCCGCCCTGCTCGGAGCGGTTGCCGATGAACATCAGCAGCTCCCCCTCGGGATCGAAGATCTGAAAATTGCCGAATGCGGCGTCCGCAACGTAGACGTTGCCGTCCCGGTCTGTCGCGATTTCCTTGGGGCGAGCGAAATTGCCCAGTTGGCGGCCCACCGCGCCGAAGCTGCTGTGGAACGTTCCGTCCTCGTCGAAGATCTGTACGCGGAAATTGCCACCGTCTACGACATAGAGTCGGCCATCCTTGCCGATGGCCATGTCGCGCGGGAGGTTGAACTCGCCCGGACCCGAGCCGCGCTTGCCGATGTCGCGGATATGGCGGCCGGTCGCGGTGTCGAAAACGCGGATGCGGTGGTTCTCGGACTTCACTCCGCCGATGTCCACCACGTAGATCCGCTGGCCGGACGGATCTACTGTCACGCTGGAAATGCGATCGAAGAGGTCGCTGCCGCCGATCTTGCGGAGGAATTTTCCGTCGCGGTTGTAAATGAAGATCATCTTGTGCGTCGAGTCGGCGACGTAGAGGCGTCCGGCGCGGTCGACGTCCAGGCCTAGCGGCTTGGCAAGCTGGCCGGGTTCCTCTTCCCCGATCGTAAAGTACTTGCCGGCAGGGATGTCGAAGACCTTGACCTTCAGTTCTGCGGTATCGGATACGAAGACGCGTCCGCGATGCACCGCTACGGCGTACGGTTTGGACATGAAGTGTCCGGTGCGCTGCGCGCCGGTGACAATCCGTCGGAACGCATCGTCGCTGGTGTCGTTTTCGACGTCAGCGGAACTGGTGATCGTGCGCTCGTATACGAAACGCGGTTCGTCGGGGGGCGGGGGAAAGACGAGAGCGCGTTTTTTCGGCTGGCTGGTGGTGGTGTCGCCAATCTGGGCGCAGCCGCCGAACATCATGGCACTGCTGGCAGCGACCATACAGGCGAGGAGAAGCGCGCGCCCGCGCGGCGCGCGAGCGGTATTACTGCTGCGTTTGAACAGATTCATGGGATGGCCGGAAAGAGTGGAGGGTGTCGACAATGGTAAGGTGTGACGGAAAGTCGGTAGCAGCTTCCGTGCGAGGAGGCGCTGCTACTTGATGTGGCAGGTCAGGCAAAGTTCGCTCGGGTTGTTTTCCGCTCGCAGGAACAACGGACGAACCGTGTGAGGGTCGTGACAGCTCGCGCATTCAACAAAGGGAATTTCCATCTGATCCTCGGCGTCGATGCGTACGTAGAGCGGCACGTCGAGGCGTCCGCGCTGAACCGAGGAGGTGTCCTTCGATACCCACCAAACGGGACGTTTGTCGATGATGCCGCGCGTGGCCTGGCGGAAGCCGTCGTCGAATTTAAGCTGTTTTGCGGTATTGATGAGTTTGCCTGCTCGTTGCAGGTCCTCGCGGATTTTCTTGCGCTGTTCGGGCGTCAGGGCGCCTCGATATGGCACGGCGAAAGGGTGGTCTATGCTGCCCCCGGCGACGCCGAATGCCTGCGACGAGTCGTGGCACGACAGGCAGGCGATGGACTGGGAGCCGACCGCCTCGTTGCCTTCCGTGCCTATGCGGCCGATGTCATCGAACATCAGGAAGGTGCTGTCCTTCGGTACGGAGCTTTGCCACTTCGGCTGGGCAGCATCGTCCTGGTTCGTGTCGCTCGGGGTATGGCAGAAGACGCAGATCTGGCGGGGGTCGACGTTCCGGCTGGAGTCGTACTGGATCAGGTTGTGCTTGCTGTTCCGCATGTCGATCCGCTGCGCCTGCACAGCGGGGGCGCCGAAAAGAGCGCTGACGATCAGCAGTGCGCTTAGTGCGGTAAAGAGGCGGCAGGAGGCGATGGGGCGCACGGTTGGCAATTGTCGCTCTTTACGTTGTCGTCCGCTTTTCCAAACGGTGGAACCTCGTTCTCAAGTTCGGGATCCGGTTCGGGCATCCCTAGCGGGACTGAGAAACCATGTATTCGACAGCGGCGCGAACCTGACTGTCGGCGAGGCCCGGATTGCCGCCTTTGGGCGGCATACCGCCCTTTCCGCGGAGAGCCGACTGTTGCAGGGCCTCGAGTCCCGCCGGAAGGCGAGGAGCCCAAGCGTTACGGTCGCCGAGAATCGGAGCTCCAGCCACCCCGGTTGCATGACAGGCGCGGCAAATTTGAGTATAAACCGCCTTGCCGTCGGTAGCCGATACCTCGGTTGCCAGGATAAGGAATGCCAGGCCGACCGGTGCAAGAATGTGTTTCATTTTGGTCCCGTCGATCAATCGCGAAGCCGGCCCGAGGCGGTAAGCATGGTTGGATCGGTAACCGAAGCAACCGACATGCCAGTATTGTGCATCGGTCGGTTCGGTTCTTGCATCAAGGCTGCAGTTTTTCGACCCAGGGGTATCTTGTGAATCAGAACAAGCAGTTCACGCAGGTCCTGCGCGCATGCGCAATCGGTTTCGGTGTGGTACTGAGCTTCGGTGCCAGCGGCAGCACGATCAAGGCCGACGTGCTTTATCACGAATACTGTTCGGTGTGTCATGGCGACCGGGGTGACGGCAACTCCCGCGCGATGAAGAGCCTGAACCCGCCGCCCCGGGATCTGACGAAGGCAGGACCCACACTGCCGCGCGACTACATCCTGCATGTGATCACGGAAGGCAAGCCGAATACGGCGATGGTCGGTTTCAAGACCCGCCTGAACGCGGAGGAGTTGGGGGCGCTGGCGGACTACGTGCACAAGGACATTGTGAATCGCGGGGCGGCCATTACCGCAGGCTCGCTCAAGGGCATTTCCGGCACGTCGGGAACGACCGGTGGCGGTACGGCCGCCCCGACCCCGGTACCTACGCCTGCCCCGGCGGCCCCCGCAACTCCTGCCGTGGGTGGCGGTGCTCCCGTTCCCCCGATCGCGGCTCCGCTTCCGCCCGTGAAGCCGGTGGCGCCCGACGAGCGTGCGGACATGGCCGCGCCGTATCCGTCGGGTCTGAAGGGAGATGCGGCCAAGGGCAAGGAGTTTTATGAGAAGAATTGCGCCGAATGCCATGGCGTGAAGGGGGACGGCCAGGGGCCGCGCGCCTACTTCATTCGCCCGGTGCCGCGCGATTTCCTGCATGAGCGTTCCCGCCTGACGCTGAACCGGCCCGCGATCTATGCCGCGGTCTTCTTCGGACGGAATGGCACCGAGATGCCTGCCTGGAGCAAGGTGCTTGGCGAGCAGGAAATCGCCAACGTATCCGAGTATGTGTTTCAGACCTTCATCCGTTCGGGCGACAAGGCAGCCAAGGCGAAATGAGTCGTAGTATCTGGGTGGGAGGGCTGGCCGCAGCGTTGTTCGCGATCCAGCCCGCGGCTCCGGCGATCGCGGCCGATGCAGGCAAGGACGGCGCCCGGCACGAGGCCGGGCGCAAGATCTACAATTTTCGCTGCTATTTCTGCCACGGCTATTCCGGTGATGCGAAGACCCTGGCTGCGACCTATCTGACCCCGAAGCCACGTGATTTCACGAAGGACGTCGAGCAGTCGATCGGGCGGGAGCAGATGATTGCGGCCGTGCGGGACGGTAAGCCCGGTACCGCAATGAAGGGGTTCAAGGGAATCATCTCCGAGAGCGAGATCGAGAAGGTGGTCGATTTCGTGCGCCTGGAGTTCATCCGCAACAAGGCGGTGAACACGCGCTATCACACGCCGGAGAATGGTTGGCCGAACCATGAGCGAAACAAGCTGGCCTTCCCCTTTGCCACGGGCCAGATACCGCTCGATCGCTCGTGGGAGGCGCTGAGCCCGCCCGAGCAGAAGGGCAAGCGGCTTTTCCTGACGACATGCATCTCGTGTCACGATCATGCGCGGACAGAGGATCCCGGTCCGGTGTGGGGTGGGCGGCCGCTGTCCTATCCCCGCAACCATTTCGACCCGGGTGATTTTTCGGCCCCTCCACCGACCAAGGCGGATGCGATCGCCAGTGCCAGTCCTTATGCAATGCACGACGTGGTGCCGCAGGTGTCGGGTTTGTCACCAACGGAGAAGCGGGGTGAAACCCTGTTTCAGGCGAACTGTGCGTTCTGCCATGGTGCGACGGGTACCGGACGGAACTGGATCGGAAGCTTCATGGAGCCGCATCCGCGTGATCTGACCGATCCGAAGTTCATGCAGAACATGACGCGTCAGCGTCTCGCGCACACAATCCGTGAAGGCTTGCCGAATACGTCGATGCCTGCATGGAAGTCGGTACTCAAGGACGATGAGATCCAGGCAGTCATTGCCTACGTGTCGCGGGTCTTTCACCCGGTGAAGCAGTAGTTCCTCGAAGTCGGGCAGTCGGACCCTCACAATGCAATCCGGCTGCCCGGGCGGTCTTCCCTAGCGCCCTGGGTTCGTCTCGAGTGCTCCGATGATCTGTGCGGCGCGCAGCTCGGCAGGGTCGAGGGCAAGCGACCGTCGCGCGGAAGTCAGTGCTTCCGAGTGTCGCCCGAGTTGCATCAGGGTTTCCGCACGGCCGTAGTGCGCGCGCGCATTGTCGGGCATTCCGGTTATGGCGGAGTCGAAGTCGGCAAGTGCTGCGTCGAGTTTGCCGCTGCGCAGGTATGCAAACGCGCGGTACAGGAGAGCGGTCCCGTGTGCGGGATTCATGCGCAGCGCGCGGCCGAAGGCTTCGATGGCTTCGTCGTAGCGGCCGAGTCGACCGTAGGCTGCGCCGAGGAGGTCGAAGTATTCGTCCGTTGCGATGGCCGGGTCGCGTCCCCGCGCGTCTTCCAGCGCCGTGATGGTGGCGTCGGGGCGGCCCGTGGCGAAATACACATCGGCGAGCTCGCGGAGCGGGAGGGGGGTGCGGGCGTTCAGCCGGTTCGCCGCACTCAACCACTGTATCGCTTCGTCGTATCGGCCGGCGGCGGCGTGGAGGGCTCCAAGGGCGTAGGGGCCGCGATAGTCATCCGGTTCCAGTTCCATGAACCTTCGATAGTCGGCTTCGGCCGCGATGAAATCGCCGAGCTTGCGGTGACTCGAGCCGCGATTGAGGTGGGCGATGGCTCGGTTGGGCTCGAGACTCAGTGCCCGGGTGTATGCAGCGACGGCTTCGAGGCTGCGGTCCTGGTCCTCGTAGGCAGTGGCGAGATTCGTCCAGGCGCGCGGTACGCCCGGCGCATGGCGCACGGCGTGCTCGTACAGGGTGACGGGCGTCCGCCAGGTCGGAATGCGATACAGCGTTGCGGTGAAGAGGCCGGCCGTGACGAGGCCGATCAAGATCGCTGCGATACTCAGTCGCCGTTCCGTGAGTTTCATCAGCCCCAGCCCCGCCAGCCCGGCGAGCCCCACCGAGGGCAGGTACATCCGGTGTTCGAACACCATTTCCAACGCTATGACGCTGCTCTCGACGGCCAACGTGGCGGGCACCCACAGCACGAGGAAGCCGACGGCCGGAATGCGGCTGCGCAGTGCGAGCCAGGCTCCGGCAACGATCCAGATCAGTATCCCGGCCAGTGCCAGCGGTGTCGTCCATGGGGTCCAGAGATTCCTCGATAGGGCGAATTCATGCTCGATCGAAAATCGCTCCGGTAGCGGAATGAGCATCTGGCCAAGGTGGAAGAAGATCACTCGGGGCTGGGTGAGGAGGCGCTCGGACAGGGTGAAGTCCCGGTGGGCGTAACCGGGCACGACATAGTGCGAGACCGGGCCCTGAAACACCGCGAGGTCAAGGATGACGTAGGCGGTGATCAGGAGCGGCAGGGCGAGAATCGCCCTATCCGCGTGGGAGCGGATCCTGTCGCCTGCTTCCCGGCATAGGGTGTATTCGGCCAGCAGGACCAGCGCGGGCAGGATGTAGGCATTTTCCTTCGAAAACCATGCGGCGATTGCGGCGAGGATCGCGATCGGATACCAGAGGCCGTGACGTCGGGTCAGTCTGCCCCTGACGTACGCGATCACGGTGATCAGCATGAACAGGGCGACCATGGACGCCATGCGCTGGACAACATAGGTCACTGCCTGCACCTGGATCGGGTGCAGAGCCCAGATTGCGGTCGCGGCGGAGGCGAAGAGCCATGCTGTGAGCGGCGGGGCGCCGCTGCGCTGGAACACCAGCAGGAGGAGCGCGAGCGTCGCAATGGCGGTAGCCGCGTGGATGATGATGTTCGTGATCAGGAAGGGGGCGGGATCACCATTTCCGCGCCACCAGTCGATCGCGAAGCTGATGTTGGGAAGGACGCGCTGGGGGAGCAGACCCTCCCGCGCTGCGCGGAAGATGGCCTCGATGCCCGGCTCGGTCATGTGCACCGGTCCGTGCCGCACGATATTGGCGGCGTCGTCGAAATGGAAGCTGTTGCGGGGGGCTGTGTGGTAGGCGAGTCCGATCAGGATGAGCAGGGCGGTGATCAGACCGGTCCGTAACAGCCAATGAGGGCGTGTGTGGCTGGCGGTAAGCGGAGCGGAGGTGGCTATTGCGGTCGGCATGCGCTCACCGGTTGCAGTCGGGTGTTACGCCCAGCGCGCAGGCGCGGCGTCGAGCAGTGCGGGCTTCGAGCGGTCGCCCGGTGCGTTCGTACAGTTCCCCGAGGTAATGTTGGGCGGCGGCTTCGCGCGACGAGATCGAGATCGCACGTTTCAGGTCTGTCTCGGCTCCGGGGATGTCCCCTTGTAGATAGCGCGCGACGCCGCGGTTGGTCCAGGGGGCGGCGTACTGGTCATTGAGGGCTATGGCGCGATCGAATGCCGACAGCGCTCGTTCGTAGCGCTCCTGTGTCAGCAGTTCGTCGCGGCGCTGCCCCAGATTTGCGACACCGAGAAGGTTCCATGCGCGGGCCGACCGCGGGGCGAGCCGGACGGCCTGCTCATATAGGCTTGCCTCGGTGCGCCACTGCGGAATCCGTTCGCTGGTCGACCAGAGCGCAACCCCCGTTGCGAGAAGGTATGCGGACCAGATGCCGGTGGTACGGACGGTTGGTCCGCGCGAAGCGGCATGCAGGAGCCCTATCGCAACGAGCCCCGTGAAGCCGACCGTGGGCATGTACATGCGGTGTTCGAAGACCATCTCGAGGGGGACGAACGAGCTCTCGATGAAGAGCGTGACCGGAACCCAGAGAGCGAAGAAGCCTGCGCGGCGGGTGCCCGCGCGGGCTGCGAGCAATGCGCCCGCGCCGCTCCAGGCCAGGATCACGCCCATGGGAAGCCAGAACTCCCATGAGGCGGCGGAACGAACGATTTCGACGTCGTGTTCGAGCGAGAACCGTTCGGGAAGGGGCCAGAGTATCTGTGAAACGTGAAAGAGCACGACCTTGGGTTGCGTGAGCAGGCGCTCGCCGAGGGTAAAGCTGCGGCCGCCGTAGCCGCTCAATGCCCATTGACTGACGGGGCCGCCGAAGAGAATGTCGGCGAGAACGCAGATGACCGTGATCGCGGGGAGTGCGAGCAGCAGGCGGTCGCGGGGGTGTCGGATGAGGGAGCCGCGGTTGCGGATGACGAGATATTCGGCAAGCAGGATCAGGAGTGGCGCGATCCAGGCGTTTTCCTTGGACAGGGCAGCGAGCACCAAGGTGAGCGCGGAAAGCACTCCCCAGAGGGCTGCGCCGCGGCCGGCCGATGCGCGCGCCTTGAGGTAGGCCCAGACGGAGAGCACGGAAAACAGGGTTGCCAGCTCGGTCATGCGCTGAACAGCGTAGCTCACGGCCTGGACGTGGATCGGCTGTACGGACCACCACAGGGCTGCCGCCGCGCAGGCGACGACCGCCGGCGCGGTCGGGCGTGTCGAGTGCGTGAGTGCGCGCAGCATGAACGCAAAGATCGCCCAGGCCGTGAGTACGTGAATAATGAGGTTGGTGGTCAGAAAGGCGCCCGGAGCGCCACCTCCGCGCCACCAGTCCACCGCGAAGCTGAGTGTCGCGACCGGGCGGCGCGGAAGATAGGCGCCCTGGACGGCTGCGAGCAGACCGTCGACGCCGAACTGCTTCATGTGCAGCGAAGCGTTGTCGACGATGTTGGGCCAGTCGTCGAAGTGGAATGCGTTCTGGTCTATCCCGTGATAGGCGAGGACGGTCGCGATGGCTAGCACGAGCGCCGCCAACGCAGCCTGCAGAAGCTGCGAGCCGGTGCCGGCGGGGGCGTCGGACGTTTGCCGACGGGTGAAGAATTGTTCGCTCATTTCGTCAGGGGGTTTCTTCCGCAGTTTCGGGCGATACCCAGTCGGCACGCGTGATCCCGCGCAGCCGCGGCGTCTGCCGTGCGGCCGCGTGCTTCGTAGATCCGGCCAAGATAATCGAAGGCAACCGATTCCCGCGGCGAAAGCTCGGTGGCCTTCTCGAAATCGGCCATCGCGGCATCCATGTCGCCTCGCAGGAACCGGGCGGTGCCGCGGTTGGTCCAGCACTGTGCGTATTTCGGATCGATCGCTATGGCGCGATCGAAGTCCTGTATGGCGCTCTCAAGGTGCCCCGAGCGCAGCCTGAGGAGGCCGCGATTGTTGTAACCGAGCACCTGTTTGGGGAACCGGCGGATGGTTTCCTCGTAGATCGCGCTCGCCTCCCCGGTTTGCCCCATCGCTTCGAGGACGACTCCGCGGTTGACGAACGGAAAGCCGTCGCCCCATGTCGGATCGATTGCATTTGCACGGGAGATTGCAGCCAATGCGAGATCCGGTCTGCCGCCGCCAAGATATTCCCGCCCCAGTTGATTCCATACGCGAACCGAGTCCGGGGCATGTCGGGTCGAGTTTTCAAGCAGACTGATTGCCGTTCGCCACTGCGGCAGGCGCTCTTGCGTGGACCACATCGCGAAGAGGGCTGCGACGGCTGCGAGTGAACAGGCCGCAACCGAAAGGGAGGGGGACGACCGCTGTGATCCGGCGAGGGCGATGAGGCCGGCGATGCCTACCGACGGGAGGTACATGCGGTGCTCGAAGATCATTTCGAGGGGGATGACGGAGCTCTCGATCAGCAGCGTCACGGGAATCCAGAGCATGAAGAAACCGGCGATGCGCGAGCCCGGCTGCAGGGCGAATCGCACGCCGGCGGAGCACCAGCCGAGAATCACGAGCAGCGGCAGCCAGAACTGCCAAGATGCCGCGCTGCGGATGATTTCCACGTCGTGTTCGAGCGAAAACCGTCCGGGAAGCGGCCAGAGGATCTGGGAAACGTGGAAGAGCACGACCTTGGGCTGGGTCAGCAGCCGCTCGCCAAGGGTGAAATCGCGATTGGCGTAACCGGACAGGCCCCATCGGCTAAGCGGACCGTCGAGTGCGATATCGGCGAGCGCCACGAGCGCGGCGAGGCCCGGCAATGCGAGAAGCAGCCGCTCGGCATTGTGTCGGACCAGCGGTTTATTGTGCCGCAGCACGAGAAATTCGGCCATCAGCACGAGAGCAGGGGTGATCCAGGCGTTTTCCTTGGACAGTGCGGCGAGGGCGAGGCTCGTGAACGAGAGTGCGGCCCATGCAATTTTCGCGGTGCCGCCGGCGATCCGCGCGCGCAGATAGGCCCATACGCAGATGAGCGCGAACAGGGCGGCGAGCACGGTCATGCGCTGGACTGCGTAACTGACCGCCTGGACATGGATGGGCTGGAGGGCCCACCAGGCAGCCGCAGCTCCGGCTGCCAGTATCGTGCGAACGTCTGCGCGGCCATCTTCGCGGACAAGAATCGCCGTCTGCAGCAGCAGTGCGAGGACGGCCCAGCCTGTGAAGACGTGCAGTGCGAGGTTCGTGAGCAGGAAAGGGGCTGGTGTGCCGTTGCCGCGCCACCAGTCGATCGCGAAGCTTATCGATGGTACGGGGCGGTGCGGCAGAAAGCTGCCGCGGGCGGCATCGAGCAAGCCTTTCAGGCTGAACTGCGTCATCTGCACGGACGCGTTGTCGAAGATGTTGGGCCAGTCATCAAAATGAAAGCCGTTCAGGCCGATGTCGCGATAGGCGAACAGGATCGTGGCTGCCAGGACGATCCCTGCGGCCAGCACGACAAGCTGCCCCTGAAGTTTGAGGTCGCGGGCAGTCACGGGCGGATGGTGGTTGGAGTGGGGGCCACGGGGTGTGTTAGCGCTTGGATGGCAGGGCCCGGCAACAAGCAAGCCTCGTTCCATCAGACGGTATCGGCATATCCGGTGTCAGGTCGGCCCGAATCGTGCTTGCTGGTGTGTGCCGATGTATCATTGCCCGCCAGTCAATGACAAGGAAATGCCGGTTGCCGCTGCGCCGGTACGAGCGCATAGCGCACCGGAAAACTCATGTCCCGTAATATCAGTGTGATTTTGCCTGCCAAGAACGAGGCGCCAGTGGTCGGTCGTGTCATCACGGCGATCCGGACTCGACTGCCCGAGGCGGAAGTGATCGTGGTCAACGACGGTTCGACGGATGGAACCGCCGAGGAGGCGCGGCAGGCCGGAGCTCATGTCATCAGTCATCCATACAGCATGGGGAACGGGGCGGCAATCAAGAGTGGTGCCCGGGCGGCCCGCGGAGAGGTGCTGGTCTTCATGGATGCGGACGGGCAGCACGATCCGGCCGACATTCCCCGCCTGCTTGCGCGTCTCGACGAGGGTTACGACATGGTCGTCGGTGCCCGTGACGGCGGCTCGCAGGCCAGTGTCGGGCGGGGGGTTGCGAACAGATTCTACAACTGGCTCGCCAGTTACATGACCGGTCACCGCATCGATGACCTGACTTCAGGGCTGCGTGCCGCACGGGCGCACCGCTTCCGCGAGTTTCTCTACCTCCTGCCGAACGGGTTTTCCTATCCCACGACGAGCACGATGGCGTTTTTTCGCGCGGGGTATCCCGTCGCCTATCTGCCGATCGTTGCCGCGAAGCGGGTGGGGAAGAGTCATGTGAAGATTCTCAAGGACGGCATGCGTTTTCTCTTGATCATCTTCAAGATCGGCACGCTGTATTCGCCGCTCAAGCTGTTTGCGCCGGTGGTGCTGATGCAGGCCTTGCTGGGGCTTGGCTATTACGCCTACACGTTTGTCGCCCACGGCCGGTTGTCGCTGGCGACGATCTTCCTGCTCACCTCTGCCGTGACGACCTTCCTGATCGGCCTGGTTTCCGAGCAGATCACGCAACTGATGTACCGCCCTTCGGCTGAAGACAAATGATCGGGAGTTCGCAAGAAAAAACTGAGTCTGTCGGGGTTGCAGGCGAAGGCCATTCGCAGAGTGAATCGGGTGAGGAGATCCGGCGCGGCGAGCGCTTCGCGTTTGGCGAAAACTGGTCGCGGTTCCTCGAGGTGCTCGACGAGGATCGCATCGGTGAGGCCGAGCGTTCCCTGCAGGGCATGCTGGGCGTGCAGCGGCTCGATGGCCTGAGCTTCCTCGACGTCGGCAGCGGCAGCGGGTTGTTCTCGCTGGCAGCGTGGCGCCTCGGTGCCCGCGTGCGCTCCTTCGACTACGATCCCCGCTCGGTGGCGACGACGCGGGAGATGCGCCGACGCTATGGCCGTGACGACGAGTCCTGGCTGGTAGGCGAAGGATCGGTGCTGGACCGTGCCTATCTCGACGGTCTGGGGCAATTCGATATCGTCTATTCGTGGGGCGTGCTTCATCACACTGGCAGCATGTGGGAGGCGATGGCCAACGTCGTGCCGCTCGTTGCTCCGGAGGGGAAACTGTTCATTGCCTTGTACAACGATCAGGATTTGATTTCCCGTTTCTGGGGTGCCGTGAAGCGGACGTATTGCTCGGGCTGGTTCGGTCGCATGATGGTCGTTCCTGTCTTCTTCGCATTCTTCGCCGCCGCCGGCTTGTTGGGCGACCTGCTGCGACGCAGGAATCCGGTGTTGCGCTACACCGAATACCGCAAGAAGCGGGGCATGTCCTTGACGCACGACTGGATTGACTGGCTGGGCGGCTATCCGTATGAGGTGGCGAAGCCGGGAGACGTCTTCGAATTTTATGCCGCCCGGGGATTCGCGTTGACCAAGCTCGTGACAAGGGCTTCGCTGGGTTGCAACGAATTTGTTTTTCGTCGCGGTTCGGCCGGAGTGCGTGGAGACTCTTCGCCGGTTCGGTCCGGGCAGTGAATTCCATCGTCCGGACCTTGCAGCGCTGGCTGCGTCCGCTTGAGCGTACGCCTCTGCATCCGCAGTGGCTGGTCTTGCGTCATCGGCGCGATATTTCCGCGTGGATCGTGGAGCACGCGCAAGGAACACTTGTCGACGTAGGTTGCGGAAATGGTCGATTGCGTAGCGAGCTGCCGCCGGCGGTGCGTTACATCGGTGTCGATTATCCAGCGACGGTCGCCCTTGGTTACGTCGGCACGGCGGACATCTACGCCGATGCGGCACGCTTGCCGATTGCCGCTGGCAGCGTCGACGTCGTGACACTGCTGGATGTGCTCGAACATCTGCGGGATCCGGCGAGCGCGGTCGCCGAGGCCGGGCGAACTTTGCGAGCCGGCGGCAAATGCCTTGTGCACGTGCCGTTTCTCTATCCGCTGCATGACGAGCCGCACGATTACCAGCGCTGGACCTGTCACGGGCTGCGCAATCTGTTCTCGTCCGCGGGCTTTGCGGTCACCGAGATCAGCGAGACCACGCATCCCGTGGAAGCCGCCGCGGCGTTGCTGTCGATCGCGTTGGCGAGCGGTGTGGCACAGGCGATCGGCACCCGACGCGCTGTCGTCCTGCTGGCTCCGCTGGTGTCGGCAATGGTGCCGATCGTCAATCTGGTGGGCTGGATGCTGGCGCGCGTACTCCCTTCGTCGCCGTTCATGCCCTTCAGCTACCGGCTGCTGGCCGAGAAGATCAACGATTCGAGCTGTCCTCGCGCTCCGAGGACGAGTTGATGGGGATGGGGCGAAGCTCCGAGGTCGGTCGCGCCGCTTTGCGCGTCGGATTGTCGTCTGCCGGGGAAGTCGTCGGCCGGGCAGTCAATCTTCTCCTGCCATTCGTTCTCTTTGCTGCCCATAAGGCCGACGCCTACACGGACGGCTTCTTCCTGGCGCTTGCTGTTGCCTTGTTCGTGCAGGCTTCGGTCGGTGGAGGGCTCGTCAGCGCGCTCGTGCCGGAGTTCGTCCGCTCGGACGAGCGGAGGAGTATGGTCGTTTTCGCAGTCGGCGCAGCGGGTGCGGGCTTGCTTGCCGGAGTCTCGGCTTCCGTCGTGACAGCCGGCACCCTGCCGGCATCGGTGTCGGCAATAGCGGTGGGCACCATGGCGGCAGCCGGGCTTCTCGCGGCGCCGCCGATCGCGCTGCTGAATGCCGACCATCGTTATGGAGTTCCGGGCTTGTGTTGGGCCCTGCGGTTGGTGCCGGTCGCGCTGTTTGTCGTCGCGGAGGATGCGGGGCGTCAACTTGCGGCACTGCTGCTCGGGCTGGCTGCCGCCGATGCGCTGCGTGCGGTGATCCTGTTGCGGATGACGCGGGCAAGGCTGGGATTCTCGCGATCGCAACCTCAGCTTGGATTTCCGGTGTCGGCCGCGAGCGTCATTCTGGCGTCAGTTGTCGCGGGCTTCAATCCGTTGGTGGTGCGTTGGATCGCTACACTGCATGATCCGGGCAGCGTGTCGCTGCTCGAGGCAGCGGATCGTCTCTATTCGAGCGTTGCGTCGCTCGCCACGATCGGCGTCGGCAGCGTGACGCTGGTATATCTGGCGCGCTTGCGGGGTGCGGACGGGGAGGTGCGACGCTGGCGAACGATTCTGCGCGTGTCGATAGCCTGGAGCATGTTGTGGCTGGTGGTGAGCCTTGCGCTGTGGCGCTGGTTTCCCTGGGATGGATCGTGGTTTGTGTTGCAGAGTCCGGAGGGGATGAAGGCAGTGCGCGATACCTTCCTTTGTCTGGCAGTCGGCATGACGGGGTTCATCCTGACGGGCGTGTTTGCGCGACGCCTGTTGGTCGTCGGCTTGTCGCACTGGCTGGTGCCGTTGTCGCTCGCGGGGCTTGCCTGCACACTGGTAGCAGGCCTGCTGGCGGTTCCAGCGTTTGGCGTACCCGGAATCGGTGCAGCCTTGTCGCTGACCCAATATCTTGTCGCGGGGCTGATGATTCTGGTGCTCAAGTCGAAGGGTAAGGATGCGCATACTCGTTCTGGCTGATGTGCCCCCGGGCACTGTGGGCGGCGCGGAGGTGCAGGCTTGGCACCTTGCACGACAGTGGGCGGCAAACGGTCATGCAGTATTGGTTGCCGGGGTCAACAACGTGCCGCGCACCGAGGGTCGGGTGACCGTGGTCAGGTTGCCGCTTTGGCAGCGGAGCCGGTTGTCACGCGGTGTGAGCTACCTGCTGGCAGTGATGTGGCTGATGTGGCGGCGGCGCGGCGGGTTCGAGGTGGTTTATTGCCGCTTCATCCGTGAACAGGCGTTTGCAGCGAGCTTCGCGCGGGCCCTCGGGCTTCTCGGGTGCCCGGTGGTCGTGTGTCCCGCCTGCGCGGCGGGGCATGGTGACGTTCATCGCATCCTGCGCTCGCCCGCACGTTCGATTTGGGTGTGGGTGCTACGTCGGGGGGGGCTGACAATCAATGCGATGAGTCGCCAGATGAGGGATGAAATTCCGCTGCTCGGTCTCGCCGATACGCGGATTTCAGATATTCCGAACGGCGTCCTCATGCCAGAGTTGCCCTTACGGTCGTCGAGTGCTGCGGGGCCCTGGAAGGTCCTGTTCCTGGGACGGCTAGTCGAGCAGAAAGGGGTGGATGTATTGCTCGACGCCGCACAGCGGCTCCGGCAGGCCGGGCATGATTTCGTGATCGAGGTTGTCGGCGACGGTCCCTTGCGTGGGGTCTTGTCGGAGCGTGTCGCATCGCTGGGGCTAGACGGCTGTGTGAGGATGACCGGCGCGAAGGCGCCCGACGCGCTCAGTGACGTATTCCTGCACGCCGATGTCTTCGTCTTGCCGTCGCGGTACGAGGGTATGCCAGGTGTCCTGTTGCAGGCGCTCGCTTATGGCGTGCCGGTCATCGCGACGCGCGTGAGCGGATCGGAGGATATCGTGAGTGAGGATGTCGGCTGGCTCGTTCCTGTCGATGATCCTGGGGCGCTGGCCGGCGCATTCGAAGAGGCATTTCGACGCGGGCGAGACGAGCTCCGTGCGATGGGCGCCAAGGGGCGCGCGTTGGCGGCCCAGGCCCATGACATCGAAGTCATTGCGCGGCGCTACGAGAGGCTTTTCGTGGAGTTGATCGAATCCTCGCACAAGACTCCAAGGTAGGCGCCGATTGCGGCATCGGTGGCCGCTGACGTCGCTGCGGCGCCTGAGTCTTGCGAACGGGTTCGCGCGACCAGGCGGCCGATCGCCCTGGCGAGTGCGCCGGGGTATGCCGGAGGAACCAGGACAACTAGCCCGCAGGTAGCCAGTGATAGGGCGGAATCGTCATATTCGGTAACGACTGCGGGAATGCCGAGAGTCAGTGCCTCGAGCAGCGCATTCGGGTGCCCTTCCCAGAGCGAACTCAATACGAACAGATCTGCACGTGCCATCCAGCGCCAGGGGTTGGCGTCGAAGCCGGGCAAGTGGATACGGGTGCTGATGCCGAGTTCGGTCGCCAGTGCTTCCAGGCGCGGACGCTCGGGCCCCTCGCCGACGATGATCAGTCGCGCGGACAAGGTGGCTGGAAGCAGCGCGAAGGCCCGCAGCAGGGTGGCGTAATCCTTCTGCGGAATCAGACGTCCCGCGGAAATCACGACCTTGAGGTCCGGGGCTTGCAGCCACGGGTGGGCGAGCGGTTCGTTGCCCTGTGCCCGGATTCGCGCGGCATCGACTGGGTTGGGGATGCAGTGGATCTTGGCTGGCGGAACGGCGAGATCCCGGACGAGCTGCTCGGCCATGACGTCGGTGAGGGCGATCACCGCGTCGGCATGGGGGTACAGCCAGCGCATGGCGCGGCGGCGTAGCGTACTGGTGTGGTTTTCCAGCGTGACGGCTTCGCGGATCACAAGCCGCAGAGGAATGCCGGCGGCGCGGCGGGCAAGGATGGCGACGAGGTTGGCGCCGGTGATGGTGCTGAGCAGGGCTTCGGGGCGCTCCTTTTTGAGCCACGCGCCGAGGCGGCGTATCGACGACAGGGTGAAGCCGAGCTGGCCGAGGCCGTGCGCTCGCGCGGCGAGATCGACGAGCCGGACTTCGTCGGGGATCTCGGCGAGGAGGGGGCCGGTTGCCTGCAGCAGGATCAGGTCGATGCGGTGGCCACGGGCGGCGAATTCTCGCGCCAGCAGGAGCATCACGCGCTGGGCTCCGCCCGCCTCGAGCTCGGGCAGGAGGAGGGCGATATGGCGGCCGGGGCCGACGATGCTCACGGGCGCTGGCGCTTCCACAACAGATAGGCGTACAGCGCCCACAGGCGGTAGCCGTGGTCGCGGCTGCTGCTTCGGTGTTCGGCGACCAGCGCCGCGACGGCTTCCGGCTGTAGCGGGCCGTCGGTGTCCTCGTGGGCAAGGGCGAGAAGGCGGTCACCCAATTCGCCGCGGAACCACGCGTGGATGGGAACGCCGAAGCCTTGCTTGCGGCGGCGCCATAGCGACGCGGGGAGGCGGTCGGCGAAGCTTTCATGCAGCATCCGTTTGCCGCGGCTGCCGCGCCGGTGCCAGGTACGGGGCAAGGAAAAGGCGAGTTCGACCACTTCGCGGTCGAGAAAGGGGGCGCGGGTTTCCAGCGAATGCGCCATGCTGGCGCGGTCGACCTTGACGAGGATGTCCTGCGGCAGGTAAATCAGTGCGTCGGCGAACATCATGCGGGCGATGTCGTCGGGTGCCGTGCTTTCCGGGATGCCGGGCGGAGGATGGCCGCGGCCGTCGAGGTCCGGCGCCAGTCGATGCAGGTGGGCCGGCGCGAACATCAGCGGCGCGAAATAGGGCGTTTCGGCCTGTTGTCGGCCGACGACGTCCATGAACAGATGCGCTTTCTTGAGCACGCTGCGGCTGTGATGCGCGGTGGGTTCGGGCAGGGCGCGCACGGCCCGTTCCGCCAAGTGGCGCAGGCCGGCGGGCAGGCGCGAATACCAGCGCAGGATGTTGCGTGCCTGATAGCGCTGGTAGCCGCTGAACAGTTCGTCGCCGCCGTCGCCGGAAAGGGCCACCTTGACGCGTTGTGCCGCGACGCGCGAGACGAGGGCCGTGGGCAGCAGCGAAGCGTCGGCGAAGGGTTGTCCGACGTGGTTCAGCAGCAGGCGTTCGAGTTCCGTTTCGTCCCAGCCGGCGAGCACTTCCTCGTAATGGTCGGTGCCGAGGGCGTCCGCGGCGAGGCGTGCGTAGCGCCGTTCGTCGAATGCGGCCTCGGTGAAGCCGATCGTGAAGGTTTTCAGCGGCAGGCCGAGTTCCTGTCGCACAAGCGCGCACACCAGGGTCGAATCGACGCCCCCTGACAGGAAGGCGCCGACTTCGACGTCCGCGACCATGCGGCGTTTGACGGCTGTGGTCATCGCCGTGCGCAGTGCCTGGCGCGCTGCGGACGGGTCGCCGGCGAAGGGGCGCACCTGCAGCTGCCACCAGGCGCGTTGTTCCAGAGCGCTTCCGGGGTGCCAGTGGCCGACGTGGCCGGGCAGGATCTCGCGCACTTCGCGCCATGCACTGCGGCCGGGCATCGTGTAGCCGTAGCGGAGGTAGTCGGCGGTACTGTCGGCGTCCTCGTGCCAAGGGGTATCGCTCAGCTGGCGCAGGGCCGGCAATTCGGATGCGCAGGCCAATCCGCCGCCCGGGAGTTCCTGCACGAAGAGCGGTTTCTTGCCCATGCGGTCGCGGCCGAGGATGAGCGTCTTTTGCTGCGAGCCCCAGAAGGCGAAGGCCCACATCCCTTCGAGTCGTTCGAGAAAACGCTCTCCCTCGAGGATCAGGCCGGCGAGCAGGACTTCGGTGTCGCCGTGGGTGCGGAAATTCCAGCGCGGCTCGAGCCGTTGGCGGACTTCGGCGTAGTTGTAGATTTCGCCGTTGTACGCGAGGACGTAGCGGCCGCTCGTGTCGGGCATAGGCTGGGGGCTGCCGGCGAGGTCGATGATCGATAGCCGCCTGTGGCCGAGCACTGCGTCGCCCACGTGTTCGATGCGCCCGTCGTCGGGGCCGCGGTGGTGCATCGCGGCAAGGCATCGGGCCATGCGCCGGGCCGCGTCGGGCGGGGGAGTGCGCGCGTCGTGGAGAAAGGCGAGTCCGCACATCAGCGGGGTCCGCTTGGTCGAATGAGGGTTTCAAAGAGTCGGGCGTACGAGGCTGCGGCGCGGTCCCAGGTGAGCCCCTCGTCGACGATGAAGCGGCGGGCCGCGGTGCCGAGCCGAGCGCGCAAATCCGGGTCGGCCAGGCGGTCCAGCTGCGCCGCGAGTGTCGCGACGTTACCCGGCGGATAGAGCAGGCCGCGCTCATCGGCTCCGATCAACTCGCGAACGCCGTCGATGTCGCAGGCGATGACCGGGCGGGCCGCGGCGAAGGCTTCGAGGACGACGTTCGGCCGCCCCTCGGCGAGACTCGGCAGCACGAAGGCGTCCGCGGCGGCGAGCAGCTCGACGATGCGGGCGGGAGGCAGAAAGGGCAGGAAGCGGATGCGGTCCTGCAGGCCCAGGTCGCGGACGAGCATCGAGAGACGTTCCCTTTCCGTCCCTTCGCCGACGATGGTGAGCGAGTGGGGGCGTTGCGTCAGGGCGAGCGCATCGACCAGGGTTGAGACGCTCTTCCGCGGGATCAGGCTGGCGACGCACAGCAGTTCGAGGGGTCCGTCGGGCTTGCTGCGAGGTGCAAGCCGGAGGAATTCGGGCGCGACGCCATTGGGGATTGTCTGCAGTTTCGGTCCGAGTGCAGGGATTGTGCGGTCCAGGACATGGCGCATCGCCTCGCTCACCGTAACCACACCCTGGCAGAGATGGGCACACAGAGCGAGGATCGACCGGAACAGCTTCCCTTTGTGGGCGCGGTTGGCGTCTTCGCCGCGCAGGGTGACCACGACGGGGATCCCGCGGACGCGGCCGACCACGCCGGCGACGATGCCGCAAATCGACCAGTTTGCGAAGATCACATCTGCCCCCCGTGCGTGTCTCCACGATGCGGCCAGCATCGACAACAGGAAGGGGGGCACGAGCATGAGATTCGCGCGGTTCGCTCCGATAGCCGCAGGAATGCCGCCCGCGCCGTGGGCGAGGATCTGTTGCGTGCGCGGGGCATAACGGAAAGTGATGACTGCCGGCCCGCCCGCGGGCGGGCGGGGCGCATGGACGTCGGCTGGAGTCAGAACCCGGAGGTCGACCTGCTGCGCAAGGGCTTCGGCGAGGCGCTGAACGAACAGCCCGCTGACGGACTGTTCGTTCAATGGATACGAGGTCGTAAGCAGGAGTACGCGCAGCTTGTGTGGTACGGACTGCAGGTCGGGGCGGGGATAGTCGGTTTGTGCGGGGGCCATGCGGGATCGTGATCAGGCACTCGAAGTGGCCGTGGCCAGCGGCGTCCGCAGAGCGTGAATGAAGCGGCGGAGCGCAATTGCAAGCAGGGCCGCAACGAGGGCCGGGCCGATCTGGATGCTGAGGCGTGCGGCGATCAGGAATGAGGTGAGCAGGCCGGCGAAGCTGAGCACGAGCGCTGCGATTTCGTACGCGCGCGCGCCGCGCTGCTGCATGTCCATCCAGATCCAGGCCGCAGCGGGAACCACGATGACGAGATCGTAAAGGTAGACCATGGGTATCGCGAGCGGTGTCGCCAGGCACAGGATCGCGGATTGCAGGCCGAGCGTTTCGGGGCGGCGGCGACCGGTAGCCCAAACGACGCCGACGCACAGGGCGGCGAATGCGGCGGCCGTGAACTGCAGCGTCCAGGCTCGCTCGATCGGAATGCCGGCGAGATGGGCTGCGCTGAGAATCGACGTCATCGAGTTCCACGTGTAGGCCCCGGCGTCGAAGCCGTCGATATGGAACAGGGTGGTGCCGATAAAGCCGTACCATGGGTCGACGCCGAGAACCGCGATGCTCACGGCAATCAGTGCGACGACGGTGAGCGCTGCGCCGGCAAATGCCCGCCAGTGCCCTCCGGCAGCCAGCGCGATCGGGATCAGGATGCCGAGGTGCGGCTTGACGCTGGCTAGGCCGATCCAGAATCCGGCGGCGAGCGGTCGCGCTTGAAGGCGTGCGAGCCCGAGCCCGATCAAGCCGCCGCTGAGAAACCCCGTCTGGCCATAGGCGAGATTGAAGAATGCCGGGGGGGCGGCAAGCCCGAACGCTGCCGCGCTCGAGCGCCGCGGGATGATTGCGCGCATGGCCGCCAGGTAGGGCACTGCCGTGGCAAGGATCCAGGCGATGAAGGACGGCAGATAGGGCAGCCACGCGAGCGGCATTGCGAACAGGATGAAGGTCGGAGGGTACATCCACGGCGCGAAGCCCGCCTGACGGGCTTGTGCCTCATTGATGGTGTTGCCATAAACGGCATAGGCGCTGGCGACGTTTGCCTGGTACATCCGTCGTGCGTAGTAGAGGTTTTCCGCCGGTTCGGTCCGCAACAGCATCGATGCCGCATACAGCGATGTGTAGTCGGTGTATAGCGGCGCCGCGCCGCGCGCAGCGGACCGATAGCCGCGATCGAGTTCCCACGCCACGAATGCGAGATAGCCGAACACGACCAGCCACAGCAAGGTGCCGGCATGTGTCGGGAGCCGCGAACTTATCACTCGATTCCGCATGCATGCGTCGTTACGGTGAATGGATGTCATGTGCCCGATGTCTGCTTGAGGCTGTGCCCGTGACCTTCGCCCGCACCGCAGCGAGCATCAGGCCCTCCTATGGCGGACTGCTGCACGTGCTCGTTTTCATCCAGTTGATGCCCTGATCGCCGCTGCCCCCGCTGCGCGAACCGCAGTCGCCAATGACCCACTGATTGTTGCTCTTGAAGTTCACGATTTTCAGCATCGCGTTGCGGTAGTACGGCCCGTTCGTGTAGGCGCCGTTCGGCTGCTCGGTACCGGCGGTGAGACCGACCTCGGGACCGGTGTCGTTGAGGTTCACGAGCAGCGACTTGTTCTTCCAGCCGTGCGGGACCGCGATATGACACCAGTTGCAGCGTGTTCTCGAGAGCTTGCTCCGCGCGCTATGGATGAAGTGGCCGTCGCCCTTGTCGGTCTTGAAGCCGCTCGTGCCACCACCTCCATCCGTCGGCGCGTAGGTGGTCTGTTGATGGCACTTGAAACACAGCGCATTGGCCTGGCTGCCGTCGGTGCTCGTATTCCACAACCCTTTGAGGATGAAATCGTTGCTGGAGCCATGCGGACCCCACGGTCCCGAGGGCGTGATCGAGCCGGCGGGGGTGTCCGCGCCATGGCAGTCGGTGCAGTACATCGTCTGGTTGCCGACGTTTGCGTTCCACGGTGCGCGCCATGAATCGGCACTGGCACCGTTGCGCTGCGCGGTGCCTCGGCCGGTGACGTCCATGACCGGGTGCCAGGAGCGGTGATTATTGGCGTTGAAGTTCGCACCGGCGCCGGCCGCCGTGCCTAGCAAGGTCTGCGCGCCCTTGTGTCCCGCGGGTGCCTGGAATTCGCGGGCCTGGTTCGTGTAGCGGTCGAAGTTTGCACGCGGGCTGGGTGTTCCCGGCGCGCCGAGGAAGGGGCGCGAGTTACCACTCGGCAGGACGTTGTCGTCGTAGTAGCCATAGTCGGAATGGCACTTCAGGCAGATCTGGTATTCGCGCGTGACCCAAGTGCTTCCTACGGTCGTGGCGGCTCCCGTGCCGCCGTCGCCTCTCTTTTCGTCATAGCGGTTCGGCAGCTGAAAGAAGCTCTGGTCGCTGTACACTGGTTCGACGCCGAAAGCGCCGCGCAGCGCACCTGAGGCGATGTTGCCGTTGCTGGTGGTGGAGGGGGCGCCGTTGGCGCCGCCGGGCACGTGCGTGCGTTTGGCGGGGTCGCCCAGCGTGGTGAACAGGTTGTTGCGCGTCACGCGGTGCGGGTTGTGGCAGTCGGTGCACTCGGCGTGGCGATTGGCGTTGTTGTTCAGGCCGAGCGTCTCGCGCGCTTCGGTGAAATTGCTGTCCTTGATATCGTGCGTTTCGACGCCGGACGCCTGTTCGGTGCTGGTGATCGGCATGTGCCGTGCCAGGGTGAAGTCGGTCTTGATGTTCGGAACGGTGCCCGTCGCGATGTTCAGGATGCTGCCGGCTGAATCCGTGTGGCACTGGTAGCAGGTTTCCTCGATCGCCGAGACGCTGTTGGGCGCCGCGCCAGAGTCTCCGCCGAGCTTGTAGGCGCCCGCGCCGGTGCCGCCGGTGCCGCCGAGGACGCCTTCGCGCAGCAGGCGGCGCGAGCCTTGCACGGCGTGGGTGTCGTGGCAGTTGAGGCAGCCGGCCTCCCACACCTGGATGCTCGCCTTGCCGCCGAGGAGGAATTCGCGCCGGTTCGCGGCGTCGGTCTTGTAGGTTTCGTCGGCGATCGTCTGTGACGCGTGCGAGGACTGCGCCCAGGCGGTGCTGAGCTTTTCGTGACAGCCGAGGCAGATCTGGTCCGAGGCGGGCAGGAATGGGCCGCCCGCCGGGTTGACCGTCTGCAGGCGGTTCAGGCGTAGGAACTTCGGCACGTCCAGGTGAGGGTCGTGGCAGGTGGTGCATTGGACCTGGCCGGCGCCGGCGGTGCCCGTCGGCTGCAGCGGCAGCAGCGGCTTGTAGCCGGCGCTGCGGATGCCGATGACCGTGCCGCTGCCCGCCGGACTGCGCTGTTGGGCGTCCATGTGGCGCAACTCACCGTCGGCATTCGCGAGGGTTTCGTTGTAGGTGAAGGAGATCGGGTGGTCGTTGCGCAGATCGATGCCGAGGTTGCGCGTGAAGCCGGAGGTGGCCCCCTGCGGGCCGGCGGGCATCGTGCCGCCTGCATCGGTGCCCCCCATGGTCACCGACACGTTGGACTTGCCGCCGAGTACGCCGACTGTGCCGATCGCCATCGTGCCGTCGTGACAGGACAGGCACAGCTTGGAGCTGCCGCCGGGCTGTGACAGCGCGCCGAAGATGGTCTGGGCGTCGAGCGAGTTCGAGGTGTAGGGCGTGTAGGTCGCACTCGAAAGGGTGCGGTTCCACAGCGGCGCCGGGGCGGCCGTATTTGCGGCGTGCGGGGTGTGGCAGAAGACGCAGATCTGGCTTTCCGTCGTAGCCTTGACGGTTCCCGAGCCGGATGAAGACAGGTTGTGTTTGGTGTTGGAGATCTTCGACTGCTGGGCTTCGGCCGGCGCAACGCTGCCTGCGAGCGACAGCATGCACGCGACGAGAGTCAGGATGTGCCGGAAACCGGTGGCGGGGCGACTGTAATTTTCCATTCCAGTACTTTGGTCTTGGGTGCGCACACGGGTTTCGGGCAACTCGCAATCATGCGTCGCACAGTGGATCTGATCGCTTGCGAACCGCTTCCGCCGGGCGTCCGAGGGGAAATTCCCCGCGTGGGATGATCTTCCGGCGCCAGTTCGGCAGCGTGCCGGCATGGGCGCGGTTCATGACGACGGCAATGCTATCCTTGCCATTATCAGGCAGCGCGACGCGAATGAAAAGCGTGGCGGGGTGAGGACTTACATGTCGTTTCCCGATGGGGTTTCAAGGTAACGGAAATATTGCCGGTCGGCGCCGACGAGGTGCTGGGCGACGACGTCGTAGGCGAGGAACTGGAATACCTCTGCGATCGGGAGCTCGGCGTCTTGTCTGGCGCGCTCGAACAGCCGCGTGGCCTGAGCGAGCAGGCGTCCGTGCTCTGCAGTATGCGCCTCGCGGGCGGGAAAACCGATGGAGTGGTGCAGTTGCTCTTCTTCTGCAAAGTGTGCGGTGATGTCCTCGACGAGGACTTCCATCGCTTCGAGGACTTCTGCCCGCGGTGCGTGCGAAATCACGGCGTGCAGAAGCCGGTTTGCGTGTTCGAAGAGTTGACGGTGCTGGCGGTCCACCCGTTCGTTGCCGCTGCGGTAACTTTCGCGCCACACCAGTTCGACCGGCGAACAGGCCATGCGGGTGCCGTCGCTCGCGAATGCGGAGTAGGGGTCGGCGACGACGCGATTGCGTCCGGTGTCCTTGGCCCGGTACATCGCACGGTCGGCGCGTGCGAGCCAGTGCTCGAAGCCTTCGCCGCAGTGGTATTCGGCGACGCCGATGCTGATGGTGATCGGTCGTGCACTCGATAGCTGCGCTTCGGACACGCGTGCGCACAGTTTTTGCGCAAGTTGTTCGGCTTCGCGCAGGGCGGTGTCGGGCGCGAGCACGACGAACTCTTCGCCACCCCAGCGCGTGACGGTGTCGGCGTGACGGATGTCGCTGCGGATGCAGCGGACGAGTTCGACGAGCACGTAATCGCCGACGGCGTGGCCGAACTGGTCGTTGATTTCCTTGAAGTGGTCGACGTCGAGCACGAGCAGGGAAACGGAATGGCCGTGGCGTTCGGCGCGGGACATTTCGAGCAAGGCGGCGTCTTCGAGGTGGCGGCGGTTCCATGCGCCGGTCAGCCGGTCGGTGTAGGCGAGCCGCTCCATCTGTTCGAGGGCGTGCAGGAGTTCTGCGTGGCGTGCCTCGGCGTATTCGGCCGCGTTGGCGGTGGTGCCGGTGCGCGCGCCGATTTCGGTGGCGATCATCCCCGATGCGATGACCTCGCCGTCGCCCGCGCGCAGCGGGAAGCGTGTGATGAGGAAGCGGCGCGAGCGCAGTCCCACGACGGCCTCTTCTTCGCTGTGCGTGACCTGGACCGATGCGTCGTTGCCGATGCGCAGGGCCCGGGACACGCCGGCAGTGCGCAGTACGTCGTCTTCGTGCCTGCCCGGCAGCGATTCGGCCGGCAGATTTAGCATCTGCGCGAAGGAATCGTTCGCGTACAGGTAGGTGCCGTCGTTGGCGCGAATGCCAATCAGGGCCGGCGACTGGGCAATGAGCGAATGCAGGAGCGACGTGTGGGCGCCGCGTGCCGGGTTTTCCGTTAAGGCCAGGGTGTCGCTCATTCGACCGGTTCCCGAGTGCGTGCACAATAACCGCACTCTCATCGATGGTTTGCGATCAGCGGCATTCTAACGGGATCGGGGGGTGTTTGGCGTGATGCCGGTCACGTGCGTTCCGACCATGACGGCAGGCGACGGCGCGGGCAAAGCGCGGTATAGTCCGCTCCGTTCAAAACCACCGGAATTGCCTGCTTGTACGCGTATTTCATCCGATTGCGCGCGCATGTCCCCGACATGAATGCGAGGCCGGCGCAGGTGGCCTGGCGAAGTGGCGGTCCTTGCCGGAGGAGTGCCCGTGCCCGGGCCTGAGGCGATGCGCCGCATGGACCGCTGGCTCGGCGTGCCGGTGTGCGCCTTGCTGTCCGGAATGCGTCGGGCGGCGCGTACGTGGCGGCGTACACGCGCCCAGGAGCAGGCGGTGCGCCGCGTGCTCTTCGTGCAACTGGCCGAATCCGGCAGCATGGTCCTTGCGGATCCGGCGATGCGCGAGCTGACGGCGCGCAGCGGTGCGCAGGCGTACTGCCTGACCTTCGCGCACAATCGCGACAGCCTTGCGATTGCAGGCACGGTGGCGCCCGAGCGGGTGTTCGTGATGCGCACGGGTTCGCTGCGCGTGTTGGTGACGGATGCCTGGCGTTTCCTGCGGGACGTGCGGCGGGAGCGTATCGATGCGCTCATCGATCTCGAACTGTTCTCGCGCCTGACCGCGGCCTTGTGCGTGCTGACGGGGGTGCGCCGGCGCGCGGGTTTCCACCGCTTCGGAGGGGTCGGCTTGTATCGCGGCGACCTGTATACGCATCCGCTGGCTTTCAATCCGCAACTGCACATGGCGCAGAACTACCTGATGCTTGTGGAGGCCCTGTTCGCCGAGGATGTACCGCCCGCACCGCGCGTCCCCGCGGCGATGCTGGTGCCGAGCGTGTGTCGGCGCGAGTTGGGCGCGGACGAGCTTGCGGTGGTGCGGGAACGGATGGGCCGCCTGCGGGGTGGTCCGATTGGCGACGAACGTCTCGTCTTGGTGAACGCCAATGCGAGCGCGATGCTGCCGCAGCGGCGCTGGCCGCAGGCGCACTTCGTGGCCCTGGTGCGCGCGACGCTTGCGCGCTATGCGGATGTACGCGTGCTGCTGATCGGGGCCGAGGACGACAGGGCGACGACGGCAGCGATCGCGGACGAGGTCGGTGATGAACGCTGCGCCGATATTGCGGGGCACTTCGCCCTCGGTGAATTGCCGGCGCTGTTTGCGCTCGGCGCCGCGCTGGTCAGCAACGATTCGGGACCCGCGCACTTCGCCGCGGTCACGGCCCTGCCCGTGATCGCCCTGTTCGGGCCCGAGACGCCGGTGCTGTTCCGGCCGCTGGGGAATGCGACCGTGATCAGCGCCGGGCTGGCGTGTTCGCCGTGCGTGAATGCGGGTAATCAGCGGCGTACGCGCTGCACCGATAACCAGTGCATGCGGCGGATTGCCGTTGCCGAGGTGTTCGGTGCGCTGTGCCGGGTGCTCGATGCCCGGCCGTTGCGTCTGGCGCCGCGCGACGCGCTGGCCGAGGTCGGGGCGTGATCCCGCGCCGGCGCATTCCCCTGGAGTGGGGCGATCTCGCGGATGCCTTGCGCGCACCGTGGGTGTCGACCGATGCCGCGGCGCTGCAGGTGGCGGCTTTCGAGCGTGCATTCGCGGAGGCGGTCGGCGTGCCGCATGCCATTGCGACCGCGAGCGGCCGCGATGCGCTCGGACTGATCCTTGACGGGCTGGGGCTGGTCGCGGGCGACGAGCTGGTGATCCCGGCCTACACGCTGGGTGAGCTGGTGCCGCTGATTCGCGGGCGCGGCATCGTGCCGGTGCCGGCCGACGTGGATCCGTCGAGCTTCAACATGACGGCCGGGAGCGTGGCCGCCCGCATCGGGCCGCGCACGCGCGCTGTCTTCGTCGTGCATCTGCTCGGTGCGCCGTGCGACATCCGCGGCATCTGCGCCCTTGCCGATGCGCACGGCATTGCGGTGGTCGAGGATTGTGCGCATGCGTTCGGTGCGTCGGTCGACGGCCGGCCGGCCGGGAGCTTCGGCCGGGCGGCGCTGTTCAGCTTGGAGGCGACAAAGGCGGTGGCCGCGTTCGGCGGTGGTGTCATGGCGACGACGGACGAGGGGCTGGCGGCGGCGACCCGGGTGCGCCTGGCCGGGCGCGAACGGCGCGAGTGGCCGCCGGTGCGCAAGATGCTGCTGAAATTCGCCGAGGAACTCGCGGTGCGCAGCCCCGCGTATGCGATCGCAGCGCGCCTGATGTTTTCGTCGCACCGCGCGGGCGGCTTCGACCGGCTCTATCGTCGGGCGCACGACCGGGTGCGCGGCACGGCCGCTGCGTTCAGCGGCTTCCAGGCGCGGCTGGGGCTACGCAAGCTGGAGCGGGCGGCGGCGGCGCGACGGCGGCGGCTCGACGCGCAGTGGGAGCTGCTTGCGCGCAGCCTGCCGCCGCGCTTCGTCGCCCAGCGGCGCGGTGACTTCGGCGAGCCCGCTTTCTACAATTTCGTCGCGCGCTTTCTGGGCGACATCGGCGCGTTGCGTGCCGCGGCGCAGCGGCACGGGCTGGATCTGGGCATCGGCGCAGAGGTGATGGACGATACCGCGGCGATGCTCGGGTTTGCCGATTGCCCCGGGGCCGCGACCGCGGCGGCGCAGGCGGTGCTGATTCCGCTCTACGAGGGGTTGTCGGACCGGCGCCTGCGGCAGACGATTGCCATTCTCCGCCGACTTGCGGAGGAACTCGAATGAACGGCTCGGGGCATCCCGTCGTGGTGTTGCGCGTCGACCGCGAGGCGGGGCGACACACCGGTCATCCGCGCCATCTGCACCCGGCGCTCGACTTGCTGTATGTGCAGGCCGGACTGGAGGACACGCTGAAGGTCGCGGTGCCGCTGCTCGATGGCTGGTTGGGGGATTTCTCCGTCGATGCGTATGTTGCGCGCGTGCTGGCCCTGCTGCCGCGTGTCGCAGTGATCCGCGCCGTGACCTGGTGCCTGGAGGAGTCGGTGCGCGTCGCGGCGGCACTGCGCGCGGCCGGCGTCGTCACGATCGCGATCGGGCAACAGGTGCAGCACGTGGCGCGGGCGCGCTTTCGCGGCTGGGGCGAGGCCTACGACCTCGCGTTGCCGGGCGAGCCGGAGGAGGAGGCGCCGCGCTTGGCGCTGCGCGTGCTGGCGGGTGAGGACCTTGCGGCCCTGCGTGAGGAATGCCGGCGGCGCATGAATGCGGGCGAGATCGCGCTCGTGGAGGCGCCGGATGCGCTGCCGCGGCCGCGCTTCGGGCGTGATGCGCTGAAGGAGTATGCGTTCCCGTTCCCGGTGCGCGGCCGGCCGGTGTCGCGCTGGGGCTACGTGCTCACCGCCTGGGGTTGCCCGCGGCCGTGCCGCCACTGCACGGCCATCGTGCGCAAGAGCGTCGGGCGGGACCTGCGGGTGCGCGCGGTCGCCGACGTGGTCGACGAGGTGCTCGCGCTGAAGGCCGCCGGCGCGCAGGCGATTGCCTTTGAGGATGATTCGCTGCTGGTGCATCGCGGTCGCTTCCTGCAGCTGGCCGAAGAGCTGGTGCGCCGCGGGGTCGATTTGCCGTGGATGGCGAATGCGCGTCCCGACGAGCTCGATGCGGAGCGGGTGGCCGCGGCGGCCGCCGCCGGGGCGGTGCTGCTGAAGGTCGGCGTAGACAGCGGGTCGGCGCGGCTGATCGAGCGCTTGGGCAAGACTGCGGACGGGGCGGGCTGGATTGCGGCGACGGAAGCGGCCTTCGAACGGTTGGACCGCGCCGGTGTCGGTTCGGTGGCGCTGTTCATGGTCGGCATGCCGGACGAGACGGAGGACGACGCCGAGGGTACCTTGGCGCTGGCACGGCGCATCCGCCCGGATTACCTGCAGATGCAGATCTACCGCCCGTATCCGGACGTTCCCCTGTGGGGCGAGCTGCCGCCGCAGCTGCGCACGCACGGCGCCGACTACCATTACCTGACGCCCGCGAGCAGCTGCAGCCGCATTCCGCCGGCGGCGCTGACGGCCCTGCAGCGCCGCTTCTACCGGGCCTTCTACCTGCGCCCGGGCTTCGTGGCGCGCCACCTCGCGCGCCACTGGCGGCATTACCTGTCGCCGGCCGGACTGGCGCGCGCGCCCGGTGCGTTGGCGTACCTGCTGCGCGGCGCCTGAGAATATGGCAATGAGCCCGGCGCGTGGCCGGGCCCATTCGGGGCTTAGTGTCCCGAGCAGCCGCAGCCACCGCCGCCGCCACCGCAGCCGCCGCCCTGGGGTGCCGGGATCGGAGCGGGTTCCTGGTCGCGTGCGCCGAGCTGGATGCGGAAGTCGATGACGATGTTGCCCGGCTCGCGCGCGACGTATGCGATCGCGATCTGCGCGCCGTAGCGCTGCTGGATCTGGCCGAGCAGCGGCAGGGGGTCATGGTCGTTCACGAAGCGCATCGTCTCGCCGTCCTCGAGAGATTCGAGGGCGCCGAAGATCGCGGCGTGGCGGAAGCGTTTGGCGACGCCGCGGGCGTCGAAGGGAAAGACGGTGTTGTCGAGGATGGGCAGCTCGCTCATGAGCAGGGTCTCCGGTTTGGGGCGGCGAAAAGCGTATGAAAGGGGTGCTACAGGGTTCCGATCGTAGGCGGCAGAGGGGGGCTGCGCCTTGAGCCAGAACAAGAATCGACCCTTTGCCGCGCGGGGGTGGGGAGGTGCCGCGCGCTGCGTGCGGTATGACAATGTGCCGGGTTTTGTTCCGTGTGTTATCTTTAGATAAAACAAGAACATATTCGAGCAAAGAGGATGAGGCGAGCTGGGCGAAGTCCTTTCGGGTGTCGGAGACCCGAGGCGATGGGCAATATCGCTGTGCTGCGCTGCAGCATGCGGGGCGTTGTTGCGGGCGTGTGCCCGGATCAGCGAGGGGGCGATGCGCGCTAGCGACCGGTCGACGCCGTCGGCGACGGGCGCGCGGAAACGCATGCGCCTGGGCTTGCGCGGCCGCTATACCCTGTACGGCGCCGCGCTGACCACGCTGGTCGTGGTCGTGATGGCGGTTTTGTCGTATTTCAACGCGCGCGCCCTGGTGCACGGAATCGCCGCGGGGCACCTCACTCAGATTGCAAGTGCCGTGTCGGAACGCATCGAGCGCACGCTGGACCTTGCGCATCGCGAAACGGCTGCGCTTGCCGGGCAGCCCCTGCTGTCGAACGCGCTGCTCGATTCGCAGGGGCGCGATGCCTATCTGCGCCCCTTCCTGGCCCGGCACACGTTGCCGGCGTCCCTCGACTACAACCTGGTCGTGACCGACTACCGTGGTGACCCGGTCGCCGCCCGCAAGGCGCCGCGGAGTTTCCGTGGCGAGGCGTGGCTGTCGGACAAGGTGCTGCGCGGCGAAACCTATGCCGCCATCGACCGGCGTGACGCCGATGCCGTGCTGCGCGTTGCGGTCCCCATCTTCGTCAATGCCACGGGCACCTTCGAGGGGGCGTTGGTGTTCGAGGCGAATCTCGGTCAGTGGTTGCGGAGTGCCGGTTCGCCCTTCGATCTGCATGACGACGGCCTTGCGGAGGCGGCACTGACCGCGGGTGGAGGCATGGTCGTGCAGCGCAGCTTCCCGGGCAATTCGGCGCGGCGGGTGTCGAGTTCGCACGCGGTGAACTCGGGTCTGCCCCTGTCGGAGCCCTTGCTCGTGAGCGTGAGCATGGATGCCGAGGTGTTCGAACAACCGATCGAGGCGCTGCTCGCCGAGCACGTGGGATGGGGCCTGGTCGCGATCCTGCTGGTCGGGGCGGCCAGCCGCGCGCTTGCGCGCGCACAGACGCGCCGTATAGAGGAGCTTGCCCGCGAGGCGCGCGAAGTCGCGCTGACGGGGCGGCCGCGCCAGGGATTCAGTGCGGGGCTCTTCGGCAACGACGAGGTCGGAGATCTCGCGGCGAGCCTGGTGCGCCTGCTCGAGAACCTGAAGGCGCACGAGAGCGAGCTGGAATCCCTGGTCGAGGAGCGTACTGCCGACCTGAACCGTGCTCAGGCGATCGCGCATGTCGGGAGCTGGGTCTACCTGCCGTGGGAGCCGCGGCTCGAGCTGTCGGCCGAGACGCGCCGGCTGTTCGGTTTGCCGGGCGATCGACGGCCGTCGTGGGAGATCCTGCTGGAGGCCGTGCATTCCGAGGATCGCGCGATGGTACAGAGGGCGTGGAAGCGGGTGATCGCCGGGGAGCCCTTCTGCATCGAGCATCGTGTGCTGCTGGACGGGGAGGTGCGCTGGGTGCGCGAGATCGCCGAGCGCATCGTGATCCCGGGCGAGCCGCCACGCTGCGTCGGCACGGTGGAAGACATCACGGAACGGCGTCTGACCGAGGCGCGCATGCGCGAAGCGATGGTGGTGTTCTCGGCGTCGAGCCAGGGCATCATGACGATGGATGCGGAAGGCACGATCACGTCGGTCAATCCGGCTTTTTGCCGCATCACGGGCTACGTGGCCGAGGAGGTGCTCGGGCGCAAGTCCACGGTCTTCGGGGCCGGACGCCAGGACGAGGCCTTCCATGACGCGATGTGGTCGGCGCTCGCGATGTGCGGCGAGTGGGAGGGGGAGGTTTGGAACCGGCGCCGCAGCGGGGAGATCTACCCGCAATGGCTGACGATGTCGGCGGTGCACGGGGAACAGGACGGCGTGCTCGAATATGTCGCGATGTTCAGCGACATCACCGAGCGCAAGCAGCACGAGGACGAGATCTGGCGCCAGGCCAACTTCGACGCGCTGACCGGGCTGGCCAACCGCAGCCTGCTGTATGACCGTCTCGATCGCGCGCTCGTGCATGCGCGCCGCAACGGCAGCAAGGCGGGACTGTTGTTCCTGGACCTCGACGGCTTCAAGTGGGTGAACGACACGCTCGGCCACGACGTCGGCGACGGGCTGCTCGTCGAGGTCGCGCGCCGCCTCAAGGGCTGCGTGCGCGAGCAGGACACGGTGGCGCGTCTGGGCGGGGACGAGTTCACGATCGTGATCGGCGACCTGCTGGACGCCGAGGACTTGCGCACGGTCGGCGAGAAGGTGCTGGGTGTGCTGGAGGAGCCGATCGCGCTGGCGGGCACGCGGCACCAGATCTCGGGCAGCATGGGCATCACGGTATTCCCGGACGATGGCGAGGACGTGCACAGCCTGCTGCGCAACGCTGACATCGCGATGTACAAGTCCAAGCAGAACGGCAAGAACCGCTTCCATTTCTATGCGCGCGAGATGCAGTGCGATGCGCTCAAGCGCATGCAGATCGAGGCGGATCTGCGCACGGCGCTGGCGCAGGACGAATTCACGCTCGAATACCAGCCCATCGTCGTCGCCGACAGCGGCGAACTGTTCGGGGCCGAGGCGCTGATCCGTTGGACGCACCCGCAGCTCGGGTCGGTGCCGCCTTCGGATTTCGTTCCGGTGGCCGAGGATAGCGGCCTGATCGTGCCGATCGGCGCATGGGTGTTGCGCGAGGCCGTACGCCAGATGCACGCCTGGCGCCTCGTCGGTCATGTCTTGCAGCATCTGGCCGTCAACGTGTCGGGGGTGCAGTTCCGCGATCCGGCGCTGCCCGAGCTGGTCGCCGAGGTGATGGACGGCTACGCGGTGGCGTCGGGGGCGCTGACGCTGGAGATCTGCGAATCGGTGATGGTGGACGCCAACAGCGCCACCGAGAAACGCATGCGTGTGCTGAAGGATCAGGGGGTCGCGTATTCGCTCGACGACTTCGGCACCGGGTATTCGTCGCTGTCGTACCTGAAGCGCTTTCCGGTCGACATCGTCAAGATCGACCGTAGCTTCGTGCGCGATTGTCCTGACGACCGCAGCGACACACACCTGGTCGAGGCCATCATCAACATGGCGCACAGCCTCGACCTGAAGGTGGTCGCGGAAGGTGTCGAGACGCAGGCGCAGGCGGATTTCCTGCGCGAGCGGGGGTGCGACTACCTGCAGGGCTACCTGATCGCGAAACCGCTGCGCGCGGATGCGTTCGAGGGGCTGCTGCGCCGCAGCGTGTCGCCTGCAGGCCCTGCGGGTGTCGCGCTGGCGGCGGCGGGGTGAGAGGGCCGGGTGAGGGGGCGGCTCAGTCCGTGTATTCGAAGCGCACGCGCTTGACGTTGCACAGCAGTTCGTAGGCGATCGTGTTCGCCGCCTCGGCGATGCGGTTCACGGGGATGTTGTTGCCCCACAGTTCGACGCGGCTGCCCAGCCGCGCGTCGGGCAGGTCGGTGAGGTCGACGGTGAGCATGTCCATCGACACGCGGCCGATCAGGCGCGTGCGCAGGTCGTCGACGGCGACCGGGGTGCCGTCCGGAACGGTGCGCGGGTAGCCGTCGGCGTAGCCCATCGCAACAAGGCCGACGCGGGTCGGGCGCTCGGCGTGGAAGCGGGCGCCGTAGCCGAGCGGTGCGCCGGCGGGGATCTCGCGTATGGCCATCACCGCGCTCTCGAGCGTCATCACCGGGCGCAGGCCATTTGCTGCGCCAGGCATGGGGTCGGCGCCGTACAGCAGGATGCCGGGACGCCCCCAGTCGCGGTGGGCGTCGGGCCAGCCGAGGATGGCGCCGGAGTTGGCGAGGCTGCGCGGACCGGGCAGGTCGCGCGTGGCGGCGTCGAAGGCGGCGACCTGCTCGGGTGTGGACAGGACGTGAGGTTCGTCGGCGCGCGCGAAGTGGGTCATCAGCGTGATGTTGCCGACCCGGCCGTTGTCCTTGAGGCGTTGCCACGCGGCGCGCAGCTCGTGCGGCATGAAGCCGGCGCGGTTCATGCCGCTGTTGACCTTGAGCCATACGTCGAGCGGCAGCGCCGGCTTCGCATGGTCGATGATGCGTATCTGCTCGGCGTGGTGCACGACCATCCACAGGTCGTGGCGCACGACCTCGTCGAGTTCGTCGGCGTCGAAGATGCCTTCGAGCAGCAGGATGGGCTGGTCGATGCCGGCCGCGCGCAGTTCCAGCGCTTCCTCGAGGAAGGCGACGGCGAAGCCGTCGACCTCCGGCGCGAGGGCGCGCGCGCAGGCGACGGCGCCGTGGCCGTAGGCGTTGGCCTTGACGACGGCAAGTGCCCGGCCGCCGTGGCGGCTGCGGGCGAGGCGGTAGTTGTGACGCAGGGCGTCGAGATCGATCAGTGCGCGGGCGGGTCTCATGCGACGGGGGACAAGTTAAGGCCTTGCGAGCGGGAAGCCGCTACTTTGCCATAACGCGCGAGTCCCAAGTCGGAATGACGGATCGCAGGCTGCTTGCCGGTGACCAGATCGGCGACCAGTTGCCCGGAGCCGCAGGCCATCGTCCAGCCGAGGGTGCCGTGGCCGGTGTTGAGGTAGAGCTGCGGATAGGCGGTTGCGCCGACGACGGGGGTGCCGTCCGGCGTCATCGGGCGCAGGCCGGTCCAGAATTCCGCTGCGGGCAGGTCGCCGCCGCCGGGGAAGAGGTCGCCGACGACCATTTCCAGCGTCTCGCGGCGGCGCGGGTTGAGCGAGAGGTCGAAGCCGGCGAGTTCGGCCATGCCGCCGACACGGATGCGGTCGTCGAAGCGGGTGATGGCGATCTTGTAGGTCTCGTCGAGCACCGTGGATACCGGCGCCTTCGCCGCGTCGACGAGCGGCACGGTGAGCGAATAGCCCTTCAGCGGATACACCGGCAGGTCGAGGCCCAGCGGCTTGAGCATCTGGCGCGAGTAGCTGCCCAGCGCGAGCACGTAGCGGTCGGCCGCGAGCACCTCGTCGCCGACCTGCACGCCGATGACGTCGCCGCCGCCGACGAGCACTTCGCGGATGTCCTGGCCGAAGCGGAACTCAACGCCCAGTTCGCGCGCCTTTTCGGCGAGCCGCGTGGTGAACAGCTGGCAGTCGCCCGTTTCGTCGTTGGGCAGGCGCAGGCCGCCGGCAAGCTTGTCGCGCACTGCGGCGAGTGCCGGCTCGGCGCTCGCCAGCGCTTGGCGGTCGAGCACTTCGAAGGGTACGCCGCATTCCTTCAGCACCTCGATGTCGCGCGCCGCGGCGTCGACCTGGGCCTGGCTGCGGAAGAGCTGCAGCGTGCCGCGCGTGCGTTCCTCGTAGCTGATGCCGGTGTCGGCTCGCAGGTCGCGCAGCACGTCGCGGCTGTACTCGGACAGGCGCATCATGCGTTCCTTGTTCACGGCGTAGCGGTCGGCGGTGCAGTTCTTCAGCATCTCGGCCATCCAGCGCAGCTGGAAGAGGCTGCCGTCGGCGCGGATCGCGAGCGGGGCGTGGCGCTGGAATAGCCACTTGACCGCCTTCAGCGGGATGCCGGGCGCGGCCCACGGGGTCGAATAGCCGGGCGAGACCTGGCCGGCGTTGGCGTAGCTGGTTTCGAGCGCCGGCGCGGGCTGGCGGTCGATGACCGTGACCTGGGCGCCGCTGCGGGCGAGGTAGTACGCGGTGGTGGTGCCGACGACGCCGCTGCCGAGGACGAGAACGCGCATGTTTGTCTCCGTGGATTTCGATGCATTGAATATCGCCAGTCTATTGATGGTTTGATAGTGAAATTCACCTGAATTGACGCTTCACTCAGTGGATTGACGTATATTCAGCCGGTGTTTTCCTACGGAACAGTGAAATGCGCGAACTCGACCGCATCGACCGCAAGATCCTCGATCTGCTGCAGAAGGACGGCCGGATTCCGATGACCGATCTGGCGGCGAAGATCGGTCTGTCGGCGACGCCGTGCACCGAGCGCGTGCGGCGCCTGGAGCGTGAAGGCGTGATCACCGGCTACCACGCGCACGTGAATCCGCATGCGCTGGGCAAGAACCTGCTGGTGTTCGTCGAGATCAAGCTGTCGGCGAAGTCGGGCGAGGTGTTCGATCGCGTGAAGAAGGAGCTGAGCTTCGTGCCCGAGGTGATGGAGTGTCATCTCGTGTCGGGCGACTTCGACTATCTCGTGAAGGCGCGCATCACCGAGATGGGCGAATACCGGCGTCTGCTCGGCAACATCCTGCTCAAACTGCCGTCGGCGGCGGAGTCGCGCAGCTACGTGGTGATGGAGGAGCTGAAGGAGACGCTGTACATCCCGGCCGAGTGAGCGGCCTCAGATCAGGCCGGGGATGTCGGGGCGGAACAGGCTGTCGGCGATCGGCGCGTCGTATTCGACCGACTCGATGACCGAGTGGCCGGTGTAGCGTCCCATCGCGTAGTGGTGTTCGACGGCGGCGTAGAGACGGCCGTCCGTTGTGCGGAAGTCCTCATACACGGTACCGAACACCATCTCGCTGCCGCCCGGGTGGGTGAGGATGCCGCGCGAGCGCAGGATGCGGCCCGACTCGGGGTCGACTTCGGCGACCACGCGCAGCTTGTCGCCGAGCGGCATTTCGACGAAGTGCAGGCGCGTGTCGCCGATGCGGTGCTCGCCGCCGTCGCGCAGTTGCTCGCGTGCCGCGAGCAGGTTCCACGGCAGGGCGACACGTGCCGCCTGCAGGATCAGCGCGCTGCGGAAGGCCTCGCTCATCGGCCTGCTGCTCTGCCAGGCTGCCGGGCCGTCGATGATGCGGGTCTCGACGCCGGAACGGTAGTGGATCTCGATGCGGAAGCGTTCGGCGCCGCGGTAGGCGCGCAGCAGTGTGCCCTCGCCGCGGCTGTGCGAGAGCGTGCGTCCGCGTTGCAGGATGGAGCTGGGCAGCGTGAGCGTGCCGTAGGCGCGTTCGATGCGTTCGAGCAGGGGGCCGAGTTCGGCCGCGCCTGCCGCGCCGGCGAAGACCAGCACCGTTGCAGCGACGAGCAGCCGCAGCCAGGATGCCGGGCCCGACACGCCGCGCATCGCCTTATTCCTTCTTCCAGCGGTTGTGACCGATGAATTCTTCCCAGTCGAGGAAGCCGTCGCGGTTCTTGTCGAGCTGGTCGAAATTGTCGTTCAGGTAGGGGCGGGCGTTGACTTCCTCGCGCGACAGCTTGCCGTCCTTGTTGGCGTCGGCGCTGTCGAAGCGCTCGATGGCCTTTTGGCGCGCAGCGCGGCCGACCTCGCCGAGGTGGTCGTCGCGGTCGAGCGAGGGAATGCGCGACTGGGCTGCCGCGGTGAGAGGGGTCGCCAAGGGGGCGGCCAGCGCGAGCGCGAGCAGGGTGGCGGCCAGGGGGTGGGCTGGGGAGTTCATGATCGCTTTGATGCGGAGGCGAGAGTTGTCGCCGGCCTGCGGTGGACGCCGGAGCATGGGGGGATGTTCCGCCAAATCACCTGCGCTGGCAATCGTGGCGGGGCGAATGTCCCCGCTTGCGCTGGCCGGAGGTGTTCCACCCTGTAACAACTGTGTCGCCGGCCGCTTGCCCGCTGTGTCAAAGCGGATCACTTCTGTGTGGCGATATGGGGGTAATGCGTAGCGAAAATCGCGAAAAATGCGGCGAAAGTGCAGTAATCCGGAATTGGCCCGGAGTTTGCGAAGTGCGCCCAGGCCCGCCGATCGGCGCGGCTGTACGCACCGGTTGTCGCCCTTCGGGACAGGGGCGCGGGGGCGGAACGCAAACAAAGAAGGCAGCAAAACCAAAGGCCAAGGAGGAAAACATGACTATTCGTGCGAAATCGGGTGTATTGAAGCGGACGGCGATGGCGGGCGCACTGTGCGCGCTGGGGCTGGGGCAGGCCCATGCAGTGAGCTTCACGCAGGGCGACTCGACGATCGACATCAACGGGACGATCAACGGCTTCTATTCGAACCGCACGTCCGAGTCCGGCGGCGTGAAGACGACGAACTCCGCGCTGACCAACGGCCTGCTGCCGGGCTGGATCAACTTCGTGTTCACGACCAAGGTCGATGGGCTGGACATCAAGGCGCACGTGGGTTTCGCGCCCGGCATCAACGACAAGTCGGACGTCGTCGGCCTGCCGAGCAACCCGGGCTGCGGCGGTGCGACCGGCTGTGACAGCCCCTTCTCGCAGATCGATACCCGCAACCTGTACTTCCAGTTCGGCGCGCCCGACTGGGGCACCGTGAAGCTCGGCCGCGACATCGGCCTGTTCGGGCAGAAGATCATCCTCTCCGACATGACGCTGCTGGGCCTGGGCGGCAACAGCTACGCGGCGACGCCGTTCAACACCACCTTCGGCATGATCGGCCACGGCTACATGTACACCGGCTTTCAGCCGCAGATCACTTACACGACGCCGACCATGGGCGGCTTCTCGGCTTCGGCCGGCATCTTCGATCCGAACAAGTTCGCTGGCGACGAAACGCAGGATCCGGGCTTCCAGGCGATGCTGAACTACGACTGGAAGGCGGGCGCGAGCACGACCGGGTCGCTGTGGGCCGGCTACGTCCATCAGGGCACGAGCGGTGACGGCAGCTTCGACGCGAACGGCTACGAGCTCGGCGCGAAGATCGGCGTCGGCAACTTCGAGGCGGTGGCCTACGGCTTCGATGCGAAAGGCCTGGGGCTGTCGACGGTCGGCGCGCTGTACTTCTCGCCCTTCGAGAAGACCAAGGGCAAGGGCTACTTCGTGCAGGGCACGTACAAGTTCGGCAAGACCAAGGTGGGCCTGAACTACGGCGAGAACCGCGACAGCAGTGGCACGCTGACGGAGACCAACAAGTTCCGTTCGGCGACCCTCGGCGTGTATCACAGCCTGAACAAGTACGTAACGCTAGTGGCCGAGTACAACCGCGAGAAGGGCACCGGGGCGGACATCTTCCCGGGCGACCTGAAGACCCGCACGATCTCGCTGGGCGGCATCCTGTTCTTCTGAGTCAAGTAACCCGGTGGGCAATAATGTGATCTCAGGTTGAGTTCTGCACGATTGCTCCCAGAAGTCTCCGCTTCGCTCCGCCGTTCCGCTGGCGCGGAGCGGTGCTCCGCGAAAACCCCTGCTGCACCCCCTTCAAGGGGAGGGTTGGGGTGGGGATGGGTTAGACGAAGGCAGCAGAAACCCATCCCCCTCCTGACCTCCCCCTTGAAGGGGGAGGGACCACGTGCCCAGGCAGACTCCATGTACTTGACTGCCGCCATGGCTAATGGGCATGCGGACGGGTATGGCGGGAATCCCGATATAATCGGAAGTGCGTCGCATCCCGTGGCGCGCCGCCCCTCATCCTTGCCGCCGTTCCGCCGACCTTGATCGAGAATCGACCCGCCAGACTCCTTGTCGTCGATGACGACCCGGTGACCCGTGCCCGGCTCGAAGCCTATTTCTCGAACGAGGGCTACGAGGTGCTGGCCGCCGCGAACGGCGAGGACATGTGGCGCTCCCTCAATTCGGCGCCCATCGACGTCGTGTTGCTCGATGTCGGCCTGCCGGGCAAGGACGGGCTGGAGCTGGCGCGGGAGCTGCGCGCCCATGACGAGCGCCTGGGCATCATCCTCGTGACCGGTCGCAACGACGACATCGACAAGATCGTCGGTCTCGAATCGGGCGCCGACGACTACGTCACCAAGCCCTTCAATTCGCGCGAGCTGCTTGCGCGCGTGAAGATCATCCTGCGCGGCAACCGCAATCGGCCGGCGACGCAGGAGCGCAATGCCTACCGCTTCGGCGGCTGGACGCTGGACGTCGCCCACCGGCGCCTCGTCGCGAGCGACGGCAGCCGCGAAAGCCTGACGCGCGGGGAGTTCGAGTTGCTGGCGAGCTTCGTGCGCCGGCCGGGTGTGGTGCTGAGCCGCGACCGGCTGATGCAGACGGTGAGCCACCGCGCGTGGGATCCCAACGACCGCACGATCGACGTGCTGATCTCGCGCCTGCGCGAGAAGCTCGAGGACGATCCCAAGCAGCCCGAACTGATCGTGACGGTGCGCGGCGAGGGCTATCTGTTCGCGGGCGACGTCACCCCGGTCTAGGCGGCGCTTCCTGCTGCTGCGCGGCGAGCCAGTCGTCGAGTGCCGCGCAGGCTTGCCGGCAGTCCGTGCGCAAGGCCTCGATCATCGGCGGGAGCACTTCCCTGTTCGTCGCCGGGGCCGTCGCGGCGCTCTCCAGGCGGTGCGATGCCGCCATCACGCGCAGGAAACCCAGGTTGCCGGCTGCGCTGCGCAGGCGGTGGGCGCGCTTGCCGAGCGCCTGCCGGTCGTCGGTCGCGAGATGGCCGTCGAGCTCGTTCAGGGCGGCGTCGGCGTCCGCGCGGAACAGCGCCAGCAGGCGCGCGAGTGTGGCGGCGCCGAGGCTGTCGAGCTCGCCGGCGAGGTAGTCGAGGTCGAGCAACCCTTCGTCCGTTCCCTTGCCCGCGCCCGGTTCGGCCTGGCGGGGCGTTTCGTCGGCGCATCCGGCCGTGGCTGCGGCGAGGGCGCGGGCGAGTTGCGCACGGTCGAAGGGCTTGCTGAGGAAGCCGGCCATGCCGGCGCCGACGTAGCGTTCGACGGCGTCGGCGGACACGTGCGCCGACATCGCGATGACCGGCACCGCGGCCCAGCGTCCGCCGTCGAGCGCGCGGATGTCGCGTGCCACTTCGACCCCGGACGCCCCCGGCAGGCTGATGTCCATCAGAACGGCGTCGATCGGCTGGCGGCGCTGGCCGAGGAGCGCGATGGCCTCCTCGCCGTCGCCGGTGACGAGCGGGCGGTGGCCGAGCGATTCGAGATAGCGCACGCAGACGATGCGGTTGATCTCGTCGTCCTCGACCAGCAGGACGTCGAGCGGGCGTTGCGCGGCGTCGGGGCGCGTGTCGGCGGCCTGCTGCGGCAGGGCGTCGGCCAGCTCGAAGGCGATGTCGAAACCGACCTGGGTTCCCTGCCCAGGGACGCTTTCCAGCCCGATACGGCCACCCGTCAGCTCGACCAGCCGCTGGCAGATCGCGAGCCCGAGTCCGGTGCCGCCGGGGCGGTGGTGCCCGGCGTCCTCGACCTGCACGAAGGGCTTGAACACTTCCGCGCACTGCTCGGGCGGAATGCCGATGCCGGTGTCGGTGACGGTGAAATGCAGCTGCGTTTTTCCGGCCGCTCCGGCCGGTGCGCTGCGCACGGAAACGGTTACCGAGCCTTCATCGGTGAACTTGATCGCGTTGCCGATGACGTTGAGCAGGATCTGGTTGAGCTTGCGCCGGTCGCCGACGAGGATGTCCGGCACCTCGGGGGCGATGTCGCGCACCAGCGCGATGCCTTTCGCGCGCGCCGCGACGCCCTGCAGCGCGAGCATGTTGTCGATGGTGTCGCGCAGCGCGAACGGCAGGTGCTCGAAGTCGAGCTTGCCGGCCTCCAGGCGCGAGAAGCTCAGCATGTCCTCGAGGATCTCCAGCAGGGTCGCGTTGGCGTAGCCGATCATGCGCACGTATTCCTGCTGGCGCGCGTCCAGGCCGGTGTCGCGTAGCAGTTGCACGCTGCCGCTGACGCCGGAGAGCGGCGTGCGCAGCTCGTGGCTGAGGGTGGCCAGGAACACGGCCTTGGCGCGGTTGGCTTCCTCGGCTTCGCGCCGCGCGACCGCATGCTCGGCGACTTCGTGTTCGAGCAGGGTGTTGCTCTGTTGCAGTTCGGCGGTGCGCGTGGCGACCTGCTCCTCCAGTTCCTGCTGGTGGCGCAGCAGTTCGCCTTCCAGGCGCTGGCGCTCGCGCGCGTTGTCGCGGAACTGCTCCAGCGCGCGGGCGAGCGGGGTGAGCGGGTCGTTGTCGCGTGTGGTGATGCGGACGTCGAAATCGCCCCGTGCCAGCGCGCGCACGGCACTTTCCATGCCCTGCAGCCGGCCGAGCACGTGATAGCGGAACAGCACCCACAGGGTCGCCATGAGGGCGACGAAGAGCAGCGCGCCGACCGCGAGGAAGCCGATGATGCCGCGCTCGACGGCGCGCTTCGAGTGGTCGCCGGCGACGTCGATCGCCTTGTGGGCAGCGGCGACCATGGCGCCTGCCTGGTCGGTGAGCCGTGCTGCCTGCACGCCGCCATCGTCGCGCAGTTGCATGAAGTTGTGCACCAGTTCCAGGCGCTGCCGCCGGGTGGCGAACAGGCCGTCGGGCGTCGTCGCGGTCGCGAGCACCGTGTAGTGCGCGACGCCGCTCGCCTTGCGGCCGGGGTCGATGATGTCGTCCAGGCGGCGATGCAGGATTTCCAGGTTGTCGTCGAAACCGGACTGCAGCGTCGCGAGAGCGTCCGGGGCGTCCTCGCGTTCGAGGCGTTCGAGCAGCGTCTTGAGGTTGAAGCATGCCAGCTGGAACTCGCCCATGCGCTCCATGCGGTCGAAGTTGACCTCGACGAGGCGGTCGAGCGACTCGAAGACGCGTTCCTTGGGCGGGTTGCGCTCGATCAGCGGATAGAGGCTGGAAATCGTCGCCGTCGTCGCGGTCGAGGCGTTGGCTGCGAGCGATTCCGACAGCATCACCAGCGCGAGCACGGCCTGTTGCTGGCCGGCGAGCAGCTCGCGTTCGCGCCGGTCGAGCGCGAGGCGCCGCCGCACGTCGTCGGCCTGCCTGCCGAGGTTGGTCGCGATCGCATCGAGGGTCGACGCGACCGCAGTGCCGAGTGCGGGCTCGAAGCGACGTTGCTCAAGTCGCTGCAGCAAGCCGTGCATCTCGGCGAGTTGCTCGCCCGCGGCCTGCTGCAGGCGATCGACCTCCGCGGGCGACTCCGCTCGACCCAGCCGTTCGACCACGACGCCGACCCGCAAGTTGAGGCGTGCCACGGCCTGCACTGCGTCCATCGCGGGCACCGCGTCGTCGATGATCGCGCGCTGCGTCGCGACCACCTGTTGGAAGCTGAACCACGCGATCGTGGCAACCGTGAATGTCAGCAGAGCAGCCGCGCCCAGGACGAGGACGAGCTTGCCGATCAGGCCGAGGCGCGCATCGAGGCGTGCGATCCAGGCTTTCATCTAACGTGTGCGTCCGGTCGGGGCGGGGCTGGCGGCATGTCGGAATGGCGCGTGGGAGGAATTTCCCGTGGGAGCGGCTTCAGCCGCGAATGGGCCGCGACGCGTGCGATGTCGCCGATTCGCGGCTGAAGCCGCTCCCACACGAACCTCTGCCTCGTGGTTCGTGCGAGGGCTCTGGACTTTGTCCCCGCATGGCGATTGGAATACCATTTTGCGCGCAAGGCGCGAACTCAGGCAACGCGGGTGTTTGCGCCTTGCCGCGGCGGCAGTCGTGCCGCCGGCGCACCTCACTTCCTCCGGGACACCTGCATGCGGCATTTTCCTGTCGTCTTCGCGAGCGCGCTGCTGGGACTGGCCGGCGCTGCCGCTGCGGGCGCGGCGTCGCGCGAGATCACGCGCTGGGAGGCGCCCTACGACTATTCTCAACCGGGCGTGGCGGTGCCCTACGTGCCGGCCAAGACGGCCACGCGGCGCTGGACGCTGTGCGCGGCCTTCCCGCACATCAAGGACGCCTACTGGCTGGGGGTGAACTACGGCATGGTCGACGAGGCGCGGCGGCTGGGGGTGGCCTTGCGCCTGGTCGAGGCCGGCGGCTATCCGAACCTGCAGATCCAGCGCGAGCAGCTGATGGCCTGTGGCAGCGACCCGGAAGTCGATGCGGTGATCCTCGGCACGGTGTCCTACGACGGCCTCGCCGACGTGATAGCCGAGGTCGGGCGGCGGATCCCGGTGCTCGCGACGGTCAACGACGTCGCGGCCGAGGGCATCGCGGCCAAGGTCGGCGTGTCGTGGTACGAGATGGGGCGGCTCGCCGGTGAGTATCTCGTGCGACGCCATCCGGGAGGCGGCGGCGAGATCCCGGTCGCGTGGTTTCCCGGGCCGCAGGGCGCGGGCTGGGTGCCCTTCGTGGATCGCGGTTTCCGCGAGGCGATCGCGGGCAGCCGTATCACGGTTCGCACGACGGCATGGGGCGACACCGCCAAGTCGATCCAGCGCAACCTCGTGCAGGGTACGCTCGACCAGCATCCGGAAGTGCGCTACGTCGTCGGCAACGCGCTGATGGCCGAGGCGGCGATCAGCGTGCTGCGCGAGCGCGGGCTGCAGGAGCGCATCGGCATCGTCGCGACCTACTTCACGCCGGCGGTGTATCGCGGCATCCTGCGCGGGCGCATCCTCGCCGCGCCGTCGGACGCGCCGGTGCTGCAGGGGCGGCTGTCGGTAGGCCAGGCGGTCGATCTCCTCGAAGGACGGACGGTTGCGCGGCATGTCGGCCCGCGCGTGCAGGTCGTCGACCGCGCCGCGCTGAAGCGCATCGAACTCGACGATTCGCTGGCGCCGAGCTCTTTCTTGCCGCAGTTCCGCTACCCGGCCACAAAGACGCAGTAAGCCCGGCTGGAGGTAAAACCTCCCGGCCGGGCTTCGCGGGCGAGACGCCCCCGTCGGGGTGTCGCCGCTCACATTGCCGCGGCGTCCTTCGCGTTTTTCTCGAGGAAGTCGAGCACGATCTTCTTCTGCGCGTCGTCGAGGCCGGCGCGCGGGAACATGCTCTGCGTGATGCCGTGCCACTGCTTCTTGGTGTAGTCGCCCGGTTCGCGCGGCACATGGCACAGCGTGCAGCGTTCGTAGAAGAGCTTCTCGCCCGGCGTCATGCTCGCCATCGTCGCGCCCTTGAGTGCGGCGGCGCGTTCGTAGAGCTTTAGGCTCGCGACGTCGAGCGCGAGCTTGCCGGCCTTCTCGAACGGTGGCGGCTCGTAGGCGCGGTTTTCGGACTCGGCGTCGGTGCACTTCTTCAGGCTCGCGATGCAGGTGTTCGCGCTGGTCGCCTGGCTCAGGCCGCTGGAGGCGACGCTGGTCGTGATCATGTTGATCGCGCCGCTGTTGCAGCGTCCGCGCGAGTCGAGCTGGATCCAGTTGCCTTCCTCGAGGCTCACGACGCCCTTCATGATCTGGTCGGTGACCACCGCCCCTGCGATGAGCGCCCCGCGCTCGTTGTGAAGCTCGACGAGGTCGCCGCTCTTGATGCCGTTCGCGCGAGCGTCCTCGACGCTGATGCGCACATGCTGGCGGCCCTTGACGTTCTCATATTTGCGCACGTCGGCCTGCGCCATCTGCGAATGCACGCGGTTGAAGGGGTGGGGGCTGACGACATGCACCTGGCCGGGCTTCGCGTTGCCGAGGTATTCCTGCGGCTCGAGGAATTTCGGGATCGGCGGGCAGTCGGGCACCTTGAAGCTGTCGATCTCCGAGCAGAACAGCTCGATCTTGCCGGACTTGGTGTGCAGCGGGCTCTTCACCGGGTCGGTGTAGAAGTCGCCGTGGCGCACCCAACCGCGCATCTTCTCGGGCACGTCGATCTTGACGATGCCCTTCTCCCAGAACTCGTCGAAGGGCACGGTCGGGTTCGTGCGGTCGTAGGACTCGCGCAGGATCTGCGGCACGGTCTTGCCTTCGCTGAACTGGAAGCCGACGCCCATCAGGTCGCCCAGGCGGCGGAAGATCTCGAAGTCGTCGAGGCTCTCGCCATAAGGCTGGATCACCTGGCGCATCGCGTAGATCTTGTCGTTGCTGTAGGTGCCGCCGCTGCTCATGTCGTCGCGCTCCAGCGCGGAGGTCGCCGGCAGCACGATGTCGGCGAAGCGCGACGACGCGCACCACCACGGATCCTGGCAGATCACCGTGCGCACCTTGCCGTTCATCGCGCGCAGCAACTCGTTGGTGTTCTGCTGGTGCGACATGAAGTTGTTGCCCGCGTTGTAGATCAGATGCACGTCGGGATAGGTGTGCGTCGCGCCGTCGCGGGTGTATTGCTTGCCGGGACTCATCAGCATCTCGCTGATGCGCGAGGCGGGACAGCGTGCCTTGATCGGATTGCGACCCTGCGACAGGCCGACCGGCATAGCGTGCGTGGATTGCGGCATGCCGCCGCCGCCGTAGTGCCAGCTGAAGCCCACGCCCTGGCCGGGCTTGCCGATCTTGCCCAGCATGGCGGCGAAGTTGATGATCGCCCAGTGCGTCATCTCGCCGTGGTGCGCGCGCTGCAGCGCCCAGGCGCCGGCGAACTGCGTGCGCTTCGACGCGAAGAGTTCGGCCAGTTCGACGATCTTCTGCGCCGGGATGCCCGTGATCTTCGCGGCCCATTCCGGGGTCTTGGGCGGCGTGCCGTCGGCGTCCTTGCCGAGCAGGTAGGGCAGGAACTTGTCGAAACCGACCGTGTATTTGTCGAGGTAGGCCTTGTCGTGCCTGCCCGTCGTGTAGACGTGGTAGGCCATCGCGAGAAAGAGCGCCGTGTCCGTGTTCGGCACGATCTTCACCCACTCCGAGCCGAGCGCCTCATCGGTGGTGGTGTACTGCGGGTTGATCGAGATGAACTTGACGCCGCGCTCCTTGATGAGCTGCCAGCGCGGGAACATCTGGTGGTCGGCCACCGTGTATTCGATGCGGTTGTTCTTCCACGGGTCGCAGCCCACCCACACCATCACCTCGGTGTGCTCGGCCATCACTTCCCAGGCGGTCTGCGGCGAATACACTTCCATGTCGCCGATGATGTGCGGCAGGCTGACCTGCGAGGCGCCGCCGGAATAGTCGCCGGTGGTTACCGAATGCCCGCCGATGAGGCCGAAGAGCCGCCCTTGCAGCACCTGCGGACGCAGCAGACCGGCGTGCGACCAGCCGCCGTAGGAGCTGCTGAAGAGCGATTCGTTGCCGTGCTGCTCGGCGGTCGTGAGGATCGCGTTGGCGGTGATCGCGAGGATCTCGTCCCAGGTCACGCGCACGAAGGGCTCCTTGCCGCGCAGCTGCGGCTTGGTGTCGCCGGTCGGATTCGCGAGGTAGGACTTGCGCACCATCGGGTACTGCACGCGCGTCTTGTGATACACGCGGCTGATCAGGCCTTCGGTGAGCATCTTGGTCGGCATCGCGTCGATGTCCGACAGCGGTTGCACGCCGACCAGTACGCCGTTCTTCACGACCGCCTTGAACGGACCCCAGTGGCTTGCGCTCGGGATCACTACGGTGTCGGCGCCGAACACCTCGCTCGCGCCGAACCAGGCCAGACCATTGGCGGCGACCGCCGAAGCGACGGAAGCCTTCAGAAATTCCCTTCTCGACATGCTCATGATTGCATCTCCATCAGTGCCGGTTGCTCGATTGCTTTCCCGATCACCATGCTAGGGAGCGCCGATGAACAGCAGTCGCCGATTTGTAGGTCCCCGGTGGAGATTCGTTAACCCGTGTTAACAGGGCGCCCGCGCATTAACGTGCGCGCGCCCGCGGACGCAGCGAAAGCCCCGATCACACAAGGAAACCCTTGCTTTTGTCGGGTTTACAAAACGCTGCCTGCATTCACATTGTTCGGTGCCGCCGTTCATGTCGCCTCCCCATCATGCAATCCGAACGAGTCCGGAAGATTCGGTACGACTCGCAAGGACTTGCAACCACGATGAGGGAGTCAATCATGAAAACGCGTTATTCCAGAATGCTGCTGGCCGGGGCCGCACTCGTGCTGACACAGGCCGCAGTGGCCGAGGAAAAGCCGGTTGTGCTCGGCGGCACGATAGGCGGGTCGGTGAAGTTCGCCACCGACTACGTCTTCCGCGGCGAGTCGGAGACGGTCAGCGGCGAGATTCCCGCCGTGCAGGCCTCGCTGACCTGGACGCACTCGAGCGGCGTCTATCTCGGCTATTTCGGTTCGACCAACAAGTTCGAGGGCTCGCCGGACATCTACGCGGTCGTCGGCCCCTATCTCGGCAAGTACGGCAGCATCGGGGATACCGGCTTCAACTACAACGTGATGGCCTTCTCGTACCAGTATCCGGGCGCCAACCGCTACAACTACAGCGAGCTGTACATGTACCTCGACCGTAACTTCGGGCCGGTCAACCTGAAGCTTGAAGTCACGCCGACGCTCGACGACTGGTTCGGCGTCGATGGCTGGAAGGGTGTGAACTACGCGATCCATCCGAAGCTCACGCTCGGTGACGGCTGGGGCATCGACGGCTCCTTCGGTTACCAGGAACTGACGGGCCATGGTGCCGAAGGCTGGAAGCACTGGAACGCGGGCGTCACGAAATCGATGTGGGGGCTCAACTTCGACCTGCGTTACCACGACACCGACATCGACCGCAGCCACAAGGTGTATGGCAGCCATGACGGGCGCAAGATCTTCAAGGAACGGGTCGTGTTCGCCGTGTCGAAGAGTTTCTGAGCAGTTCGGCCGTGCACGACCGGTCGCGCACGGCCGAAACTATTGCTTGCAGCATGCGGTCATAGCAGGGTTATGCTTTCTGCCCTTTCCTGCGCATTGCTGCATACCTGCCGATGACCGACCCGACGTACGAGGCGCAACGCGCCGTGGCCACCGAGCTGGTGGCCCTGACCCTGCTGGCGGACGGCGTGCTCGCCAGCCGCGAACTCGAGGCGCTCGACCGCCTCGGTATTTCCAGGCTCCTGGGTGTCGAACGCGACACCCTGATCCAGGCCGTCATCGACCATTGCCGCCGCCTGCTGCAGCGGCCCGAGCGCGTCGACCCGGTGCGCATGGTGGACATCGAGCGCTTCGAGATGATGCTCGACCGCATCACCGATCCCGTCCTGCAGGAGATGGTGTGCCGCGCGATGCTGGTGCTGTCGAAAGCCGACGGCGTCATCTGCCTGCCCGAGCAGACCTTGTTGCGCGACGCCCTGACGCGCTGGGGAATCCCGCTCGAGAAACTGCGTGACTGATTCATCCCGCACGAAGCGGATCGCGTCCGGGTGGCGCTGACGGGCGCTGCCGGCGCGTACGAATGGTCGTATGATGGATCGCGGGCAACGGGCAAACACATACCGTTCGGGCTGAGCCGTCGAAGCCCTGCCAGTGCCCTTCGACAGGCTCAGGGCGAACGGCTGTAATCGATGGTCGCCTGCTTGATGGCGGACGCGGGTCCGTGGGGCGTCGGGCGCGACGGGCCGGCCCGCAGGCGATCGGGGGAAGCATGTTCAGACTGACCCGCTATTTTTCGATTGCGAGCGGAATCGCCGTGCTGGTGATTTCGCTGCTGTTCCTGTGGGGCTACCGTAGCAGCGAGATCGCCGAGCGCACCGAGATTTCCGGTACGCGCAACGAACTGCTCGCGCGCACCGTCGCGAACGCGGTCTGGCCCGAGTTCGGCGCGGCGCTGATGGATTCGGAAGGCCACGACGCGCTCGCGCTGCGCGAGCGCGAACTCACCGCGCGTTTGCGCGAACGGATCCGCGAACTGTCGGCAGGCGTGCCGGTGATCAAGATCAAGGTCTACGACCTGAGGGGCACGGCGGTGTTTTCGACCGTCGTGCGCGAGATCGGCGAGGACAAGAGCGGCAATTCCGGCTTCCTCGCGGCGCGCGGCGGCGTGAAGATGAGCGAGCTCGTCTATCGCGGCCGCATGAGCGCGACCGAGGGCGAGATCGAGAACGTGAACGTGGTGTCGAGCTACATCCCGATCCGCCCCGATCCGGACGGGCAGGTGAAGGCGGTGTTCGAGCTGTACACCGACGTTTCGGGCGACATCCGCGAGATCGACGCCGATTCGTGGCGGCTGCTGCTGGCGATCGCGGCGGGCTTCGGCGCGCTGTACGCAACGCTGCTGCTGGTGGTGGGGCGCGCCGACCGCATCCTGCGCCGGCAGTATGGGGCGCTGCGCGAGAACGAGGCCAGCATCCGCACGCAGAACGAGGCGCTGGAGACGGCCAACCGGCGCCTGCACATGGCGGCGAGCGTGTTCGAGCGCAGCATCGAGGGCATCGTCATCACCGACCCGGCGCAGCGCGTCATCGAGGTGAACCGCGCCTTCACCGAGATCACCGGCTACACGCCCGAAGAGGCGATCGGCGGGACGCCTCGCCTGCTGTCGTCGGGCTGGCACGACGAGGCCTTCTACGACGAGATGTGGAAGACCGTCAACGAGCGCGGCTACTGGCAGGGCGAAGTGACCAACCGGCGCAAGAGCGGCGAGATCTACCGCCAGTGGCTGACCCTGTGCGCGGACTACAACGACCGGTACGAGGTCGTGTATTACATCGGCATGTTCTACGACATCACCGAGAAGCGCCAGAGCGAGGAGCGCATCGCGCGCCTGGCCTACTACGACGCGCTGACCGGGCTGGCGAACCGGCGCCTGTTCGAGGACCGGCTGGAAAACGCCGTGCTGCTCGCACGGCGCCAGAATTCGAGCCTGGCGGTGCTGTTCATCGACCTCGACCGCTTCAAGCCGGTGAACGACAGCCTCGGCCACAAGGCCGGCGACGCACTGCTCAAGCAGGTGGCCGCGCGCCTGAGCGGCATCGTGCGCGACTGCGACACCACCGCGCGTCTGGGCGGCGACGAATTCGGGGTGCTGCTCGCGGGCGAATCCTTCGATCGTCGGCAAGTCACGGCCGCCGTCGCGCAGCGCATCCTCGACGCCCTGGTCACGCCCTTCGTCATCGAGGGGCGGGAGATCGCGACCGGGGCGAGCATCGGCATCAGCTTCTACCCGGAGGACGGCAGCACGCCCGAGGTGCTGACCAAGCACGCCGACGTCGCGATGTACCAGTCCAAGCGTGCGGGACGCAACCGCTACCGCTTCTTCGTGCCGTCGATGAACGAGGGCGCGCTGGAGCGCCTCGGGATGGAAGAAAGCCTGCGGCACGCGCTGGCGCGCGACGAGTTCGAGCTGCACTTCCAGCCCAAGGTGGAGACCGCGAGCGGCGCGATTACCGGTGCCGAGGTGCTATTGCGCTGGCGCCAGCCCGGACGCGGCCTGGTGCCGCCGGCGGAGTTCATCCCGATTGCCGAGGAGACGGGCCTGATCGTCGACATCGGCGCGTGGGTGCTGGAGCAGGCCTGCCGCAAGGTGGTCGAATGGGGCGAGCGCCTGCCGGCGGGTTTCCGCGTGGCGGTGAACCTTTCGGTGCGGCAACTGCAGGGCGACATCGACGAGACCGTGCGTGAGGCGCTCGCGGCGACCGGTGCGGATCCCGCGCGCATCGAGCTCGAACTCACCGAGCGCATGCTGATGGAAGACACGGAACGCGCGATCGGCCTGATGGACCGCCTTTCAGCGCAAGGCGTGCAGCTTGCGCTGGACGACTTCGGCACCGGCTATTCGTCGTTGTTCTACCTCCGGCGCTTCCCCATCCACCGCCTGAAGATCGACCGCTCCTTCGTCGGCGAGCTGCCGAGCGACCGCAGCTGCGCCGCGATCGTGCAGGCGACGATCGCGCTGGCGCGCAGCCTCGGGCTGGAAGTGATCGCGGAAGGGGTCGAGACGACCGAGCAGCGCGACTTCCTGCGCGAGGCGGGCTGCCCGGAATGCCAGGGCTACCTGTTCGGACAGCCGGTCCCGGCCGACGCGTTCGCGGCCCTGCTCGACACGCATCGGCCACAGGCCCGCACGTCGTGAACGGGCGCGCAAACTTGCGGCCGCCGCACCAGTCTACGACAAAGGCGTTGCGGTAATATTGCGCACCTTCCGGTGCATGCGGCGCCGCCGCACGGAGGTCCGCCCGCCGGAGTCGTCCTGTCAATGCGTGTCCGAAAACTGCTCAAACCTCTGGCGATACTCGCAGGCTGCCTGCTGTATGCGGTGCCCGACTGGCTTACCGACGAATTCGGCTCGGTGACGATAGACCAGGTGCTCTACCACCTGCGCTTCGGCACCGAAGGCCTGATGACCAGCGATCCCGAACTGACCCGTCGCTTCCTGTGGCGCGCGCTGGCGCTGCCGCTTGCGCTGGCGATGGTGCTGTGGGGGCTGGACGAGTGGGTGAACCATCTGCGCACGCATCCGGAGAAGTGGCCGGTGCCGTGGCTGCGCCGCGGCTGGTACTGGCTGCGCGTCGGCATGCGCCGCTTCGGTCGCGCGCTGCTGCGCTTCACGCGCCACGGTGTTTCGCGTGCGATCCCGCTGGTCGTGCTCGGGGCGGGCGTCGCCTATTTCATCGACAGCTTCTCGCTGGCGCGCTACGTGCGGGCCTACTTCGGCGAGGACTATTTCGCCGGCTCCTATGTCGATCCCGGCCGCGTTTCGGTCAAGCGCGGCAAGGAACAGCCGAAGAACCTGGTCATCATCTACGTCGAGAGCCTGGAGTCCACCTATTCCGACCCCAACCTGTTCGGACACGACCTCCTGCACCGGCTGAACGCCTACAAGGGCAAGCCGCGCGTGGTGTCCTTCGACAGCTACCGCGAGATGCGGGGCGCGCACTTCACGATCGCCGGCATCGTGTCGACGCAGTGCGGCCTGCCGCTGAAGTCGGTGGCGCTGTTCGGCGGCAACGCACAGGGCGAGCAGGTCGAAAGCTTCCTGCCGAGCGCGCGCTGCCTCGGCGACATTCTCGCGAGCAACGGCTACACCAACGTCTTCCTCAACGGCTCCAGCCTCGCCTTCGCCGGCGTGGGCAAGTTCTTCAAGGATCACCATTACAGCAAGGTGATGGGACGCGAGGAGTGGGTGAACCAGGGTGAGCGGCCCGAGCTGATGAGCGGCTGGGGGCTGTACGACGACGACCTGTTCCGCCACGCGCGCAGCGAGCTCGATACGCTGATGAAGGCACGCAAGCCCTTCAACCTCACGGTCCTGACGATCGACACGCACCACCCCTACGGCCACCTTTCGTCGACCTGCGAGCGTCAGGGCTACCAGGACTTCGAGGGTATTGTCGAATGCACCGCGGGGCAGGTCGCGGACTTCATCGAATACATCAACCAGAAGGGCTGGTCGGATCGCATCGCGGTGCTCGTGCAGGGCGACCACCTCGCGATGGGCAACACCTCGTACGACAAGCTCGTGACGAATCCGAACCGGCGCGTGTACAACCTGCTGATCGGCGCCGACAAGAAGCTCGTGAAGAACACCGACGAGGTCACGCACTTCGACATGCTGCCGACCATGCTGAGGATGCTCGGCTTCGAGGTCGAGGGCGAGCGTGCCGGCCTCGGCTACGCGGCGATCGGCCCGGCCAACGTGCCGCGCCCGCCGGACCGCATCGCGAAGATGACCGAGCAGCTGATGAACTACAGCGCGACGTATCGTGCGCTGTGGGATCTGCCGGTGACGCCGCCCGTGGCCGCAGGGGCCGCGGATGTGGTCGTGACGCCGGTGCCGGTGCCGCCGCGTCCGCCCGCGCGCACGACCGTGCAGCGCGACATCGCGCACGACCGCTGAACGACCCGCCTCAGGCAGCGTCCTGCGGGCGGTTCACCTCGACCGAGACGTGGATCAGCTCCTCGTGCGGCGCTAGCGCGCGCTTGATCGCGGTCGGCGTGATGGTCGGGTCGCCGGTGAGCACGCTGACGATGGCGGCGAAGCGGTTGCGGCCGACGCGCCACACGTGCAGGTCCACGATGCGCGGGGCGTCGGGCCAGTGCGGGTGGCTCGCGAGCGCATCGCGGATCTCCGCGACGACCGGGTGATCCATCTCGCGGTCCAGCAGCACGCGGCCCGTGTCGCGAAGCAGCCCGCGCGACCAGCGGGCGACGAGCACTGCGCCGACGATGCCCATCACCGGGTCGAGCCAGTTCCAGCCGTACAGCATCCCGCCGAGCAGCGCGACGATCGCCAGCACCGAGGTCGCCGCGTCGACGACCACGTGCAGGTAGGCGGCGCGCAGGTTGAGGTCGTGATGTCCGTGGTCGTGGTGTGCGCTGCGGTCGTGGGCATGGCCGTGGGCATGGTCGTGGCCGTGATGCGCGTGCCCGGCGTGGTCATGCCCGCCGTGCGAGTGCTCGCCCGCGTGGTTGAGGATCAGCGCGCACACGACGTTCACGACGAGGCCCAGCACCGCGACGGTGATCGCCTCGGGGAAGCGGATGTCCTGCGGCGCGAGCAGGCGCTCGACCGAGCCGATGACCATCGCGAGTGCGACGCCGATGAGGAAGATCGCGCTCGCGAAGCCGGCCAGGATCTCGATTTTCCACGTGCCGAAGGCGAAGCGCGGGTCGTCCGCGTAGCGTCGCGCGGCGGCGTAGGCGAGCGCCGAGAGGCCGATCGCGAGCGTGTGCGAGCTCATGTGCCAGCCGTCGGCGAGCAGCGCCATCGAGTTGAACCACCAGCCGGCGGCGATCTCGACCACCATCGTGATCGCGGTGATCAGCAGCACGATGCGCGTGCCGCGCTCGCCGGCGACGTTACCGTCGTCGAAGCTGTGGTTCGGGGTCCAGTATTGCGGGGATTCGGGGGACATGGGGTGTAGGCGTCGGTCTCTATGTCAGCAGTCTACATGCACGGCGAGCCATACGGTCGCCGGGCCGGTCGATTCGACGCGGTGGCGGCGGTGCGGCGCGATCGTGGCCCAGTCGCCCGCGCGCATCTCGCGCCGTTCGCCGTCCGCGAACGCGAGCACGGCCTCGCCCTGCACGACGACCACCCACTCGGCCTCGTCCTGGTCGTACCAGAAGCCGGGCGGACTCGCGTGGCCGTGCGAGACGATGCGTTCGATGCGCGTGCCGGCGCGTTCGAACAGGGTGTCGAAGCTTTCGCCGCCGCCGGGTGGCGGCAGAGGGTCGAGGAGATTGCCGCGGTCGGTCATCGCTGCGGGTGCGGGAGTCGGAGATGCGCAAGTTTATCAATCCGGCGCAAGGGTCGGCGGTCGATCGCCACCATGCCGTCGAATTGCGGCAGGCTATAATCAGCGCGCGATAGCAACCCCTCTGCGTGCCGCACGGCGAGGCAGAATAGCGAGATCAAACGGAATGATCGAGATGTCGGGTACGGCGCCGAGCATATTGCTGGTGGATGACGAGGCGAGCATTTTGTCGTCGCTGCGTCGTCTGCTGCGACCTTCGGGCTACACGATCCACCTTGCCGAAAGCGGAAAGGCGGGTCTCGAAGTGCTGGAGCGGGAGCACGTCGACGTCGTCATTTCGGACATGCGCATGCCGGAAATGGACGGCGCGCAGTTTCTCGAACACGTGCGAAACCGTTGGCCCGCGGTCATCCGGCTGTTGCTGACCGGTTATGCCGACATCAGTTCGACGGTCGACGCCATCAACCGCGGCCAGATCTATCGCTACATCGCCAAGCCGTGGGATGACAAGGACCTGATGCTGGTCCTGCGCGATGCGCTGGAGCGGCGCCGCCTGGAAAGCGAAAACGAGCGGCTGCAGGCCCTCACGCAGGCGCAGAATGCCGAATTGAAGGAGCTGAATTCGGGACTCGAGCAGAAGGTGCAGGAGCGGACGCGCGAACTCGAGCAGGCCAACGCCTCGCTCAAGGTCGCGAACGAGCGGCAGAAGCAGAACTTCCTCGTGTCGATCAAGACCTTTTCGGGCCTGATGGAGCTGCGCAGCGGCGGCGTGGCGGGTCATGGGAGGCGGGTCGCGGATCAGGCTCGCAAGCTGTCCGCGCACCTCGGCGTGGAAGCCAAGGGCCAGCAGGACATCTTTCTTGCTGGCCTGCTGCATGACATCGGTAAAATCGGTTTCTCGGATGCGATGCTCGCAAAATCGGTCGCCAGGATGAACGGCGAGGAGATGGGGCTGTACCGCAAGCATGCCTTGGCCGGCGAATCGGCGCTGATGCCGCTCGAGGAACTCAAAGGCGCTGCGCACCTCATCCGCTCGCATCACGAGCGCTTCGACGGCCAGGGCTTCCCAGACGGCCTGCAGGGGCTCGCGATTCCGCTTGGCGCGCGCATCCTCAGCGTCGTCAATGATTACGACGGCTTGCAGATCGGCACGCTCGCGGACAAGCTCCTGAACCGGGACGAGGCGCTGGCGATGCTGGTGCACTCCCGCGGCAAGCGCTACGACCCCCAGGTCGTCGATGCCTTCGTCGAACTGCTCGGCGGTGTCGCGCAGGAGCCGCCGTCGCGCGATGTCGCCGTGGCGGCGGCCGATCTCCAGTCCGGCATGGTGCTCGCGCGCGATTTGGTCGGGCGCGATGGTGCGTTGCTGCTCGCCGCCGATTACGTCCTCGACGAGTCGCTCGTGCGCCAGATCCAGAATTACGCGCGTCGCGAGGGCATTGCCCTGATGCTGCATGTGCGGGGCGACAAATGAAGAACATGAAGAGCGCGTCGTCGCCCGGCCTGGCAGCGGGCCTGCCTGAGCGACACCGCAGTGATAGCGAGGATGACCGATGAGCCGAATCCTGATCGTCGATGACGAGGAAGCAATCCTGAAGTCCTTGCGGCGGGTGCTTTCCCTGACGCCCTGCATGGTCGGCGACCGCGTATGCTCGCTGACCGTGGATACCTTCAGCGTCGCCGCCGAGGCGCTCGAGAAGGCGCGCCACACGGCCTACGATCTGGTGCTCTCCGACTACCGCATGCCGGGCATGGACGGGGTCAGTTTCCTCAAGGCCTTTCGCGAGATCCAGCCCGACGCCGCGCGGCTCATCCTGTCGGGCTATGCCGATCTCAACGGCCTGATCGGTGCGATCAACGAGGCCGGCATCAGCCGTTTCATGTCCAAGCCGTGGAACGACTACGAGCTGGTCGCGGCGATCGGGCAGGCGCTCGCGCTGCGCGAGCTGTCGCTCGAGAACCAGCGGCTTGCCGACCAGGCGCGCGTCGCGATGGGGACGCTGTCACCGGCCGAGCTCGAACGCCGGCGCCTCGAGTCCGAGGAGCCGGGCATCACCCATGTCATCTGGGGCGAAGACGGCTCGGTGCTGCTCGATGAATCCCTCCTCGACGAGCCGGGCAAGGGGTTTTCCTGATGCCGGAGCTCGAGCGCGACGCCGGGCGCCTCACCTTCAAGCTCGTGTATTACGGCCCGGCCCAGGGGGGCAAGACCACCAACCTGATGCAACTCCACGACCGGGTCGGCGCCGAGATGAAGGGCGAGCTGATGACGCTCGAGACGCAACATGATCGCACGCTGTTCTTCGATCTGCTGCCGCTCGGCTTTCGCGCGCCGTCGGGACTGACGATCCGCTTCCGGCTGTTCACCGTGCCTGGCCAGGTGGCGCACGACGGCACGCGCAAGGCGGTGCTTTCGCGCGCCGACGGCGTCGTGTTCGTTGCCGACTCGCAGCGTACCGAGTCGATCAACAACGGTGAATCCTTCCAGAACCTGGCCGAGAACCTCGGTCGCGTGGGCCTCGATATCGATCGCCTGCCGCTGGTGGTGCAGTTCAACAAGCGCGATCTGCCGGCGATCCTGAGCGAGGACGAGGTGCGCGAGCGTTACGAGGGGGCGCCTTGGCCGCTGGTGTTCGCCACGGCGATCCGCGGCGAGGGCGTGCTGCAGACCTTCTCTGCGCTGCTGAGCGGCGTGTGGCGGGCCTACGCGCAGGAGCTCGAACTCGACCGCACCCACGGGCTGAGCGAGGCGTCCTTCGTCGCCGCCGCCACGGGAGGTGCCGAATGAGCGTGGAGCCGGGATTCGATCGCGAATTCGTGCTCGCCGAGCTGATCGCGCCGCGCGATGCCGACGAGATCTGCACCCAGCTCGTGGCGGTGCTCGGTCGGCCCGTTGCGTTGCTGGACGCCGCGGGAGCCGTTTTCGGCGGAACGCTCGCGGGTGAAGGAAGCGTGCAGGCGCCGCTGACGCTCGAGCTCGAGCCGGTCGGTTTCCTCGCCTGCGCGTGCGACCCGGCCGTGCTGAAGGGGGCCGCGCGCGTCGTGCGCTGGGGGCTGCTGTCGCGGGCGCGCTTTCGCATGGTGTCCGACCTGCACCTCGAGGCGGTGCGCGCCGACTATGCCAAGCTGCAGCAGCAGAACGAGGCCTTGAAGGCGTCGGAGGCGAAATACCGCGAACTTGCGGAGGTCCTCGATGCCAAGGTCAAGGAACAGGTGCGGATCATCGACGAGCGTCAGCGCCAGCTCTACCAGGCCGAACGCCTTGCATCCATCGGCCAGCTCGCGGCGGGCGTCGCGCACGAGATCAACAATCCGCTCGGCTTCGTCAATAGCAACCTGTCGACGGCGGAACGCTACGTCGCCCAGTTCGCCGCACTGCGCGATGCGGTGCCCGCGGAGAAATGGAAGGCGGCGGATCTCGATTTCGTGCTGGAGGATTTTGCCGAACTGCTCACCGATTCGCAGCAGGGCGTCGCGCGCATCGCGCGCATCGTCAAGGACCTGAAGGGTTTCTCGAGCGTCGATCAGCCCGACGTGCAGCTCGCCGACATCAACGGCCAGCTGGAGTCGCTGTTCGCGGTGCTCGCCGGGCAGAAGCCGCCGGGGGTGACGCTGAAGAGCGAGCTGTCGCCGCTGCCGCCGCTGATGTGCCTGTCGGGGCATCTCAACCAGGCTTTTCTCAACATCCTGCAGAACGCGTTGCAGGCGGCGGGAGAGAGCGGTACGGTGACGCTGCGCTCCCTCACGACCGGCTCGCACATCGTCGTGCAGGTCGACGACAACGGACCTGGCATTCCCGACGAGGTGCTGCCCTACATCTTCGATCCCTTCTATACGACGCGCGGCGTCGGCGGCGGCACCGGGTTGGGGCTGACCGTCGCGCGCGACATCGTGCTCACGCATGGCGGCACGATCACCGCCATGACGCGCCCCGAAGGCGGAGCGCGGGTCACGGTGGAATTGCCGCTCTAGGATCCGGATGAGCAATTACTCCGCCTTCTTCACCGGTCAGAAAGATGCCGCCGCGCCGGCTGTGCCGGCCGCAGCGGCGCGGCCGCGCTACCGCATCCTGTTCGTCGACGACGAACCGGCCATCCTGAAGGCGCTGACCCGCATCTTTCGCGCCGAGTCATACGAGATCCTGAACGCCGGCAGCGGCGCCGAGGCGCTCGCGCGGCTCAAGGAAGCGCCGGTGCAGGTCATCATCAGCGATTACATGATGCCGGGCATGAATGGCGCGGACCTGCTCAAGCAGGTCAAGAACCTGTACCCGGAGACCATCCGCATCATGCTCACCGGCCATGCCGATACCGGTGCGGTGATGGGCGCGATCAACGATGGCGCGGTGTACAAGTTCATCCTCAAGCCGTGGAACGACGACGACCTGCGCGTCACCGTATCGCTCGCGCTCGAGCAGTTCGACCTGGTGCAGAAGAACCGCGCGCTGAGTCTGGAGAATGCGAAGAAGACGAAGGAGATCTCGGCGCTGTCGCGCATGGCGGTCTCCAACCGCAGCCAGCTCGGCACGATGCTGCACAAGAAGGGCTTGATCACCAGCGCGCAGTGGCAGGAACTCACCCGCCAGCAGGGTATCCAGAAGGAACCGCTGATCCGCCTGCTGCTCGACCGCGGCTGGGTGGCGGAGAAGACGCTGCGCAAGATCCTGCGCGAGGAGCTGCTGGTCGAAGAGGTGTCGCTCGGAGAATTCCGGGTGGATGCCGCGGTTGCGGAGCTGATCCCGCGCAGCTTCTGCCGCAAGCAGCTGATCATGCCGCTCAAGCTCGAGGGGCGGCGCCTGATGCTGGCCGTTGCCGATCCGATGGATGCCGGCCTGATCGACGACATCCGCTTCACCGCCGGCCTCGACCTGAAGGTCGTGATGGCGGACGCGGCGGCGATCGAGGCGAAGATCGCCGAGGTGTACGGCGACGACGAGGGCGTCGATATCCGCGACCTCGAGACCATGATCGGCGTCGTCGATCCCTACGAGGGCATCGAGATCGTCATCGACGACGACGAGGCCGTGCCGCTCGACGAGTTGCTGGCATCGACCAACGAACCGCCTGCGATCCGGCTCGTCAACGCGATCCTGCTCGAGGCGATCCGGCTGGGCGCGTCCGACATTCACATCCAGCCCAGGACCAAGAGCGTCGTCGTGCGCCTGCGCATCGACGGCGTGCTGCAGGACAAGATCCAGATTCCGCACGCGCTGCACAGCCCGCTGGTGTCGCGGCTGAAGATCATGGCCGAGCTCGACATCTCCGAGCGCCGCCGCCCGCAGGACGGGCGCATCACCGTGAAGTCGCCGCTGCGCATCGTCGACCTGCGCATCTCGACGCTGCCGACCATCAACGGCGAGAAGGTCGTGATGCGCATCCTCGACCGCAATTCTCAGGTCCTGAGCCTCGCCGGCCTCGGTTTCGGCGACGCCGGGCTGGCCAAGGTGCGGGTGATGGTCGACAAGCCGCAGGGGCTGCTGCTGGCGACCGGCCCCACCGGTAGCGGCAAGACCACCACGCTGTATTCGCTGCTGCAGGCCAACGCCTCGCCGGCGAAGAATTACATCACCATCGAGGATCCGGTCGAGTATTACCTCGACAATGCCGGACAGGTGCTGGTGCGCGAGAAGATCGGCCTCACCTTCCCGGTTGTGTTGCGCTCCATCCTGCGCCAGGACCCCGATGTCGTGCTGATCGGCGAAATCCGCGATTACGAGACGGCCGAAGTCGCGTTCCACACCGCATTGACCGGGCATCAGGTACTATCGACGTTGCATACGAACTCCGCGCTTGCAACGATCGCACGGCTGCTCGATCTCGGCCTCAAGCCCTTCATCGTCGCCAGTGCCCTCGAAGGCGTGATCGCCCAGCGCCTGGTGCGCCGGATCTGCCGCCAGTGCCGGCGCCAGGTCGAGGTCGACCGGACGCTCGCCGCGCGCCTCGGACCGCGTTTCGACTCGTTGCAGACGGCGTTCGTGGGGGAGGGCTGCGTCCAGTGTGGTGGCAGCGGCTATCACGGGCGGCTCGGGCTGTACGAGATCCTGTTGCCGGACGAGAACATGCGAGACCTGATCACCCGCAGTGCCAGCATCCGTGAAATCACCTCCCACGCGCGCTCGACCGGTCACGAGTCGTTGTGGGATGACGCGCGGAAGAAGATCGCGCTCGGCGACACCACGCTCGAGGAGGCCCTGCGTGTCCTCGGCCCGGAGCCGGAATGAATCGTACAACGTCAGCGACAGGAGCCTCCGGGATGGGAGAGGCCGTAGAGATGCAGGCCCTGATGACGGGCAACAAGGAATTCGACGAGCGCCTCGGGAGCCTGGTCGCAGGATTCGAGGCGCGGATTGCGGGATTGACGCGCGAGCTGGAGCGCGAGCGCGAGCTGATGGCCGAACTGGTTGCGCGCGTGGAGCGAACGCAGAGCCAGTTGCTGCAGTCCGAGAAGATGGCCGCGATCGGCCAGCTCGCAGCGGGCGTCGCGCACGAGATCAATAATCCGGTCGGTTTCGTGGGGTCGAACCTCGGCTCGCTCGGTTCCTACGTGGATCGCCTGTTCGGCCTCCTCGCGGCCTACGAGCAGCTCGAACAGGCGCTGCCGCCCGAGCATCCCGCGCGCGCCGCGATCGCGAAGGCGCGCGAGGCGGCCGAGCTCGACTACCTGCGCGAGGACATTCCCGACCTGCTGCGGGAGTCGGCCGACGGGCTGTCGCGCGTCAAGCACATCGTCAACGACCTCAAGGACTTCTCGCGTTCCGATGCGGGCGAATGGCAGGAGGCCGACCTCAATCGCGGTCTCGAGAGCACGCTCAACGTGGTGTGGAACGAGATCAAGTACAAGGCCCAGGTCGTGCGCGAGTTCGGCGAACTGCCCAATGTGCGCTGCATCCCGGCGCAGATCAACCAGGTCTTCATGAACCTGCTGGTCAATGCCGCGCAGGCGATCGATACGTCGGGAACGATCACGCTGCGCAGCGGCGCCAGCGACGAGCAGGTGTGGATCGAGATCATCGACACCGGCAAGGGCATGTCGCCCGACGTGCAGGCGCGCATCTTCGAACCCTTCTTCACGACCAAGCCGGTGGGCAAGGGGACCGGTCTCGGACTGTCGATCTCGTCCGACATCGTGAAGCGGCACAAGGGCGTGCTCGAAGTGCACAGCCAGCCGGGCGCGGGCACGCGTTTTCGCATTGTGCTGCCGCTGCGCACGGCTGACGCGGAACAGCAGCCTGCCGGGACATGAGCGCCCCCGCCCGTCCGCCCGGAGGGGGCGCTAATCTTCCTCCCGGGGAGGATGTCGTCCCGCGACAGGAGGGTATTCCGGTGAGCGCCCCGACCGTACGCCACCCCGACGACGACCTCTTCCGCACCCTGGTCACACAGTCGCGGCGCGGCATCATCGTCACCGACCCGGACGAGATCATCCTTTTCGCCAATCCGGCGGCGGAGCAGATTACCGGGTACAAGGCTGAAGAATTGATCGGCAGCACGCCCGAGATCCTGAAATCCGGGCAGACCTCCGCCGAGGTCTATCGTGACCTCAAGCGGGCACTCGACGCCGACCAGATATGGCATGGCGAGTTCGTCAATCGGCGAAGGAACGGCGAGCTGTATCTCGAGGCGCGGACCATTTCGGCAATCCGCGACGAGACGGGCGCAGTGCGTTACTACGTCTCCATCAGCGAGGATCTCGCCGAGCGGCAACGCTACGAGCGGCGCATCGAGCATCTGGCGACATTCGATCCCTTGACCGGCCTCGCCAATCGCGCCGCGTTCATGCGTGCACTGTCGGCGGAACTGGAGCTGGCGCGGCGCGACAGGCAGGAGCTGGTGCTGCTCAACGTCGATCTCGACGATTTTGGCGCGGTGAACGACCGCCTGGGTGCGGACCATTCGGACCGCGTGCTCACGGAAATGGGCGCGCGCCTGCGCGACACCCTGCGGCATGTCGATCTGGTCGCGCGGCTGAGCGGGGACAATTTCGCCGTGCTGCTCGGGAAGTCCGCGCCGGGCACGGAGCCGGACAGTCGCGAGATCGCCGACCGCCTGCTCGGGACCATCGCCCGGCCCTTCACGATTGGCGACAGCGCGGTCGAGCTCTCCGCATCAGTGGGCATTGCCGGCTACCCCGCCGATGCCGGCTCTGCCGACGAACTGCTCGGCTGCGCGCGCAGCGCGACGCACGACGCCAAGGCGCACGGGGGTAATCGGGCGTGCCGTTTCGACATCGGCATGGCCGAACGCAACAGCGAACTGCGTCGCCTGCGCGAAGAGTTGACGCATGTCGCGGAACGCGGCGAGCTGGTGTTGCATTTCCAGCCGCAGGTGAGCTTGCATTCCGGGCACATCGTCGGCGTCGAAGCGCTGGTGCGCTGGAGCCACCCCGAGAGGGGCCTGATGTTGCCGGCCGCCTTCATCCCCCTCGCCGAGGAGTGCGGCAGCATCGTCGCGATCGATGCCTGGGTGCTGCGCGAAGCGTGCCGGCAAATGAGCGCCTGGCGGGAGGCCGGACTCCCTCCGATCCGGATGGCGGTCAATTTCTCGGCGCGCCAGTTCCGGCAGCGCGCGCTACGCGAGATGGTTGCCGAGGCGCTCGCTGCACAGGATGCCGATCCTCGCTGTCTCGAGATAGAAATCACCGAGGGCGCGATGATGCAGGACATGACGGCCGCGATCCGCATCACCGCGCAGTTGAAGGAACTCGGCGTGCGCCTGTCGCTGGACGATTTCGGCACCGGTTATTCTTCCCTCGCCTACCTGTCGCGCTTCCCGATCGATGTGGTGAAGATCGACCAGTCCTTCGTCCGCGACATCGTCACCAATCCGGCCAATGCCGCCATCGTCCAGGCGACCATCGCGATGTCGCAGAAGCTCGGCAAGCTGGTGATCGCCGAAGGGGTCGAGACCGAGGAGCAGCTGCAGTACCTGCGGCGCAGTGAATGCGACGAGGTGCAAGGCTTCCTCTTTTCGCCAGCGGTTCCCGCCGACGAGGTCGCGCGCATGCTGCGCGAGGGGGCGCGGCTCGATGTCGCAGGGCTCCGCGAGGCGCAGGCGCGCGAGACCATCCTGCTGGTCGACGACGAGCCGAGCATTCTCTCGGCCTTGCGCCGCACGCTGCGCCGCGAGGGTTACGACATCCTCGTCGCGGGCAGCGCAGAGGAGGGCTTCTCGGTGCTGGCGAAACAACCCGTGCAGGTGATCGTTTCCGACCAGCGCATGCCGGGAATGAGCGGAACGGAGTTCCTGTCGCGGGTCAAGATCCTGTATCCCAGGACGGTGCGCATGGTGCTGTCGGGCTATTCGGAGATTTCGGCGGTGACCGACGCGATCAACCGTGGGGCGATCTACCGCTTCCTCAGCAAGCCCTGGGACGACGAACAGCTCAAGGACGAGATTCGCGGGGCGCTGCGCGAATGGCGCGAGCTGTATGGTCGGGGGGCGGCGTGAGCGCCGCGGCCTGTTCAGTCCTCGACACTCGCCGAGCCTTTGATCGGTAGCCACACGCGCACCGCGGTGCCACGTCCGGGGGCGCTATCGACCTCGAAGCGGCCGTCGTGCCGGCGAACGATACTGTAGCTGACCGACAGGCCCAGGCCGGTGCCCTCACCGACCGGTTTGGTCGTGAAGAAGGGGTCGAACATGCGCTGCCGCTCGTGCGCCTCCATGCCGCGTCCCGTATCCCGGATCTCGATGCACACTTCGTCGCCGGACTGGCGCGTGCTGACGGTGATCGTGCCGCGGTGCCCGATCGCATGGACCGCGTTGAGCAGCAGGTTGACGAATACCTGATGGATCTGTCCGGCATGGCAGCGCACTGCCGGCAGCGGGGCGTAGTCGCGCACGACATCGGCCTTGTCGGCGATCGTCGCGTGCATGACGTTGAGGGTGCTCTCGAGCCCCTGCACGAGGTCCGCCTCGGCCGGCTCCCTGCCGTCGTCGACGCGCGAGAAGTCCTTCAGGTCGGCAACGATGCGGGCAATCCGCCGCAGCCCGTCGCGGCTCTCGGCAATCAGCGTGTGCAGGTCGTTGCGCACGAAGTCCAGATCCGCATCGTCGTGCAGTCGCGTCGCCGCGCCGCGCAGGTCGCCGTCGGATTGGCGGTGAATCAGCGTTTCGTAGCCGTCGATCAGCGTGAAGATGTCCTGCAGATATTTCTCGAAAGCGCCGATGTCGGACTGGATGAAGGCGATCGGATTGTTGATCTCGTGCGCGACGCCGGCGGCAAGCTGTCCCAGGCCGGCGAGCTTCTCTGCCTGCAGCAGCTGCCCCTGGGCCTCGCCCAGGCGCACGTTCGTTGCCTGCAGTTCGGTGATGGTGTCGCGCAACAGGCGATCCTGCTCGAGACGCTCGGTGATGTCGTGGAACACGACGACGCAGCCGAACGATTTTTCCGCGTCGCGCAGCGGCGCGCTGGTGTACTCGACCGGCAGGCTGCTCCCGTCCTTGCGGAAGAAGACCTCGCCGACGCGCGTGCTGACCCGGCCGGTACGGCGCGTCTCGGCGATCGGGCAATCCGCCAGCGCATACGGCCGGCCGTCGGCGTGGTGATGGTGGAACAGCGCATGCGCGGGCAGGCCCAGTACCTCGTGCTCCGCGTAGCCGAGCATCGCGAGGCCGGCAGGGTTGGAGAACATGATCCGTCCCTCGGCGTCGACGCCGTAGAGGCCTTCGGCGAGCGACTCCAGGATGGTTTGCTGGCGGCGCATCAGGACGGTGATGGACTCATGGCTGTCGTTGAGATGCGCGGCGGTGCGTTTGATCGCATCCGCGATCCGCGCGACCTCGGTTTCGCCCGGACGATGCGGCATCCCGACCGCCCCCGCCCCTGCGGCCACCTGATCGAGCGCGTTCTCGACCATGACGATGCGGCGCATGACGTAGCGCAACAGTCCGATTGCGAAGCCGCCGAGGAGCACCATGCCGGCGGCGAGCAGCGAGCCGACCGCAACGATCGAGTGATGTCGCGAGATTTGCAGCTCCTGACGTGCCAGGCCGATGTGGTGCTCCTGCAGTGTCGCGAGCTCGCTCAGATTGCGGAACAGCACGGGCTGCAGCCCGGCCCAGTCGATGCGGAGCAGCCGTGCCAGGTCATCTCCATTGTTGTTGCGGCTGGCCGTTTCGGCCCGTTCGAGGAAATGCCACAGCGCAGGCAGCTCGTTCTCGAGGTCCGCGATCAGGCGTGCTTCTTCCGTGCCCCGCACCCAGCTCAGGTGTTCACGCTTGAAGGTTTCCCAGCCGGAACGGATCCGTGCGCCTTCCACGGCCAGGCGTTCGGGCTCTTCGACAGCCGATTCGGTCCCCAGAAGCTCGGCCTGCAAGCGTGTCTGCACGGACAGCAGGTGGCGTTCGACCTCGCGCAGCGCGGTGGCTGGTGCCAGTTCATGATCGAAGATCCGCTGCTCCGCGCGATCGGTGTGCTGCTGCGAAAACACGAAGACCAGCGACAGGGCAAGCATCACGAAGCCGGTGAGCAGCACTTGAAGCGCGAGGTAGCGGCGGATGCTCAGCCCTCGGGGCATGTCGGGTCCATCGGGGCGTAAAGAGCTTCGTATTTTAATTCACGGGCACTGCGTTGCCAGCAATTGTTGCACGCAGGGCAATCGCACCGATGCAGTCGGCCGTCGTCCCCAGGATCCACGCGGCGAGCTCGCCGGCGCCCGGAGCGCGCATGATCCTGCATCGACCCCGGGCGCGCCGGCCTTTACGATGCGGCGATGCGGGATGTAACCTCTTTCGTGCCAATGACGCTCAAATGCGATGACCGGGGAGCCGCCGTCCCATCCGGTTCCTGATCGTTCGGCGGTTAAAACATATCGATGCGGGATCAGGAATGCCGGAAGACAACATCGTCACGATGGATCAGTTGCGAATCGGACTCTACGTCGTGCTCGATCTCAGCTGGTTTCAACATCCCTTCGCCTTCAGCCAGTTCAAGATCAAATCCGAGGATCAGATCCGGGACATCCGGAACCTCGGGCTGAAGACGGTACGCTACAACCCGGCGCTGAGCGATATGCCCGCAGGGCAACAGCCTGCGGGCGTGGCGCCGGTGACGGCGTCGCGCACCGCCCCCGAACCGGGGGCAGAGGTGGCCGGCACCGGGGCGGCAGCCGCTCCCGTGCCGGAATCGAACCCGGAAATCCAGCCGGCGCTCGCGGCCAAGCGCGCGCTGGTGGAGCGGATCCGGACGCAGCGTGAGGCGGCCGCGCGCGTCGAGACCGCGTTCGTGAATGCCGCGAGGGCGATTCGCGACATCGAGCGGAATCTGTATTCGAATCCCAGGGAAACGGTGCAGCAGGCAACGCACCTGGTGACCCAGATCTCCGATTCGATCCTGTGTGCGCCTGATCTGGCCATTCACGTGATGGGCGATCGCACCGGCGACGAGGAGCTGTATTTTCACTCGCTGAACGTGGCGATGCTGTCGATGATGATCGCCCGCGATATCGGAGTGCCCCAGGAGGTTTTCGGGGCTCTTGGCATGGGGGCGCTGCTTCACGACATCGGACGCAAGGAGGTTCCCGACAAGATCTTGCTCAAGGCCGAACCGCTGACCCAGGCGGAGCGCAATCTCTACCAGATGCACTGCCGGTTCGGTGTGGAAATCGGCCGCCGTCTGCAGCTGTCCGCGCCCGTGCTTGACATCATCCAGGACCACCACGAGATGTTCGACGGCACCGGCTATCCGGCCGGCCTCAAAGGGGATGCGATCGGCATCATGTCGCGCATAGTTGCAGTTGCGAACTACTATGATGAGCTCTGCAACCCGGTGGATGTTGCGAGCGCGCTGACGCCGCATGACGCACTTTCGACGATGTTCGCGAAGTTGCGCAGCAAGTTCGATCCGCGCATGCTGCAGGCATTCATCCGTTGCCTCGGCGTCTATCCTCCCGGGACGATCGTGCAACTCTCGAACGGTCCGATTGCAATGGTGGCGACGGTGAATACCGCCAAGCCGATGAAGCCCGTAATCGTCATCTATGACGAAAATATTCCGAAGGAGGAGTCGATCCTGGTCGATCTGGCAAGGGAGCAGGACCTGAATATCGCAAAGGCGATCCGTCCCGCCCAGGTTCCTGTCGAGATCTATAACTACCTGAGCCCCCGCAAGCGTGTCAGCTATTATTTCGATGCAGGAAAATCCGGACAGGAGCCGGTAGCCCGATGAGCAGCCTTTCCGATCTGATGCTGGATCACAGCGCCGAGATGATGCTGCTGGTCGATCCCCGGTCCCTGCGCATCGTCATGGCCAATCAGCTTGTGACCCCGACTCTCGGTTATCCGCGCGCGGAGCTGGTCGCGATGACCATTACGGACATCGAAAGCTCGTTGCAGGACGTTTTCTATTGGGAGGACGTGCACAACGGGCAGTATCAGGACATCGAAGGGCAGGAAGGGCTGTATCGCTGTGCGGACGGATCGATGTTGTCGGTGGTGAAATCGGTCCGGGTCGTCGAGCATGAAAATGCGCCCCTCATCCTTGTCCTGGCGCGTGATACGCGGCACGAACGCCAGGTCGAGGACACGCTCGAACAGACGCTGTCCCAGCTGCGCGCAACCCTCGAGTCGACCGGTAACGGAATTCTCGTGATCGACTGGCAGGGCCATATCACCAACATGAATCGGCTCTTCAGCAGCATGTGGGAGATCCCCGAGGAATTGCTGCTGGCGGGCAACGATGCGGCGATCCTGGAATTCATCGCCGGGCGCGTCATGGAAGGCGAGCTGTGCCGCGCACGCCTGCGTGCCACCGTGGATAGTGCCGAGACGGAAGATCTGCATCGATTGACCGATGGGCGTGTATTCGAGTGCAAGTCCCGTCCCCAGTACATTGGCGAACGCATCGTCGGCCGGGTGTTCGGGTACAGCGATATCACCGAGCGCACGCGCGCGGAGGAGGCTCTGCGGGAGTCACGGGACCGCCTCGAAGACCGGGTTCGCGAACGCACGGCGGAGCTGGAGAAGACCAATGCCACCTTGCAGGGCGAGAAACAGCATCAGCAGACCTTGATTCGCAAACTCGAGGAGGCGCACAACCAGTTGCTCCAGTCGGAAAAGATGGCGTCGATCGGCCAGCTTGCAGCGGGGGTCGCGCACGAGATCAACAACCCCGTCGGTTTCGTGAATTCCAACCTGGGGACGCTGCAGCGCTATGCGGAAGACCTGCTGCGTTTGCTGTCCGCGTACGAGAGCATCGAGGGTTCGCTGACGCCGGAGCAGGGGGAGGCGATCGCGCGCGTGAAGGAGGAAATCGACGCCGCTTACCTGCGCGGGGATATCAGCGACCTGCTGACGGAATCGCTCGACGGTTTGCAGCGCGTCAAGCGCATCGTTCAGGATCTGAAGGATTTCTCTCACGTCGACAAGGCCGAACGCGAACTGGCGAACCTTGAAGCTGGGCTCGAGAGCACGCTCAACGTCGTCAGGAACGAGATCAAGTACAAGGCCGATGTCGTGAAGGAGTACGGGAGTCTGCCGCCGATCGAGTGTTTCCCGTCGCAGCTCAATCAGGTGTTCATGAACCTGCTGGTGAATGCGGCCCACGCGATCGATGACCGCGGGCTCATCACGTTGCGCACCGGCTATGACGAGAAAGTCGTCTGGGTCGAAGTCGAAGATACGGGAAAGGGAATCCGGCCGGACCACCTGAGCCGCATCTTCGAGCCGTTTTTCACGACCAAGGAGGTCGGCAAGGGGACTGGTCTCGGCCTGTCCTTGTCCTACGGAATCGTCAATCGACACCATGGGTGCATCGAGGTCAGGAGCGAGCTCGGGAAAGGTTCGGTGTTCCGGGTGGTCCTGCCTCGCAATCTGCCGCCCGACGCCGTGGCGTCAGAGGCGGCCGGGGGGCGCGCGGGGGGCGTGCGGGGATGACAGGATGATCGGCGAGCAGTCGGTATTCATCGTCGACGACGATGAGTCGTTCCTGAATGCGGCCCGTCGGGTTTTCCGGTCTGCGGGCTTTCGCGTCGAGACCTTCGAGAGCGCCGGGGCTTTTCTGTCCGCCTACCGACCGTGCGACGAAGCGTGCCTTATCCTCGATCTGCGAATGCCGGGAGTCGGCGGCCTCGAACTGCTCGAACGCCTGCGGGAAAGGCAGATCGACCTGCCGGTCATCATCTACACCGGCAATGCGGACGTGCCGGTCACCGTGCGCGCGATGCAGGCAGGAGCCTTCTCGGTGGTCGAGAAACCATTCAGCGACGAACTGCTGATCGCGCGGGTGCGGGAGGCGATCGCCAGCAGCCGCACACGGCGTGTCCGTAACGCGACGATCGCCGAAGCGCGGGCGAAACTCGCGGCGCTGACCGAACGTGAGCGCGAGATCGCCCGCTGTCTTGCCGACGGGCTCTCCGCGCCGCAGATCGGCGCCCGGCTGGGGATCAGCGCGCGGACGGTCGAGGCCCATCGCGCCAACCTTTTTCGCAGGCTCGACGTCACGTCGATCGCGATCGTGGCCCGACTCATGTTGTGGGCTGACCTGGGCGGCGACTGAGTTGCGCTTGTCCCTCTTCAGCATCCGCGCCGAGCGTGACGATGGGCGCAGGGCGAGCGGCGTCATCCGAGCGGCAGATGAATAATGATGATCGCCTACGTGATTTCACGTAGGCGGTCGCGTGATCTTGCGAATTTCCGCAATCCGCGCTGCATATTATGCTGGATCCATCTTCGGAGATGGTCCATATGCATACTCATTTTAATTCCTGTAGGGCGGCACTTTCGCTGACGCGCGTGTGCGCTGTTGCCCTTCGCGCAACGGGCCGGTGGCGCGCCGCGGGCAACTTGCTGTTGGCGCTGTCCGCCACCGGCGCCCAGGCCGAAATGCCCGCAGCGCGCCCTGCCAGTTGGGTGTGCTGGTACGCCGACGGGACATCTCTCGCCTGCCGACTGGGGCCTGAGGGCCTTTCCATGCCTTCCCCTGCCGATTTGTCTGCCGGCGCCGAGGACTCCGCCATCGTGCCCCCCGCCGGTAGGCGACCGCTACCGGAGATCGTTCGCACGATCCTTCTGCAGCCCGAGAAGCTTGCCGGCAGGACCATTTCGATCCCCTTGTTCACGGAGGCTCAGGACATGGATTTCGCGCGCGAACTTGCGGAGGCCGTGATGTGCGGGACACGCAGGCTGTGCCGCGTGCTTTTCCTCGGTTCGTCGGCCGAAGTTGCGCTTGCGCTCGATACCATCGAGGATCCCGCCCTCAACTGACCGTGCGTTTTCATTGCCGGCCGTGACCTGCTGTTACAATGCTTCTGTCCTGAGCTGCAGGAAATTGACCTGAATGAGTGGACATGGCGAGGTTAACGTTCGGGAGTCCGTGGCGGCGCGCCAAGGGGGTGCGTCATCCGAAGCCGCTGCAGACGATCCGTGCGGGCGCATCTTCGATGCGATCGGCTTGCGCCGGCGCGCGGGCGACGAGGCGAGGCTGAGCGGCTGGCTGCGCCCGCGGCTGCGCGAGCTGCGCCTAGCTTCCGTCGAAGCCTATGCGGATCTGCTCGCGGCGGGGGACGCCGCAAGCCGCCATGAGCGCGAGCTGGTGATGGAGCGATTCTCCACCGGCGAAACCTACTTCTTCCGCGATCAGGGTCTGTTCGAACTGCTGGCCACCCGCATCCTGCCCGAGCTCGTCGCGCGCCGCTCGGAGCAGCGCTCGCTGCGGTTGTGGAGTGCGGGCTGCGCGAGCGGGGAAGAGGCCTATACGCTGGCGATGGTGGTCGACGAAATGGCGCCGCGGTTGGCCGGCTGGGACGTGCGGATCCTAGGAACCGATATCAACGGCGCTGCCATTGCGCGTGCCTGTGCCGGCACGTACGGCCAATGGTCCTTCCGCGCGCTGGATGAGACGCGCACGGCGCGCTATTTCCGCAAATGCGGCCGCGAATGGCAGATCGATGAGTGCTTGCAGGCGATGGTCGATTTCGAGCGCCGCGACCTGATGCAGGACGAGGCCGGTGAGGGTGGAACCGATGCCGGCGGGTTCGACCTGGTCCTGTGCCGGAACGTGTTCATCTATCTCACATCGTCCGCGGTGACGCACATTGCCGGAAGACTGGCGGCAGCCTTGTCGGCAGGGGGGTATCTCGTTCCGGGGCACGGCGAGTTGCTGGGCTGCGTCCCGCCGGAGCTGGAGGCTGTCGCCTACCCCGACGCGACAGCGTATCGCAGGCCGGTCCCGTCGCCTGTGCGGCCTGCGCCGGTCCGCGCGCCGTCGGACCCTCCGCGGACGGCGCCGGCGGCACCCTCCGCGGGCGACCCGTCCCTGCGGCAGCGCAGTTTCGGGCGCGGACCTGCGGCGGAGCCGGATGCGGGGCCGGATGAGGTGCTCGCGAGGGCCTGGCGCGACGCCGACCGCGGTGCGGCGGACGTGGCACGGGCTGCATGCGCGCGGGTGATTGCCGTTTCACCGCTCGATCCGCGCCCGTACTTCCTGCTCGCGCAACTTGCCGAGGAGCGCGGTGCGGTCGACGAGGCACGGACACTGCTGCGCAAGGTGCTGTATCTCGATCCGGGTTTCGTCGCCGCACATCTGGAACTGGCCGATCTGTGCGTGCGGGCGGGCGATGCGCGGCGCGCCGGGCAGATGCGTGCGCAGGCGCTGCGCGAACTGGAAAGGATGCCGTCGGAGATGCCCTTGCCGGTGCCGCCGCATACCACCGCCGGCACGCTGTTGCAGAGTCTGAGGGCAGGCGATGGTGCCGCTCGCGGCGGACCGGAGGAGGCCGCGCGTGGCTGATCTGCACCTCCTGTTCCTGCACCGCGGGGTGCGTTACGCGCTGGATGCCGCGCTGGTGCAGGAGCTTGTCTGGCTGCCTGAACTGTCTGCCGTGGCCGAGGCGTCGCCGCGCGTGATTGGGGCGTTCAACCTGCGTGGCCAGGTGATTTCGGTGATCGACCTGGCGTTGTGTTTCGGGCAGGGGCGGTCGGATTTGCACATCGGCGATGCGGTGGTCGTCGTGGCCATCGATGGCGTGCACTTCGGCATCCTCGCCAACGAGGTGCTCGATGCGGCGGCGATCGCGTCCGGCGACATCGAGGATCTGCGCGACCACCATGGCCTGCCGGGCAACGCGGCGCCGCTGGTGTCCGGCGTCGCCATGAGCGGCGCAGACCTAGCGATGGTGCTCGACACCCGCGCACTGCTTGCCGACGCCGCTGCCAGGGCCGCGGCGACGACCGTACCGCCGGCCGGCACCGCGGCAGGCGGTACGGGAGGCCAGGATGCCGTGGCCGAGACGTTTCGCGCGCGCGCCGACAGGATGGCCTGCCCGCAGGAAGCGCCGGCAGCGGCCGGCAGTGTGCGCTTCGTGCTGATCGGTCTCGATGGCGGGCTCTTTGGCGTTCCGGCGGGAGTGGTGTGCGAGATCGTGCACCTGCGCGGCGTCCGGCCCGTGCCGTGTTGCCCGGCACACATTCTCGGCAGCATGAACCTGCGGTGTGACGTCCTGACCGTGGTCGACCTGCGGCCGGTCCTCGGTCTGCCGGCGCGACAGCCGCTCGCCGAGGTCGTCGTCGTGCGGGTTGGCGAACTGGCGGTCGGGCTTGCAGTCAGCGAGGTCCATGACGTCGTCACGGCCGGCGCGAGCGAGTCCGCAGTGCCCTCCACCGGCGATTACGACCTGCCATTTTGCCGCGGCCCCATGCGGGCGGACGGACGGATTTTCAGCATCATCGACATCGAGGCCATGCTTGCGTCGCGCGTACTGCACGTCGCCGACGGGCCTGACCGGGACACAACGGAGCTCGGCAACGCGGCTCCAGACGCAGGGGACCAACAATGATCGGAACGCTTAATCTGCGGCAACGCATCCTGGCGGGCTACGTGGTGCCGCTGCTCCTGATGGTCGGCGTCGCGTTCGCCGTGTACCTGCAGACGCAGCGCCTGCAGGCACTATCCGCCGACACGGTTGCGGCGGGTGGAGCCGTCGCGTTCGCAAAGGAGGCCCACGTGGGGCTTGCGCAGTACCAGCGGGACATGCGCGGCTATCTGATCGCCCGTGACCGCAACACGCTGGAGACTGCGGCGCAGAGCATGGCACGCGCGAGGGAAAGCCTCGATTCGCTTGCGAAGTTCCTGACGAGCGCCGAGCAGCGCGAGGTCCTGGCCCGCCTGCTGAAGACCGTCGATGAGATCGTCGGCATCGCCGACAGGTACCGCGACCTGGTCGACGCCGGCAACACGGCCAAGGCGCTGCAGTTCTATCGTCAGGCGAATCTCACCGAACTGAGCGTCCGCGTCGATGCCCTGATCGATGAGATCGAGGCGCACGAGCTCGACATACTGACGCAGCGCGACGCCGAGCGGGCCAGTGCCTCGACCAGCCTGGTGTCGGTCACACTGGGAGCGACGGTGGCCGCGATCCTGCTGGCGATCGGTATCGGCCGCGCGCTGGCGGTACGCAGCACGCGCACGATCAGCGAATCGGTGGCGCAGGTGAGCACCGCGTCGACCGAGATGGCGGCGACCGTGGATGAGCACGAACGCACGGTCACGCAGCAGGTGGCGGCGGTCAGTGAGGTGTCGGCGACGGTGGAGGAGCTGGGGATGTCGGCCCGCCAGTCGGCAAGCCAGGCCGAATCGTCCGCTGCCGCCGCGCTGCAGGCGCTGGAACTCGCCCGCCACGGCAACCTCGCGGCGGACGAGGCAGCGAAGAGCTCGGCGGGCATGAAGGAGAAGATCGACTCGCTGGCTCACCGAATTCTCAGCCTGTCGGAACAGGCGGGACAGATCGGCGGTATTGCCAAGGTGGTCGGAGAACTCGCGAGCGAGACGAACATGCTGGCGCTCAACGCGGCCGTGGAGGCGGCGCGTGCCGGGGAGCAGGGCAAGGGCTTTGCCGTGGTCGCCAGCGAGATCCGCAAGCTTGCGGTGCAGAGCAAGAAATCCGCCGAGCGCGCCGACGCGCTGGTCACGGAGATTCAGAATGCGACCAACAGCGCGGTGATGGTTACCGAAGACGGTTCGCGCAGCGCCGACGAGGTCATGGCGACAGCAAGCCGTGTCGCCGAGGCCTTCGATGCGATTGCCGGAGCCGCGAACAACGTCTCGGAGAATGCGCAGCAGGTGATGCTCAACAGCAAGCAGCAGGCTGCGGCCCTGAGCCAGGTCACCGATGCGATGCAGAGCCTCGCCGCGGGGTCGCGCCAGATGGCGGCGGGTACCGAGCAGACGAAGGCGGGCATCGAGAACCTGAAGCAGGTCGCGCACGGGCTGAAGGCGATGGTGTGACGGTGGCGACGACGCGGAGCTCCGCGGCATGATTGCAGACGAACGCCTGCAGGATCTGTTCAGGCAGGAGAGCAGCGACTACCTGCAGCGGCTCGACGACGGCTTGCTGCGGCTGGAGCGCGATGCCGGCGAGGATGCGGCCGTCGAGGCGCTGTTCCGCGACGCTCACAGCCTCAAGGGCGCGGCGCACATGCTCGGCCTGCACGCGGTGGAGTTGCTCGCACACAGCCTCGAGGACATGCTCAATGCCGCGCGCCATGATGTCGAGACGCGTGGCCCCGAGCATGTCCAGGAAATGCTGCGCCAGCTGGGGGACATCCGCGGTGCTGTGGCCGATGCGCTGGCGGCGTCGGCGGGCACGGCCCCGGCGCGGGGGCCGGGCGCGGCGGCAGGGGCGCCGGCACCGGCATCACCGCGCCCGCCCGCCCCCTCGCCCGCGCTCGACGCGGTGCGCATCGACGCCCGTCGGCTCGATACCCTGCTCAACGCATCCGGCGAGCTGGCGACCGGATGTACGCGCATCGCGCGCCGGCTGGCCGACGTCGATGCGATCGTAGACCGCTGCGAGGAGTTGCGGCGTGCGATCATGAACGAACCGGCATCCGCAGGGCCGGGGGCACTCGCGCTGCTGGCGCCGGTCGAGGCAATGCTGGTGCGCCTGCGTGCGGCAATGGACGACGACCATGCGCAGCTGCAGCGGGTCAGCGGCGAACTCGGCGAGGGCGTCCGGGCGATCCGCCTGCTGCCGTTGGCGAACATCTTCCGCCAGTTTCCGCGCATGGTGCAGGAGCTCGCGCGCAGCCAGGGCAAGCCGGTCGAGCTGGTCATCGAAGGCGAGGACGTCGGTGCCGACCGCCGCATCCTCGAGGAAATCCGCGATCCGCTGATGCACCTGCTGCGCAATGCGGTTGACCACGGCATCGAGTTGGCGGACGAGCGTGCGCGGGCGGGAAAGCCGGCCGTCGGCCGCATCGGCCTGCGCGCGCGGCGTACCGAAAGCGCCCTCGAAATCGTTGTGGACGACGACGGGCGCGGCCTCGACGAGGAGGCGATCCGGCAGGCGGCGCTGGAACGCGGGCTGGAAAGCGCTGCAACGCTTGCGACGATGACGCCGGCGCAGCAGCGTGCGCTGGTGCTGCGCGCGGGCCTGACGACGACGCGGCACGTGACCGACGTCTCGGGGCGCGGCATCGGGCTGGATGTCGTGCGCGAAGCGGTCGAACGCATGAAGGGCTCGCTCGCGCTCGATTCTGCGCCCGGGCGCGGCCTGAGGCTCACGCTGCGTCTGCCGGTGACGCTGGTCACGGCACGCATCCTGATCGTCGAGGCCGACCGTTGCCCCTATGGCCTCCCGGTGGAGCACGTGCGGGGATCGCGCAGGCTTGCCGCGGCCGATATCCTGCTGCTCGACGGGCGCGACGCCATCCTGTTCGACGACCGGCCAGTGCCGTTGGTGGCGCTCGCCGATCTGATCGAACGGCCTGCGGCGCGGGTTGCGCCCGACGCTGGCGCGAGCGCTTGCATGGCCGTGATCCTGGAGGTGGCGGCCGGGTGCTTCGCGGTCGCGGTCGAGGCGCTGGTCGACGAGCAGGAGGTCGTGCTCAAGGCGCCGGGGAGTCTGCTCGAACGGGTACGCAACGTGGCCGGCGCAACGATCCTCGACAGCGGGGAGATCTGCATCGTGCTCGACCCGCCGGATCTGTTCGCGTCGATCCGGCGCCGGTCCGGGGGCACGGGCGCGCCCGCCCCGGCCCCGCAACGGCGCAACCGGGTGCTGCTGGCCGAGGACAGCATCACCACGCGTACGCAGGAAAGCCGCATCCTGGAAGCGGCGGGCTACGAGGTCGTCACCGCGGTCGACGGCCTCGATGCGCTGCGCAAGCTCACGCGCGGCGAATTCGACGCGGTGGTCACCGACGTCAACATGCCCAACGTCGACGGCCTCGAACTGGCCCGGCGCATCCGCTGCGAAGTCCGTCACGCCCACCTGCCCGTCATTCTCGTGACCTCGCTCGCGTCCGATGAGGATCGCATGCGGGGGCTGGAGGCCGGCGCGAACGCCTACATCACGAAACCCGGTTTCGACCAGAAGGAGCTCATCGAATGTCTGGAGCGCCTGATCTGAGCCCCGCACGGGGGGGCCGGCCATGAGCGGCGCTGCGCGGCGGCGGCCGATCCGCGTGCTGCTGGTCGACGATTCGACGCTCGCGCTCGAGATCGTCCGGCGCATGCTCGAACACGAGCCGGCGATCAGCGTCTGCGGCACCGCGCACGACGGCGCCGAGGCGCTGGCGCTGATCCCGCGGCTCATGCCCGATGTCGTGTGTACCGACCTGTACATGCCCGGGATGGGCGGACTCGAGTTCACCCGCGAGGTGATGGCCCTCCATCCCGTGCCCATTCTCGTGCTCAGCATTGCGGTTCAGCGCGAGCACGCGGACACGATCTTCGAGATGCTCGATGCCGGCGCGGTGGATATCGTCGCCAAGCCGCGCGGGGGCTTGTGCGAACCGTCCGCGGGGCTTGCCGGCGAGCTTGCGAGCAAGATCAAGGTGGCGGCGGGGGTCGTCGCCCTGCGCCGCCGTCGCCACCGCGCCGCGGCCGTCGCCGCCGAGCCGCTACCCCTTGCTGCGGCGCGTTCCGGCCTGCGCCCGCGCATCGTCGGCATCGCCGCTTCGACCGGCGGGCCTCAGGCGATCGAAACGGTTCTGCATCACCTTCCGCGCGATTTTCCGTTGCCCGTGTTGTGCATTCAACATATCGCAGAGGGCTTCATGGAAGGCTTGGTGCAGTGGCTGGCACGCTCCGCGTCGATTTCGGTGTGCATCGGGCAGGACGGTCGTCCGCCCTTGCCGGCGACGGCGTATTTCGCACCCGACGGCATGCACCTGGAGCTCGACGCGCACGGATGCCTGCGCTGCTCGCCGGAGCTGCGCGGCCAGCAGCATCGCCCGTCGGCGGACCTCGCGCTCGCGTCGCTCGCGCGCGTGCATGGGCGCGACGCGATCGGTGTGGTGCTGACCGGCATGGGGCGCGACGGCGCGGCCGGCCTCGCAGAGATCGCGGCGGCGGGCGGCGCGACGATCGCCCAGGATGAAGAGACGAGCGTGGTATTCGGCATGCCCGGCGCGGCGATCCAGAATGGCGCCGCGAGGCTCGTGCTGCCGCTCGGGCAGATCGCCCCGGCGCTCGAACGGCTGGCGCACGGCGAATCGCCCGCGCATCCGACTGTTGCCAAAGGACATGCACGATGACACCCGATGCCCCACCCCCGCCGGCAGGCGCTCCCGCCGCGCCCGGTCCGGTGCTGATCGTCGAGGACAGCCCGGTACAGGTGGAAATGCTGCGGCGCGTCGTGGAAGGGGCAGGTTACGAGGTGATGCTGGCCGGCGACGGTGCGGCGGCGCTGGCACTGGCGCGCGCGCGGCGTCCCGCGGCGGTGGTGAGCGACGTCAACATGCCGGTCATGGACGGCTACGAGCTGTGCCGGCGCCTGCACGGGGAGGCGGGCCTCGCCGATGTGCCGGTGATCCTGCTGACTTCGCTGGCCGATACCGGCGATGTCATCCGCGGCCTGAATGCGGGGGCCGACTGCTATGTCACCAAGCCTTATGACGAAACCCTGCTGCTCGCGAGCCTGCGATCGCAGATCGACGTGCCGCCCACGACGTCCGGGGCCGACGCGGGCCACCCGATGCGGCTGCGCATCGGCGACGATGTGCACGAGGTACAGGCGCGCGATGCACGCCAGCTGGTCGGTCTGCTCGTGTCGACCTACGAAAGCGCGGTGTACCAGAACCGCCAGCTGCGAAGCGTGCAGGAGCGGCTGCTCGCCGCGAACCGCGAGCTGGAGGATTCGAACCGCACCCTGGAAGCGGCTTATGCCGAACTGCGCGAGACGCAGTCGCGCCTCGTGCAGTCGGCGAAGATGGCTTCGCTCGGCGAACTGGTGGCCGGGGTGGCGCACGAGATCAACAACCCGCTGGCCTTCGTACTGAATCACCACGCGACGGTGTCGCGGGCGCTCGTGCAGATCGAGGCGGAGGCGCGGCCGCATCTGTCCCCGGAGCGCGTGCGCCTGCTCGACAAGGCGCGCGAGCGTCTCTCCGACATGGCGGGGGGACTCGAGCGCATCCGCGACCTGGTGGTCAAGCTGCGCACCTTCTCGCGGCTGGATGCGGGCGAGATCCGCACGATCGACGTCGAGGAGGCGATCGAGTCGGTGCTGACGCTGCTGCAGCACCGGCTGCGGGAGCGCATCCGCGTGACGCGCCGCTTCGGGCCGCAGTGCAGCCTGGATTGCTATCCGGGGCCGTTCAACCAGGTCGTGATGAACCTGCTCGCCAATGCGGTCGATGCGATCGACGCCGCTGCGCGCGAGGGCGAATGCGAGGGGGAAATCGCCATCACGACCTTCCAGGATGAAGAGATGATGCACATCGAGATCGCCGACAACGGCAAGGGCATGTCCGACGCGGTTCGCGAACGGATTTTCGAGCCCTTCTTCACGACCAAGGGGGTCGGTGAAGGGACAGGGCTGGGGCTGTCGATTTCGTTTGGCATCGTCCGGCAACATGGCGGAACCCTCGAAGCGTTCAGCGAGGAAGGCGTAGGCACGCGCATGCTGGTCCGCCTGCCGCTGCGGCAGACGGCGCCCGGCGCCGCGACGAACACGGGAGCGGAAACATGACAGCTAAGACCTCCTTTGCAGCACCGATGCCCGAGGCGCCGTTCGCGCCCGTCGGCGAGCGCCCGGTGGTGCTGGCCGTGGATGACGAGCCGCAGATCCTGGCGGCGATCGTCGATACGCTCGAGGACGAATGCACCGTCCATACGGTGCCGTCGGCCGAAGCCGCGATGGCCCTCATCCCGACCCTGCCGGAGCTGTCGGTGCTGCTGTCCGACCAGCGCATGCCGGGGATGTGCGGTGACGAGCTGCTCGCGCGGGCGAGGGGCATGTCACGCGCCGCGGCGATCATGGTCACCGGCTATGCCGATCTCGATGCGGTGGTGCGGGCGGTGAACCAGGGGCGCATCTTCGGCTATATCACCAAACCGTGGAACCAGGACCAGCTGCGCCTGATGGTGCAGTCGGCCCATGCGCATTACCGCCTGCAGCGCGAACTGCTCGCCGAACAGCGTCTGCTGCGCGAGTTCATGGACAACACCACCGATCTGGTCTCCTATCAGGACGGCAGGCAGCGCTTCATCCGCGCCAACCGGCGGTATGCCCAACTGCTCGGCTGCGATGCGCCGGAGGCGCTTGCCGGCCGTACCGTCGCGGAGCTGCTGCCGGATGCGGAACCGAACGGGCTGTGGGATCCGGCCGAACACGCGCGCGTGCTGTCGAGCGGCGAACCGTCATCCGAACAGTGTGCCCGCATCCGTATGCCGGGCTCGGAGGAGTGGCGCTGGTATTCGACGACGCGCGCACCGATCCGCAACGACCGTGACGAAGTGGTCGGCGTGGTCGGCATCTCGCGCGACGTCACCGACCGTCTCGGTGCGCTCGAAGCCCTGAGGCTGCGCGAACGGGCGATCGAGGCGAGCGTGAACTCGGTCACCATCGTCGACTGCCAGCAGCCGGACCTCCCTATTGTGTACGTGAACCCCGCATTCGAGCGCATCACCGGCTATCGCGCCGAAGAAGCCCTGGGGCGAAATCCGCGCTTCCTGCACGGAGACGATCACGACCAGCCCGGCCTGCGCGAGATCGGGATGGCGGTCCGCGAGCGGCGCCAGGGCCATGCGATCTTCCGCAACCACTGCAAGGACGGGCGGATCTACTGGGCGGATCTCCACATCGCCCCGGTGTGCGACGACACGGGCCGCTGCACCCACTTCGTCGGCATCCAGTACGATGTCACGGAGCGGCTGCGCTATCAGGCCGAGCTCGAGCGGCACGCCAATTTCGACAGCGTCACCGGGGTCGCAAACCGTAACCTACTCGACGACCGTCTCGCGCAGGCGCTGGTGAATGCCAATCGCCACCGGCGTTCGGTGGGCGTGCTGTCGATCGATATCGACCGCTTCGGCAGCATCGTCGGCTCGTTCGGCCATGCGGTGGGCGACGGCATCCTGCAACACGTCGCCGCCCGCCTCACGGCACTGGTCCGCGAGGGAGACACCGTCGCGCGGGTCGGCATGGACGACTTCGTCGTGGTGCTGGGCGATCTGGCCAGTGTCGACGCCGCAGCCCTGATCGTGCGCCGGGTTCTCGACGACATTGCCATTCCGTTCGTTGTCGAGGGCCACGAGCTTGCCGTGACCGCAAGCGTGGGCGTGTGCATCTACCCCGGCGACGGCGACAGTCCGGCCGTGTTGCTGCAGCATGCCAACATCGCGCGGCTCGAAGCACGCAGCGCCGGCGGCAACCAGTACTGCTTCGATACCCCCGCGATGAATGCGGCAATGCTGCAGCGCCAGGCGCTCGAGCACGCGCTGCGCGGTGCGCTCGATCGCAGCGAATTCGTTCTGCATTACCAGCCGCGGGTGAGCCTGCAAAGCGGCGCCATTGTCGGCATGGAGGCGCTGCTGCGCTGGCAGCACCCGGAACTCGGACTGGTGCCGCCGATGGAGTTCATCCCGCTCGCCGAGGAGGCCGGCCTGATCGTCCCCATAGGGGAATGGGTGCTGCGGGCCGCATGCCGCCAGATCCGCGGCTGGCTCGGCGGCGGGATCGTGGTCCCGCCGGTGGCGATCAACCTCTCGGCCCGGCAGTTCCATTCGGGGCAGCTCGATCGCATGATTGCCGAGGCGCTGGCGGCAGAGGGCCTGGACGCGTCGCGGCTCGAACTCGAGATCACCGAGAGCACGGCGATGGTCGACGTCGACGACGCGGTGGCCACGATGCAGAAGCTCAAGACGCTCGGCGTATCGCTCGCGCTCGACGATTTCGGCACTGGCTATTCGAGTCTGGCCTGCCTCAAGCGCTTTCCGCTCGACTACCTGAAGATCGATCGCGCCTTCGTGCGCGACGTGACGACCGAGCCCGGCGATGCCGCGATCTGCATCGCGACGATCCAGCTTGCGCACAGCCTGCGGCTCAAGGTGATCGCCGAGGGGGTCGAGAACGAATCCCAGATGGAATATCTGCGGCGGCGCGGATGCGACGAGATGCAGGGTTATTACTTCAGCCGGCCGGTGGACGGCGAGGCGCTCGCGGCGATGTTGCGCGACAGGGGGCGCATGAACCTCGCCTCCGCGGTCAAGGATGCGCCTGAGCGGACGCTGCTGCTGGTCGATGACGAACCGCACGTCCTGAACGCGCTCAAACGCCTGCTGCGCCGCGACGGCTATCGCATCCTGACCGCCGAGTCGGCCCAGGAGGGGCTCGAAATCCTCGCCAGACATCCGGTGCACGTCCTGCTCTCCGACGAGCGCATGCCGGGCATGAACGGCAGCGAGTTCCTCATGCGCGTGAAGGACCTGCACCCCGGGACGGTGCGCATGGTGCTCTCGGGGTACGCCAATGTCGATGCAATAACGCGTGCGATCAATAACGGGGCGGTGAGCAAGTTCCTGCTCAAGCCGTGGGATGATGACGAACTGCGCGTCACGATCCGTGAAGCGTTTGCGCGCGCCTGCAGCGACGAAGCGCAAATATAGATCGCAGGCAGGCTCGCCTCAGGCACGCGCGGCCCGAGTGAGCGCATTCAGGGCACAAGGCATGGTGGGCACGATCCGGGACGGGCAGGAAGTCGGTATCGACGCGGGGCTTTACGCCGGCTTGCGGGAGCTTGCCGCGGGCACGTTCCCGAAGCGCTGCGCCACCTGCGGCCGCAGCTATCGCGACGCCGACGATTACATTGCGCAGACGCAGCGGGTGGGCAGCGGCCGCAGCGGCCTCAAGCAGGCGGTGGACGACGACGGCCAGGTGATCGTCGAGTTGTTCCGCAATTGCGTGTGCGGCTCGACCCTGATGGACTGCTTCCGCGACCGCCGCGATACCAGCGAGGCGGGACTGCGGCGCCGGGCGCGTTTCGGCGAACTGATTGAGATCCTGGTGGCACAGGGGCTCGAGCGGGAACGGGCGCATGCCGAATTGCTCAAGGTCCTGCGCGGGGAGCCCAGCGCGATCCTGAAGGCGGAACCGCGCAGCACGGCGGGCACTCCGGGAAAACCGGAATGAGCCGACGGCTCCGCGTGAATGCGGAGCCGTCGGCCTTGCTGCTTACTCGACGTGATAGCGCCGCTGCACGACGCGGAAGCGGTTCGCGACGAAGGCGCTGTCGGACAGGCTCGCGTTCGCGGCCGGGTTCATGCCGACGCCGTGGAAGTCGGAGAAGCCCGCCGACTGGTTCACGAACACGCCGCCGGTGAGGTTGATCGACAGCGCGACGCCGGTGCGCCACGTGGCCTCGGTCATCGCGTCGACGACCTCCGGCTGCGTCGAGTAGATGCCCACCGTGAGCGCGCCGTGTTCGCGCACGATGCGTTCCGACAGCGCAACCGCGGCGGCGCCGTCGGCGGTCTTCACGACGAAGGCGATCGGGCCGAAGCGCTCTTCCATGTAGGCCTTCTCGTCGGCAGCGTCGCACGCGAGCAGCACCGGGCTGCGCACTTCGGCGCCGGGGAACTCGGCGTGGGCTATCTTCGTCGAGGCGCGCACGACGCGGCCATGTTCGGGCGCCTCGGCGATGCGGCGCAGCGTGTCGGGCGACTGGATCGCGCCCAGCACGGCGGTCGCGACCGCCGGGTCGGCGAGGAACTTGTCGATGGATGTGGCGAGGTCCGCGCACACCTCGTCGTAGCTCTTGTGCCCCTGGTCGGTGGCGATGCCGCCCGCCGGCACGAGGATCGCCTGCGTCGTCGTGCACATCTGGCCGGAGTACAGGCACAGCGTGAAGGCGAGGTTCCTCAACATCGCCTTGTACTGGTCGGTGGATTCGATGACGACGTTGTTCACGCCGGCGAGCTCCGCATACACCTGCGCCTGTTTCGCGTGGGCGATGAGCCACTGGCCGAAGCTGTTGCCGCCGGTGAAGTCGATCGACTTCACGGCCGGGTGAGTCGCGAGCGCCTGTGTGGCTTCGTGCTTGTCGAAGGCCGCGAGCGTGACGAGGTTGGGGTCCAGGCCGGCCTCGGCGAGCACTTCGCGCGCGATGCGCACGGTGATCGCCGCGGGCAGGATGGCGTTCTGGTGCGGCTTGACGATCACCGGGTTGCCGGTCGCGAGCGCGGCGAAGAGTCCCGGGTAGGTGTTCCAGGTCGGGAAGGTGGCGCAGCCGATCACCAGCGCGACGCCGCGGCCGACGACTTCGAAGTGCTTCTTCATCTTCAGCGGCGGGTTCTTCCCCTGCGGCTTCTCCCACACCGTCTCGTGCGGGATGAACTTCATCTCGCGGTACGCGTAGGCGACGGCCTCGAGGCCGCGGTCCTGTGCGTGCGGGCCGCCGGCCTGGAAGGCCATCATCCAGCCCTGGCCGGTGGTGAGCATCACCGCGTGGGCGATCTCGAAGCTGCGCTTGTTCAGACGGTCGAGGATCTCCAGGCACACGCCGGCGCGGCCCTGCGCGCCGATGCGCTGCCAGCCGGGTATCGCGGCCTGCGCGGCGGCGATCAGCGCGTCGGCGTCGCACACCGGGTAACGTACGCCCAGTTCCACGCCGTAGGGCGAACGCTCGCTCGCCATCGAGCCGCTGCGGCCGGGCTGGTCGAGGGCGAAATCCTGGCCGAAAGTGGCCTCGACGGCGCGGCGGCCGTCTTCCTGTGCCGTCTCGCCGTACACCTTGGGACTGGGCATCTCGGGGTAGGGCGTCCAGAAGCCGCGGGCGTGGATCGCCTGGACGGCGGCTTCGAGGGTGGCGTGGTGCTTGTCGAACAGCTGGGCGGGCGTGGTGCTGGACGCGGCGTGGGACATCGAGGGTCTCCTCTGGTGGCGGGTCGGGGCTTCTGCGGCCCCTGCGGATCGGTGGTGCTGACCTAGTTATAGCGGGCGGCGCATTGCTGCGCTGCGGGGAAACTTGTCAAGCAAAAAACTGTTGTCTTTTGATCTGGATCAAGCTTACTATTGATTGACCGGTCGGTCAAACAAAGGCCGGGCTACAAAGAAAGCTCGGAATACCGGGCGCTGACCCCCGCCGACAGGAGGCCTCGAAGCCTGCCGGGCGATCCGAAGAAGGAGACTCTGCAGAAGCGCCGCGTGAAGCATGTGGGGCGTTTGTGCAGAGGGATGACAGGAGGAGACATGAGCAGCAGCGAGTTTGGCAACAGCGAGGTGGGCAGCAGCGGTTGGAACATGCAGGGCGAGACGATCCGCCTCGATGTGGTCGAAGGCGTCGCGACGCTGACGCTGAACCGACCGGACCGGCTGAATTCCTTCACGAGCCTGATGCACGAGGAGGTGCGTGAGGCGCTGGCGAAGGTGAAGGCAGGCCGCGCCGCGGGTGTCGTGCGCGTGCTGGTGCTGACTGGCGCCGGGCGCGGTTTCTGCGCCGGGCAGGACCTGTCGGACCGCGCCGTGGCGCCGGGTAGCGCGCCGGTGGACCTGGGCGACTCGGTCGAGAAGAACTACAAGCCGCTGGTGCTCGCGTTGCGCGGCCTCGAACTGCCGGTGATCGCCGCGGTGAACGGCGTCGCGGCCGGCGCCGGGGCGAGCATCGCGTTAGCCTGCGATCTCGTGTTCGCGGCCGGCTCGGCGAGCTTCATCCAGTCCTTCAGCAAGCTCGGCGTGGTGCCGGATACCGGCGGCAGCTGGATCCTGCCGCGCCTCGTGGGGCCGGCTCGTGCGATGGGCATGGCGCTGCTGGGCGAGAAGCTGTCGGCCGAGCAGGCCGAGGCTTGGGGCCTGATCTGGAAATGCGTCGATGACGAGGCGCTGCTGCCGACGGTGCAGCAGGTCGCGGCGGGCCTCGCGAAAGGGCCGACCTTCGGCTACGCGAAGACCAAGCAGGCGCTGTGGGCGAGTTCGACCAACGACTTCGAGACCCAGTTGAACCTCGAACGCGACCTGATGACCGTGTGCGGCAACTCGAACGACTACCGCGAAGGCGTCGCCGCCTTCATCGGGAAGCGCACCCCGAACTTCAAGGGTGACTGAATGAGCTCACTCGGGAAGGACGTGAAGGTGCTGGTCATCGGCGCCGGCGCGATGGGCAGCGGTATCGCCCAGGTCGCGGCGCGCGCGGGCCACACCGTGTACCTGTACGACGGCCGCGTCGAGGCGATCGCCGCCGGGCGCGCGGCGATCGAAAAGGATCTGAAGTTCCTCGTGTCGAAGAACCGGCTCGATGCGGTCGAGGCGGAGGCGGCGCTGGAACGTGTCGTGCCGGTCGCGGCGCTTGCCGATGCGGCCGATGCGGGCCTCGCGATCGAGGCGATCGTCGAGAACATCGACGTCAAGCGCAAGCTCTTCGCCGAGCTGGAGCGCACGCTGGGCACCGAGGCGATCATCGCGAGCAATACTTCGTCGCTGTCGATCAACGCGATGGCGGCCGGTCTCGCCCGTCCCGGCCGGCTGGCCGGCCTGCACTTCTTCAACCCCGCGCCGCGCATGGCCCTGGTCGAAGTGGTGTCGGGCCTCACGACCGACCGCGAGGTCGCCGAGTGCCTGCATGCGACGGCGCGCGACTGGGGCAAGGTGCCGGTGCATGCGGCCTCGACGCCGGGTTTCATCGTGAACCGCGTTGCGCGTCCGTACTACGCCGAGGCGCTGCGCGTGCTCGCCGAGCACGAGGCGGGGCCCGCGACGCTGGACGCGATCCTGCGCGAAGGCTGCGGCTTTGCGATGGGCCCCTTCGAACTGATGGACCTGATCGGCCACGACGTGAACTTCGCGGTGACGAAGTCGGTGTTCGACGCCTTCTTCGGCGACCGCCGCTTTGCGCCCAGCCCGTTCCAGCAGGAGCTCGTTGCTGCGGGGCGCCTCGGGCGCAAGACCGGGCGCGGCATCTATGAATATGGCGAACTCGCCGCAAAGGCCGTCCCGCAGGACGAGCCGGCGCAGGACGGCGAGCCGCGCATCACGGTGGTCGGCGACATCGGTGCGGCGGCCCCGCTGCTCGCGCGCCTCGAAGCGGCCGGCATCGAGGTGCGGCGCGAGGCGGGCATGCACGGCAGGCGCGGCTGGATGCAGATCGGCGCGGCGCGCGTCGCGCTGACCGACGGGCGCACCGCGACCATCCGCTCGGACGAGGAGCAGGTGCCGAACCTCGTGCTGTTCGACCTGTGCCTCGACTACTCGACCAGCACCCGCATCGCGCTGACGCGCGCCGACCAGTGCGGCCTGGGCGCGCTGCGCGTGGTCACCGGCACTTTCCAGAAGGCAGGCTTCAAGGTCAGCGTGATCGACGACGTCGCCGGGCTGATCGCGCTGCGCACCGTCGCGATGCTCGCCAACGAGGCCGCCGATGCCGTGCTGCAGCGGGTGGCGAGCGCGCGCGACGTCGATACCGCGATGCGCCACGGCACCAACTACCCCAAGGGCGGTCCGCTCGCGTGGGCCGACCAGCTCGGCGCCGGCTTCGTCGTCGAGGTGCTCGCGAACCTCAAGGACCACTACGGCGAGGAGCGCTACCGCGTGTCGCCGCTGCTGCGCCGCAAGGCCTGCAACGGGGAGGCGATGTATGACTGAGGCGGGCTATCGCGACATGACCAACGGACTCGACCCGCAGGCCCTCGCGGAGCGCGTGCGGGACGTGATGTCGGAGAACGACCGCGTGCTGCACGCCAACGGCATCCGTTTCGAGGCGGTCGGCCCGGGCTACGCGAAAGTCACGATGACGGTGCGCGAGGAGATGCTCAACGGCTTCGACATCTGCCACGGCGGCTTCATCACGGTGCTCGCCGACTCGGCCTTCGCCTATGCGTGCAACAGCTACAACGAGCAGACCGTCGCGTCCGGCATCAGCCTCGATTTCATGGCGCCGGGCCGTCCCGGGGAGCGCCTGTGCGCCGAGGCGAAGGAAGTGTTCGCCGCCGGCCGCACCGGCGTGTACGACATCAGCGTCACCAACCCCAGGGGCGAGCTGATCGCTGTGATGCGCGGCAAGTCCTACCGGCTGAAGGGAAGGGCGGTCGTCGAGTTGTGAATTGAATCGCGTTTGACGCGGGTCACGCCGGCCTCCCCATGATCGGGGAATAATCCCGGCGTCCTACGAAACCCGCGCAAACGGAAGAAACCAGGAGGAGAGAGGAATGCCCGTAAAGACCCCGTCGCCCGGCGACCTGGAAGCGATCGAGAAGGCGAGCCAGGACGAGCTGCGCGCGCTGCAGCTCGAGCGCCTGAAGTGGAGCGTACGCCACGCCTACGAGAACGTGCCGCACTACCGCAAGGCCTTCGACGCCAAGGGCGTGCATCCGGACGACCTGAAGACGCTCGCCGATCTGGCGAAGTTTCCCTTCACCGCGAAGAGCGACCTGCGCGACAACTACCCCTTCGGCATGTTCGCGGTGCCGCGCGAGAAGATTGCGCGCGTGCATGCTTCGTCCGGCACGACCGGCAAGCCGACCGTGGTCGGCTACACGCTGAAGGATATCGACACCTGGGCCAACGTCGTCGCGCGTTCGATCCGTGCGGCGGGCGGCCGTGCCGGTGACATGGTGCACGTGTCCTACGGCTATGGACTGTTCACCGGCGGCTTGGGCGCGCACTACGGCGCCGAGCGGCTGGGCTGTGTCGTGGTGCCGATGTCCGGCGGCCAGACCGAGAAGCAGATCCAGGTGATCCAGGACTTCCGCCCCGACATCATCATGGTGACGCCATCCTACATGCTGACCATCCTCGACGAGATGGAGCGCATGGGCATCGACCCGAAATCGACCTCGCTGAAGGTCGGCATCTTCGGCGCCGAACCCTGGACGCAGGGCATGCGCGAGGCGATGGAGGCGCGCTCGGGACTCGACGCGGTCGACATCTACGGTCTTTCCGAAGTGATGGGGCCGGGCGTCGCCAGCGAGTGCGTCGAGAGCAAGGACGGGCCGGTGGTGTGGGAAGACCATTTCTACCCCGAGATCATCGATCCGCAGACCGGCGAAGTGCTGCCCGACGGCGAGGAAGGCGAGCTGGTGTTCACGACGCTGACCAAGGAAGCGATGCCGGTGATCCGCTACCGCACGCGCGACCTCACGCGCCTGCTGCCGCCGACGTCGCGCAGCATGCGGCGCATGGCCAAGATCACCGGGCGCTCGGACGACATGCTGATCATCCGCGGCGTGAACCTCTTCCCGACGCAGATCGAGGAGTTGATCTGCCACATGCCCCAGCTCGCCGCCCAATACCTGCTGGAGGTCGACAAGAAGGGCCACATGGACACGCTCACCGTGAAGGTCGAGCTGGACCCGGACGCGGTCGTCGGCCGGCATCCCGAGCAGAAGGAGGCGATCGGCGAGGAGCTCGCACATCGCATCAAGACCTTCATCGGCGTCTCGGCGAAGGTCGTCGTCGGCGAGCCGTTCTCGATCGAGCGCGTGACGATCGGCAAGGCGAAACGGGTCATCGACCACCGCCCCAAGGAATAAGAGAGGAGGAGACAACAGAATGTATACCCAAGCACTGGACATCCCGCAGCAGAACGTCGACAAGGCGCCGCGTGCGGTCGAGAATCCCGCCTACCAGGCCGAGTTCGACGCAAAGATCGACGCGGGCGGCTACATCGAGGCCAAGGACTGGATGCCCGAGGCCTACCGCAAGACGCTGGTGCGCCAGATCAGCCAGCACGCGCACTCCGAGATCGTCGGCATGCTGCCCGAAGGCAACTGGATCACGCGCGCCCCGACGCTCAAACGCAAGGCCATCCTGCTCGCCAAGGTGCAGGACGAAGGCGGCCACGGGCTCTACCTCTACGCCGCGGCCGAGACGCTGGGCGTGTCGCGCGACGAGCTGCTCGACGCGCTGCACACCGGCAAGGCCAAGTACAGCTCGATCTTCAACTACCCGACGCTCACCTGGGCGGACATCGGCGTGATCGGCTGGCTCGTCGACGGCGCCGCGATCATGAACCAGATCCCGCTGTGCAAGTGCAGCTACGGGCCTTATGCGCGCGCGATGGTGCGCATCTGCAAGGAGGAATCCTTCCACCAGCGCCAGGGCTACGACCTGCTGCTGGCGATGATGAAGGGCACCGACGAGCAGCGCGAGATGGTGCAGGACGCCGTGAATCGCTGGTGGTGGCCGTCGATCATGATGTTCGGCCCGCACGACAAGGATTCCCCCAACTCGGCGCAGAGTTCGCGCTGGGGCATCAAGCGCATCTCCAACGACGACCTGCGCCAGAAGTTCATCGATGCGACGGTCGAGCAGGCCAAGGTGCTGGGCGTGACGATGCCCGACCCGGAGCTGAAGTGGAACGCCGAACGCGGCCACCACGACTACGGTGCGATCGACTGGGACGAGTTCTGGAACGTCGTCAATGGCCACGGCCAAGGCAACGTCGATCGGCTGGCCGCGCGCGTGAAGGCGTGGGAAGACGGCGCCTGGGTGCGCGAGGCGGCGCTGGAGCATGAACGCAAACGGGCGGCGCGCGAGCATCGCGCGGCCTGACAGGATTATCCCGAACACACCGACAGAAAGGGCGGCCCCGGCCAGCCCTCATCAGAGGAGAAGAGACATGGAACGCAAGGAATGGCCGCTGTGGGAAGTCTTCGTGCGCAGCCGCAACGGACTCGATCACAAGCACTGCGGCAGCGTGCACGCCCCCGACGCCAAGCTCGCGCTGCAGGTCGCGCGCGACGTCTACACCCGCCGCCAGGAAGGCGTGAGCATCTGGGTGGTGCAGGCCGACCACATCGTCGCCTCGGACCCGGACGCCAAGCCCGAGCTGTTCGATCCGGCGGAAGACAAGATCTACCGGCACCCGACCTTCTACCAGCTGCCCGACGAAGTTAACCACATGTGAGAGGGCCGCAAAGATGACCACCCCCAACCCTGCACACATCGAATACCTCACGCGCCTCGGCGACAACGCGCTGATCCTCGGCCAGCGCATGTCCGAATGGTGCGGTCACGCGCCCGTGCTCGAAGAGGACATGGCGCTCGCCAACATGTCGCTCGACCTGATCGGCCAGGCGCGCATGCTGCTCGCGCACGCCGGCCAGCTCGAAGGCAAGGGGCGCGACGAGGACCAGCTCGCCTTCCTGCGCACCGAGATGCACTACCGCAACCTGACGCTGTGCGAGCTGCCGAACGCGGATTTCGGCCGCACGATGGTGCGCAACTTCCTCTTCGCGAACTTCCAGGTGCTGCTGTGGGAACGCCTGCTCGCGTCTTCCGACAGCGAACTCGCCGCGATCGCCGCGAAGAGCATCAAGGAAGCGCGCTACCACGCCCAGCACGCCGGCGACTGGGTCGTGCGCCTGGGCGACGGCACGGCCGAATCGCACGAGCGCACGCAGGCCGCGCTCGACTACCTGTGGCCCTACACCGCGGAGTTCTTCGCCGCGAACCCGAGCGACGAAGCCGCCGCCGCGGCCGGCTTCGGCCCCGCGTGGAGCGAGCTCGAAGCCGCGTGGGAATCGGTGGTCGTGCCGGTGCTCACCGAGGCGACGCTCACCGTGCCCGCGCGCACGCCCTTCAAGTCCTTCGGCAAGTTCGGCCGTCACAGCGAGCACCTGGGGCATCTCTTGTCCGAGATGCAGTACATGCAGCGCACCTACCCGGGCGCGCAGTGGTAAGTGCGATGATGCTGACCGAATCCCAGGCCTGGGAAGTCCTCCACGCCGTGCCCGACCCGGAGATCCCGGTGATCTCGGTGACCGAGCTCGGCATCGTGCGCGAAGTCCTTGCGCGCGACGGCGGCCTGCACGTCGTCGTCACGCCGACCTATTCCGGCTGCCCGGCGACCGAGGTGATCTCGCAGAGCATCGTCGACGCGCTGGTGGCCGCCGGGGCAGGGGTGGTCGAGGTCGAGACGCGCCTCGCGCCCGCCTGGACCACCGACTGGATCACCGAGCCGGCGAAGGAAAAGCTCCGCGCCTACGGCATCGCGCCTCCCGGAGGGGATGCGCCGGTCGGTGGCGCCCAGCCCATCCGTTTCGTCCCGCGCAAGCTCGCCTGCCCGCGCTGCGGTTCGACCGACACCACGCGCCTGTCGCAGTTCGGTTCGACGGCGTGCAAGGCACTGTACCGCTGCCAGAGCTGTCTGGAACCATTCGAGTACTTCAAGCCAATCTGAGAACTCATGAATAAATCTGCTGCGCTTGGCATCTCGCGTTCAGGCGGTGCTCGCAATCCTCACGTACTTGAGTACGTTCCGGTTGCTGTGCTCCGGCTGAACACGATCTGCCTGCGCTCGCGACGATTTCTTCACGAGTTCTAATCGCCAAGAGAAGCGATCGAGGAGACACAACTATGACGACGCACAGAACGCCGAAATTCCACCCCCTGAAAGTCGCCGAGGTGCGGCGCGAGACGTCCGAGGCGGTGAGCCTGCGCTTCGACGTCCCGGCCGAGCTCGCCGAGGATTACCGCTTCGAGCAGGGCCAGCACCTCAACCTGAAGGTCAAGGTCAATGGCGAGGAGCTGCGCCGCTCGTACTCGATCTGTTCCGGTGTCGATGATGGCGAACTGTGCGTCGCGATCAAGAAGATCAACGGCGGTGCGTTCTCGACCTGGGCCAACGACGGCGGCATCAAGGCCGGCGACGTGCTGGAGATCATGACGCCGGAAGGGCGCTTCCATACCCCGCTCGACCCCGCCCACGCGAAACACTATGTCGCGTTCGCCGCCGGCAGCGGCATCACGCCCATCCTGTCGCTGGTGAAGACCACGCTGCGCGCCGAGCCGCACAGCCGCTTCACGCTGGTCTACAGCAACCGCCGCCAGGCGAGCGTGATGTTCGCCGAGGCGCTCGAAGACCTGAAGAACCGCTACATGTCGCGCTTCACGCTGTACAACCTGTTCTCGCGCGAGGAGCAGGAGGTGCCGCTGTTCAACGGCCGGCTCGACGGCGAGCGCGTGCGCATGTTCCTCGACACGCTGATCCCCGTCGACACCATCGACGAGGCCTTCATCTGCGGCCCCGGCGGCATGATCGACGAAGTCGAGACCGCCCTGCAGGCGGCCGGCGTCGCACACGAGCACATCCACCTGGAGCGCTTCGGCGTGCCGGCGACCGCTCCCGAGCATCACGTCGAACCGGGTGACGCGACGCAGGCGAGGGTCACCGTGATCGCCGACGGCCTCAAGCGCGAGATGGAGTTCCGCGCCGAGGATCCGTCCATCCTCGATGTAGCGCTGCGCGCTGGCATGGACCTGCCGTACTCGTGCAAGGGTGGCGTGTGCTGCACCTGCCGCGCGAAATTGCTTGAGGGCAAGGTGCGCATGGACAAGAATTTCACCCTCGAACAGCCGGACGTCGATGCCGGCTACATTCTCACCTGCCAGGCGCACCCCCTCACTGATCGCGTCGTCATCAGTTTCGACGAGCGCTGAGCGCGCGACTGGCCCCGAATCAGGTACGACATCCGGCATGGCACGAGGCAAGGCACCCACTTTCGAACTGCAACGTGCGAGCATGCACAGGGCGGCGGCGGGCCTGTTCGCGGAGAAGGGTTTCCACAACGCTTCGATGGCGGCGATTGCGCAGGCCTGCGGCGTATCCAAGCCGCTTCTGTACCACTACTACCGCGACAAGGAACACCTGCTGTTCGACATCGCCGACAGCTATATCGACGAGCTGCTGGCGATCGTCGCGTCCGTGGAGGCGCGCAAGCTTGGCCCGGAGGCTCATTTCACGGAGCTCGTGACGCGGTTCATGGAGGAGTACGAGCACGCGCAGGACCATCACATGGTGCTGGTGCAGGATGTAAAGTTCCTCAGGGAGGAGCAGGCGGAGGGCGTCGCGGCGAAGCAGCGGCGCGTCGTCGCGGCCTTCGCCGACGCGCTCGCGCGGGTCGAACCGGGTCTCAAGGGGAGCAGGCTCGACAAGGCGGTCACGATGATCCTGTTCGGAATGATCAACTGGACCTTTACCTGGCTGCGCGCCGACGGCCCGCTCACCTTCCACGACATGGCGCCCATCGTCACCGGGATCTTCCTCAACGGCGTGCGCGGCTTGATGCGCAACGAGGACGCGAATGTGGCCGCGTCGCGGGTGGCGGCCGGTGCCTAGCACGTCAGTCGGACGCAAGCATTGGGGCCTATGCTCGGGACGCCACGCGGGCGGGAATTCGCGCGCAACATTGCGCTGGTGTGGCGAAAACGTGATTCAGATCAATAGTTGGACTAGCAATAGTTTGTATCGTAAGCAATAATCGCCGGACGTGACCGCGGCTTCCCTCAGGCCCGGTCGCCAATAAACTACGAGGAGGAGACACACCATGAAACTGCGCACTTCCCTGATGGCTGCGATCGGTCTGGCCTTTGCCGCGACCGCCGCGCACGCCGACATCAACGTTGGCGTGACGGTGTCTGCGACCGGGCCTGCCGCCTCGCTCGGCATCCCGGAAAAGAACACGATCGCGTTGCTGCCGACCACGATCGCGGGCGAGAAGGTGAACTACATCGTCCTCGACGACGCCTCCGATACGACCTCGGCGGTGAAGAACGTCCGCAAGCTGATCTCCGAAGACAAGGTCGACGTCGTCCTGGGCTCCACGATCACGCCGAACTCGCTGGCGATGATCGACGTGGTCGCCGAAAGTGCGACGCCGATGATCTCGATGGCCGCCTCCGCGCGCATCGTCGATCCGGTCGACGACAAGAAGCGCTGGGTGTTCAAGACACCGCAGAACGACGCGCAGATGTCGACCGCGATCGTCGAGCACATGACCAACAACGGGGTGAAGACGGTCGCCTTCATCGGCTTCTCCGACGCCTACGGCGAAGGCTGGTACGAGCAGTTCTCCTCGGTCGCCGACGCGCGCAAGCTGAAGTTGGTCGCCAACGAGCGCTTCACGCGCACCGACACTTCGGTCACCGGCCAGGTGCTGAAGATCATGGCCGCGAAACCCGACGCCGTGCTCATCGCCGGTTCCGGCACGCCGGCCGCGCTGCCGCAGAAGGCGTTCAAGGAGCGCGGTTTTACGGGCAAGATCTACCAGACCCACGGTGTCGCCAACAACGACTTCCTGCGCGTGTGCGGGAAGGACTGTGAAGGCACTTTCCTGCCGGCCGGCCCCGTGCTGGTGGCCAACCAGCTGCCCGACGGCAACCCGGTGAAGAAGAGCGCGACCGAGTACATCACCAAGTACGAGGCCGCCCACGGCAAGGGCAGCGTGTCGACCTTCGGCGCGCACGGCTGGGACAGCGGCGTGCTGCTTGCAGCCGCGGTGCCGACCGCGCTGAAGAAGGCCAAGCCGGGCACGAAGGAGTTCCGTGCCGCGCTGCGCGACGCCCTCGAAGGCCTGAAGGAAGTGCCCGCCGCGCACGGCATCTTCAGCATGAGCGCCAACGACCACCTGGGCCTGGACCAGCGTGCGCGCGTGATGGTGCAGATCCAGAACGGCGCATGGAAACTTGTCAAGTAAGGTCTTCCTGAGCTGAAACCGTGACGGCCGGGCTTCGCCCCGCGCCGCGCGGGGCTTTCATTCGTTGCTGAAAGAGTCGGGAGCGGCGCGAGCCGCTCCCGATAGTGGAGTTCGTCCATGGATTTCCAGATAGCGCTGTTGCTCGCACAGGACGGCATCACCAACGGTGCGATCTATGCGCTGCTCGCGCTCGCGCTGGTGCTGGTGTTTGCCGTGACGCGGGTGATCTTCATACCGCAGGGGGAGTTCGTCGCGTACGGCGCGCTGACTCTGGCCATGATCCAGACCGGCAGCGTGCCGGCGACGCTGTGGCTGCTGCTGGGCGCGGGCGTGCTCGCCGCCGCGATCGATGCGCGAGGCGCGCTGCATAGCGGCCAGAAGGGGCGCCTCGCGGGCGTGCTGGCGTGGAACGC
>NZ_KB899495.1:0-89637 GCF_000378245.1 Aromatoleum toluclasticum ATCC 700605
GAGCACCTGAAGGAGCAGTACGACGTCGGCGCCGGCACGCTGCGCGAGGCGCTGCTGCTGCTCGTCACCGACGCGCTGGTGGTCGGCCAGGGGCAGCGCGGCTTCCGCGTCGCGCCGATCTCGCTGGCCGACTTCGAGGACATCACGCGCACCCGCGTGCTGCTCGAAACCGAGGCGCTGCGGCAGGCAATCGCGCGCGGCAACGAGGAATGGGAAGCCGGCCTGGTCGGCGCCTTCCATCGCCTGTCGCGCGCCGAACAGAAGCTCGCCGAGCACGATCCCGGCGCCACCGAGGACTGGGAGAAGCGCAACCGCGCCTTCCACGAGGCGCTGATCGCCGCCTGCCCGTCGCGCTGGATCCGCCACTTCCAGCACATCCTCTACCAGCAGTCGGAGCGCTACCGGCGCATCAGCCTGTTCCGCCAGCCGATCCCGCGCGACATCCACGCGGAGCACCAGGCGCTCGTCGACGCGACGCTCGCGCGCGATGCGACGCGCGCGACCTCGATCCTGTCCGAGCACATCCTGCGCACGCTCGACGCCGTGAAGCAGATGCCGCAGGACTTCTTCGCACGCGGCAAGCGCCCCTGAGCGCGCGGCGCCGCGCCGGCGCGGCTACGCACCCCGCAGCGCATCCCGCACACGCTGGAGCAGGCCGGCATCGCGTCGAGATTAGTCGGAGAAGCTCCTTCGTTCCACTGCCGACGAGGCGGCCGGCGGGGATGAGACGCACACGCCCGTGCTGCGAGCCGATGCAAAAAAGCCTCGTCCGCACCGCGGGGGCGCGGGCGGCGAGGCAACGGGTGACACAGGGAAAAAGCGGGCTGCGCGCCGCTCGATGGCGGCGCCGGCCGGGTCTCAGGACACGACCGAGAGGAAGCGCTCGTTGAGCGCGCGGTCGTGATAGAACACGCTCGCGCCGACCTCGTCCCAGGTCCACTTGATCGGCTTCCAGTCCGGGTAGCACTGGTAGCCGCCGCAGAAGGTCTCGAAGCGGTTGCCCGACGGATCGAAGGCGTAGATCGTCGTGCCGCGCGTCACGCCGTGACGGGTCGGGCCGATGTCGACCGACACGCGGTTCATCGACATGAGGTCCGCCGCACGCAGCACCTTCTCCCAGCTCTCGAGCAGGAAGGAGACGTGGTGCAGCTTGCCCGGCTCGGGGTGGCGCACGAAGGCGATGTCGTGCGCCTTGATCGAGCACGACAGCCAGATCGCCAGATCGGTCTTGCCGTCCTCCATCACGATGTGCTCGACGAGGTAGAAGCCCAGCACATTGACGAAGATGTCCTGCACCTTCTCGATATCCGGCCCGTACAGCAGGCAGTGGTCGAGACGGATCGGCGCGATGCCGCGCTCGGCGTCGGGCGTCCACGGATCCGGGTTCACGTATTCCATGCCGTTGCCGACGTCGGTCTTCTCGGCGTAGAGCTCGATCTGGTGGCCCGAGGGCAGTTCGAAGCGGATGCGCTCGCCGGTTTCGAGCATTTCGCCCGGCGGGATGCGCTCGGTGTTGAGGCCGTAGGCGCGCAGATCCGCATTGAATTTCTCCAGCGTCGCCTTGTCGGCGACCTTGAAGCCGAAGAAATCCAGGCCCGCGCTGTCGGCCTCGCGGATGATCACGCTGTTGTGGTCGCGCTCGTCCCAGGCCTTGAAATAGACGCGCCCCTGCGCGTCGCGCCCGGTCTCGATCAGCCCGAGCACGTTCTTGTAGTGGTGGATGCCTTCCTCGAGGTCCAGCACGCGAAGTTGCGCGTGACCCGGACGCAGTACGCCAGTCATTGCCATTTTGTCGTCTCCTCCAGTTGTCTGCGGTACGGGCTCTCTTCGTTGCCCGCCCGGCGTTTTCCGGCTCGCCGGCGCAATCTCCATCGCGCCGGGCAAGCCGTTCACTAAGTCGTGTCGAACACCCCCTCAGATGCGCTTGAACAGCGGGCTGCGCACCTGCTGTACGTCGGCGGCGGAGAAGAACTTCTCCGTGTAGATGTCGTTCTCGAACAGCCGCCCCTGCATCAGCGTCGTGATGCAGGCGTCGATCATCATCGGCGGCCCGCACAGGTAGGCCTTGTGGCCGCGGAAGTCGCCGTCGAAGTGCGCCTTCGCCGCGTCATGCACGAAACCGCGGAAGCCCTCCCAGCCCGAACTGGCGGGCTCGTCCGAGAGCGCCGGCACGTAGCGGAAGTTCGCATGGCGCGCCGCGAGCGCGACGAACTCGTCGTGGTAGTAGAGTTCGGCGCGGCTCCTCTGCCCATACACCAGCGTCATGGGCCGCGCGTCGCCCGCCGCGAGCAGGTCGAGGATCATCGAGCGCGGGCTCGACAGGCCGGAACCGCCCGCCATGAAGAGCAGCGCCTCCGGTGCCGACTTGCGCACGAAGAAGCGCCCGTAGGGCCCGGACAGCTTCACGCGGTCGCCCGCGCGCAACGCCTCGTGCACCCAGGTCGTGCCCTCGCCGCCCGGCACGAGGCGGATGTTCAGCTCCACCTCGCGCCCGCCCGGCGCGCCGGCGAGCGAGAACGCACGAGTGCAGCGCCCGCCGTCGATCTCCAGGTTCACGTACTGCCCGGCCTGGAAGCGGATCGGCGCGTCGAGCTCGACGAACACCCCCTTGATCGTCGGCGTGAGCTGCTCGATGCGGCTCACCGTGCCGGGGAAATCGCGCACCGGAATCGACTCGGCATCCGGCTCCTCCTCGATCTCCGCCTCGATCGTCGCGTCGCTCTGCAGCCGTGCGCAGCACGCCAGCGCCTTGCCTTCGTCGCGCTCGAAGTCCATCAGCGCGAAGCTCGACGCCTCGCCGTGCTCGACCTCGCCGTCGGTAACCTGGATCTTGCAGGTCGCGCACAGGCCGTGGCAGCACGCATGGGGGATCCAGACGCCGGCGCGCAGCGCGGCGTCGAGAATCGTCTGGTCCTCCTCGACCGTGATCGTCTGGCCGAGGGGTTCGATCGTCAGTTCATAGCTCACGACATCACTCCTAGCTGCAGGAGCCGGCGATTCCCGTCAGCCCCTGGGTGCGGAAGCGGATCACGTCCTTGTGACCCAGCCCGTTGTCGGCGAGCGACTTGTCGAAGTCCGGCGTCCACGGCCGGCCCGACTTGAACCACTCGGCCTTCGCCCAGTCGATGCGGGCGAAGTCCGGGTGGTAGCCGAACGCACCCGGCAGCACCTGCTCGACCATGGCGCGGAAGGGCATCGTCGGCGGCAGCGGAAAGGCGAAGGGCGCGCAGAACATCAGGTGGTCTTCCCAACCCACGTACAGCAGTTGGGCGCCGTGGAATTTCGCCGGCGCGTCGGCGGGCTCGAACTCGTATTTGCGCAGGGCAGCAACGGCCATTTGTCTCGTCTCCTCTCTGTCTCTCGGTCGGCGTCAGGCGTTCTTCGTCGCCTGCCCGCGCCACTGGTCGAAGTTCTTCTGGTCCTCGGAGCCCTCGAAGTCGAGGTTGTCGCGGCCCATTTCGACGTGGTAGTACTTGAGCACCTCGGCCAGCGGGTCGAAGCCCTCGGCCGTGGGGTCGGCCCCTTCGGGGAAGCAGTTGCCCTGGTAGATCTGATGCACCGGCAGCCACGCCTGAACGTACTTCTCGGGCTCGTACTCGAAGATCTCCTTGCAGCCGTCCGAGCAGAAGTGGTACTTGCTGCCCTGGTAGTCGACCTCGCGGTAGCAGATCTTCGTCGGGTCGCCCGGCTCGGTGAACAGCATCGGGATCTGGCAGGTCTGGCACAGCATCGGCAGCGTCTTGTTGTAGAAGCGCTTGCCCTGCGCCGCCTGCTCGCGCCAGTACTCCAGGCGCGGGCGGTAGTACTTGTCGAAGCTGTTGGGGTACTTCTGCGACAGCCAGTCCATCTCCTCGTCGTTGGGCGTCCAGGTGTTGAAGGCCGCCGCCGCGCCGTACTGGTAGAAGGTCGCCCAGGCCTGGTGCGAGATGTGGTCCTTGTCGAAGGAGATCTGGTCCAGCCACTTCGGCGGACGGATGCCGTAGCGCGCCAGATCCTTGAACAGCGCCCCGCCGTTCTCCTCGAAATACACCTCCCAGGCTTCCTTCCAGCTCATGATGCGCTTGGGCAGCATGTAGTCCATCATCATTCCGACCAGCGTCAGCACGCGGTAGCCGCGCCACATCCACTTGTCGATCCAGCGCTGCACGATGGGCAGGTTGTCCGGATCCTGCTCGAGGATGAACTTGATCACCTCCAGGCCCAGCGTCATGTGGCGCGCCTCGTCCGACTGCGCGGAGAAGCCGAAGGTCATCGTCCCCATGTCGCCGTTGTAGGCCGCGCCCGAGACGAAGGGCACGAACAGCAGGTTCGTCAGCACGTACTCAAACGAGAAGCCGATGGCGACCATGAACTCGAACGGCCCGGCGGTCACCGCGTCGTCGAAGAAGGAGCGCGGCACCGACAGGTACCACACGCGCTCGAGCATGTGGCGGAAGTCGTGGAAGCCGTTGTAGTACTTGTTGTAGTTCGACAGCGAATGGATCTGCGTCTGCGCGTGGCGGATCTCGTCGATCGACTGCATCAGGCACGCCACGCGCGGGCCGGCGCCGGGGAACTGGCGGCCGACGTGCGCGAAGCCGCGGTGCGCCATGTATTCGAGCGGGCTGATGCCGGTGAGGAAGAGCTTCACCGCATTGAGGTAGCGCGCGTCGGTCACGTTGAGGTGGCCGTTGTTCTGCGCGTAGGCGTCGATGATCGCGTAGAGCTTCCGCTCCTTCTCGGCCTGGTACTTCCAGTAGGCGTCCATCGTCAGCCGGAACGGGTCCTCCCACTTGTCCCAGTCGTGGATCTTGATGCCCTCGTAGGCGGCGTACGGGTAGATGTCCTCCATCTTCTGGTACGAGGGCGTCCAGTCGAGCCCGCGCGTCATGACCTGGTAGCGTTCCTTCAGGCCGAGCTTCTTCTTCGCGACTTGCATGTCCATGAATCCGGTCTCCTCTCTGTTCTTGTGGCGGGCGCTCAGGCGCCCCAGCTCAGCGTCAGCTCGTCGTCGGACTCGTCGATATTGCCCGACAGCGAGATCAGGTTGATGTGCAGCTCCTGCAGGTCGAAATCGCGCCCGATCCGCTCCTCGATCGAGCTGCGGCGCACCACCAGCCGCCCTTCGGCGTCGATCTTCACCATTGCCGGCTGCTCGTTGAGCCGGGCGTGCGGGTTGTCGTCGAGGATCGCGCCGATGATCGGGCGGGTGTCCTCGTTGGTCTGCAGGGCGATGAATACGGTCGACATCACGGGCTCCTCAGATCTCGACGCCGGCTTTCGCCAGGCGTGCGTTGAATTGGCAGACGACCTCGGCCACGACTTCGTCGCTGCGCTCGCCGAGCGCGATGCGCGCCACCGGCAGCAGGGCCGCGGCGGCGCGGTCGCGCCAGTGCACGATCCAGCGCGCGAGCAACGCGCGGTTTTCGGCCGACTCGGCGGCGGCGGTCTTCACCGTCGCATCGACCCATTTCTTCGTCTCGCCGAACCAGTCGGTCATGAACTGCGTGAGCATCGCGACCGCGGTGCCGCCGCCCGCCGACAGCACGTCGTCGACGATGGTCTCGAACACCAGCGGATACAGCAGGCCGTCGAGCACGACGTTCTGCACGACGAAGAGCTCGAACGGGTCGTGCACGACGAAGCTGTCCTCGACCAGGCGGCGCAGGCCCTGCCACGCGTCGTCCGCGGTCCACGCGCGCTTGCCCTCGTCGAGCGCGTCGGTGTCGCCGAACAGCAGGCCGACGCGCGTCAGGTACTGCGCGATGCCGAGCTGGTCCATCGCGTGGTAGATGCACGGCTGCGAGAACGCGGTGCCGTAGCCGTAGGCGCAGATCGACGCGTTGTTCATGTTCGCGCCCCACGCGACGTGGCGCAGCGGCACGAGGAGCTTCAACACGGTCGCGGTGAGCTCGGCCGGCAGCCCGGCGGCGAGGCCGCGCGACTCGACGAAGTCGAAGTTCGCCTCGGCGGTGTCCTGCTGCTTCGCGCGCGCCAGCGTGTAGGCGCCGTAGTAGAACTGGCGCGGATCGCGAAACGCGTACCAGTCGGCCATGCGGATCGCCGTGCGCGCGGCGTCGAAGATCTCGTGCTCGGGATCCCAGGTCGGACGGTATTGGAAATTCGCCGTCGCCTGCAGGTCGAACGTGCCTTCCTGGTAGCGCGAGGCGGGCTTGTCGCCGCCGATGCGGCGTGCGACGTGATCGAAGGTTTGGCGCAGCGGCTTGATCGCCACCGTGCGCAGATCGATTTGCATTGAGGTCTCCTCCTTGGTTTTCTTTACAAGTACTCAGCGAAAGCGCTGCTGCGTGGCCTGGCGCATGTTCCAGTTCCAGCCCTCCGCCTCGTCCGCGACCGGCGCCGCGTCGCGGGGATCCAGGCGGATCACCCGGTTCGCGGCGCAGAACTGCTCGTAGGCCTCCGCGGGCAGCAGCATCTCGACGCACAGATCCGGCTCGCCGATCGCAAACTCGAACTCCACGAGACCGTCGGCACGGCGTTCGACGAGCCGCACGTACTTGCGGTCGATGTCGATTCCGGGGCTGTTTGCATCCATGCCTGCATCTCCTCGTTCATTTCGTCTGTTTTGCGGTGCCGCCGCGATAGAGCACTCAAGAGTCGTGCCAGATTTCGCAATTACCGATGTTTTCTGGCGTTTGCTCGATTTCTCGATATTTCTTACGATCTCCGCAATTTGCCGATCGATCAAATGATCAATCTGCCCGCAGGAAAAGTGATCAAATGGTGAAGCGGTTTTTGCGCGCTGCAGCAGGACCCGGAGCACACGGGTGGAATGGATTGCCGGGTCAATAACGCGGGCGCGCGAGCGCCTTGCGCAGGCCGCCGACGACGCGCAACGACAGGTCGCTGGTCGCGAACACCTTGCACGCGAGCACGACGCCGTCGCGCTCCTCTTCCTCGGAAAGGCAAGCGCGGCTCATCTTGCGCGTGCTGAACCGCCCCTCGGTCACGCGCACCTTGCACACGCCGCAGCCGCCGCCGCGGCAGCCGACGGGAATCCCCCGCCGGCCGAGGACCTCCATCGCGCGCAGCAGGTTCTGCTCGCCCGTGCAGTTGAACACCTCGCCGCTGTCCTCGATCCGCACCGAAAAACGCTCGCTCATCTCTCTGTCTCCTCGCTCGCCGGCCTGCGCCGGTCTCTCGTCGTTGATGATCCGGTCACCGCCGGACCACCGTCTGCAGCGACAAACAAGATCCGTGCCGCTTTTTTCGCGCTATTTTTAAATCTCGATATTTTCGTTTTATGGCAGGATAGCTCCGCAGGCCCGGGCGAACGCTGCGCCCACGGGGCGCCTCGGTGGTATATCGTTCGCACAACGACGGCCCCCGCCGACCGCGGTGTTCACCGCGGCGAGCCCGGCCGCAGCCCTCGCCCCCCGGCCCGGCGCCAGGGGGCGAGCCCCAGGAGGAGAGGTGAAGGACATCCGTTACCCCGAGAATTCGGACCTGCGCCAGCTGCTGCGCTTTTCGCCCAAGGAAGGCCTGATCTGGCTCGGCGAGCACCGCATGGTGCTGCTGCACACCGCCGCGCTATCGGAGCTGCGCAAGGAACTCATCGCGTCGGTCGGCAGCGAGCAGGCGCGCCGCATCCTCACCCGCATGGGCTTCGCGTCGGGCCTGCGCGACGCCGAGCTCGCGCGCAAGATCCGCGGCGGCGACAGCCTCGCCGACATGTTCGTCGTCGGCCCGCAGCTGCACATGCTCGAAGGCTGCGTCGAAGTCGAGCCGGTGCGCCTCGACATCGACGAGGCCGCCGGCGGCTTCTACGGCGAATTCCTGTGGCGCCAGTCGTGGGAAGCGGAAGTCCACGTGCAGCAGTTCGGCGAAGTCGACCACCCGGTATGCTGGATGATGATCGGCTACGCGTCGGGCTACACCTCGGCCTTCACCGGCCGCTTCATCCTGTTCCGCGAAGTCGAGTGCGCGGCGATGGGCGCCGGGCAATGCCGCATCGTCGGCAAGCCGGCCGAGGAATGGCCGGACGCGCACGAGCTCACCCCCTACTTCGAGCCCGACTCCATCGTCGGCCGCCTGCTGGAGCTGCGCGAAGAGGTCGAGGCGATGCGCCGCAGTATCGTCTGCCCCGCCGCGATGCCGAGCCTGATCGGCGCCTCCAGCGGCTTTCGCCAGGTCTACGAGCTCGTCACCAAGGCCGCCGCGACGAACGTCTCGGTGCTGCTCCTGGGCGAGACCGGCGTCGGCAAGGAACGCTTCGCGCGCGCGCTGCACGCGCTCAGCCCGCGCAAGGACGCGCCCTTCGTTGCGGTCAACTGCGCGGCGCTGCCCAACGAGCTGATCGAATCCGAGCTCTTCGGCGTCGAGCGCGGCGCCTTCACCGGCGCGGACGCGTCGCGCGCGGGCAAGTTCGAACGCGCCGACGGCGGTACCCTGTTCCTCGACGAAGTGGGCGAGCTGCCGCTGCCCGCGCAGGCCAAGCTGCTGCGCGTGCTGCAGGAAGGCGAGATCGAGCGCCTCGGCGACGAGCGCACGCGCAAGATCAACGTGCGGCTGGTCGCGGCGACCAACGTCGACCTGCAGCAGGCGGTCGCCGACGGGCGCTTCCGGCGCGACCTGTTCTACCGCCTCAACGTCTATCCGGTGACGATCCCGCCGCTGCGCGAACGCGTCGCCGACATCCCGCTGCTCGTCGACACGATGGTCGACCGCTTCCGCTCGCTCCACGACAAGCGCATCGCCGGCGTCACCGACCGCGCGATGACGGCACTGAAGACGCAGCGCTGGCCGGGCAACGTGCGCGAGCTCGAAAACGTCATCGAGCGCGGCGTCATCCTCGCGCCGCAGAACGGCTGGATCGAAGTGGAACACCTCTTCGTCGGCGCGCCGCCTGCCGCGGCGGCGCACACCTGCATCGACGGCAGCGGCAAGCTCGGCCAGACCCTGACGCCCAGGGCGCCCAGCGCCGGCCCCGACCTCACCGACGCGATGCTCGACGCCGGCATTTCGCTCGAAGTGCTGGAGCACGACCTGCTCGAACGCGCGGTGCAACGCGCCAACGGCAATCTCGCAGCGGCCGCGCGCATGCTCGGCATGACGCGGCCGCAGCTCAACTACCGGCTGAAAAAAACGAACGCCTGAGCGGCAGGCGCTCAGCCCCCCGCCAGCACAAGGTCTGGCAGCGGCCGTGCGCCACCTGCAGGCTGCAGGTGGCGCACGGCTGATTCATTCCGCTTCGATCTTGTGCTTGCGAAGGCGGTATGCAAGTTTGGGACGGGTGATGCCGAGCAGGCGGGCAGCGCGCGAGAGATTGCCATCGGCCTCGGCCAATGCCGTGCGCAGCATCAGCGCCTCCGTGTCGGCCAGCGTCGGGATGCTTCCCGACGCCGGCAGGGTGTGCGTGGCGGCGATGTGGTCGCGGCTGCGGGCGATGTTGCCGTTCCGTCTCAGGATGAACGAGGTGGAGTCGATCTCCTCGCCCGCGGTCAGGAGGTGGCACAGATCGAGTGCGCCATCCTCGTCGGCAAGGATCACCGCGCGCTCGATCATGTTCTCCAGCTCACGCACGTTGCCTGGCCACTCGTAGTTGAGGAGCGCGTCGACGGCGCGTTCGCGAAAACCGGTGATCGGCTTCCCGTGCTTCTTCGTGAATTTCCGGAGGAACCAGTTCATCATCAACGGGATGTCGTCGCGCCGTTCGCGCAGCGGCGGGACCTTGATCGGAAAGACGTTGAGCCGGTAGAAGAGATCCTCCCGGAAGGTGCCGTCCTTGACTGCTTCGCGCAGATTCACGTTGGTGGCGGCGATCACGCGCACATCGACGTGGCGTGCCCGGGTGTCGCCGACGCGGTCGATCTGGCCGAGCTGAAGCGCGCGCAGCAGTTTGCCTTGGGCAGTGAAGCTCAAGGTGCCGATCTCGTCCAGGAACAGGGTGCCGCCGTGGGCGCGCTCGAACCGCCCCGGGCGCGAGGTGGTGGCGCCGGTGTAGCCGCCTCTCTCCACGCCGAAGAGCTCGGATTCCATCAGAGGTTCCGGGATGGCTGCGCAGTTCACCGCGACGAAAGGGCCCTCCGCGCGCCGGCTCAGGCGATGCAGGTTGGCGGCGAAGACCTCCTTCCCCACCCCGCTTTCGCCGAGAAACAGCACCGTGGCCTCGGTGGGTGCCGCCTTCTTGACCATGTGGCACACGGCATTGAATCCGCTCGAGATCCCGACCATGCCGAAGTCGTTCTCCGCGCCTGCCCAGGGGCGTGCGGCGAGCCGGCTGGCCGCGGGGAGATCGGCCTCGGGCCTCTTCGACCATTTGACGAAGTCGCCGATCTGCAGGAAGCGCAGGTCGTCGTCGGCATCGTCCCCCCACTCCTCGACCGGTTTGCCCACGACCCAACACTTGTGGTGGCCCATCGAGCGACATTCGAGTTCGCGCCACAGGATGGGCCGCCCCATGAAGGTGCTGGTGTAGCCGCAGGCGTAGCCGACGAGCATCCAGCACACCGGCTCCTGGCCGATGCCGTAGCTGCCGATGTGGGCCTCGTCCTCGGCGCAGTCGATGAGGTAGAAATCCCCGAAATAGTGTCCACGTTCCACATCGATGTCGAGCGCAACCGGCTCGCAGTGAACGATCCCTTCGAGCGACACCAGCTGCGGGCCGGCGAGAAAGTCGTCGAAGGTGCCGGAAGCCGCCCGTACCTTCTTGGTCATTTCGGCATCGCGCGCGCCGGCCTGATAGCCGATGCGGGTGATCAGACCGCGCGCAGCCTCCTTGCCGATGCCCTCGATCAGTTCCTGCCGCAATGCGCCGAGCGAACTCACATGCAGCAGCAGCATGCGCTGGTCGTCGAGCCAGATGCGCCCCTGCTGGGGGGCGAAGCGCAGGCGCTTGGCGAGGTCCTGGATGTCGGGCACGCGAATCGTCGGAGCGTGCAGCTTGTCGCGCTCGATGATGTTGCCGACGAGCGCGAGGCCCTCCGACTCCACCCTGCGCGGGCTTCGAACGGTCATGTTCTCTCCTCCGTTGGATGCGGTCCGTACCCTTTTCCGGGCCGGAACTCTATGTCTGCGCGCGGCTCACTGGCCACACGCTAATTCTAGTCAGGAACGGCAGCGCAGCGCATTTTCTTTCCCGGCCGCAGGGCGCGGGCAGCCGGCGGACCGGCGGGGCGGTCCGGTCACGGCCTATTCTTCCCTCCCGCGTCAGAAGCGATACGAGTAGTTCACGACAAGATTGTCCTGTGCATGTTCGACACGAATCGGAGCCGAAGTGTTCGGCAACTGCCGGTTCGTCATCGTCTCCCTGAAAGCGTGCGAGTAGGCGACGTTCACGCTGCCCGATTTCCCCAGGTCGTAGGAAAAGCCGACGCTCGCATGTTTCGTGGGCGTTGCCGGCACGACGGCGAACAGGCGGTCGTCCGGAATCGCCTGGCCGGCGAAGCTTGCGCCGGCCCGCAGCGTCCAGCGGCCGATGCGGTAGGCCGCGCCCAGGTTCAGGACGTTGATGTCGCGATAATCCTGCGGCAGCCGGATGTCGAGATCGCCTCCGCCGTCGCTTTCATAGCGCACCTTTATGTCCTTCATCGCCTCCTTCCAGCGCACCCGCGAGAGGTCGGCAGCAAGCAGCAGGCGCTCGGTGGCCTGATGGGCGACGCCGATGGTGAGCGCGTCCGGCAGCTGGAAGTCGATGATGCGGATGTTGCCGGTGAGCGGAATCTGGCCGGCGACCGAGCTCACCGCGGTGAGGCGGGCGCGGCCCTTGAGGTCGTCGAGGCGAGTCTTCAACGTGTAGTAGGCGCCGATGCGTGTGCTCTCCGAGGCGCGGAAAGTGGCGCCGAGCCGCCCCCCCCAGCCCCAGGCATCGACGCCGCTGCGCACGTCGTTGCTATCGGACACGCTCATGTGGGCCCCCTGCAGGCCCGGCAGGCCGCCCAGCACCGGCACCAGCGAGCCGCGCACGCGGTTCTGCCCGATGAGGGTGCTCACCTGATCGGCGCCCAGCAGGAGGTCAAGGTTGATCCCGGTCCACACGGCCTCGAGCGAGGCGCCGACCTCGAGGCGGTCGCTCACGGCATAGGAGACGCCCGCCGGCACTTCCAGCACCAGCAGGCGGCTGGCGTTCTCCAGGCCCGTGGAGGTGCCGTCGGGCGTGCGCGACAGGAAGGAGTGGCGGCCGTACTCGGTGCCCAGGCCGGCGCCGGCGAAAACACCCGCTCCCCAAGTGAGCGGGCCGTCGCGGTGCACGTAGCTCAGCTGCGGCGCGTAGTAGGCGCTGGCGAGATCCTTGCGCGAGGACTTGGCGTGCTCGCCGGTGGCGAGATTGTCGGCCTCGATGTCGGTGACGACCAGATCGAGGCCGAGCTCGAGCTGGCCCCCTTCGGGGGAGAGGCCGAGGGTGGCCGGATTGGCCATGAGTGCGGCGTTACCGACGTCATGAGCGGCGGCGGTGCCGCCCATGGCGCGCGAGACCGGGCCGTAGCCCTCGAAACGGAACACGTTCGTGGCCTGGGCTTGGGGCGCGAGACACAGCCCGGCCAGCGCCACGGGGAGGTAGCGACATCTTTGCATGGAGGATTCCCTCAGAGAAAGCGGTCGAAGTGAAGCTGCTGGTAGGGGATGCCGTGGCGTTGCATCAGCAGGGTCTGGACGGCCTCGATCATCGGCGGCGGACCGGCGAAGTAGAACTCGTAGCGGTCGAGCGGCCCGGGCAGGTCGCGCTCGACCGCCTCGTGCACGAAGCCGCGCGCACCGCTCCAGGTCTTGCCGGTTTCACCGCCCGAGACGACCGGGGTGTAGCGCAGGCGGCCGCTCGCGGCCAGGCCGCCGAGCAGGGGCGCCGCGCACAGGTCGGCGGGCGTGCGAACGCCATCGAAGAAGTGCACGGGCGGCCCTTCCGGCCGGTCCGTGGCGGCCCGCGCGATCGACAGCATCGGCGCGAGCCCGGAGCCGCCGGCAATGCACACGATTTCGCGCGCGCCCTCCTCGCGCAGGAAGGCGTTGCCGTACGGGCTGTCGAGCGCGATCGCGTCGCCCACCGCCAGCCGGTCGAAGAGCGCATTGCTGCCCCGACCGCCGGGCACGCGGCGGACAATGAACTGCCAGCGGCCTTCCGCATTGGCCAGGTTGGACATCGAGTAGGCCCGCGCTCCCGGAGTGCCGGGCAGATAGAGCAGCGCGTACTGCCCGGACAGGAACGCGGCCGGTGTCGCCGTGCGGAAAGTGAATTCGGCCATGTCTGCGGTGAGCGGGCGCACCGATTCGAGCACCGCAGGCCGGCGCTCGGGCGGCACCGCCGGACGATACTCGTCGTCGCAGCGCATGCGCACCGTGCACCGGCCGCGCGGGCGGCACTGGCAGGCGAGCCGCTTGCCACGCCGCCGGTCGCGCTCGGACAGGCCGGGCGCCTCCGGCCACAGCTCGTCCAGCTCGCCTTCGATCAATTCGAAACGGCAGGCGCCGCAGCCGCCGACGCTGCACTCGTGGGGAAAGCCGATGCCGGCGCGCAAGGCGCCGCGCAGCAGCGTGTCTTCTTCTGCGGAGACGGCAAAAGCCTCCCCGCCCTCGATGAGGATGGTATGTTCCATGATGGAAGTCGGGCAGGGCGTCGCCGCCCCGCGCCGGAATCAGAGACCGAGACTGCCGCGGAAGGCGTGCGTCGCTTCGCGCGCCCGTTCGGCCCCGCCCTGTGCGTCGGGCAGGGCGAGGCAATAGGCGTCGATGGCCGCATCGCCCAGCGGCGCCCACTTGCGCACCCAGCGCGCCAACACGTCGCCGTTGCCCTCGTGCTCGAGCGCCATGCGCGCGAGCGCCGTCGCCCAGCGGCGGTGGCGGGCGGCATCGACGAGCTGGGCGTCGCACAGCATGCCGAGCAAGGTGTCGCCGTGATGCCGCCCGGCGTGGCCGAGACCGCGCAACACCGCCTCCTCGACGGCGGGCCGGGCGACCAGGTTGAGGGCGACGAAGCTCTCGCCCCAGTCCCACGCCACCAGGGCGCGCTCCATCAGCTCGCGGAAGCCCTGCCAGGCCGGGTCTTGCTCCCAGTAGCGACGCTCGTCGGTGCCGAAGCCGAGGTCGCCGAAGCCGTTCGCCAGCTCACGCGTGCGATAGGCGGTGTGGGTGAGCCAGCGCAGGGAATCGGCGGCCTGGTAGGTGGCGCAGTTGGAGATGGTCGAGGCCGGAGCGATCTGGCACAGATAGGCCGAACCCATCTGCAGGGAGTGGAACAGATAGCGCGCCGGCGTGTACAGGCGGGCGAGACTGCCGGCCCAGGGGCGCTCCACCATGGCGTCGTGGCCGCGCGCCGAAAACTGCTCGAACAGGCCGAAGACGTAGGCCTCCTGGCCGTCCTGCAGCATGTTGTAGGTGCGATAGACGATCTCGTCCGGGTCGCGGAAGGCGTTCCAGTCCGGATGCTGCAGCGGGCTCGCGTTGCGGTAGGTCTTGAACCACTGCGCCAGGGGAAAGTCGGGACTGAGCTCGAACGGCGCGTCGGGCCGGTCGGTGGTGTAGTGCAGGTTGGTCGAAACGATCTCGTATTCGCTCGGCTTGCGGCGCCGCGCGGCGAGGTGGCTCCAGGTCTTGAGCGGCTTGAGGACTTCGCTTTGGTTCATGTCGGCTGTCTCCGCGGGTCAGAGCATTTTTTCGTAATAGAAGCGGACGTGGTCGTCCGTCGTTTCGATGCGGCCGGCGAAGGAGCCGAGGTTCACCTCGAGCTCCGACATCTTGAACGGCCGCCCCAGCGTGCGCTCCAGCGTGGCGCGGCGCAGCACGAGCTCGCCCTCGGTGTCGATGCGCACGTAGGCGATCTTGTCGTCGACGCGGATCGTCTTGCCCGGGTTGTCCTCACGGGCGGCCTCGATGACGCCCTCGGTGATCTCGCTCAGGCGCAGCACCGGGCCCACCCGGTTGTTGCGGTAGCCGTCGGCAGTGTTTTGGGTAGTCAAGATCCATCGCTCCTGATTCAGCTGTGGGCGAAGAGGGGCTCGACCCCCTCCACTGCCACATAGACGTCGTCGCCTTCGATTCGCACCGGGTATTCGGCGAGCCGGCAGTCGCCGGGGTTGATGCCCTGGCCGGTCGCGGCGTCGAAGGTCCATTGGTGGGCGCGGCACATCACCACGCGGCCGTCGAACTTGCCCTCGACGAGCGGGATGTCCTGGTGTGGACAGATGCCCTGGAAGGCCCGCGGCGGGCCGCCTTCGGGGCGCACCAGCAGGATCAGGTGATCGCCCACCTCGACCTCGGTCATCTCGCCCTCCCACAGGTCGTCGAGGGAGCACACTTTTTCGAATGTCATCGCCTCAGCCCTCGCAGAAAATGAATTCGAGGGTTTCCATGGGGCGCACGTCGGTGTCGCTCAACCGGCAGTCGCGGGCGAAGAACTCGCTCGCGCCCTGGCGGCGCACGCGCACCACCTTGCCCGGCTGCGGGGCGACGCGCCGCCCCACCGAGTGGTGGGCCGCCGCAGCGGCGATCTCGTCCATGGTGTTGTCGCTATCGACGGGCAGGAGCTGCAGGACGAAGTCGTACTGGAAATTGGAAATGAGCGGGAACAGAGCCATTTGTCATCCTCCGGGGGGAGCCGCCTCAGGCGGCCTTCTTGTCGTAGGGTCTGTTGCGGAATGCCTCGGCCCAGGCGTACTGGTGGGCGTCGTCGCCGATCTCGCCGGGCGCGAGGTTCATGTACTGCAGGGCGCCGGCAAGGTTCGCCGGCTGGATCTGGCCGGCGAGGAAGCGGTCGACCAGGGTCATGTGGCCGCGATAGCGCACCGGATCCTGCTGGAACACCCAGCGGTCGATCTCGGAGTTGAAGTGGTAGCTGCGGCCCTGGTAGTCGAGCGGATAGTCGCGCACGTTCCAGCCGTTGCCGGGGATGGCGCAGATCGGGAGCTGGCTCATGTTGCACACGACCGGCAGGGTCTCGGGCAGGGTGAGGTCGATCCGGCCGGCGAGGACGTTTTCGGTGATCACGTCCCATACCTTGCCGAAGCTGTCGTTCCACCCCGGGTACTTCTCCTCCAGCCAGTCGCGCGACTCCGGGCTCATGCCGGCGGCGGCGTTCCACCACAGCGTCGGCCGCCAGTAGTAGAGGCCGATCTGGTAGGCGTGATGCTGGTAGTCGAACTCGGCGATCATCTTTTCCCAGTACCAGGGCAGGTCGAGGCCGAGGTCGATGAGCGAGCGCTCGAACTGGCCGACGATCCACTCCTGCATGAACTCCTTGAACGACTGCTTGCGGTGCGCGAGCGGCGTGTAGTAGTCCATCGACGGACCGGTGAGCACCGCGAACAGGCGCCACGCCCGGGCGATGGCGACATCCACCAGCTTCTGCGCTTCGGCCTTGCGGCCGTCGGCGATGAGCACCTGCAGCGCCGGGCCGCCGATCTGGGCATGGCGCGACTCGTCGGTCTGGATGCTCGAAATGACGCTGGAGAAGGTGAAGTCGCCCACCTCGGCGGCGTCGGCCGCGAGGCCGAGGAACTGCATGTTGGTGAAGCCCGTCTCGAAGGCGAAGGTGAGCATCACCGCGATCTCGGTGGCGCTCCTCGCCATGAAGAGGTCATCGAAGGTGTGGCGGGCGGCGATGGCGGCCCACTCGTTGGAGTGGTACGCCTTGTGGGCCCAGTCGAACTGGCGGTCCTTGGGGCAGTGCTCGTGCGGGAAGAAGAGTTGCAGCTGCGCATGGCGGTTCTCGTCGAGCATGCCGAAAGTCGCCATGTTGCGCATGCCCGGCGCGCGCCCGAAGCGCGTCATGCGGGCCTCGGCGCTCATCGCCGCGTACTCGCCCAGCGCGATCGCGCCGTAGTGCGCCTTGAGGATCGACAGCCACCCCGGATCGGCGTCCTCGAACAGGCGGTTGCGCTCGAGCGCCGCCTTCACCGAATAGGCTCCGGCATCCTTCTCGCGCTGCACCCGCACGTATTCGGGATACGACGTCTTGTAGGGCTCGTCGTAGGCCTCCCACTTTTCCACCGCCACGCCCTGGGCTCCGGTCATGACGTCGGGAAAAAGCTCGGACTCGGCGACGTACTTCGGCGTCCAGTTCGTGGTACGAGCCAGGTCGTACCAGTCGGAGCGTTCTAACAGTCCCATGTAATGTCTCCTCTCGTTGTTGGTGCCTGCGGCCGCTATTGCGACTCGCAGGCCAGGACAGTTCAGCAAGGGCGATGCCACACGCCACGCCGAAGGCCCTGCAGCGTCTCGAAGACCGAGCGGAAACCGTTGTGGAACATGAACTTCGATCTCTCCAGGCAAATAAAGGGAGGATTTACCGAGTCATCTAAAAGTGGGGGATTTTCACCAGTTGGTAAAATCCGAGGGGACTGCAGGCGACCTCAATTGTTTCCTTTTGGTTGACCACGAGGGGCGGCGCCCAGCCGAAGCGTGCACGCTGCTGTGCAGCAGATGCGCATCCTGTGGCGCCGCGAAATGATCTTCGGCGGCTATCAAGCCAGGATCCTGCGTATTTCGACGCCCCGTGACGAACTCGACGCCCTCGTCCTCGTCTCCGAGCCCTGCTCCCCTTGCCATGCCCCCGCGATGCCGCTGCGCGACGTGGCCGCGGTGATCGCCCAGGCCTGCGGCAACCGCGACACCGACCACGACTACCTGCGGCAAGCGGTCGAGCAACTCGATCGACTGGGGGTGAATGACGCTTACGTTCGACGCCTCGCCGGCCTCGTCGGCATCGGCTCCTGACGGGAGTCGGATCGCCTCGCCGCGAACCGGGGTCCCCGGACGGCAAGCCGCCACCGCGCCGCAACCGGACGCGTCTTTGCCCTCATAGTTAAAATGCGAAGGAATAGAGGGAAAGGGGCAGATCGAGTGCCGGGTGCCAAGCATCCGGCAGGACGCATCGATATCCGCGACAGCATGTCGGCCGGAATCCAAAGGCGCTCCGCGTCAGGCGCGCGGACATAGCAGCGGCCGGCGCGGCCCCAGCCTGTGGTCTATGGTTCCGTAAGAGCCGTTCCGCCGCCACCGGCGACGATTTGAACTGCTCGGGAGCCCACATGGCCAGGCATTCTCGTCGCTTGCCGGTATTTCTGAATCTGGCGCAGATCCGCTTTCCGATCGGCGCGATCGCATCGATCGCGCATCGCGTGGCCGGGGTGCTGCTGTTCATGGCCCTGCCCGCCGTGGCTTTGCTGCTCGACACCTCACTGCGCACCGAGGCGGGATTCGCTGCGGTGCGCGATCTGCTTTCGTCGCCCTTCCGGGTCGCGACGGCGGCCTTGTTGTTGTGGGCGCTCGTGCATCACGTGCTGGCCGGAGTCCGCCACCTGCTGATGGACGTCGGTATGGGCCGCGAGCTTGCCAACGCTCGTGCCAGTGCACGCCTGGTCCTGGCCGCCGCGCCCGCGCTCACCCTGTTTCTCGTCTGGGGGCTGACATGAGGCTGTTCGACGGACAGCGGGCCTGGGTGGTCCAGCGCATCAGCGCCTTGCTGCTGCTCGTGCTGATCGTGTGCGGCGTGTTTGCACAGCCCTTTGCGTCGCAGCTCGATTTCTCCGCGTGGCGCGCCTTCGCCGGCGGCGTGCTGGGAGGGCCGCTGATCGCACTGTTGTAGTGAAAACGGCTCGCTTTTCAGCGAGCCGTTTTGTAGAACGATTGGCGATTTGTAGATTGCCTACTTTCCCCAAGTCCTTGATTACTTGGGGCGACATACCGGGATCGAACCGGTGACACCTGGAGCCACAAGACTGTGTCCTAAACCGCCAAATCAAACACTTACGTCACTTTCCTTTCAAAACAACGTCTCGCCAAACCCAATAACCGCGCGGAACAACGGCGGAGTTTTGAAAGGTCGTCGAGCGTAACTTGAACTGTTTCTTTATCCTAATCTAACGTCAATCACCACGGCGCGTTGCTCAGTGATCCCCCTCGAATCGACCGGCAATCGCAGCCGCACGGCCGCTCGGACTGCAGCACTCCCGGTTCGGCGCCCCCTCTCGTCCCCTCACCTTCTCGCCGTCGATCCTGCGGTGGTCTTGTTGAGGCAGTCCTTTCTGCAGCTGCTGAAGGCATCGATTACTATGCTCGTAGCAATATCCCTCTACGTCGCGCGAGTCACCCCACCATGACCCTTACCAAGGCTGATCTCATCCAAGACATCGCTGCCGCCATCGGTCTCAACAAGCGAGAAGCCGCCGAAATGGTCGAAGCGTTCTTCGAGGAAATTGCCGGGGCACTCGTCGGCAGGCAGGAGGTCAAGTTGTCGGGCTTTGGCAGCTTTGAGCTGCGTGAAAAGCGTGCGCGTCCCGGACGAAATCCAAAAACGGGCGAAACGGCGCTCATCAGCGCGCGCCGCGTGGTGGTGTTTCACCCCAGTAACAAGCTCAAACTTGCAGTTGCCCCGGGCAATCGATCGTCGGGGGCAACCGGTACGGCGACCGCACCGACTGGTGCAACGCGGAGTTCTTTGCGTGAGGTCGAGGAATTCATGTAGGCCGCGAGCAAAGTGAGGGCCAGTACCCGCGACCCGCAAGCGGACAATAGTAGCAAGGAGTACCTCCGGCGGCGCGTCCTGTCGCTCGCATTCAGTAATGAACAGGGCCAGCCCCTGAAAATGGCAGCGATGTATTACCGGTTCGACAAGGCGCATGAAGCCGCCGCCGCTGCGATCGAGAATAAAGCCCGAGCAGAACGTCTTAAGTCAATCCAGTTCCGTGACTTGCAGGCGGAAGGCGCCGATTGGCATGGAAGCGCTGGACGAGGCGCAAAAGATGCACGACCCAAAAGTGCGAGCTCTACGTGTTCACATTCAGATGAACTGTTGCACCCCCGCCACCCCTCCCTGAGCTGCTCGCGGTGCCTCGGATCGGCAACGGCGACAAGGCGCGCCGCGCGTTCTCCGAGCGAGGCGCCACGAAGGTCGGCGACGCCGTGCTCAGTCACGATCAGATCGGGGAGATGGCGCGGCGCGCCGACGAGTGATGTTGTATCGAGACGGGCTACGATGCGCGAGGTTGCGCCGCCGGATGCGCTGGCAAGCAGAGCGAAAACCGCCCGACCGTTGCTCGACAACTTCGCGCCCGCAGCGAAAGCGGGCATGCCGCCGACGGTAATCCCCCCGGCAAACGCTCGGTGATCCGTTCGCAGCAACGCTCGACTTCCAGCACGAGAAAACGCTGCCGCTGCTCGATGCTGCCGACCAATGCCCGCAGGCCCACCGCCTTCAGCGCCCCGCCGGCCAGCAAGACACATTGCACCAGCAGTTCGCGCCCGCCCTCGCCCGCCTGGCGCTCGGCCGACAGGTAAATGCGTTCGCCGTCGGTCCAGCAACGCGCGCCCGGCTCGGTCAGGTGGCTGATCGCCACCGGCGACCCGGCGACGGCAGCCGCGAGCATCCTTAGCGGATGGGTGTTGATTGGCGAGGCAACCATCGTCTCCTCCCGCTCAGTCGGGCAGGTAGGTATTCACCACCTCGCGCAGCCCGCGCATCACTTCCGCGTCGTCGCACAGCGGAAGCAACATCGCCGCCATCGCCGCAGCACGCGAGGAGAGCCCTTCGCACAGCAGGCGTGCGGTACTGACCAAGGTGCGCGTCGAGCAGACGTCCGGCAACATGCTGGCGTCCAGCCCGCGGATCGCGTGGGGGAGCGTGACTAGCTCCACCGCGTGCACCTGGTCGATGCCGCTTTCCTGCATCAGGATCCGGATCTCCCGCTCGGCCGGCGGATAATCGAATTCGATGCCGACCATGCGCTCGCGCGTCGACTGCTTCAGATCCTTCAACACGCTCTGGTAGCCGGGGTTGTACGACAGCACCAGCATGAAGTTGTCGGGCGCGTGCAGCGTTTCGTCGAGCCGTTCGAGGTTCAGCTCGCGGCGGTGGTCCGCCAGCGGATGGATCGCGACCGTGGTATCGGCCCGCGCCTCGACCACCTCGTCCAGATAGCAGATCGCGCCGCGGCGCACGGCCCGCGTCAGCGGCCCGTCGACCCACACCGTTTCGCCCCCGTGCAGCAGGTAGCGGCCGACGAGATCGGCCGCGGTGATGTCTTCGTGGCAGGCAATCGTGATGAGCGGCACCCCGAGCCGGGTCGCCATATGCTCGACGAGCCGCGTCTTGCCGCAACCCGTCGGCCCCTTCAACATCAGCGGCAGCCGCTGGCGATGCTCAGCCTGGAACACCTCGATCTCATTGCCGCTCGGCAGGTAGTAAGGCTGCTCCACCGTCCGCCACTCATCCGCACTGAAGGCCACCTGCATCGCCTGTCTCCATCGTTATCGACCTCTTCCGATGGAGAAGTTAGCCCTAGCCGCGCAATCGCCCCCCTACCGATAGTTAGGAAGGCAAAGATGCGCGCGGTCAACCGGCGACGCGATCAACCCAGCCGGCGCCATTTCGCAAGAGCGCCGGCCGTGCAGGCGCGCCCGCATCGCGGCACCGGGACGTGGGGCGGCATGCACGCCGCCCCGGCCACCTATCTGCGGAGTTTTGCCAAGTACGCGCGGATCCGCTTCGCATTCGCACCGACGTCGCTGACGCCCACGCGCGACACGGAACGTACGTCGATGCGGCTGCCGCCGCCCGATGGCGTGATGCGGACGACGACGTCGTCCTTGAACCCGAACCACATCGTCGTCGCCGTGGCTTCGATGCGGCCGGCGGCTTCATCCTGCGCGATGAGCTCCCAGCCCATGCCTTTGGCCGCCGTGACCGCCCGCGCGAACGCCGCGGGCGGTGCCAAGGGCACGGTCAGCGGCTGGATGTCAGGATACGCGAGGCGTTGCGCTTCGGCGACCTCCATGCTGCGGTCGATCACGGGATTCGCCGTCTCGCCACGCCGTGCGAGCGCCGCGGCGAAGGCCGGAGGATCGCCGGCATCGGTACTGATGTCGTGAATCGCCGGCAGCGTTCGGGCCTGCTGCAGCCAGTATGCGGGTATCGCCGCAACCGCGAGCCCGAGCACCAGCGAAACGGCGAACACCCCGGATTGTCCGCCCCGAAGCTTCGGCAGCAGCAACCCCGCGAGCCCCACCGCCGCCGCAGCAAGGCCAAGGAAGGCGGCCCAGGTCAGCAGTTGGAAACCGACCGGGAACGGCCACAGGCCGAAACGGGTGCCCGAACCCGACACGAACATCGTCATGCCGCCAAGCAGCGTGACGGCCAGCGTGAGATGCGACAGTTTCATGGTGGCGGCCTCCTCTGTGCTTGGCTCCGTTGCGGCATGAACTTACTCGATGTTGCACCTGAATCTAGAGTATGCCCCTATGGGTTGAGATTGCCGTGGCGGTCAAAGCCGAGACATCGGGTGGACCTGGGCGACCATATCCACTAGAATAAAACTGCAATTATTAATTCTGGAGAATGCCGTGCGAAAGCAATCCGCTCCCTCCCCAGCCGATCGCGCGAGCGTGCTGGGACAGGCGGTGAGTGAAGCCGCAAAGCGGCTCCACATTGGCCCCACCGACCTCGGGCAGATCATCGGCGTCAGTCAACCCACCGCCTCGCGCCTGCTGAAGGGCGAATACGGTCTGCGTGCCTCGACCAAGGAGTGGGAACTCTCCGCGTTCGTCGTGCGACTCTACCGATCGCTGTTTTCCCTGGTCGGCGGCGACGACAACCTCGCTCGCGGCTGGCTGCATTCTCCGAACCGGGCTTTTCCGGGTCAGCGCCCGATCGATCTGATCAAGCGTGTGGACGGTCTTATCCATGTCTGCGAATACCTGGACGCCTACCGCGCTCGCGTCTGAAGTCCAGCCGTGGTCCGGCTCGGGCTGGCGCGCCGTCGAAGCCCAGCACAAGGTCGCCACGATGGCTCTCGTCGGCGGCGATCTCGTCCATCAGGCTGTGCTCGAAGACATCCTCGAAGAAGCCAAGCCCCAGCTTCCCGAGGCGACAAAGGGACTGCACTGGCTACTCGCGACGCCTTTCCGCTACTGGCCGCTGCCGGGAGGTTCACGCTTCCGCCGGCGACACGATCCCGGTGTGTTCTATGGCGCGGAGGAACGACAAACCGCCTGCGCGGAAAGCAGCTATTGGCGACTTCGCTTCTGGACCGATAGCGAGTTCCTGCAGGGACAGTCGAAATCTGTGTCCATCACGCTCTTCGAATTCTTCGCGGCGACGCGACGGGCCCTGGACCTCTCGACACCTCGGTTGGTCGAAGACCGCGCGGAATGGATGCACCCGTCCGACTATTCCGCGACTCAGCAACTGGCCGAGGCGGCGCGCAAGGCCGACGTCGAAGCCATACGCTATGAATCCGTGCGCAATCCCGGTGGCTACTGCCTCGCGCTGCTCGCCCCGGACGTCTTCAAGGCCGTTGCGGATCCGTATCGCAACACTCAGCAAAGCTGGATGCTTCTGATCAACCCGCCGCACCGTGTCGTGTGGCAACGCGAACTGTCGGGAGAAAACTGGCTGTTCGAGTTTGCGGCTTAGGATCGGTTGCCGAAGGCAAGCGGACGCTTTGCTCGACATCGATACCGGTGTGCCCACGCCATGCGCGGCGATAATGCCATACGATTATTTCACCTTCAAACCTCGTGCCACGTCAGCCCCGAACTATCAATGCTACGTTGGACCGATGCTCGAACGCTCAGGGTGAAATGGCAATCGAGAACGTACGGCAAAAGGAGCCCACATGGCCAAGCGCCCCATCATCCGCTGCGGGGACCGCACAACTCACGGTGGTACGGTCGTCAGTGCCGACGCCACGTACATCATCGATGGCAAACCAGTCGCTCGAGTGGCTTACCGTCATGCACGCTCGCCACCTCGAGCGCCTCGACGCGCCCGTACTCGCGGCCTTCCCAAGAATTGCGGATATAGGGGGTGGGCTGCATCGCCAGCGGCGTCGACATCATCGACACCTGTTCGACAGACACCGACGCCCAGCCGGGATCGCCCGGGTCTAGCATCGGCGCAACGTTCTTGACGCGACGTGTGCGCAATTTCGTCTCCTGTTGTCGTGCGCATCCGGCGGCACGTGTCGGCCGCCTCGTGAGCTGGATGAAGGCCGCCCCGATTTCGCCGCCGCCGTCGCGCACATCGAGCGGCTGCTAGGCTGCGACACCGAAGGCGCCGGCATGATGTTCTACGGCGTGCCGATGATCGAGATTGACGCGCGTATCGACGCCATCCTGCAAGCCGCCGAGCGGCTCGAAGAGGATGTCGTCCTGCTCATCGACGGCTTCGACGCGAATCGCGATGGCGAGCTCGGCAATCGCATCGAACGCCTGGTGCTCAGCCGCCAGACGCGACTGCGCATCGTGGTGAGTTCGGTCGAACTGCCGATCGACAGCTTCCACCGCATCCGCCTCGAAGACGGATTGCGCGAACTGGGCGCGTCGGACCTGAGCCTGCGCAGCGAAGAGATCCGCAGCCTGTTCGATTCAAGCTCGAATCCCGTCCCGCTGTCGCCGGAGCAGGCCAAGATCATCCACACGCAGACCGAAGGCTGGCCGAGCTGATCCGCCTCAACCTGATGATCTTCCCGGCCGCCGACCGCCCCGGCTGGTTCCGCTTCCACGGCCTGTTCAGCGACTACCTGCGCCGCGAATCGCGCGCCACCCGCAGCGAGGCCGAACGCCACGCCGTGCTCGGGCGGGCCGTGCAGTGGTGCCGCAAGCACGGCGAATACCGCGATGCCTTCGAACTGGCGCTGACGATCCGCGACGGCGCCCAGGCCAGCGACATCCTCGCGGGGCGCGCCCAATGCCTGGTGCGCGACGAGGGCCGTCACCTCTTTTACATCAACGCCTACGAACGCCTGCTCGAGATCGAGCCCTTCCCGGCCGACGAAGCGCATTACTGGTACGTTTGGGCGATGCTCTTCGCACGCCAGTACGAGAAGGCCTACCGCGTGCTCGCGGCGATGCGCCTCGGCACGAAGAGCGACGACCTCGTTGCCGACCGCATGCCGGGACGCAAGCAGGCCCTGCTCTCGATCATCCTGCTCTCGATCATCCTGTTCTCGCTCGACCGGGTTCCCGAAGCGCGAATGCGCGGCGAACGCTGGCTCGAGAGCGACGACGGCCTCGATCCCTTCGAGAGCTCCGGCGTCGCCTGCGTCGTCGGCACTTCCGCCGTCGCCGATCTCGACTTTCCGGCCGCCCGCTGCGCCATCATGCTCGCGCGCAACTCGATGAGCCGCACCGGCAGCGAATACGGCCTCGGCTGGATGTCCTGCCTGGACGCGCTGATCGACATCGAGGAAGGCGACCTCGCCTTCGTCCACGACACGCGCATCGCCTGGCTGATCGCCCAACGCGACTTCCAGGCCGCCCTTGCAGCCACCGACATCGAGCTGCATTCGGCCCTGAAATCGCCCTGCGCCACCTGGCAGGTGCACCTGCTCCTCACGCGCCTGCAGATCGAGGCCGCGACCGGCCATGCTGCGCAGGCCTCCAAGACGCTGCTGCGCGCGATCGGCATCGCCGCGCCGCGCCGCCTCCTGCAGCCCTTCATCGAACATGGCGACGTGATCCAGCCGCTCATCATGGCCGACCCGAAGAAGAACTGGCCCCTGGTCAACGACAAGGAGTTCGTCTTCTTCGCCGACCTGCGCCAGCGCCTCGGTTCCGCCCTTGCCCCCGCAGCAGGAAGCCGCCGCCGACAGCTTCGAACTCGACGCGCCGACAAGCCGCGAGATCGAGTTGCTGGGCTTTCTCGACAGCGGACTGTCGAACCAGGAGATCGCCGATCGCCTCGGCCTCACGGTGGGCACCGTGAAGTGGCACCTGCACAACCTCTTCATGAAGCTGCGGGTGCGCAACCGCTCCGCGGCGATCTTCAAGGCCAAGCGCGCGGGGCTGCTCAACCGCTAGTGGGCTGCGGCGCGCGTCAAGGTAGTCGTCGCAGAGGACGTTGAAACCGAATCGGCGTGGAATCAACTGGTCGCCCTCGGCTGCGACACCGGTCAAGGCTATTACATGGCCAAACCCATGCCGGCGGACCAGTTCAGCGATTGGCAGATGCAGTACGACGCCGGCATCGGCACCTACCGGATGCACTGAAGAGCGTCGGGTCGACTCCAGCGACGCATCCGCGGCTGCAGATTCCGGTTGCGGTCAGGGGGCCATCGTCTAAGTTGAATCAATCCCACAAGGTTCGGTGCCGGGGAGCAAGGCGGTCCCCGAACATCGAAGTCATGTCCAATCGCAACAAGAAGGAGACAAGTCGATGACTGCGAAAACGCTCTATGAACGTCTTGGCGGCTATGACGCCATTGCGGCCGTCTGCAATGATCTGTTGCCGCGTTTGCAGGCGGACCCGCAACTGGGGCGCTTCTGGCTGCATCGAGGCGACGATGGCATAAGTCGTGAAAAGCAGCTCCTGGTAGATTTTCTGTGTTCGAGTGCGGGCGGCCCGCTGTACTACACCGGACGAGACATGAAGATCACCCATAAGGGCATGAAGATCAGTGAAAGCGACTGGTCGGCATTCATCGGGCACCTCAATGCCACGCTGGACGCCTTTCAAGTCCCGCAAGCCGAATGCGACGACGTGCTGGCATTTGTACAGAGCACGAAGTCGGACATGGTGGAGGCATGACTGAGGACGCATCGGAGCACGACTGATCTGGCGCTTGGGGCATCGCATGGCCACGTCGAACGACTCCATGCTCCAGCGCCTGATGGCCACCTTTCCTCGCCCGGGGCGTATCGAAGCGATCTATCTGCGCGCCGCGCGGAATGAGCCGGTCCGCTTGGCCGAAACCGCGACAGCCATCGCCGGCCTCGGACTCGACGGCGACCGTGCAGCGCGCCAGCCGCGTACCGGGCAGCCACCCTCCGACCGCCAGGTCACGCTCATCCAGGCCGAACACCTCCATGACGCCTCATTGTGAGGCAAAAGGGTGTCTAGGAAACCCGGGGCGATTCACACATCCTTTACGGGTACAACGTACTTCAACTCTTCTCCTTCCACACGACAATTTAGTTCTGTGTCGACGATGTCAGATCGACCTGATCCGCGCCACGAGGATGGCTGATCGTCCCTCCGCCAGCGCCCGCATGCAGCGTCCGATGGCGCCGGGAAGGGCGGCGGGGTCATCGACCCATTCACCGTGGGCACCGGCCGCCTCCCCGACCTTTTCGTAGCGAATACCGTCGGCGATTGCCGCCTGATAATCTCCGCCGGCCCGGGCGGCCCCATCAGGATAGACCCTGAGCGTCGCGCCCTTGACGGCACCCCATCCGCCGTTGTCGAGCACAATCGTGAAGATCGGCAGGTTCCGCTCCCTGGCGACGATGTAGGCAGGCGTCGGCCCCGAGAAACAGAAACTGGCGTCGCCGGTGATATGGAAAACGGTGCGCTCAGGGTAGGCGAGCTTCGCGCCCAGCGCCGCGCCGGCACCGAATCCCAACCCGCCTCCGCCGTTGCCGAAGAGTGTACCGGGGCAGTTGCGGCGGATCTGGCCGAGCACGGGCAACACGTTGGTGATCGCCTCGAGAATGACGATATCCTCGTCGTCGATGACCTCGTTCAGCCGCGCGGCCACATGCGCCGCAGACATCGGCTCCGAGATGCATTGCGCGTCAGCAGCAGCCTGCGCAGCCTCGGCCTGCCGCCGCTTCGCGAGCTCGGCGAACCGGGCCTGCGCGGCGCGGTGGTAATCGTCCGAAGCCCTGTCGCGCACCACTTCCAGCAGTCGCCGCAGCACGCGGCAGCTGTCGGCCTGAATCCGAAGGTGGCTCGGGAAACCCCACATCGGCATGTCCTTCTTGATGACGTCGACGTCGAGGTGCACCCACTGCGTCGCCGGGTTCTCCCGCGCGAACTTCGGAATCCACGGCACATCCACATCGACGAGCAGCCCGAAATCGCAGTCGGCAATCGCCGGCGAAGCCGAGTACCCGCCGAAGCACGGCGAGTCGTGCGGAATGTTCAGATAGGTCGGATTCGACTCGTACACGCGCATACCCGTCAGCCGCGCCAGTTCGTCGATGACGGGCGGACAGGCCGGATTGCGCCCCGAATAAGAGGTGATCAGCATCGGATCTCGGGCGGCGAGCAGCCGATCTGCGATCTCGATCACCGTCGCGTCGTCGACGCCGCCAACGGCCACGGCACCGTAGCGCTCGGCACCGAAGCTGCGGCCCGCCTCGTTCGGGCAGTCGGCTGCCAGCACTTCGCGTGCGGCGGTGAGGAACACCGGCCCCGGCGGGTCGCTGTGCATCACCGAATGCGCGCGGCGCACGACCTCCTTGGCGACTACTCCCGACGGCAGGTCGTAGGCCCATTTCACGTAGGGCCGCACGAGGCTCGCCATGTCGTAGGGGTCCTGCACGAAATTCACGTAGGTGTCGCGCGTCCCGAGCAGTTCTCCCCGCTGCGAAAACGGAGCCTTGCCCGCGAACAGCAGGACCGGCACGCGCGTACGGAACAAGTTGTGCAGCCCCATTGCCGCGTTCGCGGCGCCCACATCGACATGCACGAGAACCGCCTGCCCGCGGCCGGTGCACATCGCGTAACCGCCAGCCATATGCACGGCGAGATTCTCATGCGGACAGAGAATCACCGTCGGCGCTTTACGTCCTGACTCGCGCCAGCGCGCGATCTCTTCAATGAGCGGAACGTGGTCGGTGCCTAGGTTGCAGAAGAGGTACTCGATCCCCGCCTCCTGAAGCCCTTCGAGAAACCAATGCGCGGTCGTTCTGTTCATCGTTTCCTCCGTGCCGGGCATCCCCGGAAGGTTGTCGTATGGTCAGCTACCGATTCCGTCCGAGCCGCTCAAACGATTGCTGCGAAATAAAGTTGTTTATATTTCAATATATTCTGAACTTTTCGTCAGACGTATGTCAATTATGCAGGCACGCAGGCGCGATCCCGGTCGAACCCGCTGGCGGCGACACCGACCACCCGTCACGATTCGCGCGCCCACGCCGAAGATCCGCGCCGGGAATGGTCCACGCCGTCCGATGGCGGAGGCACCGTCGGAGAAACAACGAGACGCCTCTTCGCGGCAGCGGCAAGTTGAGCTAAATTGATCATCCGACGTCTGCCGATGACGGCCGCAGCACCGCGGCCGCGCTCCTCTCATGACCGCCCCCTCCAAACTCGATGATCTCTACTGCCGTCCCGGCTTCCTTTTCAAGCGCTGCCATCAGGTCGCCGCGGCGATCTTCATCGAGGAGTGCCGCGAGTTCAACGTGACCTCGTCGCAGTTCAGTGCGCTTTACGTCCTTCATACACACCCCGGCGTCGACCAGATCGCGCTCGGCCGTCTCACCGGCCTCGATCGCTCGACGGTCGGCCTCGTAATCCGGCTGCTCGAAGAGCGTAAGCTTCTCGAGCGATGGCCCAATCCGCACGACAAGCGGCGCATGCAGCTGAAACTATCGGCAGCGGGCGAGCGACTCCTCGAGGAGGTCACGCCCGCCGCGGAGCGCGCGCGGCAAAGAGTCCTGGCGATCCTGCCGCCGTCGCAGCGGGACGAGCTGATGCAACTGCTCGTCAACTTACTCGAACGACATGGCGCCGTAATCGACGCGGAGGCGATTCTCGAAGGAAAACACCGGCCGGGCCGATTCGATTTTTCCGAAGCCAAACCCGCGCGGCCCGCCCGGCGCCGCGGCGCCTGAGCGGTCGCCGCGCAGCTGCCCGACCTCAGCCAATGCAACCGTCCGTCCGAGCGGACGCGGTAGGACGGGCTTGCTCCCGTCAGACCGCCACCTTCAGCGGCGCCGCGAGCTCGCCCGACTCCGGTTCCTTCCAGCGGCGGAACAGCCGGTGCGGAATATCGAACTGGTCGAGCGCCTTGCCCACGCTCTGATTGACGATGTCGTCGATGCTCTGTGGCCGGTTGTAGAACGCCGGCATCGGCGGCAATAGCACTGCACCGTAACGCGTCGCCTGCGCGAGCAGTTCGATGTGGCCGAGGTGCAGCGGCGTCTCGCGGACAAGCAGTACGAGCCGGCGCCGCTCCTTGAGGCACACGTCGGCCGCGCGCGTCAACAGATTATCGTTGTACGACGCGACGATGCCTGACAGCGTCTTGATCGAGCACGGAGCGACGAGCATCCCCATGGTGCGGAACGAGCCGCTCGCGATCGCGGCACCGATGTCGCGGTGCGGATGGACGACGTCGGCGAGCGACTCGACTTGCTCCACCGTCCAGTCCGTTTCGTCGTGAATGGTGCGTCGGGCCGAAGGCGACATCACGAGGTGAGTCTCTATATCCGGGAATTCCTTCAGTGCTTCAAGCGCACGAATCCCATAGATTGCGCCGGATGCGCCAGAAATTCCGATGATCAGACGTTTCATCTTGCCACCTCCAGCCCGTTATAATAAGTCTCACAGTATGAGATTACAAAATCAAAGTCAACGTAAAACCCACCCTGTTTCGAAGGATCGCGTGACGTGCTCGAAGCAGTCGCCCAGCCAGTAGGTGTACGCGTCCGGCCGCGCCTTCAGCTCGGCGCGCAGCCGCGCGAGGTCCATCCATGACCAGCGCGCGACTTCCTCCGGCGCCGGGGTCGGCGAACCGTCGAAACGCCCGAAATACACATAGTCGTACTCGTGTTCGATGAGCCGGTTCGGCAGCACGGCGCGATAGACGAAGCCGAACTGCTCCTCGAGCGCGCAGTCGATGCCCATCTCCTCGCGCAGGCGCCGGCGCGCGGCCGCGGCACGCGGCTCGCCGGGGCGCGGGTGGCTGCAGCAGGTGTTGCTCCACAGTCCCGCTGAGTGGTACTTGCCCGCGGCGCGCTGCTGCAGCAGCAGCCGGCCGGCGGCGTCGAACAAGAACACCGAGATCGCACGATGCAGCCGGCCGTCGACGTGGGCAGCGAGCTTGCCCGCGGTGCCGATCTCGGCGTCGTGCTCATCGACGAGTATGACCCGATCTTCCATTCTCTTCCCTCCCGGTGCCGTCGCTTTCAGCCCGGCCCCTTCGGCACATCGGCGCCGACGAAGGCCTTGACGAGCGGCGGGCGCTCGCCCACGTGGAACGCGAGCTTGCGGTTCTCGATCGCGCGCTCGGCGGCGGTCACGCGTTCGCGATGCCGCAGGTGCGCGAGCCAGTTCTCGTCGATGAACTGCTCGACGTAGCGGCCCGCATGCGCGACGTCGCGGAAGATTGCCCACGACATCGCGCCGTTTCTCAGCCGCGTGCGCCGGCTCGCCTGCATCAGCTTGAGGAAGTCAACCGCCCGCCCGGGATCGATCAGGTATTCGACCGTCACCATCACCGGGCCCTGCGCGGGTTCGAGCGGAACCGCGAGCTTGACCGCGCGGCGGTACGGCGACGGCGTCAGGTCGCCGTCGCCGTGCCCGTCAAGTTTCAGCCGCCACGTCGCCGCGAGGCCGACGAGCGAAGTCACCGCGGCAGTCAACAGGCTCGTCGCCACGCCCGCCTTCGTCGCAAGCTGCCCCCATACCGCGCCGCCAAATGCCATACCGACCCACAGCGCCATCAGCACGAGCGCGAGACCGCGGCCGCCGACCCAGCGCGGCAGCGCCATCTGCGCGGCGACCTGGAACGCACTGAACGCAGCCATCCAGCCGAAGCCACCGGCGACCATTGCAGCGCCGACGGCATATGCGCTCGACGACAGGCCGACGACGGCGGTCGCGGCGGCGCTCAGCGTCCATGCGCTCGCAAGCAGTTGGTCGCGCGACACGCGCCGGCGGACGCGGCCGAGCACCAGCGCGAGCACGAGTGCCCCCAAGCCGAAGCACGATACGAGCAGGCTGTAAGTCGTGGGGCCGGCCTGCAGTTGGTTCTTCGCAACGACCGGCAGCAGTACCAGCGGCGCCCCACCGAAGAACGAGCAAACCGCGCCGCGCGCGAGCACTGCGAGGAGCGCTGGCGTGTGGAGCGCAAACTGGATGCCGACGCGGATCGCGCCGATGAAGCGCTCGCTCGGCAGGTTGCTCGCCGGGGACGCGTCGCGCCGCCAGCGGAGCAGAAAATAGACCGCGACAGCCGACAGCAGCGCGTTAAGCAGGAAAACCTGGCCTGCACCGGCCGAGGCGACGATCGCGCCGGCGATGACCGGCCCTACCGCGCGCGAGCTATTGAGCGCGACGCCATTAAGCACGACGGCGCCGGCGATCTCATCGCGCGGCACAACCTCCTGCATCAGCGACTGGTAGGTGGGCAGCCGCATCGCGAGACCGCAGCCCATCAGGAACGCGACGAAAAAGAGCCACCTGCCCGTGAGAGCGCCGCTGACCGCGAGCACGCCCGCGAGCAGCGACGCGGCGGTGACCCAGCACTGCGAGAAGATTAGGTAGCGGCGCCGGTCGATGATATCGGCGAGCGCGCCGCTCGGCAGCGCGAGCAGGAATACCGGCGCGGTGGCCGCCGTCTGCACGAGTGCCACGAGCAGCGGCGTACTATCGGGCATCGTCGCCATCGTCCAAGCGGCCGCGACCTCGAACATCCAGCTGCAGATGTTCGCGGTCAGCGCGGTGATCCACAGCAGCCGGAACACAGGGCGGCGCAACGGCGCCCAAGGGTCGATGACGGTGGCGGACGCGGGCGGCCCGGCGTCCGCGACAGGCGACGTGTCGCGCTTCATCCGTGTCTCCGTGGAAGTGGCGAGCCGCACGCGAGCCGGCCCGTGCGGGCCGCGGCCCGCACGCGCATCCGTCCGCCTTTCGCCACTGTGGCCGCCGTCGCCACGCTCTGCCCCTCGGTGCTCACGCCGGCCGGAACATCGGCACCGGCGGGCCGCCTTCGGTGGGGACGAACACGACCGACACCGACTGCCCGATGGCGAGCGCCGCTGGATCGCAGTCGATCAGGTTCGTCAGCATCGTCACGCCTTCATCGAGCGTCACATACGCGAGGGTATAGGCGGATTCGGCTTTGCCCATCGTGCTGTACGAATAGATCGTGCCGCGGCCTGAGGCGGTAAGCCACTCGGTACGCCCGCTCAGGCAGTGCGGGCAGATCGCCCGCGGGTAGTAATGCACTTCGCCGCAGTCGCCGCATTTCTTTAACAGCAGCTGCCCTTCGCCGGCCGCCAGCCAGAACGGCTCGGTCTCCGGATGCGGGCGCGGGGCAATAATCTTTCTGTTGACCGTGGTCATGCTGCTCACTCCCTTCCGAGGATCACGGTGCCGGCGACATGGCGCGACGCGAGCGCGCCGCCAATGCCGCTGGCGATCGCGAGATCGCAGTTGCGGACCTGTACCTTCTCGTGCGCCTCGCCACGCAGCTGGCGCACCGCTTCGATGATCTTCGTCATGCCGCCGCGATTGGCCGGGTGGTTGTTGCACAACCCGCCGCCGTCGGTGTTGAACGGCAGCCGGCCGATGCCGGCGATCAGATTGCCGTCGGCGACGAAGCGGCCGCCCTCGCCTTTCCTGCAGAAGCCGAGGTCCTCAAGCTGCACGAGCACGGTGATCGTGAAGCTGTCGTAGAGCGATGCGTAGCGGATGTCCGTCGGCGCGACGCCCGCTTCGGCGAACGCGGCGGGTCCCGACCACGCGGCGGCTGAGAACGTCAGGTCGACCTTGCCCGCGGCGGCGTTCTTGGGCGCCTCGCCCGCGCCGAGCACGGCGACGAGCGGGCGGTTCAGGCTCTTCGCGATTTCGGGGCGCGCGACGATCACCGCGCCGCCGCCGTCGCTGACGACGCAGCAGTCGAGCCGGTGCAACGGGTCGGCGACCATCGGCGAATTGACGACCTCCTCGACGGTGACCACCTGGCGCAGCATCGCGTTCGGGTTGTGCTGCGCATGGTGCGACGCGGCGACCTTGATCCACGCGAGCTGCTCGCTCGTCGTGCCGAACTCGTGCATGTGACGGCGCGCGACCATCGCATAGAGGTTCTGCGTCGCCGGGGCGAACGGCAGCTCGAACTGGACGTCCGGCGTGTCCGGGTCGGGCGGGCGCAGCGCGAGCGACGCCGCGGCGGCGCGCGGCCGCCCGGCGAGCGTCACGAGCGCGACGTTGCACTTGCCCGCCGCGATCGCCTGCGCCGCATGCGCGACGTGCAGGATCGGCGCCGAGCCGCCCGACTCGGTCGAATCCATGTGGCGCACCTTCAGGCCCATGTACTCCACCATCGACGCGGTGCCGAGCCCCGGCGCGTCGCCGGCGCAGAAGTAGCCATCGATATCGGCCTTCGTGAGACCCGCGTCGTCGAGCGCGCCCTTCGCGACGTCGGCGTGCAGGCGCGCCACCGACAGCGTGTCGGCCTTGCGCGTCGGATGCTCGTAGGCACCGACGATGTAAGCCTTGCGTTTGATGCTCATCGTGTCATTTCCTCGTTCGTCAAGAGCCGGACGTCAGCCGGCGAGCACCGCGCGGCCGTTGTCGAGCACGGTCGCGTCGCGCTCCTGCACGCGCGCGCGGAAGGACACGACGTTGCCGCGCTTCCAGAACGCGAACGTGACCGTCTCACCGGGAAAGGTGGGCGCCGAGAAGCGCACGTCAAGCTCGCGCAGCGCCGCCGCGTCGTAGTCGCAGAAACGCCGCAGGATCGCGTGCGCCGCGATGCCGTAGGTGCACATGCCGTGCAGGATCGGCCGCGGAAACTTCGCGCCGCGCGCGGCTTCCGGGTCGGCGTGGATCGGGTTGCGGTCGCCGTTGAGGCGGTAGAGCAGCGCCGCCTGGGGCGACGTCGGCATCTCGAGCACCGCGTCGGGCTCACCCTCGGGGATCGGGTGCACGGGGCGAACCGGTCCCGACGAGCCGCCGAAGCCGCCGTCGGCGCGCGCGAACACCGTGCCCTTGACGGTCGCGTAATGCGTGCCGTCGGCGGCGTCGGTGATCTCGCGCTCGAGATACAGCAGCGCGCCCTTGTCGTGACCCTTGTCGATGACCTCCGCGACGCGCGTGACCCCGCGAACGCGGCCCGCGGGGGGCAGCGGCCGATGCACGACGAGGCCCTGCTCGCCGTGCAGCATCATGCGGTAGTTCAGCCCCGCGCGCGGATCGACCGCCCAGCCCTGCGGCAGGCACAGCACGACCGGCATCGTCGGGAAGGCCGCGAGATCCTTTTCGTAGACGTAGCGCAGCTGGCCTGCGTCAAGCGGGTCGGCGCCGAGTCCAAGGCTCAACGCGTAGAACATCGTCTCGCGGTCGGTGTAGGACTCCTCGACCGGATCCATCTTCCAGCCGAGTAGAAAATCTCTGTCGATGGGCATGTCGTTTCCTCCGCTCAGAGCGAGTCCCAGGCGGCGAAGTACTCGCCGCCGTCGAGCGGCGTCAGGAACGGGCGCATCGCGGGGATCGCGTTCTCGGCGATCGTCTGCAGCGACCAGCCGTCGCCGTAGGTCACCGAGCGGATCGGGCGCATCTGGTTGAACAGCATGATCTCGTTGCGGCGCACGCCGAAGATCTGGCCGGTGACATCCTTTGCGGCGTCGGAGATCAGGTAGGCCGCGAGCGGCGCGATCTTCTCGGGCGTGTTGAGCTTCGCGCGCTCGAGCCGCGCGGCCTGCTCCGGGGTCTTCGGCTCGATGCCCGCGAGCATGCGGGTGAAGGCCTGCGGGGAGATGCAGTTCGAGCGCACACCGAAGGCCTTCATGTCGAGAGCGATGCCTTTCGACAGGCCGATGATGCCGGCCTTGGCTGCGCCGTAGTTCGCCTGCCCCATCATGCCGACGACGCCGGTCGGCGACGTCATATGCACGAACGCGCCCGAGCCCTGCTCCTTGAAGAACGGCGCGGCGGCAACGGCGACGTAGAACGCGCCGCTCAGGTTCGTGTCGAGCACGAGCTTCCAGTCCTCGACGCCGAGCTTGTGGAACATCTTGTCGCGCAGCACCCCGGCATTGTTGACAACCGCGTCGATGCGGCCGAACCGCTCGACCGCGGTCTTGACGATGCGCTGCGCGCCGTCCGGGTCGGCGACGCTGTCGAGGCTTGGCGCTGCGACCCCGCCCGCCGCCTCGATTTCGGCGCAAACCTCCTTCGCCGGGCCTTCGCTGCGTCCGTCGCCCGACAGCGACGTACCGATGTCGTTGACGACGACCTTCGCGCCGAGCTGCGCGCAGTACATCGCGATCGCGCGGCCGATGCCGTTGCCCGCACCGGTGACGACGACCACCTTGTCCTTCAAGCCATATTCCATTCCTGTATCCCCCGTTGGATGTGTGATGAATCGTGATGAATGGGTCAGGCGAGCGCTTCCTGGCCGAAACGGCGCAGGTGATGCCGCACGTCGCCGAACGACTGACCGATGACCAGCAGGCGCTTGGCGTAATGGCCGACCTTGCATTCGTCGGTCATACCCATCGCGCCGTGCATCTGGATCGCCTCGCGCGTGACCAGCCGCGCCGCGTTGCCGACCTGCACCTTCGCCGCCGAGACGAGCCGCGCGCGCTCGGCGGCGTCGCCGCCGTCGACCGCCATCGCCGCGACCCCGGCCATCGCGCGCGCCTGCTCGCACGCGATCAACATATCGACGAGACGGTGCTGCAGCGCCTGGAAGCTCGCGAGCGCGACACCGAACTGCTTGCGCACCTTCACGTAGTCGACGGTGAGTTCGAGCAGCGCGTCGAGCGCACCGACCGCTTCCGCGCACAGCGCGGCGATGCCGCGGTCGAGCGCCGCCTCGACGAGCGCGAGCCCTCCGCCGGCCTCGCCGAGCACGCGGTCGGCCGGCACGCGCACGTCCGTGAAGCGGAAATCCGCGGCGCGGCGCCCGTCGAGCGTCGGATAGGCGTGCAGGTCGACGCCGCGCGCTGTCGCGTCAACGAGGAAGAGCGTCACGCCGTCGCGATCTCCGGGCGCACCCGAAGTGCGCGCCGCGACGATCAGCGTGTCGGCGGCGTCGCCGTCGAACACCAGCGTCTTGCGCCCGTCGAGCCGGTAGCCGTCGCCGTCGCGCATCGCCTTCGCCGCGAGCGGCAGCGGGTCGTAGCGCGCACCGGGCTCGTCGAGCGCGATCGCGAGGCGTCGCTCGCCGCGCACGACGGCTGGTAGCAGCGCGTCGGCCTGCGCCGGCGTGCCCGCGGCGGCGACGAGGCCGCCGGCGAGCACGACCGTCGAGCAGTACGGCTCGCACGCGAGCGCGCGGCCGAGGCCTTCCATGACGATCATGACGTCGACCGCCGACAGCTCGCTGCCTCCGTGCCCGGCCGAGAACGGCAGCCCGAGCAGGCCCATGTCGGCCATCAGCCGCCAGCGCTCGTCCATGCGTGCCGGGGCGTCCGGGACGCCGCGCGAGGCGGCCGGGTATTCGTGTTCGCAGAACCGCTGCACCGCATCGCGCAACTGCAGCTGCTCGTCGGAAAGGGAAAAGTCCATCGCGTTCTCCTAGAGGCCGAGCAGCGCGCGCGCGGCGAGGTTGCGCTGGATTTCGTTCGCACCGCCGTAGATCGACAGCTTTCGCGAATCGAGGAAGTTGGCCGCGAGCGCCGCGAGCTCGGGCTCGACCGGCGCCTCATCGGCGCGCTCGAGGAACAGCGCCTCCTCGACGAAGGGCACCGCCGCGGGGCCGGCAGCCTCGAGCAGCAGCTCGTAGATCGCCTGCCGCAGCTCGGTGCCGCGGATCTTCAGCAGCGACGCATCGACGCCGGGCGCCGCAGCGATCTGCGCACCGCTCAGCATGCGCAGCCCCATGTATTCGAGCGCCAGCAGCTCGACCTCGAGCGCGGCGATGCGCTCGCGCCAGCCCGGCGATTCGATCAGCGGACGGCCGCCATCGCGCACCGTCGCGGCGATGCGCTTCAATCGCGCGAGCTGCTGCTTCGACGCGCCAACTCCGGCGATGCCGGTGCGCTCGTGCCCGAGCAGGTACTTCGCGTAAGTCCAGCCCTTGTTCACTTCGCCGATCAGGTTTTCGGCGGGGACGCGCACGTTGTCGAGATAGACCTCGTTGAGATCGTCGCCGCCGTCGATGCCGCGGATCGGCCGCACCGTGATGCCCGGCGTCTTCAGGTCGATCAGCAGGAACGAGATGCTCTCCTGCGGTTTGCCACTGCCGGTGCGCACGAGGCAGAACAGCCAGTCGCAGAAGTGCGCGTACGACGTCCAGATCTTGTGGCCATTGACGACGAAGTCGTCGCCCTCGCGCACCGCGCTCGTGCGCATCGACGCGAGGTCAGACCCCGCGCCGGGCTCCGAAAAGCCCTGCGCCCACCATACCTCGCTCCTGCGGATCGGCGGCAGGTGGCGCCGCTTCTGCTCCTCGGAGCCGAACGCTATCAGCACCGGCCCGAGCATGTTGATACCGCTCGCGATGATGCGCGGCGCATTGCCGAGCAGCGTCTCCTCGTCGAAGATGTAGCGCTCGACCGGCGTCCAACCCGGTCCACCGTGCTCGACCGGCCACGACGGCGTGATCCAGCCGCGCTCGTAGAGCTTCGCGTACCACGCGACATAGTCGTGCCGCTCGAGCCGTAGGCCGCGTTCGACCTTCCGGCGGACGTCCTCGGGCAGGCGCTCGCGCACGAAGGCGCGCACCTCCTGCCGGAAGCCTTCCTCTTGCTCGGAAAACTGGAGTTTCATCGGTTCCCTGTCCCGTTGGTTGGATTCAGTGGGTCGACTTCACCGCTTCACAGCGGGTCGCACACGACGAGCGCGTCGAGTGCGACGACGCGGTCCGGGTACGCGACCAGCGGATTGATGTCGATCTCGGTGACGGCCGGCGTCGTGCGCATCAGCGCGCCGACCCGCGCGACGACGCGCGCGACCTGCGCCATGTCGACCGCCGGCGCACCGCGCAGCCCCCACAGCAGCGCCGCGCCCTTGAGCCGGCAGAGCTCCTCGACGATCGCAGCCTCGTCGAGATCGACCGGCAGCAGCCGCACGTCGGCAAGCGCCTCGATCCAGATGCCGCCGAGCCCGACGAGCAGCACCGGGCCCCAATCGGGATCGCGGCGCGCGCCGACGACGAGCTCGAGCCCCTTGTCGGCCATCGTCTCGACGAGCATGCCGTCAAGCGCGAGACCGGGCCGTGCGCGAGCGACGCTGTCGACGACGCGCGCCCACGCAGCACGCAGCGCCGCCTCGTCGGCGAGTCCGACCGCGACGCCGCCCGCGTCGCTCTTGTGCGGCAACGCGGCCGCCTGCGCCTTGAGCACGACCGGGTAGCCGATGTCGGCGGCGATGCGCACGGCCTCGTCGGCGTCGCGCGCGAGCCGCCCGCACGGGATCTCTATGCCCGCCGCGGCGAGCCACTGCTTGCCGCGGTATTCGGCGAGCGTGCCGCCGCCCCACGGCAGCGCGACGGTCTCGCCGAGCGCTGCACACCCGGCCCCGGGCTTTTGCAGGCGTGCGACGGCATAGCGCGCGACGTGCGCCATCGCGCGCAGCGCGCGGTCCTGCGAGCGGAAGAGCGGCACGCCCGCGTCGCGCACCGCGTCGAGCAGCTCCGGCTCGAGCGGCGACTGGTCGCCAACGATGACGAGCACGACCGGCTTCGCCGCGCTGGCGAGCGCGGGCACGAGGTGGTTCGCGCGGTCGATCTGCGACACGCGCGCGCCGCCCACCTGCGACACGACGAGACTGCCGACGCCAGGATCGTCGAGCAAGCGGCGCGCGATCTCGCCCGGAACGGCCGGGCGGCCGACATGCACCGTCGTGACGTCGAGCGGGTTCTCGATCGCCGCATAGGCTGGCAGCGACTCGCGCAGAGCCTCGGCAGTCGCGGGCGCGAGCGCCGCGAATTCCAGTCCGACGTCCTCGCCGAGATCGAGCGCGGTGTTCTTCAGCGCGCCCGACATCGTCATGAACGCCGCCCCGCCGGGGCATGGCGCCGGATAGCGCGACAGTACGGCTGCGGTGTCGACGAGCTCGTCGAGCGTGTCGACGAGCACGACCGCATGCCGTGCGAGCATCGTGCGCATCATCGCGAAGTCGCCGGCGAGCGCGCCGGTGTGCGACTGCGCGGCGTCGCGCGCGCGTTGACTCCGCCCCGTCGACAGCAGCACCAGGGGCTTGCCGAGCCCGCGTGCCCGCGCCGCGAGCGAGAGGAACTCGCGCGGCCGGCGGATCTGCTCCAGGTACAGCGCGATCGCGTTCGTCGCGCCGTCGGTCAGGAGGTATTCGACGAAATCCTCGGCGCCGAGCACCGCCTCGTTTCCGGTCGAGATCGAATGGCTGACCGGCTCGCCGCGCGCGAGCAGCGCGTCGCGGATCGTCGCGGCCATCGCGCCGCTTTGCGCTACGATCGCGACGCCCGCGCCCGTGGGCGCGCCGCAGCGCTCGAGCGGCTCGAAGGTGAGCGGCACTCCATCGACGTAGTTCGTGAGGCCCATGCAGTTAGGGCCGACGAGCGCGACGCCGCCGGCGAGCGCGGCCGCGGTCAGCGCGTCCTGCTGCGCCTTGCCCTCGTCGCCCGTTTCGGCGAACCCCGACGAGAAGATCACCGCCGCGTTCACGTTGCGCCGGCCGCACTCGGCGACGGCGTCGAGCACGCCGTTCTGCGGGATTGCGATCACCGCGACATCGACACCCCGCGGCAGGTCGGCGACGCGCTGGAAACACGCGCGAGCGCCGATCTCGCGCCGGTCGCGATTCACGAGGTGGATCTCGCCTCCGAAGCCGAAGCGCTCCAGATTCGCCAGCACGAAGCCGCCGAACGAGCGCGGCTCGGACGACGCGCCGACGATGGCGATCGAGCGCGGGCGCAGCAGACGCGCGACCACCGCAGCGCTATGCAGATTGCTTGTTGTCATTTCCCTAGTCACCGAAAGCCTCTCGAAACCGACTCGCGTCCTACGTCCGGCGGCCGTCCTGGGCGCCACCACCACGGCAAGCTGCAGTCGCAGCGACGCCGTTTTCATTATTCTGCAACAGCATTGTGGTATACACAAGATAATTTATTGTGTTCCACGTGCAAACAATTGAGATCAACCGGTGTCGAATATTTTATCCAGACGTCTTGGTATAATTAGTACTCTTCGCATTCGATTGGTCCCTTCATGAGCCAGATCCGTAACCAGAAACCAAATCTCGCTTCGTCGATCCGCGACACGCTGCAGTCCGAGATCGAAAGCGGGAAGGTTCCGCCGGGCGCGTCGCTCGACGAGCGCGAGCTCGCCGCACGCTTCTCCGTGTCCCGCACGCCGGTGCGCGAAGCGCTGCAACAGCTTGCCGCGCAGAAGCTCGTGCGCATCACGCCGCGGCAGGGTGTCGCGGTCTCCCGCCTGTCGATCCCGCAGCTGCGGGACATGCTGGAACTGCTCGGCGAACTCGAAGCCTTGTGCGCGAAACTCGCCGCGCGGCGTGCGTCGGAGGAGCTGCGTGCCGCTCTCGACGCGGCGCTCGCACACGGCCGGGCGATCGCTGGCGGCGCCGGCGACGCGGACGATTACAGCGACGCGAATCTGGAATTCCACGAGGCGATCTACGCCGGCAGCCGCAACGAGCTCCTCGCGCAGCAGGTGCGCCCGCTGCGGCGCCTGATCCAACGCTACAATGTCAACAACCGGCAACTGCATACCACCGTTCAGATCGAACGTTCGGTGGCCGCGCACGAAAAGATCGCACAGGCGATCCTCGCCGGCGACGAAGCGCTCGCTTACCGGCTGATGCTCGAACACGTGCCGGCCGGCGGCAGCGGCTTCTCGGAGTTCCTGTCGGCGCTGCCGGCGAGCCTGCTAGAGGAGACCGCCGCGGCCTGAACGCGCGTGACGGCGCAGCGCCGGACGTCGGCGCCGCCCGCCCCTTCCGTCTCCCGTCAGCGCTTGATCCAGAACTGGCTCAGGTCCTGCCCGACGTAGTTCGTCGGCGCCGGGACGTAGCCCTGCAGCCTGGAATCGACGACCGTCGTGCGCCGGCCCCAGAACAGCGGCAGCGTGTAGCCCTGGGTCAGGATGTACTCCTCCAGCTGTCGGATCACCACCAGACGCTTCGCCGGATCGCCGATGCGCGACTGCTCCTCCATCAGCGTGTCGACCTTCGGGTCGTTGTAGCGCGCGATGTTCGCCGGATTCTTCTCGTGCGAGACGAAGATCGACCACTTCGCAGTCGGATCGTCGAGGTAGTCGGGCAGGTACTCGACCGCGAGGTCGAACTCGCCCGCACGGCGGCGCGCGAAGAATTGCGAATCCTCGACCTGCTCCTGCACCATCGTGACGCCGATCTGCCGGAACTGGTCGATCAGATAGACGCCGAGGAACGGCCACGGCTTGCGGTTCAGAAAGGTGAGCTTGAGGTTCGCCTGCCCGGCCTCGGCGAGGAGCCGCCTCGCCTCGGCGCGCGCCGCGTCGACGTTTCGGCCGAAGCCCGGCAGCTTTTCGAGCTCCGCGTTGCTGCGCGCGAACTCCGACCCGGGGCGCGCGAGGCCGCCGACGACGCTCAGCGTCGTCGAGCGCTCCATCGCCTTCGAGCCTTCCCAATGGTCGAGCGCGAGCGCGAGCGCCTTGCGCACGCGCGGATCGCGGAGCGCGGGCTTCTGGGTGTTGATCATCGCCATGAACAGCGTCGAGATCGCCGGATTCGCTTCGAAGATCTGCACGTCCTTGCCCCGAGTCGAGACGATGCGGTCCGCCTCGAGCGGCGAGACGCCGCGGAAATCGACCATCACTTGCCCCCCCGCGAGCGCGTTGACGGCGGACGGCGGCGTCAACGAAATCGCCTTGAAGCCGTCGAGATGGGGCAACCCAGGACGGAAATAGTCGGGGAAACGCTCGCCGACCCATTCGGCGCCGGGTGTGTAGGACACGAACTTGAACGGCCCCGTGCCCATGACTTTCTTTGCGGGATAGGTCGGATCGCTCTTCAGCAGCGCTTCGGAATAGATGCAGCCGTACGGCTGCGCGAGCAGCGCCAGCATCGACACGTTCGGCTTCTCCAGCCGGAACACCACGGTACCTGCGTCGGGCGTCTCGATCGAGGCGACGTCGGCGAGCAGCTCCTTGCGCACCGACAGCACGCCTTGCGGCGGATTGCGCATGCGCTCGAAGCTCGCGCGCACGTCGCCCGACGTCAGTTTGGTGCCGTCGTGGAACTTGACGTTGGGCCTCAGCTTGAACTCATACACCAGCCCGTCGGGCGACACGGTCCACGACTCGGCGAGATCGCCAACGACCTTCGGATAGTGTGCGGCGTCGATCTGAAGCAGCGTCGAGTAATGGGGAGCGACGCGGTACATCACGTTGAGCGAGCCCGCCGCGTGGCAGTCGAAGGTCGCCGGCTCGCCGAGCGAAACTGCGAACACGAGGTTGCCGCCGCGCTGCGGCGTCGCGTTGGCGAGCCCCTCGGCACTGAACAGGACCGCCGTCGCGGCCACCACCGCGCACACCGAACTTCTCACTTTCATGGTCTCCCCCTATGGTTTTGCAGTCCGTCATCGCGGACATCGACTTGCATGGCATCCGCCGTCAGTGGCGGAACTTCGGGTCGAGCGTGTCGCGCAGCGCGTCGCCCAGCAGGCTGAACGCGAACACTGTGAGGCTGATCGCGAGGCCCGGAAAGATCACCGTCCAGGGCGCCTGCGAGAACGACTGCACCGCGACGCCCGACAGCATCAAGCCCCACGACGGCGTCGGATCGGTGACGCCGACGCCGAGGTAGGACAGCGCCGCCTCGAGCAGGATGGTCTGTGCGGTGAAGGCCGAGACCAGCACGAGCCACGGCGCAGCGAGGTTCGGCGCCATGTGGCCGAGTACGATGCGCGGGTGCGAGAAGCCCGCGGCGCGCGCCGCGTCGATGTAGGGCATCGTGCGCACCGTAAGCGCAGCCGCGCGGATCACGCGCGCGGCCTTCGGCATGTAGGGAATCGCCACCGCGAACATCAGGTTCGCGTCGATGCCGTAGATCTCGTGGCGGCCGAGCACCGCGGCGACGATCAGCGCTAGGATGATCACCGGCAGCGACAGCAAGATGTCGACGAAGCGCTGCAGCACGGTATCGACCCAGCCGCCGAAGTATGCCGACGTCACTCCGAGCAGGCCCCCGGCGATGCCGCCCAGCAGCGACGAGCAGATGCCGAGGATCAGCGCGGTGCGCGCACCATAGACGAGCCGCGAGAAGATATCGCGCCCGAACTCGTCGGTGCCGGCCCAGTGCGTGGCGTCGGGCGGCAGCAGCAGCTTCGCGAAGTCCGTCGCGAGCGGATCGTACGGCGCAACCCACACGGCGAACACGCCCGCGAACAGGATCACCAGGATGATCAGCGCGCTCGCGAGCCCCAACGGCTGCTCGCGAGCGAACCGCCCGATTCCCTTCAGCCACCTCAGCCCGCGTCGCCCTGCCGGGCGCGCCGCGCGCTCGAAAGGCACAGCCATCGCTTCCATGTCGATCTCTCCGTTGATTGTGTCCGTCGGGTTCCCGCGTTCAGCGCAGGCGCACGCGCGGGTCAAGCGCTGCGTACAGCAGATCCGTCGCGAAATTGACGCTGACGAAGAACACCGCGAACAGCATCACCAGCCCCTGGATCAGCGTGAAGTCGTTCTGGCCGACGGCTTGGATCAGCAGCTTGCCGATGCCGTTGAGGTTGAACACCTGCTCGGTGACAACGAGCCCGCCGAGCAGGAACGCGAACTCCATGCCGACCACTGTCACCGCGGGCAGCAGCGCGTTACCGAGCGCGTGCCGCGCGACGATGGTCGATTCGCGCACGCCCTTCGAGCGCGCGGTGCGGATGTAGTCCTCGTTGAGCACTTCGAGCAGCGACGAGCGCAGCATCCGCGCGATCATCGCCGACATGCGTGCGCCCACCACGAGCGCGGGCCAGATCAGCTGCGTGAGGTTGCCGAGTGGATCTTCGAAGAGCGAGATGTGCTCGATCGGCGGCCCCCACTCGAACACCAGCAGCAGGCCCAGCAGCACCAGCATGCCGAGCCAGAACGCCGGCACCGACAGCCAGGCGACCGTCAGGACGCGGATCGCCTGGTCAAGCCAGCTGCCGTGCGCGAGCGCCGACGCGATACCGAGCGGCACGGCAATGACGATCGCAATGACGGTCGCCATCACCGCAACCTCCATCGTCACCGCGAGCCGGCTCGAGATCTCCTCGGCGACCGGGCGGCCGGTCCACATCGAACGGCCGAGCTCGAGGCGCACAAGCCCGCCCATCCATTCGGCGAACTGCTCGTGCGTAGGGCGGTCAAGGCCGAGGCGCGTGCGCTCGGCGGCGAGCACCTCCTCGGACACATTGCCCCCTTCGGCCAGATACTTCGCCTCGACGACGTCGCCGGGCAGCACGCGCAGCAGCAGGAAGATCAGCGCGGCCACGCCCGCAAGCGTGAGAACGAGCTGGAGCAGCTTGGCACCAAGATATCGCGGCACGGATCATCTCCCGTCAGATTTTCAGGCAGGCCACGCGGTGGCCGGGGCGCACTTCGCGCAGCTCAGGCACCGTGAGGCTGCATTCAGCGTCGGCAACGGGGCAGCGCGTGCGGAACGGACAGCCCGACGGCGGCGCGAAGGGGCTCGGTAGTTCGCCGCGGATCAGCGCCGCCTCGCGCTGCTTCTCCTTCACCGGGTCCGGCGTCGGGGCCGCCTCGAGCAGCAGGCGCGTGTAGGGATGCAGCGGCTCGCGGTAGAGACTTTCGCGGCTCGCGACCTCCATCACGCGGCCGAGGTACATCACCATCACCCGCGTCGAGATGTGGCGCACGACCGCGAGATCGTGTGCGATGAAGAGATACGCGATGCTGTGCTTCTCCTGCAGGTCGGCGAGGAGATTGACAATCTGCCCCTGGATCGACACGTCGAGCGCCGACACCGCCTCGTCGCAGACGATGAAGGACGGCTCCATCGCGAGCGCCCGCGCGATGCCGACCCGCTGGCGCTGTCCGCCCGAGATCTGGTGCGGGAAACGGTCGTGCAGGTCGGGGCGCAGGCTGACCTGCGCCAGCAGCTCATCGACACGCTCGCGCGTGGCGGCCGCGCCGCTCGTTATGCGGTGTACGCGCAGCGGCTCGGCGATGATGTCGCCGATCGACTTGCGCGGGTTCAGCGACGCGTACGGGTCCTGAAACACGACCTGGAAGCGGCGCCGCAGCGCGCGCAGCTCGCCGTGACCGGCGTGCGTGACGTCGCGCCCCTCGAACTCGATACGTCCGGCCGTCGGCTCCTCGAGTCGCAACAGCAGTCGGCCCACCGTCGATTTGCCGCAGCCCGACTCGCCGACGAGCCCCAGCGTCTCGCCGACGTCGATCGTGAAGCTCACATCGGAGACCGCCTTCACGGTGCGGTTCGGCCCGCCCCAGCTCGACTGCACCGCATAGTGGCGCGTCAGTCCGTCGACGCGCACGAGGACCTTGCGCGCCGGCGCCGCCGGTTCGTTCTGCCCGGGCTGCGCGGCGCCATAGGCGTTGCCGACCCAGCGCACGCGTCCGTCGGCGAGCTCGTCGGCGCGCAGGCATGCCGACAGCCCTCCGGTGTCGGTCGGACGCAGCGCCGGCACCTCGCGCAGGCAGGCCGCGACGGCCTGCGGACAGCGCGGTGCGAAGCGGCAGCCTTCCTGCGCCTTCGACAGATCCGGCGGCAAGCCTTCGATCGCTTCGAGCCGCGCACGCCGCTCGCTGTCGAGCCGCGGCACCGAGCACAGCAACCCGGCCGTATAGAGATGGCGCGGCCGGAAGAACACCGCTTCGGCGCTGCCCTGCTCGGCCACGCGCCCCGCGTACATCACGACTACGCGGTCCGCGTAGCGTGCGACGACGCCGAGGTTGTGCGTGATGATGACCATCGCGATGCCCAGGCGCACCGACAGGTCCTTCATCAGCTCGAGGATCTGCGCCTGGATCGTGACGTCGAGGGCGGTGGTCGGCTCGTCGGCGATGATCAGCTTCGGATCGCACGCGAGCCCGATAGCGATCATCACACGCTGGCGCATGCCGCCCGAGAACTGATGCGGATACTGGTCGAGCCGGGACTCGGCCTCCGGCACGCCGACCAGCGTCAGCAGCTCGGCCGCGCGCTGCCGCGCCTGGTCGGCGCTCATGCCCTTGTGGATGCGCAGTGACTCGGCGATCTGGTAACCGACCGTCAGGATCGGATTCAGCGACGTCATCGGATCCTGGAAGATCATCGCGATGTCGCGGCCGCGGATCTCGCGCATCGCCTTCGCGTCGAGCGTCAGCAGATCGCGGCCTTCGAAGTTGATCCGCCCCCCGGTCACGTGGCCGGCGTCAGGAAGCAAGCCCATGATCGACAGCGCGGTGACCGACTTCCCCGACCCCGACTCGCCGACGACCGCGACGACCTCGTTGCGATCGACCTCGAAACTGACGTCCGTGAGCGCTTCGGTGTGCCCCCGGGCGGTCTTGAATGCGACGTGCAGTCCCTGCACCGACAGCAACGGACCGTTGTAACAGCGCTCGCCGAAGGGCGCGTGCCGTCCGTCGGGCGTGTGCCGGCCCGCTCTACTCGGCTCGTCCGCAACGCGCGCCATCATGGCTTCGCAGAAAGCCACCATGTCTCACTCTCCTCGTCTCCACCGATGGTGCACTGGAGCCCAGCGCTAACGGTGTTTTTTTATGCTTAGGTATACACAACGTTCGTATTTGTATTTTTAACGATCATACTCCGATACGGATCGTGTACCACAAAAAAATAAAATTTCGACGAGTCGGGCCCGCCTCACCGCGCGCACGTCGCGGCGGGCGCGCCTTTTCCCGGTCCCGCTTCCCGCTGCGGGAAGCGGGCGATCCCGTCGGCGGCCCCCGCCGGATACGCTGCCGGGCCTCCGTTTCGAGCCCGGCAACCGCCGTGCGGACGTGGATCGCCGCGCCGCCCCCGCTCACTCTTCGCCGGGCTGCTTGCCGGGCTCGAAGCCGCCGACTTCATGGTAGACGACCTTGTTCTCCTCCTCGAACGCCCGCACCGTAGGGATCTGTCCCGGCAGGCCGAGCTCGCTCCAGCGCGAGGCGACCTTGTCGTAGGTCTGGCGACTCAGCGTCGTGCGCTTCGAGAACACCGGCAGATGGCGGTGATCCTTGCATGCGTTGATCAGCGCCTTCGAGCCGTACGGGCGCTTCTCGGGCGGGTTCTGCGTGGGATCAAGCCAAGTGCTCCAGGTGTTGCGCAGGATGTCGATGTCGTCGATCGGGTTGCAGCGGCTCGCCATCGCCCAAATCACCTGATCCATGTCGGTCGGGTCGATGTCCTCGTCGACCGCGATGATCAGCTTCGTGTAGTACGCGCCGCCCGGGCACTGCGCGGCGAGCGCGAGCGCCTGCGCGGCGTGGCCCGCGTAACGCTGCTCGAGGCTGATGACGGTGACGCCGAAGCCGCCCGCCGCCGCCGGATGCGCGTAGACGCCGGCGATGCCGGGGATGCCGAGCTTGTCGAGGTCGTCCCAGATCTTCGCCGAGCGCACGATCGAGAAGAAACCGCTCTGCTCGCACGACGGGTAGTCGGCCATCAGCGCGTTGGTCAGGATCGGGTTCGAGCGGTGATGCACCGCGGTGACCTCGACCAGCGGACAACCCGCCTCGGGGCGGCCGTAGTAACCCGGGAACTCGCCGAACGGACCTTCGGGCTTGACCGAATTCGGCCGGATGATGCCCTCAATGACGAGTTCGGCGTTCGCGGGCAACAGGAGGTCCGTTGTCGTGCCGCGCACGACCGGGATCGCCTGCCCCTTGATGCCGCCGGCGAACTCGTACTCGGACACGTTCTTCGGGAAGGTCTGCGAGCCCACCATCATGAACAGCGGGTCGATGCCCCACGCCGCGGCGACCTGGATCGGCTCGCCCTTCTGCCAGGCGCGCGTGATGTGCAGCCGCGCATCCTTGCCCGGCGACATGTACAGGCCGACCTGGTTCTTGCCCTGCAGCATCATCCGGTAGGTGCCGATGTTCAGATACCCGCTGTCCGGGTCGCGCGTGATCACCGCGTCGGCCGTGCCGGCGTAGCGCCCGCCGTCGAGCGGCCAGTGCCTCGGGATCGGCAGCTGGTTGAGATCGATCTGGTCGCCGGTCAACGTGTTCTGGCACACCGGTGCTTCGGCGCGCGACACCTCACGCGGCGGGATGCGCTGCTTGAGCTTGTCCTTGGCGCGGCGGATCAGTTCGACGGTCGGCGTATCGACCGGCTCCTCGAGCGTCAGCGCGACGCGTTTCAGGCTCGGGCCGAGGATGTTCCACAGCAGCCGCGCGCCGATCTTGCTGTCCTCGAAACCGGCGGCCTTCTCGAACAGCACCGCGGGCGACGGCTGCTGCTTCGCGAGCAGGTAACCGACTGCACTCATTTCCTCGTCGCGATCGACGGGCTGTTTCACGCGCACGAGCTCGCCCATTTGCTCGACGCGGCTCAACCACTCGCGCAAGTCCTGGATCGGCTCGCTCGCCGTGCTGCTGTCGATCCGTTCTGCCTCAAGACGCTTGTTCATTCCAGCTCCCCCAAGAAAAGGTAAGACCCGCCATCCTTAGCGCACGCCGGCGGTCGCGTGATTGCTTTTTACATGTCTCATATTGTGAGACTGTAGAATGCTTGTCAACGAAAATTTTTCTGAACCGGAAAAAAAGTTTTCTCATATTTACAGGAGATGATTGGCGACGACAGAAAATTCGGCAGGCTTATTGAGACGCACCCCATCAATTTATTGATCTCGATCTACGAGACTACATAAATGAAACGTGATGCTGATTCTTGTGAATCCCCGGGTTGACGAAACGGATTTCGGCGTCTAACTTTCAATTCATCATACGTGTGATCATTAGAGTCCCGTCCCCGACCCGAAGTCCCGGAACGGAGCGGGCTCGTCGAAGCGCGAGGGAATGGCATTTTAATGAATGATCAGTCACTCATTACTCGAAGCGTAGCGACCAAGGCGGGCGAGGACGTGCGAACGCATCCCGTTCCGCTAGACGGAGCAACGCAGCGATCCCTGCACGCGCGGCGCGGCGCGATGCCGGCAGCCCGCCACGTGGCTCACCCGCCGCAGTGAGAGTGAGCCCCGAGGCGAGGGACGGCCCGCACGCGCCGGTTCCAGCTGCCGGCACCGTGCGCTGGGACATGGCGGTCTCAGATCGGCACTTCTGGGCACCCGCGCCCCCCGCCGTCCCTGACGCCGATATCGCATCGGCCGCGACCGAGGTCCGCGTCCGTCTCTTCGGCGCCCTCGCTCCGGCAGGGCTGCCCCAGCCCGTCGTTTTGCGGCTCGCGCCGCCCGCGACGGTCGCGAGCGTGCTCGCGTCGCTCGGCCGCGTGCTGGGCCCGGAGCGCGTCACCGATCTGGCCGACACCCACGGCAGGAAACGGCGCACCTGCCGGCTCTTCGTCGATGGCCGCGCGGTCGACGAGGTCGAAACCGCCCTCGTTCCGGGCGCGCGGCGCACCGACATCGAAATCATCGTGCTTGCGGGAATCGAAGGAGGCTAGCGAATGCGGACAACGGCGTATCCTTCGACCGCCCCGGCAACCGACGATGACGCGTGGATTCAGTCGTCGTGCGCGCTGTGCTACGGGTCGTGCTCGATCCTCGCGCATCGCGTCGACGGCGTCGTCGTCAAGATCGAAGGCAACCCCGAGTCGGCCGTGGGCAAGGGGCGGCTCTGCGGAAAGGGCGTATCGGGCTTGATGACCCATTACGACCCCCACCGGCTGAAGAAACCGCTGCGGCGCACGAATCCGCGCAAGGGGCTGCACGAGGACCCCGGCTGGAAGGAAATCTCGTGGGAGGAGGCGCTCGACGAAATCGCCGCCGTGCTGCGGCGGCTGCGCGCCGAGGACCCGCGCAAGCTGGTGATCCAGCGCACGACGACGGTCACCGCGAGCGGCATGCCGTTCCGCGCCTTCGCGGGCGCGTTCGGCACGCCGAACGTGTCGACGTCGGGCGGAGGCATCCACTGCGGCAACGGGGCACACCTGATCAGCGGCACGATGCACGCGTCCTGGTCGATCGTGCCGGACTTCGCCTACTGCAACTACGCGATGTATTTCGGCGCCTCGAAGGGGCATGCGGCCGGTCACGCGTCATGCTCGAACATGGGGCTCGCCGCCGAGGCGCGCGCGCGCGGCATGAAGATGGTGGTGATCGACCCGATGGCGAACTTCGCCGGTGCGAAGGCCACCGAATGGGTGCCGATCCGCGTCGGCACGGACGCCGCGCTCGCGCTGGCGATGGCGCACGTGCTCGTGCGCGAGCTCGGTGCGTGCGACTTCGCCTACCTGCAGGCGAAAACGAATGGCCCCTACCTGATCGGCCCCGACCGCCGCTATATGCGCGATTCGGCATCCAACAGGCCGCTCGTGTGGGACCGCAGCGCCGGCGCAGCGCGCCCCTTTTCGGACGTCGCCGCGACCGACATGGCGCTCGAAGGCGAATACGAGGTCGGCGGCGTGCGCTGCGAGCCGGCGTTCGCGAAGCTCAAGGCGCATCTCGCGAAGTTCACGCCCGAATGGGCCGAGGGCGTGTGCACCGTGCCGGCGCGCGACATCCGCCGCCTCGCCGCCGAGTTCGCCGCCGAGGCGCGAATCGGCAGCACGATCACGATCGAGGGCGTGACGCTGCCGTACCGGCCGGTGGCCGCGATCGCCTTCCGCGGCAACCAGGGGCATCTGAACTCCAACTACAATTTCATCGCCGTCGACCTGCTGAACCAGCTCGTCGGCGCCGCCGACGTCGTCGGTGCCTGCCTCGGCTTCAACCCCGCCTGCGCCGGCTTTCCCGAAACGGGGCGGCTGCGTTACGTGCCGAAAGCCGACGCCGACGGGTTGATGGTGGCCGGCATGTGGCTCGGCTTCCACTACCCGTATCCGCCGACCGAACCGCGTGCGCCGCAGAACCTCGGCCTGCAGGATCTCTTCGTCATGGGCCTGAACTCGGCCTTCCTGAACTCGGCCGACCAGGAGGCGTACTGGCGGACGTTCGACCTGCCCTACCGGCCCGAGGCGCTGATCAATTTCGGCTGCAACCTGGTGATGGCGATCGGCAACGCGGAGACGGTCGCGCAGTCGCTGCAGCGGCTGAAGTTCATGGTGTCGTTCGACCTCTTCCTGACCGAGACCTCGCGCTTCGCCGACATCGTGCTGCCCGACGCGAGCTACCTGCAGATGACCGATTCGCGCTCGAACTTCCCGTTCATGTTCAGCCTGCCCGGCGGCATGGGCGAGTGGTGCTGGCCGATCCGCCAGCCCGTCGTGCCGCCCGACGGTGAGCAGCGACCGTTCGCCGACGTGCTGCTCGATCTCGCCGAGCGCATCGGCATCGGCGCCGATCTCAACGCGGCCTACAACGCGGCGATGAACCTCGAGCCGCCGTATCGGCTCGACCCGGACCGCCGCTACCGCTACGAGGAGATCTGCGACGCCGACCTGAAGAACACTTTCGGCCCCACGCGCGGCCTCGACTGGTTCCGCCAGCATGGCCTGATCAAGTGGAAGAAGCAGCCCCAGGAGGTGTATTGGCGCGCCTTCGTCGACGTGCGCGTGCCGATCTACTGGGAGTACCTGCCGCCGGTATGGGAGGCGATCGACGCGATCTGCGCGCCGCGCGGCGTGCACGTTCCGCGCGCGTTCTACGAACCGCTGCCCGACTTCCTGCCCTGCGCCTCGCATCGCTGCGCGAAGCCGGATTTCGATTTCTACGCGTTCTACTACCGCGACATCGTGCATACGAACAGCTTCACGATGGAAAACCCGTGGCTCGACGAGGCCGCGCGCCTCGATCCGTTCTCGTACGCGATCGCGATCAACGCGGACAGCGCACGCCGGCGGGGCTTGCGCGACGGCGCCGCGGTGTGGGTCGAATCCGAAACCGGGCGGCGCGTGCAGGGACGCCTGAGATTCACGCAGGCGATTCATCCCGAAGGCCTCGGCATTGCCGCCTGCGCCGGGCACTGGAGCGACGACATGCCGGTCGCGCGCGGCAAGGGCGTGTTCTTCAACGAGCTGCTCGAACTCGACTTCGAGCATCTGAGCCCGATCAACCTCAGCCTCGACCTGTGCGCCCGGGTCAGGGTGACGCTCGTGGAGGAGGCGGCGCGATAAGTGTGCACAACGGTCGCAACCCGCGCCCGGCCCGCCGGCGCGCAGGCCGCGACGGACTATAAGGGAGACGACGGTGAAGACTGGAAAACGGATGATCGCGGCCGCATCGGTGATGGCGACCCTGTTCGCGGCGCCCGGCGGCGCGGCGCAGGCGGAGCCGCAGCGCGGCGGCAACCTCGTGTTCGCGGTGTCGATGGGCGAGCCGGCGACTTTCGACTGCCACGCAGCGGGCTCGCTGAACGTGATGTTCCGCGTCGCGCCGCACTATTCGACACTGCTGCAGATCGACCCCGCGCGCTATCCGGCGATCGTTGGCGATCTGGCCGAATCGTGGACCGTCTCCGACGACGGACTGCTCTACACGTTCAAGCTGCGCCCGAACGTGCGCTTCCACGACGGCTCGGCGCTGACCTCAGCCGACGTGCGCGCGAGCTTCGAGCGCATGCGCAACCCGCCGCCGGGTGTGGTGTCGGTGCGCAAGGAACTCTACGCCGACATCGCCTCGATCGACACGCCCGATGCGGCCACCGTCGTGTTCCGCCTGTCGGAGCCGAACGTGTCGATGCTCGCGATGCTCGCCCAGCCCTATGGCTGCATCTATTCGGACGCGCTGCTGAAGAGCGATCCCGCCTATCCGGCGAAGAAGGTCATAGGCTCGGGTCCCTTCAGGTTCGTCAGCTACACGCCGGGGGCCGAATGGGTCGGGGAGCGCTTCCCGCAGTATTTCCGCACCGGCCTGCCTTATCTCGACGGCTTCAAGGCGCTGTCGCTGACGACCGCGGCGATGGTCAATGCGCTCGCGGGCGGTCAGGTGATGGTCGATTTCCGCGGCGTCACGCCGCTCGAGGCGCAGCGCATCGTCGCCACGCGCGGCAAGGACGTGAATGTCTTCGAGGCGAATCCGGCGATCACCACGCTCTTCATGGCGACGATCAACACCGCGCGGCCCGGGCTCGACGACGCCCGGGTGCGACGCGCCCTGGCGCTCGCGCTCGATCACTGGGAGGGCTCGAAGGCAATGGAGCGCACGACGACGGTCAGCGCGGTTGGCGGCCTGTCGCGACCCGGTTCGGAGTTCGCGCGCAGCAACGCCGAGCTCGAGAAGCTGGCCGGCTTCAGCCGCAACATCGAGGCGGCCCGCGCCGAGGCGCGGCGCCTGCTCGCCGAAGCCGACAAGACGAACTTGAAGCTCGTCTTCCTCAACCGCAAACCGTGGCCGTACATGGGCACCTACCTCATCGACCAGTTCCGCCAGATCGGCGTCACGATGCAGCAGGAGCAGGTCGAGGACGCGCAGTTCTTCGCGCGGCGGCGCGCGGGCGACTTCGACCTCGTGCTCGAGTACCTGCCCGACTACCTCGACGATCCCACCGCGAAGTGGTCCGGTTTCCTGTCGTACGACCGGAACCCGAACAACCTCGGCAGGTTCTCGGACCACAAGCTCGACGCGCTGCTCGAAGCGCAGTCTCGCACCGCCGATGCCGCGCAGCGCCTGGCGATGATCCGCGGGATCGAGGAATACGTCCTCGACCAGGCCTACGCGCTGCCGCTCTTCTGGGGGCGGCGCACGACGGTCGTCGACGCGAAGCTGCAGGGCTATGTCCCGGCACCGACGAACTACGTGGGGCAGGATCTCGCACATTACTGGCTCAGGCAGTAGGCGGCGCCCACGGGGGCCGCGACCGAGGTGATGCTGATTCTTTGCCCTGCTGCGGGGAATACAGTAGAGTGCGCACCGTTTCACCGTCCCGTGGCGATGCCGGAACAAGACCGAGGGAACGCGACGACATGAAGAGCGAACAAGCACCGGTCGACAAGCCCGAGGGCGCCGCGCGCCGAACCAGCCCCGAGAAGGTGATCGAGATCCTCGACCTGTTCGAGGAGGAGCACCTGCGCTGGACGCCAGAGCAGATGATGGAGCGGCTGCGCTGCCCGCGTTCGACGCTCTACCGCTACCTGCGCGTGCTCACCGAGGCGGGCCTCGTTACGTCGCTGCCGGACATCGGCTATACCCTCGGCCCCCGCATCGCCGAACTCGACTACGTGATGCGCACGAGCGATCCGCTGATCATGAGTGGCCGCCCGCTGCTGCAGGCGCTCGCCAAGGAGATCACCGGCGTCGGCCTGCTGTGCCGCTATTACAAGGACCGCGTGCTGTGCGTGCACCAGGAATCCAGCGCAGCGCAGATCCACAGCAGCTACGAGCGCGGGCGGGCGATGCCGATGTCTGCCGGCGCGACCTCGCGCGTGATCCTCGCGTACCTGAAGCCCGCACAGTTGCGCCAGCACTACCAGCAGCAGGCGGCCGAGTTCTCCCGCAACCGCAGCGCCGACACGTTTGAGCAGATGCAGGACGAGTTGCGCGAGATCCGCAAGCAAGGTTACTGCCTGTCGCATGGGGAAATCACCCCGGGCGTGGTCGGCGTCGCCGCACCGGTGTTCGACAGCGAGAACACGATCATCGGCAGCGTGAGCCTGGTGATCCCGGCTGCTGGCTTCGGCGAGCAGCGCCAGCGCTTCGTCATCGACCGCATCACGTTTAGCGCCCGCGTGCTATCGAACGGGATGCACTCGCGCGCCGACGGCTGAGCGCGGCGCGCAAGGAGCGCCCCCCCCGCGCGCCGCCAGTGTGCCGGTCGGTCGATGGTGCTCACGTCGAACGACCGGCACCCCACACTCTCAGAAGATGTGGTCGATGCCGAGGAACACGCCGGTGGCGTCGTCCCCGAAGTTCGTCGTCACACCGTTCGGCCGGATGTTCGGGTCGCGCTGTTTGTCCCCGTTGTTGACGCGTGTGTAGGCGCCATACAGCGAGGTGCGCTTCGATAGCACGTACCGGTAACCGATCGTGCCGGCCTTCGCACTCTTGTCGGAGTCGTCCGCATCGTGCCTGCCGTAAGCGGCGAAGAGGTAGCTCGCCCCGACCGGCACCCGGAAGCCCAGGTGCCAGACCTTGTCGGTGTCGTGGATCTTGATCGTCTGATAGGTGCCGTACAGCGACACGACGCGGAAGTCGTAGATCGCGCCGAGCCCCCACTCCTTCTGATCCTCGCCGCCGATGCTGGTGAGCTCCCTGCCGCGCTGGTAGAGCAGACCCACCGCGAGCGGGCCGTTCGCATAGTCGCCGGAGAGCGCCCAGCGGTCGTTGGCGTCGCGGTTGTTGTTCTGGTTCGTCTCGCCGTACGAGTAGATTGCATTCGCGACGACCCCGCCGAAATTCGGCGAGCGGTACGCGATCGCGTTGTCCCAGCGCGCCGGACTTGCCGGAACGATCGTCGCCCCGGCGCCGCTCGCGAGGATCGCCTGCGGGCCGAAGGGCACGCCGCCGGCCGCGTCGTAGCGCGCGATCGCGTAGCCGGGCGCATACTGGCGGCCGAGCGACAGCAGCCCGTAGCGGCTTTCCAGCCCGACGAAACTCTGGCGCGAGCGCAGCGCCGAGCTGGTGCCGATGCCCTGGTTCTGGTCCACTTCGATCGGATATTCCAGCGTGAACACCGCCTTCAGGCCGCCGCCGAGATCCTCGCTGCCGCGAAAGCCGAGCCGCGAGCCGTACAGGCCACCCGAATCGATGCCGCGGCGGATGTTGTCGCCGGCCTTGGCCCAGCTCAGAAACGCGTCGACGATGCCGTAGATCTGCACGTTCGACTGGGCCATCGCCGCGGGCGCGACTCCTAGGGCGCCGGCGAGGGCCAGCGCGATCTGCTTCTTGTTCATCCCTGTCTCCTCTTTTTGTGTGACAACGCCGGCATCGCTGCCGGCACGCGGCAGCGCGCCAACCGGGCCGTCGTCGCCCCGGGATCGGCGCTGCCACGGCCGCCGGCACTCGCCGTGCGGCTCGAAACCTTCGTTTATCGTTGAGCCTCCCCTCCTCGCTGGTTGAACTTCATCCTCCATCAAGTCCCGTCAGCGGCCGCTGCGCGACGGCAGTAGCCGCTGACGAAAGATGCCGTACGACTATTGGCTCACCACCCCCCAACGCGCGAGCAACTGCGCGGCGTCGCGCGCAGGCGGCGCCGTGGTGCCGTCCGAAAAGCGCGGCGCAGCAGCCGGGCGAATGCAGCCGTCTTCCTCGACGAACAATCCGCGCGCCGCCGCGTGCGGGTGGCCGGGCGCCTCGTCGAGGTCGAGCACCGGCGCGACACAGGCGTCGCGCCCGGCGAAAAGTTCGCACCATTCGTCGCGCCCGCGCCGTGCGACCGCCTGCGCAATCACCACGCGCAGCCGCGGCCAGTTCGCCCGGTCCTCGCCTTCGTCGGCAATCTCCGGCGCGAGCCCGAGGCCCGTGACGAAGGCGCGCCGGAATGTCATCTCTGCCGCGGCGACCGCGAGCCAGCGCCCGTCGGCGGTCGCATACACGCCGTAGAACGGCGAGCCGCCGTCGGCGGGATTGGCGCCGCGTTCGAGCGACCAGATGCCCGCCTGGCGCAGGCCGTAGATGAAGGTCATCAGATGCGCCGCGCCATCGACCATCGCCGCATCGACGACCTGGCCGCGGCCGCCGCCGCGCACCGACGCGAGGGCCGCGGCGATGCCGAAGGCGAGGTACAGCGCGCCACCGGCGAAATCGCCGACGAGATTGAGCGGCGGTACCGGCGCGCCGCCGGCCGGACCGATCGACGCGAGCGCACCGGTGAGCGCGATATAGGTGATGTCGTGGCCCGCCTCGTCGGCGAGCGGCCCTTCGCGACCCCAGCCGGTGACGCGCCCGTAGACGAGCCGCGGATTGCGCGCGAGGCACTCTTCAGGCCCGAGCCCGAGCCGTTCCATCACTGCTGGGCGAAAGCCCTCGATCACGACATCGGCCGCGCCGATGATATCGAGGGCCCGCGACCTAGCGGCCTCGTCCTTGAGGTCGAGTTGCAGCCGCGTCTTGCCGCTGTTGAGGAAATCGAAGCGCGCCGGAATCGGCAGCGCGCCGGAATACGCGCCGCGGTCGATGCGCAGCACCTCGGCGCCCATCTGCCGCAACAACATGCCGCAGAACGGACACGGCCCGATCCCGCCGAATTCGACAACCCTGACCCCGGCCAGCGGCCCCCTGCCTTCGCCCATGCTCGCCTCCCTGATCGAATCCCCGCCCACGGTGCGCGCGCTCAAAACGGGTACTGCGGCGGCGTGTCGCGAACCGTGACCCACTGCCATTGCGTGAACTCGTCCCAGTTGGCCGGTCCGCCGTGGCGCGAGCCGTTGCCCGAGGCGCCGCGCCCACCCATCGGCATGAAGCCGTCGTCGATGACGGTCTGGTCGTTGATATGCACGAGACCGACGTTGAGGCGCTCGGCGATCGCGCGCGCGCGCGAGATCGATCGGCTGATGATGCCGGCCGACAGGCCGTACTCGGTGTCGTTGGCGAGCCGCACTGCCTCGTCGTCGGAGGCGAACGTCGTGATCGAAACGACCGGGCCGAAGATTTCCTCGCGGAACGCCGGCATGTCGGGGGTGACGCCATCGAGCACCGTGGGGCTGTAGAAGAGCGCGCGCGAGCTGCCGCCCGCGTGCAGCTTCGCGCCCGCACGCACCGATTCGGCGACGATGCGCTCGACGCGTTCGAGTTGCTTCGCGGTGATCAGCGGCCCGAGCGCGACGTTCTCGCGGTGCGGATCGCCCACGGGGAGGTTCTTTGCCTTCGCGCTCATAAGCTTGAGGTAGGCGTCGGCGACCTTCTCGTGCACGAGGTGGCGACCCGCGGCCATGCACACCTGCCCCTGGTGCGCCCACGACGCGAACGCGCCGTTCGACGCCGCCAGCTCGAGGTCGGCGTCATCGAGCACGATCAGCGAGTTCTTGCCTCCGAGTTCGAGCGCGACCTTCTTCAAGTGGCGGCCGGCAAGCTCGCCGACACGGCGCCCGACCGCGGTCGAGCCGGTGAAGGAGACCATCGACACCGCGGGATCGGTCACCACCGCCTCGCCCGCGTCGGCCTCGCCCGGCAGCACCGCGAGCAGGTTCGGCGGCAGCCCGGCCTCGTCGAGCAGGAGCGCATGCAGCAGCCCTCCGGAGATCGGAGTACGCGGGTCGGGCTTGAGCAGCACCGCGTTGCCGGCGGCGAGCGCGGGCATCAGCGAGCGGCTCGATAGCAGCAGGGGGAAGTTGAACGGCGAGATGATGCCGACGACACCGTGCGGCACGCGCCGCGCATAGCTCAGCGTGCCGTCGTCGCTCGGCAGGATCAGCCCGCGCGGCTGCGTCAGCATTGCCGCAGCCTCGTGCAGGTGCTTGCCGACCGCCTCGATCTCGGTCTCGGCCTTCGGGCGGATGCCGCCGGTCTCGCGCACGATCCAGCCGGCGATCGCGTCGCGGTCGCGCTCGAGGATCGCGGCGGCGCGCCGGAAGATCGCCGCGCGCTCGAGAAACGGCATCGCCGCCCACGCGGGCTGCGCCTCGCGCGCGAGTTTCGCCGCGCGCCGTACGTCCGTCGCGTCGGCACAGCCGACCTCGGCGATGCGCTCGCCGGTCGCGGGCTCGATCACCGGGAACGCACCCCGCGACAGATCCGTCCATCCTCCGATCCACCCCTTGCGCTGCTCGACCCGACTCACCACGCTCGATGCCATCGCCCTACCTCCGAATCCGGATTGAATGCAGCCGGGCCCGTGCCCGGCCGCCGTGTCGGGGCCCCCGCGGCGCGGCCGCCGGGCCCTTGCGGCCAGCGGTCAGTACGCCTTCGCGATGATTCCCTTGAGGGCTTCGTTGGCGCCGCCGTAGATTTTCTGCACGCGCGCATCGACGAACAGGCGCGCGATCGGGTACTCCATCATGTAGCCGTAGCCGCCGAAGAACTGCAGGCACTCGTCGATGATCCGGTTCTGCTTTTCGGCGCACCACCACTTGGCCATCGCGCTGTCCGAGCTCGACACCGGCTTGCCTTCGAGCACGTTCATGATCAGGCTGTCTATGAACACGCGTCCGATCTTCGCCTCGGTCATGCACTCGGCGAGTTTCATGCGGGTGTTCTGGAAGTTCCACAGCGTCTGGGCGAACATCTTGCGGTTCTTCGCGTAGTCGACGGTCAGCTCGATCGCGCGTTCGGCGGTGGCGATCGACGTAAGCGCGATGACGAGGCGCTCGCGGTCGAAGCCGGTCATCGCGCCGCTGAAGGCCTTGCCCTCAACGCCGCCAAGCAGGTTTTCGGCCGGCACGCGCACGTCGTCGAGAAAGAGCTCGTGCGTGTCGATCGCGTGCTGCCCGACCTTCTTCAGGCGGCGGCCAAGCTGGAAGCCGGGGCAGTCGCGCGTCTCGACCATGAACATCGACAAGCCGTCCTTCCCCGGCCCGCCGGTGCGCGCGCACACGATCGCCAGATCGGCCTGGCTGCCCATCGTCACGAAGGTCTTGCTGCCGTTGATGACGTATTCGTCGCCTTCGCGGCGCGCGGTCGTGCGCACGTTCGCCACGTCGCTGCCGCCGCCGGGCTCGGTGACGCACACGGCGATGAAATGCTCGCCGCTGACGAGCTTGGGCATCCACCGCTTCACCTGTTCGGGCGTGCCGTTCTTCATCAGCATGTACGGCCCACCGGCGCTCCCGGGCACGTAGGGCAGCGCGGTGTCGGCCACGCGCGCCTGCTCTTCCATGACGACGACTTCGTGGGCGAAGGTGCCGCCGTGGCCGCCGTATTCTTCCGGGATGCCGATGCACAGCAGGCCCAGCTCGCCGGCGCGGCGCCACACTTCACGGTCGATCTTGCCCTGCTCGACCCAGCGGTCGTAAAAGGGCGCGACCTCCTCTTCGAAAAACCGCCGCGCCGTCTTGCGCAGGATGTCGAGCTCGTCGTTCATCCAGGGTGACCGGTACGAATCCATTCGGTGTCTCCTCGCTTGCTCGTGGTAGTCGACCGGAGCCCACGCGGGCGCCGGAAACGTGTTCAGGCCACCGCGCCCGACTTGCGCAGCGCGGCAATCGCCTCGGCATCGAAGCCGACGCTTTGCAGCACCTCGTCCGTGTGCTCGCCCAAGAGCGGCGCGCGCTGATGCACGCCGCCCGGCGTGCGGATCAGCTTCGCGGCGACCCCCGGCACGGTGACCTTGCGCTTCGAGCCGGGTTGCTCAACCTGCGGCAGCATGTCCCGGATCGTGAAATACGGGTCCTTGAAGATCTCCGCGGAGTCGTACACCGGCGCGAAGGGCACCTTGCCGCCGAAGATCTGGAGCAGATCGGCCTTGGTGTGTCGGCTCGTGAAGGCCTCGACGACCTCATAGACGGCGTCGAAATTCGCGAGCCGCGCCTCCTCGGTAGCGAAGCGCGGGTCGGCAGCGAGCTCGGGCCGGCCGATGACGTCGCAGAACACCGGCCAGTTGCGCCCCGGCGGCACCGCGAGCACCGCCCAGCCGTCCTTCGCCCAGACGCGGCCGAACGGCGCGATCTGCGGCAGCCGGCTGCCGCTCGGGCGCGGCACGACGTTCGTGTAGGAATACGTCACGGTGATCGGCTCGTTCAGCGCGATCATGCTGTCGACCATGCTGACGTCGACGTACTGGCCCTTGCCCGACAGGCGCGCCTCCCACAGCGCGACCATCGTGCCGAAAGCGGCGAAGAGCCCCGGCACGGTGTCGCCCGGCCCGCCGCCGACCTTCGTTGGCGAATCCGCGTCGGGCCCGGTGATGCCCATCAACCCGCCCATGGCCTGCGCGACGATGTCGACGGCCGGCCAGTCCGTGTAGGCGGTCTTTCCGCCGCGCGGATCGCCGAAGCCGCGGATCGACGTATAGACGATGCGCGGGTTGCGGTCGGCGAGCGTCTCGTAGCCGAGACCGAGCCGCTCCATGACGCCGGCGCGGAAGTTCTCGATGACGGCGTCGGCGCCCTCGACCAGCTTCAGAAAGGCCTCGCGACCCTCGGCACTCTTCAGGTCGAGCACGATGCCGCGCTTGTTGCGGTTGCAGCACTGGTACAGGCCGCCATACTCGCGCAGGGTGTCGTCCTCGGTGAAGGGGCCGATGCGACGCGACACGTCGCCGCCGGGCGGCTCGATCTTGATGACGTCGGCGCCGTGGTCGGCGAGCATCTGCGAGCAGAACGGCGCCGCGAGCGCGTGACCGAGATCAAGCACTCGCAGCCCCTTCAGGCCGCCGCTGGTAAAGAATTTGCTCATCGGTTTGCCTCCGCGTTGCCCGGCAGCCTCCGCCGGGCAACGCCGTCGGGTTGGTTCAAAGGGTGACGGTGCGCACCGACTTGCCCGGCGTGAGGAGGCTCCTGACTCGCTCCTCATCGAGCTCGATGCCGAGACCCGGACCGTCGTTGGGGGTGAGGTGGCCGTTCTCGTACAGCGGCACGTTGCGCGCGATGTCGTCGCGGATGCCGCGACTCGAGAGGCAGTCGTGGATGTGCAGCGGCCCCGCGTTCTCCTGCGGGAAGCGCGCGATCCAGTCGTTGGCCGCCAGCAGATGCGCCGCCGGGCTTGCCTCAAGGCCCGAGCCCACCATGCAGCCGCAGATCACCGGCATGTTCGCCAGCCGCGCCATCGTCAGCCAGCGCTGTGACTTCAACAGCCCCCCGGCCTTCTGCACCTTGATCATCAGCCCGTCGGCCGCGCCCTTGTTGATGATCGCCAGCAGGTCGTGGAGCTCCTGCGCCGACTCGTCGGCGTAGATCGGCGTGTGGACCTTGCCGCGCAGCCGCGCCATGCCGTCCAGGTCCCATGGCGGCAGCGGCTGCTCGATCTTCGACAGGTTGTACTTCTCTAGCGCGCGGATTGTCGTCAGCGCCTGGTCGTAGGTCCAGGCGCCATTGACGTCGATGAAGAGATCGACGTCGTCGCCCACCGCGCGGCGCACCTCGGCCACCATCGCGATGTCATCCTTGAGGCCGCCCTTGCCGGCCTTGAGCTTGACGAACGAGAAGCCTTCCTTCAACACCGCCAGCGCCTCCTCGGCCACCGCCGCCGGCTCGCCCGCCGAGAGTACGAGCCCCAGCGGTATGCGGTCGATCGTCTTGCCGCCCAGCAGCTGATACACCGGCACGCCAAGCGACTTGCCGACGAGGTCGTGCAGCGCGAAGTCCACCGTCGCCTTCGCCTGGTTGTTGTCGCGCGCCATGACGTCCATGCGCCCGACGATCTTCTCGATCTTCGTTGGATCCTCGCCGAGCAGGATCTGCGGCGCGAAGAAGTCGCAGATCATCGACGTGATCGAATCCTGCGTCTCGCCCCGGTACCACGATGACGTGTCGCCCGCGTCGGCGATTCCCACTAGGCCGTCGTCCGTATGCAGCTTCAGCAGCACGCCGTCGATGCGCGACAGCGTCATGCCTCGCATGATCTGCGCGCGCTTCATCGGCGTCGAAATCGGGATGATTTCCACCTTCGTGATCTTCATGTCTTGCTCTCCTGTGTTTGACATACCACGGTGCTGTTCTGGTATATCTGTACGCTACTGTGACATATGTTCGATGTCAACTGATACGTGTTTTATAATTTTCCGTATACACAGGAACGATAGCGATGACTCGCGAAACGACCACGAGCATGTTTCCCAGCCTCGCCGCGGGAATCCGCGACGCCTTGGGCGCGGAGATCGAGCGCGGACTGCTGCGCCCGGGCGCTCCCCTCGACGAGCACGCCATCGCGCAGCGCTTCAACGCATCGCGCACGCCGGTCAGAGAAGCGCTGCGGCAGCTCGCGGCGCAGGAGCTCGTGCGCATCGTTCCCCGGCGCGGAACCTTCGTGTCGCGGCTGTCGATCACGCAGCTACGCTCGCTGCTCGAGCTGCTCGGCGAGCTCGAGGCGCTGTGTGCGAAGTACGCCGCGCGGCGCAGTGACGAGCGGCATCGCGACGCGGTGTGCGCGGCGCTGAGGCGTTGCGCGTGCGCCGAGCTGGCGGGGGACGCGCTAACCTACGTCGAGGCCAACCACGATTTCCACGAGGCGATCTACGCGGCAAGCCGCAATGGCTATCTCGCGGAGCAGGTGCGCGGCATCAACCGGCTCGCACAGCGCTACCGCACGCGGGTGTTCCGCGAATCGAGGGAGCTGTCGCGCTCGCAGCGCGACCACGAACGCATAGCCGACGCGATCCTCGCCGGCGACGCAGTGCAGGCCCACAAGGCCATGCTGCTGCACACGCCGGCGGGCACGACCGGGTTTTCGGAGTTCCTGTCGACGCTGCCGGCCGAGTTCCTCGACGACACGGCTGCGCCGTCGAAGCCGGCGCATCGGTCCGCCGGAAGCCGCGTTCGCGGGGCGTAGCGCGCCGCAGCCCCGGCCGCCGTGTTCGGCAACGGCCGCGGGCTGGCGTCGGATGCGCCCGGACCCCGCACGGCATCGTTCACAGGTCGCCGAACTTCCCGTCGCCGGCCGCGAGCCGTTCGAGCAGCCGCACCGGCGTCCACCAGTAGCCGTGCCGCGCGTAGAGGCCGCGCACCGCGTCGCAGACGCGCCCGAGCCCGATCCGGTCGGCCCAGTACATCGGCCCGCCCCGCTCGGAGGGAAAGCCGTAACCAGTCACCAGGACGGCGTCGATGTCGCTCGCGCGCAGCGCGATACCCTGTTCGAGCAGGCGCGCGCCCTCGTTGATCATGCCGTACAGGCAGCGCTCAACGATCTCGTCGGCGCCGATCGGCCGCCGCGCGATGCCGAGCTGCGCCGAGCGCTCGACGATGTAGCGCTCGACGTCCGGATCGCGCCGCGGCCGCCGGTCGCCGTCGTCGTAGCGATACCAGCCGCGCCCGCTCTTCTGCCCCAGGCGGCCCATTTCGCAGAGCTCCAGGATCAGGTCGTTCCAGCGCCGGTCCCGCGGGCGCGTGGCCATCTCCGCCTTGCGCATCTGCCAGCCAACGTCGTTACCCGCCATGTCGTGTACCGCGAACACGCCCATCGCATAACCGAAGCGCACGAGAGCGTCGTCGACCTCGTGCGGCAGCGCGCCCTCCTCGACAAGGAAATGCGCCTCGCGCACGTACTGGCGGAAGAGTGCGTTGCCGATAAAGCCGGGATAGACGCGCGAGAGCACCGACACCTTGCCGAGCCGGCGGCCGAGATCCATCAGCGTCGCGATGACGTCGGGCGCGGTGCGCGGGCCGCGCACCACCTCGAGCAGCTTCTGCACGTGCGCCGGACTGAAGAAATGCGCGCCGACGACGTCCGCCGGCCGTGCGGTGGCCGCGGCGATCTCGTCGATGTCGAGCCCCGACGTGTTCGTCGCGAGGATCGCCCCGGGACGTGCGACCGCGTCGAGGCGCGCGAAGATCGAGCGTTTGAGCGCCATGTCCTCGAACACCGCCTCAATGACGAGATCCGCGTCGCGCAGCGCCTCGACGTCGACGGCGCCGCGGATCCGCGCGAGCCGCGCATCGCGCCCGGCCGCGTCGAGCCGACCGCGCGCGACGCTCGCGTCGTAGTTCCGGCGCACGCGCGCGAGCCCACGGTTGAGCGCGGCCACGTCGGTGTCGATGATGGTGACGGCGATGCCGACGTTGGCGAACGACATCGCGATGCCGCCGCCCATTGTGCCGGACCCCACGATACCGACGCGCGCCACCGGGCGCAGTGGCAGGCCGGGCGGCAGATCGGGGATCGCTGCGGCGTCGCAGCGGGCGCGTTCGACATAGGCGAGCGCGCGCCCGCGCTCGGCCTCGCAGACGGGCGCAAGGAACGTCATGACCGACCTCCGGCCTGTTCCGACGGCGGCACCAGCGGCTTCGTGCGCGCTTCAAGGAAGTCGCGCAGCCGCTGCGCCGCCTCGGGCGGGCGCTGCAGGTTGAAAGTCAGGTATTCCATGAAGAGCCCGTCATCGTGCGCGAGGTCATTGACGCGCGGCAGCACGTTGACGATCTTCCAGTTGGTCTCGGGCGTGTTCGACGCGATTGTCCGCGCGAGCGCCATCGCCTTGTCGAGCGCGCCGCCGGCCGGCACGACGTAGCGCACGATGTTCGCGCGCTCGGCTTCGGCCGCATCGAGCAGCCGCCCGGTCAGCATCATGTCGGCCATGACGCTGTAGCCGATCACGCGCTGGATGCGCACCGTTCCCCCGCCGCCGACGAAGATACCGCGCCGGCCTTCAGGCAGGCCGAAGAAAGCGGTGTCGTCGGCGACCCGCACGTGCGCCGCGGTCGCGAGCTCTAGCCCGCCACCGACGACCGCGCCGTGCAGGGCCGCGACCCACGGGATCGGCCCGCGCGCGACGAGATCGAATACCTCATGCCAAGAATGGCGGCGCCGCTTCCTCGGCGGTGCGCCGGTCGCCCGCGCGAGCGCCTCGTTGAGGTCGAGCCCGGCCGAGAAGCTGGGCCCGTGCCCGTGCAGCACGCCGACGTCGGCTTCTTCGTGCGCACGCAGCACCGCGTCGCGCAACGCGGCGACGAGCGGCTCGTCGATTGCGTTGCGCTTCTCCGGGCGGTTCAGGCCGAGCACCGCGACCGGGCCTTCGAGCCTGTAGGTAATGAGTTCCCGTTGCGTCATGGATCCGTTCTCCTGGTGAGTCCCGCAGGGAGCGCCGCCATTCGCGCCGCGACGCCCGCGTCCCGCATCACACCATTCCGCGGACGCTCCACACAGCATCCCTCCGAGATCGCAGCCATCTCGAAACGAGCAGGGCGTCCGCCGCGCCGAGCCTTCTCTTTTCGAGATAGCTCGGTTATCCCCTTGCCCGATTCCGGCGGCCGCGCGCGAGTGGTGTACTTACCTTCGGGGCACACCCCCAACCCCATCGAAGAGCGAAGGAAGAGACCAATGAAAATCGTCCGCTACAACGATGCCCGCGTCGGCATCAGCGACGGCCGCAAGGTCGTCGACGTCAGTCCGCTGTGTGGCGCCGAGCCCGGCGAATGGCCGCCGGTCGCGATCAACCGGCTGCTGCGCGACTTCGAGTCGCTGCGCGCCCGCCTCCAAGTCATGCTCGCCACCGAGCCCGGACTGCCGATCGAGGCGGTGCGCCTGCTCGTGCCGGTGCCGTGGCCGAACAAGCTGATGGCCTACCCCGTGAATTACCACGACCACGCGAAGGAGATGGCCTCGACCGGTCTCGCGAGCGTGCAGGGCTACTTCCTGAAGGCCGCGTCCTCGCTCGCCGGCCCGGCCGACGCGATCGAGCTGCCGGCGCTACCCGGACGCGAGATCCACCACGAATGCGAGATCGCGCTCGTGATCGGCCGCGAGGGGCGACAGATTCCGCCCGAGCGCGCGTTCGAGCACGTGCTGGGCTATGCGTGCCTGCTCGACATGACGGTGCGCGGCAAGGAAGAGCGGGTCTTCCGCAAGTCCTACGACAGCTTCACGCCGGTCGGCCCGTGGATCGTCACCGCCGACGAGGTGCCCGACCCCGCGAACATCGGCATGAAGCTGTGGGTGAACGACGAGCTGCGCCAGCAGGCGAACACGCGCGACCTGATCGTCGACATCCCCCACATGGTGTCGGTCGCATCGTCGGCCTCGACCTTATATCCCGGAGACCTGATCGCGACCGGCACGCCCGCGGGCGTGGGGCGCGTGGTCGCCGGCGACGTCGTGACGATCGAGATCGAGCACGTCGGGCGCATGTCGCTCCCCGTCGTGCAGGGCACACGCGGCGCGAATCCGGTGTTTGAGCGCCCGTACGAATTCGTGCGGGCTTGACGAGGCGAAGACGACGACATGAGCACGCAAACCCTCACGACCGACGTCGACGCGGCGCACAGCCTCGACGAACTCTACCCGGCGCTCGGTGCGAATCTGATGACACCCGGCTGGCACAAGAAGCGGCCGTCGCTGTGGCGCGCGCCGCGGACCGAGTTCCGGCCGCTGCACTGGCGCTACGCGCTCGGGCGCGCCGCGCTCGACCAGGCAGGCCGCTGGATCGGCACCGACCTCGCAGAACGGCGCAACCTGCTGCTGTACAACCCGGTCGGCGACAATGACTACGACACCCTGCGCACGCTCGTCGTCGCGTACCAGATGATCAAGCCCGGCGAGCACGCGCGCGCGCACTGGCACACGCCGAACGCGATGCGGCTGATCGTCGACGCCGGCCCGGGCTGCTATACGGTCGTCAACGGCGTGCGGCTGCCGATGCGCACCGGCGACTTCCTGCTGACGCCGGGCGGCTGCTGGCACAGCCACTACAACGAGGGCGACGCCAACGCGTACTGGATCGACGTGCTCGACGTGCCGCTCGTGCACCGGCTCGAGCCGATGTTCTGGGAGGAACACCCCGACGTCGCTCAGCAGGTCGTGTCGGACCCCGCGGCGCATCCGTTCTACTTCCCGCCCGAGCGCACGCAGCCGCTGCTCGCCGCCGCGCCGGCGGAACGCGGCGTGCGCCGCGTCGTGCTCGACACCGCGGCGCACATCCCGACGGTGTCCGTCGCGCTGTACGAGTTTTCCCCAAGTAGCCGTCGCGAATTTGTCCGCAACACCGCGAACCGCATCTTCGCGGCGGTCGCCGGCAGCGGGCGCGCGCGCATCGGCGGACTCGACACCACGTGGTCGCGCGGCGACGTGCTCGCGGTGCCGAGCTGGACCGACTACGCGCTCGAAGCCTCCGACGGCGCGACGCTGCTCGAAGTCAGCGACGAGCCGGTGCTGCGCATGCTCGGCTTCTACCGCGAAGGCTGACACCCCGAGCTCGGCCGACCACTCCCACCCCAACAGGAATCCGATCATGCGAACAAGAAAGATCCTCATCGCCGGCGGCGGCATCGGCGGTCTTGCGACCGCAATTTCGCTGCTACGGCACGGCTTCGACGTCGAAGTCTACGAACAGGCCGCGGAGCTTCGCGAGTTCGGCGCCGGCATCCAGATCAGCCCGAACGGCAATCGCGCGCTCGACGCGCTCGGCGTGTTCGAGCCGCTCGCGCGGCTCGCGACGAACGCCGACAGCAAGGAGATCCGGCTGTGGAACAGCGGTAAGACGTGGACGCTGTTCGACCTCGGCGACGCGGCGGTGCGCAAGTACGGGTACCCCTACCTGACGGTGTTCCGCCCCGACCTCTTGCGCGTGCTCGCCGACGAGGTGCGACGGCTCCAACCCGACGCAATCCGCGTCGGTGCGCGCTGCGTCGGCGTGACCCAGGACGCGCGCTCGGTCACGCTCGACTTCGAGGACGGCCGCCGCGCATCGGGCGATGCGCTCGTCGGCGCCGACGGCGTACACACGCGCATCCGCCGCGCGCTCTTCGGCCCCGACGACGTCCTCTTCTCCGGCATGGTTGCGTGGCGCGCGCTGATCCCGATGGATGCGCTGCCGGCGCGCTTCGCGCGCAGCGTGGCCGTAAACTGGGTCGGCCCCGGCGGCCACCTCGTGCATTACCCGGTGCAGGCCGGCCGCATGATGAACTTCGTCGGCACGCTCGAAGGCAATACGTGGACGTCGGCGCCGTGGAGCACGCCCGCGACGCGCGACGAATGCGCTGCGGCCTTCGCCGGCTGGCACGAAGACATCCAGACGATGCTCGCGCATGCGCCGTCGGTGACGAAATGGGCGCTATGCGGCCGCGCCTTCCTCGACACGTGGAGCCGCGGGCGCGCGACGCTCGTCGGCGACGCGTGCCACCCGACGCTGCCCTTCCTTGCGCAGGGGGCGGTGTCGACGATCGAGGACGCAGTCGTGCTCGGGCGGTGCCTGGCCGCCGACGACGACGTCGCCGCCGCGCTCACGCGCTACGACGCGGTGCGCCGACCGCACGCATACCGCATGGTGCGCGGCGCGGCCGACAACACGTCGCGCTTCCACAACCCCGCGCTCGCCGACCCCGCCGAAGCCGAGGCCTTCGTGTCGCGCGAATGGCAGTCGCAGGCGATCAGCGACCGCTACGACTGGCTCTTCACCTACGATGCAGCCCGCGTCGATCTCGACGCCGCGGACCGCGTTCCCTCCATCGCAACCTGAGGAATCCCGATGTCCCGACGCAATGCCCCTGCCCTCGCCCGCCTGCTCGAACCCGCGTCGATCGCGATCGTCGGCGTCTCCCCGGACCCGCGCTCGCTCGGCGGCGCGGTGCTCGGCAATCTCGAACGCTTCGGTTACGCGGGCGACATCCACCTCGTGAGCCGCAGCAACGCCGAGGTGGGCGGACGGCGCTGCGTCGCGAGCGTCGACGCGCTGCCGCCCGGCATCGACGTCGCGGTACTGACGATTCCCGAAGCCGCGGTGCTCGACACGATCGCGGCGCTCGGCGCGCGCGGCGTCGGCGCCGCAATCGTGTTCGCGTCGGGCTACGCCGAAGCCGGCACCGACGGCGCCGCGCGCCAGGACGCACTCACCGCGGCCGCGCGCCGCGCCGGCATCGCGCTCGCCGGACCCAACTGCATGGGACTCACGAACTACCGCGCCGGCATCCCGCTCACCTTCGAGTCTGTCGAACCCTACGCGCCGAGCCTCGGGTCGGACACACCCGGCGTGTCGATCGTCGCGCAGAGCGGCGCGATGGCCAACAACATCCGCGAGGCAATGATCGGGCGCGGCCTGCCGATCGTGCATTCAGCCTCGACCGGCAACGAGGCGGTGCTCGGCCTCGAAGACTACATGGAGTACTTCATCGCCGACCGCCACACGCGCGTCATCGCCGTCTATGCCGAGCAGATCCGCCGGCCGCTGCGCTTCCTCGAGCTCGCCGGCCGCGCACGCGCCGCGGGCAAGCCGATCGTCGTCGCGATGATCGGCCGCAGCGCCCGCGCGCGCGAGGCGGCGCAGTCGCACACCGGCGCACTGACCGGCGACTACGCGACCGCAGCCGCTCTACTCGGCGCCGAGGCGGTCGTCGTCGCGCCGACGATGGACGAGCTCTTCGACGTCGTGCCGCTGCTGCTGCGCCATCCGCAGCCCTCGCCCGCCGGGCCCGCGTTCGTCACCGGCTCGGGCGCGATGAAGAACGTCGCGCTCGACCTCGCGCAGGACCTCGGCCTCGAGCTGCCGACGCTCGCGCCCGCGACCGTCGCCGCACTGAAGGCGGTGCTGCCCGACTATGCGGTCGCCGAGAACCCGCTCGACTACACGACGGCGTCGATGCGCGACCCGTCGCTGCTCGGCACCGTCGTCGACATCGTCGCCGCCGACCCGAACTGCGGCAGCCTCGTCGTCGCGCAGATGGGAGGGTCCGAACTCGGGCAGCGCGACAAGGCGCGGTACATGGTGCCGGCGGTCGCGCACGCGGAAAAACCCGCGGCGCTCGCGATCATGGGCGACGATGGGCCGCTGTACCCGGTGCTGACCGACGCAGCGCGCGCGAGCGGCGTGCCCTTCTTCCGCTCGCCCGACCGCGCGATGCGCGCGCTGGCGCTCGTGAACCGCTACGCGCGTGCGCTGCAGCAGCGGCTCGCGATGGGCTCACCGGCCACGCTGCCGCCGATGCCCGCGGCGCGCGCGGCCTTCCCCGAAGGCGGCGTGATCGCCGAATACCGCGGCAAGGCCTGGCTCGCGCAGGCCGGCCTCGCCACCCCGGCCGGCGCGCTCGCGCGCGATTGCGACGAGGCGCTGCGCATCGCGCGCGGCCTCGGCTGGCCCGTCGTGCTCAAGGCGCAGGCGGCGGCGCTGCCGCACAAGAGCGATGCCGGCGGCGTCGCGGTGAACCTCGCCGACGAGGCCGCGCTGCGTGCGGCGTGGGCGCGGATGCACGAGGACGTCGCCCGCGCGCGCCCCGGCCTCGTGCTCGATGGTATCCTCGTCGAGAAGATGGGTGAGCGCGGACTCGAGCTCGTCGTCGGCGCGCGCCGCGACGCGCAGTGGGGCTCGGTCGTCGTCGTCGGCCTCGGAGGCATCTGGATCGAGGCCCTGCACGACGTGCGGCTGCTGCCGGCCGACGCCGACGAGGCGCAGGTCGTGCGCGAGCTCGCGCAGCTGAAGGCCGCTGCGTTGCTCGCTGGCGTGCGCGGCGCACCACCCGTCGACGTCGCCTCGGTCGCGCGCACCGTCGTCACAGTCGGCGCGCTAATGCGCGCGATGCCCGAAATCCGCGAGATCGACATCAACCCGCTCGTCGCCTATCCGCAGGGCGCGCTCGCGCTCGACGCGCTGATCGTCTGCGACGCGTAGCGGGCGCCCGACATCGGCCGCGACGTCGCCGGACCTCGTCCACCCGCGCGCCCGCGCCTGCCACAGTGCCCGTTGCTCACCCGCTCGCAGTATCCTTCATCCGGAGTCGCCCACACCCAGGCTTGCAATTTCATGGCCCTGCAAACCATCATCGCCGAGGTTTGACACCCGGAGCAATCCGGCCGCCGCGACGAGCGGCGCGCTTCCCGCGCCCACGGAGGACTCTTTTTGATCTTCGAAGACCTGCGGTCCTTTGTCGCCGTCGCGCGTCACGGCAGCTTTGCGCGCGCAGCGGCCAACCTGTGCATCGCGCAGTCGGCGCTCAGTAAGCGCGTGCGGCGGCTCGAAACCCGGCTCGGCGAGCCGCTACTTGAACGGCAGGCACGCGGCGTCGTGCTCACCGAGGTCGGCCAAGCCTTCGTCGTGCGGGCGCAGCGGCTCGTCGATGAGATGGAAGACCTCGAACGCAATTTGTCATCCTTCGTGCACGTGCCCACCGGCACAGTGCGCATCGCGCTGCCGCTGCGCACCTGCGGCCTGCTCGCGCCGCCCGTCATCGAGCGCTGCCTTGCCGAACTACCGCTAGTCGACGTGCAGGTCATCGAAGGCACGACCGCGAAGGTGCATGGCGCGCTGATGCGCGGCGAAGCCGATCTCGCAATGACCTACATCCCGGAAGTCGGCGCCGGCTTCACCGTCGAGCCCTTCCTCGTCGAGCCGCTCTACCTCTTCGCGAGCGCCGACAAGGTCGAAGCCCAGTTCGGCGGCGAGGCCCCGCCCGCCGTCGCGCTCGCCGACCTCACCAGGCTGCCGCTAATCCTGCAGCGCAAGCCCGACGTCGTACGCGTGCTGATCGACCGTCTCGCCGCCGGCCACGGACTGCGCCCGAACATCATCTACGAGGCCGAGGGCACAACCGTCATCTACGGCCTCGTCAAGCGCGGCATGGGCGTCACGGTCTTCAGCCTGAGCACCGGCTGGAGCGAAGCGGTCGAAGCCGGCACGATGGTCGCGATCCCGTTCGCGTCGCCGCTGGTGAACTGGAAGATGTACCTCGTGCACGCCCGCAAGGACATCGGAATGGTCGCGATAAACCGCGTGCGCGAAATCATGAAGCAAGAGCTCGACCGGCTACTCGGCAGCGGGGCGTGGCCGAACGCGCGGAGGATTGCCGAGGGGTTGTCTGGGTAGGGCGCCGCCCACATCAACCAACTCGTGCTCACCCCGATAGCACACACAGCTCGAAGATTTGCGCGGCTCGTCGACGCGGACCTGCCCCCGCTGCGCCTGCTCTCCGGGGCGAATCCGGCCGCTGGACCTGCCAGCAGCCGAGAACCGCCGCCCTACCGCCGCTGCGGCGTCAAATGCGTCCACACCGGCAGCCGCACCCCGGCGCGGATCGTCGCGTATTTCATGAAGAAGTCGCCGATCGCCGAGCTCACGCCGAGGAGTGCCATCGCCCCGGCCGACAGCGGCCCGGTCAGCCCCGTGTACATGAGGTAGGCGGGCACGAAGAGCCCGAGCACGAGCGTGCCGCCGTAGAAATACACCGCGACGCGCCCGGCGAGCAGGTCGTGCACCGATCGCCTCGCGGCCTCATTGCCGCTCGTCAGCGCGCCGTGGATCTCGAGCATGAAGAAGAGCGCGACGAGCACAGTGATGCCGCCCCACAGGGGCAGCAGCACCGCCGGGAGTTCGCCGGCGCCGCCGTCTGCGAGGGCGGTCACGAACAGCGCCGCCACGCCACCGCGCAGTGCGTACGCGACGTACAGTGCCGGATGGAGCGGCGAGTTCCAGAACGGGATCGCCTTCGCCGACGTATAGACGAAGCCCATGTAACCCATCAGCACGACCATACCGACGAGTGCCATCGCGTAGCCAGCGTCGGCGAGCAGCGATTCGGAGCCCCACGGCGTGCCGGGAAGGTACTGCGGTGCGAGGTACAGCGCCGCGCCCGCGAGGAAGAGGCTCAGGCCAATGAAGCCGCGCGAGATCCACGACGTCCTCGCACGCATCGACATGCGCCAGAAGCGGTCCGGCTTCCCGAGGAAGCCGAGGTGCGCGAGACCGCCGAGCGCGGCGAGCGCGAACGCTGCAACGAGGGCCGCCGGGCGGTCGAAGATCAGCGCGAACAACCACGCCCCCGCGGCGATGCCGACGACGAAGTGGCCGATGACGAGGAACAGCCCCCGCCCTTCGCCCCACTCCCGCTGCGGTCGCAGGTCCATGCGCAGATCGCTGAGCATCCGTTCGTACTTCACGCTTGCATGCGTCATCGCCACTCTCCTCACGCGGGCAGGTAATAGACCGAAGGCTTGGTGCCGAGCTCGGGGTGCAGCGGGAAGCCGCCGCGGTCCTTGATCAGCCGCGACACCTCGCTGTTGGGGTCGTCGAGGTCGCCGAAGTAGCGCGCGACCGCCGGGCAGTTCGCGACGCACGCGGGCTCTTTCCCGACGGCGAGCCGGTCGCGGCAGAAGTTGCACTTCATGACGACATCGGTCTGGTGTCGCGCGGTGCGCCGCTCCTCGTACGGAGTCGGGCCGTCCGGGAAGTAGTGTTGCGGCTTGTCGTTGAAGTAGCGGTTGCCGTAGGGGCAGGCCATCATGCAGGAGCGGCAGCCGACACACATGTCGGGGTCGATATCGACGATGCCGTCCTCGGTCTTGAAGCTCGCACCGGTCGGGCACACCTCGACGCAGGGCGGCTCCTCGCAGTGGTTGCACAGCACCGGCAGGAAGAGCTGGCGCACGGTCGGGAACTGCCCCTCCTCGTGCTTCAGGAGCCGCGCGAAGAAGACGCCGGGCGGCGTGCCGTTCTCGGCCTTGCACGACAGCTGGCAGCCGTAGCACGCGATGCAGCGCTTGAGGTCGATCACCATTCCCCATCTCATTTGGCGTTCTCCTCGGCGAGCGTCACCCGGACCTTGGCGCACAGGTCGAGGTTGAGGTTGATCGGGCTCGAATGGTCCCAGTCGAGTTCGAGCAGCTCGTTGAAGAAGACACCCTTGCCCTTGGCGATCGGCATGCCGTCGCCCCAGTGGCCGGCGCAGGCGGCGACGCCGAGCCCTTCCGGGTGGATCGCCTCGGTCAGATGCACGCGCCCGGCGACCTTGCGCCCCTTCTCGTTCTCGACCCAGATCCGCGCGCCGTCCGTCAGCCCGTTCTTGCGGCCCGTCGTGGCGTTGATCGCGATCGTGTAGGAGAACGGGTCGAGCTGGGCGGCTTCGTCGAGCCAGGGGTTCTCGAGCGTGAAGCTGTTGGTATGCAGCACGTCGCGGTAATAGAACGCGTAGAAGTCGAAGCCCGGCTTCTGGCAGCAGTGCGACAGGCAGGGCAGGAAGTCGGGCAGCGGCTCGTAGTACTCGGGCGGCAGCTTGATGCCGCGCGGTGCGCCGATCGCGTCCATCTTCTCGAACACTGGGACGAGGAACTCCCAGTAGATCGGCACGCGTACGTCGGCGAACGGCCGCCAGTACACCTCCTCCGGCTTCTTCGGCCACTTGAGCACGCCGTGCTCCTTGAACCACTCCAAGCCGCGCTCGGGGCCGAAGTTGCACTTGAGCTCGGCGTCGCAGATCTCCTCGTAGCTGTAGCGGTGGTCGCCCTGCAGCCGGTACGGACCTTCGAGGTTCATCGCCGCGTTGTAGGCGGCGTTCATGTCGGCGCGGATGCCCAGCCGGTCGGAGAGTTCGAGCAGCACGTCCTGGAAGCGGCGCTGCTGGCCCTCGGGCGGCAGCACCGGCTGGCGGATCGGCCAGCACCATTCGCCCATGCCGCCGGGCAGGCTGAAGATGAACGGGTAGTTCGAGCGCGAGTCGAGCGTCTGTAGGTGGCCGCAGTCGGGCAGCACGATGTCGGCGAAGCGCGTGGTCTCGGTCTCGAAGAGGTCGATCGACACCATGAACTTGTACTCGGCGAGCCCGCGCGCGACCGACTCGCGGTTGCCGATGCTCATCAGGAGGTTGGCGCCGAAATTGAGCATCGCCTCGGGGCGGTACGGCAGCTCGAACTTGTCCCACAGCGCCTCGCGGTCGTCCGAATCGAGGTACGGGGAATTGAGGCCCATGACGAAGAAGTCCTGCAGGCCGGGCTTCTGCGGCAGCCGCGGCTCGGCCACCGGGTACGGCTTGTGGTAGCCCATCCAGGTGCCGGCGATCATCAGCCCGTCGTCGTCGGGGTACGGCATGTAGGCGAGGCGCCCGGTCCCGGGATAGCCGTTGCTCGCGGGGTTGAAGCCGAGACAGGCGCCGACGACGTCGGCCGCGCCGACGAGCTGGTTCAGCAGGTCGATCGCGAAGAAGTTGTACACCGAGTTCATGTGCCCCTGCGAGCCGCGGAAGGCGATCGCAGCAACCGGGCGGTACGGCAGCGTCACGCCGTCGACGACGATCGTGCTGCCGATCCGCGCCTCCTGCACGAACTCGCGCGCGAGGCGGCGGATGTTGGCCGCCGGCACCGTCGTGATCTTCTCGCCCCACTCCGGCGTGTGCTTGGCGAGGTGCTCGCGCAGCAGCGCGAACGCGGGCCGCGCGCATACGCCGCCGACGTCATACTCGCCGTCGAGCGCCATGTCGGCCGCGTCGACATCACCGAACGGGCGCGCGGCACCCGCCTTCAGATCCCAGACCGTGGGCTTGCCGGTCGCCGCATCGCGCACATAGCGCTTGTCGGGTCCGATCAGGTAGGGGGCGTTGGTCTTCGCCTGCAGGTAGGGCGCGTCGTACACACCGAGCTCGCGAACCATCACGTGGCACATCGCCAGCGCGAGCGCGCCGTCCGTACCCACCCGGAGCGGCACCCATTCGGTCGCCTTCGCCGCGGCAAAGTTGCACATCGGGTCGACGACGACCATCTTCATGCCGCGCGCGCGCGCATCCGCCGCGAGCTTCATGTTCGAGCCCGACGCGTGCCCCGCGCCGTGGCCCTTCGAGGCGCCGAAATAGATCGCGTAGTTGCAGTGTTCGAAGTCAGGCACGATGGACCACGACGCGTGCATCAAGCCCGACAGCAGGTGTGCGCCGTTGCCGCAATGCAGGCCGCCGCCGGCCATCGACAGGTTCGGCGTACCGAAGGCCGCGGTGAAGGTCAGCATCGGCACCCGGCTCGCGGTCACCGTCGTCGTGCGCTGCACGATGAGCTTGCGCGGGTCGTCCTCGCGGATGCGTCGCAGCTGCGCGGCGATCTCGTCGAGCGCCTCCTCCCAGCCGATCTCTTCCCAGCGGGGATCCTCGTCCAGGCCCTTCTTCGGATTCGTGCGCCGCAGCGGCACGGTCAGACGGTTCGGGTCGTAGTGGGTCATGATGCCGCTGACGCCCTTGCCGCACAGCCGGCCCTTGCCGATCGCACTGTCCGGGTTGCCTTCGATCTTCACGACCACGTCGTCGACGCGGTGTGCGAGGATCGAACAGGACCCGTAACACAGCGCGCACGACGTCGGAATCCACTTGTCGTCGCGCACACCCCTGCTGCTGACGTCGCTCAAATCGGTCATCGCTAGCCTCCCTCGATTGCGGTGAGCAGAATCATTTCCGCCGTTGCGGGCACCGGCCCGCGATGGACGAGCCGCGAAGAATCGTCCACTTCGGCTCCATCGATGAACACCCGGCAGTGCGGAAACTTGCGTCCTTCAGCATCCTGCACCCGCACCAGGAATTCATCGCCGAGCCGGCGTCCAAGTTCGCCGATCACCTCGTCGATCGAAAAGGGCGCGCCGAGCCGCAGCCGGATCGGCCGCTCGCCGGCCCGCTCCCCCAGCGCCCCGTAGAGCCAGACTTCGATGCTCGCGATCTCGCCGACATCCCCGCCCGGACCGTCGGGCCTGCGGGCGGTTTGGGCCGGCGTCTCTGGCGCGCACCGCGGCCGGGTGACGACGGCGTCCCATCGAACATTCATTCGCGCACCCTCCGTAAATAATCATACGTCTGATGATTAACCTTACTTTTATCGTGCCATTTTGTCAATGCCGACGCGAAATACAGACTCGATACGCATCGCAATCGCCGTTCGCAGTCCGCAGCTCTGGCGGGCCGGCTCTTCCACCATGAGCGACAGAGACCGCCTCGACACGGGAAGGCGCCGCTCGTGCGGCATCGCATCTCCGAAAAGCGATGTTCAGCTCTGCGGTGTCCGCGCGTATTGAATTTTGCCCCCCCGTGTTCGCCAAATTCTGACCCCGGGGGTTTAGCCGCTCATCATTGATTGGCTGTATTGAAGTGTCGTCGTATCGACCGAGGGGGAGGAAGCGGCGAAGGGCCTAGCCCGCAGCCGCTTCCTCCCCCTCGGGGCTCAGAATGGCGCGTCCGGCTCCGCGGTCGCATCCAGGGACTCGACGGGCCGCGCCGCTCGGCTCACCTCGCGCGCTCGGACGCACGCCTTGGCCGTCTGACTGCTTTGCTGGAAACGGACGGATTCGTTGCCCGTTTCCACGATGTGGCGATAGCGGATCGAACGCACATGCCGGTCGGTGACCTCGGCCTCGAGCAGACACTGCATGAGCCAGCCGGCCCTTTCGATGCCGACATCGCCTTCCGCGAGCAAGTCCTCGTAACGCTGGGCCATGCCGTGCAGACGCAGCGATTTCAGTTCGGCGACGATCTCACGCATGATCGTTCTCCGCGTGCAGACGGTCGTAGCGGCCGGCGTCGGCAATCGGCGCCGGTCACCACGAGTGCCGTGTCGAGGGGTGCCGGTGGGGGCGCCTGGCGCAGGCGGGCGAGCACATTCTTGACGTGCTCGGCGCTGGGGGCGCCGGGTTCGAGGATCAGTTCGACCGCCACCCGCACGTTCTCCAGGCCATGCCGGGGGACGTGCGCCAGAATGTCGGCCATCAGCCGGTCGCCGCCCGGGCGTTTGACGAGCAGTGTCCGCAGTTGCTGCAATGGAGCCGGCAAGCCCTCGAAGGGCGCACCGTTGCGCAAGGCGCCCGGCTTGCGTTCGAGCCGTGGAAGGTAGTGCTGCCAGTCGTAGATGACCTGGCCACGCTCGAAGCTGCGCGCATGGGTGGCGACAAGACTGTCCTCGGCATGAATCTCGATCCCCTCGGGGTACAACCGCAGACTCACCTTCTGGTTGGCGAAGGCGCACGGGACCGAGTAGCGATTGCGTTCGTTCGTCACGAGATTGGTACTGGACACCGGCACGATCGACTACACGTAGCCATCGAAGCTCGGCACCATCGGCATCAAGGCATCGCGCTCAAGCGTGAGGGCGTCGGCGATGGTGAGGTGCTCGGCGTCCGGGTACGCCAGTTCCGACCACAGCGCCTGGCAGCGCACCTCGAGCCAGGCGTTCAGTTCGGTAAAGCTGCCGAAGCGCCGTTGCAGCGCCTACTGCCACAGGCGCCGCCGGCTGTCCTGCACGTTCTTCTCGACGATCCCTTTCTCCCAGTCGCTGGCGACGTTGCAGAAGTCCGGATCAAACAGGTAGTGCGCCGCCATCGCCGCGAAGCACGTATTGACGATGCGCCGCTTGCCCACGCCAACTTTATCGATGGCGGTCTTCATGTTGTCGTTGATGCCGCGCCGGGGAATGCCGCCGAACACCCGGAACGCACGGGTGTGCGCATCGAACAGCATCTCATGGCTCTGCGTCGGGTAGGCTGCGAGCATGAAGGTGCGGCTCGCACAGAGCATCGTATGTGCGAGCCGCACCTTGCGATGGAAGCCGCCGATCACCAGCGATTCCTCGCTCCAGTCAAACTGGAAGGCCTCGCCGAATTCGTATTTGAGTGGGATGAAGCTCGATTTCGCCGGTTTCCTACCGGCCTCGCGCCAGCGTCGCACGTACTCGCTCACCCGCGAGTAGCTGCCCGTGAAGCCCAGCTCCTGCAACTGCCGAAACAGCACCAGCGCCGTGCGCCGCTCCCGCATCGCCCAGCGGGCATCCGCCACGAGCCACTGCACGAGCCGCATCTCGAAGGGCGCCAGTACCGTCTCCCGCGCCGTGCGCCGGCACTTCGGCTCGGCCCCTTCGCCAGCCTTCCGCCATTGCCGAACAGTATTGCGTGCCAGCCCCGTGCGCCGGCAGATCTCCTTGATCGACAGCCCGTCACGAAAGTGCAACCGCCGAATCTTGCCCTGCATGTTCATGTGAACTGCCCCACGAATTTCGTCTTCCAACGTAGTCGTCGTAGGATCGACACAACGAGAGGAAGAACGACGTGAAACGCATCCCGAAACAGGAGTACACGGCCGAGTTCAAGGAGCAGGCGGTCAGGCGAGCCGACGAGGTCGGCAGCATCGCCCGCACCGCTGAAGAGTTGGGGCTGGTCGAACAGACGCTGCGCAACTGGGTCAAGGCGGCGAAGGCCGGCAAACTGAACCCAGCCGGCGCCAAGCAGATCACCGCCGAGCAGATGGAGCTGTCTCGATTGCGCGCCCAGGTGGCGCGACTCGAGATGGAGAATGAGATATTAAAAAAAGCGACGGCATATTTCGCGAAGGAGCTGCTATGAAATATGCCTGGATCGAGAAGCAGCGCCGATCCTTCCCATTGCCCATCCTGTGTGAGGCCCTATCGGTGAGCCAGAGCGGCTTTCGAGCCTGGCAGGCGGGCGGCACGCCACAGCGCAAGCGACTGACCGATGCGCAGGCGCTGGTGCTGATCCGCGCGATTCACCAGGAGGTTCGGCAAGCGTACGGCGCGCGCCGCATTCACGCCGAGTTGCGCGGGCGCGGCCACCGGATCGGCTTGCCGCGCATCGAGCGCCTGATGCGTGAGAACGGCATCCGGGCACGGCACAAGCGGCGCTACAAGGCGACGACGGACTCCAGGCACAGCCTGCCCGTGGCAGCGAATGTGCTGGATCGCCACTTCGCACCTGACGCCCCGGATCGCGTGTGGACGGGCGACATCACCTACATCGCCACCGCTGAAGGCTGGCTGTATCTGGCGGTGGTAATCGATCTGTTCAACCGCGAGGTGATCGGCTGGTCGATCAAGCCGCGGATGACGACCGATCTGGTGCTCGATGCGCTGTCGATGGCATGGTTCCGCCGTCGTCCGGGGCCGGGGGTGCTGTTCCATTCCGACCGGGGAAGCCAGTATGCCAGCCACGCTTATCAGGCCCACCTGGCCGCATACGGCATGAGGGGATCGATGTCGCGCAAGGGTAACTGCTGGGACAACGCCCCGACCGAGAGCTTCTTCAACAGCCTGAAGAACGAGCGCGTTCATGGCGCAGCCTACGCGAATCGCAGTGAGGCCACGAGCGATCTATTCCAGTACATCGCCGTGTTTTACAACCGGAGCCGCCGCCGCTCCACCTTGGGATATCTGTCGCCGACCATGTTCCTGCAAAACTGGATCGAACGACAGGATCAGCAAGAAATGGCAGCATGAGGACGGCCGCTTGGAAGGCGGAAAACGTAGGGCACCTCACTTCCCCAGATCGGCGACCGAGCAGATACCAACGTCTCGGGGTAGCATCGCCCCTCCGGAAAATAAACGATCGTTGAATTTTTCGCCACATCCATCGGTGTGAGCAATGAAACTCAACGAACGTTGATCATTTCACCGTATTTCGTCCAGGACTCGCGGCGATCTCTGTGTCATCTGCGACTCCACGCCTCACGGGGCGCCAGCGACACCTCCGACGTGTTGAACCGAAGCCTCAAGACCGCCGCGTCACGCCCGTCACCCGCGGGAACGCCGCGTCACCGGTTAGGAACAAGTGCGCTGCGTCCAATTGACGGCAACCCAGGATATGAGCGAGCCCTCCGATGCGATCGGATATACAGGCGCTCCGTAACTTCGCCCCGTTCCCTGAAATAAGGGCGGACGAACCGGAATGGTTCGTCCGCGACTAGTCGAACTCGAGATCGAGGTGCTTACTTCGCGCCGACCTGCGTGTTCGCAGTCTGGATTTCCGCCTTGAGCTGCTTGAGGATCTCCCCGGCGCGGCCACCGACCATCGCGACAAGCTTCTGACCAAGCGGCTCGGCGCGCTTGCGGAAGACTTCGCGCTCCGCGTCGGTGAGCTTGACGACCTTGAGCTTGGGGTTGTCCTTGAGCATCTTGTCGACCGCGGCGGCGTTCTTCTCGCGCTCGGTCTTGACGATGTATTGCTGGAGCTCGCTTCGCACTTCGTCGAGCATCTTCTTCCGTTCGGCCGGCAGGCTCTCGTAGAAGTCGGCGTTGGCGACGACCGTGGTCGTGTATTCAACGTCGCCGACATAGATCAGGTGATCGGTGACCTCGTGGAATTTTGCGCTCTCGATGAAGAAGGCGGGGTTCACCTGGGCCTGGATCACGTTCATCTGCAGCCCGCCATAGACTTCACCCCACGGCAGCGCGACCGGATTGGCGCCGTAGAGCTTGAACTGCTCGATGAGGATCGGCGAAGTCATCACGCGGAATTTGACGTCTCCGAGATCGGCAGGCTTGCGCACGGTCTTCTTGGTCGTCCAGATCATCTCGCCTTCCGGATAGATCGTGAACAGCTTGAGTCCCTTCGCGGTAAAGTCCTTCGCGAGCGAACCGTACAGCGCCTTGCTGTTCGACAGGATCTCGCCCTTCGCTGTGACCGACTCGGGCAGCAGGAAGGGCAGGCTCAGGATCTGCACCTCAGGCACGAAGGTGCCGAGGTGTCCGGGCGAAGCGTTCGAGAACTGGATCGCGCCCGAGGCGGTGAGCTCGGTCAGGTCGTTCTCGTTGCCGAGCTGGCCGTAGGTGTAGATCGTGACCTTCACCTTGCCCTGGCTGCGCTGTTCCACGAGCTTCTTGAACTGCTCGGCGTAGAGGGTCTGTACGTCGCCGGGGCCTTCCTCGACCGCGAACTTCCATTCCTCGGCGTGCGCGACTCCGAGCGCTGCCAGGCCAATCACCGCGCCGGCAACCAGGTGCTTCAGGGTTCTTGCAATGGCCATCGTCTCCTCCTCCATCTTGTCAGTGTAGTGTGCCCCGGCGCGGCGGCTGCGCCGTGATGCGGAATCGAGACTACGCCGATGAATTCGCTCCGCGATTGCACTAGAACACTTGAAGGAGACAACGAAACGCAGAACCCTGACGGCGCACACGCACAATCGTGGCGCCGCAGCCCGATTGTTCTAGGGCATTACGAGCTTGCGCCCCTCGACACTAGACTGGCTCCGCTGCGAAAACGAACACAAAAACATTATGACGCGGCGAATCGCGCACCAGGCCGTCAATTGCCGGAGGAGACAAGCATGCACACAACGCCTGCGCAGGGACTGCCCCTGCAGGTGGAGGAGGTAGGAATGGACCCATCGTTCACGCGGGGCCTGGCCCTGCAAGTCGTCAGGCGCATCGATCGCGGCCTGGGGGTGCTAGAGAAGCAGCTCCTCTCGTGGGGCATCATCGTGATGGCGGTCAACACCCTTGGCAACGTCGCGGCGCGCGTGCTGTTCTCGAGCAGCCTGTTCTTCTCCGAGGAGCTCAACCAGTTCCTCATCATGCTGGTGACTTTCGTCGGCACCAGCGCTGCGGCCCGCCAGGGGCGGCACATCCGCATGTCGGCCTTCACGGACCTGCTGCCGCTCGAGGGACGGCGCCGCATGCTCGCGGTGATCCAGGCCGTCACCGCCGTGGTGCTCGCGCTGCTCGCGTGGTACGCGACCCATTACATCCTGCGCATGCACGGCCTCGGGCGCGTCACGCCCGCGTTGCAGCTGCCCATGTGGATAACGCTGCTGTGGATCCCGCTGGGCCTCGTCATTGCGAGCCTGCAGTTCGCCCTCACCTGCGTCGTCAACGCGATCACCCCCGGCAGCGTGCATCTCGCGCCGCACGTGACCGAGCACGACGAAGTCGACATGCCTACCATCTGAGGAGCTGCATATCATGGCACTGACGATTCTCCTCATCATGCTCGGCCTGATGCTGAGCGGCTTCCCTATGATGGTCCCGATGCTCGTGGCGACCTTCGTCGGCTTTTTCGTCTATTTCCCCAACCTCAAGCCCGACATCATCGTGCAGCAGATGGTCAGCGGCATCAGCCCTGTGGCGCTGATCACGGTGCCGATGTTCATCCTCGCAGCCGACATCGTCACCCGAGGGCGCACCGCGAACCGTCTGCTGGACCTCGCGATGACCTTCTTCGGCCACCTGCGCGGCGGGCTCGCGGTGACGGCCTCGGTCGCCTGCACGCTGTTCGGCGCGATCTCGGGCTCGACCCAGGCGACCGTCGTCGCCGTCGGCGGGCCGCTGCGCCCGCGCATGCTGCAGGCGGGTTATGACGACAAGTTCACGATGGCGCTGCTGATCAACGCCGCCGACATCGCCTTCCTGATCCCGCCCAGTATCGGCATGATCGTGTTCGGCATCGTCGGCAAGGCCTCGATCGCGGAACTCTTCCTCGCCGGCATCGGCCCGGGCCTGGTGATCCTGCTGCTCTTCAGCCTGTACTCGGTATGGCATTCGTGGCGCCACGACATCCCGCTGCTGCCGCGCACCGGCTGGCGCGAGCGCTTTGTTGCAATGCGCAAGGCGTCGCTGGCGATGATGTTCCCGGTGCTGATCGTCGGGGGCCTGTATGGCGGCTACTTCAGCCCGACCGAGGTCGCCGCGATCGCAGTGCTGTATGCGTTCATCCTCGAGGTCGTCGTCTACCGCGCGGTAAAGCTGTCGGATTTCCCCGCCATCGCCTACTCGACCGGGCTCATCACCGGCATCGTGTTCATCCTCGTCGGGGCCGGCGCGGCCTTCTCGTGGATCATCTCGTTCGCGCAGATCCCGCAGCAGCTGATCGCCGCGCTGGGCCTCGCCGACGCAGGTCCCTACACGATCCTGTTCGCGATCTCGGTGGCCTTCTTCATCGGCTGCATGTTCGTCGACTCGGTGGTCGTGACGCTGGTGATGACGCCGATCTTCATGCCGCTGGTGAACGCCGCAGGCATCGACCCGATCCTCGTCGGCACGATCATCACGCTGCAGATGGCGATTGGCGCTTGCACCCCGCCGTTCGGCTGCGACATCTTCACGGCCTGCGCGATCTGGCGCAAACCCTACGCGGAGGTGATCCGCGGCACTCCGCCCTTCATCGTGATCCTGCTGTTCGTGTCGGTGCTGCTGGTGCTGGTGCCGGACATCGCGCTGACGCTGCCGAAGCTCGCCTACCGCTGAACGGGAGAATACCTTGCGCATCGACATCCTTCCCCGTCGCGGCGACGTACCGGCCGCCCCCGAGCGGGCGCGCGTGGGCCTGCTGGGCCTCGCGACCGACCTCAACAGCGAGGCGGACCTGCGGCGCATGCTGCCGGCCGACGTCGGGCTGTACTGCAACCGCATCCGCCACGCGAACCCGATGAGCCTCGAGACGCTGCGCGCGGTCGCCGACGACCTGCCGCGCGCCGGGCGCGACCTGCTGCCGGGGCTGGAGCTCGACGTCGTCGTGTATGGCTGCACCTCGGGCACGATCGCGCTGGGCGAAGCCGAGACACTCGCACTGATCCGCCACGCGAAGCCCTCGCGCCACCAGACGACGCCGGTGACCGCGAGCCTCGCGGCCTTGGCGCGGCTGGGTGCGCGCCGCGTGTCCATCCTCACCCCCTACCGTGCGGACGTGAACCGCGCGCTCGGCGACTACTACGCGAGCCGCGGGCTGGAGGTGGTGAACGTGTCCGGTCTCGACATGGACGACGACTACGCGATGACGGCGCTCGCGCCCGCGACGATCGTCGAGGCGGGCCTGCGCGCGATGGCGCCCGAGGCCGACGCGCTGTTCGTCTCGTGCACGGCGCTGCGCGCGAGCCTCGCGGTCGAGGCGCTGGAGGCGGCGCTCGGGCGCCCGGTGGTCACCAGCAACCAGGCGATCGTGTGGCACGCGCTGGACCTCGTCGGCCTCACCGCACCCGGCGCCCCGGGCCGCCTGTTCGATACCCTCTCTGAACGCACACCGCAATGAACCAGGACATCCGACTGATCGATCTCTACCGCGCCCGTCAGCGCATCCGCGGCCATGTGCTGCACACCCCGCTCGCCGCGTCGCCGAGTCTTTCGCGGCGCGTCGGCGCGCCGGTGCATCTGAAGCTCGAATGCCGCCAGACCACCGGCAGCTTCAAGCTGCGTGGCGCGACCAACGCGCTGCTCGCGCTCGACGACGCGGCGCGCGCGCGCGGCGTGATCGGCGTCTCAACCGGCAACCACGGCCGCGCGCTGGCCCATGCGGCGAACCGGCTGGGCGTGCGCGCGGTGATCTGCATGTCGCGGCTGGTGCCGACGAACAAGGTCGAGGCGATCCGCGCCCTCGGCGCCGAGGTGCATATCAGCGGCGCGAGCCAGGACGAGGCCGAGCTGGAGGTCGCGCGCCTGGTGCGCGACGAAGGGCTCACGCTGCTGCCGCCCTTCGATCACCCCGACGTGATCGCCGGCCAGGGCACCGCCGGACTGGAGATCCTCGACGATCTGCCGTCGGTCGACACCGTGCTCGTGCCGCTCTCCGGCGGGGGGCTGCTGGCCGGGGTCGCACTGGCGATGAAGAGCGCCTCGCGCGACATCCGCGTCGTCGGCGTGACGATGGAGCGCGGCTGCGCCATGCACGCGAGCATCCAAGCCGGCCGTCCCGTGCAGGTCGAGGAGTTGGAGACGCTCGCCGATTCGCTCGGCGGCGGCATCGGGCTCGATAACCGCTACACCTTCCGCATGGCGCAGACGCTGGTCGACGACACCGTGCTCGTGAGCGAGGAGGAGATCGCGGATGCGATCCGCCACGCGTACCGCGAGGAGCAGGTCATCGTCGAGGGTGCGGGCGCGGTCGGCATCGCCGCCCTGCTCGCCGGGCGCGTCGCCAATCCCGGCACGACCGCGGTGCTCGTGAGCGGCGCGAACATCGACACGGCGCTGCACCGGCGCCTGGTCTGCGAAGAATGCAACGCGGGAGGCACGTGAGCGCCACGTGAATCCAGCGAGCCCGCAACCGCCCGCCCCGACCGGCCATCGGGCGCGGGACCGAGTCAGGAGTACCCCATGATGGAACATTGGCGAGAGGCACTGGACGCAGTGCGCGGCGGGGAGTCGAAGTACAAGATCCTCGTGCAGGCGATCGCCGCCGACATCGAGAACGGTTCGCTCGCGGAGGGCACCCGCCTACCGCCGCAGCGCGAGGTCAGCCAAAAGCTCGGCATCAGCGTGCAGACCGTCACCAACGCCTACAAGGAGCTCGAGCAGCACGGCGTGATCCGCTGCGAGGTCGGACGCGGCAGCTTCGTCGCGAAGCGCGTGACCGAGAAGGTCGCCAGCTACATGCTCGATCGCGCCGAGCGCTCGCTCGTCGATTTCTCGATCGCGAGCATCGTGTACACGGAGGAGCACGACGCGGTCTGGCGTGAGACCTGCGCGGCGCTCGCGGCCCAACCCGACCAGCCGTGGATGCGCGCGTGCCGGCCGATTGCAGGCTTCGAGCATCACCGCGCCGCGGCCGTCGAATGGCTCGCAGGCCTCGGCATGAAGAGCTCGATCGAGACGCTGCTGATCACCAACGGCGCCTCGCATGCGCAATTTCTCGCGCTCGCCTCGCTGGTGAGCCCGGGCGACACGGTGCTCACCGACAGCCTCACCGACCATGGCGTGATCGGCTCGGCGCAGGTGCTGGGCTTCACGCTGAAGGGCCTCGATTCGGACGAGTACGGCATCCAGCCCGACCACTTCGAGGACATGTGCGCCAACGAGCGCATCACCGCGCTGGTATGCACGCCCAACCTCAACAATCCGACCAGCAGCCTGATGCCGGACTCGCGCCGCCGCGCGATCGCGCGCATCGCCGAGCGCTACGGGGTGTATGTGATCGAGGACGACGTCTTCGGCCCGCTGCTCACGCAGCGCCCCGCGCCGATCACGAGCCACCTGCCGGAGCTGGGCTTCTACCTCACGAGCTTCACGAAGTCGGTGATGACGGGCCTGCGCACGGGCTACCTCGCGATGCCGCGGCGGCTCGCGCTGCGCGTCGAGAGCATCCTGCGCGTCAATAGCTGGATGGCCACGCCGCTGCTCGCCGAGGTCGCGACACGCTGGATTGCCGACGGCACCGCCGAACACCTCGTCGAAGTGCAGCGCGAATGCCTCGTGCTGCGCCACAAGATGGTCGAAGAACATCTCGGCGAATTCGCGATTTCGAACCATCCCTGCTCGCTGTCGACCTGGGTCGGCATCCCCGGGCACTGGCAGCTCGACAGCCTGGTGCAGCAGTTGCGCCACCGGCTCGTCGCCGTCACCTCGCCGGACCCGTTCCTGGTGCTGGGCGCCCCTCGCCCCAATGCGATCCGGCTGTGCCTCGGCGCCGAGGGCAGCGACGTGCGCATCAACGGCGCGCTCGGCACGATCGCCAGCGTCTTCCGCCAGTATCCGCAGGTGCACGACTACCTGTGATGCCCGGCACGACATTTCGGCGCAGCACCCCCGAAATGTCGCCATTGCACTAGGACAAGCGGACCGACAATTCCCGCCCCCTACACTGGACCTCAATCCCCGCCGCGTCGGCGCGGGGCGTCCGGACCCAAGGGGGCTGCATGTCCAAAGTCATTCTGCTGAGCGAATCCGATCTGCGGGCGTGCGTCGCGCTCGACGCGGCCGCGATCGACTGCGTCGAGCACGCGTTCCGCCTGCTCGCGACCGAGAAGGTCGTCATGCCGCCGATCCTGCGGCTCGACATCGAGGAGCACAACGGTGAGGTCGACGTGAAGACGGCCTACCTGCCGGGGCTGGACAGTTTCGCGATCAAGGTGAGCCCGGGCTTCTTCGACAACCCCAGGCTGGGCCTGCCTAGCCTCAATGGCCTGATGGTACTGCTGTCGGCGCGCACCGGCGTGCCCGAGGCGCTGCTGCTCGACAACGGCTATCTCACCGCGGTGCGCACGGCCGCCGCCGGCGCGGTCGCGGCGCGCTGGCTCGCGCGCGAGGATGCGCGTCGCGCGGCGGTGATCGGCGCGGGCGAGCAGGCGCGCCTGCAGCTGAAGGCGCTGACGCTGGTACGCGACATCGAGTCGGCCACCGTGTGGGCGCCGCGCATCGACGAGGCGCAACGCTTCGCCGACGAGATGACGGCCGCGCTCGGACTGCGCATAAGCGCGTGCCGGAGCATCGACACTGCGATCGACGGCGCAGACGTCGCGATCACGACCACGCCCAGCCGCTCGCCGCTGGTCGAGCCTCGCCACCTGCAGCCGGGCCTGCACATCACCGCGATGGGCTCGGATGCCGAGCACAAGAACGAGATCGCGCCCGCCGTAATCGCCGCCGCGACACGCTACGTGTGCGACCGCCTCGCTCAGGTGCGAGTGCTCGGCGAGCTGCATCACGCGATCGCAGCCGGCATTGTGGCCACCGACGCGAGCTTCCCCGAGCTCGGCCAAGTCATCGCCGGCCAGGCGTCCGGCCGCACGGGCCGCGACGACGTGACGATTTGCGATCTGACCGGCACCGGCGCCCAGGACACCGCGATCGCGACCTTTGCCTTCGCGCGCGCCCGCGCCGGCGGCCACGGCACCCCATTCGAATCCTGATCCCGCAACGAGGAGCGGAGACACCCCATGCCCCACAACATTGCCCTGCCCTTCGAGCGCGCCGAGTACGCCGCGCGCCTCGCCAAGACCCGCGCCGCGATGGACGCGCGCGGCATCGACGTGCTGATCGTCAGCGACCCGACCAACATGGCCTGGCTCACCGGCTACGACGGCTGGTCCTTCTACGTGCACCAGTGCGTGATCGTCGGCCCCGAGGGCGAGCCAGTGTGGTTCGGCCGTGGCCAGGATGCCAACGGCGCGCGCCGCACCGCCTACATCGGCGACGACAACATCCTCGGCTATCCCGACCACTACGTGCAGTCGACCGAGCGCCATCCGATGGACTACCTCGCCACCGAGCTCATCGCTGCGCGCGGTTGGAGCGACAAGCGCATCGGCGTCGAGATGGACAACTACTACTTCTCCGCCGCCGCCCACGCGTCGCTCGTCAAGCACCTGCCGCAGGCCCGCTTCGTCGATGCCAACTCGCTCGTGAACTGGCAGCGCGCCATCAAGTCGCCGCGCGAGATCGAGTACATGCGGATCGC
>NZ_KB899495.1:91112-402266 GCF_000378245.1 Aromatoleum toluclasticum ATCC 700605
TTCATGCCCGGCATCTGGCAGGACGACTGGGGCCTCGAGATCACCGAGAGCATCCTCATCACCGAAAACGGCGTCGAGACCTTCTGCAACACGCCGCGCAAACTCTTCGTCAAGGACTGATGCGATGAAACCCTCCCCCATCAGCGCCTCCGTCGACTTCACGCGCGACGGCGTGCAGCACGGCTTTCTCAAGCTGCCCTACTCGCGCGACGATGCCGCGTGGGGCGCGGTGATGATCCCGATCACGGTGGTGCGTAACGGCGACGGCCCGACCGCGCTGCTCACCGGCGCGAACCACGGCGACGAATACGAGGGTCCGGTCGCGCTGACCAAGCTCGCGGCGACGCTCGTCGCCGAGGACGTGCGCGGCCGCGTGATCATCCTGCCGTTCATGAACTACCCGGCCTTCCGCGCCGGCACGCGCACCTCGCCGATCGACCGCGGCAACCTCAACCGCAGCTTCCCCGGCAAGCCGGACGGCACGGTCACCGAGAAGATCGCGGATTATGTGCAGCGCCACCTGCTGCCGCTCGCCGACTACGTGCTCGACATCCACTCGGGCGGCAAGACGCTGGACTTCCTGCCCTTCGCTGCCATCCACGTGCTCGACGACAAGGGTCAGCAGGAGCGCTGCGAGGCCGCGATGCAGGCCTTCAACGCGCCGTACTCGATGCGCCTGCTGGAGCTCGACAGCGTCGGCATGTTCGACACCGCGGCCGAGTCGGCCGGCAAGGTCTTCGTATCGACCGAACTCGGCGGTGGCGGCAGCGCGACCGCGAAGAGCGTCGCGGTCGCCGACCGCGGCGTGCGGCAGTTCCTGATCCAGGCCGGCATCTGCGCCGGCCGCATCGAGCGCCGCGACACCGTCACCCTCGACATGCCCGACGGCGACTGCTACGTCACGAGCCTGCACGACGGCCTGCTCGAGATGTGCCGCGACCTCGGCGACGCGGTCGACAAGGACGAGGTGATCGCGCGCGTGCATGACGTCACGCGCACCGGCGTCGCTCCCGTCGAATACCGCGCGCGCCGCGGCGGCATCCTCGCCGCGCGCCACTTCCCCGGCCTGATCGGCCGCGGCGACACCCTCGCGGTAGTCGCCGAAATCGTCGGCTGAATGCTCGGCCAACCCCACGAACAATCTTCCAAAGGAGAAACAACATGAGCGAGACCAACAAGGCCGGCACCGCCGCCGTATGGGCGGGCGAGGAGCACCTCTTCGCCGAGGGCGCGATCTGCCTGCCCGTCTTCAACTCGGTGACCTTCGGCTACGACGACATGAACGAATGGTTCGACGTCGCGCTGGGCCGCAAGAAGGGCCACATCTACTCGCGCAACACCAACCCGACCGTGCGCCCGCTCGAGGAGAAGATCCGCATCCTCGACGGCGCCGAGGAAGCCACCAGCTTCTCGACCGGCATGGCTGCGATCAGCAACACGCTGTTCACGCTGCTGAGCCCTGGCGAACGCGTGGTCGCGATCAAGGACACCTACGGCGGCTCGAACAAGATCTTCATCGAGTTCCTGCCGAAGATGAAGGTCGACGTATGCCTGTGCGACACCAGCGACTTCGACATCATCGAGGCCGAGGTGAAGAAGGGCTGCAAGGTGCTCTACCTCGAGACGCCGACCAACCCGACGCTGAAGGTCGTCGACATCGAGCGCCTCGCCAAGGTCGCGCACCAGCACGGCGCGGTGGTGGTGGTCGACAACACCTTCGCCACGCCGATCAACCAGCGCCCGATCGAACTCGGCGCCGATCTCGTCGTGTATAGCGCGACCAAGTTCCTCAACGGCCACTCCGATGTCATGGGCGGGCTCGTCACCGGCAAGAAGGAACTCGTGGACCGCATCTTCCACTACCGCGAGATCACCGGCGCGACGCTGCACCCGCACTCGGCCTACATGATCCTGCGCGGCATGAAGACGCTGGAACTGCGCATCGAGCGCCACAACCAGAACGCGATGCGCGTGGCGACCTACCTGTCGCAGCACCCCAAGGTCGAGCAGGTGTTCTACCCGGGCCTCGAGACCCATCTCAACCACGCGATCGCGAAGAAGCAGATGCGCGGCTTCGGCGGCATGCTGAGCTTCTCGCTCAAGGGCGGCTTCGACAAGGTCGTCACCGTGCTCGAGAACCTCAAGTACGCGCACAAGGCCGCGAGCCTGGGCTCGGTCGGCACCCTGGTCGGCCCCCCGCGCACGACCAGCCACGTCGAGCTCACCGAGCAGGAGCGCGCCAACGCCGGCATCCCCGAGAGCCTCATCCGCTACTCGGCCGGCATCGAGAACGGCGACGACCTGATCGCCGACCTGGAGCAGGCGCTCGCCAAGATCTGATCCGCCCCCACCCCGGCAGCATCCGGCGCGGCGTCCCACGGGGCGCCGCGCCCACAAGGAGCCCCCAATATGAGCCAGATTGTTGAAGTGAAGGTGCCGGACATCGGCGATTTCGATTCTGTCCCGGTGATCGAGTTGTTCGTGAAGGCCGGCGACACCATCAAGGTCGACGACGCGATCTGCACGCTCGAATCGGACAAGGCGACGATGGACGTGCCGTCATCGGCCGCGGGCATTGTCACCGAAGTGCTGGTCAAGGTCGGTGACAAGGTCGGCGAAGGCGCCGTGCTGCTGAAGGTGGAAGCTGCAGGTGCGGCCGCTGCGGCAACCCCCGCCGCCGCGCCGGCTCCGGCCGCTGCCCCCGCCGCGCCGGTCGCCGCTCCAACGGCCGCCAGCCACGCCGGTGGTGCCGACATCGAGTGCGACATGCTCGTGCTTGGCGCCGGCCCCGGCGGCTACTCGGCCGCATTCCGCTCGGCCGACCTCGGCATGAAGACCGTCATCGTCGAGCGCTACGCCACCCTCGGCGGCGTGTGCCTGAACGTCGGCTGCATCCCGTCGAAGGCGCTGCTACACGTCGCCGCGGTGATCGACGAAGCCGAGCACATGTCGGCCGCGGGCATCACCTTCGCGAAGCCGACCGTCGATATCGACGCGCTGCGTGCCCACAAGGACAAGGTCGTCGGCAAGCTCACCGGCGGTCTCGCCGGCATGGCCAAGGGCCGCAAGGTCGACATCGTGCGCGGATACGGCAGCTTCCTCGACCCGAACCACGTCGAAGTCGAAGTCACGACCGGCGACGGTCAGGACAAGACCGGCGAGAAGAAGGTCATCAGGTTCAAGCAGTGCATCATTGCTGCGGGTTCCGCCGCAGTGCATCTGCCCTTCATCCCGCGCGACCCGCGCATCGTCGACTCCACCGGCGCACTGGAACTCCGCCAGGTGCCGGCGAAGATGCTGGTCATCGGCGGCGGCATCATCGGCCTCGAGATGGCGACCGTGTATTCGACCCTCGGCACCCGTGTCGACGTCGTCGAAATGCTCGACGCCCTGATGCAGGGCCCGGACCGCGACGCCGTCAAGGTGTGGGAGAAGCAGAACGCCCACCGCTTCGACAGCATCATGCTCAAGACCAAAACCATCGCCGTCGAGGCGAAGGACGACGGCCTGTGGGTCACGTTCGAAGGCGCCGATGGTGGCAACAGCGCCCCGGCCGGACCGCAGCGCTACGACATGATCCTGCAGGCGGCCGGCCGCAGCCCCAACGGCAAGAAGATCGGTGCCGAGAAGGCCGGCGTCGTCGTCACCGACCGCGGCTTCATCCCGGTGGACGCGCAGATGCGCACCAACGTGCCGCACATCTTCGCCATCGGCGACATCGTCGGCAACCCGATGCTCGCGCACAAGGCGGTGCATGAGGCGCACGTCGCGGCAGAAGTCGCGGCCGGCGAGAAGTCGGCGTTCGACGCCACCGTGATCCCGGGCGTCGCCTACACCCATCCGGAAGTGGCCTGGGTCGGCTACACGGAAGAACAGGCGAAGAAGGAAGGCCGCAAGGTCGAGACCGCCAAGTTCCCCTGGGCCGCTTCCGGCCGCGCGATCGCCAACGGCGCCGACTACGGCTTCACCAAGCTGATCTTCGACGCCGAAACGCACCGCGTCATTGGCGGCGCGATCGTCGGCCCCTCGGCCGGCGACATGATCGGCGAGGTGTGCCTCGCCATCGAGATGGGCGCGGACGCGGTGGATATCGGCAAGACTATCCACCCGCACCCGACGCTGGGCGAGACCGTCGGCATGGCCGCGGAAGTCGCGCACGGCAGTTGCACCGACGTGCCGCCTACACGCCGCCGCTAAGGCGCCAAAACCTTGCGTCCGAGTACGCCCGATCGAGTGTCCTAGGTCATTCGATCGGGCGTACCAGCCCCCTACACTGCATTACACGAACCGATCGCGCGAGCGGCTCGCCCCGCATCGCGACGCCCCTGCTCACACCAAAGGAACCGCGCCATGACACACAATCCGCCGCCCACGAACATGAATTTCGGCGCCGACAGCGACGCCGGCGAGACCCTCGACTGGCTCGACAGCCTCGCCGAAGTCGTCGAGCGCGACGGATTCGGCCGTGCCGAGTACCTCGTCGACCGCCTCATCGAGGCCGGCCGCCGCGCGGGCGGGCGCTTCCACACCCGCCACACGACGCCCTACCGCAACACCATCGCCGTCGAGGCGCAGCCGCAGTACCCGGGCGACCTCGACCTCGAGGCGCGCATCACCTCGATCCACCGCTGGAACGCGCTGGCCATGGTGTCGCGCGCGAACAAGACCCACCCCGAACTGGGCGGCCACATCGCGACCTATGCGTCGATCGCCGACCTCTTCGAAGTGGGCTTCCACCACTTCTTTCGCGCGCGCAGCGAGGCGCACCCCGGCGACCTGGTCTACTTTCAGCCGCATGCTGCGCCCGGCGTGTATGCGCGCGCCTTCCTCGAAGGGCGCCTGAGCGAGGACCGGCTCAACCATTTCCGCCGCGAAGTCTCCGGCGGCATCGGCCGCGGCCTGTCGTCCTATCCGCACCCCACGCTGATGCCGGACTTCTGGCAGTTCCCGACCGGCTCGATGGGACTGGGCCTCCTCAGCGCGATCTACCAGGCACGCTTCCAGCGCTACCAGCAGCACCGCGGCATCGCGCCGCAGAGCGACCGCCGCGTGTGGGCCTTCGTCGGGGACGGCGAGATGGACGAGCCCGAATCGCTCGCCGGCATCTCGCTCGCCGCGCGCGAGCAGCTCGACAACCTGGTCCTCGTCATCAACTGCAACCTGCAGCGTCTGGACGGCCCGGTGCGCGGCAACGGCAACGTCGTACAGGAGTTCGAGACGCTGTTCGCCGGCGCCGGCTGGAACGTCGTGAAGTGCCTGTGGGGCTCGAACTGGGACGTGCTGTTCGCGCGCGACCGCGACGGCTGGATCCTCAAGCGCATGGCCGAGGCGGTGGACGGCGAATTCCAGAAGCTCTCGGCGACCGACGGCCACTACAACCGCGAGCACTTCTTCTCGCGCTACCCCGAACTCGCCGCGCTGGTCGCCAACATGTCGGACCACGACATCGACGCCCTGAAGCGCGGCGGCCACGACCCGATCAAGATTTACGCCGCCTACGCCGCGGCGGTCGCGCACAAGGGCCAGCCCACGGTGATCCTCGCGCAGACCACCAAAGGCTACGGCATGGGCGCCTCGGGCCAGGGCGCGAACAGCGCGCATCAGACCAAGAAGCTCGCGCGCAAAGACCTCGAAAGCTTCCGCGAGCGCTTCGAGCTGCCACTGACCGACGAGGACCTCGACGAACTCAACTACTACCACCCCGGCGAGGACAGCCGCGAGCTGCGCTACCTGCAGGAACGCCGCGCCGCGCTGGGCGGCTATGTGCCGGCGCGCAACCGCGATGCGAAGCCGATCGCGCTCGCGCAGCCCGAGCTCTACGATGCCTTCCACGGCGACTCGGCCGGGCGGGAAGTGTCGACGACGATGAGCTTCGTGCGCCTGCTCGGCAAACTCATGGCCGACAAGCAGCTTGGACGCCGCGTCGTGCCGGTGGTCGCCGACGAGGCGCGCACCTTCGGCATGCAGGCGATGTTCCGCCAGTTCGGCATCTACTCGCCGTGGGGCCAGCGCTACACGCCACAGGACTCCGACCAGCTCGCCTTCTACCGTGAGGATGTGAAGGGCCAGATCCTCGAGGAAGGCATCTCGGAGGCCGGATCGATGGCCTCGTGGATCGCGGCCGGCACCGCCTACTCGCATAGCGACGAGCCAATGCTGCCGTGCTACATCTTCTACTCGATGTTCGGTTTCCAGCGCGTCGCCGACCTGATCTGGAACGCCGCCGACTCGCAGGCGCGAGGCTTTCTGCTGGGCGCGACCGCCGGCCGCACGACGCTCTCGGGCGAAGGCCTGCAGCACGAGGACGGGCAGAGCCACGTCTATGCTGCGACGATCCCGACCTGCCGCGCCTACGATCCCGCCTACGGTTTTGAAGTCGCGGTGATCGTCGAGGACGGCGTGCGCCGCATGATGAGCGAGGGCGACAACGGCTTCTACTACATCACCCTCTACAACGAGAACTACGCCCACCCGGCGATGCCGGCCGGGGCCGAGGAAGGCATTCGCCGCGGTCTCTACCTGCTGCGCGCAAGCGCGCTCGAAGGCAAGCCGCGCGTGCAGCTCGTGGGCAGCGGCACGATCCTGCGCGAAGTGCTCGCCGCGGCCGAGCGGCTGGAAGCCGAGTTCGGCGTCGCCGCCGACGTGTGGAGCGCGACGAGCTTCGGCGAGCTGCGCAAGGACGGCCTCGCCTGCGAGCGCTGGAATCTGCTGCACCCGGAAGAGGCCCCGCGCGAGCCCTGGGTCGCGCAGCAACTCGCGGGCCGCGGCCCGGTCGTCGCCGCGAGCGACTTCATGCGCGCCTATCCGGACCTGATCCGCAACTGGGTCCCCGCGCGCTACACCGTGCTCGGCACCGACGGCTTCGGCCGCTCCGACACGCGCGTCGCACTGCGCGACTTCTTCGAGGTCGACGCCCGCTACGTCACGCTCGCCGCGCTGCGCAGCCTCGTCGCCGACGGCGTGCTGCCGGCCGCGACGCTCGAAGGCCTCGTCGCGCGCCTCGGCATCGCCGCCGACAAACCCAGCCCGCTCGCGATCTGAACGCGGCGCCCGGAAAGAACAATCGAGGTGAACAGATGACCCGACTCATAGACGTGACCGTGCCGGACATCGGCGACTACAAGGACGTGCCCGTGATCGAGCTGCTCGTGCAGCCCGGCGACCACATCACCGCCGACGATCCCATTCTTACGCTCGAATCGGACAAGGCGACGATGGACGTGCCCGCGCCGGTGGCCGGCATCGTCCGCGAACTGCTCGCGAAGGTCGGCGACCGCGTGTCGCAGGGCAGCCTGGTGATGAAGATCGAAACCGCCGAGGGTGGCACGGCGGCAGCTGCTGCGGAAGCCGCGCAGGCTGCGCCGCCCGCGTCCGTCGCTGTCCCGATGGCGGCCGCTCCTGCGGCACCGCCCCCACCGCCCGCGGCTGAACCGTCGGCGCCCGCCGCCCTCCCGCCGGCCCTGCCGCCCGGCGGCAAGGTGCACGCCAGCCCCTCGGTGCGCGGCTACGCGCGCGAGCTGGGCGTTGACCTCGCGCAGGTGCGCGCGAGCGGAGCCAAGGGCCGCATCACCCGCGAGGACATCACGGCGCACGTGAAGGCCGCGATGAGCTCTGGCAGCGTGCCCGGCAAGACCCCGGCCGCGGCGCCGGGCAACGGGCTCGACCTGCTGCCCTGGCCCAAGATCGACTTCGCGAAGTTCGGCCCGATCGAAACCCAGCCGCTGTCGCGCATCAAGAAGATCTCCGGCGGGAACCTCTCGCGCAACGCGGTCGTGATCCCCCACGTCACCAACTTCGACGAGGCCGACATCACCGATCTGGAAGCCTTCCGCGTCGCCCTCAACAAGGAGAACGACAAGAGCGGCAGGAAGCTCACGATGCTCGCCTTCCTGATCAAGGCCTGCGTCTCGGCGCTGCGCAAGTTCCCCGAGTTCAACGCCAGCCTCGACGGCGACAATCTGGTGCTGAAGAAGTACTTCCACGTCGCCTTCGCCGCCGACACGCCCAACGGGCTGGTCGTGCCGGTGATCCGCGACGCGGATCGCAAGGGCCTCTACGAGATCGCCGCGGAGGCCGCCGAGCTCGCGAAGAAGGCGCGCGACGGCAAGCTCGGCCCCGCCGACATGAGCGGCGGCTGCTTCACGGTCTCCAGCCTGGGCGGCATCGGCGGCACCGCCTTCACACCGATCATCAATGCCCCCGAGGTCGCCATCCTCGGCGTCACCAAGGCCCAGACGAAGCCGGTGTGGGACGGCCAGCAGTTCGTGCCGCGCCTGATCCTGCCGCTGTGCCTGTCGTGGGACCACCGCGTCGTCGACGGCGTGCTCGCCGCACGCTTCCTGGTGCATCTGCAGAGCGTGCTCGGCGACTTCCGGCGCATCAGCCTCGAAGGCTGAAGCCCTCGGCGCCGCATTAGCAGGGCGGACACCCCCGCTGCGAGATGTCCGCCCTTCGCCGTCTATGACGCTCGCCGACGCGGGTGGATTGGCGGTATTCGGCAGCCCTATCTGGGTTGGCCGCGACTCCCCTCACCCCAGCCCTTCAACGAGCCCGGCCATCTCGCGATTCCCGTGCGGATCAGCCTCGTCGCGCAGGCCCGCGACGACCCCGGCCCGGTCGGCCTCGCTCCTGTTCTGGCTCATCTTGAACTTGCCCTCCAGGCGCGCGATGGGAATCTCGATGCCGACGATGGCTTTCATCTGTGCCGCGATGTAATCGGCCGGCGCGTCGCTGACCGCCCACGGCACGGGCCGCGGATGCTCGTGGAACGCGGTCAGGTCGTCGAGTTGTCGGCGCAGCCAGGCAGCGTCCTCGATCGCCGTCGGTTTGCCCCAAGCGTGGACGGTGGCGTAGTTCCAGGTCGGAACGGCCTTGTGCGTGTCGGCCTTGCTCGGATACCACGACGGGGTGACATAGCCCTGCACGCCCCCAAAAACGACCAGGCATTCGTCGACGCAGGTTAGCTCCTGCCAGTGCGGATTCGCCCGCGCGAGGTGGGCGCGCAGCACGCCAAACTCCCCCTCGTCCGGGTAGACCAAGAAGGGCAGCGGCGACGCCTGCAGGCCGCCCTCGCCGTGCGTGACCAGCAGGCCGAGCGGATTCGCCTCGATCAGCGCATGCAGGCGGACGGTGGCGTCTTCTCTGAAGCTTGAGGGGGTATACACGGGACAAGCCTTTCTCGATTCGCACGGGTTCCGAGCATACCGCAATGGCTGCGGTGCCCAAGCGGATCTCCTGCCGGGGCTGCCGCCCCTTACTCCTTTCTCACGTCACGGCGGCCGCAGACCGCCCAGCGACGCGCCAGCCGGCGAGCGTGTGTCCGAGCAGCGCGAGCAGCACCACCATCCCCCCGAACAGCACCCGAGCGCCTGGCGCCTCGCCGAGCAGCCACCACACCCACAGCGGGCCGAGCACGACTTCGAGCAGGAGCAGCAAGCCGACCTCGGCGGCACCGATGCGTCGCGGCCCGAGTTGCACGAGCATGAAGCCCAGCGGCAGCAGCAACAGCGCCATTGCCGCGAGCGCGGCGAACTCGCCGGCGTCGAGGCGCGGCGCGCCACCCAGCGCGAACGCTGCGAACGAGGCCAGCAGCGCCCCCGGCAGCAGAGCCGGGCTCATGTCGACGAGCGGGCGGCTGCGCGCGAGCGCGAGGTTCGCGGCGAACAGCGCGGCCGCGGCGAGCGCCAGCAGGTTGCCCGGCAGGCTCGCGCCGGGAGCATCGTCGGAGACGATCAGCACGATGCCGGCGACGCACACCAGGATCGCCGCAAGGTCGCGGCGCGACAGGCGCTCGCCGAGCCAGACCCAGGCGATGAGCCCGGCGACCAAGGGCGAGACGCTGTAGATCAGCAAGGTGCTCGCCGCACCGGCGAGGTTCATCGCCGTGACGTAGCACATCGTGCTCGCCGCGTAGCTCAGCGCGCAGCCCGCGCCAGTCCAGCCGCAGCGCGCGAGCGCTCGCGGCAGCGCGGTGCGATAGCGCAGCCCGAGCAGCACCCCGAGGCCTGCCGCCATCATCAAGGCGCGCCATGCGAGGACGTGCAGCGCATCGGCACTCACCCAGCGCAGCACGAACGCATCGGGCGACATCAGCAGCACGCCGGCTGCGGTCATCAACAAGCCCTTCTGCCGTTCCTGCACGGCGCTCTCCTTGTCGTTGCGCGAGGGTCCACAAATGCGCCGCCACGGCGATCGCGGCGGCGCTGAGGGCGAAGCGCGCAATCAGAACGCGTACTTCGCCGCGGCTTGGAAGCGCAGCGCGCGCGCCGATTCGCCGTCCTGCGTCTCCTTGGCCGCGCGCGAGACCTCGAACGCCAGCGTGACTGGCTCGGACAGCTTATAGAAGTGGCTGAAGTGGATGCTCTCGAGCTTGCGCGTCGAGGTCGGGAACAAGGCCTCGGGGCGATCGCCGTGCACCTGGCCGTAGGACAGCGAGGAGCTGAACCGGCTGGTCCAGTCGTGCGTGAGCGCGACGTTGAATCCGCGCGCGCGGATCGTCTCGAGCGAGCCGTCGGCCTTGATGTAGGCCGCGCCGATACCCGCCGATCCGTCGGACTCGCCGCTCGCGGAATACACGTAGCGGCCGACGCCGTCACCCCAGATGACGCCACCCATCAGCCGCGTCGCCGCACCGAGGGCAACGTTGCCGGCAAGCATCAGGCCGTAGCCGGTCACCGCGTCGTCGTTCGCGCCGTCGTCATAGGCGAGGCGGCGCAGCACCGCGCCGGCCTCGAGTGCCGCCTTGTCGCCGCTCCAGCTGTAGCGCGCCGTCAGATCCGGCGCCGTATCCTTCGCGTCGGCGAAGCCCGTGCCTTCCGGGTTCTCGGCCGAGAACGACAGGCTGCCCGCACCGAGCGGCAGCGTATAGCGCAGCTGGGCCTGGCGCAGAAAGCTGACGCCGACCGGCCCATCAAAGTCGACGGTCGCCGGATAGGCCGCGAAGTGCATGAAGTTCGACCAGGTCTGGCCCGCGAGCACGCCGCCCAGCTCGCCGTAGGCGTGGCGGATGCGGAAGTTGCGCGAGTTGGAGAACAGCTCGTTGCCGCCGGCGCCGAAGAAGTCGGCTTCGAGGTGGGTACGTAGCGACCCCATGTCGGTCGCGGTCGTGGTCTTCACGAACAGGCGCGACTCCCGCGCGTGCATTCGGAAATGGCCGTCCTTGGAACTGCCGCTAGTGGACAATCCGTCGACGAAGAGCGTATCGCCCAGATCCTGGTCGCGGTCATAGATCGCATCGAGCTTGAGGTAGCCGCCGATCTGCACCGAGGTCTTCGAGCCCGGCAGCTTGAAGCTGCCGGGAGTGTCGCCGCCAGTGACGACATTGCCCGCCTTCAGGGCCGCCTCCCCTTCGCGGCCGGATTTCTCGATTTGGTCGATGCGCGCCTGCAGGCGATTGAGTTGCTCGCGCAGCGCCTCGATCGAATTGTCCTGTGCGAACGCGGGGCTAACTGCCAATACGGCGGCAACGCCGGCAAGTACATGTTTCATCGTCTGCCTCACTCCACTGTTTGAAATTGCGACGCCCTTCTCACGGGGCGCCATCAGGAGACAGGCGCACACATCCATGCCACTGAAAAACGTGGATTTCAAACCTGAAAGAGGTGTGCGGCCGTCGCGAGCAAGACTACGAAGGCTGCAGCGGGAATCGAAATATCCTAGTACGCGATATTTCTTTGCACTGGCGTAGAAGCCTTGGCATTCGGATGATGGCAAATGCGAGAGGCTAACCGGATCGCGCTCCACCTGCGCCCTTAGCGACTCGGCGGTCTTTCCCGGCCCCAGCAGGATTGTCTTGATGCCGGTAGCGCTCTTCTGGAACCCCAATGCCGGTTGGTCATAGACGGGAAGACAAAAAGCACGTCCATGACCGCCAAGAGGATGCGAACATCGCGGTCGTGCGAGTTTTCGAACGGCTCTTTCGTGTTGCTCATCCGCGCCGTCATGCCCATCACGTTCGCTGAGGAAGATCAGACGCGTTTTGTTGCGCTGACGCAGGCCGGGTTCAGGACCATTCACCCCGGCAGCGCGATCCGCTTCGGGTTGAGGCCGCTGGAGTTTTCGGCGTGGTTAAAGAGGGAGGCTGGACGTGCTTGAGCGGGTAACGAGCCAAGGGCAGGCAATGCGGTCGATCTGCTGTCGCTCCTCGCCCCCTTGACCGTCGGCAAATCATGCCGATGAAATATGAGCACTGGAGAGTATTTAGTAGAACGGCCGACTTTTGAAAAAACGGCACCCCGAAGGGTGCCGTAATTCCTTGATTTTATGGGGCGACATACCGGGATCGAACCGGCGACACCTGGAGCCACAAGACCGGACTCTAAACCAACAAATCAAATACTTGCGTGACTTTTCTTTCAAAACAACGTCTCGCCATACCCAGTAACGGCGCGGAACGTCGGCGGAGTTTTGAAAGGTCGTCGGGCGTAAATTGACTGATTCCGATGTCCTGATCCAAACGACAGTCACCACCGGGTGCTACCACGTAATCACCACTCGGATCGATCGACGAGAACAGCCGCACGGCCGCGTCCTCAGCAAGATCCGATGGGTCCTCGAGCACACTCTCAGATGGGCGCGGCTGACGCCTGAATGAACTCCTGAGCCCCGTCTGGTCAGGAGGGATGCCGAGCCAGCCGCGTGGTGTCGAAATTCTCGGGTGGAATCAACTCACGGGTGCCGGGTATCGTTCCCGGCCGACCGAGCATGGGATATCGGGCCAACTGGAATGCCGCGTCGCTGAATAGTTCATCCAGCCTGGCCGCCGCCGGTGGGCTATCGGCCGCGATGTAATCCCAGATGTCGGCACGGTCCCGCTGCGCCTCAAGCGTCCAGACGACCCTCACGCCCGGCTCGTCAACTTGGCGCGCCGGGCGGCGAACTCGGCTTCGACCTCATCGTTCGAGTGACCTTGGCCCGCCTGCATCGAAGCCGGACCGGCCTCGACCTTGCGGCGCAGGAACTCGTCGTACTCGCGCGCCTCACGCTGCCGCTGAACGAACTCGCGCATCAGTTCGCGCAGCACCTGCGATACCGGGCGATGGGCGGCCTCGGCCATGAACTCGGCGTGCAGCTCGAACTCCAGCTTCATCGTAAAAACGGCTTGTTTCGGCATGATCAACACCGTGACCGGCGCGTTGGCGGGGATACTCACTGGGCGACCATCGCCTGCAGGGTCACCCGCTGCGGCCTCTCTCCCTTTACGCGGAGATTGGCCGTGCCCGTGACACCCTCGACGGCGACCGGCTTGTCCTGATGATCGGCGACGAAGATCTGCACCCGATCCGGCTTCAGCACCAGTTCGACCCGATAGCCGCCCGACTCGGCGACCAGGCCGCCGTGGGGCGGCACGAGTTTGGCGAGCTCCGATTCGGAGTGCGCCCATGCCAGGCTGGCCAGGGCCACGGCCACGGCCACCGACGCAAACCTCTTGAATGACAGGCCGATCATTTGCCCGCTCCTTTTCCCCATGCACGCCGCCGCTCACATCGGCCCGATGCCGACGGGAATCAGGCTGACGCCCCACAGGACGAAGATCGCGATCACCCATGCCAGGCCGGGCGTGACCTTGCGACCGTTCGTCCACCAGTACCAGAGCACGATCCCGAGGGTCAGCACGATGAAGGACGCCAGCATCACCAGCGCCCAGCCGATGAACCGGTCCACCGCCTCCTTGCGCTTGAGCAGACCCGGCAGGGCGTTCACGCCGAGGATGCCGAGCACCGACAGGAACACGAGCGGCAACGCGCGCCCGATGCCGTTCATTCCCATGAGCCAGAACCAGTCCCAGCTGTTGCCGGTGCCGGCGATGTAGATCAGCAGCACGTAGGTGATGGGGTTCGGGCAGCCGACCCCGGCGTTGCCGAGGAAAAGGCCGAGGAAGAATACCTTCAGGTATTCGGAGCGCTCGTCGATGAATTTCGGTATGTGCGTGTAGGCGGGCAGCTCGAATTTGATCAGTTTCAGTTCCGACAGCCCGAAGAGCATCGCTGCGATGCCGGCCAGCACGTACATGATTCGCGTCGCCTGGCCCAGTCCGAGGTATCTGCCGATCAGGGCGACCGCGACCCCGTAGAAGCCGAGCGTGATGGCGAGTCCAGGCCGAACAGAACGGCCATGGCCAGGCCCTTGCGGTAGCCCTCCGCCATGCTCAGCGGTACGATGATGAAGGCGAGCGGCAGCGTGCACGGTAGAAAGATGTTCGACACGCCGCCCGAGAAGGACAGCGTCGCGGTCGCCGCCGTCGTCGTGCTCGTCGACAAGTACACGAGCGACAGGATGATCGCAGAGAGCAGCGCGAAGGCGAGGCTCACGAAGACGACGCGCATGCGCTTTTCCGCCTCGCTGAGAGTCGAATCGGCGTTCATGACGTTCTCCTCCGATTCCGTTGTTATGCGCTCCGAGCCCGGCCGCTCAGCCGGGAGATGCGCGGCCCCCATGCCGACGCCTCATCTTCCGCCCCAGCGCTGCTGCAGGAAGTTGTGGATCGGCACATAGGCGACGCCCGCGTACAGGCCATACACGAAGCTCTCCACCAGCCCGAGCAGGAACGACGTCCAGCTCAGCCACTTGAAGCCGGGCAGCACCTGTTCGAGGAACGCGTGCATATGCAGGCTCTCGGGTACCGCCAGTCCATATGCCACGCACAGCACGAAGGTGAATGCCCCCCATATACCCAAGGCCACGGAAACAACTTTCATGTTGAGCATGGCGTCACCTCTTGTCGCTATGGGAAGCCCCGCAGCCGCAGTGGCCCGACTCGCGGTTCACGGCGCCGGCGAACTTCTCCGGCGCGGCGGCAAAGGTCCGACGGCAAGCCTCGGAGCAGAAATAGTAGGTATGTCCGGCGTGCTGCGCAGTCGCCGCCGCGTGCGCGGGCTCCACTTCCATGTTGCATACGGGATCTCTTGCCATGATGCACCTCCTCCACATTACGGCCACGCGCGCTGCAAGTAGCGCCGCGCGTGGCCCCTGTTCCTGTCAGCTTCCGCCGCGCGGCTGGTTCGGCCCCCGGTCCCCGGCCACCCGCTCGCGATAGAGATCGCGCCGCGTGAGCGGCACGGGTGGCGGCGCCTTCGCGCGCTTCGACACCAGGATCTGATAGACGCCCACCCCGCCCTGCGCGAATTCGTGCGCGCACGCGGCCATGTAGAGCCGCCAGACGCGGAAAACCTCCGGGCTCACATGCCCGAGCGCTTCGCGCCGCCGCGCTTCCAGCCGTTCGCCCCAGTGCCGCAACGTGAGCGCGTAGTGGGGACGCAGACCTTCCACGTCCCAGATCTCGAAACCGACCCGCTCCATTGCGCGCTGCACGTTGCTCACGGTATCGAGCTCGCCGTCGGGGAAGACGTAGCGGTTGATGAAGCGTGTGCCGACCGAATCCGGCCAGCCTTCCCGATCGTGGGTGATGCCGTGATTGAGGAACAGGCCGCCGTCGCGCAGCAGGCGGTGCGCGCTCGAGAAATAGGTCGGCAGGTTGCGCAGCCCGACATGCTCGAACATGCCGACGCTCGCGATCTTGTCGAATCGCCCCGCTTCATCGATATCGCGGTAATCCTTCAGCTCGACGCTCACCCGCCCCCCGAGGCCGGCCTCGGCGATGCGGCGCCGCGTGTAGTCGAACTGGTTGCGACTCAGGGTGACTCCGTGCGCCTCCACGCCATAGTGCGTCGCGGCCCAGCACAACAGTGCCCCCCAGCCGCAGCCGATATCGAGCAGGCGCTCCCCCGCAGTCAGGCGCAGCTTGCGGCACAGCAAGTCGAGCTTGTTGCGCTGCGCCCGCTCGAGGCTCTCGTCGGGCTGCTCGAAGTAGGCGCAGGAGTACACCATCTGTTCGTCGAGCCACAGCCGATAGAAATCGTTCGACACGTCATAGTGGAAGGCGATGGCTTGACCGTCACGACGACGGGAGTGCTTGAGCAGCGTGCTTCCAGCCTCCCAGCGCCTGCCGCAAGCGTCCGGCCATGCGGTCGCCGCGCGCCGCGGCAGCGCGAGCGCACGGGCGAGCAGCGCCAGTTTTGTCGATGGGCGCAGGCGCAGGGCAGCGAAGTGCTCCTTCAGCGCGAGCACATCTGAAAAATCGCCTTCGACATCCACCGTACCGCGCACATAGGCGTCCGCCAGGCGCAACGGGTCGCGTGTGAGGATCAGCTCGCGCAGCACCCGTGCATCGTGGATGAGCAGAGTGCAACGCGGCCGGCCGTCTCCGAATTCAAGGGTCACGCCATTCCACAGCCGCACTGCAGGCGCCGCGCCGGCGCCGCCCAGCAGGGGCTCGAGGATGCGCCGCGCCCCCACCGCATCAGCGCGCTCGGCTTCTGCGACCGAGATATCTCGCCTGTCGGCAACCATCGTCATCTCCTCCTGCTCGAAGCTTCCTCGTTACGACGCCCGGTCTGCTGCGTCGCCCGTGCCGGCCGCCCTGCCCCCGCGGCGCCGAGATACACCGGAAAGACCGTTGCGATCGACACCCCGAGTACCCTCGAGATGAATATCTTGTGGATCCCCATGGCAGCAATTTCCTTGCAATTGTCGTGACGTAGAGGCCTTCGTCTCAGCGTCGTCCGATCTCCCGCCCGAGGCGCCAGCTCAGCCACAGTGCCAGCACATACCCGAGGATCGCCAGCACCGGGATTTCACCCCAACGCGGCCCGATGCTGTGCTGCATCAGTAGCGACGATGCGACGTACAACCCGAGCGTCACCAGCGCCAGCGACAGGCGACGCCCGGTGCGATCGATCTCCTCCTGCAACCGCTCCAGGCCACGGTGCGAGACCGACAGTTCGATGCCATCGCCCCGCATGCGGTGGAGCGCCCTGCTCAGGTCCGAGGGCAGCTGCCGCAACGACACGAAGGACTCGTACTTGAACCGGGCCCCCGGATCCCCCGCCCCGCCCGCGGTCTCCAACAGTGCGCCAGCCTTGTTGAACAGCCCCTCGACGAGGTTGAACCGCGGGGCGAGCCGCCGCACCGTGCTTTCCATCAGGAACACCGCCCGCAGCAGGACCAGCAGATGATGCGGCAGGCGCGCGTTGCGCCCATGGCCCATGCGCGCGATGCGCAGGAACGCGTCGGCGAACGACCAATCGTTCAAGGGTTTGCGCGCATAGTCCTGAACGAGTTCCTCCATGCCGGCGCGAAACTCCTCGCGGTCCAGTGCGCCGGCGAGCACGCCCAGATCGAGATAGGCATCCACGAGCCAGTCGCCGTCCTGCTGCACGAAGGCCATCATGAAGGCGATGAGGCCCATGCGCGTACGCCGGTCGAGGAAACCGACGAGTCCGAAGTCGTGGAAGCAGATGCGTCCGTCGTCGAGCACGAAGAGATTGCCCGGGTGCGGATCGCCGTGGAAGACGCCTTCGACGAAGAACTGGTGCAGGTAGGCGTCTACGAGGTTGGCCGCAAGCCGCGGGCCCTGGGGCAGAAAGGCCGGATCGTCGATGCGTCGGCCGGGGCTCATCTCCTGCACGATGACCCATTCCGTGTAGAGATCGTCCACGACGCCGGGCACATAGACCGTGGGCGATCCATGGAACATCTCGGCGAAACGGGCGATGTTGTGCGCTTCCTGACGGAAGTTGATCTCCTTGTGCAGGTTGCGCGCGAGCTCGTCCACCAGTTCCAGCGGCTTGATCGCGCGCAGGCCCGGCAGCAACCAGAGAACGCTGCGCACGAACCAGCGCAGGATGCGGATGTCCTCCTCGACCTGGCGCCGGATGCCCGGACGGCGCACCTTGACGATGACGACACGACCGTCGCGGGTCGTCGCGCGGTGCACCTGGGCGATGGAACCCGCCGCCAGCGCCTGCGGCTGGAACTGCGCGAACAGCTCCTTCAGCGGGCTTCCGAACGACGCCTCCACCTCCGCACGGGCCTGCTCGAAGGGAAAGGGCTGGACACGGTCGTGCAGCTTCTGCAAAGCAGTCACATAGTCGTCGGGTAGGAACTCGCGGTGGAGGCTCAGGCCTTGCCCGAGCTTGACGAACGTCGTGCCGAGCCGCTCGAGCGTAGCGGCGAAGCGCTGCGGCGGTGCGGTCCGACCACGCACCACGCCGCTGCGCGCAAGCCCCCACCAGAGGACCAGGCCCCACAGCGCGAGATTGATCTGCAGCAGCCGAATTGCCACGTGCATCGCGATCACTCCCTCCCCGGGCAGCCATCCTTCTGCCGAACGGCCCATTGCCAGCCCGGCGCGTCGCAAGCCCTACGGACGAGCCTGCAACTGCCGCAAGCGGACGGCCAAACCGGGTGACCATGCGTGTATTCATAGTGGCCCCCCTCGCGCTTCCCGACAAGGAACGTCGCGATCACGGTCATACGACACCTCCCGTTTCGGACATCTCGTCTGAACCGGCGCGCTGGGGGCTGCACGGAGCGGCTCAGTGACCGCTGCTTCTTGAAGGCTCACATAAAGTATAAGCGTCGCTCCTCTACGCAAGCGTGACCGACGGATTACATTGCTGTAATCCCCTGGAGCCCCAGCGACAAGGCCGTATCGACGTAGGTCCCCCGCCATCAGGAGCGTCGCGGCAACGCCGACCACGGCCGTCACGCCGAGCCCGGCCCTGAGCGCTCGCGTCTGCATGGCGGTCCAGTGCCTCGGTGCGTTCATGTGCCCTTTCGCCGAGGCATGGCGGAGCCACGGCTTGCTGGCGCCACCGAGCGCTGCCATGTGATGTGCTCGTAGACGCCGGTCCACGCCATTCCGAAGGACAAGCCGAACAGCAGCTCCTCCACCGGCAGGCCATAGATGACCAAGCCGCTGAGCGCCGCGAGGTTCCACACCTGCTCGACATAGCCCGGTGCCGACCATTTCAGGCCCAGCAGGAACAGCGAGTAGATGGCCAGAAAGAGGAGCCCGCCAACAACGGTGTTGCGCGCGAGATCGGGCCGGCAGAGCACTGCAGCGACGGCGCCCAGTGTCAATGCCCCTATCGCCGCGTAGATGGGATTCCACGGGAGGAGGAATAGCAGCGCGAAGGCGACGAAGGGGGTTGCGAGCGCCCCCCGATGCCAACGATGGCGCAGGTGGTGGCGCTCGCGCGCCGTCATGCGCACAAGCCGCCGGTGCATCAGGGCGTTGTAGGCGGCAGCGCCGATGCCGCCGATCGCGAAAGTGAAGACGAGACTTTCGATGTCGAAGCCTGTCGTCTGTGCGAGCTCGAACAGACTGGGCGGATTCCAGTATTCGGGCACGAACAACGGCTCCGTGAGCCCGAACGGCGCGGTGCCCACGCTGGCCCACCACATTTGACGGCGCTGCCGTGGAAATGCGAGGAACGTGATCGCCCACAAGGCCAGGAAGGCGCACGACCAGATCAGCCAGACGTAATTGAATGGCATGACACCCCCTTTCGTCAGCCACGATGATTTGATCGACGCAAGCGCCCGCACATGCTCATCGGAGACGGCTATCGTGAATAAGTGCTACGACAGCGCGGCAGCCTGCACCAGCGCGTGAACGGTCTGCTCAAACACGCCGTCCCTTCGCTCGCCGCAACCGCCAACTAGCAACCCCGCCTGTGGTGCCGATGCTCCGGGGATGTATTTCCACCAAGCACCGCAGCCGCAAAACGCTCCGGCGACTCCTCGAAGATCTCGCGATTCTCACGCGTCGCGAAGTAGTACGTTCGGTCTTTATAGACACTGGTGACGGCTTGGAGCATCTCTACCGGCCGCCCGCTCACCGGGTCGATTGCCGACTGCGAGGGCGGAGTCTCATCGCCCGCACTCGGGCCGGGCGCTCCGCGTTCATCAGAATGTCCACGGCCGTACGATCGGCGCCCTCCACCTCCACATCCCATGCCGCCGCGGCTCATCATCACGAACACCCCCACCAACAGCACGACCCAGATCCAGTTTTCCGATAGCCATTTCATGATCCTCACCTCGCGCTTCGTCCATTACGGCTTTGCGGTCTCACCCGTGCCCCCGGGTCGAGCCCGCCGTACGCGGCCTTGAGCAACGTGCTCCGTACTCACCTCACTGCTGCAGATCGCTCTTACCCAGTATGCATTAGAATGGTTGACCAGGACGTGACCCGCAGATTACATAGCAGTCATTGGGAGACCAGCGCTGTTTGGCCCTCACCTAGCGACTTCGTCGCCATTCAGGTCCTGCGCCACTGCACCACGCCATTCAGGGCGCAGGGTTGCTATGCACGGCGTCCGCTGGATCCTGCACCGCCGAATGTCGCGTTTCGTCGGCGGCGCCCAACAGCTGATCCAGCTCCCCACGGCCCACCATCTCCTTTTCGAGCAGCAAACGCGCCAAGGTGTCCAGCAACCCGCGTCTGGCGCTCAGCGTCTCGCTCACGCGGGTGTGCGCATCGGCCAGGATCATTCTCACCTCTTCATCTATGGCTTCGGCCGTATGCTCGCTGTACTCCTTGCGCCCGGGCATTACCGGGCCATCGAGGAACAGGGCGGCACGGGCGTCCTCCAGCGTCGCCAGCCCCAGTCATTCGCTCATGCCGTACTGGGTGACCATCTGGCGCGCGAGATCGGTGGCCCGCTGCAAATCGTTCCGGGCGCCGGTGGACACGTCGCCGAAGACCATTTCCTCCGCCACCCGGCCGCCCAACAGCACGTCGATGCGTTCGAGCAGATCGGCCCGCGTCATCAGATAGCGGTCCTCACCTGGGGTCTGCCGCGTGTAGCCCAAGGCGGCCACCCCGCGGGGAATGATGGATATCTTGGTCACCCGGTCCGTGCGGGGCCGGGCCTCGGCCACCAACGCGTGACCCGCCTCGTGATAGGCCACCGTTTCCTTCTCCTTCGGATTGATCAGCCGGTTCTTCTTCTCAATACCCGCCACAATGCGGTCCAGGGCCTCGTCGAAATCGGCCATCTCGACGGCATCCTTGCCCTTGCGGGCGGCAAGCAGCGCCGCCTCGTTTACGAGGTTGGCCAGGTATGCGTGGGGAACAGCACGCTCTGAATCAGTAGCAGTACGATGAAGGCACCCACGAAGTACCACAGGGAAAAGACTTGGCGCTTTTCCATCATGCGCTCCAGCGCTGCTGCAGGAAGTTGTGGATCGGCACGTACGGGAGGCGGACATGCACCCCGTACGCGAAACTCACTCCCAGTCCAAGCAGGAAAACCGGTCCGCTCAGCCAGCCTGACAGCATTTGGTCCAGGAACGCGTGCATGTGAATGCGCGCGGGCACCGCCAGTCCGTATGCCACGCCCAACACGAAGGTGAACGCGACCCAGATACTCAGAGCCACGAAAACGACTTTGAGGTTCAGCATGACGCCTCCTTTAGCGATTGTTGAGATCCCCGCCGTCGTTGCCGCGGGAGTCATGGCTGACCGCCTTGGTACACTTCTCCGACGTGGCTACAAACGTCTTGCAGTTGGCCTCCTAACAAATAATAGGCCTGCCCGGGGCACTGGGCCCTGGCCGCTGCGTCGGTTGCATCAACTTCCCTAGTGCATACCGGCTCACACGCCATGGCCCACCTCTTCTGCAAGATCGCTTCCTTTACGTGTTGCCTCCCGAGCGACGCGTCCGTCCTGATGACTGGTCTGCGCTCTGTCACCCCCTCCCTTTCTCGTTCGCCCGCAGCGCCACACCACTCGCAGCCAACCTTGCGGCCGCGAGCGCGGCAGAAACCAGCAGACCGGCACCCAGCCAGAATGGAAGCTCGGGACGTAGATCGAACAGCACGCCGGCGGCCAACGAGCCTGCGGCTTGCCCGAGATTCCCCGCCGCAACGCTCTTGCCCAAGGCACGTCCCTGATTGTCGCCAGCATCGCGGGAAATGCGATAACTCAGGACGGGAATGAGAATGCCTGCAGCGGCGGCGATCACCCCGATCAGCCCCGCCTGAGCCAGATAGCTGTCGCTGTAGGGCAGCAGGGCCATGCCGACCGCCATCGCCACGAGGCCCGATGTCGTCAGAAGCGGGCCATACAAAAGCGAGGAAGGGGACCAGAAGACAGCAATCTGGGCTACGATCATCACGAGGCTGCATTCCATGAACATGACGCTGATGGCCGCGGGCGTCAGCCCGAGGAACCGCTGGGCACGTAGCCCGATGGCCACCTCGAAGCTGCCGAGCCCGAACATGAGCAGCAGCACCAGGAAAAACAATGTCGGCTGCACGCGCGCCGCGTCCGGAGCCGTTGGCGTTCTGGCCATCGGTACGCGGGGCAGGCGGAGGAACAGCGCGATCCAGGCCGCCGCGCCCAGGATCGCGGCGACGGCGAACGGAGAGGCCAACGCCACGTGCCACTGGTCCGCTCCGCCCGATCCAGCCCCCGTCCGTGTCGTAATGCCGCTCAAGGCCGGTCCCGCCAGCAGTCCCAGGCCAGAGGCCGCGCTCAACCAGGCGAAACGGCGTGCGCGCAGTGCCGCCGGGTGGCTGGCCCCCGCGAATGCCATGGTTACCGGCAATACCGCCGCGGCGAAGAGACCGCTGGCGATACGCATGGCGTATGCCTGCCACAGGGTTAGTGACAGCCCGAACAGGAGCAATGTCACGACGTAGCCCGCGAGCCCCACCAGCAGAATCGACCGCTGGCCGACCCGGTCCGACAATCGTCCGCAGATCGGAGCGAAAGCGGACAGCGCCAGCGTGTAAGCACCCATGAGCATCCCCGCATGCCACGACACTGAACGCCTGCCGTTGTCCGCGAGATGCTCGATAAAGGACGCGAGCACCGGCAGCAGACTGCCGTAGCCCATGAACACCACGAACACCGTCGCCGTCAGCAGCAGGTGGATGTCCGTGTCCGCTTGGGGCGATAGTCGCTTCATCGCTGATATGTGCTTTAGCTGAAGATTGACGTTAGCCCGCCCTCGATGCTCACCGCCGTGCCGCGTACAGAATCGATGCCGACCTCGGCCCATCGCTGGTCAACGTGGCTCGCCTCCCGCTCCCCTCGTCGCGGTCGCCACCGAACAGTCCGCCGAATAATAATTTGCCGTGGCCGTGTCCGTGGCGAAGCAGCAAGAGCGCTCCGATCGCCAGCAGGATCCATAGCCCGTTCTCCGATATCCAGTTCATGGTGGCTCTCCCGCCCCTATGGGACCTCGGTGCATTTCAGCGCGACCATGCGTCTCAATGTGCCCTCTTCGGCAACGAACAGATCGACCGCCTGGGGGTCGAATTGCCGGCCGCTCAGGCGCAGTATCTCGGCCTTCGCGGCATCGAAGGGCAGGCCCTTGCGGTATGGACGGTCCGACGTCATTGCATCCAGCGTGTCAATGACCGCAAACAACCGGGCACCGAGCGGAATTTCCGTGCCGCGCAGGGCGCGCGGATACCCCGTGCCATCGAAACGCTCCTCGTGGCAAAGAACGATATCGGCGGCATCGGCCATTCCGGGGAGTCGGCTGACGACCCGGTAGCCGTCATCGGCGTGCCGGCGCATTAGCATCCACTCGTCGGCACGGAGGGGGCCATTCTTGAGCAGCACCCGGTCCGGGATGCCGATCTTGCCGATATCGTGCAGCAGGGCTCCCCAATAGATTTCGCGCAGCTGGGCTGCGTCGGCGATGCAGCGCTTCGCGAGGATGAGCGTGTGGCATGCAACGCGACGCGAATGCTGGCCGGTTTCGTGTTCGCGCAGGTCCAGCAGATCCGCGAGCGCTTCGGCAAAAGTCGCATAAGGATCTTCGGTGGCACCCCGAGCGGCGCGCTGCCGGTCGAGGAAACAGGGCTCACAGACATGCACGCCGTCTTCCTGGGCCGGCAAGGAGCGGACAAGGGTCCGGCCACAGCAATCGCATCGGTGTGCATCCGGCTCGGCTCCGCCCGGGCAAACCTCGCTCGTCCGCTTGCTGGCATCGTGCTGCTGCATTTGTCGCCCTCGCTGCATGACTCCTCCTGGGAGGTCCATGCCCGCCGTGACCCTGTTGCATGAACAAATGCGTCAGCGGGCAGGCGCGTGCGAATGCATGATGTTGCTCCCTTCAGGAGCTTCCATCATAGATCGCATGCCCCGACCACAGGTTGCCCCTGCTATTGCAGTTTTGTCATTTTCTGGAGGCCAACCGAAATCCGACACCCGTCACGCTTGCCCGCAGCGGATCCGCATACCTTGCAAAGATGTAATCCCGGCGTCAGCAATCCGTCGAGTGATCTCGCGCATCATGTCTTCATGCCGGCCGGAGAGCGCGGCGAATAACGACAACCCCTGAGGGGACACCCATGCAGAGACTCAAGCCGTACGGGCTGCTCGGCCTGCTCGCGGTGCCGGCCGGTCCGGCAGTCGCGGCGCTCTGCACGTCCCTGCTGCTCGCAGGTTGTGCGACGAGCGTCGTCGACGACAATTTCGCGACCCTGGGCGAGTTCGGCCGTCAACGGCTCGGATCCGAGTTGCGGTGGCTGCGATCCGAGGAAGCACGTCACGACATGATGCAGGAGGTCGAGGGCCTGCTTGCATCCCCGCTCGGGGCCGACGAAGCGGTCCGCATCGCGCTCGGCTACAGCCCGGCGCTCCAGGTCCTGCTCGCCGAAGCGGCCGCTGCCTCGGCCGACGCGACCCAGTCCGCACGCATCGCCAACCCGGTATTCACTTTCGAGCGGCTCGTGCGCAATGGTCACGACGGACGCGAACTCGAACTCGGACGGACGCTCGGCATCTCGCTGTTCGACATCCTGCTGCTCCCGGCCCGCCGCGAGCGCGCCGCGCAGCGACAGGAGACCACGCGCCTGCAGGCGTCGGTGGCACTCGTGACGCTGGTCGCTGACGTGCGCCGCGCCTGGGTCCGTGCCGTCTCGGCTAACCAAGTGGCGCGCTATCGGCAGGACGTGGCCGACGCGGCGCAGGCCGCCGCCGAGCTCGCACGACGTATGGAGGGCGCCGGCAACTTCAGCCGGCTGCAGCGCGCGCGCCAGCAGGCCTTCCATAGCGATGCGGTCGCGGAACTGGCCCGCTCGCAACAGCAGGCCGCCGCCAGCCGGGAAGCACTGATACGCTTCCTCGGTTTGCCGGCCGCCCAGGCAGCACGACTCAAACTGCCCGATCGACTGCCCGATCTGCCCGCCGTCGAACGCGACGAGAAGGAAGTCACCCAAGCCGCACTCGACGAGCGGCTCGACGTACGGCTGGCCCGCGCCGAGCTCGAGGCCACGGCGCGCGAGCTCGGCCTCACGCGGGTCACCAGCGTCGTCAACGGCCTGCACGTCGCCGGCATCGATAACCGCGAGACGGGCGAGCGCCGGCAACGCGGCTTCGAGGTCGAGCTGCCCCTGCCGCTGTTCGACTTCGGCGATGCCTCCCGCGCCGGCGCCGAGGCGCGCTACCTCGCGGCCCTGAACCGCACGGCACAGGTCGGCGCAGAGGCGGCGTCGCAGGTACGCGAGAGCCATGCCGCCTGGCGAACCACCCAGGCGCTCGCCCGCCACTACCGCGACGAGATCGTGCCGCTGCGCCAGACCATCTCCGACGAGATGGTGCTGCAGTACAACGGGATGCTGACGGACGTTTTCGAGCTCCTTGCCGACGCCCGCTCGCGCATCACCAGCGTGATCCATGCCATCGAAGCGGAGCGCGACTTCTGGCTGGCCGATGCCACGCTCGACGCGGCTCTCCTCGGCACCCCCGTGGCACCGTTTTCCCTGCAGGGCCTCGCCCCTTCCGGCGATGCCGGTGGCGGCGGACACTGATCCGGAGATGGCATCCATGAACTCACGACGACATTTCCTCGCCGGCGCGGGGCTGCTCGCGGCCTCCGCCGTGAGCCGGGTTGCGCTCGCCGCGCTTCCCGAAGCGGCAAGCCAGACGAGCGCGGCGACGATGCCGCCGCTCGCTCCGCCTTCCGGGCGTCCGTACCACCCCGTCGTCACGCTGAACGGCTGGACGGCGCCGTGGCGCATGCGCGACGGCATCAAGGAGTTCCACCTCGTCGCCGAGCCGGTCGAACGCGAACTGGCGCCCGGGATGACCGCTCGCCTGTGGGGCTACAACGGCCAGTCGCCCGGCCCCACGATCGAAGTCGTCGAAGGGGACCGTGTCCGCATCTTCGTCACGAACCGCCTCCCCGAGCACACGTCGATCCACTGGCACGGCCAGCGCCTGCCCAACGGGATGGACGGCGTGGGCGGCCTGACCCAGCCGCAGATTCCGCCCGGCCAGACCTTCGTCTACGAGTTCGTCGCGCGCCGGCCGGGCACCTTCATGTATCACCCGCATGCCGACGAAATGGTGCAGATGGCGATGGGCATGATGGGAATGTGGATCACCCACCCGAAGGACGCCCACCCGCTGATCCGCACGGTCGATCGCGATTTCTGCTTCCTCCTGTCGAGCTACGACGTCGAGCCGGGCAGTTCCACGCCGCGCGTGAGCACAATGCTCGACTTCAACCTCTTCACCTTCAACAGCCGGGTGTTTCCGGGCATCGATTCGCTGAACGTGCGCCGCAACGACCGCGTGCGCATCCGCATCGGCAATCTCACGATGACCAACCACCCGATTCACCTGCACGGCCACGAGTTCGAGGTCACCGGCACGGACGGCGGCCCCACGCCGGTCGCCTCGCGCTGGCCGGAAGTGACCGTCGACGTCGCGGTCGGCCAGATGCGCCAGATCGAGCTCATCGCCGACGAGGAAGGCGATTGGGCGCTGCACTGCCACAAGTCGCACCACACGATGAATGCGATGGGGCACGGCGTGCCGACGATGATCGGCGTCGACCACCGCGGCCTCGTCGAGAAGATCCAGAAGCTCGTGCCCGACTACATGCTGATGGGCGAACGCGGCATGGCCGACATGGCCGAAATGGAAATGCCGCTGCCCGACAACACCCTGCCGATGATGACCGGGCAAGGTCCCTTCGGCGCCCTCGAGATGGGCGGCATGTTCACGGTGATGAAGGTGCGCCGCGGCCAGAAACCGGGCGATTATTCCGACCCGGGTTGGTTCAAGCATCCATCGGGATCGCTCGCGTACGAGTGGACCGGCGAAGTTCCCGAGCCCGAGCGCAGTTCGGCCGCTCCCGGCGGATCCGCCGACCGCGCTCGAACGACTTCCACGCTCGCACTCGCCGTACGCAAGCCGACGCGGCACGGGGCGGCGCACTAGGCGTGCCGCCGCCCGAAGCGGATCGCCCAGGCTTTCTCAGCGACCAGCGCGGTTCGGATGGACCGCGCGTTCGCGGCGCCAGATCTCGTCGCCGTTCATGACGATCTTCCGGCCGTCGCGGGTTTCCATGACGTCCCCTTCCCCCGAATTCGGCGACTGCAGTTCGGGAGGAGCCCCCCCATGCTAGCCAACCCGTCTCGACTTCCCGATGACCTACGGATTACATTCATGTCAGTTCAATTCTGCACTCATCGATGCCTTCGCACGGGAGAGGAGATTTCATGCAGCACGAGACCCTGGCGCGCCTGATCGAGCAGTGGAAGGCCGACCCGCACAGCACCTACAACAGCTGGTTCCTGTGGGAGGAGCGCCTCAAGAATTTCCGCTCGATCCGGCGCGGCATCGCCCAGGTTGTGCAGGAGATCGAGGCCGGCAGCTTCGGGAACGCCTATCGAGGATCGTCGCTGGAGACCGTCGTCGGCTCGATCGCCGAGCAGCGGCAGATCTTCAAGGGAGCCGATCACGCATTCCTCTGGAAACCGAAGCTCCGCATCCCGGACATCTACGAGAACGCGGCCAATCAACGCGCATTCGGCCACCTGCTCCATTCCTGCGACTGCTGCGACACGACGGAGGCCATCGACGGTGCAATCCGCCGCATCGACGCGATGGGTATCAAGGGTCTCGGCCCCGCGGTCGCCAATCTGCTCTACTTCATTCACCCTACCCTGATGGCGCCGTTCAACACGGCGATCGTCAAGGGATTCAATGCCGTCACCGGCGGCAACGTCAAGCTCGGGCGCTGGAATCACTATCTTTCGATGCGGGAAGGTCTGGTCCGGATCAACGAACGGCATCGGGCGCAACTGTCCAACGATCTCGGCGCAATCGCCGGCTTGATGTTCGATATCGGTTCCGGCCGCTACGTCGCCCCGCCGCCCGCGCATGACGATGCGGCCATGCAGGCCTGGGCCGCCGACCTGCAGCGTGTCCGGGACGAGGCCGCGGCGGCCGAGCGGCGGTTGCGGCAGGAATGCGAAAACGATGCCACCCATACCGAAATCCAGGGCTGGCTGCGTGACCTCGGCCTTGCGCTCGGACATGACATATGGATTGCGTCGAACGACAGGAGCCGCGCGTACGGCGCCGGGCGACTCGCAGATGGCTGCCTGCCCGCCCTTCCCGACGCGATCGCCGGCGGGCTCGATTCGGTGCGACTGATCGACGTGTTGTGGGTGTCGCGCGACGGCGACCGGGTCGCCGCGGCATTCGAGGTCGAGCATTCCACGTCCATCTACTCCGGCATCGTGCGCATGCTCGACCTGGCACTGGGAACCGAGATCGCCGCGCGCAGCCCCCTGTTCCTGGTCGCGCCGGACAACCGGCAACACGAGGTCCAACAGCAATTGCGGCGGCCCGCCTTCTCACGCGTGGCGGAACTCGGAATCCGTTATCTGCCCTATAGTGAACTACGACAGCACCGCGAAGCGATCGCCCGATTCGGTTCCGGCATCAAGCCGCTCATGGAAATCTCCAAGTCCCTGTAAGGGCATCGGGGCACGGGCGATAGAGCACGTCGCGTCGCGAGTCCTTTGCGTCTCACCAGTCACGGATTACGCAGATGTAATGTTCGGGTAACGCTGCAGTCTGGAACCAATGTGCATACTATTGTTACGCGGCAATGTGCTCTCCCGTTACCTCAGCGACGCCTCTCATCCTGACCGGCATCATTGAGGTGCGTCGAGACGCCGTAGTGATCGCCGGATGTCGATGAAAATTCGCAGGAGGGGTCATCTCATGAAGGGCATCCTCATAGCCGCCATGGCAGCGTCCCTGGGTCTGGCCATTCCTGCTTATGCGGACGACGCCCACCATCCGGAGCAGGCAGCCGCGTCTGCGCAAGCTCCCGCTGACGCGCCAGCACAAACGCTGCAGAAGATGCAGGACAAGGTCAAGGAGATGCAGGGGCAGCTTGAGCGCGTCGCCAAGGCGAAAACCGACGAGGATCGCCAGAAGGCCATTGCCGAGCACATGATGACGATGCAGGAGAACATGATGCAGGCCCGCCGAATGCAGGACGGCATGATGGGCTGCCCGATGATGGGCTCGGGCATGGGCGCCATGATGGGACAACAGGGCGGACCCGGCGACGGCAGCATGCAGATGGGCATGATGGCCCGGATGTAGCAGATGGAAAAGCGCCTCGACATGATGCAGATGATGATGGAGCAGTCGATGCGCGGGCAGGCGGGACGAAAGGCGGCACCGGCTAGATAAGCAACGCACCCGCCTCCGGCGACAGCGCGCCCGGGGGCGGCTTCGATTCCGGCTGGGGCACTTCGCGCGGGGCAAGACTGCAGCAGGAGCCGATCATGGCTATCGATCCGGTATGCTCGATGCACGTCACGGAGCACGAGGCGGCCGGCAGCGCTGAACATGAGGGACGACGCTACTACTTCTGCTCGGCGCATTGTCTCGACAAATTCCGTGCCAATCCCGCGGCCTATATCAGGTCACCCGTTTCCGCCGCGGCCCCCTTCTCGCAGGCCGTACATGTACATACCCACGCCCATTCGGGCGGTGCCGATGTCCATCCTGCAGCGTCTTTAGCCACACCCGGTAGGACGTCCAGGGACCAGGCAAAGGACCCGATTTGCGGCATGGTCGTCGACAAGGAAACCGCGTTCAAGACCGAGCGCGGCGGTGGGACCATAAGACCAGAGAAGGAGAACATCATGTTGCGAAAACTCTTGCAGAAGCGTCACGCATTCGTGTTGGCGCTCGGGCTCGCCGCCGCGGGGACGGCGCTGGCGGCCGAAACGGGACTTCATCAGGTCGTGGACGGCATCGACGTCTACTACGGCGTCCTGCCCGCCAAGGTCGCGGGGAAGCATCAGCCCACCCACGAAGAGAAAACGATGCATGGCGGCGCTCCGTCCGGCAAGAACGACTATCACCTGCTCGTCGCGCTCTTCGACAAGAGCGGCGCGCGCATCACCGACGCGCAAGTGAAGGCGACGGTGGCGGAACTGGGCATGGCCGGCACACTCAGGAAGCTCGAGCCGATGCGCATTGAGGACACGGTGAGTTTCGGCAACTATTTCGCCCTGCATGGCGAGGGGCCGTACCGCATCACGATCGAGGCTCAGTTGCCCGGCGCGGCAAGGCCGGTCGAAGCGGTATTCGAATACCGGCGTCGGTGACGCTCAGCGGGGCGGACAGGCCTGGCAGCGCACATCGGAGAGGCTGCTGCGGCACGTCGGAAGAGGCGCGTCCTGCACCCTGCAGATGATCCGCCGAGTTCCGGGATGCTTCGTCCGAATCGCGGGGCTTGCCCGGTCGCCGAATCCTTCGGCCGGGACTGTCGCGAAGGGGCAACGTTGAGATGATCAAGACCCATGCACGCAAGATCGTCCTCGCCATCGTGGCGCTATCCATCGCGCTGGGCATAGGCTGGTTCGCGCTTCGTCCAGCTCCGGTACGCGACATCCTCGAGGCGAGCGGCCAGGTACGCGGTACGGAGGTGACGCTCAGCGCGCGCATTCCCGGCATCGCCGAGGTGGTTGCCGTGCGCGAAGGCGATCGGGTGGCGGCCGGCCAGCTCGTGGCGCAGATTGCCGCCCGCGAACTCGAGGCGCGATCGGCGCAGGCGCGTGCACAGGTGGCGGCGGCCCGGAGCCTGGTCGCGGAACTCGACGCCCAGGCGCGAGTGCTCGACGAGACAGCCGGGCAGGCACAGCTCGGCGCCCGTGTCGTGGCGGGTACGACATCCCACGAGGTGCATCGCGCCGCGGAGGCGTTTGCGCGGGCCGCAGCCGAGGTGGCCGCGGCCGAAGCCCAGGCGGCGCAGGACGCCAAGGTCTACGAACGCTTCGCGGACTTGCTCGCGCAAGGGTTCGTGAGCCACAACTACTTCGACGAAGTGGCCGCTCGCCGACGGGCCTCCGAAGCCCGGCTCACCGCCGCGCGCCGGGCCGCCGAGGAGGCGCTCGCCGCACGCCAGAAAGCCAGTGCCGCAACGGGCGAGATCGAGATCCGCGAACGTGACGTCAAACGGATCGCGGCCGAGCGCGAGCGCGTCATCGCCGCGCGGGGCACTGCCGCGAACCAGGTGGACGCGGCGCGCGCGCGGGTCGAGGAGATCGAGGCACAACTTGCCGACACACGCATCCTCGCACCGTCCCCGGGAACGGTCATGGCGAAGTTGGTGGAGCCCGGCGAACTCGTTGCCGCCGGACGCCCGATTGCGACCGTGGTCAATCTCGAAGATCTCTACGTCCGGGTCTACGTGGCGGAGCGCGAGGCCGGACGCGTCCGTCTGGGCAGCTCAGCGGACGTGTCCGTCGACGCGTATCCCGGGCGGACGTTTGCCGGCAAGGTCAGCGAAGTCGCCCAGCAGGCGGAATTCACGCCCAAGGAGGTGCACATGAAGGACGAGCGCGAAAAGCTCGTGTTCGGCGTCAAGATACGCCTCGCGGACCCCGAAGGCCTGCTCAAGCCCGGCATGCCTGCCGACGTCCGGATCAGGGTTGGGCCCGCGGATGAACGCTGACGAAGTGATCGCCATCCGCTCGCTGTCGCGCCGCTTCGGCGCGCGGACCGTCCTCGACGACGTCTCGCTGGCCGTTCGGCACGGAGAACTCTTCGGCATCGTCGGCGCCGACGGCGCGGGCAAGACCACCCTTCTCCAGACGGTGTGCGCAATCCTCGACCCCAGCGCAGGCAGCGTCACGGTGGCGGGTCTCGACAGCGTCCGCGACGCCGCGCGGATCAACGCTTCCCTCGGTTATGTCGCCCAGGCGTATTCGCTTTACGGCGATCTGACCGTGTCCGAAAACCTGGAGTTCTTTGCCGCCATCCGCGCGGTGCCGGAGGAGGCGTTCAGCGTCCGGCGCGAACAGCTCCTGAGTTTCTCGGGCCTCGCCCCCTTTCTCGACCGGCGCGCCAGTGCGCTGTCGGGCGGCATGCAGAAGAAGCTTGCCGTTTGCTGCAGCCTCATACACGAGCCCGACATCCTCGTGCTCGACGAGCCGACGCTCGGCGTCGATCCGATCTCACGCCGGGAGTTGTGGACCATGCTGCGCGACTTCCACCAGCGCGGCAAGACGATTGTCGTCACGACCTCATACATGGACGAAGCGGCCGCATGCGACCGTGTCGCCATCCTGTCCGGAGGGCGCCTGCTCGCCTGCGATCGGCCGGCAACGTTCGGGGGGGATCTCGAGGAGAGGGTCAAGGTACTCCTCGCGGCGGACGCCGCGGCGGCGCCAGCGGCGCCCGACCGGCCGCGTCCCGAAACGCAGGGCGAGGCCATTCGCGTCGCGGGACTGGTCCGACGCTTCGGCACCTTCGTTGCCGTCGAGAGCATGAGCTTCTCCGTGGCGCGCGGCGAGATCTTCGGCCTTCTCGGTCCGAACGGCTCGGGCAAGAGCACGACGATCAGAATGCTGTGCGGCATCCTGCCGCCCGACGGCGGCAGCATCACGGTCGCCGGCATCGACGTGGCCGCTCAGCCGGTGGAGGTCAAGGGTCGCATCGGTTACATGTCTCAGCGCTTCTCCCTTTACCTTGACCTCACCGTTGACGAAAACATCGAGTTCTTCGGCGCGCTCTATGGCCTCGCGGGCGAGACGATGGCCGATCGGCGCGCGTGGGTGCTGCGGCTCGCGGGACTCGGCGGGCACGAACGCAGCCTGGTGAAGAACCTGTCGGGGGCGCTGCGCCAGCGCCTCGCGCTCGGCTGCGCCGTGCTGCACCAACCGGAGGTGCTGTTTCTAGACGAACCGACATCCGGGGTCGATCCGGTATCGCGCGATGCCTTCTGGCGCCTTATCGGCGACATCGGTCGTGCCGGTACCGCCGTGCTCGTCACCACCCATTACATGCGCGAGGCCGAGCGCTGCGATCGGGTGGCTTTCATCGACCGTGGCCGTCTCCTCGCAATCGATTCGCCGCCGAGCCTGCGTGCCCGGTACGACGGAGCGTCCCTCGAAGACATCTTCATCGCCTTGGTGACGCGCAGGGGAACGGCATGAACGGCGCCCGCTGCGGACTCCATGGATCGCCGCGGTTCTTCCTCGCGGGCACGCGGAGTTCGGCAAGAAAATGAACACCTGGCGCGTGCTTCGGGCGCTCGTTCGCAAGGAATTCATCGAAGTCGTGCGCGATCCGATCACGCTCGCCGTGGCCGTGCTGCTTCCTCTCCTGCTGCTGTTCATATTCGGCTACGGCCTTTCGATGGATGTCGAGGACGTGCCGATCGCCGTCTACGATCAGGACCGTACCCAGGACAGCCAGCGCTTCGTCGAGGCCTTCGTGCAGAGCGGCTACTTCCGTCTGCATCGCAACCTGATGTCACCCCGCGAGGTGGATGCCGCGCTCGATCGGGGCGAGGCGACGGTGGTGATCCTGATTCCGCCCGACTTCTCGCGCACGCTCGGATCCGACCGCGAGGCATCGGTGCAACTACTCATCGACGGCTCGTTCTCGCCCACTGCGCTGATCGTGTCGAACTATCTCGCGGCTGTGGTCAACCGCTTCTCGAGCGGACTCGCCGAACGCCGCCTCGCCGAGCTCGGTCTCGATGCGCCACCGCCGCTGCGGCTCGAAAGCCGCGTCTGGTACAACGCACCGATGAAGACCGTGAACTACATCGTCCCGGGGCTCTTTGCCGTCCTCCTGATGGCCTTCCCGCCAATGCTGACCGCGCTCGCCATCGTGCGCGAGCGCGAGCGCGGTACGATCGAGCAGATCTATGTGTCGCCGGTGAGTCCCGCGCTGTTCATCCTCGGGAAGATCCTTCCCTATGCGGCGATCGCGTTTGCCGAAATGCTGCTCGTGCTCGTCGTCGGGACGTACTGGTTCGACATTCCGCTCCGCGGCAGCCTCGCATTGCTTCTCGGCGCCTCGCTGCTGTATGTCTTCGTGACCGTCGGACTCGGCGTCGCCGTATCGACCGTGGCGCGCACACAGGTCGCGGCGGTGTTCCTGTCGCTGGTGGGCACGCTGATGCCTTCCTTTCTGTTCTCCGGCTTCCTGTTCCCGATCGCCACGATGCCGTACGTGATGCAGCTCTACACGTATGTGTTCCCTACACGCTACTTCAACGACATCAGCCGCGACCTGTTCCTCAAGGGGGTCGGCATCGAGTATTTGTGGGGCAACCTCGCGCTGCTCGGGCTCTATGCGATCGTCCTGTTCGGCGCGGCCAGCCTGTCCCTCCGCAAGAAGGTGGCGAGATGAACGCCTCGGCCCGACGTCTGGCCGCAGCGGTCCGCAAGGAGTTCCGCCAGTTCCTGCGCGACCGCCTGCTGGTCGCGCTGGTCGTCTTCATCTACACGGCGGACATGGTGATGTGCACAGTGGCACTTTCCTTCGACGTGTCCAACCTGAAGCTCGCGGTCTACGACGGCGACCGTTCGCAGATCAGCGCCCGCCTGGTGGAACGTTTCACCGCAACCGACTATTTCGGGCAACTGGTTCCGGCGACGAGCCTGCGCGCGATCGACGGAATCCTCGATTCGGGCCGCGCCGACCTCGCGCTGATCATCCCTGCGGGCCTCGCGCAAGACATCGACGCTGGCCGACCTTCGGCGGTGCAGGTCCTGCTGAGCGGAACGAACGCCAATACCGCAAATGCAGCGCGGGGTTATGCCGTGGCGATCGTGGGCGGCTTTGCCCGCGACGTGCTCGTCGAGCACGCCGCCCGCCACGGCGTGGCGGTCGAGTTGCCCGGCGTGCGCGCAGAAACGCGCATCTGGTACAACCCGCAGCTCGAGTTCCGCCACTTCATGGCGGTGTCGATGATCGTCGTGGCCGGTCTTCTCGTCGGGGTCATCACGGCGGCAGCCGGGCTCGTGCGCGAAAAGGAGTCGGGGACCATCGAGCAGCTCATCGTCACGCCGCTGCGCAGCCACGAGCTGATCGCGGCAAAGGCGCTGCCCCCTTTCACCGTCGGCATGCTGACACTGGCCCCCAGCCTGGTGATCGCGAAACTCTTCGGGGTGCCCTTGGCCGGCAACCTGGCACTGTTCATCCTCGCGTCGGCATTCGCACTGGCGGCCTTTCTGTCGATCGGCTTCTTCATCGCCACACTCGCCGAGAATCTCCAGCAGGCCCTGCTGCTGGCCTTCCTCGTCCTGTTTCCGCTGATGTTCCTCTCCGGAACGACGGTGCCCGTCGAGAGCATGCCGCAGGCCATGCAGTGGCTGTCCTACCTCAGCCCGGTGCGCCACTACATGGAGATCGCGCTCGGGGTGCTCATGAAAGGGATCGGTCTCGAGATGCTGTGGCCCCATTTCGCCGCCCTTGCCGCCGCCACCGCGCTACTCGGCACTTGGGGCGTCGTGCGGCTCAAGCGCGCCCTATACGCGTGATGGGCTCCCGACACCGCAGCGACCTCCACTTGATCCTCGCAGCCGTCGCACCGTTGCTGCCTAACACGCTAAATCAAACACTTACGCGACTTTTCTTTCAAAACAACTTCTCGCCAGCCCTGGCAACGGCGCGGAACTCCGGCGGACTATTGAAAGTTTGTTGGGCGTAACTTGACCGATGCCAGAGTCTCGAAATCGCTCCGTGTAGGCCCGTTTCGGCATCCTTGTCTTCATTGCTTTGAGCCAGACGGCCACCGCGGAGAAGTCAAACGAGATCACGGCCATCCGGGAGTTGCTGACCAATCTTCGACTCGGGGGCTGTATCGTCACCTTCGACGCGATGGGCACGCAGACCGACACGCCGGCACCATGCGCGCGCAAGGCGGGCTACGTGATGTGCGCAAAGGATAACCATCTGAAGTTTGCCGCGTCGATCCTGCTCGCCCAGACCGGTGTCGACGACAAATTCGCGGAAGTGTCCCGTTCCGAGACCACCACCGAGGACGGGCGTACCGAGCTGCCGGGAATCAAGGTATGACATTAGATTGCGAGAGCCCTGCCCCACCTAAGCCTTCGATCCTCAAATCCGCAAGCGCCCTGAAGCCGCATGCGTCAAGGCTCTTGGTGAATCGTGCATGGTTGTGCATCAAGACGACTTCCAAACGTCGGTCGTTATGCCCGCGTCCGGTAGTCAAAAGACTCTCTTCAATATGACGGACCAAGTCCTTCGCTCGCACGGGGCGCCGAGTAGGGTGTAGCGTAGTAATGGTGGCGGAGCGCCGGCCATTCGCTGCGGGGGCCGGCGCGCCGATTTCTTCCGCTAGGCTGCGACAGGCTCCGTTTGCATCCCGGAAACGGCTTCAGCCTGCCCGTCTCCCGCCGCCGGCCTGATCTTGAACCAGATGGAATACATGGCCGGCAGGAACACCAGGGTCAGAACCGTCCCGGCGAAGGTGCCACCGATCAAGGTGTAGGCCAGCGTTCCCCAGAACACCGACTGCGTGAGCGGGATGAACGCCAGGATGGCGGCGAGCGCGGTCAGGATGACCGGGCGCGCGCGCTGCACGGTGGCCTCGACCACGGCGTCGAAAGGCGCCAACCCATCCTTCTCGTTGCCGCGAATCTGGCCGATCAGGATGAGCGTGTTGCGCATCAGGATGCCGGACAGCGCAATCAGACCGACCAGCGCGTTGATGCCGAACGGCTGCCCGAACACCAGCAGCGTGGGCACGACGCCGATCAGGCCCAGCGGCGCAGTGGCGAACACCATCGTCATCGCGGAGATCGAGCGGACCTGGAAGATGATCGTGATCAGCGTCAGGGCGATCATGATCGGAAACAGCGGTGCCAAGGCGCGATTGGCCTTGCCGGATTCCTCGATGGAGCCCGCTTGCTCGATCCGGTAGCCGGCCGGGAGCTCGGCAATGATCGGCTGCAGATCCTTCAACACGGCGGTGGATACATCCGGCGGCTGCAGGCCCTCGGCGATATCACCCCGCACGGTGATCGTCGGCGTGCGATCGCGACGACGCAGGATCGGGTCTTCCATGCGCACCTCCACGCTGCCGACCTGCGACAGCGGAATCCGCTGGCCGTTGGCTCCAACCAGCGTGAAATCGGCAATCTTGCCCGGATCGAGCCGCGTGCTTCCGGCCGATCTGGCCGTGACCTGCACCGAACGGATGTCTTCGCGCACATCGGTCACCGGGATGCCATTCAGCAGGAACTGAAGCTGTTGGCCCACGTCGCTGGAGCTCAGGCCGAGGCTCTGCAGCCGGTCCTGGTCGAGCGAGAAACGCAGCGTTGGCACGCGCGCGCCCCAGTCGGTGTTGACCGTCCGCATCTGCGCAGAGCTCTGCATGACGCCACGCACCTCTGCAGCGATGTCGCGCAGCTTGTCCGGGTCCGGCCCCATGACGCGGAAGGCCACCGGAAATGGCGAAGGGGGGCCGAACACGATCTGCGTCACGCGCACCCGCGCCTCGGGCGCCAACCCGTCGGCCGCCGCCTGGCGCAGGCTGAACTTGAGGGCTTCCCGTTCCTTGTCATTGCCCGTGAGGACGACGATCTTGGCGAACGACGGATCGGGCAATTCAGGTGACATCGCCAGGAAGAAGCGTGGCGCGCCCTGGCCGATGTACGCAGTGACGACCTTGGCTTCAGGTTGCTTGGCCAACCAGGTCTCGACTTTCGCGGTGGCGGCACTCGTCTGCTCGATCGAGGTGCCATACGGCATCTGCACCTCGACCAGCACTTCCGGCCGATCGGAGGTCGGGAAGAACTGCTTGTTGACCACGCCCATGCCCAGGATCGCGACAATGAAGGCGCCGATCACGCTCGCCGCGACCAGCCATTTGCGCCGGACTACCCAGCCCAGCAGCCGGCGGAAGCGCTCGTAGTTCGGCGTGGCGTAGATGGCCCCGTGCCCGCCCGCGTGCTTCGAAAAATTCGGCAGCAGCTTCACACCCAGGTAGGGCGTGAACACGACGGCAACGATCCACGAGGCGATCAAGGCGATGCCGACGATCCAGAACATGTTGCTGGTGTACTCGCCGGCGGTCGACTTGGCGAAACCGTTCGGCATGAAGCCGATCGCCGTCACCAGCGTTCCGGCGAGCATCGGCGCGGCGGTGTGGCTCCACGCATAGGCCGCGGCGCGGATGCGATCGTAGCCTTCCTCCATCTTCACGACCATCATCTCGATGGCGATGATCGCGTCGTCGACCAGCAGCCCCAGGGCCAGGATCAACGAGCCCAGCGTGATCCGGTCGAAATTCTTGCCGGTCGCCGCCATGATGATGAAGACTGCGGCGAGGGTCAGGGGAACCGCGGCCGCGACTACAATGCCGGCGCGCCACCCCATGCTGAGGAAGCCGACCAGCATCACCACGCCGAGGGCGACCAGGAACTTGACCATGAACTCGCCGACGGCAGAGTGGATATTGACCGACTGGTCCGTGACCTTGGACAGGCTCATGCCGAGCGGCATCTCGGCGTTGATCGTCACCGCTTCCGCCTCCAGCGCGCGGCCCAGATCCAGGCCGTTCCAACCCTCGCGCATGACCACGCCGAGCAGCAAGGTCGGCTCGCCGTTGTTGCGGATCAGGAAGGTGGCTGGATCCTCGTAGCCCCGCTTCACCTCGGCGATGTCGCCGAGCTTCAGCGTCCGCCCGCGCGCCGCGACCGGCGTATTGCGGATCGCCTCCAGATCGTCGATGGCGCCATCCAGCCGGATGAAGACCTGTGGGCCCTTGGCTTCGATCGAGCCGGCGGGCGTCATGACGTTGCGCCCGTTCAGCGCAGCGAAGAGGTCGCGCGGAGAGACGCCCAGGGTCGCGAGGCGGTCATGGGAAAACTCGACGAAGATCCTTTCGGCCTGCTCGCCGATGATGTTCACCTTCTTGACGCCCGGCACGTGGAGCAGGCGCTGGCGCATGGTCTCCGCGTCACGCACCAGCTGCCGATGCGGCTCGCCCTTCGCTTTCAGGGCATAGAGCGCAAAGGTCACGTCGGCGTACTCGTCGTTCACCAGCGGGCCGATGACGCCACGCGGCAGCTTGAGCCCCTCGTCGCCGAGTTTCTTGCGCGCCTGATAGAACTGCTCGGGGACATCGGCGGGCGGCGTGCTGTCGAGCAGGAACACCGTGGTGAAGGCCAGGCCCGGTCGCGTAAAGGTCTCGGTCCGGTCATACCAGCGCAGTTCCTGCATGCGCTTTTCCAGCGGCTCGGCGACCAGCTCTTCCATCTCCTTGGCCGTAGCCCCGGGCCAGGCGGTGACCACGGTCATCTGTTTGATGGTAAAGGCGGGGTCCTCAGCCCGGCCCAGTGTCAGGAAGGCCACGACGCCGGCGACGAAAATCGCCAGCATCAGAAACAGGGTGACCGAGCGCTCGCGTACGGCGAGAGCGGAGAGGTTGAAGGCGCTCATTTCAGTTCCCCACTCTTGTCGGCCGCGCTGGGCGCGGCTCCGCCGTCCGCGAGTCGCACCTGCTCGCCTTCGTGCAGCAGATGCGCGCCGAGCACGACGACGCGATCGCCCGCTGCGAGGCCGGCGACGACCGAGGCGGATTCGCTACTCAGGCCGGCCAGCTGCACGGCGCGCCAGCTGACCCGGGGCCCCTCCCCGCCCTCCCCTTCGACCCGCCATACGCCGGGCCCTTTGCCCGGATCGAAGATTGCGCCGATCGGTACCTGCAGCGCCGGGGTGGCGCGGTCGGACGGGAGGTGGATGGAAATGGTCGAGCCCAGCGGTGCGTCGGCCAGACGGCCCTCGAGCACATAGCGCGCCTCGAAAGTCCGTGTCTGAGGGTTGGCGGCATCCGACAACTGGCGCAGTTTCGCAGCGCCGGTGAGGCCGTTGCCATACAAGACCGCGCGCCCCGCCGATCCGACCGCCGGGCGCAGGGTTTCGGGGAGCTCGACGAGCGCTTCGCGGCGCCCGGCATGCGCCACACGGACGACCACCTGGCCGGCGCCGACGACCTGCCCCGGCTCCGCCAGGGTCTCCACCACCACGCCGTCCGCGTCGGCGAGCAGGACCGTGTAGCCGGTTTCATTGCGCGCCACGTCGGCCTGGGCCTGGGCCGCCTTGAGCTCCGCCCGGGCCGACTCGGCGGCGGCCTTGATCTTGTCGTAGGCAGAGGCCGAGACCGCACCCGCGGAGACCAGATCGCGGTATCTCGCCTCATCGTCCGCGGTCTGGCGCGCGCGCGACGTGGCGGCAGCAACGGCCTCGTCGTGGGCGCGGGTAGCGAGTCGCAAGTCGGTGGGATCGATGCGCATCAGCGGCTGGCCGCGCTTGACCGCCTGCCCGGTATCGACGAGGCGTTCCAGAATCTTGCCGGGAACGCGGAAACCCAGGTCGCTCTGCACCCGTGCGGCAACGATGCCGGTGAATGAACGCTCGGCCTGCTCGGCGGCGGCAACCGCCCCAACCCGCACGAGGGGAGTCTCGGTCCGCGGATCGACTGAAGAAGTGGCGTCGCTGCACGCTGCCAGAGCCAAGGGCAACAGACCGACGACGGTGAAGAAGGGAAGACTACGGCGCTGAAGCATGGCGACCTCCGGGAATGCGAAGGCCTCCATACTCCATCTAGTGACCATTCATGTCAATAGTCACTAGTACAATTATTGAACCGACTACGGGGCCAGGCTCCGCAGCACCAGGTTCGAAAGCTGCGCCGGGGCCTCCTCGGCAACATCGAGGTTGTACTGGAGCAGGAGCGGATTCACGTAGGGCTGCATGACGAGATCGATCGCATGCACCGTCTCGTCCAGCGGGGTCTTGCGCTCGAACTCGCCGCTCTCCCGCCCTTCGCGGATCACTTCCGTCAGGATCTGACGGATGCGCTCACAGTAGGCACGGGCGGACGGCCATCCCTCACCGGCGGAATACGCCGCGATGTCGTACAGCTTGCGTTCGTTGAAGAACAGACTCACGCCCGTCGTCACCAAGGTCTTGAACAGTCTGCGGAATTTTTCCGTCGGCGTGGCCGCGCCCGCCACCGCCTCTTCGACCGCGGCGATGATGGCACTCAAGGTCTTGGAACAGATGGCCTCGCCAATCGCCTGCTTGGAATCGAAGAACTTGTAGATGTAAGCCTTGGAAAAACCAATGGCCTTGGCCAGGTCGGAGACGGTGGTTTTCTCGTAGCCGTAGTGGCTGAAATGTTCGCCCGCTGCCTCGACGATCTGGTCTCGGACATTGTGGTCGGCGGGGCCGCGCGATACGGGGGCGGAAGACGGGATTTGGCTCATGGAAAAACAATACCTCACAGGTCCTATCTTTTCAACTAGTGACGATTTTAGTTGACAGTCACCTTATAGTGACTAATATCGAATTTAGTCACCGCAACAACTCAACTCCCTGAAGGACTCTCATGCTCGCCTACCCCCGCTCCCTCGCCCTTGTCCTGAGTATCGGCGCATTGACGGGCTGCGCCGTCGGGCCCGACTACCGGCAGCCCGAGATCGCGCTGTCGTCTGTCTTCCTCGGAAAGGAAGGTATCGATCGCCGGCAGGTTCAGCACAAGGCAGACCTCCGTGCCTGGTGGGCCGCCTTCAATGATCCTCAACTGACGCACTTCGTCTCCCTGGCCCTCGAACAAAACCTGGACATCGCGCAAGCGGCGGCACGTGTCGCCCAGTCGCGCGCGTCGTTACGCTACGCCGATGCGGCACTGCTGCCGGCCGCCAATCTGAGTGCAAGCGCTGCGAGAGCCTACCAGTCCGTCGAGACCCCGCTGGGGCAGGTGCTCGACGCCACACCGGGCTTCGACCGTAGCGGCAGCGCCTACGAGGCCGACCTCGGTGCGAGCTGGGAGATCGACGTGTTCGGCGGCCTGCGGCGCGGGCAGGAGGCGGCACACGCCGCGTACGAGGCCTCCGAAGCCGGCGCGGTGGCGACACGGCTGGCAGTGGCCGCGCAGACGGCGGATGTGTACGTCACGATCCGGGGCCTGCAGGCGCGCATCGCGATCGCCAGACAGCAGGTGGAGACTCGCCGCCAGTTGCTTGCCATGGTCAGGCTCCAGTACGAGAAGGGGGTCGCCGCCGAGCTCCAGACAAACCAGGCCGAGGGTTCGCTCACCCAGGCCGAGGCGCAGATCCCCGTACTGGAAGCCGGCCTCGATTCGGCGATGAACGCGCTGGACGTGCTGCTCGGCGTGCAGCCGGGAACCTGGCGCACGGAGCTGGCCGCGGTGGCGCCGGTCCCGGTCGCTCCGGGGCTGGCCGAGACGGGCACCCCAGCCGAGATGATCCGGCGCAGGCCGGATCTGATCGTCGCCGAGCGGCGCCTGGCTGCGGCCAATGCGCGCATTGGCGTGGCGGTGTCGGAGTACTACCCCAAGTTCTCGCTCGCCGCGCTGGTAGGCGCCGCCACCGCGATCGCAAGCGGCAACCTCTTCACCGGGCCCGCCAGTCAGGCTCAGGGCGTCCTCGGACTGCGCTGGCGCCTGTTCGACTTCGGCCGCGTCGACGCGCAGATCGCCGCCGCACGCGGCCAGGAGGCCGAAGCCTTGGCGGCCTACCGCCTGGCCGTGTTGCGGGCGGCCGAGGATGTCGAGAACGCCTTTTCTGCCCTCGTCAAACGCGAGGCCCAGCTCGGCATCCTGACGCGAGGTGAAGCGTCGTTCGCCCGTGCGCGCGAGAACTCGTTTGCCGCCTACCAAGGTGGCGTCGTCAGCCTGATCGAGGTGCTCGATGCCGACAGCAGCCTGTTGCAGGCGCGCGACGCGAAGGCACAGGCGCAAACAGAGGCGGCGCGCGCCGCCATTACCTCCTTCCGGGCCTTGGGCGGCGGCTGGGACGCACCCCATGCAAGCGACGACCGCCTCTACAGCAAGCTTTCCACTACTGACCGCAGGTAAGCCAAATGGCCAAAACGAACAATTCATGGGTGCTCGTCACGGGCGCATCGAGCGGCTTCGGCGAGGAGTTCGCCCGCCAATATGCCGAGCAAGGCCACTCGCTGGTCCTGGTGGCGCGCCGGCGGGACCGTCTTCAAGCCCTCGCCGAGGCACTACGCAGGCAGTACCGCATCGAGGTCGTGGTGGAGGCGGCCGATCTCTCGGATATTGCGGCGATCACCGAACTGCATCGGCGCCTCCGCGAGCGGGGCATTGCGATCGACATCCTGATCAACAACGCCGGTCACGGACTGCAAGGGCCGTTCGCGGATAGCCCGCTCGCCGCAACGCTGGCGATGGTGCAACTGGATGTCGCGAGCCTGACCGCCGTCACCCACGTCTTTGCGCAAGACATGCGGACGCGAGGACGCGGGAAGATCCTGCTGGTGGCGAGCCTGCTGGCCTACCAGGGCGTGCAGAACTTCGCCGTCTATGCCGCCGCCAAGGCCTACGTGTTGCGTCTGGGTGAGGCGCTTCATCGCGAGCTCAAGCGCGATGGCGTCACGGTGACGGCGCTTTGCCCAGGCGTGTCGGACACCGGCTTCGCGACCGCGGCGCAGATGACGCTTACCCCCGCACTAAAGGGCTTGATGATGCAGCCGCCTCCCGTGGTGCGTGCCGGCATCCGCGCCTTGCAGGCCGGACGCATCAGTGTCGTGCCGGGTTGGGCGAACAAGGCCCTCGTGATCCTCACGTGGGCGACGCCACGCTGGCTGCACCAGGCCTTTTTGTCGCGTGCGATGAACGGATGACACGTATTTCCGGCCAAGCGGTGCCCAGCGCCAACGATCCCGTCCGCCGCCTTCACCCCCCCAAAAGGAGACTCATGATGAAACCCATCCTGGCTTTGTCCGGCATCGCCCTCATCCTTTCCGCCGACAGCGCGCTGGCCGATCCCGGTCGCACGCTGGACCCGCACGAGCAGGCGCGGCACTTGATACTGAGCGCGACGCAGCATTCGGAAGCCACCCCCAACACGACGGCACCTGCGACCTTGGCGCTGACGGATCCGCATGAGCTCGCTCGTCGGCGAATCGTCGCATCGACCGGGACGAGTGTCGCGTTCCGGCCTGCGCTGGCGACGGGATCGCAGCCGACGATCGACCCGCACGAGCGCGCACGCCGCTCGATTCTGGGAAGCGCCCGTGAGTAGCCCGACCCCGTTCCATACCCATACATCAAGGACTTGATTTCATGACAGCGCCAACCGACGCGATGAATCCTGACGAAACGCTTGCCCACTGGCGGGCCGAGGAAGCGGCCGTGCGCGCCCGTCTCCAATCGGCTCCCGGCGTGGCCTCACCGGCCCAGCTCGCCGGGCGCAGCGGATTGCAGATATTCCAGGCGCTCCTCGCCGGCGAGATCCCGCCTCCGCCGATGGCGGCCACGCTCGACTTCATTCTGCTTTGCGTCGAGCCAGGGTTGGCAGTATTTCAGGGACGGCCTGGCTTCAGCCACTTCAACCCGATGGGCACGGTGCACGGCGGCTGGTTCGCGACCATGCTCGACAGCGCGATGGGATGCGCCGTGCATTCCGCGCTGCCGGCCGGCAAGGCGTACACAACCCTGGAACTGAAGCTCAACCTCGTCCGCGCGCTCACAGACGCGGTGCCGCTCGTCCGTGCGGAAGGACGGCTGGTCCACGGCGGCCGCCAAGTTGCGACCGCGGAAGGTCGGCTTATCGGACCGGACGGCAGGCTTTATGCCCACGCGAGCACCACTTGCCTGGTCTTTGACCAAGCTTCATAGAAGATTCGACGCCTGCGATGCGATCGACGCGACCACGTGATCCTTCTCCCCTGTCCTACCGTGATCGACGCACCGTTGCATCCCTGCATCGACTGGTGCACATCGCGACTTGATACCAACACCCGAGTAGACGGCTCGGTCAGGCCTGGGATCTTACGAGATTTATCCAATGCGAACGGGAGCCGCTCGGATGTAGCATATGCTGTGGAAGTACTCAACGAGCTAGACCGTGCAGAACGCTTGGCCGTTGGCGCCGCAATCGCTTCCGGGCGCACCGTCAGCGTTGCGCGACTGGAACTGCACCTTTGCGCCCCCTGCTAGCGAGTGCGCGTTCAGTGCTCAAACCAGCCGAAACAGGCACTTGCGTCACTCTTCGTAATATGTCCTTGGCTTACCAAAGATCCGCAAGTGCTTGAATATATGGGCGACATACCGGGATAGAACCGGTGACACCTGGAGCCACAAGACTGGGCCATAAGCCTATAACATCATACACTTACGTCACTTTTCTTTCAAAACAACGTCTCGCCAAACCCAGTAACGGCGCGGAACAGCGGCGGAGTTTTGAAAGTCGTTAGGCGCAACTTGAGCCATTTCATTGCCATAATCAGCATCAGTCACCACGGAGCGTTACTCAGTGATCCCCCCTCGAATCGGCCAGCGAGAGCAGCCGCACGGCCGCATCCTCGGCAAGATCCGATGGGTCCTCGATTACACTGAGAGGCTGAACAGCAGTCCCACCGCTTGTTTACAGGCGCTACGCTGGCTCATCGGGCCTTGGCCGCGAAAGCGACCTCGAAATGACGCTTGCGTTGAAGCTCTCCGGCCGGCAGTCAATGCTCCGGTTCAGTTGGCGTGAGCCAGTTCTCTGTCACCACTTCGGGGTACCTTGCAAAGTCCTTCACGTTGTTGGTGACGACCGTAACGCCGAGCGCCACCGCATGGGCTGCAATCAACTTGTCGAGATGATCCTTCTTGCTCTCGCGAGAGGCCAGCCGGATCGGGCCGTACGCAAGTGCAGCCTCGGCATCGAACGGCATGACCGGGATATCCTGAGCGAGGTCGTCGAGATTGGCGCGCTCGCGCTCTGGATCCGCTGAGGCCGCGACCCCGTATTGAAGTTCGGCAAAGGTAATCGCTGACATCACGACATCACCCACATAGCACTGCGCAAAACGTCGAGCGACCTCCTCGGGATGGTTCTTCATCAGATAGATGCACATGTTGGTGTCGAGCATGTAGCGCGCCATCACAGCGAATCCCTTTCGGTTTGCTCCTGATCGCCGCGACCTTCAGCCATGAAGTCCGGGGAGAACCTCGCGAACTTGGCCATGACACCGGCGAGAGACCGACGAGCGGGACGAATGCGCAACTCGTCGCCAACGCGTTCGATTTCCAGCTCGATGTCGGTGCGTTCGAAAGCCAGGTCCGATGGAATGCGCACGGCCTGTGAATTGCCGTTTTTGAATGCACGCGTGGTGTGCATATCAATCTCCTGTAGCGGATGTACTATGTATGTACACTAGATCGAGCGAGCCATTTTGTAAATACACGGATGTACACCCACCAGACGACAGATTCTGGCATGCACGGGGATCGGATCCCGAACCAAACCCCTTCGAATTCGACGGCCGGCCACGGGCCGTATCCTATAGGCGGCAGTGCACGGAGCGACCGCAGGCGACGTGGTAGCCGCCTCTGATGCGGTCAGCACACAGTCAGACATCCGACCTCCCTCGACCAGACCCTGGATCGATGCACCACAATTTCGCCTTCCCTGCAAGCACGCGTTTCACCTGTAGATCCTGCAGATCCCGCAAAAAACCATCAAGCACGCGGCGAAGCGCCTTCAGGGCGGAATCGCCGCTTTGCGCGTACTCGACCGCGTGGCGCAAGTGGTCGTAGGCGGCGTGCAACCTTGATCTCTGTGATCGCCCCCTTGATACGGGTCATGGCTGGGATCGCCAGCCGAATGCGCCACGACGGAAACGCAGGCAAACACCCACGCGTGCTTGCTCATTCGCGCGGCGTCCGATCCGGCGACGGCGCCAACACTACTTCCAGTTCCAGCACCTCGGCGTCAGCCGCACTGGAATCGAGCATCTGATGGGGCAGGCTGTAGGCGCCCCGCCACTTCGTTGCGTCCGAGGCGCTGCGCGGGTTTCTCGCGAATCTCGACATCGGCGCTGTCGAGATCGATAGCCACGTACGCGATCAGCCACCGCTTGTCGGTGGCTGCATCAAGGACAACGGCCTGCTTGCGTCTGAATTCGAGCACCTTGTCCGCGTGAGCGGGGTTCGTCAGTGGGTCTACGTACTCTATGTCCAGGCCGACACGCAGTCGCGATTGCACCGATGCGCCCCTATTTCGGTAAGCGTCAGCCCGAACCCGAGACAGTCTTGACGCTCGGACCATGGTTCCGTGGAGTTGCAGATCAACCACTGAGCTTCAATTGGAAATTGACGATTTCAAGGCCGCGCCTCGTCGAGTAACGCGGTCAGCCCGGCGCGAACAACTTCACAAAGTGGAGCCGACCGCGTGCGGGTCGCGCGCAAAACCCCGGGGTTCGCCGCCCGACTCGCACCGCGGCCCTGTGCGCCTGTTGACGACCCCCTTGTCGACACACCCGCGGCAATGCCCCTCAGCCTGCCTTGAATTGCGCCGAGATGCGTTCCATCACCGTGTGATGGTTGGCCTGTGCGGCAAGGTTGTAGGGCGTCAGGTTCGCGGCGCGGATGAACGCACGCTCGACCTGCCCTCCTGCGATATCGACATCGATGATGTTGATGCACGCGGGCTCCTGCTCGAAGGCCTTCAGGCCGTGCAGCGAGGCCCCGACGACATGGCTCAGGATGACGCGGTTGACGGCGTCGTGGGCAACGATCAGCAGATTGGCCCAGCCGTCCGCCTGGACGAGTTCGAGCCACACTTCAAGCACGCGACGCTGGAAGTCGGTCCAGGATTCGCCGCCAATGAAGCTCGCGTCCGGCTCCGGGGCCCGTTCGTACGCGCGGGTGATGATCTCGTCGCGCCGCTCCGGCGGCACCGCCGCGAGCCGCCCGGCGCGGATCTCCTTCAGGCGCGGCTCGTCGCGCACCGGCACGGTCCGTCCGTCCAGCACGAGGCTCGCGGTGTGCGCGGTACGCGCCATGCCGGAAATCACCGCATCGTCGAAGGGAACCTCGCGCAGCAGGGCGCCCGCCGCGCGCGCCTGCTCGCATCCGCGTTCGGTGAGCGTCACGTGGCGCGGGTCTATGGGGCGTCCGTCGGCATCAAAGTATTGCACCTCGCCGTGGCGCATCAGGTAGATGCGCCGGCGACGCTCCGTACCCGGCAGACGGCTCATCAGCCCTGTCCCCCGAGATACTTCGGGTTGCTTTCCATGACCTTGGCGCGGATGGTTTCCTGCAGATGCTGCCGCGCCGCGTCGTGCCAGGCACCGGCGTCGGCCCGTCCGGCACGTATCGCATGCGCGAACTCGCGGTCGAGCTCATTGAGCTGCCGGCGCAGGTCGGCCGCTCCCGCGGACGCGTCCCGCCCGGCGTGGCCCAGCAGGCTCCGCAGCGACCTCAGTTCCCTGCGCTCGCCGTCCTCGCCGTTCTTCAACTGGCGCATCGCGATGGCCATGGCGTTGGCGATCATCAGCGCGGCGTGCTTCCGCTCGGGCGGCAGCACGGGCAGGATCTCTTCCCGCAACAAGTTGCGCGCGGTTTCGAGCAATTGTTCGCCGGTCGGTTCGTCGCGCATCAGCGGGCCTCCGTCATGGTCAGGATTTCGTATTCGAGTTCTGGCACGATGTGGCCGGTCAGCGCCAGCATAAGCGAGGTCTCCTCGCCCGAGAGGTGGCGCTCGGCCTGTTGCACGGCGATCACCGCCCAGTTGAGGTGCGCCATCACTTCCCAGTAGTGGATATCCTCGTCTTCGAGGCGGCGCCCGGTGACGTTCGCATAGCCACGATAGAGGTCCTCGCGCGCGCCGACGCCGCCCGCCTCGCCCTTTCCGCCGAAGCGCCAGCACTTGGCGCAGAACCAGCCGACGTCCTCGAGCGGATCGCCCCAGCCGGAGAACTCCCAGTCGAGGATGGCGGCGAGCCCGTTCTCGTCGACCATGTAGTTGCCGGTGCGGAAGTCGCGATGGCACAGGACGAGCTCGCCGCGCTCGGGGGCGTTGATTTCCAGCCAGCGCAGGCCCCATTCCAGCGCGGGGTGCGCGGTGCGATGGGCGTCGAGGAAGCGGCGCATCCGTGCGACGTGCTGCAGCGCGGGCGACGAACCCGGCGACGGCAGGAACGCGAGATCCTCGCGCGGCGGGCGGATCGAGTGGATGCGACCGAGTTCCGCGCCGAGGCGTTCGAGCAGCACGCGACGGTCGCCGCCGAGCGTCGCGTCGCGCACGACGACGTGGGAGGCCGCGATGCCGCCGACAAAGCGCATCACGAAGAACTGCTTACCGATCAGGCTCGCATCGCGGCATAGCCACAAGGGCTCCGGCACGGTCACGCCGGCGGCGTAGGCGGCCTTGAGGAGCGCGAACTCCTCCGCGCGGCAGTGACTGCCCGACACGCCGGACGGCGAGTCGGTGCGCACGACCAGCTTCAGTTCGGGGGCGAACGCCCCGCCCGCGACCTCGGCCTGGATGAACCAGTTTTCCTGGATCGAGCCCCCCGAGAGGAGCTTCGCCTCCTTGATCGATACACGGTCGGCACCGGCTTCCCGTCCGATGAATTCTTCCAGCGCGCTGCGCGTCTGTTCGTTCATGTTGTGCACACTCGTCCGTGGTTCGGAAATGCGATCGCCAGACGCATCACGCTTCACGCGTGATGCCCTTGATGACCCTCTTGGCGATGCTCCAGCGGTGCACCTCGGACGGGCCGTCGTAGATTCGGAACGCGCGCATGTCGGCGAAGATGGCCGCGACGGTGGTTTCGCGCGCGACGCCCTGCCCGCCCAGGATCTGCACGCAGCGGTCGACGACGCGCCAGCAGGCTTCCGAGACGAGCACCTTGGACATGCTGGAGTCGTGGATGGCGAGGTGGCCCTGGTCGAGTACCCAGGCGGTGTGCCAGATCGCGAGCCGCGCCGAGTGGATGTCGATCTCGTTGTCGGCGAGCATGAAACCGACACCTTCGTGGCTGCCCAGCGACTTGCCGAAGGCCTGGCGCCGGCGGGCGTAGTCGGTGGCGATGTCGTGCGCGCGCCGCGCGGCACCCAGCCAGCGCATGCAGTGAGTGAGGCGCGCCGGCGACAGGCGCACCTGCGCGTACTTGAAACCCTCGCCCAGCTCGCCGAGGATGTTCGCAGCCGGCACGCGGACGTTGTCCAGACGCACGACGCCGTGTCCGCCCGGGAAGCAGGTGTCAAGGGTGTCCATCGAGCGTTCGACGACGAAGCCCGGCACGTCGGTATCGGACAGGAACATCGTGGCGCGCCCGTCCTCGAGCTTCGCCATGATGATCGCAAAGGCCGCGCCATTGGCGCCGGTGGTGAACCACTTGCGCCCGTTGATGAGGTAGTCGTCGCCGTCGCGCTCTGCCGTGGTCTGCAGCATCGACGGGTCCGAGCCGGCGCCGGGCGTGGGCTCGGTCATGCAGAAGCAGGAGCGCAGCTTGCCGGCCGCGAGCGGACGCAGCCAGCGTTCCTTGTGCTCGGGGCGCGCGACGACCTCCATCAGGTGCATGTTGCCCTCGTCGGGCGCCGCAATGTTCAGCGCGACCGGGCCGAGCAGCGAATACCCTGCCTCTTCGAAGAACACCGCCTTGGCGCGGTGATCGAGGCCCAGGCCGCCGAATTCCTTGGACACATGCGCCGACAGCAGCTCGGCCGCGCGTCCCTTCGCGATCAGTTCGGCCCGCAGCTCCTCGGAGGGCCCATGTGGGGTCCGGCGCGGATCGCGCTCGAACGGGATGATTTCTTCGGCGATGAAGCGGCGCACTTTCTGCTGCAGCGCCGCCAGCTCTTCCGGCAGATCGAAGTTCATGCTTGTGTGACTCCCGCGAAATGGTTCAGGCGCTGTAATCGAAGAAGCCGCGGCCGCTCTTGCGCCCGAGGAAACCGGCATCGACCATTTCCTTGAGGAGCGGCGCGGGCCGGTACTTGGGATCGTTGAAGCCGGCGTGGAACATCTCCATCACCGACAGCATCGTGTCGAGCCCGATCAGATCGGCCAGGGCGAGCGGGCCGATCGGCTGGTTGCAGCCGAGCTTCATGCCGGCATCGATCTCCTCCGCCGACGCGAGGCCTTCCTGCAGCGCGAAGACGGCCTCGTTGATCATGGGGCAGAGGATGCGATTCACCGCGAAGCCCGGGCTGTTCTTCGCGACGATCGAGGTCTTGCCGATCGCGGCGACGAAGGCGCGGGCGGCCTCGACGGTGGCCTGCGCGGTACGCAGCCCCGGAACGAGTTCAACCAGCGCCATGACCGGCACCGGGTTGAAGAAGTGCATGCCGATGAAGCGCGCGGGGCGTTTCGTCGCGGCCGCAAGGCGCGTGACCGACATCGACGAGGTGTTGGTCGCGATCAGCGCGTCCGGGCCGACGACGGCGTCGACCTGGGCGAGAATCTTCAGCTTGAGCGCTTCGTTCTCGGTCGCCGCCTCGATCACCAGATCGACGCGCGCGAGGTCGGCGTAATCGGTGGAGCCGCGGATACGGTCGAGGTACTCGGCTTTCTGCGCGGCCGTGAGCTGGCCCTTCTTGATCAGGCGATCGAGGCTGCCGGAGATCGTCGCGATCCCCCTCCCGACCGCATCGGACGAAATATCGACCATGACGACGGACAGCCCCGCCGCCGCGCATACTTGGGCAATGCCGTTGCCCATGGTCCCCGCCCCGAGGACCCCTACCGTACCGATACCCATGCTCCGCTCCCTGTGGATCCTTGAAATGTGCGCCCGCGCGTCTTACAGCCGCTCGAAGATGGCCGCGATGCCCTGGCCGCCGCCGATGCACATCGTCACCAGCGCGTAGCGCCCACCGCTGCGGTGCAGCTCGTAAATGGCCTTGGTGGTGATGATTGCGCCGGTCGCGCCGACCGGATGGCCGAGCGAAATGCCCGAACCGTTGGGGTTGACCTTGCGCGGATCGAATCCCAGTTCGCGTGTCACAGCACAAGCCTGCGCCGCGAAGGCCTCGTTCGACTCGATGACGTCGAGGTCCTCGACCTTCAGGCCGGTGCGCTCGAGCACCAGGCGCGTCGCCGGCACCGGGCCGATTCCCATGTAGAGCGGGTCTACGCCCGCATGCGCGTAGCCGACCAGGCGCGCCAGCGGCTTGAGGCCGAGCGCGGCGGCGCGGCCGGCTTCCGCGAGCACCACCGCGGCCGCGCCGTCGTTGAGGCCCGAGGCGTTGCCGGCGGTCACGGTGCCGCCGTCCTTCTTGAAGGCCGGCTTCATTGCGGCGAGCGCCTCGAGCGTGGCGCCGGAACGCACGTGCTCGTCGGTGTCGAAGCGTGCGACGCCGCTCCTGGTCTTCACCTCGACAGGGACGATCTGCTCCTTGAAATAGCCCTCGACGATGGCGACCGAGGCGCGGCGCTGGCTCTCCAGCGCGAGCGCATCCTGCATCTCGCGCGTGATGCCGTAGCGTTCGGCGACGTTCTCGGCGGTGATGCCCATGTGCACCGTCTTCCACGGGTCGTGGAGGATGCCGTTCATGTAGTCGACGAGGCGCGCATCCAGCATCCGCGCGCCCCAGCGGAGGTTCGGCACGGTATAGGGGCCGCGGCTCATCGATTCCGCACCGGCACCGATCGCGAGATCGCAGTCACCCAGACGGATCGCCTGCGCCGCAGACACGATAGCCTGCAGGCCCGAGCCACACAGGCGATTGACGTTGAATGCCGGGACGGTCTCGGGGATGCCCGAATCCATCGCCGCGACGCGGCTCAGGTAGGCGTCGCGCGGCTCGGTCGGGATGACGTTGCCCATCACGACGTGCCCGATCGCATCCGGCGCTGCGCCGGAACGCTGCAGCGCGGCCTTCACCGCGACGGTGGCCAGTTCGGTGAGCGGGACGTCCTTCAGGGTCCCGCCATACGTTCCGATGGGAGTCCGTGCAGCTCCCAGCACGACTACTTCACGCTGCGACATCGCTTTCAACGCCTCTTAAAGGTTATCCGGGTATTCCTTGTGCCGTTCCCGCATACCTCGATGCAGTACGGCCCGACCGGTCGGTCGAACGAATACTAAAACATCGGCGCGACAACGACAAGCCGTTTGTGCAAACCTCGCCCGCCCCGCTCGGAAGTCCACTCGAAGCCGATCAACGACTCGCCGACACGCGCTCCGATGCACGGGGGCGCATAAAAAAAAGAAAGCCGTCCGGTGAACTCGTGTCACCGGACGGCAAAGCTTCGACGCAGGTTGCGTGGAGAGAGAGGAGGCGCAATCGTCGAAGTGAGACACCACCAAAAAGCAGAGGAGACTCGCGCACATGTCACGGCCGTCGGCTGTCGTGCTTTCTTGACACCCGACCGGTCGGTCGGTACGCTTGAGTCGAATCTTAAGTGACTCGATTGCGGATGACAAGCCCCCGCAGCGACGCAGCCGAAATGCGAAGCGCAGGGGCCATCCGGATACCAGGAGAAATCGATGCAGGATCTGGCCGGACGCGTTGCGGTCATCACAGGCGCTGCCAGCGGCATCGGCGCGGCGATGGCGTGGCGCTTTGCGCGCGCGGGTATGAAGATCGTCGCCGCCGACGTCGATGAAACGGGCCTTGCGGCTGTGTGTGCGGAACTCGTCGACGCGGGTCACGCGGCAATTAGCGTCCGCACCAACGTCGCCAGCGCGGATGAGGTGGAAGCCCTGGCCGAGCGTGCATACGCCGCCTTCGGCGCCGTCCATCTGCTGTGCAACAACGCCGGCGTCGTCCCGTCCGGGCGCTACCGGGCAGTGTGGGAGTTCCCGCTCGAGGATTGGCGCTGGTCGCTCGATGTGAATCTCTACGGCGTCATACACGGCTTGCGCAGCTTCATCCCGCGCATGCTGGACGCGGGCCACGAAGGCCACGTGCTGACGACGGCCTCGGTCGCGGGGCTGATCAGCGGCTCGGGCTCCGCCGTGTACAGCGCGGCGAAGCATGCCGCGGTGCGGGTCACGGAAGCCTTGTATGCCTCGCTGCGCGAACGCAACGCGCCGATCGGCGTGAGCCTGCTGTGCCCCGGCCTCGTGAACACGCGCATCTACGAATCCGAGCGAAGCCGCCCCGAGGCCCTGCGGCCCGCTGACGGACCGGCCCGGGAAACCGCGGAGTTGCAGGCGATTGCCGCCAGCCTCTACGCGGGCGCGATGTCCCCCGAGGAAGTCGCCGAGCTTGCCTGCCAGGCCGTGCTCGACGAGCGCCTGTACGTGCTCACCACCGACAGCTTCGACGACGCGATCCGCGAGCGCATGACCGCCATCCTGGAACGCCGCAATCCGGCGTTCGCGACCCTGCTGGCGCTGAGCCGGCGCGACGTCGGCGAACGCGGGCGGCCGTCGACGGCGGCGACTTCACCAACGACGGCAGCTTGAGCTCAGCCTGCCCTAATCCTCCATCACGACAAGGGAACCGCACATGCCCCACCCCGTTCTGGCCCGCCCGGACCTGATCCGGTTCGAAGGCGACACCCCTCACCTCGTCGGCAGCCGCTGCGACGAATGCGGCGAGGTGTATTTCCCCGCCACCGACAGCTGCACGCGCTGCACCGCCACGCGGATGAGTCCGCACGATCTCGGCCACCGCGGCACGCTGTGGTCGTGGACGATCCAGGGCTTCCTGCCTAAGGCGCCCTACAACGGCGGCGAGACGGCCGAAACCTTCCAGCCCTATGGCGTCGGCTACGTGGAGCTGGGCAGCGGCATCAAGGTCGAGTCGCGCCTGACCGTCGCCGACGAGGCGAAACTGCAGATCGGCATGCCGCTCGAACTGACCCTGATCCCCTACCGCAGGACCGACGACGGCGAGGTGCATACGTTCGCCTTCCGCCCGGCTGCATCCGCCTGACGAGGAACATGCGCATGACTCAAGACGTCGCCATCATCGGCATCGGCCTGCACCCCTTCGGCCGCCACGACACGCTCACCGGCCGTGCCCAGGGCGCGATCGCGCTGCGCGCCGCGCTCAAGGACGCCGGCATCGGCTGGGACCGCATCGGCATCGCCTACGGCGGCAGCCACGACGCCGGCAATGCGGATGCGTTGTGCAACGACCTCGGGCTCACCGGCCTGCCTTTCGTGAATGTCGCCAACGGCTGCGCCACCGGCGGCAGCGCGCTCGCGAGCGCGGTCGCGGCGATCCGCTCGGGCAGTGCGGAGTTTGCCGTGGCGGTCGGTTTCGACAAGCACCCGCGCGGCGCCTTCAACCCGCATCCGCGCGACTGGGGCCTGCCCGACTGGTACGGCGAGACCGGCCTGATGCTGACCACCCAGTTCTTCGCGTTGAAGACGCGGCGCTACATGCACGACCACGGCATCACGGAGGACGCGCTGGTGCGCGTCGCACAGCGCGCCTTCCGCAATGGCGCGCTGAACCCGCAGGCATGGCGGCGGCGCGAGATGAGCTATGGGGAGATCGCCGAATCGATGCCGGTGAACCTGCCGCTGCGCCAGTACATGTTCTGCAATCCGGCCGAAGGCGGCGCAGCGGTCGTGCTGTGCCCGGCGGAAGTCGCAAAGCGGTATCACGCGAAACCGATCATCGTGAAGGCCGCCGTCGTGCGCACGCGCCACCACGGCTCATTCGAGGTCTTCAGTCCGGCGCTGGCCGCACAGCAGGCGCCCGCGCCGACGGTGACGGCATCGCGCGCCGCCTTCGAGCAGGCCGGCGTGGCCCCGCGCGACATCGACGTGCTGCAACTGCAGGACACCGACTCGGGCAGCGAGGTCATCCACATGGCGGAAAACGGCTTCTGCGAACACGGCGAGCAGGAGCGTCTGTTGCGCGACGGCGAAACGGAGATCGGCGGACGGCTGCCGATCAACACCGACGGCGGCTGCCTCGCCAACGGCGAGCCGATCGGCGCCTCCGGCCTGCGCCAGGTGATCGAGATCTGCACACAGCTGCGACAGGAAGCGGGCGCGCGGCAGGTGCCGGGAAACCCGCGCCTCGGCTACACCCACGTCTATGGCGCGCCGGGCGTCAGCGGCGTGACGATCCTGCAGCGGTAGGCGCGCGCGGTGCTGTGGCGCAGTCAGATGGCGGACGTCCCCTTCGAGGGGATCTACCGTCGCCAGGTCGACCTCGACGCCCCCGATGCGCAGACCGTCGTCGGCTGGCTGGAGGACGAGTCGCACCACTTCGGGATCACGCTCGTGCATGACGGTACGCACATCCGCGAACTGCGCATGGCCGCGCCGCGCTACCCGTGGACGACCTGCGCCGAGGCCGTCCGTCCGCTGCAGGCGCTGGTCGGCAAGCCGCTCGTGGCGCGCGCTTCGCAGCTCGGCACGCTCGCAGACGTGCGTCTGCAATGCACGCACGTCTTCGACCTCGCGAGTCTGATGGTCGCCCACGCGCACGCCGGCCGCGGCCACCGGCGCTACCACGGCACGGTCGAACCGCTCGCGGCGGTCCGGCCCGATGCGCCCGAGGGCTGGCAGCGCGCGACGCTCCATCGCGACGGCGTCGTCGTGCTGCAGTGGGACCTCCACGACGACCGCATCATGGCGCCGGCAGTCCACGCCGGGCGCACGATCTACCACGGCTTCCGCGAATGGACCGAATCGCTCGCCCCCGAGGAGGCCGAGCACGCGCTGGTGCTGCGCCGCGTCGCCTTCGTGTCGAACGGGCGGCGGATCACCATCGAGCACCTCGATTCGGCCGCCGAGCTGGGTCAGGCCGCGGTGTGCCATTCCTTTCAGCCGGCGCAGCGCGAGCGCGCGACCCCGATGCCCGACTCGCGCCGGCGCTACGACACCACCCCCGAGGAGATGCTCGCGCAGATGCGCGTGCAACCCTGACCGATCACGGAGACCGTTTGCGATGCAGAACTACACCGATTTCACCGACAAGGTCGTGCTGGTCACGGGTGCCAGCCGCGGCCTGGGGCGTGCGATGGCGCTGGGCTTCGCGGAATGCGGCGCGGACATCGTCGCGACGAGCCGCTCCGCCGAAAGCTGCGCCGAGGTCGTCGCGGAAGTCGAGCGGCTCGGGCGCCGCGCCGTCGCCATCGGCTGCCACGTCGGCAAGTGGGACGAACTGCCGCGGCTCGTCGCAGGGGCCCTCGAAGCCTTCGGCCGCATCGACGTGCTGGTGAATAACGCCGGCATCGCGCCGGTCGCCGACTCGTCCGCGGCGGTGAGCGAGGAGCTGTTCGACAAGATCGTGGACGTGAACCTGAAGGGCCCGTTCCGCCTTGCCGCGTTGGTCGCCGAGCACATGCGTACGTCCGGCGGCGGCGCCATCATCAACATCACCAGCACCGCCGCGATCCGCCCTGAACCGGTGTATCCGGTCTACGCCGCAGCCAAGGGCGCGCTCAACATCGTCACGCGCGCACAGGCGATGGAGTTCGGCCCCACGGTGCGCGTCAACGCGATCATGGCCGGCCCGTTCTGGACCGACATCTCGCGCGCCTGGCGCGAGGAGTACGACCGCAACGCGCCGTCGGCGGTGAAACGCATCGGCCGCCCGGATGAGATCGTGTCGAGCGCGCTATATCTGGCAAGCCCGCGTTCGAGCTACACCACCGGGGCGATCATCCAGCTCGACGGAGGAATCCTGTAGGGGAAGGATACGGTCGGCCAGGCGCCGGGCCCCGGCGCAGGCGTTGCAGATGCCGGCCGTCTTTCCGCCGCCGAGACGGATGCGGATCGGCTCAGCCCGACCTTCTCCCGCGGATGGCCCCTGGCGCGGCACCGGCTCGCCGGCCCCGCTTGCGCGCGCACTGTCGGACCACAGGTCGCGCACCCGGCGCGGCGAGTGTACGGCGCGGTCGAGCGAAACACGAACGGGCGTCACGCGGCTTACCTCAGCGACGCATTGAGTGCGGCCAGTGCGCCGCTGCCCGGACATAGATAGGCGTCCCCGAGCTGGTTGAGCGACTTCTCGACGGTGTTGAGGTGCGCGTGCATGTCCTCGCCGCTGCTATCGACGTACAGCAGGCCGGTGACGATCTCGCCCAGTGCCTGGCGTTCCTGCAGGTAGTTCATCGCGCCGATACGGTCCGACGGATCGTAATCGACGCCGAGCTTCCTCAGGTGCAGGATCGAGCCGTCGTGCTGCACCACGCGGCGCAGGCTGCCCGGCGGGTAGGAGGCTTCGATCTGCGCCTTGGGCAGGATCACGTCCAACCGGTTCACCGCCGCGTTGTGTTCGCGCACGTAGTCGTAGCTCTTGGTCGAGCCCGTGTGGTTGTTGAAAGTCACGCACGGGCTGATGACGTCGATGAAGGCCGGCCCACCGTGGCGCAGCGCGCCCTTGATGAGCGGCACGAGCTGCTCCTTGTCGCCCGAGAAGCTGCGCGCGACGTAGGTGGCGCCCAGCTGCAGTGCGAGCGCGGCCAGGTCGATCGGACTGTCGCTGTTGATGACGCCCTTCTTGCTCTTGGAGCCCTTGTCGGCGGTGGCCGAGAACTGGCCCTTGGTGAGGCCGTACACGCCGTTGTTCTCGACGATGTAGGTCATGTTCACGCCGCGGCGCATCGCGTGGGCGAACTGGCCGATGCCGATCGAGGCCGAGTCGCCGTCGCCCGACACGCCCAGGTACAGCAGGTTGCGGTTGGCGAGCGCGGCGCCGGTGAGCACCGAAGGCATGCGCCCGTGCACCGAGTTGAAGCCATGCGAGTTGCCGAGGAAGTAGTCGGGCGTCTTCGACGAACAGCCGATGCCCGAGAGCTTGGCGACCTTGTGCGGTTCGACGTCGAGGTCGAAGCAGGCCTGCACCACCGAGGCGCTGATCGAGTCGTGGCCGCAGCCGGCGCACAGCGTCGAGATCGCGCCTTCGTAGTCGCGGCGGGTGTAGCCGAGGGCGTTGCGCGGGGTGTCGGGGCGCAGCAGTTTCGGTTTGGCGAGATAGGTCATGGAGCCACCTTGCGCAGCGGGTTGGCGTGGGGTTCGAGGGCGCTGACCTTGAGTGCGGCGAGTTCGTCGGCGATGCGCCCGGCGATGAAGCCCGCCGTGATCGGCGTGCCGTCGTAGTGCAGCACGCGCACGAGCTTCTTCGGCGAGATTTCGCCCTCGTTGATGAGCATCGTGCGCAGCTGCGCGCTCTCGTTCTGCTCGACGACGAAGACCTGGTCGTGCGCGGCGATGAAGTCCATGACTTCATCGCTGAACGGGAAGGCGCGCACGCGCAGGGTGTCGAGGTGGAGACCGTCGTCCTGGAGCAGCGTGATCGCCTCGGCCATCGCCGGGCTGGTCGAGCCGTAGCAGATTGCGCCGACGCGGGTCGGCGCCGCGGCCTTCGTCAGCACCGGCGCGGGCACCAGCGTCTTGGCCGTATCGAATTTCCGCCGCAGGCGCTCCATGTTGTACACGTAGTCGGTACCGGCCTCGCTGTACTTGGCGTACGGGTTGCGCGTGGTGCCGCGCGTGAAGTAGGCGCCCTTGGTCGGATGCGTGCCGGGAATCGTGCGGTACGGGATGCCGTCGCCGTCGACGTCGAGGTAGCGGCCGAAGTCCTTGCCGGCTTCGAGGTCCTCGTGGCTCAGCAGTTTGCCGCGGTCGTAGCGGCGGCTGTCGTCCCAGTCGAAGGGCTTGCACAGGCGCTCGTTCATGCCAATGTCAAGGTCGAGCATGACGAACACGGGTGTCTGCAGGCGCTCGGCGAGGTCGAAGGCCTGCGCGCCGAGCGTGAAGCATTCGTAGGGGTCTTCGGGGAAGAGCAGCACGTGGCGCGTGTCGCCGTGCGACGCGTAGGCGCACGCGAGCAGATCGGACTGCTGGGTGCGCGTGGGCATGCCGGTGGAGGGCCCGCCACGCTGCACGTCGTAGATGACGGCCGGGATCTCGGCGAAATACGCGAGGCCGAGGAATTCCTGCATCAGCGAGATGCCGGGGCCCGAGGTGGCGGTGAAGGCGCGCGCGCCGTTCCAGCCGGCACCGATGACCATGCCGATCGCCGCGAGTTCGTCCTCGGCCTGGGCAATGGCGTAGCGGGCGCGGCCGCTGTCGGGTTCGGTGCGGAACTTGCGGCAGTAGCTGGAAAAGGCTTCGATGACCGAGGTCGAGGGGGTGATCGGATACCAGCCCGTGACGGTGGCGCCGCCATACACGGCACCGAGGCCGCAGGCGCTGTTGCCGTCGATGAAGATGCGGTCGCCGACTGCGTCGGCACGTTCGACACGCAGCCCCAGCGGGCAGGCGAAATGCTGGCGCGCGTAGTCGTGGCCGAGGCGCAGCGCCCGCAGGTTGGCGTCGATGAGCTTGTCCTTGCCGCGGTACTGCTCGGAAACGAGCCGTTCGGTGACCGCGAGGTCGATGTCGAGCAGCCCTACCAAGGCGCCGACGTACATGATGTTGCGCACGAGCTGGCGCTGGCGCACGTCGGGGTAGTCGCGGCTGCACAGCTCGGTGAGCGGGATGCCGATCACGCTGATGTCGTCGCGGAATTTCGAGCGCGGCAGCATCTTCGTCGAGTCGTACACGAGGTAGCCGCCCGGGGCGAGTTCGGCGACGTCGCGGTCCCAGGTCTGCGGGTTCATCGCCACCATCATGTCGCAGCCGCCGCGGCGGGCGAGCCAGCCGGCGCCGGAGACGCGCATCTCGTACCACGTCGGCATCCCCTGGATGTTCGACGGGAAGATGTTGCGCGGCGACACGGGCACGCCCATGCGCATGATCGCGCGCGCGAACAGTTCGTTCGCCGAGGCCGAGCCGGAGCCGTTGACGTTGGCGAACTTGATGACAAAGTCGTTGGTGCTGCGAATTGCCTGTCGGGTGTTCATACTGGGGTGACCTCCGCTCCGGCGTGCGCGGTGTGCAGGACGAACTTCTGCATGTCCCATGCGCCGGTGGGACAGCGTTCGGCACACATGCCGCAATGCACGCAGACGTTTTCGTCCTTGACCATGACCCGCCCGGTCTTGAGACCGTCGGCGTGGTACAGGGACTGTTCGGTGTTGGTGGCAGGCGCCTTCAGCCGCTGCCGCAGCTCGGCTTCCTCGCCGTCGGCCGTGAAAGTGATGCACTCGCTCGGGCAGATGTCGATACAGGCGTCGCACTCGATGCACGCGTGCGGCGTGAACACCGTGGCGACGTCGCAATTGAGACAGCGGGCGGCCTCCTTGCACGCCAACTCGACGTCGAAGCCCAGCTCGAGTTCGAGGCGCACGTCGCCGAGCGTCGCGGACAGGTCGCGCACCGGCATCTTGCGCCGGCGGTCCTCGGACACGTCGTTGGCGTAGCTCCACTCGTGGATGCCCATCTTCTGGCTGACGAGCCGGGTGAGCGGCGCCGGACGTAGCGCCACATCCTGCCCCTGACAGAACCGGTCGATCGAGATCGCCGCCTCGTGCCCCTGGGCGACGGCCGTGATGATGTTCTTCGGCCCGAACGCGGCGTCGCCGCCGAAGAAGACGTCGGGCCGCGTCGACTGCAGGGTTTTCGCGTCCAGCACCGGCATGCCCCAGCGATCGAAGTCGACGCCGATGTCGCGCTCGATCCACGGAAAGCTGTTCTCCTGGCCGATGGCGACGAGCACGTCGTCGCACGGCATGAGCACGGCCGGCGCGCCCGTCGACACGAGCGAACGGCGGCCCTTGGCGTCGTACTCCGCGCGGACCGTGTCGAAGCGCACGCCGGTGAGGCGGCCCTTGTCGTGCACAAATTCGAGCGGAACGAGGAAGTTGTGGATCGGAATGCCCTCGTGGATGGCTTCTTCCTTTTCCCACGGCGAGGCTTTCATTTCGTCGAAACCGCTGCGCACGACGACCTGCACGTCCTCGCCGCCGAGGCGCCGCGCCGAGCGGCAGCAGTCCATCGCGGTGTTGCCGCCGCCGAGCACGAGCACGCGGCGGCCGATGCTGGTGGTATGGCCGAAGGCGACGTTGGCGAGCCAGTCGATACCGAGATGGATGTTGGCCGCGGCTTCCTGGCGGCCCGGCAGCTCGGCGTCGCGGCCGCGCGGCGCGCCGGTGCCGACAAACACCGCGTCCCAGCCCGCGGCGAGCATGTCGCGCAGGCTGTCGACCCAGTGATTGAGGCGAACCTCGACGCCGAGTCCCTCGATGTAGCCGCACTCCTCGTCGATGATCGCGTCGGGCAGGCGGAATTTGGGGATCTGGCTGCGCATCATGCCGCCGGCAGAGGTGCCGCTGTCGAACACGGTGACGCTGTAGCCGAGCACGGCGAGGTCGCGCGCGACGGTCATCGATGCCGGCCCTGCACCGATGCAGGCGATGCGCTTGCCGTTCGGCTGCTGCGGCGGTCGCGGCAGGCGGTCGGTGATGTCGCCCTTGAGGTCGGCGGCGACGCGCTTGAGACGGCAGATTGCCACCGGCTGCTCTTCGACCCGGCCGCGCCGGCAGGCCGGTTCGCAGGGACGGTCGCACACCCGGCCGAGGATGCCGGGGAAGACGTTCGAGCGCCAGTTGATGGCATAGGCGTCGGCGTAGCGGCCGGCCGCGACGAGCCGGATGTATTCCGGAACGGGCGTATGCGCGGGACACGCCCACTGGCAGTCGACCACCTTGTGCAGGTAGTCGGGCGCGCCGAGGTCAGTCGGTTTCAAGGGCAATCCACCTCACAAAATAACGCCTGACCTTTCCAGTCTCCTCCGGTCCGGCCCTGCACTTTATAAAACATACGTGTTTGTTTTATTCTGAAGAGGGAGCGGAGCGCTGTCAAGCGGTTGCCGCCCTCCCCTGTGGTTTCAGCTTTCCGTTTCGGGTTCCGGCCAGTCGTTGATGTAGCGTTTGAGCAGCCGGTTCTCGAAACTGCATTCGGTGTAGGCGGCCTTGGCGACGTCCTGCAGCGAGATCACGCCGAGCAGGTGCTCGTCCCCGATCACGGCCAGGTGGCTGATGTGGTTCGCGGTCATCACCCGCCGCACGCAGTCGATCGAATCGTCGGGGCTGCCGAGGATGGGGTTGCCGTTCATGATCTCGCCGACCGGCTGGCCGAGCGCGCCGGCCCCCCGCGCGCTCAACGCGACGAGCACCTCGCGCAGCGTCATCAGGCCGTGCAGCTGATCGTCCTGCAGCACGACCAGCGACCCGACATCGTGTTGCACCATGAGCTTGAGGGCATCCAGCAGCAGGGTATCCGGGGGAACGCCGTGGATTTGCGAACCGCCCGCCCTGTCGCCCTTGATCTGGAGTATGTCGCGTAACAGCATGGTTTCCCCCTTGATGGTTTAAGCGGGCAGCGGATAGAAGCGCTCGCCGCTTTCAGCCCGTGCCGCCAGCCACGGCGAAGGCTCGAAACGGGCGCCCCAGCGGGCCGCGAGACGCCTGCATTGCGCGACGAAGGGCCGGATGCCGACGGTGTCGATGAACGACAGCGCGCCCCCGGTCCAGCCCGGATAGCCGACCCCGAGAACCGAGCCGAGGTCGGCGTCCGCCGCCTCGGTGACGATGCCCTGTTCGTAGCAACGCGCGGCCTCGAGCGCCTGGACGTAGAGCAGGCGCGTCTTCAGGTCCTCAACGTCCGGCTGCTCGGCCGCCGCCGGGAAGGCGGCGGCGATGCCCGGCCACAGGTGCTTCTTCGCGCCCGCGGGGTACTCGTACAGCCCGCCGCCCTGGCGCCGGCCCAGACGCTTGTGATCCTCGACGAGCGCGCGCAGCACCTCGCGCCCCGCGGGGTGCGTGAATTGCGCGGGCAGGCCGTCGGCCTCGGCCTGCTGGATGACTTTCCAGCGCAGCTCCTGCGTGGTCTCGTCGAGCACCGCGAGCGGCCCGATCGGCATGCCGGCGTTGCGCGCGGCATTCTCGATGAGCGCCGGTTCGACGCCGTCGGCAAGCATCTGCAGGCCCTCGTCGACGTAGGTGCAGAACACGCGCGTGGTGTAGAAGGCCGGACCGTCGTTGACGACGATCGGGGTCTTGCGCAACTGGCCGACGAGATCGAGCGCGCGGGCGAGCGCGGTGTCGCTGGTCTGCTTGCCGACGATGACCTCGACCAGCGGCATCTTGTCGACCGGCGAGAAGAAGTGCATGCCGATGAAGTTGGCGGGGCGCGAGGACTTCTCGGCCAACGTGCTGATCATCAGGGTCGAGGTGTTGCTGGCGAACACGGTGTCGGGGGCGATCACGGCCTCCGCCTTCGCCGTGACGCCGGCCTTGATCGCGCGGTCCTCGAACACTGCCTCGATCACGAGATCGCAGCCGTCGAGCGCTTCGTAGCGCGTCACTGGATGGATGCGCGCGAGCAGCGCATCCATTTTTTCCGCAGTGCTGCGGCCGCGTTCGAGGTCCTTCGCGAGGATGCGGCGCGAATATTCCTTGCCGCGCTCGGCGTTTTCCTGCGCCGAATCGAGCAGGACCACGTCGATGCCCGCAGAGGCCGCACAATACGCGATGCCGCCGCCCATCGTGCCGGCCCCGAGGATGCCGAGGCGGCGCACGGCCGATTTCGGCACTCCCGCCGGGCGGCGCACGAGCTTGTTGGCCGCGGTGCGGTTGATGAAGGTGGTGCGCATGATGTTGCGCGCGACGGGGTCGACGAGCAGGCGGCCGAAGTATTTCGCCTCGACCGCGAGGCCGCGGTCGATGGGCAGCTGCGTGCCTTCGAACACTGCCGACAGGATCGCCTTCGGCGCGGGGTAGTTGTCGAGGTAGCGGCCCCGCACGCCGGCAGTGCCGAGCATGAAGCTCTGGCTTGCATGCGGGGCGAGGCAGCCGACGCCGCCCGGCACGCGGAAGCCCTTCTTGTCCCACGGCTGCACCGGATCGGGCGATTCCAGCAGCCAGCGGCGGGCCGTGGCGACGACGTCGGCGAGCGGCGCCAGCGCATGCACGATGCCCAGCTTCGCCGCGGCGGCGGGCTTGACGTGATCGCCGCCGAGGATCAGCGGCAGCGCCTTCTCGATGCCGATCAGGCGCGACAGGCGTTGCGTACCGCCGGCGCCCGGCAGCAGGCCGATGGTGACTTCGGGCAAGCCGACGACGGCCTTCGGGTCGTCGGCAAGCACGCGGTAGTGACACGCCAGCGCGAGTTCGAGGCCGCCGCCGAGCGCCAGCCCGTTCATCGCCGCCGCCACCGGCTTGCCGCAGGTTTCGAGGCGGCGGAACAGCGAGGACAGTTCCCACACGCATTCGACGCCGCGTTGCGGGGTCCAGCCGCGGTCGTGCGCCTCGACCAGATCCTTGAGGTCGCCGCCGGCGACGAAGCCGTTGCTCTTGCCAGAGCAGATGATCACGCCGCGCACATCGACGCGGGCGACGACTTCGTCGAGCATCAGGCCGAGGTCGGCGATCAGTTCGTTGGCCAGCACGTTCATCGGGCGGCCAGGCAGGTCGATGGTGACCAGCGCGATGCCGTCCGCGTCGACTTCCAGTTTCAGTGTATTCATCGTTGTTCCCGGAATGTGACAGGCGTCTCAGACGCGCTCGATGATGGTGGCGGTGGCCATCCCCGCAGCCGCGCACAGGGTGATGAGCGCCGTATGGAGGTCGCGCCGCTCGAGTTCGTCGAGGACGATGCCGACCAGCATCGTGCCGGTGGCGCCCAGCGGATGGCCCATCGCGATGGCGCCGCCATTGACGTTCACGCACTCCGGCCCCACATCCATGTCGCGCATGAAGCGCATCGCGACCGCAGCGAAGGCCTCGTTGATCTCCCACAGGTCGATGTCCTTCGGCGTCATGCCGCAGCGCGCGAGCAAGCGGTGCGCGAGCGGACCCGGCCCGGTCAGCATGATCGACGGTTCGCTGCCGGCCGACATCCAGCCCCGTACCCGGGCGCGCGGCCGCAGCCCGCTGTCGCGGCCGAAGCCGGCGCTGCCGACGAGCATCGCCGCGGCGCCGTCGACGATGCCGCTCGAGTTGCCGCCGGTATGCACGTGGTTGATGGTTTCGATGCGCGGATAGCGGCTGATCATCACCGCGTCGTAACCGGCGTCGCCGGTCGCGACAAAGGCGGGCTTGAGCTTCGCGAGGTCCGCCAGCGAGCAACCGGGCCGGACGTGTTCGTCGCGGGCGCACACGACGTCGCCGATGACGTCGCGCACCGGTACCACGGAGCGCGCGAACCAGCCCTGCTCCCAGGCGTGGGCGGCGCGGCGCTGGCTTTCCACCGCGTAGGCGTCGAGCATGTCGCGCGTGTAGCCGTCCATGGTCGCGATCAGGTCCGCGCCGATCCCCTGCGGCACATAGTGGGTGTTCCACGTGACATCGGGATCGGTGTAGCACGCGCCGCCGTCGGAGAACATCTGCACGCGCGACATCGATTCGACGCCGCCCGCGACCATCGCCTCCGCCTGCCCCGCGATGACCTGCGCCGCGGCCGCGTTGACCGCCTCCAGGCCGGAGCCGCAGAAGCGGTTGATCTGCAGCCCGGGCACGCCCTGGTCGTAGCCGGCGACGAGCGCCGCCATGCGCGGCAGGTTGGCCCCCTGGTCGCCCACCGGGGTAACGCAGCCGAGGATCACGTCCCCGACCAGCGCGGTGTCGAGCCCGCTGCGGTCGCGCAGCGCGGCCAGGGTTTGCGCGGCCAGGCGCGTCGGCGTGATTTCGTGCAGCCCGCCGTCCGGGCGGCCCTTGCCGCGCGGCGTGCGCACGTGGTCGTAGATGAATGCACCAGTCATTCGGCTTCCTTCATGGAGTGGTGTCGCCCGCCGCTTACTTGCGGAATTCGGGCAGGACCTTGTTCGAGAACAGTTCGAGCTGCACCGGCGGGACGGTGATCGAGTGCACGCCGAGCTGCTCGAAGCGCTTCAGCTCGGTGACCACCATGTCGGGCGTGCCGCACAGCAGGCTGTCGACGAAGGCGACATAGGCGGGATGGTCGAAGGGCGGGTTGAACAGCGGTTCGCCCTTGTCGTCCATGAGGTAGCCGTAGCAGCGGATGTGCTCGTTGTAATACACCTCGAGGAACCAGTCGCGGGCGTCGCGCGCCTCGGCCAGCGTGTCGCCGACGAAGACGTCGCGGAACAGCGCATAACGCAGGCGCTCCGCGGGGCGGCCCGCCTCGCGGGCGAGACCGAGGTAGATGTCGACGATTTCCTTGGTGCGGTCGTAGTCGGAGTTGGCCAGCCAGTAGTCGAATCCGCCCGCCGCCGCGCGTTGTGCGCCGACGCGCGAGGTGCCGCCGCAAAACCACATGTCGATGGGGCGCTGCAGGGGCCTCGGCGACAGCTGCTGGTCCTTGTACTCGTAGTGCTTGCCCTGGAAGCTGAAACGCTCCTGGCTGGTGGCGAGGCGGATGATTTCCATCTGCTCCGACAGGCGTGCACCGCGGGTGTTCTTGGCAGTACCGATGCCGTCGAATTCCATCGGCCGGTAGCCCATGCCGAGCCCGAGCGTGACCCGCCCACCCGACAGGATGTCGACCGTCGCGGCGGCCTCGGCGGCACGGATCGGGTCGTACAGCGGCAGCAGCATGGCGCCGGTGATGAGACGGATCTTCGACGTCGCCGCCGCCGCGGCGCCGAGCGCCTGCAGCGGGAAAGGCAGGAAGCGGTTGTATTCGAAGTGGTGTTCGGAGGCGACGACGCCGTCGAAGCCGAGGCGCTCGGCCTCGACCGCGGTGGCGACGAGCGTGTCGTAGTTTTGCGGTACGGCGCCGGGTAAGCCGCGCAGCACGAATTGGCCGGCGAATGAGGTCCAGAATTCCATGTCGTTTTCCTTGCGATCTTTTTCAGGCCTGCAGTCTTGTCTGGACCTCGTTCGCAAAACGCTCGAGGTCGTTCGGGGCGGCATCGCGGTAACGCCACACGAAGTGGCCGATGCGGGTCGCGGCCGCGGCGGCGCGGATGGCGCAGGTGATGTCGTGGGCGGAGCCGCCGAAGGTGTGCGCGTCGGAGGCGCCGTCGATGGCGACGTTGCGCTCGAGGACGGCTTCGACCTCGTAGCTGTGGCGCCCGCAGCCGTCGGCGATCGCGCGGTAACGCGCGAGGCGCTCGATCGCCTCGGCCGTCGTCAGGTTGACGCCCGCATAGGGGGAGACGCCGTTGCGCGCCGCCCATTCGAGCGTTTCGTCGTCGTCGATCGCGACATACACGGGCAGGTGGGTGCTGACGGGCTTGGGCGTCAGCGCGAGGAAGTCGGCGGTCGTGCGGGTGGCGCCCCATTCCCACTGCGGCAGGTATTCGCCCGTCCACGCGGGGTAGCTCAGGCCGGCCGGCGCGTCGTCGGGGGTGTGCGTCGGAAAGCGCACGTACTTGCCGCGGTAGCGCACCTCGTTAGTGGCCCAGGCGCCGCGGATGAACTCGATGGTTTCGTGCACCATCAGCGGATCGACCTTCTGCCGGCTGGCCGGCGCGTACGCGACCCCGCCGCGGCCATGCGAGAACTGGTCGAGCAGCGTGATCTCCTCGGCCAGACGCACCGGAAACTCGCCCGCCACGCTGCGTGCCAGGGCGCGGCAGTGAATGCTCTTGGTGCGGCGCGCGGCAAAGGTCATGAATACGGCGGGCTGGGCGCAGCCGGCCTGGCCGGTCTTGCCCTCCGCAACCCACGCGCTGTCGAAACCCAGCGCATCGCCGCGCTCGATCTCGCCGATGACCCGGTGCCACTGCGTCGCGGCCGGCTCATCACCGCCCAGATCCCAGCTCAAGCCTACCTTCATATGACCTCCAATTTGGTGATTTGACTGCCGACCGCTCTAATAAAAACCAACACGGTCGTTTGTTTCTGAGAGATTAACACAACCGCCCGGGCTGTAAAGCCTTTCCCCGCGGCAAGCGCAGGCTCACGCGAACAGGTCTTCGGCGCGCGGGCGGATCAGCGAGGCCGAACCAGCCGTCGAGGGCCGCAGCTGCGCGCCGCGCACATGGACGACCGGGATCGCCTCGGCCGCCTGCCCCATCACGAACGACGCGGCCGCGGCGAGCTCGTCGGCCACCGCGACCTTGGTGATCTGCAGCGCCCTTCCGAAAAGGTCGGACTCGCCGATCATGTCGACCACCGGCTCGAAACCGGCCGTGCCGATTGCGAAGCCGGCGGTGCCGTCGCGCCACGGCCGGCCGGCGGAGTCGTTGATGATGATGCACAGCTCGGCACCGGTGGCCTCGCGCAGGCGTGCGCGCAGCTGCGCCGCGCTGCGGTCGGGATCGACCGGCAGCAGGAGCACGCGCGGGCGTTGCGGGTCGCTGCGGATGTTGGACTGGTCGATGCCGGCGTTGGCATGGACGTAACCGCGGCGGTGACGCACGATGACCGCGCCGCGCCGGTGGCGCATGACCTCGACCGATTCCCGCAGCATCAGCTCGACGATGCGCGGGTCCTTGTCCGCCTGCTCCGCCAGGGCCTGCGCCTCGGCCGACGGCTCGATGTCGTCGAGGTAGGCGTAGCGGTTTTCCGCTTTCGACACCACCTTCTGCGCCAGCACCAGCAGGTCGCCGTCGGCGGGTACGATCTGCGCGCGCGCGAGCGCATCGAGAATCATCGGCACCAGATCGTCGCCGGGTTCGACCAGCGGGAAACCGGGCAGTCCCGTCAGCTCCATGCGCGCGCTCATGATCTACGCTCCCGCTGCGGCGATGCCGGTGAGGCGAATCCCGGCATGACAGCCATACTGCTTGTTGATGAAGATCAGCGCCGAGGTCAGCGCCTCGACCGCCGCCGCATTGGCGATGCTGCCGGCGTGGAAGCCGCGCAGGCCCGCCGCCTCGACGAGGCCGATCACCGTCTGGCGCGCCTCCTTGCTGTCGCCGCACACCAGCACGTCGCAGTCGAAACCGTGGCCGTCCTTGAGGTGCTCGGCGGCGACGTTCTGGAAGGCGCTGACGACGCGCACCGACTCGCCGAGCAGGTTCTGCGCGATCTGCCCGGCCGAGCCTTCCGGCGGCAGCTGCACGCGCGCAACCTTGGGCGGCACCAGCGGCACGGTGACGTCGATGAGGATCTTGCCGGCGAGGGCGTCGCGGATCGATTCGAGCGTCGCACGCTGGTGGGCGAACGGCACCGTCAGCGCCACGACGTCGGCCTCGCGTGCGGCGGTCGGGTTGTCGGCCGCATGCACGCTCACGGCCTTGCGGCCGCGTTCGGCCATCACGGCGCGCAGCGCGGCGACCGCTTCTTCGGCCTTGTCCGCCGTGCGCGAGCCGATGATGACGTTGTAGCCGGCCTGCGCCCAGCGCCGCGCGAGGCCGGTGCCGAGGTCGCCGGTGCCGCCGATGATCGCGATGGTGGGGAGCTTGTCGGTCATGCAGGTTCTCCTGGAATGTCCCGCGCCATGCGCGGGGGATGGGATGGGTTGCAGCGGGTCGTCCGCGTCATACGCCGGCAGCGGCGCGCTCGGCGCCCTGTGCCAGCACCGGACGCACGACTTTGCGCGGCGGCGTGTTGACGATCTGCGCCAGCGGTGCCGCGGCGAACGAGGCCGCCCGCCGCTCCTCGGCCACGGCGCCGTAAGCGGTGCTGCGCTGGCGCGGCTCGCGCCCGGCGCTGCGGATCAGGCGCTCCATCTCGGCCGGGGGCTTCTCCTGGCCGTGCTGCGCGCCGGCGGCACGGGTGATCATCTCGTTCATCAGCGTGCCGCCGAGGTCGTTGGCGCCCGCCGCCAGCGCCACGAGCGCGCCGGCGTCGCCCATCTTCACCCACGAGGTCTGGATGTTGTCGATGAGGCCGTTGAGCACGAGGCGGGCGACGCTGTGCATCAGCACCGCTTCGCGGAAGGTCGGCCCCTTGCGTGCGCGCCCCTTCAGGTACATGGGCGCCTGTTCGCCGACGAAGGGCAGCGGCACGAACTCGGTGAAGCCGCCCGTCTGGCGCTGCAGCTCGCGCAGGCGGACGAGATGGCGCGCCCAGTGCACGATGCGATCGACATGACCGAACATGATCGTCGAAGTCGTCCTGAGGCCGACGCGGTGCGCGCTGCCGACCACTTCCAGCCACTCGTCGGTGCGCAGCTTGTCGGGACAGATGACCGCCCGCACCTCGTCGTCGAGCATTTCGGCCGCGGTGCCGGGCAGGGTGTTGAGCCCGGCATCGCGCAGCCGGCGCAGGAAGGTCTCCACCGGCATGTCGAGCGTACGCGCGCCCTGCGCCACTTCCAGCGGCGAGAAGGCATGCACGTGGATGTTCGGCGCCACGGCGCGGATCGTCGCGAGCAGGTCGAGGTACTTCTGCCCGGTGTACGCGGGGTGGATGCCGCCCTGCAGGCACACTTCGGTGCCGCCGCGCTCCCACGCCTCGCGCACACGCCGCGCCACCTCGTCGTGTTCGAGGTCGTAGGGCGCGCCGGCGAGCTTCTCGTTGTGCTTGCCCTTGGAGAAGGCGCAGAACTGGCAGTTGAAATAACAGATGTTGGTGTAGCTGATGTTGCGATTGACCACGTAGCTGACCGCCTCGCCGCAGCGGTGCCGGCGCAGCTGGTCGGCCGCCTGGCAGACGTAGGCGAACTCCGGGCCGCGCGCCTGGAACAGGCGCACGATCTCGGCCTCGTCGAGGGCGGCGCCGGCACTGGCGCGCGCGACGATGTCCATCACCTCGGGCGCCACGTCGCCGTCGGCGATGGGGGCCTGCGGCGCGGCCGCGGCCTCGGCGGGCAGCGCGCCGCCCTTGCCCGGCAGCCAGTCGTCGAGGCGCGGATAGCCCTCGGCATCGACCATCCGCAGCACGACCTTGTGCACCGTCGGCGCCAGCCACGTCGCGCCGTCGACGACGTACGACGGATACACCGTGAGGCGCTCGTGCAGGTACTTGCCTGCGGCGGCGGTCTGGCTTCGCAGCTGTTCCACATGCGGCCACGGCGCCTCGGGATTGACGAAATCCGGCGTCAGCGGCGACACGCCGCCCCAGTCGTTGATGCCGGCCGCGACCAGATGCGGCAGCTCGCCCGGGCTCAGATTGGGCGGCGCCTGGATGCTCATGTCGGGGCCGAGGACGAGGCGCGCGACGGCGATGGTCCACAGCATGTCGTCGAGATCCGGCTCGGGCGCGTCGGCCATCTTGGTGCCGGGCTTGGCGCGGAAATTCTGGATGATGATTTCCTGCAGATGGCCATATTGCGCATGCAGGTCGCGCAGCGCGAGCAGCGATTCGATGCGCTCGGTGCGCGATTCGCCGATGCCGATCAGGATCCCCGAGGTGAAGGGCACGCGCGCCTCGCCGGCGAGGCGGATGGTTTCGAGCCGGCGCTCCGGCGCCTTGTCGGGCGATCCGAAGTGCGGTTTGCCCCGCTCGCCCAGCGCTCCCGCGGAGGATTCGAGCATCAGGCCCATCGATGCGGAGACCGGACGCAGCACCTCGATGTCGGCCTGCGTCAGGTTGCCCGCGTTGATGTGCGGCAGCACGCCGGTTTCCTCGAGGACGCGGCCGGCGACATGCGCGAGATAGTCGATGGTCGACCCGAAGCCGAGCCACGCCAGCGCGTCGCGCGCCTCCTGCCAGCGCTGTTCGGGCTTCTCGCCGAGCGTGAAGAGCGCCTCCTTGCAGCCCAGCGCGGCCGCCTCGCGCACCGTCGCGAGCACCGATTCGACCGGGAGATAGGCGCGTCCGACGCTCTTCGGCGTGCCCGCGAAGGCGCAGTAGTGGCACACGTCGCGGCACAGCTGCGTGAGCGGGATGAACACCTTGCGCGACCACGTGACGAGGTTGCGGAAGCCGCGGTCGCGCACCTGGCGCGCCTCGGCCATCAGGCGTGCGGTATCGGTCTGGGTCGCGAGCGCGAGGGCTTCGGCCCGCGTGGGCAGGCGCCGCTGGGCGAGAAAGGGCATCTCAATGCGTGACATTTTCCTGGTCTCCATGGGGTCGGGGGGTACGCTTGCGCCGGTCGCCGTCTCCCGGACAAGCCGGGAGCGCGTGCAGGCGCCGCGCGATTCTTATGTGTTCGAGATAATTCTGGACGTGCGTGACGGGCTCGGCGCCGGTGCGGGCGACGAGTTCGGCGAGATCCTGCGGCCAGTCGACGTCGAAGGCGACGCCCGGCAGTTCCACCACGCGCAGGGTCGCCTCCAGCGCCACCGCCTGGCGGACGTGATGGACGAAGCTGTTGCGCCCGTACGCGAAGGTGAATTCGCGCGCCGGCGAGCAGATCATGCAGTTGGTGCCTTCGCGATGACGGTCCGGTGCGATGGTCACCGCCGGCCGCGACTGCGGCTCGTGGGCCAGCGCGAGGCGGGTGATTTCCGCCGCCGACAGCAGCGGAATGTCGGCATGCAGCACCAGCACGTCGTCGATGCCGGCGCGGGCGAGCGTGGCGACGGCGGCCTGCACCGTGCCGTTCAGCCCGCGCGCGCCGAGCGCCGATTCGGGCAGCCAGTCGGCGTGAAAGCGATCGACGAGGGGGCGCGCGCCCGGATCCCCCGCCACGACGACGGTCCCCGCCAGACAAGGGTGGTGCGCCAGCACCGCGAGCACGTCGGCGAGCATCGCCTTGACCAGTTCCTCGCGCTCGCGCGGGGACAGGATCCGGGCGAGGCGCTGCTTGGCGCGCGAAAACTGCTTCACCGGAATCAGGGCATGCATGGCGCCTCCTCCTCCTCGCGCAGCGCGCGCGCAAAGGCCAGCACCCGGCGCGCCAGGCCGACCTTGTCCTGGCGGTTGCGCATCAGCGTCGGCACCACCAGCACCTTGATGCCGAGTGCGCGGATGGCCGGCGCCTGGGCGACGTCGGCATCGTCGATGACGAAGCCGTCGATCAGCTCGCCGTAGTGGGCCGCCACCGCCTCGGCGGTCTGCGGCAGGTTCAGCTCCTGCATCATCTTCGCCGCAGGCCCCTTCACCGCCGCCCCGGCGATGATCGGCGACACGGCGATCACCGGGGCGGCGCTGGCGCGCAGCGCGGCCTCTACTCCCGGCAGGCGCAACATCGGGGCGACGCTGACGAAGGGATTCGAGGGGCAGATCACCGTCGCCCCGAGCGTAGGCGAGCGCAGGCTTTCGACAAGCTGCGGATGCGGGCGCGCCGCGTCGATGCCGTCGAAGCGGAAGCCGGCGACGCGCGGCTCGCAGCGGCGCCGCACGAAGTAGTCCTGGAACGGCAACTCGCCCGCTTCGGTCTGCACCATCGTACGCACCGGATCGTCGCTCATCGGCAGCAAGGTGTGCGCCACGCCCAGCGCGCGGCACAGCCGGCGGGTGACCTGCGACAGCGACTCGCCCGCGCGCAGGCGCTGGCTGCGCACCAGGTGGGTGGCGATGTCGCGGTCGCCGAGGCGGAACCACGTCTCGGCCCCGTAGCGCCCGAGCGCGTCCATGGCCGCCCAGCTTTCCCCGGCGAGGCCCCAGCCCTGCTCGGCGTTGCCGATGCCGGCCAGCGTGTACATGACGGTATCGAGGTCGGGGGAAATGCTCAGGCCGAGGTGGTCGAAGTCGTCCCCGGTGTTGGCGACGATCGTCAGCTCGCCGGGGCGCAGCTCGTCGGCGAGGCCCAGCGCCAGCTTCGCGCCGCCGACCCCGCCCGAAAGTGCCAGGATTTCCCGTTTCATCGCCTCGCTCCCGTCGCTCATGCCCGTCAGGCGTAGCAGTGCGCCATGTGGCGCGCCACCGTTTCGCGGTGCCAGCCCGCATCGCCGGCGGTCACGGCGTTGGCCCGCGCGCGCCGCAGATGCAGATGCACGTCCAGTTCCCACGTGTAGCCGATGCCGCCGTGCAGTTGCACCGCCGCCTCGGCCGCGTCGACCGCGGTCTCGCCGATGAAGGCCTTGGCCGCCGCCACCAGCGCGCCGGCATCGCCGCGCCGTTCGTCGAGCGCGAGGCAGGCGGCGTACAGCAGGCTGCGGCCGATCTCGACGTTCACCTGCACGTCGGCGAGGCGGTGGCTGACGGCCTGGAAGCTTCCGATCGCGCGGCCGAACTGCACGCGCTCCTTCGCGTAGGCGGTCGTCATCGCCAGGGCGGCCCCGGCGCTGCCGAGCAGGTCCGCTGCGACGAGCGCCGTCCATACTGCGTAGGCGTCGTGCGCCGCGCCGGCGTCCGGCACCATGCGCTGCGCCTCGACCCGCACGCCGTCGAAGCGCAGCTCGACGATGTCCTGCGCGTCGATGCGCTGCATCGGCACCGCTTCCACGCCGGCCGCGCCGGCTTCGACCGGCAGCAGCCGGACTTCGTCGCCGACCCGCGCGGCGACGAGGAACAGGCCTGCCGTGCTGCCGTCGGCGACGAAGATCTTGCTGCCCGACAGCCGCAGGCCACCGTCACCGGCCTGCGCCGCCATGACGACGGCATCCGGCCCCCAGGTGCCGTTGGGCTCTTCCACCGCGAGGGTCACGGGCAAGCTGCCGGCGATGATCCGCGGCAGCAGTTCGGCCTTCAGCGCCGCGCCGCCGCTGCGGTCGAGCGCGATCGCGCCGGCCAGCGTCGACGTCATCGCGCCCGGCAGCAGCGCGCGCCCGGCCTCTTCCGCCAGCAGCGCGGCGCCGATCACGCCCAGACCGCTGCCGCCGCCGGCCTCGCTGCAGCCGGCACCGAACCAGCCCATCTCCGCCAGCTCGGCCCACAACTGCGCCGGCATCCGCGACGGCGGCGTGTCGAGCGCGCGGCGCGCGGACTCGGCCTTCCAGCGCTGCGCGAGCAGGTCGCGGGCGATGTCGCGCAGCGCAACCAGTTCTTCGCCAAGTTCGAAATCCATCATGCCTCCCCGGTCGAACGCGGCAGGCCGAGCACGCGCTCGGCGATGACGTTGTGCATGATTTCGCTGGTGCCGCCGCCGATGCTGTAGCCGAGCGAATCGAAGTAGCCGGCCACGAGCCGCCCCTTGCCGACGACGTGGGGCGATTTCTTGGTCAGGCAGGCGTAAGGGCCGGCGTTGTCGAGCGCCGCGCGGGCGACCTTCTGCCGCAGCTTCGCGGCGAACAGCTTGCCCACCGAGGCCGAGGCCCCCGGCTGGCGCCCGGCGAGCTGGTCGCTCAGCGCGCGCAAGCCGAGGTAGCGCAGGCCTTCGAGTTCGATCCAGTACTGCGCCGCCTGCTGCCGCGCCACGGCGTCGGCGATCTCGCCGCCCGCCGCCGCTTGCCGCCACAGCCGTTCGAGGCTGCCTTCCAGCGAGATGACGCCGGACAGGCCGCTGCGCTCGTGGTCGAGCGTGCTGCGCGCGATCTTCCAGCCGCCATGCAGCTCGCCGACGAGCTGCTCGCGCGGGATGCGCACGGCATCGAAGAACACCTCGGAGAAATGCACGCCGCCGCCGGCGTTGCGCAGCGGGCGCACGCTGATGCCCGGCGTATCCATGCGGCAGAGCAGATAGCTGATGCCTTCGCGCTGGGGTGCCGACGGATCGGTGCGCACCAGCAGGAAGCACCAGTCGGCGATCGGCCCGAGGCTGGTCCACAACTTCTGCCCGGTAACGACGAAGTCGTCGCCTTCGAGCACCGCGCGCGTCGTCAGCGAGGCCAGATCGCTGCCCGCGCCGGGTTCGCTGAAGCCCTGGCACCACAGCTCCTCGCCGGACAGGATGCGCGGCAGGAAGCGGCGGCGCTGCGCCTCGGTGCCGTGCCGCACCAGCGTCGGACCGAGGATCGACAGGCCGATGGTGTTGATCAGCGGCGGCAATTTGGCGCGGGCCATCTCTTCCGACACGATCACCTGTTGCGTCAGCGTCGCGTCCTGCCCGCCGTAGGCCTTCGGCCACGCCAGGCCGACGTAGCCGGCCTCCCACAGACGCCGTTGCCAGTCGCGCGCGGCTTGCACCGGATCGGCCGCCTTCGCCACCGCGGCCGCGTGATGGGCGTTGGCGGCGATCCATTCGCGGCAGCGCAGCCGGTAGGCTTCCTCGGCGGCAGTGAACTTGAGGTCCATGGCTCAGGCGACGAGGCGGGTATGGAGTTGCGACGCCGCGACGCGGATGCTGTCGAGCACGTCCACATGCGCGCGCCCCGGCAGGTACATGCGGCACAGCAGGTGGTTGATGCCCACATCGCCCTTCAGGCGCAGCAGCCGCCCCAGCACCTCGTCGTGGCTGCCGTACAGCGCGCAGCCGGCCAACAGGGCCTCGTCGCTCATGCCGCGGATGACGGCGAGATCCTTCTGGTCCTCGCGCCCCTCGGCGCGCAGCGCGTCGATGCGCGCGCGCAGGCCCGGCAGCGCCTTTTCGCGGGCGACCTTGCCGTCGGCGGCGAGGAACAGCTCGCGCGCCAGCGCCACCTCGACCTCGCAGCGGTCGCGGCCGGCCTTCGCCAGCGCCGCGTCGTACCAGCCGACCTTGGCCCTGACCTCGTCCTCGGTTTCCAGCGACGACACCAGCAGGCTGTAGCCGCGCGACGCGGCCCACTCGATCATGGCGCGCGACGTGGCATTGACCCACAGCGGCGGATGCGGCAGCTGGATCGGGCGCGGCAGCAGGGGCAGGTATTCCGCCTCGGTCTGCCCGCGCCGCCACTGGTCGACGAACTTCCGCTCGCCGGGCTCGCGACGCCAGCCGCGCTCGCCTTTCGCGTGCAGCGGGAACACGTAGTGTTCGCCGATGTACTGCACGTTGCTTTGCGACCATACGGCGCGCACCAGATCGACGGCCTCGCGCAGGCACGCCTCGCGCTGCTCCCACGGCACGCCCGCGGCGGCGAATTCGCCGGCGCGTTCGCCGGCCGACACGCCCATGATCAGGCGCCCGCGCGACACGATGTCGACCAGCGCGTAGTCCTCGGCGCTATTCACCGGGAAATCCAGCGCCAGCTGGCGATTGGCCGGGCCGACGCGGATCGAGCGGGTGGCGGCCGCGGCTGCGGCGGCGAGCGGCGCGACTTCCGGCGTGCCGAGCGCGCCGTGGTGTTCCTCGAACAGCGCCGCGTCGAAGCCCAGGCGGTCGGCCTCGGCGATCTGCGCCAGCGCGTCGTGGTAGGAGCACTGCGGCCCCAGCGAATACAACAGACCCAGTCTCATTTCCGCCCCCCCTCGCGCAGCATCGGCATCACTTCCTTGGCAAACAGCTCCATCGACTCCAGCATCCGGTCATTGCGGAAATTGGCCCAGCTCAGGCGCGCCAGCAGCATGTCGACGCCGTAATCGACGACCGGGCGGAACATCTCGCGCACCCGCGCCGGACCGCCGCGCGGCCGGTTCGGATTGGTGATGAACTGCTCCTTCATGCCCGGCGGCGGCTCGGTGACCTGCGAGCCGTCTTCGTTGAACATGCGGAAGAAGCCGAAGCCGATGAACTGGTCGCGCATCGCCGGCCAGTAGTCCTGCTCGATCGTCACGGCGGCCTCCTCGTCGCTCGCGGCGAGATAGACGTCGACGAACTTGGCCCGCTTCAGGCTGGCCGGGTCGCGGCCGAACTCGCGCGCGAACTCGGCGTAGCGGTCGAACACCGTCATGCCGCACTCGGCGTCGCCGGTGGTGCAGTACGGCCAGCCGCGCTTGGCCGCCGCCTTGACCGACCAGTCGGCGAAGCCGCCGCACACCCACATCGGCACCTCGCGCTGGACGGGGCGCGTCTTGAGCGAGACGTCCTTGTAGTTGTAGTACTCGCCGCTGAAGGAGAAGGTCTCCTCGGTCAGCGCGCGGCGCACCACCTCGAAAGCCTCGATGAAGCGCGCACCGATGCGGCCGATCTCGACGCCGTGGCCGTGGAACTCTTCCGGCCGATAACCGGCGCCGAGGCCCAGCACCAGACGGCCGTTGGAAATGCGGTCGAGCACCGCCGCCTGCTCGGCGACCTTGAGCGGATCGTGCTGCGGCACCAGCAGCGCGCCGGTGACGAGCTTGATGCGGCTGGTCGCGAGCGCGACCGGCGCGAACGCGGTCAGCAGCGACGGACAGTAGCCGTCATACCAGAACGAGTGCTCGGTGAGCGCGAAGCCGTCGTAGCCGAGCTCCTCGGCGCGCCGCGCATGCACCACCAGGTCGTCGTACATGTCGGCGTGCGAACGCCGGTACGAATGGGGACTCTGCATCCCGTACGGTCCGATCACGATATCCATGGATTCCACATCCTCCTCAATGCTGTTCGACTGTCGGGAAACGACGGCCCGCAGCGGTCACTGCCCCGCCCGCACCGTTTCCGCCTGCGCGGCCTTCGCGCGGTTCGCGGCGTCCTGCTGCAATGCCACCTTCTGGATCTTGCCGGTGGGCGTCATCGGCATCGCGTCGAGCCTGACGAGCACTTCCGGGTACATGTACTTCATCGCCTTGTGTTGGCCGAAGAAGGCCTCCACCTCGGCCAGCGGAATGTCGCGGCCATCGCGCGTCACGAGGTAGGCGCACACGCGCTCGCCCAGGCGCTCGTCGGGCATGCCGACCACGGCCGAATCGAGCACGTCCGGGTGCTGGCACAGCAGGTCCTCGATTTCCTTCGGATACACTTTCGAGCCGCCGCGGTTGATGACCTCTTTCGCCCGCCCGGCAAAACACAGGTAGCCGTCGGCATCGACGAAACCGAGGTCGCCGGTGTAGAACCAGCCCTCGTCGTCGCGCGTCTCGGCCGTCTTCTGCGGTTGGTTGTGATAGCCGACGAACAGCGTCGGGCCGCGGAAGCAGATCTCGCCGACCTCGCCCGCCGCCAGGCGGCGCGAGCGGTCCTTCTGGTCCACGATCTTGAGCTGCGCGCCGAACACCGGCCGGCCGACCGAGTCGCGCACTTTCTCGTCGGGGTCGTCGGGCGAGGTGCGCGTATGCACGATCGTCTCACCCATGCCGTAGGTGTTGGCCGACTTGACGCCCCAGGTGCGCTGCAGCTCGGCGATCAGCTCGGGCGAGCTGCGCGCGCCGCCGACCGCCACCGACTTGATGCACGAGGTGTCGTGCTTGGCGAAATCGGGGTGGCGCAGGATGCCGTACAGGTGGGCCGGCGTTCCCGACAGCATCGTCACGCGCGCCCGCTCGATCATCCCCAGCAGCTCGCCCGGGCTGTAGCGGTCGAGCACCACCATCGGGAAGCCGCCGAACACGCAGTAGTAGGTCGTGAAATGGCCGAAGCTGTGCGTCATCGGCGAACAGGCCAGCATCACCGTGTCGGCCGCCATGTAGCCGGTCAACTGGCGGATCAGCGACATGATGGTGTTGTGGGTGTGCAGGAAGCCTTTGGGGTTGCCCTCGGTGCCGGACGTGAAGTTCAGATAGAACACGTCGTCGGCGCGCGGCGCGAGGCCCTCGAGGCGCTGCAGGTTGCCGCGCCCCTCCTCGATCAGCGCCGCGAGTGCGCATTCGTCCGCGCCCTTCGGCTCGCCGCGCGCGACGATGAAGTGGCGCAGCCCCGGCAGTTGCGGGCGCACCCCGCGGATCATGTCGGCATAGCCGAAATCCTTGAAGGAATCGGCCACGATCACCGCATCGGTGCCGCAGAACTGGAACAGGTTGGTGATTTCGCGCTCGCGGAACACCGTGTGCGTCGGCTGGATCACCGCGCCGATGCGCGACAGCGCGATCTGCAGGAAGCAGAACTCCACCCAGTTCGGCAGCTGCACCGCGACGATGTCGCCCGGCCCGATGCCGATCCCCAGGAGGCCCGCGGCGAGCGCGTCCGATTCGGCCTTGAACTCGGCGAAGGTGTAGCTGCGCGTCGTCGTGATCAGCGCGGTGCGGTCGGGGCAGCGGGCGACCGTGTCGTCCAGGCCCTGATGCAGGGTGTAGTCGGTCCACAGGCCGGCATCGCGCCAGGTCTTGCCGTAGGTTTCGGAAAAGCGGGGAAATTGATGTCGAGTCATGTCCGTCGAAAGCTTCCGTTGATGGTCACAAACGGGTCGCACATCCGGACAGACCGCTGCGTACCCGGTCACGGACATCCCTGCCACAGGCAGGAAGCTGCATCCGTTCCGGGGGGTCTCCTGTCCCGGTGACCCGTCCTTAAAAAACCGACGTGTCTGTTTGTTGTTGAGGCGATCATATCACACGGTTTACCGTTGTAAACGGCTGCACCGCAAATTTCAATCACGTCTGTTTTTATTTTCCGCGGGACGCCGCGGCGCAGCCGCTTCAGGCGCCGCGGAGCACGCGGTACGAGGGATCGGAGCGGTCGCGCGCGCCGTCGGCGAGAGGAATGCCGGGCCGTGCGGGCCGGATCAGGGGAGGTTCGGCAAAATCGGCCAGCGTGCGCTCCACCGGCTCGACACGGTTCCAGTCGAGCACTGACTGGCGATGGCGGATCGCCCACACGTCGTCGATGCATTCGAAGCGGTCGAGGTAACGTCCGCCGGCGAGGATGTCATACACGCCGCCGCCCCACGGCACCTGCAGCACGAGGTTCCAGTACGTCTCGACGCCGGCCCGGTCGCCGTCAAGTTCGATCAGGATGTTGCTGACCGCATGGCGCGTGACCACCATTGCGGCGTGCACCGGCCACAGCCAGTCGACGAAACCTTCCGGCGATCCGGCATACAGCGGCCCGTGGTCGTCGGTGCCGCCGGGGTGCCAGCAGGACAGGGTCAGTTCCCTGTCCATGCGGTCCATGCCGCGGCAGTAGCGGTGAATCACGTCGGTGATTGCGCAGCGTGCCGCCACTTCGGCGGCCGTGGGTGTTCTGACGCCCATCGTCTTCTCCCCTGTGCGCCGGACCGCTCCGCGGCCCGGCGGTTGGCCGGCGGGCGCGTCAGGCCGGCGCGCCGGGTGCGAATTCGAGAAAACCGCCCGCCGTCATGCCGCCATCGACGGCGATCTCGGCGCCGCACAGGTAGGTCGATTCGTCGCTGGCGAGGAACAGGCTGACGTTGGCGACCTCTTCCGGGCGGCCGATACGCTGGATCGGCTGACGACGGAACACCCGCTCCCACACCTCGGCCGGCACCACGTCGGTGCCGGCCATCGGCGTATCGACAGCGCCCGGGTGGATCGAATTGACGCGCACGCCGCGCGGCCCGAACTCCATCGCGGCGACCTTGGTAAGGCCGCGCAGGCCCCATTTGCTCGAACCGTAGGCCGCCATGCCGTTGGTGCCGTGCAGGCCCTCGGTCGAGGAGATGTTGATGATCGAGCCCTTGCCGCGCGCGAACATGAGCGGCGCGACCGTCTGCATGCCGAGGAAGGCGCCGCCGAGGTTCACCGCCAGCACTTTCTGGAAAGTGGCCGGATCGAAGTCGACGATCGTGCCGACGAGACAGATGCCGGCATTGTTCACCAGCACGTCCACGCCGCCGAAGCGATCCACCGCCTGCGCCGCACACGCCTTCCACGCGGCCGCGTCGGAGACGTCCAGATGCGCGAAAAGCGCGTTCGCACCCAGTTCGTCGGCCAGCGCGCGCCCTTCGGCGTCGAGCACGTCGGCAATCACCACGCGCCCGCCTTCCGCAACGAAGCGGCGCACCGTCGCCTCACCCATGCCCCGCGCGCCACCGGTGACGATGGCGGTCTTTCCCTCGATACGGCCCATGCTGTCTCCCTTCCCGTCGTTGTCGTAGTGAAGCGCCCGCGCGCTTCCGGTCGCGCTGCGTCAGCCGCGGTCGAGCGCCAGAAAGCGGCGGGCGTTGTCGTAGAGCACCTTGCGTTTCGTCGATTCGGCGATGTCGAGCTGCAGGAACTCCTCCTTGCAGCGGCGCAGGCCGAGGCCGTTGGTGCCGAACAGCACCTTGTCGCGGCCGCGGCCGGAATCCATGAACTTCACCAGACGGTCGTCCAGCCCCTTCGGGAAATAGCCCGAGATGTCGCCATACACGTTGGGATGGCGCCACAGCATCGAGCACCACTCGTCGACCCACGGCCACCCGGTGTGCGACAGGTTGATGCGCAGGTCGGGGAACTCGATCGCGACGTCGTCCGCGAGCATCGGGCGGCCGCAGTCGGAGGGCAGCACTTCGGCCGAATGCCCGACCTGGAAGCCCACCGCGATGTCCAGCTCGACGCACTTGGCGTAGAGCGGATAGAAGCGCCGGTCGTTGGGCGGCAAACCGTAGGACAGCGGATGGAACCACACGTAGTTGAAGCCGTATTCGCGCACGACGTGTTCGATCTCGCGCAGGCTCTCGCTGATGCGGAACGGGTCGTAGCTGGCCGCGCCCATGATGCGGCCGCCCGATTCGCGGATCGCCTCGCCGATCGGCTCGACCGGGCTGTTGAGGATGAAGTCGCGGTGGTAGTAGTACGACCACATCTTGGTCGCGCACACCGACACCTGCTCGTAGCCGTACTCGTCCATGCTCGCGAGGCAGGCCGCGACCGAGCGGTGACCGGCCAGCGTATCGCCCGCTTCGCCCTCCTTCACCTCCTTGCGCCGCCCCGACTCGTCGGCGAGCGACTTGAAGGTCGTGCGCAGCATGATCTGGAATTCGCGATACTCGAACGGCACGGTCGCGAGATCGCTACGGATCTCGCGCAGGTGATTCATGATGTCGATCGTCGGATAGTCGTTGAGATTGCTCATGTCGCTCACCGGGCCACCTCTGGGTGGTCCTCGTCGTTCAGTGTTGCGGGGCCGGCGATCCCCTGCCGGTCGTGTCGCGCCTCATGCCAGCAGCCTCGCCTGCAGGCCGGCGCGCGTGTCGTCGTCCAGGCCGCCCGCCACCCTGAGGTAGCGGTCGACCGAACCGTATTCCTGGTCGATGCGCCGCAGGGCCGCGTCGAGGTATTCCGCCTCGACACCGAACAGCGCGTCCAACATGGCGGCATCGGGTTCGCGGCCCACCTGGCTGCGCACGATGTCGCCGAGCGTTTCTTCGAGGCGCGGATTGCGTGCCACGCGTGCGGTGTGCAGGTAGTCCTCGTACACCACCTCGCGCGGCATGCCGAGCGCGAACAGCAGCATCGCCGCGACGAAGCCGGTGCGGTCCTTGCCCACCGTGCAGTGCAGTACGGCGGGCGGGCAGTCGCTCCGGGCGAGCCGCGCGAACAGGCCGGCGAGATGCCCCGCGAACGCTGCCGGCATCACCGCGTAGGTCGTGCGCAGCATCGCGCGCGCGCCTTCGCGATCGGGCCGTGCGCGCAGAATGGAAATCAGCGGTTGGGTACCTGCGCGCAGGTCGGCGTCGATGTCGCACGACAGCACTTCGGGCGGGCTGCCCGCATGCCAGCGGCTGGGCTGGGTATGCTTCTCGTGCGCGCTGCGCACGTCGATCACCAGCCCGATCCCCAGCTCGCGCAGGATGCCGAGGTCGCGGTCGGTGAGCCAGGTCAGCGCGTCGGAGCGGTACACCTGGCCGTGACGCACCACCCGCCCCTCGCCGTTGCGGTAACCGCCCAGGTCGCGGAAATTGGGCGCGCCGTCGAGGCCGATGCGCCGTTGGCCCACTGCGCCCACCGTGTCGGCGCTCACGGCTTCTGCACCGCTCCGCCGTCGACGATGAAGCCCTGGCCGCTGACGAAACCGGCGCCGTCCGACGCCAGGAACACCGCCACCGGGGCGATGTCGTCGGGCTGGCCGAGCCGCCCGAGCGCCGCCTTGCCTTCCCAGAAGGTGCGGAAGGCGTCGTCCTGGGCGAACGCATCGCGGGTGATCCCGGTCACCACCGCACCCGGCTGGATCAGGTTGGCCGTGATGCCGTATAGGCCCAGCTCGCTGGCGAGGCACTTCGTCAGGCCGGCGACGCCGTGCTTCGTCGTCGCGTAGGCCGACAGGCCGGCCGAACCGAAGGACGACATCACCGAGCCGATGTTGATGATGCGCCCCGACTTGCTCGACTTGAGCAGCGGCAGCGCGCCGCGGCACAGGCGAAACACCAGCGTCAGGTTGATCAGCACGGTCTGGTCCCACAGCTCGTCGCTGGTTTCCTCCAGCAGCGCATAGGGCGCCACGCCGGCGTTATTCACCAGCACATCGAGCCGTCCCCAGCGTTCTGCGGCGGTTTTCACGATCTGTTCGACCGCGCCGGGTGCGGTCAGGTCGGCCTGCATTGTCACCAGACCGGGCCGGCGCGCATCCTCCGCCGAGAACGCACTGCGGTCGACCGCCAACACTTCGGCACCGGCCTCGATATACGCATGGGCAATGGCCTGGCCGATGCCCGATGCCGCCCCCGTCACCAGCGCGACACGTTTTTCCAGCACTTTTTCCACGTTCAGCTCTCCACGCACAGGGGATTCAGATCGAGGTGCCGCCGTTCACATCGAGCATCGCGCCGGTAATGCCGCCGCCTTCCTCGGACGCCAGCAGCACTGCCATCGCCGCGACCTCGCCGACGGTGTTCAGGCGCTTGATCGCTGCGTTCTTGGCGTACTCGACCTTGTATTCCTCGTACGAAATCCCGTGCGTCTCGGCGACCTTCGGACCGACGGTCATCATCAGGTCGGTCTCGACCGCACCGGCGAGGATGGCGTTGCAGGTGATCCCGATCGGCCCGTTCTCGAACGCCACCGCCTTCGTGAAGCCGTTGATGGCGTGCTTGTTGGTGATGTAGTGGGACACGGCGATCTTGTTGGCCTGGCGCCCCTCGACCGAGGAGATGTTGATGATGCGGCCCCACTTCTTCGGGATCATGTGGCGCAGCGCGCGCCGCGTGCCCCAGAAGGTCGCGTTGAGCATCCAGTTGAGCGCCTCGTTCCACGCCTCGTCGGAGAGATCCACGACCGGGTTGAAGCCCGACGAGCCGCCGGCGTTGTTCACCAGGATGTCGATGGTGCCGTAGCGTTCGACGGTCTTGTCGATGAAGGCTTCGACATCGGCCTGCTTGGTGACGTCACCGGCGATGAAATACGCGTTGTCGCCGGCATCGAGCTCCTCGATCGCCTGGCGCCCCTTGACTTCCGAGCGCCCGCTGATGGCGACCTTCGCGCCCTCGGCGAGGTAGGCCTCGGCGATGCCGCGCCCGATCCCGCGCGTCGCGCCGGTGATCGCCACCACCTTGCCGGCGAGCTTGCCGGCCTTCGCTGCGTTACTCATGAGTGCTTCCTCTTCAGGTCTTGGCGATGCCAAGTGATTTATGGATGGCGCCGCTGTCGTGATAGTCGGCTTCGCGCGTGACCACGCCGTTGCTGATCTCGAGGAAGCTCATCCCCTCGGAACGCCACTTCTTCCCGCGCGCCACGGGGCCGAACATGTCGTCCCGCACCGTCGCGCTCATGACCCAGCTCAGCGCGACCCCCTGGTCGTTCACCCAGTACCGGTCGGGCAGCAGCACGAGGTCGGGCCACAGCGCGAGGCCCTCGGCAAAGAACTTGCGGATCGTGTCCCAGCCGCGGTGTTCGCCGCCGACGATGTCGTACAGCACGCAGTCCGGGGCGAGATACGGCTTCGGCGCATCGGCGTTGCCGCTGCTCCAGGCGGCAAACAGCTTTTCGGCCAGGTCGATGCGCGAATCGCGTTGACTCATGAATGGCTTCTCCTTGTCAGGCAGTAAGGGGCGTCGTGCGGTCGGGCGCTCACTTCCAGCGGTCGGGTCCGGACAGCACCGCCTTGATGCGCCGCGCGACCTCGGCCTCGTAGTCGAAATCCCAGGTCGCCTGCCACATCGCGTCGACGCGCGGGGTCGCGTCGTCGGCCAGCCCCTGCCGCAGGAACCACTCGTAGGTGTGCACGTGGCCGGTCCGGAAGTCGTAGCGCGGCTTGAAACCGAGCAGGCGACCGGCCTTCTCGATGCTCAGCGCGCTGTGGAAGAAGCTCCCGAACAGGTGTCCGAAGGCCGGCTTCGTCAGGTGCGGCAGCAGGTCGTCGGGCACCGGCACGATCTCGGGCGTCGCGCCGGCGATTTCCGCGAGCGTGCGCACGTACTCGTTCACCGTCACGGCCTCGCCGGTGATGTTGAAGATCTCGCCGGCCGCCGCGCGCTTGCCGACGCAGCTCGTCATCGCCTCGCACAGGTCGTCGACATGCCCGTAGGACACGGTCACCAGCCCGCCATGCGGCACGAGGATCGGCCGCCGCTGGCGCAGGCGGATGAACATCGGCGCTTCCATGTCGAAGATGTTGTTGTCCGGGCCGTAGATCGCCGCCGGGCGGATCACCGTCGCCGGAAAGCCGGTCTTCGCGTGACGCGCGATCAGCAGCCGCTCCATCGCCGCCTTGAAGCCGCCGTAGGTCTCCGGCCCTTCGATCGAATCGGGGTCCTCCTCGCGCCACGGCATGACGCCGCGGCCCTGCTTGTAGGCCATCACCGAGCTCGTATAGACGTAGCTGCCGGTGTGGCCGTCGAAGAGATCGATCAGCGTCTGCGCGTCCTCGCCGCCCGAGGCCATGACGAAGCCCGACACGTCGAACACCGCGTCCCAGTCCTTGCCGCCGAGCGCGGCGCGCATCGAGGCGGCGTTGGTGCGGTCGGCCGCGAGGTGCTTGACCCCGGGCGGCAGCGCCGACGGCGTCTTGCCGCGGTTGAGCACGGTGACGTCGTGGCCGCCCGCGACCAGCGTCTGCACCATGTGCTTGCCCACGAAAACCGAACCGCCCAGTACCAGTGCCTTCATCGTCTCGTCTCCATTTGTATTCTTGTGCCGCGGGGCGGCGCACGCGCCACCCCGCGTTCGCGCTCCGGTCAGATCGTGCGGCCGGCGCGGTCGCCTTCGCGGAAGGCTTCCATCGCGGAGCGCGCTGCGACGACGTCGCCCGCGGTGACGACCTTCCCGTATTTCTTCAGCATCCCCAGCAGCTCGTCGGCGGGCGTCGGCGCGATGCCGGCGACGACGAAGTCGAACGCCTCCTCGACGACCTCGCCGCTATAGACGTCGCGGTAGGCTGCCTTGCCGTCGCGGATGCCGGTGAAGACGGTGTTCGGGCGCAGCTGGACGCCGAGCTTGGGGAACAGGTTCAGGTAGTCGTTGAGGTTCGTGAAGCCCATGTTGGCGCCGAAGTGCAGGAAGGGCGTGACGACCGTGACCGCGCTGCCGCGCTGGGCGAGGCTCTCGGTGACGAGCGCCGTCTCGTAGTTGGCGCGCATATCGACCACCAGCGAGCGCGTGCCCTTGAGGTCGAACTTCTGGCCGTTGAAGAGCCCCTGCGCGGCGTCGTCCGACGAGATGACCGGCACCGAGTCGTCGCTCGGCGCGCCCAGCTGCGTGTTCGGCTTCGCGCCGGTCGCCAGCACGATCACGTCGGGCGCGAACGCCTTGACGAAGGCCTCGTCGACACGGGTCTGCGTCTGGACCTTCACCTTGAGGATCTGCAGCTCCTGCTCGATCCACGCCGTCGAGGACAGCAGGTTGGCCGCCGCGCCCATCGTCTCGACCTGGTTGAGCCGCCCGCCCAGGCGCCCCGACGCTTCGGCGAGCGTGACGTCGTGGCCGCGGCGCGCCGCGATCTCGGCCGCCTTCATGCCGGCCGGCCCGCCGCCGATCACCAGCACCCGCTTCGGCTCGGTCTTGACCGCATCGAGCGCCTTGAAGCGGTTCTCCTCGTTGACTTCGGGATTGTGGAAGCAGCTGATGTTGAAGTAGATCGCGCGGTCGATGCAGCCCTGCTGCGCCCCGGTACAGGTGCGGATGCGGTGCGCCTGGCCGGCCTCGAGCTTCTTGACGATGTCGGGATCGGCGATCTGGGCGCGCGTCATGCCGACGAGGTCGCAGTCGCCGGCCTGCAGCGCCTGTTCGGCCAGGTCGGTGGTGGGGATCTTGCCGACGCCAATGACCGGCACGCGCCCGCCGATCGCTTCCTTGAGGCCGCGCGTGAGCGGCAGGAATTCGCCGAACGGGTGGCGGTAGGAGCCGATGGCGCGGGCGTAATGCACGCCGCCGGCGCCCTCGGAATGGTTCAGGTAATCGAACAGCCCCGTGCCGACCAGCTCCGAGGCGACCTTGCACAGCCCCTCATGGCCGAGGCCGCCGTCTTCCGGCCGGATGAAGTCGTCCGACGACAGACGGAAACCCATCACGGCCTTCGATCCGATCGCATTGCGCACCCGCTTCGCCAACGTCTTGGCGAAATACATCGGCTCGCCCCACTTGTCGGTGCGCTTGTTGCCCCACGGGCTGAACGACTGCTGGATCAGGTAGCCGTGCGTGCCATGCAGCTCGACGCCGTCGATGCCGCTCTCGACGGCCACCACCGCGGTGCGCACGAACGAGTCGATGACCTCCTCGATCTCGTCGTCGCTCATCTTGTGCGAACCTTCGCCCTCCGACGAAGGCTGGCCGGAGAAGCCCCACAGCGGCTGGAAGTCCGCACGGCAGTCGGACTTGCCCGTCACGCCGTAGTGGAACAACTGCGAGATGCACTTCGTGCCGTGCCGGTGCAGGCGAGTGGAGATCTGCGCGAACTTCTTGCGGATGTCCTTTTCCTCGTAGAGGAAGTGGAACAGGTTGGGCGAAGTTTCGTGAACGTGCATCGCCGTGAAGATGATCAGGCCGGTGCCGCCTTCGGCACGCCGCTCCTGGTAAGCCATGTAGCCCTCGCCGCTCGAGCCGGGCTGGAAAAAACTCACGTCCGCAGCGTGCGCCGTCGACACGACGCGGTTCTTCAGTTCGATCGACCCCAGTTGCAAGGGACTCAGGATTTTCACGTTTCACTCCTCCGTTTCGCTTCCTGCGGGTCGTCATGGCCCGCGGGGGATGGGCTCTGCCTCTCTGTTGCGGTTGCCTTTTCTTGTGTTCCCTGCCGGCGACCCGGCCTCCCGCCGCCGCGAACCAACGCACCGTGCTTGGCCCGCGCGAACCCGCCCGCAGGCCTCACGGCCTGCGGCGATCAAGGGGAACGAAACGGGGAAACAGGCGCGCCGACGGCGGCCGAAGCGAAGGCCGCGGCCGGCTTTCAGCCGAGCAGCGCCCAGGACGGGTCGCCCTTGCCGTACTGGCCGCGCTTGGTGATCTCGCCGATGAGGCGCTTCTCCTCGACCATCGCGCTGACGGGCTGGTTGATGTCCCAGTCGAAAACGAAAGTGCGACGGGCGATCTTCCACACGCCGCCGCTGCGCCGGTATTCGTCGAGGTAGCGTCCGCCGATCAACTGGTCGAGGCGCTCGCCGTCGAGCTTCACGGTGCTCGCCGCGAACACGTACACCTCGCCGCGGGCGCTGTCGCCATCGAGGCGGAAGTGATGATTGGTGACGGTATGAAAGCTGCGCTCGCGCAGCTCGCTGGGAGTCGTCACGATGCGCACGAATTCGCTCGCCGGGCCCTGGAAGCCGCCGCAATCGACCTGCGCGTCGGCGGTCCATACCGAGCCGAACAGGTCCGCGTCGCCCCGGTCCGCGCCGCGGCAGTAGGTGACGCTCAGTTCGTATAGCGCCTGCTTCGATGCCAGCTCGTCGAGCAGGCGGTTGGCCGAATCCACGTTCATTGCTGTCTCCATCCCTGGTGTTGTCGTTGCAACCCGTCCGGCGTCATCGTGCCGCGTCACCGGCGTTACCGGCTGCCATGCGGCTGTTCCTTCCGGGCAAGTTACGCCCGCATAACAAACAAGTCAACTTGTTTTTTTCTATCCTGTGAAACGCCCGCGGATGCCTGTCTGCAGCCGCATTGCGGGCCTCGTCCCGCCTCACCGCAGCTCGTCCGAAAAGCCCGGATACGGCCCCGAGACGACGCATTCGAGGTGGCCGATACCGATCTCGGCGGGGTTGTCGCGGTTGGTGAAGCGGCCGAAATTCTCCGCCCACGCATCGGCACGCGCCTTCACCCGCCCGGCCGGATCGACCAGCCGCCCCGGCTGCGAGACGTCCCACACCTCGCCCTCGTGATGGTCGTCGCCACGGTAGATGCCGCGCCCGAGGTGGTCGTCGAAGCCCTGCCAGTAACCGCCCCCTTCGAGGTACACCGGATCGGTGATGACTTCGGCGAGAAAGCGCTCCCACACCCCGTCGGGCCGCTGCAGCGACACCGTGCCACGCCGCAGCCGCCGTGTTCCCGGCGCGAAGTCGAGTTCATGCTCCACGTTGACATAGGCGAACGGTTCGCGCGCGTCGCCGCGGGGATACAGACACACCGCCTCGAACATCGTCAACACTCCGGCCGCGCTGCGGTGAAACTGCCAGAAGACGCTGCGGTCCGGAAAGCGGATCCACACCCACTGGCGCAGCCCGATCGGTGCCGACGGCCGCCCCGGCGCAGCGTGCGCCAGCACGGGACCTCCGGTGGCGCCCAGCCCCCAGGAGTGGTCGCGCACGCCGGTCCAGCGCGTGGCGTCGACTTCGTGGCGCTCGCCGCCGACCTCCAGCCACCCCGTTACCGTGCACACCTGCGCGTAGTTGCTGCGCTCGCCGACCAGCCGGCCGCCGGACCACTGGCGCACGTATTCTTCGTTGTAAGGTTCGGTGACGCCTTCCCACACGAGGTCGTAGCGGATCCCGTACGGATTGTCGCCGGCGCGAATGCGCAGCCGCCGCAGCCCCTCGACGATCACCACCGCCATCGCGCCGCAGTCGAGATCGTCGATGCGCGGCCGCAGCCGGCGCGAAAAGCGCATGTTGTGCTGCCGCCCGCCCGATGCCACGCAGGTGAACGCGTCCATGACGTCGTTGTTGGCGTAGAGGCGCAGCCCGGAAAAGAAACCGACGCGCCCCGCGGCGTCGCCGAGCGCGAAGTAGTAGCCGTCGTTCCAGTGCGGCGAGCTGGTGCCGACGCTGTCGAAGGTCAGCCCCAGCTGGTGCCGCGGATATTCGTCCAGTTTCGTCAGTTTCACGGCGAATGCCCTATCTAAGGGGTGGGGACGGCGGCGCGTCAGGGATTCGTGATGCCGTCGAATTCGCCGATGATCGCCGCCTCCAGCATCCCCAGCCCGACCTCGCCGGGAGCGTCGAGATTGGTGAAGCGCGCGAACTGCTCGGCGTATTCCGCTCCCGGCGGCGCGGGAACCTCGTTCCCCTGCAGGTCGAACACCCGCACCGGATGCGAGACGTCCCACACTTCGCCTTCGAGCACGTCCTCACCGCGATACACGCCGCGCCCGAGCTTGTCGTTCCAGCCGCCCCAATAACCGCCGCCCTGCATGTACACCGGCTTGCTCAGCACGTCGATGCGGAAACGGTCGGCGCCGCCGTCCGGCCGGACGAGATCGACACGCCCGCTCTCCAGGCGCGGGAAGCAGCCCTGCCAGGTATGCTCGCCGATGCGCACGTCGCGGTAGGCCCAGCCCTCGCGGCCGGACTCGTACGGGTAATCGACGCGGCTGTGGATCGTGCTGGCGTCCTGGAAACCGGTGCCCGATGCCGAGTAGCTGCCGTCCTGGTTGCGTTTGAAGCCGTAAAACAGCGACCGTTCGGGGAAGCGCACCAGCGCCCAATGGCGCATGCCGGCCGAGCCCCACAGCGACTGGCTGCCCGCCGCCAGCGGCGGTGCTGCGTAGCGGTTGGGCTTCTCGCCTTCGCCGGTGTGGCCCATGCCCCACGAATGGTCGCGCGCACCGACCCAGCCGTCCTGCGGACCGAACGTCCACGAACGGTCGCCGATGCGCACCGTGCCGGAGACGTAGCCGAGCTGCACGTAGTTGGAACGCGCGCTGACCAGCCTGCCGTCGGCGAAATGCTGCACCGCCGGCGCCTCGTAGTACGGCGGCGCCGCGCTCTCCCAGCGGATGTCGAAAGCGATGCCGTGGCGGTTTTCCTCGCAGCCGAACTCGATCGTGCGCAGGCCGCGCACGATGCGCTGCCAGAACGGCCCGACGCGGACGTCGTCGATCGCCGGGCGCAGGCGGCGGCTCGCGCGCAGGTTGTGCTGCCGCCCGTCGCCGGTGCTGGCGATCACGTAGGCGTCCATCACGTTGGTGTTGTGATAGAGCCGGATCGCGGTGATGAGGTTGACCTCGCCTTTCGGGTCACCGATGCAGAACCAGTAGCCGTCGCTCCAGCCGGGGCTGGGGTTGGCCACCACGTCGAAGGTGTCCAGCGTCTGGTGGCGCGGCCACTCGTCCATCTCGGTCAGCCTGCACTGTCTGCTCATGCAGCGTCTCCTGCGAATATAGATAGGGGCCGGCGCCCGCCGCCCGGCCACGATGCCGGACCAGGCGCCGGCCCCGCCGCGGCGCTCAGCCTTCGAGCACCGTCTCGCAGAGCTTCTTGACGACGTCCAGATGCACCGCGGTGGCGATTGCCAGCAGGTTCGGCGCCGGATTGACGCCGTCGACGTAGAGCTTGTGCGAGGTCTGGTCGAGGCACACCCCTTTCAGGATGTTCACCGCCTTCCAGAAGTGCAGGCGGCTGCGGTCGAGCGGCTTGCCGATGGTGCGCTCGATGCGCGCGATCCAGTCTTCCTCGGGCAGGTACGGCGCGCCGCGCATCCAGATCACGTAAGCCCAGTCGTCGTATGGATCGCCCAGCGCGGTGAACTCCCAGTCGTTGAGGATCGCGATGCGCCCGTCGTGGTGCATATAGTTGCCCGGCCCGGGGTCGCCGTGCACGAGGGTGATTTCCTCGGCCGCCACCGCGTTGTTGCGCAGCCACTGCACGCACTCGGCCACGAGCGGCGACGGCTCGCCGACCACGTGGGCGCAATACACGCCGTACAAGTGGTCGACCGCGCGGCGCGCCGGCGCGGCCAGGGACTCCGGACGCTCCAGGTGGTCGAAGTTCGCCGTCTTGTAGTCGACGCGATGCAGCTTGTGCAGCAACTGCAGGTACTCGTCGACGACCTCCTCGGAGAACACGCTCGATCCGGGCACGAAATCCATCGTGAAGAAGGGCTGCCCGAGGACGTCGTTGGTGGTCTCGTAGGACAGCACCTTCGCCACGGGGAAGTCGACCTTGTGCAGGGCGCGCATCGTCGCGACCTCGTTGCGGCTGTCGGAGCCGAGGTGTCCCCACTGCTCGATGCGCGCGACGACCTTCTTCTCGACCGGCCCTTCCTCACCCTCGTAGGCGACGTCGAGGATGTACATCGCCCGCGACTGCCCCATGGTGATGCGCTTCTCGCCGCACAGCCTGAGCTCGCCCTTCGCCTTCAGGGTCCGGGCGAGATAGGCCTTCAGTTCCTTTTCGCGTTTCTTCAGGCTCATATCTCACCCGCCATGCCACGTACAAATGCACCCATCATCGGCGCGGCGGCGCCGATTTCCTCGTCGAGCTGCGCGTACAGTTCGGCGCGCAGGGTCTTCTGGATCGCCGCGGCGGTGTCGCCGGGGTTGTTCTGCCCCCACACCAGCATCTGCGACGCCGCCACGAACGGCGACTTCTCGGCGAACGCGGCGAGCAGGTCCTTGTCGCCGCGCTTGTCGACGACCGCTTGCAGGCTCGCCACCTTGGCCGCCAGCGCGCTGCGGTGTTCGGCGCCGCGGTCGCGGCCAAGGCCGCCCAGCGCGTATTCGAGGGCGCCGATCAGCAGGCTGGCGTTGAAGCGCGCCCATTCGTCCTCGGCCAGCGGCGCGACCACCTCGCGCAGGGTGACGATGCTGTTTTGAATGATCACCCGGGGGTCGGGTGGGACAGGTAAGGTCATGTTCCGGTACTCCGCGACATGCGTTGGATTCGTGTGTGAGCGGCGGCCGATGCCGGTCAGGCGCCGGTGATGGCGCCCCGTTCGGGACGGGTCATCTTGCGGCGGCGGGCGAAGTGCGCTTCCCAGTCGTCGCAGATGCCCTGCGGGCCGGACCAGTAATCGATTTCGAGGCACACCTTGCCGTCGCGGAACTCCAGCCGCGACATGCCTTCGCCGCAATGCCAGCGCCCGCGGTTTTCCGGCCCCTTGCTGTCGTCGGTGATCTGCAGGTACATCATCCACGACAGCGCCATGCCGTTATCGCCATTGACATAGACCTCTTCCGGCACCACGCGCAGCTTGCCCGCGGCCCAGCCCCAGAAGTCCATCACCTGCTTGTGGCCGCGCATCGGCTCGGCGTGTCCCGCCAGCTCGCCCGAATGCGACAGCGTGTCGCGCATGACGAAATCCTCGGTGACGAAGGGCACGAACGAGTCCGGCGTACTGCCGCACCAACCTTCGAGGAAAAGCCGCTTGCCAATCTCGATTTCCGCCTCGGTAACCGCCATCACACACTCCGTTCAGTAGTCATTAGAAAGTGCGGCGGTCCGCCACGCGACGCGGCGGACCGCCCCCGCTGCAGGCAAGCCTCAGGTCGCGGGTTCCGAGCTGACGTCCGGCAGGCGCAACAGGTGGTTGCCGCAGTCGACCGGCAGCACCTGGCCGGTCATCGACGAGGACAGGTCGCTGGCGAGGAACAGCGCGACGTCGGCGCAGTCATCCACCGTGGTGATTCGACCCAGCGGCGACTCCTTGATGAAGGCGACGCCGATCGGGGTGTTCTGCGTCGACATGTCGACACGCGTCTCGTCGATCGGGGTCATGCCGCCGTAGCTGTTCATCGCGGTCGGCACGAAGGTCGGCGCGAGGCAGTTGAAGCGCACCTTGGCGTGGCCGTACTCGCGCGCGGCGATCTTCGACACGAAGTGCATCGCCGCCTTGCAAGCGGAGTAGCTGGAGATGCCCACCGGCACCATCACGGCAGTCGCCGAGGTGACGCTGATCACCGAGCCGCCCCCGGTGGCCGCATGGGCATTGCCGAAATGCTTGAGGAAGTAGAAGGCGCCGTTGAGCTGGACATCGGTCACTTCCTTGATGCCTTCCGGGGTGAGCTCGGAAATCATCGCCGGGCGCACCACACCCGAGGAGTTGATGCTGAAGTCGATGCGTCCCCAGCGCTTCACCGCGGCGTCCGCCAGGGCCTTGACGTCATCGTATTTGGTGATGTCGCAACGCATCGGAATCGCGCCGGTCTTGGCCGCGAGCTTTTCGAGGTTGTCCATGCGGCGCGCCGCGATGATCAGCTTCGCGCCCTCTTCCGCGAAACGCTCCGCCATGCGCCAGCCGATGCCGCTCGAGGCACCGATGATCACGCCGACCTTGCCATCCAGAATACCCATTGTCTTCCTCCGGTGTTTTGAGTGGTTACGAAAGCTTTCGCCGCGATCGGCGGCGCACTTCCGGTCTGAAAAGAAACGCGTCCTGCAAACATCCCGGCAAGGGCGGGAGGCAGCCGGGACATGCTGTCCGCCGCACCGCCTGCCCTGTCGCCGGGCCGGTCAGGGTAGGCGCATAAACAATATTGATTCGTTCATGTACCAGCCATATACCCAAGTTACGCCCCGAAAACAAACAAGTCAACTTGTTTTTTTAAAGCCCGTAAAGCCTCCTTACGGCCTTCCCCGGCGCCGTCGCGCCACCGCGATCCAGGCCCGCGGAAACCGCTCAGCAGGCCCCCCAGCCGCCGTCGACCGACACCAGCGCCCCGTGCAGGAACGCGGCCCGGTCCGAGGCGAGCCACAGCACGCAGTCCGCGACCTCTTCGGCCGTCCCCAGCCGCCCCAGCGGATGCAGCGCTACCAGGCGCCGCTCGCGCTCGGGGTCGCGCGTGCGGCCGTCCAGCATCGGTGTGCGGATCATGCCGGGGCACACCGCGTTGATGCGGATGTTGCGGCCGCCATACTCGACTGCGCAGGTCTTCGTCAGCCCCGCCACCGCGTGCTTGCTCGCGACATACGCCGACCCGCCCGCGCGGCCACGGAAACTCAGCGCCGACGCGGTATTCACGATCACTCCGCCGCCCTGGCGCAGCATCTGCGCGATGCCGTATTTCATGCACAGCCACACGCCCTTCTGGTTGACGGCGATCACGCGGTCGAAATCGGCCTCCGACAGCTCCGTGATCGGCGTGGAGGGCAGCGTCACCCCGGCATTGTTGTGCATCACGTCGATGCGGCCCCAACGCGCGGCGACCTGCGCAACCAGCCCTTCGACCTCCGGGGCGCGGCTGACATCGACCTTGAAGAACGATGCACGGCCGCCCTCGCCAAGGATGCGCGCGGCCGTATCCTGCCCTTCGCGCTCCGCGACATCCGCCACGGCAACCCGCGCCCCGGCGCGCGCGAACGCGAGCGCCGTGGCCTGCCCGATGCCGGTGCCGGCGCCGGTGACCACCACCACCCGGCCTTCGAACTCCGCGTTCACGCGCCCTCCCTGCTCCGCTCCCGTCAGTCCGGCACCTTCACGACCAGGCGCCCGTCGTTGCCGCCGCTGAATAGTTGATTGAAGATCTCGGGGACCTTGTCGAAGTCGTCGCGCACGTCGACCTTCGCCACCATCCTGCCGTCGCGGATCCACTCGCCGATCTCGCGGTAGGCCGCCTCGCAGGCCGGCGTGCCGAAATAGTCGGACACGAGGAAGCCCTCGATGCGCGCGGTCTTGACCAGCAGGTTCCACATGTTGCGCGGCCCCGGCGGCGCTTCCAGGGCGTTGTACTGGGAAATCATGCCGCACACCGGGATGCGCGCCCACTTCGCCAGATTGCCCATCGCCGCATCGAGGATCTCGCCGCCGACGTTGTCGAAATACACGTCGATGCCGTCGGGAAACTCTTTCGCGATCGCCGCGGCGATGTTGTCGGAAGCCTTGTAGTCGATGCACACGTCGCAGCCGTAATCGCGCACCGCCTCGGCGCACTTGGCCGCGCCGCCGGCAATGCCGACCACCTTCGCCGCCCCCTTGAGGCGCGCCATCTGCGTCACCAGCGAGCCGACGCTGCCGGCCGCGCCGCTCACCAGCACCTTGTCGCCGGCCTTCATGCCCGCGATCGTCATCAGCCCGTACCACGCGGTGCCGCCGCTGGTGCCCAGCGCGTGCAGGTACATCGGCAGGTCGAAGCCGTGCGAAGTATCCATCGGCGACAGGACGCCGAGGTTGCCGCAACGCACCGGCGAAATCTGGCGCTCGCTGGCGATCATGTACTTCGCCCAGTGGCCGACGCCGGCGACGACCGTGCCGGGTTCCATCTGCGGATTGCGCGACGCCACGACGCGGCCGATCGTCACCCCCATCACCGGCCCGCCCAACGGCAACGGCTCGGTATAGCCGCCGCCGGGCGCCATCCACCCGCGCGTGGCGGGGTCCATGGCGAGGTAGAGCATCTTCACCAGCGTCTCGCCGGCTTCCAGCGGGCGTAGCGGCGACTCGCGCAACTCCATGTCGCTGCGCCGGACGGCCCCCTCCGGCCGCCGCACCAGAATCCACTGCTTGTTCATTTCGACGCCCATCTTGTCCCCCCGCCGCTCAGCGGCTGACGTAGCCGGCATCGACGCTCAGCGTCGCCCCGGTCACGTAGGAAGCGAGATCCGAAGCGAGCCACAGGCTCGCTTGCGCCACTTCGTCGGCGCGTCCGAAACGGTTGAGCAGGCTCAACTGCGGCGCGAACTGCTCTTCGGTCAGGTTGTTGTCGCGCAGCGCCCCGCGCAGCATCGGCGTATCGATCGCGCCGGGCGCAACCGCGTTGACGCGGATGTTGTGGGCACCGTTTTCCAGCGCCGCAACCTTGGTCAGGCCGATGACGCCGTGTTTGGCGGCAACGTAGACACCGTTGGTCGGCTGCGGCCGGAAGGAGCTCACCGAACCGATGTTGATGATCGAGCCGCCGTGCCCTTGGCGGATCATCTGCGACAGTTCGTATTTCAGGCACAGCGCGACGCCCTTGAGGTCCACGGCGATGACGCGGTCGAACTGCGCCTCGTCCATTTCCGCCAGCGGGTGCGAGTCGGGCGACACCGCCGCGTTGTTGACCGCGACGTCGAGCTTGCCGAAGCGCTCCACCGTCGCCTTCACCAGCGCCTCGACCTCGGCCGCGACGGCGACGTTGGCCTTGTAGAAGATCGCCACGCCACCGGCGCGTTCGATCTCGGCGACCACCTCGCGCCCGGTCTTCTCATCCACATCCGCGACCACGACCCGCGCGCCGGCTTCGGCGAACAGCTTTGCCGTGGCGGCCCCCATTCCCATCGCGGCGCCGGTGACGACCGCCACCTTGCCATCCAGCGTCAATGCAACCATCGTCTTTCCCTCGCAGTTTGCCCTATTGCGGCGTGCCGGCCCTTCCGCCACGCCCCGCTCATGCCACGCCCGCCCGGGCATACCACCCGGCGGGCACCACCACCTCCTCGCGCACCAGCATGCCGCGCGTAGCCGACGGATCGACCAGCGGCTGCCCGCGCGCCGCGTCGCGCAGCGCCCACTCGCCCCGCAGGCTGTCGAGACTGTCCCACCAGCTGCACTCGACCGCATCGAAGGGCGGCTCGCCCGCCCCGTCGACGGCCACGTACCGCGTCAGCCGCAGCGGTTCGGCCTCGGGCAGCAGCAGCGGCGTCTCCCCGTCCAGCCAGCGCGCCGCAAAGGCGTCCGCCGCAAACCGCGGATTGCGCCGGAACACCAGGATCAGCTTGACCGCGTCGCCGGGGAGCTCGCCCGCCGCCTCGCGCAACACCCGTTCGCGCGCGACACAGGCCACCGCCGGCGGCACCATGAAACGCGCCTCGTCGGGCCCCGCCCCGTGCAGGTATTCGGGACTCGCCACCAGCCGCTGCAGCGCGCCGATGTCGTCGATCCACAGCTCCGGCGCCCCGTCCGCCATCCACGCGAAACCGTCGAGGTGCGTGTCGATACGGTGATTCTGGATGTAGCCGCGCAGGTAGCCGGCCTCGACGAGCCGCAGCGCGTGCGCCTTGTGCACCGTGCGCCAGTACTGGCTGAAAGCCTCCAGCGTGAAATCCGGCCGCCGCAGCAGAAAGCTCATCACCTTCAACGCGTCGCCGCCCCCGCCTGCCGGCCGCCCGTTCACCGGCTGGTCTCGCCGTTGTCGATGACGATCTGCGAGCCGGTGATGTGGCGCGACTCGTCCGAAGCGAGAAACACCACCAGGTTGGCGACGTCCTCGGGCCGCCCCTGACCGTGGTGGCGCACCTGATCGAGGCCCGCCGACCCGGCATCGAGCGAGCTGATCGCCGAGGCCGTCATCGGCGTGTCGTGCGCCCCCGGCAGCACCGCGTTGCAGCGGATGTGGTAGCTCTGCTCCTGGCAGTGGGCGGCCACGCTGCGCGTCATCGACACGATCGCGCCCTTGGCCGCGGCGTAGGAAACGATCGGGCTCAGCCCCTTGATCGCCGCCACCGACGAGATGTTGATGATCGACCCGCCGCCGCTCTTCGCCATCGCCGGAATCGCGTGCTTGCAGCCCAGGAAGGTTCCCTCCGTCATGACTGCGCCGTGAAGGCGGAACTCCTCCAGCGAGGTGTCCTCGACGGTGCCGAAACGAACCAGCCCGGCATTGTTCACCAGCACGTCGAGGCGGCCGAACTTCTCGACCGTCTGCGCGATCACCGACTTCCACTGCGCCTCGTCGCGCACGTCGTGGGCGATGAAGATGGCGCCGGGGATTTCGGCGGCGACGCGCTGCCCCTGCGCCGCGTTCACGTCCGTCAGCACCACCTTCGCCCCTTCCGCCGCCATCAGGCGCGCATCCGCCGCGCCCAGCCCCGACGCTGCGCCGGTAACGATTGCGACCTTCCCTTCCAGTCTCTTCATTGCGCTCTCCACTCAGGACGAACAAGCCGCCCGCGGCTGCCGCGGGCGATCGAACCGGTCATGCCGCAGCGGCGGCGGTTTGCGCCACGCATTCCGCGGGCGCCGGCGTCGCCGCATCGGTCCCGGCGGACGCCGCGCCGGCCGGCGCCGACACCCCGCGCAGCAGCAGGTGCGACAGCGCCGGCACCAGGATCAGCGCGCCGAGCATGTTCCAAAGGAACATGAAGGTCAGCAGAATGCCCATGTCGGCCTGGAACTTGATCGGCGACCACGCCCACGTCACGACTCCGGCCGCGAGCGTCACGCCGACCAGCGCAACGACCTTGCCGGTGGTCGCCAGCGCCCGCCGATAGGCCTCGCCGACGCTGTGGCCGGAGCGCTGGAACACCAGCTGCACGCTCAACAGGTAGATCGCGTAGTCGACCCCGATCCCCACCCCCAGCGCCACCACCGGCAGCGTCGCCACCTTGACGCCGATGCCCAGGTACACCATCAGGGCCTCGGCCAGCACCGACGTGAGCACCAGCGGCACCAGCGCGACGATGACCGCGCGCCAGTTGCGGAAAGTGATCAGGCACAGCAGCGCGACTGCGGCATACACGTAGAACAGCATCTTGCGGTTGGCCTCGCGCACGACCATGTTGGTCACCGCGTCGACGCCCGCATTGCCCGCGGCGAGCAGGATCTCGCGCTCGTCGCCGCCGTGGCGTTGCGCGAACGCGGTAGCCGCCTGCACCACGCCGTCCAGCGTCGCCGCCTTGTGGTCGGCGAGGTAGGCCAGCACCGGGCTGAGCGAGCAGTTCGAGTTGAGGAACTCGGAGTTCCACGACACCGCGTTGTTGATCTGCGGGTCGATCAGGCTCTGGTTGTCGCTGATCGTGCCCCACTTGGGGCTGCCCTCGAACATGCCGGCCATGTAGCTGCGCACCGTACCGGCCAGCGAGGCAGTCCGCTGCACACCAGGCACCTGTGCCAGGGCCCAGTCGAGGCGGTCGATCTCGACCAGCGTCTCGTAGCTGCGGCAGCCGTCGTCGGGCGTCTTCACCATCACCGCGAACACGTCGCTGGAAATGCCGTAGTTGGTCGTGATGAAGGCGTTGTCGCGGTTGTAGCGCGAATCCGCGCGCAGTTCGGGGGCGCCCGGATCGAGGTCGCCGATCTGCAGCTTCAGTGACGCGGCGAACCCCGCCAGGCCGAGCACCAGCGCCACTGCCAGGCTGCCGACCGCCCAGCGCCGCTGCGTGAAGTTCTCCAGCCCGCGCCACACCAGATCGAAGCCCCGCGGTGTGCGGCCGGCGGCCTGCTCGACCGCGAGACTGCGTTTCGCCGCGGCGGGCGTCACGCCGATGAAGGACAGCATCACCGGGATCAGGATCAGGTTGGTGAAGATCAGCACGCCGACGCCGATACTGGCCGTCAGCGCCAGTTCGCGGATCACGGGAATGTCGATGATCATCAGCACCGCGAAGCCCACCACGTCCGCGAGCAGCGCGGTCATGCCGGCGAGGAAGAGCCGCCGGAAGGTGTAGCGCGCGGCCACCAGGCGGTGCGTGCCGCGACCGATGTCCTGCATGATGCCGTTCATCTTCTGCGCGCCGTGGCTCACCCCGATCGCGACGACGAGGAACGGCACCAGCATCGAATACGGGTCGAGCTGGTAGCCGAACAGCGACACCAGGCCGAGCTGCCAGACCACCGCCATGATCGAGCAGCCCAGCACCAGCACCGTGCTGCGGATGCAGCGCGTGTAGCTGTAGATGATGGAAACCGCGATCACCACCGCGATGAGGAAGAACAGGGCGACCTTCTCGAGGCCGGAGATCAGGTCGCCGATCAGCTTGGCGAAGCCGATCACGTACACCCGCACTTTCGCCCCGTCGCCGCTCGTGTAACGGCTGCGGATGTCCTCCAAGCTGTCGGACAGCTTCTTGTAGTCGACCGGCTTGCCCTCGGCATCGAGCGGACGCAGCGGCACCACGATCATGCTGGAGCGGTAGTCGTTGGCCACCAGACTGCCGACGACGTTGGCGCGCGCGATGTTGATGCGCAGGTCCTCGATGGTGCGCGGGCTGCCGTCATAGTCGTGCGGCAGCACCGGCCCGCCGGCGAAGCCTTCCTCGGTGACCTCGGTCCAGCGCACCACCGGCGTGAAGATCGACTTCATCCACGGCCGGTCGACGCCGGGCAGCAGGAACACCTCGTCGTTGATCTTCGCCAGTTGCTGCAGGTAGTCGGCGTTGAAGATGTCGCCGTCGACGGCTTCCACGACGATGCGCACCGAATCGCCGAGACCGCGCAACTCGTCGCGGTTCTGCAGGTAGTTCTGCACGAAGGGATGGCCCTGCGGCAGCATCTTGTCGTAGCTCGCGCTGACCTTCAGGCTGCTCGCCTGATAGCCGAGAAACGCCGTCAACAACAGGCACACGAGGATCAGCACGAGGCGGTTGTTGAAGATGATCCGCTCGAGGAAACTGCCGGATTGGTGGTCGAAATTGCGCGGGTCGCTGATCACCGCCATCTCGACGCTCTTGTAATGGGCTGCCATGTCTTTTATCCGTTCTCAGTTCGAACCACGTGCGGACGACGGCGTCGCGCCGGCCGGCCCGAGTCCCTGCGGCGCCGCCAGCGCCGCAGAGCGCACGCCCTCCGCCCCGACCAGCGCCAGGTTGCGCTCCCCGAATGCCGCCACCCCGCCGTAGGACATGGGGCGCGGCAGGCTCAGGGGACTGAAGGACTGTCCGTTGTTGCTGCTGATGAAGGCCGTGCCGGCCATGCTGACGAGCACGACGTCGTCGTTGCCGAGCAAGGCCGCGCCGGTCATCCCGGCGCTGCTGCCGAGATCGATGCGCTGCCACGTCTTGCCCGCATCCGCGCTGCGGAAGACGCTCCCGCGCATGCCGTGGGCCATCACCACCTTGCCCCCGACGGCGATGCCGAACAGGGTGCCGTCGTAGCCGACGTTGCCGGCGACGAAGCGGTCGGCGCCCGGGTCGTACTTCCACACGCTGCCGGTCTCGCCGACCAGGAACAGTCCCGACGCCCCGGCACCGATGTTGAAGAAATTGAGTTCGCGCGGGTTGTCCACCTTGTGCATCAGCGGCACCCAGCTCTTGCCGCCGTCGGTGGTGCGCAGGATGCGGTTGAACGTGCCGGCGACATAGCCGCGCTGCGCGTTCTCGAAATACACCCCGAGGAACGGCTGCGTGCCCCCCATCGCGACCACGTTCTTCTCGCGCGTGGCATATTCCCCGGCCTGCGCCAGGCTGCCGTCGGCCGCCGCGCGGTCGTAGTAGTCCACGATCAGCTGCGAGGCCGACTTGCCGTCGAGCTGGCGCGTCCAGCTCTTGCCGCCGTCGGCGCTGTGGATCACCACGCCGCCGTGGCCGACTGCCCATCCCAGCTCGGGCGACGGGAAATGCACCGCGAGCAGATCGCTGCTGACCGGCACCTGCGCCTGCGTCCAGCTGCTGCCGCCGTCGTCGCTGAATACGACATGACCCCGCTGCCCGACCGCCACCAGTCGCCGGCCTGCCGTCGCCACCGCCGTCAGCGGGCTCTTCGCCGCAAGGCTGCTCGCCTGCGCCGGAACCTCCGAGGGGTCCTGAAACCCCGCCGCCAGCGGTCCCGCCGCCAGCGCGAGGACCAATACGAGCAATCTCCCGCCCGCCCTTCCTGGACATTTCATGTTCATGCTCCGGAGTGCGCGTGCCGCGCGTGAAACCCAGACAAAAAGCGAGGCCGTGCCACGCACGGCCTCTCCGCTGCTAGCGCACGCCGCCCTGGCTCAGCGCGGACGACTCGTAGAAGTTCACCGGCTTGGCCTCGGACTCCTTGGTCACCACCATCATCCCGCCTCCGGCCGGCGTGTAGGCCTGACGCACGTAGGCGCCGTTGGTCAGGTCATGCACCACGAACTCGTGGGTGTTGTGGCCGGTGGTCTCGTAGAAGGGATAGAAGTTGGTCTGGCTCACGCGGTAAATCTTGCCCGCGTCGTCGTAGTTCTCCGCCATGCCAACTGCGGGGATGTCCTCGTCCCAGTAGATCACGCGGCGCGGATAGACGTGGCGCTTGCCCGGCTTGAGCGTGGCCTCGACCACCCAGACGCGGTGCAGCTCCCAGCGCACGCAATCGGGATTGAGGTGGTTGGGCGCGAACACCTTTTCCGACGAGCACTGCTTCTCGTCGTGCAGGCGGAAGGTGTTGTAGGGAATGAGCATCTCCTTCTTGCCCACCAGCTTGTAGTCGTAGCGGTCCTGCGAGCCGTAGAACACCTGGGTGTCATCGACGGTGCCGACGCCGCCGCCGGCCGGGCTGGGCGTGTCGTAGGCGACGTCGGGCGAGAGCTTCACGCGGCGCTGGCCGGGCAGATAAGTCCATGCGCGGCGGCCGACGTTGACCATGTCGACCGAGTCGTGCAGCACGAGAATCTCACCCGCCTTACGCGCCGGACCGGTCCAGTCGACGCGCCCGTACTCGAGGATCTCGTCGGCCGCGATCGGGGTGGTCCGCGCCGGGTTGAGCGTCGGGAAGGTCTGCCAGTACACGAAGGCACCGGTCTGGATCACGCGTCCGCGTGCATCGACCAGCGTCGAGGTCTGCGCCGGCGAATAGTACGCATACTGGTCGTACTTCATCGTGCGGTTCCACATCAGCTCCGAGCCGTTCTTCGGAATCGGGAACGGCACTCCGCCGTAGCACGTACCTGCCAGCTGCAGCAGGTTGTCGGCCAGCTTGCAGGTGGCCGCGTTCTTCAGCGTGTTGTCGACGACGTATTTCGGATACTTGGCGGTACGGTGGGTCGGATAGACATCCATGCGGAAGGTCGGGTACTTCTTCAGCAGCTCCTTCGAGCCCTCGGTGAGCTTGTCCGCGTACTGCGCCGCGTTCGCCGCGGTGACGCTGTAGAGCGGCTTCTCGGCGGCGAACGGATCGGGGCGGAAGCCCGGCTTGGCGGGGTCATAGCCGGCCGGCGGCTGGATGCCTCCGGCATATTCCGGAATGCTCTTGTCGGCGTTGCCGGCCTTGATCGCGCCCCACGGGGTCAGCGTGGTGCCCAGCTGCTTGATCTCGTCCGCCGTCAACCCCGCGGCGGCATTGCCGGCCATGCCCATCGCGACGATCAATGCCGCAGTCTTGCCATGCAGTTTCATTTGTCAGCTCCAGTGTCTTGCCGCTGCGAGGCGGCTCAGAATACGGTCTTGAAGGTCAGCGACACCCAGCCACGGTCGCGCAGGATGCCCGCGCCGTTGGTGGCTTCCCACGTTCTTGCCCCCACCCCCGGCACCGGCGTGATGTTCGGGCCGGTGGTGAAGTTGCCGATGTAGTCGTTGTAAGTGAGGTTCACGTTGTATTTGGAATAGATGTCGAGGCCGAGGCCGATACTCCACGCACCCGCATCCTGGGCGGCACCCAGCGGTGTCGGCGAGTTGCCCTTGAGGCCGATGCCGAAGTTCACCGGCATGGTCAGGTCGATGCCCGGCATCACCTGGAACCAGGTCGGGGTGATGCCCAGGTTGAACCCCCATGCCTCGTCGCTCGCACAGCCGGCCTTGATGCCGCCGCTGCAACCGCCGTACTTCGACCCCTTGTGCTTGAAGAAGGCCCGCGTCGAGTCGTTGACGTCGTCGAGTCGGCTGTACGAGATTTCCGCCGTCACTGCGGCCGAATCGAACAGCGGCGTCTGGCCGATGTAGGCGATCATGTTGAGCAGGCCGTGCCAGGTGCTGCCGAGCGCGAGCCCCGCGGCGTTGGACGTCAGCGGCGTATCCTCGCGGCGCGACACCTCGCCGCTCACCGACACGGCGCCCACCAGGCGGGAGAAGCTCACGCCCCACAGTTTGACGTCCTCGGCATAAGCATTGACGAGGCCCTGCGGGGTGGCGATCATCGTCGGGTAGCGGTCGTCGAAACGGCGGTAGTAGAGGCCGAGATCGCCGCCGAGCGTGTCCGACTTGATCTTCGTCATCACGCCCCAGCTACCGGTGTCGCCGGGCTTCTTGTGGGGACCGTGGTCGCGGTCGCCGAGCACCGGGAAACCGAGGAAATTGGTGCCCCCCAGAAAGCTCAGGTCCGCCCCGCCGAGATAGGTGCCGCCTTCGGGCAGGCGATGCGGATCCCATTCCAGGTAATAGTTCGCTGCGACGCTGATCTTGTCGGTCAGCTGTCCCGCGGCGGAGATCTGGTTCTGCGGCAGGAACAGTTCCTTCGCCTCGATACCGGGCGTCGAGGTCGCCTTGCGCAGGTCGAGCGGCCCCTGGCCGTAGGCGATGCTGTTGCCGAAGGTATACAGGGACTCGCCCCAATACACGTTGTGCCGGCCGGCGCGGATATTCACCGGCACGGAACCGAGATCGACGCGGGTGAAGGCGAAGGCGTCCAGCAGTTCGCCGGAGGTTCCGTACCAGCGCTTCACGTCGTTGGTGAACTTGTTGTGCGGATAGGCGGTGCCCAAGCCCGCGCGCTGGTAGGCCGGATGCCCCTTGACGTCCTCGTCGAAGGCCATGTCGCTCCAGCCCGTCGCCGAGACGCGGAAGCCATGGTTCAGCTTGTAGACCAGGTCGAATTCCGAGAGCAGGTCCAACCGATTGGTCACCACGTCGCCCTTGTCCCAGCCGTGGTTCGTCGCCTGCGACACCCACGCGTCACCCAGCCTGTTGTCGCGCTCCTCGACACGCCAACCGATGTTGTACTTGACCGTGTTGTCCCAGCGCACCACCAGGTCGTCACTGCCGGTGTCGAACTTGAACGCGCTTGCCGGCGACGCCGCACAGGCCATCGCCACCGCCGCCGCGACGCCAGCAACGCGCCTGCCACCCGCCCCGCACCCCGCACCTGTCCTGCTTCTTCTCATGTCATTCCTCCTCGCCTCTTTTTAATATTCCGGCCCAGGCAGACCGGAGATCCTGTCAACAACACATAAAACAAACCATCAGGTCGGTTTTAACATTGTCCAGCTTTCTCCCTTGATGCTTCGTACTGCAACCCCCTTTGCAACCTTCTTTGCAACCTCGGCGCGGACCCGCTCCCGCCCGCCCCGGCGCGCGCGGGCCCGCGTCAACCGGTTTCAGTTGTCCCTTGCGCCGTCGGCGATCCAGGCATGAATCCGCTCGCGCGTTTCGTCCTCCAGCGGCGGCTGCGCGAACGGCATGCGCACCCCGTTGCCGCCCGCTTCCAAGTGCGTCCCCTCGATCTTGTGCAACAGGTAACTGCCGGCCGGGTCTCCCGGCGCGACGAGTTGCAAGGGACTCTCTTTCGACTGGACCTTGACGATGCTGCGGTACGCCGCGGCGGGATAGAGCCTCATCCCGCCCGGCTCGTCACCGGTGAGATGGCAGGTAGCGCAGCGGGTACGCAACACCGGCACGATGTCGCGCGCAAAACTCACCTGCTGCGCCTGGGCCGCCGCGGCCCCCGCGAACGCGGTGGCCATCGCGGCGGCCACGGCCGCCCAGCCGCGCGCTTTCATGCCTTCTGAGCAGCCGCGTGCCGGCCGGCCAGATAGCCGAACGTCAGCGCCAGCCCGATCGTCCCGCCCGCGCCGAGATAGGCCGGCCCCGACGGACTGGCGATGCAGTTGCCGGCGCCATACAGGCCGGGAATCGGCTTGCCGTTCGCCGCCAGCACCTGGCCGTTCTCGTTGATCGCCGGCCCGCCATTGGTGTCCAGCGCGCCCGGCGCGAGGATCACCGCGTACAGCGACCCCTTGCGGTCGATCGGGTACATGGTGCTGTTCGGCTTGTCGTTGTCCGCGTAGGTGTTCTTCTTGCTGACGGGCGAAAACACCTTCTGCCATTGCCGGTCGTAGTCGTGCAGGCCGCGGTCGAAATCCTCGTCGCGTCCCGCCTCGGCGAAGCGGTTGAAACGTTCGATGGTGGCGTCGAGGTTCTCGGCGAAGTTATCTACGATGCGGTAGTTGCCCACCGCCGCCGACAGCGACGTCAGGCGCTTGCGGATGTTGTCGGCGAGCTCGCGCGAGTCGCGCCCCTCGATCAGCCATTTCGATTCGCGCTTGTCCAGCGGCAGCGGCAGCGCGCCGGCATAGCGGTTGAGGGTGCGGTCGTCGAACACCATGAACATGAACTGGTTCGGGTACTCGGCATTCACCGGATCGAAGCCGAAGTGCGCGCGCGTGCGGTCGTTGTAATTGCGCTTCTCGTTCACCACGCGCTTGCCGTACTTGTTCACGTGGATCATCGAGTCGCCCGGCGCGAAGAACACGCCGTGTCCGATGGCGCGGTTGTTGAGCGCGTCCTCAAGGATCACCGGCGTGCGCCATGCCGTGCCCAGCGAGCCCATCTTCGCCCCCGCCTGCTGCGCGATCGAGATGAAGTCGCCGGTCGAGCCGACCGCTGCGCAGGCGCCGTACACGCCCGGCTGGTGCAGCCGGACCAGTTCGAGGTTGTGTGCATAGCCGCCGGTGCCGAAGATCACGCCCTTGCGTGCCCGGATGCGCAGCGTCTTGTCCTTGTTGCGCACTTCCAGTCCGACCACGCGCTCGCCGTCCTTGATCAGTCCGACCGCGCGATGCTCGAGCAGGAAGGGCACCTTGTGCTGGGTCAGCCACTGCTCCAGTTGATAGGCGAGGCTGTTGCCCCCCGTCGTCGACCCCGCCCCGACCGCCGGCTCCAGGGCGCGCACGTTGTTGGCCTTGTTCTCCGCCAGGTGGTCGCCGTAGTCGGGCGGGAAGATGTTGACGTCCCACACCTTGAACTCGCGGAATTTCGTCGCCCCGATCTCCTCCATCCATTCGACCATCTTCGAGCCGTTGTCGTAGAAGGCCTCGAGCAGGCGGTAGGCCTCCGGGGCGAGCCCGAGCGTGGGGCTGTTGACGTCGTAGCACTCGGGATGCGAATAGCGGGCCATGTAGCGCAGGCAGTCGGCACGGTTGTCCTGCATGTTCTTGGCGGCGATGAAGCGGTTGTTGGGAATCCACGTCACGCCGCCCGACTTGCCGGTCGTGCCGCCCGCCATCGGCAGCTTTTCGACAACGACGACCTTGGCCCCCGACGCCACCGCGGTCACGGCGGCCGAACACGCCGCCGCGCCCGAGCCGACGCAGATCACGTCGGTCTCCATGTCCCACTTCTGCTCATCGCGGCTGCGCGTGGCGGCACTCGCCGGCATGGCCGCGACTGCCGCCGCGCCCGCCGCCGCCCCGGCCCCCAGCAGCACCTTGCGGCGCGCCAACAGTTTCCCCAGATCCTTCTCTTCCTTGCCGTTCATGCCAACTCCCCGCATTTTCAAGCCCGAACCGAAAAATCCGCCTCACGCGCGCTCCTGCGAAACTTAGTCGCGCGCACATGCGGCTCCAGATCCATCCGTGGCGAACAACACGACCGACCGGTCGGCTTGGTTTCGCCCGGATGCAGAATTAACGCATTCCGGTGAAACGGTCAACACAGGGATGTGCGGCGGTCGCGACGCAGCCGCCGGACACGAGAACGCGGGCCGAACGGCGCCGAGGAAATGTTCATGAACTGTCTCCTGTATCGTTGTGACCGGATCGACGCCGCTGCGGCGTTCCCGCGACCGGGATCCACCGCAAACAGACATGACCGGTTTTATTTTACCGCGCAAACCCCGCGTGCCCGCCCCTGTCCGAGCCACCCCGAGACGGCCGCGTCCGGCCCCTGCACTCTGGAGACCGCGCCGCCGCGCTCGACATAAAAGAACCGACACGTTGGTTTGTTTTTATGAGACTACGCCGAAAGACCAAGTTTGCCAAGTGCCCTTCCAAAAAAATTTCGCACTGCCGGCAGGGCTCCGCCGTCAGGGGCGCAGGCGCGCGCGGGCGAGCAGGATGACAGCGAATGCCGCCCCGCTGGCCGTCAAGGCGGCGGTGGTCCCGAAGCGCTCGGCGACGCTTCCCCACAACACGCTGCCAAACGCGCCCGATCCCTGAAAGACCACCAGGAAGACGCCCAACGCGCGAGCGCGCGCCGCGTCGGGAATATCCGCCTGCATCGCACCGATGCCGGCATTGACGACCATGACCCACGCCGCGCCGGTCATCCACACGAGCACGAGAAGCGCCTCCCTGCCGTGCGCGCGCGCGATGACGAGGGTGGTCGCGGCGCAAACCAGGATGGCGCATCCCACCACCGTCTCGCGTCCGTAACGGCGCGACAAGGCGCCCAGCAGCGCGGCGCCGGTCGCCGCACCGACGCCGGAGGCCGCCACCAGGAATCCGTACGCGGGCGCATCGCCTCCGAGGCGTTCGCGCACCAGCGCGGGCAACAGCGCGATCAGGCCCGCCCCGCTGGCAACGAACAGTCCGACCCGCAACAGCTGCGGGCGGCAACCGCGCGAGGCGCGCGCGAGGCCGACGATGTCGTCCGTGCCTGCGGCCCGCGCGGCAGGGGACGCAGGCGCGATGTGGCCCAGCGGGTCGAGAAAACGGATCATCGCGATGACGGCGCCGAAACCGGCCACCGCGCAGCCGAACACGGCGCTGCTGCCGTATCCCGCGATCACCATGCCGGCTGTCGCGGGCGCCGCGGCGCGGGCGAGGTTGTAGGGAATCGTCGCCAGGGTGATCGCATCGGAAAGGTGCTCCGGCGCCGCCGCGCGGCAATGACCGGAATGCCACGCCGGCGCCAGCAGCGCCGACAGACAGCCGAACAGGAAGGTCAAGCCCAGCAAGGCGGCCGGATGCACCTGCGGCGACAGGCTGACCGTCCACAACAAGGCCGCCGATGCCAGCATGCAGCACTGCACGCTCAGCACGTAACGCCGCAGGGCGAACCTGTCGGCCATGATTCCGCCGGCCAGCGCGAACAGGCACGCCGCGAGGCTGCTTGCGGCCGGCACCAGCGCAACCAGCAGCGGCGACGGCGTCAGCGAAGCCATCAGCCACGAAACGCCGACCGTCTGCATCCACACCGCGAAATACATGACGCACCCGCTCGTCCACAGCAGGCGGAAATTGCGCTCGCGCAGGGGAGCAAAACTCATCGCGCGGGCTCAGTCACCGAGCGGCCCGGACATGTCGCGCGCGACGGCGCGCCACCGCCTCAGGCCCGGGAGGCGAGATCGAGCGCCTCTATCGCTGCCTTGTCATGCGCCATAAGCGCCAGCAAACGCTCCATCCGCGAGATGCGCTCGGGGTCGAGATCGTCCATGTGGCTCATCGCCACGCCGCGGAAGGTGAAGTGGGCGATGTCGGTCAACAGCAGCAGCAGGTCGGACGACTTGTCGGCCCAGAACGGGAACACGCGCAGGATGATCGGCGCGATGCCGTCGTTGAGGATGTCCTGCGCCCGGCGCACGACCTTGGCGAGTTTCTTGTCGGTCCGCGCAGCCATCAGCAATTCGTGCGCAGCGGCAAACGACGGCAGCGAGTAGTAGGTGCGTACCAGCTCCATCGCCTTCAGCGTATGCGAAAGCTGCGCCTCGGCGCCGGCCGGCAGCGGCGGAACGATGGTCCGTGCCAGTTGCTCGAATTCCTCGAGCCGCCGCTCGGCGAGGTAGATCGCCGCCTTTTCGATGACGTCGGCACGCGAACTGAAATGGTGCATCATCGCGCCGCGCGAAACCTTGCCGCATTTAGCCACCAGCTCCATGGTGGTCTTCGCATACCCCTTGTCGATCAGGCACTTGATGACCGCCTCGAGAATGACGGTCTGCGTTACGAGGCTCTTCTCGGCCTGCTTGCCCGACGCGCGCACGGTCGCGAGCACGCGCGAATTCTTCCTGCCTATGCCGGGGCTGCCGGCGCTGCGCGAACGCACACTGCCGGGGGTGGTGGTTTTGCTCATGTGAAGTTATCGCCGCGATTGTTTTTTTAAATTATAACACTCTGATCAAACAAGGACTTGCGCATCCTTCAGATTGGCGATGGTGTTTTCGTCGAGTCCCAGCAGTTCGCGATAGACGTAGTCGTTGTGCTCACCGATCGCCGGAGTGGGCCGGCTCACCGCGGGCGGCGTGCGCGTCAGCAGCCACGGCGTCGCGTAGATCTCGCACGCCTCGAAGCTGCCGCCGTCATGCCTCACCTTCAGGCCCCGGCCGTCGAACACCTCATGGCCGTCGCGTTCGCCGAGCTCCAGCACCGGCGCGGCCGGCACTCCGGCGGCGGCCAGCGCAGCGACTGCCTCGTCGCGGTCGGCGGCCTCGCACCACGCGCGAACGGCGGCCCCGATCTCCCCTGCCCGTGCGCGCCGCGCCGCGGCCTCGCACAAACCTTCGTCCGCTGCCCAGTCGCCACGCCCCATCAGGCGGCACAGCGCCCGCCAGTCGCCGTCGTTGCGCACCGCCAGCGCCAGCCATTTTCCGCCGCCGCGCGCGGCAAAGATGCCGTGCGGGAAATAGTGCGGATGGGTATCGCCCTGTATGCCCGCTTCGCGTCCGTTGAGTTGGAAGTCCACCAGCGGCTCGCCGGTCGTGGCGCACATCGATGCCGTCTGTCCGAGGTCGACGAACTGCCCCGCGCCGGTGCGGTCGCGATAGGCGAGCGCCGCCAGCGCGCCGACGGCGCCCTGGATGGCCTGGGTGGTGTCGCCGAGGCCGAAACACATGAAGCCGGTGGCGTCGCCGTTGTCGGGATAGCCGACCACGCTGTCGAGACCGGCGTAGCCCGAGGCGATCGCCGCGAAACCCCGCATGTCGCGCTTGGGCCCTTCCTGCCCGGCCATGCTCATCGACACCACGATGATCCCGGGATTCTCCTTCGCCAGATCGGCATAGCCGAGGCCGTTCTTCGCCATCACGCCGGCGGCGAAGTTGTCCATCACGATGTCGCAACGGGCCGCCAGCTTGCGCACCAGTTCGGCGCCGCGCGGATCGGCGATGTTGAAGGTGGCAGACTTCTTGGAGCGGTTGTTGTGGCAGAAGAAATATGAGTTGTGCGCGTACAGGCGCATGTTGTCGGGGCGCAGCGTGGTCTCGATGCGGATCACCTCGGCGCCCATGTCGGCGAGCAGCTGGGCGGCCATCGGTCCGGCCCAGTTCCAGCCGAAATCGAGCACCCGCACCCCGTCGAGCGCGGCGCGCCCGCTGCCCGTTCCATGCAGCGCCCGCCGGCCGCCGCCCGCGGCACGCACCGCAGGACCATCCGCATCGAGCGCCGGCGCGGGCGCACGTATTGCCGTCGGCGTGCGCGAGAAGCGGTAGCCAGGCTTGGGGATGCGTACGTCGCGCCCGCCGATGGCGACATGCCCCCATTGGTCGCGGAACGCCAGCTGGCTGCTGCCGAGCACCTCGGGGAAGTCGTTCACCGAACCGATGATGAGCCCGTTCGCGTTGGCCAGCTCCTGCAATTGGGCGCGCGTATGCTGCTTGAGCCAGCCGCGGAAGGCGAGGTCCACCTCGCCCCCCTCGTCGAGCGCGCCGAGGTACAACGAATCGCGGTTCTGGCCCTCGTCGGCCCACGCCGGATCGCCCATCAGGCGGAGGTAGGAATGCCACTGTTTGCCATGGATCGTGGCGATGCAGACGTAGCCGTCCGCGGCCGCGAAGAAGCCGGTCGGGTACAGCGCGCCCTTGATCGTCCTGCCCGCCCGCTTCCATTCGATGCGGCGCTTGGCGGTGACCAGCGCCATGCCGCCCACCTGGTAGGCGAGCACCTGCGCCGACGAAATGTCGATGCCCTGGCCGCGCCCCGAGCGGCCGCGCTCGTGCAACGCGCACAGGGCCGCGGCGAGGCCGTGAAAACCTGCCTGGTAGTCCGCTTGGTCGAAGGGCAGCGGCAGCGGCGCGCGGTCCGGGCGGCCGATCGCGACCGGGAGCGCGCTGACGGCCTGAACGGTCAGCTCCGTGCCGGCGCGCTCCGCCCATTTCCCGGTGCGCCCGTACGGCGACAGCGACACGATGACCAGGTGCGGATGGCGCGCCTGCAGCGCGTCGAAGTCGAGCCCGTGGCGGCGGCGCGCGTCGGTGTCGAGATTTTCGACCAGCACGTCGGCGCCGGCCAGCAGCGAATGAAAGAATTCCAGCTCCGCGGCGTCATCAAGGTCGGCGACGATGCCCTTCTTGCCGGCGTTGAGCAAGTGGAAGAAGCCGCTGCGCTCCGGGTGCGGCAGATCCTGCGGAAAAGGGCCGCGCCGGCGCGCGGCGTCCCCCTGCGGCGGTTCGACCTTCACCACGTCGGCGCCCAGGTCCGCGAACAGACGGGCGCAGAACGGGGCGGCGACGCCGCTGCCGTACTCGATGACGCGCAGGTGGGCGAGCGCGCTCACGACACGGCTCCCGGACGCGCCGGCAGACACACCGTGGCGCTGCCGACCGAGGTCTTCTCGCCGCGCGGGTGGCTGACGCTCCAGATCTCCAGATCCACCAGATGGTCGTTCCCGACCACGCGCTTGCCGGTGACTTTGGCATGCAGGCGGATCGCGTCGCCCTGCCAGTGGAAGGCGAGGAAGCGCACCTGCAGGCGCCGCAAGCAGCCGTGGTCGCCCGCCCACGAAGTGAGCAGCTGGCTGTACCACGCGAGCCGCTCGAACCCGGCCTCGTACGCCGCCGGCATGCCAAGGTATTTCTGGCAGCGCTCGTTGGTCCAGTGAATCGCCACCGGCGGCTCGGGAACGTTCTCCTCGTTGCGGATCGCCAGCGCCGGGTAGCGGTCGTAGAGTTCGAGCGCCATCTCGTGCCCGACGAACCAGCCGCCGGGGCCGCGCACGAATTCGAAAGCGAGCTTGCTGGTCAGCGTCACCGGGCCCTTGATGATGTGCGGAATCTCGCCGCCGACCTCGACATCGCCGAACCAGCGCGGCTCGGCGCCGCGCCGGTTGGCGAGATTCTGGCGGCGATACTCGTCCCACACCGCCTCCAGCGCCTCATTGGTCCACTGCACCGGCTCGATCTTGCCGTACTTGGACGAGCCGGTGGCCTTCTTGCGCGAAAAGCGGTGCCACGAGGTGCGGTAGGTGGCGACGTCCTCGCCGGCGAGCGTGCGGATGGACGTCTCGTAGTCCTGGATGCCGGCCTTGCCGCCGGCGAACTCGCTGTCGACGATGCGCGCGCCGGTCAGGCTCGTCGCCACCTTCATCGGATCGTCCGCGAACAGCGGCCGCGTCCATTCGAACTCGCATTCGCGCCAGATCGCATGACAGCCCGGGAAGCCGTCGGTGGCGCCGTTCATCGCCTCGGTGTAGGCGAGCAGCGTCGGCGGCGCGAGCATGCGTCCCCACGGCGAACGGCGGGCGTAGGCGAGATCGGTATAGAGCGGATTCTCGTCGGCGAAGCCGCGCGCGAAGCGGCCGGCGGTTTCGAGGCTGATGAAGAAGTTCGACTCGCCGTAACCGGCGTCCCACTGGTTGGGCACCAGAAAACCGCGCATCAGCGAACCGCGCTCGGAGCGCTCCACGCCCCGGCGCTGCAGCAGCCGCTCCAGGTGCCCCTCGGTAACCTCACCCCACCCCTCTGCGGGCTTCTTCAATGCCGTCATGCTTGCTCCTCGTTCCTGTTGGTGTCGTCGGGCCGCCCTGCCAGGGCGTCTTCCGGCGTGTGTCATACCTGCATACCTGGCGCCTAGATCTCCAGCGCCACCATGGCGCCATGTCGGGTCGCCTCGGCGATGCGCCGCGGCACCCATGCCGAGCCGGCCAGATAGATTTCAGCGATGCTGCCGTCGGCCTTGAGTTGTTCGTAGAGCGACGCCTCGGGCACCGAACCGCACACCAGCACGACACTGTCGAAGCCGGTGTGGCGCAAGGGGCGCCCGCCGAAAGCCGAGACGAAATCGAGGCCTTCAGCGTCGATGGCCGCCAGGCGCAGGTTCGTGTGGATGCGGATACCGTGGCGTTCGAGCCGCTCGAACACGCTGCCGAGCGAATAGCGGTCGATGGCGGTGCCGAGTTGCGGCGACTTGTGGAAGATCTCCACCTCGCGACCCGATTCGGCGATGAATTCGGCGACATTGGGCGTCTCGAAGTAATCCTCCTGCGCGACCAGCGCGACCCGCCGCCCCGGCACGGCCCTGCCCTGCAACACGTCCCAGCCCTGCATCACGTGCGGCAGTCCGGTGCCGGGGATGCCCTGCGGCACCCGCGGCAGCGAACCGGTCGCCACGATCACCGCGTCGGGCGACAGCTTCCTGATCGCCTCGACGGTGGCGGGAGTCTCCAGGCGCAGATCCACGCCCAGACGGGCCATCTCGTTTTCCTGGAAGTAGATCTGGTCGCCGAAGGAGTCGCGCCCCGGCGCGTTGGCGGCGATGCGCAACTGGCCGCCGACTTTTTTGCCCTGTTCCAGCACCGTCACGCGGTGACCGCGCAGCGCCGCCACGCGCGCAGCCTCGAGCCCCGCCGCGCCGGCCCCGGCAACGACGACTTTCTTCGCCACCGGTGCGGGCCGGAAAGCGGATTTCCAGTGCAGCTCGTTGCCGATCGCGGGGTTCACCGAGCACATCGGCGCGCGCAACGAGTCGGGTACGTAGCTGTGCACGGCCTCGGCGATGCACCGGTTGCAGCCGATGCAGCGGCGGATCTCGATGAGCCGGCCCTCGCGCGCCTTGTTGGCGAACTCCGGATCGGCAATGCCGGCGCGGGTCATGCCGACGAGGTCGCAGCAACCTTCGCGCAGCAATTCCTCGGCCAGCACGGGGTCGTTGACGCGGCCGCTGAACAGCACCGCCACCTTGCCGTCGAGGTCGGCGCGCGCCGCCTTGCCGGCCTCGCGGTAGTCGGCGTGGCCGTGAAAGGATGGCGGCACGTAGGCATGCACGCCCCAGCCGTGGCCGACATCGATATTGACGAAGTCGAGCAGCCCCGTTTCGCCGAGATAGTAGGTCATCTCGCGCATCGCCATGTGGTCGTAACCGCCCTGGCGCGACTCGCAGCCGTTGATGCGTATGCCCACCGCCAGCCTGTTGCCGGTGCGGCTGCGGATGCGTTCCAGCGCCTCGACAACGAAGCGGATGCGCTCGCGCGCGCCGCCGCCCCAACGGTCGTTCCTGAGATTGGTGACCGGCGAAAGGAAGGTGTGCGGCAGCGTCTCGTGCGCACAATGCAGCTCGATGCCATCTGCGCCCGCGGCCTGGGCCGCGGCGGCGGCGTCCGCATAGGTGTCGAGAATGAACTCGATCATCGCGTCATCGAGCTGGTGCGGGACGTAATCGTAGGTCTCGGTCACCGGAACCGGCGACGCCGCCATTGCGTGGTTGAGGTGGGTGAGCTGGAAGACGGCCACCGCGCCGGCCTTGTGCACCTCGTCGCAGAAGCGGCCGACGGAACCGAGGAAGGCCGGCACCTGCCACAGCGCGGTCCGCACCGCCGCAGCGCCCGGGTAGAACTCGTCGCGCGCCCCGGCCGGCAGCGGCGAATTGAGCAGCCACGTCTCGCTGCCGATCCAGCCGGTACCGCCGCGCGCCTTGGCGACATGGTGCTCAATGAAGCGCTCGTCGAGCAGCCCGCCTGTGGCCGAGGCGCCGATCGAATTGGTGGTTTCGCAAATGCGGTTGGGCACCCGCATCGGGCCGACTTGAAGCGGCGAAAACAGGCGATCGAACCGCACACTGCTCATGCTCTACCCCTCCCTTGCCGACCCGGCGATGCTGCCCGGCACCTTGCCCGGGCCGCCCGCCGGATAATATAAACCGACGTGTTTGTTTGTTACGATGGTATGAAAAGCACGCGCGAAAGTAAAGCGTGCTTTCCCGGGAAGGCGGAAAAACCGGCCATCCGGTCAGCGGTACACGAGCACCGGGAACTTCGAGTGCAGCAGCACCTTCTGCGTCTGCGACCCGAGCAACAGCCCCTTGATGCCCCGGTGTCCGTGCGAAGCCATCAGGATCAGGTCGCAGCCGCACTCCTCGGCCGTGGCGATGATCGCCTCCCACGGCTCCTGGGCTGGCCGCGACCGCACCTGCGCGTCGACGCGGCCGTCGGCAGCGACCTTCGCCGCGCGCTCCAGCACCTCGCGCGCAATCTGCGCGCGCCGTGCCTGGTACTCCTGAGGATCGATGGTGCGCAGCAGCTCTTCCTCGCCATAGATCGAAGAGCCGGTATCCGGCGTGGCATAGAAGAAGGTGATCTTCGCGTCGGCTTCGCCGGCGAACGACACGGCTTTGCGGACCGCACCGTCAGAGAGGGAGGAACCGTCGATGGGAACGAGCAGATGACGAAACACGATGCAGGATTCCTTTAACCGTTACAGAAAGGGATTGGCACTGCCACACCCGGTTCAGGGCTGGTAGGCACCGACGGCGACAAGATATTTATCGACGCGGACGAAGAACGAGCGCTTGCGTTCGGTCTTGCGTGTCACCGGATTGAGCCAAAGGTAGTCGACTTCGCCTTCGCTCTTCGTTTTCGCGGTCTTGAGCATGGGTGCGATGACAGGCTTTCCGTCCGCATCCGTCAACCCGCGGACATCCTTGCCGACGAGGCGCGGCAACGCGCCGTGGGCGCGCATGCGGCCGTCCTCGGTACTCACGACGAAGACGTACAGGTCATCCTGGACGAAACCGCCGTTGAGGTCGTTGAAGCTCGCAAACGCTTTGCCGCCTTCCTGCTTCAGCTCGTGGACCGCACGCCACAGCAAGGCCTTCGCCTGCTCCTCCGAGGCGCGCGGCAGGTAGTAGCCCGCAACGAAGACGCGGTCGCCGACGGGCCGGAAATACGCCACCTTGCGCTCGATGCGTGCGTGCTGACGGTTGAGCCAGCGATATTCCACGTTGCCCGGACGTCCTGTCCGCGCCATTTCGAGAATTTCGCGCACGAACGGTTTGCCTTCCGCGTCGCGCAGGTCGCCGATGTCCCGCCCGACCAGAATCAGGGACGGGCCGCCGCTGATCTGCAGCACACCGTCCATGCCTACAACATAGACGTAGAGATCGTCGGTAACGAACTCACCCGGGCGGGTGAAGGCGCCGAAGGCGAGTTCGCCATCCTTCTCGAAGCGCGCCACGGCGCGGTCGAGCAGGTTCTGAACGCGGACCGAGTCCGCCGTCGGGGCGTCATCGGCGGCGCGGGCAACCGTCGTCGCGGCCAGGAACACGCCCAGACAGCACGTCAGCAAGAATCGAACAGGGTTCATCGCATCAGCCTCACAAGTTTTCTCTGCAGTCACCGTTGCAAGTGCCGGCGGCACTCCGGAATATGCCGTCAATGATGCCGGAAAAAATGGGCGTCGCGAACAAATGCACGATCGAGAGGAGAGGAGTCCCATCACGCAGACGATGACATCGCGACGCCCTACCACGGGAAAGCTGTTCCTCCGCGCACTAACCCAAAGCATGCGGAGCACCCGGCAAACGCACTGAATTGCCAAGGTTAGTGCAATATTACAAACAGACACGTTCGTTTGTCAATTGTTCGTTTGGCCAATTCGCCGAGCATTGCAAAGGCACGGCGTCGCCCATCCGGCATCATTCGTTAAACCAGCCTTGTCTGTTTTTTTGATTGATGGCGGCGCGGGGCGGCGTACCGCCCCCGGGAGGACGACGCGCCGGCGCCGAGCAGCGGGAGCGGTACCCGCGCTCATCCCCCCTGCCCCGCCAGATATTTCGGATTGCTTTCCATGACCTTGGTGCGGACGGTTTCGAGCAGGTGCCGGCGCGCGGCGTCCCGCCACGGGCCGGCGTCGCCCCGGCCGGCGCGGATCGCGTGCGCGAACTCGCGCTCGAGGCCGATGAGCCGGCGCCGCAGTTCGGCCCCGTCCGCCGGCCCGTCCCCCGCCGGGTGACCGAGCAGGCGCTGCAGCGAGTCCAGTTCGCGGCGCTCGCCGTCCTCGCCGTTTTGCAGCTGGCGCATGGCGATGATCATGGCGTTGGCGATCATCAGCGCTGCGTGCCGGTGCTCTGCGGCGAGCGCGGGCAGGAGCGCTTCGCGCAGCACCGTGCGCGCGGTTTCGAGCAATTGGGCGCCGGTCGGTTCGTCGCGCATCAGCGAGTCTCCGTCAGGGTGAGGATTTCGTATTCGAGTTCCGGCACGATGTGACCGGTAAGCGCGAGCATCAGCGAGCTCTCTTCGCCGCACAGGTGGCGTTCGGCCTGCTGCACGGCGATCACGGCCCAGTTCAGATGCGCCATCACTTCCCAGTAGTGGATGTCCTCGCCTTCGAGGCGCCGGCCGGTGACGCTCGCATAGCCGCGGTAGAAGTCTGCGCGCGCGCCGATGCCGCCCGCTTCGCCCTGTCCGCCGAAACGCCAGCACTTGGCGCAGAACCAGCCGACGTCCTCGAGCGCGTCGCCCCAGCCGGTGAATTCCCAGTCGAGGATCGCGGTGAGGCCGTTCTCGTCGACCATGTAGTTGCCGGTGCGGAAATCGCGGTGGCACAGGACGAGTTCGCCGCGCTCGGGGGCATGGATTTCGAGCCAGCGCAGGCCCCATTCGAGCGCGGGGTGGGTGCTGCGGTGGCCGTCGAGGAAGCGGCGCATGCGCGCGACGTGCTGCAGCGCGGGCGAGGAGCCGGGCGCGGGCAGGAAGGCGAGGTCCGTGCGCGGCGGGCGGATCGAGTGGATGCGCCCGAGCTCGGCGCCGAGGCGTTCGAGCAGCGCGCGCCGGTCGCCGCCGAGCGTCGCGTCGCGCACGACGAGGTGGGAGGCGGCGACGCCGCCGACGAAGCGCATGACGAAGAACTGTTTGCCGATGAGCGTCGCGTCGCGGCACAGCCACAGCGGCTCGGGCACGGTGACGCCGGCGGCGTGGGCGGCCTTGAGGAGCGCGAACTCTTCGGCGCGGCCGTGGCTGTTGGCGACGCCCGAGGGGGCGTCAGTGCGCACGACCAGCTTCAGTTCGGGGGCGAAGGGGCCGCCGCTGACGGCGGCGCGGATGAACCAGTTTTCCTGGATCGAGCCGCCGGAGAGGAGCTTCGCTTCCTCGATCGCGACGCGCTCGGCGCCGGCCTGCTGCCCGATGAATGCTTCCAGCGCGCTGCGCATCGGTTCGTTCATGGTGTGCACACTCGTCGGTGGTTCGGAAATGGGTTCGTCTCAGGCTTCGCGCGCGATGCCCTTGAGGACGCGCTTGGCGATGCTCCAGCGGTGCACTTCCGAGGGGCCGTCGTAGATGCGGAACGCGCGCAGGTCGGCGAAGATTTGCGCGACCGTGGTCTCGCGCGCGACGCCCTGCCCGCCGAGGATCTGCACGCAGCGGTCGACGATGCGCCAGCAGGCTTCCGAGACGAGCACCTTCGACATGCTGGAGTCGTGGATCGCGAGATGCCCCTGGTCGAGCACCCATGCGGTGTGCCAGATCGCCAGGCGCGCCGAGTGGAGGTCGATCTCGTTGTCGGCGAGCATGAAGCCGACCCCTTCGTGGCTGCCCAGCGGCCGGCCGAAGGCGTGGCGCCGGCGCGCGTAGTCGGTGGCGATGTCGTGGGCGCGCCGCGCCGCACCGAGCCAGCGCATGCAGTGCGTGAGGCGCGCCGGCGACAGGCGCACCTGCGCGTACTTGAAGCCTTCGCCGAGCTCGCCGAGGATGTCGGTGGCGGGCACGCGCAGCTTGTCCAGGCGCACGACGCCGTGCCCGCCGGGGAAGCAGGTGTCGAGCGTGTCCATCGCGCGCTCGACGACGAAGCCGGGACGGTCGGTGTCGGAGAGGAACATCGTCGCGCGCCCGTCTTCGAGCTTGGCCATGATGATGGCGAAGGCTGCGCCGTCGGCGCCGGTGGTGAACCACTTGCGCCCGTCGATGACGTAGTGGTCGCCGTCGCGCACCGCCGTGGTCTGCAGCATCGACGGGTCGGAACCGGCCCCGGGCGTGGGCTCGGTCATGCAGAAGCAGGAGCGGATCTTGCCGGCGGCGAGCGGGCGCAGCCAGCGTTCCTTGTGCTCGGGGCGCGCCACGACCTCCATCAGGTGCATGTTGCCTTCGTCGGGCGCGGCGATGTTGAGCGCGACCGGCCCGAGCAGCGAGTAGCCGGCCTCTTCGAAGAACACCGCCTTGGCACGGTGCTCGAGCCCGAGGCCGCCGAATTCCTTCGACACGTGCGCCGACAGCAGCTCGGCCGCACGTCCCTTGGCGATCAGCTCCGCGCGCAGCGCTTCGCTCGGCCCGTGTGCGGTGCGCCGCGGGTCGCGCTCGAACGGGATGATTTCCTCGGCGATGAAGCGGCGCACTTTCTGCTGCAGCGCCGACAGCTCTTCCGGCAGTTCGAAATTCATGGTTTGGTTCGCTCCCTCGCGATGTGGCGCCAGTGGTCAGGCGTAGTTGAAGAAGCCGCGCCCGCTCTTGCGCCCGAGGAAGCCGGCATCGACCATTTCCTTGAGCAGCGGCGCGGGCCGGTATTTCGGGTCGTTGAAACCGGCCTGGAACATTTGCAGCACCGACAGCATCGTGTCGAGGCCGATGAGGTCGGCGAGCGCGAGCGGGCCGATCGGCTGGTTGCAGCCGAGCTTCATGCCGGCGTCGATCTCCTCGGCCGACGCGAGCCCTTCCTGCAGCGCGAAAATCGCTTCGTTGATCATCGGGCACAGGATGCGGTTCACGGCGAAGCCGGGGCTGTTTTTGGCGACGATCGCGCTCTTGCCGATCGCGGCGACAAAGCTGCGCGCGGCGTCCACGGTTTCGGGCGCGGTGCATAGCCCCGGCACCAGTTCGACCAGCGCCATGACCGGCACCGGGTTGAAGAAGTGCATGCCGATGAAGCGCGCGGGACGTTTCGTCGCCGCGGCGAGGCGCGTCACCGACAGCGACGAGGTGTTGGTGGCGATCAGCGCGTCGGGGCCGACGATCTCATCCACCTGGGCGAGGATCTTCAGCTTGAGCGCTTCGTTCTCGGTCGCCGCCTCGATCACGAGGTCGACGCGCGCGAGCGCGGCGTAGTCGGTGCTGCCGCGGATGCGGTCGAGGCACGCGGCCTTCTGCGCGGCCGTGAGCTGCCCTTTCTTGATCAGGCGCTCCAGGCTGCCGCCGATCGTCGCGATCGCCTTGTCCACCGCGTCTGCCGAGATGTCGACCAGGACGACGGACAGGCCCGCCGCCGCGCACACCTGGGCAATGCCGTTGCCCATCGTTCCCGCCCCGAGGATGCCTACCGTACCGATACCCATGTTTCGCTCCCACAATGAATGCTGCAGATGTCCGCCCGCCGCGGCTTACAGCCGCTCGAAGATCGCGGCGATGCCCTGTCCGCCGCCGATGCACATCGTCACCAGCGCGTAGCGCCCGCCCGTACGGTGCAGTTCGTAGATGGCCTTGGTGGTGATGATCGCGCCGGTCCCACCGACCGGATGGCCGAGCGAGATGCCCGAGCCGTTGGGATTGACCTTGCGCGGATCGAAGCCCAGTTCGCGCGTCACGGCGCAGGCCTGGGCCGCAAAGGCCTCGTTCGATTCGATGACGTCAAGGTCCTCGACCTTCAGGCCGGTGCGCTCCAGCACCAGACGCGTCGCGGGCACCGGGCCGATGCCCATGTAGAGCGGCTCGACGCCGGCATGGGCGTAGCCGACCAGGCGCGCGAGGGGCTTGAGGCCCAGCGCCGCAGCCCTGCCCGCTTCGGCGAGCACCACGGCGGCGGCGCCGTCGTTGAGGCCCGAGGCGTTGCCGGCGGTCACCGTGCCGCCGTCCTTGCGGAAGGCCGGCTTCATCGCCGCGAGCGACTCCATCGTCACGCCGGTGCGCACATGCTCGTCGGTATCGAACAGCGCAGTGCCGCCCTTGGTCTTCACTTGGACGGGGACGATCTGGTCCTTGAAGTAGCCCTCGACGATGGCGACCGCGGCACGGCGCTGGCTCTCCAGCGCGAGCGTGTCCTGCATCTCGCGCGTGATGCCGTAGCGCTCGGCGACGTTCTCCGCGGTGATGCCCATGTGCACCGGCTTCCACGGGTCGTGCAGGATGCCGTTCATGTAGTCGACGAGGCGCGCGTCGAGCATGCGCGCGCCCCAGCGCAGGTTCGGCACGGTGTAGGGGCCGCGGCTCATCGATTCGGCGCCCGCACCGATCGCGAGGTCGCAGTCGCCCAGGCGGATCGCCTGCGCCGCCGACACGATGGCCTGCAGGCCGGAGCCGCACAGGCGATTGACGTTGAACGCCGGCACGGTCTCCGGGATGCCCGCATCCATCGCCGCGACGCGGCTCAGGTAGGCATCGCGCGGCTCGGTCGGGATCACGTTGCCCATCACGACGTGGCCGATCGCATCCGGCGCTGCGCCCGAACGCTCCAGCGCCGCCTTCACCGCGACCGTCGCCAGGTCCCCCAGCGGAATGTCCTTCAGCGACCCGCCGTAGGTTCCGATGGGAGTCCGGGCAGCTCCAAGCACGACTACTTCACGTTGCGACATATCTTCACCTGCCTCGCGTATGGGTTATGACAATGTCGCCCGGCGCCGCGGCGACCGGACCGACAAAAACAATACTGTCTTGTTTGTTTTACACATGGTAAGCCAGAACGGCCGTCCCAACAAGCCGCAGCGGCGTGCCGGATGCAGGGCCGGAAACGAACCCGCACCCGCTGCCACACCTGCCGGACCGGCAGACGGGCAGCACCGCGGCCCGTTCAGGCGCCCAGCGTCGCCACGTCGTCGTCGAGGCGCACCACCGTCTTGCCGGTGGTCTCGCCCGACATCAGGCGGATGAAGGCGGCCGGCGTATTCTCCAGACCGGTGGTGACGTTCTCGAGCGCCTTCAGCTGCCCGGACTTGATCCAGCCGGCGATACTCTCCTCGGCCTCGGCAAGAATCTCGGGATGCTCGAAGGCGAGAAAGCCGCGCATCGTGATGCGATGGACCAGCACCTGCCACAGGTTGCGCAGCGGATAGGGATCGCCCGCATTGTTGTAGTTGGCGACCATGCCGCACACGACGACGCGTCCGAAGTCGGCCATCAGCGGCAGCATCGTGTCGAGGACCCGTCCGCCGACGTTGTCGAAGTAGATATTCGCCCCGCCCGGGCAGGCCGCGCGGATCGCCCCGGCGAGGTCGTCGGTGGCGCGGTAATTCACCGCGGCGTCCATGCCGAGGCCGGTGACGATGTCCGCCTTGGCGGCACTGCCGACGATGCCGACGACCCGGTTGCCGCGCAGTTTGGCGATCTGCCCGGCGACGCTGCCGACCGCTCCGGCCGCCGCGCTCACCACCACGGTTTCGCCGGAACGCATCTCGCCGATCTTCTGCAGGCCGATGTAGGCCGTAATGCCCGACCAGCCCAGTGCGCCCATGTAGGCGGTGAGCGGGATCTGCGGGTCGACGCGAAGGTTCTCCATCGCGATGTTCGACGGGTTGAGGATCGAATAACGCTCCCAGCCGACATAGCCGCGGCCGTAGTCGCCTTCGCGGAAAACGGGATTGCGCGACTTCACGACGCGGCCCAGCACCATCGTCGGAATCAGGCCGCCGATCTCGACCGGTTTCATGTAGCTCTCGCGGTCATCGAGCATCCCGCGCGTAGCCGGATCGATGGCGAACACCTTGTTCTCGATCAGCACCTCACCGTCCGCCAGTTCCCTCACCGGCTCCTCGACGAGGCGGAAGTTTTCCGGCACCGGCACCCCGGTCGGACGCGAATTCAGCACCACCCTGCGATTCAACATGTCATTTCTCCGTCGCGGTCCGGTCGCTGCGACCCGGCGCCTCATCAAAGTTTTTCCGGTGCGGGGATAACGGTCACGCGGCTGCATGGTGCGCCGAAAAAACCCTGCCGACGGATTATAATCCAGCCGACCGGTCGGTCGTATATTTTTTGCTGTGCAGCGGACGCTTGCCTGCGCGCGCTGCACAACCATTTCGTCAGCGCGACGTGTCGGTCCCGTCCGCGAGCGCCGCGGCGATCTCGCTCATGCGCGGATTGCGCCGCAGCGTCAGGCCGCCATTGACCTGCAGGTTCTGACCGGTGACGAAGCATTCGTCCGCTGCCAGCCACAGCGCCGCCTCGGCGACGTCGTCGGCGGTGCCGACGCGGCCGAGCGGATATTCGCGCCGGAACAGCTCGACCAGCGCCGGACTGGCGAAGGCGGACGCCGCCATGGGGGTGTCGGTGATCCCGGGCGAGATCGAGTTGGCGCGGATGCCCCGCTCGCCGAACTCGTTGGCGACGCAGCGGATGACGTGGTCGATGCCGGCCTTGGTGCCCATGTAGGCGGCATGGTTGTCGAGCATGATGGTCGCCGTCGCCGACGAGATCTGGATGATCGAGCCGCCCTGCGTCATCGCCCGCACCGCTTCCTGGATGAACTGGAACGGTCCGGTGAATTGCACCGCGTTCATGTAGTCGAGGTCCTCGCGCGTGGTGTCGAGAAACGGTTTCAGCAGCCCGTAACCGGTGGCGTTGATGGCGACGTCGAGCCGTCCGAAACGCTTGACGGTGGCGTCGATCAGCGCCGCGACATCCGCCTCGCGCGTGATGTCGCACAGCGCATACGCGCCGCCGACCTCTTCGGCAAGCTGCTGCAGCGCCGCCGCACGACGGCCGGCCACCATCACCTTTGCCCCTTCGCGCGCGAAGCGCCGCGCGATCACCTGCCCCATGTTGTTGGCCCCCGCGGCCCCCAGCACCACCACCACCTTGCCCGCAACGCTGCCCATGCCTTTCGCTCCTCAACAAGAAAAATACGCTGCCGCGCCCTCCGGCCGCTACGCCGTGGTCCAGCCGCCGTCGACATCCATCACCATGCCATTCGCATAATCGCAGCCTGCGAGGAACATCGCCGCATCGGCCATGTTGGCCGCGCTGCCGGCCCGTTTCAGCGGAATGCGCGAGTCGATGAAGCCGCGCCGCACGATATCGTCGGGCGCCTGGCCGGCCACGGCGCGCTCGCGCTCCTCGGGTGTCAGGATCAGCCCCGGCGACAGCACATTCACGCGGATCCCGCGTGGTGCCAGTTCCAGCGCGAGTTGGCGCCCGAGCGAATTGACCGCGCCACACAGCGCCGAGCCGCCGGCATAGTTCGGGATCGCCGCCTTCGCCGCGATGCCCGAGCACAGCATGATCGAGCCGCCCGCGGGCATCTTCGGCACGGCGTGGTGGCACGCGTACATCTGGCCGAAGAAGCGCCCCGCGAATAGCTCCACCCAATGCCGCGGCGGCAGCTCGTCGATGGCACCGAACACCCAGCCGCCGGCGCAGGTCACGAGCAGGTCGACCCGTGCCAGCGGTTCGAACAGCGCCCTGACCTGCGCCTCGTCGGCGACATCCACGGCCACGCCGGCCGCGCCGTGCCCGATCACCGCGACCGCTTTCTCCAGCCGCGCCGCATCGCGCGCAGCGACCACCACGTGCGCGCCTTCCGCGGCGAAGCGGCGGCCGATCTCCAGTCCGATGTTGGAACTGCCGCCGGTGATAACGGCGGTCTTGCCCTCGAGCCTACCCATGCTCCCCTCCAGTCCGGCCGTGCCTAGCTTTACCGCGCCGCGGCCCGCGCGGCGTTCTGCCCCGCGAGCCGCCCCAGGATGACCGCGTTGGCGATGCTCAGGCCCCCGCCCGCGTAGCGCTTGCCCTGTATGCCGCCGACCACTTCGCCGGCTGCGAACAGGCCGGGGATGCGGCGCTGGTGCTTGTCGAGCACGCGGCACTGGCCGTCGATCTCCGGCCCGCAGCTGGTCCAGCCGATCACCGAGGCGCGCACCTCGATCGCGTAGAACGGCGCCTTGCGGACGGCGAAGCGCCGCTCGGCCTGCTTGAGGAATTCGCCGTCGATCCCGCAGTCGCAGTCGGCGTTGTAGTTCTCGACCGTCACGCCGAGGCTGATCGGGTCGACGCCGATCTTGCGCGCGAGCGCGCCGATCGAGTCGGCGACGAATACCTCGCCCTTCGCGATCCGGTCGCGGATCGTCTGGTGATCCCAGGTCGTCGCCGCAAGCTCGGAGTGGTAGGGATCGGAATACGCGGTGTCCACGCTGGCGTTCGCGAGCGTCGGCTCGTCGAAGATCGCGAACGCGCGCCGGTCGGTCTGGCTGTTGAGGATGTAGCCCGAGACGCTGTAGGGCACCGTCTCGTCCATGAAGCGGCGTCCTTCGCGATTGACGAGCATGATCCACGGCGGCAGGAAGGGCTCGACCACGCGGCCGGCCGCGCCCGACGCGGGCAGCGGCAGGCCGGTATCGAAACCGACGATGTTCGCGCCGACCTCCTCGCCCATCCTCAGGCCGTCGCCGAGAATGAAGGGCGCGTGCCAATGCACCGCGTAGACGCGATCGCCGTGGTAGGCCATGCTCGGCCAGTAGCGTTCGATCATCTCGCGGCTGTTGCCGAAGCCGCCGGTGGTGACGACGACCGCGCCCGCCCGCAGCTCGGCCCCAGCGGCGCGCACGCCGACCACGCGGCCGTCCTCGACGACCAGGGACTCGACACGGGTCGCGACCGCGGTCTCGACGCTGCAGGCCTCGAACGCGCGCACGATCGTCTCGCCGACGCTGCCCGCCCCACCGCGGCTCGGATGGCCGCGCGGCACCGAGTCGACGCCCGAGCACATCAGCCACTCGGGCGGAAACTCGGCGCCGTGCCCGATCAGCCAGTCGATCGCCTCGGGGCCGCGATCGCACAGCAGCCGCACGATAGCCGGGCTGAACTCCCACTGGTTGAGGTTCATCACGTACTCGTACATCGCATCGGCGGTGTCGTGGACGCCACGGGCCTTCTGCACGCTCGTGCCGGCCGCGTAGAACACCCCGCCCGACTGCAGCGTTGCGCCGCCGACGTGCGTGTCGGCTTCGAGCACCATCACCGACGCACCGGCTGCCTGCGCCTCGATCGCCGCACACAGGCCGGCTCCGCCGCCCCCGACTACGACGACATCAAAATCACGTTGCATTCGATTCTCCCCCGCTGGTGAATCCGTCCGTCCTTGCCGGCGTCGCACCCCTGCCCGGCCCGCGCCGGACGCCCGTTCAGTAGCGCCAGCGCGGCTGCGGATGCAGGATCGAGTATTCGGCGCAGCCGTAGCCGCGCTCGCCGGTCTCGACGATCTCGAAGTCGAAGAACGACTCGTAGCAGTCAAGCGTGCATTCGGCGTCATTCTCGCCGCGCATCAGGCCGTTCATCGTGTGCGCATGCTTGCGCCCGGTGCGCACGTGGATCACGTCGCCGCCGGGCAAGGTCAGCTCGTAGAGGAAGCTCATCGCGGTGCGGCGGTCGTCCTCGGTGCGGATGATGCAGCTCGCCCCTTCGATCGGGCGGCTGCCGCTCGCGTCGGACAGGAAGCCGCCGAAGCGCGGCGCACCCTGGTGCGGCACGACGAAGTCGGGATTCATCCAGCCGAAAGCGTTGAGGTGGAAGCGCTCGGTCTGGATCGACGGCCAGAAGTGGAACAGGCTGTCCTGGTAGGACAGCGGCGGCAGCTCCCACGGCGTCTCGCCGCCGAAGCGGTTGGTCCACGAGTGGTCGCGGTGCGCCCAGGAGTTGATCTGGCGGCGGCCGCGGCGCGGCCCCGCGCGCACCTCGAACTCGCCGGTGCACAACAGCCCCTGCTCGTAATGGCCGCCGTAGTTGTATGTGTCCGCGCTGGTCAGCGGGTTGCCGCCGAGGCAGTCCTTGTAGTCGAAGACCGGGAAGCGACCGGTATAGAGCAGGTCGAAGCCGTACTTCGGGCCGTCGAACTGGATGCGGATCTGCTCCAGCGGTTTGACGACCTGATAGCTCATGTGCCCGCCGACGAGCTTGTCGAACTTGCGCGGCGCGTCGGGGGCGAACGGCAGCTTGTTCGCCCATGGCTGCGCCACGCCGTCGATGACCATCATCGTGCTGAAGCGGCCGTAGCCCTTGTTGCTCACATGGAGGTGGTTGACGCCGAAGATGTCGGCCTCGCGGTCGCAGATCGAGAACCAGAAGTTGTCGCTGAACAGGGCATCGCTGCCCGCGGGGGCGAAGTGCAGGTACTCGTCGTCGGCATTTACGGTCATGACAGGCTTTCCTTGTGGTCGATGTTCGGGGCGCGAGGCTCCGGCCGCGCACCGCGTGGTTCCCGGGACCGGCCGCCTGCGGCCGGCCCGTTTCGTGATGACTGATGGATGATTCGCGGACGGCGCAGGCGCGCGCCGCCGGGACGCAGCGCCGGCCGCGCTAGCGCACGCCGCCCCGCACCAGCTTCATGTACACCGCGACGGCCGCATCGATCTGCCGGCGCGACACGCGCGTGCTGCGGTAATAGCGCCGGTACAGCGCGGTGCGCGCCGCGATCAGCATGTGCGCCAGCGCCTCCAGTTCCGCCTCGCCGTAGCTGGCGATCTCGCCGGCTTCGACGCTGCGCCGCAGCGACGCGATGTAGTGCGCCGTGGCCACCGCCAGATACTTGCCGTACGCGAGCGGCGCGGCGACCTCGGCCTCGTTGAGCACCCGGAACAGCCACGGGTGTTTGCGCATGTGTTCGAAGAACGCGCGGTAGCCGCGCTCCTCGATGTCGTAGAAACCGCTCGCGCCGATCACTGCCGTGCCCATCGCCTTGAGCAGGTCCAGGCCGACATGGGTAAGCAGTTCGTCCATCAGGGCCTGGCGCGACTCGAAGTAATGGTAGAAAGTCCCCTGCGCGATGCCCGCCAGCTCGGTGATGCGGTTGACCGAGGCGTCCCAGTAACCGTGCTCGCCGACCACCGTCGCGGCCGCCAGGAAGATCGCCTCGCGCACGTTCGTCACCCGCTCGGCGCGCGTGGGCCGACGGCTGCGGCCCGCGGGGCGCTTCTCGGTCGCCGCGGCGACCGCTGCGGTCCCGCCACGCCCTGCGCGTGCCCGACCGGCAGGCACCGCTGCGCCGTCCTCGGCCGCTTCCCCGGCCTTCATTCCCACGTCGAACTCTTCCGACTGCATCCTCGTCTCCCCCCCGATGTACGCCGCCGCTGACTCCTAACCGATACGGGCGGCATATGCCGCAGCCTTCATTTGCGCCATCGCCTCGGTCGTCGCCGCATCGAAGCCGAGAATCTCGATCACCGACGCCCCCGCCTCCTCGCAGTCGAAATAGGCGAACTTCACACTGCCCCCGCTCAGAACGCCCGACGACAGTTCCGGCAAACCCTGGCCGCGCAGGCGCGCGACGGTGGCGTCGAAGTCCGGCACCGCAAACGCCACGTGGTGCAGGCCGGGCCCCTTGCGTTCGAGGAACTCGGTGTAAATGCTGGGCCCGCGCAGCGATTCGATGAGTTCGACCTGTACCTCCCCCGCATAGCCGAGTGACAGGCGCATCGCCGAATCGGCCGGCCGGCCGCGGTAGCGGCTCTCCTCACCGAGCACGACGTCGAACCGCGCCCACGCCGGCACGCCCATCACGCGGCCGAACCATTCCTCCGCGGCGTCCAGGTCGCGCACCACCCAGGCGGTCTGAAAATAATGCGCGGACAGCGCCTCCAGCTCGTTCGTCATCGCGGTATTCCTAAGGGACAAGAATTACTTTCATGGCGCCGCGGCTCTTATCGGCGGCCACTTCAAAGGCCTCGCCGATCTGCTCCAGCGGCATCACGTGCGTCACCAGGTCCTGCATCGGCAGCTTGCGCGAACCCATCAGGTCGACGGTGTAACCGAAGTCGGTCTTCAATCCCTGCGTCCCGTAAGTCAGGCAGAAACGGTAGGTCACGTCCTTGAGCACCGATTTCCACGAGTCGAGCGGCACCAGTTCCTCCCACAACCCCAGCACCAGCACCTCGCCGCGCGGGCGCACGATGTCGGTCGCCTGGCCCAGCGTCGGCGCATGTCCGCCCACGGTCTCGATGACGATGTCCGCAGCGCCGCCGTCGAGGTGCGAGCGGATCTCCTCGACCGAGGCGTCGCCGCTGCCGCGCACGACCACGTCGGCGCCGAAGGCCTGCGCGAACTGCGCCTGCTGGTCGTACTTGGCGGTAACGATCACCCGGCCCGCACCCATCGCTTTCGCCGCGCCGGCCGCCGCCAGTCCGAGCACGCCCGCGCCGAGCACCACCACCTGCTCGCCGCCGCGCAGGCCGGCGCGCCGCAGCGCGCTGACCGGAGCCGCCGCCGGCTCGGCAATCGCCGCCGCGTGCGTCGCGACGGTGTCGGGCAGGATATGCAGACCGCGTTCCGAGAGCTTGAGGTAATCGACGTAGCCGCCGGTCGCATGGGCCGCCCGACCGGTGCACTGGTTCGGCCAGCCCGCCGTGCAATACGGACATACGCCGCACGCAGTGCTGTGAAAGAAGTCCACCGCGACGCGGTCGCCGACCTTGACGCGCCGCACCTTGCGCCCGGCTTCGGTGACGACGCCGCCGAACTCGTGCCCGGCAGCACCGGGCATCGGATAGCAGCACATCGCATTGGCCGAACCGCCCCCGTGCCAGAAATGCAGGTTGCTGCCGCAGATGCCGTGCCCCTCGACTTTCACGATGACGGAATCGTCATCGACCTCGGGCTTGTCGACCTCGACGATCTCGAACCTGCGCGGCGCCACGAGGGTGACCGATCGCATCTTCGCCATGCCTGTCTCTCCTTGCGCTGCCGCGATTACGCCGCCGCATCCGCGGCAAGGTGCTGCTTGCCCTCGCGGTCGCGCGTCGTCATTTCCTCGAACAACTGCACCGTCACCCCCTCCCCTTCGCGGCGCGCGCTGCGCACGAAGAAGCGCTGAATGTCGCGCAGGGTTTCGTCGGCCGCGGCGTCGCCGGCGCTGCGGCAGCGGGCGGCGAGCGCCTCCAGGCGCTCCTTGAGCGCGGCGTTCTCGGCCATCAGGGTATCGACGTGGACTTCGTCCGCTGCCGGCGGCGCCTCCGCACCGCAGCGCCGCAGCAGTTCGCGGGCCTCGTCGCTGTCGGCGCGGATACGCGCCAGCGCGGCCGGGGCGACGATGCGCGGCAGCTCTTCGAGCAGCGTCGCCAGCTGCTCGGCCTGGATGCGCGCCATCGCGTCGGAAAGATGCGGCAGGATCCACTCGCGCACGCAGGCGGCCATGCCCGCGGTGAGTTGCTGCAGCGGAACGGTCTGTTCGATCATGCGCCCATTCCTATCGCCGCGGCTTCGGCGGGTATGTTGTTGGCGAGCACGTTGCGCCCAATCTGCAGCAGGCGCAGGTCGGACGAGCGGCCGTCGGCGAACACCTTGAGGCCGGTCAGGCCGACCAGGTCGGCCTTGAGCGTTTCGAGCAGGGTCCAGTAGCGCACGCGCTCCTCATCGACGGCGATGCCCGACTGCTGCGAGTAGCGCTCGGCCATCTCCCCGCTGACGCTGCACCAGCCCGCGAGTGCCGGGATGCGCGTGAAGGCGATGTCGGCCATCGGATCGCCGATGAACACGCGCTCCCAGTCGAGCACGGCGCGGATGCGGCCGTCGCGCCAGACGAAATTGCCCATGCGATAGTCGTTGTGGATCAGCGACAGGCACGGGCTGCGCGGGCGGTTGGCGCGCAACCACGCGATGACCTCGCGCAGCACGGGATAGGGCCGCAGGCGGATGCGGTCGAGCACCTCCTCGCAGCGGTCGAGCGCCAGCGCCGCGGGGTCGCCGCGGTCGGCGGGCACGCCGAGGAAGGACAGCCCGTGCGCCTCCCAGTCGAACGTGTGCAGCTTCGCCAGCGCATCGACGAACTGGCGGTGCACCTCGGGGCGCGAGGCTGCGGGCAGGCTGTCGCTCCACGGCAGCGGCACGTCGCCGTCGACGAATTCCATGATGTAGAACGAGGTGCCGAGCAGCTCGCCGCCCGCATCGCACCAGTACACCCTAGGCACCGGCACGCCCGAATCGTGCAGAACGCTCAGCACGCGGAATTCGACGCTGGCATCGTAGGGTTCGAGCAGCCCGGCGCGCGGCGCCTTGCGCATGATCAGCGGCGCGCTGCGCGGGCCGTCCGCGTCGACCCAGCTCGCGCGCAGGCGCCAGGTTTCGTAGGAAAAGCCGCCGGGCATGCGTTCGAGGCCGCTGACCATGGCCGGCGCCCCGGTCCGGTCGGTGATGAAGCGGGCGAGGATCGCGCCGGCATCGGCGACGGACGGCATCGCTCACACCCCCCGCAACCCGGCGGTCGAGCCGCCGTCGATCAGATATTCGGCGCCGGTGACGAAGGCCGCCTCGTCGCTGGCGAGATAAGTCACCAGTCCGGCGATCTCCTCGACCGAGCCCATCCGCCCCAGCGGCGACAGCCCGCACAGTTGCGCCCGCGCCGCCGCCGGATCGGGCGCACCCGCCATCGCCTCGCGGATCATCTGCGTTTCGACGACGCCGGGATGGATCGTGTTGCAGCGGATCTTCAGCCCGGCATCGGCGCAGTGCATCGCGACGGACTTCGCGAGCAGGCGCTGCGCACCCTTGGCGACGCTGTAGCCGACGTTGCGCGGCAAGGCCAGGATGCCGTTCATCGACGAGTTGATGATGATCGAGCCGCCGGGGCCGCCGGGGTTGGCGCGCATCGCGGCGACAGCGTGCTTGCACGTCAGCATCGTGCCGGTGAGGTTCACGTCGATGATGCGGTCCCAGGCATCGGCCTCGATGTCCTCGATGTTGCTGTCCGCACCTTCCACGCCCGCGTTCGCGAAGGCGATGTCGAGCCGCCCGAAGCGCCCGCGGATCAGCTCCATCAGCGCAGTCCAGCCGGCCCGGTCATCGATGTGATGGGCATGGAAGACTGCCCCGGTGGCCTCGCACAGGGCGGCCGCACGCCCGGCGTTGGAGCCGGTGAACACCACGCTGGCCCCTTCGCGGCGGAAGCGTTCCACCGTCGCGGCCCCGATCCCCGCAGTGCCGCCGGTCACCAGCGCCACCTTGCCCGCAAGTCGTTCCATGTCGCTCCCCCGCCCGCCGGCGCCGCTCAGTCGGCCCGGATGGTCTTGTAAACCCGTTTCGTGAATAGCCACCGGCCGTCGATCCGCGCCAACTCGTCGTCATACTGGCCGCGCAGGCGCAGCACACGCCCGTCGGGATGCGGGAACACCTCGGAGGTGTAGGTGCGGGCCGTCGCGCGGTCGCCGTCGACCTCGATCGCCCCCGGCGTGGCGACGTAGGCGAGACCGGGATAGTCGCCCATCGAGCGGATCCAGCCGGCGACGATGGCCTCGCGGCCGCGGAAGCATTCGAGCCCGGGGTATTCGGGCAGGCGCCATTCGCTGTCCTCGGCCCACACCCCGGCCCACGCCGCGGCGTCGCGCTGCATCACCGCATCCCCGTACTGCTCGATCAGTTCGCGAATCGCGAGACGGTCTTCAATTGGTCCACTGAACGACATGCGCTGCTCCCCCAGGCAAACGGGCAGTTCGTGCCCGAACCTTCACAAGCAATCTGTTCTGTTTATTTACTGCGGCGATGCGGCGAACCCGGGCTGTCCGGTGAGCTCTTGCAGCTCGAACACGTTGCCGTCGGGATCCCGCCCGTAAGTCGCGCGCACGCTGCCGAAGTCCTGTGGCGGGCAGTGGAAGCGAACGCCGGCATCGACCATGCGCTGGTAGGCGGCATCGACATCCGCCACATCGAAGCACAGGTGGGTGAAGCCGTAGCGATTCACGGGGCGGTCGCCACTGCCCTTCGGCGCCTGGGCGGGGAAGGCGAACTGGAACAACTCGATGCAGGTCGGGCCGCGCTGCAGCATCACGGCCGTCGCCGCGGTGGCGGTCAGGGCCATGACGCGGTCGATCTTCGCCTCACCCGGTTGCCATGCCGTGCGCGACACCTCTTCGAATCCAAGCAGCCCGCAATAGAAATCGCACATCGGTTTCAGGTCGGGCGTCGAAATTGCAACGTGGTGGATCACACGGATCATGGAACAGACCTTGAATCGGTTGAGGAATCCGGTCCTGCCCGCGCTGCGCGCGGCCATAAGAACAAACCGTCCTGTTTTTTTGATAATGATTCAACAGTCAATGACTGTCAATTCATTTTTTGCACTTTGCACGACAGGCGCTTCCTCCTCTCCGCCGAGGTGCCGCAGCACCAGGAGCGCCATGACACCCAGGATCACGTACGCCCCCAGTACCGGGCGCAGCGTGCCGTCGAAGAATTGCCCGACCAGCCCACCGAGGAGCGCGCCGACGGTCATCGATACGAAGCCGAACATCGACGACGCGGTACCGGCGATGCTGCCGAGCGGATTCATCGACATCGCGGTGAGATTGGGCAGCAGCATGCCGAAGACGAACATGTTGCACGCCTGCACGCCGAGGAACATCGGCAGCGTGATGGCGCCGGCGACGGCCAGCGCGAGCGCTGCCGCGTTCGCGGTGACGAGGATGTACAGCCCCGCGCGAATCAGCTCCGCGCTGCCGAAACGGCGCACGAGGCGCGAGTTGGCGAAAGCCGCGGCGGACATCGCCAGCGAGACCAGCGCCAGCAGCGGCGTAAAGTGCAGACCGGCGTCGAAGGTACGCTGGAAGATGGCCTGCGCCGAGGATAGAAAGCCGAGATGCGCCCCCATCACGAGGCCGCATACGATCATGCAGACGAAGGCGACGCGGGTGCGGACGACCGTCCGGTAAGCGGCCGCCAGCGAACGCGGCGAGAGCGAACGGCGGCGCGCCGCCGGCAGCGATTCCTCGAGGCGCCACACCGCCCAGCCGAGCGAAATCCCCCCGACCACTGCAACCGCCGCGACGATCCAGCGCCACGAAGCGAACAGCAGGATGAGCTGCCCGAGCAGCGGTGCGACGATCGGCTCGAGCAGCACGACCGCCATCGCCAGCGACATGACCCGCGTCATCTGCGGACCCGCATGGCGGTCGCGCACGACCGAGAAGGTCACCACGCGCTGCGCGCCCGCGCCGATGCCCTGCAGCAGGCGTGCCGCGAGCAGTACCTGGAAGTCCTGCGCCAAGGCGCCGGCGACACTGCCTGCGACGAGAAGCAGCACGCCCGCGATGAACAACGGGCGCCGGCCGTAACGATCGCTGAGCGGACCGAACAGGAGTTGCGATGCACCGACGCCGAGTACGAAGACCGCGATCACGGCCTGGGCGCGATTCGAATCCGCCAGCCCGAGGTAATCGCCGAGCGGCAGCAGCGCGGGCAGCATCATGTCGACCGCCACCGCGCCAGCGACGAGGCTGAGCGCGACGAAGGCGACGAATTCGGCGGGCCCCATGCACGGCGCATCGTCCGCACCGACGCCCTCCGCCGGATCGCTAACTGCCACGAAATTCCGGCTTGCGTCGGCCGAGAAAGGCGGTCACCGCCTCGGAGAAATCGTGCGACCCGGCTGCGGCGAGGAAGGCTTGCAGTTCGGCGTCGATCTGGCCGGCGAGGTCGTTGTCGAACGAGCCGTAGAACAGCTGCTTGGTCCGTCCCAGCGCCGCCGTCGGCTGCGCGGCAAGGCGCGCGGCCAGCGCGAGAGCCGCGGCGTCGAGTTCCGCGTCGGCCACGACCCGGCTCACAAGTCCCAGTTCCAGCGCGCGCTGCGCGTCGATACGCTCGTCCAGCAGGGCCAGTTCCATCGCCCGACGCACGCCCAGCAGCCGCGGCAGGGTGTAGCTGCCGCCGCCGTCGGGCGAGGCACCGAGCTGACCATAGGCCAGCTTGCAGTTCACGGTGTCGCTGGCGATCACGACATCGCAGGCGCACATCAGCGAAAAACCGAATCCGGCTGCGGCGCCGCGCACAGCGCCGATCACCGGCTTGGCCATCGTCCGCAGGCTCGTGACGGCGCGTCCGACGTCGCTCACCAGCGCCCCGAGCTTCGCGTCGCGCTCCGCGGCAGCCAACCCGAGCAGTTCCGAGAAATAGCGGATGTCACCGCCGGCCATGAAATGCGGTCCGGCCCCGGTAACGACCACGCAGCGCACTGTCGCATCGGCGGCGGCGTCCGCCGCGATTCCCGCAAACCGGCTGGCCATTTCCGGGCCGATGGCGTTCATCGCCTCCGGTTGGTTGAGGACGATGCGCAACACCGCGCCATGCTGCTCGACGATGACCTTGTCACCCATGCCTTGCTCCCTTTTCCTGTTGTCGCCTGTCAACGGATTGTCACAGCGTATTCACAGTATGACCGCCGTCGACCACCAGCACCGCGCCGGTCATGTAGGAGGACGCAGCCGAAGCGAGCAGCAGCAGCGGGCCGACCAGTTCCGCGCTCTGCCCGAGACGGCGCTCGGGAATGCGCTTTATCAGGCCCTTGCCCGCGTCGGTGGCGAAGAAATCCCGGTTGAGAGGCGTTTCGACGTAGCCCGGCGCCAGCGCATTGACACGAATTCCATAGCGGGCGAGTTCCAGCGCCATGGCTTTCGTGAGCTGGATCAGCGCCGCCTTCGATGCCGCGTAGGCCGGCACCTGCTGTGCCACGCGCAAACCGAGGATCGAAGCGATGTTGATGATGCTGCCGGCCCGGCCGGCCTCCTTCATCGCCCGCGCCACGCCCTGCGCGACCCGCCACGAACCGTCGAGATTGACGTCCATGATGCTGCCCCAGTCCTGCTCGTCGACGTCGAGCAGCGGTTTCGTGAGGGTCACGCCGGCATTGTTCACGAGGATGTCGGGCACCCCGACGTTGGCGACGATCCACGCCAGGGCCTCGCTCACGCTTTCGGCGCGCGTCACGTCCATGGCCACCGCATGCGCCAGGTGTCCGCCCGCAACCAGCCCGGCCGCGACGTCGCGCCCCTGGTCGATGCGCCGGCCGGCGAGGACGACCACGGCCCCGGCTCCCGCGAGTGCCTCGGCGAAGTCGCGGCCGAGGCCGCTGAAAGCGCCCGTGACCAGCGCGATTTTTCCCGATATGTCGAACAGCCCTGCGGCATTCGAGATACTCATGCGTGCATCCCCCCTGCCGCCCCGTTCCGGCCGGCCGCGAGGTAACGGGCGAAATGCTCGTCGCGGCTGCCGAACAACGCCGCATTGACCATCAGGCGGCGGAAATAATGGCTCACGTCCAGCTCTTCGGTGACGCCCAGGCCGCCGTGCATCTGTACCGCCTCGTTGGCCACGTGGCGCGCTGCGTTGCAGATGTAGGCCTTCGCGCCGCTGACCACGCGCGCCCGCTCCGCGGCCGGCCGACCGAGCGCTTGCTGCGCCGCCAGGGTCAGCGCGGCGACTTCTTCCTGCAACAGGAACATATCGACGGCACGGTGCTGCAGGGCCTGGTTGGTGCCGACGGCACGTCCGAACTGCTTGCGGATCTTGAGGTAATCGCAGGTGGTCGCGACCAGCACGCGCACGGCACCGAGCGCCTCGGCGCAGGCCGCCACGGCCGCCTCGTCGAGCACCTCCGCAAGGGCCGCCTCGACCGCCGCCGCGTCTGCGCCGAGCGGCTCGGCGGGCGCACCGGCAAAATGCAGGTTCGCCGCACCCCGGCCATCCACGAGCCGGTAGCGCGTGATCTCCGTTTCCCCCGCTGCGGGATCGACGAGGTAGAGCCGCCTGCCGCCGTGGGCGTCATCCAGCGCGGAGACGATCAGGCGGTCGGCGACGTCGCCGTGCAGCACCGATATCTTTCTGCCCGACAGGCGTCCGCCGCGCACCCTGCAGGGACTGTCGGCGGGCTCGGCATCGGCGAAGGCGAGCCGCAGCGAGCCGTCGGCGAGCCCCGGAAACAGCGCCGCCTGCTGCGCCTCGCTGCCGAGTTTCACCACCAACCCGGTACCGACGATGGCGCTGGCCAGCACCGGCTCCATCAGCAGGCGGCTGCCCACCACTTCCATCAGCGCGCCGACCGCCAACGGATCGGCGTCGAGACCGCCGTGGGTCTCCGGCAGGCGCAGCGCCAGCCAGCCCAGTTCGGCGTAATCGCGCCACGCGCGGGCGCTGTAGCCGGTGGCCTCGCCGAGCACGGCGTGGCGCTGCAGGAAGCCGTAATTGTCCGCCGCATAGCGCGCCGCGCTGTCGCGCAGCATCGCGGCCGTTTCCAGATCCATGTTCATAGCCCCAACACTCCCTTGGCAACAATGTTGCGCTGGATCTCGGAGGCGCCGCCGAAGATCGTCGCGGCGCGGTTGTAGAAATGATCCTTGACGATGCCGCCCGCATCCTCCGGCCCCAGCGGCGGCGGCGCTGCGGCATGCAGGGCCGCCGCGTCCCAGGCGACGCCTGCCAGGCCCAGGGTGTCGACCGCCGCTTCGGCGATGTGCTGGTACAGCTCGGTGCCGCGCAGCTTGATCAGCGAGGCCTCGGCGCCGTGCTCGGTGCCGCGCATCATCGACTCCACCGCCTGGTAGGACGCCACTTCGAGTGCCATGAAGCGCAGCTCGAGCTCGCCGATGCGGGTTTCGAGGCGGTCGCGCGAGGCCGGTGCAGCCTCTGCCGCAAGACCCTTCAGACGCTCCAGCGCGTGCCACGCCATGCCGACGATGGCACCCGCGGTGCGCTCGTTCTTGAGCAGGTATTTGGCGTAGGTCCACCCCTCCCCTTCGGCCCCGACGAGGTTTTCGGCGGGAACGCGGACGTTTTCGAGCCACACCTCGTTCACGTGGTGATAGCCGTCCATGGTCGGAATCGGCTTCACGGTCACGCCCGGACTGCGCATGTCGATCAGCAGGAAGGAAATGGACTTCTGCGCCTGCTCGCCGCGCGCCGTCTTCACGAGACAGAACAACCAGTCCGCCCATTGCGCGTAGGTCGTCCACACCTTCTGGCCGTTGACGACATAGTGGTCGCCCTCGCTCGACTCCACCCGGATCGCCTCGGTGCGCAGGCCCGCAAGGTCGGAGCCCGCGCCCGGCTCCGAATACCCCTGGGCCCAGAAGTCATCGGTGGTCGCGATGCGCGGCAGGAAGCGCGCCTTCTGCTCCGGCGAACCGAAGGCATAGATCACTGGCCCCACGTACTTGACGCCGAAGGGGATCACCCACGGACAGCCGAGCCGTGCGAGCTGATCCTCGAAGGAGAAGCGCTCGAGCAGCGACCACGCCTGGCCGCCATATTCCTTCGGCCAGTGCCCGACGGCCCAGCCCTGATCGTTGAGCAGGCGCATCCAGCGGACGTAGTCGTCCTTGTCCAGCACCTGGTGCAGCCGCGACTTGCGCTTCAGGTCCACGGGCATCACCCCGTCGTAAAAGCTGCGGATCGCCGCCTTGAGGCCTTCGGCCCGCTGCCGGGCTTCGGTTATCGGATCGGTCATGACATTTCCTGCGCAATGGTCACAGTCGGAAGCGGACGCGCCCACGGCGGCTCCCGCTGCAGGGGCTCGCCGCCGCCGGAAGTGGCCGCCGGCCGCGAGTGGAAAGAGGGCCGTGTCGGCGCCGCCGCCGTGCCGGAACCCCGCCCGTTTCAGAAGCCGCCGCCCCCGTTCGCGAACCGCCACGCCGCCTTCGCCAGGGGACGGAGATTGGCCGTGATTTCCTCGGCATTGGCCGACGCGGCGTTGCCTTCCTGCAGGCGGAAGGCGATGCCCTGCAGGATTGCCGCAGTGCGGAACAGGTTGAACGCGCGGTAGAAGGGCAGCGTCGCATCGACCTTGAAGCCGGTGCGCTCGCCATAGCGCCGGATGTATTCCGTCAGTGTCGGGATCCCCAGCGCCGCGAGATCGGCGTCCTGCAGCGTGCCGCGCGCATCGACACCGGGCGGTCGGTACCACTCCATGGTGTGATACATCAGGTCGCCGAGCGGATGCCCGAGCGTCGACAGCTCCCAGTCCACGACGCCCACCACCCGCGGTTCGGTGGGATGGATCAGCAGATTGTGGAAGGAGTAATCCCCGTGGATGATCGACGACAGTCCGTCTTCTTCCGGCACGTTGGACGGCAGCCAGGCCATCAGCCAATCCATTTCGGGAATCGTCTCGATGCGCGACTGGTCGTACTGGCGCGACCAGCGCGAGATCTGACGCTCGAAGTAATTCCCCGGGCGGCCGAAATCCGCCAGACCGAGCGCGGCGTAATCGACCTTGTGCAGCCGCGCAAGGGTTTCGTTGGCCGAATCGAACACCGCCGCGCGCTCCTGCGGCGTGAGGTCCGGCATGCGACAGTTCCAGAAGATCCGCCCCGGCACATGGCGCATGACATAGAACATGCTGCCCAGCACCTCGCGGTCCTCGCAAAGCGTGAAAGGCTGCGGCACGGGGAAGCCCGGAATGCGCGACAGGGCGTCGATGACGCGGAATTCGCGGTCCACCGCATGGGCGGATTTCAGCAGCACGCCAGGCGGCTGGCGACGCAGCACGTACTTGGTCTGCGGCGTCTCGAGCAGGTAGGTCAGGTTCGACTGCCCCCCCTGGAACTGCCGCACCGTCAGCGGCCCGCGGAAATCCGGCAGATGCCCGCGCAGCCAGTCGTGCAGACGCCCTTCGTCGATCCGGGCGACCTGGCGGATCTCGCCCACCTCGCCGATATAGGCCTTGGGCTCGACACCCGTGGGCGACTCGCCGAGCACGGCATCCAGTTGTATCGCGCTGTTTGCTATTTCACCCATGGCATTCTTTATCCGTCGTTGGCACCGCGAGGATGCGAATTGGCGCTACCCAGGATCTCCGCGTCGTGGACACAGAAACCCGCGTTTTTCTTTTTTCGCCCCCCGCCTGCCGGGGCCGTTCGACTACGCGGTCTGGCCGCATAAATCGCCCGTACGTTCGGTCGATCCACACCCCGCATGCGGGCAGGGCAAAGCACCAGCTGTCCGGAGAAAGGTTATCGACCGACCGGTCGGCTGTCAACATGAAAAATGCGGCCCGCGTTGCGCCGCGTTCCCGACGAATCCCGGACGCCATCTGGTCATTGACACTCGACCGCCCGGTCGGTAGGCTTTTACGCGAAGGGACTTGTCCAACCTGCTGCAGACTGCCAACCTGCCGTGATCGACCGCCGGACGTAGCCGTCCGGCACGACGGCGGCAGCGCTCCAGACTGCAGCCGACCACACACCCGGGAGACCAAGGTGACCGAACCGAATGCCCTGCTCCAGTCGGAGCTCCTGAAACAACTCGCACCCTTCACGCGTTCGGGGTACGCCCTGTTCCGCGAGGTGATCGAAACCGATGGAGCGCTGCCCGCGAAACTGAAGTGCCTGCTCGCCGCGGTCGCGGCCTGCAACCGCGGCTACCGGGAGCTGGCGCGCAGCGAACTCGAACGCGCGGCAGCGCGCGGCCTGCCGCTCAATGAGGCGGCCAGCGGACTGATCCTGCTGAGCAGCCTGCGTGGCGAAGGTGCGGCGCTCGCCTTCGACGCCCTGCTCCATGCCGTGTATCCGCAGCAACCGGCGACCGTGCCGGATGCGCCGCTGGTGCGCGCCAACCCCGGCGAAGCCGAGGCGAACTTCAAGGCCTACTTCGGCACCATCCCACCTGCGCTGGCGACGCTGCTCAGGCTCGCACCCAAAGGCGCGGACGGCTATTTCCTGATGCGCAAGGGCACCATCGACTGCAACCAGCTCGACCGCAAGGCGGCCGAGCTGATGCTGGTCGCCGTCCTCGCGTCCGACTACAGCCCGATGGCGGCCACCCACATCCGCGCCGCGCGCGCGGTCGGCGCGAGCGACGAGGAACTGGCCGAGGCCATCCTGTGTGCAGTCCCGTGCGCCGGCATCGCCGCGTGGATGGGGGCAGGCGTGCTGCTGGAGGCCCAATGAGCGCCCCCGCCGAAGGCGGCGTGCCGCAGGCCGCGCAGCGCCCTGCCGTGGGCTATGCGCTGCATGGCGACATCGCCGTGGCGACCGTCGACAATCCGCCGGTGAACGCGCTGAGCCTGGCCGTGCGCAGCGGTTTGATGGCCGCCATCGGGCACGCGCTCGCCGACCCGCGGGTGCGGGCGCTGGTGATCATCGGCGGCGGCGCGACTTTCGTCGCCGGCGCCGACATCAACGATTTCGGCAAGCCCTACGAAGAGCCGAGCCTGTACGCGATCATCGACGCGCTGATGGCCAGCTCCAAACCCGTGATCGCAGCAATCCACGGCAGCGCCTTCGGCGGCGGCCTGGAACTCGCGCTGGCCTGCCAGTGGCGCATCGCCAGCCCCGACGCGCAGATCGGCCAGCCCGAAGTGAAGCTCGGCCTCATGCCCGGCGGCGGCGGCACGCAATGGTGGACGCGCCTGGCCGGCCCCGAGGTCGCCCTCGCCGTCACCACCGGCGGCCATCCGGTCGCCGCCCGCCAGGCGCACGAATGGGGCGTCATCGACCGCATCGCGTCGGGCCCGCTGCTCGAAGACGCGCTCGCGATGGCGCAGGATGTCGTCAGCGGCACCCTGCGTGCACGCCGGCTCAGCGAGGCGACCGACAAGATCCGCGACGTCGATCCCGCGCTGTTCGACGCATTCCGCGAGAAGAACGCGCGCAAGTGGAAGGGCCAGCTCGCGCCGAGGAAGATCGTCGACTGCATCGAGGCCGCCTGCCGCGTCAGTTTCGCCGAAGGTTTCCGCCTCGAGAAGGAGGCGTTCCGCGAGTGCGAGCACAGCTACCAGTGCCGCGCGCTGATCCACCTGTTCTTTGCCGAGCGTGCCGCCGGAAAGCTCCGCGACGCGTCCCGCGCGACGGCGGCGCCGGTGCGCACTGCCGGCGTGATCGGCGCCGGCACGATGGGAGCGGGCATCGCGATGAGCTTCGCCAATGCCGGCATCCCCGTGACCCTGCTGGACACCTCGGAGGAAGCCCTCCTGCGCTGCATGAAGACCATCACCGCCAACTACGCCACCTCGGTGAGCCGCGGCAGCCTGCCCCAGGCGAAGGCCGACGCCGCGCTCCAGCGCATCCAGACCGCCACCGGCTGGTCGGCGCTGGCGGACGCGGATCTCATCGTCGAAGCGGTGTTCGAGGACCTCGCCGTCAAGCAGGACGTGTTCAGGCGCCTCGACGGCATCGCGAAACCGGACGCCGTGCTCGCCACCAACACGTCGACGCTCGACGTCGATGCCATCGCCGGCGCCACCACTCGCCCCGACCGTGTCGTCGGCCTGCATTTCTTCAGCCCCGCCAACGTCATGCGCCTGCTCGAAGTGGTGCGCGGGCCCCGCACCGGCGCAGCAGCGCTCACCACCGCGCTGGGCGTCGCCAAGACTCTGCGCAAGATTTCCGTCATCGCCGGCAATGCCTACGGCTTCATCGGCAACCGCATCCTCGGCGCCTATGGCCGCGAGGCCGATTTCCTGCTGGAAGAAGGCGCCACGCCAGCGCAGATCGACCGCGTGCTCACCGACTTCGGCTTCCCGATGGGCCTCTTCGCGATGCGCGACATGGCCGGCCTCGACGTGATCTGGCGCATCCGCCGGCAGGAAAACCTGACCCGTCCCGCCCACCTGCGCTACTCGCCCATCGCCGACCGCATCTGCGAGATGGGCCGCTTCGGGCAGAAGACTGGACGCGGCTACTACCTCTACAAGGGGCGCGAGGCGATCCCCGACCCGGAAATCGAGACCCTGATCGCCGGCGTGTCGGCCGAGCTCGGCATCGTGCGCCGGGACATTCCCGACACGGAAATCCTCGACCGCCTGCTGTGCGCGATGGTCAACGAAGGCGCGTGCATCCTGGAGGAAGGCGTGGCACAGCGTGCCGGCGACATCGACGTCGTGTACGTGAATGGCTACGGCTTCCCGGCCAGCCGCGGCGGCCCCATGCAGTGGGCCGTCGAGACCGGACTGGCGTCGGTGTACCAGCGCGTGCTCGCCCTTCATCGGCAGCACGGCGAGTACTGGACGCCGTCGCCGCTGCTCGCGAAGACGGCCGCCTGCGGGCAGGACTGGGACGGCGCCGCCGCGCCTGCCCCTTGAACGCAACATGACGAACCTCAACCCACCAACCACTAACAGGGAGCGCACAAGATGCGTGACGCGGTAATCGTTTCCGTCGCCCGCACCCCGATCGGCAAGGCCTATCGCGGTGCCTTCAACAACACCCAGGGCCAGGCGCTGGCCGGCCACGTCGTGCGCGCCGCGCTGGACCGCGCTGCGGTCGAGTCCGACGCCGTCGAAGACGTCGTGATGGGCTGCGCAATCCAGCAGGGCACGACGAGCTTCAACGTCGGGCGCCAGGCCGCGCTGCGCGCCGGCCTGCCGACGAGCGTGCCCGGCATGACCATCGACCGCCAGTGCGGCTCGGGCCTGATGGCGATCGCCACCGCCGCGAAGCAGATCATCGTCGACGGCATGAACGTCGCCGTCGCGGGCGGCGTGGAATCCGTGTCGCTGGTGCAGAACGAGCACTACAACATGTTCCGCATCCAGGACCCCGTGCTCGACGAACGCGTCCCGGCGCTCTACATGTCGATGCTGGAGACGGCCGAGATCGTCTCCCAGCGCTACGGCATCAGCCGCGAGCGCCAGGACGAATACGCGCTGCGCTCGCAGCAGCTCACCGCGCGGGCGCAGGCCGAAGGGCGCTTTGCCGAAGAGATCGTGCCAATGGAATCGGTCATGGCACGTTTCGACAAGGCCAGCGGCAGCACTGTGTTCGAGACGGTGAGGCTCGATCGCGACGAAGGCAACCGCCCGCAGACCACGCTCGAAGACCTCACGAAGCTGGAGCCCGTGTTCAAGGGCGGCCAGGTCCTCAAGGAAGGCCGCTACGTCACCGCCGGCAACGCCTCGCAGCTCTCCGACGGCGCCGCCGCGCTGGTGCTGATGGAAGCGGGCGAAGCGGCACGGCGCGGCCTCATCCCGCTCGGGCGCTATCGCGGCATGGCGGTGGCCGGCTGCAACCCCGACGAGATGGGCATCGGACCCGTGCTCGCGGTACCGAAGCTCCTCGCGCAGGCGGGCCTCAAAGTCGAGGACATCGACCTGTGGGAGCTCAACGAAGCTTTCGCGTCGCAAGTGCTGTACTGCCGCGACACGCTCGGCATTCCCGACGAGCGCCTGAACGTCTCCGGCGGCGCGATCGCGGTCGGCCACCCCTACGGCATGTCCGGCGCGCGCATGGCCGGCCACATCCTGCTCGAAGGCCGCCGCCGCAAGGCAAAATACGGCGTCGTGACGATGTGCGTGGGCGGGGGCATCGGCGCCGCGGGCCTGTTCGAGATTTTCTGAAAACACGGCATTGACAAATATCGTTGCCGTGGTAAGGTTTCACTTAACCGACCGACCGGTCGGGTGCTAAATGAAGCCCGGGGCCAGCCCGGGTTCGGATTGAAATTCACACAGGAGCGGACACAGTCATGGAATTGGAAAAGGACGTCATCCAGTACGAAGTTGCCCCCAACGGCATTGCCACGATCTGGCTCAATCGCCCGCACAAGCGCAACTGCGTCAGCCCCCAGCTGCTGAAGGAACTCGAGAAGGCGGTCGACCGCGCCGCCGAGGACAAGGAAGCCCTCGCCGTGGTGTTCCGCGGCCGCGCCAACACCTTCTGCTCGGGCGCCGACCTCGACCTGCTGGTGAGCCCGGTGCTGCAGGAGACGACCACTTCGCTGCAGCTCGCGATCGACTCGGCGCGCACTTTCGACAAGATCTTCAACATGAAGAAGCCCACCATCGCCGCCGTCGAAGGTTTCGCGGTGGCCGGCGGCTTCGAGCTGATGATCTCCTGCGACTTCGCCCTCGCCGCCAATGAAGCCAAGATCGGCGACTTCCACATCCGCCGCGCGCTGTTTGGCGGTGCGGGCCCGATCTACCGCCTGCCGCGCATGATCGGCATGCGCCGCTCGAAGGAGCTGATGCTCACCGGCAAGCTGCTCACCGGCGTACAGTGCGCCGATTGGGGTCTGGTGAATGCCGCCGCGCCGCAGGCCGAGTTCGACAAGCTGATCCAGGACTTCTGCGCGCCGCTGATCGACAAGAGCCCGTTCTGCATGTGGATGACCAAGATGGCGCTGAACCGCGGCCTCGACGCCGATACGGATTCGCTAATCACGCTCGAGACCATGACCTGCAACGTCGTCCATCACTCGGAAGACGCGAAGGAAGGCGTGCGCGCCTTCCTCGACAAGCGCGCTCCGAAGTGGACCGGCCGCTAATCGACGGAGGCAGATAGGGATATGTCAGCAAGCCTGGTCATCCTGGCGACCCGCCCCCCGGAGTGGTCGCGCGAGCAATTCACCACCTGGTGGCGCAGCGAGCACGCGGACTACGCGAAGAAGCTCCCCGGCCTCGCCGCCTACCGCCACGGCGAGGTGACGTTCGATTACGATCATCCGGAAGGCCCCGCCTGGGATGGCCATGCCGTGCTGACCTTCCCTTCGCGCGAAGTGCTCGATGAGGCACTGCGCTCCCCCGAGTGGGCCGCCGCGGTGGCCCACGTCGGGCGGATGAAAGGAAAACGGATCGCCCTGATCAGCGAGGAAGTCGACCTCCTCGCGACACAGAACGCCTGAAACCCGGCATCGCAAGGACAACAAGGTGAGCGAAAACTTCACCCCGGGCTTCGTCGCCCGCCAGTTTCGCCTCGACGGCAAGGTCGCGCTGATCACCGGCGGCCGCGGCGCGCTCGCCGAGGCCATCGCCGCGACGCTGGCCGATCTCGGCTGCAGCGTCGCGCTGGCCTCGCGCCACGAACAGGAATGCGCCGACATGGCGGCGAGCTTGGCCGAACGCTTTGGCACCAAGGCCATCGGCCTGCGCTGCGACATCGCCAAGGAAGAAGAAGTCGAGGCGGCCGTCGCTGCGACCGTCGAGCGCCTCGGTGGCCTCGACATCCTGATCAACAACGCGGGCGCCTCGTGGTGGGGCCTGCCGGAAGAGATCCCGCTGTCGGGCTGGCGCAAGGTCGTCGATGTGAACCTCACCGGCACCTTCCTCGCCTGCCGCCACGCCGCGCGCCACATGATCGGCAAGGGCGGCGGCTGCATGGTGAATATATCGTCGGTGGGCGCGTTCCTCTCCTACCGGCCGGACGCCGGCCAGGTCGTGCCCTACACGACGACCAAGGCCGCGATGGTGCACCTCACCAGCGACCTCGCCGCGCAGTGGGCGCACCACGGCATCCGCGTGAACGCCGTCGCCCCCGGCTCGATCGAGACCGGCATGACCGAAACGCTCACCGAAGGCATCCAGCAGAAACTCCTCGACGGCATCCTGCTGCACCGCTTTGGCAAGCCCGCCGAAGTCGCACCGACCGTCGCCCTGCTCGTTTCCGAGGCCGGCAGCTTCATCACCGGCCAGACCTTCCTCGTCGATGGAGGCCAGTCGATTGCCTGAACGCAGCCCCACCCCATTCAGCGCGGACGGCCTGACCTGGACCGACGCATCGCTGTGGCGGCAGTTCTCGGCGTTGGCCGAAGCCGCCCCGGATGCGCTGGCCGTGGTCGGCGCCGACGGACGCCGCTGGAACCGCGGCGAACTCCGCACCCTAGCGCAAGCCGTCACCGCAGCCCTGCTCGCGGCCGGCGTGCGTCCGCACGACCGCGTCATGCTGCAGGGGCGCAAGACCGCTCCGGTGCTCGCCGCCGCGCTCGGCATCTCCGCCGCAGACGCGATCATCTGCCCTTACACGCCGGACCTCGGCGCCGCCGAGCGCACGGTGCTCGACGAACGCCTCGGCCATGCCGCCGTGATCCGCGACAGCGACGGCGATCCCATCCCCGGCGTGCCCGGCCTGCACCTGCGCTATCGCGGGCCGCAGGCGCAGCACGGCATCGACGAACGCGATGTGCAGACGGCGATGATCGGCTTCACCTCCGGCACCACCGGCGTGCCCAAGGGCGTGATGCACTCGTCAGCGGCGATGAACTACACGGTGCGCGCCTGCGAGCAGATCGCCGCTCTCGCGCCGGACGACGCCATTCTCGGCGTCGTGCCGCTGGGCAGCGCGCCCGGCTTCACCTTCACCGCGCATTTCTCGCTGGCCCTCGGCCATCCGCTGGTCATCGTGGATCCGTGGGACGCGCTGGAAACACTGAAAAGGATCGAGGAATACGGCTGCCGCTGGGGCATCTGCGTGCCCACGCACCTCGCAACGCTGGTCGAAGTGGCCCGCAGCGGCCGCTGGACACGGCCCAGCCCCCTCAGGGCGCTCGGCGTCGGCGGCAGCGCGATGACGCCGGAGCTGATCCGCGATGCGAAGGACCTGCTCGGCATCAGCGCGCTGCGCATGTTCGGCATGTCGGAATGCATGGGGCACGCCTCGACCCGCCCCGCGGATACGCCGGAGCGCCTGAGCCACTCCGACGGCAAGCCCTTCCCCGGCACCCGCGACGAAGCCTTCGACGGCGACCAGCGGCTGCTGCCACGCGGCGAACGAGGCCAGGCGGGCGTGCGCGGACCGTCGCTGTTCCTCGGCTATTGCCGCGGCCTGGGCGACCAGGAATACCGTCTCACCGCTGACGGCTACTTCCTCACCGGCGACGAGATCATCTGCGATGCGGATGGTTACCTCAAGGTCGTGGGGCGCATCAAGGACCAGATCATCCGCGGCGGCTACAACATCGACCCCGCCGAGGTCGAGGCGGCCCTGCTGCGTCATCCCGCGATCGCCCAGACTTCCATCGTCGCGGTGCCCGAACGGCGCCTCGGCGAGCAGGCCTGCGCGGTGTGCGCGATCCGCGATGGCTATGCGGCGCCCACACTGGACGAGATCAAGGACCACCTCGCAGCGATCGGCCTGTCGAAGAAGAAATGGCCGGAGCATTTGCTCGTGGTATCGGATTTCGTGTATACGACAACCGGTAAGATCGACAAGAAACGCCTGTCCAGGATGGTCGCATCCGAGCTGGGTCTCGGCGGGTAGCCCCACAGAAGGCGGGTCGACAGCGCGGGGCGGCAAATCCGGAATCCGTCCCGCGGCAACACTTCACACGGGATTCACGGGAGTCATATGAAAAGTCCAGTCAAGCCGGCGGAGCCGCCCAAAAAGAAGCGCGCCCGCACCACGACGGCGGCACATGACGAAAAGCGGCACGACATCATCGCGGCCTGCGCCTCGCTGTTCGACCGCGTCGGCTACCACGGCACCTCGATGCAGATGCTCGCGGACGAGGTCGGCCTCGGCAAGCCGACGCTGTATCACTACTTCGCCAGCAAGGGCGATATCCTCTACGAAATGCACCAGCTGCACATCGACGCGATGATCGGCGGCCTGCAAGGGGACCCGCAGCAGGGCGAGGCGCAGCCGGCCGAGCTGCTCGAACGCGCCTGCACCTCGACGCTGCGCGAGATCGCGCTGCACCCCGGATACGTGCGCGCCTTCATGGACCATTACGCCGAACTGGAGGACAAGCAGCGCGCCGAGATGCGTGAGCGCCGGCGCGAGTACTTCACGCGCATCACCAACATCATCCGCGACGGGATGAGCAAGGGTCACTTCCGCGAGATGGACCCCGAGCTCGCCACCCTCACCTTCGTCGGCATGTGCAACTGGGCCTACAAGTGGTATCCGCGCATGGCGAATGAAGTGCCGCCGGAGAAAATGGCCAAATCCATGTGCCAGTTGCTCCTGGACGGCTTCAACAAGCGTTGATCAGGCCGGCGCATCGATCGCGGTCGCGCCGCTGACCCACCCCGACAGACCGCTGGTCGCCACGGTGCACACGACCGCCTCGGCGATTTCCTGTTCGCTCGCTCCCGCGGTGCGCGCCCCTTTGATGTGCACCGCTGCGAGCGGGCTGTAGTCCGCGACCAGCACGGCCACCAGCAACAACTCCGAGTACTTCGGTCCGAGCCGCGTGCCGTTGATGGTGCCCTCGCGCATCAGGTAATACGCATCGGCCCCCAGCGGCAGCAGGCTGGCGAGCTTCCCCAGCGAGGGCGGCATGGAACCGAAATATGCGAGGAAGTTCTTCTCGGCCTCGCCGGGCGCCACATCGATCTCGCGCAGCGGCTCCTCCCCGCCCGTTTCGCCGGGATAGACGGCCTCCAGCGCATCGATGAAGGACAGCGCAGCGCCCTCGCCGCGCACGCTGCTGAGCACGATCGCCGCCGACGACGCCTCGTCGAAGCTCAGGCCCAACTCCTTCGCGCGCGCAAGCTCGCGCGCCGCCATTTCGCGGTAACCCTTGGTCGTCGCCGCCACCGCGACGAACAACACTTTGATCCTCGCCGGCAGCGCGCCGTCCTCCTCGATCACCCGCCTGAAGCGCGCATAGCCGCCCAGCGTGAGCGGTGCGATGCGCCGGAGCAGCGGCGAGCCCAGCAACCGGTTTTGCATGGTCACAACATCCCCCCGAAAGAAAGATTCAACGCGGGTGCCGCGCGTCAAGACCGGCACCCGCAAAGGCCGAACGGGCCCGGGACGCCTAGTCGAGATTGAACCAGACGCTCTTGACGTGCGTGAACTCCTCGATCGACACCGCGCCCAGACTGCGGCCGAAGCCCGAGGCTTTCACGCCGCCGTAAGGAACCGATGTCTCGTTGAGCTGGTAGGTGTTGACCCACACGGTGCCGACTTTGAGGCGCTGCGAGGCCCGGTGCGCACGTACGACATCGCGCGTCCACACGCCTGCGGCGAGGCCGAACTCCGTGGCATTGGCGATCGCCCAGGCCTCGTCGTCCGAATCGAAGGGAATCACCGCCATCACCGGGCCGAAGATCTCTTCCTGCGCGATGGCCATGTCGTTGCGCACCCCGGTGAAGATGGTGGGCTGGAAGAAATACCCATCGGCATCGTGCCGCCGGCCGCCGAGCGCGACCGTCGCCCCCTCGGCCCGGCCGATCTCCACGTAGCGGCTGACCTGGTCGAGCTGCTGCTGCGAGATCACCGGACCGACGTGCGTATCGGCGTCGAAGCACGAGCCGACCTTCAGCGCCCGCGATGCCTCGACCATGCGCGCCACGAATTCGTCGTGGATCGAACGGTGCACCAGCACGCGCGATCCGGCCGTGCAGATCTGCCCCGAATGGCCCCATACGGCCCACGCCGCCGCCATCGAGGCCCGTTCGATATCGGCATCCGCAAAGACCAGCTGCGGACTCTTGCCGCCGAGCTCCAGCGACACGCGCTTGAGGTGCGCCGCCGCGGCCGCCTGGATGCGCTTGCCGGTCGCCACCGAACCGGTGAAGCTGATCGAATCGACTTCCGGATGGTCCACCAGCGCGGCGCCGACCGAGTGGCCGAGCCCCTGCACGACGTTCACCACGCCTGCCGGCACGCCCGCCTCCAGGCACAGCATGCCGAACAGCAAGGCCGTCAGCGGCGTCTGCTCGGCGGGTTTGAGCACCACCGAGTTGCCGCACGCGAGCGGTGCAACCACCCCCAGCGGCACAGCCGACGGAGCGTTCCACGGCATGATCACGCCGCACACGCCGATCGGCTCGCGCACCTGCTGCACGACCAGATTCGCGCCGGTGGGCGACATCGCCCCCTCGATCTTGCTCGGCCAGCCGGCATAGTAGTTGGTGACGTCGATGCCGAACTGCACGAAGAAAGGCGTCTGCGCGCGGATGATGCCGCCGTCGAGCATGTCGAGATCCATCAGCACCTCGCGGTGCTCCTCGAGCAGCGCGCCGAGGCGTCGCAGCACGGCCTCCTTCTTCATCGGCGGTAGGTTGCGCCAGCGGCCGTCCTCGAAGGCCCTGCGCGCCGCCTGCGCCGCCCGGTCCGCCTCCACCGCACCGCCCTGCGCCACGCGGACGAACTCCAGGCCGGTGTTCGGATCGATGACCGGCATTGTGGCGCCGTCGGCAGACAGCACCAGCTCGCCATCGATCAGATGGCCGAGCCGGGTCTCCGTCAGAAAGCGCCGGGTCTTCGGCGACAGGGCGTGACCGCCGACCGACGCCTTCCCGCTAACCGCATCATTCATGCTCACTCCTCCAGTCGTCGTACGAAATGGCCGGACCCGCCCCGTTGCGTGCGCGCAGGGCGGCCGGCCGGGCATCCGCGAATCATCCGCAGGCAGCTGCGAAACCCGACCGCGATACCGGCCGGACACGAGGCGGCAACGCGCCCCAAAACAATGAAACCGACCGGTCGGTCGATACGCCGATTATAACGGCCGCCGAGGGGGTGTCAATGTCTCGTCAGAAGCCCCGGGCGGCTCATTGCTACCCTACGCCTGGGGTTCGCCTCCCGCGGCCCGCGTGCAGGCCCGGCATACTGATCCGGGCGGACCCGGCCCTGCCCGTCACTGCATGACCCGGCGAGTGAAGTTCCCGACCGAATAGAAGTCGCGGGGACGATGGGAATCGAGTACCGAAATCCCCAGACCGGCATCGCCGAAATGAAACGGCAGGATCCAGCTGCCTGTCCGCATGTCGATGATGATCGCCGTCAGCGGCCACCCGGCCTGCTTGTCATACATCCAGAAACCCAGTCCGAAATACCCCCGGTACAGACGTCCGCTGTGGTCCCAGGCGTCGGCCATGCCCCATGCCGGATAATCCTCGTCGATGTACCAGCGCCGGCGCGCATACTCGTGTCGCATGCCCGACTTCAGCACCGCCTCGACGACGAGCACCCGATGCAGTTCCCAGCGCAACAGATCCGGGTTCGGGTGATTCGCATCGGTCGCGAGCTGATCTGCCGCGGCGTAGGCGGCGCGGTAATTGCTGTACGGAATGATCATCTCCCGCACGCCGAGCAGGCGGAAGTCGAAACGGTCCATCTTGCCGAAGTACAAGCCCGACTCGTCGACGAACATGCCGCCGCCCGAGGAAACGATCGGGTAATCGTACTGCGCGTTCGGCACCGCCACGACCCTGCGGTTCTTGTGCTGATAGCGGTACAGGGTGTTGGTTTGCCGCACCGGGTCGATAAAGAAACTGACCAGGGTATGGTCCCCGGCGATATGCTGCGGAAAGTAATGAAATGCGGATCCCTGCACGCCGGGCTCGCCCTCGGCCACGTACTGTTCCGGCGTGAGAGCCGGGTTGTGGTAGCGAAGCTCGGTCGCCACCTCCTGGCGGCCGGTCACCGACACCTTGCCGACCGGATCGACCACCAGCGTCTCGGCCGAATATTGCATCGGCGCCCGATGCGCAAGCTGGACATTCCACATTGCCTCGATGCCGTTCCGGGGGGCGGGAAAAGGCGTGCCGCCGAAGCAGCCCGACAACGCGAGTCCGCCATCCTTCGTCCGGCAGCGGGCCCGGTTGCGGTTGCTGTGGTCGAGGAAAAAAGCGGAGTAATTGACGACCCGGTGGGTCGGATAGACATCGATCCTGAACGTCGCTCGTCGACGGAGCAATTCCTGTGCGGTCTCGCTCAGTTTGTCGCGGTGCTGGTCGAGGTTGTCGGCGGTAATGGTGTACAGCGGCTTCTCGGCGGCAAAGGGGTCCGCCCAGCGCCCCGATCCCGGCACGAAACCGGGCGGACGCGTGTCGGCCGGCAAGCCCCCGGACCAGGCGGGGATGGACCCCGTCCGGTTGGACTCCTTGACCGCCCCCCAAGGCGTCCAACCGGCGTTACGTCTGGATTCGTCCGCGGCAGAGTTCCCGCCCATGCCCGCATGCGCGCACGTCATCAGCAGCGACGCGACGACCGGGAATGTCAAAGGGCGCCAGGCTGCGGTCCTGAATCGCATCGCTTCCCCCTCAGAAGCCCAGCTGAACGGCCATTTGCACGAGGTCGGCAAGTGAGGCCGCACACATTTTTTCCATGATCTTCTGGCGATGCGCCTTGATGGTGCGCTCGACAGTGCCGAGATCGGAAGCGATGACGCGGTTGAGCTTTCCCGCCACAATTTCACCGAAAACCTCTTTCTCGCGGGCGGTCAGCGAGGCGTAACGCGCTTTCAGTTCGGCAGCATGCCGATGCTGTGACCACGCCCTGTCGTACTGCGCCAGGGCGGCGTCGATGGAAGCCATCAGGTCTTTGGCGAGCACCGGCTTGGTCAGGAAATCGACGGCACCATCCTTGATCGCCCGCACGCTCATCGGAATGTCGCCGTGGCCGGTGAGGAAGATGATGGGCAACAAGTCGCCGCGTTCGACCAGCCGCGCCTGCGTCTGGAGCCCGGAAATACCGCTCATCCGCACATCGAGAATCATGCAGCCCCGCCCGGCTGCGATGTCGGTGGCAAGAAACTCCTCCGCCGACGCATAGGCCGCGATCTTGTAGCCGTGGGCCGTGAGCAAACGGGAAACAGCCTTGAGAAAGGCCGCATCATCATCGACGATATGGATGGTGCCTGTCATGTTGGAAGCGCCGCCGGCAATATCAGACAAAAACGCGCCCCCCGTCCCGCCGCGCTTTGCACGTCGAGACGACTGCCATGCGCTTCGGCGATCGCCCTGCAAATGGCCAGCCCCATGCCCATCCCGGAATCCTTGGTGGTGAAGTGCGCATCGAAAATCCGCCCCAACAGTTCCCGGCGAATCCCCGGGCCATTGTCGCGAACATACAGTTCGACCGAATTCCCGTCCACGCTTCGATAGCCGAAGACAACTTCTCCCCGGGCGGGCGGCGACGCCTGCTGCGCCGCCTCGATACCATTCATCAACAGGTTGAGCACGAGTTGTTGCAACTGGACTCTGTCCGCCACCACCGCCGAAACGCCTTCGCCCGCCTCGACCGAAATCGAGACATCTTTCGAACGGGCATGCCACGACAGCACCCGGATCACCTCCTGCAATATCTGATCCAGTCCGCACGCTACCGGTGCGAATTCGCCTTTACGAAACAGCGCGCGCATGCTGCGGATGATGTCGCTGGCGCGCTGGTTCTCCTTGAGGACATCCGCCAGCACATCGGAGGCCTCTTCGATGGCCGGCGGATTCGCCTGCAACATGACCTGCATCGATTCTGCATTGCTCATGATGGCCGCGAGCGGCTGGTTCAACTCGTGCGAAATGCTGGCCGACAACTCCCCCAGCGCCGCCGTGCGATTGAGGTGCGCGAGATCGAACATCGAACGCCGAAATTTCATTTCGGCCCGTCTGCGCCGTCGGTATTCGGAGATGAGAACGAAGATCAGGCAGGTTTGCACGATCACGACGGCGGTCACAAGGACGATCTGATAGGCATAGCGCTCCCACAGGCCGGGCTCCTGGTAGAGGATTTCGCTCGCTGCCGGCAGTCTTTCCGGATCGACGCGGTAACGCTCGAGTACCCGCATGTCGAACGCGGGACGGCGGGTATCGAGGTACATGACCGGAATGGCCGAGGCGTCCTCGCGGTCGACCACCACCCTCCGTACGATGTGCGCGAGCTCCCGCGCACCGTCGACAGAGTCGGCGACGAGACCGCCGATCGCCCCGCTCCCCATGAACTTGCGTCTGGTGACGAACACCGGTTGATTCGCTGACGTGACCAGTTCGGCCAGCAGTCGGTCGGGCAGGAAATACTGTCCCGTACTGTCGTTGGTGATCCCCAGATATATGATGACCACGTCATCGCCGAGGTGCGAGATGGCTTCGCGCACCGCCGAAACGGGCATGCCGGTCATTACGTTGATTTGCTGATTGACGTTGGCCTCGATGAACTCGCGCGAGATGTCCAGCAGGTAATCCGACTGGCTTTCCGCATCTCCCAGGATGACGACCTCGCTCGCTCCCGGAATGACCTTGCGTGCCAGCTCGATGGCATCCGAAATGGACGAGACCATCGCCACACCGGTGACCCCGGGCGGCAGGGCAAGGCGTCCGATGTAGTATTTTTCGGTCCCGGAGAAAACGATCGGCGTCGCAAGACCGAATTCGCGCCGGTAACGAATTGCGAAATCGAGGCTTTCCGGCCCCACCGTGACGATCGCGTCGAAGACCTTGTCACGATATTTTTCCCGCAGCCAGCGCATGGTGCGCATCTGATGTTCCACCGCCGGGAAGCGCTGCAAATCCAGCCCCTCGGAATAGACTTCGACCGACTGGGGCAAAATTTCCGTAATGGCTGCCCGCAATGCGGCTAGATCCGTTACCTGGCCATTGCCGGAATAATCGCCCTGATCGAGCACCAGCACGCGGTACGGCTGGGCGCCGCAAGCAGCCAGGGAAAGGAAGGCCAGAAAAATGCCCGGCAACCACCGACACAGCGCCCCCCCCGAAAACATTTCCCGTCAGCCTCCCGAATCCGAGTCGTCCGCCCGCTCCCCTTCCGCACCCGCCTTCGCCACGCCTCGTGGTATCCGGAAAGCGCACGCGCCGGCGCATTGTCGCCATTTTCACACCGCAGACCGAAAAGTCTCAAACTGCAGCATGGCCGCGGCGCGGGCGCGCAGCTCATTTCCAGCCGCTGACCGTCAGGACACGTCCACCCACACTCCTGAAGTTGGTGAATTTGGTCGCCGCCTGCCCGGTCTCCGGATTGATCCAGCAGTATTCATAGGAGCCCCGGCGCTGTATCCGCGCCAATTCGACAAATTCACGCACGAAGAGCCTGCCCGTGCAATCCCGCAGCGCCCCCAGGTCGCGTCCCGCGCCGCCGGCAGCCCCCACGCCGCGGGCACTCGACGCGAGCAACCGCGCCTCGCCATCGATCAGCGAAACGTACAGGTCGCCGTCACGAAATGACTCCGGCCGGGTACGCATCCGCTCCAGGAATTCCGCCTCATCGGCCTCTAACATTGCCTGCGCGCGGTCGTGCAGGGCCTGCACGCGCGAAACGGCCATTTCCGGCAAGCCCTCTGGCGGTGACGCGATACCACTGCAGGCAACACTGCAAGACAGCACGCTTGTCGCAAGCGCAACGCGAAAGTCCATCACTCCACCTCACCCGCCGAACGCAACCAGACGCGACAGGAGCATCACCGACGCGAGGCTCCCGATCACATAGCCCAACGACTTCTCCAGTCGAGCCCCCGTCAGCGCCCATCCGAGGCGGCCACTGACGCGGAAACGGCGGTCGACGCACTGCACGCACCAAAGCAACAGCACCACCGCAATCTGACCGGCTTCGACGCCGAGATTGAAGAGGAACAGCGACAGCGCCATTTCTCCACGCGGAAGACCGATGTCGCTCAACGCCGTCGCAAAAGCAAATCCGTGCACCAGGCCAAAGGCGGTGGAAACGGCCACCGGATATTTCCACGTGAGGCTGTCGCGCCTCTCCTTCGCGATTTCGCAGGCGAGAAAGACGATGCTGAGCGCGATCGTGGCCTCCAGGGGCGGGGTCGGCAACTGCACCACGTCGAAGGCGGCCAGCGCCAGCGTTACGGAGTGGGACACGGTAAAACCGGTCACGGTGATCAGGATGCGTCGGCGAGTCCCTGCGATCCAGACCAGACACGCGACGAAGAGCAGATGGTCGTAACCGCTCAAAATATGCTGCACGCCGACCCCCAGATAGTCGAGCACCGGCAGGCCGGCGTGGCGATCCGCGAGAGGTTGCCAGGTCGTCCCGTCGGGCGGCAGGATTTCGGTGTGCTGCGCCCCATCCGACGCCGTGTAGCGCACGAGGGTCGATAACGAAGGGTTTCCCTTGGGGTATTTCAGCGTGAGGACGAAGTCGCGGGCCTCCGACGCACACTCGATCGCAATTTTTTGCACATATGCCTCGCCGCTGCGAACGATGCCGCCCTGCGCGGCGACCGCGCATTCCCGGGACGCCTCCAGCACGGGAAACTCGTCGACGGCAAGGCTGGTCGGCACCTGCAGGCGCCCGGAAAAGGAAAGGGGATTGCTCTGGCTGAGTTCCAGATACACCGGGCGACTGTCATGGGCGAACGCGATTCCCGTCCAAAAGGCAAGTAGCAGCCACCAACCACCATTGCGCAACCGCTTCATGATTGCCCACCCGTACGGTCCGGCAGCGGGTACTCACTGCGCACCTCGTATTTGTTGACGATCTCCCGCACCGAGGCCGCATAGCGCTCCTGCATCGCCTGATAACGGAAGGATTCTTCGACCTTGTCGCGAACCGCTTCGAGGGGCGGTTGATAGCCGCCCTCCTTTCGCATCAGCAGCACATAGTGCTTGCCGTGCGGAGACTCGAACGGCCCCTGCCACACCGTTCCGTTCGCCTCGGAGGCGAAGAGACGGTCGATCATTGCGGCGCCGAAATGGCCGACCAGTTCGCTGCGCGGCTTGTCGACGTAATTGATGTGATACAGAAACCGGTCGCCCAATATTCCCACCCGCATCGGGTCGGCCGATTTTGACTGCAAGACCCTTCCGACGCGCGCGACGGCCTTCTCCATCTCGTCGCCGGTACGGTCACGACCGCTGACGAAGACATGCGTGAAGGTCAGCGTCGGCTCGACGTAGTACTCGGCCTTGTGCGCCTCGTAGTAGTCCGCGATATCGCGGTCGGATACGTCCACTTCGGTCGGCACGCCGCTCTTCACCACATATTCCAGTTGCTGGACGAGACGCATTCTGGCCACATAGTCGTCGCGATCGAGGTGCATGGCCTTCGCCTCCCGATACACCGCCTCCTCCCGCACATATTCGCGTGCCAGATTTCGGACTTCGTCCGGTGACATCGACGCGAGCACCCTGCCGGACGTCTCCGCGTCGAATTTCTTTTGCCGAAACTGCAGATGCCGCAGCAGGTCACCCTCGCCGACATGGATGATCTTGCCGCCGTCGCGGCCGCTCACGAGGTCATAGGCAACGAAAAGCAGGCCGGCGATCAAAAGAAAATGCAGCAACGGTTCGTGAAATAAACGTCTCATGGCATTCGACTCCAACCCGGAAGGGACACATGCGCTGCGGGGCGTCTTCCGCATGACCGAAACTGCCCGTTCACCAGCCGCGGGCAACGGAGACATGCCCCGCGACGGGATCAGTTGATGGCCGAGTACCAGATCGGGGAGGTATAGGCCCGGTCCTGCACGACTTTGGCGACGCGCGGCGGCAATTCCGTCTTGAAGTAATGCGCGTCATACACGGTCCAGCGCGGCTTCGGAATCTCGATCACGCGCGCGTAATAGAACGCATCCTGCGCCGCATCGAATTGCGGATCGATCCATACCGCCGTCAGTTCGGGACTGCCGATGGCGTTGGTGTAGGTGGCGTTGGGCAGGTCGACGGTGCTGCCGACCGCCGGCGCCTTGCCGGTACGTTTGTCCACCTTCCGCCCGCCCGACAGCGCGACATCGTAGACCCGCTCGTGCGTCGCACCCTTGGCATCGATCCATCCCTTGATGATCTGGACGCGGTCGAGATTGGCCCCATCCGGATCGCGTGCCGCCGCCACCATGAAGGTCGGTGCGGTTTTGCCGGGCTGCCTGCCCAGGTCTCCGCCCATCGGTACGCCCTTTTCATAACCGGCGACCGCAAAGTCCGGGCGCTGCACATCCTTCGCCGCGAAATTCCAGCCGCCGAAGAAGCGCACCTGGATGCGGGGACCGGTCGTGCCGTACACCTCCCGCCGCTTGAACGCGTCGAACAGGGCCTCGCGCGTGTTCTCGGGCGCCCATACCGCTGCCAGCCCCGATGCACCGAGTTGCCAGTCTTCCTGCAGCACATGCGCCATTTTCGACGTTATCCGGTTGGCGCGCGGCTCGGAGTTCGCGAACTTGCCGAAAAAATTGTCCTCCTCGGTCGTGACCAGCGAGGTGTGCGCGTCGGTCGAGCCGATCATGCCGAACCTGAACGGATTCGCTCCGATATTGCGCTGATGACGCAAACCTTCGCGCAGGGCCGAGCGGGCATATTCGAAGGGCAGCATGTCGGGCGTCTTCTTTGCCGACAGGATGATGTTGCCTTCGTCCCATCGCTCGAAATCGGCAAATTCGTCCTGTGGCGAGAGTTTCGGATGTGTCTCGCCGTCCCCCTTGATCTGGGTCACCTCGGTCAGCGGCTCCCAGCGCATGCGGGCTTGTGCATAGGCCCGGTCGAGAGGTTTCCCGGAGATCGTGTGCGGCGCGAACATGCGTCCGTTGCTCACGTTGCCGTTGTGGGGAATCGCGAGCACCTCGCCGCTGCCGGCCGCCTCGTAACCTTCCAGTGCACGCCACAGCATCTCGGGGTCGGTGCTGTCCTGCGCCGAGAACGGCACGATGCGCCCGGTCTTGTCCATGGTGTCCTTGAAAAGCACGACCCGATGGAGGTTGTCGCCGGTGATCATCGAGGTCCATTCGTAGCCGCTGAACGCGGTAAATACGCCCGGCACGTTGTGCCGGTCGGCAGACTCGACGACTTCCTGCCAGATCGAACGCCGCAGCTTTTCGGGCGGAATGTTGGCCACATCGGTCGACTGCACGGCCGAGGCGAACTCGAGTCCAAGTTCCTTGCGCTTGTTGTCCCTGAAATAGCCGGCCCACCGCTTGCCGAGTTCCCAGTGCTCTGTCAGGGCGGAGTCCCCCTTGGCGAGTTTCGGAAATACGTCGAGATACTCCGCATGGTCCGTCACCGCGAGAAAGTCGAGCGGACGCCGAAGTTTGACCTTCATGCCGTTCGCCGCGGTCACGACCTCGCCGCGGGCAAACCGGTAGGCCTCCTCGCGCGAAAGGACACCCTCCATGGTGTACGCGTCGGCCGATGCCGCGGTATGAAGGTGGGTATCGCCCCAGTACAGATTGGTCATGTTGCGGTGACGCGCCGGCGGGGAGTAAGTCTCCACGCTATTCACTTCGACAACGTTCCGCGTCGGGGTCGCCACGCCGGGCTTGTCGTCGGCGCCTGAAGCCGTCGCACAGACCGGCAACACCATGATGCAAATCGAGTAATTGAGGGCCGTTTTCCGGAACCGCTGTAGTGCCTGCATTTCGTGATTCTCCTGGTTACCCTGATGGGGTTCATTGCGTCGCGGGACGCTCGCCTCACGCCACTTGACACACGACGGCGTGCGTTTCGCGCGTCGCCCTGTCCGCTCCTGCCGTCAATGTCGGCAGCAGGAAGTGGGAAAGGGCGGGAATCATGATCAGCGCGCCGATCATGTTCCAAAGAAACATGAAGGTCAGCAGAAGGCCCATGTCGGCCTGAAACTTGATGGGTGACCACACCCAGGTGACGACTGCTGCGGCCATCGTCAGGCCCACGAGCCCGACGATCTTGCCGGTGAACATCAGGGCCTTGCGGTAGGCCTGCGAGAGCGAATCTCCCGCACGCTGGCAGGTCAGCTGCACGTTCAGGAGGTACAAGGCGTAGTCGACGCCCACCCCCACGCCCAGGGCAATGACCGGCAACGTCGATACCTTGATGCCGATGCCCATCCACACCATGATCGCCTCGCACAGACACGAAGTGATCACCAGCGGCACGACGGCCACGAACACGGCGCGCCAGTTGCGAAAGGTCATGTAGCACAGCAGCGCGGTCACCGCGTACAACACCAGCAGCATCTTCGAATTGGCATCACGAACGACGATGTTGGTGACCGCCTCGATCCCGGCCGAACCCGCCGCGGGCAGGAACTGCAGCCCGGCCTGGTTGTGCTCAGCGGCGAACGCCTCGACCGCCTTCAGCACGCGGTCGAGCGTCGCGGCCTTGTGGTCGGTGAGATAGGCGACGAGCGACGCGACCGAGCATTTGGCGTTGAAGGCGCCGGGAACGTCCGACATGATCCGCTGCACCGCCGTCCCGATGGCGTTCGGTTGCTGGTAGAGCGAGGCCCACTTGACGCTGCCTTCGTTGTTACCCGCAAGCGTGCGCACTGCCAGGCCGTAAAACGAGGTGATGCCCTGCACCCCCTCGACGTGCTCGAGCTCCCATGAAAGCCGACCGGTTTCGAGTAAGGTTTCGTAACTGTCGCACTTGCCTTCCGCCGATTTGACGATCACCGCAAACTGGTCCGAAGACATCCCGTAATTGGCCGTCACGAACGCGTTGTCGCGGTTGTAGCGGGAATCGGCGCGCAGCTCCGGGGCGCCCGCATCGAGGTCACCGATCTGCACCTGCAGGCTGATCACGAAAGCGCCGACACCGATCACGGCAGCGACACAAATGGCCGCCAGAGCTCTGCCGGGTTGGGTGAAACTGTCGAAAAACGTCCACACCCCGGCGCCAATTCCACGCCCCTTCAATGTGTCCGTGCTTTCAGCCACGCTGCGTTGCGCCGCCTCGCGGCCGACTCCGGTGTAGGACAGGGCGACCGGTATCAGAATCAGCTTCGTCAGGATCAGGATCGACACGCCGATGCTGGTCGCGAACGCGAGATCCCGAATGACCGGAATGTCGATGATCATCAGCACCGCGAAGCCGAGGACGTTCGCCAGCAAGGCGGTCAATCCCGCCATGAACAGACGCCGGAAGGTATAGCGGGCAGCCACATATCGGTGGGTGCCACGGCCAATGTCCTGCATGATGCCGTTCATCTTCTGGGCGCCATGCGACAGACCGATCGCGAAAATCAGGAACGGGACCAGAATGGAATACGGATCCAGTTCATAGCCCAACAATTGCATCATCCCCAGCAACCAGATCACGCCGAGTGTGGCGATGGTTACGAGCAGGACGGTACTCCGGACGCAGCGTGTGTAAAGAAAAACAAATACCGTCGCGATCAGCGCGGAAATTGCAAAAAAACCCATCACCTGCCACAGTCCGGCGATCAGCTCGCCAACGATCTTCGCGAATCCGACAATATGGATTCGCACCGCGTCCGTTTCATGCACGCGCACCTTCTCTTCGAGATCGCGCGACAATTCGTGGTAGTCGATCGGCTTGCCGGTATCAGCGTAGCGATCGAGCAGGGGAACGATGATCGCGCTCGACTTGTAGTCGGTCGCCACCAGCTGGCCGACAATATCGCCACGATTGATATTGGTACGCAATTTCTGCATGTCCGCCGGCGTTCCATGAAAACCGTCCGGCATTACCGCCGCCGCCTCGATGCCATCTTCGGTCACCTCGGACCAGCGCACCACGGGCGCCCATAACCCTTTCAGCCAGGGCCGATCGACTCCCGGCAGCAGGCTGAGCGTGTCATGCACCTCCTGCAAGACGCGCATGTATTCGGGATCGAAAATGTCGCCATTCACATTTTCGACCACCACTTTGACGGAATTGCCGAGCCCCTTGAGTTCGCCCCTGTTCTGCAGGAAATTCTGTATGTAGGGATGAGACCCCGGAATCATCCGCTCGAAACTCGCATTCACCCTGAGCTGGCTCGCATGCCAGCCGAGAAAGACGCTCAGCACCACGAACGCGAAAATCACCTTGAGACGATTGTTGAACACGAACTGCTCAAGACGGCCGCCCGATTTACTGTCGAAATCGGCGACATTGGCCATCACAGGAAAGATCTGTGCGTCACCGCCGGAAACCGCTGCCATGAAATTGCTCCCCAATCCGCTGGTTGCCTACATTTCCGGAAGCGGCACATCCCTCGTACCGCTGCTTCCCACGACGAGCAAATGTCCGTCGCCGAGCTCGGCAAAGCTGCCGAGCGACATCGGATTCGAATAGGGAAGCTTGTCGAATCCGCCCCCGGTGCCGCCCCCGAACCGGATCTCGCCGTCACCGGAAACAAACAGCAGGCGTCCGTCGGCGAGAAGTCCTGCCTTGCTGATACCGCCGGCAAGGCCGGTGTCGAACCTCGACCACGTACGCCCCTTGTCCGTGCTTGCAAAGGCATTGCCGCGCAGGCCATATACGACGAGCAGCCTGTCGTCGCCGGTAACGCCGAAATAGCTTCCCCGGTAGGGGGTCTCAACGCGGACGAAACGCCCCTTGTCGTGGTCCAGCCGCAGAAACAGTCCCAATTCGCCGGCGATGTAGAGTTCGCCTCCGACGCGCCGGATATCGAACAGCGTGTAACCCGCATCGTTGTCGATCCGGTCGATCCAGGGGTGCCAGGTCTCCCCGCCATCCTCGGTACCGAGGATCAGGTTGAAGGCTCCGACCACCCAGCCGCGGCGCCCGTCGTCGAACCAGACGCCGAGGAAAGGCTTGTCGGCTCCGTCCTCCTTCAGGCGCGCCGCCTGATCCAGCGCCGCCATCGCGTCGGTCTTGCCGCGGCGGACGGTCTCCTCGTAATACCTGACGAGGATGTCGCCGTAGGTCCGGCCGGTGAGCATGACGCTCCAGCTCTGACCACCATCGACCGTTTTGAGCACGACACCGTCATGCCCAACCGCCCAGCCCACCTGCGCGGACGGAAATTGAACGGCGACCAGGTCCGAACTGACCGGAACCGGGGACTGTTGCCAGGACTTGCCGTTGTCCCGGCTCACGACGATATGTCCGCGCTGGCCGACCGCAACGATCGCACCGCCCGGCGTCCTGACGACATCGGTGAGCCGCGACCGGATCGCCCGCGGACTCATCCGCGCGGCCACCTCCAGCGGGGTCTTGACCTGTATGGCGTCGGCGCCGTATGCCGCAGGCGTCGTCGCCCCCACCATGGCCACGCCGAGCGCCAGGCCCTGAACAACCGCTCCAAACAACCTTCTCATACGCCAACGCCCCCGAAAATCACGGCCGCCGCTCCGCATGCCAGCCGGATGCCACGATTGATGCATCCGGCAACCGCTTCGCGGCTCTGTTCAGCTGCCCCGATGCGCCTCGGGGCAGCTCCGGTTCGCGTCAGCGCGCCGACCGCCGCGCCAGTCCCTCGGGACTCCACGTACTGGCGGTAAAAACCGTGTCGCGCGGGAAAATGCCGTGGTTCGGTTCGGCAAACTGGGTGTTGAGGTAATACACGCTGGTCGACAGGTCGTAGGTCAATGTTGCCGTTCCGACGGGTGTTCCCAGGTCGTAAGCCATGAACGGAAGTTGCGTCACCAGCTTGTGCAGCTTGCCGGCCTTGTCCCACGAATCCATCATCCCCGCGCCGTAGTTGTCCTCGTCGATGTAATAGCGGCGTTTTGGCGAGGCGTGGCGCTCCCCGGCCTTCAAGGTCGCCTCGACGACCCACACGCGGTGCAACTCCCACCGGATCAGGTCGGGATTCGGATGTCGTCCGCTGCCCGCGCTGGTGAGGTCTTCCATCTTCGTGTACAGCGTGCGCTGCGTGTTGTAGGGGATATACATCTCCTTCTTGCCGACCAGCTTCCAGTCGTATCGGTCCATCTTGCCGAGGAACAGGCCGATTTCGTCATAGAAGGCGGCGCCACCCGAGACGGTGGTCGGGAAGTCGTACTGGGCCTCGGGCGAGACACGCACGCGGCGGTTGCCTTGCTGATATTGGTAGAATTGGTTCTTGAACGCGACCGGGTCGGTCGTGTAGGTGAGCATGTTGCCGTCACCCGCGATGCGCGCCGGTGCGAGCTGCTTGACCATCGCGCGGAAGTAGCGCTGCCCCCCGGACTCGTATTCGGCCAGTGACGACTTCAGATCGTGATAAGGCGAGTCGACGAGAGTGTCCTGCACGGCACATTGGATCGGAGTGCCGTTGGCATCGACATACATGCCCTGCGAAATCATCGAGTAGTGGCCCGGCTTGGGCGCAGTAGTGTTGTTCCACATCACTTCCATGCCGTTTTTCGGGAACGGGAACGGCACACCGCCGAAACACCCCTTCAGCGAAAGACCGTTCTCCACCATCTGACAGCGCCCGACATTGGCCTTCGTCAGCTCGTTGAACCGGTCCGGATAACCCATCGCGCGGTGGGTCGGATAGACGTTCACCCTGAATGATTCGGGAAAGCGCTTGATGAGTTCCCTCGTCGCTTCGCTGAGTTTGTCCTGGTATTGCGCGAGGTTTTGCGCCGTGATCGACAGCACCGGTTTTTCGGCGGCATAAGGATCCACCCAGCGACCCGACTTGGGATCGAATCCGGGGGGGGCGTCCTTCTTCGTGAGCCCGCCGGTGTACCGTGGAATCGAGCCATCGGCGTTGCCCTCGATCTCCGCGCCCACCTGCGTCACCGTCTTTCCGAGTTTGTCCGCATCGTCCGCGGCACCGACCATTTGGACGGTGCCGGCAAGCACGACGGTCATCAACGTAGTGCACCGTTTGATCTGCATGGCTGTCTCCGTTACTTGTATTCGTCAAAAACTGTAGGCGTAGGTCAGGGTCACAACGTCGCGATCCTCGTAGGTCGCCATCGCCCCGTTGGTCTGGTTGAAGCGTCCGGCCGGGCTGCTGGCGCCGAGGAACTTGTCCTTGCCCCAGTAGTTCGTGTAGGCGAGTTCGAACTTGTGCTTGAGCTGGAAGTCCGCCGCGAGCGCAATGCGGAACACCGATCCGCCCTCGGTAATTCCGCCAGTCGGCGCATTGCCTTTCAGCCCCATCTGGAACACCAACGGCATACTCAGGTCGATGCTCGGCAAGGCCTGCTGCCAGGTGGGCGTGAATGCCAGTGCCAGGTGCCATGCGTCCTTGGTTGCACAACCCTTGACGATTTCCTCGCTGGCGCAGGCCACCGCATGGTCCTTGCTCTTGTAGAACGCCTTGTTCTTCGTCACCTCGTCGAGCCGCTGGTAAGTCAGTTCGACCACGAGCGAGGCGGTGTCCCACAGAGGAGTCTTGTTGAACAGGCTGGTGCTGTTGGCAAGAAAATGCCAAGTGTCGCCGCGCACCCCGTCCAGGTCCTGGCCGGGACGAAGCACGGGGAAGTTTGCCGCGGCCAGCAGGGGCGTATTGTTGCGGTGGGACACCTCCGCCGACACGGAATGACCGCCGATGATGGTCGCAATGCTCGCCCCCACGATCGAGATATCCCGCGCATAGACCGCGCGCGCCTCGAGCGGACCGCTACCCGGCCTGAACATCTGGATGAACGAAGGCCCCTTGTCGTCGAACCTGCGGTAGTACAGGCCGATACTCGCCTCGTCCAGGAATGCGGGACGCCAACGCATGTTGACGCCCACATCCCCTTTGCGCCCCTCGCGCGGATCACCCCACGGAATTCCCGGGGCAATGAAATCGGGGCCCAAAAGCAGTCCATCCGAAATGCCGAAGAAAGTTCCCCCTTCCGGCAACCGGCTCGAACGCCACTCCAGCGTGTACAGACCGCTGAACGACAGATTCGGATCGACCTGCCACGTGGCGGTCACCTGATTCAACGGCAGAACGGTTTCCTTGGCATTGGCGCCGGGAGACGTCGCACTCTTGAGGCCATCGGACGACGCCTGCGCAAAGGCCACCGAGTTGGCGCTCGCGGTGGGGAACACCGCCTCGCCCCACAGGCTCGCGTGGCGACCGGCCTTCAGCGCGAGCTCGGTCCCGCCAAGCTCGAGGTTGCCCCACAGAAAGGCATCCAGAACCTCGCCGTCCGGACCGCGGTAAAACCGCTTCGTGTAGCCCGAAAAGCGGTTCTTCGTGTAGGTTTCCCTTCCCGCCAGACGAGGATGGCTTTCCCCGGAAGCGCCATAGGCACCGTCGGCCCACGCGGCTGCGCTGAGGCGCAGGCCGGATTTCTGCTTCCAGGCAACATCGAGTTCGGTCAACAGATCGACACGATTGTTCACCATGTCTCCCTTGTCGAACAGGAATTCGGCCTGATCGTTCGCGTTGTTGTTGGCCAGCGCACTCTTGCGGTCGGCCACGCGCCAACCAGCGTTGTACCGAATGGAATTGTCCCAACGTACGTTCAGGTCGGAATTCCCGGTATCCATCTCGAATGCCAAAGCCCGTGTTGCAGGTAAAGCCGCCGCTATCGCCGCTGCGATCAGGGCGCCGCGTAGCCGCGGTTGCTCGATTACCTTCATGTTGCTGTCCCCTTTGGTGTGCGAATGCATTTGAGATCGACTGCACAAAATCAAAAAACAATTCGACATTCGGGTGATCGTATTCCCGCGCGGCATCAGCGCCGGCCTCACCTCTATTGTCTCTTCACTGCAACGAGCAACTTCCTGAAAACATCCAAACCATCTTCATCCAAACTTTTTTTGCTTTCCGGAATCTATTTCCTGCATTCCTTGCGTAGTCGCAATTGCCCAATTACGGCACTGGTCCGACACTCCCGCCCGGGAAAGGCAGGTTCAATATAACGACGCCAGGAATTCGTGAAAATTGTCCTTTGGTGAAACACTCGCCGCGCGACGTTCAAAAAAAGAAGGGCGCTTGCGCGCCCCAAAATCGCAGGAGGAGCGAGTCAAAAACTGTATCGGCGACGAACTGTTAATCGACGGATCCAATATATCCGTGCTGAGGCAGGATGAATATTGACCTTTGGGGAGCTGTACTTTGGTGCAATACGCGCCGGATCCCGATATTCCGGCATGGGGCATTTCACCCCGCGCGACCGGGCTTCATCCGTTTGCGGCGACGCCTGTTCGCGTCCATCCGGCAAGTCGATGCAATTGGAGGACCGGAAATATCGGCCGCACCGTGGACAAACTTACTTGCGGGCGCGGCTTCATGGCACAATATCGACCGTCCGGTCGGACGTTTTCATGAACCGACTTCCAAAGCGCCAAAACGGCGACACGAACCGGCCCCTTCAGGAGGAAATCCCATGAGCCGCGGCGAAAACAGGCAGATCCTGCTGCAACGACGACCGGAGGGCGCGTTGCGCGAAGACGACTTCGCGCTCGCCGCCTCCCCCATGCCGGAGATCCGGACGGGCCAGTTTCTGCTCAGGAATGCGTGCTTTTCTCTCGACGCCGGTTTCCGCAAGTGGATGAACGCCGGTGCCGACGACAACTACCTCAGCGCGATGGCCTTGGGCGCGCCGGTGCAGAGCATCGTGCTGGGCCATGTGACGGAGTCGCGGCACGCGGACTTCCCCGTAGGCAGCCTGGTGCTGGCGCGCGCGTCATGGGAAGAGTACAGCGCGCTGGACGGTTCGGATTTTGCGCAAAAACTCGAGCATGACGGCAGCTTCCCGCTGCATGAATTCGTCGCCGCGCTCGGCCCCACCGGCATGACGGCTTATTTCGGCCTGCTCGACGTCGGCCGCCCGCGCGCCGGCGACACCGTGCTGGTGAGCGCGGCCGGCGGCGCGGTGGGTTCGGTGGTCGGCCAGATCGCGAAGATTCTCGGCTGCCGCACCGTCGGCATCACCAGCTCGCCCGAAAAGTGCCGCTGGCTCACCGACGAGCTCGGCTACGACGCGGCCATCAACCACCGCGATCCTGCGGGGCTCGCGGCCGCAATGCGCGAGACGATGCCGGACGGTTTCGACGTGTACTTCGACAACGTCGGCGGCGCGATGCTCGACGAGGCCGCCCAGCACATGAAGCTCGGTGCGCGCGTGGTGCTGTGCGGCGCGATCGCCGACTACGACCGCAACGACCGCGAATCCGGCATGTTTCACATGTGGCAGTTCATCGTCAAACGCGCGACGGCCGCCGGCTTCATGTTCTCGGACTATGTCGAACGCTACCCGGAGGCGGTGCACGACCTGTCGCAATGGCTGCGCGACGGCCGGCTGAAGAGCGTCGTGGATGTCCGCCGCGGCATCGCCCAAACCCCGAAGGCGTTTTGCGACATGCTCTCGGGCGCGACGCGCGGCAAGTGCATCGTCGAGCTGTAACACCGCGGCAGCCGCGCCGCGCTCCGCGGCGCGGCGCAAGCTACGGCGCCCGCTACTCGGCGTCGGTCTTGCCGAGCCCGATGTCGCCCGCCGTCTGGAACATCGCCAGTTCGCGATGCACGATGCGCCAGCCCTCGGGGCGGCGCTCCAGCCGGTCGCTGTACTCCCCCCACACGGTCATGGTCTGCGCCGCCAGCGCCCCCAAGCCGACATGGATCGCCTGCAGGTAACATTTCGCGGTGGCCTTGTCGCCATCGACGGCGATGCGGAAATTCCCGAGCAGGTGCTGGGTGCGCCCGCAGGTCTGCAACACCCCGGAAATCATGTCGCGGATCGCGTCGCGACTGGAGAAGTCGCCGATCCCCTGGTACCACGCCGTCGCCTCGGGCACGAAAACCTCGTCGAGGCCTGCCCAGTCATGCTCGTCCAGCGCCAGCGCGTAGCGCACCAGCACGCGCTCGATGCGCTTCTCCTCGAGCAGGGTTTCCATTGTCACGTCTGTCATGGTTGCAAGTCCCTTTCGCGGTGTCAGAACAGGGTGAAGCCGCCGTCAACGGCGACGGTATTGCCATGGATGAAGCTCGCGTCGTCGCTGGCGAGGAAGGAGACCACGGAAGCCACCTCCTCGGGACGCCCCGGCCGCCCGGACGGCGCGCGCAGCTGCTTCTGGAAGTCGGCGCTGGCGTCGAGGAATTCCTTCGGCAGCTTCTCGATCATCGGCGTCATGATCACGCCCGGCGCGATCGCCACGGCACGAATGTTCTGCTGGCCGTACTCGTAGGCGATCTCCTTGGTGATCCCCACCACCGCGTGTTTGGCCGCGGTGTATTCGATGCCGGCGGTGGTGGCGACCAGTCCGGCCGTCGACGCGATGTTGATGATCACGCCGCCGCCCTGCTTGAGCATCTGGGGAATCGCCTGGCGGCAGAAGAAGAAGATGCTCTTGAGGTTCACGTTGAGCACGCGGTCCCACGATTCGTCGCTCACTTCCGCCGTCTTGACGAATTCGCCGACGATGCCCGCGTTATTCACCAACACGTCGATGGCGCCGAAGCTCGCCACCGTGTCGCGTGCGACCCGCTCGACGTCCTCGCGCCGCGCCACGTCCGCCTGCATCGCGAGCGCTTCGCCGCGCTCGGCGGCAATAAGGGCCACGGTGTCGCGCGCCGCGGCCAGGTCGAGGTCGGCCACCACCACGCACGCACCGTCGCGGGCCAGCCGGATGCACATCGCCCGGCCGAGCCCCGAGCCGCCGCCCGTCACGATCGCCACCTTGTTCTGCAGTTTCACTGTCGTCTCCTCGCTGTTCAGGAAATCCCGGGCCCTGCCCGCTCGACTGACATCGACGGCACGGCAGCCCCGGGGTGCAGCTCAGTTCAGGCCGGGCACCAGCACGCTGCGCCCGTGCACCTTGCCCGCGCGCATCTCCTGCAGCACGCGCGGCCCGTCCTCAATGCCGAAATAGTGGGCGTCGACGTGGATGCGCCCGTATTGCGCCAGCGCGATGACTTCCAGCAGCTCCGCACGCGAGCCCCACAACGGCGTGCATACCGAGCAGCCGAAAGGCAGGGTCATCTGGCTCAACGGCAGGACGCCGCCGCCGACGCCGACGACGGTGAGCTGGCTGTTGCGTCCGACCAGCTGCACGGCCAGGTCGAGCGTCGGCTGCAGGCCGACGAAGTCCAGCACCAGCGCCGCGCGGCGCGGCCCGCAGAAGGCGCGGATGGTCTCGGCCGCCTGCGCACCGTTGCGCGAATTCACGACGAGGTCGGCGCCGAGCTGGCGCGCATGTTCGAGGCGTCCGTCGTCGAGGTCCGCTGCGACAATGCGCGATCCGCACATCACGCGCAACAACTGCACCGCCATGTGGCCGAGGCCGCCGACCCCGATCACCACCACGTTGGCATCCGGCGTCAGCAGCGGCAGGGCGCGCTTGATGGCGTGGTACGGAGTCAGCGCCGCATCGGTGAGCGGCGCCGCCTCGCGCGGATCGAGCGACCCCAGCGGCACCAGCAGCCGCGGCGACGGCACGAGCATGTACTCGGCCATGCCGCCATCGAGCCCGAAGCCGCCGCCGGCCTGCGGGACGGCATCGGCGTTCTCGCAGTAGTTCTCCATCGACGCCTGGCACGGGCGGCAGTGGCCGCAGCCCCAGTAGCCATACACCGCCACCGGATCGCCCTCGCGCAAGCCCTGCACGCCCGAACCCCACGCCGCCACCCAGCCGGCATTTTCGTGACCGAGCGTGAACGCGGGCTTGCTGCCCGCCCCCTGCGCCCCGTGATCCAGCACGTGCAGGTCGGAATGGCACACTCCTGCGCCGCCGATTTTCACCAGGACCTCGCCCGGTCCCGGAACGGGCACCGGCACCTCTTCCACGACCGGGGGGAGCCCCACCCCGACAAAGCGAAGCGCTTTCATGCCCGTCTCCTTGCCGCCGCGATCACTGGCCGGCGCCACGGATCACGGCAGCCGCGAGGCCGGCGAACATCAGCTCGTAGGCCATGCGCAGCCAGGCCTCGGCGTCGTCGGGCTTGCCCGATTCGGTCGTGAACTCGCTCGCATAGTCGAGGCGGGAACGCTCGCCCGGGAGAGATGCGATGCGGCCGTGGGCCTGGTAGTGCGTGATCCCCATCGGCTTGGCGCCGACGATCGAGAGGCTGTAGCTGAGGTTTGCCGGATCGAGCGCATCGAGCCGCTCGGAGACGGGCGCGTCGTAGCCCTTGTTGTAGATGTGGCGGATCATGCCGATGCCCTCCCCTTCCATATCGACCCGGTCGATCTGCACGGCCGGATCGTGCCTCGGCCACCAGCGTTCGATATGGGCGAAGTCCTGCAGCATGTCCCACAGCACTGCGGCGGGAGCATCGAATTCGTGACTCGTGGCGATCTTGTACATGGTTGCCGGCTTCCTCAAGAATGGTCTGGATGGCATGGCCGAGGGTCTGCGGGTCGGCTCAAGCCGCACCGCCGATGACGCTCGACGCGTTGTCGAGCACGATCTGGGCGCCATTGACGTGGCGCGACTCGTCGCTGGCGAGGAACAGCACCGTGTTGGCGACGTCCTCGGGCTGGCCGATGCCGGGAACGCCCGCTCCGGTCACCGCTTCGAGCAGGGGCGTGGAGATCATGCCCGGAAGGATCGCGTTGCAGCGCACCGGGTAGTTCTTCTCGCGGCAGTGCGCGGCGATGGTGTGCGTCATCGCGGCGATGGCGCCCTTGGCGGCCGCGTAGGTAATGACGCCGGGAAAACCGCGGATGGCCGACAGCGACGAGATGTTGATGATCGAGCCGCCGCGCGCCTTCATCGCGGCGACGGCCTGCTTGCAGCCGAGGAAGGTGCCTTCGGCGTGGATCGCGTTGAGCAGGCGGTACTGCTCCAGCGTGGCGCTCTCGATGTCCGCCGGGACGACGATGCCGGCATTATTGACGAGGATGTCGAGGTGACCGTAACGCTCGAGCGTATGCGCCGCGACCGCCTGCCAGTCGGCCTCGCTGCGCACGTCGTGGCGCAGGAAGTCGCAGTCCAGTTCGCGCGCGAGCGCGCGCCCCGCTTCCTCGCTGACGTCGGTAACGACGACTTTCGCGCCTTCCCGCGCCAACACGACGGCATCGGCCCGACCCAGCCCCGAAGCGCCCCCCGTGATGATTGCCACCTTGCCGCTGACACGTCCCATGTGCTGCCCCTGTGTGGTCTCTGGAGTGTGCCCGGCGGCGGATTGCGAACGCTGCCCGGAGCCGGGATTGGACGGACAGAATAGCCGACCGTCCGGTCGGACGTCCACAAGATTCGCCTGTGCGCTGCACAACAAACGGGACAGGCTGTTTTTATTGTACGCGGCTCTCGCGAAGCATCGACGCCCGACCGGACGGCGGCTACGAGGCGGGTGAGGAGCACGTCTTCCGCAGGATCACCTACCGCGAGGACGACGTGTATTGCGCCCAGGGTCAGAACCTGCCGGCGCTGTGCCGCTGCATTCCGCACAACCCGGTGCGGATGAATGGAGCGTGACGCCGGCGGCACGGATGCACTGGAAGCGTCGGCGGAGGGGCACGTCGGGGTGCCTGCCCCTCGCGCCGCTACCGCTTACAGCGCGGTCCAGCCCCCATCGACCGAGACCAGCGCGCCGTGCACGAAGGACGCCTTGTCGCTGGCGAGCCACAGCACGCACTCGGCGATGTCGTTCCCGCTGCCGAGACGACCGATGGGATGCAGCGCGAGCAGGCTCTGCTCCAGTTCGGCGGCGTTGGGGCGCAGTTCCAGCAAGGGAGTCTTGATAACGCCCGGGCACACCGCATTGATGCGGATATTCCGGCCGCCGTACTCCACCGCGCAGGTCTTGGTCAGTCCCGCCACCGCGTGCTTGCTCGCGACGTAGGCGGAGGATCCGGCCAGCACATGGAAGCTCAGCGCCGACGCGGTATTGATCACCACGCCGCCGCCCTGACGCAGCATCTGGGCGATAGCGTACTTCATGCACAGCCACACGCCCTTCTGGTTGACCGCCGTGACACGGTCGAAATCGGCCTCGGGCATTTCCGTGATGGGCGCGGATTCGCACACGATGCCGGCGTTGTTGTGGATGACGTCGAGGCGCCCCCAGGTTTCGACGACCTGGGCGATCATGCCTTCGACCTGGGCCGCACTGGTCACGTCCACCTTGAAGAAGCGCGCGGTGCCGCCCGCCGCTTCGATCTGCGCCGCCGCTTCACGGCCTTCCTTCTCCGCGATATCGGCCACGGCGACCCGCGCCCCCTCGCGCCCGAACGCCAGCGCCGTTGCGTAACCGATGCCGGTTCCGGCCCCGGTGATAAGTACGACCTTCCCCTCGAATTGCCCGGCCATCAGTGGTCTCCTTGATGATTCTCGTTGTCGTGCCCGCCGGACCCGCGGTCCGGCGGTGCCTGCTTTAGGGACTGCGCCGCCTGCGTCGGCGGACAGGGCCTGTCGCAACAGCGTGGCACCGGGCGGCACGGCCGCCCCGGAGCCGGCATGGGTCACACGTCGGCCAACGCTTCTTTGCGCACGCTTGCCTCTTTGCGCAGGGTCGCCTCATCCGGCAGGGCTGCCTCATCCGGCCGCGTCACCTTGCCGCGGGTCTCCCCCTGCAGCAGGAAGTGCGACAGTGCGGGAATCAGGATCAGTGCCCCGAGCATGTTCCACAAGAACATGAAGGTCAGCAGGATGCCCATGTCAGCCTGGAACTTGATCGGCGACCAGGCCCAGGTGACGACCCCCGCGGCGAGCGTGACACCCACCAACGCCACCACTTTGCCGGTGAAGGCGACCGCGCGCCGATAGGCCTCACCCAGCGAGTAGCCGAGCCGCTGCTGCGCGAGCTGCACGCTCAGCAGGTAGAGTGCGTAATCGACGCCAATGCCCACGCCGAGCGCCACCACCGGCAAGGTCGCGACCTTGACCCCGATCCCCAGCTTCACCATCAGCGCCTCGGCCAGCACCGAGGTCAGGATCAGCGGCAGCACCGCCACCACGACTGCGCGCCAGCTGCGGAAGGCGATCGCGCACAGCAGCACCACCGAGGCATAGACATAGAGCAGCATCGTGCGGTTGGCCTCGCGCACGACGATGTTGGTCGCCGCATCGATACCGGAACTGCCGGCCGCGAGCAGGAACTTGCGCTCGTCCGTGTCGTGCTTCGCCGCGAACGCGCTCGCCGCCTGAACCACCGCATCGAGCGTCTCCGCCTTGTGGTCGGACAGGTAGGCCAGCACCGGACTCAGCGAGCAGAGGTTGTTGAGGAACTCCGAGTTCCATGCCAGCGCGTTATTGATCTGCGCGTCGACGATCGACTGCGTGTCCGCCACCGTGAACCATTTCGGATTGCCTTCCGACGAGCCGGCGATGTAGGAGCGCATCGTGTCGGCGAGCGAGGTCGAACGCTGCACGCCCGGCACCTGCTCGAGCGTCCAGCTCAGGCGGTCGATCTCGGCGATGGTCTGCCAGTCGCGGCACATGTCGGGCGGCGTCTTCACCATCACGGCGAACACGTCGCTGGAGATGCGGTAATTGCCGGTAATGAAGGCGTTGTCGCGATTGTAGCGGGAATCAGGGCGCAGCTCCGGCGCACCGGCATCGAGGTCGCCCACCTTCAGGTCGCGCGAACCGTAGTAGCCGAGCACACCGAGCGCCACGCTGACAGCCACGGCAAGTGTCGCCCAACGGCGTTCGGTGAACTTGTCGAGCAATCGCCAGACGACGCCGATACCACGCCCCTTTTCCTCATCGTTCTCTTCGGCAAGGCTGCGCGCCGCCGCGGCAGGGCTGACCCCGACGTAGGACAGCAGCACCGGCAGCAGGATCAGGTTGGTGAAGATCAGCACGCCGACACCCAGGCTCGCGGTCATCGCCAGTTCGCGGATCACCGGAATGTCGATCACCATCAGCACCGCAAAGCCGACGACGTCCGCGAGCAGCGCGGTGACGCCGGCCATGAAGAGGCGGCGGAAGGTGTAGCGCGCGGCGACCCACTTGTGCGTGCCGCGTCCGACGTCCTGCATGATGCCGTTCATCTTCTGCGCGCCGTGGCTGACGCCGATCGCGAAGACGAGGAAGGGCACGAGGATCGAGAACGGATCGAGGCCGTGGCCGAGCGCCACCAAGCTGCCCAACTGCCAGATCACCGCCACAAGGGAACACGCGAGCACGAGCACGGTGCTGCGCACACAGCGGGTGAACATGTAGATAATGATCGCTGCCACGGCCGCCGCGAGCAGGAAGAAGGTCATCACCTTCTGCAGACCGTCGATCAGGTCGCCCGCCATCTTGGCGAAACCGATGATGTACATGCGCATCTTCGGCTGGGAGCCGTCGGCGGCCTCCGTGTACTTGCTGCGGATGTTTTCCAGCGCGGTCGACAGCTTGTGGTAGTCGAGCGGCTTGCCTGCGGCATCGGCAGGCAACAGCGGCACGACGATCATGCTGGAACGGTAGTCGTTGGACACCAGGGTGCCGGTGACGCCGGCGCGGCCGACGTTGATACGCAGGTCGTCGATCGATTTCGCACTGCCGTTGTAGTCGGTGGGCAGCACCGGGCCACCCTTGAAGCCTTCCTCGGTGACTTCGATCCAGCGCACCACCGGCGTGAAGATCGACTTCATCCACGCGCGGTCCACTCCCGGCAGCACGAGGATTTCGTCGTTGATCTTCGCAAAGGAGGCGAGGAATTCCGGATCGTAGATGTCGCCCGAGGTGTTCTCCACCACGACCCGCACCGAATCGCCCAGCCCCCGCAACTGCCCGCGGTTTTCGATGTAGTTCTTGATGTACGGGTGGCTCTGCGGGAGCATCTTGTCGAAGCTCGCACTGACCACCAACCCGCGCATCTGAAAGGCGAAAAATCCTGTCAGCAACACACAGATGGCGACGAGAACCAGCCGGTGGTTGAAGATCAGGCGTTCGACGATGTTGCCCGACTTGTCGTCGAAATCCTTCGGGTCGGAAATGACCTGCAGTGCTTGCGACTCGCTCATGACTCCTCGCTTCCTGGATCGTTATGGCAGTGTTCCTGCCTCTTGGCGGTGTCTAGCGCACCGTCTCGACACGCATGCCCTCGGCGCCCGCCAGCATCACCTGGCCCCCGGCGCCTGCCGACACGCCGAAATACGACATCGGCTGAGCCGGTTTGACCGGCGTGAATTTGCGCCCCTGGTCACGGCTGACCTCCATCGTGCCCGCCTGCGTGACCAGCACGACCATGCCGTCGGGCAGGACTGCGCCTGAGGTCACGCCCGCAAGGCTCGCCATCTCGATGCGCTTCCACGTCACCCCCGCATCCTCGCTGCGGAACACGCTGCCGCGCATGCCGAAGGTCAGCAGCGACGTCGGCGAGATCGGCAGGAGACCGAACAGCGTGCCGTTGTAGGGCGTCGGGAGGGCGACGAAGCGCTTGCTGTCGGGCCCGAGCCGCCACACCGTACCCTGCTCGCCGGCGAGGTAGATGTTCCCGCCGCGTCCGGCAATGGCATTGAAGTGCAAGCCCTTGGGATTGTCCGTGCGGTCCATCCATGGCACCCAGGTGGTGCCGCCGTCATCAGTGCGGAAGATGCGGTTGAACGTGCCGACCACGAAGCCGGTCTGCTCGTTGATGAAGTACACGTCGAGGAAGGGCTGCGTGCCGCCCGCATCGACGAGGGACTTCTCGTCGGCGAGCAACTGCTGCGCGGCCGCATCGTCTGCAGCGCGCTTCTCGAAATAGCCGACCGCCACCTCGGAGGCGTGCCGGCCGTCGAACTGTTTGACCCACGTCGCGCCGCCATCGGAAGTCTTCAGCACGACCCCGCCGTGCCCGACGGCCCAGCCGGTCTTTTCGGTCGGGAACGACACCGCCACGAGATCACTGCTGACGGGAACCGTCGCCTGCGCCCACGTGCGTCCGCCATCATCCGACAACACCGCCTGCCCCCGAATGCCGACGGCAACGAAACGCCGTCCGGCACCTGTCACCGCCAGCAACGGGCTGCGCGCTGCCAGACGGCTGCGCATGGCCGGTTCGTCGATCGGGTGAACGAATGCTCCCGCCCAGCGCGGAGCGACCGCCATGGCGGCAGTACCGAGGGCCTGCAGCATGAAAGTACGCCGGTTGACCATACGGCTTTCCCCTTCCAGTTACATCGCGCGTGATTCGACGGCGAAAACCCTGTCTCCGCCGTCATGTCCCGAACTTCCGCCGGACGCCCCCTGCATGCGTCGCCCGGCGGACAGCCCTTACCGTACGCCGGACCCCGCCAGCGCCTCGGGCGAGAAGAAGTGCTCCGGCTTCGGCGCCACAACCTCCCAGCCCTTGGGATCGGTGGCATACATTTGGTGGCCGTAGTACCCGTTGGTGAGGTCATAGGTCACGAACTGGTCGGTCGCATGGCCCTGCCCCGGCGCCTCGTAGAACGTGATCGGGATCGAATGGGTCGTCCGGTACAGCTGACCGGCCACGTCGTAGTTGTCGGCGATGCCGACCCCCGGCAGGTCCTCGTCCCAATAGAAGACGCGCTTCGGATACATGTGGCGCAGGCCCGGCTTGACGTTCGCCTCCACCACCCACACGCGGTGCAGCTCCCAGCGCATGCAGTCCGGGTTGAGGTGCAGCTTGGTGTTCACCGTGTCCGGCGGGCATACGGCCAGATCGCGCGCCTTGTAGTCGTTGTAGGGGATGTACAGCTCCTTCTTGCCGATCAGCTTGAAGTCGTAGCGATCGAGGGCACCGTAGAACACCGCCGAATCGTCCACCGTCGCGGCGCTCCCGCCGGTCGGGCTGGGCGTGTCGTAGGCGACGTCGGGCGACAGCTTCACGCGCCGCTGTCCGGGCAGGTAACCCCATGCCTGACGGCCGATATCGACCATATCCACGTTGTCGTGGATCACCAGCTTCTCGCCTGCCTTGCGGGCCGGATTCCAGTAGTCGATGCGGATTTTCTCGTACGGATCCTTGGGGCCGATCACGGACGTCTTCTTCGGGTCGAAGATCGGATAGTAGGCGGTGAAGTCATAAACGCCGGCGACCGTCTTGTTGCCCTGCGGATCGACCAGGTAGCTGGCAAGGCCCTTGATGTCGGTCACATGATTGTCGTACTTGAGCAAACGGTTCCACATCACCTCGTTGCCGGTCTTCGGGATCGGGAACGGCGTTCCGGCATAGCAGCCGTCCAGCTTGAGTTCCTTGTCCGCCGTCTTGCAGGCGGTGGCGTTCTTGATCGCGTTGTCCTGGAAGAGCTTCGGGTAATTCGCCGTGCGGTGGGTCGGGTAGACGTCGAGCCGGTACGTCGGGTACTTCTTGAGCATCGCCTTGATGCCTTCGGAGAGCTTGTCGCCGTACTTGTCCACGTTCTTGCCGTCGATGACGAGCACCGGCTTCTCGTTCGCGAACGGGTCCGGACGCGCCCCGGGCACTTTCGGGTCGTAGTTGGCGGCCTTGACCGGCCCGGTCCACTCGGGGATCGTGCCTTCCTTGTTGCCAGCCTTTTCGGCGCCCCACGGCAGCAGCGTGGTACCGAGTTGCCTCGCCTCTTCGGCGGTTACGGCAGCGATGGCCCCGCCGGCGTACGCGGCGATCAATGCGGCCAGCAAGCTCATTTTGGAACGGAGCATCATTTGAAGGTACCTCCAGTCGATCTTCAGAATGTGGTCTTGAACGTGACGGACAGCCAGCCGCGGTCATGCAGCGGTGCCATGCCGCCGCTCGCGGTACCCATCACGACAGGGCTGATGCCCGGGACGAAGGCGAGCGGGTTCGGCCCCTTGTTGTAACTGCCGAAGTAGTCCGTGTAGGCGATATCGAGCTTGTAACGGGCCTGGTAATCGAAACCCACACCGAGGCTCCAGCTGCCGTTGCCCTCGTTGCCCCCCGCCGGAACGGGTGAGTTGCCGCTGATGCCCGTGTCGAAGTGGATCGGCATCGTGATGTCGGTCTGCGGCAGGGCCGAGAACCACGTCGGCGTGAAGGTCATGCCCACGCCCCAGGCATCGCGCGTCGAGCACCCGTCGTCGCGACCGCCGCGGCCGCCGAATGGATCGGCGCACGCGTGGCCGACGCCGGCATAGAACGCCTTGGTCTTGCTGTCGAGGCTCTGCAGACGGCTGTAGGTGACTTCCGCCAACAGCGTCGCCGAATCGAACACCGCAGTCTTGCCGATGTACGCGATCGCGTTCGCCAGCGCATGCCACGTGTCGCCGCGCGCGATTTCCGGCGAACCGAAGGCGGTATTCAGCGCGGTATCCTTGCGATGCACGATTTCCGCACCGATCGCCGTGCCGCCCACCAGCGTGGACATGCTCACGCCGATCAGCTTGACGTCCTTGGCGTAAGCGTTGTGCAGCTCGCCGAAGGTTCCCCCGGTGCTCAGCACCGCCGGGATCTTGTCGTCGAAGCGGCGGTAGTAGACGCCGAACGTACCGTGATCGGTTGCCAGCTTGGCATTGACGCCCCAGCTCCCGGTGTCGTCCGGAATTTCGTCCGGACCGGACTTCAGGTTGCCGCGGTACGGAATCCCGAGATAATTGGTGCCGCGCTGGAACAGCGGGTCGAAGGTGTTGAAGTAGGTGCTGCCTTCGGCCAGCCGGTAAGGCTTCCATTCCAGGAAGTATTGACCGGCGATCGACAGCTTGTCGGTCACCTGCGCCGCGAACGAAAGCTGGTTGAGCGGGAGGAACAGTTCCTTCGCTTCGGAACCCGGCGTCGCAAGGGCCTTGCGGAAATCGACCGGCCCCTGGGAATACGAAACGCCGTGGATCGGCGAGAACAGCGATTCGCCCCAATACACCGTGTGGCGTCCCGCCTTCATGTCGATCGGCCGACCGGCCAGCTCGAGGCGCCCGAACACGAAGGCATCGAGAATCTCGCCCGAACTGGTATACCAGCGCGCCACCGAGTCGGTCAGGCGATTGCGCGGAAACGCGGTGCCAAGGCCCGCCCGCTGATACGCGGGATTGCCTTCGACGTCGCGGTCATAGGCCGCGTCGTACCACGCCGCCCCGGAAACGCGGAAACCGTTGTACTTGTTGTAGATGAAGTCGAATTCCGACAGCAGGTCGACGCGATTGGTGACCATGTCACCCCGATCGAACCGGTGCTCCCCCCCCTGCATCCCCCAGGAGTCGCCAAGCTTGCGGTCACGTTCGTCGATCCGCCAGCCGGCGTTGTACTTGACGGTGTTGTCCCAGCGGACGTTGAGATTTTCGTTTCCGGTCGGAATTTCGAACGCATGCGCAGCGCCGCTGCACAGGGCCGCGGCAGCCATCCCCTGCACGATCCGCCGCGGAATGATCCGGTATTTGTGATTTCGCTTCACTTCCAACTCCTCCTTTGAGCTGCGCTTCATTTGTTTTCAACCAACAACTCCTGAAGTCTCTTGCCGGCTTTGCTTCGCGAGCCGGTCTGCACCTGCCGCGAGGACCGGTCCAACCGGCCGGTCGATGCCTTGCGATGACTTACCCGCCTTCTTGGGGATTCCGCACCACCCTTAAAGTGAAACGTCCGGATATTTGGGTGACCGCGTTCGAGTGCAGAATATCGACCGACCGGTCGGGTGTCAAGAACATCTTGACACCTATTTTCAAAGTCCTGAAAACCGTTGTGCGACAAGGCCTTCGCACAATCAAAGGGAAAATGCAGCGCGCGTCAGAGACAGGCGCTTTCCGTCAAGGAGCCCTAACAAAGCCCCTCCTGTGCAGTCACCGGTCCGCCGCAGCGGACCGGTTTTCGGCCTCGCCGGATGCGGACAACGCTAAGCCGCGAGGAAGGCGCCGTCGACCGTCAATACACAGCCCGAGACGTACGAGGCTGCATCGCTCGCGAGCCACAGCACGGCGTTTGCGAGCTCCTGCGGCGTCCCGATGCGATGCAGGGGCACGGAATTGACGATACTCATCGTGGCGTCCGCCGCGCGCAGCATCGGCGTGTCGATGGGACCGGGCGCCACCCCGACCACGCGGATGCCGTACTGCCCGTATTCGTGCGCGGCCGAACGGATCAGCGACACCACTCCCGCCTTGCTCGCGGCGTAGATCGCGGCACCGGCGTAGATCGGCCGCAAGCCCTGCACCGATGCGATGTTGATGATCACGCCCGCCCCCTGCGCGACCATCGCCCGCAGGCCGTACCTCAGGCCATACAGCGTGCCCTTCAGGTTCACGGCGAGCACCTCGTCGATGGCTTCGTCCTGCAGCTCCGTGAGCGGCATCAGCGGGCCGTTGACCCCCGCGTTGTTGACGAGGACGTCGAGCCGACCGAAGCGCGAGGTGGCGACTTGCACGAGCTCCTGCACGTCCTGCGGCTTCGACACATCGCACTGGCGATATGCGATGGCCGCGTCGGCGAACGGCTCCGGTTCGAGCGCGCGGTCCCCGACCACGACGTGCGCGCCCTGCGCCGCGAAACCGATCGCCATCGCGCGTCCCATGCCGGAGTTGCCTCCGGTCACCACGACCACCTTGCCCTTCAGATCATCGAATTGCATCCAGGTCCCCTCATTCAGCCTTCGCACGGTCCGTGATCCGCAGCAGATCACGGCGATCTTTTGCCCTTGGCCAGCAGACGCCGTCGCAATGGACGCACCCTGGCCCCCTCGTTGTCACCACTCCTCGTGTTCTTGTAGAGTCGACGGACCCTCCATGACCTGCGGGACGTTTCGGCGTAACGGTGCGCATCTGCACAGTCCTCTGGGGGCGGAGCGGTAACAACGGTATCGACCGTCCGGTCGGTTGTCAATGGCACATTGCCGCTGGTCCTGGCCGCCGGAGAAGTTCCCCGAACAAAAAAATGCTCGCACCCGACCAGTCGGTCGCATGTTGATGATAAGATGAAGTCGTAGTAACCGCCCCGCGTGCGGCTGTAATCGACGCACCAAACCCTTTGCGCCGGAGTCGAGTCCATGAACGTCCCGCGAGAGCACCTTCCGCGGCCCTTCGGCGTCACACCCACGCCCGCCGAGCATCATTCGCCTGACAGCGGACGACGCGCGATTCCGGAATGCCAAGTCGTGCGCGAAGACGTCCTGACCATCGAGGTCGAGGGCATCGGCGCGTATTCCCTGATGTGGACACCGACCGACGAGCCTCCGGGCGACGTCGGCTACACGGCCCAGGACGGCGTCCTCGCCGAGGGCGACATCCCCGAGGCGCTGGCGCTCACGGCGGGCTTCGCCTTCACCGAGGGGATCATCGACACTCTGTCGGACATAGCGGCAATGTGGATTTGCCACGAGCGTCCGGACGTCGTGAACCTGCGCCTGGCGCATCCCGACGAGGCCAACGTGCGCCGTCGCAACGTCGTCGTGAACAGCTCCTGCGGAGTGTGCGGCGGGCGCGAGCAGTTGTTCAACGGTGTCACCTGCACCGCTCCGCCTGTCGGCAGCCTGCGCCTGCGGATCGCCGATCTCGCCAGCATCCGCACGGCGATGCAGGAACGGCAGCGCGTCTTCGGCGCCACAGGCGGCACGCACGGGGCGACCCTCTTCGGGTCCGACCTGCAGCTGCTCGCCGTAGCCGAGGACCTCGGCCGCCACAACGCGCTCGACAAGGTGATCGGGCGTCACCTCCTCGCCGGACGCAGTTTCGCCGGCTGCGGCGCCTTCATTTCCAGCCGTGTGAGCTACGAGATGGTGGCCAAGGCCGTGCGCGCCGGACTCGATGTGCTGGCCGCGATCTCCGCGCCCTCATCCCTCGCGATCGAACTCGCCCAGCGCCAGGGCCTCACGCTATGCGGTTTCGTGCGCGACAAACGCGCGATGATCTACGCGCATCCGCAACGCATCATCGACTGAAGCCTGCGGACCGCCGACTCCCGCCCGCAGTCCGCGCCGCCCTGACCTGATTCAGGCAGGCGTCGCTGCCGCCGCGCACCGCCCGGCGCATCGCCCGAAGAACGATCCCGGCCCCAGGCTCAACCCGCTCGCGTAACCCTCGCCATCCTGCGGAATGCTCGACACGCAGGCGCCCGCCGCATACAGGCCCGCGACGGGTCGGCCGAGCGGCGTCAGCACTTCGCCGTCGGCGTTGGTCTTGAGTCCGCCGAGGGTGATGAAGAGGTAGGTCGACTTGTTGAACGACACGTCGAAGGCCGCATACGGACCGACGTTCAGCGGCTTCACCCATTCGGGGTGCTTGTAGAACAGCGGATCCTCGCCCTTCTCCGCGTGGCGGTTGTAGTCGGCGAGTGTCCGCTGCAGCGATCCCTCCGGAAGCTTCAGCCCCGCCTCCATCTCCTCCACCGTCTCCCAGCCATCCACCAGCGTGTGGTGCGAGTAGTCCGTGAGTTCCGGATAGGCGAAGATCTCCGCGTCGAGGATCAGATAGGCTTTGTATTCGGGCTGCTCGATGATGTGAGCGGCGGTGCGGCCGTGGTACGAATCTTCGGCCACGAAGCGCTCGCCGCGCGCGTTCACGAGAATCCCCTTGATGAGCTGCGCGGGCGGATAGAAGGATGCAGTCGCGATGACCCCATCCATCGCTTGCGTTACCCCGCCCGCCGACACGCCGAGCTTGATCCCGGCGCCATCGTTGTAAGGGATGCCCAGCGGTTCGGAGTTGCCCGTTACCTGCGGCACGTACTCCTCCAGCATCTCGCGGTTCAGGTTGAAACCACCGGTGGACAGGATCACCCCGCGCCGCGCGCGCAGGTGGATGTCCTCGCCCGAGCGCTTCACACGCACACCGACAATGCGCCCATCCGAGCCCATCACCAACCCCGTAACCTGGCAATCGTAGGCCGCGCGGATGCCCTCCGCCGCACAGCGCGCGAGCAGCGCTTCCATCGCCTGCGACCCGGCGTCGTCGCCCGCGCGCGCGACCTTGTGACCGCGCGGCGCTGGTTTCGCGACCTCACGGAACGGCCACACCTTCTCGCTGCCGGTACTCATCAGGCATTCGGTGGTATTCAGGAACACCGACTTGCCCGGATAGTAGCTGCGCTCGAACTGCACGCCCTGCGCTTCCAGCCAGTCGAAGTGCTCCACGCAGCCGTCGCAGAAACGCCTCACCAGTCCGGCATCAGGGGCGTTGGTGCTCGCCATCAGGAATTTGTACATCTCGTCCGGCGTATCCTCGTAGCCGGCCGCCTTCTGTACCGCGGTTCCGCCGCCCAAATAGAAGATGCCCGACGACATCGCGCTCGCGCCGCCGCCGCCGCTGGCACGTTCCACCACCAGCACATCCGCGCCGGCCCGCCTCGCCTCCAGCGCGGCACACGCACCGGCGATGCCGTAGCCGACGATGATCACGTCCGCCGTGTCGTCCCAGTGCGCCACCGAGGACGCGTCCATGACTTCCGGAATTCCCTTCATGCATGTCTCCATCGTTGTTGTCGGGCGAAAGGACGACGACCGCCGCCCCGGCGGCGCCCACGGGACGGCCCCGAAGCTCCGGCCGTCGCCGGATCACCCGGATCGAAAGACAGCAGCGGGCCGCCGGTCGGCGCCCGCCGTTTCATTAGCCGGCGCCGCTCAGTGAGCCGCCGTGCTGCAAGCTACCGGGGCTGCGGGTGGCGTGGAGGAACGCATCGGCCAATCGGGCATCACCGGTTCGTAGGCACCGGCAATCACCACCGCGTTGCGGTAGGCGAAGTCGCCATACAGCCGGCACAGTGCGACCGCGAGCATCAGCACCATCACGATCCCGCCTGCGAAAGCGGACAACACTGCCGTCACCACCAGCGGTACGACGATGCCGCACACGCAGCCCCCAACGAGGAAGCCCGTCCTCAGGTCTCCCGAGAACAAGCGCTCGAAGGACGCGCGCACGCCTTCGCTGCGCTCGGCACGCAACAGGTGCAGCACCGACAGCAGCGCACTGGCGACGAGCGCGACCATCGCCGCCGGCTGCAGCCACGCCGCCGCCCCGCCGAGCAGCGGGATCAGCGCCCACGCGAGGATCAGCGCCGTCGCCAGCGAGTGCGCGACGAAGGCGAGCGGCACGAAGGGACCGCGCCACAGCCGGACCGCGCGCATCGAGCGCAGCAACATGCCCGCGTAGCCCATCACCGGCACCGCGACGACCAGCGCCGCGACCGCCAGCGGCTGCTGCAGTGCCGTCATGCCGAGATAGCCGGCCACCAGCGACAGCGTCGCGACGCCGATAAAGATGCTGATGAACAAGGTGCCGCGGCTTACCCACGACGTGCCGATGCGCGTGATGGCGCGCCAGGCGCGCTGCGGGTTGCCGAGGTGGCCGAGCAGCGCGAAGACTGCGCCGATCACGAACAGGATGCCTGGCCCCGCCAACAACGGCTGGTCGGTGAAGAGTGCAATCGCGAACAGTGCCGCGCCGACCCCTTCCCCCATGAAGCTCAGGGTCTCCTGGGGGCCCAGATGATGATTGAAGCGAACGCCGGTCTGGTACTTGAGGCTCATGACATCGATTCCCTTGGATCAGGTGAGTGGCGTGGGCCGCATCAGGCCTTGAGGTAATGCACGCTCGGCTTGGTGCCGGCATCGGGCAGCAGCGTGAAGGACTCGCGCTCGCGCAGCAGCTTGCTCGGCGCGCTCTCCGGGTCCGCCAGATCGCCAAAGATCCGCGCCTCGGCCGGGCAGGTTTCGACGCAGGCCGGCTGCAGGCCCTGGTCGACACGGTCCATGCAGAAGTCACACTTGATCACCGTGCCTTCGTCCCAGCGGCTGTACTTGGCCTTCTCGTACAAGGTCAGTTCGCCGTTGAAATAGCCGGTATCGAGGAGCCCCGGCTTCACGTAATGGCGGTGCTCGTACGGACACGACGTCGCACAGCTTCGGCAGCCGATGCACAGGTCGCTCTTCACGGCGACGATGCCGTCCTCGCGCTTGTAGCTCGCGCCGGTCGGGCAAACCGGCACGCAGGGGGGATCCTCGCAGTGGTTGCACAGCACCGGTAGGAACTCCCGCCGGGCATTGGGAAACACGCCCACCTCACGTTCATGCACACGCGCGAAGTAGATGTCCGGCGGTGTGCCGTTGGTGGCCTTGCAGGCGGCCGTGCACGCATGGCAGCCCACGCACACCTTCAGATCAATGACCATTCCAAGTCGAGCCATCAGTACCAATCTCCTCTATTCCGTGGGGGATAATCTTCTCGATCTTTATGTCGTCGCCGCGCGGCGGGCCTCAGCCCACACGCGTGACCCGCAGTTTCGGACTGGCCTCCATGGCACCGTCCATGATGTCGAGATTCTTCAGGTCGTAATCGAGCAGCTCGCCGAAGTGCGGGCCCATGGTCTTGCGCCGCGGCGGCAGGTTCTTCGCCCAGCTGCCGCCGTGGTGGTCCATGCCGACACACTCCGGATGTATGCACTCGCTGAGCAGGACGACGCCCTCCACCCGGCGGCCGCGCTGGTTCTCCGCGACTACGCGGTCGCCATCACGAATACCGTGGGCCTGCGCGTAGCTGCGGTTGAGGATGATCTTGCCGACGTAGGGGTGGTACTGCGTCAGCTCCGCGAGCCACGGGTTGAAGTTCGAGAAGGTGCTGGTCAGGAAGGGCCACTTGTAATTCACCGCGAACAGCTCGAAGCCATTCTCATTGCGGCCATGCCCCGGCGCCGGGTACCAGTCGACCAGCGGCTTGTAGCGCGACACGTCCCAGTCCATGCCCAACGCGTCGGTGGTCGCCTTCACGCGCGCGCCCGCCTCGAGGAAGTACTCGTAATACACCGGGATGCGGCTCTTGTAGAAGGGGCGCGGATACTTCTCCTGCACCGACTTCGCCCAGCGGATGCGGCCTTCCTTCGCGACGTCCGCGAGCGAGAGCTTGCCCCCGGTCATCGAGCGGATCCAGCGCTCCATGAGCTGCTCGTTGCCATACTTCCCGTCCGGCAGCAGCGCCCATTCCCCCTTCAGTTCGAGGAACTGGTTGACGGTCTGGTTGAAGGCCGGCAGGAAACCCGCCTTCTCGGCGATGTCGATCCAGATGTCGACGTTGTGCTTGTAATCGGTCGGCACGACGGGCTGGCGCAGATTGATGCAGTACTCGTTGGTCGCCGTCGAACCCATCGTGTCGGGGATGTTGTTCGCCCCCATGTCCAGCCGTTCGAGCTGCGTCTGCGTCGGGAAGATGATGTCCGCGAACTCGGCGGTTTCGTCGATGTTAGGCACGATCGACAGCTGAAAGCCGAATTTCCTGTGGAAATCCGCCTGCTGCTTCGGGTTGCCCTCGTTCAACAGGTCGTTCGACACCACCTGCACATACACCATCGGATTGTGCGGCACCTTGTCGTTGAACTTCTTCGGCTCCAGCACGTTGACCTTGCTCACCAGGCCGCTGTTGTACGAACCCACCGCCGCCAGCGAATCCGCCGACATGTTGTACGGATTGGGCACGTCCTTCATCGGGAAGGGCGCGGGGAAGGAATCGCCGTAGGTCGCGATCTTGCCCGCCGCGACGAGGCCGTCGCGCTCGCGCATGCCCGAGCCGGCGCCCATCCAGGTGCTGTTCTCGGAAAACTCGGGGTGATGCGCAAAGACGGTGTCGGCGAGCAGCCCGCCCGGCACATCCACGGCGCCGACCATGGTGTTCAGCATCGCGATCGCCAACCCCTGCTCGAAGCCCTGCGAGTGCTGGCTGATGCCCTTGTACCAGTGCGCACAGGCCGGACGCAGCGGCAGCGTGTGGCCGTCGATGTCAATCGTGGAACCGACTGACGCCGCCGTCGCGAACTCGCGCGCGAGGCGCCGGATCGTGTGGGCGGGTACACTCGTGATCTCGGAGGCGCTCTCGGGCGTGAACTTGGCCAGGTGCTTCCTGAGAAGCTGGAAGGACGGCGTGCACGGCTCGCCATCGACGACGAAACTGCCCTCCAGTGCCGGGCTCGCAAGCGTCGGGTCGTCATACACCTTGGCCCTCTGGTCGGCGGTATCCCACAGCTGCGGCTTGCCCGTCCCCGTGTCGCGTGCGTAGTGGCCGTCCACGTCGCGTATCAGGTAGGAGCCGTTGGTCAGCCTGCGCACGAACTCGACGTCGTGCATGCCGAGCTCGTTCACCATTACGTTGATCATCGCCATGACCAGCGCGCCGTCCGTGCCGGGGCGGATCGGCACCCACTCGTCGGCGATCGAGGCGGCGTTCGAGCACCACGGGTCAATGACCACGAGTTTCATGCCACGACGGCGTGCGCGCGACATCTCGAGCGTAGCCGTGACCGCGGCCCAGTTCGACATCGCACCCTTGTTCGAACCGAACAGCATCAGGTAATTGCAGAAGTGGAAGTCCGGCCCGACGTGGAAACCGCCATGCACCTGCTGCAGCACCGGGTGCACGTTGTTGCCGCAGAACGCGCGGCCCCCGGAAGTGTGGTTGAAGCTACCGAAGGAAATCAGCAGCGAGGGCAGGAACCAGGGCAGGGTCGTGAAATCGGAAGTCGCGAACACCAGTCCGCCGGGATCGACATCACGGCAGTGCTTCACCTTCTCGGCGGTGATCGCGACCGCTTCGTCGTAGCTGATCTCGACCCAGCCCGGATCCACGCCGATGCCCTTCTCAGGGTTCGTGCGCTTCAATGGCTTGGTCACGCGCCGCTTGCTGTAGGCCATCATCAGCTGGGCTTGGCCCTTCGCGCACAGCTTGCCCTGGCTGAAGGGATCCTCGGGATCGCCGCGCACGGCGACGACGACGCCATTGACCCGACGCGCGAGCATGCCGCAAGTGCCTGCCGGGCAACCGTAGCAGGTCGTCTTGAGCTCGACATCCTCCCACGTACCGCTTTTCACCGACGCTGTCACTCTCTGTCCCTCCAACCGTATCGTTATGTCCGTCGAGGACGGTCGCCCGAGCGCCGCCCCCGCCGCGTCACTGCGTGATCATTTCGAGTACGCCTTGATGCTCGCGTAGTCGCGCCCCTCGTACTTGCGACATTCGAGCTTGGCAACCGTCCGACAATGCACTTCGTCCGGCCCGTCGGTCAATCGCACGATCCGGGTATTCGCGTACAGTTCCGCCAGCCCGAAATCCTGCGAAACCCCGCCACCGCCATGCGCCTGGATCGCCAGGTCGATGATGCGCTGGGTCACCTGCGGCGCCACCACCTTGATCATCGCGATCTCGCCGCGCGCTTCCTTGTTGCCGACCGTGTCCATCATGTAGGCGGCCTTCATGCACAGCAGGCGCACCATCTCGATGTCGATACGCGCATTGGCGATGCGCTCCTCCCACACCGAGTGCTCGTTGATGCGCTTGCCGAAGGCCTCGCGCGACATCAGGCGGATGCACATGCGCTCCAGCGCCACCTCCGCCGATGCGATGTTGCGCATGCAGTGGTGGATGCGGCCGGGCCCGAGGCGACCCTGCGCAATCTCGAAGCCGCGCCCTTCGCCGAGGATCAGGTTCTCCACCGGCACCCGCACGTTGTCGAGGATCACCTCGAAGTGGCCGTGCGGCGCGTGGTCGAAGCCGAACACGTTGAGGTGGCGCACCACTGTCACCCCCGGCGTGTCGCGCGGCACCAGAATCATCGACTGCTGGCGATAGGTCTCGGCGTTCGGATCGGTCTTGCCCATCACGATGAAGAACGCGCAGTGCGGGTGACCGGCGCCCGACGACCACCACTTGTGGCCGTTGATCACGTATTCGTCGCCTTCGCGGCGGATCTCGGTGCGGATGTTGCGCGCGTCCGACGACGCCACCTTCGGCTCGGTCATCAGGAAAGCCGAGCGCGTCTCGCCGTTCATCAGCGGCACCATGAAGCGGCGCTTCTGGTCTGCCGTGCCATAGCGGTGCAGCACTTCGAAGTTGCCCGTGTCCGGCGCCATGCAGTTGAACACCTCGGACGCGAAGGACACCCGCCCCATCAGCTCGGCGATCGGGGCGTACTCGACGTTGGTCAGGCCGATGCTCGTGAAGAAGTCGTCGTCGTGGTCCGAGGGAGGCATGAAGATGTTCCACAGCCCTTCCGCCTTCGCCTTCGCCTTGAGTTCCTCGAAGATCGGCGGCGTTTCCTTCCAGCGGTCGATCGTCGCCATCTGCTCGTGATAGATCGGAATCGCCGGATAGATATGCGCATCCATGAAAGCCCGGACCCGCTCCATCCACTCAAGGGATTTCTTCGATTGCTCAAAATGCATTTCTGGCGACCTCTGTGAATTGATGACGCAGCCCCGGCCCGACGCGGGCGGCGGAGCAACTTTGCGAATACGCGCGCGCTGACATGACCCAGCGTATCCGACCGACCGGTCGGGTGTCAATATGTCGATGCACATCCTGGCGCATGCGTCATCCTCCTCGCGACATCCCGGCGCCACCGTCCGCTCCGCCAGCCCCACCCGTGCCCGGCTTGCATCCCCGGCAACGGCCGGAGCAGGTGTACTTCATCCGGCTCGGAATCAACGGGCACACCTGTGACGAACGGTCGCCGCCCCCTGTCGTCCCGGACGCGCCTTCGACCTCGCTCACGTTCGCCTGCCGCCAGACTTCGGACCCCTTCGCCGTCATTCCGCTCGCCTGCCTCATCCCTCTCGATTTCGCACCAAAGATACACGACCGCCCAGTCGGTCGTCTATAATCGTCCACGACCCTGCCGGGGAAGCAGTGCATAGCCCGCACGCCCGACGCCGGGCGCTCACACACGAGGAACGGAACCCGATGGATTTCGACTATTCCGAGAAAACCGAGACGGTCCTGGAAGTGCTGCGCCACTTCATGAGCCGGCGCGTGCTGCCGATGAATCTCACATGGCACCAGTGCGCCGCGCGCGGCGAATATCCGCTCTCGGTCATCGAGCCGCTCAAGGCCATCGCACGCGAGGAAGAACTCTGGAACCTGTTCCTGCCCGGCCTGCGCGAGAACGAACCGGGCACCCGCCTCGCCAACCTCGAATACGCTCCGCTGGCCGAAACTATGGGCCGGATTCCGTGGGCATCCGAAGTCTTCAACTGCAGCGCGCCGGACACCGGCAACATGGAGCTGCTGCACCTGCATGCCACCGACGCGCAGTACGAGCGCTGGCTGCATCCGCTGCTGGAAGGACGCATCCGCTCCTGCTTCGCGATGACCGAGCCGGACGTCGCCTCCTCCGACGCCACCAACATCCGCACCAGCATCCGTCGCGATGGCGGCGACTACGTCATCAACGGCCGCAAGTGGTTCGTCACCGGCGCCGCCCACCCGCACTGCACCTTCGCGATCGTGATGGGCCTGACCAAGGACGACAGCAACGAGGAGGCGCACTGCCGCCACTCGATGATGATCGTCCCGATGGACACGCCGGGGGTCGAGATCGTGCGCAACATCCCCGTCATGCACCACCTGTCCCCTGAAGGGCACTGCGAGATCGTGTTCCGCGACGTCCGCGTTCCCGCGGAAAACCTGCTCGGGGAGGAAGGCAAGGGTTTCGCCCTCGCCCAAGCGCGCCTCGGTCCCGGCCGCGTGCACCACTGCATGCGCACCATCGGCCAGTGCGAGCTCGCGCTCGAGATGATGTGCGAGCGTGCCCTCGAACGCCGCACCTTCGGCAAGTACCTCAGCGACTTCGCCAACATCCAGGAATGGATCGCCAAGTCCCGCGTCGAGATCGACCAGGCGCGGCTTCTCGTGCTGCGTGCCGCGTGGCTCATGGATCAGCGCGGCAACCAGGCCGCACGCGTCGACGTCTCTGCGATCAAGCTCGTCGCCGCGCAACTGCAGACCCGCATCCTCGACCGCGCGATGCAGGTCTTCGGCGCGATGGGCCTCACGCCCGACACGCCGCTGTCGCTGTTCTGGACCTGGGGCCGCGCGATGCGCTTCTTCGACGGCCCGGACGAAGTGCACCTGCGCGTGCTGGCGCGCAGCGAACTCGACAAGGCCAAAGCCAACCGCGGCGCAACGGCGGCCTACTATCTGTTGGAATAGGACTGTCGCCAGCTCCCCAGACCCCGACCCAGTCCCCAACCTCGCAGAATTCGACCATGGAAAAACTCGGCCCCGGAAGCGACGCCGACACGCTGCAGGTGTTGGCCATGATCCCCCGCGACGGCTTCTCCCTCGTCGTCGATGCCGGTAGCGGCATCGGCCGCCAGACGCTCGCCCTCGCCTCCCGCTTGCAGACGACGGTGCATGCAGTCGACACCGCCGCAAAGCATCTCGACAGTCTCGGGCGCTATTCCGCGCAACTCGGCATCGAGCATCTGGTGCAGACGCACTGCATGGACATGGCAGACATCCCGGCGATCTTTCGTGACGTCGATCTGCTGTGGTCCGAATGCGCCGCCTACCACATCGGCTTTCCGAACGCGCTGGCCAGCTGGCTCCACGCCATCCGCCCCGGCGGCTACGCCGTCATCAGCGAGCTGTCATGGCTGCGCGACGAAGTGCCCGAACACGTGCACACGTACTTCCGGCGCGGTTATCCCGACATGCGCACAGTGGACGAAAACCTTTCGATCGCCCACGCCGCCGGCTATGAAGTGATCGCCACGCACATCCTCTCGAGGGCCGCCTGGATCGACGGCTACTATGACAAACTCGAGCCGCTCGCGCGATCACTGCTGGACCATCCGGAGCAGGCGGTGCGCACCTTCGCCGCACAGACGCTCGAAGGAATCCACGTTTTCGATTCCGCCGCAGACAACTACGGCTATGTGTTCTATGTTCTCAGGAAACCTGTCGGCGAAACGACGGCAGTCGCCTGACCCGGCGACGCGCTGTCGCTCTACCGGCTTCAGCGTGATTCCAGCCAGCGCTCGCGCATCTCGCAAATTGCACGTTCGTTCAAGCCCGCACACGTTCGTAGATAGTCCTGCATCGAGCCGTAGCGCTCTTTCACGGCATCCAGAGCCGCATTCAGATACTCGGGCCGCGCGTCCAGAATCGCATCGACCATTTTTTCGGAAGCGGGCCGCTCGGTGATGTACTGGACAATGCGTGCCGTCGCAGCCCGACGATCGGCATCGGCCATTGTGCGAATTCTGGACGACAGCAGGTAGTCCGCCATCACCACCTCAACGGCAACACCCAGGGCGCGCAGGATGACCGCGACGGTAAAGCCCGTGCGGTCCTTGCCAACGACACAATGCACCAGTACCGGCACCTCATCCTCACGGAACAGCCGAAACAGCGTCGCCAGGTGCGGCGCAAGCGCCTCGGGAAATCGCCGGTACATCTGCCTCATCAGTTCGACCGCACCTTCCGCGTCATGGCGTTTGCGCAGCGCCCAGTTCCCTGATCAACTGCTGACGAACAACATCGCAGTTGCCTCGATGCTGCAGGAACTGCGCACGCAGCCACGCCTCGTGACCACCCAGCACGCCGCCGCGCCGCGGTTGCCGGTACGGGACCGGACCGCCGGCACCCAGATACCGTCGTACAGTGTTACGCGCAATCCCAAGCATCTTGGCAATCCGCTTTGCGCCCCAGCCCGATCGCCCCAATCGAACGATGGTCGTCACCGCCTCCGGCTCCAGCATCTCCCGTGCTCCGCAAACCTCACGGCGCACAGGATTCACCTCCGCGTGTTTCGTTTCCAACGGCTGCCTCCTTGCGAGCAAGGGGGTTAGTTCTTCGTGTCGCTAGGGGGGGGCAATTTACCGTGTCGCCTGACACGGGTCGACGGGTTGCAGTTGGGCTAGCGCCGGGATGGGCGTGAAGCCGGGCAGGAAATCGCATTCGGGAAGCGGACTGCGCAAGAGCTGGCGCAGTGCCGCCATGTCGACCGTGTACGCGCCGGTCGCACGGCTGACTTTGCGACTGCCGATCAAGCCGCGCTCTTCCAGGCGCAGCAAGGCGCGCTGGACAACCTGGTGTCCCAGCAGGGTGTACCCCGCCAGTGTTCGGCTGGAGATGCGCACGGGCGCCCGGTCTGCGCCCCGCCAGAGGAGAGCGAGGAGGACTGCGGTGGCTGCGTAGTCACCGTTCAGGCGAATGAGCACCTCAAGGGTGATCTGCGGCTCGGAAGGGCTGTGTCCGGACATCGGTGAAGCACGGCTGGTTGAGGAAGTCCCCGGCAGAAGGGTCTTGCACTGGGTCGGATGAATCCAGCGCTTACGGCGTTGACGCTGAGTTGGAAGCATCCAGATGCTCGATGCCCTCGGTGTCCGCATCGAATTCGTGCACGACATGCCACAGCGTGGCGATGGAGTGGTCGGGGAATGCCCGATGCAGTTCCACGAACTGACGCTGCGGCGAGCACGTGCAACGAATGGTGGACCAGGCGTTGTGGACCGCCTCGCGTACACCCGGATCAGGAAGGGACGGTCGGCCGCGCGGCGGCGGATCGGGGCACAGCAGCGCGCGTTGCTGCTGAATATCGGCCAAGGTCATCTTGAAAAGGTGAACCAGCAGCGGAGGTTGGGCGCCGTGCATGACGTGATATTCCATCAGCTGCCGCATTTCGGCGATCGCGCAGTGCCGCCGATAGGCGGCCTCGAGCGTTGCGGGATCGAAATGAATGCGGACGTCGAGCTGAGGCATGCCGGCGATGGATGCGAGATCGCGGGCGGACGCGGCACGCAGGGTGTCGAGGATGTCGGGACTAAGCCCGGCTGCGAGCAGCGTCTGCAGCTCTCCGCTGTCCAACAGGTGAATGAGATGCGACAGCAGGGCGTACCGCAGTTGCTCGCTTCTGATCGGGATCATCTTGCTCCTCCTACTCCGTCTCGGCGCCGGGCGGCTTCTCCGCGCAGGCCCGGTGATACGCATCGAGGAGGGATCGTGTAGCCGCCCAGGAGGACGGATCACGCAGCAAGGCCAGGATGGGGTCGGCCTCGGCGTCACTCCCCTTGGCGGAGATCCCCAGTTGCGCCAGGAGCCGATGAGCGGCCGCGCGCCCCACGTGCCCGGTCGCTTCGGCGTCGTCGCACGAATCGGGCAAGGGCTCGACGCTGAATCCTTATGGCAGTTTGGGGTCCACCCGCACGCAGTCGGACAACCGGAACGCGTTGGCGAAGTCCGCGATCCGCTTCGAAAGGCGTACCCTTGTCCGCGCGTGCCAGCCCTTTCTCGTCCGCAGCGGGGCTGCTGCCGCCCCGCGCGCCACCGCATCTGTGGCATCGGACGCATCGGACACCGTCTCGCTTGGCGGCGGCTCGCCCAAGAGACGGCGGATCTCCGAATCCGGCAACTGCCGGTCGGCACCGGCGACCGCCAGCGCGGCGCGCTCCGCGGCCGCCGGCGTGCACTGTGCGAGCACCGCAAACTGCGCGGTCATGCGGCGAAGGATCGTCTCCACTTCGTCCTTGCCGAGTCGTGGCGGATCGTCCATCTCCCGGACCGCGTTGATCTCCGTGGCGAAGTCGGCCACGAGCTCCTCGAATGCGGTCTTGCGCACCAGGGGATCCAGATTGAGCGCGTCGGCGAGCTTTTCGAGGCACCCGAACCGGGAGCGAATGGCGGCTGTGCTCTCGTGGGTAAGGTGCAAGCCGATCGGCGCCAGGTAGTCTATGGCGAAGAGGTAGATGGAGGCGGTCACGCTGTGCAGCTTCAGGCCGCAACGTTGGGCGTGCTCGGACAATTCGCGCAGGCTCAGCGGTCGCTGGAGCTCGGATTCGAGCTCGCTCTTGAGCAGCGCGGTGCCGCGGGCCTTCTCCCAAAACAGGGTTTCTGCGCGATTCTCGTTCTCGGCCAGGTGGGCCGAAATGACATCGGCCTCGCCCGCCCACGGATGCACCACGACGCGAATCCACTCGTAGCGGGCATCGTGCGTCTCGAGCCATAGCTCCTGGACGATCTGCAGGCGCGTATTGCCGCCGAAATAGCACATGTAGCGGCTGGCACCCGGTCTGCGGGTCACGCTCAACGCATCCTTCAGCCCGCCCCGGGCTTCGATGGAGGCACGGATGTCGGCATACCGCTTGTTGGTTCGCACGCGCGGGTTGCGGTCGTAGCAATCGATATCCATGCATCGCAGGAGCATCCAGCCGTCGACATCCTCACCCGGCTGGAGGTCGGCCACGGCGTTGGCCGCTTCCTTGACGGCCAGGCTGTGTTGAACGAGCAGCGCGCGACGCTCGCCGGTTATGCCATGGGACGCGGGCGCGTGCAGCTTTCCTCGCTTTTCCATGTGCTGGGCCAGTTCCTTGACGGAGATGGAGTCAGGCAATCGCGTTTTGGACGTCATGGCCGTCGACGACCTCGCTGAGAGCTTCCGGCGGCACACCCGCGTGGGTGCCGTCGAGGCTCGGGATGAGCTCCCACAGGAGCGCATGCATTGCAGGACTCGCCTTGACCGGGTCGATCCAGTGCTCCGGGACCTGGGCGGTCGTGGCATTGCGGTATGCAACGGCGTGCGGTATGACCGTTTTCAGGAGCAGAACCTTGCACTTGAGCGCAAAGGCTACTCGGCCATTCGAAGCGCGAGATGACCGCGCATCATGTCCGCAAGCGCCGAGGCGAGAACGTGAGCCCGTAAAGTAAAAACGGCTCGCTTTTCAGCGAGCCGTTTTGTAGAACGATTGGCGATTTGTAGATTGCCTACTTTTCCCCAAGTCCTTGATTACTTGGGGCGACATACCGGGATCGAACCGGTGACACCTGGAGCCACAATCCAGTGCTCTACCGACTGAGCTAATGCCGCCACTACTCCGGCTGCAGAAACTCTGCAGCCAAAAACCTTTACTGGCCTGCCCGACAGGAATCGAACCTGTAACCCCCGGCTTAGAAGGCCGGTGCTCTATCCAGTTGAGCTACGGGCAGATCCCGCGGGCATCGGGGTTAGCTGGTCGGGGTGGAGGGATTCGAACCCCCGACATCTTGCTCCCAAAGCAAGCGCGCTACCGGACTGCGCTACACCCCGAGAGCCGCGAATAATACACACTCATTCCCGGTGCGTCAAACATGAAATAGAGAAAATTTCACCCCTGCCGAAAAACATCGAATGAGGCGGAGAACTGCGTCTTTTCTTGCCCACCAGATCGGTTTCTGATATTAGTTCGCTTCTTTCAATTACCAACCGGAAGTCGAAGTCATGCCGGACGATACACTGCAGAAACAGTTCCCGCCGTACGTCCCCGAAAAGGGCGAGGAATACATGAGCGAAAAGCAGCTGGCCCACTTCCGCAACATGCTGGAATCGGTAAAACGGGAACTGGCTGGCGATATCGAGCGCACCGTTCACACCATGCAGGACGAAGCAACCGCCTTCGCCGACCCCAACGATCGCGCCAGCCAGGAATCGGACATTGCGCTCGAACTGCGTAACCGCGACCGCGAACGCAAGCTGATCAAGAAGATCGACGAAGCCATTGGCCGCATCAATGCCGGCGAATACGGCTACTGCGACAGCTGTGGAGTGGAGATCGGCCTCAAACGGCTGGAAGCACGCCCCACGGCAACGATGTGCATCGACTGCAAGACGCTGGAGGAAATGCGCGAGCGCCAGGTCGCAAAATAATCGGGCCACCTCCGCCGGGCCTTTCGCACAGCCAGACGCAGGATAAAAAAAGGGACGCCGCAGCGTCCCTTTTCATTTCGTCGAACCGAATTATTCAGCCGCCTGATCCAGCAGCGCCTTCATGCTCAGGCGGATCTTGCCACGCTCGTCGGTCTCGAGGACCTTGACGCGCACAGCCTGACCTTCCTTGACGTAGTCGGCGACGTTGTTCACGCGTTCATTCGCGATCTGCGACACGTGCAACAGGCCATCACGGCCCGGCATGATGTTCACGATCGCGCCGAAATCGAGCAGGCGGATGACGGTACCATTGTAGATCTTGCCGACCTCGACCTCGGCCGTGATGGCGTCGATCTTTTCCTTCGCGAGCTGTGCGCCCTCGGCACTAACCGAGGAGATCGTCACGTTGCCGTCGTCCTGGATCTCGATGACGGTCCCGGTCTCTTCCTGCAGCGCGCGGATCACCGCACCACCCTTGCCGATCACGTCGCGAATCTTCTCCGGATTGATCTTCAGCGTGATCATGCGCGGAGCAAACTCCGACACTTCACCACGATGCGAGGCGAGCGACTGCTTCATGATGCCAAGGATGTGCATGCGGCCCTCGCCCGCCTGAGCGAGCGCAACCTGCATGATTTCCTTCGTGATCCCCTGGATCTTGATGTCCATCTGCAGCGCCGTGACGCCCTTGTCGGTACCCGCGACCTTGAAGTCCATGTCGCCGAGGTGGTCCTCGTCGCCGAGGATGTCGGTCAGGACGGCGAACCGGTTGCCTTCCTTGATCAGGCCCATCGCGATACCGGCCACGTGCGCCTTCATCGGCACGCCGGCGTCCATTAGCGCGAGCGAGCCGCCGCACACCGACGCCATCGAGCTCGAGCCGTTGGACTCGGTGATCTCGGACACGACGCGGACCGTGTAGCTGAAGTCCTCCGGCGCCGGCAGCGCTGCAATGAGCGCGCGCTTTGCCAGACGGCCGTGGCCGACTTCGCGACGCTTCGTCACGCCCATGCGGCCGGTTTCGCCGGTCGAGAACGGCGGGAAGTTGTAGTGCAGCAGGAAGCTCTCGCGGTATTCGCCCGCGATCGCGTCGATGATCTGCTCGTCACGCCCGGTACCCAGGGTCGCGATGACGAGCGCCTGGGTCTCGCCACGGGTGAACAGCGCCGAACCGTGCGTACGGGGCAAAACGCCGACGCGGATATCGATCGGGCGAACCGTGCGGGTGTCGCGGCCATCGATACGCGGCTCGCCTGCCAGGATGCGGCTGCGCACGATGCCTGCCTCGAGTTCGTGGAAGATGTCCTTGAGCTCGTTGCCGGACGGAGCCGCTTCCATCTCTGCGGTGACCGTCGCGAACGCGTTCTTGCGGATCTCGTTCACGCGCTCGGTGCGGGCCTGCTTGCTCGTGATGCGGAATGCATCCTCGAGTTGGGCGCCCGCGAGTTCCTTGATGCGGTTGATGAGCGCCTCGTTCTTGGCGGGCGGCTGCCAGTCCCACTCGGGCTTGCCGGCGATCTCGACGAGTTCGTTGATCGCGCGGATAGCGGCCTGCATCTGCTGGTGGCCGAAAACGACCGAACCCAGCATCACTTCTTCCGACAGCTCCTGCGCTTCGGATTCGACCATCAGCACCGCGGCCTCGGTACCGGCAACGACCAGGTTCAGCTGGCTGGTCTTGAGCTGCTCGACCGTCGGGTTGAGGATGTACTCGCCGTTGGCATAACCGACGCGGCAGGCACCGATCGGGCCGTCGAACGGCACGCCCGAGATTGCCAGCGCGGCGGATGCGCCGATCATCGCCGGAATGTCCGGATCGATTTCCGGGTTGAGCGAAAGCACCGTGATGATGATCTGGACTTCGTTATAGAAGCCGTCCGGGAACAGCGGGCGGATCGGGCGATCGATCAGGCGGCTGGTCAGCGTTTCCTTCTCGGTCGGACGCCCTTCACGCTTGAAGAAGCCGCCAGGAATACGGCCGGCGGCGTAGAACTTCTCGACATAGTCGACGGTGAGGGGGAAAAAGTCCTGCCCGGGCTTGGCGTCCTTGGCGGCAACGACGGTCGCCAGGACCATCGTGTCATCCATGTTCACGATGACGGCACCACCCGCCTGACGGGCAATCTCGCCGGTCTCGATGGTGACGGTATGCGCGCCGTATGCGAATGTTTTTTTGATGGCGGTAGGCAAGTTGAATATCCTTTAGGTGAGAGTAAGCAGCAGACTACAACTGCGAAGCTGTCCCGGTCACGCAACCCTGACAGCAAAAACAAAGCCGGTGCGACCCCGCGGGATCCGCACCGGCTTGTTCGCTTACCTTGTCTTTTGCGACGCTGTCAGACGCGACACGGCCAGCGATTTACTTGCGCAGACCCAGACGTTCGATCAGGCTGCGATAGCTGTCGGCATTCTTGCCCTTCAGGTAGTCCAGCAGCTTGCGGCGCTGGCTGACCATCTTGAGCAGGCCGCGACGCGAGTGATGATCCTTCGCGTTGGCCTTGAAGTGACCGGTTAGCCCGTTGATGCGGGCGGTGAGCAGAGCGACCTGCACTTCCGGCGAACCTGTGTCGCCTTGCGCACGCTGGAAGTCGGTGACGATCTGCGCCTTGGATGCGGTATCGAGAGCCATGTGGGTATTTACTCTTTTCGTTTTCTGCCAATCAGAAGCGTGGGATTATACCCAACGCACCATGAAAAACTCAATGATTATCAAGACAGCCGTGCTGTGGTACCGGTTGCAACGAGGCGTTTGGGCAACAGGCGGCTGTCATCGCCCAATTCCCCCAGACCGAGAAAGCGCCCGTCCCCGTAAACCCTGACGAGGCCCCGTTCGCGGCACTCGAGAAGCAGCGCACGCCCCTGCAGCAAACCGGCGGCCTGTGCGGCGGAGAGTGCCACCTCGGGCAGATGCGCCACCAGCGCGTCGGCCGGTGCAAGCAAGCCTTCCCTCTCTTCGGCCGACGCAGCTTCAAGCCCGGCGAGCGTCACGGCGCCGGAACCGACTGCGAACGGACCGATGCGCGTGCGCCGCAACGCCGAGAGATGCGCCCCGCAGCCGAGAATCCGTCCGAGATCGATCGCGAGCGTCCTGATATACGTGCCCTTGCTGCATGCAACCCGGATACTAAAGGTTTCCCCGCCGAATTCGAGCAACTCGAGCGCATGGATCGTGACGCGGCGCGGAGCCAGCTCGACCTCGATGCCGGCGCGCGCATATTCGTACAGGGGCTTGCCGTCGCGCTTGAGCGCCGAGTACATCGGCGGGACCTGATCGATCTCGCCGGTGAAGCGCACCAGCGCCGTGCGTACGTCATCTTCCGAGACGGACACCGGCGCTTCGGCAATCGGACGCCCTTCGGCATCGCCGGTATCCGTCTCGATGCCCAGACGGACGGTCGCCTCGTATTCCTTGTCGGCGTCGAGCAGCATCTGCGAGAACTTCGTCGCCTCCCCGAAGGTCAGCGGTAGCAGCCCCGTCGCCATCGGATCTAGCGTACCGGTATGCCCCGCCTTTGCCGCATTGAGCAGACGGCGCGCCGTCTGCAACGCCGCATTCGACGTGATGCCCTGCGGCTTGTCGAGCAGCAGGACGCCGTCCAGCGCGCGGCGCTGGTGCCTGAATTGCTTCTGCGCTTTCAAGACCGCTCAGCTTTCCGGATCGTCCTTGTGGCGCGCATCATCCTCGCGCACCACCTGATCGATCAGTTTCGACATGCGGTTGCCGCGCTCGACGGACGGGTCGTAATGGAAGTGCAGTTCGGGCAGCGTGTGGATACGCACACGCTTACCAAGCTCCCGGCGCAGGAATCCGCTCGCGCGGCGCAGGCCGATGAGGATTTCGTCGAGCCCCTCCTCGCCGCGCATCGAGGTGAAGAACACCTTGGCATGTGCGTAGTCGGGGGTGATCTCGACGTCGGTCAGCGTGATGAATCCCACGCGGGGATCCTTCACTTCCAGCCGGATCAGCTCGGCCAGTTCGCGGCGGACCTGCTCTGCCACGCGCTGGCTGCGGGAATACTCCTTGGGCATCTCTTAGAGCGTCCGCGCGATTTCCTGGATTTCGAACACTTCGAGCTGATCGCCTTCCTGGACATCGTTGTAGTTTTTCACCGACAAGCCGCATTCGAAGCCGAACTTGACTTCCTTGACGTCGTCCTTGAAGCGCTTGAGCGATTCCAGCTCGCCCGTATGGACGACGACGTTGCCACGCAGCACGCGAATCTGCGCACCACGCTTGACGAGGCCTTCGAGCACGTAGCAGCCCGCGACGGTGCCGATCTTGGGTACGCGGAACACCTGGCGGACTTCGACGAGACCGAGCTGATTCTCGCGCCTTTCCGGCGACAGCAGACCCGACAATGCTGCCCTGACATCATCCACGGCATCGTAGATGATGTTGTAGTAACGGATATCCACGCCGAAGGTCTCGGCGAGCTTGCGCGCCCCGGCATCGGCACGCGTGTTGAAGCCGATGATGACCGCACCCGAGGCCTGCGCCAGGTTGACGTCGGACTCGGAAATCGCGCCGACCGCGGAGTGGATCGCGTTGACGCGGACCTCGTCCGTGGACAGCTTGTTGAGCGATTGCACGAGGGCTTCCTGCGAACCCTGCACGTCGGCCTTGATGATGAGCGGCAGGGACTTGACCTCGCCCTCGGCCATCTGCTCGAACATGCTCTCGAGTTTGGCGGCCTGCTGCTTGGCGAGCTTCACTTCGCGGAACTTGCCCTGGCGGAACAATGCGATTTCGCGAGCCTTCTTCTCGTCGGCGAGGACGATCGCCTCGTCGCCGGCAGACGGCACATCCGAAAGGCCGAGCACCTCAACCGGAATGGACGGACCAGCCTCGTCGATCGCCTTGCCATTTTCGTCCAGCATCGCGCGGATGCGACCGAAAGTGGCGCCCACGAGCATGACATCGCCCTTGCGCAGGGTGCCGGACTGAACCAGCAACGACGCAACCGGGCCGCGTCCCTTGTCGAGGCGTGCCTCGATGATGAGACCCTTGGCCGGCGTATCGACCGGCGCCGTCAGTTCGAGCACCTCGGCCTGCAGCAGAACGGATTCGAGCAGGCTGTCGATGCCTACACCGCTCTTCGCCGAGACGTTGATGAACATGACTTCGCCGCCGTATTCCTCGGGCACGACGCCCTCGACGATCAGCTCTTGCTTGACGCGCTCGGGGTTGGCCTCGTGCTTGTCGATCTTGTTCACCGCGACGACGATCGGAACTTGCGCAGCCTTCGCGTGATGGATCGCCTCGCGCGTCTGCGGCATCACGCCGTCGTCGGCAGCGACCACGAGGATGACGATGTCGGTAGCCTGCGCACCGCGGGCACGCATGGCGGTGAATGCCTCGTGGCCCGGGGTATCCAGGAACGTGAGCATGCCGCGCGGCGTTTCGACGTGATAAGCGCCGATGTGCTGTGTGATGCCGCCGGCTTCACCCGAGGCGACCTTGGTACGCCGGATGTAGTCGAGCAGCGACGTCTTGCCGTGGTCGACGTGACCCATGACGGTCACGACCGGCGCACGGGGTTCGACGGTCGCATCGGCCTGCACAGCCGCGTCCTCGAGGAAGGCATCCGGGTCGTCGAGCTTTGCAGCGAACGCCTTGTGCCCCATTTCCTCGACCAGGATCATCGCGGTTTCCTGATCCAGCACCTGGTTGATGGTGACCATCGACCCCATCTTCATCAGGGCCTTGATCACTTCCGCAGCCTTCACCGCCATCTTGTGTGCGAGATCGCCCACCGTGATGGTTTCGGGCACGTGAATCTCGCGCACCACCGGTTCGGTGGGCATCTGGAACGACTTGTGATCGTCCTGCTGCCCCCGGCCCTGGCGGCCACCGCCACGCGCGCCACGCCATGAACCGGTGGTGGCACCGACTTCACCGCGCGTCTTCAGACCGCGGCGCTTTGCGCTGTCGCCAGCACCCGCTTCCGCGGGACCGCCACGCGCCCCACGCTTCGCGTCCTTGGCGCCTGCTTTATCATCGCCCTTTGCCGGACGATGCAGCGTACCGGAGGGCGCCTTGGCGGCCTCACGGACTTCGGGCTTGGCTGCTTCCGCGCGCTTCTCGGCTTCCGCCCGGACACGTGCCTCTTCTTCCGCACGACGAGCCTCGGCGGCCGCACGTGCGGCGGCTTCGCGTTCCTGCTTGGCCTTAAGATCGGCCATCTGGCGGGCGCGCAATTCTTCGTGCCGGCGTGCCTCGCGTTCGCGTGCGGCACGCTCCTCGTCGCTGAGAATGGAGACGCGCGGACGCAGCACCGACGTGGGCGCGGCGGGAGCATCTTCGACAGCCTCTGCAGCGGCAGGCTGCTCGGGCTCCTCGGCGACGGCTTCGATGACGGGCTCGGGTTCGGGTTCGGGCTCAGGCTCGGGTTCCGGAGCGGACTCGACGACCGGCTCCGGCTCCGCCTCGACGACAGGCGAAATTTCTTCCACGGGAGCCTCGGACACGATGTCGACCGCGGGCTCGACCATTGCCTCGACCTCGGCAGCCAGCGTTTCCTCGACTCCGGACAGCTCGCCGACACCGGACTCTGCGCCCGTTTCATCGCGCTTCACGAACACGCGCTTCTTGCGCACTTCAACCTGAACGGTACGGGCGCGGCCGGACGAGTCCGTCGCGCGGATCTCGGACGTCTGCTTGCGGGTCAGCGTGATCTTGCCCTTGGGCTGGCTGTCACCGTGCGAGCGACGCAGATACTCGAGCAACCGCGCCTTGTCCTGCTCGGTCAGCAACTGGTCGGGGCTGGTCTTCTCAACACCGGCTTTCTGCAACTGCTCGAGCAGTACCGCTGCCGGCATTCTAAGTTCGCCGGCGAACTGGTTTACGCTCATTTGTTCCATCAGTCAGTGCCCTCCCCTCATTCTTCGAACCAGTGCGCGCGCGCGACGGATATCAGCGCGCTGGCACGTTCTTGTTCGATTCCGGCGATTTCGACGAGCTCATCGACTGCGAGATCGGCCAGATCGTCGCGGGTGCGTACGCCATGCTCGGCCAGCTTGGCAGCGAGCGGCTTGTCCATCCCGTCGAGATTGATCAGATCGTCGGAAACATTTTCCAGCTGCTCTTCGGTCACGATGGCCTCGGTGAGCAGAACGTTGCGCGCACGGTTGCGCAGCTCGTTGACCGTCTCTTCATCGAAGGCTTCGATCTCGAGCATTTCGGCGAGCGGCACGTACGCGATTTCCTCGAGCGACGAGAAACCTTCGTCGATCAGGATGTCGGCGAGCTCCTCGTCGACATCGAGCTTATCGATGAAGAGCTGGCGCAGACCCTGGCGCTCCTCGCCGGACTTCTGCGCGGACTCCTCTTCGCTCATCAGGTTGATGGTCCAGCCGGTGAGCTCGGACGCAAGCTTCACGTTCTGTCCGTTACGCCCGATCGCGATCGCGAGGTTGTTCTCGTCGACGACGACGTCCATGCTGTGGCTTTCCTCGTCCACCACGATGGACACGACTTCGGCCGGCTGCAGCGCGGAGATCACGAACTGGGCCGGATCCGACGACCACACGATGATGTCGATCTGCTCGCCGGCAATCTCGTTGCGCACCGCGGTCACGCGCGAGCCGCGCAGACCGACGCAGGTGCCGATCGGATCTATGCGTGCGTCGTTCGACTGCACGGCGATCTTCGCGCGCAGGCCGGGATCGCGGGCGCAAGCCTTGATCGCCAGAAGCCCGTCCTCGATTTCGGGCACCTCAAGCTCGAACAGCTTGCCGAGGAATTCCGGAGCCGTGCGCGACAGGATCAGCTGCGGACCGCGGGCACCCCGGTCGATGCGCAGCAGGAAGGCCTTGACGCGGTCGCCGACGCGCAGATTTTCGCGCGGAATCATCTGGTCGCGCGGGATCATGGCCTCGAGGCGGCCGACTTCGATGATCGCGTTGCCGCGCTCCATGCGCTTGATCGAACCGGAAACGAGATGTTCCTTGCGGTCGAGAAAGTCATTGAGCACCTGCTCGCGCTCGGCATCGCGGATGCGCTGCAGGATCACCTGCTTGGCTGCCTGGGCGCCGATGCGGCCGAAATCGATCGGCTCGAGCGGCTCCTCGATGAATTCGCCGACCTGGATGCCGGCCTGGACTTCGCGGGCGTCGATGATGCCCATCTCGGCCTCGTCGTTGACGACTTCCTCGTCCGGCAGCACGACCCAGCGGCGGAACGATTCATAATCGCCGGTCTCGCGATCGATGATCACGCGCACATCGGCTTCGTCATTGATGCGCTTCTTCGTTGCGGAGGCGAGAGCCGTCTCCAGGGCACCGAACACGATGTCCTTGGCTACATTCTTTTCGCGCGCCAGCGCATCGACAAGCAGCAAAATTTCGCGGCTCATTAATCAAAATCTCCACACACGAATTCAAAATCTGGGCACGAGACGCGCTTTCTCGACCTCGTCGAAGGGAAGAGCAACTTCACCCTTCTCGGTGCTCAGATGCACCACACCTTCGGCAAAGCCCGTGAGCACGCCTGCGAAATTCCTTTGATTGCCGATCGGCATGCGCAGGCGAACCTGCACGTCGCTACCGACGAAGCGTTCGAAGTCAGCGGCCTTCTTGAGCGGCCGGTCGAGGCCCGGCGAGGAAATCTCGAGGCGGTCGTAGTCCACGTTCTCGACTTCGAAAACGCGCGTCAGCTGGTTGCTGACCGTTGCACAATCATCGACATTCACGCCGCGCTCGATATCGATGAACACGCGCATCAACCGCCCCTTCGGGGAAGTCTCGAAATCCACCAGTTCGAAACCCAGGCCGGTTACCACCTGCTCGACCAGACGTTCCACGTCCATTTCCACGCCCACAAATAAAAAATGGGCATAACGCCCATCTTTGTTGATCCCATCCACAAAAACGATGCCGGCGCGAAGCCGGTATCAAAGCTTTGCGATTATAACCGCCCCATTGAAAACAGGCAATTGCGAAGCAGGCCGCACCCCTCGCCTCTCATGTCCGCCCGCGCGGCGTGGTGGTGTGCACGCGGACCTGTCGCGCCTTTTCCGCGGTTCGCGCCGAAACCTGGCGTTGCGGCTGCGGAAGACCGGCCAGCTTGTACACTTCTTCCTCTGGCATTTCCATCCACATGCCACGCTTGAGGCGGGACGACAGGGTCACCGGGCCGTAGCGCACGCGCATCAGGCGGCTAACCGTCAGCCCTACGGCCTCGAACATACGCCGCACCTCGCGATTACGCCCTTCGGACAACGTGACCTTGTACCAGTGGTTCGCGCCCTCCCCTCCCTGGTCGGTGAGGCTTGTGAAGCGCGCGAGGCCGTCTTCGAGCTGTATCCCGACCTTGAGCGACTCGATCTGCTCATCGGTGAGCTCACCGAGCAGGCGTACCGCATATTCGCGCTCCAGTTCGTAGCGCGGATGCATGAGGCGGTTGGCGAGCGTTCCGTCATTGGTGAATAGCAGCAGGCCTGAAGTGTTGAAGTCGAGCCGGCCGACGGCAATCCAGCGCCCCTTGCGCAGCAGCGGCAGGCGTTCGAAAACGGTTGGCCGCCCGTCCGGATCTTCTCGCGAGACGATTTCACCTTCCGGCTTGTGGTAGATCAACACGCGTGGTGCGCGCGCGGCGAACTTCACGGAAAGAAGCCTGCCATTGACCTTCACCCGGTCCCCGGGGCCGATCTTCTGCCCGAGTTCCGCGGGCTCGCCGTTGACGGTGATGCGCCCGGCGACGACCCATTCCTCGATCTCGCGCCGCGAGCCGACCCCCAGGCGGGCGAGGACTTTCTGCAGCCGTTCCGGTTCGTGCTCTTCCTGCGGCGCACCGCGACCGCCGGCCTGCCCCCGCCGCGCCGGATGGTCGCGCTCCGGCTCCGCAGGCATTCCGGCGCCGTCGGGCAGACGGGCGCCGCGCGCGCGCGCGGGCTGCGGCGCGGCCGCAGGCTCAGTTTTCTTCTTCGTTGGCGGCCGGAGAGGCCGATTCGATTTCTTTGGTGTCGACAAGGTCCATGATCCTTTCGATTTCGGTTAGCGCGGGCAATTCTGTGAGGCTTCGCAGGCCAAGGTCATCGAGAAACCGCCGCGTCGTCGCGAACAAGGCCGGACGACCGGGGGTATCGCGATGACCGACGATGTCTATCCAGCCCCGCGACTCGAGCGTCTTCAGCACATTGGGAGACACGGCCACGCCGCGGATATCCTCGATGTCGCCGCGCGTGACAGGCTGACGATAGGCGATGATCGCGAGCGTTTCCAGTACGGCGCGCGAATACTTCGGCGGCTTCTCTTCCTTGAGCCGATCGAGGAAGACCTGATACTCCGGTCGTGTCTGGAAACGCCAGCCGGAGGCGAGCTGCACCAACTCGACGCCCCGCCCGGTCCAGTCGCCGCGCAGCTCGTCGAGCAGGCGCCGGACGAGATCCGCCCCAGGGTCGGGATCGAAGAGGCGCCGGACATCCGCGACCGGCAGCGGCGCAGCTGCAGCGAGCAGCGCCGCCTCGATCACGCGCTTGAAGTCATCAGGCGTCGTTGGCTGCATCGGCGAGTTTCACGTAGATCGGGGCGAAGGGCTCGTTCTGGGCGACCTGCACGAGTTTTTCCTTCACGAGTTCAAGCACCGCGAGGAAGCTCACGACCAGACTGACCGGACCGCGCGAGGATTCGAACAGGGAATCGAAGACGACAAAGCTGCCGTCCGAGAGCTTGCGCAGGATCGCCGTCATGTGCTCGCGCACCGACAGTTCATCGCGCTTCACCTGGTGATGCTGGGTGAGGCGGGCCTTCTTCATGATCTTGAGCCACGCGAACTGCAGATCGTGCAGGCTGACCTCGGGCAGGCGCTCGACGACCTTCTCGGCGACGAAGACGCTGACCCACTCGTGATCGCGTTCGATACGCGGCAAGGCGTCGAGCCGCGCCGCCGCCATCTTCATCTGTTCATATTCGACCAACCGGCGCACGAGCTCGGCGCGCGGATCGAGCGACTCGTCCTCGCTCGCGCGCGGCGGACGCGGCAGCAGCATGCGCGACTTGATCTCCAGCAGCGTCGCGGCCATCAGCAGGTAGTCGGCCGCGAGCTCGAGATTGTGGCGGCGCATCGCCTCGACATAGCCGAGATACTGCCTTGTGAGCGGAGCCATCGGAATGTCGAGGATGTTGAGGTTGGCCTTGCGGATCAGGTAGAGCAGCAGGTCGAGCGGCCCCTCGAAGGCTTCGAGGAAGACTTCCAGCGCATCGGGCGGGATGTAGAGATCCTTGGGCAGCTCGAGGAGCGGCTCACCGTACAGGCGAGCGAAGACCTCGACCGGGACGGGCGTCTCGGCCGGGGTCAGTGCAAGCGGCAGGTTCATACCGCATTCATCCTGCAAGCCACCCTTTGCCAGAGCGTCAGCGATACGAGAGGCCCATCGCCTCGCGCACGTCCCGCATCGTCTCTTCGGCGAGCACGCTTGCCCGCTCGCAGCCATCGGCGACGATACGCCGCATCAATGCGGGATCCTCGATGTAACGCTGGGCGCGCTCGTGCATGACGACCTGCTCCTTCAGAACCCCGTCGATGACCGGCTGCTTGCATTCGATGCAGCCGATGCCGGCGCTGCGGCAGCCCTTCTGGACCCAGCTGCGCGTGTCCTCATCCGAATAGATGACGTGGAACTGCCACACCGGGCACTTGTCCGGATCGCCCGGATCGGTGCGGCGCACGCGCGCCGGGTCGGTCTGCATGGTACGGATCTTCTTTGTGACCGTGGCCGGATCCTCGCGCAGGAAGATGGTGTTGCCGTAGCTCTTCGACATCTTCTGGCCGTCCAGCCCGGGCATGCGGGCGGCCTCGGTGAGGAGCGCACCCGGCTCCACGAGGATCATCTTGCCGCTGCCCTCGAGGTAGCCGTGCAGACGCTCGAGATCGACATGCCCCACGCTGCCCGCCTCGCGCAGCATGAGCCGCGCCTGTTCGAGCGCCTCGGCGTCGCCTTCCTGCTGGAAGCGCTTGCGCAGTTCCTCGAACAGCTTGCCGGCCTTGCCACCGAGCTTCTTGACGGCATCCTTCGCCTTGTCCTCGAAGCCGGGCTCGCGCCCGAAGAGGTGATTGAAGCGCCGGGCGATCTCGCGCGTGAACTCGATGTGCGGCACCTGATCCTCGCCGACCGGGACCTTGTCCGCACGGTACAGGAGGATGTCCGCCGACATCAGCAGCGGGTAACCGAGGAAGCCGTAGGTCGCGAGATCCTTGTGGGCGAGTTTTTCCTGCTGGTCCTTGTAGGTCGGGACGCGTTCGAGCCAGCCGACCGGCGAAATCATCGACAGCAGCAGGTGCAACTCGGCGTGCTGCGGGAGCTTGGACTGGATGAAGATCGTCGCCTTCTCGGGATCGACGCCGGCCGCGAGCCAATCGACGAGCATGTCCCACACGCTGTCGGCAATGACCTCGGGGCTGTCGTAGACCGTCGTCAGCGCATGCCAGTCGGCAACGAAGAACAGGCAGGGATACTCTTCCTGCAGTTTGACCCAGTTCTTGAGCACACCGTGGTAGTGGCCCAGATGAAGTCGCCCGGTCGGGCGCATGCCAGAGAGAACACGTTCTGCGTACATGATTTAGAACCCGAAAAGCGTCGCGAGAAGGATCTGGAAGAGTGCAATCAGCGGCCACAAAATGTGGCCGAGGATGCCGGTAAAAAGGAGCACGAGAAGAATCGGAAAGCCGTAGGGCTCGATGCGCGAGAACTTCCAGGCCAGCCGGTGCGGAAGCAGGCTGACGAGGATGCGACCGCCGTCGAGCGGCGGGATCGGCAGGAGGTTGAGCAGCATCAGCACCGAGTTGATCTGGATGCCGGCCACGCCCATCTCGCGCATCGGCTCCGCGTAGCTGCCGTGCGGATCGGACATACCGAGCTTCAACAGCAGGGCCCAGCCGAGGGCCATGAGGAAATTCATGAACGGCCCCGCCGCCGCAACCCACAACATGTCCGCCTTCGGCCGGCGCAGGCGGTTGAAGTTGACGGGCACGGGCTTCGCCCAGCCGAACAGCATGCCACCGCCGCCCAGCAACGCACTCAGCGCGAGGATGGCGACCGGCACGAGCACGGTTCCGACGGGGTCTATGTGCTTGAACGGATTGAGGGTGATGCGCCCCTCCTGCTCCGCGGTGGGATCACCGAAATGCCGCGCCACGTAGCCGTGCGCCGCCTCGTGCAGCGTGATGGCAAGCAGCACCGGCAGGGCCCAGATGGCAAGGGTAGCGATCAGCGAATCCATGAAGTCGGGGGGCAAAACGTTGCATTCTAGCAGAGCGGGCAAATCCCCTCCGCCCCAACGCGCGGTCCGCCCGTGCGCTCAGTCGGCTTCGAATCCGAAAGGTGCCAGGTCGCCGCGGCCGGCACGGACGAGCACCGGCACGCCCGACGTGAGGTCGATCACGGTCGTCGCCTCGGGGCCGCAGAAGCCGGCCTCGATGACCAGTTCGACCTGTTTTTCCAGGCGATCGCGGATTTCCTCGGGATCGGTCAGGGGCAGGTCGTCGTCCGGCAGCAGGAGCGTCGAGGTGAGGATGGGCTCGTCCAGCTCCTGCAACAGCGCCGCCACGACCGGATGCTCGGGGACGCGCAGGCCGATGGTCTTGCGCTTCGGGTGCAGCACGCGCCTGGGCAATTCCTTCGTACCTTCGAGAATGAAAGTATACGGACCTGGAGTGACCGCCTTCAGCAGGCGATACTGGGCGTTGTCGACCCGCGCGTACTTCGCTATCTCCGAGAGATCGCGACACATCAACGTGAAGTTGTGCCGTTCATCCACGCCACGCAACCGCCGGATACGCTGCAGCAGGTCGGCGTCGCCGGTGATGCCGCCGAGCGCGTAGGCCGAATCGGTCGGAAATGCCACGAGTCCGCCGGCGCGCATGATCTCGGCGGCCTGGCGGATCAGCCGCGGCTGGGGAATTTCGGGGTGAAGCGAAAAGAACTGGGCCATGAATGCCTTCTGGGGGTCAGGGGTGCGAGCCGGCGCTCGGCACAATTGCACCGAGCCGCGACCAGACGGGAACGAGGTCGGGCGGCAGCGGATCGCAGCGACCGAGATCCACGGGGCTTTCGCCGCTGCCGTGGAAATCGGATGCGCGCGAGGCAAGCAGTCCGCGGCGGCGCGCAACGCTCGCGAAGCGCAGCACGTCCGATTCCGCATGGGCGCCGGAAACGACCTCCAGCGCCTCGCCGCCGCCGGCGGTGAAGCTGTCGAAGAGTGCTTCCATGTCGCTTGCGGAAAGACGGTAGCGCCCGGGATGGGCGATCACGGCGACCCCCCCCGCCGCGCGGATCCAGCCCACTGCATCGTCGATCCGCGCCCATACATGGGGAACGAACCCCGGCTTGCCGCGGGCGAGATAGTAGCGAAACACCGTTGCGACATCGGGCATCAGTCCGCTCGCCACGATGTGGCGGGCGAAATGTGCGCGGCCGACCAGCGCCGGATTGCGCGCAAACCGGCGGGCACCGTCGAGCACGCCATGCAATCCGACCGCGTCGAGCGCGTCGCTCATCGCCTGCGCACGCTGCTCGCGCCCGCTGCGCACCTGCGCCAGACCGTCGAGCAGCCGCACATTGCGGTGGTCTATGCCGAGACCGACGACATGGATCGTCTCATCGCGAAAAGTCACCGAAATCTCGACCCCCGGCACCAGCGCAATGCCACACTCACGCGCGGCCGCCCCTGCCTCGTCGATTCCCCCGACCTCGTCGTGATCGGTGAGCGCAAGCAGGTCGACGCCATTGGCCGCCGCGCGCCGCACCACCTCGGCGGGCGTCAGCCAACCATCCGAGACGGTCGAGTGGCAGTGAAGATCGGGATTCAGGAACATTGTCGGGGAAACCTGCGGCGCTATCCCGGCCGGAGGCCGAAACTGATTTTTTTTCATGATAGCAAACCGCAGGGCCGCCCCAGCCGTTGCCAGCCCCTCCCCTTGGTGCTATCGTCCGCCCGTCGCGCGGGGGAGCCTCCCGGCGAGGGAATCTCCAATGGCAGTACCCAGGAGATCGCGCAGGCAAGTGGACCGACGACCGAATGCCGACCCGGAAGACGACAGGAGCATGTTGAAGGCATGCAGAGCGGGTGCATCGACCGCAACCGCTGCGACCTCCACCGCTCCCCCCGGCACCGGAGTCGGGCGAGCACGGCGCTGCGAAGCAGGCCCAAGGGCATTGCGCTTGCAGTCTCGACAACCGGCAGTTCCGACAACGAATCCCGCGTTTCGGCAGGAGCACCCCGTTCCCCCATGCAGACGCCGTTTCACCCGGCCCGATCCGTCGCCCGCAGTTCCCCGCGTCGCGTTCAAGCGCGAACCATTCCCCTATCGTCCCGGCCCGACGCACCGGCGCGTCGACGGGCCGCGAACGCCGCCACGGCGCTGCAGGGCAGCACGGGCGGGCAGCACCGGCTCCCCGCCGGCCTGACGCCGACCTTCCGATTTTTCCCGACGCAACACTGCATCCGGACCGAGAGCCCGGCACACGAACCTTCCATCCTTGGAGCCCGCCATGAGCAACATTCCCGCAAATCTCAAGTACACCGAGTCGCACGAGTGGATCCGTGTCGAAGCCGACGGCACGCTGACCGTGGGTGTGACCGATCACGCCCAGGAGGCGCTGGGTGACGTGGTCTACCTCGAGTTGCCCGAAGCGGGCCGCACGCTTGCTGCGGGCGAAGCGTGCGCGGTGATCGAGTCGGTCAAGGCAGCATCGGACATCTACGCTCCGGTATCGGGCGAGGTCGTCGAATCCAACCAGGCGGCCGTCGATGCGCCCGAATCAGTGAATGCCGACGCCTACGCGACCTGGCTGTTCAAGATCCGGCCCGACGCTGCAGCCGATCTCGGCAAGCTGCTCGACGCCGCCGGCTACGAAGCCGTCGCCAACGCCTGATCCCGTCGCACGCACCTCCCTCCCGGGCCGACGATGCGCGGCCCGGCACACCAGTCGAGTTTTCTTCATGTCGAACACCCCTGTCTCCTCCTCCGTGCGTGCCCCCCTGTCCCGGCTCGAGCAGCGCGATGCCTTCATCGCCCGCCACGTCGGGCCGAATCCCGCCGAGACCGCGAAGATGCTTGCGGCGATTGGCGCCCCGACGCTGGACGCGCTGATCGACCAGACCGTCCCTGCGGCGATCCGCCTGCCCGCCCCCCTGCCCCTCGGCGCGGCGAAACCGGAACACGAGGCGCTGGCCGAGCTGCGTTCGATCGCGCAGAAGAACGTCGTGAAGAAATCGCTGATCGGCATGGGCTATTACGGCACCCACACGCCGGCGGTGATCCTGCGCAACGTGATGGAAAATCCCGGCTGGTATACCGCCTACACGCCGTATCAGGCGGAAATCTCCCAAGGCCGCCTGGAGGCACTGCTGAACTACCAGCAGATGGTGATCGACCTCACCGGACTGGAGCTCGCGAACGCTTCGCTGCTCGATGAAGCCACGGCCGCCGCCGAGGCGATGACGATGGCGCGACGCATCAGCAAGTCGAAAGCGAACGCCTTCTTCATCGACGAGGCCTGCTTCCCGCAGACCATCGATGTCGTGCGCACCCGCGCCACGTATTTCGGCTTCGAGCTGGTGTTCGGCCCGGCCGCCCGCGCGGCCGATCACGACGTCTTCGGCGCGCTGCTGCAATATCCGAACGAACGCGGCGAGATCGCCGACCTCGGCGACACGATCGCCGCACTGAAGGCCAAGGGTGCGGTGACCGCAGTGGCATCGGACCTGATGGCGCTGGTGCTGCTCAAATCCCCTGGCGCAATGGGCGCCGACATCGCGCTCGGCTCTGCCCAGCGCTTCGGCGTGTCGATGGGCTTCGGCGGCCCGCACGCCGCCTTCTTCGCGACGCGCGAGGCCAATGTCCGCGCGATGCCGGGCCGCATCATCGGCGTATCGAAGGACGCGCGCGGCAAGACGGCATTGCGCATGACGCTGCAGACCCGCGAGCAGCACATCCGCCGCGAGAAGGCGAACTCGAACATCTGCACCTCGCAGGTCCTGCTCGCGAACATGGCAGGGTTCTACGCGGTGTATCACGGCCCGGAAGGACTGCGCACGATAGCCGCGCGCATCCACCGCCTTGCCGCCATCCTCGCCGAAGGCCTGCGCCGCGGCGGATTCGCGGTGCCGACGGCAGCCTTCTTCGACACGCTGCAGGTCGGCACCGGCTCGCGGACCGGCAAGATCACCGCCGCGTGCGAGGCTGCCGGCTTCAACCTGCGCAAGGTCTCGGACAATACGCTAGGCGTCTCGGTCGATGAGACGACGACGGCTGCCGACATCGCAGCCGTGCTCCAGTGCTTCGGCGCAACCACCGATATCGCCGCACTCGACGCCGTGGTCGCTGCGAACGGCGGCGCCATCCCGCCGGCGCTGCTGCGCGAGGATGCGATCCTGAAGCATCCCGTGTTCACGATGCACCGCACCGAACACCAGATGCTGCGCTACCTGAAGAAACTGCAGAACCGCGACCTCGCCCTCGACCACTCGATGATCTCGCTCGGCAGCTGCACGATGAAGCTCAATGCGACGAGCGAGATGATCCCCGTGACATGGCCGGAATTCGCGAACATGCACCCCTTCGCGCCGCGCGAGCAGGTGGCCGGCTGCCTCGAGATGATCGAAGGCCTGGCGGACTACCTCAGGGCGGTCACCGGTTTCCCGGCGATCTGCATGCAACCGAACTCGGGCGCCCAGGGCGAGTATGCCGGTCTCGTGGCAATCGCCCGCTATCACGCCAGCCGCGGCGAAGGTCACCGCAACGTGTGCCTGATCCCGAAGTCCGCGCACGGCACGAACCCCGCGACAGCACAGATGTGCGGCATGGAAGTGGTGGTGGTCGCGTGCGACGACAAGGGCAACGTGGAAGTCGCCGACCTGCGCGAGAAGGCCGCCCGGCATGTCGACCGCCTCGCCGCGCTGATGATCACCTACCCCTCTACGCACGGCGTGTTCGAGGAGGCGATCCGCGAGATCTGCGCCATCGTGCATGAACATGGCGGCCAGGTTTACATGGACGGCGCCAACCTCAACGCCCAGGTCGGCCTGACCTCCCCCGCCCACATCGGTGCGGACGTCAGCCACATGAACCTGCACAAGACCTTCTGCATCCCGCACGGCGGCGGCGGACCGGGCATGGGCCCGATCGGCCTCGCGGCGCACCTTGCCCCCTTCATGGCCGACCACGCCGTCGCCGCGACCGGAGGCGAAGACCGCCCGAACAAGGGCCAGGGCGCCGTCAGCGCCGCGCCCTTCGGCTCGGCGAGCATCCTCCCGATCTCGTGGATGTACATCGCGATGATGGGCGGGGAAGGCCTCAAGCAGGCCACTCAGGCGGCGATCCTCAATGCGAACTACATCGCCAACCGCCTCGCCGACCATTATCCGGTGCTGTACACAGGCTCGCAGGGGCGCGTCGCGCACGAGTGCATCCTGGATGTCCGCCCGATCAAGGCCGCGACCGGAATCAGCGAGGTGGATATCGCCAAGCGCCTGATGGACTACGGCTTCCACGCACCGACGATGTCCTTCCCGGTGGCCGGCACGATCATGGTCGAGCCCACCGAGTCGGAAGACCTGGGCGAACTGGACCGCTTCATCGACGCGATGATCTCCATCCGCAACGAGATCCGCGAGATCGAGGCCGGCCGCTGGGCCGCCGAGGACAACCCGCTGAAGAACGCACCCCACACCCAAGCGGATTTCCTCGGCGACTGGGCCCGCAGCTATACCCGCGAGCAGGCGGTCTTCCCGCTGTCCTGGGTCGCCGAGAACAAGTTCTGGCCAAGCGTCAATCGCATCGACGACGTGTACGGAGACCGCAATTTGTTCTGCGCCTGCGTGCCGATGGAAGATTACGCAGGCTAAAATCGCGCCGCTTCTTGCGAACGGAAGCCACGCCACGCCGGCGTGGCTTTTTTTCGGCCATCAGCCACCAAACCAGAACGCATTTTCATGCCCATGCATAGCCCGTCCCCGCCGAACGACCGCAACTGGTTCAGCCTGCTCGTCGCAAGCCTGGCCGTCCTGCTGGTCCTGGGAATCCTGCTTGTGCAGCAGACCCGGCCGGTGCCGATGCATGACCTCAAGCTCGCGGACGGCGAGCGGCTGAAATGCGTGTCCTACGCCCCCTACCGGCTTCCCGGCCAGACGCCGTTCGACGAAAAGCTCATGATCTCGCGCGAGCAGATCGCCGCGGACCTCGCCGCGCTGGCGAAGATCACCGAGTGCGTGCGCATCTATTCGGTCGACCAGGGGCTGGACCAGGTGCCCGCCGTAGCGCGCGAGGTCGGGCTCAAGGTGCTGCTCGGCGCCTGGGTCAATGCCGACGCCAGGCGCAACATGAAGCAGCTCGACCACGCGATCGGGCTTGCCAACGAATACGCCGACGTCGTTCGCGTGCTGATCGTCGGCAACGAGGTACTGCTTCGCCGCGAGCGGACCGAGGCGGAAATGCGCGAGCTGATCGACTACGCACGTGCACGCGTCAAGGTACCCGTGACCTATGCGGACGTCTGGGAATTCTGGCTGAAGCACCCGAAGCTAGCGGAGTCGGTCGATTGGGTCACGGTCCACATCCTCCCGTTCTGGGAAGACCACCCGGTCGCGATCGACCGCGCCGTCGCCCACGTCGCCGAGGTGTTCGACGAGGTCGGGGGCCATTTCGACAAGCCGCTGATGATCGGTGAGACCGGCTGGCCCAGCGCCGGGCGCCAGCGCCAGGATTCGGAACCTTCCCAGGTCAATCAGGCGCGCTACATCCGCGAGTTCGTGCATATCGCGCACGAGAAGGGCTGGAACTACAACCTCATCGAAGCCATCGACCAGCCGTGGAAACGCCGCCTCGAAGGCACGGTCGGCGGCTACTGGGGCATGCTGGGCACCGACCTCGCCCCCAAGTTCCCCCTCGCAGGCCCCGTCACCGAGCGCTCCGGCGTCGCAAGCCCGCTGGCCGGCGCCGCGCTGGGCGCCGTCCTGTGCCTGCTGCTGGCGCTCGGCACGCACGGCAGCCCCGCGCGGCGTGCCGCACTGGGCATGACCGGCGCCGTCGCCGGGCTCGCCGCCGTTCTCGGGTGGGAGCATGCGCAGCTTGCCTGGCGTGACCCGTTCGAATGGTGGCTGCTCGGCAGCATCGGCGCGCTGGGCCTGACGAGCGCCCTTGCCGCATCGCGCTGGTCGGCCGCAACGCCGATCAGCCCGGCGAGCGAGGCCTGGGCGGCCGCTCGCGCCGGTCGGTTGAGCGGCCTGACTGCCGGGCAGTGGCTCGGATTGCTGCGGGGATTCCTGCTGTTCGCCGCGGCGGTCGCTGCCCTGCTGCTATTCGCCGACCCGCGCTACCGCGATTTCCCGGTGTTCCTGTACCTCGTCCCTGCCCTCGTGTTCGGCGTCACCGGATGGTGGACGGCGACCCGTTTCGGCGTCGACGAAAAGGTGTGCGGCCTCGTGACCGCCGTATGCGTGGTCGGCCGCTGGCTATCGGAGCCCCTCAACCCGCAGGCCATCGCGTGGCTCGCCACGGGCCTGATCCTCGCCGCGCCGTGCCTGCGTGCCGTCGCGCGCAAGGACCAGTAGCGACAGCATGGCGCCCACGGCGGCGTAATCGAAGCTGTAGAGCACGAGCCCCGCGACCCCGCAAAGCCATCCGCCCCAGGCGACAGGCCGCCGGCGCGACACGAAGGCGAGCAGGCCCAGAACCAGGCTGACCCAGCCGAGCCGCTGCTGCATGAACAACTGGACGAGCGCCCATTTCGCGAGACACATCCCCTCCGGGCCATCGGCGAGCAGCGGCTTGCAGTCGGCCGGGAACACGGACGCCTCGAGCACCGCATAGCGCAACAGAAGGACCGCAACCAGCACGATGGAACTCACCCGGAACAGTCGCGCAACAGCCCCGCGCCGCCGCATTTCCTTTCCTGACAACGCCGTTTTTCCTTATTAATCAACACGCCCTGCACGAGGCGGCAACATGTTGCAAATTAACCCACATTCTCTTTGCTAAGCGGCGGAAAAAGCGCATAAACTCCGCGGCCAACGGCTGTACGGGCCCGTATGTGCCAATTCTGGCATAGCCTGAAGTATTTTATTGCACCGCAAGGCCCGGTGCCTCGCCTGTCGGGCGCAGGCGCCGCGGTGTTTGACGCAGTCCTCGAGGGACATTGATCCTGATGAAAAACGCGGCTTCGCTGATTTACCGAATTGTCGTAGCTCTGATACTTGCCGGAATCGTCGCCGGCGCGCAGTACCTGATCGCAGAACGCTGGAACCGGGGCACCGAATTCGTCGGCGCCGCCAACAGCATCCACGGATACGCCTACAGCCCCTTCCAGCGAGACCAAAATCCGCTGCAGGGCACCTACCCGAGCGAGGCCGAGATCGCGGCCGACCTCGATCTGCTCGCTCAGTCTGCCGAACATATCCGCACCTACGGCAGTCTGGAAAACCCCTCCATCGTTCCGCTCGCGATCAATCGCAAACTGACGGTGATGGCCGGCGCGTGGATCGGACCGGACGAGGAAAAGAACGAGAAGGAAGTCGACGCGGTCATCGATTCGGCGCGCAAGTACACGCACGTCGACCGCGTGATGATCGGCAACGAAGTGCTGCTGCGCGGCGACCTCACGGTGAAGGAGCTTGCCGTCCACCTCGACAAGGCACGCAAGGCACTCCGCCGCGCCAAGAAGCCCGTCTCCACCGCGGAGCCGTGGCACGTCTGGCTAAAGAATCCGGAGCTTGCCAACAGCGTCGACTTCATCACCGTGCACCTCCTGCCCTACCACGAGGGGGTGCCGGTCGAGAACGCCGTCGACTATGCCCTCATGCGCTATGACGAACTCGTCAAGCGCTTCCCGGGGAAGAAGGTCGTCATCGGCGAAATCGGCTGGCCCAGCCGCGGCCCGGTCATGGACAGCCTGGGCGGCGGCGAAACCAAGGGTGTCGCCTCGGCCGAGAACCAGGCGCGCTTCATCCGCGAGTTCCTCGCCAATCCGCGCTCGGCCTCGCTCGATTACTACATCATGGAAGCGATCGACCAGCCGTGGAAGATCGAGATCGAAGGCTGGGCCGGCGCGTACTGGGGCATGTTCAACGCCGACCGTCACCCGAAGTTCGCGCTCGACGGCCTCGTCGTGAAGGATGTGCGCTGGCACGAGAAAGCGCGCACCGCGGGTCTGATCGCCCTCCTTCCCATGTTCCTGATCGCGTTCTTCCTGCGCGACTGGAGCGTGCTGGGACGCCTGTGGCTGGCCGGCCTGGTGCAGGCCTGCGCGACGACGCTCGTCATCGGCATCAACGTGCCGGCCGACTATTACCTGACGCAGCGCGACCTCGTCGGTCTCGCGATGCTGATCGGCGCGACGATGCTGACGATCGCGGTGCTGCTGTCGCACGGCTTCGAGTTCGGCGAGGTGCTGTTCAAGCGCAAGTGGAACCGCCGCTTCCTGCCCTTGCCGCCGCACGACGCGGACAAGGAACCCTTCGTCTCGATCCACCTCGCCTGCTGCAACGAGCCGCCCGAGATGGTCATCGCGACCATCGACAGCCTCGCGACGATGAAGTACCAGAACTTCGAGGTTCTCGTCCTCGACAACAACACCAAGGACGAAGCGCTGTGGAAGCCACTGGAGAAACGCTGCGCCGAACTGGGGCCGCGCTTCCGCTTCTACCACCTGGACAACTGGCCCGGCTTCAAGGCCGGCGCACTGAACTTCGGCCTGCGCCAGACCGACCCGCGCGCCGAAGTCGTCGGCGTCGTCGATGCGGACTATGTCGTGTCGCCCGACTGGCTGTCGTGCCTGATCCCGCACTTCGACGACGGTGACGTTGCCGTCGTGCAGGCTCCGCAGGCGCACCGCGACTGGGAAACCCACCCCTTCCGCCGCATGTGCAACTGGGAATTCGACGGCTTCTTCCGCATCGGCATGCACCACCGCAACGAGCGCAACGCGCTGATCCAGCATGGCACGATGACGCTCGTGCGTCGGCTCGCGCTGGATGACGTGGGCGGCTGGTCGGAGTGGTGCATCTGCGAGGACACCGAACTGGGCCTGCGCCTGATCGAGAAGGGTTACGACACGCGCTACGTGGACCACATCCTCGGCCGCGGCCTCACGCCCGCCGACTTCCCGGCGATCAAGAGCCAGCGCTTCCGCTGGGCATTCGGCGCGATGCAGATCCTCAAGCACCACCTGCCGGCGATGATCGGCCCGAGCCGGCTCAACCTCGCGCAGCGCTACCACTTCCTGACCGGATGGTTCGCGTGGCTGGGCGATGCGCTGCAGCTCGTCTTCGCCTTCGCGAGCCTCGCGTGGACCGTGGGCATCCTGTTCTATCCGAAGGCCTTCGGCCTGCCCGTGACTTCGCTGGCACTACCCATCCTCGCCTTCATGGCGTTCAAGGCCGGCCTGGGGCCGATCCTCTACCGGCGCACGATGGACGCCCCGTGGAAGGACATCCTCGGCGCCTCGGTGCTGTCGGTCGGCCTCGCGCATGCAATCGCGCGCGGCGTGTTCGCCGGTCTCGTCAAGCGGCGCGGCGAGTTCGTGCGCACGCCCAAGGGATGGAAGGACAAGGGTACCCTCGCCTTTTTCTCGCCGCTACGCGAGGAAATCGGCCTGCTGGTCGCGCTGGTGCTGGGCGCCGTCGTGCTGATGCTGCAGCGCGGCTACGACGACCTCGAGGTGCAGTTGTGGGTCGGCATCCTCGCGCTGCAGTGCATCCCCTACCTCGCATCGATCGCCTGCCAGGTCGCCTCCTACATGCCCGAGGCGGAGCCTGCGACGCCGCTGGCGACTGGCCACGGCGGCACGGCCGGACAGGCCGGCTGACCCGGTCGCTGCAGAAGATCTCACAGGGCGCCGCCAGGCGCCCTTTTCACGTCGGCACTCAGCACTGCACTGCCTCGCCCCAAAAGAATCAGGGGATGTAAGCGAGCGGAATCTCGTCGCTCGTCCGTGCACCGGCGGTCATCTCACGACACAGCGCAATGAAGGCGCGCATGCCCGGCGTCGTGAACTTCTGGCGGTGCCAGAGGAAATGGAAGGAGCGCTGCAGGTCCAGTTCCGGCGTATCGACGGGCACCAGACTGCCGCGCCGGAAGGCCTCGCGCAGCGCGAGGCGCGAAATGCAGCCTATCCCCAGCCCGGATTCCACCGCCCGCTTGATCGCCTCCGTATGCTCCAGTTCCAGGCGCACGTCGATGCGCGCCGTGACGTGGCGCGTGGCCTGATCGAAGGTCTCGCGCGTACCGGAACCGATTTCACGCAGGATCCACGGCTGCCGCGTCAGTTCGTCCAGGCCCGCCCGTCGCCGGCCCGCCAGGGGATGCGAGGGCGCGCAGAACACCACCAGTTCGTCCTCCAGCCAAGGCACCGCCTCGAGGTCGGGATGGTGGCAGCTGCCCTCGATCATGCCCATGTCGAGCTCGAAGCCCGCGATCTGCTGGACGATGGTCGCCGTGTTGTGCACGCTCAGGTGGATGCGGCTCTCGGGATGACGTTGCAGGAAGGTCGCCACGATCAGCGTGCCGAGATAGTTGCCGATCGTGAGCGTCGCGCCGATCCGCATGCTGCCGAAGCCCATGCCGCCCTGCAGCAAGTCCTCGATATCCTCTGCGCGCGCGAGCAGTTCGACCGCGCGCGGCAACAGGCGCTGACCGAGCTCGTTGAGGCGCAGCGACTTTCCGACGCGATCGAAAAGGCGCACGTCGAACTGGCGCTCGAATTCCGCGAGACTGCTGCTCGCGGCGGACTGCGACATCGCGAGATGCTCGGCCGCCTTCGATACGGTACCGGCGCGGGCCGTTGCAACGAAGACTTCCAGCTGCCTGAGGGTGTGCTTCATATCGATTTTTCAGATATTGATTATTTGAATTATCCACGCATCAGGTTAGAGCCGGTAATTAGAATCGCACCATCTGATACCGAAGCGGAGCAAAACCCGAAATGAGCAACCTGGCGACCGAGCGCGTCCTGAGCGTGCACCACTGGAACGATTCCCTCTTCAGCTTCCGTACCACCCGCGACCGGGCGCTGCGGTTCACGAACGGCCAGTTCGTGATGATCGGACTCGAAGTCGAAGGCCGTCCGCTGACGCGTGCGTACAGCATCGCGAGCCCGAATCACGAGGAACATCTCGAGTTCTTCAGCATCAAGGTGCCCAACGGTCCGCTGACCTCGCGCCTCCAGCACCTCCGGGAAGGCGATCCGATCGTCGTCAGCAAGAAGCCCACCGGCACCCTGGTGCTGCACGATCTCAAACCGGGCAAGCACCTCTACCTGCTCTCGACCGGTACCGGACTGGCTCCCTTCATGAGCGTGATCCAGGATCCCGAAACCTACGAACGCTTCGAGCGCGTGGTGCTCATCCATGGCGTGCGCACCGTGTCCGAACTGGCGTATCGCGACTTTATCGCCAACGCATTGCCGCAACACGAGTTCTTCGGCGAATTCGTACGCGACAAGCTCATTTACTATCCGACGGTCACGCGCGAACCCTTCGAGAACCAGGGGCGCCTCACCGACCTCATCAACAGCGGCAAGCTTTTCCGCGACATCGGACTGCCCGAACTGGATCCCGCCAGCGACCGCGCCATGATCTGCGGGAGCCCCGCAATGCTCAAGGATTGCTGCGACCTGCTCGATTCGCGCGGCTTCCACATTTCGAAGCACATCGGCGAGCCCGGTGACTACGTGATTGAGCGCGCATTCGTCGAGAAATGAAGTCGAGAAGTAAGCGTGCGTCCGGCGCAGAGCGCCGGATGGCCGCCGGTTACGCGCGGGCACAAGGACGGGATGCGCAAGCGGCCATGCAGGAGTACACTTCCTCCCACTCGCAGCAAGCCGGATCGAAGCATGGAACTCCCTCGCCGGACGGTCGTACTCCCTGTACATACCGCCGCACGCCTGTCCCTTCCCCTGTTGGCGGCGCTATTGGCAATGGCGCCCTTGGCCGCTCAGCCCGCACCACCCCCGGACCACCCGTCGCCGGGCGCCGCCATGCAGTTGATCCGGCCCGACACCGAACAATCTGGGGCCTTGCGCCGAACCGGCGTCGCGCTCGACTCGATCGACGCCAACGAGTACACCTACATCGAGGTCGATGAGGCGGGAAAGAGCTACTGGATCGCGACCGCGCGGATGAAGATCATGCGCGGCGACCTGGTGCAGTTCGCCGACGGGGTGACCATGGAGCAGTTCTACAGCAAACTGCTCAAGCGCACCTTCCAGTCGGTGATGTTCGTCGACAGCGTTTCGACCACGCCCGGAAAGCGATAAGCGTGGCGGCCCGGATCGTCGAAATCCGCATGCCGAAATTCCCGGAATGCTGGGACAGCTGCGGAAACTGCCGCACAGAAGACGTCTTCGTACAAAGCGTACTCGTGCGGGCAGGCGAATCGATCGGCTTCGACGAGCCCTTGATCGTCCTGGAAACCGGCAAGACCGCGATGGACATCCCCTCGCCCCGAGCCGGCACCATTGTCGAGGTCAAGGTCGATGAAGGCGACCTGATCGACGAGGGCGACCTGATCGCTCTGGTCGAGGTCGGCTAACGCGCGTCCGGCCGTCCCTTGCCGCTAGCGCACCCGACATGCGCGATTGCGCCCGCCGAGCTTCGCGCGGTACATGGCCTCGTCGGCACGACACATCAGCTCGTGCTCGTCCTTGCCATCCTCGGGATAAACGGCAATGCCGATACTCGACGAGATGCGCACTTCGTGCCCCTCCAGTACAAAAGGCTTTTCGAGCGCACTGCGGATCTTCTCGGCGACGATCTCGGCATCCTTGTCAGCACCGATTTCAGGTAGCAGCACGACGAATTCGTCCCCGCCCCGCCGCCCCAGTGCGTCGGACGACCTGATCGAGCCCTGCATGCGCCGGACGGCGTCGCACAGCAACAGATCGCCGACATGATGCCCCCGCTCATCGTTGACCTGCTTGAAGTGGTCGAGATCGATGAACAGCAGCGCGAACCGGTGCGCCGAACGACGTGCCTGGACGAGTGCGTAGCCGAGCAGTTCGCCGAACATGAGCCGATTCACGGCCCCGGTCAGGATGTCGTGCGTCGCCATGTGTGCAATGCGCCGCTCGGCCTCCTTGCGTTCGGAGATGTCCGACAGGAGCGCGATGACGCCCTTCATCCGCCCCCAGCCGTCGTTGAGCGGCGCAAGCGAGACGAGAACGGTCAACTGCCTGCCGTCTCCGCGCGTCAAGCGTACCTCGTAGCGCTTGCTTTGCCCTTCCTCGAGGCGGGCCAGGATCATCTCGCGACTTTCGCCACCACCGTCTGCCCATAGCTCGTCCAGCATCATTCCGAGCAATCGCGATTCCTCCCGCCCGACGAGTTCGACAAATCCGGGATTGACGAAGATCAGCCTGAAAGCGGCATCGGTCGCTGCGATGCCGTCGTGGGCAATATTCACGAGCGTGCTGTATTTTTCCTCGCTCCGTCGCAAGGATTCCGTGGTCCGCGCCAATCGGGCTGCCCTCTCGCGGGTCATCGCGAAGAACAGCGCCGTTACGACTAGCAGGACACCGACCAGCACGACCGAAACGAATTCCGCCTGGCGGATGTCGGGTTCGGCATCGAAGGCCGGCAGCGCCTCGAGCCGGATCACCCATTCGATCCCGCCCAGCAATGCGCGCTCGGTACTGACCGGGCCCGCGCCTGAATAAGGCATGCCCGCATGACTGTCGTAGAGCAGGGCTTCCGGAGCCTGGATCCGGTCGAACACCTGCATGCGGATCTGGCCGGGGTGTTGGTCCAGCATCTGACGCATCAGGCGGGCCATCCGGAACGGAAGGTAAACCCATCCCCTGAGCGCCGCCCAGCGCTCGGCCTCCGTCGCAACCGGCATGCCGTTGGCGAACACTGGCATGTAGAGCAGGACCCCCGCCTGCACGTCCGTATCCGTCTCCTGGACGAGAACGGTCTTCCCGCTCAGGGCCGGCTCGCCGGACTGTACGGCCCGATCCATCGCCTCGCGCCTGACGGGTTCGGAATACATGTCGTAGCCGATCGCACGTGCGTTACGCCAGTCGGCCGGTTCGAGCACGACAACGCTGCTGCGGGCGTCCCGCTGACCTTCGGGCCATACCCCGTAGTCCCTGCTGCCGAATTCGCGCATGGTCTGCGTATGGGCCTCGAGCTGGCCCGGCAATATCCACTGGGCAAATCCGATTCCCTGCACTCCCGGAAAGTCTTCCTGGAACGACAGCCGCTGCAGGTAGGTCCGCCACACGGCGAGATCGAGGTCCGCGCGTGAGCGCAGAAATGCCTGGCCGCCGCGGAGCAGCATGCGATAGGAGCTGAACCGCTCGCTGACTTTCAGAACCACTTCAGTAGAGTGGCTCGCCAAGTGCGCTTGCACCTGCTCGTCGTGACGTTGGCCGAGGTGGCGCCAGACGACGACTGCCGCCCCGATCGCGCAGGCGAGTGCGACGGCAATGAAGACCCCCCCGGCGGGCGACCAGCTGCGCGCCGGCGCGGTACTGGCACCCGGATCTTCGGCATCGTCCATTTCGCGATCCATCGGGGGCCGGGGTGCGCAACAGGAACGCGCCCCATGAGGCCATCATGTAACAAAATAATAGCAGCCGCTCCCGCCGTCGGCTCGGGATTCCTTCTCACTTGCGCGACAGCGCAAGCTTCACCGGGCTTGAGGTATCCTTTGCGCACTTCACATATCCGTTTGACCGAAACAAAAAAGCGACCCAATGGCCCAATACGTAATGTCGATGCTCCGCGTGAGCAAAGTCGTGCCGCCCAAGCGGCAGATCATCAAGGATATTTCCCTGTCGTTCTTCCCCGGCGCCAAGATCGGCCTGCTCGGCCTGAACGGGTCGGGCAAGTCCACGGTGCTGCGCATCATGGCCAACGCCGACAAGGAATACGAAGGCGAGGTGCAGCATCTGGCCGGCATCCGCATCGGCTACCTGCCGCAGGAGCCGCAACTCGACCCCGCGAAGACCGTCAAGGAAGAGGTCGAGTCCGGCCTGGGCGAAATCGTGGAAGCCCGCAGCAGGCTTGAGGAGATCTACGCGGCGTACGCCGAACCCGACGCCGACTTCGACAAGCTCGCCGAAGAGCAGGCGAAGTACGAGAACATCCTGGCAGCCGCCGGCTCCGACATCGAAACCCAGATGGAGATCGCTGCCGATGCGTTGCGCCTGCCCGCCTGGGACGCCGCTGTCGGCAACCTGTCCGGCGGCGAGAAGCGCCGCGTCGCGCTGTGCAAGCTGCTCCTGTCCAAGCCCGACATGCTGCTGCTGGACGAACCGACGAACCACCTCGACGCCGAATCGGTGGAGTGGCTGGAGCAGTTCCTGACGCGCTTCCCGGGCACCGTCGTCGCCGTCACGCACGACCGTTACTTCCTCGACAACGCTGCCGAGTGGATCCTCGAACTCGACCGCGGCCACGGCATCCCGTGGAAGGGCAATTATTCGTCCTGGCTGGAGCAGAAGGAAGCCCGCCTGGAAACCGAATCCAAACAGATCGACGCCCACATGAAGGCGATGAAGACCGAGCTGGAATGGGCGCGCTCGAATCCGAAGGCCCGCCAGGCGAAGTCCAAGGCTCGCCTCGCGCGCTACGAGGAAATGACGACCGTCGACTACCAGAAGCGCAACGAGACGCAGGAGATCTTCATTCCGCCCGGTGAGCGGCTCGGCGGCAAGGTCATCGAGTTCAACGGCGTGTCGAAGGCCTTCGGCGACAAGCTGCTGATGGACAACGTGAACTTCAGCATCCCGCCGGGTGCCATCGTCGGCGTGATCGGTCCCAACGGGGCCGGCAAATCGACCCTGTTCAAGATGATAGAGGGGCGCGACAAACCGGATTCGGGCGAGATCACGATCGGTTCGACGGTGAAGATCGCGGCCGTCGACCAGTCGCGCGAAGGCCTTGCGAACGACAAGACCGTGTTCGAGGCGATCTCGGACGGCGCCGACGTGCTGACGGTGGGCCGCTTCGAGATGCCCAGCCGCGCCTACATCGGCCGCTTCAACTTCAAGGGCGGCGATCAGCAGAAGATCGTCGGCAACCTGTCCGGGGGCGAGCGCGGCCGCCTGCATCTGGCCAAGACGCTGATTTCAGGCGGCAACGTGCTGCTGCTCGACGAACCGTCGAACGACCTCGACGTCGAGACGCTGCGCGCGCTGGAAGACGCGCTGCTCGAGTTCGCCGGCTGCGCGCTGATCATCAGCCACGACCGCTGGTTCCTCGACCGCATCTGCACGCACATCCTCGCGGCGGAAGGCGACTCGCAGTGGACCTTCTTCGCGGGCAACTACCAGGAATACGAGGAAGACAAGAAGAAGCGGCTGGGTGAGGACGGGGCGAAGCCGAAGCGCATCCGCTACAAGCCGATCACCCGCTGACAGCTACAACCGGGCGGCAGGTTTGCACCGCCGCCCGCCTCGCGATGAGCGCGCTTTGCGCTATCCTCCATGACGTGTTCATCGCCCTAATCGACAGGAGAATGTCCATGTACAAGAGTCTCCAGCGAATCCTCGCGGTGAGCGCTGCGCTGTTCACCCTCGCACCGGCAGCGCCGGCGCTGGCGGAAGCCCCCATGGTGAAGACCCAGGTTCCGGGCTACTACCGGACCATGGTCGGACAGTTCGAGGTCACCGCGCTGTATGACGGTGCGATCGAGCTCGATACCAAGCTGCTCAAGAACGCCGACCCGGAAGACCTCAACCGGATGCTGGCACGCATGTTCGTCGGCAACCCGAAGATGCAGACCGCGGTGAATGCCTACCTGATCAACACCGGCGGCAACCTGATCCTGGTTGACGCCGGGGCGGCCAAGCTCTTCGGGCCCACACTCGGCTTCGTCGTCGACAACCTCAAGGCTGCCGGCTACGACCCCGCCCAAGTCGACACCATCATCCTGACCCACATGCACCCCGACCACATCGGCGGGCTCGGCGATCCCGCGGCTCCGCCCGCGTTCCCCAACGCCAACGTGTATGTCTCGGTGCTCGACAACGACTTCTGGCTGTCGCAGCAGGCGGCCGCGGCGGCCAAGCCCGAGATGCAGAATTTCTTCAAGATGGCACGCGACATCGCCGCACCCTACCAGGCACGCGGCAAGTGGCGCACCTTCGCCGACGGCACGGAGATCGCCGCCGGTGTCCGCGCGGTCAAGGCCTACGGCCACACGCCGGGGCACAGCGCGATCTCCATCGAGTCGTCGGGCCATAAGCTGCTGATCTGGGGCGACATCGTGCACTCGCATGCGGTCCAGTTCGCGCTGCCGGGCGTCTCGATCGACTTCGACTTTGACCAGAACCAGGCGATCGCAACCCGCCGCAGCCTCATGTACTCGCTGGCCGCAAGCAAGACGATGGTCGCCGGCATGCATCTGCCCTTCCCCGGCATCGGCCACGTGCGCGCGGATGGCAAGGGCGTCTACGCCTGGGTGCCGATCGAGTATTCGCCGCTTCCCAAACCGGGGCAGTGATCAGCGTTCCGGCCAGAAACGCTCCATCAGCGGTTTGACGCTGATCCCGTGGCACAGGATCGAAAGGGTAACGACGATCAGTGTCATGTGGATCAGCTCAAGCGCCAGCTTTTCCGGCAGCCCGTGCTGGATCGCGTACATCAGGTAGTACAGCGAGCCGATCCCGCGCACGCCGAACCAGCCGGCAAGCGCCTGGGCGTTCCAGGGCGTGCGCGTGCCGGCGAGCCCGACGAACACGCTCACCGGACGCGCGACGAGGAACAGGAACAGCGCCAGCGACACCGCGCGCCAGCTCCACGAGTCGACGAACAGGGTGCCGCCGATCAGCAGGATGAGCACGACCTCGGACAGGCGCTCGAGGTGTTCCTTGAACACCAGCGAGCCCTCGCTCACTGTCGCCGCCGGCACGCCCTCGCCCGCCTCGCCGATATAGTTCGCCAGTAGCCGGTCGGGCACATCCGGTCCGGCACCCGCCAGCTTCCGCTCGGTCTGGCGTAGCGCGACCGCGGCGAAGAACACCGCCAGAAAACCCCATGCGCTGATCAGCAGGCTGACGCCATACACCAGCGCGATCAGCCCGAGGCCCAGGAAGTCGTCGAGCAGCCCCTGTCCGGGCCGGTTGCTGCGCAGGCGATGCGCCATGTGGGCGAGCCCCGCACCGGAAACCGCCCCCAGGGCGATGCCGGCGAGCGTGGCCCACACGACGTCCACCAGCAGCCAGCGCGAGCCCAGCTCACCCAACTCGTGCAAACCGAGCAGCCCGAGTCCCAGCATGACGAAGGGAAACGCGCTGCCATCGTTCATGCCGGCCTCGCAGGTCAGCGTGAAACGCAGGCGGTCGCGGTCACCGGGGTGGCGGACCTGGACCTCGGTCGCGAGTACCGGATCGGTCGGCGCAACGATCGCCCCGAGCAGGATCGCGGCGCCGAGCGGCAATCCCAGGGCGTAATGGGCAAAGGCGGCCACCAGGCCAACCGTCACCGCCATCGACACGAACGCGAGGAGAATGGGCGTGCGCCAGCGCGCCAGGCTGACCGGAACCGGCATCTTGACGCCCGCCGCGTAAAGTGAGATCAGCGCCGCTGCTTCGGTGAGGATCTCGAGGAGCGCGGACTCCTTGAGCGGATTGAAGTGGAAGAGGTGCAGCACCGTCGGCCCGACCAGCATGCCGACCGCGAGGTAGATGATCGCGCTGGTGACCGGCAAGCGCTTGAGGACCGACGAAGTCAGGCCCATCGCCAGCAAAAGGCAGCCCACCAGCAGGAACCACTGCGCGTTAGTCATTGCGTAATCCGTGAATGCGGAAAGGCGCCGCGGGCGATCCCTTCCCCCGATATCGAACGTTTCCGCTTCGAGGCCGGCAAGGACGATACCTGTCGATGAAAGGCTGGCGCGGCCGAAACCCGGCTGCCACAGCACGAAGACCAGCTTCGCACGGACCGCCATTGCGCCCTATGGTGCCCAAGAAGGGACTCGAACCCCCACGCCTCGCGGCGCCAGAACCTAAATCTGGTGCGTCTACCAATTCCGCCACTTGGGCCCCGCCGTGCCCGCGAAGCGGGCTGCCGCCATTGCAGCGGCGGGCGCATTATACACGGCCTCACATCCGCAGGCGTTCGGCGTAGCCGGTCATCTCGAGGTAGCCGCGACCGATCTCGCGGCCCGCTTCGAACAGCCGCACGGCGCCTTCCCAATACACGGCGCCGGTCGAGCGGCGGCTGTCGAGTTCCTGGTCGTCCAGCAACGGGCGCAGCTGCAGCCGGCGGCCGTCGATGTCGATGTCCCATTCGACTGCGTACTCGGCGCCGGTGCGCGGGGAGCGCCAGCGCCGCTGGGGCGTGAAGGCCACCTGCGCGGGCCGCAGCGCGCGGGTTTCACCCGCCGCGGTGCGCAGCGTGCCGGAGGACCACATGGACCCGCCCCGCTCGTCGCGCATGCGGAAGGCCATCAGCGAGCCGCCGTCGTGGAGGTTGATGCCGATCCAGTCCCAGCCTCTCGCCCCGTCGGGCAGCAGTTCGCTGGACCACTCGTGGTCCAGCCAGGCCCGGCCCTTCACCGGGACGGTGGCGCCATCCACGCGCAGGGAGCCGCTCACCGCGAGCTGGGGACGGCTGTAGTAATGGCTCGCGTGCTTCGCATCGCCGGCCTTCTGGCTGAAGCCCTTGTCGCCGTTGAGAACGGGCGGTCCGGACGGGTCGAAGCGCAGGTCGAAGGCAAAGGATCCGGCGTCGACGCGGCTGCGATAGTGATCCTGGGCCCATTCGAGCTGCCAGTCGCGGATCCACACCCGCGTCGCCCCGGTGGCGGCGCCGGCCAGCGGGTCGAGCGCGCGTTCGCTGCGTTCGGCATGCAGCAGGCGACCCACTGCGGGATCGGCGATCGCCGCATGGGCAAGCACCAGCTGACGCGGCGCGAAGCGGCTCGGGTTGTCTTCCCCGATGCCCGTGCGGACGCGGAAAAAGGTGACCTGGAAGCCGCGCTCGACGCCCCGTTCGTCGGTGATCCACCCCGTGACATACCACCACTCGGTACGGAAGTCCGGATGGGCGCCGCCATCCGCGGGAAAACGCATCACCGTTCCGGGCAACACGGGCGGATAGTCAGGCCCCGCCTTCGCCGCCGGCACGGCAAGCGCCGCGCACAGAGCGAACGCAAGCGCACGCCGGATCGGCCACCAACGCATCACCAGTCCTCCCGCACGGCCAGCACGGCCGAACCGCGCATCGCCTGAAAGCCGGACACGCGCGCGGCGAGCCCCGCAAGCACGATCACGGCGCCGGCGAAAGCCAGCAAGCCGCCGAACGGAACCTGCAGATCCATGCTCCAGTGGAAACTCTGGCGATTGACGACTTCGATCAGGACGAAAGCGACCGCTGTTCCCGCGACCAGGCCGAGCGTGGTTCCCGCCGCGGCCGTGAGCACCCCCTCGAGCGTGATCAGCCGACCGACCTCGGGGCGCGTCATCCCGAGATGGCGCAGCACGCCGAATTCCTTGCGCCGTGCGATCGCCAGAACCGCAAAGCTGGTGCTGACACCGAAGAGACCGATGAGCACGGCGACCGCCTCCATCAGGTAGGTGACCAGGAAGGTGCGGTCGAAGATCGCGAGACTCTGGGCGCGAATCTCTCCGGGGCTCGCGATCCGCACGGTGTTCTCGCCGAGGATGCCGCGGACTGCCGCAGCGATCTCTTCGAAGGACGCGCCGTGGGCGAGGAACACGCCGACGTCGTTCGCGGCGAGGTCGCCCGTCGCCGCGCGGTAGTCCGCCAGCTCGATCGCGACTGCGCCCTGCTGCCGCGCGTAGTCGCGCCAGACGCCGGCGACGCGGAAGGCCACCGGCTGCCCGCCCAGTGGCAGAACGAGGCGGCCGCCGACCCCGAGCGCGAAGAGGTCGGCCAGCGCTTCCGATACCCACGCAGGTCTCTCCCCCGCGGGCGGCGGCACCGACTGGCCGACCAGCGGGAGCAGCCTTCCGCCGTCGAGCGGGCGCGCGATCAGGGATACCGGAAGATGCCGGTCGTCGAGACGCAGCGTGTCGAAGCGCACGGGCATGGTTCGCGTCACGCCGGGCAGGGCTGCGATCCGCTGCAGCGCGCCAGGATCGAGGACACCGCTGGTCCCCTGCGGGGAGGCGCTGACGTAGAGATCGGCGGGCAGCACGGCGGTGAGCCAGCGATCGACCGAGTCGCGGAAGGACGCGACCATGATGGCCATCGCGACGGCAAGCGCGACGCTCGCGACGACCCCGGCACCAGCGACGACGGCCTGCCCGGGTGCGGCCGCAAGGCGGGCGCCCGCCAATCTCCACAGGGCCTGGCGGTGGCGTGGCGCAATGCGCGTCGCACCCCGCACGAGCATGGGCAGGATCAGGACGGCACCGACCAGGATCAGCGCGACGGCGAGGTAGCCGAAAACGGGCACGCCGCCGAGCGGCGGCAGCAGGCACAGCGCGACCGCTCCCCCCAGGCAGGCCGCAGCGCGGCGCGGCTGCGGGCGGAACTGGAACATCCGCGCCTCGTCGCCGGACTTGAGCGCACGGGCGGGCAACATGCGCCGCGCCTCGCGCGCCGGCAGCCATGCCCCCGCGACGCCGGCGAGAACGCCCAGCAGGAGATAGGTGCCACTTGCTGGCAGATCGACGCGCAGCGCTGGGGTCACGCCGCGAAAGTAGCCCGCGCCGAGATCACCGCCCGCGACATCGAAGGCGATGGCGGCGAACCCGTGCCCGAGGGCGACCCCGAGCACGCCACCCGCGAACCCGACCACGGCACCTTCGACCAGCAGTCCGCGCATCAGCGTTCCGCGGTCGAGCCCCAGTGCGCGCAGGAAGGCGAACTCCTGGCGGCGGCGCGCGACGGCGAGGAATTGCGTCGAGAAGACGAGGAAGCCGCCGGTGACGAGGGCGATCGCAGCCAGCATCGTGAGATTGACGCGGTAGGCGCGCGACAGGCCCGCCGCGAGTTGCTCGGCTGCACGCGGGGTGAGCACTTCGACCCCTGCGGGCAGGCCGGCCGCGAGCGCGCTGCGTGCGGCCGCGACGTCGACACCTGCCTTCAGCCTCAGGTCGATGCGCGTGATGCGGCCCGATCGGCCGAAGAGCTGCTGGGCAGCGGCGATATCCATGACCGCCAGCGCCCGCCCCTGACCCGCTCCAGGCACCGATCCGGCCACGCGCAGCGACGCGACCCGCGTGCCGGCCAGCACGTCCAGCCGGTCACCGGGCGCGACACCGAGTTCGGCCTGAGCCGCAGCGCTCAGGAACAGCGTGTCGGGCTGCAGCGCGGCCAGGGCTCCATCGTCGTCCCGCGAGGCCTCGGCGACCCGCGGCATCAGGGCCGGATGGACATGTGCGACCCGCAGGGCGTCGACGCCGAGTATCCGCAACGACCGCTCATGCCCCGGCAGGCGGACCTCGAGTTCCACGATCGGGCTGGCATCGGCGACCTCGTCGCGCATCGCGAGCCGGCCGTACAGCGCATCGTCGAAGCCCTCCCGCGCGCCCGACACCTGCAGGTCCGCCTCGCCGGAAAGAAGGCGCATGCCGCGGCCGAATTCGTCGAGCGCCGCGCCGTGGATGATCTGCACGGCCAGGCCGAGGGCGACGCCGAGCGCGATCGCGACCAGCGACAACGCCGTCGCGAGCCGGCGGCGTGCGAGGCTTGCGACGAAGATCCGGCCGAGCACCCGGCTCACGTGCTCACCGCCTCCGGCAGCAGACCGCCGGGAGACAGGCGCAGGATGCGGTCGGCACGCAAGGCGGCGGTCCGCGAGTGCGTGACGAGGATGCCCATCGCCCCCGCGTCGCGAATGCACTCGAGCAGCAGGTCGAGCACGCCCGCCGCACGGCCGGGATCGAGGTTGCCGGTCGGTTCGTCGGCCAGCACCAGCGACGGCCGATGCACGAGGGCGCGGGCAATCGCCACGCGCTGCAGCTCGCCGCCGGAAAGTTCGCGCGGCCAGTCCCCGGCACGGTCGAGGAGCCCGACCCGCTCCAGCATCGCCCGTGCGCACCGGTCTGCCCGAGCGTCATCGGCGTCGAGCAGCCACAGCGGCAGGGCGACGTTCTGCGCCACATCGAGGTGCGGGAGGATGTGGAAGGCCTGGAACACGAAGCCGAAGCGGTGCCGGCGCAATCCGGCCAGCGCCTCGTCGCCGAGGCCGACGAGCTCGGTTCCGTCGAGACGGATGCTCCCGCCGTCGACCGACTCCAGCCCGGCCATGCAGTTCAGCAAGGTCGACTTGCCGACCCCGGACTCGCCCATGATTGCGACACACTCGCCTCGTTGCACGCGCAGCGACAGCCCGGCGAACAGCACACTTGTGCCAGCGCTCCCGAACCCCTTCTTCAAGTCGTCGATCTCGAACATTCCGAACGCCCCCTGTCCGGTCCCTCTTTCCCGAAGCATCCTGCGCACGACATCCGCGGCTGCCGGAATGACGTGCCGACGCGAAACAAATCCATGCCGCTTATGATGGGCACATTCGGGATTGACTCGACCGGGCATAAATGGAAAGCTGCGCTATTCGAATAGCACAGTGTATCCGGCGCGCATGAGGCGGATGAAAATCACCCGGGCCGGAAGCCCCTCCGTGCGCATCCTCGGTAACGAGGACGCGCACACTGGTCCGAAGCAAACCTGCTTGCAAGCATACGCTGCCCTGTTCCCCCGCGACGGTTGTCGCATGCCACGGATGACATGCTGAACCGCTTGGTGCGACTCGTCCTTGCCCTGTCGGTGCTGGCTCTGCCGGCCCCGTCGGCGTTCGCCCTCGAGGCGGCGGTGGTCCTGTCGAAGCGGAGCGATGCGCAGACGGCATTCGCAGCCGCGCTGGGCCGCGAAGTCTCGTCGTCGGCCTCTGTCCGCCTGAACGATTCCGGCAGCACCGGCGACGCGATCAACGAGGCGGCACTCAAGCGCGCCGACGTCGTGATCGCGGTGGGTGCGGAAGCGGCCGACGCGGCCGCCGAACGCAGCACGGCGCCGATTCTGGTGGCACTGATCTCGACGCCCAACCTGCGGGCGCTGCAGCAGCGCCATCCGCGTGCGAAGCTCGGCGGTTTCGTGCTCGACCAGCCCCTTGGCAGGCACATGCGCCTGATCCGCGCGACCAATCCGAAGACGACGCGCGTGGGCGTGCTGCTCGGCCCCCAGTCTGCCCCGATGCGCAGCGCACTCGCCGAAGCCGGCGCCCGCCATGGGCTGACGATGAACTTCGAGACCATCGAGGACACCGACGGCCTGCTGCCCGCGCTCGAACGCCTGCTCGAGGGGTCCGACGCGATTCTCGCGGTGCCCGACCCCGTCGCCTACAGCCCCGGCACGGCACGCCCTATCCTGCTCACCACGTACCGATACCGCAAACCGCTGTTCGGCTATTCGCAGGCCTACGTGACGGCCGGCGCGATCGCCTCGGTCTACACCGCGCCGGAGGATGCCGCTCATCAGGTAGGCGAATGGCTCATCGCGCAGCAAGGTGCAGCACACGTCGAGTTGCCGGTGGCCGATGCTCCCCGGTATTTCAGTGTCGGCGTCAATCGCCATGTCGCGCGTTCGCTGTTGTACCCGGTTCCGGACGAGTCCGCCCTCGTCGAGGCGATCGAAAAGAGGAGGCCGCATTGAAGCCGAGCCCCCTTTCCCTGCACAACCGGCTGCTGCTGGTGGCGCTGCTGCCCGCGGCGCTGCTCGCGACGCTGGTGACCGCGCTGGTGCTGTATCGCAGCGCACAGACGCTGGACCGGACCCTGCACCAGCACGGCAACGCGATCGTCAGCTTCCTCGCGCCCGCCGCCGAATACGGCGTCATTGCCGGCAATCGTGCCACCCTCCAGTCGCTGCTGCAGGCGGCGACGGCGCAGCGCGAAGTGAGCGCCGCCGCCGTGTATGACGATCGGGGCGCCCTGCTCGCCAGCAACGGACGCATCCGCGTGCTGGAGCCCGAGGTGCTGCGCAGCGTCAAGGATGGCGCGATTCCGCACGCGGCCCCGGACACCCTCGCGGTGATCGCGCCGATCAAGCCGGGCGGCATAGCCGTCGACGACGAGTTTCTCGACGGCTGGCAGGCTGGCGCCACCGAGCATGGGACGCGGACGATAGGCTGGGTTCACGTGGAGCTCGACACCCGGCCGTCTTCGCGGGAGAAGTCGCTGATCATCTGGACCTCCTTTGGAATCCTCGTCGCCGGCCTGTTGCTCACCGCGGTGATCGCCGTCAGGCTGGCGCGCTCGGTTTCGCAACCCGTGGCACGCCTGGTGCGGGGTGTCGGGAAGATGGCGGGCGGCGCGCTCGACGTCGCGATTCCCGAAGAGGCCACCAGCCACGAACTGTCAGCACTGGAGCGCGGCTTCAACACGATGGCGCGGGCGATCTCCGAAAACCATCGCACCCTGCAGTCGCGCATCGACGACGCCACGGCGCTGCTCGCGTACCAGGCGCAGCACGATCCGCTGACCGGCCTGCCGAACCGCCGCGTGTTCGAACAAAAGCTCGACGAATGCGTCGTGGCCTCCCGTCGGGCGGGCGATCAGGGGGCGCTATGCTTCATCGACCTCGACCGCTTCAAGATCGTGAACGACACCTGCGGCCATGCTGCCGGCGACGATCTGCTGATGCGCATCGCACTCCTGATCCAGCAGCGCGTGCGCGAGCAGGACATCATCTGCCGCATCGGCGGCGACGAGTTCGCGTTGATCCTGCGCGGCTGCAGCCCGTCCGATGCGATCAACATCGCCGACGAGCTGCGCGAGAGCATCTGCTCGTTCGACTTCGAGTGGCTGGGACACAACTTCTCGGTCGGCGCCAGCATCGGGATGGCCCATATCGACGGCACCTGTACCGATCCGTCGGAGATCCTGATCGCGGCCGACGCAGCGTGCTACGAGGCCAAACGCATCGGCCGCAATCGCGTCGTGCGGTATCCGCTCAAAGCGGGGAGCCAGGACTCACCCGCGCTTGAAGGGCCGGACAACGCGCAGACCGTCTGACTCCTCCCGGGGCGGGCGACGCCCCTGTGGGAGCGGCTTCAGCCGCGAATGAGCGGTTCACTCCGCGGCACGGCTGCTTCGCGGCTGAAGCCGCTCCCACATAACAGCTCTCACGCGAAGCCCCGCACCTGGTTCCTGCGATTGCCCTGGCGTGCCGTGCGGCGGCGGACGCGGCTTCGCGTATACTCGCGACGCCCCGATCATGCCCGTCGACCACTACGAAAACTTTCCTGTCGCGTCGCTCCTGCTTCCGGCCCGCCTGCGCGAGCCCGTGGAGGCGATCTACGCGTTCGCGCGCAGCGCCGACGACGTCGCCGACGAGGGCGACATGGCGCCCGTTGCGCGATTGGCACGGCTCAACGACTACCGCATCGAACTGAATGCGATCGGCGCCGGCCAGCCGCCGCGGGATGCCTCGCTCGTACCGATCTTCACCCGCCTCGCGGCGAACGTCCGTGCCTACGAGCTGCCGCTGCAGTACTTCCGCGACCTGCTCGACGCCTTCAGCCAGGACGTCGGCAAGACGCGCTATGCCGACTTCGCCGAACTGCTCGACTACTGCCGCCGCTCGGCGAACCCCGTCGGGCGGCTGCTGCTGCACCTCTATGACGCTGCGACCCCGGACAACCTGCGCCGCTCCGACCTGATCTGCACCAGCCTGCAGCTCATCAATTTCTGGCAGGACGTCGCGATCGACTGGCGCAAGCAGCGCATCTACCTGCCGCAGGCCGACATGGCGCGCTTCGGCGTCGATGAAGCGCGCATCGATGGCCGCCGCTGCGACGATGCGTGGCGCGCCCTGATGGACTTCGAAGTGCAACGTGCGCGCGCGATGATGCTCGAAGGGGCGCCGCTCGCACGGCAACTGCCGGGACGCATCGGCTGGGAGCTGCGCCTGATGGTGCTGGGCGGCCTGCGCATCCTCGAACGCATCGAGAAGGTGGACTACGACGTGTTCCGCCGCCGACCCACCCTCACCCGCAGCGACTGGCCGCGCCTCGCCTGGCGGGCCGTGCATTACCCGAGAAACCGATGAATCCGCACGATTACTGTCACGACAAGGCTGCGAAAAGCGGCTCCAGCTTCTACTACAGCTTCATGTTCCTGCCGCCGGAGCGCCGCCGGGCCATCACGGCCCTGTATGCGTTCTGCCGCGAGGTGGATGACGTCGTCGACGAATGCCACGAGGTGCAGGTCGCGCAGACCAAGCTCGACTGGTGGCGCAAGGAGCTTGCGCAGGCGTATGCCGGCTCCCCCAGTCATCCGGTCGGCTTCGCGCTGAAGGACGTCGCCGCGCGCTTCAACCTGCCGCGCGAACAGCTGCTCGAGATCATCGACGGCATGGAGATGGACCTCACGCAGAGCCGTTATCTCGACTTCAAGGGTCTGCAGCTCTACTGCTACCGCGTCGCCAGCGTCGTCGGCCTGCTCGCCGCCGAGATCTTCGGCTACCGCGAGCGCCAGACGCTGAAATACGCGCACGACCTCGGCATGGCCTTCCAGCTCACCAACATCATCCGCGATGTCGGCGAGGACGCGCGCCGCGGCCGCATCTACCTGCCGATCGAGGACCTGCAGCGCTTCAAGGTCCCGGCGAGCCAGATCATGGAGGGGCGCCACGACGACAACTTCCGTGCGCTGATGGCCTACCAAGCCGAGCGCGCCGAGAAGTTCTACGACCAGGCGCTGGCCCAGCTCCCCGCGGCCGACCGCAAGAGCCAGCGCCCCGGCCTGGTGATGGCGGCGATCTACCGCACCCTGCTGCGCGAGATCGCCAGCGACGGCTTCCTCGTGCTCGACCGCCGCACCTCGCTGACGCCGGTGCGCAAGCTGTGGATCGCCGGCAAGACCTGGGTGCGCGCATGACGACGCGGCGGGCGCGGCGATGAGTCATCCGGTCGCGGTCATCGGCGCCGGCTATGCCGGCCTGGCGTGCGCGGTCGAACTCGCCCGGCGCGGCGTGCAGGTGACCGTGTTCGAGCGCTCGCACACGCTCGGCGGACGGGCGCGCGTGGTCGCGAAGGACGGCAGGCGTATCGATAACGGGCAGCACATCCTGCTCGGCGCCTACGGCGAACTGCTGCGCCTGCTGCGCATGACCGGAGGCTCGCCCAAGGAGCTCGCGCACCTGCCGCTCACCCTGCACACACCGGGGCAGCTGCACCTGCAGGCCGCCCGCCTGCCCGCCCCGCTGCACTTGGCGCTCGGCCTGCTGAGCGCCAAGGGCCTGAGCTGGGCCGACCGGCTTGCGATGCTGCGCCTGATGCGCGTGCTGAAAAAACGGCGCTTCCGCGTCGACTCCGGGCAGAGCGTGGCCGCGCTGCTGCACGAGCTGCGTCAGCCGCAAGGCCTCGTCCGGCTGGTGTGGGAACCGCTGTGCGTCGCCGCGCTGAACACGCCGCTCGCCGAAGCCTCGGCACAGGTATTTGCGAACGTGCTGCGCGACAGCCTCGGCGCGGGCGCGGCTGCGAGCGAGTTGCTGATCCCGCGCGTCGACCTGTCAGAACTGTTCCCCGTCCCGGCAGCGCGCTACCTCGCCGTGCGGCGCGGCAAGCTGCGCACCGGTACGCCGGTCGAAGCGATCCATCAGGAGCACGGCGGATTCCGGCTCGAAGGCGACCCTTCGCCCCGGCAGATCTATGCGCAGGTGGTGCTCGCGACGGCGCCCCACCACGCCACTGCCCTGCTGAATTCCGTCGGCCACTGCGAGCGGCTCTCGGCGATGATCGCCGCACTGCCGAGCGAGCCGATCACGACCGTCTACCTCGCGCTCGGGCCGACGGTGCGACTGCCCTACGCGATGATCGGCCTCGCGCGCGGCCCGGCCCAGTGGGCCTTCGACCGCGGCCAGCTCGGCGGACCGCAGGGCCTCGTCGCCTGCGTCATCAGCGCGCACGGACCGCATGACGCGCTGTCGCGCGAAGACCTGCTGCTCGCCGTGCATGCGCAGCTCGAGCAGGAACTCGACCAGCGCCTGCCGCCGCTCGAGTGGTCGCAGGTGATCACCGAAAGGCGCGCGACCTTCGCCTGCCGTCCGGGCGTCTCACGGCCCGGCGCGCAGACGCCCGTGCCGGGGCTGTGGCTCGCCGGCGACTACCTCGATTCGGATTACCCGGCGACGCTGGAGTCGGCCGTGCGCTCGGGAATCAACGCCGCGTCGCGCGTGCTGCGCCGCATTGCCGCGACGGCGGCCTGAACCCGCAGCTTCAGGCGGGCCGCAGCGCCGGTTCGGTAAGGCGTCCCGCCTGCATGTGCAGGACGCGGTTGCAGCGTGCAGCGAGGGACTCGTCGTGCGTCACGAGAATCAGCGTCGTGCCGGATTCCCGGTTCAGCGCGAACATCAGCTCGATCACCGCTTCGCCGGTCTCCGCGTCGAGATTGCCGGTGGGCTCGTCGGCGAGGAGCAGGCGCGGATCGGGGGCAAAGGCGCGCGCCAGCGCGACGCGCTGCTGTTCGCCGCCGGAGAGATGCTTGGGATAATGGCGCAGGCGGCTGCCGAGCCCCACGCGCTCGAGCCACTTCCGTGCCGTGGCCGCCGCATCGCGGGCGCCGGCGAGTTCCAGCGGCAGCATGACGTTCTCGAGCGCGGTCAGCGCCGGCAGCAACTGGAAGGCCTGGAATACGAAACCGATCGACTCGCCGCGCAGGGCCGCGCGATCGTCCTCGCCGAGCGCGAACAGGTCGCGGCCGAGAATCCGCACGTCGCCGCTGCTCGGAACATCCAGCCCGGCGAGCAATCCGAGCAGCGTGGATTTGCCCGAGCCCGAAGCACCGACGATCGCGACGGACTCGCCGGTCGCGACGCTGAACGTGACATCCTGCAGAATCCGGAGCGCGCCCTGGCCATCGGCCAGCTCGACGCTCTTGGAAAGAGCCGAAACCTGCATCACCGGAACGGAGAACTCAATGCCGCTGCGATCCATCGTGACCTTCTTGTTTGCGATCCTGTTGTCGGGCGCCGCGCAGGCGGCAACGATACTGGTGTGGGGCGACAGCCTGTCCGCCGGCTACGGCCTGCGGCCGAAGGAAGACTGGCCCACCTTGCTGCAGACGCGTCTTGCACGCGAAGGGTTCCGCCATACCGTGATCAATGCCTCCGTCAGCGGCGAAACCACGGCCGGAGGGCGCTCGCGCCTGACTGCAGCGCTCGACCGGCACAAACCGGATTTCCTGATCCTCGAACTCGGCGCCAACGACGGCCTGCGCGGCCTGCAACCCGCGCTGATGGGCGAAAACCTCAGCGCCATGATCCAGGCCGCACGCGGCAAGGGCGCGAAGATCCTGCTTGTCGGGATGCAGCTGCCGCCCAACTACGGCCCCGCATACACGCGGCGTTTCCACGAGACCTTCGTCGAGGTCGCACGAAGCGAGAAGGTGCCCCTCGTCCCCTTCCTGCTCGACGGCTTTGCCGACAAGCCGGAATTGTTCCAGCCCGACGGCATCCATCCGACCGCCGAGGCCCAGCCCTTGATCGTCGAAACGGTATGGAAGGGGCTGAGGGCGCTGCTCAAAGGCTGAGGCAGCCTGCCGGGCCGGAACAACCCGGCCCGCATCCTTCTCATTCGACGTGCAGCACCGCCCGGCCGGCGACCATGCGTCCGATGACGTGGCCCTCGCTGCGCTGCTCCTCGCGGATCGCCGCCAGCACCGCATCGACGCCGGACTCGGAGCAGGCGATCAACAGGCCGCCGCTGGTCTGCGGGTCGGTGATGAACTTGCGCTGCCACTCCGGCGCATCGGCGGGCAGCGCCACGTCCTCGCCATAGCTCGCCCAGTTGCGCGTCGAGGCCCCGGTGGCGACGCCGTCGCGCACGAGCTTCTCGGCAGCGGCGATCTTCGGCAGCGCATCGAAGTTCACGGTCGCGCCGAGCTTCGAACCGCGACAGATCTCCAGCAGGTGCCCGGCGAGGCCGAAGCCCGTGACGTCGGTCACCGCATGCACGCCGCCCATGCCGGCAAGGCGTGCGCCGACGCGATTGAGCAGTGTCGTCCAGCGCAGCATCTCGGCGTAGTCCGCATCCGTCAGCAAGCCCTTCTTGAGGCCCGCGGAGAGGATGCCGATGCCCAGCGGCTTAGTCAGGATCAGCACGTCGCCCGCCTGCGCGCCGGCGTTCTTCTTGACCTGCGCCGGATCGACGACGCCCAGCCCGACGAGGCCGTAGATCGGCTCCAGCACGTCGATGGAGTGGCCGCCGGCGATCGGGATGCCCGCGTCGCGGCACACCGAGGCGCCACCTTCGAGGATGCGGCCGATCACCTCGGGCGGCAGCTTGTCGAGCGGCATGCCCACGAGCGCCAGCGCCATGATGGGACGCCCGCCCATCGCGTACACGTCGGACAGCGCATTGGTCGCGGCGATGCGGCCGAAATCGTAGGGATCGTCGACGATGGGGGTGAAGAAATCGGTCGTCGCGACGATGGCCTGCCGCTCGTTCAGCTGGTACACGGCCGCATCGTCGGCGGTTTCGGTGCCCACCAGCAGCTCGGGCGGGACAATGCCGGCCGGCGCGTGCGCGAGGAGTTTCGACAGCACCGCGGGAGCGATTTTGCAGCCGCATCCGCCGCCGTGGGAGAATTGCGTAAGTTTGATCTGATCCATGGATTCCGAAGGGGAAAGACGGCCGTCCGGCGAACACCGGCGCGCCGCGACAAGGCATGAAAAAAGGCATCGCGACCGTAGCACAGCTGAACACCTTTGACGAGTTCATCGACGCCCGCAGCCCCGCGGAATTCGAGGAGGACCACATCCCCGGCGCAATCAGCTGCCCGGTGCTGGACAACGAGCAACGTGCCATCGTCGGCACCATCTACAAGCAGCAGTCGGCTTTCGACGCGCGCCGCATCGGCGCCGCGATGGTCGCCGAGAACATCGCCCGCCACCTGCGCGAGCGCTTCCAGGACAAGCCCAAGGACTGGCGCCCGCTCGTCTACTGCTGGCGCGGCGGCCAGCGCAGCGGCTCCTTCGTGACCTGGCTGCGGCTCATCGGCTGGGATGCGTGCCAGCTCGAAGGCGGCTACAAGAACTGGCGCCGCATGGTCGTCACCGAACTGGAAACCCTGCCGCAGCGCTTCGACCTGCGCGTGCTCTGCGGGGCGACCGGCAGCGGCAAGACGCGCGTGCTCGAGCAGCTCGCGGCGCTCGGCGCGCAGGTGCTCGACCTGGAGGATCTCGCCGCGCACAAGGGGTCGGTGCTGGGCGCCCTGCCCGACCGTCCGCAGCCGACGCAGAAGTCCTTCGAGACCCGCCTGTACGAAAAGCTGCACGGCTTCGACCCCGCGCACCCGGTCTTCGTCGAGGCGGAAAGCCGCAAGATCGGCCGCATCCACCTGCCCGAGGGCCTGATCGCCCACATGCGGGCGAGCCCCTGCGTTGCGATCGAGGCCACGCGCGACGCGCGCATCGAATTTCTGGTGCGCGACTACGACTATCTCGGCGACGACGTGCCCGACCTGCAGAACCGCATCAATTTCCTGCGCGGCCTGCAGAGCAACGAGGTCATCGACCGCTGGAAGGATCTCGCCCGCCAGCAAGACCTGCACACGCTGTACGGCGAGTTCATCGACCTGCATTACGACCCGCTCTACCAGCGCTCGCAGAACCGCAATTTCGCACGTTTCCCGGAGGCGCCGAGCTTCGCCTGCAACGACCTCACACCCGCAGGCATCCGCGAGCTGGCGCAGCGGATCCTCGCGGCGCAGCCGTGAGCGTCGTCACAGGTGGGTCACCGTGAGCCCGAACTTGTCGATGCGGTAGCGCAAGGTATCGCGGCTGATACCGAGCACGCGGGCCGCACGCGACACGTTCCAACCGGTCTGGCGCAGCGCGTCGAGCAACGCGCGGCGCTCCATGTCCTCCAGCGTCAGCGGCGCGGAGGACGCGGCCGCCGCCGCGGGCGCGAACTCCGGCACGGCATGCGGCAGCGGCGGCGGCGGCACCGTGACGCCGGTCGACAGCGCTAGCTGAGAAACGTCGATTTCCGGCCCTGTCGCCAGCAGTACGGCCTGTTCAAGCACGTTGCGCAACTCGCGTACGTTGCCCGGCCAGCAGTGCGCGAGCAGCAGCGCCTCGGCCTCTGGTGTCAGTGCGGGCGGGTTCTTGCCGTAACGCGCGGCGTGCAGCGCAACGAAATGACGTGCCAGCGACAGGATGTCGGCCCCGCGCTCGCGCAGCGGCGGCAGGCTCAGCTGGAACACGCACAGGCGGAAGTAGAGGTCGGCGCGGAAGCTGCCTTCGCGCACCAGGGTTTCCATCGGCCGATGCGTGGCGGCGACGATGCGCACGTTCACGCGCTGGTCGCGCAGGCTGCCGATGCGCCGCACGGTCTTTTCTTCCAGCAGCTTCAGCAGCTTGGCCTGCAGGGACAGGTCCATGTCGCCGATCTCGTCGAGGAACAGGGTACCCCCCTCGGCCGTCTCGACGAGGCCCAGCTTGCGCTCGCGCGCATCGGTAAAGGCGCCGCGTTCGTAGCCGAACAGTTCGGACTCGAGCAGTTGCGCGGGAATCGACGCGCAATTCAGTTCGACGAAGGGCTTGTCGCGCCGCGGCCCGTTGAAGTGCAGTGCCCGCGCCACCAGCTCCTTGCCGGTTCCCGTTTCACCCAGCACCAACACGGCCGGCGCATCGGTGTCTTGCAACTGCGATTCCGCGTCGAGCAGCTGGCGCAGCGTGTTCTTCAGCCCGACCATGGGCGCGGAGTCGCCGAACAGGCTGGCCAGGTCCGTGGCATCGGCCTCGCGGCGATGGTAGTAGTCCAATGCACTGTCGCGCTGCTTCTCGTCGAAAGCCTTGTCGATCAGCAGTTTGAGCTTGCCCAACGCAACCGGCTTGGTCAGGAAGTCGCGCGCCCCTGACTTCATCGCCTCGACGGCCAGTTCGACCGTGCCATGCCCGGTGATCATGATGACGGGGATGCCGGAATCGAAGGCCCGCACGCGCGTCAGCGCCTCCAGACCGTTGAGGCCCGGAAGGTTGAAGTCGAGGATAACCCCGTCGGGCTTGAACACGTCGAGCAGCGCCAGCCCATCCTCGGCGCTGGCCGCGACGCGCACGTCGTAGCCGCTGCGCTCGAGATAGATACGGATGTTCTTGCCGAGGACCGCTTCGTCCTCGATCACCAGAATCGCGCGCCCCATAGCCCTTCTCCTGCCCGATCGAATCCGTCAAGCGCACGTCAGCGTCAGGTGCACGGCGGTTCCGCAACCCGGCGTGCTGTCGATTTCCATCGTACCGCCGTAGCGCTCGACGATGCGCCGGGCGAGCGCCAGCCCGACACCCAGCCCCTGCGTCTTGGTCGTGTAGAACGGCTTGCCCGCCCGCTGCAACTGCTCTGCGGTCATCCCGGGACCGCTGTCGCGCACCGTGAGCACCACCTCGCGTCCGCCGCGCGTATTCTCACAGCCGATTTCCAGCCGACCGTCGGCCTGGATTGCCTCGATCGCGTTCGCCACCAGGCTATGCAGGACCTGCGCAAGCAGCAGCGGATCGCCATGCACGGGCGGAACCTGGGGCGGCATATGCAGCGACGCCGTGATGTGCCGCCTGTGCAGTTCGCGCCCGAACTCCTCGACGCAGCGCGCCACGATGGGTGCGAGCAACACTGCGCCGGCCTTCTCGTCCAGTGGCCGCGAGTAGGACAGCAGTTCGCGCACCCAGGCTTCGAGCCGGTCGGATTCCGAAATGATGTCGCCCGCCGCCTCGCGTCCCGTCTGCTCGTCGGTGACCAGGATCAGCTCGGCGGAGCTGCGGATCGATGCCAGCGGATTGCGGATGCCGTGCGCGACCGCGGAACTCATCTCCCCCACCACGGCCAGCGTCTCCGCATCGACCAGGCGGCGCTGCTGCTCGGAGATCAGCAGGTCCGCCCGCCGCACCATGCCGAACAGGGCGACATACAGGAATAGTCCGGCCAGCGCGGCGCCGATCGCGATGTTGCGATTGAGCTGTTGCAGGGCATTGAACAGCGCCACGGGATTCTTGTAGAACTCGATCGCGCCCAGCATCGTGCCGTCCGTGTCGCGCACCGGCAGGTAGATCTCGACGAAGAAGTTGGCGGCACGTGCCAGATGCATGTGCTCCGCCTTTTCCTCGACCTCATGATGCTTGCCGTGTGCGACGAGCTGCCCCGCGAGGGCTTCGTCGAGCTCCTCGTTGGCGCCGAACTGCTGTCCGATCAGCTCCGCCTCGCTCGACCACAGGATGCGACGCGACGTATCGTAAACATTTGCCCTCAGCACTCCCGGCATCCGCCCGAGGTGGGCAAACGCCCCGCCCGGCTCGTCTGCGCTGACCGGCTCGCGGTCGACGAGGAGCTTGCGCATGGACTGCTCGGTCATGACCAGATTTTCGACCATCTCCATGGTCAACTGGCCTTCCTGCCGGACCATGCGCTCGGTCACGAATTCCGAGATCAGGTAGCCCGCAATCGCCGAGATCGAGGAGATCGACATCAGCCCGATCAGCGCAAACCAGCGACTCAGGTTGAACGGCCGCAACAGCACGGGCGTCGCACGTTTTTCACGTCTGGTTCCGGCCATTGCAGCATCCCCCGCGCCCGCATTCACCCCGGCGGACAATTCGCGGCCCCATGCGTCGCCCGCCGAACCGGGAACGACACGCGCGCATGCCCGCCGTATGGAGAGAATGCTTGCGTTCATCCCGCGCCCCTTCCGTCCGGCCCTGAAGAAGGTTTGCCCCGCAACTCCGCAGTCCGCGCCGCGCTCTCGACCAGCCCGAACAAGTGGCCGAACACCCGTTGCCCGAGCTCGCCCCGGCGCATACTGCGCCGGAAGGAATGCGGCGAGCGCGGCAGCAACTCAAAGCGTACCGGCGCCGCCAGCCCAAGCTCGACCGCCCTGGCGTTGACCGCATCCACCCAACGGATCCCGCGCTCCACCCGGGACAAGCCCTGCTCGGTCATCACGCGATCAGTCTTGCGCATCGCCGTGCCCTCGTACACATCGCGCTCGCCCACCAGGACCCACCCTGGCACCCCGAGGAACCGGTCCAGTTCGAAGCCGCCCATTTGCAGGCGCCTGCTGTAACGCGCCCCGTAAGGATAGCGTCGCTGCGCGTCCGGAAAGGTGTACCAACCGGCCGAGCCGACCACATAGCCCGCCACCCGGTCGGGATACGCCATCGCGTAACGATGCACGAACTGCCCGCCCCCCGAAAAACCGAAAAGGTGCAGGCGGTCGCCGCTCGCCCCTGTCGTCCGCGCCACTTCGGCGACGATCGCCTCCATCACTTCGACGGGACTCTCGCCACGCTCGTTGGCGGTCAGCCGCTGGTAACGGGGAAACCGTTTGTACTCGTACAGAGGCGCCACCAGCACGACGCCGGCACGCTCCGCGTAGGGGGCAAACATGCTCACCTGCTCCCACGCATTGCGGGAGATGCCGTGCACGGTAACGAGTATCGGCGCATCGGCGCCGCCGCGCGAGGGCACGTATACGACGTACTGCAGGCTCGCGTCGGATTCGAGAGCGCGCTGCTCGATCCGGCCCCGCAGCGGCGTCAGCTTCCGCACCGCACTCGCGTCGAGACTCTCGATTGCGTGCCTCCTGTCCCCCCGTCCGGCTGCGGGCGCTGCCGTGGAGGCCACGGTGACCTGGCAGGGCGCGACGGCCATGACCGCAGGCTTATCGTTCGGGGGCAAGAGATGGGGGGGGCAAAGCATGTGCTCACCCCGCCGCGTTGGCTTCGCGCTGGAACAACCGCCGGGTGCGGCTCACGCGTCCCATGAGCTCGTCCGGCGTGCCGGATTCAAGCAATCGTCCGGCTTCGACGTACCAGACGAGGTCAGCCTGAATCATCCGCGCATAACTGTGCGTCACCATCAGTGTGGTCCCGGCAAAATTGTCGAGAATCCGCCCGAAACCGCGTGCCGAGGCCGGATCGAGGTTTGCGTCGGCCTCGTCCAGCAGCAGCACCGACGGATTTCCGAGCAGAGCCCGTGCCCAAGCGATGCGCTGACGCTGTCCGTACGACAGATTCGCCCCCGCGTCCGCTACGCGCGTGCGCGCGCCATCCGGCAAGTCCGCCAGCAGCTCATCGACGCCGCACAGGCCGGCGACGCGGGCGATTTCGGCATCCGGCGCATCGGGCCAGCGATAGCGCAGATTGCGCTCGATCGAACCGCGCAGCAAGGGCAGGTCGGGCATCACGACGCCGAACGCACGCCGCAGGTCGGACAGTCGATAGTGTCCGATTGGAACTCCGGCGACGCGGACTTCCCCGCTGTCCGGTTCGAGCAGGCGGGCCGCCATTCCGAGCAAGGTCGACTTGCCGGCCCCGCTGGGTCCGACGATCGCGATCATCGCCCCCGCAGGTGCGCGCGCACTGAAGCTTCGCAACGCGGTCCCGCTCGACACGTCGCAGAACTCGATATCGACCGGCCCGCCATCTGCCGCAAGCGGCCCCGGCGACGCGTTGCCCTCTTCCTGTGGCGGTGTCACGAACCGCGGCGCGGCGAGGAAGGCAGCGAGCTTCTCCATCGACACGCGCGCAGAGCGCCAGTAACCCAAGGCCTGGCCGAAGTCGCGGAAGACGGGCGAGATCAGGCCGACTGCCGTGATTGCGCCCACGACCTGTGAAGCCTTCAGCTCACCCGTCGCCACCTCGATCGCGCCCGCGAGGAGCACCCCGGCGGTCGCGAAGGACGAGCTGAATTCCGCCGCGGACTTCAGCACGGCCATGCCGCGCGTCTGCGCAACCATCGCATCGGCGAGACCGGCCCCCTGACGCTCGATCAGGGCACGCTCGCGCGCAACCTGATCGAACACCTGCACCACGGCAATGCCACCGATCTTGTCATTCACGTTCGCAGCAAGGCGCGCCTGCCGCCGACGCGCTTCGCGCACGGCGGGATCGACCCGTTCGCTGAGGAGGGCCAGCGTGATCGCCGCGCCGATGAAACCCACGCTCGCGGCGAAGGCCATGGCTCCATTGACCAGGGCCAGTACCGAGAGCGCCACGCTTGCGCTCAACACGCCGACCGCAATTCTCGGTAAACCAAGGCTGATCCAGCGCCGGATCCCTTTTACATCGCCCACGAAGCGCAGGATCGTCGCGCCGCGGCTGCGTGCCAGCATTCGCCGCGGCGACTGCCCGGCCATGCTGTCGTACAGCGCGAGCCTCAGCTCCGAAGCGTAGTCCTGCCCCAGACGTTCCGCCTGCACCCGCTCCACCACGCGCAAGGCCGCGAGCGTTGCCCCCGCGCCCAACAACGCACCGATCAGCGCGAACGCCAGCCCCGAGCCACCCGTGCGCTGATCGATCACGACGTCGAAGAAGCGATGCGTCAGCCAGGCGCAGGCCAGTGCCACGACGGCCTGCGCAATGCCGTTGAGGGCCAGCCCCGCCAGCATCGCGCGCCGCGCCCCGGCCCACATGCTCGGCACGGCCGACGCCGCGCCCGCCATCACATGGCTCCCACGGCGACGCCTTCCGCGGCCCGAAACCCCATGAAGTCGAGGATGCCGGGACTGCGCAGCGCATCGAGATCGAGCACGTCGAGTCCCGTCGCCTGCGCGGCCTCGCGCATTGCCAGCGGCGAGGCCGTCAGCACGCCGCTGGCCGCAACCACGGGCAAGCCCATCGCACGCAAGGATTGCACACCACCGGCCGACCCCATCGCATCGCCGGCGGCGAAGACCACCGCGTCGACCGCGCACGCAAACGCCTGCGACTTCAACAGCTGCGCCGTCTCGCGCTGGTACAGACCGTCCGCGACCTCGAACACCACCACATCGACGCCGGCGGCATACAGCACACCCAGCAGCGTGCCCATCACCCGCTCCACTTCCTGGGGTTCGGCAAGGTAGGTCGACGGCAGCCCGGCGTCAGTGAAATCCAGCACCGTCTGTGCACCGGCATCCACCATCATCCATGTATCGCAGCCCGCCCCCGTTCCCGTCACCTTCGCTGCCCCGACGCGCAGCCCGGCGCTGGCAAAGCCGCGGATCAGGTTCGACGCCGTCTCGGTCTTGCCGGCGTTCATCGAAGTTCCCACCACGGCGACGGTGAAGGCCCGCCGACCATCGGTGCGCGGCGCCTCCAGCGCGTAGTCGGCGAGATTGATCGGACGGCCATTGCGATCGCCCAGCAGCCCCAGCGGCTGCACGACCGTCGCACCGCGCATCTTGTCGTGACGCGTGATCACGCGTGCCGCCACGCCGCCGCCGGCGACCATATGGCAAGGGCCGAGGTCGGACGGCACCTCGGCCTCGAACTGGTCGGGTGCGTAACGGTTGCCATAGGCGAGGACGATCTCGTCACCCTCATACAGACGCGCGCGGCGCCCACAGCTAAGCTCGAGGTGGCGGTGCTGCCCGAGCCTGTCGACACGCGCAAGGATCAGGTCGCCCGCGCGCGGAATCCGCGGACCACCGAGCAGCGTGACGAAAGCGGACGCCGGGACGCGGCGGGTCGTGTAAGGCGTCTTCAGACGCGCGACGCGATTGGCATTGAGCAGGGTAACGTTGGGGGTACTCATTTTCGGCCTCCGCTAGGTTGGCGGGTTATCCCCGGACTAGAGCGCCGGGTTTGTAGCCTTCCATGCACGTCGCGTGCCATCGGAGGAAAAAACTCCCTCCGTCAATGACCACGCCGCTTGCAGCCGATATGGCCCTTTCAGCGGGCTATGTGAACACCCCCGCATGGGGTATATCCCCCACCTCTTTAAGCAAAGTCGGGGGGGCTACCCACACATTTCCTCACTCCGAAGCGGACGGCAAGGCAACCGAATCCGCAGCCCGCCTGAGCGCGCACACGCGCTGCACGACCGCAGACTTCGGCCGCTCCACAACGCCCTGTTCGAACGCGAGCACCGTGAATCCCGCCCCCAGGGCGTCGAGCAACTCACCCGGCCGTAACAGGAACTCGGGACTCGACGGGCGCCCGAAGCGCTCGTTTCCCAGCATGAAGGTCTCGTAGATCAGCACGCCGCCCGGTCCGACGCACGCGAGCAGGTCGGCGAAGCGCGGCCGGAACAGGTAGTTCGTGACGACCACCGCATCGAAAACCTCTCCGGCCAGCGGCCACGGGCCATCCTCGAGATCTTCGCAGCGCGGCTCGACGCGCGGCTCCCCCGCCAGCGTCGCGAGCGCCTCGGCGTTGCGGTCCACCGCCACGACGCGAAAGCCGCGCGCCGCAAACAGCCGCGCGTGGCGTCCGCTGCCGCAGGCGTAGTCGAGCACGGAGCCGCCCGGCGCCACCAGCGGCAAGAAGCGGCGCACCCACGCCGAGGTTTCCGACGGCTGCGGGTGGCCGACCGGGATCGCCTCGCTCATCGATCGATGCCCGCCACGCAGATCGACTTGATCTCGAGGTATTCCTCGATGCCGTACACCGACCCCTCGCGCCCGAGACCGGACTGCTTGATGCCGCCGAAGGGCGACACCTCGTTCGACATCAGTCCCGTATTGACGCCGACCATGCCGTATTCGAGCTCTTCCGAGACACGGAAGATGCGCCCCACGTCGCGCGAAAAGAAATACGCCGCCAGGCCGTACTCCGTGTCGTTGGCCATGCGGATCGCCTCCTCCTCGGTGTCGAAGCGGAACAGCGGCGCCACCGGGCCGAAGGTTTCCTCGCGGGCGACGCGCATCGCCGGCGTCACGTCGGCCAGCACCGTGGGTTCGAAGAAGGACCCGCCCAGCGCGTGGCGCCCGCCGCCGGTCAGCACGCGCGCGCCCTTCCCCACCGCATCCGCGATATGACTCTCGACCTTGGCGACCGCCGCGTCGTCGATCAGCGGCCCGATATGCACGCCATCCGCGGTTCCCGGGCCGACCCGCAACGTCCTCACCGTCTCCGCGAGGCGCTCGGCGAAGCGGTCGTAGATGCCCGACTGGATCAGCAGGCGGTTCGCGCACACGCAGGTCTGGCCGGCATTGCGGTACTTCGACCCCATCGCGCCCTCGACTGCGGCATCGAGGTCCGCGTCGTCGAAGACGATGAAGGGCGCATTGCCGCCGAGTTCCAGCGACAGCTTCTTCAGCGTCGGCGCGCACTGCCCCATCAGCAGGCGGCCCACCTCGGTCGAACCCGTGAAGGACAGCTTGCGCACGACGGGGCTGGAGGTGAGCTCCCCGCCGATCGCCACCGGGTCGCCGGTGACGACGTTGAACACCCCCTTCGGGAAACCGGCCTTCTCGGCGAGCGCCATCAGCGCCAGCGCCGTCAGCGGCGTCTGTTCCGCGGGCTTCACGATCACCGTGCAGCCCGCGGCGAATGCCGGCGCCACCTTGCGCGTGATCATCGCCGCGGGAAAATTCCACGGCGTGATCGCCGCACACACCCCCACCGGCTGACGGATCACCAGCAGGCGGCGGTCCTGCCCCACGGTCGGGATGACGTCGCCCATGGTGCGCTTCGCTTCCTCGGCGAACCATTCGACGAAGGACGCCGCATACGTCACCTCGCCCTTCGCCTCCGCCAACGGCTTGCCCTGCTCCGCAGTCATGATCGCGGCCAGTTCGTCGGCCGCGTCCACGATCAGCGCGAACCAGCGCCGCAACAGTGCCGCGCGCTCTTTCGCCAGGGTGCGGCGCCAGGCAGGCAGCGCCGCATTCGCGGCGGCGATGGCGCGCGCCGTCTCCGCGGCACCCATGTCGGGGACGTGCGCAATCGTTTCACCGGTTGCCGGGTTGCGGACGGCGAAGCTCGCGCCCGAATCGGCATCCGACCAGCGGCCGTCGATGTAGGCCTGCTGGCGGAAGTTGGGGTAATCGGCGATATTTTTCATGGTGGGGAAATTTGTCCGTGTAGCCCGGAAAGCCGTGAAGAAGGTTGATTCTAGTCGCGCGGCCGCGCGTGCGCACGATCGGCGCCGCACCGCGCGCCGCAGGCGATCGGCAGGCCCTGCGGATCGTACTGATCGGATATCGTTAGCGTTTATGTCACAATAAGATTTGTGCACTGCGGTAAACTTGAGTTTCACGTAGGGTGAACCAGACTGCATCACCACGAACACGATTCATGCGGCATGGCCGGCGACGTGCCGCGACAAGCGGACGGCGGCTGGCGAACCTGGATCCAGGCAAATGACAATGAAAGAAAAGCACTACCTCAGCCCGCTGCTCGAACCGAAATCGGTCGCGGTCATAGGCGCCAGCGAGCGCGAGAACTCGATCGGCCACGTGGTCGTGCGCAACATGCTCGACGCCGGCTTCCGCGGACGCCTGTTCGCGGTGAACCCCAGGCACGAAGCCGTGCTCGGCGTTCCATGCCACAAATCGGTCGAGGACGTGCCACACCGGCTCGACCTGGCCGTCATCGCCGTGCCGGCAGAGAAAGTGCTCACGGTCGTCGAAAGCTGCGGCCGTGCAGGGGTCAAGGCGATCATCATCCTGTCCGCCGGCTTTTCCGAAAGCGGCCCGCGCGGCGCCACACTCGAGCGCCACGTCGTCGAAGCCGCACGCCGCTACCGCATCCGCCTGCTCGGCCCCAACTGCCTCGGCATCATGCGTCCCGAACTGGGCCTGAATGCGACTTTCGCGCATGTCAGCGCGCTGAAGGGCACCATCGGCCTCATCTCCCAGTCCGGCGCGCTGGTCACCTCCATCCTCGACTGGGCCAAGCCGAGCAACATCGGCTTCTCCACCGTCGTCTCGCTCGGCTCATCGAGCGACGTCGACTTCGGCGAAATCCTCGAATTCATGATCTCGGACCCGCGCACCGAGAGCATCATCATGTACGTCGAAGGCATCCGTGACGCGCGTCGCTTCATGAGCGCACTGCGCGGCGCCGCCCGCGTGAAGCCGGTGCTGCTGATCAAGGTCGGCCGCCATCCCCAGGGCGCGCGCGCAATCCGCCTGCACTCGGGCTCGGTGAGCGGCGACGACACGGTGTTCGACGCCGCCCTACGCCGCGCCGGCGTGATCCGCCTGTACAACATGGGCCAGCTCTTCGCCGCTGCGAACGCGCTGTTCGCGCACTTCCGCCCGCGCGGCAACCGTCTCGCGATCGTCACCAACGGCGGCGGCCCGGGCGTCATGGCCGTAGACCGTGCCGCCGACCTGGGAATCCCGCTCTCGGAGTTCTCCGAAGGGACGATGGAAAAACTCAACGCGATCCTGCCCCACGGCTGGTCGCGCGCCAATCCCGTCGACATGCTCGGCGATGCCGACGTCGAACGCTACAAGAAGACGGTGCAGGCCGTGCTGGAGGGCCCGAACGTCGACGGCGTGCTGGTGATGCTCACGCCGCAAGCGATCACCGATCCCACCGCGGTCGCCCAGGCCATCGTCGAGGTCGAAAAGACCGCAGACAAGCCGGTCGTCACGTGCTGGATGGGCGACGAGCTCGTGCGCGAAGGGCGCAAGACCTTCGAAGCCGCGGGAATTCCCACCTTCCGCTCGCCCGAACCGGCCGTCGAACTCTTCAGCCACCTGTCCGCGTACTACCGCAACCAGAAGCTGCTGATGCAGACGCCGGCGTCGCTGTCGCACCTGAAGCCGCCGAGCATCGAAAGCGCCCGTCTCGTCATCGAGACCGCGCTGGCCGAGCGCCGCAAGGTGCTCAACGAGATGGAATCCAAGGCGCTGCTTGCAGCCTTCCGCATCCCCATCGCGCAGACCGTCGTCGCGCGTTCGGCGACCGAGGCGATGGTGCTGGCCGAAGAGATCGGCCTGCCTGTCGTGATGAAGATCGACTCGCCGTCGATCATCCACAAGGCCGACTCGGGCGGCGTTCGCCTGAACCTGGGCAGCCTCGCCGCGGTACGCACCGCCTATCAGGAAATCCTCGAAGACGTCCGCCGCAACAAGCCCGATGCGGCCATCAACGGTGTCGCGATCGAGCCCATGATCGTGAAGCGCAACGGCCGCGAACTGGTCGTCGGCGTGCGCCGCGATCCGGTCTTCGGACCGGTGATCACCTTCGGCGAAGGCGGCAACCGCGTCGAAGCCAACAAGGATCTCGCGGTCGCGCTGCCGCCGCTGAACAATTACCTCGTGCACGACCTCATCAAGTCGTCGCGCGTCGCCAGCCTGCTGGGCGAATTCCGCACCATGCCGCCCGTGAATATGGAGGCGCTGGAATTCGTGCTGCTGCGCGTCTCCGAAATGGTCTGCGAGCTGCCGTGGATCACGACGATGGAGATCAATCCCCTCATCGTCGACGAACACGGCGCCGTCGCCGTCGATGCGCGCGTCACGGTCGAGAACGTCTCGCCATCGGTGGACCGCTACGCCCACATGGCGATCCACCCCTACCCCTCGCAGCTCACCAGCACCTGGACGCAACCCGACGGCACCGCTGTCACGATCCGCCCGATCAAGCCTGAAGATGCCGAACTCGAAGTCGAATTCGTGCGCAAGCTGTCGTCCGAGACCAAGTACTACCGCTTCATGAACACCATGCGCGAACTGCCGCCCGCGATGGTCGCGCGCCTGACGCAGATCGACTACGACCGCGAAATGGCCTTCCTTGCGACGATCCCGGGCGAGGACGGAACGAGCGAGGTCGAAGTCGGCGTGTGCCGCTACGCCGTCAACCCCGACGGCGAATCCTGCGAATTCGCGGTCGTCGTCGCCGACGACTGGCAGCACCGCGGCCTCGCGCGCAAGCTGATGGGCGTACTGATCGAGACCGCGCGCAACAAGGGCCTGCTGTACATGAACGGCGTCTTCCTGTCCAACAACGAGCGCATGCTCAAGTTCGTGCAGGGCCTCGGCTTCGTGCTTTCCAGCGATCCCGAGGACAACACCGTCAAACTCGGCGTGCTCGCGCTACAGGACTGAACACCCGTAATGCCAGCCACCATCGAAACCGTAGACTTCCACGGCCAGCCCGCCCTCGCGCTCGCCACGCAGGCGGGCGCCCGCGCCGTCGTGTCGCTGTTCGGCGCCCAGGTCCTGTCATGGATTCCCGCCGGCGGCGAAGAGCACCTCTACCTCAGCCCCGCCGCCGTCTACGACGGCAGCACCGCGATCCGCGGCGGCATCCCCGTCTGCTTCCCGCAGTTCGCCGGACTCGGCAAGCTCCCGAAGCACGGCATCCTGCGCACCCGCCCCTGGATCGTAAGCGATCAACGCAGCGGCGACGACTATGCGCTGGTCACGCTGCGCTTCACCGAGACCGACGACACCTGGGCGATCTGGCCGCAGAACTTCGTCGCCGAACTGACCGTGGTCGTCGAGGGCGAGCGTCTCGACGTCGAACTCGAAGTCGAGAACACCGGCCACGCCCCCTTCGCCTTCACCGCCGCGCTGCACACCTACCTGCGCGTGCACGAAGTCGAGAACGCACGCCTCGAAGGGCTCTACGGCCACGACTACCGAGACTCCGCCGACCACGACCGCGTCAAGCGCGACTCCGGCGACGTGCTCGTGGTCGAGGACGAGACCGACCGCATCTATCACGACGTCAAGCGTCCGTTGCTGCTGCGCGACAGGAATCGCCACCTCGGCATCAACGCTGAAGGCTTCCCCGACGTCGTCGTGTGGAACCCCTGGGAAGAGCGCTGCGCCGCGCTCGCCGACATGCCCGCGAACGGCTTCCGGCACATGCTGTGCGTCGAGGCCGCCGCCGCGCGCCAGCGCATAGAGCTCGACGCCGGGGAAAGCTGGGTCGGACGCCAGAGCCTCGTTGCGCTCTGAGGCCACACGTTCTGCAATCGGACGGTGCTCGCATCCTGGGCACTCGCACGCCCGTGTGGGTGGTTTCGTGGGAGCGGCTTCAGCCGCGAATCGGCGCCTGACGAACCCGAGCCGGTCGATTCGCGGCTGAAGCCGCTCCCACAGCCCGAGTTCTGCTCTACCGGGCTTCATGCGATTACCCTGTGCTTGCATCGGCAACGCCGCCTGTTGCACCATCGCCCCCCTCTTCACTGCCAACTTTGCCGGGCGCCCCTGAACGGCCCGCGAGACTCATGCTCCCCCCGATCGAACACCGTATCGCCGCAGAACTTGCGGCCCAGCCCCGCCAGGTCGTCGCCGCCATCCAGCTCCTCGACGAAGGCGCCACCGTGCCCTTCATCGCCCGCTACCGCAAGGAAGTCACGGGCGGCCTCGACGACACCCAGCTGCGCAACCTGGAAGAACGCCTCGGCTACCTGCGCGAGCTCGAGGATCGCCGCGCCGCCGTCGTCTCCTCGATCACCGAGCAGGGCAAGATGACCGACGCGCTGGCCGCCGAGATCGCCTCCGCCGAGACCAAGCAGCGCCTCGAAGACCTCTACCTCCCCTACAAGCAGAAGCGCCGCACCAAGGCCCAGATCGCCCGCGAAGCCGGCATCGAGCCGCTCGCACTCGCGCTGCTCGAAGACCCGAACCTCGTCCCCGAGACCGAGGCCGAACGCTATTTCAACGTCGAAGCCGGCTTCGCCGACGTCAAGAGCGTGCTCGACGGCGCGCGCCAGATCCTCATCGAACGCTTCGCCGAGGACGCCGAACTCCTCGGCACGCTGCGCACCTGGCTGCAGGAAAATGGCCAGGTCAGCTCGACGGTGATCGAAGGCAAGGAAACCGAAGGGGCGAAGTTCCGCGACTGGTTCGACTTCCGCGAGCCCATCGCCTCCATGCCCTCGCACCGCGCGCTGGCTCTGCTGCGCGGGCGCAACGAAGGGATGCTGCGCCTCGCGCTCACCGTCGACCAGCCCGACCCCGACGCGCCCCACCCCTGCGAGGGCCGCATCGCAGCGCGCTTCGGCGTGCGCGACCAGGGCCGCCCGGCCGACCGCTGGCTGCGCGACAGCGTGCGCTGGGCGTGGAGCGTGAAGATCTCGCTGCACCTCGAACTCGAACTGATGAACGAGCTGCGCGAACGTGCCGAAGAAGAGGCGATCCGCGTGTTCGCGCGCAACCTCAAGGACCTGCTGCTCGCCGCCCCGGCCGGCGCGCGCTGCACGATGGGGCTGGACCCCGGCATCCGCACCGGCGTGAAGGTCGCAATCATCGACCGCACCGGCAAGCTCGTCGACACCGCGACGATCTACCCCTTCGAGCCGCGCCGCGACCGCGAGGGTTCGCTCGCGACGCTCGCCGCGCTGGCGAAAAAACACGCGGTAGACCTCGTTGCCATCGGCAACGGCACCGCCTCGCGCGAAACCGACAAGCTCGTCGCGGACCTCATGGAAGCGCTGCCGCAACTACGCCTGACCCGGGTCACGGTGTCCGAAGCCGGCGCGTCCGTGTATTCCGCGTCCGAGCTCGCCGCGCGCGAATTCCCCAACCTCGACGTGTCGCTGCGCGGCGCCGTGTCGATCGCCCGCCGCCTGCAAGACCCGCTCGCCGAACTCGTGAAGATCGACCCGAAGTCGATCGGCGTCGGCCAGTACCAGCACGACGTCAACCAGTCGCGCCTGGCGAAGAGCCTCGACGCCGTCGTCGAGGACTGCGTGAACGCCGTCGGCGTCGACGTGAACACCGCCTCGGCGGCGCTGCTCGCGCGCATCTCCGGCCTCAACGCCACGCTCGCCGGCAACATCGTCGAGCACCGCGATGCCAACGGCCCCTTCCCGAGCCGCGACGCGCTGAAGAAGGTGCCGCGCCTCGGCCCCAAGACCTTCGAACAGGCCGCCGGTTTCCTGCGCATTCCCAACGGCGAAAACCCGCTCGACGCCTCCTCGGTGCACCCCGAGGCCTATCCGATCGTCCAGCGCATCCTCGCCAAGGTCAGCAAGAACGTGCGCGAACTGATGGGCAACGCGAGCTTCCTGAAGACGCTGCGCCCGGTCGAATTCACCGACGAGCGCTTCGGCCTGCCGACCGTTCAGGACATCCTCGCCGAACTGGAAAAACCCGGCCGCGACCCGCGCCCCGAGTTCCGCACCGCCTCGTTCCGCGACGGCGTCGAGACGCTCAAGGACCTCGCGCCGGGCATGATGCTCGAAGGCGTGGTCACCAACGTCACGAACTTCGGCGCCTTCGTCGACATCGGCGTGCATCAGGACGGCCTCGTCCACATTTCGGCGCTGTCCGAGCGCTTCGTCAAGGACCCGCACAGCGTCGTCAAGGCCGGCCAGGTCGTCAAGGTGAAGGTGCTGGAGGTCGACCTGCCGCGCAACCGCATCGCGCTGACGATGCGCATGAGCGACGAACCGGCGGCCACCCGCCCGGCCGGCGGCGCGCGCGACAACGCGCCGCGTGGCCGCAGCGACGGTCCGCGCCCGGACCGCAACGCCCCGCGCACCCCGTCGCGCGGCAACGACCGCCCCGCCGCCGCCGGCGCGATGGCCGACGCGCTCGCGCGCGCGCTGCGCAAGTAAGCCGCCAGTAAGCCAACATCGGGACGCAAGCCTGACGATGAACACGACGATTTACGGCATCAAGAACTGCGACACGATGAAAAAGGCCTTTGCCTGGCTCGATGCGCAGAACATCGCCTACACTTTCCACGATTACCGCAAGTCCGGCATTTCCCCCGATACGCTCGCGCGCTGGTGCGAGCGCCTCGGCTGGGAGGCCCTGGTCAACACGCGCGGCACCACCTGGCGCAAGCTCGATCCCGCGCAGCAGGCCATCGCCTCCACGGCGGACGCCGTCGCACTGATGGCCGCGCACACCAGCGTCATCCGCCGGCCGGTGATCGAGACCTCGTCCGGCGGGATCATCGCCGGTTTCGACCCCGAACGCCTCGTGGCGCTGTTCGCCCGGGAAGGAGCCCGCTCATGAAGGACCACAAGAGCTACGTCCGCCGTTTCCTGCTCGAAGACCTCGACATCCGCGGCGCCGTCGTGCGCCTGGACGACGTCTGGCAGGCGCTGCAACAGGGCCGCGACTACCCGCGCAACGTCGCCACCCTGCTCGGCGAGATGAGCGCCGTGTCCGCGCTGATCTCCGCCAACCTCAAGCAGGCAGGCCGCCTCACCTTCCAGGTACAGGGCCACGGCCCGGTGCGCCTGCTCGTCATCGACTGCAACGAGGCCCTGAACCTGCGCGGCTTCGCGGCCTTCGACGATCACGTTCCCGAAGGCGACCGCCTGCCGGAGCTGGTCGGCGACGGCATCCTCCAGCTCACTTTGGACGTCCAGGGCATGGACCAGCCCTACCAGAGCCTCGTCCCGCTCGAAGGCAACAGCATCGCCGCGGTGTTCGAGCACTACCTGCAGCAATCCGAGCAGCAGCCTGCGGGCCTGTGGCTCGCCTGCAGCAAGGATGCCGCCGCTGCGCTCTTCCTGCAGAAGCTGCCCGGCGCGGATGCGCGCGACGAGGACGGATGGTCGCGCGCGCACCAGTTCGCCCAGACCGTCACGCGCGAGGAACTCCTCGCCCTCGACCCCGAGACCCTGCTCGGCCGCCTGTTCGCCGAGGAGACGGTGCGCCTGTACGACGCACGCCCGGTGATCCACGACTTCCCGCCCGACCGCGACAAGATCATCGCGATGCTGCGCTCCCTGGGCGAAAGCGAAGTCCGCCGCATCTACGCCGAACACGGCGAACTGATCGTGCGCGACGACCTGTCGAACCACGAATACCGCTTCGAACCGGACGAAATCGACGAATTCTTCAAGTGCGGCCCCGGCGACGTCGATTCGCCCCCGACCCTGCACTGAGCCCCGTTCGCACGATGCCGCGCAGGGCGAAGGGAGCCGAAGGCGGATCCCGCCATCCGGCACTCGAGCGCCCTCGCCCGTTGGCGTGGCGGGATGCGCTGCGCTCCTCCCGCCACGCCTGGGTTTGCGCGATTGCCCCGCAGAGCCTTGCCCGATTCCATCGTCCTCAGTAGACTTCAAAGCTTTTCGGCCCCTTCGCACCCATGTCCGCACCCAACGCCGCCCGTTCGATCGAGTTCCGCAACGCGACGATCGGCGCCACCATCGCGGTCCTGCGCGAAACCGAACCGGCAAGGCTCGCCGATGCCCTGCACCTGATGCTCGGCGGCATGCCCGACTTCTTCAACGGTGAAGCGGCCGTGCTGGATTTCTCCGGCGTGACCTCGCATCCCGAGCGCATCGACTGGGTCGGCCTCGCCAGCCTGCTCCGCCGCTACCGGCTGCAGCCCGTCGGCGTGCGCAACCTGCCCGAGGAGCTCGCAGCATCGGCACGTCAGGCCGGCCTCGCGATCCTGGACGGTGCAGAACTACGCGAACGCCAGGCTACCGCCCCTCCCGCACCGCAGGCGCGACCGGAACCTGCACCCGCGGCACAGCCCGCTCCGGCCACGGCTCCGGCTCTGGCCGCGAACACCCTTTACATCGACCGTCCGCTGCGTTCGGGTCAGCAGGTCTACGCCCGCGGCGGCGACCTCGTGCTGCTCGCCGGCGTCAGCAACGGCTCCGAAGTCATCGCCGACGGCAGCATCCACTGCTACGGCCCGCTGCGCGGCCGCGCACTGGCCGGAGCCCAGGGCAACACCGAAGCGCGCATCGTGACGACCAACTTCGGCCCCGAACTGCTGTCGATCGCAGGCATCTACCGCACCTTCGAACAGGGCATTCCCGCCTCCATCGCTGGCCAGGCTGCACTGGTGCGCCTCATTGCCAGCGGCTCCGAACATAAACTTGACATCGATTCGCTGCAGCTCGGTTGAGCGCAGCGCACACTATCTGGAAGGACATACCGTGACTCGTGTCGTCGTCGTAACTTCGGGCAAGGGTGGCGTGGGCAAGACCACCACCAGCGCCGCCTTTTCCTCCGGCCTGGCCCTGCGGGGCTTCAAGACGGCCGTCATCGACTTCGACGTCGGCCTGCGCAACCTCGACCTGATCATGGGCTGCGAGCGCCGCGTCGTGTATGACCTCATCAACGTCATCAACGGCGACGCCAAGCTCAACCAGGCACTCATCAAGGACAGGCACTGCGACAACCTGTTCGTGCTGCCCGCATCGCAGACGCGCGACAAGGATGCGCTGACCGAGGAAGGCGTCGAGAAGGTCATCCACGACCTCGAGCACATGGGTTTCGACTACATCGTGTGCGACTCCCCTGCCGGCATCGAACGCGGCGCGGTGCTCGCGCTGACCTTCGCCGACGAGGCGATCGTCACGACCAACCCCGAAGTCTCGTCCGTGCGCGACTCCGACCGCATCCTCGGCATCCTGCAATCCAAGTCCCGCCGCGCCGAGGAAGGCAAGGAGCCAGTCAAGGAACACCTGCTCGTCACCCGCTACTCGCCCAAGCGCGTTGAGGAAGGCGAGATGCTGTCGTACAAGGACGTGCAGGAATTGCTGCGCGTGCCGCTGATCGGCGTGATCCCGGAATCCGAATCCGTGCTCCAGGCCTCCAACCAGGGCACGCCCGCCATCCACCTGAAGGGCTCCGACGTTTCCGAAGCCTATACCGACGTGGTCGCGCGCTTCCTCGGCGAGACCCGCGACCTGCGCTTCGTGAATTACGAGAAGCCTGGCCTGATCAAGCGCCTGTTCGGAGGCAAGTGAGATGTCCTTCCTCGCCCGCCTCTTCGGCGAAAAGAAGAAGACGGCCGAAATCGCCAAGAACCGCCTGTCGCTGCTGATCGCGCACGAACGCAGCGGCGACGCGGCCAAGGTCGACTTCCTGCCCGCGCTGCAACGTGAGCTGATCGAGGTGATCTCGAAGTACGTCTCGGTCAATCCGGACGACATCAGGGTGCACCTCGACAAGCAGGACAACTACGAGGTCCTGGAAGTCAAGATCGAGCTGCCCGAACAGGCACGCTGACCCCGCCCTGCGACGCACGCCGCACGTCACCGGACGCCGCACGGCGCCCGGTGGCACGACGTTCAGCGTTCGGCGAGCAGCGCCTCCGCCGGCATGCCGACCCGCACATTGCCCCAGAGCCGGCCGCCGACGGTGATCGGCATCGACATGTCGCACAGGATCTCGCCGGTATCGCGCATGAAGGTCTGCAGCAGCAGCGGGTCGGTGTTCTTCGCCCCGCGCAGTTCGGCCACCCCCTCGAACTTGCGGCAAGTGCGGTTGCCGACCAGATCCGCCTCCCGGTTACCCGTCAGCGGCTTCGAATACTTGAGGTTGTGCCCCGACAGATAGCTGTCGACGTTCAACCCCACGGCATACGAGCAGCCCGGAATCGCCGCGAGGCATTCGTCGAGCAGCTTCTGGCAGCGGCGCGTATATTCGTCGCCCCACGACACCTTGAACTTCTGCGGGAAGGTGTCGGGAATCGGCTGGTAGCGCCTGTCGAACACATCGATACGGCTGCTCCTCATCTCCTCGAGCTGAGCCTGCACACGGTCCCGGAAGATCCGCGCCTGCTCGACGGCGTGATCGAACTCGCCCTTGCCGATCTTGAAGCGCGACACCAGCTCCTGCACGGATTCGGTCGCGCGGGCGAGCTTCACCGTGCAGTCCTCGGACTCTTCCATGTGCGTCGCAACCGTGCCCGACAGATCGTGGATCGCAGCCACGTTCTCATGCACCTGCCCGTTGGTCGCCGACAGCTGCTCCATCGCGGTCGCGATCTGCAGCAACTGCTCGCCGGTCGTCTCGAATTCGCCGACCATGAACTGGAACTGCGTCGCCGAGCGCGCGACGACTTCGCGCGCCTGCAGCACGTCGACGTTGATGATCTCGTTCTCGGCGCGGGTGTTCATCACGCGGCCGATCATCCCGTCGATGTTGCCGGTGATCTCCTCGGCGGCGGTATTCACGCGCTCCGCGAGCTTGCGCACCTCGTCCGCCACGACCGCGAAACCGCGGCCCGCCTCGCCCGCACGGGCGGCCTCGATCGCGGCGTTGAGCGCGAGGAGGTTGGTCTGGTCGGCGATCTCGCGGATCAGCGACGCGATCTGCTTCACGCTCACGGAGCGCTTCGACAGGTCGTCCACGGTCGCGTTGAAGTGCAGCACTTTCTCGCTCACCGCGTTGATCTTCTCAGCGATGTCGCGCATCTCCCCCAGCGAAGCGCGTGCGATTTCCAGGTTCTTGGTCGTCGACGCGGAGATCTGATGCGTGCTCTCCGACACACTCTCGATCGCGGAAGTCGATTCGGTGCTCGCGCTGAACACGACCTCGGTGAGTTGCCCCTGCCGGCGCGCGTTGTTCGCTGCCCCCTGGACGCGCGACTTCACGATCACCGCGTCGCGGGCGATGCTGACGGTCATCGTGCGCACGTCGCCGATGATCTGGCGCATCTTCTCGGCGAAATGGTTGTAGCTGATCGCGAGATCGCGCAGTTCGTCGTGCGTGACGAGCGGCAGGTTGCGCGAGAAGTCGCCCTCGCCGCGCGCGATCTCGTTGAAGATGTCCGTGATGAGGCGCACCGGCCGCACGATCAGATGGCGCAGATAAAGGATCTGTCCCGCGCAGACCACCAGCGCAATCGCGGTCAGCCCTAGCATCAGGTACCAGCCTGCGTCGAGGGTCGCCATCGTCTGCGCGAGCAATTCGGGCGAAACGCTGCCCGTCTCCAGAAGCGTCCGGATGCTCGCCTGCTGGCTGCCGTAGATGACCAGGTAAACGAGGTTGATGACGCACAACAGCAGAAAGCTGCACAGCTTCTTCGTCAGCGAGTTCCAGAAGGTCTTCTCTATCGTTACGTACAGGCTCTCGGGCGAGCTCATGGGAAGTCTCCGATCTATTTTTGTCCAAACATGGCAACCTCTATCGGCCGCGAAGGCGGACACTTTAGGCGAAGCGCGAAACGGATGTGCGCACCGGCGCCCGGCACGCGACGACCGGCGGAAGATGTGCGACGGCCGGGGCAAACCTCGGGGGCGGCATGGGCCTTCCCTGATGGTTCGAATTTGCCCGGTATCCCGCGGCATGCCACAATTGTCTTTTTTCGCCGTAGCCTGCCGATTCATGAGCGACCAGAACAACAACCCCGTCACCGTGCCCGACGAGAACCACATCATCGCCGAGCGGCGTGAAAAACTGGCCGCGTGGCGCGCCACCGGCCGCGCCTTCCCGAACGACTTCTCGCGCGAAAACACCGCCGGCAAGCTCGACGAGCTGTATGGCGACAAGGAAGCCGAAGCCCTGGACGCCAACCCGGTCGAAGTCAAGGTCGCAGGCCGCGTGATGCTCAAGCGCGTCATGGGCAAGGCCAGCTTCATCACCATCCAGGACCTGTCCGGCCGCATCCAGCTCTACGTCACGCGTGACGCCGTCGGCGAGGACGTCTACGCCGACTTCAAGCACTGGGACATCGGCGACATCGTCGGCGGCGTGGGCACCGTGTTCAAGACCCGCACCGGCGAGCTGTCGGTGAAGGTGTCGGAAGTCCGCCTGCTCACCAAGAGCCTGCGTCCGCTGCCGGACAAGTTCCACGGTCTCACCGACGTCGAGCAGAAGTACCGCCAGCGCTACGTCGACCTCATCATGAGCGAGCAGACGCGCTTCACCTTCGTCGCGCGCAGCCGCATGGTGCAGTCGATCCGCAACTACATGGTCAACCACGGCTTCCTCGAAGTCGAAACGCCGATGATGCACCCCATCCCCGGCGGCGCGGCGGCCAAGCCCTTCACCACCCACCACAACGCGCTGGACATGGAACTGTTCCTGCGCATCGCGCCCGAGCTCTACCTCAAGCGCCTGGTGGTCGGCGGTTTCGAGAAGGTCTTCGAGGTCAACCGCAACTTCCGCAACGAAGGCCTGAGCCCGCGCCACAATCCCGAATTCACGATGATGGAGTTCTACGAGGCCTATGCAGACTACCGCAGCCTGATGAACTTCACCGAAGGCCTGCTGCGTCAGGCGGCGCGCGAGGCGCTGGGCACCGAGGTGTTCGTGTATCAGGGCCGCGAACTCGACCTGTCCAAGCCGTTTGCACGCCTGACCATCGTCGAGGCGATCCGCAAGTACCACCCCGGCTACACCGTCGAGCAGCTCAACGACGCCGCGTGGGTGCGGAACAAGCTCAAGGACATGAAGGCCGAACCGCGTGACGGCGCCGGCCTCGGCACGCTGCAGCTGATGCTGTTCGAAGAGACCACCGAAGCCGAGCTGTGGGAGCCGACCTTCATCATCGACTACCCGGCCGAGGTGTCGCCGCTGGCGCGCCGCAACGACGCCAACCCGGACATCACCGAACGCTTCGAGCTCTTCATCGTCGGCCGCGAGATCGCCAACGGCTTCTCCGAGCTGAACGACCCCGAAGACCAGGCGGCGCGCTTCCTGGAGCAGGTCAAGGCGAAGGAAGCCGGCGACGAGGAGGCGATGTACTTCGACGCCGACTACATCCGCGCGCTCGAATTCGGCCTGCCCCCGACCGGCGGCTGCGGCATCGGCATCGACCGCCTCGTGATGCTGCTGACGGACAGCCCCAGCATCCGCGACGTGATCCTGTTCCCGCAGATGCGGATGGAGTGAGCGGGACACTGCAAGGAAACCAGGGCGCCGCAAGGCGCCCTGTCCTTTTCGAGGCGGCCTTTTTCTTCACCGTTCCACCCGACGCCCATGCCCATCGACCCTGCCCGCCTGAACTTCACCGAGGACGGCACGCCCTGCTCGGTCGCCTACGGTGACGTGTATCACTCACACAACGGCGGACTCGAGCAGGCGCGGCATGTATTCCTCGGCGGCAACGGCCTGCCGGGACGCTGGCAGGGACGCGCGAGCTTCACGATCGTCGAGACCGGCTTCGGCCTGGGACTCAACTTCCTCGCGACCTGGGCGGCATGGCGCGACGATGCGCAGCGCTGCGACCGGCTGCACTTCGTGTCGGTCGAGCGTCATCCCTTCCCTCGCGAGGACCTCGCCGTCGTGCACGCGCGCTGGCCCGAACTCGCGTCGCTGGCGGCGGAGCTGCAGGCGAGCTGGCCCGTGCTGACGCCAGGCTTCCACCGCCTGCATCTCGACGGCGGCCGCGTCGTCCTGACGCTGCTGTTCGGCGACGCGCTGGAACTGATCCCCGAACTGCAGTGCCGCAGCGACGCCTTCTACCTCGACGGTTTCTCGCCCGCAACGAACCCGGAGCTGTGGTCGGCCGGACTGCTGCGCGAACTGCCGCGCCTGGCCGCAGCGGGCGCCACCCTCGCGACCTGGTCGGTGACGGGCGAGGTGCGGCGCACACTCGGCGAGCTCGGCTTCGACTGCGAGAAGGTGGCCGGATTCACCGGCAAGCGCGAGATGCTGCGCGCCCGCTTCGTCAACGCCGGCGACACTGCCGCAACGGACCCGGTCCGCCATGCGCTCGTGATCGGGGCCGGGCTCGCCGGCAGCAGCATCGCGAACCGTCTCGCCGAACGCGGCTGGACGGTCGACGTCATCGACGCGGCGGCGGAGCCGGCACAGGGCGCGTCGGGCAACCTCAGCGGCGTGCTGCGCCCCCTGCCCAGCCTCGACGACAACCGCCTCGCCCGCATCACCCGCGCCGGAGCACTGTACGGACTGCGCCACCTGCAGCGCCTGAGCGCCCGCGGCCTGCCGGTGCGCTGGGATGCGTGCGGCGTGCTGCACCTGGCACGCGACCCGATGCATGAGGAAAAGCAGCGGCGCGTCGTCGAGGCACAGCGGGCCCCCGGGGAGTACCTGGGGTTCGTCGACCGCGACGAGGCATCGCGCCTTGCGGGCTGGCCGCTACCGCTGGGCGGATGGTGGTTTTCCGGCGGCGGCTGGGTCAATCCGCCCAGCCTTTGCAGGGCGAACCTCGCCGCCTTCCCGGAGGCGATCCGGTGCCACTTCGGCCGCGGGGCCGCCGCGCTGGATGCGGGAAGCGAGGGCTGGCGCGCACTCGACGCGAACGGCAAGCTGATCGCCGCCGCGCCGGTCGCGATAGTCGCGAACGGCGTCGGCATCCGGCAGTTCCCGCAGGCCGCCGCCCTGCCCGTACGCAGCGCGCGCGGCCAGGTCAGCCATCTCCCGGCGCAGGCGGACAGCGCGCCGCGCGTGGTCGTGTGCCGCCTCGGTTACGTCAGCCCGGCCATCGACGGAGTACGCTGCGCCGGCGCAACGTTTTCGGTGAACGACGAAGATCCGTCGCTGCGCGTGACCGATCATCGCGAGAATCTTGCCAAGCTCGACTTCATCCTGCCGGGCTTCGCCGCCGGTTTCGATCCGGCCCGCCTCGACGGACGGGTCGGCTTCCGCCCGGCTTCGCCGGACCGCCTGCCGATGGTCGGTGCGGTTCCGTCGGTGCGGCAGGCCGATCGTGCGAGCCCGCTCTCGTCCATTCCGCGCCATCCCGGCCTCTACGCGGTCGAAGGCTTCGGTGCGCGCGGACTCGTCTGGGCGGCGCTGGCCGCCGAACTGCTCGCGAGCGAACTCGCGGGCGATCCCCTGCCACTGGAGCGTTCGCTGGTGGAAGCGCTCGATCCGGCACGCTACCTCCTCCGCCCGCCTCGTCACACGATGTCGGAAGAATGAGGAACGCCTGACGAAACATCGCGTTACATGCTGCTACGGGGTTCCGGGTATAGGTCCCGGATACGCCCCCCAGTATGATCGATTGTTTCGAAAGTTCGCGCTAACGTCATTTCCGGAAATGCCGTCAGAATGACCGTGGAACGCGACTCCGCGGGAGATGTCCCGCCCGCATCTTCGGGCTGCGGAACACGTATCGGCGGGTGAACCGATCGCGTGCTTTGGACGAGCGCAATTCCTATAAATATTCTTGACCGGCACACTAGAATGAAAGCGGTAGCTTGGGATTTCGCACCGTCCGGAAACGCACACGCGAATGTCGGCGCGGACCCGGACGCGGCGCCATGCGTTTTTGTGTCCCCTGCGTCGATTTCGACGCAGTGAGCTTGCCATGCCCCGGGAAATTGCCGATCGACCCAATGCCGAAGAGGTTCTGCGCGCAAGCGAGGCTCGCCTGCACGAAGCGCAGGCCGTCGGACGAATGGGCGACTGGGAGCTGGATCGCGACACCGGTGCAATGAGCTGGTCACCGCAACTGTTCCGCCTGTTCGAGCGCTCCAGCGCGCAGGGCACGCCCGACCTGAACGAGGCACTGGGCTATTATTCGCTGGAATCGGTGGAGCACACCCGCGCCGCATTCTGGGAAGCCATCGACACCGGCGCGCGACAGGAGCTGGAACAGAGCGTGCTCCTGCCTTCGGGAGCCCAACGCTACCACGCAACAACGATCGTCCCCGTCAAGAATCACCGCGGTCGCGTATATAAGCTCTACGGCACGACGCAGGACATCACCGAACGCAAGCTCGCGGAGCAGGAGCTGCGGCGCAAGACTTTCGAGATCGAGGATCTGTATCAGAATGCGCCCTGCGGCTATTACTCGCTCGACGCCGACGGAATGATCATCCGCATCAACGACACACAACTGCGCTGGCTGGGCTATGCGCGCGAAGAAGTCGTCGGGCGCATGCGGGCGTTCGAGTTGTTCAGCCCAAGCAGCCGGGCGCTGTTCGGACAGGTATTCCGCACGTTCAAGAAGACCGGCCTCCTGCGCAACATGGATATCGAGCTATTGCGCAAGGACCGTACATCGATGCCCGTGCTGCTCAGCTCGACGGCCATCTTCGACGCGCAGGGCAGTTTCGTCGCGAGCCGGACGGTGCTTTCCGACAATTCCGACCGCAAGCAGCTGGAGCTCGAGCGCGCGGCCCACGCGACACGGCTCGCGGAGCTCTCGCGCCACATGGTCGACGTGCAGGAAAACGAGCGCCGCAAGTTCGCCGCGGAACTGCACGATCACACCAGCCCCAATCTCGCCGCACTGCAGCTCACACTCACGAACCTTGCGCGCGCGCTGCCCGCCCCCGTACACGCGGAACTCGAACCCCTGCTCGACGACGCACAGGCCCTGCTGCTCGACACCATCACCGGCATCCGCGACATCTGCACCAACCTGCGGCCGGCGACGCTGGACTATGCCGGGCTGATTCCAGCCGTGCAGGACTATGCGCAGCAGTTCCACCTGCGCACGGGCATCGCCGTGCACCTCGACACCACCGACTTCAACATGCAACTGCCCTCGAACGTCCAGTCACTACTCTTCCGCATCACCCAGGAGGCGCTCACGAACTGCGCGAAACACGCGCGCGCGCGAAACGTCCGTATCCATCTGGAAAATTCCGAAAATCAGCTGCTGATGGACATCGCCGACGACGGCATCGGCTTCGATCCGCGGCATCTCGGCGAGTCCGGTACGGCGCCGGGACTGGGTCTGCTCACCATGAAGGAACGCGCCGAATTTGCCGGCGGAACATTCGCGCTGAATTCGGAACTGCAGACTGGTACCGAGATCCGGGTCAGCTTCGATCTCCATGCAGGTGAATTCAGCAAGCAGCCGCGCTCGGCAAGAAGCTTGGCCAATGAGCGAAGCGCAAGCGCGGGGCCGGTATGAGCAACGTGAAAGTGCATATCGCCCTTGCAGACGATCACCGCATGTTCCTGCATGCGCTGCGTGCGTTGCTGGAGAAGGAGCCCGGCATCGAGGTCGTCGGCGTTGCGGGCACCGGGGACGAACTGCTGGCCCTCGTCGGGGACAAGCCGGTCGATATCGTGTGCATAGACATCGGCATGCCCGCGATGAACGGAATCGAGACGACCCGGCGCCTGCTGGCCCTGCGGCCGAACGTGAAGGTCATCGGCCTGTCGGCGTTCTCCGACCGGCAGTTCGTGCTCGACCTGCTCAATGCCGGGGCACGCGGTTACGTCACCAAGGCCGAGGCGGGCGAGGAGCTGTTGCGAGCGATCCATACCGTGCAGCTCGGCAAGACCTATCTCTGCCCCGACGTCGCCGCGACGGTCACGAGCGCGCTGCTGGACAACACGCCGCGCGACACCTCGACGCCGCGCATCACCGCACGCGAACGCCAGGTGCTGCAACTGATCGCGGAGGGGCATACCTCGGGACGGATTGCCGAACGCCTGCACCTGGCCGCATCCACGGTCGAGGTGCACCGTCGCAACATCATGCGGAAGCTCGATCTGCATAGCGTGGCGGAGCTTACGAAATATGCCATTCGCAACGGAATCACGACGATATCGGGATAATTCCCCTGCCGCGGGCGAAATACCTGGAATCAGGTATCCAAAACACGCAGAACGATGTATGTCACGGGTGACGCCCGCAACGTAGCATTCCTTTTCCGCACTGCCGGACGCCCAGACGACGAAGATCGGATAGCGCCCATGATCACATACAGCCGAGGAGAGCTTGACGTGAACAATCTTGTATCCGCCCAGAAACTGGCGAAAGCCGCGAACGGCAACATCGAAGCCTTCCAGTCGCTCGCCGACACCATCCTGAACGCGACCGAACGCCTGCTGGCGCTCAATATCGATGCCGCACGCAGTGCCTGCGCGCGCGTGTCCGTGAGCGCTGCGCCGCTGGTCGAGGGCGACATGCGCGAGCAGTTCGCCTCGCGCCTCGCTGCCCAGAATCAGTCGCTGGAACAGGCCGCCGACTACTTCCGCAACGTCAACGAGCTGTTCTTCCAGACCCAGAGCGAGATCGCCGCCTTCGGCACCCGCCAGTTCGACGAAGCCGCACGCGGCCTGGGCGAGTTCGTGGAGAATTTCGCCCACACCGCCCCGACGGGCACCAACGACTTCGTCAATGCGGTCAAGACCGCAATGAGCAACGCCAGCGCCGCTTACGAGAGTTTCGTCAAGACCAGCCGCGACGTGGCGGAGACCAACATGGCCGCGGCCAGCAACGCGCTGCAGCCCATGCTGACGGCACAGGCGAGCAGCACGAAGAGCCGCAAGGCCGCCTGAGCACACACGGGCGCCCAGGCGCCCGGGCAATCGACACGAGGGGGCCGCCGGCCCCCTTTTTCATGCGAGGTATCCGCCTGCGCGGCCCTCAACCCCGGGACGTAGCAGCCCCCGCTTCGAGCTTCAGCAGTTCGATGCGGAACGTCGGCTCGTAGGGCGGCACGTTGCATTCGACGACGTCCGGCGGAGCGACCTGCAAGCGGACTCCCACGACGTCGGCATGGATCGGCAGGCGCGTGACGCAGCGGTCCGCGAGCGTGACGACAATGATCTGCCGTGGCTGCTTCTGCGCCAGCCAGGCCACCGCCCGCAGCATCGAATTCCCCGTGTACAGCACGTCATCGACGACGACGACGGTGTAGTCCTTCAATGCCAGCGCGCGCTGTTCCTCGTTGGCGTCCAGGCGGGTTTCGGGGTGCAGCAGGGTCAGGTCGTCCTCGTAGCGCTTGATCCTGAGATCGAGGCGCAGCGGTGCCGGCATGCCGTGATGGCGCTGCAGGGCCGCGACCAGCCGGTCTGCAAGCGGCGCACCGCGACGCAGGATGCCGACGACAGCGACGGGATCGGCGCGATCGAGGCGCTTGGCGAGCGCTTGCGCCATGTCGGAGAGGACCAGTTCGAGCTGGGTTTCGTCGTACAGGCAGGTGCGCAATCCACGTGGCCGTTCCATGGGCGACTCCGATATCGGGCCCGCATCCCCTGCAGGCGAAGCGCTTACTATAGCGCCGCTCGCACGACGCTGCGCGTCGTCATCAGCCCTCCCGTGCGCCGCTTTTTTGCTTGACGTCAAACGGTTTTACTTCCATCCTGAATCCATTCCGTACGATTTCCGCAGGATCCGCATGAAGACCCTCGACAGCAGGACGGCGCTGGCGCTGCTCGCCGGTTGCCTCGCCTCGGCCCAGGTCGGCAAGGTGCCTCCGGCGCTGGCCGCGATCAGGGATGAGCTCGGGGTGAGCCTCGTTCACGCGGGCTGGATCGCGACCGCGATCAACGCCGCAGCCGCCACGCTCGGCGTGCTCATCGGACTGGTGCTCGCCCGGATAGGCGCGCAGCGCGGGCTACTGGCGGGATTGCTGTTCCTGGGGCTGGGTTCCGCCCTCGGGTCGGCCGCGGCCGACGGACTGGCGCTGATCCTGTCGCGGGCGTGCGAGGGCGCGGGATTCGTGCTGCTCGTGGTCGCCGCCCCTTCGCTGCTGGCGACCGCGGCGGCCGACAACCCTCCGCGGCGCAGGCGGCTGCTGTCGCTGTGGAGCTGTTACATGCCCGCCGGGATGGGGTTGATGATGGCCATTGCGCCCTACATCCTCGAACACCACGGCTGGCGCGGCCTGTGGTCGGCCAATGCACTGGCGATCGGCATGTGCCTACTGCTCGCGCTGTCGCTGCGCGGCGGGGCGGAACGGGGAGCCGGCTCACGCCCGGTGCCGGTGGCAATGTTCACGCGCGCGCGCCTCGCGCAGCCCGCACCCTGGCTTATGGGGGTGTGTTTCGGCTGCTATGCGTCGATCTGGTTCATGATCGCGACCTGGCTGCCTTCGTTCGCGGTCGAGCACATGGGCTACACGCCGCAGCACGCGACCTGGCTCACCGCCATTGCCGTGGGGGGCAATATCCTCGGCAACCTGACGACCGATTTCTGGCTGGCACGAGGCGTTCCGCGCTGGGCGCTGCTGGCCGGGGTGTCGGTCATGATGGGCGCGTTCGGCTGGTTCGTGTTCACCGCGGGCTACGATCCGGTGCTGCGCTCGGTTGCGGCGGTCTTCGCCTGTAGCGTCGGGGGGCTGCTGCCTGCGGCCACGATGGGGGGGATTCCGCTGATCGCACGCACGCCGCCCGACATCGCGATCGCCAACGGCATCCTGATGCAATGCGCGAACATCGGCACCTTCGTGGGCGTCCCGGCCATCGCGGCGCTGGCGACCACGCTCGGCGGCTGGGACAGCGGCCGCTGGCTGATACCGGTGCTCGCGGGCATCGGCGTGGCAGCAGCGTGGGCGTTTCGCCGGGTCGAACTGCACCCCGCGGCGGATCCTGTCAGGGAAGCGCGGACGGGAAAGCTGGTCGAGCAGAGCTGAGCCCCTGCGCTACGCCTGACTGCGGCAATCGACGGCTTCGCGACGGCCGAAGCCGGCCGAGTTGTCGATGAAGTAGAGGCTTTCGGGCTCGAAGCGGTACCAGCGCACCTTCGCCAGCGCTTTCACGATGAAGGCGGGCGCCTGGGCGGCTTTCCCGACCACCGGATACTTTTCGCCGTAGAGCTCGCGCGCGCGGCTTTCCTCGGCGCCGCTGATTTCGGCCGCCCGCCCTTCTGCCTGGATGCCCTTGATCTCGGGCCAGTCGGCACAGTCTTCCTGAATCGTGATGGCGATGCGGGCATCGTGGGCGATGTTGCGGCTGTGCCGCGTGGTCGGCGCGGACAGGAAGTACAGGCGGAAGCCGTCGTTCACGTAGAACACGGTCGCCGCCCAGACACCCTCCTCACCATGCGAGGCGATGCTCATCGCGTGGTGCGCCTTCAGGTAGTCGAGCACCTTTTCGCGCAATGCGCTCATGTCATGCCGTCCCCGCCTCGGCATCCGGGGCCGCATCGCTTGAGGTGGCCTCCTCGTGCAGGCGCTTGAGGCGGTAGGCAAGCTGGGGGCGCGTCAGGCCGAGCATGCGTGCGGCGTACGAGAGGTTGCCGCGGGCCTTGTCCATCGCGGCCTCGAGCAGCATTGCCTCGACTTCGTCGAGCGTCATCGTGCCGTCGCACACGGCGTCGCACAGCGCACGGCCGGCGTTCGGGCCGTTGATGTCGAGCTTGCCGTCGGAATCGAGCCCCAGTTCCTGCACCTCGTCCTGGCTGCGCGACAGGAACAGGTGCTCGATCTCGATGCGGCCGCCGTTGGGGGCAAGGATCACGCCACGCTCGATGGTGTTCTGCAGTTCGCGGATGTTGCCGGGCCAGGCGTAGCCGACTAGAGCCTTCTTGGCCTTGTCGGTGAAGCCGAGCAGCTTCTTGCCGTTGATCGCGGCGTATTTCTCGAGGAAGTGCTTCGCCAGCGGCGAGATGTCGTCGCGCCGTTCGCGCAGCGCCGGGATGTTGATCTGGAAGGCGTTGAGGCGGTAGTAGAGGTCGGCGCGGAAGCGCCCTTCCTTGACCAGCTGCGCGAGGCCGGCGTTGGTCGCAGCGACCAGCCGGACGTTGATCTTGCGCACCTTGTCGTCGCCCAGGCGCTCGACCTCGCCTTCCTGCAGTACGCGCAACAGCTTGCTCTGCGCAGTGAGCGGGAGGTCGCCGATTTCGTCGAGGAACAGGGTGCCGCCATCGGCACGCTCGAAACGCCCCGGACGCGACACCTGCGCGCCGGTGTAGGCGCCCTTCTCGACGCCGAAGAGTTCGGATTCGACGAGATCGTGCGGGATCGCGGCGCAGTTGATGGCGACGAGCGGCTTGTCGCAGCGGTTGCTCATCTCGTGCAGGGCACGCGCGAAGAGTTCCTTGCCGACACCTGTTTCGCCGAGCAAGAGCACGGTGATCTGGCCGCTGGCGGCCTGCTTCAGGAGCGCCAGCGCCTGACGGAACTCGGGCGAATTGCCGATCATGTCGGCGGGGAGGTTCTCCTTCTCGGCGATCGTCGAACGCAGTTGCACGACCTGGGTCTGCAGGTCGATGAGCTGGTCGGCGATGGGATCGGGGGCGAAGTAGCGCATGTGCTCGTCGGCGTCTTCCCATTCCTCGATGGGCTTGCCGACGATGCGACAGCAGTCGTCGCCCATACCGGCGCATTCGACTTCCTTGAACAGGATCCGCCGCCCCATGAAGGCTGACGAGTAGCCGCAGGCGTAGCCGATCTGAGTCCAGCATACCGGCTCGTTATGGATGCCGTACTGGCGCCGGTGCGACTGCCCCTCCCACGAGTTGATCCAGCGGAACTCGCAGTGGAACTTCCCGGCTTCGCGGTCGACTTCGACGCGGATCGGGATCACGCCGACGATGCCTTCGAGCGAGTGCAGCTGCGGGCCGGTCATGAAGGCGTCGGTCTCGCTCAACTCGGGCATGCGGGTGCGCACGAGTTCGGCGTCGCGGGTTCCCGACGCGTAGCCCATGCGCAGCAGCAGGCCGCGCGCCCGGTTCATCCCGAGCGTGTCGATCAGCTCCTTGCGCAGCGAGGACTGGGCCTCGGCATGAACTAGAAGCATGCGGTGCTCGTGCAGCCATATCTGGCCGGTTTCGGCGCAGAAATGGACGCGCGAGCGCAGGTCATCCGCCGCCGCTCGCGACTTGGAATGGGCCCTGGTCATTGCCTGGTCCTCATGTGGTGTCTCCTCCTGGATCGTTCCTTCTACGCGTCGCACCTGCCCCCTGTATTGACCCAAGTCAAATGATTCGAAGTCGTGCTTTTTACTTTCAATTCGGGCCGTCCAGGAGGGGGTTCACCAAATGATGAATCCACCCGTGTCTAGCGTCCGAAAGCTCATCAATTGATCAAACGTCGCGTTGGCGCGCGCGGCGGAAAGCGAGGCCCCGCAAGGCGTTTCGAGGGGTGAGAAAAGATTTTTTTCCGCAGATGCGCAACGTGCGCCATCCCCTTGCACGACGGCCGCGACACCCCTTCTTCCCACTCGGTTGGCATGTGATGTTGCTGCGTTGCGGCAGTGGCTGCTGGCACAGCGGTTGCGATGGCTGTCCGGCAACCGGCCGCGAAACGAGTCCGGCGAAACCCAAAAACTACACAAGCACGAGGGGACACACATGAAGTTTCCTGTTCCGCACGATGTGAAGGGCAAGACGATTCCGGGCACCGAGGGCTGGGAGCGGATGTATCCGTACCAGTACCAGTTCGTGTCCGACGATCCCGAGCGCAACCAGTACGAAAAGGAGACGTTCTGGTTCTACGACGGGCTGCATTACCCGGAACCGCTCTACCCCTTCGACACGATCTGGGACGAGGCCTGGTACCTCGCGCTGTCGCAGTTCAACAACCGCATCTTCCAGGTGCCGCCGGTGCGCGGCGTCGATCACCGCATCATCAACGGCTACGTCTATATCTCGCCGGTGCCGGTGAAGGATCCCGACGAGATCGGCCAGCGCGTGCCCAACTTCATGGAGCGCGCCGGTTACTACTACAAGAACTGGGACGAGCTCGAGGCGAAGTGGAAGACGAAGATGGAAGCGACCATCGCCGAACTGGAGGCGCTGCCGATCCCGCGACTGCCGGAGGTCGAGGATCTGAAGGTGGTGACCGACGGCGTGGGCGAGTCGACCGCCTATCACCTGATCAAGAACTACGACGACCTGATCAACCTCGGCATCAAGTGCTGGCAGTACCACTTTGAGTTCCTGAACCTGGGCTATGCGGCCTACGTGTTCTTCATGGATTTCACGCAGAAGCTGTTCCCGAGCATCCCGCTGCAGCGCGTGACGCAGATGATCTCGGGTATCGACGTGATCATGTACAAGTCCGATGACGAGCTGAAGGCGCTGGCGAAGAAGGCGGTCGCGCTGGAAGTCGATGACGTCGTGACCGTGCATCGTGAGTGGGCCGACGTGAAGGCGGCGCTTGCGGGTCACCGCCACGGTGACGAGTGGCTCGCGGCCTTCGAGAAGGCGCGCTATCCGTGGTTCAACATCTCGTCGGGCACGGGCTGGTTCCACACCGACCGCAGCTGGAACGACAACCTGAACCTGCCGCTGGACGGCATCCAGACCTATATCCGCAAGCTGCGCGAAGGCGTGGCGATCGACCGCCCGATGGAAGCGGTGCGGGCCGAGCGCGACCGCGTGACCGCCGAATACCGCGACCTGATCGACAACGACGAGGACCGCAAGCAGTTCGACGAGCTGCTGGGCTGCGCGCGCACGGTGTTCCCCTACGTCGAGAACCACCTGTTCTACGTCGAGCATTGGTTCCATTCGGTGTTCTGGAACAAGATGCGGGAAGTGGCAGCGATCATGCAGGAACATGGCCTCATCGCCGAGATCGAGGACATCTGGCTGCTGCGCCGCGACGAGATCAAGCAGGCGCTGTGGGACATCGTCACGGCCTGGGCGACCGGCGTGACGCCGCGCGGCACGAAGACCTGGCCCGCCGAGATCGAGTGGCGCAAGGGCGTGATGCAGAAGTTCCGCGAGTGGGCGCCCCCGCCGGCGATCGGGATCGCGCCGGAGGTGATCCAGGAGCCCTTCACGATCGTGCTGTGGGGCGTCACGAACAGTTCGCTCTCCGCGTGGGCTTCGGTGCAGGAGGTTGCCGACCCGGACAGCATCACCGAGCTGAAGGGCTTCCCGGCGAGCCCGGGCATGGTCGAAGGCAAGGCGCGCGTGTGCCGCGGCGCGGAGGAGATCCGCGACCTGCAGGAAGGCGAAATCCTGGTCGCGCCGACGACCTCGCCGTCCTGGGCGCCCGCGTTCGCGAAGATCAAGGCCTGCATCACCGACGTCGGCGGCGTGATGAGCCACGCGGCGATCGTGTGCCGCGAGTACGGCATGCCGGCGGTCGTCGGCACCGGCCATTCCACACGGGTGATCAAGACGGGCATGACGCTGCGGGTCGATGGCTCGACCGGCCTCGTGACCATCGTTCAGTGACGGGGAGACCAGTGATGGGAAGCGCTTTGATGGCCAACGACGTGCGTCTCGCCCCCGGCATCGACAGCGGGGCTCCGAAGGTGTGCTTCTTCGAGGACTGCAACAAGGATTCTGTGCCGCTGGTCGGCGGCAAGTGCGCCTCGCTCGGGGAGCTGATCAACGCAGGCATCCGGGTACCGCCGGGCTTCGCGGTGACCACCGCCGGCTACGCTCAGTTCATGCGTGAAGCCGGCATCCAGGACGAGGTGAACGCGCTGCTGCGCGGGCTCGATCACGAGGACATGGACAAGCTGGAGGCTGCCTCCAACGCCATTCGCCAGATGATCGAGTCGCGGCCGATCTCGATCGAGCTGGAGGACCTGATCGCCGAGGCCTATCGCAAGCTGTCGGTGCGCTGCTACCTGCCGGCGGTCCCGGTGGCGGTGCGCTCCAGCGCGACGGCGGAGGATCTGCCGGGCGCGAGCTTCGCCGGGCAGCAGGACACCTATCTGTGGATCCGCGGCATCGACGACGTGATGCACCACATCCGCAGGTGCATCTCCAGCCTCTACACCGCGCGCGCCATCGCCTACCGCATCAGGATGGGCTTCCCGCACGAGCAGGTGGCGATCAGCGTGGGCGTGCAGAAGATGGCGAACGCCTATACGGCGGGGGTGATGTTCACGCTGCATCCCTCGACCGGCGACCGCTCGGTGATCGTGATCGACTCGAACTTCGGCTTCGGCGAATCGGTGGTGTCGGGCGAGGTGACGCCGGACAACTTCGTGGTCAACAAGGTCACGCTGGACATCATCGAGCGGACGATCTCGACCAAGGAGATCTGCTACACGGCCGACCTCAAGCTGCAGCGCTCGGTGGCGATGGAAATTCCGATCGAGCGCCAGAACATCCAGTCGGTGATCGACGACGAGATCACCGAGCTGGCGTGGATGGCCAAGAAGATCGAGAAGCACTACGGCCGTCCGATGGACATCGAGTGGGCGATCGACAAGAACCTGCCCGTGGGCGGCAACGTGTTCGTGCTGCAGGCGCGCCCCGAGACGATCTGGAGCAACAAGCAGAAGGCACCGGCGACGACCGGGGCGACCTCGGCGATGGATTACATCGTGTCGAGCCTGATCGTCGGCAAGCGCCTGTCCTGAGGAGGATACCAAGGTGATCGTACGCAACTGGATGCAAGCCAACCCCGCAGTGCTCGGCAGCGACACGCTGCTGTCGGAAGCGAAGCGGATTCTGTCGGAAACCAACCTGCATGCGCTGCCGGTCGTCGATGACGGGCGGCTGCGCGGACTCGTGACGCGCGCCGGGTGCCTCCGCGCGGCGCACGCGGCGATCCGCAGCCAAAGCCCGGATGAGCTGAACTACTTCTCGAACCACGTGAAGGTGAAGGACGTGATGGTGCGCAACCCCGCGACCATCGACGCCAACGACACGATGGAGCGCTGCCTGCAGGTCGGCCAGCAGGCGGGCGTCGGCCAGCTGCCGGTGATGGATGACGGCCATGTCGTCGGGATGATCTCGGCGATCGAGATGTTCTCGCTCGCGGCGCACTTCCTCGGCGCGTGGGAGCGGAGGAGCGGCGTGACGCTGGCGCCGACGCGCATCGGTCCGGGGACGATCGGCCGTATCGCCGACATCGTCGAAGGCACCGGCGCCGAGGTGCATGCGATCTACCCGATCAGCCTCGGACCCAAGGGCGTCGCGAGCGGCGACCAGGAACGCAAGGTGATCGTGCGCTTCCATCACGCGGACACGGCCGAAGTCACGCACGCGCTCGCGGCTGCCGGCTACGAAGTCATCGAGTCGGTGCAGGCCATGCACTGATTCCCGTCACACAACAACTCCAACTTTCCCGCCAAGGAGACATCCGAATGGACCTGAGATATTTCATCAACCAGTGCGCAGAAGCCCATGAACTCAAGCGCGTGACGACCGAGGTCGACTGGAATCTGGAGCTGTCGCACGTCTCGAAGCTCACCGAGGAGAAGAAAGGCCCGGCGCTGCTGTTCGAGAGCGTGAAGGGCTACGACACGCCGGTCTTCACCGGGGCCTTCGCGACGACCAAGCGACTCGCGATCATGCTCGGCCTGCCGCACGACCTGACGCTGTGCCAGTCCGCACAGCAGTGGATGAAGAAGACGATCACCTCCGAAGGCCTGATCAAGGCCAAGGAAGTGAAGGACGGGCCGGTGCTGGAAAACGTGCTGACCGGCGATAAGGTCGATCTGAACATGTTCCCGGTGCCGAAGTTCTTCCCGCTCGACGGCGGGCGCTACATCGGCACGATGGTGTCGCTGGTGCTGAAGGACCCCGAGACGGGGGAGGTCAACCTCGGCACCTACCGCATGCAGATGCTCGACGACAAGCGCTGCGGCGTGCAGATCCTGCCGGGCAAGCGCGGCGAGCGGATCATGAAGAAGTACGCCAAGATGGGCAAGAAGATGCCTGCCGCGGCGATCATCGGCTGCGATCCGCTGATCTTCATGGCCGGCACGCTGATGCACAAGGGCGCCAGCGACTATGACATCACCGGCACGGTGCGCGGCCAGCAGTCCGAGTTCCTGATGGCGCCGCTGACCGGACTGCCGGTACCGGCGGGCGCGGAGATCGTGCTCGAAGGCGAGATCGACCCGAACAACTTCCTGCCGGAAGGTCCGTTCGCCGAATACACCGGCTACTACACCGACGAGCTGCACAAGCCGATCCCGAAGCCGGTGCTGGAAGTGCAGCAGATCCTGCATCGCAACAACCCGATCCTGTGGGCCACCGGCCAGGGCCGTCCGGTGACCGACGTACATATGCTGCTTGCCTTCACGCGCACGGCGACCTTGTGGACCGAGCTCGAGCAGATGCGCATTCCAGGCATCCAGTCGGTATGCGTGCTGCCGGAGTCGGCCGGGCGCTTCTGGACGGTGGTGTCGCTCAAGCAGGCCTACCCGGGGCATTCGCGCCAGGTCGCCGACGCGGTGCTCGGCACGAACACCGGCAACTACGGCATGAAGGGCGTCATCACGGTCGATGAGGACATCCAGGCCGACGACCTGCAACGCGTGTTCTGGGCGCTGTCCTGCCGCTACGACCCGATGCGCGGCACGGAGCTCATCAAGCGCGGCCGCTCGACGCCGCTCGACCCGGCGCTGGACCCGAACTCCGACAAGCTCACGACCTCGCGCATTTTGATGGACGCCTGCATTCCGTATGAATGGAAGCAGAAGCCGGTCGAGGCGCGCATGGACGAGGAGACGCTGGCGAAGATCAAGGCCCGGTGGCACGAGTACGGAATCGGAATCTGAGGAGGAGTCGGAGACATGGAAAAGGCCAAGAACATCAAGCTGGTGATCCTCGACGTCGACGGGGTCATGACCGACGGGCGCATCGTCATCAACGACGAGGGCGTCGAGTCGCGCAACTTCGACATCAAGGACGGCATGGGCGTGATCGTGCTGCAGCTGTGCGGCGTCGAGGTCGCGATCATCACGTCGAAGAAGTCCGGTGCGGTGCGCCATCGCGCGGAGGAGCTGAAGATCAAGCGCTTCCACGAAGGGATCAAGAAGAAGACCGAACCCTACGCGCAGATGCTGGAGGAGATGAACATCTCCGACGCCGAGGTGTGCTACGTCGGCGACGACCTGGTGGATCTGTCGATGATGAAGCGCGTCGGGCTGCCCGTCGCCGTCGGGGACGCGGTCGCGGATGTCAAGGAAGCCGCGGCATACGTGACGACGGCACGCGGCGGGTACGGCGCAGTGCGCGAGGTCGCCGAGCTGATCCTGAAAGCGCAGGGCAAGTGGGACGCGATGCTCTCGAAGATCCACTGATATCACCGAAGCGAACAGCATATTCCTCACCAAGGAGACAGACGTGGGAAAGATTTCGGCACCCCGCAACAACCGTGAATTCGTCGAGGCGTGCGTCAAGTCCGGCGACGCGGTGCGCATCAAGCAGGAAGTGGATTGGGACAACGAGGCCGGCGCGATCGTGCGCCGCGTGTGCGAACTCGGCGAAGCTGCGCCCTTCATGGAGAACATCAAGGACTACCCGGGCTTCAGCTACTTCGGGGCGCCCTTGTCGACCTACCGTCGCATGGCGATCGCGCTGGGCATGGATCCGGCATCGACCTTGCCGCAGATCGGCGCGGAGTACCTGAAGCGCACGAACAGCGAGCCGATCGCGCCGGTGGTCATCGACAAGCGCGACGCACCCTGCAAGGAAAACATCCTGCTCGGCGACGACGTGGACCTGTGCAAGCTGCCGGTGCCGCTGGTGCATGACGGCGACGGCGGGCGCTACGTCGGCACCTGGCACGGCGTCATCACCAAGCACCCGGTGCGCGGCGATGTGAACTGGGGCATGTACCGGCAGATGATGTGGGACGGCCGCACGATGAGCGGCGCGGTGTTCCCGTTCTCGGACCTCGGTAAGACGCTGACCGACTACTACCTGCCGCGCGGCGAGGGCTGCCCCTTCGCGACCGCGATCGGGCTGTCGCCGCTGGCCGCGATGGCGGCGTGCGCGCCCTCCCCGATCCCCGAGCCCGAGTTGTGCGGCATGTTGTCGGGCGAAGCGGTGCGCCTCGTGAAGTGCGAGACGAACGACCTCGAAGTCCCGGCAGACGCCGAGATCATCATCGAGGGCATGATCCTGCCCGACTACAAGGTCGAGGAAGGCCCGTTCGGCGAATACACCGGCTACCGCACCAGCCCGCGCGACTTCCGCGTGACCTTCCGCGTCGATGCGATCACCTATCGCAACAACGCGACGATGACGATCTCGAACATGGGCGTGCCGCAGGACGAGGGGCAGCTGCTGCGCTCGTTCTCCCTCGGACTGGAGCTCGAGAAGCTGCTGAAGAGCCAGGGCATCCCGGTGACCGGCGTCTATATGCACCCGCGCTCGACGCACCACATGATGATCGTCGGCGTGAAGCCGACCTACGCCGGCATCGCGATGCAGATCGCACAGCTCGCCTTCGGCTCCAAGCTGGGCCCGTGGTTCCACATGGTGATGGTGGTCGATGACCAGACCGACATCTTCAACTGGGACGAGGTCTATCACGCGTTCTGCACGCGCTGCAATCCGGAGCGCGGCATCCATGTCTTCAAGAACACGACCGGCACGGCGCTCTATCCGCATGCGACGCCACACGACCGCAAGTACTCGATCGGCTCGCAGGTGCTGTTCGACTGCCTGTGGCCGGTGGATTGGGACAAGACCAACGACGTGCCGACGATCGTCAGCTTCAAGAACGTGTACCCGAAGGACATCCAGGAAAAGGTCCTCAACAGCTGGGCCGATTACGGCTTCCGCGGCGCGAAGAAATAAGGAGCGGTCATGGCAAACAAGTGGGAAGTGTTCGTGATGGACCTCGCGGAACTGGCCGAGGGCAAGGAGCTGGAGCTGACGATCCGCACGCTCAACGACGGGCTGCACAAGTACACCTACCAGCGCGCGAAGGTGGAGGTGTCGAGCAAGCTCGACCAGTTCGCCGACAGCCTGCAGGTGCGGCTGGGGCGTGGTCAGTTGAGTGATCGGAAGTTCTCGATCCGCGTGATCGAGCGGGTGGAGCGCTTGCCGGCGCAGTACCGGTAAGCAGTCCGAACCGGGCGGGCCGCGAGGCTCGCCCGAAGCATCCACACATCATCGAACGGAACGCGAAAACGATGGCCTACCCCGACCTGCGCAGTTTCCTGGCCGACCTCGGCGATGACCTCCTGCACGTGCGCGACGAGTTCGACCCGAAGTTCGAGATCGCTGCCGTGCTGCGCAGCCTGCCGGCGGACGCGCCCGCGGCGATCTTCGAGAACGTGCGCGGCTACCCGGGCGCACGGGTCGCGGGCAACCTGTTCGGCGCCCGCCACCGTGTCGCCCGCGCCTTCGGCACCACCGAGGAACGCCTCGCGCAGACGTGGCTGGACAACAAGCAGCGCGCGGTTGCTCCGGTCCAAGCGAAGCACGCGCCGGTGCACGAAGTCGTACATGAATCCCCCGACGAGTTGCTCTCGCTACTGCCCATCCTGACCCATCACGAGAAGGACGGCGGCCCCTTCATCACGACCGGCGTGGTGCTGTGCACCGACCCCGCGACCGGACGCCGCGGCATGGGCATCCATCGCATGATGGTGAAGGGTGGACGCCGGCTCGGCGTGCTGCTCGCGAATCCGCCGCTGTCGCAGTTCCACGCCAACGCCGAAGCGGCGGGACGTCCGCTCGACGTCGCGATCGCGCTCGGGCTGGAGCCGGCGACCCTGCTCGCCTCCGTCGTGCGCAGCGGGCCGCAGGGGCCGGACAAGATGGCGATCGCCGGCGGTTTGCGCGGCGAGCCGGTCGAGCTGGTGCGCGCGCGCAGCGTGGATGTCGAAGTCCCAGCGCGCGCCGAAATCGTCATCGAAGGCCGCATCCTGCCCGGCGTGCGGGAAAGCGAAGGCCCGTTCGGCGAGAACACCGGCTACTACTTCACCAACGTCAGCCCGGTGATCGAGGTCACAGCGGTCACGCACCGCGACAACTTCATCTACCCCGGCCTGTGCCCGTGGTCGGGCGACGTCGACACCCTGCTCTCGCTTGCCGCCGGCACCGAACTGCTGGGCCAGTTGCAGACCATGGTCGCCGGCGTCGTCGATCTCGACCTCACCGGTGGCACCGCGGGTTTCTCGGCCGCGATCGCCGTGAAGGGCTGCCAGCGCCACGAGGTGCGGCGCCTGATCATGCTCGCGCTGAACCTCGACAAGCGCCTCAAGACCGTGACCGTCGTCGATGACGATGTGAACATCCGCGATCCGCGCGAAGTTGCGTGGGCGATGGCGACGCGCTACCTGCCCGAACGCGACACCGTGATCATCGGCGGCGCCGAAGGCTACGTCATCGACCCGTCATCAGCCGGCAGCAGCGCCGGCTCCAAGGCCGGCTTCGTCGCCACGCGCGGCGCCGGCCCCGAATTCGACCGCATCACCCTGCCCGCCGCCGCACTCGCGAAGGCGCAGGCCCTGCTCGCAACGCTGCGCAATTGATGGAGACACGCACCATGAGAATCGTCGTCGGCATTTCCGGAGCAAGCGGTGCGATCTACGGCATCCGCATCCTCGAAGCCCTCAAGCAGATCGGCGTCGAGACCGACCTCGTGATGTCGGACTCGGCCAAGCGCACGATCGTCTACGAGACGGACTACTCGATCAACGACGTCAAGCGCCTCGCCTCCTGCGTGCATGACAACAACGACGTCGGCGCGTCCATCGCGAGCGGCTCGTTCAAGCACGCCGGCATGATCATCGCGCCCTGCTCGATCAAGACGCTATCCGCGGTCGCCAACTGCTTCAACACGAATCTCCTCATCCGCGCCGCCGACGTCACGCTGAAAGAGCGACGCAAGCTCGTGCTGATGCTGCGCGAGACGCCGCTGCACCTCGGCCATTTGCGATTGATGACGCAGGCCACGGAGACCGGTGCCGTGCTGGTGCCGCCACTACCCGCCTTCTACCACCGGCCGAAGACCATCGACGACATCATCAACCAGTCGGTGACCAAGGTGCTCGACCAGTTCGACCTCGACGTCGACCTGTTCGGACGCTGGACCGGCAACGAGGAACGGGAGCTGGCGAAATCGCGTTGATCCGGCGACGTCTCCTTGTGGGAGCGGCTTCAGCCGCGAAGCAACGCCGATTCGCGGCTGAAGCCGCTCCCACAGAACCGCCCCGACGAACCGCACCCACGCAATAAGGATTCGCTACATGATGACCACCGCAACCCGCCTCGAACTCGAAGGCGAAGTCACGCAGGGCCTCGGCGAAGGCTCGCGCTTCACTGCGATCGACTGGGTCGTTGCCGAATTCCGCCAGAAGCTCGGTTTCATCCCCTGGCCCGGCACCTTCAACCTGCGCATGCGGGGCGGCGCCTGGGATTGGGCACGCGCGCACCTGCGCGCCGCCACGGGGATCGCGATCACACCGCGCGACGGCTTCTGCGCCGCGAAGTGCTTCGGCGTGAGCATCGCGGGTCACCTCACCGGCGCCGTCGTGTTCCCCGAGATGCCCGACTATCCCGACGACAAGTTCGAGATCGTCGCGCCGCTGCCGATCCGCGAGACGCTCGGGCTGCAGGACGGTGACCTTGTGAACCTGCGCCTCGATCTCTTCCATTCCGCCCGCGACGGCGCCGCGGCCGCCTGACCCTTCAAGGAGAACCATGATGGCCCACAAGTTCTGCCCGCAATGCAGCACGCCGCTGGTCCTCGCGAAGATCCACGGCCGCGAGCGCGAAACCTGTCCGGCGTGCGGCGAGACCGTCTTTCACAAGCCCTCGCCGGTCGTGCTGGCCGTGATCGAGCACGCCGAACAGCTGGTGCTGATCCGCCGCAATCTCGATCCGCTCGCAGGGTACTGGGCGCCGCCCGGAGGCTATGTCGAGCTAGGCGAATCGCTCGAGGGCGCCGTCGTGCGCGAGGCGCGCGAGGAGACCGGTCTGGAGGTCGCCGTCGACGGGCTGATCGGCGTGTATTCGCAGACCGGCGTGCGCGCCGTGATCCTCGCCTTCCGCGCGCACTCGGTCGCGGGCGAACCGGTTGCGGGCGACGACGCGGGCGAACTGGCGCTCATCGCGCCGGGCCAGCTGCCGATCCAGCCGTCGCCCGAAGGCGCGCCGCTGCTGGACCGCTGGTTCCACGAGGTCATCCAGGAAGTCACCGCACCATGGAAATGGGGGCGCCACACGAGCGCCAGGACAATGATGAGGAGATAACGATGACTGCCCCGACACCGCACCCCTCCGGCTGATCGCCCGCCGCCGCGCCAACGCGCGTACCCCCGACAACTCCGCAGCATCCGCCGTACGGCAATGCCCCTTCCCGAACCCGGACGGCATCGCCGGGGGGCGGTTCGTCCAGAATTTCGAGGAAGACAGTCATGGCGTATTTCGATCAGGTCACCGAAACCCTGCCCCGCGAACAGCTCCGCGCGCTGCAATTGCAGAAGCTGCAGGCGATGATGGCCGAGCTGTGGGGCAAGAACCGCTTCTACAGCGACAAATGGAAGGCTGCCGGCATCGAGCCGCGGGACATCCGCACCCTCGACGATCTCGCGCGCCTGCCGCTGACGATGAAGTCCGAGCTGATGGAGGACCAGGCGGCGAACGGGCCCTTCGGCACCAATCTGACCTACCCGGTCGAGCACTACACGCGGCTACACCAGACCTCGGGTACCACGGGCGTGCCGCTGAAGGTGCTCGACACGCAGGATTCGTGGGACTGGTGGGCGAAGTGCTGGGCGCACGTGCTCGCGGGCTCCGGCGTGGATGCGAGTGATCGCGTCTTCCTCGCCTTCGCGTTCGGCCCCTTCATCGGCTTCTGGGCGGCGCTCGAAGGCGCGCGCAAGCTCGGCGCGGTGATGATCCCGGGCGGCGGCCGCGATTCGCTGCAGCGCCTGGAGCTGATGCGCGAGACCGGCGCGACGGTGCTGTGCTGTACGCCGACCTATGCGCTGCGGCTTGCCGAGGTCGCGCGCGAACACGGCTTCGACATGAGCTCGATCAAGATGAAGTCGACGGTGCATGCTGGCGAGCCGGGCGCGAACATTCCGGCCACCAAGCAGCGCATCGAATCGTCATGGTCAGCGAAGTGCTTCGATCACGCGGGAGCTTCCGAGATCGGCGCGCATTCCTTCGAGTGCGAGCACCAACCCGGCGGCACGCACCTGATCGAATCCGAGTTCATCGCCGAAGTCATCAACCCGAAGACCGGCGAAGCAGTGAAGCCGGGAGAACGCGGCGAGCTCGTGATCACCAACCTCGGCCGCTGGGGTTTCCCGCTGATCCGCTACCGCACCGGCGACCTCGTCGAGGTGAATCTCGACCCCTGCTCCTGCGGCCGCAGCTTCATGCGCTTCCAGGGCGGCATCCTTGGCCGCGCGGACGACATGGTGACCGTGCGCGGCGTGAATGTCTTCCCGGCCGGCGTGGAGAACATCATCCGCAAGTTCGTCGAGGTCGACGAGTTCCGCATCACCGTCAGCAAGGTCAAGCACATGGACGAGATGGACATCGAGGTCGAGCTGTGCGAAGGCGCGGACCCTGCGGTCGTGCACTCAATCGCCGAACGCCTCGACTCGGTGCTTGCGTTCCGCCCGCGCGTGCATAACGTCGGACGCAACGTCCTGCCGCGCTTCGACATGAAGGCCAAGCGCTTCCACGTGAATCGCGCGGCCTGAGCCCGCTTCCGCAACACGTATCCGCAATGGCCCGGCCGAGGCCAGGGACGGCAACACCCCGATTCGGCCAACGACGGCATCGCACACAAAAAATCAAGGAGGAGGCATGAGACTCAAGCAAATCGGCGTCGCACTGGCCCTGTCGGGGCTGCTCATCGGCAATGCACTCGCGAAGGAAGGGGGTGACCAGTATCCGCACGGAAGCGAGAACTGGGTGGCGGGCGCACTACCGCCACCGGGAAACTATTTTCTCAACTACTTCGGCTACTACCACGCCGATAGCCTGCGCGACGGCGACGGCGACAAGGTTCCCGGCACCGGCGTCAGCGCCTGGTTCGATGCGATGCGCGTCGTCAAGGTCACGAACGCGAAGATCCTCGGCGGAGACTGGGCGGTACAGGCCATCCTGCCCGTCGTGCAGCAGAAGCTGACGCTCGGCGACAGCGAGACCGTCACCGGTATCGGCGACATGCTGTTCTCACCGCTCGTGATTGGCTGGCATGCCGGCAACCTGCACTGGGTCTTCGCCCTCGATTTCTTCGCCCCGACAGGCGAATACAAGTCGGGGCAGCCGATCAAGAGCATCGGCACCAACTACTGGAGCGTGGAGCCGGTCCTCGCGGTGACCTGGATTTCGGATACCGGATGGGAGCTGTCCGGCAAGTTCATGTACAACATCAAGGCGAAGAACAAGGACTTCCGCCCCGCCCCGGGCGCGCCGAAGATGGATTACGAGTCGGGCGACGAATTCCGCATGGACTACCTCGTCGGCAAGCGCTTCGGCCCGTGGGGCGTGGGCTTGTCGGGCTACTACGTGAAGCAGACGACCAACGACAAGCTCGACGGCGACACGATCTCTTCCGCGATCGGTCCGTGGTCGTCCGGACGCAAGGGTGAAGTCTTCGCGATCGGCCCCAGCGTCAGCTACACGACCAAGGGCGGCACCATGTTCATCGGCCAGCTGCAGCACGAGAGCGAGGCCGAGAACCGCTTCCAGGGCGACAAGGCCTGGTTCCGTCTGATCATGCCGTTCTGACCGCCCGACGCGCCGCTGCCCACCTCACGGGTGGCGCCGCGCCTCAGAACGGCAGGCGGCGCTTCGGAGGCTGGGCCGGTTTCTTCGCGGGCTCCGGCTTCACGGCCTTCACGGGCTTGCGCGGGAGATTCATCTCCTCGCGGGCGAAACGCACCTTGCCTTCGAGCACGCAGCCACGCATACCGGGCGCGCACACTGCGCCCTGCACACGCTGGCACACGCCATCGAGGTCGTGCGGACAACTCCATGCGCCGCTGCTCATGTCGAAACGCTCCCTCTCGTCGCCGAAAGGCCCACCATAGCCCAGGACGGGCGCCGTTCCCCTGAGCAATATCAATTCACGGGCTGCGCGGTTGCGCACCCGCGGTGCGCCGCGCATCATGACCGCAACATCCACCCGACGCCACTGCACGCCCCCATGTTCATGCCCGGACACCTCTCGCCCGACCCGCTCGCCGACGACGACCTGTGCTTCGTATTCCGCAACAATGCCCTGCTCGTGTTCGCCGGCGAGGGCGACACCCGCGTGCCGGCGCGCAGCGAGCCGGGCGGACTGGATCCAGCCGGCCCGCAGCACTACGTCGGGCAACTCGCCGGACGGCACTGCTACGCCGCCCCCGTCGCACAGGAAGCGCCGGCCCCGGAAGGCATGGAATGGCGCGACCTGCGCAGCCTGTTCGGCCGGCTCGACGAAACGGTGTTCGGGGTGGCGGGACGTGCGATCCAGATCGTGCAGTGGGATCTCACGCACCGCTACTGCGGCCGCTGCGGCACGGCAACCGAACCGCATGCGGGCGAGCGTTCGCGTGTGTGTCCGGGCTGCGGCATGGTCCACTACCCGCGCCTCGCCCCGGCGATGATGGCGCTGGTGCGGCGCGGCGACGAACTCTTGCTCGCGCGCTCGCCGCACTTTCCCGAAGGCATGTTCAGCGCGCTCGCCGGATTCGTCGAGCCGGGCGAATCGCTGGAGCAGACGCTGGCGCGCGAGGTACGAGAGGAGGTCGGTATCGAGATCGCCAACGTACGCTATTTCGGCAGCCAGCCCTGGCCCTTCCCGCATTCCCTGATGATCGCCTTCGTCGCCGATTACGCCGGCGGCGAGCTCGCGCTGCAGGCCGACGAGATCGAGGCCGCGGACTGGTTCACGATCGACCGCCTGCCGCGCCTGCCCCACCGCATGAGCATCGCGCGGTGGCTGATCGACGCGACGGTGAACGAAATCGCCGCGACGCGCGGCTGAAGCGCTAAATCGCCACCGTCGATCGACGACTACGACGCTCAGGCCGCGGCGCGGCGATCCGGGAAGTCGATGACCGCGTCGAGCAGGCGGCGCTCGGCGTACAGGGAGTCCTCCAGCCCGGCACGGCCGGTGCTGGCATACTCGGCCGGCACCTTGCCCGCCACTGCCGCGAGGTTGCCCTGTGCCGCGGCGAGCAGCTCATAGCAGGAAGCGGCGAGCGCCTCGACCCGGCGCGCACTCTGCGCATGCAGCGGCGAGAACGCGTCGTCGGACGATGCGGCGGGATCGGACTCCTGCCGCGACGCCAGCTCGGAGATCGCAATGTTCGCGGCCTCGCTCTGGATCTGGTAGATCCGCTCACGCAGCGCCACGAGGACCGTGTTCATGCGCGCGATGGTGCGCATCGTCGGCAGGCGCCGCGGCGCGCCCTCCCCGGCGCGGTCCGTCCACTGCGCGAGACCATCGTCGACGGTCGCGCGGGCAAGCTGCCACGCTACTTCGGCATTCAGGCGCTGATCCCACGCCATGTCGTTTGCCTCGGCCTGCCCGATCGGCGGGATGAACTCGTTCTCCAGATCCATCGCCGAGAGTCGTTCGGTCGTTGTCATGCTCATTGCTGTCTCCTCCATTGAAACCTGTCCGGTTGCGGTCTGATGCCAATTTGCCGGTCGATTCTAAAACCCCGTGATTGCAAAATTATTATCGAAATCAATGACATTTCCGATACCTCCCTGACGGTAGCGGCACTACCCGTTTTCGGGCCGGTCGATGAATCCGAATCGCCATTAGAACGTATTGCGCTGCGAAGGTTCGCGGCGTGATACCGGAATCCGGGCCCGGCTGAGCGTCCCGGATGACGTTAGCGCAAGGCCCGTTCGATGAAGTTGCGCGCCACGCGGGGGCGCGGGACGCGGTCGGCGAACCAGCCGCGCACGTCCTGCTCCAGGCCGATGCCGTGCATATAGTTGTATAGCGCCTTGTTGAGCGCCACGCCCAGCGCGTCGTGATCGACGCCGGTGGGGTCGATGAAGCGCACGTCGTTCTTCGCGAAGCTCACGGGCGGCAGCGGGACGAGCTTCACGCCGTATTCGTCCGGGTTCTGGCCGACCGGTGAATGCACCGTGCACGCGAAGCGGTGGAAGAAGCCGGACTGGATGCAGCCGGCCTCGAACAGCTGGCGCACGTATTCGAGCGCATCGACGGTGTCCTGCACGGTCTGCGTCGGGAAGCCGTACATCAGGTAGGCGTGGACGAGGATGCCGGCCTCGGTGAAGGCGTTGGTGACGCGCGCGACCTGGTCGACCGAGACGCCCTTCTTCATCAGCTGCAGCAGGCGGTCGGACGCGACTTCCAGGCCGCCCGACACGGCGATGCAGCCGCTCTCCGCGAGCAGCTGGCACAGCTCGGGCGAGAAGGATTTCTCGAAACGGATGTTGCCCCACCACGAGATCGCCACGCCGCGGTCGAGGAGTTCCTGCGCGAGCGCTTTCAGGGCCTTGGGCGGCGCGGCCTCGTCGACGAAGTGGAAGCCGGTCTGGCCCGTCTCGGCGATGATCGCCTCGATGCGGTCGACCAGGGTCTTCGCGCTCGCGCCGTCGTAGCGCGAGATGTAATCCAGGCTCACGTCGCAGAAGCTGCACTTCTTCCAGTAGCAGCCGTGCGCGACCGTGAGCTTGTTCCAGCGCCCGTCCGACCACAGGCGGTGCATGGGGTTGAGCATGTCGAGCACCGACAGGTAGCGGTCGAGCGGCAGGCCGTCCCAGGTTGGGGTGCCGACTTCGGCGAAGGCGATGTCGGCCTCGCCGAGGTTCACGTAGCGCACGTCGCCGTTCTTGCCCGTGTCACCCTCGGCATCGCGGAAAAAGGTGCGCACGAGGCGCGAACGCCCTCGCCCGCCCTTGAGGTGGTCGAGCAGCGCGAGGATGGGGCGCTCGCCGTCGTCGAGCGTCACGTAGTCGAAGTAGTCGAACACGCGCGGCTCGTTCAGCTCGCGCAGCTCGGTGTTCACGAAGCCGCCGCCCAGCACCGTGACGATCTTCGGATCGTGCGCCTTGATCGCCTGGGCGATGCGGAAGGCGCCGTACACCGCGCCGGGGAAGGGCACGGACAGCAGCACGAGCTGCGGCGCGTGGCGGGCGAGCGCATCGAGGGTGAGCGCGCGCAGCGTCTCGTCGACGAGGTTGAGCGGCTCGGCCAGCGCCAGCGCGAGCGGCTCGAAGCTCGCCTGGCTCTGCGCCAACGACTCGGCGTAGCGCACGAACTCGAAGCGCGGATCGACCGCTTCGCGCAGCACGTCGGCGACGTCGTTGAGGTAGAGCGTCGCGAGGTGGCGGGCGCGGTCTTCCAGCCCCAGCGCGCCGAAGGCCCACGCCAGCGGGTCGCCGCCTTCCGGGTCGATATACACGTCCAGCGATTCGAAGCGCGAGCCTTCGGGCAGGAAGTTGCGCCCGCAGATGCGGTTCGCGAGCGTCGGATCGCGGCCCTGCAGGAAGGCGATCGCCGGGCCGATGGTGAGGCGGTAGCGCTCGAACTGCGCGAGGAAGGCCTGCACGCGCGGGCTGCGCTCGCGCTCGGGCAGCGCCTCGATGCGCTCGCGGATAGCGGAGAGCCCGTCGCGCGACAACAGGCGCAGCACCAGCGCGAGCGCGAGATCCTCCTGCACCGCATCGACGCCGCGCGAACGCAGGAAGCCGGTGAGGTAGGCCGTCGAGGGGTACGGGGTGTTGAGTTGCGTCATCGGCGGGATCACCGACAGGACGCGCAGGGAAGTTTCTGACATGGCGGGCGGCGCGAGGCCGTGAAGCGGCTGGAAGCAGTCGCATTCTATGGGAAGGCGGTGCGTTGGGGGCAGATCGTCGGGGGGCACGATTCCGTGGGAGCGGCTTCAGCCGCGAATCAACCGGCGGGGCTCGCCAGGCGCCGATTCGCGGCTGAAGCCGCTCCCACGGTCATATGCCGAGCACGCCTCAGTGCAGCCGGGTGGCCGGCGACAGCGGCATGCATCCGCCGTTGCGCATCAGGTTCGCGAAGTCGGCCGCGGGAAGCGGGCGGCTGTACAGGTAGCCCTGCATCTCGTCGCAGCGATGGCGGCGCAGGAAGTCGAGCTGCGCTTCCGTCTCGACCCCTTCGGCAACGACGGTCTGGTTGAGGCTGTGGGCGAGCGAGATGACCATGCGCGCGATCGCCGCGTCTTCCGACGAAGTCGTGAGGTCGGCGACGAAGGACTGGTCGATCTTGACGCTGTCGATTAGGAAGCGTTTGAGGTAGTTCAGGCTGGAATAGCCGGTGCCGAAGTCGTCGAGCGAGACCAGCACGCCGATGTCCTTGAGCGTGCGCAGGATCACGATGGTCCGCTCCGGGTTGCTCATGACGCCGCTCTCGGTGACTTCGAGATGCAGCTGCCGCGCAGGGACGTCGCTCGCGCGCAAGGCCTCGTCCAGCACGCCGACGAGATCCTCCTGCTGGAATTGCCGCGCCGAGACATTGACCGCGACGCTGACGCCCGTCAGCCCCTCCTCGCGCCAGGCCTTCAACTGGCGGCACGCGGTGTTGATGACCCATTCGCCGATCGGCACGATGAGCCCCGTTTCCTCGGCCAGCGGGATGAAATCGGCCGGCGACACCATGCCCAGGATCGGATGGCGCCAGCGGATCAGCGCCTCGGCGCCGACCACACGCCCATTGGCGAGCTCGACCTTGGGCTGGTAGTGCAGCTCCAGCTCGCCCTGGTCGAGCGCCCGGCGCAGGCCGTTTTCGAGTTCCAGTCGTTCGAGCATGCGCGCGTTCATCTCCGGCGCGTAGAAGCGGAAGTCGTTGCGCCCCTGTTCCTTGGCACGGTACATCGCGACGTCGGCGTTCTTCACCAGCGCGGCCGCGGACTCGCCGTCGCGCGGGTACAACGCGACGCCGAGGCTGCCGGTGACGACCATCTCATGGCCCGACAGCTTCATCGGCGCCGACACGGCCTGCAGCACCTTGGACGCGAGCGACGCGGCGTCGCTTTCGGCCCACAACTCGGACATCACGATCATGAACTCGTCGCCCCCGAGGCGCGCGACGGTGTCGCCCTGGCGCACGCAGGCCGCGAGCCGTCGCCCCACCTCGCAGATCAGTTCGTCGCCGACGGCGTGGCCGAGGCTGTCGTTGATCAGCTTGAAACGGTCGATGTCGAGCAGCATCACGGCCACCCCGCCGGCGTTGCGCTGCGCGTGGATCATCGCCTGCTGCAGGCGGTCGTTGAGCAGGTTGCGGTTGGCGAGCCCGGTCAGCGCATCGTGGTTGGCCTGTTGTTCGAGTTCCGCCTCGTAGCGTTTGCGGTCGGTGAGGTCGTTGAAGATCGAGATGAAGTGCGACACCCGCCCGCTCGGGTCGTGCATCGATGCGAGCGAGACTTCGTTCCAGAACAGCGAACCGTCCTTGCGGTAGCAGCGCAGCGTCACCCGCGCATCGCGCCCGCGGCGCACGGCCTCGCGCAGGCGTTCGATGTCGGGCTGGTCCCAGTCGCTGCCGATCAGCAGGCGCGTGTTGCGGCCGACGATCTCCTCGGGCGCATAGCCGGTCATCAGGGTGAAGGCCGGGTTCACGTAGAGCACCGGGTTGTCGGCGTCGCGGTCGGCGGCACTGATCACGATGGCGTTGATGCTTTCGTCGATCGCGCGGTTGCGCAGGCGCAGCGTCTCCTCGGTGCGCTGCTGCACGACACGCGCGCGCAGCGTGTGGATGCCGTAGGCAATGTCGTCGGCGAGTTCGCCGAGGAGGTCGAGTTCGTCCGTATCGAAGGCTTGCTTCTCGCGCGTGACGATGCACAGCACGCCGAAGGCCTCATTCTCGAACACGAGCGGCAGCACCGCGGTGGCCTGGTAGCCGCGCCCGAGCGCCGCCTCACGCCAGCGCCCGACGCGCGGGTCGGTCGCGATGTCGTGCACGACCTGCGGTTCGCGTGTGCGCACCGCCTCGCCCACCGGGCCGTTGCCGCAGGCGTTGTCGCCCCACGAGAAGCGGAAGGATTTCAGCAGGGCGGCCCCTTCGCCCGCGGCGGCGACCGTCTCGACGGTGCAGTCGGCGTCGTGCCACGCGAGGCTCACCCACGCGATGCCGTAGTTGCCGATCTCGACGAGGAAGCGGCACATGTCGGCGAGCAGCCGCCGCTCGTCGGTGGCGCGCACCAGCGTGCGGTTGCACTCGGCCATCACCTTGCGCGCGCGCAGCACGCGCCGCAACTGCTTCTCGGCGAGCTTGCGGGTTTCGACCTCGCCTGCGAGATCCGCCGCGCGGCGCTCGAGCTCCTCGGCCTTCGCGGCGAGCTTGTCGGTGAGCACGCGCAGATGCTCGCGCTCGAATTCGCTGTCGCTCGCGGGCGGGCTTTCCTTCGCGGCCTCGGCGAGCACTTCGTTCATGGTCCGGACGATCTCGTCCGGGTTGCAGGGTTTCACGAGGATGCGCGACACGCCGAGGATGCCGGCGAGGTTGCGCACTTCGCGTTCCTGGTAGTTGGCGGTGTAGAAGATCACGCGCGTGTGGGCGATCTCGGGGTCGGCGCGCAGCCGGCGCACGAACTCGTAACCGTCGACGTTGGGCATGAGGATGTCGCAGATGACCAGCTGCGGACGCTGCGCCCGCACAATGGCGAGCCCCTCGGCGCCGTCGCCCGCCTCGAAGGCCTCATGCCCCTCATAGCCGGCCAGGGCCACGATGAGTTCGCGATTCACGGCATGGTCGTCTATGACAAGGATCTTCGCCATCGGCATGCATCCTCACGGGTCGGCAGCCGGACCGGCCTTGCGCCGTCCGGCCTTCAGGTAGGCTTCGACCTCGCCGACGAAGGTCTCGGGAATGATGGGCTTGGAGATGTAGCCGTCGAAGCCCGCCAGCATGACCCGAGTCTGGTCGCCCGACATCGAGAACGCTGTGACCGCAATCACGGGGACGGCGTTCAGGGTGGCGTCCGCGCGGATGTGTCTAAGCATTTCGAAACCGTCCATCACCGGCATGCGCAGATCGCTGAGGATGAGCTCGGGGTGCTCCCTGCGGGCGAGTTCCAGGCCCTGCCGGCCGTCCTCGGCGATCAGCACCGAGTGGCCGTAGGCTTCGAGCAGGTAGCTCACGAGCTCGAGGTTCGCCGGATTGTCTTCGACGAGGAGAATGCGCGCCGCCATGGTCATCCCTCCGGCAACACGAGCGCGAAGGTGCTGCCGACCCCCGGAGCGCTCGCAACGGTGATCCGCCCGCCCATTTCCCCGGCGAGCTTCTGGCTCAGGTGCAGGCCGAGGCCGGTGCCCTCGGCAAACTTGCCGCTGCGCGGCGTGATGCGCGCGAACGGCGCGAACAGGCGCTGAAGATCCTCCCCGCTGATGCCCGTGCCGGTGTCGCGGACGCTGACTTCCACCAGCGCGAGCTCGCCCTCGACGCGCCGCGCGAGCCGGATGGTGACGCTGCCGCGCTCGGTGAACTTGATCGCGTTCTGCACCAGGTTGATGAGGATCTGGCTGAAGGCGCGCCGGTCGGTCGACAGCCTCAGCTCGTCGTCGACGACCTCGATGGCAAAGCCGAGCCCCTTGCCTTCCGCCGCCGGACGCAAGGTCGCGGCCACGTCCTCGATCACCGCCCGGCAATCCACGGGTTCGATCACCAGCTGGATCTTGCCGGCTTCGATTTTCGCGATGTCGAGGAGGTCGTTGATGAGTTCGAGCAGGTGCTGGCCGCTCGACTGGACGCGGCGCAGCTGCTTTTCCTGCACCTCGTTCAAGGGCCCCGGCAGCTTCATCAGCAGCGTACCGGTGAAGCCGATGATCGCATTCAGGGGCGTGCGCAGTTCGTGGCTCATGCTCGCGAGGAAGCGGTCCTTCGCAGCGTTGGCTTTCGCGAGCTCGACGTTCTTCTCATGCAGCGCCCGCTCGATGCGCTTGCGTTCGGTGATGTCGCGGATCGCACTGGTCACCAGCGTGCCCTCCCCCGTCTCCAGCGGGCTGAGGCCGATCTCGACCGGAAATTCGCTGCCGTCCTGACGCAGGCCGTACAGCTCCAGCCCCATGCCCATCGCCCGTGTGCGCAGCTGGCCGAAGTAGGCCGAACGATGCGCCACATGCCCGCCGCGCAGGCGCTCGGGCAGCAGCATTTCGACCGGCAGCCCGCGCAAGTGCCCGGCCTCGTAGCCGAACATGGCCTCGGCCTGGCTGTTCGCGAACACGATGCGCCCCGACGCATTGACCAGCACGATGCCGTCGGGCATGGACTCCAGCAGCTTGCTGTAGCGGGCGTCGACGAGTTTGGCGTCGCGCATCACCTTGAGCTGCGTGACGTCCAGCATACAGACGATCAGGTACTGCGGCCGTCCCTGTCCGTCGCGCACGGCCTTCGCACTGATCGCGACGAAAACCAGGGAACCGTCCTTGCAGCGCCGCAGCGATTCGATCGCGGCAAAGCCGCTTTCCAGCGCATCGCGACGCAGGCCGCATTCCTCCTCGGCACGGTCGGCGGGCACCATGAGGTCGAGCAGATCCCGCCCGACGACTTCGTCAGCCGGATACCCGAAGATCGATTCGGCGCTCCTGCTCCAGTGCAGGACGATCCCCTCCGGCGATTGCACCACGAATGCGTCGGGTGCCTCGTCCAGCAGGAGACCGCACACGTCCATCGCCATAGGCACTCCCCGCTTCGGGAACGCGGCCCACCCTCGGCGGAGCGGGGGCGTACCGGGGCCATACGTCCCCGTCAATGACGTATCTATAGCAAATCGGCGCGCCGTATCCAACTACATCAGCAGGATAATAACCATTGATTTGTAATGGTTTTTTGCGCCATCGCAGGGCAAATGCATGGCGCACGGGAGGAGGGAACTCAGAGCATGGCGTCGTCGAAGGCCGACAGCGGCGCACCGGCGGACTGCACCGTGCGCAGCTGCGCCGCGGCCTGGGGCGCGAAGGTGGCCATCCAGAAACACGTCAGCTCGACCAGGCTCTCGTGATAGGCGGCGTCGCCCTCACCGGCCGCCAGACGCCGCCGCGCGGCGAGCGCGAGGCGCGCCATCTGCCAGCTGCCGCAGACGGTGCCGAGCAGATGCAGGAAAGGCACGGCCGCTGCGAGCGCCTCGGCGTAGCGCTCCTTGCCGGCCGCGAGCAGCCAGTGCGTCGCCTCGCTCAGCGCCCCGACGTTCTCGGCCAGCCCGTCGACGATGGGGCCGAAGCCCGGCTCGGCACGCAGCGCGGAGATCGTCGTGCGCAGTTCGGCGATCAGCTCGCGCAGCGTCTCGCCGCCTTCACGCAGGATCTTGCGCCCGACCAGGTCGTTCGCCTGGATGCCCGTTGTGCCCTCGTAGATCGTGATGATGCGCGAGTCGCGCGCGAACTGCGCGATGCCGGTCTCCTCGACGAAGCCCATGCCGCCGAACACCTGGATCGCATCCCAGCAGGCCTGCTGCCCGGTTTCGGTGCACCAGCCCTTTGCGACCGGCATCAGCAGGTCGACGTAGCGCTGCGCCTTGGCCGCGACCTCGGCATCGGGGTGATGGTGGGCGGTGTCGAACCACGCCGCGGCGGTGTAGAGCAGCGCGCGCATCGCCATCACGCGCGCGCGCAGCGACAGCAGCATGCGCTTGACGTCGGGATGGCACAGGATGGGCTTGCCCGCTTCGCCGGTGATCGCATCGCGCCCCTGCACGCGCTCGCGCGCATAGGCGAGCGCCAGCTGGTAGGCGCGCTCGGCCAGCCCCGCGCCCTGCACGCCGACGCCGAAGCGCGCCTCGTTCATCATGATGAACATGGTCTCGAGCCCGCGGTTCGGCTCGCCGACCAGCCAGCCCACCGCCCCGCCAGCGTCGCCGTAGCTCATCGTGCAGGTCGGGCTGCCGTGGATGCCCATCTTGTGCTCGATCGAGATGCAGCGCACGTCGTTCTTCTCGCCGGGCCGGCCGTCGGCGTCGAGCAGGTATTTCGGCACGAGGAAGAGCGACAGGCCCTTCACGCCTGCGGGCGCATCGGGCAGGCGCGCGAGCACGAGATGCACGATGTTCTCGGTGAGTTCGTGCTCGCCCCAGGAGATGAAGATTTTCTGGCCGAAGACGCGGTAGCTGCCGTCGGCCGCCGGTTCGGCGCGCGCGCGCGTCGCCGCGAGATCCGAACCCGCCTGCGGCTCGGTAAGGTTCATCGTGCTGCCCCACTCGCCGCTCACGACCTTGTGCAGCCAGGTCTGCTTCAGTGGATCGCTCGCGGCGATGCGCAGCGCCTCGGCCTGGCTCACGTTCAACTGCGGCAGCATCGTGAAGGCCATGTTGGTGGAGAACCACATCTCCCACACCGGCGTCGACACCAGCTTCGGCAGGCCCTGCCCGCCGTATTCGACCGGCAGCGACAACCCGATCCAGCCGGCCTCGACGTACCGCTGCCACGCCTCCGTCCAGCCCTCCGGCGTGGTCACCCGGCCGTCCGCCTCCACCCGGCAGCCCTGCTCGTCGCCCGCGCGGTTGATCGGTGCGAGCACGCCGGCGGCGAACTTGCCCGCCTCGTCGAGGATCGCCTCGACGACGTCGGGCGTGGCCTCCTCGCAGCCCGGCAGGGCCGTGACGGTGTCGAGCCCTGCAAGCTCACGCAGGATGAAGTGCATGTCGCGCAGCGGCGCGGCGTATTCGGTCATGGTCGGTCGCCCGGGTTGGATTGGTTATAGACGAAGTGGCAGCAGTGGCGGTGGGAGCCGATTGTCCTGTGGGAGCGGCTTCAGCCGCGAATGGGCGGTATCGCACACTGCACGGCCGCTTCGCGGCTGAAGCCGCTCCCACATTGTCGCGCCCTCAACGCCCAGGCTCACCGCGGCGCGAGGCGGATCGCCCCGTCCAGCCGTATCGTCTCGCCGTTGAGCATCGCATTCTCGACGATCGAACGTGCGAGCTGCGCATACTCGGCCGGTTCGCCCAGCCGCGGCGGGAAAGGCACGGCCTCGCCCAGCGATTTCTGCACGTCCTCGGGCAGCCCTTTCATCATCGGCGTGAGGAACAGGCCCGGCGCGATCGTCACGACGCGGATGCCGAAGCGTGCGAGCTCGCGCGCGATCGGCAGCGTCATCGACACGATGCCGCCCTTCGACGCCGCGTAGCCGGCCTGCCCGATCTGGCCGTCGTAGGCCGCGACCGAGGCGGTGTTGATGATCACGCCGCGCTCGCCGCCGGAGTTCGCCGCGCCCTGAGCCATCGCGTCGGACGCGATGCGGATCATGTTGAAGGTGCCGACGAGGTTGATATTCACGATGCGGGCGAACATGTCGAGCGGATGCGGGCCATCCTTGCCCAGCACCTTCGCGGCGTTGCCGATGCCGGCACAGTTCACGAGGCCTTGCAACGCACCGAAGCGCGACCGCGCAAGCTCGACGCAAGCACGCGCGTCGGCTTCCGAAGCGACGTCCGTGCGATGGAAGGCCGCACGCGGACCGAGTTCGTCGGCGAGCTTCTCGCCCGCCGAGGTGTTCAGGTCGGCAATCACGACATTCGCGCCGGCCGAGTGGAAAGCGCGCACGGTGGCCTCGCCGAGTCCCGAGGCGCCGCCGGTAACGATGAAAGTGTTTTGTTCGAGTTGCATTCGGTCTTCCTTGAGTCGCTGTCGTAGGGCGGGAGGAGCCGCAGGCGTATCCCGCCAATTCAACTTTTAATGCCGGTACAACGGCCGTGCGGCGGGATGCGCTTCGCTCCTCCCGCCCTACGCGTTGCTGTTCTCGACGACGATCGCCACGCCCTGCCCGCCGCCGCAGCACGCGGACGACACGCCGAACTGCAGGCCGGCCTCGTGCAGCTCGCGCGCCACTGTCGTCGTCAAACGCACGCCCGACGCGCCCAGCGGATGCCCGATCGCGATCGCGCCGCCATGCACGTTGGTCTTGTCGCGGTCGAGCCCGAGCTCCTTCTCGCACGCGAGGTACTGCGCGCCGAAGGCCTCGTTGATCTCGATGCGCCCCAGGTCGCCGACCTTCAATCCCGCCCGCGCCGCGGCCACTCGGATAGCCGGCGCCGGGCCGATGCCCATGATCTCCGGCGGCACCGCGACCGAGGCGCCCGCGACGATACGCGCCAGCGGCTTCACGCCATGCGCCCGCACCCAGTCGCCGTGCGCGACGATCACCGCGGCCGCGCCGTCGACGATCGCCGAGCTGTTGCCGCCGGTCTGCACGCCGCCGAACGCGGGCTTCAGTTTCTGCAGCGTTTCGAGCGAGGTCGGACGCACGTGGCCGTCGCGGTCCACGCACTCGGCGCGATCGGCGAGCTTCAGCGCGCGCGGGTTGTAGCCCGGCAGGTCCCATTTCGCATTGACGACGGGCACCACCTCGTCCGCGAAGTACCCCGACTCCCACGCGGCGCACGCACGCGCGAAGCTCTGCGCGGCGAAGTGGTCGACCTCCTCGCGCGAGATGCCGTAGCGCTTGGCGAGGTTCTCGGCGGTGTCGCCCATGCTGTCGCCCGGCGCCGTGTCCTTGGTCGCTTCCCACAGGAAGTCGCGGAAATCGAGCTGCCCCATGCGGAAGCCGGCGCGATGCGTATAGGCGGCGATCGGGTTGCGCGACATGGACTCGGTGCCCACGCACAGCGCGACCTTCGCCTTGCCCAGCGTGATCTGGTCGGCCGCCGCGAGGATGGTCTCGAAGCCGGTGCCGCACAGCCGCTGCACCAGCAGCGCGGGCACGGCCGGATTCACGCCCGCGTACAGGCCGATGTGGCGCGGCAGGAAGTATGCGTCGAAGCTCGCCTGCGCCATGTTGCCGGCGACGATCGCATCGACCTCGCGTGCCGGGATGCCGCTGCGCTCGAACAGCGCGCGCGCCGCGAAGATGCCCAGGTCGGTCGGCGACACGTCGCGCAACGGGCCGTTGTAGTCGGCGAAAGGCGTGCGCTGCCCCGCCACCAGCCAGATGTCGTCGTAGGCGCGCGCCTGCGCGGCGGCTTCGGATGCTGCGTAAGGATTCGTCATCGCTGCGGTCCCTGTCCCTTGCGTTGCAGGAAGTGCCCGATGCGCTCGGCGACTTCCGGGCTGGTCTGTGTGAGTGCGGCGGTCAGCGATTCGACGAAGAACCCGTCGTCGCTCGCCAGGTTGTCGATGCGCTGTACGGCGCTGACCATCGCCCAATTCGCCATCGGCGCGTTCTCGGCGATGCGGCGCGCAAGCTGCTGCCCCTTCGCCAGCGCCTCGCCGGGGCCGACGAGGTAGTGCGACAGGCCGAGGCGCTGGCCTTCGTCGGATTCGAGGATGCGGCCGGTGAGCATCATTTCGCACATCCGCCCGGCGCCGATGAGTTTCGCGACGCGCACCGACGCACCGCCGCCGACGAAGATGCCGTGGCGCCCTTCGGGCAACTGGTAGATCGTGTTCGGCTCGGCCACGCGCACGTGGGTCGCCGTCGCCAGCTCCAGGCCGCCGCCGATCACCGCGCCGTGCAGCGCCGCGACGACCGGGATGCCGCCGTTCTGGATGCGGTCGAACACGCGGTGCCAGCCGCGCGAGTGCTGCATCACGCCGAAGGGGTCGCGATGCTGGTGCTCGGTGAGGTCCAGCCCGGCGCAGAAGTGCTGCCCCTCGCCGCCCAGCACGATCACCCGCGTACCTTCCGGCACAGCGGCGAAGGCGGCGTCGATGGCGCTCAGGAGGCGGTCGCTGATCGCATTGCGCTTTTCCGGGCGCGCGAGCATGACCGTGTAGATGTTGTCCTCGAACGAGGTCTTGACCAGTTGTTCGCTCATGGGGCGATCCTTTTCGTTTTTCCGACCGCCCTCGGGCGGCCTCCGGTTCATGCCGTGATGACGCTCTTGTCCGGCATCTCGGCGTACAGCGCCGCGACGAGATCCGCGCGCCGCGCCAGCACTGCGCGCTGGTTGATGTAGCCCTTGTCGGTGATCTCGCCTGCCTCCACCGACGGCGGTTCGGCCATCAGCAGCGCGCGCGTCGGCACCATCGAAGACCCGCCCCCGCCCTGCGCCAGCGCAGTCATGCCCAGGCGCACCCGCGCCAGCACCGCGGGATTCGCCAGAACCTGCTCCACCGGCGCATCGGCAGGCAGGCCGGGGCACAGCGAACGGCACTCGGTGACGTTCGGGAAGACCAGGAAGCCGATCTCGTCGCGGTCGTGACCGGTCACGACGATGTCCTGGGCGACCGGCTTCAGCGCGTCGATCCCCTTCACGCGCAGCGCGCCGACATGCACCCAGGTCCCCGTCAGCAGCTTGAAGTCCTCGCCGACGCGGCCGTCGAACAGCAGCCCCTCTTCGGGACGCGCCGGATCGACGAACTCGACGGCATCGCCGATCAGGTAGAAGCCTTCATCGTCGAAGGATTTCGCCGTCAGCTCGGGCTGCTTCCAGTAGCCGGGGAACACGTTGGGCCCGCGCACGCGCACTTCCAGCTTGTCCGCCGACGGCACCAGTTTCAGTTCGACGCCCGGCACCGGCACCCCGATCACGCCCGAACGCACGGCCTGGAAATGGCAGTCGGTCGCGAGAGGCGCGGTCTCGGTCGAACCCCACGACGACACCATCGCGACGCGCCGCCCGATGGACTCCTCAGAGAGGTTCTCCAGCTCCGCCCACAGGTGCTGCGGCAGCGCCGCGCCGGCGTAGAAGATCAGCCGCAGGCGTCCGAAGAAGGCCTCGCGCAGCTGCGCGTCACGGCGCAGTTCGGGCACCAGCATGTCGTAGGCGCGCGGCACGCTGAAGTAGATCGTCGGCGACACCTCCCTGATGTTGCGCAGCGTCTTCCCGAGCAGCGCCGGTACCGGCTTGCCGTCGTCGATGTAGAGGCTGCCGCCGCAGCGCAGCACCATGTTCAGGTTGTGATTGCTGCCGAAGGTGTGGCTCCACGGCAGCCAATCCAGCAGCACCGGCGGCTCGTCCTTGAGGAAGGGCCACACCAGCTCCTTCGCCAGCTGGCTCGCGCACAGCATGCGCTGGGTGTTGATGACCGCCTTGGGCGTGCCGACCGAACCGGACGTGAACAGGAACTTGGCGGTCGTGTCCGGCGTAATGCGATCGAAGGCGCGCATCACCGCCGCCTCGTCGCCGCTTCCCTTGCCACCACTCGCCTCGATGTCAGCGAAGGCCACGCATCCCGCCACCTCCCCGCTGCGCCGGCCCGCGAGCACGACACCGTCGTGCAGCGGGCGGATCGCCTCGATCGCCGCGGCAAAGCGCGCCACGTCGTCGGCATAGACCACGCCCGGCCGCATCAGCTCGATGTTGCCCTTCAGCTTGGCGTGGTCCTTCGACATCAGCGAGTTGCCGGTCGAGATCGCGCACGAAGGCACACCGACGTGCATCGCCGCATACATCAGCAGCGCATGCTCGATCGAGTTGTCGGACAGGATCACGACCGGCCGCTCGGCGGACAGGTTCTGCCCCAACAGCCAGGTCGCGATCGCCACCACGCGGCGGCGCGCCTCGCCGTAGGTGAGCTTGTCCCACTCTCCCGCCGCGTTGCGCTCGGCGAGGAACACGCGCTCCGGCGCCTCCCGCGCCCAGTGCTCCAGCCACTCGCCGACGCAGCGCGCATAGGTCTGCGGCAGCGGGATGCCCGAGCGCAGCACACGGCTGCCGTCGGGGCGTTGTTCGACATTGACGACCGGGCGCGCGAACATCGCGTCGATCTCGTTGCGTGCAGTGCTCATGAATCGTCCCCGCGTGCGCTGCTTACTTGATCAGCTTGTAGTTGCCGCTGTCGATCTTCACCAGCACGTGCGAGCGCTCGTCCAGGCCGAAATGGTCGTTCGCCGTCATGTTGTAGACACCGTGGCTGGCGATGACCTCCTTGTTCCCCTCCAGCGCATCGCGCAGCGCGGCGCGGAATTCCGGGGTACCCGGCTTGGCGCTCTTCATCGCGACCGGCACCGCCTGCTCGATCAGGCGCCAGGCATCGAAGGCATGACCGGCGAAGGACGAGAACGAGCCCGCACCATATTTCTCCTCGTACTTCGCGACGAGGCCCTTGCCCATTGCCTTCGACGGATGGGAATCGGGAATCTGGTCCGCAACCACGACCGGCCCGACCGGGATGATCACACCGTCGGCCGCCTTGCCCGCGACCTTGAGGAAGGCCTGGTTCGCGACCGCGTGGGTCTGATAGACCTGCCCCTTGTAGCCGCGTTCGACCAGCGTGGTCTGCGGCAGCGCGGCGGGACTGCCGGAGCCGGCGACGAGGACAGCATCCGGCCGCGCGGACACCAGCTTCAGGATCTGACCGCTCACCGAGGTATCCGCACGCGCAAAACGCTCGGTCGCGACCAGCTTGATCCCGGCCTCTGCGGCCTTGGCGCTCACCGAAGCCAGCCAGTCCTCGCCGTACGCATCCGAGAAACCGATGAAGCCCAGCGTCTTCACGCCGGTCTGCTTCATGTGCCCGACGACCGCCGCGGCCATCACGCTGTTCTGCTGCGGGGTACGGAACACCCACTTGTTGCGCTCGGCCGGCAGCGACACCGGGCTGATCGTGACCTGCGGCGTCGCGCTCTCGGTGGCCACCTCGGCGATCGCGGCGGTCGCCGGCGTCGTCGAGGAGCCCACCAGCACATCCACCTTGTCCTCGCTGACCAGCTTGCGCGCGTTCTTCGTCGCCACGGTCGGATCGGTCGCATCGTCGAGCACGATGAAATTGACCTTCTCGCCGCCGATCTGCGTCGGCAGCAGTGCGAACACGTTCTTCTCGGGGATGCCCAGCGAGGCGCCCGGTCCCGTCGCCGACAGCGAGATGCCGATCGTGATGTCGGCCATGGCCGGCGAGACGTACGAGGCGGCGGCCAGCGAGCACAGCACTGCGAGTTTCTTGACCTGCATGTTCACTCACTCCTTTGGTGTCTTTGCGCCCGACCGTGTCGGGTCGATTGGGTGGCGGCTGGGGCCGCTCTGGCGCCGAACCTCGAAACGGGTCGGCATGGTGTGAAAGTTAGCAGCACTAATCTCACTTGTCAAACACTTGTTAGACTAGTTTGTCAGCTTTCCCGCGCCCCCCTGCGCGGTGTTCCGGCACACGGACATCCGCGGCCGGAAACCCAGCACAATCCTCAGAAACTGTGCCGCATGCCGACGCCGAACAGCGTCGTCGCACCGCCGCGCTCGGCCAGGCCGTTGTACACACTGCGCGCCACCGCGTCGTCGTTGTCGGCACGGATCACGCGCCCGTACAGCGCCGTGCGCTTGGAAAGATCATGGCTGTAGCCGAGGGCCCACGAACGGGAATCCGACTGGCTCGCATCCGACCTGTAGGCAGCGTAGGCGACCTGCACGTTGCCCGCTGCCCCCACGGGAATGCGCGCGCCGAGATTCCACAACCGTGCCTCCGCTGCCACGTCGCCGTCCAGTGACTGATAGCTGCCGATCACTTTCACGAGCTTGAAGTCGTAGGAGGCCCCGATCATGTGCTCGCGCTGGCGCCGGTCCACGATGGGCGCGGCGGCGGTGCTGGTGTCGAGGCGATGGAACACGTAGCCGACCGACAACGGGCCGTTCGCGTAGTTGATGCTGGCGCCGGCGAACTCGCCCGCATTGCGGTTCACCGTGCTCTCCTGCCCGAGGCCATACATCGCGCTGACCGTCAGCCCGCCCCAGTTCGGCGAGTTCCAGTTGATCGAGTTGTTCATCCGCCCCGGCCCGGTCGATACGATGCTCATGCTCCCCTGCGCCGCGAGCGCGGTCACGGGCGAGAACGGCCCGCCCATCAGCGCGTCGTAGCGCAACAGCGACGTCCAGTACCCCGGCGAATGCTGGCGCCCGGCCGTAACCGTCCCGAACGCGCCCTGCAGGCCGACGAGGGACTGCCGGCTGAACAGCACGCCCGGCGGCACCGTACCGCCGGTATCGACGGCGAGACCGCTTTCCAGCCGGAACAGCGCCTTCAGGCCATTGCCCAGATCCTCGGTGCCGTAAAAACCGATGCGGCTCGGCTCGAGGCCGCCGCTGTCGAGCACCGTGAGGCTCTTGTGCTCCCCGCGCGCACGCCCGACGAACATGTCCATCGCGCCGTAGACCGTGACGTTCGACTGCGCCAGCGCCGGTCCGGCGAATGCTCCCAGCGCGGCAAACCCTGCAGCGATCCGAATCCCTTTCATGCCTCCTCCTTTTCTCGTATTTGTGTTTTCGTGAGCGGACGACGGGCACAGCACCACCCGCCCGCGTCGTCCGGCGCAGGCGGTCGTAAGCAAAAAGGGATCAGGCCGCGAGCCGGTCCTGGTGCTTCCCGCCCAGTCCCAGATAGGCCTCGATCACGCGCGGATCGTCGGCGAGCTGCTTGGCCGGCCCTTCCATCGAGATCTCGCCCGTCTCCAGCACATACGCGTAGTCGGCGACCTGCAGCGCCGCGCGAGCGTTCTGCTCGACGAGCAGGATGGACACGCCGCGCCGGCGCAGCTCGCCGATGATGCGGAAGATCTCGCGCACGATCAGCGGCGCGAGCCCCAGGCTCGGTTCATCGAGCATCAGCAGCTTCGGCTTGGCCATCAGCGCGCGGCCCACCGCGAGCATCTGGCGTTCGCCGCCCGAGAGCGTGCCCGCGAGCTGCGCCTTGCGCTCCTCGAGGCGCGGGAAGAGGTGGAACACCTCCTGCATCGTCTCGGCGTGGTCGCGTTTGCCGGAGCGGTAGCGCTGGAAGGCGCCCAGCAGCAGGTTGTCCTCGACGCTCATCTCGGCGAAGAGTTCGCGCTTCTCGGGCACGAGGTTCATGCCGCGCGCGACCATGCGTTCGACGCGCGGCACGTACTCGACTTCGCCATCGAACGTCACCTGCCCGCGCGAATCGAGCAGGCCCATGATGGCGGAAAGCATCGTCGTCTTGCCCGCGCCGTTGGGGCCGATCACGGTCACGATCTGCCCTTCGCCGACGCGCAGGTTGGCGTTCGACAGGGCTTCCACCTTGCCGTAGGCCACACACAGGTCGCGCACCTCGAGCACCGTGCGCGGGGTGGCGGGGGCGCTGTCGAGGGTCTGTCCGATCATGTCGATCTCCACGCTCATGCCGTTCATTCCACACCTCCGAGATAGGCTTCGAGCACCGCCGGGTTCTGCTGCACTTCCTCGGGCAGGCCTTCGGCGATCTTCTGGCCGAACTCCATCACGACCACGCGATCGACGAGCCCCATGACGAAGTCCATGTCGTGCTCGACCAGCAGGATGCCCATGCCTTCGCCCCTGAGCTTCTTGAGGAGTTCGGCGAGCGCCTGCTTCTCCTTGAAGCGCAGGCCTGCGGCCGGCTCATCGAGCAGCAGCAGGCAGGGGTCGGCGGCGAGCGCGCGGGCGATCTCGAGGATGCGCTGCTGGCCCAGCGCGAGGCTGCCGGCGGCATCGAACATGTGCTCGGCGAGGCCCACGCGCTCGATCTGGCGCGCCGCTTCGTTCAGGAGGCGCGCTTCTTCCGCGCGGTCCATGCGCCACGCGGCCGGGAACACGCCCTTGCCCCCGCGCATGTGGGCGCCGATCGCGACGTTCTCGAGCACACTCATGGTCGGCAGGAGCTTCACGTGCTGGAAGGTGCGGCTCATGCCCATGCGGGCGATCTCGCGCGAGCCGCGCCCGGCGACCGGCTTGCCGAGGAACAGCACGTCGCCCGAGGTCGGGGTGTCGACGCCCGAGATCTGGTTGAACATGGTGCTTTTCCCCGCGCCGTTGGGGCCGATCAGCGCGAGGATCTCGCCGGCCTTCACGGTGAGGCTCATGGCGTTGTTGGCCACCAGCCCGCCGAACTTCCTCGTGACG
>NZ_KB899496.1 GCF_000378245.1 Aromatoleum toluclasticum ATCC 700605
CTCAAGGACGACGGGCTCTTGCCGCGCGTGTGCCGTATCCGGGCCGAGCTGTACGGCTCGCTCGGTGCCACCGGCAAGGGCCACGGCAGCGACAAGGCGGTGCTGCTGGGCCTGGAAGGCGAGGCGCCGGATCTCATCGACCCCGACACCATCGACAGCCGCCTCGCGGCGATCCGCGGGGCCAGGCGCCTCACCCTGCTGGGCCTGCATGGCGTGCCCTACGAGGAGAAGACCGATCTCGTCTTCCTGCGCCGCCAGACGCTGCCCTATCACCCGAACGGCCTGCGCCTGACGGCCTTTGGCGAGGGCGAGTGCGAACTGTCGAGCAAGGTGTACTACTCGGTCGGCGGCGGCTTCGTCGTCAATGAAGAAGCCGCGGGGGCGGATCGCATCGTCCAGGACAGCACCTCGCTGCCGTACCCCTTCCACAGCGCCGACCAGCTGCTCACGCAGTGCGCGGTGAATGAGCTCTCGGTCAGCCAGCTGATGCTGGAGAACGAGAAGGCGTGGAGGAGCGAAGCCGAGACGAGGAACGGCCTCTTGCACATCTGGAAGGTGATGCAGGCCTGCGTGCGCCGCGGCTGCGAGATCGAAGGCACGCTGCCGGGCGGCATGAAGGTCAAGCGCCGCGCGGCCGAGATGCACCGCAAGCTCTCGGGCGCGCCCGAAGCGAGCCTGCGCGATCCGCTCACGACCATGGACTGGGTGAATCTCTACGCGCTGGCGGTCAATGAAGAGAACGCCGCGGGCGGGCGCATCGTCACCGCCCCGACCAACGGCGCGGCCGGGATCATCCCCGCGGTGCTGCACTACTACTACCGCTTCATCCCCGGCGCGACCGAGGACGGCGTGGTGCGCTTCCTCGCCACGGCGGCCGCGATCGGCATCCTCTTCAAGGAGAACGCCTCGATCTCGGGCGCCGAAGTCGGCTGCCAGGGCGAAGTCGGCGTGGCGTGCTCGATGGCCGCCGGTGCGCTCACCGAAGTCATGGGCGGCACGCCCGAGCAGGTCGAGAACGCGGCCGAGATCGGCATGGAGCACAACCTCGGCCTCACCTGCGACCCGGTGGGGGGCCTCGTGCAGGTGCCGTGCATCGAGCGCAACGCGATGGGCTCGATCAAGGCCATCAACGCCGCGCGCATGGCGCTCAGGGGCGACGGCAAGCACTTCGTGTCGCTCGACAAGGTGATCAAGACCATGCGCGACACCGGTCGCGACATGAAGGACAAGTACAAGGAGACGTCGCGCGGGGGACTCGCCGTGAACGTCATCGAATGCTGAAGACGAGGAGATAGGACATGCAGCATTACTCGGGATTCGGGCTCGTCAAGCACGCGCTCACCTACCACGAGAACTGGCAGCGCGCGTGGCGCAACCCGACGCCGAAGAAGAAATACGACATCGTGATCGTCGGCGGCGGCGGCCACGGGCTCGCCACCGCCTATTACCTCGCCAAGGAACACGGCATCACCAACGTCGCGGTGGTCGAGAAGGGCTGGCTGGGCGGGGGCAACACCGCGCGCAACACCACCATCGTGCGCTCGAACTACCTGTGGGACGAGGCCGCGTGGCTGTACGAGCACGCGATGAAGCTGTGGGAAGGCCTCTCCCAGGATCTGAACTACAACGTGATGTACTCCCAGCGCGGCGTGATGAACCTCGGCCACACGCTGCAGGACATGCGCGACATCCACCGCCGCGTCAATGCCAACCGCCTCAACGGCATCGACGGCGAAGTGCTGGACGTCAAGCAGATCCAGGAGATCGTGCCGATCATGGACCTGTCGAAGAACACGCGCTATCCGGTGATGGGCGCCTCCTGGCAGCCGCGCGGCGGCGTGGCGCGCCATGATGCGGTGGCCTGGGGCTTCGCCCGCGGCGCGGACGCGCTGGGCGTGGACATGCTGCAGCAGACCGAAGTCACCGGCATCCGCAAGAACGGCAACAAGGTCGTCGGCGTCGAGACCAACCGCGGCTTCATCGCCGCCGACACGGTGGGGGTCGTGACTGCCGGCAACTCCGGTGTGCTCGCGAAGATGGCGGGCTTCCAGCTGCCGATCGAATCGCACCCGCTGCAGGCGCTGGTGTCCGAGCCGATGAAGCCCATCCTCGACACCGTCGTGATGTCGAACAAGGTGCACGGCTACGTGAGCCAGTCGGACAAGGGCGACCTCGTGATCGGCGCGGGCATCGACGGCTACAACGGCTACGGCCAGCGCGGCAGCTACGCGACCATCGAACACACGCTGCAGGCCATCGTCGAGATGTTCCCGATCTTCTCGCGCGTGCGCATGAACCGCCAGTGGGGCGGCATCGTCGATACCTGCCCGGACGCGTGCCCGATCATCTCGGCCACCCCGGTGGGGGGGCTCTTCTTCAACTGCGGCTGGGGCACCGGCGGCTTCAAGGCCACCCCGGGCTCGGGCAACGTCTTTGCGGCGACCTTGGCCGCGGGCAAGGCGCATCCGCTCGCCGCGCCGTTCTCCATCGACCGCTTCATCTCCGGAAAACTCATCGACGAGCACGGCGCCGCGGGCGTCGCGCACTGACAGGAGCCGCACCCATGCTGCACATCTACTGCCCGCACTGCGCGGAAACCCGCGAAGAGGAAGAGTTCCGGCCGAAGGGCGAAGCGCACATCGCGCGCCCGGTGGAACCGGAAGCCACGAGCGACGAAGACTGGGGCAACTACCTCTTCTTCCGCAAGAACCCGCGCGGCCTGCACCACGAGCTGTGGTACCACGCCGCGGGCTGCCGCAAGTTCTTCAACGTGACGCGTGACACCGTGAGCTACCAGATTCACGAAACCTACAAGGTCGGCCAGAAGCCTTCGGTCACCGCTGACAAAGGAGCGGCCAAATGAGCCAGCAGAATCGTCTCGGTACGGGCGGGCGCATCGACCGCAGCCGCCCGCTGCGCTTCAGCTTCAACGGCCAGACCCTTGAGGGCTTCGCCGGCGACACGCTCGCCTCCGCCTTGCTCGCCAACGGCGTCGATGTCGTGGGCCGCAGCTTCAAGTACTCACGCCCGCGCGGCATCGTTGCCGCGGGCGCCGAGGAGCCGAATGCGATCGTGCAGCTCGGGGCCACCGAAGCGGGCCAGGTGCCCAACGTGCGTGCGACGCAACAGGCGCTCTACGGCGGGCTGGTGGCCGCGAGCACCAACGGCTGGCCGAACGTCGACCGCGACCTGCTGGGCGTGATCGGCAGCGTCGGCGGGCGCATGATGCCCCCGGGCTTCTACTACAAGACCTTCATGGCACCGGCCTCGCTGTGGCCGAAGTACGAAAAGTACATCCGCAAGGCCGCCGGCCTCGGGCGCACGCCGAAGGAGAAGGACCCGGACATCTACGATCACATCAACCGCCACTGCGACGTGCTGGTGATCGGCGCGGGCCCGGCGGGATTGGCCGCAGCCTTGGCGGCGGGCCGTTCCGGCGCACGCGTGATCGTGTGCGACGAACAGGACGAGATGGGCGGATCGCTGCTCGATGCGCGCGAACTCGTCGACGGCCGCCCGGCGTCCGCGTGGGTCGCCAGCGTGCTCGCCGAGCTCGCGACCCTGCCCGAAGTGCTGGTGCTGCCGCGCACCACCGCCAACGGCTACCACGACCACAACTTCGTGACGCTGCACGAGCGCCGCACCGAGCATCTCGCGGATCTCGCGCCGAGCATCAACGGCCGCCGCCAGGTGCGCGCCCGCATGCACCGCGTGCGCGCCGGCGAGGTGATCCTCGCCACCGGCACGCACGAGCGTCCGCTCGTCTTCGCCAACAACGATGTGCCGGGCAGCATGGTGGCCGGTGCGGTGTCGACCTACATCCGCCGCTACGCCGTCGTCCCGGGCCGCCGCCTGGTGCTGTCGACCGCCAACGACCACGCCTACCGCGCCGCGCTCGACTGGGCGGACGCCGGCCGCGAAGTGGTCGCGATCGTCGATGCCCGCGAGCATCCCGAGGGCGACCTCGTCAACGAAGCGCGTGCGCGCAACATCCGCATCATCCCCGGCTCCGCGGTGATCGAAGCGAACGGCAAGAAGCGTGTCACGGGCGCGCAGGTCGCGCGCATCGACATCGGCGGCTTCAAGGTCGCCGGTCGCGTCGAAACCTTGTCCTGCGACACCATCGCGAGCTCGGGCGGCTACAGCCCCGTCGTGCATCTGGCGGCGCACACCGGTGCGCGTCCCGAGTGGCGCGATGACATCCTCGGCTTCGTGCCCGGCAAGGTGCCGGGCATGACCCCGGTGGGCGGCGTGCACGGCAAGAGCGCGATTGCCGAAGCGCTCGCCGACGGCGCCGCGGCCGGCGTGGCCGCGGCCCAGCGCACCGGCTTCAAGGTCGAAGCGCCCGCGCTGCCCAAGGTCGCCAAGGTGCGCGAAGGCAAGGCCGCGGCGCTCTACCAGGTGCCGCACGTGAAACCCGCGATGCGCGCCCCGAAGCAGTTCGTCGATCCGCAGAACGACGTCACCGCGGCCGGCATCGAGCTCGCCACGCGCGAAGGCTTCGAGTCGATCGAGCACGTCAAGCGCTACACCGGCATGGGCTTCGGCACCGACCAGGGCAAGCTCGGCAACATCAACGGCATGGCGATCGCCGCGCGCTGCCTGAAGCAGACCATCCCGCAGACCGGCACCACGGTGTTCCGCCCGAACTACACGCCGATCACCTTCGGCGCGATCGCCGGGCGCCACTGCCGCGAGTTCTTCGACCCGCGTCGGTTCACGGCACTGCACGCGTGGCACGTCGAGCACGGCGCGAAGTTCGAGGAAGTGGGCCAGTGGATGCGTCCGTGGTACTTCCCGCGCGGCAACGAGACCATGCACGAGGCGGTGCAGCGCGAATGCCGCGCCGTGCGCGAAGGCGTCGGCATCCTCGACGCCTCGACGCTGGGCAAGATCGAGATCCAGGGCAAGGACGCGCGCGAGTTCCTCAACCGCATCTACACCAACGCCTGGACCAAGCTCGACGTCGGCAAGTGCCGCTATGGCCTCATGTGCAAGGACGACGGCATGGTGATGGACGACGGCGTGACCGCGTGCATCGGCGACAACCACTTCCACATGACCACGACGACCGGCGGCGCCGCGGCGGTGCTGGACTGGATGGAGCTGTGGCACCAGACCGAGTGGCCCGAGCTGGAGGTGTATTTCAACTCGGTGACCGACCACTGGGCGGCGATGGCGATCAACGGCCCCAACGCGCGGAAGCTCCTCGCGGAGCTCACCGACGACATCGACCTCGCGCGCGACAACTTCAAGTTCATGGACATGCGCGAAGGCACGGTCGCGGGCGTCCCGGCGCGCGTGTATCGCATCTCCTTCACCGGCGAGCTCTCCTACGAGATCAACGTGCAGGCCAACCACGCGCTGCATGTGTGGAAGGCGCTGTTCGAGAAGGGCGAGAAGTACGGCCTGACGCCCTACGGCACCGAGACCATGCACGTGCTGCGCGCCGAGAAGGGCTTCATCATCGTCGGCCAGGAAACCGACGGCTCGATGACGCCCGAGGATCTGGGCATGCAGTGGTGCGTGGGCTACAAGAAGCCCTTCTCGTGGATCGGGCGGCGCGCGCTGACGCGCCCGGACACCAAGCGCGAGGACCGCAAGCAGCTCGTCGGCCTCAAGCCCCTCGACCCGCAGCTGGTGCTCGACGAGGGTGCGCAGATCGTGCTCGAGAAGGAGATCCGCATCCCGATGCCCATGGTCGGGCACGTCACGTCGAGCTATTACAGCCCCAACCTGGGCCACTCGTTCGCGCTCGCGGTCGTCAAGGGCGGCAGCCAGCGCATCGGGCAAACCGTTTATCTGCCGATGGCCGACGGCCGGGTGCATGCGGCCGAGGTCGTGAGCCCGGTCTTCCTGGATGCAGAAGGAGCACGCCAAAATGTCTGAGATTGCACAGATGGACCTGAATCCGCGTGGCGCGGTGAAGTCCGAGTCGCCGCTGGCGATGACGCGCGTGAACGTCGTGCTCGCCGCGTCGGCGCGTGACGCCGGCGTGGTGGTGCGCGAGAAACCCTTCCTCGGGCATCTCGTGCTGCGTGGGCGCGCCGAGGACGAAGCCTTCCGCGCCGGTGTCGAGCGCGTGCTGGGTCTGGCGCTGCCGCTCGCGCTCGGTCCGGTCGCGCGCGACGAGGCGCGCGGCGTGAGCCTGCAGTGGATGTCGCCCGACGAGTGGCTGATCGTCGTGCCGGCCGGGCTCGAGTTCGACGCCGAGGCGGCGCTGCGGCGCGAGCTCACCGGTCACTACGCGGTGATGAACACCAGCGGCGGCCAGACGGTGCTGGAGCTCACGGGCCCGAAGGTGCGCGAGCTCTTGATGAAGTGCACCCCCTACGACGTGCATCCGCGCGCCTTCCCGGTCGGCAAGGGCGTCTCCAGCGTCTTCGCGAAGAGCTCGGCAGTCATCCGCCGCGTCGATGAAGAGCGCTGGGAACTCGTGATCCGCCGCAGCTTCGCCGATTACCTGTACCGCTGGATCCTCGATGCGGCGGAGGAGTTCGGGGTGTTCGTCGCTGCGGGCGACGCGAGCCATTCCACCAGTCGCGCTGCGGTGCGCGAACTGGCGGCCGAGGCGAGGTGATGGCGATGAAGCTCGACCGCGTCGCAGCTGCCGCGCCGGCGCGGCGACGGCCGGGGCTCGCCGTCCCGGCCGCGGCACCCGTGGAGCCCTGCGAGGACACGATCTTCCTGCGCGGCATCCGTGTCGAGGCGCTGATCGGCGTGTACGAACACGAGCGCCATGCGCCCCAGCCGCTCGTGATCGATCTCGAACTGGGCCTGCAGCACGCGCGCTGTTGCGCCAGCGACGACCTGCGTGACGCGGTCGACTACGGCCAGGTGCTCGCGGCCGTGCGCCGCCTCGCGCAGGTGAACCAAGCGGTGCTGCTCGAAGCCTTCGCGCAGAACGTCGCCGACGCGCTGCTCGCAGGTTTCGAGCTCTCCTCGGTTGCGATCAGCGTCAGCAAACCGGCCATCTTCGATGCTGCCGATAGCGTCGGCGTTTCGATCCGGCGCCGCCGTGCCTCGATTGCAGGCGCACCTGCATAGCGGCGATACCTGAATTGCCCGGCCTCCGTTGAGATGCCGGGCGCGCGCCGTCGGAGCGCGCGCAATTCCATTGCGTGACGTTGGAATATGTTGATCGAATGCTAAAAACCATGGCAAAGTCATGGTTGTTGCGGGCGCGGTTTGGCTATGACGGCCTCCCGCGTACTCGGGGTGCGATTATTCACGAATGGAAATAAAGTTTCAGAAATTCGTGCATTTATTCGCAATAGAGCCGCCGGTACAGTGCGCCTGCATTTAAGCCATTCAGGCAATTCAAGCATTCGCGGCAGATCAACTTCAAAGGAGGATAGCCATGGAGTTGTCGGTACAAGCAACAGCGCGGGCAACGGCAGGTATTACGGCGGCGGATCCTCGCGCGGATATCGAGGCCAACGCACGGAACATCATCATCAAGACGCGCGCCACCTTCGCACATCCCGTGCAGGCGAGTCGCTGCGACGAGCCGGAGGGCAGGCAGTGCCGCGCCAGGCGCGCGCAACGGCCCTTGCGAATCCGCTGACGCGGGTTCGTCCCGAGCTGATCGAATGCTGTTCCCGAGGGGCGGCGCCGACGGAAGTCAGCGCCGCCCCTCTGTATTCAAGGACGCGAAAAGCTCGGCGACCCAGTCGACGAAGACCCGGATCTTCGCGCTCAGATGACGGTTCGGGGGATAGACGATGTAGATCGGGAAGCCCGGTGAGGTCCAGTCCTCCAGTACCGGTACCAGTTCCCCCTCAATCAGTTGGCGATCGAGCATGAAGCGGGGCAGTTGCACGATCCCCAGCCCCGCGAGGGCTGCCGCGAGGTAGGCGTTGCTGTCATTGACGGCGAGGGCGTACCGGCCCGGCAGCTCGATGCGCTCGCCTTTGCGTTCGAATTCGAAGGGCGAGATCCGGCCCGTGCCCGCCGAGAAATAGCCGACGACGTGGTGCGGCCCGCCGAGTTCGGACGGGTGCCTGGGTATGCCGTACTCGGCGAGGTAGGCGGGTGCGGCACACGTGACGTATTCGATCTGTGCGATGCGTCGGGCAACCAGTGATTCGTCGGTGATGTTGCCGGCGCGCACCACGCAGTCGACGTTGTCCGCGATGAGGTTCACGAGACGGTCGCCCGCGCCGAGGTCGATCTGGATATCCGGATAGCGGGCGTGGAAGCCATGCAGCGCGGGGATGATGATCCGGGTGGCGACCGCCGCGGCGACGTCCACGCGGACGCGCCCCTTCGGCGAAGCCTGCGCGTTCGACAGGCTGGAGTCGATTTCCTCCAGCTCCGTCAGTAGCCGCGCCGTCCGCTCATAGTAGGCCGCGCCGTCGGCGGTGACGGTGACGCGCCGTGTGGTGCGGTTGAGCAGCTTCACCCGCAGGTGCGTTTCCAGGCTCTGGATCAGCTTCGTCACGGTCGGCTTCGGCATGCCTAGGGAGTCGGCCGCCTTCGTGAAGGTGCCTGCCTCGACGACGCGTGCAAACACGCGCAAAGCCAGGAATTGGTCCATTCGTTTCTCCTCCGGTCCGCCAGCCGCCATTGCTGCAGCGCGATTATTCACCAAAGGAAATAAAGAAGCTACGAAGCGATTATTTATTCATTGAAGTGCGGGAACTATCGTTCAGGCCATCAGCGCTGTCGGCGCCTACCGCAGGTCCCAACGAAATGTTCCGCTTTCTGCAATCCTGCTGCCTTGCCAACCCGAACCGGCTTCCGGCCACGGAGGACTGCAGCATCGACGTCGGCCTCCCGCACCCGCTGGGAGTGCGTGTCTATGGGAAACGTCGTGCCGGGGCCGCACTGGTCGTGCATTTCCACGGCGGTGCCTTCGTTTCCGGTTCGCTCGACAGCGGCGCAACGGTGGCCCGTCTGCTGGCCGATGCGGGGGCGGTCGTGGTGTCGGTCGATTATCCGTTGGCACCTGCGAGCCCGTTTCCCGTCGCGGTCGATGCTGCCTACGCCGCGCTGCAGTGGGCGTGGCGCAGGCGCGCCCGGATTGCGGGGCAAGGGGCAGCGCTGTTCGTCGCCGGCGAGGAGGCGGGCGGCAATCTCGCCGCCGCCACGGCACTGATGGCGCGCGATCGTCAGGCGCCGCGGCTTGCCGGCCAGATCCTGCTCTCGCCGATGCTCGATCCCTGCCTCGGCACCGCATCGGTTCGCCGCAGCGATCAGGGGCCGGCCGCTTGCCCCTTGGCGAAGGGCTGGTGTGGATACCTGCGCGAGCCGGCCGCCGCCGAGCACCCATATGCGACACCCGGGCGCTCGACGCGCCTGGCAGGTCTCGCCCCGGCGCTGCTGGTCACCGCGGACGATGATCCGCTGCGCGACGAGACGCTCGCCTATGCACGCAGGCTGGGGGAGGCCGGTGTGCCGGTATCCGAATTCGTTTTGCCGGCGCCCACCGCTTGGCCGGCCGTCCTGCAAGAGCCTGCGATCCCCGGAAGGCCGTGGGCGGAGGAGGTGGGTACTCGCTTCACGACCTTCCTCGCGAGGGCGGGCAGGCCGGAATCCGTCGATCCCGCCTGAACGATCTTTCCCTCGAAAAAAGGGGTTGACTCCGTACCTGACTACGGACTTTTAGGATGCCTCGCGTTCCCCGACGCTGCGACCGCAGCTCAGAACACATCAACAAAGCAATAAAGGAGTTTGCCATGTCCCCAGAGAGCCATTCCAAGCACCGTCGGCTGTGGACCGCCGGCCTGGCCGTCACAACCCTGACCGCCATTTCCGCTGCCGTCCTCGGCCTGCGCCCGGCGCCGGTCGAAGCGAACCCGAGTGCGGGTGCCCCGTCCGCGACGCCGGTGTCCGTCGCGACCGTCGAGCAGCGCGAAGTCGCGACCTGGGACGAGTTCTCCGGTCGCCTCGAAGCGGTCGAGCGCGTCGACATCCGCTCGCGCGTCGCCGGCACCGTGCAGGCGGTACATTTCCGCGAAGGCGGGCTCGTGAAGGCGGGGGACTTGCTGGTCACGATCGATCCTGCGCCCTATGCGGCCGAGGTGGATCGCGCCGTGGCCCAGGTCGCGGCCGCGCAGTCGCGCGTGGCCTTCACGACGAGCGAACACGAACGCGCGCAGCGCCTATGGGAGCAGCGCGCGATCGCCGAGCGCGAATTCGAGGAGCGCGCCAACGCTCGTCGCGCGGCAGACGCCGAGCTGCGCGCAGCGCAGGCCGCGCTGCAATCGGCACGCCTGAACCTCGGTTACACGCAGGTGAGGGCGCCCGTATCCGGCCGCGTCGGCAAGCTCGAAATCACCGTCGGCAATCTCGTCGCCGCCGGACCAGGGGCGCCGGTGCTGACGACGCTGGTGTCCGTCAGCCCGATCTACGCGAGCTTCGACGCCAACGAGCAAATCGTGGCGCGCGCACTGCAGACGCTGCGCGATGCCCACGGCAAGGCGGCGCGGATCGAAAGCATCCCGGTGCAGATGGCGACGACGATGAGCCAGGAAAGGATCTACGCGGGCCACCTCCAACTCGTCGATAACCAGGTCGACGCCCGCAGCGGGACGGTGCGCGTGCGCGCCGTGTTCGACAACGCCGACGAGAGCCTGATGGCGGGGCAGTTCGCGAAGCTGCGGATGGGGCGCCCGAAGGCCGAGCCCGCCGTGCTCATCGACGAGCGCGCGATCGGCACCGACCAGAGCCGCAAGTTCGTGCTGGTCGTCGACGCCGACAACAAGACCGCATACCGCGAAGTCACGCTGGGTGGCACGGCCGACGGGCTGCGCATCGTCAGTGCCGGGCTGCAGCCGGGCGAGCGCATCGTCGTGAATGGCTTGCAGCGCGTGCGGCCGGGTTCGCTCGTCGCGCCGCAGGCGGTGGCGATGGACGGCCGCATGCAGGTCCGCAGCGACCGTGCCGTCCGCGCCGCGGATGCAGCCGGCTTGCCGCAATCCTGATTCGCCCGTAATCGAGAGCACCATCATGAATCTGTCCCGCTTTTTCATCGATCGCCCGATCTTCGCCGGCGTGCTGTCGCTGCTGATGTTCGTCGCCGGCCTGCTCGCGCTGCGCGTGCTGCCGGTGTCGGAATACCCCGAAGTCGTGCCGCCGTCGATCGTTGTGCGCGCACAGTATCCCGGCGCGAACCCCAAGGTGATCGCCGAGACGGTCGCGACCCCCCTCGAGGAGTCCATCAACGGCGTCGAAGGCATGCTCTACATGGGCAGCCAGGCGACCACCGACGGCCTGATGACGCTGACGGTCACCTTCCGCCTCGGCACCGATCCCGACAAGGCGCAGCAGCTGGTGCAGAACCGCGTCGCGCAGGCCGAGCCGCGCCTGCCCGAGGAGGTGCGCCGGCTCGGCGTGACGACGGTCAAGAGCTCGCCCGACCTGACGATGGTCGTGCACCTGCTGTCGCCCAACGGCCGCTACGACATGACCTACCTGCGCAACTACGCGCTGCTCAACGTCAAGGACCGCCTCGCGCGCATCGACGGCGTCGGCCAGGTGCAGCTGTTCGGCTCCGGTGACTACTCGATGCGCATCTGGCTGGATCCGCAGAAGGTCGCCGCGCGCGGCTTGTCGGCGGGCGACGTGGTGCGCGCGATCCGCGAGCAGAACGTGCAGGCCGCCGCCGGTGTCGTCGGCGCGTCGCCGGGCCTGCCGGGCGTCGATCTGCAACTCTCGGTGAACGCCCGCGGCCGCCTGCAGAGCGAGGAGGAGTTCGGCGACATCATCGTGCGCACCGGTGCGGACGGCGCCGTGACGCGTCTGCGCGATCTCGGCCGCATCGAGCTCGGCGCCTCAGACTACGCGCTGCGCTCGCTGCTCGACAACAAGGATGCGGTCGCGATTCCGATCTTCCAGGCGCCAGGTTCGAACGCGATCCAGATTTCCGACCATGTACGCGAGACGATGCAGCAGTTGAAGCAGCACATGCCCGAGGGCGTCGACTACGAGATCGTGTATGACCCGACGCAGTTCGTGCGCGCATCGATCGAAGCGGTCGTGAAGACCCTGCTCGAAGCGGTCGCGCTCGTGGTGCTGGTGGTGATCCTCTTTCTGCAGACCTGGCGCGCGTCGATCATTCCGCTGCTCGCGGTGCCGGTGTCGATCGTCGGCACCTTTGCGGTGATGCACCTCTTCGGCTTCTCGATCAACGCGCTCTCCCTCTTCGGGCTGGTGCTCGCGATCGGCATCGTCGTCGATGACGCGATCGTCGTCGTCGAAAACGTCGAGCGCAACATCGAGGCGGGGCTCTCACCGCGCGAGGCAACGTACCGGGCGATGCGCGAAGTCTCCGGCCCGATCATCGCGATCGCGCTGGTGCTGATCGCCGTGTTCGTCCCGCTTGCCTTCATCACCGGCCTCTCCGGGCAGTTCTACAAGCAGTTCGCGCTGACGATCGCGATGTCGACGGTGATCTCGGCGATCAACTCGCTGACGCTGTCGCCGGCGCTGTCCGCGCTGCTGCTGAAGGGCCACGACGCGCCCAAGGATGCGCTGACGCGCGGAATGGACAAGGTCTTCGGCCGCTTCTTCGCCGCCTTCAACCGGACCTTCCGCCGCGGCGCGGAAGCCTACGGCGGCGGGGTGCGCGGCGCGATCGGGCGCAAGGCGGTGATGATGGCCGTCTATCTCGCACTCATCGGCCTGACGGCGGGGCTCTTCAAGGCGGTGCCCGGCGGCTTCGTGCCCGCGCAGGACAAGCAGTACCTGATCGGCTTCGCGCAGCTGCCGGACGGTGCCACGCTCGACCGCACGGAGGCGGTGATCCGCCGCATGGGCGAGATCGCGTTGCAGCAGCCCGGCGTCGAGCACTCCGTCGCCTTTCCCGGCCTGTCGATCAACGGCTTCACGAACAGCTCGAACTCGGGGATCGTGTTCACGCCGCTGAAACCGTTCGACGAGCGCAAGGGGGCGGAACTCAGCGCCGGGGCGATCGCGATGGAACTGAACAAGAAGTTCGCCGGCATCGAGGACGCCTTCATCGTGATGTTCCCGCCGCCGCCGGTGCAGGGGCTCGGGACGACGGGGGGCTTCAAGCTACAGTTGGAGGACCGCGCATCGCTCGGCTACGAGGCGCTCGACGCGGCAACCAAGGCCTTCCTCGCGAAGGCGTCGAAAGCGCCGGAACTTGCGGGGCTGTTCTCCAGCTACCAGGTGAACGTGCCGCAGCTCTTCGCCGACATCGACCGCACCCGCGCGCGCCAGCTCGGCATCCCGGTCACCGACGTGTTCGACACGATGCAGATCTACCTCGGTAGCCTGTACGTGAACGACTTCAATCGCTTCGGCCGGACCTACTCGGTGCGCGTGCAGGCCGACGCGCCTTTCCGCGCCCGCGCCGAGGACGTCGGTCTGCTGAAGGTGCGCGCGCCGGGCGGGGAGATGGTGCCGCTGTCGTCGCTGATGAACATCCAGACGAGCTTCGGGCCCGAACGCGCGATGCGCTACAACGGCTTCCTCTCCGCCGACATCAGCGGCGCACCCGCGCCCGGCTACTCGTCGGGACAGGCGAAGGCGGCGGTCGAACGCATCGCGGCCGAAACGCTGCCGCCGGGCATCGGCTTCGAATGGACCGAACTGACCTACCAGGAGATCCTCGCCGGCAACTCGGCGGCATGGGTCTTCCCGCTCGCGATCCTGCTGGTCTTCCTCGTGCTCGCGGCCCAGTACGAAAGCCTGACGCTGCCGCTCGCGATCATCCTCATCGTGCCGATGGGGATCCTCGCCGCGATGACCGGCGTGTGGCTCTCGGGCGGCGACAACAACGTCTTCACGCAGATCGGCCTGATCGTGCTGGTCGGGCTGTCGGCGAAGAACGCGATCCTGATCGTCGAGTTCGCTCGCGAACTGGAATTTGCCGGACGCACGCCGGTACAGGCGGCGATCGAGGCGAGCCGTCTGCGGCTGCGCCCGATCCTGATGACCTCGCTCGCCTTCGTGATGGGCGTGCTGCCGCTGGTGCTGTCGACCGGCGCCGGCGCCGAGATGCGCAGCGCAATGGGGGTGGCGGTGTTCGCCGGGATGATCGGCGTGACGGCCTTCGGCCTCTTCCTGACGCCGGTGTTCTACGTGCTGCTGCGCCGCCTCGCCGGCAACCGCGCGCTGAAGCTGCACGGCGAGATCCCGCACCTCGAAGCCTTCGCCGCTTCGCCCGTTACCGGCGGCGCCGCAACCGCGACGGGGCTGGCTGCACCGCGTGCGCATCACGAATAAGGAGTTGAACATGACACTGCTGACTCATCCGCTGCGCACCGCGCTCGCACCGCTCGTTGCCGCCCTCGTGCTGGCCGGCTGCGCCACCGCGCCCGCGATCGATCCCGCCGCCTTGCCGTCGGCGCCCGCGGCCTTCAAGGAAGGCGACGGCCGCTGGACCCAGGCCTTGCCGACCCAGGTGCAGGCCGACGGCGCATGGTGGAAGACCTTCTCTGACCCGGTACTTGACGGGCTGGTCGAGCGCGCGCTGGAGCGCAACAACAGCATCCAGATCGCCGCCGCGCGGCTGGCGCAGTCCCGCGCGCTGCTGCAGGCGACCGATGCGCAGCGCGCCCCTCAGCTCGGCATCGGCGCCGACGCGACGCGGCAGGGCGGGGCGATCACGCCGGCCGGCGGCGGTGCCGGCAAGCTGCTGCGTGCCGGCGCGAACTTCTCGTGGGAGCTCGACCTCTTCGGCCGCCTCGCGCAGGCGAGCCAGGCCGCGTCGCTCGACGCCCGCAGCCGCGAAGCCCTGCTGCGCAACGCACGCCTCGTCGTGCAGGCGGACGTCGCGCGCAGCTATCTCGCGCTGCGGGCGCTCGACGCCGAACGCGCGCTGGTGCGCGAGACCATCGGCGCCTACCGCGACACGCTGGCGCTGACCGAACGGCGCTTCGAGGCCGGCGACATCGCCGAACTGGACGTCGCGCGCGTGCGCACCGAACTGGCCGCAACCGAATCGGACGCACTCGCGCTCGACCGTCGGCGTGCCGAAATCGAACACGCCCTCGCGGTACTGGTCGGTGACGCAGCTTCGGACTTCCGGCTCGACTCCGGCAATTGGAACACGGCGCTGCCGGTGATCCCGGCCGGCGTCCCGAGTACGGTGCTCACGCGCCGGCCCGACGTCGACGCCGCGCGGCAATCGATGCTCGCCGCCCAAGCACGCGTCGGCGTCGCGCAGGCGGCGTGGTTCCCGGACATCGCACTGACCGGTTCGGGGGGCTTCGCATCCACGGAGCTGGGCGACCTCTTCAAATGGTCGGCCCGCTCCTGGGGCGTCGGCGCCTTGCTGTCGCTGCCGATCTTCGACGGCGGGCGGCGCGACGCGGGCGTGCGCAGCGCCAATGCGGAACTGGACGCCGCGCTCGCCGGCTACCGCGAACAGGTGCTCGTTGCCTTCAAGGACGTAGAGGACCAGCTGTCCGCGCTGCGCCTCCTTGCCGAACAGGGCGAGGCGCAGGCGCGCGCGGTCACCTCGGCGAGCCGTGCGACAGTCCTGTCGGATGCGCGCTATCGCAATGGACTCGTCAGCCAGCTCGAACTGCTCGACGCCCGACGCAGCGAACTGCGCAACCGGCGTGAGGCGCTGCAGGTGCGCTCGGCCCGGTACCAGGCGACGGTCGGGCTGGTTCGCGCCCTCGGCGGAGGGTGGGAGCCGGCCGATGATCCGGCCCTGGCCGGGCGCGATGCGGGGAACGGTAGCGCCGGAGGTTGAAGTCCGACCGGTGCAACGTAGTGCATCGCATCGCGGGCCGCCTCGATACCTTCCAGGCGGGCAATGACCCAACTGGCGAGATACTGGGAACCCAGGCAACCACCCGCCGTGGCGACGTTGCCTTTGGCGAGGAAGGGCTGGTCGAGCACTTCGACGCCGGCTTCCCGGTCCCACGTCTTGGTGATCAGGTCGGTACAGGTGGGAATGGCATCGAGCAGCCCGAGCCTGGCCAGAATCAAGGTCCCCGAGCACTGAGCCCCCAGCAACGGCCGTTGGGGGTCGAGCTTCAATGCGGCCATCAATCCGCGTCGCGCTGGGCTCGGTCGACCTGGGCACCCTTCGGCTCGCACTGACGACGGTGCGGCGTGTCGTCGAGGACCAAACCTGTCACTGACCTGCCTGCCGCTTTGTAGTAGCCTTGCGCATTTTTGCGCCCCACGGGCGGCGCCTTTTCGGATGACGCAAGGCTTGGCGCGTACGCATATCAACGGTTCCGGGCTGGTTCGTGCTCTCGGCGGGCTGACGTCCGCTGACGTGCCCGCGTCGAAGCAGTCCTTTGCCGACCGGCTCGGCCAATGGCTCGGTTTCGCGGATGCGCTCACGCTGTATTCCGCGCTCAATCCCGGGTCGTCAGGAGATGTGGTGCCTTCCCCCGTTACGACGTCGCGCGAGGCTGCGGCGCTGCGGCAGGCGATGGCGCGCGCGCGCGACGCACTGGCGGACTCTATTATCAACGACGGCGTGTTCAAGCCCGGTCCGGCGCGGATCGAACTGCCGACGCCCGACCCGGCGGCGGCGGAGAAGGTGGCCGAGGACAAGGCGGCCGACTTCGCGCCCTACCATCGCTACTATCTCGCCCACCAGCGCGACATGGCGGTGCGCATCGCCCCCTTGCGGGCGACGGTTCGCACGGCGCTGCAAGGACAGGCGAGCGCCCTCGCTCGGCTCGCCGCGCTCGATGCGGTGATGGACCAGGCGCTTGCGGCGCGCGAGCGCGACCTGCTGGCGACCGTGCCGGCACTGCTCGGCCGGCGCTTCGAGCAACGCTACGACGCGCATCGCGCGACGCTGGCCGAAACGCAGACGGCCGACGATGTGGCGAGGTGGATGCAGCCGGGCGGGTGGCTCGCGGATTTCTGCCGGGAGATGCAGTCCGTGCTCCTCGCGGAGCTCGATCTTCGGCTGCAGCCGATCGCAGGGCTCATTTCAGCCCTCGACGGAGAGGTTGCAAGTGAGGTCGCAAATGAGGCGGCCAATGAGGTGACAAGGAAGCAATGAATAGAACCATCTGTATCGCGGCTTTCCTCGTAGGCCTGGTCGCCGTGTTCTGGGTCGGCGCCGGATATGTCGGCGCCAGTACGCTGGCGCTGGCGATGACGGCGATCATCGGCGCGGTCTATGTGACCGGCGCAGTCGAATTGGTGTGCTTTCACCGCACCACGACCGCCCTGGCGCGGGCGCTGGACGGGATTCCCGCGGATCTGTCGCACCCGGGCGAATGGCTGCGCCAGTTGCCGCAGTCCGTGCAGAACCCGGTACGCCTGCGTATAGAGGGCGAACGCGCGGGGCTGCCCGGCCCGGCCATGACGCCCTACCTTGTCGGCCTGCTGGTGCTGCTGGGCATGCTCGGCACCTTCCTCGGTATGGTCGTGACGCTCAATGGTGCGGTCATCGCACTGGAAAGCACGACCAACCTGGAGGCCATCCGCGCTTCGCTCGCGGCGCCGGTCCGCGGCCTGGGCGTCGCGTTCGGCACCTCCGTCGCCGGTGTGGCGGCCTCCGCGATGCTGGGCCTGGTTTCGGCCGTGTGCCGGCGCGAGCGGATGCTGGTCGCGCAACTGCTCGACACCCGCATCGGCACCTCGCTGCGCGGCTTCTCGCATGCTCATCAACGCGAAGAGACCTTCAAGGCGCTGCAATTGCAGGCGCGGGTGCTGCCCGAACTGGTCGACAAGCTGCAGGCGATGATGGAGCAGATGGAGCGGCAGGGCAGGGAGCTGAATGAGCGCCTCGTGTCCGGGCAGGACGGATTCCACCGCGACGCGCGGGTGATGTACTCGGAGCTGGCCTCCTCGGTGGACAAGTCTCTCAGGACCAGCCTGACCGAAAGCGCCCGGCTCGCCGGCGAAACGATCCGACCCGTCGTGGCCGAGACGATGGCAGGCATCGCGCGCGAAACGAACGCGCTGCAGACGCACGTGGCCGACGCGGTGCGGACCCAGCTCGACGGCATCTCCGGGCGTTTCGACGGCAGCGTCACCAGGGTCGCGGAAACCTGGAGCGCGGCGCTCGCGACGCACGAGCGCACCAGCGAAAACCTGAACCGGCAGATGCAGGATGCGCTGGGCGCCTTCGCCGAAACCTTCGAACGGCGCTCGGGTGCGCTGCTGAGTTCGGTCGAAGAGACGCACGCCGGCCTGCGCACCGATCTCGCCGCCACGACGACGGCGCTGGTGCAGGGGACGGCCACGCTGCACACGCGGCTCGCCGACACCGTCGAACGGCAGCTCGACGGCGTGGCCGACCGTTTCGGCGGGACGGTCACCGCCGTCGCCGACACGTGGACGACGGCGCTCGCCAGCCACGAGCGCACGAGCGAACACCTCACCAGCGAACTCCGCAAGTCGCTCGAAGCCTTCGCCGACGCCTTTGCGCAACGCTCGGCGGCCTTGCTCGCTGCGGTCGGCGAAACCACGGCTGCGCAGCGGGCACAGCAGGCCGCGACGGACGAGGCGCGCCTCGCCGCGCACACCCGGACGCTGGAGTCGATGGCGGCGTCGCTGCAGCAGGAATGGCACGAGGCCGGCGCACAGACCCTCGCGCGGCAGGAGCAGATCTGCAGGACCCTGGGCGAGACAGCGCACGAAATCGCCACCGCCGCGCAGGCACAGGCCAGCGGCACCATCGATGAAGTTGCACGCCTCATGCAGACCGCAGCCGAAGCGCCCCGCGCCGCGGCGGAAGTCATCGGCCAGCTGCGGCAGGAACTTTCCGCCAGCATCGCGCGCGACAACGGGCTGCTCGAGGAGCGCAGCCGCATCATGGAAACGCTGGGCACGCTGCTGTCCGCGATCAATCACGCATCGAGCGAGCAACGCTCGGCGATCGACGCGCTGGTGGCTTCCGCGACCGAACTGCTGGAGCGTGCCGGAACCTGCTTCTCCACCAGCATCGAGACGGAATCGGCGCGGATCGCCGGCGTCGCGGGCGAGATCACCGGCGGCGCCGCCGAGGTGGCCAGCCTGAGCGAGGCCTTCGGTCTCGCGGTGCAGCTCTTCAGCGAATCCAATGACAAGATGATGGCGACGCTTGCGCGCATCGAAGGGGCGCTCGACAAGTCCCTGACTCGCAGCGATGAGCAGCTCGCCTACTACGTCGCGCAGGCGCGCGAGATCATCGACCTGTCGATCATGTCGCAACGGCAGATCGTCGAAGACCTGCAGCAGCTGCCCGGCAGGCAGGCATCGCTCGCCGGCGAGGTGTGACGATGGACGAGTTCGACGGCGCCATCGAGCATTCGACCCCGGTCTGGGCGGTCTTCGGCGACCTCATGTCGGGCCTGCTGGGGGCCTTTGTGCTGATCCTGGTCGGCGTCCTCGGCGTGCAGCTGGACCTGGTGACCAGCCTGGAAGCGGAAGTGCAGAAGCGCCGCGTCGAGGAACAGCGCCGCGAGGCTCTGGAGAAGGCCCTCGCCGTGCCGCTTGCCGCGGGGCGCGTGACCCTCGACGACGGCCGCATCGGCATCAGCGGCAGCGTGCTGTTCGCGCTCAATTCCGACGAGTTGCAGCCGGAAGGCCGCCAGCTGCTGAAGAGCCTCGCGCCGCCGCTGGCCGCCTTTCTTTCGGTCAGGGATGAGATGCTGATGGTGAGCGGTTTCACGGACGACCGGCCGGTGCGCGACACCAACCGGCAATTCGCCGACAACCTCGAACTGTCCGCGCAGCGGGCCCTGACCGTGACGCGCGCGTTGATCGACGAAGGCATCCCGTCCTCGTCCGTGTTCGCCGCCGCCTTCGGCCAGGAGCAGCCGGTGGCGTCCAATGCCGATGCGGAAGGGCGCTCGCGCAACCGGCGCGTCGAGATGGCCCCGGTTCCGCGGTCTGGCCAGGCGGGCAAGGCGGGCGCCGGGGGAAATGGCTGACACGCGCCCGTCCGGAGCCGATCCCGGCGCGCTGATCGAAGCCCTGCGGGCGCAGAACGCTGAGCGCTTCGATCCGGTGGGCTTCCGCTTCATCGAGGCCCTGGCGCGCCGCGCCGCAAGCGGCGGCGACGCGGCCCGAGGTGTGCTGGAGCGCCGGCTGGCGACAGCCCTGTCCGACTACCGCGAGCGCCTCGACGCCGCCGGGCGCAAGGCCGGCGATGCGCTGGAACGGGCGATCACGCGCTTCCCCGAATCCGCCGACGCCCTGCGGCAATGCCGCGAATCCGGCGACCTCGCCGGCCTGCAGCGGCTGCTCGCACGGTTGGCGGGGCAGGGCGGCCACTCGCCCCTGAACGGGCTGCTCGCCCACATCGGCCGGCACACGCCCGCCGGGACCGCCGACCACTCTGTCGATGGCGGCCAAGGCGCCGGTGCCGCATTCTCCGCTCAGCCCGAACTCAAATCCCTGAGCTATTTCCGCAGCACCTGGTCCCGCCTCAGTCTCGAGCGGCAGCTCGCCGACGCCTTCGCCCAGGCTCCGGAAAACGCCGGCCCGCTCAACTCGCATTTCCTCGTGCTGCAGGCGCTCGGGCAGATGCGCGACATCTCCCCCGAATACCTCAGGCAGTTCATGTCCTACGTCGATGCCCTGCTGTGGCTCGAGCAGGCCGACAACAGCCGCAATCCCCCACGCAACAACGCGGCGCGCAAGAACGCCGTCCGGGGCGAACGCGAGAAGAAGCGCAAATAATCGGCACGACCCCGCGAGCAATCCGGCGACAAGCGCCTTCATGTGATCGCTGGATCGTGTCGGATGACCTGTCACGGCCCGCCCGAACCCTAGTAATCTGTTCAAATGCTGACGACCGCACAGGACGCCCCGTTGCCCGGCTTTGTCGAACTGCTGCTCGACGCGGTCTTTCTCGTCGACGCTGGGGGACGCATCGTCTACGTGAGTGCCGCGTGCGAACGCATGCTCGGTTACACGCCGCAGGAGATGATCGGCCGGGAGCTGTTCGGGTTTCTCGTCCCCGAAGACCGGACGCGGACCGTCGCCGAGGCCGGCTCGGTCATCGCGGGACGTTCGCGGATCGGCTTCGAGAACCGCTACGTCCATAAGGACGGCCGTCACGTCCACATCATGTGGTCCGCGCGCTGGTCCGAAAGGGACCGGCTGCGCGTCGGCGTGGCACGCGACGTCACCGAACTCAAGAACGCCGAGGCCATTCAGCGCGCCACGTACGCCATTTCGGAAGCGGCGCACGAAGCCGCGGACCTCGACGTCCTGCTGCGCGAGATCCACCGCATCATCGCGAGCCTCGTGCCGGTGGCGGGTCTTGCGCTCGCGACCTGCGACAGACAGACCAGGAAGCTCAGCTTCTCCTACCAGCGCGATCGCCACGGCAACCCGCTGACCCTGCACGAACCCGTCGCGTGCGAGTTCTGCGCCCAGGTCATCTGCGGCGGCCGTCCGATGCACCTGCGCGACGCTGCGCTGGCCGCGCTGTCGGGCGACGCTGCGGCGTCCTGCGACGACGGATCCTGGCTCGCCATGCCGCTGATCGCGCAGCAGGACACGATCGGCGCCCTGGTGCTGAAAAGCGATCCGGGCATCCAATACTCGGACAAGGACAAGGAGCTGCTGCATTTCGTCGCCGAGCAGATCGCGATCGCCATCGACCGCGCCCAGCTCAAGTCCGACCTGCTGCGCGCGGCCCGCTACGACGAGCTGACCGGACTGCCGAACCGGCGCCTCTTCAACGACCGCATCAAGTCGGTCGTGGCCAGATGCGTGCGCAATCAGTCCCGCCTGGCGGTGCTGTACATCGACCTCGACGATTTCAAACAGGTCAATGACTCGCTCGGACACGCCAACGGCGATCTGCTGCTGCAGGAGGTCGCCCGCCGGCTTCAGCGATGCGTGCGCGGGACGGACACCGTCGCCCGCCTGGGCGGCGACGAATTCGTCATTCTGCTCGAAAACGTGCAGACGCCCGACGATGCCCGCGCCGTCGCGGACAAGATCCGGGAGGCAGTGAGCCACCCGGTCGACCTCGACACCTGCGTCCTGCGCGCGCAGGCGAGCATCGGCATCGCCGTCTATCCCGAACACGGGCAGGAAGTCGAGCGCATCCTGCAGCACGCCGACGCTGCAATGTACGCGGACAAACGGAACAAGCCCTTTCAGGCGATGTAGGACTGAGTCGATCGACGCACCATATCGCCCGAAGCGGGACGGTGGCCTGTGCCGGCGACCTCACTCGAGGCAGCACGCGGCCTCCGCGGGTTCCTTGCACCCGCAGCCCGCCTGGTCCGCAATGCGCCGATGGATCGACTTGAAGCGATCCTGCACCGTGTCGCCGAAGATCGGATCCCACGCGAAATGGATCGCGGAGTCGACGAGGAACCATTCCTCGTCGCCCAGCGAAGCCGCCAGCCGCGGGAAGATCTCGCGTTCCTCGATCGCCATGTGATCCTTCAGGAAGTTCGTGTAGTCGAGCACGTCCGCCTGCAGCGTGGCACGCGGCATCATCGTCCCCGCCGCTGCGGCGCCCAGGTCCGCGGCCAGTTTCGCTCCGCTTTCGGCGATCGATCGGTGCTCGTCCGCGAGCGCTGCGATCAGGGTTTCGGCCTCGGGGTCGTGCGGAAGCAGGCGCCTGAACGCAACATCCTCGCGCGGATGGTGGTAGCGGTCCGGGTACTGCGTCATGTAATACACGATGTCCGCCATCAAGTCGTAATCCGGGTCTTCGCCACGGACCAGGGGGACGGTCAGTGCCTGGAGCAGATCGAGCAGTTTGCGGTAATTGGCGTGCTCGGTTTGCCATTTTTGTATCTGTGCGGTCATGACGCTCTCCAGCAGTCGTTGGGGCGCATCCGGCGTCCGGGTGGGTTCGACCCGGTGCCGGTGGGTGCGGTGTACCAGATGCTAGGGAGGCGGGCCGCAGCGGTGAATGACTTTTGTCATTCAGCCCGCCGCGGCCCGGGCCTACATTGCACTCACACTCCAACCGAACTGCCAGAACGAGGGAAAAACCATGACATACGTCGTCACCGAAGCCTGCATCAAGTGCAAACACACCGATTGCGTCGATGTCTGCCCCGTCGACGCCTTTCGCGAAGGCCCGAATTTCCTCGTGATCGACCCGGGCGAATGCATCGACTGCACGCTGTGCGTCGCCGAATGTCCCGTCGATGCGATCTATGCCGAGGACGACGTGCCGGTCGATCAACGGCACTTCATCGCGCTCAACGAAGAACTCGCAAAGGTCTGGATCCCGATCGTCGAGGTCAAGCCCGCGCCCCCCGATGCCGGGGTGTGGGCGAAAGTGAAGGACAAGCTCGGGCTGCTCGAACGCTGAGGGCCCTGGCCGGAGCGCCGCTCAGGACTCGACGATCCGCTCCAGCATGTCCGGGCGCATGATCTCGATCCGGCCGGGCCGCGACGCGATCCAGCCGGCCTTCTGCCAGCGGCTGAGGATCCGGATCACCGTTTCGACGCGTGCGCTCACGAGCTGGCTGAGTTCGTCGCGGGCGAGATGCACGTCGACGATCACGCTGCCCGTGGCCGTCGTTCGGCCGAATCGCCCGATCAGGTAACGCATCAGTGCCGCGAGGCGGCGTGGCACCGAGCCGGCGCTGACGATGTCGATCTTCGCGCGCAGCGCGACGGTGTGGCCCAGCAGCGCGTGATTCACCGCGCGTCCCACGGCGATGGAGTCGTCCAGGGCGTCCCGCAGTGCCTCCGCACGGATCGACAGCACCTCCACCGGTTCTCCGAGCGCGATGGCGTCGGCCGGAAACACGCCGCCCTCCAGCGCGGCTGCAAGGCCGACGGCCTCGCCGCGCCGGAACAGGCCCACCAGGATGCCTTCCCCGGTCGGCGTCATCTGCCGGATCTGCAGCACGCCCGATTCGATGACCGCGAACCAGTTCGCGTGCTCCCCGGCGAACCACAGCGATTCACCCGGATCCAGACGGCGCGAGCGCGCACCTTGCGCAAGATGGCGAAGATCGGCCGGTCCCACTTGCGAAAACAGTTCGAGCTCGCCGAGTCGCCGCGCCAGCGCGTCGGCGTGCGCTCCTCCGTGCCCTTCGAATGGGGCGGGCGGAGGATGCAGCAGCGACGTTTGTGGAGCGTGTCCCATGACTTTCTCGTGCGCCTCTACGACGACTCGCGCACCAGCGCCTGCCGGATACGCTCGATCGCGTGCGAAGGGCTCAATCCCTTGGGGCAGACTTCGGTGCAGTTCATGATCGTGCGGCAGCGGAACAGGCGATAGACGTCGTCGAGATAGGCCAGTCGCTCCGCGGTGGCCGTGTCGCGCGAATCGGAGATGAAGCGGTAAGCCTGCAGCAGCCCGGCCGGCCCGATGAACTTGTCCGGATTCCACCAAAAGGACGGACAGAACGAGCTGCAGCACGCACACAGGATGCATTCGTACAGCCCGTTCAGCTTCTCGCGCTCGGCCGGCGACTGCAGACGCTCGCGTTCGGGAGGTGCCGTATCGTTGATCAGGTAGGGCTTGATCGAGTGGTAATGCGCAAAGAACTGCGTCATGTCGACGATCAGGTCGCGGATCACCGGGAAGCCCGGCAGCGGTCGCAGCACGACGGGTTCCTTCAGGCCGGCGAGGGGCGTCAGGCACGCCAGTCCATTGCGGCCGTTGATGTTCATCGCATCCGACCCGCACACGCCTTCGCGGCAGGAACGGCGGAACGACAGGCTGTCGTCGATCGTCTTGAGCCGCATTAGCGCATCGAGCAGCTTCTTGTCGTCTGCCTCCGGGGCCAATTCGTAATCCTGCATGTGCGGTTTCAGATCGCTTTCCGGATTGAAGCGATAGATGCTCAATCGCATGATTCCTCCTTGGCGCGGCTGCCCTCAGGCACCGCCAGCGAAATGCGCCGCCATCGTCAGCACGACGCGGATCACGATCGCGAACAGGATCACCCCGACCACGGTCAGCACGGCGAGGCGCAGGAATGGCGGGTGGACGTAGTCGAGCGCGATGTCACGAACGCCGATCCAGCCGTGCAGGGCCAGCGTCGCGAAGAACACCACGATCAGCACCGCCCCGTGCGTACTGGTCGCCAGCGCATACCAGCGCTCGTAGGCAAGCGGGGGGGCAATCAGCAGCGTCGCCGCGCCCAGTGCAAGCAGGAACAGCTGCACCAATGCCGTCAGGCGCTGCAGCACCCACGCGCGTTGTCCGAGAAACAGCCTCATGACAGCCACCGTGCCGCGGCAATGAGGGCGACGGCAGCCGCCGCGACGATCGCGGCCCAGGCGCTCGTGCGCGCCTGCGGCAAGCCGCTGCCGATGCCCGCATCCATCAGCAGGTGACGTATCCCCGCGAGCAGGTGATGCGTCGCGGCCCAGACGAAAAGGACCAGGAGCGCCGCCCGCCAGGGTGCGGACACAAGGTCGCGCAGCGCGGCAAACTCGGCCTCGCCGCGCAGCGAGCGGTCGAGCGCAAGCGCCAGGAGCGGCAGGCTGAGCACCAGCAGCACGCCGGAAATCCGATGGCCGATCGACGCGATCGCCCCGATCGGGAAGCGGATCTGCAGGAGATTCAGGAATTTGGGTGCAGCTCCCGCTGATGTTCGCATGTCCTCGTCCCTGTTCGATTCGGCACGGAACGTGCGCGCGTGGCGCAACGGCCGTCTACCGGACTATAGTGGTGCTTGCAAAAGAGTCAACAAAAATGCATCTTTAGCGCATGTCCACAATTTCGCACGTGTCCGTACCCGTCATCCAGTGCCATATGGCTGATCCGGACTAGGATGGAGGGAGCGATCTGCTTCGTGGTGTCACCATGTCGATGAATGATAGTCGCCCCGAGCCGCGGCATGTCCGCCCCGCCCAGGTCATGGCAGCCGTGTCCTGCGGACTGCGCGTGTTCGCCGACACCGCGCCCCTTTCCCTGTTGTATGCGGGCGGGTTTGCCGTGTTCGGCGTGGGACTCGTTTCCCTGCTCGCCGTCGTCGGGCTGGCGCCGATGGCCTTGCCGCTGGTGGGCGGTTTCCTGATCGTGGCGCCGGCCCTGCTGGCGGGCTTCTTCGCCATGTCGGCAGCGCTGCGGAATGGCCGCAAACCGACGTGGCGCGATGTCGGCGCGGGCTTCCTGCGATCGCCTCCTGCGCTCTGGGGCCTCGTGCTCGTCTGCCTGTTCCTCTTCGTGATCTGGATGACCGATGCCGGCATCCTCTACAGCTTCATGCTCGGGCGCAGCTACACCGGCTGGAAGATGCTGTTTCCGTTTTCCGCCGAACTCCTGCGCTTCCACCTGGGGGCGATCGTCGCGGGCGGGCTGTTCGCGGTGATCGCCTTCTGCATCACCGCATATGCCGTTCCCCTGCTCATCGAGCGCCGCACCAGCCTGGTCGTCGCCGTGAGTGCGAGCGTTCGCGCGATATTTCGCAGCTTTCCGGCGAATCTCACGTGGAGTCTCGTCCTCGGCGGCACGATCATCGTATCGATCATCGTGCCGCTGCTGCTGACGGTGACGCTGCCCGTCACCGCGTTCGCGACCGAATGCCTGTACCGGACGGTGTTTCCGGATGACTCGGCCTGAGCCGGTCGAGCGAGCGGGCGAGCACCCGGAGCCTTGGTCGCAGGATTTCATTTGGTTCATCCAATAACGAGCCGCCGGGCCGCGGCCGCATCATAGGAGGCAAGCTTGAGCAGCAACGCCACGGACATCAGCCGCTTCATCGTCGAACAGACGTCGGACGCCATCATCTTCGCCGACAGGGAAGGTCGGATCCGCGTGTGGAACGCCGCGGCGGAAGCTCTGTTCGGCTTCCCGCGCACGGAGGCGATCGGGCAGAGCCTCGACCTCATCATTCCCGAGAGGTTGCGCGCCGCGCACTGGGAGGGTTTTCACCGTGCGGTGGCGAGCGGCCGTACGCGGCTCGGCGGCCGTGCGGTGATCACGCGATCGCTGAACGCCGCCGGCGCCACCATCTACGTGGAAATGAGCTTCGCGCTGGTCTCCGACGAGCGTGGCGAAGTCGTCGGGTCGGTCGCCGTGGCGCGCGATGCGACGCAGCGACGGGAGGACGAAAGACTGCTTCGGGAGCGAGTGCGGATGCTGGAGGCGGAATCGCCACGGCAACCCGATTCTCCTGCGCGCACGAAGTGACGGGACGACATGGAGCAGTGGTTCGCGGCAAATCTCGGTGATGCGATGCTGGCCGGCGAGGAACTGGAGCGCGTGTGCGCGCTATTCGAGCAGCAGCGCGAGCGGAACGCCGCGACAGCGGTGCTGATGCGCCACGAGAACCTCGGGCGCCTGCATTGCGAGCTCGTGCTCTACTTTCCCCCCGAGCTGGCGGAACTCGCCGCTGCCGTCGGGGCGCAAGCCTGCGGCAGGCCCGGCTTGTCCGGGTTGGGGGTGGCGATCGGATCGCCGCAGCGCCTGGCCGAACTCGCGGCCAAGGATTGACGCCGCCATACGGTGCAAAACGCGGCCCCGGATTCGCCGCCATGGGCGTGTCATGAGTTCTTAACCTCTGCAGATTACCGTGCGCCTGCAAGCGGCATCGCGTAATCCCACAGAGGAACCTCCAATGAACGACATGCAATCCCTGCGCCCCGGCAGCGACGACGAATCCACCAATACCTCGGTAAATCCGGGCTTCGACAGCATCCTGCAGGCGCGCCTGTCGCGACGCCGGCTCCTCGGCGGCAGCATCGGCGCAGCCGCGCTGGCGATGCTCGGCGGCGCGTCGCCGGCCCTCGCGGCAGCGTCCGCACAAGGCGCTGCCGCACCCGGTCGCAAGCTGCCCAAGCTCGCCTTCAATCCGGTTGCGAAGAGCCTCGCCGATGCCGTGTCGGTGCCGGAAGGCTACCGCTACATGGTGCTCTACCGCCTCGGCGACCCGATCGACGGCAGCGTGGGCGAGTACCTCAACGACGGCACCGACCCGGCCGAAAGCTTCGCGCTGCGCGCGGGCGATCATCACGACGGCATGCATTACTTCGGCCTCGGCCCCGACGGCAAGCACCACAAGAACGAGTCCGACCGCGGCCTGCTGTGCCTGAACCACGAAGCCATCACTCCGGCCTACCTGCATCCGAACGGGGCTACGGTGGTCGGCGGCGTGCGCACGGTGGCGGAGGAAGTGCTGCGCGAGTTCTACGTGCATGGCGTGAGCGTGGTCGAGATTGCGCGCGCGGGCGGCGAATGGCGCTACCAGCGCGACTCGCACTTCAACCGGCGCGTGCACACCCTGACCGAAATGGAACTCTCCGGCCCGGCCGGCAAGACGCCCTACATGGTCACGAAGTATTCGCCGGACGGCAGCCGTACGCGCGGCACCGTCAACAACTGCGCCAGCGGCAGCACGCCATGGGGCACCTACCTCACGTGCGAGGAAAACTGGGCCGGCTACTTCCGCCGCATCGAGGCAGCGGACAACCCGAACCGCAGCGTCAAGGAATTGACCTCCTTCTCACGCTACGGCGTTCGCGGCAACGGCCGCGAACTGTGGGCGACCGTCACGCCCGATACGGCGGACGACCTCTACGGCCGCTGGAACGCGATGAAACTCGGCAGCTCGACGGATGGCAGTGACGACTACCGCAACGTGCCGAACACCTACGGCTGGGTTGTCGAGATCGACCCGTTCAGCCCGGACGCGACGCCGAAGAAGCGCACGGCGCTGGGCCGCTTCGCGCACGAAGGCGCATGGCTCGGCCCGGTTCGCGTCGGCCACCCGCTGGTGTGGTACATGGGCTGTGACTCGCGCAACGAGTACATCTACAAGTACGTCTCGAACGCCGTGTGGCACCCGGACGACGCCAACGGCGGCATGGCTGCCGGCGACAAGTACCTCGACGACGGCAGGCTCTACGTCGCACGCTTCGATGCGGACGGCACCGGCCAGTGGGTCGAACTGGGCTTCGGTGTCGGCAACGTGTCGCCGGCGAACGCGGCCTACGGGTTTGCCGACCAGGCCGATGTCCTCGTGCATGCGCGCCTCGCGGCCGATGCGGCGGGCGCGACGAAGATGGACCGTCCCGAGTGGGGCGCCGTGAACCCGCGCAACGGCGAGGTCTATATGTCCCTCACCAACACCAATGCCGCGAGCCGTCCGCTCTCCCGCCTCGATGCCGCCAACCCGCGCTTCTACAACGACCGCAAGACCACGGGCCAGGACCAGCGCGGCAATCCCAACGGCCACATCATCCGCTTCGCCGAAGCCGGGGACGATGTCGCCGCGACGTCGTTCAAGTGGGACGTGTTCCTGTTCGGTGCACGTGCGACTGCCGATGCCGCGAACGTGAACATTTCCGGCCTGACCGATACCAACGACTTCTCCAGCCCCGACGGACTCTGGTTCAGCCAGGCGACCGGCGTGCTGTGGATCGAGACCGACGACGGCGCCTACACCGACGTCACGAACTGCATGCTGCTCGCGGCGGTGCCGGGCGAGGTCGGCGACGGCAGCGCGCGGACCATCGTGAGCAGCGACGGAGCGAGCACGCGCGCGGTCGATACCTACGTCGGCAAGGCGCCCGGCGAGGAGAACCTGCGGCGCTTCCTTGTCGGCCCGAAGGAATGCGAAATCACCGGGGTTGCGGAAACGCCGGACGGCAAGGCGCTGTTCGTGAACATCCAGCATCCGGGCGAGGACACGCGCCCGGACTTCGCCACGGGCAGCTTCGGCAGCCATTGGCCGGATGGCGGGCTGTCGCGTCCGCGATCGTCCACCATCGTCATCACTCGCGTGGACGGCGGCCGCATCGGCGTCTGAGGCAAGGTGCATGCGGGCGTCGCTGACGCCCGCGCCACAAACGAAAAATGCGGCCAAACCGCGCCACAAACGAAAAATGCGGCCAAACCGCGCCACAAACAAAAAACGCGGCCAGGCCGCGTTTTTCGTTGAACGGTCCGGCTGGTGCCGGACGACGCCTCCCGTTATGCGTTCGCGGGGCGGCCGTACATCCGCAGGATGTTCTGGTAACTGCGGTGACGTTCGTTCGGATCGTACTTGCTGAAGATCTTCTCCTGACGCGCGCGGTTGAGCGGCGGCAGCGCGTCCAGGATCACGCGGCGCTCGTTCAGGATGTGTTGGCGCATGCGGTCGTTCACAAAGACGAAGCGCACGGGATCGTAGAGGCCGTCGTCGCGCTCGCGGTGGAAGCCTGCTTCGGCCGGCAGGAAGGTTTCATTGGTATGGCTTTTCATGATCGTCGGTGGTGTGGTGATGTCCGGTTTTGTATTTTTGGGCGATTCTACCCAATAAACGTTACGGACATATTTCCCCGCGCGCTGCCCGACGGCATATTCCACCCGGAAGTCATGGCATTCACGCAACATGTTTCCGCGCCGCCGCGGGACATGAGCCGCCGGCTCAGGCTGAGGGCGCTGCCTCATGTGTGCGCGGCACGACGCGATAACACGGGTTGTAGGCCGTCCCCGGCAGCTTCATGCGCCCCTGCGCGACGAAGGAAGCGAGCAGGGCGTCCATCGGGCCCATGATCTCCGGATCGCCGTGGATCTCGAACGGACCGTGCTGCTCGATCTCGCGGATGCCGTCGTTCTTGACGTTGCCGGCGACCACGCCGGAGAACGCGCGGCGCAGATCGGCCGCGAGCAGGTGCTTCGGCTCGCCGCGATGCAGCCTGAGGCGCCGCATGTTCGCGTGCGTCGGCCGGAAGGGCTGCTGGAACTCGTGTTCGATGCGCAGCAGCCAGTTGAAGTAATAGGCGTCGCGATGTTCCTTGCGGAAGGCGCGCACCCTGCAGATGCCGCCGTGGATCTCGCGCGCGACCGCCGCCGGATCGTCGATGATGATGCGGTAACGGCTGCGTGCCTCGTCGCCCAGCGTCTCGCCGATGAAGCTGTCGATGCGGTGGAAGTATTCCCCGGTATGCTTCGGCCCGGTGAATACCAGCGGGAAGGGCTGGGCGGCATTGGCCGGATGCAGCAGGATGCCCAGCACGTAGAGGATCTCCTCGGCCGTGCCGACGCCGCCGGGGAACACGACGAAGCCGTGGCCCGCGCGCACGAAAGCCTCCAGGCGCTTTTCCACGTCAGGCAGGATAACGAGGTCATTGACGATGGGGTTGGGCGATTCGGCCGCGATGATCCCGGGCTCGGTGAAGCCGAGATAGCGCGGCTTGCCGATGCGCTGCTTGGCGTGTCCGATCGTCGCGCCCTTCATCGGCCCCTTCATCGCTCCCGGGCCGCAGCCGGTGCAGATGTCCAGCCCGCGCAGCCCCATCTCGTAGCCGACGCGCTTGGTGTAGTCGTACTCCTCGCGGCTGATCGAATGGCCGCCCCAGCACACCGCGACGCTGGGCTGCATCACCGGCTGCACGATCCCGGCGTTGCGCAGGATGTGGAAAACGGCGTCGGTGATGCCCTCGGAGGAGCCCAGTTCGAATCGCCCGCCTGCCGCGTCACCGGGTTCGCCATTCGCATAGACCACGTCGCGCAGCACCGCGAACAGGTGTTCCTGGATGCCGCGGATCATCTGCCCGTCGACGAAGGCGCTCGCCGGCGCGTTACGGATGTCCAGCTTGATGCCGCGCGAGCGCTGGATGATCTCGATGTCGAAGTCCGGGTAGCGGGCGAGGAGCTCCTTGCCGTCGTCGAGCGGATTGCCGCAGTTGAGCACCGCGAGGGCGCAATTGCGGAAAATTTCCCGCAGTCCGCCCTGACCCTGGCTCGAAAGACGTGCAGCTTCCGTGCGCGACAGCACCTCCATGCGCCCGGTGGGCGAAACCTGGGCGTCGACGACGGGGAATCTTGCGGCAGAAGGCTGGCTCATGGGATGGGATCTCGTGCTCTGGGTTGGCCGGTCGCGCGGGGCTGTGGCTCCCGCCCGCCGGTCCGGAACCGTGCATGGTATTCGTGTCGGGCGTTGAATGCATGCCGGCAACGCCGGCTGTGCTTCCGCGGTCCGTCCGCGTCAGCGGCGGATGTCGAGGTGCACGACCAGGTTTGCCTCGTGTGTGCGCCAGCGCAGCGGGAGTCAGATCGTCGGCGAGCTGCAGAGGCGCACGTTGCGCGTGTTGCTCAGCGTTACCGCGGCGTCGATTGCGGCCCGGTCCGGCGTAGCCGAGGCAAGAAGCGCGATCGCCGCGCTCCGGAGCGGTTGCCACTGCCGATCGAGCTTGTCCGCGAGTTCGAGCGCAGGACCGTCCTGCGAGTCCGCCGCAAACGCCTGCACCTCGGCAAGGGCCTGGTCGAAGGCCTGGTAGGCCTCCGAGATCTGCGCCTGGCTCGTCTGCACCGGCTCGTCCGCAGCCGATTCATGCGAAAGTGTGAGCACGGCCTTGGCGAGCTGCTGCGAGTAGCCGCGCAGCTTGCCGCCCTCGTTGATGCTCTTCGCGTCGCGTTCGACGTTCTGCAGCAGGACGTAGTTGAGCGTATAGACGCCGACGCTCACGAGAAAGAAGGCGGCGACGGCAAACACGAGCACACGGTATTTGCCGAGCAGGGACGAGAGCAGCAAGGGCATCCGGGGCGACCGAGGGAGTGGGGCAGAGGCCGCGGAGGCTACCTTTCAGGTGTTACATTTTTGCGTCAATGTGCGAAAAGGGCCAAAGGACGGGGCTGTGCAAGAATATTTCATCGGCGCGTTAAAGATTTTACGGTCGGGCGCCGATAAATATGCTTGTAGCGTTCCTTTGCATCCCGGTAATATCTACTTACAAGTTCCACGCTCGATGCTGCAGTCCGCTACTGCGATCGACATACAGTGAAAGATCCGATGTCAGTAAATCCGTCCTGGAAGCAGTTCACCATCGAGCGCCTGGCACGCGAGATCGGCGTTTTGGGCGAAATCATCGTCGATGATGTCCTTTTCGATCTCGGATTCGAGGACGGCGAACTGCCGCCCCGACAGCTGATGACATTCCTCGCCCGCCTGCAGCGCGAGCTCCCGGAAACCGTCGATCGCGAGGCGATCATCCAGGAACTCGTGGCCGGACTCCTCTCAACTCCAAATTCCTGACCGTCATGACCATCCGAAACAAGCTGATCCTCGGTTTTTCCGTGCTGCTCGCGTTCATCCTCGTTCAGGGTGCCGCCAGCTTCTTCTACGGTTCGCGCACGCAGGGCCTCGTGGACACGGCCGTGAACCGGAACTTCATCGCGGCGACGGAAATCACCGACCTCCTCGCGTCGGCGCAACAGCTGCGGCGTCAGGAAAAGGAATACCTGATCTACGTCGGCAACGTCGATGGGCGCAATGCGGTGCTCAAGGACTGGAACGCCACGCATGCCCGCATCCTGGGCCAGATCGAAGCAATGGTCGCCAACAGCAGGGGTATCTACTTGCCCGCCGACAGTGGCGCCTTCACGCAATGGAAGGCCGCGCTGGACGACTACCAGAAGGGCTTTGCCCGCATCATCGAAGGCTTCAGCTACGACGTCACGATGCTCGACGAAGGTGAAACCGCCGGCGGTTCGCAGACCTACAACAAGGCGGTGCGTGCCAACGAGGAGCTGCGCCCGGCGGTCGATCGCTTCGACAACGTCCTGATTCAAGGCGCTACGAAGATGGCGCGCGCCCGTGCCGACGAATCGGCCCAAGCCTATCAGGCCATCCGCAGCAACTTCGACGTGGTCGATTACGTGAACATCGGCTTTGCCGTCGCGGGCCTGCTGCTGGCCGGTGCCCTGCTGGCAACGATCCCTGCGTCGATCACCCGGCCGCTCGACTCGTTGATCGAATCGGCCGACAAGATGAGCCTCGGTGACCTTGGCAAGAAGTTCGAGGCCGGCGGAGTCAAGGACTTCGAGCGGCTTGCCGCTTCGCTGGAGCGCATGCGTGTGACGATGGAAGCCATGATCGTCCGCCTCAAGGCGCGTTCCCGCTGAGAACAGACACCTGATCACACGAATCGGCTTCAACCGGCAACTCTTGAAACAAGGAACTACCATGCGTATCGCTCTTCGCCCGCTGCTCCTCGCCCTGACCCTGGGAACCGCCCTGGCGCTGCCTGCTCACGCGCAGCAGTCGGCTTCGGGCGCCGTCGCGACCAAGGCGGCCGCACGCACCGCCGCGGCCAAGCCCGCCGCGGAAGATCTCGTCGCCGGGGATTACGTGATCGACGTGGCACACTCGCACGTCTATTTCTTCATTTCGCACCTTGGCGTCAGCCGTTTCATGGGCCGTTTCGACGACATCAAGGGGACCTTCATGATCGGGCAGAAGCCGACCGACAGCGCGGTCAGCGCGACGGTGTCCGTGTCCAGCGTCAATACCAAGCACCAGAAGCTCGAAGATCACCTGAGGAGCCCCGATTTCTTCGATGCCGCGCAGTTCCCGACCATGACCTTCGAGTCGACGCGGGTGCGCTGGAACAACCGCGGCGAAGGCGTCCTGTCGGGCAACCTGACGATCCACGGCGTCACCAAGCCGGTCGATTTCGACCTGAAGCTGACGGGCGCAGGGAAGGGGCCGCGCGGCGATACCCGTGCCGGATTCGAAAGCACGGCCACGATCAAGCGCAGCGACTTCGGCATGAACTACGGTCTGCCGCGCGTCGTCGGCGACACCGTCGAGATCGCCCTGTCGATCGAAGGCATCCGCCAGTAAGCATCCGCTGCAGAGGCGGCCCCGGAAGGCCGTCTTCGCAGTGTGCCGTATCGCATTCGGCCCTGCCATCCGGCGGGGCCGATGTCTTTTCTGCGGGGCTCGGCCGCGGCTCGGCGCGGAATTGATGCTCAGTACTGGCTTTTCAGTTCTTCCGCGACGAGCTGTTTGAGCTGCTCGTAGCCGAAGCTGGGCATAGGGCGTCCGTTTACGAAGAATTCCGGCGTCTTCGTCACGTTGAGCGCGCGTGCGTCGGCCAGATCCTGCCTGACGATCGCGTCGATCGCCGGGTCGGCCATGTCGGTCTTCAGCTTCGCAATGTCCAGGCCGATGCCGTTGATGAAGTTCCACACCATGTCGGGCTGCGGGTCGTGGTGCGACGCCCAGTTCGGCTGCGCCGCAAACAGCGCTTCCAGCGTTTCCCAGAATTTGCCCTGGAGTTTCGCCGCCGCCAGCAGCTTCACGACCTGCTCCGAGCCGTCGTGGAACGGCGCGTAGCGCACGCTGACGCGGATCTGCCCGGGCGCTGCAGCCATCAGCTGCTTTACGTACGGGTAGAAATCGCGGCAGGTTTCGCAGGCCGGATCGAGGAATTCGACGATGTGCACGCGCGCATCGGCCTCGCCCAGCGACGGCGAATGTACGCGCACGAGTGCGGAACGGTTCTGCTCGGCGACCTCGTCGCGTTGAGCGCTCTTCTCCGAATCATGGACGAGCGTCGCGGTGGCGAACACCCCCACCATCAATGCGGCGGCGATGCCGAAAATGTACTTCTGGTTCATCTGGACATCCTGTGTTAAGCAAAAAGGGATCCCGCCGGCGACACTTCGCACGTTCAGCTTTCATAGGAGATCAGGACGACGTCGGCAGCCTGTTCGCGCAGCGGGATCAGGGCCTGATAGACGGGCGAATTGAACCAGCCGTTGAGCGAATCGATGTCGGGGAAGCGCAGCACCACGGTATCCGTGTGCGCATGCTCGCCGCCCAGCACGGTCACGCGCTTGCCGCGCAGCACCAGCTCCCCGCCCCAGCCCTCCAGCGTGCCGGGTACCCGCGAACGGTATTGGTCCCACTTGGCGGGATCCTTGATCGTGATGTGGCCGATGACGTAGGCAGGGGCTTTCTGTCTCATCAGATGTCCTGGAGGCTGGAGAGCGAGAGGCGCCGCGCGGCAATGCTTCGACGGATCTGAATGTCGGGGCGGAAAGGCGCGAATTATATCCGAGTCATAGGGGCGCCTTTGGTTCCGCGTCCATGACGTGCGTGGCCACGCGGTCGGGGGCGGTGTGATGTCTTCCGGCAAGAGCTCTTATGGCCGAACAACATGGTTGATAGCGGGCTTTATAGCGTATCTGGTTATATTGAAATAAGGTTTTATGCGTTGCCACGCACCCAGTCATGGGCTATCGTCAAGGCCTTTCCTGTTCATCGCTCGCTATTGGATTCCGCATGAAAAAACTGACCAGCCTGTTGCTCGCAGCCGGACTTGCCTTCGCAAGCGGAGCCTTTGCCCAGTCCAATCTGCTCAACGTTTCCTACGATGTGGCGCGCGACGTTTACAAGGATTTCAACCCGCTGTTCCAGAAGCACTGGAAGGAAAAGACCGGCGAGACCGTCGAACTGCGCCAGTCGCACGGCGGTTCGTCGAAGCAGGCCCGCGCGGTGGCCGACGGCCTCGAGGCCGACGTCGTGACGATGAACCAGGCCACCGACGTCGATTTCCTCGCCGAGAAGGGCCTCGTCGCGAAGGATTACCCGAAGAAGTTCCCCGACAACGCCTCGCCCTACACTTCGACGATGGTGTTCATCGTGCGCAAGGGCAACCCGAAGGCGATCAAGGACTGGAACGACATCGCCAAGCCGGGCATCCAGCTGATCATCCCGCATCCGAAGAACACCGGTAACGGCCGCTACTCGTATCTCGCCGCATGGGGTTACGCGCTGAAGCAGCCCGGTGGCAACGACAAGACCGCGCAGGAGTTCGTCGGCCAGCTGCTCAGGAACGCGCCGCTGTTCGGCTCGGGCGGCCGCGATGCGACGACCACGTTCATGCAGCGCAAGATCGGCGACGTGCTCGTCACCTTCGAGTCCGAGGCCGAACTGATCGCCAGGGAATTCGGACGTGGCGAGTTCGAGGTGGTGTATCCGAGCATCTCCATCCTGGCCGAATTCCCGGTTGCGATCGTAGACAAGGTTGTCGACAAGAAGGGCACGCGCAAGGTGGCGCAGGCCTACCTGGAATATCTGTGGTCGAAGGAAGGGCAGGAAAACGCGGCGGCGAACTACCTGCGCCCGCGTGATGCAGAAGTGCTGAAGAAGCACGCGGCAGCGTTCCCGCCGATCAAGACATTTACCGTGGATGAGGTGTTCGGCGGCTGGAGCAAGGCGGCATCCGCCCACTTCAAGGATGGCGGCAGCTTCGACCAGATCTACGTTCAGAAGTAAGATCCGGGGTTTTTCTCGCGCAGCGGCCCCATCGCGGGCCGCTGCGCCTTTCGATTTCCACGACAGACGGTTCCGACTTCGACATGTTTCCCGCTCCCGCCAAACGGGATGGCGTATTGCCCGGCTTCAGGCTGGGGCTGGGCTATACGCTGACCTACCTGACCCTGCTGGTACTGATCCCGCTCGGCGGCATGATCCTCATGACCGGCAAGCTGAGCTGGGGCAGTTTCTGGGACATCGCGACCGCCGAGCGTGCGCTGGCCTCGTATCGGGTCACCTTCGGTGCATCCCTTTTCGCGGCGGTCGTGAATGCCGTGTTCGGGCTGATCGTCGCGTGGGTGCTGGTGCGCTACCCGTTCCCCGGCAAGCGCTTCGTCGACGCCCTCGTCGATCTGCCCTTCGCGCTGCCGACCGCGGTGGCAGGCATCACGCTCGCGACGCTGTACGCGGAGAACGGCTGGGTCGGACAGTTCCTCGCCAAGCTCGGCATCAAGGTCGCCTTCACGCCGCTGGGCATCGTCGTCGCGCTGATCTTCGTGACGCTGCCTTTCGTCGTCCGCACGCTGCAGCCGGTGATCGAGGACATCGAGGCCGAGGTCGAGGAGGCCGCTGCGTCGCTGGGCGCGACGCGCTGGCAGACCTTCGCCCGGGTGCTGCTGCCGGGCATCTTCCCGGCCTGGCTGACGGGCTTCACGCTCGCATTCTCGCGTGCGATCGGCGAATTCGGCTCGGTGATCTTCATCGCCGGCAACATGCCGCTGATCTCCGAGATCACGCCCCTGCTGATCATCTCCAAGCTCGAGCAGTACGACCTGGTCGGCGCAACCGCGCTCGCGGTCGTGATGCTGGTGATCTCCTTCGTGATGTTGCTCGTGATCAACCTGCTGCAGTGGTGGGCGGCCAACCGCCACGCGAAGGGCAGTGACGCCGAACCCGCCGAAGCGCTCGCGCCCGGCGCACTGGTAGAGGCCCGGCCATGACAGTACGCCGTGCCACCGCGGAGCCGCGCTGGGTCCGCCTGCTGCTGACGGGCGTCGCCCTCGGCTTCCTGTTCCTGTTCCTCGTGCTGCCGCTGATCGCGGTCTTCTGGGAAGCTTTCGCGCAGGGTGCGCAGGCCTACTGGGAGGCGCTGAAGGACTCCGAAGCCCGTTCCGCGATGCTGCTGACGCTGACGATCGCCGCGGTCGTGCTGCCCTTCAACATCGCCTTCGGCGTCGCCGCGGCGTGGGCGATCGCGAAGTTCGAATTCCGCGGCAAAAGCCTGCTCACGACGCTGATCGACCTGCCGTTCGCGGTGTCGCCGGTCGTCGCCGGCCTGATCTTCATCATCCTGTTCGGCGCACAGGGCTTCTTCGGCTCCTGGCTCGCCGCGAACGACGTCAAGATCATCTTCGCGCTGCCCGGCATGGTGCTCGCGACGCTGTTCGTGACCTTCCCCTTCGTCGCGCGCGAACTGATCCCGTTGATGCAGGCGCAGGGGCGCGACGAGGAAGAGGCAGCGATCTCGCTCGGCGCCTCCGGCTGGCAGATGTTCTGGCGCGTGACGGTGCCGAACATCAAATGGGGCCTGATGTACGGCGTGATCCTCGCGAACGCGCGCGCAATGGGCGAATTCGGCGCCGTGAGCGTCGTCTCCGGCCACATCCGCGGCGAAACCAACACGCTGCCGCTGCACGTCGAGATCCTCTACAACGAATACAACCAGATCGGGGCCTTCGCCGCGGCGACCGTCCTCGCCTTCCTTGGCCTCGTGACGCTGGTCGCGAAGACCGTCGTCGAGTGGCGCATGCGCAAGGAAACCGAGATGCTGACCGCCGATCTGCCGCCCGAAAAAACCGAACAGCCGCCCGTCGTGGCCACGGAAAGCTCATGAGCATCGAAATCCGCAACATCTGCAAGCGCTTCGGCAACTTCGTCGCGCTCGACAATCTCTCCCTCGACATCCCGACCGGCGAACTGGTCGCGCTGCTGGGCCCCTCAGGCTGCGGCAAGACGACGCTGCTGCGCATCATCGCGGGCATGGAGACGCCTGATTCGGGTTCGGTGCTGTTCGGTGGCCAGGAAGCGACGCACGTGCACGCACGCGACCGCCAGGTCGGCTTCGTGTTCCAGCATTACGCGTTGTTCCGCCACATGTCGGTGTTCGAGAACGTCGCCTTCGGCCTGCGGGTGCGCCCGCGCAAGGATCGCCCGAGCGAGGCGGAAATCCGCGAGCGCGTGATGGGCCTGTTGAAGCTCGTGCAGCTCGACTGGCTCGCGCAGCGTTACCCGTCGCAGCTTTCGGGCGGCCAGCGCCAGCGCATCGCGCTCGCCCGGGCGCTGGCGGTCGAACCCAAGGTGCTGCTGCTCGACGAGCCCTTCGGCGCGCTCGACACCAAGGTGCGCAAGGAACTGCGCCGCTGGTTGCGCCGCCTGCACGACGAGATGCACATCTCCTCGGTATTCGTGACGCACGACCAGGAAGAGGCGCTCGAGGTCGCCGACCGCGTCGTCGTGATGAACCGCGGCCACATCGAGCAGATCGGTTCGCCCGACGAGGTCTATTCCAGCCCCGCGTCGCCTTTCGTCTATCAGTTTCTCGGCAACGTGAACGTCTTTCACAGCCGCCTGCATGGCGCCTGGGCGGAAGTCGAGCGGGAAGGGGAGGCGCCGGCTGCGGGGTCGATCGCCTTCGTGCGCCCGCACGACATCGAACTCGACGTGGCGCCCCTCGCGGGCGGCATGACGGCGGGGGTGCTCCACGTACATCGCATCGGGCCGCTGGTGCGCGTCGAACTCGAGCACGATGGCGAGACGATCGAGGTCGAGCTGACGCGCGAGCGCGCGGCGAGCCTGGACCTGCCGGTCGGCAAGACCGTGTGGATCAAGCCGCGGCAGGCCAAGGTGTTTGCCGCGGAAGCCGCCCCCCCGGCCGGAAAGCAGCCTTTTCTGTTCTGATCCCCATGCCGGGGTCTGCTAACTCGTCAGCCCCTGCGCGATGGCAACGATGTAGACCGCGTACAGTGCGAGCAGCACGACGCCCCTGCGTCGGCTGATGAAGCCGCTGCGGGGCGGCCAGGTCACGGCGACGGCGACCAGGCCGCAGACGAGCGCGACCATCACCTCGCGCCAGCCGATGGCGATCGGGTGGATCACCGCGGCGATCGGGACGATGAGCAGGCCGTTGAAGATGTTGCTGCCGAGGATCGTGCCCAGGCTCACCTCGTCGTGGCCGCGCAGTTTGGCGATGACGGTGGTCGCCAGTTCCGGGGTGGAGGTGCCGATGGCTACGAGTGTCGCGCCGATGATGAATTCGTCGATGCCGTAGCTGGCTGCGATGCCCTTGGCGGCGACAACGATGATGTTGCCGGCCAGCACGAGAAATCCCAGTCCGACTACGCCGGATGCAAGCGCCTTACCGACACGCGGGGCGCCCATCACGGACTCAGCCGCGCTGCGCTGGCGCCGCGCCTCCATCACCGCAGCACTGAGCCATGCGGCGAAGAGGGCCAGCATCAGGAGCCCGTCGACGCGTGACAGCACGCCGTCCAGGAACAGCACCCCGGTAACCACGGGCACCAGCAGCGCGACTGGAAAGTCGCGCCTGACACTGTCGCGGGGACTCTGAATGCCGGCGATCACCAACGCCAGCGCAAGGACCAGCGCGATGTTCACGACGTTGCTGCCCAGCGCGTCGCCGAGCGCGATCTCGGGGGTTCCGGCGAGCGCGGAATTCACCGACACCGACAGTTCCGGACTGGATGTGGCAAAGGCGGCGACGGTGGCGCCGATGATGCCGGGAGAGATGCGCGCCCAGTGTGCGAGGCCGACGGCGCCGCGCACGAACAGTTCTCCGCCGATGCCCGCGGCAGCTACGCCCGCGAGCAGGCCCACGTAGTCGTTCATCGAATTGGTGCCCGCGTCATGGGCACCAAGATACCGGAATCGGCTGCTAATCGGCGAGATCGAGCTGTGGGTTCCACACCACTTCCCACAGGTGGCCGTCCGGATCGGCAAAATAGCCCGCGTAACCGCCCCAGAACGTGTCGCCGGCCTGCTTGACGATGCGCGCGCCGGCCTGCCGGGCCTGGGACATGACCGCATCGACGTCCTGTCTCGAGGCAACGTTGTGCCCCAGTGAGCACTCGGTGGAAGAAGGGGCGCCGGCGGGCAGCCCCGTATCGTGCACGAGGCTGGTCCGCGGCCAGAGCGCCAGCTTGACGCCGTGCTGAAGGTCGAAGAACGCGACGGCGCCATGTTCGAACTCGGTACCGATGATGCCTTCCGTCGGCAGGCCGAGCCCGTCGCGGTAAAAGCGTAGCGCGCGTTCGAGATCGTCGACTGCGAGGGTCAGGACTGTCAGTCGGGGTTTCATGTTTCCCACCTGTGACTTCGCGGTCTATGTGGCTCAGCGCGCGGCGCTCTTGTCGCGGATCAGTTCGGCAACGCGTGCGCCCTCCCGGGTGTCGAGCCGGGTTGCCAGTGTGAGTGCGGTTTCGCCCTTGCGCGTGCTCGCGAAGATGTTCGCTCCGCGTTCGGCCAGCAGCTCGGCGATGTCGACGACCCCGCCCGACAGGGACAGGAGGAAGGGCGTGTTGCCCAGCGGGTCGCGTACGTTCACCTGTGCGCCGCGGAGGATGAGCGCTTCGGCAATGCTGCGGTAGCCCTCGGTCGGCTTGCCGCAGGCGACGAGGAGTGGAGTGAGGCCCAGCCCGTCGCGCGCGTTCACGTCCGCGCCGGCGTTCACGAGGATGCTTGCGATCACGGTGAAGCCGCGCTTCAGTGCGAAGAGAAGGGGGGGCGTGCCGTCCACGTCGATACCGTGGATGCAGAATCTGGCCCGCACGAAGAGGTCGACGAGCTCGCGATCGCCGGTGCGCAAGGCGGCAAGGAAGGCCTCCCGGTCGACCGTGATGCCGCGCTCGGCGAGTTCCTGCACCGCATGTTCGCGGCGCTCTGCTTGGCGGAAGGTCTCCAGTTCGCGGAATTCGCGCAACGTGATGATGTCTGCGAGCACCAGGGGCGGGAAGCCCTGTCGGCCGCCGCGCTTGTCGATCAGCAGATCGCTGAAGTAGTCGTGGATTTCGGGCGTGTCCCACAGGAACTCGATGCGCGTGAGGATGCGGTCGAATTTCTCTTCGAGATGGATCGGGTACTTGTCGCCAAGGCACTCGAAGAGGGGATGTTTCATGGGTGAGCGTCCCGTTGCCGGTTGTTCGCGATTTGCGGCCGACGTGCGAACGCGGGGCGGGCTGTGCATCGCTGAGGTCGTGCTACAAGGTTGCGAGAATCGTTTGCATTCTCGCATACCTGCGATGAAGCGGCACCCGGACGATGGGAAGCGCACGAACCTTCGTAGCACGAACTTTCGTAGGGCGGGAGGAGCGCAGCGCATCCCGCCAATCCAGCCGCGTCGAAGGCATTTCCAAGCGCCATGGCGGGATCCGCCTTCGGCTCCTCCCGCCCTACGGATCCGTGCCTCTGGCGTAGTGCCGCCGTCCGTGCGTTCAGTGCCCCTTGAGCTTCATCACGCCAAGCGCATCCATGACGATCTTCTCGTAGATCGGTTCGGATTTGCCCTTGCGCAGCTTGTACATGAAGTATTTCTCGAAGGCGACCTTGGCGAGGTGCACCCACTTGCCTTCGGAGAACCAGTTGACGTTGCGTGGCGGAATCTGCGGCAGGGCGATGAATGCGGCACCGGAACTGCCGAAGTCCGCGAGGCACACGGCATTCCAGGTCGCCTTTTCGGTCGGTTCGCGCCCGTCGAGCGCGGCGCGGATGTTCTTCGCGGTGGCGGTGACCATGGATTCGATCATGAAGCCGGTCTTGGGGGTGCCGATCGGCACCGGGGTCGCCTCGACGGGCGGGATCGCGACGCACACGCCGACGGCGAAGACGTTCGGATAGGCCGGATTGCGCTGGTAGGCGTCGATGGGGACGAAACCGCGCGGGTTGCTCAGGCCTTCGACACCCAGGACGGCATCGACGCCCTTGAAGGCCGGCAGCATCATCGAGTAACGGAACGGCAACTCGTGCTCCTTCTTCGGTTTGCCGTCCTCGTCGTGCTCGGTCACGAACATCCTGCCGTCCTCGACCCGTGTCACCTTGGCGTTGCAGATCCATTTGATGTGCCGGTCGCGGAACATCGACTCGAGCATGCCCCTGGAGTCGCCGACGCCACCCAACCCCAGATGCCCGATGTAGGGTTCCGAGGTCACGAAAGTCATCGGGACGCGGTCGCGCAGCTTGCGCTTGCGCAGGTCGGTTTCCATGATGAATGCGAACTCGTAGGCCGGTCCGAAGCAGGAGGCACCCTGGACCGCCCCGACGACGATGGGGCCGGGATCGGCGATGAAGTCCGACCACACGTCCGCGGCTGCCGTGGCGTGGTCGACGTGGCAGATCGACTGCGTATGCCCCGCCGGACCGAGACCCGGGATCTCCTCGAAGGCGAGCCGTGGTCCGGTTGCGATCACGAGGTAGTCGTAGTCGACGAAGCTGCCGTCGGCGAGCTCGACCTGGTTGCGACCGGGATGCACGCGCGCCGCGGCCTGCTGGATGAAGCGGACCTTGCGCGCGGCAAGCAGCGGGGCTATCTCGAGTTCGATTTCGTCACGCTTGCGCCAGTTGACGGCCACCCACGGGTTGGACGGCACGAAGTGGAAGGTCGCGGTATTTGCGATTACCGTCACCTCGTCCCCGGGGCGCGCGTGCTGTTTCATCTCATAGGCCATCGGCATGCCGCCGATGCCGGCTCCGATGATTACGATGTGAGCCATGTGTCTCCTCCGTTTGTCGATTGCGTGCGCCCGCTTACCGGGTCTGTCGGCGGTGGAGGGAGACCGAGAGGACGGCCTCGCTCCGACTGCATCGCTGCGCCTGAAGGCTGTCAACGTGCACGACCGATAGTAACATTAGAATAGTCTAATGTTTTGATCTGTGACGCGGGTTACATGGAGGAGGGATGGGGCAGGCAAGCGGAAATACGGGGCCTGGCACAACCAGGGGCGCCAGCGTCGAAGTCGTCGCCTCGCGCCCGCAGTCCGGCCTCGCGAATGCAAGGCCCGGACGCGAATCCGTGTGGGATCAGGCTTTCACGGCTTCCAGCAGCTCCCTGACGCCCTGCACGCGTTGCTTCAGGTTCGGCAGGCTCGCCTTGCGGATCAGGCGATCGGGGCCGGACATCTTCGTGCTGCGGTCCTTCTGGATCAGCATGATGACCTTGACCGGGTCGATCGGCGGGTTGGGGCCGAACTGCACGCTGATCTGCGCGTCGCTGGCGTCGAGCTTGGCGACGCCGAAGGGTTTCACGAGCAGGCGCAGGCGGTGCGATTCGATCAGGGCCTGGGTCTGCGGCGGCAGTTCGCCGAAGCGGTCGATCAGCTCTTCCTGCAAGCTGCGCAGCTCGTCGTCGGCCTCGCAGTTGGCGAGGCGCTTGTAGAGCGTCAGGCGCTCCTGCACGTCGGGGCAGTAATTGTTGGGCAGCAGCGCGGGCGTGTGGAGGTTGATTTCCGACACGACTTCCAGCGGCTGGCTGAGGTCGGGTTCCTTGCCGGCCTGCAGGTCGCGCACGGCGCGCTTGAGCATCTCGGTGTACAGGCTGAAGCCGACCTGCTGGATCTCGCCGGACTGGTTTTCGCCGAGCACCTCGCCCGCGCCGCGGATCTCCAGATCGTGCATCGCGAGGTAGAAGCCGGAACCGAGCTCCTCCATCATCGTGATCGCCTCGAGGCGCTTTTGCGCCAGTGCCGTCGGCTTCGCGTGGGCGTCCGTCAGCAGGTAGGCGTAGGCCTGGTGATGGCTGCGGCCGACGCGACCGCGCAGCTGGTGCAGCTGGGCGAGGCCGAAGCGGTCGGCGCGGTTGATGATGATGGTGTTGGCAGTCGGGATGTTGATGCCGGTCTCGATGATGGTCGTGCACAGCAGCAGGTTGGCGCGCTGCGCGGTGAAGTCGCGCATGACCCGTTCGAGCTCGCGTTCGGGCAGCTGGCCGTGGCCGACGACGATGCGCGCCTCGGGCAGCAGCTCCGCGAGGTCGTCGCGCACGTTCTCGATCGTCTCGACCTCGTTGTGCAGGAAATACACCTGGCCGCCGCGCTTGAACTCGCGCAGCACCGCTTCGCGCACGATGCCCTTGCTGTGGCGCTGCACGAAGGTCTTGATCGCGAGGCGCTTCTGCGGTGCCGTGGCGATCACAGAGAACTCGCGCAGGCCTTCGAGCGCGAGGCCCAGCGTGCGCGGGATCGGCGTCGCGGTGAGGGTCAGGATGTCGATTTCGCTGCGCAGCGCCTTCAACGACTCCTTCTGGCGCACGCCGAAGCGGTGTTCCTCGTCGATGATGACGAGTCCCAGGCGCTTGAACTGGACGTCCTTCTGCAGCAGGCGGTGCGTGCCGATGATGATGTCGACCTTGCCTTCGCCGAGCTGCTTCAGGGCTTCGGTCTGTTCCTTGGCGCTCTTGAAGCGCGACAGTTCGGCGATGCGGATCGGGAAGTCGGCGAAGCGGTCGGAGAAGGTCTGGTAGTGCTGTTCGGCCAGCAGCGTGGTCGGCGTCAGCACGACGACCTGCTTGCCGTCCGCAACCGCAATGAAGGCCGCGCGCAGGGCGACTTCGGTCTTGCCGAAGCCGACGTCGCCGCACACGAGGCGGTCCATCGGCCGGCCGGACTTCATGTCGGCGATGACGGCGTCGATCGCGCCCTGCTGGTCGGGCGTGGTCTCGAAGCCGAAGCCTTCGGCGAAGGCGTCGAGGTCGTGCTGCTTGAAGTCGAAGCGATGGCCGGCCCGGGCCGCGCGCTGTGCGTACAGGGCCAGCAGTTCGGCCGCCGTGTCGCGCACCTGCATCGCGGCCTTCTTCTTCGCTTTCTCCCACTGGCCGGAGCCGAGGCGGTGCAGTTCGACCGCTTCCGGGTCGGCGCCGGCGTAGCGCGAGATCACGTGCAGCTGCGCGACCGGGACGTAGAGCTTGTCGCCGTTGGCGTACTCCAGGTCGAGGAACTCGGTCTGCCCCTCGCCGAGGTCCATGTGGATCAGGCCGAGGTAGCGGCCGATGCCGTGCGATTCATGCACGACGGGGTCGCCCGGCCTCAGCTCGGAGAGGTCGCGCAGCCAGCCTTCCATCGTCGCCGCCTTGCGTGCGTCGCGGCGGACGCGCGTGCGCGTGGTCGCGGCGTACAGCTCGGACTCGGTGACGATCGCGATCTTCGCGTCGGGCAGCAGGAAGCCGGTCGCGAGCGGGCCGACGCCCAGCGCGAGCGGCTCGGCGGATTCGACAAAACCCGTGAAGTCCGCGCTCGCGGCGGGCTTCAGGCCATACTCGCCGAAGAACTCCGAGATCGTCTCGCGCCGGCCCGGCGCGTCGGCCAGCACCAGCACCCGACCGCCGCTTCCGGCCCAGTCGCCTTCGAGGAAAGCCTTGAGGCGGTGCAGCGGATCGGTCGCCTTGCGCTCGACGGACAAGTCGGGAAGCGTCGCCGCGGCGGCTTCGGCGCCGGCATCCGGCGCGGCGATGTGGACGCGCGGGCGATCCTTGAGCGCGGCGTAGAAGGATTCCTGCCCGAGGAACAGCGCTTCCGGCGGTAGCACCGGACGCGTGCGGTCGCCCTTGAGGAAGTCGTAGCGCGAGCGCGTGTCGCGCCAGAACTCGTCGATCGCGGTGGGAACGTCGCGGTGCAGGACCACCGCGGCCTCGGCCGGCAGGTAGTCGAAGAGGGTCGCCGTGTCGTCGAAGAACAGCGGCAGGAAGTACTCGATGCCCGCCGGGGCGATGCCGTTCGACACGTCCTTATACAGCGACACGCGCGAAGGATCGCCTTCGAAAGTCTCGCGGAAGCGGCTGCGGAAGTGCGTGCGCCCCTTCTCGTCCATGGGGAACTCGCGCGCCGGCAGCAGGCGGATTTCAGGCACGGGATAGACGGTGCGCTGCGTGTCCGGATCGAAGGTCTTGATGTTTTCGACTTCGTCGTCGAAGAGGTCGATGCGGAAGGGCAGGGCCGCGCCCATCGGATAGAGGTCGACGAGACCGCCGCGCACGGAGAACTCGCCGGGGCTGACGACCTGCGTGACGTGGGTGTAGCCGGCGACCGCCATCTGGTTGCGCAGCTGGTCGACGTCGAGCTTCGCACCCTGCTTCAGGAAGAAGGTGTAGGCCGCGAGGAAGGCGGGCGGCGCCATGCGGTACAGCGCCGTCGAGGCCGGCACGAGGACGATGTCGGCCTCGCCGCGGCCCACCGCGTAGAGCGTCGACAGCCGCTCTGAGATCAGGTCCTGGTGGGGCGAGAAGCTCTCGTACGGGAGGGTTTCCCAGTCGGGCAGCAGGTGGGTGCGCAAGCCCGGCGCGATCCATGCGATTTCGTCCTGCAGCCGCTGGGCGTCGAGCGGGTTGGCCGTCACCAGCAGGAGGCAGCGGCCGCGCGACGCGAGCTGGGCGACCGCGACCGCGTCGGCAGAGCCGGCGAGGGGGGGGAGGTCGAGGCGTGCGCCGGGTTTTGGAAAGGCGAGGGAGGCGAGTTGCGGAATCAGGGCGTCGAGCGGTCGGGACATCTGGCTGTTGCGGTCGGGCCGCTAACGGACGGGGAGGTAGGGGGGGGAATTATAGGGGATGCGGCGGCGGCGATTGCTCCGCAGATCCTCCGGACGTCGGCGCAGCCGCGGTACCGTCGTGGATGCGTTGCTCGACGGGGCCGGGTGCGGGCAGCTTGTCGCGCAACCAGGCCGCGGCGAGTTGGCCGAAGTGTTCTATCGCTCCGGGTTCCCGGAATTCGTCCGACGCCCCCGGGAGCACGTGCCAGTCGTGCGGGCAGCGCAGGTGTTCGCAGGCCTGACGGATCGTTCCCGCGTGCGGGTCGTCGCTGCCGACCACCATGCGCAGCGGGACGGCAAGCGTGTTGAGCGGCGTCAGGCCGGCGAGATCGGGCCGGCCGGCGCGGCAGACGATCGCGGAGAGTCGGTCGCCGGCTTTCCATCCGGCGCGGATCGCGGCGCCGCTCGCGGTGTCGGAGGCGACCAGACCCACTCCGAGCCCGGCCAGCGGTGGCTGGTGACCGATCCAGTCGAGCGCGGCCACCACCCGGTTGGCCATCTGCGGCACGTTGAAGCGGGCGTCCGGGTCGCGCGCTTCCTCGTAGGCGGTGAGCAGGTTGAGCAGCAGCGTCGCAAATCCGGCCTGCTGCAGTTCGCGCGCAACGCGCAGGTCGCGCGACTGTGCGAACGGGCTGCCGGCCGGACGCAACACCACGGCAAGGCCCTCGACGTCGGGTGCATGGACGAGCTCGCCGCTGAGCCAGACGTGCTCGAAGGGCATGCTGATGTCTGTCGTTCGCAGTTTCACGATTGGGCGGGTCCGGATCAGGGTTTGGCGCGCACGGCGGGCTGCCGATGGATGGCGACCGGGATGCGGCGCGAACCGAAGGGTGACGAGAAGGGGCCGAAGCGGCCGGCGAGCGCCGTACCGCAGTTGCGGCAAGCCCCCTTGTCGTCGAGGGCGTAATTCAGGATTTCGTACCAGTCGCGTTCGATGACCGCAGCGCCGCAGTGCGTGCAGCGCGTGATGCCGCCTTCGCGGTCATGCACGTTGCCCGTGTACACATGCTTCAGCCCTTCCGCGAGCGCGATGCGGCGCGAGCGCGCCAGGGTCGTCGGCGGCGTAGGCGGCGTGTCCGTGAGCTTGTAGTCGGGATGGAAGGCGCTGAAATGCAGGGGCACCTCGGGGCCGAGTTCCTTCGCGATCCATTGCGACAGCGCGCGGACCTCGTCCTCCGAGTCGTTGAGGCCGGGGATCAGCAGCGTCGTGATCTCGACCCACACGTCGCTCTCGTGCACGAGCCACTTCAACGTATCGAGCACCGGCTGCAGGTGCGCGCCGCATTCCTTGACGTAGAACTCGTCCGTGAAGGCCTTGAGGTCGACGTTGGCGGCGTCCATGTGGGCGTAGAAGTCGGGGCGCGCGATCTCGGTGATGTAGCCGGCCGTCACCGCGACGGTCTTCAGTCCCAGCGCATGGCACGCCTTGGCCGTGTCGATCGCGTACTCGGCAAAGATCACCGGGTCGTTGTAGGTGAAGGCGACGCTGCTGCAGCCCCATTCAGCTGCGGTCCGCGCGATCTCCCCGGGGGAGGCGGCGTCCATCAGGCGATCCATGTCGCGGGACTTGGAGATATCCCAGTTCTGGCAGAACTTGCACGCGAGGTTGCAGCCCGCGGTGCCGAACGAGAACACGCTGGTGCCGGGGTAGAAGTGGTTGAGCGGCTTCTTCTCGATCGGATCGATGCAGAAACCCGAGCTCCGCCCATAGGTGGTGAGCACGATCGCATCGCCTTCACGCATGCGCACGAAGCAGGCCCCGCGCTGGTCCGCGTGCAGTCGGCAGTATCGCGGACACAGATCGCACTGGATGCGACCGTCGTCAAGATGATGCCAGTAGCGCGCGGGGTAGTTCATCTCACGGCTCCTTCCACTTTCGCACCGTGTAGGTCGCCGCCATCAGGTTCGGAGCGGGGCGGTCGGGTGCGAGGCCGGCCTTCTGCTTGAGTGCGGCGAGGAACATCCGCGGTTCCTGGAGCTGCTCCCATACCTGCGGCAGGAAGGTCGCGCTGTGACAGCCGGAGAACAGCAGCAACCCATCGACGCCGGGACGCAGCTTGTCGATCAACTCGTCCTCCCCGGAGAACTCGACGAACTCGGCCGACGAGAGCAACGACACTTCGATATCGACCTTGTCGAGTTCCTCGCGCGACATCGGCGGAAATCGCGGATCCCTGGTTGCGGCGCCTACCGCATTGATTACGACATCTTCGCCGAGCGATCGTTGCGGGCGCACGCTGCCGATGCAGCCGCGCAGCTCTCCCTTGCGCTTGATCGTCACGAAGGTCGCGCCGCGCTCCTCGAGCCGCGGATCGCCGTTGGGCGGATTCCTTTCGGCGCCGAGTTCATGCGCGATCGCGTGGCGTGCGCGGGCAAGCAGGATCTGGCCGAGTTCAGTGTCGGGCGGAAGCGGCATGGCTGGTCGATTCGCAGAAGGCGATGCTGGTGTAGCCGACGACGCGCGAGCGGTCACCCGCCGTGTCGCCGGAATTGCGCAGGTCGAGGAGGTGGGGCTCGATGCCGTGACGTGCCGCGACGCGCAGCAGTCCGTTGATCGGCGTCGCGCCGCAGGCCTGGTCGTGGTCGAGGCCGGTGCGCAGCTTGAGGATCTGGTCGACCGAGCTGCGGTCGGTGCAGCAGGCCTGCGCATAGGGCTGATAGTGCGAGAGGTCGGAACTGATGACGATCAGTGTTTCCGGTCCGCCCCACAGTGCGTCGAGGATCTGTGCCACCTGTTCGCCGCTCGCGCCGCCCACCAGCAGCGGGACGAGCTCGAAGGCGTCGAGGATGGTCTGCAGGAAGGGAAGCTGGACCTCCAGGCAATGCTCGAGCGCATGCGGGCGGTCGTCGACGACGACATCGGCGCGTTCCTGCAGCGCGAGCCAGTCCGTGCGGCTGACCGGTACGGGCCCGAGCGGCGTGGTAAACACCTGGGCCGCGGGGAGGGCGAACGATGCTACCGGCACGCGGTGGGCGGGCCCCAGCAGCACCACGCGCCGCACCACGTCGCGCAGCCCCGCGGCGGCGGCATAGGCGCTGGCCGCGACCGGACCGGAGTAGACGTAGCCTGCATGAGGCACGATGAGCGCCTTCGGCGCGGACACCGTCTCCAGCGGCACGGCGGTCGAGAGCATTTCACCGATCTGGGCCTGCAACACCTGCGGATCGTCAGGATAAAAGTAGCCGGCGACCGCAGCGGGGCGAATGGAGGCAGTGGCCATGGAATTCCTTTTGGGTAAAGGGGCGGGGCCGAATTCGTGATTCAGTCTTCGCTGATGGATTATAGGCTTCCCGGAAACATTGCGAGCCAGGCGATGCCACCGCCCAGGCCGGCCGCGACCGCGCCCATGCCGCCGAGAATCTTCATGCCCAGCGGCCGTCCGCCCACGACGACGGCAATGCCGGTCTTGAACACGAGGTTCGCGATCATCGCCAGGCCGATGGCGATCACCGCGACGTCGAGCGCGAGCTTTCCGAGGTTGAACAGGCGCATGCTCGACAGCGCGATGGCATCCATGTCGGTGAGCCCGGATACCAGCGCGAGGACGTACATCCCCTGCCTGCCGGCGATGTCCGAGAGCCAGGCCGAAATGAAGAGCACTACGGCATACACCGCGCCGAAACCGAGTGCCGTGCGCAGTTCGGTGGGGTTGCGTGTCTCCGGCATGAAGGCCTGGCCGTTCGACTGCTCGCGCCAGTACCAGAACAGGCTGATCGAACCGAGGAGCAGGGCGGGGGCAATCGCCAGCGCCAGCGACTTCACGATGCCCGGCGCCACCACGGCGGCGATTACCGCGACGCGGATCATCATCACCAGATTCGCGAGCACGATCACGAGCGCGGCCATCGGTGCGGAGGGCGGCGTCTCGCGCGCGTTGCGCGCATACACCAGTGTGGTCGCCGTGCTCGAGGCGAGCCCCCCGGCAATGCCGACGAATGCCGCGCCGTAGCGCGCCCCCACCAGGCGCAGCGTCGCATAGCCCGCCAGGCTCAGGCCCGAGATCAGCACCACCATCCACCACACCTGGCGCGGATTGATCGCGTGGTACGGGTCGAAGGTCTCGTTCGGCAGGAAGGGCAGGACGACCAGCGACAGAACGGCGAACTGGAAGATCGAGATCCATTCCTTCGCCTCCAGCCGGGTCGCGACGCCGCGCAATTCGGTCTTGAAGTAAAGCAGGATCGTCGTCGCAACCGACAGGATCACCGCGATCATCGCATGGCCGAGCCACACGGCGACCCCCAGGCAGTAGCACACCAGCAGTGCGGCGACGGAGGTCGTCCCCGGATCGACCGGGTCGGGGTGGCGCAGGTAGGCTGCGATGATCATCGCCCCCATGATCGCCATGCCGACGACTACCGGGGCGATGGAGGCGAGGTGCTCGCCGAGCATGCCGGCCAGTGCGCCGAACAGCCCCACGAGGCCGAAGGTACGCACGCCGGCACGCGCCGAGGCGACCCGCTCGCGCTCGAAGCCGATGAGCAGGCCGATGCCGATCGCGATCAGGAAAGCCTCGATCTGGGAGAAATCGACCGGTTTTGCAAAAGGCACTTCGGGCTCTCCTTTCGCACATTCCGTGCGGGTTTCGGCGGGCGGCCTCGTTCCTTCATTCCTGTGTGCAACTCTATTCCAATCGCCGTCGGCACGCACGCCGCGTGCGGCGTTTCGCCAGGTCTGGCACGGCACGGTTAGAATCCGCGCCATGCAGAAATTTCATCCCCGCCATTTCGCGATCGTCCCGGCCGCCGGCAGCGGCAGCCGCATGGGCGCATCGCAGCCGAAGCAGTATCTGGAGCTCCTCGGCAAGCCGCTCATCCGCCATTCGCTCGAAGTGTTGTGCGCGACGCCGGAGATCGACAAGGTCTTCGTCGTGCTGTCGGTCGGCGATGCGGAGTGGAAGCGCCACGACTGGTCCGGCCTCGGCCCCAAGCTCGTGCCGCTGTTCTGCGGAGGCGCCACGCGCGCCGACAGCGTGCTGGGCGGCTTGCGCGCGATCGTGCGCGAGGCGGAGCAGTCGGACTGGGTGCTCGTGCATGACGCGGCGCGCCCCTGTCTCGCCCGCTGGCACATCGAGAAGTTGATCCGCGATCTCGCCCACGACGAGGTCGGCGGCATCCTGGCGGTGCCCGTCGCCGATACGCTCAAGCGTGCCGACGCGCACCGCCATGTGCTCGAGACCGTGCCGCGCGACAGCCTGTGGCAGGCGCAGACGCCGCAGATGTTCCGCTACGTGATGCTGCGCCGCGCGCTGGAGGCCGCGAGCAATGTCACCGACGAGGCCAGCGCAATCGAGGCCGCCGGCCTGCGTCCGCGGCTGATCGAGGGCGACGCCACCAACCTGAAAGTCACCTATCCGCTCGACCTCCACCTGGCCGAGTGGATCCTCACGAACAGGGATTCCCGCTGACATGAAAGTACCCTTCCGCATCGGCCAGGGCTTCGACGTGCATGCCCTGGTGCCGGGGCGCCCGCTGATCCTCGGCGGCGTCACGATCCCACACGAGCGCGGGCTCCTCGGCCATTCCGACGCCGACGTGCTGCTGCACGCGCTGACCGACGCGCTGCTCGGCGCGGCGGGGCTGGGCGACATCGGGCGCCTCTTCCCCGATACCGACCCGCAGCACGCCGGCGCAGACAGCCGCGTGCTGCTGCGCGAGGCCTTCGCCGCCGTGCGCGCCGCAGGTTTTGCGGTCGTCAACGTCGATGCCACCGTGATCTGCCGTGCCCCGCGCATCCTGCCGCATGCCCCGGCGATGGTCGCCAATATCGCGGCCGATCTGGGGATCGAGGAAGCGATGGTGAACATCAAGGGCAAGACCACCGAGAAGCTCGGCTTCACGGGGCGCGGCGAAGGCATCGCCGCCCAGGTCGTGGCGCTGCTTGTGCGGGATGACGCGGCCGCCTGAACCCGCTCCCGCTGCAAGGCAGCGCGCGCGGGTATTCTTCGCCATCTGGCCCGCAGCGGCGATTGCGCGCAGGCTGCACAAGGAGGGCGAGCGAGCCCACGGCCTCACCGGGGGCCGCCGCATGCGCCGCGACACCCTGCACCTGACGCTCGCCTTCATCGGCGACATTCCGCGCGAACGCCTCGACGCGCTGCGCGCGGCGGCGGACACGGTCGCGTTCGCGCCGTTCACGTTCCGGGTCGACCGCATCGCCCGCTGGCGCCACAACCACATCGTATGGGCGGGGGCGAGCGGATTGCCGGGGGAGCTCGAGTCGCTCGTGACAAAGCTCAACGCCGCGCTCGCCGAAGGGGGCTTCCCCGTCGAACGCCGCAATTTCGCTGCGCACGTCACGCTGCTGCGCAACGCTCGTGGCGAGCTCCCCGCGGCCGAACTCGCCCCCCCGATCGAGTGGCCGGTGGGCGAATTCGTGCTGGTCGAGTCCGATCCTCGGCCCGAAGGGGCGCAATACAGGGTGCTCCAAAGCTGGCCCGGGGTCTTTGGCTCGCAGAGTTGAATATCGTGCGTGGAAGCACGGATTCGTAGGGCGCGAGGAGCCGAAGGCGGATCCCGCCATGCGGCGGCCGGCCGCGTTCCTGCGCCTGGATTGGCGGGATACGTCACGCTCCTCCCGCCTTACGTGGGTGCGTGCGATTGCCTTGGGCTGCCGGCCAGCAAGCCCGCTGCCGGCGTCCTAGAATGTATCGTCGGCGAACGCGCAGGGGCGCCGCAGGGAGGGTGTCCGGATCCCATTATTGCCAAGGGCGACGCACAAGAATTGCCCGCACCTGAAGACCAGGAGAACTGCCATGGCAATCCCGTCGAGAGTCCACGAATTCATGATGGAGCACGGTCTGCGCTACGACGTGCTGAGCCATCCCCATTCACACAGCAGCATGGATACCGCGCACCTTGCGCGCATTCCGGCGAGCAGCCTCGCGAAGTCGGTCGTGCTCGAAGACGACCACGGCTACCTGATGGCCGTGCTGCCGTCGACGCAGCACGTGCAGCTGGGCATCCTGAGCCGCGCGATGCAGCGCGAGCTGCGGCTGGCGAGCGAGTCCGAACTGTCGACGCTGTTCGGCGACTGCGAAGCCGGCGCGGTGCCGCCGCTCGGTGCGGCCTATGGCATGCGCATGATCGTCGATGAAAGCCTGGGCGACGAGGCCGAGATCTACTTCGAGGCCGGCGACCACGAGCAGATCATCCAGATGAGCCGCGGCGACTTCATGACCATGATGGACATGGAGAATGCCCAGCGGATGCACTTCAGCGGACGCCAGTGGCGGCACTGAAATCGTGTCGGGGGCGGAGCGCAGGTGAAAAAAAGCGGGGCGCCAAGCGCCCCGCTGCTCTTCGGGACCGCTCTTCACGGTCCCATCGTCTCCTGAAGAGAGACGCTCGAAGAATCGGCCGGAATCAGACGAACAGGCAGGACGCGAGGCGTTCGCGCAGCACCGGTTCGGGTTCCTTGGTGTAGTCCTTTTCGAATCGGTCCGTGATCAGCTGTGCGGTCGGGTTGTCGAGCACCGAATTGAGCATTCCCATGAATGCCGGCGGCGCAAAGACGATGGCCCGGCCGAAGGCGTTCGTGGCTCGTCCTTTGTATAGTTCCTGTGCAATCTCCTGGGCAAAGACCTTGGCTTCGTGCGTCTTGGGCTCGGTCTGGGCCTGCTTCGAACCCGATGCGTTGCCTGCCGACGGTGACGAGCCGGCGCGATCGGTAACGAGTTCGGAATTTTTCTGTCGACTTTCGGGGTGGATCAGCTCCTTAACCAGCGTCAGCCCCTTGTTGGGACCAAGGTTCGCATACAGTTTGGCCAGGCTGGCATTGGCAACCAGAATCCAGGTAATCGCCATGAATCGTCCTCCGGGATTTGAGTCGAACGGACAGCACGCTGCGCCTGCGAAAGCAGCGATTCCAGCTTAGACCGGCTGTCACGGGATCGCAATCGAATTTCGTCTGCAGAGTTTGCGGCGATTTGCAGGAGGCACGCAGGGTGCTAATTCAAAGGATTTTTCTGGCGCCGCGCATACGCCGGAAAACGTCGATGGAATATGCGGGGGTCGCTCATGGCGAATCGACGCCCGCGTCGCGTGGCGGTTCGCCATACACGCGCCGTTCGCCGGCTGCGGGGTCGGCGCCGTAGAACTGCCGGAGCTGCCCGTAGATGGCCGGGAAGTCCTCCTGCAACAGGCAGGGGGCTTCGAAGAAGGCTTCCGACGCGACGGCGAAGAACTCCCCCGGGCTCTCGGACCCGTAGGGGTCCAGCACCGTCTCCGCATGGGCATCGACCTGTCGGCAGAAGCGCTCGTAGCCTTCCGAGAAGGCCTCCGCCCAGCCCTTGCGCGACATCCCCGAGGGCAGCAGGGGCAGTCCGTCGACCTCACCGTTTTCCATGTCCAGCTTGTGGGCGAACTCGTGGATGACGACGTTCACGCCTTCCGGCGCATCCTCCCCGTCGTGCCACGACACCAGCACCGGCCCGCCTTCCCACGCTTCGCCGAGCACCTCGTCGTCGTATTCATGCACGACGCCGGCCTCGTCCATGACCTTGCGCGGAATGACGAAATCGCCCGGGTAGACGATGACGCCGACCCAGCCGCGGTAGGCGCGCAAGCCGATGCGCAGCACGGGCAGGCAGGCCTGCAGGGCGATCGTGACGATGACCTCGTCGGTGAGTGCGAAGCCGTGGGCGCCGTAAAACTGCTTCTCGGCGATGAAGGTACGAGCCAGTTCGCGCAGCCGCAGGCGGTGCTCCGGTTCGAGGTAGTCGAGGAAGGGCAGACGCGCTTCCGCACGTATCCACATCGCGTCGGAAACCGACACCGCATCGACGCGGCGCGCCCTGCGCCAGCGGCGGAAGCGTTCCAGGATGCTGATCATCGCGTCAGCGCGCCGGGCCGCGGGTTGCCAGCACGATGCCCGCAAACACCAGCGCGATTCCCGCGAAGTGGTACCACAGCGGCCGTTCGCCGAGGAAGATCGCCGCCAGTACGGTCGTGAACACGGGCATCAGATGGATGAACTGCGCACCGCGGCTCGGGCCGACGGCTGCCACGGCGGCGTTGTAGAACACATAGCCGAGAAAGCCCGGGAATATTCCCGTGTAGAGGATGCCCGTGATCGACGCGGCGCTGACTGCGATCGTCCGCCCGGAGGCGATTTCCCAAAGATAGGCGGGGATCAGCGGCAGCAGCCCGACCAGCGTGAAGGCGGCGAGCAGCAGCATCGGATCCACTCCGGCGGGGCGTCGCTGCAGCCCGACGGTGTAGATGCCCCAGGTCAGCACCGCGAGCAGCATCCACAGGTCGCCGAGGTTGAGGCTCAGCCCGAGCAGGGTCGCGATGCTGCCGCGGCTCACGATCGTCATCACGCCGGCGAAGGACAGCACGATCGCCAGCGCCTCCAGCCGCCCGAGGCGCTTGCCGAGGAACAGGAAGGCCAGCACGATCGTCGCGATGGGGGTGAAGGAGTTGAGCAGCGTCGCGCTCGTCGCGGTCGTGTACTGGAGGGCGATGTAGGCGAAGGTGTTGTAGCCCCCGACGCCGACAAGGCCGAGGAACACCACCGTCGGCCAGCGCGCCCGCAGTTGCGGCCACTGGCTACGCAGGTGCGGCAGCGCGAACGGCAGCATCAGCGTCAGCGCGATCGTCCAGCGCCAGAAAGCCAGCGCCAGCGGCGGGACCGCCCCGTGCAGGCCACGGCCGACGATCATGTTGCCGGACCAGAACAGCACGGTGAGGGTGAGCAGGAGGTAGGGGTTGGCGAATGTTTTTTTCATTATGGGTGCGAGCCCGGTTGCGTGGCGGCGCATCCGCGTGGCGCATCGTTCGGGCCGAAGATGATCTCACAACGAGCGGATGTGGCGTGCTCCGCGGCGTGATTGACGCACCATATGGGATAATCCGCACATGGTTTCCGTCACGCATGCAATTTCCCAGTCCGAGTCCGCGGCTCCCATCGACCTGCTCGCCGAAGGGCTGAGCACGGAGGAGCGCGCGGCCATCGTCGATGCCGTCGCCCTTGCCGAGGGCGTCTATGAAGGACATTTCCTCGGCACCGGGGAATCCGTCTGGACACACGCGATCGGTATGGCGCTGATCGTGGCCTCGTTGCGCCTCGACGTCGAGACGCGGATCGCGGCGATCCTGTTTGCCGTCGGTGATTACATCGAAGACGCCACCGACAAGATCGGGGAAAAGTTCGGTCAGCCCGCCGCCCTGCTCGTCGATGGGCTGCGCCGCCTGAATGGCCTGCGCCTGCTCACGCGCATGACCGCGACCGCGACGGCGCCCGAGATCCGCGCCCAGACCGAGGTCCTGCGCAAGATGCTGCTCGCGATGGTCGAGGACATCCGCGTCGTGCTGCTGCGGCTCGCGTCGCGCACGCAGACGCTGCGCTACTTCACGGAGCACAAGGTCGACGTCCGCGCCGACGTCGCGCGCGAAAGCCTCGACATCTACGCGCCGCTCGCGAACCGCCTCGGCGTGTGGCAGCTCAAGTGGGAACTGGAAGACCTGTCCTTCCGCTTCCTCGAGCCGGAAACCTACAAGCGCATCGCCAAGATGCTCGACGAGCGCCGGGTCGAGCGCGAGGAATTCATCCAGTCGTCGATCGAGCGGCTGCAGAAGGAAATCGCCGCGGTCGGCATCGAGGCCGAGGTCTACGGGCGGCCGAAGCATATCTACAGCATCTACAACAAGATGCGCGCCAAGCGGCTCGACTTCTCGCAGGTGTACGACATCCGCGCCCTGCGGGTGCTCGTCGACAACGTGCGCGACTGCTACACGGTGCTCGGCATCGTGAACCAGTTGTGGCAGCCGATCGGCCAGGAATTCGACGACTACATCACGAACCCCAAGGGCAACAACTACCAGTCCCTGCACACCGCGGTGCTGGCCGGCGACGGCCGTGCGCTGGAGGTCCAGATCCGCACGCACGAGATGCACCGCCACGCGGAACTCGGCGTCGCCGCGCACTGGCGCTACAAGGAAGGCAACAAGAGCCACGGCCACGAGTACGACGAAAAGATCGCGCTGCTGCGCAGCCTGCTGTCGTGGCGCGACGAAGTGACCGACTCGGCCGACTGGGTCGAGAAATTCAAGCGCGCCTCGCTCGACGACGCGATCTACGTGCTCACGCCGCAGGGCAAGGTCGTGGACCTGCCGCGCGGCGCCACGCCGATCGATTTCGCTTACCGCCTGCATACCGACCTCGGTCACCGTTGCCGCGGCGCCAAGGTTGACGGCCACCTCGTACCCCTCAGCACGCAGCTCGAAAACGGGCAGACCGTCGAGATCAACGTCGCCAAGGAGGGTGGCCCCTCGCGCGACTGGTTGAACCCCACGCAGCACTACGTCGCGACCAGCCGTGCGCGCAACAAGATCCGGCAGTTTTTCAGCCAGCAGGAAGAGGAAGAACTGCTGGCCCGGGGGCGCAGCTTCGTCACGCGCGAACTGCAGCGCGAACGCCAGTCGCGTGCGAACATCGACGAGCTTGCCGGCCGGCTGGGCTTCAAGAATGCGGAATCGATGTATCTCGCCGCCGGCCGCGGTGAAGTCGGGGTCCGCGCGGTGCAGATGGCGCTGCGCGAGGGCGAGGCGCCCGAAGCGTCGGTTCCCGAACCCGAGATCGTCATCGGCCGGCGCCACAAGGACGAGTCCAACGACAAGGTGCTCGTCGTCGGCGTCGGCAAGCTCATGACCTCGCTCGGCCGCTGCTGCAAGCCGGCACCCCCGGATGCCATCGAAGGCTTCGTCACCCGCGGCCGCGGGGTGTCCATCCACCGCATCGACTGCCCCGACTTCCAGCGCCTGGTGCGCGATCACCCGGAACGGGTCATCGAGGCGAATTGGGGCGAACAGGCCTTCAACAATCGCGAATCGGTCTTTCCGGTCGACGTCGCCGTTCAGGCCGCCGACAGGCAGGGGCTGCTGCGCGATATTTCCGAAGTCCTGTCGCGCGAGAAACTCAACGTCATCGCCGTCAATACCATCACGAAGAAGGGTATGGCGTTCATGCGCTTCACGATGGAGGTCAACAGCGTGGCGCAGGTGCAGCGCGCGATCGCGCTCATCCGCGAAGTGCGCGATGTGATCGATGTGCAGCGCAAGTAAGGCGCGGTCCCGGGGAGATGTCGGGCGCGTGGCAGGATCTTGAAGCCGGGCGCCTGAGCACGACCTTGCCGGGGTTGAGCAGATCCGGCGGGTCACGTGGCCCTTTAGTGGCCCTTCGCGAGCTCCGCCAGCAGGATCATCTGTGCGGCGCGATGCACGCCGCGCGGCGTCTTGCGCCGGTAGCGGCCATCTTCCTGCATCTCCCAAGCCTGGCAGTTGTCGCCGAGGTAAGCGCGCAGTCCTTCCTTGATCACGCGGCGCTTGAGGCGCTGGTCGAGCACGGGGAAGGCGATCTCGATGCGGCCGAAGAAGTTGCGGTCCATCCAGTCCGCGCTCGACAGGTAGACGCGCTCGTCGCCGCCCGAGCGGAAGTAGAAGATGCGATGGTGCTCGAGGAAACGTCCGACGATGGAGCGCACGCGGATGTTGTCCGATAGTCCGGGAACGCCCGGGCGCAGCGCGCACGGGCCGCGCACGATGAGGTCGATCTCGACGCCGGCCTGCGACGCCGCGTACAGCGCCTCGATCGTTTCCGGTTCGAGCAGCGCGTTCATCTTCGCCATGATCTGCGCGCGCCCGCCCTGGCGTGCAATCTCCGCTTCGGCCTCGATCGCCTCGACCACGTTGTGTTGCAGTGCAAACGGCGCCTGCCAGAGATGCCTGAGGGTGGATGCCTGGCCCAGGCCGGTGAGCTGCTTGAACACTTCGGCAACGTCGCGGCCGATTTCCTCGTTGCAGGTGAGAAGGCCGAAATCGGTATAGAAACGCGTCGTGCGCGGGTGGTAGTTGCCCGTGCCCAGATGCACGTAACGGCGCAGCCCGCCATCCTCGCGCCGCACCAGCATCAGCAGTTTCGCGTGGGTCTTGTAGCCGAACACGCCGTACACCACGTGGGCGCCCACCTCCTCGAGCTTGTTCGCCCAGGTGATGTTGGCTTCCTCGTCGAAGCGGGCGCGCAGTTCCAGCACCACCGTCACTTCCTTGCCCTTCTGTGCCGCGCGCACGAGGTGGTCCATCAGCACCGAGTCGGTGCCCGTACGGTACACCGTCATCTTGATCGCGAGCACCTGCGGATCGTCGGCCGCCGCCCGCAGCAGCTCGATCACCGGGCTGAAGCTCTGGAACGGGTGGTGCAGCAGGATGTCCTGCCGCCGGATCGCCTCGAAGATCTCGACGCGCTGCTCCAGCGCCTTCGGCAGGCTCGGCAGGAAGGGCGAGTAGTTCAGGTCCGGACGGTTCACCCAGTCCGGCACCTGCATCAGCCGCACCAAGTTGACGATGCCCGGCGTGCGGTACAGCTCCTTCGGGGTCAGGCGGAAATGCTGCAGCAGGAAGGCCGCCATTTCCTCCGAACAGTTGTCGGCCACTTCCAGGCGCACCGCGTCGCCGAAATGGCGCTGTTGCAGTTCGCCCTTCAGCGAGGCGCGCAGATCCTTCACTTCTTCCTCGTCCACGAAGAGGTCCGAGTTGCGCGTGACGCGGAACTGATAGCAGCCGTGCACATGCATGCCCGAGAACAGCTCCCCGACGTGGCGATGCAGGACGGAAGACAGGAATACGAAGCTGTATTCGTGCTCGCAGATCTCGGCGGGCAGGCGGATCACGCGGGGCAGGGCGCGCGGCGCCTGCACGATCGCCGCGCCCGAGTCGCGCCCGAAGGCGTCGAGGCCTTCGAGCTCGACGGCGAAATTCAGGCTCTTGTTCAATACGCGCGGGAACGGATGCGCCTGGTCCAGCCCGATAGGGGTGAGCACCGGCATCACTTCGCGCATGAAGTAGTCGCGCACCCACGCCCCCTGCGCGTCGCTCCACAGGCTGCGGCGCAGGAACACGATGCCCTGGGCTTCCAGGGCCGGCAGGATGTCGTCGTTCAGCAGGGCGTACTGCTCGGCAATCAGCGCATGGACTTCCTGGCTCACGCGATCCAGCAGCTCGTTCGGCATCAGACCGTCGGTGCCCGCAGTGTGGCTGCCCAGCCGGATCTGCTCCTTGATCCCCGACACGCGAATCTCGAAGAACTCATCGAGGTTGCTCGACACGATGCACAGGAAGCGCAACCGTTCGAGCAGCGGCACCGCCTTGTCCGCCGCCTGCGCCAGCACCCGGCGCTGGAATTGCAGAAGCGACAATTCGCGATTGATGAAGTGGTCGGTGGGGAAACTCTGCGGACGGGCTGGTCTGTGCATCGGTGCGTTTCTTGTGCGCGGAATGGATTGCACAATTATGTGACATTTGTGTTGCGGAATCATGACGCGGTGCAATCGGCATGAACGGCCGCGCACGGTGAGGAGATCGCCGCCGGCCCAGGGCAATCGCATGAAAGCGCTTGCCGCCGGATTCGTCCCGGAATCGTCCGTGGAGGCACGGATTCGTAGGGCGGGAGGAGCCGAAGGCGTATCCCGCCGTGCGGCGCTGGAATACCTTCGTCCGGTGGATTGGCGGAATACGCTGCGCTCCTCCCGCCCTGCGAAGGTTCGTGCGATTGCTTGGGCCCCAGCGCTTGTGCCGGGTCGCTCCGCGGTGCGGTGATAGAATGCCAGCCATTGCCCTGAAGCTATCCCCCAGCCACCTAGCCATGATGCAAGAGCTGATCGCCGCGATCGATCTCGGATCCAACAGTTTCCGGCTGCAGGTCGGAAGGATCGTCAACGACCAGATCTATCCGCTGGACGGGCTCAAGGAAGCGGTGCGTCTTGCGGCCGGGCTGTCTCCCAACAAGATCCTGGATGCGGCTTCGCGGCAGCGCGGACTCGCGGCGCTGCGGCGCTTCAACGAACGTCTGCGCGGCTTCGACGGCGGCTCGGTGCGCGCAGTGGCGACGAACACCCTGCGCGTCGCGAAGAACGCGCCCGAGTTCCTCGTGCAGGCGGAGGCCGCGCTGGGCGTGCCGATCGAAGTCATCGCCGGCCGCGAGGAAGCGCGGCTCATCTACGTCGGCGTTGCGCACACGCTGCCCGATCCGCACAGGCAGCAGCTGGTCGTCGATATCGGCGGCGGTTCCACCGAATTCATCATCGGCAAGAGCTTCGAGCCCATCCTGCTCGAATCGCTGTACATGGGCTGCGTCAGCTACAGCCTGCAGTATTTTCCCGACGGAAAGATCGACAAGCGCGGACTCAAGGACGCCGAGATGGCCGCCAGCCGCGAGTTGCAGGCGATCGCGCACGCGTACCGGGCGACGGGCTGGGAGGTGGCCGTCGGATCGAGCGGCTCGGCCAAGGCGCTCGCCGAGATCCTCGAGCAGAACGGATTGTCCGACGGCGGCATCACGCGCGAGGGCATGGAGCGCCTGAAGGCCATCCTGCTGCGCGCCGGCAGCCTCGACCGCTTGCAACTTGCCGGACTCAGGGGGGACCGCCTGCCGGTCCTGCTCGGCGGATTTGCGATCATGTCGGCAGTGTTCAAGGAGTTCGGCGTCGAACGCATGGTGTTCTCCGAAGGTGCGCTGCGCCTGGGCGTGCTTTACGACCTTCTCGGGCGCTACCATCACCACGACCTGCGCGATGCCACCGTGTCTGCGTTCGTCGCGCGCTACGCGGTGGACCGCCGCCAGGCCGACGAAGTCGCGGACACCGCCGCACACCTTTTCGCGGGCCTGGTTCCCGAGAGCCTGCACGGGGAAGGCCCGCATCCCGATCTGCGCTTCCTCCGCTGGGCCGCCTTGCTGCACGAGATCGGCATTTCGGTCGCGCACTCCAGCTACCACAAGCACAGCGCCTACATTCTCGCCAACGCCGATATGCCAGGATTTTCGCGCATGGACCAGGGGCGGATCGCGCGCCTCGTGCTCGCGCATCGTGGCAAGCTTGAACGCGTCGCCGCGCTCGATCCGGACAGCTCCGACTGGCTGCTGATCGTCTGCCTGCGCCTGGCAGCCGTCATCCACCGCGCGCGCGACGGGCGCGGCGTCCCACCGATCCAGCTTCGGCGCGACGGCCGCGGCTTCATCGTCACGGCGAAGGAGGGCTGGCTCAAGCAGCTGCCGCTCACGGCAGCGGCAATCGACGAAGAGCAGCGGCAATGGTTCTCCGTCGGGCGCAGTCTCGTCCTGCACACGCATACAGGCCGTACGCTCGCCGCCTGAGAACGGAATGCGCAGCCCCGAGATCGCCACCGACCCGGCGACGCCGCCCGGCGCACGCAGCGTAGTGCGCCTGCAGGGCGACTGGACGCTGCGTGCACTGGCCAACCGGCTGCGGAGCTTCCGCGAACAGCTTGCGGGCAGGCGCGACGATGTGGCGTGGTCCTTGAATGGAATCTCGCGTCTCGACAGCTTCGGTGCCGCGCTGATGTGGCACGCGTGGGGCAAGCGCTGGCCGGAATCCATCGAAATCCCGGACGACCTGCGGGCGGTCATCGGCCGCGTGGCCGCCAGTGCCGAGTCGCCCCTGCCGGGCGTGCCGCGCTTCAACGTCGTAGACGCCGTCATCGTGCTCGGCAGCATGCTGCTCTCGTTCCGCGACCATGCGCTCGACTTCACCCGCCTGCTCGGCCAGTTGTGCCTCGATCTCGCTTACCTCCTGCGCCATCCCGCGGAGTGGCCGCTGCGCGAGATCTCCGCCAACGTGTACAAGGCCGGGTTCAAGGCGATGCCGGTGGCCGCGCTCGTCGGCTTCCTGATCGGCGTCGTGATGTCCTATCTCTCGGCGCTGCAACTGCGCGCCTTCGGTGCGGACATCTTCATCGTCAACATCCTTGGTCTCGGCATCATCCGCGAACTCGGGCCGGTGCTGGTGTCGGTGCTGGTCGCCGGCCGTTCCGGTTCCGCGATGACCGCCCAGCTCGGCGTGATGCGCGTGACCGAGGAGATCGACGCCCTCTCCGCGATGGGGATCTCGCGCACCATCCGCCTCGTCCTGCCCAAGGTCATCGCTTTGACGCTGGCGATGCCTTTGCTGGTGCTGTGGACCTCATCGGTCGCGCTGCTCGGCGGCATGCTGTCGGCGTGGCTCCAGCTCGATCTCGGCATGGCCTTCTTCATCGAACGCCTGCCCCAGGTCGTGCCGCTGGCGAACGTCGTCATCGGCTTTGCCAAGGGGGCGGTGTTCGGGCTGATGATTGCCCTGGTCGCCTGTCATTTCGGCCTGCGTGTCAGCCCCAACACCGAAAGCCTGTCGGCCAACACGACGGCGTCGGTCGTTTCGTCGATCACCGTCGTGATCCTGATCGACGCGGTGTTCGCGATCGCCACGCGCTCGATCGGGGTGCCGCGATGAACGCCAGGCCGGTGATCGAACTGCGCGGCATCGTCACGCGCTTCGGCGCCTCCGTCGTGCATGACGGCCTCGACCTGAGCGTGCAGCGCGGCGAGGTCGTCGCGCTGGTCGGCGGTTCAGGCAGCGGCAAGACGACCCTGCTGCGCCACATCATCGGCCTCACGCGGCCGGCCGCGGGCGAGGTGTCGGTGTTCGGCGCGCCCCTGTTTTCCGGCAGTGTCCGCGAACAGCGCACGCGGCGGCGCCGCTTCGGCGTCCTGTTCCAGCACGGCGCGCTGTTTTCAGCGATGAATGTCGCCGAAAACATCGGCTTCCCGCTACGGGAGCTGCGCCTCGCGACCGAAGCCGAGATCGCCAACCTCGTCGCCCTCAAGCTCGCGATGGTCGAACTCGCGCCCTCGACCGCGTTGTTGATGCCGGCGGAGCTTTCGGGGGGCATGGTCAAGCGCGTCGCCCTCGCGAGGGCTCTCGCGCTCGAGCCCGAACTGCTGCTGCTCGACGAACCGACTGCGGGCCTGGACCCGGACCGCAGCATGGCCTTCGTCGAACTCGTCCTCAGCCTGCAACGTCAACTTGGCCTGACCGTGGTGCTCGTCACCCACGACGTCGACACGCTCGCCGCGCTGGCGACGAAAATCGCCATACTCTCGGATCGACGCATCGTGAGTTGCGTCTCGCTCGAGGAAACGATGGAACTGGACCACCCCTTTGTAGAGAGTTTCTTCCGCAAGCCCTTCGGCCTTCGCGCCGGCGTCCGGAGCGGAGGCGCGCGCTGATGGAAAATCGCGCCCACGCCCTCGCGGCGGGACTCTTCGCTATCGTCCTCGGCGCTGCGCTACTCGCTTCGCTGTGGTGGTTTTCGGACGACAGCGACTCGCAGCGCATCTACATCCTCGAGTCCGCCGGCACCGTCACCGGCCTGAATCTCGAGGCGCGGGTCCGTTATCGCGGCATGGCCGCCGGCAAGGTGTCGGACATCACGATCGACCCGGAGGATCCGCGCAAGATCCTTGTCTACATCCGCCTGCGCAGCGACATCCCGCTGACAAGGGGAACGCGGGCCAGTCTCGCATACCAGGGGGTCACGGGGCTCGCCTATGTCCAGCTCAATGACCGCGGGGAGAATCCGGAACCGCTGGTCGGGGCGGGCGACGAACCCCCGCGGCTCAAGATTGAGCCGGGGACGATGGAGCAGCTTGCCGACACCGCCCTCGACGCCGCGCGCAGACTCAAGCTCGTCGCCGACAAGCTTGGCGATCTCGCCACGGACGAGAACATCCACCGGGTCGGAAATGCCCTCCAAAAGCTGGAGTCCGCGGCGGCGGGCGCCGACCGCACCCTGGCGGACGCGCCGAAGACGCTGGCATCGATCCGCGCGGTCCTGAACCAGGAAAATCTCGCCCGGCTTTCGAACACGCTACAGAACCTCGAACGTGCGAGTACCGATGCCGGGCCGGCCATCGGCGAACTGAAGGTCCTGATGACCAGGCTGCAAGGGCTCGCCGAACGTGTGGATGCTGCGACTGCTGCCACGGGCGAGCGTGTGACCGACGAAACCCTGCCGCAGCTCAATGCCCTGCTCCTGGAGTTGAAAGGAGCCTCGCAGCGTATCGGGCATCTCGTTGACGAGGTCGATGCCTCTCCGCAAATACTGTTGCTCGGGCGGGAGCCTGCACCGCCCGGCCCCGGCGAGGCCGGATTCGCGCCTGTCGCGCTCCCGGCCCGATGAACCACGACGGAAATCTCATGAAACTTCGAGTCTGGATGCGGGTGACAAGGATCCTGGGCCTGCTCTCCCTGGGGCTTGCAGCGGGCGCATGCGGCGGTTTGCCGCAACGGCCGGTCGTGCCCGCCATCTATGACCTCGGCCTGGGTGAAGCCGTTTCCGCGGCGCCTGCGGTACTGCCGTCGCGAATTGAAGTCCGGGCGCCGTCCTGGCTCTCGACCTCGGCGATGCAGTACCGGCTGGACTACCGCCAACCGGCGCAACGTCAGGTGTTTGCCGAAAGCCGGTGGGCCGCCCCGCCTGCCGAGATGGTGGAGCGGCGGCTGCTTCAGGCCCTGTCGGCGCCGTCCTCGACCGGCGGCGGCTGCCGCTTGCGCCTTGAAATCGACGAATTCACCCAGGCGTTCGACGCCCCTGAGGCCAGCACGGCAGTCGTCGTCGCACGGGCCGAACTGCTGCCGCCGCGTGGTGAAAATGCGCTCGCCCGGAGGGTCTTCGAACTGCGCGAGCCAGCGTCGAACGCTGATGCGAAGGGGGGTGTCATGGCGTTCCGCAAGGCGAGCGACCGGCTGACGAACGAAGTCGCCGGCTGGATGGCCGGCCCGGCGGCGAACGCCGCGACGGCGGCGTGCCGCCGCTAAGCCAGCGTGGCCCGGGCCTCGCACTTCCTCCGCTCCGCGGCGGGATCGGGCAAAATCAAAAGTTCAATGCACACACAAACATCACGGGAGAGAAGACGATGAGCGCACTGCCTCAGCAATCCGACAACGCACCGCTGCTCCTGCGCCGCGACGAAGGCGGCGTTGCCTGGTTGACGCTGAACCGTCCCGGCCAGTTCAACTCCCTCTCGCGTGCGATGCTCGAAGCCCTGATCGCCGAGATCGACGCGATCGCGAAGGACGCGAGCGTGCGCGTGGTTGTGCTGGCGGGCGAGGGCAAGGCCTTCTGTGCCGGGCACGACCTGAAGGAGATGCGCGGCAACCACACCCTGCAGTTCCAGCAGGACCTCTTCCGCCTGTGCGGCAAGTTCATGGTCAAGCTCACCGAGCTGCCGCAGCCCGTCATCGCCCGTGTACACGGCATCGCGACTGCGGCCGGCTGCCAGCTCGTGTCCATGTGCGACCTCGCCGTCGCCGCCGATGTCGCACGTTTCGCCGTGTCGGGCATCAACGTCGGACTCTTCTGTGCGACCCCCAGCGTCGGACTGTCGCGCAACATGGGCCGCAAGGAGGCGTTCGAGATGCTGGTCACCGGCGACTTCATCGACGCTGCCGAAGCGCAGCGCCGCGGCCTCGTGAATCGCGTCGTGCCGCTCGAGGAACTCGATGCCGAGATCGCCAAGCTTGCCACCGCGATCTGCGCCAAATCGCCGCTCGCGGTCCGCATGGGCAAGCAGATGTTCTACCGCCAGCTCGAGATGGGAATGGAAGCCGCCTACCAGATGGCCGCCGAAACGATGGCGTGCAACATGATGTCGGATGACGCAGCCGAAGGCATCGACGCCTTCATCGCCAAACGCAAGCCCGAGTGGCGCGGGCGCTGAAATAGCGACGGATCGCGTACCGTAGGGCGGAAGTAGCGAAGCGTATCCCGCCACGCAGCCTCCGGTCAGCCCCGCTGTCCCTTGGAACGCCCCATGCTCATCGACACCCACATCCACCTCGACGCGCCCGAGTTCGACCCTGACCGCGACGCGGTCATCGCCGCCGCGCGTCAGGCCGGAGTAGGGGGCTTCGTCGTTCCGGCGGTCGAGGTCGCCAACTTCGACCGCGTTGCAGCCCTTTCCGCCGCCCACGCCGACATACGCCACGCCTACGGCATTCACCCCCTGTACGTGGACCGCGCGGGGAACGAAGACCTCGACATCCTCGACCGGCGCCTCGCCAACGGCGACGCGATCGCCGTCGGCGAGATTGGTCTCGACTTCTTCGGGCCGGAGTTCGACCGCGTCACCCAGGAGCTGTACTTCGTCGAACAGCTCAAGCTCGCCCGCCGTTTCGGGCTTCCCGTGATCCTGCATGTCCGGCGCGCAGTCGATGACATCCTCAAGCACCTGCGCCGCATCGAGGTACCCGGCGGCATTGCCCACGCCTTCAACGGCAGCCGTCAGCAGGCTGATGCATTCATCGCGATGGGTTTCAGGCTGGGCTTCGGTGGGGCGATGACTTTCGACGGGTCGCGCCGCATCCGCAGCCTCGCGGCGAGCCTGCCGATCAACTCTATCGTGCTCGAAACCGACGCGCCGGACATTCCCCCCGCGTGGGCGCAGGGAGGGCGCAATGAACCTGCCGACCTGCGCCGCTTTGCCGAAGTGCTGGCCGGGCTGCGCGGCATGTCCGTTACCGAAATCGCCGAAGCAACGGGACGGAATGCCTGCGCTGTCTTTCCGGCGCTCGGGTCCGGCTGACCCGTGCGATTCCGCCGGGTCGCGTCAGCCGTGGGCCGCCGTCGCTGTGCGTTTCATGCTTGCCGACTGTGCGATGAGATCGGCGATGTCGCGCTTCAGGCGTGCCACGTCGCTGTCGAATTTGTCGTAGATCATGAGCGAGATGCCGAACACATAGGCATAGAGCAGCATGCAGCGGCTCGACGCTTCCTCCATCGGCACGCCGCACGCGAGGAACAGATCACGCGCGCAACGCAGGCGGATGTCGTCCACTTCGGCGACGATCGCCGCGGCGTCGGCGTCGCGGCGGGCCCAGTCGCGCACGGCGAGTTCGATTGCGGCGCCTCGCCGGCTGCGGCTCGTGCTATAAACATCGATCACGTGATAAATCTGCTCCAGCTCTCGTCCGGGCTGGGCGCGCGTCTGTTTGACGATGTCGCGGATCCGTCCGTCCTTCCATACCTGGAGGACGGCCAGCAGCAGGTCCCGACGGTCCTGAAAGTGCCAGTAGAAGCTGCCTTTGGTGACCTTCAGGTGCTTTGCGAGCACTTCGACGCGAAGTCCGGCGATGCCCTCTTCGGCGAGGACCTCGGTGGCAGCGCTTACCCATGCATTGCGGTCTAGCTGGACGCGCGGTTTTAGAGGTTTGTTTTCCATACCACCTAGTATTGACTAAAGGATGACCATACGGTACCGTATGCATTCCATACCTATGCGTATGGAACGATTTTTTCGGTCGGCGGTCAAGTGTTCGTCGCGACGGCGCATTTTTCGCTTGTTGGCGGTAACATAATTCCCTTTCCACAATTTCGACCGACCTAACACGCAAAGGAGCGCGGCATTGAAGATCCTGGTACCCGTCAAACGCGTAGTCGATTACAACGTCAAGGTGCGAGTGAAGGCTGACGGCACGGGCGTCGACATCGCGAACGTGAAGATGTCCATGAACCCCTTCGACGAGATCGCCGTCGAGGAAGCGGTGCGGCTGAGGGAAGCCGGCATCGCCACCGAAGTCGTGGCCGTGAGCTGCGGTGTCGCAGCCTGCCAGGAGACGATCCGCGCCGCGATGGCGATCGGTGCCGACCGCGGCATCCTCGTCGAGTCGGACGTCGAGCTGCAGCCGCTCGCCGTGGCGAAGCTGCTGAAGGCGCTGTGCGACAAGGAGCAGCCGACGGTCGTGATCTGCGGCAAGCAGGCGATCGACGACGACTCGAACCAGACCGGCCAGATGCTCGCCGCGCTGATGGGTTGGCCGCAGGCCACCTTCGCGTCGAAGGTTCAGCTGGCGGACGGCGTTGCCACTGTGATGCGCGAGATCGACGGCGGTCTCGAAACCGTCGAGATCAAGTTGCCGGCGGTGGTCACCACCGACCTGCGCCTCAATGAGCCGCGCTACGCGACGCTGCCGAACATCATGAAGGCGAAGAAGAAGCCGCTCGAGACGGTGAAGCCCGCCGATCTCGGCGTCGATGTCGCGCCGCGCCTGGCGACGCTGAAAGTGGCCGAGCCCCCGAAGCGCAGCGCTGGCGTGCGCGTCGCGGACGTCGCGCAACTCGTCGACAAGCTCAAGAACGAAGCGAAGGTGATCTGAACATGGCGATCCTGGTTATTGCAGAACACGACAACGCGAGCCTGAAGGCCGCCACCCTCAACACCGTCTCGGCCGCTGCCAAGCTCGGCAGCGAGATCCACGTGCTGGTCGCCGGCGCCAACTGCGCCGCCGCCGCCGCGGACGTCGCCAAGGTGGCTGGGGTGACCAAGGTGCGCGTTGCGGACGCCGCCCACTACGACTCGCAGACCGCCGAGAACGTCGCTGCGCTCGTTGTGGCAAACGCATCGGGCTACAGCCACATCCTCGCCCCCAGCACCGCCAACGGCAAGAACGTCGCCCCGCGCGTCGCCGCGCTGCTCGACGTCGCGCAGATTTCCGACGTCACCGGCATCGAATCGGCCGACACCTTCGTGCGCCCGATCTACGCCGGCAACGCGATGGCGACCGTGAAGTCGTCCGACGCCGTGAAGGTGATGACCGTGCGTACGACCGCCTTCGAAGCAGCGGGGCAGGGTGGTGCCGCGGCGGTCGAAGCGGTGGCCGCCGGTCCGGATCTCGGGCTGGCCAGTGTGAAGGGTCGCGAGCTGACCAAGAGCGCCCGTCCCGAACTCGGTGCCGCCAAGATCATCGTCTCGGGTGGCCGCGGTCTGGGCAACAGCGAGAACTACCACAAGCTGCTCGAGCCGCTCGCCGACGCCCTGGGCGCCGCGCTGGGTGCCTCGCGCGCTGCGGTGGATGCGGGCTACGTGCCGAACGATTACCAGGTCGGCCAGACCGGCAAGATCGTCGCGCCGCAGCTCTACATCGCGGTCGGCATCTCCGGCGCGATCCAGCACCTCGCCGGCATGAAGGATTCCAAGGTGATCGTCGCGATCAACAAGGATCCCGAAGCACCGATCTTCCAGGTGGCGGATTACGGCCTCGTGGGCGATCTGTTCGAAGTCGTGCCGGAGTTGGTCAAAGCGGTCGGTTAAATGCTGTAGAAATATAAAAAAGCGGTACAAGGACTGCGCCCTATTGGGCGCAGTTTCACAATAAGCAGGTCTCGGGAGAAGAACACATGAGTCAATACACTGCGCCGATCCGCGACATGCAGTTCGTCATGCGCGAGCTGGCTGGCCTCGACGAAGTCGCGAAATTGCCCGGATGCGAGGAAGTGTCCGCGGATCTGGTGGATGCGATCCTCGACGAGGCGAACAAGTTCGCCAGCGGCGTCCTCGCCCCCCTGAACCGGACTGGCGACCAGGAAGGCGCCAAGTGGGATGGCGGTAACGTCCGCACCGCGCCGGGCTGGAAGGAGGCCTACAAGCAGTTTGCCGAAGCCGGCTGGACTGCGCTCGCCTGCGAACCCGAATTCGGCGGCCAGGGGCTGCCGAAGCTTGTCGCGACCGCAGTGATGGAAATGTGGAAGGCTGCCAACATGGCCTTCTCCCTGTGCCCGATGCTGACCAATGGCGCGATCGAAGCGGTCACGCTGCGCGGCACCGACGAACAGAAGGCAGCCTACCTGCCGAAGATGGTGAGCGGCGAATGGACCGGCACCATGAACCTGACCGAACCGCAGGCCGGTTCGGACCTCGCGGCCGTGCGCACGCGCGCGGAGCCGCAGGGTGACGGCACGTACAAGATCTTCGGCCAGAAGATCTTCATCACCTACGGCGAACACGACATGACGGACAATATCGTCCACCTCGTGCTCGCCCGCCTGCCGGATGCCCCGGAAGGCGTGAAGGGCATCTCGCTCTTCGTCGTGCCCAAGTTCCTGCTCAACGCAGACGGCACGCCCGGTGCGCGCAACGACGTCCAATGCGTGTCGATCGAACACAAGCTGGGCATCCACGCCAGCCCGACCTGCGTGCTCGCGTTCGGCGACCACGGCGGCGCGATCGGTACCCTCGTCGGCGAGGAGAATCGTGGCCTCGAGTACATGTTCATCATGATGAACGAAGCGCGCTTCGCGGTCGGCATGGAAGGCGTGGCGCTGTCCGAGCGTGCCTATCAGCATGCGCTGGCGTATGCCAAGGATCGCGTCCAGGGTACCGAGATGGGGGTGCGTGGTGGCCCGAAGGTCTCGATCATCCATCACCCGGATGTGCGTCGCATGCTGATGTCGATGAAGTCGCAGACCGAAGCCATGCGCGCGCTGGCCTACGTCGTGGCTGCCGCGAACGACGCTGCGCACAGGGATCCCGACGCCGCGGTGCGCGCGGAAAACCAGGCTTTCGTCGACCTCATGATCCCGGTCGTCAAGGGCTGGTCGACGGAAAACTCGATCGACATCGCCTCGACCGGCGTGCAGGTGCACGGCGGCATGGGCTTCATCGAGGAAACCGGCGCGGCGCAGCATCTGCGCGATTCGCGCATCACGACGATCTACGAAGGCACGACCGCGATCCAGGCGAACGACCTCATCGGTCGCAAGACCGCGCGCGAGGGTGGCGTCACGATCAAGGCCCTGATCGCGGAAATGCGCGGCGTGGTCGCCCAACTTGGCGAACACGGCGGCGAAGAGGCGTTCGTGGCGATCCGCCGGTCCCTCGAGTCGGGTATCGCCGCACTGGAAGCGGCGGTCGAGTATGTGCTCGCCACCTACGGCAAGGACGTCAAGGCCGCTTCCGTGGGCTCAGTGCCCTTCCTCAAGCTCCTCGGCATCGTGGCCGGCGGGTGGCTCATGGCGCGTGCCGCGCTGGTGTCGTCGATGCGCGTCGCGGAAGGCTCCACGGACGAGTTCTACAAGACCAAGATCGTCACCGCACGCTTCTACGCCGATCACATCCTGCCGCAGGCGCAGGCGCTGTCCTACTCGGTCGTGAATGGCGCCGCGGGTGCGCTGGCGCTCGACGAAGCTCAGTTCTGACGACACGGCGGAGGAGGGCGGCCGCTCTCCTCCGTGTGCCGGACCCCGGAATTCAGGATCGCAAAAAGAAGGGCCGCCCCGATCGTTCGGGGCGGCCCTTCGTGTTTCAGGTCGGGACGCTTACTGGACCTTCGCCTTGGCGCGCAGATCCATGATGTGCTTCTCGATCTTCTGCTGCTGCAGACGCTGCTCGAGCTGCGGCTTCACTTCTTCGAAGTCGGGCGCCTTCAGGTCGCGCACGTCGTCGAGCTGGATCACGTGATAGCCGAAGTCGCTCTTGACCGGCACCTCGGTGTGCTTGCCCTTCTCGAGCTTCACCATCGCATCGGAGAAAGGCTTCACGAACATGCCCGGATTGCTCCAGCCGAGGTCGCCGCCGTTGTCCTTGGAGCCCGGATCCTTCGACTGCTTGGCGAGGGCGTCGAACTTTTCGCCGGCCTTGAGCTTGGCGATGATTGCCTTGGCCTCGTCCTCGGTTTCGACCAGTACGTGACGGGGCTTGTATTCCTTGGCGCCCATCTTGCTCTTGACGCTGTCGTATTCCTTCTTCAGGTCGGCGTCGGTGACCGGGTTGGTCTTGACGTAATCCTGGATATAGGCGCGCAGCAGCACCGCCTGACGGGCGAGGTCCATCTGGGCCTGCACGTCACCCTTCTTGTCGAGGCCCTTCTTGACCGCTTCCTGGGCCAGGACTTCGCGGCGGATCAGTTCCTCGCGCACTGCGTCGCGGAGCTGCTGGTTGTCGGGTGCGCCCTGGGCGCGCTGCTCGTTGAACATCACGTCGGCGCGTGTAGCGGGGATCGCGGTGCCGTTCACCGTGGCGGCCGGACCTGCGGCATGGGCCGCCTGGCCGATCAGTCCGGCCATGAGACAAAGAGCGAGACGGCTGGGAAAGCGAATCATCAAAGTTCCTTCCTGTTGGGTTGAGTGTTGGCCTCTTCGGCCGTCAGGGCGCGAATGGCGAGAGCATGGATGCGGGTCCGCATCAGTTCGCCCAGCGCGCCATATACGAGTCGGTGACGTGCAACCGTATTCTTGCCGATAAATGCGTCCGACACCATCGTCATGCGGTAGTGTCCGCCGCCGCCCTTGGCGCCGGCATGTCCGGCGTGCAGGGCGCTGTCGTCCTCGATTTCGATCGAGAGGGGGTCGAGGACTGCGAGCCGGGTTCTTATCTCGTCGATCACGGTCACGGCAGAACCTTCTTGTACGGGCGGACGCTGGTGCGAGCGAAAACGCCGTTGGTGACGTAGGGGTCGGTGGCGAGCCAGGCTTCGGCGTCGGCCTGGGACGGGAATTCCGCGATCACGAGGCTGCCGAAGAAGCCGGCCGGGCCGGGGTCAGGCGAGTCGATCGCAGGCATGGGGCCTGCCACCACGAGCCGCCCTTCGTCATGGAGCGCCTGGAGGCGCGCCAGGTGCGCCGGGCGCACGGCCATGCGGGCGTCGAGTTTGCCCGGGGCGTCTTCGCCCGTCAGCACATAAAGCATCAGTTGGTTTCCTCCTGGACGTGTTTTGAGAGGTAGAGGCCTTGGGCCAGGACGAACAGAAGCATCAGGCCCATGCCGCCGAAGAGCTTGAAATTGACCCAGGTTTCTTCGGAAAAGTTGTAGGCGACGTACAGGTTGAGCACGCCCATGCCGATGAAGAACGCGGCCCAGGCATGGCTGAGCCGCGCCCACACCGGCTCGGCCAGGCGCACCTGCGCTTCGAGCATTCTGCGGATCAGATTGCGCCGGAACAGCAGTTCCGATCCCGCGAGCGTGATGCCGAACATCCAGTAAAGCGCGGTCGGCTTCCACTTGATGAAGGTCGGATTGTGGAAGAACAGGGTCGCGCCGCCGAACACGACGATGATCGCGAGGCTGACCCACAGCATCGTGTCGACCTTGCGGTGCCTGATCCATACCCACGCGATCTGGCCGGCCGTGGCGATGATCGCGACGGCCGTGGCGATGAGGATGGGAGCCTGTGTGGCCTCTATGCCGTCGCCGAGGATCCGGGTGGCGAGGTCGTGCGCCACTGCCGGATCGTGTCCGGCGAACTTGTAGGCGGCAAAGAAGAGGATGACGGGAAGCAGGTCGAAAAGAATCTTCATGCGCGGGGATTATAGCGAACCGGCGTGGCAATCGGTTTGCACTACTCGTCGCCTGCCTCGCTATCGGCGGCGAGCAGGCGGCCGCGCCCGCGCTTCGGTCCTTCGAGGGGCAGATGGATGATTGCACGCAGGCCGCCGCCGCTGCGAGCGCGTAATTCGAGTCGGCCCTCGTGCGAGGCAACGATGCGTTCGACGATGGCGAGGCCCAGGCCGGCGCCCTTGGTGTTCGAGCGCGCCGTCTCGAGGCGTGTGAAGGGATGTCGCATGCGCTCCATGTCGGCCTCCGGAATGCCGGGGCCGCGGTCGGCGACTTCGATCAGGGCTTCGTCGCGGCGGCTCGACAGAATAAGATTGATGGGGCTTTCCTCGCCTGCATAGCGGACCGCGTTGTCGATGAGGTTGCGGACCGCGCGGCGCAGCGGGAGGGTGCGCACCGGTACCGGGAGGTCCTCCGGCGTATCGACGCGCACCTTGATGCCACGCAGGCGATAGGGTTCTGCGAGGTCGGCGAGCAGGCTTGGGAGATTCTCGACCTGCAGGGGCTCCTGCGGTTCGCCGCGCCCGAAATCGAGGAACTGGCCGATGATGCGGTCCATTTCCTCGACGTCGGAAACCATGGCGCGAACGTCGGTATCGGGTGCGCCGGACATCTCGATGCCGAGGCGCAGGCGCGCGAGGGGGGTGCGCAGGTCATGGGACACGCCGGCGAGAATCAGGGCGCGGTCGGCGTCGATGCGGGCGAGGTCGCCGGCCATCTGGTTGAATGCCCGCGCAACCGTGGCGATCTCCAGCGGTCCGTTTTCCGGCAGGTGCGGGGGCGTGCGCCCGCTGCCGACGACGCGCGCTGAGCGGGCCAGGTTGCGCAGCGGAACGCCGATGCGCGAAACGATCATGTAGGCGCCGAGCAGCGCGGCGAGGAGCGCGCCGCCTCCCCAGACGAGCCATTCCAGGGCTCCGGTCTGTTCCAGGCGCTCGGACGGGAGCATCAGCCAGAAGTCCTGCTCGTCGTCGGGGTCGACACGGAAGCTCACCCAGAATCCGTCGAGGGTCTTCCAGCGCGAGGCGAAGCGTGTATGGGTTCCGAGCTGCCGGCGGACTTCCTCCGTCAGCAGCTGCATCCCGCGCGTATCGGGCAGGGGTTCGAGTTCATCGCTGGGCTCGGCCGGATAGATGCGCATTCCCTCTAGCGCGGCCAGCTCGATCAGCAGCTCGGTGCGCCGGTCGACTTCGGAGTTGATGAGTGCCGTGCGGGTGAGATTCACGACGCTGGCGACCATCTGGGCCAGGCTGCGGGCGCGCGCCGGCTCCTCGAAATGACGGAAGATCTGCGACCACGTCGCCAATGCCAGCGTCAGGAGCAGAGCGATGAGGAAGAAGGTCTGCCAGAGGAGCGTCCGTGGCAGGAGCTGCGCGAGGCGCGGCCCCTGGCTTGCAGGACCAGGCGAGGTTTCCCCCGCGTCTGCCGCAGACCGTTCAGGCTTCGTTGACAGGCTTCGATTCATCCGGCACGAACACGTATCCGAAGCCCCACACGGTCTGGATGTAGCGCGGCTTGGCAGGGTCGTCTTCGACGAGCTTGCGCAGGCGGCTCACCTGTACGTCGATGGCGCGGTCGAAGACGCCGTATTCGCGGCCTCGGGCCAGTTCCATGAGCTTGTCGCGCGACAAGGGCTGGCGCGGATGCTGGAGCAGCACCTTGAGCAGCGAGAATTCGCCGGTCGTCAGCGAAATTTCCTCGCCGTCGCGCACGAGCGAACGCACGCCGAGGTTCACCTGCACGTTGCCGAACTTGACGACCTCGTCCTCGATCGTCGGTGCGCCGGGCAGCGTAGGCGGTTGCCGGCGCATCACGGCGTGGATGCGGGCGACGAGCTCGCGCGGGTTGAACGGTTTGGCGAGGTAGTCGTCGGCGCCCATTTCGAGGCCGATGATGCGGTCGACGTCGTCACCCTTGGCGGTGAGCATGATGATGGGCATGGCGTTCTGGTCGGCCCGCAGGCGCCGGCAGATGGCAAGGCCGTCTTCGCCCGGAAGCATCAGGTCGAGCACCATCACGTCGTAATGTTCGCGGTGCAGGGCGCGATCCATGGACGCGGCGTCCACGACGGCCTTGACGGTGAAGCCCTGTTCCTGAAGGTAACGCGACAACAGTTCGCGCAGGCGCGCGTCGTCGTCGACCAGCAAAACTCGGTATCGGATCTTGGTATTCATGGTGCGAATCCTATCCTGTTACATTTTTGGGTGCCAGCGCCTGCTGCGACGTTTCGCACGCAAGGGGTAACGTTTCGTAAGGGCATGGGAAAAGCGCAACACGCCCTTACACGTTGGTCCTTAAATCTTCGTTCAGAAGCGCCGTAAATACCAATACGAGGGTATGGTTTCACCGTCCGAATCCGCAACGAACTCCGCCTGCAGCGATCATGGCAAACAGCTGTTCAATTTCCTGTAGGGCATGCTCCTCCGGCGACCGCGGGTTGCAGGGCGGGCGGTCCCGGCGTCGAGCGACAGGCACCGTCCTGTTCCTGTTCGCGCTTGCGTCGACACTCGCCGCCGGCCCCGGGTTCGCACGCGAGAGCGCGCCGGCGCGTGCGGTGAAGGAAAGCGTGACGGTGCCGGGATATGCGAGCGCGCGGGACAAGCGCCGGGCGGAACTTCGCCGTGCCCTCATGAGCGGCACGGTGGCTACCCGTCCTGCAGCACAGGAACCGCGCCGGATGTCGCCTGAGCAGCGCGAAGAGCTCTACCAGGAATTGCGGCAGGCGATGCGCGATGCAAACCGTCCCCGCAGCGTGACCGAACGCTGATCCGGGGCCGTCCGGCGTTTCCGCGGCGCAGTTGCCCGGCACGGGCGCTGCGCAGACGGGCCGCTGCCGGTAAAATGGGCGGCCTATGAAAATCCTCTCGATCGAGACCTCGTGTGAGCACGCGAGCGTCGCCCTGTTGCTCGACGGCGAGACCGTCGAACGAACCCTGGAAGGGCATTCGAATCATTCCGAACGCCTGCTGCCCACCCTGAAGGCGCTGCTCGCCGATGCGGGCGTTGCGCTCGGCGCGCTCGATGCCGTGGCGTTCGGCGCCGGGCCGGGGGCCTTTACGGGCTTGCGCCTGGCTTGCGGTGTGGCGCAGGGGCTGGCGATGGGCGCAGACTTGGGGGTCGCGCCGGTATGCAGCCTCGAGGCGCTGGCGCTGCAAGGCAGGGGGGATGCGATCTACGTCGCCACCGATGCGCGCATGGGTGAAGTGTATTCGGCAGCCTATCGTCTTGCCGACGGGCTCCCGGTGATGGTCGCGCCGCCGACGTGCTGCCCGCCCGAGATGCTGACATTGCCTGCCGATGGCCGGTGGTCCGGCATCGGGTCGGCGTTCGCGGTGTACGGCGATCGGATCCCGCATGAGGTGCTGAATCGGCTGGGACGACCGGAGAACGACGCGGTACCGCGCGCGGCAGACGTGGCAAGGCTGGCAGTGCGCCTCGCCGAAGGTGGAATGCTGGTTGCCGCCGAAGTCGCCGCGCCGCTGTATGTGCGTGACAAGGTGGCGCTGACGACCGCGGAGCGGCTGGCGCGCGGAGGGCGGGCGTGACCGCCGGATTCGGCTTCATCCCCATGACGGACGAGGATCTGTCGTGGGTGGTCGAAAACGAGCGCGAATTGCATTCGTTTCCCTGGAGCGAAGGCAATTTCGCGGATTCCCTGCGTGCCGGCTACAACTGCTGGGTGATGCGCAACGGGGCAGGGCCGGTCGCCTACGCCGTGATGCTGACGGTGATCGACGAGGCCCACCTGCTCAACATCAGCGTCGCGCGTGCGGAGCAGCGCCGCGGGATTGGCGGGACGCTGCTCGAATATCTCTCTGTCGAGGCGGCGCGGGCAGGTGCAACGCAGTTCTTTCTCGAGGTGCGGCCCTCGAACACCGCGGCCCTTGCGCTGTATGAGCGCCATGGCTTCGTCGCGGTTGGACGGAGGAAAGGCTATTACCCGGCGCCCGGCGGTCAACGCGAGGATGCGATCGTGATGAGGCGCGAGCTGTGAGGGATGTGCGGCGCGACGCCGTGCTGCGCGAGATGGGTCTCGCTCCCGTCTGGCGTTTGCGCGCGGGGGGAGAGGGTGCTGCAGAGGCCATCGAGGTGTTGCCGGAGCCGGAGTCGGCGCCGGTAGCGGCCGGGGCGGATCAGGGCGGCGGTGCATGGTCCCCGCCTGCGCAGATCGTGCCGGCGGAGCCGGTACCCGAAGTGCGTTCCATGCGTGCGGCGATTCCCGTCCGCGACCTGATTCCGCGCGCCGCAGCGGCGACGGCTCCGGTCGCGGCACCGGATCGGCGCGACGATGGCGATCCTGCGAGGGCAGGTCGTATCGCACGGATGGGCTGGGACGAGCTGGAGTCCGACATCGGCGCCTGCAGGGCGTGCCGCCTGTGCGAGAAGCGCCGGCAGGCCGTTCCGGGTGTCGGTGACCGGAGTGCGGAGTGGATGTTCGTCGGGGAGGGGCCGGGATCCGAGGAGGACCAGCGTGGCGAGCCCTTCGTCGGCGCCGCGGGCAAGCTGCTCGACGCGATGCTTTCGGCGATCGACCTGAAGCGGGGCGAGAACGTCTATATCGCGAATGCCGTGAAGTGCCGGCCACCGCACAACCGTACGCCGCAGGCGGACGAGATCGCGATCTGCCACCCTTATCTGGCGCGCCAGATCGAGTTGGTGCGGCCGCGTGTGTTGATTGCGCTGGGCCGTCCCGCGGCCCTTGCGCTGCTGGATGCCGAAATCAGCATTGGCGCTTCGCGCGGCCGGGTGTTCCACCGTGGGGAGATACCCGTGGTGGTGACCTATCATCCCGCCTACCTGCTGCGGAATCAGGCCGACAAGGCCAAGGCGTGGGAGGACCTGTGCTTTGCGCGCCGCCTGATGCGGGAGCTCGCCGAAAAGGCCTGAGGAATGCGGGGCGGGCTGCGGGCGCGGTCCGTATTCCGGTCAGTGCGGGTGGTCTTCGAGCAGCGCGACCGAATCGACGGCGCGCTGGTTGACATTGTGCCGGCGCAGCACGAGGTACATCGCGCCGGCGACGAACAGCCCGAACATGACAATGACCGCGCTGATCGACAGGCCGGACATGATCAGCAGGGCGTACAGGCCTGTCATGATCAGGATCGACAGGTTCTCGTTGAAGTTCTGCACGGCAATCGAATGACCGGCGCCCATGAGGATGTGGCCGCGATGCTGGAGCAGGGCGTTCATCGGCACGACGAAGAAGCCGGCCAGGCAGCCGACGACGATCATCAGGATCATCGCCAGCGTGGGCTGCGTGACGACGACCATGACCATCACGACGAGGCCCATGGCAATGCCCAGCGGGATGACCCGGACGGAGCGGCGCAGATTGATCATGCGCGCAGCGAGGACGGCACCGAGCGCGACTCCGACCGCGACGACGCCCTGCATCATCGAGGCCTTGGAGAGATCGAAGCCGAGATTGTGCTCGGCCCACTTGATCACGATGAACTGGAGCGTGGCGCCGGCCCCCCAGAAGAGGGTCGTGACGGCGAGGGAGATCTGGCCGAGCTTGTCGCGCCACAGCAGTTTCATGCAGTGGACGAAGTCGTGGAGAAGGTAGATCGGGTTGTTCTTGAGCGGTTTGTGGTCGACGCCCGTGTCGGGGATGCGCAGGTTGAAGGCTGCTGCGGCAAGGTAGAGCAGGCCGACGATGGCGATGGTCGCGTGCAGGGCATCGCCCTTCACGAGCGGCAGGCCCAGGCCGGCGATCCAGTTGCCGACGTCGGGACGGATCAGCACACCGCCGATGACGGTGCCGAGGATGATGGCGCCGACCGTGAGGCCTTCGATCCAGCCGTTGGCGACGACGAGCAGGCGGTGGGGAAGGTATTCGGTGAGGATGCCGTACTTGGCCGGCGAGTACGCCGCGGCGCCCAATCCGATGACGGCGTAGGCGAAGAGGGGGTGCGCGCCGAGGAGCAGCATCACGCAGCCGCCGATCTTGATGGTGTTGCTGATGAACATCACGCGCCACTTGGGCATCGAGTCGGCAAAGGCACCGACGAAGGCGGCAAGTGCGACGTAAGAAACAGTGAAGAACAGCTTCAGCAGCGGTTCGTACGTTGCCGGGGCGGACATCTCGCGCAGCAGCGCGATGGCAATGATCAGCAGCGCATTGTCGGCCAGCGCAGAGAAGAACTGCGCCGCCATGATGATGTAGAAGCCGAGCGGCATCGGGTGGGAGACGGCCGTCTGAAGGTGAAGCGCGGTTTATATCACGACATGTGTCAGTTTGTTGTGATTTGGCTCATTGCCCGTGCGCCGGCCTTGCGGTCAGCGGGTTGTCGGGCATTTCACGCAGCCCGTGAGCTGTGCTTTAATGGTGCGCATAAACGAGACTTATGGAGTAGCCGTGGCTGATCGCAGACTTCAGGTATTCAGCGCCGTGGCCAAGTACGGTTCGTTCACCCGGGCCGCGGAACATCTTTTCATGACGCAGCCGGCGGTGACCTTCCAGATCAAGCAGCTGGAGGAGCACTTCAACACGCGTCTGCTCGAGCGCGGCCACGGGCGCGTGAGCCTGACGCCGGCGGGCGAGGTGGTGCTGGCCTACGCGGACCGTATTCTCGACCTGTCCGACGAGCTGGAGTCGCGGGTGTCGGAACTGACCGACGAGCTCGGGGGCGCGCTCAACATCGGCACCAGCACGACGATCGCGGCTTACTGGCTGCCGCAGCTGCTGGAAGGATTCAAGCGCAAGTATCCGCGAGTGGTGCCGCGCGTTGTGGTGGGCAACTCGCAGCTGACCGAGGACCGCGTCGCGTCGCGCGAGCTCGACCTCGGCCTGATCGAGATCGTGTCCGAGCAGCCGGCGATCGAGCGCATGACCGCGACGCACGACGAGCTGTTCGTGATCTGTTCCCCCAGGGATGCGCTGGCGAAGCACAAGAGCCTCAGTGCCGAGGCGCTGAAGGGGCACCCGCTGATCACGCGCGATCCGGGCAACGCGATCCGCGTGCTGGCGGAGGATTTCTTTGCCGCGGCGGGAATCGGTATCGACGAGCTGACGATCTGCGCGGAGCTGGGCAGTCTCGCGACGGTGAAGCATCTGGCGGCCGAGGGGATGGGTTTCGGGATCGCGTCGCGTGCGGCGATCCAGCGCGACCTCCGCGAGGGGCGGCTGGTCGGGATCCCGCTGGAGCCGCGCCAATACACGCCGCTGGAGGTGATCGTGCCGCGCGACAAGTTCCGCTCCCGCCTGATCACGACCTTTGCGGAGTATGCAGTGGCCGAGTTCAAGCGCATGGCGGTCGATGACGTGGGTGCGTGATGGCGAAGGCGAAGACGAGCTTCGTCTGCAGCGAGTGCGGCGGACAGGCGCCGCGCTGGCAGGGCCAGTGCCCGCAATGCAAGGGCTGGAACACACTGGTCGAGACGGTGATCGAGGCGCCGGCGCCGGGTAACAGCCGGTTCGCGGCGCTGGCCGGTACGACGGGCAAGTTGCAGTCGCTCGCGGAGCTCGAGCCGCGCGAGGAACCGCGCACGCCGACGGGGATCGAGGAGTTCGACCGCGTGCTTGGCGGCGGCCTGGTTGCCGGTGGCGTGGTGCTGATCGGCGGTGATCCCGGCATCGGCAAATCGACGCTGCTGCTGCAGGCGCTGTCGGCGCTTGCGGCGCGGCAGGCGGCGATCTATGTGAGCGGCGAGGAGTCGGGCGAGCAGGTGGCGCTGCGCGCGCAGCGTCTGCAGCTCGATCCGGCGGGGCTGAAGCTGCTGCCCGAGATCAACCTCGAACGCATTCTCGCGACGCTGAAGGAGGCGAAGCCGCGCATTGCGGTGATCGACTCGATCCAGACGGTGTATTCGGAGGCGCTGCAGTCGGCGCCCGGGTCGGTCGCGCAGGTGCGCGAATGCGCGGCGCAGCTCACGCGTTTCGCGAAGCAGAGCGGTACGAGCCTGATCTTGGTCGGCCACGTGACCAAGGACGGCACGCTGGCGGGGCCGCGCGTGCTGGAGCACATCGTCGACACGGTGCTGTATTTCGAGGGCGACACGCATTCGAGCTTCCGTCTGGTGCGGGCGTTCAAGAACCGCTTCGGCGCGGTCAATGAACTGGGCGTGTTCGCGATGACGGAGCGCGGCCTGCGCGGCGTGAGCAATCCGTCGGCGATCTTCCTGTCGCAGCACAGCCAGCAGGTGGCGGGCAGCTGCGTGCTGGTGACGCAGGAAGGGACGCGGCCGCTGCTGGTGGAGATCCAGGCGCTGGTCGACGGCGCGCACAGCCCGAATCCGCGCCGCCTGTCGGTGGGGCTGGAGCAGAACCGGCTGGCGATGCTGCTCGCAGTGCTGCATCGCCATGCAGGCGTGGTGTGCTTCGACCAGGACGTGTTCGTGAATGCCGTGGGCGGCGTGAAGATCGCCGAACCGGCGGCGGACCTCGCGGTGCTGCTGGCGATCGTGTCCTCGCTGCGCAGCCGGGCCTTGCCGCGCGAGCTGGTGGTGTTCGGCGAGGTGGGTCTGGCGGGCGAGATCCGTCCGGCTCCGCGCGGCCAGGAGCGCCTGAAGGAAGCGGCCAAGCTCGGCTTCACGGTCGCGATCATTCCGAAGGCCAATGCACCCAAGCAGGCGATCGCCGGCATGCGGGTGATTGCGGTGGACCGGATCGAGGAAGCGATCGAGCAGGCGCGCGAGATCGAAGCCTGAGGTTCGTCGCCCCGGGCCGGGGAAGCGTCAAGGCAATCGCACGAATTCGGGGGGTTATGCCGATCTGCAAGGTGTACATAGAAGTTTTCTTATACTAAGCTAGTAATCGATTACTTACTTGAAAGGTGTCACGATGGACTCCCCGCGCATCCGGCGCTCATCGGAGCTCAGGCAGGCCGAGATCGTTCAGGCCGTGCTCGCCCTTGCGGCGGAAAGCAGCCCCGCCGACATCACGACGGCACGCATCGCCGCGGCCATGGCCCTGACCCAGGGGGCTGTATTCCGCCACTTCCCGACCAAGGAGGCGATCTGGCTTGCGGTGGCCGAATGGATCGAGGAGCACCTGCTCGGGGCGATCGAGGAGGCGTCGCTTTCGAGCAGCGAGCCGATGGAGCAGCTGCGGGCGATGTTCCGCGCACACATCGGGTTCGCCGTTGCGTACCCGGGTGCGCCCCGCCTGATCTTCCACGAGTTGCAGCAGCCGGGCGACAGCGCCGTGAAGCGTCGCATCCGCGCCCTGCTGGGAAGTTACCGCGGCACCCTGCTGCAGGTGCTGAAATGCGCCAGGGAGGGGGGCGCCGTGGGGCGTGAACTTGAGGTCGAGCCCGCGGCGACCCTCTTCATCGGCGCGATCCAGGGGCTGGTGATGCAGTCGATGCTCGCCGGCGGGATGCGTGGCGTCGAGGAAACGGCCGAGGGCGTGTTCGAGGTCTATCTGTCCGGCATCGCGGGGAGGCGGGCATGAAGCGGCCGGTCCTGCGTGTGCTCGGTTTGTCCGTCTTCGGGCTGGTGCTGTTTGCAGGATTCGTGCTGCTGATGGTGCGCAGCGGACCTTTGGCGCCCGTGCGGGTGACGACGGCGGTGATCGAGCGCGGGGCGTTCGAGAACGCCGTATTCGGGGTCGGTACGGTTGAGGCGGAGCGCAGCTACGCGATCGGGCCGACCAGCCCGGGCCGCATCCTCGCGGTGCATGTGGATGTCGGCAGCGAGGTGCGCGCGGGACAATTGCTCGCGGAGATGGATCCGGTGGAACTGGACGCACGCCTGGCGTCGGCGCGGGCGGCGTCGGCGCGCGCCGTTCATGCGCTGGCAGCGGGCCGTGCGCAGGTGCGCGATGCTGAGGTCCGCCAGGAGCTCGCGGGGCGGAACGCGCGGCGCTATGCCTCGCTCGGCGAGCAGGCATTCTTCAGTGATGCGGCGGTCGAGGCGAAGCGGCAGGAGGCGGATTCCGCAGGGGCCCAGTTGCAGGCGGCGCGGGCCCAGCTCGATGCGGCGCGAATGGATGTCGAACGCCTGGAGGCGGAACGTGCAGCGGCGGAACGGCAACGGGCGAATGTGCGGCTCGTTGCGCCGGTCGCAGGCGTGGTGACGGCGCGCGATGCGGAGCCCGGAACGACGCTGGTGGCCGGGCAGACGGTGCTGCGCATGGTCGATCTGGCGAGCGTGCGCGTGCGTACACGGATCGACCAGGGCCGCTCGGGTGGCGTGAGGGCGGGGCAGGCGGCTTCCATCGTGCTGCGTTCGCGGCCGGGGCTCGTTTTGCCGGGCAGGGTGTCGCGCGTCGAACTCAACGGCGACGCGGTGACCGAGGAGCGCATCGTGCAGGTCGTGTTCGACGAAGCGCCGAAGGATTTCGCATTCGGGGAACTGGCCGAAGTGACGATCGCGACGACGCGGGGCGGGGATGTGCTCGCCGTGCCCGGCGCCGCGGTGCATGAGTACGGCGGCCGGCGCGGTGTATGGACCGTTGCCGACGGCGCTGCGGACTTCGTGCCGGTGCGCACGGGCGAGACTTCGCTCGACGGGCGCGTCGTGGTGCTGGAGGGGCTGCAGGCGGGCGATCGCATCGTCGTGCATAGCGAGCGCGAACTGGGCGCAGGCGACCGGGTGAGTCCGGCGGAGTCGCTGGCGGAGTTGCGTCGATGATCAGCCTTGCCGGACGCGACATCCTTCACCACTGGGCGAAGTATGTGTTCACCGGCGTCGGGCTGGGCCTGCTGATCGGCGTGACGCTGTCGATGGCGGGGATCTACCGCGGCATGGTGGATGACGCGCAGGTGTTGCTGCGCAGCAGCGGGGCGGACATCTGGGCGGTGCAGCAGGAGACGCTCGGGCCGTACGCCGAGCCGTCGAACCTGCGCGACGACGCGTACCGGGCAATCCTCGGGATGCCGGGCGTCGCGGAGGCGTCGAACGTGACTTACCTGACGATGCAGATCCGGCAGGGCGAGCGCGACGTGCGCGTGATGGCGGTGGGTTTCGAACCGGGGCGTCCGGGCGAGCCGCCCTTCCTGGTGGCCGGCCGGCGCATCGCGCGCAGCCATTACGAGGTGGTCGCGGACGTGCGCACGGGTTTCCGGCTCGGCGAACGGGTCCGCATCCGGCGGCACGAGTACGAGGTGGTGGGGCTGACGCGGCGCATGGTGTCGTCGAGCGGCGATCCGATGGTGTTCCTGCCGCTGAAGGATGCGCAGGAGGCGCAGTTCCTCAAGGACAACGATGCGATCGTCAACGAGCGCGCGCGAACGGCGGCGAATCCGGGACTGAACCGTCCGGGCGTGCCGGGGCTGCTCGATGCGATCCTGGTGTCGCAGACGGCCAGCCGCAGCGTGAATGCGGTCCTGGTCCGGGTCGCGGACGGCCACGATGCAGAGCAGGTGGCGGAAAACATTCGCCGCTGGAAGCATCTGGAGGCGTACACGCGCGTGCAGATGGAGGAGATCCTCGTGTCCAAGCTCATCGAGACGTCAGCACGGCAGATCGCGACTTTCCTGGTGATCCTGGCGATCGTGAGTGCCGCGATCGTGTCCTTCATCATCTACACGATGACGCTGGGCAAGGTGCGCGAGCTCGCGGTGCTCAAATTGATCGGGACGCGCAACCGCACGATCGCGGCGATGATCCTGCAGCAGTCGCTGGGGCTCGGGCTGATCGGTTTCGTGATCGGCAAGACGGTCGCGACGCTGTGGGCACCGTATTTTCCGAAGTACGTGCTGCTGTTACCGGGGGATGCTGTGCGCGGACTGCTCGCAACGATGGTCGTGTGTGCGATCGCTAGCCTGCTGGCGATCCGGGTCGCGCTGAAGGTCGATCCGGCGACCGCGATCGGAGGCTAGGATGAAACGGCCCCCACGCTCGCGACGTTCGCTGCCCCCCAAGGGGGCGTGTCAGTACCTTGATACGGCCCGGCGGTACTGACATGGACGTGCCGGCGATCGAGGTCAGGGGCTTGAGCAAGCGCTACGGCGAGGGGGACGCCGCGGTTGATGCGCTGAAGGGCGTCGACATGCGGATCGCGCCCGGCGAGGTGGTGGGCTTGATCGGGCCGAGCGGTTCGGGCAAGAGCACGTTGTTGAAGTGCCTCGGTGCAGTGATCGAGCCGACCGGCGGCTACATGGCGCTGGGCGGGCGGACCGCGTTCGATGGCGGCTGGAAGATCCGCGACCTGCGCAGCCTGCGGCGCGACAACATCGGCTTCGTGTTCCAGGCGCCCTACCTGATCCCCTTCCTCGACGTGACCGACAACGTCGCGCTGTTGCCGATGCTGGCAGGGAAATCCAACCGGGAGGCGCGCCGCCAGGCGGTCGAGCTGCTCGAGGCGCTCGACGTCGGCCACCGTGCGAAGGCTGCGCCGTCGGAGCTTTCCGGCGGCGAGCAGCAGCGCGTCGCGATTGCGCGGGCACTCGTGAACCGGCCGCCGGTGGTGCTCGCCGACGAGCCGACTGCGCCGCTCGACAGCGAGCGGGCGCTGAACGTGGTGCGCATCCTGAACCGGATGGCGGAGCAGTACCGCACGGCGATCATCGTCGTGACCCATGACGAGAAGATCATCCCGACGTTCCGGCGCTTATACCGCATCCGCGACGGACGGACCTTCGAAGAGGCCGGGGAGGGGCGCGCGGCGTAGGTGCGCCGGTCTGGTGTCCGGCGATTTGCCGGAGCCTCGATCGCCCATCTCGGCGGCGCCTTGCATCACGGTGGCGGCACGCTAACCTGAATGAGGGACCGGTCTGGTGGAGGTCCCGTCAGGAGGTTAACGATGAAGCTCTATCATTTTCCCGCTTCCCCCAACTCGCGCCGCGTCCAGCTGACCGCGGCCTATCTGGGCATCACATTCGACGAGCAGCAGGTCGTCGATATCACCAAGGGCGAGCAGAAGACGCCCGAATATCTCGCGCTCAATCCGAACGGGCTGACACCGACGCTCGTCGATGGCGATCTGGTCCTGTGGGAATCCCGTGCGATCGCGCAGTATCTCGCGGCGAAGAAGCCCGAGGCCGGGCTGCTCGGGCGCGACGAGACGGAGCGCGCGGACATTGCGCGCTGGCAGTGCTGGGACGTCGGGCATCTGATGCCGCACATGTTTACGCTGGTGTGGGAAGTGCTGGTGAAGTCGATGCTGAAGCTTGGCGCACCCGACCAGCCCGCGGTGGATCGCGCCTACGAGCAGGTGGGGCGCTGCCTCGGGGTGCTGGACACGTGCCTGACGGGACGGCAATACCTCGTCGGCGGATCGCTGACGCTCGCCGACCTGACGGTGGCCGCGTCCTTTACCTATGCCGAGGCGCTGAAGCTGCCGGTCGGGGATTTCCCGCGGGTAAAGGACTGGTTCGGACGCGTCCAGGCGCTGGAGGCGTGGAAGGCGACGCAGCCGTGATGCCGCGGGGGCGCCCGTATTCGGGAGGTTGACACCTTGTCCCATGCATTGTGGCGGGCCGCGCGGGTGGAGCGGGCGGCACGCGAGGCAGTGAAGCAGCGTGTCCGGGAGCGCACCGAACGTGCGCTGCAGCAGGCGCTCGCCTTCCAGCGGGCGATACTCGACAGCGCGAGCTACGCGATCATCGCGACCGACAAGCAGGGAGTCATTCTTACCCTCAATCCCGCCGCCGAACGTATGCTGGGATACAGCGCCACTGAAGTGGAGGGCAAGGCGACGCCGCTGCTCTTCCACGATCAGGCAGAGATGTCGCAGCGTGCCGCGGCGCTGTCGCGCGAACTGGGAGAGCCGATCGGGGCGGGCTTCGAGGTGTTCACGGTGAAGCCGCGGCGCGACCAGGCGGACGAGAACGAGTGGACCTATGTGCGCAAGGACGGCGTGCGCGTTCCGGTACGGCTTTCCATCACTGCGCTGCGGGATGTGCAAGGAGAGATTACCGGCTACCTTGGCATTGCCTCGGATATTACCGAGCATAAGCGGGCGCAGCAGGCAATCCTGGAACACGAGCGCCGCTTTCGTGCCATCTTCGACCAGACCTTCGAGTTCACCGGGTTGCTCTCCCCGGACGGCACCCTGCTCGAGGCGAATCAGACGGCGCTCGACTTTGTCGGCGCCGCGCGTAGCGACGTGGTCGGCCGCTCTTTCTGGGAGACGCCGTGGTGGCGCATTTCGCAGGAAGTGCAGGATCGTCTGCGGCTGGCCATCTCCGAGGCTGCGCAAGGCAGATTCGTGCGCTACGAGATCGAGGCTTTCGGGGTGGACGACTCTCTCCACATCCTGGATTTCTCGCTCAAGCCGGTTTACGACGAGCGCGGCGAGGTCGTGCTGCTCATTCCCGAAGGACGCGACATCACCGAACGCAGGCAGGCGGAAGCCGCCATCGAGCGCCTCAATCGGGCGCTGGCGCGGCGCGCAGCCGAACTCGAAAGTGTCAACCGCGAGCTCGAATCGTTCTCGTATTCGGTTTCCCATGACTTGCGCGCGCCGCTGCGCAGCATCGACGGTTTCAGCCAGGTATTGCTGGAAGACTATGCGGATCGGCTGGACGAGGACGGCCGCGACGCGCTGCGCCGGGTGCGCGCCGCCAGTCAGCGCATGGCGCAGCTGATCGACGATATCCTCAAGCTCTCCCGCCTGTCGCGCGCGGAGATGCACCGCGAGCCGGTGGACCTATCGGCCATCGCGCGCACGATCGCCGACGAATTGCGCTGGACGGAGCCGAAGCGCGAGGTGGAGTTCGTCATCGCCGACGGCGTCACCGCGCGGGCCGACGCGCGGCTGTTGCGGGTGGCGTTGGAGAATCTGCTGGGCAATGCGTGGAAATACACTGCGCGGCACCCGCGGGCGCGTATCGAGTTCGGCACCGAGCGCGGCACGGACGGCTCCGTGGTCTATCTCGTGCGCGATGACGGTGCGGGTTTCGACATGGCGTATGCCGGCAAGCTCTTCGGCGCTTTCCAGCGGCTGCACGGCGATGCCGAGTTCCCCGGCTCCGGCGTCGGACTGACCAGCGTGCAGCGCATCGTGCACCGTCATGGCGGCGAGGTGTGGGCGGAAGGGGCCGTTGAAGGCGGCGCGACGTTCCGCTTCACCCTGCCCGACGAACGCGCCGCCGCGTATCCGATGGACAAACCCTTGTCGGGGGAGCCTTGATATGGAGAATCGAACCGTCCTGCTGGTGGAGGACAACGCCGATGACGAGGTGCTTACGCTGCGCGCCCTGCGCAAGCACGGCATCACTAACGTGGTGGTCAAGCGCGATGGCGCCGAGGCCCTCGACTACCTCCTCGGCGGCGCTGAGCTGCCCGCGGTGGTGCTGCTTGACCTCAAGCTGCCCAAGGTGGACGGCCTGGAGGTGCTGCGCCGGCTGCGCGCCGATGCGCGCACGCGCATCCTGCCGGTCGTGATCCTGACCTCGTCCAAGGAGGAAAGCGATCTGTTCGAGGGGTACGGACGCGGCGCCAACAGCTACATTCGCAAACCCGTGGATTTCGTCGCGTTCATGGAAGCCGTACGCCAGCTGGGGGTGTACTGGCTCGAACTCAACGAGCCGCCTCCGGTGCGAGGATAGGGCGATGGCGGGGGAGCAGCTCAGGGTGCTGATCGTCGAGGATGCGGAGGACGACGCGCTGCTGATTGCTCGCGAGTTGCGGCGCGGCGGCTACGATCCGGTACTTACCCGTGTGGACACGGAGGCGGCGATGCGTGCCGCGCTGGGCGAATGCGGCGCGATCGACATGATCATCTCCGACTACACGCTGCCGCGTTTCTCCGGTCCCGCGGCCCTGGAGGTGTTCAAGGACTGTCGTTGCGATCTGCCGTTCATCATCGTTTCGGGCACCATCGGCGAGGAAACCGCGGTGAAACTGCTCAAGGCGGGCGCCCACGACTTCATCCTCAAGAGCAACCTCGCGCGGCTGGTGCCGGCGGCAGACCGCGAGCTGCGTGAAGTCGAGGTGCGCCGTGCGCGCCGCCACGCCGAGGCATGCCTGCGCGAGAGCGAGGAACGCTATGCGCTCGCGGCACAGGGCGCCAACGACGGGCTGTGGGACTGGGACCTGCGGGCCGGGAGCGTCTACTATTCGCCGCGCTGGAAGGCCATGCTGGGGTACGCCGAGGACGAGATCGGCGATGGCATCGACGAATGGTTCTCGCGTGTGCACGAGGACGACCGGCCGGTCGTGGAATCCCGGCTGCAGGCGCATCTTTCGGGCAGCACAGCCCATTTCGAGAGCGAGCACCGCATGCGCAACAAGCGCGATGAGATCCTCTGGATGCTCACGCGCGGCCTCGCGGTGCGCGATGCGGATCGGCAACCTTACCGCGTCGCAGGCTCGCAGACCGACATTACCGAACGCAAGCGCGCCGAGGAGCGCTTGCGCTTCCAGGCGCTGCACGATGCCCTTACCGGATTGCCCAACCGCACGCTGTTCATGGAGCGCCTGCAGAGTGCGCTCGAGGGTGGGGAAGTGGGTGAGTGCCGCTTTGCCGTGATGCTGGTGGACCTCGACCGCTACAAGATCATCACGGACAGCTTCGGCCACAGCGTGGGTGACGCGCTGGTGCTGGCCGTGGCGCGCATGCTGCAGGCGCGGATCGGACCGCGGGATACCGTGGCCCGCCTCGGTGGCGACGAGTTCGCCGTGCTGGTGGAAGGGATGACCAGCGCCGACGCGGCCGTCGTCTTCGCCGAAAGTTTCCAGGCGGCATTGACGGGCCCGCTTCCCATCGACGGCCACGACGTGTTTACCACCGCCAGCATCGGTATCGTCATGGGCCCCGAGCGGTACAGCACGCCCGAGGAAATGCTGCGCGACGCCGACACCGCCAATCAGCGCGCCAAGGCGCAACGCAAGGGGCACTGCCAGGTGTTCGACACGGCAATGCATACCTTCGCGGTGAACCAGTTGCGCCTGGAAACCGACCTGCGGCGGGCAGTGGAGCGCGACGAGCTGGCGCTCTTCTACCAACCACTGGTAAATCTCGCGAGCGGCGAGATCGACGGGTTCGAGGCGCTGCTGCGCTGGCGCCATCCCGAACGCGGCCTGATGTCGCCGTCGGAATTCATCCCGGTCGCGGAAGACACCGGCCTGATCGTGCCGCTTGGAAGCTGGGCCCTGCGGGAAGCCTGCCGGCAGTTGAGTGCGTGGCAGGCGCAGTTCCCCGCGCTGCGTCCAAAGGTAAGCGTCAACTTGTCCGCGGTCCAGTTCGCCCAGCCGGACCTCGCGGACGTCGTACTACAGGCGCTGGCCAGCGCCCATCTGGAGGCCCGCTACCTGAAGCTCGAGATCACCGAAAGCGTGCTCATGGCCAGCAGCGCGGCGGCCATGAAGATGCTCGACCGCTTGCAGAACGAGCAGATCAAGTTCCTGATGGACGATTTCGGCACCGGCTATTCCAGCCTGTCCTACCTTCACCGCTTTCCGCTCGACGTCCTCAAGATCGACGCCTCCTTCGTGCAGAAGATGGACAAGGAGGCGAAGCACGACGAGATCGTGCAGGCGATCGTCGCGCTCGCGAACAGTCTGAACATGGAGATCGTGGCCGAGGGCATGGAAACCCTCGGGACCCTGGCACGGCTGCGCGAGCTCAAGGTCGGTTTCGGCCAGGGTTACCTCTTCTCACGGCCCCTGGAAGCGGAGGCGGCCGGCCGCCTGCTGGCGAGCCGGCGGCACTGGTAGCGCTGTCGCCGCCCGGGCGGGTTCCCCGCGAGAGGATCATTTGTCGCGCCCGCCGTGCCAGATCGATACGAGCACGGCCACTCCGCCGATGACGGCCCCGAAGAAGCCCAGCATGCCGAAGGTCTGCAGCGCGGCGAACGCGGGTTCGCGCACGACGGTCATCACGATCGCCGAGCCGATGATCAGCGCAGCGGTGACGATGCCGATGGTCATGCGCGTGGCCGCGCGGTCGAGCTGCTCGCCGAGGCGCTTGAGCGAGACGATGTCGACCTGCATCTGGAGTTTGCCGCGCCGGGCCGAGCGCAGAAGCTGGCTGAGGTCGCGCGGGAGGCCGGTGACGAGGTCCACGGCCTGCGCGAACGTGCGCCAGCCGCGCTTTGCGATGGCTGCCGGGGCATGATGGGCGAGCAGCACGCGGCGCAGGAAGGGGGCGGCCTCGGCGCCCATGTCGAAATCGGGATCGAGCTGGCGGCCCATGCCTTCCAGCGTGATGAAGGCCTTGATCAGCAAGGACAGGTCGGGCGGCAGGGCGATGCCGTGCTCGCGCAGGATCATCACCAGGTCGGACAGCATCGCGCCGATGTCGAGTTGCTTGAGGGGGACGCCCTTGTACTGGTCGACGAAGGTGTCGATCTCGTGGCGCAGGCGTTCCGGCTCCGTTTCGGGGGCGTCGGCGTCGCGCCATTCGAGCAGGACATCGGCGACGGCGGCTGCGTCGTTGGAGACGAGACCGTTGAGCAGCACGGCGAGTTCGTAGCGGCGCGTTTCGGAGAGCCGGCCGACCATGCCGAAGTCGATGAAGGCGATGCGGTTGCCGTGCAGGTAGAAGACGTTGCCGGGGTGCGGGTCGGCGTGGAAGAAGCCGTCTTCGAGCATCATCTTCAACACCGCCGCGGCGCCGCGGCGGGCGAGGAGCTTGCGTTCCAGCCCCGCAGCATCGACGCCGGCAAGATCCCGGCCGGGGATGCCGTCGATGAAGTCCTGCACGTTCAGGCGTTCGCCGCACCACTGCCAATGCACGCGCGGAATGACGATCTCGGGGTGCCCGATGAAGCTTGCAGCGACGCGCTCGGCGTAGCGGCACTCGGCGGCGAAGTCGATTTCGCGGCGCAGCGACAGCGTGAATTCGCGCACGACCTGGCAGGGGCGGTAGCGGCGCAGGTCCGGCGCTTCGGCCTCGATGATCTCGGCGAGGCGGGCGAGCAGCCGCAGGTCTGCCTCAATGGTCGGGCGGATGCCGGGCCGGCGCACCTTCAGGATCACCGGGCGGCCGTCGTGCAGCCGGGCGCGGTAGACCTGCGCGAGCGAGGCGGCCGCGAGGGGCTGGGTGTCGAGTTCGGCGAAGGCGGCTTCGGGCGCTTCGCCGAGATCCTCGGTGAGCTGTTCGCGCACCTGCTCGAAGGGAACGGCCGGGGCCGAATCCTGCAGGCGGCCGAATTCGGCGATCCATTCGGGCGGGAGGAGATCGACTCGGGTGGCGAGGATCTGGCCGAGTTTGATGAAGGTCGGGCCGAGCTCTTCCAGGGCGCGGCGCACGCGCGCCGGGGGTTCCAGGCGGGCGAGTTCCTCGGGCTCGTTCCAGTGCAGGGCCTTGCCGGCGCGCTCCAGCGTGTCGGCAAGGCCTATGCGGCGTACGAGATCGCCGAAGCCGTAACGGATCAGGACGGCGGCGATGTCGTGGGCGCGTGTCAGCTCACGTGTCGCGCCGATCGCTTTCCACAGCATCAGGCCTGCGGATCGCGCGGTCCGCCCTTGTCGTCATCCGAGCCGGCCGGGTGCAGGCGGTCGGCGACGCCCCTGAGCATCCCCGAGGCCAGCGCCGCGAGCAGTCCCGCCTCGTTGCGCAGGGTCTGCGCGCCGCTTTGCACCTGCTCGCGCGTGAGGTCGGCGACGGCACGCGCGAGATCGGCTCCCGCGTTCGCGATGCGTCCGCCGACCGCGGTGCCGCTGTTGCGGGCGTGCTCGGTGAGTTCGTGCAGCGTGGCGCGCGCGAGGCCGGTCGCGCCGCGTCCCGCGTCAGCCAGCGTGCGCAGGAAGTTCGACTCCATGGCGCCCAGCTGGTCGAGCGTGCCGCGGATTTCCTGGCGCGAGTACTCGCTGCTGCGTCCGACTGCTTCCTTCACGGCGAGCAGCGTCGCCTGGGCCGCCGCCGCAAGGGCTTCGTCCAGCCCGCGCACCGCTTCGCGCATGGCTTCGGTGCGTTCTCGATCCGGGCGTTCGATGCCTTGCTGCGCGCCCCTGAGCACGGCGTCGGTGACTTGCTTGAGCGCGTCGGCATCCAGTTTGCCGTGCGACAGTGCCCCCAGCGTGATCGTCCGCACGCGCTCGGCAACTGAAGCCGGATCGCCGTCGACGGCAGCCTCCACGTCGCGTTCGATGCTTTCGAAATCCTGACTCATGAGCGTTCCCCTGTTCGTCCGGCGTCCGGCGGGGCGCCGATGCTGTTGCCACACGTTTGAAGTATGGCCTCCGGAAAGGTGGATGGCGATGGAATTTTTGACGCTATCCAGCCTGCAAGGACCTGCCGCTGATCGTGTCCGGCGGCCTGCGTGGCTTACCATTGTGCTCCTGACCGCTGCGACCGTCTTTCTGCACCCCTTGCCATGACCGACTCCGTTTCGCCCGCCTTCTCCGGCCTCGAACCCGCTCCCGTGTGGGCGCATTTCTCCACGTTGTGCCGCATCCCGCGCCAGTCCAAGGAGGAGGGCGCGCTGCGCGACCTGCTGCGCGACCGGGCACTGGCGCGCGGACTGGCGGTGTCGGTCGATGGCGCAGGAAACTTGCTGATCCGCAAACCGGCAAGCAAGGGCTGCGAGGGCGCCCTGGGCGTCGTGCTGCAGGCGCATCTGGACATGGTGTGCCAGAAGACGGCCGATTCGGCGCACGACTTTTCCCGCGACGCGATCGGGGTGGAGCGGGACGGCGACTGGCTCGCCGCCACGGCAACGACTCTCGGTGCCGACAACGGCATCGGGGTGGCGCTGATCGTCGCCGTACTGGAGGACGATTCGCTCGCGCACGGGCCGATCGAAGCCTTGCTGACCGTGGATGAGGAGGCCGGCATGGGCGGCGCGCAGGGGCTGGCCGCCGACGCGCTGCAGGGGCGGCTGATGCTGAACCTCGACACCGAGGAGTGGGGGGAGTTCTTCATCGGCTGTGCCGGCGGGCTGGACGTGAATGTGCGGCGCGACGGGCTGGCGGAGCCGCCTCCGGCCGGAACAGAACAGTGGCAGGTCGAGGTGCATGGCCTGCGCGGCGGACATTCGGGCGTCGACATCCACGAGGAGCGCGGCAACGCGATCAAGTTGCTGGTGCGCGTGCTGCGCGATCTGGAACGCCGTTTCGACCTGCGCCTCGGTTCGCTCGAAGGCGGTTCGGCGCGCAATGCGCTGCCGCGCGATGCGCGGGCGCGGGTGGCGCTGAGGGCCGGATGCGGAGATGAACTGACGCTTGTCCTCGCGGAATGGCAGGCGCGCTTGCGGGACGAGTTGAAGGGCGTGGACGAAGGTGTGAGCCTGCGGGCCGTGCCCGTCGCGGCTGTCGAGCGCGTGATGTCCGTGCCGGAGCAGGCGGTGTGGCTCGCCTCGCTGCATGCGGCACCGCACGGGGTGCGCCGCCGCAGCCTGAGCGTGCCGGGAGTCGTCGAGACGTCGAACAACCTCGGCATCGTCGCGCTGGGTCCGGATGGCGGCTCGTGCAGCTTCATGGTGCGGTCCCTGCTGGACGGGGCGGCCGTCGCGCTTGGCGACGAGATCGTCAGCCTCTTCGGCCTGTCGGGAACGGCAGCCGAGGCGTCGGGTCACTATCCGGGATGGGCGCCGCAGGCCGATTCGCCCTTGCTCGCACTGTGCCGCGAAGTGTATCGGCACGAATACGGAGTCGAGTCGCGCGTGCAGGTCATCCATGCGGGGCTCGAATGCGGGCTCATCGCGGCCAACTATCCGGACATGCAGATCGTGTCCTTCGGGCCGACGATACGCGGCGCCCACGCACCCGGCGAGCGCGTCGAGATCGCGTCGGTGGGCCGCGTATGGCACCTGCTGGGCGCGATCCTCGCGGCGGTCGCCGAACGGCGCGAGGTGGGGGCATGAATCCCGAGCACCTCGAAGCGCTGGTCGCGACGGAGATGCCTTTCGGGAAGTACAAGGGCCGGCTGATCGCCGATCTGCCGGGGCATTACCTGAACTGGTTCGCCCGCGAAGGTTTCCCTCCGGGCAGGCTGGGGCAACTGATCGCCTTGATGCATGAACTCGATCACAACGGCTTGTCCGGACTGCTGACGCCGCTGCGGAAGTGATCGCCTCGCGGTCGAATTCGAAAGCAAGGACCGGAGTGTGTCCGGGCTGAGGGATGCTTAAAGTATTGCTCACCGGACTCTGATGGAGCGATGAAGATGTCGAGGCAAATCGAGGCGCGTGCCGCTGCGACGGCGGCCGATCCGCGCTGGAGCGCCGTGCAGGCGCGCGATGCGACGGCTGACGGGGCGTTCTGCTACGCGGTGCGGACTACCGGCGTGTATTGCCGGCCGTCGTGCGCGGCACGCACGCCGCGGCCCGAGAACGTCGAGTTCTTCGCGACGGGTGAGGCGGCGGTCCGCGCCGGCTATCGCGCGTGCCGGCGCTGCTTGCCGGACGGGCCGTCGCTCGCGCAGCAGCATGCGGAAACCGTGGCCGGTCTGTGCCGGCGGATCGAGCAGGCCGAAACGCCGCCTACGCTCGACGAACTGGCGCGCTCGGCGAACATGAGCACCTTCCACCTGCACCGCATCTTCAAGGCCATCACCGGGACCACGCCCCGCGCGTATGCGAAGGCGTGCCGGGCGGCGAGGATGCGGGCGAAGCTCGACGGCGGCACGTCGGTGACCGATGCGCTCTACGCGGCGGGATATGGTTCGAGCGGGCGCTTCTACGAGGATGTGGGGCGGACGCTGGGCATGAGCGCCGGCAGCTACCGCATGGGCGGCGCGCGCCAGCAGATCCGCTTTGCGGTCGGCCAGTGCTCGCTCGGTGCGGTCCTCGTTGCTAGCACCGCGCGCGGTGTGTGCGCGATCCTCATCGGCGACGATCCCGACGCGTTGCTGCGCGACCTTCAGGACCGCTTCGCGCATGCCGAACTGATCGGCGGCGACGCGGCGTACGAGCGCGTCGTCGCAAGCGTGGTCGGCTTCGTCGAGGCGCCGAAACTGGGCCTGGACCTGCCGCTGGACGTGCGTGGCACGGCGTTTCAGATGCGGGTGTGGCAGGCGCTGCAGGAGATTCCGGCCGGGGCGACCGCGAGCTATACGGAGATCGCGCGGCGGATCGGCGCGCCCGCGGCGGTGCGCGCGGTCGCCGGGGCCTGCGCGGCGAACCCGCTCGCCGTGGCGATTCCGTGCCACCGCGTCGTGCGCAGCGACGGCGGCCTGTCCGGCTATCGTTGGGGCGTCGAGCGCAAGCGCCTGCTGCTCGCGCGCGAAGCGGCGCAATGAGGCGACAGGCGGCCATCTCGATCGCGCTGCCAGGCGGGTTCCGCGCAGGAAACATTCTTGCGTTCCACCGGCGTGACACGCAGGAGCTGGCCGAACGGGTCACGGGGGATTCGCTGCACAAGGGCCTGTTGTGGGACGGCATTCCCGCCTGCCTGCGCGTGCATTTCGCGGACGGTGTGGCGACTGCGGAAATCGCGCTCGACACGGAGCCGGGCCAGGACGCGAATCAGGATCTGGAACCCCGCTTCGCCGCGATGGTGCGGCGCATGCTCGGACTGGAGCAGACGGTCGAGGCATTCGAGGAACGCTTTCGCGACGATCCGGCCATCGGCCCGCTGATCTCGGCTCAGAAGGGGCTGCGCGTGCCCGTCACGGCAACCCCCTTCGAGGCGCTGAGCTGGGCCGTGACCGGCCAGCAGATCAGCGTCGCGGCTGCCGTGTCGCTGCGTCGGCGGCTGATCGTCGCCGCCGGGATTCGCCATGCCTCGGGGATGCTGTGCTACCCGGACGCGGCACGGCTCGCGCTCTTCGCGGAGGAGGACCTCCGCGCCGCCGGCTTTTCGACCGCGAAGGCGCGCACGCTGCTGGCGCTCGCGCGGCTGGTGACCGGCGGCGAACTGCCGCTCGACGTCTGGGCCGGAGCCGCATCCATCGATGAGATTCGTGCGGGCCTGCTCGCGGTGCGTGGAGTCGGGCCGTGGACGGTCGATTACGTGCTGCTGCGGGGTTACGGCTGGCTCGACGGCTCGCTGCATGGCGACGTCGCCGTGCGCCGGGGGATGCAGGCGTTGCTGGGAACGGAGGGCAGGGTGGGCGAAGCCGAGGCCAGGGAATGGCTCGCCCGCTATGCGCCGTGGCGTGCGCTGGTGGCCGCACACCTCTGGGCTGCAGGGGCGGCTGTGGCATATTGACGGGCGGGCGCGCCGGGATCGGTTCGCAAGGACCGACGCCGGAGCCTCCTGTGCCCGGGGCTGCATCGCGGCCCGTCCGGCGGCCCGGTCCTGTCGCGGGTACCACGCGGAACATGCAGGCGCGATGATGGCGACATGATCCGGTACTTCGATATGATGCATTCGTGATTGGCGAGCACGCCAGTGGAGGAGCGCAGATCCGATGACCGAAGCGGCATTCATCGACATCGATGGCGGGCAGGTGCGACTGCGGGGCGACTGGACGATCGCAAACTACACGGTCCTCGCATCCGAAGTCGCGCGCCTGCGAGCGCTAGTCGCCGACACCGCGGACGTCGCCGAGATCGACCTCGCCGCGCTCGGCGCACTCGACACGGCCGGCGTCAGCCTGCTGCATCAATTGCTGGGTAAGGACAGGCTGGCGATGCTGGCCTCGGACGCGAGTCCGCTTCCGTCCGAGCGGCGCGCCCTGCTGCGCGCCGTTGCGGACGTGATCGATGCTTCGACGGCATCCACCGCGCCGGCACGGGGCTATGCGTTCGGTGACATCATGGAGCACGCGGGCATCGGCATGCTCGCCTTCTACCGCCACGTGATCGACATCGCCGGCTTCATCGGCATCACGCTGGAGACGGGGTTCCACGTGCTGTTGCGGCCGCGGCGCTGGCGCATCACCTCGCTCGCCGCGAACCTCGAGCGTACGGGCCTCGACGCCGTGCCCATCGTCGCGCTGCTGACCTTCCTCATCGGCGCGGTGGTCGCCTTTCTCGGCGCCACGGTGCTGGCAGGCTTCGGCGCCAGCATCTTCACGGTCGACCTCGTCGCGTTCTCCTTCCTGCGCGAGTTCGGGCCGATGCTCACCGCGATCATCGTCGCCGGCCGGACGGCGAGTGCCTTCACGGCGCAGATCGGTTCGATGCGCGCGAACGAGGAGATCGACGCGATCCGCGTGGGCGGACTGAATCCGGTCGAGCTGCTGGTCGTGCCGCGTGTGGCGGCGCTGCTGTTGGCCCTGCCGATGCTGAGCTTCATCGCGATGATCTCGGGCATCGTCGGAGGCATGCTGGTGTGCGCGCTGACGCTCGAAATCTCTCCGACGATGTTCCTGTCGGTGCTGGAAAGCCATGTCGGGCTGCGGCACTTCATCGTCGGCATGGCCAAGGCGCCGATCTTCGCCTTCCTGATCGCCGTCATCGGCTGCCTCGAAGGTTTCAGGGTGGAGGGCAGCGCCCAATCCGTGGGCGAACACACGACCTCGTCGGTCGTGCAGTCCATCTTCATCGTGATCGTCGTCGATGCGGTGGCGGCGCTCTTCTGCATGGAGATGGGCTGGTGACGAACATCATCGAAGTGCGCGGCGTGCGCAACCAGTTCGGCCCTCAGGTGGTGCATGACGATCTCGATCTCGACGTGCGTCGCGGCGAGATCCTCAGCGTGGTTGGCGGCTCGGGTACCGGCAAGTCCGTCCTGCTGCGCACCATCGTCGGCCTCAACCGGCCAGTGGCGGGCAGCGTCAGCGTGTTCGGCGAAGACCTGCTCGACCTGCCCGCGGCGCGGCGGGCCGCCCTCGAACGGCGCTTCGGCGTGCTGTTCCAGAAGGGGGCGCTGTTCTCGTCGCTGACCGTCGCCGAGAATGTCGCGCTGCCGCTGATCGAGCACGCCGGGCTCAAGGCCGCCGAGGCGGGGCGGCTCGCCGCGCTCAAGATCGCGCTCGCCGGGCTGCCGGCCAACGCGGGCGAAAAATATCCGGCAGACCTCTCCGGTGGCATGATCAAGCGCGCGGCCTTGGCGCGTGCGCTGGCGCTCGACCCCGACATCCTGTTCCTCGACGAACCGACCGCAGGACTCGATCCGATCGGCGCCGCGGCGTTCGACGAGCTCATCCTGACCCTGCGTGACGCGCTCGGCCTCACCGTATTCATGGTCACGCACGATCTGGACACGATCTACACCATCACCGACCGGGTGGCCGTGCTCGCGCAAAAACGCGTCCTCGTGAATGATCGTCTCGATGTCGTCGCGGACTTCGACGACGCATGGATCCGCGAATACTTCCACGGTCCGCGGGGGCGTGCCGCTGCGCAGGCCGTACCGCCGGCGCAGCGCGCGCCGCACAACCTTTCCCATGGGGAGCAAGCCTGAATGGAAACACGTGCCCATCACGTGCTGATCGGTTTCTTCACCCTGCTGGTGGTCGGCGCGGCGCTGATGTTCGCGCTGTGGCTCGGCAAGACCGATAGCGACAAGCAGTTCCGCACCTACGACGTCGTGTTCCAGGAGGCGGTCACCGGCCTCTCGAAGGGCAGCACGGTCGAGTTCAACGGTATCAAGATCGGCGACGTGTCGAGCCTGCGGCTCGATCCGCAGGATCCGCGCCGTGTGTTCGCGCGCGTGCGCGTCGACGCCGAGGCCCCCGTGCGCAGCGACACCCGGGCGCGCCTCGTGCCCGCCGGGATCACCGGCATCTCGATCATCCGCCTGAGCAGCGGTGACGATCCGGCGAGCACGCCGCTCGAAGGCGAGGCGGGACAGGTACCGGTGATCGTCGCTACGCCGTCGCCGCTCAGCAAGCTGCTGGCCGACGGCGAGGATGCCATGCTCAACGCGAACCAGGTGCTGCTGCAGGCGCGCGAGCTTTTTTCTGCGGAAAACGTCGAAAGTGTCGGCCGCATGCTGCACAGCCTGGAACAGGCTACCGGCGCGATCGCGGCCCAGCGCGAGGATCTTGGTCGCGCACTGAAGGAGTTGGCCGGCGCGAGCGAGCAGGCGAACGCGACCCTGGCCGAAGCGACGAAGCTGGCGAAATCCACCAACCGGCTCATCGACGAGCGCGGCGTGCAGACGCTGCAGAGCGCCCAGAACGCAATGGCCGCCTTCGAGCAGGCGATGCAGAAGGTCGATGCGCTGCTGGTCGAAAACCGCGCGCAGCTCGCCACCGGGGTACGCGGCGCGGCCGAGATCGGGCCGGCGCTCATCGAACTGCAGGACACGCTCGCATCGGTGCGAACGATCGCCCGGCAGCTCGAAACCCGGCCCGCGGACTACCTGCTGGGCAACGAATCGATGAAGGAGTTCAAGCCATGACCAAGCTTTGCCGGAGCGCCCGGCGCGGCGGGGCCGGGCCGCGGTGCGCGGTCGTGCTGTCCGCGGCGCTGCTCCTGTCCGCGTGTTCCGTGTTGCCCAAGGCAGAGCCGGTCGACACCTATCTGCTCCCCGGTGCGCCTGCGCACGCTGCGGCCGACGGTAAGCCGCTTGCCGTTTCGCTGCGGGTGGCCAAACCGGCAAGCGGAGTTCACCTGTCCGGCCAGCGCATCGTGGTCATGCCGCAGGACAACCAGGTGAGCGTGTATCAGGGCGCGAGCTGGAGCGAGCCCGCGCCGGTGCTGGTGCGCGACCGCCTGATCGACGCCCTGCGCGCCGACGGCCGGATCGCCGCGCTGAGCAGCGACGAAGCCCGGCTGCAGGCGGACTACGAAATCGTCAGCGACCTGCGTGCCTTTCAGAGCGAATACCGTGGGGGCGCCCCGGAGGCCGTCGTGCGGCTCGATGCGCGGCTGGTCGAGCGCGAAGGGCGGCGCATTCTCGCCAACCGGACCTTCGAGGCCGGAGTGCGTGCATCGGGGGCTGACGTCCCGGCCGTCGTGAGTGCCTTCGGCGCGGCTTCGACGCACGTGGCGACCGAGCTTGCAACGTGGGCCGTGGACGAGATCCGGCGAGTTCCGCCGCGGCAATGATGCCGCCCGCCCATGGGGCGGCAAAGTCGGGCGGCAGGGCGGCGCACTACTTGCGGTGCGACTCCTGCCACTTGTCGAGCGAAACCAGCACCCTGTCCAGCAGGGTGTGCAGGTGATCCCAGTCCTCGCTGCTGAGCTCCGCGAACATCTCGCGTTCCAGTCCCCGGCCGATCTCTTCGCCGTCGCGCCAGACCTGCATGCCGAGTTCGGTCAGCGCGAGGTGCTGCTGGCGGTTGTCGTTGACATTGGGGCTGCGCGTGATGAGGCCGCGGTCTTCGAGAAAGGCGATGTTCTTGGACAGCAGCGTCTTGTCGAGGACCAGCATGTTGCCGAGATCCTTCGCCGTGATGCCGGGGTGGTCGTGCACGAGACGCAGCACGCGCAGCTCGCGGACGCCGAGTCCGAAGGCCTTCTTGTAGTACGTGTTGCCCGCCTTGATCGAGATCGTCTTGATCAGGTCGAGCTTGTAGGTGAGATAGGGGGCGTTGGTGTCGTTCATCAGAATACGTTGCCGGCACAATGTCGCCCGGAAAGCTCCGTTGGCGTGAAAAAAGGCAACCCCATTATGACGGAGTTGCCTTGGCCGGAACAGCGGAAGCTGATATTAGATGCGCTCAGCGCAGGAAGGATTCCGCAAGCGCGACCCAATATGCCGCCCCGACCGGCAGGTTGCGGTCGTCGAAGTCGTATTGCGGATGGTGCACCATCGGCGTGTCGCCGTTGCCGATGAAGCAGTAGGTGCCCGGCTTGTGCTGCGCGAAGAACGCGAAATCCTCGCTGCCCATGAAGCGGGGGCCATCGGTGACGACCTTGTCGGCACCGAGCAGGTCCTTCGCCACCGTCGCCGCGAACGCGGTCTGTTCGGCATCGTTCACCAGCACGGCGCCCGGCGTGCCTTCGCGGATTTCCCAGGTCACCCCGTAACAGTCCGCCTGCGCGGCGGTGATCGAACGGACCTTGCCGAGCACGAGTTCGCGCGTCTCCGGCCGGCTCGTGCGGATGCTCAGGCGCAACAGTGCCGACTGCGGGATGACGTTGCCCGCGTCGCCGGCAAGGAAGGCGCCGACCGACACCACCGCGGAATCGAGCGGCGCGACGTTGCGGGACGTGATCGTCTGCAGAGCCATCACCAGCGACGCGCCGGCGACGACCGGATCGATGCTGCGCTCGGGCATCGATCCGTGGCTGCCCTTGCCGCCGAGTTCGATTTCCCAGTTGTCGACCGCCGCCATCACCGGACCGGTCGTGAAATGGATCGTGCCCAGTTCGAGTCCGGGCATGTTGTGCATGCCGAACACGGCGTCCATCGGGAAGCGCTCGAACAGTCCATCCTTGATCATCGCCAGCGCGCCGCCCATGACCTCTTCGGCCGGCTGGAAGATCAGTCGCACGGTGCCGTTGAAGCTCCGGGTGCGCGCCAGGTGCTGTGCCGCGCCGAGCAGCATAGCGCTGTGGCCGTCATGGCCGCAGGTGTGCGAACGGCCCTCGACGGTACTGCGGTGGTCGCCGGCTGCCTTTTCCGCGACCGGCAGGGCGTCTATGTCGGCGCGCAGGCCGATCGCCTTCCTGCCGTCACCGGCGGTGAGCGAGGCGACGATGCCGGTCTTGCCGACGCCGGTGGCGACCTCATAGCCCCACGAGCGGAGCAGGCCGGTGATGTATTCGGCGGTGTGGCGCTCCTCGAAGGCCAGTTCGGGGTGGCGATGCATGTGGTGGCGCCAGCCGGTGATTTGTTTCTCGTCGTTTGCGAGTTCCTGCAGCAGCGTGTTCATGTCTTCACCTCTGTTGGACGAAGGGGGTGGCTTTCCAGCTTCCGGGTCGGGAGGTCGTGTCAGGCGGGGACTAGGGAGGGGTCGGGGGAGAAGTCCCCGCCTGCACGAAACCGGTGCGGTGCTAGTTTTTTTCGTTCGTCTCAGTTCTTTTTCACGGCCGGTACGCAGACCAGCACCGAGACGATCGCGATCACGCAGGCGACGACGCCGGTCATGATCCCGCCGAAGGCGGCGCTTGCGAGTCCGCTCGGGTTACCGGAGATCATCGTGCCGTACACCACCGTCGCGATCGCCAGGCCGAAGCTGCCGCCGAGCGAGCTGGCCATCTTGTAGATGCCGGACGCCGAGCCGGCCTTCTCCGGGGGCGCTTCACCGACCGCGATATTGGTCGAAGGCGTGGCGGAGATGCCGAACCCGAGACCCATCAACGCAAGGCCGACGGCCACCAGCACCAGATACAGGGTGCCGTCGATGAAGGTCAGGGCTTGCATCGCGATGCCGATTGCAGCGAGCGAGCAGCCGACGAGCATGGGGCTGCGCGCACCGAACTTGCGACCGATCTTCTCGCCGACGCGGATCATCACGAGCGTGGCGGCGGTATAACCCAGGGTGAGCATGCCGGCGTCGAACGGCGTCAGGCCGCGGCCCTGTTGCAGGTAGGTCATCAGGATCATCAGGCTGCCGAGCGTCGAGTTCAGCATGAAGTTCGAGATCACCGCACCGTTGTAGGAGCGGCGCTTGAGCAGCGAGAGGTCGACCAGCGGCGACTTGCGCTGCTTCTCGTACAGCGCGAAGGCGAGCAGCGCGACGAATGCGATGACGAAGCCGCTGACGATCACGACGTCCGTCCAGCCCAGCGAACGGCCCTTCGTGATGCTCAGGTTCAGCGTCAGCAGGCCCACGACCAGCAGGACGAGGCCGATGACGTCGAAGCGCTGGTCGCGCGGCCCGTGCTCGTTCTTGCTTTCGGGCGTTGCCGCCATCGCATACAGCGCGATCAACGCGACCGGGATGACGAGCCAGAAGGCCCAGCGCCAGCCGAGATACGAGGCGACCGCGCCGCCGAAGAGGTTGCACAGGCCGCCGCCGCCCCACGACGAGATCGACCAGAAGCTCAGAGCACGCAGGCGCTCCGGGCCGGTGTAGTAGGCATTCACCAGTGCGAGTGTGGAGGGCATGATCATCGCGGCGGCGATGCCCTGCAGCGCGCGGCCGACCGTCAGGATCGTGGTGTTTTCGGCAATGCCGCACACCGCTGCGCCGATCATCGCGACCACCAGGCCGGCGCGGGCGACCTTAACGCGTCCGATCTTGTCGGCGATACTGCCTGCCGGGACGATGAACACGCCGGACATCAGGGCGGTGATGCTGATGGGCAGGCCGAGTTCGTCGGCGCTGATCCCGAATGCGGTGCTGATCGTCGGCACCAGGGCCGTGATTGCGAGTGCGAAGAGCCAATAAGTCGATACGCCGAGACACATGCCGAGAATCAGGCGATTGGTACCGCGGTAACCGGATGCCACGGCATCGGCCGGAATCCGGGTTGTGGCTAGTGCAGTGGACATGATGCTCACCTTTAGTTTTTTGCTGACTCGATTCGCCGTCGATGCCTCCGCTGCGTAACGCGGAGGCGTGATCGGTGCTCAGGTGCCGAAGAAGTAGTTGCGTTCTTCAACAGTTGCAAAAGTAAACAAACTAGTTGCGCAATGCAACTAAAAGTGAGCGACTGTTGACGAATGTCAAAAGGCCGTCCGCGAGGGGATGGTGCGTCCGGGTGGCATGGAAACGCGATCGCATGCCGTGCGTCCGTTCCCGCAGGAGCGCGGCGGCACGGCACGGAAAGCCTTCGATCTCGTTTGCGACGGCGCCGCGGATGCGGGCCTGCGTGTGCGCAGGAGTCGCCGCGACGACCGACGTCGCGGCGCGGAGGAATGCCGGCGTAGGGGAATGCCGGCGGAGGAGAGAGTGATGCCGCGGACGCGGATCAGGCCGCTTCGAAGTGCTCCAGCATCAGCTGCAGGCTGGTGACGCCGTTGTATTCGTTCGGCGCAAGGCGGAATGCCGCCCGGATCTGCTGCGGCGCGCCTTCGGCAAAATTGAAGCGGATGCCGTCGAAGCGCACGTTGTTCTTCGAAAGCTGCAGCTTGAGGTGCTTGTCCTTGAGCAGACGTTGGTTGTCGACCCGGAACACGTCGTCGAACAGCGGTGCCGGGAAACCCTGGCCCCAGATGTCCTGCTCGATCAGCCGCGCGGCTTCCAGGCTCATGTAGCCGGTCTCGAGCGGTCCGTCGGTGTCCAGCGTGCGGGTCAGGTCCGCGGCTTCCACGAGGGACTGCACCGTTTCCTCGAACACGCGCTGGAAGCGGTCGTAGTCGTCCTCGCGGATCGTCAGGCCCGCAGCCATCGAGTGCCCGCCGAAGCGCAGGATCAGGTCGGGGTACTGCTTGCTCACCAGATCGAGCGCGTCACGCAGATGCAGGTTCTGGATCGAGCGGCCGGAGCCCTTCAACTGGCCCTCGTCGCCGCGGGCGAAGGCGATCACCGGGCGGTGCAGCCTTTCCTTGATCCGGCCGGCGACGATCCCGATCACGCCCTGGTGCCAGTCAGGCTCGAACAGGCTGACGGTGGCGCAGTTGCCCGGGTCGAAATCCGCCAGGCGCGCGAGGGCCTCCTCCTGCATGCCCTGCTCGATGCTGCGCCGTTCGCGATTGAGGCGGTCGAGTTCCTGTGCGATGTTGAGCGCCCTGCCCATGTCGTCGGTGACCAGGCATTCGATGCCGAGGCTCATGTCCGACAGGCGCCCGGCGGCGTTCAGGCGCGGGCCGAGCCCGAACCCCATGTCGAAGGTGCTCGCGCGCGCAGGGTCGCGAGCGGCGACGGAGAACAGCGCGCGGATGCCCGGATGCATGCGGTCGGCGCGCATCCGCGCGAGGCCCTGCGACACGAGGATGCGGTTGTTGTGGTCGAGCTTCACGACGTCGGCGACCGTACCGAGGGCCACGAGGTCGAGCAGTTCGCCGAGGTTCGGTTCCTGCCGCCCGGCAAACGCGCCGCGCTCGCGCAACTCTGCGCGCAGCGCGAGCATGGTGTAGAACATCACGCCGACGCCGGCGAGCGACTTGCTCGGGAAGTCGCAACCCGGCTGGTTCGGATTCACGATCACGTCGGCATCGGGGAGCGTGTCGCCTGGCAGGTGGTGATCGGTGATCACCGTGGCCATGCCGTAGCTGCGCGCCGCAGCGACGCCTTCCACGCTGGCGATGCCGTTGTCGACGGTGATCAGGACGTCGGGCTCCATGCGCGCGGCCAACTCGACGATGGCGGGCGTCAGCCCGTAACCATACTCGAAGCGGTTCGGCACCAGGTAGCCGACGTCTGCACCGAAGGCCCGCAGGGCCCGCACGCCCACCGCGCAGGCCGTTGCCCCGTCGCAGTCGTAGTCGGCGACGATCACCATGCGCGCGCCGGCCTCGATCGCATCGGCCAGCAACGCCGCGGCTTCGCTCGCACCCTTGAGGGCTGCGGGCGGAATCATGGCCTTGAGCGAGTAGTCGAGCTCATCGCGACGTGAGATGCCGCGCGCGGCGTAGATGCGGGCGAGCAGCGGATGGGTGCCGGCGTCGATCAGGCGTTGCATGGAGCGGGGCGGAATCGCCCGCGTCTGGATTCGGGTCATCGTGTGCCTGGATGTTGAGGGGGGCGGGAGTCGGCAGGTGCTCCCGGCGGGGAGGCGACGGCTGGCGCGATCGACTTCAGCAGCGTGTCCAGCGAAAGGGGCTTGCGCCAGAATTTCCATGTATCGGCGGCGCGCACTTCGAGCTCGAGTGTCCCGCGGTCGCCCGGCGCGGTGATCTTCAAGGCCCGCAGGCGCCGTCCGCGCAGGGCCGCCGCGAGCGGCGCGAACCAGCTGTGTTCGAGCTTCGCGAGCCGGGTTCTCCAGCTCTCGATATCGAGATGCCGCGCCGGCAGCAGCAGATCGTCGAGCACGACCAGCGCGTCACCGTCCAGGGCCGTGGTGCAATCCGGTGCAGCCACGGAGCAGCCTGCCGCGAGGGCGAAGCCGCGCATCAGCGGATCGTCCGCCTGGATGGCGCGTGCGGCCGAGCGCTGCGCGGGACGCGGCAGGCCGGCCCCCCAGAACCAGAGGCTGTTCGCCGGCCGGTGACCGGCGGCTTCGCGTGCCTGATTGACCGGATGGTTGTGCAGCACGATCTGCAGCTCATTCATCGTGCGCTGCCACAGGCGGGCGTCCTCGCCTTCCGGAAGGAAGTCGCGGACCGGGCGGCCGACCACGTCGTGCAGGGGAAAGAAGCGCGTGCGCGCAGGGGCTGCGAGGCGCAGGTACCAGCGGTTCGACGTGGCCGCCTCGAAGCTGCCGAGGTCGCCGAAGGTGTCATTGAGGGCGGCGATGAGCGCGGCGACGTCCTCCGGCCCGAGTTCGCCGGCGGGAAATTCGTTGAGCAGCAGGTGCTCGCGGGCGAACGAAAGATTGACCGGGTCCGCACACAGCCAGCTCGCGGCGGCAGCGGGCGCGGGCAGTGCGGGTTCGCCGAGTCGGCGCAGGGCGGCGAGTGGAGGGGCTCCCTCATCGTCGGGATAGCCCATCAGTCGCGCGAGCTGCGCGTCGAGCGGTTCGAAGGGCGCGAAGCTGCGCCTTCCCTGGCCGAGCAGCCACGCGAGCGAAGTCAGTTCGAGGCCCGAGGCGGGGCTGATGGCGGAGGCCGCCGGCCAGATCAGGCCGGGGACGACAAGATGAATCTGCATGGGACGCCGGGTGAAAATCCGCGCCGAGTCTAGCATACCGCCCGCCCGGCCCGAGCGTGGTAAGCCGGGCACGGCGGATTCCGCCCGTGCAGCCCTTATGCCTTCTTCGCCCAGGCGATGCAGTAGCCGTTCGGCGAGATCTCGGTGTCGTTGGGGAAGACCTTGCAGCCGCCCGGGGCGGTGGATGACGCTCCGGGAACGAACAGGTTGCAGTCCAGGCACTTCTTGTCGCCTTCGGGTGTGTCCTTGTATTTCATCGAGGTGCGGATGCCGTCGTTTTTCGCAGCCATGGCAACGATCGGAATCAATGCGAGGGTCATGCCACCCATTTTCAGCATGTTGCGGCGGGACTGAATCATCGGACTCTCCTGTTTTCTGGCCCAAGTCGGGTGACAGGTATTATCCATATGGAATTACAATATTCCAATAGAATTTAATGGCGAGCCGTTCGCCTGCGCGCAGTGCGTCGCTATCGCCCGGGCGAACGGCCCCAGAAACGATTCGGGCGCCCCGGAACCATCGCTGATGGTTCCGGGGCGCCCGTTTATGGGTGGAGTGACGGATGCCCTTGCGGCATCCGGTCCAACTTACTTTCCGCGAACGAGTACCAGCGAAGTGGTGGCGAGGCGAACTAGATCCTCGGCCACGTTGCCGACGAACAGCCGCGCGAAGCCGCGGCGTCCGTGCGTTCCTGCGACGATCACGTCTGCCTGCCAGGCGGTCGCGCCTTCGACGATCCATTCGGCGACGCGCTTGTGCGCGAGTTCGATCTTGTCCTCGCTTTCGAGCAGTGCGGTATCAACCTGCACGCCGGCGTCGGCGGCCTTCTTCGCTGCCGCGTCGAGCAGGGCGGTGCCGGCCTTGCGCATGGCATCTTCGACCTGAGCGACGTCCAGAATCGCCTCGAGTCCCACGGCGCTGCGGACCGGGGCCTCGTCGGCAACGTGCACGATGCGCAGGGCTGCACCCAGAGCCTTGGCGAGCGTGATCGCTTCGTCCAGGGCGGCGTTGGAGGTCGCGCTGTCATCGACCGCGACCAGAATCCTCTTGTACATGTGATGCTCCGATGAATACGGGATGATTGGTTTTCGCGAAGGGCCGGCACCGTCCGCGAACGGGGCGCCGGCCACAGTTCCCGGCCCTTACGGCGTCGGCACCAGCAGGGTGAAGGGCGGAACGTAGGCCTGCAGCGTCACCAGCAGACCGACGAGGACGGCCAGCGCGATCGAGTGGAAGAACACGTAGCGCAGGATGTCGCCTTCGTGTCCGAACCAGCGCGTGGCCGTACTCGCCACGACGATCGACTGGGCATCGATCATCTTGCCCATCACGCCACCGGAGCTGTTCGCCGACGCCATTAGGATCGGGTTCAACCCGAGTTGTTCCGCCGTGACCTTTTGCAGGCCGCCAAACAGCACGTTCGCGGCGGTGTCCGAACCGGTCAGCGCCACGCCCAGCCAGCCGAGCAGGGTGCCGAACAGCGGGTACAGCGCGCCGGTGTTCGCGAAGGCGAGGCCCAGCGTTGCGTCGAGGCCCGAGTAGCGGGTCAGGTAGCCGAGGCCCAGCATGATCACGATCGTCAGCAGCGACATCTTGACCAGCTTGATCGTCCGCCAGTAGACACCGAAGAGCTGTCCGAGGCTGAACTTCATCAGCAGTCCGGAGACGATCGAGGCGATGAAGATACCGCTACCGGTGGCCGACAGCCAGTTGAGGGTGTACACCGCCGCTTCCTTGTGCGGGGCGGCCACGACCGGAGGAACCTTCTCGATGAGGTTGTGCAGGCCGGTGAAGGGAATCTTGAAAATCGAGATCGTGTCCAGCCACTTCTTGAAGTCCGGGATGCCCCAGATGAACACGAAGACGGTGAGAACGATCCAGGGCACCCACGCGGCGATCACTGCGCGGCGGTCCGGGCGAACGTTCGAGGCGGCCTTGGCGGGTTCCTGCGCCACCTGGCTTGCGGAGTCGTCCTTGCGGCCCTGCAGCGCGGTCGAGGTCCACACCTGCTTGGGCTTCCACACCTTCAGGAAGAGGATCAGCGACACCATCGAGATGATCGCGGCCACCACGTCCACCAGCCAGGGGCCATGGAAGTTGGAAACGAGGAACTGCGGGATCGCGAACGACACACCGGTCACGAGGATCGCGGGCCAGATCTGGATCATGCCGCGGAAGCCGGCAAACGCCCAGATCAGCCAGAACGGTACCAGCAGCGAGAAGAACGGCAGCTGACGGCCGATCATCGCCGACAGGTGGCCGAGGTCGAGGCCCGTGACGGCGGCGAGGGCGATCACCGGCGTACCGAGCGCGCCGTAGGCCACCGGTGCGGTGTTCGCGATGAGGGCGAGGCCCGAAGCGGCCAGGGGCGAGAAGCCCAGGCCGATCAGGATTGCGCCGGTCACGGCGACGGGGGTGCCGAAGCCGGCGGCGCCCTCGAAGAACGCGCCGAAGCTGAACGCGATCAGCAGCAGCTGCAAGCGCCGGTCATCGGTGATGCCGGTGAGGCTTTCCTGCAGCACCTTGAAGGACCCGTTCTCGGTCGTGAGCTGATGCAGGAAGATGATGTTGAGCACGATCCAGCCGATCGGCAGCAAGCCGAACATGGCGCCGTACAGCGTTGCATTGCCTGCCATCGCGGCCGGCATCCCGAACACGAAGATCGCGATCAGGAGTGCGCTGCCCAGACCCAGCGCGGCGGCGACGTGGGCTTTCATGTGCAGGAAACCGAGGCCGACGAGCATCACGACGACGGGAATCGCCGCGACTGCGCTCGAGAGCCAGATATTGTTGAATGGATCGTAAAGCTGTTGCCAGACCACGTCGTGTTCCCCCTTTAATTGTTTGACGGACCGTGAACCGAATTCGCATTGCGTAGCGAACGATACGAATAAGTTGTCTGACAAACTACCGGGGTATTCCCTGTCGGGGGAAACCCGTACGTAGGGGCGGTCTGCGACGGCCCAATGTTGTCAGTCGTTCCGATCGCAGGATGCACAAACTCCCAATTCGGCCGTGCAAAGGGCACAATGACAGGTTTTCCCATAATCGCCGGCGGTTTCCGCCCGAAGCAATGCGATACGAACTATTGGTTGGACTGCGCTATACCCGCTCGCGAAAACGCGCCCAGGGTCGCAACCGTTTCATTTCCTTCATCTCCCTCGTGTCTATGCTGGGCACGGGTCTGGGCGTCGCCGCGCTGATCGTCGTGTTGTCGGTGATGAACGGTTTTCAGGAAGAATTGCGCACGCGCATTCTCGGCGTTGCCTCCCATATCCAGATCTCCGGCCCCGGCGGCGAGCTCGACTCGTGGCAGCAGGTGGCCGACGAGGCGAGCCGTCATCCCGATGTGCGGGGAGCGGCTCCGTATGTCCAGGAACAGGGCATGCTGTCCTTCGACCAGGCGGTGCGCGGCACGCTCGTGCGCGGCGTGCTGCCGGACGCCGAGGAGAAAGTGGCGGACTTTGCGCGCCACATGCGTGCGGGCCGTTTCGATGCGCTGCAGCCGGGGCGCTTCGGCATCATTCTCGGGCGGGACCTGGCCTTCGCGCTGCGCGTCCAGGTCGGCGACAAGGTGACCCTCATCGCCCCGCAGGGGCTCGTGACGCCGGCAGCGGTGCTGCCGCGGGTCAAGCAGTTCGAAGTGGTCGGCATCTTCGAGGCCGGCATGTACGAATATGATTCGGGACTGGCGCTGGTGCACATGCAGGATGCGCAGGTGCTGTACCGGCTCGACGAACGCGTGAGTGGCGTGCGTCTAAAGCTCGACGACCTCTTCGCCGCGCCGCGCGTGGCGCGGGAACTGGCCGGATCGATGACATCCGACCTCGCTGTCAGCGACTGGACGCGCAGCCACGCCAACTTCTTCCGGGCGGTGGCGCTGGAGAAGACCATGATGACGATCATCCTCTTCCTGATCGTCGCGGTCGCCGCCTTCAACATCGTCTCGACGCTGGTCATGGCGGTGCAGGAAAAGTACGCCGACATCGCGATCCTGCGCACGCTGGGCGCGAGCCCGGGCTCGATCATGGCGATCTTCGTGCTGCAGGGCGCGATCATCGGACTCGTGGGCCTTGCGGGCGGCGTGATCGGCGGGCTGCTGCTGGCCGGCAACCTCGACGTGATCATCCCGGCGCTCGAAACGCTGACCGGCGCGACGCTGTGGAACAAGGAAATCTATTACATCAGCGAACTGCCGTCGAAGGTGCTGCCGTCGGACGTCATCACCATCGTGTCGGTGTCCTTCGTCCTGACCCTGGTTGCGACCCTGTATCCGAGCTGGCGCGCGAGCCGCGTGAATCCCGCGGAGGCGCTGCGCTATGAGTGATCCGATGAACGAAACGGTACTGGCCTGCCGCGGCCTGTCCAAGAGCTTCCGCGAGGGCGCCGATGCCGTGCGGGTGCTGCACGACGTGACGCTGGAAGTGAAGCGCGGCGAGCGGTTGTCCATCGTGGGAGCGTCCGGTTCGGGCAAGAGCACCCTGCTGCATCTGCTGGGTGGGCTGGACGTGCCGGGCGCGGGCTCCGTGGAGCTGATGGGGCGCGAATTCTCGCGCATGTCGGACGCCGAGCGGGGCGAGGCACGCAATGAAAGGCTGGGCTTCGTGTACCAGTTCCATCATCTGCTGCACGAGTTCTCGGCCCTCGAGAACGTCGCGATGCCGCTCTACATCCGGCGCCTGGATCGTGCCGAAGCGGACGCGCGCGCCGAAGCCATGCTCAAGGAGGTCGGGCTAGGCCACCGCCTCGACCACGCACCGGGCGAACTCTCGGGCGGCGAGCGTCAGCGTGCCGCGATCGCGCGGGCGCTGGTGACGCAGCCGGCCTGCGTGCTGGCCGACGAGCCGACCGGCAACCTCGACCGCAAGACGGCCGAGGTGATCTTCGACCTGATGCTGAGCCTCAACGAGCGGCACGCGACCAGCTTCGTGATCGTCACGCACGACGAGGGGCTCGCACGCCGCACGCAGCGCACGCTGCGCCTCGACGACGGACGCCTGATCTGAAACCGCGCAGCGCGCTCGCGGATCCCGCTCATGATTCGCAGCTGCGCCGCGCGCGGCGGCTGTGCCACGCACGGATCAGCCATAGCCGCCAGGCTGCCTTGACGCCGATGTAACCCGCCAGGGAGAAGATCGCGGCGAGCAGGATCAGCCCGAGCGCCAGCGGCTTGCCCAGTCCGACCATCCAGTCGGCCACTTCCCCGAGCCACTGGGCGAACTGCAGGTCCCCCATGTCCGGCGGCTTCACGAAGCCGTTGGTGCTCAGCCCCATCGCGCGGGTGCCGAGACCGTACGCGAGCACGTAGAGCGGGACGATGGTGAGGGGATTCGAATACAGCGTGGTCAGCACCGCGAGCGGAAGGTTGACGCGGAACAGCACGCACCCGGCCGCCGCGGCAAGTGCCTGGAAAGGGCCGGGAATCAGTCCGCAGAACAGACCCAGCGCGATCCCGCCAGCCGCCGAGTGACGGTTCAGGTGCCACAGGCGCGGGTGGAGCAGCGAGTTGGAGAACGGACGCAGCCAGCGGTTGCTGTGCACCGATTCATGATTCGGCAGGAAACGCTTGATCGTCTTGCGCATTCTGGCTGGCGGATTCCATGTCCAGTTCATTGTCGCGGCGGCAGCGGTTGGTGCCGCTATCCGCGCGACATCGCCGTACTTGTCCGCAGTCGGCTCCGCGGGCATGATTACGGCGTATGCAAATAGCAATTTTCGTGTTTGCGGTGGGCGTCTGGGGCGGGCAGTACCAGACGCAGCTGCCCTCGTACGCATGGCTCGCCGTTCTTTCGAGCGGTTTGACCGCCGCCGCGGCCGTCGCGTTTCAATGGTACAAGGCGGGTGTGGTGCGTGCGAACCTGTTTCGCGCGCTGGTCCTGGCGGTCGCGCTGGGTGCCGGTTTTGCGTGGTCGAGCTGGCGCGCCGCATGGCGGATCGCCGACGAACTGCCCAGAGTGCTCGAAATGCGCGATGTCGAGCTCACCGGTGTCGTCGCGGAGCTGCCCGAAGTGGGCGAACAGGGCGTGCGCTTCGTCTTCGAGGTCGAGAAGGCCTCCGCCGCCGTGCCGGAGCGCGTGCTCCTGTCGTGGTATGCGGCCGAGCGGAGTGGCGCCGTCGTGCCGTCCCTGCGGCCCGGGGAGCGCTGGCAGTTCACCGTGCGGCTCAAGCGGCCCCACGGCCTCGCGAATCCGGAACTTTTCGATTACGAGGCGGCGCTGCTCGAGCGCGGCATTCGCGCCACCGGCAGCGTACGCCCGGTTCCCGCGCCGGCCCGTGTCGACGATTTCGTCCTGCGCCCGGCAACGCTCGTGCATCGCCTGCGCGATTCGATCCGCGCGCGCTTCCTGGCGGCGCTGCCGGGGGCCGACTACGCCGGGGTGCTCGTCGCGCTGGCGGTCGGGGACCAGCGAGCCATTCCCGACGATCAGTGGACGGTCTTCCGCAACACCGGCATTAGTCATCTCATCAGCATCTCCGGACTACACGTGTCGATGGTGGGGCTGCTCCTGGGTTGGCTGGCCGGAAAGGCGTGGCGCCGGTCGCAGCGGCGGTTGTTGCGACTGCCGGCCATGAAGGTCGCCGCCGCGACAGGGTTCGCCGCGGCGGCAGTCTATGCGGTTCTTGCCGGCATGGGCATTCCGACGCAGCGTTCGCTGATCATGATCGCCGTGGTCGCAGTAGCGCTCCTCGGCGGGCGGGCGCCATCCGGCGGTATCGTGCTCGCGCTCGCCTTGCTGTGTGTGCTGCTGTTCGATCCGTGGGCGGTGCTGGCGGCGGGGTTCTGGCTGTCCTTCGGTGCGGTCGCGATCCTGATGTTCCTGCTCGGCGGTCGCGTCGCGGCTGCGAAAGGCTGGCGCGCGGCGGTGGCGAGCCAGCTCGGCATCACCCTCGCGATGGTCCCGGGGTTGGTCGTCCTGTTCAATGGATTTTCCGTGGTTTCGCCGCTCGCCAATGCGCTGGCGATTCCGCTCGTGAGCTTCGTGATCACCCCGCTTACCCTGCTCGCCATCGTCCTGCCCGTCACAGGGCTGCTGGAACTGGCGCATTGGTTCTTCGGCGTGTTGATGGTATTCCTCGAGTGGCTGGCGGCCTTGCCCTTCGCGATGTGGTCGCAGGCCGCGCCGCCGGGCGTGCTGACCGTTGCCGGGTTCGTCGGGGTGGCATGGCTGATGTTGCCGCGCGGTACACCCGCGCGCGCGGCGGGGGCGCTGGCGATGCTGCCGATGCTCGCGTGGGTGCCCGACCGACCCGCGTACGGCGCGTTCCGCATGGTCGTCCTGGATGTCGGGCAGGGCACCGCCGTGCATGTCCGCACCGCCCGCCATGAGCTCATCTACGACACCGGGCCGGCCTACCGCCAGGGTGGTGATGCCGCTCTGCGGGTCCTCGTCCCATATCTCGGCGCCGTCGGTGTCCGGCGCCTCGACCGCCTCATCGTCTCGCACGATGATCTGGACCATTCCGGGGGCATGTCGTCGCTGCTCGCGGGTGTCGAGGTGAGAGAAGTCATGGCCAATTTCGCGGTGCCTGCACCGTCGAGCGCGCAGCCGCAGCGGGTGACGCGTCCGTGCCTCGCGGGCGACAGCTGGTCCTGGGACGGGGTGGAGTTCCGCATCCTTCATCCGGACGAAAAGGAACTTGGCAAGACGTCGGATAACGACGCGTCCTGTGTGTTGCGGGTCGCGGCGCCCGGCGGCTCGGCCCTGCTCGCGGGTGACATCGAGCGCGGTGCCGAGCAACGGCTGATCGCGCAGGCGGGCGGATCCCTCGCGAGTACGGTCGTCGTCGTTCCGCACCACGGAAGCCGGTCGTCGTCCGGCGACTTCTTCGTCGCCGGCGTGGCGCCGCGTGCCGCGATCCATTCGGCGGGTTATCTAAACCAGTTCCATCACCCGCATCCGACCGTGCTGCAGCGCTGGGCGGCGGCGGGTGCAGCGAACTGGCGCACGGACGAGCAGGGAGCGATCCTTGTCGATGCCGGTGCAAGAGGTCTCGAGATCGCCTCCTGGCGCGATCTGGGGCGCCGCTACTGGTACGGGCGTTAGGCCGTCGTCCTGCTACACTTCGCCACTCTGCCGCGTACATCAAGAACCCGATTCGATGAGCCTGCTCGACTCCCTGCGCCGTCTGTTACGACCGGATCCGTACCCTTCGCGTGCTGCGGAGGCCGCAGTCGATCGGCCGTGGCACGGGGTGCGCGAACGGTCGGTGCAATGCATCGGTCCGCACGGTTTTCACCGCATGGCCTATACGGAGTGGGGTAACCCGGCGAACCGCAAGGTGCTCGTGTGCGCGCACGGCCTCACGCGCAACGGGCGCGATTTCGATTTCCTCGCGCAGGCGCTGGCGGACGATTACCGCGTGGTCTGTCCCGACGTACCCGGGCGCGGGCGCAGCGACTGGCTCGGGGTCAAGTCGGACTACGGTTTCCCCTTGTATGTCGCAGATATGGTCACGCTGCTCGCGCGGCTCGACGCCGACACGGTGCATTGGGTCGGCACCTCGATGGGCGGGATCATCGGCATGCTGCTCGCCAGCCGGCCGCACACGCCGATCTCGCGGCTGGTGCTGAATGACGTCGGTCCCGTGATCACGGCGGCTTCGTTGCGGCGCATCGGCGAATACGTCGGGAGGGCGCCGAAATTCGGCAGCATGGCGGAGGCCGAGGCCTGGATCCGCACGGTCAGCGCGCCCTTCGGTCCGCTCACGGACGAGCAGTGGCGGCACCTCACGCGGTATTCGGTGCGTCCCGTCGATGGGGGCTTCGCGATGGTGTACGACCCCGGGCTGGGCGACGTCTTCCGCGATGCTCCCGTCGTGGTCGATGTCGATCTGTGGGACGTGTACAAGGCGATCCAGTGTCCCACGCTCGCGATTCGCGGTGCCGAGTCGGATCTGCTCACACCCGAAATTTTTCGACAGATGGGTGAAACCGGGCCCCGCGCGCGCCTCGCGGAGATCCCCGGCGTCGGTCACGCGCCGGTGCTCATGGACCGCGAACAGATCGCGCTGGTGCGCGGTTTCCTGCTGGAATGATGAATCGCGCGCCGCAGGAGGCAGGGTTCCGATGAGCGGCATCTCGACGCTCGACTGGATTGCACTCGGCTGGTTCCTCACCGCTTGGGCGGGTTACGGCTGGATCTCGGAAAACAGCCGCTGGGCGCAGCGCGGGCTGATGGGCGTGAGCCATCGTTTCCGGCTCGACTGGGCGCGCGAGATGCTGGCGCGCGATCTGCGCGTCAGTGATGCGGCATTGGTGGGGAACCTGATGCAGAGCGTGTCCTTCTATGCGAACACGACGATCTACATCATCGCCGGCCTGCTCGCCGTTCTCGGCGCACTCGACCAGGCGATGCGCTTCACCGCCGACCTGCCGTTTGCGCGTGCAACCTCGCGCGAGCTGGGCGAACTGAAGCTCTTGCTGTTGCTGACTGTCTTTGTTGTCGCATACTTCAAGTTCACGTGGTCGCTGCGCCAGTTCAACATGCTGTCGATCCTGATCGGCGCAAGTCCCACGAATCCGGACGGGGAAGGGCGCGAGCGCATGGTGCAGCGCGTGGCGATGGTGAACTCGCTGGCCGGCGACGAGTTCAATCGCGGCATCCGCGCCTACTATTTCGGCCTTGCTGCGGTCGCCTGGTTCATCCAGCCCTGGCTCTTCCTGTTTCTGACCGCCTTGGTTGTAGGCGTGCTGTATCGCCGCGACTTTGCGTCGTCCGTGCTGGTGGCGCTCGACCGCGACGGCGCCTGATCCGGCTGCGCCCGCGCGGTCGAGTCAGTCGTCTCCGCCTGACGAGCGCTGCGGATCGAAGCGGATCGAGGCCGAGTTGATGCAGTAGCGCAGCCCCGTAGGGGCCGGTCCGTCCTCGAACACGTGTCCGAGATGAGCGCCGCACTTCCGGCACAGCACCTCCGTGCGATGCATGAAGTGCGAGCGGTCTTCGGCCTCGTCGACGTTTTCGGGGGCGGCCGCGGTCCAGAAGCTGGGCCAGCCGCAGCCGGCGTCGAACTTGTGTTCGGAGTCGAACAGCGGCGTACCGCAGCAGATGCAGCGGTACTCGCCGTTTTCCCAGAAGTTCCAGTATTCCCCGGTGAAGGCACGCTCGGTGCCTTTCTGCCGGGCTACCTCGTACTGCGTCGGCGACAGTTGCGCGCGCCACTCGGCGTCGGTCTTTTCGATCTTGCGGCTCATTCGTTTCTCCTTCGTCGGAACCGCGCGCGCAATCTTTTCAGTGCAGGTGGCGCGGTGCCTGCTCGCCGTGCTCGTCAGGCATCTCCGCGTGCACGATTTCGCCCTCCGGCGAGGGGTAGAGCGGTGCGCCGCAGTCGTCGCAGTATTCGAGCGGGAAACGGTGCTCGAGGTTCACGATCTCGGTGACGCCGCAGTCGCGCAGCACCGCCTCGATCTCCGAGTGCGAATCGGCCGTTTCGTCTTCCGCACCCAGCAGCGGCCACACGACACCGTGAACGACCTCTTCCTTGCCGCGCATCGTCAGGCCGACCCGGTATTCCTCGAGTTCGCGGTCGTAGAAGGGCGCGATGACGGCACGGACGTTCGCGGCGGGCGTATCCAGCTCCGCGCCGAGGAACGCCACGGAGGCGCGGATCGCGTACGGGCGGCTGTCCTTGTCGGCCTGGCGGCTGGCGGCAAAGTACGCTTCAGGTAGCACCACTTCCATCGCGCAGCCCGGCAGCAGAGGCGTGAGGCACGCCCCGCCCTGCATGCGCCACTGCGTCATGCATTGTTCGCGCGTGCGGTCGGGCTGCTGCCACGCGAACAGCGCCTCGCCCTTCGGCACCGCGATCGCTGCGAGCAGGTAACGGGTGTCCGACAGGAATTGCGCCGTCTCCGGCATGCCTTCGGTGTCGATGCGCAGATCCTTCCCGGCGACGGCGGCACGCCCGAGTTCGGCGGCGAATGCGGCGGTCGCGCAGTAGCCCTGTGGCAGCTGGTCGGGGCTGAAGAGATAATCGGCCATCGCCAGCTTCACCTTGTCCGCGAGCACGTGCGCCTGCAGATGCACCCGCAGGTTCGCCAGTACCGAGGCGGAAATGGTGTTCGACGGAATGCGGTAGCGCGACCACGCCAGCACCGGTGCGGCGATGAGCAGGACGTCGTGATCCTGGGAAACACCGGAAGCGCTCTCCGCGCGTGACTCGATGTAGTCCGCCAGTTCGTCGTACGCGCGCGGATCGGCGGCGTAGAGGTGGTCGAGCGCGGAGTTCAGGGTGTCCTCGCTGCCTTCCTCCAGCATGCGGTCAAGGCTGTCGCACAGCAGCCGGTCCCAGTAGCGGTCTTCGGCACGGCTGCCGGACTCGGCCAGGCCCGTTGCGAGCCAGATCAGGTTTTCGGCGTCGCGGCCCAAACCACCGCGGCGTTTTTGACGGGGTCTCTTCATGGAAATTCCTGTTTGGGAATGTTGCAGCGCCTGCGCCGCTCAGTACGCAGGCTTGTTTAGCCTTACGGCCTGGAGGATGGTAGCCGAAATCTCCTCGATCGATTTCGTTGTCGAGTCCAGCCACTGGATGTTCTCGCGCCGCATCAGCTTCTGCGCGGCCTCGATCTCGAAGCGGCAATTCTCGATCGCCGCGTAGCGGCTGTTCGGGCGACGCTCCTGGCGGATCTGCGAGAGGCGTTCGGCCGCGATCGTGAGCCCGAACAGCTTGCCGCGGTGGCGGTGCAGTTCGCCGGGCAGCTTGTTGCGTTCGAAATCCTCGGGGATGAGCGGGTAGTTCGCGGCCTTCACGCCGAACTGCATCGCAAGATAGAGGCTCGTCGGCGTCTTGCCCGAGCGCGACACGCCGACGAGGATCACGTCCGCGTCCGCGAGTTCGCCGTCCGACGAGATGCCGTCGTCGTGTGCCATCGCGAAGTTGATCGCCTCGATGCGCGCCTTGTAGTCCTGGCTCTCGGCAATGCCATGGAAACGTCCGACCGTGTGCGTGGAGCGCTGGCCGAGTTCGGCCTCCAGGGGCACGATGAACTGCTCGAACAGGTCGACGAACAGCGCGTCGGCATCACGCAATCCGCTTTCCGGCTGCGGATTCACCAGGGTGCTGAAGACGATCGGGCGCACGCCGTCCGCCTCGCGCGCTTCGCGGATCAGGCGCGCCGCATCGAGTGCCTTGTCGAGGTCGTCGACAAAGGGAATGCGCACCTGGCGCAGCCCCGACTTCGGGAACTGTGCGAGCAGGCTGTGGCCTAGTGTTTCGGCCGTGATGCCGGTGCCGTCGGAGATGAAGAATACGGTCCGGGGGGGAGTCTCGCTCATGATTGGTGGCCGAAGATCGTTACATACGGGAAAACCTGCCGTGCGGCAAAGCAGCAAATTTCGGTAAAATCACATTTTGCTTTCTCCCCCACAAAACCGGAAGGCCATTCATGTCCCGTTATGTCATCCCCTTCACTGAACTGCGCATGTCGGACGTAGAGCAGGTCGGTGGCAAGAACGCCTCGCTTGGCGAAATGATCAGCCAGCTGCCCTCGAGTGTGCGGGTTCCTGGCGGTTTCGCCACCACTGCCGATGCGTTCCGCGAGTTTCTCGCTCACCAGGGGCTCGCGGAGAAGATTCGCGCTGCACTGGATGCGCTGGATGTGGATGATGTCGAAAAGCTGGCGAAGACCGGCGCACAGATTCGCCAGTGGGTTGTCGAGACTCCCTTCCCGGCCAAGCTGGAAGAAGAGATTCAGGCAGCGTACAACGCACTGACAGCAGAAGGCGAGGGCAGTTTCGCGGTGCGCTCGTCGGCAACTGCAGAAGATCTCCCGGATGCCTCGTTCGCCGGCCAGCAGGAAACCTTCCTGAACATCCACGGCTACGAGAACATCCTGCACGCGATGAAGGAAGTGTTCGCCTCGCTCTACAACGACCGCGCCATCGCCTACCGCGTGCACAAGGGCTTCGCCCACGCCGACGTCGCACTGTCGGCCGGCGTGCAGCGCATGGTGCGCTCGGATACCGGTGCCTCGGGCGTGATGTTCACGATCGACACCGAATCGGGCTTCGACAAGGTCGTGTTCATCACGGCCTCCTACGGGCTGGGCGAGACGGTCGTGCAGGGCGCGGTGAATCCGGACGAGTTCTACGTGCACAAGCCGACCCTGGAGCTGGGCAAGCCTGCGGTGATCCGCCGCAACCTCGGCTCCAAGCTGATCAAGATGATCTTCGCGGACAAGAAGGAAGCGGGCAAGTCGGTGCGCACCGTCGATGTGCCCGAAGCCGACCGCGTGAAGTTCTCCCTGACGAACGAGGACGTGCTGGAACTCGCGCGCTACGCCGTCGTGATCGAGAAGCACTACGGCCGTCCGATGGACATCGAGTGGGGCAAGGACGGCCAGGACGGCAAGCTCTACATCCTTCAGGCGCGTCCCGAGACCGTGAAGAGCCAGGCCAGCGGCCTGGTGATGGAGAAGTACCGCCTCAAGCAGTATGGCAAGGCCATGACGCACGGCCGCGCGATCGGTCAGAAGATCGGCGCCGGCACCGTGCGTGTCGTTGCCGATGCGTCCGAGATGAGCCGCGTGCAGGCCGGCGACATCCTCGTCACCGACATGACCGACCCCAACTGGGAGCCGGTGATGAAGCGCGCCAGCGCGATCGTGACGAACCGCGGCGGCCGTACCTGCCACGCGGCGATCATCGCGCGCGAGCTGGGCATCCCGGCGATCGTCGGCTGCGGCAACGCCACCGAAGTGCTGAGCGAGGGCGACTCGGTGACCGTGTCGTGCGCTGAAGGCGACACCGGCTACGTGTATCGCGGCAAGCTCGATTTCGAGGTCATCAAGACGGACATGGGCAATCTGCCCGAGATCCCGGTCAAGATCATGATGAACGTCGGCAACCCCGAACTCGCCTTCGAATTCGCGCAGATTCCGAACGGCGGCGTCGGCCTTGCGCGCCTAGAGTTCGTCATCAACAACATGATCGGCATCCACCCCAAGGCGATCCTCGAAATCAACCAGGTGCCGGCGAGCCTGCGCGACGAGATCCTGCGCCGTTCGCGCGGCTATGCGACGCCGAAGCAGTTCTTCATCGAGAAGCTGGTCGAGGGCGTCGCCACGATCGCCGCGGCCTTCTACCCGAAGCCCGTTATCGTGCGCATGTCCGACTTCAAGTCGAACGAATACCGCAAGCTCCTCGGCGGCGAGATTTACGAGCCGGAAGAAGAGAACCCGATGCTGGGTTTCCGCGGTGCCTCGCGCTACATCGCGCACAGCTTCCGCGACTGCTTCGAGCTCGAATGCATCGCGATGAAGAAGGTGCGCAACGAGCTTGGGCTGACCAACGTCCAGATCATGGTGCCCTTCGTGCGCAACGTCGAGGAAGCCAAGGGCGTGGTCGACCTGCTCGCCGCGCACGGCCTCAAGCGCGGCACGAACGATCTCAAGCTCATCATGATGTGCGAGATCCCGTCCAACGCGCTGCTCGCCGACCAGTTCCTCGAGCACTTCGACGGCTTCTCGATCGGCTCGAACGACCTCACCCAGCTCACGCTGGGCCTTGACCGCGACTCGGGGCTCGTCGCTCATGCGTTCGACGAGCGCGATCCGGCCGTGAAGCAGCTGCTGTCGATGGCGATCAAATCAGCGAACCGCCTCGGCAAGTACGTCGGCATCTGCGGCCAGGGTCCGTCGGACCACGCCGATTTCGCCGAATGGCTGATGGACGAGGGCATCCAGACGATCTCGCTCAACCCCGATACTGTCGTCGATACCTGGCTCAAGCTGTCGGTACACGCCGGCAAGTAATGTCGCGTCCTGCGGAACGACAACGGCGGCCTCGGCCGCCGTTTTTTTTTCGCAACGCAGTCAATTGGACGGCCTTGAGTCGCATCAATTGCGAGATGCTAACCACAGTCTATTATTTCGAAGCAAACAAATTCTGAAAACGGTGGCCGAATCCGAGGGCCGCCTTGGGGCGCAGTGGAGCGCACGGCAACGACAGAAAGGAGATGCGAATAATGGGTGTGATCGAAGGTGCAGTGCGTGATCTTCTCGAGAAGACGGAGTTCGTGACGATCGTCACCGAAGGCCCGGATGGGCCACACGTGGTTGGAAACTGGGGCGACTACCTGCGACGCCTCGGGATCGAGGGGGACAAGCTGGTTCTGCCCGCCGGGTACTATCGCAAGACGGAGGAAAATCTGCGAAGCAACCCACGTGTCCAGATCCTGGCTGCATCGCGTTCGGTAGAGGGTAGTCACGGGCCCGGCCAAGGCTGCCTGCTGCATGGGACCGGAGCGATCGTGAACGACCCGGAACTGCTTGAGCGCGTGAAGGCGTCGTTTCCGTGGGCGCGCGCCGTGCTGGTGATCGAGGTCGGGCGGGCCGAATTGCAGCTCTGAACGCTTGGCGCCCCGCGGGGCGCCAAGCCAGTGGAATTGCGGGTGTGCGGCCCGCGCGCGAGCTCACAGTGCGGCCGCGACCCGCGTTCCCTGATCGATGGCCCGCTTGGCATCGAGTTCCGCGGCGACGTCCGCGCCACCCACGAGATGGACGTCCATTCCCGCCGCCTGCAGCGGAGCTTGCAGGTTGCGCAGCGGATCCTGGCCCGCGCACACGACGATCGTGTCGACGGGCAGGAGTTTTTCCTCGTCACCCAGTCGCAGGTGCAGGCCGGCATCGTCGATCTTCGCGTAGCTGACGCCGGCGAGCATCTTGACTCCGCGCCGACCAAGCAGCGTGCGCCGGATCCAGCCGGTGGTCTTCGCGAGGCCGTCGCCGACCTTGCTCGGCTTGCGCTGCAACAGCCACAGTTCGCGCGTGCGCGCTTCCTCTACCGGCGGGCACAGGCCCCCGCGTGCCGCGTAGGTGGCGTCGATCCCCCACTCGCGGCGGTAATGTTCCACCGGATCGTCGGCGAGATCGGCGTGGGTGAGAAATTCGCTGACGTCGAAGCCGATTCCGCCCGCGCCGATCACGGCAACCTTCCGGCCGACCGGCTTGCTTCCCGTTATCACGTCGATGTAGCTCGCGACCTTGGGATGATCGATGCCGGGAATCTCGGGGGTACGCGGCGTGATTCCGGTCGCAAGCACCACCGTGTCGAAGCGTCCGACAAGTTCCTCGGTGGTGACGCGGTGGTTCAGGCGGATGTCCACCCCGGCCTTTTCCAGGCGCCGGTCGAAATAGCGCAGCGTTTCGGCAAATTCCTCCTTGCCGGGAATCCGTTTCGCGAGGTTGAACTGGCCCCCGATCCGGGCCGATGCGTCGAACAGCGTCACCGCATGGCCGCGCTCAGCCGCAGTGGCGGCAGCAGCCATGCCTGCGGGGCCGGCGCCGACCACGGCCACGCGCTTCTTGTCCCGTGCCGGGGAGATCACGAGTTCCGTTTCGCGGCATGCGATCGGGTTCACCAGGCAGGTGCAGGGCTTGGCCTCGAAAATGTGGTCGAGGCAGGCTTGATTGCACGCGATGCAGGTGTTGATCTCGTCGCCGCGTCCCGATGCGGCCTTGGCGACGAAATCCGGATCGGCGAGGAAGGGGCGTGCCATCGAGACCATGTCGGCGTCGCCGCGGGCGAGAACCTGCTCGGCAACTTCCGGCGTGTTGATGCGGTTCGAGGTGACCAGGGGAATTCGGACCTCGCCCTTCATTCGGCGTGTGACCCAGCTGAAGGCTGCGCGCGGCACCATCGTCGCGATCGTAGGGATGCGCGCCTCGTGCCAGCCCACCCCGGTGTTGATGATCGTCGCTCCGGCGGCCTCGATGGCCTTTGCGAGCGCGACGATCTCCTGCCACGGGGCACCGCCGTCGACCAGGTCGAGCATGGAGATACGGTAGATGATGATGAAGTTCGGACCCACGCGTTCGCGCACGCGCCGCACGATCTCGATCGGGAAGCGGTGGCGGTTCTCCATGCTGCCGCCCCAGCGGTCGGTGCGGTGGTTGGTGTGCAGTACCGTGAATTCGTTGAGCAGGTAGCCCTCCGAGCCCATCACCTCGACGCCGTCGTAGCCCGCCCGCTGCGCCAGGGCTGCGCATCCGGCGTACTCTTCGATCGTGCGCTCGATGTCCTCCTCGGTCATCTCGCGCGGTGTCACCGGCGAGATCGGCGCCTTCAGGGGCGAAGGCGCGACCGAGCCGCGGTGATAGGCGTATCGGCCGGTATGGAGGATCTGCATGCAGATGCGCCCGCCCTCGGCGTGGACGGCGTCTGCGATCAGGCGGTGCTGCGCAAGCTCCTCGTCATTGGTCAATGCACTGGCGCCGGGAAAGATCAGGCCTTCGGAATTCGGCGAGATGCCTCCGGTCACGATCAGTCCGACGCCGCCGCGCGCGCGCGCCGCGTAGAAGGCGGCGAGTTTCCGGAAGCCGTTGTCGGACTCTTCCAGACCAGTGTGCATCGAGCCCATCAGCACACGATTCTTGAGCGTGCAGAATCCCAGGTCGAGCGGTTGGAGCAGGGTCGGATAGGCGTTCGCAGTGGTCACTCGGGTCTCCTCGGATATCGTTTTTCGGGGCTGGAACGTACGGTTCCGTATTGTGCCGTTAGCGTGATGGTAGTGCCTTGGGGCGGTGTGGTCCAGAGCGGCGCACCCTTGCGACGCCTTGCGCCGCAAAGCCTGATGATTGCGGGGCAGGACGCCATTCCGGAGGCATTCGGGCGTGCGCGGGCGGGCCTGCGGCTTGACGCATCGCCTTGATTCGGTGCTAGAATTCGGCGCCCTTGTTCCGGCGTTTTGAGTTTGCACGAATGGATTTGGCCGGGATCCGTTTTCGCCCACCGCGCGGGCTAGCCTGTGCGGTGCCTGGTCAATGTCTCAGTTGGAGGAGACGGATGGCTTTTGTCATTCTTTCCGCCGGAACGCTAACGCAGTCGAAAGTGCGCACGATCAGCGCACGTTCGTTTCTGGCGGGCGCCAGCCTCGCGGTGCTGGCAGCGCTTGGGGGCGGCTTCGCCCTCGGGTACGTTTTCAAGTCGCCGGCGAGTTCCGCCGCGGCATCTTTGGAAGATGGAGGCGAGCCTTCTGCAAGCCCTGAAGCACGTCTGCTGATCGGTCGCTTCGGCGAGCTTGCGGGCCGGATGGTGCAACTCGAAGCGGAAGCCAAAGGGCTCGCGAATCGTATTGGCGTCCTGAAGGACTTCGAGGCTCGCCTCAACGAAAGTTCAGACGCTGAAAGCAAGACCGGGCGTGTCGCCAAGACGCCGCCGGCGTCTTCCGGCGGTCCGCTGCTCGATCCGACGGCCGCGTTCGCGCCCCGGATCGCCGATCCGGTGAAGGCCTTGACGCGCTCGCCCTTGATGTCGGACATGGACGACGCCGGCAAGCTCTCGGACGAACTCAAGCGAATGGAGCGCGACATCGAGCGGGTCAGCGAAACCTTCGCCCATCTCGACAACGTCGCGACCTCGTTCAGCCTCGCGCAGATGGCATTTCCCGGGCGCGCTCCGGTTCCGGATGTCGAGGTTAACTCGAATTACGGCAACCGGCTCGACCCCTTCCGCAACCGTCTCGCCTTTCACAGTGGCGTCGACTACCCGGCTCCGCGCGGGACGATGATCGTTGCCAGCGGTGGCGGGCGTGTCGTGTACGCGGGTTCTCGCGTGGAGTATGGCAGGACCGTCGAAATCGACCACGGCGGCGGACTCGTGACACGCTACGCTCATGCGTCCAGACTGCTGGTCACCCCGGGGCAGATCGTGATGCCCGGGCAGAAGATCGCCGAGGTCGGGTCGACCGGGCGCTCGACCGGTTCACACCTGCATTTCGAGGTCATCAAGGACGGGCTGGTCGTCGATCCCGCTTCCTACCTGGCGCGCTTCTGAGTGCCGCCGATGAGGGAAGCGCGACGTTCGCCGAATCACGACCTGACGCGCAACGAGTACGCACTGAGTCCGGCGAGCCGGGGCTTCGGCCGCATGGCGTTCGTGTTGGGTGCCGCGCTTGCGGTGGCATTGTTTGCAGTGGCCGGACTGCGTTTCTTCGAGAATAACCTCGCGCCTGCTTCCTATCTTTCCAACGTGCGCGCGGAAAACCTCGAACTCAGGAAGGAGCTTGCCAAGGTCCGTCTGGAGTTGGAGGTGGAGCTGGCGACGCGCGGCGAGCTGGAGCGTCAGGTCGCGGCGCTCAACGAACAGCTCAAACTGGTGGGCGACGAGCTGGCATTCCTGAAGTCCGCCGGGGCACGCAGGCCGGAGAAGTGATCCGCGGCGCCGGGCAGGCGCGGTAATTCAAACGGGAGGCAGGACAGATGTTCTTCGGACGCAAGCGCAGCCGCACGATCGAAATGACCAAGCTTTCGAGCCTGGTTGCGGATAATCTCGAAATCGTCGGAGACGTGATCTTCTCGGCCGGGCTGAGGGTCGACGGCAGGATCCAGGGGAATGTCATCAGCAAGGATGGCGAGCGCAGCCTGCTCGTGCTCAGCGAGAAAGGCTCGATCAACGGGCGCGTGCGCGCCTACGATGCGGTGATCAACGGCGCGATCACGGGCGACCTTGAGGTCGAGCATTTTCTCGAACTGCAGGCGAATGCGAGGGTCTCCGGCAACATCATCTATCGTCAACTGCAGATGGAATGTGGCGCGGTCGTCGATGGCAAGCTGGAAAAACTCGAGGATGGTGCATCAGGGGCCAACGTCATCGAGCTCGCCAGCTCCACCCCGGCTGCGGCGACGCGCTAGACGCGCCTCTACGAGCGGACGGTCGGGCGCGGCGGTGCCGCGCTGAACCGCCTACGCCCGGGTCTGAGCGCTGTCCCCGCCTGCCGTTTCGTCCTGCAACCAGCCCAGGCGGAGGAATATCATCCACGCCGCCCACGCGGCGAACCACGTCGCATAGAAGCTGAACACGATGTCGCTCAGGAAATGTCCCCCCTGGGCGATCCTTCCGAGCCCGAAGACGGTTCCGACGACCAGGCCGATCAGGGTCCAGCGTCGACGCGCGGCGACACCTCCAAGAAAGCCGAGGCTCACTATGTAGAACCCGGCGGAGGCGTGTCCGCTGACGAACGAGCAGTTCTTGTCGCATTGATCCGACGGTCGTGTTGCGGGCGTGAAGGTCCTGGTGCCCCCGAACTGCTCGACCATGTGCGGCCGCGCCCGACCCCAGTAGTCCTTCAGGCCGACGTCGATCAGGAGGCCGGGCCCGAGGGCAAGTGCGGTGATCAGATAGGCGACCTGGATGCGGCGTCTGCGCCCGGTCGTCCCGCGTTGCATCGAGTAAGCGAACAGGGCGATGAACAGGCCGATGATCGTCGCCTTCGACATCAGCGGAATACCGCGGTAGAGCGACTGGACGAGCGGATTGTAGTCGCCCGAGAAGCCGCGCGCTGAATCATAGAATATTCCCGAGACCGCGAGATCGAGCTCGGGCCATGCCGTGAATACCAAGGCGCAGGCCGCCATCGTTACGGCCATCCACATTGTCAGCCGGCTCATCGGGAGTTGCTCCTGCCGTGCAGGCGCGTTCTCGGGAGATACCGCATTCGCGGACGAAATTGATACATGCGAGGCTTCCTTCGTCGATGCCGGGTCGTTCACTGGGCTGAGTCGGGTAGCTTGCGGACGAGCGCGACCCCACCCTTGCGGTAGAGGATGTCGAAGCCGCTAGCCGGAACACGATCGGCACGCGTGATCGCGAGCTCACCGGCAGTGGGGGCGCGGTTGGGTGTCACGGCCTGTCTATAGACGCTGAAACTCGGGGCAAAGTAACGCCACGCGACGACGGGTTCGCCCGTCTTGCGTGCGAGCAGCCCGGCTTCCTTGACGGGGCCTTGCAGTACCGTGCCAGCCCAGGGAACGACAACGCCCGCGAGGATGACGACCTGGATGACGGCGCCCGCTCCGACCTTCATCCATGCAGCCACGTTCCAGCGCAAGGTCAGCCAGATCCACACGAGGAGGCCGCCGATCGAGACCAGGTAGTATTCGGGCGTCGCCTCGGGCAGGCCGAGAGCGAGCTGGGTACGGTAATACTCGTTGCCGGCATTGCTTGCCGCGAGTACGTCGAAAATCAGCGGCAGGAAGGGCAGCGCAGCGAGGAGCAGCGTCGGTGCGATCAGATGCAGCTGCGTCCGCCGCAGTTCGTTGCGGTGGACCGCGATCAGCAGGAACAGCGGCGTCGAACCGTAGAGCACGTAATGCGGGAGTTTGGTGCCCGAGAGGGAAAAAAACACGACGACGAAACAGGCCCATACCCACAGGAAGCGGCGTACGCCGGTATCGAGGTCGCACCGGATCTGCCGCATGGCCGCGAACAGGGGGCCAGTCCACGGCAGCAGGAGCAGCGGCACCGCAATGACGTAGTAGAAGAGGCTGCCGGCGTGGCCTTCCAGTGTGCCCGTGAAGCGCTCGACGTTGTGCTTCAGGATGAAGCCGTCGATGAAGGCCTGTCCGTGTATTGCCAGCGCGGCCGCGTACCAGGGCACGACGATCGCGGCGAGCAGGGCGAGTCCGACGGGGTCGAACACGGCACGCGCCCAGCGCTTCCATTCTCCCCTGCTCGCGCAGTACAGCAGGCTGACGGTGCCCGGTACGATCAGGGCGATCGGCCCTTTCGTCAGGGCGCCGAGCCCGATCCACACGAAGCTCCGCAGCAGCGGAGTCCGGCGGCCCGACTCGAGGTGCCGCCAGGCATCGAACAGCGCCAGGGCGAGCAGCAGATTGAGCAGTGCGTCGGCGGTCGCCGCGCGCGCAATCGCGAAGGGGCCCAGTGCGGTCGCTGCGACGGCGAGCGCGGCCAGTGCCGTGCTGGGGCCGAAGCGCTCGCGCGCGAATTGCCAGGTTGCGTAGCTCCACAGCGCGCCGGCCACGGCCGACGGGAGGCGGAAGCCCCATTCGGTGGGGCCGAACAGGAGATAGCCGAGCGCCTGCAGCCAATACACGAGGATCGGCTTGTCGAAGCGGTGTTCGCCGTTGAGATAGGTCGACAGGAAATCGCCGCGCTCGAACATCTCGCGCGTCGCTTCGGAGAACGCCCCTTCATCGACGTCGAACAGCGGCGCCCCGCCCAGCCGCAGGAAGAAAGTCGCAAGCGGGAGCAGCAGGATCGCCAGCGCCAGCCACGTGCGCGGCTGGGGCAGGGATGCCGCGGAAGAGTTCATCGGGCGCCTTTCCGGTGCCATCCGTCGGCGTCGTCGAGCGCGTCTACCGGTCGTGCGAGATAGGGGCGAGAGGTGCCCGACTCGTAATACACGCGCGCCAGCAGTTCGGCGAGCACGCCGGAGGTGACCATCTGTACGCCTGCGATGACGAGGAAGAATCCGCCGAAGAGCAGCGGGCGGGTGCCGATGTCTTCGCCGAGGAAAATCTTCAGTGCGACGAGGTAGCTGAGGATGAGGCCACCGAGTGCGCCGAGGCCGATGCCTATTCCGCCGAAGAAATGTCCCGGGCGGGTGCGGAAGCGCATGAAGAAATACACGAAGACAAGATCGAGGACCACGCGGAAGGTGCGCGAGATGCCGTACTTCGATTGGCCGAAGACGCGCGCATGGTGCGTCACCACCTCCTGGGCGATACGGCGCGGCGTCGTCACCGTCGCGAGCCAGGCCGGAATGAACCGGTGCATCTCGCCGTACAGGCGCACGCTCTTGATCGCGCTGCCACGGAAGACCTTGAGGCTGCAGCCGTAGTCCTTGAGGTGTACGCCGGTCATGCGCGCGATCAGGCGGTTTGCGATGCGGGAGGGGATCTTGCGCAGCAGCAGGCCGTCCTGACGATCCTTGCGCCAACCCGCCACGAGGTCGAGGTCTTCGGTCAGCAGGCGGTTGGCCATGCGCGGGATGTCGATCGGGTCGTTCTGCAGGTCGCCGTCCATCGTGACGATGACGCTGCCGCGGGCGGCGTCGAGGCCCGCTTGCATCGCTGCCGTCTGCTTGAAGTTGCGCATCAGTTCGACGATGCGCACATACGGGCCGTATTTGGCTGCGCAGCGGGCGAGTTCGGCGGGTGTTGCATCGGAGCTGCCGTCGTCGACGAGCACCACTTCCCAGGGGTAGGGGTAGGGGCCCAGTGCGAGGTGGATACGCTCGAGAAGCGGCTCGACGTTTTCCGCCTCGTTGTACATCGGCACGACGACGGAAAGGGTGTGCTCGGGCATGTCCGCGGGGATCTGCGGTTCGGCCGGGGGCAAGGGCGACTTGTTCATTCGGATCAGTGTTTTCCGGAAAGATGCGAGCGATCTGGGGTTGCGGACGCAACGGGCGGCGCCGGCATGAGCCAGGCGAGGGCGCCGGATGCTACAGCACAGGCGATGACGAAAAGGTGAAGGGCGAGGGCGGCCTGAAGTCCGTGTTCGAAGGGGATGCCGTGCGGCAGCATTGCCGCCGCGGCGCCCGCTTCATAGGTACCGAATCCGGCGACACCCTGGACCGGGAGGATGGCGGCGAGTTCCGCCCCGAGCGCGCCCGCAGCGCCGACGTCGGCACCCGCGGGGAGTAGCGACGAGAGGAGCCAGGCCTGGGTGGCGAGCTTGACCGACCAGTTCGCGATCGTCCAGGCCCAGCCAAAGCGCGCGTGTCGCGTCGAGTCGGCGAAGGCGTCGCGCAGCTTGGCGAGCTTGGCTGCGGCGCCACCGCGCTCGGCCCAGGCGTGCGGCGCACGCGCCCAGCGCGGCAGGTACCAGGCGAAGGCAACAAGTCCGAAGATGCCGGCAAACCGCAGCGGTAGCGGGAAGTCGGGCCAGACGGCAACGGCAAGCACGGCGACGACGAGGGCATCCTGCAGGCGGAACCAGAACAGCGAAGCGATCGCGCGGGCGAGCGGCGTGCCGAAGTTGCGCCCGAGCAGGACCGGAAAGGCCGCTTCGCCGCCTCTGAACGGCACGACGTTAACCATCGCGTTATGGATCAGGACGATGCGCAGGCAGGCCCCGAAACGGCCTTGCGCGTCGCGACGGAATTCGTCGTAAACGCGCGCGGCGCGCAGGACATAGCTCGTCGCAAAACCGGTGGTCGCGAGGATCAGGGCGATCGCGTCCAGACGCCGGAACGCATCGGTGAGCCCTTGCCAACGTCCGTCCCACGCCAGCCATGCGAGGAGGGCAAGGCTCGCGGCAATCGCGAGCAGACGCTTCATGTGCGCCCCCCTTGCGGCACGGGCGTGCGCGCGAGCGCGAAGGCGATGCCGCCCAGGCCCCAGGCACTCAGCACATACTGGATCCAGCGCCCTTCCGGGTAGCCGAGCTTCTCGAAAAATATCGAGATGGAGAAGCCCGCCATCAGGGCTGCGAGCACGTACCAGCCGGCACGCTTCTCCCAGAAGCGCCAGCGCGACGACCACCACACTCCGAATGCACCGCAGAGCCAGCCGCCCGCGGCGCCGGCGAAGACGTCGAGCGGCCAGTGCGCGCCCACTGCCACGCGCGAGAATGCGACAGCTGCGGCAATGACGATCGCGGCGACGGCGATCGACCGTCTGCCCGACTGCACGGCACACAGTGCCGCGACTGCGGCAAAGCCGAAGGCTGTCGCGGAGTGGCCCGACGGGAAGGAGCCCGCGCGCAGGACTTCGCCGATCACGTTGAAGTGCTCGGGGCCGAGGACGGCCGCGGGGCGCGCTTCATCGAAGAATTCCTTGGCACCATGCGTGTAGAGCGCGCCGGCCGGGACCGCCAGCAGTGCGGATGCCGCCCATCTTGGGTGCCAGGCCAGGAAGCCGGCGAGCATCGCGAACGCACCGGAGGTCGAGCCGAGGTTCGTCAGGCCGGCCCAGAGGAAGGAGGGAGCCGCAGCCGCAGCCGCATTCCAGCCCAGGAACCAATCGGTGTTGCGCCCGCTTGCCAGGATTGTCAGCGCACACAGTGCGAGGATTGCGGCAGGAGCCGCGATCCAGCAGGCGCTTTCGCGCGAGCGACTGGGCGAAGACAGGGAGGCAGTGGTCATCAGGCTGCGTCGGCCAAAAACGCGCAATTCTACCCGATCTGCGCGCGTAAACCTTGAGCAGGCCTGCCGTGCCCTGTCGCGTGGCCCGTCGCGGCGGCCTCAGGCGCGGAAACTACCAGCGGGAGCGGGCGCGACCGTCGGGTATAATTCCGCTTTTTCCGTACGACGAACTCCGTTCGCGTCCCTCCCGATCCTTCGCACCGACTCAAATGGCCGAAATCCTCAAGCTGCGCGGCGCTCCGGCGCTTTCTTCCTCCCGCCTGGAGCGGCTCTCGCGTACGGTTGCCGACGTGCTGCCCAAACTGAAGGGGCTCGCAGCCGAGCATTGGTACCTCATCGAGATCAAGGCGCCGCTGGACGCCGGGGAGCTCGAACGACTGGTGGATCTGCTGGGCGCGGTGCCTGCCACGCAGAAGGCGCCGGCGGGAACGCCGCTCGTGATCGTGCCGCGGCTCGGCACGATCTCGCCGTGGTCGTCGAAGGCCAGCGACATAGCCAGCCAGTGCGGCTTCGACAAGGTCGTGCGGGTCGAGCGCGGCATCGCCTATTCGCTCGATGTGCGGGGCGGCCTCGACGACCGGCAGTTTGCTGCGGTCCTGCCGCTGCTGCACGACCGCATGACCGAATCGGTACTGCAGAACGTCGAGGCGGCCGAGGCGCTGTTCCATCACTACGAACCCAAGCCGCTGATGACCGTTGAGGTCATCGGCGGTGGCCGTGCCGCGCTCGTCGCGGCGAACGGCGAGCTGGGGCTCGCGCTGTCGGAAGACGAAATCGACTACCTCGTCGACAACTTCACGCGCATGGGGCGCAGCCCGACCGACGTCGAACTGATGATGTTCGCGCAGGCGAACTCGGAACACTGCCGCCACAAAATCTTCAACGCGGACTGGGTCATCGATGCGCGCACGATGGACAAGACCCTGTTCGGCATGATCCGCGAGACGCACAAGGCGCATCCCGAAGGGACTGTCGTCGCCTATTCGGACAACGCGTCGGTCATCGAAGGCGCCGTGGTCGACCGCTTCTATGCGGATGCGGACGGACAATGGCGCTTCCGCGCGGAAGAGACCCACATCCTCGCGAAGGTCGAGACGCACAACCATCCGACCGCGATTTCGCCCTTCCCGGGGGCTTCGACCGGTGCCGGCGGCGAAATCCGCGATGAAGGTGCGACGGGCCGCGGCTCGAAGCCCAAGGCCGGCCTCACCGGCTTCTCGGTGTCGAACCTGAACATTCCCGAATTCGTCCAGCCGTGGGAAAAGCCCTACGGCAAGCCCGAGCGCATCGCGTCCGCGCTCGACATCATGATCGAGGGCCCGATCGGCGGCGCGGCGTTCAACAACGAGTTCGGTCGTCCCAACCTTGCAGGCTACTTCCGTGTCTTCGAGCAGGAAGTGCAGAGCGAAGTGCGCGGCTATCACAAGCCGATCATGATCGCCGGCGGTGTCGGCAGCATCCAGGCACAGCAGTCGCATAAGGTGCAGTTCGCTCCCGGCACGTTGCTGATCCAGCTCGGCGGTCCGGGCATGCTGATCGGCCTCGGCGGGGGTGCGGCGTCCAGCATGACGACCGGGAGCAACACGGCGGATCTCGACTTCGCGTCGGTGCAGCGGGGCAATCCCGAGATCGAACGCCGCTGTCAGGAAGTCATCGATGCGTGCTGGCAGCGCGGCGAGGCGAATCCTATCCTCGCGATTCACGACGTCGGTGCGGGCGGCCTGTCGAACGCGATGCCGGAACTGGCCGATTCAGCCAGTCTCGGCGCGCATTTCGAGCTGCGCGAAGTGCACATCGAGGAGCCGGGCATGAGCCCGCGCGAGATCTGGAGCAACGAGTCGCAGGAGCGTTACGTCCTCGCGATCGCACCGGAGAGCCTCGACGAATTCCGCGCCATCTGCGAGCGCGAGCGCTGCCCGTTCGCCGTGCTCGGCGCTGCGACGGCCGACGGCCACCTCACCGTGAGCGACCGCCACTTCGACAACAAGCCGGTCGACATGGAAATGCAGGTGCTGCTCGGCAAGCCGCCGAAGATGACGCGCAACGTGTCGCGCCGTGCCGTGCATGTGCCGCCCTTCGACGTCACCGATGTCGACCTGAAGGAAGCCTGCCTGCGCGTGCTGCGCCTGCCGACGGTGGCCTCCAAGAACTTCCTGATCACGATCGGCGACCGCTCGGTCGGCGGCATGACGGCGCGCGACCAGATGGTCGGCCCGTGGCAGGTTCCGGTGGCAGACGTCGCGGTCACCGCGATGAGCTTCCATGGCTACAAGGGCGAAGCTTTCGCGATGGGCGAGCGTACGCCCGTCGCCTGCCTGGATGCCGTGGCATCCGGCCGGATGGCGGTGGGCGAGGCGATCACGAACATCGCCGCAGCGGACATTTCGGACCTCGGCAAGGTGAAGCTGTCGGCGAACTGGATGGCGGCTGCGGGCCATCGCGGCGAGGACGCGAAGCTCTACGACACCGTCAGCGCCGTGTCGCAGTTCTGCCAGGCGGCAGGGCTGTCGATTCCGGTCGGCAAGGATTCGCTGTCGATGAAGACGGCGTGGCAGGATGCGGGGCAGGATCGCCAGGTGGTCGCGCCGCTGTCGCTCATCGTCACCTCCTTCGCGCCGGTCGAGGACATCCGCCGCACGCTCACGCCGCAGCTGCAGTTCCCGGAGGGTGTCGAAACCGAGCTCATGCTCATCGACCTCGGCAACGACCGCAACCGCCTCGGCGGCTCCGCTCTGGCTCAGGTATTCGGCTCCGTGGGCGAACATGCGCCGGACGTCGACGCGGCACAGCTGGCGACGTTCTTCGCCCTGATCCAGCAGCTCCGCCGCGACGGCCTGCTGCTCGCCTACCACGACCGCAGCGACGGCGGCCTGTTCGCGACCCTGTGCGAGATGGCCTTCGCATCGAAGTGCGGTCTGTCGGTCGTGCTCGACACGGTGTGCTACGACCAGTACATGAACGACGTCGACGGCCTGGACAAGAAGCCGGACACGATCAAGGGGCGCCTCAACGACCGCCTGTTCGGCGGACTGTTCGCCGAAGAGCTCGGCGCGGTGATCCAGATCCGCCGCGAGGACCGCGCGCGCGTCACGACGCCGCTGCGCGATGCCGGGCTGACTTATCACTTCCTCGGTGAACCGAACGAACGCGATGAGCTCCGCTTCTGGCGCAACGCCAAGCTCGTGTTCAGCGCGCCGCGCGGCGAACTGCTGCAGACGTGGTCCGAAACGAGTTATCGCATCGCCCGCCTGCGTGACGATGCCGACTGCGCACGCGAGGAGTTCGAAGCCCTTGCGGACGTCTCCAACCCCGGCCTGAGCGTCGTCACGAGCTTCGATCCGGCGGAGGACATCGCCGCACCGATGATCGCGACCGGAGCACGTCCGAAGATCGCGATCCTGCGCGAGCAGGGCGTGAACTCGCAGGCCGAGATGGCAGCCGCGTTCGAGCGTGCGGGTTTCGCGCCGTTCGACGTGCACATGTCCGACCTGCAGGCGGGCCGCCGTCATTTGTCCGATTTCCACGGCCTGGCTGCCTGCGGCGGCTTCTCCTACGGTGACGTGCTTGGCGCCGGTCAGGGCTGGGCAAAGTCGATCCTGTTCAACGGTGCGCTGCGCGAGCAATTCGAGGCCTTCTTCGGCCGCAGCGACACCTTCGCGCTGGGTGTGTGCAACGGCTGCCAGATGATGGCGAACCTCGCATCCATCATCCCCGGCGCCGATCGCTGGCCGACCTTCCATCGCAACCGCAGCGAGCAGTTCGAAGCGCGTTTCGTGATGGCGGAGATTCCGGAGAGCCCGTCTATCCTCTTCGCCGGCATGGCGGGCAGCCGCATGCCCATCGTTGTCAGCCATGGCGAGGGCAGGGCGGTGTTCGCGAAGGATACGGATCGGGGCAGCGTGATCACCGCAGTGCGCTACGTGGACAACCACGGCAAGCCGGCCGCGAGCTATCCGTTCAACCCCAACGGTTCGCCCGACGGCCTGGCTGGCGTGACGACCGCGGACGGCCGGTTCACGATCATGATGCCGCACCCGGAACGCACCGCGCGCGCCGTGCAGATGAGCTGGCATCCTGCCACGTTGGGCGAGGATTCGCCGTGGATGCGGATGTTCCGCAACGCGCGGCGCTGGCTCGGCTGAACAGGCTCAGGAAAAATTCGAGGCAAGGGCTGCCGCAGCGTGAAGCGCTTGGCAGCCGACTTCTTCCGCCGCTTGACTGCAGTCAAGGGAAACGGGAGCCTGGTCGCTAGAATGCCAGCGTCCGGAGGCCTTCATCCACCCATGCACTTCAAGCGCTCGACTCGCACCCTGACCGCATGGATCGCGTTGTTTGCGATCCTGCTCGGCGCCGTCATGCCGGCGATGAGTCACGCGCTGTCGCGGCTCGCAGGGGGCGAAACGCGCTGGGTCGAGGTCTGTACCGTCGCCGGCACCAAGCTGGTTGCGGTCGACGAATCCGCCGGCGACAGCAAGGGCACCAGCCCTGACCTGTTCCCCGCGGAGCGCTGTGCCTTCTGCGCGACGCATGGTGGGACGCCGGCCTTGCCCGCGCCGCACGTGGTGCCCTTCGCGCTGGAAGCAGGCATCGACGAATTCCCCCAGCTCTATTTCCATTCCCCGCGCCCGCTGTTTGCGTGGGTCAAGTCGCCTCCGCGCGCACCTCCACTCCTCGCCTGAGCGCTCTTCGCCCCGACCCGCCTGACCGGTACAGGAAAGGCGCGGGCTCCACGGGGCCGATCCCCGGTCATTCAGCAGTTCCGTTTGCGGTGCATCGATCCCGGTAACGGGCTTTTCGCCGCATCGCGATTCGTCCGCGCCGGCGCCGGCTTGTCACGCGGCTGCCGGGTGGATCGCCCGATACGAAGGAGTGGAAACATGAACAAGAATTACCTTGTCGCAGCCCTGGCCCTGATCGTCTTCTCGCTGCCCGCGCGGGCAGAGGTCAGGGTCGAGGAACCGTGGGTGCGCGCGACCGTGCCGCACCAGAAAGTGACCGGAGCCTTCATGCGCCTCACCGCATCGACGGATGCGAAGCTGGTTGCGGTGAACTCGCCGGTCGCCGGTACCGTCGAGATCCATGAGATGGCGATGGACAAGGAGGTCATGAAGATGCGTCCGACCGCAGGGGTTGCGCTGCCCGCCGGCCGGACCGTCGAACTCAAGCCCGGCGCACATCACGTGATGCTGCTGGATCTGCGCAAACCGTTGCAGCCCGGCGACACCGTGCCGCTGGTCCTGACCGTGGAAGGGCGCGACGGCAAGCGCGAGACTCTCGAGGTCACAGCCTCGGTTCGACCGCTTGGCACGATCGGAGACGCCGTCCATGCACGCTGAACGCATCCGTAGCCTCGTGGCACTGTCGTGCGCCTGCGCAGTCGGAGGCGCTTGGGCGGCCGAAGCCGAAACCATCCTCGAACAGGTGACCGTCACGGGCACGCGCGAAAAGGAACGGCTGGTCGAGACTCCGGCTTCGGTCGGAGCGGTGAAGGCGGAGGCGCTTGCGGCAGACAAGCCGGCCCATCCCGCGCAGGTCATGAACCAGATCCCGGGCGCGGCCGTCGCGGTGACCAATGGCGAGGGGCACACCACCGCGATCCGCCAACCGTTCACGACGAGCCCGGTGTACCTCTTCCTCGAAGACGGCATCCCGTCGCGTTCGCCGGGCTTCTTCAATCACAACGCGCTGTACGAGATCAACATTCCGCAGTCCGGCGGCATCGAGGTGAACCGCGGCCCGTCGTCGGCGCTGTACGGTTCCGAGGCGATCGGTGGCGTCGTGAACGTGCTGACGCGGGTTCCGCCGCGGAAAACCGAGCTCGGTGGCTCCGTCGAGATGGGCGAAAACGGCTGGCGCCGCGCGCTCCTGAGTGGCGGCTCCGGCTACGAGAACGGCGGCTTCCGCGCCGACCTGAATTTCACCCAAACGGACGGATGGCGCGACGACACCGCCTACGACCGCAAGAGCGGCACCTTGCGCTGGGATCAATTCATCGGCGACAGCACCTCGATAAAGACCGTCCTGGGTTTCTCCGAGATCGACCAGGACACCGGGGCGAATTCACCCCTCGTGCGCGAGGACTACAAGCACGATCCGACGCGCAACTACCTGCCGATCGCCTTCCGCAAGGTCAGCGCGCTGCGGCTGTCGAGCAGCTTCGAGCACGAGACGGCCGATTCGCTGCTGTCGATCACCCCCTACGTGCGCGACAACAGCATGGACCTGCTGGCGAGTTTCGCGTTGCGCTTCGACCCGAGCCTTGCCGAGACGCGCAACCAGTCCTACGGCCTGATGGCGAAGTGGCGCCAGGATTTCGTGCCGATGCGTGCGCGCCTGATTGCGGGTATCGATCTCGACGTGAGTCCGGGGTCACGGCGCGAGAACCGGGTCAATGCGACGACGCGTGGAAGCGGTGCGAGCCAGGAATTCATCGCCTACACGCTGGGACCGCGTATCTATGATTACGACGTCGAGTATCGTGGCATCTCGCCCTACCTGCACGGCGAGATCTCGCCCACCGACAGGCTGCGCCTGACCGCAGGCCTGCGTTACGACGACATGCGCTACACCTTCCGCAACGACTTTGCCGCGGGTGTGGTGCAGGTGGGAGGCAGCTTCTACGGACAGGCGGCCGACACGACCGTGAGCTTCCGTCGCGCGACGCCCAAGCTTGGAGCAACGTACGCGCTGAGCCAGGACACCCATCTGTTCGCCTCATACAACCAGGGTTTCCGCGCGCCGTCCGAATCCCAGCTCTTCCGGCCGTCGCGTGCGACGAGCCGTGAATCGGCGCTGGCGCTGGCGCAGTCGGCGCTCGAACTGGACGCCATCCGTGCCGACCAGATCGAACTTGGCGTGCGCGGAGTGGTCGCTGGCGTGTCGTACGATCTGGTCGCCTATGACCTCACCAAGCACGACGACATCGTGAGCCAGCGCGATCCGGAGACGACGCAGACGATCACGACCAACGCCGGCAAGACGCGGCACCGCGGTATCGAACTCGGGCTCGGTGCGCCGCTGCATCGCGCAGTCAGGATCGATGTCTCGATGTCATATGCGTGGCACGAATTTGAAAGCTGGAAGACGGAAAGGGACGATTTCGGCGGGAACGAGCAGGCCAGTGCGCCCCGCTTCATGTCCAACACCCGCCTGACCTGGACCCCGACGGCCGCAATCCGGACGCAGTTGGAGTGGTCGAGGATCGGCTCCTACTGGCTCGACGACGCGAACACCGTGAAATACGGTGGCCACAACCTGTTCAACCTGCGCGGAAATTACGCGCTCAACCCGACCTGGTCGCTGTTTGGCAGCATCCAGAACCTGACCGACAAGCGCTACGCCGAAAGCGCGCAGCTGTCGACGCGGAGCACACCGGTCTATTCGCCAGGTTTGCCGCGCACGGTGATCGCAGGCGTGGAGGCGAAATGGTGAGCGTCGCGGTCGTGAGAGCCTCTGTGCGAGGCGTGATGGCGATCGCGGCTTCCGCGTTCGTCGTCGCGAGCGCCGCTGCCGCCGACCTGCAGCCGACACCGCACATGCACGGCGCGGCGGCTGCCATGCCTGCACGCCCCGAACTGGGAACGAGCGCGGCCTTCGCCCCCGACGGCGCACTGTACGCGGTCACGAAGGAGGGCCGGCACGTGCTGCTGCATCGTAGTGCGGACGATGGCCGCAGCTGGGAAGCCCCCGTCGTCGTGAACGCCGAGCCGGAGCAGATCTCGGCCGACGGTGAAAATCGTCCCAAGCTGGCCTTCGATGCCGACGGCGCGGCGCTGGTGTCCTGGACCCGTCCGCTGGCGAAGCGCTTCACCGGCGAGATCCGCTTCGCCCGTGCTAGTGACAGGCGCCAGTTCACGGCGCCCGTCACCGTGCATCGTGACCGCCAGGAGATCACCCACCGCTTCGAGTCGCTTGCCGTGACCGGGGCCGGCAAGGTCGTGCTGGCATGGATCGACAAACGCGACCTCGAGCTCGCGCAGGCGGCGAATCGCGATTACCGCGGTGCGGCGATCTACGCAGCGGTGTCGGACGATGGCGGACGCAGTTTTCGGGCCGAGCAGAAGATCGCCGATCATTCGTGCGAATGCTGCCGCATCGCGATCGCCGGCGACACGGATGGGCTGCCGCTGCTGATGTGGCGCCACGTCTTCGAACCCAACGAGCGCGATCATGCTCTGGTCAAGCTGGGCGCGGACGGGGTGCCCGGACAGGACGTGCGCGCCACCTTCGACCGCTGGCGTATCGACGCCTGCCCGCACCACGGCCCCTCGCTGACCGTCACCCCCGATGGCACGCGTCATGCGGTGTGGTTCAATGAAAAGGACGGCGAAGGGCGCGTCTTTTACGGACGCCTGAACGATGGCCGGGTGGAAGGGCAGCGCGCCCTTGGCGGGGAACAGGCGGCACATGCGGACATCGCGAACGCGGGGCAGCGCGTGGGGATCGTCTGGAAGGAGTTTGACGGCGAACGCACGCGGCTTCAGGCCGAAATATCGGCAGACGGCGGCACAAGCTTCAGCACGCGTACACTCGCGGCGACCGGCGGCGCGTCGGATCAGCCGCGCGTGATCCGGCGCGGGGAGCGCCTGTTCGCCTTCTGGCGCACGGAGAAGGAAGGCATGCAGGGGCACTGGCTCGAATGAAACCACTGAAGCTCATCGTCACGACTCTGGCCTGCTGCGTCGCTGCCACCGTCGGCGCGACCGAATTCCGGACACTGGACCGGGCGGCGGCGGCGCAGCTCGTCAATCCGTCGAGCTACACGGTGCCGACGATCGTCGCACTGTGGTCCTCGGAATGCGTCCACTGCAAAAAGAACCTGAAACTGTTTGCCGAGATGGCCAAGGCCGACCGGCGGTTCAAGCTGGTCACCGTGGCAGTGGAGCCGCATTTCGCAGGATTGGCCGAACCGCTCGACCATCTCGCCGTGCCGGGGCAACGATTCGCGTACGGGCCGGAGTCGCCCGAAGCCCTCGGGTATGCGCTCGATCCGAAGTGGCGCGGCGAGTTGCCGAGAACGATCTTTTTCGACGGGAAGGGCGGCAAGACCGCGCTGTCGGGAGTGGTTGCCGAGGCGACCGTGCGCAGTTCGCTCGGCCTGCAATCGAACCCCTGAGGCGTCGGGCAGCAAAAAGGGCGGCCGAAGCCGCCCTGTGCCCGTCGCAGGCCATGCTGCCCTCGCCGGCAGCCGGCCCCGACTTACATTCCCTGGTAGATCGGCCCTTCGCCGCCCTGCGGCACCACCCAGTTGATGTTCTGCGTCGGGTCCTTGATGTCGCAGGTCTTGCAGTGCACGCAGTTCTGCGCGTTGATCTGCAGGCGCGGATTCTGCCCCGACTCGTCGCGCACGATCTCGTACACGCCGGCCGGGCAGTAGCGCTGCTCAGGGGCGTCGTACTTCGCGAGGTTCACCGCGATCGGCACCGAGGCATCCTTCAGCTGCAGGTGGCAGGGCTGGTCTTCCTCGTGGTTGGTGTTCGACAGGAACACCGAGGAGAGGCGGTCAAAGGTCAGCACGCCGTCGGGCTTCGGGTAGTCGATCTTCGGGCACTCGGACGCGAGCTTGAGCTTGTCGTGGTCGGAGCTGTTGTGCAGCGTCCACGGCGCCTTGCCCTGGAAGAGTTTCTGGTCGATGCCGAAGAGCAGCGAGCCCATCCACAGGCCCCTCTTCATGTAGGGCTTGAAGTTGCGCGTCTTGTGCAACTCGTCGAACAGCCAGCTCGAACGGAAGGCTTCGGGGAAGGCGGCGAGTTCGTCGCGGCTCCGTTCGGCCGTGACGGCCTCGAAGGCGGCCTCGGCGGCGAGCGCGCCACTCTTGATCGCGGCGTGGCTGCCCTTGATGCGCGCGGCGTTGAGGAAGCCCGCGTCGTCACCGATCAGCGCGCCGCCCGGGAACACCAGCTTGGGCTGACTCTGCAGGCCGCCCGCGGCGATCGCACGCGCGCCGTAAGCCAGGCGCTTGCCGCCTTCGAGATACTTGCGGATTTCAGGATGCGTCTTGTAGCGCTGGAATTCCTCGAACGGCGACAGATGCGGGTTGGTGTAGTTGAGGCCGACCACGTAGCCGATCGCAACGAGGTTGTCCTCGAGGTGATAGACGAAACCGCCGCCGTAGGTGTCGGCGGGCAGGGGCCAGCCGGTGGTGTGCACGACCACGCCCGGCTCATGACGTTCGGCGGGCACTTCCCACAGTTCCTTCAGGCCGATGCCGTAGGTCTGAGGATCGACGCCGTCCCGCAGCTTGAACTTCTCTTCGAGCAGCTTGCCGAGGTGGCCGCGACAGCCTTCGGCGAAGAGCGTGTATTTGGCGTGCAGCTCCATGCCCGGCTGGTAGGCGGGGCCTTGCTCGCCTTCGCGCGTCACGCCCATGTCGCCGGTGGCCACGCCCTTCACGGCGCCCGTCTCGTCATACAGGATCTCGGCGCCGGCGAAACCCGGATAGACCTCGACGCCCAGCGCCTCGGCCTGCTCGCCGAGCCACTTGGCGACGTTGCCCAGGCGCACGATGTAGTTGCCGTGGTTCAGGAAACAGTCCGGCAGCAGGCCGGTGGGTACCTTGCGGCCACCCGTCTGGTTGAGGAAGATCACGCGGTCTTCGGTGACTTCGGTGGTCACCGGCGCGCCCTGTTCCTTCCAGTCGGGGATCAGTTCGTTCAGCGCGCGCGGATCCATCACTGCGCCGGAGAGGATGTGCGCGCCGATCTCGGCGGCCTTCTCGATCAGGCACACCGCCAGTTCCGTGCCTTTCTCGTTCGCCAGTTGCTTGAGCCTGATCGCCGCCGCGAGCCCCGCAGGTCCGCCGCCGACGATCAGGACGTCGAATTCCATCGATTCGCGTTCCATTCAGTTCTCCATTTGAATACGCTTATATTTGTCTTGTGCATCGCGGGAATGCAGTTTAATACATGCACGCCATGCGAGCGCATGCCAATAGCGACATCAGTGCATATCTAACATACGGTACCGTATGTTAGAGTGCCTTGTCGAGCCAAACCTGAGGAATCGTTTGAATGGAACAGGAACGCAAGTTGGTCCATACCGCCCGCATCCCGGTGCGATGGGGCGACATGGACTACTACGGGCACGTCAACAACACCGTGTATTTCCGGTATTGCGAACAGGCCCGCGTGGAATGGATCGAGCAGCTCGGTTTCGGGGTCGATCCGAATTGCGGCGCGGGGCCGGTGGTGATCAACGCGAGCTGTACTTTCCTGTTGCCGGTGAACTACCCGGCGACCGTGATCGTTAAGATGTACGCGGGACAGCCCGGCCGGAGCAGCGCGATGACTTGGTACGAACTTTTCGTCGAGGGCGACGAGCGGCTCTATGCGGAAGGTGCGTCCAAGGTCGTCTGGATGGACATGGGCACCGGCAAATCGGTGCCCTTGCCGGATGGATTGCGTGCTTTGCTCTGATTCATCAACATCCGCCGGATCGGGTACAGTCCCGAGCTGCAATGACGTCTGTGCGCGATGTCGTATGTGCTCGGTCCGCCGACCGCCGATTGCCGGGCTAACAGTCCATCAGGAGACCCGACCATGCTCATGAACTGCGAGAAATCCGTCCTGCTGATCGTCGACGTGCAGGAGCGCCTCGCGCCGGCAATCGACGACGGCGAGGCTATCGTGCGCAACTGCGCCTGGCTTGCCGGCATTGCCGGGCGCATGAAGGTGCCGGTGGTCGTCACCGAGCACTTTCCGGGGAAGATCGGGAGCTCGGTCGTCGAGGTGAAGGCCGCTGCAGTTGAAGCAGGGGCACAGTTCGTCACCAAGGAGCATTTCTCGGCTGAGGCGGATGGATGCCTCAAGGGCACGGCCATCGACGACCGGCGGCAGGTCGTCGTGTGCGGCACGGAGGCCCATGTGTGCGTGCAGCAGACCGCGCTGGGACTGCGCTGGGCGGGCCACGACGTCTTCGTCGTGGCGGATGCTGCCGGGTCGCGGCGGTCGACCGATCGGGAGCTTGCCTTTGCGCGCATGCGCGGTCACGGGATCGAGATCGTGTCGCGTGAAATGGTCGCCTTCGAGTGGCTGCGCCGCGGCGGCACCGAACTTTTTCGCGAAGTGAACCGCGACTTCATCCGCTGACCCTTTACGGGAACAGCGGCTCGTCGTCCGGCGTACGCCATTGGCGCGGCGCGCTGCACCACGTATCCAGGTAGCGCGCGGCCTTGTCGTCCGGGCTCCATACGAGGCAGCGCGCAGGCACTTCGAACGCGTGGGCGACGATCCAGCCGTGCAGGCTGGTGCCGACGTAGGCGCGAGCTCCGGCGAGCACGGCGCAGATGTCGAATACGTGAGCCGATTCGACGATCGCGACCGGACGTTCTGCCCTGAGCCGATCCGCAAGGCGACGTAACGTATCGAGGTCGTCATGCCAGGGCGCCAGCCCGGCGCGGAACAGCACGACGCCGACATCGCGTGCTGCCGATGCGGCGAGCAGGGATCGTGCAAGGAGGTCGAGCGTCGCATCGTCGCCCCATTCCGCGGCCAGTTGAACTGCAATCCACGACCGCAGGCGGGCATGAAGTGCTGCGAGTTCGCCACGTTGTCCGCGCTGCCGGATCGTCCTGCCGAAAAGCGTCGGAGTTTCCGCTGCCGGATCTGGGCGGAGATCGGGGTCTAGTCCTGCTCGGCGAAGGGCGTCGAAGGTCGTTCGGTCGCGGACGCGGAGCGTGGTTGCGCCGTCTAGTGCCCGCAGAATCTCGTCACGTTCCGCGTCCGCGAGGGAATCGAATGCGACGCCGCCCACGGGGCGAAAGTGCGTGCGCCAGCGGGCGGGCAGTTCTTCCCGCGCGACGACATAGGGAATGCGGCGCGCAGTGCCGAGGACGGACTGCGCCCAGACCGTGCGCGCTTCCGGGTTGCGATCGTGCCGGGCCACGATGCGTGCCGCTTCCAACGGCGGCTGGAGCATCAAGGCAGCCTCCCAGGCGGTGGTCGTGAGCAGTTCGCCGCCAACGTGTACGAAGTCGGCGTCCTCGCCCCCGAAGGCAGCGATGGCGTCGGCCAGCGCGAGGGTGCGCAATCCGCCGAGGTCGCGCAGGTCGCGGGCGGCGAGTCCGGCGAAAGCGATCTCGCCGCGCGCGTCCGCCGCCGCACAGCGGGCGAGCAGCAAGTCGCCGAAGTTGTGGCGGTCGAAGGCCCCGAACAGGATCCGGCGCCGCCCATTCGTTGATGCCGCTTCGCGTTTCGTGCTCGTCATGGCATTCACGATCGCATCGTTTTCGGCCGGCGGGAAAGGGCAGGTGCCGCACATCGCTTCCGGCCCGTGGGGCTCTTCGGTTATCATCGCGCTTTCCCGCAGCAACGTTCCCATGACCAAATACGTCTTCGTTACCGGCGGTGTCGTGTCCTCTTTGGGCAAAGGCATTGCAGCGGCCTCGCTGGGGGCCATTCTCGAATCCCGCGGCATCAAGGTTACCCACCTCAAGCTGGATCCGTACATCAACGTCGATCCGGGCACGATGAGCCCGTTCCAGCACGGTGAAGTTTTCGTCACCGAGGACGGCGCCGAAACGGACCTCGATCTGGGTCACTACGAGCGCTTCACCAGCGCCCGCATGAGCAAGCGCAACAACTTCACCACCGGCCAGATCTACGAGTCGGTGATCAAGAAGGAGCGCCGCGGCGAATATCTCGGCAAGACGGTGCAGGTCATCCCGCACATCACCGACGAGATCAAGCAGTACATCAAGCGTGGCGCCGAAGGTGCCGACGTCGCGATCGTCGAGGTCGGGGGCACGGTCGGCGACATCGAGTCGCTGCCCTTCCTCGAGGCGATCCGCCAGATGGGCATCGAGGAAGGTCGCAACAGCACCTGCTTCATCCACCTGACGCTGGTTCCGTACATCCCGACCGCGGGCGAGCTGAAGACCAAGCCGACGCAGCATTCCGTGAAGGAGCTGCGCGAGATCGGCATCCAGCCCGACATCCTGCTGTGTCGTGCCGACCGTTCGATTCCCGCCGACGAGCGCCGCAAGATCGCCCTGTTCTGCAACGTGATGCCGGAAGCGGTCATCGAGTGCCTCGACGCGAACTCGATCTACAAGATCCCCGGGCAGCTGCACGACCAGATGCTCGACGAGATCGTCTGCCACAAGCTCAACATCCTTGCCCGCGCGGCGGACCTGAGCGTGTGGGAGAAGCTCGTCCACGCGCTCGAGAACCCGAAGCAGACAGCAGACATCGCCTTCGTGGGCAAGTACGTCGACCTCACCGAATCCTACAAGTCGCTCATCGAGGCGCTCAACCACGCCGGGATGCACACCGAGAGCAAGGTGAAGATCCACTACCTCGACTCCGAGGATATCGAGCGCGACGGTTGTGCGGCCCTCGAGAAGATGGATGCGATCCTGGTGCCGGGCGGCTTCGGTAAGCGCGGCACGGAAGGCAAGATCGCCGCGATCCGTTACGCCCGTGAGAACAAGGTGCCTTACCTGGGCATCTGCCTCGGCATGCAGCTCGCGGTGGTCGAGTTCGCCCGCGACGTTGCCGGCATGGCCGGCGCGCATTCGACCGAGTTCGAGCGCGACACGCAGTATCCGGTGATCGGCCTGATCACCGAATGGCAGGATCGCACCGGCAAGGTCGAAAAACGCAGCGAAAGCTCCGACCTCGGCGGCACGATGCGCCTGGGGGCGCAACTGTGCCACCTTGCGGACGGATCCTTGGCACGCGAGGTCTATGGCTCGGCCGACGTCGTCGAGCGCCATCGCCACCGCTACGAAGTGAACAACAAGCTGCTCTCGCAACTCGAAGAAAAGGGCCTGGTCGTCTCCGGCCGTGCGCCCGGAACCGACCTGTGCGAGATGATCGAACTGCCGGCCGACGTGCATCCGTGGTTCGTCGGCTGCCAGTTCCACCCGGAATTCACCTCCAACCCGCGCAAGGGGCATCCGCTCTTCACGGCCTACGTGAAGGCGGCGCTGGCGCGCAAGGCGGCCGCTGCGGCGGCCTGAGGGAGTCGCGATGAAACTCTGCGGATTCGAGGTCGGCCTCGACAAGCCCCTCTTCCTGATTGCCGGTCCATGCGTGATCGAGTCGCGTGACATGGCCTTCGAGACCGCCGGTGCGTTGAAGGAGATCTGTGCCGAGCTGGCGATCCCCTTCATCTACAAGTCGTCGTACGACAAGGCCAACCGCAGCTCCGGCAAGTCCTACCGCGGCACGGGCATGGAGAAGGGGCTAGAGATCCTCGCCGACGTGCGCAAGCAGCTCGGCGTGCCCGTGCTCACCGACGTGCACGCGATCGAGGAAATCCCGGCCGTGGCAGCAGTGGTCGACGTGCTGCAGACGCCGGCCTTCCTGTGCCGGCAGACCGATTTCATCCATGCGGTCGCAGCCAGCGGCAAGCCGGTGAACATCAAGAAGGGCCAGTTCCTCGCGCCGGGCGACATGAAGAACGTCGTCGACAAGGCGCGCGAAGCCAACGGCGGTGCGGACACCATCATGGTGTGCGAACGCGGTGCATCGTTCGGTTACAACAATCTCGTGTCGGACATGCGCAGCCTTGCGATCATGCGCGAAACCGGTTGCCCGGTCGTGTTTGATGCGACGCACTCGGTGCAGCTTCCGGGCGGGCAGGGCACGGCCTCGGGCGGGCAGCGCGAATTCGTGCCTGTGCTGGCTCGTGCTGCGGTGGCCGTGGGCGTGGCGGGACTGTTCATGGAGACTCATCCCGATCCGGCGAAGGCTCTGTCGGACGGCCCGAACGCCTGGCCCCTGCCGAAGATGAAGGCCCTGCTGGCGATGCTGAAGGATATCGACGGCCTGGTGAAGCGCCACGGTTTCATGGAACTGGCCGGCTGAAGCGGCTGCCGACGTTCCGATCAATCTATTTTTGACCCCCTGGAAGGACAGGAATATCCATGAGTGCAATCGTTGATGTCATTGCCCGCGAAATTCTGGATTCGCGCGGCAACCCGACCGTCGAAGCGGACGTTCTGCTCGAATCCGGTGTGATGGGCCGTGCGGCGGTGCCGTCGGGCGCCTCGACCGGTTCGCGCGAAGCGATCGAACTGCGTGACGGCGACGCCGCGCGCTATCTGGGCAAGGGCGTCCTGCGTGCGGTCGAGAACGTCAACACCGAGATCTCGGAATCGATCATCGGCCTCGATGCCGAGGAGCAGGCCTTCATCGACCGCAGCCTGATCGAGCTCGACGGCACCGAGAACAAGTCGCGCCTCGGCGCCAACGCGATGCTGGCCGTGTCGATGGCCGTCGCGAAGGCCGCGGCCGAAGAGGCCGGCCTGCCGCTCTACCGCTACTTCGGCGGTTCGGGCCCGATGGCGATGCCGGTGCCGATGATGAACGTCATCAATGGCGGCGCGCACGCGAACAACAGCCTGGACATCCAGGAATGCATGATCATGCCCGTCGGCGCGACCAGCTTCCGTGAAGCGCTGCGTTGCGGCGCCGAGATCTTCCATCACCTGAAGAAGCTCACCGACAAAAAGGGCTACCCGACGACCGTCGGCGACGAGGGTGGTTTCGCGCCGAACGTGGGCAGTACCGAAGAAGCGCTGAACATGATCCAGGACGCGATCTCGGCAGCAGGCTACGAGCCGGGCCGCGAAGTGGTGCTGGCGCTCGACTGCGCCGCGTCGGAGTTCTACAAGGACGGCAAATACGTCCTCGCGGGCGAGGGCTTGACGCTGAGCTCGGAAGGCTTTGCCGACTACCTCGCGACCCTGGCCGACCGCTTCCCGATCGTGTCGATCGAGGACGGCATGGCGGAGAACGACTGGGCCGGCTGGAAGACGCTCACCGACAAGCTCGGCCGCAAGATCCAGCTCGTCGGCGACGACCTGTTCGTGACCAACACGAAGATCCTGGAGCAGGGCATCGACCAGGGCATCGCCAACTCGATCCTCATCAAGATCAACCAGATCGGCACGCTGTCGGAAACCTTCGCTGCAGTCGAGATGGCCAAGCGCGCGGGCTACACCGCAGTGATCTCGCACCGTTCGGGCGAGACCGAGGACTCGACGATCGCCGACATCGCCGTGGGCCTCAACGCGATGCAGATCAAGACCGGTTCGCTGTCGCGTTCGGATCGCATCTCGAAGTACAACCAGCTGCTGCGCATCGAGGAAGATCTCGGCGATACCGTCAGCTATCCGGGCCGTCGCGCGTTCTACAACCTGCGCGTGCGCTAAGCGTTTCGTGTCTGGCGGCGTCCTGCGAGGGGCGTCCGCAATGACCTGATGCACAAGGCCGGCGATGAATTCGCCGGCCTTCTTTTGATTACGAGCAGATTTTCATCCTTATGCGCTGGCCTTTGGTCATCCTCGCCCTGCTGGTGGCACTCCTGCAGTATCCGCTCTGGCTGGGCAAGGGCGGCTGGCTGCGGGTGTGGGACGTGGACCGGCAGCTGCAGGAGCAGCGCGAGAAGAACCGCGAACTGGAACAGCGAAACGCCGGCCTGGAAGCCGAAGTGCGCGATCTGAAGTCGGGGAATGAGGCGATCGAGGAACGTGCACGCTTCGAGTTGGGGTTGACCAAGCCCGGCGAAGTTTTCGTTCATACCCCCCAGCAGAAGCCCTGAGGGCTGTCACCCGGGGTTGCAGGCGCCCGGCTGGGTTCAACTGTCCGTCTGGAGCGTCCTGGCGCCGTCGAATCTGGATCTGAAATAGGGACTGTCGAGCCGTTCGACGCGCACGCGTCCGCCGCTCGATGGTGCATGCACGAACCTGCCTTCCCCCATGTAGATGCCCATGTGGGAGTAGGGTCGGTTCATGGTGTTGAAAAACACGAGGTCACCCGGTTTGAGCACGGCAAGGCTGATCGGTCGCGTCCGGTCGGCGATCTGCGCGGCGTTGTGTGGCAGGCGGCGGCCGGAAATCTGCTCGACGATGTAGGAAACCATGCCGCTGCAGTCGAGGCCGGCATCGGGATTGCGGCCGCCGAAGCGGTAGCCGGTGTCGATCAGGCCCAGCGCGAAGATCACCATCTCGCGCGAATGCTGGGGGTCATCGAGGACGAAATAGTCGGCGCTCGGGCGTCCGGAAGGGGCGGTCGGTGCCGAGGAGGCGTCGGGCCGCGGGGCTGGCACGCTGCCGCAGGCTACGACCAGTACAGCGATCGCGGATGCCGTCAGGGCATGAAGCAGCTTGCGCACGACCATGGAGCTCCCCTGCACGTTATTCATAAACGATAGGGAAATTGTCTGCAGGTGTCCAGTGGAGCTGCAGTGTCCGGTGGGGCCGAACGTGCGGACGATCCTGTCCCGGCGTCAGAGTGAGGCCTTGCGGATGGCGCTGCAGGCCGAATTTTGGGGCAGGCCCGGTCTTTCGAGCACGGCCTGGTCCCCGCTGGCCGAGAGCACCGTATAGCCGTCGGAATACTTCTCCCCGCTGGCCGTCTTCTCGCCCGTGAGGGCGAAGATGCCGGCACCCGTGCGCAGGCGCACGTGGCCTTCGAAGTACTCGACCGTGAATTGCTCGCCACCGGGGCAGGTATAGCTGACGACCCGCGAACCGTCGCGGGTCCAGGCGGTGCCGGCGAGGGAGGCTGCGCCGATGAGAAGTGCGGAAAGGGCTGCCAGTTGGCGATGGAGGCGCATGAAGTGTCTTTCAGAAGCGTGCGGCGCGTGCGTGCCGCGTTAGTCCGTCAGTTCGATTGTTCCGCTCACGGTGACGACAATCTCCGTCTCTCCGGCTTCGACGGGCATTGGGGAGGCTTCGGCAGCGAAGGTCGCCGCCGCGCGCGCAACGGGGAAGGGGGGACGGGGGCTGCCGCCGTAAGCGACGGAGAGATGGCGAATCCGCCACGGCTTGCTTAGCGTGGCGGCGATGGCCCCGGCGCGCTCCTGGAAGGCGCGGATCGCGTCGGTGGCGGCGAGGTCCGCCGTGCTCTTGCGGGTTTCGGGTGAGGGCTGCAGGGTCAGGCCGGAAAGCGCGAGGGATCCCTGGAGCTTGCCGACCAGTTCGGTGAGGGCGGGGAGGTCGCGGCTTTCGAGCTGGATGTCGGAGCGCATGCGCCAGCTTTCGATGCGCCGGCCTTCCTTGCCATAGACCGGAAAGGTGGCAGTGCCGGCCGACTTCGCCTTCACCGTGGCATGGGCGCGCGCCTGTTCCAGCGCTGCGGCGATGACGGTGTTGACCTGACGTGCGAGCGCGCCGGGATTCCGGTCGTCTGCCTGGAAATAAAGTGTTGCGATGGCGAGGTCGTTCGGTGCCGCACGGCGGGCGTCGGCCGACAGGTCGACCGTGGTTGCTCCGCTGTCCGCCTTCTGTTCGGCCGCGTGGCTCCACGTGGAGACAAGCAGGGGTAGAAGCAGGATCAGCAGGCAGCGTTGCAGGGCCGTGTGTTTTTGCATATTCCGTTCGGCAGCGTCAAGGCGCGCAGTGTAGCGCGACGGCGCATGGCGGCAAGTGTTCGATGCGTAATTGTGTGTGATGCGATGACGGCGGATGTGCGGCCGAACCGGTGGTTCGCGCGGCTATAGCACGATGTCGCTGTGAGAGAGCGCTATCTGTCCGACGTTGATCGCGAATTCGGGCCTGGCGTCGGCATCGACGTTGCCGTACAGGATGCCGCCGGAGAGCTGGAGTTGGCCCGGTGCGTAGAAGGCCGTGCCGGCGGCGATGAAAGTGGCATCGAAAGCATCGTTTTCCGCAGTGAGCACGTTTGCGTCGATGAGGGACAGGTCGAGGAGATCTTCACCGATCGCAAAGTCCATGATCGTGTCCGCCGTTCGGGCGCTGGCGCTGGTGTCGGAGATGGTGTTGAAAATGAAAAAGTCATGGCCGGCGCCGCCGATGAGGATGTCGCGCCCGCCCGCGCCGATCAGGGTGTCGTCGCCGCCGCGACCGTCGAGGGTGTTGCGGCCGGCGTTGCCGGTGATGACGTTGTCGCCGTCGTTGCCAGTGCCGTCCGCGCGTGCGCGGCCGGTGAGGGTGAGGTGTTCCAGGTCGGCACCGAGGGCGAAGGAGACGGTGCTGCGCACGGTGTCGATGCCGCCCAGCAGTCCGTTCGATTCGATCACGACGTCATTGCGGTTGTCGACGACATAGGTGTCGTCGCCGTTGCCACCGGTGAGGCGATCAGCGCCGCGGCCGCCGTCGAGCAGGTCGTGCCCGAAGCCGCCGTCGAGCGAATCGGCGCCGCCGAGGCCGAACAGCTGGTCGTCGCCATCGGTGCCGGTCAGGACGTTGGCGCGGCCGGTGCCCGAGACCGTGATTCCGGCAACCGGCGCCGCGCGTTGCCCGCCGAGGAATTCGCTGGCGCTGCGGGTGACGTCGTTGGCGAAGCGGAAGTATTCGACGCCGGTGATGGTGTCGATTCCGCTCGACTGGCTCTGGAACGTGAAGATTCCGGTGGTGGAATCGTAGATGATCGCGTAGGTGCCGAGGTCCGCGCCGAAAGTGGCCCAGTCGGTGCCGGTGCCGCCGTCCAGATAGTCGTTGCCCCCGCCGCCGAGAAGTTCGTCGTCGCCGGCCAGGCCGTAGATCGTGTCGTTTCCGCCGCCGCCGTCGAGACGGTTGGCGAGGCCGTTGCCGCTGATCGAATCCGAGCCGTCGCCGCAGACGACGTTTTCGATGTCCGTCGAGTAAGCGATAGCGATGTTGTTGGTCATGTCGTTGCAGGAGCTGTAGGCTCCCGGCGCGATATCAACCGTGCTGCCCGATGACCAGCCGCTGAGGTTGAGCGTGTCGTTTCCGCCTGCGTCGTAGATGGTGAGGACGGGATGGGCGTTGCGCGTGAAATCGAGGATTTCCGCCATCGCGCCGGTGACGTTCGAGCCGAAGCCGTAGGTGGTGTCGCCGGTGCGGGTGCTGCGGTCGGCGCCGTATATGCTCTGGATCGCCAACACGTCGTCGAGCATGGGGGTCTGGGGCTGGTAGAGTCTGCCGTCCGCGCCGACCCAGTCGGCCCACGCGATCTGGCCGGTTCCGGCCGACCACGAGCCGTACGTCGGACCGAAATAGGACATGACGGACAGGACCGTGCTGTCCTGGTAGCTCGTCGGTTCGAGCGCGTAGCCGTTGTAGTCGCCCATGTGGTCCAGGCCCAGGGCGTGGCCGACCTCATGGACATAGGTCATGTAGCCGTAGCTGCCGACCTCGGGGTCGGCCAGGGAGGCGTCGCCGGATTTCAGCCAGACGCTCCCGTAGGACGGGAAGTACGCGTGGGCGTAGTCGGCGTTGAGAGTGAGTCCGAATTCGACGTCGGACGCGGTTCCCGTGACTTCGGCGAAGGACGGCGCGATCAGTTCGTCCCAGGAGGCGAGCGCCATTTGGGCGTACGCGTGCTGCGTTGCGCTCAGGGGCTGGAAGGAGCCGCCTTCGTCGGTCCAGAACAGGTTGGCGGCGGTGACCGGGAAGGCGTAGGTGATGGTGCTGCCGGCCCAGTGATAGCCCGAATCGAGCTGGTCGATGATCTGCTGCGTCGAGAGTGTTGCCAGCGCCATGCGCGCCTCCGTGTCCGTACGGGGTGGTTTGCCGGACGGGCGAATCGGTCATGGCGTCGCCCGGGCGACACGCAGCGCCTCGGCTGCCCTCCGTGGAGCTGGATTTTACAGGCAATCCGGGCGGGAATCCGGTTCGCGGTGCCCGTTTGCACCGGGTTGCCCGGTAGGTCAGCTGTCGAGTGCGGAATGAAGTTCCGCGGTTGCAGTTTTCATATCATCGATGAGAGACAGATACGGTTCGCCGAGCTGGGCGCGGGCCTGCGCGGCCGTATCGAAATCCTTCTCCATCCACTCGAAATGTCCGCCGGCCATGACGTTGCCGATATAGACGATGTCGGTGAGGTTGCGCGGATATTCGGGCACGGGACGGGGGTGATCGTGGTCGCGGGTGGCGATGGCGATTTCCTCCGGGATGCCGAGGGAGAAGAGGAGGGACTCGCCGATGCTCTCGTGCCACTGGTACACGAGGTGTTTGACGGTATCCGGCCGTTGGCGCAGTTCGTCGTACTGCGAGGCGCGATAGAGCATGTAGCTGGCGCCCAGGTCATGCACCAGGCCGGCGAACAGCGCCTGTTCGGCGGTGACGCGACCGAATTTCCGCGCGATAACGGAACAGGCGGCAGCGGTGGTCACGGAATGCGTCCACAGCCGTCTGGAGATGCCGTCGAAGTCGGTGAGGTCCCTGGCCAGCAGGAGTTGCTTCATCGCGACGCCGAGCGCGAGGGAACGTACCGATTTCGTGCCGATGCGCATGATCGCTGATTGCAGATCCTTGCAGGGCGGGCCGTCGCGGCGGTTGAGTACGGAATTGGCAACACTCAGCAGGCGGCTGCTGATCATGGGGTCGAGGCTTACGGCCGCGCTGATCTTTTCGATCGGGGCGTCCGGGTCGTCGAGCAGTTCGCGCAGGCGGATCGTGACGTCGAAACAGGTCGGAAAGACCAGTTTGCTGGACATCTCGCTGGCGATGTCTTCCAGCATCTGGAAACGCTGGGCTTTCAGGGCATCGCCGGTCTTGTCTTCTTCGTGTGTAGTGGACATTGCGGGTAGTGCGCGATCGGGTGGGTTGTCGAGCGTCGGTGATCGGTGATCGTCTTCGGGCGGAAGCGGGATCGGAGTGTGCGGACGATGCGGGCTCACGAGTTTCGTTCGAGACGCAGGTCTGTGATGAATTCCTGTGCTTCGCCGATGGCGATTCTCGCAAAGGAGGGGTGCAAGGGGTTGAGCAGGTAGTTCGTTTCCGACGGGATCAATGCACTGGGAACGGCGAGCACGGCGGCGGAGTTGCGCTTCGCCCAGTCGCTGCCGAGGTCCTGCAGGTGTTGGCGCGCCGCAGGGCTGCGCCAGTCGCCGGGCAGCTCGTCCACGACGACACGGTCGATGCGCAAGCCGCTCGGGATTTTTGCCGGAATGGCCACGTAACGGGCGCGCAAGGGTTCGTCCTGCACGAGCATCTCGAGCATGGCCAGCGACTGGGTCGCAGCGGTATATACCATCGGGACGCCCTTGCGATTCCAGCGCCCGCCGTACAGGCGCGCACCTTCGCCCGAGAAGGCCGAATCGGCGAAGCGCGCGGTGACCAGTCGCCACACCGTGAGCATCAGGCGAATACGCCGTGCTCGATGCGCCCGAGGGTGTCCAGCACGCTCTCGGCGCCGATGTCCGTATCCATGAGCGACAGCGGCACGGCGGTACCGAGGGCCGTGTTGGGCGATTTCAGCCAGTGCATGGCGACGTCCGCATCCTCGAAGACCTCCTGGGCGCGTTCGGCGACCCGCGCGAGGCGCACGAGCTTGGCGGATTCCTCGCTGTTGAGGGTGCCTTCCTTCTTGCGCCGCGCCAGGGTGCGCTCGGGGATGCCCAAGGCCTCGGCAAGTTCGGCCTGCGTGACGTGCAGCGTCCTGGTGGCCGAATCGACTGCCGCCGAGGAAATGCCGCGGCGGATGAGCGATACCCAGTCGAGCGCCGTTCGCGGCCTTGCATGCAGCACACCCAAGCCGCCGAGCACGGATTCGATGGAAAGCGAGGGGGTGGGCGGAAGGGCTGCGGCAGGGATGCCCATGGTTAACTCCGTTGACGCCATATGGCTTCAATTATAGTTAAATTTGGCGTGATCAGGTGTTCAGCGTGGTTCGTCCGGCACTGTCGCGAGCACCTGTTCGAGGAAATCCCGCAAGGGCATGCGAAAGCCGGCGGCGTTGGGGTGACCGCCCCCACCGTAATGTTCGGCGATGCGCGCCACGTTCACAAGGTTGCAGCCGCGCAGCGAGGCCTTTACGAAGCCGTCCCCGGCGAGCTGCCAGACGAGGCCGAAGCTTCGCGAGCGTTCGGCGAGCCGTCCGCCGAGTTCGGACGCGAATGCCGCGCTGGCGTTGACGGCCAGGCCGCTCACCCGCTCGTCGGACGGGGATGCCGCAGCCCCCGGGGCGACGGCGGACTGCAAGCCCACGGGCATCACCAGCGCACTCGCGGCGAGTCGGTCGACCTCGATGGCAAGGAAGCGGTCGACGGCTTCGCCTTCATCGAGCAGGGCACGGTGGGCTGCGGACCGTGCATCCTCGCTTGCGCGCACGATCGGATCCCAGGCCGGGAAGGTGAGGTCGCGCATGCGCAGGGCGCGGCAGAAGGGCCGGGTGCCGGGAAGCCGGAAGCGCCACATGTCCTGGTCTTCGATGTGCGCGAGCGCCGCCGGGACGGACGTAGCGGGGTGGAAATGCTCCCACGCGAGCCGGGCGCCGGATCGCTCGAGATCGAAGATCACCGTCAGGCCGTGGGCGGCGTCGTGAAAGCGTGCGCCGCTGCCGCCTTCATCCGCGTGCAGCAGATCCGCCCAGGCCGCGCGGGCGCTCGCGTGGTGATCGATGAGGCACACCGAGCGGGCCCGGGCGGCCATGCGTTCGAGTTCGGGGCGGGGAAACGAGAAGTCGAGGATGAAGACATCGCGCCCGGCAACGTCATCGAGCTGCCAGGCGTTTCCGTAATGCACCGGAAGATATCGCGCCGCATCGCCCAGACGGCGCCAGGCGGCGTAGGCCGCGCCGAAACCGTCGAGGCAGTCGGCGTGGTAGTAGATGGTGGCTTGTGTGCTCATGGTCCGTTCCATCATGCCACAGGGCGGTTGGAACGGACCGCGGACGTCAGGTCGCGTTTCTCACCAGTGCCGCCAGCCGTTCAAGTCCGATATCGGCCTGCTCGGCCGTTGCATGGCTGAAATTGAGCCGCAGCTGGCCGCAGGCTTCGACCTCGTGTGGCAGGAAGGACTCGCCGGGCATGAAGGCGACGTTCGCTTCGATGGCCTTCGGCAGGAGCGATCGCGTGTCGATCCGCCGCTTCAGGGTCAGCCAGAAGAAGAGGCCGCCGGGGGGCGTGTGCCACGTGGCGATGTCGCCGAAATGGCGCCGGAGGGTTTGTTCGAACGCGTCGCGGCGGATGCGATAGCTGGCGACGAGGGCGTCGATGCGCTCTTGTCGTGCGGGATTGTCGAGCTGCTGCAGCACCACCCATTGGCTGACGCGGTTGCTGTGCAGGTCGGCGGCCTGCTTGAGGCGCGTCAGGAAGGGCAGCAACTCGGGCGACGCGACGAGATAGCCCAGACGCAGGCCGGGGGCCAGGCTTTTCGAGAAGGAGCCCTGGTAGATCCACGGCGTGCGCAGGAGCCGTGCGCACAGCGGTGTGCGTTCGCAGGGATCGTAGGCGAGATCGCGGTAGGGGTCGTCCTCGAACACGGGGATTCGCGCTTCGTCGAGGCTGGCTGCCAGGGCTGCGCGTTGCGCGGCGTCGAGGCAGCGTCCGCTCGGATTCTGGAAGGTGGGGATGACGTAGGCGAATGCGGGCTTTTCGCGCATGAAGGATGCCGTGTCGGGTGCTTCTGCGTCGTAGGCGAGCAGGCGTGCGCCAAAGAAGCGGAACACCTGGAGAGCCGCGAGGTAGGTGGGGGACTCGACGGCAACGGGCGTCTGCGGGTCGATGAAGAGTTTGGCGACAAGGTCGATGCCCTGTTGCGAGCCGGAGACGATCAGCACCTGGTCGGCGCTGCAGTCCAGACCTCGCGTGCGCAGGTCTGTGGCGATCCGTTCGCGCAAGGGGCGTTCCCCTTCGCTCGCGCCGTACTGCAGCGCGCTCTGCGGCATGGTGTCGAGGGACAGCCGCGGAAAACTGTCGCCGGAGGGCAGGCCTCCTGCGAAGGAGATCATGCCCGGGCGATCGATGACGGCGAGGATTTCGCGGATCGGCGATGCATGCAGGTCGCGGGTGCGGGCGGAAAATGCAGGGAGGGCGGAGAGCTGGGCGGTCATCGTGGCGTCCGATTAAATGTCAATAATATTGACCTATGGACAAGGTAATGGTTAGCCTCCTAACATGTCAACATGATTGACCTAAAGTTCTGCGGCGGCCAATCGGCGCCCGAATCCGACGAAGCGGGGCTGCGCAAGGCAATCGAGCTGCTGTATTTCGGCTATCGCGCCTTCACTGCGCCGCCGGATCGCATTCTCGAAGAGCGCGGCCTGGGCCGGGTGCATCATCGCATCCTGTATTTCGTCGGCCGCAACCCTCAGATTTCAGTCAATGCCTTGCTCGGCGTGCTTGGCGTGAGCAAGCAGGCCCTGAACGCGCCGTTGCGGCAACTGGTCGGGATGGGGCTGGTCGCGACCGATACCGCGGCGCACGACCGGCGCGTCCGTCAGCTGCAGCTCACAGCCGAGGGCGAAGCGCTGGAGGCGCGTCTGACCGGCGCACAGATGGTCCAGCTGGAGACCGCATTTGCGCAGGCGGGGGCGGGGGCCGAGGCGGGGTGGCGCGCCGTGATGGAATGCCTCGTCGAGCGGCGGCTGTAGCCGCCGTTTCGATGCGGAATGCGGCGCGGAAGGTCTGCGAGGGATGTGCAGTGCGGATCTCCAACGAGTGTGCCCGGGCCAGTTCGTGGCGGAGCTGACTCAGGCGATGTCCGCCGCACGGACGTGTGGCAGGTAAAATCCTGTCGCAAGTCGAAAAGCAACGCACGGTTCGGCGGGTTTCATCCCGCCCGACGCCCTGTCTCTGGCGGGAATGGGGATCATCGTCGCGTCGGGGGTCGTTGTCGCGTACTCGGAGCGCTTCAGCCGGAAGGCTTGAACGCTCGCCGGCGACGCGCGTACATCGCCGCTCACGCCACTACCTGTCGCCACGTGACGCAGCGGTTGTTGGCCGGCATCTCGGCGTCTTCGACGAGCACCATTCCCGCGTCCCTTGCCAGCGCATCGACTGCCTCGAAGTCGCGGATGCCGCGTTGCGGGCCGTCCTGTTTCAGGGCAGCGTCGAACTGCGCGTTGCTCGCGCTCGTGAAGCGGCCGCCGTAGTTGAAGGGGCCGTAGTAGCAGAACACCGCGTCGGGCGTCATGACGTCGGGGAGCAGCGCGAAGAGGCGTTCGACCTCGGGCCAGCTCATGATGTGCAGGGTGTTGGCGCTGAAGACCGCGTCGAAACGCATGCGGAGCGCAGGAGGGGCATTCACGTCCAGCGTGACGGGATCGGGCGTGTTGAGCAGGCGCGCTTCATCCAGCCAAAGGCGGATTCCGGGCAGGTACTGCGGCTGGTCCGAGGTCTGCCAGCTCAGGTGGGGCAGGGCGGCGGCGAAGTGGACGGCGTGCTGGCCGGTTCCGCTGCCGATCTCGAGAACGCGATGACGGCCGGTGAAGTGCCGCCGCAGTATGGCGAGGATGGGATCGCGGTTGCGTTCGGTGGCCGGTGCGTGAGGTCTTTCCATCGTCGGGGCGTCGGTCCATGCAAGTGAAGCGGGTGGCGTCATGCGATGCCGGGGTCCGGTCTGCGAAACGGGAGATGGCCCCGCGCGTCGTCATGCCAGGCGGCAACGCCCAGCTTCTGGCGTTCGAGATGCGGGGCGATTACGCGGCGCATCTCGGGATCGGGGATCCAGTGCGCGGAGCGGACGATCTGCGGCGTGAAGCCGCGGGCGATCTTGTGTTCGCCGCCTGCGCCGGGCTCGAAGCAGGTCAGGCCGTGGCGCAGGCAGTAGTCGATGCCGCGATAGAAGCACAGTTCGAAGTGCAGGCTGTCGACCTGGCGCCGGGCGCCCCAGTAGCGCCCGAACAGGGTGTCGTCGCTGCGAAAGCACAGCGACAGCGCAACCGTTTCGTCGCCGTCGCTGGCCGTGAACACGACCATGCGGTCTCCCAGCGCGGCCGCAAGCCGGGCGAAGCATTCCGGGCTGAAGGCGGCGTAGTTGCCGAAGCGGTCGAAGGTGGACCGGTAGAGTGCGTGCAGGGTCGGCCACTCGGCCATGCCGATCTCGTCGCCGTGCCGGACGGCGATGCGCAGCCCCGACGCGGCCGCCCGTCGCCGCTCGGCGCGCACTTTTCGCCGTTTTTCGGCCGAGAAGGACTGCAGGAAGCCGTCGAAATCGCCGAAGCCGGCATCGGACCAGTGATATTGCACGTCGTGGCTCACGATCAGGCCCCTCGCGGCGACGGCGTCGATGTCCGCCGGCGAGGCCAGCGCGACGTGCCAGGTCGAAAAGCCGTTCTCGGCGACGATGCCCTGCGCGGCCGCGATCAGCGCATCGCAGACCGCTGCGCGGTCGGCCCCCGGCGCGATCAGGAATCGCGGCCCGGCGACCGGGGTGTAGGGCAGGCCGGACACCAGGCGCGGGTAGTAACGGCGGCCGGAGCGTTCCCACACCGGTTTCCAGCTCCAGTCGTAGATGAAGTCGCCGTGCGAGTGTCCTTTCAGGTAAAGCGGGAGCAGGCCGACGATCGCGCCGTTTTCGCTCGCGACGAGGTGCAGCGGCTGCCAGCCGGCATCGGGTGCGGCGACACCCTGTTCCTCGACGATGCGCAGGAAGTCGCCGTTCAGGAAGGGGTGTCCCGGTGCGCACAGGGCGGCCCAGGTTTCGCGGGGAATGTCGGCAGCGCCGTCGGCGATGCGGATCGTCAGCTTGCTCATGCGTGTGGCTGCGGGCTTGCGGAGGTGGGCGGGCCTGTTGGACAGCGGCATCGGCAATCGTTCCGGGCGCTGCGTGGTTCGAGCATACCGCGCCGGGAGCGCCATGCGGCAGGCGCTTGAGCCGTCGGACTCGCGTGCCCGAAAGCGCGCCGCCCCGATGTGTCGCGCGGTGCCCCCTTGTCGTATGATCGAACGATGCAGATCTTTCGCGTCAGCCTGAACCGCCTCATGCAGGAGTCGCACGACTTCGACGCCGTCGTCGCGATCGACGTGCTGCGCTCCTTTTCGACGGCTGCCTACGCCTTCGCGGCGGGCGCGTCCGAGATCCATCCCGTGGGGACGGCCGCCGAGGCCGAGCTGCTGCTCGACCTGCTGCCCGATGCGCTGACGGTCGGGGCCTTGCCCGGCGGCCGCCCGATGCCGGGTTTCGACCTCGGGAACTCGCCCGCGGGCGTGCAGGAATTGAATCTCGCCGGACGCCCGGTGATCCTGTCGACCGCGGCGGGCGTGCAGGCGCTGCTGCGCTTTCGCAATGCGCCGCGGTTGTTCGCGGCGAGCCTCGTGTGTGCGGGTGCGACCTTGCGTGCGCTGCGCGCAGTTGCGCCGAAGCGGGTCGCGCTGATCACGACCGGCGAATGGATCGATCGCGATGGCGACGAGGACATCGCCTGCGCGGATTACCTCGCGTCCGGCCTGCAGGGCGAGCCGATCGACGGGGACGCGCTGGCGCGACGCGTGCGTGATTCCGATTTCGGCCGGCGCTTCGTCGCGGGCACGGATCCGGCGCTGCCACTCGCCGACCTGGAGCTGTGTGCGCTGGTCGATCGCTTCGATTTTGCGATGCCGGTGACGCGGGGGCGCCACGGCCTGGTGATGCGCGCGCTTCCCGACCACAGCTGAGTATCTGCCGCGGTGGGGCGCTTCACATGGCGCCCGCGCCCGGCCTATTGCCCGCGCTTGCGCCGCACGGTCACGCTCTCGCCCGCGATCCCCCAGTTGTCGGTTTCGACTTCGTCGATCACGACGATGGTGGTCTGCGGATTCTTGCCGAGAACGTCCTGCAGCAAGCGCGTGACGCCGCTGATCAATTCGGCTTTCTGTTCGGGCGTGGCGCCCTCGCGGGTGATCTTGATGTTGACGTAGGGCATATTGGGCTCTTGCGGCTGCATGGGTTTGGGTACTGCGGGCAGGTTAACGATGAGTTCGAATCACGTAAAGTGAATTAATCTGATGTAATGCATCTCGATGTGGGATGTTTGTGCGGGTATCGCATGTTTCCGCTGCCGGACCTTGGTGGCCATCCGTGTGCGATCGATCGACGGGGTATCCCTGAGGGGGCGGGGCATGAGACCCTCCACTCTTTGTTGTCCGGAACACGTCAATTGGAAGAGAACTTCTTCATCGATCCCGAAGCCGTCGTGCCTGCGGAGGACGATGCCGAGGGCGACGACGCGCTGCTCGACGTCGCGCGCAAACTGCATCTCTGGTTGCAAAGCTTCAATGCGCGCCTCGTGCACAACGAGGGAGCGGTCGCGATCGAGGTGGCTGGCGAAATCGAAGTCGGGGGACGGCGTTACCCCTATCGCCTGGTCCCGGAACGCTGTGTGCTCGCGCGGGTGCAGAAGTGGCGCAAGCTGCCCGAGGAGAAGCACCTCGGGCTGGTGCGCGAGCGGCTCCACATGGCGTCGGTGGCCGAGTTCGAGGCCGACGTGCGAGCCTTCGTCACCGGCGTGCTGCAGCGGGCGCAGGCCCAGGGGCTGGACGGTGCGCGTTTCCTGAGCGCCCTGGAAACCGGCAAGGAGCTGGCGAGCCGGCGCTTCCGCATCGTCGAGGACAGGCTCGCAGAGGCGGCCGTGCGCCGGCGCGCGGAGACGCTCGCCGAGGCTGCGCGCGACACGGTCAAGCTGACGCGCTATCCCGAGTCCTTCGAGACGGCGTTCATGATGCGGCGCCGTTTCGTTGCGATCCTCGGTCCGACCAATTCAGGCAAGACACACCAGGCCATGGAGGCGCTGGCAAAGGCGGCAAGCGGCGTGTATCTCGCGCCGCTGCGCCTGCTGGCGCTTGAAAACTACGAGCGCCTCGCCGACCGCGGCGTGGCGGTGAGCCTCGTCACCGGCGAGGAGCGACGCATCACGCCGGGAGCGACCCATGTCGCGAGCACCATCGAGATGCTCGACACCTCGCGCCCGGTCGAGGTCGCGGTGATCGACGAGATCCAGATGCTGGAGGATCTGGATCGCGGCTCGGCATGGACCGCGGCAGTGTGCGGGGCCGCGGCGAAGACGGTGTTCCTGCTTGGTGCGCTGTCCGCCCGCCCGGCAGTCGAGGCACTCGCCGAGCGTCTCGGCTGCGAGCTCGAAGTGCACACGCTGGAGCGCAAATCACCGCTCGAGATGGCGCCGCGTCCGGTGGGCAACATTGGCCAGCTGCGACGCGGGGATGCGGTGATCGCGTTCTCGCGCCGCGACGTGCTCAACTGGGCCGGCAATATCGCGGAGGCCGGGTTCCGCGTCGCGACGATCTACGGCAACCTCTCGCCGGAGGTGCGGCGCGCGCAGGCACAGCGTTTCAGGGACGGCGAAGCCGACATCGTCGTTGCGACCGACGCGATCGGCATGGGGCTCAACCTGCCAGTGGCGCGCGTCGTGTTCTCCACGGCGAAGAAGTTCGACGGCATCTCCGAGGACATCCTGCCCCCCTGGCTGACGCACCAGATCGCCGGGCGGGCAGGGCGCTTCGGCCTGCACGAGGCGGGTCTGGTCGCGGGCTTCGACGACCACACGCACCGCATCGTCAGTCGCCTGATGCAGACGGCCGCCGATCCGCTGTCGAGCCGGGGCTTTTATGTGACGCCCTCGCTGCACCACCTCAAGAGCATCTCGGCGGCGAGCGGCGAGCGCGCGCTCGCGCGTCTGCTGGAACTGTTCTCGCGCAACATCGACCTCACCGACGACTTCTTCCTGCCGGGCGACCTGAGCGAGCAGATCGAGCGTGCGCGCTGGCTGGATTCGCTGCCGCTGTCGCTGGAACATCGTTTCACGCTGTCGCTGGTGCCGGTGTCCACGCGCGTCGAATCGCTCAACCAGGCGTGGCAGGAATGGGCGCGTGCCTTGTCGAAGGCGCGCACGTCGCATCTTGCGATCGAACCGGTGGGGGCGGGGCGCTACGCGCTGCAGGCGGCCGAGGATGCGTGCAAGAAGTACTCCGCGTATGCGTGGCTGGGCTATCGCCTGCCCGACCATTACCCCGACGCGGAGGTCGCCGTCGCGCTCGCACGCAGCATGTCGGAGACGGTCGACGAGATGCTCGCGCGCCAGCACGGGCGGCGCGATTCGCGAAACCGGAGCGGAGGGCGCGGCAAATCGCGCAAAAACGGCGCGTCGCAGCGTAAATCGGGCGGCGGTGCGCCGAGGCGCTGATTCGACCGGCGGGGTGGACTGTGCCGGCCACGGCTTCAGGCCGGCGCTGCGCCCTCCGCCCCACCTTCTTCGAGCAACTTTACCAGGCTGTACAGCACGCGGTTGACCGGCGTCGCGACGCCCAGCGCCTTGCCGCGGCGAAGTACGAAGCCGTTCAGATGGTCGATCTCACTGTGCTTGCCTCGCGCCAGATCCTGCGCCGTTGAGGAGAACTGCGTCGGCATCGTCTGCGCGATCCGTTGCACCGCCGCCCAACTGTCGCCCGGCACGGTGATGCCTTCTGCCCAAGCCAGATCGAGGCATTCCTGCACCGCATCGCGCATGACGTCCTCGACGGCATCTCCGGCGATCAGCCGGCCGTAGGGCAGTTGCGTGATCGCCGATAGCGCGTTGTACGCGCAGTTGAGAATCAGCTTGGCCCAAAGCGCGCCGACGACGTTGTCCGACAGCTCGACTGGCACGCCGGCGGCGCCGAAGAGTTCGACGAGGCGGCCGGATGCGTCCGACGGGCCGATCACGAGTTCGCCGCGGCCTTGGTGCTTGACATGGCCCGGCCCCGCCATCTCCGTCGCGACATAGACCACTGCGGCGCCGACCTCGCGGCCGAGCTGTGCCTGCAGCCGTTCGGCATTGTCGACGCCGTTCTGCAGGCTGAGGACGATCGTTTCGGGGGAGAGGTGCGGCGCCATGTCGGCGCCGGCGGTTGCGGTGTCGGTCGATTTCACGCAGCACAGCACGAGTTGCGCGCCGCGCACGCCCTCCGCGCCGGTGCACGCCTTTACCGGTACGCGCTGCTGGAAGTCGCGAGTATCGAGGAGGAGTCCATCGCGTGCCATGGCGTCCACGTGTACCGGGCGGCCGACCAGAACCACTTCGTGGCCGGCGCGCGCTAGCATGCCGCCGTAGTAGCAACCGACCGCGCCGGCTCCCATCACTGCAATCCTCATGAGCATGTCTCCGTTGTGTCGGTAGCGGTCGCGGAATGCGCACCCGTGAGACGGTGGTCCGCGGCGAAACCGACATGGTAGCGCCATGCCGCGCCTTGGGCACGATCGGGCCGTTCTGTTGAGCCGGTGCGTCGAGGGAAGGATGCACCCGGATTCCCGCTGCTGCAGGCGAGGCGTACGAAAAAGCGGGGAAGCGCGGGGCGCAATCTGATAGTGTTGCGCACCGCGCCGCAGCATCCGGAATACGTCGGACGAGGCGCCGGTTCCCAATCGCACCGATCGATGAATACGCAGCGCATCTCCCGACTCGCCCCCGTCCTTTCCGTCCTCGCCGCCTTTCTCGGCGGTTGCGCGGCCGTCTCCGAGCCGCCGGCGGTCCAGGCACCCGCACCGGTCGAAATGCGGATGCCCGACACGCTCCCGTCGGCCCCCGTGCCTCCGCCGCAGGGCGCAGTGCCGGCGGCTCCGGCAGGGGGACGGTTCGTGCCGGGTTTCCCGCCGCGCGTGCAGGAACAGGACGCACGCAGGTTCGTGTATGCGCTGCTTCCGCCGGGCGTCACGCGCGAGCGCGACGAGTGGGCGGCGGACATCGTCGCGGCCTTCATGGGCTTGCGCCTCGCGCCGAACGCGGAAAACTTCTGCGCGTCGATCGCGGTGATCGAGCAGGAGTCCGGTTTCCAGGCGGATCCGGTGGTGCCTGGTTTGTCGAAAATCGTGTGGCGTGAAATCGAAACGCGCCGCAAGCGCTACCTGATTCCGAAGATGGCGCTGGACGCCGCGTTGTCCCAGCCCTCGCGCGACGGACGGACCTACCGCCAGCGCGTCAACGGGCTGAAGACCGAGCGCCAGATGAGCATCCTCTACGGCGACATCATCGACGAGGTTCCCGGCGGCAAGCTGTTGCTGAGCGGATACAACCCGGTGCGTACCGGCGGTCCGATGCAGGTCAGCGTCACATTCGCCGAGACGCATGCGCGCGAGAAACCCTACGCGGCCGCGACGAACGGCAAGGTGCGCGAGGCGGTGTTCACGCGTCGCGGCGGTGTCTATTTCGGCATCGCCCACCTGCTCGATTACCCGGCACCCTACAGTAGCCCACTCTATCGCTTCGCGGATTTCAACGCGGGGCACTACGCGAGCCGCAACGCCGCTTTCCAGCAGGCCCTCGCCAGACTGGCCGGGCAGGCCCTGGTGCCGGATGGCGACCTCCTGCGTTACGCGGACGGGCGCCCGAGCACGGTCGCCAGCACAACGCAGCGGGCGGCGCTGAAGATTTCGCGTCGGTTGCGACTCAACGAGGTCGAGATCGAGTCCGCGCTACGGCAGGAGAAGGAAGAATCCTTCGGCCGCACGAAGCTCTACCAGCGCGTGTTCGCGCTCGCGGATGAAGTGGAGGGGCGGCCCGCGGCGCGCGAGGCATTGCCGCAGATCCGCCTCCACAGCCCGAAGATCACGCGAAAGCTCACCACTGCCTGGTTCGCCGATCGCGTGAATACCCGCTACCGCTCGTGCATGAACCGCGCGGCCACGGTGCCCGACCTGCAGTTGCCGCTGGTGTCGAACGGCGCCCGCCGAAGCTGAGCGCCGCCGTCCAGCGCACTCAGCGGTCGGCGAAGCGGGGCGGCCGCTTCTCGACGAAGGCGGCCATGCCTTCCTTCTGGTCCGCGAGCCCGAAGGTCGCGTGCAGCGTGCGACGCTCGAAGAGCAGGCCCTCGTTGAGCGGGCCTTCGAAGGCGCGGTTCACCGTTTCCTTCATCATCATGAGGACGGGCAGCGAGAACTCGGCGATCTTCGCGGCCGCCGCGAGCGCTTCGTCGAGCACGCTTCCGGCGGGAAAGATGCGCGCAACGAGGCCGCTGCGCTCCGCTTCCTGCGCGTCCATCAGGCGACCGGTCAGGCACAGGTCCATCGCCTTGGTCTTGCCCACCGCGCGCGGCAGGCGCTGCGTGCCGCCCGCACCGGGGATGGTGCCGATCCTGATTTCCGGCTGGCCGAAACGGGCGTTGTCCGCCGCGAACACGATGTCGCACATCATCGCCAGTTCGCAGCCGCCGCCCAGCGCGACGCCCGAGACGGCGGCGATCGTCGGTTTGCGGAAGGTCTTGAGACGCTCCCAGTTGCGCGTGATGAAGTCACCCTTGTAGGCGTCCATGTAGTCCATCGCGCGCATCGCGGCGATGTCCGCGCCGGCGGCGAAGGCCTTGTCGGAGCCCGTCACCACGACGCAGGCGATGCCGGGGTCGGCTTCGAAACGGTCGAGCGCCTGGCCGATCCCGCTCATCACGTCGTCGTTGAGCGCGTTGAACACTTCCGGGCGGTTGATGCGGATGAGGCCGACCTTGCCGCGCGTTTCAGCGAGGATCACTGACGTCATCGTGTCGTCTTCCGTCGCCATCACTGCTCCGTGCCGAAGGACTTGGCGGTTTCGCGCAGCTTGAACTTCTGCAGCTTGCCGGCCGGCGTGCGCGGCAGGTCCTCGACGATCTCGAGGCGTTCCGGGTAGTACTGCTTCGCGACCTGCTGTTTGTCGAGATAGGCCGTGAGGTCTTCGAAAGTCAGCCGGCAGCCGGGTTTCAGCGAGACGAAGGCGCAGATGCGCTCACCGAGGCGGCGGTCCGGGTAGCCGACGACCGCGACCGTCGTGATCGAAGGGTGGCGGTACAGCAGGTTCTCGATTTCGACGACCGGGATGTTCTCGCCGCCGCGGATCACGATGTCCTTGCTGCGGCCGTTGATGCGGATGTAACCCTCGCTGTCCTGGAAGGCCATGTCGCCGGTGTCGAACCAGCCGTCGGCGGTGACACCGTTGAGTTGCGGACGCTTGAGGTAGCCGGCGAACAGGGACGAGCCGCGGATCAGCAGTTCGCCCGTCTCGCCTGTGGGCAGTTCGGCCGCGTCCGCACCGACGATGCGGATCTCGATGCCGGGCAGGGCGCGGCCGTCGGAGACGCCGGATTTCTCCAGCGCACGCGCCGGTTCCGTGACGGTCACCGCGCCGCATTCGGTCATGCCCCACGCCGAGCAGATGCTCAGGCCCATCAGGTCCCACGCGCGCTGGACGACGACGGGGGGAATCGGCGCCCCGGCGCAGTTGAATTTCGTGAATTGCGGTGACACCGGCGAACCCGCCTCGACTGCCGCGCACATGTCGGAAACGAAGGCCGCCGAGGCCATGCTGAAGGTTACGCCCTCGTCGCGGACGATCTCCAGCGCACGCGGCGCGTCCCAGATTTCCTGCAGCACCGTCGTCGAGTTCAGGATCAGCGGCAGCATCGCGAGATAGCCGTAGCCGGTGAGGTGCGCCATCGGCGACGCGCCGAGGATGATGTCCGACGGGCTCAGCTCCATCGTCGCGATATAGGCGTGGAGGTTCGAGAAGAGCGTGTTCGAGGTGTGCATCACGCCCTTGGGCTCGCCCGTCGTGCCCGACGTGTACATGAGCAGCGAGACGTCGTCGGGTCCGATGCCCGGGCCGGAAAGGGGCGGCGTGTCCTCGCGCATCAGCACGCGGTCGAAGCTGTCTTCGCCGTCACCGTCGACGACCACGACTTGTTTCAGGTGCGGCAGCTTGGGCTGCAGCTCGCGTGCCATCGCGGCGTGGTCGAACTTGCGGAACACCGTCGGGACGATGAAGACCTTCGATTCGGCGAAGTCCAGCATGTAGCTCAGTTCGTGCTGGCGGAAGATCGGCATCACCGGGTTCGCGGCGGCACCGATGCGGGCGCAGGCGAGCGAGAGCGCGACGAATTCCCAGCGGTTGGGCAGCTGGAAGCTCACGACGTCGCTGCGGCCCACGCCGAGCGCGACGAGGCTGCGGGCGATCAGGTCGACCCGTCGGTCGAGTTCGCGATAGCTGAGGCGGACCGGCGCGGTCTGGCCGTCGCGGTAGCCAACGACGGCCGGTTTGTCGGGGCAATCGGACAGCGCACGCCGGAAGTGCACGTCGATCGTCTCGTCGCGCCACAGGCCGGCGGCCTTCATGGCAGTCATGCGGTCGGCGATCAGCACCGGGTCGAAGTTCATTTCTATCTCTCCTCACTTGGCGGGGGCTTGGCCCGCGCAACCCTGAATGTCTTGTTGCGAGACGGCAGCATGCCGGGCGGGGCGGCGACGCGCCCTTGTGGAAGTACGCATCGCCGATCCCGTTGCGCCCGGTTTGCGAGGGCACGTCTCCTTGGTTGATCTCTGCAGCCGGCCGCGGCCGACAGCGTCGCAAAGCTATCCCCTTTGCTAGTATAAGTCAATAGATTGTCACAAACGCTCGTGTAGGTATCTTCGCCGTGGAGTTCTGGACGTGCGCAGAGCCCTTTAACGCAAGGGGAACGGGCTTATTGACGGATCGTGATCAGCAGCAATTGTTCCATCGTGTTTGAAAACAAAATAGCAATGTATTGACAGAAAAGTTCAGTGCTCCCTAGAATGCGCAAAACCTACACAGGAGGAGCAGCGATGGATTTCAGTCTCAGCCCCGAGCAGCAAGCGCTCGTCGATACCGCCAGCCGCTTCGCCCGCGAGCGTCTCGCTCCCGGCTACAAGGCGCGTGAAAAGGCCGAACGCATCGAGCGCGAGGTCATCCGCGAGATGGGCGAACTCGGCTTCCTCGGGCCGGAGTTGGCCGAAGCGCACGGCGGCATGGGGGTCGATTGCGTGACCAGCGGCCTGCTGCTGGAGCAGATCTCGTATGGCGACTTCAACGTGTCCTACGTGAATCTCCTGACCTCGCTGTGCGGCCAGATCGTCGCGAATTACGCGCGGCCGGACATCGCGAAGGAGTGGCTGGGCCAGGTGATCGCCGGCAAGAAGTCGATCGCCATCGCGCTCACCGAGCCCAGCGCCGGTTCCGACGCGGCGCGCCTGAAGCTGAAGGCGACGCGCGACGGCGACCACTTCGTGCTCAACGGCGAGAAGACCTCGATCTCGATGGCGACGCAGGCGGACGTGGCGGTCGTGTTCGCCCGTACCGGAGCCGAAGCCGACCGCGCCCGCGGCATCAGCGCCTTCCTCGTGCCGATGGACCTGCCGGGCATCACCCGCACGGCCTTCGACGATATCGGCACCCGCCCCGTGGGCCGCGGCTCGATCTTCTTCGACGACGTGCGCGTGCCGGCCGAAATGATGCTCGGCGACGAGGGCAAGGGCTTCGTGCAGGTGATGCAGGGGTTTGATTACAGCCGCGCGCTGATCGGCATCCAGTGCATAGGCGTGGTCCGCGCCTCGCTCGACGAAACCTGGCGCTACGTGCAGGAACGCGAGGCCTTCGGCAAGAAGATCGGCGACTTCCAGGGCGTCACCTTCCCGCTCGCCGAGGCCGAGACGATGTACGAAGCCTGTCGCGCGCTATGCCTGAAGACGCTGTGGCTGAAGGACCAGGGGCTGGAGCACACGGCCGAGGCGGCGATGTGCAAGTGGTGGGCGCCCAAGGTGGCGTGCGAAATCATCCACCAGTGCCTGCTTACGCACGGCCACGGCGGCTACGCGAGCGACTACGACTTCGGCCAGCGCTACCGCGACGTGATGGGTCTGCAGATCGGCGACGGCACCGCGAACATCATGAAGATGATCATCGGCCGCCAGAAGCTCGCGGCGCACGAGGTTTAGTGGCCTGCTTCGTAAATCAAGTGACTGGACGAAAGCGATGGATTGCGACCTGTGGCAAGGCGCGAACCGCAGCAATAGCAGTAGCTATTGCGAGGATGAGCAACGCAGCCACGGGTCGCAAGACGCGCTTTCGTGTCACGGCATTTGCGAAGCAGACCACTACAGCTTGGCCATGTTGCGCTGCAGGAGGCTGACGTAATGGATGAACTGCAGGCGGTCATCGAACGAGAAGCCTTTCAGCGCCTGGTCGTAGAAGTCGTGGATGGGGTCGGCGAGCTTGATCCACAGCTCCTCGCCCTTCGCGCTGAGTCTGACCTTGACGGCGCGGCGGTCTTCCGCGCTCGTGGCGCGTTCGATCAGGCCGTCGCGTTCCAGGCGCGTGAGGATGCCCGACAGGTTCTGGCGGCTGACGAGCAGGAAGCGCGACAGCTCGCCGACGCCCATGCCCTCCTTGACCTTGGGGCGGGACAGGGCGCCGAGCACGGACCACTGCTGCGTCGTCACGCCGAACTCGTCGAGGGCCTGCGTGCCCTTGGTGTGCAGCGTGTTCGCGGCCTGGAAGAAACGGAAGAACAGCCGGTTGCTGATCTCCATCGTGGCGAGGTCCTTGGCAGCGGAAAGGTCTTTCATCGGGGCGTCATGTCGGGTTCGAACGGCGCCCATTGAATCGCAAAGCAGGGCCCGGACGCAACGGGCCGAATTGATGGTCATCCAACAGGAGAGTGAGAGATGAGTCGTTTTGAAGGCAAAGTCGTCATCGTGACGGGAGGTGCCGGCGGCATCGGTTCCGCAATCTGCCGCCGCTTCGGCGAGGAGCGCGCGAGTGTCGCGGTGTTCGACATCAACCGCGAAGCGGCCGAAGCCGTTGCGGCCGAAATCCAGTCCGCCGGCGGCAAGGCGCGTGCCTACGCGGTCGACCTGACGAGCCAGGATTCGGTGATCACCGCCGTGACCGCCGCGGAAAGCGAGCTCGGCCCGATCGACGTGCTGGTGAACAACGCCGGCTGGGACAAGGTCGGCAACTTCCTCGATACCGACAAGCCGTTGTGGGACAGGATCGTCGCGATCAACCTGTACGGCGCGCTGTACATGCACCACGCCGTCGTCAAGGGCATGCGTGACCGCGGCCACGGCCGCGTGATCAACGTCGCATCCGACGCCGGCCGCGTCGGATCGTCGGGTGAGGCGGTGTACTCCTTCTGCAAGGGCGGCCTGATCTCGTTCTCGAAGACGATGGCGCGCGAACTCGCCCGCCAGCAGATCAACATCAACGTCGTGTGCCCCGGCCCGACCGACACCCCGCTCCTCGACGACATCTGCGGCGAAGGCGAGCGCGGCGACAAGCTGCGCACCGCCTTCACCCGTGCAGTCCCCTTCGGCCGCCTCGGCCAGCCGGGCGACCTGCCGGGCGCGGTGGCCTTCCTCGCCAGCGACGACGCCGCGTTCATCACCGGTCAGGTGATCAGCGTGTCGGGCGGCCTGACGATGGCTGGCTAAGACGCACGTTTTCTTAACGAATTCAGCATTAAGACGAGGAATACACCATGGAATACCAGGACATTCTCTACACCAAGCAGGACGGCATCGCGACGGTCATGATCAATCGTCCGGCCCAGTACAACGCCTTCCGCGCCCAGACCTGCGAGGAGATGATCCACGCGCTCAAGGACGCCGACTTCGACCGCAGCATCGGTGTGGTCGTGCTGACCGGCGCCGGCGACAAGGCTTTCTGCACCGGCGGTGACCAGGGCACGCAGGACGGCGGCTACGGCGGCCGCGGCACGATCGGCCTGCCGATTGAGGAAGTGCAGAGCGCGATCCGCGACATCGCCAAGCCCGTGATCGCCCGCGTGAACGGCTACGCGATCGGCGGCGGCAATGTGCTTGTGACGATCTGCGACCTCGCGATCGCGTCCGACAAGGCCCAGCTCGGCCAGGCCGGTCCGCGCGTCGGCTCGGTCGACCCGGGCTTCGGCACCGCGCTGCTGGCGCGCGTCGTCGGCGAGAAGAAGGCGCGCGAGATCTGGTACCTGTGCCGCCGCTACACCGCGCAGGAAGCGCTCGCGATGGGCCTCGTGAATGCCGTCGTGCCGCACGACCAGCTCGACGCCGAAGTGAAGAAGTGGTGCGACGAGATCGTCGAGAAGAGCCCGACCGCGATCGCGCTGGCGAAGAAGTCGTTCAACGTCGACACGGAAATGATCCGCGGCATGGGCGGCCTGGCGATGCACGCGCTCAAGCTTTACTACGAGACGGCCGAATCGGCCGAGGGCGGCAACGCCTTCCGTGAGAAGCGCAAGCCCGAGTTCCGCAAGCACCAGAAGTAAGCAGCCAGCGGATTCGTAGGGCGAGAGGAGCCGAAGGCGGATCCCGCCATGGGCGCGCAGGGCGGCATCCCGACGGTTGTCTGGCGGGATGCGCTGCGCTACTCCCGCCCTACGTCCTACCAATCGCCGAATTGGCCAACAACCACAACGCAACACCGGAGAGGGAAACGACATGATCCGCGACCAGGAGACACTCAACATTCTTCTCGACACGATCTCGCGCTTCGTGCGCGAGCGCCTCGTGCCGCAGGAGGCGCACGTCGCCGAGACGGACCAGATCCCGGCGGAGCTCGTCGCCGAGATGAAGGAGCTGGGGCTCTTCGGCCTGTCGATTCCCGAGGAATTCGGCGGCATGGGGCTGACGATGGAGGAGGAAGTCCTCGCGACCTTCGAGATCGGCCAGACCTCGCCCTGCTTCCGCTCGCTGTTCGCCACCAACAACGGCATCGGCGCGCAAGGCATCGTCATCGACGGCACGCCCGAGCAGCAGCGCGACTACCTGCCGCGGCTCGCGTCCGGCGAAATCATCGGCTCCTTTGCGCTCACCGAACCCGACGCCGGGTCCGACGCCGGCAGCCTGCGCACCAGCGCCCGGCGTGACGGCGACTCCTACGTGCTCAACGGCACCAAGCGCTACATCACCAACGCACCCGAAGCGGGCATCTTCACGGTGATGGCGCGCACGAATCCCGACGCGAAGGGCGCGCACGGTATTTCCGCCTTCATTGTCGAGAAGGGTACGCCGGGCCTGTCGCTCGGCCAGATCGACAAGAAGATGGGCCAGAAGGGCGCCCATACCTGCGACGTGATCTTCGAGGACTGCCGCATTCCCGCCGCGAACCTGATCGGCGGCAAGGAAGAGGTTGGCTTCAAGACCGCGATGAAGGTGCTCGACAAGGGCCGCATCAACATCGCCGCGATCTGCGTCGGGGTGGCTGAACGCATGCTCGCGGACGCGCTGCGCTATGCAGTGGAGCGCAAGCAGTTCGGCAAGCCGATCGCGGAATTCCAGCTCATCCAGGCGATGCTCGCCGACAGCAAGGCCGAAATCTACGCCGCGCGCAGCATGGTCGTCGATGCCGCACGCAAGCGCGACGAAGGTCGCGATGTCGGCACCGAAGCCGCGTGCGCGAAGCTCTTCGCGTCGGAGATGTGCTGCCGCGTGGCCGACCGCGCCGTGCAGATCTTCGGCGGCGCCGGTTACCTGGCGGAATACGGCATCGAGCGCTTCTACCGCGACGTGCGCCTGTTCCGCATTTTCGAAGGCACGAGCCAGATCCAGCAGCTCGTGATCGCGCGCAACATGATCCGGGCTGCCGGCGAATGAACGCGCGCGCGCGGGACGATCCCGTCGTCTCGTTCGGCGGCGACGAGGCGGTGCTCGACTGGCTGATCTCGCGCCGCCGCTCGATACGGGCATTCCTGTCGATCCCCGTCGATACGGGCACGATCGAGGGCGTGCTGCGGATCGCCGCGCGCGCACCGTCGGGCAACAACATCCAGCCGTGGCGCGTGCACGTCGTGACCGGCGCGCAGCGCGATACGCTGGTGAAGGCCGTGTGCGCGGCTTTCGACCGGGGCGACGACAGCCATGTGCCCGAGTACGCGTACTACCCGACCGAGTTCTTCGAGCCCTATCTCGGCCGACGGCGCCGCAGCGGCTGGGGCTTGTATGCGCGGCTGGGCATCGAGAAGGGCGATCGCGAGCGCGTCCGCCTTCAGATGCGGCGCAACTTCCATTTCTTCGACGCGCCGGTCGGACTCCTCTTCACGATCGACCGGCGGCTGGCGCAGGGCAGCTGGCTCGACTACGGCATGTTCCTGCAGAACGTGATGCTCGCAGCCGAGGCCCGCGGTCTGTCCACCTGCGCGCAGGGGGCGTGGAATCCGTACCACCGCATCATCTCGGACACGCTCGATTTTGGCGCCCACGAGCAGCTCGTGTGCGGCATGGCGCTCGGCTATGCCGATCCCGACGCACCCGAGAACGCGCTGGTGACCGAGCGTGCGCCGCTGTCCGAATTCGTTGTCATGCACGGCGAGGCTGCCGTTGCCAAACACTGAGGTTTTTTCGTGGGGCGTTCGAGCTGAACGTCCCGCCTCCGGTGCAGTTCGTCCTGCTCTCTTCTCCCAAACTCGCCGGAGTTCTGGCCGGCTCGACGCCTTCGCGTCGAGCCGGATTTTTCGCTCAGCCTTTTTGTTTCTGCTCGCTCAGCGGCACGATCTCGGGCATCACGATGCGCTTGCGTCCCGGCTCCACCGCCGTCAGCGCGTCGGTCTCTTCCATCGTCGCCAGGCAGCGCACCGCGAGGTTCTGGTAGATCCCCGTCCCGCGCACCTTCCAGGCCATCTCCTGCTCCGTGAGCGCGCGCACGACCTTCGCCGGCACGCCCGCGACGAGCGAGTTCGACGGCACTTCCATGCCGGCCTTCACGAAGCTGCACGCGGCGACGAAGGTGTTCTCCCCGATCACGGCGTTGTCCATCACGACGGCGTTCATGCCGACCAGCGCGTTGCGCTTGATCGTGCAGCAATGCAGCACCGCGCCGTGGCCGATGTGCCCGTTCTCCTCGACCACCGTGTCGTGCTCGGGGAAGCTGTGGATCACGCAGGTGTCCTGCACGTTCACGCCGGCCTGCAGGATCAGGCGGCCGAAATCGCCGCGCAGGCTGGCACAGGGGCCGATATAGCAGCCGGGGCCGACGATCACGTCGCCGATCAGCACGGCGGTCGGATGGACGTAGGCGGTCGGGTCGACAACCGGCACGACGCCGTCGATTGCGAATACACGGGGTGTGCTCATCGAAACTCCTTGTTCGCCCGGTGCGGGCTGGTGGGGTGGGGTTCGGGCCACTGCGGTCTTTTCGGTGTCGCGCGCCGTATCAAGCCTGAAAGGCATTATATTGCCCGGTTTGTTGGATTCTAGGGGTTTATACCTTCACGGAAAAGCAGTATCGTGCATTTCCCAACACATTCAGAAGAACGGTTCGCAGCGCGGACCCAAGGAGAGAGAAAAATGGAGGCAGTAGTCGTCGAACGGCCGAGTCCGCAGATAGCGGTGGTGCGCCTGAACCGGCCCGAGGCCCGCAACGCGCTGAACCAGCAGGTGCGCATGCAACTCGCCGAGCACTTCACCGCGCTGGGGCGCGACCCCGAGGTGCGCGCCATCGTGCTGACCGGGGGTGACAAGTATTTCGCTGCGGGCGCGGACCTGCGCGAGATGGCCGAGGCGGGCGCGATCGAGATCATGCTGCGCAACACCCATCGCCTGTGGGGCGCGATCGCGAGCTGCCCGAAGCCGGTGATCGCCGCGGTGAACGGCTTCGCGTGGGGCGGCGGCTGCGAGCTCGCGATGCACGCCGACATCATCGTCGTGGGCGAGGGCGCGTCCTTCTGCCAGCCCGAGGTCAAGGTCGGGATCATGCCCGGCGCCGGTGGCACGCAGCGCCTGTCGCGCGCGGTGGGCAAGTTCAAGGCGATGAAGATGGTTCTGACCGGCCAGGCCGTGAGCGGGCGCGAGGCAGGCGAGATGGGTCTCGCGAGCGAAGTCGTGCCGGACGCCGAGGTGCAGTCGCGCGCGATGGAGCTTGCGACGCAGATCGCCGCGCTGCCGCCGCTGGCGATCACGCAGATCAAGGAAGTGCTGCTCGCGGGCCAGGACGCCTCGCTCGACGCCGCGCTGATGCTCGAGCGCAAGGCGTTCCAGCTGCTGTTTGCGAGCCGCGACCAGAAGGAAGGCATGCAGGCCTTCTTCGACAAGCGTCCGGCCGGTTTCGAGGGGGTGTGAGCGATGTTCGATGCAATGCGTAATGACCTGACGCTGGGCGTCGTCGGCACCGGCCTGATGGGGCGCGGGATCGCGCAGATCGCCGTGCAGGCGGGTGTGGCGGTGCGGCTCTTTGATACGCGCGCGGGTGCGGCGGCCGAAGCCCTCGATGCGGTGGGCGGCATGCTGGCGAAGCTCGCCGAGAAGGGCAAGATCGACGCAGCCGCGGCGCGCGCGGCGACCGAGCGCATGACGGTCGCAGCGAGTCTCGGGGAGTTGGCGGGCTGCGACGTCGTCGTCGAGGCCATCGTCGAGAACCTCGAGGCGAAGCGCGGCCTGTTCCGCGATCTCGAAGAAGTCGTCTCCGACGAGTGCGTGCTGGCGACCAACACATCCTCGCTGTCGGTGACCTCGATCGCCGCCGCCTGCCGCCGCCCCGAGCGCGTCGCGGGCCTGCACTTCTTCAGCCCGGTGCCGCTGATGAAAGTCGTCGAGATCATCGACGGCGTGCGCGGCGATCGCACGGTGGGCGATGCGCTGATGGCGCTCGCGCGACGCATGGGCCACACGCCGGTGCGCGCCTCCGACACGCCGGGCTTCATCGTCAATCACGCCGGCCGCGGCTACCTCACCGAGTCGCTGCGCGTGCTCGGCGAAGGCATCACGGACTTCGCGACGCTGGACCGCATCCTCAGGGAATCGGTCGGCTTCCGCATGGGGCCGTGCGAGCTGCTCGACCTCACCGGGCTGGATGTCTCGCATCCGGTGATGGAATCGATCTACGAGCAGTACTACCAGGAACCGCGTTTCCGCCCGTCGCCGATCACGCGCCAGCGCCTCGCCGGCGGCCTGCTCGGGCGCAAGAGCGGGCAGGGCTTCTACGTGTACAAGGATGGAAGCGCGCAACCCGTCGCGATGCCGCTCGTACCGGCCGTCGCGCCGGTGCCCCTGTGGGTGAGCCGCGCCGATGCGGCGTTGCATGTGCGCGTCGTCGCCGTGCTGGAGGCGCAGGGCGTCGCGCTCGACCGCGGCGATCATCCTGCCGAGGACTCGGTGTGCATCGTGCTGCCGGTCGGCAGCGATGCGACCACCTGCGCGCTGGCCGAGGGTCTGGACCCGAAGCGCACGCTGGCGCTCGATCCGCTCTTCGTCGACAAGCACCTGACGCTGATGACCACGCCGCTCACCGCCGCGGATGCGCGCGACGCCGCGTGGGCCGCGCTCGCCTCCGGCGGCAAGGCCGTATCCGTCGTGCGCGACAGCGCGGGCCTTGTCGCGCAGCGTGTCGTCGCCACCATCGTCAACATCGGCTGCGACATCGCGCAGCAGCGCGTCGCGACGCCCGAGGACATCGATTCGGCCGTGCGCCTGGGCCTCGGCTACCCGAAAGGCCCGCTCGCATTGGGCGATTCGCTCGGCGCCGCGACCATCCTGGCGATCCTCGACGGCATGCACGAGTTCTACCGCGACCCGCGTTATCGCCCCAGCCCCTGGCTCACGCGCCGCGCGCGCCTGGGCGTGTCGCTGACGACGCCGGAAAACTGACAACCACACCCATCACCAAAGGAGATTCCATGCTCGACGCCTACCTCTACGCCGGTCTGCGTTCCCCGATCGGCCGCCACGCCGGCTCGCTCGCCCCGGTCCGCCCCGACGACCTCGTCGCCACCGTGATCCGCGAAGTCGTCGCGCGCTCGCCCTTCGCGGCGGCGGACATCGAGGACGTCATCCTCGGCTGCGCCGCGCAGGCGGGCGAGGATTCGCGCAACGTCGCCCGTCACGCGGCGCTGCTCGCGGGCCTGCCGACCCACGTCGCCGGCCAGACGATCAACCGCCTGTGCGGCAGCGGCCTCGCGGCGGTGCTGGACGCCGCGCGGGCCGTCACGGTAGGCGAGGGCGAGCTGTACGTGGCCGGTGGCGTCGAGAGCATGAGCCGCGCCCCCTTCGTCGTCGCCAAGGCCGAATCGGCCTACAGCCGCGACTTCAAGGTGTTCGACACGACCATCGGCGCGCGCTTCCCGAACCCGAAGATCGTCGAGCAGTACGGCAACGACAGCATGCCGGAGACGGGCGACAACGTCGCCGCGGATTTCGGCATCTCGCGCGAGGACTCCGACCGCTTCGCCGCCGCGTCGCAGGCGAAATACGCGGCTTCGAAGGAAGCCGGTTTCTACGCCGGCGAGATCCTGCCCATCTCCGTGCCGACCGGCCGCAAGACCCCGCCGCTGGTGGTCGCCGAGGACGAGCATCCGCGTCCCGAGTCGACCTATGAATCGCTGGCGAAGCTGAAGTCCCTGTTCCCGAACGGCGTCGTCACCGCCGGCAACGCTTCCGGCATCAACGACGGCGCCGCCGCGCTGCTCATCGGCAGCAAGGCTGCGGGCGAGAAGGCCGGCGCGAAGCCGATGGCGCGCATCCTCGCCGGCGCCGTTGCGGGCGTCGAGCCCCGCATCATGGGTGTCGGGCCGGCCTACGCGATCCCGAAGGCGATCGCGCGCGCCGGGCTCACGCTGGCCGACATGGACGTCATCGAGATCAACGAAGCCTTCGCGCCGCAGGTGCTGAGCTGCCTGAAGCTGATGGGTGTCGCGTTCGACGATGCGCGCGTGAACCCCAACGGCGGCGCCATCGCCATCGGCCACCCGCTCGGCGCATCGGGCGCCCGCATCGCGCTGTCGGCAGCGCGCGAGCTGGAGCGGCGCAACGGCCGTTATGCGGTGGTCAGCCTGTGCATCGGCGTGGGTCACGGCATCGCACTGGTGATCGAGCGCATCGCTGGCGAGTGAGCGTGGCACCGTTCGCCTCCCGCGCGACGGTGACCAAGCTGCTTCCCGTAGGGCGGGAGGAGCCGAAGGCGTATCCCGCCACTCGCCCGTGGAGCAAGCCCCTGGCGGCGATGGCGGGATGCGCTGCGCTCCTCCCGCCCTCCCGGCGAGCAACGGAGCAATCGGGTAAGCTTGTCGTTCCCCCGGCGCTTCGCATCGAGGTCGAGAATTGACCGATCGTTCCCCAGCCCCCGCCGGCATCGTCGGCATCCTGCTCGCCGCCGGGCAGGGCTCGCGCTTCGGCAGCAACAAGCTCTGTCATCCGCTTGCGGACGGCACGCCCGTCGCCGTGCGCAGCGCGGAAAACCTGCATGAGGCGCTGGGCAAGGTGCTTGCGGTCGTGCGTCCGGAAGATTCGGTCCTGCGCGGTCACTTCGACGCGGCGGGCATTCGGTACGTCCTGTGTGCCGACGCCGGCGAGGGCATGGCGGCGACGCTTGCCTGCGGGATTCGTGCGACGCCCGGCGCCACAGGCTGGGTCATCGCGCTGGGCGACATGCCTTACATCCGGCCGGAAACCGTGGCAGTCGTCGCGGCTGTGCTCGGCGAAGGCGCACTACTCGCTGCGCCCTTTTTCGACGGACAGCGCGGCCATCCGGTCGGCTTTGCCGCCGCCTTGAAGGACGAACTCCTGGCGCTGCAAGGCGACGAAGGCGCCCGGCGCGTGATCGTCGCGCACAAGGAACACTTGCAGCGCATCGACTGCGACGACCCGGGCGTGCTTGCCGACATCGACGTCCCGGCGGACGTGCGCGCCTGAGTCGGATTCAGTCCTGCAGCAGCGCCTCGGTCAGCGCTGCGGGGCTCGCGAAGGCGCGCCAGTGCGCAGCCAGTTCGCCCGCCTCCAGGCTGCCGTAACCCCATGTCGCGGCGAAGAAGGGCAGGCCGTTCGCGTCGGCCGATTCGCCGTCTTCGCTGCGGTCGCCGACGTACACCGACACGTCTTCGGGAATGTCGTGATCGGCCATCAGCCGCGCGATCATCGCCGCCTTGGTGGGCAGGCGCGGCTCGAAGAGATCCAGCGCGTAGACGGTCCTGAAGTAACCGCTCCAGCCGAGATGATCGAGGATCAGGCGGGTCGGATGCAGCCGCTTGTTGGTCGCGATCGCGAGCGTGCGCCCGCTGGCCGCGAGGCGCGCGAGCATCTCGCCGATGCCGGCATAGGCCGCGGTTTCCCGATAGCCCGTCGTGTCGTAGCTCGCCTTGAAGTGCCCGGCGAGTTCGTCGATGAGCTGCGGATCCTTCGTGCCTGCGAGGATCTGCAGCGTCTCGATCAGCGGCGGCCCGACGATGGACTCGTCGATCGTCACGGCCGGCGCGCGCCCGGCGGCGGCGAAAGCCTCCCGGTAGCTCGCGAGGATTGCCGGAGCGGAATCGATCAGGGTGCCGTCGAGGTCGAAGAGCACGTATTGGAAGCGGGGCATAAGTAAGGGGGCGCTTGCGGTCAAGGCGGCATTTTACGGTGCTTCTCGGGGCGATGCGGCGATGTCCGAACCTGTCTCGCCGGAAAGGCGCTTCCCTTTTTCGCCCTGCGATTCGCGTGTGCCATGTGAGATTGGCGTGGGGGATTGCTGTGGGAGCGGCTTCAGCCGCGAATCGGCGGTGTTGCGCGCGTTGCGGCCTCTTCGCGGCTGAAGCCGCTCCCACGGAGCTTGTCCCGCAATTTTGCGGCTTCGCGACTCAGAGAGCCGGGAATTTCTCCGCCGGCACGCGCTTGGGCCGGAACTGCCGCGTGTCGCGGTAATATGCAGCCGACTCGTTCTCTCGCGTGACCCCCGGAATGCCGAGCAGCGGCAGCGGCGCAAGTTCGCGCGGGGTGCGCAGCAGCCCGCCGTCGAGCAGTTGCGCGGCGAGCCATGCGTCCGTTTCGGCCTGTCGTTCGGCGGTGGGGCGCTCCAGCCACCCGGCATCGACGACGCGGTACAGCGCCTTCGCGCACAGCCCGACGAAGGGCTCGCGCAGCTGCTCCCAGGTTCCATGACCGAAGACGAGGAAGCGCATCGTCTGCAGCAGCCGCGCGCGCCGCGTCCAGAACGCTTCTTCCCATTCGTGCGCCGCAAGCAGGGCGGGAATCCCGGGATCGCTGGACACGACGACGATGCCGCATTCGTCGAACTGGGTCAGCGCATCGCGTCGTGGCCCTCGGCCGGGCAGTCCCGCTGCGGCGCGTGCGTCGCGCTCGCGGCGATGGAGGATGTTGCAGGCGGCCTTCGTGTGCGGCCACACGCACCACGCGAGCGCGTTGAAGAAGTCGTGCCAGTCATCCTCGCGGGTCGGCACCGCGCCGGTCGCGAAGATGTGATCCTCGTAGGCGAGGGCTTCAGCGGGCGGCTGGATGAAGCGGATCGGCCGTCCGCCCCCGCTCGCGGCGCCCGGGGCGACTTTGTGCAGCAACGCGTCGAGCTGCGCCGTGCCGGGAAGTGCGGGCGTGGCAAAGCGTGCCAGCAGCGCCGCGATCGGTTCGAAGAGCGGCCGGGCGGCGAGCGCCGCGGGGGTGTCGGGTCCGGCCGTCATCGATCTCCCGTATTACTTCATGCTGATGCGTTTCACTCCGGCGACGAAGCGCGACAGCGTGGTCGACAGCACGCCGCGCGGAATCGTCACCTCGATCAGCTGGAAGCGGCCGCGCGTGGCGATCGCCTTGTCGAGTGCGGCCTTGAGTTCCGCGCGCGTCGACACGCGTACCCCGTCGCCCCCGAGCCCCGCCGCCATCTCCGCGAAACCCCAGTGACCGAGGTCGTTGAAGCCCGATTCCGGCTGGAAGGTGCGCAGCATCTCCCAACTCGCATTGTTGAACAAGAGCACGATCGGATCCCAGCCGTAGCGCTTGCAGTTGCCGAGCTCCCAGCCTGTCATCTGGAAGGCACCGTCGCCGACGAGGATCAGCGGGCGCTGGCCGCTCGTCGCCTGCAGCCCCAGGCCCGCGGGCACGCCGAAGCCCATGGTCGCGTAGTAGCCGGGCGCGAGTAGCGCGGTCTGCTCGATCTCCATCGCCGTGAACAGGCAGTCGCCGATGTCGGACGCGATCGGCAGCTTGCCGTGCTCGGCGAAGAGGTCGTTCACCGCCTTCGCGATGTCGGTCGGGGCGATCGTCTCGCCGTCGGCGACGAGCCCCTTCGGGTACTGATGCGGCGCGACCGGGAAGGTCTTCTCGGCGCCATTCTTCACCCGCGCGAGCATCTCGTCGACGAGCGCGGCGAGCGGCATGTTCGCGTAGCTGTGGTAGCCGAGCGTGACCTGGCCGTTGTGCGCCTGGATGGTCTTGCGCAGGTCGATGCGGGTTTCCGACACGGCGAAGTTGGTGTCCGAGATGATCTCGCCGAGCAGGAAGAGGCCGTCCGAGCCTTCCACGAGCTGCGTGACTTCGGGCAGGCCTGCGACGCCCATGTAGGTGCCGACCAGCGGCGCGTCGCAGCCGGTGAGCAGGCCGCGGCCCATGAAGCTGGTGACGACGGGCAGGCCGAGCCGGCGCGACAGTTCGGCGACCTTTTCCTCGAGGCCGAAGCGGCGCACTTCGACGCCCGCCATCAGCACCGGCGCCTTCGCGACGTCGAGCCGGGCGAGGATCTCGTCCACGCAGGCGGCCAGCGCGTCGCTGTCGATCGCGCGCGGCGCCTCGGCAACGACCGGCGCGCATTCCTCGCGCACCATGTCGCGCGGGATCTCGATATACACCGGCTCGGAGTTGCGCAGGCAGCTCGCCAGCACGCGGGCGATATCGGCGGGCGCACGCGCCACGTCGTCGAGCTTCACCTGGTCGCAGGTGATCTCCTTGAAGATCTGGAGCTGCGAGTCGAGCGTCTTGGCCTGGTGGTGCAGCAGCAGGCCGGAGCTGGCTTCGCCCTTGCCGGGGCCGCCCGAGAGCACTACGACTGGCGACTTCTCGGCATAGGCGGCCGCGACGGCGTTGACCATGTTGAACGCGCCCGCGCCGTAGGTCACGGCCGCGACGCCCAGCCCGCCGCGCATGCGTGCCGTGGCGTCGGCCGCGAAGCCCACGCCGGGTTCGTGCGAGAGCGTGTACAGGGGCAGGATGTCCGACTCTTCGATGATGCGGAAATACGGCAGCGCGAAGTCGCCGGGGATGCCGAAGATCTCGTGGGCGCCGTGATCCTTCAGCGCGTGCAGCAGCGATTCGACCAGGTTCATGTCATGCTCCTCCGATGTGTTGTTGTCGAGCATTATTGCGCGCCATTGGCGCACAGAGCGTTCGTTATACGCACATAAAGGCGGTTATCATGCACGAAAAGCGTATGGAGGCTACTAGCTATGCAACAAATCGTCGTGGACAAGTTCGACCTGCAGATTCTCGACGCCCTGCAGCGTCGCGGCAACGCGACCAACAGCGCGCTCGGCGAGGAAATCCACCTGTCGCCGTCGCAGATCAGCCGGCGCATCAGCCGCATGGAGCAGGGCGGCATCATCGCATCCTACGCCGCGTTGCTGGACCCCGCCGCGGTCGGGCTGGATGTCGCGGCCTTCGCGCAGGTCACGCTGGAGCGCCACGGTGACTCGCGCAGCGATGCCTTCGAGCGCGCCGTGGCGGCGCTGCCCGAAGTGGTGGCGTGCTTCTCGGTGAGCGGCGATGCGGACTACGTGATGCACATCGTCGCACCCGACCTCGTCGCGTTCTCGGAGGTGATGATGAAGCGCATCATGCACCTGCCCGGGCTCGCGCACCTGAAGACCAACATCGCGCTGAAGAAGGTGAAACAGACAAGCGTGCTGCCGCTCGACCACATCATGCACGCGCCGCAGTCGCGGCGGCGGATGCAGTTTGCGTCGGCTTAGCCGACCCAGTGGCGTACGCGCCCGGTGTCGATATGAACGAAATCCGACTCGCGGTAGTAGCCGACGCCGCCGGCCTGCAGCGCGAGCGCGGCGTCGCGCAGTGCGGCGGTGTCGAAGCCGGGAATGCGCACGTCGATCGCGCGGCCGTCCATGTGCATGCTACGCGTCGCGACGCCCTTACCGTCGGCCTTGTGCAGCATGCCGTTGGTCATCGGTGAGCGGAAAGCCGAGATGATTTCGAAACTTTCTCCCCCGCATGTCGTCCCCAATGTATGGAGAATATCCAGCAGGCGGGGGTCGATGCGGGCGACATCCCCGGTACGGAAGTCGCGCATCAGCCAGTCGATCCGCGCCAGTGCCGACGGGATATAGGAGCCGCCGCTGCGATAGACGATACGCAGGTTCTCGTCCGTATGCGTGTGGCGGAAGCACAGCTCGCAGTCGGCTTCGGCGACGCTGGCCTGCACCTTGCCGAAGTTCAGGCCAAGGGGCAGTGCGGCAAGCCCTTTCAGCAGGAGCCGGCGCTGCGACGCGGCATTGCGGAGGTGTTTCGACATGGAGATGCGGGAAGCGAAGCGGCCGGTAAAGGGCGTAATCGTAAACCGGGTCGTGCGAATCGGGCAGCAGATCGGGCGAGTGTTACAAGTTGTCGTGCTCGCCCTGTTCGTGGCCGGAGGGACGGCAAGCAGAGCGGTGGCGGCCGGAACCAACGGCGAGGCCGTGCAGCAGGCCTTGCGCGACCGTGTCGTTGCGCTGCGCGGCAACGGCGAGCTGCGTCCGGCCGGCGGGGAAATCGCCGCGCGCAGCTTGATTTCCGAGTTCTACGCGAACCGCGGCTACGCACCCGTGTGGAGCGATGCGGGGCGGCGGCGCGCGCTGCTGCGGGCGGTCGACGACAGTGCGAGCCACGGCCTCGATCCGGCCGATTACCAGTTCGACCTGTTGCGCAGGCTGGCTGACGACGGCGTGCGGGGCGCCGGCAGCCTTGCCGACCGCGAGCTGCTGTTTACCGAGGCGCTCGTCCGGCTCGTCTATCACCTGCGTTTCGGCAAGGTCGATCCGCGCGAACTGTACAAGGAATGGAATTTCTCGCGCTCGCTGGGGGCGGTCGAGCCGGTGCGGGCGCTGGAGGCGCTGGTCGGCGCCGAGCCTTTGGGCCCCGCGATCGAACTCTATGCGCCGCGGCTGGAAGCCTATCGTCAGCTGCGCGCTGCACTGGTCGAGCACCGTGCCATGGAGGTGCTTGGCGGGTGGTCTGCCGTCCCGCCCGGCCCGACGCTGCGGCCGGGCGACCGTGATCCGCGGGTCGCGATCCTGCGCCAGCGCCTCAAGGCGAGTGGCGACCACCTGCAGCCGCCGCCGTCGGACGGCAATCTCTTCGACGATGCCTTGCGCGATTCGGTGCTCGCGTTCCAGGCTCGCCACGGACTCGAGCCCGACGGGGCCGTCGGACGCAAGACGCTCGCCGCGCTGCGGGTGGACGTCGGCCGCCGCATCGACCAGATCCGCGTGAACCTGGAACGCCTGCGCTGGGTCGCGCAGGACGTCGCGGGCGATTACCTGCTCGTGAACATCGCCGGCTTCAACGCCCGCCTGTACCTGGACGGGAAACTCGCGTGGCAGTCGCGCGTCGTCGTCGGTCGCCCCTATCGCAAGACGCCCGCATTCCGTGCCGAGATGCAGTACCTCGTGCTGAATCCGGAGTGGGTGCTTCCGCCGACGATCCTGAAGGAGGACGTGCTGCCCAAGCTGGCGCACGATCGCGCTTATCTCGCCGAGCACGACATGCGCGTGGTCACCAGCGCGGGGCGGGCGGTCGATGTCGGGGAGGTTGATTGGGCGCGCTACCGCACGGGCGGTTTCCCGTACCAGATCGTGCAGGCGGCGGGGCCGGACAACCCGCTCGGGCGCGTCAAGTTCATGCTCCCCAACCCCTACTCGGTGTACCTGCACGACACCCCGTCGAAGAACCTGTTCCGCCGCAGCGAGCGAGCCTACAGCTCCGGCTGCATCCGGCTCGAGCGGCCGATGGAACTGGCGGTGCTGCTGCTCGACGACCCCGCCCAGTGGAGCGCGGAGGCGCTGGAAGCGGAGATCGCGAAGGGCGAGACGCGCAACGTGCAGATCGGCCGCCGCGTGCCGGTGATGATCCTCTATTTCACGGCCGAGGTTGGCGAGGACGGGCGGGCCTACTTCCATCCGGATCTGTACGATCAGGACGCCGCGGTACTCGCAGCGCTCGGGCGCCCGTTCCGCTTCAGCGCGGTCGGGCGCGCCAGGCCGGGGCGGTGAGCCCGCGGCCGCGCCGTCAGGTCGGCTTCGCCAGGTCCGCGATCACCGCTGCGAGGAAGCGTCCCGCCTCGCCACCGGTGACGACGCGGTGGTCGAAAGTGAGGCTCAGCGGCAGCACGCGATGCACGGCCGGCTTGCCGTCGAAGGCGACAACCGCATCATGCACGCGCCCGGCGCCGAGGATCGCGACCGTGGGCGGCACGACGATGGGCGCGGCGTATTTGCCCGCGATCATGCCGAAGTTCGACAGCGTGATCGTGTTGCCGCGCATCTCCTCGGCCGGGATCTTGCGCGCCGCGACGTCGGCGCGCATGCGGTCGAGCCCGGCGCGCAGGTCGGCCGGATCGCGGTTCGCGACGTCGCGCAGCACCGGCACGAAAAGCCCGTCGACGAGGTCGACGGCGATCCCGACGTCGATCTTCTGCAGCACGCGCCGGCCCATCGTGTGGCTCTCGTACCAGGCGTTGAGCCCCGGCTCGGCCTTGCAGCCGGCGACCAGCGCACGGATCAGGCGGGTCGTGATGTCCGTGCCCGGCGCCCAGGCGTGGATGTCGGCGTCGTCGATCACCGTCGCCGCGGCGACTTCGCTCTGCGCCAGCGCCATGTTCTGCGCCATTGCGCGACGCACGCCGCGCAGGATCTCGGGCGGGCCCACTTCGGCGAGAATCTTCGCCACCCGCTGCACGTCGGCGAGCGTGATGAGTCCGTCCGGCCCCGAAGGCGTGACCATGGCCAGATCGACGTTGAGCTGCCGCGCCTGCGCGCGCACGGCGGGAGTCGCCTTGATCGCCGCCGCAAGCCGTCCGACCGCGGCCGGCGCCTCCTGCTGCACCTGCGTGCCGACCTTCACCTCGCCGACCACCGTGCCCGCATCGGCGTCGCCGGCTGCGCCCTCGAAGCCGATCAGAGGTGCGCCGACCAGCACGATCTGCCCCGCCGCGCCGAACAGCTTCTCGATGCGTCCATCCCAGGGCGCGGGGATCTCGACGATGGCCTTCGCCGTCTCGACCGACAGCAGCGGCTGGTCGGTCTTCACCTCGTCGCCCGGCTTCACGTGCCACTCGACGATCTCGGCTTCCTGCAGTCCTTCGCCCAGGTCGGGCAGTTTGAAGATTTTCATGCACCCTCCAGCGTTTTCCTGACCGCAGCGACGATGCGCTCGACGCTCGGCATGTACTGGTGTTCGAGCCGCGACAGCGGCACGACGACGTCCCATGCGGTGACCCGCTGCACGGGGGCGAGCAGCGAATACAGCCCGTGCTCGGCGAGGTTCGCCGCGATCTCTGCGCCGAAACCGCCGGCGCGCGTCGCCTCGTGCACGATCACGCAGCGCCCGGTGCGGGCGACCGATTCCAGGATCGTCGGCATGTCGAGCGGCTTGAGCGTCGCGACATCGATGACCTCGGCCATGATGCCTTCCTGCGCCAGCGCGTCGGCCGCGGCCTGGGTCTCCGTCAGCATCGCGCCCCAGCTCACCAGCGTCACGTCGGTACCGGCGCGCAGCGTGAAGCACACGTCGAGCGGCAGCGCTTCGCCGTCGTCGGCCACTTCCTGCTTGAACAGGCGGTAGAGCCGCGTCGGTTCGAGGAAGATCACCGGGTCCGGGTCGCGGATCGCCGCGAGCAGCAGCCCGTAGGCGCGCGACGGGGAGGAGGGAATCACGACGCGCACGCCCGGCAGGTGGGCGAACAGCGCCTCGGGGCTTTCCGAATGGTGCTCCGGCGCGTGGATGCCTGCGCCGCAGGGCGAACGCACCACCAGCGGGCAGGACAGCCTGCCGCGCGTGCGGTTGCGCAGGCGTCCGGAGTGGTTCCAGATATGATCCATCGCCGGGTAGATGAAGCCGGAGAACTGGATTTCCGCGACGGGCTTCAGCCCCATCGCCGCCATGCCGATCGCGGTGCCGACGATGGCCGTCTCGGCCAGCGGCGTGTCGATCACGCGTTCGGGGCCGAACTGCTCCTGCAGCCCGACGGTCGCGCGGAACACGCCGCCATTGACGCCGACGTCCTCGCCCAGCACGACCACAGACGGATCGTGCGCCATCTCCCAGGCCTGGGCGCGATTGATGGCCTCGACCAGGTTCAGTTCAGCCATGGCTGGACCCTCCCTCGTGCGATGCGAACCATTGCGCCGCCTCGCGCTGTTCCAGCAGGGCGGCCGGCAGCGTCGCGTACAGGTGATCGAACATCGCCGTCGTGGTGGGTGGCGGAATCGCGAGATAGGCCTCGACCGCGGCATTGATCCGGTCGGTGCATTCCTTCAGCAGGCTTTCCTCCTTCTCCTGGTCCCACGCGCCGATGCGTGCGAGGTAGTTGCGCAGGCGTCGGATCGGCTCGTTCGCCCATTGCTGCTGCACGACGTCGGGATCGCGGTAGCGGGTCGCATCGTCGGCGGTCGTGTGGTCGCCCAGGCGGTAGCTGATCGCCTCGATCAGGCTCGGCCCGCCCCCGGCACGCGCCTTGTCCATCGCCTTGCGGGCGGCGTCGTGCACGGCGATCACGTCGTTGCCGTCGACCTGCACGCCCTCGATGCCCGCCGCGATGGCCTTCTGCGCCAGCGTCGGTGTCGCGGTCTGCTGCTCGCGCGGCACCGAAATGGCCCACTGGTTGTTGTTGATGACGACCACCAGGGGGGCCCGCCACACCGCCGCGAAGTTCAGCGCCTCGTAGAAGTCGCCTTTCGAGGTTGCGCCGTCGCCCAGGAAGCACGCTGCGACACGCGCCTCCTTCCGCAGCTTGAAGGCGTACGCCACACCAGCGGCATGGCACACCTGGGTGCCGATCGGCACGCAGATCGGGAAGTCCTCGCGCGGCACCGCGAAGTTGCTGCCGCGCTCGTCACCGCCCCAGTACAGCAGGCTTTCCGTCATCGTCACGCCGCGCATGAACTGCGCCGCGTGGTCGCGATAGGAAGGCACCAGCACGTCTTCCTTGCGCATCGCGCCCGCGATGCCGATGCCGATCGCCTCCTGACCGAGCGCCGAAGCGAAGGTGCCGATCTTGCCGGTGCGCTGCAGCGCAATCGCCTTCGTGTCGAAGGCGCGCGTGAGCTGCATTGCGCGGTAAAGGGGGATGAGGGTGGCGGGATCCCGCGCGAAGGCGGGAAGCTCCTGCGTTGCCTCGCCCTCCGCATTGAGAAACCGGGTGAACTCGACCTCGAACCGCGCTACGGTGGTCATGGCTTGCTCCTCGCTTCTCGTTTTTTTGACTCAGTTTAGTGCAACCTGCCGCTCATTCGGATCCGCGTCGGCACGACGAAGGAACGGTATCACGGATGACCCGTGATTCCCGCCAACGGCCGACTGGAGCGCCCGCGAAGACGGCGGCATGTGTTGCCATGAGCGTTCCGGGCCGCTGTCACGTTCATGTCGACATCGAGGTGCAGCGTCAGGTTCAGATCCCCACAGGACAGGTGGGCCGGTTTCAGCGCGCGCCCGGCAAGGAAACGCGGTCTCGTCCGACCGATTCAGCGGATCTCAAAGCGACGAATTGGACCGTGAATACGATGCTCTTCGGCACAAGGGGATTCCCTCCCATGGTTAGAATGCAGCCATGCCCCAAAGTGGGGTCTCATGTTGCCGGGTAGAAACGGTTCGGCAACAGGTCAGGAGGCGCCGACCGGCTGTCCGGCGAGTTTTTGCACCCCCTCCGAGGGTGAAAGGTAGATAAAGATGTTCCGATTCTCCGATATCAAGATTTGGGTTCGCCTGACGGCGTCGATCTGGACGCTGCTGATCGTCGTCTGGGCCGGAACGATATTCTGGGACAGCCACAACAATCGGAAGGTGGCGATCGAGCAGGCCGTCGATTTCTCGCTCAGCATGTACGACTCTGCGCTCGCCGGCCTGACCGCAATGATGATCACCGAGACCATGCACAAGAAGCACGTGCTGCTCGACCAGATCGGTCACCTGGCGGCAATCCGCGAACTGCGGGTGGTGCCCAGCGACGTGGCACTCGAGGGCGTCGAAAGCTCGAAGGACGCGGGAAAGCCGCGCAACGATCTGAAGCCCAACGAAATCGAAGCCCGGGTGATCAGTTCCGGCAAGGAGTTCGTCGAGGTCCGCGAGGACGAAAAAGGGCCTTACCTCTTGGCGGTCCGCCCGGCCAAGAACGTCAGCAAGTATCTCGGCAGGAACTGCCTCGAGTGTCATGACGCTGCGGAAAACGCCACCCTGGGCGTGATCAGCATCAAGATCGCCCTCGACAAGATGGATACGGCAAACAAGCAGCAGCGCATGCAATCGCTGGGCATCGCCTTGCTCGCGAGCCTCGTGCTGCTGGTCTTCATCTGGTGGTTCATCCGCGGTGCAGTCACCGGTCCGCTCGAACGCATGGTCGCCGGCCTGCGCGCGATCGTCTCGGGCGAGGGCGATCTCACGCGCCGCCTGGAAGTGCGCGGCAGCGACGAGATCGGCGTTGCGTCGGCGGTGTTCAACGAAATGATGGCGAAGATCGCGGGACTGGTGCGCCACGTCGGCGAGTCGGCTGCGCAGGTGTCGAGCGCCGCGGCCGAACTCGTCGTGCGCGCCGACCAGGTGGTCGCGTCGTCGCAGGGGCAGAGCGCGACGTCCGCGACTACGGCCCAGGCCGTCGAGCAGATGGTCGCAAGCATCGCCACGGTCGCGCGCAGCGCCGAGGAAGTGCGCCAACTGTCGCGGGAGAGCCTGCGCCGCTCCGACGAGGGTAACGCCAGCCTCACGACCTTGGACGAACGTGTCGGGATGGTCGAGACCACGGTGCGCGGCATCGCGGATTCGGTCGGCGAATTCGTGTCGAGCACGACGGCGATCACCCACATCACCAGCGAGGTCAAGGAGCTGGCCGAACAGACCAACCTGCTTGCGCTCAACGCGGCCATCGAGGCCGCGCGGGCGGGCGAGCAGGGCCGCGGTTTTGCCGTGGTCGCCGACGAGGTGCGCAAGCTCGCCGAGAAGTCCGCCTCCTCGGCCAACGAGATCGACGCCATCACGCACACGCTCGGCAAGCAGTCCGAGCAGGTCACGCGCTCGATTTCCGACGCGATGACACACATCGCCACCAGCCGCGAGTCTATGATGACGGTGAATGGGGTGCTCGCCGCAGCCAGCGAATCCGTGGTCGCAGTCGGACGCGGCCTGGACAGCATCGCCGCGGCCACGCAAGAACAGGAACGGGTGAGCGCCGACGTCTTCTCCGGCATCGAGAGGATCAAGCAGATGGCGCAGGGCAACAGCGAGGCCGCCGGGCAGACGGCTGCGGCAGCCCGCAACATGGGCGAGCTGGCAGGGGAACTGCAGGGGGCGGTGGGCCGCTTCCATACCTGATCGCCTGCTCTCGCCCGGCATCGGAGGGTGGGGCGATGAGCGACGCATTCGATTTTGCCGACGATCTCGGCCCGGCGAAGATCATCCATGTCCATGAACCAGGCATCGGCCTGAAGGCCGTGCTGGTGGTCGACAACGTTGCCATCGGGCCCGCGATCGGCGGCGTGCGCATGGCGCCGGACGTCAGCACGGAGGAATGCTTCCGGCTTGCGCGAGCGATGAGCTACAAGAACGCCGCGGCGGGCCTGCGCCACGGCGGCGGCAAAGTCGTGCTCTACGGCGACCCGAGGATGCCGCGCCCCGACAAGGAACGCCTCGTTCGCGGGCTCGCTTGTGCGCTGCGCGACATTCGCGACTACATCTTCGGTCCCGACATGGGCACCGACGAAAGCTGCATGGCCTGGGTCCATGACGAGATCGGCCGCGCCGTGGGCTTGCCGCGTGAGCTCGGCGGCATCCCGCTCGATCAGATCGGGGCGACGGGCCGGGGCGTCGCACACGCGGCCGAAGTGGCAGCCGCTGCATGCGGCTTCGAGCTGGCGGGCGCGCGCGTCGTGATCCAGGGCTACGGCGCGGTCGGCCGGCACTCCGCCCATTTCCTCGCGCAGAAGGGGGTCGTCATCGTCGGCGCCGCCGACTCGAGCGGGACGCTATGGGACCAGCATGGAATAGACCTTGCCGTGCTGGACGTGCTCAAGTCGGAAGGCCGCTCCGTCCTGGACTATCCGGGCGGACAGAAGGGCGGCCCCGACGCCGTGATCGACGTCGAATGCGACATCTGGATTCCCGCAGCGCGGCCCGACGTGGTGCATGAGGACAACGTCAGGCGCTTGCGCACGCGGCTCGTGCTGCAGGGGGCCAACATTCCCTTCACGCGCGCGGCCGAGGAATACCTGCACCGCAAAGGCGTGCTGTGCGTGCCGGACTTCATCGCGAACGCCGGCGGAGTGATCTGCGGCGCCGTGGAATATGCAGGCGGGAATCAGGCCACTGCGGTGGCGACGATCGCGGAGAAGGTGCGCGATAATACCCGTGCCGTGATCGAGGCTGCGGCGGCGCAGTCGATCATGCCGCGCGACGCGGCCATCGCGCTCGCGACGGCGCGGCTCAGGAAGGCGATGTCTTTCGGCCGCTGGCGTCCGGCGTGAGCGGAGCGCCGGGGCCTACGCTTATTGGAGCCGTGGATGGGATTGAACGCCGAGTATTCGACGGAAGCGCCGGACCGCAGGGAGATCGATGCGTTGAGGGACGCGACGGTGCTGGAATTCGGCACGGGATGGTGCGGTTTCTGCCGTGGTGCGCAACCGCTGATCGCGGAAGCCTTCGCGGCCTTTCCGCAGGTCCGTCACCTGAAGATCGAGGACGGCCCCGGCCGGCCGCTGGGGCGCTCGTTCCGCGTGAAGCTGTGGCCGACGCTGGTGTTCCTGCGCGACGGCGTCGAAGTCGCGCGCATCGTCCGCCCCGGCAGCGCCGCGGAAATCGCTGCGGCGCTGCACGTGCTCGGAGCGGCGTCGGCGACCGATTAGATCAAGGCGGCAATCGACCGACTTCCTCCGTCCGCCCTGAGCTTGTCGAAGGGTATTGGCAGGGCTTCGACAGGCTCAGCCCGAACGGTATTTCGTTGCCGGGTTGATAGCCCGATCGAGGGGCCGGATCGCCTACGGTGATCAGCGGCCCGGGATGCGGAGGTCGATGCGGCCGTCGCGCATCGGCGGACACCAGTAATACCCGCCCGTCACTGGCCGGCTGAAGCGGAACAGCGCATCGACGATGCCGTCGTCCAGCCCCGCCATGCGGCGCAGTTGCGCTTCGAACGCGTCGAAGGAATGCCCGAAGGCCAGGAACACGAGTCCGGCCTGCGTACCGTCGGACCACGGCATCGAGCGCCGCAGCACGAAGGCTTCCGGATCGAAGCTCTCCTGCGCGGTGCGCTTCACGTGGGCGGATTCCGGCGCATCCTCCAGTTCCTCATTGTTGCTCTTGCGTCGGCCGATGATGTGATCCTGCTCGTTCCCCGGCAGACGTTCGAAGTGGTCGAGATCGTGCTGCCAGTGCTGGACAGCGGCGAAGCTTCCGCCCTGCAAGGGTTCGGCGCCGGTCGAGGCAAAGGCCACGGCGAGCGCGTCGTCGCCCTCGGGGTTTTCGGTGCCATCCTCATAGCCCGTGAGATCGAGCCCCTTGCCGTAGCGGAAGGCTTCCGTCGCCTGCACGAGGCGCAGGGCCGGCGCCAGGGCCGCCTCGATGCGGCGGCTGCGGTGCAACAGTTCGCCGCGATCGTCGCCGCGCAGCCAGCACCACAGGCCATGCTGGGTCGAGGGAATATCGACCGGGCTGCCGCTGAGGGTCGGGAAGGGCCGAAGGCCGTCAATACGGCCTCCCGCGGCGCGAACGAGCGCATCACCGAGGCCGACTATGGTCGCGTCGCCGTCGGCGAGGGGGGAGACCCGCCTCAGCGCGTCGGGCAGTTCGGTGATCGAGTCGAGGGCGAAGAACAGGTGGCGCGCAAGTGCAGGCACGCCCTGCATGATTCCGGGTTGATATCGGGTCTTCTCGGTGTTCATGTCAGGTCCCCGTGGAGCATGGAAAGGAGGCGCAGTCCTGTGAGGGAAGCAGGTATGCGCAGGCAAACCATGAGGGTAGCGCATTCGGCAGCCGGCCTGTAAGCGGGGCGAGGATACGCGGTATGTCCCCGATACGCTGCGGCGACTGCCTATCCATGCAGCACGGGTCGAATCTCCAATGGCGCGAAGGACTTGGGCGCGTCATCCAGCGGTGGCTCACAGGTTTATCCACAGCCACTGGGGACAACTCGCCTCATTTCCACATCGCACGCATCTTTTCCGCGAGGTCGAATGCGATGCGACGGGATTCCGCCGTCGGGCGTGGGGTGACGGCGGGCGGCGGCCAGGAGGCTTGCTCGAAGCTCCCGAGAATCCGGTTCGGGATGAAACGTGTGCGGCTCGCGTACACGTGGCGGTCTCCGTGCCCGGTCTGCTGCGACACGTGGAAGCGTTGCGGCACGATCAGGTCGAGCGCGTCCTTCGCGCGGGTCATCGCGACGTACAGCAGGCGGCGCTCTTCCTCGATCTCGCTGCTGCTGCCGGTTGCGAGGTCGGAGGGCAGGCAGCCGTCGACGGCATTCAGCAACGCCACGGCGGACCATTCCTGACCCTTCGCCGAGTGGATCGTCGACAGGATCAGGTAATCCTCGTCGAGCAGCGGAATGCCCGCTTCGTCGCTCGTCGCACTGGGCGGGTCGAGCGTGAGTTCGGTGAGGAAGCGTTCGAGGTTCGGGTAGGTCGCGGCGATCCGCGCGAGCTGTTCGATGTCGCCGGTGCGGATGGCGGCATCGTCGTACAGGCGTGCCATTTCGCCCGAATACCATTGGCAGATCGGTTCGAGGCTCGCAGGCCAGGTGGAGGCGGCGACCGATTCCAGCAGCCCTGCGAATGCGGTCCACGCGCCGCGCGCCGCGTCCGGGACGGGTTGCTCGGCGAGCAGGAGGCAGCCGGGTGCGGCATTGGCGATGTTGTCGAGCACCCGGCCAGCCGTCTTCGGGCCGATGCCGGTGTGAAGCTGGATGGCGCGGAAGCCGGATACGCGGTCGCGCGGGTTGATGGCCCAGCGCAGCACGGCCAAAACGTCCTTGACGTGGGCCGCCTCGAGAAACTTGAGCCCGCCGAACTTCACGAAGGGAATGTTGCGGCGGGTGAGCTCGACCTCGAGGCGGGCGCTGTGATGCGACGCGCGGAACAGCACGGCCTGCGACTTGAGGCGCATGCCTTCCTCGCGCCGTGCGAGCACGGATTCGACAACGCAGGCGGCCTGATCCGCGTCGTCACGCACCGAGATCAGACGCGGCTTCTGCGCCCCGGTGCGTTCGGTCCACAAGTCCTTGGTGAAGCGCTCGCTTGCGAGCGCGATGACTGCGTTCGCCGCACCGAGGATGGACTGCGTCGAGCGGTAGTTGCGGTCGAGCGTGATCTGGTGCGCCGGCGGGTCGAAATGAGCGGGGAAATCGAGGATGTTCCGTACCGTGGCGCCGCGGAAGGCGTAGATGGCCTGCGCGTCGTCGCCGACGACCGTGAGGCCGCGTCCGTCGGGCTTCATTGCGAGCAGGATGGCGGCCTGCAGCCGGTTGGTGTCCTGGTACTCGTCCACGAGCACGTGGGAGAAGCGCGCGCCAATCTCCGCGGCGAGATCGGCGTCGGTGATCATCTGCGCCCAGTAGAGCAGGAGGTCGTCGTAGTCGAGGACCTGTTGCGCCTGCTTGGCCTCGACGTAGGCGAGAAAAAGGCGCTTGAGGTCGGCCTCCCATTCGCTGCACCACGGGAACGACTGCTGCAGCACCTCGCCAAGCGGCGCCTGGGTATTGACCGCGGACGAGTAGATCGCGAGGCAGGTCCCCTTCATCGGGAAGCGCTTCGATTTCGCGGAGAGTCCCAGTTCGTGTCGCACGAGGTTGATCAGGTCGCCGGAGTCCTCGCGGTCGTGGATCGTGAAGCCCGGCTCCAGTCCGATGCGTCCGGCGAACTCGCGCAGCAGGCGGGCGCCGATGCCGTGGAAGGTCCCGGACCATTCGAGGGACGCACCGGCGAGCCGCGGACGGGATTTGGCCAACTGCGCGACGATGCGCGACACGCGGCGGTTCATCTCCTCGGCCGCACGACGCGAAAAGGTCAGCAACAGGATGCGGCCGGGATCAGTGCCGCTGGCCAACAGGTGCGCGACGCGGTGCGCGAGCGTGCTGGTCTTGCCGGAACCTGCCCCCGCGATCACCAGAAGCGGGTGATCGTGCTCGGGCGAATCGGGCTGCGTGCCGAACAGGACGGCCGCACGCTGGGCCTCGTTGAGGTGATCCAGATAGGCGGGAAGTTCCGCGACCTCCGTCGCATTCGCCGCCTTCATCGGCACTCCGGCAGAACACCGGTTCCGGACGGGACTGGCCGGGCGCGAGCGCCCTCGACGTCACCATCGGCCGGGGAGGTGCGCTGCAGCCATGGGGGAATGCAGGGCATGTCGCGCAGCGCGAAGAACACCGCTTCGTCGCAGGCCGGACAGATGCGGTATTCCGCGAGATCGCTGTAAGCGCGCTCCATCGCGTGCGGATTAAGGGAGGCGTGGCAGTGGGGGCAAATGAATCGGGCAGGCATGGCGTGATCCTTCGGTACTGAAACTATATACAGTATTCAGCCGAATCGATCAAGCGCACGCAGGCCGGCCTCGAGTGCCTGCCGCCGTCGGCGTTCGAGATCGCGCCGGGCCACAGCCCGGGTTTCAAGGTCATCGCCGAGGGTATCGAGACGGAGGCACAACGCTGCTTCCTGCGCGACGAAGGATGCGACGAGGGGCAGGGTTACCTGTTCACGCGGCCCATGCCCGCCGATGATTTCGGAAAGTGGCTGCGGGCGCTCTCGACGCTTACGTCTTGACGGGCTGCTCCTGCAGCGTCAACAGCACGGCGAGGATTCCGGGTTCCTCCGATGCCTTGATCTTGAAGCCGAAGACCCTCAACAGCTTCAGCATCGGTTCGTTTTCGGCCATGACTTCACCGGCGAGTACCTGCAGGCCGCGTTCGCGGGCGTAGCGGATCACCTTCTTCAGCAGCGTCGAGCCGATTCCGTGGCCCTTCATGTCCGAGCGCACGAGGATGGAGAATTCGGCCGTGTGATTGTCCGGGTCGGCCACGGCACGCACCACGCCCAGCGTCTCCGGACGGCCGGAACTGTCGCGGCCGCTGGCGATGAAGGCCATTTCGCGGTCGTAGTCGATCTGCGTCAGGCGCGCCATCTCGCTGCGCGGCAGGGTTCCGACGTAGTGGAAGAAACGGAACAGGATGTCTTCCGGCGTCACGCGCGAGAGGAATTCGTAATGCGTGGCTTCGTCTTCCGGGCGGATGGGGCGCAGGACGATCTCGCGCCCGTCGCGCAGCTTGGCCGGTTCCGCAAGGTTTTCGGGGTAGGGGCGGATCGATAGCCGCTGGGGATTCGGCGGGGCCATCGACAGCTGGATGTGCGCATCGACTGCAAGAATCCCCTGCGCGTCGACAAACATCGGGTTGATGTCGAGCTCCTCGATCTCGGGGATGTCGACGACCAGCTGCGAAATCCGCGTCAGCATCTGGGCGATGCCGTCGCGATTGGCGGCCGGGTGATTGTGGTAGGCGTCGAGCAAGCCCGCGGCGCGGCAGCGGTTGATGAGATCGTGCGCGAGCGGCAGGTTGAGCGGTGGCAGTCCTATGGCGAGGTTGCGGTACACTTCCAGGCCCCGTCCGCCTTCGCCGAAAACGATCATCGGTCCGAACAGCGGATCGGTGACGACGCCGACGATCAGTTGCCGCGTATGGGTGCGGGTTTCCATGGCCTGCACGGCGAAGCCGCTGATCCGCACGTCCGGCCGCGAGGCCGCGACGCGCACGAGCATGGCCTGGGCGGCCGACTCGGCGGCTTCCGGGGTTTCGAGATCGAGCGCGACGCCGCCGACTTCCCACTTGCGGCGGATGTCGCGGGACATGACCGTGACGGAGACGGGCGTGCCGAGTTCGGTGGCGATCGCGGAGACGTCCTGCGGCGTCGCCGCCAGATGGGTCTGGACGACCGGGATCTCGTAAGCCGCCAGGATGTGCTTGGCTTCGGGTTCGGTCAGGTGCGTACGCCCTTCGGCGATGGCCTTGCGCACCACGGTGCGTGCGCCTTCGACGTCGGGACGGAAGTTCTCCGAGGTGGAGGGCGGCGCCTGCATCAGCACTTCGCGCGTGTGCCGGTGATTGACCATGTGGAGGAAGGCGCGCGTGGCGTTTTCCGGCGTATCGAAGGTGGCGATGCCGGAATCGGCAAACAGCTTGCGTTCGCCTGCGGAGGTCTCGTCGCCGATCCAGCACGTCAGGAGGTTGCCGCCGACGCTGCGGATCGTCTTGATCACCGATTCGGCGATCTCCATGCTGGGCGTGAGCGCGTTGGGCGTGTGGATCACCAGGATCGCGTCGCCGTCCTGTTCCTCACACAGGATCTTCAGCACGTCCTCGTAGCGTTTGGGCGGCGCATCGACGCGGATGGCGATGGGGTTGCGGCCGTTCCAGTCGGGCGGCAGCAGGCGGCGCAGGCGTGTGAGCGTGTTGGGATAAAGGTCGGGCAGCGCATAGCCGCCCAGATGCAGGCTGTCCTCGGCCATGATGCCGGCGCCGCCGCCATTGCTGACCACGATGAGACGGTCGCCGTGGATCGGGCGCGAGCGCACGACGGTCTCGACGGCGCCGAACAGCTCGTTGAGGTGGTCCACGCGCAGGATGCCGGCGCGGCGCAGCACCGCGTCGGCGACGTCGTCGCTGCCGATCAGGCCCGGGCTGTCGAGGAAGAGCGGATCGCCGGTTCCCGGCGCGATGCGCTGCGCTCGTCCGGCCTTGATCGCCACCACCGGCTTGTTGCGCGCCGCCGCACGTGCGGCCGCCATGAAGCTGCGGCGTTCACGGATCGATTCGATGTACATCAGGATGGCGCGCGTGCCGGGATCGCTGCCGAGGAAATCGAGCACTTCGCCGAAACCGATGTCGAGGGCCTCGCCGAGCGAAACGAAGTGCGAGAAGCCGATCTTCCGCGGCTGGGCCCAGTCGAGCACCATCGTGCCGACGGCGTCGGACTGCGAGACGAAGCCGATGTTGCCCGACAGCCCGCCGACCTGCGAGAAGGTCGCGTTCAGGCCCGCCTGCGGCACCATCACGCCGAGCGTGCTGCCCCCGAGGATGCGGATACCGTGCCGGCGGGCGATCTCAAGGATGGTCACGTCCAGCGGCCGCCCGTCCGTCCCCAGCGTGGTGCCGAGCTGGCTCGCCATGACCATCGCCGCGCGCGTGCCGCGTTCGCCGAGCTGATCGAGGATGCCGGGAATGGCGGATGGCGGGGTGCAGATGATGGCGAGATCCGGCGTGCGCGGCAGGGCTGCGACGTTCGGGTAGGTCAGCACCCCGGCGACAGCGTCGCGCTTGGGGTTGACCGGCATGATCGCACCGCCGAATCCGCCGGCCAGCAGGTTGCGCATGACGACGCTGCCGATACGGCGGGGCCGGGCGCTGGCGCCGATCACGGCGATCGACTGCGGGTTGAAGAGGCTCTGCAGGTATCGGAAGCTCATGGTCTGGGAGGTAGGGATTGCTCGGTGGAGGTCAGCGCACGCGCTGCCACAGCATCGCGTGCGTCACGATGTACTGGTACTTGCGCGCGTGCTCGCGGATCACGAGGGGTATTTCCGCTTCGCGGCGCAGCTCGAAGCCGTCTGCGTCGAGCAGGGCCTTGAGCGCGTCGGCGCTGCGCACGGCGCGTTCGCCGTCCATGTAGCCGCCCAGCCAAGCGCCGCGCGGCGTGAACTGTTCGAGCCAGGTATAGGGCGACAGGATGGCGACGACGCCGCCCGTGCGCACCAGTCCGCGTGGCCCACCGAGCCGCCCGAGCAGCGACTTCGGGCTGGGGAGGCGGCACAGCAGGTTGGCGAGCAGCACCGCATCGTAGTCCATCAGTTCGGCGGGCAGCGAGCAGGCGTCGGCCTGACGGAAGGCGACGCGGCTGCGGTCGATGGCGGGATCGACGCGCGCTTGCAAAGCGTGGCCGAGTTCGCCTTCGTCGCGGCAGGAGTATTCGAGGGCGCCTTTTTCGCGCAAGGTGCCGGCCGCATCGATGAAGGAGCGGCTCAAGTCTATGCCGAGCACCTCGTCGTACATGCGTGCGAGCTCGAAGCTCGCGCCGCCGACGGCGCAGCCAACATCGAGTGCCCGGCCGCCGCCGATGCCGAGTTCGCGAGCCCCGTCCATGAGCCAGCGCGCAGAGCGCAACGGGAACTGGCAGGCGTCGCGCGGCCCCGACTCATGCGGCATCTGCTCCTGCGGGCTGCCGTAGTGCAGCAGCAGGTATTCGTTGGTGACTTCGGCGCTCTCGTAGGCCCGCCCCGGCGCTCCGGCGGCGTCCGGACGCACCGCGCCGCCGTCGTGGGCAGCCTGCACGACGCGGAATCCGGCATGCTGGAAGAAGTGCGGGCGGAAATGGAAGCGCGACCACACGCTGGCCTCGTCGCCGGTCGAGATCCACGAGCCGCCGAGGATCATCTGGTGCTCGCCGTCGTAACACGGGCTGCTGAAATCGTCGTAGTAGGGGTGGACCTGCGCGCCGGGCAGCGGGTTGAACGGGTCGCCCAGCCATTGCCACAGGTTGCCGAAGACGTCGTGGAAGCCCTTCGCGGTCGGCTTGCTGTTCGTGACGGGGGAGGAAGAGCCGCAGCCGAGGTTGAGGTTGAGGCCGTGCTCGTGCATCAGGGTCGCACCGCTCGCAGTCATGACCGGATCGTCGGCGACGGTGTCGACCGGGTCGCGCAGGGCATTATGTTCCGCTTCGCTCGGCAGGCGGCAGGGTTGGCCCAGGCGGGCGCCCAGCCACGCGCAATAGGCGCTCGCCTCGTGCCAATTGACCTCGGCAGGCCAGTCCCAGCGCATGTCGACTTCCTCGAACAGCGTGCGCAGGCGGAAGCGGTGCGAGCCGGCGGGTCCGTCGGGCACCCAGAACGTGGGCCACTTGATGTTGCGGTAGGTGCGCCAGGACCAGCCCGTGTCCGACCACCATTCGCGCTCGCGGTAACCGCCGTCGGCGACGAACTGCCAGAACTCGCCGTTGCTCACGAGGCAGCGGCCGGCGCGGAAGGGCTGCACGTCGACGCCGCGGCGGCCGTATTCGTTGTCCCAGCCATAGGAGGGCCAGTCGGCGGGTTTGCCGAGCAGCAGCCGTGCGGCACCGAGGGGCAGGAGCGCCAGTTCGGGGTAGTCGCGGCCGGGAACCGGCGGGTAGGCGGCAGGGGCCGCCGTGGACGGATGCAGCGGCGCCCATCCCTCAGGCCGGCGTACCAGCCGCAGCGGCAGCTCGTGGATCAGCACGGATGAGGTTTCGAGGTGGATGCGCTCGTGCTCGAAGCCCATGAACAGCGCCCATAGCGGATCGTTCTGCGTGATCGGCGGGTGGCCCTCGGCGAGGCCCGGGTGATTGTCGATGACGTTGCGAACCAGCTCGTACACGGCTTTGCGGTAACCGTAGGCTTCGTCGAACGCGGGCCAGCGCATCGCGTTCTTCGACATGTCGTCCCAGCGCATCTCGTCGACGCCGGTTTCGAAGATGCGCTCGAACCAGGGATTGAGCGGGGCGGGAATCAGTCCGGCCACGCGCAGCTTGTTAACGTAGAGCGCCGGCGGGTGGCAGTAGTAGAACACCATCGGATGCCGCAGATGGTGGTACGGGGGGCGGTAGAAGGCCTCTTCGCCGATCAGCCCGGAGAACAGCAGTTCGGTGAGTGTCCAGCCGTTGTCGAAATAGGCGCGGACTTCATCGCGCGTGCAGGTCGCGAGGTTCGGAAGCGGCAGCGAGGTGAGCATGGCGTCAGCCGTCCAGCCCGGGCAGCGCCGGGGCGGCAGGCCGGTCCACCAGTCCTGAGTGCGTACGGGGCCAAGACGTTCATCGAAACGTCCTTCGAGATTCTGTCGCCAGCTTTCGTCGGTCAGGTCGTCTGTCATCGCGCCTCGCCCTTGCTACGCATTTGCCATGGTATGGAGGATCCTGAGAGCTCCATCCGATGAGGATACCCCCGGAGCGGGCCGCTCGCCAACGGCTGTCGTTGCCTGCGGGAAACGGCGTCGACGCCGCCGTCGCGAGGCGTGAGCGCCGGGCGTGATCTAAAGTGAAGTCACCAACGACCGTGCCCATGCACGGCGGACGGACGCCAGTTCGAGGAGGTAGTCATGGAACAGCGGAAACTTGCACTGATCGTCGGCGCGGGGCCGGGACTGGGACGTTCGCTCGCGCGCCGTTTCGGCGCGGCAGAAATGAATGTTGCGCTCGCAGCGCGCAACCTGGACCGGCTGGAGAACCTGGGCATCGAATGTGCCGGCATCGGCCGCGGCGCCCATGCCTACCGCTGCGACGCCGGGCGCGAGGAGGATGTCCAGGCGCTGTTCCGGGCGGTGCGCAGCGACTACGGTTGTCCGGATGTCGTGGTGTACAACGCGGGCGCCTTCGTCGCGCGCGGCATCGTCGAGACCAGCGCGGAAGAGTTCGAACGCTGCTGGCGCGTGGGCTGCCTGGGCGGGTTCCTGATCGGGCGCGAGGCGGCGCGGGCGATGCTCGAGCGCGTCGGGCAGGGCGGCCCCGGCGGGACGATCCTGTTCACCGGAGCCACCGCCAGCCTGCGCGGGAGCGCCGGCTTCCATAACCTCGCGGTCGGCAAGTTCGGACTGCGAGCCTTGGCGCAAAGCATGGCGCGCGAGCTGCAGCCCAAGGGCATCCACGTCGCGCACGTGGTGATCGACGGTCGGATCCGGCCATCGAGCGTCGTCGAGCATACCGACGTGAACGACGGCGACGCGCTGCTCGACCCGGACGCAATCGCCGAGGCCTATTTTCAGTTGTACCGGCAACCGCGCAGCGCCTGGACGCAGGAGTTGGACCTGCGTCCGTGGGTGGAGCGCTTCTGAGCGTCAGGCGACGGCCGCGCTGTCCAGTGTCGGATAGTCCGTATAGCCCTCGGCGCCTCCGCCGTAGAAACGGTCGATGCGCGGGGCGGTGAGCGGGGCGTCTTCGCGCAGGCGGCGCACGAGATCGGGGTTGCCGATGAAGGCCTTCCCGAACGCGATCAGCTCGGCCTTGCCATTGGCGACGGTCTGCATCGCGAGTTCGCGTGTGTAGCCGTTGTTCACCATCCAGGCGCCGGGGAAGCGGCTGCGCAGGGCGGCAAAATCGAAGGGCCGGGGGAGGTCCGCGGGTTCACGCTTGCCGCCGGTTTCGCCTTCGATGACGTGGATGTAGGCGAGACCCAGCGGTGCCAGATGTTCGACGACATGGTTGTAGAGCGCCTGCGGATCGCTGTCGCGCGGCGTGCCGTTGCCGCTGGTCAGGGGGCTGAGACGGATGCCGGTGCGGGCGGCGCCGATCTCGTCGCACACCGCGCTCATCACTTCCAGCAGGAGGCGCGCGCGATTCTCGATGCTGCCGCCGTAGGGGCCGCTGCGGTCGTTCACGCTGTCGCGCAGGAACTGTTCGAGCAGGTAGTTGTTGGCACCATGGACTTCGACGCCGTCGAAGCCGGCGTCCATCGCCAGCCGGGCGGCGCGCCGATAGTCGGCGACGATGGCCGGAAGCTCGTCGTCGCGCAGGGCGCGCGGCGTCGATACGGGCACGAAGCCGTCGCGGGTGAAGGTCTTGGCGCCCGTGGCGGGACGGTCCGTACACGACACCGGCGCGGCGCCGTCCGGCAGCAGCGAGGTGTGGGAGATGCGGCCGACGTGCCACAGCTGGATCACGATGCGTCCGCCCGCGGCATGCACCGCGTCGGTGACCTTGCGCCACCCGGCCACCTGCTCCGCGCTGTGGATGCCCGGGGTGTCGAGATAGCCGTGGGCCATCGGATTGATCGGGCTGGCCTCGGTGATGATGAGGCCGGCGCTGGCGCGCTGACGGTAATACTCGACGGTGAGCGGCCCGGGCACGTTGCCGGGAAGGGCGCGGTTGCGCGTCAGCGGGGCCATCACGATGCGGTTGGACAGGGCGATGTCGCCGATGCGAACGGCGTCGAACAGGGTTTTCATGCGCGAACTCCTCCATGTGCGTTGCCGCTCGATCCGATTGGCATGAGCGGCACAATGACCGATGGCAAGACTTTAGCAACGCCGGCACAAGTTGAAAATCACACGATTGCGCGACAATCATTTTCGGCATCGGGAACAGTCGCACGCGAGATTGGGGTCCGGGGCGGGGAGGGACGTTCCGTCGCGCGGGGCGGAAGGCCGCGGCGGGACGGTTCGGCGCTGCCTTGCAACTTGTCGGACGGTGTGTGAAGATGCGCCCCTCGTCATCTTTCGATGGCTTTGTAACTGCATGTTTTGTAATGAAAAACGTGCAGAATGGCGAGATTGCGGAATATCCCGGAATCCTTGCCTTTCCCGTGCAGGAAAATCTTGTTCGCCGGTTGCGCCGCTCTCATGCCCCGTGGGCAGGGCGAGCATCGGTTCGCACGGGGCTTCCGACTCCTGTCGTTCATAGCGGGGATCCTTTGCCCGGTTGCAGGATAGCTTGATGTGCTGATGAGTCTGGTTCGCGGTCTGTCCCTTGCATACATGCCTGCAACATCCGTCCGGGAGTACCCGGAACAGTGGTGGGATGAGGTGCTTGGTGTCGCGATCCTCGGTGGCGAGGACGCGGGCTTCGTGCCGCCTAGCGTTCCGCTCGCCCGCGTTGCAACGCCCGTGCTCGCCGGTCCGCAGTCCGTGTGCGAGGTGTGGCGCGCCGGTCGGCCGGTGACGACGGGCGCGCGCGGCCGGATCCGCTATCGCTGCACCGAGACGATGCTGTTCGGGGCCATCGAACTTGACGAAGACGCCATGCCTGCGGAGGCGGATGGGGTGTCGGCGCTGCATCGCGCGACCGTGGCCGCTTACCGGGAGGTGTTCGCGCTGCTCGACGAGGCGGGCTATCCGGCGCTCTTCCGCGCCTGGAATTACTTCCCCGCGATCAACGCCGTGGCCGACGGCAGCGAGCGCTACTGGCAGTTCAATGCCGGGCGTCAGGAGGCGTTTGGCGCGGGCGGCCGCTGTACGAGCGGTGGTGTGCCGGCCGCGTGCGCCCTCGGTTCGGCGCACGGGCCGTTCACGCTGTATTTCATCGCGCTGCGCGAAGCGCCGCGGGCTATCGAGAATCCGCGCCAAGTCTGCGCGTATCATTACCCCGAACAGTACGGTCCGCGCAGTCCGACCTTCGCACGCGCGAGCCTGGCCTTGTCGCTGGTGCCGCCGGTGTTGTTCGTGTCGGGTACGGCAAGCATCGTCGGGCACGAGACGCTGCATCGGGGCGACGTCGTTGCGCAGACCGCGGAATCCTTCCGCAATATCGCAGCCGTGTTGGACGAGGCGCGGCGGGTGGCGCCGCCGGGCGTGTCGTTCGCACTGCGCGATCTCGCCTACAAGGTTTACGTGCGCCATGCGGACGATCTGGGTGCCGTGCGGGCCTGCTTCCGCGAGCATGTCGGCGATGACGTGCCGGCGGTGTTCGTGCAGGCCGACGTGTGCCGCGGCGACCTGCTGGTGGAGATCGAAGCTTCTGGCAGGCAGGCGATGGAGGATGGCCGATGAGCGCGGCAGATGCGGGGGCGGGGAACAGGATCCTGCGGCGCGCAGTGCTCGCGGCAATGCTGGCGTCCGCGTTTCTGCCGCTCGCCGCGCCCGCGGCGGAGAGGCCGTTGTGGGAACTCGGCGCGGGTCTCACCGTGCTGCAGTTTCCCGCCTACCGCGGTTCGGACGAGGACCGGGTGTTCGTGCTCCCGGTGCCCTATGTCGTTTATCGCGGGGAGTTCCTGAAGGCGGATCGACAGGGGATCCGCGGTACCTTCTTCGACAGCGACCGCGTCGAACTGAGCCTCAGTCTCGGTGCGTCTCCGCCGGTTAGCAGCGATCGGGTGAAGGCGCGCGAGGGCATGCCCGACCTGAAGCCGACGGTCGAGATCGGTCCTTCGCTCGATGTGCGCCTGTGGCGTTCGGCGGACGAGCGCTGGCGACTGCGTACGCGGCTGCCGCTGCGCGCGGGCTTCACGGTGGAAGGCAGTCCCGAGTCGACGGGCTGGCAGTTCACGCCGCAGCTCAACCTCGACTGGCGCGATCCGGCCGGGGTGAACGGCTGGACGCTCGGCCTCGTCGCGGGGCCGGTGTTCGGCGACCGACGGCAACACCGCTATTTCTATGCGGTCGAAGCGAACGAGGCGGCGCCACAGCGCCCTGCCTACGACGCCCGTGGCGGCTACGGCGGAACGCAGGTGCTGGCAGCGCTGTGGAAGCGCTATCCGGGGTGGTGGGTCGGCGGCTTCGTGCGCTACGACAGCCTTGCCGGTGCGGTGTTCGAGGACAGCCCGCTGGTGAAGCGCAAGGATTACGTGGCCGCGGGTTTCGCCGTGACCTGGGTGCTGGGCGAATCCTCGCGTCGGGTCGAGGCCGATGAGTAGAGGCTGGTCGATGCAGGGCGGGCCGACACGGGACGGGCCGACGCGCCCCGGCCTGCTGCGGCGCCTGCACGAATACGTGCTGCTCTACCTCGGGCTGGGCTACCTCGGCGCGATCTGCCTGCTGTGGACGCCCATCGCAATGGTGCTGTATCCGCTGCTGCCCGCGCGTGTCGGGCGGCGGGTGGGGCGTTTCGTCGTCAACCAGGGGTTCAATACCTACATCCATTTCCTGACGCTCATCGGCGCGTGCCGTTTCGACCTGTCCGCCCTGGACAAGCTGCGCGGGCAGGGGCCGCTGATCCTTGCGCCGAACCACCCGAGCCTGCTCGATGCGGTGATGGTGATTTCGCGCCTGCCCGACGTCGCCTGCATCATGAAGGCGGGGCTCATGGACAACATCTTCCTCGGAGCCGGCGCACGGCTCGCCCGATACATCCGCAACGATTCGCCGCTGCGCATGGTGGGCTGTGCGACCAGCAACCTCTCCGCGGGCAGCTTCCTGCTGGTATTTCCGGAGGGCACGCGCACGACGCGCATGCCCGTCAACCCGCTGATGGGCAGAATCGGGCTGATTTCCCGGCGCGCCAGGGTGCCCGTGCAGACGATCTTCATCGAGACGGATTCGCCCTACCTGTGCAAGGGCTGGTCCCTGTTCCGCAAGCCTGAAATGCCTGTCGTGTATCGTGTGCGGCTCGGACGGCGCTTCGATCCGCCCACCAGCGTGCAGCCGTTCATGTCCGAACTCGAGCGCTATTTCATTGCCGAACTCGAGGATGCAGTGCTACCGCGACCGCCGCAAAGCGACGATGGCACAATGTCGTCGTCCACGATCTGAACCCAGTTCCGCATGCCGCCATGACGTCCCATCAGGTCACCCTGCCGAAATCCGCGCCGCTGCCCAGTCCGGTGGAGGCTCCCACTGCCACGCACCTGGTGCTGATCCCGAGCTACAACCCGGGGCCGAAGGTGTTCGAGACGGTGCGCGCCGCGCGCCATGAGTGGATGCCCGTATGGGTCGTCGTCGACGGCAGCACGGACGGCACCACCGACGGGCTGCGCCGCATGGCGGAGGGCGATCCGGGGCTGCGCGTGATCGTGCTGCCGAAGAACTCGGGCAAGGGGGCTGCGGTGCTGCACGGCATCGAGCTGGCCGCGAAGCAGGGTTTCACGCACGTGCTGACGATGGACTCGGACGGCCAGCATCCGGCAGAGCTGATCCCCGATTTCATGGCGGCGTCTGCCGTGCGGCCCGACACGATGGTGCTGGGCGTGCCGGTCTTCGATGCCAGCGCCCCGACGCTGCGCGTGCGTGGGCGCAAGGTGTCGAACTGGTGGGCGAACCTCGAGACGCTATGGATGGGGATCGGCGATTCGCTGTTCGGCTTCCGTGTCTATCCGATCGCGCCGCTGGCCAAGGTCATGCGCGGCCAGCGCTGGATGCGGCGCTTCGATTTCGATCCCGAAGCCGTGGTGCGCATGGCGTGGCTCGGCGTGCGTCCGGTTAACCTGCCCGCACCGGTGAAGTACTTCAGCCCGGACGAAGGGGGCGTCTCGCACTTCAATTACGCGCGCGACAACCTGCTGCTGACATGGATGCACACGCGGCTGTTCTTCGGCTTCCTCGTGCGCCTGCCGATGCTGCTCGCGCGGCGCTTCAGATCATCCCGCCGTTGATCGAGATCACCTGGCCGGTGATGTAGGCCGCCTGGGGGGATGCGAGGAAGCCCACCAGGTCGGCGACCTCTTCGGGTTTTCCGGCGCGCTTCATCGGCACAATCCGCGCAATCGCTTCCGCGTCGAAGGCGTCCTCGCTCATTGCCGTGTCGATGATGCCGGGAGCGACGACATTCACCGTGATGCCCCGGCTCGCGAGTTCCTGCGCGAGCGACTTGCTTGCCGAGTGCAGGGCGCCCTTCGCGGCCGCATAGTTCGTCTGGCCGCGGTTGCCGGTGATCGCCGCTACCGACGATATCGTGATGATGCGCCCCCAGCGGGTGCGGATCATCGGCATCGTAAGCGGCTGGGTGACGTTGAAGAAACCGTTCAGCGACACGTCGATGACGCGCTGCCATTGCTCGGCGCGCATGCCGGGGAACACCGCATCGTCGTGGATGCCGGCATTGTTCACGAGAATCTGCAGCGGGGCCTCCGCGCTTATCGCATCGAGTGCGGCGGCCGTGGCTGCGGCGTCGGTGACGTCGAACGCGACCGCCTCGGCGCTGCCCCCTGCACCGCGGATTTCCGCGGCCAAGGCTTCGGCCTTGTCCGCGTTGCGGTTGGCATGAATGTAGACATGATGGCCGTCGCAGGCGAGCCGGCGGCAGATCGCCGCGCCGATGCCGCCGCTTCCGCCGGTGACGAGTGCGCGTTTCAAGATTGGCTCCCGCTGAGTTTGCCACCGAGGCCGCGGCCGAGGGCGCCCGCGTCGAGGATCACCGCGGCGCGGCCGGAAACGAGCACGCGTCCGTCCGCGGAGACGGTGAAGGAATAGAGGATCTGGTTGTCGTTGCCGGTGATGCGTTCGGCGCGGATGTCGAGGTCGGCGGCGACGGTGTCGAGCCTTTCGACGGCGATCTCGACACTGCGCACGCTCGCGAGGAAGCCCGCGCGAGGTGGCTCGCCCGGCGTAGCGAGCAGGGCACCATGCACGGCCATCGCCTGTGCGGCGTACTCGATGGCGCTCGTCGCCGGCAGGCCGCGATCGTCGCGCAGCGGGTTGTCGTTGTCGCGGTGGCTCGTCGCGCGGCAGCGGATCGCATCGGCGTCCCAGGCGTCGACACCGGCGAGCAGGCACATCCCGCCCTGGTGCGGGATGCGTGCGGCGATGGCCTCGCGGTCGAGCGTTGCGGGCTGCATGCTCATGTCGCAGCTGATGCTGCGCTCACGTCGCATAATCGACCGCGAGGCGGGCGTGGTCGAGATAGTCGAGGACGATGCGACCGGTGCGGCGTCCGGCGATTGCGGCCAGCAGGGGCAGGCTGCGCGCGGCGGGGATGGCACATCGCAAGGACTCGAGGCCGGAATCCGCGAGGGTGTCGGCGGGGGCGTCGGTCAGGCTCGCGGCGAGGCGTCCGCAGCTGTCGGCTTCCCGCTCGGGCGTCAGCAGCAGCGCGACGCCGAAGGCGTCGGGGATCGGGCGCGTCGAGCGCAGCGGTTCGGGGTAGTCGGCGTCGTACGCGAGCAGCAGACACGGTTCGCGCTCGACCTGGACCTGCGCGAGCGTCTCGAGAAGGCCTGCGCCGAAGCTGCCGTCGTAGGCGCACAGCACGGCCGAGGCCGCGGTCGCGCCGGTGGCGATGCCCCAGTAGCCGGCGGCGGCGTTATGCACCGAATTGTGGAAGCGTGTCGGCGAGATCTGGCGGTCGTCCGATGCGAGGGTTTCGCAGATCTGGTGGCAATTGCCGCCATCGCCGCCGGATGCCGAGAAGACGGTCGCGAGGCCGGACGGATCGACGCCGGCAGCCGTCGTCGCCTGCAAGCCGACACCCAGGGCGAGCTTCACTACCCGCACCGCACGGCGGCGTTCGGCCGGCGGCAGCCGATCGGGGGCGTTGAGTACGGTCTTCTCCGGATTCCAGGCAGCGTGGCCCTGAAGGATCGCAGCGCAGGCCGGCCAGTCGGACATGCCGGGCCCGATCAGGCCGATGCTGCGTATCCAGGCTGCGGGCGGGTTCGTCATGGTCGGACTCATGCTGGGCTGCCGAGGATCAGGCTGCAGTTCGTGCCGCCGAATCCGAAGGAGTTGCTGATGACGCGCCGCACCGGCTGGCGGCGCGTAGCGAGTACGTAGTCGAGCCCCTCTTCGGGGGCGGTGGTGCCGGCGCCCGCCGGAATGAAGCCGTCGCGGATCGCCAGCGCAGCGATCACGGCCTCGATGCCGCCGGCGGCGCCGAGGGTGTGGCCCGTTGCGCCCTTGGTGGAGCTGCAGGGCGTCGCGCTGCCGAAGAGCCCCTTCACGGCCTTGCCTTCGGCGGCGTCATTGCTCGGCGTCGCGGTGCCGTGGAGGTTGATGTAGTCGATGTCGGGCGCGGCGAGGCCGGCGCGCGTCAGGGCAGCATCCATCGCCTGGCGGGCGCCGCGGCCTTCGGGATGCGGGGAGGACATGTGGTAGGCGTCGCTCGATTCGCCGTAGCCGAGCAGCAGGACCGCGTCGGGCGGGAGCGCGTGTGGTGCCGGTTCCAGCAAGGCGAAGGCCGCGCCTTCGCCAATCGAAATGCCGTCGCGGGCGCGATCGAAGGGGCGGCAGGCTTGCCGGGAGGTGAGCTCGAGCGAATTGAAGCCGTACAGCGTCGTGAGGCACAGGGAATCGACGCCGCCGACCAAGGCTGCATCGATCAGACCGCTCGCGATCATGCGCGCGGCGGAGGCGAACACCTTGGCGCTGGACGAACAGGCGGATGAGACAACCACGGCGGGCCCCTTCAATCCGAACCAGTTTTGCACGAAGTCTGCCAGCGAGAAGGTGTTGTGCGTGCCGGCGTAGTTGAAGTCGGCCGGAAGGGCCCCGGTGTCGGGGGACCGCCGGCGATAGGCGAGTTCGGTCTCGAGGATGCCGGATGTGCTCGTGCCGAGGAAGACGCCGATGCGATCGGCGCCATGACGGGATATAGCTGCGCGAACCGCGTCGGCGAAACCGTCCTGCAGCAGGCCGAGTTGCGCAAGTCGGTTGTTGCGACAGTCGAAGCGTGCGAGTTCCGCGGGGAGCCGTTCGTCGTTGGTGCCTGCGACCTCGCCGATCCACGTCTGCAGCGAGACGGTCTCGAAGTCGCACGGCTTGAGCCCGGACCGACCGGCAAGCATCGCGTCGCGAAGCGGCTCCAGCCCCCGCCCGAGGCAGGACGTGGCGGTGTAGGCGGAAATCAGCAGCGGATGCACTTTGACTCGCAATTGCACGAAGGAGCGGTATTTTAGCAAAGTGCGGGATGTCGGCCCGTGCTTGCTCGGCGTTCGGCCTGTGATTGCAGGGGCAGCGTATCGGCTCGCGATTGTTCCGGTTTGCGAAACAGTGTTTCTTCCGATGCGCGCTATTTCGGTTCGGGGCGCCGAACTAGACTGCGGCGCCCCGATTGGAAATGCATACGGACCGATTCATGGACAAACTGATCGCGATGAACGTCTTCCGTACGGTCATCGATTGCGGCTCGTTCGCTCGTGCGTCGGCCAAGCTCGGCATTTCGACCACCACCGCGTCGCGCCATGTGGGGGACCTCGAGCAGGCGCTCGGCGTCTCGCTGCTCCACCGCAGCACGCGCAAGATCGGCCTGACCGAGCCCGGCACGATGTATTACGAGCGCTGCTGCATGCATCTGGATGAGATCGCAGCGACGGAACTCGCAGTGTCCGCGGACAATGCCTCACTCAGCGGCTGCCTGCGCATCAGCGTTCCGTACTCCTTCAGCAACGTCTTCCTCGCGCAGCATTTTTCCCGATTCGTCGAATCCCACCCGGCGCTCAAGACGGAGATCCGCTTTTCCGACCGGATCGTAGATCTTGCCCAGGAGGGCGTCGATCTGGCGGTACGCATCACGCGCAATGTTTCGGGGATGTACGTCGCGCGGCGTCTCGCCGTGATCCGTACTGCCCTGTGCGCCAGTCCGGAATATCTGGAGCGCGCAGGCCGGCCGGTGAAACCCGACGACCTGGTGCGCCACAGCTGTCTCGTGTACACCAATCTCGCCTCCGGCAATGGCTGGAAGTTGCGCAGGGGGGATCAGGAGTTCGTCGTGCCGGTGCACGGTGCTTTCCGCTCGAACAACGGCGAAATGAACCGTATCGCCGCGCTTGCCGGCCAGGGCATCATCTGTGAGCCGACGTTCATCGTCGGTGAAGACCTGCGTGCCGGTCGCCTCGTGCGTGTCCTGCCCGACTACGAGACGATCCCCAATCAGGCCCACGCGGTGTTCCTGCCGGCGGGCCGCAATTCGGCGCGCATCCGCGCATTTCTGGATTTTCTGGTGGCGCTGTTCGAGGACGAATTCCCGGCCTTCGATCCAGCCATGTGAGCACGAGCCCCGGACTCATGCGCAAGACCCCGGCTCGCCGCGGCCTTGCGCTCGGCACTTCGGACTCCGGTCCTACATGCGGTACTGCCAGAACACGCCCAGCACATTGACGTTGTAGTCTTCCGGTGTGGCGCCGAGGTACAGCTTCTGGCCGATCAGCGGGTTGCCGTCCAGGCCGGTGTAGTGCCAATCCTCGACGTTGCGCTTCTCCCAGCGATGGAACAGTCGTACCGAGCTGTTCTTGTCCAGGTCATGCACGATGCTCGTCTCGATCACCTGCAGGCGGTACTTCATGTCGGCAAACTCGTTGCCCGCGACCGCCGCAGTCTGAGTCTCGTTGGTGCCGCTGCCCACCGTCGCCGCCTGTGCATCGGAGTAGCCGTACTTGAGCTTGCTCGACGACCACATGTAGCTGTAGCGGCTTTCCAGGCGGGCCCAGCCGAAATTGTGCGTGAAGCCGGCTCCGAGTGCATGGTTCAGGTCGTCCGTGTCGGCGCTCCACGCGCCGGCCAGCGGATACATGTTGTCGACGCCGGCATGGGAACTGGCGCGCGTGCCGCTCACTCCCTGGTTGATGTTGCGCTGGCTCATCTTGCCGGTCTGGAACGAGTACCAGGTGAAGAAACTGCTGCCCGGTGTGGGCGTGTAGTTCCATTCTGCATTCACGCTGCTGAGCTTCTCGTCCCCGGTACGGCCGTAGTCGGAGTCGAGGTAGTCGTTCCGCCTGTGCTGCAAGGACAGCATCGCGTCCATGTCCGAGCGCAGCATGGTGTTCCAGCGCAGGTTGATGACGTTCTGGCGGCGATCGGCGATGTCGAACTTGCGCAGTTCGGCGAGGGTATGTACCGGCACGGCGCCGGTGTAGTCGTCGCGCGAGCTGGTGTAGAAGTGCTCGTAGATGTCGTAGCGGTAGTCGCTGCCGCGCCGGTCGCCGAACTCCCACGACGCGCGCAGCATCGATTGTTCGAAGGCGCGGGTGTTGAAAGTGAGCTTGAGACGGTCCTCGGTGGTGTTCTTGACCTCGCGGTACGGGCGCTCGGTTTCCTCCCTTTCCCACATTGCGCCGATCTGGCTCTGGCGGCCGAGGCGGTAGTCGGCGCCCAGCCCTCCCGTCCAGCGGGTGTAGCTGGTCGGGATGCTCATGTAATGGATGTTGTTGGTGCCGTTGTAGAAGCCGAATGCCGCGCCGAATACCCCCGGCAGCGCGTAATCCAGCGCCGGATAGCCGATCTTGCCGGTGGCCGGATCAATGGCTGTGTAGCGCGTGCGGTTGTCCTCGTCGTAGTAGCGCAGCTTTGCGCGCACGGTGAGGTCGTCCGCGGGCTGCAGCGACAGGCCGAGATCGGCGAGGCGGGTGTCGATCCTCGCGTCGGCCTTCAGGCGGCTGAGCACGCCTGTCGTGTCGTAGCCGGCGATCGCGCTGGCGTAGGTCGTCGCCACGCCGGCGGCGTTGATGCCGTCGTTGATGGTCGGCGGAAGCAGGTCGTCGTTCTGACGCATGCTGCCGAAGGCGACGGTCGCGCTGAACTGCCCGTGCATCGGCAGCATGCGGGCGTAGTCGGCCTTGATGTTGTACGCCTCGTTGTCCGGGCTGAGGGCGAAACGCCCCTTTTCCCAGCTGGTCGAGTTCGTCGTGCCTGCCGCGCCGAAGTTGATCGAGAAGGGATTTTCCCAGGTCAGGGATTTGTTGTCGTTGCGAAACAGCGAGCTCGACAGGGTGAGGTTCAGGCGGTCCTTCTCGCCGACGTAGCGCAGACCGGTGAGGAATTCGTGGGTCGTGTAGTCGATCGGCTCGACCGTTTCGTTGACGGCCCCGACGACGTTGTTGCCGACCGGATTCGCCGCGGAACGGCGGATGAAGTCGAACATGAAACCGCCGCCGAAGGGCCGCTCGCCTTCGCGCCGTTCGTTGGTATAGCTGAAGAAGCCGTTGAGCCGTTCGTTGATCGGCGTGTCCATGCGCAGGCCGATCTTCTGCCGGTCGACGCTCAAGGTCGTCTCGCGTGCATTCGCCACCGCCGCCTGCAGCGCGGCGTAGCTGGCCGTGTCGGACTGGGTATGAGTGCCCGCAGCAAGACCGGCGGGCAGGGTCAGGTTATCGGTGCCGACGCCATTCCACAGCGGGCGCGCGTTGGTCGAGAAGATATGTGGCGTGTCGTTGAGGAACAGCGAGAACTTGATGCCGTTGTATCGCCCGGCTTCGAAGCCGTAGTACTGGTCCTTCCTGTCGACGCCGCCGCCGCGCAGCCGCAGATAGAGCGCCTCGTCGGGCTTCTCGGCGCTCAGGTTGAAGCTGTTGATCAGCGCCCCGTTTTGCCAGTCCGCATATTCGCGGAAACCGCCGGCCGTGGCGTCGGCGTTGCCGCCGGTGTAGCCGGCTTCGATACTGCCGGCGTATTGCCAGCCGCCGCTGCCTTCGACGTGGCCGGGTGATACCGGCGGGTATCGGTAGAGTTGCGCGCTCGGCGTGTGCGACGGCCCCTTGCCACCCATCACGGCGGAGAAACCTTGAGGGTCGGTGTAACCCGTCGTGTCGGCGCCGCCGGGCGCGGCTGCATTGCCAAGAACGGTGTCGACGCCGGCCGCCGAGTCGGCGCGGGCGGGGCCGGCTCCCATCATTGCGAGCATCGCGACGATGGGCAGCAGGGAAAATTCCTTGTTTTTCATGATTGTTCGTCCTCAGTCTCGTTAGCGATGCATCCGGGCACCAGCCGGGTGGTTGGAGCCGTGGATCTGCGCATGGCAGGTGGAGCAGCCGCGGCCGATGACGCGTTCGTCAGGCAGCGCACCGCTGGCGGTGTTGGCCTGCGTGAGGAGGTTGTTCTGGTGCGTTGTGTGGGTGTGGCACTGCTGGCACAGGAAGGGGCGCGGGGTCGATAGCAGCTTTTCCTGATTCGAGCCGTGTGGGCTGTGGCAGTTGAGGCAGCTTTCGCGCACCGGGGCGTGTTCCCAGACGAAGGGGCCGCGCTTCTCCTGGTGGCAGCTGTAGCAGAGCTGGTTGACCGTATCTGCCTTGAGCAGCGGCTTCGTCGGCGAACCGTGCGGGTTATGGCAATCGGCGCAGGACATCTTCCCTTCGGGCAGCGGCATGTGCGAGCGCTTGCGGAACTCCATGCGCTGCTGCTGATGACAGCTGTAGCAGGTCTCGGAAATGCTGTTGGCCTTCTGCAGGCCGGTGGCCGAAAACTTTGCCATCGGGTTGTGGCAGTCCGTACAGGCCAGCCCGTTGGTCTGATGCGTGGACGAGCGCCAGAAGATGCGCTGGTTGCCGTCATGGCACTGCAGACATACCGCGTTGCTTTGGTCAGGGCCGTTGTTGTTGGCAGACTCACCCGGCTTCGTCGCCTCGCGGGTGAAACCGACGATCAGGGACTTGTCCTTTTGCTGCCCGCCGGCCTTCGTCGATTCGCGCGTAAAGCTGACGATGAGCGACTTGTCCATGTAGTTTTCGTTGGCGTGGCGCGAGCCGGGCCCGTGGCAGGCCTCACAGCCGCGGCGCTCGAGATCGTTCTTCGGATTGAGGCGGAATGCCTTGGCGTGCGTCGTGTGCGAGAACTTGTCGTTCTCGACGGTGTGGCACGCGAGGCAGCGCTCTTCGCCGATGTATTCCGCGCCTTCGGTAAAGCGGATCAGCGGGGCGTTGGCCGCGCTGGCCGGCGGTACGGCCGCTTGCGCGAAGCCGAAGCCGAGATGGATGAGCAGCAGGCCCGCCGCGAGGCGGACGCTGCCAGTTGCGAAAAGCCGCGTGAATCGTGTTCCCGTTTTCATTGAACTCCCCGATAGGCTGACCAGGCAGATCCGGACGGATATGTTTTGTTACATGCCTGGCGTCGGGCGGATTCTCGTGAATTCGGTGGGGCGGAAAAATGAAGCGCAGCGAAAGGGTATCCCCCGCAATTCGGGATGATGGGGGGATGCCCTTCACCTGCGGCCGCGATGCTCCGGCCATTTGCCGGTGAGACGGGTGGTTGCCGCGCTTAGGGGATCGCGTGCTCGAGGGTGACCGGCATCAGGCCCGCGGCGCGGCAGCTATCGAGCACCCGTGGGAGGGCGTCGAGGATCACGGCCCGCCCTTGCGACGTGCGCGCGGCGTTGCCGTCGTGCAGCAGCAGGATGTCGCCGCCGCGCGTCTTGCCATCGCGGCCGCCGAGCAGCCGGGAGGCAACCGCATCGGCGTCGCCGTTGCGGGTGTCATACGCGCGGCGGGTCCACGACGCGAGTTGCAGGTCGAGCCGGGCGAGGACAGGCTCCAGGAAGGGATTGCGCAGGCCTGCCGGCGCGCGGAAGAAGCGCGGTACCCGGCCGCAGACTTCGGCGATGGTGTCCTGCGCGGCGCCGATCTCATGGGCGAGCCAGCGGGGGCCGTGCAGCGAGAAGGTCTTGAGGTGATGTTCGCTGTGGTTCTCGATGGCGTGGCCGCGGGCGACGATTTCGCGGGCGAGCGCCGGATGTTCGCGCACGAGCCGGCCGATGACGAAAAAGGTCGCGCGAGCGCGATGGGCATCGAGCAGGTCGAGCACGCGGGGCGTGACGTCCGGATCGGGGCCGTCGTCTATCGTCAGCGCGATTTCACCCCGCGCGGCTGCGGCGCCCGGCAAGCGTGTCCAGTTCGTCCCGAGCAGCGAGCAGCGTGGCAGCAGCCCTGCCGCGGTGAGCAGGCCGTGGTTGGCGGCGACGGCGCCGACTGCCCACGGCCAGGCTTCGGGGCGCAGGGCGATCCCGGCCGCTGCGGCGGCGTGCAGCACCGCCGAGCAGTGGATCAGCGCGCCGGGGCGCCAGCGGCGGGGCATGAGGTCCTGCGGGCGAAGGCGGCCGCGAAGAGCAGGGCAAGGAAGGCGCCGGGGCCGACAGTGCCCCCGATCGCCTGCAGCACGGGAACCGAGGAAAACGCGAGGACGCCGAAGCCTGCGACCGTCGTGAGGTTCGCGAACAGCATCGAGGCGAGGGTTGCGGGCGGGAGGGCGTCGTTTCCGCCCCTGCCGTCGAAGAACAGGGCGTAATTGGAGCCCACGGCGACGATCAGCAGCAGTCCGACGAGATGCAGGATCGTCAGCGCCACGCCCGCGAGTACGAGGCCTGCGACGACCGTCAGAACGGAGGCCGCGAGCGGCAGCACGACGCGGATGACGCGCCGCGGCGAGCGCAGGGCGACGGCCAGGAGCATGACGATTGCGCCCACGCCCGCGAGCGACAACATGATGGCTTCGCGCAGGTAGCCCGCGTAGAGCCGTCCGGACTCGCTCTTCATGTCGATGAACAGGGGGCTGGCATCGGCGGCCCCTTCCAGCGCGCTGCGGACCGCCGCGGGGTTGATCTCTTTCGCACGCGAGCCCGCAGCCGGCGCGCGCAGCGGCAGAAGGGCGGTCCATTGCTCGCCCTGACGCAGGAGCAGCGAGTCGACTGCCATCGCGAAGCTGGTTCCGTCGAGGTCTGCGCGCGTCAGCGGTGCGCGGGCGCGGGCGGCGGATATATCCTCGACGAAGGGCTCGAGTCGCCCGGCGGGCAGGGGCAGGCCCACGGTCGCGGCGCCGAGCCGTGCGCGCAGTTCGCCCGGGTCGGGCAGGGCAGCGCGACGTTCGAGCTGTCGCGCATGCGAAGGCAGGTACAGCGAAGGGCTCTCGAAGCCGCCGATCTCTCCGGCGTCCACGAGCGTCTGCAGCTGCACGGACACTGCTTCGGCCTGCTGCAGGGTCGTGTCGGCGTCGGCCGCCCGCACGACGATCATGTAACGCAGGTCCGGTGCACCGAGATCGCTGCGCAATGCCGCGTCGAGTGCCTGGGCCTCGGGGGAGACGGGGCTCAGCGCCCCGAGTTCATGGTTCCAGATGCGGCCGTGCTGCGCGAACACGAGGGCACCGCAAAGCGCCGCCAGTCCGGCAAGGAACCAGCGCAGCCTTTTGATTGCGACAACGAGGCGCTGCAGGCGCAGGCCGAGCGGCGTCACGTCGCGGATGGCGAAGCCGGCAGGCAGGAGGTGCGGCAGAACGTAACGGGTCACGAGGGCCGCGACGATCAATCCCGCGATCGAATACAGGCCGAGCTGCGCAAGCCCCGGAAACCCCGAAAACATCAGCGCGCCGAAGCCGCAGATGGAGGTCATCACGCCGAGCCGTATGGTCGGCCAGAAGGCGTTGCGGCCGCCGCTCCCTTTCCCGGCGCCCGACTGGACGAAGAGGTAGATCGCATAATCGACCGCCTCACCGATCAGGGCCGTGCCGAAACCGAGGGTAACCCCGTGCATGACGCCAAACCAGAGGCTGACGGCGACGATGCCTGCGAGTGCTCCTGACACGACCGGCAGGAGCCCGAGCACGAGGGCCGTCGGCGAGCGGTAGATGAACAGCAGGAGCGCGACGATGATCGCGGTCGACACCAGCGCGAGCCGCGTCACTTCGCCCTGGATGGTGGCGCGCGAGTCGACCGCGAACACGGCGGCGCCCGAAATCAGCAGCTTGAGATCAGTCCCGGAAGGCAGTCCGGACGCCTCATCCGCAAACGCCTTGCGCACGGAAGCGATGGCCGCCTGCTGGCCGTCGAGATCCGACCCGGAGGCGCGGGTCTGGATGAGCAGCAGTGCACGCCCGCCATCGCGCGAGGCCCATACGCCTTCCTGCATCGCCGGACGCGCGCCGCCGTCGAGTCGTTCCAGCAGTTGCAGCAGCTCGCCGGTGGGGTCGCGCGGCAGCAGTGCCTTCGTGAGCATGCCGAGGGGCGAGGCGAGGAGATTGACCGACTCCTCGATGGCTTGCCGCAGGCCCGCCGTCGTGAAGCGTTCCGTGCTCACGGCAGGGCTCAGGACATAGCGGTTGGCGAACAGCAGGGCGTGGTCGTGCTCGCGATGGACGGGTTCGCCGTTCGCGACCGTGCCGAAAGCCGCATCGGCCCGCAGCTGCCGGGCGAGACCGCGCGAGAGTTGCGCCCGCTGTGCCGCGTCGCCGCCTTCGATGCCCACTAGCAGCAGGCGCGACACCATGCCGTCGCGCAACTGGTCGACGAGGATGCGCTGTTCGGCGCTGGGCGCTTCGGGGAGGAAGGCCGAGAGGTCGGTCGTGAAACGTGTCTGGCTCACGACGGCGACGCAGGCTGCGACGAAGGCCAGCCACAACAGCAGGGCTGGCGCGAAACGGCGTGTCACCGTGCCGGCCCCATCGCCGCGATCGCCATCACCGAGCGGTCGCCGTCAGCCTGCAGGATCTCGATCTCGCGCAGCAGGCCGCGCGTCCCGGCGATATTGATGCGGGTGACGACCTCGGCCATGCGCGTGTCGCGCGGCAGCAGGGTCAGGGTCCAGCGTTCGGCATTGCCCGCGAGGTGCAGCGCGTAGCTACGCTCGAGCGTCTCGCGGTCACCGGCGAGCGTCGCGCGGATGCTGTCGATGAATCCGGCGACTTCGCCGTAGTCGGACAGGCGGACGTTGAATTGTTTCTTGCCGCGCGTCACGCTCAGATTGTTGCCTTCGAGGATCATGGATTCGGGGCGTGGCTTGAGGGTGATCTTCTCCAGCCGGTCCGGGGCCTGGAAGCGCAATTCCCCCGACGATTCGACGGGCTGGTCGAGCACCGCCAGATACTTCCGCTCCTGGAAGGTGGCCTGTCCGCTGCGATGCTTGCCCAGGGCCTGCATCAGCTGGGCCACCGTCCAGGACTCGGCGGCGATGGCCTGCGGACCGGGCAGCAGGAACGCCGCCGCGAACAGGGCGGCAACGAGCAGACGCGTGGAAGCAACTTTGAACACGGGTACTCCAGGGGGTCAGTGGACGGCGCGGCGGCGCGCGCTCTGCCAGAAATCGAAGAAGTTGAACCAGTTGTATGGCGCCTGTCCCGCATAGTGCGCAAGGCGTGCCGCGTAGCATTCGACTGCCGCGTGAATCAGGTGTGCCCGGTTCTCGCGCGTCGCCGCGGAGAAATCGGCCAGCTCCTCGAAGTGCACGTCGTAGCGGTTGCCCCCGCGATACAGGCCTACCATCAGGATCACCGGGCGTTTGAGCATGGCCGCGATGCGCCACGGGCCGACCGGAAAATCCGCCGGCTCGCCGAAGAACTCGACCGGCTGCGACGGATCGTCGCCCAGGCTGCGGTCCGCAAGCACGCCCACCAGCGAACCGTCGTCGAGCCGCTCCTTCAGGAGCAGCATGGAATCCAGATGCCCCAGCGGAATGATGTCCGCACGGGCCGCCGGATTGATCGCGGCCAGCGTGTCGTTGATCTTGCGCGCGTTCTCCTCGTACATGACCATCGCCACGCGCATGCCGGGTTGCTGGCGACCGATCGCGCGCATGACCTCGAAGCTGCCGAGGTGCGCACCCATCAGGAACACCCCCTGGCCGCCGGCCACCGCCGCCTGCACGAGTTCGCCGCCATGCACGCGGATGTCGAACAGGTCGAAGCGGTCATTCACCAGGTAGATGCGGTCGTGGATCGTGCTCGCGAAGCTGAAGACATGCCGGAACCGTTCGATGGCCTTGGGACGTCGGCCGAGGGCATGTCCGAGCCAATCGCGCGAGGCTCTCCGGGCGGTCGGCGCGAAGAGCAGGAAGTAGGCCGAAATCAGCACCAGCACCGCACGCCCGGCACGGCGACCGAGCCGCAGCGAGATCCACGTCATCAACCGCAGCGTAGCGTAATTGCTGCGCTCCGGCCGGCTTGCCCAGTCGGCCGTGCCGCGTCGGGGCTGTGCGTCGGATGTGTCGTTCACGCCGGATCGACTCGCAGGGAGCCGGTCGCGACGCACTCGTCCCCGGCGAAAATGTCGAAGCGCCAGCTCGCGCCCGCTTCGGTGAGGCGTACACGCAGCTCGGTGCCGGGGCCGACCGGGCGCAGGAACTTGGCCGATGCGATGCCGCACGGCGGCACGCGACGCCCGAGGGCGTCCCCGAGCGCGCGCGTCGCGAGGCTCAGCAGCACGACGCCCGGCAGGATGGGGCGACCCCGGAAATGCCCCGCAAACGACGGATGATCGGCGGGAATCGAGACGCTCGACTCGTGGATCATTCGCGGCCGCCCAGTGTGCGCCGCAGCTCTTCCAGCGCCGCGCGCGGAAGCTTGCCCGTCGCGTTGCGGGGAAGGGCGTCCGCGAAGATCAGCGGGCGGGGCAGGAACAGCGGATCGATGCGCTCGCGCAGGGCCTGCAGCAGTGTGGCGCGATCGAGGGCCGGTGCCACGACGACCGCCGTCAGGCGCGTCACCCCGTCGGCCTGGTCCTCGTCCGGCATGAAGAAGCTGCCGTCGACGACGCCCGGGATCGCATTCAGCTGATGGTTCAGGTAGCCGAGCGAGCTGCGCTTGCCGGCGATGTTAACGAGATCGGCCGAGCGCCCGTGCAGCAGGAAGCGGTCACCCGAGGTGGGTTCGATGATGTCGTTCAGCACGGTCGGCGTCTCGACATGGCCGCCCCGCGCCCACACCTTGCCGTCTTCGACGCTGAGCCTGAGGTCGCGCATCAGCTGCCATTCCGCCGTCTCGGCCGTGCGCCGGGTAGCCGTCTGGCCCGTCTCGGTGCAGCCGTAGATCTCGATCAGCGGGCACCGCAGCTGTGCCTCCACTGCGACGGCGAGATTGCCCGATAGCGGCGCGGTGGCGGACACGACGAGATCGGCCGGCGGCACCTCAGCATCGGCGGCCAGCAGGGTGCGCAGGTGGAAGGGCGTGGTCACCAGGACGCGCGGGCGGGGGGCGGCGTTCAATGCGTCGGCGATGTCCGCCGGATAGAACGGCCGCCCCGACCAGATCGCGCCGCCCGACAACAGTGCAAGCAGCACGGTCGACTCGAATCCGTACATGTGCTGCGGCGGGACGGTGCCGATCAGCGTGAAAGGCCTGCCGACCACGCCCAGCCTGTCCGCCTCGGCCGCGATGTTGCGCACGAGGGCGCCCCAGCTCTTCGGGTGCGGCATCGGAGCGCCCGTCGATCCGGATGTGAAGACGTAGGCCACGGTCTGATCGACGTCGATCATCGGCACCGCGGAGTCCTCCGGCGCAGGGGGGGCGTCCCCGATTTCGAGGAAGCAGTGCTGCGGCAGGTCGATGTCGCAGGCGGGATCGTCGGTCAGGCAGAACGCATCGGGTGCGAAGGCGAGTAGTTGCCGGACGGTCTCGGGCGTATGGGTCGAGGGCAGGAGACTGATTTTGCGACGGACCAGGCTCGCAGCCAGCCCGACGGTGAAGCGGTAGCGGTCCGCGCACACGTTCAGGACGTGCCCGCCGGCAGGCAGCCCGGACGCGAGGCGCCGTACATCACCCAGGAAGCGTTCGACCGTCACCGGGCCGTCATGCCGCCAGGCAAGTACGGCATCGGGTTGTGCGTGCGCAAGGAGCGGCAGCGTTGCGGGGCCGGGGTGCGTCATCGCTCGTTGACCGGGGTTGCAGTGGGTGAGGTACGCCGATACGCGCGGACGGCGTCGAGGATGCTGCTGCGATCGTCCGGAAGCAGTTTGAGGCGGACGAGATATTCACCGAGGAACATCAGTCCGACGAGCGGCATGGTCAGGAGATTGGCGAAGGTCGACCACGCCTCGATGGTGCCGAACGCGAACAGCAGACAGGAAATCGCCACGGTTCCGGCAAAGAACATCGTCCACGCGACGGTCACCTGCCGCGTATAGCGTGCGAGTGCGGGGCTGACCGCTCCGTGAATCGTGCGGGCGACGCGCGTGCACAGCGGCTCGTGCCCCGCGGCGAGCGTGCGTCCGAATCCGAGCCCCAGCAGGAGGTTGGTGCCGACATGCTGGACGAAATACAGCCAGCCGACGTTGCGCGCGAGCGTCGGCCATGCGAGCGCGAGCGCCAGCGTGGCGGCGGCAAGCAGCGCGAGCATCAGGCCGCGGCGCGTCGATTGCCAGGCAAAACCTGCGGCGATCACCGCGAAGGGCGCGATCGCGAGGAGCGCCCCCCAGGACGATTCATCGACGAGCGCACTCGTGTAGTGCGCTGCCACAGCCCACGCGATCACGACGACGGCAATCGCCAGTCCGCGCGCAACGCGGACAACTGCGGGCCTCATTTCGTGCGGTTGGCCGCGACGTACTCGGTGAGGCTGCGCAGGGAGCGGAAGATCTTGACGTTGTCCTCGTTGTCGGCGCGCAACTGGAAACCGTAACGCTTCGAGACGACGAGCGCGACCTCGAGGATGTCGATCGAGTCGAGGCCCAAGCCTTCGCCGAACAGCGAATCGTCGGCCGGAATGGACTCGGGTGCCGTGTCCAGGTTGAGGGCTTCGACGACGAGGCCCGATACTTCGAGACGCAGCGCGTCGAGATCGGCGGAAGAGGGGGTGGCGGCTTGGTTCATGACTCGGCGAGAAATGCGTTGAATGCGCGGCGACGTGCGTTTCGCGGTGCGACGGGCACGCCGGTCGCGAGACTATCGAAGTGTCGCCCAAGGGCGCCCGACCGCGGTAGCGTCTCGCGATTGCAAGATGTTTGTGAGAACCCTGCAGTTTATCGGATTGAACCGATCCGCGCAGCCATGAGCAGGCGCATCGTGCGCGGCCTGCGTACTTGTCCGCTATCATGAAGCGGCGATGGCGCGGCCTCGTACGCACTCGCATACGGTAATGGAAGGCAACAAATCACCCGCTACAGGATGGACTCACAAGGTGAGCAAGGCTTTTACGAAGGAAGGCGACGGCCAGGACGATGACGAAGACGTCCCTGCGGCGGTGCGCCTGCCCCCCGGGACCAAGAACTACATGACGCGCCGCGGCTACGACGCGCTGCGGGTCGAGCTCGACCAGCTCGTGCGCATCGAGCGGCCCAAGCTCGTCGAGACGGTCGCCTGGGCAGCATCGAACGGCGACCGCTCCGAGAACGGGGACTACATCTACGGCAAAAAGCGGCTGCGCGAGATCGACCGTCGCATCCGCTTCCTGATCAAGCGCATCGAATCGGCCGAGGTCGTCGATCCCGAGCGCCAGCAGGGCATGGAGCAGGTCTTCTTCGGCGCGACCGTCACCGTGCTCGACGTCGAGGACGAGGGTGGCGAGGGCGAGCAGACCTGGCAGATCGTCGGTGTCGACGAGGCCAATGCGAGCGCCGGCCGCATCAGCTGGATCTCGCCACTCGCGCGCGCCCTGATGAAGGCGCGCGAGGGCGACGTCGTGCGCTTCCAGAGCCCGGCCGGACCGCGCGAGATGGAGGTCGTCGAGATCCGCTACGAATGATCGCCGTGAGCGGCGCTTGAAATTCCCGGAACGCGCCCCATATGCAGGCGCGTTCCTCTGTAAATGGAGTTTCAACCGATGACGACCGCCGCCGGCGCCCAGACCCTCAATTTCCAGGCCGAGGTGAAGCAGCTGCTTCACCTCATGATCCACTCGCTGTACTCCAACCGCGAGATCTTCCTGCGCGAGCTGATCTCCAACGCGTCGGACGCCTGCGACAAGCTGCGCTTCGAGGCGCTCGACAAGCCGGAGCTCTTCGAAGGCGAGGGAGAGCTCGCGATTCGCATCTCCTTCGACAAGGACGCGAAGACCGTCACCGTCGCCGACAACGGCATCGGCATGAGCCGTGACGAAGCGATCGCGCACCTCGGGACGATCGCCAAGTCCGGCACCAAGGAATTTTTCTCGCAGCTCACCGGCGACCAGAAGAAGGACGCCCACCTCATCGGCCAGTTCGGCGTCGGCTTCTACTCGGCCTTCATCGTCGCCGACAAGGTCACCGTCGTCACCCGCCGCGCAGGCCTCCCCGCCGCGGACGGCGTGAAGTGGGAATGCTCGATGGTCGGCGACTCAGCCGGCGAATACTCCGTCGAGGCCGTCGACAAGGCCGGCCGTGGCACCGAGATCACCCTGCACCTGCGTGACGACCAGGAAGACCTGCTCTCCGGCTGGAAGCTGCGCAGCCTGATCCGCAAGTACTCCGACCACATCGTCCAGCCCATCCTGATGAAGAAGGAAGAGTGGGACCAGGACAAGAACGAGCAGGTCACGACCGACGAGGACGAGACCGTCAACCAGGCCAACGCGCTGTGGACGCGCGCGAAGAGCGACATCACCGACGACGAGTACAAGGCCTTCTACAAGCACGTCGGCCACGACTACGACGAGCCGCTCGCGTGGTCGCATGCCCGTGTCGAAGGCCGCCACGAATACACGCAGCTCCTCTACGTCCCCGCGCACGCCCCGTTCGACATGTGGGATCGCAACGCCCGCCACGGCATCAAGCTGTACGTGAAGCGCGTGTTCATCATGGACGACGCCGAGAAGCTGATGCCGATGTATCTGCGTTTCGTGCGCGGCGTGGTCGATTCGGCCGACCTGCCGCTCAACGTCTCGCGCGAGATCCTGCAGGAAAGCAAGGACATCGACACCATCCGCGCCGGCTGCACGAAGAAGGTGCTGGGCCTGCTCGAAGACCTCGCGACGAGCGAGGACGCCGCCGAGAAGGAAAAGTACGCAACCTTCTGGAAGGAATTCGGCAAGGTGCTCAAGGAAGGCGTCGGCGAAGACCACGCCAACAAGGAGAAGATCGCCGGCCTGCTGCGCTTCGCCTCGACGAAGGACGACACGCCCGACGAAACCGTGTCGCTCGCCGACTACATCGGCCGAATGAAGGAAGGCCAGGACAAGATCTACTTCGTCACCGCCGAGACCTTCAACGCCGCGAAGAACAGCCCGCACCTCGAGATCTTCCGCAAGAAGGGCATCGAAGTGCTGCTGCTCTCCGACCGTGTCGACGAGTGGGTGATCGGCAACCTGACCGACTTCGACGGCAAGCAGCTCGTGTCCGTCGCCAAGGGCGGCCTGGACCTGGGCAGCCTGGAGGACGAGGCCGAGAAGAAGGAAGCCGAGAAGGCCGCCGACGAGTACAAGGAACTGCTCGAAAAGATGACGGCGAGCCTGGGCGAGCGCGTCAAGGAAGTGCGTGTCACGCACCGCCTCACCGATTCGCCGGCCTGCCTCGTCGCCGACGAGCACGACATGGGGATGAACCTCGCACGCATCCTGAAGGCCGCGGGCCAGCAGGCGCCGGTCTCGAAGCCCATCCTCGAGATCAACCCGAATCACCCGGCCGTGATGCGCCTCAAGTACGAGGACAAGCAGTTCGATGACTGGGCCGCGGTGATCTTCGACCAGGCGCTGCTCGCCGAAGGCGGCACGCTCGACGACCCGGCGACCTTCGTCAAGCGCATCAATCAGCTGATGATGGCGATGAGCGGCAACTGATTCGCACCGGCCGCCACTCCGGCATCACCGAAGCCGCCCGCTTTGCGGGCGGTTTTCGTTCACGGTTCCGAACGTTTTTCGCCGCCGGCGGAACCGTGCACGACCTGAGCTTGCGCGCGCTCCAGCGCAGGAATCGCGAGCGTGTCGTAGAGGGCACGAGGCGACACCGATCTGGAAAAACCGTATGCGATGACGGATGCGGCCATCAGCGGGATCAGCATCTCGTGATTTGCGGTCATCTCCATCACGATCACGAAGGACGTGATCGGGGCTAGCGTCATGCCTGCAAGGAAGGCGACCATCCCCAGGATCACCAGTGCCGGCGCAGCATCCCCGGGACTCAGGCCGGCGAGGGCCGATCCCAGGCCTGCCCCGACCGCAAGTGCCGGGGCGAAGATCCCGCCGGGGATGCGGCTGACGAAGGCCAGCCAGAGCACCAGCATTTTCGCCGCGAAGAAGTAAAACGGCAGCGGGGCGCTTCCTTCGAGGGCCGCTTTGGACTCCGCATAGCCGGTGGCGTAGGTGGCACCGCCCGTCACGAGTCCGACAATGGCTGTCGCGAGTCCGCAGCCGGCCGCGAAGGCGATCGGGCGCTCCGCGGCGAAATCACCCACGCGGCCCGGCAGACCGCGTGCGGAAGCAACGAGCAGCCGGCTGAACATGCCGCCCAGGATGCCGCCTGCCGCGCCGCACATCAGCACCGGCCAGATGCCGCCCGGCCAACCGAGAGCGGCGGGAGTGCGGCCGAAATACGTGTAGTTTCCAAGGATGCCGAGCGACATCAGCCCGGCGAAGATCACCGCCGTCAGCGTCGCGCTGTTCGCGCGGAAGGCGTGATGGCGGCACATCTCCTCGATCGCAAACATTATTCCGCCGAGGGGCGTGTTGAACGCAGCGGCGATACCCGCTCCGCTGCCCGCAACGATCAGATTGCGGCTGGACGCAATGCGGCCGAAACGCCTTCCGGCCAGCGCATGCATCACCGAGGCGCCGATCTGGACGGACGGCCCCTCCCGACCGATGGATGCCCCGGAGAGGAGTCCGCCCAGGGTCAGGATCACCTTGGCGGCTGCGATTTTCAGCGACAGCAGCCGTCCGCGCACCTCGGCGTCGGGGCTGAGCGAAGCGGCGATCGTCTGCGGGATCCCGCTGCCCTGGGTTGCGGGAAAAAAACGGCCGGCGACCCACGCCATGGCGGCAAATCCGGCAGGAGCGACAAGGAGTGACAGCCAGGGCGAGGTCGAAATGATCCGTGTGTGGAACTCGATCGCGTGCTCGGCTCCGATCGCGAAAAGGATTGCGATGAGTCCCGCAAGGAGCGCTGCACCGACGAGGAGGGCGCGGCGGCGCCAGTGGCCGACCGAGATCAGGGGATTCGTATAGCGGCGGCCCGATCGCACGATCTGCTGGAACGTGCGAGTCGAACGCTTCGCATCGGTTGGCGGGAGCTTGGATGACACGATGGCTTGTTGGAGTTGAGATCCGCAACTGCCGGTCTTGTTGGGATCGGCCGGCGTTTCCGCTACGATATCCCGAAAATCCATAGGGAAACCCGCGGTGTTTCCAAAATATTTACACGAATGTTTTTGCCGGGATGTCCCCGGCGTTGCAGAAAGGGGTTTCCTATCGTGAGCAAGTCCACCGACCGCAAGCAACCGGTGCAGGCGACCCCGCTGTCCGTCCTACAGCGCTTCCGGGTGCTCATCCGCACGGCACAGCGTCACTCCCAGTGGGTCGAAAAGCGGAGCGGCGTGACCGGCGCGCAACTATGGGCGATGCAGGAATTGCTCGAAGAGCCAGAGCTGCGTGTCGGCGAGCTCGCCAAACGGATGGCCCTGCATCAGTCGACCGCCTCGAACATGATCGACAAGCTCGAGACCAACGGCTTCGTCGCAAAGGCACGCACCAGCGCGGATCAGCGGGTCGTGCGACTGTCGCTGACGACGGCCGGACGCGAACTGCTGGCCCGGGCGCCGTCGCCCGCCCGCGGAGTCCTGCCGGAGGCCCTGCGGCTGCTCGATGCCGCGTCCCAGGCACGCCTGCAGGAGGAACTCGACGGCCTGTTGCAGCAAATCAAGGGGCTCGACGAGGGTTTCGGCATGCAGCCCTTGCCCTTCACCGAATAAGCGTCGCGTTCCGCTGCGCCGTCGATCGGGCGCTCAGGTCTTTTTCGACAGCTGCCGCATTGCGCGTTCCAGCCCCTCGAGCGTCATCGGATACATGCGCTGGGCCATGATGCCGTTGATGATCTCGATCGACTGCCGATAAGGCCAGAGGCGCTCCGGTTCCGGATTGAGCCATGTTGCGGCCGGCCAGGCATCGAGCAGCCGGCGCAGCCAGTCGGCGCCCGGTTCCTGGTTCATGTGCTCGATCGATCCGTGCTGGTGCAGGATTTCGTACGGGCTCATCGTCGCGTCGCCGACGAAGATCAGCTTGTAGTCCGGACCATATTTGTGGATCAGGTCATGGACCGGGATCCGCTCCGCGTGGCGACGGCGACTGTCGCGCCACACCGATTCGTACACGCAGTTGTGGAAATAGAAGTGCTCGAGATGCTTGAATTCCGCCCGGCACGCTGAGAACAGCTCCTCGCATGCCTTGACGTGGTCGTCCATCGATCCGCCCACATCCAGGAACAGCAGCACCTTCACCGCATTGTGGCGCTCCGGCCGCATCATCAGGTCCAGCCAGCCGGCATTGCGGGCGGTCGCAGCGATCGTGCCGTCGAGATCCAGTTCCTCAGCGGCGCCCTCGCGCGCGAAGCGCCTCAGCCGTCTCAGCGCAACCTTGATGTTGCGCGTGCCGAGATCCAGCGAATCGTCCAGATTGCGGTACTCGCGCTTCTCCCACACCTTGATCGCGGTGCGATTGCCGGCGGACTCGCCGCCGACCCGGATCCCCTCCGGATGATAGCCGCTGTTGCCGAAGGGTGATTTGCCGCCGGTGCCGATCCACTTCGAACCGCCCTGATGGCGGCCCTTCTGTTCCTCGAGGCGCTTGCGGAACTCGTCCATCAGCTTGTCCCAGCCGAGTTTCTCGAGCTGTGCCTTTTCCTCGGGCGACAGATGCTTCTTCATCATTGCGCGCAGCCACTCTTCGGGCAGTTCCTTGTCCAGGCCCGGAATCTCCGTCACGCCCTTGAAGTACACAGCGAAAGCCTGGTCGAAACGGTCGTAACGCGACTCATCCTTGACCAGGCAGGTGCGCGCGTAAAAGTAGAACTCGTCGATTGCTTGGCCGCACACGCCGTCGCGCAAGCCTTCCAGCAGCGTGAGGAACTCCCGCGTCGACACGGGCAGCTTGCTCGCCTTCAGATGCAGAAAAAAGTCTATGAGCATGGTCCTTGCCCTTCATCGCGCCCTTCGGCCCTTGATCTCGAATCGACGCCTGCCCGTCAGCGATTGTTGCGCGCCATGAACACGAGCCGCTCGAACAGATGGAGATCCTGCTCGTTCTTCAGCAGCGCGCCCGCAAGGGGCGGCACGACCGCGCGCTGGTCCTGCGAGCGCAGCGCCTCGGGGGGGATGTCCTCTGCCACCAGCAGCTTCAGCCAGTCGATCAGTTCCGACGTGGAGGGCTTCTTCTTCAGGCCCGGGACGTCGCGCAGCCCGAAGAACACCTCGAGCGCCTCGCGCAGGAGATCCTTCTTCAGGTCCGGGAAGTGCACGTCCACGATCCGCTGCATCGTGTCGCGGTCGGGGAAGCGGATGTAGTGGAAGAAGCAGCGGCGCAGGAAGGCGTCCGGCAACTCCTTCTCGTTGTTCGAGGTGATGAAGACGATGGGCCGGTGGCGCGCCTGGATCGTCTTGCGCGTCTCGTACACGTGGAATTCCATGCGGTCGAGCTCGCGCAGCAGATCGTTGGGAAACTCGATGTCCGCCTTGTCGATTTCGTCGATCAGCACCACGCACGGGTTTTCGGATTCGAAGGCCTGCCACAGCACGCCCTTGACGATGTAATTGGCGATGTCCTTGACGCGGTCGTCGCCCAGTTGCGAATCGCGCAGGCGCGAAACGGCATCGTATTCGTACAGCCCCTGCTGAGCCTTGGTGGTCGACTTGATGTGCCACTGCAGCAGCGGCAGACCCAGCGCTTCGGCCACCTCTTCGGCCAGCATGGTCTTGCCCGTGCCGGGCTCGCCCTTGATCAGGAGCGGCCGTTGCAGCTTGATCGCCGCGTTTACCGCGAGCATCAGGTCCGGGGTGGCAACGTAATCGCGTGATCCTTCGAAGCGCATGGGGGTTCCTTTCGTTGGCGAACGCCTATTATATGGGCTCCACCAACTCAGGACACTACGAGTTCGGCGCGCACGCCGGTATCGGCCATTCGAGATGGAAGCTCGCGCCCTGTCCGGGGGTGCTTTCGGCCCAGCAGCGGCCCTGCATGCGCGCGGCGGCCTTGCGCACGATCGCCAGCCCGATCCCTGTGCCGGGATATTCGTCGTCGCGGTGAAGCCGGTGAAAGATGTCGAAGATGCGCTCGTGGTGGCACATGTCGAAGCCGATGCCGTTGTCGTGCACCGAGATGCGGTACCGGCCCGCTTCGCAGGTGCACGCGATCACGATGCGGGGATTTGCCACGCCGGCGGAAAACTTCAGCGCGTTGCCCAACAGGTTGCGCAGCGCATGCATCAGTCCGCTGCGATCGGCCAGGATCGAGGCGCAGGAAGGCGCAAGCTCGACCGCTGCGCGGTTGCGGCCGATTTCGGCGCTGAAGTCCGCGATCAGCCGTGACGTCAAGTTCCGCACGTCAATCTCCGCAAAGGCTACCGGAGCGCGTTCGACGCGCGAGTATTCGAGCAGATCGTCGATCAGGAGGCCCATGCGTTCGGTGCCCTCCAGTATCCGCTCGAGAGAGGCGCGCCCGTCCCCGGAAAGCCGCGTGGCTTCGCTCGAAGCAAGCAGGCTGCCGTAGCCGTTGATCGCACGGAGAGGCGATTTCAGGTCGTGTGCGACCGCGTACGTGAAACACTCCAGTTCATGATTGACTCCGCGCAGCGCCGCGTTGGTGCGCGCGAGCTCGTCGCGTGACCGTTCGAGGTCGCGATACAGCCCGAGGGTGCGCATCGCCGATCGCAGCTTCGCTTCGAGGATCTCGAACTCCACGGGCTTCACGAGGTAATCGTCGCCGCCGGCGTGAAGGCCCTCGACCAGGTTGGCGCAACCGCCGAGTACGGTCATGTAGATCACGGGTACCCAGCGGCCGTCGCACATCGACTTGATCCGCCGCGTCGTCTCGAAACCGTTCACGCCCGGCAGCATGACGTCCATGAGCACGAGATCGGCAGGCGTCGCCGCGAACACGTCGAGCGCCATCTCGCCCGATTCCACGAGCCGGACTTTCTGCCCGAGGCTCTGCAGCAGCATGACCATGCGCTCGCCCTGGAGCAGATCGTCTTCGACGAGCAGGATCGAGAGTTCGGGTAGCGCTTCCATGTGCGGCAGAACTCCTCGGGAACATACCCGCGGAACGCAAGGGTCGGCGGGGCGCCTGGAGCCCCGGCAAGGGGGCTGCGTCAGCGCAGTCTACACTGCGTCAACCTGCGCGGCGAAGCACGCAGCTGACATAAGCCTCGCCGTCGGGCTGCCGGTTGTTTCGCTGTGCGTCGAACATCGTCTCGCCGAGGCACTCGAGGACGTCGTGCAGGGCCGCGTGCCGGTCGCCGCGTCGCGCCTGACACGACTCGAAAGCGGCGCGCAACCCTGGGGGCTGGTCGATGGACAGCTGTTCCTCGATCGCGAGATGTAGCGAGAGATGCAGGAAAGGATTGAGCTGTCCCCCTTCGGGCGGAAATTCCCTGGCGACCGCTTCGGGGTCTTCGAGCAGCGAGTGGTATTCCGGGTGGAGCAGGATGAGGTCGTTGGCGATGTGTTCGATCGGCGTCAGAACCTCCTTCGCGAGGTATTTTCGCCAGCTCTCGATGAAGAAGGTGCGGACCTGATCGCGGGATGGATTGAACATTTCGTCTCGGTCGGTGGTGGGTTAGGCGGTTTTGTCGCGGAAGTCGCACAAGTCGCGCACGAGGCACTCGCCGCACCTGGGCTTGCGCGCGGTGCACACGTAACGGCCGTGCAGGATGAGCCAGTGGTGGGCGTCACGCAGATAATCCTTGGGCACGCGTCGCATCAGGGCATGCTCCACGGCAAGCACATCCTTTCCGGGCGCCAGCCCGGTACGGTTCGCAAGGCGGAAGATGTGCGTGTCGACAGCCATCACGGGCTCGCCGAACACCGTGTTCAGTACCACATTGGCGGTCTTTCGGCCGACGCCGGGCAGCGCCTCCAGAGCGCTTCGGTCGCGCGGCACCTCGCCGCCATGGCGTTCGAGCAGCAGGTGCGACAGCGCAACGACGTTCCTCGCCTTGTTGCGATACAGGCCGATGGTACGGATATGCGCGGCGACGCCTTCCTCGCCCAGCGTGATGATCGCTTCCGGCGTCGGGGCGTCCGCGAACAGGCCTCGCGTCGCAAGATTCACGCTCTTGTCGGTCGCCTGGGCAGACAGGACCACGGCGACCAGCAACTGGAACGGCGATCCGTATTCGAGCTCGGTCGTTGGCTGCGGGTTTGCTTCGGCGAGACGGCGAAAGAACTCGCGGATGGACTCCCGTTTCATTCCTGCCGCCGGAATCAGGCCGCGGACGCAGGCTGGTCGGCTGCCGGCTCCATCGGCCCCTGCGCCCTGGCCTTCCTTTTCGCCGCGCGGCTGCGGATTACGTTCGACAACGCGATCAGGCAGGCGAGAGCGAAGAAAGCTCCGGGGGGGAGGATACCAATCAGGAAGCCCGGATAGTCGGGGCCGAACACGGAGATCGGAGAAAGTCCCGGGAAGATCATCTCGATACCGGAGAACAATGTGCCATTGCCCGCCAATTCACGCAGTCCGCCCAGCACGGAAAGAAGGGAAACAAGACCCAGGCCCATCATGATGCCGTCGACCGTCGAGGAAACCGGATCGTTCTTCGCCGCATAGGCCTCCACGCGCGCCAGCACGATGCAGTTCGTGACGATCAGGGGGATGAAGATCCCCAGCACCAGATAGAGCTCGTGGAAGTACGCGTTGAAGGCGAGGTCGACGACCGTGGTCAGCGCCGCAATGATCAGGATGAAGACCGGGATGCGGATCTCGTAGGGAATGAAGTTACGCAGCGATGCGACGGCGAGGTTCGACACCGCCATCACCATCACGGTGGCCAAGCCCAGGCTCGCCGCGTTCACGATGCTCGTGCTCACGGCCAGGATGGGGCACAGACCAAGCAGCTGCACGAGGCCCGTATTCTGGCGCCACAGGCCGTTCCAGGCCGCTTCGCGAAAGCTTTGCAGATTCATTCACCGTTCTCCGTCAGAGTCTTCCGCCCGCCTGAACGGCGAACAGCGCATCGCGTTGGCGGATTGCGTAGTCGACGGCCCGCGCAGTCGCGTTCGTCACCGCGCGGGCGCTGATCGTTGCGCCACTGCGGTAGGCGAAGATGCCGCCATCGCGTTTGACTTTCCATTTGTCGAGCCCGACGTCCGTAAACGAGACGCCGGTAAATTGTCCAATCCAGGGTTGCGACTTGTTGCGGTCCTTGTTCGGATCGATGTAGTCGCCCAAGCCCGGGGTTTCCCTGTGTCCCGTGACGCGGACGCCGCTCACGCGCCCGTCGACGCCGACGGCCATCACCAGCTGGATCCGCCCGGCGTAGCCGTCGGGTGCGACAACCTCCATCACCAGCGCGGCGGGCTGGCCGGCGAGGCGCGCGCGGAAAACATGTCCGCCCTGGTCGAGACCGAGTTCCGGGGTCGGGCCGAGCGCGACGGAATCCTCGATCAGCACGTTGTCGTAGGAGGAGGGCGGCAGCACCTCCCTGATCAGGCGCATCTTCCCTTCCAGCGCAGAAGCCTCGATCGCCGGACGGGTGAGTTCGAAAGTCCCCGACATGAGCGCCGTGAAGGCCATGGTGAACAAGACCATGATGCCGGCCGTACGCACGGAAGTCCGTGCCGCAGTGTAACGGGCGCTCATCGTGCCTTGTCTCCCCTGTGTCCGAAGACTCGCGGTTGCGTGTTCATGTCGATCAGCGGCACGCAGATGTTCAGCAGAAGCACCGCAAAGGCGACGCCCTCGGGGAAGGAGCCGAAGGCACGGATGACATAGGCGAGCAAGGCGATGCTGGCGGCGAAGATCAGCTTGCCGCGAGGGGTGGTCGCGCCCGAGACGGGATCCGTGACGATGAAGAACGCCCCCAACATGGCGCCGCCGCTCGCGAGGTGGAACAGCGGCGACGCGTAATGTGCGGGATCGGCAGCCCAGAATGCCGCCGAGATTGCCGCGAGCGCGCCGAGGAAGGCAGCGGGCATGTGCCAGGTGATGATTCCCCGCGCCAGCAGATACAAGCCACCGAGGGCGTACGCCGGTGCTAGCCATTCCCACCCTCGGCCGCTCACGAGGCCGAAGTTGCCCTGGCTCATGATGGACTGAACCGTTGCCCCCGCGGTCCGGAGTCCCGTCTTGATCGTATCGAGCGCGGTGGCGCTCGTGATGGCGTCGAGCTCGCGTGCACTGCCCAGTACCAGCCCCAGCTGCGTCGTGAAGTCCAGCTGGCCGGCGGCGGGCCACTTCGACATGAGGGCAGGGAAGGCAACGATCATTGCGCAGTACGCAACCATCGCCGGGTTGAACGGGTTCTGTCCGAGCCCGCCATAGAGATGCTTCACCGCTACGATCGCGATCAGCACGCCGAGTACGGTGGCCCACCACGGGAGGATGGGGGGGAAACACAGCGCAAGCAGCCACGCCGTGACCACCGCAGACAAATCGGACAATGCGGGTGCGAGGGGCCTGCCGCGCAGCTTGAGCACCAGTGCCTCGCCGGCCAGCGCCGCAATCGTCGCGATTGCAAGGTTGACGAGCACGACCGCAGCGATCTGCCACGCGTATACGACGATCGCGGGGATCAGCGCGGTGAGGACCGCCAGCATCACCCCCTGGACGCTGGCTGGTTTGCGGATGTACGGAGAATTGATCATGTCACGGCGCCTTGTCGGCGTCTTGCTGGTTGAGCTTCTCGCGGCGCGCGTCGATATCGGCGATCTCTGCCTGCACGTCCGCATTCAGGCCGTCGGTGTTCCTGGGCGTTACCGCCGCCTGCTGTTGTTTGGCACGGGCCAGCGCGGCGGCGACCAAGGCCTTCTTGGGGTCTTCGGGCTCGGCGGACGGGGCCGGCGTCTCCCCCGATTCGGTCAGTTTCGCGCGAGTTTCGGCGGCCTTCGCTGCAAGCTTGGCGGCTTTTTCCTCCTTTTCGCGTTCCTGGCGGAAATTGCGGAACTCGAAGCGCTCGCGCGCCAGGTCGGAAGCCTGCCGTTCGCGTTCGCGCGCCCAGATCTCGCCCTTGGCAAAGCGGTAGTAATCGACCAGCGGAATGCGCGAAGGACACACGAATGCGCAGCAGCCGCATTCGATGCAGTCGAACAGGTGGTACTCCTGCGCCTTGCCGAAATTCTTCGCGCGCGAGAACCAGTACAGCTCAAACGGCTGAAGTTCGGCCGGGCAGGCGCGTGCGCAGGCGCCGCAGCGGATGCACGGCAGTTCGGGCGGCGGCGGCGGGAAGAGCGCAGGCGAGGCGGAGATGATGCAGTTCGTGCCCTTGGTTACCGGAACCGAGAGGCTCTGTAACTCGGTTCCCATCATCGGACCACCCATGAGGTAGCGGTCCGTATCCGCTTTCGGGCCCGCCAGCTGGAGCAGCTCTGCAACCTGGGTGCCGAGCAGCACTTCATAGTTTCCGGGACGCGCGACGTTGCCGGTCAGTGTCACGACGCGGGAAACGAGTGGCTCGCCGAAGCGGATCGCGCGGTGCACGGCGTGAGCGGTCCCGACGTTGAAGCACTGGACACCGAAATCGGTGCCGAGCTTGCCTTGCGGGATCTCGACGCCGGTCAGTACCCGGATCAGCTGCTTCTCGCCCCCCGCCGGGTAGAGCGTGGGAACCGGAACCACCGCGACTGCGTCGCCCAGTCCGCTCGCCGCCGCCTGCATCGCGGCGATCGCTTCCGGCTTGTTGTCCTCGATGCCGACCCGTACCTGCTTCGCCCCGATCAGCTCGCGCAGGATCATCGCTCCCGACAGTACCTCCGGTGCGCGCTCGCGCATGAGGCGGTCGTCGCAGGTGATCCAGGGTTCGCATTCCGCACCGTTGATGACCAGCGTGTCGATTCCCCGTCCGCCCCCGAGCTTCACGTGGGTCGGGAAGCCTGCGCCACCCATGCCGACGATGCCGCAGCCGCGCAGCCAGGCGAGCGCTTCCTCGCGGGACACCGTGCGCAAATCGAGCGGCGTATGGTCTATCCAGCGGTCTTCCCCGTCCGGTTCGATCACCACCGACAGGGTTTCGAGACCCGAGGCGTGCGCCATGGGATACGGCGCGATTTCCACGACAGTGCCCGAGGTGGAGGCGTGCACGCTCGTCCCGAGGCCGCCTTCGCCTTCGCCGATGTGCTCGCCCTTGAGCACCTTCTGCCCCGGCTCGACGAGACATCGCGCAGTTGAACGGATGCTCTGGCGCAGCGGAATGACGAGCCGCTTCGGCAGCGGCGCCTTCTGGATCGGAGCCCCGGACGACTCGTCCTTGTGCGATTCGGGCTTGACTCCACCCTTGAAACCGAAAAGGCGGTTGATCATGCCACGGACCTCAATTTATGCACCGGATAGTTCCATTTCCACGTTTCGACGGTCGCCGCAACAGGCACCATCGAGATGCAGTCGACCGGGCAGGGTGCAATGCACAGCTCGCACCCGGTGCAAAGCGCCGCCGCCACCGTGTGCATCTGCTTTGCGGCACCGACGATCGCATCGACCGGGCAGGCCTGAATACACAGGGTGCATCCGATGCACACCTGTTCGTCGATACGCGCGACCGATTTCGGTTTCTCCGTGCCGTGTTCTTCGGAGAGCGGCTTGACCTCACGCCCCAGCAGGTCGGCGAGCTTGCGGATTCCCTCTTCGCCGCCCGGCGGGCACTGGTTGATGTCCGCTTCCCCGTTCGAGATGGCTTGCGCGTAGGGCTTGCAGCCCGGGTAGCCGCACTGACCGCACTGGGTCTGGGGAAGAATGGCGTCGATCTTCTCGACCAGCGGATCGCCTTCGACCTTGAAGCGGATCGACGCGTAGCCCAGTGCTGCGCCGAGCACGATGGCGATGCCTGTCATGATGAGGATGGCGATCAACATGGAGTGAGTGCCGAGTTCGAAGCGTCGGGGAGCAGTCCGTTGCCGGAATGTTCCACCTGCGCCGGGTCAGAGTGGGATGAGGGTTCGACGACGAGTTCTAGTGAAAACGGTCCAGTCCGGCGAAGCCCATGAAGGCCAGGCTCATGAATCCGGCCGTGACCATCGCGATGGCCGTTCCGCGGAACGGGACGGGGACGTCAGCGCCGTCGAGACGTTCGCGAATCCCCGCAAACAGGATCAGGGCCATGGTGAAGCCGATCGACGAGCCGAAGCCGAACAGAAGGGACTCCAGCAGATTATGCCGGAGGCCGACGTTCAGCAGCGGAATGCCCAGCACCGCGCAGTTCGTCGTGATCAGCGGAAGATAGATCCCGAGAACCTGGTGAAGGACCGGGCTGGTCTTCTGGATGACCAGTTCGGTGAGCTGCACGATCGCCGCGATGACGACGATGAACGCAAGGGTGCGCATGAATGCGAGATCGAACGGTTCCAGCAGGTAATGATCGATCAGGTAGCTCGTTCCGCATGCCAGGGTAAGCACGAAGGTCGTCGCCGCGCCCATGCCGATCGCGGTTTCCAGCTTCTTGGACACGCCCATGAACGGGCACAGGCCGAGAATCCGGACGAAGACGACGTTATTCACGAGAACAGCGCCGATGACGATGAAGATGTAGCTGGTCATGTTCGAGAACCGGTTGGTATCCGCGGGATTATGTCCCGCCGTTATGTCCCGCTCAAGCCTGAGCGGGTTATAGGCATATGCTTTGAAGCAGCATCAAGCGCCTGCGTCAGCGGTCCGTGCCAAAATCCGAGCTTGCCCGCACACACTCCTGCACGAGCCCCGGTCCGCGATAGATCAGGCCGCTGTATAGCTGCACCAATTTCGCCCCGGCATCGAGCTTCGCGCGCGCGGCACGCCCGTCGAGCACGCCACCGGCCGCGATGATCGGAAGTTCGCCGGCGAGCGCCTGCGCCAGTTGGGCGACCACTGCGGTCGAGGCTTCGAACACCGGCGCGCCGGACAGGCCGCCCTGCTGCTCGCCGTAACGCACGCCTTGCACCTTTTCGCGCGAGATCGTGGTGTTCGTCGCGATCACGCCGTCGATACGATGGCGCCGCAGGGCGTCGGCGATGTTGATCACCTGGGCCGGCTCCAGGTCCGGTGCGATCTTCAGAGTCAGCGGCACGTAACGGCCGTGTTTGTCCGCCAATCGTGCCTGCCGCTCCTTAAGCCGGCCGAGCAGGTCGTCCAGTTCCGACTCGCCCTGCAACTGGCGGAGATTCTTGGTGTTCGGCGAGGAAATGTTGACCGTCACGTAGCTCGCCAGCGCATATACCTTGTCGAGGCAGGCCAGGTAGTCGTCGGCGGCATTCTCGATCGGCGTGTCGAAATTCTTGCCGATGTTGATTCCCAGGATGCCCTTGAATTTCGCTGCACCGACGTTCGCGACCAGCGCGTCGACGCCGTGGTTATTGAACCCCATGCGGTTGATGATGCCGCGCACCTCGGGCAGGCGAAACAGCCGCGGGCGGGGATTTCCGGGCTGCGGCCGCGGGGTGACCGTGCCGATCTCGATGAAACCGAAGCCAAAGCGCGCCAGGCCGTCTATGGCTTCGCCGTTCTTGTCCAGTCCCGCTGCGAGGCCGATGCGATTGGGAAAGCTGAGTCCCATGACCTCGACCGGATCGGACTGCGCCGGTCTGCCTGCCGGAAGGAAGCGGCCGGTGAGGTTGAGGGCGGCAAGGGAAAATTCGTGAGCTGTTTCCGCGTCGAGCGAGAACAGGATGGGGCGGGCGATATCGTATAGCATCCGCGAATTCTACCGTTTCGCGCGGCACCTCGCCCCCCGGATTTCCGAAGACGGCGCCCGCCCGCGGCCGGCATGCATCCGGTTTACTATTCCGATTCCGAATCCGTCAGCGGATCGAGGAGGCGCCATTCGCCCCGGATACGTCCTTCGAGGGGGTGGAAGCGGATCTTGTACGTCATCTTCCGGCTGTTCTTGATCCAGTATCCCAGGTAGAGGTAGGGAAGGCGCAGGCGGCGGCACACTTCGATCTGCCACAGCACGCCGTAGGTCCCGTAACTGGCCTTCGGGTCGTCCGGATCGAAGAAAGTATAGACGCTCGACAGGCCGTCGCTGAGGCGGTCGATCACGCTGACCATGCGCAGGACACCCCGCTCGCGGAACTCGACGACGCGCGTGTCGACCTGGCTCTGCAACAGGAAGTGCGCGTACTGCTCGCGGTTGTCCTGGTCCATCCCTCCGCCCGCGTGTCGCGAACCCTGGTAACGTTGATAGAGGGCATAGTGCTCTTCGGAAAACGAGAGATCCCGCTCGTGCGCCTCGAGCGCGCAGTGCCGCGCCCAGCTTCGCCGCTGGCTGCGATCGGGAACAAACGCAGCCACCGGAATCCGCACCGGCACGCAGGCGCGGCAATGATCGCAGTAGGGGCGGTACGTGAACATGCCGCTGCGTCGGAAGCCGTTACGGACGAGTTCGCTGTATACGGCCGTGTCGATGAGGTGTCCGGGGGTCGCGACCTGGGAACGTGCCACCCGTTCCGGAAGGTAAGAGCAAGCATAAGGCGCCGTCGCGTAAAACTGGATGAGTGCGTACGGATAGTCTTTCTGCATGTTTGCGAGTGTGTGCCTAGAACAATCCCCGGCCCGCGTCTTCGGGCCAGCATCCCGGTCCGTCCCCCTGCCGCGTCCAGATTTCCAGACCGGCGCGGAATTCGGCGCGATCGATCTCGAAGGCGCCGAGCGAGAGCAGGTGCGTGGTCGTCATCTGGCAATCGATCACGGCGAAATCCCTCGACTCGAGGTAGCGGGCCAGGTGTGCCAAGGCGACCTTCGACGCATCCGTGCGACGGCTGAACATCGACTCCCCGAAGAATGCCCTTCCCAGCCCGATGCCGTAAAGCCCCCCCGCGAGCGAACCTTCGTACCACGCTTCGACACTGTGCGCATAGCCGAGTTCGTGCATGCGGCGGTAGGCGGCCTGCATCTCCTCGGTGATCCAGGTGCCCCCGCCGGGCCCGCGTGGTGCCGCACATGCGGCGACGACCTCGGAGAACGCCGTATCGAAGCGGATCTCGAAGCGGTGCTGGCGCAAGGTCCGGCCCAGTGAGCGGGAAATCTTCATCTCCGATGGAGCGAGCACCAGCCGGGGATCCGGGCTCCACCAGAGTATCGGTTCGCCTGCGCTGTACCACGGAAAAATCCCTTGGTGGTATGCGGCGAGCAGCCATTCCGGGGCGAGATCGCCACCCACGGCGAGCAGGCCGGGCGGGTCGTCGAGCGCCGACTCGACCGGCGGAAATCGTGGAGCGCCCGCGAGCCAGGGGATCATCACGTCGGATTACTGCGTCCGGAGGGGGCCGGCGAGTGGCCGATCCTGCACCGCGTTTTCCGATCCCTCGTGAAAGGTCACCACGTGATCGACATCCAGCCGGATGCCGATCCGCTCGCCGAGTGCATGGTTGTGGTGGCTCGGCACCAGTGACAACACCTTTGCGCCGCTCTCGAGTTTCAGCGTATACAGGATGTCCGCGCCCCGGAAGGCCTTATGCACCACCTCGGCCTGCAAGGTGCTCGCGTCATCATGCACGATGTCGTCCGGCCGCAGGAGCACCGACACCGTGCAGTCGCGGTCGCAGTTACCGCAGCCGATGCCGCATTCCACGGGGATGGCGCTGTTCAGCGTGCCGAGTTCGACCCTGACCTGGTGGTCGTTGAGCACGAGCCCCTGCAGAAACACGCCCTGTCCGATGAAATCGGCGACGAAACGATTGGCGGGGCGGTGATAGAGGTTGTACGGCGTATCCCATTGCTGGATGCGCCCTTCGTTCATGATCCCGATCTCGTCCGCGACCGCGAAGGCTTCGTGCTGGTCGTGGGTAACGAGAATCGCTGTGGTGTTCGTCGCCTTGATGATGTCGCGGACCTCGAAGGACAGGCGTTCGCGCAGTTCCACATCGAGATTCGAGAACGGTTCGTCGAGCAGCAGCAGGCTGGGGCGCGGAGCCAGTGCGCGGGCCAGGGCGACCCGCTGCTGCTGGCCTCCGGACATCTCGTGCGGATACTTGTTTCCCTGGCTGGCCAATCCCACGACGCGCAGCAACTCGGCGATGCGTTCGCGACGCTGCTGCGCGTCGAGGTGGCGCAGGCCGAAGCCGACATTGTCGGAAACCGAAAGGTGGGGGAACAGCGCGTAATCCTGAAACACCATCCCGATGCGTCGGCGCTCGGGCGGAACATGCAGATCGCTCCCGCTCACCGCCTTGCCGTCGAGCCGGATCTGCCCAGCCATGACGGGCTCGAACCCCGCTATGCAACGCAAGACAGTGGTCTTGCCGCAGCCGGAGGGTCCCAGCAGACAGCCGATGCTGCCCTGTTCGAGACGGAATGAAAGCTTGCGGACCACTTGATGGCCGCCGTACGCCAGATCGATGCCGGCGAGCTCGAGATGGGACATGGAGAATCCGATACAGCGTTGAAAAGTGCGATGGCCATTATTGCATCGCGGTAACCGAAATGGGATGAATTATAATTCTCGATAGCCCGCCGCGCGGAATGGACCTTGCGGCGTGACCCGGTCGGGAGCGAGATGAGATTTCTGGAAGGGCTGGAAAGGTTGCGCGAGCGCTGGTCGTCATTGACTGCGGGCTCGCTGCTGATCTCCGTGTTGATCGCCATGCCGGTGATCTCCGTATTCTCGAACGTACTCGTCGGAGGGACCGCCGGAACCTGGAGTCACCTGTCGTCAACGGTTCTGCCGGAGTTCATCCGCAATACGCTGATCCTGTGTGCCGGTGTCGGTCTGGGTGTGGCGACGATAGGGGTGGCGACGGCCTGGCTGACCACCATGACCGAGTTTCCGGGGCGCCGCTTTTTCCAGTGGGCACTGGTCCTGCCTCTCGCCGTCCCGGCCTACGTAATGGCCTATGTCTACACGGATTTCCTCCAGTTCGTGGGCCCCCTGCAAAGCGGGCTGCGCGAGGTCTTCGGATGGAAGGCGGGCGACTACTGGTTCCCCGACGTCCGCACGGTGGGCGGTGCCGTTGCGATGTTCATGTTCGTCCTGTACCCGTACGTCTACCTTCTGGCACGAAGCGCGTTTCTCGAACGCGCGTCCGGAATGCTCGAAGCAGGGCGCTCGCTGGGCCTGGGGCCCTGGGCCAGTTTCTTCCGTGTCTCGCTGCCCCTGGCCCGACCTGCCGTGGTTGCCGGTTCGGCTCTGGCACTCATGGAAACGCTCGCGGATTTCGGAACGGTCTCCTACTTCGGCGTGCAGACCTTCACGACCGGCATCTACCGCGCCTGGTTCTCGCTTGGCGATCGCGTCGCCGCAGCACAGCTTTCCGCGATGCTGCTGGCCTTCGTCGTGTTGGTGCTGGTTCTCGAGCACGCAAGCCGCGGGCGGGCGCGGTTCAACAACACCTCGCGCCAGCAGATGACGCCAATCCCCGTCCAGCTGTCGCGCCCGCTGGGCTTCGTGGCGACACTCGCGTGCCTGATGCCGCTTATTCTCGGTTTCTTGCTGCCGGCCTTCCTGCTGGTGCGCATGGCGATCGTCGACGGCGATGCCCAGTTCGGCGCGCGCTTCGTGCAACTGGCGCGCAACAGCTTTGTGCTCGCGCTGGTCACGGCGTTGCTTGCCGTTCTGCTGGCGATCTTGCTCGGCTACGCTGCGCGGTTGGCACGCACGCGCCTGCCCCGCGTGCTGAATCGCATCGTCGGGCTCGGTTATGCCGTACCGGGATCGGTCATCGCGGTCGGGGTGCTGATTCCGGTGACGAGGCTCGATCATGTGATCGCCGCCTGGTGGCAGGGCGTGACGGGCGTGAACCCCGGTCTCGTCCTGACCGGGGGCATCGCTGCGCTCGTGTATGCTTACCTGGGTCGTTTTCTTTCCGTCGCGCTGCACACGGTCGAAACGAGCCTGGGCAAGATCACGTCGAGCATGGATGACGCATCCCGCAGCCTCGGCGTCGGGAAGTGGGTCACGCTGCAGCGTATCCATGTCCCGATCCTGCGCGGCAGCCTGCTCACCGCCGGACTGCTCGTCTTTGTCGATGTAATGAAGGAATTGCCGGCAACCCTCGTGATGAGGCCGTTCAATTTCGATACCTTGGCGACGCAGGCTCATACGCTCGCATCGGATGAGCGGCTGGCCGAAGCATCGACGGCTGCCGTGACGATCGTTGCGGTCGGTCTGTTGCCGATGTTCATCATCTCGCGCCAGATCGCGCGCGGGAGCCGGCGTACGGTTGAAGAGACGGAAGTCTAGATTGCGGTTCCAATGAAGTTACAGGTGAGGACGCGGGATGCCAATTAAAATATTATTGTGGTGTGATGATCTGATGAACCGGATGCGACTCGAGTCCGAGTGGAAGGCGTCCGGTGCGACCATGCTCAAGAAGCGCGGCACGGAAACGCCCGACTGCATCGTGGTGGATCTCGCGGTACGCAATGCGTGTGATCACATTGCACAGCTGCGCGCGACCTTTCCCCTGGTAGATATCATCGTCTTTGGCCCGCAATACGACCCCGAGGCGTTCGAGGCGGCAAAGCGGGCCGGGGCGACCGAGGTGGCGGCGCGAGGATCGATCGTCGAGCGCGTGTCACGTCGTTTCCCGAAGTGAAGAACTCGCCATAAGGGATCTGCGTCCCGGGTATCCGCTGCAGGCAAGACTTTTTGAGCAAGAACAGGAGCGGGCGCGCCCGAACGATGGGATAATTCAACAATGAATGCACCGCAATCGACTTCTCCGCGGCGTCGCCTGCAGGAACTGCTGGCGATTCCTGACAATCAGCGCTCCGATGCCGAATGGGACGAGCTCAACGAACTCGAGATCAGTCTCGCCCCCGGAAATCGCGAAGGCGCTCCGGACCCCAACCTGAGGCGCCCGACGCCCTCGACGGGATTGGGGGCCAAGCCTTCCCGCGGCCCGCGGCCAGGGGGCGGGCGGCAGCAAAAGCCTGGCGGACCAGGCAAGACTCCCCCGCAGCAAAAGCCGGCAGGCCCGCCGAAGAACAATGCTGCTGCGGTGGCACCAGCCGGCGAAGATGCCCCGGCCAAGAAGCCTGCGCGTAAATTCCGCAAGCGTTCCCCGAAGCCGAACACGACGCCTACGCCTCAGTCCGAATAGGTGCGCCGTCCGTAGCGGGATTTTCCTGAGGTTGCTGCCAAGCCGGCATGAAAAAAACGACGCCTTCCGGGGAAACCGGAAGGCGTCGCCCTTTCCCTGCGTGCCCTCTGATCTGCAGTCAGCCTGCGACGGGCGGTCGCCCCGTCGCAGGCCCGACAATCAGCGGAAGCCGGCGCGGTCGTAGATTTTTTGCGCTTCGGCGGCGGTGTTGGCGAGTTCGCCGACGGGCAGGGCATCCGCCTTGAATTTGCCGAGCGTGTCGAGCGCCGGGTTGCTGACTTTTACGCTTGCCACGACGGGCCATTCGTTGTTGCCGTTGGCGAAGTAGGTCTGCGCTTCGTCTGACGCCAGGTACTCGAGGAACTTCACCGCAGCGCCCTTGTTCGGGGCGTTCTTCAGCATGCCCGCGCCGGAAACGTTGATGTGCGTGCCCCACGTCTTCTGGTTCGGCCACACGGTTCCGATCTTCGCGACGACGGCCTTGTCCTCCGCCTTGTCCGAGTTCATCAGGCGCGCAAGATAATACGTGTTGGCGATCGTCACGCCACACTCGCCTGCCGCCACCGCCTTGATCTGGTCTGTATCGCCGCCTTTCGGGGCACGAGCGAAATTCGCGACCACATTTCTTGCCCAGGTCTCGGTCGCTTCGGCTCCGTTGTGCTTCACGAGAGCCGCTCCGAGAGAAATGTTGTACGGGTGGCTACCCGAGCGCGAGCACACCTTGCCCTTGAGCGCGGGGGCAGCGAGGCTCTCGTAGGTCTGCACGTCGTCAGCCTTGACCGAGTCCTTGTTGTACACGATCACGCGGGCGCGCGTCGAATACGAGTACCAGTTCTCGGCGCGCAGATTCGCGGGGATGCGCTCTTCGAGAACCTTCGACTTCACCGGCGCGAAGATCCCGAGCTCGTCGGCCTTCGCGAGGCGCGATGCATCGACGGTGATGAAAACGTCGGCCGGGCTGTTCGCACCCTCGTTGCGGATGCGCTCGAGGAGTTCGTCTTCCTTGGCCTCGATCCGGTTGATCTTGATGCCGGTCTGTTTCGTGAAGTTCGAATACAAGGCCTCATCTGTCTGGTAATGGCGAGCCGAGTACAGGTTGAGCTCTGCGTCCGCTGCAATGGCCTGGGTCGAGAGTGCTCCGATGCCGGTGAGGATGGAGGCGATGAGAGTCTTGTTCATGTGGTTCCCTTGCGTTGTCATGGGGCGATGGCGCAATACTATCGAGAACAATTCTTACTTGCAAATAGTTCCCATTGAGGGCAGTATAGTTGCGAATGATTCGCAATAACCTATGAGGGATAAGATGGATGCACTGATTGTGGGAGCAGATCGCCTCGGCAACATTCCAAATGTCTTGTCGGAATTCGGCATTCGCATTGCGGGGCACGTAAGCGGCCGCGAAACCGCGCACCAGCGCCGTACGGCGACCCTGCCCGCCGGCATCGGCATGGTGATCCTCTTTACGGATTTCCTCGGGCACAACGTGATGCAGCGCTTCCGCGAAGCGGCCAGCAAGGAAGGGGCAGCGGTCGTGTGCTGCAGGCGGTCAGTGTGTGCGCTCCAGCAGGCGCTCGGAAAGCGGGTGGACAGGAGCGACTGCGCGGCGTGCCGTGCCGACTGCGTCAAGCACTGAGGTGGTGCCGGGGAGGGCGCGTCAGCGCACGAATGAGAACCTTACAGGCAGGTGAATTCGATGACGTCGTGACTTTCGGAGGACGATCGGCCCAGCGCGATACGACCGCGTTTTCTCAGGACCACTTCCTCGTGGGAGAGCACGAACTCACGTTCTCGGTCAATGGCCACAAAGGTGCCGTTGCTGCTCCGGTCGACGAGGACGAATTTGTCGCCGCGCAATTCGATGTAGGCATGTTCGCGGGAGGCCCGCGTGTCCGTAACGCGAATTTCCGACGAGGCCCCACGACCCAGCCGGACGCTCGGGACTTGGGCATTCAGGGTCAGCACGCGGTCCGCAATGCTCAACCGCAATTCGGGCGCGTCTTCGGTGTCGAGCTTCACGCTCTGCACGACCGTCAGATCACCCACTGATTCGCAGACGAGTTCGAATGGGGCCGTCAGGCGCGACACGCCGCGCAAGCTTCTGCTCTGGAGTGGGTTCAGGAGATTGCGCCATTCGGGCTTCAGCTCCCGGGCACTTTGTTCCGATGTTATCGCACGCCCCGGTGCCGCCAGTTCGAGCAAACGGGCCGCGACATTCACCGTATCGCCGAAGACATCTTCTTCGCTGACTATCACCGTTCCGGTGTGGAACGCGACGCGAGCGGCCATCTTCTGTCCGGACGCGCGCGGAAGATCCTGAACGACGAAGTGAATCCTTATCGCCGCCTCGGGCGCCCCGTTCGGATCGGAGAACACGGCGAGCAGTCCGTCCCCGGTATTCTTGATCACTCGGCCGCCACAGGCCTGAATCTCCTGTCGCATCGCCAGCAGGCATTGCTCGACAAGACGGTAAGCGGCGGCGTCCCCTGCGCGCTCGTAAAGTTGGGTGCTGCCGGCCAGGTCGGCAAAGAACACCGTGCAAGTTTCGGGGAAGGTTTCGGGGACCGTCATTTTTCCATTATAGAGAAAGCGGGCTGTGCACAACGCACATTCGTCCCGGGAATGGCGCAATTTGGGGCGTGGCGAAGCATTCCGCTATAATTTGCACATACAAGTTTCCGGGTGGAAACTCGTTCTGTTGCAAGCTCTGCCGGTTGTGCCGGTTATTCCCGACCTCACCGCGAAAACGTCGTCGCCCTGCGGTCTTGCATTGCTCCGTTTGTCTGGATCGTTCCGGTGCATCCTGATTGCAGTCGTTCGCAATGGGATCGCTCGGGGTGCGGAGGATGGGCCGTTGGTCAGCCGGATATTGCCTGTTTTCGAGGAGTTGAAATGGCAAAGGAAGAACTGCTGGAGATGGAAGGCGTCGTGAATGAAGTGCTTCCCGATACGCGTTTCCGCGTGACCTTGGAGAACGGGGTGGAAGTGCAGGCATACGCGTCAGGAAAAATGCGCAAGCATCGCATCCGGATTCTCGCCGGCGACAAGGTAAGCGTCGAGTTGTCGCCGTACGATCTGACGAAGGCCCGCATCAGTTTCCGCCACAAGGAAGAGCGGAGCGACGCACCTCCCCCGCCTCCCCGCCAGTTTCGCGGGCGCTGAATTCTCCCCTCGAGTCGCTGAGGACGCCCCGCGTGCGCCCTCAGCGAAAGAAGCGCTGCTCGGCGTTGTCCCCGATTGTCATCCCCGTCGCCTTGGCCCTGGACAGCAGTTCCCAGAAATAGCGATACGACGCCCGATCATGGAGCTTCCCATGGTGCTGGGTCGGACCCCAGCCGACAGCCTGGGCGCCGACGAGAATCTCGACGGCAGCTTCAACCTCGGAAAAATCGGGGCGCATCGCCTCAACGATGGGGCGGATCTGGTTCGGATGGATGCTCCACATTCGCAGATAGCCGAACTCGCGGCGCGCGCGCTCGGCATCCCGGCGGATGTACTCGAGATCCTTGAGTTCCGTGGTGACGTTATGTGACGGGACGACGCCGTTGCCGAGTGCCGCCGCCGCGATCTCCGCTTTCGCCCGGACGACGAGCGGGTGAGTGAATTGCCCCGGACTAGTCATTGCGTTTCCCGGGATTGCTCCATGGTGTCCGGACACGAAGTCCATGAGTCCGAAATCGAGCGACTCCACGCTGTCCAGGGCGGCGATCTCCCACGCCTCGTGCAGTGCGCCATGTGTTTCGATCAGCACGTGAACGGGAATCGGCTTGTCGATTCCGTTCGATTTCTCGATCTCGCGCAAGGCCTGAATCTGGTCCCCTGCGTCCGCCGCCGAGCGCACCTTGGGCAAGGTGATGAAGGCAAGGCGCCGGCCCGCCTGTCCAACGAGAATTTCGAGATCCTGCTTCCAGCGGCTGTGGGTGATGTCGTGAATGCGCGCTCCGACGCGCCCGAAACGATTGTCCGTCGACAGGATCATTTCGGCTGCCATCGTGGCGTGTTCGGCCTCCGCTCCGGCATGCGCGCCGTCCTCACAGTCGCACGTCACGTCGAAAATCGGCCCGAGTTCCTGCTGAAGCTGCAAGGCCTTGCGCATCAGCTTCTCAGAACCGGCATAGTGGTCGACGGCGGGGAGGGCGGGGAAGGGCTTTTCCCCGGCGAAAAGAACGTCGGCAGGGTGTTGCATGACTTTGTCCATAAATGTCTCGGGAGCACGATTCTGCTGAAACTGGCGGGCAAAAAAAAGCCGCGGCGCATTGCCGCGGCTTTCCGCTGAAGGCTTGCGCCGGCGGATTACTTCAGCATGTCGGCAACTGCTGCGCGCTCGTCTTCGAGCTCGGTGAGAGTCTTGTTGATCTTCTCACGCGAATATTCGTCGATCTCGAGACCCTGGATGATCTTGAATTCGCCGTTCTTGCACTCGCAGGGGAAGCCGAACACGACGCCGGCCGGAATGCCGTAGGAACCGTCGGACGGAACTCCCATGGTGACCCAGTCGTCGGAGCCGAGGGCCCAGTCGTGCATGTGATCGATCGCAGCGTTTGCGGCCGAAGCAGCGGACGACAGGCCGCGTGCGTCGATGATCGCAGCACCGCGCTTGCCGACCGTCGGCAGGAAGACGTCGTTGTTCCAGGCATGATCGTTAACGAGTGCCTTGACGGAATCGCCGTTCGACGTGCAGAAGCGGTAGTCGGCGTACATCGTGGGCGAGTGGTTGCCCCACACGACCATCTTCTTCAGGCTCGACACCGTACGGCCGGTCCTGGCGGCGAGCTGCGACAGCGCGCGGTTGTGGTCCAGGCGCAGCATGCCGTGGTAGTTGTTCGGGTTGGTGCGGCCGACCTTCCTGGCAGCAGCAGCGGCGATGTAGGCATTCGTGTTGCACGGGTTGCCGACGACGAGAACCTTGACAGTCTCCTTGGCGTTCTCGGCAATTGCCTTGCCCTGAACCGTGAAGATCGCGCCGTTTGCGGTCAGCAGGTCGGCACGCTCCATGCCGGGGCCGCGCGGACGGGCACCCACGAGCAGGCAGTAGTCGGCATCCTTGAATGCGACGTTCGGGTCGTCGGTCGCAACCATGCCGGCGAGCAGCGGGAAGGCGCAGTCTTCCAGCTCCATCATCACGCCCTTGACCGCCTTCTGGGCTTGCGGCAGATCGAGCAGTTGCAGGATCACGGGCTGATCTTTGCCCAGCATTTCGCCGCTGGCGATGCGGAACAGCAGGCTGTATCCGATCTGGCCGGCAGCGCCGGTAACAGCGACACGGACGGGGGCTTTGCTCATCTGAGTACTCCCTCTAAAGCGATTTGAAGAGAAGACGGTTTTGATTGTAGATGTTGCGCCCGCGATTGCAGCTCGGCGTTCGACTTTGGAAACCTTGAATGCGGGTTCCGGGCGGGAGGATGGTAGAAGCAAGTCCGGTGCGTGTCAATTAATGTCACTTGTCTTATATAAGACATCAGACTGATAATGGACGGTTCGAAAATTTTGTGATGAAATGCGCCCATGGCACAGGAATCCCCAACCTTCAGTCCGCTTTACCGGCAGATCAAGAGCCTGATTCTTCAGGCACTTGAGTCGGGCGAATGGCGCCCCGGGCAGGTGATTCCGAGCGAGCAGGAGCTCGCCTCGCGATTCAGCGTTTCCCAGGGAACGGTTCGCAAGGCGATAGACGAGATGGCAGCCGAGAACCTTCTCGTGCGCAAGCAGGGCAAAGGCACGTTCGTTGCGTCGCATAACGACCCGCGCGCACTGTTCCGGTTCCTGCGTCTCGTTCCGATGGATGGCGATCTCGCTCATCCCCAGAGCGTGCCGATGGACTGCTGGCGCGCCAAGGCGGGACAGGAAGCTTCACGCATGCTCGGCATCGAGCAGGGCGAACCCATCATCATCGTGCGTCGCCTGCTGAGGTTCGCGCAAAAGCCCGTGGTGATCGATGAGATCTATCTCCCGGGCGAGATTTTCCAGGGGCTGACCCTCGAAGTGTTGCAGAGCTGGAACGGCTCGCTCTACAGCCTGTTCGAAACGCGCTTCGGGTTGCGCATGATCCGCGCCCAAGAGCGGATTCGTGCCGTCGCGGCCGATCGGTCGACGAGCGACACGCTGCGGGTACAGGAAGGTACCCCGCTCCTGTCGGTCGAGCGGGTGACGTACACCTATGGCGATAGGCCGGTCGAATGGCGGCGCGGCCTTTATTCCACGGCCGAGCATTTTTATCTGAATGAACTGAATTGAGCGCGCGGTGCGGCGGAATGAATACATTCCGCGTATATAATTCTCGCGCTTTGCAAGTTGGGAGAACCGCGTCGGGCAACCGTCGCTAAATTAGGGGTAAACAATATGTCAGAAGCCATAGCGCCAAAGCAGCGGCCCAAATTCCTGGCCCTGCACGAAATCCGGCTCCCATTGCCGGGTATCGTTTCCATCCTTCATCGGGTCAGCGGGGCAGGGCTGTTCCTGATGCTGCCGTTCCTCCTGTACCTGCTCGATCGCAGCCTCGCTTCGCCCGAGTCCTTCGCGGCGTACAAGAGCGTTGTCGGCAACCCGCTCGTCAAGATTCTCCTGTTGGGTTTGCTCTGGGCCTACACGCACCACTTCTGTGCCGGCATCCGTTTCCTGCTGCTCGATCTTCACAAGGGCATCGACCTGCAGTCGGCCCGTAACAGCTCGCGCATCGTGCTGGTTGTCAGCATCGCGCTGACCGTGATGATTGGGGTGAAGCTATGGTAAATCGCATTGTCGTCGGCGCTCACTACGGGCTGCGCGACTGGATCGCGCAGCGCGCAACGGCGCTGTTCATGGTGGTGTTCACCATCCTTTTTGCCGCCGCTGCGCTGGGCCTGCCGGAAATGAACTATCAGGTCTGGTCCGGCCTGTTCCGTAACGGCATCGTGCGGTTCTTCGCATTCCTGTTCTTCCTCGCGCTCTTTTATCACGCCTGGATCGGGGTGCGTGACATCTGGATGGATTACGTCAAGCCGGTCGGTGTGCGTCTGGCCCTGCATCTTGTAACGATTTTCCTGCTCGTCGGCTATGCCGGCTGGGCTGCGCAGATTCTTTGGAGGCTGTGAGCGTGACTGTCGCTAAGCGTACTTTTGACGCAGTTATCGTTGGCGCCGGCGGTGCCGGTCTGCGTGCGGCCCTGCAACTTTCCGAAGCCGGTCTGAAGACCGCCGTGCTGACCAAGGTGTTTCCGACCCGTTCGCATACCGTCGCCGCCCAGGGTGGCGTCGCCGCGTCGCTGGGCAATTCGACGGAAGACAACTGGCATTGGCACATGTATGACACCGTCAAGGGGTCGGACTGGCTGGGTGACCAGGATGCGATCGAATTCATGTGCCGCAAGGCCAACGAAGTGGTCGTCGAACTCGAACACTACGGCATGCCTTTCGACCGCACCGATAACGGCAAGATCTACCAGCGCCCGTTCGGCGGCCACTCGCAGAACTATGGTCAGTCGCCCGTTTCGCGCTCCTGTGCCGCGGCGGACCGTACCGGCCATGCGATGCTGCACGCGCTGTACCAGCGCAACGTGCGCGCCAATACGCAGTTCTTCGTCGAGTGGATGGCGCTCGATCTCATCCGCAACGCGGACGGTGACGTCCTTGGCGTGACCGCGCTGGAAATGGAAACGGGCGAAGTCTCGATCTTCCACGCCAAAGCGACGATCTTCGCGACTGGCGGTGCCGGCCGCATCTTCCACAGCTCGACGAACGCGTTCATCAACACCGGCGACGGTCTCGGGATGGCAGCGCGCGCCGGCGTTCCGCTCGAAGACATGGAGTTCTGGCAATTCCACCCGACGGGCGTGTTTGGTGCCGGAGTGCTGATTACGGAAGGCGTGCGCGGCGAAGGCGGCATTCTGCGTAACGCGTCCGGCGAGCGCTTCATGGAGCGTTATGCGCCGAACCTCAAGGACCTCGCATCGCGCGACGTCGTTTCGCGTTCTATGGTCACCGAGATCAATGAAGGTCGCGGCTGCGGTCCCGACAAGGATCACGTGCTGCTGGACATCACGCACTTGTCGCCGGAAACGATCATGAAGCGGCTGCCGGGCATCCGCGAGATCTCGATCCAGTTTGCCGGCGTCGACCCGATCAAGGCTCCCATCCCGGTTGTGCCCACTGCGCATTACCAGATGGGCGGTATCCCGACGAACTACAAGGGCCAGGTCGTTGCACCGAAGGGCGGCAATCCGAACGCGCCGGTCATCGGTTTCTATGCGGCCGGTGAATGTGCCTGCGCATCGGTGCACGGAGCAAACCGGCTCGGCACCAACTCGCTGCTCGACCTGCTGGTGTTCGGCAAGTCGGCGGGTGAGTCGGTCGTCGCGGATTTGACTAGCGGGAATCTCAGCCTCAAGCCGCTGCCGGACGATGCCGCAGACATGTCCCTCGCGCGTCTCGCGCGCCTCGAAGGTCAGACCAACGGCGAGAGCGTGTTCGACGTCGGCCTCGAGATGCGTCGCACGATGCAAAAACACGCGGGCGTGTTCCGTTTCGACAACCTGCTGAAGGAAGGTGTCACGCAGATCCTGGCGGTGGCCGAACGGGCCAAACGCACGGGGATCAAGGACAAGTCGAAGGTCTGGAATACGGCGCGCACCGAAGCCCTCGAGCTCGACAATCTGATCGAAGTCGCGAAGGCGACGATGGTGTCGGCCGAAGCCCGGAAGGAATCCCGCGGCGCGCACGTGCGCGATGACGCACCCGATACGTCGGAATTCCCGAATGGCCGTAACGACAATGAATGGCTCAAGCACACGCTGTGGTACAGCGAAGGGAACCGGCTCGAATACAAGCCGGTGACGATGAAGCCGTTGTCACACGATGTCGAGCCGATCGCGCTCGCGAAGCGTACCTACTGAGCGCGGGAGAAATACTGAAATGAGCAAGCGCACCATTCAATTGAAGATGTACCGCTACGATCCGGACAAGGACGACAAGCCGTACATGCAGGACTACACCCTCGAACTTGAACCGTCGGACAAGAAACTGCTCGACGTGCTGGTTCGACTGAAGTCGCAGGACGATTCGCTGTCGTTCCGCCGTTCTTGCCGCGAAGGCGTCTGCGGTTCGGACGCAATGAACGTCAATGGCAAGAACCGGCTTGCGTGCCTCACCGACATCGACGGTCTGCCGCAGCCGATCGTGCTGCGTCCGTTGCCGGGGCTGCCCGTGATCCGCGACCTGATCGTCGACATGACGCAGTTCTTCAAGCAGTACCACTCGATCAAGCCGTACCTGATCAACGAGACGCCGGCACCCGAACGCGAGCGCCTGCAATCACCGGAAGACCGTGAGGAGCTCAACGGCCTGTACGAGTGCATCCTGTGCGCCTGCTGCTCGACGTCCTGCCCGTCGTTCTGGTGGAACCCGGACAAGTTCGTCGGGCCGGCGGGCCTGCTTGCGGCATACCGCTTCCTCGCCGACACGCGCGACGAGGCAACGAGCGAGCGTCTCGACAACCTCGAGGATCCGTACCGCCTGTTCCGCTGCCACAGCATCATGAACTGTGTCGACGTGTGCCCGAAGAGTCTGAATCCGACGCGCGCGATTGGCAAGATCAAGGACATGATGGTCAGCCGGGCTGTATGAGCATCAACCGGGGGCGCGTGCGCTGGCAATGTCGTCGGGCTCTTCTGGAGCTCGACCTCGTCTTCGCACGCTTTCTGGAAAGGGACTTCGACCGTCTTACCGACGGTCAGGTGGCGGACCTCGAGGACCTGCTCCGTTGCGAGGACCATGACCTGTGGGCCATGGTCAACGGGAGCGCGGCCTGCGAGGTCGACCGCTGGAAGGAGATGATCGGACTGCTGAGTCAGCGCTGACTCGGCAGGACGCTCGTTACAGGGAGCTAGTAGTTAATACGGGCACGCAAAAGGGATGACCTATGAGCACTGAACGCACCGCAACGCTTACCGTCGATGGCAAGACCGTCGAATTCCCGGTGATGACCGGTACCCACGGGAACGATGTCATTGACATCCGCACCCTGGGTGCCAAGACCGGTCTCTTCACCTACGACTCCGGGTTCCTTTCGACCGCGAGCTGCAAGTCCACGATTACCTTCATCGACGGTGACAAGGGCGAGCTGCTGTATCGGGGTTATCCCATCGAGCAACTGGCCGAGAAGTGCAACTTCCTCGAAGTTGCCTACCTCCTGAAGAACGGTGAGCTGCCGAACACCGCGCAGAAGGGTGAGTTCGAGACGACGATCAAGAACCACACGATGCTGCACGACCAGATGACGAAGTTCTACTCGGGCTTCCGTCGTGACGCGCATCCGATGGCGGTCATGGTTGGCGTCGTTGGCGCGTTGTCGGCGTTCTACCACGAGGCGCTGGACTTCTCGGATGCGGCGCACCGCAACATCTCGATCAACCGCCTGATCGCCAAGCTGCCGACGATCGTTGCGATGGCCTACAAGTACAACATGGGCCAGCCCTTCATGTACCCGCGCAACGACCTCGACTACACGGCGAACTTCATGCACATGATGTTCGGTACGCCGTGCGAGAAGTACGAGCCGAACCCGGTGCTGGTGCGCGCGCTCGACGTCATCTTCACGCTGCACGCCGATCACGAGCAGAACGCGTCGACCTCGACTGTCCGCCTCGCCGGCTCGTCGGGAGCGAACCCGTTCGCCTGCATCTCGGCGGGCATCGCCTGCCTGTGGGGCCCGGCGCACGGCGGCGCGAACGAAGCCTGCCTCAACATGCTGGAGCAGATCGGTGACGTGTCGCGCGTCGGCGAGTACATCAAGCGCGCGAAGGACAAGAACGACAGCTTCAAGCTGATGGGCTTCGGTCACCGTGTGTACAAGAACTTCGACCCGCGCGCCAAGCTGATGGGCAAGGTCTGCGCCGACGTCCTCGGCGAACTGGGCCTCGAGAACGACCGCCTGTTCAAGCTGGCGAAGGAGCTCGAGAAGATCGCGCTCGAAGACGAGTACTTCGTCGAGAAGAAGCTGTACCCGAACGTGGACTTCTACTCGGGCATCGTCCAGAAGGCGCTGGGTATCCCGACGTCGATGTTCACGTGCATCTTCGCTCTGGCTCGCACGGTCGGCTGGATCACCCAGTGGGAAGAAATGATCACCGATCCCGAATACAAGATCGGTCGCCCGCGCCAGCTGTACATCGGCTCGGCGCGCCGCAACGTTCCGGAACTGGCCCAGCGTCCGTAACTGATGATCAAGGGCGGGAGAGAATCCCGGCAATGATCTCCGCGGGATGGTCGTTCGACGCGGCCATCCCGTTTTTGTTCGGAGACGCCGGGCATGCAGCGTCGAGTAGCCCAAGCAACGCAATAAGACTACAGGTGGCATAACAATGACCATTCAGCAACGATCCACTTCTCACTTGTTCGGCAGCAATGCGCCGTTCATCGAGGAGCTTTACGAGAATTACCTTTCCGATCCGGCGTCGGTGCCGGAATCGTGGCGTGCCTATTTCGACAACCTTCAGTCGCAGAGTGGCGCAGCGTTGCGCGACGTGGCGCATGGCCCGGTGATCGCGGCCTTCGCCGAGATGGCCAAGCGCGGCCCGATCCGCACCGTTGCCCCGGAAGGTGGCGACAAGCGTCAAGTGAGCACGCTCCAACTCATCAACGCTTACCGTTTCCTCGGCAACCGCTGGGCAAATCTCGACCCGCTGCGTCGTACCGAGCGGCCTCACATCGCCGAACTGGAGCCCTCTTACTACGGCTTCACCGAGGCGGACCTGTCGCGCAGCTTCAATACGGGTTCGTTCCACGGTTTCTCGACCGACCATGCGACCCTGCGCGAGATCCTCGAAGCGGTGCGCCAGACCTACTGCGGGTCGGTCGGTTCGGAATACATGTACATCTCCGACATTTCGCAGAAGCGCTGGATCCAGGCACGCCTCGAGAGCGTGCGCGCGACCCCGCGTTACGATGCTGCGAAGAAGAAGCGCATCCTCGAGCGCACGACCGCTGCGGAAACCCTCGAACGCTATCTGCACACGAGATATGTCGGCCAGAAGCGCTTCTCGCTTGAAGGCGGCGAGTCGGCGATCGTCGCGATGGACGAGCTGATCAGTGTCGCTGGTGGCCTGGGCGCCCAGGAAGTGGTCATCGGCATGGCGCATCGCGGTCGCCTGAACGTGCTGGTGAATACGCTCGGCAAGTCGCCGTCGATGCTGTTCTCGGAATTCGAGGGCAAGGCTGCTGCGGACCTGACTGCGGGTGACGTGAAATACCACATGGGCTTCTCCAGCGACGTCATGACGTCGGGAGGCCCGATGCACCTCACGCTGGCGTTCAATCCGTCGCACCTCGAGATCATCAACCCGGTCGTCGAAGGTTCCGTGTACGCCCGCCAGGTGCGTCGCAGCGACGATGCCAAGGGGCAGGTCATTCCTGTCCTGATCCACGGCGACGCGGCCGTCGCGGGCCAGGGCGTGAACCAGGAGATGCTGAATTTCTCGCAGACCCGCGGCTACGGCACGGGCGGCACCGTTCACATCGTCGTGAACAACCAGATCGGCTTCACGACCTCCGATCCGCGCGACTACCGCAGCTCGCTGTATTGCACCGACATCTTCAAGATGGTTGAAGCGCCGATCTTCCACGTGAACGGCGACGATCCCGAAGCCGTTGCGTTCGTCACACAGCTGGCCGTCGAGTTCCGCCAGGAATTCAAGAAGGACGTGGTGGTCGACATCATTTGCTTCCGCAAGCTCGGCCACAACGAGCAGGACGAGCCGATGGTGACGCAGCCGCTGATGTACCGCACCATCCAGAAGCACGCGGGTACTCGCAAGCTGTATGCCGACCGTCTCGTCGTTGAGGGTACGTGCCAGGCGGATGAACCCGATCGCATGATCGCAGAGTACCGCGAGCATCTCGATCGTGGCGAGCTCCTGTCGAATCCGGTTCTGCCTGGCCACAATCGTCAGTTCTCGGTGGATTGGACGCCGTTCCTGAAGAAGGCGTATACCGACGTCGCGGAAACCGCGATCCCCGTCCCGGAGGTCAAGCGGCTGGGCGAGCGCCTGTCCACGATCCCGGCGAGCTTCACTTTGCATTCGCGCGTGAAGAAGATCATCGATGACCGTGCGGCAATGGCACGTGGTGAGCAGGCACTCGACTGGGGCATGGGCGAGAACCTCGCCTACGCAAGTCTGCTGGCCCAAGGGTACCGTGTGCGTCTCTCCGGTGAGGACGTCGGCCGCGGAACCTTCTTCCATCGTCATGCGGTGCTGCACGACCAGAAGCGCGAGCGTTGGGACGAAGGCATCTACAAGCCGCTGGATCACATCCAGGACGGCCAGGCCGGATTCCAGTGCCATGACTCGGTGCTCTCGGAAGAGGCAGTGCTGGCCTTCGAGTATGGCTATTCGACGACCGAGCCGAACGAACTTGTCGTATGGGAAGCCCAGTTCGGCGACTTCGTGAACGGCGCTCAGGTAGTGATCGACCAGTTCATCAGTTCGGGCGAAGCGAAGTGGGGCCGGCTGAGCGGGCTCGTGATGATGCTGCCGCACGGTTACGAAGGGCAGGGTCCCGAGCATTCGTCGTGCCGTCCCGAACGCTTCATGAGCCTGGCGGCTGAAAACAACTGGCAGATCTGCGTCCCGACGACGCCTGCCCAGGTGTTCCATCTGCTGCGTCGCCAGATGCTGCGCAAGCTGCGCAAGCCGCTGATCATCGTCACGCCGAAGTCGCTGCTGCGTCACAAGGAAGCGATCTCGACGATCGACGAACTGGCCAGCGGCAGCTTCCAGACGGTCATCCCGGAAGTCGAGAAGCTCGATCCGAAGAAGGTCAAGCGCGTGGTTCTGTGCCAGGGCAAGGTCTACTACGAGCTGCTAGCTCACCGTCGCGAGAACAAGATCACCGACACGGCGCTTGTCCGCATCGAGCAGATCTACCCGTTCCCCACCGACGCCTTCGCCGCCGCGATTAATCAGTTCCCGAACGCCAAGGAAGTGGTCTGGTGCCAGGAAGAGCCGCGCAACCAGGGCGCCTGGTACTGGCTCGCGTCGCGCCAGCACCTCGTCAACGTGCTGGGCAAGCGCCGCCTGCTGCTCGTCAGCCGCCCCGCCTCGGCTTCGCCTGCGGTCGGCTACTACGCCAAGCACAACGCGCAGCAGAAGGCTGTCCTGGAAAACGCCTTCGGTCCGATCCAGGACACGACGCAACAATCACCCAACTAATAAGCACAAGCTCGGACTTCGGGAGAAGATCAAATGCTGATTGAAGTGAAAGTTCCGCAACTGTCGGAATCGGTTTCGGAAGCCACCCTGGTTTCGTGGCACAAGAAGGAAGGCGACGCGGTGTCGCGTGATGAGAACCTGATCGACATCGAGACGGACAAGGTGGTGCTCGAGACTCCGGCTCCGGCCGACGGCGTGCTCGTCAAGATCGTGAAGGCCAGCGGCGAGAACGTGACGTCGGGCGAACTGATCGCCCAGATCGACACCGAAGCCAAGGCCGCTGCCGGTGCTGCGGCTCCTGCCGCTGCCCCGGCCGCTGCGGCGGCACCCGCTGCAGCACCGTCGGCCGCTGCGGCCGGCGCTGCCAGCCCGGCCGCGCGCAAGATTCTCGAAGAGAAGGGCATTGCGACCACCGACGTCGCCGGCTCTGGCCGTGGCGGGCGTGTGACGAAGGAAGATGCGGTTGCAGCCCAGCCGCGCGCTGCCGCTCCCGCGGCTGCACCGGCTTCGCTCGCCCTGACCGGTGAGCGTCCGGAAGAGCGTGTGCCGATGACCCGCCTGCGCGCCCGCATCGCCGAGCGCCTGATCCAGTCGAAGAACGAAAACGCGATCCTGACGACGTTCAACGAAGTGAACATGGCGCCGGTCATGGCGCTGCGCAAGCAGTATGGCGACAAGTTCGAGAAGGCACACGGCGTGCGCCTCGGTTTCATGGGCTTCTTCGTCAAGGCCGCGGTCGCGGCGCTGAAGAAGTTCCCGATCCTGAACGCGTCGGTTGACGGTACGGACATCATCTACCACGGCTACATCGACATCGGCATCGCCGTCGGTTCGCCGCGCGGCCTCGTCGTGCCGATCCTGCGCGATGCGGACCAGATGTCCATCGCCGACATCGAGAAGAAGATCGCCGAGTACGGCCAGAAGGCGAAGGACGGCAAGCTGTCGCTCGAGGAACTCTCCGGCGGCACCTTCTCGATCTCCAACGGGGGCGTGTTCGGATCGATGCTGTCGACGCCGATCATCAACCCGCCGCAGTCGGCCATCCTGGGCATCCACGCGACCAAGGACCGTCCGGTGGTCGAGAACGGCCAGATCGTGATCCGCCCGATCAACTACCTGGCCATGTCGTATGATCACCGCATCATCGACGGCCGCGAAGCAGTGCTCGGCCTCGTGACGATGAAGGAAGCGCTGGAAGATCCGGCCCGCCTGATCCTCGACGTGTAATAGACCTTGTGCGTGGTGCCGCGCCGGAGCAATGCGTCCGGCGCGACACCACGTTTTTCGTTTTTCCGGAGTGAATGATGGCTGACAAGCAATTCGACGTACTCGTCATCGGCGGCGGGCCTGGCGGGTATGTGGCGGCGATTCGTGCTGCACAACTGGGTTTCAAGACGGCGTGTGCCGAGTCCAATCCGTATGCCGACCCGAAGGGCGAGCCGCGTCTCGGCGGGACCTGCCTGAACGTGGGGTGCATCCCTTCCAAGGCGCTGTTGCATACCTCCCACCTGTTCGAGGAAGCGGAGCACGCCTTCGAAGGGCAGGGCATCAAGGTGAGTGGCGGTGTCAGCATCGACGTGCCGACCATGATCGGCCGCAAGAACAAGGTCGTGGATCAGCTCACGTCGGGGATCAAGGGCTTGTTCAAGAAGAACAAGGTGACCTTCCTCGCGGGGCATGGCAGCTTCGAAAGCGCCGGTGCGGACGGATATGTCGTCAAGGTCGGCGGCGAAACGGTCGAAGCCAAGCACGTCATCATCGCGACGGGGTCGAAGCCGCGCCATCTGCCCGGCATTCCGGTCGATAACAAGATCGTTTGCGACAACGTCGGTGCCCTGGACTTCGATGCGGTGCCGAAGAAGCTGGGCGTCATCGGCGCCGGCGTGATCGGCCTCGAAATGGGCTCGGTGTGGCGTCGCCTGGGCGCGGAAGTGACCGTGCTCGAAGCGCTGCCCGATTTCATGGGCTTCGCCGACGTGGATGTGGCCAAGGAAGCGCTCAAGGTCTTCAAGAAGCAGGGACTCGTGATCGAGACGGGAGTGACCATCGGCGACACGAAGGTCACCAAGAAGGGCGTATCGATCGCCTACACCGACAAGGACGGCAAGGAGGCGAAGCTCGAATGCGATCGCCTGATCGTGTCCGTCGGTCGCGTCCCGAATACCGATGGCCTGAATGCCGCAGCGGTCGGCCTGAACGTGAATGAACGCGGCCAGATCGTTGTCGATGGTCACTGCAAGAGCAACCTGCCGAACGTCTATGCGGTCGGCGACGTCGTCCGCGGGCCGATGCTTGCGCACAAGGCGATGGAAGAGGCCGTCATGGTTGCTGAAGTCATCGCGGGTCAGGCCGGCCACTGCAACCTGGACATGGTACCGGGCGTGATCTACACGTCGCCCGAGATCGCCTGGGTGGGCAAGACCGAACAGCAACTCAAAGCCGAAGGCGTTGCCTACCGGGCCGGCAAGATCCCGTTCATGGCCAACGGCCGTGCGCTCGGTTCGGGCGATCCCACCGGCTTCGTCAAGATGCTGGCCTGCGCGCAGACCGATCGCATCCTCGGTGTGCACATCATCGGTGCGAATGCCTCCGAGCTGATCTCGGAAGCGGTCGTCGCGATGGAGTTCGGTGCGGCATCGGAAGACCTGGCGCGCATCTGCCACGCCCATCCGACCCTGTCGGAAGTGGTGCACGAGGCTGCCCTCGCGGTGGACAAGCGTCCGCTGCATTTCTGATCGGCCTTTCGGCTGGTCGCTCGCGGGGTGGTGCGGGATAATCCCGGACCACCCTCATTTTTTCGCATTACGGTTTCAGGCAGGTCCCATGCCCCATCGCGTCCTGAATGTCCCGCAGTACGGGATGCTCGAGGCCTACGAGGCCCAACTCGCTGCTCGCGGATACAAGTCGGATCCGGAGCAGCGCACCGCTGCACAGCGATTGCAGACGCTTTATACCGATCTCGTCGGGTTCAAGGCGGCTCGGCGTAACACCCTGCGCAAGCTTTTTACGCGACCGCAGTTGCCGCGTAGCGTGTATTTCTGGGGTGGAGTGGGGCGCGGAAAGAGCTTCCTGATGGATTGCTTTTACGATTCGGTGCCTTATCAGCGCAAGCGCCGGGTGCACTTCCATGCCTTCATGCAGGAGGTGCAGAACGACCTGAGGCAATTCAACAACGAGCCGGATCCCCTGCAGCGCGTTGCAGATCGCGTTGCCAAGGAAACGCGGCTATTGTGTTTCGACGAGTTTCACGTGTCCGACATCGCCGATGCGATGATTCTCGGGCGCCTGCTCGATGCGCTGTTCGCGCGCGGGGTCATCTTCGTGATGACATCGAACTATCCGCCGGACGGGCTCTATCCGAACGGCTTGCAGCGCATCAACTTCCTGCCGACGATCGAGATGATCAAGCGGCGCTTCGACGTCTTCGAGCTCGATCACGGTACCGATTACCGCTTGCGAACCCTCGAACAGATGGAGATCTACCTCGTGCCGGCCGACGAGGCGGCGCAGCGCAAGATGCGCGATGATTTCTATCATCTGGCTGCAAGTGAGCCGGCTGCTGGGGAGATAGATCTGTTCGAGCGCGGGCTGCCGGTTCTCGGTCATGCGACCGGCGTGATCTGGTTCGATTTCGCGACCCTCTGCGGCGGCCCCCGCTCGCAGAATGATTATCTCGAGATCGCCCGGGAACACCATACATTGATCCTGTCGGGAATCCCGCGCATGAACGCGGGCAGCGCCTCGGAAGCGCGGCGTTTCACCTGGCTGATCGACGTGTTGTACGACTACCGGGTGAAACTGATCGCCAGCGCCGAGGTCGACGCTGCGGAGCTCTACACTCAGGGGCACAACGCGCATGAATTCGTCCGCACGGTAAGCCGCCTGATCGAGATGCGCAGCCGTGAATACCTTGCGCTGGGTCACCGCGCAGATTGAGCCCGAGACCGGCCAATCCGGGAGCCGTGGATCAACGATGACCGATCTGGAAACCGCATTTTCGCCGGACGGCCCCCTCGCAGCGGCGATTCCGTCGTTTCGCCCGCGACCGCAGCAGCTCGAGATGGCCAGCCACATCGCGGATGCGCTGCGGGAAAACCGCGTTCTGGTGGCCGAGGCTGGCACCGGCACGGGAAAGACTTTTGCCTATCTTGTACCTGCGTTGCTCTCTCGCGGAAAGGTCATCCTCTCCACCGGGACCAAGACGCTGCAGGACCAGCTTTTCAATCGTGACCTCCCGAACATTCGGGCTGCCCTGAAGGTTCCCGTCACGATCGCGCTGCTTAAGGGGCGCGCGAATTACGTATGTCCCTACCATCTGGAGCGCAATGCGCGCGACGGGCGTTTCCTCACAGCGCAGGACGCGGCGGATCTGCGCGCGATCGCGCGATTTGCCAAGGTCACCCAGAGCGGTGACAAGGCCGAATGCAGCGAAGTGCGGGAGGATTCGCCCGCGTGGTTTGCTGCGACATCGACGCGAGACAACTGCCTGGGGCAGGAGTGTCCCGATGTGAAGGAATGTTTTGTCCTGGCTGCCCGGCGCGCGGCGATGGATGCGGACGTGGTGGTGGTTAATCACCACCTCTTCTTCGCCGATGTGATGTTGCGCGACGAAGGGATGGGGGAGTTGCTGCCGTCCTGCAACGCGGTGATCTTCGACGAGGCCCACCAGCTTCCAGAAACCGCCAGCCTGTTTTTTGGCGAGAGCGTGTCTACGTCGCAAATCCTCGAACTCGCGCGCGACACGCGATCGGAAACCCTCGCCGGCGCACGTGACTGCCGGGATCTCATCGACGCCACGCGCGCGCTGGAGAAGGCGGCGCGGGATTTCCGACTGGCCTTCGGAAGCGACCCCGCGCGTCTCTCGGCGGCACAGGTTGCCGCGCTGCCGGATTTCGAAAAGAGCCTCGATGCGCTGAACGGTGAAATCGACTCATTCGCCGCGATCCTCGAAACGCAGGCCGAACGCAGCGAAGGGCTCGCGAATTGCCTGCGCCGCACGGCCGAGATCGGCGAGCGGCTTGTCCGGTGGCGCTCGCCGGACGCGGGGGAGTTCATCCGCTGGGTCGAGGTGTTTCCACAGTCGGCGGCGCTCAATGCGACGCCGCTCCATGTTTCGGGCGTTTTTCGGCGCCAGCTGGAGAGCCATCCCCGGGCATGGATTTTCACGTCGGCTACGCTGGCTGTCGGGCAGAACTTCACGCATTACTGCAACGAGATGGGGCTGAGCTGGATCGAGCCGCCACCGGTCACCGCCGTATGGGGGAGTCCCTTCGACTACGAGAAGCAGGCGCTGCTGTATGCGCCGTCCGGAATGCCCGATCCGAACCACCCGGAGTACCCAGAGGCCGTTGCGCGCGTCGCCTTGCCCCTGATTCGCGCCGCGCGCGGGCGGACCTTCGTGCTGTGCACATCCCTGCGCGCAATGAAGCGCATCCATGGACTGATCTCCGACGGGTTGGAGCGCGCAGGGGAAAAACTGCCCCTGCTGTTGCAGGGCGAGGGGTCGCGCAGCGAGTTGCTCGATCGGTTCCGGCGGCTGGGAAACGCGGTTCTCGTGGCGAGCCAGAGCTTCTGGGAGGGTGTCGACGTACCCGGCGACGCCTTGTCCGTGGTCGTCATCGACAAGCTGCCCTTCGCTCCGCCGGACGATCCCGTGCTCGCTGCGCGGGTGGAGCATCTGCAGAAGAGCGGGCACAATCCGTTCATGCACTACCAGTTGCCGCGCGCGGTGATCAACATGAAGCAGGGGGCCGGTCGCCTGATTCGCAGCGAGCGCGATCTGGGTGTGCTGTGCATCTGCGACCCGCGGATGATCGACAAGCAATATGGCAAGATCGTCTGGCGAAGCCTGCCACCGATGCGGCGAACCCGCGCGGAAGCGGAGGCCGTCGCCTTCCTCGAGCAACTCCCGCCCCCGGGCTGGGTTTGATTTGCTTTCGACCCGAGAACACACATGACTGCGATATCGGCACTGGCAAGAGACCCACTCATCCAGGCGATCGCGGAGGGGGACTGCGAGGACATCGTCGAACGCATGAATCGCGGCTGCCAGTGCGTCTCGCTCGATCACGCCCGTTTGAAGGCCGAGCTCGAACGCGATCCGCGCGACGGAGCCTTGCTCTCGACGATCAATGCGACCCGGCCCCACCTTTTTGCAGACTCCGTCGCGTTCGTTGCCGAGCGGCATCTCGAGGCCGCTGCTGCAGTCGTCGAGGCGGTGGAGCGCGTCGCCGGCTTGCCGGGCTGGCAGTCCGCGGTGCTGCAGCACGCGCCAGCAAGCGCGCGCATCGATTGCGCGGCGAGCGGAGTGTTTCTCGGCTTCGACTTCCATCTCGCGGCGGATGGTCCGCGACTCATCGAGATCAACACCAATGCCGGCGGCGGATTGCTGAACGTCGCCCTTGCCCGCGCGCAGCGCGCATGCTGCGCCGAAGTGGTGCCCTTGGCGTCCCGGGGCGAGGAAGACCCGGAGCGCGCTTTTTTCGAAATGTTCGCTTCCGAGTGGCGCGCGGTCCGCGGCGACGCACCGCTGCGCACGGTTGCGATCGTCGACCGCGATCCGCAGGACCAGTATCTCCTGCCCGAATTCCTGCTGTTCCAGCGCCTGTTCGAGCGCCACGGGCTGAAAGCGTGGATTTGCGATCCGGCCGCACTGTGCTTTGTCGGGGGGCGGCTCGTGCTCGATGGTGAAGAGGTGGACCTCGTGTATAACCGGCTCACCGATTTCAGCCTCGACGAGCCCGCCTCGGCGGCGCTTGCAGCGGCGTGGCACGAACAGGCTGCAGTGATCACGCCACACCCGCGCGCACATGCGCTGTATGCGGACAAGGGCAATCTTGCGCTGCTGTGCGACGACGATTTCCTGCGCTCGCTGGGCGTAGACACCACGACACGAGACACCCTTGTGAAAGGCATTCCGCGCACGGTGCGCGTGCGGGCGGAGGATGGCGATTCACTGTGGAAGCACCGGCGCGAGCTGTTCTTCAAGCCCGAGACGGGTTTCGGCAGCCGCGCCGCGTACCGTGGGGACAAGCTCACCCGCAGCGTCTTCGCGAGCATACTTGCAGGCGACTACATCGCTCAGGAGCTCGTTCCCCCGAGCGCCCGGCGCCTGTCCGTGGAGGGCGTGGCGACCGATCTCAAGATGGACCTGCGGCTCTACGCCTTTCGAGGTGCGGTGCAATTGGCGGCCGCGCGCCTGTACCGGGGGCAGACGACCAACTTCCGCACGCCGGGGGGCGGTTTTGCAACGGTCGTCGCCTTGCCGTGCGCGCAACGCGGTGCTTGAGTTATTCTTCCTTTCCGCCAACGCAAGACGCCAACACGATGATCGTATTCGGTATCGCCGGCTGGTCCGGCTCGGGCAAGACGACCCTGATCGAAACACTGATTCCCGGCTTCTCCGCCCGCGGACTCACCGTGTCGGTGATCAAGCACGCACACCACGGGTTCGATCTCGACAAACCGGGCAAGGACTCATATCGCCACCGGGAGGCGGGAGCGAGCCAGGTGCTTATGCTTTCGAACGACCGCTGGGCCTTGATGCATGAGTTGAGGGGCGCTCCGGAGCCCACGCTGGAAGAGCAGCTGCGCGTCTTGTCGCCATGCGACATCGTGCTGATCGAGGGGTTCAAGGCCGCGCCGGTGCCGAAGATCGAAGTTCATCGCCCTGCGCATGGCAAGCCGCCCCTGTGGCAGGAAAATCCCCATGTTGTCGCGGTCGCTACGGACGTTCCGCTGGACTGCCCCGTGCCCGTCCTGCCGCTCAACGAACCCGACGAAATCGTCCAGTTCATCATCGAATACGCAGCCCGTCATGAATCCTGACATGCTTTCGTTTGACGACGCGCTTGCGACCCTGCTGGCGAAAGTCCGGCCGATCCGCGAGATGGAGATGGTCGACACGCTCGTGGCGAGTGGGCGCGTGCTCGCGGCCGATGTCCGCTCCCCGATCGCGGTGCCCGCACTCGATACGTCGATGATGGACGGCTACGCGCTGCGCACGTGTGACGTCGTGGCGGCCGGAGCGCGTCTGCCGATATCCCAACGCATACCGGCGGGCAGCGTGGGGACCACGCTGCAGCCCGGTACTGCGGCACGCATCTTTACCGGCGCACCGTTGCCGCCGGGAGCTGACGCGGTCGTGATGCAGGAACTGTGCGAGCATGCCGGTGACGACGTGATCGTCAATCATGCTCCCCGCGCCGGCGAGGCGATGCGCGCCGCCGGCAGTGAAATTGCAGCCGGTGATGTGGTCCTGCCCGCGGCCACGCGCGTGCGCGCCCAGGAGATCGGACTGGCCGCGTCGGTCGGTGTCGCCCAGCTCGCAGTCTTACGGCGGATGCGGGTTGCGCTCTTTTCCACCGGCGACGAACTCGTGATGCCGGGTGACCCGCTGCCGCCCGGCGGCGTTTATAACTCCAACCGCTTTCAGCTGCGCGTGCTTCTCGAACAGCTGGGCTGCGCCGTGACCGACTTCGGCATCGTTCCCGATCGGCTGGATGCGACGCGTGCGGTGCTGCGCGAGGCGGCGGAAGGTCACGACCTGATCCTGACCAGCGGGGGCGTATCGGTCGGGGAGGAAGATCACGTCAAGCCTGCGGTGCAAGCCGAGGGCTCCCTGGATCTGTGGAAGATTGCGATGAAGCCCGGTAAACCGCTTGCCTACGGTCAGGTGGGTAGCGCGGCCTTCATCGGCCTGCCCGGCAATCCCGTGTCCAGTTTCGTCACTTTTCTGCTGATGGTCCGCCCCTTCATCCTCGCCACGCAGGGAGCCGCCGCGGTGATTCCCAAGGCGCTGACGCTGCGGGCCGATTTCGACTGGCCGCGACCCGACCGGCGGCGCGAATTCCTTCGCGCGTGCATCAACGATTCGGGTGGCGTGGAGATCCACGGCAACCAGGGCGCTGCAGCGCTGTCTTCCATCGTGTGGGCCGAGGGGCTGGCCGACGTGCCAGCCGATACCCCCATCCGAAAGGGTGAGATGATCCGTTTTTTGCCATACGGCCAACTGCTTTACTGACACCATGACCGTCAAGATCCTTTACTTTGCCTCGCTCAAGGAAGTACTCGGATGCACCGAGGAGAGCTTCGTCCTCCCCTCGGGCGTATCGACGGTCGGTGAACTGCGCTCCTTCCTTGCCGACCGTGGCGAGAAGTGGAAGGCACTCGGCGAGGGGCGAAACGTCCGCGCGGCGCGCAACCAGCGCATGGCGGCGCCGGCCGACCCCGTGTTGCCCGGCGACGAGATTGCCTTCTTTCCCCCGGTGACGGGAGGCTGAATCATGACGGTGAGTGTGCAGGCTGAAGACTTCGACGTCGGTGCGGAAATCGCGGCCTTGTCGGCCGGACGCAACGAAGTCGGTGCCGTCGCGACCTTCCTCGGTCTGGTGCGCGACGTGAGCGGCGGGTCAAGCGTCGGCGCGATGACGCTCGAGCACTATCCGGGAATGACGGAGGCCTCGCTCGAGGAGATCGTCGTGCAGGCGCGCGCGCGTTGGTCGCTGTACGCCGTCAGGGTCATACATCGGTTCGGGCGGCTGGAGCCCGGCGACCGGATCGTGTTCGTCGGCGTCGCCGGCGCCCACAGGGGGGAGACCTTCGCAGCATGCGAATTCATCATGGACTACCTGAAAACGCGTGCGCCGTTCTGGAAGCTCGAAGAGACGCCCGAAGGGGCGCGCTGGGTCGATGCCCGCGACAGCGACGACTCTGCTGCGGCACGCTGGGAGCAGGGCGGCCGCCAGGCTTAGCCCACCACCCGGAAATGAAAACGGCGCCCGCGGGCGCCGTTTTTCTTCGCGAGGGCTGGATTACTTCTTGCCCTGCTGCGTGAAGAGCTGGAAGGCCTCGGTCGAGGCACGGCTCATCTGTTCGAAGGCTGCACGCGTCGTGTCCATCGCGTTCTGGATTGCGGACATGGCGTTCTGGTCGGTGATGGGCATGCCCGAGAACATCTTCTGCATCGATTCGAACACGTCCTTGCTGCCGGTCGACAGTTGCTCGCCGACGAGCTTGCCGACCTCGGCCTGGGTGCGGCTGGCCAGCTCCGCCATTTCGCGGGCACAGGCAAGCATCTTCTCGGTTGCGCTCTGGGTGTAGTGCGAGCGCAGCTCCAGAACTTCCTTCGGATCCTTGGCCGAGGAGAGAGCCTTGGCGTTCTGCACACCCTCTTCGAAGAGGCTCTTGGCCGTCGCGACCTGGAGCTCCATGATGCGCTGCGAGTTCTCGATCGACATCTGCGCCAGGCGCATCGCCGCTTCGAAGTTCTTCTTCTGGATTTCGTTGAACTGTTCTTGCTTGATCGCCATGTTCTTCCTCCACGAGCGCTGAAAAATTATCGAGGCCGCTGGTGCCTCCGGTGAATTCTTTCAACATAGCACGTCTGACAGGATGTAGCCGTACCAGTGAAAGCTTATCCGGGCCATTGGAGCACGAATGCTGCGACGCAGCAAGAGTGCCGATGCCGAATTTGGGGGCAAGCGCGTGACGGCCGACCATAATGGAGCGTATCCCGGTGGTCTGAAGGTTGAATTGCCCGGCGAAGGCCCCATATCTCGGTCAACCCCAATCGGATAACGGATGGTCCCATGCGCTTCGAAAAGCTCACCACAAAATTCCAGCAGGCCCTTTCGGATGCCCAGAGCATCGCCAACGGCGGCGATCAGCAGTTCATCGAGCCGGTCCACCTGCTCGTCGCGATGCTGGGCCAGGAAGATGGCGGAACGGTTTCGCTGCTCCAGCGAGCGGGCGTCAACGTCCCGCCGCTCAAGACTGCGCTCGACAAGCTCCTCGCGCGCCTCCCCAGGGTCGAGGGCCACGGAGGAGAGGTGCAGATCGGCCGCGACCTCTCGAATCTGCTGAACCTCGCAGACCGCGAGGCGCAGAAGCGCGGGGATCAGTTCATCGCGAGCGAGATGTTCCTGCTCGCCTTGTCCGAGGACAAGGGCGATACCGGTCGCCTGCTCAAGGAACACGGACTTTCGCGCAAGCCGCTTGAAGCGGCGATCGAGGCGGTGCGAGGCGGTGCGTCCGTGGGCAGCCAGGACGCCGAGGGGCAGCGCGAGTCGCTGAAGAAATACTGCCTCGACCTGACCGATCGCGCACGCGCCGGCAAGCTGGACCCCGTCATCGGCCGCGACGACGAGATCCGCCGCGCCATCCAGATCCTGCAGCGGCGTACGAAGAACAACCCGGTCCTGATCGGCGAGCCGGGCGTGGGCAAGACGGCGATCGTCGAAGGGCTGGCGCAGCGCATCGTCAACGGTGAAGTACCGGAAACGCTCAAGGGCAAGCGCGTGCTGTCGCTCGACATGGCCGCACTGCTCGCGGGGGCGAAGTACCGCGGCGAGTTCGAGGAGCGCCTCAAGGCGGTACTCAAGGAGATCGCCCAGGAAGAGGGGCGCATCATCGTCTTCATCGACGAAATCCACACCATGGTCGGTGCCGGAAAGGCCGAGGGCGCCATCGACGCGGGCAACATGCTCAAGCCGGCGCTCGCGCGCGGCGAGCTGCACTGCATCGGCGCCACCACCCTCGACGAGTACCGCAAGTACATCGAGAAGGACGCCGCCCTGGAACGCCGTTTCCAGAAGGTGCTGGTCGACGAGCCTTCGGTCGAGTCCACGATCGCGATCCTGCGCGGCTTGCAGGAAAAGTATGAGCTCCATCACGGGGTCGATATCACCGACCCCGCGATCGTCGCGGCGGCCGAACTCTCGCATCGCTACATCACCGACCGCTTCCTGCCCGACAAGGCGATCGACCTCATCGACGAGGCCGCCGCACGGATCAAGATGGAGATCGATTCGAAGCCCGAATCGATGGACAAGCTCGAGCGCCGGCTCATTCAGCTCAAGATCGAGCAGGAGGCCGTCAAGAAGGAAACCGACGAGGCCTCGCAGAAGCGTCTCCTTCTCATCCGCGACGAGATCGACAAGCTCGGGCGCGACTTCGCCAGCCTCGACGAGATCTGGCGCGCGGAGAAGGCGAGCGTCCAGGGCAGCCAGCACATCAAGGAAGAGATCGAGAAGCTGCGCGCGCAGATGGCCGAGATGCAGCGCCAAGGTCAGTACGACAAGCTTGCGGAACTGCAGTACGGCAAGCTTCCGCAACTGGAAGCGCAACTCAGGACGGCCGAGACCGCAGGCGGCGGTGAGCGCAAATTCAAGCTGCTGAGGACGCAGGTCGGCACCGAGGAGATCGCGGAAGTCGTGTCGCGGGCAACCGGAATCCCGGTGAGCAAGATGATGCAGGGTGAGCGCGAGAAGCTGCTGCACATGGAACAGCGTCTGCATTCGCGGGTGGTCGGTCAGGACGAGGCAGTACGGCTCGTGTCGGACGCAATCCGCCGTTCGCGTGCGGGTTTGTCCGACGAAAACCGCCCGTACGGATCCTTCCTCTTCCTCGGCCCCACCGGCGTGGGCAAGACAGAGCTCTGCAAGACCCTCGCCGAGTTCCTGTTCGACTCGGAAGAGCATCTGGTCCGTATCGACATGAGCGAATTCATGGAGAAGCATTCGGTTGCCCGCCTGATCGGCGCACCTCCGGGCTACGTGGGCTACGAAGAAGGCGGTTACCTGACGGAGCAGGTACGTCGCAAGCCCTACAGCGTCATCCTTTTCGACGAGGTCGAAAAGGCCCACCCGGACGTCTTCAACGTCCTGCTGCAGGTGCTCGACGACGGGCGGATGACCGACGGGCAGGGGCGCACCGTCGATTTCAAGAACACCGTGATCGTGATGACCTCCAATCTCGGTAGCCAAATGATCCAGCAGATGTCGGGCGACGACTATCAGGTCATCAAGCTCGCCGTCATGGCCGAGGTGAAGACGTTCTTCAGGCCCGAGTTCATCAATCGCATCGACGAGGTGGTCGTGTTCCATGCCCTTGACGCACGCCATATCGCGAGCATCGCGCGCATCCAGCTTCAGTATCTCGAGAAGCGCCTGGCGCGGCTGGACATGGCGCTCGAGGTCACCGACGAGGCTCTCGGGGAGATGGCGGAGGCCGGGTTCGATCCGGTTTTCGGTGCGCGGCCGCTCAAGCGCGCGATTCAGGAGCGGATCGAAAACCCGCTGGCCAGAGCTATCCTGGAAGGGCAGTTTGCTGCGAAGGACAAGATTCTGGTCGGGGTCGAGGGCGGGCGTATCACGTTCGCAAAGGCCTGACCGGTTCCGCACTCGCTGCGGGAGGGGCAAGGGCTTCCCCGCGGTTCTGCGCCAATCGGAAGGCCTTGATGCGCATCGAGAATGGCGTAGGCTGCACGCCGGGGATGCATCGCGTTTGGCCTGCCGGCCCGCGCGATGCGATAATCCTCGCCTTATGCAGGCGGCGGACGCCGCCTTCGCTTACCCCCAGGGAATACACGGAAGCCAACGATGCTGGAATCAGTTCGCAATAACAAACGCGCGGCGCAGATCATCCTTGCGCTGCTGATCGTCCCCTTTGCTTTCTTCGGACTGGATTCGTATTTCCGGGATGGTCCCGGGGGCACGGACGTGGCTACGGTTGGCAAGTCGAAGATTTCGACAGCGGAGTTCGATCAGGCATTGCGTGAACAGCAGGATCGGCTGCGGGAGTCGATGGGTGGGGAGGTCGATCGGGCATTGCTCGATTCGGAGCCGATTCGTCGCTCGGTCGTGGAAAACCTCGTGAACCAGCGTCTGCTGGCTCTGCATGCGGCCGACAGTCGGCTCATCGTGACGCCGCAGCAGTTGCAGCAGGTGATCGCGGGAGTCGACGCGTTCCAGCAGGATGGGCGCTTTTCGATCGAGCGCTATGAGGCGGCGGTGCGTGCCCAAGGCATGACGCCTGCCATGTTCGAATCCCGTCTCGCGCAGGACTTGCGGATGCAGCAAGTGGCACAGGCCATCGGTGATTCGGCGTTCGCGTCACGTGAGTCGATCAGGCGTTTCCTGACGGCGCAGCTCGAGGAGCGGAAGATCAGCGAATTGCAGTTTCCCGCGAACCGCCTGATCGGAGAGGTGAAACTGGCGGACGACGCGGCGAAGCAGTACTACGATGCGAACGGAGAGCGCTTCGAGCGTCCGGCCCGGCTGCGGGCGGAGTATGTGGTCTTCAACCAGGACGCGGTTCTCGGTCAGGTCAGCGTGTCGGACGAGGCTGCTCGCAAGTTCTATGAGACGAATGCGGAACGTTTCAGCCAGCCCGAGGAACGCAGTGCGCGGCATATCCTGATCTCCGCCGCGGCGGATGCGTCGGCCGATGCCGTGACCAAGGCGAACGAAAAGGCTGCCGGGATCCTGAAGCAGCTGCGCGCCGATCCCAAGCGGTTCGCTGAACTGGCGAAGGCGGAATCACAAGATCCCGGCTCGGCATCCCGTGGGGGCGACCTCGGATTCTTTGGGCGGGGCGCGATGGTGAAGCCCTTCGAGGATGCAGTGTTCAGCCTCGGCAAGGGACAGGTCAGCGAAGTCGTGCGTTCGGATTTCGGCTTCCACATTATCGAAGTCACCGACATCAAGCCGGCTCACGCCCGCCCGTTCGACGAGGTGAAGGGCGAGATTGTCGAAGAGCTCAAGCGTCAGGAGGCGAGCAAGAAGTTTGCGGAGCAGGCCGAGGTGTTCTCGAACACAGTGTATGAGCAGGCGGACAGCCTGAAACCGGTGGCGGAGGCGCTGAAACTGCAGGTTCGCACCACCGACTGGATCGAGCGGGTTGGCGGTGCGGTGGGCGACTACACGAACGAGAAATTGCTGAATGCGCTGTTCTCGGACGAGGCCATGACGAAGCAGCGTAACGTCGAGGCCGTCGAAGTGTCGCGCGGAACCCTGGTGTCCGCTCGCGTCGTGGAGCATCAGGCCGCTCAACGGACGCCGTTCGAGCAGGTGAAGGGGTCCATCGAACAGCAGCTCAAGACGGAGCAGGCGGCAAAGCTGGCTGTCGCGCGTGGAGAAGCTGCCCTTGCGTCGCTGCAGAAGGGGGAATCGGTGTCGGGCGAATGGAGCGCGGTGCGCACCGTGCAGAGGGCGAAACCGGAACTGGCACAGGCGGCAATTTCGGCAGTATTCGGAGCGCCGAGCACGAAGCTGCCTGCCTACGTCGGAGCACCGATGGCGGGGAGCGGATATTCGGTCTTCCGCATCGAGAGCGTCAACCGCATGGACATCGCCAAGGACGATCCGCGACTCAAGACCCTGGAAGGTCAGTACCAGCGCCTGGTTGCGGAACGCGATTTCAATGCCTTCCTCACCGCCCTGCGTGGGCGTTACGCGGTGAACATCAATACGGCCGCGGTCCGGCCGCAGCAGCAGTAAGCGCGCGCGAGGGCACGCCGAGGCGTGGCCCTCATCACTGGCAAAAACAAGAACGCCCGATGCTCACGCATCGGGCGTTCTCTTTTCTTCCAACCGCCGCGCATCGCGCGGCCTGCGGAGAACCTGGCGTCAGGGCTGTTCCGAGTTGCCGAGCGCGGTGGTGTTGAAGCCGCCGTCAACGTACATGATCTCGCCGGTAACGCCGCTTGCGAGATCCGAACAAAGGAAGGCCGCGGCGTTGCCCACTTCCTCGATCGTGACGTTGCGACGCAGCGGGGCGTTGTGCTCGTTGAACGACAGCAGCTTGCTGAAGCTGCCGATGCCCGATGCGGCCAGCGTCTTGATCGGACCGGCGGAGATCGCGTTCACACGGGTGCCTTCCGGACCGAGGCAGACTGCGAGATAGCGCACCGCGGCCTCGAGGCTGGCCTTGGCGAGGCCCATGATGTTGTAGTTAGGCATCGTGCGTACGGCGCCGAGGTAGGACATCGTCAGGAGTGCACCCCTGCGGCCCTTCATCAGCGGGCGTGCGCCCTTGGCGAGCAGCGGGAAGCTGCCGGCGCTGATTTCCTGGGAGATGCGGAACGCTTCGCGCGAGAAGCCTTCGAGGAAGTCGCCTTCCAGGGCGTCACCCGGGGCAAAGGCGATCGAATGGACGAGACCATCGAGGCCATCCCATTTCTGCGACAACTGGTCGAACAGCGAGGTGATTTCCTCGTCGTTCTGCACGTCGCACGCGAAGATAAGGTCCGAACCGAATTCGGCAGCCATCTTCGCTATGCGGTCCTGGAAGCGTTCGTTCTGGTACGTGAAGGCGAGTTCAGCACCTTCACGGTGCATGGCTTTGGCGATGCCGTACGAAATCGAGCGATTGCTGAGCAGTCCGGTGATCAGAATGCGTTTTCCGGCGAGAAAGCCCATTTTCGGTAGTGCTCCGTCTTGATGGTCGGCGGATTATAGCCGATGGGCGCCGATGGTCGACGTGCGCAACCACGATCGTATTGCTTCGGGGCGCGACGCGTGCCGGCTTGCAGGTAGAATCAACTGCCATGTTACGCCGTTTCCCGCCCCTGCTGGTGTTTTGCGCCTTCCTCGCCGCCTGCGGGCAGGTGTGGAACGATCCCTATCCGGCGTCGGAGCGGGGGCTCAATCTCATGTACTCGGCATTCACGGATCGTCCGAAGCACCTCGATCCGGTACAGTCGTACAGTGAGGACGAAGCGACCTTCCTTTATCAGATCTATGAGCCGCCGCTTCAGTATCATTACCTGAAGCGGCCTTATACGCTGGTTCCGGGAAGCGCGGCGGCGATGCCGATGGTGCGACGCTTCGACGAGGCCGGGCGCGAGCTCCCGGATAGCGCCCCGGCGTCGCAGGTTGCGAAGAGCGTCTATGAGATCCGGATCCAGCCGGGAATCCTCTACCAGCCGCATCCTGCGCTTGCGCGGCGGGCGGATGGCTCCTTGCGCTATGCGGCCTTGTCCTCGGCCGAGCTCAAGGGCGTCCGGGGTCTCGACGATTTTGCCGAAACGGGCACGCGCGAACTGGAGGCCGGCGATTTCGTTCATCAGATCAAGCGGCTCGCACATCCACGGCTGCACTCGCCGATTTTCGAGCTGATCGCCGAGTACCTGCCGGGCTTGAAGACCCTGCAGAAGGCGCTCGCCGAAGAGGCTGCCCGGACCTCCGGCGCCCTCAATCTGGAACGCCATGCAGTTCCGGGCATCGAGATCGTCGATCGCTACACGTATCGGATCACGCTGAAGGGCGCCTATCCGCAATTCCTGTACTGGCTGTCGATGCCGTTTTTCGCTCCGGTGCCGCCCGAGGCCGATCGCTTCTACGACCAGTCGGGCATGGCCGAGCGCAACCTGACGCTGGATTGGTGGCCGATCGGGACGGGCCCGTACATGCTGTCGGAGAACAATCCGAATGCACGCATGGTGCTCGCGCGGAATCCCAATTTCCGCGGCGAGAGCTTTCCGTGCGAAGGCGAGGCGGGCGATCGGGAGGCAGGCCTGCTTGCAGATTGCGGCAAGACGATGCCCTTCATCGACAGGGTCGTGTTCACACGCGAACGCGAAGGCATCCCGTACTGGAACAAGTTCCTGCAGGGCTATTACGATGCGTCCGGCGTTTCGTCGGACAACTTCGACCAAGCCGTGACGATGACCAGCCAGGGCGAGGTGTCGCTTTCGGACGAGATGCGCGAGCAGGGGATCGTGCTGCTCACCTCGGTGTCGCCGTCGATCTTCTACCTCGGCTTCAACATGCTCGACAGTGTCGTCGGCGGCGGAACCGGTGCCGAGGGGCAGGCGCGGGCGCGCAAGCTGCGGCAGGCGATCTCGATCGCGCTGGACATGGACGAATTCGTGTCGATCTTTCTGAACGGGCGCGGCGTGACGGCGATGCATCCGATTCCGCCGGGCATATTCGGCGCACGGGAAGGTGAAGCCGGCATCAATCCGGTGGTGTATGAGTGGCGGGACGGCCATGCCGTGCGGCGCAGCAAGGACGAGGCGCGCCGCTTGCTCGCCGAGGCAGGATACCCCGATGGGCGCGATGCGAAGACCGGGGAGCCGCTGATCCTCAACCTCGACACGACGCCGGGCGGCCTGGGGGACAAGGCGCGCTCCGACTGGCTGGCGAAGCAGTTCCGCGAACTCGGCGTGCAGTTCGTCGTGCGCGCGACCGACTACAACCGCTTCCAGGACAAGATCCGCGAGGGCAACGCGCAGTTGTTCTTCTTCGGCTGGAACGCCGACTATCCGGATCCGGAGAACATGCTGTTCCTGCTGCATGGCGGGCAGGCGAAGGTGAAGGAATCGGGCCAGAACGCGGCCAACTACGTGAACGCGGAGTACGACCGGCTGTTCGAGAAGATGAAGAGCATGCCCGACGGGCCCGAGCGACAGGCGGTCATCGATCGCATGATCGCGATCCTGCAGCAGGATGCGCCGTGGATTTTCGGATTCCATCCGAAGGCCTATTCGCTGCAGCACGGCTGGGTGCTCAATCGCAAGACGGGGAGCATGGTGCGCAATACGCTGAAGTACCAGCGCATCGATGTCGAACGGCGCGACGCCGCGCGGGCGCAATGGAATCGGCCGGTCGTGTGGCCGCTGCTGCTGCTTGGCGCGCTCATGGCGGCGGCGATTGCGCCGGCATTCATTCATTACCGGCGGCGCGAGCGCGCGACGGCAATGGGGGGGCGCCGCTGATGTTCGCCTACATGCTGCGCCGGTTGTTGTATGCGGTGCCGATCCTGATCGGCGTCAATCTCGTGACCTTCGCGCTGTTTTTTGTCGTCAATTCGCCCGACGACATGGCGCGCATGCAGCTCGGGGTGAAGCGCGTGACGCCCGAAGCGATCGAGCGCTGGAAGGTCGAGCGCGGGTACGATCGGCCGCTGTTCTTCAACACCGCGGCGAAGGGGAGCGGGCAGGTCACGGAGACGATCTTCTTCCGGAAGTCCCTGCGGATGTTCACCTTCGACTTCGGGCGTGCGGACGATGGACGGGACATCGCGCAGGAGATCCGCGACCGCATGGGGCCATCGCTTGCTCTGGCCTTGCCGACTTTCGTGCTGGGCTTGTTCGCATCGGTCTCGTTCGCGCTGATCCTCGTGTTCTTCCGTGCGAGCTACCTGGATTTCTGGGGTGTCGTGCTGTGCGTGGCGATGATGTCGATATCGAGCCTCTTCTACATCATCGGCGGACAGTGGCTGATCTCCAAGCTGTGGGCGCTGGTGCCGATTTCGGGCTACGCACCGGGGCTCGACGCGTGGCGCTTCCTCGTTCTGCCGGTGGTGATCAGCGTGATCGCCGGCGTGGGCTCGAATGCACGCTGGTACCGGACGATCTTCCTCGAGGAGATCTCGCGCGATTACGTGCGGACGGCGCGCGCAAAGGGCTTGTCCGAACGTGTCGTGCTGTTCCGGCACGTGCTGAAGAACGCGATGATCCCGATCCTGACCGGTGTGGTCGTGGTGATTCCGCTGCTGTTCATGGGCAGCCTGCTGGTCGAATCGTTCTTCGGCATCCCGGGGCTGGGCAGCTACACGATCGACGCCATCAACGCGCAGGATTTCGCCGTCGTGCGGGCGATGGTGTTCATCGGTTCGGTGCTGTACATCGTCGGCCTGATCCTGACCGACATTTCCTATACGCTGGTCGATCCGCGCGTGAGGCTGGAGTAGGCGATGGGATTCCTGCCCGTTGTGCTGTGGACCGATGCGCTGTTTTTCGTGCTGCTCGCGATCGGCGCCGCGACAATCGTCCATGTCCGGCGTGAGGCCCCGCTGCGCGCCGCCTGGGGCAGGGTGGGGAGCCGCGCCGCCGGCATGGCTTCGGCAGTGATCCTGCTCGCCTTCCTCGTCATCGGCATCGCCGACAGCCTCCATTTCCGCGCACAGCTGTCGGCTGCGAACGGCGCGGCAGAGAGTGCGCCGGTCGCTCACTCGTCCGAGGTGCTGAGCGCGCTGGATGTCCTGCTCTCGTCCTTGCGCACACGCGTCGAGAAGACCTATTCGGCCCCCTTCGCGACGGCCTTGTACGCCCGCGAGACCGTCGAACTTCCCGGGGGAGGGCAATCGCGCATCTATCCGCGGCTCGCGTGGGGCGGGGCTCATCTGGGTGAGGCGACCGGCGAGCGCGATGCGGATGTCGCAAGACGGATCGCGACCGGCCTTGCCGGAGCAGCGGGGGGCTGGATCGCCGTGGCAGCGATCCTCGTCCTCATGCTGGCCCGCAGGCGCGGGAATGGGATGAGCGAGGCGGTGCGCGCCCTGTGGCGGGGAGAGACCGCGCTTGCGTGGCGGGCTGCGCTCTTCACGCTCGCCTGCGTGCTCGTGGTGACGATCCTGGCGATCAGGCTCGCGCCGTACTACCACGTCTTCGGCACCGACAAGGTCGGGCAGGACGTGCTTTACCTGTCGCTCAAGAGCGTGCGTACCGCGCTGATCATCGGCACGCTGACGACGCTCGTGATGCTGCCGTTCGCGGTCGCGCTGGGCATCATGGCGGGGTATCTCGGAGGCTGGGTCGATGACGTGATCCAGTACATCTATACGGTGCTCAATGCCATTCCGGGCGTGCTGCTGATCGCCGCCGCCGTGCTGATGATGCAGGTGGTGATCGACACCCATCCGCAGTGGTTCGCGACCGCAGCCGAGCGTGCGGACGCACGGCTCCTGGCCTTGTGCCTGATCCTGGGCATCACGAGCTGGACCGGGCTGTGCCGGCTGTTGCGCGGCGAGACGCTGAAACTGCGCGAACTGGAATACGTGCAGGCGGCCCGTGCCTTCGGGGTCGGCACCGCCGCCATCCTGCGCCGCCACGTGTTGCCCAACGTGATGCACATCGTGATGATCGCGCTGGTCATGGACTTTTCCGGTCTTGTGCTGGCCGAAGCGGTGCTTTCCTATGTGGGCATCGGTGTCGATCCGACCACGATCAGCTTCGGCACGATGATCAACGCGGCGCGCGCCGAGCTCGCACGCGAACCCATGGTTTGGTGGTCGCTGATGGCCGCCTTCGCCTTCATGTTCGTGCTGGTGCTCTCCGCGAACCTGTTTGCCGACGTCGTGCGCGACGCCTTCGATCCGCGCCGTTCCTGAGCGCCGCGGACGGTGTCCGCGAACCAAGCACGGCCGCTGCCGTCTCATACGGGCAGCCCCCAACCCCACGTATCACCACATAATGAAAACGATCAACTTCGACAACCGCTTCGTGCGCGAACTGCCGGGTGACCCGGAAGCGTCGCCGCATGTCCGCCAGGTGCATGGCGCCTGCTACTCCCGCGTGATGCCGACGCCGGTCGCGGCGCCGCGCCTGATCGCCTGGTCGCCCGAGGTTGCCGGGCTGCTCGGCTTCGATGAGGCCGATGTCCGCTCGGCAGAGTTCGCGCAGGTCTTCGGCGGCAACGCGCTGCTGCCCGGCATGGAGCCCTACGCCGCCTGCTACGGCGGGCACCAGTTCGGCAACTGGGCGGGGCAACTCGGCGACGGACGCGCAATCACGCTCGGCGAAGCGATCAATCCGCATGGCGAGCGCTGGGAGCTCCAGCTGAAGGGCGCCGGGCCGACGCCCTACTCGCGCCGCGCGGACGGCCGTGCGGTGCTGCGTTCGTCCATCCGCGAGTTCCTGTGCAGCGAGGCGATGCATCACCTGGGTATCCCGACCACCCGTGCCCTGAGCATCGTCGCCACGGGCGAGGCGGTCGTCCGCGACATGTTCTACGACGGGCGGCCGCGGGCCGAGCCGGGTGCGGTCGTGTGCCGCGTGGCACCGTCGTTCATCCGTTTTGGTAACTTCGAGATCTTCACCGCGCGCGGCGACGAAGGCTTGCTGGAAAGACTGGTCGACTTCACGATCGCGCGCGATTTTCCCGGTATCACCGGCGAGACCGCGACGCGGCGGGTGGAGTGGTTCAATGCCGTGTGCGAACGCACGGCGCGGCTCGTCGCCCACTGGATGCGCGTGGGCTTCGTGCATGGCGTGATGAACACCGACAACATGTCGATCCTCGGACTGACGATCGATTACGGTCCCTATGGCTGGACCGACAACTTCGATCCGGGGTGGACGCCGAACACGACCGACGCGCAGGGGCGCCGCTATCGCTTCGGCAACCAGCCGCATATCGCGCAGTGGAATCTCCTCCAGCTCGCGAACGCGCTGTATCCGGCCTTTGGTGTGGTCGAGCCGTTGCAGGACGGCCTTTCACGCTACGCGGCGGTGTATGAGGCCGAAAGCCGCAGCATGCTTGCCGCGAAACTCGGCCTCGAGGAACTGCGGGACGAGGACGATGGGCTCGTCGAAACCTTGCACGAGCTGATGACCACGGCGGAAGTCGACATGACGATTCTGTTCCGCGAGCTCTCCCGCGTGGATGCGGAGGCGCCGACTCTAGAACCGCTGCGTGAGGCCTTCTATGCCGACGACAAGCTGCGCGCGCACGAGGCGGCATTCGCCGAGTGGTTGGGGCGCTACGCCGCACGCGTCCGTACGGACGGAGTGCCCGCCGAGGAGAGGAGGTCGCGCATGAACGCGGTCAATCCGCGCTACGTGCTGCGCAACTACCTCGCCCAGGAGGCGATCGACGCGGCGGAGCAGGGCGACGATTCGCTCGTGTCCGAACTGCTCGACGTGATGCGCCGCCCTTACGACGATCAACCCGGGCGCGAACGTTTCGCGGCGCGCCGTCCCGACTGGGCGCGCAACCGCGCAGGGTGCTCGATGCTGTCGTGCAGCTCGTAGGACAGCTTCGCGTCAGACCTTGACCTTCATTAGGCGCGCCTTGTCGCGTTCCCAGTCCCGCTCCTTCGCGTCCTCGCGCTTGTCATACTGCTTCTTGCCCTTCGCGAGCCCGACCAGCGCCTTGATGCGGCCCTTGGTGAAGTGAAGATCGAGCGGCACGAGCGCGTAGCCGGCGCGTTCGACCTTGCCGATGAGCTTGGAGATCTCGTTACCGTGGAGCAGGAGCTTGCGCGTGCGCACGGGGTCCGGCGTGATGTGCGATGACGCGGCGGGCAGCGCCGTGATGTGCATGCCGACGATGAAGATCTCCCCGTTGCGGATGATCACGTAGGCTTCCTTGATATTCGCGCGGCCGGCCCGGATTGCCTTGACCTCCCAGCCCTCGAGCACGAGTCCGGCTTCGTACTTCTCCTCGATGAAGTAATCGTGGTAGGCCTTGCGGTTGTCGATGATGCTCATGCGGGTTCTGGATCCTGTGCCTCGCGGCTGGTCCGCGGGAAGCGGTCGTTGGCGGTGCGTTGCGGTAGAATCGCCCATTTTAGCAGTTCGGCAAAGCGCCGGTCCCACACGCATATGGCTGAAGTCAGGAAGCAGGTTCTGATCGAGTTCACCCCCGCGCAGATGTTCGAGCTCGTCGACCGCTGCGAAGACTATCCGCAATTCCTCCCCTGGTGCGGAGGCGCGGATGTGCAGGATCGCTCGGAAAACAAGACGGTTGCGACGCTACACATCAGCTATCACGGCATCAAGGCGAATTTCACGACCGAAAACGCCAAGGTATTTCCGGGCGAGATGAAGATCGGCCTCCGCGAAGGCCCGTTCACGCATCTCGACGGCCTGTGGCGATTCACCGCTCTCGGCGACACGGCGTGCAAGGTCGAGTTCAACCTGCACTACCAGTTCTCCAGCAAGCTGCTGGAAAAGGTGCTCGGCCCGGTGTTCAGCCACATCGCGAACACGTTCGTGGAGTCATTCATCAAGCGCGCGCAGCAGGTGTATCCGAAGAGATGACAATGGCCGCATTCATCGACGTGGAAGTCTCCTACGCACTGCCTTCGAAGCAGGAGCTGATCAAGGTCCGGGTCGCCGAGGGGGCGACGGTTCGCGATGCGATCGAGGCATCTGGCGTCCTCGTGAAGCACCCCGACATCGAGCTCGACGGTCGTAACAAGGTCGGCGTTTTCGCCAAGCTGACGCGACTCGATACCACACTGCGCGATCGCGACCGCGTGGAGATCTACCGGCCGCTCATCGCCGACCCGAAGGCCGTACGGAAGAAGCGTGCCGAGGAAGGCAAGGCGATGAAGAAGGGCGGCGGTCCGGCCGAAGAATGAGGGTCGTGCGCCCCCGCCGGACGAATCCGGCTGCGGCGCCTACCTGCAGTTCTGGTCGATGTAGCGCTGCGAGTTCTCGATCTCGGCCGTGCGTGCGGCATCGTCCATGAGTTCGCGCTGACCTTCGCTGTTGAAGCGCGTGATGCGGCGGCTGTTCTTGAGCCCCGCGATCTGGCTGCGGGCCTGCTCGCAGCTACGGGCGACTTCGGCCGCCCGCTGGCGCTCCTTTTCCGCCTTGGCTTCGGCCTCTGCCGTGGCCACTTTGCGCTGGCGGAATTCGGTTTCCTTTTCCGCCATCGTCTTGGGTTTGGACGGATCAGCCTTTGCCCCCGCCGGTTTGCCGGCCGCGGCGCCGTCGGTCGCGGGTTTCTGCTCGGCCGCGTCGCCGGATTGATCCGGTGCGACTTCATCCCTCATCGGCACCTTGGCCCGGCTCGCGGGTTTGACAGCTTTCACGGCTCCGGTCGGAGGAGGCGTGTCGGAGTAGTTGATCCGTCCCTGCGCGTCGCGCCACTGGTACACCTGAGCCGCTGCGGGCAGTGCAAGGGTCAGGCTCAAGACGAGCAGGCTAAGGCGACGCATCGGACGGGCTCCATTGAAAAGCGCCGCTTACCATGAATCCGCGGCATCTGTATAATACGGATTTGGCCGAAAGGATAGAAGCCATGCGAGTGATTCAGAAGGCGCTGACGTTCGATGACGTCCTTCTCATCCCCGCCCACTCAACGGTTCTCCCCCGCGATGTCAGCCTGCGGGCACAGCTGACTCGCAACATCCGCATCAATATTCCGCTGGTATCCGCCGCGATGGATACGGTGACCGAATCCCGCCTGGCGATCGCGCTGGCGCAGGAAGGCGGCATCGGCATCATCCACAAGAACCTTCCCGTCAAGCAGCAGGCGGGGATGGTCGCGAAGGTGAAGCGTTTCGAGTCGGGCGTCCTCAAGGATCCGATCACGATTTCTCCGACGATGAGCGTCCACGATGTTGTCGCGCTGACACGTCAGCACAAGTTCTCGGGCCTGCCCGTCGTCGAGGGAAAGCGCGTGGTCGGCATCGTCACGAACCGTGACGTTCGCTTCGAGACGAACCTCGATCAGCCCGTTTCCGCGATCATGACGCCGTTCGACCGTCTGGTCACGGTCAAGGAAGGCGACAGCCTCGAGGAGGCGCGCCGCCTCATGCACAAGCACCGCCTCGAGCGGGTGCTGGTGCTGAACGAGGCCCGCGAGTTGCGCGGACTGATCACCGTGAAGGACATGATGAAGTCCACCGAGCATCCGCTGGCTGCCAAGGACGACCTTGGCCGGCTGCGCGTCGGTGCGGCGCTCGGGGTTGGCGCCGGCACGGAAGAACGTGCGGAAGCACTGGTCGAGGCGGGTGTGGACGTCGTCGTCGTCGATACGGCGCACGGCCACTCGCAAGGCGTGCTCGACCGCGTGAGCTGGGTGAAGAAGAATTTCCCGCATGTCGAAGTGATCGGCGGCAACATCGCTACCGGTGCTGCTGCGCGCGCGCTGGCCGATGCCGGAGCGGATGCCGTGAAGGTCGGCATCGGGCCGGGTTCGATCTGCACGACACGGATCGTCGCCGGCGTCGGTGTGCCGCAGGTGACGGCGATCGACAACGTCGCGACCGCACTGGCAGGCACGGGCATTCCGCTGATTGCCGACGGCGGCATCCGTTTCTCGGGCGACATTTCCAAGGCGATCGCCGCCGGTGCGAACGTCGTGATGCTGGGCGGCCTGTTTGCGGGCACCGAAGAAGCTCCGGGCGAAACGGTGCTGTATCAGGGACGTTCGTACAAGTCCTACCGCGGCATGGGCTCGCTCGGCGCGATGCAGCAGGGCGCTGCGGACCGGTATTTCCAGGAGTCCGACGGCAATGCCGACAAGCTCGTCCCCGAGGGCATCGAGGGCCGCGTGCCGTACAAGGGTGCGGTCACCGCGGTGATCCACCAGCTCGTGGGCGGTCTGCGTGCTTCGATGGGTTACCTCGGCTGCGCGACGATCGACGAGATGCACCGCAAGGCGGAGTTCGTCGAGATCACTTCGGCGGGCGTGCGCGAATCGCACGTGCATGACGTCCAGATCACCAAGGAAGCGCCCAACTATCACGTGGATTGATTCCTCGCTGACCTAAAAGGCGGCCCCCGGTGGGCCGCCTTTCCTTTTTTCGTACCCCTGAGACCTCGCCATGGCTCACCAGAATATTCTCATCCTTGATTTCGGTTCCCAAGTCACCCAGCTCATCGCGCGCCGCATCCGCGAACAGCAGGTGTACTGCGAGATCCATCCGTTCGACGTGACCGACGAGTTTGTGCGCGACTTCGCGCCGGCCGGCGTGATCCTGTCCGGCGGCCCGAACTCTGTCTATGAGGCGGTGGGCTGGCATGCGCCGCAGGCTGTCTTCGAACTGGGTGTGCCGGTGTTGGGCATCTGCTACGGCATGCAGACGATGGCACAGCAACTGGGCGGCAAAGTGGAAAGCTCTGGCAAGCGCGAATTCGGCTACGCCGAGATTCGTGCCCGCGGTCATTCGGAGCTCTTCCGCGGCATCCAGGACCGGACGAACGACGAGGGTCATGGGCTGCTCGACGTCTGGATGAGCCACGGCGACAAGGTCACCGAGATGCCCCCGGGCTTCAAGGTGATCGCGAGCAACGAATCCTGCCCGATCGCGGCGATCGCCGACGAATCGCGCAAGTTCTACGCCGTGCAGTTCCATCCGGAAGTCACGCACACGATCCAGGGCAAGGAGATGATCGCCCGCTTCGTGCACGAGATCTGCGGCTGCGGCCACGACTGGAACATGCCGGACTATGTCGCCGAGGCGATAGCGAAGGTGCGCGCGCAGGTCGGCAAGGAGGAGGTGATCCTCGGCCTGTCCGGCGGCGTCGATTCGTCGGTGGTCGCGGCGCTGCTGCATCGCGCGATCGGCGATCAGCTGACCTGCGTGTTCGTCGACAACGGCCTGCTGCGCCTGAACGAGGCCGAGCAGGTGATGCAGACCTTCGCCCGCAATCTAGGCGTCAAGGTGATCCATGTCGACGCGACCGAACAGTTCATGGGCCACCTCAAAGGGGTCTCCGATCCTGAGCAGAAACGCAAGATCATCGGCCGTGAGTTTGTCGAGGTGTTCCAGGCCGAAGCGCAGAAGCTGCCGAATGCGAAGTGGTTGGCGCAGGGGACGATCTACCCGGACGTGATCGAGTCGGCCGGTTCGAAGACCGGCAAGGCGCACACGATCAAGAGCCACCACAACGTGGGCGGGCTGCCCGACACGCTGAATCTCAAGCTGCTCGAGCCGCTGCGCGAGCTGTTCAAGGACGAGGTCCGCGAACTGGGGATCGCGCTGGGCCTGCCGCATGACATGGTTTATCGCCACCCCTTCCCCGGCCCGGGCCTCGGCGTGCGCATCCTCGGCGAGGTGAAGAAGGAATTCGCCGACCTGCTGCGCCGTGCGGACGCGATCTTCATCGATGAACTGCGCGCGGCCGACTGGTACGACAAGACCAGCCAGGCCTTCGCGGTCTTCCTGCCGGTGAAGAGTGTCGGCGTGATGGGCGACGGCCGCACCTACGAGTACGTCGTCGCGCTGCGCGCCGTGCAGACGCAGGACTTCATGACGGCGCACTGGGCCGAGCTGCCGCACAGCCTGCTGGGCAAGGTGTCGAACCGGATCATCAATGAAGTCCGGGGTATCAACCGTGTCGTGTATGACATCTCAGGGAAGCCGCCTGCGACCATCGAGTGGGAGTGATAGCCGTCATCACACAACAATAAAAACAATAACTTAATGCCGTATCGTTGATGATTGGAACGAATTATTAACGAGCAGAAACCCCGGCAAGTGCTGGGGTTCCTTGCTTTCTGGACCCTGCCCATCGTCGGCGAACCGGCTCGAACTGACGGTATTCTTAACGGTATACGCCGCTAGGTGTAAGGGAATTGCTCGTTTACCGTCTATATGCCTATCATATATATGACGGTAAACCAGACCGGTGATCAACGACGGATCAAGCTACTATCGCAGTCGAACCGAGCAGGCCACGGTTGCCTGACTCAAACAAAACGGCCTCCGCGAAACCCGGGGCAATTCACGGTGCAGGAAGGCAAGATAGAGATCTGCCCCGGCCCCGGCGGGCGGGGGTGCGAGATCAGGCTGTGGCTACCGCGTAGCACACCGGCGGCGAACGCGACCGACCGTCACCCTTCGTAAGCCTTCACCGGACTCCTGCGAGGCGGTCTTCAATCGACCCCGAGCACGCGCATCATCTCGTGGTCCTCGTGCGACAGGATGTGGCAGTGCCAGACGTAACGCCCCCGCTTGTCGAAGCTAGCCTTGATGCGCGTTACCTGGCCCGGCAAAGCTGTGACCACGTCCTTGGGTGCGTTCTCCACATAGCCTTCATTCGGTCCGAGGCTCACAGCGGCACCGACACTGATGTCGGAGATGGCCGCCACCGCGCCGAGGGCACCATTGTGCTGCAGCACGGATAAGGGCTCACCCTCCGCGAACTCGATTTCGTTGCGCCCTACGACCTCGAAGTTGACAAGATGTAGATGCACCGGGTGGGCGTCGCCGGTGAAGTTGTGAATCTCCCACATTTCGGTCACATCGAGGGCCGGCGTCTCGGTCGGCGGCTGGAACCAGGTGAAGGCGGTTGCGGTGGCGTCGGCATTGACGACGCCGAGCAGGGGTTGAAGGCGACCGAATTCGTCCTTGCCCTCGAACAGCGCAACCTTGCGCGTCGCCGTCGGTTCGCCAACCTGCGTGCCGAAACCCAGCTCGCCCGCCGAGTCATTGAAGGCGTGCACATCGAAGCTGTCGGGCACGGCCTGCTCGAACGACATGGTCACGTCGAAGGCCATGATGCGGTCGGTCTGACGGTCGGGGAATACATCGTCAGGGTCGAACGGCTCACCGAAGTCTCCACCGAAGGGTGCATCCGCACCGATGTTCTCCATGATGATCCGCTGGCCCGCAAGGTCTGCGAAATCGATTACGACGTCGTAGCGACCGCCGGGCTCAAACACCAGCCGGTCGATCATGTTGGCTTGGGACGCCAGCCCCTGGTCGGCACCGATCACGTAAAACGGTAGCGGGCTGCCCGCCCCCTCCAGATCGGTGGCCGCCAGCGAAGCCGCAACTCGGAAGCGGAGGATCAGGAAGCGCGAATCCGAGCCGTTGAGCAGGCGCAGGCGGTAATGGCGCGGCTCCACGTCCGCCTTGGGCCAGATCTTGCCATTGACTACGATGTGGTCGCCGAAGAACTCGGCAAGCGCGGTCGGGCCGCCGTGCGGAAAGAGTTCGGACGGCAACTCCGCGTCCTCGCCGTCGATGAAATCCTCATAGAACGGATCGCCCGGGAAGGCCGGATAGAACAGCTCGCCCCTTCTGGTAAACATGCGATCCTGGACCGCATACGCCAGCTCGTAGGGAAACGCAGGCAGGCCGAGCGGATTGCGCGGCAGGCCCGTATCCCACTCATCGCGCACAAAGTAGAAGCCCGCAAGCCCGGCATAGACGTTCAGTCGGGTGATGCCGAGTGCATGGTCGTGGTACCACAGGCTGCCCGCCCGCACCCTATTGTCGTAGCGGAAGGTATTGGTGAAACCATCGGGAGCGAAGTCCCACTGCGGGCCCTTGACCTTGCCATCCGGGCTGTAGAAGAACTCCGGGTTGCCGTCGAACTGGTAGTCGCTGTGGCCGCCGTGCAGGTGCGTGATGATGGGCACGCCATCGCGCTCGATGCTGAACTGCCGGTAGTCGACGCCATTGACCGAACTGTCGCCGTGCAGCGAATAGCACCAGTGGGTGCTGGTATCGACCGGCAGCAGGTGCTTCCTGCCCTGAAGCTCGTTTTCCCAGCGCACCACGGTCTCGGCCGCGCCACCCGCAGAGGCACTCATGACCTGGAAAGTCTGCCCGGGCCAGGACACGGTATCGGCGCCGTAGCCCCACACCTTGGTCTTCAGCCGCCTGCCGCTGTGCGGATCGACGAGTCCGGTTTCCTGCACGGTCTCCCGCGCGCGCAGGCTGAAATTGGGTGCCTGGACCGGCCTTCCGTTGCTGTTCAGGTCCTTGAAAAGGAAGGCCGGGTCCAGCGCATTGGGGGCCGATTCGACGAACTTGAATTGCAGCGCCGGGTCGCTAAGCGCGCCGGCGCCAGACAGCAGTGCATACGCATGCGCGGTACGAAGAAATGGATGAAGCGGGAGCGCAATGCCGGATCCAGCGAGGGCACAAGTCTTCAGAAAGGAACGACGGGTGAACATTTCTGACCTCCACGAATCTACGCGCGGCCTGCCGTGCAAGTTGAAGTTTGCGGCCTGTTTCAGCAGCTGCACTGCCCGGACTTTGCCATTGGTCATGATCCGCGCCGGCTAAGGTGCGCGGCGCGGATCATGTTCTTTTTATAGCGGTATATTGATGGATTCTGAAATTGCGAGCCACGACTTCTCGGCGCCGGATGTGTCGGGCATGCGGAGTCCCTCGCTGGATATCCGGTTCTGCAGGGCTGCGTATCGCCGCCATGCCGATGAATTCAGCTTAGATCACCGTGAGCGCGGCACAAGGCCGCGTCGCGCTGTCAGTCCTGCGTCGCCGCGAGCTTGGCCCCGAATCCCAGGAGGAGAACCCCGGTGGCTCCGTCCATGATCTGGCTTACGCGAGGGCGCTCGAGGAGGCTGCGGGCACGGTCTACCATCAGGACGAGCAGTCCCTGCCAGACCATCGCGATCGTAAAGTGGATGGCGGCCATCGCAAGCGACTGGATAATTGCCGAGTGGGCAGGGTCGATGAATTGCGGCAGGAAGGCCATGTAAAAAATGATTGGCTTCGGGTTCAGCACATTCGACAAAAGCCCCTCGCGCAGTGAGGTCATCGCCGGAACGACCCTCGCACCTTGCACCGTAATCCGCATGCCCTGTGCGTGCCACGCGGAGCGCAGGCTCTGGATGCCCAGCCACGCGAGATAGGCCGCGCCGGCAATCTTCATCGCGGCAAACAGCGTCGCGGAGCCGAGCAGGATCACCGACAGCCCCAGCGCGGAGACGGTGGCGTGCGCGAACAGTCCGAGGCAGATGCCGAGGCTGGTAAGCAGTCCGTCGCGCACTCCGCCGCGGGCCGCATTACGCATGACCAGCAGTGAATCGACCCCGGGCGACATGGTCAGCGCGGTGATGGCGACGAGGAAGGGCAGCCAGTGGAAATCTTCGAACATGCTCGGTATGCGAGGATACGTTATGCGGTCGCGCGCGCCAGTACGCCGATGGTCGGCGCCCATTCTTCGCCTGGCTTCTTCTTGCGCGTGACGAGCGTCAGCTGGGCCGGGGCGAAGACGTTGGCGTTGTGGGTCACCGGCGTGGTGATCAGGTACTGGGCGCGCGTGGCACGCAGGAAGGTGCCGACGCGGTCGATGTTGGCGACGTCGAGGTGGGCGAAGGGTTCATCGATGAAGACGAAGCCGCCGGGGCGCGCGTCGTCCATTAGCAGCGCAATCAGCAGGATGAGGGACTTCATGACTTGCTGGCCGCCGGAGGCTTCGCCGTCGTTGAGCCCGACCGCGCCCTTGCGGTCGAAGTCGAAGCGGACTTCGAGCCCTGCGTGGCCGAGGGAGAGGTCGTCGTTGCCCAGTGCCGGGGCAGGGCAATCGACGCCGACGCCCGCGAGTTCGCCGAGCGCCTTGAGGTTCTTGCCGTACTGGCGAACGGTGGCGCGCAGCTTGGCGATGTAGGCGGTGCGCGCGTCCTCGGTGAGCCGGCGCGCGGTGGCGCAATAGCCCTGGCGCTCGAGGTAGTCGCGTTCGCGCTGGGCGACGTCGGCCTTGAGGCGTTCCGACAGGGTGATGACGGTCGGGTCCTTGACCCAGTCGCCCTCGTCGAGGCGCGCGCGCAGGCGGTCGCGCTCGCGGCGTGCGGCGGCGGCGTTTTCGTAGCGTTCGGCCAGCAGCGCGATTTCGGCCGGGTCGCGCCAGTGCGCCGGCATGCCGCGACGCAGGGATCGCAGGCGCAGGATGCGCTGTGCCTGGGTGTGGCGGCGCGGTGCGGCACCGGTTTCGAGTTCGGTGATGCGGCCGTCTATGGCGCGCAGTTCGCGGTTGCGGCGGTCGATCTCGATCACGACGCCATTGATGCGGCCGGCAAGTTCGTCCAGTGCTCCCTGTGTGTCGGCTCGCTGCGCGATGGCGGCGGTGAGCGCGGCGCGGGCGGTGGGCAGGGCGGCTTCCGCCTCGGCGTAGGTCTCGGCCTTTGCCGCAAGCAGTTGAGCGGATTGCAGGCCGAGCAGGCGCTGGCGCAGCGTGGTGAGCTCTTCGGCAGCCTTGGCGACCCTGGGGCGCAGGTGCTGGAGCTGGCGATCGAGCCCGTTGATGTCGTCATCGAGCTGCGCGATGCGCGCCTGGCGGGCGAGTTCGCCGAAATGGAATTCGGCGGGGCGGCCCAGGTGGCGGGCGCCGCGGCGCTCGCGATGGTAGCCGTCGCGGGTGATCCATTCGATCTCGCGCGGAAGATCGCGGGCGGCTTCCACGCTGTCGACGCGCCGGATGCGGTTGAGCAGGTCGGCGAGCCAGCGCGGGGCGGCAGCGGAGAAGCGCACCACCTCGGCGAGGCTGCGGGCGGCTGCCGGCGGAGCCTCTTCGCGCTCGGGCACGACGAAGTGGCGGAAGCGTTCGCGTTCGCCGAGCGCCCACGCGGCATGACGGTCGGACTCGCGCTCGAGCAGGATCACGTGCCGATAGGGGCGCAGCACGGCTTCGAGCGCGGCCTGCCACGCGGCGTCGGTGACCTCGACGATTTCGGCGAGGCCGCAGTGGCGGATCCCTTCGGCGTCGAGCAGCGCGCGGAAACGGGCGACCTCGGGATCGGACGGTGGCCCCGAACGGCTCCTGGCATTGCGCAGCGAAGTGGTCTTGTCCTCGAATTCGGCGACGAGCGTGCGTTCCCGCGCTTTGAGTTCGCGCAGCGCGGCTTCGGCCGCTTCGTGCTGCGTTTCGAGTGCGACGGCGTCGGCGCCGTGCTCGGCGGCGAGCTGAGTACGCAGGTTGTCGCGTTCGGTGATGAGTTTCTCGAAATCGCGGACCGTGTCGTGCGCTTGCAGGTGTGCCGCCCCGGCGGCGTCATGCTCGGCGCGAAGCATGTTGCGGCGGCCTTCCGCCTCGGTCTTTTCGGCCTGGACCTCGTCGAGACGCAGGCGTGCGGCGCGCCGCTCGGCTTGCTTGAGCGCGTATTCGCCACGCTGGCGACCGAGTTCATTACGTTCGGCGACGACGTCGCGCGCGAGCTCGGCTGCCTCCAGGCGCGGGACGATCTCGGCTTCGAGCGCGTGCGTCTCGTCCGCGAGCTGCTTCCACTGCAGGTAGTTGTCGGCTTCGAGGCGCCGCCCTTCGGCCTGCGCGCGCAGGCGGTCGAGGTCCAGGCCGAGGTCGTCGAGTTCGCGCTCGGCGCTCTTCTGTTCCTCGCGTGCGGCCTGGTAGTTGTCGAGCACTTCCTTGTCGCCGAAGACGTCGAAGACGAGTTCGAGCAGCGCGCGCGGGGAGTATTCGCACAGCTTGTCGGTATCGCCCTGCTCAAGCGAGAGCACTTTCGCGATCGCGGGCGTGAGCCCGCCCCAGGCGAGGCGATTCTGGTAGTCGCGCAGCCCGACCCAGTCTTCGGTCTGCTCCAGGACCTCGATCGGCTGGTCGCCGTCGATGATGGCGTAATCGCGTGTCCATTCGCCGCCGGCACGGCGGATGCGGCAGGCGAGGGTGACTTCGTCGTGCAGGCAGGGGAAGAACGGGCGGCGGCCGGTGGCGCCCGGCTTGTTCGCGACGACGGCGCGGATCCAGGCGAAGCTGCGCTCGGCGCGGCGCACGTAGCGGCGGAAGTCGCGCTTGCCGGAGCAGCGCAGCGCGAACAGGGTGCGCAGGGCGTCGAGCAGGGTGGTCTTGCCCGAGCCGTTGGGGCCGACGATGGTGATGATCTGCGCGTCCAGCGGCAGCGTAAACCGGCGCCAGTAGTCCCAGTGGACGAGTTCCAGTTGCTTGATGTGGAACATCAGGCGTTTTCCTCTTCGTCGTCGACGTCGGGCAGGACTTCGGCCTCCTCGAAGGCGTTGGCTTCGGGAACGGCGTGCCCTGCGTTCTTGAGCACGTCGGCGAGCGTGCCGTGGATGATGCGGTCGGCGAGCACGCGATAGTCGAGCGCGACATCGAGCAGGGGGCCTTCGTAAAGCACGCCGTTGCGCCGCTCGATGAAGCCCAGCCGGGCGAGTTTGCCGAGCATGAAATTCTTGACCTTGGTCTTGCCGCCCAGCAGCTGGCCGAAGTCGGTGAGGAGGGAGGCTTCCGAGAGTCCGCCGGAAACCGCTTCGCCGTGAACGACCGGCTTGTCGGCGCCGAACATGTCACCCTGGCCGTCGTCGGCCAGTTCGCGCCGGGTCACCTGGCGCTCGCGCTTGGGCAGGATGACGAGCGACCAGATGACGACGAGCAGGGCAATCTCGTCGCGCGTGAGCCCCACGTTGCTCGCCGCGTATTCGCGCCGGGCGCCGAATACCGGTTCGAACATCTCGGGGGTGAGCACGGCGGCGACGTGGCTGGCGTACGGGTTGTCCTGGATTTGCAGGCCGACGGCTGCGAGGCGGTGGTCGAGTTCGACGCGGAAGGTCTCGTCGACCAGCGCGCGGCGTACCAGCCGGTCGTTGCGCGGGAGCCAGCGGTGGGCGAGCAGGCGCGCGGTGAGGGTCTTGAGTTCGTGTTCCATCAGGCGTCCATGTGGGGGCGCGCGTTCGCGGTTTCCGTGGATGCGGAGGAGGCGGGGCGGGGGGCCACCCGGCCCTCGGACATGGCGGCGATCTCGTCGTCGCCGACCGGGATGAGCGCATCGCCGAAGTGGACATCCACGGGAAGGCGCATGAATTCGCCTACCGGCCCGTCGGCTGGGCCGGCGGATTCGCCGTCGGCCAGCAGCGCCAGCAGCGACAGGCGGTAGGAGGCGGGCGCGAAACCGCCGCCGGCCACCACGGTGTGCAGCGGGGCGGAGTCGGGCAGGGTATCGAGGCGTCGCGCAAAGTGTTCGAGCAGGGCGAGATCGTCCTGCTCGGGCGCGGCGCTCACCGCCGCGGCGTCGGGGGGCGGCAGTGCGTTGTCGGTTTCGCGGGCGCGGACCTCGTCGGAGAGCACGCCCTCGGCGCGGTCGATCAGTTCGTGGCCGCCCGCGAGCAGCCGCAGCTCGGGTACGACGAGGAGGGCGCCCTCGGCAAAACCGGCGAAGGAGGCGGCATCGAGTCCGCGCAGCCAGGCCGCGACGTCGGACGAGGAGATGCCCGATGCGCCCAGGGTGACGCGCTGGGCCTCGATCTTGTTGAGCGCGCGCTGGAAGCTTGCGTCGGCGCGAGCGAGCCTGGACTGGGCGAGGCCGATGCGTTGTGCGACGCGCGCGATCTCGAAATCGACTTCCGGGTCAGCCAGCAGGCCTTTGAGGATCTCGGTGCCGCGCCCGAGCCAGCGCTCGTTGGCGGAAAGCCGGCGGCGTGCGCCGAGGATCTGGAACTCCGAGCCGGAGGCGATCGCCTCCTCGAAATGCCAGGTGAGATCGTTGAGCTTGGAGAGCAGGTGGCCGAGCGCTTCGGGTGTGACCCTGCCCACGGCCTGCAGGCCGGCGAGCTGGGCGGTGAGGAAGCCCAGTTCCGCGTCCTCTTCGGCCGAGAAGCGCAGCAGCATGGCGATGGCCGCCACGGCGTTGCGGCCAAGGTCCGAGAGGTGGTAATTGCCGTCGTCCGCATAGGCGAGGAGCTGGTTGTCGCGCAGGCGCTTCAGGACGGTTTCGAGCTTGACCGGGTCGAGGTAGGTGAAGCGCGCGCGCAGGGCGTCGGGCGACCAGCGCGGGGATTCCGCTTCCTGACCGATCTCGCGCAGCACCAGCAGGCGCAGCATGACCTCCGCCTCGGAGCCGCGGAACAGCGTGATGAAGGCGTCGATCAGCGGCCGCGCCGCGACGAGCGGCGCGAGTTCCGGCACATCGTCCGCGGCAACGCCGGGGGCGAGGAAATCAGCGAGCTCAGGCGTCATGGGCGTGCGTGGACTGGCCGCTCAGACACCCTGCTTGAGGCTCGCTGCGATGAAGTCCTCCAGGTCGCCGTCGAGCACGGCCTGGGTGTTGCCGACTTCGTAGTTGGTGCGCAGATCCTTGATGCGCGACTGGTCGAGCACGTAGGAGCGGATCTGGTGGCCCCAGCCGATGTCGCTCTTGGAGTCTTCCAGCTTCTGCTGTTCGGCCTGGCGCTTGCGCAGTTCCAGTTCGTACAGGCGCGCCTTCAGCATGGACATCGCCTCGGCCTTGTTCTTGTGCTGCGAGCGGTCGTTCTGGCACTGCACGACGACGCCGGTCGGTTCGTGCGTGATGCGCACCGCGGAGTCGGTCTTGTTGATGTGCTGGCCGCCGGCGCCGGACGCGCGATAGGTGTCGATGCGCAGGTCCGCCGGGTTAATGTCGATCTCGATCGAGTCGTCGACTTCCGGATACACGAACACCGACGAGAAGCTGGTGTGGCGGCGCGCGTTGGAGTCGAACGGGCTCTTGCGCACGAGGCGGTGGATGCCGGATTCGGTGCGCAGGAAACCGTAGGCGTATTCGCCGCTGACCTTGATCGTGGCGCCCTTGATGCCGGCGACTTCACCTTCGGACTCTTCCATAAGCTCGACAGTGAATCCCTTGCGCTCGCAATAACGCAGGTACATGCGCTCGAGCATGCCCGCCCAGTCCTGGGCCTCGGTTCCGCCGGCGCCGGCCTGGATTTCGATGAAGCAGGAATTCGGGTCCATCGGATTGGAGAACATCCGGCGGAATTCGAGTGCGTGCACCTTGGCCTCGAGCGGGTCGAGATCGGCCTCGACGGCGGTCAGGGTGTCCTCGTCGTCCTCGGCCTGAGCGAGGTCGAACAGGTCCTTGAGGTCGATGGACGACTGCTCGATGTCGCGCAGGTTGACGACCACGTTCTCGAGCTGACGTTTTTCCTTGCCGAGGTCCTGAGCCTTCTCGGCATTGTTCCAGACGGCCGGGTCTTCCAGCGCGCGGATTACTTCTTCGAGCTTCGACGCTTTTTCGTCGTAGTCAAAGATACCTCCGAAGTTCGCGACCGCGGGCTTGCAGGTCGTCGAGTTTCAGGGAGATGGCGTTGACGCGTTCGGCTTCCATGGCGGGGCTCCGGAGAATCTGGAAAGCCGATGAGTATACCGTGATCACAGAGCGCCGCGCCGAATGAAAACGGCGACCCGCGGGTCGCCGTCTGGATTGCCCTGTGTTGCTGCGGGCTCAGAACTTGTAGCCGATGCCGACCATGTACACCCACGGATCGATCTCGACACTGACCTTGACCTTTCCGAGCGCCGGATGCCGGGCCGTGGCTTGACTGTCGATGCCGATACGCCACACGGCCGCATTAAGCACAACCCTGTCGGTCAGCATGTAGTCGACGCCGGCCTGCAGGGCGAGTCCCCAGGAATCCTCGCGATCAAGGTGGGAAAAGCCCTGTGCCTTGCGCCCGTCCGTCAGCTCTTCATTGAAGAAGGTCGTGTAGTTGATGCCGGCGCCGACATACGGCTGCCACTTGGAGCTGGAATCGAGCGGGAAGTATTGCAGCGTAACGGTCGGAGGCAGTTGCTCGATGGTGGCGAGTTTGCCGTTGAGGCCCGCGGGCAGGCCCTTGACGCTGACGCTGTGCTTGAACGGGGTGGCGGCGAGGAGCTCCACGCCAACGTGATCCGTCAGCATGTAGCCGAACGTCAGACCGAGCTGCGTATCGTCGCTCACATCCACGCTGGATCCTGCAACCTTGCCGGTTGCAGTCGACGAAACATGCGAATCGCCGATGTCCGGATCAACCTTCGCTGCACCCGCGCGGACGATGAAGTCGCCGGCCTTGTAGGCATGTGCAAAGGGGCTTGCAGTGCCCAGGGCGAGCAGGGAGACGATGACTAACGATTTTTTCATGAGCTACTCCTCTTGCATGACGCGAATGAATTGTGGGGCATAGTACCCACTTTTAAGGTGTGGCTATGTGCGTTGCACAAAAATTTCGCTCACGTTTGACGAATGTCAAAAGAAACCCATGTCGTCGGTGCGGGATATACTCATCTAGGGTTAGTGCAGCCATGGCGCGGGTTTCAGGCGGGTCTGCGAAGGTCCGACATCAACATCTGGCCGATCCAGTCGTTCCGGATATTCATCGCACGGTGAAAAACGACCCAGTTTTGCTGCAGTGCTACATTGGAACGGCCACATGAATGCTGCTTGAGCGCATGTCCTGGCCGCGAATTCAGGCGTGGGCGCATGTCCGCGAGCAGGGGCAGCCGGCAGCGGTATGATTGGCGCTCGCACGAAACAAACCCCGGGAAACACACACATGCCCATCGAAATCGTTCGCGCCGATTATCGCGATCCCGTTCATGCGAAAGACATTATTGCGTTACTGGACGCTTATGCCCGCGACGCCATGGGGGGCGGCGAGGCTTTGCGGGCCGACGTCAAGGAAAGGGTCGTGGGGGAGCTTGCACGCCTGCCGCATGCCTTCAGCCTGATCGCCTACGCGGACGGTGTCGCGATGGGGCTGGCGAATTGCTTAGAAGGGTTTTCCACCTTCGCAGCACGGCCGCTGATCAATATTCACGATTTCGTGGTTCTTGCGGAGTACCGCGGGCGCGGGGTGAGCCAGCATCTGCTGGAGGCGGTGGAGGCCGCTGCCAGCGAGCGGGGTTGCTGCAAGATCACGCTGGAAGTGCTGAGCGGTAATGAAGTGGCGCGGGCGGCCTATGCGAAGTTCGGTTTTCGCGATTACACGCTCGATGCGCGCGCAGGCAGCGCGCTGTTCTGGCAAAAGCCGCTGGGGAACCACCCGTAGCGGAGCCATGGGGGGCGGCGGTCTGTCGTGAGCCTGTCACAGGCGTGCCGCAGGGGCCCTTGGTCGGATGCTTCGAGCGCCGCGCACACTTGACGACCCGTCGCTCCATCCCGTGGCTGATCCGATCGCGAAACAGACAACCGGCTACCCCTGCGCCGGTACAAGGACGTCCGCCGCGATCGCCGGGTAGTCTCCACAGCCATCCGGCCAGGGGGTGAGGATCTCGAAGCCGTCTGCCGTGACCGCCACCATATGTTCCCACTGCGCCGAAAGCGAGTGGTCCCTGGTGACCACGGTCCAGCCGTCGGCCAGTTCGCGGGTTTCGGGACGGCCGGCGTTGATCATCGGTTCGATGGTGAAGACCATGCCGGGTTCGAGCGTCAGGCCGGCGCCGGGCCGGCCGTAGTGGAGGACTTGCGGCTCGTCGTGGTAGATGTCGCCGATGCCGTGGCCGCAATACTCGCGCACCACGGTGAAGCCTTCGCGGTGGGCGACGGCCTGGATGGCGTGGCCGATGTCGCCGAGCGTGGCGCCGGGACGGACGGCGAGGATGCCGGCGCGCATGGCTTCGTATGTCGTCCGGACGAGTCGCCGGGCGAGGACGCCGGGCTTGCCGACGAAGTACATGCGGCTGCTGTCGCCATACCAGCCATCCTTGATGACGGCGACGTCGATGTTGAGGATGTCTCCGCCGTTCAGGCGCTTCGAGGACGGGATGCCGTGGCAGACGACGTGGTTCACCGAGGTACACAGCGTTTTCGGGTAGCCGTGATAGCCGATGTTCGCCGGAATCGCCTGCTGCACCTCGACGATGTAGTCGTGGCAGATGCGGTCGAGTTCGTCGGTGGTGACGCCTGGTCGGACGTGGTCCCCGATCATGCGGAGGACATCAGCCGCCAGAGCGCCGGCGCGCCGGGACATGGCGATCTCGGCCTGCGAGCGGATCGGAACCTGCTGCTTCTTTGCCATCAGGCCACCTTGCTCGGGTTCGTCAGCGGGGAAAGTGCTTCGGGTGTGCCGTGCGCGACTTCTTCCTGGATCAGGATCTGGCAAATTTGACCATAGCTCAGCGTCGGATTGAGTTCCGCGAGCATTCCGACGCGCAGCCAATGTTCGGCCTGGCTGTTGATGGAACGGCTCAGCGCGGCGCTGGTTCGGCGCAGCGCCTCATGTACCTGCTCCGAGATCTTGACGATTCCCACGAAGTTACCCTATGTACGGTTTGTATATATTCCGTATATTAACACTTCCCGCTGATCATGCAGACCGTGAGATGAGCCAGTCCGCGGGCAGGAAACGGAGATCCGGCGGCTCGTCGATATCGTGCAGCGGGGGGCGGGACAGCACGCTCCATCCCAGGCGCCCCATGTGGCACAAGGTGTCGAAGGCAACGCTATCCGTGCTCCACGGGATGTCGTGGAAGACGAGTGGATGAAAGGCGCGCAGGCCCAACAGGGCATAACCTCCATCGACGGTGGGCTGGATGAAGGCATCATGCGTGTCGAGAGCGCGGGACGCCGTTAGCAGATCGTCTGCGCTGATGGTCGGACAGTCGGTGCCGATCAGCAGGACTCGTTCTCCCCGGGCGGGCGAGCGTGCGGCGGCTCGGGCCATGCGGGCGCCGAGGTCTCCTTTCCCCTGGTCGCTCCAGGTCAATTGCCCCGGCAGTTGCAGGTTCGACCAGACCGGATCCAGTGGATCGGGCGTGGTGCACAATTCGACTGGTCCGAGTGCTGCGGCGAGTGCGTTGCTCACGGTGTGGCGGAGCATCTGCCGCGCGAGCCGTGCGGCACCCTCCGGGCCGAGAGCCGGGATCAGGCGGGTCTTGGCAAATCCGGGGATCGGTGCCTTGGCGATGATCACGATCCGTGTGGCGGTCATCGGTAGGCCTCGGCGAGCCGGCTCGCGGGAACGCCGCGCCAGTAATTCCAGCGCAGTCGCCACATGAGGAAGATGGTGCGCCAGACGCCGCGCGATTCCCAGCGGCGCCCGGAAGTCGTTACCTTGCTGCGAAGGCAGGCGGGCCGGCTGCGGGCGAGGAGCCGCCGCGACATCTCGATGTCCTCCATCAGCGGCTGATCCGGGAAGCCGCCGAGGGACTCGAAGGCTTGCCGCGTCATGAACATCGCCTGGTCGCCGGTGGCGATACCGGTGATGCGCGAGCGCCAGTTCATCATGCGGGCGACGATCCCGAGCATCCAGGGGCGGCCCGCGATGTGCACGTCGAAGCGCCCCCATTCGCGTCCTGTGCGAAGACTCGCGTCGATGGCCTGCAGGGCGTCGGTCGGGAGCGCCGTGTCCGCGTGCAGGAAGATCAGCGTGTCGCCGTGCGATGCCGTCGCGCCGGCGTTCATCTGGCAGGCCCGGCCCCGCCGACTGCGTATCACACGAAATCCTGCCGCTTCGGCAAGACTCGCGCTGCCGTCCTGGCTACCGCCATCCACGAAGAGCACCTCGACACCTGCCTGAACGAGCGGCGCCAACTGACGGGTCAGAGCGGGCAGGTTCGGCGCTTCGTTGAGGAGGGGGATGATGATCGACGGTCGCATGTTTTTTCGCCGAATGCGAAGCAAGGAAACCGCCCTCAGTCCGTGTGGGCCGCCATGCCGGCGCGTCGACGTTCTCGCGGCGTGACGGTGTGAGACATGCTCGATAGCGGACGGCCGCGCCGCCAGTCGTGGAAGCGCCTGACCCATGCCAGCAATTTCTGCGGCGCGTGGGCGCGCTTCCACTCGCCGGCGGCGTACTTGTTGGCCTCGGCGAGCGTCGGGTAGATGTGGATGGTGCCGAGGATCTTGTTGAGGCCCAGGCCGTGGCGCATCGCAATGACGTACTCGGCGATGAGGTCGCCGGCGTGCTCGCCGACGATCGTGACGCCGAGGATCCTGTCCTTGCCCGGCACGGTGAGCACCTTGACGAAGCCGTGCGCCTCGCCGTCGGCGATTGCGCGATCGAGCTCCTCGAGGGCGAAGCGCGTGACCTCGAAGGGGATGTTGCGCGCGCGGGCCTCCTGTTCGTTGAGGCCGACGCGGGCGACCTCGGGATCGACGAAGGTCGACCACGGCACGACCGAATAGTCGGCGCGGAATTTCCTGAACGGGGCGAACAGGGCGTTCACCGAGGCATACCAGGCCTGGTGCGCGGCCGTGTGCGTGAATTGATACGGGCCGGCAACGTCGCCCGCGGCGTAGATGTTGGGGTAGTTCGTCTGCATGAACTCGTTGACTTCGACGGTGTGCCCGGTCGGGATGCCGAGTTCTTCGAGCCCGTAGCCGGTGAGCTTTGCGGCACGGCCGACCGCGACGAGCAGCACGTCGAAGGGGATGCGGACTTCCTCGCCCTGGTGTTCGGCGACGAGCGTCTTCTCGCCGTTTTCGATGACGAAACGCCGGCTCTTGTGTCCGGTGCGCAGGTCGATTCCTTCCACGCGGAAGCGCTGCATGACGAGTTCGGACACCTCCAGGTCCTCGCGCGGCATGACGCGCTCGCCGCGCAGGACCATCGTCACGTTCGCGCCGAAGCGGGCGAAGGTCTGCGTCAGTTCGGCGCCGATCGGCCCGCCGCCGAGCACGAGGAGGCGCCGCGGCAGTTCGCGCAGGTTCCAGATCGTGTCCGAGGTGTAGTAGCCGACGTCCTCGATGCCGGGGATCGCGGGCACGGCGGGGCGTGCGCCGGTAGCGATGATGATGCTGCGGGTGGAGAGCCGCTGGTGCCCGCCGTCGTTGCGCGCGATCTCGACTTCCCACGGCGAGACGATCTTCGCCCGGCCTTCGATGACCTCGACGCCGAGGCCGGTGTAACGCTCGACCGAATCGTGCGGTTCGACGGTCTTGATGATGGCCTGCACGCGCTCCATCACGTCGGCGAAGTCGAATTCCGCCCTGGCTTCGCGGATGCCGAACTCCTTCGCGCGCCGGATGTGCGACAGCAGCTTCGCCGAGCGGATCAGCGCCTTCGACGGCACGCAGCCGGTATTGAGGCAGTCGCCGCCCATCTTGTGCTTCTCGATCAGGGTGACCTTCGCCTTCACCGCGGCGGCGATGTAGCTGCTGACGAGCCCCGCCGCGCCGGCGCCGATCACGACGAGGTTGCGGTCGAAATGGCCGGGGCGTTGCCAGCCAGCGTAGACCTTGCGCGCCTTGGCGGCGGCGACGAGCTTTCGGGCGATCAGCGGGAACACGCCCAGCAGCGCGAACGAGGCGAGCAGCCCTGGCGACAGGATGCCGGCGAGCGAGTCGATCTGCGCGAGGCGGGTGCCGGCGTTCACGTAGACGAGGGTGCCGGCGAGCATGCCGAGCTGGCTGACCCAGTAGAAGGTCCGGGTGCGGATCGGCGTCAGGCCCATCACGAGGTTGATGACGAAGAAGGGGAAGGCGGGAACGAGACGCAGCGTGAAGAGATAGAAGCCGCCATCCTTCTCCACCCCGGCGTTGATCGCCGCGAGCCGGTCGCCGAAGCGCGACTGCACGGACTCGCGCAGCACGAAGCGCGAGGCGAGGAAGGCGAGGGTGGCGCCGATCGTCGAGGCGAACGAGACGATCAGCGTTCCCCACGCCAGGCCGAAGATGGCGCCGGCGACGAGCGTCATGACCGCTGCGCCGGGCAGCGACAGGCCGGTGACGGCGACGTAGAGGACGAAGAAGCCGAGCGCCGCGGCGAGCGGCCGCGCCTCCCGCCAGGCCTCGATGGCGGCCTGCTGGCTCTTGAAGAAGTCGAGGTTGAGGTAACCGTCGAGATCGAACTGGAAGAACAGTGCGATCGCGAGGACGAGGGCGGCGGCAAGGACGAATCGGCCGGCTTTCATTGTGGAGCTCCTGTCATTGCAGACCGAAATGCGGGCGTAGTCTGGCACCCAGCCAAGTCCCGGGCAGCACTGCCGCAAACCACAGCCAGCCGTGTACGCTGGTCGACGCGACGCCCGAGAGCAATGCGCCGATCGTGCAGCCGAAGCCGATGCGTGCGCCATATCCCATGAGGAGGCCACCCAGTATCGCTGCGATCAGCGCACCTGGGCGCCGGTCGAAGCGCAGCGTCCAGCGCCCGGCGGCGAGCGCCGCGCCGGCCGCTCCGAGCACGAGCCCGATGTCCATCAGCGAGGTGACGTCGTCGAGCACGCCGCGGGCGAGGGCGGCCGACTGGAACGGTGCCTGCCAGAAGGCCGATGTCGCGGGATCCCAACCCAGGATCACGGCCGCCTTCGCGCCCCACAGCGCATAGGCCCAGGTGATGGTCCAGGGGTGGCCGGCGAGCACCAGGGTCGCGAGATTGAGGATGGCGAGGGCGAGCAGCGCCGGCCACGGGCTGTGCGCGCGAGCCGGCGCCCATGGCGCGGCGAGCCGTGGCCAGCCCGCGTGGCGTGGCCGCCCTAGCCACCACCACAGCGCGGCGATCGCGACGCTTTGCAGCAGTGCAGCCAGAGGCCAGCCGAGCCGCTCGCCGAGCACGACAGGGTCGGCCGCAGGCAGCGATTCCCACCAGTCCATGTGCAGGCTCGCAGCGAAGGAGCCGACGCAGAAGAAGACGATCACGACCAGCATGCGTCCGTTGCCGCCGCCGAGGCTGAACAGGGTGCCCGAGCCGCAGCCGCTGGCTAACTGCATGCCGATGCCGAAGAGGAGCGCGCCGGCTGCGACCTGCACCGCGACCGGCGCGGCGGCCGGCCCGAGCGCCTGGCCGAAGACCTCGCCGGCGGCGAGCACCGGGGCGAACGCGAGCGTCGTCAGGCCGAGCAGCGCGAGCGGCGCCCGCAGCGCGAGCGGGTCGCGGTCGACGATAAAGCGCCGCAGACTGCCGGTGAAGCCGAATTCGCTCGATAGCAGCGCTGCGCCGAGCAGCAGGCTCACCGCATACAGCGCGAGATGGCGTCCGCCTTGCGCGGCATAGGCCGCGACGCCGATCGCCGCGGCGAGCAGGAGCCAGGCGAGCGTCGCGGCCGGGTGCCGCATCCCGCGCGGCGAAGCGAGTTCACTGGCCCGCATCGCGGCCGATGGCTTCGAAGACCGGATCGAGCTCATGTGCTATCTCGTCGAGCCTGGGGCTGCCGTAAGGGCCGAACACGCTGCTCGGCGTGCGCCACGACAGCGTCGCCGTGCCGTCGGCGTTTTCGGTCACGTAGTAGCGTAGCGGCGCCTCGATGCCGGCCGGCACGCTCGCCTGGAGCATGCGCACCGCGTAGTCGTTGCGGAACACCATCACCACCGCGTTGCCGGGGATCTTCACGCCGCGCGTGGCGGCGCCGCGGCTCGCGCTGGCGACGGCGACGACCGCGAGGCCGTGCCTGTCGACCTCGTTCTGGAGTCGATCGAGCAGTTCCGGAAAGGAACGCGCGCTTGCGACGGTGCGCAAGCCGTCGGACGGCGCGGCCTGGGCGAGGGCGGGCAACTGTATTGCCAGGGCAGCGAGCATTGCCGCGATCGCGTGGCGCAGGGGGCGCGGACTGATCTTGTGCATGGGGTCTCCCGAAAACCGAAAGGCGGAACCGCGCCCGCTGCGTCCGGTTCCACCTGTTGCGGGCAGGCGGTCGGGGCTGGTGTTCGGGGCAGGGCAAGCGCGCATAAGGATTGGTCGCATGGCGACCGCTCATCCTTACAGATCCGGTCAGTCCGCTGCGGCTGGCCTTGCGAAACCGAGACACTCGGGCAGGAGAGAAAGATCGGCGATCTCGCCGTCCGGCGTCGCAGGGATGCGCTCCGGTTCCTGGCCGAAGCGGTTGCACCACAGCACGCGAAAGCCGAAAGACTTCGCCGAGAACGCGTCCCAGCCGTTCGACGACAGGAAGCAGATTTCTCCCGGTGCAGTGTCGAGGCGCGTTGACGCGAGCCGATACACCGAGGGATGCGGCTTGAACACGCGCACCTCCTCGACCGACAGCACGGCGTCGAAGTGTGCTTCGAGGCCGTTGTTGCGCACCACTGCCCACAGCATCGGCAGCGATCCGTTGGACAGGATCGCGAGTTTCATTCCCGCCGCTTTCAGCTCCCGCAGCGTTTCGGGCACTTCCGGATAGCATCGAAGGCGCAGATACAGGTCCATCAGCCGGTCGTGCAGGCCGGGCCGGTCGAGGCGCAAGGTGGCGAGCGCGAAATCGAGCGCGTCGCCGGTCACCTGCCAGAAGTCGGCGTAATGCTGACCCAGCCCCCGCAACCACGTGTATTGCAGTTGCTTCTGGCGCCAGAGGTCGGACAGGCGCTGCCAGTCGTCGCCGAGCTCGTCGCGTGCGCCTTGCGCCGCACTGTTGAAGTCGAACAGGGTGCCGTAGGCGTCGAAGACGCACGCCTCGATACCGGTCAGTCGTGTGGGCTGCATGTGTCACACCTCCTGGAAACGGGAATTCAGCGAGCGAAGTCGTTATCGACCCGCAGCCCCTCGAGCATCTTGTTGAAGCCGCTGAAGAGGTCCACTACGGCCATCAGCTCCACCAGCTCCCCGTCCGTGCTCCCCATCGCGCGCAGTGCCCCGGTATGCGCCTGCACGCAGTAGTCGCATCCATTGGTCGCCGACACGGCGACGGCGATCATTTCCTTGGTCTTGCGGTCGAGCAGCCCGGGCCCCATGATCGTCTTGACCCGCTGCCAGCTGGACTGCAGGTAGGCCGGGTTGTGCGCCATGACCTTGAAGAGGTTGGGCACGAAGGACATGCCGAAAGTTTTCCGGATGTCCTCATAAACTTCCCGTACGACGCCGACGGCGTCGCTTTCACTGACGTAAGCCACGGTTGCCATTCTTTTTGCCCTTGTGTCGATGTTCGAGGGGGGATCTGCCGGGCCGCCGGCCCTCGCGGCGGCCGGGGTGTCTTGCCGGAAGCTTCGTTCAGCGCGGGTCGGCCCAGCGGCGTTCGGCGAACTTCTCGTCGAGTTCGGTGTGGAACAGGTGGTTCGAGTAGTTGCTGAGCGTCTTGACAGCGATTGCGAGGACGATCTCCAGAATCTGGTGCTCCGTGTAGCCGGCAGAGAGGAAGGCATCCACCTCCGTGCGCCGGGGCAGGCCGCGGCTCGCCACCATGACGCGCGTGAATTCCGCCAGCGCCTGCAGCCGGGCGTCCGGCAGCGGACGGCCGTCGCGGATTGCGTCGGTCACCTCGACCGGCACGCCGGAGAACTTGTCGGCGATGAGGCTGTGTGCGCCCACGCAGTACTCGCAGCCGTTCTCGCGCGAGATCGCGAGGAAGACGACCTCCTGCTCGGCCGGCGTGAAGCCCGAATCGTTGCGGAAGGCGGCATAGCCGTCGAGGTAGGTGTTCAGCACGCCGGGCGAATGCACCATGTTGGCGTACATGTTGGGAATGAAGCCCACTTGCCGGAGGGCCTTGTCCAGCACCGCCTTCGCGCTACCTTCAGCCGTCGTGGGCGATTGGGGCGGTAGTGTCATCTTGTATTCGGCCAGCATCACGCTCTCCTTCTTCGGGTTAAATGGACCGTACGGTCCAAAAATGGCGCAAAAAAATCAATGAAGGGCGCCCATCGCGACCTCGACGACTTTTTCGAGCTCGTCGGCGGGCAGGCCCGCCTTGACCATCGTGCGCAGCCCCGCCATCGTCGTCAGCAGGTAGCGCGCGAGCACCTCGGGGTCGGCCTCGCGCGGGATCTCGCCGTGTTCCCGAGCCATCTCGATGGCCGTCCGGAACACGCCGGCGAAGTCGCGCGCGGCATCCGCGACGCACGCGGCGACGGCCGCGTCGCGCCCGGCGAACTCGGTCGCCGTGTTCATGATGAGGCAGCCGCGCCGCGGACCCGGCTCGCGGGCCTCGCGGGCGTTCGTGAGGAGCATTTCGCGCACGAAAGCCAGCGCAGAAGCCGCCGAGCGCAGCATTTCACGCATGCGCTCGACATGCCGCCCGCGAAAACGCACGAGGCAGGCCTCGAACAACTGCTGCTTGCTGCCGAACGCGTTGTAGAAGCTGCTCTTCGACAGCCCCATCGCCGCCAGCAGATCGGAAAGGGACGTTGCCTCGAAACCCCGCTGCCAGAACACGCCCATCGCGGCGTCGAGGGCGAGCTGAGGATCGAATTCGAGGGGGCGTCCGGTTTGCATGCCTGCATTCTGGACTGTACAGTCCATTTGTCAAGCTTCCTCCTCGATCCGTGCGTCGTCATGGGTAACCGGCTCGTCCTCCCACCGTAGCGAACGGTAGTCGAAGCCGCGCGCGAGGGTCGGTTTGACGACCGCAAAATAGGGCGAGACGTCGAAATCGCGGGGTGCGAAAAGGCTGTGATGGCGCACGTGGAGGATCTCCTCGATACAGTCCGCGCACATCGCGTCACGGCTCGGCCCTTGCGTCACGACCGGCAGGATCGGGTAGCGCACCGACTGGAATGCCTGCGCGATCAGGGTCGAGCAGATCGCGCGGGTCGGGTCGCCGCTGCCGAGCGCGAGCATCCGCCGCCGGAAACGCTGTGGCACCGGCGGCGTCGGCAGCAGGTAACGGGCGAGGTCGAAGACATTGCGCAAGTCGTATTGATAGCCGATGCGCTCGATCGCGTAGGTGACAACCCTGCGGCAGTCCTCGTCCGTCAGCCCGCTCGGGCGGCAGATGCGGCTGTGCAGACCGGCGAACTCCTCGATGCCGACGCTGCGCACGCCCCCCACGATGTCGGCTTCGACGAAGCAATGGCCGTCAGGCGCACGGCCTTGCAGCGCGTCACCGACGTACAGCGCGGCGTGCGACCACGTCGATTGCGTCAGGTACTTGATTGCCGTGCTGATGCGCGAATGCCCCTCGATCAGCAGCACGTCGCCCGGCCGGAGGCAGGCCAGCAGAATCCCGGCCGGGGTCGGTTGCGAGAGGGTGTGGACGTGGGCCGGGCGCGTCAGCGCACGTCCGAGCCAGCGGCCCACCCGGTTGAAGAGGAATCCCATTGCGCCGGGCCAGGTGGCTCAGCGTTCGTCGCCAGCGCCGCCTTCGCGCAGGCGGCGTGCGGTTTTGCGCAGGAATTCGAGGTGCTTGCCGTAGTTTGCGCAACCGCTGCATGCCATCGTGTGCAGCATCAGCGAGAGGCGCTCGCGCAGCGTCAAGGCACGCTCCTGACTTTCGGAAATGAGGCGGGTTACCTCCCTGCAGTTCATCATGTGACGGACTCCCCCTGAAACCAGCGGTTTTCGAGACATTCCCGCAAGCCGAGACGGGCCCGGTGCAGGATCACCCAGCAGTTGCGGTCGGTGATGCCGAGCCGGCGGCAGATCTCGCCGGTCTCCAGATCGAGGAATTCCCGCATCATGTAAACACGGGCGATGCGGTCGGGCAGGTGGTCGAGGCAGGCCTCGAAGACTGCCCAGAATTCCCGCTGCGAGAACGAGGCCTCCGGGTCCGACCACGTGGCCGGGCGATCCTCGGGATTCCAGAAACCGCGTTTGTCGAAGAGGGCGTCGAAGTCCTGGAGCTCCCCGTCGTCGCCGGTGCTCTGGACGAGATCCGAGCCGCAGATCTCGTGCGACGAGGCGCGGATGTGATCGACGATCTTGTTGCGCAGGATCGCGAACATCCAGGTCTTCAGCGCCGACCGCCCGGCGAAGTCCTTCCCGCCGGCCATCGCTGCGATAAGTGCTTCCTGCACCATGTCTTCCGCCGCCCCGGCATCACGCAGCTGCAGCCGCGCGAAACGCAGCATGTCGCGGCGGATCGCGACGATGGACGGATCGTCCCACAGAATTCCCGTCGGCCGGGCTTCGCTCTGGTTCATCGCGTATTCTCCCTGCATCTTCGAGTGGCATCGAGTGCGGCACTGTAGCTCGACACGCAATACGGAACCAGAAAATTCAGCAGGCCGCGGGCCCAGTCGATCGGACCGTTGTCAAGCAGGGCCCCTCCCTGGTTGACCAGATTCAGGACCACGCCGACCACCAGCGACACCTTCAGTGCGGCACCGGCGATCTCGCGCCGGCAGGCCGTGCGCAGCAAGGTGACGAGACGCGTCATGCCGGACAGCCCTGCGGTACGCTTTCGAGCAGATCCTGCAGCGAGACGCGGCCGGCGGCAGACTGCACGACGCGAGCGATGAGCGCGATGTCGGCGGCCGGCTCCAGCGCACGCGCGTCGCCCTTGCGTCCGGTCGACGCGACCCCGAGCGCTCCGGCGGCCGTCGCCGTGATGCGGTACTCGCCGCCGCAGGAGCGGCAATGCACGACGTCGCCCGGTGCGCTCGCGCGCGTGAGTACCAGCGTCGGCCCGCACATCGCGCAGGTTTGCAGCGGAATGCCGTCGTCGCTGTGGCCGACGATGTGCGCGAGCACCCCGCTGTCGGCGAGTACAAGAAAGTGGGTGCCGAGTTCGGAGTCGAACTGCGTGTCCAGATGTGCGCCGACGATGTCGAGCGCGGTCTCGATGGGCATGCCGACGCGGTAGGGGCGGGTGCTCGTCATCGCGTCGAAGGCATCGCAGATCGCCACCAGGCGGGCGTCGAGGGGGATCTCGTCACCCGGCAGGCCGCGCGGGTAGCCGCGGCCGTCGGGGCGCTCGTGGTGCGATTCGACCGTCGGCAGCACCAGGCCGGCGAGCGGATGCGCGGCGAGCAACCGTGCGCCGATCTCGGGATGTGTGCGGATCGTGGCGTACTCGTCGGCGTCGAGACTGGCGGGTTTCCTCAGGATCGCATCGGGAATGCCGATCTTGCCCAGGTCGTGCAGGAAACCGCCTATCGTCACGCGCGCCACGTCCGCAGGGCCAAGGCCGGCCTGCTCCGCGAGCAACTCGGCATAGCGCGAGACGCGCCACAGATGCCCGCCGGTATAGGGGTCGCGCGCCTCGACGATCCACGCGATCACCAGCAGGCTGGCAAGCAGATCGTGATCGCGGCCGCCGCCGGGCGTGCGGGGCGGCGGCGCGATCCATCGCTCCAATGCGTTACGGATGTTCATTGTGGTCTCCTCCCCGATTCGTCGCGCGGGGATGGGACAACCTTACGGCGGGGCGATGAATTCTCACGTTCCGTCGCTCAGCGCCGCGACCAGTTGCTCGACCGATACCGGCAGGTAGCCGGTGATCTCGAGCGCACGATCCTCGAAGACATCCTCGTCCGGGCGCGAGCGCAGACGGGCTGAGATGACCGCGTCGCGATGCCGCAAGAGGCCTTCGATCCACGGCCGGTAGAGCCGCAGCATCGCGCCCAGCCAGCGGTTTGCCGGCCACGACGGCCAGGCATGGTCGATCTCGAACCGCCCGAGCATGCGGATGACGTCCTCGGCCGGATACCAGCTCTCGCCCGTGACCCAGCGGTTGGTCGCAAACAGGCCGATCGGCTCGCCCCAGGCATCCATCGAGATCGCGACGAGATGGCTGATCGCGTCATCGCCGGCGGGCCAGGGCTCGCTCGCCGCCCGGAACGCGAACGGCGCCACATCTGCCGGCATGCCGCCCGCGCGCAAGAAGGTATGGAAGTGGCCATGCTCCGCCTCGCCGCGATGGGCGTGGTAGTAGTACTGCGCGTGCGTGTCGGCGTCGAACACGTCGTCCTGCGGGTAGTGCTCCATCTCGACGAATTCGCCCTGATCGCGCAGCACCTCGCCGACGATGTTGAGGCCGACCTTCGCCAGCACGCGCCGGCAGTCCAGCGCCTCCCGGCCGGCGTCGAGCAGTCCGCGCCGGGTCGGCAGGTCGAGCTCGCGGATGGCCGGCAGGTAGTGCGACAGCAGCGGTGGTGCAGCCGGGCCGGCGAGCTCCGCCCCGTCCGCGGACGGGGCGGGCACCGGCCTGGAAGCGGTGTCAACAGCGATCATTTTGCCGCGCAGGGATTCCTGGCTGCGCAGGGGTTTTTCGCGGCGCAAGGATTTTTCGCGGCGCACGGGTTTTTCGCCGCGCACGGGTTCTTCTTCATGTGCTCCTTGTAGCCCTTCTGCTGTTCTTCCGTGTAGGCGACCAGGGCTGCGAGGTCCCTGGACTTCCAGTCGAGCGGCTTGCCGGCCATCGGCGTCGCGATGCACAACTGCACCATCTCGTCGAGATGAATCTGTTTCATGCCGGCCGTGTTCACGGCCATCTCGACCTTGTGCGGATAGGGCTGGGCGAAGCTCGCCTTGTAGGCGGCGTAATCCGTGTGGCAGGTCGCACACGAGGTGTTGTTCGTCGACAGGCTCTTGTCGGAAAAGAGCTTCTGGCCGGCGGCGACGAGCTCGGCGCGGTCACCCTTGTAGGGCTTGTAGCCCGCGGGACGCTGCAGGGCCTTCGCCGCGCAGGGATTCTTCGCGGCGCAGGGATTCTTCGCGGCGCAGGGATTCTTCGCGGCGCAGGGATTCTTCGCGGCGCAGGGATTCTTCGCGGCGCAGGGATTGGCCGCGCAGGGATTCGCGGCGCGCGTCGCCTGACTTCCCGCTGCGCAAGGGTTGCCGGCTGCGAAAGCCGCCAGCGGCAGGCCGAGGGCTGCGCTGATCAGGCCGGCGGAAACCCTCGCGGCAACAGTACGACCGGTACGACACGTTTTGGCGTGGTTCATGGAAACGTCCCTCCATCATCAGGTGGTTTTTTATGCACGACAAACCGTCCGCCGATGCGGATGGTTCTGTGCATTGGTCGTGTCTGGCGGTGAATCCTTACAGCTCGGATACTTTTTTTGCGCTTCCCCTGCGGCGGGCAGCCGATCCGATGTAAGGGCAGGGGTTCCATAACGACCAACAAGGAGGATAAGGACTTCCGGCGAACGGAACGGGGGCATTGATGAAGTACACGCATGTCCGGCACTTCGCCGTCGCGCTGATCACCCTGGTGGTGTCGGCGTCCGGAGGGGCGGTCGAACGCAACGGCTTCCGCCTCGACGGGGCCGCCGTCCCGGTCGACGAGATCCTTCCGGGCGGCCCGCCGCGCGACGGCATCCCCGCAATCGACCACCCGCGCTTCGTGCCCGCGGCGCAGGCGCGCCACGTCAAACCCGGGGACCGCGTGCTTGGCGTCGTGCGCGGAGCGATTTCGCGCGCCTATCCGATCGCGATCCTCAACTGGCACGAGGTCGTCAACGACCGCTTCGGCGACGAGGCGGTTGTCGTCACCTTCTGCCCGCTGTGCGGCACCGGCATGGCGTTTGCGGCACGCATTGCGGGGCGGGATCTGTCGTTCGGCGTCTCGGGGCTGCTCTACAACAGCGACGTGTTGCTCTACGACCGGCAGACCGAGTCGCTGTGGTCGCAGATCATGGCGCAGGCCGTCGTTGGACCGCTGCGCGGGCAGCGCCTTGTCTTCCTCGCCACCGCACACACGACCTGGGCCGAGTGGCGCGCGCGCCATCCCGCGACCGAAGTCCTGTCCGCCGACACCGGCTACGGCCGCGACTATGCGCGCGACCCCTATGCTGGTTACCGCGAGAGCCCGGATCTGCTGTTCCCCGTCGCGACGCAGGACAGGCGCCTGCATCCGAAGGAGCAGGTGATCGGCCTGACACTTGGTGGCGAGCATAAAGCCTACCCGTTTTCGGCCCTTGCGCGGGCCGGCCGGCGCGTCGTCGAGGACCGCGTCGGCGGCCAGGCGATCCGCATCGAGTTCGATGCCGAGGCGCGCACCGGGCGGGTGCTCGACGCCGACGGGCGCGAACTGCCCAGCGTGACCGCGTTCTGGTTCGCGTGGCTCGCCTTTCATCCGCAAACGGCGCTCTACGAGGGCAAATGAAGGCCGCGTCGCGTTTCGCATCGCTTGACCCTGCAGTTGACTACGGAAGTACGCTGGCTATCGCATGAAGATCATCGAGGACGAGAGGAGCTCCAAACCATGAAGACCCGCAACTTGCTGCGAACGGGCATTGCCGGATCGGCGGTCGCGGCCGTGTGCTGCGCCACGCCGGTGCTCGTGATCCTGCTGGGGGCCGTGGGGCTCTCCGCATGGGTCGGCTGGCTCGATTACGTGTTGATGCCGGCGCTGATTGCCTTCGTCGGCCTCACGCTCTACGCGCTGCGGCGGCAGTGGATGGAAAACGCCTGTTGCGAGCCTGAAACCGAACCCGGGCCGGACTGGAAAAAGGGGGCTTGAAATGAATGAGTGCGCAGCGCGCGTGCCTTGCCCCGTGTGGCATCCTGTAGTTCCCATTCGACCGGTGCCCCGACCATGAACCCCGGCTCACGCATCCCGACCGACCCCCGGCACCGTTTTTCCTGGTACGCGCGCCTGGTGTTCGCCAATCAGCGCCGCCGCTACGGGTGCGAGCTCGAACCGGCACGCCTGTGGGCGCGCACGCCGAAGGTCTTCGCTGCGCTGTCGCTGCTCTACGGGGCGCTCGACCGGCGCCGCTCGCCCATCGAGCCCGCGCTGCGTTCGCTCGTCACGGTGCGGGTGTCACAGATCAACTGGTGCGCGTTCTGCGTGGATATAAACTCGGCCACATGCCTCAAACGCGGCGTGAGCGATGCGCAACTGGCCGAGCTCGCCGGGTTCGAGCAGTCGGCCCATTTCGACGCGCGCCAGAAGGCGGCGCTTGCCTATGCCGAGGCGATGACGCGCACCGATGCCGGTGTTGACGACGCGCTCATGGCGCGCTTGAGGTCCCATTTCAATGATGACGCGATCATCGAGCTGACGGCGCTCGTCGCCTTCCAGAACATGTCGAGCAAGTTCAACGCGGCGCTTGCGGTGGCACCGCAAGGCTTCTGTCGCACGGGCGAGGGGCGCCCCGGCGCGGCCGAGTCCAAACTGCGCGTGGATTCGACTGTTGCAGGCGGTGGCTCGTCCGACCGCTAGCCCTGCGGCAAGCTCGGGACAGGTTTGTCGAAGGGCCTGGCTGGGCTTCGACAGGCTCGGCCCGAACGGTATTGAGTTTCCCGATTGATAGGGCCGATAGCATCGAACGAGGAAGCAGCCTTGAGCACTTTGCCGCCCCAGCCCCTGCTGCACCGGGCTCCGTTCGCCCGCCGGCATCCGCGACTCTTCCGGGTGTGGGTCAGCGCCTTGATCGGCGCCTGGGCGGTGATCTTCGCCTTCACCCTGCGCCTGATCAATGCGCTAGATTTCGGACCCATAGGGTTGCCCGCGACGGTGGCGATGCGCTTTGCGGTCGAAACCGCGGTGTTCACCGCGCTCGTGTATGGAGCTCTCCGCAGCCTGCCCCTGGGCCTCAAGCCCGGCCTGCGCGCGACCACCGCGCTGGGCCTGTGGGTGGCCCTCGTCGTGCTGGGCGATTGCCTGTCGCGCCTCGAGTACGGCGTGCTCGACACGATGCTGGCCACGCTGCGCGAGGCGATGGGGCCGGCCGGTGTCGTCCTCGCGATGCTCGCCTACATGCTGGCGCTGGCGCTGCCCTTCATTCCCGGCGTCGAGATCGGCCTGGTGATCATCATGTTGTTCGGCGCTTCCGGGGCGATGGCGGTCTACGCTGCCACGATTGCCGGCCTTGGCCTCGCCTTCGCCGCGGGCCGCCTGATCCCGGCGCGCATTTTCGTGCGCCTGCTGGAGCGCGTCGGCGTCGCCGTCCCCGACGAGCCCCTCGACGCGGCGATGCGCCGCCTGGTGGCCGGCGGGAATGCCGGAGGGGGCCTATGGAGGCGGGTGGGCGCGCGGCTTCTGGCCTATCGCTACCTGAGCCTTGCGGTCGCCTTCAACCTGCCGGGTAATTCGGTGCTCGGCGGTGGCGGTGGCATCGCCCTGCTGTGCGGGGCGAGCCGGCAGTTCGCATGGCACTGGTTCGTGCTCACGGTGGCGGTGGCGAGCGCGCCGGTGCCGCTGCTCGTGGTCGCTGGCGCGCTCGACGTCCGTGATCTCGTAAGCCTGCACGACTTCGTCGGGAATGCGATCGGACGCCTCGCGGCCGGGTGGTGACCACGCCGCTGAAGGCGTAATCACGATCATCCGTCCTTCGACAAGTTCAGCTCCCGACGCGACTCGTACAGCACGTAGCCGGAGCCTTCGGCCTGCCGCAGCGCCGCGCTTAATGCCTCGCGCCCCTTGCTGAAGTCCGGGTCGCGCAGGGTCGCGCGGTAGAACTCGGCATAGAAGGCATCGGGCTCGACCCGGATGCGCGCGACGAGGGTGGCCGCGTTGGGTGCAAGCGGACGGTCGTAAGCGTAGCGGCGGACTTCGTCGGGCAGGATGCGGGTGTCCGAACGCTCCTCGGAAAGGTCCAGGCTCACGTCGCGGGCGATGAGATGACGCTCGACCGTCTCCGCGAGCAGGGCGCCGTCTTCGCCGGCCTGGCCGATCTCGACGATGACCTGCGGGGTCACGTAGGTCGGAAAGGCATGGCCGACGCCGCGGCTGGCTATCGTGAGCGCGGCCGTGACCCCGCCGGCGGCAATCGAAGGCGCCGCAAACTCGATGGCCAGCCCGGATCGCACCATTTCCGGGTCGTGAATGCCGCGCCACAGGTGGCGCCGGTCGGGCATGTGACACGACTGACAGCTCTGGTTGTCACGGCCGTAGCGGCTCGCCCGCCATTCCTCGTAGGTGTTCTCCAGCAGCTTGCCGTTCAGGGTGAAACCGCCGGGCTCGAACTGGTGGCAGGCGGCGCAGAAGCGCGAATCCTCGAACGCGGCGGAAACCTGCCAGCCGGCGTGCGGCAGTGCGCTCCCGGCTGCCGGTGAGCTGCCGTCACGGCGCGCCGGACCGAAACGTTGATTTTGCCGCACGTGGCAGCCGGCACAGGTAAGGCCGTGGGTGAAGGCAGCGCCGTCCGCCCGCGCCGAGACGGCTCCGGGCGCGGCCAGGGTTTGCTGCAGGTCGGCTTGCTGCTCGGCGAGCGGGGCATGGCAACGCAGACACGCCTGATGGTCGTCGACGGCGCCGGCGTCCATCTCCTGCAACTGGCCCACCAGCCCCGGACCCATCGCCTTGCTGTGCAGCGCCGTCTGCCAGTCCTCGAACTGCTGCGCGTGGCACTGGCCGCAGGCGGCCGGAGCGAGGGAGGCCTCCTGCGGACCGAATCCGGCGGGAGGCGCGCCCTGGGGCGCGAGCGGACGCGCCCAGTGCCGTTTCAGAAACGACTCATGATCGGCCGGCGCCGTGGCGGGCGAGGAGGGCAGGGGGGGCGATCGGGGGTCGGGGCCGCAGGCGGCCAGCGTCAAGGTCAATGCCGTTACGATCCACTTGACGACCCCGTTCCCGCTCGCCATGGCCACTTATTTCTTGGCCGCGCAGGGGTTGGCGGCTTTCGCCGCGCACGGATTCGTGGCCGCACACGGGTTGGCGGCCTTTGCGGCGCAGGGGTTGGCGGCCTTTGCGGCGCAGGGGTTGGCCGCCTTGTCCTTCATCTTGGCTGCGCAGGGATTCTTCGCCGCGCACGGATTCATCGTCTTTGCTGCGCACGGGTTGGCCGCGCTATCGGCGGCAGCCACGGGCAATGCCAGCGCGGCCGCGGCAAGGGCAGCCAGCCCGAACGTCAGGGTCTTGCGGGATAGGGTTTTCATGAGAAATCCTTTTGTCGAGTGAGTTGATGTGAAGGCCTTGCCAGCGGGGCGCAGCACACGCGCCCTCGTAGCTTGGTCGAACCACGACACGGATTCCTTACAACGAAGTGCACCGGCGCAAGGGAACGCCTCGCCGGCCCGTGCCTCCGGGCGCTGCATGCGGCGGACCGGGCGGATTCATGACGGGTCGGCGCGGCCGTCGTGCAAGGCCGCGATCAACGGGCAGGAAACCTTACCCCGATGTGCGTCGCATTCGCTCACCAGCGCCGACAGCGCCGCTTCCATGCGCAGCAGATCCGCGAGCCGTGCGCGCACGTCGGCAAGCCGCAGCGAGGCCAGTTCCGCGGCCTCGCTGCAATGGGTGCCGTCCTCCAGCTTCAGCAGCTGGCCGATATCGTACAGGCTGAATCCCAGGCGCTGCGCCGCCTTCACGAACCTGACCCGCCCCACGTCGGCTCGCGGATAGCGGCGGATTCCGCCGTAGGGTCGATCCGGTTTGGGTACCAGGCCCTTGAGCTGGTAGAAGCGGATCGTCTCCACATTCACCCCGGCTGCCTTGGCGAAGGCGCCGATGGTCAGGTTTTCCGTAAGGTTCTCCATCGGGCTTGTTTCCGTAGTCAACTACGGAGTTAACCTTACTGCATCAGATCAAGAAGCGTAAGGAGAGCCTCATGTCAGGGCCCCGGAAGCACTGCGACTGCGAACATCCGCTGCACGTGGCCGTGATCGGCAGCGGCGGGGCCGCGATGGCGGCGGCGCTCAAAGCCGTCGAGCAGGGCGCGCGCGTCACTTTGATCGAGCGTGGCACCATCGGCGGCACTTGCGTCAATATCGGCTGCGTGCCTTCGAAGATCATGATCCGCGCCGCGCACATCGCCCACCTTCGTCGCGAGAGCCCTTTCGACGCGGGCATCGGCACCGCATCGCCGGCGATCCTGCGCGAGCGGCTGCTGGCCCAGCAGCAGCGGCGCGTCGATGAGCTGCGCGATGCCAAGTACGAGAAGATCCTGGCCGGCAATCCGGCGATCACGGTGCTGCACGGAGCGGCGCGCTTCAGGGACGGGCACTGCCTCATCGTGCGTCTGAACGAAGGCGGTGAACGCGTGGTGAACTTCGACCGCTGCCTGATCGCCACTGGCGCGAGTCCGGCGATTCCGCCGATTCCGGGCTTGAACGAGACGCCGTACTGGACCTCGACGGAAGCGCTCGCGAGCGACACGATACCCAAGCGCCTCGTCGTCATCGGTTCGTCGGTGGTGGCCGTCGAGCTCGCGCAGGCCTTCGCGCGCTTCGGCGCAAAAGTCACGATCCTTGCGCGCAATACGCTGCTCTTCGGCGAGGATCCCGCCATCGGCGAAGCACTCGCCGCCGCCTTCCGCAGCGAGGGCATCGAGGTGCTGGAGTATACGCAGGCGAGCCGCATCGATTTCCGGAACCGCGAATTCGTGCTCGCCACCGGTCCGGGCTGGCTCATCGCCGACAAGCTGCTGGTCGCCACCGGGCGCCGTCCGAACACGCGCGGCCTGAACTGCGAGGCAGCCGGCGTGGCGCTGAACCCGCAGGACGCAATCGTCATCGACGCGGGCATGCGCACGAGCGCGCCGCACATCTATGCTGCCGGCGACTGCACCGACCAGCCGCAGTTCGTGTACGTCGCCGCGGCCGCCGGCACCCGCGCGGCGGTCAACATGACTGGCGGCGAGGCGCGGCTCGACCTGAGCGCCATGCCGGCCGTGGTGTTCACCGACCCGCAGGTCGCCACGGTCGGGCTGTCCGAAGCCGAAGCGCGCGCGCAGGGGATGGTGACGGACAGCCGCTCGCTCGCGCTCGACAATGTGCCGCGCGCGCTCGCCAACTTCGACACGCGCGGCTTCATCAAGCTCGTGATCGAGGCGGGTTCGCGCCGGCTGATCGGCGTGCAGGCGGTCGCGCCGGAAGCAGGCGAGCTGATCCAGACGGCGGTGCTGGCGATCCGCGCCGGGATGACCGTGGAGGGACTGGCCGACCAGCTGTTCCCCTACCTGACGATGGTCGAAGGGCTCAAGCTCGCCGCTCAGACTTTCCGCAAGGACGTGAAGCAGTTGTCCTGCTGCGCGGGTTAGCGCAAGGAGGGATACGCTGTGCCAGAGGCACGCGCATATCGCTTACCCGAACTCATGAGGAGATCCATCGTGAAACGGATAGTGCAAATCATGGTCCTCGTCGTCGGCCTGATGGTGGGGACGGCGACCGCAGTAGCCGCGCCGCAGACCTACAAGCTGCGTGTCGACGGACTGTCCTGCCCGTTCTGCGCCTACGGGATCGAAAAGAAGCTGGGCGCACTCCAGGGCGTCGGGCGCATCGAGGTCGACATCGCCAGCGGCACCGTCGCGGTCACGATGGCGGAAGGTGCGACGCTGGACGAGGCCGCGGCCAGAAAGGCGGTGAAGGACGCCGGCTTCAGCCTGCGCAGCCTGGAACCGGCGCCGGCTGCTCCGCAGGGCACGGGACAGGCGAAATGAAGCCCGCGCTCAAGAGCGTTCTGGCCGTCCTGTGCCTGTCGGCCGCAAACGCCTGGAGTGCGCCGATCACCTTCAACACGGCGCTGCCGGTGCATGAGGGCGGCTGGGTGCTGCGCGAGCAGCTCGTCTTCATGAAGGCTGGCGGCGATCCCACGCCTGCCCGGCGCGACATGGAGGCGACCGGGCTGGTGTCGGTGCTCGGCTATGGCGTGACCCCAGACTTCGCGCTGTTCGGCATGCTGCCCTGGTTCGACAAACTCCTGGACATGCGCATGGGCGGTCAGCACCTCACCCGGCGCAAAGCCGGCGTCGGCGATCTGACCGTGCTGGGCCGCTACACCGTCTATCAGCGCGACGTGCCGGGGCGCACGCTGCGCATCGCGCCGTTCCTGGGCGTGAAGGCGCCCACCGGCGAGGATGACGCGCGCGACCGCCTGGGCCGCCTGCCGCCCGCGGTGCAAGCCGGATCCGGTTCGTGGGATGTGCTCGGCGGCGCCGTGCTCACCTGGCAGACCCTGGAGTTCGAGATCGACAGTCAGGTGAGCTACAAGGTCAACCGGGAAGCCAGGAGCTTTGAGGCCGGCAACGTCGCCGCCCTCGACGCGTCGCTCCAGTACCGCCTGTTGCCGCGCAGCCTGGGGGCCGGCGTCCCGGCGTTTCTCTATGGCGTGCTCGAAGCGAGTCTCGTGCATGCGGCCCGGGATCGCGTGGGGGGCGCCGACGACCCGAACTCGGGCGGAACGATACTGTTCCTCACGCCCGGCCTGCAGTACGTGACCCGGAAGTGGATCGTCGAGGCCGGAGTCCAGCTTCCCGTCATCCAGCATCTTCATGGCACGGCGCTCGAGAGCGATTACGTCCTCACCGTCGGCTTTCGCATGAACTTCTGAGGCAACGAATGCAGCTTCGATCCATCGCAAAGTGGGGGCGGAACCTCATTCTCGTGCTGGCCGCCCTGGTCGCCGCGGGCTGGCTGGCATTCGTGCCCGGCGCCAGCGAACCGCCCTATATGTTCGTCGCCGCGTGGGGCGAAAAGGGCAGCGCACCGGGCCAGTTCGACGATCCGACCGGGATCGCGGTGGTGGGCGACGAGGTGTTCGTCGCCGACTCGCGCAACGGCCGCATCCAGGTCTTCGACTTCGACGGCCGGCTCAAGCGGCTATTCGGCACGCCCGGGAGCGGCCCCGGCCAGCTCGGCCGCCCCATGAACCTGAAGGCGTACGACGGGCGCCTTTACGTCGCCGAGTACTTCAACGACCGCATCCAGGTTTTCGGCCTCGACGGCCGCTCGCAGCGAATCATCGGCGGGCCGGGGAACGGGCCGGGCCAATTCAGTGCGCCCGGCGGCGTGGCGGTGGCGCCGAACGGCGACCTGCTGGTGGCCGACTTCTATAACCAGCGCGTCCAGCGGCTCGGCGCGGACGGCACTCCGGTGCGCCAGTGGGGGGAAACGGGCAAGATTGGTATCCGGGCGAGCGCGTTCAACTATCCCACCGATGTCGCGGTCGGCCCCGACGGCACGCTCTTTGTCGCCGACGGCTACAACGACCGTATCCAGGTCTTCGCTCCCGACGGTGCATTGCTGCGCAAGTGGGGCGGCCCGTTCGCGATCAACATCTTCGGCCCGTTCAACGGCTGGTTCGCCACGGTGACCAACGTGACGCTCGACGGGCAGGGCCATGTGTTCGCCGCCGACTTCTACAATCATCGCATCCAGAAATTCGCCGCGGACGGCACGTTTCTGACGGCCTTGGGCGCCAAAGGGCGCGGCCCGGGGCAGTTCAATCACGCCATTGCCGCCGCCGTGGCCGATGACGGCACCGTCTTCGCTGTCGATTTCGGCAACAACCGCGTCCAGAAGTGGCGCCGGACTAGGCCTGTGCGCGGAGGCTGACGGCCATGAGCGCGATGGCACGGGTTTCGTCGGTCCGTTCAGGAACCTGTCCGGCGCGGGCAAGCTCGGGAGGACAGGCAATGTCCACGACCGCCCGAGCGATCGACGTCGAGGACCGCGCGAATGCGCCCCTGATGCCTTGCGAATACGCGGCGGACGTGACGGTGTAAGGGCGGACTTCGCACATGCGACTAAATCCTTGAGTGGCAAGCATGTCGCTCGATCGGACTCAAGGAGACAGCCATGACAAGCAGGACAGGAGCACTTGTGCGCGCTCGCGCAAACCACGGACCGGCCCGCATCGTAATCGCGGCCCTGATACTGGCCGCAGCGGCGGGCGCCTCGGCGCACACCGACTATTCGGAGTACGGCTCGGCGCACTGGCTCGAACACGTGCGGGCATCGTCCAGACAGCCCACCGAACGGCAGCTCGCGCCCTACGGTCATGCCGCACCCGCAGCCGCTCCGGGCAGGGTGATCGTGGTCGGCAAGGAGACACGCCATCTGAATGTCGAGCGGCTCGAGACGGTCGCTATCCGGACCGGCGACCAGACCGTCAACTGGACCTTCGATGCCTTTCCGCAGCGCAGTTTCCCGCTCTCGAAGATCATTCCCGGCACCGACGGCGTGACGGTTTACGTCGCCGAGAGCCCGCTTTACAGCGGACGCTGATGTCGGCCGTTGATTCACCCGCTCGCCCTGAACCCTTCGACAAGCTCTCGAGAAACAGCCTCCAGATCTCCGGACTCAAAGGACCGTTGGGGATGAACCCTTCGACCGGCTCAGGGCGAACGGAGGCTGTTTCTCCAACTCCTTGCCCGACAAGCCCGAGCGTCGTCAGCGCTCCCGCCTGGCCCAGGCCATCGGCGAGACCCCGAGCCGGGTCGAAAAGGCGCGTGAAAGCGCCGTGGCGCTCCCGTAGCCGACTTCCTCGGCAACGATCTTGACCGGCTTGCCCTTGCGCAGGAGGGTTTGCGCGAGCCCGATGCGCCAGTCGGTCAGGTAGTCGAGCGGAGTTTGTCCCACCGCTTCCCTGAAGTTCACTGCAAAACGGGCGCGCGACATGCCGGCATGCCCGGCGAGTTCCTCCAGTGACCACTTTCGCGCCGGCTCGTCGTGCATCGCCTGGATGGCGCGCGCGAGCCGGGCATCGGCCAGGCCCGCGAACAGGCCGGTCGGCATCAGGCGGTGTTCGATGGTATGACGCAATACGTGCACCAGCACCACTTCGCACAGACGGTCGACGATCGCCTGCCGACCGGAGCGCTGCTCGAACGCTTCGTCGAGCAGCAGGGCGAGCGTGCTCGCGAGCGCGGGCAGGTCGGCAAGGCGGATCACCAGCAAAGGGGGGAGGGCGCGCGCCAGGGGATTGCCCAGGCCGCCCCCGAACTCGACCGACGCGCAGACGACGTCCGCCCCCGTCTGGCGGTGGGTGCGCAGGCGGTGGCCGGCCGGGCGGGGATAGAACAGGAGGCTGGGTTCGTCGATGTCGATGAGGCGGCGATCCGCGCCCTGCACCTGAAGCGGCCCGCGCCGCACGACGTGCAGGTGCCCGGCTTCGTCGGTCGCCTCGAAGGTCGTCACGCCGCACAGCGTGCCGGAATAGAAGACGCGCGCACTCAGCGCAAAGCGGTCGAGCAGGGGCGACAGGCGGTCCATGAGGTGCGATACGTAAAGTCGTTAAAACGATACTTGGCGAATCCTTGAGTATCGTTCGGTCGCTCATTCTATGCACCGTGCACTTCCGCACGCAATGCATGAACGGAGATGACCATGACTACGCCCACGCCCACGATCCATCCCTTGAAGATTTCCGACGCCGACGAAGCGACCGCGGCGACGCTCAACGCGGTCAAAGCCAAGCTGGGCGGCGTGCCCAACCTCATCGCGACGCTCGCCAATTCCCCGGCGGTGCTGCAAGGCTATCTGCAGCTCTCCGAGACGCTCGGTGCCGGGCAGCTTACGTCACGCCAGCGCGAAATCGTTGCGCTGGCGACCGCCCAGGAAAACGTCTGCGGGTATTGCCTGAGCGCACACAGTCTTCTCGGCAAGGCTATCGGGCTGAGCGAGGACGAGATCCGACTGGCGCGCTCCGGCACGGCAAGCACCCCGCAGGAGGCGGCGATCGCGTCCTTTGCCCGTCAGCTCGTGAAGACGCGGGGGCGCGTCGATTCCGGTGCGGTGGCGCAGGCACGGGAGCCGGGGCTGTCGGATGCGGTGATCCTCGAAATCATCGCCAACGTCGCACTGAGCGTGCTGACCAATTACACGAACCACGTGGCGGGGACGGTGATCGATTTCCCGGTCGTGGAAGTCGCCTGAACGCACACGTGAAACCAGTCAACCTGAAGGATCTCGACATGAAGAACGATAACCATGAATCCGTTACGGGCCGCCGCGACATGCTGAAGGGCGTGGTAGGGGCTGCCGCAGTGGGCCTGGCGGCGGCGCTGTCGCCGACGGCGCATGCGCAGGTGAAGGGCGGATCGCCGTACGCCGACCCGGAGAAGAGCGCCCTGCCGCCAAGCGACATGGAATTGGTGAAGGGCCGCACGGCCTTGCTGGTGGTCGATCCGCAGAACGACTTCCTCAGCGAGAAGGGGGTTGCGTGGGGCGTGGTGGGCGAGTCGGTGCGCGAGCAGGGAACGGTCGCGAACATCGAGCGTCTGTTCAAGGCCGCCAAGGCCGCCGACATTCCGGTCGTGATCTCGCCGCATTACTACTATCCGGGCGACAAGGGCTGGAAGTTCGAGGGCGCGCTCGAGAAGGTGATGCACAAAATCAAGATGTTCGACCGCACGGGGCCATTGAGTCTCACGGGTTTCGAGGGTTCGGGCGCGGACTGGCTGGAGCGGTTCAAGCCCTACATCAACGACGGCAAGACGGTCGTCGCGTCGCCCCACAAGGTGTATGGGCCGCAGAACAACGACGTCGTGCTGCAACTGCGCAAGCAGCGGATCGACCAGGTCATCCTGGCCGGCATGTCGGCCAACCTGTGCATCGAGAGCCATCTGCGGGAACTGCTGGAGACGGGCTTCGAGGTTGCGGTGGTGAAGGATGCGACCGCGGGCGCGAAGATTCCCGACGGGGACGGTTACCTCGCGGCCCTGACCAACTTCCGGATGATCGCGAACGCGGTGTGGTCGGCCGACGAGGCGACACGCCGTATGGCGGTCATCGCGGGCTGAGGTGGCTGACGGCCGCGGCACCCTGGGCGCCGCGGTCGTCCCGCGAAGAAGTTCGGAGCAGTTGTAAGGATTGGCGCGCTGATCCGACTATTTTCCTATCAACGACACCACGACCGCGACAGGAGCACCTGATGCACCCAACGTTTCCGCTGCTCGCCGCAACCGACTTTCCCCGCATCCGGCGGGGGACGATCGAGACGCTGCAGGTGAATCTCGGTTATCGCTGCAACCAGAGCTGCGTGCATTGCCACGTCAATGCCGGACCGACCCGTAGCGAGGAAATGTCGGTCGACAACGCGAATGCGGTGCTCGATTTTATCGCCGCGAGCCCTTCGGTGACGACGCTCGACCTGACCGGCGGCGCGCCGGAGATGAACGCGAACTTCCAGCGCCTGGTGAAGGCGGCGCGCGCCCGCGGCCTGCGGGTGATCGACCGCTGCAACCTGACGATCCTGGAGGAGCCCGGATACGAGGATCTGGCGCAATTCCTCGCCAAACAGGGGGTGGAGATCGTCGCCTCGCTGCCGTGCTACCTGGAAGACAACGTCGACCGGCAGCGCGGCAAGGGCGTGTTCGGGGCGAGCATCCGCACGCTGAAGAAGCTCAATGCGCTGGGTTACGGCGCTTCCGGCAGCAACCTGCAACTCAACCTGGTGTACAACCCGCAAGGCCCGGTGCTGCCGCCCCCGCAGGAGGCGCTGGAGGGGGCGTATCGCGAGCATCTCGGCGAAACGTTCGGCATCGTCTTCAACCAGCTCTTCACCCTCGCGAACATGCCGATCAAGCGCTTCGGCAGCCTGCTCGTCTCGAAGGGGCAGTTCCACGACTACATGCGCACCCTGCGTGACGCGCACCGCTCGGAGAACCTCACCGCGGTGATGTGCCGCAGCCTCGTCAGCGTCGATTGGCAGGGCTATCTCTATGACTGCGACTTCAACCAGCAGCTCGGCATGCCGATCGCCGGCGACGCCCACTCCCGGCTGCATCTGCGCGACGCGACCGCCGCGACGCTCGCCGGCGGCGTGATCCGCGTCGCCGACCACTGCTACGGCTGCACGGCCGGCCAGGGATCGAGTTGTGGCGGCGCGCTGGGCGACGACCATCCCGCAACTTCACGCTGCGCAGCCTGACGGGCGAGCCGCCGCGGATCCGACGCTCAATCCAGAGGAAACACAAGTCATGCATGAACTCGTGAAGGACTACTACGGCAGCCGGCTGCAGGGCAGCGAGGACCTGCGCACCACCGCCTGCTGCGATGCGAGCCAGATGCCGGCGTGGCTGAAACCGCTGCTCGCGCGGGTTCACCCCGAAGTGCTGTCGCGCTACTACGGCTGCGGGCTGGTGTGCCCGCCGCTGCTCGACGGCTGCCGGGTGCTGGACCTGGGTTGCGGCTCGGGGCGCGACGCATACGTACTGTCGCAACTGGTCGGCGAACGGGGGCAGGTCGTCGGTGTGGACATGACCGAGGAGCAACTCGAAGTGGCGCTGCGGCACCGTGACCATCATCGCGAAGCCTTCGGCCATGCGCGCGACAACACGGGCTTCATGCTGGGTTATATCGAGCATCTCGATGAACTCGGGCTGCCCGACGCGAGCTTCGATGTGGTGGTGTCGAACTGCGTGGTGAATCTCTCGCCGGACAAGGACGCGGTGCTGCGCAACGTGTTCCGGCTGTTGAAGCCGGGCGGCGAGTTCTATTTTTCCGACATCTACGCCGACCGTCGCGTTCCGGCGCAGGTCCGCAACGACCCCTTGCTGTATGGCGAATGTCTCGGCGGGGCGCTCTACTGGGGCGATTTCCTGGCGCTGGCGAAACGCCACGGCTTCGCCGACCCGCGACTGGTCGAAGACCGCCCGATCGCGATCACCGACCCCGCACTGGCCCAACGTGCCGCGGGGGTCGGGTTCCACTCGGCGACCTACCGCCTCTTCAAGCTCGACGGCCTCGAACCGCAATGCGAGGACTACGGGCAGGCGGTGATCTACCGCGGCACGGTGCCGGCGATGCCGCAACGTTTCCGCCTCGACAAGCACCACGACATCGAAGCCGGGCGCGTCTTCCCGGTATGCGGCAACACCTGGCGCATGCTGCACGAGACGCGCTTCCGGGCGCACTTCGAGTTCATCGGCAATTTCGAGCGCCATTACGGACTGTTCGCAGGCTGCGGCGATTCGATGCCCTTCGACCGCGATGCGCAGACGAGCGTCGCGGGCGGCTGCTGCTGAGGGGCGGGCGCGATGAAACTTGTGCCGAGGAACCTGTTTTTCGTGGTGACGCTCGTGGCTGCCCTGTTCGCCGCGGGTTGCTCGCGCCAGTCGGGCGAACATCTCGTCCTGACCGGCTCGAGCACCATTGCGCCGCTCGCGACTGTGCTCGCCGAACGCTTCGAGGCCGCCCATCCGGGTGTCAAGGTCGACGTGCAGGCCGGAGGTTCGGCACGCGGGGTCGCCGACGTGCGCCAGGGCCTGGCGAACATTGGCATGGTGTCGCGCGCGCTGAAGGCGGACGAGGGCGATCTCGTCGCCGACACCATCGCGCAAGATGGCATCGCGATGATCGTGCATCGCGACAACCCGGTGGCCGCGCTCACGCGCGAGCAGATCATCGCGATCTACACCGGCAAACTGCGCGACTGGAAGGCGGTCGGCGGCACGGATGCGCCGATCACGGTGGTGAACAAGGCCGAAGGGCGCTCGACGCTCGAGCTCTTCCTGAGCCACCTCAAGCTCGAGGCTCCGGCCATTCGCGCGGACGTGGTGATCGGCGACAACCAGCAGGGGATCAAGACCGTGGCGGGCAACCCGCAGGCGATCGGCTACGTGTCGATCGGCACGGCCGAGTACGAGGCGGGTCGCGGCACGCCCGTCCGCCTGCTGCCGCTCGACGGCGTCGAGCCCTCGACCGCGACGGTCGCCGCCGGGCGCTTTCCGCTGTCGCGGCCACTGAACCTCGTCCATCGCGGCGAGCTTTCCGGCATCGCGCGCGATTTCGTCGCGTTCGCGCGCTCGCCCCAGGTGAACGACCTTGTCACCGGCCAGTATTTCGTTCCGCCGGCCGTCCGCTGACCGCCTGCTGTATCGCGCGCTCGCGGTCTCCGCGGGCGCCGTCGCGGCCATCCTCGCGCTGATCCTCGTCTACCTGACGGCGGCGAGCGCCAGCCTGCTCTTTGCCGACGCGGGGCTGTGGCGGCTGGACTGGCATCCTTCGCTCGGTGCCTACGGCCTGCTCGCGATGCTCGTCGGTTCGCTGACGGTGAGCGCGCTGGCCCTGCTTTTCGCCGTGCCGCCCGGCCTGGTGCTGGCGATCTGGGGGCGCTTCTTCGCGCCGCCGTGGCTGGGTGGGCTATACCGCGGCGCGATGGGGCTGCTGGCAAGCATTCCGTCGGTGGTGTACGGATTCTGGGGGCTGGTGACGCTGGTGCCGTGGCTCAATCGCTGGGCGCCGCCGGGGGCGAGCCTGCTCGCCGCGGCGCTGGTGCTGGCGTTGATGATCCTGCCCATCCTCGTGCTGCAGGCCGACCTCGCGCTCGACGAGGCGCGGCGGCGCCACCTCCCCGCGGCCATGGCGCTGGGCGCCTCGGTCAGCGGGACGGTGCGCCGCGTGCTCCTGCCGACGGCCGCGCCCGAATTGCTTCCGGCCGTCCTGCTGCAGCTCGGACGTGCGCTGGGCGAGACGATGGCGGTGCTGATGGTGGCGGGCAACGTGGTGCAGCTGCCCGCCACCATCACTTCGCCGATCCGCACGCTCACCGCCAACATCGCGCTCGAGATGGCCTACGCCAGCGGTGCGCATCAGACGGCGCTGTTCGCCAGCGGATGGCTGCTGCTCGTGCTGGTGACGCTGATCATGCTCGGCGCACGGGCCATGGCCGGGCGCTTCGGGGCGGGGCCGGCCGGCGAGGGGAGGGGCGATGCGCGTTGAAGCGCTGGATCGCGCGGGGCGCAGCGATCGCTTGCACGGCCGCTGGATGGGCCTGCTCGCCATGCTGACCCTGCTGGTGCCGCTGCTGCTGATCGGCGAACTGCTGGTCGACGGGCTGCCGGCGCTGGGCGCGGATTTCCTTCTGAGCGCCCCGACCGATGCGGGACTGGGCGGCGGCATCGGCTCCGTGCTGGTATCGACGCTGTGGGTGCTCGCGGTGTGCCTGGGCGTCGTGCTGCCGCTGGGGCTGGGATGCGCGCTGTTCCTGGTCGAGCATGTGCGCGCCGGGAGCCGGCTCGAACGCGCCCTGCAGCTCACGCTGGACGTCCTGGGCGGCGTGCCCTCCATCGTTTTCGGCCTGTTCGGCAACCGCTTCTTCGCGGTCGAACTGGGGCTGGGTTTCTCCATCCTGTCCGGCGGGTTGACGCTCGCCTGCATGGTGCTGCCGCTTTTCATCCGCGCCGCCGAGCAGTCGCTGCGCCAGTGCCCCACCGGCTACCGCCAGGCTGCGGCGGCGCTGGCGCTGTCGCGCTGGGGTTTCGCGCGACGCATCCTGCTGCCCACCGCGGCCCCGGGCATCGCGCTGGGCGTGGTGCTCGCATCCGGCCGCGCGCTGGCCGAGACGGCGGTGCTGCTGTTCACCGCCGGCTACGTGACGCGCTGGCCGGGGAGCTGGTTCGACTCGGGCCGCACGCTCGCGGTGCATATCTACGACCTCGCGATGAACGTATCGGGAGGCAGCACCAATGCCGCCGCGACCGCGCTGGTCCTGCTGGTGCTGGCCATCGGCATCCAGGCACTCGCCGTCGCGCTCGGCCGGATTTCAAGGGGAGTTTCAGCATGATCGACGACCGGACGGCTGCACCCGCACTCGAACTGGATGACGTGTCGGTATCCTACGGCAGCCGCCCGGCCGTCCGGCATGCGAGCCTGAGCGTCGCGCCGGGCGAGCTGATGGCGCTGGTCGGCCCCAGCGGTTGCGGCAAGAGCAGCCTGCTCGCCGCGATCAACCGCATGACCGACATGGTTCCCGGATGCCGCGTCAGCGGCGACATCCGCATCGGCGGCGCCTCCGTGACGGGGCAGGGCGTGTCCCTGCCGCTCCTGCGGCGGCGCGTCGGGATGGTGTTCCAGCAGCCCAATCCCTTTCCCCTGTCGATCGCCGACAACCTGCATTTCCCCTTGCGCGAACATGGCATCGGCCGCCGCGACGTGCGCGAGCGCATGGTCGAACGCGCGCTGCGCGACGTCGGCCTGTGGAGCGAGGTGGCCGGACGCCTCGACCAGTCGGCGCTCACGCTCTCGGGCGGCCAGCAGCAGCGGCTGTGCGTCGCGCGGGCCATCGTCCTCGCGCCCGAGGTGCTGCTGCTCGACGAACCCTGCAGCGCGCTGGACCCGATCGCGACGGCCTCGGTCGAACGCCTGATCCGCGATCTGAAGGGCCGCTACACGATGCTGATGGTCACGCACAACCTCGCGCAGGCACGACGGCTCGCCGACGCGGTCGCCGTGTGCTGGGTCGAGAACGGCTGCGGCTGCGTGGTCGAGAGCGGGGCGACGGAGCACATCTTCACCACACCCGGACACCCCGTCACGCAGGCCTACTGCCAGGGGCTCGCTGGTTAGACCACTCATCTCGCCGGCAAGTCGCGATACCGCGCCATGAAACGCCGGTCGATCGCGTCCTTCCAGCGCCACACCCAGCGGCCGGCGACCCGGGTCGGCCCCCCATGACGAAGCGGACGCCAGCCCAGTGGGCGAGGCGCGGCAGGTCGATATGGATGTCCTCGGCCTCATAATGGCTCGCGACATAGCCCGGAAGCATCCGGAGTAGGGCGTCTGCGCATCGGTGCGGATCACGGTGAGCCGCACCCCCGTCAGCGGCACCAGGCCGAAGCGGCGGATCACCTCAACGTGGCTGTGTCCGCCCCCGACGAGGACGATTTCAGTCAGCGCCTCCTTCTCGGTGTTTTGCATGAGGCGTGCTGTAAGGGTGCGAAGCCGGCAAGCGACAAATTCGAAGGAGCGATGACCGCGTACCCTGGTCCGGGCGTGTCGGAGCAGGCAGTGCCATCGCCCTGTTCGAGGAGATCGAAGTGGAGAAGTTGCAACATTATGTCGGACGGCTCGTGCGACTGCGGCCCGCGATCTTTGATCGTCTCGCAAGCGAGGTTCGCCGTCGCGGCGCAGCGGTCGAGAACAGCTTCATCGTGGCATCCGCGCGCACCGCCTGCAACAAACTCGTGTGCTGCGGGGCCGACCGATGCCTGCTGGTCAGCCCCGCGGACGTGAGCCTGGTGTAGGGGAGCACAATGACCCTGCTTCACGCCGGTGCGCTCCTGCTCGCCGCCATAGTCGGCTTTGCGGCCCATCGTGCGAGCCTGTGCACGGTAAAGGCCGTCGCGGAAGTCATGAGTTCGGGGACCGCGCACATGTTCGGCAGTTTTGCCCGCGCGGCCTTGTGGGCAGCGGCTATTGCAGGTGTGGTGGGATTTATCGGGCCCGGCACGCTGCAGGCGCCGGTCGCCTGGAGTCCATCGTTCTCGCTCGCAGGCGGCTTCGTCTTTGGTGTTGGCGCCGCGCTCAATGGCGGGTGCTCGCTGTCCACGGTCCAGCGCTTGATCGACGGCGAGTTGTCGATGCTGGCGACGCTCGTCGGACTCGCGGCGGGCGTCGCATTCGGCCAGGCGTTCATCGTCAGTGGTGGCGTTTCCGCTCAGCCCATGCCCGCTTCGCCGTGGATGACCCACCCGCCCTGGGCTGTCTTGCTGCTGGTGGGTTTGCTGCTCTGGTGCGTGCGGGAAGCGTTTCGCCTCCTGCATGCAGCGGTGCCCGCGACCACGATCCGGGAGATACTTGGCCAACCCACCTACCAGCCGGCGCCGGCCGCCGCCTTGATGGGCGTCGCCGCCGGCACCCTTTACCCGTTGCAGGGCGCCTGGACCTACACCAATTTCCTCCGCAGCGAAGCGGGCGCGTGGCTCGGCGCGGTGGTCCCGCCATCCGGTTTTCATGCGCTGCTCGTGACCAGCGTTCTGGCGGGCATGTTGCTTTCAGCACGGCAGCGCAACTCCTTCCATCTGCGCACCGCGCCAGCCCCCGTTTTCTTGCGCGCTGCTTGTGGCGGCGCGCTGATGGGGATTGGTGTGGCCCTGATCCCGGGAGGCAACGATACCTTGCTGCTCGCGGCGATTCCTGCGTTCTGGCCATGGGCGTTGCCGACTTATCTGGCTCTCATCGGCGGCGTCGCGGTCACCATGCTGGCGATGCGGGCTGTCACGAGGACCACGCCCGAAGTGCGGTGTCGTGCCGATGGCTGTGACTGATGTGGGCGGGGCGGTGTGAGAGCGCACCACAACGATCCCTGTCAAGGGTGATCGGATCTTTTCGGGCGGTTCGGTCAGTAGAAGGACTCGGACTGCACCCGCTCCGGCGCGATGCCGAGTCGTCGGGCCTCGGTGCGCACAGCCTCGATCAAGGACGCAGGTCCGCAGACGTAGAACACCGCGACCGCAAGCGCATGCCGCAGCACCTCGGAGACGTCGAGCCGGCGTTGCCCCGGGACGCGACTGAAATAGGTGAAGTAGGCGCTTGGCAGCTCGGCCGCGAGTTGCTCGCGATAAGCCATATCTGAAGCTGTGCGTCCCGTGTAGTGCAGTTCGAATGGAGTGCCGCGCCGCCGAAGCGCCAGGGCCATGGCCCTGATCGGGGTGATCCCGATGCCGCCGGCAATCAGCACCGCCGCCCGCGGATCGGGGTGCAGCGCAAAGTGGTTGATCGGCCGCGACACACGCAACCGCGTGCCGATCTGCCACGTCTCATGGATCGCGACCGAGCCTCCGTGTCCATCGCTCTCGCGGAGCACGGCAATTTCATAGACATCGCGGTTTGCGGGGTCGGCGGCAAACGAGTATTGCCGTGTGACGACGGATCCGTCGGCAAGCCTTATCGGCACTTCGAGGTGTGAACCGGCCTCCGCCGGCGGCAAGCGGCCCCAGTCTTCTGCGCGCAATTCATAGGCTCGCACGCGCGAGGTCAGTTGCCGGACACCGGTGATCGCGAGCGCAAGTTCCCCGCTGCCGAGCGGCCCCGTGGATCCGGGGTTTCCGCCCGATACGGTTCGGGCGTGCGCCTCGATAGCGTCCCTGATCCGCTGCGCGACTTCATCTTCCGTATAGCGTGGAGTGATGTACTTCGGGCAGTTCCAGTCGAAGCCCTCGATGCGGATCACGATGCCGCGCTCGACACGTGCGCGGTAGTGCGGGTTGTCTAACCGTGCCAGCAATTCCGGTTCGCTGTCCTCGTCGATGACCCGTGCCCTTCCGAGGATCTTCAGGCGCGCCTGATGCGGATAGTCCATCAGGAACAGGCTGACACGGTCGTCGCCGACGAGGTTGCCTGTCGAAATGTACTGGCGGTTGCCGCTGAAATCGGCGAACCCGACCGTGTGCGAATCGAGCACCTTGAGAAAACCCGGCGGCCCGCCGCGATGCTGGACATACGGCCAGCCGGTTTCGCTCACCGTACCCAGATAGAAGCTGTCGCGCGCCGCGATGAAGTCCATCTCGTAGGGACCGAGCACGGGCGCCTCAATCCCGTGGTGCTCGCCGCCTGCGTACGCATCGCGGCTCCCCATGCGCGCCTGCAGTGCCCGCACGCTAGGGGTGAAGGCTATTTGCATGAATGCGTTGGTCATGGAGACCTCCCCGGTGCAGAGCGGAAGGGAGCAAGCCCTTCCGCAATCGCATTGATCTCAGGCGGCGACCCGCAGTTCGACCTTCGGGAAGTCGATGTCGACGCGGCTGGCCTTGCCGAGGATGTTCGTCAGGATGTTCATGCCGACGTGGGTGATGATCTCGACGATCTCCGCATCGCCGTAGCCGACGGTGCGGACGTCGGCCAGCTCGGCCGCTGTGACCTCGCCGGAGTGCGCGACGAGGGCACGGGCAAACCTCACGGCTGCAGCGGCCTTCGTGTCCTGGCTGCCGCCCGCCCGGTTGGCTTCGATCTCCGCGTTGTCGAGGCCCACCTTGCGGCCGATTGCGGTGTGCGCCGACAAGCAGTACTGGCAGGCATTCTGCTGCGCCAGGGCGAGGGCAATGCGCTCGCGGGTCAGTGCGTCGAGGCTGCCGGCGCTGGCGATGCCGTGCAGGCCAAGGAAGGCCTTGAGGGCATCCGGTGAATTCGCGAAGACCTTCAGGAAGTTCGGGACGATGCCGAGCCGAGACTGGATCGCGTCGAAAAGCGCCTTCTGTTCAGCGTTGGCGGTCTCGTGCGTGACGACGTTGATGCGGGCCATGATGTTTCTCCTTAGCGGTGGTGAGGGGACTGAGGTGTCGCTGTACCGTCGACGGTCACCACTTTGCCAAAGGCGATTGAAGGAAAGAATGGCCGTACAATGCAATTCATTATTCCGTTTGCCGTAATACTGATGGACCGCTTTCACCTGATGAACGTCTTTGTCGCAGTCGCCGAGGCGCAGAGCTTTGCCGGGGCGGCCCGTCGTCTGAGGCTTTCGCCGCCCGCTGTGACGCGCGCCGTGGTTGCACTCGAAGAGCGCCTGGGCGTGCGTCTGCTCGCCCGCACTACGCGTGTCGTGCGGGTAACCGAAGCCGGTGCGCGCTACCTGGAGGATGCGCGCCGCATCATGGTTGAACTGGACGAGGCCGATGCCGCCGCAACGGGCATCAACGCCACTCCGCGCGGGCATCTGACGGTCACGGCGCCGGTGCTCTTCGGCAAGCTGCACGTAATGCCGATCATTACCGAGTATCAGGCCGCGTTCGATCAAACCACGGTGTCCGCGCTGTTCGTCGATCGGATTGTGAACCTCGTGGATGAGGGAATGGATGTTGGCGTCCGTATCGGCGAACTGCCTGACTCGTCGCTGCGTGCCATCCGTGTCGGGTACGTGCGACGGATCGTGGTCGGCGCTCCGGCCTATCTCCATCAGCATGGAGCTCCGCAATCGCCAAACGATCTTGGTGGTCATCGCCTGATCGCCTCCAGCGGCATCTCGCCGACGAACGATTGGGTTTTCGCGGGAGCATATGGGAAGCTCACCGTGCGTGTGCAGCCACAGATCGTCGTGAATACCAATGACGGTCCGCTCGAGGCTGCATGCCGCGGCTATGGACTGACGCGCTTGTTGTCCTATCAGGTGGCACCCCAACTCGAATCGGGGGAACTGAGGGCAGTGCTCCAAGGTTACGAAGGAACCAAACTGCCGGTGCATGTCATCCACCGTGAGGGCCGCCACGCGTCTGCCAAAGTGCGAAGTTTCGTCGACCTCGCAGTCGAGACGCTGCGTGCTGACCGGGCCCTCAACCCGGACTGAGTGGTTGAGGGGGGTAGGGAAGCGGGTTCTGAATGGGGCGAAACAGAGTCGGCGCGGCGGTCCTTGCTCGTTCAAAGGGGGTTAATGTCAAGTTCTGGCGGTGCGAAGGACGTGCCGGAGAGTAGGGTGGGGCAGCAGAACCACACAGCATGACGAGCGAGTTATACTTTTGGCATGGAACGGATGCCCCATGAAAGAGGTATATTCTTGTCAGCAACCGTGTCCTGCTACGGCGCGCTACTTCAAGCGGTATTCCTTTTTTCGCAGTCCGAAATTGACCAGAACATGGCAAACAACAAGACTACTGGCAGCAAGGCCGCAACCGCGGCGTCGAAGACGTTGCAGAGCAATTCGACCGGCGCAAAATCGAAGACCGCTGCCGCGAGCACGTTGTCACAAACGGGCGCACCGAAAAAGCAAACCTCGGCGCCTGCAGCGTCGGCAGCATCCAAAGTCCTTCAGGACAGCCGGACCAGCGCTCAGTCGAAAACCGCTGCGGCCAGCGCACTAGCCCAGGCAAAAGGCAAGAAGAAGTAGGCGGCTTCGAAGTCGACCGGCCCAGGACCCATGATCACTTCATCTTAGATCCGGCTAACTCGTCGGTGGGTTCCATCCAACGATTCGTCGCGCGCCAGCGATCGACACTTTGGACTGCTGGCACGCCGCGGCAATCCGAGCCCGTACCACACCGCGCGCGCCATATCGGCGAAGCTGGCTAGATCAGCGTGTTCATGTGTCCACCCGCAATGGATACGGGGGTAATGTCAGAAGTTTCGCCAACCTTCGATGATTACCGACGAATCTGACTTCGACACCGGGTTCATGTGACGACTCTACCAAAACGGTGGAGTGAGAGCACTTGAGGGCGGGGTGACGAGGACGCTAACGATAGACGCGCTCCGCCTCGACGCCTCTGCTTCGCGTGAGCCACTACCCCATAGCGACCGGGGCGGGTGTGGGCGTGTAGGTAGTTCTACGCAGAGCGTCACGAAACTTTGCGAATTTCCACCTGCATGCGTTCCGAATACCCTTCGGTATCGCTTACTGGTGGCCACTATGAAACTCCTGTCTCTGCTGCAATCAACTATCGTATTGCAATGGATCCGCGGCATACGGGTGAACCATTTGATGACGAGTCTGCTGTTCGCCCTCGCAGCCACAGGCGCAGAGGCGCAGACCCCCACGTTAGGCGAGGCGACCTGGATATGCTGGTATGCAAAGGGAACGCATGTGCACTGTCGCCTTGGAATCGAGGAGTCGGCAGCCGTCTCAAGCGCGGGGTCGTCCTCGACCCATTCAGCCCCAGTTGACACCGTCCCGGAAGGCAGACGTCCACTCCCTAAACTTGTGCGCACAATCCTGTCCGATCCGGGAAAGCTTGCCGGGCGGACCATTACAATTCCGCTGTTTACCGAATCCGATGATCGGGCGTTTGTGCGCGAACTCGCGGAAGCAGTAATGTGTGGTGCAAGAAAAGTGTGCAGCGTGCTGTTCGTCGATACGCCGACCGAGATCGCTTTGACCATGGATATGCTCGCGGATCCCGCACTCAACTGACGTTGAGTCGCCTGCTCGGAAGCAAGACGTGCCGAACTAACATGAATCAGGGGTGAAGCCGAGCAGCTTCCGAGTTACCGTCCACGAGCCCAGGTTCACCCTTCCCCCACAGGCTTGGCTCCGCCCCATGGTGAGCTCCCCTCGAAGTCGTCGGCGTCGCTTAAGACCGCGCACACCGCCACCGTGAGCAGTTCACTCAGCCGATGGCGTGTCTGCTGCGTATTGCGCAAGTCCTCGAGCCCCTCGAATGCCTCGATCTAGGATCGCCGTCTATGATAACCGGTCGATCCGCCGCTTTGTCGGCATCGATCTGGCGCGCGAGTCGGCAACGGCGCGGCTCAACTTCCGGCGTGTCCTCGAGACTCACGAGCTGACACGCAAGATCTTCGAGACGATCACCGCTCACCCTGCAAAGGAAGGCTTGATAATGCGCGAAAGCACCATCGTCGATGCCACCCTGATCGCCGTGCCGCCCTCGACGAAGAATCGGGAGCAAGCCCGCGACCCCGAAATGCATCAAGCCAAGAAAGGCAGGCAGTGGCACTCCGGCATGAAGGCGCACATCGGTGTCGACGCCGATTCCGGTCTGCTCCATACGCTGGTAACCGCCAGATCGACGACAGCCTCGACGGTCACGGTCCGCCGTTCGTTCGCCGGGAGATGTTTCGAACGGGCGGCGCCCAGAAAAACAAGCCTACGTTCATCTGAAAGGCATGACCGACGACCACGCGGGTCTGCGCTGTAGTCATGTTCGACGACAATGAACATATGCATGAGTATGTAAATAACCATTGAATTTAAATGGTTTTATTGTGATTCCCGTCACTTCCCCGGCAAACGTTGTAATGCCGCAGGTCATCGTGAAAGATGGCTTGCCCCACCGCTCGGGATGGTAGGCTATGCGCGCGCAGACTCCGGGCAGACGGTTGTTCCGTGGGGACGAATCAAGGCAAGGGATGCGGCTCATGGCGGGGGCACGCAGTAGTCGATCTCCAAGTGAACGGGCGGTGGACCGAAAGAAAAGAGTTAGTCAGGGAGAAGGGGAATGAAAGCGCCGATTGTCGACGACGAGAGCTCCAAGCCGGAACTCCTGACGCACCAGCTCGCGATTCTCGGATATTTCCAACTGGTGGCGTGTCCGCGGGCTGCCGACGCCATGCATGTCCTCGATGTAGGGATCGATCCGATCGGGTCGATCCCTTGCGATCTCCAGATCCTGACGCGATTGCGGCTCAAGAACATCGACCTGTCAATTGACGACTTTGGTACGGGACACACCGCGCTCACTGAGCAGCGTGACATCCCATTCAAAGAGCCCGAGATCGATCGCGCCTTTGTCCACTGTGCTTCGCGGGAGGCATCCTTGCTCATGGCTTGCGAGCCGCACTACGGCGAAGTGGCGACGTCGCACGCATGACTATGCCCGAGCCGCTGGTCGTGTTCACCTTGGTCGGGGCGCGCTACGCCGTGCCCCTCTCCAGAGTCGAGCGGGTGGTCCGCGCGGTTGAAATCACACGTCTGCCAGCTGCGCCGGAAATCGTCCTAGGCATCATAAACGTGCACGGCTGCGTGATGCCGGTCGTCGATACGCGCAAGCGTTTCGGTTTGCCGCAGCGGTCGATCGGACCGCAGGACCAGTTCATCATCGCGCACACGATGCGGCGCATCGTTGCGCTGGTGGTCGACTCCGCCGTCGACGTGATGCCCTGCGATCCCGCGCAGCGGGTGGCGGCCGAGCACATCCTGCCTGAGTTCGCGCAGCTCGCCGGCGTCGTCAAGCTCGCCGACGGCATGATCCTCGTGCACGATCTCGACGGATTCCTGTCCCTCGACGAGGAGCACGCCCTGGATGAAGCGATGGGCGCCGCAGGGGGGATGCCGTGAGCGAGGGCGCCGCGAGCGCAATCCTTGAACGCCTCAGCCAGCTGCTCGCCAGGCAGCTGGGGCTGAACTTCACGCCCAGGCGCAGTGCGGATTTGCTGCGCGGCATGCGTTACGCGGCCCGCGAATTCGGTTTCGAGCAGGTGGATGACTGTATCCGATGGCTACTGTCTGCGCCGCTCAGCCAGCGCCAGATCGAGGTTCTCGCGAGCCACCTCACAGTGGGAGAGACTTATTTCCTTCGTGACACGCGGCTCTTCGACGTCCTCGAAGCGCACGTGCTGCCCGAGTTGATCGAATCGCGCCACAGGAGCGAGCGGCGGCTGCGCGTCTGGAGCGCGGCATGCTGTACGGGCGAGGAAGCGTATTCCCTGGCGATCACGCTGCGCAAGGCGCTTCCCGATCAGGAGCGATGGCACGTGACGGTGCAGGGCTCGGACATCAATCCGAGATTTCTGCAAAAAGCGCGCCACGCGGTGTTCAGCGAATGGTCCTTTCGGGGCACCCCGCCCAACTTCCGGATGCGTTACTGCGTCCCCGCCGGCGAGGGTCGCTGGCAGCTGCGGGCCGAGATCCGGGAAATGGTGGATTTCTTCCCGCTCAACCTGGCTGAAGACGTCTATCCCTCGTTGCTGAACCAGACCAACGCGGTGGATCTGATTCTGTGCCGCAACGTCCTGATCTACTTTACGGCGGAGCAAGCCGCGCAGGTGATCCGCAACCTCGCGCATTGCCTCGTCGAAGGCGGTTGGCTCGTGGTGGGCCCCAACGAGCTGTCGCTCGTCGTACTGTCCGAACTGGTGCCCGTGCATTTCCCCGGGGTGATCCTGTACCGCAAGGACTCCTCGCACTCACGTGTGGCCGCGGCCCGTTCGCCGCGCGCACAAACGCCTCCGCCAATGGAGCCGAACGCCGTGCCGGGCGCCTCCGCGTTTGTGGCCGCGGCGCCGTCCTTGCCGCGCGAGCCGATGAAGGCAGCCGGGACGGAAGCCGCTGCCGGTCCGTACGAACAGGCCCGGGTGCATTACGAGCAGGGCCGCTATGCTGAAGCGGCGGCGTTGCTCGCCGAGTTCGAATCCGCCGCCGCCATAGGCACCCCGGCCGCCGCGTTGGTATTGCTTGCGCGCATTAGGGCCAACCAAGGCCAACTCGCCGTGGCCCTCGTGAATTGCGAGCGCGCGATCGCGGCCGATAAGTGCGATCCGGTCAGCCATTATCTGCGCGCCAACATCCTGCAGGAGCGAGGGGCACCGGACGAAGCGTTGTCGGCGTACCGACGTGCGCTGTATCTGGATCCGGAATTCGTCCTCGCGCATTTCGCGCTGGGGAATCTTGCGCGCAGCCGGGGCGAGTCTGCCGCGGCCAACAAGCATTTCGACAATGCACTCACGCTCGCGCGAGCGCTCCAGCCTGAGGCGCACCTGCTCGAAGGGGAGGGGCTCACGGCGGGGCGCCTTGCCGCGATCATCGCTGCCTTGCAACAAGCCGAGATGACTCCCTGAGCCCCGCCTGCAAGCGATCGCGCTGCCACCATGACACTCTTACCTGATCCCACCCCCGACGACGTCACTCATATTCTGCGTGCCCGAGCCTTGGCGCTCGCGCGCGAACCCGAGGTTGCGGCATCGGCCGATGCCCGGATCGAGCTGATCGAGTTCGGACTCGCCGACGAGCGCTACGCGATCGAGGCAGCCTTTGTGCGCGAAGTCCATCCGCTCGAGGACCTCACGCCGCTGCCGTGCACGCCACCCTTCCTGCTTGGATTGGTCAATGTGCGCGGGCGCATCTTGCCGGTCATTGATCCCAAGAAATTCTTCGAACTGCCCGAGCGGGGCATCACCGACCTGCACGTGATCCTGCTCGTGCAGGCGCGAGGCATGGAGTTCGGCCTGCTGGCCGACAGCATCGTCGGCGTGCGTACCGTCTCGCGCGACGCCATCCAGTCCTCCCTGCCGACGCTGACCGGCATCCGCGCCGAGTACCTGCTCGGCGTGACCGCCGAGCGACTGGTCATACTCGCCGCGGAGCGAATTGCAGCAGATCCGCGGATCATCATCGATGAAGAGGTCGATACGTGAACTGGGGCGCAGAAAAACGGCTATTACCACAGCAGATCAAGGGGGCTGGAACGATGAACCGCTTGCTGGATCTATCGACACGGACCAAGTTGCTGCTGGGATTCGGACTGATGATCGTCCTTCTCGTCATCGTGACCGTCGCCGCATATGGCGGGATCGTCGCCACCGAAGCCTCCCAGCGACGGCTTTTTGAAAGGGATTTCACCATCGTCGATCGAATCATGGATCTGCGCGCCGACCTGCATCGACAACGCGCCCTGATGCTGGAAATGATCATGACGACGGATACGGTACAGCGGCAGACTTTGGGGCAAGAGCTCCACAGGTACGATGGCCAGATCGACCGGAGCTTGGCGACATTCGTGGAGGCGGGGCGGAGCGATCCGGCGTTTTCCGCCGGGCTGGCCGACCTGAGAAGTACTCTCGAAGCCCTTCGCGAGGCGCGCGAGCGGACAATTGCCCTGATCTCCACGGGGAACATGGAGGCAGCGAAGCAGTTCAGTGCAGGCATACAAACGCAGCAATTCGAGAAAATCAGGACGCTCGCGCGCGAGTTGAGCGATGCGGCACACGAGCGCGCCCGCGGCGCGGTCGAGGAGTCCGCGGCGCGCGCGCGCGCGTCGCTGCAGCTGTTCGTCGCGATCGGCGCGCTGGCGCTCTCGCTCGGTGTCGGGCTGGCGGTGTTGTTGAGCCGCATCATCGCCGATCCGCTGAAACGGGTGGCCGCCATCGCCGAACGCATCGCCGCGGGCGAGCTCGATGTCACCGTTCCGGCGAGCGCGCGTGCCGACGAAGTCGGCATGCTGATGCAGGCGTTTGCGCGGATGACCGCTGCACTGCAAGATATGACGGCGGTGGCGGACCGGATTGCGGCGGGTGATCTGGGCGTGAAGGTCACGCCGCGCTCGAAGGATGATGCCTTGGGGGCGGCGTTTGCGACGATGGTGGAGACGCTGCAGGGCATGGCGGGGGTGGCGGGTCGGATTGCGGCGGGCGATCTGAGCATCAACGTCGAGCCGCGCTCGCGCGGCGACGTGCTGGGGGTGGCCTTTGCCGAGATGGTGAAGAATCTGCGCGGGCTGACCACGGAACTGGGCGAAGGGATCGGCGTGCTGGGTACGTCGGCGAGCGAGATCTCGGCCTCGACGGCGCAGTTTGCTGCGAGCGCCTCGCAGACGGCCGCTGCGGTGGGCGAGACCACCACCACGGTCGAGGAATTGCGCCAGACCGCCGAGCTGTCAAGCCAGAAGGCGCGGGCGGTGTCGGAAACGGCCCAGAAGGTCGCGCAGGTGGCGCAAAACGGGCGCCAGGCGACCGAGCAGACGATCGAGGGGATGGGGCGCATCCGCGAGCAGATGGCGGCGATCACCGACAGCATGCTGCGTCTGAGCGAGCTCAACCAGACGGTGGGCCAGATCGTGGCCACGGTCGAGGATCTGGCGGCGCAGTCGAACCTGCTGGCGGTCAATGCCTCGATCGAGGCGGCCAAGGCGGGCGAGTCAGGCAAGGGCTTCGCGGTCGTCGCGCAGGAGGTCAGGAGTCTGGCCGAGCAGTCGAAGCAGGCGACCGCCCAGGTGCGCACGATCCTCAATGACATCCAGAAGGCGACCAGCGCGGCGGTACTGGTGACCGAGCAGGGCAGCAAGGCGGTCGAGGCGGGGGTTGCCCAATCGGCGCAGGCGGGGCAGTCGATTCAATCGCTGGCCGCCGGCATGGGCGAATCGGCGCAGGCGGCGGCGCAGATTTCGGTCTCCAGCCAGCAGCAGCTGGTGGGCGTGGATCAGGTGGCGGCGGCGATGGAGGGGATCCGCCAGGCGAGCGCGCAGAACGCCGATGGCGCGCGCCAGTTGGAGGGCGCGGCCCACGAGCTGAAGCTGCTGGGCGAGCGGCTCACGCAGATGGTGGCGCGCTACCGGGTGCACGAGGCGCAGGCGGAGGTCCGGTGAGTATGGACGAGCAGGCGTTTCTCGCCAGACTGCGCGCGACCTTCCACGCCGAAGCGGACGAGCACGTGCGGGCGATCTCGGGCGGGCTGCTGGCGCTCGAGCGCGAGGCCGATCCGCAGGCGCGCGCCCGTGAGCTTGAGACCGTCTTCCGGCACGCGCACAGCCTCAA
>NZ_KB899497.1 GCF_000378245.1 Aromatoleum toluclasticum ATCC 700605
CGAACAAGGCCGATTGGGGAAAGGCAGTCTGTTCTGTCCTTGTCCATCGCAACGTCGGCAGTCCAAACCCGGTCACGCCTTGGCGTGGTCAGCAGGAGATGAAGATGCGCACATGATCAACGGTCGGTTCGACCTGCGGCCGGTCTGCAAGGAAGGGGTTGACGGGAAGTCCCTTGGGGTAGGGTTAGCCGGCACTTTGCACCCCCTCGCCTCGGAAAACAGAGATTTCAAGATCGCTTATGCGCAGCATGTTTGGTCTATTCTTGTCCCACATGTAGGGGGCGTCTTTACTATCGTTGAATGGAACCGTCGGAAGGCCCATTCTTACCTTACCGCACATGCCGTCACTGAGCAGTGCTGCGACAGCGGTGGTGTTGAATAGCAGCGCTGCTCCATGAACAAACGGTGCGCCATACTCCCCTTCCGTATGTGCAAGAAAACCTACATCGTCGGTCTTTAGATCTCGATCGAGTTCCTGCGCGTTACGGTATTTCGTGAAAAGCGTGAGGTGGATGTCAACGTCTGCTAGACGTTGACCAGTAGAAAGCACGACGTTTGTGTCGTGAGCAGCACGGAGGACTAGGGCGAATGACTCTGATGATCGGAGGGCACCCTCCTCAACATGTAGAGACATGGTTGCCGAGGCGCGAGCAACGGAAAGGTACAAATCTGTCGGAAGGGCGAAGGTCATGGCTTGTGACGGCTAACGTAGAGCTAACCGGCAGCCAAAAGCGTAGCTTTTGGCTGTCCAGCGACCGAAGGGAGCGAGGTTGAGCACCATGTTAGAAGAGCCGAAGGCAGAAACCGTGGAGTATGCCATGGAGCTGACGGCGGCGCGCTCGTGGTTGTGGCAAGGCGGTTGGCCTTGCACAAACGCAAAGCGGATGAGCGACGCCACGCGGCTGAACAGCGCAGAGTTGTGGAGCCGGCACGGACTCGGATACTGGGCGTGAGCGACACACCGTGACGTCCGACGAGCGATTCCAGACGACGATTCAGCCCTTGACTGCGGTTGGCGGCACAAACGCCGACGAAAAACCAATGAAACTGCCGGCCGATCACGCAATGCGTTTTTCATTGGGCTGTTCAGGAAACTTCTAACGTCTGAATTCACCGGACCTGCGCGGCTTCTTCGCGCAGGTCCGGTGGAATGATGGGTTGGGCCATGGATTCTCAGCTCCCTTTTCGCTTGGCTCTCACAAGCTCATCAGCGGGCTATACCCGGAAGGGAGGTGGCGCTCCCACGACACGATGACGTGTTTGATGTTGCGCTCTGCATATGCCATTACCTCACAAACTGCCTTCTTGACCATAAGCAAACCCTCCTTTCGAACTGTAGATAGACCTGCAATGGTTTCCGCGATTAAAAACCCTAGCCAGAAGCTGGTAGGGCCAATAACTACATGAACAAAGCCTGCCATCATCAGTCTCAGGAGGCCACCTCTGAGAGACGCACGATTATGCGTTTCGGCATGTAACAACGGCACTGCGCAAATGGGTCCAACGTTCAAAGTGAGGGGCAGCCGGAGCGCGTAGCGCGGAGGGCACCAAAAGCGTCGCTTTTGGCTGTCCCCTCGACTGCCGTGTTAGGGCAAAAGCTCCACATACCCTCAGCCTGCTTTAGTTCCGGGGGCGCTGAATGGTAGAAGGGCGTGTTGTTCATTGCGAAAGAATGAGCAGTTTGACGATACCAAAGACAGCGAGAAAGATCGCTAAAAAGCCAACTATCGCCACAAGAAAAACGTGAAGTGGCGCTGGGCGTTGAAGCTTTACTCGACCGAACGAGATGCCCCGCAGAACAAAGCGTCCAATGCGGAAGAAGAGGTGCTCAACCAAACCCCAGAATACAAAGTGAATGATCGTATCCACGCGAATCCCTAACAGTTGTAGTAGACGGAATCGATCAGTAGTGAGATAGACCGATTCGGCCTATTGTTGGCTATGACGGATGACGATAGCATTGACTGCGACCTCCGTAACGGTTTCTTACAACGCAACATAGCCGACGCATATGACTCTGTCAAACGCCCCCGATGCGGTACTACGGTTTTGGCGCAACTATCAGACTCTGTTGAGGAATTCCGGTGTGAAGCCCGGTGCTGCGGAGTGGTACGTGCGACACGCGGAGGCGTATCTGAAGACTTTTGAGGGGCGACGGCTGGCGACGCACACGGCGGTGGAGGTGGAGGCATGGCTGGCGGAGCGCGGCAGGATAGGCCGATTGCAGTCGTGGCAGTTTTGCCAGATGGTGGAGGCGGTGAGGCTGTTGTTGCAGTTGGCACACGCGCCGGCTGAGGCGGCGGTCGACTGGGACTACTGGCGGGAGGCCGGGCGCGAGCTGCCGGCGACGCACCCTACGCTTGCCCGTAGCCTTGCGCCGAAGCCCCCAGCCGGCGAAGTGGAGGGCGGCAAGGGCGTGGATGCGTTGCGCGGTCAGGTGGTGGCGGTTATCCGGCAACGCAATTATTCGATCCGGACCGAGGAGGCGTATTGCGGGTGGCTGGACCGGTTTGCGCGCTTTCTGAAAGGGGCGGATCCGCGCGCGGCGGGAGCGGTGGAGGTAAAGGCCTTTCTTCAGGATCTTGCGGTGCAGGGGCGGGTGGCGGCGAGCACGCAGAACCAGGCGCTCAATGCGCTGGTGTTTCTCTACGACAAGGTTCTGGAGCGTCCGCTGGGAGCTCTGGGGAGCTTTGCGCGGGCCAAGCGTCCGCAGCCTCTGCCGGTGGTGTTGTCGCGGGACGAGGTGGTGCGTCTGCTGGGGCGGATGGACGGCGTGCACGGGATGATGGCGGCGCTGCTGTATGGCACGGGGATGCGCCTGATGGAGTGTGTGCGACTGCGGGTGAAGGATCTCGACTTCGAGTATCGGCAGATCGTGGTTCGCGACGGGAAGGGGCAGAAGGACAGGGTCGTGCCGATGCCCGCGCGTCTGGTGGATGGCTTGCAGGCGCATCTGGCGAAGGTGAGGGGGCTCCATCAGGAGGACTTGGCGCGGGGGGCGGGCGCCGTGTTCCTGCCCGACGCGCTGGAGCGCAAGTATCCGGCGGCGCCGAGGGAGTGGGGCTGGCAGTACGTCTTTGCGGCGAGCCGCTTGTCGGCCGATCCGCGCGGCGGTGTGGTGCGACGGCACCATTTGCATGAGAGCAGCTTGCAGAAGGCCGTGCATCGCGCGGCGCGCGAGGCGAGCTTAAGCAAGCCGGTGAGCTGCCATGCACTGCGGCACAGTTTCGCGACGCATGTGTTGGAGGCCGGTTACGACATCCGTACGGTGCAGGAGCTGCTCGGGCATTCGGATGTGTCGACGACGATGATCTACACCCATGTGCTCAATCGCGGCGGGCGAGGAGTCGTGAGCCCGCTGGACCGAGTCGGCTGAATACCGCAGGGCAGTCGCACGAACCCGTGTAGAGCGCGAGGAGCGCAGCGTATCCCGCCAGTCCCGGCGTCGGAAGCGGCCCAAGGGCCGCATGGCGGGGTACGCCTTCGGCTCCGCCCGCCCTACGAGTCCGTGCTTCCGCGAACAGTTCCGCAATCGACCTGACGACACGTGCAGTCATACGATCGCCCTGTTGAGCACCGCCGGAGCTCATTGTCGCAAATCTGGACAGTGTCTGAATTTGCGAAATCCCGTGCTGGATGGACCATACCCCACGGTCCAACGGCGTTGCCGGCTTGGTTCGATGGGGACGTGTCTGCTTTCTGTACAAGCGTGCGTTGCGGAGCGGGCTGCGCAATTCGGCACGTTCTGACTCCAAGTGGCTGTAAATAAATGATTAGTTGTTCCTCGCGCAAAGCGGGCATTGCTCTTGCGTTATCTCGTCCGAAGAAGTTGGAAGGCCAACAATCAGGAGGAGATCAAGATGTACGCAAGGAGATTGGCCGTTTGCCTGGGAAGCGTGGCGACGCTGGTGGTCGCGGGTGGGGCGCAGGCGGCGTGGCGGGATGGGGGCGAGGTGTACGACAAGGTGTGCCGCTATTGCCACGAGGCGAACGTCGGGCCGGTGCTGAAGGGGCGTGCGTTGCCGACGGAGTACATCCAGCGGGTGGTGCGCATGGGCAACCGGGCGATGCCGGCGTTCCGGCCGAGCGAGATCGACGACGCGACGCTGGCCGACGTGGCGCGGCGGGTCAGTGGTAGCGCGGCGGTTGCGCAGGAGTGATGCGTCATGGACAGACGGATTTTCCTGAAAGGAGTGCTGGGCGGCGGAGCGCTGGGCGCGGTGCCGCTGGCGGCCACGGCGAAGCTGGACGAGCTCGGCATCGCGGAGCGGCCGGTGATGGTGGTGGCGCAGGCGGAGTCGCCCGAGGCGCTGGCGATGGCGCGCGGACTGGGGGTGGAGCTGGGTGTGCGGCCGGTGGCGGCGGGCGTGCGCGAGCTGGGCAGCTTCGGGGGCGTGACGGCCTTGCTCGATCGCGCGGGACAGGGGCGCGTGATCGGGGTGATGGATGACGCGTCGGCCCTGATCTTCCAGCAGATCGCGGCGGCGCGCGGTGCGGGCCTGGTGATGGACACGCATCGTCGCATCGGGGCGGCCAGCCTCGTTTCCTTCGCGATCAACACCTGACGCAGCGCGCGGCAGGCACAAATACAACGGAGACAATCGAATGGTTTCGAAGAGCAAGGTGCTGCCCAAGGGGATCAGCGCAGCGGAGTTCGACAAGGCGGTGCGGGAGCTGCGGGCCATCGTGGGCGACGAGCATGTGTTGGTCGATGAGGAGAAGCTGGCGCCGTATCGCAAGATCATGATGCCGGTGTCCGAGGCGCAGCACGAGCTGTCGGCGTCGGTGATGCCGGACGGCGTCGAGCAGATCCAGCGTGTGATGAAGGTGGCGAACAAGTACCGGGTTCCGGTCTATCCGATCTCGACCGGCAAGAACCTCGGCTACGGTTCGGCGGCGCCGGTGCAGCGCGGGCAGATCGTGATGGACCTGCGACGCATGAACCGCATCATCGAGGTCGATGCGGAGCTGTGCACGGCGCTGGTCGAGCCGGGCGTGACTTACCAGCAGCTCTACGACTACCTGCAGGAGCACAAGCTGCCGCTGTGGTTCTCGTGCCCGGCGCCGTCGGCGATTGCGGGGCCGGTGGGCAACATGGTGGACCGCGGCGTCGGCTACACGCCTTACGGCGAACACTTCATGTTCTCGTGCGGCATGGAGGTGGTGCTGGCGGACGGGCAGGTGTTGCGCACCGGCATGGGCGCGATGGAGAACTCGAACACCTGGCAGGTGTTCAAGTGGGGCTACGGGCCGACGCTGGACGGCATCTTCACGCAGTCGAACTTCGGTGTCGTTACCAAGATGGGGATGTGGCTGATGCCGGCGCCGCCGGATTTCCGCCCCTTCTGCATCCAGTATCCGAACGAGACCGACATCACCAAGATCGTCGAGGCGCTGCGGCCGCTGCGCATCGCGATGGTGATCCCGAACGCGGTGGTGATCGCGCACACGCTGTGGGAAGCACCCTGCACGCCGGTGAAGCGTGCCGACTATCACACCGGGCCGGGCGCGATCAGCGACGAGGCGGTGAAGAAGATCCAGGCCGATCACAACATCGGCGCGTGGAATGTGTATGCGGGCCTGTATGGCACGAAGGAAACCAACGACGCCAACTGGAAGATCATCGAGGCGGTCGCCGCGGGTACGGGTGGCAAGATCATCACGCAAGAGGCGTCGAAGGGCAGCAAGGCGCTGGAGTACCGCTTCGACCTGATGAAGGGTAAGCCGAATCTGGGCGAGTTCGGCCTGTACAACTGGCGCGGGGGTGGCGGTTCGATCTGGTTCGCGCCGGTGTCGCAGGCGAAGGGCGCCGAGACGCTCAAGCAGATGCAGATGGCGAAGACCATCCTCGCGAAGTACGGCTTCGATTATGTCGGCGAGTTCATCGTCGGCTGGCGCGACATGCACCACGTCATCGATCTGCTGTACGACCGCTCGAAGCCGGAGGAGATGGAGAAGGCCTACGCGTGCTACGACGAGCTGCTGCATACCTTCGCCAAGGAAGGCTACGGCATGTACCGCGCGAACACCGCCTTCGCCGAGAAGGTCGCGGCGACCTACGGGCCGGTGAAGCGCGACGTCGAGAAGCGCCTGAAGAAGGCGCTGGACCCGAACAACATCATCGCGCCGGGCCGGTGCGGCATCAGCCTGTAAGGGGGAAGCATGAAGGAATACAAGCTGTTCATCGACGGCGAATGGGTGTCGTCGTCGACCGAAACCATCCTAGACGACATCAACCCGGCGACCGGCGAGGTGTGGGGGCGGGTGCATCAGGCCTCCGCCGACGACCTCGAACGTGCCATCGCCGCCGCGTACCGCGCGCGTGAAAGCTGGGGCAATACGCTCGCCAACGAACGCGAGGCGATCCTGCTGCGTGCGGCGGACGAGCTGCAGAAGCGCATCCCGGAAGTGGCCGAGGTGTTGATCGACGAGGCGGGTTCGACCTTCGGCAAGGCGATGTTCGAGGCGAGTTTCGTCGTGAATCTGCTGCGCAGCGCTGCGGGCGAGTGCCGGCGCATCACCGGCGAGACGATCCCGTCCGACAGCCCTGGCGTGTTCTCGATGAGCGTGCGCCGTCCGCTGGGCGTGATCGCAGGCATCGCGCCGTTCAACTTCCCCTTCCTGCTCGCGACGAAGAAAGTCGCGCTGGCGTTGGCAGCGGGCAACACCTTCATCCTCAAGCCCGCGACCTATACGCCGGTGACGGGGCTGAAGATCGCGGAGATCTTCGAGGCGGCGGGTCTGCCGAAGGGCGTGCTGAACGTGGTGCCGGTGCAGGGCTCGGTGCTCGGCAACAAGTTCGTCGCCGATCCGCGCGTGCGCATGATCACCTTCACCGGTTCGACCGAGGTCGGGCGTGAGCTGTCGGCGGAGGCCGGCAAGCACTTCAAGCGCATCACGCTGGAGCTCGGCGGCAAGAGCCCGCTGATCGTGCTGAAGGACGCGGACGTCGATTACGCGGTGAACGCGGCGGCCTTCGGCATCTTCCTGCATCAGGGGCAGGTGTGCATGGCGAACTCGCGGCTCATCGTCGAAGCGCCGATCTTCGATGCGTTCTGCGACAAGCTCACGACCAAGATCAGCGGCTTCAAGGTCGGTGACCCGCACGATCCGCACACGGTGATCGGGCCGCTGATCGACCGCAAGCAGTGCGCGGTGCTCGACCGGCATGTGGCCGACGCAGTGGCGAAGGGGGCGAAGCTGCTGCATGGGGGCAAGAGCGACGGAGCGTTCTACCAGCCGACCATTCTCGCCGGTGTGACGCCCGACATGGTGGTGTTCCGCGAGGAAAGCTTCGGGCCGGCGGTGTCGGTGATCCGCGCCGCGGACAGCGAGGAGGCGCTGCGGCTCGCCAACGACTCGTGCTACGGGTTGTCGTCGGGCCTCATCACCAACGATCTGCAGAAGGCCTTCGACCTGTCGCTGCGCCTGGAGGCGGGGATGGTGCACATCAACGACGCGTCGATCATGGATGAGCCGCACGTGCCCTTCGGCGGCATCAAGGACAGCGGGATGGGACGCGAGGGCGGACATCACTCGATGGACGAGATGACCGAACTCAAGTGGATCACGGTGCAGATGGGGCAGCGCCAGTTCCCGTTCTGAACGACAAGAAAAATCAGGGAGGAGACATGAAAATCAGGACGATCACGATGGCCGTGGTTTTGGCGGCCGGCCTCATGGGCGGCGTGCAGGCGAAGGAGGGTGGCGACCAGTACCCGAACGGCGTTGAAAACTGGCTCGCCGGCGCGGCGCCGCCGCCGGGCAACTATTTCCTCAACTACGTTGGCCACTACCGTGGCACGCTGCGCGACGGCGATGGCGACAAGGTGCCGGGCGCGTCGGTGGATGCGTGGTTTGATGCGCTGCGCTTCATCAAGATGACCGACACCAAGATTCTCGGCGGCGACTGGGGCATGCACCTGGTCGTGCCGCTCGTGCAACAGGAGGTGAAGCTCGGCGGCGACAGCAAGACGGTGACCGGGGTCGGTGACATCACCTTCAATCCGCTCATCGTGGCGTGGCACACCAAGAACTTGCACTGGCTGGTCGCGCTCGACCTCAACATGCCGACGGGCCAGTACAAGTCGGGCGACCCGCGCAAGAGCATCGGCACGAACTACTGGAGCATCGAGCCGATCTTCGCGACGACCTGGCTGTCCGACGACGGCTGGGAGCTGTCAGCCAAGTTCATGTACAACATCAAGAGCAAGAACAAGGACTTCCGGCCGGCGCCCGGCGCACCGAAGATGGATTACGAGTCGGGCGACGATTTCCACATGGATTACACGGTCGGGAAGCATTTCGGGCCGTGGTCGGCGGGGCTGTCCGGCTACTACCTGAAGCAGACGACCAACGACAAGCTCGATGGCGAGACCTTGTCGTCGGCGCTCGGTCCGTGGTCGAACGGGCGCAAGGGGAAAGTCTTCGCGATCGGCCCGAGTGTCGGCTACACGAACAAGAACGGCACGACGTTCATCGTCCAGTGGCAGCACGAAACCGAAGCCGAGAACCGCTTCCGCGGCGACAAGGCGTGGTTCAAGCTGGTGTTGCCGTTCTGAAGGGCGGATCGAGGGTGTGGTGGCGGGAGGAAATCCCGCCACCACACCCTTTGCCCGCGATCAGCCGAGATCCAGTTCGACCTTGGCAGTCAGTGAGTTGGCGATGAAGCAGCGCTTGTGGGCGCTGTCGTGGATCGCAGCGAGGGTCGCGGCGTCGGGCGCCTTGTCGACAAAGGTGACGCGCGGCGACAGCGTGATGCGCGTGAGGGCCTGGCCCTTCTCGGTCTTGCCGAGTTCGCCGGCTGGGGTGTCGGTGTAGCGGGCCACCGGGAACCCCTTCAGGTCGGCAATCGCGAGGAAGAACAGCATGTGGCAGCTTGCCAGCGCGCTGATCACCATCTGTTCGGGGTCGGCACAGTCCGGGTCGCCGAGGAAGCCGGGTGAGGCGGACATGTTGACCTTCTGGCCGCCTGCCAGTGTGCTGACGTGGTTGCGCGAGTAGGTCTTGGGGTCGGTCGCGTGCGGGGCGCGCGACCATTCGATTGCGGCGGAGTGTTGCGACATCGTGTGCATCTCCTCAGCGATATTTCTGATAAACCGCCCGCGCGTCGGCGTGGGCGCGGTCGAGCGTGCAGATCGACGGATCGTCGTCGTGCAGCGTGAAGAAATCGTCCGCCTGGGCGCGCATCACCATGTCGATGGCGGCCTGGTCTTCGACGTTGTATTTCTCGGTGATCAGCGTCGTGACTTCATCCAGATGTTCTTCGTAGGTCATTTCGTATTCCTTGCCTGCGCGCGCAGCATGTACAGGTACAGCGACTCCACCTTTTCGCGCGCCCAAGGGGTGCGCCGCAGGAACTTCAGGCTGGAAGGGATCCCGGGATCGTGCGTGAAGCAGCGGATGGCAATGTGCTCGCCGAGCGAGTCCCAGCCATAGTGCTCCACCAGGCGGGTCAGCATGGCTTCGAGCGTGACGCCGTGGAGCGGGTTTCGGGGTTGCGAGTCGCTCACCGATGTTCCGGGAAGATCTTTTGCAGGAGGCTCACGAGCGTGCTCCGCTCGTCATCCGAGAGGTGCTCCACGAGCCGTTTTTCGTGGTCCTGCACGCGGCGCTTGAGCTTCTTGAGCAGGGCTGCGCCGTCGGCGGTTAGCACGAGGGAGTTCGAGCGGCGGTCGTTTTCGGCCGGCCGGCGCTCGACGAGGCTGCGGCGTTCGAGGTTGTCGATGACGGAGACCACCGTCGAGCGGTCGAGGTGGGCAGCGCGTGCGAGCTCGGTCTGCTTGAGTCCGGAGTTGCACTCGATGATCACGAGGATGCCGAACAGGCCGGGGGTGACGTCGAATTCGCCGAGTCCTTCGGCGAAGTCGCGGAAGATCGCGATCTGTGCGAGGCGCAGCTGGTAGCCGGCCAGGCTGGGCAGCATGCCGTAGTCGAGCCCTTTCTTGTCCGTCGATTTTTTTTGTGTCATGGAATACGGGGAAATACAGAACATTGGGTGTCCGAAGTATGCCGTCCAAACGGTGTAAAAAATAGTGGAACACAAACAATTTGACAGAAAGCAATCAGATCGATAGAGTTCGCTCATCGGGGCGCGTTCTGTACGCGCCGAATCCAGTCGTCGCAGATGGAGGGTCGGATGAGCGGACAGACGGTTTCCCTGGTGATGGCGGGCAGCGGCGGAGCGGGGGTAGTGACCGCGGGCAGCCTGCTGCTGGAGGCGGCGGCACGGGCGGGGTGGTACGCGTACATGACGCGCTCGTCGGGCCCGCAGATCCGCGGGGGCGAGGCGGCGGTGATGCTGCGGCTGGGCACGCAACCGATCGCCTCCCATGACGACTGCTTTCACCTGCTGGTCGGCGTCGACTGGCAGAACGTCGGCCGCTTCGCCGCCGAGATTCCGCTCGGCCCCGACAGCCTGATCATCGGCGACCCGGGCGAAGGCGAAGTGCCTGAAGTGTTCGTGCGCAGCGGCGCACAGCAGATCGCGCTGCCGATGAAAGCGCTCGCCAAGAAGATCCCCGACGGCCGCCCGAACATGGTCGCCTTCGGCGCCATCGCCGCGATGATCGGCCTCACCGAAGACGTCGTCGTCGGCGTGCTGCGCGACACCTTGAAGCGCAAGGGCGAGGACGCCATCGCCGCGAGCCTCGCCGCCTTCCGCGCCGGCGTCGAAGCCGCCGCTGAATTCCCGGCGGTGCCGCGCCTGCCCGCAGGCAAGGCCGACACCACCGAGCGCTGGAGCATCACCGGCAATGAAGCCACCGGTATGGGCGCGCTGCGCGGCGGTGTGCGCTTCGTCGCCGCCTACCCGATCACCCCCGCCACCGAAGTGCTCGAATGGCTCGCCCCGGCGCTGCCCAAGGTCGGCGGCGTGCTCGTGCAGGCCGAAGACGAACTCGCCTCCATCAACCAGATCATCGGCGGCTCCTACGGCGGCGTGCCGTCCCTCACCGCCACCTCCGGCCCCGGCCTCGCACTGATGACCGAATCGCTCGGCCTCGCGGTCGCCGCCGAAGTCCCCATCGTCGTCATCGACGTCATGCGCGTCGGCCCCTCCACCGGCATCGCCACCAAGTCCGAACAGGCCGACCTCAACATCGCCGTGTATGGCCTGCACGGCGACGCCCCGCACCTCGTGCTCGCGCCGACCTCGGTTGCCGACTGCCTCTTCACCACGCAGTGGGCCGTGCATCTGGCCGAAAGCCTGCAGACCGCCGCCATCGTCCTCACCGACCAGGCGATGGGGCAGGCGAGGGCGGTGATGCCGCGCTCGGCCGCCGTCAGCTTCATCGGCCAACGCGAGAAACCCGCCGCCCTGGCCGAAGGTGTGCAGTACAAGCGTTACGCCAACACCGCCTCGGGCGTGTCGCCGATGGCCATCCCCGGCATGGCGGGCCTCATGTACACCGCCGACGGCCTCGAACACAACGAGACCGGCACCCCCTCGTCGCAAGCCTCCGACCATCAGGCCCAACTCGACAAGCGTCTGAGGAAACTCACCGGCTACCACTACGGCGACCACTGGGCCGACATCACCGGCGACGAAGACGCGGACACCGCGATCCTCACTTGGGGGTCGAGTGCCGGCCCCGCGCGCGAAGCGCTGGAGCGCCTGCGTGCCGCGGGTCATCGCGTGAGACTCGTCGCCGTGCGCCTGATCTCGCCGGTGCAGCCCGAACAATTCGCCGAGGCGATGCAAGGCGTCGAACGCGTGCTCGTCGTCGAGCAATCGCACAGCGGGCAGTTCCACCGCTACCTGCGTGCCCAGTACGACCTGCCGCGCCAGGTCAGGGCGCTCCACCATCCCGGCCCGCTGGCGGTCCACCCCGGCGCCATCGTCGAACACATCACCCAGTGGAGCTGAACATGGATGCCTGTGTAAAACAGCGGGACTACACCGCCAAGGACTACAAGTCGGAAGTCAAACCGATCTGGTGCCCGGGCTGCGGTGACTACTCCGTGCTCGCCGCGATCACGCGCGCGCTCGCCTCGATGCAGCTCGCCCCCGAGAACGTCGCGGTGGTGTCGGGCATCGGCTGCTCCTCGCGCATTCCCGCCTACACCAGCGTGTACGGCTTCCACGGCGTGCATGGACGGGCGCTGCCGGTCGCCACGGGACTGAAGATCGCGCGCCCCGACCTCACGGTGCTGGTTACCGGTGGCGACGGCGACGGCTTCTCGATCGGCGGCAACCACTTCATGCATGCATGCCGGCGCAATGTCGACCTCACCTACATCGTCATGGACAACCAGGTCTACGGCATGACCAAGGGCCAGGCCTCGCCGACCACCGAACCGGACTGGGAAGGCAGCAAGCTCACGCCGGACGGGGCGGGCATCGAATCCTTCCATCCGCTGGTCGTGGGCCTCGCCGCGGGGGCGAACTTCATCGCGCGCTGCTCGAGCTCCGACCCCAACAACGTTGCCGACATCATCACGCAGGCGATCCGCCATCCGGGCTTCTCGCTGGTGCAGGTCCTGAGCCCGTGCGTGACCTTCCGCCCCGAGCAGCTCGAATGGAAGCACATGGTGCGCACCGCCACCGTCGACGTGACCGACGACGCCGCGCGCGCCGCCCGCCGCCTGATGACCGACGACGGCTTCAACGTCGGCAAGGTGCTGTACAAGGGCGACCGCCCGGCCTGGCAGCCGGAACCCAAGGGCGTGGCCGCGGTGGCCGAACTGGAAGCCGATTTCGCGCTGTGACGGCGATCAGCGCGGGGTGCGGGCCCATCGAGCGCACCCCCAACCCCATCAGAGTCCATCATTTCTAAAATAATCAGGAGATCAAGCAAATGGCGCTGCAAATCATCGACGACTGCATCACCTGTGACGTGTGCGTGCCGGAATGCCCGAACGAGGCGATCGCGGCGGGGGGCGACATCTTCGTCATCGATGCGGGGAAGTGCACGGAGTGCGTAGGGCACTACGACACGCCGCAGTGCAAGGAGGTCTGTCCGGTCGATGCGATCGTGCCGCTGGCGGCGTGAGTTCTCAATCGATTTTGCCGTTGCCGGGAAATCCGCAGCGCCTTCGGTCCCGCGAAGACTGTGGGCGCTGCGCAGCCGTGAAGCCGGCGCCCGGTAGCTCCATGTTCCGGTTCCGCGACGCTGCGGACTCTCAACCCGGCAGGCCCATACCGTTCGGGCTGGGCCTGTCGACGCCCTGCCAGTGCCCCTCGACCGGCTCAGGGGCGAGCGGTTGTAGTTAATCGCCGCCCTGACAACTTTCTGTTCCGCCGAACCCGATGGCCCGTCGGGTGGTGAAGATCCGCGCGATTGACGGCTGAGCGGTTCGCCCCTATAGTTGCGTTGGTTAATGGTTAATCAAAGCAACTATATCGCACGATGCAGGGATTTTTCAGATCCTACCTGTCGGTCTACCGGCCCCTGATCCAGGCCCTGAACCACCTGCTTCATCCCTACGAGCTGTCGTATTCCCTGTGGCAAGTAATGCTCTATCTGCACGAGCATGAGCATGCGTCGCTCGTCGAGATTTCGCAGTACTACGGCATCGAAAAACCCGGCGTTACCCGCAGGGTGCAGCGTCTCGAGGAGTTGGGGTATCTGAGCTGCGTTCCGGGCAATGACCGGCGCGAGAAGTCGGTTGCGCTGACGGAGCAGGGCCTGCACGTTTATTCTGAGTGCCGCGTGAAGATCTCCGCGCTGGAGCAACGCATCACCGCCGGAATCGACGTCGCTGCGCTGGAACAGACGGTCGTCGTATTCAGGCAGCTACTCGGCAATCTCAAATAACAATCCCGGTCCTTCCCGACATGAAATCGTCACCGCTGTGGACCCGCGACTTCCTGATCGTCGCGGGCGTAAACTTCCTTCTCGCCCTGGTGTTTTACATGCTGATCGTGGTGGTCGGCGCGTATGCGATCGAGGCCTACGGATCGTCGTTGAGCGAGGCGGGTCTCGTCGCCGGCATCTTCGTCATCGGTACCTTGTCCGGTCGGCTGGTCATTGGACAGCTGATCGACGTCATCGGCAGGAAAAGGACGCTGATCGCCGGCACGGCCGCCTTTGCACTGACCACCTGCCTGTATTTCCTGAGCGATTCCGTTTCGACACTGATCATAGTGCGCTTTCTGCATGGGGCGGCATTGGGCGTGGGCAGTACCGCAGCCGGTACTGCGGTGGCGCATATCATCCCGCCGGACCGCAAGGCCGAAGGCATTGGCCATTTCAGCCTTAGCACGACGCTCTCCTCGGCGATCGGCCCCTTCCTGGGCCTGTGGCTGTTGCAGCATGCGAGCTTCGACTGGATCTTCGCGTGTAGCCTTGCGGTGTCGGTGATCGGCCTGCTGGCGGCGACCCGGCTGCAGGTGCCCGAACTCGACGCGGCGCACCGCGCGATGCGCGGTTTCGAGTTCTCGTTCGGCCGCCTGCTCGAGCGGCGGGCCGTTCCAGTTGCCGTGGTCGCCTTCATGGCAGGACTGTGCTACGCGAGCGTGCTGGCTTTCATAAACGTCTACGCGGTCGAACTCGATCTGGTGACGGCGGCGAGTTTCTTCTTCATCGTGTATTCGGCGGTGGTGTTGTTGTCCCGTCCCTGGACCGGACGCTTGATGGATCGGAAGGGCTCGAACGTGGTGGTATTTCCCTGCTGCATCCTCCTCGCGCTCGGTCTGGTCCTGCTCGCGAACGTGCAGAGCGCGGTCATGCTGCTGGCCGCTGCTGCATTGATCGGGCTGGGATTCGGCAACCTGCAATCGGTCTTCTACGCGGTCGCGGTCAAGGTGGTCACACCCCAGCGCATGGGCCTGGCGACCTCGACGTTCTTTATTTTCCTCGATGCGAGCCTGGGCTTTGGCCCCTATCTCCTGGGTCTCGCCATCTCCCAGATCGGTTACCGCAACCTGTATTGGGCGATGGCGGCGCTCGCGGTCCTGTGCATGGGCGCGTTTTACCTGCTGCATGGTAGGCATGTGGCACGCCTGCGCGCTGCTGACGGCCATTGAGCGAGCGGCTGTGTGGGACCCGCGAGGGGCCCGCGCGACACGTCGGGCGGGTGCGCTGTGCGCTTGCCTCGGGGCTCAGTTCTCAGCCAGTTCGTCTTCCGTGGGTTCCGTTTCGAGTCCGCCGAAGCGTTTGTAGTAGTAGGGTGCTGCGGTCGGCAGTGCGCCGCTCGGTGTTTCGCATACCGCCATCAGGTGTTGTTGCGCGTGCCGCCACGTGATCTGGTAGATGGCCCGCGACAGTGTGCGCGCGGCGGAGCCGCTCCAATCCCGCGGCATCAGCTGGGCGGGGAGTTGCGGATCGTGCAGCAGTGCGCGGCGGAACTCGTGCATCGTCAGTGTCTGGATCAGGAAGCATTGCTCCGGATCCAGCGTGCGCGTGCTGCGTAGCGAACGCAGCACGGGGCGCATGCGCTCCGAAAATTCGCCGTAGGTCGCCTCGATGTCGTCGAGATTCCAGCATTCGCGTGCGAGATCCTGCAGCGGCTTGGTCGACAGGGCGCCGATCGTCGCCGCCTGCATGGGCACGACCTTGTCCTGCGTGCCGGTGTCCTGGAGGATTTCCAGCAAGGTGCCCGTGTTCGTCGATGGGTGGCCCATGACGCCCGGCGCGACGTTGCCGTAACCCGCCCACGAGAGCTCCTTGCGTAGCGTGTCGCGCTCCGGCGAACCCAGCGTGGAAGGCAGCACGACCAGCTGCCATTCACCGTTCCAGGTGTCCTGCGGCGTGTCGTAGATGCGGCGATAGGCGTGCTCGAAGCGCCGCCGGCCCGAGGCGGTGAGGCTGTAATAGCTCTTGCGCCCGATCTGCTCCGATTCCAGCCAGTTGTCCTGCGACAGGCGATACACGCTGGTGCGCACCATGCGCTCGTTCAGGCCCAGCGGCTCGACCAGCCGGATGAAGCTGCCGAGCCAGACGGTGCCGCCGTGCGGGGCGATGAAGTCGCCGTACACGGTGATGATCAGGGAGTTCGCGCGCACCCGGCGCTCGGCCAGGTAGTCGCCGATCCACTGTTCGAGGAAACGGCTTTTCATCGTTTTTGCACCGTTGTTTCGTAGGTCCGCGGGACGCGTTCGTGATGGGGTCGCTCGATTCTAACGCCATGTCGGAAGCGCTGGAAATGAACGCGAGGGGAGCAGCGTCATGAACGGCGAGAGGGGTATTTTGCGTTATTGATTAAAATCAAACAATGAGGAAAAAAGCGATACAGAAACCTTGACCAGACGGCGATCGATTTGTATCGTTAACGCAAGACGTCGGGGGTGGGGCGTCGGTTTCGGCAGGCGACTCGAATCCGGTTAGCGAGGTGGACGATGCGGCACGGTGCGGTTTCGATGGCAGATGCTCACGGGATGTACGGCGTGGATCGGTGGACCGACGGCGCAGCGGTCCGCGCGGAGGACTCCGTGGCTGAGGAAGTGCCCGTCGCGCTGGTGTACAACGGCTTCTCTCACGCCGTGATGATGGCCACTCCGCAGGATCTCGAGGACTTCGCGGTCGGTTTCAGCCTGAGCGAAGGCATCGCCGGCAACGCCCGCGAGATCCTCGACATCGAGGTCGTCGAGCATGCGCACGGCACCGAAGTGCAGATGCAGCTGGCGGGCGAACGCTTCGCCCAGCTGCGGGCACGTCGCCGCGCGATGACTGGGCGCACCGGCTGCGGCATCTGCGGCGTCGAAAGCCTCGATCAGCTCGCCTGTCGGCCGATCGCGAAGGTCGGGGCGACGGGCATGCTCGATGCCGGCGCGCTGCAGCGTGCCCAGGCCGAACTCCAGTCGCGCCAGCATCTGTTCGACCTCACCGGCGCCGTGCATGCCGCCGCGTGGTGCGGCTTCGACGGGCGCGTCGAGCTCGTGCGCGAGGACGTCGGCCGGCACAACGCGCTCGACAAGCTCATCGGCGCCATCGCGGCCCAGCGTGGTTCCTTCAATGAAGGCTTCCTGTTCATGACCAGTCGCGCGAGCTACGAGATCGTGCAGAAGTCCGCGGCGGTCGGCATCGCGGTGGTGGTGGCGGTTTCCGCGCCGACTGGCATGGCGGTGCGCGTCGCGCAGGCCGCGGGCCTGACGCTGATCGGCTTCGCGCGTGGCGAACGCCACAGCGTCTATTCCCACCCCGAGCGGGTTCACTAAAAAAGTAAAACGGGGGAGACATGTCCTCAGCTGCCAATCCGCAATCCGTGCGGAAGGTTCCGACCTATTGCTACAACTGCGTGGCGGGTCCCGACTTCATGAACGTGAAGGTCGTCGACGGCGTCGCGACCGAGATCGAGCCCAACTTCGCCGCGGAGGACATCCATCCGGCGCGCGGTCGCGTGTGCGTGAAGGCCTATGGTCTGGTGCAGAAGACCTACAACCCGCACCGCGTGCTGCAGCCGATGAAGCGCACCAACCCGAAGAAGGGGCGCAACGAGGATCCGGGCTTCGTGCCGATCTCGTGGGACGAGGCGCTGGACCTGGTCTCCGCGAAGCTGACGTCGGTGCGCGCGAAGGGGCTGGTCGATGACTCCGGCCTGCCGCGCGTCGCCGCAACTTTCGGTCATGGCGGCACGCCCGGCATGTACATGGGTTCGCTGCCGGCCTTCCTCGCCGCGTGGGGACCGATCGACTACAGCTTCGGCTCGGGCCAGGGCGTCAAGTGCGTGCATTCCGAGCACCTCTACGGTGAATTCTGGCACCGCGGCTTTACCGTCGCGGCCGACACCCCGCTTGCGCGCTACGTGATCTCGATCGGCTCCAACGTCGAGGCCTCCGGCGGCCCCTGTGCGGTGACGCGTCACGCCGAGGCACGCGTGCGGGGCTACAAGCGCGTGCAGGTCGAACCGCACCTGTCGGTGACGGGCGCCTGTTCCGCGGAATGGGTGCCGATCCGTCCCAAGACCGATCCCGCCTTCATGTTTGCGCTGATCCACGTACTGGTGTGCGAACAGGGACTAGACAAGCTCGACGTCCCCTTCCTGCGCGACCGCAGCTCGTCGCCCTATCTGGTCGGGCCGGATGGCCTGTATCTGCGCGATGCGGCTACGGCCAAGCCGCTGTTGTGGGACGAGAAGAGTGGCCGTGCCGTGCCTTTCGATACGGAAGGCGCGGTGCCGGCGGTGGCGGGGCGCTTCCGCGTCGAAGGCGCGATCAGCGTCGACGCGGACGATGCGCGGCAGCAATTCGACGTGGCGGAAGGTGTGACCGCTTACACGAAGCTCGTCGAGCACATGCGGAAATACACGCCCGAATGGGCCGAGTCGATCTGCGACGTCCCGGCCGCGACGATCCGCCGCATCGCCAACGAATACCTGGAAAACGCCTCGATCGGCGAGACCATCGAGATCGACGGCCAGACGCTGCCGCTGCGCCCGGTCGCAGTGACGCTGGGCAAGTCGGTGAACAACGGCTGGGGCGCCTTCGAGTGCTGCTGGGCGCGCACTCTGCTCGCGACGCTGGTCGGCGCGCTGGAGAACCCGGGCGGCACGTTGGGCACGACCGTGCGCCTGAACCGCCCGCACGACAACCGCCTGCTGAGCGTGAAGGCCGGCGAAGACGGCTTCATGGCGCAGTACTTCAACCCGACCGACAAGGAACACTGGGTCGCGAAGCCGACGGGGCGCAACATCCACCGCACGCTGGTGCCCATCGTCGGCAACACGGCGTGGAGCCAGGCGCTGGGGCCGACGCAGCTTGCGTGGATGTTCCAGCGCGAGGTGCCGGAAGACTGGAACATGCCCATGCCGACGCTGCCGGACGTGTGGTTCATCTACCGCACCAACCCGGCGATCTCGTTCTGGGACACGCGCACGCTGGTCGAGGAGATCGCGAAGTTCCCCTTCACGGTTTCCTTCGCCTACACGCTGGACGAGACGAACTGGATGGCGGACCTGTTGCTGCCCGAGGCGACCGACCTCGAATCGTTGCAGATGATCAAGGTCGGCGGGACGAAGTTCGTCGAGCAGTTCTGGGAGCACCGCGGCGTCGTGCTGCGCCAACCGGCCGTGGAACCGCAGGGCGACACGCGCGATTTCACCTGGATCAGCACCCAACTGGCGAAGCGCACCGGTCTGCTCGAGGCATACAACAACGCGCTGAACCGCGGCGCGGGCGGTGGCGCGCCGCTGAAGGCGGAGAACTACGACTACAGCCTCGACGCGAGCAAGGAACACGGCGTCGAGGAGATCTGGGACGCCGTGTGCCGCGCGTCGAGCGCGAGCCTGAGCGAAGGGCGCGAGGTGCATGACCTCGAGTGGTTCAAGGAGCACGGTTTCTACACCGTGCCGATGTCCAAGACCGAGTGGTACCTGAGCCCGACGCTGGAAAAGCAGGGGCTGCGCTACGAGATGCCCTATCAGGAGCGGCTGCTGCGCATCGGCCGCGAACTGGGCAACCGCCTGCACGAGCACCAGATGCACTGGTGGGACGAGCAGCTTTCCGAATACATGGCCCTGCCGGAATGGCACGACGTGCCGGGGCGCTGGACGCAGCAGATCAAGAACGCCGGCGGCAAGCCGGAGGACTTCCCGCTGTGGCTGCTCGCGACCAAGAGCATGCAGTACCACACCGGCGGTAACGCCAGCATCGCGCTGATGCGCGAGGTCGCGCAGAACGTGCGCGGCCACACCGGCGTGATCATGAACGCGAAGACCGCGAAGAGCCTGGGCATCGCCGACGGCGACCGCGTGGAAATCCGCTCGCACATCGGTGCGACCTACGGCGACGCGGTGCTGGCGCAGGGCGTGCGCCCCGATACGCTGGTGATCCTCGGCCAGTTCGACCACTGGGCGACGCCGGTTGCCAAGGACTTCGGCATGCCGAGCCTGAACACCATCGCACCGATGTCGATGGAGCTGACGGATGCGACCGGTTCAGGGTCGGACATCGTGCGGGTTGCGGTGCGCAAGGTTGAACGCAAGGAGGCTGCAGTATGACCCGCTACGTGATGGCCATCGACCTGCGCCGCTGCGTGGGCTGCCAGACCTGTACCGCCGCGTGCAAGAACGCCAACGCGACGCCGCCGGGCGTGCAGTGGCGGCGCGTGCTGGACCTCGAAACGGGCGAATTCCCCGACGTGCGCCGCAGCTTCGTGCCGGTCGCGTGCATGCACTGCGACGAGCCGCCGTGCGAGGAAGTGTGTCCGACCAAGGCCACCACCAAGCGCCCCGACGGCCTCGTCGCCATCGACTACGACACCTGTATCGGCTGTGCCAACTGCGTGATGGCCTGTCCTTACGAGGCGCGCTCGATCGTGCATGAGGTGAAGTTCGCCTACGGCGACAAGCCGATCAAGTCGGAAGAAGTGCGCTTCGACCCGGCGCGCATCGGCGTGTCGATGAAATGCACCTTCTGCATCGACCGCATCGACCTCGCAGCGCAGACCGGGCAGGTGCCGGGGCGCGACCCGGAGGTCACCCCCGCCTGCGTCAATTCCTGCATCTCGGGCGCGATGGCCTTTGGTGATCTCGACGACCCGGACAGCAAGGTCAGCCGCCTGATCGCCGAGAACAAGACTTTCCGCATGCACGAGGAACTCGGCACCGGGCCGGGCGTGTATTACATCTGGGACAAGGGGTAAAGCCGGCATGAAAACTCCCAAGATCCGGCCGGGCGAGCGCGTGGGGCCGCGGCAGCAACACAACTGGGACTGGCGCGCGGCGTCGAACTTCATCGCCGGCGGCACGGGCGGCGGCTTGCTCGCCTTTGCGGCCTTCGCGAGCCTGTGGGGCGCGGACGTGCGCGCGCTGCTCGTCGCCGGCATGGCACTGATCGGCGCCGGGCTCACCTGCGTGTGGTTCGAGATCGGCAAGCCGTGGCGGGCGCTCAACGTGTATCGCCATGCGGCGACTTCGTGGATGACGCGCGAGGCGGCCGTCGCGCCCTTCGTGTTCGGCACCGGCGTGCTGGCGCTGGCGACGGGCCTGGGCCTCTTCGTGCTGCTGACCGGCATTTTCGGCGCCTGCTTCGTGTATGCGCAGGCCCGCATCCTCGCTGCCGACAAGGGCATCCCGGCCTGGCGCCACCGGCGCTGCCTGCCGCTCGTGGCGGCGACCGGATTCGCCGAAGGCGCGAGCCTGCTGGCCGTCGCGACCCCCTTCCTGATTCCGCATGTCGCCGGGCAGATCGCGGTGGCGACCGGCGCGCTCGTGCTGCTCTTCGTGCGCGTGCTGTTGTGGCGCAACTACCTGCGTGGCCTGCGCAGCGAGGGGGCACCGGTGGGTAGCTTGCGCGCCCTCTCGGCGATCGATGGGCCTTTCCTGAAATACGGCAACCTGCTGCCGGCCGTGTTGCTGATGGTGGGTGTGCTCGGGACGCCGTTGGCAGGCGCAGCGCTGGTGCTGGCCGGCCTGGTGGCAGTCGCGGGGGGCTGGTGGTTCAAGTACACCCTGGTGCGCCGCGCGGCTTTTACGCAGGGTTTTGCCTTGCCGCACCTGCCGGTGCGCGGGCGTGGCACCTCGGGTGCGGGTGTGAAGCCCGGCTGGGGCGGGGCGTAGGGCGGGAGGAGCCGGAGGCGGGTCCCGCCACACTGCGGTGGGAAGTGGTTGATCGGCGGGATGCGCTTCGGTTCTCCTGCACAACTTGAGTTTCGCGGCATTCATGACAACGCGGGGCCATCGAGCCCCGTCCCTGCAACGCAGGAGGAGACGAGATGTACGAAGTACGATTCCACGGCCGGGGCGGCCAGGGTTCGGTGATGGCGTCCGGCATTCTCGCCGCGGCGATGGTCGAGGAGGGCAAGTACGCGGTGTCGATCCCGTCCTTCGGGTTCGAGCGTCGCGGCGCGCCGGTGGTGTCCTTCCTGCGCATGAGCGAGCGCGAGATCCGCCAGCTCACCAACATCTATCAGCCCGATTGCATCGTGTGCGTCGACCCGACGCTCATGACGTCCGTCGATATCTTCGCCGGCGTGAAGGCCGGCGGCACCCTGGTGCAGGCGACGCATCGGCCGTTCGCGGAGCTCACGCTGCCCGACTGTATCGGCACCGTCGGCCTGCTCGACGCGGTGAAGATCGCGCTCGAGATCTTCAAGCGTCCGATCACCAACACGCTGATGCTTGGCGCCTTCGCCCGCACGACCGGTGTCGTGTCGCTCGACTCGCTCAAGCGCGCGCTCGAGGACTCCGACTTCCGCGACGCCGGCCTCGCGCAGAACATGACGGCGCTGGAGCGCGGCTACTCCGAGGTGGCCGTGCATCAGATCGAAAGGAGGGCCGCGGCATGAGCCGGCACCAAAGCTATCCGCTGTTCAACCTCGAACAGGCCGGCGTTCCGGACGACCTCTGTCCGGTCGCGACCGTCGTCAGCCCCATGCTGCCCGGCGACTGGCGCAGCATGCGGCCGGTGGTGAATCGCGACAAATGCGTGAAATGCGCGGTGTGCTGGCTGTACTGCCCGGTGCAGTGCGTCGAGGAACACGCCGCGTGGTTCGACTTCAACCTCAAGACCTGCAAGGGCTGCGGCATCTGCGCGAACGAGTGCCCGCAGCGGGCGATCACGATGGTGGGGGAAACCCAATGACGACAGCCACGCTGGAAAAGGCCGCGGCAACCGAGGCGCCGCGCAAGCAGAAGGTGATCCTCGCCGAAGGCAACGAGGCCGCCGCGCTGGGCGTCGCGCTCGCGCGGCCCGACATGGTGTCGGTGTACCCGATCACGCCGCAGTCGTCGCTCGTCGAGCACCTCGCGAAGCTGATCGCAGACGGCCACATGGACGCCGACATCGTCGACGCCGAAGGCGAGCACTCGGTGCTGTCCGTGCTGCAGGGCGGGGCGCTCGCCGGCGCGCGCACCTACACCGCGACCTGTGGCCCCGGCCTCGCCTTCATGTTCGAGCCGTATTTCCGCACCCCCGGCATGCGCCTGCCGATCGTGCTGACCATCGTCACGCGCGACGGCATCACGCCGCAGTCGGTGTGGGGCGGCCACCAGGACGCGATGACGGTGCGCGAGGCGGGCTGGATCCAGGTGTATTGCGAGAGCGTGCAGGAAGTGCTCGACACCACCGTGATGGCGTTCAAGATCGCCGAGCACCACGACGTGATGCTGCCGGTGAACGTGTGCCTCGACGGCAACTACCTCTCCTACGGCGCCTCGCGCGTCGAGCTGCCCGACCCGGCCGACGTCGATGCCTTCATGGGCGACAAGGACGTGAACTGGCACGTCGCGCTCGACCCGCTGCGCCCGATGGCGGTCGATCCGCTCACCGGCGGCACCACCGGCAAGGGCCCGCAGACCTTCGTGCGCTACCGCAAGGGCCAGTGCAGCGGCATGCAGAACGCGCTGCGCGTGATCGAGGAGGTGCATGCGGACTGGGCCAAGCGCATCGGCCGCAGCTTCGCGCCGCTGGTCGAGGAGTATCGCCTCGACGATGCCGACTTCGCGATCATGACGCTGGGCAGCATGTCGGGCGCCGCCAAGGACGCCATCGACGAGGCGCGCGACGCCGGCAAGAAGGTCGGCCTCATCAAGATCAAGACCTTCAGCCCCTTCCCGGTCGAGGCGCTGAAACAGGCGCTGGCCAAGGTCAAGGCCCTGGGCGTGATCGACCGCTCGGTGGCCTTCCGCTGGAACTGCGGCCCGATGTACCAGGAGACGCTGGGCGTGCTGTACCGCCTCGGCCGCTTCATGCCGTCGATGAGCTTCATCGGCGGGCTGGCCGGTGCGGACATCACGATCCCGCATGTGCATCGCGTCATCGCCGAGACCGAAGCCCTCCTGAACGGCGCCGTCGCCCCGACCGAGCCCGTGTGGCTCAACGAAAAGGATTGAGGCCAGCATGGACCGAGCCATCGAACACACCAAATACCTGATCGCCGGCAGCAGCCACGCGGCGCTCGAGGCGATCAACGCGATCCGCATGCACGACGCGGAAGGGCCGATCACCGTCGTCACGCGCGATTCGCACCTGCCGTATTCGCCCACCGTGTTGCCCTACGTCGTGTCGGGCAAATCCGCGCCGGCACGCATCTTCCTGCGCGACGAAGACTTCTTCGCGCGCAACAAGGTGAGCTACCGACCGGAGTCGGGGCTGAAGGCGCTGCACGCCGATCGCAACAGCGTGGAGCTCGTGGACGGCTCCTCGGTCGTCTACGAAAAGCTGCTGCTCGCGACCGGCGCATCACCTGCGATCCCACCGATCCCCGGCATTGACACCGTCTCCTACCACGTGCTGCGCACGCTGGATGACGCGCTCAAGCTGCGCGGCGCGATCGCCGAGTCCAAGCAGGCCGTCGTCCTCGGCGCCGGCCTCGTCGGCATGCACGCCGCAGAGAACCTCGTGAAGGCCGGCGCGAGCGTGACCATCGTGGAGATGAGCGATCAGCTCACGTCGGGCTACTTCGACAAGGTCGCCGCCGACATGATCGAGCAGGCCTTCCGTGACGCCGGCGCGAAGATCATGACCGGCAGCCGCGTCGTGCGTCTGGAGCCTTCTCCTGCCGGCGCGAAGCTGACGCTGGAGAACGGCACGACGCTGGAAGCCGACCTGCTGCTCGTCGCGACCGGGGTGAAGCCCAACATGGGCTACCTCAACGGCAGCGGCGTCGAGCACCAACAGGGCATCCTCGTCGATGACCGCATGCAGACGACCGCCGCCAACGTCTGGGCCGCGGGCGACTGCGCACAGGCGCGCGGCTTCTTCACCGATACCAAAGTGATGAACGCGATCCTGCCCGACGCGACGATCCAGGGCCGTGTCGCCGGCATGGCGATGGCAGGCGACCCGGGCATCCAGGACTACGCCGGCGGCGTGCCGCTCAACACCTACCACTTCTTCGGCCGCCACGCGATCTCGGTCGGGTCGAGCAAGGTGCCCGAAGGCGGCGAGGTCGTCACCCGCTTCGACGAGCAGACCGGGCATTACCTGAAGGCTATCTTCGGCGCCGACGGCTGCCTCACCGGCATCTTCGGCGTGAACGAATTCTTCGACGGTGGCGTGATGGCGCAACTGATCCTGCGCCGCACCGACCTCACGCCGCTGCGCGAGCGCTTCGTTGCGAACCCGCTCGCAGTCGGCCGCGAAATCATGTCGCAGACCTGGCGCTAAGGAGCCATCAATGGGACGAGCTTACAGCACCATCGCCTTCGACCCCGCCAAGTGCGACGGTTGCGGAGATTGCATGACGGCCTGCGCGCAGGCCAAGACCGGCACGGACGACATCGCGCGTTCGCGCATCCAGATCTACGGGCGAGAGGGCGCCCCGGACAAGACCTTCGAACTCGCGCTGTGCCGCCAGTGCGCGGACCCGAAGTGCGTCACCGTGTGCCCCGCGGGCGCCTTGAACAAGGACAGCACGAGCGGCGTGATCGGCTGGGACGCCTCGAAATGTGTCGATTGCCTGCTATGCACGGTCGGCTGTGCCTACGCCGGCATCGCGCTGGATGAAACCGCGGGCCACGTGTCGAAGTGCGACACCTGCGACGGCAACCCGGCCTGCGTGCCCGCCTGTCCGCACGGCGCGCTGAAATATGTCACCACCGCCAACATCTACAACGAAGTGGGCGACTGGGAAGATCTGTTCGCGCCGGGTCTCGCCGGCTGCCAGGGTTGCAACACGGAACTGCTGATGCGCCACACGCTGCGCCGCGTCGGCCCCGACACCGTGCTCGCGACGCCGCCGGGCTGCGTGCCGGGGATGGGCTCGGTCGGCTTCAACGGCACGACCGGCACCAAGGTCCCCGTCTTCCACCCGCTGCTCACCAACACCGCGGCGATGCTCGCCGGCATCAAGCGCCAGTACAAGCGCGTCGGCCGCGACGTGCAGGCGCTCGCGATCGCCGGCGACGGCGGCGCGTCCGACGTCGGCTTCCAGTCGCTTTCCGGAGCGGCCGAGCGTGGCGAGCAGATGCTGTTCATGGTCGTCGACAACGAGGGCTACATGAACACCGGCATGCAGCGTTCGAGCTGCACGCCCTACGGCGCCTGGACCTCGACCACGCCGGTGGGCGAGACCTCGCGCGGCAAGACGCAGGACGCGAAGAACCTGCCGCTGATCATGGTGAACCACCGCTGCGCCTACGTCGCGACGGCCTCCACCGCGTACATGGAAGACCTGTACGAAAAGCTCGACAAGGCCATCGCCGCGTCGAAGACCGGTTTCGCCTACCTGCACGTCTATTCGCCCTGCACGACCGGCTGGCGCTTCCCGTCGAACCTCAACATGGAAGTCGCGCGCAAGGCCGTCGAGACCAACTTCGTAATGCTGTGGGAATACACGCCGCAGGACGGGCTACACTTCACGAAGCCGGTGGACGACCCGCTGCCGGTTACGGACTACCTCAAGGCGATGGGCCGCTTCCGCCACCTCTCGTCCGAGCAGGTCGAGCACATCCAGAAGAAAGTCGTTGAAAACCAGAAATTCGTGGAACGGATGACGGAGCATGCACATGTCGGCTAGGGACGGTTTTGCAGCATCGAAAGGGGCAACGGGGAAGGGCGCGGCGCCGGAGACGCTCGATCCGATCGAGAAGGCCAGCCGCGACGAGCTCGCCGCGCTGCAGCTCGAACGGCTCAGGTGGAGCCTGCAGCATGCCTACGACAACGTCGCGCATTACAAGCAGGCCTTCGACGCGGCGGGCGTGCATCCGTCGGACCTGAAGCAGCTTTCCGACCTCTCGAAGTTCCCCTTCACCACCAAGAAGGAGCTGCGCGAGAACTATCCCTACGGCCTGTTCGCTGTGCCGATGCGTGACATCGTGCGGGTGCATGCGTCGTCCGGGACCACCGGCCTGCCGACCGTCGTCGGTTACACCAAGAACGACATCGCGATGTGGGGCTCGGTGGTCGCGCGTTCGCTGCGCGCGGCCGGCGGCACCCCTGACGACATCATCCTCAACTCCTACGGCTATGGCCTCTTCACCGGCGGCCTCGGTGCCCACTACGGCTGCGAGGCGCTCGGCGCGACCGTGATCCCGATGGGTGGCGGCAACACCGAGAAGCAGATCCAGCTGATCCGCGAGTTCAAGCCGACGATGATGTTGGCGACCCCGTCCTACATGCTCACGGTCGCCGACGGACTGCAGGAGCAGGGCATCGACCCCGCCTCGACGACGCTGCGTATCGGCGTGTTTGGCGCCGAGCCCTGGACCAACGAGATGCGCCGCGAGATCGAGACGCGGCTGGGCATCGACGCCATCGACATCTACGGTCTGTCGGAAGTGATCGGTCCGGGCGTCGCCTGCGAATGCATCGAGACCAAGGACGGCCCGCACATCTGGGAAGACCACTTCTACCCCGAGATCATCGACCCCGTGACCGGCGAAGTCCTGCCCGACGGCACACCGGGCGAACTCGTCTTCACTTCGCTGACGAAGGAAGCGCTGCCCATCATCCGCTATCGCACGCGCGACCTGACGATGCTGCTGCCCGGCACCGCGCGCACGATGCGCCGCATGGGCAAGATCACCGGCCGCAGCGACGACATGCTGATCATCCGCGGCGTGAACGTCTTCCCGACGCAGATCGAGGAAATCATCCTGCGCCACGACCAGCTCTGCGGCCACTACCAGCTGCAGATCACGCGGCCGGGCCACATGGACGAACTCGCCGTGCTCGCCGAAGTGCGCCACGACCTGTCGGACGGGCTCACCGATGCCCAGCGCTCGAAGATCGCCGCCGAAGTCCGGCACGAGATCAAGAGCCGCGTGGGCGTGAGCGCGGACGTGCAGATCCTCGATTCAGGACGCATCGAGCGCACCCAGGTCGGCAAGGCCAAGCGCGTGATCGACAAGCGGCCGAAGGGGTAAAGCAGGGGAAGTTGAGGCCAGGGGTCAGAAAACAAACAATGGCCGCCCCAGAGGCGGCACGGACGGAGACAACACAGTGAATGACCGAACCACCATCAGTCCCGGCGACGCGCTGAATGCCGCGACCGGCGAGCTGTTCAGGCAGGCGGCAGGGCAGGGGAGGAACGCCTTCGACGCCGTCGAGTGCGAACGCTTCGTCGCGAGCTTCGGCGCCGCCCTCGCCGAAGGCGTCCCCGGCGGCGTCGACCTGCGCATCGCCCTCGAAAACACCCGCGAGTTCGGCATGGTCCTCACGGCCGGCGCAGGTGGCCTCGATGGTGCACTCGACCGCGCCAACTTCCGCAAGGATCGCGCCGCCGTGTCCGCCGCCGTCGAACTTACCGACGCCGCGGACTTCCTGCGCCTCTTCCGCCGCACGGTCGCCTACCAGAAGATGGCGGCACTGGCGCAGCGCGACGGCCGCCGTGCGCCCGATCCGGTGCTCGAATTCTGCTTCGGCCTGATGCTGGGTCTCGGCCGCGAATATTCCGCGCAGAACCCGCAGGCCGGATTCGTGATCCGCGAACTCGAACTCGATCAGGTGCAATTCGCGAAGAAGCCGACCGTCGGCGCCGCGCGCGTCGAGTTCGGCAAGCCCGTCGCCGGCCGTCTGCCGCGTCCGCTGCACAAGATCGACAAGCTCATCCATCCCCAGTCGATCGGCATCATCGGCGTGTCGGCGAGCGGCATGAACTTCGGCCGCATCATCCTCAAGAACCTGATGGGCAGCGGCTACACGAAGGACAAGCTGACCATCATCCGGCCCGGCGAGACCGAGATCGACGGCGTGCGCTGCGTCGACAGCCTGCGTGCGCTGCCCGCGAAGCTCGATCTCCTGATCGTCGCGGTGCCCAACGAAGCGGTATACGAACTCGTCGACGAGATCATCGCGACCGATGCCGTCGAGTCAGTGATGCTGATCCCCGGCGGCCTCGGCGAGACCGCGAAGAGCCGCGAACCCGCCGCCGCGCTCGCCGCGAAGATCAACGCCGCCCACGCCAACCCGGGCGGCGGACCGGTCTTCCTCGGCGCGAACTGCCTCGGTGTCGTCTCGCATCCGGGCGGCTACGACTCCTGGTTCATCCCGCTGGAACGGCTCCCGAAGCCGCAGAAGAAGGCGCAACGCAACTCGGTCATGCTGAGCCAGTCCGGCGCCTTCATGATCACGCGCATCTCGCAGAACCCCTGGCTCGACCCGGCCTACATGCTCGCGCTGGGCAACCAGACCGACCTCACGCACGGCGACATGCTGAGCTTCTTTGCCGAACGCGACGGCATCGACACCCTCGGCATCTACATCGAAGGCTTCAAGGACGGCGACGGCCTCGACTTCGCCCGCGCGGTGCGCAAGGCGGTGCTCAAGGGCAAGCAGGTCGTCGTCTACAAGTCCGGCCGCACCGAAGCGGGCGCGGGCGGCGTGATGGGCCACACCGCGTCTATCGCCGGCGATCCGGTCCTGTTCGAGGCCGTGCTGCGCCAGGCCGGCGCGATCGTCGCCGAGGACTTCAACACCTTCGACGACCTCTTCTACATCGCCGGCTCGCTGCACGGCAAGAAGGTCGGCAAGCGCCTTGGTGCGATCAGCGGCGCGGGCTTCGAGGCCGTCGGCATGGCCGATTCGGTTGCGACCGAAACCTCCTCGCTGGAAATGGGCGCGCTCGAAGCCGCAACCGTCGAACGCGTGCAGGCCATCCTCGCCGCCAAGCGCCTCGACGCGCTGGTCGAGGTCAGGAACCCCATCGACATCAACCCCGGGGCTGACGATGGCGTCCACCTGCAGATCACCGAAGCCTTCCTCGACGACCCGAACATCGACGCCGTCGTCGTCGGCCTCGACCCGACCGCACCGTCGATCCGCGGCCTCGAAACGAGCAAGCTGCGCCCCGGCTACGACCTCTCGGACCCGCAAGGCACCGTCCATATCTACCCGCCGCTCGCCTCGAAGAGCGACAAGCCCGTCATCGGCATCGTCGACGGCGGCTCGCTGTACGACGCGATGGCCGCGAAGCTGATGGACCAGGGCGTGTGCGTGTTCCGCAATTGCGGCCGTGGCACGAAGGCGCTCGCCCGCTACGTCGAGGCACGGCTGGAAGCGGACGCGATCCGCGAACGCAACAAGTAAGCACCGAAGCACAACGAAATCGTACGAATCCGACGCCGGCAGGGACCGGCGTCCAACACCAAGGAGACTGGAAGATGAGCGAACTCAAAGCCGGACTGACGTCCACCCGCCGCTACGACATCGACAAGGGCCGCACCATCGGCTTCATGGGCGACGACTGCCGCGTCTATTCGACGCCGTCGCTGCTCTACGACATCGAAGTCGTTTGCCGTGACCTGCTGCTGGAAAACATCGAAGCCGGCAAGGATTCGGTCGGCACCCGCGTCGAGCTCGACCACGTCGGCGCGACGCTGCTGGGCATGTGGATCGAGATCACCGTGAAGCTCGTCGAAGTGAACGGCCCCGCCGTGACCTTCGAATTCACCGCGCGCGACGCGCTCGAGGAAGTCGCCCGCGGCAAGCACAGCCGCTTTGTCGTCGGCGCCGAGAAGACCGCTCAGCGCCTCAAGGCCAAGCTCGAAAAGGCGATGGCTGCGGCGTGATCGGCGTCGGGCTTGCCCTCCGGCTGTTTCGCAGCCCGGCGAGGGCAAGCCGGTAGCGACCCGCCTCGCGAGGGTTGCGATGTCGCTGCGAGATTGCTTGCGAGGCCCGTTCGGCGAGAGCTCGAGCGGGCCTCGCCGTTTCAGGCGCTGCCGAGGTGGCGGCCGCCGCCGCTAGGACGGGCGATGCCTGCGGCGTCGTAGAGCGAAGGCTGGCGTGCCGCGTCGAGGAGGATCGACATCGCTGCCTGGTTATGCTGGAGCCGTTCGGAAACGAGCTTGCCGTTGAGTTCGTTGCGCGCCTGCGCGTCGCGTGCGAGCGCGTGAATCTCGTCCCAGCGCCGCAGCGTGTCGGGCAGCGGTTGGCACACCTCGCGGATCGCGGCGTCGGTGTTCGGACGACGGAGCCTGCCGAGCAGCAGGGCGCGGTCGTTGTGGATGCGCTGCAGCTGATGGAAGCGTTCCGTCTTTTCCCGCGTCAGGACGAGCAGGCCGTCGGCGTCGCCGGCAATGAGCAGGGCTTCCTCGCGTTCGAGCAGCGCAAGGAAGCCGCGCAGCAGAACCGCCTCGCTGTCGATCAGCTGGACGAGTCGCTGAAGTTCGGGCTGCAGGCTCACGGCACTATTTCTGCGCGCCAAGCATCTGGCGCACGCTCTCGATCAGGCCGTCGGCGACGCGGTTGGCGTCGATCTTGAAGCGTCCTTCGCTGATCGCCTGACGGATTTCATCGACGCGGGCGCGGTCGATCTCGGGCGCCGAGGCCATCGCTGCTTCCGCCTTGTTGAGGCTGGACGAGAGCGAGGACAGTTCGACCTTTTCATTCGCGTCGCCGGCAATCGTCGTGCTGGCCGGACGTTTTCCGCGGGCCTCACCGGTCGGGGCTGACCCCGACGGCTTCATTGTTCCTTCGATTTTCATGGCGGCACTCCCATTAAGCGGTCTCTGCTCGTGTTCACGACCGCCGGAGTGAAAACTTTAGGCGAATATTTTCCGGATGGCCGCGCGATCAGAAATCGAGTTCGACGCTCCCGTCGGCACGGGCCTTGCCGGAGATGACCTGACCGCTCCCTAGCCGCACGCGAACCGGTTCGCCTGCGGCCGCGGCATTGAGCGCCCGCCCTTCATTGGTAACCGCAAAGCCGGTGCCGGTTCCGACGACCTTGACGTTCTGGCCCTGCCGCACCGCCTGGGGCAGGCGGAGCATGTCGGTTCGCAGCGTGTTGCCAGCGGCGATCGTGAAGCGGGCGTTGTGGCCGACCGCCTGCGTCATGTCGGTCAGGGTGTTGGGGGCTTCGCCCGCGAGGTCGCCGCTGCGACGTTCGAGGTCCGCCGGTGCGATCACCTGGCCGGAACGGATCGGGCGCGCGGCAACCAGGTAATCGCCGATGACGGAGACCTGCGCGGGCACGTAGATCGTCCAGTTGACCGGCGACTCGCAGCGCACGCCGACGTTGATCCGGCCCCAGGCGCGTGTGCCCGGTGGAAGGAAGGGAACGAGTTCGGCGCAGGCGGGGAGCTGGTTCTGCGGATCGACGCCTTCGATCGTGACACCGACCTTGCCGGGCAGGCCCGAAGTCTGCTGGGCGAGGAAAACCGATACGGCCTGTCGGACCGGCGGCAGGGGCTGCTGTGCGCCGGCGCTTCCGCCCGCGAGCGTGAGGCTGAGGGCCAGCAGGGAAATGACGGCGCTGCGGCAGGAAGGGGGCATGAGGCGGTTCGAAAGCATGGGGCGCATTCCACCATGCGGCCGGGCGATCGGCAACCGGCAAAGTTTTCCGCCGCGGCTTGCCGGCTGCCGCCGCACCACTGTCGAAAGCGGCGGAATTGGCCGGTATTTGCCGGTCTTATCGCGGTCAGGGGCTTGTGGGGGCAGGACTAAGATCGCTGGCATGGAAGGTGCAATGGAGCGAGTGCCGGCCGATGAGGCACTTATCGGCAACCGGTGTAGTAACTTGAGGTGATGCCATGAAGACCCAACTCGACAACGCGCTGCAGTTTCACCAGACGGCACTGAATCTGCAGGCGCAGCGGCAGCAGATGCTGGCGTCGAACATCGCGAATGCGGATACGCCGAACTACAAGGCGCGTGACATCGACTTCCGCACCGCGCTGAAAGGAGCGGTGGACGGGCGGATGGGGCCGCTCGCGCTGGCGAGCACGTCTTCCCGCCATCTCGACGTGGCGGCGGAGATGCCGTTCGGGGCCTTCGTCGGGTATCGCCGCGAGTTCCAGTCCAGTGTGGACGGCAACACCGTGAACATGGACGTCGAGCGCGCCGCCTTCGCCGAGAACTCGGTGCATTACGAGGCGAGCGTGACCTTCATCAACGGCCTGCTGCGCAGCATGCAGACGGCGATCAGCGGCCAGTGAGCGGAGGACAGGCGTCCATGAGCATGTTCAACGTATTTGCGATCGCCGGATCGGCGCTGCACGCGCAATCGGCGCGCCTGAACGCGACGGCATCGAACCTGGCGAACGCCGACAGCGTCGCGGGGCCGGACGGCCAGCCCTACCGTGCCAAGCAGGTGGTGTTCACCGCCGCGCCGGTGGCCGGTCCGAACAGCGTCGGGGTCACGGTTTCGAACGTCGTCGAGAGCGCCGAGCCCGGGCGCCTGACCTATGACCCGAGCAACCCGGCGGCGAACACGGAAGGCTACGTCGAGATGTCGAATGTGAATGTGGTCGAGGAGATGACCAACATGATCTCGGCCTCGCGTGCCTATCAGAACAACGCGGAAGTGATGAACACGGCCCGCACGCTGCTGCAGCGCACGCTGCAGATCGGCCAGTAAGGGTTTTCGGGAGCGGATCATGGCAACGGTCAACAACACGGTTTCCTCGGCAGCCGACTCGGCATTGGCCTTGCTCGGGCGCAAGGACAGCACTTCGTCGAAGGACGACGTCGATAGCCAGGGGCGCTTCCTGACGCTGCTGACTGCGCAGCTCAAGAACCAGGATCCGATGAATCCGCTCGACAACGCGCAGGTGACTTCGCAGCTCGCGCAGATCAGCACGGTGGATGGCATCGAGCGGCTCAACGCGATGCTCACGCAGCTGCTCGACGGCCAGCAGTCGTCCGAGGCGATGCAGGCGGCGTCGCTGGTGGGGCGCGGCGTGCTGATCCCCGGTTCCGGCCTGAAGCTGGGCGATGCGGGTGCAATCGGCGGTTTCGCCCTCGACGTGCCGGCAGACGCGGTGACGATGCATATCAAGGATGCGCAGGGCCTGGAGGTCGCGGCGGTCGATCTCGGTTCCTTCGACGTCGGCACGCACAACTTCCAGTGGGACGGCACGACGAAGGACGGCAGCCGTGCGGCGAACGGCAAATACACGGTGAGCATCGAGGCGGTGACCGGCGGCAAGCCCGTCGCGGCCGAAGCGCTCGAATTCGGGGCGGTGACGAGCGTGGTGCGGGGCACCAAGGGCACCGACCTGCAGGTCGGCGAGCTCGGCATCTTCAAGATGTCCGATGTCCGGCAGATTGTTTGAAGAATTGTTTGAGACCGAGTTTCCAGGGAGACGGCCATGGCTTTCCAGCAAGGTTTGAGCGGACTTAATTCGTCCTCGAAGGCCCTCGATGTCATCAGCAACAACGTTGCGAACTCGAATACCGTCGGCTTCAAGGCGGGGCGCGCGGAGTTTTCCGATGTGTTCGCGGCGGCGCTGAACGGCGCCGGCGGCGGGACACAGGTGGGCATCGGTGCTGCGATCGGCGCCGTGACGCAGTTGTTCTCGCAAGGAAACATCACGACGACGAACAATCCGCTCGACGTCGCGATCAACGGTAACGGCTTCTTCCGCATGTCGGCGCCGGACGGGTCGATCGCCTACACCCGCAACGGCCAGTTCGACGTGAACAAGGACGGCTTCATCGTCAATTCGCAGGGCTACCAGCTCACCGGTTATGCGGCAACGAACGGCGTGATCCTGACCGGCGGCGAGCCGCAGCGCCTGCAGCTGGATTTCTCCGACGTGCAGCCGAATCCGTCTTCGCAGATGACGCTGGCGATGAACTTCGACTCGCGCGAGCCGATTTCGCCGTCCTTCGATCCGACCAACCCGACACCGCTGGACCGTACCAACGTGACCGCGGGCGGCTACAACTTCTCCACCTCGGCAACCGCCTACGACACGTTGGGCAATGCGCACACGCTGACCTTCTTCTTCCAGAAGACCGCGGCGGGTACGTGGGACGGCTTCTACCAGGTGGATGGCACGGGCGACGCGATCGCGATTCCCGCGCCGGGTTCGCCGCTGCAGTTCGACACCGCCGGCGCGATGACATCCGGCGGCCAGTTTGACCTTACTTTCCCCGAGTTCGCCGGCACCGGCGCCTCGGCAACCCAGACGATCTCCTTCGATCTGGCGGCTTCGTCGCAGTTCGGCAGCGCCTTCGGCGTGAATACGCTGCGCCAGGACGGCTTTGCGTCGGGTCGTCTGACGGGCATCACGATCGGCGACGACGGCGTGATCCTCGGGCGCTACAGCAACGGCCAGAGTCGCGATCTCGGCCAGGTGGTGCTGGCGAACTTCCAGAGCCCCAACGGGCTGCTGTCTCTCGGCGGCAACCTGTGGGCCGAATCACCGGATTCGGGCCAGCCGATCGTTGGCGTGCCGGGCAGCGCCAACCTCGGCCTGCTCAACGCAGGGGCGGTCGAGGAAGCGAACGTCGACCTGACGGCCGAGCTGGTGCAGCTGATCGTGCAGCAGCGCGCCTACCAGGCCAATGCGCAGTCGGTGCGCGCCCAGGACCAGATCCTGCAGACGCTGGTGAACCTGCGCTGACCGGCATAGCCGGCTTCGCGGGATAGGGAGAGAGGATCATGGATCGGCTGATCTACACGGCGATGACCGGGGCGAAGAACACGATGGGCCAGCAGGCCGCCGTGTCGCACAACTTGGCCAACGCCACCTCGACGGGCTTCCGCGCCGAGCTGCACAAGCTGCGCGCGGTGCCGGTGCAGGGCGAAGGGCTCGCGACGCGCGCCTTCGTCGTGGACGCGAGCGTGGCAACGAACTTCGAATCCGGGCCCATGCAGCACACCGGGCGCCCGCTGGATGTGGCGGTCGAAGGCAAGGGCTGGCTGGCGGTGCAACTGCCGGACGGGCGCGAGGCCTACACGCGCGACGGCAGCCTGCAGCTGAGCGCGAACGGTGTGGTGCAGACGCGCAGCGGCCTGCCGGTGCTGGGCGACGGCGGCCCCGTGACCATTCCGCCCGACAACGAGTTCCTGATCGGCAAGGACGGCACGATTTCCGCACTCCAGGCGGGCGGGGCCGAGAACGTCATCAATGTAATCGGCCGTCTCAAGCTCGTGAATCCGCCCGAGGCCTCGCTGGTGCGTGGCGACGACGGGCTGTTCCGCCTGCAGGACGGCGCCGTTGCGCCCCAGGACGAGAACGTGCGCGTGGCGGGCGGTTACCTCGAAGGCAGCAACGTGAGCGTGGTCGACCAGATGGTGCAGATGATCTCGCTCGCCCGCCAGTTCGAGATGCAGATAAAGATGCTGCAGACCGCCGAGGCCAACGACCGTGCTGGCGCACAGGTGCTTGCGGCCCGCTGACGGGCGGCGGGCGAGCAGGGGAATTAGCGGGGCTTTTCCGCGGGTGTTCCGGAGATCGAGTCGATCCGCCCCGCCGTAAACTGACCCCGAGACTGCAGGCAGACCGTCTGCCTGCGAAGGAAAGGGAGTCAGGATCATGATTCGCTCATTGTGGATTGCACGGACCGGCCTCGAGGCGCAGCAGACTCAGCTGGACGTGATCTCGAACAACCTCGCGAACGTTTCGACCAACGGGTTCAAGCGGGCGCGTGCGGTGTTCGAGGATCTGCTCTACCAGACGATCCGCCAGCCGGGTGCGCAGAACACGCAGCAGAACCAGATCGGCAGCGGCCTGCAGATCGGCACTGGCGTGCGCACGGTGGCGACCGAGCGCATCCACACGCAGGGCAGCCTGCAGCAGACGGGCAATCCGCTCGACATGGCGGTGCAGGGCAACGGCTACTTTCAGGTGACGCTGCCCGACGGCACGCAGGCCTACACGCGCGACGGCGCGTTCCAGCTCGATTCGCAGGGGCAGATCGTGACTGCCAGCGGCTATCCGCTCGAACCGGCGATCATCATCCCGAACGACGCGCAGACGATCACGATCGGCAAGGATGGCACGGTGAGCGTGCTGCAGGCCGGGCAGACCGCGCCGACCGTGGTTGGCAACATCCAGATCGCGACCTTCGTGAATCCGGGCGGCCTGTCGAGCGCGGGCGAGAACCTGTTCCGTGAGACGGCCTCGAGCGGCGTACCGACGCCGAACGCGCCCGGAACCAATGGCGCCGGGGTGCTCAACCAGCAGTACGTCGAGACCTCGAACGTGAACGTCGCCGAGGAACTGGTGAACATGATCACGACGCAGCGCGCCTACGAGCTCAACTCGCGGGCGGTGCAGACGTCCGACCAGATGCTGGGACGGCTGACGCAGCTGTAAGGAGCGGATCATGAAGGGTCAGGCGCTGGGGGCGATGGCGATGGCGGTGTTGCTGCTGTCGGGCTGCGCGTCGATCTATTCGACGCCGCCCACGGTGGTGCATCAGCCGATGACGGTGCGGCCCGAGGCTCGCACGCAGATGGCGCCGGCGAACGGCTCCATCTACCAGGCGGCGCAGTTGCGGCCGCTGTTCGAGGACCGTCGCGCGCGCCTCGTCGGCGACACGCTGACGATCAATCTCGTCGAGCGCAACACGGCACAGAAGCGCGCCAACAGCAGCGCCACGCGCGATTCCGACGTCACCGGCGGCATCACCGCGGCGTCGAAGGTGCCGCTGTCGGGCCTGGCGGGCATGGATCTGCAGGCCGGCGTGAAGTCGGATTTCGAGGGAAAGGGTGCCTCGGCAGCGAACAACGTGTTCAACGGCACGATCACGGTGACGGTGATCGAGGTGTATCCGAACGGCAACCTGCTCGTGTCCGGCGAGAAGCAGATGGCGATCAATCAGGGCAACGAATTCATCCGCTTTTCGGGCGTGATCAATCCGATCACGGTGACGGCCGCGAACACGGTGCAGTCGACGCAGGTCGCGGATGCGCGGATCGAATACAAGGGTAGCGGTTACATCGACGAATCGAACACGATGGGCTGGCTGCAGCGCTTCTTTGTAGCGGTGTCGCCGTTCTGAGTGCATTGATGCGTCGCAGGAGTCGATGATGTCGGGCAATGGCAGGGGGATTCGCGCACTGGTATGCGCGTTGGCGATGCTGGTCGCGGGAACGGCGTCCGCCGCCGAGCGGCTGAAGGACCTGGCGACGATCGCCGGCGTGCGCGAGAACCAGCTCGCCGGCTACGGCCTCGTGATCGGTCTCGACGGCAGTGGCGACCAGACCACGCAGACGCCCTTCACGGTGCAGAGCATCATCAACATGCTCGGCAACATGGGCGTGACGCTGCCGCCGGGCACGAACCTGCAGCTCAAGAACGTCGCCGCGGTGATGGTCACCGCGAGCCTGCCGCCGTTCGCGCGGCCGGGGCAGCAGATCGACGTCACCGTGTCGTCGATGGGCAACGCGAAGAGCCTGCGCGGCGGCACGCTGGTGATGACGCCGCTGAAGGGCGCCGATGGCCAGGTGTATGGCGTCGCGCAGGGCAACCTGCTGGTGGGTGGCGCGGGGGCCTCGGGCGGCGGTGCATCGCAGACCATCAACCACCTCTCGGCCGGGCGGATTCCGGGCGGCGCGACGGTCGAGCGGGCCGTACCGACCTCGATCGCGCAGGGCGAGTTCGTGACCTTCGATCTCAAGGACACAGATTTCGGCACCGCGCGCCGCGTCGTCGATGCGATCAATCAGGCGACTTCCGGCGGCACCGCACAGGCGCTCGACGGACGCAGCATCCAGGTGCGCGCGCCGCTCGATCCCTCCGACCGCGTCGCCTTCCTCGGCAAGCTCGAGAATATCGAGGTCACGCCGGTGCTGCAGGCGGCGAAGGTGATCGTGAACTCGCGCACCGGTTCGGTCGTGATGAACCAGGCCGTGACGCTGCAGAACGTTGCGGTCGCCCACGGCAATCTGACCGTCACGGTGGGGGTCGATACCGCGGTGAGCCAGCCGGCGCCGCTTTCCGGCGGCCGCACGGTGACGACGCAGAGCGGGTCGGTCGACATCAAGCAGGGCCAGGGCACGCTGCACAACGTGCGCAGCGGTGCGAATCTCGCCGAGGTGGTCAAGGCCCTGAACGCGCTCGGCGCCACGCCGATGGACCTCGTGAGCATCCTGCAGGCGATGAAGGCCGCGGGGTCGCTGCGTGCGGAGCTGGAGGTGATCTGACATGGTTGCGGCCACCCAGATCAATGCGATGGATCCGCGGGCGTTGGCCGACATGAAGCGGCTCGCGCGCGACGGCAATTCGCCCGAAGGCCTGCGCGCGGCGGCCAAGCAGTTCGAGGCGCTGTTCATGCAGATGGTGCTGAAGTCGATGCGCGACGCGGTGCCGTCCAACGGCATGTTCGACAGCGACCAGACGAGGCTCTTCCAGGCGCTGCAGGACCAGCAGATGGCGATGAACATGGCGCAGGGGCGCGGTGTCGGCCTTGCCGACGCGATCGTGCGCCAGCTTGGCGGCGAAGCTCCGGTGCAGGCTGCCGCGGGCGAAGGCAGCCTCGACGTGTCGCGCATTCCGCGGCGGGCGGCAATCGTTGCCGGCGGCGAGTTGCCGGCGGCAAAGCCCGCCGCCGATGCCGACGAGCTGGCGGAGTTTGCCGCCCGGCTCGGGGCGGTGATCGGCAGGCCGCGCAGCGAGGCCGGAGGGCTTCGGGGTGCGGGTGATGCCGGGGAGGCGGCGGACGCGCAGTCGTCGCGCCCGGTTCCCGAGGGCGCGCGCGAATTCGTCAATCGCGTGTGGGCGCACGCGGGCGAAGCCAGCCGCAGCACGGGCATCCCGGCGCATTTCATGGTCGGGCAGGCGGCGCTCGAGACCGGCTGGGGGCGCGGTGAGCTACGCCGTGCAGACGGTTCGCCGAGCTACAACCTCTTCAACATCAAGGCGGGGCCGAACTGGAAGGGGGCGGTGGTCGAGGTGCCGGTGACCGAGTACACGAACGGCCGTCCCTACACGGAAACTGCGCGTTTCCGCGCCTACGGCTCGTATGCCGAGGCGTTCCGCGACTACGCGAACCTGCTGCGCGGCAATCCGCGCTACGCGGAGGTGCTCGGCCAGACCGATGCCGCGGGTTTCGCGCGCAGCCTGCAGCAGGCGGGCTACGCGACCGATCCCATGTACGCCGACAAGCTCACGCGCATCATCGGCGGCGCCACGTTGCGCACGGCACTGGCGGGCTGAGTCTGCCGCTGGCAGGGAACTTGCAAGCGAATGACGCAAGAGCAGCGGTAACGAGGGAAATATCATGGCTGGACTACTGAGCATCGGTCTGACGGGCATCAACAGTTCGCAAGCGAACCTGTTGACGACCAGCCATAACATCACGAACGCGAACACGCCGGGCTTCAATCGCCAGACGACGATCCTGACCACGGCGAATCCGTTCTTCTCCGGCGCCGGCTTCTTCGGCCAGGGCGTGGAGGTCGACGGGGTGCGGCGCCTGTACGACCAGTTCCTCAGTCAGCAGGTGCTCAACGCATCGGCACGCAAGGAGGAATTTTCCGCCTACAGCACGCAGATTTCGCAGATCGACAACCTGCTCGCCGACACGAGCTCGGGACTCTCGCCCGCGCTGGCGGATTTCTTCGCCGGCGTGCAGGACGTGGCGACCAATCCGTCGAGCGTCCCGGCACGCCAGGCGCTGATCTCGAGCGCAGAGTCGCTGGCGGCGCGCTTCAATGGCCTCGACACGCGGCTCAACGAGATCCGCGACATCAACGAGGGCCAGATCGTCAGCACGGTCGATTCGATCAACGCGTACGCGCGCCAGATCTCGGACATCAACGAGCGCATCGCGCTGGCGCAGGTGGGCGGTCCGTCGATTCCGGCGAACGATCTGCTGGACCAGCGCGACAACCTCGTCGCGGAGCTCAACAAGCTGGTGAAGGTGAGCACCACGACGGAGTCGGACGGCTCGCTCAGCGTGTTCATCGGCAGCGGCCAGCCGCTCGTCGTCGGCACCGCGGTGTCGCAACTTGTCGTCGCGGCGGATTCATCGGTGCCGTCCGATCCCTTCCGCGGCGAGATCCGCCTTGCAACCCCCGGCGGCGGCTCGGTGCTGATGCCGGACTCGGTGCTCACCGGCGGCCAGCTCGGCGGGTACTTGCGCTTCCGCAACGAGACGCTGAACGCGGCGCGCGAGCAGCTCGGCGATCTCGCGATCGCGTTCGCTTCCGAATTCAACGCGATTCATGCTGCCGGTTACGACCTCGACGGGACGAGCACCGGCATTGCCTTCTTCAAGGACCTGAGCAGCTTCGCCGCCACCGACATCGGGCGCCGCGAGGCGGCCGGGGCCTTTGCCGTCGTGCTCACCGATCCGCGCAAGGTCGCCGCTTCGGGCGCACCGACGGCCACAGTGGGCGCAGGCGGCAGCAACAACGAAAATGCACTCGCGCTCGCCGCGCTGCAGACCGAAAAGCTCATGAACGGCGACACCGCGACCTTCCAGTCGGCCTACGCGCAGCTCGTCAGCTTCGTCGGCAACAAGACGCGCGAAGTGCAGATCGGCGAACGCAGCCAGGAATCGCAGCTGCAGCAGGCTATCGACGCGCAGCAATCCCTTTCCGGGGTGAATCTCGACGAAGAGGCGGCCAACCTGATCCGCTTCCAGCAGTCCTACCAGGCGGCAGCGCGCGTGATGTCGGTGGCCGGGACGCTGTTCGACGAAATCCTGGCGATTTCGCGCTGAACGGGGTGACATCATGAGAATCTCGACCGGCATGATCTTCGACGCGGGCCGCAACTCGATGATGCGGCAGAGCGCGGATCTCGTGCATACGCAGCAGCAGCTTTCCTCCGGGCTTCGCGTCCTGCGTCCGTCGGACGACCCCATTGCGGCCGCGCGTGCGCTCGAAGTGACGCAATCGAAGAGCGTCAACACGCAGTTCCAGACCAATCAGGGCTATGCGAAGGGCGCGCTCGCTTCGCTCGAGAGCACGCTCGGCAGCATCACCGAAATTCTGACTGACGTCCGCACCCGTGCAGTGGAGGCGGGCAACGGGGCCTTCAGTGACAGCGAGCATCGGGCGATCGCGACCGACCTCGAAGCGCAGTTCAACGCGCTGCTGGGCATCGCCAACGTCAAGGATGCGACGGGAGACTACCAGTTCGCGGGCTATCAGTCGGCGCAGCCGGCATTTTCCGTTGGCGTATCCGGCGAGGTGATTTACGAGGGGGATGCGGGCGAGCGGGCCATGCAGGTCGGTTCTACCCGTGTGATGCCCGTCGCCGAGCCGGGCAGCAAGGTGTTCATGGCCGATCCCGCGACCGGCGAGTCGCAGGTGTTCGGCGCGATCTCGCAGTTCATCGCTGCGCTGCGCGATCCGGCCAGCGATAAGGGGGCGGCGGTGTCGCAGGCGATCGGCGACATGGATGCGGCACTGGAGAACGTCAGCACGATTCGCGCCTCGGTCGGTTCGCGCATGGTGGAACTCGACGCGCTGGGCGAACTGGCGGCGGCGCACGATCAGCAGTACGCCGAGACGCTGTCGCAACTGCAGGACCTCGACTACAACGAGGCCATCTCGCGCTTCACGCAGCAGCAGACGATCCTCGAGGCCGCACAGCAGTCCTACGTGCGTGTAACGGGTCTGTCGCTCTTCAACTTGCTCAGCTGAGGTCCCGAACGTGTCTCGCGTGCCAGCCCGTCTCGCCCTGTGCCTGATCGTGCCCGCCTTCGCAGGCTGCGCGCTGTTGCAGGATCACGGCGCGAAGGTGGCCGCGGGCGTGGGGGCCGCGATCACGGCCTCGGAACTGGATCTGTTCGAGGCCGAGTACATCGGCGGGGCATTGATCGCCTATGCGATCTACGATCCGCTGGCGCCCACCTGGGACATCTCGGTGACCCGCCTCGACGAGGAGCGCGTGCGCTTCGACCTGCGCATGAAGAGGCTGCTCACGGGCGGCGAGGGCGAGGCGCGGCAGGTGTTTGCCCGCAATGCGCGGGAAATCGCCGAATCGAAGGGGTTTGCGGGGTATGACGTGATGCGTTTCGAGGAAGGCATCGACTCGACCCGCCCGTTCGCGCACCGCGTCGCCAGCGGCGAAGTGCGCTATCACCGTTCGCGCACCTTTCCCGGCATCTGAAGCCGGCTAAACGAAGGCGCGCAGCAGCCGGTCTATCCCGTCGAAGCCGGATTCGAAGATGCGTTGCAGCACCGGCGCGAAGCTGCCCAGGCTCAGCAGCAGCACCACGAAACCCACCGAAAGCGTCACCGGAAAGCCCACCGCGAAGAGGTTGAGCTGCGGCGCCGCGCGCGTGAGCACGCCGAGAGCCGTGTTGGTGATGAGCAGCGCCGCGACCATGGGCAGGGCCAGGAGCAGGCCTGACGCGAACATCACGGCGGCGTAGGACGCGATCAGCATCCACCCCTCGCCCTTGGGCAGCTTGCCGACCGGCAGCCATTCGAAGCTCGCGACGACGACGTTCACGAGCATCAGGTGGCCGTTCATCGCGACGAACACGAGCAGCGTGAGCAGGCCGAGGAACTCGGCGATCACCGACGTCTGGCCGCCGGTCTGCGGACTGAAGAACACCGCGAAGGACAGGCCCATCTGCAGGCCGATCAGTTCGCCCGCGACGTCGACCGCGGCGAACATCAGTCGCATCATGAAGCCCATCGCGATGCCGATGAAGGCCTGCTGGGCCAGGACTGCGAGCGCCAGCATGGAGTCGGCCGGCACTGCGGGCATGGGCGGCAGGGCGGGCAGCACCGCCATCGCCATCGCCATGCCGATGGCCAGGCGGACGCGCACGGGCACCATGCGGTTGCTGAACAGCGGGGCGGCGCTCACCAGCCCGAGCAGGCGCGCGAGCGGGAACATCAGCGCCGCGAGCCAGGCGTCGAGCTGGGCGGAGGTGACGCTCAGCATTGCCGACGCTAGCCGATCATCGTCGGGATCGATTCGAACAGGCGCCGCGTGAAGTCGGTGATCAGCGCGATCATCCAGTGACCCGCGACGACCATCGTGACGAACACCGCGATGAGTTTCGGCACGAAGGTCAGAGTCATCTCGTTGATCTGCGTCGCGGCCTGGAAGACGCTCACGATCAGGCCGGTGATCAGCGCGGCGAGGAACATCGGCGCGGCCAGCATCAGGGTGATCTCGACGGCCTGGCGGCCGATATCGACGACGGTACCCGGGGTCATGGCGAATTCTCCTGTCTTACACCGCGAAGCTGCCGACCAGCGACCCGACGATCAGGGTCCAGCCATCGACCAGCACGAACAGCATGATCTTGAACGGCAGCGAAACGATCACCGGCGACATCATCATCATGCCCATGGACATCAGCACCGACGCGACCACCATGTCGATGATGAGGAAGGGGATGAACACGAGGAAGCCGATCTGGAAGGCGGTCTTCAGCTCCGACGTGACGAAGGCCGGCACGACGACGCGCATCGGCAGATCCTCGGCCTTTTCGACCGGCGCGGTCTTGGCCAGCTTCGCGAACAGCGCGATGTCCGGCTCGCGCACCTGCTTGAGCATGAAGCCCTTCACCGGCACCGACGCGCGTTCGAGAGCCTGGTCGAACTGGATCTCGTTGCGCGACATCGGCAGGTAGGCGTCGGTGTACACCTTCTCCATGATCGGCGACATGATGAAGAAGGTCAGGAACAGTGCCAGCCCGAGCAGCACCTGGTTGGGCGGGGAGGTCTGCGTGCCCATCGCGGTGCGCAGCAGCGCGAAGACGATGATGATGCGCGTGAAGCTCGTCATCATCAGCACGACCGAGGGCAGGAAACTCAAGGAGGTGAGCAGCAGCAGGGTCTGCACGCTCAGGCTGTAGGTCGTGCCGCCGCCCGGCGCCGGCGTGCCGGTGATTGCCGGCAGGCCCTGGGCGCCGGCCGCCATCGGAAGGAGCAGCAGGGCGAACGGAGCGAGTGCGCGGATCAGCGCGCAGGAGGTGAGGGCGCGGGTCGGCGCGCAGGGGGCGTCATTTCGCATCGTTGCGACGCTCCATCGAACGCTTCAGCCAGCCCTGGAAGTCTCCGAACGGGCCGGAGGGAAGGGGGGCATTGGGCGTTGCGTTCTGCAGCGCGTCCGCGGGCAGCGTGTGCAGCGTGCGCACGTTGGTCGGCGTGACCCCCAGCACCAGCACCTGTCCGCCGACTTCGACGAGCACCACGCGCTCACGCGGGCCGACGGGCACGGCGCCGAGCACGCGCAGACCGGCGGCGGCCCCGTGCGGCGCCGAAAGCTTCTTGATCAGCCACAGGCAGCCCAGCAGCAGGCCGAGGACCACTGCGAGGCCCAGCAGCATCTGGCCAAGGCCGTCGGTGATGCCGGGGGCGGCCGGTACTGCCGCGTCCGCGGCGAAGAGCGGCGCGCCGACGCCGGCCAGCGCGAGCGGCGCGAGTCGGACTGCCACGGGGAGTTTCGGAAATTGCATCACGGCGGATCTGCGCTTCTTGGGATGGAAGAAGCATACCCGCGCGCCTGTCTTGCCGAGGGGGCGATAAGACGGGCAAAAAGGGGACAATTCGGTGATTTGCCGCGTGCCGCGCGCAACAGGAGCGCCGCAGCCAACCACGGTCCGGGCCGAGCTTGTCGAAACCCTGCCAGTGCCCTTCGACGGGCTCAGGGCGAACGGATGTATTGAATAATCCCCGGGCGTTCAGCCGCGGATCTTCCGCATGCGCTCGGCGGGCGTGATGATGTCGGTCAGGCGGATGCCGAACTTGTCATTGACGACCACGACTTCGCCCTGGGCGATCAGCGTGCCGTTCACCAGCACGTCCATCGGTTCGCCCGCCAGGCCGTCGAGCTCGACCACCGAGCCGTGTGCCAATTGCAGCAGGTTGCGGATCGAGATCTTGGTGCGGCCCAGTTCGACGGTGAGCTGGACGGGGATATCCAGGATCATGTCGAAGTCGTTGAGCCCGCCCGCGCGGGGCGCGGACGCACCGAAGTCAGGGAAGAGGTGGCTCGCCGGCTTCGCCTGGTAGGGGGATTCCGCGGCGGCGGCAAGGTCCGCGGCAACGCGACGCGCTTCCGCATCCGGGCCGGTTTCGGCCGCAGCCTGTTCCATCATCGCCGCCGCCCAGTCGTCTTCGGTGACCTGGTTGTCGGGATCGTTGTCGTTGTCAGCCATTTCGGCCTCCGAATGTTGTGGGGTCGTCTTTGTTGGCGAGGAAACGTTCGACCTTGATCGCGTAGTTCGTGCCCTGTCTGCCGTAGCTCACTTCCAGAACCGGGCTGCCGTCGACTTCGGCCTCGAGCATCCTGGGCACGTCGATCGGGATCACGTCGCCGACGCGCATATTGACGATGTCGCGCAGGGTGATTTTCGCGCTGCCCAGATTGCACACCAGTTCGACATCGGCGCTCTGCAGTTGGCGCGTGAGCAGGCTGATCCAGCGGTTGTCCTGGCTCAGGTGGTCGCTCTGCATCGTCGAATAGAGCAGGTCGCGGATCGGCTCGACCATCGAGTACGGGAAGCAGATGTGCATGTCCGCCTGCGAGCCGCCGAATTCGAGCGAGAAGCTCGCCGAGATGACGATTTCCGACGGCGTGGCGATGTTGGCGAATTGCGAGTTCATCTCCGAGCGGACGTACTCCATCTCGATCTTGAACACCGGTGCCCAGGCCCGCGTGTATTCGGTGAATACGACGTTGAGCATGCCCTGGATGATGCGCTGCTCGGTGGGCGTGAAGTCGCGCCCCTCGACCCGCGAATGGAAGCGGCCGTCGCCGCCGAACATGTTGTCGACGACGATGAACACGAGGTTCGGGTCGAAGACGATCAGCCCGGTGCCGCGCAGGGGCTTTGCCAGGATCAGGTTCAGGTTCGTCGGCACCACCAGGTTGCGCACGAACTCGCCGTACTTCTGCACTTTCACCGGTCCGACCGACACTTCGGCGTTCCGGTGCATGTAGTTGAAAAGCCCGATACGCAGGTACCGGGCAAAGCGCTCGTTGATGAGCTCCATCGTGGGCATGCGCCCACGGACGATGCGTTCCTGGGTGGCCAGGTTGTACGGACGAACGCCCGCCTCGTCCCCGAGTTCTTCTTCCTGTTCCTCGGGCTCCCCGGCGACGCCCTTCAGTAGTGCGTCGACTTCATCCTGGGAGAGAAAATCGGAAGACATGACGTCCTCTTATTGAATGATGAACGAGTTGAACAGCACCGCCTGGATCGGCCCGGTGGGGGCGCTGATCTTCCCGTCGCCCGTCTTCGCAGGGCGCGCGCCGAGCACGCCGTTGGTGCGGTGGACGATTTCGTCCGCCAGCGCTTCGCGCCCTTCCATCGTAGACAGTTCGGACGGCAGCTTGCTCGACAGCAGAAGATTGATCTGGTGGCGGATCTCCGGCATGAAGGCCTTGAGGTTCTCGCCCGTTTTCGCATCGACCACCCGCAGGGCCATGACGACCTGGAGGTAGCGCTCGCCCTCTGCCGGCGCGAGGTTCACGACGAAGGGGTCCATCGGCACGAAGGTCGGCGGCTTGCTCAGATCGACGGCGGCGACCGCAGGCGCGTCCTCGGAATCCCCCGCGGCCGACTGGCTCTTCTTCATCAGCAACAGGCCCACCACCGCGGCCGCGAGCAGAGCCACCACGACGACGGCGGCGATCAGCAGGATCAGGAGCTTCTTGCTCCGTTTCGGCGCCGGTGCGGGGGGGGCTGCTGCTGCGGGAGGGGGGGTAGGGGCCTTGGCCATGAAGTTCTCCTGTTTCCACAACTGAATTATCCGCGATAAATTGCGTCGCCCAATTGCGGAAAAGTGGGGAAGACCGGCCCCAATTCAATTTGTCATGCAAAGATGTCGACCATTCCCAGGCCGGTGCGTGACCAGGACGCAGGGGAAAGGGGGACGGTCCGGGCCTCACCCGCCTGATCCGTCCCCGTTGCGCCACGTTGCCCGCGACCGCTTCCGTTTCCGCCATCCTGCTGCGCGCGCGGGTCGCCCTGCGTGCTGACGTTCGTCTGGCCGAGGTTGATGCCCGCCTGCTGCAGGACTTCGCGCAGACGCGGCATTGCCTGTTCGAGTGCGTCGCGGGCGGCCGCCGACGCGGCGACGAAATGCGCGGTCGTCTGGTCGCCGGAGATCTGGATCGAAACCTCGAGCTTGCCCAGATGGGCCGGCGTGAGCACAAGTTCCGCCTTCGATTCGTTGCGTCCCACCATCCACATCATGCGATTGCCGACGTCCTCGGCCCAGGCGCGCTGGCCGGCCGGGGTGTGCACTTGCAACTGCGGCGGCGTCTGTTCCGCACGCGCGGTGCCGGGGGCAAAGGCCGAGGCGTGGAGGCCGGCGGCCTGCGCGTCCGGTTCCTGGGCGTGCAGGCCGGGCACGGGCGGCGCGGACTCCTGCGAAGCCATCTGCAAGCGCGCGCCGAAGGCCGCGGGCGTGCTGCCGGCGGCAATGTCGGCCTTCACCTTGGCGACCGCGTCGGCAACCCCGCCGGATTCCTCACCGGGCTTTTCGGGCGACCCCGCTTGTGCTGCGGCTTCCGCGATCAACTGGCCGAGCGTGAAGGCGCCGGATTTGCGCTTGGGTGCATCGAGGAGCACGTCGGAGGTCAGCAAGGTGTCGCCTTTCGCGGCGGCGTCATCGGTCGGCAGGGCGGCAATGCCGGGCATCAGGGCGGCAAGGCTTGCCGCCTGGGCGGCGGGATCCGCCGGCGTGATGCCGGCTTGGGCCGGATTGCCGTCCTGGGTTCCGCCTTCCGCGGTGTTGCTGTCCGACGCCGTTTGTTCGCCGGTCTTCTCGGGACTGGATGCTGCGCTGCCGCCGGTTTCGCTCTTCGCGCCCGTCGCGTTCGCATCCCCGCTGCGCTGCGTCTCGGTCCGCGCTTCGCTGCGCGGGCGTTCGGCCGCCTGCGCCGCACGTTCCTGCGGCCTCTCTTTTTCCGGGCGGGCGGGGGCGCGTTCGGCCGCGTTCATGCGGCGGTCGAGGGCGCGGGAAAAACTGTCGTCGTTCAGCTCGTTTTCGCCTGCCCGGCTTTCCTCTGCGGCGCGCTGGAGCGGCTGAGCCGGCGCGGACGGGGCATTCAGGCGCAGCATGCTGGTCAAGAGCGGATTCGACATGGTGGATTCCCTTTCACGGCTGTATCTGTCGTGATTACAGCAAGGGGCATGCCAAGCTGTTGAGCGAGGGACGGAGACTCAGGATTCGCCGCTGTCTTCGCGGTTCGCGTAGCGTTTGGCGGAGTGCTCGTCGGACTGCCGCTGCTCGAGGCGGGCTTCCTTGCGTGCCTCGCCGAGGTCGTGGCGTTTCTGCAGCGTGTCGAAGGCCTTCACCTTGTTGCGCTGGGTCATCCACGCGTGCTGGCCGGCGACGGTCATCTCGCGCGAGCGTTCGACGTTGGCCTTCTGCACGGCAATGGCCTCGTCGATGCGGCAGATGAAGGCGCTGAAGTTGCGCCACTCGTCGGGGCTGATGCCGTTGCGCGCGGCTTCATGAAAACGCGATTCGTACTCGTCGCGGTAGTTCTGCAGCAATTCCAGCTTGCGCGCGCCCTCCTGCTCGCTGGCGATGAGTTCGCCCAGGCGGCGTGCGGCATCGTCCATGCGCGTCTGGCTGAGTTCCAGCAGTGGCTTGAGGTGGAAGGGTTTGCTCATGGTGCGGAATGGGTCTGCGGTGCCGGATGCCCGGGTTTGTTGTCGGTTTGCGAGCATTCTAAACGAGCGCGGTCACTTCGACCCGTGACAACGCTCACCCCGGGGCAAACAGGGCGCCGAGGCCCGCAAGCGCGTTCGGATAACTTTCCTGCTCCTCGATCCTTTGCTGCAGGAATGCTTCCAGCTTGGGGTACATGGCGACAGCCCGGTCGAGCAGCGGGTCCGAACCGGGCTGGTAGGCGCCCACTGCGATCAGGTCGCGCGAACGCTGGTAGCGCGAGAACAGTTGCTTGAAGTGCCGCACCACCTCGAAATGCTCGGGGCTGACGAGGCTATGCATCGCGCGCGAGATCGACTGCTCGATGTCGATCGCGGGGTAGTGCCCCTGGTCGGCGAGGGTGCGCGACAGCACGAAGTGTCCGTCGAGGATCGCGCGCGCCGAGTCGGCGATCGGATCCTGTTGGTCGTCGCCCTCGGCGAGCACCGTGTAGAAGGCCGTGATCGAGCCGCTGCCTTCGAGCCCGTTGCCGGCGCGTTCGACCAGGGCCGGGAGGCGCGCGAACACGCTCGGCGGATAGCCGCGTGTCACCGGCGGTTCCCCGATCGCGAGGGCGATCTCGCGCTGTGCCATCGCATAGCGTGTGAGCGAGTCCATGATCAGCAGGACCTGCTTGCCGCGGTCGCGGAAGTATTCGGCGATCGTCGTCGCGTAGGCGGCACCCTGCAGGCGCATCAGCGGGCTGGTGTCGGCCGGTGCGGCGACCACGACCGAGCGTGCGCGGCCTTCGGCGCCGAGGTTCTGTTCGATGAATTCCTTGACCTCGCGGCCCCGCTCGCCGATCAGGCCGACCACGATCACGTCCGCGGAGGTGTAGCGCGCCATCATGCCGATGAGCACGGACTTGCCGACGCCCGAGCCGGCGAAGAGGCCCAGGCGCTGCCCGCGCCCGACCGTCAGGAGTGCGTTGATCGCACGGATGCCGACGTCCAGCGCGGTGTCGATCGGCGCCCGCGTGAGCGGGTTGAAGGGCCGGCTTTGCAGCGAGCGGCTTTCGGTCGCATCGAGCGGGCCCAGGCCGTCGAGCGGGCGGCCCGCGCCGTCCACGACACGCCCCAGCATGTGCTCGCCGACCGGCAGGTGCTTGGCGCGGTCGGAGGTACGGCGCCGGGGCACGGGCCGGGCGCCGAGGACGATGCGCGGCGGTGCCGGTTCGACGGGCATGACCGCGGCGCCCGGCGCGAGGCCGAAGACGTCGTCGGTCGGCATCAGGTAGAGCTTGTCGCCGTTGAAGCCGACCACCTCCGCCTCGACGGTCGCACCGCCGCTTGCGAGGATGCGGCAATCCGCACCCAGCGGCAGCCGGAGCCCGGCGGCTTCCATGACCAGACCGTTGATCCGCGTCAGGCGACCGGAGATCTCGAACGGATTCACGTTCGCGATCTGGCGCCGGTGGGCGTCGAGGTAGCCGGTCCACGCGGCTGCGCCCCTCGCGTTCATTTGCCGTCGTCCCAGGTCGAGCCGCGGTGGCCGATGCCTTCCAGAATCCGGCGCCAGCGCGTCTCGACTGTCGCGTCGATCTCGCTTGCGGGCGCCTGCAGCCGGCAGCCGCCCCGCGTCAGCGAATCGTCTTCGATGATCTGGTGGTGCAGATGCGTGGGCTGGTCCGCCAGGTAGCTGCGGATCAGTGCGATGTCGTCCGGATGCGCGTGGATGCGCACCTGCGCCTGCGGCAGCTGGTTCAGTGCCGCGCGCACGGTTTCGATGAGCGCCTCTTCCGGATTTTCGGCCAGCGTGCGCCGGACCATCTGGCGCGCGACCTCGATCGCCAGCGCGACGATTTCGTCTGCGACCTCCTGATCGAGCTGCTTCAGGGCCGTGTCGAGACCGTCGCCCAGCTCGCCCAGACGGTTCGCCTGCTGGCGTGCGAGTTCAGCCCCCTCTGCAAAGCCGGCCTCATAGCCTTCGCGGCGTGCGTCGTCGTACATCGACTCGATCTCGGCCGCCGTCGGTAGCTGGATTTCCGGCTGAGTCTCGGGCAGAGGTTCGGGCGCCGGCGCCGCTTCGACAACCGGCTCCGGTGGAGGGGAAGCGGGAGGGGATGGGGCAAGGTCGGCGTCCGGTGCCGGTTGCTGCGGCTCTTCCGGCTCGCCAAAGGCCGGCGGCTCCCAGCGACGGTAAGCGCCGACCGCCTGATGGCGCGAGATGCTCATGACGGGCTCCGGCAGGATTTGCGGTGCCCCGCGGGCCGCTTACACGAAGGCATCTTCGGACCCCTTGCCGCCGAGCACGAGCTGGCCTTCCTCGGCGAGACGACGCACCACCTTGAGGATCTCCTTCTGTTCCCCCTCGACCTCGGACAGGCGCACGGGGCCCTTCGCCTCCAGATCCTCGCGCAGCATGTCGGCCGCCCGCTGGGACATGTTCTTGAAGATCTTCTCGCGAAGTTCCGGCGCCGCACCCTTCAGCGCGGTGACCAGCGAATCGGACTGCACCTCGCGCAGCAGCGTCTGCACGCCGCGGTCGTCGATATCCATGATGTTCTCGAACACGAACATCTCGTCGAGGATCCTCTGCGCGAGGTCGGGGTCGTACTCGCGCACGTTGTCCAGCACCGCCGTCTCCGCCGCCACGCCGACGAAGTTGAGGATCTCGGCCGCATGGCGCACGCCGCCCATCGAGGCCTTCTTGACCGTGGAAGCCCCCGCGAGCATGCGTGCGAGCGCCTCGTTGAGTTCCTTGAGGGCAGTGGGCTGCACGCCGTCCAGCGTCGCGATGCGCAGGATGACGTCGTTGCGCAGGCGGTCGGGGAACTGCTTGAGGATTTCGCCCGCCTGATCGAATTCGAGGTGTACGAGGATGGTCGCGATGATCTGCGGGTGTTCGTTCTTGATCAGATCGGACGCGGTCGCGGCATCCATCCACTTCAGGCTCTCGATGCCCGCGGTGTCGGAGCCTTGCAGCACGCGCGCGATGATGTGTCCGGCGCGTTCGTCGCCGAGTGCCTTGGTCAGCATCGCGCGGATCTGCTCTTCGTCGGCTTCGACCGGCGCGCCCTTGATGCGATGGGCCTCGAGCTCGTCGAGCACCTCCTCGACCTTCGAGCGCTGTTGCGAAGGCAGGCTGGCCATCGCCATGCCGAGCTTCTGGACTTCCTTTGGGCCGAGCAGCTTGAGAACTTCCGCCGCCTCGTCCGAACCGAGCGTCAGCAGCAGCATCGCGCTCTTCTCGAGGCCTTCATCCATTGAGCTCATTTTTTGCCTTCCTCATTGACGCCCATCCACTCCTTGATCAGGTTCGCGATGACGCGCGGGTCGGACATCGCGAGTTCCTTGGCGCGCGCCAGCTTGTCGTCGAAGGTATTTGCGGGCCCGGTGTGCGACAGGCTCACGACGGCGTCTTCATCTTCCGCCTCGGGTGCAGGGGCTGGCGGAGGCGGCGGTGCCACGGTCCGTAGCAGCGGGCGCACGACGCCGAAATACACGAGGGCGAGGGCGACGAGAATCACGACGTACTTCAGCGCTTCCTTGCCGAGGTCCACCATCTCCGGATCCTTCCACACCGGCAATTGCGCCTGCGACTCGGCGCGGCCGGCGGCGAACGGTGCGCTCGACACGTTCAGGCTGTCGCCGCGCGTCGGGCTGAAGCCCATTGCTTCGCGGACGAGGTTGGTGATGCGCGCGATTTCCTCGTCCGACAATGCGCCAGGGCGTGACTCCCCGTTTGGCAGCGTTTCGTTGCGGTGGTTCACGACGACCGCCACCGACAGGCGCTTCACTTGGCCGAGCGCCTGCTTCGTGTGCTGGATCGTGCGGTCGAGTTCATAGTTGATTGTCGCTGCGCGATTGCCGAACGGCGTGGCTGCGCCGCCGGGGGGGCCGCCAGCCGCGACCGACGGGGAGGTGATCGGCGCTGTGGCGGGAACGGGCGGCTGGTTGCTCAGCGCACCCGGTACCCCTTGCGCTGCTGGTTCGCGCATCCCCTGCTCGTTGATCTGCTGGCTGCGGATCGCCTGGTCGGGCGACGGATTCGGCTTGAAGGTCTCCGCGGTGGCCTCGACCTGGTTGAAATCGACGTCCGCGGTCACCTGCGTCTTGAAATTGTCCTGACCCACGATCGGCGTGAGGATCGTCTCGATGCGGCGGATGTAGCCCGCTTCGACTTCGCGCACGTAGTTGAGCTGGGTCGCGTCCAGGCCCGCGTTGCGCAGCGGGTCGGGGCGGTTCGTGAGCAGGGTGCCGTTCTGGTCGATCACGCTGACGCGGTCGTTCGCGAGCTGCGGCACGCTCGATGCGACCAGATGAACGATACCGGCGACCTGGGTCGAATCCATCGTCCGTCCCGGATGCAGGTTCACCATCACGGAGGCGGTCGGCGTCTGCTCGTCGCGCAGGAAACCGGACTGCTTCGGAATCGCCAGATGCACGCGCGCCGACGCGACCGACGCGATCGCCTGGATGGTGCGCGCCAGTTCGCCTTCGAGGGCGCGCTGGAAATTGACCTGCTCGTGGAACTGCGACACCCCCAGCTTCTGGTTCTCCATCAGCTCGAAGCCGACCAGCCCGCCCTTGGGCAGGCCCTGTGCGGCAAGGCGCAGGCGCACGTCGTGCACCTGCCCGGACGGGATCAGGATCGCATTGCCGCCGGGCGAAAACTTGTAGGGAACGTTCTGCTGCTGCAGCGCCGCGACGATCGCGCCGCCGTCGCGCTCCTCGAAGTTCGAGAACAGCACCGCGTAGTCCGGCGTCCGCGACCACAGCCACACGCCCACCAGCATTGCAATGGCGATTGCCACGGCCGTGCCCGCGGCGAGCTTCTGGCGCTGGCTCAGCTCATTCAGGCGCTGCAGCGCCAGTTGGGCCGGCGGCAGGGTTCCCCGATCAACGGCGGTGTCGGCGGTGGCCATGGTGGAGTCCTTCGATCACGTCACTTTTACGGATGACGGCATTGTCCGTCCGTGCGCGCAAATCGCGCGAGCGGAAAAGCGGCATTTTTTGCCGTCTATTTGCCGGTTACCATGGACGCATCGGGGCTTAATCTGCCAGCCGTGAAAACAGGTCCTGCACGCCATGTCCGCTGAAACGCCTCCTGCCGCCACGAATGCCGCGCCCGGACCGGAGCAGCGCCTCGATGCGGCGCAGCTTGCCGAGGCCTTCGAGATGTTCGCGCGCGCGTCCGAGGAGCTATCGACCGCCTACAACGCGCTGCAGGGCCAGGTCGCGCAGCTCACCGAACGTCTCGCGGTGCTGCTCGGCGCTCTCCCCGCGGGCGTCGTGATGCTCGATCGCGCCGGTCGTGTCGGGCAGTGCAACAGTGCCGCGGAGACCCTGCTGGGCGGCGATCTCGCCGGCCGCCCGTGGGACGAACTGGCTGCCGCCCTGAATGCCACCGAAACGCCGGGCGAACTGACCGTCGGCGACGACACCGGCGCCCGCCGCGTCTCGCTGTCGGAGGCGGCGCTGGAATCCGGCGAAGGGCGCATCATCCTGCTGCACGACGTCACCGACACGCACCGCATGCGCCTGCAGGCCGAACGCAACGAAAGGCTGGCGGCGATGGGCGAGATGGTCGCCGGCCTCGCCCACCAGCTGCGCACGCCGCTTGCCGCAGCGCTGTTGTATACCGGCAACCTGAAGCAAGCCGAACTCGCCCCCGCCGACCGTACACGCGTCGCCGACCGCGCGATCGAGCGCCTGCGCTACCTCGAGCGCCTGATCCGCGACATGCTGCTCTTCGCGCGCGGCGACAGCCTCGGCCGTCAGCGTTTCGGCGTCTGCGAGCTCGCCGGGGAGCTCGTGCATACCCTCGAACCGCTCGCCCGTGCGCGGCAAGTCGACTTCTCGTCCACCTGCGACTGCGGCGATGCCACCCTGCTCGGCGACCGCAAGGCTTTGGGCGGTGCGATCACGAACCTGCTTGAAAACGCCATCCAGGCCACCGAGGCCGGCGGAGCGGTGGACCTGTCCGCCACGCTCGAAGGCGACACCGTTTTCTTCCGTATCCGCGACAACGGGCGCGGCATCGAGCCGGCCCACCAGGCGCGTCTGTTCGACCCCTTCTTCACGACGCGGGCGGACGGCACCGGCCTGGGGCTCGCGATCGCGCGCGGCGTTGCGCGGGCCCATGGCGGCGACATCGCCGTCGAATCCAGCCCCGGCAAGGGCGCCATGTTCATCCTCAGCCTGCCGCTGCCATGTCCCGACGAGGGCGAAGCAGCACCGGCACCGAAGGTACCTGCATGATCGAACAGATCAACATCCTCGTCGTCGAGGACGACGCCGCATTGCGTGACGCCGTGTGCCTCACGCTGGAAATGGGCGGGCATCGCGTCACCGGCGTCGATGGCGGACCGGCCGCGCTCATCGAGATCGGCCGGCAGGCCTTCAACCTCGTCGTCAGCGACCTGCGCATGCTGCCGATGGACGGCCTGCAGCTCCTCGGCGAAATCCGCGCGCGCCTGCCCCAGCTTCCCGTCCTGCTGATGACTGCCTACGGCGACGTCGACAAGGCCGTCGCGGCGATGCGCGGCGGCGCCTGCGACTTCCTCATGAAGCCGTTCGAACCCGACGTCCTGCTCGAACACGTGCGGCGCTACGCGTCTCAACCGCCGGGGGCCGACGACACCGTGGCCGAGGATCCGCACACCCGCAACCTGCTCGCGCTCGCCGCGCGTGTCGCCGACACCGACGCCACGGTGCTGCTCACCGGCGAATCGGGCACCGGCAAGGAAGTCTTCGCGCGCTACATCCACGACCATTCGGCGCGCAGGGCGGGGCCCTTCGTCGCAATCAACTGCGCCGCCATCCCCGAGAACCTGCTCGAAGCGACCCTCTTCGGTTACGAAAAGGGTGCGTTCACCGGTGCGCAGACGGCGCAGCCGGGCAAGTTCGAGCAGGCGCAGGACGGCACCATCCTGCTCGACGAGATCTCCGAAATGCCGCTCTCGCTGCAGGCCAAGCTCCTGCGCGTGCTGCAGGAGCGGGAGGTCGAGCGCGTCGGCGGCAAGAAACCGGTCGAGCTCGATATCCGCGTGCTGGCGACGAGCAACCGCGACATGGCGCGGGAAATCGCGGCCGGCCGCTTCCGCGAAGACCTCTATTACCGGCTCAATGTCTTCCCGCTTGTGATCCCGGGACTGCGCGAACGCCCCGGCGACATCCTTCCGCTCGCCCGCCATTTCCTCGCCCGTCACGGCGAACGCCTCAAGCGCCGCGCCCGGCTGAGCCCGGAAGCCGAGCAGCTGATCGTGCTCCATGCCTGGCCCGGCAACGTGCGCGAACTGGAAAATGCGATGCAGCGTGCGCTGATCCTCGCCGTCGGCGACACGATCACGGCGGAGACGGTGCATTTGTGCCTGCCGAACCGCGTCGTGGCGGGACCGGCCCGAAGCGCAGAAGTGCCAAGCCGGATCGAAATGGAGCCGGTGTCCGTATCGGAGGCGGCAAATTTTGCCGTGCGGCCGGAAAACCTTGCCGTTTCATCCCCTTCCCGGTCCGATCCTGCAGCCGTCGGTCGGCCGGCAAACATGAGGGACCTCGAGCGCGAACACATTCTCTCGACGCTGCGCGAAGTCGGCGGGTCGCGGAAGAGGGCAGTCGAAAAGCTCGGGATCTCGGAACGGACCTTGCGTTACAAGCTGCAGCAGTACCGTGACGAGGGCTACGAGGTGTAGCGCATGGGGCTGAAAGGCAAGCACAAAGTGGCTGGACGGGTTTGCTTAACGGCCGATGGGGTTTTTGTGGGAGCGGCTTCAGCCGCGAATCAACCGGCGGGGTTCCCTCATGCGCCAATTCGCGGCTGAAGCCGCTCCCACGGAAGCCGCTTGCCGTTACAAGCTTTTGGCACGACGATTGCTCTGCTAGACTGAGTGCAACGGATACTCGGTCTTGAGGTCGAGCGAATGGATACGCGTGGAATCAACCAGATGATCGGCGAATTGCGCGCCACCGCCCAGGCGGCGGGTGCGAAGTCGACCGCCCCTGCCAAGGAGGCCGGCGGCGTCGATTTTGCCGAAGTGCTGCAGGGGGCGCTGAAGGACGTGAGTGCCGCGCAGCAGGAAGCCCGCGGCATGGCGCAGGAGTTTTCCGCCGGCGATCCAAACGTCAATCTCCAGGACGTGATGGTCAACCTGCAGAAGGCCAACCTGTCGTTCCAGCAGATGGTGCAGGTGCGCAACCGCCTCGTCACGGCATATCAGGACATCATGAACATGCCGGTCTGACCGGGTGTCGTGCGAACAGATCAAGAAGCCGCCTGCAGGGCGGCTTTTCATTTCCTGCGACCGGGTTTCAGTGTTCCCCGGTCATTCGGCGGTCACGTTCGAGCTTGAACATGTAGCGCTGGATTCTTGCCGTCGCCTGGTTCGACAGGCCCATGAATTCACACCCGGCGCGCTGCACCTTCACTCCGTTCGCCTTCTCGATCTCGAACAGGTTCCTGACCTTCAGGCCCACGGGCAGGGGATTGCCGTCGGGCAGCCGGAGCGAGCACTGCCTGTATTCCGTGCCCGGCTCGAAGCGAAGTTCCCGTGGCGGAACGAGGACCGCCAGTCCGCCGCCGCTGATGTCCACGATTCGCACCTGCACCTCCTGCCGGCGGCCGTCCTCGCCTGCGTGGGTGATCACGCACATGAGCGGTTCGACCTGAGAGGTGGGCAGGCGGTAGAACTCCCGCCTTTGCAGGCGGACGATGCTGTCGGGCAGCGCCGCGCGCAGGGCAGGTCTGCCCTCGTATTCGATGCGCGCCGGTACTGCCAGCGCGAATTGCAGCTTCACGTTGTCGAGGCGTGTCGTGCAGACGAGCCGGGCGGCGCTCCCCACCCGGGCGTTGCGCACCTCGTCGGGGCAGGCATCGACGATCACGGCTCCGTCGTCGGTCAGCGCGAGCGCCAGCGTGATGAACGACTCCCCTCCATCGATGAACGCAGTCAGGAGCAGGCGTTTCTCGACCACCGCGCCGAGCAGCCGAACGATTTCACGCGGGTCGTGTACCGCGTAGCGGGCGAAGGTGTCGGTATCCAGCGGCCGCAGCGTCGTCGTGGTTTCGGACGGTTCGGGCATCGGCAACGAGTTGAGGCAAAGTCGCGTTTATAGCACGACTAGGCGCGAGCAGGCCCGCCTGGCGCTCGCGCCTGCGTGCCCGGTACGCCCTGTTCGACACGGTAGATCCACGCGAGCAGTTCCGCCACGGCGATGTATAGCTCGGGCGGGATGCGCGCGTCGAGGTCGACCTGCATCAGGAGGCCGACCAGCTCGGGGGATTCGTGCACGAACACCCCCGCTTCCCGCGCACGCTCGATGATCTCGCGTGCGATCAGGCCGCGTCCCTTCGCAACCACGCGCGGCGCGGCGTCTCCCTTGCTGTAGGCGAGCGCGACGGCCTCGCCGCGTGGTCCCGGATCGTGCTCAGTTTTCGCCATCGCGGCGCTCCGCGACGAAACCGGTGAGCGGCACGTTGGCCGCTTCGAGGGCGCTGTCGAGCTCGGCGCGGGCGTTGGCCAGCGCGGCGACCGTGGTGGTGTCGTCGGCCATCAGGCGCAGGGCCACGCCCGCCGGCGTCAGGATCAGATTTGCCTCGACACCGCCAAGCCGCGGCAGGCTGAGCCGCAAGGTGGTCTTCCACTCCGCCGGCGGCTCGTCCGCACCCGGTTCGCGGTCGCGCTGCGGATCCTCGATTTCCCATTCCATCGTCTGCCCCGGCCAGACCTGGCCCTGCCAGACGTAGTTCTGCGTCGCCATCGCGTCCAGCTGCTGATAGACGACGGGGAAGAGCCTATCGGGAATGGCTGCGGTGCGCATGCCCGGAGCCGGCGCCTGATTCGCGCTTGCAGCGGCGTCGGACTCGTTCGCCGCCGACGCCGTCGCGGTCGATCCCTGTGCAGGTGCGTTTGGCCCCATTTCGGCGGTGGCACGTAGCGGGCTTGCCGGCCGAGCGAGTACGGCTACATCCGCCGGGCCGGCAGGCTGGGGCGCCGGCCCCCGCAGCTGCTCGCCCTGAGGCTCCTGCAACAGCGCTGCGGTAGCAAGTTTGCCGGACAGCCACCGCAGCTGGTGGGATTCGTAGAACAGGCCGCTCTGGGACAGCGCCTGCTGCAGGGCAGGGGCGAGCGTGGCGGCAGCATTGTTTGCCGGTGGCGCGGCGACGATGGGTTTTCCCGCGGCGAGCGTCGCCGGCTGCGGAGCCGGCTGCCCCGTGAGCAGGAATCCGATCAGCCGCCCGGCAGCGCTGAGCGTCGGGCGGACCCCTTCGTTGCCCGCGAGCGTCGGCTCGGCTAGCTGTGCGAACACCGCCTTGGGCGTGCTCTGAGTGACGACCAGTTCCAGCGTGTCGCCGGCATTTGCCGAGTGGTTCAGGGCCAGCGTGTAATCGCGTCCGCCGACGATGGCCTTGAAGGTACCGTCGGGCAGGCGGCGGTCGATCGTCGCGATGAAGCGCTCGCCGGGCAGGAGTTCGGGAAGGCGTGCCTGGACCTCGCGCACGCGCGCCGGGCCGTTGATCGGCGGCTCGCTGTCGAAGAGGCTCGCCTCGGTGATCAGACGCAGGCGGGCGGCGAGATCTGACGGAATCATCGTGTGCGCTCCTGTGTCGTCAGACCGTCCGGAGGCCGGTCAGATCCTCAGGGGCCGAAGGCGCCATAGGCGGCGCGCACGGCACGGTCGCGTGCATTGCCCGACAGCAGCTTGCGTACGCTGGCGAGCCACGGCTCGACGTGTCTGCGGATTTCGGCGTCGTTTTCGAGCATGGTGGCGATCAGTTCCGCCTTGCGGGCAGCCTCCTCATTGCCGAGATCCTCGCGTGAGGCGCCCGCGGTGCGCATGATCTCGTCGCGCAACGCGGCCATCTCGCGTTCCAGCGTGACGAGGCGGTCCCAGTCGTTCGCCTGCGCCGCTTCGACCATCGTGGCGGAAACCACACTCATCGACTCGAACAGGGAAAGAGGGGATGCCATCACGGATCTCCTCAGGCTGCCGCAGTTGCCGCATCCGGTGCGATGCCGGCCCAGGCTTCGCGCAACGTGGCGAGCAGGTTGCGGACCTCGTCGAGTGCCGCGCGGTTGTTGTGCAGGTTCGCGTAAAGCAGGCGTTCGCCCATGTAGACATACAGCGCATCGAGCCGACCGGCGAGTTCTCCTCCGGCGACCGGATCGAGGCTGGCCTTCAGGCCGTTGACAATGATCTCGATGGCCTTGGAGATGGACTGGCCCTTGGTCGAAATATCGTTCCTTTCCATTGCTGCTGCCGCAGTGGCGATCGAAAGAATCGCGCCGTCGAAAAGCATCAGGATCAGCTTGTGCGGATCGGCCGTGCTCACGCCGGTTTCGACGCCGACCTTGGCATAGGCCGATGCGCGGTTGGATGATGAGCCGAACATTGCGTTGCTCCGGGTTATTCGCCAATCTTGGGCAGGTTCGCGAGTTGCTGCGTGAGATAGTTGCTCGTTTGCGTCATGCGGGCCACCATCGAGTCGAGCGCCGTGAATTGCGCCATGTAGCGCTTCTGGATACCTTCCAGCCGCGCTTCGAACGCTTCACGCTGTTTGCCGATCGACTTGATGGAGGCGTTGATGCCGTCGGTGCGCCCGGCCAGCAGGCCGTCGCTGGAGAGGAAGTTGTCGAGGCCGTCGGAGATCGTGGCGGCGAGGCCCTTCACACTGCCGACGCCGCCGAAGAAGCTTCCGACGTTGAGCTTCGGGTCCTGCAGCGCGGCGTCCAGCTTGGCGCTGTCGACTGCCAGCTTGCCGTCGGTCTGGAAGGTGATGCCGATGTCGCTGAGGCGGCTGACATTGCCCAAGCCGGAAAGGGCGCTGCCGACCATGTTACGCACCTGGCTCTGCACGCTGCGTGCCGTGGAGTCGCCGGTCAGTGCAGACGCCGCTTTCTTTTCGGCGTCGTAGTTGGTCAGATTCCTGAGCGTGGTCTGCGTGTCGTTGTAGGCCTTGACGAAGGCGTCGATGGCGCTGCGTGCGCCGCTCTTGTCGGTCGCGACGGTGAGGCTGGCGGCCGTCGTGGTCGCTTTCGTCAGGGTCAGCGTGACGCCGCTGATGACATCGCTGACGGTATTGCTGCTGCGCGTGATGGCGATGCCGTCGACCGTAAATGCCGCATCCTGTGAAGACTGTATCCGGGTGGTGGTCGGAGAGCCTGCCGGTGTCGCCGGGTCGTAGTTCAGACCGACGCTGCCGCCGATGCTGAATGCCTGGTCGTCGCCCGTGCTCTTGCCGGTGATCACCAGCTGTTTCGCGGTGCCGTTGTTGACCAGGTTGGCGGAGACCCCGAGGTCTGCCGCATTGATCGCGTCCCGCAACTCCTCGATGGTCTTGCCTGTGAAGCTCAGCGTCTTCGTCGTGCCCGCCCCGGCGGTAAATGTGCCGTCGACGGTTTCGCCAGCCACGAATGCGCCGTCGATCATCTTGCCGAAGCGGATGTCCAGGGTTTGAGGCGTGACACTGCCGTCGGCGGGTACGAACTGAGTAGTCGCGTTGCTGGCCACGCGCTGCGCTGCTGCCAGGCTGCCGACCTGCACTGCGTAGTTGCCGGTCGTCGCGCTCGCGGCGGAAGTGGCGGTGAAGCCCGCGTCGGCGCCGACGGTGGCCTTGGTGGCGGAAAATTTTGCCGCGTCGTTCAGCGCTTTTGCCGCGGTCTGCAGTGCGGCCAGGCTGCTCTTGATCTGGCCGAACGCCGACAGCCTGGACTGGAAGCTCGCTTCCTTCTTCGCCAGCGCCGCGAGCGGTTGGCGTTCGACGGCCATCAACTGCGACACCATGCCGCTGATGTCGAGTCCGGAGCCGAGTCCTGATGCGGTCAAAGCCATGATGTCCTCCTCGCGGCTAGGCTTTCTGCTGTATCAGCAGGCCCTGGAGTCGGTCGAGGGCCTTGGAAATCGCCAGCACCTCTTCGGACGGAATCTGGCGGATCACCTCGTCGGTGGTCGAATCGACGAGTTTTACCAGTGTACGCCCGGTGTCTTCGTCAATCGAGAAACGCAGGTTCTGTGCCACCGGCGCGATCACTTTCTGCACTTCGGCCACGGCCTGCAGCAGCGCTTCGTGCGTGGGGGCGGTTGCGCCGGGGGGAGAGGTGGCTTGCGTCGCCTGGGGCGCGGCCGGACTGGGAATCGCGCCGCGTTCGCCGGTGACCGCCCGCGCCGCACTAGCGGTCATCGCTGCTGCGTTGCTGGTGATGTTCTGAATGGTCATGATTCCACCTCTCCGATGGGCCACAGGCGCGAGACCCTCACGAGCCCCGCGCCTGTGGGTGTTGCCAGTCTAACCGACGCTTAGCCGCGGAGCAGGCTCAGCACGTTGTTCGGCAGCGAGTTCGCCTGCGCGAGCATCGCGGTGCCGGCCTGCTGCAGGATCTGGCCGCGGGTCAGGTTCGCGGTTTCCTGTGCGAAGTCGGCGTCGAGGATGCGGCTGCGCGAGGCGGACAGGTTCTCCGACGTGGTCTGCAGGTTGGCGATCGTCGAGGAGAAGCGGTTCTGGATCGCGCCCAGATCCGCGCGGGCGCCGTTCACCGCCGTCAGTGCCGCGTCCATCGCGAGGATCGCATTGTCGGCGCCGAGCGTCGTGGAAATATCGAGGCTCGAGAACCCGGTCTGTGCTTCAGGGGCGGTTGTGGCCGCGGTCAAGCCGGAATTCGTTACAGTCCCGCCGACCACAATGCTCGTCGAATTATCCGAGGCGGTGAGCACAACGTTGCTGCCGCTGACGGAAGCCGAGACGGTTGTAACCCCGCCATCGGTCAGAGCCGTGTTAATTGCATTGGCAAGTGCAGTCGCGCCGGCTGCGTCCGCGGTCACCACCGTATCGGCAACCGTTTCACCGTTGACTGTCAGGCCACTGACCGTCCCGGCCGTGAGGGCACCGCCGGTCACAGACGCGATATCGGTCCAAGAGCCCAGCGCCGCAATGTTAGCGTCGGCGATTCCAGCGATGGCGATCGTTTGTCCTTGATCCGCGCCGACCTGGAAGACCTCGTTGGTGAAGCTGCCGTCGATCAGTTTCTTGCCGTTGAACGTCGTGTTGTTGGCGACGCGGTCGATTTCCGCCTTGAGCTGAATGACTTCCTTCTGCAGCGCGGTGCGGTCTTCGGAGGAGTTCGTCGCATTGCGCGACTGCACGGCCAGTTCGCGGATGCGCTGGAGGTTGTTGCCGATCTCGCCGAGTGCACCTTCGGCGGTCTGTGCGAGCGAGATGCCGTCGTTGGCGTTGCGCACGGCCTGGTTGAGGCCGCGGATCTGCGCGCCGAAGCGTTCCGAAATCGCGAGGCCGGCCGCATCGTCTTTCGCGCTGTTGATGCGCAAGCCCGAGGACAGGCGCTGCAGCGAGGTCGCGAGCGCGGCGCCGGAAGTGTTCAGGTTGCGCTGCGCATTGAGCGACGAAACGTTGGTGTTAATGACTTGTGCCATGATGCTTCTCCTAGCGAGAGGTGACTTCGGTTATCCCGGCTTCATGCCCAGTTTGCATTTGCGCGGGCGTTTTGTCTGCCGTTGAATCCATTAACGGAGGGCGCCGAAAAAACTTTAGGGAATTTGCAAGGAGATTTATCCCCGGGCTTCCGACGGCATCGGCGCGGTCGGGTCGCTGATGGCATGTGGATGCCGTGCGCTGCGTAGCGCAACCGGTTCAGGCGATCGGATGTGCGACGACCTTGTTCCTGCCCGCCTGCTTTGCCCGGTACATCGCCGCGTCTGCACGCTGGACGATGCTGTCCACCGTGTCGTCGGGATTCCATTCGGTGACGCCGGCGCTGAAGGTGATCAGCACTTTGTCCTCATGCGTCAGGAAGAAGTTGCGCGTGAGCTCGCGTTGCAGGCGCACGAGGGCGGCTTGGGCCTGCACGAGCGTGGTGTCCGGGTAAAGCAGGATGAACTCTTCGCCGCCGTGGCGGGAGAGGGTGTCCTGCGGTCGCAGGCTTTGCCGGACGATGGTGGCGAGATGGATGAGGGCGTCGTCGCCGGTGCGGTGGCCGAAGGTGTCGTTGAGCTGCTTGAAGTTGTCGAGGTCGAGCAGGGCGAGGCTCAGGGGGCCTCCGTGGCGACGGGCGCGCGCGGCTTCCTTCTCGAAGGTTTCTTCCAGTCCGCGGCGGTTGAGCACTCCGGTGAGCTGGTCGTGGCGCATCAGGCGGCTGGTCTCGTCGAGTTGCCGCTGCAGTTCGTTCATACGTTGTTCGGCGTCGCGGGCGCGTTCGCGCGTGGCGTCCAGTTCGTCGCGCGAGCGTCGGGCGGTGTCGCGCATCGTGAGCGTTTCGCGCATCACTTCGCCGAGGACGCCGCTGATCTCGGTGATATCGCGCGCCGCTGAAATGCGATCGGCACAGTTGCCGATGCGGTCGTGGTAGGCGCCGGTGGTTTCGGCGAAGCCGGCGAGATGGTCGACGAAGCCGGCGAGCAGTTGCTTGAGCGCGCGCTGGGCTTCGGAGTGGTTGTGCTTGAGCTGGCTCTGCTTGTAGATGATGTCGCGCAGGCGGCGCTCGGCGTCGTCGATCAGGCGCACGTTCGCCGGTTTGCCGAGGACGTCGCGCAATACGTCGACCTGGCCGCTGAGCCAGCTGTCGTCGACGACGATCTGGTCGATGTTGTCGAGTAGCAGGCGCAGCAGGTTGAGCAGTCCGGCGTTGATCTCGCCCCGGTCACCCGCGACCATTTCGAGCCGGTAGGCGAACTTGCGCATGCGTGTGGCAATGTTGCGCAGTTCGTCGGCGCTGCTGGCGGTCCTGACCGATCCGGCGAGCCGGTCGGCTTCGTGCGCGAGTTCGGGCTGCTCGGCGAGCAGGGGGGGAAGCACCGTATCGAGCGCGAGTTGCAGCAGCTCCTGGCTTGCGGCCAGCAGTTCGCCGACTTCCCCCGGTGCGATATGGCGTACTTCCGATTCGAGTTCCGCCGGGCGAGACGGGGCGTCGTCGAAGGTCACGTCCGCGGGTGCGTTCGCGGCGCCGGCGCGCGTTACCGGTGATTCGGGGTCGCACGCGGCTTGAGCCCACGAGCGGACGAGCGCCTGAAGGCGCGCATGGAGTGTTGCAGGATCGTTGGCTGCGAGGACGCGTTCGAGCGATTCGCGTTTGCGCGCCGTGGTCCAGCCGAGTTGGCGCGCTTCCCACTGCCTGAGCAGATTGGCGATCAGTTCGTTCCAGCCGGGCGGCTGCTCGTTCTTCAGGCTGGCAAGGTAATCGGTCAGTGCCTGACGGCTGGCGTCGTTATTGTTTTCCGTCAGAGTCTGGTCCAGCTGGCGGGCAATCCGTGCGCGTTCGGCGGTGTCGCGCGGCAACTGCCGCGCGAGGGCACGCATGAACCTGTCGGGGAAGAGGCCTTCGGTGTCCGTCGTTCCGGCGACCTCGTAGTAGAGGGAGCGAAAGTTGTCCGGTGTCGGTGAGATGCGCCAGGCCGCGAACAGGCGCAGGACTTCGCGGGCAATTTCCGATGGCTGGGTAGGAGCGGGCATCGACGACGGCGTTCAGGGGACAGGGTGAACGGCAATATTAACGCGTGGCAGCCGGGCGCTGTGGACGCCAACGCAGGGCGGGATCAAATCCCGCCCTGCGGGAGCAGGGTCAGCGGTCGTGCGAGGTGGTGCGGGCCTGGAGGCGCATGAGGCAGACGGCGAAGGCGGTGGCAGCCGCGAGCGTGGCGGCTTCGACGACCTGGCCGGTGCCGAGCATCAGCCCGGAAGTGCCGCCGCAACCCATGAGAAGTCGGTTGATCCACAGTTCCATCTTGGTCTCCGTCGGAAAGCAAACCCTCTGCGGGGTCGCGTTGATCGAGTGCTGTAAGTATATACAGTATTCGGGCGGCGGAGCAAATCCGGGGTTTCTATGGTCCTGGGCGGACATGCGACGGAGGGGAAGGGCGGCGCGGAAAATGAAAAGGGGCGCCGAAGCGCCCCTTGAACTTGGAGATGCAGTGCTTACTTCTTGCGCGGCGCTGGCACGTCGGTGCAGCTGCCGTGTGCGACTTCGGCGGCCATGCCGACCGTCTCGCCCAGCGTCGGGTGCGGGTGGATGGTCTTGCCGATATCCACTGCATCCGCGCCCATCTCGATGGCGAGGCAGACTTCGCCGATCATGTCGCCGGCCGAGGGGCCGACGATGGCGCCGCCGATCACGCGGTGCGTTTCGGCGTCGAAGATCAGCTTGGTGAAGCCGTAGTCGGCGCCGTTGGCGATCGCGCGGCCGGAAGCGGCCCAGGGGAACTTGGCGGTCTCGACCTTGCGGCCTTCCTTCTTCGCCTGTTCTTCGGTGTAGCCGACCCAGGCCACTTCCGGATGGGTGTAGGCGACGCCCGGGATCACAGTGGCGTCGAAGGCGGACTTCTCGCCCGCTGCGACTTCGGCCGCAACGTGGGCTTCATGCACCGCCTTGTGCGCGAGCATCGGGTTGCCGACGACGTCGCCGATCGCGAAGATGTTGGGCACGTTGGTGCGCATCTGCGCATCGACCGGGATGAAGCCGCGGTCGGTGACGACGACGCCCGCCTTGTCGGCGGCAATCTTCTTGCCGTTGGGGCTGCGACCGGCGGCTTGCAGGATCATGTCGTAGCGTTGCGCTCCGGCCGGAGCCTTCTCGCCTTCGAACGTGACCCACAGGCCGTCGTCCTTCGCCTCGACGGCGACGGTCTTGGTCTTGAGCATCACGTTGTCGAAGCGGTGGCTGTTTTGCTTCTCCCACACCTTGACGGCGTCGCGGTCCGGGCCCTGCATCAGGGCGTCGAGCATTTCGACGACGTCGACGCGGGTGCCGAGCGTCGAATACACCGTCGCCATTTCCAGGCCGATGATGCCGCCGCCGATGACCAGCATCTTCGCAGGCACCTGACGGAGTTCCAGCGCACCGGTCGAGTCGACGATGCGCGGGTCGCGCGGGATGAAGGGCAGGTGCACCGCAGCCGAGCCGGCGGCGATGATGCACTGCTTGAACTTGATGACCTTCTTCTCGCCGGTCTTGTCCTGCGCGTCGCCGCTGGTGACTTCGACTTCGACGTGGTTGGGGTCGAGGAAGCTGCCGTAGCCGCGCACGACGTCGACCTTGCGGCCCTTGGCCATGCCTGCGAGGCCGCCGGTGAGTTTGCCGACGACCTTGTCCTTGTGGGCGCGCAGCGCGTCGATATCGACAGTCGGCTTGGCAAAGGTGATGCCGGCGGCCGACATGTGCTCGGCCTCGTCCATCACCGCGGCAACGTGCAGCAGTGCCTTCGACGGGATGCAGCCGACGTTCAGGCACACGCCACCGAGGGTCGCGTAGCGCTCGACGATGACGGTCTTCATCCCGAGGTCGGCCGAGCGGAACGCGGCGGAGTAGCCGCCGGGGCCGGCGCCGAGCACGAGCATGTCGCACTCGATGTCGGCGCCGCCGGCGTGGCTCGCGGCGGTCGGGGCGGCGGCGGGAGCAGCAGCCGGTGCCGCGGGGGCAGCGGCCGGAGCCGGGGCCGCTGCCGACGCTGCCGCAGCGGCAGCGCCGGCAGCTTCGATCTTCAGCAGCACGGCACCTTCGCCGACCTTGTCACCGACCTTCACCAGCACTTCGGTGACGACGCCGGCGGCCGACGAGGGTACGTCCATCGTCGCCTTGTCCGATTCGAGCGTGCAGATGGCGTCGTCGACCTTGATGGTGTCGCCGGCCTTCACGAACAGCTCGATCACCGGGACGGAATCGAAATCGCCGATGTCCGGAACCTTGACTTCAACTTGGCTCATGGCGCGGCCTCCTTACAGCATGACCCGACGGAAGTCGGCCAGCAGTTGCGCGAGATAGACGTTGAAGCGGGTCGCCAGCGCGCCGTCGATGACACGGTGGTCGGCGGTCAGCGACATCGGCAGGGTCAGGCGCGGCACGAATTGCTTGCCGTCCCACACCGGCTTCATTACGGACTTGTTGACGCCCAGGATCGCGACTTCCGGCGCATTGACGATGGGCGCGAAGTAGGTGCCGCCGATGCCGCCCAACGAGGAGATCGTGAAGCACGCACCCGACATGTCGGCCGGGCCGAGCTTGCCGTCGCGCGCCTTCTTCGCCAGTTCGCCGGTTTCCGCGGCGATCTCGAACACGCTCTTCTTGTCGGCGTTCTTCACCACCGGCACGACCAGGCCGTTCGGGGTGTCGGCCGCGAAGGCGATATTGAAGTACTTCTTGTAGACCAGATTGTCGCCGTCGAGCGAGGTGTTGAACTCGGGGAATTCCTGCAGCGCACGCACCGAGGCCTTGATGATGAAGGCGAGCATCGTGAGCTTCCTGCCCGACTTCTCGTTTTCCTTGTTCATCAGAACGCGGAAGGCTTCGAGGTCGGTGATATCGGCGTCTTCGTGATAGGTCACGGCCGGGATCATTGCCCAGTTGCGGGCGAGGTTCTGGCCGGAGATCTTCTTGATGCGCGACAGCGGCTTGGATTCGACTTCACCGAACTTGGAGAAATCGACCTTCGGCCAGGGCAGCAGGTCGAGCCCGCCACCCAGGCTGCCAACCGCGGCGGCTGCCACGGCCTTGCCCGGGACGACGCCGGTCTGCATCGCACCCTTGACGAAGGCGGTGACGTCTTCCTTCAGGACGCGGCCCTTCGGACCGGTCGCCTTCACCTGCGCGAGATCGACACCGAGTTCGCGGGAGTAGGCGCGCACCGACGGGCTGGCGTGCACCTTGCCGCCGAGGGTGACGGCGGACGGCGCTGCGACAGCGGCCGGAGCGGAGAGCGCCGACTGGCTGAAGGCGGCCGTCGAAGCGGCCGGTGTCGCCTGGACGGCGGTGGTTCCGGCAGCGGCGGGGGCTGCAGGGGCGGCCGGAGCAGCCGCCGCGGCGGCCGGGGCTGCGCCTGCGCCTTCGACGACGATCAGCACGCTGCCCATCGACACCTTGTCGCCGAGCTTGACCTTCACTTCCTTGACGACGCCGGCGGCGGACGAGGGCACATCCATCGTCGCCTTGTCGGATTCGAGCGTCGCGATCGCGTCGTCGACCTTGATGGTGTCGCCGACCTTCACGAAGAGCTCGATCACCGGGACGGAATCGAAATCGCCTATGTCCGGTACGGCGACTTCGATCGGGCCGGATGCGGCCGGCGCAGCAGCAGGCGCGGGGGCCGGAGCGGCAGCTGCCGGCGCCGGAGAGGCGGCAGCTGCCGGCGCTGCAGCGGTCGTGGCACCGGTGTCTGCCGAGGCGGCTGCAGACTCGACCTTGATCAGCACGCTGCCTTCGCCGACCTTGTCGCCGAGGCCGACCAGCACTTCCTTGACGATGCCGGCCGCGGACGAGGGCACGTCCATCGTCGCCTTGTCCGATTCCAGTGTCGCGATAGCGTCGTCGACCTTGATGGTGTCGCCGACCTTTACGAACAGTTCGATGACCGGTACTTCGGAGAAATCGCCGATGTCCGGGACTTTCACTTCAATGATCTGGCTCATGTTCTTGTCTCCCTCGCTCTCTTAGACGCTCATCGGGTTGGGCTTGCTGGGATCGAGGTTGTACTTAAGCAGTGCGGCGGCGACCTTGTCGCGCTCGATCAGGCCGTCGTCGGCGAGTGCCTTCAGAGCAGCGACGGTGACCCAGTGGCGATCGACTTCGAAGAAGTGGCGCAGTTTTTCCCGCGTATCCGAACGACCGAAGCCGTCGGTGCCCAGCGTCGCGTAGGTGCGCTTGACGAAGGGGCGGATCTGCTCGGAGAACATGCGGATGTAGTCGGTCGCAGCGATGACCGGGCCGGTCGTGTCCTTGAGGCACTTCTCGACGTGCGACAGGCGCGGCGCTTCCATCGGGTGCAGCATGCTCCAGCGCTCTGCGTCCTGGCCGTCGCGGGCCAGTTCGTTGAAGCTCGGGCAGCCCCAGATGTCGGCTTCGACGCCCCAGTCGTTCTTCAGCAGGTCGGCCGCGGCGATGACTTCGCGGAAGATCGTGCCGGAGCCCAGCAGCTGCACGCGCAGCTTTCCTTCGCTACCCTTACGGAACGCGTACATGCCCTTGATGATGTCGGCTTCCGCGCCGGCAGGCATCTCGGGATGTTCGTAGTTCTCGTTCATCACCGTGATGTAGTAGTACACGTCCTGCTGCTCGGCGAACATGCGGCGCATGCCGTCCTGGACGATCACGGCGACTTCGTACTGGAAGGTCGGGTCGTAGCTGACGCAGTTCGGGATCATGTTGGCGAGGACCAGGCTGTGGCCGTCCTCGTGCTGCAGGCCTTCGCCGTTCAGCGTCGTGCGGCCGGCGGTACCGCCGATCAGGAAGCCGCGGGTACGCTGGTCGGCTGCCGCCCAGCACAAGTCCATCGTGCGCTGCAGGCCGAACATCGAATAGAAGATGTAGAACGGCACCATCTGCACGCCGTGCACCGAGTAGGCAGTGCCGGCGGCGATCCAGTCGGCCATCGCACCGGCTTCGTTGATGCCTTCCTGCAGCACCTGGCCGGTCTTCGATTCCTTGTAGAACATCAGCTGGTCATGGTCTTCCGGCACGTAGTTCTGGCCTTGCTGGTTCCAGATGCCGTACTGGCGGAACATGCCTTCCATGCCGAAGGTACGCGACTCGTCCGGCACGATCGGCACGATGTGGCGGCCGATCTGCTTGTCCTTGAGCAGCGTGTTCATGATGCGCACGATCGCCATCGTCGTCGACAGCTCGCGGCCTTCACCCGACGCCTTCAGCAGCGCGGAAAAGTGGTCGAGCGCCGGCACGGCCAGCGGATCGGCCTTGCGGCGGCGCTGCGGCAGGAAGCCGCCCAGCGACACGCGGCGCTCCATCATGTACTTGTATTCGGGCGAATCCTCGGCGAACTTCAGGTAGGGCAGTTCGGCAAGCTTGTCGTCCGGCACGGGGATGCCGAAGCGGTCGCGGAAGCGGCGGATCGCCTCTTCGTCGAGCTTCTTCTGCTGGTGCGAGATGTTCATCGCCTCGCCCGCCTGGCCCATGCCGAAGCCCTTGACGGTCTTGGCGAGGATCAGCGTCGGCTGGCCCTTGTGCTCGACGGCGGCCTTGTAGGCCGAGAAGATCTTGAACAGGTCGTGGCCGCCGCGGTTCAGTTGCCAGACTTCGTCGTCGGTCCAGTCGGCGACCATCGCCTTCAGTTCCGGCGTGTTGAAGAAGTGCTCGCGCACGTAGGCGCCGTTCTTCGCCTTGAAGGTCTGGTACTCGCCGTCGACCGCTTCCATCATGCGCTTCTTCAGCAGGCCCTGGGTGTCGCGGGCGAGCAGGGCATCCCAATGCGTGCCCCACACCAGCTTGATGACATTCCAGCCGGCGCCGCGGAATTCGGCTTCCAGTTCCTGGATGATCTTGCCGTTGCCGCGCACCGGGCCGTCCAGGCGCTGCAGGTTGCAGTTGATGACGAAGACCAGGTTGTCGAGCTTTTCACGCGCGGCCATGCCGATCGCGCCCAGCGACTCGACCTCGTCGGTCTCGCCGTCGCCCAGGAAGGCCCAGACCTTGCGGTCCTGCGCCTTGGCCATGTCGCGGCTGTCCATGTACTTCATGAAGCGTGCGGCGTAGATCGCGCACAGGGGGCCGAGGCCCATCGACACCGTCGGGAACTGCCAGAAGTCCGGCATCAGCCAGGGGTGCGGGTAGGACGAGATGCCCTTGCCGCCGGTTTCCTGGCGGAAGCCGTCCATCTGGTCTTCGGTGAGGCGGCCGAGCATATAGGCGCGCGCATAGACGCCGGGGACCGAGTGGCCCTGGAAGAAGATCAGGTCGCCGCCGTGGTTCTCCGACGGAGCACGCCAGAAGTGCGAGAAACCCACGTCGTAGAGGGCTGCAGCGGACGCGAAGGAGGCGATGTGGCCACCGACGTTGGTGTGCTTGTTCGCGCGCACGACCATCGCCATGGCGTTCCAGCGGATGTACGAATGGAGCTTGATCTCCATGTCCGGGTTGCCCGGGTACTTCGGCTGCTGGCTCGCGGGGATGGTGTTGATGTACTGGGTCGTCGCCGAGTAGGGGATGTCGATGCCTTCCTCACGGCCGGCTTCGATCAGCTTTTCGATCAGGAAATGTGCGCGGTCCTGGCCTTCATTGGCGACGACGGCCTGAAGTGCGTCGAGCCATTCCTGGGTTTCAACCGTGTCCGGGTCCGTCTGCAGCGTTACGTTGGGTGTCGCGGCCATGCTCTGTCTCCTTGTGTTGAGCTTCGCGGTTTGGCGAATCCGCCCTTGCGAGGTGATTGGGGTCGAATCCGTAAGACGCCGGTCGAGGTCGTCGAGCAGCATTTTTCGCATTCTAAAACGAGATTTCAGGATGTGCAATAACTCGGAGCGCTCGTTTCGGGTATGAACTCCGGCATGGAAACGGGTACGCGGAAAGCACGGCACAAGTCGCGCCGCGAACGGCATCGGGCGCGTTCGGGGCGGTCGGGAGCGGGGCGGGAGCTGCGGGGAAAAACCGGTTCGCCCGGGCGGGCGCGGGAAAAAAATCGGCCGGGAGAAAGGGAGGGAGAGGAAGATCTCCCGGCCGATTCGGAAAACTGACTACTGCGGGGCTAGCGGCCCGATGCCCTGCGACGGTCGTCATCGTAGGCAAACACCACGCGCCCGTCGCGTACCTCGCCCATGAAAATATCATGGACGCTGGTGATCGTCTCGTGGCGGTCCTTCGAAAAGGGGGTGCGATACGTCATGATCACGCCCTCGATCTTCTCGTTCAGGTTTTCCAGCGCCTCGCGGATGCGGTCGCCATCGGTGGTGCCGGCCTGGCGGATCGCTGCGGCGAGCAGAAGAAGCGAATCATACCCCTGCGCGGCTGCAGGGGGGACGGGAATGCGTTCGCTGCCGGTCGCCGCGCGCCACGCCTCGAGGAAGGCCTGGCGTCGCGGGCTCGTCGGTTCCGGTATGAATGTCTGCGGCATGCGTGCGCCTTCGGCGTTGGGGCCGGCGTTGTCGATGAAGTTCGACATCGCCAGCGTCCAGCTCCCGATCAGTGGCACGCGCCAGTTGATGCGCGCCATGCCGTTGGCGATCTGCGCGAGTTCCGGTCCGATGCCGTAGGTCAGGATCGCCTCCGCGCCGGCGTCGCGCGCACGGCGCAGCGGCATGGTCATGTCGGTCTGCTGGAGATTGAAGCGCTCGACGACGACCGCTTTCAGGTTGCGCTCTGCGAGCGTGCGTTCGAGGTCCTCGCGTCCGAGCTGGCCGTAGTTGGTGGCGTCGTGGAAGATCGCGACGTGTTTCAGCCCGCGCCGCTCGACCGCTTCGGTGACGATCATCGCCGCCTGTAGCGTGTCGTTCGCCGAGACGCGGAAGACGAAATTGTCCGGATGTTGCGGGGGCAGGAATTGCCGGGTCACGATCGAGCCCGTGGCGACCGAGGTGACCACCGGGATGCGCGCCTCCTGGTAGAAGCGCTGGCTCGCGAGGGCGACGCCGGTGTTGGCGATGCCCAGCCCGGCGACGACGCGCTGTCGGGTGATGAGTTCCTGCACGACCTGCGCGCCGCGCTCGTTGCGCGCCTCGTCGTCGCGCTCCACCAGTTCGATCGGGCGCCCCAGCACGCCGCCTCGCGCATTCACCTCGGCGGCGGCGATGCGGATGCCCTCGCGCATGGATATCCCCATCGGGCTGGAGCCGCCCGTGAACGGCCCGGACACCCCGATGCGTACGGGGTCGGCCGCCAGCGCGGGTACGGTAAGGAGATACAGCAGTGCAAGGATCAGGCGCAGCACGCGGACATCTCATGTCAGGTGGGGAAGGCCAACAATGTACGTGCGGGGCCGATCCTGCTGAATTGGCGAAAACCCTCAGCGTCCGGCGGCGCGAGGATTTAGGGGAAAACCCGACTGACGCCTGAACGCCGTCGCCATGACAATTGCAGCGGACCCGGCCGCTTGCGCAGGTGCGCGTGTTGGCGGTCCGTTGTCCGATCCTGCCGCCTGCTCCACATCCCGATGCCCGACTTCGTCGACCCCGCCGACCCCGCTGAATCCGGCCGCCTTGCGCGGACCCGCCTGTACTGGACCGCCCCATATGTAGCGGTGGGCATCTTCGCGCTCACGATGCTGGGTCTGGTGTGGCTGCTCCAGCTGCGCGACGCCGAAACGCAGCGCAACGCCGTCGCCCGCGACGTGCAGTGGGCGGAGCAGACGATGCGCCTGCACATGCAGGGCACGGAAGAGTTCCTGAACCAGCTCGCACGCGACCTGGCCGTGTCGGCGCTCGACCAGAACGGCTTTCAGGTGCGCGCCAACCAGCACATCGCCAACAACGGCGAACTGGTGAACGTCGTCTGGGTCGGCCCGGAAGAGCTTGTGCGCTGGACCGCGCCCTTCGATACCACCGACTGGCTGACGGGCGATGCGCTGTCGCGCGTGCAGGCGGCGACCCTGTACCGGGCCCGGGACACCGGGCATGCGACCTATGGCGAGGCCTACCAGACGCCGGGCAAGCGCCACGTGCTGGACGTGTTCGTGCCCGTGCGGCACGGGCGTGAGTTCCTCGGTGCGATCGTTGGTGTGTACTCGATCGAGCGCGTGCTGCAGTACCTCGTGCCCAGCTGGTTCGGCGAGAAATACCACCTCGCGCTGATCGGCCCGCAGGGCGAGACGCTGGCGGTGAACTCCAGCGTCGTGGACCTCGACCAGTCGATCTCGTATTCCATTCCTCTCGATCCGCCCGGCACCGGCCTCGTGCTGCGCGCCACCGCCTTCCGCACGCCGAGCCAGCTGCCGCAGGCCCTGCCGACGGCGATGATCATCGGCCTGTCCGTGATCGTGCTGTGGAGCCTGTGGCTGCTGCGCTCCCACGTGCAGCGGCGCGTGCGCGTCGAGAAGGAGCGCGACCGGCTGTTCAACCTGTCGCTCGACCTGCTGTGCATCGTCGGCCTCGACGGCGTGTTCCGCCGCGCGAACCCTGCGTTCGAGCGCATTCTCGGCTACCTGCCGGACGAGCTGCCCGGGTGGCCGCTGCTCGATCTCGTGCATGCCGACGACGTGCCCTTTGCGGTCGAGCAATTGCGCCGCCTCGCGGACGGCCAACCGGTGAGTTTCGAGATCCGCTGTCGCTGTGCGGACGGCAGCTTCCGCTGGCTCGAATGGAGCATCAACCCGGTGCGCGAGGAAAAGCTGGTGTATGCCGTCGCGCACGACATCACCGGCCGCAAGGCGGGCGAGGAGGCGCTGCGGGCGGAGTCGGCCTTCCGCAAGGCGATGGAAGAGTCGGTGATGACCGGCATGCGCGCGATCGACCTCACGGGCCGGATCATCTATGTGAACTCCGCCTTCTGCCGCATGGTCGGCTTCGAGCAGGACGAGCTCCTTGGCGCGACGCGCCCCTTCCCGTACTGGGCGCCGGAGGAACTCGAGCTGTGCAGCCACAACCTCGACCTGACCCTGCTGGGACGTGCGCCCCCGAGCGGTTTCGAGATGCACATCCGGCGCAAGAACGGCGAGCGCCTCGACGCGCGCTTCTACCTCTCGCCGCTGATCGACGCCAACGGCGTGCAGACCGGCTGGATGGCCTCGGTCACCGACATCACCGAACCCAAGCGCGTCCGCGCCGCGCTCGAGGCGGCGCACGAGCGCTTCGAGGCGGTGCTGGACGGTCTCGAAGCCGCGGTGTTCGTCGCCGATGCGCGCACCGACGAGATCCTGTTCGCCAACCGCGCGTTCAAGAGCATCCACGGCTTCGATGCCGTGGGCCGGACGGTGCGCGGCGTCGCCGTGCCGCAGCCGGAACGTGGCGATTACCCGGTCGATCCGCGCGGCCTGACTGCTGCCGACTTGCCGCGCGAGCTGTTCGACGGCGAACTGCAGCATCCGCTTTCCGGCCGTTGGTACCACGTGCGCGAGCACGCGACACGCTGGGTGGACGGGCGCGTCGTGCGCATGGGCATCGCGACCGACATCACCGAGCGCAAGCAGACGGCCGAAGTTTCGCGCCAGCAGGCCGAGCGCCTGCAGCGCACCTCGCGCCTGATCACGATGGGCGAGATGGCGTCCACGCTCGCGCACGAACTCAACCAGCCGCTGTCGGCCATTGCCAACTATTGCATGGGCTGCGTGACGCGCATCCAGTCCGGCAGCGCGCGCGAGGAGGACCTGCTGGCGGCGATGCAGAAGGCGAGCTTCCAGGCCGAGCGCGCCGGCAAGATCATCCGCCGCATCCGCGAGTTCGTGAAGAAGAGCGAGCCGCGCCGTAGCGCCGTGCAGATTGCCGACGTGCTCGACGATGCGATCGGCTTTGCCGAGATCGACGCGCGGCGCATGAGTTCGCGCATCGTGTCGGAGGTCACCCCCGAACTGCCGGCGGTATTCGCGGACCGCATCATGATCGAGCAGGTCGTCCTGAACCTGATCAAGAACGGTATCGACGCGATGGCCGACCTGCCGTCGGAACAGCGCGTGCTGACGGTGCGCGCGTGCGCGCTGGGGCCGAGGGCGGTGGAAGTCGCCGTGATCGACCGCGGCCACGGCATCGGCGAGGAGGAGCGCGGCCACCTGTTCACGCCCTTCTATACGACCAAGTCGGAAGGCATGGGCATGGGCCTCAACATCTGCCGCTCCATCATCGAATTTCATGACGGACGGCTGATTGTGGACTCCAATCCGGAAGGGGGTACCATCTTCTCATTCACTTTGCCCACCGAGATCGCCAGTGACCGCACCGTCCGCCGTAGCTGAACAATGCATCTACATCGTCGATGACGACGAAGCCCTGCGCGATTCGCTCGTGTGGCTGCTCGAATCGAGCGGACATTGCGTGCGGGCATGGGAATCCGCCGAAAGCTTCCTGCGCGACTACCTGCCGGCGATGACGGGCTGCCTCGTGCTCGACGTGCGCATGCCCGGCATGAGCGGGCTGGAACTCTTCGAGGAGCTCAAGCGCCGCCACTTCACGCTGCCGGTGATTTTCATCACCGGTCATGGCGACGTGCCGATGGCAGTATCTGCAGTGAAAAAGGGCGCCGTCGATTTCATCGAGAAGCCGTTCAGCGAGCGCGACATGCTCGAGCTGATTTCGGAATGCCTCGCAGCCGAGCAGCAGAACCGCGACAAGCGGCAGCTCGAGGCGGAGACCGCACGGCGCCTGACGCACCTGACGCAGCGCGAGCGGGAGGTGCTCGATCTCATCATCGCGGGCAAGCTCAACAAGCAGATTGCCGATGTCCTCGGTATCAGCATCAAGACGGTGGAAGTGCACCGGGCGCGGGTGATGGAGAAAATGGAGGCCAACTCGCTGGCCGAACTCGTGCAGAACGTGCTCGCGGCGCCCGGAGGTGGCAGCCGCTGACGGATTGCAGCCTGTTGGAGGAGAGGGAATCATGAGCGTCGGGAAGTGTCTGGTTGCGGCCCTCGTCCTCGGGTGCATGGCACCGGCCATCGCTGCGCCCGACCGACCGGCGGAGCAACTGGTCCGCGAGCGTTGCCGCAAGTGCCACGGCACGAACGGCCTCAGCGGCGAGGCCGAGTTTCCCAAGCTTGCGGGTCAGGACGTCGAGTACCTCACCCGGCAGATGGCCAACTTCAAGACCGGCGTGCGCACCAGCAAGCGCATGAAGCAGCGCGTCGAAGACCTCTCCGGCGGTGAAATGCGCGCACTGGCCGAATATTTCAGCGCAAAGCCGATGGTCCCGGAGCAGGGCGCCGATCCGGCGCAGGTCGACATCGGCCGCCACATCTACTATTCCGGCATCCCCGCAAAAGGCGTCACGGCCTGCACGACCTGTCACGGTCCGCAGGGCCGTGGCGCGATGTACCTGCCGCGCCTTGCGGGCCAGCACGCGCAGTATCTTGCGACGCAATTGCGGGCCTTCCGCGAGCATTCGCGCACCTCGCCCAACATGGTCATGCACACGGTGGTGGAGAACATCGCCGACGCGGAGATCGAGGCGGTCGCGAAGTTTCTCAGCGTGATGGAGTGAAAACCGTCGGCGGGCTTGTCGCCGACCGCTTTTGTTCATCGTCGTGGCTCAAGTTAGGGTACGTACACCCGTTAATGGAGCTTATTAAATGAATATTTGCAGCCATTAAAATTAGAGGGGATAACTTGTGCCGAATCTTTACAGTCTGAGTGTGGGATTCCGCCTGCGGCTCATCGTGGTTGTGGCGTTCATGCTGTTCGCGGCGGTGATGGCCCAGGCCGTGGTGTCTTCCCGGGGGGCGATGGAAGGAGAGCGCAAGGGAAGTGTGCAGCACGCGGTCGAGTCCGTGCATGGGACGCTCGAGTATTTCCACAAGCGCGAAACCTCCGGCGAAATGAGCCGTGAGGACGCGCAGACCGCCGCGAAAGCGGCAATCAAGGGGCTGCGCCACGGCGAGGGTGAATACTTCTTCATCACGGACATGCACCCCCATACCCTGATGCATCCGATCAAGCCTGAGCTCGACGGGCGGGACATGACCAATGTTGCCGACCCCAAGGGCAAGCGCCTGTTCGTCGAGTTCGTCGAGGTCGTGCGCAAGGATGGAGCCGGTTTCGTCGACTACCTCTGGCCCAAACCGGGCGAAAGCGAGCCGCAGCCGAAGATCTCATACGTCAAGGCTTTTGCTCCCTGGGGCTGGATCCTCGGAACCGGTGTCTATGTTAATGACATGGATCGGGTGTTCTGGCGACAGACGATGCAGACCCTGGCCTTTGCCGGCCTTGCGGCACTGCTGCTGGTCCTGGTGTCGTGGCGCATCGGTCGCGGCATACTGCGCCAGCTCGGTGGCGAGCCCTCGGAGCTGCAGCGCATCGCCGCGCGTATCGCCGAGCGCGACCTGACTTCGCACGTCAAGGTGAAGGAGGGCGATTCGCGCAGCATCACCTATGCGATGGACCAGATGCAGTCGCGGCTGGCGGAGGTGATCCGGCGCGTGCGCGACAATGCCCACGACGTCACCGACGCCGTGCGCCAGGCGGCCGATGCCGGGCAGGCGATCCACGACGCAGCGCTGCATCAAACCGAAGTGGCCGGCAGCACTGCCGCCGCCATCGAGCAGATGGCCGTGAGCATCGCCCACGTGTCCGAGAACACCGACGAGGCGCGCGGCAATTCGCAGCACACCGCGGAGGTCGCGCAACGCGGCGAGGATCTTGCCCGTGACGCCTCGGAAGGCATCGCCCAGATATCGGAGACGGTGACTAGCGCGGCGAAGCAGATCCAGGTGCTGCGCGACCGTTCCGGCGAAATCGGCGAGATCGCCAACGTGATCCGCGAAATCTCCGACCAGACCAACCTGCTCGCGCTCAACGCCGCGATCGAGGCCGCCCGTGCGGGCGAACAGGGGCGCGGCTTCGCCGTCGTCGCCGACGAAGTGCGCAAGCTTGCCGAGCGCACCGGCGCGGCCACGGCGCAGATCTCGCAGGTGATCCAGTCCGTGAAGGCCGAGACCGAAAGCGCGGTGGCGAGCATCGAGCAGATCGTGCCCAAGGTCGATTCCGGCGCACGCCGCTCCCAGCAGGCGGCCGATGCGCTGCGCGAGATCCGCGAAGGCGCGCGCGACACGCTCGGGCGCCTCGAAGACGTCGTCTCGTCGATGAAGGAGCTCACCGCGGCGAGCAATAGCGTCGCCACCAACATGCAGGAAGTCGCGCAGATGGCCGAACGCAGCAGCAGCGAAATCCGCAGCAGCACCGAATCGACCGAGAAGCTCAGACACAGCGCCGAGGCGCTCGAAGCCCTCACCGCAGGCTTCCGCGTCGACTGAGCGACTCCCTTTCAATGCGGGGCATTTTGCCCCGTTTGATCCTGGTCAATAGGGCAAAGTTGACCGATCGGTAAACTTTGCTCTCTCCGATTCACCTCATCCAGGGTCATCCCATGCCTGCCACTCAGACCGTTCCCGCGGCTGCCCGCATGTTCCTCTCCGGCAACGACGCGGTCGCGCGTGCCGTCTGGGAAGCGGGCACCCGTGTCGCCGCCGCCTATCCGGGCACCCCGTCGACCGAGATCCTCGAAGTCCTGTCGCGCTATGCCGGCCTGCACACGGAATGGTCGGTAAACGAGAAGGTCGCGATGGAAGTGGCCCTCGGTGCCTCGATGGTCGGTGCGCGCGCGTTCTGCGCGATGAAGCACGTGGGCCTCAACGTCGCCTCCGACGCGCTGATGACGATGACCGTCACCGGCACCGAAGGCGGTCTGGTGATCGCGGTCGCCGACGATGTCGGCATGTCCTCATCGCAGAACGAGCAGGATTCGCGCTACTGGGGTCGCTTCGCGCACGTGCCGGTGCTCGAGCCCGCCGACTCGCAGGAAGCCTACGCGATGACGCTCGCCGCCTTCGAGCTGTCCGAACGCCTGAAGAGCCCGGTGATCCTGCGCCTGACGACGCGCATCTGCCACGTCAAGGGCGTGGTGCAGACCGGCGAGCGCGTCGAGGTCGAACCCAAGGGCTTCGTCAAGGATCCGCGCCACTGGGTCATGGTGCCCGGCAACGCCAAGCCGCGCCTGCCCTCGATGTTCGAACGCGAGGCCGTCGCGCGTGCCGAGGCGGAAGCCTCGCCGCTCAACTTCCGGATCGAAGGGAGCGACCGCCGCATCGGCTTCGTCACCTCCGGCCCCACCTTCATGCATGTGCGCGACGCCTTCCCCGATGCGCCGGTGTTCAAGCTCGGCCTCTCCTGTCCGCCGCCGCTCGAAAGCCTGCGGCGCTTCGCCGCCACGGTCGACACCGTCCTGGTCGTCGAGGAGACCGAGCCGCTGCTCGAAACCGAGATGAAGGCCGCCGGCATCGCCTGCCACGGCAAGGACGTGCTGCCGCGCATCGGCGAGCTCGCGCCCGACGTGCTGGAACCCGCGGTCAGGCGACTGCGCGGCGAGGCCGTGCCCGAGCCGGAGCATGTCCCGGCGCAACAGGTCTTCCCGCGCCCGCCGACGATGTGCGTCGCGTGCCCGCACCTGGGCGTGTATTACACGCTGTCGCAGATGCGCAACGTCATCATTTCCGGCGACATCGGCTGCTACACGCTGGGCGCCGGCCACCCGTGGAATGCGCTCGACACCTGCATCTCGATGGGGGCGTCGATGGGCACCGCGCTGGGCATGGACAAGGGCCGCGGCAAGGCGGACGAGAACAAGAAGGTCGTCGCGGTGATCGGCGACTCCACCTTCATGCACATGGGCATGCAGGGCCTGCTCGACATCACCTGGAACCGCGGCAACGTCACCGTGCTGCTGCTCGACAACCGCGCCGTCGGCATGACCGGCGGCCAGGACAACCCCGGCACCGGGCGCGACATCCACGGCGAGGAAACCGCGCGTGTCGATTTCGCCAAGCTGTGCGAGGCGCTCGGCGTGAAGAAGGAGCGCATCCACGTCCTCGATCCCTACGAGCTGCCGGTGCTGTTCAAGGCGCTGCGCGAGGAAACGAAGATCGAGGAGCCCTCGGTCATCATCACCAACCGCCCCTGTGTGCTGATCGACCACTACGAGCCGGCCACGTCCTACACGGTCGAGGAGGACCGCTGCACCGGCTGCGGCAACTGCGTCGAAGTCGGCTGCCCGGCCATCCACGTCACGCGCCGCGACAAGGTGGTCAAGGCCTCCGGCAAGGAAGTCGATCTCTCCTTCGTGCGCATCGAAACCTCGGCCTGCACCGGCTGCGGCCTGTGCGTGCAGCCTTGCGCGCCCGAGGCCATCGTGCACGCCCGGCCCGTGCAATCGGTCCAGTCCGTCCAGTTCGTCAGGAAGTGAGCGCCTCCATGTCCAAGATCACCAATATCCTCGTGTGCGGCGTCGGCGGCCAGGGCGTCATGACGGCCACCGAGATCCTCGCCGAAGCGGCCATCTCGCTCGGCTTCGACGTGAAGAAGACCGAAGTCGCCGGCATGAGCCAGCGCGGCGGAGTCGTGACCTCGCACCTGCGTTTCGGCGATGTCGTCCTGTCGCCGCAGATCGCCCCGGGCGAGGCGGATCTGATGATCGGCTTCGAATCCGCCGAAGCGCTGCGCTGGAGCCACATGCTGCGCCCGGACGGTGTCGCGCTGGTGAACTCGGGGCGCATCGTGCCGCCGGTCGTCAATCTCGGGCTGTTCGACTATCCCGAAGATCCCGTATCGCAGATGCGCGCACTGGGACTGACGGTGCATGCGTTCGATGCCAGCTCGCTCGCGATCGAACTGGGCAACATCCGTCTCGGCAACACCGTCATGCTGGGCGCCTGCGCCGACAGGCTCCCCTTCCCGGCAGAAGTCCTGCGCGACGCCGTGCTGGCCCGCTTCGGCACGCGCAAGCCGCAGCTCGTCGAGGCGAACCGCGAGGCCTTCGAGGCAGGGCGGCGCGCGGTCGCGGGTGAGGCACTCGCCGCGTCGTAATAGTCCGGCAAGAAAACACCGTTCGGGCTGAACCTGTGAACTGCAGTCGTGCGACTACGCTGCGTCCTACGCATAGGTCTCGCACAAGCCCCTGATCCTGCGATAAAATGCTCGGTTTTTCATCAGGGCATTTCTTCCATGACTGCTCGCATCATCGACGGCAACGCCCTCTCGGCGCGCGTACGCGGCGAAATTGCCGACCGCGCGGCAACGCTCAGTGCGCAGGGGGTGCAGCCCTGCCTCGCAGTGATCCTCGTCGGCGACAATCCGGCTTCCGCCGTATACGTCCGCAACAAGGTGTCCGGCTGCGAAAAGGCCGGCATCCGCTCGCTGCGCTACGATTTTCCGGCCGATGTCGCCGCCGCCGAAGTCATGGCGAAGATCGCCGCACTCAACGCCGACCCCGCCGTGCACGGCATCCTCGTGCAACTGCCGCTGCCCAAGCAGTTCAACGAGGCGGAAGTGCTTGAGGCGATCAGCGTCGAGAAGGACGTCGACGGCTTCCACGCCGAGAACGTCGGGCGCCTGTCGCAGGGCCAGGAAGCCTTCCTGCCGTGCACGCCGCATGGCGTCATGAAGATGCTCGAGGCCGAGAACGTGCCGGTGCAGGGTGCCGAAGCCGTCATCATCGGCCGCTCGAACATCGTCGGCAAGCCGATGGCGATGCTGCTCACGAATGCCGGCGCGACCGTCACCGTCACCCACTCGAAGACGCGCGATCTCGCCTTCCACACCCGCCGCGCCGACATCCTCGTCGCCGCGATCGGCAAGCCGCGCTTCGTTACCGGCGACATGATCAAGCCCGGTGCCGTCGTCATCGACGTCGGCATCAACCGCCTGACCGAAGGGCCGGACGCCGGCAAGCTGTGCGGCGACGTCGATTTCGCATCCGCGAAGGAAGTCGCGTCGGCGATCACCCCGGTGCCCGGCGGCGTCGGGCCGATGACCATCACCATGCTGCTCGCGAACACCGTAGAGTCGGCCGAACGCGCGCTGCGCAGGAAAAGTTGATACATGAGCCCGGCAAACGAAAAACCCCTGGTCGGCATCATCATGGGCTCGAATTCCGACTGGCCCACGATGCAGGCCGCGGCAAAGATCCTCAAGGAGTTCGGCGTCCCCTACGAGGCGCGTGTCGTCTCCGCCCACCGCACTCCGGACCTGATGTTCGCGTATGCGGACACCGCCCGCAGCCGCGGGCTGAAGGCCATCATCGCCGGCGCCGGCGGTGCCGCGCACCTGCCGGGCATGGTCGCGGCCAAGACCACCGTGCCGGTGCTCGGCGTGCCGGTGCAGTCGAAGGCGCTGTCCGGCCAGGACTCGCTGCTCTCCATCGTGCAGATGCCCAAGGGCATCCCCGTGGCGACCTTCGCGATCGGCGAGGCGGGCGCGGCGAACGCGGGCCTCTTCGCGGTCGCGCTGCTCGCCAACGAGGACGCTGCGCTGGCCAGGAAGCTCGAGGAATTCCGCACCCGCCAGACCCAGACGGTGCTCGACATGACCCTGGATGAACAATGATCCTGCCTCCCGCGACCCTGGGAATGCTCGGTGGCGGCCAACTTGGCCGCTTCTTCGTTTCTGCCGCCCACGAAATGGGCTACAAGGTGTGGGTGCTCGACCCTGATCCGAACAGCCCCGCGGGGCTGATCGCCGACCACCACATCGTCTCTGCCTACGACGACTACACCGCGCTCGACGAACTGGCGAACGGCTGTGCAGCCATCACGACGGAATTCGAAAACGTTCCGGCCACGACGCTCGACTACCTTGCCAAGTTCGTTCCCGTGCACCCGTCGGCGAGCGCCGTCGCCGTGTGCCAGAACCGCGTCGCCGAAAAGTCCTTCCTAGCGGACAACGGTCTGCCGCATGGCCCCTTCGCGGCCATTCGCTGCGAGGAGAACCTGCGCACCGCCGACGAGTCGCTGTTTCCGGCGGTCCTCAAGGTCGCCCGCTTCGGCTACGACGGCAAGGGGCAGGCGCGCGTTGCCAACCGCGACGAGGCGCTGCACGCCTTCCACCAGTTCGGCGGCGAATCGTGCGTGCTCGAGAAGATGCTCAAGCTCGACAGCGAGATGTCGGTCGTGCTCGCGCGCGACGAAGCCGGCAACGTGCGCTGCTTCCCGGCTGGCGAGAACAGCCACCGGCACGGCATCCTCGACGTCACGATCATGCCGGCGCGCATCGAGCCGGTGCTGGCCGCGCGCGCGCGCGACGTGGCGCAGGCCATCGCGGAGCGCCTCGACTACGTCGGCACGCTGGGCGTCGAATTCTTCGTCTGCGGTGGTCAGCTCGTCGTCAACGAGATGGCGCCGCGGCCGCACAACAGCGGTCACCACACCATCGATGCCTGCGTCACCAGCCAGTACGAACAGCAGGTCAAGGCGCTGTGCGGACTTCCGCTCGGCGAACCGCGCGCCCACAGCGCCGCGGTGATGGTGAACCTGCTCGGCGAGCTGTGGTACGACGCGGACGACAACTACCGCGAACCGGACTGGTCGGTCCTGCAGGCCGTGCCCAACCTGCGCGTGCATCTGTATGCCAAGCACCACGCGCGTCCGGGTCGCAAGATGGGGCACTTCACCGTCATCGGCGAGAACGCGGAGCAGGTTCTCGCCACCGCGCTGCAGGCGCGCGCGGCGATTGGCATCCGCGATGACGGGCACTGATCCGGCGCTGCAACCGGCCGCAGACGACATCCGGCGCGCCGCCGAACTGCTGCGCGCCGGCGAACTCGTCGGCATGCCGACCGAAACGGTTTACGGGCTTGCCGCCGACGCCCTGAACGTCGAGGCCGTCGGCAAGATCTTCAGCGCCAAGGGGCGGCCGGCCGACCACCCGCTGATCGTCCATCTCCCCGACGCCGGCCACCTCACGCGCTGGGCGCGCGCGATCCCGAAAGAGGCGATCGCCCTTGCGAACGCCTTCTGGCCCGGTCCGATGACCCTGATCCTGAAACGCGAGGAGGGCGTCCCCGACGCCGTCACCGGCGGGCAGGACACGGTCGGCCTGCGCGTGCCGGATCACCCCGTCGCACTCGCCCTGCTGCGCGCATTCGATTCCGGCATCGCCGCGCCGTCCGCCAACCGCTTCGGCCGCATCAGCCCCACCACCGCCGCTCACGTGCGCGAGGAACTGGGCGACAAGGTCGCGCTCGTCCTCGACGGCGGTCCCTGCCAGGTCGGCATCGAATCGACCATCCTGGACCTGTCGCGCGACGCCCCGGTGATCCTGCGCCCCGGCGCGATTTCCGCTGACGACATCGCCCGCGTCATCGGCCGCCGGCCGGCGACGCGCACCGCGCATGCGGAGGAGGGCGCTGCCGCGGCCGAGTCCGAGCAGCCGCGCGTCTCCGGCTCGCTCGCCGCGCACTACGCACCGCGCACGCCGCTGCAGCTCATCCCTGCCGCCCGTCTGGTCGAGGAAGCCGCCACCCTCGCCGGCGAAGGCAGCCGCGTCGCCGTCCTCGCACGAACCTGTCCGGATCCCAGGGACGCCCGCCTGACCTGGCACAACGCCCCGGCGGACCCCTCCGGCTTCGCGCACGAGCTCTACGCCAACCTGCGCGAGCTCGACGCCTGCGGCGCCGATTTCATCGTCGTCGAGGCGCTCCCGGACACGCCGGAGTGGCACGCGATCGCCGACCGCCTCGGCCGCGCCGCCGTCGGCTCGGGCGACGGCAGCGTGCCGGTCGACGAGCACGATGAAACCTGACTGAAAATCATCCTTCCAAAAGCGGAAAACCCCGGCTATAATTCGCCGCTCTTGGGCCGATAGCTCAGCTGGGAGAGCGCTGCGTTCGCAATGCAGAGGTCGAGGGTTCGATCCCCTTTCGGTCCACCAGAATTTAGTAGTAAAAACAGCGCATTACACCTTGAAGTGTGATGCGCTGTTTTGCATTTGGAAGGCAGTTTTTTGCGGTGTTGTGTCACCTACATCCGCAGCATCCGCGCCACACCGGCCGGCGGTCGGTCACTGCCCGCTACCCTTCGGGTAGAACGGCTCGATCTCGGCCACCAGCGCCAACCTCGGGATCACTTCGCTCTCGCCGAGGAAGCGGTCGCGCCGCGTCTGCTGCTTCCCTGCAGCGTACTCCAAGTCGGAAAAACAGGCGTGATTACCGAAACGGATGCATGCCGCGAGTACGTCACGCCCCGGCTGGTCGGGCAGACTGGGGTACTGCACCCCATGTGATCCGCGAGCAGCGCAGCTTCACCAAGGGCCGCATCGCGCTCCTCAAGCGCTCAAGTTCCTGCGCCGCACGCCGTGGGCACGCGAACGGGTGGAGGCACTGTATATTGACATGTTGCGCGCCGCCTCCGGGTCGGCGGCTGAGACTGATGGCAAGGCGCCGAGGATAGGACCCGACACATGAAGACCCCGAGCAGAATCGAACCGCTGGTGGCCGACGGCCTCGTGGACCACGTCATGCGTCAGCTCATGAGCGGCAAGGAAGCCATGGTCTATGTCGTGCAGTGCGGCGATACGGTGCGCTGCGCCAAGGTGTACAAGGAAGCCAACAAACGCGGCTTCCACAAGGCCGCCGACTACACCGAAGGGCGCAAGATCAAGAACAGCCGCCAGGCGCGTGCGATGGCCAAGGGCTCGCGCTACGGGCGGCAGGAACAGGAAGCCGCGTGGCAGCATGCGGAGGTCGATGCGCTGCGCCTGCTCGCCGCAGCGGGGGTGCGCGTGCCCACGCCGTACGACTTTCACGAGGGCGTGCTGCTGATGGAGCTGGTGACCGACGAGGACGGCGAGCCGGCACCGCGGTTGAACGACGTTGCGCTGAGCGAGGAGGATGCGCGGCGTTACCACGCGGACCTCGTGCGCCAGGTCGTGCGCATGCTGTGCGCCGGTATCGTGCATGGGGATCTGTCCGAATACAACGTGCTGGTCGATCGCGACGGGCCGGTGATCATCGATCTGCCGCAGGCCGTCGACGCTGCGGCCAACAACAATGCGCGGGCCATGCTCGAGCGCGACGTCGACAACCTCGCCGCCTATTTCGGCCAGTTCGCCCCGGATCTGCGCGACACGGATTACGGGAAGGAGATCTGGTCGCTGTACGAATCCGGCAAGCTCCAGCCCGAGAGTCCGCTCACCGGGGTCTTCAGGGCGGATGCGGGACATGCCGATGTGGAGGAAGTCATGCAGATCATCGATGCGGCGCGCAAGGAAGAGGCCGCGCGCCAGGCGGGCAGGGCGGCGCTTGCCGGCGCCTGAGCCGCAAGGCGGACGCAGATGCGCTCCCATGTGACCGTCTCGCCCGACGAAGTCGAGATCACGGCTATCCGCGCCCAGGGCGCGGGCGGGCAGAACGTCAACAAGGTGTCGAATGCGGTGCATCTGCGCTTCGACATCACCGCCTCGTCGCTGCCGGCGGACATACGGGAGCGGCTGCTGCAGGTGGGCGACCAGCGCATCAGCAAGGACGGGGTCGTGATCATCAAGGCGCAGAAATTCCGCAGCCTGGAGAAGAACCGGACCGAGGCGCTGCGGCGGCTGGAAGAGCTGATCAACCGCGTGGCGGCGCCGCCCAAGGCCCGTCGCGCCACCCGCCCGACGCGGGCCTCCGTTACCCGGCGCCTGGAGGGCAAGGCGCGGCGCGCTTCGGTGAAGGCAGGGCGGGGGAAGGTGGGGGAGTAGGGCGCACGCCTGGCCGGTGGCGGATGCGGGGGCGTTGCGGCGCGCGATAAGGAATCAGGTCGCGTCGAGCAGCTTCGTGCATTCGTCCATCAGTGTGCGGGCCAGGTCGGAGTCGTACCTGGGGTCGAGCGCCTCCATCATCTCGTGCGTGGTCTGCAGCCCCGCCTCGCGCGACAGTGAGCCGGCAATCTGGCGGGCGAATTGGTCGGTCAGATCCGACAGGTGACGTCGATCGGCCAGCGGGAGGTTGCGCCCGCTGCGGCCGAGCCAATCGGCGACGAGACTCGCACCCTGCGCCGCGGTAGGCCATTGCCCGTGTTCGTAGAAGACGGACAGGCGCTCGGCCGTCAAGGCGAAGAGCAGCGCGGCGCGGGTGCCGCGGCTGTCGGCAGGGGGAAGGGAAGGGGGCTGTGGATGCATCGGGCCTTACTGTAACCCATCCCCACCCCGACCCTCCCCTTGAAAGGGAGGGAGCACAACACCGCGCCGATAAGTGCACGCATAGCGTGCAACACTTCACTATCTTGTCTATCGGTGGGAATCGTCATGACTGCCACTCAGCTTTCCTGCGGCCTGCTGGTCATCAACGAGCGCGGCGAGTTGCTCGTCGGTCATTCGACCGGAAGCCGCCATTGGGACCTGCCCAAGGGGCTCATCGACGAGGGGGAGACGCCGCTCGCCTGTGCGCTGAGGGAGACGCGGGAGGAGTTCGGACTGGTGTTCGATGCCGGCCGCCTCACCGATCTCGGTCGTCATGCGTACTATCGCGGCAAGGATCTGCATCTGTTTGTCGTCCGCACGTCGTCCGGGGAGACGCAGGCGGAGCGGTGCCGGTGCACGAGTTACTTCGCGCATTACGTGACGGGCCGGCAGGTGCCGGAGGTGGATGGATTCGCGTGGGCCGATGACGCGCAGCTTGGTTCGCTGCTGGCGAGGAGCATGCGCGTTTTGCTGCTGGATAAGGGCTTGCTGGCCGACGCCCGATCGCGGGCCGAGGTCGATCCGGCCGGCGAACGCGAATAGTCGAGCGTGCGTGCGCGGGCGCGCCGGGCGTCCCGCGTCCGGGGCTGTCCACATATTTACGTACATGTATATTTGGACAAATATAATTGCTGTAATACAATAGTCCGTCCCTCGAACAGCAAGAGGAGACGATTCCATGTGCGGAATTGCCGGAGAAATCCGCTTCGACAACATGGAAGCGGATGCTTCCGCCGTCGGCCGGATGGCCGACACACTGCGCCCGCGCGGCCCTGATGCCGGTGGTGCGTTCCAGCAGGGCCGCGTCGCGCTGGCCCATCGCCGCCTGAAGATCATCGACCTCAGCGAACGCGCCCAGCAGCCGATGGTGGCCGCGGATCTCGGCCTGACGCTGGTGTTCAATGGCTGTATCTACAACTACCGCGAACTGCGCGCCGAGCTCGAAGGGGAAGGCGAGCGTTTTTTTTCCGACGGCGACACCGAGGTGCTGCTGCGCGCCTATCGCCGCTGGGGCACCGACTGCGTCGCCCGCCTGCACGGCATGTTCGCGTTCGCGATCTGGGAGCGCGACAGCGGCCGCGTGGTGATGGCGCGCGACCGTTTCGGCATCAAGCCGCTGTACCTGTCCGAATCGGCCGACGGCAAGCGCCTGCGCTTCGCTTCGTCCCTGCCGGCAATCCTTGCGGCGGGCGACGTGGATACGGGCATCGACCCGGTCGCGCTCGAGCATTATCTGATGTGGCATGCGGTGGTGCCGCCACCGCACACGATGTTGCGCGGCGTGCGCAAGCTGCCGCCTGCGACGGTCGCGGTGTTCGAGCCGGATGGCAACCGCCGCGACCTGTGCTACTGGAATCCGCCCTTCGGGACCGATCCGGCGCTGGCCGATACGCCCTACAAGGAGCGCGAGCGCATGGTGCAGCTTGCGCTAGAGAAGGCGATCGAGCGCCGCATGGTGGCGGATGTGCCGGTGGGCGTGCTGCTCTCGGGCGGGGTCGATTCGAGCCTCATCGTCGCGATGCTCGCTCGCGCCGGCCAGGACGGGCTGAACACCTTCTCGATCGGTTTCGAGGCGGCCAACGGCGAGCACGGCGACGAGTTCAGGTACTCGGATCTCGTCGCGAAGGAGTTCGGCACCCGGCACCACAAGATCCGGGTCGACGATGCGACGCTGCTCGCGCGCCTGCCGGATGCCATCCACGCGATGTCCGAGCCGATGGTGAGCTACGACAACATCGGCTTCTACCTGCTTTCGAAGGAGGTCTCCAGGCACGTGAAGGTGGTGCAGAGCGGGCAGGGGGCGGACGAGGTGCTGGCGGGCTACCACTGGTATCCGCCGCTGGCGCAGAGCAGGGATCCGGTGGCCGACTACGCCCGTGTCTTCTTCGACCGGGACGAGGACGAATACCTGCACACGGTGGCCGAGGCGTATGCGAGTCCGGGCGCGAGCCGCGCGTTCATCGCCCGCCATTTCGCCCGTCCCGGCGCGGCGACGGCGCTGGACAAGGCCTTGCGCGTCGATGCGACGGTGATGCTCGTCGACGACCCCGTGAAGCGCGTCGACAACATGACCATGGCCTGGGGGCTGGAGGCGCGCGTGCCCTTCCTCGACCACGAGTTCGTCGAGCTCGTCGCCCGCCTGCCTGCCGAGGACAAGCTCGGCGACGGCGGCAAGGGCATCCTCAAGGCGATCGCGCGGCGCGTGCTGCCGCGCGAGGTCATCGACCGGCCGAAGGGCTATTTCCCGGTGCCGACCCTGAAATACCTTGCCGGCCCGACGCTGGAGTGGGTCAGGGACGCGCTGCACAGTCCGGCGGCGCGCGAACGCGGCCTTTTCCGCCCGGCCTGCATCGAGCGCCTGCTGGCGGCGCCCGAAAGCCACATCACGCCGCTGCGCGGTTCCAAGCTGTGGCAGGTCGCCCTGCTCGAATTGTGGCTGCAGTCGCATGGCGTCTGACCGGAAGGAGAACACGATGAACGTCGCCGACGAACGTAACCCGCTCGACCCCGCCGACATGATGTCGCTGCGCCACTGGGAGAGCGCCGCCGAGCTGCCTGCGCATGCCGAGATGGAGAGCGAGGCGATCGTCGACTGCGGCTGGGGGCGCCTGATCTTCGGCCAGACTTTCGCCGATCCGCAGGCGCTGGCCGAGACGATCCGCCGCGAACAGCCGGGCAGGCGGGACATCGCGCTGTATCTGCGCGATCCGCAGGTCGTGATCTCGTTCGCGCCGCAGGAGCTCTTCATCGACCCGTCCTACACCTTCCGGCTCGCACTCAGGCAGCGCGTCGCTGAGGCCGCGGCCGAAGGCTGGACGATACGTGCCGCGGGCCGCGACGATGCCGACGCGATCCGGCGCATCTACCAGGCGCGCGGGATGGTGTCGCCCCCGCGCGCCTTCTTCGCGGGACTGAAGGCGCGCGACGACGTGGATCTGCTGGTGGCGGAAGATGCCAACGGGGACAGCATCCTCGGCGTCGTCACCGGCGTCGATCATGTCAGGGTCTTTCAGGACCCCGACGGCGGCGCGAGCCTGTGGTCGCTGGCCGTCGATGCGCAATGTACCCATCCCGGCGTGGGCGAGGCGCTGGTACGCGCGCTGGCCGTGCTGTACCGCGGACGCGGACGCAGCTTCCTGGATCTTTCGGTGGTGCACGACAATGCGCCGGCCATTGCGCTGTATGAAAAGCTCGGCTTCGCGCGCGTTCCGGTGTACTGCGTGAAGAAGAAGAATCCGATCAACGAACCGCTCTTCCTCGGCCCGGATCCGGCCGAGGATCTCAATATCTATGCCCGCATCATCGTGCGCGAGGCGCGGCGGCGGGGCATCGGGGTGGAGGTGCTGGACGCCGAGCACGGCTACTTCCGCCTCAATCTCGGCGGGCGCATCGTCACCTGCCGCGAGTCGCTGTCGGAGCTGACCTCCGCGGTCGCGATGAGCCGCTGCGACGACAAGCGCGTCACGCTGCGCATCCTTGCTGGCGCGGGGGTGGCCGTGCCGGAGCAGATCGCGGCCGACGACGATGCCGCGGTCGCCGCCTTCCTCGCGCGCCACGGCCGGGTCGTCGTCAAGCCCGCCCGCGGCGAGCAGGGCCAGGGCGTGTGCGTCGATCTGGACGATCTCGCCGAGGTGCACGCCGCCATCGCCGCCGCCCGCAGGTTCTGCGAGAGCGTCATCGTCGAGCAGATGGTGTCGGGCGAGGACCTGCGCATCATCGTCATCGACCATCAGGTGGTCGCTGCCGCGACGCGCCGTCCCGCCGCGGTCGTCGGCGACGGCCGGCACACGCTGCGGCAGCTCATCGAGAAGCAGAGCCGCCGTCGCCAGCTCGCCACCGCAGGCGAGAGCCGCATCCCGCTCGACGACGAAACCGTGCGCTGCCTCAAGTCGCAAGGCTGCGCGCTGGAGGACGTTCCCGCCGCCGGTCTGCACATCCAGGTGCGCAAGACCGCGAACCTGCATACCGGCGGGACCATTCACGACGTCACGGCCGCTTTGCACCCCGAGCTCAGGGAGGCCGCCGAACGCGCGTCGCGCGCGCTCGAGATTCCCCTCGTGGGCTTCGATTTCATGGTCGCGGCGCCCGACCGTCCCGAGTATGTCGTGATCGAAGCGAACGAGCGTCCGGGGCTGGCCAACCACGAGCCGCAGCCGACTGCCGAGCGCTTCATGGACCTGCTTTTCCCGCAGACGCGCAGCGCGACGCGCGACGAACCGGAACGGAGGACGCATGCACCCTGACCGCGATTATCTGCAGGAGGTTTTGAGCCGCCTGCTCAACACGCCCAGCCCGTCGGGCATGACCGACGCCGTCGTCCATGTGGCGTGCAGCGAACTCGATGTGCTGGGCATTCCGTACGAGCTCACCCGCCGCGGCGCGATCCGTGCCTGCATCAAGGGCCGGCAGCGGAACCCGGCGCGCGCGGTCGTCGCTCACCTCGACACGCTCGGCGCGATGGTGAAGGGTTTCAAAGCCGACGGCCGGCTGCAGGTCGTGCCGATCGGGTTCTGGTCCTCGCGTTTTGCCGAAGGCGCGCGGGTCACGATCTACTCGGACAACGGCGTCATCCACCGCGGCACGTTGCTGCCCGCGAAGGCCTCCGGGCACACTTTCAACACCGAGATCGACACCCAGCCGGTGAGCTGGGACAACGTCGAGCTGCGCGTCGATGCGCGCACCGCGAGCGAGGCGGAGACGCGCGCGCTGGGCATCCACGTGGGCGACACGATTGCCGTCCATTCGAATCCCGAATTCGGGCCCGAGGGCTTCATCAACGCCCGCCATCTCGACGACAAGGCCGGGGTCGCGGCCATCCTCGCCGCATTGCGGGCGATCCGCGAGAGCGGGGTCAAGCTGCCGGTCGACTGCTTCCCGCTGTTCACGATCTCCGAGGAGATCGGCGTGGGCGCCTCGCATGTGCTGCACGGCGACGTCGCGGAGCTCGTTTCGATCGACAACGGCACGGTCGCACCCGGCCAATACACCTGCGAATACGGCGTCACGATCTCGATGCAGGACTCCAGCGGCCCCTTCGACTGGCACCTTACGCGCCGTCTGCTCGAATTGTGCGCGGCCGAGGGCATCGAGCACTCCCGCGACGTGTTCCGCTTCTACCGCAGCGACGCGGCCGCGGCCATCGAAGCGGGCAACGACATCCGCACCGCGCTCGTGTGCTTCGGCCTGGATGCCTCGCACGGACACGAGCGGGTGCATATCGACTCGCTCGACGCGCTCGCGCGCCTGCTGGTGGTCTATCTGACCAGTCCGCCGCTGTTCCATCGCGACCGCACGCCGCTCGGCCCGCTCGACGACTTCCCGCCGGCCGAGATGCAGATGCCCGACCTCGATGCACCCCCTGCGGAGACCCATAAGGAATGAACTTGTTCAAACAACTCCTCAACGACAACGGCCCCCAGGAGTGGACCATCGCCCTGCTCGCGATCGCCACCTGCATGCTGGGCCTGCATACCGTGCGCCGCCTGGCGCTGGAACGGCTGCGCAAGCGCCTGGCCGCCGGCAACGACGGCCCGATCGCACTGCTGGTCGATCTCCTTGCCGCCACGCGCGTGCTGCTCGCCGCCGCGATCGCGCTCTACATCGCCACGCAACTGCTGGAGCTGCCGGCGAGTTTCGACAAGGCCATAGACCGCGCCTTCGTCGCCCTGCTCGTGCTGCAGGCGGGTATGTGGGCCAATCGCGGGCTGGACTTCTTCCTGAAGCGGCGTTTCGGAGGCGGCGAAAGCGGCGACGAGGGGGCGCGCGAAATGACGCGCTCGCTGCTGTCCTTCATCGGCCGTGTCGTGCTGTGGGCGGTGGTGCTGCTGCTGATCCTCGACAACATGGGGTTCAACGTCACCGCGCTGGTCGCGAGCCTGGGCATCGGTGGCGTTGCCGTGGCCCTGGCCGTGCAGAACATCCTCGGCGATCTCTTTGCCTCGCTGTCGATCGCGATCGACAAGCCCTTCGTGATCGGCGATTTCATCATCGTCGATGACCTGATGGGCACCGTCGAGCATGTCGGCCTCAAGACCACCCGCATCCGCAGTCTCGGCGGCGAGCAGATCGTGTTTTCCAACAACGACCTGCTGGGCAGCCGCATACGCAACTACAAGCGCATGCAGGAGCGGCGCGCGGTGTTCGCGGTCGGGGTCACGTACGACACCCGGGCGGCGCAGCTGGAAGAGATTCCGGGCGTGATCCGCGAAGCGGTGGAGGCGCAGCCGGGTGTGCGTTTCGATCGCGCGCACTTCAAGGCCTTCGGTCCGTCGTCCCTCGATTTCGAGGTGGTGTATTACGTCGAAGAGCCCGATATCGTGCGCTATATGGACGCGCAGCAGGCGATCAACCTGCGGCTCGTGCGCGAGTTCGCCGCGCGGGGCATCCAGTTCGCGTTCCCCACGCGCACGCTGCATCTGAACGGCGGTGTGCGCCTGCTGCGCGAGGGCGGCGATGAAGCGCTCGAAACGCCGGCCGCGCGTGCCCGCAAGGCAGCCTGAACGCGCGCGTGCCGGAGCCGGACGCCCGGCGCGTGCAGGGCGCCCGTCGGGGGCCGTTCAGGCGTAGCCGCGGATCCGCATGTGGCTTCCGGCGGCGCCGAGGCTCACTTCGATGCCGGTGTCGATCTGCCGTTTCAGTTCATCGACGTGCGAGATGATGCCGACCATGCGGCCTTTCTGCTGCAGGTCGATGAGCGCCTTCATGGCCATGTCCAATGATTCGGGGTCGAGGCTGCCGAAGCCTTCGTCGATGAAGAGGGTGTCGAGCTGGATGCCACCGGCGTAGGACTGGACGACGTCCGACAGGCCGAGCGCGAGCGACAGCGAGGCCATGAAGCCTTCCCCGCCCGAGAGGGTGTTGGCGGGGCGGGCACGTCCGGTGTAGTCGTCGAACACTTCCAGATCCAGGCCGGACGCCTTGCGCGCGTCGGCGACGTCCATGCGGCGCTGCAGGGTGTAGCGGCCGCGGCTCATGGCCTTGAGGCGCAGGGACGCCTGGCGCAGCACGTCGTCGAGGAGGGCTGCGAGGACGAAGCGCTGGAAGGTGAGCTTGCGGCTGTTGTCGCCGTTGGCGACGGCTGCGAGATCGCCCAGCACGCGGTAGCGGTCTTCGATGTCGCCGAGCTCGCGGCGAATGCCGGCGAGGGTGTCGAGCGTCCTGCGCTCGTGGGTGATCTTCTCCTTGAGGGTGTTGTGCTGCGCGACCAGCAGTTCGATGCGCTCGCGCGTTGCGGCCTGGGCGGCCTTCAGCGCGGGCAGGTCGGGCGGCGTCTTGTCCGCGACGCAGCCTTCGGCGCGCGCCACGCGCTCCTTCGCGGCGGCGAGCGCCTCGTCGTGCGTCTGCAGGCGGCTGCGCAAGCCCGCGATCGCATCGGGGGAGCGGCGGCCCTGCAGGAAGCCGCCCTCATCGGCGAATCCGTGTTCGTGCAAACTGCGGGCGAGGGTTTCGCGGGCCTCCGTGCTGCGGCGGTCTGCCGCCGCGAGGGATTCGTGCAGGGTTGCCAGCGTGGCACGGGCGGCAGCGTCCGCCGCCTGTGCCAGTCGGTGCGTGTCCTGCGCCGCCTTCAGCTGTGCGAGGAGTTGGTCGCAGCGCGCTTTCGCCGCAGCGATCGCATGTTCTAGCGCGTCGTCTTCGCGCAGGGGCTCGGGGATGTGCGCCGACCGTTCGGCGACCCGGGACGCCGCGGTGGCCGCCTTGAGTCCGGCTTCCCCGCTCTTGCCGCGCGCGAGCTCCACCGCCTGTGTCGTCGCGGCGATGTCCCGATCGCAGGTTTCGATCCCGGCTTTCGCCTGGTTCAAGGCCGCTGCCGCCTGCCTGGCGGCGTCGAGTTCGCGCTCCAGCGTCTGCAGGGCCTGCCGCGCAGCCACCGGATCGGGGGCTTCGGCGGGCAGGCCGGATTTCAGGGTGTTGACGGTCGATTCATCGGCGGCGACCTTGTTGGCGGCTTCATGATGAAGGGATCGGGCGTGCTCCAGGGCCCCTTCGGCTTTCTGCAGGGCGGCTGCGGCCGTGCGCAGTTCGGCTTCGGTCGGAACGGCGTCGCCGCTGGAGGCAGGGTGAGGGTGTTCGAGGCTGCCGCAGACGGGGCAGGCGTGGCCGTCCGCGAGGTGGTGCGCGAGCACTGCGGCCTGGCCTTCGCGCCAGCGTGCTTCGAGGGCTTCCTTGTGCTCGACGGCGTGTCGGCGTCCGTCCTGCGCCGCTTCGAAGTCCCGCTGGCGCTTCGCGGCTTCCGTGCGGCTCGCCGCGAGGTCGGTTTCTGCCGCGGCGAGCTTGGTGAGCGCCGCGACGCGCTGGCTCTGCTGCTCGATCTGCACCTGCAGGGTGTCGACGCGGTTGGCCTGGGGGGTGTGGAGTTCGATCGTCTGCTGCAGCGCGCGGCGTGTGGCAGCCGATTTGTCGTGCTGCGTCTGCAATCCCGCGAGCGACTGGAGGGCCGACCGTGCCGCGGCGTCGGCCTCTGCGTGCTCGCGTTGTGCGGCTTTGAGGCCTTGCACCATTTCGCGCAGGCCGTCGAGGCGGGTGGATTCGCGCGTCGCGGCATCGCGCTCGGCTGCGCGGGCCGTCTCGGTATCCAGTGCGGTTTCGGCCTGGGCGAGCGCCGCCCTCGCGCTATCGGCTCCGGCTTCGGCCTTGCGCGCCTGTTCGGCAAGCTGCTGCATGTGCCGGCGCGCGTCCGCGAACCCCGCGTGTGCCGGGATGACGTTCTGTGCGCGGGTCGCGGCTTCGAGCTCGCGTCGTTGCGCATCCACGAGCACGGTGCCGGCGGCCAGCGTCTCCAGGGCCTGGCGCGCCGTGTGGACTTCGGCGAAGCGGGCGGCCAGCGCTTCGCCCGCGGTCAGCGCCGCGGAAGCCACGGCGTCTTCGCTGCGGCGCTGCTTCTCTTCGATGGCCAGCTCGGCAAGCCGGGCATCGGACTCGCCGACGCGGGTCAGGAGTTCTTCTTCGGATGGCGCGCCGGCCTGTTCCAGCAGCGTCGTGCGCCGTGCCCTGGCGGCGTCCGCCTGCTGTTCGAGCTGGCGCGCCGAGCCGTTGAGGCGTTCCTGCAGGCGCTTGTAGGTTTCGGTCGAGAACAGCGCCTCCAGGATCTTCTCGCGATCCTTGGAGTCGGCGGTGAGGAGCTTCCGGAACTGCCCCTGCGGCAGCATGATCACCTGGCGGAACTGGTCCGCCTCGAAGCCCAGCAGCGCGATGATGCGTCCGGTGACCTCGGTGGTCTTGCTCACCAGCGGGGTCCAGTCGCCCGCCCGCGCGGTGTCGCGGACGTGCAGCTCGGCCTTGGCGGGTGTTCTGACCAGTTCCTTCTTGCCGCGCAGGGCGGCGCGTTCCTGCTCGGGCGAGCGGCGGATGCGGTAGCGCGTGCCGCCCAGTTCGAACTCGAACTCGACTTCGGTCGGCACGTTGTCCGGGGCGTGGTGGCTGCGCATCTCGCGGGCGCTGCGTTCGCTGCCCGAGGTCTCGCCGTAGAGGGCGTAGCAGATGCCGTCGAGCAGCGAGGTCTTGCCCGCGCCGGTCGGGCCGTGGATCAGGAAGAGGGCGTCCGAAGGCAGCGCGCCGAAGTCGATTTCCTCGCGCCCCGCGAAGGGGCCGAAGGCTTGCAGTGCGAGACGGCAGGGTTTCATCGCGCGGCCTCCCGATCGGTCTCGGCGAGGGCGGCGATCTCGGCGTGCAGGAGCTGTCCGGCCTGTTCGCCGAGCGCGGCGCCCGTCATCTCGCGATAGAAGCTGGCGAAGAGGTCCTGCGTCTCGACCTTGCGGTGATCCGTGCCGGCTTCGAGACCGGCTCCGCTTCCGGACAATTGCGGGCGTTCGATGGAGAGCGCGTTGGGGTAGGCCGTGCGCAGCTTGCTCATCGCGTCGAGGATCGCGCCGGTGTCGGAGATGCGCGCAAGCACGTAGTCGTCGCGCCGCGGATCGCCGGCCGCGCGGTGGACGATGTCTTCGAGCGGGCCTTCCAGGATGCGCAGGTCGCGGCGCGGGGCGAGCGGCAGGCGGCGGATCGAGGTTTGCCCGCGGCCGTCGATGTCGACCAGCGAGACGCTCTTGCCGTGGCCGGCTTCGGCGAAGGAGTACTTCATCAGCGAGCCTGCGTAGTCGAGGCGGCCGCCTTCCAGTGCCTGCGGTCGATGCAGGTGGCCCAGGGCGACGAAATCGAAGCCGTCGAAGACGTCGCTGCCGACTGCGCCGCTGCCGCCGACCGAGAGGGGGCGTTCCGATTCCGAGGCCGTGCCGCCGATCACGAAGGCGTGGGCGAGGACGACGGAGCGCCGTGACGCATCATGGAGTGCGCGCACGCGGTTCAGTTGCGCCCGGAGGCCGGCGTGATGATCGGCGATGGATTCTTCGGCCAGGCAGTGCCGCAGCATGGAGGGCTCGGCATAGGGCAGGGGATAGAACGCGACTTCGCCGTCGTCATCGCGCAGGATCACCGGCGCGACGTCGGCCGTCACGGTGCCGCGGACGGTCAGGCCGGCTTCGGACAGCAGGCGGGCGCCGAAACCGAGCCGGTCCGGGCTGTCGTGGTTGCCGGCGATCACGATGACCGGCACGCGCTCGCCGATCACGATGCGGGTGAGGGTGTCGTCGAGCAGGCGCACTGCCTCGGCCGGCGGCACGGAGCGGTCGTAGATATCCCCGGCGATGAGCACCGCGTCCGGTTTTTCGGAATGGATCAGCGCAACGAGCTCATCCAGAACCTGCGCCTGGTCTTCGAGGAGCGACACGCCGTGATAGACGCGGCCGAGGTGCCAGTCGGCAGTATGGAGGATTCTCAATTCGTTGATCTCGACGGGATGTGTGGTGCCACTCGGCTGGCGGGACGCGGCCGGACGTGAAATATCGCTCATCGCGGCCCGCCTGGCCACTGCTCCAGTGCAATCGCATGAGGCCCCGCAAGGAGGAAGGAACCCGGCGCATTCCGCCAATCCGCCGGACGAAGGCATTCGAAGGCCGCGTGCCGGCGTGCCTGCTGATCGAGTCGGGGGTGAACGCGCAGGACGTCATCCCGGCCGTGCGCGCGTCGCGCAACGCGCCGCCAGCTTGTCAGCGTTGAGTGCATAATCAGCGCTCATTCCCGACCAAGGAGATACGCATGGAGCACGTGTTGGGCGTGATTGCGCTCTTCGGCATCATTGCCTGGGCCTGCATCCGGGCGATGCGCAGGCCGCGCACGTAGCCGCAGTCATGCGATGGCGGCCGCCTGGCGAAGGCCGGGCGGCGTCGCCACTGCGGTCGGCGTCGACCTGCACGACGCCGGTGGAGCCGGCTGCTCAGCGCGTGTCGGCAGTGCCTGTGCGGCCGTCGAAGGTTTCGGCGACGTAGCGGCGCATCAGCGGCGTCTCGGGGCCGATATGGAAGGCGAGCCGGCGTTCGCGCAGGCCCAGGTCCGCGGCGGTGAAGCGTTCGAGGCGGCGCTGGTGTTCGATCCAGTTCTCGTCGAGGAAGTATTCGATGTAGCGCTCGGCGCGCGACGTGTCGCGGAACAGGCCCCAGGACAGCGCGCCCTGGCGCAGGCGGGCGCGGCGGGTTTCCTGCATCACGGCGTTGAAGTCGGCGGCGCGCGCGGGGTCGATGAGGTATTCGATGGTGACCATGACCGGCCCCTTGTCCGGTTCGATGTCGATCGCCAGCGGCGGCAGTGTCGCGACGACGGCCGCGGGGCTGTGGTCGACGTCGTGTGGCCGGATGGCGGCGTGGCGGCGGGTGAGCAGAAGCAGCACCGGGCCGACGACGGACGCGACCAGGATGCTGGTGGTGACCGACGTCAGGTTCGCCACGTAGCCCCACAAGGCAGCGCCGGCGGCGCTTCCGCCCATCAGGGCCATCTGGTAGATCGACATGCCGCGGGCGCGAACCCAGTTCGGGAGCCCCATCTGCGCTGCCACCGTGAGCGCGTTCGCTGTTGCGATCCACGCCATGCCGGCGACGAACATCGCCGGAACCGCGACCCATAGTGTCGGCACGAGGACGACAACGGCGGCGCTTGCGGCGTGCAGGAGGGTGCCCCAGCGCACGAAGTCCTCGCGCTCCATCCGCCGGCGCAGGCGCTCGAGGTTGAGCGCGGCGAGGATCGCACCGCCGCCCATCGCCGCGAGCAGGCTCGTGTAGGCCGTCGCGCCGCCCGCATGGAGGTCGCGTGCGACGAGCGGAAGCAGTGCGGTCAGCGAGGTTGATTGCAGGAAAAACAGGAAGATGCGGGCGAGGACCGCGCGCATCGGCGGCGACTGCATCACGTGCTGAAGGCCCACGCGCATCGCCGCGACGAAGCGTTCGCCGGGGAGGGTGCTGACCTTCGGCTCGGACTTCCAGCGCAGGATCATCACGAAGGCGAAGATCGACAGCAGCGCGTTGAGCATGAAGACGTAGACGCTGCCGGCGCCGGCGAGCAGTGCACCCGCGACCACCGGGCCGATGATGCGCGACATGTTCATCGCGACGCCGTTGAGCGCGAGCGCCGCGGGCAGGTCGCGGCGCGGCACGACGTCGGGGATGATCGCTGCGAACACGGGCCATCGCATCGCGAGGCCGATGCCGTTGGCGAAGGTGAGCGCGAGCAGCAGTTCGGCCGTCAGCGCGCCGGAGAAGGCCAGCCCGCTCAGCAGCACCGCGGTGATCGCAACCCACAGCTGCGTCGCGGCGAAGTACTTGCGCCGGTCGATGATGTCGGCCAGCGCGCCGCTCGGCAGGCCGAGCACGAACACGGGCAGCGTCGAGGCGGCCTGCACCATCGCGACCATGAAGGCGCTGCTCGTCAGCGACGTCATCAGCCACGCGGCCGCGACGTCGTTCATCCACATCGTGATGTTCGCCGCGAGCCACGCGAGCCAAAGCATGCGGAACATGGGCAGGCGCAGCGGCGCCAGTGTGGACGGATTTTCGCTCAAGTCGGCTGGCACCTCGTTTCGTCCTCGCGCGAAGCCCGGGGGCGGGGGGGGACAGCATACTCCGCCCGCAACGCCCGCGCCCGTGGAGGACGACCCCGGCAATCGCCCTGCGTTCGCGAGCTATCCTGCCAGCGCCGTGGCGTGGTGGCGCAGGTGGTCCTCGATGAAGCTCGCGATGAAGAAATAGCTGTGGTCGTAGCCCGGCTGGCGCCGTAGCGTCAGAGGGTGACCGGCGCTGCGGGCGGCGGCTTCGAGGGTTTCGGGTTTGAGCTGGGTGGCGAGGAAGTCGTCGCGGTCGCCCTGGTCGACGAGGAGGGGCAGGCGCTCCTTCGCGTCGGCGATCAGCGCGCTCGCATCCCATTCGCGCCAGCGCGCGCGATCCTCGCCGAGGTAGCGCGAGAAGGCCTTCTCGCCCCACGGGCAGTTCATCGGGTTGGCGATCGGCGCGAAGGCCGACACCGAGCGGTAGCGGCCGGGGTTGCGCAGCGCGCACACCAGCGCGCCATGTCCACCCATCGAGTGGCCGCTGATGCCGCGCGCATCCGACACCGGGAAGCTGGCTTCGATCAGCGCCGGCAACTCCTCGACCACGTAGTCGTGCATGCGGTAATTGCGCGCCCACGGCTCCTGCGTCGCGTTGAGGTAGAAGCCCGCGCCGAGGCCGAAGTCCCACGCGCCGTCCGGGTCGCCCGGCACGTCCGCGCCGCGCGGGCTGGTGTCGGGCGCGACGATGACGAGGCCCAGCTCGGCCGCCATGCGTTGCGCGCCGGCCTTCTGCATGAAGTTCTCGTCCGTGCAGGTCAGGCCCGACAGCCAGTACAGCACGGGCAGTTTCCCGCCCTGTTCGGCCTGCGGCGGCAGGTACACGGCGAACACCATGTCGCAGCCCAGCGTCTGGGAGCGGTGGCGGTAGCGCTTGAGCCAGCCGCCGAAACTTTTCTGGCAGGAGAGGTTTTCGAGGGTCATGGAAATCCCCTGCCTCGCGTCAGAAATGAATCACCGTGCGGATGCTCTTGCCCTCGTGCATCAGGTCGAAGGCGTCGTTGATCTGCTCCAGCGGCATGGTGTGCGTGATGAAGGTGTCGAGCGGGATTTCGCCCTTTTGCGCCTTCTGCACGTAGCCCGGCAGTTCGGTGCGGCCCTTCACACCGCCGAAGGCGCTGCCGCGCCACACGCGGCCGGTGACGAGCTGGAAGGGGCGGGTGCTGATTTCCTGGCCGGCGCCGGCGACGCCGATGATGGTGGATTCGCCCCAGCCTTTGTGGCAGCACTCCAGTGCCGCGCGCATCAGCTTGACGTTGCCGACGCATTCGAAGGAGTAGTCCACGCCGCCGTCGGTCAGCGCGACGATCACGTCCTGGATGGGCTTGTCGTGGTCGTTCGGGTTCACGAAATCGGTCGCGCCGAGCTGCTTCGCGATGTCGAACTTCGACGGGTTGATGTCGATCGCGATGATGCGCGAGGCCTTGGCCATCTTCGCGCCGATGATCGCCGCGAGGCCGATGCCGCCCAGGCCGAAGATCGCCACCGTCGCGCCTTCCTCGACTTTCGCGGTGTTGAGCACCGCACCGATGCCGGTCGTGACGCCGCAACCGAGCAGGCACACCTTTTCCAGCGGCGCATCCTTGGGGATCTTCGCGAGCGAGATCTCGGGCACGACCGTGTATTCGGAGAAGGTCGAGGTCCCCATGTAATGGTAGATCGGCTGGCCCTGGTAGGAAAAGCGAGTGGTGCCGTCCGGCATCAGGCCCTTGCCCTGGGTGGCGCGTACGGCCTGGCACAGGTTGGTCTTGCCCGACTTGCAGAACTTGCACTCGCGGCATTCGGCCGTGTACAGCGGGATCACGTGGTCGCCGACTTCCAGCGAGGTAACGCCTTCGCCGACCGCCTCGACGATGCCGCCGCCTTCATGGCCGAGGATGGCGGGGAAGATGCCTTCCGGGTCGTCGCCGGACAACGTGAAGGCGTCGGTGTGGCACACGCCGCTCGCGACGATGCGCACCAGCACCTCGCCCTTCTTCGGCGGCTCGACATCGACTTCGACGATCTGCAGGGGCTGCTTGGGGCCGAAGGCGACGGCGGCGCGCGACTTGATGGTCATGGCGAGGGCTCTCTCTGTTGTTGTCGAGGGTAGGCGACGAAGTCTAATTGATGCGGTGATACGGATAATCTGCACGTCGGCAATATACTGTTGCTCATGAGCAATAATCGCCGCATCCGCGTGGCCTTGTCGGGGTGTTGGGCATGAACCGCTGGGAAGGCCTGGACGAATTCCTCGCCGTGGCCGAGCACGGCAGCTTCTACCGCGCCGCAGAGCATCTGCGCGTGTCGTCCTCGCACGTGAGCCGTCAGGTCGCGCGCCTCGAGGACAGGTTGCAGGCGCGGCTCTTCTATCGCACGACGCGGCGCGTGTCGCTCACCGAGGCGGGGCAGATCTTCCTCGCGCGCTGCCAGCGCCTCGTCGAGGAGCGCGACGAGGCCTTCCTCGCGATCAGCGACCTGCAGAGCGCGCCGGCCGGCCTCTTGCGCATGAGCGCAGCGGTGGCCTACGGCGAGCGCTTCATCGTGCCGCTGGTGAACGATTTCATGGCGCAGCATCCGCAGCTCAGCGTCGAGATCGAGCTGACGAACCGCAACGTCGATCTCGTGCACGAGGGCTTCGACCTCGCGATCCGGCTCGGGCGGCTGAGCGATTCCAGCCTCGTTGCGACCCGCATCGCGCCGCGCACGATGTATCTGTGCGCCGCGCCGTCCTATCTCGAACGCTACGGCCGGCCGCACACGCTGTCCGAGCTGGGTCGCCACAACTGCCTGCTCGGCACCGGTGATACGTGGATGTTCCAGCTCGACGGGCGCGAGTACCCGTTCAAGCCCAGCGGCAACTGGCGCTGCAACAGCGGCTATGCGGTGCTGAATGCGGCCTTGCGCGGCTTCGGGCTGTGCCAGCTGCCGGATTACTACGTGCTCGGGCCTTTCCAGCGCGGTGAGCTGGTGCCGCTGCTGGAGGCGAACCGGCCGCCGAATACCGCCGTGTGGGCGGTGTCGCCGCAGCGCCGCCATCCGCTGCCCAAAGTGCGCCTGCTCGTCGAGGCGCTGAAGGACGGGCTCGCGAAGTGCCCGGAGTACCGGGGCACGGCCGTTTGATCACGCTGCGGCGTCGGGCTCGCCGCAGTGTTTGAGGATCTGCCGACGCGCCGCATCGCGCAGCGCCAGCGCCGCATTCCAGTCGCTGCCCCGGGGCAGGATGGGACGGCCTATCGTCACCCTGACCGGGCCGCGGCGCGGGCGCCAGGTCTCGTCGGGCAGCACCGCGCGCGTGCCGCGGATCGTGACGGGCACGACGGGCAGCTCGGCCTCGCTCGCGGCGAGGAAGGCGCCGAGGCGGAACTCCTGCAGGCCGGGCCTGCGCACGAAGGTGCCTTCGGGGAAGTAGAACAGCGCCGCGCCCAGCCGTGCGCGCTCGGCGAGCCGCTTTGCGGCGTCCGCGCTGTCCTGCACCGCGAAGCGCTCGATGAACTCGGTTCCGAGTCCTTGCAGGAAGCGGCGCGCGATCGTGTTGTCGAGCAGTTCGCGCTTGGCGACGAAGACGAAGGGCCGGGGCAGGGCGGCGGCGGCGATCAGGCCGTCGAGGTAGCTCGCATGGTTCGCGACGACGATGCAGGGTGCGGATGCGGGCAGGTTTTCCAGTCCGCGGACGTCGATGCGGATGCCGACCAGGGCCGCGAGCAGGCGTGCCCCCGCGCGTCCGATGCGCCAGCCGAGCGCCGGGCGGCGCAGCGTTGCGACGGAGATCCACACCGGCACCGCGAGCAGCACGAGCGCGGTCCATGCCCAGGCGGCCCACAGCGTGCCGAGTGCGCGGCGCAATCCTTGCGCGGCCTTGCGCGTCGCGGCGGTCGCGGCGAGGTGCAGCATCTGCATGCGCACGCTGTGCTGACGGCCGAGCACGCCGCTCTGGTACAGCTCGCGCGTCGCAGCGCGGCGGATCTTGCCGCTGGAGGTCTTCAGCACGCTGTGCGGCGGCGCGAGCACGACCTCGTCGAGCGGCACGCCCAGCAGGTCCACCGCGAGGTTGCCGACCGCATGTTCGAGCCCGTGGCGTTCGGCCTCGTCGGCACTGCGCGTCTCGACCACGGCGACGAGCCGTTCGCTCGCGGTTGCGGGATTGGCGACCCCGAATACGGCGACGCAGCCGCGGCGCACGCCCGGCAATGCGCCGATGGCGTCTTCCAGTTCGTAGGGGTAGAGGTTGCGCCCGCCGCGGATGATCATGTCCTTGACGCGGCCGGTCACGAAGAGCTCGCCTTCGGCCAGGTAGCCGAGGTCGCCGGTATCGAGCCAGCCGGCGCGCAGCAGCTTGCGCGTCTCGTCGGGATTACGCAGGTAGCCGGCCGTCGCCGACGGGCCGCGGAATTCGATGCGGCCGATGCGGCGCTCGCGCAGCTCGTCGCCATCCGGTCCGACGATGCGAAGATCATGGCCCGGCAGGGGCTGGCCGCAGCCGACGAAGCGGATCGCGCTCGCGTCCTGCGCGGCGGCGTGAATAGCCTCGGTGCGGAAGAAGGCTTCGCGCACGACGCGGTCGATGCGCGGGCCGCGGCCGGGCGGCGGCACGGCGAGGCCGACGGCGTTCTCCGCGAGGCCGTAGGCGGGCGTCATGGTTTCGCGATGCAGGCCATAGGGGGCGAGGCGCGCGGCGAAGTGTTCCAGCGTGTCCGGATTCACCGGCTCGGCGCCGTTCGCGGCGATGCGCCAGTGCGACAGGTCCAGCCCGGCCAGTTCGCTTTCCTCGACGTGTTTCAGTACGAGTTCGTAGGCGAAGTTCGGTGCCGCGGAGAGCGTGCCGCGGTAGCGGTGCAGCGCGCGCAGCCAGCGCACGGGCCGCGAGAGGAAGTCCAGCGGCGACATCAGCACCAGCGGGCAGCCGTTGTACAGGCTGCCGAGCCAGGCGGCGATGAGCCCCATGTCGTGGTACAGCGGCAGCCAGCTCACCGTGACGTCGGCGGCCGTGATCGCGACGCTGCGGCTCCACGCGCGGATGTTGGCGAGCAGGTTCGCGTGCGTGAGCATCACGCCCTTCGGATTACCGGTGCTGCCGGAGGTGTATTGCAGCAGCGCGAGCTCGTCCGGCCGCGGCGTCGCAGCCGCCGGACTGCCGGTGCCGGCCGCGAGCTCGTGCGCGGTGACGGTGTGCCTGAGGCTGCCCGAGGGCGTGGAGATCAGGCGCGCGACCGGCTGCACCTGCTCGTCGGTGATCAGCACCGGCGCGCGGCAGCTTTCCAGGATGCCCGACTGGCGGCGCAGGTGGTCTTCGAGCTGGGACGGGCGCGTGGGCGGATACATCGGCACCGGCACGCCGCCCGCTAGCAGCGCGCCGAAGAAGCTGGTGAAGAATTCCAGCGAGGTCGGCAGCATGATCGCGACCGCCTCGCCCTGGGTGAGGCCGCGCCGCCGCAGCCCGGCGGCGATGCGCTGCGCGCCCTGCAGCAGTTCGCGGTGCGTGAGCGTGCCGACCTCGGCGTCGTCGTGCAGCAGGCGGATGTGCACATGGTCGGGCGAACGCTCGGCGTGCCAGAGCAGGACGTCGACGAGCGTGGCTGCGCCGGTCGGCGCCTCGATGCGCGTGGTGTCCGGCGCGGCGGCGAGCCCCGGCGCGGAGGAGGTCGCGTCCGGCCGTGCGGCGCGCAGCGCGGCAAAGAGTTGGCGCGGGGTCTCCGCCGAGGCGAGGGTGTCTTCGGGCAGGCGTGCGTGCGCGGCGCGCTCGATACGTGCGAGCAACTCGACGCGCGCAAGGCTGTCGAGTCCGAGTTCGCGTTCGAGGTGGCTGTCGAGGCCGGCTTCGGGCGGCTTGCCGGGGCGCAGCTCGCCGACGAGCCCGCGCACGATCCCGAGCACCTCGGCCGCGTCGATTGCCGGACGGCTTCGGTTCATGATGAGGTTCCGACCGCGAGGTCCGTAGCGGCGCGCACGGGCCGGGTCTTCCCCCCTTTTTAGCCCTTGGTCGCGAGTCCTGCCGTGACGGCGTCGCTCGCGGGCAGCGGGCGCACGCTGCGGCAGTCGGTCGCGCGGATCTGCTGCAGCATGTAGTCGGCGGTCAGACCGGGCAGCATCGCGCGCAGGTAGCGGGCGAGGTTGAGCATCTGGCGGTTGTCGAGTTCGGTGTCGCAGTTCGCGCGGCCGAAGTCCTCGTCGGGCGGAATCTGCGAGAAGCCGAGCCGCGCATTGGGGGCGATCTCGCGTCGGGTGCCCGCGGCAAAGACGAGCAGGCACAGCGTGTGGCAGGTGCTGCCGGAGGCGATGCGGGTGTCGAAACCACGGTTGCGCAGCATCGAGCCGACGGTGATCGCGGCGCCGACGCTGCCGTCGGCAAGATCGAGGACCACGGTCTTGCCCTGGCACGAGCGCTTCGCGAGCGCGTCGCTGGCAAGCCGCAGCGAGGACACGGCGGCGGGTGTGAGTGCGCCGCGCAGCGCGAGTTCGCAGTCCGTGCCGCGTTGCGCGGTCGCGACGTCGCCGCCCTGGTAGGTGAAATGATCCGCCTTCGCATCCGCCTTCGGTTCCACGGTCGGGGCAACGCCACAGGCCGCGACGACCAGTCCGGTCGCGGCGGCGGCAAGGAGATGCCGGGGGAAGCGGACGTGCATGAGGGCTCTCTCCTGGTGGTCTGCGGCAAGTTGACGTGGTGTCGGGTCGAGTGCCGAACGCCGGCTCCCGCCTTGAGGGGGAGGAACGACGTGTCCGGGCAGACTTCATGTACCGGATTGCCGGCTTACAAAAATATCATAGCAGGGGCGCCCGCCCGAAGTGGTGCGGCGCATGCTGTTCTCGCGTTTCGAGCTGAATGTCGACGCCGATGACGGCGTCCGGCTTGCGCAATGTGTGGTCGATGTGTGAGCCATGCGGGCCGCTATTGGCTATGCTGAGCATGACAGGAGCACGCGGTGAAGGGGCGCGCTTCGGTCCGGCCCGTGCGATCGGTACATGAGGGCGGCCGGCGAGGCGATGAGCCGCCAGTGTGCATCAAGGGCTGAACAGAAATCCGCAGAGAACGGGGGAGGGAGTGATGGAACGGACGTCGATCATTCGCAAGACGACGGCAGAGCTTCGGACCCGGCCGAACCTGGTCGATTACGAGGCGACGCGGCATGCCTTCTCGTGGGATCTCGCGCGCGAGGCGCTGGCGGGACTGCCCGGCGGGGCGCTCAACATCGCCTACGAGACGGTCGTGCGCCACGCGGGCGGGCGGCTGCGCGACCATCTGGCGTTCCGCTTCCTCGGCCAGGGCGGAGGGGTGCGCGATCTCAGCTACGGCGATCTCGCGGCGCTCACGGCACGCTTCGCCAACGTGCTGCGCGGGCTCGATGTGGTGCGCGGCGAGCGCGTGTTCGTGCTCACCGGGCGCATCCCCGAACTCTACGCCGCAGTGCTTGGCGGCCTGCGCGCCGGTTGTGCGGTGTCGCCGTTGTTCTCGGCCTTCGGGCCGGAGCCGATCGCGACAAGGCTGAACCTCGGCCAAGGCGCGGTGCTCGTCACGACCGAGTCGCTGTATGAACGCAAGGTCGCGAAGATCCGCAGCCAACTCACGACGCTGCGCCACGTGCTGGTGGTGTCCGACGACGGCACGCCCACCGACGTACCTGATACGCACGACCTCGGGCGCCTGATGGCCGCGGCCTCGGACGATTTCCCCACCGTGCCGACGCGCCCCGACGAGCTCGCGCTGCTGCACTTCACGAGCGGCACGACCGGCACGCCGAAAGGCGCGATGCACGTGCATGGCGCGGTCGCGACGCACTGGGCGACCGGGCTCTACGCGCTCGATCTGCATCCCGACGACGTCTTCTGGTGCACGGCCGACCCCGGCTGGGTCACTGGCACGTCCTACGGCATCATCGCGCCGCTGTTGCATGGCGTGACCTCCATCGTCGACGAGGGCGATTTCGACGCCGAGCGCTGGTACCGCATCCTGCACGAGCAGAAGGTTAGCGTGTGGTACACCGCGCCGACCGCGATCCGCATGCTGATGAAGGCGGGGCCGGAGCTCGCGCAGCGCTTCGAATTCCCGGACCTGCGCTTCGTCGCGAGCGTCGGCGAGCCGCTCAACCCCGAGGCCGTGTGGTGGGGCAAGGAGGTGCTGGGCCTGCCGATCCACGACAACTGGTGGCAGACGGAGACGGGCGGGATCATGATCGCGAACCTGCCCGCGCTGGACATCAAGCCCGGCTCGATGGGCCGGCCGCTGCCGGGCGTCGAGGCGGCCATCGTGCGGGAGGGCAAGGACGGCCTCGTCGAGGTCATCGAGGAGCCCGACGTCGAAGGCGAACTCGCGCTGCTGCGCGGCTGGCCGGCCATGCTGCGCGGCTACCTGAACAACGAGGAACGCTACCGCAAGTGCTTCTCGGGCGTGTGGTACCTCACCGGCGACCTGGCGCGGCGCGACGCCGACGGCTACTTCTGGTTCGTCGGGCGCAAGGACGACGTGATCAAGTCGGCCGGCCACCTGATCGGCCCGTTCGAAGTCGAGAGCGCGCTGATGGAGCATCCCGCGGTCGCCGAAGCGGGCGTGATCGGCAAGCCGGACGCGATGGTCGGCGAAATCGTGAAGGCTTTCGTGTCGCTGAAGAAGGGCTTCGAGCCGGGCGAGGCGCTGCGCATGGAGCTGCTCGCGCACGCACGCAAGAAGCTCGGCGCTGCCGTCGCGCCGAAGGAGATCGACTTCGCGACAACGCTGCCGCGCACGCGCAGCGGCAAAATCATGCGCCGGCTGCTGAAGGCGCGCGAGCTGGGGCTGCCCGAAGGGGATACGTCGACACTGGAGGCCGGAGCATGAACGAGACGGGCGACATGACGGAGGCCGTGACAGGGATGCCCGAGCGCCCGTTCGCGCATCGGCTGCTCGCCGACATGCTGCGCATCCGCCGCATGGAGGAGAAATGCGCCGAGCTCTACGGCGCGCAGAAGATCCGCGGCTTCCTGCACCTTTACATCGGCGAGGAGGCCTGCGCGACCGGCGCGATGCACGCGCTCGACGCCGGCGACAACGTCGTCGCGACCTACCGCGAGCATGGCCACGCGCTGCTGCGCGGCGTGCCGATGGACGCGATCATGGCCGAGATGTTCGGCAAGGCGGCCGGCTGCTCGCGCGGGCGCGGCGGCTCGATGCACCTCTTCGACGCCGCGCGGCGCTTCTACGGCGGCAACGCCATCGTCGGCGGCGGCCTGCCGCTGGCGGTGGGGCTCGCGCTCGCGGACCGCATGCAGGGCATACGCCGCGTGACGGCGTGCTTCTTCGGCGAGGGAGCGGTGGCGGAGGGTGCGTTCCACGAAGGCATGAACCTTGCCGCGCTGTGGCGGCTGCCGGTGCTGTTCCTGTGCGAGAACAACCTGTACGCGATGGGCACCGCGCTGGACCGTTCGGAATCCCAGACCGAGCTGTGCGTGAAGGCTGCGAGCTACAAAGTGCCGACGCTGAAGGTGGACGGCATGGACGTGCGGGCGGTGCATGAGGCGACGTGTCGCGCCGCACAGCAGGTGCGCGAGGAGGGCGGCCCCTTCTTCGTCGAATTCCGCACCTTCCGTTTCCGCGCGCACTCGATGTTCGACCCCGAGCTGTACCGCGACAAGGCCGAGGTCGAGGAGTGGAAGAAGCGCGGGCCGATCCACAGTTTCTCCGCGCAACTGAAGGCGGCGGGCGAGCTGAGCGAGGATGGCTTCCTCGACCTTGACGCGGCGGCCGAGGCCGAGGTTGCCGCTGCGGTCGCGTTCGCCGAGGCCGCAGCGTGGGAGCCGGTCGAGGACCTGCTGCGGGACGTCACGACACCGGGAGGGCGGTCATGAGGGTCAGCTACCGCGAGGCGATGCGCCAGGCGCTGCACGATGCGCTCGTCAGCGATCCGCGTGTCTTCCTGATGGGCGAAGACGTGGGCCGCTACGGCGGCACCTATGCGGTGTCGAAAGGCTTCTATGACGAATTCGGTCCCGAGCGCATCCGCGACACGCCGCTCTCCGAACTCGGTTTCGTCGGCGCCGGCATCGGCGCGGCGCTGGGCGGCATGCGGCCCATCGTCGAGGTCATGACGGTGAATTTCAGCCTGCTCGCGCTCGACCAGATCGTGAACAGCGCCGCGTTGCTGCGCCACATGTCGGGCGGGCAGGTGTCGGTGCCGTTGGTGATCCGCATGGCCACCGGCGCCGGGCGCCAGCTCGCGGCCCAGCACTCGCACAGCCTGGAAAACTGGTACGCGCACATTCCCGGCATCCGCGTGCTCGCCCCGGCGACCATCGCCGACGCCCGCGGCATGCTTGCGCCGGCGCTCGCCGACCCGGACCCGGTCGTGATCTTCGAGCACGCCCAGCTCTACAACACGGAAGACGAACTGCGAGATGAGCCAAATGAGGACTGGCGGTGCGACATCGAGCGCGCGGCGATTCGCCGCCCCGGCAGCCGGCTCACCGTGATCACCTACGGCGGCAGCCTGCCGAAGGCGCTGGAGGCCGCGGACGAACTGGCGCGCGACGGCATCGACGTCGAGGTGCTCGACCTGCGCGTGCTGCGTCCGCTGGATACGGAGACCATCGCCGAGTCGGTGAGCCGCACGCACCGCGCGGTGATCGTCGATGAAGGCTGGCGCAGCGGCAGCCTCGCCGCCGAGGTGATGGCGCGCATCGTCGAGCGCTGCTTCTACGATCTCGACGCGCCGCCGGTGCGTGTGTGCAGCGAGGAAGTGCCGATCCCCTACGCCAAGCACATGGAGGACGCCGCGCTGCCGCAGGCGGCCAAGATCGTCGCTGCGGTCAGGGAGGTACTGAATGTTTGACTTCACGCTGCCCTCCCTCGGCGCCGACATGGACGAGGGCAAGCTCATCGAATGGAAGGTGAAGCCCGGCGACACCGTGCGCAAGGGCCAGGTCGTCGCGATCGTCGACACCTCGAAGGCGGCGGTCGATGTGGAGATCTGGCAGGACGGCGTCGTGCATGAGCTGCTGGTCGAACCGGGGGAGCGGATTCCCGTCGGCACGGTGCTGGCGACGTTGCTCGAGCCAGGCGAAAAGCCGCCACCGGAGGGCGCCGCGAGTGCCGGCGAACGGGCCGGAAAGCTCACGCCTGCTGCCGCCCCCGGCGCCTCGGAGGCCGCACGCCAGCGCATCTCGCCGGCGGCGCGCAGGCGTGCCGAGGCGCTCGGGGTGGATATCGCGCGACTCATGGGCTCCGGACCGGGCGGTGCCGTGACGCTTGCGGATGTCGAGGCCGCCGCGCAGCCCGGCGCGTCGAAATCCGCCGAAACCGTCCCGGTGGCACATCCCGAGGCCGACAGGAACGCCGAGATGCGCCGCGCGATCGCCGCGGCGATGAGCCGTTCGAAGCGCGAGATCCCGCATTACTACCTCGTCGAAACGATCCCGATGGCGCGCGCGCAGCGGTGGCTTGCGCAGGTGAACGAGGGGCGGCCGATCACCGGGCGCCTGCTGATGGCGGTGCTGCAGCTCAAGGCGGTTGCGGCTGCGCTCGCGCAGTATCCGGAGATGAACGGCTTCTTCCGCGACGGCCGTTTCGAGTCGGTGCCGGCCGCGCACATCGGCGTCGCGATCTCGCTGCGCCAGGGCGGGCTTATCGCGCCTGCGCTGCATGATGTCGGCAGCAAACCGCTCGACCAGTTGATGCGCGAGCTCGCCGATCTCGTGAAGCGCACGCGTGCCGGCTCGCTACGCAGCTCGGAGATGTCCGATCCGACGATCACCGTGACCAACCTCGGCGAGCAGGGCGTCGAATCCGTGATGGGCGTGATCTACCCGCCACAGGTCGCGCTCGTCGGCTTCGGCCGCATCATGGAGCGGCCGTGGGTGGAGGACGGCACGCTGGTTGTGACGCCGACGGTCGTCGCGAGCCTCGCGGCGGACCACCGCGTGTCGGATGGACATCGTGGCGCGCTGTTCCTCGCCGAGCTGCGGGAGTGCCTGCAGCGGCCGGAGGAGCTGTGATGGGGAAGGGCGACAGGGACAAACAAGGGGAAGGCGATGTCCGAGAAATATCCTGAGCTGCGGGCGAACGTGATCGCGATCCTGCGCGGCATCGCGCCCGAGGTCGAGGCGGACGACTTGCGCGACGACCGCCCACTGCGCCAGCAGGTCGACCTCGATTCGATGGACTGGCTCAACTTCCTGATCGGGATCAGCGAGCAGCTGAAGGTGAGCATCCCCGAGGCGGACTATGGCCGCCTCGTGACGCTGGGGAACCTGCTCGACTACCTGCGCGCGAAGCTCGGCTAGCGCCGCCAGGTGTTCAGACGCCCGGCTGCTGCATGATCATCACCTGCGCCGGCATCGGCGCCGGGAAGCCCGCTGCCGCAAGGGTCTCGCGGATCACGCGGTTGCCGTCGAAATACACCTGCCAGTAGTGGTCGTTGTGGCAGAAGGGGCGCACCGCGAGCACCGGGCCGACGAGGTTGAACTCGAGGATGTCGACCTCCGGTGCGGGATCGGCGAGCACGTTCGGTACGGCGAGGAGTTTTTCGCGCAGCAGCTGCATCGCCGTGAGGTGGTCGGCGCTGCTGGCGAGCTGGCACTTCAGTTCAACGCGGCGGTAGGGGTTGGCGGTGAAGTTCTGGATCGTGTCGCCGAACACCTTGCCGTTGCCGATCAGGGTCATGACGTTGTCGGGGGTGTTGATCGCGGTCGCGAACAGGCCGATTTCCTTCACGGTGCCGACGACGCCGCCCGCGCTGATGAAGTCGCCGACCTTGAACGGGCGCAGCACCACGACGAAGATGCCCGCGGCGAGGTTGCCGAGCAGGCCGCCCCAGGCGGCGCCGATGGCGACGCCGATACCGGCGACCAGGGCGGCGAAGGTGGTGGTCTGCACGCCGAAGTAGCCGAGGATGGCGACGACCAGGATGATGTTCAGGGTGACCGACAGGAAGCTGCCGACGTAGCGCATCAGCGTCGGGTCGACCTTCTGGCGTTCCATCGCCTGCTGCAGCAGGCGTCCGGCGAGTCCGATCAGCCAGCGGCCGACGATCCAGAAGATGATGGCGGCGAGGATCTTCAATCCGACGTCGGCAACATATGTCGCGGCGAGTTGGCGGTAGGTGTCCATCGGTTCCATGGCAATGCTCCAGGTCGGGTGATGGGATGCGGAGTCGAGTGTGGGAAGGCCGGTGACGTCAGGCGCGTCATGCGATAAGGCTAGACCGTAAATATTGCAAATGCACGGTAATCGGTCATGAACCTTTTGTCTGCTGCGGATGCGACAGCGTCATGGGACGGGTGCATGGTCGGCCATGCGTTGCGGCGCACGCGGGCGGGAAGCGCGCGCGGAGCGTAGACATGACTCCGGCCCGGGCCGGGCGATTGCTCACCCGGGCCGGGCCGGCGTTGTGTGGGAAGTCTTCGTGGGGGGAAGTCTTCGCGGAGAAAACCTTACATCACTGCGATTTCGATCCTGCGCGGCTGCGCGTGGTCGGCCTTCGGGATACGCAGCTTCAGCGCGCCCTGGTTGAACTCGGCCGAGACCTTGTTCGCGTCGAGTTCCTTCGACAGCGTGAACATGCGGCGGTAGCGCGGCAGGCTCACTTCGGCGTGGGACGACTCCATGCCCTCGGGCGCTTCGAGGCTGACCTCGCCCTCGATCGTCAGCGTGTCGCCTTCGACCAGCAGGTTCAGCTTGTCCTTCGGCACGCCCGGCAGGTCGGCATACAGCGTGATCCCGCCGGCATCCTCGATGACGTCGACGGGGGGCAGCAGCGCCATGTCGCTGGCGGCGGTGTCGGGTTTGCGGGTGACGTTGGTGTTGTCGTTCATGTCCGGTTCCTCGTCATTCGATGCTGATGCGGCGCGGCTGGGCGGCCTGCCGGCGCTGGACGCTGACGTGCAGCACGCCATCGCGGTACTTCGCGCTCACGGCGTTGGGGTCGGCGTCGTCGGGCAGGGTCACGACGCGGCGGAAACGTCCGGAGAAGCGCTCCTCGATATGCACGGTGGCATTGGCTTCCCTGGGTGGCAGAACGCTCGCGCGCTCGCCGGCGATCGTCAGCACGCCTTTTTCGAGCTGCACGGCGATCGTCGCCGGGTCGATGCCGGGCGCAAAGGCGTAGATCTCGACGGAATGCGGCGTGTTGCCGACGTTCATCGCAGGAAAGCCGCCACGCGCGAGTCCGCGGATGCTGGGGGAGAACTCGTACGACTGCTGCATCTCGCGCTGCAGACGATCGAGTTCGGACAACAGATCGCGGGGAAACACTGATCGGTAGAACATCATGATCCTCCATCGGACAGGGACGGGTATCCGCATGCAACACCCATGACTCCCGATATAGAGGCGGTCGGCGGGACTTCAAGTCCACACGCCGATCGCCGGCGCCGAAGGAGGCGGGGAGCCGCATGGCGGCTCCCGGACGGGGATGCTCAGGCGAAGTTGCCGAGCGCCTCCACCGATCCGTCGAGCGCCATCAACAGGGTCTCGACCTGCAAGCCGGGGTGCTTGTCCTTGATGGCAGCGGCGAGGCGATCCAGATGGTCGCGATGCACGTCGGCTTCGCGCAAGGGATCCGGCGCGAGGTCCTCGCCGAGGATCGCCTTGTAGGCGCCGCAGTCGCGATGATCCATGACGACGACCTTCTTCACGTCGTGGAGCTGGATCGCGACGGCGAGGTGATCCCAGAAGGTGCGGTTCCAGGCCGGATACTTGTCGGTCAGCGCACCCAGCGAGGCGCCCGCGAGCACGATGTGGTCGTACTTGTGCGTGAGGCCGCGGCCCGCCATGTATTGCTCGACGCTGTCCATGAGGCGGAAATCCATGCAGGTGAGCAGCAAGATGTCGGTGTGGCCGCCGGCCCGCGCGGGGCCGCTCGGCGCGGCGGTGCCGAGCAGGGCGACGCCGGCGGCGAGCGTGGCGCGCGTGAGGAAGTTGCGACGGGCGCCGGAGTGGTTTTCGCCCGGGGCGTGCTTGCAGTTGCAGTGGTGGTGAGTGTCCATTGTTCTATGTTCTTTTGATTGGGTTCGGATGGAGGCGGGCGAAATGTTATACCTCTGCAAACTTTGGAGATATGCATTAAATATATTTAATATGCATTGGTCGATATCGCCAGTCCGTTGATGCGAAAGGTTTGTTACTTATTTTTCTTGATGCGTTTGGGATTTCTGGTGTGTGCAGGCGGCAGGAGCCCGGGGCAGTCCTGCTGCCCGAGGCTGCGCGCCAGTTCGCCCAGCACGCGGGCGTGCGTCGCATCGTAGGGGTGGCCGCGCAAGCCGGCCAGGCGCGCGAGCAGGCAGATCTGCTTCACGACGGAGTCGAACTTGCGCGCGCTGGGCGGCACGTTGTCGATCGCTTCCTCGTAGATGCGCGCAAGGGCCGGAGCGTCGTCGGCGCCGACTCCCGCGAGCAGCCGCGCAGCGAGTTCGGCGTCGGCAGGCTTCACGGCGTCGAGGAAGTCGCCGCTGCGGGCGAACAGGGCCCGCGCTGCCTGGGCGCACATGGATGCCTGCTCCGTCGCGCGCTGCTGCGCGGTGGCGTCGCCGGGCTCGACGAGCAGCCAGTCGAGCTGCAGGCGGTTGATCATCAGGTAGGGGTCGAAACCCACATCGCCCGGGCTGCCCTCGGCGCCGGCGTAGGCATCGCGTGCGCGCGCGACCACCGCGCGCACGGTCGGCCAGTCCTTGTCCTGCGCGGCGAGCACCGCCGCCTCGCGCTTGAGCGCGCTGCCGAGCAGGGCGCGGCGTTCGGCGTTGGGCGGCAGGATCGTGCCGGGAGGCATCGGCTTCGCCAGGGCGATGAGGTTTTCGAGGCGCGCGATGGCCGATTCGATCAGGGGCGCGTCGCCGCGCGTCTCGCCCATGCGGGCTTCGAGGTTGGCGAGCTGCTCGACGATGCGCACGGGCACGCGGCCGTTGCGGTCCTCGCCGGCGAGCGCGGTGCGATAGGCGGCGCTGGCGCGTTCGAAGCCGTCGGGGCCGAGTTCGGCGTAGGTTGCACCGATCGCGGCCTGCACTTCGGGCAGATCCTTCCACGCGGCAGGGACATGCGCGAGGATGGCCGCGATCTGGCGCTCCACGTCGGCAAGGCCGCGCGCCCTGTGCGACAGGTTGACGCGCAGGCGGGCGAAGGCGTCAGCGAGGTCGACGGGCGAGACGATGTCGGTCGGGACCCGCGTCGTGCCGTCGTCCGCCGGGGCTTCGAGCATGTAATGCGGATCGCCGTAAGCCTGGTAGGCGCCCCAGGTGTTGTACTGCGGAAACTCCTCCCATGTGCTCTTGCGCGCGCTGAAGACGGCGGAGCCGAAGGGCTCGCCGTTGCGCACGAAGCTCTCGAAGAAGCTCGTCGCGAAGACGCGGGCGGCGTCGTCATTGACCTGCCAGCCGGCCGCAACCACGCAGCGCACGCCGATCTCGATCAGTTCGCGCGCGAGGCTGTAGGCGAGCCGGTTCGCGGTGTCCGGCGAGACGGACATCGCGCCGAGGTGGCAGCAGTTGAGGAAGACGAGTTCGGGCACGACCTCGAGCTGCGACACCTCGGCGGCGGTCAGCAGCATGCCGTCGGACAGGACGACGCCGGTGCGCTGCGTGCCGTCGCGCGCCGTGACCTCGAACACGCCGTGGGCGGCGATGACGAGCACCTTGCACGGCTGGCGGAAGAGGCGCGCGAACACGTCGAGCGCTTCCAGGCCTTCGCCGTAGCTGAGCTCGTAGCCGCACTCGCCGAGCAGGTCGCGGATCGCCGCGCCTTCGGCCGCCGCGCCGGGCAGGTCGGGCAGATGGTCGTCCTGCGGCGCGGGCAGCGGCCGTGACGGGGCGCCAAACTGGGCGTAATAGCCGTGCGTGGACGGGTTGGCGATCACGCACGCGAGCTTGCGCGTGATGCTGAGCGGGTTGCGGCGGAAGCGCGCGGAGGCGAACTGGCGCACGATCGCCGTGTTGAGCGCCATCGGCTGCTCGTCGGCCTGCAGCATCTCCCACGGCAGGTTCGCGGTGTAGCCGTCGACGACCAGGACGAGCTGCTCGGCTTCGCGCGCAGCCGCCTTGAAATCCAGCGGCACCATCAGCTGGAACAGCGTGCGCGACAGGTCGGCGTTGTAGCGGTCCTGGGTGATCGCGTTGCGCACCAGCGCCTCGACGAGGCCGGGCTGGCGCTGCTGCAGGATGCTTTCGGCGCGCGCGCGTTCGGACAGGAAGACGTACTTCAGCCGCGTGGCAATGGCACGGCTGCCGCCCTCCGGGACCGGTGCGGCGGCGTCTGCGGGGCAACCGTCTGCCGTGACCATCATGTGCGGCCAATTGCCGAAGGGGGCAGACACCGACAGGCGCGGACGGGCGCCTTCGCCCTCGTTGAGCTGCTCGGCGACTTCGATGCGCGACTCGAGTCGGCGCAGGTCACCCGTCATGCGTGCGGGCAGGTGACGTATCGCGCGCGCGGCGCTGATCGCGGTGTCCATGAACAGCTCGATCAGGTCGAGGCGCGCGACCCGCAGCCGCGTGAGCGGCATCGCCTCGGCGAACTGGCGATTGGCGGCGAGCACGCCGCGCACGATGGATTCGATGGAGTCGTCGACGCTGATGTGGGCGGTGGAGTTGTAGCCGATCAGCAGGCTCCCGAGCGTGAGTTCGGTGTTGGCGTCGCCCTCGGTGCCCTGGCGGTCGTGCGAATGGAGCAGGTAGCGCAGCACGCCGGCTCGCACGGTCTCGACGACGTCGGCGGTGGACAGCTCGCCGAAGCGCCCCAGGCCGACGATCACGGCGCCGCGCCCGGTGCCGTGCAGGCGGTCTTCCCGGCTGCGCGCCTGCAGCACGACGGCCGCCGAGCCGATTTCACCTGCATACACGCCGAGCCGTTCGCGCTGGCGCAGGGCGCCGTCGACCAGCGCGTCGTTGATCGCCGCCTCGGCGCCGGCGATCGCATCGCCGAGGTAGTGGCCGCACAGGACGGGCTGGCGCGCGAAGCGCAGGTCCATCGCGCTGACCGAGATCTGCAGCGGATGGATCGCGGATACCGGGCGGCGGCGGCGGGGGCGGGTGCCGACGAGGCTGCAGGCGAGTTCTTCCTCGGATGGCAGCACGGGCGGCGGGGCGTCGTAGGCGGCGGTCGGAGCGGCCGTGCCGCGGGCGGCGGGCAGGCGGCCGAGGCGGCTCGTCGTACCGGTCTGCAGCAGGTCCGCGACGGCAGGGAAGTATTCCTCGGTGCCGGTCAGCGCGCCGTGGTCGACGGGCATGTACCAGTACTGCTCGGCCGGCAGGTTCGCGAGCCGGCCGGACGCCCAGCTTACCGAGCCGTCGCCCTGCGGGGTGCCGAGCAACTTGATCCGGCCGCCTTCGTTCGTGGTGCCGCAGGGGGTGTTCTCGGCCTGGCCGAAGACGTAGCTGACGCGCTCGACGGGCTGCGGCGCGTCGTTCGTCGCGAGCGCCGTCTCCCACAGTCCGCGGGCGGCGGCGAGCGTGGCGGCGTCCGGTTGCCCGCCGATGCCGTCGCCGAACCAGCGGTCGCGGTTGGCCTTGGCGGCTTCAGGCCAGATGGGGGCAAGCAGCCAATCGTCGTGAAGCGTCGATCCGGCGTCGGCGAAACCGGGGCGCGGCAGCAGCTGCATCGCACCGGGGAAGCCCGCGACGATGTCGAGCACCCCCTGCATGCCGTGGACGAGGTCCATGCGCGCGAGCTGGCGCATCGTGCCGGATTTGCCGAGCAGGGTCTCGACCATGAGGTGCGAGCCGTTGTTGGGCGTGCCCAGCATCACCAGCCGTCCACCCGGGCGGCGCACGACTTCCGCCCACAGGTCGGGACGCTGCGCGATCATCGTGCGGGTCACGAGGCCGCCCATGCTGTGCGCGAGCAGTCGTACCGGCTGGCTGGGGTGCGTATTGAGCGCCTGTTCCAGCGTGTGGGCGAGACACTCGGCGGCGCCGGCCGGGGCATGGATGGGCCTGCGCCAGTCGTAGGGGAAGCGGATGACGGTGTGCGTCGCTTCGAGGTGCTCGGCAAGCTCGCCGTAGAACATGTCGAACAGCGCTTCCTCGCGCACGTCGGCCTTGTCCATCGCGATCTTGGCGAGCCCGCCGGTCGCGAGGTCGAGGAAGTCGAACCACACACGGTCGCCGTCGCCGGGCTTGCGCCCTTCCTTGCGCAGCTCGAGGTGCGAACCCATGATGCCCGGCAGGAAGATCACCACCGGGCGGCTGTCCGGGCGCGGCGCCTCGCGCAGGGCGGCCCGGCTGGCGGCGCGGTCGCGCGCCTCGGCGGCGCCGGGTTCGCGGCGGCGGGCGATGGCGCTGAAGGTGGGCAGGGCAGCGGGATCGCTGCTCGTGAGCCAGTCGCGCAGCGCCGTGCGGGTGTGGCGGTTGGCGAAGTAGCTGAAGTGATTGACCGAGGCGCCCTGGTCGAAGATGTAGCGCGCCTCGTTGCGCATCGCGAGGCCGGCATACATCGAGTCGGTGTCGACGACGAGGTCGTTGTCGTGGCGGTCGAACAGCATCCAGTCGGTGAACATCACGCCGAGGCGCTTGAGCACGCCGGTTTCCTGGATGTCGCCGCTGATGACGGCCATCGCGATGCCCTGCTTGCGCTGAGCGTTGGCGAGCAGCGGGCCCATCGGCGCGTCCGTGAGCATCGCCTCGATGCCGGGCACCAGGCGCGCATCGAGGCGCTTGTCGGCGATCTCCAGCACGATGCGCTTGAATGCGGACAGCACAGCGCCGCCGGCGGGGCCGGTCACCGCGCCGACGAGCCGGGCGGTCAGGCTCAGGAGCCCGGACAGGAACAGGTCGAGGTTGTCGGAGAGCAGCGTCGTGCCGCGCGCCGGGCAGGCCACGCGCACGTAGCGCTCGATGCGGAAATTCTTGTCCGCGAGCTCCTGGCGCAGTGCGCGCAGCGTGTCCTGCTCGCGCGCGGTGAGGAGGTCGCGCAGGTGTTTTTCGCGTTCGGATTCGCCCGCGTTGGATGGCGGCGCGTGGCGGTAGGCGGCGATGGCGTCGTCGCTCAGGCCGGCGAGACACAGCAGGTCGCCGACGAGACCGCCGCGCGAATGTGTGACGACCGACAGGCGGGCGCCGGCCGGCAGGGTGCGGGCGAGCTGCAGCGCGTTGTCGATCGGGCTTTCGGAGAAGGTGCGGTGCTCGAAGCCGAAGATGCGCTCGCCGAAGCGGCGCGCGAGCGGTTCCCAGTCGGCGGCCGCACTGCCGGCGCGCAGATCCTTGAAGCTCCCGAGCGTGTGCGAGGCCGTGCCGTGGATGAAGAGCAGCGTCGGCCCGTCGCCGATCGCGGCGAGGCGCGGATCGTTGGCGGCGCAGCGGTCGGATCCCGCCAGTCCGTCGCCGTTGCGCCACTGGTAGAGCCCCGGTTCGCCCGCGAGGCGGCTTTCGATCGCCCACATCAGCGCCTTGGTGCCCAGCCACGATGCGCCGGGCGCGGCGAGATCCTCGCTGCGCTCGCCCAGCCAGTCCTGCAGCCATTCCAGCGCCTTGTCGCGCGCGGCGTCGGCGATCGCGTCGTGCCCCAGCGTGAGCACCGACACACCCGACCACAGCCAGTCGGGAATGCCGCGTGCGGCCGCGGCCGGGTCGCGCAGGGCGGCGAAGTCGATCGAGCCGTCGGCGCGCACGGCGTCGGGGCGCACCCGTGCGAGGTCTTCGCGGAGCTTGTCGGCGCGGATGAAGACGGTGGTGCCGTCGTTCGTCTCCAGCGCGAGGAGGCTGTCCTCGCGCAAGCGCGCGTCGGTCGCGGCAGCCGCATCGCGGCCGGGTGCGGTGAGCGCAAAGGCGGCCTGCACCGCGACGACGCCGTCGAGGAAGGGATCGGGGGCCGCAGCGGCGGCGCGCGTGCCGACCCTGAGCGCTGCGGGCAGGGTATCGGCTTCGCGCGGCGCGCCCGGCAGGTGAAGGACGAGTTCGCCCGGTTTGCGGGGTGCCGGCATCCGTGCCTCCTGCGGCGGTGGGGAAGGACGCGCCGGCCGTCGACGGGCCGGCGCCGGGCGTTACGCGAAGACCTTGAAGCGGCGCGCGCTGCGGGTGCCGAAGATCTGCGGATCCTGCGGCAGGCGGGTGGAAGGCAGGTAGTTGCGGATGTCCCTGAACCAGTGCTCGTAGGTCGCCGTCGCGGGCAGGTTCTTCAGCGTTTTCAGCGCGTAAAAGGTGAAGGCGCCGTTGGGGCGGCCGTTGAAGCTCGTGTCCCAGCTGAACTGGGTGTCGAGACAGCCCGCGAGCAGCAGGTCGCCGCCGGCGCGCGTGAAACCGCCGGAAAGCCGCACCGGGCGCGTCGTGTCTGCCGGCAGCGCGTTGCGCTTCATCCACACGGCCGGGGGCAGGAAGCGGGCGCGCGGCATGCCGGGATCGAGGTCGCTTTCGTCGCCGCGCGTGACGGTGCCGGAGTGGCAGCTGTCCGAGATGAGCACGATGCGCACGCCGCCGGCACGCCGGCTGAAGAGGTCGTGCAGTTCGTCGTCGAGCAGCACGTTGCCGCTGTCGATGTCCCACGGGCACAAGGCCTCGTCGCGGGCGTCGGGTTCGTCGCCGTCGGTGTCGGGCAGCCAGGTGCCGTGGCCCGAATACGTGAGCACGATCGTGTCGCCCTTCGCCGCGCCGGTGACGAGGCTGTCGATGGCCTGCACCATCGCCGACTTGGTCGCTGCCGAGTCGAGCAGCTTGCTGGTCGAAAAACCGCGTTCGGTGAGGGCGGTCGCCCAGTCGCTGGCGTCATTGACGCAGCCGGAGAGGTCGCTGTCGGTGCCGGGGTAGTTGTTGATGCCGATGCAGAGTGCGCGCCTTGCCATGAGAGTCTCCTTCGGATGTGGAGCATCCCCGCCTCCCGCGGCGGCCTCTGCCTCCCGCATGCCGGAGCGATGCGGGCGGAATGGGGCGCAACCTTGCTTTCGGGGCATGTGGGCTGCAGCTCCCGGGACGGGGCGGCGCCGCGCATTTATTCTGTTTAACTATCTGTGTAGCGCCCGCTTACCCCTTTGTCAAACCTCGACTTTGTCAAACCGTAACGTCATCGAACGCGCACAGGCGGGCGACCTGGGCGATGTCGGCGACGCCGGTGGCGGGCAGGCCGTTCCTCGTCTGCCAGGCCTTGATGCAGCGCGCGCTGGTCTGGCCGAAGAGGCCGTCTGCCTTGATGTCCACGCCGCGCAGCGACAGGCCCAGCTGCAGGCGGCGCACGTCGAGCCCGCGCATGATCGGCGAGCCGACCGACAGCGGACGCGAACCCGGGGCCGGGCCGTCGAAGCAGCCCGGGGGCAGGGCGGCCAGCGTCGCCGGCGAGATCTCGGCGCTACGCACGACAAGCGGCAGTTCGAGGTTCCAGTAGCCCTGGTCGATCAGACGCTGGAAGGCATCCATGCGGTACACCGTCGGGCGCAGATCGGCGCGCGCGTGGCCGCCGAGCCAGGCGCGCCGTGTCGCGACATAGCCGGCGACCCAGTTCCGCTCGCCGGCATCGGCGACGCTGCCATGCGCGGCGTTGCAGCGGTCGCGCATGGCCTTCCATGCGCCGTGCACGAAGCTGTCGTACACCACGGCGCAGCCCAGCGGCGAGGCGATGCCCTCGCGCGCGGCCGCGCGCATCGCGGGCTGCCAGTAGGTCTCGTCGAAGAAGGCGTCCTGCACGTCGCGCATCACCGCGTCGTCGGCGCCGGCGCGCAGGATGTTGTGCAGTGCGCCGTCGCTGTCCAGTGCGAGGTCGACGGCGTCGAAGCGCGCCAGGTAGCGCTCGAGCAGCGGTGCGAATTCGGCGCCGGGCGTGGAGCAGTACTGGCGCAGCAGCGTGGCGAGGTTGCCCGAACCGAGCGTCGTCTGCGAGCGCCCGTAGGTGAGGTGGCCGGTATCGCCGCGGATGATCGTGACCATGCCGTAGTCGCCCAGCACTTGTCCGGTCTCGAAAAGGTTGACGATGCTCTCGGCGGTCTTCTTCTGCGTGGCGGTCAGCATGGGCTCGGCTCCTGTCGTGGGGAAACTCGTGAAGGATGTGGGGTGCTACTGCCCTGCATTGGCTGCCGGAAGCGGCGCGGCGGTCAGCCGTCAGGGGCGCTACGGTCGTCGAAACAATCGATCAGCGCGATCACCAGGTCGCGCGATGCCGTGCGGAACTTGAGGCCGGCGAGCGTGCGGTGTGCCGAGGCCTGATAGCCATGGTTATAGTCGGCCACGATCTGGCCCGCCAGCTTGTGGAAGTCCTTGTGCATGCGCGCGAGATGCGCGAGGCGGTCGGCGGGCAGCGCGTCGTTGCCCGCTATCCATTGGCCCAGCTCGCACAGGCTTACCGAAGCGGCTGCGGAATCCTCCAGCGCGTCGGCGGCGGATCGTCCGCTGACGTAGGCGTTGAGCCGCTTGCGCCAGCTGAGGTGGGCTTCGATCGCCTGCTTCAGGTCCAGGCCGTGCCGCTTCCAGCCTTCCCGTTCCAGGAACGCGGCCAGGTCGGGCGATCGTTCGCCGAGCAGCCGGCGCAGCCACGCGTCGATGTCGAGGTCGTCGCGGCGCAATGCGGTGAGCAGGCGCGACTCTTCCGGGCCGAGATCGTCGGTCGAGGGCAGCAGGAAGTGCTTCTGCAGGATCGCCTCAAATTCCTCGGGCGGCAGCGGCTTGCCGATGAGGTAGCCCTGCAGGAAGTCGCAGCCGAGCTCACGCAGGAAGGTCACCTGCTCGTCGGTCTCGACGCCTTCCGCGGTGACGTGCAGGCCCAGGCTGTGGGCCATGTTGATGATGGCCTCGACGAGGTGCGCGTCGTTGCGGTCATCCGGGCAGTCGTTGATGAAGCTGCGGTCGATCTTGACGATGTCGACGGGGAAGCGCTTGAGGTAGGACAGCGAGGAGAAACCGGTGCCGAAGTCGTCGAGCGCGTAGCCGATGCCCAGCGCCTTGATGTCGCGCATGCGCGCCTCCATCGATTCGCTGCCGCCCATCAGCACCGACTCGGTGATCTCGACCATGAGGCTGCCGCGGTCCATGCCGAATTCGGCCAGCACGCCGGCGATCAGGTCGGGCAGCCCGGCTTCGCGGAACTGCACGCCGGACATGTTAACCGCCAGCCGCAGCGTACCGTGTCCCCGTTCGCGCCATGCCCGGGACTGGCGCGCGGCCTCGCGCAGCGCCCATTCGCCGATGCCGATGATGAGGCCGCTGTCCTCGGCCACGGGGATGAACTCCAGCGGCGACACGGGGCCGCGCACGGGGTGGGTCCACCGTATCAGCGCCTCTGCCCCGATCAGTTCGCCGCTGTCGGCATCGACGATGGGCTGGTAGTGCAGCGAGAAGGCCTGCCGTTCGAGTGCGGTGCGCAGGTCCGCTTCGAGCTTCATGCGCGCCAGCGCGTCGCTCTGCATGTCGCGGGCGTAGAACTGGAAGCGGTTCTTGCCGCCCTGCTTGGACTTGTACATCGCGATGTCGGCGTTGCGGAACAGCGTCTGCACATCCTCGCCGTCGTCCGGGTAGACGGTGATGCCGACGCTGCCCGACATGCGATGCTGGATGCCGCGCAGATGGAACGGATCGCGCAGCACGCTGACGATCTTTTCGGCGATCGCGTTCAGGTCGTCGGGCTCGGCGAGGTCGTTCACCACGATCGTGAACTCGTCGCCGCCGAAGCGCGCCACGGTGTCCTGCTCGCGCACGCAGAAGGTCAGGCGGCGTGCGACTTCGACCAGCAGTTCGTCGCCGGTGTCGTGCCCCAGCGTGTCGTTGATCCACTTGAAACCGTCGAGGTCGAGGAACAGCAGGCCGACGCGGGTGCGGTTGCGCCGCGCATGCGTCATCGTCTGGTCCAGGCGGTCCTGCAGCAGGCTGCGGTTGGCGAGTCCGGTCAGCGCGTCGAAGTTGGCCTGGCGCCAGATGGCCTCTTCCTGCTGCTTGCGCTGGGTGATGTCGTTGAACAGCGAGATGTAGCCGGTGACGGCGCCGCGGCCATCGTAGATGGCGGAGATCGTCTGCCACTGCGGGTAGATCTCGCCGTTCTTGCGCCGGTTCCAGATCTCGGACTCCCAGCGCCCCTGGTGCGTCAGCGAATCCCACATGTTGGCGTAATAGGTTTCGTCGTGGCGCCCGGAAGCGAGCAGCGACGGCCGGCGGCCCAGTACCTCCTCGGCAGCGTAGCCGGTGATCGCGGTAAACGCCGGGTTGACCGCCGTGATCACCGCATTCGCGTCGGTGGTCATGATGCCCTGGCTCGACGCGCTGAACACCACCATCGCCTGCTTCATGCGCGTTTCGATGCGCTTGCGCCCGGTGATGTCCTGCATGCTGAGCTGCAGCAGCGTGCGGTCGCGATGGCGGAAACTCATGCAGCGGATTTCAGCGTCCCATTCCTCGCCGTCGGGGCGGCGGTTGCGCCACTCGAACACGTTCACGCGCGTATCCAGGCAGCGCGCGAGCTGATCGTTGCCGGCTTCGCCCGAAGGACGTCCGTCCGGCTGCTTCGCCGCGGACAGGCTGAGCGGGGACCGGCCGATCATGCTGCGCCGGTCCGGGTAGCCGCACAGCGCCACCGCCGCATCGTTGCAGTCGATGAAGCGCCGCGTGTCGGGGTCCAGGATCGCCTGCGCGATGTGCGAATGCTCGAACAGCGTCTTGTTGTAGGACTCGCTGTCGACCAGCGCCTGCATCGCCTCCTTCGGCGCCGAGACGTCGTTCATCACGCCGACGAATTGCTGCGGCTCGCCGCTGGCGGACAGGATGGGCGCGATGCGCAGGTCGCTCCAGTACAGTTCGCCGTTCTTGCTGCGGTTGAGGAGCTCGCCCTGCCAGCTTTCGCCCCGCAGGATCACCGTCCACAGGTCCTCGTACACCTCGCGCGGAGTCTCGCCCGAGCGGAACAGCGCAGGCGTCTGCCCCATGGCCTCGCGCGCCGGGTAGCCGGTGATGCGCGAGAACGCCGGGTTCGTGTATTCGATCTTCGCGGAGCGGTCGGTGACGATGATTCCCGAGGTGCTCGCATCGACCGCCGCCTGGTACAGCCGCAGCCGGTGTGCTGCGCGGCGGCGCTGTTCCAGCAGCACCCCGGCCAGCGCGATCAGCAGCATCGCGATGATCTCGACGTGCATGTGCACGAGCGTCGTCCATCCGAGTGCGGAACGGTCGACCACGTGGTACACCGTCCACGGCGCGTGGTTCAGGCGCACACCCGCCAGCAGCCAGCCCCCGTGCTCGCCGTAGCCGGTTTTCGAGACATCGACGAGCTGCCGAAGGCCGCCGGCGAGCTCGCGCGGCAGCGTGCGGTCGACGAGACTGACTTCGGAATCGTCCGGCTTCACGATCCCGGGGTCGGCAATGAGCTGGCCCTGCTCGTTGGCGACGAACATCCGGCCGATCTCCATGCCCGGACCGGCGAGGTAGCCATTCAGGGTCGCGAGCGTGATGTCGAGCGCGACGATGGCGCGGAAACGGCCCGTTTCGTCGTAAACGGGAGCCGTCACCGAACTCATCATGCCCTTGCCGGCTTCGTCGACGTAGGCCTCGCTCCAGCGTATGCGGCGCTCCGGGTTGTCTTCCGGTGCGGCGCGCGTGACGACCGGATGCGTGAGCATCTCGTCGTGCCACGACAGGTATTTCCACTGAGCATCGAGCGGGTAGATGCTGACGAAGCCCGAGCGCGACGTGTAATACACCCAGGCCGCCTGCGGAACGTTCTCGCGCACGCGCTGGAACACCGGGATCAGGTGCAGCGCCACCTTGATCTCGCGTTCCATCGGCGCGGGAAAGGCTGTTGGGTCGCCGCGCCCGAAGACATAGGCGCCCTGGCCGGGCGGCACGTCATCGGGGAGGTGCGTCGTCGCGAACAGACCCGGCTCGGGGAACACCGCGAACGCCTTGCGCATCGGGTTGTATCCATGGACGACCTCGTCGCGCAGCGCACGTTCCGCCTCCACGCGCAGGATCGCGACGTGGTCCGTGGCGGATTTCGCCGTGGCGTCGAGCGCACTGCCCATCGCCTGCAGGTTCTCGCCGGAAAGGCGCAGCGCCGCAGCGACGCGGAAGGACCACAGTTCGTAGAAGCCGAAGCCCGCCAGCCCGATCACTGCGGCGTACGCGATGAGCACGACCCGGTTGAGCTGCGGAGCTTTCACACGCCACCTGATTCGCTGGGGGACCGACCGATCTCGTCAAATCTAACGTATTAAGGCGACCGAGAGATGTAGAAATGCCGATCGGGCACCCAATTTTTTACGGAACGGGGGCTGCCGGCCGCAACGGGCGGCGATCAGCGCGACAGACCGGCGTTGTCGATCGTGCGCTCGACGATGCGGCGCAGCAGGGCGCGTGCGAATTCGCCGGCGGGCGATTGCAGCGCGGGCGGGCGCAGGGCCAGGAACACCGTGCGCGGCCGGCCGGGCAGCGTGTACAGCGCCACCGTCATCGGGCACAGCGCGATGTTGCGGACGTCCTCGCCGATCATGCGGCCCGAGACCTGTGCGCTGCAGAAGGAAAAAATCTCCGCCTCGCCGTAGAAATCCGCCCGGTGGCCCAGATCCGGCGCGGTGCGCGCCAGCATGTCGCCGAACGGACTCACCGCCGGCGGCGCCAGCCCCTCGTCGACGAAGGCATCGAGCAGCGCCGCGCGGGCGTCCGCATAGGCGAGCGCTTGCAGTTCGCGCACGACGATGTCGTCCGCAGCCCGTGCCACGGCGCCTGCCAGGAGCAGGGCCGTGACGAAAAAAACGAGCCCCGCCCGGACGAGCCGGGCAGGGCGGAAGCGCTCGCAGCGAAGGAGGACGCCGCGAAGGAGGAGTGCGGTGCCGGTCAGAATCGGTAGCTCGTCTTGATGCCCGCGTACACGCTGCGGGTGGGGCCGGGTTCATAGAAACGGTCGTTGCCGTCGCCGACGATCACCGAGGCGACGTGTTCCTTGTCGAACAGGTTATCCACGCGGACCATCTGCTGGAAGGTCCAGTGCCCCGAACGCTGCTCGGCGGTCAGGCGCAGGTTCGCCAGCGTGTAGGCCGGTGCGGCGTGTTTGGTGTTCGTGTCTTCGACGTAGACCTTGCCGCGGTGCAGGACTTCCAGCGCGGTTGCCAGGCCTTCACGCGGCTTCCATTCCAGCTCGGCGTAGGCCGACAGCGCGGGGATGCCGGGGATGCGCTTGCCGTCCTCGACAGTCTTCGCGGTCGCGCCGGTGCCCGTGACGAAGGCTTCGTCGTAGATCGCGTGCAGGCGCGTCACCGACAGCTTTCCGCGCCAGTTGCGCGAGAACTCCGTGTCGGCCGCGAGCTCGATGCCCTGGCGCAGCGTCGATCCGGCATTCTTGAACACCGTGCGCCCGCCGGCTGCCGAATCGACGACCAGCTCGTCCTTGGTACGAATCTCGAACACCGCGACGTTCATGCGCGTGTTCTCTCCGACGAAGGCTTTCGCACCGAGTTCGTACTGCTTGCTGGTGGCGGGTTTCAGTCCGAAATTGAAACCGTCGGTGGGGCCGGTGCCGGAATAAGACAGTTCCGTCAGCGTCGGCGTCTCGAAGCCGCGCGCGGCGCTCGCGTACAGGTTCACGACGGGGCTCAACTGGTAGACGATGCCCAGCGCCGGGGTCGTCTTGCGGTAGCGGATGTCGCCGCTGTCGTCCGGGTTGCCCGCCACGATGTACTTGTCGTCCACCTCGAACTTCACGTCGCTGTGGCGCAGGCCGGCCTGCAGCGTCCACTTTTCGAGTTTCCAGCTTGCCTGCACATACGGGTCCAGGCTGGTCACGGTGTCGGTTTCGTCGCGGCGCAGCGCGCCCTTGACGCCGAAAACGTTGGGACTGCTGGCAAGGAAATTCTGATAGCCCTTGCGTGCGTCCTCCGAGCGGTCGTAGTCGACGCCGCCCGTGAGCGTTAGTTCGCCCGGGCCGGCCGCAAGCGTATGAGTCCAGCGTGCGCCGAGGCCGTGGAAGTCGCGGTCGAAATCGATCACGCCGCCTGAATGGCGCGCCGCCAGCTGCGGCCCGCGGGGAATCGCCTGGTACTGGATCACGCTGCGCTCGCCCGCATAGGCGGAGAGCTGTAGCCGCCCCGCGCCGAAGCGACGCTCGTACGTCGCGCCGCCCTGGCGGTGGTCGATGCTCTTGCGCGTGTCGAACCGTTCCGCGACCGTGCGCTTGGGCGTCTGCGTGTCGTTCTGGTCGATTTCGCCGTCGCGCGGATCGTCCTTGAACGTCTCCCACTTGATCCCCAGCGGATCGTCCGTATCGTCCTGCCGCAGCGCGTTCGCCACCAGCGTCAGCTTGCTGTCCTGATCGGGCCGGAACAGCAGTTTGCCGAAGAGCTGGTCGCGCGTCGCGGCGCTGTGATCGCGGTAACCGTCGGTATCGAAGCGTGATGCATCCACGACATAGCCGACGCCGTTCTGCTCGCCTTCCGCGCCGATGTCGACCTTGCTCGTGCCCCACGAGCCGCCCATCACCCCGCCGCGCACCATCGGCGCCCCCTTCGGGTCGCGCGAGAACAGTTGGATCACGCCCCCGGCATGGTTGCCATACACGGTGGAGAAGGGCCCGCGCATCACCTCGATGCGCTCGGCCGTGTCGAGGTTGAAAGTCGCCGCCTGGCCCTGACCGTCCGGCGTGCTGGCGGGAATGCCATCGGCGATCAGCTTCACGCCGCGCACGCCGAAAGCCGCCCGGCTGCCAAAGCCGCGCACGGAAATCTGCAGATCCTGCGCGTAGTTCTGGCGGTTCTGCACCACCAGCCCCGGCACCCCCGCGAGCGCTTCGGACGCATTCACGCCGAGATTGCCCGCCTGCACCGCCTGCATGTCGACGGAATCGACCGAGAAGGGCAGGTCGAAGCTTGCGGCCTCGACGCGGCTGCCCGTCACGACCACCGGGTTCAGGGTCGGGGTCGGCTCCGCGGCAAGCGCGTGGGACGCCCCCACACAGGCGAGCAAGGCCAGCGGAAGGGGACGAAGACGGGGTCGAAGGCGGGTACGCAGGGAGGGTGCGCGCGAGCTGGGGGTGGAAGCGAACATGATTCCGGATCCTGTCAGTTGGAGTACGCCGCGTCTGGCGTTTGTACCAACTTTAAGGATCCGCGCACAGTCCCGCGTCCATAAGTCCGCGGAATCGCCCTACAGAAAATCATGAGATCGCCCACGCAGACCGCCGCCCCGCGCCGTTTCAGCCGTGCCAGATCACCAGATACTTCTGCCGCCAGCGCAACGAGCGCCACCACCGCTCCCCGGCCTCGTAAAGCGCAACCCCATCGGACGACAAGGTGTAATAGTGCGCCCGCGGCCCCTCCTTCGCGCACGGCACGATGTAGCCGTTGCGTTCGAGAAAGCCGAAGTAATGCACCGCCATCGGCGCGCCTTCGAGATGCGTGAGGCAGGAGAGATCCCACAGGTGTATGAACGGATGCCCCGCATGCATGGACCGCAGCATCTGCAGCACATGCCAGCGATGCGGCAGCCGTTCGCGGCGAGGGGCGTCATCGGCACGCGGAAGCATCACGCTCTCCAGGGTCTGCGTTTCCAGGGCAAGCCCGACAAGGCATCCCGCTCGTTCCATACGCCAGGGTCGGCGGAGCGGCAGCCAGCCGCGAACCGCGCGCAGCCAGCGAGGCCTTGCCTCGGCCCGGTGCGAGCGAAGGCGGGCGAGCCTTCATCCCGTTCGCTTGCGCGGCCGATACTTGATTTATAGCCTGCCGGATGACGTTCCGCAGGGCGCGCGGGAGCTTTGCGCGGGCGGGCAGTGTCGAACCGCGGTGGCGCTCCTGCCGGGCGCGCATGCCGGTCCCGTCCGGCCTGCTTGAGGACATCGCGAGCGATGACACGTTTCGCCAACACCACGCATGGCTACGGCATCGTGGCCATGGCCCTGCACTGGGCGATGGCCGGCCTGCTTGCCGGTCTCGTCGTGCTCGGCCTCTACATGGCGCAACTTCCCGACGTCGGCTTCGACAAGACGAAAATCCGCCTGGTCCTACTGCACAAGGAACTCGGCGTCCTCGCGCTGGGGCTCGCGGCGCTGCGGCTCGCGTGGCGGATCGGCAACCGGCTGCCGCGGCTCGTCGCGGGGCTGCCCGAATGGCAGCAGGTCGCGGCGCGATTCGTGCACCTGTGCCTGTACGCGCTGATGTTCGCGCAGCCGATCACGGGCTGGGTGATGTCGTCCGCGGCGGCGATCCCGGTGTCGTTCTTCGGCCTGTTCTACCTGCCCGACCTGGTCCGCTACGACGAATACCTGTTCCGCTTCCTGCTGGAGCTCCACCGCTGGCTGGGGTACGCGCTCGCGCTGCTGGTCGGCGTGCATGTCGGCGCGGCGCTCGAGCATCATTTCCTGCTCCGCGACGAGACGCTGCGCAAAATGCTTCCGGCATCGGTCCGGGCCGAGGGCGTCAGGTCGCGTGGGCGTGGACGAATTCCGCCACTTCCTTCAGCGCCTTCGCGATAGCCGCATTCGCCGCCACCGCTCCGCCGTGCGGCGTCCTCTCCGGCAGCGGTTCGCGCAGCTCGACCTCCCGGGTGGCGACGACCGCGGTGTCCCCGGCCGCCATCAGCGCGACGCGGAGCACCAGGTGGAAGGCTGGCGGCTCGATCGTGAAATCCTGTTCGAGCGCCATGATCTCGGTGCGCAGCGCGTAGCCGACGCGCCCCGCGAAGGGCGGCGTCACCACCGCGCCGACATAGCCCGATTTGTCCAGTGCCCGCACCAGCAGCCCCTTGATCATCTGCGGCGGCCGCGCCGCCCATTCGGTGCGGCTGAAGTAGGCGATCTGCGGGGGGCGGACCACGTAGGCCATCAGCGTCGTGTCGTAGACCGCGCTCGCTTCGGGTGGGAATACCAGCAGCGTCGCGGCGCGCCGCGGACGGGCGGGAAAGTCGGCCGGGATCGCGGTCAGCACCTCCTTGTCGGGCTCGACGCCGGGCGGGGCGAGCAGTGCGCAACCGCTCGAGATCACGGCAATGAGCGTGGCAGCCAGCACCGTGCAGCGCGCGGCGACCCGCCCGCCCGTCATTGCCGCTCCCCCGGTCCGGGGCGCCGCGCCGGAGCACCGCGGACGACCGTCATGGGATCCCTGCCGACCTTGTCTGCCGTGGCGCCAAGCGACACCGCGAGATCGTCCAGTTGCGTGAGCGCCCGGTAGGCTTGCGGCACAACCTGGGTCTGCAGCGCATCGACGGTTTCCCGGCTCGAGCGGACCAGCGGTCGCATCGCGTCCACCATGTCCTGGCTCGACCGGACCAGCGGCTGCAGCGTGTCGATGGTCTGCTGGCTCGATTGCAGAAGCGGCCGCAGCCGCCGGCTCGCGTCCTCGCCATTGGCGATCAGCACGTTCAGGCGGGCGTTGTTGTCCGCGAGCGTCTTCGTGACCAGCCGCAGGTTATCCACCGATTCCTTCAGCGCGGCGACGGTGTCGTGGTCGAGCAGGCCGTGGACGAGCCCGGTCAGCGACTGGACGTTGTCGTTCAATTGGCTCATCAGCAGATCGAGGCTCATCGATTTCGACGCGGTCGTCGGAATCGTCGGATACGGCTCGCCGGCGCGCGCCACCAGCCGGCCGAAATCCGTGCCGGCATCCTCGAGGGAAATGTACACGTAGCCCGTGAATCCGCGCGTCGCGACCCCCCTGCTCGTGATCGTCGCGACGGTCGCCGCGGTCACCGGGGCGTCCTCGCGCACGGCGAGCACCACCCGGATCGAGCGCGAGTCGATCAGTTCGACCCGCTCGACCTTCCCCACCTCCACGCCGTGGTATTCGACCGGCGCGTCCGGAATCAGCCCGGAGACCGCGTCGTTGGTGCGGATCTCGTAAATCGTGTATTGACGGGCCGACAGCAGATACCAGCCGAACCCGCCCGCGGCCAGGAGCAGCAGGAACGCGGCGAACGCAATTCTGGCCTTGTTATCCGCATCAAGCTTCATCTTGTTCTGCTTCGGCGACACGGCGCGGTGGTTGCGAGGACGGCGTCGCGATGCGAAGGCCCCGAAAAGCCCCGCGCGCGGGAAATCCTCGCAGCCGGTTGAACGTTCGGCCGCCCCGAGGGCATCGGCGGCCCCGGGCAACGGCGTCCCGCACTGCAGGGAGACACCGATGCAAGAGAGATGGTTCCTGCACGCCGATGCCATCGAAGCCCGGAGCAGGCAGTGCGCCGGCAAGTGCGCAAAGCCGGGTCCGGGATCGGGGATTTCTTGTAACCGCGCATCGCGGCACTCGGGGGGCTCTCGGCGGTCTATCTGCGGCGCCCGACCCCCGGCGCCGGGCGGATCGGCGAGGCGCTCGCGGAGCTGTGGGTGAAGGCTGGTTACGAGCTGCTGATCTCCTCGCGCCGAGCAGGGGAACTACCGGGTATCGGCTTCGAAGGCAAGGCCGACCTTACCCGTGAGATGTGCAAGCTCGTCGAATGAGCGCCGTATCCAACACGGGCCTTCAATTCCTTCGCTTGCGTGGACGACACCTGATTCAAGGCCCCCGCGAGGTGGCTTGTCTCCCGGGCGGGAACGGGGGATGCCGGAACGGGCTCGGGCGACGCCTGCTTCGTTTGTGCGCTCTTCAGCGCACGGCGGTCGCGCACGACAGCGATCGTCACCCCGTCGCGCACCACTTCCGCGATGATCGGTCCGGCCACGGCGAGATGGCAGTTCATCTGTGTCGGCGACATGAAGAAGTCGGCCGCCAGCCAGTCGGTCGTCATCGTCAGCCCCGGCGCCAGCCAGGCCGCCGCCTGCACCGGCTCGGCACAGGCCGCGACGGTGTAGGCGTGGTGCTGCGGACCTACGTAAGCATTCAGCAGGCCGGTCGCCTCGCGCAGGCTGCTCGCCCAGTAGTCCTCCTCCCAGCGGCCTGCGGCGCCACGCAGCCCGCCGATGAGGTCGTTGTATTCGAGGTATTCATAGGGATGGAGGTTGATCAGCGTCGCGAGATGCACGAACGCCAGCAGCAGGCAGGCCCCCAACGTCACCGCTCCGGCCCCCGGCCAGCGAACGCTTGCCCGCCATGCCGTCCGGAGGCCCGCAGCGGCGACGATCGCCAGCGGCGGAAGCAGGAAGGTGAAGTGGCGGATGCCGTTGTACAACGGCGGCGCAGCGGCGAGCGTGTAGGCGATCGGGACGGCCGCGGCGAGCACGACGGGCAGCCAAGGCAGCGCTGCGACGCGCGCGTGCCGGTTGCCGACCAGCAAGTGCATCGACAGCAGGCCCGTGACCAGCGCGACGGCAATGCCGAGCAGCAGGAGTTCGGGCAGGCGGACGAGCAGATAATCCAGCAGATAGGTGCGCGGTAGCGCCCCGATGTTCATCACGACGCCGTCGACGATCGTTTCCAGGTCGAAAGCGAAATGCGAAAACGCCTGCATCGCACGGACGAGGTTCCCCGGCGACAAGGCCACCCAGGGCCAGAACAGGCCGGTCAGCGCGGCTGCGACAATGCCCGCGGGGACCAGGCCGAGCACCGCACGGCGCAGGATCGCCGCCCGCGCCGCAAGATCGCGGCCGTTAAGCCAGGCCGCGGCGATTACGGCGGCGCCGAGGTACATCACGGCGAACACCGCGCCGACGCGCAGCCCGAAGGCGCAGCCGATCGCGATGCCGAGCCCGGCGACGTCCCGCTTGCGGATGGCCGGCAGGCGTGACGCGAAACTCGTCGTGAAATACAGCGACCACACCATCGTCGTGGCGAAGGGTACATCCTTGGTGTGCGTGAACATCGCCCCGGTCCATGCTCCGGTCAGCGAGAGCAGGGCGAGCGCGACGAGGGCCGGCACCTCCCCCATCAGGCGGCGCGCGAGCATCCAGGTGCCCGCAAGGCCGAGCAGCCCGAAGCCCGCGGACAGGAGGTGACGCAAGTCCCAGACGTTCATCGGCACGATGCGTTCGAGCCCGGCCGCGATCAGGTCGAAGAGTCCGCCGTAGAGGTACAGGTTCTTGTAGGCAAAGGCGCTGCGGTCGGCGAAACCCGAGCCGTAAAAATCGACCAGCAGGCGGCCATAGGTGTGCTGCACTTCCTCGTCATTGCTGATCCCGTACTGCCGGAAGGCGAACACGATGAAGAGGCCGACCGCCACCATCAGCGCGAATGCCACGCGCCGAACGCGCAGCTCCGATATCGTCGGCAGCCCTTCGGCCGCAGCGTTGGCCGCAGTGTCGACCGTGATGTCGAATCCGTGCGTCATCGCCCGACTGCCTCGAGCGGCCGCGATCCGCGAAGCGGGGAAGGGGGAATCGGGCAGCGACACGACGTGACGGACGTTTCCATGGAAGGGCGAGCATGACCGTGAACAAGCAATTAACGGCCCGACGTCCCCGGCCGTTGACATGGCTCCGGTCCATCATTCGTCGCAACTCGCGATCGGGGTCGCTGCGCGGGCGCTCGCGCGGTGGTGCCATGTCGGGGAGGGAGGTTCCGGATGGCGCGAGAGCGCGGTCGGCGGGATCGATTCCTTTCGCGAAGTGCGGGCGAGGCGCTCATTGCCCGCCCCGACTCGCAAGGCGTGGCATCTAGCGCCTGTCCCGCTCCAGTCGCTCGGCCGCGCGCGACGCAGCTTCGTCACGCGAAATTCCCGGAGCCCTCCGCTGCTCGTAATCCAGCAGGCGCTCTGCCTTTCCGTAATCGCCGCCGCAAGCCCGGAGCAGCCTTGCCCACGGCGTCTGCGCGCCAAAGTCCGGCTTTGCGGAGCGGCGCGCTCCGAGCGAAGGCTCGCGCGGCTCGAATACCGCACGCATCCTCCTCTCGGCGCGCCACCTTCCCAGGCGCAGGATCAGGAACACGACCCCGAACATCATCGCAAACCAGACCCATGCCGGAAGGGTTCGCAGGTAGGTGCGAACCTGCGGGACGCCAGTTTTCAGGAACAGATCCGGGGCCGCCGGGAAGTACGCCGTTGCCAGCTGCAGCAGGCCGGTCGACGGCCCGTCCTGCGTCGCACGCGACGACGCGCCGTTCGATGCTGGCACGGACGACAAGTAGTTCGCCACTATGAGTGCGCCGGATTTCGGACGGAACGGAACCGGCGGGTTGCCGACGTAGAAGCGAAACGGGATCGACGCCATCCCCAGATCGTCGCCGTTCCGGACAACCTGCTGCACGACGAAATGCAAGTGCGGGCCCGACGAATATCCCGTAGATCCCACCAATCCGATCTGTTCCCCGGCTGCCACACGCTGACCCGGATACACATGCACGCCCCCGTGGGCGAGGTGTGCGTATACGCCGATCGTCCCGTCAGCGTGCCGAATCCTCACCTCATTCGCCTTGTCCAGCAGATCGGGCGTCTTGCCACCATACCTCTGGTTCGCTTCGGTATAGATCACCGTCCCGTCGCGCGCGGCGAGCACCGGCGTGTCCTGCGGCATCACGATGTCGACCGCGTGCGCACTATCCGCAGAGTGATGTGTCGTGATCGCTCCGCCCGCGGCCTGGCCGATCGGGTATCCACTGCCATCGCGATAGGGAAGCCGATACAAGGCATCGGCACTTTGTCGTGCGTTGAAATCACCCAACAGCCAGGAGCTCGAATACCGGAACGAATAGCCGACGCCCGACATCGTGCGCTTGAACCGCCCCAGATGCAGGACTCCGCCATTCGGCGGCACGACCGCGAACACGGGAAACTCGCGATCCGGCGTTGCATACACGGAATAGAGCAGAGCCACCTTCACCGAAACCGGTGCCGGTCCGTTGTTGCGAGCAACGATCCGATGCCCGTCGCCCTCCGGCTCGCTTTCCACCGTGAAGGGGTAATTGTCGTTGGGCGCTGCAAGGCAGGGGCCAATAAGGAAATGGGCCAGGATCAGCAACAATGTCGCGCGCATTGCTCATGTACGACGTGGAGGTATGATCGAATGATAGCGCGCGTTGGCCTTGCTCAAGCGCTGCACATTGCATGCTGCCGGGAGCTGTCCTTCCGGATGATCGGTGGACTCGATCGGCGCCGCGGGAGAGGAAAAGGTGATCGAGCGATCAGGGGGGTACGATGTCTCACGGGGTCATGGCGGAGTAGTTGTGCGGCTGGAGTTTGGCCTGATCGGCCGTTGGGGTATGTCGCCGCCAACGGCAGCAACCAGTCGGTCAACGGTCGTAGCTCCGAAAGTTCGCCGCTACGTCCGCTCCGAAGTCCGCGCTATCGCCGGCCCCGACCCGTTGCCGACCTTGTGCACGCCACATGCTGAAAGGCAGGTAAGAAAATCCAGTGGCCGTTCGCAAGCGCGCAAGCGTCGACCAACTCTTCCAGTGGCAGTCTCGGTGGCAAAGTCAGCAATGCGATCGAGGTGGGGAGATTGACTGGCCCGGTCAATAGCCATCTAACCTGTTAAATCAACAGTCAGCTTTCATCGGGCATCACCATGCGGATCGGACGAGTCCCTATCTTCGCCCCGGTGACTTCATCCACGGCCACGGCTTTGATCTCCGTTCCGTTTTCAGCATCGAAAAAACGAACCAGCTTGCCGCCGCCCCGGTATTGACGTCCCCACTCGCCGATCATGAACAGCACCGGCAGAAAATCGCGACCGGCAGCGGTCAGCAGATATTCCTCACGCGGCGGGTGCTCCGAGTAGCGCCGTTTCTCCAGCAATCCCTCCTCAGTCAATGTCGCCAGCCGCCGGGTCAGCATCGTCGGTGCGATGCCCAGGCTCTTCCGGAATTGGTCAAAGCGCGTGAGACCGCCATGGGCGTCCCTCAGGATCAAGATGCTCCACGCGTCGCCGGCAAATGCCAGGCTGCGCGCGATCGGGCATGAATCACTGGAGATATTTTCGTTGTCCATACTAGTTTAGTAGTGACTCGCTTTCAAATTAGTAGTATCGTTAGTTTCAATTCGATAGTAACACTTTGACATCGGGCGATCCATCCTATCTGGAGCGATGCCAGGCGGACGATCTATCCGGGTTCAGGACACGTGGCGACTTTCAGCACCACCAGGCCTTTGTACCGGCGGTCCTGGATTTCCTCGCCAACTAATCGAACAACAACGAGAGGCCACCGATGAGACCCAAACCATGAAAGCTCTCACCTTCAAACGCTACGGCAAATCACCCGAAATCAGTCTCGCCGACGTTCCCCGCCCCACGCTGCATGCCGACGAATTGCTGGTACAGGTTCATGCTGCCGGCGTGAACCCGATCGACAACATGATTCCGACCGGGATGTTCAAACCGGTCCTGCATTTCCAACTGCCCGCCACGCTGGGCAGCGATCTGGCCGGTGTGGTGACCGAGGTGGGCAGCCACGTGACGCGCTTCAAGCCGGGCGATGCCGTCTTCGCCAGCATCTTCGACCTGGGCCGAGGGTCGATCGCCGAACTCGCGGTGGTGCCGGAGAGTGCTGCCGCGCTGAAGCCGGCCAATCTGGACTTCGTGCAGGCCGCCTCGATCCCGATGGTCGGGCTCACCTCGTGGCAAGCGCTGAAGGAACGCCTCAATCTTCGCGCCGGACAGAAAGTGTTCATCCCGGCAGGCTCAGGCGGCATCGGCACCTTTGCGATCCAGTTGGCAAAGCACCTTGCCGCCAAGGTAGGCACGACTACCAGCACGAGCAACCTTGACCTGGTCCGTCGCCTTGGCGCAGACGAGGTGGTCGACTACAAGCAGCAAGACTTCGCGAACGTGCTGCGCGACTACGACGCGGTGCTGGGCACTGTCCGGGGCGACGCGATCGAAAAGTCCATCTGCATCCTCAAGCCGGGGAGCCGGATCGTCTCGCTCATCGGGCCGCTGGACGCCGCGTTTGCTCGCGCGCGAGGCCTGAACTTCGTCATCAGGTACGTCTTCGGCTTGATGAGCCGCAAGATCATGCGGCTGGCGAAAAAGCAGGACGTCGCCTACTCGTTTCTTTTCGTGCGTCCCGATGGTGCTCAACTCGCCGCGATCGGCAAGCTCCTCGAAACGGATCGCATCCAGCCCGTGATCGACAAGGTGTTTCCTTTCGAGCAGGCAAAGGAAGCGCTCGAATACCTTGCCCAAGGACGTTCAAAGGGCAAGGTTGTCGTCAGGATGAGATAGCAGCTGCCCCGTGCTTACCCCCCCACCAGAACAACCTCAGCAAAGGAAAACATCCATGCTTCCGACTGTCTTGATTACCGGTGCCTCCAGCGGCATCGGCGCCACCTATGCCGAGCGCTTCGCTCGCCGTGGCCACGACCTCATCCTGGTGGCGCGCGACAAGTCGCGCCTGGAAAACGTGGCAGCACGCCTGCGTGCGGAAAGCAATGTGGCCGTCGACGTGCTGCCGGCCGACCTGACACGCCCCGCCGCCCTGTCGGCGCTCGAAACTCGCCTGCGCGATGACGTCCGCATCGGCATCCTGATCAACAACGCTGGCATGCCTCAAGCCGGGAGCTTCGTGGACCAAACCGCCGAGGGCATCGAACGCCTGATCACGCTCAACACCACGGCGTTGACGCGGCTCGCCGCGGCGATCGCGCCGCGCTTCGCGCAGTCCGGTCATGGCGCGATCGTCAACATTGGCTCGGTGGTGGGTTTCGCGCCCGAGTTCGGTATGTCGATCTACGGTGCCACCAAAGCCTTCGTGCTGTTTCTGTCGCAGGGTCTGAACGTGGAGTTGTCGCCCAAGGGCGTCTACGTACAAGCGGTGCTGCCGGCGTCGACCGGCACCGAACTTTGGGAGCGCGCCGGCATTGACGTCAACACCCTCCCCGAGGTGATGGATGTCGGTGAACTGGTCGATGCGGCACTGGTCGGCTTCGACCGCCGCGAGCTGGTCACGATCCCGCCGCTGCACGTCTCCGGGCGCTGGGACGCGCTGGAGGGCGCACGCCAGGGGCTGATGTCGGACCTTCGGCAGGCCCACGCGGCCGAGCGCTATCGGTCGCCAGTCCGAGCCGGTGCCGCGACTTCGCTTACCCTCTGAACAGCCAGGGCGAAGCGCCCTTCGTGCAATTCGACCCGACCTGAACCTCACCTCCAGGAGACCTTTATGAGCAGCACGCTATTTACGCCTACCCAACTCGGCGCTTTGTCGCTGAAAAACCGCGTCATCATGGCGCCGCTGACGCGTAGCCGGGCGACCGGAAATCTGCCCAATGCCCTGATGGAACAGTATTACCGCTTGCGTGCCGAGGCGGGGCTGATCATCACCGAAGGAACCTCGCCTTCACCCAATGGCCTGGGTTATGCGCGCATTCCCGGACTGTTCAACGAGGAACAGGTGCAAGGCTGGCGCCGCGTAACCGATGGCGTCCATCAGGCAGGTGGCCGGATTTTTGTGCAACTGATGCATACCGGGCGGGTCAGTCATCCCGCCAACATGCCGGTCGGCGCCAGCGTTCTGGCCCCCTCGGCGGTCGCCGTTCCGGGCGAGATGTGGACCGATGCGCTAGGAACGCAGCCGCATCCTGTGCCGCGCGAAATGAGCGAGACGGACATCGCCCAGAGCATCGCCGAATATGCGACGTCGGCCAAGCTGGCCATGCTGGCCGGCTTCGATGGCGTCGAGCTGCATGGCGCGAATGGTTATCTGATCGACCAGTTCCTCAATACTGCCTCCAACCAGCGCAACGACCGCTGGGGCGGCAGCGTCGAGAACCGCATCCGCTTCGCCGTCGAAGTTGCCAAAGCCACCGTCGCAGCCATTGGCGCTGACCGTGTTGGCATGCGTATCTCGCCGTATGGCGTATGCAACGCCCAAGTGCCGGATGCCGAGATGAATACGCTGTACCTGCGTTTGATCGACGAGTTGAACGCACTCGGCCTGCTGTATATCCACATCGTGGACCACAGCGCCATGGGAGCGCCGCAAGTCAGTCCGGAATTGAAAGCCGCAATCCGCGCGACGTTCAAGGGAAAGTACATTCTTTCCGGTGGCTATGACGTCGCCCGAGCCGATGCCGATCTCGTCGCGCAGCGTGGCGACCTGGTGGCTTTTGGTCGCCCGTTCATTTCAAATCCGGACCTGGTCTCCAAGCTGAGGTCAGGGCAGGAACTTGTGGCGCCCGATTTCGCGACTTTCTATACGTCGGGAGAAAAGGGCTATACCGATTACTGACGGAAGCTTGAGTCTGTTGGTGCATTTCGCCGGATCGGTCACGATCCAGTGAAATGCCACCGGACTGACCATTCCGGTAGCTTCCAAAGCAATCGTAGCCGTCATTCGGTTGTTCGTTATCCTAGGAGGCGGGCCGGAGCCTGCCCATGCCCGCAGACGTCTTCGTGCATGAGCCTCTCGGACACCTGATTGATTCGAGCACGCCATCGATGGTAGTCGATTGATAGCAACGTCCCCGATCCGTGCTGAGTTTTGCAACGACAGCGATTAACATCATCTGCACTTCTGCAGCTGGAACCCACCCATGACTGAGGCTCAAGACAAAGGCACAACCTCGATCAGTTTGGTGCGTGAAGCGATTTTTGCGGCTACACAACGCAATCTGGACGTAAATGCCGCATTGCATCGTGCTGGTATTGCGGTTGAATTGCTGAACTCCCCAAGAGCCCGCGTACCAGCGCTTGCCTTTGCCCGCCTGTGGGCGGCTCTGGCCGATCTGATGGACGACGAATTCTTCGGCTTGGATAGCCATCCGATGCGTCGAGGCAGTTACGCGCTGATGTGTCACTCGGCTCTCCATGCCGAAAATCTGGAGCATGCGCTGCGTCGAATGCTGCGATTTCTTCGCGTAGTCCTTGACGATATGTATGGAGAGCTACACTGCGACGGCGAGCACGCCCTCATCGTGCTGCATGATCGAGGACCGACACGCCGCCTCTATGCCTATGGAACGTGGTTCATCCTCGTGCACGGCCTAGCGTGCTGGCTCGCACGCAGGCGAATTCCATTGATAGAAATGAGTTTCCGCGCTTCCTCGCCGGTCGACGACAGCGACTACCGCTTGCGCTTCTGCGAAGAAGTGACCTTCTCCGCACCGGAAACCCTGATCCGGTTCGATCGCAGTTTCCTCGAGCTAAAAGTGACGGAAACGGAAACTACCCTGCGCGCATTCCTACAGGCCGCACCGGCAAACATCCTGGTGAAGTACCGCAACGAATCCAGCACGACGGCGCTGATAAGGCGCCGGTTGCGAAACCAACTCCCAGACGAGTGGCCCGATCTCGACGCGCTGGCGCCATCACTGAACATGTCATGCGCGACGCTGCAGCGCCGCCTGTCGGCGGATGGCACGAACTATCGGCGCTTGAAGGACGAGTTGCGGCGCGACGTCGCCATCGAACTGCTGTCCAACAGTTCGCTCACGGTCGCTGAAGTCGCTGCACAGACCGGATTTCAGGAGACCAGCGCCTTTCATCGTGCCTTCCGGAAATGGACTGGAGCAAGTCCGGGAATCTACCGACATGGCAAGGCGGCTACGGCCTGACCGATCCTTAATAGGACGTCCGACGCTTCAAGTCGGCAAAGCGGGTCTTGCTGGTCCCCAAATGATTTCTCCGAATTACTGCGCGGTTTCCTCCCGGAGCCGCCGGTAACGGTCTGCGTTCGCTTGCGCCTGAATTGTGGCGCACGACGTCGATTACCGCTCTCTGCTTCCTCTGATGCGAGCGCGGACGACCCTGGGTGTTCAACGACCTCATCCAAGTTGAAGTTGTTGGACATCGACCGCTTGCTCGGTGGCGCCGACACTTCTGCCAGCACAAACCAACGGCCAGTACGAGTCACCCCAAGACTGTCCCATTGAGGGCGCCGTTGGAGTCGCTGTGGGCAAAGCCCACGACGTCAATCCAAAGGAGGCAAGATGAACCAAATAGACGTGCACTCACTCGCCGGAAAGGCCAAATTCAACGGCTTCCACAGCTTGGTCCTGTTCTGGTGCGTATTGATGCTGATCCTCGACGGCTACGACCTTGCGGTAGTCGGCGCGGCGCTTCCATCGATCATGAAGGACATGGGAGTCGACGCCACCAGTGCCGGCATCATGGCCGGATCCGCACTCTTTGGCATGATGATCGGGGCCATTTCCCTTGGTACGCTGGCCGATCGATTTGGCCGTCCGGCAATGATCTGCGTTTGCGTCGCCCTATTCAGTCTGTTCACGGCAGCCGCTGGGTTCACCCACGATCCCGTCACCTTCAGCGTAACGAGATTCATCGCGGGCCTTGGGATCGGCGGAGTCTTGCCGATCGTCACCGCTCAGATGGCCGAGTTTTCGCCAAACGCCCTGCGGACACGACTGGTGACTCTGGTTTTTGCGGGGTATTCCATTGGCGGAATTCTGGTCGCGCTGACTGCCAAGCAGCTTATCGAGAGCTACGGCTGGCAGTCGGTGTTTTTTGCCGCGGGCCTGCCTGTGGTGCTGATTCCGTTCATCATGAAATCGATGCCGCAATCAATGGCATTCCTGACGAAGAACGGCCGCCACGAAGAGTTGCGCCGCTTGTTGAAGCGTCTGGTACCCGAATATCCGTTGAGCGGCCGCGAACAGTTTGCTGACTCCTCAGCGGGCAACAATAAGGATGCTCCGGTCCGACGCCTCTTCCAAGAAGGGCGCGGCTTTAGTACCGCGATGATCTGGGTTGCATTCATGACAGGTCTGTTCATGGTCTACGCACTCAGCTCATGGCTGACCAAATTGATGGCGATGGCCGGATACACCTTGGGTTCGGCACTGAACTTCGTGATTGTCTTCAATGTCGGGGCCATCGCCGGCGCAGTCCTTGGTGGCTGGCTGAGCGACAAGGTCAACATCAAGCGTGTGCTGATTGCCTTCTATGTCGTCGGGGCACTAGCGTTAACAGCAATGGGGTACACCAAATCGACTGAGTTGCTGTTTGTCGTCGTATTCATTGTCGGGGCGTCGACGCTCGGTACTCAGTTGTTTGCGTATGCCTACGCCGGCGACTTCTACCCCCCCGCGATTCGATCAACCGGTGTTGGCTTTGCTTCCGGAGTGGGCCGAATCGGTGCAATCGCGGCGCCCGTGCTTATCGGTTGGCTCGTATCTCTGAAGTTGCCGCTTGAGCAAAACTTCTTGGCGATCGCCCTGGCTGGCCTGTTCGGCGCGGTTGCAGTGACGCTGATCAATCAGGCTCGCGCCGAGTCATCACGTGTAAGCAGGGCGCTGATGGAGCCTGCAACGGCTGGTGTACGGGACTGAGGTCTCTGCCGCGCATCGCGCCTTCAGCAACGACGCGAGGAGGGAGTGCGGCACGTACGCGCTCCCTCCTCCAGAGACACAGGATCACTTCGTGAAGATTGATTCTGAATGCGAGCAAGAAATGAACCGTCTATCCCCTCCGCCTTTTGCCTCACTTGACGACGTGCGTCGAGCCGTCGACTGGGCGCTCATCACGCGACGCAGCGTGCGAGCGTTCCTCGACACACCGGTTCCTCGCGACGAGATCGAATCCATCCTCGACGTCGCCCGCTTCAGTGCCACCGGCGTCAACCTGCAGCCGTGGCATGTGCATGTTGTGACAGGCCTGGCTAAGGCCCGCCTGTCTTCTGCGATCAAAGAGATCAATGACGATCCGGGACGCAGTTCCGCGCTGGAAGAACCCTACGATTACTACCCGCATGAATGGATTGCGCCCTATCTGGAGCGCCGTCGCAATGTCGGCTGGCGTCTATACGGACTGCTAGGAATCGAGAAAGGTGACAAGAAGCGGATGCATGCGCAACACGGGCGCAATTACCACTTCTTTGACGCACCGGTGGGGTTGTTCTTCACCGTCGACCGAGTGATGGGCGAAGGAAGCCTGTTGGACATCGGCATGTTCTTGCAAAACATCATGATTGCTGCCCGGGCCCGCGGTCTCGACACCTGCCCGCAGCAGGCCTTCAACAAGTTCCACCGGGTCATTGCCACCGATCTTTCCCTTCCTGACAAGCAGATGCTTGTTTGCGGCATGAGTCTCGGCTACGCGGATCCAGATTCCATTGAAAATTCTCTGGTGACAGACCGTGCATCAGTCATCGACTTCACCACCTTCCACAGATAATGAAAGGAGACAAGACCATGAGCGCAAAAGCTTATGCACGGGGACTCGATAAAAACGCGGCAAACCATGTGCCATTGACGCCATTGACTTTCCTCGACCGGACCGCTGACGTCTATCCGCAGCGAACGGCCATCATCCACGGCCGGTTCAAGCAGACATGGTCGGAAACCCGCACGCGTTGCTATCGTCTCGCGTCGGCGCTCGTTCGACTGGGGATTGAATCGGGCGACACGGTGTCCATCATTGCGCCCAATACTCCTGCAATGCTTGAGGCTCACTTCGGCGTACCGCTGGCCGGGGCCGTACTTAATGCCATCAACTGCCGCCTTGATGCCGACGGGGTCGCTTTTATTCTCCGCCACGGTGAATGCAAGCTCTTGTTGGTCGATCGCGAATTTGCTCCGCTGATTCAGAAGGCTTTGCAGTCGGTCCCCAATCCGCCGCGTGTGATTGATATCAACGATCACGAAGCACCTGATGGCCCTGCCATCGGTGAAACCGATTACGAGTCGCTGCTGGCCAGCGGTGATCCGGCCTTCGCTGGGCGCTGGCCGACCGATGAGTGGACACCGATTGCATTGAACTACACGTCAGGTACGACGGGAGATCCGAAGGGGGTTGTTCCGAGTCATCGCGGAACGTACCTCATGAGCCTCATTCAGATGACGAACTGGCCGCTCCCTCGCGCACCGATCTACTTGTGGACACTCCCGATGTTCCACGCGAATGGTTGGTGCTTTACGTGGGCAATTACTGCTGCGGCGGGAACGCATGTATGCATGCGTAAGGTCAATGCCGCCACTGTTCTTTCTGCCATCGCCGAGCATGGCGTCGATCATTTTTGCGCGGCGCCGATTATTCTGTCAGGTATCGCAAGCACCCCTGAATCGGAACGGAAACCGCTGCCACGTCGGGTGCGAGTCCTGACTGCCGGCTCGCCTCCGCCTGCCGCTGTTCTCGAGGCGGTTGGTGCCATGGGCTTCGACGTCGACCATGTCTTCGGAATTACCGAAATCTCCGGAACCCCCATCAGTTGTGCGTGGCACGACGAATGGGATGCTTTGCCACCAGAGCAACAAGGACGCCTGAAAGCGCGTCAGGGTGTGCGCGCGGCAGCATTGGAAAATCTGTCCGTCGCGGACTCTCAAACACTCGAGCTGGTACCAGCTGACAGCAAGACCACTGGCGAGGTGCTGGTCCGCGGCAATACCGTCATGATGGGATATCTGAAAAATCCCGAAGCAACGGAAAAGGCCTTCGCTGGTGGTTGGTTCCATACCGGAGATGTGGCCGTAGTCCATCCTGACGGTTACATGCAAATCACGGACCGTTCGAAGGACGTCATTATTTCCGGCGGGGAGAACATTTCCTCTGTGGAAGTCGAGGAGGTCATCTACCGCATGCCAGGAGTGTTGTTCGCTGCCGTCGTTGCTCAGCCCGACGAGAAGTGGGGTGAGACCCCTTGCGCCTTCATCGAACTGAAGCCCGACGCATCGGATATCACCGAGGCGGACGTCATCTCATTCTGCCGAGGCAGTCTGGCTCATTTCAAATGCCCGCGTCGCGTAGTCTTCGGCGAAATGCCGAAGACTGCCACAGGAAAGATTCAAAAGTTCCGCCTGCGGGAGCAAGCGGGCAGCCGCGAGGCCATTACGAAATTGGCAGGCTAGTTGCGCGACTGGTGATGAAAATCCGATACAAGGGGTCAGGAATGCAGAGTTTCTTGGGTACCCGTTTTGATATCGACTCGTTTGCGATCGTGGACCAGGCTCTCCCCGAACCGGCTCCCGGCCAACTGCGAATTCGCGTCGAAGCGACGGCGCTGGGTTTCGTCGACGGTTTGATGATGCAGGGCCGCTATCAGATCAAACCGCCCTTGCCCTATGTGCCGGGCGGCGAAATTGCCGGCGTCGTCGATGCAGTCGGTCCAGGCGTGACGGTGCCGGCCGTCGGAGAACGGGTTGTCACGTGGCAACTCGGGGGCGGTTTCGCGGAATACGTTGTCGTCGATGCCGCAGACGTCGATACGGTGCCGAATGAACTTCCTCTGCCCATCGCAGCGGCCATGCTGGTTGATTTCCAGACGGCACACTATGCGCTGTTCGATCAGGGACGATTGACTGCCGCCGATACGTTGTTGGTACTCGGTGCAGGAGGCGCAGTGGCCTCGGCTGCCATCCAGCTTGCCGTGCGTGCCGGCGCACGCGTGATTGCCGCAGCTGCGAGCGAACACAAGCGCAAGGCGGCCTGTGAGCTCGGCGCGGTGCATGCGATTGACTACAGTCTTCCAGATTGGCGTGAAGCGCTCAAGCAGCTGGCGACCGAGGGCATCGATGCCGTGTTCGACCCTGTAGGTGGCGACATGTTCGAGCCTGCATTTCGATCATTGGCCAAAGGCGGTCGATATCTCGTCATTGGTTTCGCGGGCGGAGCGATTCCGTCGCTTCCGGTCAACCTGGCACTCCTCAAGAACGCCACCTTGCATGGGGTCGATATCCGGTATTTCCTGTCCAACCGGCCGGAACGGGCTCGGCGCATACGCAGCTCGCTATTTTCAATGGCTGCCCGCGGCCATCTTCTGCCACCCGCGATCATCACGTTTCCCCTCGCTAGCGCAAGAGACGCTGTACAGGCCGTATTCAGTCGAGACAGGCATGGAAAGATCCTTCTGCTGCCTCACATGGACGCGGGTGCAGAAGAGTAGATGCTCCGTGACTCATGCAGGCACCGGCTGCTTGCACGCCGCCGATGCGACAAGAAAGCGGGCAGTCGTGAAGCCATTACAAAACTGGCGGGCTAGTCCCGGCTGCTCGACAGGCGGTGGCTGAGCAATTGGCGGCCTGGGCGGAGTCGGTGGCGGCGGGCTACCGGTTCGCCCGCCGCCATACCTTCGACCCGCAGCAAGCAAGCGCTTTTGCGCATTTGGCTGGCGATGACAATCCGATTCATCACGACGGGGAGTTCGCGTCTGGGACACGTTTCGGAGGTCTAATCGTCAGTGCGACTCACACGACTGCCTTGATGATGGGGCTCGTGGCGTCACACTTCGCGCAGCGAGGAACGGTGCTCGGGCTTCAATTCTCGGTGGATTTGTTGCGCCCGGTCGGATCCACCGAAACGGTCACTCTTGAGTGGGTGGTGAAGTCAGCTTCGTACCATCCCAAAGGGGGGCAGTTGTTGGACCTGGAGGGGGAAATAAGGGATTGCGCGGAAGACGTTCGAGTGCGGGCCCGCGGGCGTGTGCTTGTCGGTGCTACCTTTCGAAAACAAGCGGCGGCAGCGAGCGAATAGCGTCAATGACAAGATCAAGAATGCAGCTCGTTATTGGGCAGGTGGGAATCCATTGCCGACAGGTCGAGTGGTCTGTCAGTTGCCGCAATGCGCGGATGCTCTACTCAAGAAGCTGCCGTCGCAACTGCCGAACGCCGAACGGCAGCAACGGGTCGTGACGAGCAGTTCGAAGCATTGAAGACCTGTCGTTCGACGGTGCGGAACTCCGTGCGGCAGCTTCCCTCCACACCGCTGCCGCTCAGCCGGCGCGGGCTGGCCGGCAGCATTGGCCGAGAAGCCGTCTGCGGCAGCGAACCCGACCCTCAGACCCAATGCGGTCGGACGTCAAGGCAGAAGCCCTATGGCGGCTATCGGGTCGAGCTGATGCTTTTGTCTTGATGCATAGGGTACGGCGCAGCAGCACCCGTTGCCTGAAATCCGCTTTCGCGCCTAGGCATGCTGGTCGAGCGACTTGATGGCGCCGTGGATGGCGCGTTCAAAGATCGGACGATCCGGCTTGACGACGTGCGCCGTGCCGTTCTTCAGTCGCACGGCCAGCGCTTCCGGCGTGATCGAGATTGCGCAGGCAGAAGCGCTGTTGGTGAAGAGGAAGAGTGTGCGACTCCGGTTGATCCAGGTCAGGCGCTCGCGCCGGGTCTGGCCTGCCGTCATGAAGTCCAGCCAGTCGCCCCGCACCAGCTGACGCACCCGGCGCAGGTCTGCACGGTCCGGAGTGTCTTCTTCGTCGAGCCCCCCGCCGGACGGCAGCGAGATGTCCTGCACGCGAATGCCGTTGCCTGTGGCGTGACTGACCTGCAGGGTCGGCCCGGCGCTGCGCCTGCGTAGTCTCGCGGCTTCCATCGCCTGCGTGGCGAAGCGCTTTTTCGCTCGCAGGGCGGCCAGCTGGAGGTCGATCAGCTTGTCCATGAAGGCCTTGCGCTCGGTGGGTGCGGCACCGATCTCGTCGAAGCCGGCGTTGATCCTGCTCAGTAGCGCCGGCAGCGCGGCGGCCTGCAGCTGCTGGTCGGCTGACACGTGCTTGGGCGAAACGGACTGCTGCAGATCGGTAGCGACCCGCAGGGCTTCCGTGGTCGCAGCGCATTCCTCGCCGGCCTGCGAAATGTGGCTCTGCACGACGTCTCGCCAATAGCTGCGGAGAAATTCCTCGATCTCGATCGGCACACCCGGTTCCAGCATGCGGGCAATGCACGCGTCCGCCATCTTCTGGGCGCGTACCTGGGCCTCGCGCTTCAGGCGCAGCTCCTCTTCGTGCGCGCGCACCGCGTCGGCCAGCGCCCGGTTCTGCTGTTCCTCGAACTCTTCGCGCTCAGAGAGAAAGGCGTCCAGTTCGGCATTGGCAGAATCGAACACCCCCATGTCGCCGTCGTAGGTGCTCTGCACCTTGTCGACCAGCTCGGCGAGCTTGAGGTAGAACGGGTCGTCCACGTTCACCACCTTGCCCCAGCGTAAGGTGACGACCGAAATACTGTCGAGAAAGCGCCGTGCCGGGTGGCTTCGGTCGGCGAAGAAGCGCTGGTTCAACATCGCAGCCCGCAGCACCGTGGTCTGCAGGCGGGCAACCAGCGCCTTGATGTCATCGGCAACGTTGGGGTCGCTGAAGATCAGGTCGAACAGCTTGGCGACGATATCGAGCGTCAATGCCTCGAGCGGCTTCATGTTGCGCGCCGCATCGCTGTCGCGCGCCATGCGGACAACGTTGGTGTGCTTGCCGGGGCTTACCGGTGGGGGCGCCGCTTGCAGCGTCGTCAGGGACTTGAACAGCTCCCCGTTGGCAGCCGTGACCCGGGACACCTCCGCGGCACCGGTTTCCGCCGTGCGTGCCTTTACCATACGGTCGAGGGCGCTCGCCACTCTGGTGGATTCGTCCGCGACCTCCTGTGCGTCCACCGGAATCGTGTCCCTGTAGCTGCGCTTGAGCCGAGGCAGGATCTCGGCCTCGATCATCGCTTCGTTGACCACCCGATAAAGTTGCGGCATCTCGGTGGACATCTGCTCGCCGATGAGTTGCAGCAGCAGGATGAGCGCGTCCGTGGCGGTCACAGCCTCGACGCAGGCCGCCTCGATGCAGGACCAGAGCGCCGAGACCCTGAAAGTCGAGTCGCCCGGCTGCATCGCGCGGCGCAACACGAGGTAATTGATCCGCCTGTCCAGCGCTTTGGTTTCGTCGCGGCACGCCAGGGCGACACGCTCCAGCACCTCGCGCATCGCGAGATGCACGGACTCCTCCTCCTGGCTCAGGAGCCGGATGTCCGACTGGTCGGTCGCGCCGTAGCCGGACTTCGCCGCTTCCACTTCGCGCGTCTTCAGTTTGTTCCTGAGAGAAGGGGCCACCTTCGGCCAGGCGGAAGGCAGGGCCAGTTGGAGCGCGACGGCGGCGATCCTCTCGCTGCGCTCGCGGCCGGCTTCGTCATGCGCGATCGCCATCTGGGTCAGCACGGGTCCCAACTCGTCGAACAGCTCGCACAAGTCGCTTTCCATCTGCTCGCGGCAGCCAGCCACGATCCTGCCGAGCGTTGCAGCGTCCTGTTCTGTCATTTAGGCCTGATGCAAGGAGAATCCAGTGATGGATTATCACATGCCGCAGGGGGCATATTGCAGGCTCGCGCGCGCCGGCACCTTCCTCGACTGCAGGCGCGGAAGCCCCGGTCATCCTCCCGACACCGCGTGGGCGACACGAGAGCGCTTCGTGGCCGCCGATCGGCGCGACAAGGATGCGTGACGACCTTCCCCTCAACCCTTGCGGAATTCCGCCGGGGTCTGCTGCATCAGGCGACGGAACATCACGATGAAGGCCGAGGCGCTGGCGTAGCCGAGTTCCAGGGCGACGGCTTCGACGGTGCGCCCGGCGGCGAGCAGCGGCATGGCCTTGAGGATGCGCAGGCGCTGGCGCCATTCGGACAGGGGCATGCCGAGGTCGCGCTGGGCGCGGCGGATCAGGGTGCGTTCGGTGGTGTTGGCGAGCTGTGCAAGCTCGACCATCGTGCGGTTGTCGTCGGGGTGGGCGTCGAGGAAGCGGAGCACGGCGCCCAGCGCGGGGTCGGACGAAGACGGGAGGTAGCTCCCGGCGCAGGGGGCGTGTGCGAGCTGGTCGACGAGTACCTGCAGGAGGCGAGTGTTTTCGGCGTCGAGAAGCGCGTCGGGCGCCTGCAGGCGCAGGTGGTCGAGGAGCGCGACGATGAGCGGGCTGACGGCGAGCGCGCAGGGTTTGCGCGGCAGGCGATCGCATAGCGGCGCGGCGACGTACAGCGAGCAGTGTCCGGCTTCGTTGCGGTTGAGGCCGACGTGCGCCACGCCGGGCGGCAGCCATACGCCGTAAGGGGGCGGAGCGAGGAAGTGCTCGCCTTCGACCTGGATTTCCATCACGCCCTTGAACGAGTACACGAACTCCCCGCCGGCATGCTTGTGCATCGGGTAGACGGTGTTGGCGGGCAAGGCCGCGGCGCGGAAGTGGATCGGCGCGGGCAGTTGCTCGCCCTGCGGCTCCATGCGGCAGGTGCTGCGGGTTTGCTTCATGTGCGAAGGGGCGCCGCGAAATTGGCGGATCGTCGCTAGCGGTTGGCGATTTCTCACTATATCAGTCGAACCCGCCATCGTCACAATCTCCCCATCAACGACTCGCCGGAGCCTTCCGATGGATACTCGCCTTGCCCTCGATACTCGTGCCGCCGGCTTGATGACCCTGCTGTGCCTGATCTGGGGGATGCAGCAGGTGGTACTGAAGGCGGTCGCCGCCGACATCGCTCCCGTACTGCAGATCGCACTGCGCTCTGGCATCGCCGCGGTGCTGGTCGGAGCGGTCGTGGTGTGGCGGCGTGAGCGGCTCGCATGGGACACGTGGCGGCCGGGCCTGCTGGTCGGCGTTCTGTTTGCCGCCGAATACCTGTTCGTCGGCGAGGCGCTGGGCCTCACCAGCGCCGGCCACACGGTGGTGCTGCTCTATACGGCGCCGATCTTCGCGGCACTGGGCCTGCACTGGAAAGTGCCCGCCGAGCGGCTGTCGCGCTTGCAGTGGCTGGGCATCGCGCTGGCCTTCACGGGCGTGGGCGTGACCTTTCTCGGCAATGACGACTCGGCCGCCGCGGGGTGGTCGGGGTCGCTGTGGGGCGATCTGTTCGCGCTGCTGGGCGGACTCGCCTGGGGCGCGACCACCGTGACGATCCGCATCTCGCGCCTGTCGACGGCATCCCCGGCGCAGACGCTGCTGTACCAGCTGGCCGGCGCCGCCGTGCTGTTACTGGCGGCGGCATGCGCGACCGGCCGCAGCGGGTTCGTCGCGACGCCGCAGGCCGTGGCGAGCCTTGCATTCCAGTCGATCATCGTGTCGTTCGCGAGCTTTCTCGCGTGGTTCTGGCTGCTGCGCACCTATCTCGCGTCGCGGCTGGGGGTGTTCTCCTTCCTGACCCCGGTGTTCGGGGTCGCGCTCGGGGTGGTGCTGCTGGGCGAGACGCCGGAACCGCGGTTCGTGGGCGGAACCGCGCTCGTGCTGCTGGGCATCCTGGTCGTCAGCACGCATGCATGGATCGGCGGCGCGTTTGCGATGATGCGGAGCGCGGCGCGGGGGATGCGTGCGTGAATGCGTGCGGGGTTACGGGGCTGATCGAGGTGTCGGAGCCGGACAGGAAGGGCGCGCGCTCGTCGGAATGAGTTGAGCGGAGTCGAATTTCCCGCGCATCGCGGCACTCGCGGGGCATCGCCGCGGTCAGAGTTTGCGGAGGCCGTGCTGCGGCCGTTTTGTGGAGGGAGGGGCATGTCCAGCCCGTCGTCACGGATGATTGCCGGCCGCGGAATGACGCGAGCGGAATTTCTGCGCCTCGCGGCGGGTGCTGCTGCGGGGCTTCTCGTCGGAGGCGGGGCAAAGGCGCAGATGCCCGGCGAGCCTTCCGGTGCTGCGATGCCGACGCGCCCGATTCCTTCGACCCAGGAGCCGCTGCCCGTGATCGGCCTGGGTACCTACGTGGGTTTCGATGTGCAGCGCGAGTCGGCGGAGTATCGCCGGTTGCCCGAGGTGCTGCGGACCTTGTTCGAGGCCCGCGGGTCGGTGATCGACACGTCGCCGATGTACGGGCGGGCGGAAGCGGTGACGGGGGAACTGCTCGCTGCGGGCGGGCTGCGCAGCCGCGCCTTCGTCGCGACCAAGGTGTGGACGCGCGGGCGGGCCGAGGGCATCCGGCAGATGCAGGAGTCGATGCGGCTGCTGCAGGTCGAGCGCCTGGACCTGATGCAGGTGCATAACCTCATCGATTGGCGCGTGCATCTGTCCACCCTGCGTGACTGGCAGGCCGCGGGGCGCGTGCGTTACGTCGGCATCACGCATTACACGAGCGGCGCCTACGGCGAGCTCGAGGCGGTGATGCGCGAGGCGCAGGTCGACTTCCTGCAGATCAATTATTCGGTCGACGAGCGGGAGGCGGAGCGGCGCATCCTGCCGCTGGCGGCCGAGCGCGGCATGGCGGTGCTGATCAACCGGCCTTTCGGCGGCGGCGGGGTGTTGCGCCGGCTGCGTGACAGGCCGCTGCCGCCGTGGGCGGCGGAGATCGGGGCGACGAGCTGGGCGCAGGTGCTGCTGAAGTTCGTGTTGAGCCATTCCGCCGTGACGTGCGCGATTCCGGGCACCGGGCGGGCGGAGCATGTGGCGGACAACGTGCGTGCGGCCTTCGGTACGCTTCCCGATGCGGCGTTCTGGAAGCGCCATGTCGATTCGATCGACGCCTGAGCCGCGGGGCAGGGCGCTGCGGGCCGCAGGGCCCGCTTTCATGTTGCGGAGGCGAGGATGAGTGCGCGAATCCGGTCCCGTTCCAGGGGCCATGTCCGGCCCGATTTTCCATGTGATCCCGCCTCCGGCTCCCCGCCCGATCGCCGGCGCCGCGCGCTGCTCTTCGCGGCTGCCGCGCTGGCCGTGCTGCCGGGCGTCGCGATCGGCGCGTCGGACGGGTTCCGCATCGGCATCATCGGCACCGGGCGGATCGGCGGCGCGCTGGCGGAACTGTGGGCGAAGGCCGGCCATGAGCTGCTGATCTCCTCGCGCCACCCCGATGACTTGAAGCCGCTCGCGGCGCGGCTGGGTGCCAACGTGCGGGTGGGAACGCCGCGCGAGGCGGCAGCCTTCGGCGATGTCGTGCTGATCGCGGTGCCGTACGGGGCGCTGCCGCAGGTGGGGCGTGACTATGCGGGGCTGATGGCGCGGAAGGTGGTGCTGGAAACCGGCAATCCGCGGCGCGAGCGTGACGGGCCGATGGCGACGCCGGCATTGGAGCGGGGCACCGGGGTGGCGTCGGCCGAGTATCTGCCCGGTGTGCGCCTGGTGCGGGTCTTCACGTCGGTGCCGTATCTGGCGCTGCGCAGCGAGGCGCATCGCAACGGCGAGCGCATCGGCGTGCCGCTGGCGGCAGACGACCAGGACGCGCTGGCGGTGGCCGCGCGCCTGGTCGAGGACGCGGGCTTCGAGCCGGTGCCGGTCGGCGGGCTCGCGCGTGCCAGGGATTTCGACGTCGGTTCGCCGGTGTTCGGCCGGGCGCTGACGGCGCGCGAGCTGCGGCAGGCACTGGGTCTGTTGCGCTGAGGGCGTCGGCGATGCGCTCGCGTGTCGAACGCGCCCCGGGCGCTGCTGCGGACGGGTGAGCGATGTTCGGGTCGCTCCTCCGCCGTGTGGTTCCGGTGCGCGAAGGCGAGACGCAGCCCTTGCTGCTGGCGACGGCTTACGGCTTCGCGATCCTGTATTCCTATTACCTGCTGCGCCCGGTGCGCGACGAGATCGGCGCGGCGGATCGCGGCAACCTGCAGATCCTGTGGACGGCCGTGTTCGTCGTGATGCTGTTGGCGGTGCCGTTGTATTCGGCCGCCGTGTCGCGCTGGCCGCGGGCGGTGTTCGTGCCGCTGGCGAACCGTTTCTTCGCGGCGAACCTGCTCGCCTTCTATGCCGCACTGTATCTGCTGCCGGAGTCCGCGAGGGAGTGGATAGACCGCGTGTTCTACGTGTGGGTGAGCGTGTTCGCGCTGTTCGTCGTGACGGTGTTCTGGGGCTTCGTCGCGGATCTCTTCCGCCATGAACAGGGCAAGCGCCTGTTCGGCTTCATCGCGGTCGGCTCCTCGCTCGGCGGCATCGCGGGGTCGGCGACGGCGGCGGCGCTGGCGCAGCAGGTGCCGGTGTTCCTGTTCCTGTTGATCGCGGTGCTGCCGCTGGAAGCGGCGTCGTGGTGCGCGCGGGCGCTCGACCGCCATGCGCAGCGCCAGCCCGCCACGCTCGCGCGCGAACCGGAGGCGCGCATCGGCGGCAGCGCATGGAGCGGGGGCCGCCTCGTGTTCCGGTCGCCGGCCTTGTTGCGCATCGCGCTGTGGTTGCTGCTGATGACCTTCGCGTCGACGATCCTGTACTTCGTGCAGGCGCACCTGCTGGGTGAGGCCTACACGGACCGCGCGCTGCGGCGCGTCTTCCTCGCCCGCGTGGATCTCGCCGTGAATGTGGTGACGATCGCGACGCAGATCTTCCTGACCGCCCACATCCTTCGCCGCCTCGGCGTGGGGCTGACGCTGGCCCTGCTGCCGGCGGTCGCGCTCGTCGGTTTCATCACGCTCGGCATGGTGCCGGCGCTGGCCGCGCTGGTGGTCGTGCGCGTGCTTTACGACAGCAGCCGCCATGCGCTCGCCAAGCCGGCGCGCGAGGTGTTGTTCACGCTGGTCGGCCGCGAGGAGCGCTACAAGGCCAAGGCGTTCATCGATGCGGTGGTGTATCGCGGCGGGGATCTCGCGAGCGGCTGGATCTATGCCGGGCTGGCGGCGCTGGGCCTGTCGGTCGGGGCGATCGCGCTGGCCGCGGTGCCGGTCGCGGCCGGCTGGATTCTGGTTGCGCGCCAGTTGGGACACTGGGAGGAGCAGGATCCCGCGTGAGGCCCGACGTCTGGCGTTGATCATTTCCGGAGGTGTTTGCTATAAAATGTTACAGTAAACTTTACATGGCAAGGGCGGGCGTGCGGCGGCCCGGTTTTCCGCACGCGTGCCGCCCCTGCGTCCCGGCGCAGGACAGTCTCCGACAACTCCGGACAGACAACGTCATTGACAGATGATCGAATGAAGCTGCCCAACTTCAGGTGGCGGACGCTCAATACGCGCGTCACCTTTGTCACGCTATGCATCTTCCTGGCCAGCATCTGGTTGCTGGCCTGGTACGCTAGCCATGTTCTGCGCGGGGACATGCAGCGCCTGCTGGGCGAGCAGCAGTTCTCCACAGCCACCATCATGGCCGCGGGCGTCAACGATGATCTCGCGGAGCGGTTGCACGCGCTGGAGGTCGTCGCCGGGACATTTGTCGAGGCGGCCGCGCGGGATCCGTCCGAGCTGCAGATGCGCCTGGAACGGTATCCGGTCCTCGTGGACCTGTTCAACGGCGGTGTGATGGTCCTGGATGTCCATGGCACCGCGATCGCCGACATGCCGCGCTCGGTCGGGCGGATTGGCCTGAACTACATGGAACGGGATCACGTTGCCGCTGCGCTCGGGGAGGGCCGGGCGATGGTCGGCCGGCCGGTCATCGGCAAGAAGCTGTCGGCGCCCGTGTTGGGCATGTCGGTGCCGATTCGCGACGCACAGGGGAGGGTGCTTGGCGCGGTATTCGGAGTCACCGACCTGTCGAAGGCGAATTTCATCGACAAGATCGCCCGCAACGTCTACGGCCGCACCGGCGGTTATGTTCTTGTTGCGCCGCAATATCGCGTCGTGCTCGCAGCGTCCGACAAGCGCCGCATCATGGAGGTGTTGCCCGCGCGTGGCGTCATCCCGGCAATCGACCGCTTCCTCGACGGCTATGAAGGGTCTGCCGTCTTCCGCAACGTCGCTGGCGTGGAGATCCTGGGTTCGGCGAAAGGCGTTCCGCTGCCGGGCTGGTACGTGGCCGTTGTGCTGCCGATCGAAGAGGCTTTCGCGCCCATTCGCGAAGTGCAGCGGCGCGTGCTGGCCGCCGCGTTCCTGCTCAGTCTGCTGGTTGCGGGGCTCACCTGGGTGCTCCTGAAGCGCCAGCTCGCGCCGATACTCAATACCGTCAAGACCCTGGCCGCGTTTTCGGATTCGGAGCAGTTCCCGCACCCCCTGCCCATCGTTCGAGCGGATGAGGTTGGGGAGTTGATCGGCGGGTTCAACCGCCTTCTGGATGCGCTGTCGCAGCGCAAGCGCGCGTTGAAGGAGAACGAACAGAAACTCGCCACCATCCTCCAGAGCGTCGATGCCCACATCTACATGAAGGACAGGAACGGGCGGTACCTGTTTGCCAATCGCAAGGCGTGCGAACCGTTCGGCCTGGCCGAATCGGAAATCGTCGGTTATGGCGACGAAAAGCTCTTCGACGCAGAGACCGTGGCGCGGATTCGCATCGACGACGCACAGGTTCTGGAGAACGGGGACTCGGTCAGGACGGAACAAACCGTCCAAATCAGCAAGGATGGCAGCACATCGACCTACCTGACCTTCAAGCTTCCCCTGCGCGATGAACGTGGCGAGATCTACGCACTGTGCGGTATCTCGACGGACATTACGGAGCACAAGCAGGTCGAGGAAACCTTGCGCGAGAGCCGCGTATTCGTGCAGGGCGTACTCGATTCCGTCCCCAACCAGATCGCCGTTCTCGACAGTGACGGAATGATCGTCGCCGTGAATGAACCGTGGCGGCGATTTGCCATCGAGAACGGTGTCGAGCCCGGAAAACCCGCGCCCAACACCGATGTGGGAACCTCTTACCTGGCGATCTGCGGCGCAAGTGACAACGGCGCCAGCGGCGGGGCCAGCGACGGCATCCGGGCAGTGCTCGACGGCCGCTTGCCGAGTTTCAGCCTCGAATATCCCTGCCATTCCCCCCATGCCCAGCGCTGGTTCACGATGACCGTCAATCCCCTGGGGGCCAGCCGCAAGGGCGTGGTGGTCATGCACAGCGACATCACGTCGCGCAAGCTCGCGGAGGACGGCTTGCGCCTTGCCGCCAGCGTTTTCACCCATGCCTATGAAGGGATCGCGCTCACCACGGTGACGGGCGAGATCATCGATGTGAACGACGCCTTCTGCCGCATCACCGGCTACAGCCGGGAGGAAGTGCTGGGCGGCAACCCGCGGATCCTGAAATCGGGGCGGCATGACGAGGCGTTCTACGCCTCACTGTGGCAGCGTCTTGCCGAGGAGGGCAGCTGGCAGGGGGAGATGTGGAACCGTCGCAAGAGCGGGGAAATCTATCCCGAACAAAAGACCATCACTGCCGTTCGCGACGAGCATGGCCAGGTTCGGCATTACGTTGCGCTTGGTTCCGACATCACCGAGCGCAAGAACATGGAAGAACAGATCCGGCAGCTTGCCTTCTATGATCCGCTGACCAACCTGCCGAATCGCCGCCTGTTCCACGATCGCTTGCGTCAGGCATTGGCGGCGAGAAAGCGCACGGGCTGCCAGAGCGCCCTGCTGTTCCTCGATCTGGACAATTTCAAGCCGCTGAACGATACCCACGGCCATGACGTCGGCGATCTGCTGCTGGTGGAAGTGGCACGGCGGCTGCAGAGCTGCGTGCGCGAGATCGACACCGTGGCGCGCTTTGGCGGCGACGAATTCGTGGTGATGCTCGGCGACTTGCAGCCCGATCGCGTGGAGTCGCGCCGCCACGCCGAGTTCGTTGCGCAGAAGGTCCTGGAGCGCCTGTCCGACCCTTACGAGCTGACGGCCGAGCACGCCGGCGAGCGCGCCCGCACGGTCAGGCACCGTTGTTCGGCAAGCATCGGCGTGGCGATGTTCCTGGACACCGACGCGAGCGAAGACCTCATCCTCAAGCGTGCGGATGCCGCGATGTATCAGGCCAAGGAGGCCGGCCGCGGGGCGATCCGCTTCATCGATCCGGAGGAAGGATCCATGCTTGCGGAACCGGAGGCGCTCGGCTGACCGTCGGCCGGCGCGGGGGGGCAGGGGCGGGTCATTTCCCCTTCGATAGCCTCGCCTTCAGATCGGCAAACGGGTTGTGCGTCGCCACTGCGCCGATTTCCGTCTGGATCGAGCTGCCCGCCTGCGCTTCGAGCTGGCGCTGGTGCTCGTTGTCGTGGCAGTAGATGCACAACAGTTCCCAGTTGCTGCCGTCGGGCGGGTTGTTGTCATGATTGTGGTCGCGGTGATGCACCGTCAGTTCGCGCAGGTTGGTGACGGTGAATTCGCGCGCGCAGCGGCCGCAGATCCACGGGTAGATCTTCAGCGCGCGTTCGCGATAGCCGTCGCTGCGCGTGTCGGCAGTACGCCGGGCGTCGGCGACGATACGGTCGAGTTTGCCGTGGTCGAAGGTCTTCATGGCTGGACGATTCGCATGTGTTGGTAGAGGTTTCGATTCAGCGGGGAGCCTGCCGGTTCATCGGGCGGAAAGGCGTCGGTCCGGGCGCGCTCAGAGCAGCGCTTCGATGTCGTCGGCGATGGCTTCCGGCGGAGTCATCGATGCGTAGCGCTCGACCTGCGTGCCATTGCGATCGACGAGGAATTTCGTGAAGTTCCACTTGATCGCTTCGGTGCCGAGCACGCCTTTCGCGTGGGCCTTGAGCCATGCGAAGAGCGGGTGGGTGTTGTCGCCATTGACCTCGATCTTGGCGAACATCGGGAAGCTGACGCCGTAATTCGTCTCGCAGAACGCGGTAATCTCCGCGGCGTCGCCCGGTTCCTGCGCACCGAACTGGTTGCACGGGAAACCCAGCACCACCAGCCCGCGGTCGCGGTACTTCTCGTAGAGCTGTTCGAGCCCGGCATAGTGCGGGGTGAAGCCGCACTGGCTGGCGGTGTTCACGATCAGCAGCACCTTGCCTGCGAATTCGCCCATCGTGGTGCTACCGCCGGCGAGGCGTTCGACGGCGATGTCCTTGAGATGCGTATCCATGGCCTGTTCCTCCTTGTTGACCGGGTTACCAGGTACAACATATCAGCTTGGGGTCAGCGCAGAGACTCCCTCCCCCAAGGCAATCGCGCGGACCTTCGTAGGGCGGGAGGGGCACAGCGCATCCCGCCAATCCGCCGGACGAAGGTATTCCAACGCCGCATGGCGGGATCCGCCTTCGGGTCCTCCCGCCCTACGAGTCCGTGCCCGACGGATGATTCCGGGCGGAATCCTACGACACCGCCTTGATTGCCGTCACAGCAAGCCTTCGGCCTTCATCGCCGCGACGACTGCCGGGCGGGCGGCGACGCGGGCCTGGTAGGCGGCGAGCGCAGGCCATTGTGACAGGTCGAGTTCGATGTACTTCGCCCAGCCAGCCACCGTGAACAGGTAGGCGTCGGCGACGCTGAAATCCGAGCCCATCAGGTAGTCCTTGCCCGCGAGCTGTTCGGCCACGTAGCCGAAGCGGCGTTCGAGGTTCGCGCGGCAGGTCGCCTTCCACTCGGCGGGTGTTGCCGGATTGAAGAAGGGGCTGAAGGTCTTGTGGATTTCGGTGCCGATGAAGGTGAGCCAGCCTTGCAGCTTGTAGCGCTCGATGGTGCCGTTGGCGGGCGCCAGCTTCTTGCCCGGCGCCTGGTCGGCGAGGTACTGGACGATTGCGGGGCCTTCGGTGATCACTTCGCCGTTGTCGAGCTGGAGCGCGGGAACGTAGCCCTTGGGGTTGATCTTCAGGTAGTCCGCGCCCGATGCGGTGACCTTCGTCTGCAGGTCGACGACTTCCGTTTCGTACTTCAGGCCCGCTTCCTCGAGGACGATGTGGGGCGAGAGCGAGCATGCGCCGGGTTTCAAAAACAGCTTCATTGATGGGCTCCTTGACCGGGTAAGAGGTTGATGCAGGGGAGGTCGCGCCCGGCGCATGCGTGCGCGGCGGTGCGACTTCCGGTGACTCGGGTGTCCGTGAACGCCCGCCGGCGGCGGTGTCCGGACATGGGGCAATGACTCCCGGATCGCGTCCGGGGTTCCGCAGAGCCTACGCGCCAGCCGTGTCCGTGGCAATCGGAAGGGGCGGGAAGGGGCAGGAAGGGGCGGGAGCCGTGCAGAGCTGCCCGCGAAGGGCGGGAGTTTGCGATACTCGCGCCTCCATGATCACGTCCCGCCGTAGCGCATGAATCACCGCGAGCGCCTTCTCGAACTGCAATCCGGACTGCACGCGCACGAGGCGTTCTGGCGGCCGTCGCCTTTCCAGGTGCGCAGGCCCGCCTGGTGCGAGGAGCTGCCGGCCCTCGCCGACGCGGTGCTCGGTCTCGACGAGGCGACGCTCGACCGCTTCATTGTCGATCCCGACGCCTGCCGCGCGTGGCTCGCGCCGCGCCTGCCCGTCGTCGAAACGCTGGAAGCCCTGTGCACGCTGCGGCAGCTCGCTCCGCGCGACCTGCCGCAGCGCGATCCGCGTGCCGACCTGTTCATCCCGGGGCGCAAGCTCGCGCAGATCGACGCCTTCGCCGCACACGGGCCGGCCGCCGCGGCGCCGGTGCTGGAGTGGTGTGCGGGCAAGGGGCATCTCGGGCGGCGGCTGGCGCTGCTCGACCGGGTGCCGGTGCGTCTGCTGGAGATCGACCCCGCGCTGTGCCGGGCCGCGGAGCGCCTCGCCGACGGGAGCGGGGTGGAGCAGAGCGTGACATGCGGCGATGCGCTGGACGAGGCCGCCCGCCGCCATGTGCGCGGCCACGCGGTCGTCGCGCTGCATGCCTGCGGCGAGCTGCATCGCACGCTGGTCCGCCACGCGGCGCACGATCACGCGCACAGCTACCGTATCGCGCCATGCTGCTATCACCTCGGCGCCGGTGAGGGCTACCGGCCCCTGAGTCGCGAGGCCACGCTGGCGCTCGACGAGCGGGCGCTGCGCCTGGCGGTCACCGAGACCGTCACCGCGCCGCGCAACGTGCGCACGCGCCTGGCGCGCGACCAGGCGTGGAAGCTGGGCTTCGTCGCGTTGCGCAACGAGATCGAAGGCGAAGCCCCGCGCAGTTTCAAGCCGGTGCCGGCGTCATGGCTGTCGCGCGATTTCGCGGATTATTGCCGGGCGCTGGCGGAGCGCGAAGGGGTGCGCCTGCCGGCGGCGGTGGATTGGGGTCACTGGCTTGCCGCCGGCGAGCGCCGCCGCGCCGAGGTCCGCCGCCTCGAGGTGGTCCGCCACGCGTTCCGCCGCGCGCTGGAAGTGTGGCTCGTGATGGACCTCGCGCTGGGGCTGGAGGATGCGGGCTTCGAGGTGCAGGCCGGCACCTTCTGCGCACGCGCGCTCACGCCGCGCAACCTGCTGCTGCTCGCGCGGCGGCGTGCGTGACGTTTGGAAACGTGTGATCGTCCCGGGCAGGAGGATAATATTCGGCCGGAATGTTCCGGCTTGCCGGTCTGCCAAGCCGGTGGGATCCGGTGAGCCATCCGTTCGGGAGAATAAAAATGTACAAGAAGCTCGCAATTGCGTCGCTCGCGGCCCTCGTGCTCAGTGCGTGTGTCGTGACGCCCCCGCGTGGCGCTGCGGTGGTCGTCGCGCCGGCACTGCCGGCCATTGTCGAATTCGACGTGGAGCCGTATTACTTCTATCGCGGCTATTACTACTATTACGAGAACGCCCGCTGGCGCTATTCGAGCTCCCGGTCGGGACCGTGGGTGGAGTTGCCCCGCAGTCATTACCCGCGGGAAATCCGCTTCAAGGGCCGCAGGGAAGATTGGCGTGGCGACAACCGCGATCGTGACGATCGACGCTGGGATCGTGACGACCAGCGTCGCTGGGAACGCGATAAGGAGCGCCGCCGCGATCGTGATGACGACCGCCGGGGCGACGACGACGATCGCAGGCGCGACCGCCGCGGTGATGACGGTGGCGACCGCCCCTGGTGGGATCGTAACGACGAGCGTCACTGAGCGTCGCGGCCGCGCCCGATCCGACCCTCATCGTTGTGGTCCGGACTTGGTCGGCCTGTGCAGGCCGGAAGTCCGGACTCCCCGCTTAGCTGGCGTCGCGCGGGCCGTAGTAGCGGGGCCGGCGGGGGGCGTCGTTGGCGGGCGTGTCCGCGCCGCGCAGGCGCCGGAACAGTTCCGTCGTGATCTGTTCGACCTGCGTGGCCGACAGGATGTCGGTGTCGAAGAGGATTGCGCCCAGCAGACGGTGGCCCTGGCCGCTCAGTTCTTCGCGGACCTGGCGCGCCAGCGCGTCGGTGAGTTGCGATTCGGTGAGGAATCCGAGCTCGATGGCGATCTGGCCGAATCGGGGGCAGTACTTCCTGGATAAATCCTTGCGCAGTGAGCTGAACATGGTCCTGGGCTGGCGGCAAAGTTCCGGATGCGATCCGTCGTGCCGGGGGCCGGTACGACGGAAAGGTGCCAGCATACTACAACGACGGCATTGCGATCGCATGACGGGGCGCTAAGGCCGCGCGCCTTCATGAACGATTCCGCGAGCACTCCGGCGTGCCGGCGGCCGGATGTGCCGCCGCGCGATTCGCCGCTCAGGGTTCGATCAGCCCGGAACGCACGGCGATCAGCGCCAGCTCGGCGGCATTCGCGGCGTTGAGTTTCTGCTTGATGTGGTAGAGATGGGTGCCGACGGTGCTGGGGCTGAGCTTGTGGGTGTCCGCGACCTGGGTCACGGAATTGCCTTTCGCGAGTTCGAGGAAGACGGCGAATTCCTTGTCGGTGAGCGCGTCGGCGGGGTCGTTGCTGCCGCCGAACTGTGCGAGCGCGAGTTGCGGTGCGAGTTCGGGGTCGACGTAGCGCTGGCCGCGTGCGACCTGGGCGACGGCGCGCACCAGTTCCTGCGGCTGGGCGCGCTTCGAGAGGTAGCCGGTGGCCCCGGAGCGCAATGCGCGCATCGGGATCTGCGAGTCTTCGTGCGCCGAGAGCATCAGCACGCGCGCGCCGGGGTGGTGCGCGCGCAGGCGGTCCAGCGCGCACAGGCCGCCCAGCCCGGGCATGGTCACGTCCATGACGAGGGCGTCGGGCTGGTGCTCGCCGAACGCGGCGATCGCTGCCTCGCCGCTGTCGGCCTCGGCGACGACGGTGGCGCCGGCGCCTTCGAGCAGCATGCGGAAGCCCATGCGGACGATGGCGTGGTCGTCGGCGAGCACGAGGCGGAGGTTTTCAAGACTGCAGGCCATGGAGGCTTTCCTCGCTGGAGATCGGGTGGGGCAGGCGGGCGCTGACGCGCAGGCCGCCGCCGGGGGAGGTGTGGAATTCGAGTTCGCCGTGCAGATCGGCGACGCGCTCGCGCATGCCGGTGATGCCGTAGCGGCCCGGACGCGGGTCGGGCGGCAGGCCGCGGCCGTTGTCACGGACTTCGAGCGCGATCGTGCCGGGCTGGAATTCGAGGCGCACTTCGACCTGCGTGGCGCCGGAATGGCGCGCGACGTTGGTGAGGCTTTCCTGCAGCAGGCGCAGCACCGTGAGGCCCAGCGCCTCGCCGGTGGGCGCGTTCGCGGGTGCGGTGCGGCATTCGATGCGGATGTCGGGATGGTGGCCGGACCACAGGCGGCAGTAGTCGGCCACGGCGCGGTCGAGCTGCCCGGCGTCGGCGCTGGCGGGGCGCAGGCGCTGCAGGATCGCGCGCACGCCGTCCTGCATCTGGCCGGTCATCGCGAGGATGGCCTGGGCGCTGCCGTGGAGTTGCGGCTGGTTGTCGCTGCGCTGCAGGATCGCGCCCGAGATCGCGCGCACCGCGGTGATGGCCTGGCCGAGTTCGTCGTGCAGTTCGCGTGCGATCACGCGGCGCTCCTCTTCGAGACGGGCCTGCACGGCGCGGGCAAAGGCCTGGTCCTCTTCGAGGCGCAGGTTCTGGGCGCGCGTGTCGTCCAGCGTGTCGGCGAGGCGGTTGTAGCTCGCGGCGACGCGGTCGAGTTCGGCGACGCGGTAGCCGGGCAGGCGCAGGTCGAAGCGGCCGTCGGCGCCGCGGGTGAGGGCCGCGTCGATCTGTGCGAGCGGGGCGAGCGCGCGGTGCAGCGCGAAGCGGGCGGCGAGCGCGACGATCAGCAGCAGCGCGAGGGCGGTGCCGAGGCCGGCGGCGAGGTCGTCCCAGGCGTCGAGCACGGCACGCGAGGCATCGGGACGCAGCACGATCTGGCGGTCGCCGGCGTCGAAGTGGCGCACCGGCAGCGTGGGCGTCATGCGCTCGGCGAACCACTCCGGGGCGAAACGGCCGGGCTTGTAGGTCGATTCGGGCGACACGTAGAGGCGCGTGCCGTCGGGGGCATGCACTTCCAGCTGGTTCGCGCGCAGCCGCCCGACCGCGCGCAGGTGCGCCATCAAGCGTTCCGGGCCGTCGGCGCGGTCGCGCAGGGTTTCGGAAACGAGCACGGTGGTCCATTGCTGCGCGACGTGGCTCGCGGCGAGCACTTCCTCGTGGATCGATTTGCGCGTCTCGCGCACCCACCAGCCGGTACCGGCGAGCAGCACGAGCGCGAGGACCGCGACCAGCACGAGGCCGACGCGCGTGCCGAGGGTGGTCGATCTAGTGTGCATGGGCTTTCTCCAGTACCGCCTGTTCCGCGGTCGGGTAGAGATGGACGACCGAACGGCGATACTCGCGCTCGACTTCGGCGAGGCCGCGGAACCGGGCGGGAATCGGGCGGGCGAGCATCTCGGTCATGTCCAGGCCGGACTCGGCGCCGTCGCGCATCGTGGCGGCGAGCCATTCGAGGTAGCTGCGCGTCTGGCGGATCGGCGCATCGCCGGCCGCGGGCTCGCCGTGGCCGGGCACCCATCGTTTCGCAGGGATCGCCTCGAGACGATCGAGCGCGGCGAGCCAGTGCGCGAGGTTGGCGTGCGGGGTCGTCGCGGCGCGGTCGTGGAAGAGCAGATCGCCGGCGAAGACGGTGCCGGTCGCATGGTCGATCACGACCAGATCGGCGGGGGTGTGGCCGTCAAGGGCGACGATCTCGATGTCGCGGCCGCCGACGCTGCGCCGCCCCGGTGCGAGTGCCTGGGCGGGCGTGACGCGCTCGGTGCCCTTCATCCAGTCGCCGGACATGCGGTAGAGGTTTTCGTTGAAGGCCTCGCCGTCCTTGCGTATGCCGTGCAGGGTCTCGGGCAGCGCCGCGAGCGTGGCGGCGGGGAAGGCCTGGTTGCCGAGGAAGTGGTCCGGATGGTGATGGGTGTTGATCGCCAGCACCACCGGCAGCGGGGTCACGCGCCGGATCGCGGCGAGCATCTGTTCGCCGTAGCGGCGCGAGGGTCCGGTGTCGATGACGACGACCCCTTCCGTGCCGACGAGGAAGCCGGTGTTGACGATGTTGCCGCCGTTGGCGAGGGTGAAGTCCTCGCGCAAGCCGACGAAGACGTACGCGCCGGGCGCGAGTTCGCGCGGTTCGAGGTGGTAGTCGAAGCGGGCCGGGTCGGGGAGCTTCGCCTCCGTGGGGGCGGCGGACGAGTTCAGCGTCGGTGCGAGCGCGAGCGCGAGGAGGAGCAGCGTGCGCAGCAGGGCGGACGTTTTCATTGCGCCACCCATGCGTCGATGCGGTTGCCATTGTTGTCGCGGCCGAGCGCATGAATGCGCGCTCCGGGCGAGGCGCCGGCAGGCATGTCGATCGTGAACAGCGGGTTTTCGGACACCGGTTCGTAGGCGCGGATGCGCATCAGCTCGGCGCCGGATTCGTCTGCGAGCGTCAGGTTCTCGATGTGGAATACCGGGATGCCGGGAGCGAGGCCGGTGTCCATCGGATGAATCACCCGCATGCGCAGGCGCTCGCCACCGTCGGCGCGCGGGAAGATCCGGCCGCTGACTTCGTTCAGGCGCTCCTGCCACTCGGGGGAGCCCGAACCCGTCGACGGCGCCGTGCAGCCGCCGCCGGTCGCCGTGATCCACACACCGCCCACGTGCCACACGCCGTCCGCGGTGCGGGCGGCCGCGCGCACCGGCGAGGACTGCTGCAGCTTGAGGCGGAAGCCGAGGGCGGGGCGTGCCTTCTTCGGCTGGAAGCGCAGCACCGCGAGGATGGGATTGAAGTCGGCGAAGACCAGCACTTCCTCGACGCCGGCGAGCTCGCCCGCATCCACGGAAACCGGGACGTTGAGCGAATCCTCGGCGATCGCGGGCGCAAGGACTTTCACGCGTGCATCGAACACGACGCTGGCGCCGGGGAAGAAGGTCTTCACCATGTCGCCCCAGCGCGCCGAGTCGAGCGGATCCGCGGCTGCGGCCACGGCAGCCGGGGGCGCGGCCGGCGCCTCCGTGACGGGGCACAGCCATATCGTCGCCAGCACGAGCAGGGTTGAACTGCGCATCGGGTCTCCTCCGCGGGGCGGTCGGTGCCGCCCTCCTTGTTTATGCGCCAAGTTTATGCGTCTGATCGAGCAAGGGGTGTGCCACGCGGCGGAGCAGGGCATCTGCTCAGGCGGCGGGGTCGAGTTGCTCCAAAACGGAACAGGTGCTGTCAATCAGAGCAATGAAAATCGCTAGATGTAACGATATCGCCTTGAAAAACTGCTTCCTTGGGCCATGTTTCAGGAACCGGAGAGGGTTTTCGGGGGCTGTGGCCCGATGGCACGCCCTTTGCGAATCCTGTTACCGAATCCGGTCGCCCGGTCAGGGAGGCGGTTTCCAACAATACGACGAGATTCGAAAAGGAGGATTCAAATGGAGCAGATCCGGAAACGCGCAGGCTGGTCCGTCGCGGTGTCCGCCCTCGCGCTGTCCCTGGCAGCCATGGGGAGCGTGCAGGCCAAGGAAGTGACCGACGCGGACATCCTCGCGGACGGTACCGGCAACAGTTCGCAGGTCGTCACCCACGGTCTCGGCACCAAGGGGCAGCGTTTCAGCCCGCTGGCGAAGGTGAACCCCCAGACGGTGAAGAACCTCGTGCCGGTGTGGTCCTTCTCGTTCGGTGGCGAGAAGCAGCGCGGGCAGCAGTCGCAGCCGATCGTGTTCGACGGCAAGATGTATGTGACCGCCTCCTACAGCCGCATCTTCGCGCTCGACATGAAGACCGGCGAGAAGCTGTGGAAGTACGAACACCGCCTGCCCGACGGCATCATGCCGTGCTGTGACGTGATCAACCGCGGCGCCGCCATCTACGGCAACCTCGTGATCTTCGGCACGCTCGACGCGCAGCTCGTCGCGCTCGACAAGGACACCGGCAAGGTCGTGTGGAAGGAGAAGATCGAGGACTACAAGGCCGGCTACTCCTTCACCGCCGCGCCGCAGATCGTCAAGGGCATGGTCATCACCGGCAACTCCGGCGGCGAGTTCGGCATCGTCGGTCGCGTGGATGCGCGCGACGCCAAGACCGGCAAGCTGATCTGGACCCGACCGACGGTCGAAGGCCACATGGGCTTCAAGTACGACAAGGAGGGCAAACAGGTCGAGAACGGTATCTCGGGCACGACCAATGCCACCTGGCCCGGCGACCTGTGGAAGACCGGCGGCGCGGCGCCGTGGCTCTCCGCCTACTACGATCCCGACGTCAACCTGATCTTCATCGGCACCGGCAACCCCTCGCCGTGGAACAGCTGGTTGCGTCCGGGTGACAACCTGTACTCGTCATCGACGCTGGCGATCGACCCCGACACCGGCAAGATCGTGTGGCACTACCAGACGACGCCGCACGACGGCTGGGACTTCGACGGCGTGAACGAATTCGTGTCCTTCGACTACAAGGATCCGAAGTCCGGCAAGATGGTCAAGGCCGGCGGCAAGGCGGACCGCAACGGCTTCTTCTTCGTGCTCGACCGTACCAATGGCAAACTGAAGAACGCCTTCCCGTTCGTCAATCGACACGACTGGGCCGACCGCATCGACCTCGAAACCGGCCGTCCGGTCTATAACGACGACAAGCGTCCGCCCAACCCGTTCGCCGAAGGTCAGGGCGAAGGCGAGGCCAAGAAGGGCAAGCCGGTTTTCGCCGCGCCTTCCTTCCTCGGTGGCAAGAACCAGATGCCGATGGCATACAGCCCGAAGACCGGCTACTTCTACGTGCCGTCCAACGAATGGGGCATGGACATCTGGAACGAGCCGGTGTCGTACAAGCGCGGCGCGGCCTATCTCGGCGCGGGCTTCACGATCAAGCCGCTCAACGAGGACTACATCGGCTCGCTGCGCGCGGTCGATCCGGTCAGCGGCAAGATCGTGTGGGAGGTGAAGAACAACGCGCCACTGTGGGGCGGGGTGCTCACCACCGGCGGCAACCTGGTGTTCTACGGCACGCCCGAGGGCTTCCTGAAGGCGATCGATGCGACCAACGGCAAGGAACTGTGGAAGTTCCAGACCGGCTCCGGGATCATCGCGCCCCCGATCACCTGGGAAGACAACGGCGAGCAGTACATTGCCGTGGTGTCGGGCTGGGGTGGTGCAGTGCCGCTGTGGGGCGGCGACGTCGCCAAGCGCGTGAACATGCTCGAGCAGGGCGGTTCCGTGTGGGTGTTCAAGCTCCACAAGTCCTGATCGGCTGGCAGGGTCCGGGCGGACGTGTCCGCCCGGCTACCACCCCGGTTCGCCGGGGTGGCCCGCTGAGCCTGCCTGGGTCTGCCTATTGGCGCCCGGGCGGGTTCAGCCGGCCATCCCGCCAAAATCCTTCCAACGCCTCAAGTTCCGATTTTCCGCATCTCGCCTGAGAGGACCCTCACGTGAAACGTCTCCCCCTGAAGTCGCTCGCCGCTGCGACCCTGCTTGCCCTCGCCGCGCAGTCCGCCACAGCGGTTGATCGCAGCACGCCGCGCGAAGCCCGCACGCTGTTCGATCAGGCCGTGAAGTACATGGAAGCGAACGGCCCCGACCGCGCCTTTGCCGCTTTCAATGACCGTAGCGGCCAGTTCGTGCACAAGGACCTGTACGTGTTCGTGATCGACGACAAGGGCGTATATCAGGCGAGCGGCGCCGCACCCGAGGCGCTCGTCGGCCTGACGGTGCTGAACACGACCGACGCGGCCGGCAACCCGCTGTTCCGCGAGATGATCGACAGCACGCGCGTCACGCCCGAGGCGACGGTGCGCTACATGTGGCTCAACCGCGTGACCAACAAGGTCGAGCCCAAGGTCAGCTACGTGCGCAAGATCGGCGGCTACGTGCTGGGCGTCGGCTACTCGGCACCGCGCGCGAGCGCGGACGACGCCCGCGCAATGCTCGAACGCGCCGTCGCGCTTGCGCGCGGCGAAGGCCATGCGAAGGCTGCCGCCGCGTTCAACGACCGCCGCGGCAGTTTCGTGAAGGACGATCTCTACGTGTTCATGGTGAACCTGGACAGCGGCAGGTTCGAGGCGATGGGCATGAATCCCGCCCTGTCGGACACCGATGCGAGCGGTCTCGCGGACGCCGAAGGCCACAAGATCGTCGCCGAGATGATCGAGAAGCTGAAATCGGCCGACGCGGCGACCGTGGATTATGTGTGGCGCAACCCGGTGACCAACCGCGTCGAGAAGAAGCGCTCCTACGTGCGGCGCGAGGGCGCCTCGCTGATTGGCGTCGGTCACTACGTGGAGTAACGTGCGCAAGCACCGGGCGTCGGAAGTGCCGGTGCCGGAGGTGGGCAGGGTGGCAAGGATGAGGCAGGCGTTCCGATGGATGTTGGTGCAGGTGCTGGTCGCCCTGTGGGCGCTGGCGGCCGTGGTACCGCACGTGCGCGCGGCGGACGGGCTTGCGCCCGTTCCGGGGCTGTCGGGCCTCACGATTCGCGTGGAAGGCGAGGGCTGGGGCAGTGCCGCGCGCGACGAGGTCGAAACCCTGCTCAACGCCGTCGCGGATGAACTCACAGGCGGCGCCGCGCACGGACTCGCGGGCCCCATCGTCGTCAGCTACGCGGCGGGCAGTCCGGTGACCCTGTTCGACAAGGGGCACGAGGGCGAATACCGCGTGCACCTGTCCGCACGCAATCGCGGCTGGGCGCAGTACGTCTACCAGTTCGGCCACGAGCTGTGCCACATCCTGTCGAATTACGACCAGCGTGCGCACGACGCGGCGCGGCGCACGACGCAGTGGTTCGAGGAGGCGCTGTGCGAGGCCGCCGGCCTCTTCGTGTTGCGCAGCATGGCGGTGCGCTGGCGTACCGACGCGCCGTATCCGGGGTGGGAGGCGTATGCGCCCAGCCTCGCTTCCTACGCCGAGCGTCTCGTCGCCGAGCCGCACCGGCAGCTGCCGCCGGGCGTGTCTGCGGCATCATGGCTGGAGGGGCGGCTGGCGGGGCTGGCGGCGGACCCGTATCGTCGCGACGACAACGAGGTCGTCGCCAACCTGCTGCTGCCGCACTTCGAGCGCGACGCCGCACGCTGGGTCGTGCTGCGCTACCTCAACCTGGAAGCGGCCGGAACTTCCGACGGATTTGCGGGTTACGTCCGCGAGTGGCGCAAGGAAGTGCCCGACGAGTATCGGTCGTTCATCGACGCCATCGCGAGTACCCTGGGTCTGCGCGAGGGGTAGTCATGACTGACCGGCGACGACGTGCCGGAAATTCCCGACGCCGCCGCGGCCGGTCGAGAGCCTGTGTTGGACGCGATCAGCGGAAGCCGGTCGGATCGCGGTCCATGATCGCATTGCGCAGGCGGATCTCCAGCGCGAGACGCTGCACGTAGCGATCGAGTTCGCGGTCGCCGACCGCGCTTGAGCGCGGACCTTCGTCGCCGCTGAGACCGGGCCGGCCGAACACGCCCGAGTCTTCCTTCAGCTTCATCCCTTCATCGATCGCCCGGGCCTGCCGGTCGAAGGATGTATCGCTGACCGTGTCCGCTGCGACGGCGGACGGGAGAGCCACAATCAGCACTGCGCCGAGCAAGGCCAGTGCGGTGTATTTGTGCGTCATGAGCCTCTCCTCGGTGAGTGACGCCCTGATGATCCCTGTGTTTGCAGGACCGCCGTGTCGAGTATGTCCACTATAGGTGAGGCGATGCCCGATATCTGTACCGGATGAGATGGGTGATATGCCCCATCACCCCGTTCCGGGGGGGAAAATCCCCGCATAACCTACCGTAATACCCGTAGAGGATCAGTGTGAGAATTAAAAAAATATCTATAAAACAACGATATAGAGTGTTGGTACGGTTGATGCTGAGTGGTGCTCGCGCACGGGAGCTATTACACACGCCAGTCCGGTGAGGTCTCCCGAGCATCGACAGGAGAACAAGATGAACAACTTCAAACGCAATGCGATTGCGGCGGGGATCCTGGCCCTTACGCTGGCATCCGGACCGAGTCAGGCCGTTCTCGAACGCGTCGGTCCGCCAGACAATGCGCCCGCGATCGGCGGCTATCCTGCGTGGTACCAGGACACCACGGGCCTCGCGCTCGAATTCTGCAATCCGATGAACCTTGCCGAAGTCGAGGGCGGCTGGTGCCTGCTGCTACCCGGAGACGTGCCCGCGATTCCGGAGGTCTTCCCGACCTCGTATTTCGACGAGCATTTCTGGTTCGCAGCCGATGCGGGCGTGACCCCGGCGAGCGGCGGACGTGCGCTGCTGACCTTGGCCCTGGAGGGCGCATTCGTAGCGGATGTCGTGCCTGGAGGCCAGATCACCTTTGCGCGCGTCCGTCTCGTGCTGAACCCGGTGCCGGTGACAGGCACCTATCGCTTCATTCACCCGTACGGCGAAAAGACGGTCCAGGCACAGGCCGGCGACAAGATCTTCTTCACCGACGACGTCGGCATCAACTGTCCTCCCGGTCAGTACGATTGTGCGATGCAAGGCTCGGTCGGTCCCTTCCTGCTGCCGGCGAACGCGCCCGGCGGCGCGGAACTGCCGCCGGTCGCAGGGCCGGTGCCGGGCAAGCTGTACATTGCCGATCCGGCGCGCGTCGGACCGGTGACCGGCAGCGCCTTGCCGCCCTTCACGGATTCGACCGGGCAGTTGCGCAACCACAACATCTTCCGTATCGAAGGGCCGGCGGGGTCCGGGCTCGGTGTCGATCCGGTGAGTGGTGCGCGCGTCGATTTCCTCCAAACGGCGGACTTCTCGCTGATGGGCCGCGTGTTCACCGGCACGCTGCCGGGCCGTGTCGCGGTCGAGCGGGCGACCTACGAGCGCGATGCCACGGCGATCAAGCTCGACGTGTTCGCCACGGCCAGCGGTACGTCGGCGGGCAGGTTGCCGGCGCAACCGCGGCCGGTGCCCATCGCGCCGCAGTTGTCGTTCTTCGATGCCCCGTGCGCAGGGACGATCGATCCGGTTTCGGGAGCGGTCCTGCCTCCCTATGCGGCCCCGGCTGCCGCAACGGAAACCCAGCTGGTGGCGACCAGCCCCGACATGTACTGGGCCCAGACGGCGCCGACCGCGTTGCCGTCGTCCGTGTGCGTGAAGGACCTCACGGCGCGGGACGTCACGGGCAACGTCGTTCCCGTTTATCATTCCCGGGTCGTGAGCGACCAAGTGAATATCTCGGTTGCGGATTTCGATCGTGCCACCGGCACCCTCTCCGTGAGCGCGGAGTCGAGCGACCGACTCGTTCTTCCGGTCCTGACGCTCGCCTACGGGACAGTCCGCCAGGACCTGATCGCCGGCCAGACCAGCGTTCCCAATCTGTTGGCGCCGCCGTCCGCGGTGCGCGTCCTGTCCAGTGCCTTCGGCGCGGACGATCAGCTGGTCCGCACCGCCTTTGCCTCCGGCGCGCCGGTCGGTGTCCCGGTTGCGGTGAACGACACCTTCTCGCTGAGCGAGGACTCGCCGCTCACGAGCTTCAACGTGCTCGCCAACGATACCGGCGCCACAGGCGGAACGGTCGCGCTAAGCTCCCAACCGCTCTTCGGCACCGCCGCCGTGAACCCCGACGGCACGATCGGCTACACGCCCACCCCGGACGCATTCGGCACCGATCTGGTCACTTACACGGTGACGCTTGCGGGCCAGGTGTCGAACACGGGCACGGCGACGATCACGATCACGCCGGTGAATGATCCGCCGACCGCGGTCAATGATGCGATGGCAGGCGTCGCCAACACGCCGCTCGCGATCGCCGTGACTGCGAACGACACCGACCCGGACGGCGCGGCCGACATCGTCGCGGCGACCAACGTCACCCAGCCGACCGGCGCTACCGTGACGGTGAATGGCGGTGTCGTGACCTTTACGGCCCCCACGGGCGGAACCTACTCCTTCACTTATTACGCGCTCGATGCGGCCGGTGTCACGTCGGCCAATCCGGCAACGGTGACGGTGCAGGTGGCCGCGGCCGAAGCGCTTTCGATCACCCGTTCCGAGTACATCGTCAGCAAGGGACGCATGCGGGCGCAGGGCACGATCAGCCCGGTGGCAGGGCAGACGATCGCCGTCGAGTTCCTCAACGTCAGCGGCGCGGTCATCGGCTTCGTCGGCACCGGCACCACCGATGCCGTCGGCAACTGGTCGATCGACGTTGCAACGCCGCTTCCGGCAAACGCGACGCACATCCGCGCGACCTCGTCGAACGGCACCTCGCGCACGGCGACCATCGCTCGCAAGTAGCGGCAGCAAAGCGCGGCGGGCATCGGCTCGCCGCGCATCCACCCCTGCGTTGCCCGGACCCGGTCAGGGTGACGCCTTCTGTCTGCTGCGGGCGGCACGCCGCGCCTGCCTCCGCCTGCGTCACCCCGCCATCCGCGAGATGGCGCGCTGCGCAAGCAGTCCCCGATTGCAGTTTTGCGACATTTGCTATCAGCTTTGCCCCTCCGGGCGCATCGTCGCCGTTTGCGGATGGACCTGATTGACAGTGGCTGATCCTTGTAGCAAAGAGGGTTTGCGCGGGCCCGGCATTTTTCTGCGCAGATTTACTGCGCTGCAAAAACGGTGGAGGGCCCTCATTGAGGTGCGGGGGTTTTTTTGCCACCATGCGCAGCGTTCCTGATTTTTACCCAATGTCGTCGTGGTCTTTGGTGCGCCCCGAACCCCGGGCGCCAAACCGCTGTGAAGAACTCATGAGGAATTCCGGATGAAGAAGACTGCACTGCTGTTCGCCATGCTCGCCCTGACCGCGGGCGGCGCCTTCGCGAAAGACTGGAAAGAGATCCGCCTGGCGTCCGAGGGCGCCTACCCCCCGTTCAACATCACCGCCGCCGATGGCTCGCTGCAGGGCTTCGACGTCGACGTCGGCAACGCGCTGTGTGCCGAGATGAAGGCCAAGTGCACGTGGGTGAAGCAGGAATGGGACGGCATGATCCCGGCGCTCGTCGCGCGCAAGTTCGACGCGATCATCGCCTCGATGTCGATCACCGACGAGCGCAAGGCGAAGGTCGACTTCACCGACAAGTACTACGCGTCGCCGCTCGCGCTGATCGCCAAGAGCGGCTCGCCGCTGCGCCCCGACACCGCTTCGCTCAAGGGCAAGAAGGTCGGCGTGCAACGCGGCACCGTGTCGGACAACTTCGCCACCAAGTACTGGGAAGGCAAGGGGCCGGAACTCGTCCGTTACGCCAAGCAGGACGAAGCCTACCTCGACCTCAAGTCCGGGCGTCTGGACGTGGTCTTCGCCGACTACCTCGAAGCCTACGGCGGCTTCCTGACCAAGCCTGAAGGCGCCGGCTACGACGTCGCGGGCGACCGCCAGTTCGGCAAGAACGCCGAGGAGAAGGGCGTCATCGGCGAAGGCATCGGCATCGCCGTGCGCAAGAAGGACAAGGATCTCACCGCGCAGTTCAACAAGGCCCTCGCGGCCATCCGCGCCAACGGCAAGTACGAGGAAATCCGCAAGAAGTACTTCCCGATGGACATCTACGGCAACTGATCGCCGCCAGGAAAACAAGCGCCGGATTGCTCCCGCAAGCGGCGCTTTTTATTTCCTGATCGGTGATGAACCTCAGTCGGCGGTCGAAGGGCCCCTTCCCCTTGCAGAGGAGGGGGAAGACCGGTTCCGCGCTCGGCTGAATGTTGTCGCCAATCAGGTCTTCTTTACCCGTTTTCCCGGAGTCGGTGTGCGATGGATGCCCTGATCGAATACTCCCCCAGCCTGCTCGTCGGCGCGTGGGTGACCCTGAAGGTGGCGCTGCTGTCGCTCGTGCTGGCGGTCGGGGCTGATGGGCGCGGCGTTCAAGCTGTCGGACTTCCTGCCGCTGCGCCTGTGGACCATGCTCTACACCACCCTCGTGCGCGGCGTGCCCGATCTGGTGATGATGCTGCTGGTGTTCTACGGTGGCCAGTTGCTCCTTAACGAGGTCATCGACTACTTCGAGTGGGAGTTCATCGAGATCAACCCCTTCGTCGCCGGCGTGCTGACGATCGGCTTCATCTTCGGCGCCTACTTCACCGAAACCTTCCGTGGCGCCTTTCTCGCGGTTTCTGCCGGGCAGCTCGAAGCGGGGCGCGCCTACGGCATGAGCGCGTGGCAGGTGTTCTGGCGCATCATGTTCCCGCAAATGTTGCGCTACGCGCTCCCCGGCATCGGCAACAACTGGCTCGTGCTGCTGAAGAGCACCGCGATCGTGTCGCTGATCGGCCTGTCCGACATGACCTCGCTCGCCGACCAGGCGGGCCGCTCGACGCATCAGCCTTTCACCTTCTACCTCGCCGTCTGTGCGCTCTATCTCGCGATGACGGCGGTGTCGGGCTACGTCCTCAACCGGCTGACCGCGCGTTACAACGTCGGCGTCCGCGAAGCCAACGTCTGACGAGGCCGGAGACATCATGGAACTGTTCGATTTTCAGGTCATCACCACCAGCCTGCCTGAGTTCTGGCGTGGCTTGCTGATGACGCTGCAGCTCACCGGTATCGCGCTGCTGTGCGGCTTCATCGTCGCCGTCCCGCTCGCCGTCGCACGGGTCTCGAAGAACCCCTGGGTCAGCGGCCCGGTGTCGGCCTACACCTACTTCTTCCGCGGTACGCCCATGCTGGTGCAGTTGCTCCTGATCTACTACGGCGCAGGGCAGTGGGCCTGGATGCAGGCGGCGTGGGAAGCAGGGCATCCGGTCTGGCTGCTGTTCCGCGAGCCCTTCTTCTGCGCGCTGCTCGCCTTCGGGCTGAACACCTGCGCCTACACGATCGAGATCATCGCCGGCGCGATGCGCAACACGCCGCATGGCGAGATCGAGGCCGCCAAGGCGATGGGCATGACCCGCTTCAAGGCGCTGCAGCGCATCGTGCTGCCGTCGTCGCTGCGCAGGATGCTGCCCTCGTACAGCAACGAGGTCATCTTGATGCTGCAGGGCTCGGCGATCGCCAGCGCCGTGACGCTGGTGGATCTCACCGGCGCGGCACGCAACGTCTACTCGCGGCATTTCGCGCCCTTCGAGGCCTTCGTTTTCGTCGGCCTGATCTACCTCGTGCTCACCTTCGTGCTGGTGGGCCTGTTCAAGTACGCCGAAGGCCGCTGGCTCGCTCATCTCGCGCCGCGCAAGGCTGCCCGGCGCAAGGAGGCATAATGAACAACATTGCGACTTTCGATCGGCTCTGCATCGATGACCCGCACAACTCCCGCGCCGGGCACGAGGTGCTCGAGGACGTGCTGCGCGCCGGCAAGCAAGGAACTGCAATGAACCAGACCGCCACCGTCGAGCAGGTCCGCGTCGAGGACCTGCACAAGTCCTACGGCAACAATGAGGTGCTGAAGGGCGTCTCGCTGTCGGCGAACTCGGGCGACGTCATCAGCATCATCGGCTCGTCCGGCTCGGGCAAGAGCACCTGGCTGCGCTGCATCAACTTCCTCGAGAACCCCACCGCGGGCCGCATCACCGTCGGCGGCAAGGAAATCGGCCTCAAGCGCAACGGCAAGGGCGAACTCGTCGTCGCCGATCCCAAACAGCTGCAGCAGATCCGCACGCGGCTGTCGATGGTGTTCCAGCACTTCAACCTGTGGAGCCACATGACGGTGCTGGAGAACGTCATCGAGGCGCCGATCCACGTGCTGGGAATCCCCAAGGCCGAGGCGATGGAGCGCGCCGAGCGCTACCTGGAGCGCGTGGGCGTGTGGAAATTCCGCGATGCCTATCCGGCCCACATGTCGGGCGGCCAGCAGCAGCGTGTCGCGATCGCGCGCGCGCTGGCGATGGAGCCTTCCGTGCTGCTGTTCGATGAGCCGACCTCGGCGCTCGATCCGGAGCTCGTCGGCGAGGTGCTGAAGGTGATGCGCTCGCTGGCGGAGGAGGGGCGCACGATGCTCGTCGTGACGCACGAGATGGGCTTCGCGCGTGAGGTTTCCAACCACGTCATCTTCGTCCATCAGGGTCGTGTCGAGGAAGAAGGCAATCCCCGGGAAGTGCTGGTCCGCCCGCAGAGCGAGCGGCTGCAGCAGTTCCTGTCGGGCAACCTGAAGTAAGCCGGCGGCCGGCCCGGAGCCTCCATGCGCTGGGACCGGTCTGTCGACAGCGAACACGGCGGGCACCCGCTCGACGTAGTCGTCCTGCTGCTGCCGCCGGTGTCGCTCGGCGCGGTCGGCGCCATCGTCGACCCCCTCGTCGAGGCGAACCGCCTTGGAGCGCAGCGGCACTACAACGTGCATGTGGTGTCGGCCGACGGTTCGCCCGTCGCGCTGCCGGGGGGCGGGCGGCTGTCGGTCAGCGGCGCGTTGCCTGCACTGGTGCGCTGCGACGCCCTCATCATCGCGTCCGACCTGCACCAGCCCGATGCCAACGAGTCCGACATCCTCTCGCAGCTGCGCCGCATCGGCCGCATCGGCGCAGCCTTCTGCGGCAATCGCGGCGGTACCGGCTGGCTCGCGGCGGCAGGCTTGCTGGACAACCGCCGCGTCGCCGTGCACTGGGAGGACATGACGCTCTACCGCGAACGCCACCCCGCGCTCGTGCTGTGCGCAAGCCTGTACGAGATCGACGCGGACCGCCTGACGGCGTCGAGCAACCAGGCGACGCTGGACATGATGTTGTGCGTGATCGCCCAGCAGGTTTCGCCCCAGCTCGCCGACAACGTCGCGCGCCAGCTGGGGCTGGACCGCATCCGCCCCGGCCACGAGAAGCAGGCCGTGCCGGCCACGAGCCGCATCTCGCAGCATCCGCCGAAACTGAACGAGGCCTTGCTGGTGATGGAAGCGAATCTCGAGGAACCCTTGAGTTCGGATGAGATCGCCGAGTGCGTGGGCATCTCGCGGCGCCAGCTCGAACGGCTCTTCAAGCAGAACCTCGACATCCTGCCCTCGCGCTACTACCAGGAACTGCGCCTCGAACGCGCGCGCCAGCTCATCGTCCGCACGCAGCAGTCCATCGTCCAGATCGGCCTGTCCTGCGGCTTTTCGTCCGGCTCGCACTTCGCGACCGCCTACCGCGCCCATTTCGGCATCACGCCGCGCGAGGATCGCTCGCGCGCCACGCTCACCGGCAGCCAGGGCATCGAGTCCCGCGCCGGCGGAACCCCTGCAACGGAGCCTTCATGCTGACGATTCGTCCTGCCCAGCATTCCGACCTGGACGCGCTCGTCGACATTGCCGCGCGCGTCGCCGCGCCCGACGTATCGCTGCCGAACGACCCCAAGGTGCTCGAACGCCTCGTCGCGCAGAGCGAGGACGCGCTCGCGGACGACATCGGCTTTCCCAGCGAGGAGCAGTACCTGCTGGTCGCGACCGGGAACGGTGCGCTGCTCGGGGCGATGCTCGTCGTTGCGGCGGCCGGCCATCCCGGCGCCGACTACTCCTTCCGCAACGAGACCATCATCCACGCCTCGCCCGAGCTGGGCGTCAATCACCGCATGTACGCGCTGACGCTGAGCCACGACCTGTCGGGCTTCACGCTGCTGCGGCCGCCGCTGGTCGCGCGCGGCGAGCGCCGCGCGGCCGTCGAACGGGCGCTGCTGCGGGCCGCACTCGCCTTCATCGCCGAGCATCCCGCGCGTTTCGCCGAAGACCTCATCGCGCCGCTGCCCGGCATGATCGACGACGACGGTGAGTCGCCGTTCTGGTCCGCGGTCGGCAGCAAGTTCTTCGGCGTCTCGTACCGCGAAGCGGAACGGCTCGCGCTCGGCATGGACCGCAGCTTCATGGCCGAGCTGATGCCGCACCACCCGATCTACGTTCCGCTGCTGCCCGAATGGGCGCAGAACGTGCTCGGCCAGACGCGCGCCGACTACATGTCGACCTACGGGCTGCTGATCGACGAGGGTTTCGAGGCCGAGCGCTACGTGGACGTGTTCGACGGCGGCCCGACCTTCAACGTGAAGCGTGAGCTCGCGCGCTCGATCCACCTCGCACAAACGCTGCCGCTCGCGGTCGATGGGTCGATCGGGCGCAGCGAGCCCGAATGCCTGCTCGCCAACCGCGAGGCGGGCCGTTTCCGGGCCGTGCTCGCCCCCGCGCTGCGGCGCCCCGACGGCCGTATCGCGACGACGGCCGAAGCGGCGAACAAACTGGAACTGATCGACGACGACGAGGTGCGCTGTGTCCTTGCCTGAGCTTACGCCCCATTCGATGCCCGGCGAGCGCTTCGTCGTGCGCGTCGCGAACGCAGGCGACGTCGATGCCTTCCATGCGCTCGTGATCGAGGCCGACGGCGCACTCGAACGGCATGCCGAATCCATCGACGCGAGCCGCGCGACGATCGCGCGCAGCCTGCGCAGCCTCGCGGGCGAGGCGAGCGACGCCGAGCGCAGCTACCTGCTGCTGCTGGAGAATACGGCCCGCGGGGAGGTGGCCGGCTGCGTGCAGCTCGTGTGCAGCATCGGCCTCGATCAGCCTTTCTATGACTACCGCCTCGGCAAGATCGTCCATTCCAGTTCGCGCCTGAAGTCCTGGCGCTGCCACGATGTGCTGTACCTGTGCAACGACCTCACCGGCTGCAGCGAACTGCACAGCCTGTACGTGCGGCGCGACACGCGCGGGCAGGGCGGCGCAGCCCTGCTGACGAAGGCCGCACAACTCTTCATTGCCACGCGCCCGGCCGAGTTCGCACCGCGCACCATCATCGAGATGCACGGCGTGCGCGATCCGGACGACACGTCGCCGTTCTGGGAAGCGGTCGGCCGGCACTTCTTCAAGGTCGACCAGCGCGGCGCCGAGCGCCTCGTCGCGCAGGGCCGCAAGGCCTTCATCGCCGAGCTGATGCCCAAGCACCCGGTCTACCTGAGCCTGCTTCCCGATAACGCGCAGGCCACAGTCGGCGGCATCCACCCGGTCGTCGCCGGGCTCGTGCCGCTGCTCGAACAGGACGGCTTCCACTTCGAGAACCACGTCGACATCTTCGACGCCGGCATGGTGCTCGAAGCGCACACGCGCACGCTCAACGGCGTCGCGAACAGCCGCGAACTCGTGGTGGAAGCGGGCGAAGCCACCGCCGGCGCCCAGTCGTGGTGGCTCGCAGGCGGGGAGGGGGAGGGGTTCCGCGTGGCGGCGGGAGCCGGCGCGCTGGCGGGCGAATGCCTGAGCCTGCCGTCCGAAGCCCTGCGCCGGCTCGGCATGACGGCAGGCGGCAAGGTCCGCGCGCTGGCGGCGACTGCTGCGTGATTGGTGCAGACGCCTTTATGCGACAGCTTTCTTGCTTGGGCGACCGCCACGCTTGCCATTCTCGCGTGCCGCGGCGGCCTTGGCGGGCGTAGTGGCTTTACCGCCGCGCTGCCCCATCCGTGCGGCCATCCATTGCTTCGTCCCTAGCAAACCTTCCAGCAGGGCGGGGATGTAGATATCGGCATCGAGCTTCGGGAAATGCACCCCGAGACCGGACGGGCTGATGCAGGCATCCGCCAGATCGGCCGGGTGGGCGTGCTCCAATCCCTGTGCGTCCCGTGGGGCGAAAGCGATCTGTACGCCAGAGGCGAGCGTGATCACGACGCGGGCGATGCGTCGGTCATAGCGCACGGCGACGGCCGCCGGAAAGGCGGCTAGTGTTGCCGTGCCCCGCTGATTTGCGTCTTCGAAGGCGGCGTCAGTAATCGTCATGCAGTTGCCTCCATGCAGCGCAAAGTGTCAGCAGATTCCGCGAGAGGCCCGCGGCGACACGCGCGAGATACTTTTGCGTGAACCCATAATTTTCACGTAATACGGGCGGTCCGTCCGGGCAGCTCAGCATGAACACCGCCTCGCAACCGTTACCCTGTACGTGGACGTGTGCAGGCCGGTGATCGTTCGGATAGACGACCACACGCAAGCCGAAAAGCACCAGTATCGTTGGCATTCTAGCAAACCGAAACGCTTGGGTTAATGTTCTGCGACGGCTCGTGCATATCGGATGATTACCCGGTGGCGGCCGATTGTGCGGCGTATTCTAAATGCATGCCGCTGTCCGCTTGCGCAACATTGCGCAGGAAATGCCGTTATCGGATCACGTTCGCCGGCCGGGATCTCACCGCCCGGAACCGGGATCGAGCCTGCGCCTGAACAGAGGGCAGGAGGCTCCGGATGATGTTGCACGTTCTGGACACGATGTTCGCCGAGGACGTCGGCCTGCTGCCCGCGCGCAGCTTCACCGAGTTGCTACTGAGCCTCAAGGATTCGCCGCTGACCTTCGCGCCCATGCTCGAAAGTCTGTGGCAGAACATGAACAGCGGCGGTTTCTCGCCCATCCTGCGCGGCAAGGTCCTGCGCTTCAACGGTGGCCTGTTCAGCGAGGCCACCGCCATCCCGCTCGACCGCGACCAGCTCGAACTCCTGCTGAAAGCGTCGGAAGCCGACTGGCGCTACGTAGAACCGGCGATCTTCGGCACGTTGCTGGAACGCGCGCTCGCCTTCGAGCAGCAGGGCAAGCACCGCGAGGCCGTCGCCGAGATCCGTGCCTTCCACCGCCACCTGTGCGAAGTGCGCGTGCTCGACCCCGCCTGCGGCAGCGGCAACTTCCTGTACGTGACGCTGGAGCACATGAAGCGCCTCGAAGGCGAAGTACTCAACCTGCTGCACGACCTCGGCGAATCGCAGGGTTTGCTGGAACTCGAAGGCGTCACCGTCGACCCGCACCAGTTCCTCGGCCTCGAAATCAACCCGCGCGCCGCGAAGATCGCCGAGATGGTGCTGTGGATCGGCTACCTGCAATGGCACTTCCGCACGCACGGCACCGTGAATCCGCCCGAGCCGGTGCTGCGGGACTTCAAGAACATCGAACACCGCGACGCGCTGATCGCCTACGAGCGCGAGGAATTCGTCACCGACGAAGCCGGCCGCCCGGTCGCGCGCTGGGACGGCGTCACGTACAAGACCAGTCCCGTCACCGGCGAGCCAATCCCGGACGAGACGGCGCAGGTCGTGCAGATGCGCTACGTGAATCCGAAGAAGGCCGAATGGCCGCAGGCGGATTACATCGTGGGGAATCCGCCGTTCATCGGCTGCAAGCTGATCTTGCCGCTAAGGACGTCCGTTCCCGCTTTTCGGCCGTGTATCAGCGTGTGCTTGAATACGTCAAACCCGAACGTGAACACAATAGCCGGGCAACGTATCGAGATAATTGGTGGATATTTGGGGAGGCACGTCGAGACTGGCGTCGTATGGCCCGAGGTCTCTCTCGCTTCATCGCGACGCCCGTCACAGCGAAACACAGATTATTTCAATCGCTTAGTGCGGATGTCCTGCCAGATGACGCCCTAATGAACGTAGCGATTTCCGACTGCTCTGTACTGGGCGTGTTGTCGTCGCGTATTCACGTTCCGTGGAGCACTACAACTGGAAGCACGCTGGAAAATCGTCCGCGTTATATCAAGTCCGCCTGCTTCGAAACCTTCCCCTTCCCCGACGCCACCCCCGCGCAGCAATCCCGTATCCGCGAGCTCGCCGAACAGCTCGACGCGCACAGGAAGCGCCAGCAGACGCAGCACCCCGGATCTCACGCTGACCGGCATGTACAACGTCCTCGAAAAGCTGCGCAGCGGCGAGACGCTGAACGCCAAGGACAAAACGATCCACGAACAGGGCCTCGTGTCCGTGCTGAGCGAGCTGCACGACGCGCTCGACACGGCGGTGTTCGACGCCTACGGCTGGAACGACCTCGCCGTAGCGCTCGTCGGCCGCCCCGGCGCGACGACCCCGCTGCCCGACAAACCGGAAGCGCAGGCGGAGGCCGAGGAAGAACTGCTGCGCCGCCTCGTCGAACTCAACGCCCGCCGTGCCGCCGAAGAGACGCGCGGCCTCGTGCGCTGGCTGCGCCCGGACTACCAGAACCCCGGCGCTGGCGCCGCGCCGCAGCCGCTCGAAGCCGAACTCGCGGAAGAAACCGCTGCCGCCGAAGCCGCCCCCGCCGCCGTGAACGGTAAGGCGACGTGGCCGAAGAACATGCGCGAACAGGTCGCCGCCGTGCGCGCCGCGCTCGCCCGCCAGAGCCTCCCCGCCGAAGCCATCGCCGCGCAGTTCAAACGCTCGCCGAAAGCCGCCGTGCTGTCGGTGATCGAGGCGCTGGAAGAGCTGGGCATGGTGCAGCGCGAGGGCAAGGCATACCGGTTGCAGGGGTGCGGGCGGCTCACGGATGCATGGCTACCGATATCATCATCAGGCCGGCGAGCAATGAGTTGCTTATGGTCGTTTGACGGACCGGGGTGAGAAGATTAGATTATCACTTGGTATTACCAAGTGATAAGAGGCCCGATATGGCAACGTCCCTCAAGATCGACGACACGCTAAAAAGTCGTGTCCAGCACCTCGCCAGTCAGCGCCGCCGCTCGGCCCACTGGATCATGCTCGAAGCCATCCAGCAATACGTCGAGCGCGAGGAAGCCCGCGAGAGCTTCAAGCAGGAAGCCTTGGCATCCTGGGCGGCCTATCAGGAAACCGGCCGGCACCTGACCGGTCAGGAAGTGCGCACCTGGTTGAACACCTGGGGCACCGAAGACGAGAAGGCGGCGCCTGAGTGCCACAAGTAATCGTCACCGAAGGCGCCGCGCAAGGCTTGGAACGATGCCGGCGGTTTCTGGCCGCCAAGGACCCGGAAGCTGCCAGGCGCGCCGGCCGGGCCATCCTGCAGCAATTCCTGCTGCTGGAAACTGCCCCCGACATTGGCCGGCCCTTCCCTGACATTCCGGAACTGCGCGAGTTGGTGATTGCCTTCGGGGACTCCGGCTATGTGGCTCTGTACCGCCATGAACCGTCCGACCGTGCGGTGTATGTCCTGGCCTTCCGACACCAAAAAGAGGCGGGCTACTGATGAGCAAGAACGAAATTCGCCGACTGACCGCGAAGATGGATCAGCAACTGTTGTAGCGCGGATGAGCCGAAGGCCGAATCTGGCAACTGCGATCCCGTCGCCCCACGGTGCTCGCAGTCGGCGCGGGCGAGCTGGACGAGGCCGCGTTCGCTGAGTGGTTGCGGCTCCACGCGGTCGTCCGCAGCTGACTCAGACCGTCGCGGGCGGTAGCGGCGCGAGCAGTGCGGCGATGTCGTCCGCGCCGAACTTGGCGAGCGCGTCGGCGTCCTCCGACAGCACGCCGGCGGCGAGCGCGGCCTTGCGGTCCTGCAGCGCGAGGATGCGTTCTTCGATGCTGCCGGCGCAGATCAGCTTGAACACGAACACCGGCTTGTCCTGGCCGATGCGGTGGGCGCGGTCGGTGGCCTGGTTTTCGGCGGCAGGGTTCCACCACGGGTCGTAATGGATCACGGTGTCGGCCGCGGTGAGGTTGAGGCCGACGCCGCCCGCCTTCAGGCTGATCAGGAACACGGAGGCGCGCCCTCGCTGGAAATCCTCGACCGGTGTGCGGCGGTCGCGCGTGTCGCCGGTCAGGCCGACCCAGCTGATCCTGGCGCGGTCGAGTTCGGCGGCGATCAGCGCGAGCATCTGCGTGAATTGCGAGAACACGAGGATGCGGCGGCCCTCGGCGATCAGCTCGGGGAGCATGTCCATCAGGTGGTCGAGCTTGGCGCGCTCCTTGACCCTGGCCGCGGCAGCCGTGCTCTTCAGCAGGCGCGGGTCGCAGCACACCTGACGCAATTTCAGCAGCGCGTCGAGGATCACGATCTGGCTGCGCGCGAAGCCCTTCGCGGCGATCTCGTGGCGGATCTTGTCGTCCATCGCCGCGCGCACGGTCTCGTACAGGTCGCGCTGGCCGCCTTCGAGGCCGATGCTGCGCACGATCACGGTCTTGGGTGGCAGCTCCTTGGCGACGTCTTCCTTGCGCCGGCGCAGCATGAAGGGCTTGATGCGGGCGGCGAGGAGGTCGCGCCGCTGCGTGTCGCCGCGCTTTTCGACCGGCGTGCGCCAGAGGCGGGTGAATTCCTTGTTCGTGCCGAGGAAGCCGGGCAGCAGGAAGTCGAACTGCGCCCACAGCTCGCCGAGGTGGTTTTCCAGCGGCGTGCCGGTGAGGCCCAGGCGATGGCGGGCGCGTAGCTGGCGAATGACCTGGGCGCCCTTGCTCGCGGCGTTCTTCACCGTCTGCGCCTCGTCGAGGATCAGCAGGCTCCACTCGCGTGCCTGCAGCGCGTCGGCGTCGCGCCACAGCAGGGGGTAGGTGGTGAGCGCGACGTCGATGTCCTCTAGCTGGTCGAAACGGCTGTGGCGGTCGGGGCCGTGCAGGTTCAGCACGCGCAGTCCGGGGGTGAAGCGCGCCGCTTCGGTCTGCCAGTTGAACACCAGCGAGGTCGGCAGGATCACCAGGGCGGGCCGGTCGAGCCGCCCGGCGTGTTTTTCCGTGAGGAGGTGGGCGAGCGCCTGCGCGGTCTTGCCGAGCCCCATGTCGTCGGCGAGGATGCCGGCCAGATCGTGACGCACGAGGTGTTGCAGCCACGCGAGCCCTTCGAGCTGGTAGGGACGCAGCACGGCGTTGAAGCCCGCCGGGGCGGCGACGGCTTCGATGCCGCGGGCGTCGTGCAGGCGCCGGGCGAGCTCGGCGAGCGCGTCGCGACCGCGCCCGGGCAGGTCGAGGTCGGCCAGCCGCGCAGCGTCCAGACGCGACACCCGCAGCGCCCCTTCGGGGCGGTCGAACAGGTCCACCAGCGCACCGACGAGCGGCTTGAGGCGCCCGGCCGCGATGCGTAGCCGGCCGAGGTCTTCGTGGTGCAGGATGATCGCCTCCTCGTCGGCGATACGATGGAGGCCGCCGCCCAGCCAGCGCCCGTCGCGCCCGAAGAGTTCGGCCAGCAGCGGCGCGAGGGCGAGCGTGCGGCCGTCGACCTCGATGCCGGGCGAGATGGCGAGCCAGCCGCCATCGGCTTCATCCACGTCGAGCGTCACATCGGTGATGTCGATGGCGTGGTGGCGGAAATCGGGCGGCAGTTCGATCGCCCAGCCTTCGGCGCGCAGGGCCGGGATTTCGTTTGCAGTGAACGGGCCCCAGGCGTCCTCGCTGGCGAGGCCGAAGGCATGTTCGGGGAGGGTGCCGTAGGCGCTGGAGACGCTTCGCACGCCCACCTTGCCCAGCCCGGCCTGACCGAGGCGCCGGACGGCGGCCGATTCTGCCGCGGTGTCGCGCTGCAACCGGGCACTGCGGCCGTCTGGCAGGGTGTGGAACATCGGTGCGTTGCCGGGCGGGATCGTCAGCGGGCCGTAGCGGAACGCGAGCGTCGCGTAGTCGAACAGCGTCGCGCCATAGCGTGGGTAGCTGCGGAAGTTGATGTCGTATGCGGAGAGCGTGTCGATGCGCAGCACCGGGACGGGCGGGCCGGACAGCTCCAGCGGTGGTTCGCCGAGCGTGCTCGGCAATGGCAGGGCAGGAGTGAGTTCGGCCAGCGTCACGCTGATCATCTCGGCTTCGACCGGTGTCAGCGGCGGCAGCCACAGCAGACGCACGATGTGTTCGGCGGGGGCGTCGAGGGTGATGGGTCCGATCTGGTTCGCCTTGCGGTCCACGTACCAGGGCGGCAGCAGCGGCAGCACGACCTCCGCCGGAGGTGTCAGGCGCAGTCCCGGCGCGCGTCGTCCGTCTGCGGTGCTGTGCCACTCCGGCGACCCGGCGCGTGCGTCGCCCAAGCTCAGCGGGGTGGCGCCAAGGTCATTGAAATACGTGCGTCCGCAGCGCGCGAGGCGTGCCATCAACTGTTCGGCGTTGCGGCCATCGAGCGGCAGCGCGTCCTGGAAGAAGCGCCCGCGCGGGCGCTGGCTCCAGAGCAGGCCCAGGATGTCCAGGTCCGCTTCATTGACGAAGGACGGCGGCGTGTCGAGCGCCCGCTCGATGTTCTGCCAGCTCTCGGCCTGTCGAACCGAACCGTCGCGACCGAGCCGCGCCTTGAAGCAGGTGACGGCGTACTGCTGGTAGCCGTTGTGGAAGCGGATCAGGTAGAGGAGCGAGTGCTGCGTGGTGGGCGCGGGCTTGCGCGCCGTCGACGGCTGCTGCGCCGTGATGCCGCGGAACGCCTCGATCCAGGCGAGGATCTGTTCGCGTGGGCGTGACGGATCGCTGCTGCGCACCGCCAGCCAGCGGAGCAGGGTGGCGGCGACATGTTTGCAGTCGATGGCGACGGGGCAGGAGCAGTACGAAACGAGTCGCGCGGAACGGGGATGCGGGGCGCCCGTGAATTGCACCACTACCTGATAGGGCCGCGACCGTGTGCCCTGCACGCGGGCGTGCAAGGTTTCGCCATCGCGGACGAGGTCGGAGACCGCGCCCAGATAGGCGCGCCCCTTCGCGACCTCGTGGGGACCGAGCCAGCGTGTGATGTCGGTTTCGGTGCAGCTGTCGAGGATGCTCATTGGGTCGGAGGGAGGAGCAGGGGAGCGGGGCGCTTACGTGACGCCACTATTGCAGTCGGGCGGGATTGGCGGCGCCCCTGAAGAACGAAGGGTGGCTGCCTCACCGCTCTCGGCTCGGCTTGGGCGCAAGTGGCGCGGATCAGCCCGGTCGGTCCAGCTTCGTCGACAGCAGGATGGTCGAGAAGGTATCGACCACGCCCCGGATCGCCCGCACGCGGTCGATCACGGCGTCGAGCTCGTGCGTGGTCTCGGTTTCCAGCATCCCGCACAGGTCGTAGCGGCCGCTGACCGAGTAGAGCTTGGTGATCTCGTGGCGCTTCTTCAGCGCGCGCACGACGTCCGGCTCGTTCTTCGATTCGATTGAGATCAGCACCATCGCCTGGATCGAGCGCGTCGACTGCGGCTTTGTCACGCTGACCGTGTAGCCGCTGATCGTTCCCGAGTCTTCCAGCGCCTTCAGGCGCAACTGCACCGTGCTGCGCGCGCAGCCGAGCGCCTGCGCGATCTTCACGACGGGCAGGCGGGCATTCACTTTGAGCAGCTCGATGAGCTGGCGGTCGAGTTCGTCCATGGGTTTTGCGGGGTAAAAATCAGTTTGTCCGAACGTCGGTCATTTTGACCGATTTGCCGGCATATTCAAAGTCACTTTGCCCGTTCAGACCGGCGCAGCCATTCCCTAAACTCGTCTTCGTCAGGCCCCCGCGCCACTCATAACGACGAACAAAAGGGACAGGAACATGCTGCAAAAAGTCGCGATCTCTCCGCGCGTGCTGCGCACACGCGCCGAACTGGAAGCCTACGACCCGGCGTCCGAGTCCTGGCAGAAGCAGTTCGCCCGCCGCTATACGCACCACTCCGAGCTGAAGGACGTCCTGAACAACATGGAGGACGTGAACGGCACCGTGTACGAGAAGTTCGCCGTGTCGATCACGCCTTACATGGCGCAGCTGATGGACCCGAACGACCCGAACTGCCCGGTCCGCCTGCAATATCTGCCGTCGCGCCACGAGGAGCAGAAGCCCGGCTTCCACACCCTGCTCGACGAGCTGGGCGAGGAGGGCGACACCGTTCCCGGCACCAGCGTCGTGCACCGCTACCCGCGCCGGGTGCTCTTCCTCGTGTCGAACACCTGCTCGACGCTGTGCCGTTTCTGCACCCGCAAGCGCATGGTGTCGCAGCCGGCCGGTTCGGTGCACAAGGACGAGATCGAGCGCTCGATCGACTACATCGCGAGCAATCAGGACATCGACGACGTGCTGCTGTCGGGCGGCGATCCGCTGACCTTCGACGACGAGCGGCTCGACTACATCCTCGGCGCGATCCGCGAGCGTGCGCCGCACGTGCGCTTCCTGCGCATCGGCTCGCGCATGGTCGTGCAGCTGCCGACGCGCGTGACGCCCGAGCTGTGCGCGATCCTCGAGAAGCACCGCGTGCAGATGGTGAACATCCACATCAACCACCCGAAGGAGATCACGCCGCTGTTGCGCGAGCGCGTGAAGCTGATCCAGAAGGCCGGCATCATGATGGGCCTGCAGACGGTGTGCCTGAAGGGCGTGAACGACGACGTCGAGGTGCTGCGCGAGCTCTTCATGCAGGCGATCGAGATGGGCGTGCGGCCGTATTACGTCTATTCGACCGACATGGTCGAGGGTGCGCATCACTTCATCGTGCCCTACCACCGCATGCTGGAGCTGTACGAAGGCATCCGTGGCTGGATCAGCGGTCCCGCGGTGCCGACCTTCGTCGTCGACGGCCTGGGCGGGCTGGGCAAGCTGCCGATCATCCCGACTTATGTGACGGAGGAGATCCGGCGCGACGGCCAGGGCACGACGATCAAGTGCCGCAATTACAAGGGCGACACCGTCGAGATGCCGGGGCTGGGCCTGGACTTCCGCGTCCCGTCGCAGAGCCGCGCGTAAGGGGGCGACATGAAGCATGGTTCCCCCTACGGCACGCACCGCGTCGTCGAGCCGCAAGGCGTGCTGCCGCAAGGCGCATGGAAGATCGACAACACGATGTCGCTCTGCGACAACGAGATCCTGATCGATGTCGCGGCACTCAACATCGATGCCGCGAGCTTCACGCAGATCAAGACCGAGGCCGAGGGTGACCTCGACCGCATCGCGGCCATCGTGCGCGACATCGTCGGCCAGCGCGGCAAGATGCACAACCCGGTGACGGGCTCGGGCGGCATGCTGATCGGCCGCGTCGCGGCGATCGGCCCGAAGCTCATCGGCAAGACGGACCTGAAGGTCGGCGACAAGCTCGCGACGCTGGTGTCGCTGTCGCTGACGCCGCTGCGCATCGACGCGGTCCGCGCCGTGCACGCCGACAAGGATCAGATCGAGATCGACGGCCAGGCGGTCCTGTTCGAGACGGGCCTGTATGCGAAGCTGCCGGACGACATCCTGGAGAAGGTCGCGCTCGCGATCCTCGACGTCGCCGGTGCGCCGGCCCAGACCGCGCGCCTCGTGCGTCCGGGCGACACGGTCGTGGTCGTCGGGGGTGGCGGCAAGTCCGGCACGCTCTGCACCTACGAGGCGAAGAAGCGCGTCGGCCCCGCCGGCTGTGTGATCGGCGTGTCGCCCTTCGACAAGGACTGCCGCCGCATGAGCGAGCTCGGCTGGGTCGATCACGCGCTGCGGGCGGACGCGACCGATGCGGTGGGGATGATGGAAGCCGTGTCCGAGCTCACCGGCGGGCGCATGGCCGACGTCGTGATCAACTGCGTGAACATCCCGAATACCGAAATGGGCAGCATTCTCGCGACGCGCGACGGCGGCAAGATCTACTTCTTCTCGATGGCGACAAGCTTCACCGCTGCGGCGCTCGGGGCCGAAGGCGTGGGCAAGGACGTCGAGATGATCGTCGGTAACGGCTACGCGAAGGACCATGCGGTGTTCGCGCTGGAATTGCTGCGCGAAAGCCCGGTGCTGCGGCATCTGTTCGAGACGCTCTATGTCTGAGGCCGCGGCCATGACCGGGAGCGCGCTGTGGCGCGAGATCCGTGCGGCCGGCATGACGACGCTGGCGGTGATGGGGATGACGAAGAACACCGGCAAGACCGTGTGCCTGAATCATCTCCTCGCGCAGGCGCACGCTCATGGCACGACGGTCGGCATCACCTCGATCGGGCGCGACGGCGAGGACCGCGACCAGGTGTTTTCGATTCCGAAGCCGCCGGTGCTCGTGTGGCCCGGCAGCCTCGTCGCGACCGCGCGCGACACGCTGCTGCGCGCGAAGGTTCGCTGGAAGCAGATCGGCACGACCGGCATCGACAGCCCGATGGGCGAGATCCTGATCGTGCGCGCGCTCGACCATGGCGAGATGGAGATCGCCGGCGCGTCGCGCAGCTCCGATCAGCAGAAGGTGATCGGGATCCTGAAGGGTTGCGGCTGCGCGCTGGTGCTGCTCGACGGCGCGCTCGGGCGCAGCCACCACGCCTCGCCCGCGATCGCGGACGGCGTCGTGCTTGCGACCGGCGCGGCGATCGGCGGCGGTATTCCCGACGTGATCCGCAAGACGCGCGACCGGCTCGCGATCCTCGGCATTCCGGCTGTGGATGAAGTGCTTGTCGCGCGTTGTGAACACGTGTTCGCACACGGCGGCATCGGCGTGTGGAACGGCGCTGGCGAAGTCGTGTTCGACGCGCGTATCCCGACGCTCAACGCCGCACCGACGCTGCTCGGCCTGCACGATCCCGCGACGATCGCCGTCAGCGGAGCGGTCGGCCGGGCGCTGTGGCACGCGCTGAAGACGCTCGCCGCGCGCCATCCCGGCCTCACCGTCGTCGTCGCCGACGGCACCAAGCTCTTCGTCGATGCGAACGACGTCGCGGGCTTCACCGCAATGGGCGCGCACCTCGCAGCGTTCAGGCGCATCCGCATCGCCGGCATCACCGTCAACCCGTTTTCGCCGCTCGGCGGCAGCTTCGACGCGGGGGACTTCCTCGACGCGGCACGCCGGGCCTTCCCCGATCACGTCGTCGCCGACGTGATGCGCGAGGAACAGACCGAAGGAGTTCTTGAATGACCCGACTCAATCTCGACCAAGGCCAGATCGACCGCGCACGCGAATCGGCGCGCCGAATCGCGCATCGCGTGTTCGACGAGATGAGCCAGTACACGACGACCACCGTGGAGCGCGCGACGCTGCGCCTGATGGGCGTCGATGGCGTGGACGACAACCAGATTCCGCTGCCGAACCGCCTGGTCGCGCATCTGCAGGAGCAGAAGCTGCTGCCGCACGGCGCCGCGGCCGTCGTCGCCGGGGCGATGGAGGAACATGGCCTCACCGCTCAGCAGGTCGCCGAAGCGGTGGCCGCCGGCAAGCTCGTGCTCGCCGCGCCGAAGCACGACAAGGCTGCCCGCAAATCCGCTGAAGCGATTGCCGCGAAGACCTGCGATCACATCGCCGCCCAGCGCTCACTTCGCGCACAGCAGATCGACAAGGTCGGCGAGGCGCGCACGCCTTGGCTCTACCTCATCGTCGCGACCGGCAACATCCATGAAGACATCGTGCAGGCGCGCGCCGCCGCGGAGCAGGGCGCCGACATCGTCGCGGTGATCCGCTCGACCGGCCAGAGCCTGCTCGACTACGTGCCCTATGGCGCGACCACCGAAGGCTTCGGCGGCACCTACGCCACGCAGGAGAACTTCCGCCTGATGCGCGCCGCGCTCGACGAGGTAGGCGCCAAGATCGGCCGCTACATCCGCCTGACGAACTACTGCTCGGGCCTGTGCATGCCGGAGATCGCGGCGATGGGGGCGATGGAGCGTCTCGACATGATGCTCAACGACTCGATGTACGGAATCATCTTCCGTGACATCAACATGAAGCGCACCTTCATCGACCAGTTCTTCTCGCGCATGGTCAACGCCTACGCCGGCATCATCATCAACACCGGCGAGGACAACTACCTGACCACCGCCGATGCGTTCGATGCTGCGCACACCGTGCTCGCGTCACAGCTCATCAACGAGCAGTTCGCCTACATCTCGGGCCTGAAGCCCGACCAGATGGGCCTCGGCCACGCCTTCGAGATCAACCCGGACCTCGAGAACGGCTTCCTGTGGGAAGTCGCCCACGCCCAGCTCGTGCGCCAGGTCTTCCCGGAAGCGTGTCTCAAGTACATGCCGCCGACCAAGCACATGACGGGGAACATCTTCCGCGGCCACATCCAGGACGCGCTGTTCAACGTCGTCAGCACGCTCACCGGGCAGAACATCCACCTGCTCGGGATGATGACGGAAGCGATCCACACGCCCTTCATCCAGGACCGCTTCCTCGCGATCCAGAACGCGAAGTACGTGTTCGGCACGATGCGCGACCTGCACGACGAAGTCGAATTCAAGGCGGGCGGGCGGATCGAGTCGCGCGCCCAGCAGGTGCTGGCCGAGACCGTCGGGATACTGGCCGACATCGAGAAGATCGGCCTGCCGGCGGCGATCGGCCGCGGCACCTTCGCCGACATCTCGCGCACGATGGAGGGCGGCAAGGGCCTGGACGGCGTGATCGCGAAGGCCTCCGACTACTACAACCCCTTCCCGGATCTGATGCTGGCGGGAGCGAACTGACATGAGCGAACACCTCACCAACCAAATCGCCGAAAACTGGGTGAAACCCTACGGCGACACGATGAACGACGGCCGCGTGCAGCTTTCCTTCACGCTGCCGGTCGCGCTCGACGAGAACGCGAAGGAGGCCGCGCGCCAGCTCGCGCTGGAGATGGGGCTCGACGAGCCCGCCGTCGTCCACGCCGAGGACATGGGGCAGGGCTTCTCGTTCTACGTGCTGTACGGCCAGTGCAAGCACCGCGTCGACCTCTCGCGCATCAAGGTCGCCAAGCCCGAGTTCGAGACGCTCGACAAGGAAGCGATCGACGCGCTGATCGCGGACAAGATGGGCCGCAAGATGGTCTTCCTCGGCGCCTGCATCGAGACCGACGCCCACACCGTCGGCATCGACGCGATCATGAACATGAAGGGCTACAACGGCCACAAGGGGTTGGAGAGCTACCACGAGGTGTGCGCGATCAACATGGGCGCGCAGGTCGACTCCGAGGAGCTCGTCGCCCGCGCGATCGAGGAGCAGGCCGACGTGATCCTCGTGTCGCAGGTCGTCACGCAGAAGAACATCCACCTCGACAACCTCACGCGCCTGTCCGATCTCCTCGAAGCCGAGGGCATCCGCGACCGCGTGATCCTCGTCGTCGGCGGCCCGCGCATCACGCACGAACTCGCGAAGGAGCTCGGCTACGACGCCGGTTTCGGCACCAAGTCGTACGCGGAGGATGTCGCGTCCTTCGCGATCAACGAATGGATCAAGCGCCACGCTGCATAAGGGAGACAACATGAACAACGAAATCACGAGCATGATCCGCCTGCGCATCGGCGCCCACGACGCCCACTACGCCGGCAACCTCGTCGACGGCGCGAAGATGCTGCAACTCTTCGGCGATGTCGCCACCGAACTGCTGATCCGCAGCGACGGCGACGAGGGCCTCTTCGTCGCCTACGACAGCGTCGAATTCCTCGCCCCGGTGCGTTCCGGCGACTACATCGAGGCCACCGGCCGCATCGTCTCCATGGGCAAGACCTCGCGCAAGATGGTGTTCGAGGCACGCAAGGTCATCATGCCGGCCGGCGTCAAAGGCCAGCCTTCGGCCTGCGACGTGCTGCCCGAACCGCTCGTCGTTTGCCGCGCGTCCGGCACCTGCGTAGTGCCGACCGAGTGCCAGCGCAACATGCGTTGAGCGCGCCATGGACAAGCTGATCATCACCGCGGCGCTCACCGGCGCCGAAGTCACCCGCGAACAGCAGCCCGCGCTGCCCATCACGCCCGACGAGATCGCGCGTGCCGCTGCGGAGTGCGCGGCGGCGGGCGCCTCCATCGTCCACGTCCACGCCCGCCGCCCCGACGGCACGCCGACGCAGGACAAGGCGATCTACGCCGAGATCATCGACAAGATCCGCGCGCGCTGCGACGTGATCGTGCAGGTGTCGACCGGCGGCGCGGTCGGCATGACAGCTGCCGAGCGCCTCGCGCCGGTCGAACTGCGCCCCGAGATGGCGACGCTGTCGATGGGTTCGGTGAATTTCGGCGATGACGTGTTCCTCAATCCGCCGGCCGACATGGAGCACTTCCTCCACACGATGAAGGAACTGCGCGTCAAACCCGAGTTCGAGATCTTCGACGCCGGCATGCTGCACAGCCTGCAGCGCTGGGTGAAGAAGGGGCTTGTCGATGACCCTGTTCATGTCGACTTCGTGCTCGGCATCCCCGGCGCGATGGCCGGCACGCCCGACTCGCTGATGTTCCTGCGCTCACAACTGCCGGCGGAGGCGACGTGGACAGTCGCCGGCATCGGTGCCGCGCAGCTGCCGCTCGGCGCGATGGCGATTGCGCTCGGCGGGCATGTGCGCGTCGGCTTCGAGGACAACGTCTGGTACCGGAAGGGGGTGCTCGCGACCAGCAACGCCCAGCTCGTCGCGCGCATCGCGCGCATCGCGAAGGAGATGGAGCGGCCGCTGGCGACGCCGGACGAGGCGCGGGAGATCCTGGGCATCACGCGCTGAGCGCGCCGCAGGGCAGGGAGGCGCTCGCGGTCGCAACAGATGGTCGCCTCGACCGATTGTCCGAGGGGCGGTCGCCGGGGCGTGGGAGGATGGACCTTGTGCCGATTTCCTTTCGGGCGCTGCGCCCGCTTGCGAGCGCAAGGACTTGCGTGTACGCTCGCGGCCGAAAAGATGCAAAAAATATGAATCTAATAGGAAACACCCCCAATGGCTTCAAAGCGTACGATCGAACTCGTCCAGGCAACCGTTCCCGCACTGCAGGCGCACGGCCTCGCGCTGACGACGCATTTCTACACGCGGCTGTTTGCGCACGAACCCGAACTCAGGAACATCTTCAACCTCGGCAACCAGGCGGGCGGGCGGCAGCAACAGGCGCTCGCGCAGGCGGTGCTCGCCTACGCCCAGAACATCGAGAACCCGGCGGCGCTGGCCCCAGTCGCATCGCGCATCGCGCACAAGCATGCGAGCATCGGTATCCGCGCCAAGCACTATCCGATCGTCGGTCGCCACCTGCTCGCGTCGATCCGCGAAGTGCTCGGCACCGCGGCGACCGAAGAGATCATCGCCGCGTGGGCCGAAGCCTACGGCGAGCTCGCCGACGTGCTGATCGCCGCCGAGGCCGAGCTCTACCGCGCGGCGGCCGCGGCCCCAGGTGGCTGGGACGGTTGGCGCGAATTCGTCGTCGAGCGCAAGGAAAGCGAGAGCGAGCTGATCACCTCCTTCTACCTGCGCCCGGCCGACGGCGGCGCGCTGCCGCCCTTCGTGCCGGGGCAGTTCGTCAGCCTCGTGCAGTACATCCCCGAGCTCGGCCACGAGCAGATCCGCCAGTACAGCCTGTCCGAAGCGCCCAACACCCGCTATTTCCGCATCTCCGTCAAACGGGAAGGCCAGGATCCGCAGGGCGCCGTGTCGAATCGCCTGCATGACGCGGTCAATGTCGGCGACCGCGTCCGCCTGTCCCCGCCCTACGGCGACTTCTACCTCGACGAGGAGCGGACCACCCCTGTCGTCCTGGTCAGCGGCGGCGTCGGCCTGACGCCGATGATCAGCATGCTGAACGCGCTCGCGCAGACCACGCGGCGTGCGATGTTCGTCCACGGCGCGCGCAACGGACGCGTGCATGCGCTCAAGGGACACGTCGAGCAACTCGCGGCCGAACATGCGCATGTCGAGCATGTCGTGTTCTATGACGCTCCGGACGCGACGGACGTCCTGGGGCGCGACTACCACTTCGAGGGCGTCGTCGATCTCGAACGCGTGCGCGGCAGGGTCGAACTCGCCGATGCCGACTACTACCTGTGCGGTCCGCTGCCCTTCATGCTGAAACAGCGCGACACGCTGCTCTCGTGGGGCGTGCCGGCCGGCCGTGTCCATTACGAAGTCTTCGGGCCGGACCAGATCGTGACCGCGCCCAAAGGGCTGGTAGACTCCGTGGCGCTCGCAGCTTGATGGAGACCGCAGCATCGTGAACCTGCACGACCTCGAACGGCAACTGGCCTTCCTGAAGGAGATCGACCGGCTCAAGAGCGTCGTGCGCCTGTCGCCGCTGATCGACCGTTCGCGGCGCGAGAACAGCGCCGAGCATTCGTGGCATCTCGCGTTGTACGCGCTAGTGCTGGCGGGGCATGCCGCGGGCGAGGTCGACGTGATGCGCGTCGTGAAGATGCTGCTGATTCACGACATCGTCGAGATCGATGCGGGCGACGTGCCTTTCCACGTGCCTTCGACGCACGCGGGCCAGGCCGAGCGTGAACGGCTCGCCGCCGAGCGCATCTTCGGCCTGCTGCCCGATGCGCAGGCAGCCGAATTCCGCGAGTTGTGGTTCGAGTTCGAGGCGGCCGAGAGCGACGACGCGAAATTCGCCAAGGCGCTCGACCGTTTCCAGCCGATGCTGCACAACGCCGCCACCGACGGCGGCACCTGGGTCGAATGCGACGTCACGCTGGAACAGGTCGAGGCCCGCTGCCGCCCGCCCATCGAGCGCGGCGCGCCGGCACTGTGGGCGGTGGCGGCGCAGCTCGCGGAAGCGCACTTCCGCGAACCGCCGCAGGAGCCGTAACGAAGGCCGCTAGATCACGAGCTGCGTGCCGAGCTCGACGACGCGATTGTTCGGGATGCGGAAGAAATCCGTCGCGCTGGTCGCGTTCTTCGACATGAACGCGAACAGGCGCGCGCGCCACGGCGCGATGCGGCTGCGGCTCAGGCGCGGGATCACCGTTTCGCGCGACAGGTAGAAGGTCGTCTCCATCATGTCGAAGGGCTCGCCGAAGCGGCTGCAGTGGTCCAGCGCGCTCGGGATGTCCGGGTCTTCCATGAAGCCGTAGCGCAGGACCACGCGGATGAAACCCTGCTTCAGGGGGTGCAGGTAGATGCGATCGAGTTCGCTGACGTAAGGCGTGTCGGCGGTCTGTACCGTGACCAGCACGACGCGTTCGTGCAGCACCTGGTTGTGCTTGAGGTTGTGCAGCAGCGCGGCGGGCACTCCGTCCTTGGCGCTGGTCATGAAGATCGCCGTGCCGTGCACGCGGTGCACGCTGCCTATCATCGCCGTGAAATCGCTCATCGACAGCCCCTGCCTGGCGATTTCCTCCTGCACCAGGCCGCGTCCGCGGCGCCAGGTCGTCAACACCGTGAAGGACACGAGTCCCATCGCGATCGGGAACCATCCGCCCTGCGGGATCTTGATCGCGTTGGCGGCGAAGAAGGCGATGTCGACGGCCAGCAGCGAGCCGGCGACTAGCGCGACGAGCAGCCGGTTCCAGCGCCACAGCAGGATCATCACGAAGGCGATGAGCACGGTGTCGATCATCATCGTGCCTGTGACGGCGATGCCGTACGCGGCGGCCAGGTTGGACGAACTCTGGAAGCCCAGCACCAGCGCGATCACGGCGAGGTAGAGCGTCCAGTTGGTGAAGGGCACGTAGATCTGCCCTTCCTCCTGGCCCGAGGTATGCACGATCAGCATGCGCGGCAGAAGGCCCATCTGCACGGCCTGGCGCGCCACCGAGAAGGCTCCGGAGATGACCGCCTGCGAGGCGATCACCGTCGCGAGCGTCGCGAGGATCAGCATCGGAATCATGGCCCACGTCGGCCCGAGGTGGAAGAACGGGCTTTCGATGGCCGCCGGCTCGTTCAGCAGCAGGGCGCCCTGGCCGAAGTAGTTGAGCACCAGGGACGGCATCACGAAGCCGAACCACGCGAGGCGGATCGGGAAGGGGCCGAAGTGGCCCATGTCGGTGTAGAGCGCCTCGCCGCCGGTCACCGCGAGCACGACCGCGCCGAGGGCGAGGAAGGCAAGGGCGGTGTGCTTGCCGATGAAGTGGAGTGCGTACAGCGGGTTCAGCGCAGCAAGCACTTCCGGGTGACGGATGATTTCCTGCAGGCCCAGCACGGCGAGCACGGCAAACCAGCCCACCATGACCGGGCCGAAGAACAGGCCGACGGCGCCGGTGCCGCGGCGCTGGATCATGAACAGCGCCGTGAGGATGACGACGGTGGCAGGCACGACGAAGGATTGCAGCCCCGGCGCGACGATGCCCAGGCCTTCGACGGCAGACAGCACCGAGATGGCCGGCGTGATCATGCTGTCGCCGTAGAACAGCGCCGCCGCGAACACCCCCAGCATCGACACGACCCAGGTCAGCCGCCGGCTTTTCGCCTTGTCGACGATCAATGCCAGCAGCGCCAGCGAGCCGCCTTCGCCACGGTTGTCGGCCCGCATGATGATCAGCACGTACTTGAGCGTCACCAGCACCATGATCGACCAGAACACCATCGACAGGATGCCGAGGATGTTCTCGGGGGTGACGGGGATGGGATGGTGGCCGTTGAAGATTTCCTTCAGGGCGTAAAGCGGACTCGTGCCGATGTCGCCGAACACCACGCCGATCGCGCCGACCGTGAGGGCCGGCAATGCCTTGCGCGAATGCATGCGCTAAATCCTGTGTTGTTGTTTTGGGTGCAGCGGGCGCATTGTAAGACGACGACAGGCGAGGCGGCGCACCGGCGGCACCGCGGGCCGGATGTCCCGACAAGCGTCGGGTCGCCGTCGCTGGGGGGGCGGGCTGTGGCTGCTGACGAGTCTTCGCCGCGCTACACGATGCTCGCGGGGTTCTCGATGATCTGCTGATACACGAGCCCCTTGATCACCATGTGGTCGCCCGGCTGCAGATGGCCGAATTCGAGCCCGCAGCGGTACATGGCGGCGGCGCCCGACGGTTCCCGGTCGTCGATCCGGGCAATGCTGACGATCCTGGCTTCGATGCGCAGGCCGGTGTCGACATCGTGCACGCGGGCCGCGAAGTCGAGGCGCACGGAATCGCCCGGCGCGCCAGGCGGGCGCTCCGCGGCGAGGAGCATGCCCGTCGAGCTGATGTTTTCGAGGATCACGTCCTGCGATTCGCCGCCCTCCGCAGCGCACCGGGCCGCGAGGCGCACGCGCACCCGCGTCGATTTGCGGATTTCGCTGCCATGCACGACGTCGGGGAAGGACAGGTGCAGATAGTCGAACGGCAGCCGGCAGGCGCGCAGTACCGAGCAGCGGAAAGCGAATGCGCTCTGGCGCGAGAAGGCGCGCACGATGAGCAGGTCGTTCTCCACGAGATTCACGCGCTGGCCGCCGCGCGTGGGGGTCGTGACGATCAGGCTGGCGGCCTCGACGTAGCCCACGGTGCGGACGAAGACCTTGCCGACGCCCATATGCGCGGGACATTCGACCTGCAGCCGGTCGCCGACCAGGAGGTGCATGTCGCGGAACGGGAAGAGCTTGCGCGGCGGGCTGTTGATTTCGGGACCTGAAGCGGTCGCGGCAGTTTGCGCCGCAGCGGCCGAATCGGTATCGATGCCGGTGTCGCCACCGGCGGCCACGGGGTTCTGAACGGTCGGATTCAGTGCCATGACAAATCGTTCGGGATGTAGACGGGGCACCATAGCATGCGTTGCAGCGGCTTGTCCGCAGGGACATCCGTGCGAGCGTGATCCAGTCTGCATTCCAGGCGCCGGGAAGGTCGTCCCGCCGCGTCGGCGCCGCACGCGCGCCGGCGCATCGGCAACAGACGGCGTCAGTCGGGCTTGTGCGCCTTGTGTGTCGTTTCCGGCGCGTCGTCCTGCCCGTACTGCCGCCGCAGGCGTTCGAGCCCGGCGCGGAAGGCTTCGCCGTCGCCGAAGTCGAAGAAATGGGGGTAGCGGTCGTGCGCCTGGCGGATGCGGCGCGCGTGCTTGATCGGGCACCAGTACTGTTCCGTGCGTGCCGCCACCTCGCGCGTGTAGGCGGCGACGCCGTTGCCGTAGGAGCAGTAGAAGCAGTTGATCTTCTCGATCAGGTTCAGGTAGGGCAGGTCGGTGCGGTCGAACACCATGTAGTCGGAGCGCCGCACCTTGGGGATGCCATACACGGGGAAGCAGATCGCCTGGTACACGGTGACGAAGAGATCCATCAGCAGGAAGGGGATCCAGCCGATGTGGACCACCGGCGCCGTCAGGATCACCAGCAGCCGTGTGCGCCGGAGGTAGCGGAACAGGCCGATCTTGTAGCGCCGCTGCTGGCGCAGGAAGTTGTCGGCGAGCTCCAGCCGTCTGCGCGCCAGTTCCTCGCGGCGTGCGCGGTATTCGGCTTCCAGTTCTTCCTGCAGTCCCTGGATCCGCACCAGCAGTTCGTCGAGCTGCTTCATGGTTCGATTCCGTCCTGGTCGATCCCGCCGATGCCGTCGGCCTGAAGCCGCGTTTCCCTCCACCGGGAGGGGGTGCGTCAGTATCGCCCGAAACGGGCACGCATCGCGTCCATCACTTCCAGAAGATCGGCGACGCGTGTGGCGAGTTCCGGCACGGCGCAGAAATCGCGTCCGCGCGTCGAGGCGAGCCGTCGCCTCAGCGGTTGCCGCGCGTCTGCCGGTGCATGCGCATCAGCGTGCTCTTGCCGAACAGGCTTTCGACGAGGTCGACGGCCAGCTCGGCGGTCATGTTGCGGTGGTCGAGCGCGGGATTGAGCTCGACGATGTCGAGCGAGGCGAGCTGTTCGGTGTCGGCGATCATCTCCATGCACAGCTCGGCCTCGCGGTAAGTCGGCCCGCCGCGCACGGTGGTGCCCACGCCCGGCGCAATCGTCGGGTCCAGGAAGTCGACGTCGAGGCTGACGTGCAGGTGCGTGTTCTCGTCGACGCCGGCGAGCGCCTGTTCCATCACGGCGCGCATGCCGACTTCGTCGATGTAGCGCATGTCGAAGACTTCGACGCCGAGTTTGCACAGAAAGCGCTTTTCTCCCTCGTCGACGCTGCGTATGCCGATCTGGCGGATCTCGGAGGGCTGCATCGCCGGGATGTGGCCGCCGATGCGCGTCAGCACTTCCGGGCCGTGGCCGCACAGGCAGGCGACGGGCATGCCGTGGATGTTGCCCGAAGGGGTCATCGTCGCGGTGTTGAGGTCGGCGTGCGCATCGAACCACAGCACGCGCAGCTTCTTGCCGACGCTGCGGCAATGGCGTGCGACGGCGCTGATGGAGCCGATCGCGAGGCAGTGGTCGCCGCCCATCATCACCGGCAGGCGTCCCGCGCGCAGCTCGGCGTATACCGCCTCGTGCAGGACTTCGTTCCACTGCGCGACCTCGTGCAGGTGACGAAAGCCATCGACCGCGGGCAGGTTGGGATTGGACGGGCCGGCGAGGTTGCCGCGGTCGCGCACGTCGGCGCCGAAAGCGGCGATCGCCGCGTGGATGTCCGCCACGCGCAGGGCTTCGGGGCCCATGCTGGCGCCGCGCGTGCCGGCGCCGACGTCGGTGGGAACGCCGATCAGGCTAACGTTGAGGTTCGTCATGGTCTTGGTCTGCCCCTGTCACGCGTCGTACGCGGCGGTTTAAGGATTCGGTTCGACCGGGCCCGGCGAGGAGTGGTTCGCCGGGCCCGGTCGTAGCGTCACGGCCCTGGTCGATGCCGTTTTGCAGGGCCGAACTTTGACGGATGTGGCCGTCAAACAGAATCGACAATGTTGTATCGAAATGCCATCAATCTGGCGAAATGGCAGGGTTGATTGGCGATTTGTCCAAAACGGGCATTTTTGCATCGCCAGCGACGCCTGCGGCTCGGGTATAAAGTCGCGTCGCCCGGTTCGCGGCGATATGCATTGTATGGGAGCAGGTGAATGAAGCGCGCGCAGGCCAACGGACTCCTGCTGGTTGCAGCACTGATCTGGGGGACGGCCTTCGTCGCCCAGCAGACGGGCATGCGCGACGTCGGCCCCTTCACCTTTACCGGCGTGCGTTTCCTGTTCGGTGCCGTGGTGATCCTGCCGTTGGTCGCGCGCGAGCTGCGCCGGCTCGGGCGGCGCGGCATATGGCTGGACGGTCGCGACCTGGCGGGCGGGCTGGCGCTCGGTGTGGTGCTCTTTCTCGGCGCGGCCTTGCAGCAGATCGGCATCGCCGGCACCACCGTCAGCAACGCGGGCTTCCTGACTGCCCTGTACGTGCCGCTGGTGCCCGTCGCGAGCGCGCTGCTGTTGCGTGAGCGCCTGCACTGGTCGGTGTGGCCGGCGAGCGCCGGCTGCCTCGGCGGCACCTTCCTGCTCGGCGGCGGCAGCCTCTCGGCGCTGTCGACGGGCGATCTGTGGGTGATCGCGAGCGCGCTGTTCTGGGCCGCGCACGTGATGGTGGTCGGGCGGGTCGCGGCAAGGCGCGGCGCCCCGATCACGATCGCGTTCCTGCAGTTCCTGATGTGCGGCGCGCTGGGCATGGTCAGCGGGTTTTCGTTGGAGGTCGTCAGCGTCGATGCGCTGGAGCGCGCACTGCCGTCGATCGCCTATGCAGGCATCCTCTCGGTGGGGCTGGGCTTCACGCTGCAGGTGGTGGCGCAGCGCCACACGCTGGCGGCCGACGCGGCGATCCTGCTGAGCTGCGAGACGCTGTTCGCGGCGATCGCCGCGCGCATCTTCGTCGGCGAGGTGCTCACGTCGATGCAGCTGCTGGGCGGCGCGCTCATCTTCGCGTGCGTGATGGCGATCCAGTTGCTGCCGCTTGTGCGTGCGCGCAGCGAGGCGGTGCAGCCGGCCTGATCCCGCGCGGGCTCAGGCGGCGTTCTCGAACAGTTCCGGCGGGATGTCCTCGGGGCACAGCTGGCTGGCCTCGTCCCCCATCAGCGCGAGCATGAGGCGCAGCTGGTTGCGCAGTTCGCGCAGGTTGCCCGGCCAGAGGTGGCGGTGCAGTAGCGCAAGCGCGTCGGGGCACACGTAGATCGGTCGCCCGCCGCCGGCCTCGCGCACGAACCGGCGCACGAGTTCGTCGAAATCGTCGCGCTCGCGCAGCGGCGGCAGGCTGATGATCCGGCCGCCGGCCGCTTCGAAGTTGCGCAAGTCGAGGCGTCCTTCGCGGCGCAGTTCGGCGAGCGGCCGCCGTGCCGTGCCGATCACGCGGGCGCGGCTGCCGTCATGGGCATCGAAGAGCCGCGCCTGCAGCGTGGCGGGCAGGGCGTCGATCTCCACGAGGAAGAGGATGCCGTTGGCCGCCTGCGTCCAGGCGCGGTCCAGTTCCGCCTCCGCGGCTTCCCCGGCGGGCAGGGCGGTGCAGTCGATGCCGATCAGCGGTGCGTCCACGGTCGGTTTGTGGTCTTCATGGAACGCGCGCACGAGGTGCGCCTTGCCGGTCCCCATTTCGCCTTCGATCAATAGCGGCATGTTTTCTGCGGCGCAGTCGCGTAGCGTTTCGACGATGCGCGTCATGCGCTCGTCGCCGTGGCCGATCGCACCCAGGCGGGAATCGTCGCGGCGGGCCGTTCCGGCGCGCGGTGCCGCGTCGGCGTGATGCCGCAAACGCAGGCTGGCGCGGGCGATGAGCGTGCGGCCGTTCAGGTCGTAGAGGGGAAAGGGCGCGTCGGGCGCCTGCGCTGCCCATCCGACCAGGCTGTTCCACGGCGTCGCGAAGCAGGCCTCATAGGTCGCCGCGGGACGTCGTGCGTCCAGGCCGAGCATTGCGCGCGCCTTGCGATTGCTCGCGACGAGCCGGCCGCTTTCGTCGAACACGACCAGCGCGTGCAGGGGGTCGCCGAGCGCGTCGCGGCGCGTGTGGAAGTGCAGGACGATGAAGCCGTCGTCCAGCGTTTCGAGCAGACGGTGCTCGATCAGCTCGGCCGTCGTGCGCAGCAGTGCCTCGGCATGGGTGAGGTTCTCGTGCGCGTCCGACGACACGTCGAGGATGCCCAGCATGCCGCCGGTCGGCGCGAGGATGGGTGTCGCCACGCAGGTGAGGATGCGGTTGCGCGCAAGGTAATGCTGGTCGCCCTGCACCGTGACGACCGTTCCTGCGTGCAGCGCGGTGCCGATCGCGTTCGTGCCCATCGTGGCTTCGCTCCAGTCGACACCGGGCCGCAGCGCGACGCGGGTCGCGCGGTCGAGGAAATCGGTGTGGCCCAGCGCGCTGAGGATCATGCCCTGGCGGTCGGCCAGCAGCACCGTGGATGAGGGACTGCCGATCTGGCGGTACAGGCCTTCGATCATCGGGCGCGAGAAGGCGAGCAGGCGGTTGTTCGCCGCGATGCGGTCCGTGAGTTCGCCCGGCGCGAGCGCCGTGTCATTGAGCGGTTCGTCGGGCCGCAGCCCGTGCTCGCGGCTGCGTTGCCACGATGCGACGAGCGTTTCCGGCGGAGACATGGGGGGTGAAGCTTCCATCATGGAAAGCCACGAAGCATGAATCATTCCCCCTGCGTGGAACCAAGGCATCGCACGAGGTTCGTCGGCGACGACGGGCGTGGTGGCACAGGCGGATCTGTCACGCATCGGAACAGGTGTTGTCTTGTTGAGCAGGTGACGACAGGGCCGGGCACGCAGGGGAGCGATTGCCGGGAATGCCGGATCGCGGGCGCAAATGATTGTGTTCAAAAGGGAAATCGTTCCCGGAATGGATGTTCGGCGGCGCTGGCACGCGCCCTGCGGAAGGGATGGCGACGCGAGACAGCGTTTCGACCAATCGACACACAATCGACACACTTCTGGAGACGAGTTCAATGATCTACGAGATGCCCGGCCAGGCAGGCGCCAAAGTCCAGTTCAAGACGCGCTACGACAACTTCATCGGCGGCAAGTGGGTGGCCCCGGTGCGCGGCCATTATTTCGAAAACATCACGCCGATCTCAGGCAGGCCGTTCTGCCAGGTTGCCCGCTCGACCGAGGAAGACATCAATCTCGCCCTCGATGCTGCCCACGCCGCAGCCGACAAGTGGGGCTGCACCTCGGCTGCCGATCGCGCCAACATCCTGCTCAAGATCGCTGACCGGCTGGAAGCCAACCTCGAAATGCTGGCCTACGCCGAGACCGTCGACAACGGCAAGGCGATCCGCGAAACTCTGAACGCCGACATTCCGCTGACGATCGACCATTTCCGCTACTTTGCGGGCTGCCTGCGCGCTCAGGAAGGCGGCATTAGCGAGATCGACGAGCACACGGTCGCGTACCACTTCCATGAGCCGCTGGGCGTCGTCGGCCAGATCATTCCGTGGAACTTCCCGATCCTGATGGCGGCGTGGAAGCTTGCCCCGGCCATCGGCGCCGGCAACTGCGTGGTGCTGAAGCCCGCCGAATCGACCCCGGTCAGCATCCTGGTGCTGGTCGAACTGATCGCCGACCTGCTGCCCCCGGGCGTGCTCAACGTCGTCAATGGCTTGGGTCGCGAAGCCGGCATGCCGCTGGCGACCAGCAAGCGTATCGCCAAGATCGCCTTCACCGGTTCCACCGCCACCGGCCGCGTCATCGCGCAGGCCGCGGCGACGAACCTCATTCCGGCGACGCTGGAGCTCGGCGGCAAGTCGCCCAACATTTTCTTCGAGGACATCGCGGCGGCCGATGACGCCCTCTTCGACAAGGCGGTCGAAGGCATGGTGTTGTTTGCCTTCAATCAGGGCGAAGTGTGCACCTGCCCGTCGCGCGCGCTGATCCAGGAGTCGATCTACGACAAGTTCATGGAGCGCGTGCTGGCTCGCGTCAAGGCGATCAAGCAGGGCAGTCCGCTCGATACCGCGTCGATGATGGGCGCGCAGGCCTCGACCGACCAGATGAACAAGATCCTGTCCTACCTCGATGTGGGCAAGCAGGAAGGCGCCGAACTGCTGATCGGCGGCGACCGCGCCCGTCTCGGTGGCGAACTGGCGGAGGGCTATTACATCCAGCCGACCTTGTTCAAGGGCCACAACAAGATGCGCATCTTCCAGGAAGAGATCTTCGGGCCGGTGCTGGCCGTGACGACCTTCAAGGACGAAGCGGAAGCGCTCGAGATCGCCAACGATACCCCGTACGGCCTCGGTGCCGGCGTGTGGTCGCGCGACGGCAGCACGGCTTACCGCATGGGTCGCGCCATCAAGGCCGGCCGCGTATGGACCAACTGCTACCACGCCTACCCGGCCCATGCCACCTTCGGCGGCTACAAGGAGTCCGGCATCGGCCGCGAAACGCACAAGATGATGCTCGACCACTACCAGCAGACCAAGAACCTGCTGGTGAGCTACAGCCCCAACGCGCTCGGTTTCTTCTGAGCGCGGAGTCAAAACCTCGCGCTCGGTTTCTTCTGAACGCGTTGCCGGGACGCGCGTCCGGGTTCTTCCGGGCGCCGTGTGGCTCTGTGTCTTCTCTCCCTCTCTTCCGTCCACAACGGATGAGGTTCACGGGCGGCTCCGGCCGCCCGTTTTTTTTCTCACCTCGTGGCGTGCAAGGAGTGAGTCATGGTCCAGCGTGTCATCGCCACTGAAAGTGCCGATAATCTGATCGAACGCCTGATCGTGAAGCACGGCCCCGCGGATATCCTGCTCGGCGAGATCCGCGGCAGCCCTTTCTACATCAGCCGCGCACAGTACGAATACTGGAAGCACACGCAGCTGATCATCGATGTTGTCGAAGGCCGCGGCGGGATGTTCTCGCTCGAAGGGCCCGCGGGGCTGACCTTCCTGACGCGTTCGCGCCCGTTCGCGGACGAGGAACTCTCGCTCCTCGCGAACGAGGGCTGATCATGCACTATGCTTGAAGCGGATGTTCGATCCAGCGGAAGTGCCCGCGATGCGCCGTTTCCCGGTTCGATGTTCCAAAATGGAGCAACTGCTCCATTGCGGAACATGCGACTTGCGGCAAGGTATATCGCGACCGCGCCGCAAGGCTGGATCGAATCCTGCATTGGTACCATGACCGTCCCCGGCTCGATCCGGCGGACGCTGACACAATAACGATGGAGACGATTCAATGCTGCGACCCTTTGCGCGTGTATGCCTGGCGGCGGCCGCTCTCTTCGCCTGCCTGATCGCCCCGGTACGTGCGGCCGACCCGGCGCTGATCCGCATCGGCGTGCTGCAGTACGGCACCGTGAGCTGGGAGCTCGAGGTGATGAAGCGGCAGGGCTACGCCGAGCGCGAGGGCGTGCGCATCGAGGTTGTGCCGCTGGCGCAGAAGGACGCCGCGAACGTCGCCCTGCAGGGCGGGGCGGTGGACCTCATCGTGAACGACTGGATCTGGGTCGCACGCCAGCGCGCCGAAGGGCGCGATTTCGCCTTCGTGCCGTATTCGCGTGCGGTAGGCGGGATCATGGTGCGCCCGGACGCCAACGTGCGTGCGCTCGCCGACCTGCGCGGCCAGCGCCTGGGGGTTGCCGGCGGCGCACTGGACAAGAGCTGGCTGCTGCTGCGCGCATACTCGCGCAAGACCCTTGGCGAGGACGCCGCGACGCTTGTGAAACCGGATTTCGGCGCGCCGCCGCTTCTGAACGCGCTGATGCTCAAGGGCGAGCTGCCGGCGGTGATGAACTTCTGGCACTTCTCGGCGCGCCTGCGCGCGGCCGGGATGCGCGAACTCCTGTCCCTCGACGACGTCCTCAAGGGGCTGGGCGTCGACGGCGAACTGCCGATGATCGGCTGGGTGTTCCGCGAGAACTGGGCAACGAAACACCGCGCGGCCTTCGAAGCCTTCCTCCGTGCCGGCGCCCAGGCGCGCCGCCACATGCGGGAATCGGATGCGGTATGGGAGGAACTGCGCCCGCTCACGCGCGCCGAGGACGACGCGACGCTCGTGGCCTTGCGCGACGGCTTCCGCGCCGGCATCCCCGGCGAGGACATCGCGCAGGCCGAACGCACTGCGCAGCGCGTGTTCGCGATCCTCGCCCAGGAAGGCGGGGCGGAGCTCGTCGGAGCCGCTACCGCACTGCCCGGCGGAACCTTCTGGCGCGCGGGCGCCTCGCGCTGATGAAGGCCGGACTCGATGATGTCGCCGCCTGGCACTCGCCGGCCGTCCCCGTGCGGCGCGCGATGAAACGCCGCGGCCCACGGGGCGAAGGCTTGCTGCGCGCGGCCTCGCTGCTTGCCTTCCTCGCGTTGTGGCAGCTCGCCGCGTGGTTTTTCGCCAGTCCGACGCTGCCGCCCCCGGCCACCGTCTTCGCGCGCATCGCCGCCGAGACCGCCTCGCTCGCGCTGCCCACGCATCTCGCCATCACGCTCGCGCGCGTCGCTGTCGCGTTCCTTCTGGCGCTGGCGATCGGTGCCGCGATCGGCATCGCCATGGGGCGCTGGCGCCGGCTCGATGCGCTGCTCGACGGCTGGCTCGTGCTCGGGCTCAACATCCCCGCGCTCGTCACCATCATCCTGTGCTACGTGTGGTTCGGCCTCAACGACACCGCCGCGATCGTCGCCGTCGCGCTCAACAAGATCCCCACCGTCGTCGTGACCGTGCGCGAAGGTGCGCGCGCCGTGGACGCCCGCCTGATGCAGGTCGCCCACGCCTACCGCCTGCCGCGGCTGCGCACCTTCACCCACGTCTATCTGCCCCAGCTCGTGCCTTACCTCATGGCCTCGGCGCGCGCGGGGCTGTCGCTGATCTGGAAGATCGTGCTGGTCGTCGAACTCCTGGGCCGCAGCAACGGCGTGGGTTTCCAGCTCAACATGTTCTTCCAACTCTTCGACATTGCCGGCATCCTCGCCTACACGCTCGTGTTCGCGGCGGTCGTGCTCGTCGTCGAAGCGGCCGGCCTGCGCCCGCTCGAACGGCGGCTCACGCGCTGGAGAACCTGAATGCTCGACATCGCCATCGACCGCAAGACCTACCCCGACCGCGCCGGCGCCCCGCACCTCGCGCTCGCTGGCCTGCGCCTCACGGCCGCTCCGGGCGAGTTCGTGTGCGTCGTCGGCCCCTCGGGCTGCGGCAAAAGCACGCTGCTCAACGTCGTCGGCGGCCTCGACCATGACGTCGAGGGCCGCGTGCGGCTCGCGGGAGCCGACACGACGCACGACATCGGCTTCATGTTTCAGGAGCCGCGCCTGATGCCCTGGCTCACCGTGCTCGACAACGTGCTGCTGGTCACCGACGCGAGCCCTGCAGCGCGGCGGCGCGCGCGCGAGCTCCTCGCCGCAATGGGCCTCGGCGACGTGCTCGACGCCTACCCGGGACGGCTCTCCGGCGGCATGCAGCGCCGCGTCGCGCTCGCACGCGCCTTCGTGATCGAACCGAAACTCCTGCTGATGGACGAGCCCTTCGTGTCGCTTGACGTGCCCACCGCCAACCGCCTGCGCACGATGCTGGTCGAGCAGTGGCAGCGCTCGGGTGCGACCGTGCTCTTCGTCACCCACGACCTGCGCGAAGCCTTGGCCCTTGCCGACCGCATCTGCTTCCTCTCGGCCGCCCCCGGGCGCGTCGTGCTCGATCGCACCCTCGCGCTCGCACGCCCGCGCGCCCCCGACGATGCCGCGGTTCAGGCGCTGCACGCCGAGCTCCTCGCCCAGCATCCGGAGCTCCTCGCGGGCCTCACGAGCGATGCGGACGTCACCCAGGATGAATGAGCGCATGAACCCTTCCCCAGAAGCGATTCCCACCGGTGCCGCCGCGGCGAAGGAGGGCGCCGCGCTTGATCTCGCCGATGTGCGCAAGGCCTATGGCGCGCGCGAAGCGCTGCGTGGCGTCACGCTGGCCGTGCGGCGCGGCGAGTTCGTCGCGCTGCTCGGGCCCAACGGCGCGGGCAAGAGCACGCTGTTCCAACTTCTCACCGGCCTTTTCAACGCCGACTCCGGACGGCTCGCCGTGTGCGGCCACGACATCCGCAAGGCCCCGGTCGCCGCGCTCGCGCACCTGGGCGTCGTGTTCCAGCAGAGCACGCTGGACCTCGACCTTGGTGTCGCCGCGAATCTCAGCTTCCACGCCGCGCTGCATGGCCTGGGTGGCGCCCGCGCGCGCGACCGCGTCGCCGATGCGCTCGCCCGACTGGGCCTCACCGAGCGCGCCAGGGATCCGGTGCGCGAACTCTCCGGCGGTAACCGGCGCAAGGTCGAACTCGCCCGCGCGCTGGTGCACGAACCCGCGGTGCTGCTGATGGACGAAGCCACCGTCGGCCTCGACCCTGCCTCGCGCCGTCAGCTCCTCGACGAGGTGCTCGCGCTGCGTGCGCGCGGTGTCGCCGTGCTGTGGGCCACCCACCTCGTGGACGAGGCCGAAGCGGCCGACCGCGTCATCGTGCTGCACCGCGGGCAGATCCTCGCCGAGGGCCGCCCGCAGGAACTCGCCGAGCGGGCCGGTACGGCGACGCTTGCTGACGCCTTCCTGCAGATGACCGGCGGCAGTGAGCGCAGCGACTGAACGCCTTTCAACCAACAAAAACAGACCCGGAAATCCGACCCCGACAGGAGACCCGCTTGAACGCCCCAATTCGCCTCCTCGCCGCCTGCGTCCTCGCGCTCGCTGCCACCGCCGCCGTCGCCAAGGGCACCGGCTACGTGTTCGTCAGCAGCGAGAACGACCACGCCGTGACCGTGCTCGACAGCAAGAGCTGGCAGGTCGTCAAGACCATCCCCACCGGCCAGCGTCCGCGCGACATGCGCCTGTCGCCCGACCGCAGCCAGCTCTACGTGATCGCCAGCAAGGCCGACCGTATCGACGTCATCGACATCGCCCAGCTCAAGGTGACGCACAGCATCCCGGTCGGCGAAGACCCGGAGATGTTCGATCTCTCGCCCGACGGCAAGCGGCTCTACGTCTCGAACGAGGAGGACGCGCAGGTGTCGGTGATCGACGTCGCGACGAAGAAGCCGGTCGCGCGCATCGAGGTCGGCGAGGAACCCGAAGGCGTGCGCCTGTCGCCCGACGGCAAGCGCGTGTATGCGACGTCCGAGGTCGCCAACATGGTGCACGTGATCGACACCGCGACGCACAAGATCCTCGCCAACGTCGTCGTCGCCAACCGCCCGCGCCGCTTCGCGATGACGCCGGACGGCGCCGAAGTGTGGGTCACGAGCGAACTGGGCGGCAAGGTCACCGTGCTCGACGGTGCCACGAGTGCCATCAAGGCCACGATCGCCTTCACGCCCAAGGGCTTCCGCGCCGACGACGTCACCCCGGTCGGCATCGCGATGAGCGCCGACGGCAAGACCGCCTACGTCACGCTCGGGCGCGCCAACCACGTCGCGGTGGTGGACGTCGCCAGCCGCAAGGTGCAGGACTACGTGCTGGTGGGCAACCGCGCCTGGGGCGCGAGCCTCAACCGCGACGCGAGCCTGCTCTTCGTCGCCAACGGCCTCTCCGACGACATCTCCATTGTCGACACGAAGAGCCGCAAGGTGCTGCGCTCGGTGCCGGTCGGGCGTGTGCCGCACACCGTCGTGATCGACGACTGAGGGCCGGGCCGATGCGTCTGAAACATCTCCTGCGAAGCACCCTCGGCGCACTGGCTGCGCTCCTCGCCGCGTTCGGTTTCGCCGCCGCTGCCAGCGCCGCGACCAGCGTGCGCATCGCCCACCTCGAACTCGACACGGACGCGCGCTACGACGAGACGCGCCTGGCCTTCCGCGGCCTCGCCCAGCCCCTGGGCCGTCCCTTCGCCGGCGCCGAAGTCGCGCTGCGCGAGGCGCGCTTCGTCGGCCAGGCGGTCGGTGCCGAGTTCGCACTCGAACGCGTCGCGGGCGCCGACGCCAAGGCGCTCGTCGCGTCGATCGACAAACTCAACAAGGCGGGCGTGCGCTACTTTCTCCTCGACGCCCCCGGCGCGGTCGTCGCCGAAGTCGCCAAGGCCGTGCGCGGCAGGGAACTCCTGCTCTTCAACGTTTCCGCGCCGGACGATGCGCTGCGCCAGGCGCAGTGCCAGCCCAACCTCCTGCACACGCTGCCGAACGACGCAATGCGCATGGACGCGCTCGCCCAGTACCTCGTGTCAAGGAAGTGGCGCAACGTGCTGATGCTCGAAGGCCCGCGCCCCGAGGATCGACTTCTCGCGGAAGCCTTCGACCGCGCCGCGAAACGCTTCGGCCTCAAACTCGTCGAACGCCGCCCCTTCGTGCTCAGCAACGACCCGCGCCAGCGCGATCAGGGCAACGTCGCACTGCTCACCGCCGGCTCCGACTACGACGCCGTCTTCGTCGCCGACAGCGACGGCGAGTTCGCGCGCAGCGTCCCCTACCGCACGGTGCGCCCGCGCCCGGTCGTCGGCTCGGAGGGGCTGGTGGCGGCCGCCTGGTCGTGGGCGTGGGAGCGCCACGGTGCGCCACAACTGAACAGTCGCCTCGAAAAACACGCCGGACGCAAGATGGCCGACCCCGACTGGGCCGCGTGGATGGCCGTGAAGGCCGTCGTCGAGGCGGTCGTGCGCACGCAGAACGCCCCCTTCGCCACGGTCGCGAAATACCTCAAGGGCGAGGAGATCGCGCTCGACGGCTTCAAGGGCAACCGCCTCGGCTTCCGTCCCTGGGACAACCAGCTGCGTCAGCCCGTCCTGCTCGCGACCCACAACGCGGTCATCGAGCGCGCGCCGATCGCGGGCTTCCTGCATCCGACCAACAACATGGACACCCTCGGCTTCGACCAGCGCGACAGCCGCTGCGCGTTCTGAACGGAAAGACCGGCCCATGAGACTCTCCCACGCATGGTTCGCGCTGCAGGCCATCACCGGCCGCGAGATCGCCAAGTTCGTGCGCCAGGGCGGGCGCTTCGCCTCGGCGCTGGTGCGCCCGCTGCTGTGGCTCGTCGTCTTCGCGGCGGGCTTCCAGAACGTCTTCGGCGTGTCGATCATTCCGCCCTACGACACCTATATCCCGTACCAGGTCTACATCGTGCCGGGGCTCCTGGGCATGGTGCTGCTCTTCAACGGCATGCAGTCCTCGCTCGCGATGGTGTACGACCGCGAAATGGGGATGATGCGCCTGCTGCTCACGGCGCCGCTTCCGCGCTGGTATCTGCTCTTCGCCAAGCTCCTCGCCGGCACCCTGCTGTCGGTGCTGCAGGCCTACGTCTTTCTCGTGATCGCCTGGCTCTTCGGCGTCGAAGTGCCGTGGATGGGCTGGCTCACGGCACTGCCGGTGATCGTGCTCGCCGGCATGATGCTCGGCGCGCTGGGTCTGCTGCTGTCCGTGCAGGTGCGCCAGCTGGAGAACTTCGCCGGCACGATGAACTTCGTGATCTTCCCGATGTTCTTCGTCTCGCCCGCGCTCTATCCGCTTTGGAAGCTGGAGGAGTCGGGGGCGGCAATCGTGCATGCGGTCGCGCAGTGGAACCCTTTCACCCACGCCGTCGAGGCGATCCGCTTCGCGCTTTACGGCCAGCTCGCCGCGAGCTCGCTCGCGATCGTCGTCGGCTGCCTCGCGGTCTTCTTCACGCTCGCCGTGCGCGGCTACGATCCGCAGCGCGGGATGTTGAGGCGGGCAGGGGGCAAGCCCGCCTGAGCTGTTCCTGTCACGCCGTGGAGCAGTTGCTCCAAAACGGAACAGCAGGGGCAAAAATAAGCCGGACGTTCTGCAAAACCGTGCATGGGTTTTGACGAACATCCGGCATTTTTTCGGGGCACCGCGTGCCCCGAAAGCCGTTCAAGGAACCTTGTGCGTGACGCCGTAGGCCGAGAAGATCCGTCCCAGCTCGCCCGAACGCTGCAGTTCCGCCAACGCCTCCGACAGCGCCGCTGCCAGCTCCTTGCTGTCGGCCTTCACGGCCATGCCGAGCGGCCAGCCCTTTACGCGCATTTCGGGCATGTTCAGCGCGTCGATCTCGAACTGCCTGTTTTCCTTCAATGCCGCTTCCAGCTGGCTGCGCGGGGCCATCACGGCGCTGACTTCGCCCTTCACCATGGCTGCGGCGGCTTCGGCAATGCTGCGGAAATGGACGACGTTGCCGCGCAGGCGCCCGTTCAGCACGTTCAGCATGAAGTCGCTGGCGTGCGTGTCGACTTCCACGCCGACCTTTTCGCGCGTGAATGCCTCGAAGGCGACCGCCGCCGACCCGGTTGCGGCCGGCACGCGCGCCGGATTGCGCGCGAGCGCCATCGTCTCCAGGTGATAGGGGCCGAAGATCGTCACCTTGTCGTTCTGTGCGGCGAATTGCGCATCCACGGGCACATGCAGCATCACGTCGGCCGGGCGCCGGCCGAGGTAGTGCCCTTTCCACACCATGTTGCGCAGGTCGTCGCTCATGTTCTCGTCGGGCGGGAATTCGACGATCTCCGCGCGCATGCCCAGGCGCTCGGCCAGGGATTGCGCGAGGGCCACCTCTATGCCCTTGCCGCGCGCCGAAAAGGGCGCGTAGTCGGAATACACGGCCACCCGCAGGGTGCCCGCCTGCTGCACTTCCGGCTGCGCCGCCGCGTGGGCCGGGAGCAGGGCGCCGGCCAGCATGGCGCCCGCCGCGATCAGGAATGCGCGTCGTTCATTTTTCACGTACGGTCTCCAGCCAGGCCTTGATTGCCCACATCGCCTCCTGCGACAGCATGCCCTCGAACGGCGGCATATATACCGCGCCGTTGCGGCTCACGCCGTGGCGGATGCGCTGCAGGAAATACTCGTCCGTTTCCGGCGCGATGTCGAGCTTGCGCAGGTCAGGCGCGATGCCGCCCGAGACCGCGCCCAGGCCGTGGCAGCGCGCGCAGTTCTGGTTGAAGGCCGAATCGCCGATGCGGATCGCCTCCGTGTTGTCCCGAAACGGATTGACCTCGCGCCATTCCTCGCCGAGCTTCGGCAGGGTCGATACGTCCACCGCTTGCGGCGTCACGTCGCCATGTGCGTGGGCCAGTCCCGCTCCGAGCGCAAGGCCGGCGGCGAGGGCCGCGGTGCGCAGTTTGCGGGTCAATGTCTCCTTGTCGTTGTGCTTGTCCACCTTGTGATTCCTCATCTCTGATTGACGACGCCCGGGGTGCCGGATCTGCACAGTCCTTCGCAAGCCCTGTGCCACGTTGGCCGAACTGCCGCAAATCCGGGTGTTTCCCCGGTAAGGCGCCTGAAAGCTGTTGGCAGGAAACTTGCTCCTCTGTTGTTGCCGGGTCCGATGACCGATTGCTTCGACCTGGTGCAGGTGCTACTTTCTGACACAAGGGACAAACAAAAAAATAGTCCCAAAAGTGACGCGCAGGAGAGGAGGAGAAGATGGCTGTATTGCCGCAATTGCGGGATCGCCGCGAGAACACCGTTTCGGACGCGCGACGATTTTTCTTCGAGCTTGGCCAGACGCCTGAGGCAGGGCTTGCCCCTCCTGTGCTGCGTTCCTGGCAGCGCTGCCGCAACGGCGGGCTCGACCACCTCGATGCCTACCTCATCGACCCGGCCGGCCGCGCCCAGCTCTCGGACGCGCGCGACCGCAGTGCCCGTCTGCTGGAGCACGCGGGCGGGATCATGGAACACGTGTTCGAGCAGATCCGCGCCTCCGGCAGCATGGTCATCCTCGCCGACACGCAGGGCATGATCCTGCACTGCCTCGGCGACCCGGACTTCGTCGGCCGCGCGCATCGCGTCGCTCTCCAGCCGGGCGCGTCGTGGGATGAATCGTTCCGTGGCACCAACGCGATCGGCACCGCGATCCTGGAAGCTGCGCCGGTCGAAATCCATGGCGCCGAACACTACCTGGAACGCAATGGCTTTTTGACCTGCAGTGCCGCGCCGGTGTTCAACGCACAGGGACGCATCGCCGGCGTGCTCGACATCTCGGGCGACTCGCGCAACAACCAGCGCCATACGCTGGGCCTCGTGCGCCTCTCCGTGCAACTGCTGGAGAAACGTCTCTTCGAGGCGGAGTTCGCGAAGGAGATCCGCATCGCCTTCCACCCGCGCCCCGAATACGTCGGCAGCCTGCAGGAAGCGCTGCTCGCGGTCGATGCCGACGGCCGCATCGTCGGCGCCAACCCGGTCGCGCGCGAATGGCTGGGGCTGACGGCCGGGCTCGCCGATGCGCCGTCCTTCGGTATGCTCTTCCGCGCCGGCTTCGGCCAGGTGCTCGACCGCGCGGCCAACGCGCCGGACGATCTGCTGCTCCTCGAAATGCGCCGCGGCGATGCCGTCTACGTGCAGGTGCGTGGCCACCGGCGCACACGCCCCGAAGTCCCTGCACCCAGGTTGCAGGACGCCGCACCGCAAGCGGCGAAGGCTGCAGCGAAGGCGGCCGATGGATCGAAGCACCGCATCACGCTCGACTGCCTCGCGACCGGCGACGCCCGCCTGCAGCTCGCGCTCGACCGCGCGCGCCGCGTCCAGGGCAAGGACATCCCGCTGCTGATCCAGGGCGAGTCTGGTGTCGGCAAGGAACTCTTCGCGCGCGCTTTCCACAACAGCGGCGTGCGTTGCGACGGCCCCTTCGTCGCGCTCAACTGTGCGGCGATTCCCGAAAACCTTATCGAATCGGAACTCTTCGGCTACGTCGGCGGCGCCTTCACCGGCGCGCGGCGCGAGGGCGCGGTCGGCAAGCTGCAGCAGGCCCACGGCGGCACGCTGTTCCTCGACGAGATCGGCGACATGCCTCTCGGCATGCAGGCGCGCCTGCTGCGCGTGCTGCAGGAACGCAGCGTCACCCCGATCGGCTCGATGAAGTCGATCCCGGTCGACATCTCCCTCGTCTGCGCGACCCACCGCGTGCTGCGCGACGCGGTGAAGCAGGGCCTGTTCCGCGAAGACCTCTACTACCGCGTCAACAGCCTCACCGTCACCTTGCCGCCGCTGCGCGAACGCACCGACGTCCGCCACATCGTGTCGAACCTGCTCGAGATCGAATCGGCCGACCGTCGGAGCGAGCCGATCGGCATCAGCGAAGAGGTCATGGGCTTCTTCGAACGCTACCCGTGGCCGGGCAACGTCCGCCAGCTCCAGAACGTCATCCGCGTCGCCGTCGCGCTGCTCGACGACAACGAGCACGAGATCGCCTCGATCCATCTGCCCGAGGAGCTCTTCGGCATCGATGGCGAGGACTGCGGCGAAGCCTTTGCGCCGGCCGCCCCGATGCCGGGTATGCCCGTCGCCGCCGTCGCGACGTCCGCGCCGGCGGCGGCAATCGGTGCGCGCAGCCTGGACGAAATCGAACTTGAAGCGATTGCGACGGTCATGCGTGAGGTGGGCGGCAATGTCTCGGCCGCCGCGCGTCGCCTCGGCGTCAGTCGGAACACTCTCTATCGCAAACTCGGCCGTATGAGCTGACCGCCCTGTCTATGCGATAAACATTGTCACGGGCATGGTATTTGCCTAAAGTGGTCTGTTGTGTCCCGAAGCGAATCAACCGACGGAGGAGTACATCGATGTGGAAATCCCTCTACATTGACCCCGCGAAGTGTACCGGCTGCCTGCAATGCGAGATGGCCTGCTCGTACGAACACACCGGCGTCATCAATCCCAGCAACTCGCTGATCAAGGTCTTCAACTTCGAGCACGAAGGGCGCAAGGTGCCCTACACCTGTACTCAGTGCACCGAGGCGTGGTGCATGCACTCCTGTCCGGTCGATGCGATCCGGCTCGACCTGACGACCGGCGCCAAGATGGTGTTCGAGGACACCTGCGTCGGCTGCAAGGTGTGCACGATCGCCTGTCCGTTCGGCACGGTCAATTACAACCAGGCCACCGGCAAGGTCCAGAAATGCGACCTGTGCGAAGGCGACCCCGCCTGTGCCAAAGCCTGTCCAACCGGCGCGATCACCTACATCGACGCCAACTGGACGGGCCTCGCCCGCATGCAGGCCTGGGCTGCCAAGGCCAACACCCCCGCGTCGGCAGCCTGATAGGAGAGGAATACCATGGCATGGAATCGCAAGCTCCTGCGGGTGAACCTCACCCAGGGCACGTGCAAGGAAGAGCCCCTCAACATGGAGTGGGCCAACGAATACCTCGGATCGCGCGGCCTCTCGGCCAAGTACCTGGTTTCCGAGATCGACCCCAAGGTCGACCCGCTGTCGCCCGAGAACAAGCTCATCATGGCGACCGGCCCGCTCACCGGCACGATGGCCTCCACCGGCGGCCGCTACACGGTGACCTGCAAGGGCCCGCTCACCGGCGCGATCGCCTGTTCGAACTCCGGCGGCTTCTTCGGCGCTGAGATGAAGTTCGCCGGCTGGGACATGATCATCTTCGAAGGCAAGTCGCCCAAGCCCGTCTACCTCTTCATCGAGAACGACAAGGCCGAACTGCGCGACGCTTCCCACCTGTGGGGCACCAGCTGCTGGCACACCGAGGAACAGATCAAGGCCGACCACCAGGATCCGCTGATCCGCGTCTCCTCGATCGGCAAGGCGGGCGAGAACCAGGTGCTGTTCGCGGTCGTCATCAATGACCTGCACCGTGCGGCCGGGCGCTCCGGCGTCGGTGCCGTGATGGGCTCGAAGAACCTGAAGGCGGTCGCGATCCGCGGCACCAAGGGCGTCTCCGGCATCAAGGACTTCCCCGCCTTCCTCAAGGCGACGACCGACGCGAAGAAGGTGCTCGCGGACAACGCCGTCACCGGCCAGGGCCTGCCGAAGTTCGGCACCCAGGTGCTGATGAACGTCATCAACGAGATCGGCGCGCTGCCCACGCGCAACCACCGCGACGTGCAGTTCGAGGACGCCTCGAAGATCTCCGCGGAGGCCATGCACGAGAAGCGCCCGAGCGACGGCAAGAGCCATCTCGTCACCAACGCCGCCTGTTTCGGCTGCACGATCGCCTGCGGACGCATCTCGCAGATCGACAAGAATCACTTCACCGTCAAGAACAACCCGAAATACTGGGGCGCGTCGGGTGGCCTGGAATATGAAGCCGCGTGGGCGCTGGGTGCGGCCAACGGCGTCGGCGATCTGGAAGCGCTGCAGTACGCGAACCTGCTGTGCAACGAGCAGGGCATGGACCCGATCTCCTTCGGCGCCACCGTCGGTGCGGCGATGGAACTGTACGAGATGGGCGTGCTGACGAAGGAGCAGATGGGCCTCGATACCCCGTTCGGCTCGGCCGAGGCGCTCGCGAAGCTCGCGGAAATGACCGCGAACGGCGAAGGCTTCGGCAAGGAAATCGGCGAGGGCTCGGCGCGCATGTGCGCCAGGTACGGCCACCCCGAACTGTCGATGAGCGTCAAGAAGCAGGAATTCCCCGCCTACGACTCGCGCGGCATCCAGGGCATGGGCCTCGCATACGCGACCTCCAACCGTGGCGCCTGCCACCTGCGCGGCTACACGGTCGCGTCCGAAGTGCTGGGCATCCCGGTCAAGACCGATCCGCTCGTCACCGAAGGCAAGGCCGAACTCGTGAAGGCCTTCCAGGACGCCACCGCGGTGTTCGACGCCGCCGGCATCTGCGTATTCACGTCCTTCGCGTGGACGCTCGCCGACGTGCAGCCGCAACTCGCGGCGGCCTGCGGCGAGGAATGGACGATGGAGAAGCTCAACGCCGTCGGCGAGCGCATCTGGAACCTCGAGCGCCAGTTCAACAACGCGGCCGGCTTCACCAGCAAGGACGACAACCTGCCGCCGCGCCTGCTCACCGAACCGGCCAAGACCGGCCCGGCCAAGGGCCTGGTGAACGGTCTCGACAAGATGCTGCCCGAGTACTACAAGGTGCGCGGCTGGACGCCCGATGGCGTGCCGACTGCGGAAACCCTGGCGCGACTCGGACTCTGAGCATCGCCTGACGCTCGCCTGTCGAGCGTGTGAGCCCTTCCCGGCGGCCCGCTGCCGGGAAGGGTGCCTCATCGCCCAATCGAGGACGAACCGATGAAACACGTGATACTCGGCAACGGCCCCGCCGGCGTCGTCGCGGCCGAAACGCTGCGCCGTGCCGCGCCCGCCGACGAGATCCTGATGGTCGGCAGCGAGAACGCCCCGCCGTATTCGCGCATGGCCATTCCCTACCTGCTCGAAGAGAACATCGACGAGTCGGGCACTTGGCTGCGCAAGGCGCCCGAGCACTTCCGCCGCCTCAACATCGGCGAACTGCGCGCGCGTGCCGTGTCGCTCGATACCGACAAGCGCCGCATCCTGTTCCAGGACGGCCATTTCGAGGACTACGACCGTCTCCTCATCGCCACCGGCTCGCATCCGGTGCGCCCGCCCATCCCCGGCGTCGACCTCCCCGAAGTGCAGACCTGCTGGACGCTCGAAGACGCCCGCGCCATCGCCCGGCTCGCCAGGCCCGGCTCGCGCGTGCTGCAGCTCGGCGCCGGCTTCATCGGCTGCATCATCATGCAGGCGCTCGCCGCGCGCGGCGTGCAGCTCACCGTCGTCGAAATGGGCGACCGCATGGTGCCGCGCATGATGACGCCCAAGGCCGGCGGCATGATCAAGCGCTGGGTCGAGCACAAGGGCATCCGCGTCGTCACCAATGCCGGCGTGCAGCGCATCGATCGCAGCAGTGCCGAAGGCGTCGTGGATGTGACCCTGTCGACCGGCGATGTCCTGCCGTGCGACCTCGTGATCGTCGCGGCCGGCGTCGCGCCCAACGTCGCCTTCCTCGACTCCACTCCCGTCCATGTCGCCAAGGGCGTGCTCGTCGACGAAACGCTCGAAACCACCGTTCCCGGCATCTTCGCCGCGGGCGACGTCGCCGAGGCGCCCGACCTCTTCACCGGCGCCCATCTCGTCGCCGCGATCCAGCCCAACGCCGCCGACCAGGCCCGTGTGGCCGCGCTCAACATGGCCGGCCGCCACACGAAGCTCAATGGCGTGCTTGCGATCAACGTGCTCGACACGCTGGGCCTGATCTCGGCGTCCTTCGGCCAGTGGTGGGGCGAGGGGAGCGAAGCGGGGGGCAAGGGCGTCGAACACGTCGACGAGAACGGCTACCGCTACCTCAGCCTGCAGTTCAAGGACGACGTGATGATCGGTGCGACCTCCATCGGCCTCACCCAGCATGTTGGCGCGCTGCGCGGCCTGATCCACGGCCAGGTGAAACTCGGCGCGTGGAAGGACCGCCTGCTCGCCAACCCGTTGCAGTTCGTCGAGGCCTACGTCGCCCGTTCCCAGCAACCGATGGCGCTCGCGCGCTGATGCCGGAGTGGATGCGCCCATGAAGATCGGCTTCAAGCTCTTCGCCTCCCTCACCGATCACCTCCCGTCCGACCGCAAGGGCAACCGCATCGAACTGGAAGTCGGCGAGGGGACGACCATCTCGGAGCTGATCGTGCGCTTCAACGTCCCCGAGCGCAGCGCGCATCTCGTGCTCGTCAATGGCCACTTCATCCCGCCCGCCCAGCGCGCCTCGCGGCCGCTCGCGGACGGCGATGAACTGGCCATCTGGCCACCCATCGCCGGCGGCTGAATTCGGCTAGAGAAAACTCCCTGCCCGGTGTGGCAGCGACGCGAGGCCGGAGCGGGCGATGATCAAGGCGCGCAATGCCCTTTCCTGCCACCCGGCGCGGTGACGCTCGAAGCATCGGTGCGCCTCCCGCAGCAGCGCGAGCTGCAGATGCCAGTCGAGTTCTGCTTCCGCCAGCCTGCCGCCACAGTGCGCCCGGTAACGCGTGACGAAGGTCGCCGCGAGCTGCGCCCAGTCCGCGCTGTCATCGTCGCGGCACAGCAGGCCGCCGACGAAGCCGGCGACGTCACGTGCGGGCGAATCGATTGTGAAACTGTCGTAGTCGAACAGCGCGATGCGGCCGTTCCACCACTGCATCCGATCCGCGTGAAAGTCGCCGTGTACCGTCACCACGCGACGGGGCGGCGCCGCTCCGCGCACCAGATGAAACAGCAGCGCATCCAGATCCGCCGCGAAGCGGGCGTCCGCAGCGCTCAGTGCGCTGCACCAGGTACGCGCCAGCGCCACCGTCGCGGCAGCCGGAGAACCCTCGCGCGCGATCGGCGGGCCGGCATGCAGCGCTGCCAGTGCCGCAGCCACCGCGTCCAGGCTTGCCTCCGCATGAGGGCCGGCCAGGCGCGTCGCGATCGGCTCGCCGCGCACTTCCGCCTGCCACACCGTGTGCAGCGCCGGGCACGAACCGAGCGGCCGTCCGACGACGAATGCATGTGGATCGACGCAGCCCGTGCACCACAAGGAGTGCATGCAGTCGCGCGCGTCGCGCCATCTTTCGCCCGCGTAGCTCTTGCCGTAGATCGCCGCCTCGGTCGCCGCATCGGGGGTCGCAATCCGCGCGAGGCAGTGGTCCTCGGGCTCGTAGCGCACCACGCTGATCTCCCCGATTCCGGATCCCTTCGGCCCCATTGCGGCCGGAGGCAGGTGGGGCCGTACGGCGACTGGATCGAGCAGGGCAGGGAGCTGTTCCATCACCGGATCGTTGGGCAGCGGCCACACCACGAGATCCAGTTCCGGCATTTGCATCACCGGTTCGCCCAGGCCGGGAATCACACACGCCGCGGGCAGGGCCGCCCGGAACGCATCGGCGCTTCGCCCCTGCGAGTAGGCCTTCGCATACAGCCACAGTGCATGCCTTGTGCCGCGATCCCGGTCCTGCAGCGCGAGCCGGTAACATACATCCAGCCATGCGCTGCGGTCCCCGGGCGCCGGGTGGGCGGCGTGCCGCCGCGACCGCACGACGCGGCATTCATCGACGCCCCAGCGTGTATTGCCGTCTCCGGCCAGCCGTTGCAGCAGCGGGCGGGCCATTGCGTCTCCATCGGTCAGCAGCGCGGCGTGTTCCATGTCGCTCTCGTTGCACCACGAACCCGGTCCTGCATGGGCCGGAGGCATTACCCGATCGTGGCGCGATGGGGTTGGAGGTTTGTTGTCATCTGGCGTCCCGCATGCGACGGTGCGGGACGCCATCACTGCAATTGCAACAAGTGCGCCAGCCCGCCAGAAAACTCAAGTGGCTGATTTGATTGTTCAAGTACCCTGAAATGCACCGCCGCCGTTCCCCCGATTCCGGGTGAATTGCCCAAAATCCTGGGGATGGCGAGCCCCCAATGAAAGGAGAGCACTCCATGGCATTCGTCAGCGGCCCTGTGCCCGAGCGCTTTGAACGGGAGGTCACGGCCTCCGCAGCCGAGTTCGAGCGGGATCTGCGCAAGGGATCGCCCTGCGCCGTGGAAACCGTCGGCCCTGATCATTTTCGCCTGTACGCCGGTTCGACCCGCCTCGACATCCATGTCGCAGCGCGCGGCATGCGACGGCTCGGCGCGCTTCAGTTGCAGACGATAGGTGTGCGCTACGAATTCTCCGGCGGGAACGAATCCGACCGCAGGGCGCTGCTCCTTCCGCTGGACCGCGCAATGCAGCGGGGCGGCGGGTGAGCGGCCAGGCGAGATGACAAGTCAGGTGGCAGATGAGGCGATTTCCGATCCGCATGCGGCGCAGGGCTGCCTAAGCGCGGCGCTTGCGCTATGCTCCGGCCAATGTACGGACTCGCCGCGACCTTCTCCGACGCCTTCGCTCTCCTCGCCACCTTTGACCACCGCGCCGTCGAAATCGTCAGCCTGTCGCTGCAGGTCAGCGGTTCGGCCGTGATCCTCGGTACGCTCCTCGGCCTGCCCCTGGGCGCCTGTCTCGCCGTAGGCCGCTTTCCCGGCCGCAGCGCCGCGCTCGTGGTCATCAACGGCCTGATGGGGGCTCCTTCCGTCGTCGTCGGCGTGGTCGTCTATCTGATCCTGTCGCGCTCGGGCCCGCTCGGCGAGCTGGGAATGCTCTACACGCCCGCTGCGATGGTCGCCGCGCAGACCCTGCTCGTCGTCCCTCTGATGGCCGCCATCGCCCGACAGATCATCGACGACACCTGGCAGCGCTATGCCGAGGAATTCAGGGCCATGCGCTTCACATGGCTGCAAAGCGTAACGACCCTGTTGTATGACTGTCGTCATTCCCTGCTCGTCGCCGTCCTCGCCGGACTCGGGCGGGCAATGAGCGAAGTCGGCGCCGTGATGATCGTCGGCGGCAACATCGACCATGCCACGCGCGTCATGACCACCGCGATCGCGCTGGAAACCAGCAAGGGCGACCTGCCGCTCGCGATCGCACTGGGCATCGTGCTCGTCGCGGTCATTCTCGTCCTCAACGCCGCGGCATTCGCGATGCGGGCGTGGGCGATGCGCAGGTACGGCTGACCATGTTTCCGCTGCGCCTGCACGACGTCCGCTTCCAGCCCAACGGCCGCATGGTCCTCGACGGCATCGAGCTCGAGCTGGGCGGCGAGGGCATCACGCTCGTGCTGGGTCCCAACGGTGCGGGCAAGAGCGTGCTGCTGCGCACGATCTGCGGCCTGCTCGAACCCACCGGCGGACAGATCGACTGGGGGGGCGGTGCGCGTCCTCATCTTGGCGTGATGATGGTGTTCCAACATCCGATGATGCTGCGCGCCCCGGTGCTGGAAAATGTCGCCCTTGCGCTCAAGCCCCACGGCGTACCGCGCATCGAGCGCCGCCGCCGCGCGGCACGCATGCTCGATCGCGTCGGCCTGCTGGCGCGCGCCTCCGATAGCGCCAGATTGCTGTCCGGTGGCGAACAGCAACGTCTCGCGCTCGCCCGCGCCTGGGTGACCGCACCGCGTCTGCTGCTGCTGGACGAACCCACCGCCAGCCTCGACCCCTCCGCGACGGCCGAAGTCGAACGCATCGTCCGCGAGATCCGCACCGACGGCACGCGGATCGTCATGACCACCCACAATCTCGGTCAGGCCACCCGCCTTGGCGACGACGTGGTGTTCATGAGTGCCGGACGGGTGCGCGAACACGCCTCGGTACAACGTTTCTTCGCCCGCCCTGCATCCGACGAAGCCCGCCTGTTCATCCAGGGCGAGCTGCCGTGGCGGATGAATTTCTGAGCGCTCAGTCCCAGTAGGGGACAGGCCCGATTCGCTCCGCAAGATAGTCGACCAACGTGCGCACGCGGTGCGGCACATAGCGCGTGCCGGGAAATACCGCGTAGATGTGCAACTCCGTCGTCGAGAATTCCGGCAGCAGTACCTCCAGCAGCCCCGCGCGAACTGCCTGCGAGGTCAGGAAGGTCGGCTCGCGCACGATGCCCAGCCCGCGGATCGCGGCATCGAGCAGGGCATCGCCGTTGTTGGCGCGGAAACGCCCCTTGATCGGCACCGAGTACGACTCCCCGTTCACGCTGAAACTCCAGCCGAGGCTGGACCCCAGCGTGTAGGTCAGGCAGTGGTGTTGCAGCAGGTCGTCGGGATGTTGCGGCCGTCCGTGCCGGTCCAGATACTCGGGCGAGGCGACCACCGTCAGCGAACTGCGGCTCAAGCGGCGGATCACCAGCGACGGATCGATCTGCTCCGAAATCCGCACGGCGAAATCCATCCCTTCCTCGATCAGATTCACGCGCCGGTCGCTGAATTCCACGTCCACGCTGACTTCCGGATAAGTCGTGATGAAGTCGGCGACCAGCGGCATCAGGTGGCGCACGCCGAAGCTCATCGGCACGCTGGCGCGAATCTGCCCGCGCGGCGCCTGTTTTTCGCCTTCCAGGTTGCCTTCCGCCGCCTCGACCAGGGTCAGGATCTCTCGGCACTTCTCCAGGTAGGCCGACCCCGAAGAAGTGAGGCTCAGGCGCCTTGTGCTGCGGGCGAGCAGCTTCGTCCCGAGGTGCGCCTCCAGCGCCGCGATCTGCCGCGTGATTGCCGATCGCGCGACATTCAACCGATCCGCGACGGCGGTGAAACTGCCGGCTTCCGCAACGCGAACAAACACTTCCATTGCCTGCAGACGGTCCATTGTTGTCCTCGATGCAACAAAGAGTTTGCTTGGTTCCGCTATTTTAGGGCCAATCAATCCCATAAAGTGCGCCCATACGCTAACGACTCATTACGCAGGGCTAAACAGATGATTCTCGTAACCGGAGCAACGGGGCAGTTGGGCCTGCAGATAGTGCAGCAGCTTGCCGTGCGGCTGCCGGAGGCCGGTGCCGGCCGGCTTGCCGTCAGCGTCCGCGATCCCGAGCGGGCCGGCGCGCTGGCAGCGCGCGGCATCGAAGTGCGCTGCGGCAACTTCGACGCACCCGAAGCCCTGCGTGCGACCTTCGCCGGCGTATCGCGCCTGGTGATCGTGTCCACCGACGGCCCCAAGGCACAACGCATCGCCCAGCACCGCAACGCGATCGAAGCCGCACGTGCCGCCGGGGTCGAACACATCCTTTACACCAGTTTCCTCGACGCGGACGCCGCGTCGCCATCCGAATTTGCGCAGGTGCATGCCGACAGCGAGGCAGCGCTCGTCGCGTCCGGCGTCGGCCACACCATCCTGCGCAACGGCATGTACGCCGATTTCCTGCCGATGACTTTCGCCGGTGCGCTGCAGAACGGCCTGCTGCAGTTGCCGGCCGGGGAGGGCTCGGTCAGCTACCTGTCGCGCAACGAGCTTGCCGGCGCGATCGCCGCCGCAGCCGTCGCGCCGCGGCTCGAAAAGTGCATCTACGAGCTCACCGGCCAGACCGCTCACGACTATCATGACCTCGCTGCACGTGTCGGGGCTGCGACCGGCAAGACGCTGCGCTACGAACCGGTCGACGAAGACGTCTATGCCCGCGTGCTCGAGGGCGTCGGCATGCCCGCCTGGCTCGCCCGCGCAATGGCCAACATGTTCACCGCGGTCGCCACGAACCGGATGGCGCGTACCACCAACGATTTCGCCGCACTGGTCGGTCATCCGCCCAAGTCGATCGACTGCCTCATTGCGGAATTCTTCCGCGCAATCTGAATGCTGAAACGAAAACAAAAGGAACAAGGGGAAACGCGATGAATGCTCCGGACCAGTACTCGAAACCGGCAGTAGTCGTGCATTGGATGATTGCGATCCTGGTGCTCGTCGCCTTGCCGCTCGGCTACTACATGACCGATCTGTCCCTGTCGCCGCGCAAGCTGCAGCTCATCTCGTGGCACAAGTGGATCGGCTTCACGGTGCTGCTGCTGTTCATCCCCCGCCTGTTCCTGCGCCTCACGAAGCCGGTGCCCGCTCCGGTGGGCACCATGCCCGGCTGGCAGCGTGCCGTGGCGTCGATCACCCATGCCGTGCTCTACGCCCTGATCATCGCAGTGCCGCTCAGCGGTTGGCTGATGAGTTCGGCCAAGGGCTTCCCGGTCGTCTATCTGGGCCTCGTTCCGCTGCCCGATCTCGTCGGCAAGGACGAAGCGCTGGGCAATGTGCTCAAGTCGGCTCACGAAGTCCTCACGTCCGGCCTGCTGATCCTCGTGGGCCTGCACATCGCCGCCGCGCTCAAACACCACATCATCGACCGCGACGAAACGCTGGCGAGGATGGTGCCCCTGCTCAAACGCTGAACCGGACCGTCAAAGGAATACACACAATGAAATGCAACCGCATCCTTGCCACCGCACTCGTATCTCTCGTTCTACCGCTGGCAGGCACCGGCGCATACGCAGCGCAACCGGCCGGCACGTTCGATCAGGTGCTGCCGGCAAAGAACCGTATCGATTTCGTCTTCAAGCAGATGAACGTGCCCGTCAAGGGCTACTTCAAGAAGGCCAATGTCGATCTTGCCTTCGACCCGGCCGCCCCCGCGAAGTCCACCGTTCGCCTCGATCTCGACCTCGGCAGCATCGATGCCGGCTCGTCCGACGCCAACAGTGAAGTCGTCGGCAAGCCCTGGTTCGACGTCAAGGCCTTCCCCACCGCGACCTTCGTCTCGTCGTCCGTGAAACCCCTCGGCGGCGACCGCTACGAAATGACCGGCAAGCTCACGATCAAGGGCAAAACCCGCGACGTGACGACTCCGGTAACCGTCACGCAGAACGGCAACACTGCTGCGTTCGACGGCGCTTTCACCCTCAAGCGCCTGGAGTTCGCCATCGGCGACGGCACCTGGTCCGATACCTCGATCGTCGCGGACGAGATCAAGGTCAGCTTCCACGTCGAAGCCGAACGCCGCGCTGCGAAATAAACGATTCCGCCAGCCAGACCGTCCGCTTCTCTTTGTCTCCATTGATCCCTCCCCCTGGGGATCACCTTTGCCACCCCGGAAACCGGGGTGGTCTTTTATCCACTGCACGAGGAATTGATTCATGTCGAACGAATCCGCAAAGATCGCCCAGCAATCCCCCTACGCCGTCGACATCGAGGCCGGCAAGAGCTACTGGTGGTGTTCCTGTGGCAAGAGCACCAAGCAGCCGTTCTGCGACGGCTCCCACCAGGGCAGCAGCTTCACTCCGGTCGAGTACAAGGCCGAAGAGTCGAAGACCGCCTACTTCTGCGGCTGTAAGCAGTCGGGCAACGGCGTGATGTGTGACGGCGCCCACCAGAAGCTGTAAGCATGTAGCTCCGGGGCGGGGCCGCCCTGCCGTAGGTCTCGCGGTCGGGGCAACCCTCTGTTTATTAGTTGTTTTTGGGGAATTTCACCCGCAACATTCCCCTTCGTGTGTGCAGTTGTAAAAGCATGCCGATCCCGCCAACGCCGAGGTGATAATCGCGTCACGAGCGCGTTCCGGCCTGGCTCGATTGCGGGATCCTCGACCCGCAGCGTCCGCAGCCCGCGCAGATTGCGCGCTCCGCCTCCAATATCACGGGCTGCACACATGAGACGTTGCGCAGCGGCGCTGGCCGCAACTCTTCCGCTCCTCGCGCACGGCGCCTGGACTTCCAGCGGGCATCTCGTTCACGCAGCCCGCAGCGACGCGCACGGTGCCGAGCATTTTGGCGCCCACCTGGTGCTCACGCCCGACGAGTCGCACTTCCTCGAGGTGTGGCGGGTGTCGCGCACACCGCTGCAACTGCCTGCGACCGCGACCGTGAGGCGCGGGGCTTCGGTTACCGCCATGCTCGTCTTCCAGGGATGTGCCCGGGATGCTTCCGGACGATGCGATGTCGTTGCCGACCTTGCGCTCCAGGCGCCCGATGGAGGGCGTATCCCGGGTGGCTCGATGTCCCTGTGGTCCGCCGAGTCGACGCCGGGGCGTCTCCATCTCGGCAACGGCAGCATGCAGGTCAGCTTCGATCCGCGCGACCGCATCGGTCCCTACAAGGTGATTGCTACCGTTCGCGACCGCGTGTCCGGGCAGTCCCTCGTTCTGAGTTCAGGTCTGCAAGTCCTCGAATAGACGCGGCGTCGGAGCCTCTGCACGCGCGGAGCGGCAGGACCGTCCCATCTGAGCGTCGCCGGGCCGCGATGCGTCGTTCCGGATTGCTATCACTTCCCGTCAGTACAACCGACCCGCGGGCGCAGCGCACGCCCGCTCTTCCGCAATATCGGAAAATGCTAATTAACATGTGTTGCATATACATTTAATTAGCCACCGGTAATATACCGGCGCATGCAGAAATACGGATCCTGTATAAAAAATCGTACGCATGTCAAGGTCTTGTGTTGTAACGAGGCAATTGTGTCGTTTTGTACGTTTGTGTCGAGCAACCTTTGAATGTTTGGGGGTATATTCCACCAGCAAAATGTCTTTTGGGAGTCCGTTCAACTCCCGTGGGCGTTTGGATGCATATATATCGAAAGGAGAATCAGCGTGAAGGCACGAATTCTTGCGAGCATGATCCTTGTCGGACTGGCTGCAACCATCGCGACCCCGGCGGCGATGGCTGTGGATGACGACGCGGCCAAGGCTACCGCCAAACGTAACGACTGTTTCAAGTGTCATGCGATCGACAAGACCAAGAAGGGTCCGTCCTACAAGAAGATCGCCGCGAAGTTCAAGGACAAGGCGGACGCCGAACAGAAGATGGTCGAGCAGATCACCAAGGAGCATAAGGTGAAGCTCGAGGACGGCACCGAGGAAACGCACAAGGTGATCGACACCGCCGACAAGGCCGAGATCAAGAATCTCATCGACTGGATCCGCGCCCAGTAACACGCGGCAAGAGATCTGGCGCGCGCCGTCGTGGTGCGCGCCGCATATCAGCAAATCAGGGGGTTTATATGAAATTGCTTGGAAAAGCGCTGCGCGTATGCGCCTTCGCCGTCCTCGCCGGGAGCCTCTCCCCGGCGCTGACCGCGACCGCTGCGGAGAAAGAAGCGCCAAAGGACATCGTGCTCAAGGGCGATGCAAAATGCACCAGCTGTCACGACGAGAACGACTCGCCCGAGGCCCTGCGCATCGGCAAGACGAAGCACGGCACCGTCGCCGACAAGCGCACGCCGAGCTGTACGAACTGCCACGGCGAGAGCGAGAAGCACGTCAAGGAAGCCGGGCGCGGCAGCGGCCCGACGCCGCCTGTGGACGTCGGTTTCACGAAGAAGAACAAGACGACTTCGGCTGAAGCCCAGAACGCATCCTGTCTGAGCTGCCACCAGGGCGGCAAGCACATCAACTGGCAATCGAGCGTGCACGCCCAGCGCGGTGTGACCTGTGCCTCCTGCCACAAGGCGCACACCGGGCATGACAAGGTGCGCGAGAAGGAAACCCAGACGGAAGTCTGCTTCGCCTGCCACAAGGAGCAGCGTGCCCAGGTCAATCGCCCCTCGCACCATCCGATCCCCGAAGGCAAGATGAGCTGCACTTCCTGCCATGACGTCCATAACGACAATCCCAAGCAGTTGATGGGTGACACCGTGAATGACACCTGCTACTCGTGCCATATGGAAAAGCGTGGGCCCTTCGTGCATAACCACCAGCCGGTGACCGAAGACTGCAGCATCTGCCACAATCCGCACGGCACCAACATCGCCAACCTCCTCAAGGCACGTCCGCCGTATCTGTGTCAGGAATGCCATAGTCACGAGAGCCACCCGAGCCAGGCCGCCGGTCTGCCCACCGGGCGCACTACCAGCACCACCGCGCTGGGTACTGTGGGCCGTGGTTGCATGAACTGTCATACCAATATCCACGGCGGCAACAGCACGCAGAATAGTGCGACTGCCGGGCGCTTCCGTCGCTGATCGAGAAGGGGAGAAATCATGAATACGATGACACAAACCTTCCGCCTGACGGCGCTTGCGGCTGCCTTGATGGCGGTATACGGGATGGCTCTGGCGGAAGATAACGGACTCGCGGAGCTCACCAAGCCCGACAGCTCGGTTTCGCTCGGTCTCGGCAACTGGACCAAGGATCGCCCGCAGCAGGGCATTTACGACGGCATGCGCGAGATGGGTGCCTACGGCCTGATCGATGCCGATGTCGTAAAGCGCAATGATGACACCGGGACCTGGATGACGCTGAAGGCTCGCAATCTCGGTATCGAGAACCGCGAGATCCGCGGCGAATACCTGCGCCAGGGCGATGTCGGCGTTTCTCTGGAATACAGTCGGATTCCGAGAGACAACCCGAACACTTTCACGACGCGCCTGCAAGGAATCGGTGATACCACGCAGATCGTAAGCAATTCGACGACGACCCCGTTCCGTACGGTCAATCTTGGCACCACGCGCGATGCCTCGAAACTGAACTTCTACAAGAGCCTGGCGCCGAATCTCGACTTCAAGCTGAGCTTCAGACACGAGGAGAAGTCGGGTGAGCGTCAATGGGGACGTGGCAGTGCGGCCGAGTTTGCCGTCGAGCCGATCGACAGCACAATCCGCCAGCTCGACGGTGTCCTCAACTACACGACCGAGAAACTTCAGTTGTCGGGCGGGTATAGCGGGAGCTGGTACAACAACCAGCACAACTTGGTGACCGTCTTCACCGGAAGGCTGAACAACGCGCCCACCTACCTCTCCCAGCCTCTCGACAACCAGGCCCACAGGCTGTTCCTGAACGGCGGATACAACTTCACGCCGACCACGCGCGCCACGGTCAAACTGGCGTACGCACGGGCCACGCAGGACGAGCATCTGCCCACCAAGGACATCGCGGGGCTGTCGTTAGCCGGCTCGCCCTCGAGTCTGGACGGTGAAGTCAACACCACCCTGGCCCAGGTCGCATTGACCTCGCGGCCTCTCAAGAACCTGTCGCTGCTAGCGAGCATCCGCTATCTCAACGTCGAGGACGAAACGCCGGTCAATCGCTTCGTACAAACCAATGCGGCGTGCGCCAGCGGGCAATGCGTGGACAACACGCCTTTCTCGTACAAGACGCTAACCTCGAAGTTGGAAGGCACCTATCGCCTGACAGACCAGTACAGCCTGAACGCGGGAGTTGAGGAGCGCCGCCAGGATCGACATGTCCCTGTGTCGAATGCCAACGGCGTAGGGGGCACCGACACCCAGCGGGTGGTGCCGATGCGCAGCGAGGTCGACGAAACCACGTTGCGAATGGAGCTTCGTCGTTTGCTCTCCGAAGTGCTCACCGGCTCGGTGGGCTATCTTGTGAGCGATCGTACCGGGTCGAACTACACTTTTGCCGCCGGACCGGGCAACGGCAGTTCCAACGGCTTCACGAACATCAGCAACCTCATCAATCCGATCAACATTGCCGACCGCGAGCGCAGGAAGGTCCGCCTCGGCCTCGATTGGACGCCGCTGCAGGCCTTGTCCGTCCAACTCATTGCCGAGGACGGGCGTGACAACTACGACCGCGACAGCGATCGTCCCTTCGGGTTAGACGAAGGCACGACGCGGCTCTTCAGCCTCGATGCGAGCTACACCCTGAGCAAGGCGTGGCAGGTGAACGCTTGGTACTCTTACGACCACAGCGAGGCGAAGCAGTTTGCGGCGCGGGCGGCCAATGCCGGGGGCGGCGCGGCGATTAAGAGGTACAAGCTCGAGGATACGGGCGACACGCTCGGTGTCGGTTTGCGCGGCGACGTGACCCCGCGGCTCAAGTTCGGCGCCGACCTGCAATGGACGCGTACGCTGAGCAAGTACGACCAGCAGATCAATCGGCTCGCGGGCGGCGCGGTGCTGCCGGCTAACTTCTCCGGCAACCTGCCCGACATCGAGAACAAGCTGATCCGGCTGAGCGTCTTCTCTACCTACGCCGTCGACAAGCACTCAGACGTGCGTGTTGATCTGATCCACGAGCGCTGGAGGACCGACGACTGGACGTGGATGTTCGCGGACGGGACGCCGTTCACCTACGGCACCACCACGGATGGCACGACCGTCACGGCCAAGGCGCGACAGACCGCCAACTTTGCCGGAGTCCGTTACATCTTCAAGTTCCAGTAACGTGCAGAAGACGTAGCTCAGGACGGGGCGGCGCAAGCCGCCCCGTTTTTTTTCTTGCGATCGGTTTTCGGGGGATGGGTGGCGAGTGTCGCGCACAACTTCCGCGAACAGGGCCGCATACCCACAACCGCGTCGGTATGTGGCTGAATCCTGAAGCCGGGGTTAGCGCTCCGCTACCCAGTGCCCCGACTTTCCGCCGAGCTTCTCCAGCAACTGGATGCCGTCCATGCGCATGCCGCGATCCACGGCCTTGCACATGTCGTAGATGGTGAGCAGGGCCACGTTGACGGCCGTCAGTGCTTCCATCTCCACGCCGGTCCGGCCGACGGTTTCGGCAGTGACGGTGCACCCGATGCGGCTTTCTGCCTCGTCGAGTTCGAACTCGACGGCGACGCGGGTCAGCGGGATCGGATGGCACAGGGGGATCAGCTCGCTGGTGCGCTTCGATCCCTGGATCGCAGCGATGCGCGCGATTCCGAGCACGTCGCCTTTTTTTGCACTGCCGGACTTGACCATCGCGAACGTCTCGGGCTTCATGCTGATCGAGCCGTGCGCGACCGCAACGCGGCGGGTCTCGCTCTTGCCGCCGACGTCCACCATGTGGGCCTGTCCCTGGGCGTCGAAATGGGTGAGGGAGGAAGCTTTCTGCTCGGTCATGGCTCGGTGTGCGCGGCGTCGTACAGTGGGATACATTCCGCGCTGAACGGTTGGTGGTGGGCCGGTATCATAGCACTCGATGATCAGACGAATTCTTATCCTGCTGTTGTGCGTCGCCCTCGTTCCGCCGGTGAATGCGGCCGGTTTGCCGGATCTCGGCGATGTGGGGGCCTCGGAACTCTCGCCGCTTGCCGAGCGCAAGCTAGGCGAGTCGATCATGCGCGACATCCGTTGGCATGAAGCGAGCTATCTCGACGATCCCGAAATCGAGGATTACATCAACCGCATGGGGCGGCGCCTCGTCGCGGCGAGCGCCGCGCCGGAGCTGGAATTCGAGTTCTTCGTCGTGCGCGACGGCACGCTGAACGCCTTCGCGTTGCCGGGCGGCTTCATCGGCGTGCACACGGGGCTGATCATCACGGCGGAGTCCGAATCAGAGTTGGCCTCGGTGCTCGGGCACGAGGTCGCTCACGTGACGCAGCGGCACATTGCGCAGATGTTCGGCAAGCAGAGCCAGACCAGCATGGTCATGCTTGCCTCCATGCTGGTGGCGGTACTCGCGGCACGCGGCGACGGTCAGCTCAGCCAGGCGGCGATTGCGGCGGGGCAAGCCGGTGCCTTGCAGGCGCAGCTCGGCTATACCCGTGATTTCGAACGCGAGGCGGACCGGCTGGGCCTGCAATCGCTTGAGGGGGCCGGCTTCGACGTGCGCGGCATGCCCAGCTTTTTCGAGCGGCTGCAGCGTTCGAGCCGCTTGTACGAGAACAACGCGCCGAGCTACCTCCGCACGCACCCGCTGACCCAGGAGCGGATCTCCGACATGGGGAACCGTGTGGCGCAGTTGCGTTACCGGCAGGTTCCCGATTCGCCCGACTTCGGTTTCGTGCGTGCGAAGCTGCGCGTTGGAGCGATGCCGCCGATCGAAGCCGTACGCGAATTCGAGGCGCAGCTCACGAAGAACGGCGGTGATGTCGCGCAGCGTTACGGTTACGCGCGCGCGCTGCTCGCGGCGGGCCGTTTCGACGATGCCGGCAAGCAGGTCGAGGCGCTGCGGCGCGAGGCGCCTCCGTCGTCCTTCGTGGATATGCTGGCAGCGGAACTGCGGCTGGCGCAGCATGATGCCGGTGGCGCGGTGCAGGTCCTCGAAGCGGCGCAAAAGCGCTTTCCCGAGAGTCAGGCGCTGCGGTACGCGCTGATGGATGCGATGCTCCAGGCGGGGCGCGCACGCGATGCCGGCACAATGGCGCGGACGGCGGTGCAGAGCCGCAAGGAGGATCCGCGCCTGTGGGCCTTCCTGGCCCGTTCGGAGGCCGAGCAGGGTCACCGCGCGGCGGAACATCGCGCGCAGGCCGAAGTGTATGTGCTGCGCGGCGCGGTTCCGGCCGCGATCGAGCAGCTGGAGCTTGCGCGCCGGGCAGGGGACGGCAATTTTTACGAACTGTCCGCGGTCGATGCGCGCTTGCGCGAACTGAAGGAACAGGAACGCGAGCGCCGCCGCGAGGAGCGCAAGAACGGCCGGTCGGAATGATATCCACGGCAGTTCGATTGCCGGCCACGGGCGTGGATATGGCCTTGGGGTAGAATTGCGCTAACTGTCAGTGAGGGTTACGCGTAATGGAGTTTCAAAAGGAAGTCGATGCGCGCGGGCTGACCTGCCCGTTGCCGATTCTGCGGGCCAAGAAGGCGCTTGCCGAGATGAGCGCCGGCCAGGTGCTGCGGGTGCTGGCCACCGATCCCGGTTCGGTGAAGGACTTTCAGGCCTTTGCGCGGCAGACCGGGAACGATCTGCTGCAGCAGGGCGAGACGGCCGACAAGGCTTTCGAGTTTTACCTGAAGCGCAAGTAGGGACTCGGCCGCACCGGCTCGTATCGCGCGTAGTACAAAGACAATGGGGCCGCCCGATGATCGAGCGGCCCCATTGCTTTGGCGCGAAACCGATCAGTGGCGATCGAGCTTTTCGAGCTGCGGACGCAGTTTTTCCAGCGTCGCGACGAAGGCGTCCAGGCGGGCGCGTTCCTGCTGCACGACGGCGGCGGGGGCGCGTTCGACGAAGCTGGCGTTGCCGAGCTTGCCGCGGGCCTTGCCGATTTCGCCCTCGAGGCGGGCGATCTCTTTCGTGACGCGCTCGCGCTCGGCGGCGATGTCGATCTCGACGCGCAGCATCAGCTTGAAGGCGCCGGACACCGACACCGGGGCGAGTTCGTCGGCGCCGATGTCATCGACGATCTCGACGCCCGACAGGCGCGCCAGTCCGGCGAGGTAGGGGGCGTAGACGTTGAGCGCGGCAGCGTCGCCTGCGGCGACCAGCGGCATGCGCTGGGCGGGCGAGATACCCATCTCGCTGCGCAGGTTGCGGCAGGTGCCGACCATGGCCTTCAGCTCCGTGATCTTCGCTTCGGCTGACTCGTCGATGCGGCCGAGGTCGGCCTGCGGGTAGCGCGCGAGCATGACGCTCTCGGCGTCCTTGCGGCCGGCGAGCGGGGCGACGGTCTGCCACAGCTCCTCGGTGATGAAGGGGATGAGCGGATGGGCGAGGCGCAGCACGGTCTCGAGCACACGCAGCAGCGTGCGGCGGGTGGCGCGCTGCTGGGCTTCGCTGCCGTTCTGGATCTGCACCTTGGCGAGTTCGAGATACCAGTCGCAGTACTCGTCCCAGACGAACTCGTACACCGCCTTGGCGACGAGGTCGAAGCGGTAGTCCTTGAAGTGCTGCGCGATGTCGGCCTCGGTGCGCTGCACGCGCGAGACGATCCAGCGGTCGGCAAAGGAGAAGTCGAGCTTTTCCGCGTTGCACGCCGCGCTGCCTGCCGTGGCGTCGATGCCGCAGTCGTGGCCCTCGCAGTTCATCAGCACGAAGCGGGTGGCGTTCCACAGCTTGTTGCAGAAGTTGCGGTAGCCCTCGCAGCGCGACAGGTCGAACTTGATGTCACGGCCAGGCGTGGCGAGCGACGCGAAGGTGAAGCGCAGTGCGTCGGTACCGAAGGCGGCGATGCCTTCGGGGAATTCCTTGCGCGTCTTCTTCTCGATGCTCTGCGCCTGCTTCGGGTTCATGAGGCCGAAGGTGCGTTTCTTGACGAGTTCCTCGACCGCGATGCCGTCGATGAGGTCGATCGGGTCGAGCACGTTGCCTTTCGACTTCGACATCTTCTGGCCTTCCGCGTCACGGATGAGGCCATGAACGTAGACGTCGCGGAAGGGAATCTTGCCGGTGATCTGCTTGGTCATCATGACCATGCGGGCGACCCAGAAGAAGATGATGTCGAAGCCGGTGACGAGGACCGACGAGGGCAGATAGAGGTCGAGCGCGTCGTTCGACTTCTGCGGCCATTCGGCGGTCCAGTCCAGGGTGGAGTAGGGCCACAGTGCCGACGAGAACCAGGTGTCGAGCACGTCCTCGTCGCGGCGCAGCTTGCCGGTGTAGCCGTCCTGCGCGGCGAGGGCCTTGGCCCCGGCTTCATCGCGCGCGACCCACACGCGGGCGTCGCCTTCGGCGTCGGCGTACCAGGCCGGAATCTGGTGGCCCCACCACAGTTGGCGCGAGATGCACCAGTCCTGGATGTTGTTGAGCCACTGGTTGTAGGTATTGACCCAGTTTTCGGGGTAGAAGCGGATCTCGCCCGAGGAGACGCATTCGAGCGCCTTCTCGGTGATGCTCTTGCCGTCCGCGCCCTGCTTCGACATTGCGACGAACCACTGGTCGGTGAGCATAGGTTCGATGACCGCGCTGGTGCGGTCGCCGCGCGGGACCATCAGCTTGTGCGGCTTGACGGCGGCGAGGAGACCCAGCGCCTCGAGGTCCTGCACGATCACTTCACGCGCGACGAAACGGTCGAGGCCGCGGTACTTTTCCGGGGCCTCGTCGCTGACGTGGGCGTCCAGGCGCAGGATGCTGATCATCGGCAGCTTGTGACGCAGGCCGACGGCGTAGTCGTTGAAGTCGTGCGCGGGCGTGACCTTCACGCAGCCGGTGCCGAACTCGCGGTCGACGTAGTCGTCGGCGATGATGGGGATCTCGCGGTCGCACAGGGGAAGCGTGACGGTCTTGCCGATGAGGTGGGCGTAGCGCTCGTCCTCGGGGTGCACCATCACGGCGACGTCGCCGAGCATGGTCTCGGGTCGGGTGGTCGCGACGGTGAGGCCGGGCAGGCCTTCGATCGGGCCGTCAGAGAAGGGGTAGGTGATATGCCACAGGAAGCCGTCTTCCTCTTCGGACACCACTTCGAGGTCGGACACCGCGGTGCCGAGCTTGGGGTCCCAGTTCACGAGGCGCTTGCCGCGGTAGATCAGGCCTTCGTTGTAGAGGCGGACGAAGGTTTCGGTGACGGTCTTCGACAGGCCCGCATCCATCGTGAAGCGCTCGCGCTTCCAGTCCGGCGAGGTGCCCATGCGGCGCATCTGGCGGGTGATCGTGCCGCCGGAATATTCCTTCCACTCCCATACCTTCTCGAGGAACTTCTCGCGGCCGAGGTCGTGGCGCGAGATGCCCTTGGCGTCGAGCTGGCGTTCGACGACGATCTGCGTCGCGATGCCGGCATGGTCGGTGCCCGGCTGCCACAGCGTGTTGAAGCCGCGCATGCGGTGGTAGCGGGTGAGCGCGTCCATGATGGTCTGGTTGAAGCCGTGACCCATGTGCAGCGTCCCGGTGACGTTGGGCGGCGGCAGCAGGATGCAGAAGGCATCGGGGTTGGACTTGTCCAGTCCGGCGTCGAAATGACCGCGCGACTCCCATTCCGGATACCAGCGGGCTTCGATGTCCGCGGGCTCAAAACTCTTGGCCAGTTCCATGGTGTGCTCAGAGGCTGAAGGCAAAGGGCGGATTATAGCGGATGGAGGCCGCCTGCCTTGCCAACGGGGTGTTCCCGGTCAGGTAATCGCACGAACTCTGGCCCTGTGCCGCACGCGATGGATTCTTCGTCGTCCATGCGAAGATCCCTGCCGTCCCTGGCGCGAGGGGGGGGGCCTGTGGGAGCGGCTTCAGCCGCGAATCGGCGGTATCGCACGAATCGCGGCCCATTCGCGGCTGAAGCCGCTCCCACACGAAGCCGTTCGTGCGATTGCCGTCAGCGTTTGCGGTTCTCAGGACCGGTCTGGAGGGAGGACGTCGGTGTTCTTTTCGAGGTGGCGCGAGATGTGCGCGGACAGTTCCGGCAGCAGGCTTGCGCGCAGATGGGCGAGGGCCTTTTCGCGGATGCTGGCGCCCAGCCGGTCGAGTTCGCGCGCGACGATCTGCGGCAGTTCGGCGTGGAACCAGGCTTCGACAGCGCGCGAGACTTCGGTGTCGAGGCTGATCAGCTGTTCGGCGAGCTCGCTGGCGGAGCGTTTCGCCTGCGGCGGCCGGGGCGAAGCCAGTCCGGCGGGCAGGTCTTCCTGCGCGACGACTTCGGTCAGGACGGGAATGTCCTCGTCTTCCAGCGAGATCTCTTCTTCCGGGGCCGGCGGCTGCGGTTCCGGACTCCGGTGCCGCTTGAGCAGGGCGTCGGCCTTTCCGAGGAGGAGGTCGGCGGCCTTCAGGTCGTCGTCGGGTTCGAGCCGTGGCGGTAGTGGCCAGGTGTTCATAGGGCCTCCCTGCGGATCGCGTCGAAGGCCTGCAGGGGCAGGTCCTTCTGCTTGTAGTGCATCCAGCGTGCGCGTGCAGGCTGTTTGTGCGCTTCGCTCGGGCCGACGATCTCGACAATCATCCGGAAACGCTCGTAACCGGGCGGCACGTCGTCGGCGAGGTTGAAGAGGATTTCCGTATGCGGCCATTCGGTTGGCGACTCGGCGTGCCCGATGACGACTGCAGTCTCGGTTGCGAGGGGCGTGCCGGCCATCACGTGAGGGACGAAGGCCTGCTGTTCGAAGCTCCACAGGAGCTGGTCGAGCTGGCGAGCGAGCGCGGCGTCGGGTGCGCGCAACGCGACCTTGCGGCCGCTCGCGTAGGCTTTGGAGGCCAGCTCGCAGGCGAGCGCGAGCGGGTTCTCGGCGTTGTGGTAGAACTGCACGCGCGGCGCCATGGTGGTTTGATCCGTCCTCAGGCCTTGTCGCCCTGGCTGCGGGCGATCAGGAACTCGGCGAGCAGGGGGACGGGACGGCCGGTTGCGCCCTTGGCGTCGCCCGACAGCCAGGCGGTGCCGGCGATGTCGAGGTGCGCCCACTTGTACGCCTTGGTGAAGCGCGCGAGGAAGCAGGCCGCAGTGATCGTGCCGGCATAGCGCCCGCCGATGTTGGCGATGTCGGCGAAATTGCTCTTGAGCAGTTCCTGGTATTCGTCCCACAAGGGCAGCTGCCACACGCGGTCGCCGGAAGCGGTGCCGCAGTCGGTGAGCTCGCGTGCGAGTTCGTCGTCGTTGGCGAGCAGGCCGCTGGGGATCTTGCCCAGCGCGACGACGCAGGCACCGGTGAGGGTCGCGATGTCGACGACGCAGGCGGGCTTGAAGCGCTCGGCGTAGGTCAGCGCGTCGCACAGGATCAGGCGGCCTTCGGCGTCGGTGTTGAGGATCTCGATGGTCTGTCCGCTCATCGAGGTGACGACGTCGCCGGGCTTGGTGGCGCCGCCGCCGGGCATGTTCTCGGTGGTCGGGACGATGCCGACGACGTTGATCGGCAGCGCCATGCGCGCGAGCGCCTTGAAGGTGCCCAGCACGCTGGCGGCGCCGCACATGTCGAACTTCATCTCGTCCATCTCGGCGCCGGGCTTGAGCGAGATGCCGCCGGTGTCGAAGGTGATGCCCTTGCCGACGAGCACGACGGGCTTGTCCTTGGCCTTGCCGCCCTTGTAGTGCAGGACGATGAACTTGGGCGGCTGGTGCGAGCCGCGCGCGACCGAGAGCAGGGAGCCCATGCCGAGCTTCTCCATGTCCTCGCGTTCTAGCACCTCGACCTTGAGCTTGAACTGCTTGCCGAGATCGACGGCGGTTTCGGCGAGGTGGGTCGGCGTGCAGAAGTTGCCCGGCAGGTTGCCGAGGTCTTTTGCCAGCGCCATGCCTTCGGCGATCGCCTGGCCGCGCGTGACGGCAGCCTCCATGGCGGCGGAGATCTTGTTGTGTGTTGCCAGCACGACCTTGCGCGCGCCGCGCGGCTTGTCGTCCTTCTTCCTGGACTTGGTGGCGTCGTAGCGGTAGGTGCCGTCGGCCAGTATGCGTGCGAGCTGCTGCAGCGCCCATTCGGCGTCGTGCCCGGGAAGCTCGACGTCGGCGAGGCAGACGGCGGCGTCGTGGGTGGGCGAGGCAGCGAGGGCTTTGGCGACGGCGGCGACGGCGTCGCGCCAGGGGCGGTCGGCGAGTTCTTCCTGCTTGCCGAGGCTGACGACGAGCACACGCTCGGCGGCACAGCCCGGAAGCTCGTGCAGCGCCAGCAGCGAGCCGGCCTTTTCATCGAGATCGCCTCGTGCGATCAGGGCAGCGAGTTTGCCTTTGGCCGCCTTGTCGAGGGCGGCTGCGGCGTCGGTGAGCTTGCCTCCGGCAAATGCTCCGACGACCAGACAGCCGGTCTTGAGCTTTTCCGGGGCCCCGGTCTTTATGGTAAATTCCATGCCCTGTTCCTTTATAAGACGCGTCGTTCCGATTGCCGCCGATTATGGCCCGTTCGCGGCAAATGCGTCAAAAACCCCGCACTCCAACGAGATCCAGGCTTTCGCGCGATGATATTCAGCCGCGCCCTCCGGCGTGAATTCTCCCAGTCGGCAGCCGGTGTGTTCGTCGCCTTGTTTGCGATCGTCATCACCGTCGTGCTGGTGCGTCTGCTCGGGCAGGCGGCCGGCGGCCGCGTCCCCCCTGACGCCGTGCTCGCGCTGATCGGCTTCGGCGCACTGACCGAGCTGCCCGTCGTGCTGTCGCTGACGTTGTTCATTTCGGTGCTGATGCCGCTGTCGCGTTCGTACCGCGACTCGGAGATGGTCGTGTGGTTCGCCTCGGGCGTGCCGTTGACGGGATTCATCCGGCCGGTGCTGCGCTTTGCCCTGCCGTTGGTGATCGCAATCGCGGCGGCGACCCTGTTCCTGGCGCCTTGGGCGCACATGAAGAACGCCGAATTCCAGGCGCGGCTAGATTCGCGCGACGATACGACACGCGTCGCGCCAGGGGTGTTCCGCGAGTCGGCCACGTCGCAACGCGTCTTCTTCGTCGAGATGGGGGCGGGCGAGAGCGGCAAGGTGCGCAACGTGTTCGTGAGCTCGGAACAGAACGGCCGCCTCAGCGTGATCGTGTCGTCGGAGGGGTTTCTGCAGACGGATGCCAATGGCGACCGCTTTGTCGTGCTCGAAAAGGGGCGGCGCTACGAGGGCGAACCGGGTACGACCGAGTATCGCGTGATGGAATTCGAGCGTTACAAGGTGCTGATCGAGGAGCGCAAGGTGGCGAGCACCTGGTCGCGCACGCGTGTGATTCCGACTGCGGAGCTCTTGGCTTCTCCCACGGAGCGCAATCTCGGCGAGATGGTCGGGCGCATTGGCGTGCCCGTTGCCGCGCTGCTGCTGGCCCTGATGGCGATACCCCTGTCTTTCGTGAATCCGCGTGCGGGGCGGGCCAACAACCTGATTTTCGCGATCCTGACCTATCTCGTGTATAGCAACGCGATCAGCATTTTCCAGTCCTGGGTCGGACAGGGGCGCCTGCGCTTCGAGCTGGCGGTGTTGCTGCCGCATGTGGTCGTCCTGGCACTGCTCGCGCTGATGTTCTACCGGCGGTTGGCGGTGTCGCCGTTCTGGAGGGCGCGCGCATGATGACGGTGCTGGGTCGCTATCTCGCCCGCGAGGTTCTCGGGGCGACCTTCACGGTGTTGATCGCCTTCCTTGGACTGTTCGCGTTTTTCGATTTCCTCAACGAACTCGATTCGGTCGGCAAGGGTGGGTACGAGCTTCATCACGCCCTGCTGTACGTCGCGATGATCCTGCCGGGGCGGGTGTATGAGCTCCTGCCGATTGCGGTGCTGATCGGGACGCTGTATTCGCTCACGACCCTTGCGCGTCATTCCGAGATCACCGTGATGCGGGCGTCGGGGATGTCGACGATGAAGCTGCTGCGCATGCTCGCGGGCATCGGGACGATCTTCGTCGTCGCGACCTTCGTCTTCGGCGAGTACATCGCGCCGCCGGCGGAGCGGGCCGCGCAGCAATGGCGCCTGACGGCGACCAATTCGACGGTTTCGAGCCAGCTCAAGTCGGGCCTGTGGGTGAAGGACGGTCCGCGTGTCGTGAATGTGCGGACGCTGCAGCCGGACCGCAGCATGGAAAAGGTGCGGATATTCGAGTTCGATGAGCGTCACGCGCTGCTGTCGGTGACCGATGCCGCAGCGGGCAGGTACTTTGCCGACGAGGGCAGCTGGCGCCTGAACGATATCCGCCAGACGCGCTTCCTGGGCGATCGCACCGAAGTCGTGGATCTGCCGGAAGTGGACTGGAAGTCGGAGCTGACGCCGGAAGTGCTGAGCGTGCTGATGGTGCTGCCGGAGCGGATGTCGGTGGCGACGCTGGTGGCCTATGTGAATCACCTGCGCGAAAACCAGCAGAACTCGGACCGCTACGAGATCGCACTGTGGAAGAAGCTGATCTATCCGTTCGCGACGCTGGTGATGATGGCGCTGGCGCTGCCGTTCGCGATGTCCCACGAGCGCATGGGCGGGGTGAGCGTGAAGGTCTTCCTCGGCGTGATGCTGGGGGTCGGTTTCCACCTGTTGAACGGCCTGTTCTCCAACCTCGGTGTGATCAACAACTGGCATCCGGTGCTCGCTGCGGCGACGCCGAGCTTGCTGTTCGTGGTGGCGGCCGCCGGGCTGCTGCTCTGGGTCGAGCGTCGCTAACTGCTGTCCCGGGTGCCCGCCGGGGCACCCGCACCCTCCGTTGGTTCGCCTTACCAGCCGTTTTCGACTGCGATCTGCGCCGGAGCAGCGAGCCGGCTGAGCCGGCAGTCTTTCCTCATCAGCGCGCGGTGCGTGTCGCGCACCATGTCGGGGCTGCCGCAAACCATCAGGCGCGAGTGCGCGGGCTCGATGCGCAGGCCCACGCGCGCTTCCAGTGTTCCGTCGTCCAGAAGTGCCGGGATGCGTCCGGCGAGGGCCCACGGCGCGGGTTCGCGGCTCAGCACCGGTTGGTAGACGAGGCGCTCGCCCACGTCGGCCCATAGGGGATGCCGCCGCAGTGCGTCGATTTCCTCGCGGTAAGCGAACTCCGCCGATGCGCGCACGCCATGCACGAGGACGAGGCGCTCGAAGCGCCGCCAGGTGTCCTCGTCCTGCAGGATCGACAGGAAGGGGGCGAGGCCGGTGCCGGTCGCGAGCATCCACAGGTCGCGACCGTCGGCGAAGCGGCTGGTCGTGAGGAAACCGTAGGCGCTGCGTTCGATCATGATCTCGTCGCCAGGCTCGAGCGCATCGAGCAGCGTCGTGAATTGCCCGTCCGGGACGATGATGGAATAGAACTCCAGGTGATCGTCCCACGGCGCGGAGGCAATCGAGTATGCGCGCCACACCGGGCTGCCGTTCGGCTTGCGCAGGCCGAGACGAGCGAACTGGCCGGGAACAAAGCGGAACGACGGGTCGCGTGCGAGGCGGAAGGAGAGGAGCTTCGACGTCCAGCGGCGCCGTGAGAGCAGGCGTGCGGTGCCGTGCTTTGCGTCGACAGCGATCATGGAAGTCCTCCTTGTGTCGGGGGCGGGCGGCGCGACCGGGTGCGGCGTGCCGATGTCACGACTTCATGCCCGCCGCGGGGATGTTCCCCGCTCAGCCGGCAGACATGTTTCCGAGTGCGTGGTGCGCAGCGAGCCGCACGACATAGCCGATCTTGAAGAATGCCGCGGACACGGGCAGGACAAGGTGGCCGGTAATCTGCATGCCCATGCCGAAGCGTTCGGAGAAGGGGTAGGCGACCAGGCCCGCGGCAATCATGCCGAGTCCGGACAGGACCATGGTTACGCGTCCGAGCGTGAGGGTCTGTCGGGCGTTGAGGCGGGCGGGGCGCATCACTTTCCTCCGGAAACATGGAATGGCGTGTGGCAGGCGGTTCGGGCCGTGGTGCCTTGGCGTAAGAGGAATATAAAATGAATCTTCAAAAAGAGTCAACATGGATGCATCTTTAAACCGCGCTCCGTATAATGGAATTCATAGCGCGGCCCGACGGCCGCCGCAGGAGCCGCCATGCATCTGACCCAACACACCGATTACGCCTTGCGCGTGTTGATCTATCTCGCCGTGAACGCCGACCGCCTCGTGACGATCGCGGAGGTGTCCGAGCGTTTCGGCATCTCGCGCAGTCATCTGATGAAGATCGCGAACCACCTCGTGCGCGACGGGTTCGTCGAAGGGCTGCGGGGCAAAGGTGGCGGACTACGGCTCGCGCATGTGCCCGAGGCCGTCAATATCGGTGCGGTGGTGCGCAGCATGGAGCGCGGGATGGCGCTGGTCGAATGCTTCGGCACGGGCAGCCAGTGTCTGTTGACCCCCGACTGCAGGCTGAAGGGCGTGCTCGGTCGCGCGCTGGAGGCCTTCCTGCAGACGCTGGACAAGGTATCGCTGGCCGAGCTGGTCGACACGCCGCAGCGCGAGGTGCTCCACGTCCTGCGGCGCAGCGCATGAGCGGAGTGCTGCCGTGGCTGCGCGCCTTCATTCCCTCGGCCCATGCGGTGAGCAGGCGCGAACGGGTGGCCGGTGCGGCGGGGGCGCTGCTCGGGTTGTTCCTGAGCGAGTGGATCGGCCGCATGGCGCTCGGGCAGTCCAGCCCGTGGTTCATCGCGCCGATGGGCGCTTCGGCGGTATTGCTGTTTGCCGTGCCGTCCAGTCCGCTGGCGCAGCCGTGGTCGATCGTCGGCGGCAACCTCGTCGCTGCGCTGATTGGTGTGAGCTGTGCAAAGCTGGTCGGGCATCCGGGCATCGCGGGCGCACTGGCGGTCGCGCTCACGATTGCCGCGATGTTTCCGCTGCGCTGCCTGCATCCACCGGGGGGCGCCGTGGCGCTGACCTGCGTGCTCGGCGGGCCGGCCGTGACTGAACTGGGCTATGGTTTCGCGTTATGGCCTGTGGGCATCGATTCGCTGTGCCTGCTCCTGATCGCGATGGTTTTCAATGCCGCGGTCGGGCGCCGCTATCCGCACCGGCATGTGGATGCATCCCGCCCGCATGGAACGGCCGATCCGGTGCCGAGTGCGCGCGTCGGCGTAACTGCGGACGATCTGAATGCCGTCCTCGAGGCGCGTGGCGAGTGGGTGGACATCAGCAGCGACGACCTCGAGGAGATCATCGTTGCGGCCGAGGCGCGGGCTTACCGTCGTCGTTTGGGGACGATCCGCTGCGGCGACATCATGGCGACCGACGTCGTCACCGTCGCGCCCGATGCGCCGCTGGCGGAGGCATGGAGGCTGCTGGCACGCCATCGGGTGAAGGCGCTTCCGGTGGTCGCGGCGGACCGGCGACTCGCGGGCATCGTGACCCTGCACGATTTCTTCGTGCAGGGCGATGGCATGCCGCGACCGCTTGCGAACGACGGAGCGGGGCGACGCAGCAGCGTGCGCGACGTGATGGCGGCGCGCGTCGTGACTGCACGTCCCGAGCAATCGATCGACGAGATGGTCGGACTTTTCTCGGATGCCGGTCTGCATCATTTGCCGGTGGTCAGTGTGGCCGGCACGGTGATCGGCATGGTGACGCAGTCCGATCTCGTCGCCGCGTTGGCACGCATGCAGCTCGACGAACCGGCTGCCAATGCGCCGGCCCGCGAGCGGGCGGACGCGCGCTGGAAGATGTCCGCCTAGGGGCCCGCAGGTACCGGGTGTCAGGCGGCCGGCGTGAAGGCCGGCGGCTGGGCGACGGGCTGCAGGGTGCGCAGCTGCCAGGCGCACAGGAGGGCCAGCGCGGCGCACAGGATCAGCGCGGCCGTCACGCCGGGCCATGCGGCGAATTCCCACGCGAGGCCGGAGAGCGTGCCGATGATGCTCGCGCCGAGGTAGTAGCTGCACAGGTAGAGCGCGGTCGCGAGGGCGCGCCGTTCGCCGGACCGGCGCCCGACCCAGCCGCTGGCCGTGGTGTGGGCGCCGAAATAGCCGAAGGTGAAGACGGCGACGCCGGCGACGATCGCTGCGAGGTGCTCGACGAGGGCGATCGCGAGGCCCGCGCCGCAGGCGAGGATCATGATCCACAGCAGCGCCCGGCGGCCGATGCGGTCGACCAGACGCCCGGTCCACGCAGACGACAGGGTGCCGACCATGTACAGCAGGAAAACCGCGCCGATGGCAGTCTGGCCGAGCGAGAAGGGAGCGGCGTGGAGCCGGAAGCCGAGGTAGTTGTAGAGGCTGGTGAAGGCGCCCATCATCAGGAAGGCGATCGCGAAGAGGCGGCGCAGCCCGCTGTCGGCAAGCAGCGTGGCGATATCGCCGAATACCCGTGAGGGCAGGGCGGCCCGTGCGCGGAAGCGATGCGAAGGCGGCAGGCAGCGCCAGAAGACGAGGGTCGCGACGAGTCCGAGCACGCCCAGTGCCGCTGCGGCGATGCGCCACGAGCTCCAGTCCGTGAGACCGGCGACGAGGAAGCGCCCGCTCATGCCGCCCAATGCGTTGCCGGCGATGTAGAGGCCCATTGCACGGCCCTGCGCGCTCGGCGCGATTTCCTCGCCCAGCCAGGCCATCGCCGAGGCCGGGAGGCCGGCGAGGACTGCCCCCATCAGCATCCGCAGGACGAGCAGCTGGCTGAAGTCGGCCGCGATGGCGGTCGCGAACGCGATCACGGTCGCGAGTGCGAGCGAAACCTTCATCAGGCGCTGGCGGCCATAGCGGTCGGACAGCACGCTCGCGGGCAGGAGCATCAGCGCCAGCGCGGCGGTGCCCAGCGAGACGGACAGGCTCGCGGTGGTCGGTGCGACGCCGAAGTCGGCGGCGAGGCGGGGGAGAATCGGTTGCGTCGCATACAGCAGCGCGAAGGTCGTGAAGCCGCCCAGGAACATCGCGAGGTTGGCGCGGCGGAAGGCCGGGGTGCCGGCTTCGATCGGGGCGGAGGGGGCGGCAGGGAGTGGGGCAGGGGCTGGCATCGTCGTGCGGATCGGTGAGCTGATCACTGAGTTGATCAGTGAGCGGTCGCTGGCTACGCTGCGGCCCGTGACTGAATGCTAGGTTGCGGGTTATGCATACGTCCAATATATTTGAAGCGATCAATAAATCTATAAAACAGATATATGGAACTGCGTCACCTGCGTTACTTCGTTGCGGTTGCCGAGGAACTCAGCTTCACGCGCGCCGCGGAACGCCTGCACATCGGTCAGCCGCCGCTGTCGATGCAGATCCGTGACCTCGAGGAGGAGATCGGCACCCGGCTCTTCGAGCGCAGCAAGCGACGGGTTGCGCTGACCGAGGCGGGCCTGCGCTTCCTCGAGCACGCACGGGAGATTCTTGCGCGTTCGCAGGCTGCGACGGACGAGGCGCGTCGTGCGGGGCGGGGCGAACTCGGCGAATTGCGGGTCGGTTTCACGTCGTCGCTGCCCTACACGACGACGCTTGCGGACGTGCTGCATACCTACCGTCGCGATTTTCCGCAGGTCGGCCTGCTGTTGCGCGAGATGTTCACGGTCGATCAGTTCGAGGCGTTGCTGCGTGGGGACATCGACGTCGGTTTCGTGCGCTACCGCGGACTCGACGTGCCGCCCGGGATCGTGACGCGCGAGATCGGACGGGACGCGTTGCGCCTCGTCGTCAATTCGTCGCATCCGCTCGCGGTGCGGACCGAGGTCTCGCTTGCGGAGTTGCGCGAAGAGGGCTTCGTCGCCTATCCGCCGGACGTCGGAACCGGGCTGCCGGCGATCGTCGGCGAGTTGTGCCGCGGAGCGGGTTTCGAGCCTCGCATCGTGCAGCGGGCGCGCGAGGCGACGACGCAGATCGGCTTGGTCGCGTCGGGGCTCGGCGTCGCAGTGCTGCCTGCGCCGCTCGAATGCGTGAGGCTGCCGCGTGTGCGCTACCTGGCGATCAGCGACGAGGGGGCCTACCTGTCGCTCGCCGTCGCGCGCGCGGAGCGGCCGCCCAGCCCGGTTCTGCGCACCTTCCTCGACGTGCTGGTCAGGATTGCGGCGCCGCCGGGCTGAGACGCGCGGCGCGCCGGCCGGTGTGGGTATCGGGCGTCTATCCGGCCACGCCGTCAGCCCAGTCGGCCATGAGTTTCGCGAGCGCAGGCAGGCCCTCGCGGATCGCGACGGGGCCGGGTGAGAGGATGATCGCGGACTTGATCTCGTGGATCTGAGCGTTGCGCACCGCGGGCACGTCGTCCCATCCGGCACGCGCGGCGACCTTTTCGGGACGGAAGCGCTTGCCGCACCACGATCCGATGATGATGTCCGGGTCCCGGCGTGCCGCTTCCAGCGGGTCGGCCAGGATGCGGTCGCGCGCCGCGGTGCGATGGGCGAACTCGGCGAAGACATCGTCGCCACCGGCGATGCCGATCAGTTCGGATACCCAGCGGATGCCGGAGATCGGCGGCTCGTCCCATTCCTCGAAATACACGCGCGGACGCCGCGGGAGGCGTGCCGCGGCGGTACGGGTCGCCTCGATCACGCCTTCCAGCTCTCCGACCAGCGCGTTCGCGCGGGCTTCGGCGCCGACGAGGCGACCGACCGTTTCTATCATCGCGAGGATGTCCTCGACGCTGCGCTGGTTGAAGACGTGCACGGCGACGCCGGCCTTGACGAGATCGCGGGCGATGTCGGCCTGCAGGTCGCAGAAGCACAACACGAGGTCCGGCTGGACGGCGAGGATGCGGTCGAGGTCGCCGGTGCTGAAGGCGAAGACCTTGGGCTTTTCCTTGCGGGCCCGCGGCGGGATGACCGTGTAGCCGGAAATGCCGACGATGCGGTCCTGTTCGCCGAGGGCGTAGAGGATCTCCACCGTTTCGGTGCTGAGGCAGACGATGCGTCGGGGCAGTCGGGACATGTGTTTTCGATCCGGTGAGAAGGCGGGTATTTTGCCGCGAAAGGCGACGGATGCCGAAGATGGTTGCGTGCGCGGGTTTGCCGGCGCGCGGGAATCCTGCTAAAAGGCGGCGTCCGGTGACGGTTGATGGGGGGCGACGGCGTCCGGCCCGGTTTCCGTTGCGGTCAGCCGCGCATGTTCATTCCTCGTTTGCCGCCATTGCCTCGCGCTTCCTGAAATCGTGCCGCATCTCGCTCCTGCCATCGTCTACGCGGACGACGCCATCGTCGTCGCCGACAAGCCGTCCGGTCTCCTGTCGCAGCCTGCGCGCGGCGAGGACCGGCAGGATTGCCTCGAGCTGCGCGTGCAGGCGCAGTATCCCGACGCGCTGCTGGTGCATCGACTCGACATGGCGACATCGGGACTCATCCTGCTGGCGCGCGGACCCGAGATGCTGCGACGGATGAATCATGCGTTCGCTCAGCGTACGGTCGGCAAGCGCTATGTTGCGGCGGTGCATGGATTGGTCGCGGGCGACTGCGGGGAAATCGACCTGCCGCTGGCAGCCGATCCGGACAACAATCCGCGCCAGCGGGTCGACCGTGAGCGCGGGAGGCGGGCGCTGACGCGATATCGGGTCGTCGAGCGCCGTGGCGAGGGCGACGGGACGGTATCGCGCGTCGAGCTGGAACCCGTAACGGGGCGCACCCACCAGCTGCGCGTGCACCTGATGTCGCTGGGGCATCCGATCCTGGGTGATGTGCTGTATGCGCCTCCGCACAGCGCACAGCATCACGCGCGCCTGCACCTGCATGCCGCGGCGATCGCGTTCATCCACCCGGAGCGGCGCGTCCCGCTGAGCTTCGAGAGCGTCGTGCCGTTCTGAACGCTTGCGCCGTGACTGCATTGACGCATGCGGCGGAGTTTCGTTACGATAATTCAACTATTTTGGAAATATCGAAGAGATGGACGAAAAAGCCGCCCTTGCCGTGTTCGAATGCCTCTCGTCGGGTGTCCGGCTCGGTGTATTCCGGCTGCTCGTGAAGGCCGAGCCGGTCGGCGTCGTCGCCGGGGATATCGCCGCAGCGCTCGACGTCGCACCGAGCAGCCTGTCCTTCCACCTGCGCACGATGACGCAGGCCGGACTGCTGCGCGTGGAGCAGGAGGGGCGATTCCTGCGCTACCGGGCGAATCTCGCGCTGATGACCGAGGTCGTCGGTTTTCTCACCGCAAACTGCTGCAGCGGCGTGCCCGGCGGGTGCCGGGACGCGGACGTCCTGGCCGGGCGGATTTCCGATTGCGGCGCCTCCAACCCCATGCAGGAATCGAAAGCGTGAATGTGCTGTTCCTTTGCACCGGCAACTCGTGCCGGTCGATCCTCGCCGAGGCGACCTTCAACGCCCTGGCGCCCGCCGGCATGCGCGCGATGAGCGCCGGCAGCCAGCCCGCGGGCTACGTGCATCCGCGCTCGCTGGCGCTGCTGGCGCGCGAGGGCATCGCGACCGAGGGCGTGCACAGCAAGTCGTGGAACGGTCTGCCGCACACCCCCGATCTCGTCGTGACCGTGTGCGCGAGCGCGGCGGGCGAGACTTGCCCGGTGTATCTCGGCAAGGTGTCCCGCACGCATTGGGGCGTCGCTGATCCGGCCAGGGCGACCGGCAGCGACGCTGAAATCGACGCTGCGTTCGAGCACGCCTATCGGGTGCTGCGGGCGCGCATCGAGGCCTTTCTTGCCTTGCCCGGCGAACTGGCACGACGGGATCCCGTCGCCTTCCAGTCCGAGGTCGACCGCATCGGCACGTTGCTTCCCTGAAATTTCTTCTTGTCCTTCGGAGCTTGTCCCATGAAATCCATCCAGGTTTTTGATCCCGCGCTTTGCTGCAGCTCCGGTGTCTGCGGCGTCGACGTCGACCAGCAGCTCGTCACCTTCGCAGCCGATGTCGAGTGGGCGAAGCAGCAGGGCATCGCGCTCGAGCGCTTCAACCTCGCCCAGCAGCCGCTGGCGTTCGCGCAGAATGCGGTGGTGAAGGGTTTCCTCGAACGGTCGGGCGCCCAGTCGCTGCCGCTGATCCTGATCGACGGCGAGTTCGCGTTGGCGGGGCGTTATCCGACGCGCGACGAACTCGCCCGCTGGGCCGGTGTGCAGGCCGAACCGGCCGGCAAGGCCGCCGGCGGGTGCTGCAGCGGCGGCCGCTGCTGCTGAGGGGCTGACGACATGCGCTTCCTCGATCAGCCGCCGCGTTACCTGTTCTTCACCGGCAAGGGTGGGGTCGGCAAGACTTCGCTCGCCTGCGCCACGGCAATCCATCTCGCCGGACTGGGCCGCAAGGTGTTGCTGGTGAGCACCGATCCGGCCTCGAACGTGGCACAGGTGTTCGAGCAGGAGATCGGCAACCGGGTGACGCCGATCGAGGCGGTATCGGGGCTTTCCGCGCTGGAAATCGACCCGCAGGCCGCGGCCCGATCCTATCGCGACCGCATCGTCGGTCCGGTGCGCGGGATCCTGCCGGATGAGGTCGTGCGCGGCATCGAGGAGCAGCTCTCCGGCGCTTGCACCACCGAGATCGCGGCGTTCGACGAGTTCACCGGACTGCTGACCGATACGCAGCTCACGAGCGGCTTCGACCACGTCGTATTCGACACGGCGCCGACCGGCCATACGATCCGCTTGCTGCAGCTGCCGGCGGCGTGGTCGGGATTTCTCGCGAACAATACCGAAGGGGCGTCCTGCCTCGGCCCCCTGGCCGGGCTGCAGAAGCAGCGTGAGCAGTATTCGTCCGCCGTTGCGGCGCTCGCGGATGCCGCGCGCACGCGGCTCGTGCTCGTCGCGCGTGCCCAGGCCTCGACGCTGCGCGAAGTGGCCCGCACGCATGCCGAGCTGGCGGCGATCGGGCTCAGCCGCCAGTTCCTCGTCATCAATGGCGTGCTTGCCGATGATGCCGTCGCGCGCGCCGACGGGCTGGCCGCGGCGGTGCTGCGTCGCGAACGGGACGCACTCGCCGCGCTCCCCGAGCCGCTGCATGGCCTGCCCACGGACTACGTGCCGCTGATGCCATTCAATCTCGTCGGCTTGCCGGCGCTCCGCGCCTTGCTCGGCACGGGCGGTTCGCCGTCCTGCGACGTGTCGGGCGATGCGCGTGCGTCGGCGGCGCTCGCGTTGCCGAATCTCGCGGGCCTGGTCGACGGCATCGCCGCGGACGGCCACGGGCTGGTGATGCTGATGGGGAAGGGTGGGGTCGGAAAGACGACGCTCGCGGCCGCGATCGCGGTGGAGCTCGCGCGGCGAGGTTTCCCGGTGCATCTGAGTACCTCCGATCCGGCGGCGCACCTCGCAGAGACGCTCGAGGGCTCGCTCGGGAATCTCGCCGTGAGCCGCATCGATCCGCAGGTGGAGACGGAACGCTATCGCCAGCATGTACTGGAGACGAGCGGGAAGGATCTGGATGCGCACGGACGCGCGATGCTGGAAGAGGATCTGCGCTCGCCTTGCACGGAGGAGATCGCCGTCTTCCAAGCCTTCTCGCGCATCATCCGCGAAGCTGGGAAGAAGTTCGTCGTCATGGACACGGCGCCGACGGGGCACACCTTGCTGCTGCTCGACGCGACCGGCGCGTATCACAAAGAAATCGCGCGCCACATGGACAAGAGCGGCGTCACGCACTTCACGACGCCGATGATGCAGCTGCAGGATCCGACGCAGACCAAGGTGCTTGTCGTGACCCTCGCCGAGACCACGCCGGTGCTCGAAGCCGCGAACCTGCAGGCGGATTTGCGTCGCGCGGGCATCGAGCCGTGGGCGTGGATCATCAACAACAGCCTCGCCGCCGCACGCACCGATGCGCCGGTGTTGCGCCGTCGCGCCGAGCAGGAGTGGCCGCAGATCGTGGCCGTGCGCGAGCACCACGCCAAGCGGGTCGCACTGGTGCCGGTGCAGGCCGAGGAGCCGGTGGGCGTGGCGCGGCTGCTTGCGTTGGCCGCAGGAAAGAACTGAAGGAAAACGAGAGAGATGTCCGTTCAATGTGAAATCACCGCCAAGCGCGCCGCCGCGGCGCCGATGAGCGTCTTCGAGCGTTATCTAACCGTGTGGGTATTCCTGTGCATCGTCGCCGGCATCGCCTTCGGCCAGATGGCGCCCGCGCTGTTCCAGGCCATCGGCCGCATGGAGTTCGCGCAGGTGAACCTGCCGGTGGGCGTCCTCATCTGGGTGATGATCATCCCGATGCTGATGAAGGTGGATTTCGGCGCGCTGCACGAGATCCGCGGCCATGTGCGCGGCATCGGCGTGACGCTGGTCGTGAACTGGCTGGTGAAACCGTTTTCGATGGCGCTGTTGGGCTGGATCTTCATCCGGCACCTGTTCGCGCCGTGGCTGCCGGCCGAGCAGATCGATAGCTACGTCGCCGGCCTGATCCTGCTCGCCGCGGCCCCCTGCACGGCGATGGTGTTCGTGTGGAGCCGGCTCACCAACGGCGACCCGATCTTCACGCTGTCGCAGGTTGCGCTCAACGACACGATCATGGTGGTTGCGTTCGCCCCCATCGTCGGCGTGCTGCTGGGTATTTCCGCGATCACGGTGCCCTGGGACACGTTGTTCACGTCGGTGGTGCTGTATATCGTGATTCCGGTCGCGCTCGCGCAGGTCGCGCGCAAGGCGCTGCTCGCGCGCGGGCAGGCGGTGTTCGACGCCGCGATGGAACGCATCGGCCCGTGGTCGATCAGTGCGCTGCTGGTGACGCTGGTGCTGCTCTTCGCCTTCCAGGGCGAGGCGATCCTCGCGCAGCCGCTGGTGATTGCGCTGCTCGCGGTGCCGATCCTGATCCAGGTGTTCCTCAACTCGACGCTTGCCTACCTGCTCAACCGCATGGTCGGCGAGAAGCATAGCGTCGCCTGCCCGTCGGCGCTGATCGGCGCGTCGAACTTCTTCGAACTGGCGGTGGCCGCGGCGATCAGCCTGTTCGGCTTCGAGTCGGGCGCTGCGCTGGCAACGGTGGTCGGCGTGCTGATCGAGGTGCCGGTGATGCTGCTCGTCGTGCGCGTGGTCAATGCTAGCAAGGGGTGGTACGAGGCCGGGGCGGGTGCAGCCAGCGAACGCGGCGCATAGGGCGGTTTAAAGAATCAGGCCGACGGGCGTCGACGGAGGTCGGCGGGGTTGCGGCGCGATGCCGTCAGTAGCGGTCACACCCGGAAGCGCGCCACCTGTTCGTGCAGGCGCGAGGCCAGCTCGTGCATCGAATCGGCCGACTCGCTGCCGCCGCCAGTCGCCGCGCTGATCTCTTCCGACATGGAGGCGATGCTCTCCACGTTCTGGGCCATCGATTCGGCGGCAAGGGCCTGTTCGCGCGCGGCCGAGGCGATGTCGCGCACGCGCTCGGTGGTGCGCGCGACCGCGTCGCCAATGCGCGCCAGAAGGTCGCGCAGGGCATCGGCCGAGGCGACTTCCTCGGTCTCCCGCGCGTTGCTCTCGCGGATGACGGTGACGGCGTTGCCGACGTCGGTGCCGATTGCGTCGATCATCTCCGCGATTTCCTTGGTGGCGACCGTCGTGCGCTCGGCCAGCTTGCGCACTTCGTCGGCGACGACCGCGAAGCCACGGCCCTGTTCGCCAGCCCGCGCGGCCTCGATCGCGGCATTGAGCGCGAGCAGGTTGGTCTGGTCGGCGATTTCGCGGATCACCGCTACGATCGAGCGGATCTGCTCCGAGCGCTGGCTTAGCGCGTCGACGTGCTGCGCCGCGCGGCCGACCGCGTCGGCGGTAGCCTGGATCTGGCGTGTGGCAGTTTCGGCGGATTTTTGTCCCTGGCGTGCGAGCGTGTTGGCATCCACGGCGAGGCTTTCGGCTTCGGTGGTGTGATCGGCGACCTGCGTGATACTGACCGTGACTTCCTCCACGGCGGCCGACGTGGCTGCGGCCGATTCGCTCTGGCGCATGGTGGCCTGTGCGGTCTGCGACATCGCCGTGGCAAGCGATTCGGCGGACCCGGCGACTTGCTGCGAGGCGTCGCGGACAAAACGCATGATGGTCTGGAGCTTGCCCATCATCGTGTTGAAGGCGTCCGCGATGTCGCGGATTTCGTCATGCGTGCCGACCTGCAGCCGTGCGGTGAGGTCGCCTTCACCGTCGGCGATGCCGCGGATGAGCTTGCGCATGTCGGTGATGGGGGCGATCACGGTACGCGTGACCATCCAGTACATCAACAGCAGGGCAATGACGGCGGCAATCACGACGACGATCTGGAAGCTGCGGGCAAGCGAGCTGATGCGAGCCCGGTCTGCCTCGACCTCGGCGAGCTGCGCGCTCACGAGGTTGTCGATCGCCCGGCTTTGTTCACGCAGCTGGTCGAGGCGGCGGGCGCCTTCATCGCTGCGGTTTTCGAGGTACACCGAGCTGATCGCAACGACGCCGGCGAAGTAGTCGCGCAGCGGGGCGCGCAGGCGTTCGCCGAGTGGGCCGAGCTGCACCAGGCGCTCATCGGCCGCGAGTGCGCTGCGGGCGGCCTCGATGGCAAAGCCGTCCTGCCGCGTGAGGATGCCGCTCTTGACGTGGTCGGCAATCTCGCGGGCGCTGTTGAGGGTCGCGAGCAGCGTTCGTTCCTGGGTGGTGACAGCTTCGCGTCGCGCATCGAACACGAACATGATGGCGACCATCGTCAGCACCAGGATGCCGATCAGGGCGAAGGGAGCGATGATTTTCTTGGTCAGCGTGATTCGCATGGCGTGCTCCTAGCGCGTGGCGCCGACCGGCAGGAAGCCGAGCGATTTGACGATGTCCTGGCCCTGTTGTCCGGCTGCCAGGTCGAGGAAGGCTTGCACGGGCGGTGTTGCGTTCGTGTAGACCAGATTGAGCGGCCGCACGATGGGGTAGCTCCCCGCCTTGATGGCCTCGTCGGTCGGTTGTTGTCCGTCGAGCGGGATGATCTTCACCGGCATGCCGGCTTCGGCCAGCGCGTGGGCGGTGCCGACCGAGACATAGCCGATCGCACCGGGAATCCCGCCGACCAGGGTCAGCGCCTCGACGTTGGCGCCGACGATGTAGGCCTTGCTGCTGATCAGGGGCTTGTCGCCCTTCTTGCGATCGGGGCTGAGGAGGCCGGTGTAGTGCTCGAAGAGCTCCAGCGTGCTGCGCCCGACTTCCTTGCTCACGCGCTGTACCGCCAGGTCGGGGCCGCCGAGTGCCTGCCAGTTGTCGATCTTGCCGCTGTAAAGGTCGACGAGTTGCGCCTTGCTGAGACTACTGACCGGGTTGCCCTTGTTGACGATGATCGCGAGGGCGTCGATGCCGATCACGGCGTTCTTGAGGGCGGCTTTCTCATCGTCCTTCAGGTCGCGCGAGACCATGCCGATCTGGCTGGTGCCGGCGATGGCGTTCTTGACGCCAGCGCCGCTGCCACCGCCAGCGAGCGTAACGGCTTCACCGCCACGCTTCGCGTAGAGTGGAACCAGCTTCTCGACCACGGGTTGAACCGTGCTGGAACCGGAAATGTCCAGTGCATGGGCGATGGAGCAGGCGCCGAGGCCTGCGATGGCGAGCGCAGCGCGCAGGCGGGTGTGGGTGAATGATCTCATAGGAATCTTTTGCAGCGGTTCGATCGGGACTTGCGTGATTCGCGCGACGGGCGATTGTTACCAAAAGTAATATGCCAATAATAACACCTTCTGTTGCATGGTTTTTGCATTCGGCGCGCAGTGTCCCCAATTCCGGCAGGCTGTTCAGGCGCGACCGGCAAGCGCGGAAGGCAGTGTGCGCACTCTTTCACATGAGCCGGGCCCAGCCTAGATTGAGATGGGCGGAGATCAACTCGAGCTGCCGGCATTGCCGTATTACCGCGGATTGTGTCCATCACCCCGATATCGTCTGCTTGCCGCGGGAAGGCCGCGATCTCGCCGGCCGGGCAGATCGACAGCTGCGTCGTAGACGTGATCCTGCTCGCTGCGGCCCTCCCGCGCGACGATGGGATCGCGTATGCACCCATCGTCGGCGTGATGATCGAAGTGCCGGTGATGCTGCTCGTCGTGCGCGTGGTCAATGCGAGCAAGGGGGTACGACGCGGGCTGGACCGTGGCCGATGCCGCCGCGGGGCGCCCGCCCCTCGCGCTTACGTTCGGGTCAGCTGTCGGATGCGAACGGGATGGCGATCATTGTTGACTTGGCGTGAGCACTGGCATCCGGAGTCGGCGAAGTCTGCAGTTGGTCGAATCGGCACCTGCTTCCGGCTCGCCAGGGCGGGGAGTCGTTCAGGAAACTTCCTGTTGTACTAAGCGTTCGGTCAGGGCTGCCAGTTCCCGGCAAAAGGTTGTCTGGGCGCTTGAATCCGTGGCGGCGGCAAACGCACCGACCCATGCCCCGAGGTGTTCGCGCAGGAAGCGTTGATTCAGCGCGTCGATCGTCTTCGCCGTGCCCATATCGCCGTCGCTCCGGGTTTGCCGCAAGGTGAAGAGCAGGACATACAGGAACTCCAGTTCGACGGCAAGATGATCGGGCAGGTCGCCGAAGGCGTCGCTGACGTCAAAACCGCCCTGCCGGTACAGGTCGGCCACGGCAAGCGTCGAGTCCTGCATCAGCGTCGCATCCCCCGAGCACCTCCGGCGGGCGGGTGTGCGACCGGTGAATTGCAGTACCGCGGCTTGTCGTCCGGGGTCAGTCGCCCTCGGGACCCTCGATACCCAGGCGGCGCATCTTCTCCCACAGCGTCTTGCGCGTGATGCCCAAGGCTTCGGCGGTATGCGTCATGTGCCAGTGGTGTCGCTCCAGCATCATCGCCAGGTAATCCCGTTCGCATGACATCAGATATTCGGCGAGCGATGGCGACAGCGCCTCGTCGCTTTTCCCTGCCTCGAGGCCTTCACCGAAAAAGGCTTCGGCGCCGAGCAGCGGGCCGGGGGAGAGGATGCAGGCACGCTCGACGGCATGCTTGAGTTCGCGCACGTTTCCCGGCCACGAATAGGACATCAGCGCCTGTTCGGTGCGGGGATCCAGGCGCCGGCGCTCGTCGGGGTGGGCGCGATTGAAGGACTCGACGAAGTGGCGCACGAACCAGCGGATGTCTTCGGGGCGTTCGCGCAGCGGCGGAATGCGCAGGTGGATCACATGCACGCGGTAGTAGAGGTCGTCGCGGAAAGTGCCGGCGTCGACCATCGCCTTGAGGTCCTGGTGGGTCGCGCAGACGAGGCGAAAATTCACAACCATCGGGGCTTCGCTGCCGAGGCGTCGCAGCTTGCGTTCCTGCAGCACGCGCAGCAGTTTGACCTGCATGTGGAGCGGCATGTCGCCAATCTCGTCGAGGAACAGCGTGCCGCCCTGCGCCTGCTCGAAATAACCGCGCTTGGCCTTCACGGCGCCGGTGAAGGCGCCTTTTTCGTAGCCGAAGAGTTCGGCTTCCAGCAGGGATTCGGGAATCGCCGCGCAATTTACGGCGACAAAGGGAGCGTCCGGATTGCCGGCGTGACGGTGAAAGAACTGCGCGACGTGTTCCTTGCCGACACCGGATTCGCCGGTGATCAGCAGCGCGCTCGCATTGCGCGCCAGGCGCGGCAGCGTCTCGGCGATGCGACGCATGGCCGGCGAGACGCCGAGCGCATCGGCATCCACGTCGCTGCCGCCGGCTCCGCCATAGTCCTGTGCCAGTGCGTGCACCCTGGCGACCAGTGCGTCGGGATCGAAGGGCTTGGTCACGTAGTCGGCCGCGCCGGCCTTGAGCAGCTCCACCGCGCGGTCGATGCTGCCAAAGGCGGTCAGGAAGAGGAACGGCGGCAGCATCGGCAGGCGCGCACCGAGTTCGAGGAACAGATCGCCGCCATTGCAGTCGGACAGGCGGATGTCGCTGACGACGATCGCATAGCGTCGCTTTTCCAGCGCCTCGGCGGCCTCGGCGCCCCTGCGCCACCAATCGACATCGAAACCTTCGAGGCGGAAGCGCTCGGCGAGCGATTCACCCATGATCTCGTCGTCTTCAATCAGACAGAGTCGCGGCGTTGCTTCTTGCTGCCTGGCCATAGGGGATCTCGATGGTGAAGGTGGTGGATCCCGGTTCGCTTTCGACCGAGATTTCGCCGTTGAGCTGCTGCACGATCTGATACACGATCCACAGGCCCAGACCGTGACCCGCCTCGTTGTGCGTGGTGAAGGGTTCGAACAGGTAGGGCAGTTCCTCGTGCGGAATGTGCAGGCCGTCGTTGAACACCGCGAGCACGAGTCGGTCGTCGGTGGCCTGCGCACGCAGTCGCACCGTGCCGCCATTGCCGGCGGCGGCGACGGCGTTGAGCAGCAGGTTCAGCACGATCTGCCGCACGAGCGTCGCGGGAAGGGGGAGGGCGGAGGCGAGATTGTCGTCTACGGCGACCGTTGCCCCGCGGATATGGGCCTCGGTTTCGACGAGGATCAGCAGGTCTTCGATGTCCTGGGGGGCGAACGGACGGTCTTCGATGCGGCTTTCCACCAGCAGCGCCGCGACGGTGTTGCGGATCTGCGTGAGGCCGCGTTCGAGCAGCGACAGGGCCTTGGCGGCGAGCGGATCGCCGTCGCCGTGGCGCTTGTAGGTGTTGATCGCGGTCAGCATGCCTGCGAGCGGGTTGTTGATCTCGTGCGCGATGCCCGCCGTAAGGCGGCCGATCGCGGCGAGGCGCTCCGAGACGAGCATCTGGCGCTCGAGTTCCTGCTTGTTGCGCAGCTCGCCGACCATGCGGCGGAAGGCTTCGCCCAGCTGGCCGATTTCGTCGCGGCTGTGCGGCAGGTCGGCGAGTCGCGCCGCTTCCAGCTCGAGCGGGACCTGGCGCATCGCCTGCGCCAGACGCATCAGCGGCTGGCCGGTTCTGCGCGCCCAGACCCACGAAATCGGCAGGATCACGACGAGGACCAGCAGGGTGACCAGCACGGCGCGCCCGACCAGGCCGAGGAAGCGCGGCAGGAACGGCGTCTTGGAATAGCCGAGAATGACGTGTCCGAGCGCGACGCCGTCGGCGATTAGTGGCGACATCACGAAATAGACCGGCGAACCGGGGGGCTCGAGCACGCGCTGTTCGTTTTCGGCTCCGCGCGACAATTCGGCGCGCAGCAGGCCGTATGCGCCGCCGCGGCTGGCCGCGCTGCTGCCGATCGGAAACTCGCGCGGGCGGGTCGAGACGAACACGCGGTAGTCGGCATCGGTGACCAGCACCACCTCGGCCTGCAGCTCGGGGGCGGCGGGGTCGCGCTCGTGCGCCGACTGCAGGATTTCGTAGGCGCGCCAGATGTCGTCGTGCAGCACCGGCATCACCAGCGTGTGCGCGAGGACGCGCCCCATGCTGCGGGCGTGGCCTTCGAGGTTCTGCCGGATCTCGTCGTATTCCCGGGCGACGAGCGCTCCGGCGACTGCGACGGCGGTACCGAGCACGGCCGCCATCACCCGCAGTGGAATCTTCCAGCGCAGCGACAGATCGGACAGGGGGCTCACGAGCGCTCCATGCGTGCCGCCATGCGCGCAATGTCGGCAAACAGCGCAGGTTCTCCGCGCGTGAAGCCGTCGAGATGCAGACGCTTGAGCAGCTCTTCGCCCGCGGGGTCGGCCGCCATGCCGAGCAGCACGGCACGGAAGCGATCGAGTTCCTCGGGCGGGATGTCGGCCCGTGCGACGAAGGGCGGATGGCCGAGAAGCGGCGAGCGGTCGATGATGCGTGTCGCGCGGGTCAGCTCGGGGCGGACCTCGGCGAGCGTTTCCCACACATAGCCGTCCACCGCGCCGCCGTCGGCCAGTGTAGCCCCGACCGCCTCGACGACCTTGCGATGGGCCCAGGTGAAGAAGGTGCGCGAGAAGAAGTTCGCCGGATCCTGCTTGTGCGTGGTCAGGATGTAGCGCGGATACAGGTAGCCGGAATTGGAGTCCGGGTCGGAGTATGCGAAGACCTTGCCACGCAGGTCCGTGATTGCGTTGGAACGCGTGTCGTCGGCCGGCACGATGATGTAAGAGCGGTAATACGGACCACCCCGCCACAGGGGCACGGCCACCAGTTTCAGTTCGCGCTGATGACGCACGTAGGGGTAGCCGCACACCCAGGCGAAATCGAGTTTGCCGGTGCGCACCAGATCGACGACTTCGCGGTAATTGCCGCGCTGGACGAAGGTCACCGCCCGACCGAGTTTCACCTCCAGCCAACGTCGCCAGTCGCGCAGGAAGTTCATCTGGTCGTCCAGGAACACCGGTGTCAGGCCGATCCTGACTGCGTCATCGGTGGCACCGGCCGACAGGGCTGGGAGCGCAGCGAGGGCCGCGGCGCAGCGAAGAAAGCGCCGTCGCGACTGCGATCCGAGACTGTCATTGCCCCTGTCCATGTCGGGGATGATATGCGCCTGCCACCGTGTCTGCCACTGGGCCGAAGGAGCGCGAAACGCCGCCGTTACGCTGGCGTAGCATCTTGCGCCGCAGCAATCGGCACGGGTGTTACGCCGGCGTAACAGTCGCTGTCATGCATCGGGAATCAGTATCACGGCAAACCCATTACGGCGAACGGGTTATTGCCTCGCGACGCCCGTCCTGGCGCGGATGTTGCGGTCTTCTGTCGTAAAACACGGGCGTCAGGCGCCTTCGCCAACGCGTGTTTGCCAGGCTCGTCCGAGCCTCGGCCCGGACAAAGGTCGCTTTATCAGAGGAGGCAACGCGCATGAGCGAAGAACTCAGGGTCTCGCCCATCGAGACCAGGGAAATGCCGGGCAAGCGCCGCTTCGCCATGGTGGTCGATACGCGTCGCTGCATCGGCTGCATGGCCTGCCAGGTCGCCTGCAAGGCGGAGTACGACACGCCGCTCGGCGTAAACCGCACCTGGGTGCCGTACAAGGTCGTCGGCAAGTACCCCAACGTCAAGAAGCAGTTCCTGCCGCGGCTGTGCAACCACTGCGACGACCCTCCGTGCGTGCGCAACTGTCCGGTCGGAGCCACCTACAAGCACGAGGACGGGGGCTTCGTGTTGCAGCGCTATGAGCGGTGCATCGGCTGCCGCAGCTGCATGGCGGCCTGTCCGTACAACGCGCGCTTCATGCTGCCGTCGCACCGGACCTACACGCCGATCACGAATGTGGTCGACAAGTGCACCTTCTGCTTCCACCGCGTGACGCAGAACCTGGTGCCGGCCTGCGTGCAGACCTGCATCGGACGTGCGCGGGTGTTCGGCGATCTCAACGACCCGACCAGCGAGGTTTCCTACCTCGTTGCGAAGAACGCGACGCAAGTGCTGCGCCCTGAGGAGGGGACCAAGCCGCATGTGTTCTACATCGGCGCGGATCGCAACCAGACCGAGTTCGGCCGCGATGCCTATCGCAAGCCCGAAGTGATGGAGCTCGAACGCTCGGCGTTCAAGCGCCACTTCGACATCTGAGGAGACAACCATGGGCGATTACGTCTGGTTCCACGATGTGTCGTGGCACGCGACCTACGCGATCTACTTCTTCGTCATCGGCATTTGCGCGGGCCTGTCCTTCCTGTCGTACGGCTCGTGGCGCACCGAGGCGCTGCGATCACTGCGCGAGAAGGCGGCCTACGGTTCGTTCGCACTGCTGGTCGTGGGCGGCCTGCTGCTGATCGGCGATCTGTCGCAGCCGCTGCGCTTCCTCAACGTCCTCAATCCCGCCTATCTCAACTTCACCTCGCCGCTGGCCTGGGGGGCGCTCAACATCCTCGCCTTCGGTATCGCGTCTGTCCTGTATCTGGTCGCATTGAGGCAGGGGAACGAGGCGCGCGGCAAGCTGCTGGCGACCATCGCTGCGTTGCTGGCATTGGGGCTGCCGATCTATACCGGCTATGACCTGACCGTGCACCAGTCGCGGCCGGTGTGGAACACGCCGGTGATGCCGGTGCTGTTCGTCGCGCTGGCCGTCGCTTCGGGTTCCGCGGTGGGCGCCATCCTCGCCGGGGCGAACCAGGCGGCGCAGAAGCTGCTGCGCGAATACATGCTGTGGTCGACCGGCGCCGTGGGCGTGATCCTGATCTCGATTCTCGGCACGACCAGCTACGGCGGGGCGGCGCAGGAGCTGACTTTCATGATCATGACGACCGGGACGATGGGCCTGATCTTCGTCGGCATCGGCATCGTCGCCGGCACCGCTGCGCCGATCGCGCTGTTGCTCGCGCCCTTCGGTCGCCAGCAGATGGGGGCCGTGCTGGCCGGCGTGCTCGTCCTCGCCGGTGGTGCCGCGCTGCGCTATGCGCTGCTGATGGGGCCCCAGCAATTGCAGACCCTGTACTGAGCGGACCGGCAAGGAGATCACGTCATGGAATTCCCGAAAATCACACGCCGTACTTTCCTCAAGGTCAGCGCCGGCACCACCGCGGCAGCGGCCACCGCACCGCGCTTGCTGCACGCGATGGAGAACGAGCTCGGTGGCAAGGATTTCGATCCGGTGAACGCCGCCGAGCGCAAGGCCATCCCCATCAACTGCCACGTCTGCAACATCCAGGACGGGGCCATCGCCTACGTCGAGAACGACCGGGTGGTGAAGCTCGAAGGCAATCCGGAACACGTGTCCACCCGCGGCCGGCTGTGCGCCAAGGGTAACTCGGGCATGTGGTACAGCTACGACCCCGACCGCATCCTGTATCCGCTGCGGCGGGTCGGCGCGCGCGGCGAAGGCAAGTGGAAGCGCATCACGTGGGACGAGGCGCTGGCCGAAGTCGCGGAGAAACTCGACGCCGCGCTGAAGGAGGATCCCAACACGATCATGATGAAGTACGGGCGCAACCGTACCGGCGGCACGCTCGATCGCTTCATGCAGACGTTGGGCTCGGCCACGGTGGTGAATCACACCTCGGTGTGCGAATCCTCGAAGAAGGTCGGCATGGAGCCGACCTGGGGGCCGGACATCGAGACGCCCGACTTCGCGAACGCGAAGTACGTGCTCAACTTCGGCTCGAACGTGCTGGAGGCCGCGTACTTCCACAACCCCTTGTCGCAGCGCGTGACCGAAGGGCGAATCGACAACCAGATGAAGATCGTCACCTTCGACGTGCGGCTGTCGAACACGGCAGGTTTCTCGGACGAGTGGATTCCGGTGTTCCCGGCGACCGACGGTGCGGTGGCGCTGGCGATCGGCCACGTCATCCTGCGTGAGGACCTGCAGGACAGCGATTTCATCAACACCTGGACCAACGTCACGGTCGATGAGCTGAAGGCGCATTACGCGCAATACACGCCGGAATGGGCGTCGAAGATCTCGGGTGTGCCGGTCGAGACCATCGAGCGCATCGCGCGCGAGTTCGCGACGACCAAGCCCGCGACGCTGTTCACCTATCGCGGTCCGGCCAAGCACCTGTACGGCTCGTACAACGAGAAGGCGTGCATGATGCTGCCGATCATGACCGGCAACGTCGAGAAGCGTGGCGGCTACTGCCTGCCGCGTGGCATGGGCTGGCCGCAACCGGAGCCGCAGCCCGGCAAGCCGGCGAAGGCTTCCTACCTGTCGCGTCCGCCCGACTATCCGCTCGCCGCGCACAAGGTCAGTCACCTGGTGCCGTTCTGGATCGCCGAAGGGAAGCAGAAGATCAACGTCTACTTCACCTACCAGGACAACGCGGTCTATACGAACCCGGGATCGACGGCGGTGTGGGGCAAGCTCTACAAGGACGAAAAGCTGATTCCCTTCCTCGTCTCGATGAGTCCCTTCATGGGAGAGGAAACGGCGCTGGCGGACCTGATCCTGCCCGACTGCCCCTATCTCGAGCGCTGGGAACCGGAATCGATGCCGAACTCGCTGTGGCCGTGGCTCGGCATCCGTCAGCCGGTGCACAAGTCGCTGGGCGAATCGCGCGAGAACCGCGTGTTGCTGCGCGACATCATCTGGAAGCTCGACCCCGACGGCTCGCGTGGCATGAAGAAGTTCTGGGACTTCAAGGACGGCGAGGACTACATGCGCCATCACTTCGACAACGTGCCCGGGCTCAAGGAGGCCGGCGGTCTCGACTTCCTGAAGAAGCACGGCGTGTGGCCGATCTACGGCAAGCTCGACCCGCGTACCGGCAAGGTCACCGACAAGACCGGTCGCGAGATCCAGGCCGAATACGGGCTGTTCCGCAAGGAGTTGTCCGTCGCCGACATGGAAGGAACGGTGGTCGATGCCCACGGGCTCATCAACAAGAACGGCAAGGCCATCGGCATTCGCCGCAACGGCAAGAACTACGTCGGCTTCCCGACGGGCAATCGCCTGATCAACGTGCGGGTTGATGAATGGGCCGAGTACGGCTTCAACCCGATGCCGACCTTCAAGCGCATCCCGTGGCATGAGGCGATGCAGGACGACGAGATGATCCTGTCGACCTTCAAGCTCAACGTGCACAAGCAGTCGCGCACCGCCGCGGTGAAGTGGCTGGCCGAGATCGCGCACAGCAATCCGGCATGGATGAACCCGGAAACGGCGAAGAAGCTGGGCGTAAAGACCGGCGACCTGGTGCGCATCGAAAGTGCGGTCGGCTACCTCGTGACCAAGGCCTACGTCACCGAGGGCATCCACCCGAAGGTGGTGTCGATCCCGACCGGATTCGGTCACTGGGAATACGGCCGGCTGGCGACGCTCAGGCTCAAGGACCGCAAAGGCGACGCGAGCCATGGTGCCGACGACCCCGACCTCGACAACGTGTGGTGGGACGACAAGGGGGTGCATCCCAACAACATCATCCCGGTGGTCGCCGACCCGATCGGCGGTTCGCAGGGCTGGTTCGACACCGTTGTGAAGGTGACGAAGGCGGGGCCCAACGACAAGTACGGTGATACCCAGGGAGACTGGGACAAGCACGTGGCGGCCTTCAAGGAGACCATGCGCTACGCCTACACCGGCGACCTGCACCGCAAGATGCATCCGGAGATGGCGTCCTGGGGCGGGCCGGAGAGCGTCAAGGGCAAGGCCCCGGGCGGTCATTGACGTGTCGGCGGCCAGCCTGTTGAAAGGGAAATCCGGCCCGCGGACGACGCGGGCCGGGGGATAGCGGAGGCCCTATGCTGAAGACCATGTTTGCCCTCGACGAAGAGCCGCACCCGAGTGCTCCACCTCAGCCCATGCAGTCGCCGGAGCAACTGCGAAGCGAGTGCGTTGCGCGAACGGGTGTCTATCGGCTTCTGTCCGCGGCCTTCATCGAGGAGCCCGGTCGGGAATTCCTCGCCGCGCTGCGACAGCCCGACGCGCTGGCGTCCCTCGCCGAGGCCGGCCTCGCCTTCGATGACGATTTCGCTGCGAGCGACCTGGACGCACTGGTAGATCGCCTGTCGTGCGAATACACCACGTTGTTCGCAGCGTCAGGCGGCTTTCCGCCGGTCGAATCGGTACGCCTGACCGGCCGCTACAAGCAGGAGCCGCATTTCCAGGTCGGCCAGATCTACGCACGCTGCGGTTTTGTGCTGGGCAGGGGGCGTTTCGAGATCTTTCCCGATCAGCTCGGCGCCGAACTGATGTTCGTCGCGGAACTGCTGGAGCGCAGCGTGCAGGCGCTCGACGCCGCTGAAACGGCCGAATTCGCGCGTCTGGAACGCGAGATCAAGCGCTTCTGGACGCTGCATTTGGGACGTTGGGTGCGCGGCTACGGGCGCCTGCTCGAACGGGCGGCCGAGCATTCCTTCTATCGCGAGATGGGGCGTTTTCTGAGCGGCTTCGCCGACGAGGAGATCGCTGCGATGCGCCTGCGCATCGAGGATCTCGACCAGGCCCGCGTGGTCGTGCCGAAACGCGAAATCCGGGTCGAGTTCAATCCGGATGAGCCGGTGTGCAATGGCTGCGGGCCGGACCCGGGCGCGGAAGCCGGCACTCGCCCGGTCGCGACGGTTCATCCCCTGCACGATCTGCGTTGAGCGCACCGGAGACGCCATCATGCTGCTCGACCTGCAATCCCGCCCCATCCTGCCGCCGGATCGTCAGGTGCTGTCGGAACTCGACTGGAGCGAAATCGCCGCGCTGTGGAACGGCAACGAGCTGAGCGCGCTGCACGACCTGCTCAACGAGCGCTGGTCGCGGCTGATCCGCAACAGCGTGCTCGGTACCGCCGACCCCGAAGCGGAGTTCCTGCAGGGGTTGGCTTTTGCGGCGCTGGCATTGTTCTTCACCCAGCACCGCAACCAGGAAGGCGCGCTGATCCTGCTCGACGACGCAGTGTTTGCCTTGGGCAAGTACCGGCCGCGTTTTCTCGGCGTGCAGGTCGAGCCGATCGTCGGCTGCCTGCAGGAGATGCGCCCGCTGATCGCGTCGCTGCCGGCTGACGGCGAGAACCCGTCCTTCCCCTTCGTGTACGCGAAGTTCGAGTACGACCGGGCGGCGCCATGAACGTGCAATGGCACTGCCTCGCCGAGTGCAGCGACGTTCCTCCCGAAGTCGATCCGGCGGACGTCTTCGCCTTCGATGGCGAGGGGGGCGATGGCGAGCGCGGCGCGGTGGCGGGCGTCGTGCTGCGCACGGAAGGCGAGGCGCGCGCCCAGGCCTTGCTCGTGGCGGGTGCTGCCACGGTGTTCATCGGGGAGGCCGCCCTGCGCGACAGCGCGATGGTCGAACGGCTCGCCGCGAAGTTCGGTGCCGGGCGCATCGGACTGTATGTGCCGGCACGGCGGATGGAGATCGGCTGGTCCTTCGACACCACTTCGAACGCCGACTTCAGGGTCGTGACCCCCTCGCAGTGCGAGCCCTGCTGGGAGATCCTGCGCGCCGACGGCTCCCGCAGCGGCGTAAGGATGCACTGGTGGCTGGGCGAGATGATGAAGCGCGGCGCCGCGGCGGCCCTCGTGCAGGTCGACATCCGCGACGACACCGACCTCAACCTGTGCGCCGGGCTCGTGGAGGACTTCGGCGAGCGTATCTGGCTCGGGCCGCTCGACGACCGCGACCCGGCGTTTGGCGACTGGACGACCTACGGCCGGATCGAGCGGATTGCGCTGGCACCGACGCTGTTCGCACGCCGGGATAGCCTGCTGCCGGCCGCGGCACCGGAGTGCGAAGTCGCCGCGAGCGGGGAGCCGGCATGACGCGTGCAGCCGGACGGTTCGTGCGTGTGTTGTGCGTGATCGCCGCGTTTGGCGTGGCGCCCGCGTGTCATGCCAGCGCATCGCTCAGGAACGAAACGCAACTGCAGTTCGCCCTGAGGTCGAGTCCGCCGTGCTGCGTCATCGACGGACGTGCGGAGGCGCAACGGAAGGCCCATGCCTTGCCCGATGCGCTGGTCTACCGCAAGGATCTCAAGATCAATCCGGTGGCGACGGTGGTCGTCGTCGCGGACAGCGATGCACAGGCGCTCGCCATCGCCGAAGCGCTTGCCAGCGCGCATCCCGGCAAGACCGTGCTGGCGGTCGAAGGCGGCGTCGCGGCATGGGAGGCGGTCGTGCGCGCACTCGCCGCCGATCCGCCCGGCGGGCGGGCGCTCGACTTCGTCATCCCGAGCAACACCTGCGAGCACGGCGCGCCCTTGCAGCAGTTGCGGACGAGCCCGAAATGAGCCTCGCCTATCCGCAATTCCGTTCCAGCCGGTGCACCCGCTACCGCTATCGCTACAGCGAATGCAGCCGCTGTGCGGATGCCTGTCCGCACGAGGCGATCACACTGTCCGACGAAGGTGCGGCGCTCGACTCCACCCGCTGCCAGAACTGCGCGCTGTGCGTCAGCGCGTGCCGCACCGGGGCGTGGGAGAGCGAGGCCTTCAAGCCGATCGAACTGTTGCGGCAGGCGATCAAGCAGGAGACGTTCTCCTTCGCGTGCGCGCCCTCGGGTCTGTCGGCCGATGCGGTCGTGCCCTGCCTCGGCGCGATCGACGCGGCGACGCTGGCCTATCTCGCCAAACGCCGGATTCCCGTCAGCCTGCATGGCACCGCCCATTGCGCGGATTGTGCGCATGCCCCGCGCGGGGCAGCGCAACTGGCGCTCGATCTGGACGCCTGTGCGGTCCTGAGCGTGGCGGCGGAGCCTGCGGAGCGCGGACCTTGGCTCGCCCCGATGCTCGCCGACGATCCCGCGGCCACGGCGCCGGGCGGGAAGGGCGGATTCGCCCCCTCGCGCCGGCAGCTTTTTCGTCGCCTGCTAGGCCGCGGCATGGACGAGATCGCGAGTGCTGCCGAGCCCGTCGACGCCGCACCGCCGGTGCCGGACAAGGCCATCCGCGCCGGCGCCTATGCGCTGCCCGAGCAGCGGGAACTACTGCAGATCGTGTGCACGCGCGGTGACGAGCGCCCGTTCGAAGTGCCGATGCACGAAGGGCTTCCGCTGATGGCGCTGGTGCTGCACCCCGGCTGCACCGTCTGCGAAGCCTGCTTCCGTGCCTGCCCGACCGGCGCCATCCAGATCGAGGAGAGCCCCGCGGACTGGCAACTCAAGTTCGATGCCGACCGCTGCGTCGCGTGCGAGGTCTGCGTCGAAGTCTGCCAGCCACGCGTGCTCGACGCCGCACCGGTATTCGATGCGCGGCCCGAACAGCCGGCCCGCGTGCTGCACGCCCTGGCGAAGCAGCGCTGTGCGCGTTGCGACCGTCATTTCGTCTCCGCCAGGCCTGAAGAAACCTGTCCGATCTGCCGCGACGACGAAGACGCGTTCGCGGCGATCTTCGGCTGATCGCCGCGAGGAGAACACGATCATGGAATGGGAATTCACCGCCGAACAAGTCGTGAAGGGTGACGTCGATTACGGCCTCGAGCAATTCAGGCGCGACCTTGGCGAGGAAGTGCGCATGAACATGGCGTCGGCCGACGAGCTGCAGCAACAGTGCGCGTACAAGCTCATCTACGACATGTGCTACGCGCTGGCGACCGATCGCAAACTCGATGACGTCCTTGCGACCTATGCCTATGACCCGCCGACCTGCCAGTTCCTGCGCGAGGTCGAGCCGCTGATGAGCGGCAACGTCGGGATGCTCGGTGCAATCCTCCAGCGCATGATCATGGATGGGGTGGAGGCGGGCATGTCGCTCGAGCGCGCGATCGACGAGGCTGCCGCGCGACATCAGGTGGCGGTTGACGTCGCTGCCTGAGCGGCACAGACCCAGGCAGCGTTTCGTTAGTTAGTTGGCATCGAAGGAGACTGATCGGCGCGATAATGAAACCCGCGCTGATGGCTACCTCGTCTCCGACCTGTTGCCGGGCGTTCCGCCTGCCGTCGCGGCCGTGCCGGAAGGGCTGCAGGCGGTGCTCGTATTGGAGCCGGGGCCACTGCGTGCCAAGGAGCATGTCATGGACTCGTCTTCATCGTGGATCCTGCCCGTCTTCTACGGCGGGCTCGGCAACCTCGCGGCCTATCTCGCGGCACACGTGCTGTTGTGCCTGCTGCCGGCCTTCTTCATCGCCGGCGCGATGGCAGCGCTGATTCCCAAGGAAACCGTCACGCGCTTCCTCGGGCGCAATTCCAGCAAGGCGGTGTCCTATCCGGCCGCCGCAGCCGCGGGATCCCTGCTGGCGGTATGTTCGTGCACCATCGTCCCGCTCTTCGCCGGCATCTACAAGAAAGGCGCCGGGCTGGGGCCGGCGATCACCTTCCTGTTCTTCGCGCCGGCAGCGAACATCCTCGCGCTCGTCTATACGGGCGGCATCATCGGGCCGGATCTCGCCATTGCGCGGTTCCTGCTGTCGCTGACCTTCGGCATCGGCATAGGCCTGATCATGGCGCTGATCTTCCGCGCCGACGACGCCGCGCACGACCTCGCGACCGACAGCCCCTTCGCCGCGCAGGGCGAGGGTATGGGCCGGGCGCCGCTGTTCTTCCTCTTCGTGTGGGTGGCGCTGTTGCTCGCCGGCACGCTCAAGCTCGGCGTGCTGACTGGCACCTATATGGATTTCGAGCTGCCGCTCGCCGATGCGCAAACCTGGCAGGGCGCGCTCGATCATCTTGTGCCCTACGACGCGGCGAAAGGCGAGGAGGGGGTGTCGCTGCAGGGCGCGGGGCTGATCGCCCTGCTCGCGGTGATCGGTTTCAGCGCGTGGCGCGGGCTCGAGAACATCCAGGACGGCGCGAACGCATGGACGTGGACGAGCCTTGCGACGATCGCTCTCACGCTGCTCGTCGCCGCGCTGTCGGTGCAGGCGGCGCCGGAAGGGCTGCGGATCGGCCTGACCGGCAAGTTCTTCGGGGTCGCGGTCGCCCTGGCTGGGGTCGGGCTGATCGCACGCGCGCACCTCTCGCCGGACGAACTGCGCGACTGGCTGTGGGAGTCGTGGCGCTTCGTGAAGCAGATATTCCCGCTGCTCGTGATCGGCGTCTTCATCGTCGGCATGATCCGCGTGGTGATCCGGCCCGAATGGATCGAGATGCTCGCGGGTACCAACTCCGCGATCGGCAACCTCGCGGGCGTGGCGTTCGGCGTGTTCATGTACTTCCCGACGCTGGTCGAAGTGCCGATCGCGAAAATGTTCCTCGATCTCGGCATGCACCGCGGGCCGCTGCTCGCCTACCTGATGTCCGATCCCGAACTCTCGCTGCAAAGCATCCTGATCATTGCGGCGATCATCGGCCGGCGCAAGACGGCGACCTACGTCGGGCTCGTGGCGCTGTTCAGTGCCGTCGCCGGCTTCGCCTACGGCGCGTGGGTCGACGGCGTGTCGCTGTTGCGGCTCGCGCTATGGCTGGGCGCCTTCATCGGCGTGCTGGCCGCGCTGCTGTCTGTCGCCAGCCGACGCGCCGCATCCTCCCTTGTGAAAGGAGTCTGAAAATGGTGAACATCAAGGTTCTCGGTCCCGGTTGCGCGAACTGCCGCAAGCTCGAGGAAGTCGCACGCGAGGCGGTCGCGTCGCTGGGGGTGCAGGCGGAGATCAACAAGGTCACGGACATGAACGAGATCATCGCCTACGACGTCCTGAAGACGCCCGGGCTGGTGATCAACGGGAAGCTCGTGTCGTCCGGACGCATTCCGACGCCCGCAACCGTTGCGGAGTGGGTGCGGGCGGCAATGTCCTGAACGGGAGAATCCGGTCAGCGGGCCGGGGGCGTCGTGCGACGCAGCCGCAGTGCGTTCGTGACCACCGACACCGAGCTGGCGCTCATCGCCAGCGCGGCCACCATCGGCGACAGCAGCAGGCCGGTGAAGGGGTACAGCAGGCCGGCCGCAAGCGGCACGCCGAGCGCGTTGTAGACGAAGGCGAAGGCGAGGTTCTGGTGCATGTTGCGCACCGTCTCGACCGAGATGCGGCGCGCGGCGGCGATGCCGCGCAGGTCGCCCTTGACCAGTGTGAGCTGCGCGCTGGACATCGCGACGTCGGTGCCGGTGCCCATCGCCACGCCCACGTCCGCGCGCGCGAGCGCGGGCGCATCGTTGATGCCGTCGCCCGCCATCGCCACCACGCGTCCTTCGCGTTGCAGCCGGGCGACCAGATCGTCCTTGTCCTTCGGCTTGACCTCGCCGAGCACTTCCGCGATGCCCAGCCGCGTGCCGACGGCGCGCGCGGTCGTCAGTCCGTCGCCCGTCGCCATGACGATGCGGTCGATGCCGTGCGCGCGCAGCTCCGCCAGGGCCTCGGGTGTCGTTGCCTTGACTGGGTCGGCGACGGCGACCAGCCCCGCGGCGACGCCGTCGATGGCGAGCATCATCACGCTCGCGCCTTCCAGACGCAGGGCTTCCGCCTGGCCTGCGAGCGCGTGCCAATCGACGCCTTCTTCGTCCATCAGCGCGGTGTTGCCGAGCACCACCTTGCGTCCGTCGACCGTGCCGCGCACGCCGATGCCCGACGACGATTCGAAACTGTCCGGCTTGGACAGCGTCAGCCCGCGGCCCCGTGCCTCGCCTACGATCGCGTGGGCCAGGGGGTGTTCGCTGCCCTGATCGAGGCTCGCGGCGAGGCGCAGCACCTCGTCGGCCTCCCAGCCGGGGGCGGCGATGGCGGTGTGGTACGCGGGGTGCCCTTCGGTGAGCGTGCCGGTCTTGTCGACGATCAGGGTGTCGACGCGGCGCAGGTTTTCGATCGCCGCGGCGTCGCGGAACAGCACGCCCTGCGTTGCGGCATTGCCGGTCGCGACCATTACGGACATCGGCGTCGCGAGCCCGAGCGCGCACGGGCAGGCGATGATCAGCACCGCGACCGCGTTGATGAGGCCATAGGCCCAGGAGGGGGAGGGGCCGAAGAGGCCCCAGCCGAGGAAGGTCAGCGCCGCGATCGCGACGACCACGACGACGAACCAGCCCGCGACGCGGTCGGCCATGCGCTGCATCGGCGCGCGCGAACGCTGCGCCTGCGCGACCATCTGCACGATCTGCGCGAGCACGGTCTGCGAACCGATCTTCTCCGCCTGCATCACCAGCGCGCCGCTGGTATTGAGCGTCGCGCCGATCACCTTGTCGCCGGCAGTCTTGGATACCGGCATCGGCTCGCCGGTGAGCATCGATTCGTCCACGGCGCTGGCGCCTTCGAGCACGACGCCATCCACCGGCACCTTCTCGCCCGGGCGCACGCGCAGGCGGTCGCCCGGATGCACGTGGGTCAGGGGGACGTCTTCCTCGCTGCCGTCGGCGTTGATGCGCCGTGCGGTCTTGGGCGCGAGGCCGAGCAACGCCTTGATTGCCGCGCCCGTCTCCGCGCGGGCGCGCAGTTCCAGCACCTGACCGAGCAGGGTCAGCGAGACGATCACCGCGGCGGCTTCGAAATACACGGCGACGTGCCCGCCAATGCGGAAGGAGTCGGGAAAGACGCCCGGTGCGACGGTCGCGACGACGCTGTAGCCGTAGGCGGCACCCACGCCGGTACCGATCAGCGTCCACATGTTGGGGCTGCGATTCGTAATAGATTGCGCCCAGCGCACGAAGAACGGCCATCCGCCCCACAGCACGACGGGCGTCGCGAGCAGCAGCTCGATCCAGGGGCGGGCGCCGCCGAGCAGCGGATCGATGATCCGGCCCGACATCGCGATCGCGGTGACGAGGATGGTCGCGGGCAAGGGCCACCAGAAGCGGCGGCGGAAGTCGGCCAGCTCCGGATTTTCGCCCCCCTCGAGTTCAGGCAGCACCGGTTCCAGCGCCATGCCGCACTTCGGGCAGGTGCCTGGGCCGGGCTGGCGGATCTCGGGGTGCATCGGGCAGGTGTATTCGGCGGCGGTCGGCGCTTCCGGGGATGAGGGAGCCTGCGTCGCGGGTTGCAGGTAGCGCTGCGGTTCCGCGTTGAACTTGGCAAGGCACTTCGCGCTGCAGAAGTGGTACTCGTGGCCGGCGAAGGTGGTGTGGTGGGGTGAATCGGGCTTCACGCTCATGCCGCACACCGGGTCCGTAAACGCGGCCGAGTCCTGCGGGGCCGCGGGTGAGGGGCGGGTGTGCGCGTGTTCGTGCGTGGGTTCGTGGTGCGCGGCATGTCCTTCATGCCCATGGTGTCCGTCGCCGTGACTTTCATGGTCGTGATGGACATGTGCGCGCATGGAGCCGTCCTCAGTCATGGTCGCCCCCCTTGCCGCGCGGACGACGGGCCGCGTAGATCGCCGACGGCGAGCTGCAACAGCCGTCGGGCTTGGCATTGCGGTGCGCGCGCTCGTTCTCCGCCATCCATGCGCGCAGGCGCTGCAGCAGGGTTTTCAGGGATTCGAGCATCGCGCGTTTCTCCATGTGCTTGCGGGCGGGCCGTCACTTCGCCGGGCGCTTGCCCGCCGGGCCGCCCATGCGCTCCATCATCATCTGCATCATGTCCATGCGCCGTTCCATCTGGTGCATGCGCTGCATCATGGCGTCGGGCGAAGCGCCGGACGGGTCGGCACCCATCATCCCGCCCATCATGCCCATGCCTCCCATCATCCCCTTGCCGCCCATCATGGCGCAGCCCATCGGCGCCCCATCGCCCGCGGCCATCTGCTGGCCCAGCATCATGTTCTCGCGCATGGTCTGCATGTGCTGCATGAGCAGCTTCTGGCGTTCTTCGGGCGATTTCGCCGCGGCCAGGGCGTCGAGTTGCGACTGCATTGTCGCGGCGTTGTCGCGCATGCGCTGGACCGTCTTTTCGGGCGCCGGGGCGGGCGCCGTCGCGGCGGCCGCCTGGTCCGGGTGGTGGGCATCATCGGCCCAGGCCGGCGACAGCGCCGCGAGGGACATGGCGCATGCGGTGGTGGTCAGCAGCGATTTCATGATTGTTCTCCTGATTCGGCCCAGGCCGGCGACAGCGCCGCGAGGGACATGGCGCATGCGGTGGTGGTCAGCAGCGATTTCATGATTGTTCTCCTGATGAATGTTCGCCGCGGTGATCGGCGATCGGATGGGTGGCGGATTTCGTCCGGCGAGGGAAGAAGGCCGGGGTCTTCCGCGCGTAGTGCTGCCAGTCGGCACCGAAGCTCGCGGCCGCCTCGCGCTCCTCGCGACGGGCGAGGCGCACGTAGGCGAAGACGAGGACGGGGAACATCGTGAGCGTGATCAGCGTCGGCCATTGCAGCAGGAAGCCCGCCATGATCACGACGAAGGCCGCGTACTGCGGGTGGCGCAGGCGGGCGTAGGGGCCGGTGGTGGCCAGCGTGCCGGTGGCCTGCGCCGCGTAGAGCACCTTCCACGCCGAAGCGAGCAGCCAGAAGCCGCCGCCGATCAGGATGCCGGAGAGGATGTGGAAGGGGCCGAAATGCGGGTTGGCACGCCAGCCGAACATCACTTCGAGCAGGTGTCCGGCGTCGTGGGAGAGGAAGTCGACACCGGGGAATCGGGCCGCGAGCCAGCCCGACAGGAGGTAGATCGTCAGCGGGAAGCCATACATCTCGGCGAACAGTGCGACGATGAACGCCGAGAACATGCCCAGCGTGCGCCAGTCGCGCGACGAACGCGGCTTGAAGAAGCTGGCGGCGAAGAGGATGAATACGGCCGAGTTGATCGCGACCAGCGACCACAGGCCATAGGCAGGGCTCGATTCGGTCATCGCGGGTCTCCGTTTTTGGCCGCGTCGTGGTGAGTGCCGTGGCCGCCGTGGCCGCCGTGGCCGTGATGCATGAAGAGATGCATCAGCGGGCAGGCCAGCAGGAACAGCCAGGGGAGAATGCCCAGGAGATGGATCCGGTGTTCGAAGCCCAGCAGGATCGCGGCGATTGCGAAGAAGATGCCGAATACCCAGCGAGCGCGGTTCGGTCGGGAGGCGTCCCTCATCGGGGCGGGCACGGGAGAGTGTTGCGGGCGCATGGCATCGATCCGCTGTTCCGATGAATTCATCATAGACCCCGGATATCGACTTCACCCTGACGCGATGATTACATTGCTGTCAGCATTCGCAAAGGACTCGACGATCCCGGATTTTGTGCCCTTGTTTTGCAGGTGGATCGCCATCGTCGGATGACGATCGATCTATGCGAACTGAATATGTATGCTGCGTGCGAAGGATTTCCTGAAAATGACGAAGAGCTGAAAAAAACGTAATTTCGCGGTCATCGTCCCGTCGGGGGGGCTTTCCTAGCATTCGATCATGGTTGCTCGCATTCGAGCGCCACAACCGGTCACTGCAAGGAGACTCATCATGAAACGCACATCGATCCGCATCGTCTTCGCATCCATTCTGCTTGTCGCTCCGCTGGCGGCATCGGCGCATACCGATTATTCCGAGGGCGGCTCCGGCCATTGGCTCGATGACGTCAGGGTGGCGCCGGCCAAGCCGTCGAGTCCTGCATTGCGCGAGAAACTCCGCGATGGGTACGGCGCAGACGCCGTGCAAAAATCCTACGATCTGAAGGACGGCTCAACGCTGCATGTCTTCGCCGACGGCAAGATGGCCATGGAGGACCGCTACGGCCGTCCGTTCTCGATGGACCAGGGGCACACGATGGAGACGGCGGACGGCAACAGGATCGCGATGCAGGGGAATGAGGTCTGGCGCCTCGACAGTCTGCTGCATTCCAACCATCGCGGGCGCTGAACGCGAGTGAGGGAGGCGGCGCGTCGTCGCGGCCGTTCTCCCCGAGTACCCAAGGCAAGGCCAGCGCGGGCAGATCGTTCCGGATATGCCCGCGCTGGCCGGATTGTCGCGAATCGGGTGTGGCAGCCGTTGCTTACTTGAAGTCGCGCTGGTGATTGTGGCGGTTGGCGGCGGTCTTTTCCGGCGTCCGCTTCGCGGCCTCCGACCCGGACGAAGCGGCCTGTTCAGCACGCACGCCGATCTTTTCGCCCATGTGACTATGCCGAGGTGCGTTTGCCACAGCGGGCGTCTGCACCGCGCTTCCGGTTTGCTCCGCGGCCGGTGCCTGGGACGCAGCGTTGGTGCTCATTGACAGTCCGAGCGCCGCAACGGTTGCGGCGACGGAAAGAAGGGTGGTTTTCATGATGATCTCCGGCACTGTCCGGCGAATGCTCGTCCGGTGCGGATGCTCCGGAATCCTTCGCACGTGTTCCACAGTGTGCGCCGCTGCGACCGTCCTGCCGATGACGGCGGTATTACGAGTTTGTAAGGGGCGCTGTGCGTCGCAGCGAACCCGGGTATCGAAGGGCAGGCTGCCGGCTTGCCGTATAAGCTCAGCAGAATTTCATCGTTCACGCCCGTGAGATGGTCCCGTAATGTCGAGGTGCGACGATTCGCCGGTTTTCCGCGCACGATGCGTCGCGTTTCACCGTAGTTCACCGATGGGAGCCCGTCATGACCAGTCCGACTTCGCCGATCGCCGATCGCGTTCGCGATTTTCTCTACCGCCTGCCGCTTGAACGGCAGGCGGGCCGACAACTGCGCCGCCTTGCCGACGGCGGCGTCGTGGGAGACTGGTTCGGTTGCGAGCTGTCGAGCGTGTTTCAGCCCATCGTGGAGCCGTCTTCGGACCATGTCGTCGGGCATGAGGCTTTCCTGCGCTGCCTGGGCGGGGGCCGACGCGACCTGTCGCCGTGGATGTTGTTTTCGGCCGATGCCGACGATGACCGCCTGATCGCGCTGGACCGCCTCGCGCGCACCGTCCATGCCTTGAACTTCATCGCGTCGGTGGGCGACGACGGCCTGCTCTTCCTGAACGTGCATGGGCGCCTGCTGGCGGCCGTCGCGGGCGACCACGGCGCCGCATTCAGCAAGGTGGTCGACGCGCTCGGGTTTCCGCCCGAACGCGTCGTCATCGAGGCGCCCGTCGTCGCGAGCCGGCAGGTGGACCTGTTGAGTTTCGTGCTGCGTAACTATCGCCAGAACGGATTTCGCGTTGCCGTGAACGTCGAGTCCGTTTCGCAATGGCAAACGCTGGCGGGAAGCGTGCCGGCGGACTTCATCAAGATCGGCACGGCGGCATTGCAGGCGGAAGGCGACGCCGGGGAGGCGCTCGATGCACTGAGGGCGCGTGCGGGATCGGCACGGGTGATCGTGACGCGGGTCGAGGACAGGGCATCGGTGAATCTGTCGCAAGGTGTGCTCGCCCAGGGCTTTGCCTACGGCGCTCCGTTCGGCCGCCCGGCGGTGTGTTCGCCGCTGCGCTTTGCCGTGCGCCGGGAAGAGGGCGTTGGTGGGGGTGTTGGGGCGATCGGTTGGGTTCCGGTCTCCGGCTGAGCGGAGGCGGTAGCGTCATCGGGAACGACATCGCCCCTGTGTTGCGCGTGACTCGATTGGCACTGTGCGGAAGGGGCAGCGGACTGCATACTTCCGCGTTCGCCAGCATCCGCCGGGGCGGGCTCGTCGCATGGCACGGCGAGCGTCCTCATGTCCCGTCCGCCACCTTCGACGAGGCCACATCGCAACAATGAGCAGTCCCGCACCGACGACCGAAAGGAATGAACACGCCACTGCGCCCGCGCCGGTCGGGTTCCGCGAGGCTTTCCTGTTCTGGCTGAAGCTCGGTTTCATCAGCTTCGGCGGGCCGGCGGGGCAGATCGCGATCATGCACCAGGAGCTGGTCGAGCGCCGACGCTGGATCTCCGAGCGGCGATTCCTGCATGCCCTCAACTACTGCATGGTGCTGCCCGGGCCCGAGGCGCAGCAGCTGGCGACCTACATCGGCTGGCTGATGCATCGGGCGCGCGGCGGGATCGTTGCCGGTGCGCTGTTCGTGCTCCCTTCGCTGCTGATCCTGATCGGCCTGTCGTGGGTCTATGTGGCCTTCGGCGAGACGACGCTGGTGGCGGGGCTCTTCTACGGCATCAAGCCGGCCGTGACGGCCATCGTCGTCCAGGCGGCGCACCGCATCGGCTCGCGGGCGCTGAAGAACAGGGTCCTGTGGGCGATCGCTGCGGCGTCCTTCGTCGCGATCGCCGGGTTCAACCTGCCGTTCCCGGCCATCGTCCTCGGCGCCGCGCTGGTCGGGGCGATCGGCGGGCGGCTCTCGCCGGACCATTTCCGTGCCGGCGGCGGGCATGGCATCGCCGACAAGGCTTTCGGCCCGGCGCTGATCGACGACGCCACGCCGACGCCCGAGCATGCGCGTTTCGCATGGTCGCGGGTTGCGCGCGTGCTGATCGTCGGCGGTCTGTTGTGGCTGGTGCCGATGGCCCTGCTCGCGGGCGCCTTGGGCTGGCAGCACACGCTGACTCAGATGAGCTGGTTCTTCACCAAGGCGGCACTGCTGACCTTCGGCGGTGCCTACGCGGTGCTGCCCTATGTGTATCAGGGCGCGGTGGCGCACTACGGCTGGCTGACGCCGACGCAGATGATCGACGGCCTCGCGCTGGGGGAAACCACGCCGGGCCCGCTGATCATGGTCGTGGCCTTCGTCGGTTTCGTCGGCGGCTACGTGAAATCGGTGTTTGGACCCGACAGCCTGTTCCTCGCCGGTGCGGTCGCCGCGTCGCTGGTGACGTGGTTCACTTTCCTGCCGTCCTTCATCTTCATCCTGCTCGGCGGTCCGCTGGTGGAGACGACTCACAACGACCTGAAGTTCACGGCGCCGCTCACGGCGATCACGGCCGCCGTGGTGGGGGTGGTGCTGAACCTCGCGCTGTTCTTCGGCTACCACGTGCTGTGGCCGCAGGGGCTGGGTGGCGGATTCGACCTCGTGTCGGCGCTCATCGCGCTGGGGGCGGCGCTCGTGCTGTTCCGTTTCAAGGCGAACGTCATCCACGTGATCGCCGCGTGTGCGGTGCTCGGGTTCGCATTTCGGATATTCATGGCCTGACCATCTGAAACACTCCCGTTTCCATTCTTGCTGTATTGTGCAATGCAGCAAAAAGGTGTCCATGCGTGGAAAGGAGTGGAACATGCTTCGCAAACGATGGTGGGCGGGCAGCCGCGGGGAGGTGCCCGCGATCAGCCTCGCGCTGCAGGGCGGCGGGGCGCATGGCGCCTACACATGGGGTGTGCTGGACCGGCTGCTGGAGGACGGCTGGGCGCTCGACGGCGTCAGCGGTACCAGCGCCGGCGCGATGAACGCCGTGGCCTTGGCGCAGGGCTGGACGCGCCGCGGCGCGGAGGGCGCGCGCGAGAGCCTGGCAGAGTTCTGGGAGGCGGTTGCGGCCAGCACGCCGCTGGAGCTCGACCTGCTGCACAGCATGAACCCGAACGGCAACGGCGCACTGCCCAATCCTCTCGGGATGATGCTGGGGATGACTCGGCTGCTGTCGCCCTACCAGTTCAACCCGCTCGAGCTGAACCCCTTGCGCGAGGTCGTGCATGCGCAGTTCGATTTCGAGTTCCTGCGCCGCGAGTGCCGCCTGCGCCTGTTCGTCGCCGCGACACGGGTGCAGACGGGCAAGGTGCGCCTGTTCCGCACAGCCGAACTTACCGAGGACATGCTGCTGGCGTCCGCATGCCTGCCGACCATCCACCATGCCGTGGAGATCGGCGGCGAGGCGTACTGGGACGGCGGTTTCAGCGCCAATCCCGCGGTCTACCCGCTGATGTACGAGTGCGAGACGCCCGACATCCTGCTCGTGCTGCTCAATCCGCTACGCATCGCGGCCGCGCCGCGCAGCGCCGGGGAGATCGCCGACCGTACGGTGGAACTGGGCTTCTCGGCCACTTTCCTGCGCGAGATGCGCATGATCGCGCATGCCCGCGCCTATCTGGAGGCGGGCAGCGGCTGGGTGCCGCACGGGCGCCTCGAGCGCAAGCTGATGGGGCTGCGCTTCCACATGATCGAGGCGCAGGAGCTCGCCGAGAGCGGCAGCGGCAGCAAACTCAACGCGGCGCGCGCCTTCCTGCACGAGCTGCGCGACCTGGGGCGCGCGCGGGCTGCGAAGTGGGTCCGCAACAAGCGGCAGCATGTCGGCAGCCAGGCGACGGTGAATCTCGGCGAGGTGTTCACGTGAAATGAAAAAGCCGCCCCGGGCGAGGGGGCGGCCGGTTTGCGCGGGTTTCAGGCGCGGTTGAGAGCGGTGCGCGGGAGGATGGCGGCGTCCCTGCCGCCCTGTCCGGCCTGCGGTGCCGGGCTGTCCTCATCGACCGATGCGAGGTGCGCGATGTGGGTGCGGTCGGTGAGGAAGAGTGCGGAGACGAGGCCCAGGGCGGCCGCGAACATCACGTAGAACACCGGCGCGATGACGATGCCGGTGTTCTGGATCAGCCAGGTCACGATGAACTGCGCGAAGCCGCCGAACACCATCACCGCGACGTTGTAGGCGAGGGCGAGGCCGGTGGAGCGCACGCCGGCGGGGAACTGCTCCGCCATCACCGCCGAGATCGGCCCGAAGAAGACCGCGAGCAGGACGCACAGCACGATCTGCATCGTGATGAGCCGTTCGAACGAGGGCGCCGCATGGACCCAGGAGAGCAGGGGATACGAGGCGACGAGCAGGCCGGCCGCGGCGACGATGACCAGGATCTTGCGGCCCACACGGTCGGACAGCGCACCGAACACCGGCATCAGGATCGTCATCAGCGCGACCGCGATCACCTGCGCGGTGAAGGCGTCGGATAACGCTATGCCGAGCTGCTTGCTCGCGAAGGTCGGCATGTAGACCAGGATCACGTAGAAGCCGACCGTGCCGCACACGGTGACGCCCATGACGGCGAACACTTCGCGCAGGTGGTTGCGCAGCATGCGGACGAGGGACTGCTTTTCGGCGGGGGCCTTGTGCGCTTCGAGGAAGGCTTCGGTTTCCTCGAGGTGGCGGCGGATCCACAGGCCGACCGGGCCGATCAGCAGCCCGATCATGAACGGGATGCGCCAGCCCCAGGCGTCGAGCGCCTCGGGCGAGAGGTTGCGTGTGACCAGTGCCGTGACGCCGGCGCCGCAGAACACCGCGAGGCCCTGGCCGAACATCTGCCACGAGCCGTACAGGCCCCGTTTGTTGGGTGGTGCGCTTTCGATCAGGAAGGAGGTCGCGCTGGCGAACTCGCCGCCGGTCGCGAAGCCCTGCAGCAGGCGCGCAAGCACGATCAGTAGCGGGGCGGCGAGGCCGATCGCAGCGTAGGGCGGGGCGAAGGCGATCAGCGCGATCGACACGGTCATCATCGCGATGATGAGCTGCAGCGCGGCCTTGCGGCCTTTGCGGTCGGCGTAGATGCCGAGCAGGATGCCGCCCACCGGGCGCATGAAGAATCCTACGCCGAAGGTCGCGGTGGTCATTAGCAGCGAGCTGTATTCGCTTTCGGCCGGGAAGAACAGGCGTGAAATCACCACGGCGAGGAAGCCGAAGACGATGAAGTCGTACCATTCGAGTGCGTTGCCGATGACGGCCGCGATGATCTGCTTTGCGCGCGGGGCGGCCCGCGTTGCGGTGTCGTGACTGCTCATTCCGTGTGTCTCCTCTCGTAGATGCATGAGTTGTTGTTTTGTGTGCGGCCTTGCGGTCAGCCGCCGAAGAATCGCCTTGCGAGCGCCACCCAGAAGGCGGCGCCGGGCGCGAGGCAGGCGTCGTTGAAGTCGTAATGGGGGTTGTGCACACTGCATGGGCCGAGGTGCTCGCCCCCGGCGAAGCCGTTGTCGCCGTTGCCGATCAGCAGGTAGCAGCCGGGCACCTGCTGCAGCATGAAGGCGAAGTCCTCGCTGCCCGAGAGCGGCGGTGCATTGCCGTCCACCTTGTCGTCGCCGACCAGCTCGCGCGCGACGTCCGTCGCGAAGCGCACCTGCTCGGCGCTGTTGATCAGCACCGGGTAGCCGCGCTCGTAGCGGATGTCGCAGCCGACGCCGTGGGCGGCGGCCTGCCCGCGCGCCAGTTCGCAGATGCGTTGTTCCAGGCGGTCACGCACTTCGGGGCGCAGCGCGCGCACGCTCAGTTCGAGTTCGGCGGTCGCGGGGATGACGTTGTAGGTCTTGCCGGCCGACATGCGGCCGACGCTGATCACCGCCATGTCGACCGGATCGACGTTGCGGCCGACGATGCCTTGCAGGGTGAGCACGGTGGCCGCCGCCGGCAGGGTCGGATCCGCGGCGAGGTGGGGCAGGGCGCCGTGGCCGCCCTTGCCGTCGAAGCGGATCAGCACCTTGTCCGACGAGGCCATGAAGGGGCCGGGGCGGAAGCGGAAGTGGCCGGTCGGTACGCCGGGAAAGTTGTGCATCGCGAAGATCGCATCGCAGGGAAAGCGCTCGAACAGGCCTTCCTCCAGCATGCGCTTCGCACCGCCGCCGCCGCCCAGTTCTTCGGCGGGCTGGAAGATCAGGTTCAGCGTGCCGCTGCCGGGCAGGCGGCCTTCGTGATGCAGGCGTCCGAACACCTGCGCGGCACCGAGCAGGATCGCGGTGTGGCCGTCGTGGCCGCAGGCGTGCATCCGGCCGGGATTGCGGCTCGCCCAGGGCAGGCCGGTCTCCTCGTGGATCGGCAGCGCGTCCATGTCGGCGCGCAGGCCGAGGCGCGGGCCGCCCTTGCCGCCGTCCTGACCCCAGCTCAGGGTGCCGACGACGCCGGTTGTGGCGATGCCGGTGTGCACCTCGAAGCCGCATTCGCGGAGCTGGTCGGCCACCAGGCGGCTGGTCTCGAACTCGTCGAAGCCCAGTTCGGGATGCTGGTGGATGGCACGCCGCCAGGTCTTCATGGCGGCTTCGTCGGGGAGGTGGCGATCAGTTGTGCTCATGGATTGATAATAGGATTTGCTAACGATTGCGGAAGGCGGTACTTTTTCCGGGGTGACAACCAAATGTGTTCACTGACCGCGATGAAGGACCATCAACTGAAGGCGCTCGTGCAGGTGGCCGATGCCGGCTCGATCCGGGCGGCGGCGCGGGCGATGCACCTCAGCCAGAGCGCGCTGACGAAGGCGCTGCGCGAGCTGGAGGAGGATGTGGGGGCGGAGCTGCTGACGCGCAGCTACAAGGGCGTGGTGTTCACACCCGCCGGCCAGGCGCTGCTGGCGCGCGCGCGGCTGGCGCTGGCGACGCTGGAGAAGGCGCGCGAGGAGGTGCGCCTGCTGCGCGGCGGGGCGGGGGCGCGCATCGCCGTCGCGCTGACCCCGCTCGTCGCGGCGACGGTGCTGCCGCGCGTGCTGGCGGAATTCCGGCGCATCCAGCCGGACGCCGCGCTGAGCCTGGAGGAGGGGCTGCTGACGAACGTGGTGCCCGGCATCCTCGAAGGGCGCCTTGATTTCGCGGTGGCGCTCGCCAATGCGCAGGATCTTCCCTACGAAGTGGATTTCGAGCGGCTCGCGGACATTCCGGCCGTGCCCGCAGGCCGCATCGGCCATCCGCTCGGCGGGGCGCGGACCTGGGCGGAGCTGCGCGGCGCGAGCTGGGTGCTGAACCTGACCGGGGCGAGCCAGGGCAGCCACCTCGTGAACTGGCTGGAGGCCAACGGCATCGACGTGCCGGCGAGCACGGTGCGCTGCGCGTCGCCGACGCTGATGCTGGAACTCATGCGGCGAACCGACCATATCGGCTTCGGCCCGACCGTGCTGGTGCGCGACCCCATCTTCGGCGCCGGGCTGCAGGAGTTTGCCGTCGAACCGCTGCCGCCGCCGATGACGCTCGGCATCCTGAGCCTGCGCGGGGTGCCGTTGAGCGTCGCCGCCCGGCCGCTGGCGGGGCTATTCGCCCGCCACTTGCGCAACTGACGGCGTGGCCGAAGCGGCGGCCAGGGCGACGTCCGAGTTTGCGAAGCTGCTGGTGATGTAGTCCGCGAGGCAGCGTACCGCCTCGGTGGCGTTTTCCGGCCGCTCGTACAGACGCACGTCGAGCTCACCCATCGTGGGGAAGCCGTCGCGCTCGGCGAGGACCCGCACGCCTTCGGGCACCGTGCTGCCGGCGAGCAGGGTCACGCCCAGCCCCGCGCGCACGGCGGCGATGAGGCCGCTGTAGCTGGAGCTCATGTAGGCGATGCGCCAGGCGCGCTGCTGGCGGCTGAGCGTTTGCAGCACGCGGTTGCGGTAGATGCATGGCGGCGGGGCGACCACCAGCGACAGCGGCCGCTGCGTGTGGCGCTCATGGTCGAGGCTGGTGATCCATGTCAGCGGTTCGGTGAGCACCTTCTTGCCGCCGCGCGCCGCGGGGTCGTCGTGCAGTGCGATGACCAGGTCGAATTCGCCTTTCTCCTGCCGCGCCAGCAGGTTCTTGCTCAGGTCGCAGGTGACTTCGAGCATCACGCCAGGGTGCGACTGCGCGAACTTGCCGAGGATCACCGGCAGCAGCGACGCGGTGTACTCGTGCGGCGCGCCCAGGCGCACGCTGCCGGCCACCTTGGGCCGACGCAGGCTGCTGACCGCCTCGTCGTTCAGCGCCAGCATGCGCCGCGCATAGCCGGCGAGCGTGGCCCCTTCCTCGGTGAGCTTCACGCGATGCGTGCCGCGCACGAACAGCGACGCGTCCAGCATCTCTTCCAGGCGCCTGATCTGCAGGCTGACGGCGGACTGGGTGCGGCCGACGATCTCGGCGGCACGGGTGAAGCTGCCCGTATCCACGGCCTTCAGGAAGGTGCGCAACAGTTCGGTAGGGATGTTCTGCATGGTGCACCGTGCATTTGAAGAATTAATGATTTCATTTCAACTATCAAATTCGCTCATGTCAACACGTTGATACCATCCGTTCCGTTGTTTTGAAGCAGACCCTTGCATCAACCATACGAAACCTGGAGACCTCATGAGCACGATCAAATTCACCGAAGACCACGAGTGGCTGAGCGTCGAGGGCGACGTCGCCACGGTCGGCATCACCGACTACGCGCAGAACGCGCTGGGCGACATCGTCTTCGTGCAGCTGCCGGATGTCGGCGCGAGCTTTGCGGCGGGCGACGAAGCTGCGGTCATCGAATCGGTGAAGGCTGCCGGCGAACTGAAGATGCCGCTCGCCGGCACCGTTCTGGAAGTGAACGAAGCGCTGGCGGATGCGCCCGCCACCGTGAATGAAGATCCGCTGGGCGCCGGCTGGTTCATCCGCGTCCGCCTCGACGATCCGTCCGCGCTCGCCGGGCTGCTCGACCAGGCCGCCTACGACAAGCTGACTGCCTGATCGATCCTCTTCCGGAAAACTGCCCACGCCATGAACATGAACGACACCCGCTTCCCCGCGACGCTCGCCCAGCTCGAGCAGCGCGATGATTTCGTCGGCCGCCACGTCGGCCCGGATACGACCGAAACGCAGGCGATGCTCGCCGCGCTCGGCCTCGATTCGCTCGACCAGCTCGTCGACAAGGTGATCCCGGCTTCCATCCTGTCGCCCTCGTCCCTCCCTCTCCCCGAGAGCCGGACCGAAGCCGATGCGCTTGCACAGTTGCGCGAGATCGCGGGGAAGAACCGGGTGTTCCGTTCCTTCATCGGTGCGGGCTATTACGACACCTACACCCCGGGTGTCGTGCTGCGCAACGTCCTCGAGAACCCGGCCTGGTATACGGCCTACACGCCGTACCAGCCCGAGATCTCGCAGGGCCGTCTGGAAGCGCTGCTGAACTACCAGACCATGATCACCGACCTGACGGGCATGGAGATCGCCAACGCCTCGCTGCTCGACGAAGCGACCGCGGCAGCCGAGGCGATGACCTTCTGCCAGCGCCTGTCGAAGAATCCGGCCAAGGCCTTCTTCGTTTCGAGCGACTGCCACCCGCAGACCATCGAAGTCGTGCGTACCCGTGCAGAACCCCTGGGTTTCGAGGTCATCGTCGGCAACCCCGCGACTGACCTCGACAAGCATGAATTCTTCGGCGTGCTGCTGCAGTACCCGGCCAGCACGGGCGAAGTGGTCGACTACGCCGGCATCATCGCCGCCGCCCACGCCAAGAAGGCGCTGGCCGTCGTCGCGGCCGACCTGCTGGCGCTGACGCTGCTGAAGTCGCCGGGCGAGCTCGGCGCCGACGTCGCCATCGGCACGACGCAGCGCTTCGGCGTGCCGCTGGGCTTCGGTGGCCCGCACGCCGCGTATTTCGCGACCCTCGACGCGCACAAGCGCGTGATGCCGGGCCGCGTCGTTGGTGTGTCGATCGACAGTCACGGCAAGAAGGCCTACCGCCTCGCGATGCAGACGCGCGAACAGCACATCCGCCGCGAGAAGGCCACTTCGAACATCTGCACCGCGCAGGTGCTGCTGGCGGTGATGGCGAGCCTGTACGCGTGCTACCACGGCCCGAAGGGGCTGACGACGATCGCCCGCCGCGTGCATCGCCTGACCGCGACGCTGGCTGCCGGCCTGCGCCGCATCGGTGCCGAAGTGGTGACGAACGCGTTCTTCGACACCATCGCCGTGCGCGTCGCCGACGCCGCCGCCGTGCATGCCGCCGCGCGTGCCAAAGAGATGAACCTGCGCGCGATCGACGCCACGACCGTCGGCATCTCGCTCGACGAGACCACCAGCCGCGCCGACGTCGAGGCGCTGTGGGCGGTGTTCGCCAAGGGCGCTGCACTCCCCGCGTTTGCGGACGTCGAGAACCTCGCGCCGGAAGCCCTGCCGGCCGGCCAGCTGCGCACCTCGGCCTTCCTGACGCACCCGGTGTTCAGCATGTACCAGTCCGAGACCAAGATGCTGCGCTACCTGCGCGCGCTGGCGGACAAGGACCTGGCGCTCGACCGCACGATGATCCCGCTGGGCTCGTGCACGATGAAGCTGAACGCCACCACCGAGATGATCCCCATCACCTGGCGCGAGTTCGGCGGCGTGCATCCCTTCGCCCCGGCCGACCAGTCGCAGGGCTACGCCCAGCTCACCGCCGAGCTGGAGCAGATGCTGTGCGCCTGCACCGGTTACGACGCCGTGTCGCTGCAGCCGAACGCCGGCTCGCAGGGCGAATACGCCGGCCTGCTGGCGATCCGCGCCTACCACGCGAGCCGCAATGAGGCGCACCGCGACGTGTGCCTGATCCCGAGCTCCGCGCACGGCACCAACCCCGCTACCGCCAACATGGCCGGCATGCGCGTGGTTGTCGTCGCCTGCGACGACAAGGGCAACGTCGATGTCGCCGACCTGAAGGCGAAGGCCGAGCAGCACAGCGACAAGCTCGCCGCGCTCATGATCACCTACCCCTCGACGCACGGCGTGTTCGAGACGGCGATCCGCGAGATCACCGAGATCGTGCATGCCAACGGCGGCCAGGTGTACATCGACGGCGCCAACATGAACGCAATGGTCGGCCTGTGCGGCCCCGGTAAGTTCGGCGGCGACGTGTCGCACCTGAACCTGCACAAGACCTTCTGCATCCCGCACGGCGGCGGCGGACCGGGCGTCGGCCCGATCGGCGTGAAGTCGCACCTCGCGCCCTTCCTGCCGGGCAACACCACGGGCGGCCTCAAGGGCATCGGCGCGGTTGCGGCGGCCCCGTACGGCAGCGCCAGCATCCTGCCGATCACCTGGACCTACATCACGTTGATGGGCCGCGACGGCCTGCGCCACGCGACGGTGATGGCGATCCTCAACGCCAACTACATCGCCAGGCGCCTCGACGCGCACTACCCGGTGCTGTACCGCGGCGAGAACGGCATGGTCGCGCACGAGTGCATCCTCGACCTGCGCCCGTTGAAGGACGCCACCGGCATCAGCGTCGATGACGTCGCCAAGCGCCTGATCGACTTCGGCTTCCACGCGCCGACGATGTCCTTCCCGGTGCCCGGCACGCTGATGATCGAACCGACCGAGAGCGAGTCGAAGGAAGAGCTCGACCGCTTCTGCGACGCGATGATCGCGATCCGGGAGGAGATCGCCAAGGTCGGCAGCGGCGAATTCGACGCCAAGGACAACCCGCTGGTCAACGCCCCGCACACCGCGGAAGCGATCGCCGGGGAATGGACGCACCCGTACAGCCGCGAACAGGCCGTGTATCCGCTCGCCAGCCTGCGCGCGAACAAGTACTGGTCGCCGGTGGGCCGGGTGGACAACGTGTATGGCGACCGCAACCTCGTGTGCGCCTGCCCGCCGATGTCGGACTACGAATAAGCCACATAAAGGAGTCGAGGACATGAACGCATCTCTCGTCATCACCCTGATCGGTAACGATCGTCCGGGCCTCGTGAATGCGCTGGCGGCCCGTGCCGCGGCGGCCGGTGCGAACTGGCTGGAGAGCAGCATGGCGCAGCTCGCCGGAAAGTTCGCGGGCATCGTGCGGCTGGAAATCGCCGAGGCGGAGGCCGGCAAGCTCGAGGCAGCACTGCGCGAGCTCGAATCCGAGGGCTTGCGCCTGACGATCGAGCGCGGTGCTGCCGCGTCGGCCGCAGGTACGCCGCGCACGACGAAGTTCGCGGTGGTCGGCCACGACCGCCCCGGCATCGTGCGCGAGATCTCGGCCGCGCTGGCGCGCCACGGCGCGAGCATCAGCAAGCTCGAAACCGCGTGCGAGAACGCCTCGTTCAGCGGCGAGCCGCTGTTCCGCGCCAGCATCGAAGTGCAGGTGCCCGCGTCCGTCCAGCCTGCCAGCCTCAAGGCGGAGCTGGAAACGCTGGCGAATGAACTGATGGTGGATCTCAACCTGGAGGATGAGACCAGCAACTGATCCGGCACCGCCCATCCGGGCGGGCCAATTCCGCGGGCCGGACTCATACAAGGAGCACAGAAGCTCCGCTTCCGGCCCGCGCAAAAACGAGAAATAGGACGGAGACGCGCCCATGCAGTATCTGAACCAGCTGTTCACGACCCTGAACGACCTCGTCTGGGGCATTCCCATGATCGTCCTGATCCTGGGAACCGGTCTGTATCTTCAGCTGCGCCTCGGCTTCATGCCGATCTTCAAGATTCCTCACGGCCTTCGCATGATCTGGAAGAGCCGTACCCCCGGTGCCAAGGCCGAAGGCGAGATCTCTCCCTTTGCTGCGCTGATGACGGCACTGTCCGCCACCGTCGGCACCGGCAACATCGCCGGCGTCGCCTCCGCGATCGCGGTCGGCGGCCCCGGCGCGCTGTTCTGGATGTGGATGACCGCGCTCGTCGGCATGGCCACCAAGTACGGCGAAGTCGTGCTCGCGGTGAAATATCGCGAGGTCGACGACAAGGGCGAGCACGCGGGCGGCCCGATGTTCGCGATCAAGAACGGACTGTCGAAGAACTGGCACTGGCTGGGCACCGCGTTCGCGATCTTCGGCGGTCTGGCGGGCTTCGGCATCGGCAACATGGTTCAGGCCAACGGCATCGCCAGCGCCGTGCATAACGCCTTCGGTGTCGAGACCTGGATCACCGGTATCGTGCTGACGGTGCTCACCGGTGCGGTCGTGATCGGCGGCATCAAGCGCATCGGTGCGGTCGCCGAGTGGCTCGTGCCCTTCATGTGCATCGCCTACATCGTGTGCGTGGCAGTAGTGCTGTTCGTGTTCGCGGACCGCATCCCCGACGCGCTCGTGACGATCTTCACGCAGGCCTTCAGCCCCACCGCGGCCACCGGCGGCTTCGTCGGCTCGACCGTGATGCTGGCGATCCAGAAGGGTGTCGCGCGCGGCATCTTCTCGAACGAGGCGGGCCTCGGCACCGCCGGCATCGCGCAGGCCGCCGGCGCCACCAGCAACCCGGTGTTCTCGGGCCTGATCGGCATGATGGGCACCTTCATCGACACCATCATCGTGTGCACGATGACCGGTCTCGCGATCATGGTCAGCGGCGTGTGGGACTCCGGTGCCACCGGCGCGGTGCTGAGCTCGCAGGCCTTCGAGGCGGCGATGCCCGGCGTCGGCAAGTACCTGCTTGCCATCTCGCTCGCACTGTTTGCCTTCACCACCATCCTCGGTTGGGGCTACTACAGCGAGAAGTGCTGGGAGTACCTCGTCGGCACGATCTGCGAGAAGCCCTTCCGCATCCTGTGGACCGTCGCGGTGTATTTCGGCGCGGTGCTGAGCCTCGACTTCGCGTGGCTGGTGGCCGACACGCTCAACGCGCTGATGGCGATTCCCAACCTGATTTCCCTGCTGCTGCTCTCGCCGGTGATCGTCAAGCTGACGCGCGAGTACTTCGCCGAACAGAACGGCGAAGCGGGGCAGGCAACCGATAACCCGTCGGTGTCCGCCGCGCGCGCGACGCACTGACGTCCCGTTCCGACAACCCAATCCGGAGTACATAGATGTTCGACAAGCAAATGCAGATCGCCGGCTTCGACCCTGACCTGTGGGGTGCGATCGAATCCGAGCGCAACCGCCAGGAAGACCACATCGAGCTGATCGCGTCCGAGAACTATGCCAGCCCGCGCGTGATGCAGGCCCAAGGCACGGTGCTCACCAACAAGTACGCGGAAGGCTATCCGGGCAAGCGCTACTACGGCGGCTGCGAGCATGTGGACGTCGTCGAACAGCTCGCCATCGACCGCGCGAAGCAGTTGTTCGGCGCGGATTGGGTGAACGTGCAACCGCACTCCGGCTCGCAGGCCAACGCTGCGGTGTATTTCGCGTTGCTGCAGCCGGGTGACACCATCCTCGGCATGAGCCTTGCGCACGGTGGCCACCTGACGCACGGCGCCAAGGTGAACTTCTCCGGCAAGATCTTCAACGCCGTGCAGTACGGCGTGACCGACGACGGCGTGATCGACTACGACGCGCTCGAGGCGCTGGCCGTCGAGTGCAAGCCGAAGATGATCGTCGCCGGCTTCTCGGCCTACGCCCGTCACCTCGACTTCCCGCGCTTCCGTGCGATCGCGGACAAGGTCGGTGCGCTGCTGTTCGTCGACATGGCGCACGTCGCCGGCCTCGTCGCCGCCGGCCTGTACCCCAGCCCGGTGCCGTTTGCCGACATCGTCACCAGCACCACGCACAAGACGCTGCGCGGCCCGCGCGGCGGCATCATCCTTGGCCGCGCCAATGCGGACATCGAGAAGAAGATCGCCTCGATGGTCTTCCCCGGCACCCAGGGCGGCCCGCTGATGCACGTCATCGCCGCCAAGGCGGTGGCCTTCAAGGAAGCCCTGGATCCGTCCTTCAAGGACTACCAGAAGCAGGTGATGGCCAACGCCCGGGCGATGGCCGGCGTGTTCGTCGAGCGCGGCTACAAGATCGTGTCCGGCGGCACCGACGACCACCTGTTCCTGGTCGACCTGATCGCCAAGGGCATCACCGGCAAGGCCGCCGATGCGGCGCTCGGCGCGGCCCACATCACCGTCAACAAGAACACCGTGCCCAACGATCCGCAGTCGCCCTTCGTGACCAGCGGCATCCGCATCGGCACGCCGGCGGCGACCACTCGCGGCTTCGGCATCGCCGAGGTCACGGAGCTCGCCGGCTGGATCTGCGACATCCTCGACGACATCGAGAACCCCGCAGTGATCGAGGCCGTGCGCGCGAAGGTGTCCGCGCTGTGCGCCCGCTTCCCGGTTTACGGGCGCTGATCGGGGGAACGCAATCGTGGCCATCAGCGTTTTCGACCTATTCAAGATCGGCATCGGGCCGTCGTCGTCCCACACTGTGGGGCCGATGCGCGCGGCGCTGGTCTTTGCGAACGGCCTGAAGGAGTCCGGCCTGCTCGCACGGGTCGGAGGCGTGAAGGCCGAACTGTTCGGTTCCCTCGGTGCGACCGGCAAGGGGCATGGCAGCGACAAGGCCGTGCTCCTCGGTCTCGAGGGGGAAGCGCCGGATCTCGTCGATACGGAGCAGGTCGACGGCAAGCTCGCCCGCATCCGCAGCGAGCAGCGCCTGATGCTCGCCGGCGAGCATCCGATCCCGTTCATCGAACGCGAGCATCTCGTGATGCACCGGCGCCAGTCGCTGCCCTACCATCCTAATGGCATGCGCATCGCCGCCTTCGACGCGGCGGGCGAAACCCTCTGCAGCAAGGTGTATTACTCGGTCGGCGGCGGTTTCGTCGTCGATGAGAGCGCTGCCGGCGCCGACCGTATCGTCGCGGATTCGACGCCGCTCACGCATCCGTTCCGCAGCGGCGACGAACTGCTTGCGCAGTGCCGCGACAAGAAGCTTTCGATCAGCCAGCTGATGCTGGAGAACGAGCGCGCATGGCGCACGGACGCGGAGACGCGCGCCGGCCTGCTGCGTATCTGGGACGTGATGCAGCTGTGTGTGCGCCGTGGCTGCGAGAAGGAAGGCATCATGCCCGGCGGCCTGCAGGTCAGGCGCCGCGCGGCGGAAATGTTCCGCAAGCTCTCCAGCGCGCCCGAGGCGAGCATCCGCGACCCGCTGACGACGATGGACTGGGTGAATCTCTATGCGCTCGCCGTCAATGAGGAAAACGCCACCGGCGGGCGCGTGGTCACGGCCCCTACCAACGGCGCCGCCGGCATCGTGCCCGCGGTGATGCACTACTACAGCCGCTTCATTCCCGGCGCGAGCGAGGAGGGCGTCATCCGCTTCCTGCTCACCGCCGCGGCGATCGGCATCCTCTATAAAGAAAACGCGTCGATCTCCGGCGCCGAAGTCGGCTGCCAGGGCGAGGTCGGCGTCGCGTGCTCAATGGCGGCCGGCGGACTCGCCGAAGTGCTGGGCGGAACGCCCGAGCAGGTGGAGAATGCCGCCGAGATCGGAATGGAGCACAACCTGGGCCTGACCTGCGACCCCGTCGGCGGCCTGGTCCAGGTGCCTTGCATCGAGCGCAACGCGATGGGCTCGATCAAGGCGATCAACGCCGCACGCATGGCGCTGCGTGGCGACGGCAAGCATTTCGTCTCGCTCGACAAGGTCATCAAGACCATGCGCGAAACGGGCGCCGACATGAAATTGAAGTACAAGGAAACTGCCCGCGGCGGCCTCGCCGTGAACGTCATCGAATGTTGATGACCCCCGACACTCAGACACAAGGAATCATGATGAGCGATACCCACTCCGACGCACCGCTGCTGCGCACCCCGCTGTACGACCTGCACGTTTCCCTCGGCGCCAAGATGGTGCCGTTCGCGGGCTACGAGATGCCGGTGCAGTACCCTGCCGGCATCATCAAGGAGCACACCCACACCCGCACCCAGGCCGGGCTGTTCGACGTGTCGCACATGGGCCAGGTCTTCCTCGTCGGCCCGGAGGCCGCCGCGGCGCTGGAAACCCTGGTGCCGGTCGACATCATCGACCTGCCGCAGGGCATGCAGCGTTACGCGCTGTTCACCAATGAAACCGGTGGCGTGATGGACGACCTGATGGTCGCGAACTTCGGCGACCGCCTGTTCGTGGTCGTGAACGCCGCGTGCAAGGCGCAGGACATCGCGCACATGCAGAAGCACCTGTCCGGCCGCTGCAAGGTCGAGGTGCTCGAAGACCGCGCGCTGCTGGCGCTGCAAGGCCCGGCCGCCGCGACCGTGCTGGCCCGCCTCGCGCCCGAAGTCGGCAAGATGGTCTTCATGAACAGCATCACCGTGAACCTCCTCGGCGTGCCGTGCTACGTGAGCCGTTCGGGCTACACCGGCGAAGATGGTTACGAGATCTCGGTGCCCGCGGACAAGGCCGAAGCCCTGGCGCGTGAGCTGCTGAGCCACCCCGAAGTGGCCCCGATCGGCTTGGGCGCGCGCGACTCGCTGCGCCTGGAGGCCGGCCTGTGCCTGTACGGCCACGACCTCGACGTGAACACCTCGCCGGTCGAAAGCAGCCTGCTGTGGGCGCTGTCCAAGCCCCGCCGCGCCGACGGCGCGCGCGCGGGCGGCTATCCCGGCGCCGACATGGTCCTCGGCCACATCGCCAACGGCGTGTCGCGCAAGCGCGTCGGCCTGCGTCCGAACGCCCGCGTGCCGGTGCGTGAAGGCGCGGAGATCGTCGACGCCAGCGGCCGCAAGGTCGGCATCGTCACCAGCGGCGGCTTCGGCCCGACGCTGGAAGCGCCGGTCGCGATGGGCTACGTCGAAACTGCGCTGGCCAAGATCGGCACCCAGCTCTCCGCGATCGTCCGCGGCAAGCCGGTTCCGGTCGAAGTCGCCAGTACCCCCTTCGTGCCGCAGCGCTACTACCGCGGCTGATGCACCACCGGGCGGCCCGGCACTCGCCGGACCGCCCGCCGGAGTCCCCCATGCAGAACGCAAGCACCCCCACCCCACAGACCGGAATCAAGCTGCGCGGCGCCGAGAAGACCGCGCGCATCCCGGTCAAGATCGTCCCGATCACGCCGGCCGAGCAGCTGCGCAAGCCCGAATGGATCCGCGCGGCCTTCCGCGGCACGAAGAGCGTGCGCCAGCTCACCGGCACGCTGCGTGAGAACCGCCTGCACACCGTGTGTGAGGAAGCCAACTGCCCGAACCTGGGCGAATGCTTCAACCACGGCACGGCGACCTTCATGATCATGGGGGCGATCTGCACGCGGCGCTGCCCGTTCTGCGACGTGGGCCACGGCCGCCCGCTGCCGCTGGACCCGGATGAACCGAAGAACCTTGCGCAGACCGTCAGCGGGATGCGCCTGAAATACGTCGTGATCACCTCCGTCGACCGCGATGACCTGCGCGACGGCGGCGCCCAGCACTTTGCCGACTGCATCCGCGAGACGCGTGCAGCCAACCCCGGCATCACCGTCGAAGTGCTGACGCCGGACTTCCGCGGCCGTGTGGACCTCGCGCTCGACGTGCTGACCACCGTGCCGCCCGACGTCTTCAATCACAACATCGAGACCGTGCCGCGCCTCTATCGTGAGGTGCGCCCCGGCGCCGATTACGAACATTCGCTCGACCTGCTCGCGGCCTTCAAGGCGCGCCACCCGGACGTCGCGACCAAGTCCGGCCTGATGCTGGGCGTGGGCGAGACGCGCGAGGAGATCGAAGCGACGCTCGCCGACCTGCGCGCGCACAACGTGGACATGGTCACGATCGGGCAATACCTGCAGCCCAGCCTGCACCACCTGCCGGTGCGCCGCTACGTGACGCCGGCCGAATTCGACGAGCTGCGCGTCGTCGGCGAGAAGATGGGCTTCCGCCACGTGGCCTCCGGCCCGATGGTGCGCTCGTCCTACCACGCCGACCTGCAGGCGCGCGGCGTCATCGGAGGCTGAGCGCGATGAATGCGATCTGGAGCGTGAAGATCGAACGGCTCGAGACCCGGCTCGCCGTCGGCATCTACGAGGACGAGCGCGAGGCGCAGCCGGTGTGGGTGTCGGTGACCCTGACCGGCCTCGCCCCGGCGGTGCCGGGCGGGCTTGGCGACTGCCTCGACTACGAGCCGCTGTGCCGCTGGCTCGCGACCGAATGGCCGCAGTCGGCCCACACGCCGCTGCTCGAAACGCGCGTCAACGAGGTCTTCGACTTCGCGTTCGGGCTCGACCCGCGCGTGCATGAAGTGTCCGTCGGTCTGTACAAGCAGCGGGTGAGCCGCTATGCCACCGCGGTCGGCATCGAGCGTACGACGAATCGCGGCGAGCATCAGCGGGCGATGGAGCTGCGGCGGGGCAAGCGGCCGGCGGCGCTCGCCGCGGCGAGCGGGGCGCTCTGAACGTCATGACGAGGCTGCGCTTCGACTTCCCGGCGGATGCCACCGGCGCCACGCCGCTGCACTTCACTGCCCCGCGCGAGCAACTCGTCGCGCGCGAGCCGCAGGACGTGCGTGCGGTGCTGGCCCGTGCCGACGCGCTGGCACGCGCCGGGGCGTGGGTGGCCGGCCTCGTCTGCTACGAGGCGGGCGCGGCCTTCGATCCGGCCTTCCGCTTTCGCCAGCGCCCGGCGCTGCCGCTGGCGTGGTTCGGCGTGTTCGACCAGCCCGAGGCCGCGGACGAGCTCCCGCGCGCCGCCGTGCGCTGCGACGACTGGCAGCCGGGCGTCGAGCGCGACCGCTACGACGCGGACATCGGCCGCATCCTCGACCACATCCATGCCGGCGACGTGTACCAGATCAACCACACGATCCGCCTGCACGGCCGCTTCGACGGCGACCATCGCGCGCTCTACGAGCACCTGCGCACCGGCCAGCCGACCGGCTACTGCGCGCTGCTCGACCTGAGGCGCCACCGCATCCTGTCGCTGTCGCCCGAACTCTTCTTCCGCCGCGATGGCGACCGCCTGATCTCGAAGCCGATGAAGGGCACGCTCGCGCGCGGCAGCAGCGCGGAGCAGGATGCGCAGCACGCCGAAGTGCTGGCCGCTTCCGAGAAGAACCGCGCCGAGAACCTGATGATCGTGGATCTCATCCGCAACGACATGTCGCGGGTCGCGCGCCCGCACAGCGTGCGCGTGCCGCATCTCTTCTCCGTCGAGACCTATCCGACCGTGTTCCAGATGACCTCGACGGTGGCGGCCGAGCTGCGCCCGGACGCGGATCTGGCGGACATCTTCACTGCGCTCTTCCCCTGCGGCTCGATCACCGGCGCGCCGAAGATCAAGGCGATGGAGATCATCGCCGGCCTCGAAACCGAACCGCGCGGCATCTACTGCGGCGCCATCGGGCTGCTGAAACCGGGCGGCGACGCGATCTTCAACGTTGCGATCCGCACGCTGGCGCTGGACGGCCTCACCGGTCGGGCCGAATACGGCGTGGGCGGCGGCATCACGGCCGACTCCGTCGCACACGATGAATACGAGGAGATGCGCGCCAAGGCCCGCATCCTGCGCTGTGCCGCGTGAGCGGGTTGGGTCAGGTCCGGTGGGAACGGTGTTTGTTCGACCTCAGGCTGAATACTGCAAATACATGTCGCTTACCGAACATCGCAGTACACGCGGACAGCCGTAAAGTCCCGAAAGGCAGCGGCCCGGACGATGGCCGTGTTTGGCATCCGACTTACTCGCCAGTCACTACAATCAGTTAGACATGCCAGAAAGGCAGGGCAGGGACATGAAACCGATCAAGAGCATCCTCGTCGCCAACCGTGGTGAAATCGCGATCCGCGTCTTCCGCGCGGCGAGCGAGATGGGCATTCGCACGGTGGCGATCTACGCCAACGAGGACCGCTTCGCACTGCACCGCTTCAAGTCCGACGAATCCTACCTCGTCGGTAACGGCCAGAAGCCGATCGCCGCCTACCTCGACATCGCCGACATCATCCGCGTCGCCAAGGACGCCGAGGTCGATGCGATCCATCCGGGCTACGGCTTCCTGTCCGAGAACCCCGAGTTCGCCGAAGCCTGCGCCGCCGCCGGCATCGCCTTCATCGGCCCGCAGCCGCAGGTGATGCGTGACCTCGGCAACAAGGTCGCGGCGCGCAACCTCGCCATCGCCGCCGGCGTCCCCGTCGTGCCCGCGACCGGCGCGCTGCCGAACGACCTCGACGAGATCAAGCGCCTCGCGCGCGAAGTCGGCTACCCCCTGATGCTCAAGGCGAGCTGGGGGGGCGGTGGCCGCGGCATGCGCGCGATCGAGAACGAGGAAGAGCTGCCGGGCCTGCTCGACGTCGCCCGCCGCGAAGCGCTCGCCGCCTTCGGCAACGACGAGGTTTATCTGGAAAAACTGGTGCGCCGCGCGCGCCACGTCGAAGTACAGATCCTGGGCGACACGCACGGCAACCTCGTGCATCTTTTCGAGCGCGATTGCTCCGTGCAAAGGCGCAACCAGAAAGTCGTCGAACGCGCCCCCGCGCCCTACCTCGAGGACAGCCGCCGCACCGAACTGTGCGACGCCGCGCTGAAGCTGTGCCGCGCCGCGCACTATACGCATGCCGGCACCGTCGAATTCCTCATGGACGCCGACACCGGCGCCTTCTACTTCATCGAAGTGAACCCCCGGATTCAGGTCGAGCACACCGTCACCGAACAGGTCACCGGTGTGGACATCGTCAAGGCGCAGATCCGCGTCACCGAAGGGGGCCGCATCGGCGGCGAAGACGCCCACCTGCCCGCGCAAGCCAGCATCCGCCTGAACGGCCACGCGCTGCAGTGCCGCGTCACCACCGAAGACCCCGAGAACAGCTTCACTCCCGACTACGGCCGCATCACCGCCTACCGCAGCGCCGCCGGCTTCGGCCTGCGCCTCGATGGCGGCACGGCCTACACCGGCGCGGTGATCACGCCGTTCTACGATTCCCTGCTCGTGAAGGTCACCGCCTGGGGCCACAGCCCGGACGAAGCGATCGCGCGGATGGACCGGGGCCTGCGCGAATTCCGCATCCGCGGCGTGTCGTCGAACCTGCAATTCCTCGAGAACGTCATTGCGCATCCGCTGTTCAAGTCCGGCGAATGCACGACGCGCTTCATCGACACCACGCCCGAGCTCTTCCGCTTCCAGAAGCGCCAGGACCGCGCGACGAAACTCCTGAAATTCCTCGGCGAAGTCAGCGTCAACGGCAACCCCGAGATGGCCGGCCGCCAGGCGCCCAAGGGCCCGCTCGGCAAACCCATCAAGCCGCTCGTCGACCTCGCCGCGCCGCCGCCCGCGGGCACGCGCGACCTCCTGAAGGAGCTCGGCCCGCAGCGCTTCGCCGAATGGATGAAGGCCGAGCAGCGCGTGCTGCTCACCGACACCACGATGCGCGACGCCCATCAGTCGCTCTTCGCCACCCGCATGCGCACGCGCGACATGCTCGAGATCGCACCGCACTACGCGCGCCTCGTGCCGCAGCTCTTCTCGCTCGAATGCTGGGGTGGCGCGACCTTCGACGTCGCGCTGCGCTTCCTCAAGGAAGACCCGTGGGAGCGCCTCGCGCGCCTGCGCCAGGCCGTGCCCAACGTGCTCTTCCAGATGCTGCTGCGCGCCTCGAACGCGGTGGGTTACACCAACTACTCCGACAACGTCGTGCGCTACTTTGTGCACCAGGCGGCGAAGGAAGGCATCGACGTCTTCCGCGTGTTCGATTCCCTCAACTGGGTCGACAACATGCGCGTCGCGATGGACGCCGTGAATGAAGCCGGCGCGCTGTGCGAAGGCACGATCTGCTACACGGGGGATCTCTTCGACGCGAGCCGCCCCAAGTACAACCTCAAGTACTACGTGGACCTCGCCAAGCAGTTGGAGAAGGCCGGCGCCCACATCCTCGGTATCAAGGACATGGCCGGCGTGTGCAAGCCGCGCGCGGCCGGAGCCCTCGTCAAGGCGCTCAAGGAAGAAGTCGGTCTGCCGATCCACTTCCACACCCACGACACCTCGGGCATCGCCGCCGCGAGCGTACTCGCCGCGATCGAAGCGGGCGTCGATGCCGTCGACGGCGCGATGGACGCGATGAGCGGCCTCACCTCGCAGCCCAACCTCGGCTCCATCGCCGCGGCCCTGGCCGGCTCGGATCGCGACACCGGGATCGACCTCGACGCCATGCAGTCGCTGTCGCACTACTGGGAAGGCGTGCGCCGCGCCTACACGCCCTTCGAGGCCGAGATACGCAGCGGCACCTCCGACGTGTACAAGCACGAGATGCCCGGCGGTCAATACACCAACCTGCGCGAGCAGGCCCGCGCGATGGGCCTCGAGCACCGCTGGCCGGAAGTCTCGCAGGCTTACGCCGACGTGAACCAGCTCTTCGGCGACATCGTCAAGGTCACCCCGACCTCGAAAGTCGTCGGCGACATGGCGCTCTTCATGGTCGCTAACGATCTCACGCCGGCCGAAGTGCTCGACCCGGCCAAGGAGATCGCCTTCCCCGAATCGGTGATCTCGCTCTTCAAGGGCGAACTGGGCTTCCCGCCGGACGGCTTTCCGAAGGATCTCGAACGCAAGGTGCTCAAGGGCGCCGCGCCGCTCGCCGGCCGCGCGGGTGACTTCCTGCCCGCCGTCGACCTCGACGCCGCGCGCGCCGAAGCGGCTACCGCAACCGGCGGCCAGGTCTCGGACACCGATCTCGCCTCGTGGCTGATGTACCCCAAGGTCTTCAAGGACTACGCCGCCCACCACGCCCGCTTCGGCGACGTCTCGTTGCTGCCCACGCCGGTGTTCTTCTACGGCATGAAGGACCGCGAGGAGATCAGCGTCGACATCGAGAAGGGCAAGAGCCTGATCGTGCGCCAGACCGGCAGCAGCGACACGCCGGACGAGGAGGGCAGGGTCAAGGTCTTCTTCGAACTCAACGGCCAGCCCCGCCTGCAGCGCATCCCCAAGGCCGGCGCAGCCCCCACCGGGCGCCGCCACCCGAAGATCGACGATGCCAACCCCAACCACATCGGCGCGCCGATGCCGGGGGCGGTGGTGACGGTCGCCGTGCACGCCGGGCAGAAGATCGCCAAGGGCACGCCGCTGGTGTCGATCGAAGCGATGAAGATGGAAACCGCGCTCACCGCCGACCGTGACGCGGTCGTCAAGGCGGTGTTCGTCAAGCCCGGCGACAAGGTCGCGGCGAAGGATCTGCTGGTCGAGCTGCAGTAGGCGACCGGCACAAGGCGTTCTCCCCCTCCCTCTCCAGAGGGGATTTGCAGGTCCGGGTCATGGTGCCCGGACTTTTTTTATCCGCGCCGCGCGAGGCGTCGGCGAGTTCACGAACGTAGGGAGGAAGGCTCTTCGGCTTTTCCTCCCTACGTTTCCGGGTGCTTACAACAGCACCTGCGTTCCCAGTTCGACGACCTGGTTCGGCGGCAGGCGGAAATAGGTCGCAGCCCCTTCGGCCTGCCGGGTCATCCACGAAAACAGGGCGCAGCGCCAGCGCGGTAGCCCGCCGGGGCCGTCGACGATCACGGAGCGCGCGACGAAATAGGTCGTCAGCATCGGCTCGAGGTTCAGGCCCAGCCGGTCCGCTCCCCGGAGCGCTTTGGGCAAGTCAGGCTCCTCGCGGAACCCGAAATGGACGTCGACCTGGTAGATGTTGGGGCCGAGCGGTTGCAACCGCAGGCGTTCGGCTTCCGGAACGTAGGGCACTTCCTCGCTGATGACATGCAGGAACAAGGTCTGTTCGTGCATCACCTTGTAATGCTTCAGGTTGTGGAACAGCGCGCTCGGGACCACGCTGGTGTCCGAGGTGAGGTAGACGGCGGTGCCGGCGACCTTGGGCACGTCCGGATGAGGACCGCGCACGAAGCCGTCCATGGGTACGTCGATCTTCCGCCGTTGGTCGGCGACCAGCGCACTGCCATCCTTCCAGCTTGTGAGGGCGATGAAGATGAGCGCGCCGAGCACCATCGGGAACCACCCTCCGGCTGCAATCTTCGTCAGGTTCGAGCCGAGGAAGGCGCACTCCAGCAAGGCGAAGAGTCCCAGTCCCGCAATGACCGGCAGCCGGAAGCGGCTCGGGACGGCAATCGTGACGAAGATCGTGAGCACCGTGGTGATGATCATCGTGCCCGACACCGCGATCCCGTATGCCGCGGCGAGCGCGTTCGACGAGCGGAACTCCAGCACCAGCAGCACGACGGCCACCAGCATGAGCCAATTCACGCTCGGAATGTAGATCTGGCCGCGCTCGCTGTCCGAGGTGTGCAGGATGCGCACCCGCGGCAGGTAACCCAGCCGCGAGGCCTGCAGCGTCATCGAGTACGCGCCCGAGATCGTCGCCTGCGAGGCGATCACCGTTGCCGCCGTCGCAAGGCCGACGAGCGGAAACACGAACCAGTCCGGTGCCAGCAGGTAGAACGGATTCTCTACCGCCGTCGCGTCGCGCAGGACCAGCGCGCCCTGGCCGAAATAGTTGATCAGCAGGGCGGGGCACACCAGGCCGTACCAGGCGATGCGGACCGCCTTCGCGCCGAAGTGGCCCATGTCGGCGTACAGGGCCTCGCCGCCGGTCAGCGCGAGGAAGACCGCCGACAGCAGCAGGAAGGCCGCGTGCGGATGTTCCAGCGCGAAGCGGATGGCGTGTGCCGGGTTGATCGCCGCGAGCACCTGCGGCGTCTGGACGATCGAGTGCAGGCCCAGCACCGCGAGCGTCGCGAACCAGACCAGGGTCACGGGGCCGAACAGGGTGCCGACGCGACTCGTGCCGTGCTTCTGGATCAGGAACAGGCTGACCAGGATGCCGATCGTGATCGGCACGACCAGCCGCTCGAAGTCCGGTGCCGCTACCGAGAGGCCTTCCACGGCCGACAGGACGGAGATCGCCGGCGTGATGATCGCATCGCCGTAAAAGAGCGCCGCCGCGAAAATCCCGGCGCCGATGACCAGCGCCGCGAGCCGCGGTGCGCCGGCCGCACGCCGATGGGCGAGGGCGGTCAGCGCCAGCACGCCGCCTTCGCCGTCGTTGTCATGGCTCAGCACGATCCACACGTACTTGACCGAGATGATCAGCATCATCGCCCAGAAGAAAGCCGATAGCGTCGCGAGGACGGTTGCCTCATTCACCGGCAGCGCATGCGAACCGTGAAACGCTTCCTTGAACGCGTACAGCGGGCTCGTACCGATATCGCCGTACACGATGCCCAGCGCGGCCAGGGCGAGAACCCCCAGGCTGCTGCGCGAATGATCCTGGTTTGCGGACATGATGATTTCCCGTGAAAGGCGAAGGGAAGGCCGGGTCAGGCCTGGAAGCGGTAACCGACACCGATTTCGGTGCGCAGATGCATTGGCTGGGTGGGGTCCGCCTCCAGCTTCTGGCGCAGGTGGCCGACATAAATGCGCAGGTAATGGGTGCTATCCACGTAGGCCGGCCCCCACACCTCGCGCAGCAGCTGGCGATGCGTCATGACCTTGCCGGCGTTTCCGAGCAGCACCACAAGCAGGCGATATTCCCGTGCCGTCAGATGCACCGGCGCCCCCGCGCGCAATACCGTGCGACGCGCGAGATCGACCTCCACGTCACCGAAGCGCACCACCGCCGCACCCGCATCGCCGCCCTCGGCGCGGCGCAGCAGGGCGCGGACGCGCGCGAGCAGCTCGCCCACCGAGAAGGGTTTCGTGAGGTAGTCGTCCGCGCCCGCATCGAGCGCATTGACCTTTTCATTCTCATCGGAGCGCGCCGAAAGGATTAGCACCGGCATGCGCGACCAGTCGCGCACCGCACGCACGAAGTCCACGCCGTCGCCGTCGGGCAGCCCCAGGTCGAGGATGACGAGATCGGGCTTCCCCGATACCGCATCGTCCAGCGCCTGTTGCACGGTCGCCGCCTCGATCACCTGGTATTCCGCGCGTTCAAGCGTCTGGCGAATGAAGTGGCGGATCTGCAGTTCGTCCTCGACCACGAGGATGCGGACCGGGTGTGCGTTCATGATCCGCCTTCCGTCGGGTCCGCAGGTTCGGGGTCGATCCCCGGCGGCTCGCCGCCGCAGGGCAGCGCGATGCGGACGCAGGCACCTCCGTCGGCACGGTTCGACGCGTTGATCTGCCCCCCATGGGCATCGATGACGGCCCGGCAGATCGCCAGCCCCAAACCGACGCCGGGGCTCGGCAACTGAGGCGCACCACGTTCGAACAACTCGAAGATCCGCGCCAGGCTACCCGCCGCAAACCCTTCGCCCCGGTCGCACACCTCGATCGCGAAGCCCCCCTCATCATCCGTCTTCACGTCGATCGTCACGGGTGAGCCGGCCGGCGAATACTTCGCGGCATTCTCCAGCAGGTTGCAGAACACGCGCTCCATCAGCACTGCGTCCATCGCGATGAGGGGCAGGTCCGGCTGCAGCGACACCTTGACCGGGTGCTCGCGCAAGGCCTCGCCCAGCAACTGGATGCTGGCGCCGATCACTTCGTCGATCGCCTGCCATTCCTTGCGCAGGCGCACCTGCCCCGCTTGCAGGCGGGCCATGTCGAGCAGCTTCTCGACCATCTCATGCAGCCTTCCGGCCTGATCCCGGATCGCGCGCGCGGTGTCGCGCTGTTCGCCGCTCAGGCGGGCGTCGGCCAGCGCCAGCGTATCGGCCAGGCCGAAGAGCACCGTCAAGGGTGTGCGGATGTCGTGCGAGATCGACGAAAGGATCGAACTGCGCAGCCGTTCGGCCTCAGTTTCCATGCGGCTTGCCTGCGCCTGCTCCACGAGGCGCAGCCGTTCGAGGGCGATCGCCGTCACGGAGGCCACGGCTTCGAACATCGGTCGCAACGGGTCGAGCCCGTCGCGACTGCAGTCCCGTACCAGCAGCACACCGTGGCGGCGGGTCGCGCCGTCCAGCGGAAAGAGCAGCGTCAGACCGCTCGGGCCGCTGGTACTGCAGGACGGGTCGCTCGCCTGACTCCGATACACGGCATCGAGCACCAGCGATTCGTCCAGCCCGAGCGTGGCCGTGCCGGCGGGGAACTCGTGCAACTGCCCGTCGGCATCGGGCAGGAAGAAGGCGGGTTCTCCATCAGCCTGCTCGCGAACGAATGTCGTCACGCGCTGCACCGCCTGTTCGGGCGATATCGCGCCGGCCAGATTTCGCGCAAGGGCGTAAAGCGCCAGCGAGTGGGCCTCGCGCGCGCTCGCCTCGCGTGCGCTGGCCTGCAGGCTGGTCGTCAGATGGCTGATGAACAGCGACACGGCTAGCATCACCGCAAAGGTCACGAGGTACTGTACGTCGCTGACCAGGAAGGAAAGATGCGGCGGTACGAAGAAGAAGTCGAACAGCGCGACGCTGACGAAGCTGGCCAGGACCGCTTCGGATCGCCCGAGCCGTGCGGCGATGAAGACCACCGTGAGCAGCAGGAGCATCGCGATGTTGGTGAGGTCCAGCACATCGCGCAGCGGCAGACAGACCGCCACCGCGAGGCCGCAGGCGACCAGTGCGATCGCATGGCTGGAAATCGGGGGCGGATGCCCGCTCGTGTCGTTTCGCATGTTCGGCTCGTCAATCCTCGCCCGCGGCACAGGACGTCTGGTGCAGTGGCAGTGGGCCGGAGTTCGTCGTTGCGGTAATTCTGACGGGGCGGAGATAAAAACGGGGTAAACGCGTAGAGCGGTCGCTTGCATCTCCCCCGCTTCCGCTGCCCGTCCGCTCTGCCGGCGGCATCTCGATCAATTACTATTGCCCGACTGCCAACAGCATGCTGCGAGGGGATCCCGATGAGAGTGTTTCAGGTCGAGACGGAGTGGACAGACGACAACCTGCGCATCGGCGAACGCCCGGAACCGACCGCCGGCCCGGGCGAAGTCAGGCTGAAGATGCTCGCCTCCGCGCTCAACTATCGCGATCTGCTGGTGCCGCGGCGCGGCTACGGTTCGCGCATGCAGGCGCTGCCGCTGATCATGCTCAGCGATGGCGTCGGGCGCATCGACCAGGTCGGTAGCGGCGTGGACGCTTACCGCATCGGCGATCGCGTCTGTCCGCTGTTCTTCTCGACCTGGCCCGGCGGCGAGCCTAGCGCCGAGCACCTCGGTCGCAGCCTCGGCTGCGAAAGCGACGGCACCATGGCGGAATACATGGTCGTCCCGGCCGCGACGGTCGCACCCGTTCCTGCCCACCTCGACGACGCCGAGGCCGCCACCCTGCCCACCGCCGCGGTTACCGCGTGGCGCGCGCTCGTTACCGAAGGACGGGTCAAGGCCGGCGACACCGTCCTCGTCCAGGGCACCGGCGGCGTCTCGCTGTTCGCCCTGCAGTTCGCCAGGATGCTCGGCGCGAGGGTCATCTGCACCTCGTCCAGCGACGAGAAACTCGAACGCGTCCGCGAGCTCGGGGCCGACGTCACCATCAACTACCGTTCCACGCCCGAATGGGGCCGCGTCGCGCGTGATGCCGCGGGCAACGGCGGGGTCGACCACATCATCGAAGTCGGCGGGCAGGGCACGCTCGCGCAATCGCTGCGCGCAGTGCGGCCTGGCGGCACGCTCAGCCTGATCGGCGTGCTCGGCGGCGGCGCCATGGACGCCCCGCTCGGCCTCGTCGTCACGCGCCACGTCCGTCTGCAGGGCATCACCGTCGGCAACCGCGAGGACTTCCTCGCGATGTCGCGCGCAGTTGCGCACAACGGCATGCGGCCCGTCGTCGACCGCAGCTTCCCGTTCGAGGAACTGCGCGAGGCCATGCAATATCTGGCCAGCGGCCGCCATTTCGGCAAGATCTGCATCCGGCACTGAGCGACGAGACACCTTCCATGCACATCTGGGTCGATGCCGACGCCTGCCCCGGCGTCATCAAGGAAATCCTGTTCCGCGCCGCCGAGCGCACCAAACGCCCGCTCACGCTGGTCGCCAACCAGACCCTGCGCACTCCCGCCTCCCCGCTGATCCGCATGATCCAGGTTCCGGGCGGCTTCGACGAGGCCGACAAATACATCGCCGCGCACGTGCAGGCCGGGGACCTCGTCATTACCGCCGACATCCCGCTCGCCGCCGCAATCGTCGAAAAGGACGCCCACGCCCTGTCGCCGCGCGGCGAACTCTACGGCAAGGAAAACATCCGCGAACTGCTCGACATGCGCAACTTTATGGACACCTTGCGCAGCACCGGCGTGGAGACCGGCGGTCCGCCGGCGTTCAGCGCCGGCGACCGGCAGGCGTTCGCGAATCGACTGGATCGGTTGCTGAGGTAGGGCGGACTGCGAGAGGGTGCGGTCGTGGTCGGCGGGGATGCGTCCTTGGCGGCTCCATTTTCCTTGATAGTTGTTGGCCTGTCGCTATGCTGAAAGGATCGATTTGCAACCGATCTGCTTCTGCATATTCCGGTTGTGTCCCCCGTCTGATCGCCGAAGTCGTAAGGACGCCTCCCGGCTCAAAGGACGAATCAATGCGTAAGACTACTGGCTGGCCATAGGTGAAAGAATGAAAAACAAATTGGGTACTTGGACGCGTCTCCTGTCTGCTGCACTGGTCCTGGCGCTGCCGGGATTCGCCAGTGCGCAACTGGAGTTCAGCAATGTCGTGGTCTTCGGCACGAGCATCTCTGATCCCGGCAACGGGTTTGCGTTGCTGACACATCCGGTAGAAGGCCTGAATCTGGATAGTACGGTTCCTCAGACCACGCCACCGCATTACGAGGGCCTGGACGAAACGCTCGTGCCCAGTGCGCCCTATGCCAAGGGGGGGCATCATCTCAGCAACGGCCCCACATGGATCGAACAGTACGCCGTCGGGCATGGGTTTGCCCGCGATGTCGGCCCGGCGTTTCAGGACAGAGGCAAAGCCTCGAACTATGCGGTCGCCGGCGCCCGTGCGGTGGATTTTCCGGGCCGGGTAAACCTGCCGGATCAGGTGCAGGTATTCCTCCAGGACGTCGGGAACAATGCCCCGGCAGACGCCCTGTATGCTGTTGAAATTGGCAGCAATGACGTGCGCGATGCCCTGGTCGCGTTCGCCAGCACGCTTCAGGATACCCACGACCTCGCTCAAGCGACGGAGGCAGCGCAGGCGGTCATCTCGAATGCTCTGAACAGCATAGCCTCCCACATGCAAACCTTGTACTTCGTCGGTGCGAGGAAGTTCCTCGTCGTGAATGCGCCGCGCCTGGATCTGGTGCCGGCCGTCAGGTTCGTGGAGCAGTTCGTTCCCGGCACCGCCACCTTGGCCTTCAGTCTGACGCAAGCCTTCAACCAGGCCCTGTCGCAGAACGTGCTGGACCCGCTTGCCGGCCTGCCGGACATTCAGATCGCACGCATGGACATCGCTACACAGATGACGACCATCGTGACGGCGCCGAGCAGCTTCGCGCTGACAAACGTGACGGACCCCTGCGTCACGCCGAACGTGCCGCCTTATACGTGCCTGCAGCCGGACAGCTACTTCTTTTGGGATGGTATCCATCCGACCAAGGCCGTGCACGGCATCTTTGCGCAGCAGGCAGCAGGCATTCTGACTCGTTATCCGGCCCCCTGATGTGCCGGGTGACGGACCGCCAGTAGCGGCTGTCGTTGCGTAGGCGCACCCGAGGTATCGCGCCTCGATACTCGCGCAGAAGTTCGTGCCCGGAATGATTTATCGGGCATCATTGGGTCTTCGTTGTCATATGAACCTGGTCCGGGCAAGCCGCCACACGGGCTTGCTCCGGGCAGGATCGGCGGAGCCCCGAGCGATGAAACCCCAAGGAATCGTTGTCCTGGTCGCAGGCCTGCTCGCCTGCGCTTCCCTCGCCCATGCAGGGACCGGCAGGATGAGCGCGGAGGAGGTGCCCGCGCCGCTCCGCCCCTGGGTCGATTGGGCCCGTCATAGTCCGCCCGCGCCGGAATGTCCGCGCACGGGAGCCGAACCGGCGTCCGCGCAATGCATCTGGCCGGCGGGCATCGAGATGCAGCTCTCCGGCCGGCAGGGCGCCTTCACGCTGACCGTCGACGCCTTCGCCGACGGCACGGTGGAATTGCCCGGCGATGTCGAGGCCTGGCCGCGCGACGTGCGCCTCGACGGCGAGCCGACGGCGGTCGTGCCGGCGAACGGACGGCCGTCGCTGCGCGTGGGGCCGGGGCATCACGTGGTCGCCGGGAGCTTCGACTGGCAACAACTGCCGCTGAACCTGCAGTTGCCGCGGCAGGTCGCGAAGGTTTCGGTCACGATCGACGGCGAACGGTTCGCCGGTCAGCCGGATGCGTCCGGCCAGTTGTGGCTGCGCGCCTCGCCGGACAAGGAGGGCACGGTGGATGCCCTGTCCACGCGCGTATTCCGGCAGTTCGCCGACGACGTGCCGATGGTGTCGACGGTGCGCTACGAATTCTCGATCTCGGGCCGGCAGCGGGAAGTGCGCGTTCCGCATGCAGTGCTGGAGGGTTTCGTGCCGCTGGCGGTTGAGGGCGGCCTGCCGGCGCGCATCGACGCCGATGGCAGCCTGAAGGTGCAGGCGCGCGCAGGGTCATGGGTGCTGAACGTGACGTCGCGCAGGATGAGTGCCGCCACCGAGCTCAAGTTGCCAGAGGGAGCGGGCGAGCAGGAGGTGTGGTCCTTCGCGCCACGCAACGAGGTGCGCGTCGTGAATCTGGAAGGGCCGCCGGCGGTCGATCCGAAGTCCGTGGGGGTGCCGGCGGAATGGGCCGGCCTGCCGAGCTTCGTGCTCCAGCCGGGAGCAGCCCTGCGGATCGCCGAGGTGCAGCGCGGGGACGCGGGCGGGGCGGCGGATCGGCTGCAGATCCGCCGCACGCTGTGGCTCGACTTCGACGGCGGCGGATTCTCGGTGCAGGACCGGATAGACGGGGCGATCGGCCGCAGCTGGCGGCTCGACCTGCCCGAGCAGTTCGCGCTGGGGCGGGTGGCGGTCAATGGCGTCGACCTGCCGGTGACCCGCAGCGCGGCCGGTCGCGGCGTGGAACTGCGCGAGGCGGCGATCGCGCTCGAAGCGGACAGCCGCATCGACTCGTCGGCGCGCGAGATTCCCGCAAGCGGCTGGACGGTGCCCTTGAGCGGCTGGGCGGCCGAACTCAACCTGCCGCCGGGGTGGCGCCTGATTCACGCCTCGGGCGCGGATTCGGTGCAGGGCGAGTGGCTGATGTCGTGGACGCTGTGGGACATCTTCGGCGTGCTGCTGATCGCGGCGGTGACCTTCCGCGTCGTCGGCCCGCTGCCGGCCCTGATCCTGCTCGCGGGCCTCGTGCTGACCTGGCACACGTGGGGGGCGCCGAAATTCATGTGGCTGGCGCTGGTCCTCTTCCGCGCGATCGCGGCGGCGGTTCCCGCTAATGCGAAGCTGCGCGGCTGGGCGGCGCGCGGCGCGCTATTCAGCGGGGTATTGATCGCCCTCATGCTCGTGCCCTTCGCGGTCGATCAGATCCGCCAGGCCATGTATCCGGCCCTCGGGATGACTTATTCGCAGGCCACCGCCGGCATGGCTCGGTCGGCGGGCGCGCCCGCTTCGGCGCGGCCCCCGGCACCGGCGGCGCCGCCCGTCGCCCGGGAGCTGGATAGCTACGCGGAGCAGAAGTTGCGCGATGAAGCCGCTTCGGTGGTCGCTCCGCTCGAGCGGCAAGCTGCAACACGACCCGTGGCAGCCAGGCCCGACCCGAACCTGAAGGTGCAGACCGGCCCCGGAATTCCGAGCTGGCGCTGGACGGTGATCCAGCTCGCGTCGCAGGGGCCGATCGTGAGCGGACAGACGCTGTCGCTCACCTTGCTGCCCCCCACCGGCTCCGCGTTGTGGTCGGTGCTCTCGGTGCTGTTGCTCGGGCTCGCGCTGTGGCGTTGCTGGGAGTTCGATCGCGCGGCCATGCTGCGCAAGCTGCGTGGCGCGCTGAGTTCCGCGGCGGTGTTGGGTGTCGTCGCGGCCGTCGGGTTGGGATCCACGACGACGGACGCCCGTGCGCAATCCACGTTCCCGTCGGAAGCGCTGCTCGGGGAACTGCGCGCGCGGCTCCTCGCTCCCGAACCCGCGCCGGCGTGCGCGCCGGTGTGTGCGGACCTCGCCGACCTGCGTATCGAAGCCGCCGGCAACACGATTACGATGAAGCTCGAAGTCCATGCGCAGGCACGCACGGCCGTCCCGCTGCCGAGCCCCGGGGCGAACATCCGGCCCTCGTCGGTGCTGGCGGGCGGGCAGCCGCCGGCCCTGCTGCGCGACGAAAAGGGGATCATCTGGGCAAGCGTTCGGCCCGGTATCACCTCCATCGAAATCGTCATCCCCGCCCATCAGGACGACGTGCCCGTGCATCTGCCGCTGACGCCGCGACGGGTGAGCACGCAGCTCGCGCGCTGGAGCCTGTCCGGTATCGATGCGCGGGGTTTGGCCACCGAAACCCTGACGCTCTCGCGATTGCGCGAGGTGCAGTCGAAGGCGGACAAGGAGTTCTCGGGCGGTGCCGATCTGCCGCCGTTTGCCGAAGTCGAACGACACGTGAGTTTCGACCAGACCTGGACGGTGCGCACGGTCGTGCGGCGGCAGGGGCCGAGCGCCTTGCAGACGAGCGTGCGCATCCCGCTGTTGGCAGGGGAGGCCGTCACCGATCCGGGCATCAAGGTCGAGGACGGCGAAGCGGTGGTCGACCTCGCGGCGGGCGCATCGCGCAGTTTCGACAGCGTACTCGAACCTGCGGACACGCTTCGGCTGCTGACCTCGACTCACCCGGGCCAGATCGAGCGCTGGACCGTGTCGGCAACGCCGTCGTGGCACGTCGAATCGGCCGGCCTCGCGCCGGCCTCTTGGACCGATGGCGGCACATGGCGGCCGCGCTGGCTCCTGTGGCCGGGCGAGGCGGTGGACCTGTCCCTGTCGCGCCCCGCAGGCATCGAAGGCGCGACGCTCACCTTTGACGAGGTCCGGATCCACACCACCGTCGGACAGCGTTCGTCCGACGCGTCGGCGAACTTGCGGCTGCGCAGCAGCGCCGGCGGCAATCACGTGATCGGACTGCCCGAAGGCGCGGAACTGCTGTCGGTGCGAATCGACGGCCAGGTGCAGCCCCTGCGCGGCGAGAAGAACAAGCTGGCGCTGCCGATCACGCCCGGGGCGCATGCGGTGCAGCTCGACTGGCGCGACGTTTCCGCGGTGTCGAACCACTATCGCTCCCCGCAGCTCGACCTCGGCGCGCAGGCGGTCAACGCGACGATGACGCTGGCCGTGCCGGAGGATCGCGTGGTGCTGTTCACCAAGGGGCCGCTGGTCGGGCCGGCGGTGCTGTTGTGGGGCGTGTTGATCGTCGTCGCCGCGATCGCAGCCGTCCTGTCGCGCGTGGTGCCGGGGCCGCTCGGGCTGGTGACGTGGATCCTCCTCGGCGTCGGGCTGGTGCAGTCGTCGGTGGCCTCGGTGTTCTTCGTCGTCTGCTGGTTCGTGTTGCTGGCAATCCGGCGTAACTACGCCGCCTCGTCGCCGTTGCGCTTCAACCTGTTCCAGATGCTGCTGCTGCTGGTCACGCTGCTGGCCGCCAGCGCGTTGCTGTCGGCGCTGCGCCAGGGTCTGCTCGGCTATCCCGAAATGCTCGTGACCGGCAACGACTCGAACGCGTTCAGCCTGAGGTGGTATCTCGACCGCCTGGACGGCACGACGCCGAGCGTGGAGTTCTTCAGTATCCCGGTGTTCGCCTATCGCCTGATGATGCTGGGCTGGGCGCTGTGGCTTGCCATTTCGCTGACCGGATGGGTACGGTGGGCTTGGACCTGCGTCTCGGCTGGGGGAAGCTACTGGCGCCCGGTCAATGTTGCGAACCTGATGTCGCGCAAGGCGACGGTGGCTGATGCAGGGAGCGATGCGGACCAATCCGGGGGCCGGTGAATCCCTGAATAATCTGCACCGCGGGCCACGGACAAACGGCAATCCGCTGCGGGCATCGAATCTCCGGCCGGGCGCCCGACGATGGCCGTCGGCGGGGCGCGTGGATCGCGGCGATCCACGCGTGCCTCTGCCCGCGGCTGAAGACCGATCGGCAGAGTCTGCCCGCTTCGCGGCGCGGCGACCATCCCGTATCGGGAATGCCGTTTTTCCCGGAGAAAAACATTTGTAGCGTCGTTGGCATAATTTATTATGCCGAAGTTATTTTTGCGCCGTGACATGCCGGGTTTTTGGGCTGACGGCGGCTAGTTCGTTGCGTTCTCGTCCCGATTGGGAACTGATCATTCACCCATTACCGAGTATTCAAGATGCTTGATAGCCTGATCTACATCGACAGCACCAGCTCCCAGATCGTCACGGCGCCGTCGATTGGTCCGAAGCAGTTGGTGCTGTACCGTGACCCTGCGTCCGGTCAGTACGTCGCGCGACTGCTGGGTATCGACGAAGAGTTGCGCTTCAATCCGGGCACGATCCAGGAGATCCAGTTCGGTGACGGCACGGTGTGGGATCAGTTCGCCATCGATCAGGCGGTGTGGCAGACGCAGCTGCAGCAGGGCAGCGCCGGCAACGACTGGCTGTGGGGCACGGAAGGGCAGGACGTGCTGCTCGGCGGCGCGGGCGACGACCAGTTGATGGGCAACGGCGGCGACGACGTGCTCGACGGCGGCGCCGGCAACGACAAACTGGAAGGCGGTGCCGGCTCCGACACCTACGTGCTCGCCGCGGGCGGCGGCTCCGACACCATCTTCGACGGACCCTACTGG
>NZ_KB899498.1 GCF_000378245.1 Aromatoleum toluclasticum ATCC 700605
GACGCTGCAGGGCATGGCGGGGGTGGCGGGTCGGATTGCGGCGGGCGATCTGAGCATCAACGTCGAGCCGCGCTCGCGCGGCGACGTGCTGGGGGTGGCCTTTGCCGAGATGGTGAAGAATCTGCGCGGGCTGACCACGGAACTGGGCGAAGGGATCGGCGTGCTGGGTACGTCGGCGAGCGAGATCTCGGCCTCGACGGCGCAGTTTGCTGCGAGCGCCTCGCAGACGGCCGCTGCGGTGGGCGAGACCACCACCACGGTCGAGGAATTGCGCCAGACCGCCGAGCTGTCAAGCCAGAAGGCGCGGGCGGTGTCGGAAACGGCCCAGAAGGTCGCGCAGGTGGCGCAAAACGGGCGCCAGGCGACCGAGCAGACGATCGAGGGGATGGGGCGCATCCGCGAGCAGATGGCGGCGATCACCGACAGCATGCTGCGTCTGAGCGAGCTCAACCAGACGGTGGGCCAGATCGTGGCCACGGTCGAGGATCTGGCGGCGCAGTCGAACCTGCTGGCGGTCAATGCCTCGATCGAGGCGGCCAAGGCGGGCGAGTCAGGCAAGGGCTTCGCGGTCGTCGCGCAGGAGGTCAGGAGTCTGGCCGAGCAGTCGAAGCAGGCGACCGCCCAGGTGCGCACGATCCTCAATGACATCCAGAAGGCGACCAGCGCGGCGGTACTGGTGACCGAGCAGGGCAGCAAGGCGGTCGAGGCGGGGGTTGCCCAATCGGCGCAGGCGGGGCAGTCGATTCAATCGCTGGCCGCCGGCATGGGCGAATCGGCGCAGGCGGCGGCGCAGATTTCGGTCTCCAGCCAGCAGCAGCTGGTGGGCGTGGATCAGGTGGCGGCGGCGATGGAGGGGATCCGCCAGGCGAGCGCGCAGAACGCCGATGGCGCGCGCCAGTTGGAGGGCGCGGCCCACGAGCTGAAGCTGCTGGGCGAGCGGCTCACGCAGATGGTGGCGCGCTACCGGGTGCACGAGGCGCAGGCGGAGGTCCGGTGAGTATGGACGAGCAGGCGTTTCTCGCCAGACTGCGCGCGACCTTCCACGCCGAAGCGGACGAGCACGTGCGGGCGATCTCGGGCGGGCTGCTGGCGCTCGAGCGCGAGGCCGATCCGCAGGCGCGCGCCCGTGAGCTTGAGACCGTCTTCCGGCACGCGCACAGCCTCAAAGGCGCCGCCCGCGCGGTCAACCTCGCACCGATCGAGCGAATCTGCCAAGCGCTGGAACATGTGCTCGCGGAATGGAAACGCGGCACGGCCGGGTTCGGGGCCGAAGGCTTTGATACGCTGCACGCGGCGATCGATCTGATCGGCTCGCTCGCCGCCGCGACCGAGGACGAACCCTCCGCGGCGCAGGGGGCGGCGATATCGGCGCTGGTCAGGCAGCTCGGTGCGCTGAGTTCCGGCTCCGTTATCGAACAGAGCGCCCCAGATCCGGCCGCGCCGATACAGCAGGTCGAAGCGGCGCCCCTGCCGGGGGCCGCAGCGCCGGAGCCGCTCTACGCAATCGATGCCGAGAGTCGCCCGGAACAGGCGCACGCACTTCCGCCGCCCATGTTCGTGCGCGCACCGCCTGCCGAGACCGTGCGCATCGCGACCGCCAAGCTGGATCTCCTGCTTCTCGAAGCGGAGGAGATGCTCACTGCCAAGCAGATGGCGGCGCAACGTGTCGCCGACCTGCGTCAATTCGAGGGGCTGTTCGACGACTGGAATGCACGGTGGGAACGGATCCAACCACAGGTCCGCGCGTTGCGCAGGGCCGCAGTCTCTGCGGGCGCTGGCGCAGCGGACGGGGCTCCAATTGGGGCAACCCAGCCGCGATTCACGATGCTGCTCGAGTTTCTGGATTCGAATTGCGACTTCATCCGTTCGCTCGAACGCCAGTTGCGCGTACTGAGCAAGTCGGTGGCGCGCGATCAGCGCACGATCACCAAAGGCGTCGACGACCTGCTGAGTGATTCGAAGAAGCTGCTGATGCTGCCGTTTTCCACCTTGTCGGACCTGTTCGGAAAAATGGTTCGCGAACTAAGCCGCGACCAGGGCAAGGAGGTGGATCTGGTCGTGCGCGGCGGCGAAGTGGAGATCGACAAACGCATCCTCGATCACATGAAGGACGTGTTGATCCACTTGGTGCGCAACAGCATCGATCACGGGATCGAAAAGCCCGAACAGCGACTGTCGCAAGGCAAGTCATCGCGAGCGACGCTGACGATTGCCGCAGTTCCGGTCAATGGCAACAAGATCGAGATCCTTGTCGCCGACGACGGAAGCGGCATCGACCGCGCGCGGGTCACGGAAGCGGCAATCAGGCGTGGAGCCCTTTCCACCGAGGCGGCGCAACAGCTCGACGAGCGCAGCGCGCTCGAACTCATTTTCCACTCGGGCGTGTCCACCAGTCCCATCGTGACCGAGATATCCGGCCGCGGTCTTGGGTTGGCGATCGTGCGCGAACAAACGGAAAGTCTCGGCGGGCGTGTCGTTATCGACAGTCGGCGTGGCGCCGGGACGAGCTTTCGCATCGTTCTCCCGCTGACCCTCGCCACCTTTCGCGGCGTGGTGGTGCGGGTCGCCGATCGGCCCTTCGTCATTCCCACGGTCCAGGTCGAGCGCGTCGCGCGAATTCCCGGGGTGGAGGTAAAGACCGTCGAAAACCGTGAGACGGTCGCGCTCGATGGCCGCGCGGTCGCGCTTGTCCGGTTGGAACAGGCGCTTGAACTGGGTAGCGAAAACGCTATTGGCATGGAGTCCGCTTTCGTCCCGGTGGTCGTGCTCGGTTCGGGCGAGGAACGGATCGCCTTTGCAGTCGACGAGGTGCTCAACGACGAGGAAGTGCTGGTCAAGACGCTCGCCCGGCCGCTGGTGCGAGTGCGCAACATCGCCGGTGCCACCGTGCTGGCGTCGGGCAAGGTGGCTCCGATCCTCAATGTCGCCGACCTGGTCAAGTCGGCGCGCAAGCTCGGTGGCCGGACGGGGATGCCGCACCGCGCCGATGCGTCTGCCCACAAGGGGATGCGTCACCCGGTGAAGGTCCTTCTCGCGGAAGATTCCATCACTTCCCGCATGCTGCTCAAAGGCATCCTCGAATCGGCCGGTTATCGCGTTAGCACCGCGGTCGACGGGGTAGAGGCCTTCACGACGCTGCGCAGCGAGGTCTTCGACCTGGTTGTCTCGGACGTCGAAATGCCGCGCATGAACGGTTTTGATCTGACCGCGCGGATCCGCGCCGATCCGAAGCTTGCAGCCAAGCCCGTCGTGCTCGTGACCGCATTGTCGTCGGCGGCCGACCGCGAGCGCGGCATCGATGTCGGGGCGAACGCCTATATCGTCAAGAGTGGCTTCGACCAGAGCAATTTGCTGGACGTGATCCGGAGGCTGGTGTGAGGACGATCGACGGGAAAATTGCGGTGCTCGTGGTCGAGGATTCGCCCGCGGCACGACTGCTGCTGATCCACCTCCTCACCTCGGATCCACGCTTCGGGGTCGTCGATGCGGTGGATAACGGCGCGGAAGCGCTGCGCTTTCTCGAAGGCGGCAGGCCCGACGTGATCCTGATGGACATTCACATGTCCGGCATGGACGGTTACGAGGTGACGCGCAGGATCATGGAGACCCGGCCGGTCCCGGTGGTGATATGCAGCGCAACCGTCGACCCCGCCGAAGTCGCCTCGACTTTCAGGGCGCTGGAGGCGGGTGCGGTGGCGGTGGTGGCCAAGCCGGCCGGGCCGGGGCACCCGGACCATGAGGCGTCGGCGGCCAAACTCCTGGAGATCGTCGCGCTGATGTCCGAGGTGAGGGTGATCAAGCGCTGGCCGCGGCTGCGGCGCTCCACTGGGACGACCTCGGCGATCGTGCCGGCCAACGGGCGTTCGCAAGAAGGACCGATCCAAGTGGTTGCGATCGGCGCGTCGACGGGCGGCCCGCCGGTGCTGCAAACGATTCTAGCCAGCCTGCCGGCAAGCTTCCCCGTGCCGGTACTGATCGTGCAGCACATCGCTGCCGGCTTCCTTCCGGGATTTGCCGAATGGCTGAGCCACGGTACCGGTTTCCCGGTCCGTATCGCCGCGCACGGCGAAGTACTCCTGCCGGGGCATGCGTATCTTGCGCCGGACGGCTGTCACATGGGCCTCGCGCCCCATGGCCGCATCGCGCTGAGTCGTCAATCGCCGGAAAATGGTGTGCGTCCGGCCGTTTCCTTCCTGTTCCGTTCGGTCGCCGCGGAGTGTGGTTCGCGCGCGGTGGCGATACTGCTGACCGGAATGGGCAGGGACGGCGTGACGGAACTCAAACTGCTGCGAGACGCCGGTGCGGTCACGGTGGCACAGGATGCGGAAAGCTCCGTGGTCCACGGCATGCCGGGCGAGGCGATCCGATGCGGTGGCGCGAGCCATGTTCTGGGCCCCGATAAGATTGCAGCCCTGCTGACCGGGCTGCTCGCAGCCCCATCGAGGCCGGCTTTGGTGCCAACGACCAAAAGGTAATTGAAGAAGAGAGGTTTATCCGAATGCAAGATCCAGATGCCAACAGCGACGCACACATCCTCGTCGTCGAGGACAGCCCGACGCAGGCCGAGCGACTCGCCTTCTTCCTCGAACGGCATGGCCACAGCTACGCGGTCGCACGCAACGGCAGGGAGGCCCTCGAGCTCATCGCCGAGCGTCCGCCCGCGCTGGTGATCAGCGATGTGGTGATGCCGGAAATGGACGGATATGAGTTGTGCCGACACCTCAAGACAGATAGCGCCTGTAAGCAGATCCCCGTGATCCTGCTCACCACGCTCAGTGACCCGGTGGACGTCATCAAGGGGCTGGAGTGCGGCGCGGACAACTTCATTTTCAAGCCCTTCGAGGAGCGCTACCTCTTGTCGCGGGTGGCCTTGGTGCTGGCCAACCGCTCGCTGCGCGAGAGCGGAACCTGGGTCGGGAGCGAGAATGCCCAAATGGGGGTGGAAGTGTTCTTTTCCGGACGGCGATTCTTCATCACTTCTGATCGCCTGCAGATTCTCAACCTGCTGCTGTCAACCTACGAGACGGCGGTCAACAACAATCGGGAACTTGCCACGGCGCGGGACGAATTGCGCCGCCTGAACGAGGATCTGGAAGCCCAAGTACAAGCGCGGACCGCAGCGCTGGAGGTGGCCAATCGAGCGCTCGAATCGGAACGCGCGCTGCTTGCCCAGCGCGTGGCCGAGCGCACCGCGGAACTGGAGCGCGCGCGGGCCGACGCCGAGCAGGCGAGCCGTACGAAGTCGGCCTTCCTGGCGACCATGAGCCACGAGATCCGCACGCCGATGAACGGAGTGCTCGGCATGGTGGATGTCCTGGCACATGGCCGCCTCTCCGAGCACCAAGCCGATCTGGTGCGGACGATACGCGAGTCCGCCTCCACGCTGCTCGGCATCATCGACGACATTCTCGATTTCTCAAAGATCGAGGCCGAGCGGCTCGAGATCGAGAGGGCACCGGTTTCGGTTGCCGACCTGGTCGAGGGGCTGGGTAATTCGCTGGTGCCGGTCGCCTCGCGTCGAGGCGTCGATCTGGTCCTGTTTGTGTCGCCCTCCGTTCCGGAACGCGTGCTCTCCGACGAAGTGCGGTTGCGACAGGTGCTCTACAACCTGGTCGGCAACGCCATCAAGTTCTCGTCCGGTCGCCCCGAGAAGCGCGGGCGGGTGTCGATTCGCGTGGAGGTCGCGGAGGAGGCACCGCTGCGGATTTCGTTCCGGGTCACGGACAACGGCATCGGAATCGCACCCGAGGTGCTGAGCGGATTGTTCACCCCGTTCACGCAGGGCGAGCTCTCGACGACGCGACGTTTCGGGGGCACAGGCCTAGGTCTGGCGATCTGCAAGCGGCTGGTGGATCTGATGCGGGGCGAGATCGTTGTCGAAAGCGCGCCCGGTGTCGGCTCGACCTTCACCGTGACAATGCCGCTCGAACCCGCTGCCGAACAGCCCGTGCGTGCGCTACCCGATCTTCGCGGGATCGAATGCGTGATCATTGCGGGCTCCGAGCTCGAGATCGAAGACTTGCGCGTCTATCTCGAAAATGCCGGCGCGCGCGTGACGACCGCAAACGACGAGCGCGCCGCGGAGGCCGCAGCCGCTGCATTGGGGGGAGGTCCGGTCGTGATGATCCAGTCCGGCGAAGATGCGCAGTCGTCGACGCGGGGCGAGCCCGCCAGCGTGCCGCATTGCCACCGCCTGCTGATCACGCGAGGGCGGCGTCGACGGCCCCGCGTGACGGACAAGGCCATCGTGACGCTGGATGGCGACGCATTGCGTCGCGCTGCGTTGCTGCGTGCCGTGGCGGTGGCCGCGGGGCGCGCATCGCCCGATGCGTTCCAGCACAGTGATAGCCAAGATCTGTCGCGCGACGCGGGCGCGCCACAGACCATTGCCGAGGCGCGCGCGCAGGACCGCCTGATCCTCGTGGCCGAGGACGATGAGATCAACCAGAAAGTCATCCTGCAGCAGCTTGCGCTGCTCGGCTACGCGGCCGAGATCGCCGGTAACGGCGTTGAGGCCTTGCGGTTGTGGCGCGCGGAACGCTATGCGCTGCTGCTCACCGACATCCACATGCCCGAGCTGGACGGCTATATGCTGGCCCAGGCGATCCGGCAGGAGGAAGCGCCGGGTCGGTCGCGTATGCCGATCTTGGCACTGACCGCCAATGCGCTGCGCGGCGAAGCGAGTCGCGCGCTTGCCGCGGGCATGGATGAATATCTTGTCAAGCCGGTGCAACTCGCCGTGCTGCGAGCCGCGCTCGAAAAATGGCTACCAGTGCAAGATGCACCGCGATTGCCTCCGGCCGAGGTGCGCGACGGGCAGACCGTTCCCGCTGTGGATGTGGCGGTGTTGAATGCGTTGATAGGCGACGATGCCGGCACCGTCCGCGAATTTCTCACGGACTACCTGGCTTCGGCAATTCGCTTGGCCCAGCAGTTGCGTACCACGGCCGCCGAGGGTGATCCGCACGAGGTGGCCGCGATCGCACACAAGCTGAAGTCTTCGTCGCGTGCAGTCGGTGCAGTAGTGCTCGGCGATCTTTGTGCCGAACTCGAGAATGCTGGAAGGTCAGGCAACCGGTCGGCAATTGGCGAGCACATGGAAGCCTTCGCGCCGGCGCTTGTCGAGGTCGAAGCTTGCATCCGCGCGATGCTCGTGATGAACCCTTGAGGCACGACGCTGCGCTCTCGATCCTGTATTTACGTCGAGCAGAAGGAACTTTGGAGGGATCTCGTGCGCGCTACAAGACCTCGTTGTGGCAGTCCCAAGTGAAAGTGCCGTTGGTCATCTGGCGAGTAGGGCGGTTATGAATATGGATCGGGAGCAAATCGGTCGTGCGTCGGGCACGCGGCGCAACAACGTGTTGCTGAAAATCGTGCTCGTCGCGACGCTGTATGTCCTGGGAGGACTGGCCGGCAGGCTGCTGGCACTGCCGCCCGGTTATGCCTCGCTGGTGTGGCCCGCCGCCGGGCTCGCGGTTGCCGCCCTTCTGATTGGTGGCGTGCGTTGCTGGCCAGGCGTATGGCTTGGCGCATTCATGCTCAACATATGGCTGGATCTGTCGGCGACGGGCGCATTCGTGGCCGCGCTCAATGCTTCCGCGGCAACGATGCAGGCGCTTTTCGGTTTCTGGTTTGCGCGACGCTTTCTCGACGGGGCCAGCCCGCTCGCGCGCAATGCGGACCTATGGCGTTTCCTCTTCCGGGCCGGACCGTTCGCGTGCCTGGTGTCGGCGACGATCGGCGTCGCCACGCTGAACGGCTTTGGACGCCTGGCGGACGCGGGGGCACTCAACCAATGGTTGATCTGGTGGGCAGGCGACGTTGTCGGCGTTTTGCTGTTCATGCCGATGGCCCTCGTTGCCTGGCCGGGCGGGCCTCCTACCTGGGCGCGGAACCGGATTTCGATCGTGTTACCGCTGCTCACGACCGCAGCGCTGGTCGCGGCGGGCGGCTTCGGGCTCACCCGCTTGGAGCAGGCACGAGCGCAACGGGCAGCCGAGCACCTGCAGGATCAGGCCTATGAACTCGGTTTTCTGGCGCTCCCCTCTGCCATCGATTCCCTGCTCAGTGTGGAGCGCTTTTTCGCCGCCAACGAGGCGGTGACGCAACGGCAGTTCTCGCTGTTCACGTCGTACCTGCTGGAGCGGCCCGGCCTGCAGGCTATTGCATGGCTGCCGCGTATCGAGGCGGCCGACCGCGCTGTTTTCGAGGCCACGCTGCGGGACGATTTCGAGAACGCGAGCGGCATTACCGAGCGCGCGCCAGATGGACGTCTGATCGGTGCCGATACGCGCAGTGCCTATTTTCCGGGGCGGTTCGTCGAACCGCTGGCACACAGCCGGACCTTGGTCGGATACGATTTCGCCGCGCATCCCGCGCGGCTTGCAGCCATGGATCGGGCCCGCGACACGGGTCAGGCTGTTGCCACCGCACCGCTGCCGCTGGTACAGAACGGGCAGATCGGCGTGCCCGTTTTCGTTCCCGTCTATCAGCTGACCCCTGACGACGGCGCCAAGTCCGTCGAGCAGCGGCGCGCTGCCCTGAAGGGCGTGTTAATGGGGTCGTTCGACCTCGAACAGCTGTTCGCGCCCCTCGCGAACGTGGCGCGAGCAAGGGAGCTCGCATTTCGCGTATCCGACATCACCCCCGGTGCACTGGCGAGCGTCCTGGTCACCACGCTGCCGGCCGGTGCAGCACCGCAGTGGCACCGCGACGTGCAGTTTGCCGGCCGCGTCTGGCGCCTCGAAATGCAGCATGCCAGCGGCCTCTGGTTGCCGGGAGAGAGCGTTGAAGCGCGCGCCTACCTCGCCTTCTCGGTGTTGGCGGCATTCCTGATCACCTTGGTGACGCTGGGCATGGTCGGCCGCAACGCAGCCGTCGAGGCACAAGTGGCCCAACGCACGGCCGCACTTGAGGAGGAGTTGCGTGGGCGACGGAGCGCGGAAGCGGCGCTTCAGCAGAGCGAGAAGGATCTCGACATCACCCTGCATTCGATCGGTGATGCGGTACTGGCCACAGACGCCGACGGACGCGTCACGCGCTTGAATCCGATTGCCGAACAACTCACCGGGTGGTCGCTGTCCGCGGCAAGAGGGCGCTCAGTTCAAGAGGTGTTTCGCATCATCAATGAGCAGACGCGCCTTCCCGCCAGGATTCCGGTGGACGACGTGCTGCGCACGGGCGCAATCCAAGGCCTCGCCAACCATACCGTGCTCATCTCCCGCGACGGGCGCGAGTGTGCCGTTGAGGACAGTGCCGCCCCCATCGTCGATGCCGACGGAATTGTGCGTGGTGTCGTGCTGGTGTTTCGCGACGTGACGGAGGCGCGCCGGGCCGAACTGGCCTTGGCCGCGAGCGAAGCGCGCTACCGGCAGTTCATCGAACTGTCGCCGTTCGGCGTATTCGTGCAGAGCGAAGGATGTTTCCAGTTCCTCAACCCTAAAGCTATCGCACTGTTTGGCGCCGAATCGGCGGATCAACTGATCGGGCGGCGGGTGCTCGATTTTGTCCATCCCGACAGTCGGGTGATCGCAGGCGAGCGTATTGGTCGTCTCAACAACGAACGGGCGGTCGCCACCGCGTTGGAGGAAAAACTGCTTCGGACCGACGGCTCCGCCTTTCTCGGCGAGGTCACGGCCGTGCCTTACGACCATGACGGGCGTACCGGTGGACTCGTCCTCTTCCAGGACGTCACGGCACGGCGCGAGGCCACGGAGCAGCTCGATCGCATCTTCAACCTTTCGCTCGATCTGATGTGCATCATCGACATGGAAGGCTATTTCCAGCGCATAAACCCAGCCGCCAGCCAGTTGCTGGGTTGGAGCGAGGCGGAAATTCTGGCGCGGCCGTTCATGGACCTTTTGCATCCCGACGACCTCCCCGCAACGATGGCTCAAATGGAGCGCATCGCCGCCAACGAGCCGGTGCTCAACTTCGAGAACCGTTACCGCTGCAAGAACGGTTCGTGGTGCTGGCTTGCGTGGAAAGCCCTGCCTCAGCCCGGCGGCTTGATCTTCGCCACCGCGCGCGACGCGACCGAGCAACATGAAGCGGCACAGCGCTTGTCGCAATTGAATCGGGAGCTCGAGCGTCGCGTCGACGAACGCACCGTTGCGCTGGAGGCGCTGAATGCGAAGAAGGAGGAGATCCGCGCGGTGGTCGACAATCTCCTCGAATGTGTCATCAGGATTGACAATCGGGGGATCGTGCGCAGTGCGAATCCGGCAGTGGAAAGGATTCTCGGTTACCGGTCCGAGGAAGTCATCGGGCAAAACGTGTCAACCCTGATGCCAGAACCGCATCGCAGCCGGCATGACGAATACCTCGATCGCTATCGTCGCACCGGCGAGGCCCACATCATCGGTATCGGTCGCGAAGTGGAAGGCCGGCACAAGGACGGTCATCTCATTCCCCTCTCGTTGTCAGTCGTTGAATACGCAATGCGTGGCGAGCGTTTTTTCATCGGTACGCTACGCGATATCGGCGAAAACAAGCGACTGATCGCCGAACTGACTACCGCTCGGGCCGATGCCGAACAGGCAAGTCGTGCCAAATCGGCATTCCTTGCCACGATTAGCCACGAAATCCGTACACCGATGAATGGGGTGGTCGGCATGGTGGACGTGCTGGCCAACGGTCGGCTGTCCGAGCATCAGATGGATCTGATCAGAACCATACGCGAGTCGGCCACGACCCTGCTCGGCCTCATCGATGACATCCTGGATTTTTCCAAGATCGAGGCCGGCAAGCTGGAAATCGAACGAGCACCGCTGTCAATTTCGGATCTCGTCGAAGGACTGTGCAATTCGCTTGTTCCGGTGGCCGCCCGGCGGGGGGTGGATGTCTCGCTGTTCATCTCGCCGGACATCCCGGAGCGAGTGCTCGCGGACGACGTGCGGCTGCGTCAGGTGCTCTACAACCTGGTTGGCAACGCGATCAAGTTCTCGGCTGGCCGGCCCGATCAACATGGCCGTGTTTCGGTTCGCGTGGAGATTGTAGAGGAGGCACCGCTGCGGCTCGCCATCCGCATCGCCGACAACGGCATCGGCATGGCTCCGGACACGCTCGGCAGCCTGTTTACCCCGTTCAGTCAGGCTGAAGTCTCGACCACCCGCCGTTTCGGGGGCACAGGTCTCGGGCTCGCGATCTGCAAGCGGCTGGTGGACCTGATGAACGGAGAAATCCTCGTGGAGAGTGTGCCCGGCGAGGGCGCGATCTTTACAGTCACCCTTCCGTTCGAAATCGCCAGCGAACAGCCGGTGCGTGTGCTGCCGGATCTCAGGGATGTCAACTGTATTCTTATTCAAAGTGCAGACCTTAACATCAGCGATTTATCCACATACCTCGAACACGCTGGTGCCCGCACGCGCGTGGCGGTCGATGAGGGCGGCGCGGCGGCGGAGGCCGCAACCCTGGCGGCGCCGGTGGTTGTGATTTCGTATTCAGACCACAGATGTTCCCAGACGTGCAATCTCGCCGCTGCCATACCGAAGGTGCATTGCCTGCAAATTACGCGGGGGCGGCGGCGGCGTGCTCGGGCGGTAGCGCCCGACATGGTCACGCTGGACGGTGACGCGCTGAGGCGCCAGGCTCTGTTGCACGCAGTGGCGGTGGCTGCAGGCCGGGCGTCACCCGAGATCGTTCACCATAACGGCAATGGACCGTTTGACGACGAAGAGGTGCCGCCTCCGTCCGTAGCGGAAGCTCGTGCGCTAGGTCGTCTGGTTCTGGTCGCAGAGGATGACGACATCAACCAGAAGGTCATCCTGCAGCAGCTTGCGCTGCTCGGCTACGCAGCCGAAGTGGCCTCTACCGGTGCGGAAGCCCTGCAGATGTGGCGCATCGGGCACTATGCGCTGCTACTCACCGACCTTCATATGCCGGAATTGGATGGCTATGAATTGGCGGAAACGATTCGTCGGGAAGAGGCGGGGCGGCGACGCATCCCCATTCTCGCGCTCACCGCGAACGCCCTGCGAGGAGAGGCGAGTCGGGCGCGCGCCTTGGGTATGGACGAATATCTGACCAAGCCGATTCAACTCCATGTGCTCCGCGCTGCACTGGAGAAATGGCTGCCGACGACAAAGGCCTCGCCGCCGCCGGCGGCACCCCATCCAGCAGAGCAGCTCACCCCCCTTGTGAATGTAGCCGTCCTGAAGGAGTTGGTCGGCGACGATCCCGAGACCGTCGATGCAATACTTGGAGACTACCTGGTCTCCGCCAAGCAACACGCAAGCGACCTGCATGCCGCCATCACTGACGGGGATATGCGAACCGTCGGCGCGATTGCCCACAAACTCAAGTCGTCATCGCGTGCGGTGGGAGCCGCGGGGCTGGGCGACCTCTGCGCGGAACTCGAGAATGCCGTGCGGTCCGAAGATCGGACCGCGATCGCGCAGCGGATAGCGCAGTTCGACGATCTCGTGGGTGCGGTGCTGGTTGCAGTACTTATCGAAAAAAATAGATCATAGAAAAAACAGGAAACGATCATGAACATACTACTGATCGACGATGACCCCCTCATGCTCAAACTTCTGGCGCGCCAGTTGGCCAAATTCGGCCTTGGCGACGTGACCGCGTGCGAGCGTGCCCATGATGCGCTGGTTGTGGTGGAGGCCCGCCGCGGCGCCGCCGAGCTGATCTTTTGCGATCTGCAAATGCCGGAAATGGACGGGGTGGAGTTCGTCCGGCAACTGGCGCACATCGGGTTCAAGGGGGGACTGGTGCTGGTCAGCGGCGAGGATGAGCGGATCCTGCAGGCCGCGGAAAAACTTGCCAGGGCCCACAAGCTCGACGTCCTCGGCAGTTTGCACAAACCCGTTTCCCCTGCCCAGTTGCAGGAGATTCTTGGACTGTTTTCCAATAGGCCCGCCCTCGTGCCTCGCGCTTTCCGCAAGGGCTACGGCCCTGACGAATTGCAGCGCGGCATTGTCGGCGGGCAGATGGTCAACCATTACCAACCGAAGGTGGCATTCGCTTCGGGTACCGTGATGGGCGTTGAGACGCTGGTGCGTTGGCGCCACCCCGAAGACGGTCTCGTGTTTCCCGACCAGTTCATCGACGTGGCTGAGGAATACGGCCTCATCGATCATCTGACGCATGCGGTGTTGACCGGCGCGCTGGAGGCGGACCGCCGCTGGAAGGCGGAAGGCCTGTCGCTCGGGCTGGCGGTCAATGTCTCGATGGAGAACCTCACGAATCTCGAATTTCCCGAGCGGGTCGAGCGCGCGGTGGCCCAGGCGGGACTTCCGGTGAGTAGTCTCATGTTGGAGGTGACGGAAAGCCGACTCATGAAGAATCGGCTGGAGTCGCTGGACATCCTGACCCGCCTGCGTCTCAAACGGATCGGTCTGTCGATCGACGACTTCGGCACCGGCCATTCCTCGCTCGTGCAGTTGCGTGACATTCCGTTCTCCGAGCTGAAAATCGACCGTGGCTTCGTGCATGGGGCCCACCGCGATGCGTCGGCGCGAGCGATCGTCGAGGCAAGCTTGAGTATGGCGCGACACCTCGGCATGACGACAGTGGCCGAAGGGGTGGAGGACCGCGATGACTGGGACTTCCTGCGTGCGAGCGGGTGCGATCTCGCGCAGGGCTGGTTCGTCGCCAAGCCCATGCCGGCGGCCGAATTGCCCGACTGGATTGCCGAGTGGGACTTGCGGCGTCCCTCCTTGGTGGGGGAACAATCATGAACCACGACGCCCGGATCCTGGTCGCGAGCGATATCATTGCGGACGCCGGATTGGTGCGAAAACTCTTGAGCGAGGAGTTCGAGAACGTCGCGGTCTCAACGGAGCCGGACCGGAGCGTTCAGGATTTCGAGCGCTGCAAACCTCAGGTGCTGATCCTCGCCTTCGATACCCTCGAGAAGGCCGAGCGCTACTATCTCGGACTTTATCGGCTGAGCACGCTGATCCATGCGCTGCCACACCGGACCCTGATCCTGTGCAACAAAGATGACGTGCGCCGGGTTTATGCGTTGTGCAAGAAAGAGCACTTCGATGACTACATCCTGTTTTGGCCGATGACCCACGACACGCCGCGCCTGCCGATGGCGGTGATCCACGCGCTGCGTCAGATGACGGACGCCGGAGCGGATGGGCCTACTGTCCGGGAACTTGCGGTGCAGGCGCGGCGCATTGCGGAGCTCGAATCGCAGCTGGCCCGATATGCGACGACGGGTGGCCTACACGTGGAGCTCGCGAACCGGTCGTTACAGCAGGCCGGACAGGAAATCGGGGCGGCGCTGGAAGGCTTTTCCCGCAAGCTGTCGGGCGGCGAACTGCGCGATGTTGTCGAGATCAAGGACCATAGCGGCTTCCAGCGCGAGATCGAGCGTCTGAAAATGGACGAGATCGGCAAGCGGTTCGAGGCGGCCGCCGAAGCAGTCGAACCACTGACCCTGTGGATCGACTCCATCGAGGAGGAATTCGCACCGCAGGTCGCAGCGGTGCGCGAACTCCAGACGCTTGCAGCGCAGGTCCGACCGGTCGTTCTGGTGGTCGATGACGACGAATTTCAGCACAAGCTGCTCGGGCGCATACTTGCAGAACTCGAGCTGGAGCTGATCATTGCGACGTCGGGCACCGAAGCTCTCGGGGCGCTGCGCCGGCGTCGACCCGATCTCGTCCTGATGGACGTCAATCTGCCTGATATCGACGGTATCGAAACTACCCGTCGCCTGAAGTCCGTCGGGCAACTCGCCGCTGTTCCCGTCATCATGATTACCGGCCGCAGTGAAAAGAACGTGGTGGTCGAAAGCCTGAAAGCGGGCGCCGCCGATTTTGTGGTCAAACCCGTTGACAGGGATGTACTGCTGTCGAAGGTCCGCAGCTTCCTCGGCATTGCTTAGCTGGCCTCGGGCTCGCCCGGGGTTTGATCGTTAGTGACCGGGCTCCGCCCAGGGCTACTGGTCCCCGAGCTCGGTGAGAACGAACAGGCGCGCAGGAGCGGCACTCGATTTGATTTCCAGCTTGCGAAACAGATTCGTTCGGTGGGCGTCGAGGTCCGAAGACTAATCCCTAATTCGGCTGCCAATTCGGGGTATGAAATCCCTTTGGCAAGATGCCGCGCCACTTGCAGCTCGCGCTCGGTGAGCAGTCCGTGCTTTGCCCGCGCCAGACCGATCTGCACGCGGCGAGTGCGGCGGGTTCGCGCCCCAGCTATTGCCGTTCACACGTACGCATTGAGCAAATCACTGCTCAACGGTTTTTCGATGACGGCGAAGGTGCGAGCCTGCACCGCGTGAACGGTGGCGGGAATGTTCGCGTTGCGGGTGTAGATATTGACAGGCAGGTGGGATCCTCGCTGTTTGAGCCAGTCTTGCATTTCGCGCCCACCGACTGCAGCTTTCGCGGGCGGGGATCGCAGGGATCTGTTATGAGTGCGGGAGGGGCAGTCGAGACCGGCTCCCCCGTCCGCCATCCGGCAGAAGACGGGGCTGAGCAACGCGCTCGAGTGTTGCTACGCATTGAAAATGGCTATGTCACCGGTAAGTGTTGAACTGCCGGCGCCGAGAGCTATATTTTTATATAGTTATTAGGCGCGGAGAGGCAGCGATGAGAACGGTAGAGTTCGAACGCGTGTTGAAGCTGTTGGGGCAGTTGTCACCCCGTCAGCGGAGCAGGGTCGTTGAAGTCCTGAGGCGACCGCATGATGGCGACCAAGCGGCAGCGCACCTTCAAGCGTGCTTTGAATCGAGCCCGAAATGCCCGCACTGCGGGCATTCGCGGCTGCATCGACATGGCCAGGCACACGGTCTTCAGCGTTATCGCTGCCAGAGCTGTGGCAAGACCTTCAATGCTTTGACTGGCACCCCATTGGCGCGGTTACGACACAAATCGAAGTGGCTGACCTATCTGCAAGCGATGCTGACTTCGCAGACGGTACGCCAGGCAGCCAAGAATACCGCGGTACACCGCAACACAAGTTTCCGTTGGCGTCACCGCTTCCTGGCCTGGATTAAGAACGACCGCCCCTCACATTTGCATGGCATCACCGAAGCGGACGAGACTTACTTTCTCGAGTCACAGAAAGGGGCCCGGAAACTGCCTCGACCGCCCCGCAAGCGCGGCGGAGCCGCAACCAAACGAGGGCTATCGAACGAACAGGTGTGCGTGCTCGTCGCGCGAGACCGAACCGGACAAACGCTGGACTTCGTGACAGGAAGAGGGCCCGTCAGCAAAGCCCAACTGCGCCAATGCCTGCCGCCGGTCCTCGATGCAGACGTATTGCTGGTCAGCGATGCCAATGCAAGCTACCGGTACTTCGCCAAAGACGTCGGCATCAGCCATGAGTCCGTCAATTTGTCAGCCAGCATGCGCGTCAAAGGCGCGTTCCACGTGCAGAACGTCAACGCCTACCACAGCCGACTACGGCAATGGATTGAGCGCTTCCACGGCGTCGCTACCCATTACTTGCCGAACTATCTCGGATGGCGGCACGCCCTCGACGCTCACCGCCTTCCTACGTCCGAAGCAATGCTGCTTGCCGCCATCGGGAGATTTCCACATTTAGCGGTGACATAGCCTTGAAAATTGACCCTCCGGGGGGTCAAAATTCAATGCGCGCGGACAGTTCAACACGTCAGAGGTTTCGCTGGCGCCCCGTGAGGCGTGGAGTCGCAGATGACACAGAGATCGCCGCGAATCCTGGACGAAAAACGGTGAAATGATCAGCGCTCGTTGAATTTCATTGCTCACACGGACGGATGTGGCGCAAAATTCAACGATCGTTTATTTTCCGGAGGGGCGATGCGACCCCGAGACGTTAGTATCTGCTCGGTCGCCGATCTGGGGAAGATCGTTCGGGCCGTTCGCAAGGAGTCGGGGTTGACTCAGCGCGATGCCGCAGCGCTGTGCAATGTCAGTCTGCCCTTTCTAAACGGCCTGGAGCAAGGAAAACCTACGGTCCAGATCGGAAAAGTGTTGGTCGTCTGTAGTCGCTTCGGCATCGAGTTCAGGCTGCGGCTGCCGGGTGAAACAGAATGAGCGCGTTGGTCGTTCTAGCCAACGGCGCTCGGGTCGGAACCCTCGAGATCGAGGGCGGGCGGTGGACGTTTCGCTACGCGAGCGAGTGGGCGGCCTTCGCGCTGTCGCCGAATTTCCCGATCGCCACCCGGGAATTCAAGGATTCGGCGCCTGCCAAGTCAGTCGAATGGTTCTTCGAGAACCTCCTGCCCGAAGGCCGTTTGCGAGAGTTGATTGCCGTCCGGGATCGGATTGATCCGCGGGATACGTGGGCACTCCTGTTGCGGCATGGACAGGACACCGCGGGGGCGCTTTCACTGATGCCAGAAGGCGTCGGGGAGCCGGGCGAGGAAATCCTGCTGCCCCTGTCGCCGGAAGCGCTGCAGGAAAAGATCCTCGCCTCCCGGGCGCGCAATCTGCCGCTGATGGCTTCCTGGGACGAAATCCGGATGTCCCTGGCCGGTGCCCAGGAAAAACTGGGGCTACGCATCGACGCGAACGGCGCGATGTTCCTGCCCGAAGGTTCGGCACCCTCGACCCACATCGTCAAACCCGAGAACGCCAGCGCGGACTTTCCCTTTTGTCCCGCCAACGAATTCTTCTGCATGCGCCTCGCCCGGGCATTGCAGGTTCCGGTACCGCCGGTCGGCTTGCTGCACCTTCCCGAGCCGCTCTATGTCATCGAGCGCTTCGACCGGGAACTACAGGCAGGGCAAGGGGCGAAGGAAGCCAGCCAGGCCGTCCGGCGGGCTCATCAGATCGACCTGTGCCAGGCCTTGGGGGTGGCGCCGTCGAAAAAGTACGAGAGCGAGGGGGGACTGGGGCTGCAGCAGTTGTTCGGCGTATTCCGGGGCGCCTTCATCGAACGTCCGATCGTGGCGGTCAACGCCGTGATCCAATGGGTTGTTTTCAACTACCTGATCGGCAATCTGGACGCCCACGCCAAGAACATCGCCTTTCTGATGCGCGGGCACAAGGCGGCGGTCGCGCCGTTTTACGACATGCTGTGCGTGGAGGCGTATCTGCCGCGGCAGACCATGGCCATGGCGATTGCCGGTGAGAACAAGCCGGGTTGGGTGGAGGGGGCACACTGGGATGCGATGGCCTACGAGGCCGACGTTGCGCCGAGACTAGTCCGCGGCGTCCTGTCGCGTATCAGCACCGGCTTGCCGGAGGCCATCGCCAACGTGATCGGCGACGAACGGATATTGCCGGTCGAACGGGAGTTCCTGAGAGAGAAAGTGCTGCCCGTCATCGAGGAACGAAGAGGTTTCGTTGCCGAGGTGCTCAAGTCTCGACCGACGACACTCAGCGAACTGCTGACTCGGCGGGAGGTCGATCCGGCTGTGCGGGAGCGTCTGGCCGCGCGTCCATAATCGTTCTTGAAGGGTGGCCACGTCGAGGCCCCGCGCTCCGTCGTTCTGCCAGACACCACCCCAACTCCGCGTGAGCCCTCAGGCGGCGAACCGGACTGCGACGAGTTCATCGTCGCGAGGGCCGAGCGGAACATCCCGACCATTACGAAGCCGTTGAAGGGGGGCGCTGATTGGGAATGCTGCCTTCCATGGTGGCTCAGATGAATTCCTCGATCGCACGCAAAGAACTCCGCGTCGCACGCCTTCGTGCGGTCGCCGTGCCCGTGCCGGCTGCCTCCGACGACCGATTGCCCGGGGCAACGGCAAGTTTGAGCTTGTGACTGGGGTGAAACACCACCACGCGGCGCGCGCTGATGAGCGCGGTTTCGCCCGTTTTCGGATTTCGTCCGGGACGGGCGCGCTTTTCACGCAGTTGAAAGCTGCCAAAGCCCGACAACTTCACCTCCTGCCCGCTGACAAGTGCGCCGGCAATCTCCTCGAAGAACGCTTCGACCATTTCGGCGGCTTCTCGCTTGTTGAGACCGATGGCGGCGGCGATGTCTTGGATGAGGTCAGCTTTGGTGAGGGTCATGGGGGGCGACTTGCGCGACATGGAGGGATGTTGCTGAGAGCATAGTAATGGATGCATTCGGCAGCTGCAGCAAGCACCGCCTCGCCGACGGCGAGAAGGTTTGAGCGACGGGAGACGGCGCAGCGAACCCGGACGTGCCGCCTCTCGGGTAGCCGATGATTACAGGCGACGTATAGCCGTTCAAGACGCCTTCGACGCGTTTGCGGCGCAACGGGTGAGTAAGGCGAGTCAGACGGTAATTGTGCCCGGTGCCGGCCGATTGGCTGGTGGCTTTGCCGCGGAAGGGAGGGCAGGGGAGCAAGGTGCGCCCGAATGAACCGTTTAATGTCAAAGTTCCTCGGAGGATATTGCGGTGGAATCTTGAAGGCCCGCATTCGGCCGAGGCTATGACCGCGAGCATGACGAGTACGTCTGCCCGGCGGGCGAGGGCCTGATCTGGCGTTATACGAGCGTTGAGACCGGACTGACGATGCACCGTTACTGGAGCTCACACTGTCCGCGTTGCCCCATAAAAGCCAAATGCACGCCTGGTGATTATCGACGCGTCAGCCGCCGGGCGCATGAGGAAGAGCTCGAGGTCATGCTGGCCCGTCTAGACGAGGCGCCCGACAGCATGCGTATTCGGCGCCGGACGGTTGAGCATCCCTTCGGTACTCTGAAGACATGGATGGGCGAGACGCATTTCCTGACCAAGGGCCTCGAACGCGTCAGAACCGAGATGAGCCTGCACGTGCTCGCGTACAACCTGAAGCGGGTGATGAATCTGATGGGAAACGAGGCACTGATGGCGGCGATGAAGGCCTGAGCGGGTCTTCTTGCCGCCGATCAGCGCTGACTTACTGCGTTCAAGTCAATGACTGCCGCGGCCGCGCGTCGGAGCGACTGATTCTCGTTGCATCGGCAACCGTTTTTACACGACCTCGGCCTAAATCGGCCAGTCATTCACGCTCCGCAGCTGACATTCGAGTGACTGCTTCAGTTGGCAAGCAGGCTGACAAACGACCGAGAACCTTGGACTGCGGACATAGACGTCAGCGAAATTCCCCGGTATTGCCCCCGACATCGACGCGGTGGGCATTGATTCCCATTGCTGACACGGCAGGAACATTCAGCCCGCATTCAGTTCGCTCCGTTCAGGATTGCGCCACGGTCACCAGAAAGAGGCCGCAACCCCAAGGAACAGGAGAAACCACCATGCGCACGAACACACTCATCGTCACCTTCACCCTCGGCGCCGGTCTGCTGGCGGGCGGAATCATCGTGCCGGCGCTCGCTGCAAGCAATGCGACCGGTACCGGCTCGGCCCAATGGCTGACACCGCACGAAGTCCAGCTCAAGGTTGAAGCCTTGGGCTACCGCGACCTCACGAAACTTGAACGCGAGAAGGACAAGTACGAGATCAAGGCCACCAACGCGGACGGCCGCTTGGTGGCGATCGATGTCGATCCCGTCACGGGGGTCGTCCTCAAGACCGAAGCGAAGCGTGACAAGGACACCAGCGCCAAGCCCACCACGGGATTAACGCTGCACCAGGCGCAGGTCAAGGTCGAAGCGATGGGATATCGAGACCTCAAGGAGATCGAGCGCGATGGTGACAAGTTCGAGGTTACGGCCACCGATAGGGAGGGACGTTTGGTGGAACTCGACGTCGCCCCCGTCACCGGTGAGGTCATCAAAACCGAGGTCAAGCGCAACAACTGAGCCTCTACCCGAGGGGAGCGCCGCCCACGCCGGCGCTCCTGCCGTTATCCCGCCTAAAGAGGGTATCCGATGGTCTTCATCCTCTCCTCGTTCATTGCCCTTCTCACCCTCGCCTGGGGGCTCGCCGCGAGTGTCGACGGCGACGGCAGCGCGTCGCTACCATGGCTGATCCGCGACCAGGCGCTCTATCTCAGCGGAGTGCTGGGCATAGGCCTAATGTCGCTGGCAATGGCACTGGCCACCCGGCCGGCGGTACTCGAACGCCCGCTAGGCGGGATGGACCGCATCTTTCGCCTGCACAAGTGGGCCGGCATTCTCGCCGCAGTCTTCGCGGCGCTGCACTGGCTCATCGAGATGTCCGACGACGTGCTCGAATCCGTCTTTAGCGAGGCCGGCCAGGTCCCCGAGGCGCACTTTGGCGCGTTACTGGAAAGCCTGCGCGATGCCGGCGACGAATTGGGCGAATTCGCGATCTACTTCGTACTGGGAATGATCGTCCTGAGCCTTTGGAAGCGCTTCCCGTACAAATTCTGGCGCCATCTCCATCGCGCAATGCCGGTGCTGTACCTGATGCTCGCGTTCCACGCCGCGGTGCTCGCGCCGCCGGAATACTGGAGCAATGCGGTCGGATGGTTGATGGCGGCCCTGATCGCGGCCGGCTCCGCGGCATCGATCCTGGCGCTGACCGGACGTATCGGCCGGGATCGGCGCGCAATGGGCGTGGTTGCGTCCGTCTCGTCCCCGGCCCCCGACATCACCGAGGTGACCTGTCGTCTCGACGCCGGATGGAACGGTCACCGTGCGGGCCAGTTCGCCTTCGTCGGTTTCGACCGCATCGAAGGAGCGCATCCCTTCACCATTGCCAGCGCCGACCGCGGCGACCAGACGGTGACTTTCCAGATCAAGGCGCTGGGCGACTACACGCGTCGCTTGGCGACACGTATTGCGGTCGGGCAGCCTGTCACCGTCGAAGGGCCATACGGACGTTTCCTGCTCGAGCGCCATGATCGGAACGCGCGCCAAATCTGGATCGCCGGCGGGATCGGCATCACGCCTTTCCTGTCATGGCTGGATGCCCTACGCGCCGCCCCCGACTCGGCACCGCAAGTGGAGCTTCACTACAGCACGCGCAACGCCTCGCGCGACCCCTTCGTGGAACGGCTGCAGCGGCTTTGCGCGAGACTTCCCATGGTTCAGCTTCATATTCACGATACCTCGGTCGGCGCGACCCTGACATCGGAGGAGTTGGCCGCGTCACAGCCGAAAGCGGGACGCACCGAAGTGTGGTTCTGCGGGCCGAGGCTATTTGGCGATCAGCTGGAGGCCGGGCTGGCTGCAATCTGGGGCAGGCGCCTGAGATTTCGTCGGGAGGCCTTCGAGATGCGATGAAAACGGCTAGGGATGGGCAGTCCGGCCTTCTGATTGATGATCGTCTTCTTAGTGTTCAAGGGAGCAATATGAGCAGCGAAAAATCGGGGACTGAAGTGCAAAAGCTCAAGACCCTGCTTCAATATCAGGACAAAGCAGTCGTGAGCCGAATGCTGGTCAAGAATTCTGCAGGCAATGTCACCTTGTTTGCCTTCGACGGCAATGAGGGCCTAAGCGAACATACGGCGCCGTTCGATGCCTTGGTCATTGGCATCGAGGGTAGCGCCGAAATTCCGATCGCAGGTGTCGTCCATACGGTGGGCGAAGGCGATGCGCTACTCATGCCGGCCGGCGTGCCTCACGCAGTGCATCCCGTCGACGGGTTCAAGATGCTGTTGATAATGATCCGGGGCGAATAGAAACATGTCCTCGCCTTCAATTACGGGAGGACATCACTCAGTTCGTCTTCATCGTCCTCTTGCTTTCGCAATTGTTTCCGTGGGGGATACAAGATTGTGAGCCATGCACGGCTTATCGACGCTCGTCAGCGCTCCTATCATGGAGGCATCCGCTGCTAGTCAGATGCGTCAGCATGTCCGCAAGAAATGAGGAAAATATGCCAGAATCAAATATCGTCCTAAGTGAAATCGACTTCGTACGCCTGATGGCGATGCAACCGCCCCCCACCCTGCGCGCTGAACTGGAGCGCGCAATTGTCATCCCTACGGAATCGGTGCAAACGGACGTCGTCACGATGAACGCCCGGGTTCATTACCGCGACGAGAAAGCAGGGCTCGACCGTGAGGTGCGGATTGTGTTCCCCGACGAGGCAGACATTGCCCAAGGGAAGGTTTCCGTCCTGGCGCCGGTCGGCGCGGCACTCATCGGCCTCAGCGTGGGTCAGGCTATTGACTGGGACTTTCCCGATGGCACTGAGCGCCGCCTGACCGTCATCGCGGTCGATCAGGCCGCGACCACGAGCGAGGCGACATCAACCCGTCAGCACTGAACGGGGCGGTGTGCCGGGCGAGGCATTGAGCTTGCTCGAATAGGGACGGCGAGTTTTTGGAACGTCTGCGATCGACATGCTTTGCGCCGAGGTTCTCCTGGCGTCACGGTGCAAAAGGGAGCTTCGCCGCGAGTCGTCCGGGTCAGGGGCTGCTGATCCGCAGGGGGGACGCAGGCAATCCGGGGTGATCGCCTGCCCTGAAATACCTTCTGACCCCCTGCGCTCGTCAAACGGAGACGAGCACATCGCATTGCGATTCGGCCAGGACATGCTTGGTGACGCTGCCGAGGAAAAACTCGTCGAGCATGCTTTGGCCGTGTTTGCCCATCACGATCAGATCGCAGTCGGCTTCCTGCTCCTGTTCGATGATGTGTGTCGAGGGGGAGCCTTGCTGCACGACGATGTGTGCCTCGTATGGCGGCAGTCCGGCCTGCTCGCTCAATGCCTTCAGATTCTGAATCGCTTCCTGCCTGGCTTGCCTGCGATAGCCACTGATGACTTCGTCCTCTACACCGGCATACCGTAGATGGCCTTCGAACGGCAAGTCGAAAGCATGGAGCAGGACGAGCCGCGCCTGTGGCGCAACGAGCCGGGCATTGGCGATCGCTTGCACGGACGAGGGGGAGAAATCGACCGGCACGAGCACCGTCCGATAGGGTTCATGCGCAGCCTGCTTCACCACCAGCATCGGACATTTCGCGCGGCTAAGCATCCGCTCGGCCGTCGAGCCCAAAAGGATATGCCGCACGAAACTCTCGCCACGCGCGCCGCAAACGATAAGTTCCGCTTTGGATGCTTCGACCGCCCGCGCCAATTCTGCAAGCAGGGAGCCGAACGCGACATGTGCAGCCGCCGAGAGGCCATAGTGATTTTGCAGGCTGCCGACAAGGTCATGCAGCCGTGCCTCCGCAGTCTCGAGCACCCGTTGTTTCAACTCGTCCGCCGAATTGCCCATGAGGTGGCGGAGCCGGTCCAGCGGGGCGAGATCGGCCACATGCAGCACGTCCAGCGCTGCTCCCGTTTCCCTGCTCACCAGTGCTGCCCGCTCGACAGCGTGGCGAGCCGGCGCGGAAAGATCGGTCGCAGCAAGCAGGCGTTTCAGTTTCAACATGGTCGTCGTCCTCTCCATTCATATGCTGTGCGCGTCTCGACGCTTGCGCCGCCCGGTGCGAAATGCATATTCCGCGGGCCTGGGAGGTCTATGCATGCATCAGTATAGTATTGCTACAAATATTCTTCGCTTTCGCGTCTGTCCAGGCCGTGCGAGGAAATACCTGGAGACTGCGCATTGATGAGCGACCGTCACGTGGATCATACCCGGCCTCCAGATTGGCATGCACTCACGCGGGGCGAGGTCGAACAGGCCCTGCAAACCGGGCCGGATGGCCTGCTGCCAGATGAAGTGCAGCGTCGGCTCGCGCACTACGGCCCGAATCGGCTCGCCCCGCCGGCCCGACGCGGCCCGCTCCTGCGCCTGGCTATGCAGTTTCACAATATTCTGCTGTATGTAATGCTCGGCGCGGCCGTCATCACGGCGGCGCTTGGGCATTGGGTCGATACCGGGGTGTTGCTCGGCGCGGTGGTGATCAACGTGATCATCGGCTTCATCCAGGAAGGCAAGGCCGAAGCGGCACTCGACGCAATCCGCGCGATGCTGTCCGCGCATGCAGTGGTGATCCGCGGCGGCAATCGTCAGGAGATCGACGCGGCCGATCTCGTCCCCGGCGACTGGGTGGCCTTGACCTCCGGTGACCGCATTCCAGCGGACGTACGCCTCGTGTCGGTCAGGGAACTGCGAATCGAGGAAGCCGCGCTGACGGGCGAATCCCTGCCGATCGACAAGGGGGCGGAAGCCGTCGCCGCAGACGCTCCACTCGGTGATCGCTACGACATGGCCTACTCGGGAACCTTCGTCGTCTACGGCCAGGCGACCGGGATCGTGGTGGCGACCGGGGGCGCGACCGAACTGGGACGGATCAATCAGATGCTGGCGGGCATCGAGCAAATGTCGACGCCTCTGTTGCGCCAGATCGAACGCTTCGGCCGCATGCTGGCACTCGTCATCCTCGGCCTGTCTGCGGCAACCTTCGTGCTCGGCACGCTGTGGCGTGACCATGCCCCGGCCGAGATGTTCATGATGGTCGTCGCGCTCGCCGCCTCGGCCATTCCGGAGGGTTTGCCGGCGATCATGACCGTGACTCTCGCGCTCGGTGTGCAGCGCATGGCCCGGCACAAGGCCATCGTGCGCCGGCTTCCAGCCGTGGAGACGCTGGGTTCGGTGACGGTGATCTGCTCGGACAAGACCGGGACGCTGACGCGCAACGAAATGACGGTGCAGCGCTTCGTCTGCGGCGGTCACGTGTTCGACGTCGGCGGGGTCGGTTACGCACCAGTCGGAGACTTCAGCGTCGACGGCCGGATCATCGATATCGCCCACTACCCCGCGCTGCAAATGGCGATGCGAGCAGGCGTGCTGTGCAACGACGCGCGTCTGCGCGAGCAGGACGATCTTTGGTCGATCGAAGGCGACCCGACCGAAGGCGCCTTGCTCGTTGCGGGACACAAGGGGGGCTTTACCCAGCACGCCGGGGATACGGCGTGGCCGCGGGTCGATTCGATTCCGTTCGAGTCGCAACATCGCTTCATGGCGACCTGGCACTGCGATCCGGACGGCGACTCGTGGATCTTCGTCAAGGGAGCCCCCGAACGGATTCTCGACATGTGCGAATCCCAGTTGGACCACGATGGCCTGCGGTCGCTGGATGTCGATTACTGGCGAAGGATGGCGACCGACACGGCGGCACAGGGTTTGCGGCTTCTCGCCCTGGCGTGCAAGCGCGCTGCGCCGGCCGGCGACAGTCTGGAATTTGCCGACGTCGAGGACGGCTACGTGCTGGTCGCGCTGGCAGGCATCATCGATCCCCCGCGCGAGGAAGCGATCGCGGCGGTGAGCGAATGCCACCGTGCCGGCATCCGTGTGAAGATGATTACCGGCGACCACGGTGAGACGGCGCGCGCCATCGGTGCCCAACTGGGCATTGGCGTCGGAAAGCCGTTCATCACCGGAGCGGAAATTGCCATCATGGATGACGCCGCATTGCGGCGGGTGGCGATGGAAGTCGATGTGTTCGCACGGGCCAGCCCCGAGCACAAGCTGCGCCTCGTGCAGGCCCTGCAGGACGACGGACAGGTGGTCTCGATGACCGGGGACGGCGTGAACGATGCCCCCGCGCTCAAACGCGCCGACGTCGGCGTGGCGATGGGCCTCAAGGGTACCGAAGCGGCCAAGGAAGCGTCCGACATGGTGCTCGCCGACGACAATTTCGCCACCATCGCGCGAGCGGTCCGCGAGGGCCGCGCCGTCTATGACAACCTGAAAAAATTCATCCTGTTCATGCTGCCCACCAACGGCGGTGAGGCCCTCGTGGTGATTGCCGCCATCCTGTTCGAGCTGGCATTGCCGCTGACGCCGGCACAGGTGCTGTGGATCAACATGGTCACTTCCTCGACGCTCGGGCTGGCGCTGGCATTCGAGCCGGCCGAGGGCGACGTCATGAAGCGCCATCCGCGACCACCGAGCCAGGCCCTGCTGTCGGGCTTCTTCGTCTGGCGGGTGCTGATGGTTTCGGTGCTGATGATGGCCGGTGCGCTGGGACTCTTCCTGTGGGAACTGGCGGATGGCACGAGTCTGGAAACGGCGCGCACGATGGCCGTCAATGCGGTGGTCGCGGCCGAGATGTTCTACCTGATCAACAGTCGCCATATCCTCGCGCCGGTCACGAATCGGGAGGGGCTGACCGGAAATGCTTATGTGCTGCTAGCGATCGCCGCCTGCATTCCCTTGCAGATCGCCTACACCCATGCTCCTTTCATGCATGGCATCTTCGACTCGACAGATCTCACGCCGCAGGAGTGGTCCAAGGTGGTTGCGGCCGGTCTGCTGGTTTTTGCCGTGGCGGAGCTGGAGAAGCTCGTCATCCGCAGTACCGGCCTCGCGACACGCCTTGTGCGCGCGTGACCGGACATCCTCTAGGGAGAGACGACCGTGACGCATGAGACCGCGATTCACCCCCCCGACCGACCGCCCGCTCGTCTTCTCCTGGCGACCGACCTCGGCGCGCGCTGTGACCGGGCGCTCGACCGGAGCGCCCAGCTCGCCCGTGAGTGGCAGGCGGAGCTCATTGCCTTGAATGTCCTCGATCCATCGGTGTGTGCGGATCAGACGCATGCATGGATCAGCGGCGCAACCGACGATCAACTGATGAGTGTCGCCGAGCGGCAACTCAGCCGCGACCTGTCCGGGATGAAGATGCCGGTGAAGATCCGGATCGTGCAGGGACGGGAGCCCGACACCGCGATCCGAGAAACAGCCACCGCAGTCGGTGCCGACCTCGTCGTGACCGCGGTCGCTCGTCAGGAAACATTCGGGCGCGTGCTGCTCGGGACCACCAACGAGCGCCTCGCCCGCTCCCTGAAGCCTGCCCTGCTGGTCGTTCGCGGCCGTGCGCAGGGTCCCTACCAACGCATCCTCGTGGCAACCGACTTTTCCGAAATGTCGCGGCACGCCTTGCTCACTGCGGCGGCGTTCTTTCCCGGTCGCGACCTGACGCTTTACCACGCTTACACACCGCCGATGTCCGGTCCGGGCACGACTGCGTCGATCGGCGTAACTTCCCGGCAGATCGCGCTCGCGGAGTGCGGGGAGTTCGTTCAGGAAACGCGGCTTTCCGAGGGTACGCTTATGCATCCGGTAGTCGAATGCGGCAGGATCCCGATCAAGCTCGCGCGTTACGTACGCGACAATGACATTGATCTCGTCGTGATAGGCGGTCATTCCCACGGGGGCATCATGAGCATGCTGTTGGGCAGTACCGCTGCGAAGTTGCTCGAATTCCTGCCCTGCGACACGCTGTTGGTGCAATCGCGCCATGTCGCAGTGTAGATTGAACCGGCGCCGCACCCCGTGGAGGCGGCGGCCCTGTATTGCCGGCCGGTCAGCCCGCACTGACTGGCCGGCCCCACACCCTGGTCATGACGGATGTTGCTTGCTTCACTGATTCTCGTTCCATTTGCCGGCAGTGTGCTGGCGGCACTGATGCCGGAAAATGCCCGTAACCGCGAGGCATGGCTGGCGTTCGCCGTCGCGGCCGGCGGGCTGCTCGTCACCGGTCTGCTGTACCCCGCCGTTGCTGCCGGAACGGTGCTGCGCGAAGAGCTCGCCTGGCTGCCGTCGCACGGACTCAATCTCGTGCTGCGCGTGGATGGGCTGGCCTGGGTATTCACTCTGCTGATTCTCCTCATCGGCCTGCTGGTGGTGCTGTACGCGCGCTACTACATGTCGCCGAAGGACCCGGTGCCGCGCTTCTTCTCCTTTCTGCTGGCCTTCATGGGCTCGATGCTGGGCGTGGTGCTGTCCGGCAACCTGGTGCAGCTGGTGGTGTTCTGGGAACTCACCAGCCTGACCTCGTTCCTGCTGATCGGGTACTGGCATCACCGCTCGGATGCCCGGCGGGGGGCACGCATGGCGTTCACCGTGACCGCCACCGGCGGATTGTGCCTGCTGGCCGGCGTGCTCGTGCTCGGCCACATCGTCGGCAGCTACGATCTGGACACCGCACTGGCGGCCGGGCCGCTCATCCGTTCGCACGAGTTGTACCGCGTCGCACTGGTGCTCGTCGCCTTGGGCGCGCTGACCAAGAGCGCGCAGTTCCCCTTCCATTTCTGGCTGCCGCACGCGATGGCCGCGCCGACGCCCGTATCCTCGTATCTGCATTCGGCCACGATGGTGAAGGCCGGCGTGTTCCTGCTCGTGCGGCTGTGGCCCGCGCTCGCGGGCACGGCGGAGTGGAACTGGATCATCGGCGGTGCAGGCGTGTGCACGCTGCTGATCGGTGCCTTCATCGCGATCTTCCAGCACGACCTGAAGGGCCTGCTCGCCTATTCGACGATCAGCCACCTCGGCCTCATCACGGTGCTGATCGGCATCGGCACGCCGCTGGCGATCGTCGCGGCCATCTTCCACATCCTCAATCACGCGACCTTCAAGGCTTCGCTGTTCATGACCGCCGGCATCATCGACCATGAAACCGGGACCCGCGACCTGCGCGTCCTGCGCGGACTGCGACGCCAGTTGCCGGTCACTGCGGCGCTGGCGATCGTATCCAGCGCGGCCATGGCCGGCGTGCCCCTGCTGAACGGCTTCCTGTCCAAGGAGATGTTCTTCGCGGAAACGGCGCTGGTGGGCGGCGACGAGAACTGGTGGATGTCTGTTGCAGCCGTGGCGATGGGCATGTTCAGCGTGGCGTATTCGCTGCGCTTCATCTCGATTTTCTTCGGCACGCCCACGAGCGATTTCCCGCGCGACCCCCATGAGCCGCCGCGCTGGATGCGCTTTCCCGTGGAGTTGCTGGTAGTCCTGTGCCTGATCGTCGGCATCGTGCCGGGCGTGAGCATCGGGCCCTTCCTGCAACTGGCGGTCACCGCAACACTCGGGCCGAACACGCCGGCATACGACCTCACGCCCTGGCACGGCGTGAACCTGCCCCTGCTGCTGAGTACGATCGCCTTCAGCGGTGGCGTCATGCTGTACGTCGTGCTGCGCCGCTACTTCAATCTGCGACAGCGTGAACAGGTTCCGGTGATCCACCGTTTCAGCGGCGCACAGGCCTACGAAACCTCGATGATGGTCCTGACCCGCTCGGCCCAATGGCTGTTGCAACGCATCGGCACCACGCGCCTGCAGCCACAGCTGCTGATGATGATGCTCGCGATGCTGATCGTTCCCCCCTTGCTCGTCGGCATGCCCGTCGCCTGGACGGAAATCCCGCTGCACGAACCCGACCCGCTGTTCGCGGCCCTCTGGGCCATCGGCTGCGCGTGCGCAGTCGCCGGGGCGTGGATGGCGAAGTATCACCGGCTCGCGGCCCTCATCCTCATCGGTGGCACGGGCATCGTGACGGCGGCCACCTTCCTGTGGCTTTCTGCGCCCGACCTGGCGCTGACGCAGCTGATGGTCGAAACGGTCACCACCGTGCTGATCCTGCTCGGCCTGCGCTGGTTGCCGCCGCGCATCGAACCCAAGATACTCCAGCTCACGATTCCGCGCCGCGTATGGATGCGCCGTTCGCGTGACATGCTGATCGCAGTCGCCGGCGGCCTGGGGATGGCACTGCTGACCTATGCGGTGCTCGTGCACCCGCCCCCCGAAACGATAGCGGACTTCTTCCTGCTGCGCGCATTGAGCGAAGGCGGCGGAAGCAACGTCGTCAACGTGCTGCTGGTCGATTTCCGCAGCTTCGACACGCTGGGCGAAGTGACGGTGCTCTCGATCGTCGCCCTCACGGTCTATGCCTTGCTGCGACGCTTCCGCCCCGCCGCGGACAGCGCCGAGATCCCCGCGCAGCAGAAGAACGCGGCCGACCCCGCGAGCAGGCAGACCACGGCCGAACAGGCCGACAGCGGTTATCTTCAGGTACCCGGAATCTATCTGCGCATGCTGCTGCCCTTCATCGGCGTGATCGCGGTCTACTTCTTCATGCGCGGGCACAATCTCCCGGGTGGAGGCTTCGTGGCGGGCCTGATCTTCGCGGTGGCGATCCTGGTGCAATACATGCTGGCGGGCACCGTGTGGGTGGAGAGCCACCTGCAACTGCGCCCGCACCGCTGGCTGGGCGCCGGGTTGCTGATCGCCCTGGCGACGGGCCTCGGCGCATGGGCCTTCGGCCACCCCTTCCTGACGACGCATACGGCGCATGTCGATTGGCCGCTGCTGGGCGAACTGCACCTGCCCAGCGCCTTCGTATTCGACCTGGGCGTGTTCGCGGTCGTCGTGGGCACGACGATGCTGATGCTGGTGGCGCTGGCGCACCAATCCTTGCGCGCGCGCCGCTTGCCGGGTGATGGCGGGCCGGACGACGCGGGAGTCGGGCAGGGGAGGGAGGTCTGATGGAGATCGTGTTCGCCATCGCCGTCGGCGTCACCTTCGGGTCCGGCATCTGGCTGATCCTGCGTCCGCGCACCTTCCAGCTCATCACCGGCCTGCTGCTGATGTCCTACGCCGTCAACCTGTTCATTTTCGGCATGGGGCGCTTGTGGGTGGATCGGCCGCCGATCACACCTCACGCGGCGGTCGATCCGGCGCAGTTTGCCGACCCGCTGCCGCAAGGCCTGGTGCTGACGGCGATCGTGATTGGCTTTGCGACCACTGCGCTGTATCTGGTGATGATGATCGGCGCCCGCGGGCTGACCGGAAGCGACCACGTGGATGGCGAGGAGCCACGCGAATGAGCGCTCTTCCGTGGCTGGATCATCTGATCGTGCTCCCGATCCTCCTGCCGCTCCTCGCAGGGGCGTTGCTGATCCCGGTCAACCACAAGCATCACCGCATCAAGTTCGGCTGCGCCGCGGTGGTCAGCGTGCTGCTATGGCTGGTCGCGGTGGCCCTGCTGCTTCTTGTGGATGCCGAGCACTGGCCGAAGGGAATTGGCGTGTATTTCGCCGCCAATTGGGCCGCGCCCTTCGGCATCGCGCTGATGGTCGACCGCCTGGCCGCGCTGATGCTGGTGCTGACGGCGACCATCGCCCTGGCGGTGCTGGTTTTTTCCGCGCAGCGCTGGAGCCGGGTCGGCGTGCATTTCCATTCCCTGTTCCTCTTCCTGCTGATGGGGCTCAACGGCGCCTTCCTGACCAACGACCTGTTCAACCTGTTCGTGTTCTTCGAGGTGATGCTGGCCGCGTCCTACGGCCTGTTGCTGCATGGCTACAACCTGAACCGCATTCGGGCCGGCATGCAGTACATCGCCGTCAACCTGGTCGCCTCCTTGATGTTCCTGATCGGCGTGGCGCTGATCTACGCCGCGTCGGGCACGCTCAATATCCCCGACCTGGCCGCGCGGGTGCCCGCGCTGAGGCCGGAGGACGCCTACCTGCTGGGCGTCGGGGCGAGCGTGCTCGCGCTGGCCTTCCTGACCAAGGGCGCGATGTGGCCGCTCGGATTCTGGTTGCCCGGCGCCTACTCCTCGGCATGCCCGCCCGTGGCGGCGATGCTGGTCGTGATGACCAAGGTCGGCGTGTATGCGGTGCTGCGCGTATGGATGGCCGTGTTCGGCGATTCGGCCGGAGCCCTCGCCGGTTTCGGCTTCCAGGCGCTGATCATCGGCGGCATGGCCACGCTCGTGTTCGGCACCTGTGGCATGCTCGCCAGCCAGGGCGGGGCGCGCATGGCCGGCTACGGCGCGATCGTCTCCTCGGGCACGCTGCTGGCCGTGATCGGGCAGTCCGGCGGCGCAGTACTCGCGGCAGGGCTGTATTACCTGGTGGGTGCGACGCTGGCGATGTCGGCCTTCATGCTCCTGCTCGAACTCACCGAACGCATACGTCCGCCGGGCGCATCCCTGCTGGCCGTGACGATGGAGGCGTTTGCGATCAACGACAAGCCGGAGGATCCGGTGGGCGTCGTGATCCCCGGCACCCTTGCCTTCCTCGGGCTGGGCTTCGTCGCGTGTGCGCTGGTCATCAGCGGGATGCCGCCGCTGTCGGGCTTCGTCGCCAAGTTCAGCCTGTTCCATGCCTTGCTCGATGCCTCACCGCCCGGACAAGGCGGCGTGACGGCGACGACATGGCTGCTGATCGCGCTGGTCGTGGTCGCAGGCCTGGCGGCGATCATCGCGCTGATGCGGCTGGGTGTGCGGACGTTCTGGGCCTCGGGAGCCGTGACCCCGCCCAGCTTGCTCGCCTCGGAGGCCGCGCCGGTCACCGCCCTGATCGTGCTGTGCGTGCTCCTCACGACCCATGCCGGCCCGACCTTCGACTACCTGAACCGGACGGTGGCCGGCCTGACGCGGGTTGCCGATTACAACGAACGCGTGCTCGGCCAATCGCCCGTGATTCGACCGCTGCCGGTGGAGACGACGCGATGAGCCGCTGGTTCCCCTCGCCGATGTTGTCGATCGGCCTGCTGCTGACGTGGCTGACGCTGGTCCAGAGCCTCGAACCGGCGCACTGGCTGCTGGGCAGCGTGCTGGCCATCCTCGCGCCGATCCTCGCGCGCCCCCTGCAACCGCACAGCTACGCGCGCATCGCCAGGCTGCCTGCATTGTTCCGACTGCTCGGAATGTCGGCCGTCGAGATCGTGCGCTCGAGCTTCAACGTCGCGCAGATCATCCTTTTCCGCCGCTCCGAGGGCGTGAATTCGCAGTTCATCCGGATACCGCTCGACCTGCGCAGCCCGCACGGCCTGGCGCTGCTGTCCTGCCTCATCAACATGACGCCGGGCACCGTATGGGTCGATCTGCTGCCCGAGCGTCACGAACTGCTGTTGCACGTGTTCGACCTGCACGACGAGCGCTGGTGGGTCGAAACGATCAAGGCAAGTTACGAGCGGCCCATCATCGAGCTGTTCGAAGCGCCGCCGAGCTCCGGACAAGGAGGAAAGGCATGACCGTCGGCACCCTGCTGTCCCTGGCGATCGGCTTCGCACTCACCTGCGTCGTGCTGGCGATGCTGCTGTGTGCCGTGCGTCTGCTCATCGGCCCGTCGGCACACGATCGCGTGCTTGCACTCGACACCCTGTGGATGTGCACCATATTGCTGGCGGTGATGCTCGGCATCCGCTACGGCAGCCAGATCTATTTCGATGCGGCCCTGATCATCGCCCTGCTCGGCTTCGTGTCGACGATCGCGCTGGCGAAGTTCCTGATGCGCGGCGAGGTGATCGAATGACTGAACTCGATGCGATGCCCTGGTGGGCAGCGGTGACGGTTTCTTTCCTGCTGGTGCTCGGCGGGCTGATCGCGCTCATCGGAACCCTCGGCCTGCTGCGCCTCAAGTCCTTCTATCAGCGCATCCATGGGCCCGCGATCACGATCACGCTGGGCACCGGCTGCATCCTGATCGCATCGATGGTGTATTTCACCGTGGCGCAGTCGCGACTGGTGATCCACGAGATCCTGATCGCCGTATTCGTGCTGATGACCGCGCCTGTGGTCACGATGCTCATCATGCGTGCCGCGGTGTATCGGACCCCGCGAACCGGCACGGAGTTCGCGGCGCAAGATGACGCCCCGAAGCAAGACCCCAAGCAAGACGAGGATGCCCGACCAACGTAGATCGCCCGTGAGCGAGCGCGCGATCGCCGGGCACTGTCCTGCTCACCTACCCCGCAAACCTCGACTTGAATGTCATGCAGCGGGTTCGGCGGCAGTGCGTTCGGCGTCCCAGTACGGCTCGGCGCCAAAACGCTCGAGCAGGAAATCTATGAAGGCGCGGACTTTGACGGGCAAGTGTCTGGTCGGCAAGTAAAGGGCGTAGACGTGGCGTTCGACGGGGATGTATTCGGATAGCGCTGCGCATAACCGGCCGGCCTGCAAGTCCCTGCCGATGATGAATGTCGGAAGCAATGCAAGTCCGAGCCCGCCGAGTACCGCTTGCGACAGGGCTTCATCGTCGTTGATGCGCAAGCGACCGGCAACGGGCACGGCGATTTCACCTCCAGGTCCAGTGAAGCGCCACAGACCCTGCTCACCGGAGTGGGTGTAGTCGAGACAGTTGTGGCTGGACAAATCCTGCGGAATTTGTGGCAGTCCGTGGCGCGCGAAATACTCGGGCGTTGCGCATAACTTGCGCCGCACTGGAGCGAGTTGACGCGCGACGAGAGTCGGGGGCAACTCGTTCGCCACGCGCACCACAACGTCGTAACCCTCTTCCGCGAGATCGATGCCACGGTCGGAGATGGTCATGTCGACATCCAGGTCCGGGTAACGGCCAAGGAAGTCGGCAAGGGCGGGCGCAACGTGCAGCGTCCCGAAGGCTACCGATGCCGCAACTCGCAGAGTGCCGCGTGGCTCCGCGTGCAAACTGTCCGCAAGTTGCTCGGCCTGGACGATCTCGTCGATGATGCGGTTGCAGTGCTCGGCGAAAGCAGCTCCGACCTCGGTGACGCTCAAATGTCGGGTGCTACGCTGGAGCAAACGCACGCCGAGCGAGTGTTCCAGCTTTGCCACTGCCTTGCTCACCGCCGAACGTGACGTACCGAGGCGGCGGGCAGCTCCTGAGAAGCTGCCGCTATCGACCACATGTGCGTATGTCACCATCAGATTCAGATCTTGCATTCCTCCCATTGTAGCCTCCGGAGAACTAGACGGGTCTCCGAGAGGACGTTTAGGGCGTGGCAGTAGAACCCCCATGTTTATGCGGGCCGAAAACTCCGGACCGACGCTTCGCGCTACGACAAAGTGAGGGGCAACTCCAGCCCTTCCCACCAGCCGCTCATCAGTCGTGGAGGCAGCTTTCTCGCCTTCACCTTGGCGCAGCTTTCCCAGGAGTCGACCGGAACGCTAAGACCAGCGAAGATTCCATGCCCCTTGCCCGCGCGGATTTCCTCGCCGGCAAGGATGCTTTCTCCTGCCCGAATCGAGCCGTCAGCGACAATTGCCTCGCCCGCACGGATTCCCCAGCCGGCTTCGAGATGTCGCCCGCATTGAATGGCGCCGCCTGCTTCGATGCCCTGCGTTGCTCGAATGTCTTCATCGCCGCAAATGTCGAATCCTGCGCGAAGCGTCTTCATGCACGAGATCGAGCGGTGAACGACAAGGCTTCCGCCGGCGAAGGCATTGCCGGCGCAATCGACCACGTCGGCACAACAGATATCGCGCCCCGCATGCAGATTCCCGCCGCATGCCACGCTTCCGTTCGCGTCCACACCCCAGCCAACGCGCAGGTCGCCTGCGACGCTCACACGCCCCGCTGCATTAAGATGTCCCGCGAGGCGAACGTCGCCTCCGACATCCATTGCACGCCCAACGCGAATGCCCCCTCCAGCCCGGATCGAGCCGCCAACGCGCACGACGTCACCGACCTCGATATTGCCGCGCACCTCGACCGAGCCGGCATAGACAAAGGCTTCGGCATCGATGCTATCGACAACAAGGACCTTGTTTGTCGGGCCGAACTGGTCCATCAGCCAGCAAGCATCGTCAACACGGCCATCGGCGACAAGTTCATCGAGCAGTTCCTGATAGTTTCCGCCTTCTCCGAAATGTCGAAGAAACCAGCGAAAACCGTCGGCACAGGGGCTTTTTGCGCGAAGGAAATCTCGGCTAAGGTTCATCTTTAGATCCAAACGAATTCAGGTGTGCGGGCTGACCATTCCGGCTGTAGTGAAAGCGCGAAGGTCGTACGACGCACGTCATGGAGTACTGATCTATCCATCACTACTTGACCAGGGTGATCGGGATAGACGTGCGATACAGCACGGCCCATGAAATCGAGCGAGCCATGAGGGCTGCAAACCAGCCAAGGCCACGCGAGGACATGACTATGCGACAGCAATCGACGCTTGCCGCAAGCTGCAGTATTTTCTCGACGGGATCCCCATGTGCGACATGGAATTCGAAGTCAGCTCGTACCGTCTCAAGTGCGCGCAATGCTGCATCACAAGCCTCGAGGGCCGTTGTTCGCTGGCTGAGACGGGTCCCCGAATTTTTTCCAGCAGACAATCCATCATTGGCCGCTTGAAGGTTGAGCAAATGGATTCGCGGGGCATTATTAAGCCCATTTGCATATCGAAGTCCGTAATGCAGCGCCCTCAAGGATCCTGCCGAACCATCATATGCAATCAATAGGTCGCCGGTCCCCTGAGCGAATCGAGGTGAATGGATTCTCGATTTGACCAACGTTACCGGTATCTCCACTTGACCCAGCACATCCAGGGCGACGGAGCCGAGCAGCGCGCACCCCACGCTGCCGGTCCCGTCGGCGCCCATGACGACTTCCGCGATTTTCTGCTCACGTATATAGGTAAGGATTACCTCGTCAGGATTGCCCGCTGCGAGTCTCAAGCGATACGAGGCATCTGCACCTGCGAGAAACTGGCGTGCGATTTCAGTGTCGGCAAGTCCCGCATTCAATAAATCATCGTCGTCGCCTGTACAACCAAGGATGGTCTGCACGTTAAGAACGTCGAGACTTGATTCCGCCAAGCGGCCGGCAATGTCAGCTGCAACCCGCAAAGCCGCAAGGGAGGCGCGTGAGCCGTCTACCGGTGCAAGGACCGTATAGGCAGGAACGGAGTGGGTTTCCTGCCGTCGAATCCGTGTCGTCAGACCAACTATGCGCCCGAACGGATCGCGTTCGACGCATTCCCAGCCCCTTTGATCGGCTATTACGTCCATATCGATGCATTTCCACCAAAACCTGAAACGGGTTCGTTTGGTGGTGCGTCGTCCCTCGATCAATGCCTGCGATTCGATGATCTTGTCGCAGGCGCTCGATCCGACGAAGAAGAAGGCACCAAAACCGACGTAATCGTAGGCTACGGACCCTCGAGTGATAAGCTCTCAACGAAGAATCATGTTGTTGCCTCTAGGGAGACAATATCGGGACGTGTAGTCGATTGAATGCAGTTCATCAAGACGAATTCGAGGGACACGGTTTTGGGGTGAAGGGGAAGAGCCCATGGTCCGCGGCCGGAATTTCCACGAACTCTGCGTTCATGTCGCGCTCGCTCGTCGTGAGGAGATGCCGGAAATGCATGACCGAAATTCGCGGCCGCAACGATCAGTTAATTGTAGAATTTCAGGAAACAGAAACGGGCAAAAGCGCCTACTTATCAAACTAATTCAGTTTGCTTAACATATGCGTGAAGGGTTGGGGTGAGGGCGTAGGAGGGGCGAATGTCAGGCAAGCGGTTTTGTCTCGCAGATAAGGGTCTTGGCGGGGTGATATCTCCTGTCGCGTCGAGCGAGGTTGAAGAGAGGGAGAAAAGAATATTGTTCGGGGAGCACGAATTCGTGACGTCGAACAACACACTTTTTGACGCGCACCCGGCGCCAGATTCTGACAAGAGTGACACCCGCGACGTCGTTTCTCAGCGCACTGCATTCCTCGACCGCCGCACCGACGTATGGGTGAAGCGCCCGGCACAGGTCTGATTTGATGAATCGCTGCGAAGTGAAGGAGACAGGGATGAGACAGGTAGATGCAGATTCTGTAACCCACGACAGCTCTCGCCTAATTCTGATGGCCGTGAGACCCAGCGCGCGATTTCATCGGCTCGGAGGCATCGACAGCCTGCTATTGCTGTATCCAGCGCGGGATCCACTTGCGCATCAATCCCGCTTTGATAGGTTTGGTAATTGTCGGACTGAGGGCGGAAGTCCTGGTGAAGCTGCTTGACGCCGAAGGCTAATTGGAAAATAAAGCGGAGGCCACTGACCGAATATGCCGTTTTTTGCGGCGATTTCACTTTGGCGACGGGGAAAAAGTTCGATAGGATGTATCCGGAAATCGCCGTCGACTCCGCTCCGTAAGCAGTCACCGCGTCGCAAATCGCATGAATCGCACCGGGTTTCGCGGAGGCTCCAACTCTTGAGAAGATGGAGCCATGAAGAAGACAACGAAGTTCTCCCCCGAAGTGCGCGAGCGCGCCGTGCGCATGGTGTTCGAGCAGCGCGGCGAGCACGGATCACAGTGGGCGGCGATCGAGTCGATCGCCGGCAAGATCGGCTGCAGCGCGCAGACGCTGTCGAACTGGGTTCGGCGGTACGAGCGCGACACTGGGCAGCGTGACGGGGTCATCACCGCGGAGGCGGCCCGCGTCAAGGAACTCGAGCGCGAGGTGCGTGAGCTGAAGAAGGCCAACGAGATCCTGCGCCTGGCCAGCGCGTATTTCGCGCAGGCGGAGCTCGACCGCCGCAACAAGTGATGAACGGTTTCATCGACACGCACCGCGAGCGCTTCGGGGTCGAGCCGATCTGCAGAGTTCTGCAAGTCGCCCCGTCCGGTTATCGACGCGCCGTGGCTCGCCGCCGCGATCCGGCCTTGCGCTGTGAGCGGGCTCGTCGCGACGAGGTGCTGGCTACCCACGTTGAGGGGATCTGGCAGGCGAATTTGCAGGTGTATGGAGCGCGCAAGGTGTGGCGACAGTTGCAGCGCGAGGGCATCGAGGTCGCCCGCTGTACCGTCGAGCGGCTGATGCGGGCCCAAGGGCTGCGTGGTGCGATGCGAGGCAAGGCGGTACGGACTACTCGGCCCGATCGAGCAGCCCCCTGTCCGCTCGATCGCGTCAATCGACAGTTCGCCGCGCAGCGCCCGAACCAGCTTTGGGTCTCCGACTTCACGGATGTCTCGACCTGGCAAGGTTTCGTGTACGTCGCCTTCGTTATCGACGTCTTCGCCCGCTACATCGTGGGCTGGCGCGTCAGCCGATCCATGAACACCGAATTCGTCCTCGACGCCCTGGAGCAGGCCCTGTGGGCGCGCCAACCCGAACGCAACGCCTTGATCCACCACAGCGACAGTAAGAATATAAGGGCCAGTTGTTCCTGGTGGTCTGACCCTCACAGCGATCGACCAATAGGGCTGACCGGTGCTGCAGGTGTTCCAGGTAGCCTGACTCACACTCAGATCGACCTTGTGTCTTTCCCCGGACCTGTCGGCCGCCTGGGAACATCATGCAGCGAGGCTGCGCCTCGCCGATGCGTGTGACCCGAGAAGGGCCTGACATCCTGTCACGTTACTGTCCTGTCCAGGTGTTCGGTCGTGGCCAAGCCGTGCTCATGCCAATCAAGCTTGGAGACCGATCATGCAGGATGGTCAGCAAGACGGCGCACGCGTGGTGGGTGGCGTCGATACACACAAGGATCTTCATGTTGCTTCGGTGGTCGATGAGCATGATCGCGTTCTCGGAAACCAGTGTTTTGCAACGACGCGTCAAGGCTACCGACAGATGCTGCAATGGATGCGATCCTTCGGCACACTCGAGCGGGTCGAAGTTGAGTCGACAGGCACCTATGGTGCTGGCCTGCTGCGCCACCTGCAAGCTGCGGGGGTGAAGGTGCTCGAAGTCACCGCACCCGATAAGCAAGATCGCCGTCGTCGTGGCAAAGACGATGATATCGATGCCCAGAATGCGGCTCACGCGGCGTTCGCCGGCAGGCGGACGGTCGCGCCAAAGACCCGCGACGGAATGATCGAATCGTTGCGCGTATTGAAAGCCTGTCGCAAGACCGCGGTGGCCGCACGCCGAGTGGCCTTGCAGCTGATTCACAATACCATCGTCTGCGCCCCCGATGAGTTGCGTGACGTATTACGCAAGCTGACTCGCATGCAGCTTATCCGCACACTTGCGGGCTGGAGGCCTGACCTGTCCGATTATCGCAATGTGTCGTCTGCATACCGCATTGCATTGAAGTCTCTTGCGCGCCGCTACCTTGAACTGCACGACGAAATTGCCGACCTGGATTCCATGATCGGCGCCATCGTTGAAGAACTCGCACCAGAGCTCGTAGCTCGAAATTCGATCGGTCACGAGTCCGCCGCGCAGCTTCTGCTGACAGCCGGAGACAATGTCGATCGTATTGGCTCGGAGGCAAGCTTCGCCGCGTTATGCGGTGTGAGCCCCGTCCCCGCGTCATCTGGACAGGTCACTCGCCACCGATTAAATCGAGGCGGCGATCGCGCTGCCAACAGCGCACTGCACATCATCGCTATCGGCCGGCTTCGAACTGATCCTCGCACCAAGGACTATGTTGCCCGCCGCATTGCCGAGGGCCATTCAAAGCTTGAAGCCATCAGATGCCTGAAGCGGTACATCGCCCGGGAAGTCTATACACTCCTTCAACGACGGAACCTTGAGATCAACCGAACCCGGATTTCGGCTTGACAAACAGAAGGGCGTCCGGGGAAGCCAGTATGCCAGCCACGCTTATCAGGCCCACCTGGCCGCATACGGCATGAGGGGATCGATGTCGCGCAAGGGTAACTGCTGGGACAACGCCCCGACCGAGAGCTTCTTCAACAGCCTGAAGAACGAGCGCGTTCATGGCGCAGCCTACGCGAATCGCAGTGAGGCCACGAGCGATCTATTCCAGTACATCGCCGTATTTTACAACCGGAGCCGCCTCCACTCCACCTTGGGATATCTGTCGCCGACCATGTTCCTGCAGAACTGGATCGAACGACAGGATCAGCAAGAAATGGCAGCATGAGGACGGCGGCTTGGAAGGCGGAAAACGTAGGGCACCTCAAGCTTGGGTATCCATGATCAGGACTCCAAAACGGACGCCTGATTACAGCTTAGCCTTCAACACGTAATTGGGACATAGCCATTGCAAAATGGGTGAGGGCGCACTTCCGGTGCCGGAAAAAACAAGCGGAAGGGTAAATTCCGGAAGGAATCACGAGTTTCTCACCGTCCTGCTAGGGATGGTACGGCATTCACCACGCACTGACTACAGTGAACCCGGTATGCGGAAAGTCATACACGCACACGACCGTGCTACTTGAAGTCCATCGTCGAGGGCGTGGAGGACCGGGACGCCGGGACCACCTTCGTACGTGTCGATCGGGCGAGGGGCATGCCCTGATTGGTGATGGTCGGCTCGGACGTTATTGCGCCAGATCGGCCGCAGTTCACCCATCTGGGCGTCTCTTTCGCGCTCATCGACCGTTACCTCGGAACCCGTCGAGGGCTCAGGTTACTTTTGCCGGGCGCAAGACTTCCGGTCGGCGCCTGACCTTGTCGAACAATGAGCAAGACATGTCCTTCATGTCATAATTGAGTATTATGAGTCGCCGAGTTCGGCGAGAACGAAGAGACGCGTCAGCGCTGCGATGGATTTGATTTCCAGCTTGCGCAACAAGTTGACCCGGTGCGCATCGACCGTCCGTGAACTGATCCCGAGGATGGCGGCCATTTCCGGAGATGACCGGCCTTCGGTCAGATGTCGTGCCACCTCGACCTCCCGTTCGGTCAATAATCCAAGTTTGGCACGCGCCGCCGCGACCTGAATCCGCCGAGTCCGCCCGGCTCGGGTTTCGGCAATCGCCGCTCGTACGCGTGCGATCAACAGCTCGCTGCTGAGCGGTTTCTCGACGACGGCGAAGGCCCCCGCCTGCATCGCCTGGACGGTGACCGGAACGTCCGCATTGCCGGTGTAGATGATGACCGGAACGTCAATGCCGCGCTCCTTTAGGCGATCGAGGAGTTCGAGTCCCCCAATTCTCGGCATCCGCAGATCAAGGATGATGCAAGCCTCTTCCTTTGGGATGTAGCCGGTGAGAAACGCGTCCGCGCTGGCGAAGCTCTCGACGCGAAAGCCGGCGGAGTGGAAGACGCGTTCGAGTGCCTTCCGAAAAAAATCGTCGTCATCAACGATCACTACCGATTGGTCGCCACTCATCAATACCCCCTGTTTTCGTCGCCTGCGCACCTGCCGGCGAAATGGCGCCTCGATCTGGCAAGTGAAGACAAAAGGATCGTTACTTTACCGTCTCTGGTGTGCGCTTTCTAGGTAGATCTGCGTAGACGCTCACGCGTCCCTGCGAATTTTCCCGCGTTCCTCTCTCTTTTATTCTGGTCCCAGCGCACATACCTGCGGCGTCATGACAGCGCAGGCCAGTCGATACCGATCCGATCTGATAACCGAATTCGGCGTGTTCAATATGCAGTTGGATTGACCCGGCGACGGCTGTTGTCGCGTGCCTCGGAAGGAGGCCAGGATTGCGGCAGCGGGCAGGGGGGAATAATGTTAGGGAGACTTTCGGCGACGAGCGCGATCAGCATCGCTATGTTGGACGGTGTATCCAATCGGCGCAGGGCATCTTCGGATCCCCTTGGTGGCGGACTGGACGATGCAACGACGCATCGGAAGACAGCCAACGCAACGCGAGCGCAACGCGATCGTTCCCTCGCGGTCCCGGGCTTAACGCTCGAGCCTGGCTTGCATGAGCGCGTTAACGTCATGAATGAACTGTTGCAGGCCCGCGCCAAGGCACTGGAGTTCGTCGTTTCGGTGGAGTCCCGGAAGATCTTCGTACGGCTTGTCGATCTCGAGCGGGGCGAAATCATCAGGGAGTATATGGTCGGAAGCGCACCCCGCGCTGCGGCCTCGGTGAATGGGTACGTTCCCGGGCTGCTACTGTCGGCCACTGCGTGATGTGAGTTGCGAGACAGGGGCATGCGTCGGACGGTCGGCTTCAAGGTACAGGGAGCCGATCTGCTCGACCGGACTGCGTCGCCCTAGACTGAAAATCCCCGAGAGAGACCCTCGGAACCCGTATTGGATTAATGGTGGATGGAAACGGGTGAAAGGCGCCGCACGGTCGGGGTGACTGGGCGGATCGTGTGGACGCGCCCCGCTACAGGGAGCCGGTAGTGGCCTTGCGGCGGGGGCTCACGTACCCAGGAGGAGAGCTTGCGCGACTTCATCGATTTGATGCTCGACACGATCTTCCTCGTCGACCCACGCGGGCGCATCGCGTATGTGAATGCCGCGTGTCAGCGCATGTTCGGGTACGCGCCGGAGGAACTCATCGGGCAAATGTTGTTCGACTTCCTTGCCCCGGAGGGCCGGGCTAGGACCGAGGAGGAAGCCCAGCATGTGATGGCTGGGTGCCCTCGAGTCGGCTTCGAGAACCGCTACATCCGTAAAAACGGACGCCAGGTGCACGTCATGTGGTCCGCCTGTTGGTCTGCAGAGGACCAGTTGCGGATCGGCGTTGCACGCGATGTCACCCACCTGAAGCGTGCAGAGGCTGTTCAGCATGCGCTTTACGCGATTTCCGAAGCGGCGCACAACGCCGCCGACCTCGATGTCCTGCTGCGCGAATTCACCACATCGTCGCGACGCTCGTGCCGGTGGCGGGCCTAGCCATTGCCACCTGCGACCGGTACACAAAGGAGCTGAGTTTTTCCTACCAGATGGATCGGGATGGGAACCTGCCGGTGCTCGACGAGCCGTTGGCATGCCAGTTTTGTGCTCAAGTGATATGTGGCGGTCGTCCGATGCGACTGCCGGATACGATGCTGGGCGCGCTAAGCGGTGACACCGTCTCTCGTCATGACCGCGCCGGCTGGCTTGCGATTCCGCTCATCACGCAGCACGAAACGATTGGGGTCCTGGTGCTGAAAAGCGATCCGGAAACCCGTTACTTGGACGAGGACCGGGACCTCCTTCAATTCGTCTCGGAGCAGGTTGCGATCGCGATCGACCGCGCGCAGATGAAAGTCGAACTGCTGCGCGCTGCCCGATACGACGAACTCACCGGCTTGCCCAACCGGCGCCTGTTCAAAGACCGTGTCAACTCCGCCGTCGCCAGATGTGTCCGGAACCGACGCTCGATGTCGGTTCTGTACATCGACGTCGATGACTTCAAGCAGGTCAATGACGCCTTCGGGCACGCGACGGGAGACCAGTTGCTAAAGGAGGTCGCACGACGACTACAACTTTGCGTACGTGGGGCGGATACCGTTGCAAGATTTGGAGGAGACGAATTCGTAGTACTGCTCGAAGGCGTCGAGACGCAGGGTGACGCTCAGCTTGTCGCAGTCAAGATTCGTGACGCGATGTCGCCTCCGCTCGATATCGACGGTCATTCGCTGCGGATACCGCTGAGTATTGGATTGGCGCTGTATCCCGAGCACGGCCAGGAACTTGAACAACTTCTGAAGCACGCCGATGAGGCCATGTACGCGGATAAATGCAGCCGGGACGTAGCGCCGACGTAGCGGACGCCGCCCAATCCCATCGCGGTTCCCCCCCGATTCGGCCGAACGGTGAGGGCGCCGCAGACTCTTTTGCACTCGCCCGGCTATCGGCACCGCCGCCTGTTTCGGTTCCGGAAGCGTCGGACCGACAATCGCCAAGCGTCCTAAATACCTAAAAAAGTTAAGGACATTCGTGTATGCGTTCGTGCAATACTGTTCGAGAGTAGTATGGGACGGTGGCGCAGAGCATTGTTGCATGACGAGGGCGGCGCACGAGAATGTGAGGTGGTCTCGGGGGACCTCGATCCCCCGTGCGACGGGCGTTACCAAGAGCGGCGTTCCCGCGCACCCTCCGGCGCGGAATTTGTCACGCGAATCTCTTTACTGCGGTCCGTCGCAGCCCAAAATGGGCATAACATGAAAATAAAAACGCTAATTGAAAGCAATAAGCCTCGGGATTTTCATGATACCGGGACAGGTGGCGCGTATCGCTTGGCCCATTTTTTTCCTCGGTGCCCAACAATGCTGGACTTTCAGCCGGAGGGAAATTAGTCCGTGACTGCTCGTCTGCCCATCGGTCTGGCCAACCGCCTGCAGGTGGTGGTTGCGCTCACGCTATCGCCGCTACTGCTGCTGCTCGCCTACTGGAGCTGGAACGACTTTCGTGAGGCCGAGGCGCGCGCGCGTATTACCGCCCAACGTATTGCGTCCAATACGGCGCTGCGCATTGAGGAGCATCTGGGTGGGTTGCGCCAGGCCCTTCTCGCTCTGGGCCAGGCAGGTGAGCTCGGCAACTTGCCTCCCGAGCAGTGCGCCGCGTTGCTTGCGCGGGCCCACTCGGTGCTGCCGGAGTTTCTCGCGCTCAGCGTCGCGGCACCCGAGGGACCGGTACGGTGCAGGTCGCGGCCCGTCGGTAGCGCGATTACCGCCGCCGGCCGCCCCTATTTCCAGCGCGCCCTCGAGACGCGCGAGTTTGCCGTCGGCGACTTCCAGATCGGACGCGCGACCGGGCGCCCGTCGATCAATCTCGCTTATCCGCTGACGGGCGATGGCGTCGCCGTCGCTGCGGTGCTCATCGCGCCGATGAGCACCGCAGCCTTTGCCGAGTTTGTTACCGACACCCGTCTGCCGGCTAATGCGCGCCTGACGCTGATTGATCGCACGGGCACGGTGGTGTCCCGCAGCGGCGAAGATGGCGAGCGCTGGGTAGGCCGCCAACTTCCCGAGGCGCCGCTGATCCGCGAGGTGCTTGCGCGCGGCGAGGGTCTCGCCGACCTTAAGGGCCTCGACGGCAATTTCCGGCTACATGCCTTCGCGCCGGTGCGGTCACGGCAGGAGCCGGTTTTCTACGCCATTGTCGGCATCGACCGGGAGGATCTGGTGGCGGATGCTTGGGTGCGGCTCGCCCAGCGGATGGGGTGGCTTGCGCTGATTGTTGTCCTCGCCCTCGCTGCGGCGGCGGCGAGCAGCCGGCGTATGATCGTGCACCCGGTGCAGAGCCTCACCGCCATGGCCGGCCGGCTGCGTACCGGCGACCTTGCGGCACGCAGTGGCTTGGCGCATTCGCCCGACGAGCTCGGACAGCTCGCTCACGCCTTCGATGATTCGACCGCAGCGCTGCAGGACGCGCTTGCGGCAACCCGGCGCGGCCAGGAAGAGCTCGCCGCGCTCAACCGCGATCTCGAACGCCGCGTCACCGAGCGCACTGCCGCGCTGGAGGAGGCCAACCGGGAACTCGTGCAGGGGGCGAACTACGACATCGGGCACGGCGAGGCCTTGCGCCTGATGAACACGCTGCATGACCGTCCAGCGTTGCTCGCAGCGGTGCTGGCGCTGCTCGCCGAGCGTTTTGCCTACCCCGCCGGTGCCGTGTACGCGTTTGACGAATGGCACGGCGACTACGCCTTCGAGGCGGGGTATGGCGTTTCCGCCCGGCTCGCCCGCCGCTTTACCGCCGGAGAGGGCCTGCTCGGCGAGGCGGCGCGGCGCGGAGAGGTGGTCGTCGTCGAGTCCCCTGCCACGACGGAAGGGTTCGCACTTGAGGCGGGGATTGTCGACCTCGTGCCGGCGGCCGTCGTGATCGCTCCAGTGGTCTATCAGGAAAGCCGCCTGGGCCTCATGGTTCTGCTCGCGTCGCGCGTGCCGAACGATCGGGACCGGACTTTCATCGGGCGCCTCTGCGCCCAGCTCGCCGTCGCGCTGCACAACCTGCGCCAGTACGAAGACGTGCGACTGCTGGCGACCCAGTTGCGCGCGCGGGGTGAGGAGATCGGCGCAAAAAACGCCCAGCTTGAGGAGGCTAATCGCCTGAAGTCCGAATTTCTTGCCACGATGTCGCATGAACTCCGCACGCCACTCAATGCGATCATCGGCTTCTCGGAAATTCTCAAGGACGGTATGGCCGGCGAGCTCGCGCCGCGGCAACTCGAGTTTTGCGAGGAGATCTTCGGCAGCGGGCGGCACTTGCTGGCGCTCATCAACGACGTCCTGGATCTATCCAAAATCGAGGCGGGGCGGATGGATCTCGAGCTCGAAACGGTGCTCTTGGGCGAAGTGCTGCGCAACAGCCTCTCCGTGGTCAAGGAACAGGCCAACGCGCATCGGCAGGCCCTCGAGCTGGAGTTGGGTGATAGTCCCACCGAGTTGGTCGCCGATCCACGCAAGCTCAAACAGATTCTCTACAACCTGCTCTCCAACGCCGTGAAATTCACGCCCGACGGCGGTCGAGTCTGCGTTAGCGCCCGACTATGCGGAACCGCAGACGTACAGGCCGCCCTCGCGGACCGGCCGGGGCGTGCGCGCGGGGTCGCGGAAGGCGCCTTCAGCCGCTTCGTCGAGATCGCCGTGCGCGACACGGGCATCGGCATTGCCGGCACCGACCTCGGCAAGCTCTTCCAGCCCTTCACCCAGGTCGACAGCGACTTGTCGCGGCGCTACGCCGGCACCGGCCTCGGATTGGCGATGGTGGCCAAGCTGATCGAGTTGCACGGCGGCGCCGTGGCGGTCGATAGCGTCCCCGGCGAGGGCAGCACTTTCTTCGTCTGGCTACCGGTGCGCGAGACCGCTCTGCCTTTGGAAACGAAGGCCATGGAGCGGGTGGTGGCCGTGCCGCCGTCGGGTTCGCGCGTGCTGGTGGTCGAGGACGATCCTGCGGCCTTCGGGCTGATCCGCAGTCAACTCGAGGACGAAGGTCTCGAGGCCGTGCAGGCCGAGACGGGCGAGATCGCCGAGAAGCTGCTTGCCCAGACGAAGTTTGATCTGATCATCCTCGATATCCTTCTGCCCGGCGTTGATGGGTGGGAACTGCTCGCACGCCTTAAGGGTAATCCTGCGCGCGCCGCCACGCCGGTCGTGATCATCTCGGTGGTCGCCGACACGCGGCGCGGCCTGTCGCTGGGCGCCGCCGACGTGCTGCAGAAGCCAGTCGGTCGTGAAGAACTGCTCGACGCACTGGGACGACTGGGCTTCGTCGAAGATGGGGGGCGGCCGCGGCGGGTGTTAGTGGTGGACGACGATCCGCATGCGGTCGAAATCGTCGCGAGCCACCTTGAACAGGCGCGATTTGCGGTGAGCCGCGCCTACAGCGGCGCTGAAGCGGTCGAGGGGGCGCAGCGCGAGCATCCCGCGCTGATCATTCTCGACTTGCTGATGCCGGAGATGAGTGGTTTTGAGGTGGTCGAAAGCCTGAAGTCGCACTCCGCTACCGCGACGATCCCGATCATGGTATTGACCGCCAAGGAATTGACGGCGGAAGATCGCGCAGCGCTCAACGGCCATGTTGAGAGGATCGTGGGCAAGGCCCATTTCAACCACGGACGCTTCGTCGGGGAGGTCCGGCGCGCGCTGCAGCGGCATCCGGAGATCTAGATGGCAACCATCCTGCTCGTCGAAGACAACCCGGCAAACATGAAGCTCGCTGCCTTCGTGCTGGGGCAGGGCGGGCATGACGTATTGTGCGCGACGAGCGCCGACGAGGCGCTGGTGCTGGTGCAAGAGCGCCAGCCGGCGCTCGTGCTGATGGACGTACAGCTGCCCGGGATGGATGGTCTCACCGCCACACGCCGGCTCAAAGACGACCCGTCGACGCGCGCCATTCCAGTTATCGCGCTCACCGCCTTCGCGATGCGGGGCGATGCCGAGCGTATCCGCGAGGCCGGTTGCGACGGTTATATCGCCAAGCCCATCCGTTATCAGCAGTTGCTGGGCGAAGTCGCGCGCGCGCTGGAGAACAACAATGAGAACAACCCCGGGGGCAGATCATGAACACACCCAACACCCCGTATCTGCTGATCGTCGATGACGATCCGCGCAACCGGCGCGTGCTCGAAGCCATGCTGGCCGGCGAGGGCTACCGGGTCGTCAGCGTGGGCTCGGGGCGCGAGTCGCTGGCAGCGGTCGGCGCCGAACCGCCCGCGGTCATCCTGCTTGACCTGATGATGCCGGAAATGGACGGTTTCGAAGTGGTGCGCCGACTGCGCGCCGATGCGGCGACACAGACCATCCCGATCGTCGCCGTGACGGCGATCGACGATGCGGGCTCGCGCGCGCGCCTGGCCGCCGCCGGCGTGGTCGACGTGCTTGGGAAACCGGTCGAACGCTGGACTCTGCGTACCTGCCTCGGGCGCCTGCTGGAGAAACGATGATGTCCGACGATTCGTCTGCGCTGCGGGAGCTTGAGCATCTCAACCGCTTGTATGCGATGCTTAGTGCGGTGAACCGGGCGATCGTGCGCAGCGACGACGTCCAGTCGCTGTTCGCGGAGGCATGCCGCATTTCGGTCGAGAAAGGGGGATTCGCTGCTGCCTGGATCGGGCTGTTTGAGCCGGGCGAAAACCGGCCACGCATCAATGCACGCGCCGGCGTTAGCGTGCCTTCGCCGCAGTGCGCGGCTTGCGGCGATGAATGTCCGCTGCGTGCGGGACAGCCCTGCCGCCTCGACGATCTTGGGGCCAACGCATCCGCGGCGGGCTGGCGTGCATTGGCCCGCGACGCCGGCCTGCGCGCAAGCATAGCGCTGCCCCTGCACAACGGAACGGAACTGGTCGGAGCGTTTGGCATCGCCACGCAGCAGCCGCAGGGGTTCACCGAGGCTGACCGTCGCCTGCTCGACGAAGTCGCGGCGGATGTGTCTTACGCGCTCGCCGCACTGCATCGCGAGCAGGCGCGCGTCGCCGATCAGTCACGCATCGAGTTCCTCGCCTATTACGATGCCCATACCGGCCTTCCCAATCGTGCTTTGTGCGAGCGGCGGCTGTGCGAGGCGACGACGCGTGGCGAGCGCCTCGCCATCCTCGTCGTCGAGTTGGGCGTGTTCCACGATGCTGCGCGCCTCTTCGGTCCCGGCGGAGCCGTTCTCATCGCGCGGGAGGCGGCGCGTCGGCTCGAGGCGGGCCTTCAGCAGGCCGGCGTCGCACGCATTGCCGAGAACGCATTCGCGCTATGGGTTCCGGGGCTACCCGCAGACGAGGAGACCCGTGCCATGGCCGCGACGGTTGCGCTGCGGATCGGCGAACTGCTCGCACCGGCCCTGCGCATCGAGGGGCAGGATCTGTATGCCGCCCCTTTTGTCGGCATCGCGCTCCATGCGGGTGACGGGGCGACCGAGGAGACGCTGCGCCAGGCCGTGGTGGCGGCGGGGCGTCGGCGCGGTACGGCCGATGCCAGCTACTGTTTCTATGCCGGTGAAATGGCGAACAGCTCGCTGCGGCGATTCGATCTCGATGCAGCCCTGCGCCGGGCGCTCGACCGCGGCGAGTTCCTGCTGCACTACCAGCCGCAGGTGGACCTCGCTACCGGTGAGGTCATCGGCGCCGAGGCCCTGCTGCGTTGGAATCGGCCCGGCGTCGGACTGGTGTCGCCGCTGGAGTTCATCCCGGTGCTGGAGAGCAATGGGCTCATCGGCGCAGTCGGCGAATGGGTGCTCGACGAGGCCTGCCGCAGCTGCCGCGACTGGCAGGAGTCCGGCGGTGCGCCTTTGCGGGTCGGCGTGAACCTCTCCGCGCGCCAATTCCGCGACGGCGACGTCGGTGCCGTGGCGCGCCACGCGATCGACCGCAGCGGCCTCGATCCGCGGCTGCTCGAGCTTGAACTGACCGAAAGCATTGTCCTGCAGGATGCCGACAGCGTGATTCGCTGCCTGCGTGAGTTACGCAGTGACGGCATCGGTACTGCGCTCGATGATTTCGGCACCGGCTACTCGTCATTGAGTTATCTGCAGCGGCTGCCCGTGGATCGCATCAAGATCGACCGCTCCTTCGTCACCGATCTGACAAGTAATCCCAACAGCAGCGCGATCGCCCGCGCGGTCGTCGGTATGACGCATAGCCTCGGCATGACGGCGATCGCTGAAGGAGTCGAGACGGAGGGGCAACTCGGGTACCTGCGCGGCCTCGGTTGCGAAGCCATGCAGGGCTACCTGTTCAGTCCGCCGCTTCCCGGCGACGCTTTCGTCAATTTGTTGCGCGACGGGCGCCGCATGGCGTCGGGCGACGCCGCGACGGAAGGCAAGCGCATCCTGCTGGTGGTCGACGACGAGCCCAACGTACTAAACGCGCTGCGCCGAGTGTTCCACCGCAAGCGTGTGCAGGTGTTCACCGCTACCAGCCCGCACGAAGCCTTCGAGTTGCTCGCCCGGCACCCTGTCGGCGTGGTGGTGTCCGACCAGCGCATGCCCAGCATGTCGGGCACCGAATTTCTGCGCCGCGTGAAGGCCCTGCATCCGGACACCGTGCGCATCGTGCTGTCAGGCTATACGGAACTCGGCGCGGTGATCGAAGCGGTGAACCACGGGGCAATCTACAAGTTTCTGACCAAGCCTTGGGAGGACGAGGGAATACGCTCAATCATCGACGAGGCTTTCGGGATATTCGAGCTGGCGCAGCAGAATCGTGTGCTGACGGAGAGACTGGCGACCGTGCTCGCCGCCTCGATTCCGTCGCCGGCGCGATCGGCCACCGCACACGGTCGCCACTAAAGACGCGAAAGGGGCGTGTGTCGGGCGCCCTTGCCTGTCAAGTGTCGCCGGATTTGCGCTCCGCACGTGACATGGGACTCCGCTTTGCGCCCTCTACCACGACGAATGTAGATTTCATTGCGCGCACGAAGCCGACAACACCCTTGTTGTCGGCTGTGCTATTTAGGCGATGGACGTACGTATAGGGCAGTGCGTACTCGCTGGCGACGTAATCAAGGATGTACCAGACAGGGTGAATCGGGGCCTTGCCCGGCCAAGGCGGGCTGGTCGGCTCGAAGTCAGGCAAATTCGTCGGCTTCGCGCTCGACGGCGTCCAACATGCCGACAGGGCGGGGAAGGCCGCGCGATGATTTGTCAGACGCGGGCATCCGTGCCTCAATGTTCTTCTTGAACGTGTTGCTGGCGTGAAACACCACAACGCGGCGTGCGGTGATCACGGCCGTTTCGCCGGTCTTGGGATTGCGCCCCGGGCGCGAGGACTTGTCACGTAACTGGAAACCGCCGAAGCCGGACAGTTTGACGTCCTCGCCCTTTTCAAGCGCCGCGCTGATCTCCTCGAAAAAAGCATCGGTCAGTTCGCTCGCCTCGCGTTTGTTGAGGCCGATGGTGTCGATGATGCGTTGTATCAGGTCGACCCTGGTCAAGGTCATGGCGGTTCTGCCCTTGTACGCGTGTTGTGAGTGGGATGCCCGAATTCTGCCATAGGCGCACGACCGGGAACCTACCTGCGCCATCGGGTAGGTCGGACGGCGCTCGGACTGAACCGGCCGGCGGGAGCAGGCCAGCCGCGAGCGATCGCGCGATCCGACCGGCTCCGGATCATCGACGTCGCCCACTATGACTTTCGGAAAGCGGGTCCATCAGCACAACGCTTAAGACAAGGAACGGCGTTGATGTGAGCAGTGCCGTCCGATAGATACAACGGCCTAGAAATTCCCATCGATGCACCGTACGCGAATCGCGCTCACGAACTTGTGCATTTGGCCTTCGCCACCCAAAAACGTCGCTTGCTGTCCTGCAATCCGGTGCTATACCGACACAAAGCTAGAAGACATTGCCGCCCATCTCGCATAGTCAAATCGGGCGGGCAGGGGCGTAAGCCGTGCGAGAGGAAAGGGCGTTTCAGCCTTCGCGCAGTAATGTCCAGAGCACACATGCGCCCCGATCAAGCTTCCGGCCAAGGGAACAGATGGCCGAGCCGCTCCGCCTTCGTGCGCAGGTAGCCGGCGTTGTGGGGGTTCGGCTCGATGATGTGGGGGACGCGCTCGGCGACCGCAATGTCGTAGCGCTCCAGCGCGTGCACCTTCCGGGGATTGTTCGTCATCAGCTTCAGCGTCGCGATGCCGAGGCTGCGCAGCATCGCCGCCGCGACCGAGTAGTCGCGCCTATCCGCGGGAAAGCCGAGACGTTCGTTGGCCTCGACGGTGTCGGCGCCTTGGTCCTGCAGCGCGTACGCGCGGATCTTGTTCAGCAGCCCGATCCCGCGGCCTTCCTGGCGCAGGTACAGCAGCACGCCGCGGCCTTCGGTGGCGATTGCGGCGAGCGCCGCTTCGAGCTGCGGGCCGCAGTCGCAGCGCTGGCTGAACAACGCGTCGCCGGTCAGGCATTCGGAATGGACGCGGGTGAGCACCGGCGCCCCGTCGGTCACCGCGCCGAGCGTCAGGGCGACGTGCTCGCGTCCGCTGGCGACTTCTTCAAAACCGTGGAGTTCGAATGTCGCCCACGGTGTCGGCAAGTGACACGCGGCGACGTGGAGGATCTCGCTACCGGACGTTTTGTCCGTTTCGTTGAACTTGTTCTGCATGCTAATTCCCTGTTGGCTCCGCGCTGCCCGGCCGGACGTCGCGCTACCGCCGGACGTGCGACGGTATCGGGAAAAGCAGCCAGGATCGGCGATTGACGGTCGGTGCAACCGAGGTGGTTGAGATCTATGTGAGTCTTTGCCGGGCATCGCGCAATGGGTGAAAACGCCCCGCGCGGGCTCAGTGCGCGAGTGAAGCCGGGCTCGACCAGGGCGAAGCGGCCCGCCACGCCCCGAACTGGTCGGCCGCCATCGGATGGCTCACAAAATGGCCCTGCGCGATATCACATCCCAGTTCCGTCACGCGCCGCAACGCATCCTGGCTTTCCACGCCCTCTGCCACAACTTCGAAGCCCAGCTTGTGCGCCATCTGTGCGGCCGAGCTGACGATGGTCGCGCAATCCTCGCTCTGTACCAGCGGGATGACAAACGACTGGTCAATCTTGATGGCATCGACGGGCAGGCGATGCAGATAACCCAGGCTCGAATAGCCGGCACCGAAGTCGTCGATGGCAAGTTGAAAACCCAGCCACTTCAGGGAGTGAAGGATCTCGACCGCGGCCGAGGCGTCCACCATCAGCGCGCTCTCCGTCAGCTCCAGCTGAATCCAGCCTGGCTGGGCTCCCCAGGTCTCGACCAGGCCCTTGAGCTTGTCGAGCAGCGTCGGGTCGCGCAGATCGTGCGCCGAGAGATTCACCGACAGCGGCAGTTCGATTCCTGCCATGTGCCACGCGTAGCGCTGGCGGAACGTCGCTTCGAGGACCCAGTGAGTGACGGGGGTGATCATTCCCGCCTGTTCCGCGAGCGTGATGAACTCGAACGTCGGGACCTGGCCGAGCAGTGGATGCTTCCACCGAACCAGTGCCTCGGCGCCACAGATCGCTGCCGAAGCCAGGTGCAGCTTGGGCTGAAGCTGGAGCGCGAGTTGGTGCCTCTCGATCGCGTGGCGCAGCTCCCCCATCAACGCCAGCCTGCGCGAGGCTTCCTGATCGAGCGCCGGTGCAAAGACCGCGTAGTCCCGACCGGCCTGCATCGCATCGCGCATCGCCACGCGAGCGCGTCGTAGTAACACCTCCGCGTCCGCCCCATGGCCGGGAAACAGGGCCAGACCGGTGTGAGTGTGTACATCGAACGCCAACCCCTCGACGTCGATCGAGGTGTGCAACAACTTCGAAAGCTGCTGTGCCGTCGCGGAGGAGCGAGCCGAATCGGCATTCGGCAACAGCAGCGCGAATTCGCCTTCGCCCACCCGGGCGACTGTTTCAGCAAGCTTGGCCTCGATCAGTCGGCGCGCGAATGTCTGGATGAGCCGATCGCCTTGAGCGTAGCCCAGGGTGTCATTGACTTCCTGTAGATGGTCGAGGCTCACGATCATGAGCGCGAGCGGCTGGTTCTGCGCAACCGCGGTAGCAAGAACGGACTCGAACCGCTCGCATAAGCTCGCCCGATTGGGTAGACCGGTCAGCGCATCGCAGTAGGCCATGCGGTGAATGGTGGCTTCAGCCTCCTGGCGGCGAAGCCGCGAGCGAAGGTTGCTGATGCCGTAAGCGAGATCGTCGGCCAACTCCGCGAGCAGTTTCACCTCCGCCTCATCGAAGGCGTCCGGCTCCGAGGCCGCAATCCCCAGGGTGCCGATCACCTCGCCGTCGACGTGCAGCGGAAAGGCGCTGGCGGATGCGTAGCGAAAGCGAAGCGCCTCCGCGTGCCACGGAGCGTGATCGGGGTCGGTCAGCAGGTGGCGCACGATACACGGTTTGCCCGTGCGGATTGAAGTACCGGTCACGCTGTGACCGAACTCGTTGTCGGCCCAGCTCGCATACAGGTTTCGAAGCGTCTCCTCCTCCTGCTCATAGTGGTCGTCGAAACCGAACGCCGCCAGGGAGACGGATTTTCGCTCATCGTGCTGGACGTAGCCGACGTAGCTCATGCGGTAGCCGCCTTGCTCGACGATGACGCGGCACATCGCATTCACCAGTTCGGCCTCATCGCTGGCCCGCAACAGCGTCCTGTTGCCTGCGCTGAGCGTCTTCAGGGCGCGGTTGACGCGAAGCAGTTCCTTCTCGTTGTCGGCTATCGTCGCCGAAGCGTTGGGTCGTGTGATTTGAGCATTGGCTGGCGTACTCATCATTCAGTATAGACAGCCTATCCCTCTTCTTCAGATTTGCGGCAGGAGGCCACGAGCTTGTTTCCGTCGAGGTCGCGTATGTATGCGGCGTAGGCATGCGGCGCGAAAGGTCGGGGGCCAGGGGCGCCTTCGCAGGTACCCCCGAGTTCAAGCGCGCGTCGATGGAACTCGCGCACGGCAGCGCGGTTCGGGGCTGCGAGGCCGATGGTCATGCCGTTACCCGTAGTGGCAGGCTCCCCGTTACGGGGGTAGAGGATCATGAACTGCGGTGCCTCGATACCCCAGCCGCAGGCCTTGCCTTCGAGCTCAAGCAGGCACTTGAACTGCAGCGGTTCGAGAACCTGGTCGTAGAAGGTCTTCGCGCGCGGGATGTCGCGCGTCCCGAGCGTGACGTGGGTAAAGATGCTCACGGTGTCTTCCTCTCCGTTTTTCTGCCTTATGGGGATCAGCGTTTGCTGACCTTGATGTCGGTCTCTTCCAGATCCCAGGTCGTTGGCGTCTTGCCCTCTTCACGCAGCTGGTACTTCAGCACCCGGCCCTGCGGGTTCTTCGGCATCGAGCTGCGGAATTCGATATAGCGGGGGAGGGCGTAATAGGGAACGGAGTCGATTGCCCACTTGAACAATTCTTCGGGCATGAGGGCGCTGCCGGGCTTGAGAATCGCGGTGACCTTGACGTCATCCTCGCCCTTGTCGGAAGGCACGGCGTGGACCGCAACTTCTTCGATGGCCGGATGCGCTGCGAAGGCGGCTTCCATCTCGAAGCTAGAGATGTTTTCGCCGCGCCGGCGCAGGTAGTCCTTCTTGCGGTCCACGAAATAGAAGAAACCTTCTTCGTCGAATTTTCCGATATCGCCGGTGTGGAACCACATGTTGCGCAGCAGCTTCATGGTGTCGGCGGGGCGTCCCCAGTAGCCCATGAACATGATGTCGGGGCGCAGGGGGCGAACGACGATCTCGCCTGGCGTGTTGGCCGGAAGCTCGCGATCGAGGTCGTCGACGATGCGCACGTCGAAATCGGGGATGCGCTTCCCGGAGGAGCCGGGCGCTGCGTACTCGCCGCCGGGTAGCGAGGTAATGACGCTCGCTTCGGTGAGGCCGTAGCCATTGCCGCCCACCTGCTTGGCGCCGAAGCGTTCGCGCCAGATCCTCTTCGATTCCTCGGTGAAGGGATTGCCGCGCACGGTGTGGATCTGTCCGATGCAACGTTTCATCGACTCGTTGTCCGGCGCCTGGGCGAGCAGTCCGCCCATGCTGCCGAGGATCGACGCGATGGTGGCGCCGCTGCGCTCGACTTCGGGCCAGAAATTGGATACCGAGAAGCGCTGCACGATCGCGACCCGGGCGCCGACCATGATGTTCGAGAGGATGCCGACACACAGCGCGTTCATGTGGAAAAGCGGCAGCGGGGTGATGGTGACGTCATTCTCGGTTGCCGGTCCCGCGCGCAGCTGGAGGCGGGCGAGATTGCACATGTAGTTGTAGCTCAGCATGCAGCCCTTGGACGGCCCGGTGGTGCCCGACGTATAGACGATGCAGGCGAGGTCCCAGGGATTCGGCTTCGTCTCGATCGCGTCGTCGCGCCGGCCGCGGTGCTCGTCCAGCGGCGCGATGCGGGCGCGGCACTCCGGGATCTTGGTGAGGTGGGCGCGGTGAAGGATCAGCTGCATTTCCGGCAATCCGTCCGCCACCTGCGCGATGCGTTCGACGTAATCCGCCTCGCAGATCACGATTGCAGCCTGCGAGTCCGCGATCTGATGGCGGAGGAACTCGCCCCGCAGCGCAGTGTTGACGGGAACACTCACGGCACACAGTTTGTTGATGGCGAGCCAGGCCACGACTGCATCGATGTTGTTGTCGAGCATGCTCAGGACGGTCTGCCCGGCCTGGACGCCCAATGCTGCGAGCGAGTGGGCGAGGCGCGTCGAAAGCTGGTCGACCTGGCCGTAAGTGTAAAGCTCGCCGCCGAAGTCGAGCAGCACCCGCTCGGGGTGCTTTGCAACTGCACGGTCGAGTGCCGCGATGACCGTATCCTGTGGGCCGACCGACCAGGTTTCCTGATTGCCCATGCCTGCCATGTGATGTCTCCTGTCCCGATTCGCCGTGTTGGGGTGATGTGCAGCTTTCGTTGTGATGGCAAAACATAAACACAAATTGAAAAACTGTCAAATATAAGGAAGCGTAATGATCATTTTGATGGGGGGGCGGATGTTCGTGCGGTTGGGGCACGCTACAATCACCGATCGGTGAATTCTCGGGGAGCGGAGATGGCGGAAGCAGTCGAGGCGGCAAAGGCAAAGGTGAAGAAGCCTCGCGCGACCGCCCCTGCGAAGGAGGGCGCGGAGCCGGCGCCGGTCAAGGCCGTGAAGGCGGTTCGCCGGAACAGGCGGTCCGAAAGCACGATCCTGGGCATTTTCGACGCTACCGAAGCGGTGGTTCTCGAGTCCGGAGCAGACCGGGTAAACATCCTCGACGTTTGTCAGACCGCAGGCATCTCGCGTGGGACGTTCTACCGGTATTTTTCGTCGCAGGACGATCTCTTGGACGCGTTTTCACGTCACCGGCGCGATCGTTTCCATGCTGCCCTGATCGAGGCGACTGCCCCGTATGCCGATCCGGACGAGCGTTTCGACGCCGTATTGCGATTCGTCGATGATTACCTTGAGCGCGGCAATGCACGACGGCTGCTCGTCGTTGCTCCGGAGTACGCGATGCGCTGGCTGCAGCGCATCTTCCCCGACTCGGTGATCCGGTTCCAGGACGTGCTTGGGCCGGTCTTCGATGCGTGGGAGTCGCGTGCGGGAATCAAGATCGACCGCGAGCTCACCTGCGAGCTGCTGGTCCGATACATCCTCAGCGAGATTCTCGTCCCCGCCGGCCCTGAGCGCCGAAGCCTGCCGCGCCGCCTCGAGCGGATGTTCGCCATGCTGATGCAGGGCCGCGTTTCCCGCCGCTGAGCACGCCGCGTCCGCTCGCCGCTGCGGGCGAGCGGGCGAGCGGGTGTGCGGCATCCGTCCGTCTTCCACTGCGCTTTGACTCCGCGTCAAACCGCCCCGCCGTGTCCGGCCGGGGCGCTGTGCTTCAATCGGTTGGTTCGTCGAATCGGACGCATTTCACCAACAAGCGCATCCGGCACACCCCGGAGGGAGACAGAATGAGTGGCGCAAACAGTTATGACGTGGCGATCGTCGGTGGCGGGCACAATGGCTTGGCAGCCGCCTGTTATCTGGCCGAGGCAGGTAAACGTGTCATCGTCATCGAGGCCCGCGAGAAGATCGGCGGCATGGCCTCCAGCGGTTACCTGATACCGGAGGCGCCCCGGCATCTGATCAACCCCTGCGCGCTTGATCTCATGTCGCTCAGGGTTCATCCCATGATGCCGCAGGAGCTGCAACTCGAGCGCCATGGGTTTCGTCAGGTCGAAATGTCCCCGGGATACGTGTACGTCCATCCGGATGGCAATTCGCTGGTGTTCTGGCGCGAGCCGGAAAAGACTGCGGCGGAGATCCGGCGCTTCTCGTCCCGAGACGCGGAGGAGTTCCTGGCGCTGATGAAGCTCGTGGATGCCTTCATCGACATGGCCATCCCGATGATGCGTGTCGACCCCGCGCAGCGCAACCTGGGCGCGAAATGGCAGGCCCTGAAGGCGGTCTTCAGGAACCGCCATCTGAAACCGGAAATTATGGCCCTCATCGGCAGTCCGGCGTACACGTCGATCATGGAGCGCTTCGAGCATCCGGTCGTACAGTCGGCGCTGTCCTGCCTGCTTGGCGCGGCCGGACCCATCGCGAACGACGCGACGGGGATCTACTTCGCGCTGTTGGGCTTCATCCATCGCTTCGGGCTGGGTCGCGCCGTGGGCGGGACTCAGGCTTTGTCGGATGCACTGGCAGCCCGGTTGCGCGAGCTGGGTGGGGAGATTCTGGTGTCTGCGCCGGTGGCGGAGATCATTGCCGGCGATGGTCGGGCGAAGGGGGTGCGGCTCAAGGACGGACGTGTGCTGTCGGCGAAAGCCGTGGTGGCGTCGATCCACCCGAAGATGGCGCTGGAAATGGTTACGCCCGGGGCGCTCGATCGGCGCACGCTTACTCGCGTAGCGCTTGCGCCGGCCAACGGCCACGGGGCTTCGCCACTGAAGGTCGATGTCGCGCTCAGTGGCCAGGTGAACTACCGCCGCGTCGAAGCCCTGCGGGCCGACGGGCTGAGTCTGCGCAAGAGCGTGCTCCTGATCGGCACCTCCGACGCCGTGCTCGACAACTTCCGCTGCGCCGCGCGCGGCGAGGTGTCGAAGCTGCCCTACATGTGGATCACGGTGCCGACTGCTGTCGACCCTGGGCAGGCGCCCGAGGGGCAGGACGTGGCTTACCTCTATCCCGTCGCGACGCCGGTCGAGCCGCGCGAAGGATGGGATGCCATCAGGGACCGGGTAGGGCAGACGGTCATCGACCAGGCCGCCGAATACATGCAGGGTCTCAAGGAATTCGAGATCGGTCGTCGGGTCGAGGCCGCGCCGGACCTGGAGAAACGGCTTAATGTGCATCGCGGCTGCGTGGTGCATGTGGATACGAGCACCACGCGTTCCGCGATGATGAGGCCGGCGGCGGGATTGGGTGGGGACAGTCTGCCGGTTGCAGGACTCTTCCTCGGAGGCGCGGGCATCCACCCGGGTGGTGGGGTCAACGGCTTGCCGGGACGCATCGCCGCCTGTCGGGTGAACCGTTTCCTCGCACGCTGAGGTGGCGCGCGTCGCGCAAGGGGGCCGGCTCTCTCAGGCCGCGTCGGGCGGTGTCTTCGCCGGGGCGTCCGGCCGCGTGAGCGGATGCTGGGCGCTGCGCTCGCGCTCCACGGCAGCCAGCACGAAGTCGACCGCGAAGCGTCGCCATGTGTCCGCGTCGTCGGCGTTCGCCACGTCCAGGCCGCACAGGGTGACGACGGTGTAGCGGCTGACGAAGGCGCTGGTGGTCACCTGCGCGGCTGCGGCGAGGAACAGGTCCGGGTCGACGTTCGCACGAAAATCGCCACTTTCGGCCCCGCGCGCGAGGACGCTGCGCATCTTGCGCTTGAGCTCGGGAGCGAGGTCGACAAAGCTGTTGCGCGGCGTGGCGTGGCTCTCGTGGTAGCGGATCCCTTCCTGTGCGAGCGCGCTCAGCATGGGGTCGCAATAGGGCCGGATCATGTGGTTGAGGAGTGCCCGCAGCGCGTCACGCGGCGCCAGGTGATCCAGTTCTACCGCGACGAGTTCGCCCATGGTCGTCGCGGACGAGTCTTCCAGCACGCAGGCGAAGAGTTCCTCCTTGCTTCGGAAGTAGTGATAAACGAGCTGTTTTGTGACGCCGGCGGCCTGGGCGATATCGTCGATGCGGGCGTCCGCCAGTCCCTTGGCGGCGAATTCTCGTCGCGCCGCAGCGCTGATGCGGCGCAAGGTCTCCCTCTTATCGGGTGCTGCGCGTTCGGTCGACTTGCTCGGGTTTCGGGAAGAGCTGGGCATGTTGGGAGATTTCGTTTCCGCTCGTTGTCCGCGAAGCTTAGCGCAGTTGACTCGAGGTCAAACGACAGTCGCTGTCGAATCGGCCACTGCTTCGATTTGATGGTTAGGATGTGGACACTTTTGCAAAAAATGCGCATGTGTCTGGCGGTTGTTTCTCGATAACCGCAGCAACGGGCGCCACACAGGAGACAACCGTGAGCACCGATATCCTCAACCTCGACCTCGAAACCGCATACACGGCCGTATCGGAAACCTACAAGGGCAAAGGCGACATTCACGCCGCGTGCCGGGAGATGCGCGGCAAGTCCCCGATCTACGTCGGGGACTTCATCAAGCAGTTCGGCGTGCCGACGAACGCCGGCCTCAAGCAGGGCACTCGGCCCACGTTCGCTCTGTTCGGCTACAAGGACGTGATGAACGTGCTGCGTGATGCCGACACCTACACCAACGGATTCATTGCCGAGGGACTGGGGGCATTCTTCGATGGCCTGATCATTCTCGCGATGGACGGCGAGCAGCACCGGCGCGTGCGGGCCTTGCTGCAACCGGCCTTCATGCCGGATACGGTCAACAAGTGGCGGGGCCAGATCGATCACGTGATCCGCAAGGACTTCCTCGAGCCGATGGTGCCGCAGAAGAAGGCGGATCTGATGGACTTCGGCCTGTACTTCCCGATCCGTGAAATGTACGCGCTGATGGGTTTCCCGACCGACGACACCGAGAGGTACAAGAAATACGCGGCATGGACCCTGGCGATGGTCGGAGGCAACCAGGTCGACCCCGAGAAGATCGATGAGGCGCGCCGTAATGCCGGGATTGCGGTCAAACTGCTCTATGACGCCATCCAGGAGGTGGTGGTCAAGCGCCGCGCCGAGGGCTCCCACGGCGACGACATCATCGGGCGCCTGCTGCGCGCCGAATACGAGGGCGAGAGGCTCGACGACCACCAGGTCATCACCTTTGTGCGCTCGCTGTTGCCGGCGGCTGGCGAGACGACCACGCGCACGTTCAGTTCCGTCATGACCTTGTTGCTGACGACGCCGGGGCTGGTCGATCGCGTCAGGGCCGACCGCTCGCTGGTGCCCAAGCTGATCGACGAAACCGTCCGCTATGAACCGGTGGCGACCTTCAAGGTGCGCGAGACGGCCAAGGAGGTGGAACTGCACGGCGTAAAGATCCCCAAGGGGTCGTTCGTGCAGTGCATGGTGGTGTCGGCGAACCGGGACGAGGAGGTGTTCGAGAATCCGGACCAGTTCGACATCGACCGCAAGCTCAAGCCTTCCTTCGGTTTCGGGTTCGGCCCGCATATGTGCATCGGGCAGTTCGTTGCGAAGGTGGAACTCAATTGCGCGATCAACGCGATCCTCGATCTTTTCCCGAACCTGCGGCTGGACCCGGACAAGCCCGCACCGGTCATCGAAGGTGCCCAGCTGCGCGGCGCGTCCCACGTGCATGTGATCTGGGACTGAACCCGGGCACCGTTCCCGCCCGTCGCGTGCACGGGCGGCTTCCCGACCTCTTCCGGAATTCAACGATGAGAATCTTCAAGACCGTTCCCCAACGGGGCGATTTCGCCTATCAATGCCTGGTCGGACCGCAGAAAGTCAGCGGCGCCAAGCTCGCGGACCTGCGTGATCATTTCGGGCTCAAGCTCACCAAGCACATGCCCTTCGGCAGCGTGCGCGACGAAGAAGGGCACATCTATTCCTTCGTCCGTGCCGTAAATGCGCCTGGCAGCTCCCCCAACCCGACGAAGTTCATCTATCAGTCCACCCGGATTGACGAGCGCCACATCCGCGTCGACAAGGAAAGGATCCTGCCTCGCGCGATGACGATGTTCCCTAAACGCTGGCTGGAAGGCGATACCGCCTGCTGGTCCAGCCTGGACGGCGAATCCGGCGAGCCGTGGCTGATTACCGCGTCGGGTGAGCGCTTCAGCTGGAAGGAGGAGGGTCTTCTCGACATCGGCGGGCCGCTTATCGGCAACGGCATGCAGTGGTACCTGCCCGGCGAGGATTGGGGCACCTTCTACGTGTCGCAACTCTACGACGTGTCCGGCATCTGCGAGGGGCGTCCGGTGAAGGGCGTCATCGCGCTCGACCAGGCGTGGATGGCCGACGGCGGTGCCATTCACTTCCAAAAGGACCTCGTCGTAAACCACAAGATGCACGTCATCTGGTGGTCGTTCGCGACGATCTACAAGGACGGGACCTGGGATGCGGGCTCGTTCATGGTCGGCCATGAGAATCTGGGCTACGCGATCTTCCAGAACCACAAGGGCGAGATCTATTGCACGACGGATATCGAGGGCGAGGTGCGACACAAGGAGGGAAGTTATTTCGCCGAAACTGCCCGCATCGTGGTAGATGGCCGGGAGGAGTGGGAGTTCCTGCCTGATCCGAAAGGCGAAATGATGGACTTCGTCGGCGGGTTCCCGATCACCGCGCAACAGGAGGGCCGCTGGAGGCGTGTGGGTGATACGCGCGAGCCGGATCGCTGGATGGCCTGGGGCGAATCGGACCGCCGCAACGGCAGCGCGCGCAATGTGCGCGGCAGCGAACTCTGACCGTTCGATGAACACGAGACACGAAAAAGGAACCACCATGAGCATCGACGCAAAGGTCATCGAGCATTTCCTGCACACACAGCTTGCGCGATGGAACGCCTCCGACAAGGAAGGTTTTCTGGCTGCTTACCGCGAAGTCGCACCAGGCGGTCTCACCATCGAATACGTCGGTCGACCGTCCGCTGACGGGTGGCCGGTGCTTGAAGCGATGTGGACCGCGCAGAACGCCAAGATCGGCATCGAGGAGGTCGCGATGATCATCAATGGCTGCGAGGCGGCCTGTCACAACCGCAACAGGGTGAAGGGGACCGATGTGACGATCGAAACCATCGAGCTCTATTGCTTCGACGAGGGCGGCAAGCTCCACGTGCGCTACTTCATTCGTCAGCCCTGAACGGGCAGTAACGGCACGGTCGGGAAAAACCGCGATCGCGAGCGTCCTCTCTACATCCTGAGGCAGGTGCGGCGTGTTCTGACACCCGGTCAGATCACGCCGTTCTTGTTTCGGACGGGATTCAGTCGTATATTTGAACAGAAATGCAAAAACTGAACAGATACCGACGAGAGGCTGTGCATCGGTGAGGCCGCTCGACCCCGCGATCGAGCGCTTCATGCAGGGTCGGGTGGCTCGTCGAAGTTCTGCAGCCTTGCCTGAGCGTTCTGACCACGTCTCGCCGGGCAACCCGTTCATCCCGACCGAGGATCCCACCATGGCGAGAATCCAGCCCATTCCCCTCGATGCGTTGCCTGCACCGCTTGCCGACGCAGTGGCACGGGGGGGCGCCAACCGCATGTTGAGTTCCACCGTCCCGGTGCAGGTCTGGGCACATCGCCCCGAGCTTGCCCAAGCCTGGCTCGCGACCCTGGAAACGATGCACGTGAACGGGGTGCTCGACGGCCGCCTCCGCGAGTTGGTGCGGCTCAGGATCGCCTCGATCACGACCTGCAAGGCGTGTCAGCTCGCCCGCAAGGACGACGCGGTGAGCGAGGAGGATATCGCCTGCCTGAGCACGGACGATGCTCGTTTTTCGCCGCACGAGAAGGCGGCGCTGCGATACGCCGAGCTCTTTGCGGCCGACTACATGGCCATCGACGACGCGGTATTCGCCGAGCTCGGCCGCCATTTTTCCACCGCCCAGATCGTCGAGCTGAACATGTTCTGCGCGCTGATGCTCGCGGGTGGGCGCATGACGTATGTGCAGCAGGCGTACGCGGAGTAGGGCGATGCACGAAGGCATCCTCGCCGGTATCCGCGTCATCGAGATCGCGTGCGGCATCCCCGGTCCGGCGGCCGGGTTGCAGCTCTCGGAGGCGGGTGCGGAAGTCATCCGCATCGAAGCGCCGGGCGGCGATGCGGAGCAGGGCACGGCCTTGTTCTCCGTTCTCAACAGGGGAAAGCGTCGGGTCGAACTCGACCTGGATCGCGATGATGAGCGCAGGCGTCTGCATACCTTGCTGGCCGACGCCGACGTGTTGATCCACGACTTCATACCCAGCCGTGCGGTAGCGTTGGGGCTGGCGGACGACGTGCTTGCTGCAGCATGCCCGCAGCTTGTTGTCTCGGCAATCACCGGCTGGCCATCGCGGCATCCACTCGCCGAGGCCTTGCCGCGGGAATCGCTCGTGCTCGCGCGCTTGGGTCTGCTCGACGAGCAGCCTGGTCATCGGCCGGGCCCGATCTTCGTCCGCATGCCATTCGCGAGTTGGCTCGCCGCCTGGTTCTGCGTCATCGGGGTGATGGCGCGTCTGATCGCACGTCGACGCGACGGGCGCGGCGGGGCGGCTCACACCAGCCTCGCCCAGGCCGCGCTCGCACCGATGAGCATGCACTGGTCACGCGCCGAGACGCCGACACCGGTGTTCGCGAAAGGGCTCGACAAGACGACGCCTATTCCGCTGCACCGATGCTTCGACGGGCGCTGGATCCATGTGCACTACTCACCGGACAAGGCGCCTTGGATGGCAGAGACGCTCGTAGCGATGGGGCCCGAGGCGGTCGCGGCCGAGAACGCGAAATATCCGCCCAGCCACGTTGCGCCAAACTTCGGCGCGAATAGGGTAATCATTGCCACGCGCCCCGCGCACGAATGGGTCGAACACTTCTGGCAGCACGACGTGGCCGCACAGGTGGCGGCCCCTTTCGGTGAGATATACCGCGACGAACAGGCGCGTGCCAACGGATTTGTCGTGATGGTGGATGATCCCATCCTCGGTCGCGTGTTCGAACCCGGGCCGGCGTACACCACCGACCCTCCCCCGCGCCTGCGCGGCGGGTTGCGGCCGCTTGAATCGGACCCCGCTTGGAGCGTCCCGCGCGCGCAAGCATTCGACGGCGCGCCGAAGGGGCAGCCGGGGAGCGCACCCCTCGCGGGGCTCAGGGTGCTCGACCTTGGCGCCTACCTCGCGGGGCCCTTCGCGACGCAGCTCCTCGCCGACCTCGGCGCCGAAGTCATCAAGGTGGAACCCCCCGGTGGCGATGCAATGCGCCGTCTGGAACGGATCTTCGCCGGCACGCAGCGTGGCAAGCTCGGTGCGACGCTCAAGCTCGGGGATCCGGCCGCACAACCGGCACTCGCGGCGCTGGTGCGCTGGGCCGACGTGGTTCATCACAACGTCCGCCTGCCGGCCGCGCACAAGCTGGGTATCGACTACGAAACCCTGAAGGCGATCAATCCGGCGCTCGTGTATTGCCACATCAGCGCCTACGGTCCGCTGGGACCGCGCAAGGACTGGCCCGGGTTCGACCAGCTGATGCAGGCGGCCTGCGGCTGGGAAGTGGAATGCGGCGGCGAGGGGAAGCCTCCGATGTGGCTGCGCTTCGGCGTCGGGGACTACTTTGCCGCGCTGTCGTCAGTGTTCGCACTCCTGCTCGCGCATTTTCAGCGCCAGATAACGGGCGACGGACAGGCGGTGGCGGCATCGCTCCTCGGCGCGACGCTACTGACCGTGGGCGAGGCCGTGATGCGCGCCGACGGCAGTCTGTCCCCGATCGATCACCTCGACGCGGCGCAGACCGGCGTGTCGCCGGATCACCGTCTGTATCGCTGCGCGGACGGCTGGCTGGCCGTCGCCGCGCTGCTGCCCGAGGAAGCGCGGGCGCTCGCCGCCTTGGCCGGGAGCGATCGCGAGGCCTGGTTTGCGGCGCTTAGCCGCGAGACGGCCTGCGAGTGTCTGACCTCCGCCGGCGTGCCCTGCGAGCCCGCGCTCGAAAACCCTGGCCTGAGCTTTCTCGACGACGACGGCTGCCGACGGGCGGGGCTGCACGTCGCCTATCCGCACGCGGTGTATGGGCACCTCGAACAGGTCGGCGCGTACTGGAACTTTTGCGACCTGCCCCTCGCCCTTGACCGGGCACCACCGGCGCTGGGCGAGCACAGCCACAGGGTGTGGCGATCGGTCGGGCTCGACGAAGGGCAGATTCAAAGCATGGTCGCCGCGGCCGTGACCAATCCCTGAGGCATGGACGAAGGAGAGACGAACACGTGAACGAACTGGACTTCAGCGGCAAGACGGTACTCGTGGTGGGAGGATCGAGCGGGATCGGCAACGGCATGGCGCAGGCCTTTCGTCGGCGCGGGGCGAACGTCCATGTCTGGGGCACGCGACCGACCGTCGCCGATTACGCCGATTCGTCCGACTCGAACCTCGAGGGACTCGCGTATGTGCAAGTGGATGTGGCCGACGCCGATGCGGTGGCGAGCGCGCCGGTGCCGTTCGAGCGGCTCGACGTGCTGATCTGCGCGCAAGGCACGGTGCGCTACAACCGCGAGGAGTTCAAGGTGCCGGCCTTTCGGGAGGTCGTGAACGTGAACCTCGTGAGCCTCATGGCCTGCGGCGACAAGTTCCACGACATGCTCGCCGAGAGCCGCGGATCGATGATCATCGTGAGTTCGGCCGCGGCCTTCCATTCCACGGTCGGCACCCCGGCCTACAACGCTTCCAAGACGGGGGCCTACGGCCTTACCCGCACGCTGGGCGAAGCGTGGGCACGCGACGGCATCCGCGTAAACGGCATCGCCCCCGGACTCGTCGCGACCAAGCTTACCCGCATCACGACGGATCACCCCAAGCGCCTGGAGGCATCGCTCAAGAATATTCCCCTCGGCCGCCTCGGCACGCCGGAAGAGATGGCCGGTGCGGCGCTCTTCCTCGCTTCGCCGCTGGCGTCCTACATGCTCGGCCAGACCCTGCTGGTCGATGGCGGCCTGCTGCTCGCCTGATGGAGATCGAAGATGGCATGGGATTTTGAGACCGACCCGGAATTCCAGCAGGAACTCGACTGGATCGACCGCTTTGTGCGCGAGGAGGTCGAGCCGCTCGAGCATGTCCTCGGCAGCCCCTGGAATATCCACGATCCGCGCTTCGAGGCGCTGGTCCGCCCGCTGCAGCGCGAGGTGAAGGCCAGGAATCTGTGGGCTTGCCACCTCGGACCGGAACTTGGCGGGGCGGGCTATGGCCAGGTCAAGCTGGCGTTGATGAACGAGATCCTCGGTCGCGCGCTGTTCGCGCCCATCGTGTTCGGCGCGCACGCGCCCGATTCGGGAAACTGCGAGATCCTCGCGCACTACGGCACGCCCGAACAGAAGGCGCGCTACCTTGAGCCGCTTCTCGACAACCGCATCGTGTCCTGTTTTGCGATGACCGAGCCGCAGGGGGGCGCCGATCCGAAAGTGTTCACGACGCGAGCCGAACAGGATGGCAACGATTGGCTGATTTCGGGGCAGAAGTGGTTCGCGTCGAACGCTCGCTATGCCGCGTTCTACATCGTCATGGCGATCACCGACCCGACCGTGTCGCCCTACAAAGGCATGAGCATGTTCATCGTGCCTGCCGACACGCCGGGAATCGAGATCGTCCGTAACGTCGGCGTCCCTGACGATCCCGAGGCGACTCATGGCTACCTGAATTTCGACCGGGTGCGGGTGTCGGCGGAGAACATGCTCGGCGCGCCCGGCGAGGCCTTCGTCGTCGCGCAGGTGCGCCTTGGCGGGGGGCGCGTGCACCACGCGATGCGCGTCATCGGCCAGTCGCAGAAGGCACTCGACGCGCTGTGCGAGCGGGCCTTGTCGCGCAGCACCCAGGGCGCGCTGCTCGCGGACAAGCAGATGGTGCAGGAGAGGATCGCCGATGCGTGGATCCAGCTCGAGCAGTTCCGCCTGCTGGTCATGCGCACTGCCTGGCGCATCGACAAGTACCAGGACTACATGAAGGTGCGCAAGGACATCGCCGCGGTGAAGGCGACGATGCCCAAGGTGCTGCACGACATCGCGTCGAGTGCATTGCAGGTGCATGGATCGATAGGGGTGTCGTCCGAGATGCCCTTCGTCGGCCTGATCGTGCGCGCCTACCAGATGGGGCTCGCAGACGGTCCGACCGAGGTGCACAAGATCACCGTCGCCAAACAGTTGCTGCGCGAGTACACCGGTTGCGAGGACTTGTTCCCCGACTATCACCGGCCGACGGCCGAGGCCGCTGCACGGGCGAAGTTCAGCGCGGTGCTGGGATGAGCGCTCACGGGTGGGCGGCGGAGGTCGATCTCGGACGACTCGCCGAATGGATGGATGCGCAGGGGCTGGGTAGTGGGGCGATCGACTCGGTCACGCCGCTCACCGGGGGCACGCAGAACATCCTGCTGCGCTTTTTTCGGGACGGCGCCGAGTACGTCCTGCGTTGCCCGCCGCCGGGCGCAAAGCCCGAGATCCAAGCGACCTTTCTCCGTGAGGCGCGGTTGCTCGGAGCACTTGCCGGCACGGCGGTACCACACCCGCGCCTGACTGCTGCCTGCACGGATGCGTCGGTGCTCGGTGCGCCGTTCTACCTGATGGCTCCGGTGGATGGGTTCACAGCGACGCCGACGCCGCTCCGGGGGGCCTATGTCACCGACCCGGCGTGGCGCCATGCGATGGGGCTGTCGATGGTCGATGCCTTGCTGCGCCTGGGCGAGGTCGCGCCCGGCGCGGTCGGACTGGCGGACTTCGGGCGGCCGGAAGGGTTTCTTGAGCGGCAAGTACCGCGCTGGCTCACGCATCTCGAGCGCTGCGCGGAGCAGCCCGGTTGGCCGGGGCCGCAGGCGCTGCCTGGCGTGCGCGAGGTGGCCGACTGGCTCGAAGCGCACGTGCCAGCGGCCAACGTTCCGGGGTTGATGCACGGCGATTATCACTTTGGTAACGTGATGTTCCGGCATGACCGGCCCGCGCTTGCAGCGATCATCGACTGGGAGCTAGCGACGCTGGGGGATCCGCTGCTCGATCTCGGCTGGCTCGTCGCGACCTGGCCCGACCGCGACGGGCGGGGCGCCGGCACCATCCGCATCGCGCCCGCCGACGGTCTTCCCTCGACCGCCGAACTCGTCGAACACTATCGCCAGGGCAGCGGGCGCGATCTGTCGGCGATCAATTGGTACGTCGCGATGGCACGCTTCAAGCTCGGCATCATGCTCGAGGCCAGCCATGCGCGATCCTGCGCAGGCAAGGCTCCGGCGGAAACCGGCGCGCAGCATCATGCGTCCGCGGTGCGCCTGCTCGAAGCGGCGATCGCGGGGATCGAGGTGCGGGCGTGAATGGGCACGGGGTTTCCCCGGCATCCATGCGCAGCGCCCTGGTGGCGCTGGTCGCATGCCAGGTCGGACTGCATGCCTGCGTGCAGGGGGCTCGCCTGGCGGCGCCGCTGAGCGTCCTGCGGCTGGGGCATTCCGAGTGGGCCGTGGGGCTCGTGATGACGATGTTCGCGCTCTTTCCCGCGATCTTCGCGATCCCGGCCGGACGGCTTGCTGATCGGCACGGCTACCATCTGCCGGTGCGCATTGCGGCCGGCCTGTCGCTCGCGGGTGCGCTGCTCGCAGCTTCGGTGCCCCATCTCATTGCCCTGTGTGCGGCCGCTGCGTTGTGCGGCGCGGGCTCGGGCTTCGGCATGATCGCGATTCAGCGCACGGCCAGCCGATTCGCGCGGGACGAGGCGGACCGGCTTCGCGTGTTCAGCTGGATCGCGCTTGCTCCGGCCGTGGCGGGACTCTTCGGGCCGATGATGGCCGGCGTGCTGATCGATCATCTCGGTTTTTCGGCGGCGTTCGCCGCGCTCGCGCTGCTTCCGTTCGCGACCCTGGTGATCGCCCAGGCGGTCCCGCATGAAAGCCGGGCGCCGGTCTCCGAATTGGACCGCAAGCAGCCGTCCGCGTGGGGCCTGCTCCGCCTGCCGTCGTTCCGGCGCCTGCTCCTCGTCAATTGGCTGGTGTCGGCCAGTTGGGATGTGCATGGCTTCGCGTTGCCGATTCTCGGGGTCGAACGCGGCTTCAGCGCATCGGCGCTGGGGGCGGTGCTGGCGGCCTATGCGGTGGCGTCGATGTCGGTGCGCGTCGTGATCCCGTTTGTGGCCGAACGCCTGCCGCGACGCCACTTGCTTGCGGGGGCGCTTTTCATCACGTGTCTGGTGTTCGTGCTGTATCCACTGCTCCAGAGTGCATGGGCCATGGCGTTGTGCGCCGCGACCCTCGGCCTTGCGCTGGGCGCGATCCAACCGACGATTCTCGCGACGCTGCATCAGGTCACGCCCCGCGAGCGGCACGGCGAGGCGCTGGCTTTCCGCTCGATGACGGTGCACACCTCGATGACCGCGATGCCCCTCCTTTTTGGCGCCATCGGGGCGAGTGCCGGCGCGGCCGTGCTGTTCTGGGTGATGGCCGCGGCGCTCGGTCTCGGGGGCCTGCAGGCCCGGCGGATCGACACAGACGACGGGGCTCCCGCGCGCCGCGAGGAACATCCACAACAGGAGGAGAGGACATGCAGCTGAGCGGAAAACGCCTTATCGTGACCGGCACCGCAGGGGGCATCGGTGCGAGTGCACTGCGCGGACTGGTGGCGGCCGGTGCGCGGCTGGCGGCGCTGGACGTGAATGACGAGGCCGGCCGCGCGGAAGTGGCGCGCGCCAATGCGGGAGCCTCGGGCGAGGCGAGGTATTTCCACTGCGACATTCGCGAGCGTGCCGAAGTCGATAGGATCGTCGCGCAGGCCGTCGCCTGGCTGGGCGGCCTCGACGGACTGGTGAACATCGCCGGCGTCGAGCGCGCGGCGCCGGCCGAAGCGATCGTCGAGGCTGACTGGGACCTCATATTCGACGTCAATGCGCGCGGCACCCTGAACACCAACCAGGCCGTCTTTCCGCATCTGCGGGAGAAGGGCGGTCGCATCCTCAACTTCGGCTCCGCGGCGGGGGTCATGGGGCTGCCCGGGTGTGCCCACTATTCGGCCGCCAAGGCGGCGGTCCTCGGCTGGACCCGAACGGTGGCGAAGGAGTGGGGGCGACACGGCATCAGCGTGAATGCCGCTGCGCCGGGCATGTGGACGCCCATGTACGACGCCCACCGCGCACGAATGGACGCGGATGCCCTGCGGGCGCACGACGCGATGATGGCCGGGTTGATCCCGCTCGGCGGCAAGCTCGGCGACCCCGATCGCGACATGACGCCTTTCGTGGTGTTCATGATGAGCGACGGGGCTCGCTTCATCACCGGCCAGACGCTGGCCGTCGACGGTGGACTCATGATTCCGTGATGCAGGAGCGAGACCCGTTGCACTAACGCGCGCCACGTCCGGATTTCCGCCCCAGGCAGGGCGGGAGTCCTCCGGCCTGTCCGGCCCCTCCTTGAACACTTGGCAGTACGCATTAAATGGAGCACTATGCACAAAAGTGTTCAGAAACGGCACCGTCTTATCCGGCGTGAAGGAACCGTGTCGAGGCCATTGCACGTGGCCGGCACAGCGTGTTCGTTCACGACCGGTCGGTGCGCCAACGGAGGAAGACGAAATGAGCAGTGTCAAGGACGTTACGCTGGAGAGCGCGTTCGCCGGAGTGGCCGACAACTACCGCGGTGAGGATGTCGATCTGCATGCGATCTACCGCGAGATGCGGAAGAACTCGCCGATCATTGCCGAGAACTTCATGGGCAAGCTCGGGGTGCCGAACATCGCAGGGCTGGATCCGAACCGCCCGACCTACACGGTGTTCAAATACAAGGACGTGATGACCGTCCTGCGCGATGCCGCAAACTACACCAGCGGCTTCATCGCCGAAGGGCTGGGAGCCTTCTTCGACGGCCTGATCCTTACCGGCATGGACGGCGAGGCGCACAAGAAGGCACGCGGCCTGCTGCAGCCCATCTTCATGCCCGACGTGGTCAACACGTGGCGCGACAGCAAGATGGATCCGATCGTGCGCAACGAGTACCTGTTGCCGCTGGTGCCGAAGAAGAAGGCAGATCTGATGGACTTCGGCCTCCACTTCCCGATTCGACTGATCTACGCGCTGATCGGCTTTCCCGACGACGAACCCGAGAAGGTCGAACAGTACGCGGCGTGGGCGCTGGCGATCCTTGCCGGCCCGCAGGTGGACGCCGAAAAGGCCGCGATTGCGCGCAAGGCTGCAATGGAAGCCGCTCAGGCGCTCTACGACGCGGTGAAGGAAGCCGTCGTCGCCGTGCGCCAACGCGGCGCCGAAGGAAACGACCTCATCAGCCGCCTGATCCGTGCCGAATACGAAGGGCGCAAGCTCGATGACCACGAGATCACGACCTTCGTGCGTTCGCTGCTCCCGGCCGCCGGTGAGACCACGACGCGAACCTTCGGCTCGCTGATGGTGTTGCTGCTCGAGCGTCCGGACGTGCTCGACAGGGTCCGCAAGGATCGCAGTCTGGTCGGCAAGGCCATTGACGAGGCGATCCGGTTCGAGCCCGTGGCGACCTTCAAGGTGCGTCAGGCGGCACAGGACCTCGAACTCGGCGGCGTCCGGATCCCGAAGGGTGCCATGGTCCAGTGCATCGTTTCCTCCGCCAACCGCGACGAGGAAGCGTTCGAGAACAGCGAAGAGTTCGACATCGATCGCAAGCTCAAGCCTTCATTCGGCTTCGGCTTCGGCCCTCACATGTGCATCGGACAGTTCATCGCCAAGACCGAGCTCCAGGTGGCGCTGAACGCCATTCTCGACCTGTTCCCCAACATCCGCCTCGACCCGGATCAGCCGAAGCCGCGGATTACGGGCGCACAGCTTCGTGGCCCTCACTCCGTCCCGGTCATCTGGGATTGAGGTGGCGCGCGGACCGGCTGAGCCAGTGGCCGAACTGGAAATTTCGTTAAACATGAACACAAAACAAAAAAGTGTTTAACAAAACGAAATTCTTGCTCTAAGATAGAGGCTCATAACCGGTTCGCGCCCACCGCGGACGCCACTCCAACAGGGGACACACACATGAAGCTCGAAGATCTCATCCTTGTCAGCGTCGATGACCATGCGATCGAACCGCGTGGCGCCTTCGACCGCCACATGCCCGCCAAGTACAAGGGCCGCCAACCGCGCGTTGAGAACCGCAACGGCCGCGACATCTGGGTGTTCGAGGAGCAGGCAACGGGCTACATGGGGCTGAACTCGGTGGTCGGGCGTCCGAAGGAGGAGTACGGCATGGAGCCGCTCTCCTACGAACAGATGCGCCGTGGTACCTGGGACATCCAGGCGCGGGTCGACGACATGAATGCGAACGGCGTGCTCGGCTCGCTGTGTTTCCCGACCTTCCCCGGTTTCGCCGGCCAGCGCTTCCAGGTCATGCCGGACAAGAACGTCAGCCTTGCAGCCATCCAGGCCTACAACGACTGGCACCTGCATGACTGGTGCAACGCCGCCCCGGGTCGCTTCATCCCCTTGATGATGGTGCCATGGTGGGACATGCAGGCGGCCGCGGCCGAGGTGAAGCGCATGGCCGATCAGGGTGTGCATGCCATCACGCTGTCCGACAACCCGACCGTGCATGGCTACCCGTCGATCCACAACCCGCACTGGGATCCCCTGTGGAAGGCGTGCGAAGAGAACAACGTCGTGATCTGCTGCCACATCGGCACCGGCGTGAAGGCGGCTCACGCCTCGGATGAATCGCCGATCGACGCCTGGATCACTTCGATGCCGATCTCGATCTCCAACTCGGCGGCGGACTGGATCTGGGCGCCGATGTGGAAGAAGTACCCCAAGCTGCGCATGGCCCTGTCGGAAGGCGGCATCGGCTGGATCCCGTATCTGCTCGAGCGCGCCGACTTCACGCACAACCACCACCACGCCTGGACGAACTCGAACTTCGGCGGCAAGAAGCCCAGCGACATCTTCAACGAGCACTTCATCACCTGCTTCATCGAGGATGCGTTCGGGCTCCGGAACCTCGATTCGATCAACGTCGACATGGTCACCTGGGAGTGCGACTACCCGCACTCGGACTGCACCTGGCCGAACTCCGCGGACGTTTTCTGGCAGCAGGCGAAGAACCTGCCCGACGAGATCATCAACAAGATCAGCCACCTCAACGCGATGCGCGAATTCTCTTACGACCCGTTCGCCATCCTGGGGCGCGAGAACTGCACCGTCGGCGCGCTGCGCGCGCAGGCCACCCATGTCAGCATCGAGCCGGCGCTGGGTCTCGGCGGTGCCGCTCCGCAACGTGATCCCAGCAAGCCGGTGACTTCGGGCGACATTAACAAGATGTTCGCCTCGGCGGACGCGCAGACCGCGCTCTGAGTCCGGTTGCAGTGCGGTTGGCGGGCACGCGGGGCGTGTCCGCCGGCCGACGGTCGTCCGTGCCGTTCGCGGGCGACGTGACCCGGGTCATCCACGCCGTTGCTCAAGCCGACGGCCCACTATCGAACGCGCCATGTCCATAGACCAGTTCAAGTACAGTCGCATTCCGCCGGAGGCCGAAGCACTTCGTGCGGAAGTGCGCGCCTTCCTCGCCGAAGCCCTGAAGGACTACCCGGCGGTCCGCCGGGCGGATTCCTGGATGGGGTTCGACGCCGAATTCAGCCGTCGCCTCGGAGCGAAGGGCTGGGTCGGCATGGCCCTGCCCAAGCGCCATGGTGGCGGCGAGGCGAGTCCCTTCGCGCGCTACGTCGTGATCGAGGAGCTGCTCGCCGCGGGCGCGCCGGTGTCCGCGCATTGGTTCGCCGATCGCCAGAGCGGCCCGCAGATCCTGCACTACGGCACCGATGCGCAGAAGGAACGCCACCTGCCGGCGATCTGCCGGGGCGAACAGTTTTTTTGCATCGGCATGAGCGAGCCCAATTCGGGCTCCGACCTCGCTTCGATCAAGACGCGCGCACGCCGTGAAGGGGACAAGTGGGTGGTGAATGGGCAGAAGGTGTGGACCACCAACGCCCACCGCTCGCACTACATGATCGCGCTGGTACGCACCGGCGAGAACAGCAAGCGCCAGGAAGGACTCTCGCAGTTCATCGTCGACCTCAGTCTGCCGGGCATCACCATCCGGCCGATCAAGGACCTGACGGGCGCCGAGCATTTCAACGAGGTCTTCTTCGACGAACTCGTACTCGATGCCGACGCCCTCATCGGTACCGAAGGGCAGGGCTGGGGGCAGGTCACCGCCGAACTCGCCTTCGAGCGTAGCGGTCCCGAACGCTTCCTCAGCTCGATCGCGCTGCTCCAGACGCTCATCGACGCGGTGGGCCGTAGTCCTGATGCCCTGCAGGCCAAGGAGATCGGCCGCTTCGCCGCGCGACTGGTGACGCTGCGCAACATGTCGTTGGCGGTGACGGCCCAACTTGCGGCGGGCAACAACCCGGCGTGGGAGGCCTCGGTCGTGAAGGATCTCGGTGCGGTTTTCGAGCAAGAGATTCCGGAAGTCGCGCAGCTGTTGTGCGAGCTTCCGCCAACCGTTCAGGGCGGCAGCGACCACGCCCAGGTGCTGGCCTATCTGACCCAGATGGCGCCATCGTTTTCACTGCGCGGCGGCACGCGGGAGATTCTCCGCGGCATCATCGCGCGCGGATTGGGGCTGCGTTGATCATGAGAGACCTATTCGATTCCTCTGTCGAGCGCTTGTTCTCGGACCTCGTCACCGCCGATGCAGTGTTGGCTTGCGAGGGCGGCGAATGGCCGACGGAGCTGTGGACGGCGGTCGAAGCGTCCGGTTTCACGCTGGCGCTGGTGCCGGAGTCGCTCGGCGGTGCCGGGGCCGCGTGGGCGGATGTGTGCGGTGTGCTGCGTCTGGCCGGCCGCTTCAATCTCCCGCTGCCGCTGCCCGAAGCGATGCTCGCCAACTGGTTGCTGGGTGCGAGCGGACTGGCCGCCGTGTCGGGAACACTGAGTGTTGCCGCGCGTGGCACACTGCGCCTTGAAAACGGCCGTGTCACCGGGGCCGCTGTCGATGTGCCGTGGGGACGCCACGTCCGCCACGTGGTGGCCGTCGCAGCGGGCGCGGCGCCCGCGGTGGTGCTCCTGCCGACCGAGGCGGCGACGGTGGTGCGTACCGTGAATACGGCCGCCGAACCGCGCGACACGCTCAAATTCGAAGCGGTGGTGCCGCTCGCAAGCGCGGCTTTGCCGACGGCGCTGTCGGCCGACGTGCTCAAGCTTGGCGGTGCAATGATGCGTGCCGCGCAGATCGCGGGAGCGCTCGAAACAGTGTTGGCGATGGCCACCACGTATGCCGGTGAGCGCGTGCAGTTCGGCAAGCCGATCGGCAGTTTCCAGGCGATCCAGCACCAGATTGCAGTCCTCGCCGAACATGCGGCGGCCTCCGTGATGTCCGCCGAAGCGGCCTTCGCCGAGTCGGACGATCGGCTCGCACGCCTGCCGGTGATGGCAGCCAAGATCTGCGCCTCCGAGGCCGCGGGGATCGGGGCGGGTGTCGCCCACGCCGTGCATGGCGCGATCGGCTTCACCCACGAACACGCCCTGCACCTGACGACCCGCAGGCTGTGGTCGTGGCGCAGCGAGTTCGGCTCGCTCACCGACTGGTCGCAGCAGCTCGGTCGCGCGCTGTGCGGCGCCGGCTCCCAGGCATTGTGGCCAACGGTTACCGCCGGCGTGCTCGCCGGATACGAGGAGAAGATGACGACTCCCACGCTCACTTTGTTCGCTGCCCCCCAGGGGGGCGCAGGCCTCCCTTGGGGCGGCCCGTCGGGAGGCCTTTCAGCATGAAACCCTTTCTGATCCTCGAACGCGAGGACGCCATCCTCACCGTCCGCATGGATAGCCCGGAGACGCGCAACGCGCTCTCCGACCCGTCACAGATGCAGGAGTTCGTCGACCTGTGCGCCAACGTCCGTACGGACCGCTCGATCAAGGTCGTCGTACTCACCGGCAACGGACCGGCTTTCTGTGCCGGCGGCAACGTCAAGGACATGCGCGAACGCGGCGGCATCTTTGCCGGGTCGCCCTACGAGGTGCGCGAGAGCTACCGCAACGGCATCCAGCGCATCCCGCTATGCCTTTACGACCTGGACGTGCCCGTCATCGCGGCGATGAACGGACCGGCAATCGGCGCGGGCCTGGACCTGGCGTGCATGTGCGACGTGCGCATCGCCGCCGACACCGCGAAGTTCGCGGAAAGCTTCGTGAAGCTCGGCATCGTGCCGGGTGATGGCGGTGCGTGGCTGCTGCCGCGCATCGTCGGTATGCCCAGGGCCAGCCTGATGGCGCTCACCGGCGACACGATCGACGCCCAGACCGCGCTCGCGTGGGGCCTCGTGACCGAGGTGGTACCCGCTGCCGAGCTCGAGACCGCGGCGCTGGGCATTGCGCGGCGCATGGCGGCAAATCCGGCCCACGGCCTGCGCCTCACCAAGCGCCTGCTGCGTGAAGGCCAGCACATGCGTCTCGATTCGCTGCTGGAGATGTCGGCGGCCTACCAGGCGCTTGCCCATCACACCGAAGATCACATGGAAGCGGTCGCAGCCTTCGTCGAGAAGCGCGAACCGAAATTCACCGGCCGCTGAGCCGGGAAACTGCACGAGAACAGGCGGAGGTACAAGGATGCGGACCGTATTCCGTGAAGATCATGAAATGTTCCGCGAGATGGCGCGGCGCTTCATCGAGAACGAGATCGTCCCCCACCTGCACGAATGGGAGACGGTCGGGATCGTCCCGAAGTCGGTCTGGCGCAAGGCGGGCGAGGTCGGCCTGCTGTGCTCGACGGTGCCGGAGGAATACGGCGGCGCGGGCGGCGATTTCGGTCACTCGGCGGTGATGATCGAGGAGCTGGCGCGGGTCAATGCGACCGCCATCGGCTTCACGACCCACTCCGAGATCGTCGCGCCTTACATCGTCGCCTACGGCAGCGAGGCGCAGAAGAAGAAGTGGCTGCCGCGGATGGTTGCGGGCGAGATGATCGGCGTCATCGCGATGAGCGAGCCCGGCATCGGTTCCGACCTGCGCTCGATGCGCACCAGCGCACGGCGCGACGGCGACGAATACGTCATCAACGGCCAGAAGACCTTCATCACCAATGGTGGCAACGCGGACCTGATGGTCACCGCGACCAAGCTCGACCCGAATGCGAAGGAGCTCACGCTGATCTGCGTCGAGGCCGATCGCCCCGGATTCTCCAAAGGCCGGCTGCTTGAAAAGATCGGACTGAAGGGCCAGGACACCTCGGAACTCTTCTTCGACGACGTCCGTGTCCCGGTCGAGAATCGCCTCGGCGACGAGAACAAGGGATTCGGCTATCTCACGCACCAACTCGCGTGGGAACGCACCATCATCGGTATTCGCGCTGCCGCCTCCATCGAGGCGCTGATCGACGACACGCTCGAGTACGTGCGCGAGCGCAAGGTGTTCGGCAAGACGGTCTTCGATTTCCAGAACACCAAGTTCAAGCTCGCCGAATGCAAGGCGCAGGCGACCATGCTGCGCGTGTTTGTGGACGACTGCCTGGGCAAGGCCATGCGCGGCGAACTCTCGCCCGAGGTCGGCGCGATGTGCAAGCTGGTCGGCTCCGAGATGCAGGGCAAGGTGCTCGACGAACTGCTACAACTGCATGGCGGCTACGGCTTCATGAGCGAGTACAAGATCAGCCGCGCTTGGGTCGATGCACGCGTCGCGCGTATCTACGGTGGCACGTCCGAGATCATGAAGGAAATCATCGCCCGCTCGCTCTGAGCGGACCAGACCGCGCGGGCGTGACGCAGATTAAGTCTTCTCCTCCGACGGTGCGCGGTGCGCTGCCGGTTTACGGGACCTCGGCAACACGGTCCCGCTCTTTCTTCTGTGGGGACGCCCGGCGTCACGGGCGTTCCCCGCACGCCGCAGGACAAACGGGAGAACGCAGCATGAAAGAAGGGCAAATCGACGACGCCGGCGACGCGGACCTGCGGGGGGGCGTATCGCGCGAGGCGGCGGAAGACGCGGTACGCACCCTCATCCGCTGGGCCGGCGACGAACCGGGCCGCGAGGGGCTTCTCGATACGCCCTCGCGGGTCGTGCGCGCGTACGAAGAATTCTTCGCCGGCTATTCGCAGGACCCCGCCGAAATCCTGGCTCGCACCTTCTCCGAGGTCGAGGGCTACGACGAGATGATCGTCATGAACGACATTCGCTTCGAAAGCCACTGCGAGCACCACATGGCGCCCATCATCGGCAAGGCGCACATCGGTTACCTGCCGAACCACCGCGTGGTCGGCATCTCCAAGCTCGCGCGGCTGGTCGAGATCTACGCAAAACGCCTGCAGATCCAGGAAAAAATGACGGTGCAGATCGCCGACACGCTGCACTCCGTGCTCCAGCCCAAGGGCGTCGCGGTTGTCATCGAGGCGTCTCACCAGTGCATGACCACGCGCGGGGTGCACAAGCCCGGCGCAGGCCTCGTCACCAGCCGGATGGTCGGCGCGTTTCGCGAAGACGCCTCGACGAGGCGCGAATTCCTCGCGATGATCGGCATGGGCGGCCCGCGCGGCCTGGCGAATACCTGAACGGAGACTGGAAATGAGCGAGCAGGCGACCGCCTGGAGCGACGAATTCCTCCTCGGCTATGGGCCGATGGACGACATCCACCACGAGTTTGTCGAGCTTGTGCACGCCATGCAGGTAGTCGGAGACGAAGTCTTCCCGGCGCTGCTCGACCGTTTCGCCGCCCACGCCGAGCACCACTTCGCGGAGGAAGCCGCCTGGATGTCCGCGGGAAACTTCCCGGCACGGGACTGCCACATCGAGGAACACGAGAAGGTCATGGCGTCGGTGCGCGAAGTGCAGCAGATGGTCGCGGGGGGCAACATCGAGGTCGGGCGCCGCCTCGCGGTCGCGCTCGAGGAGTGGTTCCCGGGCCATGCGACCTACATGGATTCGGCGCTCGCGCAGTGGATGGTCAAGCGCAGCACGGGCGGCGTGCCGCTGGTGCTGAAGCGCGCGGCGACGACCTGAAGGTCGGGTAGGTCGGCGCGCTGCGATTGGTCGCGGCGGACTATGGTAGCGGGATTCGCTCGGGGACGTCGGCTGCGATGTCCAAAGGGCACCTCGTGCGACCATTCATCACTCAGCTGGGATGTTCCCTGGGCAATGACCTTAGTTCGGGCATTGCTGTCGGCCAGGAAGCTCCGTTTAAGCGGCAGCGATGCTGTTCTACGCCCGCCGCTCAGCGCTCAGATAGGTTGAACGGCAGGTCGCCATATCAGGGGAGACGAGCGGCTCACCTGCGCGCCGACATATGTTCCGGTGAGCGATCCGGATTTTCTCGCCATTCAGGTCTGGTCTTACAGGAATCGACGCCCGAGAAACCACACCTATGCGCTGCACACTGCGGGAGCAAGCGCCTGCGCACCGACGTTAAAGGTGCGCCCCACGCGTACGAGTAGTATTCGAACCTCTATGCAGGACGGCCGGCCTCACGACATGCAAAGGGGTTTCGGAGGGCCGCATGCGCGCGCTCAAACGGGGAGGGATCGTCAGGCATTCTACCCTCCCAACATTTGCCGCAGGCCGCCTGCTGCACATAGCTCGAACTGCTCTCCTTGCGAGCCAGATGCGTCTTGCCTGACCCGGTGGGTAACTGGAGCACGCAAGACGCATCGAGCAGGCCTGCTGCGGCGATTTCGCCCTTGGCCGCGCGGAAGCGGTCCATGAGTTGAAGCTACCGACGCCGATACGGGTTTCAAGTGAGACATTCTGTCGTCTATACTGAGACTGTTGAAAAGGAGAGCAAAGATGCCCCTGCGTTTCATAACCCCCCCCAAGAAGACGGCCACGCCGCGCGTGCGGGCGCGCACAAAAGGTGAAACTGGCAAAGCAGCCTTGGCCGAGGCTATGAGCGATTTGGATACGATGGTAAAAGTAACCATCGATCCACCGCCGAAATCGGCACCGCGACGCATACGTATGCATAGGAATTCCGCAGGCGACAAGACCTTCATTATTGAGAAAGTGAAGATTGTCCGCGCCGACCCCGATCTACGCATCAGGTTGCTCCGAACCGGGTTTCCAGCTGCGGTCGTGACCGAACTGGCCGACGAGATGGGCTGGTCGCGCGAACATGCGATCGACACTTTTCATTTCAAACGCTCAACGGTGCTGCGCAAGATCAAGAAGGATGAACGGCTGGACACAAGCGAGTCCGAACGCCTGTTGTCCGTCATGGACATCATTGATCAGGTGCAAAGCATGGTCGAGCGATCCGGTGACCCGACCGGCTTTGATGCGAGCAAGTGGGTTGCAGACTGGCTCGAAACCCCGGTCCCGGCGCTTGGGGACAAACGGCCCGCCGAGTATCTGGACACAAACGAGGGCGTTCTGATCGTGCGTCGTCTGCTCGCACAGATGGAAACGGGGGCCTACGCGTGATGGCGGCGGCGTGGAGAATCGGGACCGACACTCCCGACTACACGGCCGACGATCGGGACGGATTCGGCGCGAAAAAGAGCGGCGGACGGTGGAATCGCCCGGGCGTTGCGCTCGTCTATACGGCGAGTTCCGCGGCGCTCGCCTGCCTTGAGACGGTGGTGCATCTGTCGGCCGGCGCCCTGCCCATGAACCGTTACCTGGTGCGCATCGATATTCCGGATGACGTCTTTGCTCGTCGACTGCGCTTCGAGGATCTCGTCCCCGCACCCAAGCGGGTCGGATGGGATGCCGAGCCAGCGGGGCGAGTGAGTCTCGACCTGGGGGGCGATTGGGTCGCGGTAGGCTCTTCGGCCATCCTAGAGGTGCCCTCCGTGATCATCCCCGAGGAGCCGAACTACCTAATCAACCCTGCCCATCCCGACGCGGCCACCATTACCGCCACGAAGCTGCGACGCTTCGAGTACGACCGCCGTCTGCGGTGAGGCGACGAATCTTGCGCGCTGCAAACACTGCGCGGCGCACTTGTCGGTAGCCTTCATCTCATCACCGATCTTGCGCGGAATTCTCCCAAGCGCATCGATATCGCCGGGTGATTGCGTCCGAATAAATCAGCGGCTCCCTAATAGAGGGGGGTACGGGCATGCTATATTTGAATGTCCTACGCGAATTCGATATTGTGTCCGAACTGATCGATCAACTGCATCGTTTAGGTGGGCACCTCCCGCCGAACGGCGGGTATCCCGCCCATTGCTGACCGACACGATCAAGCAGGTAAACGTTGGCTCCGGCCGAGTACTTGTCGTCCGGCCGTCGCCGGCTAGAGCATCCCGTCGCAGGCGCCCGTTATTCACTGTCGCGCCGCTCAGCTCCCGCAAGCCTGTATCAGGAACTGCCTGAACGCGTCGGCGGGTCGTTCTAGCGCGCCGTCGTGCCGCCAGATCAGCCCGACTTCCATGTCGGGTACCACATCGAGGATGGGGCGGGCCTCGATCTTCTTGCCTTCCAGCGACCACGGCCGATACACCATGTCCGACAGGATGGTGACGCCGAAGCCGTGCGCGACGAGCCCGCGCAGCGCTTCGACCGAGCCGGTGCGAAACGCGATGTCGGGCTGAATGCCCTTGGCTGCCCAATAACGCTGCGTCGACAGCTCGCCTTCATCGACGGTGACCTGGATGTAGGGATAGGCAGCGACGTCGGCGAGGGCCGCGTTGTCTTTCTGCAGGAGCGGGTGGGCAGCCGAAGTCCATAGCTGGCGGCGGGAGCGCAGCAGCACGTGGTGGCCGAAGCGTTCGCGCTCGACGACGTTGGACAGGATCACCACGCCCAGCTCGATGTCGCCGGCCGCGACCCCGGCTTCGATGGCTTCGCGGTTCATGTCGTTGAGGTCCAGTTCGACGTCCGGATAATTCGCGCGAAAGCGGGCGAGTAGCGGGGGTAGGAAATATCCGAGCACGGTGTAGGAAGCACCGATGCGGATCGCGCCTTTCAGGTGGTGGGCCTGGAAGCGCGGTTCGCGCAGGGCGTCTTCGAGCGAGTCGAGGATGTCGCGGGTGCGTCGATAGAAGCCGTGCCCCTCCGCTGTGAGGCCCACACCGTGCGGTTTGCGGTCGAACAGGCGTACCCCCAGCGATTCTTCCAGGAGCAGCACCGCATTGGTGATGGCCGATTGCGAGACGTGGGCGCGCGTGGCCGCCATCGAGAACTGGCCGGTCTCCGCGGCGGCGATGAAGTAGCGCAGCTGGCGCAGGGTGACGTTGTTGTCGACCGGCATCCGTTTTCCTAATACCAGAACTCAGTATTGGTGATTTTACGATACATAGACAGATTCGTACTATGTGTCGATATAAATAGAGGGTCTGGAGGGGATGATGAACTCACCGCTGTCTGCCGAGGCGAGAGATGCACTGCTTTCGGTCACGCTGGAGGACAAGTACACCCAGGAGTCCGGGCGCATCTACCTGAGCGGTACGCAGGCGTTGGCGCGCCTGCCCATGCTGCAGAAGGAGCGCGACCGGCGCGCCGGGCTGAACACCGGCGGCTACATTTCGGGCTATCGCGGTTCGCCGCTGGGCGGGCTGGACATGGCGTTGTGGAAGGCGAAAAAGCATCTTGCCTCTCACGACGTAGTCTTTCAGCCCGGCCTCAACGAAGACCTCGCCGCGACCGCCGTCTGGGGCACGCAGCAGGTGAATCTCTACCCCAACGCCCAGCGCGACGGCGTATTCGGCATGTGGTACGGCAAGGGGCCGGGCGTGGACCGCTCTGCCGACGTGCTGAAGCACGCGAACGCCGCAGGGACCTCGCCCCATGGCGGAGTGCTGATGCTCGCCGGCGATGACCATGCGGCGAAGTCGTCGTCGGTCGCGCATCAGTCGGAGCACCTGCTGATCGCCTGCGGCATTCCGGTGCTGTACCCGGCGAACGTGCAGGAGTATCTCGACTTCGGCCTGCATGGCTGGGCGATGAGCCGCTACTCCGGATTGTGGGTGTCGATGAAGTGCGTCACCGATGTCGTCGAGTCGACCGCATCGGTCGAGATCGACCCGGACCGCCTGCAGATCGTCATTCCGGATGGCTTCGCAATGCCTGACGGCGGGCTCAATATCCGCTGGCCGGATACGCCGCTCGCGCAGGAAGCGCGCATGCTCGATTACAAGTGGTATGCGGCGCTCGAATACGTTCGCGCGAACAAGCTCAACCGTATCGTGATCGATTCGCCCGACGCGCGCTTCGGGATCATGGCGGCAGGGAAGGCGTATCTCGACGTGCGTCAGGCGCTGGCGGACCTGGGTCTGGACGACGACGCCTGCCGACGCATCGGTATCCGCCTGTTCAAGGTGGGCTGCGTGTGGCCGCTCGACGCCCACGATGCGCGCGCGTTTGCGACCGGACTGGAAGAAATCCTGGTGGTCGAGGAGAAGCGCCAGATTCTCGAGTACGCCCTCAAGGAAGAACTGTACAACTGGCGCGACGACGTCCGCCCGCGCGTCTACGGCAAGTTCGACGAGCGCGACAACTCGGGGGGCGAGTGGTCGGTGCCGCGTGGGCAATGGCTGCTTCCGGCGCGCTACGAGCTGTCGCCGGCGATCATCGCCAAGGCCATCGCGGCGCGACTGGAGCGGGTGGGGCTGCCCGAGGACCTTCGCGCCCGCGTGTTCGCGCGTATCGATGTCATCGAGGCGAAGGAGCGCGAAGCGGCGCGGCCTCGCGTGACCGTCGAGCGCAAGCCCTGGTTCTGTTCGGGCTGTCCGCACAACACGTCCACCCGCGTGCCGGAAGGCTCGCGCGCGCTCGCCGGCATCGGCTGTCACTATATGGCGATGTGGATGGACCGGCGCACCGAGACTTTCACGCAGATGGGCGGGGAGGGCGTGAGCTGGCTCGGCCAGATGCACTTCTCGGGCGACAAGCACGTCTTCGTGAACCTCGGTGACGGCACCTATTTCCATTCGGGTCTGCTCGCCATTCGCGCGGCGATCGCCGCCAAGGCGACCCTCACTTACAAGATCCTCTACAACGACGCGGTGGCGATGACAGGGGGGCAGCCGGTCGACGGGGTGCTGACCGTTCCGCAGATCGCGCAGCAGGTGAGCGCCGAGGGCGCTAGCCGGGTCCTGATCGTGAGCGACGAGCCGGAGAAGTACGCGACGCGCGCCGGTCTGCCGGATGCGGTGACGGTGCACCATCGCGACGCGCTTGACGCGTTGCAGCTCGAACTGCGCGAGAGTTCGGGCGTGTCGATCCTGATCTACGATCAGACCTGCGCCACCGAAAAGCGCCGCCGCCGCAAGCGCGGCGATTACCCTGATCCGGCCCGCCGCGCATTCATCAACCCGGCAGTCTGCGAGGGCTGTGGCGACTGCTCCGTGGCCTCCAACTGCTTGTCGGTCGAGCCACTGGAAACGCCGCTGGGCACCAAGCGCAAGATCAATCAGAGCGGCTGCAATAAGGACTTCTCCTGCCTGAAGGGTTTCTGCCCGAGCTTCGTGACCGCCGAGGGCGCGCAATTGCGCAAGCCCGCAGCGGGCGAGTCGGCGCCGGTGATTGCCGCGGATGCGCTGCCTGAACCTGCACTGCCCGGGCTGGACAAACCCTGCGGTATCGTCGTGACGGGGGTCGGCGGAACGGGGGTGGTGACGATCGGTGCGCTGTTGGGCATGGCGGCTCATCTGGAACACAAGGGCGTCACCGTGCTCGACATGACCGGGCTCGCGCAGAAGGGCGGGGCGGTGTTGAGCCACGTGCAGATCGCGGCGACCCCGTCGGCCATTCACGCCACCCGGATCGCTACCGGCGAGGCCGACGTGCTGATCGGTTGCGACGAGATCGTCTCGGCTTCGGGCGAAGCGCTCTCCAAGGTACGGCAGGGACGCACGCGAGCGGTGGTCAATAGCGCGCAGACCCCGGCGGCGGAGTTCCTGTCGAATCCCGACTGGAAGTTTCCGGGGGCGGCGGCCGAGGGCGACATCCGCGCCAGTGTGGGCGATGCCTGTGAATTCATCGACGCGAACGCGCTTGCACTGCGGCTGCTCGGAGACACGATCTACGCCAATCCGCTCGTGCTGGGGTTCGCATGGCAGAAAGGCTGGATTCCGGTCGGCAAGGCGGCATTGCTGCGCGCGATCGAGCTGAATGGCGTCTCGGTCGAAAAGAACAAGCAGGCGTTCGAGTGGGGACGGCTTGCAGCACATGATGCGGGAAAACTGCCGGTGGCCGACGCTTCGGGGCGGGGTGAGGCGGTGGTGCTGGCCATGCCAGAGTCGCTCGACCGGCTGATCGAACGCCGTGTGCGGCTGCTCACCGATTATCAGAATGTCGCCTATGGCGAGCGTTACCGAAATGCCGTGGCGCGGGTGCGAGAGGCCGAACGAGCGGTGGTTGGACAAGGCCGACTCGCCCTGACCGAGGCTGTCGCGCGCAACCTCGCGAAGCTCATGGCGTACAAGGACGAGTACGAGGTGGCGCGGTTGCACAGCGCGCCCGAATTCCTCGCCCAGTTGCGCGAACAGTTCGAGGGCGAGCCCGGGCGGGATTACCGGCTCAACTTCCACCTCGCGCCACCCCTGGTCGCGAAGCGTGGCGTTGACGGCCTGCCGCAGAAGCGCGCCTACGGTCCGTGGATGATGCGTACCTTCCGCCTGCTCTCCCGCTTCAAGGGCCTGCGTGGCACCGCCCTGGATCCCTTTGGCCGGAGCGTGGAGCGGTGCCAGGAGCGCGAGCTGGTGAAGAACTATTTCGTCTTCATCGACCGCATCTGCGACGGCCTGTCGCGAGACCGGCTGGAGGTCGCGATCGAGCTTGCGCGCATCCCGGAGGAGATTCGTGGCTATGGCCACGTCAAGGAACGCAGCATGGCCGGCGCGGCCAAGCGTCGCGAAGAGCTGCAGGCCCGGTTCGAGGCTGGCCAGTCGGAACGGGCAGCCTGAAGCGCGCCGTACGACAACGTCGAGGCGCTCGTGCCCTTGATGGTCGTACGGAGCGCTGGAATCAACCAACAATCGGCAACAAGGAGACTCATGAAGATCCTGGTACCCGTCAAGCGCGTGCTTGACTACAACGTGAAGGCCCGCGTGAAAGCGGACGGTTCGGGCATGGACCTCGCTAACGTGAAGATGGCCATGAACCCCTTCGACGAGATCGCGGTGGAAGAGGCGGTGCGGCTGAAGGAAGCCGGCATCGCGACCGAAGTGGTGGCGGTGAGCTGCGGCGCGGCGGTGTGCGCGGAGACGCTACGCGCGGCGATGGCGATCGGGGCCGACCGCGGCATCCTCGTCGATTGTGGTGAACTGAGCGACGCGGAGCTGCAGCCGCTCGCCGTCGCCAAACTCCTGAAGGCCCTGTGCGACACGGAAGCCCCCCAGCTGGTGATCTGCGGCAAGCAGGCGATCGACGACGACGCGAACCAGACCGGCCAGATGCTCGCCGCCCTGATGGGCTGGCCGCAGGCCCCCTTTGCGTCGAAGCTGTCATTGGACGGGAAACTTGCCACGGTCACGCGCGAGATCGATGGCGGCCTCGAAACCCTCGAGATGACGCTGCCCGCGGTCGTCACCACGGATTTACGCCTCAACGAGCCGCGCTACGCGACGCTGCCCAACATCATGAAGGCGAAAAAGAAGCCGCTCGAGACTGTGAAGCCCACGGATCTGCGAGTCGATGTGGCTCCGCGTCTGGCGATCCTGAAAGTGGCCGAGCCGTCCAAGCGCAGTGCCGGCGTGCTGGTTCCGGACGTCGCGACGCTGGTCGATAAACTGAAGAACGAAGCAAAGGTGATCTGATGGCCGTCCTCGTCATTGCGGAACACGACAACCAGTCGATCAAAACCGCGACTCTCAACGCCGTGACCGCAGCGCAAGCGGTCGGAGCGGACATCCACGTCCTGGTCACGGGCAGCGGCTGCTCCATCGCTGCCCAAGCCGCCGCCGCCATCGGCGCCGTCGCGAAGGTGTTGGTATGCGACGCGGCCCAGTACGAAGCTCAGACCGCCGAGAACGTCGCCGAGCTCGTGCGCGCGCTCGCCGCCGACTACAGTCACGTCTTCGCCGCGGCAACCAGCGCCGGGAAGAACATGCTGCCGCGCGTCGCCGCACTGCTAGATGTCGCGCAGATCTCCGACATTGTCGCGGTCGAATCGGCCGACACCTTCGTGCGACCGATCTACGCCGGCAATGCGCTAGCGACCGTCAAGAGTACCGAACGCGTGAAGGTCGTGACCGTGCGCACCGCTGCGTTCGACCCCGCGCCGCTCGGCGGCTCCGCGCCGATCGAGGCCGTGCCCGCCGCGAAGGACCTCGGCCTGACCCGTGTCGTCGGCCGCGAACTCACGAAGAGTGAGCGCCCCGAACTGGGTGCCGCCAAGATCATCGTCTCCGGTGGCCGGGGGCTGGGTAACGGCGAGAACTACCGCACCTTGCTCGAGCCGCTCGCGGACAAGCTCGGCGCCGCGCTCGGAGCGAGCCGCGCCGCGGTCGACGCGGGCTTCGTCCCCAACGACTACCAAGTCGGCCAGACCGGCAAGATCGTCGCGCCCCAGGTCTACATCGCGATCGGCATCTCCGGCGCCATCCAGCATCTGGCGGGCATGAAGGATTCCAGGCTGATCGTCGCGATCAACAAGGACCCCGAGGCGCCGATCTTTCAGGTTGCGGACTACGGCCTTGTAGCGGATCTATTCGCCGCAGTTCCCGAACTGACAGCGAGCCTTTGATCTGCAGGTCATGCCGATTCGCTGGCCGTGATGCCAACCCGTTCCCGTTGGATTCTTCGGTGGCAGCTATTCCTCTCCCGCTGCAATCCCCGCCGAAGATCCCTTCGCCCATCGGTCGCAAACCGGTGGGTTTTTTTTGATTCAAGGGTGTTACTGCGCAGCTGACCCATTCACTGTCTTTTCCATGGTTAGACATCATGGTCGCGACAGGCAAAGCCGGTGGCCGACCTCCTGATGCGTAGGTTGCGCAGCAAGCCGCGCCGAGCTACATGCTGGAACATAAAGTCACCAGCAGCGGATGGAGGTCAGCCATGGACGAGCGTATCAAGATTTATGTGGGACTGGATGTTCACAAGGAATCAATAGCGATGGCGGTAGCCGATACTGGTCGGCAACCGGCGCGCATGGTGGGCACGCTGCCTCACGACCTGAATAAGTTGCTCAAGAAATTGCAGGCTCTGGGTGAACCCTCCTCAGTTCATGTCGTCTACGAGGCTGGACCGACTGGGTATGGCTTGCAAAGGGCGCTGGCAGTGCGCGGATATCTCTGCGAGATCATCGCTCCGTCGCTGATTCCGAAGCGGCCGGGCGATCGGATCAAGACCGACCGGCGGGACTGCGTTCGACTGGCCGAACTCTCGCGAGCTGGCGAACTGAAGGCGATCTGGATTCCGGATCCGACTGACGAGGCGATTCGCGATCTGACTCGCGCCCGTGAAGATGCAATCAATGCCAGAACTCAGGTCCGCCAGCAGTTGAAGAGTTTTCTGTTGCGCCATGAGATTCGCTACCCGGGCAAGACCGCTTGGACCCAGTCCTTCCACCGCTGGCTGGGCACTCTGAGGCTTGAGGCAGTGAGCAGCCAAGAAGCGTTCGTCGAATACCGCCTCGCCGTGGAAGCGGCCGACAAGCGAGTCGAACGCATGACGATGGCGATGCTCAGCGCGATCGAGGGCTGGCGTTTCGAATCGGTCGTCAAGGCTCTATGTGCCCTTCGCGGCGTAGATATGGTCAGCGCGATCAGTCTGGTGGCCGAGATCGGCGATATCGATCGATTCGATCATCCGCGCAAACTCATGGGGTACCTGGGGCTGGTACCCTCGGAGCGCTCGAGCGGCGATCGGGTCAGCCGTGGATCGATCACCAAGACGGGCAATGCCCATGCGCGTCGCTTGCTCACTGAGGCAGCTTGGAGTTATCGCTTCAAACCAAAGATCGGATATCCGGCCCAGCGGCGACAGCAGGACTTGCCGGATCCGATTCGTGGCATTGCCTGGAAGGCGCAGCTTCGCTTGACGGAACGGTTTGCCAAGCTTCATGCGCGAGGGCTGACGATCAACAAGGTCTGCGTCGCGGTAGCCCGCGAACTGGCTGGCTTCGTATGGGCGATTGCCCGCGAGCCCCAGGCAGTTGCACAGCCGAACTGGCAGGCATCCGAGACGTAGAGTTACCAGGTGAGAACCAAACAGATCGATCAGGTGATGCGCACCGAGCCCACGATAGGAGAGATCCTCGCGCCCTGTTATATCGGAATCCAATTGGATAACCCGCGCGTTTAGAGCGAGGCAGACTCCGCGACGAATCGATGAACGGTGGTAACCAACCCACGGATACGAGCTTGATTCATCGCCGCTGCTAACCGTTGCGCATCACCTGATCGATCTGGAAAAACATGACGTTGACAGTCGCGACCATACGAGCAGGGTGATGCAAAACCCAATGAACGAACTGACGAGTTCATTGTCATAGAGGCATTCCCGAAACTTCCGTCCTGACAGCGATGCGCGGCCAACTCGACCCCCAGTCCTCGATGTTCCATTACTTCTCGCCGGAGTCGCGCGTGCCGGCGGATCATCCGCTGCGGCGGGTCAAGAAGCTCGCCAACCGGGCCTTGAGCGCCATTTCGCCGGATCTGGATGCGCTGTATTCGAGCGTTGGTCGCCCGTCGATTCCGCCTGAGCGACTGCTCAAGGGGCAGCTGCTGATCGCGCTGTACTCGATTCGCTCGGATCGGCAGTTTTGCGAACAACTCGACTACAACATTCTCTTCCGCTGGTTTCTCGACATGGATCTGGAGAGCGCCAGCCTCGATCAGTCGAACTTCAGCCGGCTGCGCGAGCGCTTGGTCGCCACTGATGTCGCGCGGCGTTTCTTCGATGAAGTGGTGAGCCTTGCTCGCCGCGAGCAACTGCTGTCCTCGGACCATTTCACCGTCGACGGCACGTTGATCGATGCCTGGGCCTCGTTCAAGAGTTTCAAGCGCAAGGACGGTGAGCCCCCGAAGGACGGCGGCGACGGCACCGGGATGGTCGACTTCAAGGGCGAGAAGCGCTCGAACGCGACGCACCAGAGCACGACCGATCCCGACTCGCGGCCCACATGAGAAAGGGCAACGGCCAGCCTGCGAAACTGAGCTACGGCGGGCACGTGCTCATGGAAAACCGCAACGGACTGTGCGTCGACATCCTTGTTACGGAGTCGACGCAGGCCGAGCACCGCGCCGCCCGCTCGATGCTTACCCGGGCGCGACGCCGCCACATTCATCCGAAGACGCTCGCTGCCGACAAGGGCTACCACGTGAAAGAATTCGTGGCCCATTTGCGCGAGCACCGAATCCGCCCGCATGTCGCACGAATTGAGGGACGTAAAACGCCAGGGCTCGATGGTCGCACCGCTTGCACCGAGGGTTATCGAATCAGTCAGCGCAAGCGAAAACGCGTCGAGGAAATCTTCGGCTGGCTCAAAACAGTCGGCGGCCTGCGCAAGACGCGATTCATCGGGCAGGCGAGGACGCAAATGGCGGCTTTCATTTCTGGTGCGGCGTACAACCTGTTGAGGATCGCGAAATTGAGCGATTCGGGGGTGAAGGCATGAACCGGGGGGCGGAAAGGGCCGTCGCGGCGCACGCCGGCAACCGCTTGGGCAATTCGGAGCGAATTGAAAATCCAATTCTCGCGAGGATGTCGCCATGAAAATCAATCCGAACGCCCCTGCTGGCGCAGAATCGCGCGTTTTTGCATCACCCTGTTAGGGAACCTCTGCATGCGCACCGCACACACACAAGCGTGTGTCCGGCCAAGGTCTTGTCGAACGGTCGAGCGTGGAGGCTCTGACAGCGGCGCTTTGGTAAAGTAATCGCTCGCAGTAGGGCCTCACGGCGTACCGGTCAGCGTGTGTGCCACAGGCAGGTACTTGGCGAGAATGGCTAGCATGGTGGCTGCCTCAGCCTTCGATACCGGGGGGAACGGAGAAAGGTAGGAAGTACCGTTGCGCCGCTCATGAGCCTTCGTGATGAAGGCGAACTCTTGAGGGCTCACACCCAGCGAGGACGATACCCGCTGAATGGCCAAGTTACGACCAGCATCCTTGGTCCGAACCTCGTAAAACTCCAGGACGGCCTGTACCACCTGAAAATAGCCTTCGTAGGCTAAGGTGAAGACCTGCAGATGTCGGGTGGGGTCTATCTGCTCGGCGGTGACCTTGTAATCCGCCGCGTTACGCAAAAAGCCCGATATAGCCCCGGGTGTCGGGGCGACCGCTTCAAAGGCTTTTGTCTTGATGAGGTTTTCGTATTCGGCCGGGCGTGGCATTACAGTATCCTCAGAGTTGGGCCTTGGGCAATTTGAGCCATGATGGGGTCGGACTCCACCAGAGCGGCCCACTCAGCAGGCTCGTACAGAGAGAAATTGACGGGGCGCAGCAGAACTTGCTCGGCGAGGGTCAGGGCCTCGGACAGCTCGAGGAGCGGGGCACTCCCGACTACAATCAAGTCAATATCGCTCCGGCCGCTGTCGGTGCCCTTGGCCACGGAGCCAAATACGAACGCTGAGGTGATGTGGTCAGCAAAAGGCACCAGGGCCTCTTTCAGCGGCTCCACAACAGCAAATGACTTGCGAGCGATGCTGAGCAACTCCGGATAGAGAATGAAGTCGGTATTCGCCCGGATACTCCTCTGCCGGCCTCGCCGGGCGTCTTCTTTTAGTACGCCGGCCTCGACTAGGCGGTCCACCTGCTTCTGAGCGCTTCCGCGCCCGCTGTCCGCCAAGCGTAGCAGTTCCTGCAGTGTGAAGCTGCGGTTAGGTTGCAGCAGCGTAGCCCCCAGCACTCGTTGCAGGCCTGGAGTGAAGAGAAAGTCGGCAAGACTCATGGCGAATCCTCACTTTAGGGATAGCTGTCCCCATTATAGGGATTTATCGCAAAATCCTCAATTAAGGGATATATGTCCCTATTTAGAGGATTATACAAACGCTCTGATTCAACCACGCCAGGGATACGGCAAAAAATCCTTGCGCTCGTTCAGGGTATTGTCTACTCTTGAACAAAAGCACATATAGTGTGTAAATAAAGAAACATCGCCCGATAGAGGCGCACCTTCGACAGGAGGAGACATCATGGCTCTCAGAACACTGGGCATCAGCGCCGTCGCGGCGGCGTTGCTGACCGCTACCGACGGTTCCTTCGTTTCGCTGCACCGCCCAGGTGTCACCCAGGCGTGTGCTTCAGCTCCATCGTGCGATGGGACGCCGGAGAGTCACGCGTATGCGGTGTCGCATCTCTATGCGCACAAGACGATGAACGAGTTCGTCGGCATGGTATTGATGCACCGCTAAGTGTGGAGGGGACGTCAATGCGTCCCCGGCCGCGCCGGAACGCTGCGGAAGTCCCTCCCGACCGGCTTCAGGCGTCACGCTTCCGCAATGAAGCGGCGTGTGCGCGAGTTCCCGTCCGTGGTGAGGGCCTCCAGGCGGCGCTCGATGTCGCGGTCCTGCCGGGTGACACGGTCGCGCTGGCGCAGGTAGTCGAGCCACGAGTCCACCAGGAAGCGTTCGGCAAGGCAGTCCGTGTGTTCGAGATCCCTATAGAGGCGCCAGGCGATCGCTCCGTTTCGTCGGCGTGAGATGCCGAGTTCGTGGGCCGCGCGCACGAACTCCTCATGCCGCTCGGCCGGTACGTGGTAAGTGATTTCGACCGCAACCGGTCCCTGCTCATGGTCGGCCGGACTGGCAGCGGGCCCCGTTTCCTGCGTGTCGGCGACGCTGAAGTCGGACTCTGATCCCATTTGCATGCGAGCTCGTCCGGTCAGCATCAGTCCGGCCGCAATCGACCCGGCAGCAATCCACAGGCTCGCCCCGACGCCCATGCGTTCGGCGATCGCGCCCCACAATACGCCGCCCGCTGCCATCGCCCCCATGATGACGAGCAGGTATACCGACGCAACGCGAGCACGTACCCAGGCTGCGGCGGAGGTCTGGATCACGGTCCCGGTGGTGGTATTGACAGCCATCCAGGCCATTCCGCCGACGAAGAGCAGTGCACTCATGACGAAGAGATCGTGTACCACCGGAATCAGCGCTGTGACGGCCATGAACACCAGGCCGCCGCCGGTCACGATGCGGCGCACGGAGAATCGACGATACAGTCGGGTGACCTGTAATGCCGCGATGACTGCGCCCGCGCCGAGACTGCCGAGGAGCAGGCTGAACCCGCCTGCAGCGAGCCCGAGCTGGTCACGGGCGACGAGTGGCAGCAATGCCCAGATCGCGCTGCCTGCGGTCACGAAAGCGAAGACCAGTCGCAGCGCGAGCCGCAGCTGCGCCGAATGCTGCATGTAACGTACGCCGCTGCGGATGCCGCTCCACAGCCGCTCGGGCGGCAGGCCGGGCCGCAGATCCGTGTCGGGTAGGGCGCGCAGCAGCCCCAGTGAGATCACGAAACCGACCGCGACCACGACGAACAGCGTCGGGACGCCCGCGAACGCAATCAGTGCCCCCGCGGCGGCCGGTCCCACGACGCGCGCGATGTTGGGCGTGACCGTGGACAGGGCGATCGCTGCCGGTATCTGCCCCTTCGGCGCGCTGTCGATGTTGGCGGCAATCCACGCCGCCATGCCGAACGCGTTGCTGCACCCGAGCGCGAAGGTGAGGCCGAGGAGCAGCCAGGCGCCGATGCCGCCCGCCAGGGCCGTGGCTGCGAGCAGGCAGGCGCATGCGAGGGAACAGGTCTGGGTGATCAGAAGGAGGCGCCTGCGGTTGACCAGATCGGCGATCACGCCGCTCGGGAGTCCGAGCAGAAAGGCCGGCAGCGCCATCGCCGTCTGGACCAAGGACACCATCAGCGGTGAATCGGGCCGCAGTTCGGTCATCATCCAGGCGGCGCCGATGTTCTGCATCCACATCGACAGGTTGACCGCGATCGCCGCGATCCACAGCGCGCGAAACGGCCGATGGAGGAGAGGCGCCCACGCACCCGTGGCATTCCGCTCGACACTCACGGGCGGGGCACCGGAGTCGTCATGACTGGCCGGGCGTGCTCATGCGGGGCAGCGTCTGGTGCAGGTTGGCAATCCGCGAATACAGGCGTCGGTAGGTCTCGCGTTCGCGATGGTTGAAGCGCGCGTCGCCGTTCGGTCCGAAGGCCGCCACGATCTCCTTCCAGTCCTGTTCCGCGAGGTGTTCGCAGGCGCCCGGGATGATCGCCCGCTCCTCGAGTGCGATATGCCTGAGCTGCCCGAGGGCGAAGGCGTCGATGGCGCTTGCGAGCGTTTCTGCGTCGGGGTCGGGGGACGCCTGATAGTGGGCGACGGCCGCGCGCAGGGCAGCAAGTTGTCGGTCGCCGTCCAGATGCTCCTGTTGCAGATCGTCGATGACCTGGTCGAGCGAAGACGTGCGCCTCCTGAGTGCCGCGAAGAGGTAGGCATCTTCCTTTGGATGGTGCAGTTTGGCCGGGAATTCGTCGAGGTAGGTGAGCATGCCGTCGAGCAGGCCGATATCCGCAGGTTTGCCGTCGCGCAGTCCGCCGGCCAGCATCCGCATGCCGTAGGACACGACCGCGATCGAGCGGTGCTCGTCCTTGATGATCGCGCAGACCTTCGTCATCGCCGGGTTCGGGTCATTCTTTTCGACCGACGACACGAGCACCGGGATGCGGCTGCCAGCGAGCACCTTGAGCGTTTCCGAGGCGAGCATGACGCCCCCGATGCTGCGCGGCCCGTGCGATGCCATGAAGATCAGGTCGCAGCCCAGTTCCTTCGCGGCGGCGAGAATGGCCTCGTGCGGCCGGTTGCTCCGCCGGGTCACGCACTCGCAGTCGATGTCGCCCGCGCGCGCCGACACTTCGGCCTTGGCGAGAATCTCGCGGGCGCGCCCGCCGAAGTCGTCCTGATACAGGCCGGGGTCGAGAAGGTGGATCAGTGCACCGTCGTCGGTCAGAGAGGCGCCGGCATCCGGATCGGCATAGAAGAACGTGATTCGCGCCCCCACGCTGCGGGCGAACTGGACGGCCTGAGAGATCGTCTGGCTGGCGAGATGGGTACCGTCGGTCGGAACGAGGATATGGCTGTACATCGCGTGCTCCGGTGGCTGCATTCAGATGATGTCGATAGGGTGCGCGGTAGCGGCCGGCGCCGCAACCGGGGCGCGCGGTGCGGAACACGGTCCGGCTGGTGCGCTCGCAGGCACTCAACCCTTCGCGTGGAGAACCTCGGGGTCGAAGACCTCCGCCGGCGTTCGCACGCTGGGGCCGAGGATGGGGCCGACGATCTCATGACCCCAAGTGGAGAGCTGCTCCGGATTGAGTTCGAAGCCGTCATCGTGCCAGGGTTCGAGTTCGGTGATGCATTCGATCGCGAAGCCGGACGGCGTGAAGTGATAGAAGGACATGTGTGGGTCCTGCGAATGCTGTCCCAACGTCATCATCATCTGCAGCCCGTTCTTCTTGACCAGATCGTAGGTTTCGCCGACGTCGCGAACCGAGCGCACGAAGAGGCCGATGTGCTGCACGCCGGCCTTGCCCGGGCCGAAACCGTAAGCGATGTCGTGGCTCGTCTTGTCGTTGAGCCTGGAGCGGAAGAACCCCGTCTTGCCCTTGCCGGCGCCCGAGCCGTACCAGTGCATGCCCATGATGCCGGTGAGGAAGTGTTCGAGTTCGGGCGTGTATTCGGGCGTGATCACGACGATGTGGCCGACGCCCCGTTCGCCGCAGACGAATCCGCCGTGCGGACGGCCCGGCACGAAGGAGCGCGGGCTCCATTTCTGGGCATAGAACAGCTCGTGCTGGTATCCGACCGGGTCACGGAAACGGATCAGCTCCTTCACGCCGCGTTTGTCGCACAGTTCCGGATCGCCGAAGCTTACCTCGACACCATGGCTGCGGAAGCGCTCGACGGCGGCGTGAAACTCCAGCTTGCCCTTGGCTTCCCAGCCGATGTACGCGAGGCGGTCGATCTTGCCCGGATGGAATGCGAGCCGATGACGACGGTCATCGAGCTTGAAGTAGAGGGTGTCCGGATCCGCAGTCGGGGATGTCCCGATCTGAAAGCCCATGACCTTCGGGCCATATTCGCGCCAGGCATCGAGGTTCGCCGATTCGAACCCCAGGTAGCCGATACCGATGATGTCCATGCTGTCTTCCTCCTGTTTTGAGCGACCTGCGCCCGCGATTTGCACCGCGCTTTGCGCAGACTTCGGACGGTGCCGCAGCGGCAATGCGTCCGTTCGTTCACTGTTGGGTCGCGAACCTTTGGGCTCGTGCTCAGATTGCGAGCAGACCCCCGTCGATGACGAGGTCGGAACCGGTCATGAAGGCGGCTTCGTCCGACGCCACGTACAGGGCCAGCGACACGACTTCCTCGGGTTCCCCCGGCCGATCCTGCAGCACGCCATCGAGTAGCGCCCGGCGGGTGACGGGGTTCTCGACGAAGGCCGCGGTGCCGGGCGTCTTCACGAAGCCCGGACTAATGCTGACCGCGCGTATGCCGACCGGCGCCCCTTCGACCGCCAGCTGGCGGGTGAAGGAGACGACCGCACCCTTGGCGGCGCAGTGGGCGCTGATGCCTGCAACCTTGGAGCCGCCCCAAGCGGCGGTCGAGGCGATGCTGATGATCACGCCACCGCGCACGGCGAGGTGCTTCCACGCGTATTTGGTCGTGTAGAAGATGAGGTCGATCTCGTTCCGGATCGTGTAGTGCCAGTCAGCGATCGAGAATTCCGCCACCGGTCCGAAACGCGCGGCCGATGCGTTGTTGTAGAGAACGTCGATGCGCCCAAACTGTTCCGCCGCGGACTCGACCCAGGCGCGGGCCTGTTCGTGGTCGCCGAGGTCCACCGGGGCGGAGCCGTGCAACTCGAATCCTTCGGCCTCGACCAGCCGGCGCGTTTCGGCGTGGGCCGCGGCATCCGTATCGCAACCCACCACCACGGCGCCCTCGCGCGCGAACCGCAAGGCTGCGACACGACCCTGACCGCCGCCAGTGCCGGTGATCAGCGCTACTTTTCCTTCAAGACGATTCATTCGGATCTCCGCGAAGTGGGCGGTTCCAGCGCTTTTCGCGCTACCAGTCCGGCGAAGGGCTCAGGCGCCCGGTGCTTCGACGCGGATCGCCTCGGCGGGACAGGCGGCAGCCCCCTCGATCGCGGCCTCTTCCTGGCCGGCGGGGACGAACTCGCTGTCGAGATAGACGATGCCGTCGCCGTCCAGCTTGTACACGTCGGGGCACAGGGCCGCGCACAATCCGTAACCGCAGCAGCGGCTGCGATCGACAATAACCTTGTGAAGTTTTTCGTTCTGTTCGCTCATGGCGTGTCTCCTCATCTGCTCGGGACCATCGAGGCCTGCGAGATGATTATGCACAGAAAACGAAAAAGTGTCACTATTTTTGCGGGACGTGTCGCGGGGCCGCAAAAAGGGTTGCTCAAGGACCGCCGGTAGCCCTCGCGACGACCCTCAAAACAGCAGGTTCGACAGCTTGTCCGCGAGTTTGCGCACCTCGCTTCCGAGCTTGTCCGCGTCGGCCCCGATGTACTGGCCCCGGAACATCACCGCCGATACGGCAAAGGCAATAGCACAGGCGCGATCGCGCACGGGGGCCGCGATAGCCATGATGCCGGCCGAGAAGTAGCCGTCATCGATCGCCCACTGGTGTTCCCTGGCGAACTGCACCTGCTGGCAGTACTCGTCGAACTCCAGCGGTCGGGCCCAGCGGATCTTGTCGAATGCGGCGCGCATCGCGGTCGGGTCGAGATCGACCTCCGCCGCGAACAGTCTGCCGCTGGCGCCCATGAAGATGGGCAGGCGCTGACCGATCGCCATGTCGATGCGCAGATCGGTCGGGCTTGCCTCGGAACTCACCAGCACGATGCGGTCGTATCCCATCTGGCGCCACAGGGTGACCGTGACATGGAAGCGGGCGGCGAATTGTTGCAGCAGTGGGCGCGCGATATCGAGCCGCTGGCCTTGTGTTACGAGGTGTCCTACGAGTTTGGCGAGCCCCAGGCCTGGCGAATAGGTCTTCGACGCGGGATCGAAAGCAACCATGTCCTCGGCGGCCAGTGTGCGCAGGATGTTGAAGCAGGTACTGGGGTTGATCGACAACTGCCGGGCGATGTCCGCTGCGCGCTCCGGGGTGTCGGTCTCCGTCAGAAAGCGCAGGATCCGCACCGCATTGACGACAGGCTTGACGGTGACCCCGCTTGAAGACCGGCCTGCGGTTTCATCCTCTTGTGTGGTGTCCATCCCTTGTCTCCTCCGTCCGTCGTGCAGGCGTCCCGGTCGGCAAGCGGGAGACGTCTTCCTCGAGTGCGCCCGAGGCGAGGCGCCTTAGGAAGGTGTCCATCCGTGAGCCGGAGAATCTGCACGCAAAACGGTTTTGTGCTTGCGTATTAGAATTAAATTCTGTCCGCAGAATACTACGGCGACGACGAAAAAGCGACAGCCGGGCGCGCTTAGGACAAGGGGAAATGGCCCTCAGGGTTTGAAGTAGCCCACCGCGATGATGTGGTCGCCGACGACTTCGAACAGCGTGTGCTTTTCCTCTGTTTTTTTCGTGACCGGGTTTTTCCACAGGTAGTCGAGTTCGCCTCGCGGTCGGTTCGCGGTCTGCTCGAGCATCTTGCGAACGATGGGCGTGCCGGCCTGGTCGTACAGGTCCCGACCGTCGGAGCCGACCAGGCGCGGCATCGTGCCGTGGGCGACGAAGCGTCCCGTTTTCCGGTCGATCACGAACACGTAGAGATCGTCTTGCACGAAGCGGCCTTCGATGCGGTTGAATTCGGCAATTGCGCTGGCGGGCGCGGCCTTCATCGCCGCAACGGCCTGTTCCAGGAAGGCCAGCGCCTGGTCCGGGGACGAGCGGCTGATGTAGTAACCGACCGCGACCACTCGTTCGCCGACCTTCTCGAAGAACGCATGCTTGCGCTGCACGGTGTTGTCGGTCCAGTTGACCCAGCGGTACTCGACTTCGCCGCGGCCATCGGTACGCGCCTTGTTCAGCATCTCCGCGAAGAAGGCCTTTCCGCTGGCGTCGCGCATCTCGGAAACCTTGCGGCCGATCAGGGTCGTGGACGAGCCACCGCTCGTCAGCATGGTGCCGTCCATGTCGAGCACGTACACATAGAGCTCACGGTCAATGAAGTCGCCCTGCCGGCCGAATTCCGCCAATGCCTGGTCGCCGACGGTACGAAGTCGGGCTGTGGCCTTCTGCAGCAAAGCCTGCGCGCGTGCGGCGGAGGCCGGCGCTGACACCTGGCTGCCCGTAACCGCTTCGGCCGCGCTTGCCGGCGGCAGCCAGGTGCTCGCAAGAACGAACAGTCCCATCACGAGTGTTCTTATCGCCATGCTCCCCTCCGAATAGTCGAAAACTGGACAGTAAATCTGATTGTGAAGGAATCCGCCTGCGACCGTGGCCGGGTTCAGTCACGGACCAGCAACACACTGCCGCCCAGCGGTCCACCGCCTGCCGCAACCACTGAAACGTGATGGGGCGCGATCTGTCGTTCGCCCGCGCGTCCCCACAGCTGCGAGCAGGCTTCATGAACGTAGCCCAGACCGTGCGTGCGTCCACCGGAGAGCTGGCCGCCGTTGGTATTGATCGGCAACTGGCCGTCGCGGGCGATGCGGTGGCCACCTTCGACGAAGCGGCCGCTTTCGCCGCGCGGGCATAGCCCGAGCGCTTCGAGCCAGATCATCGTGAGGATCGAGAATCCATCGTAGAGCTGGGCTGAGCCGACGTCCTTGGGCTTGAGATCGGTGCGCGCCCACATCATTTCGCCGACATCGCGCGCGGCAGTCGCGGTGAGGTCGATCTGGTCCCACGACCAGGGCTGGTGCAGGGCGGCACCGATCGCTTCGAGGCGGATTGGTGGATTCGGCCCGTCCTTGGCGACGTCGGCACGCGAAAGGATGATCGCGGTCGAGGCGTCGCAATGGACGTCGCAGTCGAGCATGCGCAGGGGAGTCGAGATCATGCGCGAGGCGAAGTAGTCATCGAGCGAGAGCGGCGTCCGGTAGATCGCCTTGGGGTTCAGCGCGGCGTTGGTGCGACAGGTGAGGGCGATCTGGGCGAGTTGTTCGGGCGTCGTGCCGTATTCGTGAAAGTGGCGCTGGGTGTAGAGCGCCATGAGGTTGATCGCGGAGAGCACATTGAATGGCGTGTACCACTGCCAGAAGAAGCTGCTGTCGCGTCCGATCGTCTTGTTCGTCAGGGCGCTGGCATTCTTGTCGACCTTGCGGCGGCTCGCCTCCGTGATGGTGCGGAAGACCAGCACGTGGCGGCACAGGCCGGATGCGATCGCCATCGCGCCGTTGATGATGCCTGCGAGCGGTCCGGGGCCTTCGTAGCCCCCTCCGTACCAGTTGACCTGGAGGCCGAGGGTGCCGATCAGCGCGTTGGGGCCGACGGGCGAGAAGGCATCGCCATTGTTGTTGTCGCCCGGCCAACACGCCACGCCGTCGATGTCCGCGCGCTTGAGTCCCGCGTCGGCGATCGCTTCGAGGCAAGCGTCCAGCGTGAGTCGCATGCCCGATCGTGCAACCGGGCGTCCCACCGCGGACTGGCCGACACCGGTGATGGCGACGTCCTTCTCAAAGATTCGGTCGAACATCATGCGTCCTTCTCGAAGAGGGGGAGCCACACGTCCTCGTGCTGCTCGAAGCGCACCCTGACGGGCATGTCGATATGCACCGCCTCGGCGGGAAGTCCCACGATATTCGTGACGAAGCGCAGGCCGGCCTGTTCCGCGAGTTCGACGATCGCCACGACATACGGCTCGATGAGGTCGGGGCGCCATGCCTGGTGATTGATCGTGTAGCTCAGGACCTTGCCCTTGCCCGAGACCGCCCGGGGTGCCACCTCGAAACTGCCGCAGTGCGGGCAGATCGGGGCGGGCGGATGAAAGAGGCGCGTGCAGTCCGCGCAATGATGTATGAGCAGGCGCCCCTGCGCGCCGCCCTGCCAGAACGGGGTGTTGTCCTCGGTAAGGAGGGGAAGTTTTCGGGTCATGTTCTGCGCGCTCTCGACGATTTGACGATCGGTCAAGCGGGATTCTACATGCACATATAGACAGAAGTGCAAAATCTGTCTAAAGTTTGTCGCAAGAACCTGCCTGCCAGCGTGCAACGACGCGGAGGCCATACAAGGAACTCTGATCCCATGAGTACTCGACTCGAAGCCAGAAGTATCGTCGTAACCGGTGGATTCGGCGCGCTCGGTCGCGCGGTCGCGCAGCGCCTCGTGGAAGACGGTGCGCACGTCACGCTTGTGGACCGTGCGGCGGCGCCCGCTGGCGGCCTGCCTGCAGGCGTCGCGGTTGTGCTCGGCGAGGTCGACCTGAGCGACGAAGCGGCCTGCGCGGCAGCCTATGCGCGCGTGCGTGTGGCTGCTGGTGGCATCGACGGCGTGGTGAATGTGGCCGGTGGCTTCGCGTGGGAGCCGATCGAAGGCGGAGCGCTCGAGACCTGGGATCGCTTGTACACGATGAACGTGCGTACCGCCGTAGCGAGTTGCCGGGCGGCTCTGCCGCATCTGCTGGCGCGTGGGGCGGGGCGCATCGTGAACGTCGGCGCCTTGGCCGCGCAGAAGGCCGGAATGGGGATGGCGGCGTACGCCGCATCGAAGTCCGGCGTCGCGCGGTTGACCGAATCACTTGCCGAAGAGCTCAAGGACCGTGGCGTCACCGTGAATGCGGTGCTGCCGAGCATCATCGATACCCCCACCAACCGCGCCGACATGCCGGACGCCGATGCCAGCCGCTGGGTGGCGCCGGACAAGCTCGCCGCGGTAATCGCCTTCCTGCTCTCGGATGACGCCTCAGCCGTCACCGGAGCCTGCGTGCCGGTGAGCGGCCGGGTGTAGCAACCGCCAGCGCCTCTCCCGTGGGGAGGGGCAGAACTCGAAGAAAAGAGGATTCGCCCGCATCGAGCGGGACGAGTCCCCGACAGGAGACAATAGATGCGACTCGTCACATATCGTGACTCTCACGGCTTTCAGCGTGCCGGCGCGCTGATCGAATCGGATTCGGCGATCGTCGACCTCGCCACGGCTTGCGAAGTCGTAAACGGCCATGGGTCCCCCATCTTCGCGAGCGTGCTCGGTTTGGTCGAGGCCGGTGAGGAGGCACTTGCAGCGGCGCGCGTCCTGGTGCGGAAAGCTCCGTCGGCGGCGGTCATCGCGCGTGAGGGCGTGAAACTGTGCGCCCCCATCCAGCCGCCGCCGCAGATGCGCGACTGCTCCTGTTTCGAGCTACACCTGCGACAGAGCTTCGCCGCAGCGCGGCGCGCCCGCGTGGCGCACTTGCCCGACCCCGAGGAGGCGCTGCGGCAGATGAACACGCGCGCCGACGAACGCGTCATCGAGACCTTCAATCGCCAGCCGATCTATTACAAGTGCAATCGCTTCGCGGTGATCGGTCCCGACGACGACGTCGTGTGGCCGGCGTACAGCAAGGCGATGGACTTCGAACTCGAGCTGGCGTGCTACATCGGCCGCAAGGGGAAGGACGTGCCGCGCGACAAGGCGCGCGATTACATCGTTGGCTACACGATCTTCAACGACATGAGCGCCCGCGATGCGCAGGCCCTCGAGATGCCCGGCATGCTCGGCCCGGCGAAGAGCAAGGACTTCGATACCGGTAACGTGATGGGGCCTTGCCTCGTCACTGCGGACGAGGTGCCCGATCCTTACGACCTGCAGATGATCGCGCGCGTGAATGGTGAGGAATGGGGGCGTGGCACTACCCGAGACATGCGCTGGACCTTCGAGGACGTGATCGCGCACATCTCCCGCTCGGAAACGCTCTATCCGGGCGAAGTGCTGGGCTCGGGCACGGTCGGCAACGGCTGCGGACTCGAGCAGCTGCGCTATCTCAAACCGGGTGACGTGGTCGAACTCGAGATCGAGGCGATCGGCACGTTGCGCACGCGCGTGACGAAGCCGTGACGGGAAGACGCAGGCCTTCGCAATAAGGACGTCAGCCGGTGGGCAACGGCTGCCGACGTACAGGGTGCCGAACACCGGTGCGCGAGCAATTGAACAACCCACAAGAAGTGGCCGTCAGGCCCATCGAACGAGGGTCGTCCTTACGGACGGCTTCACTCCACAGGAGATGACAATGTTGACCAAGGCAAGCTACACGTTGGCGGACGGCACGCCGCTGTCCGATCTGGTTCGCGTCCCGACGCGGGAAGTCCAGATGCGGGCCCTGTCGGATCCGGAGATCTATCAGTTGGAGATGGATCGCGTCTTCGGCAAGACCTGGCTGCTGCTCGGGCACGAATCCGAAGTGCCCAACTCCGGCGACTTCGTCGTGCGCGACATGGGGTCGGACTCGGTCATCGTCGCCCGAGCGAAGGACGGGAACATACACGTCTCGCTCAACGTGTGTCCCCACCGCGGCATGCGCATCTCGACGGTCGACGCGGGCAATACCCAGATTCACAAGTGCATCTACCACGGGTGGGCGTTCAAGCCGAGCGGCGAGTTCATCGGAGCGCCTGTCGAGAAGGAGTGCATGCACGGCAAAATGATGCCGAAGGAGGACCTGGGCCTGCCGCAGGCACGGGTGACGCTCTACGGCGGCATCATTTTCGCGACCTGGGACCTGGAGGGACCGTCGTTCGAAGAATTCCTTGGTGATGCGAAATGGTACTTCGACACCCTGTTCGAGCGCAGCGACAAGGGGCTCGAAGTGCTCGGCCCGCCGCAGCGTTTCATAGTGCGCGCGAACTGGAAAGCCGCGGGCGAACAGTCGGCCGCCGACGGCTACCACACGCTGACCCTGCACCGCTGGCTCGGTGAGGTCGGCAACTACTCCAAGAGTGGCGACGGCGGCAGCGCGGACCTGTCGCCCGAGATGTACGGCGTGGAGGTGAGCTCGCCGCATGGCCATGCGCTGCGCTGCATCGACCTCGGACGCAAGATCAAGAAGCTCTCCGGCCTCGATCCGGCGGAGCTGACGGTGGACCAGAAACTCGAAGCACTGCCGCCGCCGGGGATGACGCGTGAAATGTTGCCTCAGCTCAGGAAGCACCTGAGCGAAGAGCAGCTCGAAGTGATGGTGTCGATGCCGCCGCAGGTGGGCGGGATTTTCCCCAACGTGCTGTTCGCGTTCGTGTACATCCCGCAGGCCGACGGCTCCGTGCTCGGCCTCACGCTGCTGCACGCCTACGTGCCGAAGGGGCCGGATCAACTCGAGTTCGTGAACTGGGTGCTCGCTGAGAAGGATGCCCCGCAGGAGCTCAAGGACAGGATGCTGATGCAGAGCATCCAGTTGTTCGGCACCTCGGGCATGGTCGAGCAGGACGATTCCGATACCTGGCCCCACATGACCCTCGCCGCCAAGGGCGCGCGCGGGCGTCGCTCGACCCTCAAGTACCAGGCGGTGTACGAGACCGGCGCCCCCGCCGGCTGGCCCGGGCCGGGCATCGTCAACGAAGGGTTCACCAAGGACGACACCCAGTGGCACTGGTGGCTGTACTGGAACGAACTGATGAACGCCAAGGCCTGAGCCGTCCGGTCCGACCCAACACCTTCGAAGGAGCGACACATGAGCGCCGCACAACAAGTTGCCGAGAACGCCCCCGTCATCGGAAACCCGATCCCGGTCGGGGCCGAAGTCTATAATCGAATCGTCGGCTTCCTCTACCAGGAAGCGACCCTGCTCGACACGATCCGTCTCAAGGAGTGGGGCGCGACGCTTGCGCCCGACCTGGTCTACACCGTGCCTCTGCGACAGACCCGCCCGATGTCCCAGCAGGCCCAGTCGGTTATCCGCACGGTGCAGCACTACCACGACAACTACCGCTCGATCATGGGGCGCATCATGCGGCTCACCGAGACACGTAGCGCGTGGGCCGAGGATCCCCCGTCACGCACCCGCCGCATGGTGAGCAACGTGCAGGTATTCGCTACCGACAGGCCCGACGAATTCGCGGTCGTGAGCTATCTGCTGCTGACACGCAGCCGATTCGACTTTCCCGATATGGATGTCATCAGCGGCGAGCGCAACGATCTGCTGCGCGTCGATGGCGAGGGATTCAAGCTCGTGCGTCGCGAAGTCATTCTCGACCAGGCGGTGCTGGGCACGCCGAACCTTGCGATCTTCCTCTAGGCAACCCGGGCGCCGCCGGTCCGGTTACGGATCGGACGGTGCCCGTTCTGTCCTTCGGCACGAGGCTGGTACGAGAGCCAGGACGGGGAGCGGAGTAGAAAAATGGCATCAAACGGAAATCACGCGGCGATCGATCTGACCGAGTTCAGGCAGGGCTGGCAGGTCGTTGTTCTGTCGGTGATCGGGGTGGCGATCAGCATCAACGCCGCATTGCTGTATGGCTTCGGCGTCCTGGTGATCCCCCTCGAGCAGGCTTTCGGTTGGGACCGTGGTTCGCTGCAAGCAGCAATCACCTTTCTGTTCGGCGGCGCCGTGCTCGGCCTGCAACTCGTCGGCTGGCTCAACCTGCGTTTCGGCATGAAGCGCGTGACAGTGATTTCGCTGCTGCTGATGGCGCTCGGCTATCTGGCGACGACGCAGATTGGCGGCTCGATCTGGTCGCTCTACGCAGCATTTTTCCTGCTCCCGATCATCGGCATGGGTGCGCTGGCGGTCACCTGGACGCAACTCCTCAATCTCTGGTTCCACCGCAACCGCGGACTGGCGCTCGCGATCGGGCTTTCGGGCACCGGTATCACCGCCGCGCTGGTACCGAGGCTACTGGGCTGGGGGGTCGAGAACTGGGACTGGCGGGCCGCCTTCGTAATCCTGGCGCTGCTCAATGTGCTGGTGGGACTGCCGCTGACCCTATGGTGGTTCCGCCTGCCTGGCGAACGTCCGGTAAGCGGCACGAAGGCAGACGACGGTCCGCCGCTGGTGCGGAGCGGCGTCAGCTTTCAGGAAGGAATGCTCCTGCCGCGATTCTGGATCTGTAACGTGGCGTTGTCGCTGGTCGTGTCGGCGGTGGTGGGCCTCGTCACCAGTACCGTGCCGATGTTGCGAGACAAAGGGCTGTCGGCGGCGGATGCGACCCTGGTCTTCGGTTACTTCGGCATTGCGCTGATTTGCGGTCGCCTGGTGGTCGGCTACCTGCTCGACCGGCTGTGGCCGCCCGGCGTGGCAGCCTTGAGCCTTTCCCTGCCCGGGGTGGGTTGTCTGATCTTCCTGTCGGGAACCACCGATCCGGCCGTCATGAGTCTTGCAGCGGCGCTGGTCGGACTTGGCGCGGGCGCAGAATTCGACATCGCGGCCTTCCTCATCGCACGCTACTTCGGCCTCAAGGACTACGGCCGGTTGTTCGGCGTGCATCAGGGGCTCATCACGGTCGCGTCGGCAGCCGCGCCGCTGATGTTTGCTGCGATGCTGAGTGTCACCGGTACCTACTTTGCCATGCTCGTCTATTGCACCGTGGCCACCCTGCTCGGCGCGTCATTGCTGCTGACGCTCGGGCGCAGTCCCCAGTTTGCCCTGCACGCCGAAGTGCAGCGGGCCTGATTTCATCCCTCTCATCGGAGCCAACAAATGCCCACGATCACTTTCATCGAACACAACGGCACCCGGCACGAAGTGCACGCCGACGTCGGCCAGTCGGCCATGCAGGCCGCGACCTTTGCCGGCGTTCCCGGCATTCCCGGTGACTGTGGCGGCGCCTGCGCCTGCGCCAGCTGCCATGCCTACGTCGACGACGCCTGGGCGGGGCGTTTTGCGCCCGCCGAAGGTACCGAATACGACATGCTGGAGAACGTCGTCGAGCGCCAGCCCACCAGTCGGCTTACGTGCCAGCTGGTCGTCGGAGCGGACATGGACGGCCTCACGCTGCGGCTGCCGGCTGCGCAGTTCTGAAGACGGCGATCTGAAAAACGATAAGGAGACGGGAAGATGTCGCTCGATTCAGTGGTGATCGTGGGGGCGGGGCACGGGGGCGTGCAAGTGGCGATTTCGCTGCGCCAGGAAGGGTTCGGGGGCCGCATCGTGCTCGTGAACGACGAGCCCGGTCTGCCTTACCAGCGACCGCCCCTGTCGAAGGCCTACCTTCTCGGCAAGATCAACGCCACTGCGATGCTCTTCCGGCCGGAGACCTTTTACGCGGATCAGCGCATCGAGCTCGTCCATGATCGGGTAGCGGCGATCGATCGGCAGAACCGTCGTGTCATGCTCGACTCGGGGAGTGCGCTCGACTTCGGCCATCTGGTGCTCGCGACCGGCGCCCACAATCGGCCGCTCAACGTGCCGGGTTCGACGCTGGGCGGTATCTTCGGCATCAAGACCAAGGCGGATGCCGATTTCCTGTCGCCGCTGGTGAAGCAGGCCAGGAACGTCGTCGTGATCGGTGCCGGCTTCATCGGTCTGGAGTTCGCTGCGGTGGCGGCGGCCGAAGGAGCTGCGGTCGAAGTGCTTGAACTCGGCGACCGCCCGATGGCACGGGCAGTGTCCCCGCAGATGTCGGAGCTCTTCCGTGCCGCACACGAAGGCTGGGGCGTGAAGTTCAACTTCCGTACCGGTCTGGCGGAGCTGGAAGGCGAGGGCGGCAAGGTGAGTGCCGTGACGACATCGAATGGACGACGTCTGCCTGCCGAGTTGGTCGTCTTCGGCATCGGCGTGATTCCCAACGTGCAGCTCGCGCTCGAGGCCGGACTCGACATCGATAACGGGATTCGCGTCAACTCCAGTCTCCTCACTTCGGACCCCCACATCTCCGCGCTGGGTGACGTCGCCGCCTTCCCGTGCGTGCAAAACGGCGAAAATCTCACGCGCCTGGAGTCCGTGCAGAACGCCGTCGACCAAGGCAAGCTCATCGCGGCCCGCCTCGTGGGCAAACCCGCACCCTACACAGCGCTGCCCTGGTTCTGGACCGACCAGGGCAATCTCAAGCTGCAGATCGCCGGTCTGTCGATCGGGGCTGACAACTACGTGACGCTGGGCGATGCCGCCGCGCAACAGCTCTCGGTGCTGTGCTTCCGCGGGGAGGAGCTGATCGCGGTCGAGTCCTGCAACCGCCCCGGCGACCACGTGTTCGCACGCAAGATCCTCGCACGCCCCCCGGCGTTGACGCCCGCTACCGCCGCTGCCCCCGATTTCGATCTGAAAGCCTGGGAAGCGGCCAACCGGCCCTGATCGTCCGGTGTGCTACTCGGCGCGATCGCACGTCGGCATCCGCCGCATGTCGGTCGCGCCGAAATCTGCAGCGTGCTTACTCCGCGAAAGAGTGGAGCCAGGACTGGTCGTCGCGGCAAAGGCTTTCCGGATGTGCGGTGAAGTCCCAGGTCGAGCCCACGATGCGAATCGCCTGGGGCGCGCGTTCGGGTTGCTGCACGAAGCAACGGCCGCTCGGGCGGGCGTGCAAGTCCTTGTCGATGTCCCGCAGACGTCCGAGGGCGATCAGCGCACAGCGGCGCAGCACGAGGGCCGCTTCCGCCTCGTCGGGCGCGAGACTGCTCAGCGCCCAGCGCGCCATGCCCTGGCTCATGTCGACGCCGGCATAGGGCGAGGGGGACACGATCGTACGGTCCTGCACTTCCCAGTCGAGCCGCAAGCCGTCGTCACGGACCAGACGGGCGTGCGAACGGCCGTCGACATGACGGGGAACTTCGATGTCGAAGCGGCGATGGGAGATGCCGCGCGCCGCTGCGGCGATCGCGAGGCCGGCGAGGTCGAACATGTGCGTGCATTGCAGGCGGGCGTCGGTATGGCGGGTTACTGCGCTGGCGATGGGGTCCAGTTGCATGCCGCGTAGTGCGTTCAGCGGTGCGGCGGCATTCGGGCACTCGGTGAACGGATGTCGCGGAGCCTCGGCGGAGATTTCGATCACGCGGCCGAGGCGATGACGCAGCGCGACGCGGAAGTGGTGAAAGTCGTCTTCGAGGACGGCACGGACTTCGCCCTCATCGCTGGTCTGGCGGCCTTCAAGCTGGATCCGTCGGCAAAAGGAGGGCATTGCAATGGCTTCCGTTGGGGAGTGTTTCTTTCTTCTTAAAGTGTACAATAACAAAAATAGTGTGCAATAACGCCAGGGGACGAAAATGGGCTTGCTGAAGGACAAGGTTGCGTTGATTACCGGGGCCGGCGGCGGCATCGGCCGCGGCGTGGCACACAGCTTCGCGCGCGAGGGGGCTGCCGTGGTGATCGCGGAGATCAACGAAGAGACTGGAGCCCTGGTGGCGCGCGAGATCGAGGAGCTGGGCGGGCGGGCGCTGTTCGTGCGTACCGACGTGATGCAGAAGGCGTCCGTGACGGGCGCGATCGAGGCGGCAGTGGCCCATTTCGGCGGGCTGGACATCCTCGTGAACAACGCCTTCGTGCCGACGCCGAACGTGCGCCTCGAAGACAAGACGGACGAAATGCTCGAGCAGACGCTGACCTCGACGATCAAGGCGTCGTGGTGGGCGATGCAGGCATCGCTGCCGCACATGCGGGCGCGCGGGGGCGGGAAGATCGTCAATTTCTACTCGATCGACGTCGAGATCGGCGCGTGGCTGCATGCCGACTACAACACGGCGAAGGGCGGCATCGTCGGCCTCACGCGCAGTGCGGCGGCGGAATGGGGGCGCTTCAACATCACGGTGAATGCCGTCGCCCCGACCGCGATGGGCGCGACCTTCCACAAGCTGGCCGCGGAGAACCCCGGTTTCGCCGAACGCTCCGCCGCGATGCGCCCCCTCGGCCGGTGTGGCGATCCGGAACTCGACATCGGCCCCGTTGTGGTCTTTCTCGCATCGGACATGTCCCGCTATGTCACCGGCGAAATGTTGCATGTCGACGGCGGGCTGCACTTGCCCGGCTACAACTCGCGTCCGGCGGATGTGCCGGTGCGCGAATACTGAATCGAATTTCTGACGGGCCCTGCGGTTCGCCCCGCGGTCCGTCCATTCCCAAGGCACACGCATGAACGACGAAGCCGAGACAGTCGCTGAAGACGGACCGGTAATGGAGTCCGCTCGGCGCAATCGCCGCTCGGACGCGACCATTGCACGAATTCTGGCATCGACGGAAAGGATCATCCTCCAGGGAGGTGCCGAGCGCATTTCCATCATCGACGTGTGCGACGACGCAGGTGTCTCGCGGGGCACGTTCTACCGCTATTTCTCGTCGCAGGACGATCTGCTCGATGCGTTTTCGCGCCACAAACGCGAGGGTTTTCACCGGGCGATGCAGGAAGTGACCGCCCCTTACGACGACCCCGACGAGAAATTTCGTGCCCTGATCGGTTACCTGGAGCACTACGCGGCGCACGGACAGGCGCGGCGTCTGCTGGTGGTGGCGCCCGATTATGCGATGGGCTTTTTTCGCCGCGTCTTCAACGACGCGCGCGTGCGCTTGCAGGATGTCCTCAGGGCCGTGTTCGACGCGTGGGATGGGCGTCTCGGCATCAGCATCGATCGCGAGCTCGTGTGCGAAATGCTGATCCGCTACGTATTGAGCGAACAGCTCGTCCCCAATGAGCGCGTAAACGAAGGCACGGCGCGCATCGAGCGTCTCGTGCGCTCGCTGATCGGTTTTCCTGCCACCAAGGGCGATGAGGCTGTCGAGGTGGCTGCGCCGGCACGTTCCACGGGCTCTCGACGCCGCGAAAAAGAAAAAACATAAACAGATTTGCAAAATCTGTTTATGTTTGGCATGATGAATCTCATCGTTGCAAAGACACCGGTCGAGTGTCGCAGGCAGGAGACAAATCCCCGATAGCCAGGCGAGGTCCGTCCGGCGCATCGAAGCTCCCGTCCGCGATTGCGGCACTCGGCAGGTTCAACCAACCTGCACTGGGAGACACCACATGCTCATCGACCTCCACGCCCACGCCCCCCATCCGGATTACTACGACCAGCACCCCTATTGGGGGCCGGCTTTCGAATCGCAGCCCGACGGCGACATCAAGCTTCGCGTCGGCGACTGGATCCTCACGCTCGGTGCGCCCGAGCGAAAAGCCGCCTTGCGCAAGGCGAAGGCCGAAGGCAATGCCCTGAACGTGCAGGACTACATGAGCCGCTGGCGCGACCCCAAGACCCGTCTGGCGGGGATGGATGCAGCCGGCCAGAACGCCCAGGTCGTCTCGGTGCCTTCGCATTGCTACATGTACTGGACTGAGCTCGACTATGCGATACCGTTCTCGCGCAAGGTCAACGACGTGCTCGCCGAGTACTGCTCGGCGGCGTCCGACCGGCTGATGTTCTGGGCGCAGGCGCCCCTGCAGGATCCGAAGGAGGCAGCCAAGGAAATTCGCCGTGCGTGCACCCAACTGGGCGCAAAGGGTCTGGGTGCGGGCGGTTCGAATTTCGGCGGCCTGGAGTTCGATTCGCCTGAGATGGATCCGGTGTGGGAGGTCCTGTGCGACCTCGACCTGCCGATGTTCGTGCATGGCTACAACCAGTCGGTGACGTGGGGCAAGAAGGCCAACACCGACCGCTACGAAACCACGGCCATCGTCGGCATGAACTACGACGAGACCAAGGCCTTCTGGTACCTGGTGAACGGTGGTGTGTTCGACCGCTTCCCCAAGCTCAAGGTCTACATCACGCACGGCGGTGGCTATGTGCCTTATCAGCTCGGCCGCCTGGCGCAAACCAACCCCAACCTCGACACGTACCACAACAAGAAGCCTGTGCTGGAGTACATGCGCAACTTCTGGTTCGACGTGGAACTGCACGAACTGCCGATGCGTCAGGCGCTGATCGACGTCATCGGCGCCGACCGCATCCTCTACGGTTCGAATTTCGGAGGCAGTGATGCGGTGCGTCACGACCTCACCGAAGGCCTGCGCCTTTCGGAGGAGGATCTGCAGAAGATCCGCTGGAAGAATGCCTGCGAACTGCTCCACCTCGATCCGGCGAAAGTGGGCGCCGTCGCAAAGGCCGAGGTGGCGGCATGAAACTCGCGCGCTGCAGTGGTGGCGGCGCGCCATTCTGGGCCGTCGTCAATGCCGAGGCCCGCACGGTCACACCGATCGTCGGCAGCTTCGCGGATTGGGGACCTGCGCTGACCCGCGCGATTGCCGCGGGGCAGGGCGGAGCAGCACACTCGGTGCTGACGCCCGGCGGCGATGCCCGGTCGCTCGATTCGGTGCGGCTGCTGCCGCCGATCGAGCCGGTCAATCGGGTCGTCGTCGCGGGCGCGAATTACGCGAAGCATTTGGCCGACGACTTCGGTCTGAAGTCTCCCCCGCAGCCGATCGCCTTCCTCAAGGCCTACGGCGCCCTGATCGGTGCCAATGATCCGATCCGCTATCCGCCGCTGACGAACGAACTCGATCACGAGGTCGAACTTGTCGTCATCGTGGGGGAGGTGCCGGTCAACCCGGAAGACCCGCTCGCCAGCGTTCTCGGCTATGCCGTGGGCAACGATGTATCGGCGCGCGACCTGCAGCGCAGCGGTCCGGCCGGCATCGGCATGGATCTCTTTGCGGCGAAAAGCCAGGACCGCAGCACCGGAGTCGGTCCGTGGATCGTGACGCGCGACGAGTTCCCGGGCGGCAGCCCGAAGCTGCGCCTGACCCTGAAGGTGAACGGCGAGACGCGCCAGGACGGCAATACCGGCGAGATGACGTGGAACGTCGCGCAACTGGTGAAGTTCGTCGAAGAGCGTTCCAGTTTCGCGCCCGGCGACATCATGTTTACCGGATCGCCGGCCGGCGTGGGTCAGGGTACGGGCCGATTCCTCAATCCCGGCGACGTCGTTGAAGCCGGAATCGAGGGGATCGGGACGATCACGAACGTCGTCGGGCCCAAACCCGGCGTCTGAGCAAGGAGGCAAGACAAATGCTCGACAAGAATCACAAGGTTGTGGTGGTCGGCGCGGGCCTGATGGGTACCGGCATCGCCCATGCGTTCGCGAGCAGCGGCTTCGTGACGCAACTGGTGGATACCAGCGCCGAGGCACTCGCCAAGGCGGAGAAGAACATTCACGGCATCCTGGATGGTGGCGTGAAGCTCGGGAAGCTCGCCGTGGATGTGGCCGACGCCGCCAAGGCACGTCTTTCCACGAATACCGTGTTGAAACAGGCTGCCGAGGGGGCTCACCTGCTGGTCGAGACCGTCTCTGAGAATCTCGCGGTCAAGAAGGCGGTGTTGGGCGAGGCGGTTCCCGTACTGGCCGCGAACGCGGTGATTGCGACCAACACATCGGCGCTCAGCGTCACCGAGATTGCAGCGTCGGTGCCGTGTCCCGAGCGCGTCATCGGCATGCACTTTTTCAACCCGGTGCACAAGATGAAGCTCGTTGAGCTGGTGCTCGGTATCGCGACCGACGAAGCCACCGTCGCGACAAGCCGCGAATGGTGCGACGCGATCGGCAAGACCTCGATCCTGGTGAATGAGTCCCCCGGCCTGACGACCAGCCGCATGTCCGCGATGCTGGGGAACGAAGCGATGTGGATGCTGCAGGAAGGCACTGCCAGTGCCGAGGACATCGACACCGCGCTGCGGATGGGTTTCAACCACCCGATGGGGCCGCTCGAGCTGGGTGACCTGACCGGTTGGGATACGCGCCTGTCGGTGCTGCGCTACCTCCATTCGACGCTCGGCGAGAAGTTCCGTCCCTGCCCGCTGATCATCAAGATGGTGGCGGCCGGCCGCTACGGGCGCAAGACCGGGCACGGAGTATACAAATATGACGAGACTGGCCAGCGCGTTCCGGGCTCGGGCCTGAAGGCGAGCAATCTATGAGCGACGTCTTCATAGTCGAGGCCGTCCGCACGCCGGTCGGCAAGTACCGGGGGAGTCTGGCCGGCGTACGCGCGGATCACCTCGGCGCCCACGTCCTCAACGCCGTGGTCGAGCGCGCGGGCATCTCGGCGGCCGAGGTGGACGACGTCATCTTCGGCTGCGTCACCCAGGTCGGCGAACAATCCGCGAACATCGCGCGCACCTCCCTGCTGGGGGCCGGCTGGCCGGATGCGATTCCCGGCCTCACGATCGACCGCAAGTGCGGCTCCGGCGAGGCCGCGGTACACGTCGCCGCAGGACTGATTGCCGCCGGATCGGCGCAGGTCGTCGTGGCGGGCGGTGCCGAGAACATGAGCCGCGTGCGCATGGGCGGCAACCGCGAAATCTACGGCGAGCCCTTCGGCTGGCTGGCTTCCGAGCGCTACGAGCTGACCAGCCAGGGTGAGGCGGCCGAGCGGGTCGCGGACAAATGGGAATTGACCCGCGCCCAGCTCGACGCCTTCGCGGTGGAGAGTCACCGCCGCGCCGCGGCCGCGGCCGAAGCGGGATATTTCCGCAAGGAGATCGCGCCGGTGCCTGTCGCCGCGCTCAAGGATAGGGACTACGTCGAGCCCGCGCCGGAAGTCTTCGCTGCGGACGAAACGATTCGCCCCGGCACCAGTGCCGAGAAGCTTGCCACGCTGAAGACCAGCTTTCGCGACAACGGCAAGATGACCGCCGGCAATTCGTCGCAGATCTCCGACGGTGCGGCGGTGCTGCTGCTGATGTCTGCAGAGGCGGTCGAGCGGCTCGGCGTAAAGCCCCGTGCACGCATCCGCGCCTTCACCACGGTCGGCTCCGACCCGACGCTGATGCTGACTGGGCCGATTGCCGCAACCCGGAAGGTGCTCGCCCAGGCCGGGCTGAATGTCGAGGACATCGATCTGTTCGAGATCAACGAGGCGTTCGCGCCGGTGCCGATGGTGTGGATGAAGGAGCTCGGTGTGTCGCACGAGCGGCTCAACGTCAATGGCGGAGCGATCGCCCTCGGGCATCCGCTCGGTGGAAGCGGCTCGCGCATCATGACCTCGCTGCTGCACGAACTGGAACGACGTGAAGCCCGCTACGGCCTGCAGGCGATCTGCTGTGCAGGTGGCATGGGCACGGCGACGATCATCGAGCGCATGTAAGCGTGCGCCGCGGCAGGCAAACGACAGGAGAGACGACATGAACATCGACCTTAGCGACCGGCGCGTCATAGTAACCGGCGCCTCACGCGGCATCGGGCGTGCGATCGCCCGTGCCTTCGCTGCGGAAGGGGCGCGCGTTGCGATCTGCGCACGCACTCCCGAAGCGGTCGAAGAGACTGGCAGGGAGCTTGCGCAGCAGGCCCAGGCGGTCATCGCGCGCGCGGTGGACGTGACCGACACGCCGGGTGTGAAAGCCTTTGTGGATGAGGTCGCCGAAAGCTGGGGCGGGGTCGATGTCCTGGTTAACAACGCCGGGCAGGGGAGGGGGGGGAATCTGGACACGCTCACCCCCGAGGCGATCCTCGAGCACGCCAACATTCTCCAGATGGGGCACTTCCGCTTCGTGCAGGCGGTGGTGCCGTACATGCGCCGGCAGCGTTGGGGTCGCATCATCGAGATCAACGCGCTGGCCGGTGCGATCCCGACTCCGGACGGCATCCCGTCGGTCATCAATCGTGCGTCCTGCCTCGCGCTCTCCAAGTCTCTCGGGATGTCGCTCGCTAAGGAAAACATCCTCGTCAACTCGCTGAACATGGGGTGGATCGACACCGGCCAGTGGGAGCGCCATTTCAGGGAGGTCGGCCCGGGGGTCTCCCGTGAGGAGTTCAACGAGATGGTCCTCAAGGTGGTGCCGATCGGGCGTTTCGGCAAGCCCGAAGACGTGGCAGGCATGGCGCTGTTCCTCGCCAGCGACTACGCCAGCTTCATCAGCGCGGCCTCGATCGATATCGCCGGCGGGCTGCAGGGCCAGATCGCGTACTACCCGACACTCAAGCGCGATTTCACCGAAGCGGTGAAGCGGCGCAACGAGGGCTCGGCGACAGTCTGATTCGTCGGTGCCGAACAGCATCGGCGCGTGATTTGACAATGGCAAATGAATTGTTGGGTAGGCGGTTGATGCGGGGTGAAATTCTAATTAGAGAATTGATGTTCGAGTGTAGAATTTTAAGAAATTACTAGCTACAATTCAGTTGTGTGAAAACCCGCCGTACCGGGACACAGCGATCGATCTGAAAACAGGCCGGATTCGCCCACCAATGAGGCGTGAAAAGACAAGGTCAGGGCGTCACGGTCATCGATATAACCAGAGGAGACAAATTCATGAATAATGGGAGCAGGTCTGTCCGTACCCGGTTCGTGCTGCGAGGCGTCACTGCCGCGCTTGCACTTGCGTGGGTGGGGGGGGCGTCGGCGTTTGAGGTCGAAACCGGCAACCCGGACGTCAAGATGCGTTGGGATAACACGATCCGATATACGGCGGGCGTGCGCGTCGAGGATCAGGACAAGAAGCTGATGCGCAATCCGGTCTATGACGAGGGCGACAGCAAGTTCGATCGAGGCGACATCGTGACCAACCGTCTCGATCTGCTCTCCGAATTCGACGTGAGCTATCGCGGCAAATTCGGCGCTCGTGTGACCGGTGCGGCGTGGTACGACCATGCCTACGACGATCATTCGGTGACTGCGCCGACCGGCACTGCCACCGCCTATCGCAACGACAAGTACAACGGCACGGTCAAGCGCTACGTGAATGGTCCCTCGGGCGAAATCCTCGACGCCTTCGTCTGGACCAACCTCGATCTCGGCAAGGTGCCGCTCAACCTGAAGGTCGGTCGCCAGACCAACGTGTGGGGCGAAGGCCTGCTGATCGGTGCGCATGCAATCTCTTACGGACAGTCCCCGGTCGACGGCGTGAAGGCCGTAACCAACCCCGGCATCGAGACCAAGGAAGTTTTCCTTCCGATCGGCCAGGTGCATGCAAGTGCCCAGCTCACGGACAGTGTGACCGTCGTCGGGCAGTATTTCTACGACTGGGAGCCTACCCGCGTACCGCACGCCGGCACTTACCTGATGGGTGCCGACACCGCACCTTCGTCCGATAACCTTTCCTTCGGGATCGGCCAGCTCAAGGCCTCGATCATCGACGCGAAGGAGCCGAGCAAGCGCGGCAATTGGGGTGTGGGTGCGCGCTGGAATGCCGAGGCGATCGAGTCGACCTTCGGTGCCTACTACCGCAAGTTCGACGACTACGCGCCGGAACTCGGTGTGCAGCTCTCGGACTTCGTTCGCCTCGGTCCCGCCGTATTGCCCAGCAAAGCACGCTTCCTGTATCCCGAGGATATCGAGCAATACAGTGTGAGCTTCTCGCGTGTGATCGGTGGCGTAAGCGTGGGTACGGAGTTGTCGTACCGCAAGAACGGGCCTTTGAATACGCCGGCGTCGCATACGCTCGACTCGGGCGCGCGCGGCGACACCTGGCATGCGGTGGTGAATGGCGTTTATCTGTTACCGCAGACGCCGATGTGGGATACCGGGACATTGATTGCGGAGATCGCATACAACCGACTCGATCGCGTGACCGAGAACGAGCAGCTGTATCGCAAGGTCGGTGCGGCAAGTTGCGTCAATTCGGCAATCGGACGGCCGGGGACCGGCAGCAAGCGCGACGGCTGTTCGACCGTCGATGCCCTGCAGCTCGCCTTCAGGTTCTCGCCGCAATATCTCAACATCTTTCCGTCATGGGACCTGGCGGTGCCGGTCAGCATCAACTACGGGCTTTCCGGAAACGCACCCTCTTCAGGTGGCGGCACAGAGGGTGAGCTGCGTTGGTCGATCGGTACCACCTGGACCTATGCGTCCAAGTACGAATTCGCCCTCAACTACTCCGACCGCACCCTGCCAGTGCGCAAGGGCGTCGTTCGCGGCGAGGAACGGATTACCGGCGGTGCGGCCCACAGCAACTCTTCGGTTGGTGTGATCGACCGTGGCTGGCTGTCCTTCACGTTCAAGACGGCTTTCTGACAGGCCGCAAACAGGAGACGAGAGACATGAAGATGCGCAATTTCGTATGGGCCGCCGCGGCGGTCCTCTCGAGCCACGCGATGGCCGCAGTTACGGCAGAAGAGGCGAAACAGCTCGGTGCGACGCTGACCAAGTACGGCGCGATCCAGGCGGGTAACAAGGAAGGGACGATCCCGGAATACACCGGGGGGCTGACCAAGGCTCCGGCCGACTTCAAGCCCGACAGCGGTTTCTGGGCCGATCCGTTCAAGGACGAGAAGCCCTTGCTCCGGATCGACGGCAAGAACTATCAGCAGCACGCGGACAAGCTGTCGGAAGGGCAGAAGGAGCTTTTGAAGAAGTACCCGAGCTTCTATATGGATATCTATCCGTCGCACCGTACGGCGTCTTATCCCGCCAAGATCCTGAACAACACGGTGCGCAATGCGACGACGTGCAATACCGCCAAGAACGGGCTCTCCGTCGAGGATGCATGTCGGGGTGGTCTGCCGTTCCCGATTCCCAAGACTGGCTACGAGGTGATGTGGAATCAGCAGCTTCGCTACAAGGCCGATACGACCACCAAGTCGTCGCGCTCGTGGGTCGTGGACTCCAACGGCAAGGTGGTCATGGCGGCCCAGCAGAAGACGATGGAAGAGACGCCTTACTACCATGACGATCTGGACGGCCGCGACGCAAAGCTCTACTGGCGCACCTACTCCGTAACGCAGGCGCCGATCCGCAAGGCCGGCGAGGCGACCGGCCTCTCGGACTTCCTCGATCCGACCGAGAAGCCACGCCGCGCGTGGAGCTACACGCCGGGCCAGCGCCGCATCAAGCTCGCCCCGGAGTTCGCCTATGACACGCCGGTCGCGAGCATGGGCGGCGTCACGCTGTTCGACGAGCTCTTCGTATTCTCGGGACAGATGGACCGTTTCGAGTTCAAGCTGGTCGGCAAGAAGGAGATGTACATCCCCTACAACGCCTACAAGCTTTATTTCGGTTGTGGCGTCGAAGAACAGTTCATGGACAAGCACCCGAATCCGGCCTGCTGGCGTTGGGAGCTTCACCGCGTCTGGGTCGTGGAAGCGACGCTGAAGCCGGGCGTCCGCCATGTGTACGCCAAGCGCATGTACTACTTCGACGAGGACACATACGGCGCAGGCCTGTACGACGCGTTCGACCAGAGCGGCCAGTTGTATCGCTCGATCTTCAACTCGATGGTTCAGCTGTACGACGTCCAGGCGCCCTACACCGTGAAGAACGTGGTGTATGACTTCAACAAGGGCATGTACGCGCTGGTGAACGACGGCCTGGTGGGCGGTTACGGCGTCCTGAAGGCGCCGATGGCCAACCGCGAACTCAACCCCGAGGCAATCGTCGCGCAGGAAACCGCGCGCTGATCGTCAGCCCTCATGTGGAAGCGGGCAGTGCGGCTTGCCGTGTTGCCCCTTCCGGTTCCGGCTCACTCCAGATAGATCCCCCCGCCCGGTGTTTGTTGTGGCCGGGGGGATCGCATCGACAAGGAGTTGTCTCTTGAATCGCGTTACCCGTTCGATCTCCCGTTCCGTGGTCCCGGGCCGGCGTCTGCGTCTGACCCTTGCGGCAGCGGTTCTCGGCGCGGCAGGCGTGGCGCTCGCCACGGGTTCCGCCGTGCGCGACGTATTGGCCGTCCCGGCGGTGATCTCGCCCCAGTCCTTGCGGGGTGCCATGTCAGGTATCGCCAGCAAGGATGGGCACGCCCTGGCGGTCGGACCGCGCGGGATCATTCTGCTGTCACGCGACGCCGGTCGGAACTGGTCCCAGATCGTCGCGCCGGTGAGCGCAGACTTGACGACGGTGCGCTTCGGGGCGGGCAGCACCGCATGGGCACTCGGACACGATGCAGTCGTCCTGCGTTCAGATAATGGCGGGGAAACCTGGTCGCGGGTGATGGACGGTCATGCGCTCTTCGAACTGCTCTCGAAACACTACGGCGCTTCGGCCAATGCGGGCAATGAAGAGGCGGGACGCGTGTTGCGGGACGTCGAGATGGCGGCCGAGCAGTCTGCGACGCCTGGCGTGCTGGCCTATCCGTTTTTCGACATCAACGTAAATGAGCGTGGCGAGGGTTTTCTGGCCGGCGCTTTCGGTCTGCTGCTGCATACGACGGATGGTGGCTCCACCTGGGAGCCCTGGATCGAGCGCGCGGACAACGGGCGTCGCATGCACCTGTATGCGATCGAGCCGACGCCCGACGGTGGGGTGTTTCTTGCCGGAGAGCAAGGTCTGGTGCGTCGCCTGGATCGGGACGCGGCCCGGTTCAGGACCGTTGAAACGCCCTATAACGGCACGTATTTCGGCATCACGGCAGGGCACTCGAAGCTGATCGCCTACGGGTTGCGCGGCAATGCGTTTATCAGCCGCGATGGGGCGGCGAGCTGGTCGTCTCTCGCCATGGGCAGCGATGCGAGCGTTGTCGCCGCACTCGACCGCGGCGCGGGACGATTGGTGTTCGTGATCCAAACGGGTCAGGTCCTGCTTAGTAATGACGATGGGGCGAGCGTGACAGCGCTCGAGGTGCCACGCGGCGGGGAGGTATTCGCCGCCGCGATGGCCGGCCCGGAAGAGCTCCTGCTCGCCCGGGTCAATGGCGTTGATCTGATCCGTTTGCCCCTCCGGTAACGGCCTCTCCCGATACTGAAATTTGCGAGACACAGCATGGCAGGCCACAGCGAACAAAGAGTGATGCCGGTGATTCGGGACCTGAAGGACTTCGATCTCGGTTCCGGCAGCGTGCTCGAGCGCATCATCTTCAACAATCGCATCGTCGTGCTCCTGGCATGCCTTGTGGCGACTCTCGTACTCGGCTTCGCCGCGACGCGCATCGAGGTCAATGCGAATTTCGAGCGGATGATTCCGCTCGACAGCCCGTACATCAAGAATTACCTGGATAACAAAAGCGAGTTACCGGGACTGGGCAACACGATCAGGGTCGTCGTGGAGAACAAGTCGGGGGACGTCTTCGACCCCGGGTACCTCGACGTGCTCAAGAAAGTCAATGATGACCTTTACCTGATTCCCGGCGTCGATCGTTCGTGGATGAAGTCGATCTGGATGCCGATCGTCCGCTGGCGGGAGGTGACCGAAGACGGCATCACCGGCGGTGCGGTCATGCCCGCGAGCTTCGACGGCAGCGCGAACGAAGTCGCGAAACTGCGCGAGAACATCGGCAAGGCGGGCATCGTCGGCAGCCTCGTCGCGAATGACATGAAGTCGAGCATGATCGTGGCGCCGCTGCTGGATATTCATCCGAAGACTGGTGAAGCGCTGAATTACGGTGAGTTTGCGGACGCTCTCGAAGCGAAGATCCGCACCTACGAGAGTGACACGGTCGGCATTCACATCGTCGGCTTTGCGAAGATCGTCGGTGATCTGATCGCGGGCCTGCGCGAGGTGATGGTGTTCTTCGCGGTGTCAGTCGTCGTTGCCGCGTTCTTCGTCTATCTCTACACCCGCTGCGTGCGCAGCACGATGCTTCTCGTGACGGTCGCCGTGATCGGCGTGGTGTGGCTGCTCGGGCTGATGCAGTTGCTCGGGTATGAGCTCGATCCGTATTCGATCCTGGTGCCTTTCCTGATCTTCGCCATCGGGCTGTCGCACGGCGCGCAGAAGATGAACGGCATCATCCAGGACATTGGCCGCGGCACCCACAAGTACGTCGCGTCACGCTACACCTTCCGGCGCCTGTTCATGGCCGGTCTCACGGCACTGCTGGCGAACATCGTCGGCTTTGCTGTACTGATCATCATCGACATCCCGGTTATCCGCGACTTGGCCCTGACCACCAGCGTCGGCGTTTCGGTCCTGATCTTCACGAAGCTTTTCCTCATCCCGGTCGCACTCTCCTATCTCGGCGTCAGCGCATCGGCCATCCGGCATGCCACGGCGGACGACATGAAGGCGGGCGGCCGACGTTCGTTGCCGGGGCGGATCTGGCACGGTTTGGACGAACTCACCGAGCGGAGGTGGGCGATTCCGGTCATCGCCATTGCCGCGATCGTGACCGTCGTCTCCGCAATCGTCATGCAGGACCTGCGCATCGGAGATCTGGATGCCGGGGCACCCGAACTTCGGCCCGAGTCGCGCTACAACCGCGACAACGCATACATCACGGAACACTACGGGCTCTCGAGCGACCAGTTCGTGGTCATCATGAAGACCAGCGACGAGGGCTGTCGCCTGTATTCCAACCTGCAGAAGATGGACGGGCTGGCACAACTGCTGCGGCAGGATCCGGCGGTCCAGACGACGACCTCACTGGCCGAAACGGTGCGTTTCGTGACCTCGGCGATGTTCGAGGGCAGTGGCAAGTGGCTCACGATCAGCCGTAACCAGTCGATCACGGACGGCTCCGTGTCGGCAGCCGTCATCGCGACGCCGGACATCACGAACCAGAGTTGCTCCGTGTCGCCGCTGGTGGTGTACCTGAAGGACCACAAGGCCGATACCCTGGCGCGCATCCTGCAGACCGCGGAAGCGTATGCGGCCGCAAACGACTCGGCGCCCGATGCGAAGGAGCCGGTGCAGTTCCTGCTGGCTGCGGGCAGCGCGGGGATCGAGGCGGCGACCAACATCGAGGTGCAGAAGAGCATCGTCACGATGTATCTCGCGGTCTATGGTGCAACGGCGCTGCTGTGCCTGATCACGTTCCACAGCGTTCGCGCGACGATCGTCGCACTGATCCCACTCGTCATCACCACGATCCTCTGCAAGGCGCTGATGGTGTGGCTCGGGATCGGACTCAAGGTCGCGACCCTGCCGGTCATCGCGGTCGGCGTCGGTGTCGGCGTCGACTACGCGCTTTATCTGCTGAGTGTGCAGATTGCCGTCCAGCGTCGTGGGGGAAGCTTGCGCGATGCCTATCGCAAGTCGCTCGACTTCACCGGCAAGGTGGTCGCGCTAGTGGGACTCACGATGGCTGCCGGCGTGATCACATGGGCATGGTCGCCGATCAAGTTCCAGGCCGACATGGGGATCCTGCTGACCTTCATGTTCCTGTGGAACATGCTCGGTGCCCTGATCCTGATCCCGGCGCTGTCGCATTTCATGCTCAACCCGCGCGAACCGAGCAGCGCACGCGGAGCTCTCTTGCGCGCGGCGGCCTGATTCCTCAAGAAATTCAAGAAAGCCGACATCGCCCGGGCGGGCGACTGGCGGACAAGACAGACCACAACTGGAGACAAGACGATGTTCGACCTCTTGCTGAGTGCCGACATGATGCTGGCTGATCCCGACGACATGGCTGCGCGGCTGGTGAACAAGCTCGGCGTGCATGGCCATCCGAACTGGCGTCAGGCGTTCGACGACCATCCCTACATCGCGCATTTCCTGCGCGTGCACAAGTCGCTGGCGGTGTCTCCGACCCGGCTCGAACCGCAATGGCATCTGGATCGCGAGAACCCCGGCGACCCGATGTTCCACGAGTTCCTCGAAAGCCTGAAGGACTACCAGGGACGCCATCGTCCGATGCTCACCCACTCGGTCGTGCTCGCGCTGCAAGGGCCGAAATTCGACGCCTTTGTCGACAAGCTGATGCGGCGCGGGTTGCCGTTCCGGATGGCCCAGCGCACGCCGGACATGCCGTTCGACCGGTTGTGGCTCGGCGCGACGCCCGAGCGGTCGCGTTACACCCCGGTGGTCGATGGCGGCCTGTGCATCGAGGTGATGCCGACCGAACCGCTGCAGATGCCGTCCGAGACATTCGCCGCGCAACCCATGCAGCCGCGCGACCCGAAGCCGGGCGACATGGTGCGCGTCAGCGCGCGCGGGTTCCTCGTGCGCGATCTGGACGAGACACTGCGCTGCTGTTCGAAAAATCTCGACTGGGAGCCGAGCGGCGAAGTCGAAGCGCTGCACCGCGAGGGATACCGCCGCGCGACGATGCCCTTTACCGTGGCCAACAGCGCCAGCCTCGACGTGATCCAGCCCAGCCGCTGGAACAGCGACGCGGGCCTGTACCTGAACAACTGGGGGCCGGGTCTTTACTACATCCGTATCGCAGTGAATGGCCTCAAGGCCAAGGCCGAGGACTTGCGCGCGCGCGGGACCCGTTTCCAATGGATCGAGGAGTCCGAAGCCGTCGGCGGTGGCGCGATGATCCGGATCGACCCGAGCGAGATGCGCGGGCAGCTCATCGAGTTCGAGGAGGTCTGACATGGCATCCGACCTTGCGGTCAAGAACGCGGGCGCCGAATCGATGGCGGTCCCGCTCAACGACGCCGTGGCCGTGGAGCGTCAGGGCAGCATCGGCTGGATCATGCTGACCCGTCCGGCCCAGATCAATGCCATCAACGACGACATTCGCACCGGCGTTCCGCAGGCTCTGCGGGATCTCGAGGCAGACCCGTCGATCCGCGTGATCGTCATTCGCGGGGATGGCCCGCGGGGCTTCTGCGCGGGCGCCGACATCAAGGAACAGCGTGGCCCCGAGACCTCGATCGAAGTGCGCCGGCGCATGCAGGGCGCGCGCTGGGTCGAGGCGTTCGATGCGGCCGAGAAACCCACGATTGCGGCCATTCATGGCTATTGCATGGGAGGGGGCATGGAGCTCGCCCTTGCTTGCGACATCCGCTTTGCCACGCCCGACGCGGTTTTCAGTCTGCCTGAGACTGCCCTGGGCCTGATTCCCGGCGGCGGGGGAACCCAGCGCCTGCCGCGCGTGGTGGGGCCGGGTCGGGCGATGGACCTGCTGCTCACCGGTGACCGTCTGAGCGCCGATGAAGCGAAGGCGATCGGGCTGGTCACGCGGGTGGCGAGCGCGCCGGACAAGCTGGTGGAAGAGGTGCGTGCCTTCGCGATGCGCATCGCCTCACGGGCGCCGGCGGCGACGCTGTGCGTGAAGCGCGCTGCGCGTGCCGCACTCGACGTGGACCTCAAGAAGGGCTTGGACCTCGAGCTGGATCTTTTTGCACTGCTCAAACCCAGCGACGACGCGAGGGAGGCGGCGACCGCCTTTCGCGAAAAGCGCGAACCGCGCTTCACCGGTCGCTAAGCGACGCGCTCCGCGCAGACAAGAATCAGGAGACAGACAGATGAGCGAGCGAAAACTGGATGGCCGTGTCGCGATCGTGACCGGTGCGGCCGGCGGCCTCGGCGCCGAATCGGCCCGCGTGCTGGCGATGCACGGTGCGAGTGTGGCAATCACGGACATCGATCTCGACGGCGCACGCAAGGTGGCCGCCGAGATCGAGTCCGGCGGTGGGCGTGCGTTTGCCGTGCAGGCCGACGTGTCGTCCGAGGCGGATGTCGCGGCGATGGTCGCGGCGGTGGTGGACCGCTTTGGGCGAGTGGACGTCCTGTACAGCAATGCGGCGATCCTGAGCGTCGAGCAACGCCAGCGCGACCGCGACGTTGCCAACATGGACGTCGAGGCGTGGGATTGCGCGATGGCGGTGAATCTGCGCGGTGCGATGCTGTGCGCCAAGTATGCGATTCGCGAGATGCTCAAGCAGAAGAAAGGCTCCCTGATCTTCGCGACCTCCGGGCTCGGCGCCCAAGGCGACCTGTCGCTGTCGGCCTACGCCGCCTCGAAGGCGGCGCTGATGATGCTCAGCAAGTCGATCGCGACCCAGTACGGCAAGGAGGGCATCCGCTCCAACGCGCTGCAGATCGGGCTCGCGCCAGCAGAGAATGCCCATGGGAGCATGCCGCCGGCCGTGATCCAGATCATCCGCGACAACCACCTCACGCCCGATGTCGGCACCCCGCGTCAGATCGCCGACGTGGTGGCCTTCCTCGCGTCCGACGAGTCGTCCTTCGTGACCGGCACGACGTTGGTCGCCGATGGCGGTTTCTCATGCCACACGCCCTCGCTTGTCGCGATGAAGGCCCTCTTCGCGCAGACCGGCGCGAAGAGTATGTAAGGGGTCGTCCATGAAAGCAGCTGTCATCAGCGAGCGGGGTGCCGCTCCGGTCGTGCAGGAGTTTCCGGAACCGGCGCCACAGGAAGGCGCCGTCCTCATCGACATGGACACGGCAGGGCTCGGGGGCTGGGACGTACTCGGCGCGTACCGGCTGGGCGTGCAATACCCGTGCGTGATCCGCGGCGAAGGCGTGGGCAGGGCACCGGACGGCCGCCGCGTGTATTTCGGCGAGCGCTCGGTGATGCCCTTCGGGGCGTGGGCAGAGCGTACGCTGGTGCCGGCCGATGAGGTCTGGGACGTGCCCGACGACGTCGACGACAAGACCGCGATCACGATGGGTATCGCCGCCACCGGCGCACTGGTGCCGCTCGAGCAGGCCAACATCCAGCGGGGTGAGCGGGTGCTGGTGCTCGGTGCCACCGGCACACTAGGGCAGGTCGCGCTGCAACTCGCCCGCTATCTCGGCGCGGGCAGGGTCGTCGCGGCCGCACGCTCCGCCGAGACCCTGCAGCGCCTGAAGACGCGCGGGATTGCCGACGAAGTCGTGGCGCTCGGTAGCGAGAACGATGTCGCGGCGTTGAAGGACGCGGCGGGCGACGGTTTCGACGTCGTGCTCGATCTGGTGTGCGGGCAGCCGATGCTCAACGCCCTCAAGGCGACCCGATGGGGCGCACGCATCATGACGATCGGCACAGGTGCGGGGCGTCAGATCAATCTCGACATCGCCGATCTGCTTTTCCGCACGCTGTCATGCGTAGGTACGGGGCAGCGCCCGCCGGCCGATCGCCACGCGATCTGGGAGCGCCTGCTGCGCATCGCACACGCAGAGAATATCCAGGTCGACTACGCCGACTACACGCTGGATCAGGCCGCCGAAGCTTGGGCGTCGCAGATTGCCGGGCCGCACGCGAAGATCACCGCGCGAATCAGGGGCTGAGCGGCAAGGGGCAGGGGAGGCTGGGCATGGGACGATGGTGGGCGGTCGCGCTGTCCGAGGCGGTGCACGGTGACAAGGCGCTCGCGGTGACTTGCGAAGGCGAGCAACTCGCCGTGTTTCGCGACGGGAAGGGCGCCGTGTTCGCGCTGGAGGACCGGTGCCCGCACCGGCGTGTGCCGCTGTCGCCCGGGCCCGTGAAACCCGGTGGTCTTCAGTGCCCCTACCACGGTTGGACCTTCGACGGCGCGACGGGCCTGTGCAATGACATTCCCAACCTGCGTCGCGATGAGCGGGTGCCGGCGCGTTATGCGGCGCGCGCCTTTCCGGCGGCCGAGGCGAACGGCTTCATCCACGTATGGCGGGGGGCGGGAACGCCCGCCGCCGTATTGCCCGGCGCGTGGTATCGCGCGGCAGGTCGCGAACAGACCGGTTCAGCGGTGGCCAATATCGCGTTCGACCAATATCTCGACGTGATGCTCGACGGCCCGGAATGCCTGCTTTCCTTCCCCGGCGTGCACATCACCGATTTCTTCCTCGGCGATCCGCGCCGCGACGGCGAGCATCTTGTCCTCGATCGAGGCGCGGTGTGGAAGGGCAAGGGAAATGGGCCGGCCTTCGTGCGAGACCATTCGCTCTGGGTACGTACTCGCGTACCGGTAAGGGGCGGTGACATTCGCGTGGAACTCCTCAGCGCCGAAGAAGATCCGCTCGTCACGATCTTCATCGCTGCCAGCGAGAACAGGCGGGGTACCACCAGTCTGGTCTGGCGCGGTTTTCTTCATGCCATGGCAGCGCCGCTGCCGTGGCGGTGGCGGACGGCGCGGGCTATCGGACGTGCTCCGTTCGCAATCTTCCCCCATATCGACGGCGCAGCCGTGGCGGCACTCGAAGTCGCACCGTCACGAGATCGCAGATTGGCGAAGACCGATACGAGGATGCCGGCCGAGCGCGTGGTGCCGGTGCAGGAGAGGTGCGCAGTATGAGCGAAGTCCCGATGATGGATGCGGCAGGGCGCGAAGCGGAGGCGACCTCCAAGCGCGACTGGGTACCGGTCAATCTCGATCTGCGCGACACCTGGTTTCCGGTCGCCTACAGTGCCGACATCGGCGAGCGGGCGGTACGCCGTATCGTCCATGCGCAGGACGTATATCTATGGCGCGACGGCGGGAGGTTATATGCGGCGGAGTTTCGCCCCGACCGCCTTGAAGCGATGCGCGCCGGCGCAAGTGCCTTCACGAACGGCTCCGGTTTCTATCCGGCTGTCGAGCGCTACGGGTATATCTGGGCGTGGTACGGAAACCCCGATAACGTGCACGAGGAACTGATCCCGAACATCCCCTTCCTGCCCCCCGATGGTCAGGGGATCCCCCGCTACACACAGCGCGCGGTGCGCTTTGATGCGGCCTCGCCGCTGTCCGTCGAGAACCTCATCGATCTGACACATGCCGACTTTTTGCATGCCAACGCGATCGGTGACGGCCAGTCCGAGAACGATGTCGTCGAGGTCCATTCGACCTCCGAGACGGTGACTCGCATCCGCAACGTCACCCGCAAGTCGGTGGCACCGGTGATGCGCTGGATCGGAGGCGTACGCGCCCAGTACCAGGATCTGCGCGCAGTGCTGCATGTCCATCTGCGCAACAACGTGTGCATCTCTTACCCGAACTTCACCCCGGGCTACCCGATTCCGAACGTGCAGCCCTTTGTGCCTGTCGGCAAGCACCGTTCTCGTGTTGACCAGACGAACTACACTGTCCACGCGCCGGCACCGTTTCGCTGGCTGATGCCGCGCATCTCCTACGTGATCCAGCCACAGGACAACTCGGTGCTGCGCCCTCAGAACGCGCGCTATTTCGAGTCCACCGAACGCCGCGACCTGAGCTCGCGTTTCGACGGCCCCGGCAATCGCTACCGATTGCTGATGATGCGTCTCGCCGAGAGGCAGCAGCGCGGGGACTTCGGCTACGGCGCCGATGCTGACCCGAGTGCCGACATTTCGGCAGTGCTCGGCATGCGGGGCTGATTTCTGCAATCCGGACTCCGTCCCGGTACAGGGCAACTCGGCACGACCGTGATCCTGGCGGGCTTGGCGATGCTCGGCCCGTTTTCGATCAACACCTACCTTCCATCCTTCGGGGAAATGGCGGTGGTGCTCGGCACGGATCGAGTCGCGTTGCAGCAGACAGTGGCGATCTACTTCGCCGCCTTTGCCTTCATGGCCCTGTGGCATGGCACGATCTCGGATTCCTTCGGGCGCCGCCGCGTGGTGCTGGCCGGTCTGGTCGTCTATGCATTGGCGTCGCTCGGATGCGCGCTTGCGACGCAAGTGGAGCAGTTGTGGGTTCTGCGGGCACTCCAGGGCTTCTCGGCGGGGGCCGGGATCGTGATCGGTCGCGCCGTCGTCCGGGACCTGCATGAAGGGCCGCGTGCGCAGCGCATGATGTCGCAGGTGGTGTTGATGTTCTCGATCGCACCTGCCGTCGCTCCTTTGGTGGGCGGCTGGTTGCAGGTCGCGCTGGGCTGGCGCTCCGTATTCGTGTTCCTGTGCCTGCTTTCCACCAGCCTGCTCGTCGCCGTGTTTTTCGGATTACCGGAGACCCTGCCAGCCTCGCAGCGTCACCCGTTCAATCCGGCGGGTGTGCTTCGCGGTTACGCGTCCGTGCTCGGAAACGCGCGCTTCATGAGCTGGGCACTGGCGTATGCCTGCATGTTCGGCGGCTTCTTCCTTTACGTCCTGTCTGCGCCGGTGTTCCTGATGGAGCATCTTGGCCTGGGCGAGACCGATTTCCTGTGGATGTTCGGACCTGCGACGGTGGGGCTGATGTTGGGTTCCGCGCTTGCGGGCCGCCTTGCGCAGCGCTGGTCCACGGCATCCACGCTGAATACCGGGTTCGCGATCATGGCTGCCGCCACGCTCTGGAATCTCGCCGTGTGCCTCGTCGAACCCGGCGGCACGGCGTGGTATGTGGCGTATCTCCTGTTCTTCAATCTGGGCATGTCGGTGATGATTCCAACGATCACGGTGCGCGGCCTGGATTGTGTACCGGAGCGCCGCGGCACCGGCTCATCGGTTCAGCTGTTCATCCAGACGGGATTCAACGCCTGGATTGCCGCGGTGCTGGCGCCACTGATGTGGCATTCGCTGCTGTCGCTCGCGCTGGGAGCCGCTGCTCTTGCCCTGTGCGGCGTCCTCGGGGTGGCCGTGGCGGGCCGCCTGTCCAGCATCTCCGAGGCCCATCAATGAGGGGCTGCTCCTTCACGGCTGCGCTATCGGCGAGCGACCGCGAATCAGCTTGATCTTGCGGCCTGGCGGTAGCCCCGGAACAGGATCAGCGGCATCCGCAGCAGCGTCCGCCACCCGAGCAGCTGGAGCGCCTGCCAGCAGTCTTCGGGGCGGATCAGGATGGTGGTCGCCATCGAGCCCATGACCTTGCCCTTCATGACCAGCGTGTCGTCCTTTCGCTGGATGGACTTCACTTCGACCATCTCCACGCCTTCCTTGCTGAACATCTTCACGGCTGCCGCTCTCCATCACGTTGGACGTGACCGCGACCGCGCGATGCGGTCGCGGCGTTCCACGGGTCAGTTTTCGATGAGATCGTCGAAATCCATGCCCAAGTCTTCCAGCACCACCTGCGCCGCGTTGCGTCCGGACGCTGCGGTAACCCCGCCCCCCGGATGGGTGGAGGCGCCCGCCATGTACAGACCCGCCACCGGCGACTTGTACTGCCCGTAGCCCGGGGCAGGGCGGTTGCCCGCGATCTGCCAGTTGTACGAGCCGAAGTGCAGGATGTCCGCACCGATCATCGCGTTGTTGTGGCGCTCGATATCGAGCGGCGTGAACCACGAGAAACCGATGATGTTGTCGTCGCTCATATTGGTCGTGAGCTTGCGCAGGTCGTCGAGGAATCCATAAGCGATTTCCTTGCCGATCTCGTCCCAACGCTGCGGGCCGCCCTTCACGTTGTAGGGGCAGAAAGCGTACATGTTGAGCACGCGCTTGCCCTCGGGTGCCCGCGTCTTGTCATAGACGTCCTGCATCACGTAGGCGACGAAGTCGCGGCGCGGGATGCCGTATTCGAGATCGGAGAAGGCGCGTGCGAACTCCTCCCAATCGGAGTGCGAACGCTCGACCCAGAAGAAATCGTCCACCGCCGGACCGACCTTGTACTGCGGCGCCTCGTGCAGCGCGAGGTGCAGGTTGAAGGGCTGGAAGCTGTTGCGTTTCAGCCCCCGAATCCGCGGTTCGAATCCTTCCGGCAGATTCGCGCCCGGCACCATGTGCGGGAACACCTGTTGCACGTGCATCGTCGAAATGACGCCTTTCTTCGCGACGATCTCCTCGCCCGATTCGAGCACGACGCCCGTCACCTTGCTGCCATCCATGCGCATCTGCTTGACGGGCGCATTGACGCGTACCGCGCCGCCATGCGATTCGAAGCACTCCCGCAGCTTGTCCGCGAAGGCCCCCGAGCCGCCGACTGGAATGCCGACACCGTAGCGGTGCATGAAGGGCAGAATGATGTAGAAGCCGAATCCCGTGCCGTTGTTGAACGGGTTCATCATGGCTTCCGAGGCATAGCGGGCCAACGCGATGCGCACCTTGGGGTGCTCGAACCATTCGCAGATGAAGTCCCATGCGCTCATCGACTGGGTTCGCATCAGCGATTGCCCGACCACGCTCTGCTCCATCATCACGGCTTGGGCGCCCGCGTTCGGGGGCGCATGGAACATGCCCATCACCATCATGTCGAGGTTCTGGAACACCTCCTTGTTGAAGCGCCGGTAGGCTTCCGCATCCTTCTGCGAGAATTTTGCGATCGCTTGGGCTGTCTGTTCGAGATCGGTGTAGAACTCGAGCGTGGTCCCGTCGTCGTAGAAAATCGCAGTCATCTTGTCGGGGTTGATGTACTTCAGCCCGAACTTCGATTTCAGCTGCAGTTCGTCGTTGCGCAGCAATGGGTTGGCCTGCAGCAGGGTATGTGCGACCGAGCAGACGTCATGCTTGAAGCCCGGCACCGTCAGCTCGCGCGTCATGACGCCCCCGCCGACCTTGTCGTTTTTCTCGACGACGCATACCTTCAGTCCCGCCTTCGCCAGGTAGCACGCGGCCACCAGACCGTTGTGACCGCCACCGGCGACCACGATGTCATATTGTTCGCTCATGGATATCTCCCGTTATCGGTTCCATCGTCGGGCGTGAGGGCCCCCGCCGCGCTATCGGGGATAGCGCGGGATGTCTTCCTCTCGTGCTGCGGGCGCCGTGAAGTGCCCCCGGATCAGAGTGCGGTTTCGGCGTCCGCCTGTTTGAACATGGCGTTGATGTCGCCCGAAGTGACCGGTTTGCCGGCTTCCCGCTTCGGTGCAGCGCCCCCCATGCCTTGCGTGGGCGAGGTGTCGATGCCCTTGGCGCGAGCCTGCGCGCGCAGCGCGCCGACGGTGCAGTTCTCGCGGCCGAGGATCGCGAACGGGTCGTAGCTGTATTCGCGCATCACGTTCCGGTGAGTGACCTTGGCGATGGTCTCGTCGGGGAGGTGCCTGAAGCTCTCCCACACCACTTCCGGAGAATTCGGCCAGGTGCAATCGGAATGCGGGTAGTCGCATTCCCAGCCAACCATGTCTTCACCGATGTGCTTCAGGTTCTGCAGCCCGAAGTCGTCCTCGATGAAACACGTGATGATGTGCTCCTTGAAGACTTCGCTTGGCTTCTTGCCGCCGAAGCTGGCATTCGTCCAGGCCTTGTGATGCCGGTGGGTGAAATCCGCGCGCTCGAGGAGGTAGGGAATCCACCCGATGCCGCCTTCGGAAAGCGCCATCTTCAGCTTCGGGAACTTCCTCCACATTGGCGCCCAGATCCAGTCGGCCGCCGAGTTCGCGATCGAGATCGGCATCGAAGTGATCCATGCGTCGATCGGCGACAGGTCGGAGGCGTGCTCGGCCTTGACGCCGGTGCCGATGTGGCAGTTGATGACTACCGCGTTGTCCGCGCAGGCCTTCCACACCGGGTCCCAGTACGAATCGTGGATCGACGGGAAGCCATGCAGGGCGGGGTTGTCGGAGAAGGAGATCGCATGCACCCCGTCCTTCGCCATGCGCTTGATTTCGGCGGCAGCCGCCTGCGGGTCCCACCAGGGAATCAGCGCCATCGGGATGAAGCGCCCCGGGGCGGCGTTGCACCAGTCGTGCAGGTGCCAGTCGTTGTAGGCCTGGATGGCGGCGAGCGATACGTCGCGCGCGTCCTCGTACTGCTGGAAGCGCTGCCCGGCGAAGCCGGGGAAGGTCGGGAAACACAGCGAGCCGAGCACGCCATTGGCGTTCATGTCGTCGACGCGCGCCTGGACGTCCCAGGTGCCGCGCCTCATGTGTTCGTAACCAAGCGGCTCCATGCCGTACTCTTCCTTGGGGCGACCGACGACCGAGTTGAGGCCCATGTAGCCGGTTGCCCGTCCTTCGAAAACCCACACGTCACGACCCTTATGCTTCTCGATGTGAGGCTCGCGCCCCTTGAAGCGGGCCGGCATATGGCGCGCAAAGGCGTTCGGGGGTTCGATGGCGTGGTCGTCGATGCTGACGAGGATGAGATCTTCAAGTTTCATCGCGTGTTGTCTCCGATTCCGCCTTCGCATGCCGCGCACGTGGCCGAGCGGCATGCAGGCGGTATGTTTGTGGTAGTGGTCGCCGTTACGCGTCTAAAGGATCACGCCCAGGTTGGGGGTGCCGATGACGACTTGGTCGAGCAGGATCTCGCGGCGAGCGAGTTTCAGCGCGCCATCCTCACGGCGCAGGATGTCGTGGCGGACGCAGGGGATCAGGTCGAAGTAGTCGAAATCGAAACGGCTGCGTGTAAGGAGCAGATAGCTCTCGACCTTCAGGTCATCGCTGTCGTCGATTCGGTAGACGCGTACGTTCGTGACCAGACGCTTGATGCGCGATGGCGGATCCTCGCCCCAGGCGCTCTTGGTGTCGGTAATGCGCTTGACCCGCATGAGCATCGAGCCGTAATTCTCGTGCAGGTGCTGGACGTTGCGCGAATAGGTCTGGTCGAACTGGGACGTCGAACGGGTATGGCGCAGGGGCGCGTTGTATTCGAGGTCCTTGGTGAGCAGCTCCGCCCATTCGCCGAGGCGCAGGTTGTCGAGCATTTCGGCTTCGTCATAGAGGAAGTCGAGCACCTCGTTGTAGGTATCGCTGCCGGAGGGAATACGGTTCGCCTTGATCGAGGGCGGCAGCGGAGTCGGTTCGAGCAGTTGCTGAAGCATGGAGGTCTCCTGAAGTAGGGGTAAGTAGTCGCGCTGTGATCAGTTCTCGGCAGTCATCAGTTCGTACCAGTATTCCCACCAGCGCCACTGGGTGTCGTCCTTCGTGAAGCCGTCGCCGACATCGCCAGGGCCCGGCCAGCCTTCGAGCCTGTTGTTCTCGTACATCGACTGATACTTCATCGTGATGTGCTTGCTCACGGCACCCTTCGCCGCGAGCGTCTGGTGCGGCCAAGTGTCCGAATCGTCCTGCTCGACCATCCCCGAAGTGCCCAGGAGTTGGACGCCGAGGCGCAGCATCTTGGCCTTGAGATCCGGCGGAGTGTCCTTCTCGGCCAGGATCCAGTTCACGAATTCCAGCTTGTCCGGCCCCTTCGGGACATAGGCGTGCAGCGCCATGACCCCGATCACGCCATCGGGCGAGGGGATGTAGACGAACTCGAACAGCCCGTTGGGAAAGAAGTTGCCCACTTGGGGCGGACGCCAGGCCATGACGCGCAGCTGGTCATCGCTGAAGCGACGGAGCACTTCCGGCAGCATCTCGGGCGTGATGCCCGGCGGGGGCAGCGCTTCGAGTTTCTCCTTGATCGACAACTCGCTCGGGTCCTTCCCCGTCAGGCGTCGGATCTTGCGGTCCAGCTCGATGCATCGCATCGTGTGTGCGTGCGCGGTGTAGACCTCGGTGCCGTACATCTCCGGTGTCAGGTCGCCGCCGCCACCTTCGCTGCCCGGCTTGCGATAGGGGCCCACTTCCGATAGCCAGCGGTGCAGGGTCAGCACATGGAATCCGTCCGACGCCGACTGCTCGCAGGCAGTCTTCCAGTTCGCACGGATCGTGAAACGCTGCGGGGGACCCAGCACTTCCATGCCCTTGTCAGTACGGCACCAGAGCGTGTCGAAATACCATTTCGCGTCGCCGAGGAAGTCCTCGAAGCTAGGGCCCTCGATGTTCCACGTCGCGAAGACCAAGCCGCCATAGATCGCGACGCGCGCCTTCTTCAGGCCGAGTTCCTGCTTGGTCATCATCTTCCCGTGCATGCATTCCTTCTCGACCGGCGCGCCGATGAAGTCGCCGTTCGGCTTGAATGCCCAGCCGTGGTAGATACAGACGTGAGTCATCGTGTTACCCACGTCATGGGTCGAGATCTTCATGCCCCGATGGGGGCAGACGTTGAGGGAGACGTACACCTCGCCGTCCGCCCCGCGTGCCATCAGCACGGAATCCGATCCCATGTCGCGGACGACGAAATCGCCCTTGTTCGGGATTTCAGTTTCGTGGCCGAGGAATACCCAGGTCTTGGCGAAGATGCGCTCCATCTCGAGCTCGAACAGTTCGGGATCGGAAAGCGCCCGCATCTTGACTTCGCGGGTTTCGAGGTTGATCAGGTCGGAAAGCAGGGTGCCGTCCGAGAGTTTGGGGTTTGATGTTCTGTCCATGTGTTCCTCCTCCTTGAAGGTCGTCCGTTCGTCTGCGCTTAAAAACTGAACATAAACACAAAAGATGTATAATTTAAGCGCAGTATCCTACCGTTGATTACGCTTAGATTTGATCTATGTCAACAAAACTGGCGGTGGTGCCTCGACTAAACGCGACATGCGCAGGCTTGCGTGGCTTTGGTGAAGTTGAACACTTTTACGTGAAAGTGGATCAATGCCGTCCTTGCGAGGCAAATTCAAGACGTGGCAGGAGAGCTGAATGGATTTCGGAATCAATGGACGTCGGGCGATCGTGTGCGCCTCCTCGCGAGGACTTGGAAAAGCCTGTGCCTTGGAGTTGGCGCGGGAAGGCTGTACGGTCTTCCTCAACGGACGTGACGAAGAGCGCCTGACCTTGGCGGCGGACGAGATCGCGCGGGAGACCGGAGTGAGGCCCGCCACCGTCGTTGCCGACCTCGATACCGAGCGAGGGCGGCAGCTTCTGCTCGCCGCATGCGATGAACCGGACATCCTGGTCACCAATAACGGCGGGCCCGCGCCCGGCAGAATCGAGGATTGGGATCACGCAGCGTGGCTGGGCGCCATCGAGGCCAACATGCTGTCCGGGATACTCCTCATCCAGGCCGTCGTGGGGGGAATGCGGAAGCGCAAGTTCGGGCGCATCGTCAATATCACCTCCGCGATGGTGAAATCGCCGCAGCTCCCGCTCGGGCTCTCGACTGCCGCGCGCGCAGGATTGACGGCCTTCTCCAAGGCGCTATCGCTAGCCGTCGCGCGCGACAACGTCACGATCAATAACCTGCTGCCGGAGCGGATCGAAACCGAACGGCTGCGCTACATGATCGAACAGCAGGCGACGAGAGCCGGGTGCAGCTTCGAGGAGGCCCGGCATGACATGCTCAAGCCCGTCGCGGCAGGCAGATTCGGCCGCCCCGAGGAGTTCGCCGCCGCATGTGCGTTTCTTTGTTCAATGCAGGCTTCCTACATATCGGGACAGAACTTGCAGGTGGACGGTGGAAGCTACAGCGGGCTCATGTGAGAGCACTCTCCTGTTGCAACTCACGGAGTCCGGACGCCTTACAGAATTCAACCTCCGTCGGAGCAATTCATGATCACGCGAATGGACCACTTCACGATCGTTACCGATCGCCTCGATGTGACGCGTCGCTTCTACACGGAACTGCTCGAGATGGAGGAAGGGCCGCGTCCGCCTTTTCCCGTCCCAGGCTGCTGGCTCTACATATCCCAGCAACCCGTGCTGCACGTCATCAGTGTCAAAGAGATGCCCGAGCCGCGTCGGGGCGTTCTCGACCACATGGCATTTCGCGCCGAGGGACTGGTGCGCACGCTGAATCGCCTGGATGCGGCCGGTGTCAGCTACCGCATCATTCGCGCGCCGGGCGAACTGCGCACGTGGCAGGTCTTCTTCACGGATCCGAACGGGGTCGAAGTCGAACTTGACTTCGACCCGGCCGAGAGCGCTCCCGATGATTGGGCTCTCCGGAGAAGGCCGATCTGATTCGCACGGAATTACGGGTCATACTCGCACCGCCGTTGCTTGACCTGTCATTGCTCCCCCGGTGCGCGGCCATAATCCAGCCGCCGTGACCGTGGTGACGGGCGTTTGATTAGGATGCTGGAACGGTCAGGTTGCACCCAGGAAACTTTCAAAAGTCCGCCGTAGTTCCGCGCCGTTGCTCGGTGTGGGGAGAAGTTGTTTTGAAAATAAAGTGACGTAAGTGTTTGATTTTACGTATTAGTCACCAGTCTTGTGGCTCCAGTTGTCACCGGTTCGATCCCGGTATGTCGCCCCATATATTCAAAGACTTACGAATTTTTAGTAAGTCAATGGCATGTTGCAAAAAGTCACGCAAGTGCTTGTTTCGGTGGTGTTGAGCACTGGATGCGTATTCCCCAGATAGGGGGCGCAACAGTGCAATTCCCGTCGCACAACCCGGCCAGGGACCTTGGAAGCGATTGCCGGTTCCGGCCGCCACGCATTCTGCGCGGCTTGCCTCCCTGAGTGCCTCTTCAGCATATGACGCGTCACCCGGCGGCCACCGTTCGCATACTTCAAATCTCGTAAGATCCGCGGACCTACCAAGCCGTTGTCCTGTGCGTCGGTGTGAGCTCGCGCCGCGAACCTGCCGATGGAGGGACGCGACGGCGCGCAGATCACGGCAGGGCAGGGGAGAGACACCGCGTGGTCGCGCCACGATCGCTGCACCGATGCTCATCGCCAGTACCACGCCCGCGAGGATGTCTTTCACCTTTCCGACGATTGGATGCAACTCCGGATGGAGGTGTGAGGTGACCTACGTATTCCACCTTCCGACAACTCTCGGCCTTCCGCCACGAACATTCGAGTGGCCTACGTGCGGATCGGGACCATCGCCGGGATCGGGACCCTTGGACAACCCGCTCACGTGAATGCCATTTGCGATGAGAGGTGCTGAGGGTGGTACGGCGCTGGTGGCCTAGCGGCTCCGGGCGCTCTTCACGAAGTCGACCGAGGCCTGGAAGAGCGCCAGGTCCTTCTCGTAGTCGGCTGCGTCTTCGCGGTTGATCTGGATCCATTCCCGCGTGCTGGCCAAGCCGCCGGGTTGGAACGCGGAGACGTTCGCCCGGGAAAACTGCAACTCGGTCGCGACGGCGACGGGCAGGCGCAGGCCCACGCCGTTGGCGCTGACGCAGGCGAACATCTTGTCGCTGACGAAATAGGCGTCCAGGCCGCTGATTTTCCGGGCGCTGACGCCCGGGAGCTTGAGCAGCAGCGCGTCGATCTGGGCCTTGCGGCTGGGTTGGGGAGTCTCGGTCTTCACGGGGGGCGCCTGGGTTGTCCTGCACAGGGCGATTGAATCACAAACGCCGGGGTCGGTGCGCCCGGCCCGGACGTGAAAAGCCCGCGGCCGCCTGGGAGCGAGGCGGGGGCTCGGTGGACACCAGCGCTACTTGCCGTTGCGCCTTTCCGTCAGCGTGAAGCCGAAGTGGCGTTTGTGCGATCGCGAGAATGCGCTGAGCGCCGAGAACCCTAGCAGATCGGCAACATCGGTGAGGCGGCCCTCGTTGCCAGAGAGACCGCGTGGTCGCGCCGTCGATCTCATGGCAGGCGTCGATGGCCCTGTCGTCGTGCTCCTGAGGTCGGCTCGCTCGGGCCTCTGGCTTGGCCCTGGCAGGAGCGAATCGAATCACGGATTTCGATCAGTCGGCCCGATTCATGAGCCCTGATGGTGCGGTTCACGAGCTCGCAGTTCGCCGGGGATTTCAGTTTCGTGGTGCCCAACGGCTGGCGTTGCGCGGGACACTGTGCGCACCGTGTTCGGGATCCGCAACGACCGTGCTGCCGGGGCGCCTTTTGGCACTTGCGCGGTAATGTCAATTCTTGAACTCACTGGCACGCCGACTCATCCCGCAGTTAACGCGGATCCCGTTCGGTTCCGACTGCGAATAGCATGTAGGCATATACTTCCCGTGTTATACGAGGTGGGGCTGTATTATTTCGTCGCTAATACCTGCCAGGCGCGCCTACCGGAGGAGCGCGTTCAGGGAGGGCAAACACTCGCGCTCCAAGTCGGAATGACCAAGATCTTCCCCGCTGACGGCGGCGTTCGAACCAGGGGCCGAGTTCTCATACGAAACGTGGTCAAGCCGCCCCCTACAGATAATTCGGCGGAAGTGCGTTACGGCTCTCGGCACAGCTCACCACCATCGGCACCGAGCCGACCTCTTGGTGCACACGATAGACATACGGTCTCTTCTCCTCAGGAGTGAGCGCGTGGGCAGTCCTCTTTCGCAGGTCAAATCCGTTGAAAAAGCCCACCGAGCAATAGACCGTGCGGTCTGTCCGGTTCTCTAACTGTGCCGTCGCAACCACGCCGGCTACCGTGACGGTCTGTATCGATACGTCGAGCCCCTGCAGGTCGGTCTTGAGCCGAATCCAGAAGTTTGTCCCCATGGCCTCTGCCGGCATCGGCAAGACAATCGTGAGCACTGCCATCGTCGCGCTGCACAACGCTAGTGGCTTCATCGAACGCTCCAAGCTCAGAAACACGACTAATAGACCGCATGCCGGCGCAAACATTTCCCTCCTGACGAACTTGAGCGATCCCCGGATCAGGGGGGCGAACCGCAGACCGTCGTGAGGCCACTGTTCGGAAAGCCCAACGTCCGGCGACAGCGCAGGATGTTGCGGTCGGCACGTCTGCGGGCCAGTCGTGCGGGAAATTCCCATCTGAGCGACAGTCTGGAGCAGCGCTTCCTTGCTGCGCGTTTCTGATACGGAGGGGTGTCTTGGCGATCCTGAGTTTGCGCTGCCGGCTGGGCGTCACGAACAACGATTCCGTGCAATTCCGCTCGTCCGCGATCTGCAGCGAATTCCGCTCAATGTTCGCCCGCCCAACTTTCGTCAGGTATAGCCCCGGCGGATTCGAGCGAAGATTCGGCTGCCTGACGCGGTGTCCTTGATGCGGGACGTTACTTCCTAAGCCGGGACGGTATCGGAGACTGAAGTTCATGCGTTTGACCGAGCAAGCGAGCACGCGGCTTTTGGCGGTATTGCACAATACGACACCATACGATATGGTAGAGTCCATAGACATCGTAACGCGAATCGGAGAAAAGCATGTCCGGATTGCACTTCGAAGAATTTTCGATCGGTCAGGAGTTCCGCCACGAGATACGCCGAACCGTCACCGAGGCGGACAACGTCTGGTTCTGCGGGGCCACCTACAACCCGGCTCAGATCCATATCGATGCCGAATACTGCGCGGGAACGGAATTCGGCAAGCCGCTGGTGAACAGCATCTTCACGCTCGGACTCGTCATCGGGCTCACGGTGCAGGACACAACGCTCGGCACGACGGTCGCGAATCTCGGTATGACCGACGTGAGGTTTCCGGCGCCGGTCTTCGCGGGCGACACGGTGCGCGCGGTGACAACGGTGCTCGACAAGCGAGACAGCCGCTCGCGGCCGACGCAGGGCATCGTCACCTTCCGCCACGAAGGCTTCAATCAGCGCGGTGAACTCGTCGCCACGTGCGCACGTCAAGCGCTGATGCACCGGAGGCCCGTGTGATGAAGATGCGATCGTTCCTGTTCGTGCCGGCCGACAGTGACAAGAAGCTCGACCGGGCGCGCGACAGCGGGTCCGACGTGCTGATCGTCGATCTTGAGGATTCGGTCGCGGCGGGTCGCAAGGCGCTGGCGCGCGAAATGGCGGCGGGTTATCTGCGCCGGGAGCGCGCATCGAGCGGGCTCAACTACGTGCGAATCAACCCGCTGAGCGATCCGGCGTCGATGCTGGACTTGGCTGCGGTGGTCGGCGAGGGGCTCGATGGCGTTGTGCTGCCGAAGGCCGACGGAATCGAGGACGTGATTCGCCTCGGCAGTTGCCTCGATGCGCTAGAAGCGCGCAACGGCGTGCCGGCCGGCAGGACCCGCATCATCGTCGTCGCGACCGAGACGGCTGCCGCGATGCTTAATCTGGCCGGATACCAGCGCTCGCATCCGCGGCTCGCGGGGCTGACGTGGGGCGCGGAAGATCTATCGGCCGCGCTCGGCGCGTCCTCGAACCGGGAATCAGACGGGTCGTTATCGCACGCTTATCTCATGGCCCGTTCGATGTGCCTCGTAGCAGCCGCAGCCGCCAGTGTCGCACCGATCGACACCCTGTACGCCGACTTCCGCGATGCCGGAGGACTCGAGAACGAGTGCGTCGCCTCACGCCGTCGCGGCTTTGCCGGGCGCATCGCGATCCATCCTTCGCAGGTCGAGATCATCAACCGCTGCTATTCGCCGACCGCCGAGGAAGTCGCGCTCGCGCGGGTGGTCGTCGAAGCGTTCGAGGCGCAGCCGGACGTCGGGACCGTGGGCATTGACGGAAAGATGTATGACCGGCCGCACCTCGTCCAGGCGCTGCGCACGCTGGCTGGGGCACAGCCGTAAGTACGCCGCGTCGCAGAAGTCTTGCAACAAGAGCTTAAGAGGAATGACAAATGGACTTTTCGATCGATCCTGACCATCAGGCCATCCGCGAGGGGGTCTCCGCTGTCGTGCGCCAGTTCAGCGATGAATACTGGCTCGCCCGCGACGACGACGGCGAGTTTCCGCGCGATTTCCATCGCGCGATGGCCGACGCGGGCTGGCTCGGCATTACAATGCCAACGGAATACGGCGGGGCGGGGCTCGGGGTTACCGAGGCGGCGATCATGATGCATGAGGTGGCGTCGCACGGCGGTGGGATGTCGGCGACTTCGACCGTGCACATCAACCTGTTCGGGCCGCATCCGATCGTCGTTTTCGGCACGCCCGAGCAGAAGGCGCGCTGGATTCCGCGTCTCATCAGCGGCGCCGACCAGTGCTGCTTCGGTTTCACCGAACCGGACGCGGGCCTGAATACGACGGCGATTAAAACGTTCGCCGAGAAGGTCGATGGTGGCTACATCGTACGCGGCCAGAAAGTATGGACATCCACCGCGCAGGTCGCCAACAAAATTATGCTGCTCACGCGCACGACGCGGCTCGAAGACTGCAAGCGGCCGACCGACGGCATCACGATTTTCTACACGGACCTCGATCGCAGCAAGATCGAGGTCCGGCGCATCCCGAAGATGGGCCGCAAGGCCGTCGACTCCAATTCGATCTTCATCGACGAGTTGTTCGTGCCGGACAGCGACCGGATCGGCGAGGAGGGGCGTGGCTTCCACTACGTGCTGCACAGCCTGAATCCGGAGCGCGTGCTGATCGCAGTCGAAGCCATCGGCATCGGGCAGGATGCGCTGCGGCGCGCGACGCAGTACGCAAAGGAGCGTGTCGTGTTCGGCCGGCCGATCGGGGCGAATCAGGGCATCCAGTTGCCGCTTGCCGAACGCTGGATGGCGCTTGAGGCCGCGTGGATGATGGCTATGAAGGCGGCCTGGCTCTACGACAATGAAAAGAGCTGCGGTGCCGAGGCAAACACCGCCAAGTTCCTCGGCGCCCGCGCGGGCTATGACGCGGCGCTGCAGGCCGTGCTGACGATGGGCGGTTTCGGCTACGCGAAGGAATACCACGTCGAGCGGCTGCTGCGCGAAGTCACCGTGACGCGGATCGCACCGATCACCGAGCAGCTGATCATGTGCTTCATCGGCGAGAAAGTGCTCGACCTGCCCAAATCCTATTGATGCCGTCGTTCTTGCCGGCAGCGCGGACGATACCGCCACGACGCTGCCGCTCCCGGGAGATCTGCCCATGCCACTGACCGTACCTCGCGATTGCGTCGGAGCTGCCACCGTTCCCACTGCCACCCAAGTCGCCGAAAGCACCATGGCGCGCTTCGCCGCCGGGATGGAGGCGCGCTTCGACCGGCGATTCGACGACTACGATAGCCTGCACCGCTGGTCGGTGCAGCATCTCGACGAGTTCTGGAGCGGGCTGTGGGACTTCTGCGACGTTGTCGCGCGGCAGAAGGGCGACGTCGTGCTCGATCAGGGGGCCTCGATGGAAGAGGTCCGCTGGTTTCCCGGGGCTCGCCTGAATTTCGCCGAAAACCTGTTGCGCTACCGGGGCGACTCGGACGCGCTGGTGTTCTGGGGTGAGGATCGTGTGAAGCGGCGGATGTCTCGCGACGGGCTCTTCACCGCCGTCGCGCGCCTCGCGGCCGCGATGCGTGAGCGCGGCGTCAAGGCGGGCGACCGCGTCGCCGCCTTCATGCCGAACTCGCCGGACACCGTTGTCGCGATGCTCGCCACGGCGAGCATCGGCGCGATCTTCAGCTCGGCGTCGCCGGATTTCGGCCCACAGGGAATTCTGGACCGGTTCGGGCAAATCGAGCCGGTCATGCTGTTTGCGACTGATGGTTACTACTACAACGGCAAGACGCACGACTGCCTCGAAAAGCTACGGCAGATTGCTGACGTCCTACCGACCGTGCATACGGTCGTCGTCTGTCCGTATATCGATGCGCCGAACCCGACCGGCGGCATCCGCGGCGCGGTGACGCTCGACGAGCTGACCGCCCAGTTCGCGTCGGTGACCGATATCCGTTTCGAGCCGCTGCCGTTCGATCATCCGCTCTACATCGTATTCTCCTCGGGCACGACGGGCGTGCCGAAGTGCATCGTCCATCGCGCCGGCGGTGCGCTGCTGCTGCACCTGAAGGAGCACCGGCTGCACGGGAACGTGCGGGAAGGAAGCCGTCTGTTCTACTTCGCGACGTGCAGCTGGGTCATGTGGAACTGGCTTGCGTCGGGACTCGCGTCCGGCGCTGCGCTGATGCTGTACGACGGCAGCCCGTTCGCCGGTGACAACATGATCCTCTTCGACTACCTGCAGGCGGAGCGCTTCACGCATTTCGGCACGTCGGCGAAGTTCCTCGAAGCCTGCGCGAAGTTCGACCTCGCCCCGATCCGCACGCACGACACCGGTTCGGTCGAAGTGCTGTACTCGACCGGCAGTCCTCTCGTGGCCGAAGGCTACGATTACGTCTACCGCGCGTTCAAACCGGACGTCCAAATCGCGTCGATTTCAGGCGGGACAGATTTGCTGGGCGCGTTCGTCGGCGGCAACCCGGTGCTGCCGGTGTGGCGCGGCGAAATCCAGTGTAAGCAGCTAGGCATGGCGGTCGACGTGTTCGATGAGCACGCTCGCCCGGTCCGCGGGGAGAAAGGGGAGCTCGTGTGCACGGCGCCGTTCCCCACCCAGCCGCTGTACTTCTGGAACGATCCCGAAGGGCGAAAATACCATGAGGCCTACTTCGCGCGCTTTGACGGCATCTGGTGCCACGGCGACTTCTGCGAGCTGACCGAGCACGGCGGGTACGTCATCTACGGGCGCTCTGACGCGACGCTGAACCCGGGGGGCGTGCGTATCGGCACGGCGGAAATCTACCGGCAGGTCGATCAAATCGACGAGGTCGTCGAGGCGGCGGTGATCGGCCAGAACTGGCCGCCGGAAAAGCCAACCGACGTACGGGTCGTGCTGTTCGTGAGGCTGCGCGACGGGATCGCGCTCGACGACGCGCTCATCGATCGCATCAAGCATCAAATCCGGGTGAATACCACCTCGCGTCACGTGCCGGCACGCGTCGTTCAGGTCGCTGACATTCCACGGACGAAGAGCGGAAAGATCGTCGAGCTCGCGATTCGTCAGGTCGTGCACGGCGAGACAGTCAAGAACACCGGAGCGCTCGCGAATCCCGATGCACTCATGCAGTTCACACAACGCGTGGAGTTGCAATCCTAGCCAACGGATCACGCAAATCAAACACAGCGGCTGGGGCGGCGAAGCATCCAGCATGACGGCCCCAGGGATATCAGGAGACAGGAATGGCCTATCAATCGATCGAGCTCGCAGTCCGCGATGGGGTGGCGCATATCGCGCTGAACCAGGCGAGCAGTGGAAATCCGTTCAATGAAGCCTTCTGCCGTGAGTGGCTCGCGGCCGCCGACGAGCTTGCCGGACGCCGCGACGTGCGGGCGATCCTGCTGACGGCCCGGGGAAAATACTTCAGCGTCGGCGGCGACATCAACCTGTTCGCCGACAGCCTCGACCAATTGCCGCAACGCATCCGCGAATGGACGGGGGCGCTACACATGGGGATCGCACGGTTCGCGCGCCTGGATGCACCGATGGTGGCCGCGGTGCACGGCGTGGCGATGGGCGGCGCGGTCGCCCTAGTCGCCGGCTGCGATGTCGTTTACGCTGCGGGCAGGGCGGCATTCGGCGCTGCCTATCCGACGATCGGGTACAGCTGCGATGCGGGCGCGTCGAAGACGTTAGCGTCGCGGATGGGTGTAGCCCGAGCGCGGCGATTCCTGCTTTGTGGCGAAATGCTAAAGGCCGAGCAGGCGCTCGGCTGTGGGCTTGCGGATTTCGTCGTCGACGACGCCGAGCTCGGGGCGATCGCCGAAGGGATGGCTCAGCGTCTGGCGGGCGGCCCGACGCGAGCCTTCGGCGAAATCCGGCGGCTCTTCGGCAAGGTGACGCAGCAGTCGTTTGAGGCGCAGCTCGAAGACGAAGCGCAAGCGCTGGCCGCGGTCGCAGCGACGCAGGACGCGCGCGAGGGGATCGCGGCGTTCGTCGAGAAGCGTCGTCCGAACTTCGCGGGCCGGTGAGTCAGCATCTGCCCCTGAATAACGCGCGATGAGGCTCGACAGAACGTCACGGGAAGGGCTGTATGCCGAAGAGCACAGCCATTTCCGCGAAACCGTGCGCCGCTTCGCGCGGGAGGAGATCGCGCCGAACTTCGCCCGCTGGGAGGAGGAAGGCATTGTCGCACGCAGCTACTGGCGCAGTGGCGGCGCGGCCGGTTTGCTTTGCCCTCAGGTGCCTGAGGCCTACGGCGGAATCGGCGGCGACTTTCGCTTCAATGCCGTGGTGATCGAGGAGCTGTGGTACGCCGGCTTTGCCGGGCCGGCCGCCGATTTCTCGGTGCACAGCGACGTCTGCTGCGGTTACCTGTTGTCGTTCGGCAGCGAAGCGCAGAAGACGAAGTGGCTGCCGGGCATGATCTCGGGCGAGGTCGTCTGCGCGGTCGCGATGACCGAGCCGGGCACCGGCAGCGACCTACAGGGCGTGCAGACCCGCGCGGTGGGTGATGGCGACGATTATGCGCTCAACGGTCAAAAGACCTTCATCTCGAATGGCCAGCATTGCGACCTCGTCATCGTCGTCGCGCGCACGCGCCGGGACGCGGGCTCCGCTGGGTTGAGCTTGTTCCTGGTCGAAACCGACCGATCCGGCTTTCGTCGCGGCCGCAACCTCGACAAGCTCGGCCATCGCTCGGCCGACACGTCGGAGATGTTCTTCGACGACGTGCGCGTGCCGGCAAGCAACCTCCTCGGTACGGAGGGGCGCGCGATGGCGCAGCTGATGAGCGAGCTGCCGCAGGAGCGCCTCACGATCGCGATCCAGTCGATCGCTGCCGCGCAAAAGGCCTTCGACCTCACCTGCGCCTACGTTCGCGAACGCAAGGCTTTCGGCCGGCCGGTCGGCGAGTTTCAGAACACGCGCTACCGGCTTGCTGACTTGAAGGCCGATCTGGCGGTCGGCTGGTCCTTCGTCGACCAGTGCCTCGGGCGCCATGTCCGTGGGGCGCTCAGCTCTGAGGAGGCGTCGATCGCGAAGCTCTGGTGCAGCGAGATGCACGGCCGCGTCGTCGATCAATGCGTCCAGTTCCACGGTGGCTACGGGTTCATGCGCGAATACGAAATTTGCCGCCTTTACGCCGATGCCCGCGTCCACCGCATCTACGGTGGTACCTCAGAAATCATGCGTGAATTGATCGCGCGCGGCCTTTAGCCGTTGTGCGTCGCATTCCAACACCCCAGCAGAGGAGGCAACAGACCATGGATCAGCGCCACCAATCCTTCTTCATCGATGGGCGATGGGTCGAGCCGGCCGGCAACCGCCGCATCGAGATCGTCAACGCCTCGACCGAGGAGGTCGTCGGCAACGTGCCCGAGGGCAGTCCCGCCGATGTCGACCGCGCCGTAGCGGCCGCCCGCGCCGCGTTCGAAGCGCCGGCCTGGCGCGGCCAAAGCCCCGCAGAACGGTCGGCCGCGATGAACCGCTTCGCCGATGCAGTCGAACGCCGCGGTGCCGAGCTCGCGCAAGCGGTCAGCATGCAGAACGGGATGCCGATCAACACCGCCGACCAGCTCGAACGCGGATTCGTCGTCGCGATGCTGCGTTACTATGCCGCGCTCGCGAAGGATCTCGCCGTCGAGGAAAAGCGGCCATCCCCGATGGGATTCACGTCGCTGGTGCGGCGCGAGCCGGTCGGTGTCGTGGGGGCGATCGTGCCGTGGAATTTTCCGGTTGCGCTGTCGATGATGAAGATCGGGCCAGCGCTGGCCGCCGGCTGCACCCTCGTCATGAAGCCCTCGCCGGGCACCGTGCTCGACAGCTACCTCCTCGCGGCGGCTGCCGAAGAGGCGGGCTTGCCCCCGGGCGTCATCAACTGGGTGCCGGGCGAGCGGGAGCTCGGTGCCTATCTGGTTTCGCACCCGGGCATCGACAAGGTCGCCTTTACCGGTTCGACCGCGGCGGGACGGCAGATCGCGCAGGAGTGTGGTCGACTGTTGCGGCCGGTCAGTCTCGAACTGGGCGGCAAGTCGGCAGCCATCGTCCTCGACGACGCGGACCTCGGCGCGCTGGTGCAGGGGCTGCCGACCGCATCGATTCTCAACAACGGCCAAGCGTGCTTCTCGTGCACCCGGATTCTCGCGCCGGCGAGCCGCTACGACGAAGTGGTCGACGCGGTTGCGAGCGCGGTGTCCGCGCTCGTCGTCGGGGACGCCCTCGATCGGAGCACGCAGATCGGGCCGATGGCCTCGGCCGCGCATCGCGACCGCGTCGAGCGCTACATCGCGCGCGGCAAGACCGAGGCGCGGCTCGTCGCCGGAGGTGGCAAGGTCGAGCGCGAACGCGGCTGGTTCGTGCAGCCTACGGTCTTCGCCGACGTCGATAACGCCGCCACGATCGCACGCGAGGAAATCTTTGGGCCAGTCCTGTCGATCATCCGCTACCAGGACGATGAGGACGCGCTGCGCATCGCCAACCAGTCCGAATACGGGCTGGGCGGCACTGTCTGGTCCACAGATCGGGAGCGGGCCGCGGCGCTCGCGCGCCGCATCGAGAGTGGTACCGTTGGCATCAACGGCTATATGCCCGACCTCAACGCGCCATTCGGTGGGATCCGGGCGAGCGGGCTCGGCCGCGAGCTCGGCCCCGAGGCGATCGGGGGGTACCAGCGCTACAAGTCGGTCTATCAACTCGCGTAACGAGACGACCGGACGAAGTCTGCCCCGTTCGGGGCAGACCGCTCGCCTGGCGCGCCGGCGCCACGCCACCAAGGCGCTCGGCCCCGGCAACGACCGCGATCAGCGGCCGATCAGGCCGACCCGCTTCGCCTTGAAGATCGCCGCCGAAAGGTTGCGCACGCGCAGCTTGAGGAAGAGGTTGTGCAGGTGCCACTTGACCGTGCCGACCGTGAGCCCGAGCCGGTCGGCGATCTCCTGGTTCGACAAGCCGCCGTCGAGTTAGCCGAGCAACTCCACCTCGCGCGGTGTCGGTGCGTCGAGCTCGAGCGGATGCGCGCCGGGCTCGGCTGCCTCCGGGCCAGGGATCGGAGTGTCGGATGCGCCGAATTCTGCCGGTCCTGGACGTCGCCTCGATCGTTCATTCGGATTACCGAACCGGGAATTTGCTGTACACCGAGCACGACAACCGGATCACGGCGCTGCTTGACTGGGAGCTGGGCCGCAACGGCGATCGTCGTCAGGACATCGCCTGGACGACGAGCCACGCGTTTGCGTCGCTCGGCGAGGACGGAAAGCAGATGCTGGTATGCCGCCTGTTGCCCGAGGACGAGTTCTCCGAGCGCGCTTCCGCGCTCGGAATCGATCCGCGAAAGGTGTATCGGTACAGGGTGTACAACGCGTATTCGATCGCGGTGCTGACGCTGGGCACCGGCTATCGGATCGCGCGTAACGGCAAGACGCACCAGGACGTCCTGGCCGCCTGGCGGATGGGCATCGGCAGCATGCTGGTCGATGAAATGCGCATCCTGATCGATGAGGCACGCTGACATGCAGATGCGCCCTGAAGTGCAGGTTCCGTCCATGATCAAGGCCCCGGCCCATACGGTGATTCCTGCCTTGCCGTCGTCCAACAAGCTCGCCGTCGAGCAGGCCAGCCTCGTCGTCGGCATGCTTTCGCTGATGGCGGCACAGTTGCCCGTCCAGTTCCGCTTCGACCGCGACGAATTGGCGCGCCTCGTGGAGACCGCGGCCGAGTTGGCGCGCATCGAGACGAGCGATACCGGCGCCCGCGCGGCGGTGGAGGCGCTCGAGAGCCGGCGGTTCGATGCGGAGGAGCTCGTGCAGCAGAGCCAGCGCGATCCGACCGAACTCCAGCAGGCCGTCCGCGACCTCCGGGCGCGCATGTGCGAGGTGGTCGACGCGTTCGCCGCAGGGGACGATGCAGACGGACGTCGGAAGGCGGAGAGCGTCGTTCTTTCGATGTCGCAGGCGCAGCTGCTGCGGGATCGCGCGCGGATGAAGCCGCAGGGCTGGGAGCCGGATCCTGCAGCCGTGCCGGACATCTCGGCACTCCTTGACAGTTAAGCGCTCCCCGTCGCGACTAAGCGAGGGCGAGCGTCCCGGTTGACATCCCCCCCGAATAGGGGTGTTTGTCGGTTGGTATGCCAGCGTATGTTAACTGCGCTCGGGAGGGGGAGCGATCCGCGGATCGACTCCACCGCATCATCCCGCGCGCACCGCAACTATCGCTGTGGTGACTCACTGCTTTCCATAAGGAGACAAGATGAATCCCGACTATCTGAAATTCGAAGGGCTGGTCCCGGGCGACGGCAATTACAACTGGAATCAGAGCTATTATTACCAGTTGTACGATCCGAAGACTAGGGTTGGGGCGCTGATCCGTGTAGGCTTGCACGAGAATCACCGCGAGTCGAATACCTGGTTCATCTTCTTCAAGGACGGACTGCCGATCTTTAACCGGGTGAACATGAATTTGCCCTATACCTACGATCGCCCGGCCAATGGAATAAAGATCGCCGGCATGTACATCCATGCCGTCGAACCGCTGAAGAGGACGCGCATTCTGTTTTCGGGCAAGGACTTCTCGGTCGACCTGAGCTGGGAGGAATTGCACCCGCTGCAGGACGCGATTGCCATCGCGCGCGGCGACAAGGAATTTCCGCGCGAAATGGCGCATATCCATTTGGAAGGCACGTCGCGCGTGACTGGGCACGTCGTCCACCGTGGCGAGCGCACCGAGATCGACGGCAAGGGCTTCCGCGACATCGCGGCCGGGCCGCGCAACTGGGATCACCTGCAGCATTACCGCCTGGCCTGGCCGGTCTTCGAGGATGGGACGGCTTTCGCGGGTGTGCATTCGTTTTCGACGACCGGCGAAACCGCCTACATGCGCATGTACCACGACGGCAGCGCGTGGAGTCGCGTCACCGACATCAAGGAAAAGCAGTCCTACGCGGAGGACACTTTTTCTATCGCCTCGGCCCAGTGGTCGTGGACCGACGAAAAGAACCGCAGCTTCGAGATGACCTGCAAACCCCTGCTGCGTTTCTTTTTCTCGCTCGACACCTTCATTATGTGCGAGCAGATCATGGAATACCGTACCAACGATGGACGAATCGGATACGGGCTCTATGAAAACGGCTACCGGCTGCCCTGGAAGGGGATCGATGCCTGAGGCGTATCGGCCGGTGCGATCGCGGCGGTGCGGGCCGACACTTGAACCGGCGCACCGCCGCGTTGCTCCCCCGCGCTTCCTGTTGCCGCCCGCGGATGGCGGAAACCGTGGAAGCGTGGACGCCGAGTGTATTCTGACAATATCCTAGCGTATAATTTATTTAAATTATCCTCGGGCGGATCCTGATGTGTCCGCTCGACACGGCCCGAAGTGTCCCCGGAACGCTTCGCGGCACGTGGGGACCAGCTACGTGAAGGACGGACATGGCTAGAGTGCAATCGGCAAGAGCGGCAAGGACAACCCCCGAGACGGCGCCGGCGAACAGCGCACGTGCGAGCAAAGGCTCGGCGGCCGACGCCGCGCAGCGGCGCGACATCAAGCTCGGCTACCTGATTCACGACGTCTCGCGGATGAGGCGCACGGTGTTCGACCAGCTCATGAAGCCGCTGGGGATCACTCGCGCGCAGTGGTGGGTGCTTGCCCATCTTTCGCGGCACGACGGCATGGCGCAGACCCAACTCGCGGACATGCTCGACGTCGGCAAGGCGAGCTTGGGCTCGGTGCTCGATCGGCTGGAGGCGACGGGTTTCATCGAACGCAGGCCGGACGCGGTCGACCGCCGCATGAAGCGGGTTTTCCTGACCCGCAGCTCGCTTCAGGTACTTGAACGATTGATCGATGTCGAGAGCGAGCTCAACGAGAAGATCCTTGGCGACCTCGGCGACACGGACCGCAACGAGCTGATCCGCATGCTGTCGTCGATCAAGATGTCGCTCTCGCGCATCAGCAACTCGCCCGCCGACGCGGCGGAGTGACGCTGCCGCGACCAAGGCTTTCTCTATGCCGAGGCGCGCTGCTTTGGCGCGCCGTATGGTCGAGCGGCGACGGCATAGGGCGCGCGTTCCGCCAGCGCGCGACGCCGCTTTTCTTCTTTCCCGTGTGCAGGTTGATGCTTGTCGCCCGGCCCCCCGCAGGGGGCGGGCAACACGGCTTCCTCGGGTCCGGCAACCGGGCCCGAGGAACAGGGTCAGGCGCCGAGGCGTCCGATGATCGAGATCGCGCAGACGTTCTGGTGCGGATGCCCGCCGAGGTTCTGCGTCATGCCGAGATCGGCCTTGGGCAACTGGCGTTCGCCGGCGCGCCCGAGCACCTGCAGATAGACCTCATACACCATCCGCAGCCCTGACGCGCCGATCGGATGGCCGAAGCACTTCAGGCCGCCGTCGATCTGGCACGGGATTGCGCCGGTGCGGTCGTAGCGCCCGTCCAGAATGTCGAACGGCGCACGCCCGGGCTCGCTGAAGCCGAGGTTCTCCATCAGCACAAGCTCCGTGATGGAGAAGCAGTCGTGGACCTCGAAGAGGTCGATCGACTTGCAGGGATCCTTGATCCGGGCTTCGGCGTAGGCGCGCGCGGACGCGATCTGGGCGGTCTTGATCGACGCGCCGTCCCAACTGTGGAACTGCGCCTCCTCGCCGTTAGATACCGCGAGCTGCAGCGCCTTGACGGTGATGATGTCCTGCTTGCCAAGCGATCGGGCGATTTCCGGCGTCGTCACGATCGCGCACGCCGCGCCATCGCTCACCCCGCAGCAGTCGTAGAGGCCGAGCGGGTCGGCGATCATCGGCGCCTTCAGCACGTCTTCGATCGAAATCCGGTTGCGTAGGTGCGCCTTCGGGTTGCGCGTGGCGTTGTCGTGACTCTTCACCGACACGTGCGCCATGGCCCGCTTCAGGTCCTCGGCGCCAATCCCGTACTTTGAACGATAAGCCGACGCGAGCTGGGCGAAGGCGCCGGGCGCCGAACCGTTCGGCTGCCACAGGTCGGTGACGGTGCCGCGCGTGCGCCCCGGCAAACCGCCGTAGCCGGTGTCCTTGAGCTTCTCGACGCCGAGCGCGAGCGCAATGTCGTAGGCTCCGGACGCGACGGCATAGACCGCACCCCGCAGCGCCTCGGTACCGGTCGCGCACGCATTCTCGACGCGCGATACGGCGATGTTCGGCAGCCGCAGCCCTTGCGCAAGCGGACCGGAAGTCTTGCCGACGTTGTTTTCCTCCAAGCAGACGCCGAGCCATGCCGCCTCGATCTGCGCCTTTTCGATGCCGGCGTCGGCCAGCGCTTCGGAAAAGGCCTCGAGCATCAGGTCTTCGGCGTTGTCCGACCAGCGTTCACCGAACTTCGAGCAGCCCATTCCCACGATCGCCACGCGATCACGAATTCCAGTCGCCATCTTCATGCCCCTTCCGCTTTGCGCATCGGCTTTGCCTTCCAGAAATACCGCCGGAATCCCCGGAGCGGGTCAAATTCCTTGATCCTGAACATCATCTGCAACGGGGTGCCGACGGTGAGCTCGTCGGGCTCTGCATCGGTGAACTCCATCAGCACCCGCGCCCTGCTGTCGAACTCGACATGGCCGAACAGAAACGGCGGGCTCGGCCGGTAGGACAGCCAGTCGCATGTGTACGAGCGGATGCGCGCGGGCTCGTCGGCGAGCCGGTGCGGTTGCTGTGTGTCGATCGCACCGCATTCTGGGTTCACGCAGATCCGTGTACTCGGGAAATGCACGGTGCCACACTGTGTGCAGCGCCCGCCGACGAAGCCGTTGACCATCCTTTCGCCGCGCCAGGCGGCCGACAGGGCCGTCTTGTTGTCCATTTCGGCGCGCATGCCCCAGTCGAGCTCGAGTTGGCCGGTGAAGGACAGATACTTCAGGTAATTCGTCTCGTTGCGGCCACCGTCGAGCCAGCCGGGTGCTGTGGCCGGAACATGGCGCTCGGTCGTTTCGAGGACGAGCGCATCACAGCCGCTGCCGAACTGCACGACCAGCAGCTTCTGCCCGGGGCGGGCGCGGTCGAGTGCATGGGCGAGCATCAGTAGCGGGTGCGCGCAACCGGTGTCGCCGCACGCTTCGAACAGCGTGTCGACGACGGCCTCGGCGCGGATGCCGAGCTTCTTCGCCATCGCCTCGTTCACGCGCGGCAGCGCCGCGGGCATCACGAAATGATCGATGTCCCCGGCCGCGCAGCCGGCCGCTTCGAGCGCCCGCGCGACCACGCCGGGCACGATCTTCGAGTAGCCCTCGTCGCGGATCCAGCGCTCTTCCCAGCCGTAATCCGAGGTGTGGCCGGTCTCGCGGAAGTGATCGACGAAATCGGCGGCGGCCGTCGCCGCACCTCGCAGCATGGCGATCGGCTCGCCGGGACCGACGAGCACCGCGGCAGCGCCGTCGCCGGCGAGGAGCTCGCCGGTGCTCGCCGGTTTGGGAATGCGGCGCTCCGCCCCAATGATGAGCTCGGTGCGCGCCGCGGCCGAATTGAGCGCGCGTAGCAGCGCGCTGCTGCCGGCCCGCAGGCTGCCGCCGGCATCCAGCGTGCTGCAATCGTCAGAGAGCGCGAGCGCGGACCCGACGACCGCCGCGTTGAGCCGCTCGGCGAATGGAAGCGTCGTCGACGCCAGCGTCAGCGCCGCCACGTGTTCCGGCTTCGCCCACGCCAACACCGCGCGGCCGGCCTGCACGGCCATCGTGATCGGGTCCTCGTCCCAGTTCGCCATCGTGCGGGTGCCGCGGGCAATGCCCTTGAGCGCCGGGGCCATCCAGCGATGCCCGGCGGCGACCGCCGCCCGTTCGAGCCTCAGACGCGGGAGATAGACTCCGACGCCGAGAATGCCGGTCGTTCCGGCAGAGTTTGTTGAGTTACGCATTGAAAGACGCCGCTCCTTGCCAGGTATCGGGGTGGGAAAGACGGTACTGCGGCGGGTAGGGCAGCTTGATGCCCAGCGCCTGCGCCGTGTGCAATGGCCATTTCGAGTCGTACAACATCGCGCGGCCGACCGCCACGCAGTCGGCATCGCCCTTGGCGACGATGTCCTCGACGAGCCGAGGCTCGTATAGAAAACCGGGCACGCGGGTAATGAGACCAGTCCGCTCCCGGACGGCACGCGCAAACGAGGCGAGATAGCCGGGCCGCGCGGGGATGCGTACCCCTTCGACGGCGGCGCCGGCCGAAACGCAGATGAACTCGACGTCCGCCGCTTTTAGGGCGTCGCACACGTCGAGGGTCTCGTCGAAGCTCATTCCCCCGGCGACCCAGTCGTGCGCGTTAATCCGCACGCCGAACGGCCTGCCGCGCGGCCAGGCTTCCCGCACCCGCGAGACGACCTCGAGCGGAAACCGCATTCGGTTCTCCAGCGGGCCGCCGTATTCGTCCTGACGCCGGTTGCTGAGCGGCGACAGGAAGCTACCCAGCAGGTAGCCATGGGCAAGGTGAAGCTCGAGATAGTCGAAGCCCGCGCACACCGCCCGGCGCGTCGATGCGACGTAGGCGCTGGCGAGGCGTTCGAGATCCTCCGAATCGAGCGCGCGCGGCACGGCCCGCGCCTCCCCGAAAGCGAGCGCCGACGGCGCGACGATTTCCCAGCGCCCCTCATCCGCCGACAGCCCCTGTCCGCCATTCCACGGTGGACGGCACGATGCCTTGCGCCCGGCATGCGCGATCTGAATTCCGATCCGGATCGGACCAAGCTCCCGCAGGTACGCCAGCAGTTTGGTGAAGGCGGCTTCCTGCTCGTCAGTGTAGAGGCCCAGGCAACCGTGCGTGATCCGGCCTTCGGATGACACGGCGGTCGCCTCCAGCGTCAGCGCGGCAGCACCGCCGACCGCCAGCGATCCGTAGTGCTGGACGTGCCACGACTGAGGCATGCCGTCGCGGCCGCTGTACTGGCACATCGGCGCCACAAAGATGCGATTCGAAAGTTGCAGATCGCCAATCGAAAGAGGCGAGAAGAGCGCGCTCATTGAAATGTGTTCCTGATGCGACAGTAACGAGCCATACGATACGGAAAACATCCATGGATTGCAAGGCGGATTGTGATGGCTCGCGGGGGAGGGGCTGATCTGGGGGCGGCAAGCTGGATGTGCGCCAAGCTGGATGTGCGCCAAGCCCAGAATGTGGGCGCCCCTGGGCCGGTCATGCAGGAGAAGAACGCACCCGGTATCGAGGTGAGCTGCGACCCGCTGCAAGGAAATCGACTCAGAAGACTAGCGGTAGGCTTGCATACCGTCGGAATGGGTAATACGATGATGCAGCCGATCTGGTTGATTGCTGATGGCCATTGGTCGGCGCTGCGCCCGTTTCGTTGTCGTTCGCGGTGATCGCGCGCGAGCGATCGGCGCACGGCACCTGGCAGCTCGACTGACCCATTGATGAGGGAGAAACGATGAATCATGATGTGAATACGAAGATCCTCGCCGGCAAGGTGGCGCTGGTGACGGGCGGGGGCCGTGGCGTGGGGCGCGGCATCGCGCTGGAGCTGGCTGCGGCCGGCGCGAGCGTCGTGGTCAATGATCTGGGCGTGTCGCTGAAGGGCGAGGGCACCGACCTCTCGCCGGCGCAGTCGGTGGTGGAGGAAATCCGCAGCGCCGGGGGCAACGCGGTCGCCGACGGCCATTCGGTGGCCGACTGGGAGCAAGCCCACGCGATGGTGCAGACTGCGCTGGACAACTTCGGGCGCATCGATATCGTGGTCAACAATGCCGGCATTCTCCGCGACACGATTTTCCACAAGATGACCAAGGACGAATTCGAGGCGGTCATCAACGTCAATCTGAACGGCGTCTTCTATGTCAGCCGTGCCGCCGCGCCGCACTTCAAGGCGCAGAACGGCGGCACCTACATCCATCTCACTTCCAGTTCCGGTCTCATCGGCAATTTCGGGCAGGTGAACTACTGTGCGGCCAAGCTCGGCGTGGTCGCCATGTCCAAGGCGATCGCGATGGACATGCAGCGATTCAACGTCAGCTCGAACGCGGTGGCGCCATGGGCCTGGACCCGCATGGTGGGTACGATTCCGGCCGAGACCGAGGAAGAGAAGAAGCGCGTCGAGGGGCTGAAGAAGCTCGTCCCGGAAAAGATCGCCCCTTTCGTCGCGGCCCTCGCGAGCGACGCGGCGCGCAGCGTCACCGGCCAAGTGTTCGGCGTCCGGAACAACGAGATCTACCTGTTCTCGCAGCCGCGCCCGATTCGCACTGCGCACACAGCCGAAGGCTGGACGCCCGAGACGGTGATCGAGCGGGTGCTGCCGATGTTCAAGAACGATTTCTACCCGCTGCATCGCTCGGGTGACGTCTTCACCTGGGATCCGGTCTGACCTTCCCGCCCATCGTCGCCGACATAGCTAATCGGCGACGATGGGCGCAGGTGACGCCGCCCGGAGGGCGGCGCCTCGCTGCCTTCCCGACGTTCAACCGCGAAGCTGCTTGAGGAAGGCTTCCAGGTTCCAGTAATCGGTGCTGCGTTCCATCTTCTCGCCGCGAAAATGCGTCACCGATGCGCCCCGCAGTTTGTAGGTCTTGCCGGTCGGCTCGCCCTGCATGCCGGGGAAGGGGCCTTTCCACGTCATGGTCATGTCCCACTCCGCGCCCACGGTATTGCCGCCTGCGAACGCGATCTTCGGCGCGAGGGAGAAGTCGGGAAAGGCTGCGAACGTGGCCTCGGCGAATGCGATCAGTTGTTCTTTTCCGCGGTTGACGATATCGAGGGCGACGTCCTCGTAAATGCAGTCATCAACGAAAAAGCTGGCGATTCTTGCCGCGTCGTGGTCGTTCCACGCCTGGATCATGCCGAGGAAGCGCTGGTCGAGGGTGTCTTTCATTGGGGAATCTCCTTTCCTGGTCTAGGTGTCGTTCGGTTGCAAGGCAGCGCTCAGGACTCGAGCCCCATTCCTCTCACGAAGAATTCTCGATGCTCTTTCAACCATTGCCGCATGGTCTTCGGCCGGCGGCCCAGGACACGCTCCAAGGTGTCGGTGCGGCGCCAGGCGGGCTCGTTGTCGAATTCGATCAGGCGGAAGTAGTTGAGGAAGTAATCGGTCGGGTCGATGCCTTTGCGGGCGAAGACGCCCACGCGGCTCCAGTAGGCTCGGATGCCGGGCCCCAGTTCGTCGACGAAGCCCTCCGGCGTGCCGTCGTAGGCGATGGGCACGCCGAACTCCTCGCTCATCATCGCCGCGATCTCGCTCCACGCCAGGAAGTCCTGCCCATTGTCGAACTGAAGAAACTGCCCGATGTAGCGGGCGTCGTCCGACAGCAGAATGCGCGCGGCGCCTTCGCCCAGCTCAGCCGGATCGACGTGCAGCACCTTGCGGTCCCACGCCATGACGAGCTTGCGTTTGGCCAGGATCGGCTTGGCGAGCCACGAGAGCAGGTTGTCGAAGTACCAGCCCGCATGGTTGATGAACGTGATGGGAAGGTCGAACTGCTCCAGCAGGGCTTTGGCCTTGATGTGCTGCACGGCGGTCCCGCCACCGTATTCATGCATCTTCGCCGGCACGCGGGCGAGCGTCAGTCCCGGGGGGTCGGCGCAGATGCGAACCATGTGACGTAGCGCGCCGGTGTGCTTGGCGGCGAGGTTCAGCACGCTCATCGCCACGTGCTCGTCGAGAAAGTCGGGGGTGAGCACGTAGCAGCCTTCCATTCCGTCGAGCGCCCGCTCCATGGACGGCAAGTCGTAGTAGTTGGCGTAAACGACTTCCGCGGACGGGAATCTGGCTCTCAGCTCCCCGCATTTTTCCTCGACCGAGCTTGCCAGTCTCAGCTTGACGTGGGAAGCATGACGAACGATGTAGTCGGCAAGGGGGCCGCCGATATGCGCGCTGGCGCCGAACACCAAAATGGATTGCAGTGGGGGCTTGCGCGGGTAGTCCATGGCATCTCCGGGCAGTGAAGTGGAAAGTGCAGCATCGGCCGGTCGATGCCGGCCGCAGAACCCCCGAACGGGGGGGAGGTCCGCCTAACTGGGCGAGCATCGGCTCCCCCCCCCCCGGTCCGCGCCAGGGGGCCCCCTTTCCTGGGGGCGTCGTGTCGCCGATCTCGGCGTAGATTTCCACTCGGTTGTGGCAGGTACGCCCCGCGCGGGCGCACACCGACTGCCGGTTGCGGCATTCGCAGATGAGGAGGAAGCAATGGCCGACATCCCGTCGCTCGGCAAGGATCGTCCCTCGCCGGCTTGGATCGACGATGTGCGTCGCCGATTTCCGGTGGAGCGCGAGATCGACCGGGTGCTCACCCGGAAGCTGCTACAGCGCGCCGGGCCGGGCTATGTACCTCAGGGGCTCGATGCCCTTTGCCAAGGTGTCGAGGCCTTGCTGCGCGCCGAGCTCGACACGCCGTTCCAGATTCGGCAGCCGAAATGGCTGGCAGGCGGCGCTTCGAAGCTGCAGATGGCATTCGATCTGGTCTGGACGCGCCCGGGCGTCGGGCCAACCACGACGCGCATGGTGTTGCGCATGGAACCTGCCGAGTCCGCCGTCGAGACCAGCCGGCTGCGCGAATTCCAGCTCATCAAGGCGTTCGAGGGGATCGTTCCGGTGCCGCCGGCGTTCTGGGTCGACATGGACGGAACGTACTTTCCCTATCCGGCGATCGTCTACGGCTTCGCGGACGGCGTCACGAAACCCAGTGAAGCCGTAAGCAACGTGAGTGGGACGGGAATCAACTTCGGTCCTGCGCTGCGGCCGGTGCTCGGCCCGCAGTACGTCGAGCACCTCGCGCGAATCCACACGGCCGACTGGCGCAACGCCGATCTCTCCGCCTTCGATGTGCCGGCCCTGGGGACGCAGGCGGTCGAATGGCAGATCAACTGGTGGGAGCGGGTGTGGGCGGAGGACGCCAACGAGGCAGTGCCGCTGCTGGATTTCGCCGCCTCGTGGCTGCGCCGCAACATGCCGCCGGTGGATCGCCTCTCCGTGGTGCACGGCGACTTTCGCGCCGGCAATTTCCTCTATCGCGAGGACGATCAGCGCATCAGCGCCTGGCTCGACTGGGAGCTCGGCCACCTCGGGGACCGGCATGAGGATCTGGCGTACTCGCTCAACCTCATCCATGGGCACAAGACCGAGGACGACCGTACCTTCCTCGTCATGGGCCTCATGCCGACGGACGAATTCTTCGACAGCTACGAAAAGGCCTCCGGGCTGAGCGTCGATCCCAAAGTCATCCGGTATTACCAGATCCTCAACTGCTACAAGCTCGCGGTGGTCACGCTCGGCACGACCTACCGAACGGCACGCGGCGGCAAGACGCATCAGGACGTTCTGCTCGCCTGGCTGATTGGCGCGGGTTATGTGATTACCGAAGACCTGCGACGCAATCTCGAAGAAGTCGCGTGACGGAACCGGGACGGCAGGCGCCGCGCAGGGCCCTCTCCTCGCCCCCCCCGTTCGGGGGTGTTTCCACCGGCCGGCGCGCAATAACTTGTTCGGACGGGGCAGCAGACCCCGCTTCAGGACGAACATCAGGAGACAGACGCTCATGGCTGCCATCGACAAGAATCGCCCCTCGGAAGAATGGATTGCCGAGATGCGGCGACGCTTTCCGTGCGAGGCGGAAATCGATCGAGTGCTCACGCACAAGCTGCAGCGACGCGCAGGGCCGGGCTATTCGCCGGTGAGCCTGGAGACGCTGTGCAAAGGGATCGAAGCGCAACTGAAGGACAAGTTGGATGATCGCTTCGAGATCCTCGAGCCGAAGTGGCTCAACGGCGGCGCGTCCAAAGTGCAGATGGCGTTCAAGCTGCGCTGGACGCAGCCTGGGGTCGGCGCGACCGTGACGCGCCTGGTCCTGCGCATGGAGCCGGCCGAGTCGATTGTCGAGACGAGCCGGCTGCGCGAATTCCAGCTCATCAAGGCGATGGAGGGGGTCGTGCCGGTGCCGCCGGTGTTCTGGGCCGATCCGCAGGCGAAGTACTTCCCGTACCCCGCGATCATCTACGGGTTCGCTGACGGCGTCGCGAAGCCGACCGGTAGCGTCAGCAACGTCACCGGCCTCGGGATCAATTTCGGCCCGCGGTTGCGCCCGATCCTGGGCCCGCAGTTCGTCGATCATCTGGCGAAGATCCACCTTGCCGACTGGACGAAGGCTGACTTGAGCGCCTTCGATATTCCCGCGCTCGGCACCCAGGCGGTCGAATGGCACCTGAACTGGTGGGACCGGGTGTGGGAGGAGGACTTCAACGAGGACGTCCCGCTATTGCGATTCACCGCCGCGTGGCTGCGCGCCAATATGCCGCCGATCGATCGTCTGTCAATCATTCACGGCGACTACCGCGCCGGGAATTTCCTCTACACCGAGCACGACAACCAGATCACGGCGTGGCTCGACTGGGAGCTCGGCCACCTTGGCGATTATCACGAAGACGTCGCGTATGCGATCAAGGACAGCTCCGGCCACTACGCCGAGGACGGCAAGACCTTCCTGGTCAACGGGCTGATGACGGCCGACGAGTTCGTCGAGCAGTACGAGAAGGCGTCGGGGCTGCCGATCGACATGAAGGCCGTCAGGTACTACGACGTCGTTCAGGCCTACAAGTCCTGCGTCATCGTGCTGGGTACCGGCTATCGCGCGGTGCGGGGCGGCAAGACGCATCAGGACATCGTCCTTCAGTGGCTCAGCGGGGTCGGCTACCCGATCCTCGAAGAGCTGCGCCAACTTCTCGAGGAGGTTGCTTGAAATGGAAATTCGTCCCGCAATTCAGATCCAGAGCATGATCAAGGCCATGACCGATGTCGTCCTGCCGGCGGTGGACCCGGAACACAAGATGGCGCAGGAACAGGCCCGGCTCGTCATCGGCATGCTCAATCTGCTCGCCCAGCGCTTGCCGTTGCAGTTCCGCTACGACTGCGACGAGCTCAAGCGCTACGTCACGCTGGCCGCCCAGTTGCAGGAGCAGGTGCACGGCGCCGACAAGACCCGTGCGGCCACCGAGACGATGAACGCCTGTCTGTCGAAAGGGGCCGCGGTGCTCGACCGCGCGCGCGCCGAGCCCGGCGAAGTGGAGGCCGCGGTGTTCGATCTGCGTGCGGCCGTCAGCGCGCTGGTGCAGGCAGCGGCCGAGGAGGGCGATCCGTCCAGCCGCGATGCGCTCAAGCAGCTGATTCTCGGCGCCGCGAAGATTCAGCTCGATCGCGAGCGGGCGTGGCTCATCTCGATGGGCTTCGAAGCCGATCCGTCCGTCGTGCCCCCGATCGAAAGCCTGATCGGTGCGGGGCCGGGGGCCGCGCACGGCTGACCCGCTTCCGCAGCGGCCGCCTCGGCTAATGGGCGGGACTCAGGCGGAAAGCGGCCCGAGTCCCGCCCGCCGACGCGCATTGGACTCCGCCGCGATGTGAGTGACGACTGGCGAAAACGTGAGGTGGGCCGACGATGATCGTTGATAAGTGTCATCCTCAACCGGCGTGGATCGAATCGCTCAGGGATCGCTTTCCCTGCGAGGCCGAAATCGACCGCATCCTGACCCGCAAGCTGCAGCGGCGCAGCGGGCACGGCTATTCTCCCGTCGCCCTGGAAACGCTGTGCGAGGGGGTGCGCCGGCTGCTCCGCGAGGAAGTCGAAGGGCCGTTCGAGGTGCTGGAACCCCGGTGGCTGTCGGGCGGCGCGTCGAAGGTCCAGATGGCGTTCAAGCTGGCCTGGAACCGCCCGGGCGTCGGGCGGACGACGACTCCGATGGTGCTGCGCATGGAGCCGGCTGAATCGATCGTCGAGACCAGCCGGCTGCGCGAATTCCAGCTGATGAAGGCGATGGAGGCGGTCGTGCCGGTGCCGCGGGTGTTCTGGCTCGATGCGGAAGGAAAGCATCTTCCTTACCCGGCGATGATCTGCGGCTTCGCCAGCGGCGTCGCAAAGCCGACAGCGGCGGTCGCGGGCGGGCCTTCCGGGCTTGGCACGAACTTCGGCCCGGCAGTCCGCGCCGTGCTCGGCCCGCAGTTCGTCGAGCACCTGGCCGCGATTCACGCCCACGACTGGCGCACCTCCGACTTGAGCGCCTTTGACGTGCCCGCCCTCGGGACGCAGTCGGTGGAGTGGCAGCTCAACTGCTGGGCGCGGGTGTGGGAAGAGGACGCCAACGAGGACGTGCCGCTGCTGCGCTATGCGGCGAGCTGGTTACGCGCGAACATGCCGCCGGTAGACCGCATCTCGGTGGTCCACTCGGACTACCGCTCGGGCAACTTTCTCTACGACGAGCGCAGCAACCGGATCACCACGATCCTCGACTGGGAGCTCGGCTTCCTGGGCGACCGGCACCTCGACATCGCCTTCGTCACCAATCCGGCGTTCGGCCATCTGTCGGAGGACGGCAAGACCTTCCTCGTCGGCGGCCTCATGACCCAGGAGGCGTTCTACGAGGCTTACGAGAAGGCGGCGGGCATGAAGATCGACCGGAAGACGGTCGATTTCTATCGCGTCTTCAATGCGTACAAGCTCGCCACCCTTGCGCTTGGGACCACTTACCGGGCGGCGCGGGGCGCCAAGACGCACCAAGACGTTGTGCTCACCTACCTGATCGGAGTGGGCTACACCATTCTCGAAGAGCTTCGCGCGCTGCTGGAGGCGCTCGACTGATCTTGCCCGCCCAACCTCGACCGGCCGGGGCGTCGCACCACAGCAACGCCCGGACCTTCCCTCACTGATCACCGGACTCATCATGGACAGCGCCGAATCCTTCGGCACCCGCCGGCGACTGCCGCTCGTCGGTGCGGTGAATTTTCGCGATCTCGGCGGCTACCGCAGCGCGGACGGCCGGCGTGTGATGTGGCGTACGCTGTATCGCGCCGATTCGCTTGCCGAGCTCATCACCGCCGACGTTGAACGGATCGCGGCGCTGGGCCTGCGCACCCTGTTCGACCTCAGGCATGAGGATGAACGCACGCTCAAGCCCAATCGCCTTCCCGCCGGATCGACGCTGCGCGTACGAGCGCTGGGCTTCTACCCGTACGAGGCCGTGGAGATGGTCGAGGGGATCAACGACGGGTCGTTGAAGGCCGACGATATCGAGCATCGCATGCGCGCGCTGTATCGGCGGTTTCCTTTGGACCACGTCACGGAATACGGGCAACTGCTCGAAGGACTGCTCGAGCGCGATGCGCTGCCGGCGCTGATCCACTGCACCAGCGGCAAGGATCGCACCGGATTTGCGGTCGCCATCGTGTTAATGGCGCTCGGTGTGCCGCGCGAAACGATCATGAAGGACTATCTCCTCACCAACCGCTACCGGCGCGACCTGACGTTCATGCTTCGACCCGGTCTCGCGCCGGACGTCGTCTCCGCGCTGAAAGGCGCCCACCCCGACTATCTCCAGGCGGCGTTCTCGACCATCGACGAGGAGTGGGGCGCCGACGCGACCTTTCTCGCCGACGCCCTGGGCTTCGACGCCGACCGCTGCGGCGAGCTCCGCGCGCGGCTGCTCGAGCCTTCGGGCGGCGTTTGAACGCCAGCCGCCTCACCTTTCCGCGGCGGACGCGAAGCGCCCCTTGACACGTCTTCACCGGCTGTTCCGACCCTCGCGCCCGGGGCTGTGCATCGCCTTTGACGATGCGCGGTTCGGCAATCCGCGTCCGAGGCAAGCCCGAATGCGGCCGGCCGGGGAAGGAAAGACAAGAATCAAAAAAAGTAAGCTTGCAAACAATCACTCGTATGGTAGCATATCGCATGAGTAGAGACAGTGTAGGGCAGGGGCGGCCCCCCGAGTGCAACACCCCGTAGAGCCACCCACCCCCCCAGTCTCATTCGGCGCTCCCCCCCGTATGAGGGTTTGGCGGCAGGGACGCGACAAGTAGGCTGACGATATGGCGACTTATTCTTGGATTCCAGGCAACGGCGGTGTCGGGCGGCGGAGCCCGAGCGAGGCGCTGAGAGGCACCGCAGGACAAGGAATGAATGGGAGGCGTAAATGATCCATCGTTCGCTGTTCCGGGAGGAGCACGATCTGTTCCGCGAGTCGGTGCGCAAGTTCATCGAACGCGAGATCAAGCCCTACAACCGCCAGTGGGAAGAGGACGGCATCGTTCCGCGTGAGCTGTGGCGGAAGGCCGGCGAACTCGGCCTGTTGTGCTGCAGCGTGCCCGAGCAGTACGGCGGGCTCGGCCTCGATTATCTGTTCGATGTGGTGGTGATCGAGGAAATGGCCCGCAGCGGCTATACCGGGCCGGGATTCATGATTCACACGGACCTGGTCGCCACCTACATCCGCTCGTTCGGCAGCGAGGCGCAAAGGCGGGAATGGCTGCCGCGCATGGTGAAGGGCGAGGCGATCGGCGCGCTCGGCATGACCGAGCCGCACGCCGGCTCGGACCTGAAGAACATCCGCACGCGGGCGCGCCGCGACGGCGACGACTTCGTCATCAACGGCCAGAAGGTTTTCATCTCCAACGGGCAGCTGTGCGACGTGCTCGTGCTGGCGGCGCAGACCTCGAGCGAGGCGGGGCCCACGGGCATCTCCCTGTTCCTCGTCGATACCAAGCTGCCCGGCTTTGTGCGCGGCAAGAACCTCGACAAGCTCGGCATGAAGGCGCAGGACACCTCAGAGCTCTTTTTCGAGGATCTGCGCGTGCCGGCGAGCAGCATGCTCGGGGGTGAGGGCGAGGGATTCCCGCTAATGATGACCAAGCTCGCCCAGGAACGTCTCGCCCAGGCGGTCCGCTCGGCGGCGCTCAGCGAGGCGGTTATCGAATGGACCGTCGATTACACGTCGCAGCGCAATGCTTTCGGCAAGACCATTGCCGACTTCCAGAACACGCAGTTCAAGCTCGCCGAACTGAAAACGGACTCGGTCGTCGGTCGCGTCTTCACCGATCGCTGCATCGAGCTCTTTATGAAAGATCAACTGGATTCGATCGATGCGGCGATGGCGAAAATGTACATGTCGAATCTGCATTGCCGCGTCGTCGATGAGTGCCTGCAATTCTTCGGTGGTTGGGGATACATGTGGGAATACCCGATCGCACGAGCTTATGCGGATGCGCGGATCGTCAAAATTGCTGGCGGCGCGATCGAGGTGATGAAACACATCATCGGACGGAGCCTTTTCAATCCAAAGAAATCTGCGGACAAGCGGAGCACGGACGCCGTCACGAACGTAACGGGGACGAACTAGAACGCCCGAGGTGCCAAAGGCGATGCTACCCATCACATTGCGGCCAAGATTATTCAATAAAGCGCTACGCGCCAGCTCAAGGGAAGGACTCCGGAGTCCCATAGGCGCGGGGCTCGCGGAAAATAAAGCAAGTGCGCCATTTGAGGCGACATAACAAGGAGTGAGACGATGAAGACATTAAGCCGGTCCAAAGGCCGCTTGGCTCTGACTACCATCGCTGGCTTATTGGCGGCCGGATTTTCCGGCGGTGCTTCGGCCATTACTGAATTCGAATTTGGCGACGGCTGGCAGGGGGCTTGGTCGACCACAGTAAGTCTTGGTACCAGTATTCGGGCTCAGGACCGCAATCGAAAGCTCTATGGGCCCGCCAATGGTCATCTCATCGGCCTAAGGGGCGGCTTGGGTGCGAACAATAACGACGAGGGCAACCTCAACTACGAAAAAGGCGATGCCTTTTCCACGCTGCTCAAAGTCATCAGCGAGGTCGAGTTCAAGAAGGGAGATATGGGCGGTCTCATCCGTGCGAAGGCTTGGTACGACTACACCCAAAGCGAACAGGACGTGCACTGGGGCAACCAGCCCAACGGATACAACGGCTACGACCTTGGGAGCGACAGGTTGACTAGAAAGCGCCCGCTATCGGACAAGGGGTACGATGACCTGCTTCGATTCGAGGGAATCGAGTTGCTGGACGCATTCGTCTACGACACTTTCGATGTTGGCGGCAATCCGCTTCAAGTTCGGCTGGGCAAGCAAGGGTTGAACTGGGGCGAAAGCATGTTCATCGCTGGCGTAAATCAGATCAACCCCATCGACATTCCCGCAGCTCGTCGTCCCGGTGCTCAAGTAAAAGAGGTGTTGATGCCGGTCTGGATGGCGTCGGCGAACCAAAGTCTGGGTGAGGCTGGCAGCGTGGAAGCTTTCTACCAGTTCAAATGGGCAGCCTCTCCTGTCGACGGATCGTGCGGCAATTACTGGTCCACGGCAAACGCCATCATTTCGACGCATCCGGGTAACTGCTTCAACATCACCGCGTTGGACTCGGCGAATGTGTCGACCCCCCAGGCGTTGGCCAGCAATACTTTTGCACGCCAGATCAAGGGTGACGATGCAAAGGATACGGGGCAGTTCGGTGTGGCATACCGGCTCCGATCGAATCCCCTGGATACCGAGTTCGGCTTGTACGCGATGAAGATCCATGCGCGCCTTCCGACCTTCACGCTTAAATTCGGCGACTTCGGCACCCCGTCGCCGGTTGCGGGCCTGTATGAATACAAGGAAGACATCAAGGTCTATGGCGCGAGCGCGTCGACGACTCTCGGTGGCGTGTCGGTCAGCGCCGAACTGAGCACAACGCGCGATTACCCGCTCCAGTTGGATGGAACTGACATGTTCTTCGGCGCGTTTGGCGCCGGCCCACTGGCGGGCCGGGCCGCCGCAGCGGCGGCCTCTTCGAACCGAACCTTCCATGGGTACGATCTGATCAACAAGAACCAGTTCCAGATGAACTTCATGCAGGCCGGCAACCGGGTGCTGGGTGCGGACCAGTACGCACTGCTGGGCGAGATCGCCTACCAGTGGAACGATAAGGATAAGGACACCCGCTACGGGCGGCCGTCGATCTTCGGCATAGGTCCTCATTCCTCGCTCGGCGGCAATACCTGCGCCACGCTGAACCGGCATCCCGACGGCTGTTCGTCGAACGACGGCTACGTCACGCGGGATTCCTGGGGTTACCGATTGTACGGGCAGCTCGAATATACCAACGTCCGCAACAGCGGCGTGACCGTGACGCCCAGCGTCTTTTGGGCGCATGACGTCGATGGATACGCCGCGGACGGGGCATTCATCGAAGATCGCACGACGCTCGGACTCGGGGTCAAGTTCAGCTACGCAAAGAAATACGTCCTCGATCTCGGCTACACCCGATATGGCGACGAAGCGAAGTTCGACCCGCTTCGGGATCGTGACTACTACTCGGCGAACTTCAGCGTAACCTTCTAAAGAGGACGAAGACATGAAAATCACTCGATGCATTCGCGCAATCGCCTGCGCAGTCGCCCTGCTGGGTGGGGCGACCACGGCTTGGTCCGCGGTCACTCAGGCCGAGGCCGACCGCCTCGGCAAGGACCTCACGCCCACCGGGGCGGAAAAGGCCGGCAACAAGGACGGGACGATTCCGGCGTGGGACGGCGGCCTGACGAAGGCGCCCGCCGGGTGGAAACCGGAACAGGGCTACGTCGATCCATTCGCATCCGAGCAGCCGCTGTTCACAATAACCGCTGAGAACGTCGAGCAGCATAAGGACAAATTGTCACCCGGCATGGTGGCCATGCTGAAGAAGTATCCCCAGACGTTCAGGATGCCAGTCTATAAAAGCCATCGCACGTTTGCCGCTCCGCAGCACGTGTATGACCAAACCAAGAAACTGGCGGTCCAGACAAGTCTCGACGGCCTGACCATCAATAACTTCAACATGGGTGGGTATCCCTTCCCAATCCCGAAAACCGGCACCGAAGTCATGTACAACCACCAGACGCGGTGGTACGGCGGCTACAATCATTGCGGAGACTGGCTACCGACGCGCTTCAACGGCGAGTTCTACCGGGTCGGGTTCTGCGAGGAGGTGTATCAACCCACCAACATGGATAGGGGTAATGGGCCGAACGACCTGTTCTTCTATTTCGCCTGGTACGACGCGCCTTCGACGCTGGCTGGCACCGTATACTTGGTCCACGACTCGATCGACAAGACCAAGGGCGATCGCGCCGCGTGGATCTACAACGCCGGCCAGCGGCGCGTGCGTCGCGCGCCCAACGTCGCCTACGACAACATCGACGACGGCACCGAGGGCATGCGTACCACCGACGACCACTGGGGCTTCAATGGTCCGATGGATCGTTATGACTGGAAGCTTGTCGGCAAGAAGGAAATGTATGTTCCTTACAACGCCTACAAGCTGGGTGATTCGAAGCTCAAGTACCAGGACATGGTCGACAAGGGGCATCTCAAGTCGGATTTGATGCGCTATGAGCTTCACCGTGTATGGGTGGTCGAGGCGACGCTCAAGGAAGGCATGTCGCACGTGTTGCCGAAGCGGGTGTTCTACCTCGACGAGGACAGCTGGATGGTGACGCTCGCCGACGGCTACGACAGCCGCGGCAACTTATGGCGAGTGTATTCCGAGCCGATGATCCAGCTCTATGACGTACCGCTCATGATACAGCGCGCCTACATGGTTCACGACCTGCAAAACGGCAACTACATCGTGTCGAACGTCGACAACGAAAGGCCGCAGCCTGCCATGACCTTCAACAAGACGGGCAAGTTCGCCGACTTCCAAGTGGATGCGATCCGTCGTAAAGGGACGAGGTAGCGCCGGGGGGACGGCCAGGCTGCAGTCCATCGGCCGCCGGGGCAGGCGCGGATCTGCCCCCGGAAACGTGAGACGAGGAGACGGTTCATGAGAAGCGCGTTGGCGTGCGGCCTGCTGTGGGCGGTGTCGCAATTTGCGTCGGTTGGCACGTTCGCGGCCGAGGCTGCGGTGGCGAAGCCTGCGATCAAGGCGTCGAGAGTCGCGTTGTTCGACCTCGCCGCGGTTGGCAAGAGACTGGTAGCAGTGGGTGAGCGGGGCGTCGTGATGCAGTCCGACGACGAGGGAAGGACCTGGCACGGCGACCGCACCCCAACTTCGCGCGCGCTCTCCGCGGTGGCATTTCAGGACGACAAGGTCGGCATCGCCGTCGGTCACGGCGGCGTTCTCCTGCGGACCGAAGACGGCGGCAAGTCTTGGCGCGTGGTGGAAGTCAGCGACGCGGGCAGGGACTCGTTTCTCGGCGTGACCCTGCTGCGCGACGGTACTTTCATCGCGTACGGCGCGTTTGGGCTCTATGTTGAATCGACCGACCAGGGCAAGAGTTGGGTGCGCAAGAAGGTCGTCGACGACGAGTTCGACCGTCACATCTCGGAAGTCATTGAGGTCGGCGAACGACTCCTGCTGGTGGCCGAGTCCGGCATGATCGCCGTGTCGCCGGACAAGGGCGCGACCTGGCGAAAAATTCAATCGCCCTACGAGGGCTCGTTCTTCGGTGTGCTCAAGCTCAAGGACGGGGCATTGCTGACCTACGGCATGCGCGGGAACGCCTACCGATCGGTGGACGGCGGCGAGACCTGGACGAAGGTCGAGATCGGCACGACGAGCGCATTGAATGGAGGTTCGGTCGGCGCCGACGGCCGGGTGGTGCTGGTTGGCAACAATGGATTGATAGCAACGAGTGACGACAACGCGCAGAGTTTTGATCTCTGGAGAGCGCCCGAAGGCTTGCCCTTATCTCGGGCTTTGATCGGAAGCGACGGCGCGCTCATCTACGTCGGGGTCATGGCGGCAGGGCGGATCGAAACGGCGTCGCCGAAGCGTCAATCAGCGGGGAACATCGGATCATGAGCAAGCGTATTGACGAGCGTCGCATCGAGAAATCTTCGTCGGCCGCCGCCGAGGGCGGTCTGGTGCATGGCGAATTCCGCTCCGAGGAGTTCGCCGACAACCTCATCGGCCGAATCGGTTACTGGATCTTCCACTGGCGTACGCCGCTGCTGATCCTCGGTATCCTGATCACCCTGGTGCTCGGCTTTTTTGCGACTCAGCTGCGCGTGACCGCGGGATTCACCAAAATGATTCCGCTCAATCACGAGTACATGCGTACCTTTATCGACTATCAGAGCGTTTTCGGTGGCGCGGACAAGGTGCTCATCGGCATCAAGGTGAAGAAGGGTGACATCTTCCAGCCGCAAGTAATGGAGACCGTGCGCGGCATAACCGAAGAGGCGTTCTACCTCAAGGGCGTCGACCGCAGCTCGCTGACGTCCCTTTTCACGCCGAACGTGCGCTACAACGAAGTCGTCGAGGAGGGATTCCAGAGCGGCAATCTGGTCCCCGCTGACTTTGCTGGCCGGCCCGACCAGATGGAAAAGGTGAAGCAGAACATTCTCAAATCCGATTGGGTCGGGCGCATCGTTGCCAGCGACATGACCGCCACCATGGTGGTGGCCACACTGAGCGACAGGGACCACGAGACCGGTCAACGTGTGGATCTGCGGGAAGTCGGCCGCCAACTCGAGCAGATCCGCGCCAAGTACGAGGGCGACGCGGTCTCGGTCCACCTCATCGGCTTTGCCAAGTCGTCCGCGGACATCGCCGAAGGCGCAGCGAGCGTGCTCGGCTTCTTCGCCGTCGCGTTCGCGATCACGGCTGTTCTCCTCTACTGGTACTCCGGCTCCCTCATGTTGACCGCATGGGCGCTGGTCGCCGCGGGCATTCCCGTTGTGTGGCTGCTCGGACTGCTACCCCTGCTCGGGCTGGGCCTCGATCCGATGTCGATCCTGGTGCCGTTTCTGATTTTCGCAATCGGCGTTTCGCATGCGGTACAGATGACCAATGCGTGGAAGCTTGAGACGCTGGCCGGCGCCGATGGAGTCACGGCCTCGCGCAATTGCTTCCTCAAGCTGTTCATCCCCGGTGCGACGGCCTTGCTTGCTAACGCCCTGGGTTTCATGGTTATCGCCATGGTCGATATTGAGATCGTGCGAGAGCTCGCGGTCACGGCGACGATCGGCGTCACCGTAATGATCATGACGAACAAGGTCCTGCTGCCGATCCTGTTGTCGTATATGAAGTTTTCAGCGGTAACGGCGCAGAAGCTGGATGGCAAGGAAACTGCCGGTGACTCGCTGTGGGTGCGCATCGCTCCGCTCGCCACGAAGCGCGGTGCCGTCCTGCCGATCGTCTTGTCGCTCAGCCTGATGGCCTTCGGGTTCTGGCACGTGCGCGATCTCAAGATCGGTGACATGGGCAAGGGGGTGCCGGAACTGCGCGCCGATTCACGTTACAACCAGGACGTGGAGGTGGTCACGAGCAACTTTGCGATCGGCGTCGACTTGCTTCAGGTGATCGCCGAGGCTAAGGGAGACGATTCGCCCTGCGTTGAGCGCGCGGTGCAAGACAAGCTGGAGGATTTCGAATTCACCATGCGCCAGGTCGACGGCGTGGCGGCTGTACGCGGACTTGCGGGCTACATCAACGCAGTGACCCAGGATTTCGCCGAAGGCTGGGTCAAGTGGCGCATGATGCCCGAGGAAAAGGCGCAGATCGCCCAGGGCATCGGCTTCGCGACCCGCCTCGGGAACGAGTACCGCAATTCTGCCTGCACCGCGATGCCGATCTCGATCTACACGACAGATCACCAGGCGACCACCATCTCCCACGTGGTGGACCAGATCAAGGCCTTCAAGGCGGAGAACGACAGCGACACGCTGCAGTTCCGCCTCGCATCCGGTAACGTCGGCGTCATGGCGGCGACCAATGAAGTCGTCGAGACTTCGGACAAGTGGGTTAATTTCACCCTGTTCGCGTCCGTGGCCTTGCTGTGCCTCGCGACGTTCCGCTCGATGCGGGTGACGCTGTGCATTATTCTGCCGCTCGCTCTGGTGACGCTGTTGTGCAACGCGATCATGGCGATGCTGGGGATCGGCGTGAAAGTGAATACGCTGCCCGTCATCGCGCTCGGCGTCGGCGTCGGCGTCGATTACGGCATCTACCTGTTCGAACGGATCAAGCACGAGATGCATGAACGCAATCTGACGCTGCAGGAGGCGTTTATCGAGGCGCTGAAGCAGCGAGGAACGGCTTCCCTCTTCACCGCAGTGACGATGACGGTGTCAGTGGCGACCTGGGCCTTCTCGACGCTCAAGTTCCAGGCGGACATGGGGATCCTGCTGGCGTTCATGTTCCTGGTGAATGTATTCGGCGCGCTGCTGCTGATGCCGGCGCTCGCCGCGTACATCGTCGGCGATCGGCTGCGGCCGGGCACCGAGCGGACCAGGGCACCCGAGGGCGAGCACGGTCATGCGACGCCGTTCGAACTGCGGCGCGAACATGAGGCGCAGGCTCGCACGATCGCCGAGGCGGCTACGGTCGCAACGGCGAAGTGACAGCCCGCCGGCCCCCTGTCATGGGGGCCGGCTGCGGTTTGCGGCGACACTCATGCGGCGTTGGGAAGAGACATCGAAGATCGCCGTCGCCGATCTGGATTCTCTCGCCGGCCTACATCGGCCACTTCGCCATCAGTGCGCGCTGCCATTGAGCCCGCATCGTGTCCAGGCCCGAAGGCGCATCCCGTTCGAATGCTCAACAATCCTGAGGTAGCCGAATGCACTCCAGCCAGTTGAAACCCCTGCCCCCTGGCCAATTCGAGGTCACGAGCTTCGACCGCTTCGGGCTCGGGCGCTTCGCGAACCGCTTCCCTGAAAGGGCCGACGTCGTCGAGTTGAGGCTCGCCGGGGACGTCGCACGGCCGGTGACAGTGGCACAGGAACTCGCCGCGTTGCCGCGCGTCGAGCAGGTCTCCGATTTCCACTGCGTCACGTCGTGGTCATGTCGCTCGGTGAGGTGGAGCGGGGTGCGCTTCGCCGACTTCTACGAGCAGGTCGTCGTGCCGATGGCGGCTCCGCTCGACGGCGCCGAATTCGTCGTGTTCCGTGGCCAGGACGGGTATTGCAGCAGCCTGCCGCTCACCGATCTGCTCGCGTCGGACGTGCTGCTCGCCGACAAGGTCGAGGGCCGCGGCCTCGGGATCGAGCACGGCGCGCCGCTGCGGCTCGTCGCGCCGGCGCACTACGGCTACAAGAACGTCAAGCACATCGGGGGGATCGAATTCTGGCGCGATCGCGGTGCCTACCGCTTCCCGCGCCCCTATCCGAGTCTTATGGATCATCCGCGGGCCAGGGTCGCCTTTGAGGAGCGCGCGGTCGGCATCCCGGGATGGCTAATACGCTTCATCTATCGCGCCATGATCGCGTCGGCCAAGCGGAAGAGCCGCAAGGGCCTGCAGGCCTACCGCGCGAAAAATAGGGCCCGTTGCGAAGTCGGTAGTTTGGACGGCACGTAGTGACATTCCTCCGGTACAGCCAACTAAAAGTACGGGCTTTCCCTGCTGCATCTGTCGCCTAAGTTTCCGGGGAGGTACATGCGAAGCGTGCGGCCGCGAGCCGGGCGACGCACAGGAAATCCGACAACTTTCGCAAGAACCTCGATTGTTTGCATAGGAGAGTTCGTGATGGGCATTGAGGAAACTATGTGCAATTTGAAAGGCAAGGTTGCCATCGTTACCGGTGGCGCCAAGGGGATGGGCGCGGCCCATAGTCGGCTTATCGCCCAGCGCGGGGCTGCGGTCATCATCGCCGATGTGGATCCGGTGGGCGAAAAACTCGCCGACGAGTTGAACTCGGCTGGTGCCGATGCGCGCTATGTCCATCTCGACGTGACCAAGGAGGAGCAATGGCTTGCCGTCGTCGACGGCGCAGTGAGGTCCCACGGCAAGGTGGACATCCTGGTCAATAACGCCGGCGTCGTGGTGTTGAAGCCCATCCATGAGTGCACCGCCGAGGAATTCGACTTCGTGTTCAATGTGAATATCAAGGGCGTCTTCCTCGGCTGCAAAGCGATTCTGCCGGCCATGAAGGCTGCTGGCGGCGGGTCGATCATCAACATTTCCTCGGCCAGCGGCCTGAAAGCCGTGATGCAGGACTTGGCCCTCTACACGGCATCCAAGGGAGCGGTGCGCCTGTTCTCCAAAGCCCTGGCGCTGGAGTACACCGCCTACGGCATCCGCGTGAACTCGGTATTCCCCGGCCTCATCGAGACCTCCCTCAATGCCGAGTTTCTCGCCGATCCAGCCCTGCGCAAGACCATGCTGGGCAACACCATGATTGATCGCCCGGGGCGCTGCGACGAAGTGGCGGAAGTGGTGGCTTTCCTCGCCTCCCAAGGCGCTTCGTATATGACGGGAGCCGAAGTCGCCGTGGATGGCGGCTGGACGGCCAACTGAGTGAAGGCAGTGGGTCGTGTGCGGGCCAAGGTCCGTTGCTGAAGCGGCCCGCGGCGAAAAACGCGGGCTTCAGGTGGGCATCGACGCATCCGGAATCAGCGCCATTTGGCGCGCACGGTGCGCTGCGAGTGTTCGACCGGACACTCCGAGCTTGCCATACACGTTCTTCAGGTGCCATTTCACCGTCTCTGGCGTGATCACAAGCGTCGTCGCGATCTGCTTGTTCGACAATCCCCTGTTGACCAGTTCGAGGATATCCTGCTCGCGCCGGCTGAGGGCGTCCTCCGCGGCGAGCGTCGGCACCGAGGGGGCCGGCGCGGGGACCTCCTGGCGCAGTCCGAGTGCCTGCGAAAGTCGGCTGCGGTAGTCGGACTCCGGGACCGAATCCGGTAGCGACGTCAGGACCTCGTAGACCAGCGCGGTGGGCAGGTTCTCATCGGCAATGCAGCGGATCAGGCTTGCCGATTCGCACGCGGCCATCGCCGACGACAGCGCCGAGCGTGCGGCCTCACGATCGCCCCCGCCGTGTCGTGCCACGGCGAGCAGCACTTGCAGTCGTATGTCGCGCAGCGCCCGATCTACCGCATTCGGTGCGTCGATCATCTGCTGCAGCACCTCCGCCGCCTCGTCGAAGGACTTGTCCTGTAGTAGCAGGCGGACGCGCGACAGCAGCACGTGAGTCGATAGCTTCGGATCGTTTAGCGATTGCTCGAATCCCAGGGCGACAAGCTCGAAGCGTCGCATCGCACGTTCCGCGTCGACCGAGCGATTTTGCAGCAGCCACAGCCGCACCCGCTCGGCCGTGCAGGCGGCGAGCAGACGCAGCCATCCACGGTTGTCCGCGACGATCTCGGCCTGGTCGAGCAGGCGATGCGCGGCGTCGAACTGACCACGGGCGGCCGCCACCTTGACGAGCGATAGATACGCGGACTGCACCGAATCGAGATAACAGGCGTCGTCGATCACATCGAGCCGATGTGCGAGGAGCTCCTCGACGACTTCGAACTCGCCCCATTCGTAATGTATTCTGGCGAGCAGCGCGGCGAGCAGCGATGCGGCAGCGGAGCGGCGCCCCGCGTACTCCTCGCAGACCTGCATCGCTTCGCGGAGCCGTGCGGCGGCAGCGTCGAGATGCCCCTCGCTGATGTCGCACGCCGCGAGCACGCAGGCGCGGTAACCCATCGTGAAGAGGTTGCGGGTGGCGTCGCTACGCGGCCGATAGAGGTGGCTCATCGCACGGGCCGTCTCCAAATCGCCGGCCTTCTCGTGGCAATGCACTAGCGAGTTCAGTACGGACTCGTGCACCCAAGTGTTGTCTTCGGCCTCTCTTCGATTTCTCGACAAGTGCTCGTAGCACAGCGCGCCGACCTTCAGGGCTTGCCCAATATCGTCCTTGATGCTGTGGATCGAGAAGCGTATCGCCCGAAGCTCGAAGCGCCTCGCGTCGCTATCGGGCCACGCACCGTCGCCGAGCTGGCGCTCAAGCTCCTGGACGATCGCGAGCGATTCATCGACGCGGACCGTCAGAAGCAGCGCCCATGCGAGCGCAAGCCGCAGGCGCGGACGGCGTGCAACCGCGTCGGGCGGCAGACGATTGACCGACGCGAGGAAGCCGCGCACGCGGCTGTCGCGGACTTCCTGCATCGCGCAATGCTCGACCCACTCGGCCGCGAGCTCGATGTGGTTCGCAGCCAGCGCGTGCTTGACCGCTTCGGCCCAGCACTCGTTTTCCGCGAACCATTCTGCGGCGCGAAGATGCAGCGTGGGCAATTCGTCCGGATATTGACGTTCGAGCCGGGCGCGCAGGAAGTCGGCGAACAGACCGTGATAGCGATACCAAAGGCCGTCGTCGTCTAGGGCCTGCACGAACATGTTCTGTGCGGCCAGCCACTCGAGCGTCTGCTGACACTCCGTCTGGTCGGTGACGCGTTCGCACAGCGGCCCGGTGAGCCGCTCGAGAATCGACGTACGGAACAGAAAAGAGACTGTTTCCGGGTCGATGCGGCCTAGGATGCTCTCGGCGATATAGTCGCCGAGCACTCGCGACTGGCCCCCGATGCTAGCGAGAAAGCCTTGCGGGCTGCTGCGCCGCGGCAACGCGAGGGCAGCGATCTGCAGTCCCGCGACCCATCCTTCGGTCGCATCGTGGATCGCGCGCGTCTCGCTCGCCGACAGCTTCAGCGTCGACGCGCCGGCGAAGAAAGCACGTGTCTCCTCGATGCCGAACCGCATCAAGGATGCACCGACCTCGACGAGTTGGTCGCATGCGCGCAGGCGCGGCAGCGGCAGCGGCGGCTCCGTCCGCGTCGCGATGACGAGGTGGAAATTGTTCGGAAGATGCTGCAGCAGGAAGGCGACAATGTCGTGGACCGTCGGGTCGTGGATCTTGTCGTAATCGTCGAGAATAAGCGTGACCTCACGGCCGATCGCCTGCAGGTTGTTGATCAGCGACGTGATGACCACCTTCGCCGACACGATCTTGCCGACGTTTCCGAACTCGGCGCTGTCCGCGACGAGCTCACCCAAGGCGTCGGCGACCGTGGTTGTCACATACTCGGCGAAGCGGTTGACGTCGTTGTCATCGTCGTCGAGCGTGAGCCAGGCGACGATCTGGCTTTCGCCGAGCAGGCTTTCCCGCCACGCCGTGAGCAGCGTCGTTTTGCCGAAACCCGCGGGGGCGATGACCAGCGTGAGCGCGCGCGCGGCGCCGCGCGCGAGCGACTCGCGAGCCAAGTCGCGGCGCACGATTTTGCGGGAAATTCTCGGTGGACTGAGCTTGGTCCGGATGAAGAGCGGCGCATGCGCCGGCTGGAATCCTTGCGCCATGTAATTCGGGTCTCCTCCGAACGAGTCGCTATCGCGTGCGACTCTTGTAGTACGTCACCGATCTCGGTCGGGGCCTCTTCCGGCGGTGATCGCGGCTGTTGCACACGGGTCGTCATCGACCTCTATGGTCACAGTACGGCAAGTGCTCGCGGAAATCAAGTATTGAACCATACGTTTTGATCATCCTATGGCATCGCTCATGGAGCCCCCCCAATGGCTGCTCCCCGCCCCCCAAAACGAGGGTTTCGGCATCCGGAAGCCGTCCAGTAGTCTCCAACCCGGGTGTTCGATTCCCCGAATTTAGCCATGCTTCCCGAACAAATCAGGAGACGTATGATGAGCATCGAAGACAACAAGAAGTTGGTCGCGGCGTTCTGGGAGGCGGTCTCGAAGCTGGACTTCGACACCGCCCTACCGATGACGGCGGATGAGGGCTTCACGTGGTGGCTAGCCGGCGACCCCGAGAAGTTCCCGATGGCAGGGCTGATGAGCAAGGAGCAGTTTCTGGAACTCTTCAAGGAAATCCTGAAGATCGCGCCGGAAGGGATCCAGGTGAAACCGATCGCATGGACGGCCGAAGGTGATCGCGTCGCGCTGGAAGCTGAGTCGTCCGCGAAGACGCTCTCGGGCAAGGTGTATCACAACAAGTACCACTTCCTGCATGTCGTCCGGGATGGAAAGATCCAGTCCGTGCGCGAATATCTCGACACGATGCATACCAACGACGTGTTCTGCTCGTGATACCAATTGGAAGGGGCGCGAGATCGACGCAGCGTCCTTCCGGCTCATTTCCGAGGTTCGAAAATGACAAGTCATATCGCACAGCCCGTCGCGCTACCCTGCGGTGCCGTTCTTCCGAATCGGCTGGCAAAAGCGGCGATGACCGAGGGGTTGGCCGACGCGATGAATCGGGCCACCGAACGGCACGAGACGTTGTATCGCCGCTGGGCCGAGGGGGGTGCAGGGTTGCTGATCACCGGCAATGTCCAGGTCGACCGCTTGCATCTCGAACGACCCGGCAACATCGCGATCGATGGCAACGGCGGACTCGATGCGTTATGCCGGTTGGCGAAGGCGGGGACGTCCGCCGGCAACCACTTGTGGATGCAGATCAACCATCCGGGCCGGCAGACGCCGTCCTCGGTGAATCCGCGTCCGCTGGCACCCTCGGCGATCGCGCTGGCGGCGCAGGAAGCGGGGTGCGGGGAGCCGCAGGCGATGACCGAGGCGCAGGTCGAGGACGTCATCGCGCGTTTCGTTCATGCTGCCAGCGTCGCGCAGAACTGCGGCTTCACCGGCGTGCAGATCCACGCGGCGCACGGCTACCTGCTGTCGCAGTTCCTCAGTCCGCTCTCGAACGATCGACGGGACTCGTGGGGAGGTTCGCTCGAGAACCGCGCGCGGATATTGATGGAGATAGTCCGTGGCGTCCGCCAGGCGGTCGGTGCGGATTTCCCGATCTCGGTGAAGCTTAATTCCGCCGATTTCCAGAAGGGCGGATTCAGCGACGAGGAGTCGATGCAGGTCGTGCGCTGGCTCGGCGACGAGGGGATCGACTTGCTTGAGATTTCGGGCGGCAATTACGAGCAGATGTGCATGATCGGGCGTACAGACGACCAGATGGATCGCGCGAAACCGCTGGCCGAGAGCACGCGGCGTCGCGAGGCCTATTTTCTTGACTACGCGGCGCGCGTGCGTCCGCTGGCGTCGATGCCGCTGATGATCACCGGCGGGTTCCGATCGCGGGATGCGATGGAGGAAGGCCTGCGTGCGGGCGAACTCGACGTCGTCGGCCTCGCGCGGCCGCTGTGCGTCGACGCGGACATCTGCCGCAAGCTGCTGACCGGCGCCCGCGATCGCGCGCCGTCGCCCGAAGACGAGCTGTCGATCGACCGGGCCGCGCTCGGCCCCGAAGTCGATGACAAGACGCTGCGCACGACCGAATCGTGGGCGCAGGTCGCATGGTCTTGCATGCAGTTGCTGCGCATGGGCAACGGCGAGGATCCCGATCTGCGGATGTCGTTGCTCGAGGCGCTGGTCGGCTATGACGCCAATGAAAAGGCGGCACTGGCAGCGCTCTGCCGCTCGTGACCGGCTCGCAGGCGGATCTGACGAAAAACCGTCAGTCGGCTTCATAGACGAGGAGATAATATGAAGACGTACGTTCTTAAAGGAAATGGGCTCGAGGGCCTGACGCTGGGCGAGACCGGGCGGCCGGCATCGCCCGGCTACGGCCAAGTGCTCGTGAGAATGCGCGCCGCTTCGCTGAATTTCCGTGATCTGCTCGTGCTCGACGGGGCCTACGGGGCGCGCAAGCCTGACCTCGTGCCGCTGTCGGACGGCGCGGGCGAAGTGGAGGCCGTGGGCGACGGCGTCTCCCGGGTGCGACCCGGTGACCGCGTTGCGCTGACCTTTCACCTCGACTGGGTCGCCGGCGCATTCGGCCCGGGGCTGAATCCGGTCGGGCGGGGCGGGGGCGCCGCGGACGGCGTGCTCGCCGAATACGTCTGCGTATCGCAGGACGAAGTCGTGCGGCTGCCCGACCACCTATCGTTCGAGCAGGGGGCGACGCTGCCGTGCGCGGCCCTGAGCGCGTGGACGTCGCTGTGGGCGGCTGCACCCCTGCTGCCCGGGGACACGGTGCTGGTGCAGGGCAGCGGCGGCGTGTCGGTGTTCGCGCTGCAGCTCGCCAAGCTCGCCGGGGCGCGAGTCATCGCGACCTCGTCGGGCCCCGATAAGCTCGCGCGGCTGCAAGCGCTCGGCGCCGACGAGCTGATCGACTATCGTCGTATGCCAGAATGGCACACGCAGGTACTGGAACTGACTGACGGTGTCGGTGTGGATGTCGTCGTCGAAGTCGGCGGGGCGGGTACGTTCGAGAAGTCGGTCGCGGCGACGCGCGTCGGCGGCCGGATCAGCGTGGTCGGCCTGCTCGACGGCATGCCGCAGCTCGGTCCGGATTTCTTCTTGCGCATGCAGTCGATCCATCCGATCCGCGTAGGCAGTCGCGAGCATTTCGAGAATATGAACCGCGCTATCGTCCGGCATCGCCTTGAGCCGGTCATCGACCGCGTGTTCGGCTTCGGTGAGGCGGCCGAGGCGTTCCGCCATTTCGAAGGCCGACGGCACTTCGGAAAAGTCGTCGTCCGCGTCGACTGACTCGCCCGCCCGTCACCTTCCGTCGGTCCTGGCGCGAGTGTCGCAGCTTGCGCCGATCGCTTTGTCAACTTCGAGTCGATGCAGGAGGCGATGGCGTCGGCCGAGGGGCAGAATGCGAGCCTGCGATTGCAGGCCGACGAGCTGGAGTTCTGCCATACGCCTCGGATGAGCACCTTCCTGACGGAAGAGCACGTCATTTTCGATTACACGGCCGAGGATGATCCGGTCGGGCCGCGGGCGTGTCCCACGCGCCCACTGCAGTCGCCTATCCCGCGAGAAATTCCTTGGTCGCCTTGGCGGCGTGACATCTCCTTGCAGCCCGGCGTAGCTCGCGGTCGAGACGACCGCACCCTCCTATGCGGCTCCTCCTCGTACTCGCTCCGAAGGACGCGGGTTTGCGGGGCGATCTCTCACGCCGATCGCCCCTGGCGGCTCTAGATCGCCGTCGCGACTTTCGACGCTTCGGCGATGGCCTGTACCGCGGAGCGGACTTTCACGGCGTCGCCGATGACATGAACCTCGGGGACCAGATCGCGGATCGCATCGACGAGGGCGTCGTTCGGTATCAACCCCCAGGCCGTCACGATGCTGTCGAAACCGGTCAGCTGTCCGGGAGTGCCGTCCCGCATATAGGTGATCCGGTCCTCGGCGAGCTCGGTCACTGCAGCGCCGGTGATCGTGACAACGCCCTTGTGCTTGAGCCGCTCGATCAGGAAATGGCGGTTGTTGTACGCGAGGTCCTTCGCGAGGACCGGATTGCGGCCGAGCACGGTGACCTGGTGGCCGTACTCGCTCAGAAAATCCGCTGTCTCGGCGCCGATCATGCCGCCGCCGATGACCACGACGCGCGGCCCCGGCTTCGCGCGCCCTTCGAGGACGTCCTGCGCGGCGATCGTCTTCAGCGTGTCGGCGCCGGGAACCTGCGATGCGCGCGGCGTGCTGCCGGTGGCGAAAATGACGACTTCCGGTTTCTCGCGGGCGATCAGGTCCGCGTTCACTTCGACGCCGAGGCGGAACTCGACGCCGTGCTTGCGGCACATCGTCACGTAGTATTTAAGCGCCTTGAGCAGATCCTGCTTGCCCGGGGGGATCGCGGCGACGCGGAACTGGCCGCCCAGAACCGACTCCTTGTCGTAGCAGCTCACGTGGTGACCGCGCTTCGCAGCGATCCAGGCCGCCGATAGCCCGCCGGGGCCCGCGCCGACGACCATCACCGATTTCGGCTCGTCGGTCTCGAGGATCCGGCGGTCGCCCTCGTAACCGCAAAACGGATTCACGAGGCACCCGACCTCCATGATCTCCGGGTCCAGCACCTGGCCCATGCAACCCTGGTTGCAGCCGAGGCAGGGCGAGACTTCGTCGAGTGCGTAGCGCGCGACCTTGTTCGGGAAATCCGGGTCGGCGATCGCGGCACGGCCGATCGCGACGAAGTCGGCGGCACCGCTCTGAAGGACGTCCTCGGCGATGAAGGGGTCGGCGATGCGGCCGACGGCGACGACGGGGATCTTGACCGACTTCTTTACCTCCTCGGCCGCCGAGGCGTTGTAGGCCGGCGGCATCGCCCCTCCGGGCCCGCTGATGTACGCGAGGCTCGCGTAGGTGCCGAGCGACACGACGATGCCGTCGATGCCGGCTTCCTCGAGCTGCCGCGCGACCGCGCGCGTCTCTTGGATGCAGCGCCCGCCGTGCACGTGCTCGTCACCGCTGACCTTGATCGTCACGGGGTAGTCGCGACCGTTGGCCTCCTTGATTCGCCTGACGATCTCGGTCGGGAAGCGCATGCGGCCAACGAAATCGCCGCCGAATTCGTCGAAGCGCTTGTTCGCGTCCGGCGACATGAATTGCGCGATGAGATAGCCGTGCGCGCCGTGCAGCTCGACGCCGTCGAAGCCGGCGGCCTTCGCGCGCACCGCCGCGTCGCGGTACTTGTCGATCAGCGCCCAGGTTTCGGCGGCGGTGAGCTCGCGCGGCAGCTCCTGCACCATTGGGCAGGGGACCGGTGACGGCGCAACCGGGCGCTCGCCGATGACAGCCTCGGACGTCTGCCGACCGGCGTGATGCAGTTGCAGGAAGACTTTTGCGCCGTGCGCATGGATCTCGTCGACGAAGGCCTTCCACGAGGGGATCTGGCCGTCGTGCCAGATGCCGGCTTCGTTGCCGACCGCCTTGCCGAGCGGGTCGACGGCAGCCACTTCGACGACGATCAGGCCGAACCCACCTTTCGCGCGAGCGACGTAGTAGTCGGTGAAACGTCGCGACACGGTCCCGTCGGCGTTCGCGTAGTTCGTGCCCATTGCCGGCAGGATCATCTTGTTCTTCAGCGTTAGGCTGGCAAGTCGGCCGGGCGACAGCAGGTTCGGAAAACGGCTTAGTGCTTGCTGGGCGTTCATGGTTCGGGTCCTCGAGAAGGCTCGGCGCCGCGGGGCGTCGGTCATTGACGGCGGCTCGCCGGCGCGGCGAGGTCCGGAAAGTCGGTGGAGCGGGCGAGCGAGTCGGCATCGTAGGGCTTCAGCAAGTCCATACGGCCGGCGCGCACGAGACGCGCCCAGTCGGGATTGGCTAGCATTGCCCGGCCAACGGCGATCAGATCGAAGTCGCCGCGCGTGAACATCTCCATGACTCGGTCGAGGTTCGTCACCGCGGCTTCGCGGGCCTTCTCGTCCTTTTCGAGCCGGCGGATCGTGTAGGGCACGAGCTCCTGGTTGAGGCTGATCGAGCCGACCGTGATCGTCGGCAGGCCAGTGAGTTTCTTCGTCCACCCGGCGAGGTTTAGATCGCTGACGGGGAACTCTGGCTCCCAGAAGCGGCGGGTCGAGCAGTGGAAGCAATCGACACCGGCGTCGGCGAGCGCCTCGAGCATGCCAGCGAGTTCGCGGGGCGTCTCGGCGAGGCGGGCGCCGTAGTCCTGGATTTTCCACTGGGAATAGCGGAAGAAGATCGGGAAGTCCCGGCCGGCACGGTGGCGGCACTCCTTCACAAGCTCGACTGCGAAGCGGGCGCGCGCCTTCAGCGTCGCGCCGCCGTAGCCGTCGGTCCGTCGGTTCGTCACGTGCCACAGGAACTGGTCGATCAGGTAGCCGTGCGCCGCGTGGATTTCCAGACCGTCGAAACCTAGCCGCCTGGCATCTTCCGCGGCTTGTCCGTAGATGCCGATGATCTCATCGATGGCGCGCTGGCTCATCGGCTCGGCGTACTGCTGCGGCGCTTTCATCGGTGTGCCGTCGCTCGGCTGGATGTACAGGCCGGACGGACCCTTCGACGGCAGGTGGTAGAACGGCCAGCTGCTCGGCTTGCGGATCATGCCGACATGCCAAAGCTGCGGGATCATCTTCGCGCCCGCCTCCTGCACTTGGCGGGCGATGTGCTGCCAGTCGGTCAGCGGCCACAGGCTGTGAAAATGCGCCTGGTCCGGCTCTGCCGGGGCGACCGGGTCGCCGACTGCGGCCGCTTCGCCGATCAGCAGTCCGGTGCCTCCCTCGGCGCGCAGCCGGTAATAGCGTGCGAAGCTCGGGCCGAGCACGCCCCCGCGCGCCTTGCCGTGTCCCATCGCGGGCATGACGATGCGGTTTTTCAGTTCGAGGGAGCGGACGCGCAGCGGTTCGAAGAGCGGAGCGAGGTCCGGGGCGATGCGCTCATCGATCCGGACCGAATCGAGAGCTTCGGTCATGGCGTTGCTTTGTCGCGGATGAGGGGAGGGTGGGGCGGGACTCGACGAGTGTGAGTCCCGCTGTGTTCGCGCGGGCCGGCGAGCCGGTGAAACGGCAGGTATCAGGTATCCGCGCGTCGGAACTTGCGGAAATCCGGCTTGCGCTTTTCCATGAAGGCGGTCGCGCCTTCGGTCATTTCATCGCAGCCGGCCATGCGGGTCATCGCGAGCTTCGCGAGCTCGAACGACGGCATCAGCATGTCGAACCAGACGTTCGCGCCGATCTTGCTCATCTCCAGGTAGGCCGGGCTGCGATCGAGCAGCGTCTCGCACCATTCCTGCACTTCGTCGTGAAGCCGTTCGTGCGGCACGACCTTGTTGACCATGCCGAGCGCGAGCGCCTCCTGCGCGGTGTATTGCTTGCACATGTAGACGATCTCGCGCGTCTTCTTCTCGCCGACGGTCAGCGCCAGCAGGTTCGTTCCACCGAAGAACGGCGAGCTGCCGATTTTCGGGCCGACCTGACCGAAGGTTGCGTGCTCAGAGGCGATCGCGAGGTCGGCGCAGATCACGACCTCGTTGCCGCCGCCGATCGCTGCGCCATTGACGGCCGCGATCACCGGTTGGCGGATGCGGCGCATCAGCGTGAGCCCGCGCACCGCGGCATCGAAGAGCTTCCGGCCTTTCTCGGGGCTGAAGTTCGTCAGGTCGGCGAGATAGCCGCCCGCGCAAAAACCCTTGTCGCCCGCACCGGTGACGACGACCACGCCGATTGTCGGGTCCTCGTGGCAGCGCTCGAGTGCGTCGGCGTACTCGGTGATCATCGCGTGATCGAAACTGTTACGACGCTCCGGGTGGTTGAATGTGATCCATGCGACGGCGCCGCGCTTTTCGAAGAGGATGTGCTCGAAGCTCATTGCAGTGTTTCCTATGGAAGTGGGATTGGAGGGGAGTCAGCGTGCGGTGTAGCCGCCGTCGGCGACGAGCTCGGCGCCGGTCATGTAGCTGGCGTCGTCGGAACAGAGGAAGAAGATCGCAGCGGCTAGCTCGTCGGGCCGCGCCATGCGACACATCGGTATTCGGTGGTTCAGGAGCTCGTCTTCGGCCGCCTTCGCGGCGTCTGGCGGCATCGTGTGGATGAACTCTTCGATCAGCGGCGTCGCGACGTAGCCGGGGTGCAGGGAATTGATCCGAATCGCATAGCCTTGGTCGGCGCAGTGGAGTGCGGCCGCCTTCGTGAAGTTGCGCACCGCTCCCTTGCTCGCGCAGTACGCGGCGAGATTCGATTCGGCGACGAGTCCCATGATCGACGAGACATTGACGATCGCGCCCCCGTTGGCTTTCAGCAGTTCGATCGCCGCCCGCGTGCCGAGGAAGACGCTGTCGGAATTGACCGCCATCGTCTTGCGCCAGTCGTCGAACGCGGCGTCTTCTGCCGAGCCGAGCGTGAAGCTGCCGGCGTTGTTGATGACGTGGTCTACACGGCCAAAGCGCGCGACGATCGCCGTGCACACCTCCTTCCATGAGTCCTCGTGCGTGACGTCGTGCCTCGCCGCCGCCGCCGTAAAGCCTTCGGCGACGAGCTTCGCCGCTTCCTGCTCGACGAGCGACGCGTTGATGTCGGTCATGAAGACGTTCGCGCCTTCGCGCACGAAGCGCTTCGCGGCCGCGAGACCGATGCCGCGACCGGCGCCGGTGATCAGCGCGACCTTGCCCAGCAGGCGCCGGGACTGGGTTTCTGGAAGGGTGTTCTGCATCGTTCCTCCGGAATTTCGATGGCGGGGGGCTGAGAGGCGGTCAGCACGCGAGCACGGCGCGCCCGTTGTCGATGACGACGACGTCGCGCTCGATTGCGGTGCTTCGGAAGGACGCGACATTGCCGTCGAGCCAGATATCGGTGCGCAGCGTCTCCCCGGGATACACGGGAGCGCTAAACCGCAGGTTGAAGCTCGTAAGTTGCTCAGCGCGGTAGTCGCAGGTGTGCTTGATGATTTCGAAGATGACCATGCCGAAGGTGCCAAGCCCATGGAAGATCGGCTTTGGGAAGCCCGCCTTCGCCGCGAGATCCGGGTCGGCATGGATCTCGTTGTAGTCGCCGCTCAGGCGGTAGATCAGACCGGCGCGCGGGTCGATCGCGGATTCTGCGCGCAGGTCGGGATTCCTGACCGGGATCGCATGCGGTTTGGGCACGTCCTCCTTCGCGCCACCGAAGCCGCCGTTCCCGCGCAGCACCAGCGTGTGCGTCATCACCGCAAGTGAGTCGCCGGTTGCCTTGTCGAAGAGCTCCCGGTCGATGTAGAGCAGCGCGCCCTTGCCCTCGCCCTTGTCGATGATCTTCGTCACGCGGTTCTGGCCGATCACGGTGCCCGCGGTCGGCATCGGCCGGCGCACCGTCAGCGCCTGCTCGCCGTGCAGCATCCGCACCCAGTCGATGCCGAACTCCGGTGCCTGGTACCAGAATCCGGGGCGGCACAGCACGACAGGCATCGTCGGCAGCGCCTTGAGGCCTTTTTCGTAGGTGAACTGGAGCTCATGCCGGTCCAGCGGGTCGTGGTTGAGGCCGAGCCCCAGCGCATACAGCATCGTGTCGCGCTCGGTGTAGCTCTGCTCAATCGGCTCAAACGGGTAGTTGAGGACTTTTTCGTAATCGAGTGCCATGGACGTTCTTCCCGGGGCGGTTTGAGAGGACGACGAAGTCAGGGGTTGGTGACGGTGCCGCGATCGATGCCGGCGTTCGGTCGTGCCGCGCCGATCATTTCGAGCACGCGCGGACCGAGGCCGACGGGCGTCTCGGCAGCCGGCATCGTCGGGCCGTGCTGCCAGCCTTCGATGACCGAATAGCCGTAGCCCCAGGCTTCGAACACACGACCGGTGACGTCGCGCGACTCGGGGCTCGCGAGCCACGTGACGAGCGGCGCGATCCAGCGCGGGTTGCGGTGGATCAGCTCGTCCTCGGTGTAGTCGCGCACGCCCTCGGTCAGCCGAGTCGTCGCGCGCGGCGCCACCGCGTTCGCGGTGACGCCGTAGCCGGCTCCGGCCATCTCCTTGGCGAGGATCACCGTGAACATCGCGATGCCGGCCTTGGCGGCGCCGTAGTTGCATTGCCCGACGTTGCCGAAGAGGCCCGAATGGGACGTTGTATTGATGACGCGCGCGTCGTTGGATTCGCCGGCCTTCTTGCGCGCGCGCCAGTAGGCGGTGGCGTGGCGCGTGGGCGCAGCCGTGCCCTTCAGGTGCACTTTGATGACGGAGTCCCACTCGTCCTCGTCCATTGCTGCGAGCATCCGGTCGCGCAGGATGCCGGCGTTGTTGATCAGCACGTCGAGCCGGCCGAAGGTGTCGACCGCCTGCTCGACGAGCGCCTTCGCGCCCGCCCAGCTCGACACGTCATTACCATTTGCAATCGCCTCGCCGCCGCGCCGGCGGATCTCCTCGACCACTTGTTGGGCGGGGCTCGCGTCGACGCCCGTGCCCGCAGGGGCGGTGCCAAGGTCGTTGACGACGACCCTCGCGCCTTGGTCAGCTAGCATTAATGCATATTCGCGGCCGACCCCGCGGCCTGCGCCGGTGACGATCGCGACGCGTCCTTCACAAAGTCTGCTCATATCGTTCACACCCAAAGGTCCAAGGAATCGGCGCCGCACACGTTAAGCATGGCTTCGGTTCTTGCGCGCGAGCTCGTCGCGCAGCTGGTAGCCCGCCTGCACGCGGTCCCAGGTGGCCGGTGTGACGCCAGCGACCCGCAGGAGGTTCTTCTGGATCTTCTCGTTCGGCGTGCGCGGGAAGTTGTCCATGAATTCGAGGTACCGCGGCACGGCGAACGCCGGCAGCCGCTGTTCGCACCATTCCAGCAGCGCCTCCGGGCGGACGGATTGTCCGGGGTGCAGCACGATGCAGGCTTTCACTTCGTCCTCGCCGCCCATGGCCTCCTTCACCGCGATGACGGCAACATCGGCGACGGCCGGGTGCTCGCGGATCGGCGCCTCGACCTCGTACGAGGAAATGTTCTCGCCGCGACGGCGCAGCGCGTCCTTGAGGCGATCGACGAAGTAGTACCAGCCGTCGGCATCGCGGCGCATGCCGTCGCCGGTGTGGAACCACAGGTTGCGCCAAGCCTCGGCCGACTTCTCGGGCATGCCGACGTAGCCGGCGTTGATCGTCCAGGGTTGCTTGTGCCGCAGTACGAGCTCGCCGATCTCGCCGACCGGCACTTCCTCGTCGGTCTCCGGATCGACGATGCGCACATCGAACCACTGGTCGAGCAGCAGTCCCGCCGCGCCGCGCGGCCGGTCCGGGGCGAGGGCCGTCGGCGTCATGATCGGGCAGCAGATCTCGGTCTGGCCGAAGCCTTCGACGAAGTGGCGCACGCCGAAGCGCTCGGTGAACTCGTCGAGGATGCCGTACGGCGTCGGCGCAGCGAGGATGCGGCGCAGCCGGTGCGTCTTGTCGCGCGGCGTCGGCGGCTGGGCGAAGACGAACGGCAGCACGACGCCAAGCGAGTTTGTCACCGTCGCGCCGCTCGAATGCAGCCGGTCAACCCATTGTGTTGCGCTGAACCGTTCATACAGGACGCAGCGCGCGCCGGCGATCATCGACGGATACACCGTCAGCAGCTGCGCGTTGGCGTGGAACAGCGGGAAAGCCGTCATGTAGACATCTTCCTGACCGATGTCCAACGCGCGCACGTCAATCTCGGAGAAGAGATAGAGTTGCGCATGTGGCATCGTCACGCCCTTGGATAAGCCGGTCGTCCCCGACGTGAACATGATCGCGCCGATGTCCTGCGGCCGGACGACGACGTCAAGGTTGCCGCTGTCGTCGTCGAAGAGGTCGGCGAAGGCGTGCACCTCGCAGCTACCGACCGCTGGCAGCTGCTCAGGCCGCTTGCCGTCGCGCGACCACACGACGACGCGGTTGACCGCCGGCATCGCGCCGATGCTTGCGCGCACCGCGTCAAGAAGCTCGGCGTCGGCGATGATCGTCTCGGCTTTGCAGAGGTTCACCTGGTGCTCGAGGAAGCTGCCCTTGTACGCGGTGTTGATGGGCGCCTCGATCGCGCCTAGCTTGTTCAGCGCGAACCAGCTGAAGAGGTAATCGAGGCTGTTCGGCATGAAAAGCACGGCGCAGTCGCCGCGGCTGATGCCGAGCCGTTGCAGCCCGCGGGCAAGGCGATTCGCGCGCGCGTTCGCCTCCCGGTACGTGTATTCCGGGCCGTCGTCCTCCCACTTGATGAAGGGGCGGTCGCCGAGCGCCTTCGCCTGGTGCTCGAGCACGCGCGGAAGCGTCCATTGCGACGGCGGAAAAGTGGGTGTGAATTCGGGAAAGGTCTGCGCGGTCATGATTGCTCGCTGCGTAAGATTCGATTCGTCGGTTCGAGGCCGTTCGCGCAAGCGCCGTCAGGCGGCGAAGTAGCCGCCGTCGATCGACAGTTCGATGCCGGTGATCCACCGCGCCGCGTCCGACGCGAGGTAGCGCACGCCGTTGGCGATGTCCTGCGGGCGACCGAAGCCGATCAGGTGGGCGCCGAGGAAAGCCTGCTCGGCCGTGGCTTCGTCGGGCATCAGGCCGAGCCTCACGTAGTCGTTGAGAGTCTTGACGCCCATCTCGGTCTTGATCAGCCCTGGGTGGATCGAATTGACACGGATGCCGTAACCGAGCCGGCCGCATTCGACGGCCGCGGCCTTCGACAGCAGGCGTACGGCGCCTTTCGACGAACAGTACGCGCCGAGCCCGAGCGAGCCCTTCAACCCGGCGCCAGAAGAGATGTTGACGATCGAGCCGCCGCGCCCCGAGGCCCCCCCCGGCTTCATCGCGCGAATCGCGTGCTTGACGCCGAGGAACACGCCGCTGACGTTGATCTTCAGTGTCCGGTCGAACTCCTCGAGCGTGCAGTTCTCGAGCAGCGACGTCGTTTCGATACCGGCGTTGTTGACGACGACATCGATGCCGCCGAAGCGCTCGACCGCGGCGGCGATGGCCGCTTCCCAATCCGCCTCGCGTGTCACGTCAAGATGGACGAACAGCGCGTTCGCGCCGATGCGGTCGGCCATCTGCGCTCCCTCACCGTCGAGCACGTCGGCGATGACAACCTTCGCGCCACCCGCATGTAGCGCTTCAGCGGTCGCCGCGCCGAGTCCGCGCGCGCTGCCGCTGATCAGGGCGACCTTGCCGTCGAGTTGGAATTCGTTCATGTCGTCTCCTCGAGTTTCGAATGGGTCCGTTGTTGGGGCAGGGGATAGGTGAGAGGGCGGCGCGATCAGCGCAATGTCGCGAGTCGCTCGAGCGTGGTCTCGGGGACGGCGTCCGCGGGGATCTCGACGAAGCGGAAGCCGCCCGGGGGAACTTCCGGTGCGGCCTCGCCGCTCCAGAACGCCAGCGAAACCGCAAGCCCGGTGGGCAGCGCGTCTGCGGACTTCGGCGCGATGCAGAAGGCGAGGCCATCCGCCGATACGTCGAGTGGGCCGGGGCTGCGCAGCCCGCATTCCCAGCGGTAGTGCGCGGCGAGGTTGAGCACCGAGCGGTAGGCTTCGAGCGCGCCGGTGGTGGTCGGTGCATCCGACTCCTCCAGCAGCAGCACGTCAAGTTCGGTGTCGCCGAAGCTGCGCACGAAATCCGCGACGTACATCGCCGCGTCGTCCGCCAGTTCGTCGCCGACGTCGACCGTTTCGCCGTGCGCCGCGAGGTACGCCTCCGCGACCCATCGCCGCGGCGAAGGCAGCACCAGCGCGAGCGGCGCGTTGCGGTAGCTCGCGCGCAGCCCCCGCAGAATCTCGCCAATGTGGTCGCGCAGCGCGTCGGTAGCGAGCAGCGTTTTCAGTGGGGCGACGGCGCGCTTCTTCGTCCCCATCGCCTCGACGAGGTCCTCGTCATGTGCGAGCCACGCTTCGGCGATAGGTTCAACCGGCAGTGCGACGACGTCCGACTTCAATAGCCCCTGGGCCTTGCGGTGCCACGCGACGACCTCGGCCGCGTCGAGCCAGGCCACCGTGCCGTCGGCGAGAAGCCGCTCGGCGTACGCGGTCGCCTCGACCCACAGCACGCGTTTGCCCGACGCCAGTAGTTCGGCAAGCCGGCCCATGATCATTTGACCTTAGCTTCGAGCTCGGCGATGCGCGCCTGCATCGCCGCGATCTTCTGTTCCCGCGGGTCGGGCAGGAAGACTGGCTTCATCGTCTCGCTCGTCATCGTGATCCGGGTCGGTCCCGCGCCGGCGTAGATTACGCCGTCGTCGCCCCACGAGCCGTAATACGGGATGTGCTCCGGCGGCGTCGGCTTGTTCCACGTCTTGACGAACTCCTTGTACGGCGTGCCGCGGGCGATGCGCGCGCGGCGCTCGGTGTCGCGCGCCATCTTCGTCGCGTCGACATCGACCCGACGGATAGCCTTGTCATAGACGACCTTGAAGAGATTCTCGGCGACTTCGTCCGAGATCAGGTCCTCGCGCAGGTCCTGCATGACGAGCTCTGGGTCGCGCTCGAGCACGTCGCCGTAGCCGCCGCCGCCGCCCTGGCAGATCATGTAGATCTCGCCCTCGGTCGTCAGCTCGAAGGTGATGCCGGCGTCGTCGGCGGTATAGGTGCCGCCCTCGATCGGCTGCTTGTTCATCAGTTCGACGATGTCGAACGGGAACTTGGCGGGATTGCCGGATTCCTTCAGCCAGTCGAATACGTTGATGTCCTTCACGCGGCAGATCGGATAGGCCGACGACGAGTAGCCGCCGAATAGACCCGGGCAGGACGAGAACGATGAACCGGTCTGGCCGGTCATGAAGCCCCACATCGCCGAACCTTTCGACGACATCATCTGCTCGTAGCCTGCGCCGCCGCGGTACTTGCCGAAGCCCATGCGGTCCTTTGCTAACGTCTGCGCGACCAGGCGCACCATCGGCAGCTCCTCTTCCAGCAACTCCTGCTCGCCGGTGTCGGACATGAAGCTGAAGCAGCCCGACAGCGAATGCAGGCCGTCCTGGTTCTCGCGCGCGCCCTGGCCGGCGCCGTTGATGTCGGCGCAGAAGTTGCCGGTGACCTCCATATGCTGCGTCAGCCCGCCGTAGATGAAGGTCGCGGGCTGGTTGTACTGCGCGGCGAGGACGGGGGTGACGCGGGTCTTCGCTTCGAGCGGGACGCTGTAGACCAGCTTGTTGAGCAGCTGCCCCGGCTTGATCAGGTAGTGGAACGCGCTCGAGATGCTCATCGACAGCGTCGCGTCGGTGTCGGAGTTCAGCAACGAGGGGTAGTCGGCGACGAAGTCGAAGCTCGAGAACACCGCCTGATTGCGGGGCAGGTCCGGCCAGATCTGCTGGATCAGGCCGGTCAGCAGGAAGGACTTCAGCGATGCGATGACGCCGTTGATCGCGCGGTTCGACAGCTGCGGCGAGCTGCCCTTGACGACCCAGGTGCCTTTGTCGCCCTTCTTGTGGAACTCGCAGTTGTGCTTGATCAGCGCCGGTTCGCGCAGCGTCGAGTCGGCCCACGAGGGGAAGCGCACGACGCCGTCGGGCATCTCCGACAACCGCCGCCGGACCTCGGCCTCGGTGTCCTCGAGGTTCTTGCGCAGGAAGGCGATCAGCGCGTCGACGCCGAACTCGTCGATCGCCGAGCGCAGCCGTTCCATCGTGCGCATCACGGCGAACAGCTTGACCTTGACGTCCTCGTACTGCAGCTTCGGGTCGCGCACCGAGTTCTGCAGGAAGGTCAGGATGTCGCGCTTGATCTCGTAGCCTTCGACGATCCGCAGCGGACTCATCTTCAGGCCTTCGTCGTACTTCGACTCGGCGCGCGCCGGCATGCCGCCGGGCTCGATCGCGCCGTTCTCGCCCTCGTGGATGGTCGAGGACACCCAGCAGATGAGCTCTCCGTCGTAAAACAACGGCATCATCATCGACTGGTCGGTGTTGTGCACGCCGCCGTAGCGCGAGTCGTTGTGGATGAAACCGTCGCCCTCGCGCACGCCCACCGACGGCTCGTTCGTCCAGTACTTGTTGATGAACTTGATCGGGTACTGGCACACGGCGGCAAATGTCGTCATGCCGATCGGCGAGGCTTCCGACAGGTCACCGGAGGCCGTGAACACCGCGGTCACGAGGTCGCCCCATTTCGCTCCCGGCGCCGAGCCCATCTGCTCGATCATGCGGAAGCTCTCCGCCATCCCCGACTGGACGCGGCCGCGGACCTGGTTCAGAAGATGCGGATCGCTGACCTTGCCGATCGCGACGTCCTCGCGCGCCGTGCGGGGTTCGAGCCGATGGTTCTGCATGATTTCCGGATCGGGCCCGAAGAAGAGCTGATGCTCCTCGAGGAACTCCTGCATCAGCTTCTTCTCGGCCGGGCTCAGTTCGGCGGTGCATTGTTCGTGAGTCATGAATGCTGTCCTCTTTGTGCGGTTACTTGGCGGTGTCGCGCATGAACCAGACGGCACCCTGCGCCGCGACTTCCATGTGCCAGCGGGGCTCGACGAGGTAGGTCGTGTGCGCGGTCGTAACGACGGCGGGGCCGGCGATCTTCGTGCCGTGGATCAGCGCATCCGCGTCGAAGATTGCGGTTTCCTGCGGTTCGTCGAATCCGACGAAGTGGCACGTGCGGTGGCCGACCGGGGTCGGTGCGGGCGCGGTCTTGAGGCTGGGGCGGATGTCCTTGAAGCGGATCGCGTCGAGCTCGACGTAGGCGCAAACACGGATCGTGTTGATGCGCACACCGGCCGCCGGCGATTGGCTGCCTTCGCCGAAGCGGTCGCCGTAGCTGCGGTGGAACTGTGCGATTAGCTTGGCGACGTCCGACAGGCCGTTCAGGCGGTTCAGCTCGGTCGTCACCGTCGTTTGCACGCGCTGGTTGCCGTAGCGCATGTCCAGCTCGAGCCGGTAGCGCACGTCCTCCGGGGCCATTCCCTGGCGCAGCAGGTCCTCGCGGCCGCGGCGCTCGAGTTCCTCGACCTTCGCGTTGAAGCTCGCATAGTCGGTGAACATCGTTTTTGTGCCGGAGTGGAACAGCACCATGTAGCAGGACATCTCGTGGATGTGCATCTGGTTCAGGTTACCGGCACCGGCTGCGGAGAACACCGATGCGAACGGCGGCGCGAGGATCTTGTCGATGCCGAGCTTGTTCGCGATGCCGCACGCGTGGAGCGGGCCGTTGCCGCCGTATGTCAGCAGCGTGAAGTCGGCGGGCTCGTAGCCGAACGCGCGCAACTCGGTCGCGACCCCGTTGGCCATGTCCGCATCGACGGTGCTCTTGATGAGCTTGCAGGCATCGACCAGATCGACGTCGAGCGGATCGCACAACTGGTCCTCGATCGTCTGTCGCGAGCGCTTCGGATTGAGCTTGATGTGGCCGTTCGCGTAGTTCTCGGCGTCGAGGTAGCCGAGCAGCAGGTCTGCGTCGGTGACTGTCGCCTTCATGCCCCCGCGGTCGTAGCAGGCCGGGCCGGGGTCCGAGCCGGCCGACTCGGGGCCGCATTTCACCGTCTTGTACATCTGGTCGTAGCTCGCGACCGAGCCGCCGCCCGAGCCGAGCGTGACGAGGTGCATCATCGGCACGGTGACCAGACGATGTTCGATGACCGGCAGGAAATCATAGAATTTCTCGCCGCCCTCGACGACGAGGCCGATGTCGTAGCTGGTGCCGCCCATGTCGGTAGCGACGACGTTGCCGAGGCCTGCCTGTTTGGCGAGGTGCTCGGCCGCCGACACCCCCGACACCGGCCCGGAATGCACCGTCTGCAGCGCGTCGGTGGAGTTCAGCTGCGCCATGCCGCCGGAGTTGTGCACCACGAGCATCGGCTTCGTGTAGCCGGAGTCGCGCAGGTTCCGCTCCAGCGCGGACATGCCGAAATACATGACCTTGTGCAGGAACGCGTCCATGATCGTCGACATCGCACGGACGTATTCGCCCTTGCGGCCGGCCACCTGGTGCGACAGCAGCATCGGCACCGCACCGAGCATGTGCTCGGGATAGTCCTCGAGGAAGATGCGCTGGATCGCGAGCTCGTGCTCGGGATTGACGACCGAATTCGTCAGCGCGACGACGATCGCTTCCGCGCCGTTGTCGAGCAGGTCGCGGATCTGGGTGCGCACGTCGTGCTCGTCGATCGGCAGCAGGATTTCGCCCGCATAGTCGAGGCGCTCGCGCACCGTGCGGATCATCTCGATCGGCACGAGCGGCTGCGGCCGGCTGGCGTTTGGCAGGTTGCGCTGATACTCGATCGAATGCCCCTCGCCATACGAGCGGCCGCGTCCGATCGGCACGACGCCGCGAAAACCGGCCGTCGCCAGCAGGCCGATCTTCGGGCCCTTCAGCTGGATCAGCGCGTTGGTGCCGAGCGTCGTCGCGTAGCGCACCGAGTCGACCGACGACAGCAGCTCGTTACGCTTGATACCGATCTCCCCGCATGCGCTGTCGAGCGCTTCGTTGAAGCCGAGCGCGAGGTTGTGCTTGGTCGTCAGCGCTTTCGTCTCGATGTAGTGGTCGTCCCACACGACGAAGCAGTCGGTGAAGGTGCCACCGATATCTACCGATACTCTCTTCATGTCCCTAGCCCCCGGAAATCAGTGCGAATGGCCGTGGCCGTGACCGTGGCGGTGGACCGGTCGCGGCGTATCGCCGGCGGCGACGTGGACCTTCTCCTCCTTGCGCTTGGCCCATTGCGCCTTCAGCGCGTCGATGTCGAGCTCGAGGTCGCGCACCGGGGGGTGGCCCGGAACGGTGTATTCGGCTTCGATCAGCGTGCCGCAGCCCGGGCAGTAGTACTCGAGGATCGCGCACCACTCGGGGTCGGGCGCGAAGGTCTTGGCGTATTTCGCGGGGTCGAGCAGCGGCCGGTGGATCTCACGCGGGTCGCGGTGATAGACCAGCAAGCCCTCCTTGTAGAGCTCGCGGGCCGGGCCGATCTCGTGGCCGCAGCAGCGGCACTCCCACCGCTCGCTGTCGAGATCGATACGCAAATACTCGGTGATCTGAACTTTCATGGGTCGTTCTCCTATGCCGACTTCGTCAGCAGGGTGTCTCGGTTGGCATTGATCTCGAATCGCCATCCCGCGCCGACGCGACCCGTGAAATACGCTTCTTCGAGAATGCAGGGGCCTTCACCGTACGCGCCGGAGGGCTGTTCCTCGATGCGGTATACCGGCAATGTCATCAGGCCGTGCGCGGCGACCTTCACTTCGCGCGTGCCTTGGGAAACCGCCGGAATGCGTGCGTCGCCGGCAAGCGGTGCGAATTCGGCGTGGTTGATCGGCTTGACGATGCGCAGCGCAACCGACGCGTGATCCGATTCGCGCAGATCGCCTGGCAGCGCCGTGCCGGGCGACCACGGCAGCGACGCCTCGTCGTCGTCGCGCACGCGGAAGATGCTCCATTCGAGGACGCAGTCGTCGAAGTCGAAGCCTTCGGCGAACATGTCACGCCGCGCGCGGTGAGCGAGCTCCTCGACCGCTTCGTCGGCCGCCTCCCGCGACAGCGAGGGCAGGCGGCTCTGGTAGCTTTGCGCAATGTCCGAAAAGCCGATGCCGAACGCCGAGAACACCGCGGCGAGGCCGGGGATGATCGCGCGCCCGATGCCGGCCGCCTCGGCGACGTCGGTGACGAGGAACGGGCCGGCACCGCCGAACGCCGCGAGCGTCGTGTCGGCGTCGATCGGCGTGTATTCGATCAGGCTGCCCGCGACCTTGTGACACCAAGCCTTCTGCGCAGCCTCGAGCGCCGCGTCGAGGTCGAGTCCGAGCGGGCCCGCGATGTTGTCCCGGATCGCAGCCTCGGCGCGATCGCGGTCGAGCTTCATCGCCCCGCCGAAATAGCTTACGGGGTCGATGAGCCCGGTGAGCAGGAATACGTCCGTGATCGTCGCATTCTGCCCACCGAGGCCGAAGCACGCCGGGCCGGGCGCGCCGCCGGTCGATTCGGGACCGACCTGCATCGACCGACCGGCGGCCTTGATGATCGACGAGCCGCCGACACCGACGCTGACCACATCGCATAGCGGCAGCGACACCGCTACGCCCTCGACGTCGCCGCGTGGGCGGGCCTTGACGCGGCCGTCCTCGACGAGGCCAATGTCGGTCGTCGTGCCGCCGATGTCCATCGTCAGCAGTCGCTTGAAGCAGTAGTGCGCGGCGAGCGCGCGCGCCCCTTCCATGCCGCCGCGCGGCCCCGAACTGTACGTCTTGATCGCCACCGTCCGGGCAACGCGTGCGGAATCGCCGTCGTTGCGGAAAATCAGCAGCGGGTGCTGGTGGTAATACTCGCGCAGGATACCTTCGGCGTTGTATAGGAAGGTTTCCATGGTCGGGTGCAGGAAGGCGTTCAGCAGCGTCGTCCAAGTCCGGCGCGTGCGGCTGACGTCGTCGGCGAGGTCGCTCGCGCACAGCACCGGAACGACGCCGAGGAGATGCCGGGGGAATTTCTGTAGCGCCGCCTGCTTGAAGCGCGCCTCGTCCTGCCGGTAATCCTCGCCTTCGAAGCTGATGACGATGCGGTTGGCGCCGGCGGCGGTGAGCCGGTTGATGGTCGCGACGACCTCGCCGTCAAACTGCTCCCACGACAGCGACAGGTCGAAGCTCGCGACCCGGTCGCCAACCAGCGCCTCGAAAAGCTGCGCCTCGGCGTGGCTCGCCTTGAGCAGCGCCACGTCGGTGCCGCGGCAGACGATCAGGCCGAGCCGCGGCCCCTTGCGCTCGACGATCGCGTTCGTGCCCTGCGTCGTCGAATAGCGGATGTGGTCAGTTGACAGCAGCAGGTCGACAATGCGCTCCTCACCGTAAATCAGGCGGGCCGCCTTTTTTAATCCTTCAAAGAAGCACTTCGACAGGTCATAGGGCGTCGTCAGCGTCTTGGTGTGTGTCACCTTCGAGCCGTCGATCACGCAGATGTCCGTCAGCGTGCCGCCGTTGTCGATGTTGATCAGCTTTCCCATATGGTTTTCCTCGTGGGGTCCTCGACCACCGTCCGGGAGGACGGGCGTCATTCGCATCGCGTCGCGCGACTAGGTCGCGCGGAACGCATTGGCATGGGAGGCAGATTAAAGGCCATCCGCACCTGCAAGAACCCTCGAATGAGGGGGAGGGGAAGCGCCGGCGGGGGGGCTCCCCGCCAAGGAACAGGAGCCAAGCGCGATGGGGGCACCCTCAGGGACGAACGACGACTTTCACCGAGCCGGAGTTCTTGTTCGCAGCGACATCGAACGCGTCGGCGATTCGCTCGAGCGGCAACTCGTGCGTGACTAGAGCCTCGAGCGGCAGACGGCCGGACGCCATCAGGTCGATCGTGAACCGGTAGTCCGTCTTCAGCCCGCACTGCCCGTAGGCGAGGCAGAATAAGTAGTTGATTTCCTTGAATGCGGACTTCCAGGAATCGACCGGCACCGGTTCGTCCCACAACCCGAGCGGGATGACGGTGCCGCGGTGGCGGACGACGTCGGCCGCGAGCGCGAGCGTTGGCGCGTTGCCACCGACCGTCTCGACGACGATGTCGGCGCCACCGCCGCCGACCTCCTCGAGCAGACGTTCGCCGACTGCGTCCTCGCCGCTGCGCACGACCGCGTCGATGCCGAACCGCGGCGCAAGCGCCGCCTGATGATCGTATTTCGCCGTGATGACGACCTTTTCGGCACCGAGCGCCTTCGCGGCCCCCGCGGCGGCGAGCCCCAGCACGCCGGCGCCGATGACGACGACACGCTCACCGCCGCGCATGCCCAGGCGGCGCAACGCGGCGACCGGCGTTGCAGCGGGTTCGATCAGCGAACCCAGGTGCGGTTCGATGCCGTCGGGAAGCACGTGCAAGCCCTTCTCCGGCAGCTTCAGGTACTCGGTAAAACCCGGCGTGACGAACTGACCGGCGGCCGCGCAGTGGCTGAAGGCTCCGGCCGCGCAGTATTCGCACTGCCCGCAGCTCGCGCTATGGAAGAGATCGATCGCCACACGGTCGCCGGGTTGCACGCGCCGGATGTTCTTGCCGGTCTCAACCACAACTCCGCCGTACTCGTGGCCGCCGCCGCCGCGGATCGGGAACGGCCAGTACGCGGTCGCCGTGCCGCTGCCCCGCCACCAGTGCAGGTTGCTGCCGCACACGCCGATCCCGGCGGTCTGGACGATCACGTGGTCGTCATCGACCTCGGGGCGCTCGACATCCTCCAACACGATCCGACCGGGCGCGAGCATCACTGCGGACTTCATCTTGGCCATTTTCCTTTTTCCAAATAGGTCGGGGCTGTCCGCAACGCAGTCCAGCCCCGTGACGATGACAATCGGCATAGGCCGATCAGCGCTGCTGCTGGCGCACGTGCTCCAGGTACGCGGTCGGCCAACTCATCTGGAACCATCCTGCGCCCGGCACGCCGTCGATCTCAACGGCGATGCCGGCTTCGTTCAGCGTGCGTAGCGGGCTGACCTGGAACGGGAAAAACGCGATGACATCACCCTTGAGTTTGACGAGCCGGCCGGCGGCGTCGCGGATTGAGGCATCAACCGAGCGATGACGCAACCCGTCATCGTGTTCGAAGTTGACAACGAGTCCTGTGATTTCGGCGGTTCGGCCGTGCTTATGGACGTAGCCGCGCAGCTCGGTGCGGCCGTACGCCTGGATCTGGAAGAAATGTACAGCGAGATCGGGTCCAGCTTGCGCCTGCAGGAACTTCCAATGCTGCGTCGCTTCCCAGTCGCGCACGCCCCACGAATGGTCGCGATGCCCGGTCGTGTCGAACGGGATCTTTCGGTCGTCGATGCGCAAGACCCCCAGCACTTTTCCGCTCTGCTCGAAGCGGTCGTCGGCGACCCACGGCGGGCAGCCGTTAGCGTGGGCGCTGTAGGCATACGCGGGGTGCATCGCTTCGAAATGGTATTCGATGCTCGCGCGCTTGCCCGCAAAGCTGACGTCGACGCTACGCAGTGGCTCGCGCTGACGCACATGCAGTCCGCCGACGTGCCAGTCGTCAAAGTCCATCTCGTCCGGCACCGCGATGCCGTCGACGACCTCGATGATCGGCTCGTCTCCGATCCCCGGCCCGAACGCGCAGATCGCCGCCCCGGCCTTGCCTTCGCCGGTGACCCACGTATAGACAAATATCGCGACCCGCTCGTCGGGCAGCGTCAGCATGTAGGGCATCGACTCCCGGGCGTGCGGACCAGGACGCAAGCGGTGGCGCCGGTCGTGGATCGGGTTCAGCAGTTTCGGCTCGGCTTCCTTCATCGTCGTCGATTCCTGTAGCTAGAGTTAGGGGCGTGCCGCGGTTCGCGCTCACACGGGAAAGACCGGCGGCGCGTCGTACTGCCGCACCCCCGCCGCGAGGAACGTTCCGTCCTCGTAACGTGCGTCGCAGCGCCGTTGCCGGATGCGCCAGCCGTCGACTTCGCGAACGAGCTCGTCGTCATAGGCCGCGGCAACGGTCCAGACGTTGCGCGTGCCGTCATCTCGGATCTGGATGTGCGTCGCATGAGCGCGGCTCGACGCGCGCGCCAGGTCGCGGTCGATTTCGATGACTGGGTTGCTCACGGTGTGGCAGGTCCACCAACACTTGCGGAGAAAGCCGCCGAAGACGTCCTGCGCCTCGCACATCGAAAACCGGATCAGCTGTTCGCCGAGCAGGTAGACGAGCTGGGCGTTGGGGGAGAACACGGTGTCGAGCCGGTCGAGTTGCTTCTTGTCGAGCACTTCGGCATAGCGCAGCACGACTTGGGCAATGTCAGAGCGCGCCTGGACGTCTTCGTTCACGATGGGTTCCTCCTCGGGGAGCAGAGCCGGGAATCGCGGGGGATACGGTCGGGTCAGGTTCCGTACGACAGCTCGAAGATGCCGCACCCAGTCTCGCCCTCGCAGCTGACCTCGACGACGTGGTCCTGAAGGCCCATCGAGGCCGGATTGAGCCGGGAGTCGGCAGGCTCCCACCGCTCGCCGGTGACCTTTAGCGGCCCCTGGCGCATGCCGTGAATGACGCCGTCCTTGCCGCCGTAATTGCCGCCGCGTAGGTGCACGCAGGTGGGTAGGCGGCGCATCTTCACCGGCAGCACGCGACCCGACGCGAGATGCACATCGACGGCGCAGCCCTCGAAGTGCTCGTTCGGCCCGAGTTCGAAGCGCCGCACGATGTGCGTCACCTTCTCCTGCGCACCGCCCTTCGCGTCGCTCCAGCGCACGAGGCCCTCGAAGAAGCGCGGCGTCCCGTCCTGCTCCTGCGTCTGGAAGTACCACAAGTAGAACGAATCGAGCTGCACGCACACCCAGTTGTGACGCGTGCCCCAGTTCGCCTGCCGGAACCACTCGGTCATGTCCTCGATGACGGCGATGCCTGGCCGCACCCCCCACGAGCGGTCGCGCACCGCGTAGTGCCGGTCCGGCGTCAGTGCGATGCGGCGGCTGTCAAGCTCCACCCAGCCTTCGACGCGGCCGACATGGCCGAAGTGCGTCCAATCCCAGACCTTGCGACCCTTCACCTCCGACACCAGCCGCATCGGCTCCATCGCCTCGAAGTTCGCGACGTAGTCGAACTCGTAGCGCGCGCCGTACGGGTTGTCGTCGAGCCAAAAGCGCCAGCGCTTCATCGGTTCGACGACTTCGGCATGCAGCGGGCCGACAGCCATGACGTCGCGGTCGCCGCCGACAAGCTCACGCGAGCTCCGGACGTTGACCTGCAACTCCGGTGTCGCGATGCACGCGAAGCCGTCCGACACCTTCATGTTCGGATAGACGCCAATGCCCTGAGCGATCGATAGGGACCCGTCGATCGCCTGAAGGTTGAAATAAAAGCGGTCGAACCAGCGCGGGTCGGACTCGACGATGTTGTCGAGCGTGCCGTAGTTCTGATGGATCAAAAGATCGTCGAGACGGGGCATCAGGCTTCTCCTAGAACGGACGGAAAGATCGGTGAGTCGTCGCGGGCCGGGAATTCGGCGAGTGACACGCGGCCCGGTGCAGACTCGGCGCAATGCAGGCTCGCGACCGGACACAAGCGGTTCTCGATCGGATGGCAACGTCGCGAAGACTACGGCTCAGCCGGGTTCGGCGCGCCCCCAAAAGGGGGGGGGGGGCGGCGGGAGTGGGGCAGGGGGTGGAACAACGGAATGGACCCCCGTGTTTGCATCGTCGTCACAACCCCACTCCAATGGGGGGTCCGTCGGCCGCAGTCTTGCGAGTAGCTTTCGCCGTGAGGTATTCGCGCAACGATCTTGTCGGGGACTGAACAATGAGGGCACATCGATTCGACGGAAAGGTGGCGGTGGTCACCGGCGGCACGTCCGGCGTCGGCGCTTCGACCGCGCAAATCCTGCTGGAGGAGGGGGCGAAAGTGCTGGTCTGCGCCCGGCGTGAACCGGCCGACGACGTGTGGCGGCGCCTCAACGCCGCAGGCACGGTGACGTTCCAGAAGTGTGACGTCGCCGTTCAGGACGAGGTCGAGGGCGCGATCGTGCGCGCAGTGAATAACTTCGGCGGCCTCGACATTCTCGTCAACAACGCTGGGTGCGGCTGCTTCGGCCAGACGCCGGATCTCGATCCGGCCACGTGGCACCAGACTGTCGGCGTGAACCTGCACTCCGTGTATTACGGATGCCGCGCCGCCATTCCGCATATGCGCAAGCGCGGAGGCGGGGCGATCGTCAACGTCGCGTCGATCTCGGGACTTTCCGGCGACTACGGTTTCACGGCCTACAACGCGGCGAAGGGGGCGGTCGTCAATTACACGCGCTCGCTCGCGATCGATCACGCGCCCGAGGGCATCCGCGTCAACGCGGTCTGCCCGGGGCTTATCGACACCCCGATGACGTCGATCATCGGCGAGTTGGGCCTCAGCGAGACCTGGGTCTCGTCGATCCCGCTAGGGCGGGCGGCGCAGCCCGACGAAATCGCCAAGGTGGTCGCCTTCCTCGCGTCCGACGAGGCGAGCTTCATGATCGGCAGCATCGTCGTAGCCGACGGCGGACTCAGCGCAGCGACAGGGCAGCCGAACTTGCCGAAAGTGATGGCGCAGATGCAGGCGAGCGAACAGCGGCCGGCGCCAGCGGCGGGCTGAGCGGTTCTCGCATGACGATAGTCGGCCGTCGGGGCGCCGGGGCGAAGGCGAAGGACTTGGCGCGAAGCGATCCGGAATCGGTACGGCACGCCCTACGACATGTCTGGATCATTGCCGTCCGATCGGCGTCACCCCCCATTTTCCCCCCTTTGTAGGGTTCTAGCGTGGGGGCAGCCCCCGCATATTGCATCGGGAACTCGGTTCAATCACCGGCAGGAGGATCAAGTGAAGGCACTCGAAGGAAAAGTCGCGCTCGTTACCGGCGCGGCACGCGGCATCGGTGCAGGCATCGCGCGTTGCCTGGCAGCGCAGGGCGCGCGCGTCGCAATCCTCGACCTCGCGCTTGCCGATGCCGAGGCGACCGCTGCGACGCTTGAGGCGCCCGCGATCGGGCTCGAGGCCGACGCCGCTGACGAGCGCGCGATGGCTGCGGCCGCCGATAGGGTGGCTTCCGCGTTCGGCGGCATCGACATCATGGTCAACAACGCGGGCGGCGCAGGCAGCGATGTCGAACTGCTCGCGATGGGCATGCCGTTCGCGAACGTGACGCAACGCGGTTGGGACGCGCAACTGCAGGGCAATCTGCGCACCGCCTACGCGGGCTGCAAGGCCGCGATTCCGCACCTGCAAGCGCGCGGGGGCGGGGCGATCGTCAATATCGCGTCGATCGCCGGACTGATGGCCATGCCCAGCGTGCCCGCCTATGCTGCCGCCAAGGCCGGCGTCATCAGCTTGACGCGCAGCCTCGCGCTCGAACTGGGGCCGAGTCTGATCCGAGTCAATGCGATTTGTCCCGGGTTCCTGTGGACGCGGGCGTGGGAGTTCCTCGCGACGCTGATGAAGCAGAGCGTCCCCGAGTATCGCGACATGGCGCCGCGCGAGATTTTCCTCGACGCCGTGACGCGGAACACGCCGATGGGGCGCGAGCAGACGCCCGAGGACATCGGCCATCTAGTCGCGTTCCTCGGCAGCAACGGCGCCGCGAACATCACCGGCCAGGAAATCAAGGTGGACGGCGGCATCACGCTGAACGTCATGCGCTGATGGCACACGAGAAATCGCTTCCGAAGAGGAGTGTGTGATGGACTTGATCGACAAGAACCGCCCTTCTCCCGCCTGGATCCGGCAGATGCGCGAGCGCTTTCCCTGCGAGCGCGCGGTGGACGCGATCCTCACGCGCAAACTGGAGCGGCGCGCGGGGCGCCCGTTCAAACAGCCGTCGCTGCACGAGCTGATGCAGGGGGTGAAGAACCTGCTCGATGCCAGGCTGGGCGGCGGCTTCGAGCTGAGCAGGCCGCGCTGGCTCGTGGGCGGCGCCTCGAAGATCCATGTCGCATTCGAGCTGACCTGGGACGAGCCGCTGGCGGGTCGTGTCACGCGCACGATGGTGCTGCGCATGGAGCCGGCAGAGTCGACCGCGGAATCGAGCCGCCTGCGCGAGTTCCAGCTCATCAAGGCGTGCGAGGGCCTCGTGCCGGTGCCCAAAATGTATTGGCTCGACGAGGACGGCAGCTTCCTGCCCTATCCGGCTGTCATTTGCGGGTTCAACGCCGGGGTGACCAAGCCGAGCCGGGCCGCGGGCGAGGTCGCTGGCGGCCCGGGTGCGGGCTTCGACCCCGCCATCCGCCCCATCCTCGGCGCCCAGTTCGTCGATTGTCTCGCCCGGATCCACACCTGCGACTGGCTCAAGGCCGACCTCGGCACGCTCGACGTGCCCGCGGCCGGCACCACCCAGGCCGTCGAGTGGCAGCTCAACTGGTGGGAGCGGGTGTGGGAAGAGGACGCTCATGAGGATGTCCCGCTGATGCGCCTGGCGATGAACTGGCTACGCGAGCATATGCCGGTGGTCGAGAAGGTGTCGCTGGTGCACGGGGACTACCGCACCGGCAACTTCCTCTATACCGAGCATGACAACAAGATCAGCGCGATCCTCGACTGGGAGCTCGGCCATCTGGGCGACCGGCACGAGGATATCGCCTACGCGGCGGTGCAGCCGTTCGGCAGTTTCGCCGAGGACGGCAAGACCTTCTTGGTCGGCGGCTTCATGCCGCGCGAGCAGTTCTACGCCGATTACGAGAAGGCGAGCGGGCTGCCGGTGCGCGAGGAGGTCGTCCGCTACTACGAGATCCTCATCACCTACAAGCTCGTCGCGATCGAGCTCGCGACGATGTACCGCATTGCAGCCTGCGGCAAGACGCATCACGACATCCTGATGACCTGGCTCATCGCCGTCTCGTACCCGACGCTCGCCCTGCTGCGCGACCGCCTCGAAGCGGCGGGCTGAGGCGGGCACAGGGCACCTATCCTGCTTTCGACAAGGAGCGAACCCATGAAACTGACAGAAATTCAGGTCGACCCGCGGCTCACGCTCGAACCGTCCGATGATCGGCGGCACGCGCTGCGCGCGGAATCGGTCGCGCGCGAGTCGATCCCCTACATGGTCGTCCTGCCCGACGAGAAGCTGGCGGCCTTTGTCTACACCTGGGTCGGCGGCGACAGCAAGGCGGGCTCGGCCTGCTGCATTTTCGGGCCGGGCGCCGGATCGAACGCCGTGTTCGAGATCCGCGACGGCATCGAGGTGCCGCGCGACGCGGACTTCGACGACTGGAAGGTCGGCGACGTCCACGTGCGCCAGGGCAAGCCGCTCGAAGTGGTCGACGTCGTCTACAACGGCGACCGGGTCGGCTTCGAGATGCATTTCGAGGGGACGCATCCGGCCTACAACTACGCGGGGCATCGCGACGGGTGCCCGAGCGCGGTCGCCGACAACCGCTTCGAGCAGAGCGGCCTCATCACCGGCGCGCTGCGGCTGGACGGCCGGCGCATGCCGTTCGAGACGACCGGGCACCGCGACCACTCGTGGGGAACCCGCGACTGGGCAGCGGTCCAGCACTGGAAGTGGTTCCAGGGCCAGGCCGGCGCCGACCTGTCGGTGCATTTCTTCGAGATCCATGTGGCCGGACGCACCTATCTGCGCGGCTATGTCTACAAAGAGGGCCATATGGCCGAGGTCACGTCGGTGCAGGTCGATTTCGAGCACGACGCCGACCTGAGCCACCGCTCGATGACTGCGATCGTCGCCGACGACGCGGGACGCACGACGAAGGTCAGCGGGCGCACATTCGCGCTGTACCCGTTCCATGTCAGTCCGACGACCGTGCTCAACGAGGCGGGCATGACCGTCGAGTTCGACGGCAAGCCCGGGGTCGGCTGGCTGGAGATGTGCTGGCCGCGCATCTACGTCGAACACATGGCGCAGCGCAACGGGTGAATATCGGGGGATATGAAAATCATGACCGAACAAATCGAGTGCGGTGCCGACCCGCGATACAGCGAAGGGACCGCGATCGTCATCGGCGGCAGCGGTGGCATCGGACAGGCGATCTGCGAGGCGCTCGCGCGCGATGGCTCGAACGTCGTGCTCACCTATCGGCGCAACGCGGCGCGGGCCGCCGAAGCCGTGGCGCGGGTGCAGGTCCATGGCCGGCAGGCCGAGGCCGAGTCGGTGTCGGTCGAGCGGCCCGATGAGCTGAAGGCCTTCGTCGACCGCGTCGCGGCGCGTTTTGGCCGCATCCATTCGGTGGTCTATGCCGCCGGACCCGAGATCCACATGAAGCGCATCCATGCGCTCACGCCGGCGGAATGGGCGGCGGCGATCAACGCCGACGTCAATGGCTGCTTCAACCTCGTGTGGGCCACGCTGCCGCATCTCAAGGCGCATCCCGGCGGCGCCCTCGTCGCCCTGATCACCGCGGCCGTCGAACGGGTGCCGTCGCAGGACATCCTGTCGGCCTCGCCAAAGGCGGCGATCGAGATGCTGATCCGCGGTGTCGCCAAGGAAGAGGGGCGCAACGGCGTCCGCGCCAACTGCGTCGGGCCGGGCTGGATCAACGCGGGGCTCGGCAAGGCCGTGCTCGACGGGGAGTTCCCTCCCGAGCACGTCGAGCGGATCCGCAAGTCGATCCCGCTGCGCGAGTTCGGTCAGCCCGCGGACGTGGCCGAGGCGGTCGCCTTCCTGCTGTCGTCGCGGGCGAGGTTCATCACCGGACAGTCAATCGCGGTGGACGGCGGCGGACAGCTCTAGTCGTTTCACATGGGCTGGCTGTCGCCGGCCGCGTCTTCATGCGCCCGACGGGGACGGAAACGTTCCGCCGGGCGTTTGTCCGTTCGGCAGCACGAGAAAGGCAAAAAAGGGGAAGGGGCGAATCGAGGTGAAAAAAAACCTCGGCAGGCAAGAGGAGGAGAGGAGGAATCCAAGCCTGCCGAGGGGCCGCGGGGACCGGTCGCCGTGTCGGCGACGGTCAGGCCAATCGAGAAGTGAGTTCCGGCACCAGCGAGAACAGGTCGCCGACCACGCCGTAATCGGCGACCTGGAAGATCGGTGCCTCAGGATCCTTGTTGATCGCGACGATCACCTTGGAGTCCTTCATGCCCGCCAGATGCTGGATGGCGCCTGAGATGCCGATGGCTAGATAGAGCTGGGGCGCGACGGTCTTGCCGGTCTGGCCCACGTGGTAGTCGTTCGGTGCCTGACCGCCTCCTCGACGGCGATCTCGTCGAAGGGAATCATCGACATCTTCGCGTTTGCGAGATCGACCTCCGGCCGCACATGTTCGTCGCGGTCGAAGCGTACGATACCTTTGCGGCCGGGGATCTTGATCGGCACGATCTGAGTGTCGAAGCGGCCTTCCTCGATCGCCCCGGCGCCCCGGCGCTGACTTTCTGCTGCGAGCGCGTCCTGCATGCTGCGCGAGATGCCGTAGCGTTCGGCGACATTCTCCGCGGTGATCCCCATGTGCACGCGGTTCCAGGAGTCGTGCAGACTGCCGTTCATGTAATCGATGCAGCTCGCGTCGCCCATGGCGCCCCAGCGCAGCGACGGTGCGAGATAGGGGCCGCGGCTCATCGATTCGGCTCCGCCGCCGATGGCGATGTCGGCACCGCCCATCGCGATCGTCTGAGCTGCGGAAAGGATCGACTGCAGCCCCGATCTGCACAGCCGATTAACGTTGAAGGCGGGCGTCTCGCGGGGGATGCCGGCGTCGATGGCGGAAATGCGGCTCAAATAGGCGTCGGCGGGCTCGGTCGGAATCACGTTGCCGAACACGACGTGGCCGACGTCCGGGGGCGCCACGCGGCTGCGCTCGAGCGCGGCCTGAACCACTGTGGTGGCGAGCGTGCGCATCGGCACGTCCTTAAGGGCACCCCCGTAACTTCCGATCGCGGTCCGGGCCGCGCCGACGACGACGATTTCACGCTGTGGCATGATGGCTCCGCAAAAGGTATGAACATCACCATATGCTAACGGACGAAAAGATAGGATGGCAAGCGTCGTGAAAGACATGCGACGTCATCCGCTCTTTTTCTCGGCAGAAAGCCTGAAAAAAGGCGCTCAAGATAACGAACGAATACGCCGGTCGCCTTCAATCCGACCCTTGACAGCCGCTGTACGCCAGCAGACGATATTAAAAAGAATGAACTGGCGGCGTTGAATGTGTCGGGCACGATCGACGCGGTAACGCCGACGGCAGGGGGAACGCTGAGCGTTCACCCGAGGTATCGCGAAAGGAGGAGGCATGACTCATTCAGGATTGGGGCGGAACCCGAGGCGAATCTCAATGGCCGACGTCGTCGCGGCCCTGCGACCGGGCATGACGGTGTTCCTCGGTGGCGTCTCCGGCGAATCGCTTGCGCTTCGCGACGCGCTGCGCGCGGCGCCCGAGCGCGCCGCGGGTGTGCGCTTCGTCGGGGTCTTCTTTCCCGGCATCAACGAAGGCGTCTATGCGGCGCTTCACCCCGCGGCGCGCCAACGGGCCTACTTCATGCTGCCGGAGTTTCGCCCGGTTTTTCTCGACGGCCGGATCGAGCTCGTTCCGACCGATTACCTCGGGGCGTGGTCCGACCTGTCGCAGCTGGAAATCGATCTTGCCGTGATGCAGACCAGCGAGCCCGACGATTGCGGGCGTCTCAGCCTGGGCGTCTGCCATGATTTCGCGCCGGCCGTGTGGGCGCGCGCGAAATGGCGGATCGCGCACATCAACCCGGCCATGCCGCGGACGCGCGGCCACACGTTCGCGCTCGACGAATACGACGCTGTCGTCGAAGCCGAGGCGGACTTGGTGACTTATCCCTCGGATGTGGCGAGCGCGCCGCTGACGAGGCTCGGACAGCACGTCGCCGGGGTCGTTCGTGACGGCGACACCGTGCAGGTCGGCATCGGCAGGATGGTAACCGCCGTCCTCGCGTCGCTTGCCGGGCATCGTCGGTTGAAGCTTCATGCCGGCATGACTACTCAAGCCGTCATGCCGCTGATCGAGCAGGGGGCAATCTCGGGAAGGGACGCGGTCACCGTCGGAGTCGCACTCGGCGACCCCGCCTTCTACCGGCGCGTGGCGGCGGACGAGACGTTCCGCTTCGCGCCGGTGTGCGAGACGCACGATATCCGGCGCCTGGCTGCGATCGACAATCTTGTCGCCATCAACGCGGCTCTCGAAGTGGATCTCTTCGGTCAGATCAATTGCGACACGCTCGGCGGCCAGCTCGTAGCGGGCGTCGGCGGCATGCCGGCCTTCGCTCAGGGCGCGAAGCTGTCCGCGGGCGGCCGCGCGGTGTTCACGTTGCTGTCGAGTGCGTCTCGCGGGGCGGTGTCGCGCATCGTGCCGCGGTTCGACCCCGCAGCGCTTGTCGGTGCGCCTCGGCACATCGCCGATCTCGTCGTGACCGAGCACGGTGTCGCCGACCTTCGCGGCGCAACGCTCAGCGAGCGCGCGGCCCGGCTCATCGCGGTCGCGGCCCCCGACCACCGCAACGCGTTGCAGGCGGCGTGGCACGCGCAGTGCGTCAGCTTGTGAGCAGGTGATGCCGCGATGCGGCGGCGCGCGGGCTTGGTCGGACCCCGGCCGCGGCGCGCCGTCGTCGGCGGTCCGCCTGCATCACATCAAGCGCCCGCATCACCATGCCCAACTTTCGACAGGTGCGACGCCGTGCGGTCCTAACCGATTATGAGCCTGGCTGCAAAGCACCCGGGCGGATGCCGCCACCGCTAGGACCAGGACCCCCTTGGCGCAGACCCCCATTTCTTTCCTTCCCATTTGCAGAGGTTTCGACCATGTGGCTTCACGCTGACATCGCCTCCCTGGCGGACATTCCCCGCTACCATGCTCGGACTGCCGGTGACCGCGTTGCGCTGATGAACGCGCGGCGCCGGGAAACGTTTAGGGAGCTTGATCGGGCGGCCAGCCGGATCGCGAACCTGCTCATCGAGGCCGGCGTGAAGCGGGGCGCGGTGGTTGGCTTCTACGGCAGGAACTCGATCGAGTATTTCGAAGCCATGTTCGGCGCGAGCAAAGCCGGTTGCCCGCTGCTGCCGTTGAACTGGCGGCTGTCCGCGATGGAGTTGAAGGGCGTGGTCGACGACGCCCAGCCGGCGCTGGTTTTCGTGGACCGCGAGTTCGTCCCGCTCGTCGAGCAGGTGCGTGAGACCGGCGCGCGACGCTTCGAGATCGTCGAGTTCGACTCTACGACCGACGGCGAAAGCGCGTTGAAGACGCGGATGGCCGCCTGCAGCGAGGCCGACCCGAATGTCGAAGTGCGCCCCGAGGACACGGCGCTGCTCCTCTATACTTCGGGCACGACCGGCGAGCCGAAGGGGGTTGAGCTCACGCATGGCGGCATGAACCACATGCGCCTGTGCGAGCACCTCGAACCGGCATTCAGTTGGCGGCCCGATGACGTCATGATGTTCGTGATGCCCAACTTCCATCTTGTCGGCACCGGCCTGTCACTGCAAGGGCTCTACAACGGGGTGCCGCTCACGATCCTGCCGGGACTCGATATCCCCGCGCTGCTGGCGACGATCGCGCGAGACCGTCCGACGATCTGCTGCCTGGTGCCGACCGCGATCCAGATGATCCTCGATCACCCGGCGGTCGCCGACACCGATCTCTCATCGCTGCGCCTCGTCATGTACGCCGGCTCTCCGATCACCGCGCCGCTGCTCAAGCGTGCCATGAGCACGCTGCGCTGCGACTTCATGCAGTTCTACGGCGCGACCGAGACCTGCGGGGCGGTGACGCTGCTGCGTCCCGATCAGCACGACCTGAACGACGAGCGCAAGCTCAAGTCCTGCGGCACGCCCGTGCCGCTCGTCGAAGTGCAGATCCTGAGCGCGGCGGGGGACGAACTGCCCGACGGCGAGATCGGCGAATTCGTCGTGCGCTCGCCGGCGATGTTCAAGGGCTACCTGAACAAGCCGGCGCAGACGGACTCGGTCCTATCGGACGGCTGGTATCGCACCGGGGACGCGGGTTATCGCGACGCCGACGGCCTGCTTTATCTCGTCGACCGCACCAAGGACATGATCATCTCCGGCGGCGAGAACGTCTATTCCACCGAGGTCGAACAGGCGCTCAGCAAGCATCCCGGCGTTTCTCAGGTGGCAGTGATCGGGCTGGCGGACGAGCGTTGGGGCGAGCGGGTCACGGCGATCGTCGTTCCGGTAGACGGCAGAGCACCCGGCGAGGACGAGCTGATCGCGCACTGCCGGGAGATGATCGCCGCCTACAAGGCCCCCAAGCAGATCATCTTCGCCCCCAGCCTGCCCATGACGCCGACCGGCAAGATCCTGAAAGCGGCACTGCGCAAGCAGTTCGCGCCCGTCGAGACGACCGACGCCTGAGTCTTACGACGCGGCGCGGAGAGCAGGCCCGGCATCTTGCGCGGGCCTGCTTTCGTTTGTTGATCAGCGGAGCTGGTAGATCGACTTGTAGCGCTGGTAAGCGACCACCGACTCCGGGCCGAGTTCTCGTCCCAGTCCGCTCGCCTTGATGCCACCGAAGGGCGCATTGAGGTCGGGCATATAGCCGTTGATGCCCAGCGTCCCCGTCTCGATGCGGCGGGCGAGTTCGACGGCGTGCGCCCGATCGGTCGACCAGATGGTTCCGCCTAGGCCGTATTCGGACTCGTTGGCAATGCGCACGGCTTCATCCTCGTCGTTGTATCGAATGACCGACAGCACCTGACCGAAGATCTCCTCGCAGGCGACTGTCGCGCCGTTGTCGACATCCGCGAAGACCGTCGGCTGCACGAACCAGCCGCGCTCGCGGTCCACCTTGCCGCCGCCGGCCACCAGCCGGGCCTCGCCCTTGCCCTTGGCGATGTATGCCTGGACGCGGTCGCGATGGATCGCGGACGCCATCGGGCCGATCTGTGTCTCGCGTTGCAGCGGGTCGCCAACGACGGGCGCCGACACCGCGTCCGCTATCGCGTCGACGACCTCATCGTAGCGGCTGGCCGGCGCCAGGATCCGGGTGCAGGAGAAGCAAGCCTACCCGTTGTTCAGGATCGACGCGGTCGGCAGGCCTTGGGCGAGGGCGCCGAGGTCGGCGTCGTCGAGCACGATGGCAGCCGATTTTCCGCCCAGTTCGTGCGTCACCGGGCGCAGGAGACGGCCGCATTCCTGCGCGATGATGCGTCCGGCTGCGGTGGAGCCCGTGAACGCGACTTTGTCGACGCCGGAGTGCGCGACGAGATAGGCCCCGAGCTCGCGGCCGCCGGGTACCCAGTTCACGACGCCGGCCGGCAAGCGGGCTTCTTCGGCCGCTTCGGCGAGGATGCAGCTGTCCAGCACGGTGCCGGGCGAAGGTTTCAGCACGATGGTGCAGCCGGCCGCGAGCGCGGGGCCGATCTTCATCATCGACAGCGCGACCGGGAAATTCCACGGCACGATGGCGCCGACGACGCCGACCGGCTCGCGGCGCACGAGCGACGTGAAGCCCATAGGGTAGGGGCGGCTTTCCTCGGCCACGATGTCCTTGGATCGATTTCGATGTTTCGGGTCCGGATCGCCTCGGACGCGGACGCTTCCGTAGTACCAAACTTTCGGCAGGTGGAGGCTGCGTCGCGCCCGTGGAGAATCCTGCTGTCGAAGTGTCGTCCCGCGCGTTCGACCTGCGGGTCGCCGCGATGAAACGGACGTATGACAGAAAAGCAATAGGGGGCATGACAGCCCCGCGAATGAACGGGCAGCCGCGGCGCCGGGTTGCTCGCCCCACCCAGAGAGAGGCCCGCGATGGTGAGTTTCCTGAAAAACCTGTTCAAGCCGAAAACGGTACCGACCGTCGAGGTCCAACCCTTCGGCGCGAGTTTCGAGGTGCCAGCGGGCCAGACCGTGCTGGAAAGCGCACTCGAACATTCCGTTCCCTTCCCCCACAACTGCACCGTCGGTACTTGCGGCGCGTGCAAGTGCCGGCTTGTCGAGGGACGGGTCAAGGCGATCACGGATTTCGGCTATGTGCTGTCCCGCCAGGAAATCGATGCCGGTTACATCCTCGCCTGCCAGGCCGTGCCGCAGGACGAACGCATCGTCGTGCAGGTGCAGGCGGGCATCGAGGACGCGCCGCCCGCGGAACGCTATCAGGGCGCGATCGTCGCCACCGAGAGCCTGACGCATGACATCCTGCGCGTGACGGTCGAAGTCGACCGGCCGCTGCGCTTCGTCGCTGGCCAGTATGCGAACCTGAAGACCCCCGCGCTCGCCCAGCCGCGTTGCTACTCGTTCGCGGACGCACCCGAACGCGAGGGCAATCGCAAGCTGTCCTTCATGATCCGCAAGGTGCCGGGCGGCGCATTCACCGAGGCCCTGTTCGCAGGCACGATGAACGGCTCTCCGATAGCGGTGGAGGCGCCGCAGGGTGACTTCCATCTGCGTACCGGCACCGGACCGATGATTTGCATCGCCGGCGGCAGCGGACTGGCGCCGCTGCTCAGCATTCTCGAGGACGCGCGCAAGAGGCGCGTTACCCGGCGCTGCGTGCTGCTCTTCGGCGCCCGCACCCAGGCCGATCTCTACGCACTCGACCAGATCCGCGCCATTGCCGGCGGCTGGCGCGGCGGCTTCGAGTTCGTGCCGGTGCTCTCCAACGAGCCTGCCGGCAGCGACTGGCAAGGTCGGCGCGGCATGGTCACCGAATACCTCGACGCCGCGCTCGCGGGCGAAGCTGAGCGCGGAGCCGAACTCTACATGTGTGGTCCCCCGGTAATGATCGACCGCGCAATCGAGCTTGCCTGCAGTCTCGGGGTCGGCCTAGATGCCATCCACTACGACAAGTTCACCGACATGAGCACCACCGCCCGCGCTGCGGCGGCTTGAATAACCAAACCAGGCAGGAGACGAAACACCATGGGAAGCATCCAGGATTCGCTGTTCATTCGGGCACGCGCTGCCGTGCTGCGTACGGTGGGCGGGCCGCTCGAGATCGAGAACGTGCGCATCAGCCCCCCCAAGGGCGATGAAGTGCTGGTGCGCATGGTCGGAGTCGGCGTATGCCATACCGACGTGGTGTGCCGCGACGGTTTTCCCGTGCCGCTGCCGATTGTGCTCGGGCACGAAGGCTCCGGCATCGTCGAGGCCGTCGGCGAGCGCGTGACGAAAGTGAAGCCGGGCCAGCGTGTCGTGCTGTCGTTCAACTCCTGCGGGCACTGCGCGAGCTGCTGCGAGGATCACCCGGCGACCTGCCACCAGATGCTGCCGCTCAACTTCGGCGCGGCGCAGCGCGTCGATGGGGGCACGGTGATCGATGCGTCCGGCGAAGCGGTGCAGAGCCTCTTCTTCGGTCAGTCCTCGTTTGGCACCTACGCGCTCGCGCGCGAAGTGAATACGGTCCCGGTTCCGGACGCCGTGCCGCTCGAAATCCTCGGCCCGCTCGGTTGCGGGATCCAGACCGGGGCGGGTGCGGCGATCAATTCGCTCGCGCTGAAACCGGGCCAATCGCTCGCGATCTTCGGCGGGGGCAGCGTCGGCCTGAGCGCGCTGCTCGGCGCGCTCGCGGTCGGTGCCGGCCCGGTGGTCGTGATTGAGCCCAACGAACGGCGTCGCGCGCTGGCGCTCGATCTGGGTGCAAGCCACGCCTTCGATCCCTTCAACACCGAGGATCTCGTCGCGAGCATCAAGGCTGCGACCGGCGGAGGCGTCACGCACTCGCTCGATTCGACGGGCCTCCCCCCCGTCATCGCCAACGCGATCAACTGCACCCTCCCGGGCGGCACCGTCGGCCTGCTGGGGGTGCCGTCACCCGAAGCCGCGGTGCCTGTGACCCTGCTGGACCTGCTCGTGAAAAGCGTCACCCTGCGCCCGATCACCGAAGGCGACGCGAACCCGCAGGAATTCATCCCGCGCATGGTCCAACTCTACCGCGACGGCAAGTTCCCCTTCGACAAGCTGATCACCACCTATCGCTTCGACGACATTAATCAAGCCTTCAAGGCGACCGAGACCGGAGAGGCGATCAAGCCGGTGCTGGTGTTCTGAGCAGAAGGAGCACGGGTATCGAAAACCCCCTTCCCGCGCGATCAGGCGGGAAGGGGGTTGCAGGAATGATCGCGATGAGTAGCGCGATGCGAAGGCGAGGCGCTGTCAGGAATTGCCTGCGCTCAGGGCCCAGAAAGCAACGATGACCACTGTGGCGATGGCCAGCCACGCCTTGAACACGAGCCGCCACGCAAGCTGCGCGTCCTTCAACTCCATGTAGTACAGCACGATCGCACGGCCTTTGAGCGCGGCGACGAGCATGACGACAGCGGCGGTCCAGCGGCCAGCCACGCTGTGCATAGCCTCGCAATCACCAGGAAGGACCACACGAAGACGGCGGATCGGGGAGAGAGGTGAGTCATCGCGGCCCCAGCAGGTAGAGCATCGGGAAGATGAAGATTCAGAGCAGATCGACCATGTGCCAGTACAAGGCGCCGGATTCGGTCAGGCTGCACAGCGGGCTGTCCACACCCTGCCGTGCGCGGAACCACAGGTAGGCCAGGACTACCATCCCGCCGAGGAAGTGCAGGTCGCGAGCCTTTCCCGTTTTGGCGGCATTCACGGCGAGCACCACGAAGAGGCCGCTTGTGACGAGGATCAGCGTGCTCAGCATGCCGAGCCCGACATCCTCGCGGCGGAGCAGTCGAAAAGCGCGACCTGCCCGCCGCGATCAGCAGCCCGCCCTGGTCATAGAGCATCTGCCATCCCGGCGCGCACCTCGTTGTAGTGGGTGCGGAAATGCTGCGCGAGCTGGTCGGCGGTGAAATCGGCGGGAATCGGCGGGATGTTGTAGCCCAGCAGCCCCCAGCACACGATGAAGGCGGCGAGGAGGATCGGCCCCCACGCGGCGCACGCGCGCCAGTACTTGAAATAAGCCGTATTGCTCTTGGACATGACTTCGATGTTCGGTGACCGCCTTGCTCCCCGGCACCGAACCTTGTGGGATTGATTCAACTTAGATGATGGTCCCTGATCGCAACCGGAGTCTGCAGCCGCGGATGCGTCGCTGGAGTCGACCCGACGTTCTTCAGTGTATCCGGTAGGTGACGATGCCAGCGTCGTACTGCATCTGCCAATCCCTCAACTGGTCCGCCGGCATGGGTTTGGCCATGTAATAGCCTTGACCGGTGTCGCAGCCGAGGGCTACCAGTTGATTCCACGCCGATTCGGTTTCAACGCCCTCCGCGACGACTTCGAGGTCCAGCCGATGGCCGAGTTCGATGGTCGATTCGACGATGGCGGCGGAGACGGCACTATCCGGCATCGCGATGACGAAAGATTGGTCGATCTTGATCGCATCGACGGGCAGTTTGTGCAGATAGCTGAGACTCGAGTACCCGATACCGAAATCGTCGATGAAGAGTTCGACGCCCAAGGCCTTTATCCGGTGGATGGCGTCGAGCGCGCCGACGGGATCTTCCATCAGTGCACTCTCGGTTAGCTCGAACTGGATCCATTCGGGCGCCGTGCCCCAAGTAGAAAACAGGTTCTTGAGCTTGTCGATCAATGCCGGATCGCGCAGATCACGGGCCGATAGATTGACCGAGAGCGGCTGGTCGAGGCCGCTGTCATGCCAGGCGTAGATCTGCTGGAAGGCCGCTTCGAGGACGTGGTAGGTCAGCGGTGTGATCAGCCCCGAGGTCTCGGCGATCCTGACGAATTCCTCGGTGGGGATCATGCCCTGCGAGGGGTGCTGCCAGCGGACCAGTCCTTCGGCGCCGCGGATGCGCTTGGTCGCGAGATCGATCTTGGGCTGGCAATAGAGCATCAGGGCCTTCTGTTCGATCGCGCGGCGCAGATCGATCATCAGGGCGAGCCGGTTCGTGCGCTGTTGTTCGAGTTCGGGCGTGAAGACCGCTGAATCGCTCCCGCGGCGCTTGGCTTCGAACATCGCCATGCGCGCCCGGCGGATCAGTGCGTCCGCGTCCGCGCCATGCCCGGGGAAGGCGGCAATGCCCGCGCAAAGGCCGACGCTGATGCTCAGCCCGCCGACTTCGACCGGGCTGCTGAACTCCCTGACGAGTTCGTGTGCCGTGCGGACCGCCAGGGAGACGTCCATGTCGGGATACAGTAACGCGAATTCGGCCTCGCCGACGCAGGCTGCGAACTGGCCTTCGCGCAGGCGGCTTTCCAGCTGATGGGCGAACGAGCAGGTCAGCAGGTCCGCCTGCTGATAGCCGAGCGTGTCGCTGATCTCATGGAAATGCATGGCGCCCAGGAGCAGGACGGCCAGCGGCCGATGCTTCTGCCGGCCGTCCGCGATCGCGGATTGAAGCCGGCTGCGGAACAGCGTCCGGTTCGGAAGCTCCGTGAGCGGATCGTAAAGTGCCATGTGCGCAATGCGCTCTTCGGCTTCATGGCGCTTGATGCGGCTGCGCAGATTGTTGATGCCGTAGGCGAGGTCGTCGGCCAGTTCGCCGAGCAGTTTGACCTCCGCTTCGTCGAAGGCATCGGGGTCCGAGTCGGCGATGAGCAGAACGCCCATGGTGTCGTCTTCGATGTGCAGGGGGAAGGCCGACAGCGAGCTGTATTCCAGACGAATCGCGACCTCACGCCACGGGGCAAGACCGGGATCGGTCAGCAGGCTGCGTCCGATGCAGGGTTCTCCGCTGCGGACGGCGATCGCGGGTGCGTGCTGCCCGAGCTCCACATCGGCCCAGGTGAGCTGGAGATGGTCGAAGAAATCCCTTTCCTCTGGTATGTCGCGCTGAATGGCGTAGGCCATGATCGGAAGGGATTTCTGCTCGTCGTGCTGCGCGTACGCCACGTAGGCGAGACGGTAACCGCCCTCATTCACGATGACGCGGCACATGCCATGGAGGAGGTCCCGCTCCTGCGCGGCACGCAGCAAAGTCCGGTTCCCGGCGCTCAGGGTTCGGAGGGCCTGGTTTACTCGCGACAATTCATTTTCGGTGCCGCTGCCCGGATTCACGTTCTCTTCCCCGCAGCCCAGATAAAATAATTATAGGTGCCGCGGGTTCTCGCAGACCACTATCGGTTTAGCAGCCCTGCACGCTTGGCCTTGAAGATCGCGGCCGAGCGATTGCGCACGCGCAGCTTCATGAACAGGTTGTGCAGGTGCCACTTCACGGTGCCCACCGTGAGGCCGAGGCGATCGGCGATCTCCTGGTTCGACAGGCCGCTGTCGAGGAAGCCCAGCAGCTCGATCTCGCGGCTTGTCGGCGCGTCAAGTTCGAAGCTGTCGGCGGCGGCTTCCTGCTGCGGGGATGAGCGGTCGGGGGCAAGGGCGGGACCGAGGCGCTGGCGCAGGTCGGCGAAGAAGACAAACTCCTTGTCGTTGACCAGGGGCCAGTTCTTCTTCGGGTCGGCCATGATGAGCGGCTGGATCACGTCGGCATGTTCGACGAAGGGCTGCAGAAGACGGCGCGGTGCCGCGATGCCGATCGCGCGCAGCAGCGTCTTGGAGGCCTGCGCGGCATGGCCGGTCGCGGCTTCGATCTCCAAGCGGGTGAGGAGCAGGTGCACCTGCCAGGTGGCGCAAGGCGATTTCAGGGCCGAATGCAGCTCGATGTCGGTGGCTGCAAGGGCAGCCTGGAAGTCGCGTTGGGCGATCAGCCAGGCGATGCGCGCGGCGAGCAGGGACCGCCGGGCGCTGGCCAGCTGGGTTGCCGAAAGGGAAGGGGGGCGGGCGCTCAGCAGCCCTTCCATGTCCTGCCGGCGCACCCAGTCGGTCGCGGCCTCGATGAGTCCGAGCCGCACCAGACGTACCAGCACGGCGCACTGCAGCAGCAGCTGCAAGCGTGGCGGGAAGCTCGTCGCCACGGGGTCGAGGTGGCGCGGGGCGAAGACCGAATCCTGGCTGCCGTCCCACAAGCGCACCGCGACTTCGAGCCCCACCTTGGTGGTTTCGATAAAGCCGTGTTCCTTGGCCTGGCTGAGGCCGTTCAGCAGCCGCTCTCGCGCTTCGTCCAGATCGCCGCGCTCCAGCGCGATGCGCGCGGCCATCATGTCCATGGTCGACACGATCGAGGCCGCGGGGCCGAGCAGCTTGCGGGCGCGCGTGACGGCTTCCTGCAGGGTGTCGTGGACGAAGGCGAGGTCGCCTTCCTCGATGTCGATCAGCGCGTCCAGGCAGGACATCCAGCCGAGGCCGTATTCGCTGCCGGTGCGGCTCATCGAGTTACGGGCGAGCATGATGGCGCGCCGGGCGGCCGGAAAGTCGAGATCGGCGACGGCGGAAGTGCCAACCACGCAGGCGACGCCGGAGCTCTCGAAGGGATCGAGGCCGTCATCGCTTTCGAGCCAGCGCTCGCCGCGTGCCCGTGCTTCGGGGATGCGATCGAGCGAGAACAGGATGATCGAGAGCAGGGCCTGCTTGCGTCCGGGCATGCGATCGGCAACGGGGTCGTCGCTCTTCGTGCCCAGGCGCATTGCCGCGAGCACACGGTAGGCCTTCTCGTACTGGCGTGCGAAGAGCATCGCCCAAACGTACCAGTACTGCGCTTCGTCGGCGGGGAAGGGCTCGATCTCGAGCAGGCGTTCGTAGGCGTTGATGTAAAAGAGGTGACGGCCCTCGTCGCGCACCACGCCTTGTGCGCGACCGGCAAGGATGTCGCTGGCCTGGGTGCCGTCGTGGATCGTCAGCGCCAGTTCGAAGGCGTCGCGGTATTCGCCGTGCTTGCGGCACCACTGCACGGCCCGCCCGAGCACGGCGTGGCGTTCGGCCTCGCTGCGGGTGGCGCGCGATTCGCGCCGCAGGTAGTCGCTGAACAGGCCGTGGAAGCGGAACCAGCCAGGGCGGTCGGCGGCCGGGAAGATCATCAGGTTGAGGCGGATCAGCTCGGCCAGCATGTCGGGCGCCTGCGGCTTGGCGGTCGCGAAACTGCACAGGTCGGCGTTGAAGGCCTCCAGGTCCGCGATGTCGAGCAGGAATTCGGCGATCGCCGGGTTGATGGCGCCGAGCACGCGGCGCGACAGGATGTTGGTGAGGTTGGTGTCGAGCGCTGTCGTGCCGAAGCAGATCGATGCGGGGTTCACCCGTGAGGACATCGCAACGTGCATCAACCGCACCGCCGCAGGCCAGCCTTCGGTCTGCGTGTGGATGATCTCGGCCTGCTCCGGCGACAGCGGGACGGGATTCGAGCTTGAATCGAACAGGCTGCGGATCTCTTCGCTGCCCAGGCTCAGATCCGCCGCGCCCAGTTCGCGCAATCCGTCTTCGAGGCGGATGCGATGGAAGCTGTCGATCGGCAGCTCGACCGAACTCACCACGATGCGCAGTCGCGTCTGGCGGCTGAGCACCAGGCGTTCGATGAGGTTGCCGAGTTCGCCATCGCGGTTCGCGTCGAAGCCGTCTATGAGCAGGACCGTATCTTCTTGGAGTTGCTCCGCCGCCTGCAGAATGGCGTCGATACGCGCGTCGATTTCGATCATCGGCACGCCGTAGAACATCATGCCGGCGCCTTCGGTACCGCAGCCAAGCAAGCGCTCGATATGCGTAAGCGCGGTAGCGAAATCGGAGCGGCCCTCGTCGAGCGTATGCACTTCGCTGTTGCAGCCTGCGGCGCGCAGCGCCCGGGCGATGGCGGAAAGGAACACGGATTTTCCGTAGCCCCGCGGGGCGACGACGAGCAGCAGCCGGGGCAGCGCCTGCAGATGCGAGAACCGCCGGATGGCAGGCGTGCACACCGGTTTGAAATGGGGCTCGCTGGTCGCCGGTTCCGGCTGCACGGCCTGGGTCAAAAAAGTCTCCTCGTTATTCGCGCGGTGGAATTTGATCGCCGCCGTCATCGCACGGATTGTCCCGCTGGTGCGCTCGCCGGCAAACGTGTCCTGGCAGGGGTCGCAGGGATCTAGCGGGCGATTCTACGCGCTCACGTCCGGGCGGCAAAAGGAGGGGCGTTTTGTTGACATAGGTCAACGTTTCGTCACTTTGCGGTGGGGGCGGGCCTGATCCCTAACTCACGGTAGGGGATGGGATTCCGTGCAAATTCAAAACTCCGTGTCACGAGGCGGCCGACACGTGCCGCCGGATGCGTACGACAACAGGAGACGAAATTGCGCACACGTCGCGTCAAGAATGTTGCGCCGATGCTCGATCCGGGCGATCCCGGCTGGGCGTCGGTGCCTGTCGAACAGGTGTCGATGATGTCGACGCCGCTGGCGATGCAGCCCACGCCCTATATCCGCAATTCCTGGGAAGGCCGCGAGTACGGGCGCGTCGAGGCGCTCGAGGTCGCGAGCGTCCATGACGGTCAGCAGTGGGCACTGCGGGCGAGTTGGCGTGGGGTGAGCCCGGCGGGCAAGGACTTCCCCGATGCGTTGGCGATCGCACTGCCGGTGCGCGGCAAGCCGCTGCTGGCGCTGATGGGGGCCGCGGATGCGCCGATCCATTTCCTGCGCTGGCAGGCCAACAAGAGCGGGGCGGTTTCGCAGATCGCGACCGGTATCGGCTCCTCGGCGCCCGGGCCGGCGCTGGCGTGCTCGGCGCAGGCACGCGCCAAAGGCGATCGCTGGCAGGTGGTGATCTCTCGTCCGCTCGGGGGCGGCAGCGACATCGCGCCGCTGGTCGCCGGGCGCAAGACCGGTATCGGTTTCGCCGTCTGGATGGGCGGCAACGACGAGCGTGGCGGCATCAAGGCGTTCTCCATCGACTGGGCCGAACTGGCCCTCGACGCGTAAGGGAGATTGCCATGAGCAAACGACAAGTGGCCATGGTCATGGACCTCAACAAGTGCATCGGTTGCCAGACCTGCACCGTGGCCTGCAAGACCTTATGGACGCGCCGCGAGGGCATGGAGCACATGCTGTGGAACACGGTGAACACCCAGCCCGGCACCGGCACGCCGCACGGATTCGAGAGCATGGGCGGCGGTTTTCGCGACGGCGTCGCGCAGCGCGGGCAGCGCCCGAGCGTCGAGGATTTCGGCAAGGCGTGGAACTTCAATCACGAGGAAGTCTTCTTCGGCGGCAAGGGCGACGTCTCGCTCGCGGCCGACGGCGGCAAGCACGGCAAGGGACCGAACTGGGACGAGGACCAGGGCGGCGGCGAATTCCCGAACAGCCACTATTTCTACCTGCCGCGCATCTGCAACCATTGCACGCACCCGGCCTGTCTCGAAGCCTGCCCGCGCAAGGCGATCAGCAAGCGCGAGGACAACGGCATCGTCCTGATCGACGAGGACCGCTGCAAGGGCTATCGGTTCTGCCAGGAAGCCTGCCCGTACAAGAAGATCTATTACAACGAGGTCGAGGAGGTGTCGCAGAAGTGCATCTTCTGCTTCCCGCGCATCGACGAGGGCGTGACGACTGCCTGTTCACGCCAGTGTCCGGGGCGCGTGCGCTTCGTCGGTTACCTCGACGACCCGGAAGGCCCGATCTGGAAGCTCGTGACGAAGCACAAGGTCGCGCTGCCGCTGCATGCCGAATACGGCACCCAGCCCAACGTGTTCTACGTGCCGCCGCTGTCGCCGCCGAAGATCGACGACGAGGGGAACCCGACCGACGAGGCGCGCATCCCCACCGAATACCTGGTGTCGCTGTTCGGGGATGGCGTGCATGAGTCGCTGAAGACGCTCGAACGCGAGCGGGAGCGCAACAAGCGCGGCGAGAAGTCCGAGTTGATGGACCTGCTGATCGCACGCAAGTGGCTGGACATGTTCGGTCCGTTCCAGAAGCACCCGCGCGAGGTCGCACGCAACCGGCCGATTCCGCAGAACCAGCAGAAACCGCGCGCCCAGCAGGTATCGGCGATCCGTTTCTACACGAAGGAAGAATTCAAGAAGGGAGGCCGCGAATGAGCGCCGGAATCGATCGTCGCGGCTTCCTCAAGAGCGCCGCGGCCCTGATGGGCAGCCTGTCGATGCCCAACTTCGTGGTGTCCTCGGCGGCAGCCGCGGGCGCAGGGAAGCTGCCGGCCGTGCCGCTCTATACCTCGTGGAAGGACGTTTATCGCAGCCAGTGGACGTGGGACAAGGTGGTGCGCAGCACCCATCACCTCAACTGCTGGTTCCAGGCGCACTGCTCGTGGGACGTCTATGTGAAGGACGGCATCGTTTATCGCGAGGAACAGGCCGGGGAATACGAGCAGGTCAATGCCGAACTGCCGGACTACAACCCGCGCGGCTGCCAGAAGGGCGGCTGCTTCTCGGAGCGCATGTACGACCCGTCCCGCATCACGCATCCGCTGCGCCGGGTGGGGCCGCGCGGCAGCGGCAAGTGGGAGCGCGTGAGTTGGGACGAGGCGCTGCGGGACATCGCCGACACCTATCTCGACGTGACGCTGGAGGAAGGCACCGACCGCACGATCTGGGACCTCGGCCCCGGCATTGATCTCGGCGTGTCGATGGCGGCGCAGGGCCGCTTCAGCATGCTGACGCAGTCGATCGGCCTCGACATGGACGGCGAGATCGGCGACTCGCGCCGCGGCACGCTGGAGACCTTCGGCAAGATCGTCTTCGAGCGTTCGGCTGATGACTATTTCTATTCCGATCTCATCCTTTTCTGGGGCGGCAACCCGGTCTACACGCAGATCCCGCAAGCGCACTTCTTCACCGAGGCGCGCTACCGCGGGGCGAAAATCATCTCGATTGCGCCGGACTACAACCCGTCCGCAACGAAATCCGACCTGTGGGTGCCGATCAAGCCGGGGACAGATGCCGCCTTGGCGTTGGCCATCTGCCACGAGATCGTCGCCGGCGGTCATGTGAAGGAAGCCTTCGTCAAGGAGCAGTCCGACCTGCCCCTGCTCGTGCGCAGCGACACCCTGCGATTCCTCAAGCAGGCGGACGTGCAGGAAGGGGGGCTGGAGAATCACCACATGCTGTGGGATGCGGCGAGCGACAGCCTGCAGACCGCGCCCTTCCGCTCGCTCGCGCTGGATAAGCTGGATCCCGCGCTCGACGCCAAAAAGCGGGTGACGCTGAAGGATGGCAGCGAGGTCGAAGTGCGCAGCGTCTTCTCCCTGCTGCGCGACCGCTTGGCGGACTACGCGCCCGAGGCGGCGTCGAAGATGTGCGGGGTCAATCCCAAGCTGATCCGCCGGCTTGCGCGCGAGATCGTCAGCGCCGACAAGGTCTCGAACATCGCGCAGACGAGCATGTGCAAGTACTTCCACGGCAACCTCGCGGAACGCTCGATGGCGCTGATCTTCGCGCTCACCGGCAACATCGGCCGGCGCGGCGCGGGCTTCTCCGGCTTCCCGCTGCTCACGCCCGACGGCGGCGACAAGTTCGCGATTCCGCCTTCGTTGCAGGAGGCGGCGCAAACTTTCGGCAAGCTCGAACCGCTGATCCACCAGCGTCTCGAGGCCGGCGACACGCACGAGATGATCGTCACCGACCTCGGGCGGATGATGTTCGCGCCCGGCAACAAGCTGCTGCGCCTGCCTGTGTGGACCTCCGGCACCCTGTTCTGGTCCGTGCATGGCGGTGTCGGCGAGCTGTCGAAGCGCGCCGACGAGTGGGGGCTGGGCAACAAGCGTCCGCTCGACGCCTATCTGGACGAGTCGCTCTCGAAGCAATGGCAGCCGCTCAACCCGCCGCCGGATCGGCCGCCGCGCATCATGATTTCGCTGTGCAGCAACACGCTGCGCCGTGCCCGCGGCAGCGAGAAGCTGCTGGAAGTGCTGTGGCCGAAGCTGAAGAAGATCGTCGTCATGGACTGGCGCATCAACTCCACCGCGCGCCACGCCGACTACGTGCTGCCGGTCGCGCCGTGGTACGAGCGCACGTCGCTGAAGTGGGTCACACCGCTGTCGCCCTACCTCACGATCACCGACCAGGCGACCAAGCCGCTGGGCGAGTCGAAGAGCGACTGGAGCATCATCGTCGCGCTGTCGGAGGCGATCCAGAAGCGTGCGCGCGAGCGCGGCATCAAGTCGGTGCAGAGCCCGCAGGGGCTGGAGGTGAAGCTCGACAGCCTTTACGACGACCTGACGATGAACGGGCAGTTCAAGGAAGGCGACGACGACAAGGTGGCGCGAACGATCTATGACCTCGGCGGCACACACAAGAAGCTGTCGTGGGACGAGATCAAGAAGAAGGGCTTCGCGCGCTTTGAGAAGCTGCCCGAGGAACCGAGCTCGATCGGCAACATGTGCGAATTCCCCGAGAACGACAGCATCGTGCCGCTGACCTTCCACGTACGCGACAAGGTGCCGTATCCGACATCGAGCCGTCGCATTCAGTTTTTCGTGGACCACCCGTTCTACGAGGAACTCGACGAGCTGCTGCCGCGCTTCAAGGCGCCCCCTATGATCGGCGGCGACTACCCGCTGATGATGACCGGCGGCAAGACGCGCTGGAGCATCCATTCCACGTGGCGCGACAGCCGCATCATGCTGCGCCTGGAAGCGCGGCCCGAGCCCTACATGCTGGTGTCGATGGCCGATGCGACCAGGCGGGGTATCGTCGACGGGGACTGGATCCGCGTCTGGAACGACGTCGGAAGCTTCAAGTGCAAGGCGAAAGTGTCGCCTAGCCTGCGCCCGGGACAGACGCTGATGTACCACGCCTGGGAGCAATACCAGTTCCTCGCTGGCGGGGACATGAACAGCGTCTCGCCGACCCCGCTCAATCCGGTTGAGCTGGCCGGCGGCCATCCGCACCTCACCGCAGGCGTACTGCAGGGGCAGAGCTCGGTCTTCGATCGCGACACGCGGATCGAGATCGAGCGCATCGTCGAAGGAGTCCCCGCATGAGCGCGCGCGACGAATTCACGGACTTCTCGCGCAGCGCCATTGGCCGCAGCGCAATGTATGCCGCGCTTTCGCGTGCCTTCACGTATGAGGGCGCCGGCAGCGGGCCGATGGCGATTGTCGGCAGCGACTTCAACACGGCCTTCGATCCATCCGTCAGCGAGCAGGCGTGTTCATTGAGGGAGGGGGCCTACGCCGGCGGGGACCAGAGCGCGCTGTTCGAGGAGCTCATGCGCTTTTATGGCTTCTTCGGGCTTGGGCGGGATGAACGCGCCGAGATGCCCGACCACCTCAGCGTCGAACTCGAATTCATGCATTTCCTGACACACCAGCAGGAGTGCTCGGCCGGGCAGCCCGAGGCCCGCGAGTCTTTGCTGCGTGCCCAGCGCGATTTCCTGTCGCGTCACCTGCTGCGGCTGGTGAGCGGCGTGCGCAGTGCATTGAAGAGCGGATCGTCCGCCTGCCGGGACTTGATCGAGCTCACCGCCGCCTTTGTCGACGAAGACCTACAAGAACTATCCAGGAGACAGACTTCATGAAAACCATCGTCATCGGCGGCGGACCCGCCGGCTGCGCGGCCGCCTACACCTTGAGCAAGCAGGGCCACGACGTGCTGCTGTTCGAGGCCTCGGACCAGGTCGGCGGCCGCACCAAGCAGCTTCGCCGCGACGGCTTCAATCTCGCCACCGGCGCACTGTTCCTGATGGGCGGCATCTATCCCCGCACGTCGGCGCTGCTCGCCGAAATGGGGCACGAGCGCGAAGTCGTGGCGTGGGGCGGCGCATCCGAACTGCAGGACAAGGACGACTCGCGCTATCCGGTGAGCTTCGTGTCGCTGCCGAGCTACCTGCGGATACCGGTGCTGACCCTGGGCGACAAGCTGAAGGTGGCCTTGGCGGGGCTGAAACTGTACGCCGGCTCCGGCGCAGGCAATGCGTTCAACGGGGCGGAACTCGCCGCCTTCGACAAGGGCGAGAATCTGGAGACATGGTCGCGGCAGAATCTCGGCGATCGAGCCTACGAATACATCGTGCGGCCGATCATGGATTTCCTCTATGCCGTGCCGGCGAGCTGGCTGTCGACCCCGTTCCCGCACGCCATCATCCGGCAGGCGCACAAGATGAAGTTGTCGGTGCCCCCAGGCGGAATCGGCCAGGTCAGCGAATGGTTCGTCAAGGCGGCGAAGCGGGCACAAGTCCGTCTCTCGTCGCCCGTAGAACGCATCGAGCGCAACGGAAACGGTTTCCGCGTCTTCGCTAACGGCGAGGCGTACGATGCCGACGGGCTGGTGGTTGCCACGGAAGCCTTCGTCGCGGCCAAGCTGCTCGAGTCCCACATCGACGCGGACGCGAAGCGCAGGCTTACCGAAGCGCCCTACACCGACTACGCGCACGTCGCGATCGGCTACGCGAAAAGTCCGTGGCCCGACTATCCGAACGACATCGTGCTGCCGGTCGGCGTCGGCGAGACGCGCAACATCGGCGCGATTGTGTTGCACAGCCGCCGCAATCCGGGCTCCGTACCGAAAGGTGCCGAGGCGGTCGGCGTCTACTTCAACACCCCGCCGCTCGCCCACATGAGCGACGATGACATCAAACGCGAAGCGGTGGAAGCGGCCGTAAGAGCCTTCGGTGCCGCCCCGGAACCCAGCTTCGTACACCTCTTCCGCTACGACCGCGGCCTGACGATCGCCGGTCCCGGTCACTACGCGAAGCTCGACGCCGTACACAAGGCCATGCCGCCCCGCGTGTGTCTGGCGGGCGACTACTTCTCGCAGGCGGGGGTCGAGGCAGCGGTGTTCAGCGGGGAGCGGGCGGCGCAGGTGCTGGATCGAGCACTGCGTGAGTCGGGCGGTGTTCCTTTACACGCGCCCGCTGCAGCTGAACTTACCGCTTAATCGACGAACCCGACTTGTCTGCCCGTGTAAGGACGCGGACGCTTCGGCAGGGCGAAAGCGACAGAAGATCGTCCTCGACCGGAACGATTGCCGCATGTCCGCGGACGCACCGTCGCCCTCCTAACTATCGGTAGGGGGGCGATTGCGAGACAAGGACTAAGTTCTCCATCACACCAAGAAGACAACGATGGAGACAGGCAATGCAGGTGGCCTTCAGTGCGGATGAGCGGCGGACGGTGGAGCAACCTTACTACCTTCCTGGCGGCAACGAGATCGAGGTGTTCGAGGCTGCGCATCGCCAGCGACTGCCGCTGATGCTGAAGGGGCCGACGGGTTGCGGCAAGACAAGGCTCATCGAGCATATGGCGACCCGGCTCGGGGTGCCGCTCATCACGATTGCCTGCCACGAAGATATCACCGCGGCGGATCTCGTCGGACGTTATCTGCTGCACGGTGGTGAAACTGTGTGGGCCGACGGGCCGCTGACGCGGGCCGTGCGTCGCGGCGCGCTGAAGGCGGGGGGCCTGCGCACCTTGGTCGGCAGCATCGAGCAGCGGCAGCGTTTTCTCGTGCTGGAAGTGGAGCGTTGCTGCGAGCGGATTGCCGACCGATTGCCGACCGATTGCCGCGGGCGTTCATGAAGGCCATCGAACCTTACCGTACGGGACACTGTTCGCGGAATGCGGAGGATTCGTTAAGGATTACCCGCAGTCGCGCACTGTTGCCCCCGCCCGAGTGGTACGGCACGATGCAACCGTGGGCCGTCCTGCTCCGGAATTTGCGGGGCGGAGGGCGCAAGACGGACGCGCGCAAGCTGGAACAGCTGGAGGCACGGCTGGACGGGCTCCAGCAGGAGCAGGCCGAGGGTGACGAAGACGCGCTGACGCGTAATCCCTTCTGGAAGCTGCTGTCCTCGCCGCTCGGCAAGGACGGATTCTTCGCTCGTTTCATGCGCGAAATCTTCGACATGCAGTCTTCCCCTGAACAGGCCGCCGACACGGGTATCGAGGGCTCGTCCGAAATGGTGAGTGGGCGGGCGTCACGACACGCGCTGGACATCACCAAGGCGTTGCGTTCGGGCATGTCGGTAGCGATTCCAAGCGCATTCGTGGGGCCCGAGGGGGGCGCCCACAGCTATCCGGAATGGGACGCCGGCAAGGCGCGCTACCGTTTCGACTGGACCAACGTCGAGGAAGTCGCCCCCGGGTCTGACGAGCCTGTCTTCGATGCAAGCCTGCTCGACCCAGCGCCTGACCAGCGGCTGCAGCGCTCGCTCGCGGGACTGTGCCTGGGATTCCGTCGGCATGCGGGGCAGACGAATGGCGACGAACTCGTACTGGATCGCCTGATCCGGCTCGCCGTTGACCTGCGAAGCGGCCATTCTGGCGAGGAACGCATCTATTCCGCGAGCTTGCGCACGCGCCGTGATCTTGGCGTGCTGATCCTCCTCGATGTCTCCAGTTCGACGCTCGAAGGCGACGCCGGTGATCGTGTCGTCGATCGCCAGGTGCGCGCCGCGTGGAAGCTGTGTCAGACCTTTGACCGCCTCGGCGACCGGGTTGCGATGTACGGCTTCCACTCATGGGGCCGCACCCTCGTGCGCTTCCAGCACCTGAAGGCATTCGACGAACGTTTCGGCGCGGCAACCCGCGACCGCATGAGCCGCCTTTCCGTCGCGGGCTACACGCGCAGCGGCGCAGCCATCCGGCATGGCACGACGCTGCTCGACACGCATTCCGGCACCCCTTTCAAGCTCCTGTTGCTGATCTCGGATGGTTATCCCTACGACGATCAGTACGAAGGCGAATACGCCGACCAGGACACGCGCAAGGCGCTCGAAGAGGCGCGCGCGCGGGGCGTCGCCTGCCTGTGCCTGAGCGTGGGCAGCGATACCGACGCGGCACGGCTCGAGCGGGCGTGGGGATCGGCCAACTACCTCGCGATGGGCAGCTCCTCCGAGATGGCGAGCCGGCTGCGGGAGGCGATCGAGCAGGCAATAGGCGCCGCGGCACGCAAGACGCGTGCAGCGGTGTGAATGGAAAACGACCTCGACAGAGAAGATGGAAACAATGACATACGAACTTAAACGCGGGCGCGTCCAGGCCAACGGGCTGGAGTTCCACTACCTTGAACAGGGGGAGGGGCCGCTGGCGCTGCTGCTGCACGGCTTTCCCGACACGGCTGTGACGTGGCGTCACCTGCTGCCCGCGCTGGCAAGCCAGGGATACCGGGCCGTCGCACCCTACATGCGCGGCTATGCACCGACTACCGCACCCGAGATGGCCAGTCTGGATGGGGTAGGGCTATTCCTCGCCCTGGGTGCCGATGCGAACGCGCTGCATGGCGCCTTGGGCGGCACCGGAGAGTCAATCATCTGCGGCCACGACTGGGGCGCGGTGGCGACGTACTCGGCGGCGCTGCAAGGACCCGCGTTGTGGAAACGCTGCGTGACGATGGCGGTGCCGCCACTGCAGGTACTCGCCCGCCGCCATTCGACCTACGCGCAGTTGAAGCGCTCGTTCTACATGTGGTTCTTCCAGATGGCCGCCGCGGACGAGGTCGTTGCTGCCGACGATTTCGCCTTCATCCGCGATCTGTGGGCCGACTGGTCGCCTGGCTACGACGCCCGCGAGGACGTCGCCGAAGTTGCTCGCTGCCTCAGCGGCAAGGCGAACCTCGAAGCGGCGCTCGGCTACTACCGCGCCTTCTTCGATCCCGCGAGCTTCTCCTTCGCCTACGGCGACGGCGCCGGGGCGCTCACCCAGCCGCTGCTGTACCTGCACGGCGCGCGCGACGGCTGCATAGGCCTCGACGGGGATGCGCTGACTGAAATGCTCGCCCATGTCGGCCCCGGCTCGCAGGCGCTGATGGTTCCCGAGACTGGGCACTTCCTGCATCTGGAAGCGCCGGAATTCGTCAGCAAGCAGATTATTAAGTTCATTAAGTAATGATAGCGGGGGCGCCGAGCTGTATCGGAGAAGGCGCCGTTGTTCTTGTGCCTGTCGTTTGAGAATTGAAAATTAGTACGCTACAAAATTATCTTGATTCGCTCTAAATCGTACGCTACCATACTTAAAACTCAACGGACGAGACGGAGCACACCATGATCAAGCGCAACCTGTTCAGTGAAGAGCACGAGATGTTTCGCGACACGGTGCGTAAGTTCATCGATAGGGAAATCCGCCCGTACCACGCGCAGTGGGAGAAGGACGGCATCGTGTCGCGCGAGGTGTGGCGCAAGGCCGGCGACGCCGGGCTGCTGTGCTGCACGGTCGACGAGCAATACGGCGGCCTCGGGCTGGATTACCTCTTCGACGTCATCGTCTTCGAGGAAATCGCGAAATGCGGCTACACCGGACCGGGCTTCCTGATTCACTGCGACCTCGTCGCCACCTACATCAAGTCCTTCGGCACCGAGGAACAGAAGCGCCAGTGGCTACCCCGCATGGTGAGCGGGGAGGCGATCGGGGCGCTGGGCATGACCGAACCGCATGCGGGCTCCGACCTCAAGAACATCCGCACGCGCGCGGTGCGCGACGGCGACGACTACGTGATCAACGGCCAGAAGGTGTTCATCTCCAATGGCCAGATGTGCGATGTGCTGGTGCTGGCCGCCAAAACAGACCGCGACGCCGGCGCCAAGGGCATCACGCTCTTCCTCGTCGATACCAGCCTGCCCGGCTTCAAGCGCGGCAAGAACCTCGAGAAGCTTGGCCTCAAGGCGCAGGACACCTCCGAGCTCTTCTTCGAGGATCTGCGCGTGCCGGCGAGCTCGATCCTCGGCGCGGAAGGGCAGGGCTTCGCGATCATGATGACCAAGCTGGCACAGGAACGCCTCGCCCAGGCGATCCGCTCGGCGGCGGTCGCGGAGGAGGTGATCGGCTACACGGTCGACTACACCGCCAACCGCGAAGCCTTCGGCAAGACCATCGGCGACTTCCAGAACACCCAGTTCAAGCTCGCCGAGCTGCACACCGAGGCAGTCATCGGACGCGTCTTTACCGACCGGTGCATCGCGCTCTTCATGGACGGCCAGCTCGATGCGCTGGATGCGGCAATGGCCAAGATGTGGCTGTCGAACCTGCACTGCAAGGTCGTCGATGAGTGCCTGCAGCTCTTCGGCGGCTGGGGCTACATGTGGGAATACCCGATCGCGCGCGCCTACGCCGACGCACGCATCGTAAAAATCGCCGGGGGCTCCATAGAAATCATGAAGTACCTGATCGGGCGAAACCTGTTTGCCGAGAAGAAGCCGCGCGAGCTCACGACCTCGTAAGCGGCTCGCCGGTAGACGGCAGGCGCAACCACCAGAGAGAGCCGGTGCCGGTTCCCAAGGCCGCATCGGATGATGGAGACAAGAAGATGGATTACCTCAAGTATTTCCTCCCCGTGTTGATGCAAGTGGCCACGCTGGCCGGGCTGCTGGCCGGGGGGCACTGGGTGTGGGTCGGCATTGCGACCTTTCCCCTGCTGGCGCTCGTCGACAGCATCCTGCCGATGGACTTTTCGGCGCGGCGGATTCGCAGCCGTGCCTTGTCCCTGATCCCCGTGTGGATCTGCACGATCCTCGGCCCGAGTCTTTACGTGGCACTCGCCTGGGTCGTCGCGAGTGGCCAGCTCGATGGCGCGCAGACCGTCGGCGCCTTGCTCAGTGTCGCGTGGCTGTCGGTGCTGCCGCTGATCCCGGCGACGCACGAGCTGTATCACCAGCGCGGCGCGATCTCGCGCTTCGCGGGCCGCTACGCCCAGGTGTGCTACCTCGACTGTACGCGCGACATCGGCCACGTCGTCACGCACCACATCCATGTTTCGACGGTGAATGACAGCGACACCGCCCCGCGCGGCATGTCCCTCTATGCCTTCGCGCCGCGGGCCGTCGTCGAAACCACGCTCGACTGCCAGCGCACCGAGTGCGACGCGCTGCAGAAGCGCGGCTACGCCCGCTGGTCGATCCGCCACCGGCTGTGGAAGGCGATCGTCGCGCAGCTCGTGTTCCAGGCCGTCATCTACTGGATCGGCGGCTGGGAAGCGAACCTTGTGTCGCTCGGCGCGATGATCGTCGCGCGCTTCTGGATCGAGACCTTCAACTACTTCCAGCACTACGGGCAAGTGCGGGCGGTCGGCACGCCGATCGAGCGGCGCCACGTCTGGAACCACCTGCGTCCTCTGTCGCGAATCATGACCTTCGAGATCACCAATCACGCCGATCACCACCTGAACTCGTATGCGCCGTACTTCGCGCTGGTGCCCGACCGGACGGCGATCCAGATGCCGAGCGTGTTCGTGTGCTTCCTCGCCGCGCTGGTGCCGCCCGTGTGGTTCAACTCGATCATCAGGCCCGCGCTGGAGCGCTGGGACCGCGAATTCGCCTCGCCCGAAGAGCAGAAGCTGGCTATGGCGCAGAACGAACGCGTCGGCTGGCCGAACTGGCTGGAAGCGCCTGGGCGGGAACGCGGTGCAGCGCCGAATCACGTCTGAATGCGTAGTGAATGACGAATCTGTGGCGTCTCTCCAGACGCCCGCGAAGGAGACCGTATGTTGTTCGATAAGCAATGTCTGGCAGGCAAGCGCGTGCTCATCACGGGCGGCGGCACCGGCATCGGTAAGGGGCTCGCGCGCCACCTCGCAGCGCACGGGGCGAACGTCCATATCTGGGGGCGGCGCGCACAGATCCTCGAAGAGGCGGCGGCCGAGATCAACGGCGAGCTGGATGCCGAGCGGGTTCATTGGCAGGCGGTGGACATTCGCAAGGCCGAGGCAGTCGATGCCGCGGTGGGCGAGATCTGGGAGAAGTTCGGGCCGCTTACCGGCCTGATCAACAACGCCGCGGGGAACTTCATCGCGCCGACCAAGGAACTGAGCCCGCGCGGTTTCGAGGCGATCACCTCGACCGTGATGAACGGGGCCTTCTTCACGACTCAGGCCGTGGGCCGGCGCTGGATCGCGAATGGCCTGAAAGGCTCGGTGGTGTCGACGCTGGTCACCTGGATCTGGACCGGCTCGCCCTTCGTCGTGCCCTCGGCGATGGCCAAGGCCGCGGTGAACGCAATGACGATGTCGCTGGCGGTCGAATGGGCCAAGTACGGCATCCGCGTCAATGCGGTCGCGCCGGGCCCGTTCCCCACCGATTACGCCTGGAAGATGCTCAACCCCACCGACGACAGCTCGGTCGGCGCAACGCAGGCCGACGAGGTGCCGGCCGGCCGTTTCGGCGAGATCTCGGAGCTGGGCAATCTCGTGCTGCTGCTCCAGTCCGATGGCTGCGACTACATCACCGGCGAGACGATCGCGATCGATGGCGCCCACCACCTCGCGGCGCCGTCCACCTTCGCCGGCCTGAACAAGCTCACCGACGAGCAGTGGGCGCACATCAAGGAACAAGCCAAGGCTGCGAGCGAAGAGAGCAAGGCGCAGCGCACGGTTTGATTCGAACGTATCCAAAGTGAATTGACTAACCGCTTCAAAGGAGACAGTTGTGCGAGGACTCAAGGACAAGGTTGCGCTGGTGACGGGCGCGGCAAGCGGCATCGGGCTGGCGATCGCCAAGCGACTGGCCGAAGAGGGCATGGCAGTCGGCGTGCTGGACATGAACGGCCAGGCCGCACACGCGGCGGTCGAGCAGATCCGCGCGGCGGGCGGCAAGGCCGACTATGAAGCGTGCGACATCACCGACTACGAAGGCGTCAAGAAAGCGGTAGCAGCGATCGAATCGCGCCTCGGCCCGACCTGGGCGCTGGTGAACAACGCCGGCTGGGATACCCCGACCGCTTTCCTGAAGACCACCCCGGACTTTTGGCGCAAGGTCGTCGATATCAACTACCTCGGCCCGATCCACATGACCCACGCGGTCGTCGCGGGCATGGCCGAGCGCGGCGGCGGTCGGGTGATCTTCATCGCGTCCGACGCCGGCCGTGTGGGCTCATCGGGCGAGGTCGTCTATTCCGGCTGCAAAGGCGCGACGATCTCTTTCGCCAAGGCGCTGGCCCGCGAAGTTGCGCGCAACAACGTGCTGCTCAATTGCGTCTGCCCCGGGCCGACCAACACGCCCGCGATGGACGCCTTCGTCGGCACGGGCGAGCAGGGCGAAAAGATCCGCAACGCCATGGTGCGTGGCGTGCCGCTGGGCCGCATTGGCGAACCCGACGACTACCCCGGCCTCGTCGCCTTCCTCGCCAGCGATGACGCCTCCTTCATGACCGGCCAGACCGTGAGCATCTCCGGCGGCCTGACGATGCACGGCTGATTCGACCCTCACCCCTATCTGGAAGGAAAACCATGAGCACGCAATTCAAGGACATCCTCTACGAAGTCGGCGCCAACGCCGTCTATATCACCATCAACCGCCCCGAAGTCTTCAATGCCTTCCGGACTCAGACGGTCGAGGAGCTGATTCAGGCCTTCCGGATGGCGGACGAGGAGAAGTCGGTGAACGCCGTGATCTTCGGCGGAGCCGGCGACAAGGCCTTCTGCACCGGCGGCGACCAAAAGGTGCACCTCTCGGAAGACGGCCTGTACGGTCCGCGCGGCATGGTCGGCCTGCCGATCGAGGAACTGCAGACCGCCATCCGCGACTGCCGCAAGGTCGTGATCGCCCGCGTGCAGGGTTTCGCGATCGGCGGCGGCAACGTATTCGCGACGATCTGCGACCTGACCCTCGCCTCCGAGAAGGCGCAGTTCGGCCAGGTCGGCCCGAAGGTCGGCTCCGTCGATCCCGGCTTCGGCACCGCGTATCTCGCCCGCATGCTGGGCGAGAAGAAAGCGCGCGAAGTCTGGTTCCTGTGCCGCCGCTATAAGGCTCAGGAAGCGCTCGAGATGGGGCTGGTGAACAAGGTCGTGCCGCACGAGGAACTCGATGCCGAATGCGAGGCCTGGGCCGCCGAGATCAACCAGCTGAGCCCGACCGCGATCGCCATCGCCAAGCGTTCGTTCAATGCCGACAGCGAGAACATTCGCGGCATCAGCTTCATGGGCGTGGCCGCGGTGAAGGGCTACTACCAGAGCGAAGAGTCGAAGGAAGGCGTGCGCGCGTTCAACGAGAAGCGCAAGCCCGAGTTCAAGAAGTACCTCTAACCGGGAATCGGGCGCGCAATGGATCAGAACATCAGGATCGAACTGGATCGCGACGGCGTCTTGCTGGCATGCATCGACATGCCCGGCCGTTCGATGAACGTCTTCTCCATGGACATGATGGATTCGCTCGAGCGACTCGTCATCCACGTGGAGGAGCATCCGGAGGTGAGGGCGGTGGTGCTGACTTCCGGCAAGTCCGCCTTCATCGCCGGCGCCGATCTGGCGATGATCAGCAATGTGTTCGACAAGCGCGCCCGCTCGGACTCCCACGCCCAACTGGTGGAACTGTGCGGCCGCCTCGGCCGCATCTTCCGGCGCCTGGAAAAGAGCCGCAAGCCCTACGTCGCGGCCCTGAACGGCCTGGCGCTCGGCGGCGGGCTCGAACTGGGCTTGGCCTGCCACGCGAGGGTTGTGGCCGATGCGCCGAACGTGCTGCTCGGATTGCCCGAGATCAAGCTGGGACTTCTTCCCGGGGCCGGCGGGACGCAACGGCTCCCGCGGCTCGTCGGTGCACGCCTGGGTCTTCGCATGCTGCTCGACGGCAACCCACTGACTCCTGCGGCAGCGCTCGGATGCGCTCTCGTCGATGAGGTCGTCCCGCCTGCCGAACTCATTGCGGCGGCGAGGCGGCGGGCACTGCTCTCGTTGGAGCGCACGACGCCGCCTTGGGATCGCGCGGATGCGCATTTCGATGCCGGGGGTTTCGACTTCAGCGCGCCAGACGTGAGTGAACACATCGCCCGCGCGTTCGGCCTGTCGGAAGAGACCCTCGCCAAATATCCGGCCTATACCGCGATCATGAACTGCGTGGTCGAGGGCTGGAATATGCCGATGGACGCGGCGCTCGCGAACGAGATGGACATCTTCGTGAACCTGATCCGCAATCCGGTCGCGGGTCATATGGTGCGTGCTCTCTTCCTCAACCGCCAGCGCTCGCTCAAGGCCGCGCCCATCGCCCTCGACCCGCGCAAGGCGCAGGTGGCGGTCATCGGCGAGGGGGCGGAGGCGCTGACCCGACGCCTCGCCGCCGGGCGCGCGAAAGTTGTCGTGCCCGAAGAACTCGGCGCGCAGGACGTCGCCGTGCGTCTGAACGGCGCCCGGCCCGTGAGAGGCGTCGAAGTCGCGTGGCTTTCCGACGGCGTCGCAACGCTCGACAACGCGCGGGCGGGCGTATGGGCTGCCCCCAAGACTGAATACGGCAGGGCGGTGGAAGTGGTTGTCGACAACAGTGACGACCCCGCCGCCCGGGATGCCGCGCTCGCCGTCGTCCGATGGCTCGGCGCAGATGCCGTGCTCGTCACCCGTGGCCAGACCTCGTCCCTCGAATCGATGTCGCAGGTTCGCGAGGCCGCGCGCGCGGCAGGCTGCAGCGAAGAAGAACAGCTCCTCGCCGTGTCCCTCGCCGCGATCAGGCGTTGGCTCGATCGGGCCATCGATGACATGGAACTTGCCGATGCCGCGGCCGTCGTCGCCGGCATCGCTCCCGCCTACAGCGGGGGCCCATTCTGCTGCGCCTTGCAGCACGGCCCCGATGCCCTGCAGGCGTGGGCGAAAATGGCCAGGACCCGCGATGCTGCGCTCTTCGCCTGGCCGACCGGCGGCGAGTCCCTGTTCGCCGCCGCTGCCGCGTAGGAGGGCGCCTGCGTGACGATCGACCGGAAACATCTTGGATACGCACTGTCGCCCTTCGCGGTGACCGTCAGCCCGGAGCGCCTCGCGCGTTTCGCGGACGCCATCGGCGAGCGCAACCCCGTCTATCGCGGCGAAATCGCCCCTCCGACGTTCCTGAAGGTGCTGGAGGGCGAGGACAACAGCTCCCGCCGCATCCTCGAAACCCTGGGCGTCGAACTTTCACGGGTCCTGCACGCCGAGCAGCAGTTCGACTACCTCGACCCGGTGCGGGCCGGCGACGAACTCAAGGTCGAGCCCCGCGTATCGGATCTCTACGACAAGAAAGGCGGCGAGATGGACTTCTTCGTCATGGAGACGAGCTTCACCGGGGCGTCTGGGAGGCTCGTCGCCCGCTCGCGCCCGGCCGATTGTGAAGTTCCAGGGCATGACCTTCCCGTTGGTGGACGACGAATCGATGGTCGCCGCTGTGCGTCAGCTCTCCGACGACGCGCTCGCGCTGCGCGATGCAGGGCTGCCCCCACACCGCGGAGGCGGCCATGGTCAAGTGGATGGCCGAGAACCGCGGTGGATGTCATCCATTAGTGCCTGCTCATCTTCGGCCACTACGTCTACTCGCTGGATTCTTCGCATCAGCAGCGCATGCGCGACGTGACGGGCCTGGAGATCGGCGACGGCACGGACGGCGTGATGAAGCTGATTATCGCACGCGAGAGCATTGGGCGTGCGGCAGTGCAATATCCATGACTGCGAAGACGCTGCACAACGAACAGAATACCCACATGAGCTACCAATCCGTTTTCCGCTCCGATCTATTCGCGGGGCAGACAGTCATCGTCACCGGCGGCGGCAGTGGCATCGGCCGGTGTACCGTGCACGAGCTTGCCGCGCTCGGGGCGACCGTCGCGATCGTCGGCCGCGATGTCCTGAAACTTGAACGCGTACGCCGCGAGATCCTGGAGGATGGAGGCCAGGCAAGCATCCACGCCTGCGACATCCGCGACGAGACCGGCGTCGGGCAGACCATCGACGCTGTGCTCGCCGAACATGGGCGTCTCGACGGACTCGTGAACAATGCTGGCGGCCAATGGATGGCGCCGATGAAGACGATCAGCACCAATGGCTTCGAGGCGGTCCTACGCAACAACCTCACCGGCGGCTTCGTCTTCATGCGCGAGGCCTATACGCGCTGGATGGAGCAGCACGGCGGGGCGATCGTCAACATCATCGCCGACATATGGAATGGCTGGCCGAACTTCGGTCACTCCGCGGCGGCCCGCGGCGGCATGCTCACACTGACGGAATCTGCAGCCTGCGAATGGGCCGAGGCGGGGGTGCGCGTCAATACCGTCGCGCCGGGCGGTATCGCCTCCAGCGGGTTCGATCGCTATACGCCTGAAGCCCGCCGCGAGCTGCGCAAGTACGCGGCGAAGGTGCCGTTGAAGCGCTTCGGCACCGAGTCCGAAGTGTCCGCGGCGATCGTCTTCCTGTTGTCGCCTGCTGCGGCCTTCATCACCGGCAGCTGCATTCGCGTCGATGGGGGCACGCCCAACGCGCGTCAGACCTGGCCCCTCGGCGACACCTCGCGCAACCGGCCTTTCGAGGGCTTCCATCGCGCAGTTGCGCCGATGATGCTGAGCGTGGAGGAGTAAGCATGGGCGGCAGGGAATCCGTGCCGTATCTCGAACGCTATTTCGAGGATTACGCCGTCGGCGAGGTCGTCGAGTTCGGCGACTATGCGGTGACCGAGGAAGAGATCGTGACATTTGCCAAAGCGTATGATCCCCAGCCTTTCCACACCGACCCGGATGCGGCAAAGGGCTCGCATTTCCGCGGCCTCGTGGGCAGCGGCTGGATGACGGGTGCGATCGTGATGCGCCTCTTCTGCGATCACTTCATTCCGCAATGTTCTGCGATGGGATCGCCGGGTATCGACAAGGTCCGCTGGCTGCGTCCGGTGCGCCCGGGAGACCGTCTGCGAGCCCGAGCGACGGTCCTGCGGACGGTCCGCTCGCAGAGTCGGCGGGACCGCGGCACCGTAATTCTCCTGCAGGAGGCGATCAACCAGAACGGGGAGACGGTGATGTCCTACGAGGGGAGGGCGATGTTCGCGTGCCGGCCCCGCGCTTAGCCAGAATTTGATTATCCGAAGAGATTGCCGGAAGCCACATCGAAGCCGAAGCGATCCTGACCATCAAACAAAGGAGATTTGGAGTATGCAGACAATCGACAAGAATCGGCCGACCGAGGCGTGGATTGCCGAGCTGCGTTCGCGCTATCCGTGCGAACCGGAAATTGACCGTATCCTGGTTCGGAAATTGAGGCAGCGCAGCGGGCCGGGCTATGAGCCGGTGTCGCTGGAAAAGCTCGTTGCTGGATTGGAGGCGTTGCTGAACGACAACAGCGTCGGAGATTTTTCCATCCGCAATCCGCGATGGCTGTCAGGGGGAGCATCCAAGCTGCAGATGGCCTTCGAGCTGGAATGGCTGCGCCCCGGCTTCGGTTTCGAGAAGACGGCGATGGTGCTGCGCATGGAACCGGCGGAGTCCATCGTCGAGACGAGCCGGCTGCGCGAATTCCAGCTGATCAAGGCCTTCGAGGGCGTCGTGCCGGTGCCGCCGGTATTCTGGTGCGATCCGGACGGAAAATATCTTCCCTATCCGGCGCTGGTCTACGGGTTCGCGCCCGGTGTGCCGAAACCGTCCGAGGCAGTTAGCGGGGTTTCGGGATTGGGCACCTGCATGCCGCGTGAGGTGCGGGAGCATCTGACGCCGCAATTCGCGGACATCCTGGGGCGCATCCATCGTCACCCGATCTCCCGCGAGGCGCTGTCGGCCTTCGACGTGCCGCGCGAAGGCACGACCGAATGCGCGGAGTGGGGCGTGAATTGGTGGGAGCGGGTATGGCAGGAGGACTCGGACGAGAATGTCCCGATGCTCAGCGTCGCCGCCGCCTGGATGCGACGCAACCTGCCCGTGCTGGATTTCGCGTCGGTCGTGCATTCGGATTACCGTACGGGAAACTTCCTCTACACTGAACACGACAATCGCATCTCGGCACTGCTCGACTGGGAACTCGGCCGCATCGGCGATCGGCACCAGGACATTGCGTGGACAACGAGTCGCGCTTTCGCCTCCCTCGCCGAAGACGGGAAGACCCTGCTGGTGTGCGGCCTGATGCCTGAGGCGGAGTTCTACGAACGTTATGAGAAGGCGTCCGGGCTGAGCATCAATCCGAAGACCGTGCACTGGTACAAGGTCTACAACGCTTACACGATCGCCGTGCTGATCCTCGGGACCGGCTACCGCATCGCCCGTAACGGCAAGACCCATCAAGACATTCTCGTCACCTGGCTGATCGGGATCGGCTACATGATCCTTGACGAAATGCGCAAGCTTATCGAGGAGGCCTGACATGCAGATGCGCCCGGAAGTACAGATTGCCGCGATGATCAAGGCAATGAAGGACGTGGTGATCCCCGCGGTCGCGGGCACGAACAAGCTTGCCGAAGAACAGTCAAAGCTCGTGGTCGGCATGTTGAACCTGATGGCACACCAGCTGCCGTTGCAATTCCGTTTCGACCGTGATGAGCTCGCGCGGCTCGTCGATACTTGCTCCGCGTTGAAGGACGTGGCGACAAGTGGCCCGGTGACGAGTGCCGCACGCGTTGCCTTGATCGAGCGGGCTGCCGAGGCCCGGCAACTATTGGAGCAGTGCCGGCGGGACCCCGATGAGCTGCGACGGTCAGTGCATGCACTGCGTGCTGCGATCTGCGACACCGTCGATGCGTTCGCGCAGACAGGCGAACCGGAACAGCTGGAGGTCGAGCGGATCGTGCTCGCGATGTCGGCGGAACAGTTGCTGCGCGATCGATCGCTGGTGAAGCCCCAGGGCTGGGAACCGGATCCGGCGGCAGTGCCGGATATTGGCGTCCTGATCGGCTGACAAAAAGAACCTCGGCAGGAACTGGGAGAGGGAGAGGGAGAGACTGCCCTGCCGAGGGATCGTGGCAATGCTTTTCGGGGGCACGATCACCCCCGCAAAGTTACCCGAGCTGCGAAACCAGTTCGGGTACCAGTACGAACAGATCGCCGACGACACCGTAATCGGCGACCTGGAAGATTGGAGCCTCGGGATCCTTGTTGATCGCGACGATCACCTTCGAATCCTTCATCCCGGCCAGATGCTGGATCGCGCCGGAGATGCCTACGGCGACGTACAGTTGGGGCGCGACGATCTTGCCCGTCTGGCCCACTTGGTAGTCGTTGGGGGCAAAGCCCGCATCGACGGCGGCACGACTCGCACCAAGCGCCGCACCGAGGGCGTCGGCAAGCGGCTCGAGGAGCGCGTGGTAGTTCTCCTTGCTGCCCAGACCGCGTCCGCCGGAAACGATGACCTTTGCGCCCGCCAGTTCGGGGCGTTCGCTCGTCGCGAGTTCGCGCGACACGCATCGGGTGCGGGCAAAACTTGCGGGAGCAGGCACCGGTTCGACGGCCGCGCTGCCGCCTTCGGGCGCGCTTTCGAACGCCGTCGGCCGAACGCTGAGAACCTTCACAGGATCGTCGCTCGAAACGGTTGCCAGTGCGTTGCCGGCGTAGATCGGGCGGACGAAGGTGTTCGCCGATTCAACCGCGACGACGTCTGAAACCTGGGCGACGTCGAGCACCGCGGCAACGCGCGGCAGGAAGTTCCTGCCGAAGGCGGTGGCGGGCGCGAGGATGTGGCTGTATTCACCAGCAAGCGTGGTGACCAGTTTCGCGAGGTCTTCGGCGAGCAGCGGTTCGAGGTGTGGCGCTTCGGCGAGCAGGACGCGTACGACGCCCTTCACACCCGATACCGCTTCGGCCACCGCGGAGCAGCGGCTTCCGGCAACGAGCACGTGGATATCCGCGCCGATCGCAGTGGCAGCGGTGATCGTGTTTAACGTGGCTCCCTTGAGGGTCCGATTGTCATGTTCGGCAATGACGAGAATGGACATGTCAGATCACCTTGGCTTGGTTCTTGAGTTTGGACACCAGCGTCGCGATGTCGGGCACGATTTCCCCGGCCTTGCGGATGGGGGGTTCGACGACTTTCAGCGTCTTGAGGCGGGGCGCCACATCGACACCGAGATCCGCGGGCGTCAGCGTGTCGAGGAGCTTTTTCTTCGCCTTCATGATGTTGGGAAGCGTCGCGTAGCGCGGCTCGTTCAGGCGCAGGTCCGTCGTGATCACGGCGGGAAGTTCCAGCGACAGAGTCTCGAGACCGCCATCCACCTCGCGGGTCACGATGACGCTACCGCCCTCGACTTTGACCTTGGACGCAAATGTCGCCTGCCCGCAGTCCAGCAGTGCGGCGAGCATCTGACCGGTCTGATTCGAATCGTCGTCGATCGCCTGCTTCCCGCAGATCACCAAGGCGGGCTGCTCGCGCTCGCACAGCCCCTTCAACAGTTTCGCGACGGCCAGCGGCTGCAGTTCCACGTCGGTATTCACCAACACGGCGCGGTCCGCGCCCAGCGCGAGCGCGGCACGCAGCGTCTCCTGGCAGGCGGCAATCCCGCAGGACACCGCGACGATCTCGGAAACCTGACCGGCCTCCTTGAGGCGCACCGCTTCCTCAACTGCGATCTCGTCGAAGGGATTCATCGCCATCTTAGCGTTGTCGAGGTCGACGCCGCTGCCATCAGCCCTTACTCGGACCTTGATGTTGTAATCGATCACCCGCTTGACCGGGACCAGAACTTTCATGGGTATCTACTCCTCGTGTGAGTGCTGACGCGGTTCAGAGTCGTTCGTAGATGGCTGCGATGCCTTGTCCGCCACCGATGCACATCGTCACCAGCGCATAGCGCCCGCCGATGCGCTGCAACTCGTACAGGGCTTTAGTGGTGATGATCGCGCCGGTCGCGCCGACGGGATGCCCGAGCGAGATGCCCGACCCATTCGGATTCACCTTCGCAGGATCGAAACCCAACTCCTGCGCGACGGCGCAAGCCTGTGCCGCGAAAGCCTCGTTCGACTCGATGACGTCGATATCGGCGATCGACAGGCCGGCCTTTTCGAGCGCCTTGCGCGATGCAGGAACCGGACCGATTCCCATGTAAAGCGGATCGACGCCGGCATGTGCGTAGCTCACCAGGCGGGCGAGTGGCTTCAGGCCGAGCCGCTCGGCTGCGCGCGCTTCGGCCAACACGACCGCCGCCGCGCCGTCGTTGATTCCCGAGGCGTTGCCGGCCGTCACGAGGCCGTCCCGCTTGAACACGGGTTTCATCGCGGCGAGCTGCTCGAGCGTGACTTCGGCTCGCACGTGCTCGTCACGGTCGAAGATAACGGTGCCTTTGCGGCTGGCGATCTCCACCGGCACGATCTGGCTCGTGAAACGGCCTTCGGCAATTGCATGGGCTGCCCTCTGCTGGCTTTCGAGCGCGAGCCGGTCCTGCATCTCGCGCGTGATGCCGTAGCGTTCAGCGACGTTCTCTGCGGTGATGCCCATGTGCACCCGCTCCCACGGGTCGTGGAGAATGCCCGTCATGTAGTCCGTCAGGCCGGCGTCGCCCATCCGGGCGCCCCACCGAAGGGCAGGAACGATGAAGGGCCCGCGGCTCATCGATTCGGCACCGCCGCCGATTGCGATGTCCGTGTCGCCCATCGCAATCGCCTGAGCCGCTGACACGATTGCCTGCAGACCGGACCCGCACAGGCGGTTCACGTTGAAGGCGGGGGTTTCCTGCGGGAGGCCGGAGTCGATCGCGGCGACGCGGCTCAGGTAGGCATCGGCAGGCTCGGTTGGGATCACGTTGCCCATGACCACATGCCCGATGCGCTCCGGTTCGATGCCGCTGCGCTCGATCGCGGCGCGGACGGCTTTTGTGGCCAGCTGCCGCATGGGAACGTCCTTGAGGCTTCCGCCGAAGGTGCCGATCGCAGTGCGGGCTGCGCCGATAAGGAGGATTTCGCGTGTAGTCATCGGAGTTCCATGCGGCACGAAAGGAGATCGTATGTTAGCGAACTAAAAATGAGTGCGCAAGCACCTCTCGTAATTCTGGGCTACGCAGACTACGATGGGGGCAGTTCGATGGCGTTACAGGGTGGAAGAGCTCAGGCGCCTTCCGTGGTGCGTGGGGGCCTGCGCTACCGGCCATGGCGGAAGGCGTCGCGATTCTGTTCTCTACCGGTTAGACGAGCATGAGCTCGCGCAAGCGCCGGATCGCAGTTTCGTTTAGGCCGGGCGCCTGCTCGAAGAAACATTGCTCGTTCGGCCAATGCGTATCGATGGCGGCGAACGAGGCTTCGAGGTAATCCGCCCGCACCTTCATCAACGCGGACAGCGCCGACTCGGGGACGCGCTTCGGGACCATGAAGCGCAGATCGCACAGCGCTAGGTTCGACAGCAGATAGTCAGCGACGATGTCTTCGCGCGACACCGCCAGCGCCATCAGGATCAGCGCGATGCCGAAGCCCGCGCGGTCCTTGCCGCTTGTGCAATGGATAAGGGCGGGAGGGCGTCCGGTTCGAGCATACCTTGAACATCCGCGAGTAGTTGCCGGCATGGTCGAGCGGAAGGCGCCGGTAGTATCCGGCGAGGGCGGACTGGACTGCCAGTCCGTCGCTCTCGGGACCGAGAGAGGGAATCAGGTTCTCGGCACCTGTCGGGAAGAACCCGATCGTGTGCTGCCGGATCGGAATTTCGGCGGGGGGCGGCTCGGCTTCCGCGCTCCGATTCGTGCCGCAAGTTGCACACGGTGCGAAGGCCGACTGCGGCGAGTTGCGCGAAGTCGGCATCGGTCAGCTCGGCGAGTGAATCGGAGCGGAACAGCAGGCCGTGGCGTCGGCACCAACCCTCGGTGGTGCGGATGCCGACCATAAGCGGCAATTACTGGTGCCCTGGAGCGCGAGCTGTCGGCGAGGCACCGCTTGTCCGGTCTGTTGGACGAAGCCGCTACGCGGAGGAGTCGGTATCGACGCGCCGGATTCACAATTTGATCTCCCCCTCTGACGAGCAGGGCCATCGCACTTATCCGTCATGAGCCGGCGTAATCCCGAGCATCGCCATCCTGTATCCGTCATCCCAGGAGGCCAATTTGCGTTTCTTGCTGAGGCTGATCTTGCCGAAGGAGGCCGTCGCGGTCTCTGCCTTGAGGAGATTGAGCACGATGCGTTTCAGACGCGAGAGGTTGTCGGCGGCGTGATCCTTGCGCACGGTGGCAGCGTCCTCGCGGAAATTCACGTCGAGCATCCAGTGCACGCGGTTCTCGATGCCCCAGTGCGCGCGCACGGCAGAAGCGAAGGCTTGCGCCGAGAGCATGCGGGAGCTGATGTAGTAGCGGCGTTCCGGCGCCGATTCCTTGTCGCCGACCTTGCGCAGCGATTCAACCATGCCCAGCATGCGGCAGCCGGGCCAGCGTGCGGTGTCCACGTCGCCCGCGTTGGGCGCGACCCAGAACCCTTGCCAGACGAAGCGGCCGTGGGATTGCTCGGTGCACTGGGCATATTGCCCGGCCTGTTCCATTGCTTGACGCTGGGCGAGGCCGAAGCGCTCGTGCAGCAGGCTCTGCAGGCCCGGCTGGTTGCCTTTGACGGCCAGCAGGTAGTCGGCCTTCTTCTCCAGAATCTTCGCGGCGATCTCGCTCTGGCAGCCCATCGCGTCGAGGCTGACCAGGTAGCCCTTGATCAGCAGGGCGTCGAGCAACTCGGGAATGGCGCTGATCTCGTTGCTCTTGCCATCGACTTTCTGCTGCCCCAGCACGAGGCCGCATTCCGTGGCAAATGCGCTGACCATATGGATGGGTCCGTTCTGACCGTCGCCCGAGCCGCGCACGGTCTTGCCATCGACGGCGAGCGTGCCGCTGCCCACCGCCGCCGGGACGATCCCGCCCACCCAGCGTCGGAAGGCGTCTTCGAAGGTGCGTGGATCGAGAATGCGGAACACCCGGTTGAAGGTGTCGTGGGACGGGATGCCGCCCGCGAGTTTCAGAAAGCGCTTGAGCCAAGCCTCCTTGTGCTCGGCCCAAAACGCCATCTCTTCGAAGCTGTTCATGTCGCACAGCACTGCACAGACGGCGATCGCCAGGATCTCCTGCAGGTCATGGCGACACGCATAGCCCGCTCGGCGCGGATCTTCGATTTGGGCAAGGCAACTCATCAAAGGCATCGGCGCCGGCGCTTCCATTCGCATCGTCCAAAGGACGAGAGTAGACGCCTTTTGCGTGAGGTCCACAAGACGTCTGCGCAAGTGCTTGAGCGTGAACGACTTTCAATGGCGACGGATGCAATTTGGATTCACAGGGAGGGCCAATGACAATTAAGTGCAATGGCCCTGC
>NZ_KB899499.1 GCF_000378245.1 Aromatoleum toluclasticum ATCC 700605
GTTCGCCACTCGCCGGCAGGCCGAAGCCCCCGCTGCCGTTCGACTTGCATGTGTAAAGCATGCCGCCAGCGTTCAATCTGAGCCAGGATCAAACTCTTAAGTTCAATCCAACAAAGCACTCAAAGAAATCATTACTGACTTACATATGAGCACTCAATCTTTGCAACATTAAAACCGCCGAAGCAGTTCCGGTCGCGCCAACCAAGCACCCACACTTATCGGTTGTCCAATTTTTTAAAGAACCGCTGCCGTTGCAGCGAGAAAGAGATTCTGACAAACCTTACCGCTTTCGTCAAGCACCGCAGCAAACTTTTTTAAATCCGCCGCCGCACTACCCATCTCTTTCCTGCCCCCACCGCCACCAACGAATCCGCTGCAGCGCTGAAGAGGCGCGAATTATATAGAGCTCTTTTGAACCGTCAAGGGTTTCAACCAAATTTCTTTCCCGCGAAATTCGGCGGATCGTGCGCCGCATGAAAGACGCCCGCGCGACGCGCTCACGCACATCGACGCCTGCAGGCTGGCGTCACCCGTGTGCAGACAAAGAAACCACGCTCTAGAGGACCTGATAAACGCGAAGTTCGAAGCCCTCACCGGAGTACGACGCATCGAGCGGCTTGAGCTTCTGCACGCTGCCGTTGCCCGTGACAAAGAGGGGAACGGTTGGGGTTCCGAGCACACGCAAGGGCACGATGATCCGCACGGCCTCGCCGCGTAACAGGGGGTCGCACAGCAGCACCTCGGCGGGCCGACGTCCGTCATCGACGTGGACAAGTGCGGGCTTGCGCGACAATACCTCCAACCCCACGTGCGTCGCCCCCTCGCCCACGGTCCAGGCTCGCCTCACCAGCGCCAGTTGCCACCCTTGCCCATCGACGGAGTGAATCCCGACGAGTTGACCGACGCTAACCGCCCCGTTCGCGGCGACCGCGCCCAGTCCGCCACGGCTGAGGTCGCGAAGTTTCCATTCTTCGCGGCGCACATCGTGCTCGCCCGCGAATACTCGCCGGAGTTCATCGATACCGGCGACCGCTGCGAGCGTTCCCGTGATGGTATGGCGCCTGTGGCGCCTGACGGGGGGAGTTGCCGACCAGTGCTGCAGGAGATGATCCAGGGCCCGGAGGTGAAGCGATGAAACTTCGACGTCAGCCGGGGAAGGCGGGAGTTGGGCGTCCGCAGTGGCTCGGACCCTCCCCTCGCGGAACATTTCAGGGGCGACACCCGGCGCGAAGAACCAGGCTCCTGCAACAGTTTCTGAAACGCCGAGGAGTCTGCGCGGCACGCCTCCGCCTTGCGGATCGACAAAATGGGTCGCCCCCTCGAAGACCTCGGGCTCGAATCGCACGACCGGCACGGACAGGCGCAACAGCCGGTCCACCGCAGCCAGCAACTGCGGCGGAAGGAGATCGAGCGATGCAGTGCACGCTGCGAGCGCTCTGATGTAGTGAAATTCGACGGACTCTTCCGAAGCCATTACCGCCGGCACCGGGCGTGCATCCAGGGAGCTGCGATCGCCTGCTGCATGCATGAAGGCCGTTCCCAGCCATCGCCATAGATGCGCATGCGGGGGCCCCCCGCTGCACCGCTCCCAGATCGCCCGTTCGGCACCCGCGCGGACGAGACGCAGACGGAGGTCTGCAATGACATTGCGCCCCAGTATGCCGTCCCGGCCACCGCCATATGTACTCAGACAGCGTTCGAGCTGATCGAGCAGGGATCCGGACATGTCGCGCACGGCATGCAGCAGGGGGCGACAGTCCCGCGAGTCTCCGAGCGTTGCGAGAGTTTCGCGAACGCGTGCAACAAACCCATGAACGACTTCATCTAGGCTTGCGATGACTCGGTGCTGATTCTCGAGATCGGTCGCGTCCTGCCGGGACAGATCCGCCAGCTCGCATTGGACCGCCCTGATTTCGCGCAGCAGTTCGGAAACCTTCACGTAATCCGCCCCGGCACGTGCGTTGGCTGGACCTGCCTGCGTCGGGGCGACGGTCGGTTCCTGTGGCACGCTGGCTCCCCGGATCACCACGCAATCTCCATAAGCTGACCGACCGCCCCTCTACCCGGCTGTTTTGTAACAAGGCTAACACATGCCTGCGCCAGTAATTCGTGACGACTTGTACGCTCCACCGACGATGTAGAATCGCGCTCTCTCGGCGACGGACTCATACATGAAACAGTATCTGGACCTGATGCGGCACGTTCTCGAACACGGCCACCGGAAGGCGGACCGCACCGGCACCGGCACATTGTCCGTGTTCGGCTGGCAGATGCGCTTCAATCTCGACGAGGGCTTCCCCCTGCTGACGACGAAGAAGCTGCACATGCGCTCGATCATCCATGAGCTGCTGTGGTTCCTGCAAGGCGACACGAACATCCGCTACCTCAAGGAGAACGGCGTGTCGATCTGGGACGAATGGGCTGACGCGGACGGCGATTTGGGGCCGGTGTATGGAAAGCAGTGGCGGCGCTGGGAGACGGCGGACGGGCGAACGGTGGACCAGCTCGCACAACTGATCGACGGTCTGCGGCGCAACCCGGACTCACGGCGCCATATCGTCTCGGCGTGGAATCCGGGCGAGGTCGAGGGCATGGCGCTTCCGCCATGTCACGCATTGTTCCAGTTCTATGTCGCCGGCGGACGCCTGTCCTGCCAGCTGTATCAGCGCAGCGCCGATATCTTCCTCGGCGTGCCGTTCAATATCGCTTCGTATGCACTGCTGCTGCAGATGGTGGCGCAGGTATGCGATCTCCAGCCGGGGGACTTCGTGTGGACCGGGGGCGACTGCCATCTTTACCTGAACCACATCGAGCAAGCCAAACTTCAGTTGTCGCGTGAGACGCGCCCGCTGCCGAAGATGAACGTAAACCCGGACGTTAAGGATATTTTCGCGTTCCGCTTCGAGGATTTCGCGCTCGAAGGATACGACCCGCACCCCCACATCAAGGCGGAAGTGGCGGTATGAACGCGACGCGGCCGGAAGTTGTGCTGATCGCCGCGGTCGCCCTCAACGGGGTGATCGGTCGGGACAATGCGCTGCCGTGGCGCCTGAGGGCGGATCTCGCGCACTTCAAGGCGACGACCACCGGGCATCCGGTCCTGATGGGACGCAAGACCTGGGAATCGCTGGGCCGGCCGCTTCCCGGACGGCGCAACCTGGTCGTAACGCGGGACGGATCGTATGCCGCCAGCGGGGCGGAGGTTTTTGCGAGCCTCGACGCCGCCCTTGCCGCCGCCGGAGGTGGGAAGGTTTTCGTGATCGGGGGAGCTGAAATTTACCGGCAGCTGCTCGAACGCGCGGACGGCCTGGTGCTCACCGAGGTCGGAGCGGAGGTCGACGGCGATGCCTTCTTCCCCGACTTCGACCGTTCGCTCTTCACCGAAACCCGCCGCGAGTCCCACGCCCCGGACGCGAACAACGAATTTCCGTTCGACTTCGTCGAATACCGACGCAAATCCTGACCCGGACCGGGTGCTGCGGCTTTGCGCCGCAGCCGCCCGGTCCCGAACTGCTCAGTCCTGCTTGACGCAGTCGACAAAGTAGTCGACGCGGCCGTTCGACTGCTCGCGCACGAAACCGTGGATGTCGGTCTCAAAGCCCGGGAAGGCGGCGTTGAAGTCGCGCGCGAATTTCAGGTAGCGCACGATGGTCGCGTTGAAGCGCTCGCCCGGGATCAGGAGCGGGATACCCGGCGGATACGGCGTGACGAGCATCGCGGTGACCCGCCCTTCGAGTTCGTCGATCGCGACGCGCTCGATTTCGCGGTGGGCCATCTTGGCGAAGGCGTCGGCGGGTTTCATCGCGGGCACCATGTCCGAGAGGTACATCTCGGTGGTCAGGCGTGCGACGTCGTGGGCCTTGTAGAAGGAATGGATCTGCGCGCAGAGATCCTTCAGGCCGACCTTTTCGTAGCGCGGGTGCTTGGCGATGAAGTCGGGCATGACGCGCCACAACGGCTGATTGCGGTCGTAGTCGTCCTTGAACTGCTGCAATTCCGTCACCAGCGTGTTCCAGCGGCCCTTGGTGATGCCGATGGTGAACATGATGAAGAAGGAGTACAGGCCGGTCTTTTCGACGATGATGCCGTGCTCGGCGAGGTAGCGCGTGAGGATGCCGGCGGGGATGCCGGAGCCGTCGAAGTCGCCGTCGACGTCGAGGCCCGGGGTAATGATCGTGGCCTTGATCGGATCGAGCATGTTGAAGCCGGGCGCGAGGTTGCCGAAGCCGTGCCAGCGCTCGCCCGCGTTGAGCATCCAGTCCTCGCGCTCGCCGATGCCTTCCTCGGGAAGGTATTCGGGCCCCCACACCTGGAACCACCAGTCCTCGTCACCGAACTCGGCGTCGACCTTGCGCATCGCACGGCGGAATTCGACCGCCTCGGACAGCGATTCCTCGACGAGCGCGGGACCGCCCGGAGGCTCCATCATCGCCGCAGCGACGTCGCACGAGGCGATGATCGCGTATTGCGGCGAGGTCGAGGTGTGCATGAGGTAGGCTTCGTTGAAGATGTCGCGATCGAGCTTGCGCGTCTGGGAATCCTGCACGAGGATCTGGGAGGCCTGCGAGAGCCCGGCCAGCAGTTTGTGCGTGGATTGGGTGGAGAAGATCATTGACGTCTCGCAGCGCGGACGGTCGGCGCCGATGGCGTGGTAGTCGCCGTAGAAGTCGTGGAACGCGGCATGCGGCAGCCAGGCTTCGTCGAAATGCAGTGTCTCGATCTGGCCGTCGAGCATCTCCTTGATGGTCTCGACGTTGTAGACCACGCCGTCGTAGGTCGACTGCGTGATCGTGAGGATGCGCGGATTCTTGCTCGCGGCCTCGCGGGCGAACGGGTTGGCCTCGATCTTGCGCTGGATGGTTTCCATCCGGAACTCGTCGATCGGGATGGGACCGATGATGCCGTAGTGGTTGCGCGTCGGCGTGAGGAACACCGGCACCGCTCCGGTCATGATGATGGAGTGAAGGATGGACTTGTGGCAGTTGCGGTCCACGACGACGATGTCGCCGGGCGCAACGGTGGTGTGCCACACCATCTTGTTCGAGGTGGAGGTGCCGTTGGTGACGAAGTAGAGATGGTCGCAGTTGAAGATGCGCGCGGCGTTGCGCTCGGACGCGGCGACGGGGCCGGTGTGGTCGAGCAGTTGGCCGAGTTCCTCGACCGCGTTGCAGACGTCGGCGCGCAGCATGTTCTCGCCGAAGAACTGGTGGAACATGTGGCCGACCGGGCTCTTGAGGAAGGCGACGCCGCCGGAGTGACCGGGGCAGTGCCAGGAATAGGAGCCGTCGGCGGCATAGTGCGTGAGGGCGCGGAAGAACGGCGGCGGCAGGCTCTCAAGGTAGTTCTTGGCCTCGCGCACGACGTAGCGGGCGATGAATTCCGGCGTGTCCTCGAACATGTGGATGAAGCCGTGCATCTCACGCAGCACGTCGTTCGGGATGTGCCGGCTGGTGCGGGTTTCGCCGTACAGGAAGATGGGGATGTCGGCGTTGCGGAAACGGATTTCCTCGACGAAGGCACGCAGGTCGGCGATCGCCTTGTTGGCCGCTTCCGGCGAAGAGAACTCCTCGTCGTCGATCGAGAGGATGAAGCCCGACCCCTTGCTTTGCTGCTGCGCGAAGGACGTCAGGTCGCCGTAGCTGGTGACCCCCAGCACTTCCATGCCTTCGTCCTGGATCGCCTCCGCGAGGGCACGAATGCCGAGCCCGCTCGCATTCTCGGAGCGGAAGTCCTCGTCGATGATGATGATCGGAAAATGAAAGCGCATTCCAGTTTCTCCAGCGTGCTGCCCTGCGGCATACGGGAATCATACCCGTGAGTGGTTTGCTCCCGTGTTACCGGAAAGCAAAGGGCCGTCAGACGGCCCCTGTCGATGATCGCTCCGTGCGAGACGGACCGGATGGTCGGATCAGATCTTCGGCAGCGTCACGCCGGTCTGGCCGAGGTACTTGCCGCCACGGTCCCGGTAGGACGTTTCGCACACTTCGTCCGACTCGAAGAACAGCATCTGCGCGATGCCTTCGTTAGCGTAGATTTTTGCGGGCAGCGGGGTCGTGTTCGAGAATTCGAGCGTCACATGACCTTCCCATTCGGGCTCGAGCGGGGTGACGTTCACGATGATGCCGCAGCGCGCATAGGTCGACTTGCCCAGGCACACGGTCAGGACGCTGCGCGGGATGCGGAAGTATTCCACGGTCCGTGCGAGCGCGAAGGAGTTCGGCGGGATGATGCAGACGTCGCCGACGAAGTCGACGAAGTTGCGGGCGTCGAAATCCTTCGGATCGACGATCGTCGAGTTGATGTTGGTGAAGATCTTGAATTCGTTCGCACAACGGACGTCGTAGCCGTAGCTCGACGTGCCGTATGAGACGATCTTGCCGCCATCGTTGTGGCGCACCAGCTCGGGTGCGAACGGCTCGATCATCCCGTGCTGTTCCGCCATGCGGCGGATCCACTTGTCGGACTTGATGGACATGGGGGCGCGTCTTCCTCGGCGACCGGTCCGGCACCGGCCGGACGCGAAAAATCCGCGTAGTTTAGGGCAAGCGCCGCCGGATAAAAAGCAATTCCGACGGCGCCCGCGCGTCAGGTGTTCTTGACGACGATATTGGGGAATTTGTGGGTCATGTCCTTGGCTTTCTCGGCCACATGCACGGCCACTTTCCGCGCGATTTCACGGTAGATGCCGGCGATGCGCCCGTCCGGGTCGGCGACGACGGTGGGCGTGCCACTGTCGGCCTCCTGACGGATCTGCAGGTCGAGCGGAAGGGCGCCGAGGAAGGCGATGTTGTAGTCCGCACAGAGCTTTTCGCCGCCGCCGGTGCCGAAGATCGGCTCCTCGTGGCCGCACTTCGAACAGATGTGGATGCTCATGTTCTCGACGACGCCGACGATCGGAACGCCGACCTTCTCGAACATTTTGAGGCCCTTGCGCGCATCGAGCAGGGCGATGTCCTGCGGCGTGGTGACGATGACGGCGCCGGTGAGCGGCACGCTCTGCGACAGCGTGAGCTGGATGTCGCCGGTACCCGGCGGCATGTCGACGATCAGGTAGTCGAGATCGGTCCAGTTCGTTTCCTTGAGCAACTGGTTGAGCGCCTGGGTGGCCATGGGGCCGCGCCAGACCATCGGCGTCTCGACGTCGACGAGGAATCCGATGGACATCGCCTGCAGGCCGTGCGCCTCGAGCGGCTCCATGGTCTTGCCGTCGAGCGAGTGCGGCTTGTGCTCGCCGATGCCCAGCATCTGGGGCTGCGACGGACCATAGATGTCGGCATCGAGAATGCCGACGCGCGCCCCTTCCGCCACCAGCGCGAGCGCGAGGTTTGCGGCAGTAGTGCTCTTGCCGACGCCTCCCTTGCCGGAGGCCACCGCGATGATGTTCTTGACGCCCGGCAGGAGCTTCACACCCTGCTGCACGGCATGGGCGACGATCTTGCTGCTGACCTTGACGTCAACCAGCTCGACGCCCGGCAGGGTGCGCACTGCGCCGACGACCAGGTCGCGGATCAACGCGAACTGCGTCTTGGCGGGGTAGCCCAGCTCGATCTCAAAACTCACGCTTCCGCCGGCCACCTGAAGGCCACGGATGCACCGGGACGACACAAGGTCCTTGCCGGTATTCGGATCGACAACGGTTTTGAGCACTTCGGTAACGGACTCGGGGGTGAGACTCATGACTGGCTTCCTCGGGGATCAGGGGCCCGCATGCGGGGCGACAAGAACTGCATCATACCGAAGGCGGCGCCGACGCTCACCCTCGGGCGCAAAAGGGTCATTACCCCGAGCGCGACGCGGTAAAATCCGCGCCTCGCACGACTGCCATCATTCAGGACATCACGAGCATGACCCGTTTCCAGGCATTGGCGCTTTCCGCGTTGATCGCGCTGCTTTCCGCGTGTGCCACGCCGTCCGAGCCGCGACAGGAAGCCGCGTCCGCCCCCCAACCCACACGAGTGCCGGGCGGCAATCTGCCGAAGGTTGACTGGAGCGCGGAACGGGCGCGGATTACGCGTGCCTTGAGCGGCGCCAACGATCTCTCCGTGATCACGCGCAACGACGGCAACCTGCAGCTGTTGATTCCGGGCGCCGAGGCCTTCGCCCGCGATGGCGTCGAACCTCGGCCAAACCTCAAGGCGACGCTCGACCGCATCTCGACCGTGCTGAACGAGACGCCGGGGACCGAGATCCTGGTCATCGGCCACACCGACGGCGTCGGCAGCGAACTGCACAACATGCAGCTCTCGATCCGTCGCGCCGAGGCGGTCGTCGAATACATGCGCGTGCGCGGTATCGCCCTGACACGCCTGCAGGCCGACGGCCGCGGCGAGACCGAGCCGTTCGCCGACAACGGCACCGAAGCCGGACGCGCCAAGAACCGCCGCGTAGAAATGATCGTCCGCCCCTTTACCCGATAGCACCCTGGTTGCGCCCGGACCGAGCAGTATGGCGTGGCGCGTTTGTTACACTCCCGTTTTCGATTCCTGAATCCGCACATGTCCCGCAAGATCCTCGTCACGAACGCCCTGCCCTACGCCAACGGCGACATCCACCTCGGCCATCTGGTCGGATACATCCAGGGCGATATCTGGGTGCGCTATCAGCGCATGCGGGGAAGCACGGTGCATTATGTGTGCGCGGACGACACGCACGGCACGCCGATCATGTTGCGCGCGGAGAAGGAGGGGATCACTCCCGAATCGCTGATCGGGCGCGTACATGGCGAACACCTGCGCGACTTCACCGACTTCGGTGTCGCATTCGACAACTACCACAGCACGCACAGCCCCGAGAACCGCGCGTACGCTGAGGAGGTGTACAAGCGGCTCACGGCGGCGAAGCTGATCGACACGCGCTCGATCGAACAGTTCTACGACCCGGTGAAGGAAATGTTCCTGCCGGACCGCTTCATCAAGGGCGAATGCCCGAAGTGCGGCGCGGGGGACCAGTACGGCGACAACTGCGAAGTGTGCGGCGCGGCGTATGCGCCGACGGAACTGAAGAATCCGTACTCGGCAGTGTCCGGCGCGAAGCCGGTGCTCAAGACTTCGGAACATTACTTTTTCCGTCTGTCGGATCCGCGCGCGGTCGCCTTCCTGCGCGAATGGACGCGCGGGACCAACACCGCCGGCACCCGCCGCCTGCAGGCGGAAGCCGCGAACAAGATGAAGGAATGGCTCGGCGAAGATGGTCAGGAGGGCGAGAACACGCTGTCCGACTGGGACATCTCGCGTGACGCGCCCTACTTCGGCTTCGAGATCCCGGGCGCGCCGGGCAAGTATTTCTACGTCTGGCTGGATGCGCCGATCGGCTATCTGGCGAGCTTCCGCAACCTTGCGGACAAGCGTGGCGACATCGTCGTCGATGACTTCGTCGATGCCACGCATGCGGAAGCGGCGGGAACCGAGATGGTGCACTTCATCGGCAAGGACATCCTCTACTTCCATGCCCTGTTCTGGCCGGCCATGCTGCAGTTCGCTGGCCTGCGCACGCCCTCGCAACTGTGCGTGAACGGCTTCCTGACCGTGGACGGCGCGAAGATGAGCAAGAGCCGCGGCACCTTCATCACCGCACGCTCCTACGTGACGCAGGGCCTGAACCCGGAATGGCTGCGCTATTACTTCGCAACGAAGTCGAACGGGACGATGGAAGACGTCGACCTGAACCTCGACGACATGATCGCGAAGGTCAATTCGGACCTCGTCGGCAAGTACGTGAACATCGCCAGCCGCTGCGCGGGTTTCATCACGAAGCGCTTTGAAGGCAAGCTCGCGGCAGCCGATGTCGCGGCGACGGCTGCGTTCAAGGCGGCCTACGAGGCCGGGAGCATCGCGCAGGCCTACGAGGAGCGCGACTACGGCCGCGCACTGCGCGAAATCATGCATCTCGCAGATCTCGCGAATCAGTACGTGAATGACCAGAAGCCGTGGGAACTGGCGAAGCAGGACGGCCGCGAGGATGATCTGCACGTCGTGTGCAGCACCGCACTGACGCTGTTCCGCGACCTCACCCTGTACCTGAAGCCGGTGCTGCCGGCGCTTGCGGCCAAGGTCGAGAGCTTCCTGGGGATCGCCCCGCTGGGGTGGCGGAACGAATGGCAGGCCCTGCCGGTCGGCCACGTGGTCAACGTTTACGCCCACCTGATGACCCGCGTCGAGCGCAAGCAGATCGACGCTCTGCTCGAAGCCAACCGCGACTCGCTCGCCCCGGCCACCGCCGCGGCAGCGCCCGATGCGAAGACCGCGTCGTCGCAGCAGCGCCACGCGGAGAAGCAGCAGCATGCGGCGCAGACGGCTGAAACGGCCTCTCCGCACATCTCGATCGACGATTTCATGAAGGTCGACCTGCGCATCGCGAAGATCGTCTCCGCCGAGCATGTGGAAGGCGCCGACAAGCTGATCCGCCTGCAGCTCGACATCGGCGAGGACAAGCCGCGGCAGGTGTTCGCGGGCATCAAGTCAGCCTACGATCCGGCATCGCTGGTCGGGCGTATGACGGTGATGGTCGCCAACCTCGCGCCACGCAAGATGAAGTTCGGCATGAGCGAGGGGATGGTGCTCGCCGCGTCCGATGCGGACGGCAAGACCGGCGGGCTCTACATCCTTTCGCCGGATGCCGGCGCCACTGCGGGGATGCGCATCAAGTAAGCAACAGGGTCGCAGCCCGATGCCCCTCACTCCCTCGAAACGCTGGATCGTGCGGCAACGCACGGCGCCCGGATGCTGGTACTGGACCAACACCACGGGTACGCAACAGCACGCAGAGGAATCGAGGAGGCATCGTGATCAGTTTTCGCCCCAAACTGTTTGACACCCTGTCCGGCTACGGGCGGGGTCATTTCACCCAGGATTTTTCCGCAGGCATCACCGTGGGGGTGCTCGCCCTCCCGCTGGCGATGGCATTCGCGATCGCCAGCGGGATGAGCCCCACGGCCGGCATCTGGACCGCCATCGTGGCCGGCTTCCTGATAGCGATGCTCGGCGGCTCCAAGGTCCAGATCGGCGGCCCGACCGGGGCCTTCATCCCGATCATCTACGCCATCGTCGCCGACTACGGCGTGCAGAACCTGCTGATCGCCACGATGATGTCGGGCGTCATGCTGTTCGCCATGGGCGCATTCCGCCTCGGCAACATGATCCGCTTCATCCCGGTATCGGTCGTGATCGGTTTCACCAATGGCATCGCGATCGTGATCTTCATCTCACAGATCAAGGATTTCCTCGGGCTGTCGATCGAGAAGATGCCCGGCGAGTTCTTCGGCAAGATGGAGGCGCTGCTCGGCGCCGCCCACACGATCCATCTTCCGACGGTCGCCGTGTCGGTCGCCTCGCTCGCGGTGCTATTGACCTGGAACCGCGCTGCGACGCGTGTGGCATGGATGCGGCGGCTGCCGGGACCGCTCGCGGTGCTCCTGATCGCCACCGCGATCAATGCGTTCGTCCAGCTTCCTGTCGATACCATCGGCAGCCGCTTCGGCGGCATCCCGCAGCAGGTGCCCCCTTTCGGCCTGCCCGCGCTGTCGCTGGGCACGCTCGGCAAACTCATCGCGCCGGCACTGACGATCGCCCTGCTCGGTGCGATCGAGTCGCTGCTGTCGGCCCGCGTCGCGGACAACCAGATCGACGACCGGCACGATCCGAACCAGGAGCTGATGGCGCAGGGCATCGCCAACGTGGCCGCCCCTCTCTTCGGCGGCTTCGCGGCCACGGGCGCAATCGCCCGCACAGCGACGAATATCCGCTCAGGCGGGCACACTCCGGTCGCCGGCATCATCCACGCGCTCGTCCTGCTGGCCGTGGTACTGGCGCTTGCCCCGCTCGCGAGCCACATTCCGCTGGCGACGCTGTCCGCCATCGTGGTCATCGTGTCGGTGAACATGGGCGAATGGCACGCTTTCGCATGGAAAGAGCTCACGCGGTACTCGCGGCAGTACCGCATCATCCTGCTGGGAACCTTCTTCGTAACGGTAGTGTTCGACCTGACGCTGGCGGTCGAGCTCGGCATGGTTCTCGCGAGTCTGTTCTTCATCTACCGCATGTCGGATCTCACGCGTGTCGAGCGCATTGCGCTGGAGGAGTACTACGGCGTCGAGGCCCTGTCGCGCCCCGACGGCACGCCGCGCATCCTCGCCTATCGCGTATTCGGCAGCCTGTTCTTCGGCGCGGCGAACAAGCTGGAGAACCTGATGCTGATGCAGGACGGGCATCCCGACGCGCTGATCCTCGACATGGAGAAGGTCATCAACATCGACACCACCGGCCTCGACATGCTGCAGGCGCTGCACCGTGCGTTGGAAAAGCGCGGCGCGCAACTGATCCTGTGCGACCTGAACGCACAGCCCGCCTCGATCGTCCAACGATCGGGATTCGGCGAGACGATCGGACGCGAGCATCTCGCCGGCAACATCACCGACGCCCTGCTGCGCGCGCAGCGCTGCGGGGGCCGGGACGCGGAGGTGTCCTATGCATGAAACGGATCATGTCGTGCGTCACCTGATGATTCAGGGGCAGGTTCAGGGTGTAGCCTTTCGCGCGAACGCCCGGATGGAGGCCGAACGTCTGGGCCTGTGCGGCTGGGTACGCAACCGCAGCAATGGCTGCGTCGAGGCGCTGGTCGCGGGACCTTGCGCCGCGGTCGAAAGCTTTGTTGCCTGGGCTCGGCGCGGACCGGCCCTGGCCCGCGTCGATCACGTCGAGATCAGCTCCGGCGCGGCGCCGGAGCACGCGGAATTCGTGACCCTGCCGACGCTCTGACCGCGCACCGGTCCGGGGTCGCGGAGGCTGGCATGAGCTTCCATGCACTCGATAGAAATTTTCTATCGAGCAGCCATGCAAAAGGCAATTGGAACTTTCCAGATCGTGGCAACATAATCCTCCGGTCATTCAACCCACTCAGGAGACGACTAACATGGCAGTCCTCGTCGGCAAGAAGGCCCCGGATTTCACCGCCAGCGCGGTTCTCGGCAACAACGAAATCACGAATATCACGTTCTCGGAAGTCACGAAGGGCAAATATGCTGTCGTATTCTTCTACCCGCTGGACTTCACCTTCGTGTGCCCGTCGGAGCTGATCGCCTTCGATCACCGCCTCGACGAGTTCAAGAAGCGCGGCGTCGAAGTGCTGGGCGTGTCGATCGACAGCCAGTTCACCCACCTCGCGTGGAAGAACACCCCGGTCAACAACGGCGGTATCGGCCAAGTCCAGTACACGCTGGTCGCCGACGTGAAGCACGAGATCTGCCGCGCCTATGACGTGGAAGCCGAAGGTGGCGTTGCCTTCCGCGGCTCCTTCCTGATCGACAAGAACGGCGTCGTGCGCCACCAGGTCGTCAATGACCTGCCGCTGGGCCGCAACATCGACGAGATGATCCGCATGGTCGATGCGCTGCAGTTCACAGAAGAGCACGGCGAAGTCTGCCCGGCCGGCTGGAACAAGGGCAAGGCCGGCATGAAGGCCAGCACCTCGGGCGTCGCCGAATACCTGGCGGAGCACGCCAAGGAACTCTGATCGGCTCCTGCCGGATCAGCCGAAAGGCCGCGCCCTCACGGGCCGCGGCCTTTTTTTCATCTTGCGTCAGTTCGGATACAGGATCTCGACCGACTCGGACGGCAGCCACTCGCGCAGGCTGTCGAGCAGCGCGTCGTCGAGACGCACGCGCCAGGCCGCACCGAGCGGCAGCTCCGCCTCGGCCTGGTCGTTGCGATAGCGCAGCGAGACCGGGCAGACCCCGTCGCGGAATGGCGAGAGCAGCGTTTCGAGCTTGTCCGCCGCCGCAGCGGCTCCGCCCGCACTCTTCACTTCGCCATTCACGCATATCTGCAGCGCCCTGGCAAAGCGCGAACGGGCTTCGCCGAGCGACAGCAGTTTGTCGGCGACGATACGCAGCCCGCCCGTGAAGTCGTCGTTGCTGACCTTTCCTTCGACCACCAGCACTTCGTCGGTGACGATCTTGGTCCTGTTCGAGTCGAAGACCTCGGAGAAGACCGAGACCTCGCGCACCTGCGAGCCGTCGTCGAGCACGACAAAAGCCATCTTGCCGCGGTTGGTCATCTTCGTGCGCACGTCCATCACCACGCCCGCCAGCATCGCAAGGTCGCGCGACGGTTCGAGCTGCGACAGCGGGCGGCGGATGAAGCGCCGCACTTCCTCGCGGAAACTGTTGAACGGATGGCCCGAAAGGAAGAAGCCGATCGCGAGCTTCTCTTCCTTCAGGCGCTCGCGCTCGGTCCATGGGCGCACGTTCACGTATTGCGGGGCAGCACCGGCGGCCTCCGGCACGAGATCGAACAGGCCGCCCTGCATCGCGTTCGCGGCAGCCTGTTCGGCAGCCTCCATCGCGAGACTCACGGTCGCGAGCAAGCGGGCCCGGTCTGCGGTACCGCTGGGCTCGATGGTATCGAATGCGCCCGAACGGATCAGCGCCTCGATCACGCGGCGGTTAACCATGCGCCGATCGACGCGCCCACAGAAATCGAACAGATCCTTGAACGCTCCGCCGTTCTTACGCGCTTCGAGGATTGAACGCACGGCCGGTTCGCCGACGCCTTTCACTGCGCCGAGGCCATAACGGATCGTCTTGCGGTCGGTCGGAACGAAACGGAAATCCGACTGGTTCACGTCGGGCGGCAGGACCGTGATCCGGTTCGCGATCGTGTCCTCGAAGAAGATCTTGATCGTGTCGGTGTTGTCCAGGTCCGCGGACATCGTCGCGGCCATGAATGCCGCGCAGTGGTGCGCCTTGAGCCACGCCGTGTGGTAGGTGACGACGGCGTAGGCGGCGGTGTGCGACTTGTTGAAGCCGTACTCCGCGAACTTCGTCATCAGGTCGAAGAGCTGCTCGGCCAGCGCCGGATCGTAACCCTTCTGCTTCGCACCGGCGGCAATCGTCTCGCGGTGCTTGGCCATCTCCTCCGGCTTCTTCTTGCCCATCGCGCGGCGCAGCATGTCGGCGCCGCCCAGCGTGTAGCCGCCGATGATCTGCGAGATCTGCATCACCTGTTCCTGATACACGATCACGCCGTAGGTCGGCTCGAGACAAGGCTTGAGATCCGGATGGAAGTAGTCGATCTCCTGCTGGCCCTTCTTGCGCAGGATGAAGTCATCCACCATGCCCGAGCCGAGCGGGCCCGGGCGGTAGAGTGCCAGCACCGCGATGATGTCCTCGAAGCGGTCTGGCGCGAGCTTCTTGAGGAGCTTCTTCATCCCCTCCGATTCCACCTGGAAGATCGCGGTGGTGTTCGCATCCTTCAGGATCTGGTACGCGGCCGGGTCGGTGAAGGGCAGAGCGGCGAGGTTGGGCTTCTCGCCGGTGAGGCGCTCGACGTACTCGACGGCGAGCTCGATGATCGTGAGGTTGCGCAGGCCGAGGAAGTCGAACTTCACGAGGCCGACCGCCTCGACGTCATCCTTGTCGAACTGTGATACCGGCGTCGCGTCGTCGCCGTCGGCGATGTAGAGCGGGCAGAAGTCGGTGAGCTTGCCCGGCGCGATCAGCACGCCGCCCGCATGCATGCCGACATTGCGGGAGAGGCCCTCGAGCGGCTCGGCGAGGCTCCACAGCTCCTGCACCGACTCGCCGTCGTTGCCGTCCTTCATCATCTCGCCGACCTGCGGCTCCATCTCGTAGGCCTTCGCCAGCGAGACGGGCTTCGCGCCTTCGATCGGGATCAGCTTGGAGAGGCGGTCGCACAAGCCGTAGGGCAGGTCGAGCACGCGACCGACGTCGCGCACCACGGCCTTCGAGGCCATCGTGCCGAAGGTCACGATCTGGCTGACCGCGTCCTTGCCGTAGCGCTCGCGCACGTACTCGATGACGCGGTAGCGGTTGTCCTGGCAGAAGTCGATGTCGAAGTCGGGCATCGACACCCGCTCGGGGTTCAGGAAGCGCTCGAACAGCAGCGCGTAGGCGAGCGGATCGAGGTCGGTGATGCGCAGGGAATACGCGACCAGCGAGCCAGCGCCCGAGCCGCGGCCGGGGCCGACCGGCACGCCGTTCTGCTTGCCCCAGTTGATGAAATCCGCAACGATCAGGAAGTAGCCGGGGAAGCCCATCTGGACGATGGTGTCGGTCTCGAACTTGAGCCGCGCCTCGTAGGTCGGGCGCTGGCGCTCGCGCTCCGCGTCGTCCGGATACAGCTCCTTGAGGCGCACTTCGAGGCCGGCCTTCGCCTCGGCGACGAGGAAATCGTCGAGCGTCATGCCTTCGGGCGTCGGGAACTGCGGCAGGAAGTTCTTGCCCAGCTGCACGGTCATCGAGCAGCGGCGCGCGATCTCGACCGCATTCTCAAGCGCCTCCGGGATGTCGGCGAAGAGCTCGCACATCTCGTCCTGGCTCTTGAGGTACTGCTCCTCGGTGTAGTCGCGCGGGCGGCGCTTGTCGGCCAGCACATAGCCTTGCGCAATGCACACGCGCGCCTCGTGGGCCTTGAAGTCCTCGCGCTTGAGGAACTGCACGGGATGGGTCGCGACCACGGGCAACCCCAGCCGGCCGGCCAGCTGCACCGCCTGGCGCACGTAGCCTTCCGCTCCCGCATGGCCTGCGCGCTGCAGCTCGATGTAGTAGGCGTCGGGAAACAATGCGGCCCATTCGGCGGCCAGCCGATCGGCTTGTTCGACATTGCCGTTCGCCAGCGCCTGCCCCACTTCCCCCTCGCGCGCGCCGGACAGGCACAGCAGGTCGGACGCGGCGCCGTCGGCGAACCAGTCGCGGCGCATCTCGGCACGCCCGCGGTACTTGTTGTCGAGATAGGCGCGGGTGAGCAGCTCGCACATCTGCCCGTAGCCCTTGCGGTTCTTGCAGATCAGCAGCGCGCGGAAGGGCTTGTCGCGATCGACGTCGTTGGTGATCCAGGCGTCGACGCCGATGATGGGCTTCATGCCCGTCCCGCGTGCGCCCTTGTAGAACTTGACCATGCCGAACAGGTTGGCGAGGTCCGAAATCCCCAGCGCCGGCATGCCGTCGGCCGCCGCGCGGGCGATCGCCTGATCGATCTGGACGATACCGTCGGAGATCGAGTACTCGGAGTGCAGGCGAAGATGGATGAAGCGGGGTTCGTGAGAGGCAGTCATCGGCGAATTTTACCCGATCACCCACCTCCCCCGAGCCCCTATTCGGCCGCGACCGCCTTCGGTCCGACAGGCGGCCACAACGAGTCAGCGCCCGCCTGCCGCCTCGCGCGCCTTCATCAGCGAGAGCTTGCGCGACTGGTCCGCTTCGAGGATTTCGGCCCGCTGCTCGGGCGTGAGCGGCGCGCCCAGGTCAAGCTCCAGCGCCGAGATCAGGCGCGATGCAGACGACGTGATGCGCCGCTCGTCGGGCATCGCCCGGCGCACGCGGGCCGGCGTCGTACCGGTGATGCGTGCGACCTCGGCAACGAAGTGATCCTCGATGCGGCGAGTTGCCGCCGACAGCGATGCCGTGCGCGCAGGGTCCATCGCCGAGGACGGCCCCGGCGGCTGCGCCGCAACCGAGGGCGCCAGCGGCAGCGCCAGCAGGATCGCCATCGCGACACATGCCCAATCGGATTTCCGCGTCATGTCGCGCCCACCCCTCAGGGCAACAGGATCGTGGAACCGGTGGTGCGGCGCGCCTCGAGGTCGCGGTGCGCCTGCGCGGCATCCATCAGGGCGTAACGTTGATTGATCTCGATCCTCACCTTGCCCGATTCGACCACTTCGAAGAGCTCGTTCGCCATCGTCACGAGATCCTCGCGCTTTGCGGTATAGGCAACGATGCCGGGACGCGTGAGGTAAAGCGACCCCATCGTGTTCAGCAGGTTGATATCGAAGGGCGGAACCGGCCCGGACGCTGCGCCGAACAGCACCATCATGCCGAGCGGACGCAGGCAGCGCAGCGAATCCATGAAGGTGTCCTTGCCGATCGAGTCATAGACGACAGGCACGCCTGCACCGCCGGTGATCTCGCGGACCCGCTCGGTGAAATTCTCGCGTGTATATACGATCGGATGATCGCAGCCGTGGGCGCGGGCCAGCTCGGCCTTGGCGTCGGATCCGACCGTGCCGATCACGGTCGCACCGAGCGCCTTCGCCCACTGGCACGCGATCAGGCCTACGCCGCCCGCCGCGGCGTGGATCAGGACCGTATCGCCCGGCTGGACGCGATAGGTGCGACGCAGCAGGTATTGCGCCGTGAGCCCCTGCAGCATCACCGCCGCGCCTTGCTCGAAGGAAAGCGTTGCCGGCAACTTCACCATGCGGTGCGCGGGCAGGTTGCGCACCTCGGCATAGGCTCCAAGCGGGCCGCCCGCGTAGGCCACCCGATCCCCCGGCACGAAGTCGGTGACGCCTTCGCCCACCGCCTCGACCACGCCCGCGCCTTCCAGGCCCAGGCCGGACGGCAGGGGCACCGGATACAGGCCGCTACGATGATAGGTGTCGATATAGTTCAGGCCGACGGCGTGATGACGGACGCTCACCTCGCCTGCGGCAGGCGCGCCGACATCGACAGTTTCCCACCGGAGCACTTCGGGACCACCCGTCTGATGAAAGCGAATCGCGTGAGCCATGTCAAAGTCCTTTTTCCGGAAATGTTGCAGGGATTGTAAACCCTGTTAACGGCGGAACAGCCAGATAAGCAGACACGGAACAAGCACGATGAGCAGCCCCGTCGTGATCGGGAAGAAATCGAAACCGGCACGATGGGTATGGATGTCGCCCGGCAGACGGCCGGACGGAGTCCCGGCGAACCAGGGCCGGAACTGCCCGGCGGCGAAAACGGGAAGGCCGGGGATGATCAGCAGTCCTTGCCTGATCGATCCCCGGCCTCCCAGGCAAGCAGGCACAGTGGGGATCCGGATCCCCACTGTGCCGTCCCGTGCGCTTACACCGCAGCGCCCGACTGCATGCGCTGCTCGTAGGCGTCGACCACCGACACGGCGGTGATGTTCACCAGGCGACGCACCGTCGCCGACGGCGTCAGGATGTGCACCGGCAGGCGCGCGCCCAGCAGCATCGGTCCGATCGAAACACCGTCGCTGTTGGCCATCTTCATCATGTTGAAGGAGATGTTCGCAGCGTCGATGTTCGGCATCACAACCAGGTTGGCCTCGCCGACCAGCGTCGACTCCGGATTCACGCGACCGCGGATCTCGGGCGACAGTGCCGAATCGCCGTGCATTTCGCCGTCACATTCCAGCCCCGGGGCGATCTGGCGCAGGATCCCGGCCGCCTCGCGCATCTTGCGCGCGGACGCCGAGTTTGAGCTGCCGAAGTTGGAATGCGATACCAGCGCGACACGCGGCTCGATGCCGAAGCGGCGCAGCTCCTCGGCAGCCATGCGCGCGATCTCGGCAACCTCTTCGGCGTTCGGATTCTCGTTCACGTACGGGTCGGTGATCGCGATCGTGCGCTTGGGCAGCAGCAGCAGGCTCATCGACGCGAAGAGCTTCGCACCCGGCTTCAGCCCGATCACGTCCTCGACCTGCTTGAAGTGGTAATCATAGGTGCCGAAGGTGCCGCACACGAGCGCATCCGCATCGCCACGACGCAGGACCATGCAGCCGATGAGGGTCGTGTCGCGGCGCATCTTGGCCTTCGCCAGCTCCGGCGTCACGCCGTCGCGGCACAGCATGCGGTGGTACTCCTGCCACAGCTCCTTGTAGCGCGGATCCGATTCCGGATTGATGATGTCGAAGTCGCGGCCCGGAACGAGGTTCAGGCCGATCTTCTGGATGCGCATCTCGATGACGCTCGGGCGGCCGATGAGGATCGGACGGGCGATGTTCTCCTCGATGACGACGCGGGCAGCGTGCAGGACGCGCTCGTCCTCGCCCTCAGCGTACAGCACGCGCTTGAATTCTGCCGGCACGCGCTTCGCAGCGCCGAACACCGGCTTCATGACGATACCGGACTGGTACACGAAGTCCGACAGGCTCGCCGCATAGGCGCTCAGGTCGTCCATCGGCTTTGTCGCGACACCCGAGTCCATCGCGGCTTTCGCGACGGCCGGCGCGATCTTGACGATCAGGCGCGGATCGAACGGCTTCGGAATGATGTACTCGGGGCCGAAGCGCAAGTCGGCACCGCCGTAGGCGGATGCCACGATATCGCTCTGCTCCGCCTGGGCGAGTTCGGCGATCGCGCGCACGCAGGCGAGCTTCATTTCCTCGTTGATCGTCGTCGCGCCGACGTCGAGTGCGCCGCGGAAGATGAACGGGAAGCACAGGACGTTGTTGACCTGGTTCGGGTAATCCGAGCGGCCCGTCGCGATGATGCAGTCGGGGCGCGCCTTCTTCGCATCTTCGGGCAGGATCTCCGGGTTCGGGTTGGCGAGCGCGAAGATCAGCGGCTGGGCGGCCATCGAAGCGACCATTTCGGGCTTCAGCACACCCGCCGTAGACAGCCCCAGGAACACGTCGGCACCCACCATCACGTCGGCCAGCGTGCGCGAATCGGTCGTTTGTGCGTAACGGGCCTTGTTGGCCTCCATGTTCTCTTCACGACCGACGTAGATCACGCCCTTGGAGTCGCAGACGTATACGTTTTCGCGCTTGAGACCGAGCGCGACCATCAGGTCCAGGCACGCGATCGCCGCGGCACCGGCGCCGGAACACACCAGCTTGACCTTCGCGATGTCCTTGCCGATGACCTTCAGGCCGTTGATGAGGCCGGCCGTGGAAATGATCGCCGTACCGTGCTGGTCGTCGTGGAAGACCGGGATCTTCATGCGCTCGCGCAGCTTCTTCTCGATGTAGAAGCATTCGGGCGCCTTGATGTCCTCGAGGTTGATGCCGCCCAGGGTGGGCTCGAGCGACGCGATGATGTCGATCAGCTTGTCGGGGTCATTCTCGGCGAGCTCGATGTCGAACACGTCGATGCCGGCAAACTTCTTGAACAGGCAACCTTTGCCTTCCATGACCGGCTTGGACGCCAGCGGGCCGATGTTGCCCAGGCCCAGCACCGCGGTGCCGTTGGTGACGACCGCCACGAGGTTGCCGCGCGAGGTGTATTCGCGCGCGTTCGCCGGGTCCTCGACGATCGCGTCGCACGCCGCGGCGACGCCGGGCGAGTAGGCCAGCGCCAGATCGCGCTGGTTCGTGAGGCTCTTGGTCGGGACGACCGAAATCTTGCCGCGCGTCGGCGCACGATGATATTCGAGTGCCGCTGCGATGAAATCCTGATCCATTGTTCTCCCTCTCCGGGTCGGTGAGATGTGCTGTTCCTGTGGTGTTATTCCCAGCGCGGCGATAAACCGACACCCGTTCGGGCGTCTCGCCAATTGCGATCATCCGCAGCTGTCCGGCATATTCCGTTCGCAGCTCCCGGAGCCGGGAACAAGCGCACGGATCGGACAGCGGAGCTCTCGCGCGGGTGCGGCATCAACGCCGCACCGGCACCACGCTCGGCGAGGTGCAAGTGTAGCGCAGGTCCATGACCTTGGGCAGTAGCCCAGTACGGGTAAACCCGATGAGTAACGAAACGCCAACAAACATCCTGGCATGTCCCCGGAAACCGTATCCCGACCGACATTTTTTGGCACAATCTCACCCGACTCGATAAGGGAATCCAAGATGCGACGCGTGGTGTTCAATCAGAAGGGCGGTGTCGGCAAATCGACGATTACGTGCAACCTCGCGGCGATCAGCGCCCACCAGGGCAAGCGCACGCTGGTCGTGGACCTCGACCCGCAGGGCAACTCGACCCAGTACCTGCTGGGCATTTCGGGAGAAAACCTCGAGACCACGCTCGCGGACTTCTTCGACCAGACGCTCAACTTCAAGCTCAACCCGAAGAAGATCGAGGAATTCATCGTCGCGAGCCCCTTCCCCAACCTCGACGTGATGCCGTCGCATCCGGGCCTCGAAGACCTCCAGGGCAAGCTCGAATCGCGCTACAAGATCTACAAGCTGCGCGATGCGCTCACCGAACTCGCCGATGACTACGACGTCATCTACATCGACACTCCGCCCGCGCTGAATTTTTACACCCGCTCCGCACTGATTGCGGCAGACAGCTGCCTGATACCCTTCGACTGCGACGAATTCTCGCGGCGCGCGCTCTATTCCCTGATGGAGAACGTGCAGGAGATCCAGGCCGACCACAACCGCGACCTGTCGATCGAAGGCATCGTCGTGAACCAGTTCCAGGCCCGCGCCGGCCTGCCGCAGAAGGTCGTGCAGGAGCTCATCGACGAAGGGCTGCCCGTGCTAGCCCCCTACCTCTCGGCGTCGGTGAAGATCAAGGAGTCGCACGAACAGTCGCGCCCGATGATCCATCTCGATCCGAAGCACAAGCTCGCGCAGGAATACGTCGCGCTGCACGACCGACTCGCACGCACCTACGGCGCCTGACCGCCGCGCGATCCGGTACCCCGCGTCAGCGCGGGGCGCCGCACGTCAAGCGGGGCTGAGCTTCGCCACCGCCAGCATCAGCCACTTGATCCCGGCCGAGCCGAAGTTGATCTGCACGCGCGCGTCCGCGCCGCTTCCCTCGGCCGCGACGATCACGCCCTGGCCGAACTTCGCGTGGCTCACGAGCTGGCCGACCCGCAGGCCGCCCAGATCCTGGTTTCGCGCCGCGGCCTGCAGGGGTCGGGACGCGGATCCCGAGCGCGCCGGCTCGACGCGCATGCCAACACCGCTGCGGGCGCCCATGCTGCGCGGACTGGGCGGCGACAGCCACTTCACCAGCCCTTCCGGAATTTCCTCGAGGAAACGCGAGCGCAGGTTGTAGCGCGTCTGGCCGTGCAGCATGCGGCTCTGCGCAAAGCTTATATACAGCCGCTCGCGCGCCCGCGTCACGGCGACATACATCAGGCGCCGCTCCTCCTCCAGGCCCTCGTTCTCGAGCGCACTGTTCTCGTGCGGGAACAGGCCTTCCTCGAGCCCGGAGAGGAACACCACGTCGAACTCCAGCCCCTTCGACGAATGCACGGTCATCAACTGCACGGCATCGCTGCCGGCGTCGGCCTGATGTTCGCCCGCCTCCAGCGAGGCGTGAGCGAGGAAATCGGCGAGCAGCGCATGCGGCTGCGCAAGCGCCTCGGCCTCCGCGCCCGATTCGCCGAGGAAGTTAGCCGCTGCATTGATGAGTTCGTCGAGGTTCTCGAGCCGCTCCTGCCCTTCCTTTTCGCTGCGGTAGAAATCACGCAGGCCGCTCGCGTCCAGCACGTGGTCCACGAGTTCGGGAAGCGGCAGGCGGGCCGTGTCGCGGCGCAGGTCCTCGACGAGGCGCACGAACTGCGCCAGCACCGTTCCCGGCTTGCCCGAAAGGTGCGGCACCGTCGAATACAGGCTCGCGTTCCAGGTTCGCGCGGCGTCCTGCAGCGCCTCAATCGAGCGCGCACCGATGCCTCGCGTCGGAAAATTCACGACACGACTGAATGCCGTGTCGTCGTCCGGATTGGCGATCAGGCGCAGATAGGCCAGCGCATGCTTGATCTCCTGACGCTCGAAGAAGCGCAGACCGCCATACACGCGATAGGCGATGCCGGCCGAAAACAACTGATGTTCGAGCACGCGCGATTGCGCATTCGAACGATAGAGCAGCGCGATGTCCGACCGGCTCATGCCGTCGCGCACCAGCGACTGGATTTCCTCGACGATCCAGCGCGCCTCGTCCATGTCCGCATAGGCCTCGAACACACGGATCGGTTCGCCGGCACCGCGTTCGGTCCACAGGTTCTTGCCCAGCCGCGCGGTGTTGTGGCGGATGATCGCGTTCGCCGCGTCGAGGATGTTGCCGTGCGAACGGTAGTTCTGTTCCAGCCGGATCACGTTGGCGACATGGAACTCGCGCTCGAAGTCGCGCATGTTGCCGACCTCCGCGCCGCGAAAGCGGTAGATCGACTGGTCGTCGTCGCCCACGCAGAACAGGCTGGCCCCGCCTTCGCGCCCGTCGTCGGCGAGCAGCTTCAACCAGCGGTACTGCAGGCGGTTCGTGTCCTGGAACTCATCGACCAGGATGTGGTGGAAACGACGCTGGTAGTGACGGCGGATCGGCTCGTTGCGCTCGAGCAACTCGTACGTGCGCAGCAGCAACTCCGCAAAATCCACAACAGACTCGCGCTGGCACTGCGCCTCATACTCCGCGAAAAGCTCGACCCTGCGTCGGGTGTAATCGTCCCAAGCCTCGACGGCATGCGGACGCAGACCGGCTTCCTTCTGGGCATTGATGAAATGTTGCAGTTCGCGCGGCGGAAACTTCTCGTCATCGACGTTGAGCGCCTTCAGCAGACGCTTGATCGCGGCGAGCTGGTCGCCGGAGTCGAGGATCTGGAACAGCTGCGGCAAACCGGCGTCGCGGTGGTGTGCCCGCAGCAGGCGGTTGCACAGCCCGTGAAAGGTCCCGATCCACATTCCGCGTGCGGAATGGCCGAAGGACAGCGGCAGCATCCCCGACAGGCGCGCCAGCAGCTCCTTCGCCGCCTTGTTGGTGAAGGTCACCGCAAGGACGCCCTGCGGGTCGACCTGGCCGGTCTGCACCAGCCACGCGATGCGCGTCGTGAGGACGCGGGTCTTGCCCGAGCCGGCGCCGGCGAGAATCAGCGCGTGCTGCGGCGGAAGGGTAACGGCCTGGAGTTGTTCGGGATTGAGATTGGCAAGCAGATCGGACATGCGGGCTTCCTGGTCAGGCCGCGATTCTAACCGGGAGCGGCACCTTGTTTCTTCCCGGATCGTCGCTCCCCCGGGGATCAGGATGGAACCAAACCTCGTTTCGTTGAACAATGAAACCGTTGCGGCAATGCAACATGCAGTTGAAAACGTATAACGATCGGCGTACTTTTGAATTGTGCAGAGCAGCAATTCGTTGAGAAAAATCAAGGAATCGCGCCGCCGAAACGAAGAAAATTGCAACCAATTTTAATGCTGCATCGCATTAACCGCGCCCTACACGGCCGGCTCAAGAGGCCGATCCGCGCGACGCAAGAACCGGCCGACGATGGCCACGAGGAGAACCCGACCATGAAAACCCCGAAACTACTGCCCTGGTATGCCCGCAAGGCCGGCGTAACCATCGAGCGGGCCACGGTGCTCTGGCACCAGGCCGTGCGCGAGGCGACGGCGGCAACGGGGTGGGTGGGCAATTCGGAGTACTGGGGCGAAGCGATGAGCGCCTTCCAGCGCCTGCTCGAAAGCGAGCGCGCCACCTTCTGCGCCCCGCGCGTGACGCCTATCGTGCGCAGCCAGAACCGCATCTGGCGTCTGCCGCTGACGGCGATGGAAGACATGGTCTCCGTCTTCTCCGCCAACTGGCAGCGTCAGGCGGGCGCCCCACGCAAGGCCGCCTGACCGCCCGATCCGCCGCGGCCCGCGCCGCGACACCGTCTTCCTCCCTCTCCTTCAAAGGAGATTAAGCATCCGGCTCCCTCCGGATGCTTTTTTTTGTCCGCGCGCAGCCCGCCCGGACGTGGCAAGCAGAGACGCCGCACGAGGCTCAACGGCTTCGCGATATACTCGCGTGTTTTCCACGTCTCCACTGCCGCCCGCACATGCAGGACAAATACACCCCCGCTACGGTTGAATCCGCCGCCCAGCAGCACTGGGAATCCGCCCAGGCCTTCCGCGTCACCGAAGACGCGGGCAAGCCCAAGTACTACTGCCTGAGCATGTTCCCCTACCCGTCGGGCAAGCTGCACATGGGCCACGTGCGCAACTACACGATCGGCGACGTGCTCGCGCGCTACCACCGTATGCGCGGCTACAACGTCCTGCAGCCGATGGGCTGGGACGCCTTCGGCATGCCGGCCGAGAACGCCGCGATCCAGAACAACGTGCCGCCGGCGAAGTGGACCTACGCGAACATCGACTACATGAAGACGCAGTTGAAGCGCCTCGGTTTCGCGATCGACTGGTCGCGCGAGCTCGCCACCTGCAAGCCGGACTACTACCGCTGGGAACAGTGGCTGTTCACCCGCCTGTACCAGAAAGGCCTGATCTACAAGAAGCTCGGCACGGTGAACTGGGATCCGGTTGACGAGACCGTGCTCGCCAACGAGCAGGTCATCGACGGCAAGGGCTGGCGCAGCGGCGCGGTGGTCGAGAAGCGCGAAATCCCCATGTACTACATGAAGATCACCGCCTACGCGGACGAGCTTCTCGACGCGCTCGACGCCCTGCCGGGCTGGCCCGAGCAGGTCAAGCTGATGCAGAAGAACTGGATCGGCCGCTCCGAAGGCGTCGAAGTGCACTTCCCCTACGACCTGTCGACGATCGGCAAGTCCGGCGTGCTGAAGGTGTTCACGACCCGCGCCGACACGCTGATGGGCGCAACCTACGTCGCCGTCGCGGCCGAGCACCCGCTCGCCCTGCAGGCTGCGGCGAACAACCCGGAACTCGCCGCATTCATCGACGAGTGCCGCCACGGCGGCGTCGCCGAGGCCGACCTCGCGACGATGGAAAAGAAGGGCATGCCGACCGGCCTGCGCGTCGTCCATCCGATCTCGGGCGAGTTCATGGACGTGTGGGTCGCGAACTACGTCCTGATGGGCTACGGCGAAGGCGCGGTGATGGCCGTCCCGGCGCACGACGAGCGCGACTTCGCGTTCGCGACGAAGTACCACCTGCCTATCCGGATGGTCGTGAGCTCCACGCGCGACGCATACGACAACACCGCGGCACCGTGGCAGGACGCCTACAGCGAGCAGGGCCGGCTGGTCAATTCCGGCAAGTACGACGGCCTGCACTTCCAGGATGCCGTCGATGCGATCTCCGCCGACCTTGCGGAAAAGGGACTGGGTGCCAAGCGCACGCAGTACCGCCTGCGCGACTGGGGCATCTCGCGCCAGCGCTACTGGGGCTGCCCGATCCCGATGATCCACTGCGACGACTGCGGCGACGTGCCCGTACCGGACGAGCAATTGCCCGTGGTCCTGCCGGAGAACGTCGAGATCACCGGGCGCGGCTCGCCGCTCGCGAAGATGCCCGGGTTCTACCAGTGCAGCTGCCCGAAATGCGGCAAGCAGGCCCGTCGCGAGACCGACACGATGGACACCTTCGTCGAGTCCTCATGGTACTTCCTGCGCTATGCCTCTTCCGACAACGACAAGGCGATGGTCGATGGCCGCGTGAACTACTGGGCGCCGGTCGACCAGTACATCGGCGGCATCGAGCATGCGATCCTGCACCTGCTCTATTCGCGCTTCTTCACCCGCGCGATGCGCGACGAAGGCCTCGTCAATGTCTCCGAACCCTTCACCAACCTGCTGACGCAGGGCATGGTCGTCGCCGAGACCTACTATCGCGAGGCCGAGGGCGGCAAGAAGCAGTGGATCAACCCTGCCGACGTCGAGATCGAGCGTGACGACAAGGGTCGCATCACCGCGGCGAAGCTCGTCGCCGACGGCCAGCCGGTCGTCATCGGCGGCACCGAGAAGATGTCGAAGTCGAAGAACAACGGCGTCGATCCGCAAGCGCTGGTCGATCAGTACGGTGCCGACACCGCGCGCCTGTTCATCATCTTCGCCGCACCGCCGGATCAGCAGCTCGAATGGTCCGATTCGGGCGTCGAAGGCGCCTATCGCTTCCTGCGCCGCGTGTGGGCCTTCGGCCACGGCTTCGCCAACGAAATCCGCCCCCAGCTCCCGGCGACACGCACGCTCGCGAACGCCCAACTGCCCGAGGCACTGGGCGCGGTGCGCCGCGAGATCCATACCTGCCTGAAGCAGGCGAACTACGACTTCGGCAAGCATCAGTTCAACACCGTGGTGTCGGCTGCGATGAAGACGCTCAACGCGCTGGAGAAGGCGCCACGCGACAATGCGGCGGCCCATGCCGAGGTCGCCGAGGAAGGCCTCACCATCCTGCTGCGTCTGCTCGCCCCGATCACGCCGCACGTCGCCCACGCACTGTGGCGGGACTGCGGCTTCGCCGGCGACATCCTCGACGCGAACTGGCCGACGCCGTCGGACGCCGCGCTCAAGCAGGACGAGCTCGACCTCGTGCTGCAGGTCAACGGCAAGCTGCGCGGCAACATCAAGGTCGCAGCGGGTGCCAGCTCGTCGCAGATCGAAGCGATCGCCCTGGCTTCCGAGGCGGCGCAGAAATTCATGGAAGGCAAGCCGCCGCGCAAGGTCGTGGTCGTGCCGGGCCGTCTCGTCAACATCGTGGTCTGAGGACTCCAGCGGATGACCCCTTCCCGCTCCCGTCGCAGCCTGCTGCAAGCCCTGGGTGCCCTCGCCGTAGCGCCGCTGGCCGGCTGCGGATTCCAGTTGCGCGGACCGCGTCCGCTCGCGTTCTCAACCCTCCACGTCAACGTCGGCGCCCAGAACGAGTTCGGCGCCGCGCTGCGCCGGCGCATCCGCACCAGCGGCACGACGGAGGTGGTCGACGACCCGAGCCAGGCCGAGGCGAAGCTCGAGATCCTGCGCAACCAGCCCGAGCGCGAGATCCTGACCCTGACGGGGGCGGGCAAGGTGCGCGAGTATGAACTGCGCCACGTCCTCACATTCCGGCTGGTCGACCGGGCGGGCACCGAGCGCATCCGGCCCACCACAATTTCAGCCAAGCGCGAATACACCTACGACGATTCTCAGGTGCTCGCAAAGGAACAGGAAGAAGCCCTGCTCTACCGCGATATGCGGGGCGACCTCGTCGACCAGCTCATGCGACGACTCGCAGCCGTCAAGCCGTGATCCTGCGTCCGGACCAGCTGCCCGCCCTCCTCGAAAAGCCGCTCGCCCCGCTTTACCTGCTGCACGGCAACGAACCGCTGCTCGTGCTTGAAGCGGCCGACCTGGTCCGCGCGGCGGCGCGCCGCCAAGGCTTCGAGGAGAGGGAAACGCTGGTCGTCGGTCAAGGATTCCGCTGGGAAAGCCTGAGCGGGGCAGCCGGCAATTTCTCGCTCTTCGGCGGCTCCAAGCTCATCGACCTGCGCATCCCCAACGGAAAGCCCGGCCGCGAGGGCGGGGATGCACTGCAACGGCATGCGCGCAAGCCCTGCGACGGCATCGCCACCCTGATCACTCTGCCTGAACTGGACTGGGCTACACGCAAGACCTCTTGGTTTACGGCCCTGTGCGATGCCGGCATCGCGGTCGAACTCAACGCGCCCGAACGCGAGCGACTGCCGGAGTGGATCGCCGGCCGTCTCGCGCGCCAGAATCAGTCGGCACCGGCCGAGGCGCTCGCCTTCATCGCCGACCATGTCGAAGGCAACCTCCTGGCCGCACACCAGGAAATCCTCAAGCTGGACCTGCTGCACGGGGAAGGACGGCTGACGCTCGAAAACGTGCAGGACGCGGTGCTCAACGTCGCGCGCTACGACATCGACAAACTCCGCCAGGCGCTCCTCGAAGGCGATCCCGTGCGCTGCACGCGCCTGCTCGAAGGCCTGCAGGGCGAGGGATCGGCGCCGCCGCTGGTCCTTTGGGCCCTCGCGAACGAAATACGCACGCTCGCAAACCTGAGCTCCGGCGTCGCGTCCGGACAGCAGTTGCCGGCCCTGCTCAAGGCCGAGCGCGTCTTCGACGAACGGCGACGCCAAGCGATCCAGCGCGCCCTGCCGCGCCTCAAGCCGGCGACGCTGCGCGCCGCGCTGCTGCACGCCGCGCGCATCGACCGCATCATCAAGGGCCTCGCCCCTGGCGACGTGTGGGACGAGTTCCTCCAGCTCGCGCTCCGGCTCGTCCGCCACTAGCGCCTCGGGCAAGCCCCTTCCGGCACTGGCCGCACGGCACCGTTCGGTGCTTTAATATTCTTTTGCACGGCAACACCGGAATTTCGATGGATATCCAGGAATACATGCAGACGCTGGGCCGCCAGGCCCGCGCCGCCTCGCGCCAGATCGCTTGCGCATCGACCGCCGACAAGAACGCGGCGCTGCTCGCGATGGCCGCCTCGATCCGCGAGCGCCGCGAGGAGCTCCTCGCCGCCAATGCACGCGACCTCGATGAAGCCCGCGCAGCCGGACTCGAGCCGGCGATGATCGACCGCCTCACCCTCGACGCCAAGGGCATCGAGGCGATGGCACAGGGTCTGGAGCAGGTCGCTGGGCTGCCCGACCCGGTCGGCGAGATCACGGACGTCAAACGCCGCCCCTCCGGCATCCAGGTCGGCAAGATGCGCGTTCCCCTGGGGGTCATCGGCATCATCTACGAAGCACGTCCCAACGTCACCGCCGATGCGGCAGCCCTGTGCCTGAAGTCCGGCAACGCGGCGATCCTGCGCGGCGGCAAGGAAGCCCTGCACTGCAACCAGGCGATCGCCGCCTGCGTGCGCGCCGGCCTCGCTGCCGCGGGCCTGCCCGAAGCGGCCGTGCAGGTCGTCGACACCACCGATCGCGCCGCCGTAGGCCACCTCATCACGATGCCCGAATTCGTCGACGTCATCGTACCGCGCGGCGGCAAGGGGCTGATCGAGCGGATCTCGCGCGAAGCGCGCGTGCCGGTGATCAAGCATCTCGACGGCAACTGTCACGTCTACATCGAAACCGAGGCCGACCCGGCCAAGGTCGTGCCCATCGTCGAAAACGCCAAGACGCAGCGCTACGGCACCTGCAATACTGCCGAATCGCTGCTCATCGACCGCGCCGTGGCCGCCCGCTTCCTGCCGGAGATCGCACGCATGCTCGCCGCCCGGAAAGTCGAAATGCGCGGCTGCAGCGAATCGCTCGCGATCCTGCGCGACGCAGCCATTCCGGGTGCCCGCCTGGTCGCTGCCACGGAACAGGACTGGAGCGAGGAATACCTGGCGCCGATCATCGCGATCAGGGTTGTCTCGAACATCGACGAGGCGATCACGCACATCAACACCTTCAGCTCGGGGCATACCGAGGCGATCATCACCGAGAACTACACCCGCGCGATGCGTTTCCTGCGCGAGGTCGATTCGTCGTCGGTGATGGTCAATGCCTCGACACGGTTTGCCGACGGCTTCGAATACGGACTGGGCGCCGAAATAGGTATTTCCACCGACAAGATCCACGCTCGCGGACCGGTCGGTCTTGACGGCCTCACGAGCCAGAAATGGATCGTGTTCGGCAACGGGGAAACGCGCCGCTGACAACGGCTCGACGCACGCCCCCACCCGGCCCCACCCGGCCCCGCAATACCCCCGAACGCCCGTCCCCGTACGGGCGTTTTCGCGCCGCGGGAGAAACGGGCCAGGAGACTCGAGGAGACCATGCAATGAACTATCGCCCACTGCTTGCCGCCCTCGCACTCGCACTCGCGACCGCAGCGTCACATGTCTCGCTTGCCGGCGCTGCGACGAACGTCGCCGGCGTGACCTTCGACGACACCGCCAGCGTCGCCGGCCAACCACTTGTCCTCAACGGCGCGGGCGTGCGCACGCGCCTGCTGTTCAAGGTCTATGCGATGGGCGTGTACGTCGCACAACGCGCCCATGATCCGGGCGGCCTGCAGAACCAGCCCGGCAGCAAGCGCATCCGCATCGTCACGCTGCGCGACCTGAGCGCCGAGCAGTTCGTCGAAGCGCTTGTCGAGGGGCTGAAGAAGAATCACAGCCCTGAAGCGCTCGCGGCACTCGAACCCGCGATCGGCGCGTTCCGCAAGGCCATGCTCGAGATCAAGGATGCGCCAACGAATACCGAAGTCCTGATCGAATCGTGGAACGGCGCCACGCGCCTGACCGTAGCCGGGAAACGGCGCGGCGAGGACATCTCCGACGAGCGCTTCTTCCCCGCGCTGCTGCGCATCTGGATCGGCGACGTTCCCGCAGACGCCGAGCTCAAGCAGAACCTGCTCGGCAAGGCGTCGTAACGCGGCAGGCCACCCCGAAGACATTCACCTGCAAGTGCGCCACAGCACAATCCACACGATGAGTTCCGACCGACCCGCCTCCGCAGGAGCGACCTTCTCGGCCATCCTCACGCTGCCCTTCGGCGGACTGGGAGTGCGCGCCGACCGACGCTGCATCCTGGAACTGGTCTTCCTCCCGCCGGGAACCCGCGCCATCGCCCCCGACACCCCCCTTGCCGAGCGCGCTGCAACGCAGCTGCTCGCCTGGATCGACGACCCGGATCGCCCCTTCGATCTCCCGCTCGCCGAACGCGGCACGCCGTTCCAGCGGCGGGTGTGGACGGCCATCTCCGCCATCCCGCGCGGCACACATCGCACCTACGGTGAAATCGCCGGCGGGATGAACAGCGCCGCACGCGCAGTCGGTCAAGCCTGCGGAGCCAACCCCTTTCCCATCGTCGTCCCCTGCCACCGCGTAGTGGCGGCCGGCGGGAGCCTCGGCGGCTTTGCCAATTCGACCGGCGGCTACCTGCTCGACACCAAACGCTGGCTGCTGCAGTTCGAGGCCGGCCGGTGAGCGTCGCAAGCCACCTGGACGCCGTCAACCACGCCGAACTCGACAACTTCAACGACGCGATGTGGCTCGAGCATGGCCTGTCGCGCAACACCCTCGCCGGCTATCGCAGCGACCTCGCCCTCTTCGCGTTCTGGCTCCAGGAGCGTGGTGCACTGCTCCCGCAAGCCGGCGCGCCGGATCTCGCCGCGTACCTCGCCGAATTCAGCCGCAGATCCCGGCCAGCCAGCCAGCGACGGCTGCTCGCCGCCTGGCGCCGCTACTACCGCCACCTGCTCGTGCAGGGACGCATTGCCACCGATCCCACAACGCTGCTCGATCCGCCGATGCGTACCGAGCGCTTTCCCAAAACCCTCACCGAAACTCAGGTCGATTCCCTGCTCGCAGCCCCCGACGTCGACAACCCCATCGGCCTGCGCGATCGCAGTATGCTGGAAGTGCTGTATGCCACAGGATTGCGAGTTTCGGAACTCGTCGGACTCAAGATATTTTCTGCGAGTCTTTCCGACGGTGTCGTCAGGGTAATGGGAAAAGGCAGCAAGGAACGGCTGGTTCCGCTCGGCGAAGAGGCGATCGACTGGCTCGCCAGCTATCTCCGGCATGCACGCCCTGCACTGCTTGCCGGAAAGACCAGCGACGATGTCTTTGTCAGCCGCCGCGGAAGCGGAATGACGCGCCAGATGTTCTGGCGCATCATTAAACAGTACGCAATGATTTCGGGCATACCCGCCGAAAGCATCTCGCCCCACACGCTACGCCACGCCTTTGCAACCCACCTGCTCAACCACGGTGCCGATTTGCGCGTCGTGCAGATGCTCCTGGGCCACGCCGACATATCGACCACCCAGGTCTACACGCATGTCGCTCGCGAACGCCTGAAAGCACTGCATGCACGCCATCACCCGCGTGGATGAATCTCTCCTTCAAATACGCCTTTAAAGTCGATACGCAATCCGGAGCACCATCATGAGCAAACAGGACGCGCACGCACCCGAAACGCCGGCCACGCGTTTCCTCAAGCAGCACTCCGTCGCCTTCTCCACACATCTCTATGATTACGAGGCACACGGAGGAACGAAAGTGTCCTCGCGCGAACTCAATGTCGCCGAACACTCGGTAGTCAAAACATTGGTCATGGAAGACGAAAGCGCCGCTCCGCTGATCGTGCTGATGCATGGCGACCGCAAGGTATCCACCAAGGAACTCGCGCGCCAGACGGGCAGGAAACGCGTCGAACCGTGCCCCCCGGAAACCGCCAACCGCCACTCCGGCTACCTCGTCGGCGGCACCTCGCCCTTCGGCCTGCGCAAACGCATGCCGATATACATGGAAAGAACGATCCTCGACCTCCCGCTCGTCTATATCAACGGAGGCCGGCGCGGTTTTCTGGTCGGAGTCAGCCCCCATGAAATAATGCGCGTATTGCAACCCGAGCTGGTCAGCGCATCCATTTGAACGCGTTCACGCGAATCCGATTACGATTTCAATCCATTTTCCGATTCTAATTCTCCGGAATAGCTGGCAGAATATGTTCAGCCAATCATCCTGACGCTCCGTAGCCCGCAACGCGGACGGGGAAGATTGTCCAGATCAGAGATCAGATCAATAACAATTGAAACCGGAGAAAACATGGAACTGGCCAAGATGTCGCTGACCGAATTGCGCCGCCTGCAATCCAAGGTCGAAACGGAGATCCGTCGACGCAGCGATTCCGCCCGCCGCGACCTCCTGAAGAAGATGCAGAAAATGGCGGCCGAAGAGGGCCTGTCGCTGAGCGACCTGCTGCCCAACGCCGTCGCGGAAGAGAAGAATGCGCCGACCAAGCGCAAGGCCAAAGTGGTGGCCAAGAAGACCGCCCCCGTCGCAGTGAAATACCGCAACCCTGCGAATCCCGGAATCGGCTGGAGCGGCCGGGGCCGCAAACCGCAGTGGGTGATCGACTGGCTTGCCCAGAACAAGCCGCTCGCCGAACTCGAGGCCGTGGCGGCCAAATAAGCCGACTCGGGGCACCCGGTGCCCCGCTCAAGGCTTTCTATTCAGCTCGTGGCCGGGGGAAGGGGAATCCCCTCCCGGCCACGCTGGATATACACCCCGACTCGCCGCACCCCTTTCATGACCCCCATCTTGGCGATGCGGATCTTCACCCAGGGGGCGCCGAATTCGTCGAACAGGAGTTTCACGACGAATTCCCCGAGGGTTTCTATCAGGTTGAAGTGGCGCTCGCCGAGTTCCTTGCGGATTCGCTCGATCACTTCCGCATAGTCGATCGTGTCGGCGATGTCGTCCTGCTCTGCCGCCGAATCGGGAACCCCGAACGTGAGGTTGAGCTCCAGGGTCTGCGGCGCGGCCTTTTCGCGCGAATAGATACCGACCCACGCCTGAACCCTCAATTCCTCGATGAAAATGAAATCCATGTCGTTTCCCGATTAGAATCGCGGCAATTCTAGGTGAAAAAATGACCCTGCTGCCTTTATTGCTGGCCGCCTACCTGCTCGGCTCCATTCCCTTCGCCATCGTTTCGAGCCGCCTGTTCGGCATTGCCGACCCGCGCAAGTACGGCTCGGGCAACCCGGGCGCAACCAACGTCCTTCGCAGCGGCAACAAATCCGCAGCCCTGCTGACCCTGCTGGGCGACTGCGCCAAGGGATGGCTCGCCGTCTGGGGCGCAGCCCGCCTCGGCTTCGACGCCACCGACACCGCGCTCGCCGGCCTCGCAGCCTTCCTCGGACACGTCTTCAGCGTGTTCCTGCGCTTCAACGGCGGCAAGGGCGTGGCAACGGCGCTCGGCGTACTGCTAGGGATCAACGGATGGGTCGCACTGTCCGCACTGGCAACCTGGCTCGTTATCGCATTCACGACGCGCTACTCGTCTGCCGCCGCACTCTGCGCCGCACTGGCCACACCCGTCGCCGGCTACGTCCTGCTCGGCGCGACCCCGGTGGTCGGCATTCTCGGGCTCATCGCCGCAATCCTGATCTGGCGACACAGCGCCAACATCCGCAAACTGCTCAACGGCACCGAAGGCCGCATCGGCGGCCGCAAGGCCTGACATTTCGCCGATTCGCGTCAGGCCGCCCCGGGCGCGCGCAGCGCCGCAAGCGGCCAGCGCGGATGAACCCTGACCGCACAAGCCGTGCCGGGCACCTCGCCGGCCGCCAACCGGCGCGCGCCCGCAAATGCGATCATCGCTCCGTTGTCGGTGCACAGCTCGGGCTCCGGGTAATACACCCGCCAACCCTTGCGCCGCGTCGCCACATCGAGGCGCTGGCGCAGCTGCCGGTTGGCACCGACACCGCCGGCCACCACCAGTCGCGACAGACCAGCGAGCTCCAGCGCCTTGAGCGCCTTCGCGCACAGCACGTCGACCACCGCATCCTGAAAGTCGGCTGCCAGGTCCGCAGCATCCTCGGGTGTCCACTCAGGGCCGGAGACAACATTCAGCACCGCAGTTTTCAGACCGCTGAAGCTGAAATCGAGATCCCCCGACCTGAGCATCGGCCGCGGAAGACGAAACCGTCCCGGGCGCCCGCGTTCCGCAAGCCCCGCCAACTGCGGACCGCCCGGATATCCCAGACCGATCAGCTTGGCCGTCTTGTCGAACGCTTCGCCCGCCGCATCGTCGAGCGACTCGCCCAGTAGCACATATTCGCCCACGCCGGTCACCTGCATGAGCTGGGTATGCCCGCCCGAAACCAGCAGTGCAACAAACGGAAACTCCGGCGGATCCACTGACAGCAGCGGCGACAGCAGATGCCCCTCGAGATGATGCACGGGCAGCACCGGCACCCCCAGCGACATCCCGAGCGCCTCCGCATAGCTCGCACCAACCAGCAGCGCCCCCGCAAGCCCCGGCCCGGCCGTGTAGGCGATCGCATCGATCTGGGCGAGACTGCAGCCGGACTCGGCAAGCACCTGCCGCACGAGCACCGGAAGGCGGCGGATGTGGTCGCGCGAAGCCAGCTCCGGAACGACGCCGCCATATGTCGCGTGCAGATCGATCTGCGAATGCAGGCAATGCCCGAGCAATCCAGCCTCGACGTCGAACACCGCCACCCCCGTTTCATCGCAGGAGCTTTCGATTCCCAGAACTCTCATGATTTGCAGCCAACAGCCTCACAGACGGGACAGGGCGCCATTCTAACGGGCCGACAATCGGAAAGCTAAGTTTGTACTTGGCTTGCCGGGATCGAACGGATATAATCCGCGCTTTCCGCCTACCAGACACACAAGGAAGTTCGCAATGCCGGGTATCCGCGTCAAGGAGAACGAGCCGTTTGAAGTCGCCATTCGCCGCTTCAAGCGCACCATCGAAAAAACCGGTTTGCTGACTGAGCTGCGCGCCCGCGAGTTCTACGAAAAGCCCACCGCGGAGCGTAAGCGCAAGTCGGCCGCCGCCGTCAAGCGCAACCACAAGCGCCTGCGCAGCCAGACCCTGCCGCCGAAGCTGTACTGATCCCTTCCGGATCCAGCAGCCGGTCACCCACGCCGGGCGCAAGTCATTCGACTTGCGCCCGGCGTGCTTTTTGCATTTCCATTCGGAACATCGCCCATGTCCCTCAAGCAACGCATCCAGGACGACATGAAGGCCGCCCTGCGCGCCAAGGATAGCGCTCGCCTCTCCGCCGTGCGCCTGCTCATCGCCGCAACCAAGCAGCGTGAAATCGACGAACGGATCGAACTCGACGACGCCGACATCCAGACCACGGTCGAGAAGCTCGTCAAACAGCGCCGCGACTCCGCGAGCCAGTACGACGCAGCAAACCGCCCCGATCTGGCCGCCAACGAGCGCTTCGAGATCGAGGTACTGTCGGCCTACCTGCCCGTCCAGCTGTCGGACGCCGAACTCGATGCCGAGATCACGGCAGCCATTGCCGATGCCGGAGCCACGAGCATTGCCGACCTCGGCCGCGTGATGCCGCAACTCAAGGCGCGCCTTGCCGGACGTGCGGACATGGCGGAAGCCTCGCGCCGGGTGCGCTCCAGGCTCTCGGCCTGAGCGCCTACCGCCCGAACGCGGGCGGCGGCAACCATGATCCCGCAGTCGTTCATCCAGGACCTGCTCGCGCGCGTCGACATCGTCGACGTCATCGAACGCCACCTCACCCTCAAGAAGAGTGGCGCGAACTACTTCGCCTGCTGCCCCTTCCACGGGGAAAAGTCCGCATCGTTCTCCGTCAGCCCGAGCAAGCAGTTCTACCACTGCTTCGGTTGCGGCGTGCACGGCAGCGCCGTCGGCTTCCTGATGGAATACAGCGGGCTGTCGTTCGTGGAAGCAGTCAAGGAGCTCGCATCCTACGCAGGACTTCAGGTTCCGCAGGAAACCCGTCCCGGATTCCGCCCGGAGGCGCAGCCAGCACATGACGGACTGGTCGAAGCCATGACCGCTGCCGCCCGCTTCTACCGCGAACAACTCAAGACGGCCCCTGCAGCGATCGACTACCTCAAGCGGCGCGGAGTGTCGGGCGAGATCGCCGCGCGCTTCGGCATCGGCTTCGCGCCCGACGACTGGCAAGCCCTGCGCGGCACCTTTCCGAACTACGACGCCAAGGCCCTGCTCGACGCCGGCCTCGTGATCGAGAACGACGCCGGACGTCGTTACGACCGCTTCCGCAACCGCATCATATTCCCGATCCAGGACCGTCGAGGGCGCATCATCGCGTTCGGCGGACGAGTCCTCGACACAGGCGAACCGAAATACCTCAACTCCCCCGAAACCCCGCTGTTCGAGAAGGGACGCGAGCTGTACGGCCTGCCGCAGGCCCAGAAAGCGATCCGCGACGCCGGCTACTCGATCGTCGTCGAGGGCTACATGGACGTCGTCGCGCTTGCGCAATTCGGCGTCGCCAATGCCGTCGCGACCCTCGGAACCGCGACCACGCCGCATCACATCAACACCCTGCTGCGCCAGTCGCAGCGGATCGTCTTCTGCTTCGATGGCGACAATGCGGGGCGCAAGGCGGCACGGCGCGCCCTGGAGTCCGCGCTCGAGGCGCTGCGCGACGACGTCGCCCTCGCTTTCCTGTTCCTGCCCGAACAGCACGACCCGGACTCCTTCGTCCGCGCGCACGGAGCCGCTGCGTTCAACGAGGCTGCGAACGACGCCACCCCACTGACGACCTTCCTGCTCAACGAACTGCGTGCCGAATGCCCGCTCGACACCGCCGAAGGCCGTGCCAAACTCGTGCATGACGCGAAACCCCTCGTCACCCGCATCGCCGCGCCGATGCTGCGCCTGCAGATCATCAAGACGATCGCGGATGCTTCCGGGTTCAGCCAGAGTGAAGTGGAAACGGCTTTCGGTCTCAAACCCCAGAGCACCTCGCGCCAATCGCGCGAGGGCGGATTCGACGGCTGGCGTCACCGCAGCGCCCCGGATTTCGCCGCTCCACCCCCGAACCGCCAGCACCGGCGGCCACCCTCCGGAGCAAACACCCTCCTGCGCCTGGTCCTGCAGCATCCCGCATGGGCGGCAAGACTGCCGGTCGATCTCATTCCCGTCCACACCGCCGAAGGCCGTGCCCTGGTCGCGATCATCGACCTGTCGAGTACCGGCGACCTGGCAATGAACGCCGGACTGGGTGCGCTGGTCGAACAGTTCCGCGATACGCCCCACGCCGAAACGCTGGCGCGCGTGGCTGCGGAACTGGTCGACGCAGAATTCGACGAAAACGTTGTCGAGATCCTCTTCGAGGACACCCTGAACAAGCTCCACGCCAATGCGATCACGCGCGAGATCGCCGCCCTCACGGCGCAGGAGCGCGAATCGGGACTTTCCCCGATAGACAGGCATCGACTCGCAGAACTGCTTCTCGAAAAAATGAGCTTTGTCAACGCCCGCAAACAGCTGGACGTTTAGTATAATTGCAGGTTACCCAATTCATCTTTCGCCCGATTCAAGGAGTGCCATGGCCCGCGAAAAAACCAAGGATTCGCGCAAGGAAAGCCCTAAAGGACGAGCCTCCAAGGCCAAGGACAAGGCCGTTCTGATCGCCGAAGGTCCGGCACTCGGGCCCCTCGACGCCGAAATCCGCAGGACCCGCCTCAAGACCCTGATCACGCTCGGCAAGGAGCGCGGCTATCTCACCTACGCCGAGATCAGCGACCACCTTCCCGACGATGTCGCCGACGCCGAGCAGATCGAAGGCATCATCGCGACCTTCAACAACATGGGCATCCGGGTGTTCGACGCGGCCCCGGCCGCCGAAGACCTGTTGATGTCCGACGCAGTCCCGAGCACGGTGGACGAGGACGTCGCCGAGGAAGAAGCGGAACAGGCGCTGTCGTCGGTCGACTCCGAGTTCGGGCGCACGACCGATCCCGTGCGCATGTACATGCGCGAAATGGGCACTGTGGAGCTGCTCACCCGCGAAGGCGAAATCGAAATCGCCAAGCGTATCGAAGACGGCCTGCGCCACATGGTCCAGGCAATCTCCGCCTGCCCGACCACCATCGTCGAAATGCTGGAGCTCACCGACAAGGTTGCGAGGGACGAAATGCGCATCGACGAGCTCGTCGATGGCCTGATCGACCCCAACGCTGCCTCCGCCGAAGAACAAGCGGCCATGTCGGAAGCGGAAGACAGCGATGAGGAAGCCGAGGAAGAGGAGAGTGCGGACGTCGGCGACGACGACGACGACGAGAGCTCCGAGGAAAAGGAAGCCGCTGCCAACGCAGCGACGCTCCTGCAGCTCAAGAACGAAGCCCTCGCACGCTTCGCGATCATCCGCGAACTGAACGCGCGCAAGATGGTATCCCTCGCCGACCGCGGCTCGCAGGACGCAGATTACCTATCCCTGCAGCAGCAGATTTCGGACGAGCTCCTCAACATCCGCTTCACCGCCAAGTCGATCGAACGCCTGTGCGACTCGGTGCGCCACATGGTCGAGCAGGTGCGCGGCCACGAGCGCCAGATCCTGCAGCTGTGCGTGGACCGCGCGGGCATGCCGCGCCAGCACTTCATCAAGGTCTTCCCGGGCAAGGAAGTGGACCTCGACTGGCTCAAGGACGAGATCGCCGTCGGCAAGAACTACTCCGAGGGCCTGATGCGCGTGCATCCGGCAGTGCTCGAGGAGCAGCAGAAGCTCATCGATCTGCAGACCCGCATCGGTATCCCGCTCAAGGAACTCAAGGACATCAACCGCCAGATGTCCACCGGCGAGGCCAAGATGCGCCGCGCCAAGCGTGAGATGACCGAGGCCAACCTGCGTCTCGTGATTTCCATCGCGAAGAAATACACCAACCGCGGCCTCCAGTTCCTCGACCTGATCCAGGAAGGCAACATCGGCCTGATGAAGGCGGTGGACAAGTTCGAATACCGTCGCGGCTACAAGTTCTCGACCTACGCGACGTGGTGGATCCGCCAGGCCATCACCCGCTCGATCGCCGACCAGGCACGCACGATCCGCATCCCGGTTCACATGATCGAGACGATCAACAAGATGAACCGCATCAGCCGGCAGATCCTGCAGGAAACCGGTCAGGAACCGGATCCCGCAACGCTCGCCGAGAAGATGGAGATGCCCGAGGAGAAGATCCGCAAGATCATGAAGATCTCCAAGGAGCCGATCTCCATGGAAACGCCGATCGGTGACGACGACGACTCGCATCTGGGCGACTTCATCGAGGACCAGGCGACGCTGGCCCCGGCCGACGCGGCGATGTACTCCAGCCTGCGCGACGCCACCGGCGAAGTGCTCGACTCCCTGACCGCACGCGAAGCGAAGGTGCTGCGCATGCGTTTCGGCATCGAGATGAACACCGACCACACCCTCGAGGAAGTCGGCAAGCAGTTCGACGTCACCCGCGAACGCATCCGCCAGATCGAAGCCAAGGCACTGCGCAAGCTGCGCCATCCGAGCCGCTCGGAGCGTCTGCGCAGCTTCCTCGACAGCGACGCCTGATCCCCCGCGCCCGCGCCAGCGGGCGCGCAAGCACCGGGACAGCAATCAGTCCAAGGGCCTCTAGCTCATGCCTGGTTAGAGCAGCGGACTCATAATCCGTTGGTGCTGGGTTCGACTCCCAGGGGGCCCACCAAAAAGAAGGGGTTACATCGAAACGGTGTAACCCCTTTGTCTTTCCCGGGCGCCACGCAATCATCGCGCGAGCGGCGCCGCGCATCCGACAACTGCTTAGCTGACCGTATAGCGGAAGGCGCCGCGCTTGTCGGCGCTCACCTTGATCGCGTTGATCGCAGCCCCTTCCGCCATGCGGACGAGCGCGGTCTGCGCGATGTCGGGCAGCAGACTACCGTTGAGGATGTGATCGACGTTGCGCGCACCCGAATCGGTCTCGGTGCAACGCTGCAGTACCGCACCGACGATCTTGTCGTCCCATTCGAAACTCGCCTGGTGGTTGGCCGCTACGCGCTCGCCGATGCGGCGCAACTTCAGCCGGATGATCTCGGCCAGCATCTCGTCGGAAATTGGGTAATAGGGAATCACCTTCATGCGGCCCAGAAAGGCCGGCTTGAAGTTCTGGTACAGCACCGGGCGCAGGGAGTCGCCGAGATCGGCCGCAGAGGGCATGTCCTTCCTCGTCCTGTTCAGGCAGGCATTCATGATCTGGCTCGATCCGACGTTACTGGTGAGGATGATGAGCGTGTTGCGGAAATCGACCTCCCTGCCCTCCGCATCATCGAGCACGCCCTTGTCGAACACCTGGAAGAACAACTCCAGAACGTCCGGATGGGCCTTCTCGACCTCGTCCAGCAACACCACGCAATAGGGGTTCCGGCGCACCGCCTCGGTCAATACGCCGCCTTCGCCATAGCCCACATAGCCCGGGGGGGAGCCCTTCAGTCCGGAAACCGAGTGCGCCTCCTGGTATTCGCTCATGTTCAGCGTCACGAGCTTGCGCTCGCCGCCATACAGGATGTCCGCCAGCGCGCAGGCCGTCTCGGTCTTTCCGACCCCCGAAGGGCCGACGAACAGGAATACGCCCTTGGGCTTGTCGGGGTCCTCCAGGTTCGCACGCGCGGTGCGAACACGCTGCGCGATCGCCTCCAGCGCGTGGGGCTGGCCGATCACCCGCTCCTCCAGCAGAGGCTTGAGCTGAAGCACCGTCGCGATTTCGTCCTTAACCATCCTGCCGAGGGGAATGCCGGTCCACGCGGCGATGATCGCCGCCACGACGTTTCCGTCGACCTGGAGCGGCACCATCGGATCCTCGCCCTGCAGGGAACACAGCTCGTCGGAAAGGGACTGCAGGGAGCGCTCCGGAGCGTCCGCCTCAGACTCGCCACGATGACGCCCGCGCAATGCCCCAATCTGCGCGACCAGCGATTTTTCGCGCTCGTGACGCGCGCGCAGACCCTGCAGTTCCGCATGCACGGAAGCAATCTGCTGTCCGATCTCGTTGAGGCGCTTCGTATGCACGGCGCCATCCTGCACTTCGCGCTCCAGCGCGCCAGCCTCGGCATGCAGGCGCGCGAGCTGCTTCTGGGCGTCATCGATACGGCCCGGCACCGCGCTGTGCGCCAGCGCCACCCGGGCGCAGGCGGTGTCGAGCACGCTGATCGCCTTGTCCGGAAGCTGCCGACCGCTGACGTAACGGTGCGACAGGCGCACGGCCTCGGTTACCGCCTCGTCGAGCACGCGCACGCCGAAGTGGCGCTCCATCAGGGGCACGATGCCCCGCAGCATCGCCGACGCCACGTCTTCGGAAGGCTCCTCGACCTTCACGACCTGGAAGCGGCGCGCGAGCGCGGCATCCTTTTCGAAGTACTTCTTGAACTCGGCCCAGGTCGTCGCCGCAACGGTACGCAACTCTCCACGCGCAAGGGCGGGCTTGAGGAGGTTCGCTGCATCGTTCTGCCCGGCCTGCCCGCCGGCACCGATGATCGTGTGGGCCTCGTCGATGAACAGCACGATCGGCACCGGACTCGACCGTACTTCGTCGATGACGCTCCGCAGCCGATTTTCGAACTCACCCTTTACGCTCGCACCGGCCTGCAGCAGCCCCATGTCGAGCGTATGCAGCTCGACGCCCTGCAGCGCCCCGGGAACGTCACCGTCGGCAATCCGTTGCGCCAAGCCTTCGACGACGGCCGTCTTGCCGACACCGGCCTCACCCGTCAGGATCGGATTGTTCTGGCGGCGCCGCATGAGGATGTCGATGACCTGCCGAATCTCGGTATCTCGCCCGATCACCGGATCGAGCCTGCCTTCGCGCGCGCTGCGGGTGAGGTTGGTCGTATAGCGCTCCAGCGCCGGATTTGCACGCTGACCGAGGGTGGCAGGCGATTCGCTGCCATTTCCCGTGCCGAAGTCGGGGTCAACACCCGGTCCGCCGACTTCGCGCGACTCCGCGGAGTCCGCAGTGACCTCGTCGAAATTGTGTTTCAGCTCGTCCGTACGGACACGACCGAACAGCGCCGAAGCACGCTGGGCGAGCTGCGACAGCCCGGGTTCGCTCAACATCCCCAGCAGGAGATGGCCGGAGCGGATGCGTGGCATGCGCGCATCGAGCGATGCGATCAGCCAGGCCTGCTCCAGCAGGAGTTGCAGGCGCGGGGAAAACACGGGGGTCCGATCATTGCCGCTGCGAAACCGACCGACTTCGCGCTCCAGATCGCGCTGGACATCGGGGATCCCGATCCCGCTCCGCGCCAGGACGGTCGCGAAGTCGCTCGCCGGCTGTTCGCACAGCGCGAGGAACACATGTTCGAGATCGACCTCGTAATGGCCGCGCGCCATGCAGAGGTTGGCGGCACGTTCGACCGCACCGCGAGAAATCGTGTTGAGCTTGCAGATCAGTGTCTTGAGGGATGTACTCATGGCAGTGCGGAGACGAGGAAAGGAATAGCCGCTCAATGAATGGCGCCGGGCGAGTACACGGCATCGTTCCGGTCGCGGGTGGATAGACGGGAGGCGAGGAAGGCATCGCGTCCGAGGCGCGGCGGCGGGTCGGCCCCGAGAGCGGCAGGCCTGACGTCGACGGCACGCAGGCAAGGCCGGATTTCGTACTCGAACTGATGCCCGGTCGCCAGCAGCAACAGTTTCGCAAGGGCGGCCGCCGACTCGCCGCCCGGAAGGAATGCGTGATAATCGGCCGCGGCAAGCGGACCGACGTGGATCCTTACCCTCAGATTGCGCTGCCAGACCCGTTCGCCCGACAACGCGGTGCGACCCAGCATCGCGTTGCGTCCGCCTAGCGTGGTGCGCTGATCGTCCGGGAGCGCATACCACGCGCCGACGAACTGCTCGACACGCACAGCTGCGCGGAAATGGCCGGCGAGGATGCGTTCGAGCGCCTGTGCCGACAGCGGTCGCTGCGACAGTAGCGTCGCCACGCGGGCAACCGCTTCGTCCTCGATGCGGCCCGGACCGTCCCGCATCCGCTCCCGCAGGGCATCGAATCCCAGCCCTGCCACGGACAACACCAGCGGCAGGAAGCGGTTGCGGCGATCGCTTTCGTACTGCAACGGCAGGCGGTACTTCTTCCACGCCAGGTAGAACTGCGCAACCGCCCGGTTGGTAAAGATGTCGAGCAGGGCACGCGCGGCGCGGTCGCGGTGGATGCGCTCACGTTCCGAGATGCGCTCGGTGTAGTGGGCGGGCAAGGCGCCATGCACCCCCAGGAGCCCGATCGCATACGGCGTGATCTCGACCTTGCGCAAGCCGTGCGCTCCATCGCCGCCCTCGTCATCGTGCCGCCACGCCTCCAGGGCCTCGATCTCGGCGGGGGCGAAGCCATGGTGCAGCGTGTTGCGGAAACGGATGCGCGCCGACAGGGCTTCGGCGCCGCGCCGGCGCCCGCTGCCTTCGTCGCGGAACAGGCCGTCGAGCAGACGTACGGCCTGAAAGAATTCAAACCGGTACGGCGCCTCGACGAGCTGCTCGATCAGGCCAGGATCGAATCGCCCGAGCGCGGCTCGCATCGAACGAGCACCTCCCCTGTCTTGACCGAAACGAGCACGAGTTGCACGAAACTGTTCAGTTGCACGTAAAGACCGAGAAAACGGTCGATAACCCGCGCAAACACATCGAGACCTGCGCCGACGAAACTGTCTTCATCGACCGTCAGGCGCACCTCGACGCCCCGGACGAAGCTTGCGAAGGGACGCCCCGCCATCCAGCAGGTCTTCTCCTGCTGCTCGATGCCGCGGATCCCGTCGATCTGGCGCCGCGACACGGCCGTCCGGCGCACGTCGTAAAGACCGAGCATTTCCTTGAATGCACCGAGACCATTCCCGGTAAGGGAAAGGTGATTGAGGGACAGATGCGAGATCAGGCGCCACAGGCCGTCACGTTCATGACTGAAGCGGCACGACGTCGTCGGCACGCGCAACAGGCGGATCGCACGCGCAGCGCCCCCTTCGGAGTGAAGATCGCCCCCCTCGAGGCCGATCGCGAGCCGCGCCGGAAGATCGCGGTTGGTACACGTCAGCGACACGCTCAGGATGTCGGTACCGGGCTGGAGCGGATCGAAGCCGGCATCCACGATCGTGAGCGCGGTCTCGTAACCGGGACTGCGCTCGGCCACGCGTGCGTCGCGTTGTGCATGCCAGTAATGACCGTCCCGGTCGGGCGTTTCGCCGTGGCGCAGGGAAAAGAACGGACGATATTCGGTGTGCGACTCGCCATCCGGCCTGCGGCTCACGCAGCGGACCGCGTCGATAGAGTAGACCTCGTAGGCGTGCGCCTGTCGTCCGTCGGCGACCACGGGGTAGGTCGATGTGCGCCCCGTGAGACGGATCGGATCGCCGGGCCGCTGGAACAGGTTGACGACCGGCACGCAGCCAAGCTTGAGCGAATCGCCGCTCAGCCCGGCAAGCAGCCGCGCCGTCTCGCCGTCCGGCCGCACGTCCTTAAGCGCGAAATGGAAGCGGACCTGGCCTCCGCCGCGCGCGGAAGGCGGCAACCGGGCAAGAAGCAGATCGAAGAAGTTGTACTTTTCCGGAAAGGCGAAGTACTCGGTCAGGTGACGGTAGGCGTCATGGGCGTTGTCGGGAAAATCGATCAGGGCTTCATCGGCCGCCAGACCGACCTCCCCGATCACCGCGCCCTCGACGGGATGCCAGGCACCGTCTCCGGTTTCCACCCACGTCCGCAACACGCGCAGGAACAGCGCATCGCGCAGGACGGCGGCGACAGACGGCTCCGCATCGATGTACAGGCGCACCCGTTCGACACCGCCAGCCCCCCCGGTGCCCTGAGCGGTCAACCGCAACGACAGCATGCCCGACACGCCGAGCGGCGCGCGCACGGCCGCGGGAATGCTCGCAACCGGCTGAAAGTGGAATTCCTCGATACGCAGCGCCAGCAGCTCGACCCGCCATGCGGTGCGGAAACGGCAGGAGACGCCATGCACGGGCCGCGACCGCAGCTCCGTTCCCCGCTCGATCACGGCCGGACGCGAAAGTTGCGACTCCCCGCCCTCGCTGCCGAAATACGCAATCGAACATCCCGGAAAAGGGCATAGATAGTGCGGATACAGGACCTGCAGCAACGCCTCGGTAAATAGCGGGTACGAGTCTTCGAGTTTCTTCGAGATGCGGGCCGAAAGCAGCGCGAAGGATTCGATCATCCGCTCGACGTGCGGATCGTCGCACCCCTCGCCGTTCAGCAGCAGCCGCGCGGCAACCTTCGGGTAGCGTTCGGCGAACTCGCGCGAATGACCGCGCAGGAATGCCAGCTCGCGCTCGTAATAGGGAAGGAGATCTTCCATCTCAATTCTGCCCGCTGTGCGGGGCCTGCCGATTGACCGAATAAAGCAGGGTTGTCGGCTGCAACAAGGCGTCGAAGTTCACGGGCTCGCGCGCGGGACGGACAACGAGCAGGGCCTTGATCGAGAAGTACAGCGCATTGATCGAGCGTCGATCCAGTTCGAGCCGGACTTCGACATTGCGCAGCCGCGGCTCGTGACGGGCAATGGCAGTCTCGATCGAGCGGCAGATCGCCGCGCGGTCGTTCGGATTGTTGAGGCTCATCGCCGCGAAATCCATCAACCCGTACGTGAGCGGCGATCGTGCCGCTTCGGGATGGTACAGGGCAAGCGATTCATCCACCGTAGTGCGGGCATTGAGGAGTGCTTCGAGATCCCGGGCAACCGAGTCCTTCAGTTGCTCGAGCGAAAGCACGGGCCGGGCCGGGCCGGCCGGGCCGTCGTCGAACAGCTTATCGAAGAAGGTCGGTTCGAAACCTTTCATGGTGACGATGCAGCCCGGGCAAAGCGGAGACCGCCCGCACGTTCCGATGGATCAGCTCAGGCTCGGAGCGTTCTTCGCAAGGTTCCAGGCCCCCTGGATGTTGACCTTGCCCGACTTGTTGCCGTCGATATTGAGCTCGTCGTAGGTCCACTTCACCGCCGAATACTTCAGGGCGAAGGTTTCGGTCGGAATGCCTTCGCTCGACACGGTCGGCGATACCGATGAAATCAGGACGTTCTTGAGCTCGATCTTGAGATATTGGTGCCGATTCTGTGCGCCGCTCGGATTGCCGGTGGTGTTCTTGCCCCCGAACGCACGGTAGAAATACACGATGGCGTCGTTGATGATGAGTCCCGAGGAGCAGGCTTGGTAAAGCTTGGGGCTGGCCCCGTCGATGTCCTTCACGAAGATCATCTCGCCGTGTTCGCAGCGCTCGGCGGTGTGCCCGCCGGCACTCGAGGCCGTGGCCGATTTCGGCTGGCGGATGTTATGCGCCCACGAGTACACCTCGACCTGGTCCTTGTGTTTGGTGTCGCGCGAGTCGCCCTTCAGGTCGCTGCCCTTGAATTCGATGTAGATATCCTTCATTGCCTTCAGATCCTTGAGTTAGTCGAACAATCAGGCCTTGCCGGACTGCGGCAGCTCTGCAACAAGCCGCAGCGAAACCGAAAGCTCGTCGAGCTGGAAATGGGGTCGGATGAACGAGACAGCGCGATAGACACCTGGGCGCCCGGGAACCTCGTCCACCTCGATGGAGGCCTCGCGCAAGGGAAACTGCGCCTTGGTCTCCTGCGAGGCCGTGTCGTCGGCGGTGACGTACTGATCGATCCACCGTTGCAGGTACATCTCGACATTGGCGGCGCTGGCGAAGCTGCCGATCTTGTCGCGCATCATTGCCTTCATGTAATGCGCGATGCGGCATACGGCGAAGATGTACTGCAGCTGCGCCGAGAGCGATGCGTTGGCATTGGCCGCATCGGTGTCGTAACGCCGCGCCTTCTGCGTTGACTGCGCACCGAAGAAGGCCGCGTAGTCGGTATTCTTGCAATGGACGAGCGGGATGAAGCCGAGGTCGCTGAGTTCCTTCTCGCGCCGGTCGGTGATCGCCACCTCGGTCGGACACTTCAGCGCTACCTCGCCTTCACCAGTGCGGAAGGTATGCGCGGGAAGGTCCTCGACCAGCCCGCCGCCCTCCACGCCGCGGATTGCCGCACACCACCCGTGATTCTCGAATGCGTTCGTGAGACGAGCCCCGAAAGCGAAGGCCGCGTTGCACCACAGGTACTTCGAGTGGTCCGCACCGTCGACGTCCTCGACGAAATTGAACCCCTCTGTGGCCGTTCCGTCGATCGGGTTGTAAGGCAGGCGCCCGAGGAAACGCGGCAGCGTGAGACCGACGTAACGCGCGTCCTCCGAGTCGCGATAGGATTTCCACTTCGCGTATTCGACGGTATCGAACACCTTGGACAAGTCCCGCGGCCTGCTCAGCTCGACGTAGGATTCGAGACCGAAGAGTTCGGGCGACGCAGCGGTGATGAACGGTGCATGTGCTGCCGCGGCAACGTGCGACATCTGTTCGAGCAGGTAAAGGTCTTCCGGCTGGCGCGTCATGTCGTACTGACCAAGCAGGACGCCGAAGGGCGAACCGCCGAAAGTACCGAACTCCTCTTCGTACACTTTCCGGAAGAGCGCACTCTGATCGAACTCGATCGCGGCCTTGAAGTCCTTGACGAGATCGCGCTTGGTGGCGTTCATCATCTTGATCTTCAGCTGGGTACCGGTCGAGGTCTGATGGCAAAGATAATGCAGGCCGGTCCAGGCGCTCTCCAGCGCCTGGAACTGCGCGGCGTGCATCACCTCGCTCAGCTGCGCCGAGATGAGCCGGTCGAGATCGGCGAGCCGCGCATCGAGCGAGGCGGAGAGGTTCTCGGACACGACGACCTCGCCGTCCAGGACCTGCCTGGCCAGCTCTCCGATGATGTCCCGCGCATGGGTGCGCTCCGATTCCGAGCGCGCGACACGACTCTCCTCGATGATGCGATCCAGCAGCGGAATTTCGGCCCCGACGACCACCGGATCGGCGGACGCTTGCGGCATGGCGCTCATTGCTCATCCCCCGAATCGCCGGCGGGTGCGCTCGCACCGATGGAGCGCAACTTCTCGGTGTTACCGAGGACGTCGCTCAGGAGGTCGTCCAGCCTCTCGTTGCCCGCGAGCTTGTTGCGAAGCTCCGCGAGCCTGGCGCGCGCCTCCAGCAGCTTGCGCAGGGGCTCCACCTGACGTGCCACCGACTCGGGGCGAAAGTCCTCGAAACTGCGGAACGTGAGATCGACGGCCAGCTCGCCGCCCTCGTCGGACAAACGGTTCGCGACCCGGAATGCCGCCCGCGGCGCGATGGCGTCCATCACGTCGTCGAAGTTGTCGACGTCGATCCCGACGAATTTCCGGTCGCGCAACTTCGACTCGCCGGCCTCGCTTTGCCCGGCGAAGTCCCCCAGCACGCCCGCCACAAACGGCAGCTCCTTCTGTTCGACCGCGTCGCCCTTCTCCACGTCGTAGGTAAGCTGCACGCGTGGCGGCCGGACCTTCTGCAGACGCTTCTGAATACTTTCCTTCCTGGACACAATAGCCTCCTGGCATTCACCGGCGCACCCTGCGCCGCCTCCGTCGGCGCCGCTTACTTCAGCGCGCCGAACGGCCCCGAACCGCTCGCGGCAGTCGCTGCGGGCGGCCGCCCCTCGCTCGCGGCAGGCATCGATTTCTTCACACGGGCCTTCGGCCTGGCCTTCTGCTTCTGCGCCTTCTCGCGCTCTTCCTCCAGCCGGCGCGCCTCGAGCTCTTCGGGCGTGGGCGGGGGAATGAGCACCGACTCGCCGAGGGACTCGCGCATCACCCTGGCCAGCGCAACGGCGTCGCCGCGCGCGGACCCCGTCATTTCCGCGTCGTTCCGCAGATCGGCCAGGGACTCCGTCGCGACGCGGAGTCCGCTCACGGCCCGCACGCTCTTCGCGACACGGTCCGCGGGGTCGCGCTGCAGCACCTCGCCAGCCGCCACAATCGCTTCGCCGTACTTCCCGCCGTCGAACTGGATCCGTGCGATGCGCACCCACGGCTCCTTCGACGCCGGACCGAGTTCGGCCGCCTTCGACAGCAGGTTCACCGCCTCATCCCGCTTGCTCTCGGCAAGCAGCTGATCGACCTGCAGGGTCGTCGCCTTCAGGTACTGCGAATAGTCGTCCTGCGACATGCTCCCCGGCGTCGATGCGCAGCCCGTAACAAGCAGAACCATCGCCAGTGCAGCCACTTTCCCTGGTTTTCCGATCGTCATTCCAAACCCCGAAACAGTTACATGTCATAGCGCCATTGCGCCGCGAAGCTCGGCATAGTACATTTGCATCGATACAAAACGCAATCCTTTGGCATTCTTTTTTATGCTATATGCGTCCAGAAAGAATTATCTCATCGGATCGGAGCGGCTCTTGCCTAACACCCAACTTGTCGCACTGGCCGCGATCCTGATTTCCACGGCGGCCGGCTGCTCGACCGTTTCGGCACTGCAAATCGCCGGAACCGTGGCGGGGGTGGCGCTGGAAGCGGCCGGACTGAAGAAGGCCGACGAACGGCCTACCGCCGAATCAACACACCCGGTCGCAATGACCCTTTCGGCAGGTGTCGCAACGAATGCCACCCAAAACGGCGAAGCGCTTGCGCTCGTCGTGCGCATCTACCAACTGCGCAGCAACACGGCCTTTGCCCGTCTCACCTACGCACAGGCCAGCGCGCCCGAATCGGAACGCAATGCGCTGCAGGATGATCTGGTGACGGTGCGTGAGCTGACGCTCCTGCCCGGCAAGACCTACCGGTTCGAGGAACAGGTGCCTGACCAGGTGAAGGTGATTGGCGTCGCAGCACAGTTCCATCGACCTGCCGCAAACCGCTGGAAGCTGGCCTTCGACCGCGAGGCGTCGCAAAAGGAAGGCATCGCAATCGCTTTCCATACCTGCGCGATGACCACCGGGACGGGCGAACTGGCCCCACCCGCAACAACAGCCTCCGCCCGCTCGCTGTCGGGCGTCCGCTGTACCTGACCGAGGAAGCGCAGAACACCGTGACACCCCACAAGATCCTTTGGGGCGAAGGACTCTTTCTTCGCCCGCAGCATTTCCAGCAGCAGGATGCGCGCCACGAAACCGGCATCCGCAGGGCCATGCTCACCGCCGAACCCTTCGCATGGGGCGTGCGCGCACTGGAGCTCGATCGTGATGCGCTCGCGAGCGGCTCATTGCGCATCGACCGCCTCGACGTGGTGTTGCCCGATGGCGAGATCTATCTCGCCCCGGGGGAGGACCGTCTCCCGCCGCCGCTCGCGCTCGATCAGCTCGACTGGGGCGCCGGCCACGTCGATCTGCACCTGGCGCTCCACCACCTGCGCGACTTCGGCAACAACTACGACCCGGGCGACGGCAACGCCGGCGGCTGCCGTTACGTGCTCGACAGCTGCCAGGTGTCGGACCTGTTCACCGACGCGGTGCAGGCCGAAGTCGGTGTGCTGCGCAAGCAGGCCCGCCTGATCTCCGGGACGCAGGCTCCCGATCAATACCTGACGCTTCCGCTCGTACGCATCCGCCGGACCAGTACCAACGGCTACGAGATTGATCCCGGCTTCATTGCACCGAGCCTGCGTGTGGACGGTGCCCCCGCCCTGCACCTGATGTTGCGGCGCCTGCTCGATTCACTCCAGGCGAAGGTTGATGCCCTGTATGGCTTCCACCGCGAACCGTCGAAGAACGTGATCGAGTTCCGCTCCGGCGACATCGCATCCTTCTGGCTGCTGCATACGGCGAGCAGCGCCTTCGCCGCCCTCGCGCACATCCACAGGAATCCTGCGCTCCATCCCGAGCGCCTGTATCAGGAATTACTGCGCCTTGCGGGCGGGCTGATGACGTTCTCGAAGACGCACACCCTCGCCGACCTGCCCGCCTACGAGCACGGGCGGCCTTCATCGTGCTTCGGGCAGATCGACGGGATACTGCGGAACCTGCTCGAAACCGTGATCTCGACCCGTTATTTCGCGGTCAGCCTGGACGAGCAGAAACCCTCGTTCCACCTTGGCCGGATCGATTCGGACAAGATCACGCATGACACCCGGTTTTTCCTCGGTGTATCGGCAACACTGCCGCTGTCGGAGGTCATCGAGTCGGTACCCGCCCGCTTCAAGGCCGGCGCGCCCGACGACGTCGAGAAGCTCGTGCTGTCGGCGATGGGCGGCGTCTCGCTCACGCACTGCGCCCAGGTTCCGCCCGCAATACCCGTGCGCCCCGGCGCCTGCTACTTCAGCCTGGATCCCCGCGGCCCCTTGTACGAACGCATGCTCAAGGCGCGCAGCATCACGATCTACACGCCCGCCGGTTATCCCGAACTCAAGCTCGAGCTCATCGCCGTCATTTCATGAACGCCAATCCGTCAATATTCGCCGAAACTGCCCCTGCCACCCAGGCGCACACGTCCCCCTCTGCCCGGACCACTCTGTCGGACCTGCTGTACGAGGGGTTCTACATGGTGTTCCTGCTCAAGAACAACAAGACGCCCCGCGATGCGCGCGCGTTTTCCGAGAGCGTCACTGGCTTCCTCGGGGACTTCGAACGGCAGGCAAAGCGGCAGGACTTCGCTCCCGAGGACATCTTCGACGCCAAATACGCCTTTTGCGCCACCGTGGACGAGGCGATCCTGTCCTCGCGCATTTCGATCCGCGACGACTGGGAGCGGCGTCCGCTGCAACTGAGCCTGTTCGGCGACCAGCTCGCCGGGGAATACTTTTTCGACAAGCTCGGGGCCGCCCGCGACACCGGCGCGCGGCGCATACAGGCACTGGAGGTGTTTCACATGTGCCTGCTCCTTGGCTTTCGCGGCAAGTACCTGCTCGAAGGCCCGGAGAAGCTGGCCTACCTGACGGCCCGCCTCGGGGAGCAGATCGCCCACATCAAGGGCCGCAAGGCGAATTTCGCACCCCACGGCGCCCGCCCCGACAGCATCGCGCACGAACTGCGGCGCAGCCTGCCCGCATGGGTCACGGTCGCGGTGGTGGCACTCAGCGCGCTGGTCGCGTACACGGGTATCCGCACCCACCTGACACGCGAAACGCAGGCAAGCCTCGCCGGATATCGCGACGTCATCAAGCTTGCGGCGAAGCGTCCTCACATCACCATCACCCTGCCCTGAACGCGATGCAAGGCTCCGTCTTAGAGGCATTGCTGTCCCAGCAGTCGCGGCTGGTCGAGATCCGCTCGGTGGTCCCGGCGCCGCTGCTCGTCGAGTGCATGTCGGGGCGCGAAGCCGTCAATGAACTGTTCCGCTTCGACGTCGACTGCATCGCGACGAATGCCTACCTCCCCCTGCCCGACCTGCTCGGCACGCAGTTCGCTTTGCGCTTGCGCCTCGCCGACGGAAGCCTGCGGACATGGCACGGCTACTGTACCCACTCGGCGCCGCTCGGCAGCGACGGCGGGTTCGCGCGCTACCGTCTCACGCTCGAACCCTGGCTCGCGCTGCTCGCCCAGGGACGACGCAACCGCGTGTACCAGGATCTCGACCTGCGCAGCGTATGCGACGCCTTGTTCGCGGGCTACCGGATGCATGCGAACTGGCGTTTCGACGTCACCCGGACGCTACGCCGGCGCAACCTCTGCATCCAGCACCGAGAGAGCGATCTCGACTTTCTCCTGCGGTTGCTCGCGGAAGAAGGTGTCTCCTTCCGCTTCGATCATGAACAGACACCGGAGAGCGACTCCGCAGCCGAACGCGCACGGCACTGTCTGGTCCTCTTCGACCACCATGCGGCACCCGCTCCGGCACTTCAGGAGCGCATCCGCTTCCATCGCGCGGACGCGACCGAATCCGACGACAGCATCCAGTCCCTGGCCGACGCGCATCGCGTCGGCGTCAACGCCGTCAGCCGCAGCTCATGGGACTACCGCGCGCTGGTCGCATCGGCCGCACATGCCCGCAGCAGCAGCAATCGGGGCGACCAACCCCCACTCGAGGACCATGACGGCAGCGGCGCGTGCCGCTTCGACGGCGAAAATGCGGCAGCGGAGCACGCCGATATCGCCCTTGCCCGGCATGAAGCCCGCTACCGGCGCCTGCGCGGGCACGGCAGCGTGCGCGGCCTGGCTGCCGGCACGCATTTCGTGCTGGAAGGTCACGCGCAGTTCGGGGGCGAAAACGCAAATTTTGCTGTCATCAGCGTCGAGCACCGAGCGGCGAACAACCTCGGCAGCGGCGCTGCCGCGCTCCTGCCGGCCAAAGGCATAGAGCGCGGCAGCTACCGCAACGAATTCGTCCTGCAACCGGCGACTGCCCCCGTGCTGCCGATGCCGCGCACCAAGCCGGCCGCCCATCCGGAAACTGCCCTCGTGGTCGGGGAGGCCGGCGCCGCGCTGACCACGGATCGCGATCATCGCATCAGGATCCAGTTCCATTGGCAGCGTGGCGAACATCCCAACCCGGGCGGCCTTGCAACGGCAGGGCAGGCTGCGGACGAGCACGCGCCCGGCGATGAACGCAGCGGCACCTGGGTGCGCGTGGCCGAATGGCTGTCCGGCCCCGACTGGGGGAGTCACTTCCTGCCGCGGACCGGCACCGAAGTGCTGGTCGATTTCGTCGACGGCGACATCAATCGCCCGCTCGTCGTCGGGCAGCTCTATGGCGGCACCGACCTGCCTCCTTTCAGCGCAGGCGAGGCGAGCGCCGCCAACCACCCCGGCGTCATCTCGGGCTGGAACAGCGACACCCACGCAGGCGGGGGACGAGACGTCAATCAGTGGCTCGCCGACGACACTCCCGGGCAGCTACGTACCCGGCTCGCCAGTAGTCACATGACATCGCAGCTGTCGCTCGGCCATCTGGTCGAACAGGGGCCTCACACCCCCGTGCGTGGTCCCTGGCGCGGCGCCGGCCTCGAGTTGCGCTGCGACGCGTGGCTGGCCCTGCGCGCCGGCGAGGGCATGCTGATCTCATCGACCGTCCGCCCGAATGGGGTCTCGACCCAGATGGACGTCGCCGAGGCAGTCAGCCAGCTGCGAGACGCCGAACGCACCGCACAGGTCCTATCCGACGCCGCAGTGGCGCAATCGGCGCGCGCGCTGGCCTGCAACAAGGACCTGAGCGCCTTCATCGACGCCATCGACGCGGCACACAAGGGACACTACACCGGCAAGGTCGGAGGCCAGGACATCGCCAAGGCGCGCCCCGGCAGCCGCGAACCGGACGCCCCCGCCGAACGTTTCTCGCGGCCGTTCATCGTCACCGAGGGGCCGGACGACATCGGCCTTGCCACTCCGGCAAGCGCCCTGCTGTTTGCCGGCGGGCATCTGCACGCCACGACCCGGAAGGATCTTCATGCGTCAGCCGCCCATACCTTCAGTGCCACGGTCGGCGAAGGCGCGAGCTGGTTCAGCCACGCCGGCGGCATCAAGAGCATTGCCGCGGCCGGAAGCCAGACGATCCAGGCGCACACCGACGCGATGGAAATCCTCGCAGACCAGTCTGTAACGGTCACCAGCTCGAATGACGAGATCCATGTCCTCGCGAAGGACCGCATCGTGCTGCAAGCCGGCCAGAGTTCGGTCACGCTCGAGGGCGCCGACATCACCTTCGCCTGTCCGGGAACGTTTTCGGTGAAGGGGGCGGGGCATGCGTTCGAGGGGCCGGCGAACTGTGTCGTTGCATCCACTCACCTGCCCTCCGGCTTGGAGTCCATTCCCCCGGAAAGCGCCGAATTCCGCTACGCCTATCACGACGGAGAGCCGGTAAAGGGGGCCGAATTCATCGCCCGCTTGGCCGACGGCAGCACACGCCGCGGCCGCCTCGACGATCAGGGGTACCTGCACCTCAAGAACGTCAAGCCGGGCGGCATCGAGATCAGCGTGGGCAGCGACATCCGTCCTTACGCGGACTTCAAGCTGCCGGCGCAGCCTGACGAGGATGTCGATGTCTGGATGAGAGGCTGATCGCCACGCGAGGGATGCCCCCCCTTTCCCCCTGGCAGTGAAACCAAAATACAACAACGCGAATACAAATCATGGAAGAAATCCTCGACCGCACCTGGGACGGCCTGGGCGACGCTTGGGAGTGGCTGCGCGGTGTCGTCCTCGGGGAATGGGAAGACGACCGATCGACCAGCCAGGTGGTCAGCGATGCGCTGGCCGGGCTTGTGCCGGGCGTTGGCAGCATCATCACCTTGCGCGACCTGATCGCTGTCATCGTGCGCTTGGCAAAGTATCCCGAGAAGCGCGAAAACGTCGACGAGTGGATTCTGCTCACTGCGATGCTGCTGCCCCTGATCATCACGGTCCTCGGTGCAGTCGTGGCGGGCGTCGGCGCCTTGGTCGGAGCGGAGCTGGGCGGCTTCCTGCGCGCCGTGGCTCTCATGCTGGTGAAGAAAGGCGGTGTCGGCCTGCGGGCCATCCTCGAATTTCTGCAAGGTCACGGCTACGGCAATGCCGCCAAGGCGCTCGGCGAGATCAAGTTCAGCCGCTACCGACAGGCACTCGTCGATGGCCTGAACGGGCAGATCGACAGACTCGCGAATCTGGTACGGGGGTTCCAAACCCGATTGAGCAAGCTGCCTCCCGACTCCCTTCCGCATTGGCTGCCTGGCCGCACTCGCATGATGCAAGCGATTGCCTATTGCCCCATTCTCATCAAACAGCTCGAAGAATTACGCGCCACGGGCCGCAGGATGATCCCGCAGGCTCTCATGGAGATGGATAATCGCCTCTCAGCGCTTCTGGCCGGCGATCTCCGAACCGCTACACAAACGAACCATGTAATCATCAGCGGCCAGACGGCACCGAAGGTCAAACGCGCAATCCCGGAAAATCTCCACCCTGGAAGCGGTCGCAGTGCGACGCCTGAACCAGGCAATACTCGTCGTCTGGCGGAGCGTAGGATCGTCCGATTCCACGTTCCCAAGCACCGTCAAGAATTCAAGTACGTAAATAACAAAGGGATTCCGGTTGGCGCGAAGCCGTTTCATGAGGGGGAGACCATCCTTGAAAACCCTCAGCTAAAGGCCAAGGATTGGCGCAAACACCACCGAGCTACCGAAGAGGGTTACCCAGATCTGACGGCCCCTGATTTCAGAGGGCGTCCAACAAGTAGCTACGATACTTTCTCTGAGTTACGCAAGGCCGACCTTCGCCCCGGCGACAAAATTGTTCGGGTCGTCGCCCACGACGCGGAACCATATTCGGACTGGGGGGCGTTCTGGACCCGTGAGCTTCCCGAGGACGGCCGGCAACTGCGAGCTGGCGCTGCGGTCAAGGAGGGTTGGAACAAAGATGGAAGCTACGTCGAGCTAACCGTCCCGCCGAAAGGACATCCAGTGTGGCAGGAGTTGTCGAAAGACCCCGACAATCCTTCGCTCAAGGGTTGGGAGGGTCCAGCCGCCTCCCAGCGTTACGAATACACCGACCCGAACACGGGCAGAACTGTTCCCGACAATTTTCATCTACCGGGAGGTTCCGAACAACTTTACTTCGCCCCGAAGCAGATGGAAATACTCAAGAAGCACGGCTTCATCAGTGATCGCAAACCGACCAACTTCAGGGACTACGATCCCACGGTAGTCAATGCGGATGGCAGCCGCGGCAACATCATTCATGTTGACAGCCTGCTATTCGAGAACATCCCGCTCGATCAGGCCGTTCTTCCTCCCCAAAACTCACGACAACTCGCCTACCAATGACAGCGAAAACAGAAAAGCAGATGCGCAAGGCATGGCTCAAACAGAAATTCGGGTCGTGGGAGTACCACGAGGAGTTGTTACGTCTCCACGAGGACTATCTCACGAGTTTGAAACGTCATTGGTCTGATCCCGCGCTGCAAAAACGCCACCCTAGCGATTACCGGGGCATGATCAGCCCAGTATTCTTCAACCTGGATCGGATCTCCAAACCCGGAACCATTCCACGAACTTCATGGAAGGCGGGAAAAGAAACCGGCTGGACCACTACCATTTCCTACAATTTCAACCGCGGCATGGACTACGCCGGAGTAAACGAATATCAAGAACTGTCTGATGCAGAACGGAAAAGGCTGAACGAGCTTGTTGGGAAAATGCTGCGCATTCAAGAGAACATTCGTATCACCGTAGAAGATGCGTGGGATGGCGACGACATATTTGACACCGACTTGACCGGTCCCATCGACTGGCCCCCGAACTGGAAAGACGAACTGCCGGCGGAGGTCATTGCTACTACACAAGGCTCAGGTTCGAAGCCGCGCCCAAACGTTCCCGCTGGACACCCGTGCCCTGAAGCAGGCTGGTGGTTCACGCCCGCAAAAGCGGACAGCCGGCACTACTTCCGGCAGGGTGAGGTAATGCCCGCCCTCGGCGGCGACTACGGCGGCACCTTCTGGCAATGGTCACCGGACCAATCCGCACCCCGGCTCTGATCGCATGACGCCCCTGATCCCGCAGGAAATCTACCTGATCGAACGCTATACCAGCGCAGACTACTTCAGGAAGCTGCGGGACGCCTTTGCCGAGACCGTGCAGGCCGCCGAGGAGGCGCTCGCTCACGTCATGCTCACCCTGCCGCCGAACTACCGCAGCCGCCCGCGCTGGCAGCAGCCGGACATCACCTGGGGCGGCGTTGTGCTGCCCAATTTCCGCGACACCCTCCAAATGGTGGAAGTCGGCTATCTTGGCCTGCTGCGCGGCGACCCGTCTGCCATCGAGATGGCAGGCAATGTCAACACCGCCTTCGCCGGTCAGAGACGGGACTACACGTATGACTGGATGCCCGAACCATACGCCTTTCGATTTTCTGAATCCGGAAAACTCGCTTGTCGTTACGCCAGCAACATCGCGTTTACCGCATTTATAGGTTGGATCAAGGGTAGCTTATCCTCGCGCTACAACTTGGACAGTCGCGGCCCGCTGGATGCCCCGCCGACCTGGCCCATCTACCGGCTCAACCCTGCAGTCCGCGTCGCCACCGACGAACCGGTCACTGTCACCGGCGTCTATCTGCCCGACGCGGACGACAGTTGCGCCCAATTCTTCTACGCGGGGCCCCATGCAACGTCCACGTCGGTGGGCTATGACCCGAAGACCGGGCAAAACATCAGCGAGGTCGATACCGTTTGGACGCTGGTCGAGCGCGTAGCCGACAGCGGCGGGGGCGTTCCCGGAGAAGAGGCGTCGAGCGACGTCGGCGAACGCCGCCGCCCCAACGTCCCCGCGGGCCAGCCCTGCCCCGAAGCAGGATGGTGGTTCACGCCAGCCCAAGCCAATTCGCGCCGCTGGTTCAAGCAGGGCGAGATCATGCCCGCGCTCGGTGGCGATTACGGCAACACCTTCTGGCAATGGTCACCCGACCAATCCGCCCCCCAGCTCTGACCGCATGACACCGCTGATCCCGCAGGAAATCTACCTGTTCGAACGCTTCAGACGCGGACTACCTCAAGATACCGCGCCACGCATTTGCTGAGCCGCCTACCCTCACCAATGAGACATTTCATCGCCTTCATTCTCCTGCCCACGACCGTGCTTGCCGGCACTTCACCCAGCCTTTGCACCCAAGCGGAGGATGTCGTATTTTCCTGCCGACTCAAGCGATCGACCAAAGTGGTGTCGGTTTGCACGTCGAGAAACCTTCTGCAGAAACCGGATGACGGATATGTCATCTATCGGTTCGGCAAAGCAGGCGCTGTCGAACTGGAGTATCCGGCTTCTCGCCGAAACTCCCCGGGTCAGTTTTCTTACTATCACTACTTCCGGCCAGATACTGATCAGGTCTCGCTGAGTTTCTCGAATGTCGGATACCGTTACGTGATTCACGACGACCATGACGAGATGCAGAACCCGGCAGGATCCGCCGGAGTGTCAGCGACCGAGATCAAATCGGGGAAAACCGTGACCATGGAATGCGCAGGCGATCCCGTCGCGCACTGGTACCGGATCGACGGTGCGGTTGCATGTGACGACGACGTCATGAACAGTTGCGTATCCCCGGCGCAAGACTGATCGGAGGCGGTCCCGTGCCTCACCGGCTGCGGTACCGTGAACCCCGATCAGTTACCGGCTTCGACAAGGGTCACGGTGACGCCGACCTTCAAGGTGTGCTCGCCGCCCCCCTGGATCACGCCACGGATCGGCGAGACGTCGCCGAAGTCACGGCCCCAGGCGAGGACGATGTGGCGCTCGTCGGCGAGGCAGTCGTTGGTGGGGTCGAATTCGATCCAGCCGATTTCGGGGACGAACATCGCGACCCAGGCGTGCGAGGCGTCGCTGCCCGTCATCAATGCCTGCCCCGGCAGGGGGTCGGTGCGCAGGTAGCCTGACACGTAGCGTGCGGCGAGGCCCAGCGAGCGCAGGCAGCCGATCATGAGGTGGGCGAAGTCCTGGCAGACGCCGTGCCTGTTTTCCAGCACCTCTACAACGGAGGTGCCGACTTCGGTGGCCTCGGGGTCGTAGCGGAACTCCGCGTGGATGCGGCGCATGAGGTCGCGGGCGGCGTCTATCACCGGACGGCCGGCGGCGAACGAGGGGGCAGCGTAGGCTTCGAGTTCGCGCTTGACGCGCACGCCCGGTGATTCGAAACGCATGCGCTGGGCACCGGCAATCGCATCCCCGAGCGGACTCGCGTGATAGTCGAGCGCGTCGCGCACCTTCTCCCAGACAGGGCCGTCGGTCGGCGTGGCAAGCCACGGGCGTGGGGCGACCGTGAGCGTCTGTTCGCTTTCGACGCGCAGGTGGTCGTGCGAGGCGGCGAATTCGATGCGGTCAGCCGGGTTGCCGAAGACGTCGATGCCGTGCGCCCGCGTCGTCGGTTCGGGGTCGATGCGCAGCGCCTGCCGTTCGAGCATCTGCCATGGGACGGGACGCGGGACGAGGTGCAGGAGATGCCGCGCGGTCTGCACCGATTGCGAATAGTGGTACTCGGTGGTGTGGAGGACGTGGTAGCGCATGGTCAGGCGGAAAGGATGCGCGCGGCGGGGCGGACGTGGGTGAAGAAGCGCTCGGCGATGCGGTTCGACAGCGCTGCCGAAGCGTCGTGCGCGACGCGCAGGAGGCGCGCGAGTTCGTTGCACCCGGCGCAGGCGGTGCGGCGTTGCACCGCCGGTGTCCCGCCCGGCAGCCTGTGTTCGATCGCATGCAGGGAAAACGCATTCAGCGCGCCGACGGCCTCGCGGAACGGCGGGATGCCGTAGCCTGCCGCCCCCTCTGCCACCCCCGATGCGGCGAGGTCGCGCTGCAGCACTTCGAGGTAGCGCAGCAGCATGTCGGCCTGGAACGCCACCGAATGGGGGTTGTCGGTGTCGAACACGACGAGGTCCAGCGTCGGCAGCATATCGGGCGTGCGCAGGTAGCGCTGGCGATAGGCTTCGGCGCAGTCGGACAGTTCCAGCAAGGCATCGACGCCGGCCGGCTGGCCGCCACAGGCTTCCAGGAAATGCGCAACGATGCGGCTGCGGCATTGCAGGCGCTCGATGCGGCGGCCGAGGATGAGGAAGCGCCAGCCGCTGTCACGCATCATCTCGTCCATCGCAAAGCCTGACAGCGAGACGCAGGCGAGCAGCACGCGGTCCAGCGTCGAGGGCAGCGCGCCGATGTCGGCCGGCGAGGCGCCGTCGGGGCGCTGCCGGCGCAGGATGTCGTGCAGGCGGTTGAGGGAGTGCCAGTGGTCGAGGGAGAGGCGGTCGCGCACCTGCGTGGCGGCCCACACGGCGCGGCGCAGCGTGGAGGCGAGGCTGCCGGGGACGTTTTCGTCGAGCGCAGCTTCGATGAGGCGGCGCGCGACGGAGCGCTCATCGGCGGGCGGGAGCAGGCCGAAGAGTTCGCAGTAGCCCACGGCGGTGGCGAGGGCGCCCGGCTCCCCGAAAAGCTCGCGAGCGCCTTCGCCGCGCACCGCCTTCCCGGACACGCCCGCGTCCGCGGCCGCATCGCCTTCCTCGTTCAACCGGTCGCTGGCAAAGCGCAGCAGGCGGGCGCTGTTCTCGACGCGCTCGGCGTAGCGGCCGAGCCAGAACAGGTTCTCCGCGCTGCGGCTGGCGATCTCGGGGCCGGCGCGCACGATGTCGCCCGCGCCGAGTTCGCCCTTGAGCAGGCTGAACTGGCTCACCGGGGCCTCGGACAGGACCCAGGTGTCCTTCGACGAGCCGCCGCGCTGCATCGACAGGATGTCGACGTCGCCGCTGCCGGAGACGCGCGTGAGGCCGCCGGGCATCACGCGCCAGCCCTCGGGTGTGACGACCGCATAGACGCGCACGCCGATCGCGCGCGCGACGAGGCGACGGTCGAGGGTCGGGCTGCCGGAGTCGGGCATCACCGGCGCCTGCGACAGCTCCACCAGTTCCTGCCCGACATAGGCGTGCGGGCGATGGCGCAGGCGTTCTACCCAGTGGGCGCGCCCGCGGGCGTCGAGGTCGCGCCCGAACACCGGCTGCAGGCGTTGCGAGGGGTAGGCGGGCTTGATGACGAGTTCGGCGAGATGCTCGATGACGTAGTCGAGCGCAGGGGCTTCGCCGCACCACCAGCTGGCGACGGCCGGCATCGCGAGCGGCTCGCCGAGGAGGTGTTCGGCGAGCTTGGGCAGGAAGGCGAGCAGGCCCGAGGATTCCAGCACGCCGCTGCCCAGCGCGTTGGCCATCAGCACGCGGCCGGCGCGCACCGCCTCGACGAGGCCGGGCACGCCGAGCGAGGAGTCGCCGCGCAGTTCGAGCGGGTCGGCGTAGTCGTCGTCGAGCCGGCGCAGGATCACGTGCACGCGCTTGAGTCCGGCGAGCGTCTTCAGATACACGGAGTCGCCGCGCACGGTGAGGTCCTGGCCTTCGACGAGCGGGAAGCCGAGGTAGCGCGCGAGGTAGGACTGCTCGAAGTAGGTCTCGTTGTAGGGGCCGGGCGTGAGCAGCACGACGAAGGGCGTCTCGCCGGGATCGACCGGGGCCCAGCGCGCGAGGCTGTCCTGCAGGTGGCGGAAGAAATCCGCGAGGTGATGCACGCGCTGGTCGCGGAAGAGCTCCGGAAACAGGCGCGAGACGATCAGGCGGTTTTCGAGCGCGTAGCCGGCGCCCGAGGGGCCCTGCGCACGGTCGGCGATGACCCACCAGCGACCGTCGGGCGAGCGCGCGAGGTCGGCCGCATAGACGTGCAGGAAATGGCCCGAGGGCGGGCGCGTACCCTGGCAGGGCCACAGGAAGCCGTTGTGGCCGTAGACCAGCGCCGCGGGCAGCGCGCCGCTGCGGATCAGGTTCTGCGGACCGTAGAGGTCGGCGAGCACCTGATCGAGCAGGTCCGCGCGCTGGGCGATGGCGGCATCGATCTGCGCCCACTCGTGGGCCGGGAGGATGAAGGGCAGCGGATCGAGGGTCCACGGCCGGTCGGCGCCCTGCGGGTCGGCATAGACGTTGTAGGTGGTGCCGTTCTCGCGGATGCGCTCGGTGACGAAAGCCTGGCGCGCGCGCATCTGGTCGGGCGTCGAGACGTCCAGCGCCTCGAACAGCGCCTGCCAGTGCGGCCGCAAATGCTCCGCCCCCGCGAGCATTTCATCGTAGCGGCCGGACTGGCGGGCGTAGAGCGAGAGCAGCTGGTGCGGCATCGTCGGGGTCAGGAGCTGGCCTTGGGAACTCCCCGCAAGTCTAGCGTGAAGGGGAACTCCGCGTTGCGTCGCACGGGTTCGATATCCACGGGACGGCTGCCCGGCGTGTGGCCCATGCGGAAGAAACGCGCCAGACGGCGCGATTCGGCTTCGAAGGCGTTCACCGGGAAAGTGTCGTGATGGCGTCCGCCCGGGTGGGCGACGTGGTACTGGGCGCCGCCGAGCGAGCGCTTCATCCAGGTGTCGACGAGGTCGAACACCAGCGGCGCATCGACGCCGATGGTCGGATGCAGGCAGGACGCCGGCTGCCATGCGCGGTAGCGCACGCCGGCGACGGCCTCGCCAACGGTGCCGGTCGCCTGCAAGGGTAGCGCCGTGCCGTTGACCGCCAGCACGTAGCGGTCCGGCGCCATGCCGCTCACCCTGACCTGCAGGCGCTCGAGCGAGGAGTCGACGTGGCGCACGGTGGCGCCGGCGGCCCCCTCCTCGCCCATCACGTGCCAGGGCTCGAGGGCGTGGCGAAGTTCGACCTCGACGCCGCGCACGGCGAAGTCGCCGACCTTGGGAAAGCGGAACTCGAAATGCGGCGCGAACCATTCCTCGCGGATCGGCAGGCCGAAGCCGTTCATCTCGGCGATGACGTCGGCGAAGTCCTGCGCGACGAAGTGCGGCAGCATGTAGCGGTCGTGCAGCTCCGTGCCCCAGCGCACGAGGCGCTCCGGGGCGTAGGGCTGCTGCCAGAAGCGCGCAACGAGCCCGCGCAGCAGGAGCTGCTGGGTAAGCGACATGCGCGCATGCGGGGGCATCTCGAAGGCGCGCAGCTCGAGCAGGCCGTGGCGGCCGGCGGGGCCGTCGGGCGAATACAGCTTGTCGATGCAGAACTCGGCGCGGTGGGTGTTGCCGCTGACGTCGATGAGCAGGTTGCGCAGCAGGCGGTCGACGAGCCAGGGCGGGCACTGCTCGGAGTGTTGTCCACTGAGGCCGATCTGCCGCTCCAGCTCGCGGAAGGCGACCTCGATCTCGTACACCGAATCATTGCGCGCCTCGTCGATGCGCGGCGCCTGCGAAGTCGGACCGATGAAGAGGCCGGAGAAGAGGTAGGACAGCGAGGGGTGGTTGTGCCAGTAGCCGATAAGGCTCCGGAGCAGGTCGGGGCGGCGCAGGAAGGGCGAGTCGGCGGTGGTGGCGCCGCCCAGCACGAAGTGGTTGCCGCCGCCGGTGCCGCTGTGGCGGCCGTCGAGCATGAATTTCTCGGTCGACAGGCGGGACTCGCGCGCCGCGTCGTAGAGGTGGGTGGTGCGCTCGACGAGTTCGTCCCAGCTGGCGGCGGGGTGGATGTTGACCTCGATCACGCCGGGGTCGGGGGTGATGCTGAAGTGCGCGAGACGCGGGTCGGAGGGCGGTTCGTAGCCTTCGAGGATGATCGGCTGGCCGAGCGCCGCGGCAGTGGCCTCGACCGCCGCGACGATGGCGAGGTAGTCGTCGAGCGCGCCGGTGGGCGGCATGAAGATGTACAGGGTGCCTTCGCGCGGTTGCGCGCACATCGCGGTGCGCGTGATCTCCGTGGCGGATTCGTGCTTGCCCGGGACGCGCATGGCCGCGGCTGCCGCGCCCTCGCCCACCCCGGTGCGCGCCGGACGGTCCCACAGCTGGCGGCGCAGTTCGGCGTGCGTGGCGAGCGGCGGGAAGACTTGCGTCGGGTCGGGCTGATGCAGGTAGGGATAATCCCGCTTGCTGATCCAGGGCTGAGAGTCGAGCGGCAGGCGGTAGCCCATCGGTGAGTCGCCCGGGATCAGATAGCAGCGGCCGGAGCGCAGGAACCACGGGCTGCTGACCCACTGCCCGGCGGGGTCACGCGCGATGGGGAGCACGACGCCGACGGCGTTCGGCAGCCCGTGCGAGAACACGCGCAGCAGGCGCTCGCGCTCGAGCGGGTCGTCGAGCCGGGCATCGAAGGGGTCGACGTTGGCCGGCAGGCGGCGCTCGCGCCACAGGTAGTAGAAGACGTCCTCGAAGGCGTCGAACACGTATTTCGGGTCGAGCGCGAGCCGCTCGGCAACACCGGCGAGGAAGCGGTTCGCAGCCGCGGCGTCGGCGCCGGCGGGATTGCGCTCGTCGCCGTACAGCGCGGCGTCGCGCCACATCGGCTCGCCGTCGCGGCGCCAGAAAGCGTTCAACGACCAGCGCGGGAGCTGTTCGCCGGGATACCACTTGCCCTGGCCGAAGTGCATCAGCCCCTGCGCGCCGTATTTCTCGCGCAGGCGGTGGTAGAGGTCGGCGGCGCGCAGGCGCTTCGTCGGCCCCATCGCGGTGGTGTTCCATTCGTCCCCATCGGGATCGTCGACCGCGACGAAGGTCGGCTCGCCGCCCATCGTCAGGCGCACGTCGTGGGCCGCGAGTTCAGCATCGATCGCGTGCCCCAGGGCCTCGATCCTCACCCATTGCTCTTCCGTGTAGGGCTTGGTGACGCGCGGGGCCTCCCGGATGCGCTCGACCTTCATCGCATGGTCGAAATCGCATTCGCATTCCTCGATGACGCCGCTGACCGGCGCGGCCGACGAGGGCTCGGGGCTGCACGCGAGCGGGATGTGGCCTTCGCCGGCGAAGAGGCCGGAGGTCGGATCGAGGCCGATCCAGCCCGCGCCGGGCAGATAGACCTCGCACCACGCATGCAGGTCGGTGAAGTCCGCCTCGGGGCCGCTCGGGCCGTCGAGCGATTTCACGTCGGCGGCGAGCTGGATCAGGTAGCCGGACACGAAGCGCGCCGCGAGCCCCAGATGGCGCAGCAGCTGCACCAGCAGCCAGGCCGAGTCGCGGCACGAGCCGCTGCCCTGCTCGAGCGTTTCCTCGGGCGTCTGCACCCCCGACTCGAGGCGGATCAGGTAGGCGACGTCTTGCTGCAACTGCGCGTTGAGGTCGACGAGGAAGTCGACGGTGCGGCGCTTGTCGCGCGGAATCGCCCCCAGATACGCGGCGAAGCGTTCGCCCAGCCCCGTGCCGACGCTCATGCGGTGCAGGTAGGGCGCGAGCTCGATGCGCTGTTCGGCGTTGTACGCGAGCGGGTATTCCTCGGCCTCGGGTTCGAGGAAGAAGTCGAACGGGTTCAGCACCGCCATCTCGGCAACAAGGTCGACCTCGACGCGGAACTCCCGCGTCTTGTCCGGGAAGACGAGGCGCGCGAGATAGTTGCTCTGCGGATCCTGCTGCCAGTTGATGAAGTGCGTGGCCGGCAGCACCTTCAGCGAATACGACAGGATGCGCGTGCGGCTGTGCGGGCACGGTCGAAGGCGCACGACCTGCGGTTCGAGCCGGACCGGGCGGTCGTACTTGTAATGGGTGACGTGGTTCAGGGCGACGTGGATCGACACGCTGGATCTCCGCGGATTGTCGGGACGTCGCCGGACGAGCCGCCGGCGACGTTCGGGTTTGTGATCTTGTTGTAGATGCCGGGCGGGCCGCAGCGACGCGGCGCGCTCAGAGCCAGTCCGGGTTCGGCAGTTCGGCGAAGGCCTCGCGCAGCCGCTCGCCCCACTGGCTGCGGATCTGTGCGTAGTAGGCGTGGTCCTGGTTGACCGAGATGTGCGACTTGACGGTCAGCGCGTCGCGCTCGATGACGCACAGATCGAGCGGCAGGCCCACCGACAGGTTCGAGCGGATCGTCGAATCCATCGACACCAGCGCGCACTTGGCGCCATCGGCAAGCGTGGAGCCGTAACGCAGCACGCGGTCGATGATCGGCTTGCCGTACTTCGATTCGCCGATCTGGATGTAGGGGGTGTCCTCGGTGGCTTCGATGAAGTTGCCCGCGGCATAGACGTTGAAGAGCCGCGGCGCCTCGCCGAAGATCTGGCCGCCGACGATCAGCGAGGCGTTGAACTCGACACCGAACTCGTGCAGCGCGTCGGCATCGCGCCGGTGCACCTCGCGCACGACGTCGCCGACGTGGCGCGCCACCTCGAACATGTTGGGCGCGTTGAAGAGGTTGGCCGAATCGGTGAGCGCAAGCCGCTCGCTGATGATGTTCACGACCGACTGGCTCACCGACAGGTTGCCGGACGTGCACATCACGACCACACGCTCGCCCGTCCGCTGCCAGACGCGCATCTTGCGGAACGTGTTGATGTGGTCGACGCCCGCGTTGGTGCGCGAGTCGGACAGGAACACCAGCCCCTTTTCGAGGCGCATCGCGACACAGTAGGTCATGGCATTTGCTCGCTTGGTGCCGCGGCCGGAGGTGGCCCGCCGCGGCGGCTCACACGCTTCCCGCCCGGCTCAGGCGCCGACGAGGAAGTCCTCGCTGATGCGCACGCTCAGGTCACCGATCGAGTCGATGAAATCGTCCAGCCACGCGTGCAGCCCGCGCTCGAAGATGGCGTCCATGCGGCCGTAGCGCAGCGTCGCGTACAGCTGGCCGGCGCGGCGCACGGTCTCGTCGGAGCGGCTGTTGCGCACCTTGTCCAGGATCTCGACCACCCCTTCCATGCACGAATGCAGCGCACGCGGCAGATCCTCGCGCAGGATCAGCAGTTCGGCGACGCGCTCGGGCGTGATCACGTCGCGATAAACCTTGCGATACACCTCGAAGGCCGACACCGAGCGCAGCAGCGCGCCCCAGTGGTAGTAATCGTTGGCGTCGACGAGGTCGTCTCCCTGGCTCTGCTGCGCACCGGGGAGGCCGTGATACTTCACGTCGAGGATGCGCGCGGTGTTGTCGGCGCGCTCGAGCAGGGCCCCCAGCCGGATGAACTGGAAGGCCTCGTCGCGCAGCATCGTGCCGAACATCGCCCCGCGCAGCAGCGAAGCGCGCTGCTTCACCCAGTCGAAGAAGGCCGCGATTCCGCCCGAATGGATCTCGGCGAAGCTCTGGTCGCGCAGCTGCAGCCAGGTCTCGTTGATCGTCTCCCACATCTCCGCGGTGAGCGTGCCGCGCACCGCATGGGCGTTCTCGCGCGCCGCACGCAGGCAGCTGTAGATCGACGATGGGTGCGTCTCGTCGCGCACCATGAAGTGCAGCACTTTCGTCGCGGTGGCCTCGTCGTGCCGCTTCGCGTAGGCGTATTCGAGGCTGTTCAGCGCGATGATCGCGTTCCAACTGCTGCGCTCGGTCTCCGCGTCGTGCGGCACGAGCGACATCTGATAATTGACGTCCAGCAGGCGCGCGAGATTTTCCGCGCGTTCGGAATAGCGGGCCATCCAGTAGAGGTGATCGGCGGTACGGCTCAGCATGATCGGGGCTCCGGCGCGGCGGTCGTGGTCGGGGGGCGAAGACGGCAGGACTCAGCGCTGCGGTTCGGCATGGCCGTTCTCCAGCACCCAGGTGTCCTTGGTTCCTCCACCCTGCGAGGAATTGACCACCAGCGAGCCCTTGCGCAGCGCCACCCGCGTGAGCCCGCCCGGCACCAGCGAAACCTCCTTGCCCGAGAGCACGAAGGGCCGCAGGTCGATATGGCGCGGCGCGATGCCGCTGTCGACGTAGGTCGGGCAGGTCGACAGCGCCAGCGTCGGCTGCGCGATGTACTTGTCCGGGTGCGCGGCGAGCACCGCGCGGAACTGCTCGATCTCGGCCTTCGTCGCCGCCGGCCCGACCAGCATGCCGTAGCCGCCCGCGCCATGCACCTCCTTCACGACGAGCTCCGGCAGATGGTCCAGCACGTAGCGCAGGTCGTCCTTCTCGCGGCAGCGCCAGGTCGGCACATTGTTGAGGATCGGCTCCTCGCCGAGGTAGAAGCGCACCATCTCGCCGACGTAGGGGTAGATCGACTTGTCGTCCGCGACGCCGGTGCCGATCGCATTGCACAACGTCACGCGCCCGGCGCGGTAAGCCTTCAGCAGGCCCGGCACGCCCAGCATCGAATCCGGCCGGAAGACCTGAGGATCGAGGAAGTCGTCGTCGATGCGGCGATAGATCACGTCCACGCGCTTCGGACCGCAGGTCGTGCGCATGTAGACGGCGTCGTGGTCGATGAACAGGTCGCGGCCTTCGACGAGCTCGACGCCCATCTGCTGGGCGAGGAAGGAATGTTCGAAGTAGGCCGAGTTGAATGCCCCCGGCGTCATCACGACCACCGTCGGATCATCCACGCCGGCCGGCGCCACCGCACGCAGCGTCTCCAGCAGCAGGTCGGGGTAGTGCTCGACCGGCGCGATCTTCTGCTGCGCGAAGAGCTCGGGGAAGAGCCGCATCATCATCTTGCGGTTCTCCAGCATGTAGGACACGCCCGAGGGCACGCGCAGGTTGTCCTCCAGCACGTAGAACTCCCCCGCCCCCGCGCGCACGATGTCCACACCCGCGATATGTGCATAGATGCCGTTGGGCACCTTGAAACCCTTCATCTCCGGGCGGAACTGCGCGTTATCGAGCACCTCATCGGCGGGGATGCGGCCCGCGCGCAGGATGTCCTGGCCGTTGTAGATGTCGCCCAGGAACATGTTCAGCGCCTTCACGCGCTGCTTGAGCCCGGCGCGCAGCGTCTTCCATTCCGCATTGGGAATGATGCGCGGGATGGTGTCGAAGGGGATCAGCCGCTCCGTGCCGGCCTCCTCGCCATACACGGCGAAGGTGATGCCCAGGCGGCGGAACGCGAGGTCCGCCTCGGCCCGCTTGCGCGCCATCACGCCCGGCGGCAGCCCGCGCGCCCAGGTTTCGAACGGACCGTAGTGCGTGCGCGTGCCGGCGTCCGCGTCATGCATTTCGTCGAAAAACAGCGTCGTCATGATGATTCGATCCGGTAGCGATTCATCGGACATCAGCGAAGACCATGCCAGGGTGAAACTCCCCGGACCAGAAGCACAATTGCGCGCGGCTCTCGCCAATTCCGCACGAAATCGCACCGCATTGATGCAGCCCCCGCCCAGTGAATGTGCATTGACATGCACTGCACCGCGATGCGGTCCGCCACATCCCGGGCGCGCCACACCCCGCCCCGCGCCCTCGCTGGCGGGTAGACCTCATCGTAGGAAAGAATTGCGCACCCTGCGCCCTGCACTGCAGCGACGGCACGCGCCCCCGCCCGAAACCGGTTCAGTCGCTGTCCGCACCGGGATCTTCGGCAGGGTCGTAGGGAACGACATTCTCCTGCTCCGCCGGATCGTTGCGTGCGACGATCGCCCGTGCGGGATCGGTGTCGCTAAGGTTGCACGCCTGATGCGGGATGTCCGGCGGGATGAACAGGAACTCCCCCGCGCAGCTCACGACCCGCTCGCGCAGGCCGGGCCCGAAACGCGTCTCGACCCGCCCCTCGAGCACATAGATCGCGGTCTCGTAACCGCGATGCCGATGCGGCGCCGCGACGCCGCCCGGCGGGATGACCACGATGTGCATGGACAGCCCGCGGCTGCCGGCCGTCTCGCCGGAGATCCCGACAAAATACGGGAGACGCTGCCGCGTGAGGATTTCCCGGTCGGGCCGCAGAGCGACCACCGTGCGTGAAGGATCGGACACTGGCGTCGGCATGCTGCATCCCCACCGCAAACGGCACGGCGACGAAACGGCCGCACCCGAATCAGCCTAGACCGCCGATCCGCCCCTGTCGAGACGGCTCAACTTGCCCGCGTAACCTTCATCGGCCCCGCAGCCGGCCTTGGACATGCTGCTCACATTGATCCGCGTGGACGCCGGGCCGGCCTCACTGCTGTGCGAGTTCCGGGTATTCCCCCCGCAGCGGCTCGCCGTCGCGCTTCCACGCGAGGCATTCGCCGACGAAGGCCACCGCGCGCGAATCCGGCCAGCGCCGCGGATCCGGGTCGATGGCGATCTGCCGCGCCACGCGCTCGGGCCACGAAGCCTGCGTGTAGGTGTTGCCGACCTGCGTGATCAGATCGCTCAGATGCACACAGCCCTGTTCGCTGCCGATGCGCTCGCGGATCTGGCGCCCGAAGCCCGGCCCGATCTGCAGCCCGATCAGGCGGCGGTAGGCATCCACCGCCTCCCGACACGCCGTCCAGGGAGTCACCTGCATCGCGGCCCGTACGTCGAGGATCGTGAAATTGTCGTCGATCAGGAAATTGATGCCCATGTGGTGCATGAATTCGCCGGCATGCACCGGCTCGCGGGAACGGAACGGCACATCCTCGCCCTTCTCGTCCACCACCGTCGCCTCGATCTCCCACAGGCCGTCCTTGCGGCGATAGGCGCGGCAAGTGATCTGGCGAGTATGCGTGAGCTCGCGCTCGCAGTCTCCGAACATTTCCTGCCCTTTCCGAATCAGTGACCAAAGTCACCACCGTGATGACGAAAGTTTCAATGATAACGCCCGTCCGGCCCGCGGACCGCCAGCGCGGCCACCGGAGATTCAGGCAGCCCGAGCGGGGGCGCTCGCAAGGGCCGGAAAGCAAAAGGCCAGCCCCGAAGGGCTGGCCTTTTGCCTGAATCAATGGTGCCGTTGAAGTGAATCGAACACTCGACCTACTGATTACGAATCAGTTGCTCTACCAACTGAGCTACAACGGCGAAGAGCCGGGAATATACAGCACGGTTTCGCTTCGTACAAGTACCCTGCACGGCAATCGCATGAAGCCCCGCAAGGCTGCACCAGAGTCCGTGGACGCAGTGAAGTCCGCCCTCGGGAACGGCTTCAGCCGAAAATCGGAGCCAGGGGAAGCCCGGCCGATCATGCGATTGCCCTGAAGTACTCATGCCACATGTACCCCTGCTACGTGTACGCCTGCCGCATGCAGGCTGGCGGGGACGTCGGCTCGGGCAGGCGGCCTGAAAGCCGTTCAGGCAGCGCCACCGGCGATCGACGGCGCGGCGATCGCCGGTGGTGAGGACACCCAGTAGTCCGGGCGGCCATAATGGTTCTTCAGGTGGTCGATGAACAGGCGCACCCGCAGCGCAAGGCGCTTGCGCTGCGGGAACACCGCATAGATCCCCATCGTGGGCGCGGCGAACTCGTCGAGCACCGTCACCAGGCGCCCCGCCCTCAGGTCGGCGTCGACTTCCCACAGCGAACGCCACGCCAGCCCGTCACCGGCCAGCGCGCACTGGTGCAGCACCGCGCCGTCATTGCATTCCAGCCGCCCGCTCACCTTCACCGAGAGCGTCTCGCCCTTCTCTCCACAAAACAGCCAGCCGCGCTGCTGGCCGAGTGACAGGCAGTTGTGCGCGGCGAGATCCTGCGGTGCCGCCGGCGAGCCATGACGCGCCAGATAGGCCGGGCTGGCGACCACCACGCGGCGGTTCTCCGCAAGGCGGATCGACACGAGGCTGGAGTCCGGCAGTTCCCCGATGCGGATCGCGCAATCGATGCTCTCATTCACCAGGTCCACGACGCGGTCGGTGAGGTCCAGCGTGCAGGACACGTCCGCGTTCATCTCCAGGAACTCGCGCAGCAGCGGCGCGACATGCAGCCGCCCGAAGCCGGCCGGCGCAGACACACGGATATGGCCGCTCGCCTTCACGCCCCCCAGGCTCACCGAGGCTTCGGCATTCGCAAGGTCATTCAGGATGCGCTGGCAGTCCTCGAGGAAGGCCGCGCCCTCGAAGGTGAGCGAGATGCTGCGCGTCGTGCGCGTCACGAGCTTGACGCCCAGGCGCTGCTCCAGCGCATCGAGCCTGCGGCCGATCACCGCGGGGGTGACACCTTCCGCCCGGGCTGCTGCCGAGAGACTGCCCTTGATCGCGACACTGACGAAGGTTTCGACCTGTTTAAACGCATCCATTTTATACTTTTAGTAAAAGATCAATTGACCTGACAGAGTATTCAGTCTTATACATGACTTCAATACACTTCATCCTCAACGAAGGGTGGAGGAGACGCTACCCCAACGTCCAGACGTCCACGTGGCCGGCAGCGATGCCGGCCACGCAAGGCGCAACGAACTACACCAGGAACCCCGCATGAAACCTTCCGAGCGCATCCGTGCAGTCGCCTTCGACGCCTATGGCACGCTGTTCGACGTGTACTCCGTCGGCGCGCTCGCGGAACAGCTCTTCCCGGGCAAGGGCGAGGCGCTGACCGCGCTGTGGCGCCTGAAGCAGATCGAATACTCCTTCATCCGCACGCTGTCCGGGCGCTACCGCCCCTTCCTCGAGATCACCGCGGACGGCCTCGTTTATTCGGCGAAGAAGCTCGGGCTGGCGATGACCGATTCGCAGCGCCGCCAGCTGATGAACCAGTATGCCTGCCTGTCGCCCTTCCCGGAGAACCTCGGCGCGCTGAAGGCGCTGCGCGCGCTGGGCCTGCCGATGGCCGTGCTGTCGAACGGCACGCCGCAGATGCTGGACGTGGCGATCAAAAGCGCCGGCATGACCGGGCTGTTCGATCACGTGCTGTCGGTCGACGCCGTGCACCAGTACAAGACTTCCGACGCCGCCTACCAGATGGGGCCCGACGCCTTCGGCGTGCCGGCGAAGGAAATCCTCTTCGTGTCCTCGAACGGCTGGGACGCCGCCGGCGCGACCTGGTTCGGCTACACGACCTTCTGGATCAACCGCGCCCAGCTGCCGACGGAAGAACTCGGCGTCACACCCACCGCAGTCGGCCAGCGCCTGACCGACATCGTCGAATTCGTGCAGGCGCGTTGCGCCCAGGCTGCCCGCTGATGTCCGCGAGCGAAATTCTCATCATCGGACTGGCCGCCGCGATGGCGGGCGCGATGAATTCGGTCGCCGGCGGCGGCACCTTCTTCTCCTTCCCTGCCCTGCTGGCGATCGGTGTGCCGCCCGTGGTCGCTAACGCCAGCAACGCGGTCGCGCTGTGGCCCGCCAGCCTGTCCAGCGCCTGGGCCTACCGCAAGGAACTCGCACGTTTCCGCCAAGGACTCGCCGCACTGTCGCTCGTCGCGCTCGTCGGCGGCATCGCCGGCGGCTTGCTGCTGCTGTCCACCAAGGACGACACCTTCTCCAAGCTGATCCCCTGGCTGCTGCTCGTCGCGACCGTGATGTTCGCCGGCAGCGGACAGATCTCGGCGCTCCTCGCCCGCCTGCGCCTGCGCGCCGAAGAGGGGCCCTCGCACGGCAGCGTCGGCGGCCTGCTGTTCCAGCTCGGCGTGTCGATCTACGGCGGCTTCTTCGGCGCCGGCATGGGCATCGTGATGATCGCCGCGTTGGCCATTCAGGGGCACCGCGACATCCACGACATCAACGCACTGAAGAACTGGCTGTCGGCCATTATCTACAGCGTCGCCGTGGTCACCTTCGTCGCCGCCGGCGCCGTGAGCTGGCCGCACACGCTGGTCATGATCGTCACGGCCGCCATCGGCGGTTACTGGGGGGCGGTCGGTGCCCGCAAGGTCCCGGCCATGTGGCTGAGGCGTTTCATCATCGGGGTAGGCAGCGTCCTCACCATCTACTATTTCTACAAAACCTATCTCATCTGAAGAGCGAGGAACCATGAGCACAAGAATCCAATGCCATCAGCTGCAGGTCGACGCCGAACTGCACCGTTTCATCGAAACTGAAGCCCTGCCCGGCACCGGCATCGACGCCGGCGCATTCTGGAAGGGTTTCAGCGAGCTCGCCAACGAACTGGCGCCGAAGAATCGGGCACTGCTCGCCGAGCGTGATCGCCTGCAGGTCGAACTCGACAACTGGCACCGTGCCCATCCCGGCCCGATCCAGGACATGCCGGCCTACCGCGCCTTCCTCGAGAAAATCGGCTACCTGCAGCCGGTTCCCGCGCCCTTCAAGGTCACGACCGCCAACGTCGATATCGAGATCCGCGAACAATGCGGCCCGCAGCTCGTCGTGCCGATCATGAACGCCCGTTACGCGCTGAACGCCGCGAACGCGCGCTGGGGCAGCCTGTACGATGCCCTCTACGGCACCGACGCGATCCCCTCGGACGGCGGCGCCGAAGCCGGCTCCTCCTACAACCCGGCGCGCGGCGCGCGTGTGATCGCCTTCGCGCGTGACGTGCTGAACCAGGCCGCCCCGCTCGCCCAGGGCGACCACACCAAGGCCGCCGGCTACGCCGTGGAAGGCGGCAAGCTCGTCGTCACGCTGCAGGACGGCACCAGAACCGGCCTCGCCGACGCATCGAAGTTCGCCGGCTTCCAGGGCGACGCTGCCGCACCGAAGGCCGTGCTGGTGAAGAACAACGGCCTGCACCTCGAGATCCAGTTCGACCGCAACCACCCGATCGGCAAGACCGACGCGGCCGGCATCAAGGACGTGCTCGTCGAAGCCGCGATCTCGACCATCATGGATTGCGAGGACTCTGTCGCCGCGGTCGACGCCGAGGACAAGGTCCTCGCCTACCGCAACTGGCTGGGCCTGATCACCTGCACCCTCGTCGAGCGCTTCGAGAAGGGCGGCAAGACGGTCGAGCGCCGGATGAACGCGGACCGCGAATACACCGCGCCCAACGGCGGCACGCTGCGCCTGCACGGCCGCTCGCTGCTCTTCATCCGCAACGTCGGCCACCTGATGACCAACCCGGCCATCCTGCTTGCCGACGGCGCGGAAATCCCCGAAGGCGTCATGGACGGCGTCGTCACGGGCCTGATCTCGCTACGCGACCTGAAACTGAAGAACAACTCGCGCACCGGCAGCATGTACATCGTGAAGCCGAAGATGCACGGCCCGGCCGAAGCCGCCTTCACCGATGAACTCTTCGGCCGTGTCGAGCAGCTGCTGGGCCTGCCCGCCAGCACGATGAAGGTTGGCATCATGGACGAGGAACGCCGCACCTCGGTGAACCTCGCCGGCTGCATCAAGGCCGCCGAATCGCGCGTCGCCTTCATCAACACCGGCTTCCTCGACCGCACCGGCGACGAAATGCACACCGCAATGGAAGCGGGCCCGATGATCCGCAAGGGCGACATGAAGAGCTCCGCGTGGATCCAGGCCTACGAGCGCCAGAACGTGCTGGTCGGCCTCGACTGCGGCCTGCGCGGCAAGGCGCAGATCGGCAAGGGCATGTGGGCGATGCCGGACCTGATGGCCGAGATGCTGAAGCAGAAGATCGGCCACCCGAAGGCCGGCGCCACGACCGCTTGGGTGCCGTCGCCGACCGGCGCAACCCTGCATGCGCTGCATTACCACCAGGTCGACGTCCAGGCCGTGCAGCAGGAGATGGAGAAGATCAGCCTCGCCGCCGAGCGCGACACGCTGCTCAACAACCTGCTGACCGTGCCGGTCGCGGCCACCGCGAACTGGAGCGCCACCGAGATCCAGCAGGAACTCGACAACAACGCCCAGGGCATCCTCGGCTACGTCGTGCGCTGGGTCGACCAGGGCGTGGGCTGCTCCAAGGTGCCGGACATCAACAACATCGGCCTGATGGAAGACCGTGCGACGCTGCGCATCTCCAGCCAGCACATCGCCAACTGGTTGCGCCACGGCGTCACCAACGAGGCGCAGGTCATGGAAACGCTCAAGCGCATGGCAGCCGTCGTCGACCAACAGAACGCCGGCGACCCGCTGTACCAGCCGATGGCTGCCGACTTCGACAAGTCGGTCGCCTTCCAGGCAGCCAAGGACCTGATCTTCAAGGGCTGCGCACAGCCCAGCGGCTACACCGAACCGCTGCTGCACAAGTGGCGCCAGGTGAAGAAGGCGCAGGGCTGAGTCTCGCCTTGCGGGCCGGATCTCGCGTCCGGCCCGCAACTACACGAACGGCACCGCACATGCGGTGCCGTTTTTCTTCAGCCGCCGTGGTCAGCCCTCGGCCGGCAGCATCAGCCCTTCCGCGCGCAGCGCGACATCGGCGGGAAAGGGCTGCGAACGGCGCGTTTCCGGGTTCAGGCACACGGCGGTGAATTCGCATACCGCCGACAGCTCGCCGTTTTCCACGCTCACCAGTTCGTGGCGAAACCGGACGACCTTTTCGCGCATCTCCATCACCCCCGTGCGCACGTACACGGTATCGCCCGGGTATAGCTCCTTCATGTAGCTGACGTTCTGCTGCACCGCCGCCAGCTTGACCTCGCCACTGCGCAGCCGCGACGGCCCCAGCCCGAGCATGCCGTAGAACTGCCAGCAGGCCGCATCGAAGAGATCCAGGTAGGCACGCACGTTGATGTGCCCCATGTGGTCCCGCTGCCACTCGTACACCGTGCCGCGCGCCGTCTCCACCATCGTCATGCCCGTCTCCTCGTTCGCCCTGATTGTTTGAACTCGAACAATAGCCTCCGACGCCGCGCAAGGGCAATCCCCGCATCCCGACCACTCGCTCCGGTAGAATTCGCCGCACTGCACAATCCGGACCACCGACATGGACATCATCACCGACATCATCCTGCGTGCCGGGCGTTCCGCCGTCGAACTCGCCCTGTTCGTGCTCCTGCCGGTAATGGTCGTCATGCTGTCGCTGATGCGCCTGCTCGAGGCGAAGGGCGTGCTCGACCGCCTCGTGCACGTGCTCGCCCCCGCGCTGCGTCCGGCCGGGCTGACGGGACTGGGCGTGTTTGCCGCGCTGCAGATCAATTTCGTCAGCTTCGCCGCGCCGATCGCAACGCTGACGATGATGGAGAGCCGCGGCGCCTCCGACCGCCATCTCGCCGCGACGCTGGCAATGGTGATGGCGATGGCCCAGGCCAACGCGGCCTTTCCGATGATCGCGATGGGGCTCGACTTCGGGCTGACCCTCGCGCTGTCGGTTGTCGGCGGCCTCGTCGCCGCCGCCGTCACCTACCACGGTTTCGCCCGCGGGCTGTCCGCCGTCGAAGGGCAACTCGACGAGACCCTGCATCATCGCGTCGCCGAAGACGCCAAGGGCGTGCTCGACGTCATCAACCGTGCCGGCGCCGAAGCCTTCAAAATCGCCGTGGGCGCGATCCCCATGCTCGTGCTCTCCCTCGTCGCCGTGATGGCCCTGCGCACGAGCGGCGCGGTGGACCTGCTCACGCGAGTCCTCGCCCCGGCCCTGACCGCAGTGTCGATCGACCCGGCGCTGATCCTGCCTACCCTGACCAAATACCTCGCGGGCGGCACGGCCATGATGGGCGTGATGGACGACATGCTGCGGGCGGGGTCCGCCAGCGTCGGCATGCTCAACCGCAGCGCGGGCTTCCTGATCCACCCGTTGGACGTTCCGGGCGTTGCGGTGCTCATCTCGGCCGGCCGGCGCGTCGCGGGGGTGTGGAAGCCGGCCGCACTTGGCGCCGGCGTCGGCATCCTCGCGCGCACGGCGGGACACGCACTGCTCGGCTGACCGCGGCGCGGGCCGCCACTCAGAATTCGAGCGCGATGGCGGCCCAGACGCGGGGACTGATGAACTGTGCCTGCACCTGCGAGGTTCCGTCGGCGTCACGCTCCTTGAACTCGGCCCGACGACCGTCCACCCCCTGCCCCGTCAATGAGACTTCACCGCGCGTCGGGCCGATCCGGAACGGATACGCCACCCGCACGTCCGTGCGGTGGAATGCCTTGACCGCCGTGTTGGGCGTCCACTGGAACCGTCCGTAGCGGAAATGCGCCATCGATAATTCCGCTCCGGCCGGAAGTTTCTGCACCCACCGCAGCATCGTCGCGCGCCGCGGGGCCGAGTTCTCCATGTGGCGTTCCGCCTTCGCCGCATCCTTCTGCCCGAGTGCGGCAAACTCCGCATCGGCCTTGGAGTCGATGACGATGAACGACTGGTTGAGCGTGAAATCCGTCCCATCCAGGGGAGACCAGCGCAGCTGATACTCCGCCCCCCGGATGTCGAGGTCCTGCGCGTTCATGTAGTCGATGTAGTTGCCGCATTCCGGCGGACGCCGGCGCAAGCGACCAAGTCCGCGCACCTCGCAGTCGGGCGGGGAAAGCGCCAGGGAAACAGGCATGATGCGATCCTTGACCTTCTCCTCAAACACACGGACGTCGACAAACACGCCCTGCTCGCGGAAATCGCCGAGATATCCGATTTCCGTGACGTCGATCACCTCCTTGTCGAGGCGCCCGCTTGCGTCACGCTGTATTTCCAGCGGGATCACGCCGAATGGAAGCCGGAACGGCGTCGTGTCGAGCGCACCATAGTGCTCGCGCGACTTCGCCTCGGTCAGCGACGGAATACGGTGAGCGCGCGAAACGCCGGCGCGCAGCGTCTGCCTCGGTGACAGGTGATGGTTCACCGCCAGCCGCGGTGCCAGCGACGTATTCGAGAGCGAATCGTTTTCCCAGGTCATGCCCAGATTGGTCGTCCAGGCATCCGACGGCCGCCATTCGAAGTTACCGAACAGCCGGTGCACGGCTTGCCGCACGGCGTCACCGTCGCGGCCGTAGAATTGCCGGCCTTCAACCGCATCGTAGCGGGCACCAGCGCCCCAGACGAAACGCGTGGTGTCGCTGGGGAGCAGGGTATGCTGGAACTCGAGTTCGTCGCGAATCGTGTCGATGCGCTGATCGATCTCGAGCAGGAAGGGCGTCGGCAATCCGACTGAACCGATGAGCTTGTCGAGATCGGGATCGGACACGGTGTAGTCGTCGCGATAACGCTCGGTCGTATGCGTGTACCGCAAGGAGATCGCGCCGCCGTCGCTGGTGGCATGCTGCCATGCCAGCGATCCGAAGGTCTTTTCTGCTTCGATCCCGCGCGCCGGATTCAGCGTCTCGCCCGCCTCGCCCATGCGCAGACGGAAATCGACGGCTCCCGCCTCCACCTGCAACTCGTCGGCGGCACTCAATGGCATGTCGGCGCGCAGGTTGATGCGCCGGTGCTCGCGCCTGTCGTCGAAGTGCTTGATGTTGTTGTCGCGCAAGGTCTCCGCGGAAACGCGGAGCGATCCTTCGCCGATCCGCGTGCCCACCCGCGCATACCGGTCCTCGACGCCGTCGTTCCCCTGTCCTGCGCGCACACGGACGCCCTGTGTCTCGGCGGCGGAGCGCGTGACGATATTCACGACGCCGAGAAACGCGTTCGAGCCATAGGCCGCGGAATTCGAGCCGCGAATCACCTCGATGCGCTCGATCTCGTCGAGCGATACATCGATCAGGCTCCATGCGACGCCGCCGAAGAACAGCGGGCTGTATTGCGAGCGCCCGTCGATCAGGATCTGCAACCCGCGCGGACTTTCGTCGGTCATGCCGTGGTAGACGGCATTCGGCGCACCGTTGGTCGAGTGTGCGACGAGAAAGCCCGGCACCAGGCGCAGGAGATCCGCGAGATCGCGCGCTCCCGAAGTGCGTATCGTGTCGGCATCGATCACGGTGACCGAGCCCGGCGCGTCGTGCAGGGGCTGCGCGAGGCGCGACACCGACAGGACGACGGGCAGTTCGTCGAAATAGGGATCCTCGACCACCCGGGCCAGCGGACCGATCGACTCCGCGGCCAAAGCCGGCCAGGCGAAGACGGCCGCCAGGGCCGCCGCAGCTTTCCTTACCCCCATCTCCACCCCGTATTGATTCCCGAACCGCAATGACGCGTCGCTGTTGTTTGCTGCAGCGCGATATGGCGGAGACTCTCTCCTCCCGACTGCGTCGAGAGCCCTCGGCACGGCGCTTTCCCGTTCGCGATGCATCGCGAGGCGCCGTATACGTCATTGAACCAGAAATTCTGGCCGCGGCGATGCAACATTTCCGTTGACGGCCACCGAGTATCCCCAAAATGGGACTGTCCGCCTGCCGTCGTCACCGATATGCAGCCCTCCGCCGGCCCCCGCCTGACCGAAGGAAACGCGCACCTTACGCCGACATCGCCGCAGCCACTAGAATGGGCACCCACCCACACCACGGGAACCACCCCAATCCGATGATCGGCGCACTTACCGTTCTGCTTGTGTTCCAGCTCGTCGGCGAGGCACTCGCCCGCGGGCTCGGACTCCCCATACCCGGCCCGGTCATCGGCATGGGACTGATGTTTGCCGCCCTGGTCCTGCGCAGCGGGCCCAGCGCGGAACTGCGCGGCACGGCCACGGGCATCCTGCAGCATCTCTCGCTGCTGTTCATCCCCGCCGGCACCGGCGTCATGCTCCACTTCCAGCGCCTCGCCGACGAATGGCTGCCGCTGACGGTGGCACTTATCGCGAGCACGCTGCTGTCGATCGCGGTTTCTGCGCTGCTCCTCCGCGCACTTTCCCGCCACACGCCGCACGGCGAGGACCCGCAATGAAGCCCGCACTCGGCGAAATCTGGGTCTACCTGTCCACGACGCCGCTGCTCGGCCTGACCCTGACGCTGCTCGCCTATCAGGGTGCGTTGTGGCTCTACCGCCGCGCGAACCACCACCCGCTGCTCAATCCGGTGATGGTCGCCGTGACCGTCCTCGTGCTCGTCCTGACGCTCACCGGCACGCCCTACCAGACCTACTTCGACGGCGCGCAGTTCGTTCACTTCCTGCTCGGCCCGGCAACGGTCGCGCTGGCGATTCCGCTCTACGCGCAGTGGGAACGCCTGAAGGGCATGCTGCTGCCGCTCCTCGTCACGCTCGTCGCCGGCTCCCTGACGGCGGCCCTGTCTGCCGTCGGCATCGCCGCGCTGCTCGGCGCCAGCCGCGAGTCGGTGATGTCGATGGCGCCCAAGAGCGTCACGATGCCGATCGCGATGGGCGTCGCCGAACGCCTCGGCGGCCTGCCCTCGCTCACCGCGGTGCTGGTCATGAGCACGGGGATCCTCGGCGCCGTCGGCGCCCGCTACGTATACCTCCTGCTGCGCATCGAGGACCACGCCGTACGCGGCTTCGCGATCGGCATCGCCTCACACGGCATCGGCACCGCGCGCGCATTCCAGGTCAGCGAACAGGCCGGTGCCTTCGCCGCGCTGGCGATGGGTCTCAACGGCCTGCTGACCGCGGCGATGCTGCCGTGGATCCTGCCCTGGCTCGAGTCGCTCCTGCACTGATGCCGGCCGTGACCCTTCCCTCCCGACTACCTCCCGACGGAACCCGACCTTGATCACCGCCCTGCTTCGCTGGTTCGACCGCAACATCCTCGAACTCGGCCGCGAGATGCGCCTGTCCTACCTCCCGCCACTGATGGTTTATGTCGCGGCGGGCGTCTCCGGCCTCACCGGCATTGTCGGCACCTTCTTCGTCAAGGACTACCTCGGCCTCTCCGCCTCCTTCCTCGCCGCGCTCGGGTTCTGGGCCGGCATCCCGTGGGCCCTCAAGATGCCCATCGGCCATCTGGTCGACCTCCTGTGGCGGCACAAGGCCGGGCTGGTCTACCTCGGCGCTTCGCTCATCGCCGCCAGCCTGATCATCATGATCGGACTGATCGGCAACCCCGCCGCAATGCGCGAGGTGATGTCCGCCGAAGCCTGGTTCGTCCTGTCGACGCTGCTCGCGCCGATCGGCTACGTGATGCAGGACGCCGTCGCCGACGCGATGACGGTCGAAGCCGTGCCGCGCATCGGCGAGGACGGCCGCCCCTTCCCGGACGAGACCGTGCGCCTGATGCACACCACGATGCAGATGCTCGGCCGCGTCGCGATCATCGGCGGCACCGTGCTCGTGTCGCTGGCCAATGTCGCGATGTTCCAGGGCAGCGAAACGCTGCCGGAAGCGGACAAGATCGCGATCTACGTACGCATCTACGAACTCGCGCTGATCATCCCCGTGTTGTCGGTGAGCGGCGTGCTGCTCGCGAGCATCCTCAAGCGCCGCGAGGCCCGGCGCCTCGCCAGCCTCGGCCATGGCGCAGCGGAAATCGACCGCCTCGTCCACGCGCCCGAGCAAACCACCGCCCCCAACTGGTGGATCCTCGGCGGCAGCGCGGTCTTCGTCGCGCTGACACTCGCGGTCGGCCTGTCCGGCCTCGGCTACGGGCAGGAACTGATCTTCGGCGCGTCCTTCACAATCATCGGCGTGATGATCTACCGCCTGGTGCGCGAACTCTCCGACGACGCCCGCCGCACCCTGCTGGGCACCGTGATCGTGATCTTCGTCTTCCGCGCCATGCCGGGCCCCGGCGCCGGCGCGAGCTGGTGGATGATCGACGAGCTGGGCTTCGACCAGAGCTTCCTATCGCGGCTCGATCTCATCACCAGCACCCTCACGCTCGCAGGCCTCTTCCTCTTCCGCCGCTTCATGGCCGAAAAGTCGATCGCACAGATCGTGATCTTCCTGACCGTCGCCAGCACGCTGCTGTCGCTACCCATCGTCGGCATGTTCCACGGCCTGCACGAGTGGACCGCTGCCGCGACGGGCGGGCTCGTCGACGCCCGCTTCATCGCCATCGCCAACACGGCGCTGGAATCGCCCCTCGGACAGGTGTCCATGGTGCCGATGCTCGCGTGGATCGCAAACTCCGCCCCGCCCCACCTCAAGGCCACCTTCTTCGCGGTAATGGCCTCATTCACGAACCTCGCCCTGTCGGCCTCCCAGCTCGGCACCAAGTACCTCAACAGCATCTACACCATCACCCGCGAAGTGCGCGACGCCGCGAGCGCCGCGGTCACCGTGCCCGCGGATTACTCCGAACTCGGACAGCTCCTCGTGACGGTCCTGGTGCTGGGACTCGCGCTGCCGCTGCTGGCGATCGCAGCCACGCGCCTGCTGGGGCTGCGCAGCGCGTGAGCATAGCCGCGAAACCGTTGCACAGCCGTGGCGACAGGGGGAAACTGCTAGGCAAAGGCCACGTGAGGACAAGTCCATGACACCTGCTTCGGTTCACGACATTCGCAACCTCGCCCTGCTCGGCCACGCCGGCTGCGGCAAGACCACCCTGCTCGAAGCCCTGCTCGTCGCCTCGGGCACCATCGGCACCGCCGGCACGATCGAGCGCGGCGATACCGTCAGCGATTTCGATCCCCAGGAAAAGGCGATGGGGCATTCGCTGTCGACCTCGCTCGCGCACCTCGAATGGGCCGGACACTGGGTCAATCTCCTCGACACCCCGGGAACGCCCGACCTCGCCGGCCGCGCCCTTACCGCGCTGCCCGCGGTCGAGACCGCCGCGGTGCTCGTGAGCGCCGCGGCCGGCATCGAAAGCGGCACGCGCCGCATGATGGAGGCCGCGCGCGACAAATGCCGCCTCGTCGTCGTGTCGAAGATCGACGCCGCCACCCCGGCATCGCTCGCCGCGCTGCTCGACGACCTGTGCGCGACCTTCGGACGCGAATGCCTGCCGATCAACCTGCCATCCGCGAGCGGCGACGCGGTGATCGACTGCTTCTTCGCCCCCGACGCAAACCGCGAGCCCGCGTTCTCGTCGGTCTCCGCCGCGCACGACAGCATCGTCGACCAGGTCGTCGAACTCGACGAGGCCCTGATGGCGAGCTACCTCGAACAGGGCGAATCGCTCGATCCCGAGCAGCTCCACGCCCCCTTCGAGCAGGCCTTGCGCGAAGGCCACCTGATCCCGGTATGCTTCGTCTCCGCCCGCACCGGCGCCGGCGTGAAGGAACTGCTCGACATCCTCGGCCGCCTCATGCCCGACCCGACCGAAGGCAACCCGCCCCGCTTCCTCAAGGGCGACGGCGCCGACGCGCAGGAAGTCGAGGTCGCCACCGATCCCGAACGCCATGTCATCGCACACGTGTTCCAGGTCGCCAACGATCCTTACCGCGGCAAGCTGGGCCTGTTCCGCATCCACCAGGGGCGCATCAGCCCCAACACGCAGCTCTACATCGGCGACAGCCGCAAACCCTTCAAGGTATCCCACCTGCTGCGGCTGCAGGGCAAGAACCAGTCAGAGACGCCGCTGGGCGTGCCCGGCGACATCTGCGCGGTCGCGCGCGTCGATGACATCCACCCCGACGCGGTGCTGCACGACTCGCACGACGAGGACAACTACCACCTCGCACCCGCCAGCTACCCGCAGCCGGTGTTCGGCCTCGCGCTGATCCCGCAGAAGCACGGCGACGAACAGAAGCTCGCCGAAGCCCTCGTGCGCCTGCTCGACGAAGACCCGTGCCTCGAAGTCGGCTTCGACCACCAGGCCCGCCAGACCGTCGTGCGCGGACTCGGCGAGCTGCACCTGAAGATCATCCTCGAACAGCTGCGCGCGCGCTGGAACCTGCAGTTCGACACGGCGACGCCGTCCGTCCCCTATCGCGAGACCATCAACGGCACGGCCGAGGCGCGCTACCGGCACAAGAAACAGAGCGGCGGCGCCGGCCAGTTCGGCGAAGTCGCCCTGCGCGTCGAATCGCTGCCAAGAGGCTCGGGCATCGAGCTCGGCAACGAGGTCAAGGGCGGCGCGATCCCGACCAATTTCCTGCCCGCGGTCGAAAAGGGCGTGCGCCAGGCGCTGGCCGAAGGTGCGCTCGCCGGCTTCCCGGTTCAGGACGTCAAGGTCGTACTGGTCGACGGCAAGGCGCACGCAGTCGACTCGAACGAGGTGTCCTTCGTCTCCGCCGGCCGGCATGCGACGCTCGAAGCACTGCTCGGGGCACGGCCTGTCGTGCTGGAACCGCTCGTCAGCGTCACGGTGAAGGTCGCCGACAGCAACTTCGGCGAGGTCAGCGGCGAATTCGCGGGCCGGCGCGGCCACCTCACGACGACCGAAAGCCCGGCGAGCGGCTTCACACTGCTCACCGCCATCCTGCCGCTAGCCGAGATGGAAGGCTTCGAGGCGCGGCTGAAGGCCATCTGCGCCGGTGAGAGCGAGTTCTCGATCACGGCAGCCGGGTACGAGCCCGCCCCTCAGGACGTGCAGCAGCGTCTCGCCAAGTCCTGGACGGGCCACGGCAGCGGCCAGTAAGGCGGACGAGGGAACGCGATGAAACTCACCGAACAGCACCGGGCGTACTGGCGCAGCAATCTGGTGCTGACCTTCTCGCTGCTGTCGGTGTGGTTTCTCGTGAGCTTCGTCGCCGGCTACTACGCCGACGAGCTCAACCGCTTCTCGTTCATGAGCTTCCCGCTCGGCTTCTACATCTTCGCCCAGGGCTCGCAGATCACCTTCGTCATCCTGATCGGGATCTACGTGCTCGCGATGAACCACCTCGACCGCAAGTACCAGATCGGCGAAAAGCGCTGACCCGCGACACGACCCGGCAACACCTGGCGACGCCCCTCAGTCGGCCACGGCTGGGGCCGCATCACCCTTCTTTCGGAGAACGAAAGGGTGGGCATGGCGGCTCAGGATGAAATCGGCAAGGAATTTGCACCAGATGGTGCCACCGGCGAGCGCGCTCCAGGTCTCGTAGGCGAGCGCGCCGGCCAGCACACCGAAGATCACATAGGCGACCACGCCGCCGCCGAGCAGATTGATGACCGCCGCATATGGCGCGAATTTCTGCGGGTTTGCGGGCGGCTGGCCGCGCTTGAGCGCAACGTCGGCGAAATCCCGCCGGACGATGATGCGCCACGCCCGCCGCAGCCAATAGAAGGCGATCGGAAACAGTGCAAGGAAGAGAATCCAGTTGAGGGCGATGCTAACGTCGAAAGCCATATGACGCTCCAGACTCTTGCGGCACTCGCGCGCCGCGGGATAAACCACCCCGGCACGGCCGGGTAGTGCGGTGCCGCCCTGCCGGACGGCGGGGCGGCACCACGATGCTGCATACGCTTCAGTTACCGATCAATGGGCGTGGGCACCATCGACCGCCTTCGCGCCGCGCGGCACGCGCACGCTCTCGACCAGATGCTGGATGTGCTCCGGCGGCTCCTTGGTGACCTTGTCGACCACGAAGGCGACCCCGAAGTTGACCAGCGCACCGATCGCGCCGAAGGCTTCCGGCGTGATGCCGAAGAAGCTGTTGGCACCGCCGATCAGGTCGACGAACTCGGTGCCCTTGATGAAGAAGATGCCCTTGTGCGCGAACACATAGATCAGGGTGACGACAAGACCCGCGAGCATGCCGGCGACGGCGCCTTCCTTGTTCATCTTCTTGCTGAAGATGCCCATCATGATTGCCGGGAACAGCGAGCTGGCCGCAATACCGAAGGCCAGGGCCACGGTGCCGGCAGCGAATCCGGGGGGATTCAGGCCCAGCCAGCCGGAGATCACGATCGCAACCGCCATCGCGATCTTGCCCGCCATCAGCTCGCCCTTCTCGCTGATGTCCGGCATGAACACGCCCTTGATCAGGTCATGCGACACCGCGGCGGAGATCGCCATCAGCAAGCCGGCAGCGGTCGACAGCGCGGCAGCCAGACCGCCCGCGGCCACCAGCGCGATCACCCAGTTGGGCAGCAGCGCGATTTCCGGGTTGGCCAGCACCATGATGTCGGCGTTGACCGTCAGCTCGTTGCCCTTCCAGCCCGCTTCGGTCGCCTTGGCGTTGAATTCCTCGCTCTTCGACTTGTCGTTGTAGTACTGAATGCGGCCGTCGCCGTTCTTGTCCTCGAACTTGAGCAGGCCGGTCTTCTCCCAGCGCTTCATCCAGTCAGGACGGGCCTCGTACTGGATCTGCGATTCCGGGTTGTACGGGCTGGCGTTCTGCATGACGATGCCGGGGTTGACCGTGCGGATGAGGTTCATCTTGGCCATCGCCGCGACAGCCGGAGCGGTCGTGTAGAGGATGGCGATGAACACCAGCGCCCAGCCGGCGGAGATCCGCGCGTCGGAGACCTTCGGCACGGTGAAGAAGCGCATGATGACGTGCGGCAGACCAGCGGTACCGATCATCAGCGACATCGTGTAGACGAACATGTTGAGCGTGCTGCCCGCCGTGGTCGTCGTGTACTTGCCAAAGCCCAGTTCGGTCACGACCTGGTCGAGCTTGGTGAGCAGCGAGACGTCGCTACCGACCATGTCCGAGCCGAGGCCCAGCTGCGGCAGCGGATTGCCGGTCAGCTGCAGCGAGATGAAGATCGCCGGAACCGTGTAGGCAAGGATCAGCACGATGTACTGGGCCACCTGGGTGTAGGTGATGCCCTTCATGCCGCCGAACACGGCGTACATGAACACGATGCCCATACCGACGTAGATCCCTGTTTCGCTCGACACGCCGAGGAAGCGCGAGAACGCGACGCCCACACCCGTCATCTGGCCGATGATGTAGGTGATCGACGCGGTCAGCAGGCAGATCACGGCCACGGTCGAGGCGGTCTTCGAGTAGAAGCGGTCGCCGATGAACTGGGGCACGGTGAATTTGCCGAACTTCCTGAGGTAGGGAGCAAGCAGGCACGCCAGCAGGACGTAGCCACCGGTCCATCCCATCAGGAACAGGCCGCCGCCGTAGCCCATGTTGGCGATCAGGCCGGCCATCGAGATGAACGAGGCCGCCGACATCCAGTCGGCCGCCGTCGCCATGCCGTTCATGACCGGAGGCACGCCGCCGCCGGCGACGTAGAACTCGGACGTCGAGCCCGCACGCGCCCAGATGGCGATGCCGATGTACAGCGCGAAGGACGCGCCGACAACGAGGTAGATTGTGGTTTGCAGATCCATGTCGCGGCCCTCAGTCTTCGTGAACGTCGAATTGGCGATCGATGTCACCCATCTTCTTCGCGTACCAGAAGATCAGCACCACAAACACATAGATCGACCCCTGGTGAGCGAACCAGAACCCAAGCGGATAACCGCCGAGGGAGATGGCGTTCAGCGCAGGCGCAAACAGGATGCCCGCCCCGAACGAGACCACGAACCAGATCACCATAACCTTCACGAGCAACCCCAGGGTCGCACGCCAATACGCTGCACTTGTGTCGTCCATCATGTCTCCTCTTATAGTTTGCGCCTTGGGTGACACTCGGCCGGAGTTGCTCGACCGACAAGGCCGCAGTGGGATTGTTGAAACACTCCCTTACTGTTCGCTTACAAAGCTAAAAAATTTTTAATGGGCCCATTTGCAAAAATGCGGACTGCATCGACGAAAAAAAACCGCTTGCCTTGCGGCGAGCGGTTCTCGTCGGGATGGATATTCGAGCCTGGCTCGAAATCGGTGGCTTACATGCGCGCGATCATCGCATCGCCGAAGGCCGAGCACGACACTTCCTGCGCCCCCTCCATCAGGCGCGCGAAGTCGTAGGTCACGACCTTGTCGCCGATCGCCGCCTCCATGCCCTTGATGACGAGGTCGGCCGCCTCAGTCCAGCCCAGGTGGCGCAGCATCATCTCGGCCGACAGGATCAGCGAGCCGGGGTTAACCTTGTCCAGCCCGGCATACTTCGGCGCGGTCCCGTGGGTCGCCTCGAAGCACGCGTATTGGTCCGAGATGTTCGCCCCCGGCGCGATGCCGATGCCGCCGACCTGCGCCGCCAGCGCGTCCGAGATGTAATCGCCGTTCAGGTTGGTCGTCGCGATCACGTCGTATTCGGCCGGACGCAGCAGGATCTGCTGCAGGAAGGCGTCGGCGATCGCGTCCTTGACGACGATCTCGCGGCCGGTCTTCGGATTCTTGAACTTGCACCACGGTCCGCCGTCGATCGGCTGGGCACCGAACTCTTCCTGCGCGAGCTTGTACGCGGTGTCACGGAACAGGCCCTCCGTGAACTTCATGATGTTGCCCTTGTGCACGATCGTCACCGACTTGCGGTCGTTGTCGATCGCATACCTGATGGCGGCGCGCACCAGGCGTTGCGTACCTTCGACCGACACCGGCTTGATGCCGATGCCCGAGCTTTCCGGAAAGCGGATCTTCTTCACGCCCATCTCGTTCTGCAGGAAGGCGATGACCTTCTTGACCTGCTCGGAGCCCGACGCCCACTCGATGCCGGCGTAGATGTCCTCGGTGTTCTCGCGGTAGATGACCATGTCGGTCAGTTCCGGCTGCTTCAGCGGCGAGGGCACGCCCTTGAAGTAGCGCACCGGACGCACGCACTGGTACAGGTCCAGTTCCTGGCGCAGCGCCACGTTCAGCGAACGGATGCCGCCGCCGACGGGGGTGGTCATCGGGCCCTTGATGGAAACCGAGTATTCCTTCAGCGCGTCGAAGGTCTCCTTCGGTAGCCACTCGTCCGGGCCGTACAGCTGGGTCGACTTCTCGCCCGCGTAGACCTCCATCCAGTGGATCTTCTTCTTGCCGCCATATGCCTTCGCGACCGCCGCGTCGATGACCTTGATCATCACGGGCGTGATATCGACGCCGATGCCGTCGCCCTCGATGAAGGGGATGATCGGCTGGTCGGGAACTGCCTGGCCGGGGACGATCTTCTGGCCGCCTGCGGGAACCTTGATCTTGGATGCGCTCATGCCTACTCCCTCTTCATGTGGATGTGTCTCGCTCGATTCAGCTCGTCGCTGAAAACCCTTGGCTTGCAGCGGGGGACCATCTCGCCGGCGGATCACGGCCGGGCCATGCAATGCGGATGATACTCCCCGATCCAGCTTGAGATTATGGCGCAAAAAATCGGGCCGGTCCTGCGACGCCGGCGCCCCGCGGAGCGTCGTACCGGGGCAGGGCCGCTTGGCTCGCGCGGAGGGATGCCGAAAAAAAACCAGCGCATGCGCTGGCTTTTCCGGATCGCCGGCCCAGCCCGCTCGGGACCTGGGCCGGCACAGCTCGCCGTCAGGAATTCAAGGCAGCGAGCGCCGCATTGAGCGTCGCGCTCGGGCGCATCACCGCTTCGGTCTTGGCCGGATCTGCATAGTAGTAACCGCCGATGTTGACCGGCTTGCCCTGCACCGCGCTGAGTTCGGCGATGATCTTCTGCTCGTTGTCCGCGAGGGACTTGGCGAGCGGCGCGAAACGGGCCTTCAGCTCGGCATCCTCGGTCTGCGCAGCCAACGCCTCGGCCCAGTACAGGGCGAGGTAGAAGTGGCTGCCGCGGTTGTCGAGCTGGCCGGTGCGGCGCGACGGCGACTTGTCGTTGTCGAGCAGCTTGCCGGTCGCCTGGTCGAGCGTCTTCGCGAGCAGCTTCGCCTTGGCATTGCCGGTCTTGAGGCTCATCTCCTCGAGCGACACCGCCAGCGCGAGGAATTCGCCGAGCGAATCCCAGCGCAGGTGGTTTTCCTCGACCAGCTGCTGCACATGCTTGGGCGCCGAACCGCCCGCGCCGGTCTCGTACATGCCGCCGCCGGCCATCAGCGGGACGATGGAGAGCATCTTCGCGCTGGTGCCCAGTTCCATGATCGGGAACAGGTCGGTCAGGTAGTCGCGCAGGATGTTGCCGGTCACCGAGATGGTGTCGAGGCCGCGGGCGACGCGCTCAAGCGTGAAACGCATCGCACGCACCTGCGACATGATCTGGATGTCGAGGCCGCTGGTATCGTGATCCTTGAGGTACTTCTGCACCTTCTTGATCAGCTCGTTCTCGTGCGGACGGTAGGGGTCGAGCCAGAAGATCGCCGGCATACCCGAGTTGCGCGCGCGCGTGACGGCGAGCTTGACCCAGTCGCGGATCGGCGCATCCTTGACCTGGCACATGCGCCAGATGTCACCCGCTTCGACGTTCTGCGACATGAGGACTTCGCCGGTATCGAGGTCGGTGATGTTGGCGACGCCGTCTTCCGGGATCTCGAAGGTCTTGTCGTGCGAACCGTATTCCTCGGCCTGCTGCGCCATCAGGCCGACGTTCGGCACCGTGCCCATCGTGGCCGGATCGAAGTTGCCGTGCCACTTGCAGAAGCTGATCATCTCCTGGTAGATGCGGGCGAAGGTCGATTCCGGCATGACGCACTTGCTGTCGTACTGTTTGCCGTCTGCGCCCCACATCTTGCCCCCGCCGCGGATCATCGCCGGCATGGAGGCATCGACGATGATGTCGTTGGGCGAGTGGAAGTTGGTGATGCCCTTGGCCGAGTCGACCATCGCCAGGCGCGGACGGTGCTCCTGGCAGGCGTGCAGGTCGCGGATGATCTCGTCGCGCTTCGACTCGGGCAGTGTCTCGATCTTCTCGTACAGCGTGGCCATGCCGTTATTGACGTTGATGCCCAGCTCGTCGAACAGCTTGCCGTGCTTCTCGAAGGCTTCCTTGTAGTAGATCTTCACGCAATGGCCGAAGACGATGGGGTGCGAGACCTTCATCATCGTCGCCTTCACGTGCAGCGAGAACAGGATGCCGGCTTCGCGGCAGTCGTCGAGCTGCTGCTCGTAGAACTCGCACAGCGCCTTCTTGCTCATGAACATGGAGTCGATGATCTCGCCGTCGAGCAGCACGGTCTTCGGCTTCAGCACGATCGCCTTGCCGCTCTTGGTGACGAGCTCCATCTTCACGTTGCGCGCACGGTCGAGCGTCAGCGACTTTTCGCCGTGATAGAAGTCGCCGTGCTCCATGTGCGAGACGTGGGTCTGCGACCACTGCTTCCACTCGCTCATCGAGTGCGGGTGCTTCTTCGCGTAGTTCTTGACGGCCGCAGGCGCGCGGCGGTCGGAGTTGCCTTCGCGCAGCACGGGGTTCACCGCGGAACCCAGGCACTTGCCGAAGCGGACTTTGAGCGCCTTCTCTTGTTCGGTCGTCGGATTCTCCGGGTAGTCCGGGATGGCGTAGCCGTTGGACTGGAGTTCCTTGATGCAGGCCATCAGCTGCGCAACCGAGGCGCTGATGTTCGGCAGCTTGATGATGTTCGTGTCCGGATCCTGGGTCAGGCGGCCCAGCTCGGCGAGGTTGTCGGGGACCTTCTGTGCATCGGTCAGGCAATCCGAGAATTCGGCCAGCACGCGGGCGGCCACGGAGATGTCGCTTTTCTGGATCGTCACACCTGCCGGCGCCGTGAACGTCTCGATGATCGGCAACAGCGAGTAGGTCGCCAGCAGCGGCGCCTCATCAGTGAGCGTGTAGATGATCGTCGAATTCTTGCTGGTCATGCGTTTCTCCCTCTATATCTCTTTGTGGCGGATAGCCGAGCGGACGTAGGAGCCGGCCGAGACACATCCGTTAAAGGCCTGACAGCATCCGGACATTTTCTGGCGGCGCATAATTATAGACCCTCGGACGCCGTAGTTAGTCGCCAGAATCGCAATCTTTGTCTTATATAAGACACAAGATAAACCCTCGGACTGGCCCAGACCCTCTGCGCGGCGGGGATGCAGGCGTTTTCCGGACCCGCGCCTCGTTCATGACAATGCTGAATGGAAGCTGTTTCGGCAGTCTGCCGAAACGCGGCCCTTCCCCACCCCGGAGCTCGGCACCGGGCTTGACGCACAGCCCGACCTTGGCCTGCAGCCGGAAATCAGTTAATATATTTGTAGCAATATATTTCCTGCAATTCATTTCCTGTAATTTCATTCGCACCGACCCCTCTTCCGGCTGCGACCATCGCCGGGGCGGCATTCCGCAACTGCCGCCCCTCTCCCCCCAAGATGTCCCGAACGACGCGACGCCAAAGCCTTGCGCGGGCCGGACCATTCAGGAGGACAGCCTATGCTGCTTGCGACCGACCTCGACGGCACCTTTCTTGCCGGCCACCCCGAACAGCGCCTTCGCCTGTACCAACTGATCAACGCCCACCCGCAGATCAAGCTCGTATTCGTGACCGGACGCGGCCTCGAAGTCGTGATGCCGCTGCTGTCGGATCCTTCGGTGCCGACGCCCGACTACATCATCTGCGACGTTGGCGCCACCGTCGTGGATGGCCGCACGCTGAAACCGATACAGCCCCTGCAGGCGGAAATCGACGCGCGCTGGCCCGGCGAGCGGACCGTGGCCCAGGCGCTGGGATCCTTTGCCGGCATCGAGCGCCAGGAGGTCCCTCAACAGCGGCGCTGTTCGTATTTCTGCGCACCCGGCACCGTGGACAGCGACCTGCAGGCGATTGCCGATTCCCTGGGCTGCGACGTGCTCTACTCGGCCGACCGCTATCTCGACATCCTGCCACGGGGCGTCAACAAGGGCAGCACGCTCGATGCATTGGTATGCGCCCAGGGCTTCGACCGCGACGCGGTGCTCGTCGCCGGCGACACGCTGAACGACCTGTCGATGTACCGGCAAGGCTTCCGCGGAGTATGCGTCGGGGAATCGGAAACTGCCCTGCTTGAGGCGACACGCGCGCGGGCGGGGGTTCTGCATGCGCGCTCGCCCGGCTGCGGAGGCATCCTGGAGGCGATCGCCCACTTCGGCTTTCTCGGCCCGGCCGGCATCGATGCGCAGCTGCCCGACGCCGACGCGCCCGGGCGGAGCGAGCTGGTGATGGTCTATCACAGACTGCCGTACGAGGAAGTGAACGAAGGGGGCAGTGTCTTGCGCCGCCCGCCCAGCTCACCGAACGGCATCATCCCGACCCTGCTGAGCTACTTCGGCGACGGCCGCCCCGGCGCCTGGGTTGCGTGGTCGGTGCACGACCCCAGGAAGGCGATCCCCTTCGAGGTACACACGAGCGTCGATCGCGACCGCTATCCTCAACTCGTCGCCGCACGGGTGCCGCTGACGAAGGACGACGTAGACGTGTTCTACAAGCGCTTCTCGAAGGAAGCGTTCTGGCCCACGCTGCATACCTTCTGGGAACGGGCACAGTTTCGCGACGAGGACTGGCGCGTCTTCCTGAAGGTCAACCGGCTCTTCGCCCGGCGGGCGGCGGCCGAAGCCGCCGAAGGTGCCGTAGTGTGGCTGCATGACTACAACCTATGGATGGTGCCGGCGGTTTTGCGGGAGCTGCGGCCGGATGTGAAGATCGCGTTCTTCCATCACACCTATTTTCCTTCCGCGGACGTCTTCAACGTGCTGCCCTGGCGGCGCGAAATCATCGGCAGCCTGCTTCAATGCGATTACATCGGCTTCCATATCCCTCGCCAAGCAGAGAACTTCCTCGACGTGGTGCGGGGAGTGGCACCGCTCACGGTACTCGAGCAGCGCAACTGTGCGCCGCGCTACCTCACGTACGGCTGCGCCGTCGGCCTGGAGGAGATGACGACGGCCTTCGAGGTGCACGGCCGGCGCATCGGGCTCGGCGCCCATCCGGTCGGACTCGACGTCGGGCGCATCCGCGCGATCCTCGATCGCCCCGAAACGCGCGCGCGCATCGACGAGCTGCGCGAGGGGCTTGGCGGCACGCGCATGATCCTGTCGGTGGAGCGGCTCGACTACACGAAGGGCACGCTCGAGAAGCTCGTCGCGTTCGAACGCCTGCTGGACGAACATCCCGAGCTTCAGGGCGAAGTGTCGCTGCTCGCGGTGTGCGTGCCCGCTGCAAAGGAGATGACGATCTACGACGGGCTTCAGACGCAGATCGAGCAGGCGGTCGGCCGCCTCAACGGCCGTTTCTCGCGCGTCGGCTGGACGCCAGTGCAGTTTTTCTTCCGCGCGCTGCCGTTCGACGAGGTCGTCGCGTGGTACGCGACGGCCGACGTCATGTGGATTACCCCGCTGCGCGACGGGCTCAACCTGGTGTCCAAGGAATACGTCGCAACGCAGGGCATCCTCGACGGCCGTGGCGTGCTCGTGCTGTCGGAGTTCGCGGGTGCGGCGGCCGAACTGCACGGCGCAGTCCTGACGAATCCGCACGATGGCGCGGATCTCGCCGCGCAGCTGCATCACGCGATCACAATGGATCCGACCGAGGCGGCTACCCGGCTCCGCGAGTTGTTCTCGATCGTCGAGCATAACGACATCCGGCGCTGGGGCCGGGATTTCCTCGCCGCTGTCTCCGGCGAACTCGAGGACGGCGCGCTTCCGGGCTAATATGTCGCGCAGGTCCCGCCCCCGAAGGCGGGCCTGCCGAACCCCCGCGCGAGGCGCTCCATGGACGCAGCCGTCGGCGAAAATCCGCTCGCCCACGCCATCGCCCAGGCGATGATCGAAGGTTTCAACAAGCACTATCGCATCTTCCGCGAGACCTCGCGGCGGGCGAAGGAAAGCTTCGAGGCCGCCGAGTGGCAGGCCCAGCTCGACGCCGTACGGGAGCGCGTCGAGTTCTACGACGAGCGCGTGGAAGAGACGGTGCGCCGCCTGCACGACGAGTTCGATGCCGATTCGGTCGACGACGACACCTGGCAGCAGGCCAAGCTCCACTACATCGGCATCCTGATCCGTCACAAGCAGCCGGAGCTCGCCGAGACCTTCTTCAATTCGGTGTGCTGCAAGATCCTGCACCGCACGTACTTCAACAACGACTACCTGTTCGCGCGCCCGGCGATCTCCACCGAATACATGGAGTCCTACCCGCCCGTCTACAGCAGCTACTACCCGCGCGACGCGGGCCTGCGCACAACGGTGCGCCGCATCGTCGAGGACTTCGACTGGCAGCGCTCCTTCGAAGACCTCGACCGCGACATCGACCTGATCCTGCACACCGCACACCGGCACCTCGGCGAGTGGCCGGACATGGAGGTCAATTGCCAGATCCAGGTGCTGTATTCGGCCTTCTACCGCAACAAGACCGCGTACATCATCGGCAAGGCCATCAACGGCTACCAGGAATACCCGTTTGCGATCGCCGTGCGCCACAACGCCGCGGGGCGGCTCGAGATCGACACCATCCTGCTCGACCCGTGGCGCATTTCGGTGCTGTTCTCGCTGTCGCGCGCCTACTTCCTCGTCGACATGGAAGTGCCGTCGGGCTACGTGCAGTTCCTGCGCTCGATCATGCCCAACAAGCACCGCTCCGAGCTCTACACGATGCTGGGGCTGGGCAAGCAGGGCAAGACGATGTTCTTCCGTGACCTCATCGCGCACCTGCGCCACTCCAACGACCAGTTCGTGATCGCGCCGGGCATCCGCGGCATGGTGATGCTGGTGTTCACACTCCCGTCCTACCCCTACGTATTCAAGGTCATCAAGGACGTGTTCGGGGCTTCGAAGAACACGGACCGCGCCACCGTGAAACGCAAGTACCTGATCGTCAAACGCGTCGACCGCGTCGGCCGGATGGCCGACACGCTGGAGTTCTCCAACGCCGCCCTGCCGTTGGCACGCTTCCATCCCGAACTGCTCGAAGAGTTGCAGGCCCTCGCACCGACCGCCTACGAGATCGACGGCGACTCGGTCATCGTCAAGCACCTGTACATCGAACGTCGCATGACACCGCTCAACATCTACCTCGAGCGCTCCGGCGACGAACAGGTCGAAGACGCGGTGCGCGAATACGGCAACGCGATCCGCGAGATGGCCACGGCGAACATCTTCCCCGGCGACATGCTGTGGAAGAACTTCGGCGTCACGCGCTACGGCCGCGTCGTGTTCTACGACTATGACGAGATCGAGTACATGACGGACATGAACTTCCGTCACATCCCCGAAGCGCCCTACCCGGAGATGGAGATGTCGAGCGAGCCGTGGTACTCCACCGGCCCGATGGACGTCTTCCCCGAGGAATTCGCGACCTTCCTGCTAGGCGCCCCGCGCGTGCGCCAGGCCTTCCTGAAACACCACCGCGACCTGCTGACGCCGGCCTTCTGGCAGCGTACGCAGGCGTCGATCCGCAGCGGCTACATCGAGGACTTCTTCCCCTATCCCGAGGAACTGCGCTTCTGTCACCTGCACGCGCGCCGCGGCCGTACCCCCGGTGCCTGAGGCGCTACGCCACCCGGATCGTGTCGCTGCGCGTCTCGCCGCGGTTGTCGCGCCAGCTCACGACGATCTCGTCACCCGCGGCACCGCCGGCGATGCTGAAGGCGAGATAGGGATTCGTTGAAATCGACGGCCCGAAATCCGCCGCCAGCACGATTTCCCCGTTGCGCCGCACGCTCACCTCCATGATGAAGTGCGCCGGAATCCGCTGGCCCTCGGCGTCCTTGCGCAAACCGTTCTCCATCGGATGACTGAACAGCATGCGCAATTCCGTCGCTCCTTCCTTGAGCGTCGCTCGGATGCGGGTCGGCGCGCTCATGTCCCGCAGCCTCCGACCGTCACGGTGACCTCCCGCCGCGCCGCGAAGAGGCGCCCCTCGGCCTTCACCAGCGCATGCACGCGCGTCGAACGTGCCATCTTGACGCGCGTCTGGATCGCCGGCGCCATCGCGCCCGAGAGGCGGAAACTCGCCGCGACCTTCCAGGGGTTCTCCTCGATGAGGATCACGATCTGCTCGGTCCGCGGGATCTCGCTCGAAACCGAGATCGCCACCGCACGCCCGTCCTCCGCGACATCCGGAGCCACGATGCGGATCGCCCCGCTCTCGGCAGCGTCCCGGGCCCCCAGCGCCTGCAGGGCTTCGTCCAGCGTGGTGGCCTCGAACGCGGCCACGTTCCTCGCGTCCTGAGCCCTCGCCGGGCTCACGATCCCGGCCACCGCCAGCAAGGACCAGATCCCCAGTCCGCCCCCCGCTTTCAGCACATCCCTGCGCCGACTATCCATCCCTGCTCCCGCATTTCCATTCACTCGACACCGGCTCCGCCGTCACCCGGACGCGCCTGCCGCGCGCGTTATACTGCCCAGTCCCGCGCACGCGCCACCGCATGGAGAACGTCCGTGACCGGCAAGTCTACCCTCGCTGCCATGTGCCTGCTTGCCGGCGGCGCCCACGCCGCCGACCTCAGCGATCTCCACGCGCGCAACCTTGCCGCCAACTGCACCCCCTGTCATTCGGCCGACGCCCCCGAACCGAACGCGATCCCGCGCATCGGCGGCCTGTCGGCCGACAAGATCCTGCACCGGCTGCGGGCATTCGGCAGCGGCGAGGCACCCGCGACCGTCATGCACCAGATCGTGCGCGGCTACAGCGACGAACAGCTCTCGCTGATCGCCAGCCATTTCGCCACCAACCCCTGACCCCGCTTTCGACCAACGATGGACAGACGCCGTTTCCTGCGTAGCCTGGGCCTGACCGCAACCGCACCGGCCACCGCCATCCTTGCGGCGTGTTCAGCCGCCCCGCCGCGCCCCGCCCCGCGCGTCGTCGTGGTCGGCGGCGGATACGGTGGCGCGACGACGGCGAAGTACCTGCGCCTGTGGAGCGCCGGCCGCGTCGACGTCACGCTGGTCGAACGCGAAGCGCGCTTCGTCTCCTGCCCGATGTCCAACCTCGTCCTCGCCGGCCTGCGCAGCCTCGACGAGCTGACGGCGAACTACGAGCGCCTGCGCACGCGCTGGGGCGTGCGCGTCGTCTGCGACGAAGTCACCCAGATGGACGTCGCCCGACGCGAGATCCGCCTCGCCCGCAACGGCACAATCGCCTTCGACCGCATCGTGCTCGCCCCCGGCGTGGATTTCCTCGCCGAGCAGGTGGCGGGGCTGGCAGGCAACTTCGAGCGCATCCCCCACGCCTGGAAGGCCGGCCCGCAGACCGAACTGCTGCGTCGCCAGATCGAGGCGATGCCCGAGGGCGGCGTGTTCGCACTGCACGTCCCGAAGTCCCCCTACCGCTGCCCGCCCGGCCCCTACGAACGGGCCTGCCTCGTCGCGCACTACCTGCGTGCGCGCAAGCCGCGCGCGAAGCTGCTCCTCCTCGACGCCAACAGCGAGATCCAGTCCAAGAAGGCTTTGTTCGCCACAGCCTTTGCCGGACCATACAAGGACATCATCGAATACCGCCCCGACAGCACCCTGCTCTCGGTCGATGCCAATACCCTGAACGCCGAACTCGAATTCGACCGGATCCGCGCCGACGTCCTCAACGTCGTCCCGCCGATGCGCGCGGGGCGACTCGTGGACGGGCTGGGTATCCCCCTGACCAACGGCCGATGGATCGAGGTCGACTGGCGCACGATGGAAGTACCCGGCCTCCCCGGCGTCCATGTCATCGGCGACGCGGTGCTCGCCGCACCGGGCATGCCGAAATCCGGCCACATCGCGAACCAGCAGGCCAAGCTTGCCGCAGCCGCGATCGTCGAACTGTTCGACGGCCGTTCGCCCGACCCCGTCCCGACGCTGCTGAACACCTGCTACAGCTTCGTCGACGACCGCAGAGCGATCCACGTCGCGACCGTGCACCGCTACGACACGGCCGAGGGAACCGTCCTGCCGGTCGCCGGCGCGGGCGGCCTGTCGTCGTCGGCGAGCGAAGAGGAAGGACGCTACGCTGCGGCCTGGGCGCAGAACATCCGCGCCGACATGCTGGGCTGACGCGGCGGCCGGCACCGCATCGGCCTCTGATCGGCCCCACGGCAGGCGCTCACCAACCCAGTTCCAGCAGCCACGGCCCCTCGCCCGCGGCCAGCGCCGCGCGCACGTAGGCCACCGTGTTCGCCGGCAGCCCGCCGCGCGCGAACCAGCCCAGCGCGTCGCACTTGCCGGGTTCGCAGATGCGCGGCTCGCCCGACCACGCCTTCGCGCGCAGGAAGAAATCCACCCGGTTGGTATCCGACCGGCGATGCACGACGCCCAGGTTCGCCAACTCCGCCGGATCGATGTCGATCCCCAGCTCCTCGCGCATCTCGCGCACCGCGGTCGCGCCCAGCGATTCGCCGGGCTCGACATGACCGCCAGGCAGGCTGAACAGCCCGTCGAAGAAGCCCGTACCGGCACGGCGCATCAACAGGACGCTGCCCTCACGCTCCAGCAGGACATGCACCCCGACGGGAATCCCCGCATGCATCAATGCTTGCCGGTGCTGCCGAACCCGCCTTCGCCGCGATCGCTTTCCGGGAATTCATCGACGACATTGAACCCGACCTGCAGCACCGGCACCACCACCAGCTGCGCGATACGCTCCATCGGCTGCAACGTGAAACTCGCGCGGCCGCGGTTCCACACCGACACGAAGATCTGGCCCTGATAGTCGGAATCGATCAAACCGACCAGATTGCCCAGCACGATGCCGTGCTTGTGCCCCAACCCCGAGCGCGGCAGCACCATCGCGGCGAGCCCGGGATCGGCGAGATGGATCGCGAGGCCGCTCGGGATCAGCGTGGAGTCGCCCGGATGGAGCGTCACCGGCGCATTCAGGCAGGCGCGCAGGTCCAGCCCGGCCGAACCCGGCGTGGCGTAGGACGGCTTGTGATCGCGCAAGCGATCGTCGAGGATCTTGACGTCGATTCGGTGCATGTTCGCCCTCAGTTTGCAGCCGTCTTCAGCAGACCGGCCAGATGTTCGACGATCCTGCGCGCGACCTCGGTCTTCGGTGCGCGCTCGAGCGGATGGCGCCCCGCGTCGTCGTACAGGATCACCAGGTTGTCGTCGCTGCCGAGACCGTCCTGCACCAGGTTGCCGACCAGCATCGGCAGGCGCTTCGCCCGCCGCTTGCCTTCCGCATAGGCATCCAGGTCGCGGCTCTCCGCAGCGAAGCCGACGCAGAAGGGCGCATCCGCGCGCGCCGCGACCTCGGCCAGAATGTCGGGGTTGGGCGTCAGCCGCAGCGTCATGTCCGCCGACGACTTCTTCACCTTGTGCTCCGCGGCATCGGCCGGACGATAGTCCGCCACCGCCGCCACGCCGATGAAGACGTCCGCCCCCGGCAGCGCCGCCATCACCGCATCGCGCATCTGCAAGGCGCTGCGAACGTCCGCGCGCCGCGCGCCGGCCGGCACGGGAAGGCCCGTTGGTCCGCTCACCAGCACGACTTCCGCACCGGCCCGCACGCATGCCTGAGCCAGCGCGTAGCCCATCTTGCCCGAGCTGGTGTTCGTGATCCCGCGCACCGGGTCGATCGCCTCGAAGGTCGGCCCGGCGGTCAGGACGACCTTGCGGCCCGCGAGCAGCTTCGGCTGGAAGAATGCGATCACGTGCTCGAGCAGTTCCTCCGGCTCCAGCATCCGCCCCATGCCCACCTCCCCGCAGGCCTGATCGCCCGCGGCCGGCCCGAGAACCGTCGCGCCGTCGGCGGCGAGCTGCGCCACGTTGCGCTGCGTCGCCGGGTGTTCCCACATCTGGCGGTTCATCGCCGGCGCCACCAGCAGCGGACACTCCCGCGCGAGACTCAGCGTCGTCAGCAGGTCGTCCGCCCGCCCCTGCACCAGCTTCGCGATCACGTCCGCCGTCGCCGGCGCGATCAGGACCGCATCCGCACCGCGCGTGAGATCGATGTGCGCCATGTTGTTGTCCATGCGCGCATCCCACAGGTCCGTCCACACCCGATTGCCCGACAGCGCCTGATAGGTCACCGGCGTCACGAAACGCGCCCCGCCCTCCGTCAGCACGACGTGCACGTCCGCCCCGGCCTTGCCCAGCAGCCGCACGAGTTCCGCCGCCTTGTATGCGGCCACCCCGCCGGTCACGCCAAGGACCAGCTTGCGCCCCTTCAATTCGCACATGACATATGCCTTACAATTATCCACTCACCCACAACCTGCTCCCGACATGGCAATCACCGACTGGCCGGAACACGAACGACCGCGCGAAAAACTCCTCGGACGCGGCCCCGCAGCCCTCTCCGACGCCGAACTCCTCGCGTTGTTCCTGCGTGTCGGCGTCCGCGGCAAGAGCGCCGTCGATCTCGCCCGCGAGCTGCTCGAACGCTTCGGCTCCCTGACCCGCCTGTGCGCCGCGCCGGCAGACGACTTCGCTGCGGTCCCCGGCATGGGGCTGGCGAAGTATGCCCAACTGCAGGCAGTCATGGAACTGGCCCGGCGCGCCCTGAGCGAGGAGATGGCCGCACGCGACGTGTTCGACTCGCCCTCCGCGGTGCGCGACTGGCTGCGGCTGCGCATCGGCAGCCTGCCCCACGAGGTGTTCTGCGTGCTGCTCCTCGACGCCCGCAACCGCCTGATCGAAGCCGTCGAACTTTTCCGTGGCACCCTCACGCAGACCAGCGTCTACCCGCGCGAAGTGGTCAAGCTCGCCCTGTCGCGCAATGCCGCCGCCGTCATCCTCGCGCACAATCACCCCTCCGGCGCCTGCGAACCGAGCGGCGCCGACGAGCTGCTGACCCGCAATCTCAAGCAGGCGCTCGACCTCGTCGACGTGCGTACCCTGGACCACTTCATCGTCACCGCCCACGCGCGCCCGCTCTCCTTCGCCGAACGGGGCCTGCTATAGCGCAAACCCCGCCCCCTGGCCGGCAATCGCACGCCGGACTTGCCCCCTTCGGACAACATCGGATATCATCTTGCGTTTTCCGCAATCCGAATTCCCTGGAGCAACCTATGGCTCGCGTTTGCCAAGTGACCGGTAAGGCACCGATGGTGGGAAACAACGTTTCCCACGCCAACAACAAGACCAAGCGTCGTTTCCTCCCGAACCTGCAGAATCGCCGGTTCTGGAGCGAAGCTGAAAACCGCTGGATCCGCCTGCGCGTATCCAACGCCGCGCTGCGCACCATCGACAAGAAGGGCATCGACGTCGTCGTGTCCGAGCTGCGCGCCCGCGGCGAAAAAGTCTGACACTGCGGATACAAGCACTGCGCCGCACGGCGCAGCAACTGAACGGAGATTCAAATGGCTAAAGGCGGCCGCGAAAAGATCAAGCTGGAATCGACCGCAGGTACCGGTCATTTCTACACGACCTCGAAGAACAAGCGCACCACCCCGAACAAGCTTGAGTTCAACAAGTACGACCCCGTCGCACGCAAGCACGTCCTGTACAAGGAAGTGAAGCTGAAGTAAGCCCCCTCGCAGGCTGCGGCCTGCTCCAGGGACGCAGCGCGCAAAACAAGAGGCCGCCGGAGTGATCCGGCGGCCTCTTGTTCTTCCCGAAGGCCTTTCGCTGGAGCGTACGGCCTTCCGGACTAAAGGGACATCAGGCCTTCTGGATGTTAGAGGCCTGCTTGCCCTTCGGACCCTGGGTGACTTCGAAGGAAACCTTTTCGCCTTCCTTCAGCGTCTTGAAGCCGGCCATATTGATCGCGGAGAAGTGAGCGAACAGATCCTCGCTGCCATCGTCCGGAGTAATAAAGCCAAAACCCTTGGAGTCGTTGAACCACTTAACGGTACCAGTTGCCATGTTGCCTTAATCCTTCAAGATTACTTAAAACGATGCGGGGTCTCCCCCTTCAGTGCATTAATGCTCAGTGAAGCGTTACCAGTACTGACAAGCCAGGGACCACAAAAGCAGCCAGGACCACAGAACCAGTGCATTGAACTTTGCATCTCGCACCCGTCCTGCTTTTACGCATTTGTCAGCAGAGCGTCAACAATTTATTGCCGCCGGAATTGCTGCGTCGCAGCGACGAAAACCCGCTGAAAACGCCCATCCTGGCGCTGTCTGCAGTCAATCCAATGCCATTATCCATCGGCGCTCATTCGTTGCGCCGCAATATGCCGCTTGTGGTATCGACACACTTCCGCACACGCGCAAACGCCTTGCCCGAGCTGCCCGGCAGCTGTTGCACTCCGCTTCCACTTGATTAGAATGGGCCGCATGGCCACGCAAAAACAGGGCGAGTTCATACTCGAGGCGGAGCGCTCTCGCACCAAGCCCCCGCCGCTATACAAGGTGCTGTTGCTCAATGACGACTTCACACCCATGGATTTCGTCATCGTTGTGCTGCAGAAATTTTTCGGCATGGACCGCGAACGGGCTACGCGGGTCATGCTCCAAGTCCACAGAGAGGGCATGGGGGTCTGCGGCGTCTTCGCGAAGGACGTCGCAGCGACCAAGGTGGAACAGGTCGTATCCTTCGCCCGTCAGCACCAGCATCCGCTGGCATGCGTGATGGAGGAAAACTGAGAATGATCGCGCAAGAGCTTGAAGTCAGTCTGCACATGGCGTTTGTCGAAGCCCGGCAAAAGCGGCACGAGTTCATTACCGTGGAACACCTGCTGCTCGCGCTGCTCGACAACCCCTCTGCAGCCGAGGTCCTGCGCGCCTGCGCAGCGAACGTCGAGGAACTGCGTCGGGAACTGGCAAATTTCATCAACGAGCACACCCCCAAGGTCGAAGGCACGGATGAGATCGACACACAGCCGACGCTCGGCTTCCAGCGTGTGATCCAGCGTGCGATCCTGCATGTCCAGTCGTCAGGCAAGAAGGAAGTGACCGGCGCGAACGTGCTCGTGGCGATCTTCGGCGAGAAGGACTCGCACGCCGTCTATTTCCTGCAGCGGCAGAACATCTCGCGCCTGGACGTGGTGAACTTCATCTCGCACGGGATCTCGAAGTCCCCGCAGCAGGGGCAGCCGCCGCAAGGCAAGAACGAGCCCCAGGAACCGGGGGAGCCGGAAGGCGAAGGCGGGACACCGGCCAACAGCGCGCTGGAGAACTACACGCAGAACCTCAACCAGCAGGCCCTCATTGGCAAGATCGACCCCCTGATCGGTCGCGAGCGCGAGCTCGAGCGCGTTATCCAGACACTGTGCCGACGGCGCAAGAACAATCCGCTGCTGGTCGGCGAAGCAGGCGTGGGCAAGACCGCGATCGCGGAAGGCCTCGCGCGCTCCATCGTCGAAGGACGCATCCCGGAAGTGCTCGAAGGCGCGCAGGTGTATGCACTGGATATGGGCGCCCTGCTCGCCGGCACGAAGTATCGTGGCGATTTCGAGCAGCGCCTGAAGGCCGTGCTGAAGCAGCTGCGCGAGACGCGCAACGCCATCCTCTTCATCGACGAGATTCACACACTGATCGGCGCGGGCGCCGCGTCGGGCGGCACGCTGGATGCGTCCAACCTGCTCAAGCCGGCGTTGTCGTCGGGCCAGCTGAAGTGCATTGGTGCAACGACCTATTCCGAGTTCCGCCAGATCTTCGAGAAGGACCATGCGCTGTCGCGGCGCTTCCAGAAGGTCGACGTGACCGAGCCCTCGGTCGCCGAAACGGTCGAGATCCTGAAGGGACTCAAGAGCCGCTTCGAGGAGCACCACGGCGTCAGGTACTCGACGGCCGCGCTGAGTTCGGCGGCCGAACTGTCGGCCCGCTATATCAATGACCGCCAGCTGCCCGACAAGGCCATCGACGTGATCGACGAAGCGGGTGCCGCGCAACGCATCCTGCCCAAGTCGAAGCAGCGCAAGACGATCGGCAAGGGCGAGATCGAGGATATCGTCGCGAAGATGGCGCGCATCCCGCCGCGCACCGTGTCGAGCGACGACAAGGCCGCGCTGAAGAACCTCGATCGCGACCTGAAGAACGTCGTGTTCGGTCAGGAGGCCGCGATCGAGGCGCTCGCGAAGGCGATCAAGATGTCGCGCTCCGGCCTGGGCAATCCGGCCAAGCCGATCGGCAGCTTCCTGTTCTCCGGCCCCACCGGCGTCGGCAAGACCGAGGTGGCGCGCCAGCTCGCCTTCACGATGGGCATCGAACTCGTGCGCTTCGACATGTCGGAATACATGGAGCGCCATGCGGTGAGCCGCCTGATCGGTGCGCCGCCGGGATACGTCGGCTTCGACCAGGGCGGCCTGCTGACCGAGGCGATCACGAAGAAGCCGCACTGCGTGCTGCTGCTCGACGAGATCGAGAAGGCACATCCGGACATCTTCAATATCCTGCTGCAGGTGATGGACCACGGCACGCTGACCGACAACAACGGCCGGCAGGCGGATTTCCGCAACGTGATCATCATCATGACGACCAACGCGGGCGCCGAGATGATGCAGAAGTCGGTGATCGGCTTCTCGGCCAAGCGCGAGGTCGGCGACGAGATGGGCGAGATCAAGCGCATGTTCTCGCCGGAGTTCCGCAACCGGCTGGATGCGACCATCTCCTTCAAGTCGCTGGACAACGAGATCATCCTGCGCGTCGTCGACAAGTTCCTGATGCAGCTCGAGGCGCAACTGCACGAGAAGAAGGTCGAGGCACACTTCACCGACGAGCTCAAGGGCTGGCTGGCGTCCGAAGGCTTCGATCCGGTCATGGGCGCGCGGCCGATGGCACGCCTGATCCAGGACACGATCCGCTCGGCACTCGCCGACGAGCTGCTGTTCGGACGCCTGGTGCACGGCGGCAGGGTGACGATCGATCTCGATGGCGAAGGCAAGGTCAAGCTGGTCTTCGACCAGACGGAAGCGGCCACGGTCTGAGCGTTCGAACACCACGAAGCTGACGCGATCGGAAAGGGCGACCTGCGGGTCGCCCTTTTTTTGTGTGCCGCGCTGGTTTATCGTGCCAGCCCTGAACGTGCGCAGGTTTGCGCGTGTCATCGAATGGCCCCTATCAACCGCTAGCAAACAAGGAAACGCAAACATGGAAATCCAGACCGCAGACCTGTGCGACGCCCACGAGGGCAAACTCCGTGTCGTCAGCCCGATGTTCCGCAGCTACGGCGGCCGCCCCGCCTTCGGTGGCGAGATCGCGACGCTCAAGGTCTTCGAGGACAACTCGCTAGTGCGCAGCGCGCTGGAGGGGCCGGGCAAGGGACGCGTGCTCGTGATCGACGGCGGCGCGTCGATGCGCTGCGCGTTGGTCGGCGATCAGCTGGCGCTGCTGGGGGTGAAGAACGGCTGGACCGGCGTGATCGTCTATGGCTGCATCCGTGATTCCAAGGCGATCGGCGACATGGACATCGGCGTGTTCGCGCTCGGCACCCATCCACAGAAGAGCATCAAGAAGGGCGTAGGCGACACGGATCTGCCGGTGACCTTCGGCGGCGTCACCTTCGTTCCGGGCCAGTTCGTCTACGCGGACGAGGACGGCGTCGTGCTGTCCGAATCGCCTCTGCTCTGACCATTACGGGGCCGCGCTTCAGGCGCCGGCCCCGCCCCGGCTCGCGCCGGCGCCCCCCCCCCCGACACACCTTCCCCGCTCGCCTCGCCCCTCTCATAGCCCCGCGGGCGGATGTCGCCGCGTCGCGGCGGCCCCGCACTCCCCGCCCTTCGTCCCCGCCTTGCGCGACGAAACCTGCGTCCGATCTTGCGCACCGCAGCAGCTTTTCATTTCACAACGCCGATTACGTTCTCACAATACGAAAACAAGAACGTAACCCGTTGATTTTTTTGCCTCAAATAATTTCTTATATCTTATATAAGACTTATTGCTGCAAAGCGAGATCGTCCCTATACTTTTCCCCACACGAGGACGCTTCGGCGGCCCCCGTACCGGCGAGACCCACCCGGCCGGGACACCCACCGGGTGGGTCAGCCGAGTTGAAACCTGCACGTAAACCATCCGACGAGAAGGAATTGTCATGACCCTGACCCGCGAACAGCAAATCGCCGCCCTCGAGAAAGACTGGGCCGAAAACTCCCGCTGGAATGGCATCAAGCGTGGCTACAGCGCCGCCGATGTCGTCCGCCTGCGCGGCTCCCTGCCGATCGAGCACACCCTGGCGAAGCGCGGCGCCGAAAAGCTGTGGGAAAAGGTCAACGGCGGCGCGAAGAAGGGCTATGTGAACGCCTTCGGCGCGATCACCGCCGGTCAGGCGATGCAACAGGCCAAGGCCGGCCTGGAAGCCGTCTATCTGTCGGGCTGGCAGGTCGCCGCCGACGGCAACACCTCCGAAACCATGTACCCGGACCAGTCGCTGTACGCCTACGACTCGGTGCCGACGATGGTTCGCCGCATCAACAACACCTTCAAGCGTGCCGACGAGATCCAGTGGTCGCGCGGTGTCAATCCGGGCGACAAGGAATTCATCGATTACTTCCTGCCGATCGTCGCTGACGCGGAAGCCGGTTTCGGCGGCGTGCTGAACGCCTTCGAACTGATGAAGAACATGATCGCCGCCGGCGCCGCCGGTGTGCACTTCGAAGACCAGCTGGCTGCCGTGAAGAAGTGCGGTCACATGGGCGGCAAGGTGCTCGTGCCGACGCAGGAAGCGATCGAGAAGCTGATTTCGGCCCGCTTCGCCTCCGACGTGATGGGCGTGTCGACCCTGATCCTGGCCCGTACCGATGCGGAAGCGGCGAACCTGATCACCTCGGACCATGACGCTAACGACAAGCCCTTCCTCACCGGCGAGCGTACCCAGGAAGGCTTCTACCGCGTGAAGAACGGCCTCGAGCAGGCCATCAGCCGCGGTGTTGCCTACGCCCCGTACGCCGACCTGGTGTGGTGCGAGACCGGCACGCCGGACCTCGGCTTTGCCCGCGAGTTCGCGCAGGCCGTGCTGTCCGCCTGCCCGGGCAAGCTGCTGTCGTACAACTGCTCGCCGTCGTTCAACTGGAAGAAGAACCTTGACGACAAGACCATCGCCAAGTTCCAGGACGAGCTGTCGGCGCTGGGCTACAAGTACCAGTTCATCACGCTGGCCGGTATCCACGTCAATTGGTTCAACACCTTCCAGTTCGCGCACGCTTACGCTCGCGGCGAAGGCATGAAGCACTACGTCGAGATGGTTCAGGAGAAGGAATTCGCTGCTCGCGAGCAGGGTTACACCTTCGTGTCGCACCAGCAGGAAGTCGGTGCCGGCTACTTCGACGACGTGACGACCGTGATCCAGGGCGGTTCGTCCTCGGTGAAGGCGCTGACCGGTTCGACCGAAGAAGAGCAGTTCCACTGATCAAAGGGGCATAGGCGGGCCGCCATCAGGCCCGCCCAAGCTGAAAGCCGCGCCCACAAGGCGCGGCTTTTTCCATTTCGGGTTGCGCCGGCTCCGTCAGGTCGCGCTGCCCGGACCGCCCTGGGGCGCCATACCCGGACCCATCCGTCCCGGTCCCATGTGGCCGCCGCCTTTTCCGCCTCGCCCCATTTCGCCCCGCCCCATTCCGCGCGGCCCGAACATCGGGAACTGTTCGTCGAAGGTCTTCTTCTGCGTCGCGTCGAGGCCGCCATACAAGGCATCGGTTGCCTTGCGCACCTCCTGCAGCGACGCCAGACGCTCCTTCGCGAAGGATTCCATGCGCTCCATGCGGTCAGGCACGGTCTTCGGGCGCTCCTGCGTCCGCATCGCCTGCATGTGTTCGGACATCCTGCGCGCCTTGTCCTGCATCACGCTCTTGAACTGCTCCCATGCCACGGCCTGCTCAGGCTTGAGGGAAAGCGCTGTCTGCAGCGTCGCAAGGCGCTGGGTCATGTGCTCGGACATCGCCGCCGGGTCCATGCGGTGCATCCGGTCCATTCCACCGCGTGGGCCGTCGCAGTCGCCCCACGGCGCCGCGAACGCCCCGCTGGCGCCAACGCCGATCGTCGCGACGAGCGCGGCGGCGAGTGAATGCTTCATCCAGGTTTTCATGATTCTTCTCCGGTTAGTGGTCGGGTTCGCCCTCTCCGGGCGGCAGGGTCATTTCAGCACCGCCATGTAAGCGCGATTTGTCCGGGGGAAAGCGGATTGAATGGTCTTGTTTCGGGCGCCTTGGGCGATACTCTGGGATACAAACCGGCGGCCCCTGAGCCGTAAGATTCGGTCGACCCGGACTTCCGGGGCGACTCCGCCGCATCGATCCAATGAACATGACAAACGCCCCCGACCATATCCTGATCGTCGACGACGACCGCGAGATCCGCACGCTGCTGGCCGACTACCTCGAGAAGCAGGGACTGCGCTGCACGACCGCCGCAGACGGGCGCGAGATGAAGGCCGCGCTCGACCGTCACCGCGTGGACCTGATCGTGCTGGACCTGATGCTGCCCGGGGAGGACGGTCTGACCCTGTGCCGCAACCTGCGCGCGGCCGGCCCGCATGTGAACACCCCGGTCCTGATGCTGACCGCGCGGGGGGAAGACATGGACCGCATCCTCGGGCTGGAGATGGGTGCGGACGACTATCTGCCGAAGCCCTTCGTCCCGCGCGAGCTGCTCGCGCGTATCCGCGCGATCCTGCGCCGCGCACGCGCACTGCCGCCCAATCTCGAGACCGCGCCGGTGCAGCACGCAACCGAGCTGGGCTTTGCCCACTGGCGCCTGAATACCGTGGGCCGCCACCTCATCGGCACCGACGGCACGATTGTCCCCTTGTCGGGCGCCGAGTACCGGCTCCTGTCGGTGTTCCTGTCGCATCCACAACGGGTGCTGAATCGCGACCAGCTGATGGAACTGACCCAGGGCCGCGAGGCGGACATCTTCGACCGCTCGATCGACCTGCTCGTGAGCAGGCTGCGCCAGCGCCTCGGCGACAACGCACGCGAGCCGGAGATCATCAAGACCGTGCGCAACGAGGGCTACGTGCTCGCGTGCGCGGTGACGCCGGTCACGCCCGGGGACGGGGCCGCATGAAGACCGGCTGGACCCGCACGCTGTTCGCCCGACTGATGCTGATCTGGCTGGGCGGGATGGTGGTGGTGCTTGCCGTGAGCCTGACGCTGTTCGTCGGCGAACGCGACCGCTATGCACGCGAGGTTCTGTTCGAGGGCGTCGCGCGCGAGATCGCTGCCGCCGTCGATATACTCGAACACCTGCCCGCAGGGCAGCGCGAAGACTGGATCGACGCGGTCGGGCGCCGCCGCCTGCGCTTCGCCCTCGTGTCGCCACCACCCGATGCGACCGCCAGTGGCGCATCGGCGCCGCTTGCCGCGGCAATCCGCGAGGCCCTGCCCGACCACAGCGTCGAAGTGCTCAACCGTACGAGGCCGGACGAAGAGCATCCGCACCGGTTCCAGTACTTCGTCAGCCTGAGTCTGGGCGACGGCACCCCGCTGCTGATCCGCATGCCCGGCCCGATGTTCGGCATGCGGCCGCCGCCACTTCCGCCGGGCAGCCTCGTTACCTCGCTGCTGGCCTTGCTCGTCGGCGTCACGCTGCTCACGTGGTTCGCGGTGCGCATCGCGACGCGCCCGATCACGCGGCTCGCCGCTGCCGCCGACGCGCTGGGCGAGGATCCGAACCGTCCGCCGCTCGCCACCGACGGCCCCGCCGAAGCCGCGCTGGCGGCGCACGCCTTCAATCGCATGCAGCAACGCATCCTTCAGCATGTGGGCGAGCGCACGCGCATCCTGGCGGCGATCTCGCACGACCTTCAGACCCCGATCACGCGCCTGCGCCTGCGTGCCGAGCTCATCGACGACGAGACCCTGCGCGCGAAGTTCCAGAGCGACCTCGATGCGATGCAGGCACTGGCGAAGGAAGGGCTGGACTACGCACGCAGCCTGGACGCGAGCGCGCCGAGGCAGGCGATTGACCTGAACGCCTTGGTCGCCGCATTGCGCGACGACGCCCAGGACATGGGCTGGGACATCGAGATCGAGGGCGATCCGGTGGCGCCCTGCCTCGGGCAGGTGGGCGGACTGCGGCGCGCATTGTGGAACCTGATCGAGAACGGCCACAAGTTCGGGGGCCGCGTGCGCATCGCCCTGCACGCCCTGCCCGCCGCCTGCGAGCTCCGCATCCGCGACGAAGGCCCCGGCCTGCCACCGGACGAACTCGACAAGGTGTTCGAGCCCTTCTACCGTGTGGAGTCCTCGCGCAACCGGGAAACGGGGGGCACCGGTCTCGGGCTGGCGATTGCACGCAACCTGCTGCGGGCGCAGGGCGGCGATGTACGGCTCGCGAACCGCCCCGAGGGCGGGCTCGAGGCCGTCGTCACGCTGGCCCCTGCGGCGACCGGCACGGGCACGACAGCCGCCTGAGCAGGTGGCTCAACGCAGGACGGCGAAGCTCCCGCGTCCCACCGGCAGCGCTTCCAGCGGTGCGGCGAGGTCGGCCGCCGCCTCGGCACGCAGCCACTCGAGAAAGGCCGAGAGCAAGGGCGTCTCCGGGGTCCGTTCCGGCGACACGATCCAGTAGCGCCACAGCGGGCGCTGCTCGAACGGGAGATCGGGCGGAAAATCGATCGCGCTCAAGCCTTCCGGCGCGTGCCGCGCCTCGATCTCGATGTCGAACGGGCGCAGCAGTTTCCCCGCGCGCACGGCGGAGGCGGCGAGACTGCGGCGGGCGAGCGCAACGCCGCGGCCTTCCAGCGCAGCCTGAAGCACCAGGGCGGAATCGGACAGCATCAGGCCACTGGCCGGTTCGGGCCAGTCGAGGCCCGCGGCGCGAAACCACGGTGCCCAGTCCTCCCCTTCGGAACGCAGGAGCGGCAGCCCGGCAAGGTCGGCCGGGGTGCGCAGGAAATGCCCGGCACACAGCGCAGGACTCACGACCGGAAAGAGGACGTCGTCCATCAGCAGTTCGCTCCTGACGCCGTTGTAGCCTCCCGGCCCCCAGCGGATGCTGAGGTCCATGCCGTCGCGGTTGAAATCCGCGAGGGCGCTGGTCGCAGTGATATGCACTTCCGCCGAGGGATGGGCATCGATGAAGTCACCGATGCGCGGCGTGAGCCAGCGGCTGGCGAAGGACGGCATGACGCTGATCGACAGGCGGTTCGGATTGGAGCGCCGCTTGAGATTCGCCACGGTATCGGCAATCTGGCGCAGCGCGCCGTTGGCGGCCTGCAACAGCTCCTCGCCGGCGGGGGTCAACACCACCGCCCTGCCCTGGCGATGGAAGAGCGGAAAGCCGAGATGCTCCTCCAGCGTGCGGATCTGGTGGCTGACAGCGCCGTGCGTGACGAAGAGCTCCTCGGCTGCGCGCGAGACGCTGGACAGGCGTGCCGCGGCCTCGAAGACACGCAGCGCCGGCAGCGGCGGAAGCTTTCCGGGGCGTTCCATATGTGAGTCCTGTTATATGTGAGCCCTACTCACAAATATGTCAGAAAAGATCGATTTTCACGATCGCCGTTCGCGATGACAATGCCGTCCACGAGGTTGTACGAGCGGAGTGTCAGGAGGCATCATGGAAGTCAAATATGCGCGTCCGGAATGGAATCTGCAAGCAGGCGGGATCCTCGCCATCAATGATGCGAGTGACTGGGAAGTGACTCTGGAAAGCGGTCACGCGTGGCTGACACTTGAGGGATACTCACAGGACAAGTGGCTCTGCGCGGGTGACCGCTTCCGCGTTCCTGGCGAGGGCCGGATGCTCATCGAGGCCGACCACGACTCCCGCATCCGGCTTGAGCCGCCGCCCGCCGGCGCCGTGCAGCGTTTCCTCACGCGGGTCGAGAGCGGCGCGCGGCGATTCGCGCGGACGGTCGCCAGCGCGACCGTGTATTCGGCCGAACGCATCAGCTGCGGCCCTGCACGCTGAACGCCAGCAATCAAGGCGGTACGCAAATACCCCCCGTTCGCCGGGTTGATAGCGATCAGGCGCGGCGCTTGAGCAACACGATGGCGACACCGCCGAGAATCGCGACCGACGAAAGGACCAGGCGCAGCGTTAACGCCTCGCCGAGGAACAACACTCCACCCACCGCCGCGATCACCGGCACGCTGAGCTGGACGGTCGCGGCCGTGGTGGCGGTCAGGCCGCGCAGCGCGGCGTACCACACCGCATAGCCTGCCCCCGAGGCCAGTGCTCCGGAAAGCACCGCATAAAGCGCGCCCGCCGGATCGACGCGAACGTCGCCGGTGCCGAGGATGCCGAGCGCAAGCGCCATCGGTACCGTGCGCAGGAAATTTCCGCCGGTCGCCGCCAGGGCGTCCGAGACCTTGCGGCCACGCAGCGAATACACGCCCCACGCGATCCCCGCGCCTATCATCAGCAAGGCCCCACCCAGGGGCGGCGCGCTCAACCCCGGCAGCAGCAGGTACACCAGCCCGCCGAAGGCGAGCAGCAAGCCGGCCGTCTGTTGCACTCGCAGGCGCTCGCCACGCGCGATTCCGGTCAGGATCATGGTCGCCTGCACGGCGGCGAACAACAGCAGCGCCCCCACGCCGGTCGGCAGGGACACGTAGGCGAAGGAGAACCCCGCAGCGTAGGCGAACAGGGCGAGGGCCGAGGCCCAGTTGCCCGCCTTGCCCGGAAGCTGGCGTCGCCACTGCAGCAAAATGGCAAGCATCACGGCGCCCGACACGAGGCGGATCACCGTGAAACTCGCCGGATCGATGCCGGTGTGCTGGAGCGCGAGGCGGCACAGCACGGAATTGGCCGCGAAGGCGATCATCGTGACCACGGTCAGCGATGCGATACGCAAGGGCGTCACAAGGGTCTCCTCGACGGGGAGCAGCGCGGGCGGCTTGCGCACCGCGCGCCCTTCCCTCTTATTTTTCTTCGGGCCGGCCGTATTGCCGGGCGAGTGCACCGAAGCGCCCCACCTCGGCCTCGCACCAGGCCGCATCCTTTCCCAGTTCCTCTGCGAGCAGGCGTGCGACCTGCGGCGCAGCTGCGGTCGCTCCCGCGGCATCGAGGAACAGCGCCCGATGCCGCCGCGCCAGCACGTCCTCCACGCCGCGAGCCAACTCGCAGCGCGCAGCGTAGCGCACTTCGGCTTCGCTCAGGCGGAAACCCGCATGCACGGGGCGTCCGGCGCCGGGCAGCGCGTCCACGGCGGCGCGCGCCGAACCGTAGGAATCGGACGAGGGCCCCGCCTCCGCTCCGTGCAGACGCAGATCCGCGGTGACGCACGGGCGTCGCGACAGACCGGCAACCGATTGTGCGGTGTCGATGGTCTCCTCGGCCATGCGGCGGTACGTGGTCCATTTCCCGCCCGTGACCGTCACGAGTCCGCCCGGCGACACTTCGATACAGTGCTCGCGCGACAGGCTGCGCGTGGCCGAATTGTCGCCCGCGCCGATCAGCGGACGCAGGCCGGCGAAGACGCTGCGGATGTCCGCGCGCGAGGGCGGCCGCTGCAGATACGGCGCCACGGCATCGAGGATGAAATCGATCTCGCCCGCGCGCGGCTGCGGCTCCAGTGGAAGATCCTGCCGCGGCGAGTCGGTAGTGCCGATGAGCACCCGGCCCTGCCACGGGATCACGAAGAGGACACGCCCGTCGGCGGTTTCGGGCACCAGCAGGGCGTCGCGGCCCGGCAGGAATTCCCCATCGACGACGACGTGCACGCCCTGGCTGGGTTTCAGCAGGGGGCGCACCTGCGGCAACTCCGCGCGACGGATCGCGTCGGCCCACACGCCGGTCGCATTGACGACGACGCCGGCAGCGATGCGAAACGTCTCGCCGGTCTCGACGTCGTGCGCGAGGACGCCATTCACCTGCCCGTCCTCGACGACCAGGCCATCGACGGGAAGATAGTTCAGCGCGAGCCCGCCCAGGTCGAAATGCGTGCGCATCAGGGCGAGCGCAAGTCGCGCGTCGTCGAACTGGGCGTCCCAGTAGGCGATACCCCCGCGCAGGCCGCCGGGCTTGAGCGTCGGCAGGGCGACGATGGTGCTCGCTGCGTCGAGCACGCGGCTGTGGCCGATGCCGTGCGTGCCCGACAACAGGTCGTAGAACGCGAGGCCGGTACCGTACTTCGGGATGTCCAGCCAGTGATAGGCCGGCACGACGAAACGGAGCTTGTGAACCAGATGCGGCGCGTTCGCGAGCAGGCGCGAGCGCTCGGCGAGCGCCTCATGCACGAGCGGGAGATTGCCCTGCGCGAGGTAGCGCACGCCGCCGTGGATCAGCTTGGTCGCGCGCGAGCTCGTCCCTTTCGCGAAGTCGTGCGCCTCGAGCAGCAGGGTACGGTGGCCGCGCGAGCTTGCATCGACCGCGCAGCCCAGCCCCGTCGCTCCTCCGCCGATCACCACGACGTCCCACGAACCGCCCTCGCGCAGACGGGCGAGCAGCGACGCCCGATCGAGCCTGCCCTCCGCCTTCCTTCCCGCTGCCGCGTTCACGCCTCGACCCAGCCGCGCGAGCGCTCGACCGCGCGATGCCAGCGGGCGATCAGCGCCTCGCGCCGGTCCGCGGCCATCGCCGGCTCGAAACGCCGCTCCGCCCGCCAATGTGCGGCGACCTCGTCCACACCCGACCACACGCCGACGCCCAGCCCGGCGAGATAGGCTGCGCCCAGTGCCGTCGTTTCCAGCATCTGCGGCCGCAGCACGGGCACGCCGAGCAGGTCGGCCTGCATCTGCATCAGGAGATCGTTCGCCGCCGCGCCGCCATCAACACGCAGCTCCATCAGTGGTCCGGCCCCGTCGCGATCCATCGCCGCAACCAGATCCACGGTCTGCAGCGCGATCGCCTCCAGCGCCGCGCGCGCGATGTGGGCGGCGCCGGTGCCGCGCGTCAATCCGAACAGGGCACCACGTGCGTACGCGTCCCAATACGGCGCCCCCAGCCCGGTGAAGGCCGGGACCAGCACGACGCCGCCGCTGTCGGGAACGCTCGCGGCGAGCGCCTCGATCTCGCCGGAATGCCGGATCAGGCCGAGGCCGTCGCGCAGCCACTGCACGATCGCCCCGCCCATGAAGATGCTGCCTTCCAGCGCATAGCTGGTGCGCCCGCCGGCGCGCCACGCGACCGTCGTCAGCAGGCGGTTGGTCGAGGCCACGATGCCGGCGCCGGTGTTCATGAGCAGGAAGCAGCCCGTGCCGTAGGTGTTCTTCGCCATGCCGGGCGCAAAGCAGGCCTGGCCGAAGGTCGCGGCCTGCTGGTCGCCGGCGATGCCTGCGATCGGCACGGCCGCACCGAACACCTCGGTACACGTCTCGCCGCACACGCCGCTGCTGTCGACAATGCGCGGCAGCAACGCGCGGGGAATGTCGAAAAGGGCGAGGAGCTCGTCATCCCAGTCTCCGCTGTGGATGTTGAACAGCATGGTGCGCGCGGCATTGCCCGGATCGGTGACGTGCAGTGCGCCGCCACTCAGCTGCCACACCAGCCAGCTGTCGACGGTGCCGAAGGCCAGTTCGCCAGCTTCCGCCCGCCTTCGCGCGCCCGGCACCTTGTCCAGCAGCCACGCGAGCTTGGTCGCCGAGAAGTAGGCATCGAGCTCCAGGCCGGTGCACGCGCGGATCCGCTCGGCATGCCCCTCGGCGCGCAGCCGGTCGCATTCGGCGGCGGTGCGGCGGTCCTGCCACACGATCGCCGGCGCGAGCGCCCGGCCGCTGGAGCGCTCCCACAGGATCGTCGTCTCGCGCTGGTTGGTGATGCCCACGGCCGCCAGATCCCCCGCGCCGATCCCGGCGTCGGCAAGCGCAGCGCGCGCGCAGTCCAATTGTGACGCAAGGATCTCGTCGGGGTCGTGTTCGACCCAGCCCGGCTGAGGGAAGGATTGCGCGAAAGCCTGCTGCGCGACCCCGCGCACGCGCCCGTCCGCGTCGAACACCATGGCCCGCGAACTCGTCGTCCCCTGATCCAGCGCCAGCAGCCAGCTCATGCCACCCCCGCAAAGACCCGCGATGACGCAAGCCTACCGCGGCGCTGCGCCTGTGACCATCCCCATCACCGTCCACCTCCCCATCCCTCCCGCCCTCGCGCACCCGGCCGGCATGTGGTTCAATATCGCCTTTCGCTGCACCGCAACAAGCCACCATGCAATCCCTGTGGATGATCGTCGCCAGCCTCCTCTTCGCCTGCATGGGCGTATGCGTCAAGCTCGGCGCCGGCATCTTCTCCACCGGGGAGCTCGTGTTCTACCGCGGCTTCATCGGTCTGCTCGTCGTCGCGCTGATCGCGCGCATCCAGGGCGTACCGCTGCGCACGCCGCACTGGCGGCTGCAAATCACCCGCGCCTTGTCCGGCTGTGCGGCGCTGATGTGCTACTTCTACGCGATCAGCGCCCTGCCGCTCGCGACCGCAGTAACGCTCAATTACACTTCGCCGATCTTCGTCGCCCTGCTGCTCGCGCTGTGGTTCCGCGAACGCCTGCGCGGCCCCGTGATCGCATCGGTCGCACTGGGCTTCGTCGGTGTCGTGCTGCTGCTCAAACCCACACTGCAGGCCGAACAGTGGCTGGGCGCCTGCGCCGGGCTCGGCTCCGGTCTCGTCGCGAGCCTGGCCTACATCAACGTGCGCGAACTGGGCCGCGCCGGCGAGCCGGAGGCGCGCACGGTGCTGTGGTTCTCGGCGATCACGACCCTGCTCGGCATCCCTTGGGCGCTGTCCGGCGAGCTGCGCGCCATCGACCTGCAGGGCGGCGCGACAATCGCGGGCGTCGGCCTGTTCGGCGCGCTGGCCCAGCTCGCGATGACCCGCGCCTACCGCTTCGGCAAGACCATCGTCGCGGCCAATCTCGCCTACACTACAGTGATCTTTTCAAGCCTCTTCGGCGTCCTGTTGTGGGACGAAATCCTCCCGCTCGAAGCATGGATCGCCGTCACACTGATCATCGCCAGCGGCGCGGCGGTGTCGGTCGCCTCGCGCCCGGCACCGCAAGCGCTTCCCGCCGGCACGGCACCCGGCAGCCGCAGTCCCGATTGAAGCGGCCACCGCCCGGGGATATAGTAGTCTGCATAATCCAGTCGCCATGCGGAGGCAGTCATGATCACAACGGACCATCGCCCCAACCTGGTCGCCGTTGCCGTCTTCGGCGAATTCACCCTCGCGGACTACAAGGAGTTCGAAGAACTGGTCAATTACAAGGTCCAGTTCGAGGGTCCGGTGAGCCTGCTTTTCGATCTGCGCGAAATGGCCGGTTTCACCCTCGACGTCGCGTGGGAGGAAATCAAGTTCTCGCGCAAACATGCGCACGACTTCCGCCGCATCGCCGTGCTTACGCAGGACCAGTGGCTGACGTGGAGTGCGTGGATCTCGCAGATCTTCGTCGACGCGGAAGTGCTCGTCTTCGACGATGAAACCGAAGCACGCGCCTGGCTCGAAGCGACCGAGGAGCCCGCACAGTGAGCAGTTCCGCGTCCTGCTGTTCGGCGTCCTACAGCACGCTGATCAGCGCCCACGAGCTTGCCCAGCATCTCGACGACCCCGACTGGGTGATCTTCGACTGCCGTCACGACCTCGCGAACCGCGATTTCGGCCGCGACGTCTACGCCCGCGCCCACATTCCGGGCGCACGCTTCCTGCACATCGACGAAGACCTGTCGAGCCCGCTGACCGGCACGAACGGCCGCCACCCGCTGCCCGACCCCGAAGCGTTCGCGCAGCGCCTCGCCCGGGCCGGTGTCGGCAACGAAACGCAGGTCATCGCCTATGACGACGCCGGCGGCATGTTCGCCGCGCGCCTGTGGTGGATGATGCGCTGGATCGGACACCATTGCGCGGCCGTCCTCGACGGCGGCCTAGTCGCCTGGCTGGAAGCCGGCCAGGCGCTCACCGCGAAAGTCCCCGAACCCGCTCCGGCGAACTTCCGCGTCTCGCTACGCCCCGAAGTCGTCGATGCCGCTTGGGTCCTCGGGCACCTGCGCAACCCGGAGATGCTCCTGGTGGACGCCCGCAGCCCCGACCGCTACCGCGGCGAGAACGAGACGCTGGACCCCGTGGGCGGGCATATCCCCGGTGCGATCAACCGCTTCTTCCGCGACAACCTCGACGGCCGCGGACACTTCAAGCAGGCGTCGATCCTGCGCGAGGAATTCGGCGCGCTGCTGAAGGGCGGCGACGCCCACCGCGTCGTCCACCAGTGCGGGTCGGGCGTCACTGCCTGCCACAACCTGCTGGCGATGGAATCCGCGGGACTCACCGGCTCGCGCCTTTACGCCGGTTCGTGGAGCGAATGGTGCGCCGATCCGGCGCGTCCCGTCGCAACCGGCCCCGAGCGCTGACGGCCAGGAGCCGGGCGCCTACCACTCCAGCTTTTCGACCGTGCCGAGCGAACGCCCGAGGAAACGCTCGCCAATGGTCTGGAAACGCAGGGGCACATCGGTCACGACGAAGCGATAGGCCGTCGGACCCGCGTGCGTGCTGGCGATGCCGAGTTCCAGCAACTTGGCGGCCGCCAGTTCCGCCGTCGTGATCGCGGAGTCAACCAGACGCACGCCGGGGCCGACGACATCGCGCAGCAGCGGCTTCAGCAGCGGATAGTGCGTGCAGCCGAGCACCAGGCTGCCGACTTCCTCGGCGAGCACCGGCTTGAGGTATTCCTGCGCCGTCAGCCGTGTCACCGGATGATCCAGCCAGCCCTCCTCGACCAAGGGCACGAACAGCGGGCAGGCCTGCGAATACACGCGCACACCCGGGTCGAGCGCATGAATGCGCCGCGCGTAGGCATTGCTGTTGATCGTCGTAGGCGTGCCAATCACGCCGATCCCGCGCCCCTTCGACTCCGCGACGGCCGCGAGCGCGCCAGCCTCGATCACGTCGAGGACGGGAATGTCGCGCGCCAGGCGCCGCACCACGTCGGCCGCCACCGCCGCCATCGTGTTGCACGCGACGATCAGCATCTTGACGTCCTGCTGCAGGAGGTACTCGGTGATCTGCGCGGTGAAGTGCTCGATCGTCGCGACGGATTTGACGCCATACGGCACGCGCGCGGTGTCGCCGAAATACACGATGCGCTCGAGCGGCAGCCGCTCCATCAGGGCACGCACGACGGTGAGCCCGCCGATGCCGGAATCGAATACGCCTATGGGTCGGGAGGAGTCCAATGCAGAAACCAGGTCAGGACAAAAACGGATTTTACCGCAAGCTCACCCCTGCCGTTGTCCATGCCGCGCCAACGCCCAGGCGACATGCTCGCGCACGAGTCCGGACGGGTCGTCGGCACGCGCCCGCAGCGCGGCCAGCACGTCCGGAGAGCCCGTCGCGTTGCCCAGCGCCACCGCGAGATTGCGCAGCCAGCGCTCGTAGCCGATGCGATGGATCGCGCTGCCCGCCATCCGCTCGCGGAACTCGCCCTCGCTCCACGCGAACAGTTCGACCAGACTCACCTCGTCGAGCCGGTGGCGCGGCGCGAAGTCCGCTTCCGCGCCAAACTGCGCGAAGCGGTTCCACGGACACACGAGCTGGCAGTCGTCGCAGCCGTAGATACGGTTGCCGATCAGCGGCCGCAGATCCTCGGGAATCGCGCCCTTGAGCTCGATCGTCAGGTAGGAGATGCAGCGCCGAGCGTCCACCCGATAAGGCGCGACGATGGCGCCGGTCGGGCACGCATCCAGGCAGGCGCGGCAGCTGCCGCAATGCGGCGCCTCGGGCGCGTCGAGAGGCAGCGGCAGGTCGGTGAAGATCTCGCCGAGGAAGAAATACGAGCCGGCGTGGCGATTCAGCAGCAAGGTGTGCTTGCCCCGCCAGCCGAGTCCCGACCGGCTCGCGAGTTCGACCTCGAGCACCGGCGCGGAATCAACGAACACCCGGAAACCGTGCGGGGCCTCGGCGGCGATGCGCTCGGCGAGCTTCTGCAGGCGATTGCGCATCAGCTTGTGGTAATCGCGCCCCAACGCATAACGCGACACGTAGGCGCGCTGCGGATCATCCAGCGCCGACTGCGCATCGGCCGCCCGCGGCCAGTAGTTCATGCGCACGCTCACCACGCGCAGCGTGCCCGGCACCAGTTCCGCCGGCCGCGCCCGCATCATGCCGTGGCGCGCCATATAATCCATCTCTCCGTGGAAACCGTCCGCCAGCCAGGCTTCGAGCCCGGGCTCGGCCGACGACAGATCCACGCCGGACACGGCCAGATCGGCGAAGCCCAGCTCGCCGGCCCACACCTTCATCCGCCCGACGAGCGCGCTCAGCGATGCGTCGGGAGCGACATCCGCAGGGATTTCATCATGATTCACGTTCATCACCGGGCAGATGATAGCAGCCCGCTCTCTGCACTCCTCGACGACGAATCCGACACTGCAGCCGCAGGCGCAGCCCTTGCGACCGCCTTGTGCGCGGGCCTCGTCATCTACCTGCGCGGCGACCTCGGCGCCGGCAAGACGACCCTGGTGCGCGGGGTATTGCGTGCCCTCGGTCACGACGGAAAGGTGAAAAGTCCCACGTACACCTTGATTGAACCTTATCTTGTTTCTAGATTAAACTTATATCACTTTGATTTTTATCGCTTCGCAGTCCCAGAGGAATATCTGGAAGCAGGGCTGGACGAGTATTTCGACGGAAGCGGGGTATGTCTGGTCGAATGGCCGGACAAGGCGGTGCCTTACATTGCCGCACCGGACCTCGAAATCCGCCTTACCGTATCCGGCCCGGGCCGGCGCCTCGAAGCGCTGGCACTGACGGAGGCAGGACGGACATGCATACGCAAACTGGATTCGGATCTGAACCGGAAGCCGACATGACTGCCGCGCCCGGCGTGACGCGACGCGAACTGCTGAAGTTCGCGGGCGCAACGCTTGCGCTGCTCGTCAGCCCGGTCGGCATGGCTGCGACCAGTCTCCTCGCGGTGCGCGTGTGGCCCGCGGCGGAATACACTCGCGTCACGATCGAAGGGAATTCCCAGCTCAAGTTCACCCACCTGCTCGTCACCGACCCGCACCGCCTCGTCGTCGATCTCGAAGGGGTCGAGTTCGACAGCGTGCTGCAGTCGCTGCCGTCCAAGGTGCTCGACTCGGACCCCTACATCAAGCTGATCCGCGCCGGCCGCAACCGGCCCGGCGTCGTGCGCCTGGTCGTGGAACTGAAAAGCGAGATCAACCCGCAGGTGTTCACACTCGCACCCGTCGGCAACTACGGACACCGGCTCGTGCTGGACCTGTACCCCACGACACCGGTCGATCCGCTGCTCGCGCTGATCGAGAAGTCGTCGCCGATGGATGCCGCAGCGGGGCAGACGGGCGACGCTCCGACTGCGGCCGACGCGCCCGCACAGATCGCGCGCCCCACCCCCGCCGACCAGGCTTCGCCCCCCCGGCGATCCACGCGCCCGGCGGCCAACCGCCTCGTCACCATCGTGCTCGACCCCGGCCACGGCGGCGAAGATCCGGGCGCAGTGGGCGCACGCGGCAGCTTCGAGAAGAATGTCACGCTGTCCATCGCGCGCCGCCTGAAGCAGAAGATCGACGCCGAACCGAACATGCGTGCGGTGCTCACGCGCGACGGCGATTACTTCGTGCCGCTGGGCCAGCGCGTCACGCGCGCACGGCGCGTGCAGTCCGACCTCTTCGTGTCGATCCACGCCGACGCCTTCGTGCGCCCCGATGCGCGCGGCAGTTCGGTCTTCGTCCTGTCCGAAAGCGGCGCATCGAGCTCGGCCGCACGCTGGCTCGCGCAGAAGGAAAACGACGCCGACCTCATCGGCGGCGTGAATCTCGCCAAACAGGACGGCCACCTCGCCCGCACGCTGCTCGACCTGTCGCAGACCGCGACGATCAACGACAGCCTCAAGCTGGGCAAGGCCGTGCTCAACGAACTGGGCGACATCAACACGCTGCACAAGGCACACGTCGAACAGGCCGGCTTCGCCGTGCTCAAGGCGCCGGACATCCCGTCCATCCTCGTGGAAACCGCATTCATCAGCAATCCCGAAGAAGAGCAGCGGCTCAACGACGACGCTTATCAGGACAAGATGGCGAACGCGATCCTGCGCGGACTGCGGCTCTATTTCCGCGACAACCCGCCGATCGGCCGCACCAAGATCGCACAGCTGGACTGATGGGTGACCCAAATAAAGTCGTCACCTGGAGAATAAAGTCGTCACCTCTCAAAATTAAGTCATGACGTCGATACGCAGAGCCCCGGGGGCTTGCGTCTTCGTCAGCTAAGTCCAGCCCTAGCTTTGGCACGGGAGGTTCTGTGCAACGGTTACATCCGCGAGGCGGCGGGCTGTCCGGGTCGTTGATTTCGCCCGAGAAGGCCACCAGCACGCTCAGCGTGTACTGCCGCTTCTCGACGTAGGCGGTGATAGCCTTCTGCCAGCGCACCGCCTCCTTGCGACTCCCGACCACCACCATGGCCTTGGCCCGGCCGTTCAGGAGCGGCTGCACGCTCTCGCGGAAATGCTCCACCACCACCTGCACCTTCTGCGAGATGTTGTAGGGGTGGAGCCGTACCCACTGCATGATGCCCTTGAGTGCCTCGGACTTCTCGACCTGCTGCGGCCCATCGCACGGACAAGACGCAGGGGCTGCGGTCAAGAGCCACCGAGCCTACCCGCGCGTACGCGCCAACCACTCCTGGACAAGCCCCTGTTCCGCCACGCGCTCATAGCCTCGCCAACGCATCGAGCCCCCTTGTGCAGCAACAAGCACTGGCTCGTAGAGCTCTACCGGGGCAAAATCGCCCAACCATGGATTTCGCAACCGCAGTCGCTTTGCCCCGTGGGCGACGTCGAGCACGAAATCACCCGTGTACGTCGGTTGGCGTGCCACATCTTCGGACCCCAGGCGGGCCCCACCGCGCCGCATCAGTCGGACGTCGTACATACCCTCATCACCTCAATACACCTACCCCCAGCCGACACTCTCGTATGTCATTACGGCAGTCCTAATACCCACTGACGACGGGAACCTCGTCGGCGCCGTTTTCCCTACATGTTTCGGCTGACGCACATCCCCCCCGCGCGACCAGCATGCTTCAAGACCGCTCCCCGTTTGGGCCGTCGAGCAGTGACAGGACGAAGCGAATTAAGCTATATTTTTGTACAGTTCTCTGCGGCGAGCAAGATAGTGACACGACGCGACATCGACATCAATCTCGTTCAACTCGACGAAGCAACCTTCGACGCCTGGATGAAGGCATTGCATCAGCACATCCCCTGGCTCCAAGCGAACCAGTGCATCACACCCTCGCACGCACTCCTGAACGCCGTTGGCACCCGAGCTCAGCATCTCCCCGACAGCTCCCTCGAACTTTCCGCAGAGGGCGTATTCGGCACGCGCTCATCGCGGGTCGTGCCATGTCAGCAGTGGTCGTGGTGTTAGGTGATGTTGCAGGTCTCTTCGATAACCGGAAGTCGCCTAGAATGGCCGCGACGCGCGATGAACCCCGCATCATCGAGTCAGCCAACCACGGACTGAGCATACGGATGACAAATCTCACCGGTTTTACCCTGCCGCAACTCAAACAACTCAAGGACCGCATCAGCAAGGAAATTGCAAAGCGTGAGATTGGCACCAAGACCTCCCTGCTGAAGCGGCTTCGCAAACTCGCAATGAGCGAAGGCCTCCGGCTTGAAGAGCTGCTCGGCGCACCACAGTCAGAGCGGTCGTCCTCCTCCAAACGGGGAGCGGTCATTCAGGCTGCCACTGCGTCCGCTTCGGCCAAGAAATCCACCCTCCCGCCGAAGTACGCGAACCCCAACAACCTGTCGCAAAGCTGGTCCGGCCGCGGACGGAAGCCGGGCTGGGTCGACGCCTGGCTCGCGAACGGTGGCACCCTCGATGCTCTCGAGAACGCTGCGCAGACCGCAGCGAAGGGCCGCAGGCGGTCACCGGCCTCTCCGGCGGTGACGATGCCAACAGTACAGGTGGCCCCAGAAGCGGCTGCGGTTGCAGTCGATTGATAGGAGCGTAACGAACATGATGCAAGACACCGCATCTCCCTCGCCCCGGCGCAAGTCGAAACAACCGGCATTGCGGTTCAAGACGGGCGAGGATGTTCGTGAATACCGAAAGAAATTGGGGCTGAACCAATCAGCGTTCTGGAGCCAAATTCACGTCACGCAGTCGGGCGGTTCAAGGTACGAGTCGGGGCGCAGTATTCCCAAGCCCGTGCAGGTGCTGCTTCACTTGGCATACGGCACGACTAAGCAGGCTCAGGACATGCTCGCTTGGTTGCGAGCGGACAGGTCCTGACACGCTGACGACAACGCGAGGCAAAACCATGTGCGGCAGGTATGCGCTGTATGGACCGGTCTCGCGCCTGCATGAGCAGTTCTCGGCCGACATCGACGACCTGCCCCTCGACTGGGGGCCGCGTTACAACGCAGCGCCCATGCAGATGCTCCCGGTGATTCGCCAGCGCCCGACAGGAGAATGTGTCGCCCATCTTCTACGCTGGGGGCTGGTGCCGAGCTGGTCGAAGGACGAAAGCATCGCAACAAAGCTCATCAATGCGCGCGGCGAAACGCTCGCTGAAAAGCCGAGTTTCCGGGCGGCCTTCAAGAGCCGCCGCTGCGTCATCCCGGCGTCAGGTTTCTATGAATGGCGGCAACTCGCGGGGGGAAAACAACCCTACTTCATTACGCCGTCCAATGACGAATTGTTCGGATTCGCGGGTTTGTGGGAACGCTGGAGCAAGCCCGACGGCGAGCTGCTCGACACTTTTACGGTCATCACCACTGACGCAAACGATGCGATGCGCCCGTTGCATGAGCGCATGCCCGTCATCTTGCAGCCCGATGACTACACGCTCTGGTTATCCAAAGCGACGGAACCCGACCTCGCCCGGCAACTTGTCGCCCCGTGCTCGGATTCGATGTTGCGCATCTACCCCGTCTCGAAGGCCGTCGGCAACGCGAGGAACGAGGGGCCAAGCCTCGTTGAACCTGTAGAGCTACCGCCTGCATAGCAGCCAGTTGTCCCCATTCTTTGTGGATAACGATGGGGGTTTCTGACGGCTATGTGTCACAAACCATTGAACTTGTATCACTTTCACCCTGTTGCCTAATCATGAGGCAACCGATTTCGCCCATCTTCCCCTTGCCGCCCATGCAATACCAACATCTCATCCTGCCTGCAGCCTTTGCGCTTCTCATCGCGGCGACGTCCGCCCTTGCCGATACCTACACCGGACGCGTGGTCGGTGTGACTGACGGCGACACGCTCACCGTCCTGGACCACGACTACATTCAACACAAGGTCCGCCTGAGTGGCATCGATGCCCCGGAAAAATCCCAGCCTTTTGGCCAGGTATCACGCCAACACCTCGCGAGCTTGGTATTCGGCAAAACCGTCACCGTGGATGCGTACAAGGAGGACCGCTACGGCCGAACAATCGGCAAGGTGCTGCTCGACGGCATGGATGCGAACCTCGCGCAGGTGCGAGCGGGGCTGGCGTGGCATTACAAGCAGTATGAGCGCGAGCAGGAAGCCGAAGACCGGCGAACCTACGCGAGTACCGAGAGTGAAGCGCGCGACGAGCGCCGGGGGCTGTGGAAGGACCCGCACGCAATGGCTCCATGGGAATTTCGGCGTGCTCGGCGCGAGCAGTAGCGCCCACGCATCGCGCGCCACTCATCGACACAACACCTCAAGCTTTTCCCGGAGTTCCTCCTGAACTTCCACCGGCCCTAGACCGCGCGTGGAATCCGTGAGCACAAGATGCTCGCGGTGCTCATCCGCCCATCCGTCACCCATGTCATCAATCGCAAGCCAGCGCGAGTGCTGATGCCGCCGCACATTCAGAATAATCTGCTCATAACGGGTCAGAAAAACCCAATCCCTGGGTCCCTGTCGGTGCCACGTCGCCCCGACCACACGCCGCTGCAGCCCTTCTGGCAGCCAGCCGCGGGCGACGTCAAAGCCAAGCACCCGCACCCAGGACGTGGAAAGGACAATCTGCAGCTCGGAGTAGGGAATAAGGTACTCGTCGAGGAGAGGTGCCCACTCGAAGAGCGCCACGCCCTCGGCATAGAGCACAATTTCGCCGCGGACGCGGTAGACCGCGTCCGGATGCAGGACGCCGTCGAAATCGAGGAATAGCGTGGGAGCCTCCGGGTCACGTTTTGGTCGCATAGTCGAAATCAACATGGGTCATCGAACGCGCCGAGAGCGAGCTGGAGGACGACAAGCTGGGACGAGAGGTGCCTCGGCCACGCCCGCCACCCAGGGGCTACGCATCCTGTCTCATCCACCAGAGAAGGCAACAGCGCCAGTCGCTGAGGAACCACCTCTGCTGTACGTGACGGTCTGGAGCTTCCTCCGGGAGACACGCTCCTTTGCGGAGTAATCCAGTACACGCAGGCCCCATACATCCTCGCGCCGAATTCCTCCGGCCTGGGGCCGCTTCCCGCCCAGCACGGGATTCCACTCGTAGCCCCCGGAGGCCGGGGTGATGCAGTATGAGCTAATCGGCATACGGGTCAGCGAATAGCTGGGGGCAATGCGATGCGGCGATGGATAGGTCCGCCGCACTGGGGGTGCCGAAGCAGCGTACGCGCCTGCTCCCGAATGTCTTCGGGCACGCCCGCACACTTCGTCGAGTCGAGTAGTGCGCGAAGAAACTGCTCGGTACGTAAGACAGCCCGAGTGCGCTCGTCAGGCATTGTCATCAGCGGAACTCCGTCGGCGTCGCTTAGATGGCGGATTCAGTTCCCTACGGCATCCGCCCCCTGCGCCTCTCGTCTCGATTGTTGTTTGCAGCACCGCTCCTCCTCAACCGCATGCTCCTTTGGAAAAAAGTATGCGCTGAGACGCGGGGGATTGAAAGCGGGAAATAAACCGTAAGGTCTTGGTTATATTGATGTTATTTCTGGCAGGTGGAGGACTTTTCTGGCAAGTGGTACCGGTGCGTTAAGCATTTGCACCCGGCTCGGACGTCAGCCGCACTCTCGAACGTCCTTCGCACCGCGGCCGCCTCGCGCTCAAGTCTCTTGAACCTCAGCCGTATGGCTGCAGCGCCCGGAAAATCCGTCAGGCCGCAATGCTCAGGTGCTCAATTCCGCCCGTGAGGACCCTTTCGGTGCAGCCGGCGCTCCGCCCAGCCCGTAGAGGCGCTCGACCGTCCGGGCAACGTCATATCCGTGGGCAGCCAATCGGTCGAATTCAACGGCTCTCAGGCGCCTCAAAGTTGTGGGGAACAAAGCCGCGTACTCGGCATTGGGGCAATCCGCTGCAGCCGTCACCGGTTGGCTGATGTAGAGGAAGGCCCCTCGGTGGCCACCGCCTTGGACGTAGTTGGCGAAGGCCCGGACCCGTAGGGCACGCGCCTGGTCCGACATGATGTCGGCCACACGCTTCAGACGAAATGGGTTCAGCGGCCCAAGCGAGAAGCCCTTGGGCAAAGGCGAGCCTGCATCCGACACGATGATGCAGTCGTCGCGCTGCTTCGATTTCTGCTTCCCGGAGTCGAAAAATGGCTCTAGGCCTAGATTGTCATAGACGCCCCCATCGTAGAGGTGCAGGCGTGCATGTTTCGGAGTTACATACTGTTCAGAGCCAGGAGGCGCGTCCCAAGGACGTTTTCGCCATTTGTGGTTCGCGGCATTGAGCGCGAGGGGCCCAAACCCTCCCGGAAAAGCTGCGGACACCGCGAGCGCGCTGGCCAGAGGGAAGCCGGCTGCGGAGGCATAGCCGAGTTCGTAGTCGCCGAAATCGTGCCTCTTGAACCTGAAGCGCTTGCCGTTCTCAGCGGTCGTTCCGTTGATGGACCACTCGGGCACGGCCGGCAAATCACTGAGATGGCAGTCAATCCCCCACTCGGCCGACAGCGCCTGAGCGAGAAGATTGGCGCGCGACAACGCGAAGCGCAGATTCCATGGATTGCAGAGCTGCCTCAATGCCCCCCACTGAAGACTTCGCGCGCAGAGCCTCTCCCGCAAGGCGGGATAAACTGCGGACAGGAACTGCTCCGACGAGGGCCACACCAGCCCGCATTCCTGATAGACCAACCCCGTGACCAGACTGCCCCCGGACACGGTCGAAATGCGGGCCACGCGTTCGAGTAACCGAAGCTCGGACATGCACTTCAGCACGCCCAGATGAAACACCATCGCGCGGATGCCTCCACCCGACAGTGCCAGCGAAATATCCTGCGTCTCCTGCTCACTCACCGCGCAAGGTCTCCTCGAAGCACTGCGATTTCCTGCTCGCCAGCGATTAGCTGGACCGCTGGCAACCCCTCTTCCGCCATGCCCGATGCCAGATAGCCAAGCTGTACGAGGTCGTCGGAGCTCGGTTTGGCTCTGGAGCCCGGCGGATGGCTATGCCATTCCCCAACATAGCCGACGACCATTCCCGTTCGTTCTCGTGCCTGGACAACCGCCTCCTTCACACCCGCGACTCCACGTTCGAAGCCTTGCGGTGAACCGCGGCTGTCCGGAGGCGCGGGCAAGGCGTCCACGAGCACCACCATGCCGACGTTGAGGTCGTAGTAGCCAAGGAGAACTCCACCGGTTTCGTTCGGGAAGGCCGCGGAACGCATGGAATAAAGCTTCTTCCGCAGTCCCTCGTCAAGGAAGAGGTCGAGCTCCCCGAAGGAAAGGCGGATTTCCGGTTCCGGCTCGAGACGAAAGGCGCTTGTCGCTCCACTCTCCGGTTCATGCCGCCATATCCGGATTGCCGCCCCCTGCGTCTGCGTGACATTCCGTACGTGCTCGGCCAGCGTGCTCGCGTGGCTTAACACCCGCCAATATGGCATCACCAGAGAAATGTCCCGACAGCCGGCGCCGCTCCAGAAGGTCCCGGCGTGCCCCACCAAGTGGGTTTCTCCCCAAGGGTTATTGATGGCGGCCCGGTAATACTGAGCCTCGAGGGTCCCCAGCCGAATGGTCCTCGCGCCGTCCTCCGCCATCAGGACGGCGTCGTTGCCGCTCGGCGTGATGAATACCGATACATGACGAGCCAAGCCGTCACGACGGCTGGCGAGCCGCGGGTAGTCAAGCGTGGTCGAACAATCGACCACAAGTTCCTGGTCGCGCAGGGCGGCTTCCAGCTTGTCGCATGACGTCGTGCAGGCATCCACTTCCAGAACTTCCAGCGTGCCAGCCCCGTTGGTCGCGGCGTCGAACAGCTCGCGTGCGGCCACCACCTTGGGGCGCCCGACATGCCCGGCGAAGGCGGAGTGCCGTGACAGGTTGTGCGGCTTGACGTGGTCGTTGTCGACGACAGTCCAGGCTCCCCAGCCACTGCGCGCCCACATGTCGAGCATCGAGCTCCCCAACGAGCCAACGCCAATCAATGTCCCGGCCGGCCCTTCATCTTCAATGCCGGACTGTCTGCGGGCGGCTGCGCGAGTGTTGAACTGGTGCACCTCCATCGCGAAGATAGGATGCCGACGCCAGGCTTCTGTGTCGTCGGCTGCCTGCAGGATGCTGACGTTTCGGTACGCTTTCCCGGCGTGCTCCATGTATGCGCCCGTGTCCCATCCTAGCTGTAGGCCGCCCACCAGGACCGCAAAGGCCTTAATTTGGACGGATTCGGGCAACGCCTCCTCCTCTCGGCACACTGGGATACGAAGCAGGATGACGGCCAGCTTGTCGTCATCGGTGATGGCGACCCCGTCACTGGTGATGCGCTTGTCCAAGGTCTTACGCAGGGCATCAAGGAGACCGAAGCCGCGCTCGGTGAGAACATCGGCCAACTCACCGAGGGTAGGTGGATGATGGTCACGAAATCCATGAGTGACCGGGGGTAGTGTCAGCTCGAAGTACGCAATCGCTTCGTTCGCCTCAACATGCTGGGTGGAAACACCATGCAAGAACGAGGTGAACTTTCCGTCCGCTCGTGCGTCAGCTCGGGTCACAATAAACCGGCACGACGGGTCCTCCCGGAGCTGTTCGAAGTTCCAGGGGAGCACCAACTCATACGGGGACGCGAAAAAGGGTTGCTCAACCGGCTGGTCCGCGGCGTGCAAGGCGTCGCTTGCGCTGCTCTCCAACCACCACTGAATGCGGCGCAGGAAGTTCTCAGCCGTCCAGGTACGCAGCACGGCCCGCTTGGGCTCGAAGTAGAGACACAGGCTCGTTGGGTCCCCGTCGGGTACGACGTTCTCGTGCATCAGCCTCGGGAAATCGGCACGTAGCGCACGGATGTCTGGAAGCCCATCCCCGTCGGCAGAGAGCAAAATCGCCAAACGCTCCCGAAACCGGATGCCGTGCCGGTTTCGGGACGGGACCCCGTGGCACTCCACGTCCACGACCAAGGCGTCCTGCCACAGAGCGACCTCGTCGCCGTTCCTGAGGACCTCAACCAGCGCGAAATCCTTGTTGCGCTCAATAGCCACCAGCAGCGAATGGGAACGACGGGAGGTAAGAGACTCCGCCGCGACGGACGAGAATCCGGGGAGTTCGAGGAATTCGTTCTCCATCAACCCGCCCGCGGAGGGACAGAGGTAATAATGGCCGCGGCACCGACACTGGTCGAGCGCTTCCAACTCACGCCACCCGATGTCACCTCGAATACGATGGGCTCCGGTTTCGTGCTGTTCGGCTCTTCCATCGTGACCAGAAACTTGCGCCCGCCGACCTCCTTAAGGTACCGCTCGTAGGCCTTGCGCGCCTGGATGTGCGGCGGCTGAGTCTGTTCGTACGCCGCCCGCTCGTCAGGAACGGGTTTGCTGCAGCTCACGATGTAGGCGTCCTGCTTGCCACAAAGCAGCAGTTCCTTGACCTCCGGCTGGGGCACGGTTTCCTTGTCCCCCTTCTCGTCACTGAGCGCGAGGTAACTGCAGTGGTGCGGGATATTGAAGATGTCCCACTCCAAGCGGTCATCGTTCTTGTGAGTTTTGGTGGTCCGAACGATGTCTTCAAGGTCCTCCCAAGCGGCGTCACCAACCTCCAAGTAATCGTACCGCGATGTGCCCGCACGGAGCCGGACATTGAACACGAGCGCCGCGCTGTTACGGATGACATCTTCTCCGTCGCAGTGGGCGATGAACGGCGAGTGGCAAAAGAACTCCACCTGGTCCTTGTCCAAGGAGAAGCCCGGCACGAGGGTGCCCGCATCGACGAACAGGTGGTCGCGGGCCGTCGGCGCCTCGCCACGCTCCTTCAGCTTCGGCACAAGCCACTCCATCAACCGCGGCGGCTTGGAGAAGACGAGGATATCCTTTCCCTCCAGCAGGCGATGGCGTGCCTCCTGACGCAGGATGACGAACTCCTCGCTTTGCTCGTCCATGCACGCCTCTTCGATAAGCATCGCAGCGGGGACCCAGAGTTCCTTAATCTTGATTCGCCCGTCGCCTTGGTACTTATTCGCATGCTGCAGCCAGAAGAAGTCCGTGCATCCCTGAATATGGTCCTTGTCAGCGTGTGTGAAGGCCACGACATCGAAGTCGTCGCGTTTGACCTCCCGAAGCTCGTCCCGGAGCCGCTTCTTCAGGTCGATTTCCGGGGTGCTCGCGTCCTCTGCCTTGTCCTTGTGGCAAAAGTCGAACAGGATTCGGCGGCCGTTGTCGAGGACGACCTGGCTCGTGTCGCCATTACCCACCGGGTAGAAGACGACCTTGTGCGACTCCATCATCTGGTGCTCCTATTCTTCTTGCGGTTTTCAGTGCGTGAGCCGGGCACATCGAGCGCACGCCCTCTATCGGATTCAGCCCTTCGGCGGCCACGGGTCGTTACCGTGGCTGTCGCGCTCACGGATTCGCCCGTCGCGACCATGCACGAACAGCTCTGTCCCTTGGTTGGACGCAATTTCGCGCGCACGGTCAATCGCCTCCTTCTGCGTATCAACCACGACGGTCGCCCGCTCGGCACCCGCGCCCTTCACTGCCCACCGACCGTCGTGCGGCACAACGTGCTGGTCTCGTTTCGTCATTCTTGTTCCCCATGCGATTGAAAAGTCCGGCCCCACACCTGACTACTACGTAAGATACATCTTACGTCACAGGTGTCAACTGTTGCCAGACAGTTTTGTTCGGATGTATCTTACGGCCACGCTCGAACCGGCGGGATGCTGCTCGGGCAACAAAATTAGGAGAGAGAACCATGTCCCTTGGAGCTAAGCTAAATGAGCTTCGCCTAAGAAAGGGAGAGTCGCTGCAGCAGACAGCAGACGCCATCGACGTCACAAAAACGCATGTTTGGGAACTAGAAAAAGGCAAAAGCGCGAATCCTTCGGCCGAGCTACTTCGGAAGCTTGCCAGTCATTTTGGTGTTACCGTCGATTTCCTCATCGACCCAACCCGCGAAGGCATAACAGCCGATGATGAGGCAATGGTCTTCTACCGCGACCTCAAATCACTCGACGAAAGAGACCAAGAAACGGTACGGCGAATGATGGAGGTACTAAAGGGGAAGAAAGAGTGACTATGAGCATCTCCCTCGACCTAATGGAGCTTGATGGGAAGGCAACCCCTGTGGCCATCGTCGGAGAAATCCTGCGGCAGAACCCCCAGATGCCGTTCCCAGTTCCACTCGAGGCGCTTGCTGCGGTTTCCGGAATCGAGCGAATCGAGGACATGACCACCGAAGGCTTCGAGGGGATGTTGATGACTAACCCGGAGAAGTCGCGCGGCGTCATCCTCGTCAAGGCGAACGGCAACCATCATCGTCGGCGGTTCACTATCGGACACGAGCTTGGCCACTATTTCCTTCCGTGGCATCGCCAGACGAAGTTCAGCTGTACAGCGGAGAACATCAAGGACCCGGGAGGGGATTTCAAGGCGGCTCGAGGTCAGGAAATGGAAGCGGAGGCCAACGCCTTTGCTTCCGAGCTCTTGATGCCATCACGCGAGTTCACGAAGCGGCTGCGCAGTTTCGGTGAACCAGACATCGCTCAGGTGGTCGAGCTTTCGTCCCTCTTTGGGACGAGCATCGAGGCAAGCGCGCGACGGCTCATGAACCTGTCCGACTACCCGGTGGCATTCGTGTTCTCCCGCCACGACACCATCCGGTACTGGACCAAGGGCCCCGAATTTCCGTACCTCCTTCGAGTTCGGAACGGCCAACCGCTACCCCGCGACTGTGCGGCCCGTACCCCCGGGGACGGCATCGCCGACATGGACGAGGTCGACAGTGCTACATGGCTCTCCGAGGAGCGAGGCCGGCTTCCCGACACCATCTTTGAGCAAACCCTCTATCAGCAGGATGGGTACAAGGTCACACTTCTCTACGTCGAAGACATTCCAGAGGACGACGAGGACTGAGAAGCAGCAGCCACGAGTGTAATCTCGAGGCTACCGCATACGAGCCGCGAGTCCCGGCGGACCCTCTGTCGGGTCCAGCACCACCTAGCCTCCGACATGTAGGGCTGGGCACACTACCATGGGGCAGCCCTAGCGCAAGAATAAGTGTGGGGATGCCATGGCCGTCGAACGAGCTGGTCCCGACTGTGACCATCAGTTTGCGAGGCGTAGTGTTTCCGCCAAGCCACGTGCCTCGATAAGGTCGAGGTTTAGCGACGCATAAGACTTCCTTAGCATCTCGTCCGGCATCGCCCAGTCCCATTTCTCCCGCAGGATGTTCTTCGCATCGGCCAGAACCACCACAGGGTCAAGGACTGACATCTCGGCGATTTCGGCGAGCGCATCGAAGAGTCGGTCGGTGGAAACTCTCGGCACAGTCAGGGCAACACCTTCGTTTGTTGCCGCCAGCCCCACACCCGCCAACAGCATCGCCAGACCGTCATTCACCCAATCTCCCCGCCAGGTGAGCAAAACGACCTCATTGCCTCGCTGAAATAGCTGGACCGTATCCAGGTTCGCGCGGCGATAGAAATCCCGCGCTTCAGAGAGCAGGGCCGTAGCGCCCTGGTCGAGGAAAGGGACCGGTGCCTTGTCGCGCAACACTTCGCGCATCTCCTGACGGACCACATCATGGACCATGGCGCCGCCGCCATCGAATGACGGCGGTGCGCCTCCCTTGTCGGGGGTCACGACGATGACCTTCTTCTCCGTATCCACATCCAGGACGCGCCAACGACGTCCGGCGAAGATGATGCGTTGGCTGGGAACGAGAGGATGCGAGACCGGAAGGGAACCGAGCGTGCGTCCCTCGCATTGCAGACGGAACTCCTCGTCGGAGGCGAACGCGGCATAGAACTCGTAGTGGTTGACCAGTTTCTCGCCGACCTCACCGTGCAGCAGCAAACCCGAGCTGTCCTGCGTCAGCAGCTGCTTCTCGCCCATGTGCCGGAGCAAAAGGACGAAATCGTCGCGGTCGAAGCCTTCGAATGCGCCACCTTTCACCAGTGTCGCCCACAGCTCCCCGGCTGTGGCGCCGCCGCGCTCCGCAATAACCGACAAAATCTGCTGGATGAGGGTCGAGCCGTGAAGTCCGCCGACCAGCGGGGGCTCAAACCACCCGCGGATGAGAAGCCGCACCATGGCTATCGACTGGATGAGTCCTTCCCGAATGCAGTCCGACAGACTCGATTTCGGACCCAGCTCCGGCTCAATGCAATAGCCCCGAAGAATGGCCGCCTCACCCTTGCGTCGTCCGGAGCGCCCCAGTCGCTGCCGCAAGCTCGCCACAGAGGGTGGAGGGCCGACTTGGCAGATGCTCTTCACCGCACCAATATCGATGCCAAGCTCCAAGGTAGTCGTGCAGACGGCGGTCGCCGGCCGCGAACCGTCCTTGAGCGCCCGCTCGGCGTCCTCGCGGAATTCTTTCGAGAGACTGCCGTGGTGCGCCCAGAACTCGTTCGGTACATCGTTCCGTTCACAGTTTCGGCGCAGGAGGTCGGAGTAAAGCTCTACCTGCCGACGGCTGTTCGGAAAAACCAAGTTGTTCGACCCCCGCAGCACCTTGTAGAGATGCTCCGCGACTTCCAGCGTGCTTCCGTGTACGAGGTCCTCCATCTGGGGGTTCTCGAGGTCCGACTCGCTGTCGCTTCGAGGAGGTTTTTCAACATAGCCCTTGATGAGCACCTTCAGCTCTTGTCCGCCGTTCTTCGCCACGATGAGCTCGACAGAGCCTCCGTCCTCAGGACGCAGAAACTTTGCCGCAAGCGCCATATCGCCGAGCGTGGCCGACAGCCCGACCCGGGGAAGCCGGCGTCCCACCGTCCGCTCTAGGCGGTGAAGCAACGACTGGAGCTGCTTCCCTCGCTCAGCCCCGATGAAGGCATGTAACTCGTCGACCACGACATAGCGCAGCTTCGACATCAGCCCAGGCATCGCCGTCCCCCGCCGGACAAACAGCGCCTCCAGTGACTCGGGGGTGATGAGGAGCACGCCCTTCGAGTCTTTGATGAACTTGTGCTTACGGCTGGCCGCCACATCGCCGTGCCATGCGACCACGGGGATATCGAGGGACTCGCACAACCCGGTGAGCCGCCCCCACTGGTCGTTAATAAGCGCCTTTAGGGGGCTGATGTAAAGCACCGAGCCAATTTCCGGCTCATGGCGGAGCATGTGCGTGAGGATGGGGAAGAAGGCGGCCTCTGTCTTGCCTGCCGCAGTCGCTGCCGCGACAATGACGTCACGGTCCGCCTCGACGAGCGCGGGAATCGCCTTCTCCTGCGCATCACGCAGCGCCGTCCAGCCCTCTTGCCAAATCCAGCGTTGGATGCGCTCATCAAGCTGACCGAAGCTGTGCGAGGCAGCGTCAGAGCTTGAAGCTGGCGAGTTCGTCATCATCCCCTACCGCCATGTCCGCCGCGCCCCCTTGGTCCTGCTCCACCTCAACATAACCTAACAATTCCTTCCAGTCTGCCGAAGTGTTTTGCTCAAGCACGGCCAGGAGATTGATGAACGCCGTGATGGTCGTCCTAGGCGTGCGAAAGTACGCGTCACCAAGTCGCTTCGCGCAATGCTCCATGAACGTTGGTATGGCATCGTCAGGCACGAGATATTTCGCCGTGTCCCCCGAAGCGTAGACGTGCCGCAGCTTGTGCAGAAGAACATAGAAGTCTTCCGGGGTGAGGCTCGCAAGGCGCAGTACCGGTCCTGAATAGTCGACCATGCCGGCTTTCGCGAACGTGTTTTCCGCGAGGCGAGACTGCAGCGCCGCATAGCTGTACAACCCGCGACGCGTATCCATGAGGAACTCCGGGGTGCCACCCAGCACGAGGCCGAGGCCCTCCGCCGAGCCTTGGAGCGAATCGTTGAGGATGCGCAGAATCTGCTCGTAGTTTGCGTTGCGCGCCTGAGTGTTCGAGAGCTTGTACAGGTTCACCAGCTCGTCGAGGCAGACCATCAGGCCGCTATACCCGGCCAGCCGGACGAACCGGGCCAACAGCTTCAGCTGGTCGTAGATGGATGCATCGTCGATGATGGTACGCACGCCGAGCGCCGCGCGGGCGTCCGTCTTCGTGGTGAACTCGCCACGCAGCCAGCGAATGGCATCGGCCTTGAGCTGCTCATTGCCTTCGTCGAAACCGCGGCAGTAGGCTGCGATGACTTCCGCGAAATCGTATCCGTTCACCATCTCCGCCAAGTGGTCGAGCCGCTCCCGGACCACGGCCTCGCTCGATTTGCCGCTGGTCTTAGACTCGGACTTCGCTTGAGAAATGAATTTTTCGACGATGCCCGGCAACGCGCCACCGTCCGGTTTGGTTCGGGTGGAGAGGTTCTTCGCCAACTCCGCATACAGCGACCGTGCCTGCCCGCCGGTGGCGTGGAGGCGCCGGTCCGGGTTCAGGTCCGCATGCATCGTGACGAGCTTCTTCTCCATCGCGATGGCACGGACCAGGTTGAGGAAGAAGGTCTTGCCCGAGCCGTACTCACCGATGACAACGCGGAACCCAGAGCCCGAATCAGCAATGCGGTCCACATCCTTCATCAGAGCTTCGAGCTCCTTTACGCGCCCCACCTGAATCAGGTGCTGGCCCGCACGCGGAACAACGCCGGCGCGGAGGGATTGAATGACCGCGTCACGGTCCTTTGCGCGAATTGTGCTCATAGAGAGAGTCTCTCCAGAATGTCGTAGTTGATTTCAAGCGGGTCCTCCCCTTCGATTAGAGGAGAAGAGGCGATTTCAAGGGCCGCCTCATTAATTCGTTCAAGCGCACCGTCCAGCATCAACTGAAACTCCGTCGCAGCACCGTTCAACTCCTCCCGGCTCCATAGTTTTTGTTTTAAAAGAAGACGCAAAAAATCAGATAGCTCGCTATCCAACCCAAGAATACAGCACCTCGACGGGTCGTCTTTGCTAGGCATCTCTTGCGTTATGTGAACGTCCTCTACGGAATGACTCTTAAAAGTATCTGCCAACAACTCTGCAACAGCGGATGTCTCGCTTTGTATGACTGCAATCTTAGAATAATCAAGTTTTAATTTATTCGGACTCGCGTAAGACCGCTCTCTTTTTGGAGGCTGAAGAACGGGTTTGTGGCCAATAATACTTCGGCCGCCAATTTTGCTCACCAACGGTCCGTTGGTCGATTTTTTCGTTAAACCACCCGCAAAGGGCCGTACGGTTGAATTAATTTGCAGTTTTTCGCCCCTAACTCCGGGTTCGTCCGATTTGCGTTCGCCGAAATACCTGCTAGTTTTTGAACGACTTATTGCAACCCTCTCCGCGCATAAATCGATTAAACGCTGAAGTATACGCTTCGCGACAGACTGTCCGGCAGCTTCGACAGACCCAACGGAGTTGCAAAAAAACGGCGTATTAAAGAGGCTCCGCGACGCAGGCCTATAAACGAATTCGAGGGTCGACCGGGGAGATTCTAGATACAATCCATCCCCCAACTCTGACAAGAATATCTCCCTGAAAATATTAGAAAACAGGGACAAATCCGTCGCCAAAATCTTAGGAATATCAAAACCGGAATCGCCTAACACCCAAGACAGCGCCCAGTCTGGATGAAGAGCCACTTCATCAGCTGCAGCGTGACCAAGAGCAACTCGAAGGTGAATGAGTGTTTCCCTCGTCCGTTTTCGGACATTAGGAGGAGCTCTAAGGTACCCTCTTATTCCTGTGCACTCCGCATCAATATAGGCAAGAAAAAGCGTTGAAACAGTATAGAAAATCTCATTCGCAAAATACACGTCGCGCAAACGGGACACTTCGTTCCGGATAGACTCGACCTCAGAACAGGTGCCACCACTCAATTTCAAATCAACTAAAACGCGCCTTTCGAGACCCGCGTAAAACAAAAGCACGTTGCTGATATGTGTATCGGGACTACTTCTGCCGTCAAAGAGCCATGTGAGATAGGCTTTTCTTGCCTGAGGTGATGCGGCTGAGTAATTTGGACCGTAGCCCATCAATCCTATTCTTTGGTCAACTTCCCCCTCGAACACATCCAAGGACATATCAATTTTAGACGGCTCGTCAAGAATCTCTTCCGGGGCCGAACGCGAGCTGCAGTAAAGCAGGCCGCCAGTCAGCTCTAGTCCGGCCACTGTTATCGGCTGTCCAGCGGGAATCCATCCTTCTTTTAGTTCAGAGTTGATTGAAGCTACCATGGTGTTGTGCACCGTTATAGTGGGAGGGCTTCAAGAAGCTGAAGGTTAATTTCAATCGGGTCATCCCCGTCAGTCAGCGGTGCGTCAAAGGCATCGAAGGCGGCCTCGTTAATATGTTCAAGGGCGCCGTCGAGCATCAACTCCATGTCCGCCGCGGCATCTGCAAGTTCCGCTTTAACCCAGGAACGGCGAGAAATGAGCAATCTGAGGAAGGCCGAGTGGTCTGCATCGAGCCCGAGAATGCCGACGCTCCCCGGCTGCGACTCTTCTTCCGGCGCCGTAACTTCAGACTCCTGGACTTGCGGCGCGAGTTCTTCCACAAACACGTTGGCCAGAAGAGCCGAGACCTCAGCCGTCTCCTTCTGCAACTGGGCAATACGCACGGGGTCAAGCGAAAACCCGGCCGTCTTTTTCGGGGCCGCCTCGGTGGAGACTGGTGCTTCGGGCGCTTCGCTCGCGTGTAGGTCCGAATAGACGAGCTTGGCGTCAAGGTCCAACGCCTTGTACGTCCGCTCGAGGAACTTCACCTCCTGCGGACTGACCACTCCGTCGGCTTGGGTGAGATGTGCAAGGAACCGGACAATTGACCGTCGAGCATGACTTGCGAGCGGTTCCAGCTTTCTCTTAAGCGCCGCTAACGTAGGCGGTTGGTCGATACCTAGCCGCAGGTGTGCCTTCAATCTCTTCCGGTGCCCAGGACTGAGATGCGACCACGAATCGACGTGTCGCGTCAGCAAGAGCAGTTCGTGAGCAGAGGCCTCGCCATCCGAGTGCGCGGTCGCGCACGCGAGGTCGAGAGTAACCGCAGCAGCTTGGTACACCGGCGCGGTACGCGCCTCCCCGTCCTCGGGAAGCGTGGCGAACAGGGCAATTTTGTCTTCTGCTTTAGGGATTCGATTGCCGGCAAGCACATCCGGCTCCATTCCCAAATGCAGACTCTCCAACGCGTGAACCAACCCGAGGACCTTGTCTCGCGACAGCGGCCCGGCGCTCTTCAGGCGCCCCGACAGCTCGCCAAACGTCATGACCAGAAGTCCGTCGCCGACACGTGACTTCAGCTCCTCAAGTTCCGACTTAACCGGAACAGGCCATATCTCAACCGGCAACTGCAACAGCCCTTCCAATGACTGGGCCTTGTCGGGGTTCCGCCCTACAAATCTGCTATAGGGGTCAAGGGACACAGTGCAGTCGTCGACAAGGGCCTGAAGCTTTTGAAGCGGTCCCTTTACCGCAGACACGTCGGGAAGGTCGCCGAGGCTCCTGGAGAAGAGCTGGCCTCCAAATCCCCCCGACGCGGGCCTGTAGGAGAACTGAAGCTTGGTACGATTTTGCTTCAGCACAATCCCTTCCCCGTGCGCCTCGGTGTACCGTCGCATGAAGAGTTGTTCGAACTCAGCACTGCATCGATTGACCGCGGTCCGACGAACGATATTTGGGTCGGCGAGCACCCAGGCGTGCGCCCAACTGGCTGGAACCGCCTTTTGGTCTGCTGCAAGCTGGCCCAAACCGACCTTCAAGGGTAGCGGGAGCTCGTACGTCTGTTCGCCAACAGACGGCGGCGGGTTCAGATAAGTCTTGGGAGAAAACCCCTCGCTTTCCAGATACGCCAAGAAGTTCGTCGCGTACTGACGAAACGAGTTGCTCTGCCGGTAAATACCAAGAAGCCGGCGGACCTCTGCCTTGATGGCCGGGATATCGGCTGAAGCGACGGAGTCGTGGGGGGCTTCCATCAGAATCCGACGTTCCAGCCCGTAGAAGAACAAGAACACGTATCCGATGTTGGCCGCTGGGTCCTTCCGACCTCCCGCGAGCCATTGAAGGTAAGCACGGCGCGCATCCGGAGTGATGGTCGAGTAACTCGGCCAGTAGTCCGTCAGGCGCAGGGAGACATCAACGGCGCTCGAGGTCACCTTGAGCGCGGGGTTAATTAACGCCGGTTCCACCCCATATCCCGAACGCGGACCCGAGCCAAGGTACAACAAGCCGCCAGGGATGCTGAATCCGGCAATGCTGACGGTTTCCCCGGCCGGTATCCACCGGCACTTCTCCGACGTGCCTGGGGGAGCGGCGGGAATTTGATGCTCAGCGACACCGCGCTCCGTGGAAAGGACAAATGACCCGAAGCTCTCATCCTCCGTGCGGGTTGTCTTTAGGCGGGCGGGTTCCTGCGTCTGCGCGGCGGCGAAAGTTTTTCTGGTCGACAACGGCGCCGAAGGAGGCACAGGCGATGGCTCAGGGGGTGACGCGGACACCGCGGGGCTCACCTCCTTCTTTGCTCCGAATATCTTGGCGCCCGCCCAGAGGACCAAGGCGACACCCCCGATGACCAGTAACACGCCCCATACCTCTTTCGGGATGGAAGCCAAGAACCACACCACCAGTGCGATTCCTATCAGCACGCCACTTCCGCCAGATTTTCTTCTTGCCATGGGACGTAAGCTCTCGAGTTGAGGACGGGGGCCGTACGCCCAAAGTCCTGGACATCATCTGTCTATGGTATTGCTCCAGGATGCAGACCCGCAACATTCATGCTCCATACATTTGTCAAGGATGCGTGACGCATCACGCATCCCTTATAGCAACACAGGAACGGTGCGGTAAGTCTCCTACGAGCGTAGCCGCATGAACGAGAAAGGGTCAGAACGAGATTCGCGGTTGTAGGTGTTACGGGGAGGAGCAAGGCGAACAACCGCTTGGGCCTCGCGCGGCTCAGCCGTTGCAGGGCGCGCCCGTATGGCATATCATCACCTCCGGCTTAGGGAGCCAGCCCCTCCCGCCCCTGATGGGGCACGGTGAATCCCTGTAGTTCGCAGTTGAGATTTTTTCGTCTTGCTCCACAACTGAGCACAGAACGGAAATGGGAGGCCCTGTTCTATCGCGTGCTCATGCGAGGAGTAAGGCATGTCTCATCTCACCTCTTTTGAAGCCAAGCAGCTTGCTGCTTATCTCAAGGCTTCTTGTTCGTTTGTCTCCGTATCCCTCAAGCATGGTCAATGGCTGAACGCCATCTCGCACTCTGATGGCTTCCGTGACTGGAACGCAATGGCCGCTACTGTGCCTGATGTGCCAGAAACGACGTGGGGCCAGTGGTATGACGTGTTCTTTGGCGTCGCACGTGTCATTGTCGAAGGGCAAGTGGCATCCGAGCATTTCGTATGGTCGCGCAACAGCGCAATTAGCCGGCACGAAACGGCAACTTTCCTTGCGCAGTCTGTCTTCGACCGCATAGGAAAAAATGTCCGGGGAACTCCATTTGAGTACTCACAGCCGGATAGCTCTCGCTCTGTGTCCTATGCGTCAGACCGAGACCGCTTACGTCGGTGGAGCAAGTTCCCGTGGACCCCGGTAGCACCGATTGTGATTGCCTCGTCAAGACCAAAAATCACATTATTTCTGTGGTGGCTGAACGAGCAATACACCATGGCCGAGTACTACCCGGAGCGCGAACGCCGGTTCAAGTATCAATCGCTCATGTTTGACGATGACGGCTATGAAGCGTCCCTCACGGACAACTTCCTGACGCAGCTGACGGGGATAGCTCGCCCCAAGAGGAAGTGTTTATACGTACCCGAACTCCCCAACGGCCCAGAGGATTCGTTCGTCCCTGTGGTTGTTCAAGAAGGTTGCCGCGACGGGGAGCTGACGTCGTTCAACTTTGGCTTTGACAGGGAGGAAGCCTTTGGCCGCGCCCTGTCATTGAACCGCGAGAAAGGCACAACTTCGTCAGACATGTGTGCAATTTCTCGACGATTCCGTATGTACGAGCCGCACGACGAAGAAGTTTTCGAAGACTACTCGCATTATGACGATTGAGCATTTACCTATCGGAAGGGGACATCTATGACCGCATACCACTACCAGTGTGCAGCCTGCTGCTGCACGCTTTATGCAGACGCGCTTCCGGAAGGGGAGAATTATTGCTACGTCACGAACGGCGAGCTTTGTTCGTCATGCCAAGCGCAGCAAGAGGCTTGGGCCGACGATGACGATGACTAAGATGAAGCCGGTTTGAATTCCGGCTTTTATCCACTAGGGCACCAGGTGCGGGATTGTATAATTCACGACGCAATCCCGCGCGCCGTGCATCCAATTCAGAGGCCGCAGAATAAGCGCCGGCGATACCGACCTTAATTAGAAACGACTAAACAGAATTACCCAATCCAATGCAGCCCCCTCGAGAAAATCAGTTCCGCACTTGAGGCGGGCAATGACATCAAGCTGTTGGGCTTTGGAGGTTTTCAGCTTCGTGTCAAGCCGGAGCTCCCGGGACGGAACACCAATAAGGGGCGAAAGAACTGTCGTTACAGCTCGGCGCGTGGTGACCATTCAACTGAGCCAGAAGTTGACGGTGGTGGTGAGCCAAGTTGCGAGCAAGAAACAAAACTGACGCGAGACAGACACTCTCACAACTGGAGCTTCGAGGCTTGGCCGCAGGGGCGAACCGGAACTCGCATAGGTCCTCGGTTGCGCTCATACGGCATACGCGTAAGATGAAGCGGTAGGACTTGAGACGGGAAAGAGCGGGCGATACACTGTCCGTTACCGTGTTACCTCGCCTCGGGTCGAAACCTCGAACCCGCCCCGATTTGATGCGCCTACCGCCCCTTGCGCGCCCCAGGCCTCAGTCGAACAGCGCGGAGAAGGGGGCGACCAGCGACTCGTCGCCTTTGGGTTTGCTGTTCCAAAGACGCAGAATCCGGGCTTTCCCGTCGACCTCTTCGTTTAGTTTCGCCTGAATTGCCTTGGCTTCCCTCGCCCCAAAAGGGAACTCCTCGATGCCAGATGCGACTTGGACGATTTGCAAGGAGGAGTCCTCGCCGGTCTCCGTCATAAAGTGCGCTACATCCAGGGCCGGGAGTCGGCGGTAGCAAGTGTCGTCGACCACGGCCTTTTTGCTTCTCCGTTTGTACCAGACGTCGATAATGACTGCATCCACGGGCAGGCCGGGCCACTGCTCATAGAAATCCAGCACAGATTCCTCGCAGGTCTCCGCCGTCGCTTTTCGGTCCTCGCGCTGTTTAATTCTTTCGCATTCACGGCTAGCCTGCTCCGACGCTTCCGTGCAGTAAATTGCTAGGAATACCCGCTTTCCGTCCCAGTAGTCCTTGTCGAAGAACTCGTCGAAAATAAACCGCCCGGCATGCTCTTTGTTGGTAAGGGCCCGTCTGCGGTCCCAGTTGGCTTGGGCGAGGGCAAGGTCAGCCTCTTCAATCTCCTGGGCAGCCAGCCAAAGCGTCTCGAGCCAAGGGCGTACATCCGCCAGGACGTCAGCATCCTCCGTCCGCAAACCGGCTTCGCGCCAGCCTGCACACTGCTGGCCTTGCAATGCCAATCCATTTGTGGAGCAATTCGCGGAGCCGATGACAGCCACTTCATCGCCACAGACGACCTTGGCGTGCAAGTCGTTCAGTTGCCGGACTGCGACCCGCGGCACCAGCGTCTGAAGTTTCCGGATGGTCATTGGATTCGTGCCGCCGGACGTTAGGTTGCAGATGACGCGTACCTCGGCACGCGCCGGCAACTGTTTGAACAAGGTGTCTGCGTCTTTCCCCCAGAAGGCGACCGCCAGATAGACCACCTGCTTGTTTTCGGACTTGAGGACGTCCTTCACCGCCTTAAGATAGCCATTACCTGTCACAAACATCTTCCCTCCTTCGCTTTTGTTCTAGTCATTCGAGGTACGGCGCATCTTACTATTTCGGCAGTGCAAGGAACTCTTCAGCGACGCAGTCACGTCAGTGGCGTTCAAGACGAGGCGTTAGCACCTTGTAGCTTCGCATGAAGAAATCTCCCTTCCTGCGGCACGCTTTGCTCGTGGAGTCGCTCGCACCGGTCACGCCAGCAAGACTGGCACTCTCTGGTTCGTATCACGCCGCGGCGGCCTGCCCTAGCACTGCTCGCCGCGCTAGTCCATCCAGGTAAAAGACGAACAGCACGTCGGGCATCTCCTCGACCACCACCTGCTCGTAGAGCACGAACCCTTGCCTTCGGCCAAGACATTTCGCAGCCCGACGGGTGATGGCCCATCTCAGGTTCGCCTGAGGCAAGACGAGCACACTGGCAGCCTTATCCTTTCAGACTCTCATCCCGACCTCCCTATACCAACCTCGCCTCCTGTCATGCAGTAAGATATAAGCATAAGAGGGAGGCACAATGAAGCTCATGCGCTTTGGCAAGGTTCGCGGCCACAGGATTTTCAAGAACTTCACTTGGCCGGCCACCTTGGAGGAGTTTGGGCGCTTCAACCTCATCTACGGATGGAACGGCACCGGGAAAACGACACTATCCGGGCTTTTTAGGTCTATCCAAGCAGGCACAGGCGTCCTCGAAGGCGATGTCGACTTTGTCTTCGACGGCATGACCGTTTCCGGCAAGTCCCTATCTCAGACGGTGCTACCGCAGGTGCGCGTCTTCAATCGCGATACTGTCGCACGCAGCGTCTTCGAAAGCAGTGGCGGAGCCCTTGGTCAGTTGCCGCCTGTCTTTGTGTTCGGCGAAGAAAGCGCCGAGAAGCAGCAACAACTTGATGCGCTCAAGGCAAGCGTGCCAGCACTCACCGAGTCCATCCGAGCGGCCTCGGCCCAAGAGACGAAAGCCAAGAAGGACCTCGACGACTTCGCCACAAGCACTGCACGCTCAATCAAAAATTTGTTGGTTGCCCCAGGCGGCAGCTTCAACAACTACAACGCAGCCGACTTCAGGGCGAAGATGTCAGTTTTCGCCAGTTCGCCCACGCCTCAGCTGTCACCAGAGGAACGCCAAGGTTTGCTCGACCTGAAGGATGCGCAGCCGATGGCCGCAGTGCAGCTGCCGCCGGTCGCCTTCCCTGATGTAATGAAGCTCCAGCAGGAAGCGCGAGAAGCTCTCCGCAAGACCGTCGTGTCCGCCGTCATTGAAGAATTGGCAGCAAATCCGACCGTAGCTGCCTGGGTCGGCAGCGGCCTACCGCTGCACACCGATGGCGATGTCACGACCTGCAAGTTCTGCAATCAACCGTTGCCTGCCGAGCGCCTTCGCCGGCTTGAGGCGCACTTCAATGACCAGTTCCGCCAGTTCACTCAGAATTTGGCGGGCTTGGTTGGACGCATCGAGCGGGAGGCTAGCGCTCTGGACGTTGTCAGCCTTCCTGGCAGCAAGGACCTCTACCCCGAGCTTCGGGCGGACTACGAGGCGGCCTGTGCTGAGTTTAAGGGTCACCTGAATAATGTCCGAGGCGGCCTTTTCGCTCTTGCTACTGCAGTAAAGGTCAAGCAGGAGCGAGTCTTCGAAAACTTGGAGCTTGAGAACTTGCTGTTGGGCGGTAGCGGCGTGTCGCAGCCCGAACAGTCCCTCTTGTCGAGATTGCTGAACGCTCTCTCCGCTGGCCTGCCAACCATTGGCGAGTTCATGGGTAAGCGCGCACTCGAGCGCATCCGGCTCTTGGTCACCAAGCACAATGCCAAGACTGAGTCATTTGCCGAGCGGGTCAAATTAGCGCGCGAGAAACTGCACCTTCACGAGCTGGCGATTTGCCTCTCCGACTGGACCGAAAGGCAGAACCAGCTTGACGAGGCGGAGAGGGCACATAAATCAGCTCAGGAAGCTCGGGCGGACACCGAGAGAATGATGCATGCCCTTGAAAAGGACATCCGAGACCATCGCCAGCCCGCCGACGAGTTGAACCGAGAATTGGTTGCCTATCTCGGACACGATGAAATCCGCTTCGAGGTCGAGGAAACCGGATACCGGCTGACTCGGCGGGACGGAGCTGCCACAAACCTGAGTGAGGGGGAGCGTACGTCTATTGCGTTCCTGTACTTCCTCAAATCGCTTCAAGACCGGTCCTTCGACGTTGAGAGCGGAATCGTTGTGATTGATGACCCCATCTCGAGCCTCGACACGAACACCATCTTCAATGCATTTGGCTTCATGAAACGCAGGCTGAGCGAGGCGGGCCAGCTCTTTGTTCTCACCCACAACTACACCTTTCTGCGGCAGGTGCGGAACTGGTTCTCGTTCATCAACCGAAACAAGGTCAAACGAGGACTCGAGGCGCGCTTTTACATGCTGAAAGCCACTTTCACGGACGGGAAGCGAAGTTCGACTCTCGAAGCCCTGGACCCATTCCTGCGCAACTATGAATCCGAGTACCACTACCTCTTCAAGCGAGTCGTTGAAGCAAGCTCGCTCCAGAACGGGGCACCCCTACAGACATATTACGAACTGCCCAACCTAGCACGACGCTTGCTAGAGGCTTTCCTTGTGTTCAAGGTTCCGGACCACCCTAGCTTACATGCACGGCTGGAGGCTATCGACTTTGACGGCCCGAAGAAGACCCGAATTCTGAGGTTCTTGGACACGCACTCCCACGCCGAACTGATTGCCGAAGGGCATGACGAAGCATCTGCGTTGGCCGAAGCTCCTGAAGTATTACGTGACCTTCTCGCGCTCATAGAGGAGTGCGACGTGCAGCACTTCACGCGAATGAAGCAGACGATTGCGGATAGCAACTAACCAGAACGAGAGCTAAGCGAAGGTTCGCACTATGCAGAAAGGTCGCCTCCTCTGCACTGCCGTCAGGCGAGGCAAGCCCAAGCGTCCGTCCTCGAGTCACCGCGCGTCATCACCATTGTTATGGCGGCCAGCGTCAACGAACGGAAGCCGTGCCCCCCCTGGTCATCTTGCCGTTCACAGCGCAGTTTCGCGATGAGGTACAGCGCGCTCCGCCGGGCGCTTTCCCTTTGAATGAGCGCGCAAGGCCTCCCACACAACCTCGTCTTTTCCGAAAGTCCGGCCAGCGGCATAAGGAGGTTCATTCCGCACATTGCGAGGCGGTTCGCGCAGTTTGCCGGAATACTGGCGGAAGCGCCGTCAATCGAAACAAGTCGCATACGAGTCATCGATGGAGGTGTAGTAGTTGGCCTTAAGCCAGGCTTTGCTTCGACCGCTCAGCGCGCTCGTATAGGCCCAGGCGCCTACTTGCCGGGTCACTAACCGGTCCGTCTGAAATCCCGCAGCCGAACCAATCTCGGCTAGCGCATCCCCCTTGTCGTGAAGTCTCTCCAACCACCTCTCAAGGTGCGGCAGGGCTGCCAGGGTGTCGGACTTGCTTCGGTTGCATGACGGATGCGCCAGAACGAGGTTGTGTGCTAGGTCTCGGGGATACAGCGAGAAAGGGATGTAGTGGTCCACGTCCGCGGTGCTGACCGCATTCCCACAGTAGAAGCACTTGGTGCCGTCGAGCTTACGCAGACCAGCAGCCATCACCTGCAATGACTGCCTTGAGGACGAAAACAGGAAGTCCTCCAAATCGTCTGCAGCACCGAGGATGCTCTGGTTGCGGCTGTTCTGCTTGATGTGGTCAATCCAGTGCGTACGGGCCAGCTGCTGCACGAGGGGGTAGAAGCGCCGTAAGCAGTAGGCGACGCCCGGTTTTAAGCGCACCTTCCCTGCGCCAGCGCGTTCGTACAGGAACTCGTCCGTCCCCCCTCCGAAGTTCTGGAGGTAGTTAAGCGGCTGTGCAGAGACCGTGCTGGTGACAACGCTCACGAGTGCCCGGAAGCCTGGCTGTCGGGCCGCGGCTTGAGGGGAAGTCGCGGCGCAGTTCGCCCGAAAGGTGCTGATGGCTGAAACCACCGCGGCTTGGGCACCGTTGTTCTGCACGAGGACCGCAGGAGCACTGCTCGGGTGGCCTGAGCTGTACGGAAGACTGTGTTGCCAGTAGAGAGCGATGAAACGCTCACCAATCTGCCGATTAGCCAGAATCAACTCACTTCCATCATCGGCGCCGAGCTCGACCGCCAAGTCGGCCAGGGAGATGAGCAGGGCAAATTTGTACGTCGCAGTGAAATCCCCCTCGCCGAAGAGGCGCTGCAGCTTCGTCAGGAACCACAGCTGGGCTTCCGGGGATGGCGGGGGCAACGGCGGCGGCACCTTAACGTCCTGACCAGTAATCGGCCTTGCCCGGGATGACCCAGCGAACTCCGCCCCGCGGGTCGGCAGCATCCCCCAGAAAGCGTGGAATCAGATGCAGGTGGAGGTGTGGCACGGTCTGGCCCGCCGCCTCGCCGTCATTGATGCCGATGTTGTACCCGTTCGGCTGATGCTCAGCATCGACGGTGGCTTTTGCCTGGTCGAGAAGTCCCAGTAGGGCTGCTCGCTCGCAGGTGCTAGCGTCGAAGAACGAGCCGATGTGACGTTTCGGGATGATGAGGCTATGCCCAAGCGAGACGGGGAAGCCGTCGTAAATCCAGAGTGCGTAGTCGTTCTGAGCGACGATGCGCGCTGCAGGTAGCGTGCAGAATGGGCAGTGGCGCGATTCCATACGGAAATCATAGCCACTTCGCTGGGATGTGTGTGACTGAGGCATCAGCACAGCGAGTGTGCACGATGCGTTACGTGCGCGCTCAGTCGCCTGGTCGCTCAGACCACCCACGGATAGCCCTCACCTTCCTGTGCACGAAATGGCGTTGCAGGGGCGCGTCACCGAACCCGAGCAATCCCGGGTCGCTCCCGGCCGAAGTCATGCTGTTTGGGACAGCTTTGTGCCGAATTGTGGATGGGGCTATGTTAAATTCGTAAGACTTGCGGCGGTGGCGGAAATGGCTGCTGTTGCGTTCGCAGTCTCGATTTCGAACACTATTAGGAGAAGTTTGTGGCCTATCAAGCACCTATCCAGCGAACGGACCCAACGGCGTTTCTGTTTTTGGTCGACCAATCCGGGTCGATGACAGACCGAATGGCCAACAGTGACAAGACGAAGGCCCAGTTTGTCGCGGACGTATTGAACCGCACGCTGATGAATCTCGTGACCAGGTGCATGAAGGCGGATGGCGTTCGGGACTACTTCGAGGTCGGCGTCATCGGGTACGGGGACGGCGACGCGCGTAACGGACTGCAAGGCTCGTTGGCCGGTAAAATTCTGCATCCGATTTCAAGCATCGAGGCAGGTCCGCTCCGAGTGGAAGAGCGGAAACGCAAGGTGGATGACGGTGCAGGCGGCATTATTGAGCAGGCGGTCAAGTTCCCGGTTTGGTTCGAACCCGTTGCGAACGGCGGTACCCCTATGTGTGCGGCCATTACCCGCGCCGCCGAGGAGCTGGCCGCTTGGTGCGACGCGCACCCGAACAGCTATCCTCCGACGGTGCTTCACGTGACCGACGGAGAATCGACCGACGGGGACCCAGAATCCTTGGCAGACACCCTCCGACAATTCAGGACCAACGACGGGAACGTCCTTATCCTGAATCTGCACGTCAGCTCTAGGCCGGGCAATCCGATTTCATTCCCGGCGTCCGATTCGAGCCTTCCCGACCAATACGCGAAACTCCTGTTCCGGATGTCATCCCAACTGCCGGAACACCTTATTAAGGTTACCCAGGAGAAGGGGCACAACGTCTCGTTTGAGTCGCGGGGGTACGTGTTCAACGCCGAGGCGGGCGAAATCGTTGATTTCTTCGATATCGGAACGCGCGCATCCCAGCTGCGGTAGGTACGCATGCGCCTTGTCGTCGAACTCGCAGCTACAGTCGCCAAGGACCCCGCCCGGCCCGAACTGAACGAAGACGCGTGGGCAATGTCTGCGAGCGGGGACCGCCTCGCGGTCTCCGACGGTGCCTCGGAGTCCTACGACTCGCAGACTTGGGCGAAGCTCTTGGTTGAGCGCTATGTCTGGGACAACAAATTCAACGTCGAATGGCTGGACGAGGCGGTGTCCGAGTACGTCGCTTCAATCGACATCGAAACCTTGTCGTGGTCTCGGCAGGCAGCGTTCGAGCGAGGAAGCTTTGCCACGCTGATGGGCGCCGAGCTTGCACCGAATGGGCAGGACCTTGAGGTTCTTGCTGTCGGAGATTGCCTCGCAGCGCACCTTCGTGATGCGGAATTACTTACAACGTTTCCCTTCACCGAGGCCGCGGAGTTCGACGCCCGACCACAGCTTCTTGCCACGGTACCCAGCGCTAATGAATTCCTGCGAGAGCCGGGTTTTTTCGAGCACAACTCGTCGCGGTCATGGCAAGTCCAGAAGGGCGATGTTCTCCTCTTCGTCACCGATGCTGTCGGGCAGTGGATGTTGAGGGAGCGAGATGCCGGCGACGAGTGCCCTATTGCGCTCTTGGCCGCCGTCGTGGACGAAATGGAGTTTCAGGCGCTGATTGTTCGCCTCCGAAACGAAAAGCGCATCAGGCTGGACGATTCGACGGTTGTTCGGGTGCGAATCTCCGGAGAGTCGGCTCAGTAATGGCATACCCGTCCCTCGAACAGTATCAGGAGACACTACAGCACCCGGCCAGCGCTTTCGCCGACCCGCTGCTGGCGAAGGGGCGAATTCGGACGTCCGGGCTCGGATTACCGGTAGTCGTCTCAGGTGGGTTCGCACTCACTTATGCTGTCGAGCTGTCGCCGGGCAAAAAGTACGCGGTTCGTTGCTTTCATCGGGAAGCGAAGGACCTTGAAAGACGCTACGCGGCCATTTCGAGGAAGCTGCAGGGGCTCAATTCCAGTTACTTTGTTGACTTCGAGTTTCAGCCGCGAGGTGTCAAAGTCGGCTCCGCCCAATACCCGGTCGTCAAGATGGCATGGGCGGAGGGCGAGACCCTTGGGGAGTTCGTCGAGGGGAACTACTCCGACAGGGCAAAGCTGACCCAACTCCTGGCGTCGCTTACCCTGCTTGCCGAATATCTGGAGAAGAACGGAATCGCGCATGGCGACCTTCAGGAGGGGAACCTCATGGTCGCCGACGGCGGACGGCGCCTGCAACTCATCGATTACGACGGGATGTTTGTTCCTGAGATAGCCTCGCTCGGGGGCTCCGAGATGGGGCATCGCGACTATCAGCACCCGAATCGCGGTCCGGCCGATTTCGACGCAAAGCTGGACCGATTTTCGTTCATCTCCCTGAACTTAGCACTGCGCGCGCTTTGTGAGCGGCCTTCTCTATGGAACTCGTCGCAGAGCGGCGCCGGTGTGATTCTGTTTCGGGCGAACGATTTCAAGGACCCCGGCGCGTCCCCGACACTCTCCGACATCAGGCAGATACCGTCACTAGCACGTGACGCACAGAATTTCCTTTCCGTTTGTGCCGGCCGCATCTCTGACGTTCCTGCACTTCGCGACTTCCTCGCGGGCACCGGAATCCCGTCGGTCAAGGTGGAAGCGGTAACCTCAAGGTCGCAGGCCCGAGCCGGCTACATCAGCCAGTACCCAGTCCTCAATGCCGGGGACTACGCTGCATTTGCCCGAAGCATCGGCAGGATGGTCGAGTTGGTTGGCAAGGTAGTAGATGTTAGCGAGAGCAGGAGCAAGTACGGAAAACCGTACATATTTGTGAATTTCGCTCCTTGGACCGGAAAGTGCGTGAAATTAGCAATTTGGAGCGACGCGCTCGGAAAGGGAGGGAATCGACCAACTAAGGCGTGGGTGGGCAAATGGGTGACCATACGCGGACTCGTTGAGCCCGTGTATAGCAACCCCAAATTCAAGTACGAGCACATCTCGATAACCGTTGCTGCGCTGTCACAGATAAGCGAGCTGACTCAAGGGGAGGCGCAGTATCGCTTGGAGGCACCTACGCGGACTACGACTGCACCAACTGCGCCTAGCGCCCGCACCAATCAGGAAGTGCTCGAAGGAATCAGGCTCGGGGCTAGTGGAGCAGCACGGCCGACACCCGCATCTGGCACCGGGGGAAGCGTCACTAGAGGGGCTACGGCAAATCAACAGCTACTCGATAACATTCGGCAGCAATCACGGCAGTCGACACCACCGGGAACGGGTGCGCGACCAGCCGCAGGCTCTGCTAATCGGCCAGTCGGGGTCGGGCAACCTCATTACAAAGTGCCACCGACTAGTGCGCCAAAAAGTTCGGGAGTCCCCTGGTGGGTCTGGGTTCTCGGCGCGATTGTGTTTTTCGTATTGACCCGAAGGTAGTGAGTGCTGCCTCAGCTCGTCGGCGTGGCCGCTTTGCCGAGAGGCCTTGTGCGTCGGGATTTTGACGGTTCCGGGTGGCAGGAAATTCCCGGTCACTTGACAGATAACTAACTATCCAAATTGATTGAGCCATGGCCCGTAGACGCAAGACCTCACCCATCGAGGACTTAATGGAGATTGCCGCCCACTTGCCGTGGCAGGTCGGTGTGACGTTGGCGCTCGTCGCCTATCTGGTACTGCACCACTTTGCCGTGCAGCCCCCGTTACCAGCTCACCCGGATGCGTTGAAAGCGATGGGGAAGACCATCGCTGATGTTGCCGTAACGGGCATCTGGACGACGGTCTCAGGCGTCCTTCAGTATGTCGTCCCACTCGCGTTCCTCGTCGGAGCGGGTGTTTCCTTTTTCAGGCGCCGCCGTCAGGGTGAGCTGCATGGGCGTGTTGCGACCGATTCCTCCGCAGACGCGCTGAACAAAATGAGTTGGCGCGAGTTCGAAGGTCTGGTCGCTGAGACGTTCCGCCAGAAGGGGTACCGCGTAGTGGAGCGTGGCGGCGACGGACCGGACGGCGGGGTTGACCTCGAGGCGTACCAAGGAAGGGATAAATACCTCATCCAATGCAAGCAGTGGAAGGCTCGGCAGGTCGGTGTTGCCACAGTGCGTGAACTGTACGGCGTAATGACTGCCGAACGTGCGGTGGGCGGCTTCGTAGCCGCCTCCGGCAGCTTCACTGCCGATGCCCAGGCGTTTGCAGAAGGTCGTTCCATACGCCTGGTGGATGCTCGCGGGTTGCGTCGCATGATTGGCGGAGTCAAAGTAAGCGCTCACGCGCAGGCACCCGCTCCGAGGCCTGATGCTGCGCCCCCTGCGAATCCTGCATGCCCAAAATGTGGTAGCACCATGGTCCGCCGTACGGCGAAATCTGGCAGCAATGCGGGCAGCGAGTTCTGGGGGTGTGCGAAGTACCCGGCATGTCGAGGCATTCGCAACTAGCGGCGGAGCTCATTGCCCTAATACGCGCAACCTCGCCCGGTAGTCGAGTACCTCGAGCTTGGACCCAGACTGTGGGACTCGTATTGTCTTCCGCCGCGCTTTGATGGTCTTTTCCGAGCCCGCCTAGCGGCCGTTTGCTCAAAGCTACTATTCCTTTGCGAATAGTTACGCTTAACGTAGCTATTCGCAAACGTTTTTGAGACCTCATGGCAAATCCCTAGCCGCTTTGTATGCCCAAAATGCGGCCGCGCGCTGGTCCGCCGTACTGCTAAATCAGGCCGCAATGCGGGCAATGAGTCTGGGGCTGCGCGAAGTATTCGGCGTGTCGAGGCGTTCGTAACTAGCCGTGGCTCTCAATGCCCCAATGCCCGCAGCCTTGCGCGGTAGTCGAGGGCCGCGAGATGGACTGACGCGGTCAGCGGTCCGCGCAGGATAAAAAGTCCCGGGGCCCGCGCGAAGTCGAACACTCTGTATAGACAGAACGCGTCTTCAGCCTCTTCCGAGAACTCCACCTCGTTCTGAGTCACGATGAAGGGCGTGAGCGGGCTACCGTTAGTCGTCTTGACCTCAATGAAGCGAGCGACCTCATCTGGTTCGTAGGACAGGATGTCGTAACCCGTCCCGTCACCGCATCGGTCGGATACCCAATCGATTCGAGAAGCTAGGTCGGGACGAGACTCATCTTCGAGTCGAGCCCCCTCATAGCCGACGACCCATACCTCCCCGTTTCGACCGAGGTTACGGTTATGCTCGTCCCGCGCTGCGTAATCTAGTCGCCTTGGGAGGCGCTCTCGACGCCGGTGCGGTGGCAACGCCTCTGGCATCGGAGGCTCAATAAGCACCCCACGGTAGTTGCGGTTGCCCGGGGTAGTACGGTCCTCAATTGCGTCAACGACGGCTCGTAGAACCTCTTGCGAACGTTGCACCTCAGCAACGACTACCTCGCGCAGCAGGTCCTGTAGATTGGAACGGGGTTTATAGCCACGTATGTATGGAAGACCGAGCTGGTCGAGGACCGCCGAGATGTTCTGGTGCTTCATCTCGATGGAGCCTTTGCTCCGCGCTTTTAATCGCTGCCGCAGTGTCTCGTTATGTTCCGACTTGTTGTACGGTTGGTCGGTGGCCTCCAGACGTAGCATCTCGAAGTAGTCGGTGACGGTGGCTTCGACCTCTTCGCGGCTCCAGTCCTGGCCCACACGAACGACTTCAAAGCCTAGGTCGGCCAACAAGGATTCGACGGTCGCCTCGCCTCCTGAAAACTCGGAGGCTTGAAGGGGGCCGCGCTCAGGGAAGGCATATCCGTAGGCTGCCCCCACGATAGCCTTCGAGTCATAGAGACGACCAGTGGCATTATCTCGGAGCATGTACTCGCGAGACTTGCCGAACCCGTACTTCTCAAGGAAGTACGTTCTGCCAACTCGGTCGTACTCCGACATCGCGGCACGAACGGACCTTGCGTCGCGAATCTCATGAATGCTCATGCCGTCCTCCAGTAGAGCTGCCGGCTTACCAAGCGCTATCGGTTCAGAACCGGCGCACGAGTGAGGCCGGATAGGTGGCCTGCTTACGGTTCGAGCCTAGGGGAGGGGCAAGACCACGCACCAGTCATTCTCCAACTCATTTTCCAGTGATGCGAACAGAAGCTGCATGAGTTCAGCGTCAGTGGGGAGTTCCATGGACTCAGACGGCGCTGCAGATTTCTCATCAGATGCCGCATTGGATGCATCTTCCTTCCTCCCTTCGCTCGGGTCGACTGCCACGAGCTTATCCATGTCAGCCTGCAACTGTAGTGCTTCTAGCACTGAGAGATATGCACGTATTGCGACGTCCGGGTCGCCGCGCTCAACCTTTCGTAGCGTCTCGCTTGAAATTCCAGCACGCTCCGCGAACTGCCTTAGCTGTAGGTGACGTCGCAAGCGTGAACGCCGCAGCCGCCCTCCGAATCGCTCGAGAAGCCGAAGGGAATCAGGCGACAAGGCGGCAGTGGGATAGTTGTGACACGATGCACCTTTGTCTCTGCTGTCACCACTGGACATGGAGCCTCCTCAAAGCGGCCTGAATGGCCGCAGGAGCGAGCGAAATCACCCCTCGACTTCGGCTTGGGACGCGCCGGCATGAGCGGGCGCAGTAACGGTCGCGCCATTACTCCCAGTCGATGCCAAAGAACGCAGTCCGACCGTGTAGTGCCCGCCATCTGCTTTTTTGAGAGCAAGCAGGTCGTACGTCTTAAGCATATCCAGCAGACCAGAATGCCCGTAAATTGCAGGAGAGAAGCCTGGGTCAGTACGCTTGAGGTATTGCCCCAAAGCGCTCAAGTGCACTTGCCCTTCCGACGTGCTTTCTGCGAGTAGTTCGACTGCCTCAACCACGAATCGAGGCCTCCGCTTGATTGTCGTCGGCTTTGGTTGCTCGGATTTTTCCTGAATCGCCTTGGTACCGGCTTGCTCCGCGTCCGTGGGCGCCGGTGCGACCCACTCGAAAAACTGGTCGCTGGCATTGCGCAACGCTTCAGGCGTTTTGGACTCGCCGACGATACACACCGTCGCACCCCGTTCGCGGAGCTTTCGGCATAGGTAGGCGAAGTCGGAGTCACTCGTGACGATGCAAAACTTGTCTGCTCGATGGTCAAACATCGCCTCAAGCGCATCTAGTGCAAGGGCAATGTCAGCGGTGTTCTTTCCCGCGGCGTATTGATACTGAAGACACGGAGTGAATGCCTGACGAACCAACGCCTCCTGCCACGTCTTTGCGAGAGTGCTGTGGTTGCCGTAGCCACGACGGAGCACAACACGACCAAACTGGGCGACGACTCTGAGCGCGTACTCAAGGATTTCGGGGGTTGTGTTGTCGCAGTCTACGAGGACGGCAACGCGAGGTTCAACAGGAAAGGTTGGTCCACTCATCTATCTGCAACAGCTAGGCAAGAATGATGGGGATGATGATGGCACATCCCAAACGGTTTTTGTTCCCTTGACGATGCGCTTCAAATGGTGCGTAGCGGCGAGTCCCCCGCCGCGCTCCTCACCGGCGTGTTCTACCTCGTCGCGAGTGCCGTTCAAAAGTTGTGGCAGCGAACCCATCTACTAACCGGCACTTGAACAACGTGCCCCATCGCAGCATCAGAGGCGCCATCGCTACATGTCGCTCCTGAACCTCCGCTGCGATAGCTATATGCCGTTGTGTCGCCTGTCGGCACATATCGGCACGCCGTGGCGCCATCCCGCCCGCGGGCCTCATCGAGGAGCTTTGCATGCAGAACCTGCTGGATATACACGAACTGGCGACCGTCCTCGGCCGGAGTCCGGAAACCCTCAAGAAGGACTTACGACGGAATCCCTTGGCCGTCCCGCCTCGGCTGCACATTCCCGGTACGCGGATGCTGCGATGGCGGGAGACTGACGTCGAGGCGTGGCTCGCTGCACATACCCTTACTTCTTCGACGCTCACCTGAGTTCGATGCCTCTCACTGCTTGAAGGACTCGTTCCTACGCATCGTCAGCCACGAAACGAGCCGCTATCCGTGGCACTGAAGCCATCCGACAAAGTGGCCCTGCGGCTGCGAAACACAACCTCCGCACGCCTTCTTCGCATCGACGCAACTCCTCTGCCCGCACGCCAAAGATAAATCTCGTACAAGCGAGATTTCCCGCCTGGGGCCCCGCATTCAAATATTTTGGCAGGGCGAAACACGAATTCCAATTAATTAACTATCAAGTTCACCAAATATACTTTATTTAATCGGCAAGTTTACTTCCGCTCCGGAATGGCGTTTCATTCGCATCATTTCTATCAAATGGATGGTGCGTAGTGAGGATTGGAATTCGGTGCTCAGATGGACTAACGAAAATCAGCTTCCGATTCAGGAGAAGCCGTGGGACGTAGTCGTTACCAATGGAGCGAGAGGAAAATCCAGCGCTGGGTCAAGCAGGGCCGAGGCCAAGGGGCCGGCTCGCACTACCTACCGTGGTTGCGGGTCAGTGATGTCCCCTCGAGAGGTTTTTCCCATCGAGTCTGGGGCGAAATTACAGGCCGTATTCACCACCTCCTCTCTTACCTCGAGTATCAGGTATATCTCTGGTGCCTGCTTTTCGACGGAATAATTGATATCCGTGAAGCGTACCCGCTCAATCGAGAAGATACGCGGCGCATCGCCAAAGCACTCGGCTGTGTGCATCCACGCTACCCGCAGACAAGCATCAATACCGTTATGACTACGGACCTTCTGCTCACTCGCATCGTCGCGGGCATCGTGGAGTATGTAGCACTGTCAGTGAAACCGTCATCCGAGCTGGCAAATCATCGAGTCGTCGAAAAACTCCTAATCGAACGCAACTACTGGCTCGAGCGGGGAGTTCACTTCTATGTCATGACCGAAAGGGAGCTACCAAAGGTGGTTCTGCGCAACTTTGACCGCATTCGATTCGCGCTGAATCTGTCCCTGCACCCTGACTTCTCGCCTGAGCAAGCTCGCAGTTTGCAGCGGGTCCTACTCGACCTCTTCCCTCAGCGGAAAACCGTGACCTACGCCGAATTCTGTACGGAGTTCGACGCAAGACTTGGACTGACATCAGGCGATACGCACTATCTGCTGACGAACCTCATGGGAAACGGCGTCGTGACGTTCGACATGCAACGAGAGTGGGATGTCGGATACCAGATTCGAGAGCTGCATGTTTGCCCGAACGCGCTGGACAAACTTGCACAGGACGGGTCAGCGGTCTAATGAAGCACAGACATTCTATTGCCGAAGGAGAAATTGTGCGAAACCCTGAGTCTGGGATTCGCTATCGGATTTTGTTCCTTAAGCGCGACGAAGCCATAGTTTTTGATGTCGATGCTCCCGTGGGCCCCAAGAGCATACCGCCTGCAAGACGCAAGGAGAGCCACAAAAGGGGAAGAACGGACTCTGACAATCCGCGCGTCAAACCCGCCGTACCAGAATCGAGACCCCTAGGCGTTCTGGTTCAGTGGCCTAAAGAATCATGGCCAGTCGCGATTCGGGACCGAGACGGCTTGACCGACGCGGAGCAGAAATTCTATGACCGTGCGTCGGCTGTTGTCGAGTTTCTCCATCAAGACGAACCTTCTATCTATTATCCCAAAGAGCGCGCCGCGCTCATAAGGGCAGCAATCGATAAATTCCACCTCACCCAACGCACCATCCGGAAATACCTTAGAAGCTATTGGCGGGCGGGGAAGGACACCCAGGCACTCACCTCGGACTTATCCAACTGCGGTGCGGCGGGAAAGCTCCGGGTCCCTAACAGCGCGAAACGAGGTCGCCCACGCTCCCAGTGGCTTCAGGACCGGATTGGCCCCGGCACCAACGTCCAAGCCAGCGACCAGCACAACATCAAGAAGGCGGCGGAGTGGTACCGAGGGAACGTCAAAAATACCTTGGAGGACGCATATCTTTGGATGTTGGGTGCCTATTACAGCAATTCGTTTGCAAATGACGATGGGACGGCCGCTTGGGGAGCAGACCCGCGAGTAACTATAAACTTTCAGCAATTTGAATATCACTGTGCCAGGTATCTTAATCCCTTCGACAATGAGCGACGCAAGGCGGAAAAGAGCAGGGGCAGCAAGAAACCCCGCGACCGTCACGTGGGAGCTCAAACAGCCGCCCTCGAGGTCGGCACGGTCGCCGAGATTGATGCCCTTCATACCAACATTTCCCTAGTTTCATCCGACCGTAACTTTGTCATAGGCGGCCTCGTCGTCTTCATCGTAATTGAGTACGTCAGTGCCCTAATTATCGGTTTCTCTGTGGGGTGGGATGGAGAGCCTTACGAATCGTGTGCGGACGCATTGGTGAAATGCGTGACCGACAAGGTCGAGTGGTGTGCGCAATACGGCATCGGTATTGAAGCTGACGAATGGCCGGCACGGCACTGTCCGCAGCATTTCCATACGGACCGGGGAAGTGCGTTCATGAGCCAGATGGCGGACCGCATCGTCGAAGTCATGCGCCCCAATCGGTTTACGAATACGCCACCGATGTCTCCGGAAAGCAAAGGTGGCGTTGAGAACACGGTCAGGCTCGTTAAGAACGTGTTCATGGCGATGTACCCCGGCACATGGATAGGAAAGGTGGGGTCTCAAAACCGCGGGGTACCTAGCCCGCACAAGGATGCGGCCCTGACACGGAATGATTTCATTCGAGCTTTCATGAATGTCGTGCTCGATGTGAATCAAAAGGTCAGACAGACAGCGACTTCGCCGCAAAGAGTGGCTCGAGGCGTGCCGAACAGCCCGGTCGCAATCTACAACGACGCCCTACGAACCCATCGACACCGTTTGCGCCGCCTTGCCCCGGTCAGACTGGAGGCAGACCTAATGACGCGAATGAATGCGTCCGTTTCCGACGAGGGCATCTACCTGGGTTACGAGCTGTATTACCTACCAGATGACGTGCGGCATTATCAGAGTGCGTGGTTTAAGAAAATGGCCCAAGACAAAACCAAGGTCAAACTCGCCCTCAATCGCGAAACGGTCGATGTTGCATTTCTCTGTCGCGGTGGTAAGGAAGAAGGGTTCATTTCCTGCTCACTGAGCCCTCGTTCCGCCCAATTTCGCGGGATGTCACTGCGTGAGGTTCAGATGAACAGAACCCGGCAGAACGAACTCAATACGCTGGAAAAGCACAACCGCCTGTCTGACCGCACGGAGCGCAGGGCTTCCATGCAGCGAGATGCAAAGGAAGCACAAGCGAAAACCCAGAAAGCCGTCGGATATATCCCCAACTCTGAGCGGGACATCAGCAACCGCCGCGAGCATCGCAGCAACGAACGCGCGATTGAACGACAAAAGCTGCAAGAAGACTTGCGTCATCGTCACGGACACGTTCCGTCGCAAGCACCTCCTCCGACAACCGATGCCGATAGTTTTGATTATCCTGACATCGACGATGAATAACATTTAGTTCGACCATGAAAAGAAAACGCACTCTTCTACCTCCCTCGAACGCACATATCCGTATTGTCGATGCGGTCTACAGGCCTAGTCAGGTGCCGCACTATCTGGGAAATCCGCTTATCGAGGCTTTACCACCGCTGCTTGGGGATGATGTATGGCGAGGACGTCTCGAACGCATTCCCGAATTCAATGCCGAGGAACGCACTTTATCCCCAGAGGTGCGCCAGCACTGCGTTATGGCAATGAAACGCATTTTCGTCGTTCAAAGCCGCCATCTGGAGATACGCGAAAAGCTCGATTTACTGCTTCGAACAGCCTATGTCGGAGTGAGCATGGGGGAGTCCGAACGTCGTCAGCGGGCGCAGCTGTGGTACGAATGTATCCAGACCGGTAAGGTGCCTCCGTCTGAGGACGAAGGGCAAGCCAGTGGCGAGTTCTTTTCCATCATCGGCAGTAGTGGGATGGGTAAGAGCTGGTCATTTCAACGCTTTCAGGAGTGGATGCCCGACGTAATCCGCCACCCGGGATTACATCTCATTCAAGTTCCTATCATATATGTGCAATGTCCGCACAACGGCAGCACGAGGGATTTCGCTTGCGGCATTCTTCGAGCCTTTGACCGCTTGCTGGGGACAACCTTTGAAGCTGAAAACGAACGGGCGAACGAAGAGACTCTCATCGCCGTCGCCTCAGCCCTTATGGACCAGTATTTCGTCGGCTTGCTTGTCATAGACGAAATCCAGAGCCTCTCACACAGAAAGAGCGGTGGCCGTTCGGAGTTTCTGGACTTCTTCCTGCAGCTCTTTAATGTCTTGCACTTGTCGATAGTCGTGATTGGGACGATGAAGGCCGCGAGTGTTCTGCAAACCACATTCCGCCAAGCGCGCCGGGTTTCAAGCATGGGAACCGTGGTCTGGGAGCGGTTCAAAGCCACCGACACGGGCTGGCGCCGCCTGGTCAAAACCCTTTGGAAATATCAATGGCTGCCGGAGCCGACGTCCCTTTCAGACGACATTGTCGAGACGCTATACGCCGAGACACAGGGCATCACGGCATTGCTTGTGCGTCTGCTGATTCTTGTGCAACACAGGGCGATTACACTGGGACTCACGAGCCTCTCCCCGGGTCTTATCAGAAAAGTTGCCAAGGACAACTTCAGCATACTGCGACCGATGCTGAACGCTTTGCGTTCTGGGAACCCCGCACGGATTGCAAAATACGACGACTTTCTCATCCCCGAGCTGGAAGACTTTCCGGAAGTGTCTGGAGCTTTCCCCCGTCAGTCCCTGGAGGACACGGAAAGCGCCGAAGGCGCTGCGGCAAAGGAGGCGAGTACTCGAGAGGCTGTTCTCAACTCACTTGCTGGATTTGGCGTTTCAGCAACGGTTGCCGAGTTTCATGTGAACGCGGTGCTGAACATCTCCCCTGACATCGAGCCGATGGCACTCATGAATGAGGTGCTAAACCGTATCGCTGGAAAGCCGGCCCGAAAATCATCGCGGACTACGAAACGGAAGACCGAGCCAGACCTGCCGAATGGCTATGACGAGGTGAAAAAAGCGGGCTGGCTGCCGCCTGATGGTGGCTTGGATAGCAGCGAACTCCTCGGAAAGAAGGACTGAGATGCCTCTCGGCATCATAGACGCACCCCGTCCATATCCGGATGAGCTGCATTTCGGATACTTCGGCAGGCTGGAGACCTACTGGTTAGCTCGCTCCGCGAATGCGCTGAACAGGCATTTGCGGGGAGGGACTACGGGCCATGCCTCTACAGACTTGCTGCTTTGCTCTGAAGAGCAGGGTCACCTGCTTGCGGCATTGGGCATCGAGAGCGGAGCCTTCGTCTGGCAACACACTCTTTTGCCGTACTACCTTGGTTTCAGGACTTCAGAGGAGCGCGCCCGGATTTTCGGGCGCCTGAGAGCGGCAACACTCATCGGAATGCACTTTCTGGCGGGCTTCTCGTCCAGCCGCGTCAAACGACCTCGTTTTTTTCGATACTGCCGGACTTGTTGGCGTTCAGAAAATGTCGATTTTGGCGAGGTGTTCGTGAAGCGCCTGTTCCAGCTACCTGGCGTCCTCGTCTGCCCAGAGCATAGTGAGCCCTTGTACGAGACGTCGGTACTCTTCCGGCCGGTTTCGAGCCGGGCGTTTTGGCACTTTACTCCGTCGGATGGGACGCAAAAACGAACGTTCGAACCTGACTCCGAGAGTCGGACTCAGCTCGCGCGGTTCCTGGCCTTGGATGCTCGGCGCGTTCTGCTGCAGGGCGCCTCGACACATCCCCGAGCGGAGTGCCTGCAGGCGGATTACCACCGCGCGCTACAGCATCTCGGGCTCGCCTCCAAGAATCGCCATCCCTTGGAATTCGAATCAGCCTTCCTAGCCATGTATCCGATGGATTTTCTTGAAAAGCTGGGACTCGGCTTTGAGCCTGGGCACGAGGGCAATTGGCTGCGGAGACTCGTGCGGAAACCCGAGCGACAGCCTCACCCACTTGAGCACATCCTGCTGCGTCGCTTTGTCGAGCATCATCTGGGGAGGGAGTGCTGGCCTTCGATGGAAGCCGAACGCTGGCCTTGTCTCTCACCGTTGCAACCGCATCCGGGGAAGACAGAGGTGGAAGCGGTCCATCTACGTTACGACAGTCGACGGGACGCCTGGAACGGCACATTTCAATGTGCTTGTGGCTTCCGTTACTGCGGCGGCGGGAGCGGATTCCCCTCGTCCGTTGGTTTGCTTCGTCATCAGGTGCTTGCGCATTCGCCCTACCTACGCGTACGCGCTCGCGCGTTGGCCCAGGACGGATGTTCGGCCAGTGCAATTGCCCAACAGCTGAAAGTTGACCGTACAACCGTACGCGCGTGGTTAGACCATCATGTAGGCCAGAAAGCGCCTCGCTCGCCCGAGGCGCAGGAGGCTGACCGGAAAGCCTGGCTGTTGCTCGTCAAGCAGCATCCGGAAGGCATGCTCAAGGACCTGCGCAAGCTCGCACCTTCTTTGTTTACTAGGCTGTACAAACAAGATGGCGCATGGCTCCAAGGCGCACCACCTGTTCGCCGTCACCACCACTCACAGAGGCACCAAGGCTTCTGGGAAAGCCGCGACCAAATACTTTCGCAGGAGGTCGCCCAACGTGCCGACGAAATTCGCCAGCGCGAACCTCCAGTGCGGGTCACCATCAGTCGCCTTGGGCGTGAACTCGGGCTGTTGAACCTTTTCCGCACGAGACTGGCGCTACTCCCGTCGGTCGGAGAAGTGCTCGCCAGGTCCGTCGAGACCGTTGAGGCATTCCAACTCCGACGTCTCGAGCGTGCGCTTCACGACTCGCTAGCTCGAAGGAATCGAAGTGCATTGATGCGAGCGGCCGGTTTGACGCATCAATCCGTGCGCCCATGTGTAGCGCAGGCAATCGATAGATTACTTTCGGGTGAGGTGACGCCATGAAGAACCCAAACATCGCGTGGTTCAATGGTGTTTTCAGAGATGAGGCCGGTCAGTGGATGCTGGATGCACTGATGTCAGAGAACGGTCAAACGGCGCATCGGCCCGTCGCCATTCTTGAGTCTGCTCGAATGGACATGACCAGCCTCGGCCAATGGGCGCAGATGCGTGCGCAGACCTTCTTCGAGGAGACCAGCCTCTTCTTGGCCCATGGACAAAAGCTCGTGGATGCACGTCCCCTCATCCGGAAGCTGTCGCCCGGACTGCAGGTCAGCAACAGACATGCGGTTTTCCGGTTCGATGTTGGTAGCCACATCTATCTGGTTCCTGGCCTGTTCATTATTGGCAGGCTGTTTCTGTCGGTACGGTCAGTAGCCAAATATGTGCTGCAACCGGGGATGTTTGAATCTTTTGTAGACCCAGCACCCCTCGTGCGCGATGGGACAGTCACGATAAGACTGCCCCCCCATCTTTCAGTCAATCAGTGTTCGGAAGGTCTCGCCCGTGCCTTGGCATGGCTTGCCGTCGATGAAAGCGCTGCGCGCGCATGGCGAAGCGTCTGGTACAACGCAATGGACGGCCGAATCGACTTAACCTTGCCAGAAGTCACCATGCACGGTCGGCTTGGCGGAATAGAGATTGAAGGCATGCGACTGGTCACGTGGTCACGCGAGGTGACATTCAACACCAATGTTCCCGGCAATCTTCAGGTAACGAGCAAGCGCGGCACGACGAAGGTCTTCAAACGGGGCAACAACCTCTAAGGCAGCGCGTGCCTCACGCACCTGCAAGACAATTTCTTTTCTTGTCGGTCCGCCGCAACGTCCTAGATTGGCCAAGTTCGTCTCGGGGTTTTCTATTGGCTGTGATGCGCCCGCCAGGCGCATAAGCCTTTCGCATGCTATGTTTCCGTTCAAATTCGTGACGGAGGCGGCAAATGGCGCGCGTCAATTGCTCGTGCGGCGGCGAGAACGAACGGTGTTTCAAGTGCGACGGGCGCGGGTACTACGACGACCGCGACGACCGTGCTCCGTTGACGGAGCTTAGCCCCGGCGCCGGTCCCAGTTTCTACGTGGACGCCGCGCAGCGGCCGGCTCGTAGTCGCGCGAAGGCGAAGAGAGCGAAGAAGCAGCGCGTTCGCGAAGCAGCTACCGCCACCTCTGGGAGGCTGACTGCACCTGTTCGTCCGACACCGGCGCAATCTAACGATATCGTCGAGACAGTCATTGACTCGGGCGGCGACAAAGTGACCTGCTGCTACCCTCGCGGCCGCTATCGCGACGCCCAAGTACCGCGTGCGGTGTCGCTGATACTCGAGCGGGTGCGCAAGTACGCGCCGCGGGGACCTAATCTCAAGTTTCGACATCAGTACCAGATTCGACGAGTGACGCTGCGAGGCGACTTGGTGGCCACCATCGAGCTGCACAATCGGCTGACCAGTCGTACTGTTCGGGCGCATACGGATGCACAGGGCTTTGTGCGATTCGAGCGCCAACCCGCAGAGTTCCTTGGTGCGCCCCGGAAGACCGACTGGGCGCGGGAATCACCGACGAGTTCGTGGGCTCAGGAGCGGCAGCACGACGCTACGCGTGACTACTGGCGAATACGCGACCATGGCCAGTTCGAGTCACACCCGTCCCACGACGACTACGACGACTGACAACCTCCTTACCGTTGAGGGGGCGGTAGGTAATCCAGCATTACCACCTAATGCACGGCAAGTTGGCGCAGGTGACAAGCGCTGCGGTTCGCCGGGCCAAGTGCCCTGAACCTTGCATACGCAACGGGCACTCGAGGTCGCGGGCAAGCCTCACAAGACTTCTCGCGGGTAGAGGCACTGACATTCGCCAGGGGGTAACGACTATTTTCTTGGGCACTCGTTGATGAGAAGGGATGAACCACGAAAAATTCAGGACTTTATTTTTGGACGTTTGGTGACGCTTCCCCTAAGTCCTTGATTCAGCCAGCCCTCAGCATACAACTATATTCTGGCCCCCCAACTGATTCTCCGCGGCCTGCCGCGACGGAGGCACAGACGCCAGCTTCCCGCTTGCGCCGCCCCCCCTAAGCACCTTCTGCGCCCGCCCCCCAGAGCGGGCGCGTTGTCGTTATAATTACGGCTTTTTTCAGGCGGTTATGCAGGTTTTTCGCGGGATTCCCGGGCACGCCGCACAACCTTCGGTGCTCACCATCGGCAACTTCGACGGCGTGCATCGCGGCCACCAGGCACTGCTCCAGTTGCTCATCGACACCGCACGCACAATGTCGCTGCCCGCGGTGGTGATGACGTTCGAGCCCCATCCGCGCGAATACTTCTCGCCGGACGACGCCCCCGCCCGTCTCGCATCGCTGCGTGAAAAGCTGCTGCTCCTCGCCTCTGCCGGGGTCGACCGCGTCCATGTCTGCCGATTCGACGCCCGCTTCGCCGCCGTGACGGCCGACCAGTTCATCGACGACATTCTCGTGCGCGGGCTGGGCGTGCGCCATCTCATCATCGGCGACGACTTCCGCTTCGGCGCGCGCCGCCAGGGCGACTTCGCACTGCTCGAGACGCGCGGCGCCCGGCTGGGTTTCGCCGTCGAGGCGATGCACACGCTGGACGTCGCCGGCGAACGCGCCTCCAGCTCGGCCGTGCGCGAGGCGCTGGCAGAAGGGGATCTCGCCCACGCCGCGCACCTGCTCGGACGCCCCTACAGCATCGCGGGGCGCGTGATCCGCGGCGACCAGATCGGCCGCAAGCTCGGCTTCCCGACCGCCAACATCCAGATGAAGCACCGTCGCCCCGCGCTGTCCGGGGTCTTCGCGGTGAGCGTCGAAGGCCTCGGCGAGAAGCCGGTCGCCGGCGTCGCCAACATCGGCGTGCGGCCGTCCGTGACCAGTGCCGGGAAACCCACACTCGAAGTGCACCTCTTCGACTGGAACCGCGACTGCTACGACGCCCACCTGCGCGTGCATTTCCTCAACAAGCTGCGCGACGAGATGAAGTTCCCTTCCCTCGACGCCCTCAAGGCCCGGATTGCCCAGGATGCGGATGACGCCCGCACCTGGTTCGCCGACAACCCCTCTGTCCTCGATCGCCGCTGATCGACCTGACGCCGGAACCCAACATGGCTGACTACCGCAAGACGCTCAACCTGCCCGACACCCCCTTCCCGATGCGCGGCGACCTCGCCAAGCGCGAGCCGGGCTGGATCGCCGCATGGCAGCAGCAGAAGCTCTACCAGAAGATCCGCAAGGCCGCGGCCGGCCGGCCCAAGTTCGTCCTGCACGACGGCCCCCCGTACGCGAACGGCGACATCCACATCGGCCACGCGGTGAACAAGATCCTCAAGGACATCATCGTCCGCTCCAAGACCATGGCGGGCTTCGATGCGCCCTACGTGCCGGGCTGGGACTGCCACGGCCTGCCGATCGAGCACCAGATCGAGAAGCAGCACGGCAAGCACCTGCCGGCCGACCGCGCGCGCGAACTGTGCCGCGAGTATGCGGGCGAGCAGATTGAACGGCAGAAGAAGGACTTCATCCGCCTCGGCGTGCTCGGCGACTGGGACCACCCCTACCGCACGATGCAGTTCTCCAACGAGGCCGACGAGATCCGCGCGCTCGGCGAGATGTATCGCAAGGGTTTCCTGTTCAAGGGCCTGAAGCCGGTGAACTGGTGCTTCGATTGCGGCTCGGCGCTCGCCGAGGCAGAAGTCGAATACCAGGACAAGAAATCCCCGGCGATCGACGTCGGCTTCCCCGTCACCGACGCCGACCGGTCGAAACTCGCGCACGCCTTCGGCCTCGACGCCCTGCCCGAGCAGCCCGTGTACATCGTGATCTGGACCACGACGCCGTGGACGATTCCGTCGAACCAGGCGCTCAACGTGCATCCCGAACTGATGTACGAGCTGGTCGAAACCCCCAAGGGCCTAGTGATCCTCGCCGCCGAACTGCGCGCATCCGCCCTCGAACGCTACCAGCTCGAAGGCCGCGTGCTCGCTGCCGCGCGTGGCGTCGCGCTCGACCGCATCCAGTTCCGCCACCCCTTCTACGACCGCGTCTCGCCGGTATTCCTCGGCGACTACGTCGCGGCCGACGCCGGTACCGGCATCGTGCATAGCGCGCCGGCCTACGGCCTGGACGACTTCCAGTCGTGCATGCGCTACGGCATGCGCAACGATGACATCCTCAACCCGGTGCAGGGCGACGGCGTGTTCCATGAAAGCCTGCCCTTCTTCGGCGGCCTGTCGGTGTGGGACGCCAACCCGAAGATCGTCGAGAAGCTCGCCGAGGTCGGCAACCTGTTCGCGTCCGGCAACATCACGCACAGCTACATGCACTGCTGGCGCCACAAGACGCCCGTGATCTACCGTGCGACGACGCAATGGTTCGTCGGCATGGACCGCCTCCCCGGCCGCGACGCCGTCGAGCCGGGCGCACCGACCCTGCGCGAACTGGCGCTCAAGGCAATCGACGAGACCCAGTTCTTCCCGTCCTGGGGCAAGGCACGCCTGCACTCGATGATCGCCAACCGTCCTGACTGGTGCGTGTCGCGCCAACGCAACTGGGGCGTGCCGATCACGTTGTTCCTCGACAAGGAAACCGGCGAGCCGCATCCGCGCAGCCTGGAACTGCTCGAAGAAGTCGCCAAGCGCGTCGAGAAGGAAGGCATCGACGCCTGGTTCAAGCTCGACGCCGCCGAACTCCTCGGCGCCGAAGCCGCGCAGTACGACAAGATGCGCGACACCCTCGACGTCTGGTTCGACTCCGGCACGACCCACTGGACGGTACTGCGCGGCTCGCACGCCGACGACAGCCGCTGGCCCGCCGACCTCTACCTCGAAGGCTCGGACCAGCACCGCGGCTGGTTCCACTCGTCGCTGCTCACCGGCTGCGCGATCGACGGCCGCGCGCCGTACGACGGTCTGCTGACCCACGGCTTCGTCGTCGACGGCCAGGGCAAGAAGATGTCGAAGTCCAAGGGCAACGTCGTCGCCCCGCAGGAAGTGTCCGACAAGCTCGGCGCCGAGATCCTGCGCCTGTGGGTCGCCGCGACGGACTACTCGGGCGAGCTGACGATCTCGAAGGAGATCCTCGACCGCGTCGTCGAAGTCTATCGCCGCCTGCGCAACACGCTACGCTTTCTGCTCGCGAACACCGCCGACTTCGACATCGCCAGGGATGGCGTGCCGGTCGAACAGTGGCTCGACATCGACCACTACGCCCTCGCGCTGACACAGCGCCTGCAGGAGCAGGTCACCGGCGACTACTCGCGCTACGAATTCCACAAGATCGTCCAGGCGCTGCAGAACTTCGCCGCGGAAGACCTCGGCGCGTTCTACCTCGACATCCTCAAGGACCGCCTGTACACGACCCAGGCGAATTCGCGCGCGCGCCGCGCGGCGCAGACCGCGCTGTGGCACATCACGCAGGCCATCACCCGCATGATGGCGCCCATCCTCACCTTCACCGCCGAGGAGATCTGGCAGCTCGTCGGCCAGGACGCGGACGACAGCGTCATGCTGCACACCTGGCACGAGCTGCCCGCGCTCGCAGACAGCGAAGCGCTGGTCGCCCGCTGGACGCTGATCCGCGAGGAGCGCGCGAAGGTGCAGAAGGTTCTCGAAGGCCTGCGCACCGAAAGCAGGATCGGCTCCTCGCTGCAGGCCGAGGTCGTCGTGCGTGCGAGCGGCGCGAAGCACGACGCGCTGGCGAGCCTCGGCGACGACCTGCGCTTCGTGCTGATCACCTCGCGCGCAGAACTCATACGCGCCGCCGACGAGGCGACCGAGGGCGTCGACGCGGGCTCTTCGGCGCACGTCAAGTGCGGCCGTTGCTGGCACTTCCGCGAGGACGTCGGCAGCCACGCCGATCACCCCGAACTGTGCGGCCGCTGCCACGACAACCTTTTCGGCGCCGGGGAAACGCGCGTCCATGCGTGATTCCGCCGCAGCCCCGCAAGCGGCGCTGACGCGCCGCTTCTTCGGCTGGCTCGAACTCGCGGCGCTGGTGATCGGCCTGGACCAGCTGACGAAATGGCTCGTGCTGTCCAGGTTCGAGTTTGGCGAAGCCGTGCCGGTCACGGACTTTTTCCAGCTCGTGCTGGTCTACAACCCGGGCGCGGCGTTCAGCTTTCTCGCCGACCACTCGGGCTGGCAGCGCTGGTTCTTCGTGATCCTCGCCCTGGGCGTCTGCGGCTGGCTCCTCGCGCTGCTGCGCCAGCACCAGCGCGAAACGCTCCTGCCGCTCGCCTTCAGCCTGCTGATCGGCGGCGCGCTGGGCAACGTGATCGACCGCCTCGTACATGGCGCCGTCGTCGATTTCCTCTATTTCCACATCGGTCGCTACGGCTGGCCGGCCTTCAATCTTGCTGACTCGGCGATTACCGTCGGCGTCGCCCTGATGCTGTGGGCACAGTTCCGCGCCCCCCGCGACATCAGCAACACCACTCCGGAGAACCCCTCGTGACGCAGACCGTCCAACCGAACAGCCTCGTAACGCTGCACTACTGCATCGCGCTCGAAAACGGCCAGCCGCTCATCAGCACCTTTGAGGGGACGCCCGCAACGCTGCAACTCGGCGCCGGCGAACTGCTGCCCACCCTCGAGCGCCTGCTCACCGGCCTGACTGTCGGCACCCGCCAGCAGTTCACGCTGGCGCCCGAGGAAGCCTTCGGCCCGCACAACCCCGAGCTGATCGAGCATGTGAAGCGCGAACACATGCCGGAAGGGGAGATCGAACCGATGACGATCATGGAATTCGGCGCGCCCGACGGCAACCGTTACTCGGGTCTCGTGCGCGAAATCGACGACGTCCGCGCGATCGTCGACTTCAACCACCCGCTCGCCGGCAAGACCATCCGCTTCGAGGTGGACATCATCGGCGTTCTCTGAGGCCCCCAGGCGCTCCCGACCCCGACACAGAGACCATAATGAAAGACCCTGAAATCCTGCTCGCCAACCCGCGCGGCTTCTGTGCCGGCGTGGAACGGGCGATCGAAATCGTCGAACGCGCGCTGGAACGCTTCGGCGCACCGATCTACGTGCGCCACGAAGTCGTGCACAACAAGTTCGTCGTCGACGGCCTGCGCGCCAAAGGCGCCGTGTTCGTCGAAGACCTCGACGAGGTTCCGCCGGGCAACACCGTCATCTTCAGCGCCCACGGCGTGCCCCAGGCGGTGCGCGCCGAAGCCGAGCAGCGCGGCCTGCGCGTGTTCGACGCCACCTGCCCGCTGGTGACCAAGGTGCACATCGAAGTCGCCCGGATGCGCGAACAGGGCCGCGAGATCGTCATGATCGGGCACAAGGGCCACCCCGAGGTCGAAGGCACGATGGGCCAGGTCAAGGACGGCATCCATCTCGTCGAAAAGGTCGACGACGTCGCGACCCTGCAGGTTGCCGACCCGGAAAAACTCGCCTACGTCACCCAGACCACCCTCTCGGTGGACGACGCGACGACCCTCGTCACGGCCCTGCGCGAACGCTTCCCCGCCATCGTCGGACCAAAGAAGGACGACATCTGCTACGCGACGCAGAACCGGCAGGACGCCGTCAAGTTCATGGCACCGCGCGTCGACATCGTCTTCGTCGTCGGCTCGCGCAACAGCTCGAATTCCAACCGCCTGCGCGAAGTGGCCGAGCTGCTCGGCGTGCCCGCCTACCTCATCGACAACGCCGACGGCATCGACCCGGCCTGGATCGCCGACAGGACGCGCATCGGCGTGACGGCCGGCGCATCGGCCCCGGAAGTGCTCGTCGATGCGGTCATCGAGCGCCTCAAGGCACTCGGCGGCGGCTCGGTACGGACCCTCGAAGGCGTTCCCGAGCGCGTCACCTTCCCGTTGCCCAGGGAACTGCAGACCGACGCCTGAGCGCGCGGGGCAACACGCGCGCGGCCGGGGCCGTGCGTGTTGCCAAGCCGCGCGCAAGCAGGCTAAATATGCCGTCGTCGAGCGCCGTACGCCGGAAAGTCCGGCCTGCGCTCCCCTCCGTACGCCGGTGCTGTCCTGCGCGTGCCCAACTCGAGGACCGGAGCGATCCAGCCCCCCGGGAGTCCCTGCCGCAATGAACCGCAAACCTTCCTGCTGCGCCTGGGCGCTCCTGTCTGCCGCTGCCCTCACCCTGCTCGGCGCATGCAGCGCACCGACTGCCGACGCCCCGCCGGCGGGCCGTCCGGCCACGCCCGCGCGGCCCGCCCTGACGGTACGGGCGGCGACGCCGCAGCCGGTCGCATGGAGCAGGACGATTCCCGCGACAGGCAACGTCGCCGCGTGGCAGGAAACCATCGTCGGCAGCGAGATCGGCGGACTGCGCATCGCCCAGGTGTTCGCGAACGTCGGCGACCGGGTGAAGAAGGGCCAGGAACTGGTGACCCTCGACGACGCCGTCGTGCAGGCCGACCTTGCCCAGGTCCGCGCACAGTTGCAGGAAGCCCGGGCCATGCACGCCGAGGCGCGCGCCAACGGTGACCGCGCGCGCCGCTTCCAGCCGACGGGCATGATGAGCGAGCAGCAGGTCACCCAGTACCTGACGGCCGAGCAGACCGCCCGATCGCGCATCGACCTCGCTGCAGCACGGGTGCAGCTCGCCGAGCTGCGCGTGCGTCAGACACGCGTCCTCGCGCCCGACGACGCGCTCATATCCGGGCGCGCCGCAACGGTCGGAACGGTGCCGCAGGCGGGCCAGGAACTCTACCGCCTGATCCTGCAGGGACGCCTTGAATGGCGCGCCGAGGTCGCAGCCGCCGACATCGGCCAGATCCGCCCCGGTGACACCGCAAGACTGACGCTGGCCGGCGGCGAGACTGCCGCAGGCCGCGTGCGCAGCATTGCCCCCTCGATCGACCCGCAGACCCGCAACGGCATCGTCTACGTCGACCTTGCCGACAGCGCCGCAAAGGCCGGCATGTTCGCAAACGGCGAGATCATGCCGGCGGCACAGGAAGCGCCCCGCGCGCTGAGCCTGCCGCAGACGGCGGTTCTCCTGCGCGACGGCTTCTCCTACGCCTACCGTATCGGCCCGGACGCCCACGTCACGCAGGTACGGGTGACGCCGGGCCGACGCCGCGGCGACCGGATCGAGATCCTTTCCGGAATTGCGGACGGCGAGCACTTCGTCGAGAGCGGAGCCGGTTTCCTGAGCGACGGCGACCTGGTCGAGGTCGCCGCGCCCTCTACCGCACCCGCCCCGGCACCGCAGCAGTGAGACGCCCACAATGAACGTTTCGGCGTGGTCGATCCGCAACCCGGTTCCCGGCGTGCTGCTGTTCATCCTGCTGAGCCTGCTCGGCATGCTGTCATTCGCACGCATGAAGGTGCAGAACTTCCCGGACATCGACCTGCCGACCGTCGTGCTGAGCGCCAGCCTGCCCGGCGCCGCGCCGGCACAGCTGGAGACCGAAGTCGCGCGCAAGGTCGAGAACTCGATCGCGACGCTGCAGGACGTCAAGCACATCTACACCCGCATCCAGGACGGCGTCGCGACGATCACGACCGAGTTCCGACTCGAGAAGCCGACGCAGGAGGCGGTCGACGACATCCGCGACGCCTTCTCGCGCGTGCGCTCCGACCTGCCGACCGATCTGCGCGACCCGGTCATCCAGCGCCTCAACCTCTCGGGCCTGCCGATTGTCACCTATACGGTCGCCTCCGCCACACAGGACGAGGAAGCGCTCTCGTGGTTCGTCGACAACACGGTCGCCAAGGCCCTGCTGTCCGTGCCCGGCGTCGGACAGATCACGCGTGTGGGCGGCGCCACGCGCGAGGTGCGCCTGGAACTCGACCCCGCGCGCCTGCTTGCACTCAACGTCACCGTCGCCGACATCTCGCGCCAGTTGCGGCGGATCCAGCTCGAGTCGTCGGGCGGGCGCACCGAACTGGGCAGCGGCGAACAGGCCGTCCGCACGCTCGCCACGGCGCTCAGCGCGGCAGAGCTCGCAGACATGGACATCGTGCTCAGCGACGGCCGCCACGTGCGCCTCGGCAGCCTCGGGCGGCTCGAGGACACGGTCGCCGAGCGCCGCTCGGCTGCGCTGCTGGACGGAAAGCCCGTGATCGGCTTCGAGATCGTGCGCGCGCGCGGCGCCGGCGAGGTCGAGGTCGCCGAAGGCATCGCACGACGCATCGCGGAACTATCGGCGACGCATTCCGACTTCGTCTTCCGCGAGGCCTACAATTTCGTCGACCCCGTGCGCGAGGGCTACCACGGCTCGCTGTGGCTGCTCGCCGAAGGCGCAGTCCTCGCGATCATCGTCGTCTGGTTCTTCCTGCGCGACTGGCGCGCCACCTTCGTCGCCGCCACGGCCCTGCCGCTCTCGGTGCTGCCCGCGCTGATCGGCATCGAATACCTCGGCTTCTCGATCAACGTCGTGACGCTGCTGTCGCTCTCGCTCGTGATCGGCATCCTCGTCGACGACGCGATCGTCGAGATCGAGAACATCGTGCGCCACCTGCGCATGGGCAAGACGCCCTGGCAGGCCGCGATGGAAGCCGCCGACGAGATCGGACTCGCGGTCATCGCCACCACCTTCACGCTCGTCGCCGTGTTCCTGCCGACGGCCTTCATGAGCGGCGTATCGGGCAAGTTCTTCAAGCAGTTCGGATGGACCGCGGCACTCGCCGTGATGGCCTCGCTGCTCGTCGCGCGCATGCTCACGCCGATGATGTCCGCCTACCTGCTGCGCCCGATGCCGCACCAGCCCCACGAAGGCCGGCTGACCACGCGCTACCTGGGCTGGGTGCGGGCCTGCCTGCGACGGCGCTGGCTGACGATGCTCGCCGCGCTCGGCTTCTTTGCCGGCTCCCTGGCACTCATCCCGCTCCTGCCCACCGCCTTCATGCCGGCCGACGACCTCGCCCAGACCCTGGTCTCGGTGGAGTTGCCGCCGGGCAGCCGCTTCCGCGACACCCTCCGCGTTGCCGAACAGACGCGCGAAATCCTCGGACGCAACGAGCACGTGAAGCGCGTCTATACGGCCGTAGGCGGTGGCACCGCCGGCACCGACGCCTTCGCCGCCGGCGGAGCCCCCGAAGTGCGCAAGGCGTCGCTGACGATCAATCTCACCCCCCGCACCCAACGGACCCTCACCAAGCAGCAGATCGAGGCGCAGCTGCGCGAGGCGCTGCGCGCCCTGCCCGGCGTGCGGGTGCGGGTGGGTCTCGGCGGGGCAGGCGAAAAATACGTGTTCACGATCACCGGCGACGACGGCGACATGCTCGCCCGCATCGCCCGCCAGGTCGAACGCGAGCTGCGCACGATCCACGGCATCGGCAACATCACCTCCAGCGCCAGCCTCGTGCGCCCCGAGGTCGTCGTGCGCCCGGATTTCGCCCGCGCCGCCGAACTCGGCGTCACCGCCGCGGCGATCTCCGATTCGCTGCGCATCGCGACCGCCGGCGACTACGACTTCGGGCTCGCCAAGCTCAACCTGTCCGAGCGCCAGGTGCCCATCGTCGTGCGCCTGCCCGAAGCCGCGCGCGGCGACCTCGACCTCATCGCGCGCCTGCCCGTACCCGCGAGCCGTGGCTACGTGATGCTGGGCAACGTCGCCGACATCGGCCTCGAAAGCGGCCCGTCCGAGATCGCCCGCTTCGACCGGCGCCGCAACGTCAATTTCGACATCGAACTCACCTCCCGTCCCATGGGCGAAGTCCAGGCCGCAGTCGGCGCACTGCCCGCGCTGCAATCGCTGCCCGCCGGCGTCACCTGGCAACCCGTCGGCGACGCCGACGAGATGCGCACGCTGTTCAACAGCTTCGGCATCGCAATGCTCACCGGGGTACTGTGCATCTACGTCGTGCTGGTGCTGCTGTTCCGCGAATTCACACAGCCGGTGACCATCCTCGCCGCGCTGCCGCTCGCGATCGGCGGCGCCTTCGTCGCGCTGCTGCTCACCGGCAAGAGCTTCTCGCTGCCCTCGCTGATCGGCCTCATCATGCTGATGGGCGTGACGAGCAAGAACTCCATCCTGCTGGTCGAATACGCCATCGTCGCGCGTCGCGACCATGGAATGCCCCGCCTCGAGGCGGTGATCGACGCGTGCCGCAAGCGCGCCCGGCCGATCGTCATGACCACCATCGCGATGGGCGCCGGCATGCTGCCGATCGCGCTCGGCATCGGCGTCGACCCCTCCTTCCGCGCACCCATGGCCATCGCCGTCATCGGCGGACTGGTCACCTCGACCCTGCTGAGCCTGCTCGTCATCCCGGTCGTCTACACGCTCGTCGACGATTCGCTCGCGCGCCTGCGCAAACGGGGCGACCGGCACGCCGAGCCCCGCGACGGTCAGCCCGCGACGGACGCCGCCACGCCTCGTCCCTGAACGCGAAAAAAAGGGCCGCCCGCGGGCGACCCTAGTCCGATGCTCGTCGAAGGTGCGTCGAGGTACCCTCGATGCGCCACCTAGCGGGGATGATCCCCCATGATGCGGCGATAGAACTCGTGGAAATGCTGCATCCCGTCCTCGTACGGCGACTGGTAGGGGCCGACCTCGTTGCGCCCCTCCTGCAGCAGCGCCCGGCGGCCGCGATCCATGCGCTCGCCGATCACGTCGTCCTCGATCGCCGTCTCCATGTAGGCGGCCTGCTCCGCCTCGACGAACTCGCGCTCGAACTCGACGATGTCCTCCGGATAATAGAACTCGACGACGTTGGTCGTGCGGTTCACGTCCGTCGGAATCAGCGTGCTGACGACCAGCACGTGCGGATACCACTCCACCATCACGTTCGGATAGTAGGTGAGCCAGATCGCTCCCTGCTCCGGTCGCTTGTCCCCGTAGTAGTCCAGCACCGCCTTGTGCCACTTCCGGTAGGTCGCGGACCCCGGCTTCGCCAGCGAGGTGATCCCCACGCGCTGCACCGAGTACCAGTCGCCGAACTGCCACGTCAGGTCGTCGCAGGTCACGAAGTTGCCCAGTCCCGGATGGAAGGGCACGACGTGGTAATCCTCGAGATAGACCTCGATGAAGGTCTTCCAGTTGTACTTGCACTCGTGGATCTCGACGCGGTCGAGCTTGTAGCCGGAGAAATCGAACTGCCCGGTCACATTCATGCCGGCGAGATCGGCCGCAGCCGAACGCGGGCCGGCAAACAGCAGGCCGTTCCAGTTCTCGAGCGCATCGCGCTTCAGGTTGAGGCAGGGATTCTCGGGAAAATGCGGCGCGCCGAGCAGCTCGCCCTTCTGATCGTAGGTCCAGCGGTGTATCGGGCACACGATGCGCTCGGTCTTGCCAGAACCTTCGAGCATGATCGCCTGACGGTGGCGGCAGATGTTCGAAAGCCGATGAACGCCGTCACCGCTGCGAAACAGAAGCTTGGAATGATCGAGCCACTCGAGCGACCGGTAGCTGCCGACCTCCGGCACCATCAACTCATGACCGACATAGCCCGGTCCGGCCTGGAACAACAGACGTTTTTCGAGCTCGAAGATGCTTTCGTCGAAATACGCCGACACCGGCAACTGAGACACCGCCGGGGACAATTTGGCCTTGGAAGCAAGGTCGGACACCCCCGAACCTCCCATGAAAAGTCAAGAAATTCGGAAAAACCAGCGGAGCATTTTATGCGAGAAGTAATTTGACCGCCAGTAGCGCGATCGGTAACTTTTCTTCCTTTTACGGGCCCCGCTTCGAGTCATGGCAAAGACGGCAAACTCGCCGAAATCCTTCGAATCGGCCATCGCCGAACTCGAATCGATCGTGCAGGAAATGGAAACCGGCAACATCACGCTGGAACAGGCGCTGGAGCACTACCAGCGCGGCGCCGGCCTGCTGAAATACTGCCAGGAAACCCTGCAGGCGGCCGAGCAGCGCGTACTTCAGCTCGAGAACGGCGTGCTCACGCCGCTCGACAACCCCGACGACAGGAGGAGCCCGGAGTGAGCGGGAATCATTTCGCCGCCTGGATGGAAAGCGTCCAGCACCGCACCGAAGCCGCGCTTGGCGCGATCCTCCCCGAAGCGTCCATCGCACCGCAACGCCTGCACGAGGCGATGCGCTACGCCGTCCTGGGCGGCGGCAAGCGCGTGCGTCCGCTCCTCGTCCATGCCGCCGGCGAGATCGCCGGCGCCGACCCCGAGCGCCTCGACCGCATCGCCTGTGCCGTCGAGCTCATCCATGCCTATTCCCTCGTCCATGACGACCTGCCCTGCATGGACGACGACGTCCTGCGCCGCGGCAAACCGACCGTACATGTCGAATATGACGAGGCGACCGCGCTGCTGGTAGGCGATGCGCTGCAGGCGCTCGCCTTCCAGACCATCGCCGAAGGCCGCGTAAACGACGTCCCCGCCGTGCAGCTCGAGATGGTCGCACTGCTCGGACGCGCCTCCGGGTCGCGCGGCATGGCCGGCGGCCAGGCCATCGACCTCGGCGCCGTGGGCAAGCAGCTCACGCGCGAAGAGCTCGAGTTCATGCACATCCACAAGACCGGCGCCCTGATCCGGGCCTCGGTGCTGCTCGGCGCGCAGTCCGGCGCCCCGCTCGCCCCCGACGCACTGGCGCGGCTCGACCGCTACGGCAAGCTCGTCGGTCTGCTGTTCCAGGTCGTCGACGACATCCTCGACGCCCAGGCCGACACCGCGACGCTGGGCAAGACCGCGGGCAAGGACGCAGACCGGAACAAGCCGACCTACGTCACCTTGCTGGGCCTGTCCGAAGCGCGCACGCTGGCCGACGTCCTGCTTGCCGACGCCCGCGACGCCATCACATCCTTCGGTGCCGCCGCCACCAGGCTGGACGAACTGGCGAGCTTCATCGTCCACCGCCGATTCTGAATTCCGCCCTGCCGGACATCCACATGCCTCAGTACCCCCTGCTGCACCGCATCGACTCACCGTCCGACCTGCGCCGCTTCGACCGGCGCGACCTGCACGCGCTCGCGACCGAGCTGCGCGCCTTCCTGATCGATTCGGTATCGAAGACCGGCGGACACCTGTCGTCGAACCTCGGCACCGTCGAGCTCACGATCGCGCTGCACTACATCTTCGACACACCCGAAGACCGCATCGTCTGGGACGTCGGCCACCAGACCTACGGCCACAAGATCCTGACCGGGCGCCGCGAGGCGATGAGCGGGCTGCGCCGTTTCGGCGGCATCTCCGGATTTCCGCGGCGCTGCGAGAGCGAGTACGACACCTTCGGCACCGCTCACTCCTCCACCTCGATCTCGGCCGCGCTGGGCATGGCGGTCGCCGCGCGCGACCGTGGCGACAGCGAACAGCGCTCGATCGCGGTCATCGGCGACGGCGCGATGTCCGCCGGCATGGCCTTCGAAGCGCTCAACAACGCAGGCGACACCAGCGACGTGAACCTGCTGGTGATCCTCAACGACAACGAGATGTCCATCTCGCAGCCGGTCGGCGCGCTGACCAAGATCCTCGCGCGCATGCTCTCGGGCAGCACCTACAACGCCGCGCGGCGCGCCGGCGAGAAGGTTCTCGGCGTCGCGCCGCCGATGCTCGACTTCGCCCGCAAGGTCGAGGAACACGTCAAGGGCCTCATCACGCCGGGCACGCTGTTCGAGGAATTCGGCTTCCATTACTACGGCCCGATCGACGGCCACGACCTCGACGCGCTGATCCCCACGCTGCAGAACCTGAAGAAGCTCAACGGCCTGCAGTTCCTGCACGTGATCACGCGCAAGGGCCAGGGCTACAAGCTCGCCGAAGCCGACCCCATCCTCTACCACGGCGTGTCGAGCTTCGACCACCGCGCAGGCATCCAGAGCGGAAAGGGCGGCGGCAAGCTCACCTATACCCAGATCTTCGGCGACTGGCTGTGCGACATCGCCGCGCGTGACGACAAGGTCGTCGGCATCACGCCGGCAATGCGCGAAGGCTCGGGGATGGTGCGCTTCGCGAAGGAATTCCCCGAGCGCTACCACGACGTCGGCATCGCCGAGCAGCACGCCGTCACGTTTGCGGCCGGTCTCGCCTGCGAGGGCTTCAAGCCGGTGGTCGCGATCTACTCGACCTTCCTGCAACGCGCCTACGACCAACTGATCCACGACGTCGCGCTGCAGAACCTGCCCGTCGTGTTCGCGATCGACCGCGCAGGCGTGGTCGGCGCGGACGGCGCCACGCACCACGGCGCCTTCGACCTGTCCTACCTCGCCTGCATCCCGAACATGGTCGTGATGACGCCCGCCGACGAGAACGAGTGCCGGCAGATGCTCTACACCGCCTACCGGCACAACGGCCCCACTGCAGTGCGCTATCCGCGCGGCAGCGGCATGAACGTGCGCCCCGAGGCGATGATGGCCGAACTGCCCCTGGGCAAGGGAGAGATCCGCCGCCAGGGTAGGAAGGTCGCCCTGCTCGTCTTCGGCAGCCTCCTGACCAATGCGCTGCTGGTCGGCGAGGAGATCGACGCGACCGTCGCCAACATGCGCTTCGTGAAACCCATCGACGCGGCACTGATCGAAGAACTGAGCACCAGCCACGAACTGATCGTGACGCTGGAGGAAAACGCGGTGATCGGCGGCGCGGGCTCCGAAGTCGCGCGCGTGCTCGAAAACCTGCCCCACCGGCCCCGCTTGCTGCGACTTGGCTTGCCGGACCATTTCGTCGATCATGGAGACCAAAGCCAGCTGTTCGAACAGGTCGGATTGCACCCCGCGGGGATCCTGAGCGCCATTGAGCGCGTCTATGTGCGCAATAGCTGAGCAGATTTGTCGGGAAATGATACGATTGACCGGCTGCAACCAAACAGAGAACGCGACATGAAATCCCACGAGAGCCACGCCATCCCTGACGTCCAGAACGCCAACGACAATCGTCAGCTGGCCATCAACAAGGTTGGCATCAAGTCGATTCGGCACCCTATCCGGGTCAGCGACAAGAGCGGCGGCGTGCAGCACACCATCGCGACCTTCAGCATGTATGTTGGGCTTCCCCACAATTTCAAGGGGACCCACATGTCGCGCTTCATCGAGATCCTCAACGGCAACGAACGGGAGATCTCGGTCGAATCGATCGAGCCGATGCTGCGCGAGATGGTCAAGCGCCTCGAGGCCGAGACCGGCGTCATCCAGATGAGCTTCCCGTACTTCATCAACAAAACGGCCCCGATTTCCGGCGTCCAGAGCCTGATGGACTACGAAGTGACCTTCGTCGCGGAAATGCGCGAAGGCGGCGAGTACGTGTTCGAAATGAAGGTCGTGGTGCCCGTCACGAGCCTGTGTCCGTGCTCGAAGAAGATTTCCGAATACGGCGCGCACAACCAGCGTTCGCACGTCACCGTCACCGCACAGACCAACGATTTCCTGTGGATCGAGGAGCTGGTCCAACTCGTCGAGAGCCAGGCCTCGTGCGAGCTCTACGGCCTGCTCAAGCGCACGGACGAGAAGTTCGTGACCGAGCGCGCCTACGAGAATCCGAAGTTCGTCGAGGATATGGTGCGCGACGTCGCCGGCCTCCTTAACGCAGAAAAGCGCATCGACCGCTACGTGGTGGAATCCGAGAATTTCGAATCCATCCACAACCACTCGGCCTACGCGCTGATCGAACGCGACAAGCGCAGCGACGCCTGAGCCGGCACGACGCCTGAACGGAAAACGGGAGGCCGCACACAGCGGACCTCCCGTTTTCTTGTCGCCTGCAATGGCCCAAGAAAGGGCCCGAACACGTCAAGCGCGCGCGGGAACCATCATCTCCGCCTCGCCTTCGAGCACCACCTTGCCGCCCACCGCGCATACCGTGTCGAAGATCGCGCGCCGCTTCGGGGTATTCAGCTCCTTCAGTGTGACGCGTGCCACGACCGTGTCGCCCGACTTCACCGGCGCCTTGAACTTGAGCGTCTGCGACAGGTAGATGCAGCCCGGCCCGGGCAGCTTGTTCGCGAACAGCGCGGAGATGTAGCTCGCCGACAGCATGCCGTGGGCGATGCGGCCGCCGAACATCGACGACTTAGCAAATTCGTCATCCATGTGCGCCGGGTTCGTGTCGCCCGACACGCCCGAGAACATCAGGATGTCGGCATCCGTCACGGTGCGGCCGGAGGCTGCAGTCATGCCGACCTTCAGATCCTCGAAGCGATACCCGAGAAACTCGGAAAAATCGTGCGTTTGTTCAGTCATCTCTATCAGTTTCCCCTGAATCCCCTTTCCGGCGCGAAATCGTCGTTCGCGGCATGGGGCTTTGGATTTATGGAAGCAGTCGGCCCCGTTCGCGGGGCTCGACCCTAAAAGCATAACCCAGACGTCACGACAGACGTGTGACAGACCGCAACCGCACTACCCGCTGCGGGCACCTTCGCAACCGCCAGGGACTAGCCGCCGTGCGCCTGCTCGTACGCAGACGGGCTGATCCCCGCCTGGGCGAGATATTCGCGCAGCTGCTTGATGTCCTGCTTCGTGCAGGCGCTGCCGTGGTGCGGATAGTGCAGGAACCCCTCGACCTTGTTCAGCACGATGCGAAAACGGGCCCCGTGCGCCGGTTCGATGGTCGCACCGAGATGATTGAGAAGCGACTCGACCTCACGCCAATGGATGTTGGCACTGATCGGGTCCTGGAAGATGGCGCGCAACAGCGCGATGTGCTTGTGGCTCATGATCTCGACCTCCTTCCGATGGCGCCTCGTCCGACGTGGCCGTCCGCGCCTTTGTCCGGGTGCGCCTTGCGCTCAGTCGCCCCGCGTGCGGCGCGAGTCATCGCCCCACAGGTCGGGACGGTAGTGCGCGCGACGCTCGAGGCGCTGCTGGATACGTTGTGCCGTCGACATTATCCCAATCGGGTGGTGCGTGGCGAGCATTCGAGCACGTTCCGACAGCTGCTGGCGCCGCGGCGGAAAGCCGCGCCCCTTGCATGCGAAAGCGATGCGATTGCTGTCGTGCTCGGCGCCGATCGCGACGAAGCGGTCCTCGAAACTGTCGCGAATGCGCGATGCGTACAGGCCGTAACGCCGGTCCCCGGACCAGAGGTTCACGGCCATGACGCCCCCGTCGGCGAGCATCGTGTGACAATCATCGTAGAATCCGGTCGAACACAGGCCATCGGGCTGACCACAGCGATCGAAGCCGTCGATCAGCAGGACGTCAGGGGCATGCTCCCGCCTGCGCACGTAATCCGCACCATCGGCGCACACCACCCGAAACCGCTCTCCGTCCGACGGGATGCCGAAGGCGTCGCGTAGCGCAATCACGTCCGGATCGATCTCGACGGCAGTGAACCGGACATCCGGCAGGGTGCGCAGACAGTATTTCGCCAACGACCCGCCGCCGAGTCCGATCATCACGATGTCGCGCGGATCGGGATTGAAGAGCAGGAATCCCATCATCGCGCGCGTGTAGTCGATCTCGAGAGTGTCGGGATCGTCGAGCCGCATCTGACTCTGCACCGTCAGGGCCTCGAAGTGCAACGCGCGCACGCCGTCCACTTCGACGACATACGGACGCCCCTCCTCGCCTGATGTCGACGCGAGAGCGCAATACCGCAACAGGGAAAGTTGATCGAGCGTCATATCCGTGCCCCGGTCACTACGCGACCGGAGATTCCGAAGGTACGTCACCGTGGTGACAGCGATGGTAACGCGCGGCGGACCCGAACGCATCTTCCAGGTCCGGAAACAAAAAGACCGCCTTTCGGCGGTCTTTTTGTGAATTCCTGGTCGGGGAAAGAGGATTCGAACCTCCGGCCCCTGCGTCCCGAACGCAGTGCTCTACCAGGCTGAGCTATTCCCCGACGCTTTGCAGTCTTCAGTGATCTCGTCCAACTGCAAAGTCCGATAATTGTAGCAGCGCTTCCTTGAAAATGGAAGGGGGCAATGCAGAAAGCGCATCGGTCGCCAGCTTTGCCTCGGCGCGCGCGTAACGGCGCGTCTCCTCCAACGCCCCGGATTCATGGATCGCAACGAGGATCGCCTCGAAGTCGTCGCGCCCGCCCGTTTCAATCGCACTGCGCACGAGGGCGGTCTGCTCCGGCGTACCGTGCTGCATCGTATGGATGAGCGGCAGCGTCGGCTTGCCTTCGGCCAGGTCGTCGCCCAAGTGCTTGCCGGTCGCGGCCTCGTCCGACGAGTAGTCCAGCACGTCGTCGATGAGCTGGAAGGCCGTTCCGAGATGCATGCCGAAGGCCGCGATCGCCACTTCCGTCTTTTCGTCCGCACCGCCGAGAATCGCCCCCAGGCGCGTCGCAGCCTCGAACAGTTTGGCGGTCTTGTAACGGATGACGCGCAGGTAGTCTTCGATCTCGACGTCGGCGTTGTGACAGTTGAGCAACTGCAGCACCTCGCCTTCGGCGATGATGTTGGTTGCATCGGCCAGCACCTGCATCACGCGCATGTTGTCGACGCCGACCATCATCTGGAAAGCGCGCGTGTACAGGAAGTCACCGACCAGCACCGAAGCTGCGTTGCCGAACATCGCGTTCGCTGTCTTGTTGCCGCGCCGCAGATCCGATTCGTCCACGACGTCGTCGTGCAGCAGGGTCGCCGTGTGGATGAACTCCACGACCGCAGCGAGCTGATGATGGTTCGTCCCCTGGTACCCCAACGCACCTGCTGCGAACAGCACCAGCGCCGGGCGCATGCGCTTGCCGCCGCTGTGGATGATGTACTCCGCTACCTGGCGGATCAGGACGACGTCGGAATGGAGATGCTGGCGGATGACTGCATCGACCGCCTGCATGTCGGCGGCGATCGGCGCGTAAAGCTGCTTGGTTGACAAGATGAAGCGCCTAGCAGAACAAAAAAGAGATGGTAGGGGGGCGGGCAGCGTGCCGTCAAGAATCGCAGGCGAGCCGCTTGCGCGCGCTCACCTGCGCGGCGTCCGGATGATGTCGGGGCGGTCGGTGATCACGCAGTCGACACCCCACTCGAACAGCGTATCGGCCCGCCCGGGATCGTTGACCGTGTAGGTCACGACCCACAGGCCGGCTTCGCGCGCCGCCGCGACGCAGTGTGCATCGAGGTGGCGGTGATCGGCATGGAGCGCCGCCGCACGGAGCCGGCGGCAGCGCGCGAGCCAGTCGGGCGGCACGACCCCGACCAGCAGCCCCCGGCGCAGCCCCGGCGCGAGCGACGCCGCGATTTCAAGCGCGCGCTCGGAAAACGATGACAGCAGGACCGCATCAGGCGCAGCCGCCCACAACGTGCGCGCACGCCGCACGACGCGCTCCGCCGTCTCGGTATCGGTTCCATGCGACGGCTTGATCTCGAGGTTCGCTGCCAGCCCCAGCGCCTGGCAGCGGGCCGCTGCGAGATCGAGGCAGGGAACGGGTTCGCCCGCGAAGCCGGGATCGAACCAGGAACCCGCATCGAGCGCGAACAGGAGGTCGTCGGTGGTGTGCGCGACCGGTCCGTAGCCGTTGGTGGTGCGCTCGAGCGTTTCGTCGTGGATCAGCACGGGCGAACCGCTGCCGTTGAGCATCACGTCGAATTCGACGCCGCGGCAGCCGTTCGCAGCCGCCGCGGCAAGCCCGGCCAGCGTGTTTTCCGGCGCGAGCGTTCCGCCGCAGCGGTGCGCAAGCACCGCGGGGAGTGGGAACTCCGGGCGGTGCATCCCCGAGCTCAGCGCGGGACGGGGAACATCGCCTGGACACGCGTCACGGCGGTGTCCAGGGCTTCCTTGGCAGGCTTGCGGTCGGCCCACACGGCACTCAGCTCCTCGTCGAGGATGCCCAACACGCGCGCGCGCCCGATGAAGCTCGAAGCACTCGAGTCCGCCGTCGCGGGCTTGTTGCCGAGTTGGGCGACAGCGACCTTCACGTTCTCGAGGTCAGCACCGAGGACGTCGCTCTGCGCGGCAAACAGGCCGGCGCGGTTGAGCGGCAGGTAGCCCGATTCGCGCTGCCATGCAACCTGGTTTTCGGGTTGCAGCCAGAAGGCGACGAAGCGCGCGACGCCTTTGTACTCGGCCGGCTTCTTGCCCGCCGCGACCCACATCGCAGCACCGTCGGCGAGGGTGTTCTGTGGGGCGCCAGGGAAATCGTCGTGATACGGCAGCGGTGCGACACCGACGTCGAATCCGGCCTTGCGGCGGAAATCGCTCCAGCTGGACGAAGGGGCGGCGATGACGGCGCATTCGCCCGCGGCAAAATGCTGTTCGGCCTCAGACTGGGCGTCGAAGGTGCGGAGATAACGTGCGCGATGCCAGCTTGCCATCATCGCGACGTGCTTGACCTGCAGCATGCCGTTGAAGGCGGGACGCTCACCCTTGCCCTGGCGCGCCGCGACCGGCTCGTTGTGCCAGGCGCTGGTATTGCCGATCATCACGCGCCCCGGCTGGGACACGGTATAGGGGCACTTCGACCCCGCATCGAAGAGCTGGCCGAGCGCCTGCTGCAGGTCGAACCAGGTCTTGGGCGGCGCATCGGGATTGAGCCCCGCGCGCTGGAATTCCTTGCGGTTGATGTACATGACGGGCGTCGACAGTCCCACGGGAAGCGCGAGGAGCTGCCCCTTGGCATCCGTGAGGGCCCGATCCATCATCGCCGGCGGCTTAAGCGTCTGCAGCGGCACCCCCGCTTCGCGCATCACGCTGGAGAGGGCCTTGTAGCGCGGCTTGCCTGCGCCGAGGAACTGGTCTTCATCGTTACCTTCGAGGATCGCCATGTGCGGCACGTCCGTGTCGCTCCAGGCCGCGGCCTGGACGACGAGGCGATAATCCTTGCTGCCATCGTTGAAGCGGGCGACGAGCTTCTGCAGTGCCTCTTCGCGCTCGGGGCTGAGCTGATGCACGAGACGGATCTCCGTCGGCCCCGCCGGCTCTGCGGCCGCCTTGGAAGGTTTGGCCTTGGCTGCATGTGCAGCGACCGGGAATCCGACACACACCATCGCGGCGACACCGGCCACGACACCATTGCGCAACACTCGAGCCAAGGGCTTCATTCCTGCTTCCTTAACGACCGTAAAATACCAATCTTTTCATTATATGACCCTTCTGCCCGGACGACCCGGGCCGGCTTTCCGACATTGCGTCAAGATTTTTCCTCCGCGGACGTTATAGATCCTGCCCCGTGACCAGTACAAGGTAGCCCTCATGCTCGCGCAACGTGTGATCCCTCTTTTCCTGCTTCTGAGCCTCGGCGCCTGCGAGCGGCTGAGCAACGCGCTCGACCTGCCAGATCCGCAGAAGACGGCCGCATTGGCCGAAGCGGAGGGAAAGGCGATCGGCGGCGCGTGCCGGCACGCAGGCCGCTCGCTGGAAGACTGCTACGCTCTCAATGCCAAGGCGCAGAAGGCTGCCATCTTCGCGGGCTGGCGCGAGATGAACGACTACATGATGCAGAACAATCTGCCGAACGTACCGTCGCAAGTCGCCCATCCCCAGGCGCCGGTCGCGGCCGCGGCCCATCCGGCGGCAGGCAGCCCCCCTGCCGCAGCGGACGCGGGCACGGTGGCGGAAGATCGCGCGGTGAAACGCCCGCGCGCGGCGCAATGACCGGCTCGCCATGAAAGGCGGCCCGCAGGGCGGGCGCCGGATGCTTTGCGGCGCTATGCGGCTTCCCCGCCACGGCTTATCATCCGCGGCCATTCGATAACAACACACAGCGCGGGCGTTCCCGCAGCGAGCCCCTCCCCATGTCCCTGACCCCGCCGCCGCGATCCGGCTTTGCCGCCAACGGCCTTCTTGCCCTTTGTCGTGCCGGCTTCGAGAAGGAAGCCGCGGCCGAACTCGATGAATTTGCCGCCGGGCTCGGGCTGATGGGTTTCGTGCGAGCCCAGCCGGGGAAGGCGTTCGTCGTGTTCGAAACGCCCGAGCCGGTTCCGTTCGAAGAGATCGCCGAGCGCTGCGACTGGCGCAGCCTGATCTTCGCCCGCCAGCTCCTGCCGTGGTTTGCGCGCATCACCGACCTGCCCGAGCGCGACCGGGCGACGCCCATCGTCACGGCGGTACGTGCGAGCGGCCAGCGCTTCGCCGACCTGCTGCTGGAAACGCCCGACACCGACGAGGCGAAGCAGCAATCGGGTTTCTGCAAACGCTTCACGGCGCCGCTACAGCGCGAGCTGGACAAGGCCAACACCTTCCGCGAACGCGCGAAGGGCCTGCCGGCGCTGCACGTGCTGTTCGCCGACGCACATTCGGCCTGGCTGTGCGCCGCCCTCCCGGGGCGTGCGGCACTGTGGCCGATGGGCATCCCGCGCCTGCGCATGTTGCGCGAGGCGGCAAGCCGGTCGACGCTGAAGCTCGCCGAAGCGTTCTTCACGCTGCTCACCGAGGACGAGCGCAACGCCAGCCTGCGCCCGGGCCTGCGCGCGGTGGACCTCGGCGCCGCGCCCGGAGGCTGGACCTGGCAGCTCGCTCACAGGGGGCTGCGTGTCACCGCGATCGACAACGGCCCGATGGCGCCCTCGGTGATGGCAACGGAGATGGTCGAACACGTGCGCGCAGACGGATTCACGTGGCGACCGCCGCGCCCGGTCGAATGGCTGGTGTGCGACATGGTCGAGCAGCCGACGCGGATCTCTGCGCTGGTCGCCGACTGGATCGGCGCGGGCCGCTGCCGCCGGGCGATCTTCAATCTCAAGTTGCCGATGAAGAAGCGCCTCGAGGCGGTCGAGCAGTGCCGCGCGATCATCACCAAGCGTCTCGGGCCGCACGGGCCGTTCGAGCTGCGCATGAAGCACCTTTACCACGACCGCGAAGAGATCACCTGCTACCTCGCGCTGCGCAATCCGGGCGGCGGCTGAGCGCCGGCCGCCCTTCGGGGCGGCCAGCTCACTGCATCGCAACAAACGGGCGCGATCGTGCATGTATAATGCGCGTTTTAAAGCACCCGGCCTGCCGGTTGGCGCGAGCCCTTTCCGGAACCCCGACGTTCCGGTCTTCGTTCCTCCAGTCGCCTCTTCTGGCGTCGCGCCCGACGCGGCAGGCCCCCATGGAAGATAGGCGCCTATGAGCTTCGCCGACCTCGGGTTGATTCCCGAGTTGTTACGCGCTGTGGCCGATACCGGCTACACCACGCCCACCCCGATCCAGCAGCAGGCCATCCCGGTCGTATTGTCCGGCCGCGACGTGTTGGGCGGAGCCCAGACGGGCACCGGCAAGACCGCCGGCTTCACGCTGCCCCTGCTGCAACGCCTTTCCCGCCACGCGAGCACCTCGACGAGCCCCGCCCGCCACCCGGTGCGCGCGCTGATCCTCGCGCCCACGCGCGAACTGGCGATGCAGGTGTTCGAGTCAGTCAAGACCTACAGCAAGCACGTCCCGCTGCGCAGCACCTGCATCTACGGCGGCGTGGACATGAAGCCGCAGATCCAGGAGTTGCGCAACGGCGTCGAGATCGTCGTCGCCACGCCCGGACGCCTGCTCGACCATGTGCAGCAGAAGACGATCATGCTGAACCAGGTCGAGATGCTGGTGCTGGACGAGGCCGACCGCATGCTGGACATGGGCTTCATTCCCGACATCCGCCGCATCCTCGATCTGCTGCCGGCCTCGCGCCAGAGCCTGCTGTTCTCGGCGACCTTCTCGGACGAGATCAAGAAGCTCGCCGACCAGATGCTCAAGGAGCCGCAGCTGATCGAGGTCGCGCGCCGCAACATGGTGTCCGAAACGATCACGCACCGCGTGCACCCCGTGTCGGCCGGCCTCAAGCGCAACCTGCTGGCGCACATCCTGCGCCACGAACCGGACACCCAGGCGCTGGTGTTCGTCGCAACCAAGATCGAATGCGGACGCCTCGCGCACTTCCTCGAGCGCCACGGCATCGCTGCCGACGCGATCCACGGAGACAAGGGACAGGCGCAGCGCACTGACACCCTCGAGGCGTTCAAATCGGGCAAGCTGCGCGTGCTGGTAGCGACCGACGTCGCCGCACGCGGACTGGACATCGACGACCTGCCCTCGGTGATCAACTTCGAACTGCCGCACACCGCCGAAGATTACGTGCACCGCATCGGCCGCACCGGTCGGGCGGGTCGCCAGGGCCGCGCAGTGTCGCTGGTGAGCGCCGAGGAGAAGCACCTTCTCGCCGAGATCGAGAAACTCATCAAGCTGCAGATCCCGCAGGAAGCGGTGCCGGGCTTCGATCCCGAACCCGACTTCCATGAGGCGGGAGCACGCGGCAGGGGGCGGCGTAGTCCGTCCGCGAAATCGCCCGATGCGCCGCGCGAGCCCGCGCCGAGCGCCCGCAGCACGGCCCCCGCCCGAAACACCGACACGCGGCGCCGCGGCAAATCGACGATCGCCGCCGACGGCTTCGATTTCAGCAAACCCTACGAGCCGACCTCGCCCGTCGCAGCGGCCGGCGCGAGCCTGCAGCCGGCGGACGCCGCGACCGAAAAACACAGCGGGCCGCCACGCCGCCACGCACGCCCGATCGCGGTCCTGCTGGGCGGCCTGGGGCGCAAGTAAGCCTTTACGCAGGCGGCTTTGCCGTCCGCTGAACGGACGGCAAACGGGCGGAATTGGGGGTTCCCTTGCCGCCTATTCGGGGCAATCGTTGCGATACGTTCGAGTATTCTGGGTCTACGCCGAAACGTCGCCCGAATACGTGGAATGATCGACCCCATGAACGCAGCCCGTCGCCCGCAGGGTAAAGAAGATCCCGAAGAAGAGCCCTTCATCCCGGATTTCTCCGAAGGCGCGGAGACGGGGCTCTACCTTGCCCTCTTCGAACTGCTCGACGAGGGCCTGATCATCACCGGCGACGAGGTCGTGCTGGAGGCCAACAGCGCGGCCTGCCGCCTGCTGGAACGCGACTACCGGCAGATTGCCGGCAAGCCCCTTTCCGACCTCTTCCCTTCGGAGCGCGACTTTCTCGACGCACGCGCCCGCCTCTTCATCCAGGGCGAGATGCGCGGCAGCCTGCGCGTATCCCTGCCGGGCGAACGGCACCGCGACCTGCGCTTCGCTGCCGCCGCGCGCATCCGACCGGGCATCCACGCGCTGATCCTGAGCCCCGACGTTATCGCCGAGGCCTACGCAAGCAGCACATTCGACGAAACGCCGGCTGTGGATGCATTGTGGCCGCGGCTAGCCGCGGCGCTCGAGCAGCCCGTGATCGTTATTGACGAACGCGACCGTATCGCCGCTGCGAACGCGGCTGCAGTCGACGCCCTGGGGCTCACCCGCGGCAGCCTGGTCGGGCAGGCGATCGGCGATTGCCTGGGCATAGACTGGCCGGCAACGGACGCCGCCCAGGTCGCACGACTGAACGTGCCCGGACGTGCCGGCGAGATCGCCGCGCGCGTGCTCACGGGACCGAAACCGGACTGGCGTCTGCTGGTCCTGCCGCCCGCACAGCGCGGCACAGCAACGGAAAATTCGCCGGCTGCAGCGGGCGAGAGCGTGCTTGAGCGCATGTTCGTCGACAGCCCCTTGCCGACCTTGCTGTGCGAGGGGACGCAGCTGCGCATCCTTGCCGCGAACGCTGCCGCGGCACGGGTATATGGCTATTCGCGCGAAACCCTGTGCGCGATGGAAATCGGCGCCCTGCGCACGACTCCGGGCGACGGCCGGCACGCCGCCGAGCCCGGCATCTGGCAACACCGGCGCAGCGACGGCAACACCTTCGATGTCGACGTCGTCACGTATGCACTGGACTCGACCGCCCATCCCGGCCTCGTCGTGGTGATGCACGACTTGCCCGAAGCGCCCCTGCTGGCCTTCGAGACGCGATTGCGCCAGGCCGTCGATCTCGGTCAGCTGGACGTCCATTTCCAGCCGCTGGTCGACGTCCGCGACGGTGCCGTACGTGCCGGCGAAGCCCTGCTGCGCTGGCATCACCCCGAACTCGGGCTGATTCCCTTCCAGCGCTTTGCCGGTGTCGCACGCGATTCGGGGCAGCTCGTGCGCATGGGCGACTGGGTGCTGAATGCAGCCTGCACCGCTGCAGCAGCATGGCCGCGGCACGAAGGCGGCCTCGTGCGCATCGTCGTGAACGTGGCGCTCGAGCAGCTGCTGCACGGCAACCTCGCGGAACGCGTGCATCACGCGCTGAGCGCGTCGGGTCTCGACCCGGCAAGGCTGGAGCTGGATCTCGACGAGCGCGTGCTCGATGACGAGCACACTCGCCTGATGGGAATGCTGCAGGCGATCGCGGAAACGGGCGTGCGCCTGGCGATCGACGATTACGGCCGTGGCCTGTCGTCGATTCCGCGGCTCAAACGCTACCCGCTGAACGCCCTGAAACTCGACCCCCTGCTCGTGCGAGAGGTCGGTATTCGCGAGGACAGCGAAGCCATCGTCGAGGCGATCGCCGGCATGGCCGGGATCCTCGGGTTGGAGGTGCTCGCGCGAGGGGTCGAAACCGAGGCGCAGGAGGCCTTCCTGTCGGCCCTCGGATGCCGCCTGCAACAGGGGCCGCTTTTCGGCCGGCCGATGACGTCCGACGCCTTCCGCGCCTTTCTCGCCTAGTAGGCGAGCAGCGTCCGGCAGGTTTCCAGGCGGCCTGTGATGCGGCTGAAGCTGACGAGCTGCGCCTTCACAAATTCGTCCGGCACGCGGTCATCGGCACAGTAGTCGCGCAATTGCAGCGCATAGGCGAGATTCTGGAGGTCGCGTTGGGTGCGCGACAGCGCGGGATGGCGGTAGCCGGTGGTATCGCGGAACGAGCGATCCGGTTTCGCCGTTTCAGGAGCTGCGGCAGAAGCGGACGGCGCGTCGGCCTTCGCCGGCGCGGTCTGCGCCGGCAGGGCCGCGGGGAGCAGCAGGGTCAGACTCGCGAACAGGGCTCGCAGCAGCATCGGCCAATCCTCACCAATCCTCGCCCCGATAACCGGTTCCCGATATTACGGCAGGATCCGCCGCAGATTGAAGCGGCCTGCCCCCTTTCGGGAGCCGCAGGCCGCTTCCGGATGACGCTCAGACCTCCAGCGCCTTCACGTGGGTAATGACTTCGCCGATGATCTGCTGCGCGCTGCCGTACAGCATGCGGCAGTTGTCCTTGTAGAACAGCGCGTTCTCGATGCCCGAGTAGCCCGCACCCTGGCCGCGTTTGACGACAATGACGTTGTGCGCCATGTCGACGTTGAGGATGGGCATACCGTAGATCGGGCTGGACTTGTCGGTGCGCGCGACCGGGTTCACGACGTCGTTCGCGCCGATCACCAGCGCGACATCCACCTGCGGGAAGTCGGCATTGATCTCTTCCATGTCGAAGATCTTGTCGTAGGGCACACCCGCTTCGGCGAGCAGCACGTTCATGTGGCCCGGCATGCGGCCCGCGACCGGATGGATCGCAAACAGCACCTCGACACCGCCCTCCTCCAGCAGTTGCGCCATCTCCCACACCTTGTGTTGCGCACCGGCCACCGCCATGCCATAGCCCGGCACGATGACGACCTTGCTCGCATAACGCATCACGGATGCGGCGTCGAGCGCGGAGAGCTCCTTCATCGTGCCCTCGATCGCCTCGCCGCCGCCAGCGGCCGCACCGGAGAGCGGCGTGAAGATGACGTTCCTGATCGGCCGGTTCATCGCCTTGGCCATCAGCTGGGTGAGCAGCGTGCCGGATGCACCGACGACGATGCCCGCGACGATCAGCGCCGGATTGCCGAGCACGTAGCCTTCAAAGCCGACCGCGAGACCCGTGAAGGCGTTCAGCAGCGAGATCACCACCGGCATGTCGGCACCGCCGATAGGGGTGGTGAGGATCGCGCCGAGCACCAGCGCGACGACGAAGAACGCGATGACGATGATCGACGGCGGGGTCTCGGTGACGATGATCGCCAGCCCCAACACCACGGCGACTCCCGCCAGCACGACGTTCACGAGGTTCTGCTGTGGCAGGCGCCACGCCTTGGTCATGATGCCCTGCAGCTTGGCAAAGGCGATGCACGATCCGGAGAACGCGACCGAACCGATCAGCGCGCCCAGCACCGCGAGCGTGCTCGCGGTGACGCCGTGCGCACCGCCGCGGGCGAACTCGAGTGCCGCGATCGCGGCCGCCGCACCACCGCCCATGCCGTTGTAGATCGCGACCATCTGCGGCATGTCGGTCATCTTGACCACACGCCCGCTCCACCACGCGACGCCCCCGCCAAGCACGATGGCGGTAATCATCAGGCCGTAGTTCTGCATGCCCGGTGTGTAGAAGGTGACCAGCGTCGCCGCGATCATCGCATAACCCGCCCACACGATACCCTTGCGGGCGGTGACGGGCGAGCTCATCGCCTTGAGGCCGAGGATGAACACCACGGCGACACCGAAGTACGCAAACTGGATGAGGGCGCTCATTTGGCACCTCCGGCCTTGGACTTGAACATCGCGAGCATGCGCTCGGTAACGACGTAACCGCCCGCGGCGTTGGCCGCGCCGAGGAACACCGCGACGAAGCCGATGGCCAGTTGCGCAGGATCTGCCGGATCGGCGTGGCCGAGCACGACCATCGCGCCCACCAGCACCACGCCATGCACGAAGTTGGACCCCGACATCAGCGGGGTATGCAGAATCACCGGCACGCGCGAAATCACCTCGTAACCGGTGAATGCGGCCAGCATGAATATGTACAGTGCAGTAATGCCTTCCACTTTGCTTCCCCCCTTACAGTCCCAGAACCTGTCTGACGCCCGCGTGCCGCAGCTCGCCCGCATGGGTGAGGCAGCAGCCGGCCATCACTTCATCTTCCCAGTCGAGCACAAGCTCGCCGTCCTTGATGAAGGGGGAAATGAAGTTGAAGAGGTTCTTGGCGTACATCTCGGACGCATGCACGGGCATGCGGCTGGCAATGTTGGTGGGGCCGATGAGGAGAACGTCGTTGATCCAGGTCTTCTCGCCGGCGACCGTGCCGTCCACGTTGCCGCCGGAGTCGGCCGCCATGTCGACGACGACCGCGCCCGGCTTCATGCGCGCGACCATGTCGGCGGTGATGATCTTGGGTGCCTTCTTGCCCGGGATCGCCGCCGTGGTGATCAGCGCATCGCACTGCGCCACTGCCTTGGCAAGGCGTTCGGCCTGCTTGGCCTTCTCCTCATCGGTGAGCTCGCGTGCGTAGCCACCGGTACCGGCCGCTGACACGCCGGTGTCGACGAACTTCGCGCCCAGCGATTCGATCTGCTCGCGCGTCTCGGGACGCACGTCGTAGGCTTCAACCATCGCGCCGATACGGCGCGCAGTGGCGATGGCCTGCAGGCCCGCGACACCCGCGCCGATCACCAGTACCTTGGCCGGGCGGATGGTGCCCGCGGCATAGGTGAGCATGGGGAAGAACTTGGGGCTGTGGTCGGCGGCGATCAGTGCGCACTCGTAGCCCGCGACGGCGCCCTGGCTCGAGAGCACGTCCATGCTCTGCGAGCGCGTGATGCGCGGCAGGAGTTCGAGGGCGAAGCTGGTGATCTGCTTTTCCATCAGCTGCTGCGCCCGCTCGGCGCTCGACCAGGGTTGCAGCATGCCCAGCAGCACGGCACCCGGCTTCATCGCCGCGATCAGTTCGGCCGAAGGCGGCTGTACGCACAGCACGGCGTCAGCCGTTGAACAGACATCAGCGCCGCTCGCTGCGACCTGAACGTCCGCGAACATATCGTCGCGCAGATGTGCGGCGTGGCCCGCGCCGGACTGAATCACGACCTTGGCACCAAGGCCGAGGTACTTCTTCACAACATCGGGAACGACCGACAAACGTCGCTCACCCGCAATCTCTTCCGCTGGAACTCCGATCAGCAGAGCCATTGGCTGTCCTCCCAGACTGGGTTGGTAAATGTGTACGCTTGCGCGGGCCAACTCCGACGGCGGACATAGATACGCCGCGGCCGACCGCTCCGCAGCGCAATTTCCGTTTTCGACTCTCCGATGATCCGCGACTGAATCTGCAGGTGCTGGCCCCATCACCTGTTCTATTCTTTCGATGCAACCTGCAAATCCTTGCAATTTGCGGGGGGCGCCTGACGGATAATACCGATTGCACATTTCGGCGCAACCTGTCCCGGCAAGAAAGTTCCCGATGAAGACTTCACGCAACGGCAATCGACGACGGAAAACAATGGCCATCACCACCGCGAAGGCAGGCCTCCCGCCTGGCTCGCTGGTCCACGTCGGCGCGGTGAAGACCGATCGCCCCGAGATCACGCTGATCGCCTACGATGAAAACGGAATCGAGGAGAGGCGCTTCGCGAACATCGTCGAATCGCGCGAGTACAAGCCGGCACACGGGCGCCTCTGGCTCAACGTGCACGGCCTGCAGGATGCCGGGATCCTCGGCGAGATCGGTCGGCGCTTCCACCTGCATCCGCTGGTGCTCGAAGACATCCTGAACACGCACCAGCGACCGAAGATCGAGGACTATGGCAGCTACCTGTATTGCGTCCTGCGCGTGTTCGAGTATGACCCGGCGTCGCGCACGCTCGGTTCCGACCAGCTCAGCGTCGTTCTGGGGGAAAACTTCATCCTGACCTTCCAGGAACGGCGCACGGGCATTTTCGAGCCGATCCGCGAGCGCCTGCGCGTCCCCGAGGCGCCCGTGCTGAAACGCGGCACCGATTACCTCGCCTACACCCTGCTCGACGCGGTCATCGACCGGTATTTCATCGTCGTCGACCAGCTCGGCGATACGGCCGAGCAGCTCGAGGACGACGCGCTCGCCAGCCCCACTCCGGCACTGCTGCGCACGATCAATCTCGTCAAGCACGACACGCAGCTGCTGCGGCGGGCGATCTGGCCGCTGCGCGAGGTCCTGAACGGCCTGCTGCGCGGAGAAAGCGCCTTCTTCCAGCAGGAAACCCGTCTTTACCTGCGCGATGTCTATGACCACACCATCCATGTGATCGAGACGCTGGATGCCGTGCGCGAACTGCTCGGCGACCTGATGGACATCTATCTGTCGGCCGTCAGCAACCGACTGAACGTCGAGGTACGCATCCTTACGGTGCTGACGACGCTGTTCCTGCCAGCCACGCTCATCACCGGCATTTTCGGCATGAACTTCGAACGGATGCCCCTGATTTCCGACGGACAGGGGTTCTACGTCGCGCTGGCGATAATGGCCGCAGTCGCTGCCGCGATGGCCGCAGCCTTCTGGCGACGCAACTGGCTAAGACTGTGAGGCAGGGGCCTCGACGAGCTTGATCAGCGCGAGGGAGATATTGTCACCGGCGCCCGAGCCGCGCTTGCGCGCCCGCTCGATGAGCACTTCGGCCGCGTCGCGCGCGCGGCGCGAGCACACCTCTGCGGTGATCTCAGCGTCGGAGAGCAGCCCCCACAGCCCGTCCGAGCACAGGAGAAAACTGTCGCCAGCCTGCGGCCGGACCGCATGTCCGAGGGCGACATCGGGAGGCCTCTCGCTTCCGAGGCAGGACAGCAGGACATTGCGCCGGGGGTGAATGCGGGCTCCGGCGTCGTTGAGCTGCCCCTTGCGCTGCAGGTCGCCGACGACGGAATGATCCTCGCTGCGGCTCAACAGACAATTATCACGAAAGTGATACAGACGCGAGTCTCCGCAATGCGCCCAGCGTATCTCGCCGGGCTGCAGCACGAATACGACCGCGGTGCTGTGCGGCTCCTTCTCGCTCGTCATGCGCGTGAGACGGATGATCAGGTGAGCTTCGCTGACGATGGTGTTCAGCAGGCTCCCGGCATCCTCCGAGCGCGGAGAATAATCATCGAAGTTCTGCCGTGCCTTGAGCAGCACCTGCTCTGCCGCCATGGCGCCCCCCGTATGCCCGCCCATCCCGTCGGCAAGCACCGCCATGAGTATCCCGGGCTGGCGCGGATGCGCGAACACGCCCACCCGGTCCTGCTGCTCGCGCCGATCTCCGATGTGGCTCGCAACGCAGGTTTCTACTGTAATTGGCATGGCGACAAGGCTCGTTCTCTTGCGCCGATATTACAAGGGGTACTTATTTAGCGATAGAGCATGCACCGCCGGAGTGCAGGCCCTCGTGACGCGGATCACGCCCCGGCCGGAACACCGGGGACCCATCCCCGGTGATCTATCCGCATTGCCTGAGAAACGAACCGGCGCACCCCGGACGGGGTGCGCCGCAAACGCTCAGAGCGGGAAACCGTTGAGCCGGCTATCGACCAACTCGACCCAGTGCCGCACCGGTGTCGAGGTGCCGCCCTGAAGGTGCGTCATGCAGCCGATGTTGGCCGAAGCGATCATCGCCGCTCCGCCTTCGCCCAGCGCCGCAAGCTTGTTCGCGCGCAGTTGCTTGGAGAGCTCTGGCTGCAGCAGCGAGTAGGTGCCCGCCGAACCGCAGCACAGGTGCCCGTCGCGCACCGGCGTGAGAGTGAAGCCGGCTGTCGTCAGCAGGCGCTCGACCACTCCGCGGATCTGCTGGCCGTGCTGCAGCGTGCAGGGTGACTGGAAAGCCACTGCCATCGCTTCGCCGCGCCGAGCCTCGAGCAACTCCTGCAGCTTCTCGCCCTCGGCCGCGACGATCTCGCTGACATCGCGCGTGATGGCCGAAATGCGGGCCGCCCTCTCCGCGTAGGCCGGATCCTGCGCCAGCAGGTGCCCGTAGTCCTTGACCTGCACGCCGCAGCCCGAGGCCGTCATCACGATCGCCTCGACTTCGCCTCGCTCCACTGCCGGCCACCACGCGTCGATGTTGCGCCGCGCGTCGTCGCGCCCGCCTTCCTGGTCGTTGAGATGGAAGCGCACTGCGCCGCAGCAACCGGCCCCCGGCTGCTCGACCAGCGAGATGCCGACGGAGTCAAGCACGCGCGCCGTCGCCGCATTGATAGACGGCGCCATCGCCGGCTGGGCGCAGCCGGCAAGCGCGATCATGCGCCGGGCATGGCGCGGCTTCGGCCACGGACCGCTGGGACGCACGTCGGGCACCTTCTCCTTCAATGCCTCGGGCAGCAAACCGCGCACCGCGCGGCCGGCCTTCATCGCAATGCCGAACACGTCGGCGCGCGGCACGAACTCGCGCAGCGCCCAGCGTTTGGCCGCGTCAGCGCCGCTTCGCGGCACGCGTTGTTCGACAATATTGCGACCGATGTCCGCGAGACGGCTGTAATGCACGCCCGACGGACAGGTCGACTCGCAGGAGCGACAGGTCAGGCAGCGGTCGAGGTGCAGCCGCGTCTTCTCCGTGACGTCGTGACCTTCGAGCAACTGCTTGATCAGATAGATGCGCCCGCGCGGCCCGTCGAGCTCGTCGCCGAGTAGCTGGTAGGTCGGACAGGTCGCGGTGCAGAAGCCGCAATGCACGCAGGTGCGCAAGATCGCTTCGGCCTCGCGCCCTTCGGGCGTGTCCTTGATGAAATCGGCAAGTTGGGTCTGCATGTTCAGATTCCGTCGTAGAGGCGGCCGGGGTTCAAGATCCCGGCCGGATCGAAGGCCTGCTTGAGGCGTCGCTGGATCGCCATCACCGGGGCCGGGAGCGGCTGGAAGACGTCGCCCGCGCGGTCGAACCCGCGGAAGGCGGTCGCATGGCCGCCCAGCGCGGCGACACGCTCGCGGATCGTCGCCGCAGGCGCATCCGAGCGCAGCCAGCGCACTGCACCGCCCCACTCGATCAGCTGCTTGCCGGGAAGCTTCACCGGCGCGGCCGAACTCGGCAGCGACAGGCGCCACAGGACTTCGCCCGGTGCTGCCTCCGCGCAGAATCCGTCCTCCTGTTCGCGGATGCCCTGCCACAGGGCTGCGGCTGCATCGTCCGCCAGCACGTCGCCGCCCAGCTTGCGCTCAGCCGCAACCACGGCCGCCTCGGCGCCCGACAGGCGCAGGTGCAGCGCTCCGTCCGCCCAGGCCGAGGCCGAAACCGGCAGCGGCTGCCCACCCCAATCGTTGAGTCGATCGATCGCCTCCTTCTCGCCGATCGCGAAGCGCAGGGTGGTCTCCGCGACCGGGCGCGGCAGCACCTTCAGCGACACGTCCAGAATGACGCCCAGCGTTCCGAGGCTGCCCGCGATAACGCGCGACACGTCGTAGCCGGCGACGTTCTTCATCACCTGACCGCCGAACGAGAGCACCTCGCCACGTCCGTCGAGAATGCGCACGCCGAGGACGAAGTCGCGCAGCGCCCCGGCCGTTGCACGCCGCGGGCCGGACAGTCCGGTGGCCACGCACCCGCCGACGGTCGCACCGGCACCGAAATGCGGCGGCTCGAACGCGAGCATCTGTCCGCGCCCGGCGACCAGCGCCTCGAGTTCCGCGAGCGGCGTACCCGCGCGCACCGTCGCGACCAGTTCGGTCGGCTCGTAACTGACGACGCCCGCATGACCGCGGGTATCGAATACCTCGCCGACGGGGTTGCGTCCGTAGAAATCCTTGGTGCCGCCTCCGCGCACCTGCAGCGCCGTTCCCGCCGCCGCGGCAGCGCGCACCCGCTCGCGCCACTGTTCAGTCAAATCGCTCATTCGCTCTCCGCCTTGTTCCCTGCCTTGTCCTTGATGCTGCACGCTGCGTTCTCGCGCGTCTTCGGCACGCCCGGCTTCCGGTCGTGCCGCCCGGCGATCGCCCGCAACGCAAGCCACGAGCCGATCAGCGACATGATCGGCAGCGCCACCAGAAGAAACTGGATCCAGCCCCGATCCATCAGAAACGGGGGATATCCGGATACGGGACATGCCCGTTGCTCACGCGCATGCGGCCGTACTCGGCGCAGCGGTTGAGCGTCGGAATCGCCTTGCCCGGATTGAGCAGCCCGCCCGGATCGAATGCGCCCTTCACGCGGAAGAACATCGCCAGCTCCGGTCGCGTGAACTGGCTGCACATCTGGTTGATCTTCTCGATGCCGACGCCGTGCTCGCCGGTGATCGTGCCGCCCAGCGCGACCGACAGCTCGAGGATGTCGGCACCGAAGGCCTCCGCACGCTCGAGCTCGCCTTCCTGGTTTGCATCGAACAGGATCAGCGGATGCAGGTTGCCGTCGCCGGCATGGAACACGTTGATGCAGCGCAGGCCGTGCTTGCCTTCCATCTCCTGGATCGCCTCGAGCATCTCGCCCAGGCGCTTGCGCGGGATCGTGCCGTCCATGCAGTAGTAGTCGGGCGAAATCCGCCCCGCCGCCGGGAAGGCCGCCTTGCGGCCGGCCCAGAACTTCATGCGCTCGGCCTCGTCGCGCGACACGCGGATCTCGGTCGCGCCACTCGCCTCCAGCACCGCGCGCACGCGCTCGATCTCCTCGGCGACCTCCTCGGGCGTGCCGTCGGACTCGCACAGCAGGATCGCCTTCGCATCCAGCGGATAGCCCGCGTGGACGAACTGCTCCACCGCCGCGGTCGCGGGCTGGTCCATCATCTCGAGGCCGGCGGGGATGATGCCGGCGGCGATGATCTCGGCGACCGCCTCGCCCGCCTTGATGACATCATCGAAGGCCGCCAGCACGCACTGCGCAAGCTGAGGCTTGGGCGTCAGCTTCACGGTCACTTCGGTAACGACTGCGAGCATGCCCTCGGAGCCGATCACCAACGCCAGCAGGTCGTATCCCGGCGCATCGAGACCGTGATTGCCGATCTCGACGATCTCTCCGTCGATGGTGACACCGCGCACCCGCAGGACGTTATGCACCGTCAGACCGTACTTCAGGCAATGCACGCCGCCCGAGTTCTCCGCGACGTTGCCGCCGATCGTGCACGCGATCTGCGACGACGGGTCCGGCGCGTAATACAGGCCATGCGGCGAAGCCGCCTCGGAGATCGCGAGATTGCGCACGCCCGGCTGCACGACCGCGGTGCGCGCATGCGGATCCAGATGCAGGATGCGGTTGAAGCGCGCCAATGACAGCACGACGCCGAACTTGTGCGGCAGCGCGCCGCCCGACAAGCCGGTGCCCGCACCGCGCGCGACGACGGGCACGCCCATCCCGCTGCACACCTTCAACACTGCGACGACCTGTTCCTCCGTCGTCGGCAGCGCCACCACCATCGGCATCTGCCGATACGCCGACAGACCGTCGCATTCGTACGGGCGCAGATCCTCGGCGTCGTACATCAGTGCCCCCGCAGGCAGGACCTTCGCCAACGCCTCAACCACGCGAGCCTTGTCGACGGAAGAGAAGTCCGCCTCCTGCTCGCCCAGGACCACCGGGTCCGCTGCAATGTTCATCGCCCCTCCTCCACTCCGTGCAGTACCTCATTACGCGCGTCCGGCGCGTGCTCCCTCTTCATCGCATCCAGCGCGCCCCAGCGCCGCTCGTCCAATCCGAGGCGCCGCACCGCTCCGGCGAGGTGCGCCGTGGCGGCCGCCCGCGCCGCAGCGGCGTCGCCCGCCGCAATCGCCTCGAAGATCCGCACGTGCTCGGCCTGCGAGTCGCGTGCATGGCCCGAGCGATGCCCCGCCTCGTTCCAGGTCGGCGCACGCGAATCCGAAAACTGCTGCCCCATGAACGCCTGGAAGCGCTCGATCTGCGGGTTATGCGTCGCTGCCGCGACCGCGACGTGGAAGGCGTCGTCGTCCGTATGAGCATCGGTGCCCGTCTGCAACGCGACAGCCATGCGCTCCAGCGCCGCGCGCATGCGCTCGAGCTCCTGCGGCGAGCGACGCAGGGCCGCCAGCTCGGCCGCGCCGGCCTCGACGAGGTAGCGCAGCTCGAAGATGTCCGATATCTCACGATCGGAGATGGCGCTGTCCTCCGTCCCCTCGCCATTGGCCGCCCCCCGCACCAGCCGGAAGGTCACCTGCCCGGGTCGCGCCGCCACGTAGGCGCCCGAACCCTGCCGCGTCATCACGCAGCCGTCGGCCTTCAGGCGCGAGATCGCCTCGCGGATCACCGCCCGGCTCACACCGAAGCGCTCGCACAGGACTTTCTCGGTCGGCAGCTGCGCGCCCGCCTTCAGCCCCTGCTCGCTGATCCAGGCTTCGAGCTGGCCCGCAACGACGACGCTCAGCCGCGGCCCACGCTCCGATCCCTTAACTGCCCCCATATGCCTGGCACCCCTAAGTTGTCTGACAACATTCGAATCATAGTTCCACTTGACCCCGATGTCAGCATTGGGGAATACCCGCATCCGCCGACATGCCGGACAATACTCCCCAGCAGGCGCCTAAGTGCTGATTTCCTTGACTATTCGGAGCCTCGTCGTATAAAGTGCGCGATTCCTTTGCAAACCCATCAACTGGAGCAACACCATGTACGCGGTGATAAAAACCGGCGGCAAGCAGTATCGCGTCGTCGCCGGCGAAAAGATCAAGGTAGAACAGATACCGGCAGACGTGGGCTCCGAAATCACCATCGACCAGGTTCTCATGGTCGGCGAGGGCGAGTCGGTCAAGATCGGCACCCCGGTGGTTTCCGGCGCCGCAGTGAAGGCCACCGTGATTTCGCACGGCCGTCACGAGAAGATCAAGATTTTCAAGATGCGCCGCCGCAAGCACTACCAGAAGCACCAGGGCCATCGCCAGAACTACACCGAGCTTCGCATCGAAGCGATCTCGGCCTGATTAGCCAAGGAGGTAATTCGTCATGGCACACAAAAAAGCTGGCGGTAGTTCCCGTAACGGCCGCGACTCGGAATCGAAACGACTGGGCGTGAAGCGCTACGGCGGCCAGTTCGTGCTCGCCGGCAACATCATCGTTCGCCAGCGCGGCACCGAATACCACCCGGGCGAAAACGTCGGCATCGGCAAGGACCACACCCTGTTCGCGCTGAAAGACGGCACCGTGCAGTTCACCGTGAAAGGCGCCCAGCGCCGCCGCACGGTCGTGATCGTGCCCGAAGCCGCCTGAGTTCCGGCGTCAAGGTTCGAAAAGCCCTATCCTTGCGGTAGGGCTTTTTTGTTTTTGCCATAGGCACTGCTGAGCACAGCACCATGAAGTTCATTGACGAAGCGCGTATCGAGGTCATGGCCGGCGACGGCGGCAGCGGTTCGGCCTCCTTCCGCCGCGAAAAATTCATCCCGCGCGGCGGCCCCGACGGCGGCGATGGCGGCCGCGGCGGCAGCATCTTTGCGGTGGCCGACCGCAACCTCAACACGCTGGTCGACTTCCGCTACACGCGCATGCATCGCGCGCAACGCGGCGAGAACGGCGGCAACAAGGACTGCTACGGCAAGGGCGGCGAGGACATCACCCTGCGCATGCCGGTCGGCACCGTGATCACCGATTACGAGACCGGCGAACTCATCGCCGACCTCGACGTCGATGGCAAGCGCGCGTTGATCGCCCGCGGCGGCAAGGGCGGCCTCGGCAACCTGCACTTCAAGTCGAGCGTGAACCGCGCCCCGCGCAAGCGCACCCTCGGCGAGGAAGGCGAGCGCCGCATGCTGCGCCTGGAACTCAAGGTGCTTGCCGACGTCGGCCTGCTGGGCATGCCCAACGCCGGCAAGTCGACCTTCATCCGCTCCGTCTCCGCGGCGAAGCCGAAAGTCGCCGACTACCCCTTCACGACGCTCGCGCCCAACCTCGGCGTCGTGCGCACCGACGAGAACCGCAGCTTCGTCATTGCCGACATCCCCGGCCTGATCGAGGGTGCAGCCGAAGGCCACGGACTCGGCCACCAGTTCCTGCGCCACCTGCAGCGCACCCGCGTGCTGCTGCACCTCGTCGACCTCGCACCCTTCGATCCCGAAGCGGACCCGGTGCATGACGCGAAAGCGATCGCCGAGGAGCTGCGCAAGTACGACGAGTCGCTGTACAACAAGCCGCGCTGGCTTGCCCTCAACAAGCTGGACCTGATCCCCGAGGACGAGCGCGCCGAACGCGTCGCCGCCTTCCTCGAGGCCTATGGCCCGGTTGATCGGCACTTCGAGATTTCGGCCCTCACCGGCGACGGCTGCCGTCCGCTGATCTTCGCGATCCAGGATTTCCTCGACGCCGACCGCGCCCAGGCCGAAGCCGAACGCGCAGCCCGCACCGCCGAGGAGGCACGACTCGCCGCAGAAGCCGAAGCCCGCGCCGAATCGGCCTATCAGACCCGCCTGCAGGCGATCCTCGCCGATGACGAAGAAGACGACGAGGACGAAGACGACCTCGGCGAAGATGACCTCAACGACGAGGACCACCCGGAGAAATCCGGCCGCTGATCCCGAATCCGGCCTCGCGCCGGATACTCCTCCCCGTTAGCCCACGCTTGCCGTCACAGATCATGAGAAACAAGATCCGCAACGCGCGCCGCCTGGTGGTCAAGGTCGGCAGCGCCCTCGTCACCAATAACGGCGCCGGCCTCGACAAGGCCACGATGGCGGACTGGGCCCGCCAGTTCGCCATCTTGCGCGACGCCGGCAAGCAGGTCCTGCTGGTGTCCTCGGGCTCCATTGCGGCCGGCATTCAACGCCTGGGCTGGGCGAAGCGCCCGCATGAGATGCACAAGCTGCAGGCCGCCGCCGCGGTCGGGCAGATGGGCCTCGTGGAAGCCTACGAGGACGCCTTCTCGCGCCACGGCATCCGCACCGCGCAAATCCTGCTCACTCACGACGACCTGGCCGACCGCAAGCGCTACCTCAATGCGCGCTCGACCCTGACGACGCTGCTCGAGCTCGGGGTCGTGCCGATCATCAACGAAAACGACACCATCGTCACCGACGAGATCAAGTTCGGCGACAACGACACCTTGGGCGCACTGGTCGCGAACCTGATCGAAGCCGACGCACTGATCATCCTCACTGACCAGAAGGGCCTCTACACGGCCGATCCGCGTCGGGATCCGGCGGCGACGCTGGTGTCTGAAGGACGCGCCGAGGATCGCGCCTATGAAGCGATGGCGGGCGGCGCGGGCTCCGGCATCAGCAAGGGCGGCATGATCACGAAGATCCGCGCGGCCCAGCGCGCGGCCCGCAGCGGCGCGCACACCTGCATCGCGAACGGTCACGAAACCGACGCCCTGGTACGTCTCGGCCAGGGCGAGGCGCTGGGAACCCTGCTGTACGCCACCAGCTCGCCGCTACAGGCGCGCAAGCAGTGGCTCGCCGACCACCTGCAACTCGCCGGCGACCTCGTCATCGACGACGGCGCCGTGTCGGCACTGCGCGGTGGCCGCAGCCTGCTGCCGGTCGGCGTGATCGAGGTGCGCGGCGACTTCGAGCGCGGCTCGGCGGTCGCCTGCCGCACATTGTCGGGAGAGGAAATCGGCCGCGGGCTGGTCAATTACAGCAGCACCGAATGCCGCCGCGTGGCGCGCAGACCGAGCAGCGAGATCGAGTCATTGCTCGGTTACATCGACGAGCCGGAGCTGATCCATCGCGACAACATGGTGTTGCGCTAATCCGCTGACGCCGGTGCGGCTGCACCGCCCCCCGCGCTTGCGCCTGTCACGGGGGCCACACCGGACGCTGTCCCCGCCGCCGTGCCGCCGCCCGCCTCGATCGGCCTGAAAACCCACTCGGCATAGCTCTTGGCCTCGCCGGCAGGCCCGCCCAACTCCTTCGGCAGGCCGTGCTGCCTGATCGGCACACCCTGAGCCAGGCTGTAGACTCCTGCGATTCGTCCGCCCGCCTTTTCGAGCCCCCAGACGGGCTGCCCCGTGAATGGATCGCGGTAGATCCGGCGCAGGTGCCGGACCAGCACCGGACCACGCCGGTCCTCGACGAGCTGCTGCAGGCTCTCCGGCAAACTGTGATCCGCGCCGGCCTTCACATAGCTCGACAGCCCACGCGAGAACTCCACTCCGATCAACAGCAGTTCCGCCTCGCGGTCGCGCTGCGCCGCCTGGTGCCACACCAGTCCGGTCTGGGCCACCAGCAGGCCGAGCCCCGCGATGATGAACAGCACCAGCAGGTAGGTGTAACCGCGCTGGCGGCCCCGCATGTTCTCACCACTCTGCAAAGCGCGTCCCGTCCTTTGCCGTGCCGTCGGCCCCGCTGTGCAGGTCCCACACGCCAGCCTCGTCCTCACCCCGAGGCGGCACGAGCAACCACGAATCGCTGCGCTCCGTGAGCGGATCGACGGGAAGCTTGCGCAGGTATTGCTTCGTCACAAGAGTATCGAGATCGGGTGGCCATTTGCCGATGTCCGAATGGTAGCGGTCGATCGCATCGCGCACGACGGACAGCGTCTGCCGCAGGGACGCCTCGCGGCTACGGTCCAGGTGTTCGAAATAGCGCGGCGCCGCAATCGACATCAATGTGGCGATGATGGCCAGCACCACCAGCAGCTCGATGAGCGTGAATCCGGCCGCTGCCTTTCCGATCTTCATGCTGCAGCCACCCTTTACGCCGCCCCTACCATTCACGATAGGGCACGCCATTGAGTCCGCTACGGGTCGATTTTGAATAGACGTCATACACGTCCTTGCCCTCGGCCGGCTCGTCGGGCGGGCTCGCATAACTGCGCAGCCCCCACGTCTCCGCGGGAGGCACCGTCGGATCGGGATAAAAAGGATCCCGCGGCAAACGACGCAGAAAGTAGATGCGCTTGCCTGCGGGATTGCTGACGTCCGGAACGCCCTTCACGAGGGAAGCCAGATCGGGCGGATAACCCGACGCGTCGACACGCTGCTCGATCCGTTCCTCGACGTAAGCCTCCCTGTATGCGTCCAGTCCCGCGCGAATCTGACGCAGGGCGATGCGCAGCTCGGATTCCCGCTCGCGCTGCGCGGCGAGTTCCGCAAGCGGCATCGCCCCGGCCGCGAGGATTCCGATGATGGCCACCGTCACGACCAGCTCGATCAGGGTGAATCCGCGCGCCACCTTGTCCTCACTCGACGATGCGCACCACGCCTCCGGCCGACAACGGCACGGTTTCCTCACCCGCCTCGCGCCGCAGCTTCATGCTCGTTACGACGAGCGTCGCGGCACCGGAAGCGTCGGGCTTGCTGCGCAAGCGCAGCGCCAGTTCGGCCTTACCGTCGCTGAGGGTCACCGGCAACTGGACAGAGCCGGGCGTCGTCGCCCCATCAACTTCCAGACGGTTGGCATCGTAGGCGATCGTGACCTCTGCATTGCTCGCACCCGCGGCTCCGGTCACACGCAGCACGGCATTCACCGATTCACCGCGGCGAGCCGTTGCAGGAACGACCAGCACGACGTCGGGCGCTTCCTGTTCCTCCTTGACCTCGGGCGCCTCGGGCGCGGCCGGGCGTTCCTCGGGGGCAGGGCGCGGCACCGCGGCAGGCGGAGCGGCGACCGCCCGCGAGTCGCCGACCAACCCGAGGCTGCGTGGTGCGGTCGGACCGATCCGCAGCGGCTCGGCACCGATGTTCGATTCCGTTCCTGCGGGCATTTCGGCCAACAGCGCAACGGGCGGCAGCACGTTGCGCACAATGCGCGGCGTGATCAGGAGCGCAATCTCGGTCTTGTTGTTGCTGTCGCGCTGAGCCGAGAACAACCTTCCGACCATCGGCAGGTTGCCCAGTCCCGGCAGGCGCTGTGCAGAGGAGCGTTCCTCGTCGTTGATCAGTCCCGCGAGTACCTGTGTCTCGCCATTCCGCAGGCGCAGCGACGTCGAGGCGCTGCGCGACCCGATCTGGTAGGCCAGCGAACTGGAGGGACCAGGCACCTCCTTGACGATGCTGCTCACCTCCAGACTGAGCTTGATCCCGACCTCGTCGTCGCGATAAACCGACGGTTCCACCTCCAGCTTCAAACCGACGTCGAGGTAGGACACCGACGCCGACACGCCGACGTTGGCCGTCGAGGTCGTGGTGAACACCGGCAGCTTGTCGCCGATATGGACCTTCGCCTTGTCGCGGTTGCGCACGCGGATGCGCGGGTTCGCGAGCATGCGCGAATCGCCGTCCTCGCTGCGCAGACGCAGCACCGCTCCGGGGTTGGCGATGAAGGGCACGAGATCCTTGCGGCTGTGACGCAGGTCGATGTTGCCGTCGAGCAGCTTGCCGCCAAGTTGGGTCGGGCCGGTGATGGTCACGTTATTGATGATCTGGCTCGAACCCTCGAGGGTCGGTGTGAGCAGACCGTAACCGATCTGATCCGGGAAATCGATCCCGAGGTCCAGCAGCTTGTTGCGGCTGACCTCCAGCACCTCCAGCTCCAGCATCACCTCCGGCTCGGGCACGTCCAGCGTCGCGACGAGGCGTTCGGCCATGCGCACCGCTTCGGGCGTGTCCTTCATCACGAGCAGGTTGAGCTTCTCGTCGATGAACACGTCCTTGCTCTTCACCAACTGCTTGATCAGGGTCTGCGCCGCCTTCGCTTCCGCATTGGCGAGGTAGAAGCTGCGCGTCACCAGCTCGACGTGATCGCGCTGCTTGGCGGTCGTGACCGGATAGATCAGGACGGTATTGGCATTCAGAAGCTTTCGTTCTATGCCCTGTGTCGCCGACAGCAGCCGCAGCACCTCATCGACCGAGTTCTCGCGCACGAACAGCGTCACGCGGCTGTCGGCGCGAACGTCCTTGTCGAACACGAAATTTAGCCCGCTCGCACGCGACAAGGCCTCGAACACAACGCGCAGCGGCGAGTCGCGGAACTCCAGCGTCACCGGCTTGGCCATCGCCCCCTGCAGGGACTCGGCGCGCGGCTTGCTCGTGCGCTCGGCACGTTCGTCCAGCTCCAGCACCAGTTCGCGCGCTGCCCGGTCCGCGGGCGCCTCGGCATACACACCGCGCGCGATGCGCCCGGCAGTCGACACGTCGCCGGTTGCCAGCGCGGCCCTTGCTTGCCCCAAGCGCTCTGCGCGCCGGCGCGCGCGTTCAACGTCCTCGAGTCCGAGTCGGGCCCTGGCGTTTTCCGGATCGATCGTTTGCACGTCGCGATACAGGGTCGCCGCTTCGTCCAGTTTCCCCGCCGCATGCGCCTTTTCCGCCACACCAAGCCTCTCCACCACGACCAGATCGCGCTGGCGTATGTAATAGCTGCGCAGTTCGAGGTTCTCCGGATCCTTCTTCACGGCCTGGTCCAGCCGCAACAGGGCACCGACCCGATCGCCGGCAGCGAAGTCGCGCCGACTTTGTTCGAGGGCGGCATTCGTCGCACACGCGGCAAGAAGAAGCGCCGAAAGGGCAGGGAGCAGGAATCTGCGCAACGCTCCTGCCAGCGGGAACTCGCTCCAGGCCGAAGTGCTGCGGCACGACGAGCCGCTCACGGGCATTGAGCGACGGACTTGGCAATCCCGGGATCGCGATAAGGTCGAAATCTTCGTTTTCATGGATTCTGGCGATTGAGGATCTGCATTTTCTTGAGCGGCAGATAAGTGAATTCGACCGCGGACGGGGTAATGCGCTCGACACGGTAACGGCCTGCGATTTCCTCTCCCGGGCGCGCCACGCGGACCTGCGTGCCCTCGAGCAGAAACACTGCCTTGCCCTGCGCATCGTCGATCGCGCCGACGTAGCGGAACGGCAGCGGAGGCGCCTGGGGCTCGACGGGAACCGACGATGCGGGCGGCGGCGGAGGCGGAGCGAAGCTGACGATACGCGCCAGCGGATCGGAAAGTTCCGGCCACGGCGCCCGCTCCGCATCGAGTCTGGCCAAGGTCCCGCCCACAGACGTCGACACATCGGCCGATGCCCCCGGCCCCGGCGCGGGCTGCGACCGGGCTGCGCGCTCCACGAGCTGCACCACCGCAACCTCGCCCGAATCCTCGTTGACAGCCCACCAACTCGCGGCCAGCGTTGCCAGCAGAGCGGCAGCCAGGAGAACGTGGCGCCTGGTCATGAGCGCCCCCGCAGATAAAGTTGCAGGCGGATATCCGCCTCCACCGTCGCAGCATCGCTCGTATCGCGCTTGAGGCTCACCGACTCCAGCGCAATTTCGGGCATTTCCCGCAGCAGCGCGCCGAGCCAGACGTAGAGTGCCTCCGCGTCGGCCTGCACGGGAATCGTGAGGCTGACGAGCGTCAGCGGCGTGCCTGCGACGGCGGTGCTGGCGTAGTCGGTACGCTGCACGCGGATGCCGTGGGTCGCGCCGTGTTCGTTCAGACGACGCAGGCTGTCGGGCAGCGCGCCGACCGCAGGAAAATGTCCGAAAAAAGCCGCCACGCGGGTGCGCTCATCGGCCTCCGGGGCCGGCGCGTTCGCGTCGCGCGCTATCCGGCCCCGCTCCTCGGCAAGCGCGGCGGCACGGCGATCGTTGCCCGCGCCACCCGCATATCCGCCCAGCACCGCAGCAGCCAGCAGGACGACGCCAAGCGCACCGGGAAGACCGGCATTCATCGCGAGGCGTCCGATGTACTCCTTGACTAGCCGGAAGGACGACCCGCCGCCAGGCGGCAGGCTCCGCTGCTGCGCGGCAACCCCGGCAGCCTCGCCGCCGCCGGTCGCGGGCGCTATCGCAGCGGCGAGACGGGGGCTCCAGCAGCGAACGCACACACCAGCGCCGGGCATCACGGACGTCCGCTCCATTTCGCATTCACAGTGAATCGCACCGCATCCTTGGCGCCGACACGCACCCATTCGTAGTTCGCCAACTGCGCTTCCCTTATCCCCTGCACGGCCCCGAATCGGGCCAGGAATTCGAACATTTCCGCCAGCGAGCGGGCCTGTCCCGCGACCGCAAGCCTGCCCCGCGCCTGATCGGCCTGCAGACTCAGCCACGTGACCCCCTCGCCCTGAGCCCCCGCCACACCGCCGAGCATGGCCCCCCAGTCCGCGTTCAGGCGTGCCGCGACGCCGAGGACGGCCTTGGCCTCCTCGGCTCCAACCGGGTTCCTCTGCGCCGCTGCCAGCGGCTGTGCGCGCCGCGCGGCTTCGCGCTCACGCGTCACGCTTGCCTCGCGCGCATCGATTTCGGCACTTGCACGACGGAACTCCGCAAGCTGGAGTGCACAGGCAAGCAGACCGGCCGCGAGCAATCCCCACCCCGCGGCACTCACGCGCCGGCGCGTCTGCAGAAAATCGAGATCGACCGGCAACGGAACCCGTCTCATCCTTCCCACCCTTCGACGTGCAGCGCAAGCTTGCGCCATCCGGCAGGCACCCGCGGTCCCTCCCCGATGCAATACAGAACCCCCGCTTGACCCGGAACCCCCGAGCGCAGCGCCTGCGATTCCAGGTACAGCCCCAACGACGTGTCCCCGGCCGGCCCCAGCGGCTGGCTGCGCAAGGTCTGCCACTGCGCATCGCGCCAGAATCCCAGCGTGACGCGCCCCTCGCGCTGCACTGCCAGCGCGCCGAACGGGCTTTCCAGTTCGGGCCGCACGCGGTTATAGGCGGAGAGGAACTCTCCCGTGACGCTGCCGAAGCGCAGCCGGTACTGCCGTCCCCACGCTGCCACCGCCTCGACGTGCGCGGCAGGCACGGCGCACGCGATGACGGGGAAATCCGTGGCACCGCGCTCCACAACGATGCGCCACTCGGGCGCCCCGACGCCGTGCACCTCCCGGAAACGCAGCGCGAGGTAGGCCTCCCGCTCCGCGCGGCCGCGTAGACCGGGTGGCCACTGCACGATCAGATAGCGCACCACCGCATCGGCGAATAGCACTTCCCAGCGCGACCCGCGCTGCACTCCGCCATTCGGTGCCGCAGCCAGCGCAGCCAGGGCGGCATCGGGCGCCCACTCGTAGCCCAGACGTTTTTTTGTCGCGCCATACCCGACGCGGATCGCATCCTGCTCGATCAGCAGACGGCGGGCCTCAGCCGAGAAGCGTGACACGATTCACCTCCTGCAGCGTGGTTTCCCCGGCAGCCGCCACCGCAAGCGCCGCATCGCGCAGGCCGCGGAATCCGTTGCGCCGGGCAGCCTCCTTGACCGTCCGGATCGGAGCACGGCCGACGATCAGCTCGCGGATCTCGTCGTCGAGCAGCAGCACTTCGGCGACTGCACGCCGGCCGCGGTAACCCGTCCCGCGGCACTGGCCGCAGCCATGACCCGCACGAAAGCGGAAACGGCTCGCGTCGGCGATGTGCGAGCGCGCGATCAGCTGCGGGTCGGGCGGCACGTCCTCGGTACAGTGCGGACAATTGATGCGCAGCAGGCGCTGGGCGACGATGCCATTGAGCGCGGCAACGAGGTTGAACGGATCGATCCCCATGTGCATGAAGCGCCCCATGACGTCGAACACGTTGTTCGCATGCACGGTGGTGAACACGAGGTGACCGGTCAGTGCCGCCTGTACCGCGATTTCCGCCGTCTCACCGTCGCGGATCTCGCCGACCATAATCTTGTCCGGGTCGTGGCGCAGGATGGATCTCAAGCCACGCGCGAAGGTCAGCCCCTTTTTCTCGTTCACCGGGATCTGCAGCACGCCGTTGAGCTGGTACTCGACCGGATCCTCGATCGTGACGATCTTGTCCAGCCCCTGATTGGTCTCGGCAAGCGTCGCGTACAGCGTCGTCGTCTTGCCCGAACCGGTCGGCCCGGTGACAAGCAGCATGCCATAGGGCTCGCTCGCGAGGTGGCGCAGGGCGCTCTTGGCGTCGTCGTCGAAACCCAGCGTCTCGAGCGTCAGCCCGCTCATTTCGCGGCTGAGGTGCTCCTTGTCGAGGATGCGCAAGACGGCGTCCTCGCCGTGGATGCTGGGCATGATCGAGACGCGGAAGTCGATCTCACGCCCGCCCGAGCGGACCTTGAAGCGCCCGTCCTGCGGCACCCGGCGCTCGGCGATGTCGAGTTCCGCCATCACCTTGATACGGGAAATGACCTGCTCCGCGAGTTCGTTGCCCTGCGCGGTGCCGACGCGCACCAGCACGCCGTCGAGGCGGTACTTGATGACCAGGCCGCCGGGCACCGACTCGAGATGGATGTCGCTCGCGAGCTGCTTCAAGCCGTCATACAGCGTGGAATTGACCAGTTTGACGACAGGGCTCGCGTCGGCGCTGATGCGCTTGAGCGAAAGATCCTCGACTCCATCGCCCTCCGCACCCTCGTCGCGCGACTCGATCAGCCCGGCCGCGCGGCGGACCTCGTCCTCATGACGCGCCAGACAGGCCGCGAGATCGTCGTGATCCACGAGCACCAGCGCATAGGATTCGCCGAGACGCCCGCCAAGTCCGTCGAGCAGGTCGGTATCGAAAGGATCGGCGACCGCCACCAGCAGTCCGCCGCCTTCGTCGCGCAACGCCACGCACTCGCGGCCCAGGGCCATCTCGAACGGAATGGCATCGAAGTCGGGCTCCAGCGCCATCAGCCGTCCGTGCCCCATCGACGCAAGCCCGAGCGTGCGGGCCAGCCGGTCGACACGAACGGCCGGATCCGATTCCACCTTCGCGAGTCCGTCGATAAAACGCTCGCCGCCAGCGGCGGCCGTCGCCATCTCGGCGGCGGTAAAGGGGGCAGAGGCTGGCGCCATCGTCAACGATTCGCTCATCGAATGCTCTCTGCAAGCAAGAATATCGGAATGTACATGAGCACAACGATCAACCCGATCGCGCATCCGATCAAAAGCATCAGCAGCGGACCGAACAGGCGCGTAAACCACTCTACCTGCCGCGCCGTATCCTCTTCGTGAAATTCAGCCGCACGGCTGAGCATTTCACCGAGATTCCCCGCATGCTCGCCAACTTCCAGCATGCGCAATGCAACGGGCGTGGTCAGGCCGCGCGCTGCCAGCATAGAGGAAAAACTGCGCCCCTCGCGAATCGCGGCAATCGCCGCGGCAAGGCCGGCCTGCAGCGACGGCGAAAGCAGCCCCGAAACCATCCCCAGCGCCGTCACGACCGGGATGCCACCGGAGAGCAGCATGCCCACCGTCCGGTAAAAGCGCGCGAGCTGGAACACCCGCATGCGCTCCCCGACGAAAGGCATCTTCCACATGTAACGCCCGACTGTTGCCCACAGCGCACGACTGCGCACGACCAGCGCCCCGCCGGTCAGCATCACCACGAAGATCGCCACGAGCGGCAGGGCGTGCCCCTCGACGAACTGCCCCCACTCCAGCAGCAGGCGGGACATCCACGGCAGGTTGCTGCCGACATTCTGGTAGATATGCGAAAAGCGTGGCACCACATATCCGAGCAGGAACAGCACGACCAGACTGCCCACCCCGACCAGCAGCAAGGGGTAGATCGCGGCGCTGACCAGCTTGTCGCGCAGACGGTCGCCATCCTCCTGGTAAGCGATGTAGCGCGCAATGGCTCGCTCGAGGTCGCTGGTCCGCTCAGCCGCCCGAATGAGCGCGACATACAGCGCCGGAAACGTCTGCGGCGCCGACTCGAGCGCACTCGACAGACTGCGCCCTTCGCGCAAAGCGTCGCGCAGTCCCTGCAGCACCGACCGGAGCGCCGGCCAGCGCTCCTTCTCCATCAGCGCGGAGATCGCCTCGGAAAGCGGAATGCCGGCACGTAGCAGCGCCAGCAGTTGCTGGTTGAAGAGGAGCAAGGGAAAGCGGCCGCCGCCGCGCCCCCGCTCCAGTGCCTTCAGCGACAGGACGGAGAGCCCGCGGGCCTCCGCCAGCGCACGCACGTCCGCCTCGCACCCCGCCTCGAGTTCCGTTTCAACGACAGACGAATTCGCCCCCAGGGCTCTGACACGATAACGCATGCATCACCAAAGAATCGTCAATTGCACAGCATCGTCATGGAAGCCGGCATCCCCGCGGGGAGCGCGAACTCTGGGCGACGCGCCAAGCGGCGCCAGTGGCATAAATGCCAGCCCTTCACCAACATTAGCATAGAAAGCGGAATTGAATTCCTACATACTTTGCCATGTGGGAGGAACATTCCTCATGACTCAGCTCATCGCGCGCCGACGCAGCCGCATGCCATTGCGAGGCAGGGCGACCGGCATGACCTCGCCGCCGCCGCGGCAGGTTTCGCACACGGCGCTCGCGACGTGCGTCGTTCTGGCGCTCTGCGGCAGTTCGTCGTGCCGGGCCGATCGCCTTTACGGCTATGCCGACGAGCAGGGGGTATTCAACTTCAGTGACGCACCGAGCGATCCCAGGCACCGCCTGATCCTCGAAGTCAGCCCTCCGCGCCCTGCGCCGGGCAGCGTCGGGGCACGCGCGAAGGCTGCCAGCGTGCGCCGCAGTCCGGATCAGCTCACCCCGCTGATCCATGACGCCGCCCGCCAGCACCGCCTCGACCCCGCCCTCATCGAAGCCGTCGCCTTCGTCGAAAGCCGCTTCGATGAACGCGCCCGCTCGCCGAAGGGTGCACTCGGCCTGATGCAGCTGATGCCGGCCACCGCCACCCGGTTCGGCGTCAGCGATCCGTTGGACGCGCGCCAGAACCTCTCGGGTGGGGCGCAATACCTGCGCGAACTGCTCGACCGCTTCGCTTCGCTGCCGCTGGCGCTGGCCGCCTACAATGCGGGCGAAGGCGCTGTCGAACGATACGGAGGCAGCGTTCCTCCCTATGCGGAAACGATGATGTATGTCCCCAGGGTGCTGGAACGCTACCGAGTCCTCCAGCTGACCGGTTCGCGCGGTGACTCCGCGCCCGATGCCCCCGCGGGGCGCGCACGCGTCGCCCCCTGAGCAACCGGGCGCCTGCATCCGGGCGCAGCCCCTCAGACGCGCACGCCGGCACGGCGCACGCAACGCGCCGGAATCCCCGCCCATTCCTCGCCGGGGCCGATCCGGCTCCCCATCGGCACGACCGCTCCTGCCCAGACGACCGCGCCGTCGCCGATTTCCACGTCCGGCATCACCACCGCCTTGAGCCCGACCGTGACGTTGTTGCCGATGCGCACGCGGCCGAGGATGAGCTCGCTGCCGCGGATGAGATGGCCAGTCACCAGGCTGTCCTCCCCGAGGATCACGAAATCGCCCAGCGACACCATCCAAGGCTCGATGATCTTGCCGCCGATCATGATGTTGTGTCCCACCCGAGTGCCGAAAAACCTGTACAACACACCGCGCAGCGTCACCGGGCAGGCATAGGTGTGAATCAGCACGCTCAGGTTGAACAGGTTGAGGAATCCGAGCAGCTTCCACACATTCGCTTCCCGGCCCGGCACCGCAAGGCTGAGCCGGCCGGGAACGAGGGGATGGCGGGCATGCACGGCACGACCGATCAGCCCGGTCGCAAGGATCACCAGCAGCGCGAATACCGCGATCGCGATCAGGGGGGCGAAGGACGGCACGAAGTCCGCCGCATGAAACGCCAGCGACGCTCCGGCGAACGCGACGAGCAGGCTGAGCGTCAGCGCAATGCCGCCCAGGACGGCATCAATGGTGTGAAACGGCACCTCGTCCCCCTTTCCTTGTTGTGCTCCGGGCGCGCCGATCCGGCTCGGCCCGGACGTCCGCCTAGCCCGTATGCTTCAGCACGACGGTGTCCGTCGGTGAACGCAGTTCGTACGAAATCCCCCGCCACGTGATGCGCCGCGTGGTCGCCGAGTAGAGCGTATTGACCAGGCTCAGCAGCGAGGCGATCGGTGCGCACAGCACGTATCGCCACCGCAGGCGCTCGAGATCGCCCGCGATCCCCGGCAGCAGTCTCTTCACATTGCCCAGCAGCAGTGACGCATTCGCAAGGCTCAGCGGCACCAGCACCAGGCAACCCGCCCCGACGAGCCACACCGGATCGCCGCCCAGCGCATAGGTCGCGGCACAGCCGAAACCATACAGCGGCAGAAGGTTCGCGAACGAGTGCACGAGGGCCGCAGACCACCACAGGAAGGGGAAATACACCCTTGAGATGATGCTCTGCCGGTTGGTGAACTCGAGCGTTTCGCGCAGCGTCGAGCCTTCGTGCGAAATCGCGATGCATGAGGTGACGAAACGCAGCTCCAGACCCAGCCGGCGCACCGCCAGCGTAAACGGGAAATCGTCGGAAACTGCGCGGTCCCACGCCTTGTCCACCGCCGCCCGCTTGAAGACCTCGCCCGATATGGCCATCGCGCCCCCCCAGGCAAAGTTGTGTGCCGGATCGCACAGGAAGGGGAGCGCGCCCGCATTCCATGTGCTCCGCAGCATCGCACCGAGGGTAGGCTGCGGCGGCAGGTACCAGCGAAAGCCCGTGGTCGCGCCGACGCCGCGCTCTCCCAGCGGCGCGATGAGCCGGGACACGAAACCCGGATCCGGGCGGATATCCGAATCGGCGAACACCAGCACGCCCGCCGCGGCATCCACGCTGCGCACGGCGGCGAGCTGATTCGTGAGTTTCTGCGCACGCCGGTCGTCGATGCCGGCCACCACGATCGTCGCACCGTGGCGCGCTCCCGCACGCTCATGTCGCCCGAGCAGCTGCCGCAATTCGGCATAGGCCGGATCGTCCGCGGTTGCGACGGCAAATACGAGATGCAGGTCGGGGCAGTCCTGCATGAACCACGCGTCGATGTTGTCCCGGAATCCCGGGTCTATGCCCTTGCACGGCAGCACGAGGAATACCGGGCGGAGCGGAGCCGGCGCGTTCGCACCTTCCCGCACACCATCGGGATAACGCTGCATCCGGAGCGTAAACACGAACGGCAACAGCCCCAGCACGACCGTCAACAGGACCAGCGCAGTATTCAATGCCATCATGCCCCACACCTCGGTTGCCAATACACATCCTGGCTTGCGGTATCAGCGACCGCCATCGGTAAGCAGATCCCGCACGGTCTTGCGCAGGGAACGGGACTTCGGTGCGGACGACTCGCCGACACGGCAGAAGAAGCACAGCGGCTCGTCCTCCTGCATGTCCGCGAGCGTCTCGAACTGCCGCGCAAGGTCTCGGACTCGCCCGTCCAGGGCGGCCGACGCCGACAGGGAGGCCCCCGCGCGGCAATACCAGCGGAAGATCACCGGCGTCATCTGCGGCTGCAGATGCAGGCCGAGCGAGGTGGCCGTGAGCCACAGGCGCTGCAAGGCAACGCCCGCATGGACGTAATCGAGATGCGAGTGGAGGCTCTTGCGTGGGCGCAACGCGACATGCGCCGCGCAGCGGACGCCGGGCAGCAAATCGAGCTGCAGGCGCGGCAGCACCGTGCCGGCCAGATAGCGATTGAAGAACAGGACCCGCCGCCAGCTTCCCAGCACCCACTGCATCAGCCGGGCGGTCAGGAAATCCACGCCCACTGCCTGTTCGGGAATGCGGTCGTCGCTGAAGCGCGCGCCCCACTCGATGATCCGGCGATGGACCTTGTAGGCTTCCGGGCAAGTCAGGCGGATGTAAGCACTCTTCCACAGGAGGCGAGCAACCGCGAGGCGCTCCGCGAGCGAGCCGAAGAACTGAACCCGGTAGTCGCTGCCGGCTGCCGCAGCGAGCGCACGCATCTCTTCGCCGGACAGCGGCCGCGTGCGCATCGGCCTTCTCTGCACGACCCTGTTTTCGATGTACCGAAACAGCGGGTCGGACGGCCGCTCCGACCGTGTGAAACCGACTTCATACACGGGCGACGAATCAGGGGATTCCGGCAGCAGACGCCAGCTCGCATCGTATCCGTGGCCGCTGGCGGCAATTCTCAGGGTTTCGAGCAAGGCGCCATGCGCGATGTGGCTCGCATGGCCGCGGAAGTCGTAGACACACCATTCCCGCGTGTCATGACCATGTACCAGTATGCGATCATCACCCGCTAGCTCGAAGCGCCACGGCTGCGTGTTGTCGCCACTGGGCGCCCAACGTGCAAGATCGAGGATTTTCAGCAGCACTTCGCGCTCAGGCACGGCCCGCTCCCGGTTGGCGCATGCGGCGCAACTGCCGGCGGGCCACCCACAGTCCGAGGCACTGCAGCGGATTGCGGTTGCCGCCTGGACGCCAGGTGCGGACCATGCGATTCCTGTAGGCGTCGAACTGCCAGCCCCACGGCGCGGCCAGCACAGCCCCCCGCCCAAGGAGGATCTTCAGCGACTCCGCAGCCGCGGCACCGGCGCATAGCTGGCATGCGATGATCGTCGAAGGCCCGCGCCGCGCCGCGAGATCGACCTGCGCGGGGTCGGCAAGATAGGCCCGCTGGAGCATCGCCGGCGACAGGCCCAGCAGGAAGCGGATCGCCATCTCCTCCTCGTCGCAGCCGTCCAGACGGAAATACTCCTCGAAACTCGTCCCCCCCGGCAGGAAGGCAACCATCGCAGCCCCCATTCCGAGCGGCGCCGCGGTGATCGCGGGAATGCCCAGTCGATGGCATGCGGCAAACGCTGCTCGCCGGGCGTCGAATGCAAAGAAATCCAGCCCGTCGACGTAGAGATCGACATCCTCCAGGAAGGCGTCCAGATTGTCGCTCGACACCCCGGCGGAAAATCGGCGCAGGTCCAAGCCCGGATTGATGTCGAGGGCCATCTCGGCCAGCACATCCACTTTCGCGCGCCCGGCCGAGGACATCATCGCGCCCGCCTGGCGATTGAAGTTCACGAGATCGAATGAATCGAAGTCGGCAATGTTGAATGCACCGATGCCAAGACGCGCAAGGGTCAGCAGGTGGACGCCGCCAACGCCGCCCATTCCGGCGATCGCGATGCGCTTGCAGCGCAGCGCGGACTGTTCCGCGGCAGTCACCCAGCCGATGTTGCGCGCGAACGCTGCATCGTAATCGAATATCGTGCTCACCCAGAGTCCTCACTGCGCCGCCATTTCACCATGCACCGGAAACGGGCGCCCGCAAACCAAACGTCGGATTCTGGCATGCCTCGTGGAAGAAGAGTATCTGAAGCACTTGGACTATGATTGTCGAAAAGAACGCTGCACGAAGATCAGCCGGGAAAAACACGGGATCGCCATCCGGACCGGGCCTCGAGATCCGCCCACATAACCGACAATACAAGGAGACTGGCGTTGCTGCTGTTCGAACGTTTCAACCTCGGCCACGGATTCCGGAAGTACTTCCAGATCCACCCCGCGATCGACGACGCGCTGCGCGACGACGTCTATCGGATCCGCCATGAGGTGTATTGCGAGGATCTCGGATACGAACCGGTGCGACCCGACCGTCTCGAAAGCGACGAATATGACGCACACAGCGAGCATTGCCTGCTGCGCACCAGTTCCGAGCCGATGAAGCTGGTCGGCTGCACGCGCCTCGTGCTGACGAAACCGGAAGAACGCTCCTGCCCGCTTCCCTTCGAGCACACCTGCGCCGCGACGCTGGACCGGTCCATTGTCGATCCCGCCCGCCTGCCCCGCGAAACGATCGCCGAGGTCTCGCGACTGGCGGTGCGCGCCGGTTACCGACGCCGACGCGGCGAATCGCGCGCCAGTCCGCTGATTCACGACGAGGATTTCGGCACGAACAATCAGCCGCGCTTCCCCTATATTCCGATCGGCCTCTACCTGGGAGCCCTCGCCCTTGCCGAACGCCAAGGCATCGAGACCGTGTTCATGCTGACCGAGCCACGTCTTGCGGTCCATCTGGCACGACTCGGCGTAGACGTCCGCCAGATCGGTGGCGCAGTCGAGCACCGCGGAATCCGCATTCCATCGATGATGAACGTCCAGAGCATAATCAAGGGCATGCGTTTCATGGTGAAGCCAATGTGGTCCACGATTCGCAATGAAATCCTGGCCGCATACACAAAAAAGGGGGCTACCACCCGCCACGCATGAGCACGCGCGACGGATCCCCCCCCCGGAATCCCTCCACTGGGCGCACCAAAAAAAACCGCGCCTTGAGGCGCGGTTCCCATCAGTCTCCCGACGTTCGACCTTAGCCTGCCAGGGCGGCCTTGATCTGATCCAGCGTGCTCGGATCGTCGATCGTCGTCAAATCGCCGGCGTCACGGCCTTCCGCCAGCGCCTGGATGGAACGGCGCAGCATCTTGCCCGAACGCGTCTTCGGCAGGCCCGAGATGAAGTGCACGCGCGCCGGACGGGCGATTGCGCCGAGGAGGTTGTCCACCGTCTTCATCACTTCCTTCTCGAGTTCGGCACGCTTCTCGGTCGTTTCGACGCGCGAGGGATCCTTCACCACTGCGAAGGCCATCGGCATCTGTCCCTTCAGCTGGTCGGCCACGCCGACGACCGCGACTTCGGCGATCGCAGTATGTGCCTGGATCGCCTCCTCGATCTCGCGGGTGCCGAGGCGATGGCCGGCCACGTTGATCACGTCGTCCATGCGGCCGAGGATCGTGTGGTAGCCGTTTTCATCCTTGATGCCCCAGTCCGACGACGAGTAGATCACGGGATCGGCGAAGGTGCTGAAGTAGGTCGACACGAAGCGGTCGTCCTGCCCCCACACGGTGGACAGGCAGCCCGGCGGCAGCGGCGGGACGATGCCGACGATGCCCTTCTCGTTCGCGCCGCACTCGCTGCCGTCCTCGCGGAAGATGCGCAGGTCGTAGCCGAACACGGGAAAGGCGGGCGAGCCCAGCTTGATCGCGCTCTGCTCGACGCCGCGGCAGATCGCCAGCATCGGCCAGCCGGTCTCGGTCTGCCAGTAGTTGTCGATGACCGGGATGCCCAGCTCGTCCATGATCCACTTGTGGCTGGTCTCGTCGAGCGGCTCGCCGGCGAGGAACAGGTGCTTGAGCGAGGACAGGTCGTACTTCTTGAGGAAGGCCGGGTCCTGCTTTTTCAGCACGCGCACGGCGGTCGGCGCCGAGAACATCACCGTGACCTTGTACTTCTCGACGATCTGCCACCAGATGCCGGCGTCCGGGCGCAGCGGTGTGCCTTCGTACATGATCGTGGCCATGCCGGCGAGCAGCGGGCCGTAGATGATGTAGCTGTGGCCCACGACCCAGCCGATGTCGGACGTCGAAAACATCGTCTCGCCGGCGTCACCGGTGAAGATATGCTTCATCGACGCAGTCAGGGCCACAGCGTAGCCGCCGGTGTCGCGCTGCACACCCTTCGGCTTGCCGGTCGTGCCCGACGTGTAGAGGATGTAGCTCGGCTCAGACGATTCCAGCCAGGTCACCGGAACCTTCGCGTCCATGTGCCTGGCGCGCAGCTCACCGTAGTCGACGTCACGGTCGGCAACCTTCGGGAAGCCCTTGTCCAGGCCGCGATCGACGATCAGGACCTTCTGCGGCGGGAACTCGGCCAGCTTGCAGGCCTCGTCGACGAGGTGCTTGTACGGCACCGGCTTGCCGTTGCGCATGCCGGCGTCGGAACTCACCATCAGCACGGGCTTCGCATCATCGATGCGGGTCGCCAGCGAACCGGCGGCAAAACCGCCGAACACGACGGAGTGGATCGCACCGATGCGTGCGCAGGCGAGCATCGCGAACGCCGCCTCGGCGATCATCGGCATGTAGATCAGGACGCGATCGCCCTTCTTGACGCCGAGGTCCTGGTAGATCGCCGCCATGCGCTCGACTTCGCGCTGTAGTTCGGCGAACGAATAGACCTTCTCTTCGTCGGTTTCAGTCGAAACGTAGATCAGCGCGCGGTCGTTCGGCCGCTTCGCGGCATGGCGGTCCACTGCGTTGAAGCACAGGTTGGTTTCACCGCCCTTGAACCACTTCACGAACGGCGGCTTGGAAAAGTCGCAGATCTGGTCCGCAGGCTTGTTCCAGTCGATGAGCCCGGCCTGTTCGGCCCAGAACTCGTCGCGTTTTTCGATGGAACGGCGGTGAAATTCGTTGTACGTGGTCATAAGCTTCCTCTCCCTACTTTGATCCCTGCACTGCTTGCTTTAGATACGCGTTCCGGCGCCGCCGGCCCCTTTCCTCCAAGAGACAGCGGCGCCACCTTTCACAGCTTTGTTGTTATTGTTGCCGGGGCAGCCGCTCAGGCCTTCTGCGAGCCTTGCGCAGCAACCCCGGAGGCGGAATTGTAGTTATTAAGGCGGTCCAGCGGAATCCCGCAGCCGAGGCGCGACTCGATCAGCTGCAGCAGCGGCATCAGCGCCGCGACCGCCGCCGGCAGCTGCGCGTCGAGCTCGGCACCTTCTCCGGCGCGGATCTGGCCGAGCAGCTGGTCGATGCTCACGACCTGCCTGAGCAGTTGATCGACCGATTGCTGCGTGACCTCGCCCTGATCGCCCACCACGCGATTGCCGCCGGCCTGACGTCCCGCCTGAGCACGCTTCACGGCCATACCGATCAGCTCGCTGACGCTTTGCGCCTCATCGACGGACGAGCTTGCGACGCCAATCGTCACGTTGATGCGGATGCGGTCCTCGCGGTAGGTCATCACCAGCTTTTCCATCGCCTGCTGCATGCGCAATGCGAATGCACAGATCCCCCCGAGATCGGTGCTGGGCGACAACACGACGAACTGTGAGGGCGCGATCTGCGTGACCGTATCCTCCTTGCGCACCCGCGTCGAAAGAATACCCGACAGTTTGCGCCCGACGAGCTGGGCCACGTGGGCACCGTAGGTCGTGATCAGCTGGTCGTAGCGATCGATTTCCACGAGCATCGCGCTGAGATCGGCCTGATGCCGGCGGGCCAGCGCCAGTTCCTGTTCGCCGCGCCAGTTCATGTAGGACTCGGTGACGAGTCCCGACACGGGGTCGACCGGGCTTTGCTTGGCAAGTGCGGCCCGGCTCTCCTCCAGTTCCCGCCGCGTCTGTGCAAGACGCGTCAGAGAGTCGAGGCGCGCCAGAAGCTCGGTCGCACCGATACCCTTGGTGATGAAATCGTTGGCACCCAGCTGGCGGGCGCGTTCGCGCACGGCATCGTCCTCCTCGCCCGAAATGACGATCACCGGAAGCTCCTGGATGCGCGACAGCTTGGAGCTGCGGATACGCTGGAGCAGCCCATAGCCGTCGAGCTGGGGCATGCCGATGTCGGAGAGGACGAGCTGGATCGACGGGTCGACGAGCAACGCCTGCCAGCCGGCTTCGCCGTCGGCCTCCTCGCGGAACTCGAAGCGCCCGCGGATCAGTTTGACGATGGAAGCCCGCACCATGCGCGAGTCGTCGACGATCAGCACCTTGGGCAGCGGCTGATTTTCCTGTTCGCTCATGGCGGGATTTTCTCCTTACTGCTTCAGGCGCCGATCCGCACAACCGTGCGCCCCTTGATCGCACCCTTGATGTACGCGTCGAAGGCGTCCGGCAACTCGTCGAGCGTGATGCTGCGGGTCACCGCAGCAAGATGGCGCGGCTTGAGGTCGGTCGCCAGACGATCCCACACGCGCTGACGGATCGGGAAGCCGATGTAGCCCGAATCGATCCCGAGCAGGCTCACGCCGCGCAGGATGAAGGGGAACACCGTCGTGTTCAGGTTGAAGCTCGCTGCATTGCCGATGCTTGCGACGGTGCCGGCCTGCTTCATCGTGGCCAGCACCCAGTGCAGGATCTGGCCGCCGACGTTATCGACGGCGCCGGCCCACTGGGCGGCCTCGAGCGGACGCACCTTGTCGAGGTCGATCGTGCTGCGCAGCTTCACCTCGGCCGCACCGAGCATCTTCAGGTAGTCGGTTTCGACTTCCTTCCCGGTAAGTGCGACCACGTGATAGCCGAGCCGCGCCAGCATGTCGATCGCCAGGCCGCCGACGCCGCCGGTGGCACCCGTCACGATGACCGGACCGTTGGCCGGAGCGAGCCCGTTGTCCTCCATGCGCACGACGCCCAGCGCCGCGGTGAACCCGGCGGTGCCCAGCGCCATCGACTCGAACAGGTCCAGCCCCTGCGGCAGGGGCACGACCCAGCCCGCCGGTACGCGGGCGTACTCCGCATAACCGCCGTGATGCGCGACGCCGATATCGAAACTGGTGGCAATGACCTTGTCGCCGGGCTTGAAGCGCGCGTCGGCGCTCTCGACGACCTCGCCGCTCATGTCGATGCCGCCGACACACGGAAAGCGGCGGATGATCTTGCCGGCGCCGGTCGCGGCAAGCGCATCCTTGTAGTTGATGCTGGAGTAATGGACGCGGATCAGAACCTCGCCTGCATCCAGATTCGTCGCATCGAGAGTCGCCATCCCGCTGACGACCTTCTTGTTCTCGTCCTGACCGATCAGAAAAGCCTTGAAGGGTGTACTCACTTGCGCTCTACTCCTCTCTCGCCGGGACGCGACACCGTACCGCGCTTTTTGCGGCGATTATAGCCAAATCGCCGCACGCCACCCTGTCAAATGGCATCCGCCCTTCATTTCACCGATCCGCTGCCGATAATTCCCCCATCAGTCAGGTTCCGACGCTCATGGCCTTCATCGACACTCCGCTCGCATCGGTCGACGCCTATGTCGAATTCGTATCGGCACAGGATGTGCCCGTGCTGCGCCAGACCATCCGGGAATTCGAAATGCTCAGGGAGCAGGATTCGACCGGCGCCAGGCACGTGGCGGCCGCCGTACTTGCGGACCCGCTAATGACGATGAAGCTGCTAACGACGCTGCAAGCCCGGCGCGGCTCCAGGCAGAATCGCGACATCACGACCGTCGAACGGGCGGTCATGATGATGGGGCTCACTCCGTTCTTCGAAACCTTTTCCCGCATGACCACGGTGGAAGAGCGCCTGGCCGCACATCCGCAGGCACTGGTTGGCGTACTCAAGACCATAGGTCGCGCACGCCGTGCGGCGCACTTCGCGCGCGACTGGGCCATTCTCCGCCACGACCTCGACGTCGACGAGATCACGGTGGCGACGCTCCTGACCGACGCCGTAGAGATCATGTGCTGGACCTTCGCGCCTGCGATGACCCTGCGGGTATTCGAGATGCAGCGCGCAAACCGCTGGCTGCGGCGAAGCGAGGCACAGCGCACCGTCTTCGGCGCCACGGCGCAGGAGATACAGGAAGCGCTGGTGCGTGCCTGGAAGCTGCCCGAACTGCTCATCACCCTGATGGATACGGATCAGGCGGACAATCCACGCGTGCGCAACGTACTGCTGGCCGCCGACCTCGCGCGGCACCTGCAGACGGGCTGGGACAATGACGCCCTGCCCGACGACGTTGCGGAGGTAGGCAGGCTCATCCACATGAGCCCGGAGCAGCTGCTCGCGCGCCTTGGCACCCCCGCCGAGGAGTTCCACCGCTTCTTCCCGCCAGCGACCTGAGGCGGCCGCTTGCCGTAGACACCGCAGGCCCGCCGCAAATTGCGTATATCATGCTGCGGCAACAAGGGGAGATAGATAACTATGAGCATGTCCGCTGCTGTCGCGCTGGGTGCGTTGGTCATCACCCTGCTATATGCGATCGTAGTCTATAACGGTCTCGTCCGACTCAAGCACAATATTGCCAAGGCATGGGCGAACATCGACGTCCTGTTGAAGCAAAGGCACGACGAACTGCCGAAACTCGTCGAAGTCTGCAGGCAATACAAGCAGTTCGAGCAGGAGACGCTGCAACGGGTCACCGAAGCGCGTGCGCGCGTCGCCAGCGCGCGCGAACATCAGGATGTCGCCGCGCTCGGCAAGGCGGAAGGGATGCTGCGAACCGGACTCGGCCAGATTTTCGCCGTCGCCGAAGCCTATCCCGAGCTGCGCGCCAACGAACATTTCATGCAGTTGCAGACGCGCATCACCGCGCTGGAGAACGGCATTGCGGACCGCCGCGAGTGGTACAACGAATCGGTCAATCTGCTCAATGTCCGCATCGAGCAATTCCCCGACGTCTTCGTCGCCCGCATGTTCCAGTTCGAGCCCAGACCCCTGCTCGAATTCGCAAGCGCCGAAAAATCCGACGTCGACCTGAAGGCCCTGTTCAGCACCTGATCGGGCGGCCAACCGCCATATGCTGACCCGCCTGCGCCGCGACATCGCGCACGTCACGCTGCCGACGCTGCAGTTCATTACCGTCGCGATCATGCTCAAGACCGCTCCCGGCAAGGGGTGGGGTCTCGGAATCGGCGTTCTCGCAGCAAGCGGACTCGCCGGCTGGCTGCGCTCGCTCGGCACGGCACGCGCGATTTCCGACACCCCGACCTCGCGCATCGCCTCCGCGGCCCAGGGCTACGTCGAGCTCACCGGCCGCGGCCGCCCCCTCGACGGAACGCCGCTGCTGTCGCCGGTGAACGGCCTCCCGGTGCTCTGGTATCGCGTGAAGACTGAACGCCGGCAGAGCGACGGCAAATGGCGCCATGTCTCCACGGACGAGAGCGACGCATCCTTCCTGCTCGATGACGGCAGCGGAGTCTGCGCCGTGGATCCCGAAGGCGCCGACATGATGGTCAGCCGGAAGGAAACCTACACGCAGGGCGACACGCGGCACACGCAATGGTGCCTGATCAACCACGACCGCATCTACGTGCTCGGCGACTTCGCCACGCTCGGCAGCGTCACCCCGGATTTGGACATCGGGCGCCAGACCCGCGAAATGCTGAACCACTGGAAATCCGACCGCAAGCGCCTGCTCGAACGATTCGACCTCGACGGCGACGGCGAAATCGATCTCCGCGAATGGGAACTGGCGCGCAGCCAGGCCCGCCGGGAAGTAACGAAACTGCGCGACGAGATCCTCGCCGCCCCGGAAGCGCACGTCGTGCGCAAGCCCGCCTCGAAGTCGCTGTTCCTCGTTTCCGACCTCGCCCCGGACCGCCTCGCTGCCCGTTATCGCTGGTGGTCGGTGTATCACATCGCCGTATTCTTCGCCTCCGCCGCTGGCGCGGCGGCTTGGCTCGACAACGTCGGCGCCCTTGCCCGCTAGCCGGCGCGACTCTCCAGCGCTTCCCAACGCACCAGCGAATTCTCGATTTCCGTGTCGAGTTCATCCAGGCGCCCCTTGATGCGGGCTACTTCCTGCGGCGCCTGCTGATAAAGCGCCGGATCGGCCATCCTCGCATGCAACGCTGCCTGCTCTGCCTCGAGGGCGGCAATGCGGTCGGGCAGCGTTTCCAGTTCGCGCTTTTCGTTGAACGACAGCTTCCCGCCTTTCGCGGCCGCCGACTTGGGTGCAGCCGGCGCAACCGGCTTCGTGGCCGCAGCCCTTGCCTCCCCTGCCTCACGCTCCGCTGCCGCCTGCTTCACCCGCTGCCAGTCGGCGTAACCGCCCGCATACTCGCCCCAGCGCCCATCGCCCTCCGCAGCAATCACCTGGGTCACGACGTTGTCCAGGAAGGCCCGATCGTGGCTCACAAGGAAAAGCGTACCGTCGTAGTCCGCGAGCAACTCCTCGAGGAGGTCGAGCGTCTCGATATCGAGGTCATTGGTCGGTTCGTCCAGCACCAGCACGTTGGCGGGCCGCGCGAACAGCCGTGCGAGGAGCAGCCGATTGCGTTCGCCGCCCGACAAGGACTTCACCGGGGAGCGAGCGCGCTGCGGCGCGAACAGGAAATCGCCGAGATAGCCGATCACGTGCTTGCGCTCGCCCCCGATGTCGACGAAGTCCGATCCCGGGCTGATCACCTCGGTCAGCGGCAGCTCGGGGTCGAGCTGGGCGCGCAGCTGGTCGAAATAGGCGACGGTCTGGCGGGTCCCGCGGCGCACGGAGCCCGAATCCGGAGCGATTTCGCCAAGGATGAGTTTGAGCAGCGTGGTTTTCCCCGCTCCGTTCGGGCCGATCAGGCCGACGCGGTCGCCACGCATGATGCGCGTCGAAAAATCGCGCACCACCACGCGGTCGCCGAAACGCTTGGTGACGTCGGTCAGCTCCGCGACCATCTGGCCGCTCTGCTCGCCCTTGTCCACCGCGAGCTTGACGTTCCCGAAACGGTCGCGCCTTGCGGCCCGGTCGCGCCGCAAGGCCTCGAGCCGTCGCACGCGCCCTTCATTGCGGGTGCGACGGGCCTCGACGCCCTTTCGTATCCACACCTCCTCCTGCGCCAGGAACTTGTCGAAACGCGCGCTGGCTTTGGCCTCGGCGTCCAGCTCCTCGACCTTGCGCCGCTGGTAGTCGGCGAATTTCCCGGGGTAGCTGCTCAGCTTCCCGCGGTCGAGCTCGATGATGCGCGTTGCGACATTGTCCAGGAACACCCGGTCGTGCGTGATCACGACGACCGCGCCGCGGAACTCCCGAATCAGCGATTCGAGCCAGACGATGCCCTCCAGGTCCAGATGGTTGGTGGGTTCGTCGAGCAACAACAGATCCGGCTCGGAAACCAGTGCCCGCGCCAGCGCCACGCGCTTGACCCCACCCCCCGAGAGGCTGGACACCAAGGCATCGCCAGGAAGCGCGAGGCGAACGATGACCTCGTCGACGCGCTGATTCAGCCGCCACGCATCGGCCGCATCCACCTCGTGCTGCAGCGCGTCGAGCCGGGCCAGCGCCTCCGCGCTCGCAGACTCGGCCACGGCATGCATCGCTGCGTGATAATCGACGAGCAGCCGCGCTGCCTCGCCCAGCCCGTCCGCAATCGTCGCGAACACGTCGCGCTCGAGGGGGAACTCCGCTTCCTGCGGCACGTAGGCGACCTTGAGGCCCGACTGACGCCACACCGTGCCGTCATCCAGCATCGCCTGACCGGCCAGGGCCTTCAACAGGCTGGACTTGCCCGACCCGTTGCGGCCGATCAGCGCAACCCGCTCCCCGGCATCGAGTTGAAACTCGGCGCGGTCGAGCAGATCGACGTGACCATAGGCAAGGCAGGCATTGTCGACGGAAAGGAGCGGCATGGGGTGTTACTCGCGGTAAAGGATCCGCATTTTAACGGTCTGTTAAGATGGTCCGCTCGCCCGATTTTTGCGCACCGCAACATCGCATGCCCGCGGCAACACGAATGGAGACCGGATGGATCGACTGCTGGAACGCCTGGATGACCCCGAGAGCGACGAACTCGCACAATGGAAGGCCCTCATCGGCCAGCTGCGCCCACCCAGGGCCAACGATGCAGCGGGCGCGGAATCCCGGCTACGGCAGCTCATCGATACGCTCAAGGCACGTCCCGACCTGCGCCGGCACCTGAACGCGGCATTCCGTCGGTTGTTCCGCGAACGCAAGCAAGTGTCGCTCTACGCTTCATCCGGACTGCTGCCGTCGACCGGATTCTTCTCCGAAACGGCACGAAGGCTCTCCGGACGGCTGCTGCCCGACTACCTCGACACCGCGTACATGAAGGACGTCCTCGCCGTCCTTTTCTGGCGCAACGACGACGAAGAATGGGTCAACGCCATCTCCGATGAACTATGGTCCGAGCTGATCCGCACCGTCCTTGGCGACGAGGCGCCGGCCTCGGAAAGCGACAGCCGCGCCCTGCCCGACGCGATTGCCGAGATCCTCGAAGCCCTTCGCGTGCTGTCCTATCACGCCAGCGCGATCGGCCTCGACCCAGAATTCATCCGCATCGATCCCGAACTCGAAGAACACGAATCAGCCTTTCTCGCACAAAACGCCGAACTGGTCGCCTACATCCGCAATTACGCACAGTGGTGGGAAACACCAACTACGCTCGTGGAGGACGAACGGCACGTTCAGGTCATGCTCGACCAGTGCGAGGACGCCCTGCTGCGCATTCGCCGACGCGCGGGCAAACTCGGCACCAGCCTCACGCTCACCTTCAAGCTCGAACGCCTGCACCAGCACCTCCGACGCATCGGGCGCCTGCTGCGCTTGCTTGCAGGGCTGCGACGGCGGCGCATGCTCGCGGACGTGGCACCCGAGATCGTCGATCTCTTCAAGGAACTGGTCCGCTCGGAATGCCGCAAGCACCGCCTCTCGGACTATCTCGGCAAGAATGTGGAGCTGCTCTCGCTGCGCATGACCGAGAGCGCGGGGAAGACCGGCGAACGCTACATCACGACCACCCGCCGCGAGTACTTCGGCATACTGCAGTCCGCCGCACTTGGTGGACTGATCATCGCCTGCATGTCGGCCTTCAAGCTCGTCCTCGCAAAACTGGGCCATGCCCCGCTTACGTCCGCACTGACTTTCTGCCTGAACTACGGCATCGGCTTCGTCATCATCCACATCATCGGCGGCACCGTTGCCACCAAGCAGCCGGCCATGACAGCCAACGCGATCGCCGCATCGATCGGTGAAACGCGTGGAAAGACCCGGGACCTCGACAATCTGGTCGAACTGATTGCGCGGACGGTGCGCAGCCAGCTCGCTGCAATCATCGGCAACGTCGGAGTGGCGATCCCCGCCGCGATGCTGATCGCACTGATCGTCAGCGCTACCAGCGATGCGTCGTTCATATCACCGGAAAAGGCGCTGACCTTGCTGGACGAGATCGATCCGGCCGGAGGCGCAGTGTTCTACGCCGCAATTGCCGGGATCTGCCTCTTCCTTTCCGGTCTCATCTCCGGCTACTACGACAACCTCTGCGCCTATGCCCGCATTCCGGAGCGTCTCCTCCAGCTGCGCTGGCCTCGCCGCATCCTCGGTGCCCGGCGCATGGAACGTATCGCCCGCTACGTAGAAAATAACCTCGGAGCGCTCGCCGGCAACTTCTTCTTCGGCTTCCTGCTCGGAGGCGTCACCGCAGTGGGTGTGCTGTTCGGTCTCCCGCTCGATATCCGCCACATCGCCTTCTCGTCCGCCTATGTCGGATACGCCAGCGCAGGCCTCGATTTCGCACCGGGTTGGCAGACCGCGGCGCTCGCCGCCTGCGGCATCGCGCTGATCGGGCTCACCAACCTAGCCGTCAGCTTCTCACTCACGCTTTATGTCGCCATGCGTGCGCGCCGGATTACCTTCGCACAGGGACGCACGCTCGTATGGATGACGCTGCGACGCTTCCTAACCCGTCCACGGGATTTCCTCTTTCCGCCGCGCAACGAACCAGCCGTGATGGCGGTCGAGCGCAATGTCGAAGCGAAGCCGCACAATACGATCGACCCATGAGTGTCCACACCCCATACGCGCCGCGCTTGGTGCGCGACGCGCAACCGGATAGAATTGCGCGCCCCCTCCCTGTAGTTCAATGGATAGAACGAGCGCCTCCTAAGCGCTAGATGTGGGTTCGATTCCCGCCGGGGGGACCATTGCACTTTTTCGGCCAACATCACAGCGGCACGATTCCGCGCATCCCGCTTCCGGCGGGTTCCTGCCGCGGGTGCTGCCTTCGGATCGAGCGTGGCCCGTCCGGGCGTCGCATCGGACCGCGTCGCTCGGCAAACGTCGCCTTGCGCCCGCCGACGCCCCGAACGAGTAACAGGACGGCTCGCCCCCTCCGGCACCAGCTCCTCGAGCGCACCAAGGCGAGCAGCACCTCAACCGGCAAACCGTCCTTCAGTTGCTGGCATCATCGCAGGACTTGAGCTCGCACCGCAGTCGCACGGCGACCTGCTCGACCACAGTGCGAGCCTCGGGAAACCACTTCCCCAAGGTAATGAAGCCATGCACCATGCCATCCACATCCAGATGTTCGACCCGCCCCCCTTCTGAACGGACTCTGTCCGCGAACGCCACGCTGTCGTCCGTCAACGGATCGCACTCCGCCGTTACGAGCAGCATCGGAGGCAAATCACCAAGCGAGCCAGCCTTCATTGGCGAAGCCCGCCAATCATCCGCTTCCCCGCCCGGGAGATAGCGCTCGAAAAACCAGACGAGACTTTCACGATCGAGAAAATAGCCGGACGAGAAGCGATCGCGCGAGACGCGACGACTTTCAATCTCGGTGCAGGGATATATAAGACAGAGGAAGCGAAGATCAGCCACTCCTAGATCCCGGAGCATAAGCGCCGTCACCAGCGAGAGATTTCCTCCTGCGCTGTCGCCGCCCAAACCAACCCGCCCCGGATCCACGGTCAACTGCTCGGCATTCGCCAGCGCCCATTGCACCGCAAACAGCGCATCCTCCACCGCAGCCGGGAATGGATGCTCCGGTGCGAGCCTGTAATCCACCGACAGCACTGCGCATCCGGCCAGATTCGCAAGCTGCCTGCACAATGCGTCGTGGCTTTGCACGCTGCCGACACACCATCCACCACCGTGAAAATAAATCAGCAGCGGCAGCGCCACGGCCGGATCCGCATCAAGCGGACGATAAAGGCGTGCAAGAAGGGCGCTGCCGTCAGGGCGCGCCATTGGAACATCCAGCGTAGAAGCGACAGCCTCCGGCTCGCCGCCGAACACGAACTGCAGCTTTTCGAATGAATGCCTTGCCTGTGTGACCGTAAGCTCATGAAACCGGGGTGCGCCGACCCGATACACCATGTCCAGCAGAGCTTGCGCCTGATCCGTTAAAGCCATTGATTGATACCTGACAGCAGATGCGATCGCAGGCCCCACGTCGCGGGGCAACACGAAATCCTAGCAGAACGAAGCGACGTACCCGCTATCCGGCGGATCTGTAGGCGTAAAAAAGCCGCTCATCCTGTGTTTGGAGAGCGGCTTTTTTGGCGTGGGGTAGTCTGACGATGACCTACTTTCGCACTCACGAAGAGCACTATCATCGGCGCGGACCTGTTTCACTGTCCTGTTCGGGATGGGAAGGAGTGGTTCCAGGACGCTATGGTCGTCAGACTGTAAAGGGTCACAAAGGGGAGAAGTAGAGTGTGTGGGGAGTGTGATTGTTGTGTAGCGTGTTGAGTTCGCTGAGATCCAGGGTTATAGGATCAAGCCTCACGGGCAATTAGTATCG
>NZ_KB899500.1 GCF_000378245.1 Aromatoleum toluclasticum ATCC 700605
GTATCCGGCGAGCGCCCCAGATAGCGGGCGAAGTTGCACACCGCGCGGATGTACGCGGACTGCGTCTTGGGATGGAGCTTGCGCATCCGCATGTCGTCGAGCATGCGCTGGCGTAGGGGGCTGATCGGGCGGGTAGTCGTTTCCATGACGTGCTCCTGTCGAAAACGAGGCGGGTCGCCTCATCTCCAACATGGCAGAGCACTGCCGATGCACACCCCCGACGTCCTGACCGTTCGAAGCGGTTCAGCGCGCCCTACCGCGAGAGCGGTTTAGTCCATGGGACAAGAACGGACATGGTCTCGAAACCTTCTACGATCACATTGCCAGCTTGATATTCGAGGTAGTGTCTGCTGCCTCCGCGGTCACTTCGCCAAAAGACTTGTGCTGGTGGATTCAGCGCAACTCAGTCTGGGGGGAATTGTTCAACTTCGACCGGCTCAAGGGCAGGGCCGGTGCCGTCGTCAAGTTCAAGGTGCGCCGGCTCCTATACAACGAGATTGCCGACATGAGGCGCTTTGCAAACTTCAAGGGGGCAAAGATTCTCGGCTTCTGCCTGAACGTGATGGGGTTCACCATCAGGCAAAACGACTATGACAAGGACAGTCGGGCGCTTCAGAAGGCCATGTTGGCCTGGACGAGGAAGCACTACGTCTGGCTGCACGGATACAACCCGCGCATCGCCGAGGCGTGCTTGGTGGACGGCACGACCTACGACCTGAAATACCGGCGACTGGTGCGTACGTATCCGGCCGAGGGGCTCCGACGCGAGCCGAGCTATGTCTATCTTGACCTCGATCCGGCCCCGCCGGGGTCTGAGCTCCAAACGGCTACAAATTAAAGACAGCGCGCGTAAAAAAGTTGCGCGCTACACGACGGGCGGACGCAAGACGCAAGAGCCTGTCATCGACCTCCCGCGAAACCGAACCGCGGCAATAGGGAGGTTCCAGTAGTAGCATGAACTCTGAAGCAGACGTAGAGGCAACTCGAAGAGCTACGGCGGCGGACCATACCATCGCTGCCATTGGCCTCGACATACGCCAACGGCACGTGAGGCCGACGTGCCGCCCCCCTACTCCACCCCCTCCAGCAACCCCAACAACTGCGCCCGCCTCACCACATGCTTCCGGTTCGCCGCATCCAGTTTGCCGAACAGGTTCTTGAGGTGCCACTTCACGGTTTCTTCGCCGACGCCCATCGCCTGGGCGACCTCCTTGTTGGAGAGGTTGCGCGCGAGGAGTTCGAGCACTTCGCGCTCCTTGGGCGTGAGCACCATGCTCGGGAGGGCGCGCGGGACGGCGGCGTCGCGGGTGGGCGCGGGCGCTGCCGGGCGCAGGACGCGGGCGACGGCGATGCTGCGGCCGGGCTCGGGATGGCCGCTCTCGTCTAGGGAGAGGTTGCGCGCCCAGTCGGCGATCGCGGGGTGGGCGTCGGCGAAGACGCGGACGAGGCCGTAGGTGTGGGCGAGGTCCATCGCTTCGCGCAGGAGTTCGCGTCCGTGTTCGCTGCTTCGGTCGAGCACCCAGGCGCGCAGCGCCATGTTTTCGATGTACGCGCGGCCGAGCTTGAGGCCGTCGGCGACGGGGGCGGCGCGTTCGAGGGCGTCGCGGGCGCTGCGCCAGTCCTGAGCGGCGATCGCGGCGTTGGCGTGGGCCATGGTGCGCTGCAGTTCGACCATGCGCTGCCACACGGGGCCGTGTTTGCCCTCCTCACGCGCGAGGATGTCGTCGATGCGCTGGGCGAGCGCGCGGCAGGTTTCCGGGCGGAAGCGGCCGGCGTGCATGCGCGCCTGTTCGGCGAGGCTGACGACGCACAGGCGCGGCATGTTGCGCGCGGCGCCGATCGCGAAAAGGGTCTCGAGGAGGTCCAGCGCACGGTGCTCGACCCCCTGCGCGGCGGCGACACGGGCGGCCGTGCGGTAGGCGAGCAGCGCGGTTTCGGGGGTGCCGGTGCGTTCCAGCACGTCGAGGCGGTTGGCGAGCAGCGCAGCGGCTTCATCGACGCGGTCGCGTTCGTAGGCCGCGGCGGCGAGCAGCGAGGCGAGCATGCACGACAGCGGATGGCGACGGCCGAGCGCTTCGTCGGCGTGCGCGAGCGCCGGGCGCAGCACCTCTTCGACTAGCCTCACCTGCCCTTCCCAGAGGTAGCTCAGGCCGGTGATGAACTCGCCCCAGCGCGCCGAATACGCGTAGGCGACGCCGTATTCGCCGCGCGGCACCTGTTGTTGGTGACGGCGCGCGAGCGCCGGGTCGCCGCGCAGGATCGCGAGCACCGAAAGGCGGTTGGCATGCATCTGCAGCAGCCGTGGTTCGCGCGCGGGGGGCGCATCCACCCAGGGTTCGAAGAGGGCGATGCAGCGGTCGGGCTCGTCGGCGTAATAGGCGGCGCCGCTGGCGATGAGCGCGCACTCGTAGCGCAGGCCGACGTCGACGTCCGCCCCTTCGAGGATGCGCGCAACGAGGCGTTCGGCCGCGTCGTGGCGCTCGCTCAGCGCCAGCACCCAGGCGGCGGCGAGGCGTAGCCGCGGGCGCTTGTCGAGTTCGGCTTCGGGCAGCAGTTCCACCCAGTCGAGCACCATGCCGACCTGGCCTTGCAGCGCCGCTTCGTAGAGGCACTGCTCGGCGAGGCCGAAGGCGACGTCCCGCTCGCCCGCCGCGAGCGCGTGGCGGGCGGCCTCCTCGAGCATGCCGTGCGCTTCGAGCCAGCGCATCGCGCGCGTGTGCACTTCCGCCAGCTCGGCGGCGGGCAGTTCCGCGAGGCGGGCGCGCAGCGCGTCGCGCGCGAGCGTGTGCAGGCGGACCCATTCGCTGTCGTCGCCGACGGCGAAGATCGGGATGTCGCGCATCAGCCGCGCCATGCGGTCGGCGGCGTCGGGAACGCCGGTGAGCGCGCCGCACAGGTCGGGGTGGAGCATGTCGACGGCCGAGAGGCGCGTAAGGAAGGCTGCGTCGTCCGGCGCGAGCTTGGCGAGCAGGCCACCGAGGAGCTGGTCCTGACGGCCGCCGGCACGGGCCGCGAGGGCGTCGACGACGAGACGCGGATCGCCGCCGCTTTCCAGTGCCGCGAGTGCGAGCTGCAGGCCGAGCGGCCAGCCTTCGATGATCTCGTGGATGCGCGCGCAGGTGTCGGCATCCACCTTGTTAGCGAAACGGTTGCGCACGAGGTCGAGCGTCTCGTCGAGGCGGAAGCGCAAGGATTCCGCACCCAGGAGCACGCAGTAGCCGTAGGAGCACAGGTCGGCCACCTCGCGGTCGAAGCCGCTGCGCGCGGCGGCGACGAGGCGCAGGTTCGGGGGCGCGTTGTGCAGCAGGTAGGACAGGAGCGTGAAGGACGCCTGGGGCAGGCGCTCCGCCTCGTCCACCATCAGCACGAGGTCGAGCGAAGTCTGCGCGACTTCGGCCAGCCAGGCGGTGACCCCTTCGAGCTCGCTCGCCGACGCGCCGGCGCCTTCGACGAGGATGCGGCCGAACGCCGGCCGGCCGCAGCCGGTGCGTACCGCCTGCACGAGGCTCTGCAGCAGGCGCTGGGGGTCGGTGTGTTCATCGACGGACATCCACGCGACCGCCGCGCCGTGGGCGAGGATCTCGCGTCGCCACTGCGCGAGCAGCGAGGTCTTGCCGAAGCCCGGCGGGGCCTGCACGACAATCACCTGCCGGTCGCGGAACTGTTCTTCGTCGAGACTGAGCCGGGGCCGCAGCAGCAGGTGCCGCGGCGCGCGGGGCGGCGTGGTCTTGAGAACGAGTTCCGGCAGCACGGCAGCGCCGATCGCAGAGGTCATGAACGTCCCGACAGGTTTGGATCCGGCACATGCGCCGCGGCGTTCGCACCTCCGGAAAGCGGAGAGCACCGCACGGGGCGCCATTGCAGCTTATACCCGCGCTTGCGCGGAGGCTGGGCAATTATAGGCATACCCCCCGTGGGGGGCCTCCCCCCCTTATACGAGGGGGGTGGCCCTTGCACCCCCTCTCTACCATCCGTTTCAAGTCATCCCCCATGCGAGGAGAAGCGGATGCAATACGTCGATGTCTGCGCACTGGAAAACATCGCCCCGGGCGCATCGCTGGCCGTGCGTGCCGGCGGCCGCGACCTGGCGCTGTTCAATGTCGAAGGCGTGGTGCATGCGATCGAGAACGCATGTCGCCATGCCGGCGCGGCCCTCGCGGGCGGAAAGCTGTGCGGCCGGATTGTCGCCTGCCCGGCCCACGGATGGAAATACGACGTCACGACGGGCGCACTGCTCGTGGCTCCCGAGATGTCGGTACAGAAATATCCGGTCGAAATTGTCGACGGCAGGGTGCGCGTCGCGCCCGGCAGCGCCGCCTGAGTCCCCACCCGCCCAGCCTCCAGGAGTAGCCATGTATCGCCATCTGCTCGTGCCCATCGACGGTACCGACCTCGCGACCGAAACCGTCAGCAACGCCGTCGAATTCGCCCGCAGCCTGGGTGCCCGCATCACCTTCTTCCACGCGCAGCCGAACCATGCGGCGGCGTTCGGCGGCGAGGCCGAGATCGTGCGCCTGACCTCGCCGGCGGACTTCGCCTACGCCTACCAGGGGCGGGCACGCGAACTGCTGGCAAAGGCCGAATCGGCGGCGCGGGCGCTCGGTGTGCCGTGCGATTCCTCCACCTCAGTGAGCGATTCGCCTTATCGCGCGATCATCGCCGCGGCACACGACGCCGGCTGCGATCTCATCTACATGGCTTCGCACGGACGGCGCAGCAGCATCGGCATGATGCTGGGCTCACAGACACTGAAAGTGCTGGTGAACGCGGGGATCCCGGTGCTGGTCGCGGCGACGTCGAGTCCGCCCGCCACCTCACAGGCGATCGGCATCATCCGCGACGAGCACCGGTCGCTCGCCGCGGTGCTGCACGCGTGGCTACACCTGCTGGAATCCGACAGCGGCCCAGCCGAGGGCTCACGCGACGAACTGATGCGCGCGATGCTTCATTACATCAAGGCCTTCCCGGTCGCGCTGCACCACCCGAAGGAAGAGGACTACCTGTTCCGCAAGCTGCGCGAACGCACCTCGCAGTGCAACGCCGAACTGGATGAACTGGAACGCCAGCACGAGCGCGACCTTCAGCTGGTGGATGAACTGGCGAAGGCGGTGGACCGCCATGCCGCGGGCGAGGCGGACCTCGCAACCGTGAAGGAAGCGGTGAGCCGCTATGCGCTCTTCATCTGGGAGCACATGGGGCGCGAGGAAGGCGTGATCCTGCCCGCCGCGCAGCGCTACCTGACCCCATCCGACTGGGACGAGATCAACGCAGCCTTCTCCGAAAACTGCGATCCGCGCTTCGGTCGCGACACCGACGCGGAATTCAAGCGGCTGTTCTCGCGCATCGTGAATCTCGCGCCCTCGCCCGCGAAGCAATAAAGAGCTTTACTTAAAACATACCGCGGCCGCACTTCGCGCCGCAGCAAGGAGCACACAGCATGGCTAATGCGATTCGAATCCACGAGACCGGCGCGCCGGAAGTGATGCGCTGGGAATCCGTCGAAGTCGGCAACCCCGGCCCGGGCCAGGTCCGCCTGCGCCACGAGGCCGTCGGCCTGAACTTCGCCGACACCTATTTCCGCACCGGCCTGTATCCGATCCCCATGCCCAACGGCCTGGGCGTCGAGGCCGCGGGCGTGGTCGAGGCGGTCGGTGAAGGCGTGACGAACGTCGCCGAAGGCGACCGCGTCACCTACACCGGCTTCGTGAATACGCTCGGCGCCTACAGCACCGCCCGCCTCATCCCCGCCGCGCCGCTGATCAAGCTGCCGGACGCGATCTCGTGCGAGACGGCCGCCGCGATGACGATGCGCGGCCTGACCTCGGCCTACCTGATGCGCCGCATCTGGCCGCTCAACGCCAGCGACACGATCCTGATCCACGCGGCGGCGGGCGGTGTCGGCCTGATCGTGTGCCAGTGGGCGAAGCTGCTGGGCCTCACCGTGATCGGCACGGTGTCGAGCGAGGAGAAGGCGGAGATCGTGCGTGCGCACGGCTGCGACCACGTGATCTTCTACCGGCGGGAAGACGTCGCGGCGCGTGTGCGCGAAATCACCAACGGCGCCGGCGTGTCGGTGGTGTTCGACAGCGTTGGCAAGACAACCTTCGAGGGCTCGCTCGCCTCACTCAAGCGCCGCGGCCTGATGGTGTGCTTCGGCACCGCGTCCGGCCCGATCGATGCCTTCAACCCGCAACTGCTCGCGATGAAGGGTTCGCTCTACCTGACCCGCCCGGCGCTGGCCGACTACATCGCCACCCCGGAAGAACGCGACGCGCTCGCCGGCGAGCTCTTCGACCACGTCGCCGCCGGCCGCATCAAGATCGAGATCAACCAGCGCTATGCGCTGCAGGACGCCGTGCAGGCGCACCGGGACATGGAAGCCGGCAAGACGATCGGCTCGTCGATCTTCACGGTCTGACCGGAAATAGCGTCCCGACAGAGAGACAAGAAAACCACGGACGCCCTTTCACCCGACATACCCGTCAGACCACACCTGGAGACAGCTTCATGAACCAGACGACTCAGGATAAGCCCGCTGCACCGGCCTTTGTGCGGCCGGGAGCGTTGAACAGCTCGGTGAAGTTCGAGCCGCTCACCGCGAGCATCGGCGCCGAACTGATCAACGTGAACCTCGGCGACGCCTCGCGCGATCCGGCGCTCTTTGCCGAGATCAAGGCCCTGCTGCTCGAATACAAGGTGCTGTTCCTGCGCGATCAGGACATCACCCGCGCCGAACATGTCGCCTTCGCGGAGCGCTTCGGCAAGCTCGAAGACCACCCCGTGGCCGGCAGCCACCCGGAACACCCCGGCCTCGTGCAGATCTACAAGTCGCCCGACCAGCCGATGGACCGCTACGAAAACGCCTGGCACACCGACGCCACCTGGCGCGAGGCGCCCCCGATGGGCTGCGTGCTGCGCTGCGTGGAATGCCCGCCGGTCGGCGGCGACACGATGTGGGCGAACATGATGCTGGCGTACGAGCGCCTGCCCGAGGACATCAAGGCGAAGATCGCCCACCTGCGCGCCCGCCACAGCATTGAGGCGAGCTTCGGGGCGGCGATGCCGATCGAGAAGCGCCTGGCGCTGAAGGCCCAGTACCCGGACCCTGAACACCCGGTGGTGCGCCTGCATCCCGAGACCGGCGAGAAGGTGCTGTTCGTGAACGCCTTCACGACCCACTTCACCAACTTCCACACCCCGGCCAACGTGCGCTTCGGCCAGGACTACGCCCCGGGCGCGTCCGAGCTGATGCAGTACCTGATCCGCCAGGCCTTCGTCCCCGAGTACCAGGTGCGCTGGCGCTGGAAGCCCAACAGCATGGCGATCTGGGACAACCGCAGCACCCAGCACTACGCCGTCATGGACTACGCGCCCTGCCATCGCAAGATGGAACGCGCCGGCATCATCGGCGACAAGCCCTGCGGCCTCGAAGGCCCCGGCGCCTGAAGCGCGCCGACACGAATCCCCCAATCGCTACCTATCCCTGCAAGGAGCCCCTGACATGAATTTCCTCGACGGATCGCTGTTCCCCGAAAACCAGCAGAAACTCGTCATCACCGCCGCCCCCTACGGCCCGGAGTGGATGCCTTCCGATTTCCCCGAAGACATTCCCGTGACGATGGAGGAGCAGATCCAGAAGGCGGTCGACTGCTACAACGCCGGCGCCACCGTGCTGCACGTGCATGTGCGCGAACTCGACGGCCACGGGTCGAAGCGCCTGTCGAAATTCAATGAACTGCTGGCCGGCATCCGCGCCCGCGTGCCGGACATGATCCTGCAGGTCGGCGGTTCGATCTCCTTCGCCCCCGAAGGCGAGGGCGAAGCGGCCAAGTGGCTGTCTGACGACACCCGCCACATGCTCGCCGAGCTGCAGCCGACGCCCGACCAGGTGACGATCGCGATCAACACCAACCAGATGAACGTGGTCGAGCAGATGTGCGCCGCCGACGTCGCCGGCACCTCGCTGGGCGAGCCGGCGATGTACAAGGCCTACCGCGAGATGACGATCCCGGCCGGACCCGACTGGGTCGAGGAGCACATCCGTCGCCTGTCGTCGAAGGGCATCCAGACGCACTTCCAGCTGGCGACGATCTCGCAGCTCGAAACCGTCGAGCGCATGATGCGCCGCGGCGTCTGCAACGTGCCGCTGATCCTGACCTGGGTGGCGATCGGCGGCGGTTTCGACGCGCCGAACCTCTACAACCTGGCGAACTTCGTGCGCGCCTGCCCGGACGGCTCGGTGCTGACGCTGGAAACCTCCATGCTCAACGTGCTGCCGCTCAACATGATGGCGATCGCGATGGGCCTGCACGTGCGCTGCGGCATCGAGGACAACATCTGGACCCAGCGCCGCGACCGCAAAATGGGTTCCATCGAGCAGATCGAACAGCTCGTGCGCCTGTCGCGCGAGTTCGGCCGCGACGTCGCCAACGGCAAGGAAGCGCGCGAGATCTACAAGATCGGCACGTTCTACGAAGGTGCCGACGAAACCCTCGCCAAGAACGGCTTCGCCCCGAACCGCAAGCCGGGCCAGGTCGGCTTCCTGCAGCACGCAGCATGATTCTCGGCACAAGGTAATACCGATGCAGTACGGGCAAGGGAGCGATTTCGCCCCCTTGCCCGCATAAAGCGCCGTCCCGCGATGCCGGAACGGCCACCAATAAGAGGAGACAAGCTTGGCCGCGTATATTGCAGAGGCCCTGCCGGAGGCACCGACCTCCACCCCGACCGCTCCGCGCACCTACGCCTGGATCGTGTTCGCACTGACCTTCGGACTGCTGCTGTCCGACTACATGTCGCGCCAGGTCCTGAACGCCGTCTTTCCGGTGCTGAAGGCCGAATGGACGCTCACCGACACGCAACTGGGCTCGCTCAGCAGTATTGTCGCCCTGCTCGTCGGCCTCCTGACCTTCCCGCTTTCGGTCGTCGCCGACCGCTGGGGCCGCGTGAAGAGCGTCACCCTCATGGCCGCGCTGTGGAGCCTCGCGACCCTCGGCTGCGCGCTGGCCGCCAATTACAACCAGATGTTCATCGCCCGCTTCTGCGTCGGTGTCGGCGAGGCCGCCTACGGCAGCGTCGGCATCGCGCTGATCCTGAGCATCTTCCCGGCCCACCTGCGTTCGACGCTCAGCAGCGCCTTCATGGCCGGCGGCCCGGTCGGCTCCGTGGTCGGCATGGCCTTCGGCGGCATCATCGCCGCGCAGCTCGGCTGGCGCTGGGCCTTCGGCGCGATGGCGGCGTTCGGGCTCGCGCTCGTGGTGCTCTACGCCCTCATCGTCCGTGAAAATCGCCTGTGCCCGCACGGCGGGATGCGCCGCGTCGCGCAGCGCGCCGCCCGCCCCGGCCTGCGGATGATCTTCTCCGGGCTGTTCGCATCCGTCTCCGTCATCGCCGCCTACATCGGCAGCGGGCTGCAGCTCTTCATCATGGCGTCGATGCTCGCGTGGCTGCCCAGCTTCCTCAACCGCTATTACGACCTGCCCACCGACAAGGCCGGAGTCGGCGCCGCGGTCTTCATCCTGATCGGTGCGGTCGGCATGATCGTCTGCGGCATCGTCACCGACCGCCTCAGCCGAGCCAACGCGGAGCGCAAATGGACGATCGCGATGACCTATTCGCTGACTTCGGCCGGCCTGCTGCTCCTCGCCTTCCAGTTCCCGCCGGGCCCCGCGCAGCTGGGCCTGCTCGGCGCGGGCATGGCGATGGTCGCCGGCACCACCGGCCCGGCCGGCGCGATGGTCGCCAACCTGACCCCCGCCCCCATCCATGCGACCGCGTTCGCGACGCTGACGCTGGCGAACAACCTGCTGGGCCTGGCCCCCGGCCCCTTCGTCACCGGCCTCATTGCCGACCGCGTCGGCCTGATGGACGCGATGCAGATGGTGCCGCTGATCGCCCTCGGGGCCGTCGCCGCCTTCGCCATCGGCAAGCGCCACTACGCCGAAGACCTCGCGCGCATCCAGGCGCAGCAACATTGATTTCCCGTTTCACCCTTCACCACGCACAAGAACATGACGACAACCCCGACCATCCTCATCGTCCCCGGCCTGCGCGACCACGTCGCGGAGCACTGGCAGACCCTCCTCGAACAGAAGCTCATCGCTGCAGGCAAGCCGGCGCGCTCGGTCCCGCCGCTCGAGCACGACAAGCTGAGCCGCGACGCCCGCGTCGCGGCGCTGAACCAGGCGCTCGCCGAGATCGACGGCCCGGTGATCCTCGTCGCGCACAGCGCCGGCGTCATGATCACCGTGCATTGGGCACAGCAGCACGATCGGCCGGTCCTCGGCGCCCTGCTCGCGGCGCCGGCCGATCTGGAATCCCCCTTCCCGCCCGGCTATCCGACCACCGACGCGCTGCGCGACAACGGCTGGCTGCCGATCCCGCGCAGTCCCCTGCCCTTCCCGAGCGTCGTCGCCGCGAGCACGAACGACCCGCTCGGCAACATCGATCGCGTGGCCGAATTCGCCTTGGCCTGGGGCAGCCGGTTCGAGAACGTCGGCGCCGTCGGCCACCTCAATCCGACGGCCGGCTTCGGCGAATGGCCTCTCGCGGAGAGCCTGATCCGGGAATTGGAACCCCAGGCGACGCACATCGCCTAGCGGGACGCGCTCCTTGCCGCGAGGCAGGACAGCGCGCTGAACGGCGGGCACCTTGTCGAAGGCAGCCCGCCGGAATCACTCGTGTCCTGTCACCTGTCCCTGGCCTTGCGCGCGTGGAAGATGAAGCCGATGCTGTTCATCAGCAACTGCGCGGCGAGGATCGAGGTCGTGCCGGTCGGATCGTAGGCCGGCGCGACTTCGACCAGATCCATACCGACGATGTTGCCCCGGCTGCGCTTCGCGAGCGCCTGGATGATTTCCAGCACTTCGTAGTACAGGAAACCGCCGTGGCTCGGGGTGCCGGTGCCCGGCGCGATCGACGGGTCGAAGCCGTCGATGTCGATCGTGATGTAGTACGACACGCCCTGCGGGATCTTCGCGAGCACGCCTTCGGTGCCCAGCCGCCGCACGTCGCGCACCGACAGGATCTGGGAACCGGCTTCACGAGCGGCCATGTAGTCGTCGCGGTTCGACGACGAGACGTTGCGGATGCCGATCTGCGTCATGCCGACGATGTGGTCCATCTCCGAGGCGCGGCGCAGCGGGTTGCCGTGACCGAAGCGCACGCCGTGACGCTCATCGACAAAGTCGAGGTGCGCGTCGACATGCAGGATGTGGATCGGCCCGCGGCCTTCGAAGGCCTTGATCACCGGCGCGTGGATCGAGTGGTCGCCTCCGAGCACCAGCGGCATCGCGCCCTTCTCGAGGATCTTGCGCACCGCGAGTTCGATGTTGGCGTTGCTCTTCGCCATGTCGGTGTGCACGATGTCCGCGTCGCCGACGTCGGTGATGCGCACCTCGTCGCGCGTCAGGTACATGACGTCGTCCTCGAAGTCGTAGGCGCCCGCGTGGCCGAACGAGAACAGCGTCGAGGCCTCGCGGATGCCGCGCGGGCCGAAGCGCGCGCCCGAGCGCCACTGCGTGCCCATGTCGTTGGGCGCGCCGAGCACGGCGACGTCGGCGTCGATGTTGTCCCAATCGACGCACGGGGGGGACTTCGCGAAGGTGCAGTGCCCGACGAATGGGAGGTTGAGGCGGCCGGATTCGTAAGCGTTGTTGGACATGTTCGGTCTCCTGTCGAAGCGGGGGTCAGAAGTTGTATTTCAGGCCGAGCACGACGGCGGCTCGCCCGAGGTTGCGCGAATCGCCGGTCATCCCGGCACCGGGGTTGTAGAAGTCGTGTTGCGCGTCGGTCGCGATCAACGAGATGCTCGGCACCAGGCCGTCGAAATCCTTGGAGAGCGTCAGCGCAACGTCCGCATAACTCGCATCGCTCGAGAACGGCCCGCTGATGTACTGGTAACCCACGTGCGGCACGAGTGTGTAGCCGTCGCCGAGATCGACCGTCGCGCCGAGCTCCGCGTACCAGCTCTCACCGCTGTCGGGAATCGCCAGGAAGTTCTTGCTGACGGTCCGGCTGAATTTCAGCTTCGCGACGCCGTAGCTGAGGGCCGCGTAAAGCTCGGTGGTATCGGCACCGGGATGGAGGTTGTTGTCCGGAAAGATGTAACGCAGGAAGCCGACGTCGTAGCCGATTCCGTCGATTAGCTCGCCGGCATAGCCGCCATACAGGTCGAGTTCGTAGTCGGCATTGCCGCCGGGGATGTCCTTGATCCATTGCGCCGTCGACGCGAAGGCGCCAAGGTAGAGGCCGCCGTTCGTGTAGTCCGCACCGGCCTGCAGCGCGGGATTGAAGCGGGATTGCGACAAGCCGCGGGCGCGGTACTCGCTGACGGCGGCGACGTTCAGGACGAGGTCGGCGTGCGCCTGGCCGGCGGCCAGCACGGCGCAGAAGCCCAGTGCGCGGGCAAGGGTGCGGAGTTTCATCGGTGAGTTCCTCGGAATTTGGGGCGTAGGGGTCCCCGGAGGGGGCGCACAGGCCACCTCCGCGGATACGGCAAGGGGTTGAATCAGGGGATGCGGATCAGACGGCCACGCGACGCGCCGGACTTCGGCTGCGCTGCTTGGTCTCCCAGTCTTCGACGAAGCCCACCGGCGCGTCGTCGGACGCGAGCATCGGCCTGCCGCGCACGATGTCGGCGGCCCGCTCGGCGACCATGATGGTGGGCGCGTTGAGGTTGCCGTTCGGCTCGGTCGGGAACACCGACGAGTCGATCACCCGCAGACCCTCGACACCCCGCACGCGCAGGCTCGAATCGACCACCGCCATGTCGTCCTCACCCATGCGGCAGGTGCCGCAGGGATGCATCGTCGACTCCATGTTCTCGCGCACGAAGGCGTCGATCTCGTCGTCGGTGCGCACGTCCGGCCCCGGCGCGAGCTCCTCGCCGCGGTAGCGGTCCATCGCCGGCTGGCCGACGATCTCGCGCGTGAGGCGCACGCAGCGGCGGAAGCCTTCGCGGTCAGCCTCGTGCGCCAGGTAGTTGAAGCGGATCTCCGGATGCACGTAGGGATCGGCCGACACGAGGCGGACGTGGCCGCGGCTCTTGGGCTTGTTGGGTCCGGTCAGCACCATGAAGCCATGTCCCTCGATCGGCTTGTGGCCGTCATAGCGCATCGCCGCCGGCAGGAAGTGGAACTGGATGTCCGGCCAGCGCAGCCCCGGGGCCGAGCGGATGAAGCCGCCGGCCTCGAAGTGGTTGCTCGCGCCGAGTCCGTCGCGCTTCATCAGCCAGCGCGCGCCGATGGCCGCCTTGCCCATCAGGTCCATGTTGCCGTTGAGCGTGATGGGCTCCTTGCAGGCCCACTGGATGTAAATCTCGCTGTGGTCCTGCAGGTTGGCGCCGACGCCGGGCAAGTCGTGGCGCACCGCGACGCCGGCCCGCTGCAGCACGTCGCCCGGGCCGATGCCGGAGCGCTGCAGCAGATGCGGCGATCCGATCGGCCCCGCCGCGACCAGCACCTCGCGCCGAACGCGGACGGTACACACATCGCCACCCGTCTCGTAACGGACGCCGACCGCGCGCTTGCCTTCCATCACTATCTCGCGCGTCATCGCATGCGTGACAACCTTGAGGTTGGGCCGGTTCATCGCCGGACGCAGGTAGGCGTTCGCCGTGGACCAGCGCACGCCGTCCTTCACCGTCATGTGCATGGCGCCAAAGCCTTCCTGCATGTAGCCGTTGCAGTCCTCGGTCTTGATGTAGCCCGCCTGCGCGCCCGCCTCGACCCAAGCGCCGTAGAGCGGGTTCGTCATGTTGTTGCCGTTGTTGGTGTGTAGCGGCCCTGCCCCGCCGCGATAGGCGTCCCCGCCGAACTTGAAGTGCTCGGCGCGCTTGAAGTACGGCAGGCAGTTGCGATAGCCCCAGCCTTCCGCGCCGAGCGATTCCCATTCATCGAAGTCGCAGGCGTGGCCGCGCATGTACACCAGTCCGTTGATCGACGACGATCCACCCAGCACCTTGCCGCGCGGGCAGTGCAGGCGCCGACCCTTCAGGTGGGTCTCGGGCACGGTCTCGTAGTGCCAGTTGAAGCGGCGGGTGTTCATCGGCAGCGAAAACGCGCTCGGCATCTGGATGATGACGCTGCGGTCGCTGCCGCCGTATTCGAGCACCAGCACGGTCACATTCGGATCTTCAGTCAGGCGGGCCGCGAGCACGCAACCCGCGGAGCCGGCACCGACCACGACGTAGTCGAAAGTCTCTTGCATGTCCGTCTCCCCCTCACCGAACGATCGCATCGACCGCGGGCTCCACGACCGTGAGCGACTCAACGGTCGTCGCGGCGCCGGAGGTGATGCGCTCGCCATAGTCGCCGAAGCGCCGGCTGCCGAACATCCGCGTGCCCACCCACTGCACGACGGCCGCCGCGAGGAAGGCCGGCATCGACGCCGACAGCGCCGTGAAGCCCGGCCCCGCCGCCAGCGTCTGCGGATTGAACACCAGCACATAGACCGCCGAGCCCGCGACCAGCGCCGTCAGCGCAATCGGATTGAAGCCGCCCCAGTACGCGAAGGGGCTCCGCTCGGGCGACGCGAACACCGCGCGCAGGCTGATGTGCTGGCGCCGCAGCACGAAATAGTCGGCCATGCCGATCCCCGCGAGCGTCGCGTTCAGGGCCGAGGTCCACACCAGGAAGATGAAGAAGCCGTCGTAGATGCCGGGCGCCCAGAACACCACGACGAGCGGCACGACACAGAAGGCGGCGACGAGCATGTCCCACGACAGGCGCCCGAGCACCGGTCCTGCCAACTGACGTAGCCCCACGACCGACGTGTAGAGGATGTTGATCATGCTCGTGACGTTGGCGAAGGCGATGAAGCCGAGCGCGACGATGCCGATCGCGACTCCCCCGATCGCGGTCATCCAGATCGTCGGGTCGGCGTTGCCCAGGGCAGCGGCGCCCAGCAGTCCGACGATCTCGCCCAGTGACGCTGCACCGAACACCCCGACCACGTTGGGCCAGAACGAGGTGCGCTCGTTCTTCGACAGGCGCGCGAGGTTGCCGAGATAGGGCCACCACGAGAAGCCGGCGGCCATATTCACCTCCACGGCGATCATGAAGTTGAGCCGCTTGTCCTCCGTCGGCGGCGCCAGCGCGGGCAGGCCCAGCAGCTCGGCCGGCTGATGCTGGCCGAGGATCAGCCACATCATCACGAACATCAGCAGCACCAGCGCAGGCGACATGATCATGTTGAAGAACTTGATCGACGTCGGCCCGCGTGCGACGACGAACCCCGTCACGACGATCGCCGCCGCGGCCAGCACGGACACCAGCACGCCGTTGGCGGGTTCCGTGACGGCCTCGCCGGTCTTGAGCAGCGTGAGCATGCCGTCCACCGAGCGTCCGAACATCATGCCAAGCACGGCGAGCCAGCCGAGGGTCAGCAGCACGACCGCCAGCGCATACACGAGCCGGCTGCCATTGCGCCCGAATGTGCTGCGCAACAGCGTGAACTGCTCGACGCCGTATTTGCCGCTGGGCAGGCAGGTCGGCAGCGCGACCAGCATCACGCCGAGGATGTTGCCGATGATGACCGCCGCGATGCCCTCGCGCGGCCCGACGAAGGCCGCGGTCGCACCGCCGATCAGGAAAGCCCAGGTCGCGATCGCGAGGGCGGAGTTGGCGTAGGTGAATTCCCAGAAACCCCACAGGCGCTCGCCGGGCAGCAGCGGGGTATCGCCGCGCTCGGCGGCCTGGCGGAAGAGTTCGGCGTTCGACATCTCACACCCCCCAAAGGTAGAAGCCGATCACCAGCGCCACGGTCAACGCGAGCACCAGGCAGTAATCGAGCGCGGTCATCGCGCCCGGCCAGTACGGCTGGTCGGCCAGCCTTTCGTAGGCGCGCAGGCGAAGTTCCAGATCCTGCTCGCGCTCCCGATCCATTGTCGTTTGCATGTTTGTCTCCTCGTCGTCTGCAGCCGGCGTGCGTCTATTTCCTTGCGCGCGTCCGGCCACAGCGTTTATCGATGTGTTCAGGGCAGGGTGATCCACACGGCCTTGGTCTCGGTCAGGAAGTCGAGTTGCTCGGGGCCCAGATCGCGTCCAAAACCCGACTGCTTGAAGCCGCCGAAGGGCATCGCCGGATCGATCGTGCTGTGCGCATTCACGTACACCGAGCCGGCCTTCAGGCGCGGGATCAGGCGATGCACGCGACCAAGGTCGTTCGAGTAGATCGCCGCAGCAAGCCCGTAGGGCGAATCGTTCGCCTCCGCCACCGCCGTCTCCAGATCGTCGAAAGGTGCCGTGACCAGCACCGGCCCGAAGATCTCCTCGCGCACGATGCGCATGTCGCTACGAGTATGGGCGAAGATCGCCGGTTCGACGAAGCACCCGTCCTGCGCCCGCCCGCCATAGGCAAGCTCCGCGCCCTCGGTGATCCCGGCGTCGATATAGCTCGCGACGCGGCGCTTCTGCTGCATCGATACCAGCGGGCTGATGAAGCATTCCGGATCCAGGCCTGGCGCCATCTTCAGCGTGCGCGTCACGTCGATGAGTTCGCGCAGGAATTCGTCGTGTACGTCGCGCTGCACATACACGCGCGTGCCCGCGTCGCACACCTGACCCGAGTTGAAGAACACGCCGTTCGCGACCGCGCGCGCCGCCGCCTTGAGATCCGCATCCTCGAGCACGAGCACCGGTGACTTGCCGCCGAGTTCCAGCGTCAGGCGTTTGAGGCTCTCGAGCCCCGCACGCCCCACTTCCTGCCCGACCGGGGTCGAGCCGGTGAAGCTCAGCTTGTCGATGCCCGGATGGCGTGACATCGCGGCGCCGATATCGCGACCGGTGCCGGTCACGATATTGACGACCCCGCGCGGGAAGCCGGCTTCCTCGACCAGTTCGGCGAAGCGCAAGGTCGACAGCGAGGTCAGCTCGGCCGGCTTGACGACCACCGTACAGCCCGCGGCGAGCGCCGCCGCGAGCTTCCATGCCATGGTCTGCAACGGGAAATTCCAGGGCACGATCGCCCCGACGACACCGACCGGTTCCTTGCGAGTGAACGCGACGTAATCGCCGGGGAGCGCGGACGGCTCGACGGTACGCCCGTGGATCTTCGTCGCCCAGCCTGCGAAATAGCGAAAGGTATCCACCGTGCCCTGCACGTCGACGTCGCGCGCGCTGGTGACCGACTTGCCCATATCCACCGACTCGATTTCGGCGATTTCCGCCGCGTTGGCCTCGATCAGGTCAGCCAGCCGGTGCAGCAGGCGCTCGCGCGCCAGCGGCTTCATCGTGCGCCACGGTCCGCTGTCGAAGGCCGCGCGCGCGGCGGCGACGGCACGGTCCAGGTCGGCCACGGTGGCAAGGGGGATCCGCGTTATGCAGCCCAGCGTCGACGGCTCGGTCACGTCGGCCGTCGCGCCGTCGCTCGCGGCCATCCACTCGCCGTCGATGTACATCTTCTGCGTCTTGCTCAGGAATCGCTGCGCCGCGGGCGACACCTCGTAGCGCTGCAGGTAGGTTTCGACGATGCTGTCCATGCGTTGTCTCCGTGATTGTGCGCGCTCAGGCGTGGGCGCGAAGGTAGGCGGTGAAGCGGGAACGATCGAGCGAAAGCGTCGACTCGACGGCATGCGGGTCGACGCGGAAGAACTTCCAGGTTGCAGGCGCGCGCTTGCTGCGACGCGCCGCGAGGGCGGGCTTGGTGGGCATTGCGGTGTCTCCTCGTTCGTTATGCGCCGCCCCGGTTCTGACGACCGGAGTCGGGCATGGGCGGACTATATTTCCGCTCTTGCTTCGGAAGAATAGTCGCGACAAGATGTTCACATCGGCAATTCCGAAATAACTCGTCGGAGCAAAGAGATGAAGCAACTGCAGGACGTCGACCTGAAACTGGTCCGGGTTTTCGTCGCAGTCGTCCGCCACGGCGGCTTCTCCGCCGCGCAGGCGGCACTGAATGCCAGCCAGAGCACGATCAGCGAGCAGATGACGACGCTGGAGACCCGTCTCGGACTAAAGCTGTGCGAACGCGGACGCAGCGGCTTCCGCCTCACCGAGCACGGCCACGCGACCTATGAAGCGGCCCAGCGCCTGCTGCTCGCGGTCGAAAATTTCTGCATGGACACGAGCGTGCTCGCGCAACGCATCGCGGGACGCCTGCAACTGGGGCTCATCGACAACACGGTCACCGACGAAGCGTCGCCGATCCTCGCGGCCGTGCAACGCTTCCTCGCACTCGGCCACGACGTGCAGATCGACATCTACATCGGCAGCCCGGCCGAACTGGAAGCCCGCATCCTCGACGGCCGCCTCCACGTCGCGATCGGCCACTTCCCGCTGCAGGTCGCAGGCCTCGACTACACCCCCGTCTACGACGAAGCCGACGGTCTCTTCTGCGGCCAGGGCCATCCGCTCCACGCCGCAGACGACGACGGCGAGGCGCTGGACGAACTGATCTCGACGAGCCGTATCGTCGCGCGCGCCTACATGCAGGAAAGGGATCTGCACCTGCTCAAGGCAAACGTGGCAGCCGCGACCGTGGACAACGTCGAGGCGCAGGCCATCCTGATCCTCTCCGGTGCCTACATCGGCTTCCTGCCTCTGCACTACGCACAACGCTGGGTCGATCGCGGGCGCATGCGCCGGTTACGCGCACGAAATCTCGAAAACCGGTGGCCCTTCTCGATCGTCACCCGTCGGAGCCAGGCAATGCCAGCCGTGCTGCGGGCCTTCGTCGACGGGTTGTTGGGGCTGAGCGGAGTGTGAGGCCTAACCCGTAGGGTGCCGCCGATGCCTGCCGCTATGGGTGGCTGTTCCAGCGTCAGAAGGTCGAGGTGTCGCCGCTCAGGATGTGAAGTTGCCCAAAATGGGCATAGGTGCGGCGCCGGAGAAATCCGGCTTTTTTGCGCCATCTGGAAACGTAGAATGACGTTCTACGAAACAAAAAAGCCCTGAAAACTCAGGGCTTTAATGTGTATTCTGGCGGAGAGAGCGGGATTCGAACCCGCGTTGGGATGTTATCCCAAACACGCTTTCCAGGCGTGCGACTTAAACCACTCATCCATCTCTCCGTGGAAGGCGCGCATTGTAGCAGAACGCCCGTGATACGGAACCCCATTTTCGCGTTCCGCGGAGAATTCCGGCACTTCCACTCGTGCGCAGTCGCAGTCTGCCTACTTGGATTCGGTGAAGATGCCCTGATCATCGGGTGGCAGCCGCGGGTAGCGCACGTAATCCACAAGCGCGCGCACTTCCGGCGGAGGCGGCGGGGTGAGCAGGCTGACGACGACGATGGTGAGGAAACCCAGCGGCACGCCAAACACACCGCTCGAAATCGGATTGATGTCGAACCACGCGTTGTCCATCGAGCCACCGAAAAAGGCGTGCGTGCGAACGAAATAGTAGATCGTGACCGCGGGGCCGGAGAGCATGCCGGCGACCGCGCCTGGCCGATTCGCCCGCTTCCAGAAGATTCCCAGCACCAGTGCGGGGAAGAATGCCGCCGCGGCGATGGAGAATGCCAGGCCGACCATGAAGAGGATGTTGTCCGGACGGAGCGAGGCGACCCACGCGGCGACGACGGCAACGACCAGGAGCTGCGATTTCGAGATGACGAGGCGGCGCTGCGTGCTCGCGCGCGGGTTGATGACCTTGTAGTAAAGGTCGTGCGACAACGCATTCGAAATGGTGAGCAGCAGGCCGTCAGCCGTCGACAGCGCCGCAGCCAGGCCGCCGGCGGCGACCAGGCCCGAAATGACGTAAGGCAATCCCGCGATCTCGGGGGTAGCGAGCAGGATAACGTCGGTATTGAGGCTCAGCTCGGCGAGTTGCAGGATGCCGTCGCCGTTGATGTCCTCGATGTTGACCATGCCGACCTTGCCCCACGAGACGAGCCAGTTCGGCAACATCGCGATGCTGCTGCCGATGAGATTGTTGTACACCTCCCACTTCGCGAACACCGCGTAGGCCGGTGCCGTGACGTACAGCAGGAAGATGAAGAACAGCCCCCAGAACACCGACTTGCGCGCCTCGACCACCCCGGGGGTGGTGTAGTAGCGCATCAGCACGTGCGGCAGCGCGGCGGTGCCGACCATCAGCACGAACACGAGCGCGAGGAAGTTGTTGCGCGCGACTTGGCGCTGCTCGGGCGTTTCGCCGGGATGAGCCTGGGCATGGCGCGGCGGCGGACGCGAGCGCTCGATCGCCTCGACGCGCGCGCGTTCCCACAACTGGCGAGCCTGATCCGGCGTGCGCGGCAAATCGCGCAGGGCCCGCTCCGTGTGCGCGATGTCGCGCGCGGCCGCGTTGTTCAGGCGCAATTGGTTGAGGCGCTCGATGAGCTCGCGCCGCTCCGCGGCGAGTGAATCCGGCAGATGGGCAATTTTGGCGGCGTAGTCTCCGGCGCGCTGGGCGAACTGTTTGCGCACGGCGACTTCGGCCTCGTCGGCAAACAGCTCGTTCTCCTTCTCCGAGAGTTTGCCGAGCACCGTACCGTACATCACCGGCGCGACGGGCACGCCGGTGACCTTGTATGAAAGGATCGTGACCGGTACGAGATACGCGACGATCAGGATCACGTACTGCGCAACCTGGGTCCAGGTGACCGCACGCATGCCGCCGAGGAAGGAGCACACCAGGATGCCCGCCAGCCCGACGAAGAGCCCGATCTCGAACTCGACACTGACGAAGCGGCTGGTGATCAGCCCGACCCCGTAGATCTGCGCGACCAGGTAGACGAAGCTGGCGACGACCGCGGCTACCAGGCCCACGACACGCGCCGCGTTGCCCTGGTAGCGCGCACCAAGGAAGTCGGGAATCGTGTATTGGCCGAACTTGCGCAGGTAGGGAGCGAGCAGCAGCGCGACGAGCACGAAGCCGCCCGTCCAGCCGGTGACGAAGGCGAGTCCCTCGAAGCCGGTGAAATACAGCGTGCCGGCGAGGCCGATATACGAGGCGGCGCTCATCCAGTCCGCCGCCGTCGCCATGCCGTTGAACATGGCAGGCACGCGACGCCCGGCGACGTAGTATTCGGACACGTCGGCGGTGCGGCTCATGACGCCGATGCCTGCGTAGATGGCGATGGTTGCGAACAGGAAGACATGGCCGATCACGCCCGGCGACATGCCCATTTTTTCGCCGATCGCCAGAAACCCGACGAAGCTGATGAAGCTGACCGTGTACCAGAGGTAGTAGCGGCGCAGACGGCGCGCGAAAGGGGACGGTCCGGTCATGCGGACAGCCGTCCATTCAAGCAGCGCACAACAGGCCCCGGCGCGCGCCGCAAGGAGTCAGCGTTCAATACTTGACCCTCGCGTAATACGACTTCTCGGCCGCCTCGCGCGCCTGGCGAAGAGTGCGGATGCCCATTGCCGCCAGCAACGGAATCATCTTCAGGAAGACCTCGGCGGTGACGATCGCATCGCCCAGAGCCGTGTGGCGTCCGAGGATGGGCAGGTTGAGCCGTTCGGCGATCGCCTCGAGGCGGTGCGACTCCTGGTTCGGATGAATGACGACGGATAGCAGCAACGTGTCGAGCACGGGCTGGTCGAAGCGGATGCCGGTCGCCTCCTCCTTCAGTTGCAGGAAACGCATGTCGAACGCCGCGTTGTGCGCGATCAGCACGGTATCCTCGGTAAACGCGTGAAAAGCCGGCAGCACCGCCTCGATGGTGGGCTGGTTCTTGAGCATGCCCTGCGTGATGCCGTGGATCTGCACCGACTCCGGCGGCAGGTGGCGGCAGGGATCGACGAGTTGCTCGAACGACTCCTGACGCAGCAGCTTGCCATTGACGATGCGGGTCGCGCCGATCTGGATGATCTCGTCGCCCTGCGAGGGGTTGAGCCCGGTCGTTTCCGTGTCGAAGACGGTATAGGTCAGCTCGCTGAGCAGCCGGTCGTCGAGCGCGCGCGACCTGTCGGACCAGTTGAAGAGGTCGAAGTCGTAGTATTCCGGCCGGCTTTCGCCCCTCAGGATCGTCGCCTCGTCGAGCTGTTCCTGCGGCACGGCGGCAGGCAGCAGAATGCGGAAGAACGCGCGGTGGCGAACCTTCTCGCGCTCGAGCCACATCTCGCCGTCGTGACGCTCGATCACGTCGCGCACCGTCAGCGGGCTGACCTCATCGGCGAAACGCATCGCTTCGAGTTCCCAGCTCATCACCGTCTCGGTGCTCATCGCCTGGCCCGACCAGATCAGGTCGAGGTGGACCAGCCGCCCCGCGGCGGGTGTCAGGCGGAAACGCACCTCGCGCACCTCGAACTCGTCCGAGAGGCGGCTCGCCAGATACGTCAGGGCCTGCAGCAGCGAGAAGCTGTCGACCTTGACCCACAGCGCCTCGTCGACCTCCTCCAGCTTCGTCGGAAGCTTGACGACATTCTCGATGCGCCGCTGCGCCGCGGCGATCAGGTCCGCCCCGAGCATCTCCTCGAGCGGCCAGCGCGCCTTGAGGGAGTCGGCGAATTCGTTGGCGGTCTCGTCGAGGCGCGTGCTCATTCCCCGCACCTCGTCGCGGATTACAGTGCGGAAGCGCTCGCGCAGCTCTTCCTGCAGGTCCGGGTATTCGAGCATCTCGGCCGCGGCACGCACGTTGGCGAGTGCCGCGCGGTTGCCTTCCGTGAGCGTGTGCAGCATCTGGTCGCGCTTCGATTCGGTCTCGAAGGTGCGCGTGATGTTGTCGAGCATCAGGATGAAGCCGGTGATGGCCCGCTCGTCGCCCTCCCCTTGCGCAACCGAAAGCACCGGCGCCATCTGCGCGCGCAGGAGCTGGCCCGCGCGTGTCGTGGTCACGAAATTGGCGACCGGCTGTGCCGCACTGCGCCGCAGGCGATGCTGGATGCTTTCCAGCGCATGATTGACGAGGTTGCGCTCGAAGACCGCATAGATCGAGCGTCCGAGCCCGATCAGCTCGCCGCCGCCGGCAACCGCAGGCGTGTCCGACAAGGCGCGGAACTGCTGTCGTGCCCGGTGGTTGTAGAGCAGGATGCGGCCGTCGAGGTTGCACACGACGACGCTTTGCGTGAGTTCCGACATCAGCGCGGCGAGGCGGTTCTTTTCCTCCTCCACGGAGTGCTTCGCCTGGGCGATCTGCGCCTCGACGTCCTGCAGCAGCTCGTCGCGCTGTTGCGCCAGGACGTTGACCGCGTGCGCGAGCGCCTGCACCTCAGGCGGCCCCTCGGGCTTGACGCGGAATTCGCGGTTGGCGCCGTGCATCAGCTTGAGGTGCTCATCCATGCGCAGGAGGCCCCGCACATAGTGCCGGAACAGGTTGCGCACGACAGCCATTCCGGCCGTGAAACCCATGATGGTCATCAGCGCACCCAGCGGCAGGTGCGGCACAACCACGTCGATCAGCCGTGCCCGGTCGGCCTCGCCCGCCTCCAGCCACACCAGCCCCACAGTCACGACGAAGGGGCCGGTCATCAGCAACGCAAGAATGCAGACCGCAAGGATGAAGCGCGCACGAGCGGTCATCCGTCAGCGCTCCGCGAGCATGCTGCGCACGCGCTCCACGAGTTCCTTGGTCGAGAACGGCTTGGTCATGTAAGCGTCGGCCCCGAGGGCAAGCCCCTTCGCGACCTCGGTGTCGCGCCCCTTGGCCGTAAGCATCAGGATGCGCACCGACTGCAGCTCCGGATTGGACTTCACCTCCTGACACACCTCGAACCCGCTTTTCTTCGGCATCATCACGTCGAGCAGCACGAGATCGGGCTTTTCGGCACGGATGCGCCGCGCCGCCTCGTCGCCGTCGTTGGCGACGCTCACTTCGTAGCCCTCGCGCTTCATGAGGAACTCGAGTGAAATGACGATGTTCTGCTCGTCGTCGGCAATCAATATTTTTTTGGCCATGCTCTCCCCTTTCCTTCTTTATATTCTAAGTCATTGCGTGGTCCGGGCCGTCGCCGGCCTCGGGCGACAGGGGCAGGACGAAGCTGAAGGTCGCACCTTCGCCAGCCCTTGACTGAACCCACAGCCTGCCGCCGAAGTGCTCCACGATCTGCCGGCTGATCGGCAGTCCCAGTCCCGTGCCCTGCGGACGCGAATGCTCGTCGCCGCCCTGGCGGAACTTCTCGAAGATCACCCCAAGCTGCCCGGGCGCAATCCCCGGACCGTTGTCGGAGACATCGACGCGAAGCTGTCCCGCTTCGCATGACAGCCGCACACGCGCTACCCCGGCATCATCCGGCACGAACTTCGCGGCATTCGAAATCAGGTTCAGCAACACCTGCAGCACGCGGTCGTGGTCGGCACGCAGGTGCGGCGCCTGGTCGGGAAGATCGAGTTCGAGCACCGCGCCGCGGTCGCGGAAAAGCTGTTCGGTGGTTTCCACCGCATGACCGACCAGTTCGCGCATGTCGATGTCGGTGTTGTGCCATTCGGCATGCCCCGACTCGATCTTGGCCATGTCCAGAACCTGGTTCACCAGACGCGTGAGGCGCTCCGTCTCGGACACGATGATTCCGAGGAAGCGCATGCGATCCTTGAGATCGATCTCCGGATCGTCGAGCAGCATCTCTGAAAACGCGCGGATCGAGGTCAGCGGCGTGCGCAGCTCGTGCGTCACCGAGGACATGAAATCGTCCTTGAGGCGGTCGAGCTCCTTCAAGCGCTCGTTGGCGGCCCGCAACTCGGCCGTCGCCTCTTCCAGCGCCTGCGACTTCTCCTCCAGCTCGCGCGAATAAGCGCGCACCTGCGAGGCCTCGTCGAGGATATCCATCACCTCGTCCAGCCCGAGCGGCTCTTCCTGCACCACCGATGACACCATCACGCGCGCCGAGGCGCTGCCGATCGCGCCGGCGAGCTGGGTTTCGGCGAACTGGACCAGACCGGCGTCCGGCTTCAGCTCGTCGATACGGGCAAGGCCACGCTCGCGCGCATAGGATTCGAACATCCGCCGTGCGCGCTCTGCGCCAAGGAAGCGCGCCACGAGCGGCTGCAGATCCTGAACCTGCGCGCTGCCGCGCCAGAAAGTCGCCGGGGCGTCCTGGCCGCGGCTGAAGACGTCGACGAAGAGCGTCGCCTGGGTGGCCTCCTGCCCCGTCGGGACGCGCGCGAGCGATACCAGCACGTAGCACGCGATGTTCGCAGTCAGGCTCCAGAAGAGCGCATGACTGATGCTGTCCAGCCCGGCAAGGCCGAAAAGCTGTTCCGGCTGCAGGTATTCCAGGCCGAAGAGCCCGTTGTCGAGAAAGGACCGGTCTAGCCAGCCCGACTTCGCCACGGACGGCAGCATCAGCGTGTAGGCCCATACGACGAAGCCCGCCAGCAGGCCCGCGAACGCGCCTTCCCGGGTGCCACCGCGCCAGTACATCCCGCCCAGCATCGCCGGTGCGAACTGCGCGACCGCGGCGAAGCTGATAAGTCCGATGCTCACCAGCGCGTAGGCCTCGCCGGCAAGACGGAAATACAGGTAGCCCAGCAGCAGTACGACGACGATCGCACCGCGCCGAATGCCAAGCAGAAGCCCGGTGAGGTCAGGATGATCGCTGCGCTTGAAGCGCTCGGTGCTCAACAGCAGCGGCATCACGAGGTCATTGCACACCATCGTCGACACCGCGATCGTCTCGACGATGACCATGCCCGTCGCAGCGGAAAGACCGCCGATGAAGGCCAGCAGCGCGAGCGCCCGTTCGCCGTGCGCCAGCGGCAGGGAAAGCACGAAGGTGTCCGGGTCCACGGTGCCGCGCCCGAAATACAGCAGGCCGCCGAGTGCGATCGGCAGCACGAAGATGTTGATCAGCAGTAGATAACCCGGAAAAAGCCAGACTGCACGGCGCAGGTGCTGCTCATTCACGTTTTCGACGACGGTCACCTGGAACTGACGCGGCAGGAAAATCACCGACAGCATTGCGAGCAGCGTGAGCGCGAACCACCCCCCGTAGCCCGCGGAGCTCGCGGTCTTGAGGCTCAGCAGCGGCGCCAGCTCCGGGTTTGCGAAGGCGCGCGCGAAGATGTCGCCGAAACCCTCATAGACTCCCCAGGTGACGAATCCGCCGATGACCAGGAAAGCCAGCAGCTTGACCACCGATTCGAACGCGATCGCCGCGACCATACCTTCATGGCGCTCAGCCGCATCGAGGTGGCGCGCACCGAACAACACGGTGAAGAGGGCGAGCGTCAGTGCGACGTAGAGCGTGCCGTCGTTGAACCAGCTCGACGCGGCGAAGGGAAAGACGCCGCTGTCGTCGCTGCCGGTAAGCACCGAATAGCCGCTGGAGATCGCCTTCAGCTGCAGGGCGATGTAGGGAACCATGCCGACCACGGCGATGATGGTCACCAGGCCGCCAAGGAGATGGCTCTTGCCATAGCGGCTCGCAATGAAGTCGGCGATCGACGTAATGCGGTAGGTGCGCGAGATGCGGATCATCTTCAGCAGCACCAGCCATGACAGGCTCATCGCGAGTGTCGGCCCGAGATAGATCGGCAGGAACCACACCCCGCCGGATGCCGCGCGCCCGACGCTGCCGAAATAGGTCCATGCGGTGCAGTACACCGCGAGCGACATCGCGTAGGTCCACGGATTGGCGATGATCGAACGCCCCTGCTCCGCTCGCCGGTCGCCATACCAGGCGACCGCGAACAGCAACAGCAGGTACGCGAACGATGCGGCGACTACGACGGTGCCCGACAGCATCCCCGCCTCCTCAACGCGCGCCACGCTCCGCGATCCACGCGACCACGGCGATCAGCGCAGCCCAAACGATGAACAGGCACGCCCAAAGCATCGGCATGCCGAAGAAGGGTTCGGACCTGTCCAGCAGGGACAGCACGGGATAGTTGAACAGCAACGCTCCGCCCAGGAACGCTGCAACGAGCCTCTGACCAGCCAGACCTCTGCGCATCATGTCTCCCTCATGATGACGATGGCTACCCGGAGTATACCGGTGCCCGCCGGGGACCCCGCGACGCAGTCCCTCGAGGAGAAAAAAAAGGCGCGCTTGCGCGCGCCTTCTCCTCCTCCCACCGCCGGCTCGCGCCGGCTTGCCTCAATTATTCTTATGCGGGGCCGATCTCTTGCGGACCGGTCGCCCGTCATGACGGGTCAGCTCGCGGATTGCTTGAGCTGTTCCAGGATCGCCGGATTCTCGAGGGTCGACGTATCCTGGGTGATCTCCTCCCCCTTCGCCAGCTGACGCAGCAGCCGGCGCATGATCTTGCCCGAACGGGTCTTCGGCAGGTTCTCGCCGAAACGGATGTCCTTGGGCTTGGCGATGGGCCCGATCTCGTGACCGACCCAGTTCTGCAGGTCCTTGATCATCGCCTTGGCCTCTTCACCGGTCGGACGCGCGCCCTTCAGCACGACGAAGGCGACGATGGCCTCGCCGGTCAGGTCGTCCGGACGGCCCACGACGGCGGCCTCGGCAACCTTCTCGTGCGCAACGAGCGCCGATTCGATTTCCATCGTGCCCATGCGGTGGCCCGAGACGTTCAGCACGTCGTCGATACGGCCGGTGATCGTGAAGTAGCCGGTGTCCTTGTCGCGGATCGCGCCGTCGCCGGCGAGATACAGCTTGCCCTTGAAGTCGTCCGGGTAATAGGACTTCCTGAAGCGGTCGGGATCGCCCCAGATCGTGCGGATCATCGCGGGCCACGGACGCTTGACGACGAGGATGCCGCCCTGGCCGTTCGGCACTTCGGTACCGGTCTCATCGACGACGGCAGCGATGATGCCCGGGAAGGGCAGCGTGCAGGAGCCCGGCACCAGCGGCGTCGCACCCGGCAGCGGGGTGATCATGTGGCCGCCGGTCTCGGTCTGCCAGAAGGTATCGACGATCGGGCAACGGCTGCCGCCGACGTTCTCGTAGTACCACTCCCACGCAGCCGGGTTGATCGGCTCGCCAACCGAACCGAGGATGCGCAGGCTGGAGAGGTCGTACTTGGTCGGATGCACGGCCGGGGTGTTGTCTGCGGCCTTGATCAGGGAGCGGATCGCGGTCGGCGCGGTGTAGAAGACGCTGACCTTGTGGTCCTGGATCATCTTCCAGAAGCGGCCGGCATCCGGGTAGGTCGGCACGCCTTCGAACACGATCTCGGTCGCGCCGCAGGCGAGCGGACCGTAAGTGATGTAGGTGTGGCCGGTGACCCAGCCGATGTCCGCCGTGCACCAGAAGACGTCGTTCGGCTTGATGTCGAACGTCCACTTCATGGTCAGGATCGCATGCAGCAGGTAGCCGCCGGTCGAATGCTGGACGCCCTTCGGCTTGCCAGTGGAGCCCGAAGTGTAGAGCAGGAACAGCGGATGCTCGGCATCGACCCATTCCGGCTCGCACGTCTCGGCCTCGCTGGCGCAGACGTCGTGGAACCACTTGTCGCGGCCCTCTACGATGTTGCACGCGCCGCCGGTGCGCTGGACCACGACGACGTTCTTGATGCTTTCGCAGCCACCCATGCCGAGGGCTTCGTCGGCGATCGGCTTCAGCGGGAGCGCCTTGCCGCCGCGGAACTGGCCGTCGGAGGTGATCAGTGCAACGGCGCCGGCATCGTTGATGCGGTCGCGCAGAGCCTGGGCCGAGAAGCCGCCGAAGACGATCGAATGGGTCGCACCGATACGGGCGCAGGCCTGCATCGCGACGACGCCTTCGATGGACATCGGCAGGTAGATGACTACGCGGTCGCCCTTCTTGACGCCCATGTTGCGCAGCGCGTTGGCGAACTTGCAGACGCGGGACAGCAGATCCTTGTAGGTGACGCGGGTCACATCGCCGCCGTCGGCTTCGAAGATCAGCGCGACCTTGTCGCCCAGGCCGTTATTGACGTTGCGATCGAGGCAGTTGTAGGAGACGTTCAGCTGACCGTCGGCGAACCACTTGAAGAAAGGGGCGTTGCTCTCGTCGAGGACCTGGGTGAAAGGCTTCTTCCACTCAACCATCTCGCGGGCCTGACGCGCCCAGAAGCCCTCGTAGTCGTCCTCGGCTTCCTTGCACAGCGCACGGTAAGCGTCCATACCCGAGACCGCGGCATTCCTGACGATCTCTTCCGACGGGTAATACAGACGGGGCTGCTGTTCGTTCGACATACTGACCTCTCCTCAACTATTCAAAGTAATTGAAGCGCCCTGCAGGGCCGACCGGTCGAGCCGGTCTTATGTATCGTTCGCTGAAGACGCCGCCTTCGCGATCTGGTCGGCATTTAAGGCTGTCTATCTTACACAGGACTTACACCCGCACACCGTGGAACATTGCCCATTCCGGTGGAACGACGCTCCCCCGGGCTGCTAGAATTGCGCCCCTACCTAGTGACCCGGCCTTACCTGGAGAGATGCCCCATGACCGTGATTCGCGAAGAAGACCTGATCCAGTCCGTCGCGGATGCCTTCCAGTACATCAGCTACTACCACCCGCTTGACTACATCAAGGCCCTCGGCGAGGCCTGGAAGCGTGAGGAAAGCCCCGCAGCGAAGGACGCGATCGCGCAGATCCTGACCAATTCGCGCATGTGCGCCGAAGGCCATCGCCCCATCTGCCAGGATACCGGCATCGCCGTAGTCTTCCTCAAGGTGGGCATGAACGTGCAGTGGGACGCGAAGATGAGCGTCCAGGAAATGGTGAACGAAGGCGTGCGCCGCGCCTACACCAACGCCGACAACAAGTTGCGTGCCTCGGTGCTGCTCGATCCGGCCGGCAAGCGCCAGAACAGCAAGGACAACACCCCCGCGGTCGTGCACTACGAGATCGTCCCGGGCGACCACGTCGAGGTCATCTGTGCAGCCAAGGGCGGCGGCTCCGAGAACAAGACCAAGTTCTATGCACTGAACCCGTCCGATTCGATCGTCGACTGGGTGCTGAAGACCGTCCCGACGATGGGCGCCGGCTGGTGTCCGCCGGGCATCCTCGGCATCGGCATCGGCGGCACGCCGGAGAAGGCGATGCTGCTGGCGAAGGAATCGCTGATGGCGCCGGTCGACATCCATGAACTGAAGGACAAGGCCGCTTCCGGCGCGACGCTCACGCGCGCCGAGGAACTGCGCCTCGAGCTGTTCGAGAAGGTCAACGCGCTGGGCATCGGCGCACAGGGCCTGGGCGGCCTGACGACCGTGCTCGACGTCAAGATCCTCGACTACCCCACCCACGCGGCGAGCCTGCCGGTGGCGATGATCCCGAACTGTGCAGCGACCCGCCACGTGCACTTCGAACTCGACGGCTCGGGCCCGGCGAAGCTGGAAGCACCCAAGCTCGAAGACTGGCCGGACGTGACCTGGCAGGCCGACACCAAGGTCGCCACGCGCGTGAACCTCGACACGCTGACGAAGGAAGAAGTCGCGTCGTGGAAGCCGGGCCAGGTGCTGCTGCTCAACGGCAAGATGCTGACGGGCCGCGACGCTGCGCACAAGCGCATCCAGGACATGCTGGCGAAGGGCGAGAAGCTGCCGGTCGACTTCACGAACCGCGTGATCTATTACGTCGGCCCGGTCGATCCGGTGCGTGACGAAGTCGTCGGCCCGGCAGGCCCCACCACCGCGACGCGCATGGACAAGTTCACGCGCATGATGCTGGAGCAGACCGGCCTGATCTCCATGGTCGGCAAGGCCGAGCGCGGCCCCACCGCGATCGACGCAATCCGCGACAACAAGTCCGCCTACCTGATGGCCGTCGGCGGCGCAGCCTACCTCGTCGCCAAGGCGATCAAGAGCGCGAAGGTCGTCGGTTTCGCCGACCTGGGTATGGAAGCGATCTACGAGTTCGACGTGCAGGACATGCCGGTGACGGTCGCGGTCGATTCGAACGGCACCAGCGTGCACAACACCGGCCCGAAAGAGTGGCAAGTGAAGATCGGCAAGATCCCGCTCGCAACAGCCTGATCCGCTCGCAGACAGAAGTTTCCCAAGCCCGGCCGCTCACGCGGCCGGGCTTTTTTTCGGCGTCAGGAACTGCAGGACACACATACCGAAACATCTGTGTGCCCTCAAGCGCTTGACCTTCACGGGAGCCGGCGCCTAAAGTTTGTACACGTGGGATTTTTTCCCACTTCTAAAGCTTAAGGAGGATCAGATGAAACTTCACCCCGGGATTTCCGTTTCGTTTTACGCGGCAGCCAGCCTGGCCTTCGGACTGCATTCGGGCCTCGCCCCTGCGCAGGAGGCGACAACGACTGCAACGACTACAGCCGAGCTGGAGCCGGCCGCAACCACCGTGACGACCGACGGCACGGCCGCTGTCAGCGCACTGCGCTCCAAAGGCGCCATGCCCGTGCAGAGCGTCGAGACCGTCACCAATGCGGATGGCACGACGACGGTGACCCGCACGCGCACCCTGAGCGCCACCGGCGCAGCGCCCAAGCGCGTCCGCAGCAAGGAAATGACCTTCAACGCCGAGGGCGGCCTCGCCAGCCAGACGACGACCGAGGTTCGCACGGCATCCGACGGCACGGTGTTGAGCGAACGCAGTTCCAGCCGCACGATCGCCGGTGGCGAAGTCGCGCACGCACGCGGCGACTCGCGTCCCGCGGCCGAACGGCCCGACAACGCCGAACACGTCGCCCGTGCCGAACGTCCGGAAAAGCTCGACCGGGTAGAGCGACTCGAACGCGTCGAGCGCCCCGAGAAGCCCGAGCGGGTGGAACGTATCGAACGCCGCGAACGCGACTGAGACCATCTATCGAGTTGAAGGCGGGGTGCCGGTCACGCCGGCATCGGCGGATTGCATGGAATTTTTTCCCACGCCAAGTTAGACTGCAAATATCTGACTCGGGATGACCCCCCCATGCATTCCCCTACCCCGCCGACTTCGCTGCTGCAAGCGCTCCGGCGCGTGATGCGGCCGCTGGTGCGGCTGATGCTGCGCAAGGGTGTGACCTATACTTATTTCTCGGACATGCTCAAGGGCGTCTTCGTGGAGGTGGCTGAGCAGGAATTCCGCCTCGACGCCAAGGCGCCGAGCGACAGCAGGATCAGCCTCCTGACCAGCGTGCATCGCAAGGACGTCAAGCGTCTACGCAGTCAACCGCCGGATGTGGAGGACGATCTGCCCGCAGCCATATCCCTGGGAGCCCACCTCGTGAGCACCTGGCAGACCTCCGCGCCGTTCTGCACGCGGCCGGGCGAGCCCGCGCCCTTGCCTCGGCTCGCCAGTACCGGCGGAGAACGTTCCTTCGATGCACTCGTCGCCCGCGTCAGCAAGGACATCCGGGCCCGCGTGGTGCTGGACGAATGGCTGCGGCTCGGGATCGTACGCGTGGATGAACACGACCGCGTGCATCTGGAAACGGCAGCCTTCATTCCGCAAAAAGGCTTCGACGAGAAGGCGGCCTATTTCGGTCACAACGTGCATGACCACGCTTGTGCGGCGGTGCATAACCTGACTGCAGAAGGTCCGCCGTATTTCGAGCGCAGCGTGCATTACGACGCCCTATCCACCGCGAGCATCGCGCGCCTGCGCGACGCGGTCGCCAACGAAGGGATGCAGGCGCTGATCGCCTTCAACACCTTGGCCGCGGATCTCGAAGCGCAGGACGCCCAGGGCCCCGATGCACGACAGCGCGTCACGATCGGCCTGTATTTTTACAGCGAACCGAATTCGGGCACCAGCCTGTCGGGCAGCGCCTCGCCGAAAACCCCGTCATGAGTGATCGACTCCAAACACTGCGCCGGCTTGCGGCGGGTCTCGCGCTCGCGCTGTGCGGTGTCGTCCCGGCGCTTGCGGCGCCGGTATGCGTGGACCCGGGCGGCATCGGCGGTACGGGCGCGCCCCGGCGCGAAGGCGGAATCGGCGGCACGGGGTCGCCGGCATCCGGCATCGGCGGCACAGGCGCCCCCGTCGCATCGGGGATCGGCGGTACGGGAGCCCCCACCGCATCGGCGATCGGCGGCACCGGGGCGCCGGTGGCGTCGGGAATAGGAGGCACGGGCGCGCCGGTCGCACAGGGCGGGATCGGCGGTACGGGTGCCCCCGCCCGCGACGGCGGAACCGGCGGCACGGGCATCGTCGGCACGATCACCGGCTTCGCATCGATTTGCGTGAACGGCGTGGAGGTGCATTACGACGAGGCCGTTCCGGTGACCGAAAACGGCATCGGCGGCAGCGTGTCGCGCCTTGCCGTGGGGCAGGTCGTCGCCGTCGAGGCCGGCACTTCGCCGCGCGGATTGGAAGCACGCAGCATTGCGATCGTCCACGCCTACGAGGGCCCGGTGACCACGGCGCGGCAGGGTTCCGCGCCGCTGCGCGTGATGGGTCAGACGGTGAAGCTTGCGTCAGGGGCAAAGGTCGACGCGGGCCTGCGTGCCGGCGAGATGGTGCGGGTGAGCGGATTCCGCAATGCGTCCGGCGAGGTGCTTGCGACCCGCGTCGAGCGGGCGCCCCAGCTGCGCGAGGCGAGCGCGATCGGAACGCGCGGCGGAGACGGTACGCTGCACGGACTGGCGCTGAGCGGCGATGCAGGCGGCGTTGCGGAGTCGCTGGTACGCGGCACATGGACGGGGCGTGCGCTGGCGGTATCGCAGACGACCGCGAATCCAACGACTCCTTTCGCCGGGCGCGTACGCGACGCGGTCGTGGAAGGCCTGGTGTTCGAGCGCATCGACAACCGGCTGGATATCAGCGGTTTCGAAGTGGAACTGGCGGAAGGCACCGAATTCGCAGACGGTGCGACGGGCACGCTGGACAAGGACACGCGAGTACGGGTGCAAGGCACCTTCACCGGCGAGCACAAGGTCAAGGCCGCCCGCATCGAGGTCGTGCGCGACGGCTTCGGCGCCAGCGAGAGCCGCGAGAGTTCCCGATCCGGGAAGAAATCCGGCAGCGGCGACGACGGCAAGGAACACGATTCGGGCAAGACACGGACTGAGATCGACGACAAGCGGATACGCATCGAGACTGAGAGCGGATCGGGACGCGAGCGCTTCGAGCGCGAGCTCTCACCCACCGGCGAAGTCGAGCGCGAGCGGATCGAACGCACGGAGGTGAGCCCGAGCGGAGATCTTCTGTTGCGCGAACGCATCGAGACACGCACGTCGGGCGACCGCGTCGAGACCCGCCAGCGCATCGAGCGCTTCGACGGCAGCGGCCGGGTCGAGCGCGTCGAACGTATCGAACGGCCAGAACGCATCGAGCGTATCGAACGGCCGGAGAAGCTGGAACGGCCGGAACGCATCGAACGCCCCGAACACGACTGAAGCACAACAGGAACAAGACATCCCAACGCGGAGGAAAATCGAATGAAGCACAAGCGCATCCTGCTGGCGCTGCTGCTGTCGGGCAGCGCACTGGCCGCCGGCACCAGCGAGCTGAGCCTGACGACAGGGCTTGATTATTCTACCGGCGACTACGGCACGAGCACGACCAGTGAAATGTGGTACGTGCCGATCACGGCAAAGTACGAAACGGGTCGCATGACGTACAAGACGACCATCCCGTACCTGCGTGTCACCAACGCGGTAGTCGGCCCCGACGGCGACCCGATCGAGGGGGTCGACTGCGCGGGCACCAAGACCGGGCTCGGCGACATCACGGCGAGCGCGGGCTACAACCTGCTCGACGGCACTACGAACGGCCTGCTGCTCGATGCGGTGGCGAAAGTGAAGATGCCGACGGCGGAAAGCAAGTGCCTGGGCAACAACAAGACGGACTATGCGCTGCAGGTCGACGCCGCCAAGGCCTTCGGTGCAGTGACCGCGTTCGGCACCGCAGGCTGGAAGGACATGGGCGATTCCGACCTGCGCAACCCCTTCTATGCGTCCCTGGGCATTTCCACCAAGCTCGGGCCGACGACGACCGTCGGCGCAGCCTACGACTGGCGCGCGCGGCTGAGATCCTCCCGCGATCCGATCCGCGAGGCCTCGCTGTTTCTGAGCCAGAAGCTGAGCGACCAGTGGAAGCTGCAAGTCTATGGCGTAAAAGGGTTTTCCGACAACAGCCCGGACTGGGGCGGCGGCGTGATGGTCGGCTATACCTACTGACCACTTCATGACGGTGGCACCCGGCGGGGCCGGGATCGCGGGAGGATAAACGCTCCGTCCGCGGTCCCGGCCCCGTTTTCCATTGTTCGAGACAATCAGGACGCTGAATTCCCGAAATTGATTCAAATCATGGAGCGCCCCGCTCCCGCTGCCGAGAATGCGTGCAACCTTCGGGTTATTTCTCAATCACTCGGGCGCATGACAAAACAATGAGGGACGAACCATGAGCGGTACATTTACCAAGGCGATGGCCCGCAACATCTTCTACGGTGGGGCGGTGTTCTTCTTCCTCCTTCTGGTGGCATTGAGCTTTGACACCATGGGTGGCCTGCCAAAATCCGACAACCGTGCGAACCTGACGGAGTCGGTCCTGCGTGGCAAGCACATCTGGGAAACACGCAACTGCATCGGCTGCCACACCATTCTCGGCGAAGGCGCGTACTTCGCTCCGGAGCTGGGCAACGTCTATCCGCGTCGCGGCGCCGAGTTCATCAAGGCGTGGATCAAGTCGCAGCCGACCGGCACGCCGGGACGCCGTCAGATGCCGCAGTTCAATTTCACCGACCAGGAGCTCGACGACCTCGTCGCCTTCCTGAAGTACACCTCCGAAATCGACACCCAGAAATGGCCACCCAACATCGAAGGCTGAGCGCATCGGATCGACAACTTCAAGGGAATTCATAACCATGAAATATTCATCGCAATCGGTCGCGATGCCGTACTTCATAGCGGCCATCGGTCTGTTCGTCGGACAGATCATCTTCGGTCTCGCCATGGGTCTGCAGTACGTCGTCGGCGATTTCCTCTTCCCGGCAATTCCGTTCAACATCGCGCGGATGGTGCACACCAACCTGCTCATCGTGTGGCTGCTGTTCGGCTTCATGGGCGCCACCTACTTCCTTGTTCCCGAGGAGGCGGAAACGGAGCTGTATAGTCCGAAACTCGCGCTGGTGATGTTCTGGGTGTTCCTGCTCGCAGGCGCGGCGACGATCCTCGGCTACCTGCTGGTGCCCTACGCGACGCTCGCCGAGATGACCGGCAACAACATCCTCGCGACGATGGGACGGGAGTTCCTGGAACAACCGCTGCTGACCAAGATCGGCATCGTGATCGTGGCCCTGGCCTTCCTTTTCAACATCACGATGACGATGCTGAAGGGCCGCAAGACCGTCATCAGCATCGTGCTGCTGATGGGCCTGTGGGGTCTGGCGATCTTCTTCCTGTTCTCGTTCTACAACCCGGGCAACCTGGTCAAGGACAAGTTCTACTGGTGGTGGGTTGTGCACCTCTGGGTGGAAGGCGTGTGGGAACTGATCATGGCCGCCATCCTCGCCTTCGTGCTGATCAAGGTGACCGGCGTCGACCGTGAAGTGATCGAGAAGTGGCTGTACGTGATCATCACGCTGGCGCTCGTCACCGGCCTGATCGGTACCGGCCACCACTACTTCTGGATCGGCACGCCGGCCTACTGGCAGTGGCTGGGTTCGGTGTTCTCGGCTCTTGAACCGATCCCGTTCTTCGCAATGACCGTCTTCGCCTTCAACATGGTGAACCGCCGCCGCCGCGAGCATCCGAACAAGGCTGCCGTGCTGTGGGCGCTGGGCACCGGCGTGATGGCCTTCCTGGGTGCCGGCGTGTGGGGCTTCCTGCACACACTGGCTCCGGTGAACTACTACACGCACGGTTCGCAGATCACCGCAGCACACGGTCACATGGCGTTCTACGGCGCTTACGTGCTGGTGGTGCTGACGATGATCAGCTACGCGATGCCGCTGCTGCGTGGCCGTGCCGCCAACGACGAGCGTGCGCAGGTTTGCGAGATGTGGGGCTTCTGGCTGATGACGATCTCGATGGTCTTCATCACGCTGTTCCTCACCGCTGCCGGCATTCTGCAAGTGTGGCTGCAACGCGTGTCCTCGACGCCGATGCCCTTCATGGCGGTGCAGGAGCAGATCTCGCTGTTCTACTGGATGCGTCTGTGGGCGGGCGTCGTGTTCGCCGCGGGCCTCGTTACCTACCTTGCGAGCTTCTTCGTCAAGGGTGAGAGCAAGCCCCTGATCCATGCATGATGGATCCCTCGCTTCCGGCCCTCCGCGGGGCACGTGAAGCGATTGCGGGGCGGCTTCGGCCGCCCCTTTTTTTTTGGTTTGCGACGTACTGGGGCATATTCCCCATTTCTTTATCTCACCAAATCCGTGAGTTAACCAGAATCAAGGTCCGGCGCACGCCCCCTTCGTAGACTGGGACCCATGAATACATGCGCCCAAACACTCGTGAACCCGTCCGCCCTCCCGGCCGTTGCTTCCGACAGCGCCCCCCGGCGCCTTCCCGGCGACCTGGCGATCTGGTTCTTCATCCTCGCCGAGCTGCTTGCCTTCGGCGCTTTCTTCATCGCCTACGCCTTCGCGCGCGCCAACAACGTCGAGCTGTTCAACGCGCAGCAGTTGGCGCTGGACCGCAACGCCGGGGCGATCAACACGATGCTGCTGCTGACTTCGAGCTACCTCGTGGTGCGCGCGGTGCAGGCGGCCGAGGCCGGCCAGGGGCGCGGCGCCGCGAAGTGGATCGTCGGCGGCTTCGCATGTGGCGCCGGGTTCATCGTCGTGAAGCTGTTCGAATACGCGGCGAAGTTCGCGGCGGGAGTAAGCCTGTCGTCGAGCACCTTCCACATGTTCTACCTGATACTGACCTTCTTCCACTTCATGCACGTGATCCTGGGCCTCGTGATCCTCGCCGCGCTGTGGAACGGGGCGCGCAAGGGGCGCTACGGCCCGGGCAACATGAACGGGATCGAGACGGGAGCCGCCTACTGGCACATGGTGGATCTGGTATGGCTGATCCTGTTCCCGCTGGTCTATGTAATGCGTTGAGAGGTACGAAACGATGCAACCCCAAAGATCCTCCGCCCTCGCCCTGCACCACTCCGATCACGGCACACCGCTGCGCGCCACGGTCATCTGGGTCGTGCTGATCGCTGCAACCATCGTGACCTGGAGCGTCGGCGAGACCGGCGCCGCCGGCCCTGCCATCGTCGGCCTGCTGTTTTCGATCGCGTTCGGCAAAGGCACGATGATCATCCTCGACTACATGGCCCTTCGCCGCGCCCCGCTGATGTGGCCGCTGCTCGCACTCGGGTGGATGACCCTCGTCTGCGCCCTGATCGGGATCGCTTACTGGAAAGGACTCGCCGCATGATGCTCGACACGCCTCATCTCGATATTCCCTTCTACCAGCCCGCCGGCGACGAGATCGACGTCTTCGAGCACGCCTGGAAGAACCGTCTGCCCCTGCTGATCAAGGGCCCCACCGGTTGCGGCAAGACGCGCTTCGTCGCGCACATGGCCGCGCGCCTCGGACTGCCGCTGTACACGGTGGCCTGCCACGACGATCTGACCGCAGCGGACCTCGTCGGCCGCCACCTGATCGGCGACGGGCAAACCGTGTGGTGCGACGGCCCGCTGACGCGCGCGGTGCGCGAAGGCGGCATCTGCTACCTCGACGAGGTCGTCGAGGCGCGCAAGGACACGACCGTGGTGTTGCACCCGCTCGCCGATGACCGCCGCATCCTGCCGATCGACCGCACGGGCGAGCTGCTCGCGGCGCCGCCGTCCTTCATGCTGGTGGTGTCGTACAACCCCGGTTACCAGAACCTGCTGAAGGGCATGAAGCCGTCGACGCGGCAGCGCTTCGTGAGCCTGCGTTTCGACTTCCCCGCCACCGAGCGCGAGGAAGGCATCCTCATCGGCGAATCGGGCTGCGCGCCGGATCTGGCCAAGCGTCTGGTGTCGATCGCGCATGCGCTGCGCACCCTTAAGGACCAGGATCTGGAGGAAGCCGCGAGCACGCGCCTGCTGGTGTATGCGGCGCTGCTGGTACGCGATGGCATGGATCCGGTGACGGCCTGCCGCGCGGCGATCGTCGAGAGCCTGACGGACGACCCCGAGGTCGCCGACGCGCTGATGGAGGTCGTGTCGGCCACCTTCGGGCGCTGACACAGCCCCCCGGGTCACGAGGCATATACCCATGTCCGCCCAGGAACCCGATCTCCTCACCGAGCAGATACCCGGCCCGCGCCTGGCGATCGTCGCCGAGGCGCTCTTCCTCGCAAACCTCCTGGTCGCGCCCGGACTGGCCTTCCTCGTGTTGCTGGTGCTGTGGCGACGCCATCGCGACAGCGCCCCGCTGGTCGTGCGCAACCACCTGCGCCAGACGCTCGTCGCAAGCATCTATGGTGGCGCGATGCTGCTCGGTGTCAGCATCGGGATCTTCATGCTGGGGGGACTCGACGATCCGTGGTCGTGGGTGCTCGGCATTCTCTATTTCGTTTCCTTTCACGCCACGCTGGTGATCTTCGGCGTCGTCGGACTGAATCACGCGATTCTCGGCCGCAGCTGGCAGTACCCCTTCATCGGCCCGGATCTCTACGAGTAAGTCCATGAATGCCCCGCATCCATCCCTGCTGTCCGCGACACCCGATGTGGAGGCGAAACCGGCGCGCCGCGTGATCCCCATCGCAAGCGCGAAGCCGATGGGCCACAACCGCACCCAGAAGAAGCGCATCGCCTTCCAGGTCGCCTTCTTCACGCTGTTCATCCTCGCCCCGGTGTTCGACATCCTCCGCTACGACCTCGACGCGGGCCACGCATGGCTGCTCGGCATGGAATGGCGCTTGGGCATGGACGATTTCGTCGCCGGGCGCATCGGGGCGCTCGAAGCGGGCACGAACGTGATGATCCGGCTGTTCGTTCCCATCCTCGTCGGTGCAGCCGCCTTCCTGTGGGTTTCGTGGAAGTGGGGGCGCCTGTACTGCGGCTGGCTGTGTCCGCACTTCTCGGTCGTAGAGACGATCAACAAGCTGATGCAGAAGGCCTCGGGCAAACCCAGCGTGTGGATCCGGGAACCGCTGCCGCCGTGGAAGGCGGACGGCACGCCGTGGCGCGCGGATGCCCGCTGGTGGCTGATCGTGGTGCCGGCTGCGGGATTTTTCGCCTTGCTGTGGGCATTGGTGTTCCTGACCTACCTGCTGCCGCCGGCGGAGGTGTACGGCAATCTCTTCGCCGGGACGCTCACGCGCAACCAGACGATCTTCCTCACCGCGGCAACCTGCGCACTGTCGGTCGAATTCCTGTTCGCCCGCCATCTCTTCTGCCGTTACGCCTGCGCCGTCGGCCTGTTCCAGAGCCTGGCGTGGATGGGCAACCGCAATGCGATGGTGGTCGGCTTCCAGAGGAAGCGCGCCGCCGACTGTGCGAACTGCCTGCCGGACCGCCAGTCCGCGTGCGATGCCGTCTGCCCGATGCGCCTCACGCCGCGCAACATCAAGCGCCTGATGTTCACCTGCACGCAGTGCGCGCAGTGCGTCGAGGCCTGCGAGCAGAGCCAGCGCGACAACCCTCAGGGGCCCCTGCTGCAGTGGGTGAGCAAGGAAGCCGCACGCCAGAACGAGGCCGGATTCCGCTCCGGCAAGGAACGCTAGCCAGGACAAGGACATGGAAGAAGCCGTAGGCAAGATCTGGCACCGTCTGATCACCCGCGCCGCGGTCGGCAACCACCCCGACGCAGTGGTGCGGCTCAAGGACATCGAACGCACGGCGGGGGTGTTCTTCCGCGCGTTGGGGGGCGACCCGGGCCTGCGTGTGGCCGCCGCCACCAACGACGAACATGGCGCCCGGCGCGGCCTGCTCTCGCGCATCGCCGGCGCCGGCGACCGGGCCGCGCGGGCGCGCATGGATCCGTCGACACTGCGGCTGCCACCGGAGATCGACGCTTTCCCCGAGAAGTCGCTGAACCGTGACCTCTATCTGTGGCTTGCTGCGCTCGCCGCGGCGCACGAAGGACTGGATGCCGAAGGCGAGGACGAAGCCGACCGCGACTTCCGCCGCAACCAGTTCGCGACCTGCGCCGCGCTGCATGCGTGGCCGGGCCTCGCGCCGCGCTACCGGCGGCTCGTGGCGGCCTATCTGCCCAAGCGCCCCAAGCCCGAGAAGCTGCCCCCGCAGGAAGCCGAGCGCGAACGTGCGATCCGGCGCGCGCTGGAAACGCCGGGTACGGTGTTCGCGCTGCCGGCTGTGCCGCAGGGTACGCCGCCCGCGCACCCCGTGCTGCTGTGGCTCACTGGATCGCTGGCAGCAAGGGGAGGTGCGACCCGTCGCAGCAGCGCCGATCCCGAGCAGACCGCCGACGGCGGCCCGCCCGCCTTCGAGGAATCGGAGCGTCGCGCCCATCACGCCGAACAGGTCGACATGCCGCAGGAGAAGAACGGGCTGATGTTGATGTTCCGCGCCGAAAGCCTGCTCGCGATCGCGGAGTTCCTGCGCATCAACCGCCCCACCGACGACGACCCCGACCCGAACGCCGCCGACGCGGCACGCGATCTCGATCAACTTGCCCTCACGCAGGACAAGGAGCGCGTCGCCTCCAAGGTCCGTTTCGACCTCGACCTGCCCTCCGCCGCCGAGGATGACGTCGTGCTCGGCGAGGGCCTGCCGTTTCCCGAATGGGACTACCGCAAAGGCGTGCTGCTCGAGGACCACGTGCGCCTCGTCGAACTCGCTGCGCGCGACGCACAACCCTGCCCGCTGCCCGAGCACCTGCGCCGCACCGCGAAGCGGCTGCACCAGCAGTTCGCCGCGCTGCAGCCGGGCCGGCGCTGGATCAAGGCGCAGGTGGATGGCTCCGAGCTCGACGTCGACGCCATCGTGCGCGCACAGACCGACCGCGCCGTCGGACGCCACCCTTCGGACCAGCTCTGGCTGTCGCTGGAAAAACGCGAACGCGACCTCGCCTGCATGGTGCTCGCAGACCTCTCCCTGTCCACGGACAGCTGGGTATCGAGCGAGGCCCGCGTCATCGACGTGATCCGCGACGCGCTGCTGCTGTTCGGCGAAGCGCTGGGTGCGACGGGCGACCGCTTCGCCATCGCCGGCTTTTCCTCTGTGAAACGCAGCCAGGTGCGCTTCCATCGCCTGAAGGATTTCGGCGACCGCTTCGACGACCGCATCCGCGGCCGCATCAGCGCGATCAAGCCTGGCTACTACACGCGCCTGGGCGCCGCGATCCGCCGTGCGAGCGGGCTCCTCGCCGCCGAGCCGGCCGCGCGCCGCATCCTCCTGATCCTGTCGGACGGCAAACCCAACGATCTCGACCTCTACGAAGGCCGCTACGGCATCGAGGACACGCGCGTCGCGATCTCCGAGGCGCGCAAGCAAGGCCTCGTGCCGTTCTGCGTCACGATCGACCGCGAGGGCGCAGGCTACCTGCCCCATCTCTTCGGTCCGGCCGGCTACGCGGTGATCCGCAAGCCGGAAGAACTGCCCGCGCGCCTGCCGATGTTCTATGCCCAACTGACGCGGTGATGCCATGCCTGTGACCGAATGCCTGCGCGACCGCTCCAGCGCGCCCGTCACACAGCACGCCGACACCGAGAACGTGTGCCGCCTGCTCGCCCATGTCCCCCTTCTCGAAGGTCTGGACCCGCCCGAACTGGCCCGCTTTGCCCGCGGCGTGCGCGAACAGAACGTCGACAAGGGAACCGTGCTGTTCCATCGCGGGGACCCCTGTCACGGCTTCCACCTCGTGCTCTGCGGCCAGATCAAGCTCGCCTTCACGTCCGCCGAAGGCCAGGAGAAGGTCATCGAGATCATGCGCCCGGGCCAGAGCTTCGGCGAGGCGGTGATGTTCATGGAAAAACCGTACTTCGTGATGGCGCAGGCCCTCACGGACAGCCGGCTGCTGCACATCGCCAAGAACGTCGTGTTCGAGGAGATGGACCGCGACCCCACGTTCTGCCGCCGCATCATCGCCGGCCTGTCGCAGCGCCTGCACCACCTCATCGCCGACGTCGAGACCTACTCGCTGCTCTCCGGCCGCGAACGCATCGTCGGCTACCTGCTGCGCGAGGAGGAGAGCAGCGGCGAACCGGGCCTGTGCGGACGGGTATCGATCCGCCTGCCCACCAGCAAGGGCACGATCGCCTCGCGGCTCAATCTCACGCAGGAACACTTCTCGCGCATCCTGCACGAACTGGCCGAGGCCGGGCTGATCGTCGTCGAGGGGCGCACGATCCATATCCCGGACGTCGAACGCCTGCGCACCACAGGCGCGCGCTACTGAGAGGCTGTGCCGAAAGTACTGGCGGCGCCCCGGGCCGTAACTGATAATTGATCCCCGTTCCAGTGCGAACCAGGATCATGAGCGTCATCGACAGCTGGCAGGAATTCGCCGCATCGGCCGCAAGGCAGGCCAGCAATCTGCATGTGGCCTCGGTCAGCGACAAGGTGCGCGAACTGCACGAGCGCATTCACCAACGCTACCCCGCGATCGCGCGCATCGCCGTGGCACTGTACGACCCGGAGATGCGTCGACTCAAGACCTTCGTCGCCAGCAACGACCCGGGGATCTCGCCGCTGCACGGCTACGAGTGCCCGATCGACAGCGTCCCGTCGCTCCTGGCGATCGCAGACAGCGGACAGGCGCGAGTCCTCAACGACCTCAGCAAGCTGCCGCACAGCGAGGCCACGCACTCACGCTGGCTACACCATGAAGGTTTCCTGTCCAGCCTCACGCTGCCGATCCGGCGCAGCGACCAGCTGCTCGGTTTTCTTTTCTTCGACGCGCGCGAACGCGACGTCTTCACCGATCCCGTGGTCGCCGACCTGCTGCTCTACGGCCATCTCATCGGCATGATCGTGACGCAGGAACTCGCCACCGTGCAGATGCTCGTCGGCGGCCTGCGGCTGGCGAGCCAGTTCGCCCATGTGCGTGACCTGGAAACCGGCGCCCACCTCGACCGCATGGCGCGCTATTCCCGGATCATTGCCCGCGAAATCGGGCCTTCGCACGGCAAGACGGACGATTACGCGGAACACATCTTCCTGTTTTCCGCGCTGCACGACATCGGCAAGGTCGGCGTACCCGACCGCATCCTCCTGAAGCCCGGCAAGCTCGACGACACCGAACGCCAGGAGATGCGCCAGCACGTCATCGTCGGGCTGCAGATGGCCGAACGCCTGATCAACGACTTCGGCCTCGCATCCTTGTCGAACATCGACATGCTGCGCAACATCGTTGCCGCCCACCACGAGCGCATGGACGGCAGCGGCTATCCGCACGGCCTCGCGGGCGAGGCCATCCCGCTCGAAGCCCGCATCGTCGCCACCGCCGACGTCTTCGATGCGCTCGCCTGCGCACGCAGCTACAAACCCGCCTGGACGCTCGCCAACGCCTTCCAGGAAATCGAACGCATCGCGGGCACCCAGCTCTATGCTCCTGCGGTACAGGCCCTGCTCGACTGCCGCACGGAAGTCGAAGCCATCTATCAGCGCTTTCAGGACGCCATCCTTACGCTATAATCCGGCCCGCGCCGGCATAGCTCAGTTGGTAGAGCAACCGCCTTGTAAGCGGTAGGTCATCTGTTCGAGTCAGATTGTCGGCACCAATCAAAACAAGGGCTTACAGCAACTGGTTCCGGTCCGAGCAAGCAAGTTATTGTTCATGGTTCCGTTGATGGTTCCTTTCTCGACCTTCCTACTCCCTTCCGTGGCGAGGGTCGCAGCCAGTCCGTTGGCTTGAGTGACGAAGTGATTGCCTGTTTAGAAGAGCAATCCATCAAATTTATTGCTCTAACAATAAGCGCCACTTATCACGATCACCGATCCCGCAGGGCGGCACTTTGCCAACATGGCGCTGGAATCCTGCGTAAAGCACATCGGACGTCACCATGGCATCGTTAAGGCTGGAACCTCATTGAGGCATAAACTCAGCGCCAAGAGGGGTGATTCCGCCAGCAGTGCAGATGTCTGTAGGGCCTCGACGGGCGCGTTACGTGAGGCGCCCCTCCAATCGGCCAAACTAGGCAATCGGGCAAATCTCTGAAATTGTTGTGTCGAAGTTCCGTGCCGGGGCGCAACTCAATCAGCGCTGGAAATCGTCCGCAGGCTCGATCAACTCGGGGCCCTCCGCGCGCGGGTTCCCGACGGCTCGGCCGACGGGATACGCTTCCATAAGCGCCGGCGGAAATTCTCCGGCAAGTTCGCACACGAGATCCGCGTCGACAAGCTGTGGGTCGAGCCAGGCCGCGTAATCTGCGGGCTGGATGATGACCGGCATCCGATCATGTATCGGACGCACTGACTCGTTTGCTGCCGTGGTCAGAATTGCGAATGTCAAAAGATCTCCCTCCGGGCCACGCCACCGCTCCAGCAGCCCCGCGAACCCGAAGCACTGCAAGGCAGCCGGGCGGACGAAGTACGGTTGTTTGTGGCCTGCGACCGCCTGCCATTCGTAAAAACCTGAGGCGGGCACCAGCACGCGCGAGTGCTTGAACGCGTGGCGAAACATCGGCTTCGCTGCGGCGGTCTCCAGTTTCGCATTGATGGGATGCACCACGGCCGCAGGCTCCTTGACCCAACTCGGCAAAAGCCCCCAACGCGCGAGTACCAGTTCGCGCGTGCCGTCTGGCCGAGCGCGCACTACTGGTGGAGTTTGCGTAGGCGCGATATTGAAGGGATTCCACAGATCGTGGGGCATCTGGTCGAAGTCATCCACTTCCACGTCGAATTGCATCGCAATCCGCGACGTCGGACCATACAGCGCATATCTGCCACACATCGCGCACATCCTCCGGTTGGCGACCTGCACAGCCTACACCCGGCGAGCCGTGTATCGGGTGTGAGTGATGGGTAGCGTGGGCAGGAGTCGTCCGAATGGCTCAAGGCCGCCCGGCAAGCCCTCTTTCCGAGACGTGGAGCCGCTGTCGAGGTCGTGCGCAGGGCGTTCTTCCGTGCAGCCTCGAAGCCTGCCGTTCACTCGCCAGCTCTTCGGAGTCGGTAACCGACAGCCGCGACCGATGCGGCGGGGACAGCGCGCCCACGCGCCTCTCAACCGTGCGTACATGGCGCCGGTGGTGACGGCATCGCAGCCGCGGACACCGGTAGTGTTGATCGGACTGTCCGGCCCTGTGATCATCCAGATCGACCATGTTGATCACCGACGGCAGGCGGCCACAACCGGCTGTTCGTGGTCCGCTCTGAATTTTCCACGCTCGACCTTTCGTGAGCGACCGGTTTACGGCGGCGAACTTGAACCCCGCTTTGGCGCTACCCGGCCAGGACCTGCCGGTGACGATTCTGCCGTTAAGCCGACATTAAAGTGGATCTCGGGCCCGTAAGCCGCCGTTCGCCCGACAGAGGCGGCTTCCGCCAATAGCGAGCTTCTCTGTGAGTGCTCCAGACTCTGGCCATCGCCTTCCTGAGGTCTCGGTCCGGCGAGGAACGGTCAGTGAGAGTTGCCGCGTCTAGCGGGCCTTCCACATCGATATAAGGTATGCTGTTCGCGTTTGTAGCGTCGCCCGTTTCTGCGATCTGTTGCTCGGCGCGAGAAGCGTCACCTATGGTGCTAAGTGCCCATCTTCGCAGAAGGCAGAAGGCTTGTGCGATTCGATGTTATCGAACACTGCCCATACTATGCGGTAATGCAGGCTCCCTAGAGCAAATTTGGGCCTCACACGAGAATCGAGAGGAAGCGCAAATGCAGCTAAGACACTCGTCAGTCAAACGCGGTGGCGTAACATCCTCGTACTGGTCTGGTGGCACCCAGGACGTCTCCGGGCAGACCGGCGCCGAGGGCCTTCGGTTCAGCTTCATGTTTCCGTCCAAGGGCGGTGGGGATACGCAAGTCCAGCTGAGCGTAGGTCTTGAAGACTTACGAGTTCTACTCAAACAACTCTCCGCAGAGCACCCAGACTTTGCGCAGACCCTCGCTGAATGCACGCAAGTTGCTGTTTCGGCGCTGCTTAAGTCAAAAAAATCCGGTTAAGTTCAATCCGGTCACGCAAGTTAGGCAGCACGTGCAACGACGCCCAACACCTCCATCGGGCTTCGCTCATGTCGAATGTTGGGCGTCACGTGATACGTTATCTTCCTTACAACGACCATGAAAAGCAAAGAGCCGTTTGCCTTTCCTCTTCCGGGATTCAGTCATCAAGAAAGCCGCGTTCTGCGGCAACTTGTTGTCTGGGCCGATGAGTACCTTCGCAAGAAGGCGGCAACAAAGTCGCGATACATTGTGCCGCCCACGACGGAACAATGCACGAAGCATTTCCACGTATCGCACAATGAAATGATGACCTTGCTCAATCGGCTTGAGCGTGACGGTCTGGTAAGTAAGGAGCGCAGGCTATCTGCTGGCCTATCGGGCAACGGATTCGACGGCTCTCTTCATTCATCGGTGCTGCCAACGATGAAGGCTCGAGACCTTGTTGCGCGCAGTCCGAAGTGAGCGGTCAGTGGTCGTCTCGCTCAACCCCTCCAGCGAGCGGACGTTCAACACCCGGCTTCGCCGTCTGCTGTCCGCCGCGCATGGCAAATGGTTATAGTTAACGAAGACTATGTCTGACTTCCTAGATCAACTGAATAAGAACTCGGGAGCCTTGAGTGCTGTGTTCTCGGGAGTGGTAACTGTTGCAACTGTCATTTATGCGTGGCTCACCGCGAAGCTTGTTCAAGAAACGCGAAAAATGCGTCAAGTCCAGACTGAGCCACGGATTCAGGTGACGTATCGGGTGAGCGAGCACTGGATAAACTTCTTGGACATCTCGGTTCGAAACATTGGCCTCGGGCCGGCGCACAACATTCAACTCAGTGTTCGCGGCGAAACCGATGTGCCTGGTACTACCGAACTGATTGATCGCTTGTTGAAGCTGTCACCGTTTCAGAAGGGACTGGCGTACCTCGGCCCCAATGAGGAGTACTTGTCGTTTTGGACGAGTCTAGTGGACGGGCACGCTTCCAAAGTTGACAGCCGTCTGCTCGTCGACGCCTCCTATCGATCGGTTACAGGCGTCTCATATCAGCATACGTGCGTAATCGACCTTTCTGACCTCAAAGGAAGCAGTCGTCTTGGAGAACCCCCCCTCATGAAGATTGCGAAGCACGTTGAGGCGATGGCAAAGGACGTGCATAACGTTACGACGGGGTTCAAGAAGGCAAAGGTCGACGTCTACTCCAAGGCGGACCGGGAGGAGGAACGTGCAAAGCTGGACGAGCGGCTGAAGGCTGTGCGAAAGGCCCAGGAGTGAGCTCTGACAAGTCGATCGAGAGGGACATGCTATCCACGGGCTTCGCCCGCCCGCTGACCGCCGGTCATCTCCATTCGCGAGGCGCCGCCATCGTCCTCCACCGATCTTTGTATTGGTTTCGCTGATGATATCAAACGAACTGGGTCGTCGTTATGAGCGACTGCTATTCCTGAGTGGCCCTTTGGCTTTAGTGGCGCTCGTGGTCTTGCTTGTTGCCTTTGCCTCGACAACGCAGAACGAACGCGTTCTTGCCAAATGTCTTGAAGTCGCAATCAATACTCTTAATGACAACAGGGATATTTTAGATACTCATTGGACCACTTATGTGCAAGAGAGGAAGAAATCGAAGTACTTCGCAAACAGTTACAAGCACGAACTTACTACGCTTTGGATATTGCCGGGAGTATCCTCAGGATGTCACGCGCAAGTTAAGCCTCTGTTGGACCAAGGCGCCGAAACATCTCCTGAAAAACTGATTGCAGATTTTAGTTCGCGAGTCAGTCAGCTCCGTGCCACCCCGCTTGAGTTTCGGGGCATCGAAATTCCTGAAAAAGCCGATCTTCCTATTCTCGGAACGAACGTCAAAATCCGTCTCGAATCGCTTACGGCCTTGCTTCAAGTAAGCCTTGCCCCCGTACTCGTCATATGGCTGGGAAGCTTGTACAACACCCGCTACCGTGAGTCGCTGCTTGTCGGAAAAGTTAATGACATCGCTGCGGTTTTTCCACATTTGATCAACGTCTATCCGGCGGTTGACATCCCCACTCTCCGAAAGCGTAGCCGGCTTGCCTACTGGATTCCTTCAGCCAAAAGTATTCCTATTGTATATAGCCTAACAAGAATGGGCCTAATCGTCTTCGTTATCTCCCCTGCGATTGGATGCTACGTGGCGAGCTTGTTTTTGCTTCCGATCGAGGGAATAGCGTGGCTTTCCATTTGTAGCGGGGCATTAGTCGTCATTTTTTCTCTTTCCGTCGTGCTGGTTGAGCTTCTTCCTTGGCACGCAATGAAGATATTCCCTGGAGTGGTGAGGAGATGATGCCCGACTCTTCATTTCACTGGACCTGCACAAAAGGCCTCGCGGCTCGGTGAGTTCAACCATTGAAGGGCCGCTTTCCTGCAACTCGTTCGACCGCTGTGGGTCGGCTGCACTCGATGGCGTAGGGCAGCTTTCGGGAGGAGAAACCTCAGCGACCGGCTTCCGGCCGTGAACTAAGAAAGTTGCTCGTCGCGTCTCAACCCGAAGCTGCCCTAAGTGCTATCGCAAAGCGGACCCTCAACGTTTGAGTTAGGCATCAGTCGAGAAGCTCGGTTACTTGCTGACCAAAGTTGCTAGGCGATTCGACACCTTCTCCGCCAGCTCTCTTAGCCCCTGTTCGTTGGGCAAGTACTGGATGTGTCGAATATGCCGAAGGTCGAATGGGATGTCGGATTCGTGCTGTGCTACTAGGATGACGTCTTGGCCCATGGTGTGTGCAATCCCGGCCTCGTAGAACACGTTGGCGTTCTTGCCGGTCAGGTCGCAGATCACGGCCCGGGCAGTGCCGATGAGCTTCACCACATCTTGGATGATTACGTCGTCATCCCAGATATTGTCGGCACGCAAACATCGCATGCCGGCTGCGTCGACTCCGGCTTTAATCGCGGAATGAACGCCGTTGAACTCCGCACTGAACGGCATCATCACCGCTACGAGCTTTGGATCAACTGGCGCTTCCGGCAGCTTGAACATGGTCGGTTTGATGCGACCGATGCCTTCCGTGAACAGCACGCGGAACAAGTCGGCGTCCTTGACTGCCCAGTGATTTGTGCGGAAGTCATCGAAGAACCGTTTGCTAATGACAAAGTGAAGCGGCGCCGCGAGCGACTCAAGCACCGAGTTGGCGATCGGTGGGACATTGACATCGAGCTCGTACTCGATTTGGTAATCTACCGCCCCCCGCCTGATCTTGGTGACCTTGCCTACTCTTGCCATCACGGGGAAGTCCGGATCGCTGCTTGACTCGTTCGTGATGATGGTAGGCAGCGCCATCAAGGCGGCGGCGTCAAGCACATCACCTGGAGCGTATCGGTCCTCCAGATCCTTGTCCGTGTATTGGAAAACCCGGTTATGTGGCAGCGTCAATGAGCCGCGTGGCGCGGCGACGTCCATTCCAGTCACTAAAAGATTGAACATCAACTCCCCGCTAAATTGCGTGCTTTCTGATGCCTAATGTCTGAACTCACCGGCCTTTGGCTTCATGCGCAAGGTCCGGTGACATGATGGTTTGGGCTGCAGCATCGGGACCCTTGAACGCCGAAGATGCCAACCGAGCGGACTCGATAAGCGAGGCAGCGTAAGAACTGGCAGCATCGACGTACCGAAGAAATGCCTCGCGCCCCACAACAACTGGATCTCCGACTTTCAATTGAAGCCACGGGCATAGCTGAAGTAGCCGCACGTCGGCAACTCCTGCCCGATGGACGATTACGTTCCGCACTGCTGCCAATTCAGAAAGGGCGCGCCGCTGATCCTCTGTGACTTGAGGGCGAATGCCAAAAGGCTTAAGGAGGCATTCGAAGCGTCCAGCGCCTGGCTTTAGTGCGGCAGCAAGCTCTCGTTCAAGGATTCCAACGAGGTACCGCATCTTGTCTTCACCATCAAAGCTCTCATACTCAGTAATACGGACACGGACGTTGTTGAATTCCGGAACAAGGCGGGCAGCAGGATACGCAAATAGCCATCGAACCAAGAAGTCACGAAATGCTGCTTCCAGTGCCCCCCAAATCAAGACTGATGCTGCGCTGTGTAGAAGCGGCAAATCTGCGGCCACCTCTTCAGCCGCCAAGACTTCGAGTTCCTGCATCTTCTGGACGGACTCGGGTGGCTTGCGAAGCACCTCAGTTAGGCGAGCCGCGCCGTTCATTTGCCGAAGAGCCGCGCCAGTAACCCAAACGAGCTTAAGAATTTGCTCGCGACGTCGCAAGAATATCTCCTCGAACGGCTCGAACTCGTATTCTGTGTTTATTGAGGTCGATTCAGAAGTCATGTCATCAAGCGGCCCAACTGCATTTTTCTGGCGACAGCTCTGCTGGGCAACGTGGGCACTGCTCCATAACATCGTAGACGCAGCGTTGGCGAAAGTCACTTGGCGCAGGTGATTTCTCAGCAAACAGGGTGCATCGGAGCCGTCATAACAATCCGTGAAAAGCGACACGGTCAACTGCGCGTGTTAAGCATAGCACGTGCGCCGTTCGGGGGCCCGCTTTCGGGGGTTAGACGCGCCTGACTGCTTCTGGCCGACTGCACGAGTCCGGGAACGGCCGCTTCGTAGATCTGAAACTCACAAATCTGGTGCCTGCCCGTGCGGCCCCTTTGGAGCAATCCGAGGAACCGCTTGGGGTCGGGCCCGGCCCGTCGGACACGGATGCAGCTGCCATTCGACCTAAGTTGGGGGCTGATCGGCAGGTCTCGGTGCAGGGCGAACGCTGAGTCCCTGCCAGATGGCGTCCTTCGGCGTTACACTTCAACTCCACTTTCAATCAGAGATTGGGGCGAAGTAAGTTGATGCATGAGATGAGCAACTCAACTCATGCAAACAGGCGAGGGAAAGGCTGAAGAAAAATTTTCGTCAGAAAACCACTGCAACACAAAGATGGCGACCCACATGAAGCGCTGGTCTATCGCAGAAACACGAGACTTGGTTGAAGCGCGGTTTGGGCGGGCTCATCGTGATCAAGTTACGCCGAGCCTTAATTCGCTCGCTGACCGTCTCAGTCATGCTCAATACCATTACGAGGAGATCGAACGCCTCCTAAACCATTTTTCTGAATTGCATCTCTGCACAAAGCCGCTCATAGCAGTGATCTACGACGAAGATGAGAGTGGTCGTGTTGATTTTGAGCTATTAATGATCGCAGTCGCAGCACACGCGACAGCCTGCGTTTTATCCCTTCACGCCATTTCCGATATCGCCGCGAATGCGACTTATCACGCGCTCGGATATAGTCTTCGGGAAAACGCGATGCCGGAACGCGACATTTCAGCAGCATCAGTTCAGCGGAGCTTTAAAGACGTCCCCGGGCACGCACCTATTGCTGAAGTGTTTTCAAGAATGCAAAGCGACCCCTCTTATAATATAATTTCGGCTCTTGCAAACAAGAGTAAGCATCAAAGCATCGTAAAACCTCTCCTGAACGAAGACTGGACTGGTTCGCGGCCACAACGACATGAGTTTCGTTTCTCGGCATTTAAATACGCAGGAAGAGAAATTCCAGAGAAAACATTTAATTCTGTCTTAGAGCCGGCCTTTGAGTTGTCAAATCGGACGGTGATCGAGATTGGGAATTTTTTAAATGAAATATTGGCAGACCGAACGCGCTGAGGAATATTCATAATAGATTGCAAGCAGCAAGCACGAAAAATCTATGAGATATGCGTAATCAGCGCCAAGCAGCACAGAAAGTTATCTTACCGTGAGGTGCTCGACCATCTCGGCTATGGAAACCGAGTTCAAGGGCATTCAATTAGATATGGGCTTGAGCTTATTTGGATTGGCTGCGCGCATTCTAAGTTGCCGATTTTGACTTCGATTATTGTTACCCAAGCGACAGGAGCGCCAAATGCAAACGGGTATTCTGTTGCAGATTGGGAAAGAGATGCGCAGGAGGTCTTTAGCCAAAACGAGTGGCCAAGCGTTGAAGAGATTGACTGGAATTACGTTTGGAAAAATCGGGTTGATCTGTCTGACGCTCATGGAACCAGAGGCTACTGAAAAAGAAGCTGACGGTGTGAAGAGCGACAGGTCGTCTTCCCCTGTGTTTACTCAATGACTTCCAGCCGATAATCTACACCGAACGCCACCTTCGGCGAGACCGACTCGCCGGTCGCTTCGAATCGGGTGCGTCTTTCAGGATGGACCAGAAGGGACAGTGATAAGCAACGGTACCCGCGCACAGGCGCATACCGCACCTTTCCGTCCATGAAGCCGCCCGTATCGAGACAGCCGTAGAACTCACACGAGCTGTCGTATTGATTTCGTGAGTCGGCGCGAGAAAGCCAGGAGTTGTGTGTGTGCGAATCCAAGCACACGAAACGGGGACCAGAAGTATGACGCGATCGACGGACGTGGCCCCCACGCTGAGAACGGCTCACCCGAAGATCGATTCCGGATGGCGGCCACGTATTGCGTGGCTCGGGTAGGGAGCCCGCCAGACGTAACCGCCCTCCAGGTCGAACACGGGCGAGAGTTCGAGCGCTTGGTCAAAGTCACTTTTCGTAAGACCCGTGAGCAACCAGAAAGAGTTGACCGGCATGGCTAGGCGTTCAGGGTCGTCATCGAGCATCCAAGCGAGTTGTAGCAGCCAGTCGTCGGAATTCTCGCGCAGCTTAGCGTTCCACCCTCCTGGCGGCTCGATGATCAGTTCGTAGTCATCGAAGTTGGGGACGGGACGCGGCAATTTGCGGTGTGTGGCGGTCATGACTTGACTCCGGATTGGTGGCGGTGGGTGAGTGGCATGCATCCATGCGTATTGATGGAGCACCAGCACACGCTGTTGCATGGCGGTGCGCGAGTTGGCGTTCGCCGCGTGCGCCCTTGGCGCGGGAAGCGCGGGCTCGCCGTACGTTGTGGACGCGCATGGGTCATCGCGGCTGACCTTTCAGTGCGAGCATGTCCAGCATGTCGCGGTATTCGCGATCGATGTGGCGAAGCGCCTCGATGAGCGACGTTTTGTGAGGACGCAGACGCTCGATCCACTCATCGAGCAAGGCATCGTCGTCAGAGCGCATCTCGATGTTCGACCCGTCCTCGGTGAGGCGCATTTCCACTCCGACGTTTTCGGCCGCGCGCATCAGTTTGAAGATGTCGGACATGTCACGAGTTTTCATGGCATGCCCTTCCATGCGTCGCGGCTGCGCACCGGCAGCGGTGCATGCGTGGGCGTTGAGAGGGGCGGCGTGGCGGCCAGTTCAGTTCCTTCACATACCCGTTGATCCCCTTCGGCTATCTGATCCCCTTCGGCAACGGCGCGAGTTTTCGGACCGCTCCCGTCGCAGTCCAAAGGGTTCCATTGATCCCCTTCGCCGTTTCGGGTGTCGGATGGACTGCCGCGAAGCGGATCATTCATTCCTGTTCTTGTCGACCTTTGATCCCCTTCGGCGAAACCCGCATGGTTACTAGGTTTTATGGTGGTGGTATTACGAAGGGGATCATTACTTTCACTCTTATAGGAAGCATTGTTTTTGTGGGAGTCGTCGAATGGCAATTCCCATTCCCATCCGCCGTGCATCCCGCATTTCGCGGAACGGATACCGGCGATTTTCTTTGCGCGCTTGACGGTTGGTTGGGAAAACCCGGCTGCGGCGGCGCCATTCTCGATTTCCGTGGCGTTGCGCGCACCGTGGCGCAGTTGCATGAAGAGGAAGGCGACGGCCCGGGCAAGCGTTGCGCTATCAGGGACATCATCGCCAACTTTGCCATTGACCGCGTCGTCGGCGCGCGTTTCGCAGGGCCCATCCCACACCACCCGACTTGTCTCGATTCCGCCCGACATGACAGATTCGATGTGGTAGACGAATCCGCTCGTATCGAGACCGAGATTGTTTTTGATCGGGAGGAAGAGGCGACGCAACGGGGCGTCTGCATCCTTGAAGACGCCGTAGACAGCACGGGCTGCCGCCGTATAGCCGATTGAGTCGAGGACGCGGGTAAGCGCCTCGCGCGGTGCCCCCTCACCACCGCCTTTGTTGAAATGGCTCAAGCATATCAAAGCGAATTTCTTCTCGGCAGCCAAGGCAGCAAGCGGCGCGAGCAGTTTGCGCACGTCGGCGTTCTTGGCGTGATTGGTGTCGCCGCCATAGACAGAGAAGGGATCAAAGACGACGAATGCTACGTTGCCAATCTCATCGACTTTGGCGCGCAGCGCGTCGACGTCATGGCGCATGTCGGGCAACCGCTCAACCAACCTTCCACTGTCGTCGCAACCGGCGATCGTGCACTTCACGATGTGCACGCGATCAAGGTCCGCGCCAGCCGCCAGCAAGCGCGGAACGAGCGTGTCATCGGCATCGTCCTCGGCCGAAAAAATCAAGACATTCGCGGGTGCTGGAGGTCGCGTGCCATCGGGCCAGGCTCCACCCGTCGTTACGACAGCGGCAAGATAGATGATCAGTTGCGACTTGCCGAGTCCCGGCATTCCGGCAATGAGCGTCGTCTTTCCGCGTGGGATGTACTGGTGCCACAGCCAGTCGACCGGCTTCGGTATGACGGCGGAGGCTTGAACGCATTCCAGGCGTTGCGTTTGTTCGTTGCCTGACTGTCGGCTGCCCGTCGGATTGTGATGCATCTTCTGTTCCTTGCCGCCAATATTGCCGTCCTCGCGGTCCGGCTTTGCCTGCGCCCGTTCAAAGTCTTTGCGTAACCAACGTAGTCCAGCACCACACGACTGCGCTTCTAGCTCCAGCACCTTTTCACTGATGCCGTAGCGAGGGTCCGCGAAGATCGCCGTATGCAAGGCGAAGTCTCTGTAGCCGAACCCAATTAGCGAACGCATCACGCCGAAGATGGCTTCGCTGCGACTGCCGCGAGGTGTTCGAGCGCGGATCAGTTCCTTGGTGCGATCGGGAATGCGTAACTCATCGATGTCGATGTGCGGCAGTTCGACCGCACCGCACGTACCTACGTGTGCTTGTGCTGCCCGCTCTTGGAGCAGCGCGACGAGCCAGTCCGGTGCAGGCGGTACAGCGCCCCCGGCAAACAGTCGGTAGGGTGTGCCATTCGGATGGATGCTCGGAGGCGCAATGACATACCCGCCCTCGCACTTCACGTCGATGCCATCCGTGAGCACGCTGCAAGGCAACTCGATACCCTCGGGCAAGCGCAGGTAGATGTGCAGCCCGCCACCGCCACTCTCGACGACGTAATCGCGGGGCAGCGCGCCGTGTATCTCTTCCAGTGTGGCTAGCGATGCATCGCCTCCATTGCGTGGATCGACGTCGACGACGAGCAGCCCGGAGTCCTCGCCGGTGAGGATGGCAACATTCGCGTCTGGCCACTTTGTCCACCACCCGTCGATCTGCCCGCCGTCCATCGTGGCATCGCGGAAGCCGTGCGTCGTGAGCGGCGTCTTCGCTCCAGGAGCGCAAGGAAGAACCGGCCAACTGCGTCGTGCGTAGGCGAAGGCAGCGTCGCGCATCGACGAGGCGCAGACGATGGTGCTCATGCTGCCGCGTGCCCCGCGCGGCTTTCGGCGACCCGCTTCGCAAGCCATGCTTCGATTTCGCTTTCGAGCCAGCCGCTCGCTTTCGGCCCGATCTTCACGGGCGCTGGAAAAGCGCCTGCCTTGACATCGGCGTAGATCGCGCTGCGGGAGCGTCCGGTAAGCGTTTTGACTTGAGGCAGTCGTAGAACCCGATCCATTTTGTGTGCTCCAGGGTGAGGACGTGACAGACACAGTCTGGCCGGTCCAAGAAACTCTTTCAGTGACAAGAACTCTGAACGGGGAGTAGCTCTTTGAATGGGATACGGGGATGTCGCGCGGCGAACTGGGTAAGCTAGATAGCGCGGATTGCGCGAACATTGGCGGCGCTCCGCTGCCGGTGAATCCGGCGCACCGGCCTGCCGGGAGCTTTGCCATCTGGAGACGGCGCATCGAAGCGGCCCTTGCGATGGATGCCGCGATGCACGCGCGGGATGCGCACGGCGCGCGCACGCCTTCAAATCACGAAATCGCGGAGGATGTCGGCGCGAAATTGGGAATGAGTGCGCGTCACGTCAAGCGCGCCTATTCTGAATACGTGTTGGAGCCGAACGATCCGAATGGAGCGGCACGGCGCGATTGGCGAAGTCGCACGCGGACCTCTTCGGACTAAAAGGTGGCGCCCCGCAACTAGGTGTGCTGGCGCGATCGGCGCCATCCTGATGGTCGTGCGCGTAACGCTTCACCGCCCCCCCTCGACCCTTATGCCACTGTGGGATCGCGCGCGGCTCGCTGCCCAATCCGACCAATCTGGACGGCTTTTCAGTTTCCGGGCAGGGCTACATTGGCCGCCTGCTTCGAACGTGCTGACGGGCCTGCCAGGGGCCGACCGCGGCATTACCACCTACTCGGTACCGCTGCAATGACGTGAGTCGCCGGGTAGTGCAGCGTCTCCGTTTTGAAGTGAGCCGCAGGGCGCCATCTACCAGCACGGAGGGAGGCTGCGTGACTATGCTTTTAGCATACATTTCCCGCAATATTTTGCCCCACGGAGGAAGGGACCCATCCCGCCTTAGCCTTTTATGGGACCCGCTGAAGTTTGCCACCCCCCTTTTGCAGCGTCACCCCTGCCCTTCTTGCATCGCCCAACTTACGTTGCCGCGGGCGCCGTCACTGCCCGCACTTCGCCGAACACCTCGGCCTACAGCGGGAAACAGGAGGCCGAGCCTCAGGCAGCAGCTTCGCCCGACTGCGGGCGCGTCTCGTCTTGGTCTGCACCCATCGAGATCGGGACGACGTTATTTCCGAGCGCGATGCGGTCAAGTTCGTCCGCCCAAGCCTGAAGCGTCGTCGCCATTTCGCGCCGGTAGCTGTGCCGGTCGTATATGCCACCGATTGAGCGGTCCGCATGGTTCTGGATGCGCTCGACGACCGTTCTGTTGTAACCCATTGAAGCGAGATGGGTCGCGACAGCGCGGCGCAGGTCGTGCGGCGTCCAGTCCTGAACGGCCAGTCGTTTCGTCTCGTGGGTAAGCCAACGGGTGACGGCATGGTCCGTCGCGGATTTGCCGATCGGCCCATCCTTTCGTTCCTTGGCGCGCGTCGTGCCAGGAAACAGATAGGACGCGCCCTTGGCTGCCTCAATGCGCGCCTTGATGATTGCGAGCGCTTGTCTCGACAGCGGCACGACGTGCGTCTTGTGCGTCTTGGTCAAATGCGCTGGTTGCGTCCATTCGGCGGCCGTGAGGTCGATGTGCTCCACTGTCATCATACGAACCTCGCCTTGGCGTTGCCCGGTGAGCAGCATCAAGCGAAGGATGTCGCGCACATCGTCCCCAAACGGGGCCGCGGGAAGGGCGTTGAGGATAACCCGCAGCTCAGCGCGAGAGAGCGCTCGGTCGCGGGACGGCTCCACGACGCGCGAGTCCTTGATACGCACGGCTGGGTTCGCCGCCACGATGCCCCGCTCTTGAGCGAAATTGAACATCTTGCGAACGATGCTATGCGTACGGTTCGCCTGCACTCCCTTCCTGGGGGATGGGTTGCCGTCTTTGGTCTTCGCGCCAGCAGCCCGCGCCTTGATCCGGTCCATGAGCTCGATCACGTCGAGGCGAGTGATGGACTCAGCCTTGCGCCGCCCCCACGCCGGAATCACGTCTAGGTTCAGAATCCGCTCATCCTCGCGCCAAGACGCCTTTCGGGGCTTGGCGTAGTGGTCGATGTAGTACGTACACAGCTCTGAAACGGTCATCGCCTGCCGGTCGGCGACGATGCGCTGCCGCTTCGCAGCGCGTGCTTCCTTCTGCACCTCCGCCACGTCGACCGGATCGTCGCGGTTCTTGACTTGAGCCCGTTCCGTTTCGTACTTGGCGCGGGCTTCGGCCAATGACATGGCCGGATATTCCCCTAACCAGAGCCGCCGCCGCTTGTGCTCCAGGTCATAGATGAAGTACCAAGTTTTTTGGCCTGAAGGCAGAACGCGCAAGGCAAACCCCGGGCGGTTCTTGTCGCGGACCGCGTACTCCTTCTCACGAGGCCGGATCGCCCCAACTTGTTCGTCCGTATCCAGTTGCGGCCCGTCGGGCTTGTTCGATTTGGCGCTTCCCATGACGTCCCCTTGGCTCCGTGGTTCCGTTCATGGTTCCTATTTTAGCTGGCTGTCAGTGAATATTCTAGGATGATGATGGACGACGCATTGCACGAACAGAATATTTTTATTCGTTTAAACAACAACTTGTGAACATACTTTGGATTACCGTGGACGTCACTGGACGACGTAAATTGGCATGTGCGACCGCCTTGTAAGCGGTAGGTCATCTGTTCGAGTCAGATTGTCGGCACCATGAAATCACCTAAGCTAGCCACCGAAGGCTGGCTTTTTGGTTTACGAACCCACCCGCCACCGGCCGTTGATGTACGCCGGCGCGCGCCCGCACCGAAAATCAGAGCTTGTAGCCGATCTGCCGCAGCAACAGCTTGCGCGCGTCGATCTTCTGCTCGTCCTCGATCCCGAGGGGCGGATAACCGTCCACGACACCGATGATCCCGCGCCCCTGGCCCGTCTCCGCCAGCAGAACCTCGACCGGATTCGACGTCGCGCAGAAGATGCGGCACACCTCGGGCACCTGCTTGATCGCGTTGAGGACGTTGAGCGGATAGAAGCCCTCGCCCAGGAAGACGATGAAGCTGTGACCGGCGCCGATCGCATGCGCATTCGTCTGTGCCAGCAGAACCATGGCGTGATCCGTGCCCGACCAGCGGATCAGGCGGTCGCCGGACGCTTCGCAGAATGCGAGCCCGAAGCGGATGCCGGGCACCGCATTCACCAGTGCTTCGTGGATGTCCTCGACCGACTTGATGAAGTGCGTCTGGCCGAGGATGAAGTTGATCGGCTCCGGCTTGTCGATCCGTACGGGAATCAGGTTCATGACGTGTCCTCCGTGCGTCGCGCCGCTGAACCGCGCTGCGCTGCGACGTCCCCTGCGAGGGCGTCCGTGAGCGGCTGTCGATATCAACATAGCACGCGGATGGCCGAACACGGACAGGCGCGAGGAAGGCACGGGCGCGGCGGCCGGATATCCCCTCAATGCACAGGTGCGGACACGACCCTCACCGGTAGCCGGTTCCCCGCCAATGCCGCGGACTGGCGAGCGATCACCACAGCGACTGCGGCGAGCGTGGCGAGCACCCAGTCGAGGGACACGTAGCTCGCGACACGGCCGAGGATTACAGGCCCGAGCAGTCCGCCGAGTGCGCCGAGGCCGGCGATCAGGGCAAGCGCCTCGCCGCCCATCCGGCCGGCGATCGAAAAGATGACCGGGGCGGCGGCCGCGAGCCCCAGGCCGGTGACGGTGAAGGCGAGCAAGGCGACTGGCAGCTCGTGCAGCCACGCCGCCAGCGCAAGGGAGATCGCACATGCGATCGCGCCGGTGCGGACGATGCGCAGCGCACCGTGGCGTGTGACGAGTCCGTCCGAAAGGAAGCGCCCTACCGCCATTGCGCCCGAAAAGAGCGCCAAGCCGATGCCCGACAGGCTCTCGCTCGCCTTCAGGCTCTGGTTGAGATACACCGACGCCCAGCCCATGACGCCGCTTTCGAGCACCGTGCACCAACAGAACAGCAGGCCCAGCCCGAGCCAGGACTCGGACGCGTGATGCACGGGAACGGGCGCGGCCGATCGGGCAGCTTCGACCTCGAGCGTTGCCGCAGCGGCCCGGTGGATCAGTGCGGCGGCGAGGCCGACCGCGGCCATGTGGAGCGGCAGGCTGACGGCGAGCGCCGCGAGCAGGCTGCTGATGAAGGCCGACAGCACGCTGCCGATGAAGAAGGTCGCATGCAGGCGACCCATCATGCGTGTGTCGCGCTGCAGCTCCCACTGCGCCGCTTGCTGGTTGATGGCGACGCTGACGCCGTTGTAGATCACGCCCTGCGCGAAGAGTCCCGCGAGCAGGCCCGGGAGTCCGGGCAGCCAGGGAATCGCCGCCAGCACGATGCCGCCGACCGTGCCGAATCGGTGCAGCATCACGCGGCTGCCCCAACGCGCCAGCAGCCAGCGGTTGAGCGGATAGGCGAGCACGCCGCCGAGCCCGGTGGCGAACAGCGCCCAGCCCCATTCGGCATTGTCCAGCTTCCAGCGGTGGTAGAACTCGGGCTGGCGCGTCATCAGGACGCTGCCGACGCCGCCCAGCACTGCAAAACCGGTCACCAGCGCCCACAAGGGGCCGGCGGGGAACTTCAGCATGATGTCCTCGTGGCGGGGAAGTACGGCCGAAACGGAGGTTCGAATCGAGTCGCCGCAGGAAGAGGCGGATTGCGTCGAAGCCGGCCTCGCGTTCGAGCAGACCCGCATGGAGCCGAACATCGGCGGCTGCGAGCGGCTCGGAAAATAGCGGGGCCATCGCATGACAGGCAGTCACGATGGCTTGCGTAGCGAGGGATGGAATCCCGCCACCGCAACGCATCACGCAGTGGTCGTGCGCGGCGAGGCCCCGCGGGACTTCATTCCGCCCTGCGATCCGTCAGTGCAGCGCGTTGGTGCGCGCCGGCTCGGCGAAGGTGATCGGCGGCGCGTCGGCGCCGGGGATGCGGCCTGCGCCCTTGCCCGGGGCGCGGCGTGCGAAGGCCTTGCCCGTTTCGTCGAACAGGTGGCAGTGCTCCGGCGGAAGTGAGTAGCCGACCGTCTCGCCGGCCGCGATATCCGAACGGCGCGAATTGCGCACGACCCACGGGTCGCCGAGCTTGCCGCTGTCGAGGTAGTGGTAGGTCTCGTTGCCCATGTGCTCGACGAACAGCACGTCGGCGAGATAAGGCGCGTCGGCGACGGCACCCCACTCGATGTGCTCGGGGCGGATGCCCAGCTTCACCCTGGTCCCTTCGGCGCTCGCGGGCGTGGCGATCGGCACCGTCAGCGTCTTGCCGTGCCACAGCCGGACGATGCTTTCGGTATCGCCCGAGCCCACCAGCGTGCCGGGCAGCAGGTTCATTTTGGGCGAGCCGATGAACTGCGCGACGAACTCGTTCGCCGGATGGTCGTAGAGCTCCAGCGGCGAGCCCACCTGCTCGACGTTGCCGCGGTTGAGCACGACGATGCGCTGCGCCAGCGTCATCGCCTCGACCTGGTCGTGGGTCACGTAGATGATCGTCGACTTCAGGCGGCGGTGCAGCGCGGCGATCTCCATGCGCATCTGCACGCGCAACGCAGCGTCGAGGTTGGACAGCGGCTCGTCGAAGAGGAAGAGCTTGGGTTCGCGCGCGATCGCGCGGCCGATGGCGACGCGCTGGCGCTGGCCGCCGGAGAGGTCCTTGGGGCGGCGCGCGAGCAGCGGTTCGAGTTGCAGGATGCGCGCGCTCTCCTCCACCCGCCGCGTGATCTCGGCCTTGGGCATCTTCGCGAGCTGCAGGCCGAAGGCCATGTTCTCGTACACGCTCATGTGCGGGTAAAGCGCGTAGGACTGGAACACCATGCCGATGCCGCGCTCGGACGGCGTGTCGTCATTCACGCGAGTGCCGTCGATGTACATGTCGCCGCCCGAGATGTCCTCCAGGCCGGCGATCATGCGCAGCAGCGTGGATTTGCCGCAGCCCGACGGGCCGACGATGACGACGAATTCGCCGCTATTGACGTGAAGGTCGATGCCCTTGATGACCTGGGCCGATTCGCCGTAGCGCTTGTTGAGTTTGTCGAGAGTCAGTTGAGCCATGATCTTTGATCCTTGATGAGCGAGGCGGTCCAGGGCAGGCACGCCGGTTCTCGTGGGGCGGGAGGAGCTGAAAGCGCATGCCGCCATTCGGCCGCCCAGTAGCGGGATACGCCGCGCTCCTCCCGCCCTGCGGTCCCTTGCGATTGCATCGTCACTTCTCACCCCTTCACTGCGCCTGCCGTGAGTCCGCTGACGATGCGTTTCTGGAAGATCAGCACCAGCACGATGATCGGGATCGTCACGACCACCGACGCGGCCATGATGTGACCCCACGGCAGTTCGTACTGCGAGGCGCCCTGCAACATGCCGATGGCGACCGGCACGGTGCGGTTCTCGTTGGAGATGATGAAGGTCAGCGCGAACATGAACTCGTTCCACGCGCCGATGAAGGCGAGCAGCCCGGTCGTCGCCAGCGACGGCCCCATGATGGGCGCGAACACCCGGGTGATGATCACCCACAGGCTCGCGCCATCGACGATCGCGGCTTCCTCCAGCTCGACCGGCAGCGAGCGCATGAAGGTCGTCAGCACCCACACCGTGAAGGGCAGCGAGAAGGTCGTGTAGGACAGGATCAGCGAGCCGATCGAGTCGTACAGGCCGAGGAAGCGCACCAGCTCGAACATCCCCGACAGCACCGCGACCTGCGGGAACATCGACACGCACAGGATGGTGAAGAGGATGTACTTGCGGCCGCGGAAGCGCACGCGGGCGAGCGCGAAGGCCGCCGTGATCGACACCAGCAGGCAGATGCCGACCGTCACCGTCGCGACGATGAAGGAGTTCAGCAGGCTGCGCCCGACGCCGTTCTCACCCAATGCATTGACGTAGTTCTCCCAATGGAAGGTCGTCGGCAGATAGCTCGTCAGGAAGAGGTCCTGCCCGGTGCGCAGCGAGGTCAGGATCGCGTTGTAGAAGGGGAACACGCAGATCACGCTGACGACCAGGGCCGCCAAGTAGATCCAGAACTTCTTCCCCAGCTCTCTCTGTTGGCGTGTGAGTTTCATTCCCTGGCCTCCTTGCCTTCGTGGCTGAAGCGGTTGATCCACAGGAAGCACGCGGCGATGCCTGCGACCATCATGAACACCAGCACCGATGCGGCCGAGCCGACGCCCATCTCCTGGAAGGACACCATCTGTTCGCGGGCGTAGCCGGAGATCGAGATCGTCGCCTCGCTGTTCGAGGTCAGCACGTAGATCAGGTCGAACACGCGCAGCGCGTCCATCACGCGGAAAATCAGCGCGACGATCATCGCCGGCATGATCAGCGGCAGCGTGATGCGGCGGAAACGTTGCCACGCGCTGGCGCCATCGACGCGCGCCGCCTCGTAGAGGTCGGACGGGATCATCTGCAGCGCGGCGAGCAGCATCAGCGCCATGAAGGGCACCGTCTTCCACACGTCGGCGATCACCACCGCCCACATCGACAGCGTCGGTTCGGCGATCCACGCGAGCGGCGTCTCGATCAGGCCGACGCGCAGCAGCAGGTCGTTCACCACGCCGTACTGGTCGTGGAACATCCAGCCCCACATCTTCGCCGTGACGATGGTCGGGATCGCCCAGGGCACGAGGATCGCGGCGCGCACGAGGCCCTGGCCGCGGAACTTCTCGTTCATCAGCAGCGCGAGCAACATGCCGAAGAAAAGCTCCAGCGACACCGAGCAGGCCGTAAACCACAGCGTGTTGCCGACCGCCTGCCACCACAAGGGGTCGGCAAGCACGCCGAAGCGCTCGCCCTCGGCGAAGTCGAGGTAGTTGGCGAGCCCGACGAAGTTGTACTCCTCGGGGGTGTCCATGGCGGCGTCGGTGAAGCTGTAGAACAGCGTGCGCAGCAGCGGCCATCCGGCCACCGCGAACAGCAGGATCAGCGCCGGCGCGACCAGCAGCCACGCCGCGCGGGCACGGCGCTGCTGCAGGCTGCGTTTTCGGCCCTGCGCGCTCGCCGCAGGGGGCGGCACGACCGCGGCCGAAGGCGGCAGGGTCCGGGAATTGTGACTCATCGTTGTTTCCTCCTGAGGTTCGGCAAACTGCCGCGCTGGCCGGGTCGGATCCGTAGGGCGGGATGCGCTTCGGCTCCTCCCGCCCTACAGACATTCCGCCGCGTACCCTGAACCGCCGCGCGGTCGCGTCAAACCGATATCCCGCTTACTTCCACTCGCGGCCCTTGATGCGCTTGAGCTTGTCCTCGAGGTCCGCGACGGCGACCTCGCCCGTCGCCCGCCCGCTCAACACGTCGTAACCGGCGTTGAACATCGCTTTCGACACTTTCGGGAACTGCGAGCGCGTCGGGGTCGAGGGACGCGGCACGGCGTTCGCGAACACGTCCTTGAACTCCGCGAGATACGGCGCCCTGGCCTGCACTTCCGCGTCCTGGTAGGTATCGACGCGTGCGGGTGGAATGCCCAGCAGCATGAAGGCGCGTTTCTGCGTATCGGCTTCCGAGAGGATGCGCACCAGCTTCACGGCCGCATCGGGATTCTTCGAGTAGGTGCTCACGCCCCACTGCCAGCCGCCCAGCGTCGCGGCATGCAGGCCGTCCTCACCGCCCTTCGGTATCGGCAGCACGCCGACCTTGCCCTTGACCGGGCTGGTGGCGTCCTGCGTCAGCAGGTAGGCGTAGGGCCAGTTGCGCATGAAGAGCGCGTCGCCGTTCTGGAACACCGCGCGCGACTCCTCCTCCTGGTAGCCCATCACGCCCTTGGGCGCGATCGTGCCGACCCAGCTCGCGGCGGTGTTCAGCGCCTTGGCGGCCCTCGGGTTGTTGATCGTCACGTTGCCGGCCGGATCGACGAAGCTGCCGCCGTTGTAGGACGCGACCCACTCCAGCACGTCGCACGAGAGCCCCTCGTAGGCCTTGCCCTGGAACACGAAGCCCCAGAAGTTCTTGTTCCCGGCGGCCCGCTCGCCCTCCTGGACGGTCCTGGCGATGCGGGTCAGGTCTTCCCAGGTCCTGGGCGGCTGCTCCTTGTGCTTCGCGAGCAGGTCCTTGCGGTAGTACATCATCCCCGCGTCGACCTGGCCGGGCACGGCCTTGATGCGGCCGTTGACGATGTTGTTCTTCCAGTTGTTGGGGAAGAAGGCCGGCTCGAGGTCCTTCACCTTGTCGGTCAGGTCGAGCATGTGCTTGTCGAGCAGGCCGACCCAGATCACGTCGATCGACAGCACGTCGACCGCGCTGCCGTCCTTCGCGGCGAAGATCTGCTGGTACAGCGCGAGTTTTTCGTCGGAAGCCGCCGGCATCTCCACGAATTCGAGCTTGTGCGGCGTTTCCTTCTCGAAACGCTGCTTGATGTGCTCGCAGAAGGGCTTCATCGCCCCGGAGACGTTGCACGCCATCTTCAACGTGTCGGCATGCGCAGCGGGTAGTGCCCCGAACAGCAGTACGGCCAGGGCGGTAGGTAGCCGTTTTTTCATGATGATGTCTCCTCCGTAATCTTCAGTTTCGGTAGTGTGTGTTCGGTGCCGGATCAGCTCACGCGGTACACGCGTGCTTCATACGGGCGCAGCGTCAGCCGGCGGGTATCCGCGTGAGGGGCGACCTCGCCGTTCGCCAGCAGCAGGTCCGCATGCCGCAGCGCGAAGCCGTCATGCTCGACGCGCGCGTCCTTGCCCGACAGGTTCGCCATCACGACGATCTGCTCGCTGCCCAGCGTGCGCGTGTAGGCATAGACCTGCGCATCGTTCTCCAGCAGCAGCGCGTAGCGGCCATGCACCAGCGCCGGCTCGGCCTTGCGCAGGGCGATCAGGCGGCGGTAGAAGTTCAGGATCGAGCCGGAGTCGGCTTCCTGCTGCGCGACGTTGATCTGCGGGAAGTTGGGGTTCAGCTTCAGCCACGGCGTGCCGCGCGTGAAACCGGCGTTGGTCGTGGCGTCCCACTGCATCGGCGTGCGCGAGTTGTCACGCGAGGTCACCGCCAGCCCGGCGATGATGTCGTTGGCCGGCACGCCCTGCGCCCGCTGCAGCGCGTATTCGTTCTTCGCGAACACGTCGTTGAAGTCCTCGATGCGCTCGAAGCGGGTATTGGTCATCCCGATCTCCTGCCCCTGATAGATGAAGGGCGTGCCTTCCATCAGGAAATACATCGTCGCGAGCGAGGTCGCGCTCTCGCGCCAGTAGTGCCCGACGTCGCCCCACTTCGACACGATGCGCGGGATATCGTGGTTCTCGAGGAACAGCGCGTTCCAGCCGACCTGATGCAGCGTGCCCTGCCAGCGCGAGAAGACTTTCTTCAGCGCAACCACGTCCAGCGCCGCCGTCGGATCCTGCGCCCACAGGTGCAGGTGCTCGAACTGGAAGATCATGTCGAGGCGGTTGCGGTCCGAGCCCACCCAGTCGCACGCCTGCTCGGCCGACACCCCATTGGCCTCGCCCACCGTCATGATGTCGTAGTCGGCGAAGCTGTTCCGGCACAGGTCGTCCATGTAATCGAGCACGCCGTCGACGTTCATGTGCATCGGCAGGCAGGAGACGTGGTCGAGCCCTTCCGGGTTGGGCATGTCGGGCAGCCCGGCGACCTTCTTCATGTGGCTCACGGCGTCGAGACGGAAGCCGTCTATGCCCTTGTCCAGCCACCAACGCACCATGTCGTTGATCGCGGCGCGCACCTCCGGATTCTCCCAGTTGAGGTCCGGTTGCTTCGTCGAGAACAGGTGCAGGAAGTACTGGCCCGTGGTCTCGTCGTACTTCCACGCCGAGCCCTTGAAGATGCTTTCCCAGTTGTTCGGCTCGTCACCCGGCGTGCCGCCGCCTTTGCCAGCTTCACCGCCCTTGCCCTCGCGCCACACATACCAGTCGCGCCTGGGGTTGTCCTTCGATGAGCGCGACTCGACGAACCAGGGGTGCTCGTCGCTGGTGTGGTTCACCACCAGGTCAAGGATCAGGCGCATGCCGCGGGCGTGCACTTCCGCCAGCAGGCGGTCGAAGTCGGCCATCGTGCCGAACTCGTCCATGATCGCGTGGTAGTCGGCAATGTCGTAGCCGTTGTCGTCGTTGGGCGACTTGTACATCGGGCAGATCCAGATCACGTCGATGCCGAGCGACTTCAGGTAGTCGAGGCGCGCGGTGATGCCGTTGAGGTCGCCGATGCCGTCGCCGTTCGCGTCCATGAAGCTGCGCGGGTAGATCTGATACACCACTGCGTCGTGCCACCACTTCGTTTCCAAGTCTCTACTCCTCGCTTTGCGTTCCCCGCACGCCGCACGTGCCGGAAGTATCGAAAATCGGCTCTTGATGAATATTCCTGATGAAGCCATAAAATCATCCAAAGCGGTTTGGATCGTAATCCGAAGCGCTTTGGATGTAAACTGTTTTTGTCCGTAAGAACCCGCTCCCGAAAATTCGCTAGACTGCGGTCATAGCGCGGGCCGTCCGCAAACGGCCCTTGGATGCCCGATACGGGCGGAAGGAACACCGATGAAGGTCAATCTGAAAATGCTGTCCGAGTCGCTCGGACTGTCGCAAACCACTGTAAGCCGGGCGCTCAACGGATACTCCGACGTCAGCGAAGCCACGCGCCAGCGTGTCAGCGAGGCGGCAAAGAAACTCGGCTACCAGCCCAACCCGCAGGCGCGTCAGCTCGCCACGGGCCGGGCCGACGCGATCGGCATCGTGTATCCCTTCGGCGCGAGCGACATCGGCGACATCCGCTTCGGCGAGGTCGTGTCCGGCCTTACCGAGCGCCTGGCCGAACACAACATCGACCTGCTGATCCATTCGTCGCGCCCCGATGTCGAACTGGACACCTACCGCCGCCTGATCGACGGCCGGCGTGTCGATGCGCTGATCGTCGCACGCACCCGCGTCGATGACCCGCGCATCCGCTTCCTGCAGGAACGCAACTTCCCCTTCGTCGCTTACGGGCGCACCAACAGCCGCCTTCCCTACGCCTGGTTCGACTTCGACAACGAAGGCGGCGGGCGGATGGCCGTGGAGCGACTGCTCGCGCTGGGCCACCGCCGCATCGCGCTGATCCACGCCCCGCTCGAACTGAACTTCGCGATGCAGCGCCACCGGGGGTTCGTCGCCGCGCTGCGCGACGCGGGGATCGAACCCGACCCCGAACTGATCCTCGAAGCACCGCTCAACCGCATCGGCGGCTACGAGGCGGTGGGCAAACTGCTTGCGATGAAGAAGCCGCCCACAGCCCTGCTCGTAGACAACAACGTCGCCGGCGTCGGTGCACTGCGGGCGCTGGGCGACAACGGCTGGAAATCGGGCAGCGGCCTGTCGCTGATCGTCTATGACGGCATTCCCACCGAGATTCCGCTGACCTACCGGGTGACCGGCGTGGTCCAGCCAACCGGCGAGCAATCCGGGCGCACGATGGCGGATCTGGTCCTGGGCGTGCTGGCAGGGAAGCCTGTGGCGGATCTGCACATGCTCGGGCAGCCGCACATCGGCGAAGGCGACACGGACGGTCCGCCACCCGCCGCCGCCCGCCGTCCGCGCGCGAAAGCCATCGGCTGAGCCCGCCCCGGCAGCGCCCGGGAAGGTCTCGCGCGAAGGCCATGCGCCCTGCGCGGATTGCATGTGATCGCCCCGGTCAGGCAAAGCCGCTCAGAACCAGACTTCCATCTGCGCACCCACCAGCCACTTGCTGTCGCCGGTGAATCGGGTGCTGCCGAACCCCTCGTTCGCGCTGCCGTCGTAGGTGAAACCGTTCAGCTTCTTGTCCCAGCCCATCCACGTGGCGAAGAGGCGCAGTTCGGGACGCGCGAACAGGCCGGCGCCGGTATCGAGCTTGAAGGTCGGCGAGACGGTCAGCTTGTAGAAGTTGCCCTTCGCCCGGGTGAAGGTGCTGTCCAGATCCATGTACTGGAAGCTGCCTTCGTACTGCATCGCGAAGTTCTTGTTGATCGCGTTGGTGAAGCGCAGGTTGGCGGACGCCCACTTGTACTCGTCGCCCTTGTTGAAGCGATCCTTGCTGACTTCAGCCATCACCGCGGGCGAGATTTTCCAGTTCGGCGCGAGATCGGTTACGCCGAAGCTCATCACGCGGAACGCCTGTGCGTCTTCCAGCAGATTGCCGACCGCGCCGAGCCGCTTGACCTCGGCCCCCAATCCCCGACCTGCCAGTATTCCGGTCTTGGAGAAGCCGTCGCCCAATCCATAGAAACTCGGCGCATGGTAGGCCACCAGACCGTGATAGCCGCTGGTCGCACGGTTGCTGCCGTTCACGTCATTGTTCTTCGCCCGCATGCCGTTCAGCATGAACTGCCAGTTGCCGACGTAGTTGTTCATCGTGAAGACGTAGCTCTTGATGCCTTCGTTGTCCTCATTGAGAAAATCGCGACCGTACACCGACACGTTGGTTTTCCAGTCCGGCGTCACCTGGGCGTCGTAGACACCCGCACCGGTGCCGGAGAGGAAGACGAAATCGCTATCGAAGAAATGGATGTCGAAGTTTTTCTTGTCGAAGCGCTTGCCCGCCCAGATCGATGCGTTTTCCAGCGCAGTGCCCTTGAAGGCAGGCAGATTGCCCATCTCGGTGTAGGCCCAGCGAACGTTGATGCCGTTCTCGCCGCCGGTCCAGTCGTTGTTGCTATTGACGCCATCCGCGAGCATGAAGCCGAAGGTCGCCCAACTGCCGTCATCCGAGCGGAAGTTCTTCAGCAATTTTGCCTCCACGTAGGTATCGGTCTCCAGGCCCAGGCGGCCCACCGCTCCACCAAGGTTGCCCGCCGGCGTGATGTAGGGCCCCACCCCCTTGACCGTGAACATGTCGCTGTTCGACACGGTGCCCGAGCGGGCATAGCCGTGAAACTCGAAGGACGACGCAGTCTCCGCTGCCGCCTTGGTCAGCGGCGCCTGCGCATCGCTGGCCGCCTTCGCCGCCGATGCGGTGGTGTCGGCCTTGAGCGCAACCTCACTCGCCTGCCGGGCACTGCTGCTCGCCTGCTGCGCGGCGCTGCTGGCCTGCTCGGCCGCACTGGTCGCCTGCTGAGCGACCGTGGTCACCTGACGCAACATCTCCTCGAGCCTGGCGATGCGCGCCTCGAGTTCTTCGACTCGCGTCGGCTTCGCCTTGTCCGCTGCTGCTGCGCTTCCACAAAAAGCCAGCGCGATGCCGAGAGCGATGGCGGTTTTCTTCGTGATCATTCTGCTTGTCTCCTCTTCCTCGGGCTCTTCGTACCCTGCCGCCCGTCACCACGCCTCTGCGGGCATGTGCACCGGTCGGAAAACGTTTGTCGATTTGCTCTCCGTACGCAGACCGGGCTTGCCGGGTCCGTGTTACGCGAAGTGTAGTATTACTACTTTTCGAGCGCAAATTTTTTGTTGCTTTTATACCTAACGAACGAAAAACAGACAGCCTTCCCTATTCCGCAATATGTGCTAGTTATTTGTTTATATGTGTTTTTCTCGATACGCGCCGAAGCACTCTGGAACAGGAAGGCGACATGTTAAATATGTTCTTTTAGCTCTTTCTTAACTTTATTAATTGACACTTTTCTCCCGAAAGCGCTTTTGTTTCGGCAAACGGAAGCTGCGCGTAAGGGCGTCACCCCTGCTGGCGAGGAATGCCGACACCGAGACTGCGGGATTGCATGGCGGCGTGGGCTCGGTGCATCTGTAGTTTTACTACCTTCCTTGCGACAAAGCTTCGCCGGACCGAAACACTTCGCCGCGGCGCCCCGCAAGCTCTGCAGCGCATTGAATCTGCCACGCTTCGCCGCTGTTTCCGCGCAAACCACGAATTATCGCGCCCCTCGTCACACAAGCGTCGCATGGCAGTCGGCAGCACTGGTGTAGCGCCGACAAGCTTTTTTACTTGCATCTCATGTAATTTTATTACATTCTATTTACGGCGACGCATGTTCCGCCCCCCCTTGCGAAGAGGCCCTCACGGCTGCAACCCGCCCCTCGGCCCGGACATCTTCGGCAGCGCGGGCGACCGGGCGCGGCGCAAGCTCCTCCGCGCCCTGCATGAAACGAACCGATTCGAGGATCACCCGATGTCTTCCGCTCCCCATGACACCTACCCGCGCCTCGTCGGCGACATCGGCGGCACCAATGCGCGCTTCGCGCTGATCCGCACGCCGGGACAGGAGATGGAGGCGATGCGCACGTTGCCGTGCGCCGGCTTCCCCGGCCCGGCCGAAGCGATCGAGCGCTACATCGCCGAAACCGGAGCGCCCCGTCCGCGCTGGTGCGCGTTCGGCATCGCGAACCCGGTCGACGGGGATTTCGTGAAGATGACCAACCACCACTGGGCGTTCTCGATCCGCGAACTGCGGACCCGGCTCGACCTCGAGCACCTGCAGGTCATCAACGACTTCACCGCACTCGCGATGGCCTTGCCGGCCCTGCCGGTATCGGAGCTCCTACAGGTCGGTGGCGGCACGGCGGTGGCACGGCGCGCGATCGGGCTCCTGGGCGCGGGCACGGGGCTGGGCGTCTCGGGTCTCGTCCCCTGCGGCGGCGACTACGTCCCGCTGGAAGGCGAAGGCGGCCACGTGACGCTTGCCGCCTCCGATGCGCACGAAGCCGCGATCATCGCGTGGCTCGCGGAGCGGCATCCGCATGTCTCCGCCGAACGCATCCTCTCGGGTCCGGGATTGGTCACGCTGCATGAAGCCGAAGCTGCCCTTGCCGGCCAGCCTGCGCCTGCATTGACCGCGGCGGAGATCAGCCGACACGCGCTCGACGGCAGCTCGCCGTTATGCGCGACGACCGTCGACACCTTCTGCGCCTTCCTCGGCACCGTCGCCGCGGACCTCGCGTTGACGCTGGGGGCACGCGGCGGGGTGTATATCGGCGGCGGAATCGTGCCGAAGCTGGGAGCCGCCTTCGCCCGCTCGCGCTTCCGCGCACGCTTCGAACAGAAGGGACGCTTCAGCGATTACCTCGCGCGGATCCCGACCTGGGTGATCGACTCGCCCTACCCCGGTCTGGTCGGTGCGGCGCGGGCGCTCGAACGGGCCGCGGGCGGCGCGCCGGGCGTTTGATCGCGCTTTCGCACGCCCGGCCGCACAGCTCTATTCCTATTTCTATCCCTATTCTTATTCCGCCAATTCGGCCCGATCGCGGAAGTAAGCCAAAGCCTCGGGATTCGCAAGCGCCTCCTGGTTCTTCACCGGGCGACGATGCACGACGTTGCGCACCGCGAGTTCGACGATCTTGCCGCTCTTGGTGCGCGGGATGTCGGCGACCTGCAGCACCTTTGCCGGCACGTGGCGTGGCGTGGTGTTGTCGCGGATAGTTTGCCGGATGCGCGCGACCAGTGCGTCGTCTAGCGTCAGACCCTCGCGCAGCTTCACGAACAGGACCACGCGCACGTCGTTCGGCGTCTGCGGCGGCCAATCCTGGCCGATCACGAGCGACTCGACGACTTCGGGCAGGCGCTCGACCTGGCGGTAGATCTCGGCCGTGCCGATGCGCACCCCGCCGGGGTTCAGGGTCGCGTCCGAGCGGCCGTGGATCACGAGGCCGCCGTGTCCGGTGATCTCGCAGAAATCGCCGTGGCACCACACGTCGGGGAAGCGCTCGAAATAGGCGGCCTGGTACTTCGCGCCGTCGTCGTCACGCCAGAAGCCGATCGGCATCACCGGGAAGGGTTTCGTGCACACCAGCTCACCCTTGTCACCACGCAGCGGCCGGCCCTCGTCGTCCCACACATCGACCGCCATGCCCAGGCCGCGGCACTGGATCTCGCCGCGCCACACCGGCAGCACCGGCGAGCCGAGAACGAAGCAGGAGATGATGTCGGTACCGCCCGAGATCGACGACAACTGCAGGTCGGCCTTGATATCGCGATAGACGTAGTCGAAGCCCTCCGGCACCAGCGGGCTGCCGGTGCTCATCATCGCGCGCACGCTCGCGAGGCTGTGCGTCTCGCGCGGCTTCAGGCCGAACTTCGCGGCGGCGTCGATGAACTTCGCCGAGGTGCCGAAGTGCGTCATGTGCTCGGCATCGGCATAGTCGAAGAGGATCTGGTTGTCGGAGGCGAAGGGCGAGCCGTCGTAGAGCAGCAGCGTCGCGCCGGCCGCGAGCCCCGAGACGAGCCAGTTCCACATCATCCAGCCGCAGGTGGTGAAGTAGAACAGGCGGTCGCCCGGCCTCACGTCGGCATGCAGGCGGTGTTCCTTCAGGTGCTGCAGCAAGGTGCCCCCCGCGCTATGCACGATGCACTTCGGCACACCGGTGGTGCCCGACGAGTACATGATGTACAGCGGATGGTCGAAGGGCAGCTGCTCGAAGGCGATGTTGTCGACAAAATGGAAAGGCGCGATGAAGTCGGCCCACATGACGCCGTGGGGCACCTGCGTCATGTCATGCTCGGCATGCACGTAGGGCACGACGACGACGCGCTTCACCGAGGGCAGCTGGCGCACGATGTCGCCGAGCTTGCCGAGCACGTCGATGGTCTTTCCGCCGTAGAAGTAGCCGTCGCAGGCGACGAGCACCTTCGGTTCGGTCTGGCCGAAGCGGTCGAGCACGCCCTGCACGCCGAAGTCCGGCGACGCGGAGGTGAAGATCGCACCGATGCTCGCCGCGGCCAGCATCGCGATCACGGTCTCGGGCATGTTCGGCATGTAGGCCGCGACACGGTCGCCCTTCTGCACGCCCTGCTCGCGCAGCGCCTCGGTAAAGTGCGCTACCGCACGGTAGAACTCGCCGTGCGACATGCGGTTCTGCTCGCAGTCCTCGCCCCAGAACACGAGCGCGTCGTGCGCGTCGCGCGAGCGCAACAGGTTCTGCGCGAAATTCAGGCGCGCGTCCGGGAACCATTTCGCGCCGGGCATCCGGTCGCCGTCGACCAGCACGCGCTCGCCGCGTTCGCCGATCACGTCGCCGTCTTCCCACACGCTGGTCCAGAACTGCTCGGGCTGCGCGACGGACCACGCGTACAGGGCATCGTAATCGGGGAGCTCCACGTTCCAGCGGCGCGCGGCGGCCTCGCGGAAGGACGTGACATTGGCGGCCGCGATGCGCCCGGCCGAGGGCGTCCACATGGGGGTGTCGTTCATGCTGTCTCGCTCGCTTCGTCTTGTTGATGCGCCATCATAAAACTCCGTGCGCCCCGAGCCTATCGAAGGACGTCGGCAGGGCCTCGACAAGCCTGTCCTGAACCCGCCGAAGGGCTCAGCCCGAACGGCTTGCGGCTGCCAGGTTCAGACCCGCCTACTCCGCGTCCGGCTGGTTCTCCGGCGCCGCCAGGCGGAAAGCCTCCAGCGTAGCGCAACGCTCCGCGATGCGCCGGACGGTTGGCATCGCAGAGAGGTCGCAGCCGAAGCGGCGCGCGTTGAAGACCTGCGGCACGAGGCAGCAGTCTGCTAGCGTCGGCGCATCGCCGTGGCAAAACGTGCCCGTGCGCTTGTCGCGCGCGAGCAGTTGCTCGACGCCCGCGAGGCCAACCTCCACCCAATGACGATACCATGCATCCCGCTGCGCGTCGCTAATGCCGAACTCGCGCTTCAGGTACTGCAGCACGCGCAGGTTGTTGATGGGGTGGATGTCGCAGGCGATGGCCTGAGCGATCGCCCGCACACGGGCGCGATCGGCCGCGCCGGCGGGCAGCAGCCCCGGCTCCGGATGCGTCTCGTCGAGGTATTCGATGATCGCGAGCGACTGCGTGAGCAGCTGCCCGTCGTCATCCAGCGTCGGCACCAGGCCGACCGGGTTGAGTTCCAGGTAGGCGGGCTGGCGCTGCTCGCCGCCGTCGCGCACGAGGTGCACCGGGACGGCGTCCCACGCGAGTCCCTTCAGGTTCAGCGCGATGCGCACACGGTAGGCGGCGGAGCTGCGGAAATAGGTGTAGAGCTTCATCGTTCGGTTCTCCGGGCAGGGCGGCAACTCAGCCGCCGAGCAGATGGACCAGCCATAGCGACAGGCCGGGGAAGAGCGCGAGCAGCACGATGCGCAGGCCGTCGGAGGCGAGGAAGGGCAGCACGCCGCGGAAGGTTTCGCGCATCGGGATGTCCTTCGCCAGGCTGTTGATGATGAACACGTTCATGCCGACGGGCGGCGTGATGAGGCCGATCTCGACGACCATCAGCGCGAGGATGCCGAACCAGATCGCCTTGTCGGTGTGCTCCAGGCCCCAGTAGTCCAGCCCCATGACAATGGGCAGGAAGATGGGGATCGTGAGCAGGATCATCGACAGGCTGTCCATCACGCAGCCGAGCACCACATACACGACTATGATGCCCGCCAGCACGAGCATCGGCGACAGGCCGCTGCCGAGCACCCATTCGGCGAGCGCCTGCGGCATCTGCGACATCGCAAGGAAGGCGTTGAGCACGTCCGCACCGAGCAGGATGAGGAAGATCATCGCGGTCGATTCGGTGGCGCTCAGCACGGCCGACACGAAGGCGCGCAGGTTCATCTCGCGCGACGCGAAGGCCAGCGCGGTAGTCGCGAGGGTGCCGACGGCGGCGCCTTCGGTCGGCGTGAAGATGCCGCCGTAAATGCCGCCTATCATCACGACGAAGACCGTGACGATCGGCCACACGCGGCGTAGCGCCGTCATGCGCGCGCTCCAGGCCAGCCGCGGCGCGGCCGGGCCCGCGCCGGGCACGACTCGGGCGACGATGGCGACGACCGTCATGTAGCCGAACATCGCGATCAGGCCGGGGATCAGCGCGGCCATGAACATCGCGGCGACGTTCTGCTCGGCAAGGATCGCGTAGATGACCAGCACGACCGAGGGCGGGATCAGGATGCCCAGCGTGCCGCCCGCGGCGAGCGCGCCGGTGGCGAGTGCCGGCGAGTAGTTGTGGCGGCGCAGCTCGGGCAGTGCGACCTTGCCCATCGTCGCGGCGGTCGCGAGCGAGGAGCCGCAGATCGCGCCGAAACCGGCGCAGGCGCCGATCGCGCTCATCGCGACGCCGCCGCGCCAGTGCCCGATGAAGGCGTTGGTCGCTTCGAACAGGCGCCGCGACAGCCCGCCGTGCGAGGCGATGTTGCCCATCATCAGGAAGAGCGGCACGACGGACAGGTCATAGACCGAGAAGCGGCCGTAGGCGAGGTTCTTGAAGTAGCTCAGCAGCGGGTCGAGGCCCGACACCGCGATGTAGCCGATCGAGCCGCCGACCAGCATCGCCATGCCGATGTGGAAGCGCAGCGCGAGCAGAGTCAGGGTCAGTGCCCCGACGAGGAATCCGATGGTTACGCTGCTCATTCTTCACCGACCTCGGTGTGGATGGAGCCTTTCCAGGCCGTGTAGAGCGCCGTCAGCGCGAGGAGCAGGAAGCCGGGGCCGAGCGTGAGGTAGGACCACCACAGCGGCCAGCCGAGGATCATGCCGGTCTCGCCGGACTGGGACGCTTCCCAGGCACCGACGAAGCTGCGCCAGGCGATCACGGCGGACGCAAAGGCGAGCACCAGCGCGGCGATGCGGTCGAGCACGCGGCGCAGCGCGGGGGAGGCGCCGTGGGTGAAGAAGTCGACGATGACGTGCGCGTTCTTCATCTGCGCGTAGGGCAGGCACGCGGCGATCGCCAGTGCGCAGCCCATCTGCACGAGCTCGACGTCGCCGAACACGGGCGAGTCGAAGAGCCAGCGGCCGAGCACGCTATATACGGACAGTCCGCACAGGCCCAGCAGCACCAGCGCGCCGCCGACGGCCGAGAGCTGCGACCAGACGAACAGGAAATGCCCGAACGCATCGCGCGGACCGGGGTCGCGCTGGTCGTCGAGCTGGGGAACGAGTTCCGCCATGGGGAGTACTCCAGGGAGTTACCGGCGCGCGGGCACCGCCTCCCGTCTGCGGGGAGGAACGCGGTGCCCGTGCAGGGCCGGCCTGATCGAAGGGGATTACTTGCTGTACTTCGCGATCAGCGCGCGGGAGCTGTCGAGCATCTTCTGGCCGGGGTAGCCCTTGGCGGTGACTTCGTTGACCCACTCGCCGGCGAGACGGTCGCCCACCGCAACCCATTCCTTCGCTTCGCTCGCGGGGATGGTGTAGAACTGGTTGCCGTGCGCGACGGCCTGCTGGCGCGCGGCGGGCGCCGATTCGTCCCATACGCGGCCGATCGAGGCGGAGAGATCCGCACCCGAGTTCGCGTCGATGACCTTCTTGAGATCGTCGGGCAGGCTGTCGTACTTCGCCTTGTTCATCGCGATCGTGAAGAAGGTCGTGTACAGCGACGGCTGCGAGGGGTCCATTTCGGTGTGGTACTTGGTCATCTCGTGCAGTTTCATGGTCGGAATCACCTCCCACGGCAGCACGTAGCCATCGACGACGCCCTTCGATACGGCCTCCGGCGTCTGCGGCATCGGCATCGCGACGGGGGTCGCGCCGAGGTGGGCGAGCATGCGGTTGGTGAGCCGCGTCGGCGCGCGCATCTTGAGGCCGCGGAAGTCCGCCACCTTCTTGATCGGGTGCTTGTTGTTGTGGATGTGACCGGCGTCGTGCACGTGGAAGGCGAGCGGCTTGACCGACTCGAAGTCCTTCTTGCCGAACTGCTCGTAGTACTCCCACGCGGCGCGGCTCGCGCCTTCGGCGTTCTTCGTCATGAAGGGCAGTTCGAAGACCTCGACCGACGGGAAGCGGCCCGCGGTGTAGCCCGGAAGCGTCCACACGATGTCGGCGACGCCGTCGGCGGCCTGCTGCATCAGCTGCGGCGGCGTGCCGCCCAGCTGCATCGCGGGGAAGATCTGGCACTTGAGGCGGTTCTTCGACTCGGCGGCGATCTTCGCGCACCAAGGCTCCAGCACCTTCTGCTGGCTCAGCGCGGTCGCGGGCCAGAAATGCGCGACCTTCAGCGTGATCTCCTCGGCGTGGGCGACGGTCGCGCACAGGGCGGTGGCTGCGGCGGCGATCAGGGCCTTCTTGAACATGTGTGTCTCCTCGTATTGGCGGAAATATCGTTATGCAAGCATCAAGGCGCCCGCCGCAGACCTTCTTCGGGCTGTCGGCGGGGCGAAAAGGGTTCGACTCAGCCCGGCAACGCCGCGACCCGGTTCTCGATCGTGCCGAAGACGCTTTGCCCGTCGGCGTCGAACATCTCGACGCGCACGGTGTCGCCGTCGCGCATGAAGGGGGTCGCGGGCTGGCCCTGCTCGATGGTCTCCCAGGTGCGGACCTCGGCGAGGCAGCAGTATCCGACGCCGCCGTGTTCGATCGACGAGCCGTAGAGGTCGCCGGCCTTGTTCGACACCGTGCCCGAACCGATGATGGAGCCGGCTTCGAGCTCGCGCGTCTTCGCGACGTGGGCGACGAGCTGGCCGAAGTCGAAGCTCATGTCGACGCCGGCGTTGGGCTTGCCGAAGAGCTTGCCGTTGAGATGGACGACGAGCGGCAGGTGCACTTTGGCATCCTGCCACGCGCCGCCCAGCTCGTCCGGGGTCACGGCGACCGGGCTGAAGGCGCTCGCGGGCTTGCTCTGGAAGAAGCCGAAGCCCTTCGCGAGCTCGTTCGGGATGAGGTTGCGCAGGCTGACGTCGTTCACCAGCATCACGAGGCGGATCGCCTTCGCGGCCTCGGCGGGGGTCGCGCCCAGCGGGACGTCGCCGGTGACGACCGTGACTTCGGCCTCGAAGTCGATGCCCCAGGCTTCGGCAGCGACGACGGCGTCGCGCGGCCCGATGAAGCTGTCCGAGCCGCCCTGGTACATCAGCGGGTCGGTGTAGAAGGACGCGGGCACTTCGGCGTTACGCGCGCGGCGCACCAGCTCGACGTGGTTGAGGTAGGCCGAACCGTCGGCCCACTGGTAGGCGCGCGGCAGCGGCGAATGGCAGGCGGCCTGGTCGAAGGGATCGCCCTCGACGGCGCCGCTGTTGAGCGCTTCATACACCTGGCGCAGCTGCGGCTCGATCGCCGCCCAGTCGTCGAGCGCGGCCTGCAGCGTGCGGGCGATGGCCGGCACGGCGCGGCAGCGGGCGAGATCACGGCTGACGACGACGAGGGCGCCGTCGCGGCCGCCCTGCTTCAGGGTGGCGAGTTTCACTTGAACATCTCCTTGTAGCTGCCGTCATGCATCCAGGCGGCGTGCTTGGGCGCCTTCTTGGTCTTCGCCCATTCTTCCAGCATCTCCCACTTCACCTTGTCGAGCGCTTCGAGCATCTTGTCGGTGGAGGTGTCGGCGGCGAGTTCCAGGCGGTGGCCGTTGGGGTCGAAGAAGTAGATCGACTGGAACAGCGCGTGGTCCGTCGGGCCGACGACTTCCAGGCCTTCGGCTTCGAGGCGCGCCTTGGTCGCCATCAGCACGTCCATCGACTCGACCTTCATCGCCAGGTGCTGCGTCCAGGCCGGGGTGTTCGGGTCGCGGCCCATCGGCGCGCGGGTCGGCAGCTCGAAGAAGGCGAGAATGTTGCCCATGCCGGCGTCGAGGAAGATGTGCATGTACGGGTCGGCTTCGCCGGTCGAGGGCACGGCGTCCTCGGCGATCGACAGCACCAGCTTCATGCCCAGGTGCTTTTCGTACCAGCGCGCGGTCTCGAGCGCGTCCTTGCAGCGGTACGCGACGTGGTGGATGCGTTTGATGAGTTGCGTCATGTCTGTCTCCGTCCTCCTGTTTTGTGAGATGTATTAGAGACCAAGGTGATCTATCATTCAAACGGCTTTTTCAGATCCATTTATCACCTGAGCTCATGAATATCACCCTGCGCCAGCTGCGCGCCTTCATCGCCGTCGCGCGCACCGGCAGCTTCACGCTCGCCGCGGAGAGTCTCTTCGTCACCCAGTCGGCGCTGAGCGGGCTGATCAAGGAGATGGAGCAGTCGCTGGGCGTGCGCCTGTTCGACCGCAGCACGCGGCGCATCCAGCTCTCGGACATCGGCCGCGAGATCTTCCCGCTGATCGACAAGACCCTGCTCGACCTCGACGGCGTGCTCCACGAGGTCGCGAACCTGAAGGCGCTGAAGAAGGGACTGGTGCGCGTGGCGGCGCCGCAGCTGATGTGCAGCACGCTGCTGCCCGAGGTGATCGCGGCCTACCGCGAACAGCATCCCGAGATCGAGATCCGGCTCGTCGATTGCGCCGTCGAGAGCGTGGTGTCGCGCGTATTCTCGGGGGAAGTGGATTTCGGCATCGGCCCGGAGCGCGACCCGAACTCGGAGATCCGGTCGGACGAACTCTTCACGCTGCCGTTCCATGCGGTATTCCCGCCGCGGCACGCGCTCGCGGCGAAGAAGGAAATCCGCTGGGCGGAGCTGATCGACTACCCGCTGATCACGCTGGAAGGGCAATTCACCGAGCGGCTGTCGATGGACCTGCACGAGGGCAAGCGCGAGTTCGACCTCGCGCCGCAGGCGACGGTGACCTTCATGTCGACGGCCCTGTCGATGGTCAGCGCCGGGCTGGGCGTGACGATCTGCATCCCCTACGCGGCATCGCTGGTGCGCCTGTACGGGCTGGAGATGCGCCCGCTGCTCGCACCCGTGGTGTCGCGGCGCTTCTACGTCTTCACGCGCACGGGGCGATCGCTGACGCCGGCGGCGGAAAGCCTGCGGGCGTTCGTGCTGAAGTTCATTGCGGGGCATCCGGATTTGCAGGGGCGGTAGGCGGGAACCCGTTTACCGCCCTTGCAACCGCGTACCGTGCGGGATGAGCCCTTCGACAGGCTCAGGGCGAACGGCCATGATTCGCCCGACCCCGCGTCAATAACTGCTTACTGTCCGCCGCCTGCCGCAGGCGCGTCGACGCCTTCGCGGGCGATGCGCATCGCTTCGCGCAGCACCGAGATGTCGCCGATGTGGTTCGCGAGCAGCAGGATCAGGCGCGCGTTCACCATCGCGCTCTGCTCGTCCGTCAGGTCGCGGTGGGTTTCGATCAGCGCCTCGTAGAAGTCGTCGCCGGGCGAGAAGGCGCGGAAGTGGCGCTTGCCGGGTTCGTGCAGGTTCGGTTGCGTGTTGAGTGCCATGGCGGTCTCCATCAGGCGTTGCAGGTGGCGCGCGCCACGGCGGCACGCACTTGGGCGACATCCAGCGCGCGCCAGCGGGCGGCGACGTGCTGGTCAGGACGCACGAGGTAACTCGTGTCTTCGCGCAGGTCGTAGCGCTCGCGCACACGGCCCTTCGCATCGATCAGGGTCTTGAGGCCCGCAGGCGCGGCGCCGCGTTCGGTGACGATGATCGCCTCGACCGGGATAGTCGCGTCGATGAGGCTGCGCAGCGCCTGGGCGGTGACGGCATCGAGGGAACTCGCATCCGGGACGTAGTGCAGCAGCTGGAAGCGGTTGCCGACCGCACCGAGCAGCCACTGCGTGCCGTCGGCGGCCTGCACCGGGGCATCGTCCATCGGCGCGCCGGGGATCATGCTGCCGGCGAAGACGTCGCTGTCCGCGGTGTTGAGGCTCGAGTCGGCGAGGAAACTGGGCACCGACAGCCGCCCGGAATTCACCAGCGCGCGGGCGAAAGCATGGTTCTCGGCCAACCCGAGCACCGCGTTGCGGAAGGTCTTGCTGACTGCGCTCTTGGGCGTGATGAAGTCGGTCGAACGGGTCGAGTTCATGATGTTCTCGTCCGCCGCATGGCAGCGCTCGTCCGAGTAGGTGTCGAGCAGGGTCGCCGGCGCCTTGCCGTCCATCACGAGCTTGAGCTTCCACACGAGGTTGTCGGTGTCCTGGATGCCGGAGTTCGCGCCGCGTGCACCGAAGGGCGAGACCTGGTGCGCGGCGTCGCCGACGAAGAGCACGCGGCCGTGGTTGAAGCGGTTCATGCGCCGGCACTGGAAAGTGTAGACGCTGACCCACTCCAGTTCGAATTCCGGCCCCTCATTTCCGTCGTTTGCCAACATCGCCTTGATGCGCGGGATGACGTTCTCGGGCTTCTTCTCCTCTTCCGGGTCGACGTTCCAGCCGAGCTGGAAATCGATGCGGAAGACGTTGTCGGCCTGGCGATGCAGCAGCACCGACTGGTTGCGATGGAAGGGCGGATCGAACCAGAACCAGCGCTCGGTCGGGAAATCCGCCTTCATGACGACGTCGGCGATCAGAAAGCGGTCCATGAAGATCTTGCCGTCGATGTCGAGGCCCAGCATGGTGCGGATCGGGCTGCGCGCGCCGTCGGCGACGATCAGCCAGTCGGTGTTCACGGTGTAGGCGCCGTCCGCGGTCTCGACACGCAGGGTCGCACGGTCCTCGACCTGCGTCACGCCGATCACCGTGTTCCTGAACCGCATCTCGAGGTTCGGCAACTGGCGTGCGCGCTTGATCAGGTCGTCTTCGAGGTAATACTGTTGCAGGTTGATCATGCCCGGCCGGTGGTGGTCCGGCTCGGGGCAGAGGTTGAAGTTGAACACTTCCTCCTCGCGGAAGAAGGTGCGGCCGACGTTCCACGACACGCCCCTCTGCACCATCTCCTCGGCGCAGCCGAGGCGGTCCAGCACTTCCAGCGTGCGCTTCGCGTAGCACACGCCGCGCGAGCCGATCGACACGGTGTCGTCGTTGTCGAGCAGCAGCACGCGCTGCCCCTGCTGGGCGAGGTCGATCGCGGCGGTGAGGCCGACCGGACCGGCGCCGACGATCACCACGGGGTAATGCCCCTCTCTCCCCTCCCGCCCTTCGGCGATCTCGGGCGGGCGGACGTACTCGAACTTCGGGTATTTGAACGTGCTCAGCACGGGTGTCTCCTCCATATGATTCGTTGTTCCGGCGCCGCATCTTGGGGTGCGTTGGCCCGGAGTTCGGCGCCTGCAGGGGGCACGACTCTGATCGGCCGCTTGCTCAGCCGGGGAAATCGGAAATCGGAGCCGTCAGGAAGCCGACGGCTCCGGCAGGATCACTCCTGCAGCGAATGCCACATCTGCTGGTCGCGCTCCGCAGTCCAGATGCGCGGATCACGGAGGCCGCTCGCCTCGTCGTGCGCGCGCGTCACGTCGAAGGGCAGGCAGTGCTCGTAGATGAAGACCTGGCCGAATTTCGGATCCATGTTCTTGCGCGTGTGCGCCATCGTCGCCTTCAGGTCGAAGCCCTGCGCGACGGCTTCCTGCGCGCTGCGGTACAGCGTCGAGACGAAATCGCGCGTGTAGGCGAGACCGGCATCGACCGCCTCGCGACCGATCAGCGCCGGGCCGCGGCCCGGGACGAGCTTGTCGAATTTCATCGCGGCGAGCTTGTCGAGCGTCTGCGGCCAGTCGGCGAGATAGGCGTCGCCGGTGTAGCAGGCAGCGTCGGCTTCGACCAGGTCGCCGGAGAAGCAGATGTTCTGCGACGGCAGATAGACGATGGTGTCGCCCTTCGTGTGGCCGCGGCCGAGCTGCTTGATCTTCACTTCGAGCTTGCCCAGCCACAGGGTCATCTCCCCTTCGAAGGTCAGCGTCGGCCAGGTCAGGCCCGGCACACTCTCGACGGCCTGAAAGAGGCGCGGGAAGCGGCCGATCTCGGAGTCCATGTCCTGCTGGCCGCGCTCGACGATCAGGTCCCGGGTGTCGCGGCTGGCGATGATCTGCTCCAGGCCCTCGTCCTTGTAGCCCGAGGCGCCGAGCACGCGCACGGCGTGGTAATGGGTCAGCACGACGTACTTGATCGGCTTGTCGGTGATCTCGCGCACCTTGGCGATCACACCCTGCGCGGCGACCGGCGTCGCGGTCGCGTCGATGATCATCACGCCGTCGTCGCCGATGATCACGCCGGTGTTCGGGTCGCCCTCGGCGGTGTAGGCATACGCGTTGTCGGAGAGCTTGTCCCAGCTGATCTTCTTTTCTTCGAGGTCGGCTTGCGAGGCGAATTTTTTGGCGGTCATGATCTTGCGTCTCTATTGGTGGGGTGGACGATTCGAATCCTAGACACAAATTCGTCTTTGGTAAACTATTTCGTTATTATCGAATTATGAAACCAGACGCCGCCGGCTCGTGGCCTCACTGCCCGATCGTGAACGTACGAACGCCGATCACTGTTGCGACGTGATCGGCGGTATCGGGTAACACAAAAAAAAAGGATGGAGCGCCTCTCACCGACTGGCGGCAGGACGCTGCACTGGACGCGGTCACGACCTTCGTCGCGGCAGTCCGGGCGAAACGATGTGCTTTTCACCTCCGCAGGCGCGGAAGGAAGGCAGAGGATGTTGCGTGCGCGTTTGTGGCCTCGACCGCGGCACGATCCAGGAACGGATCGTGCCGCGCAAAGTCCGGCTTATGCTGCCTTGTTCAGGTGACGATACTTCGCAACGGACGACGTCCAGGCGTCACCCGCTTCGCCGAACGATCCCGCCGCGGCTGCGGAAAGGTCCCGCAAGGTGCGCTCGAAAAGACTGAACGCCCCCTTCCAGGCTTCCGGAGTCGGCAACGCCATCGTCGGGACGGCAAGCTGATTACCGAGCAGACGTGCAGCCTCGACTTGTGCGGCCGCGACTGTCTCGTAGCTATCCTTGGCATACGCAAGCGACTTCTCCAACAGCGACTGACCTAACGCCAGTGGCAAGGCTGCCGGATCAGCGGAAGGTTTGCCGCTTGCTGCGGTTTTCGTTGCCGCAACACACTCTTCGAACGCTGCACGCGAAACCGCAAAGGTGCTGTGAGTGAGATGCTCGGTGCAATCCAGATATACGCGGGACGATGCCATGAAGGCGTCGATGGTGTTCGAGAAGGATCGCTCAATGCTGGTGTGGGGTTTGGTGGTCATGATGATTCCTTTCGTAAATCCTCGGGCAACAAGCAACTCTGACATCGGGCGTGTCATTGGTCCTGCTGCTCGAGGTGTGCCGCTCGTTGGCGAATGCCCGCGGCGGAATTGGGAGTAAACTGAGTATGGCCCCTCACGGCGGTGAGTCGACCATTACTTTGTAACGCTTGCGAGGGCCCGAATCCGCTCCAGTTTCAGATATCGGAGAGGCGGTTCCGCTTGTGCTCGTACATCAATTGATCTGCTCGCAGGAGATACTCCGACAGGCTCAGTTCGGAGACCGGATCACACTGCACGATCCCGGTGCTGAACGAGATCCGGTAGGGACAATCCGGCCGCGGCGTGAAGTCTGCGTGGCTTTGCCGTATCCGGGCCAGGAGCACGTCCGGCTGCGGCGTATCGATCGTGAACACGGCAAACTCGTCGCCACCGATGCGGGCAACGACGTCGGCATCGCGAAAGCACTGCTGCAGTATGTGCGCCATGTCCTCGATGAGATCATCTCCGGCATCGTGCCCATCCGCGTCGTTGATCGACTTCAAGCCGTCGATATCGATGAAGACGAGGGCGCCAGGCACCCGTTGGCGTCGGGCAAGCTTGAGACTGCGTTCGGCGTGAAGAAAGAAGCCTCGCCGGTTCAGGAGGCCGGTCATCATGTCGGTCACCGAGATCCTGCGGATCTCCTCTTCCACGGAGTCCCGCCTCAGCAACTCGACCTCGTGAAGACGGGCGGCTTCTGCAATCTCGCTCGACTTTGTCTCGATCCGGGCTTCGAGCGACTTCCGGAAGCTGACATTGCCGAGTGCGGCTCCCGTGATCTCGCCGAGCAGGCGCAAGGTCGGAACTAGCCGGGCGAGTTCCTTGCGGTACCCCTGCCGATACCACACCGACACCAGCACCCCCATGGCCCTGACCGGCGGGAACGGATATGCAATCAGGCTTGCGATGCCAAGCGCAGCGAGTTCGTCCTCGCGCATGCCCGAATCCGGTGCAATCCCGGGAAGCAGGATCGGCGTCCGGTCGGCCATTGCACGTCGCGCAATCCGCAGCAAGGCGGACGCTTCCTGCGTTGGCATGGGCCGTTGGTGATGGCCGAATTCCGTGACGAACTCGCGCTCGCCGTCATGAACGACCAAAAGGCTCCCGTCCGAATGGAGAAGATCGGGGATGGCCTGCCCCGCAAGTTCGAGGACTTCGCCCAGGTCGGATGCCTGCAGGAAATCACGCGCAAGGGCAAGGAGGCGTCGCAGCACCACGGAGCTCTCCGCCGGTCCCTGTGCCATCGCAGTTCTCCCTCAATGATTGCCCCTCGACGTCGAGCGACAAAGGCCGGTCCGGACTACCCGCCTGCGGCTGCAATGGTTCAGGACTTGATCAACGTTAGCAGAATATCCGCGTACCAGGCGCAATTCAGGCCGAGCGCCTCGTCCTGCGCGAGATCGCGCGTCCCGACGTCGAGTCGCGCTGAATGCACACCGAGCAACATCCACGGCAGATCGCCGTAGCTGGGTGGAGGATGCGCCACTCGCATCACCACCGGCGCGCCGCTGGTGCCGCGGTGGGTGCGCGCATCGGTCAGGAAATAGCCCTCGCCATTGAAGCGCAGTCCGAACGAGGATGCGACGACGGCCTGGCGCACCACCGGCATGTGGTGCAGGGTGTCGTGAAAACCGAGCGGAAAGCCCACAACCAGCAGCGAAGTGCCGATTTCGACGTGGTCGAGCTGCCCCGGCAGATGCGCAGGCGTGAAGGCACGGTAAACCAGCTTCGCGGGGAGTGCCCCGCGATCGACTTCGAGAACCGCCACGTCGATATTGCCCGCTGCGTCGAATCCCTGGCGCCACAGGCTCCGGCCATTGCGGTACAGCGGCATCGAGAAGCCCGTTGATTCCGCGAGGTTGTCCGGATTGTTGTGCAGCTCGAGTTCGATGCGGTCCGGGAAGTGCCGGGTCGGCTTGTCGAACAGCACGTGGCGGCCGGTGACCACGAACAAGCGCTGATCCATCACGAAGAAGAACCCGCTCGCATTCGTCAGTGGCCGCTGCCGATCGAAGGTGACGATAGGCACGGTCGTCAGGAGCAGGGATTCGATCATTTGCAGGGCACCGTTATGGATCCCGGCTGGCTGCCGCTGGACCCGTGCGGCGACCTCGATCGCGAAACGACCGGCGGGCGGATTTCGATCTACCACAGCATACGCCACAATGGCCGACGGGCCCGAGCGCGCAGTCTCGATCGAGTGTGCGTCCCGGGCCCGCCCGTGCAGCAAACGCGGATCAGGCCGCGATCGCCTCCAGCGTCGGATAGTCGATGTAGCCTTCCGGGCCGGGCGCGTAGAAGGTCTTCGGGTTCGGCGTGTTGAGCGGCGTGTCGTGCTTCAGGCGCTGCACCAGGTCCGGGTTGGCGATGAAGAGGCGCCCGAAGGATACCGCGTCCGCCTTGCCCGACTCGACCGCGGCGATGGCCGCCGCACCGTCGTAGCCGTTGTTCGCGATGTAGGTGCCCTGGAAGGCTTTGCGCGCCCGGGCGTAGTCGAAGCCCGGCACGTCGCGCGGACCGCCCGTCGCGCCTTCGATGAAGTGGATGAAGGCGATGCCGCGCTTGTTCAGCTCCTCGACGAGGTAACCGAACACCGCCTGCGGGTCGCTGTCCGCCACGTCGTTGAACGGGCTGACCGGCGAGAGGCGGATGCCCACGCGCCCGGCGCCGACCTCGGCGATCACCGCATCGACGATCTCCAGTGCGAAGCGCGCACGGTTCTCGACCGAGCCGCCATACTCGTCGGTGCGTTGGTTGGCCCCGTCGCGCAGGAACTGGTCGACCAGATAGCCGTTCGCGCCGTGGATCTCGACGCCGTCGAATCCCGCACGCAGCGCGTTCGCCGCACCGCGACGGAATTCATCCACCACGCTGGCGATGTCCTCGACGCTCAGCTCGCGCGGCTGCGGCACATCGACCTTGCCGCTGCGCGTGTAGGCGATCATCTTCGGCTGGATGGCCGACGGCGCAACCGGATGCGCACCCCCCGTCAGATCGGGATGGGTGATCCGGCCGACGTGCCACAGCTGCGCGACGATCCTCGAGCCCGCTTCATGCACGGCGCGGGTGATCGTCTTCCAGCCTTCGACCTGCGCATCCGAGTAGATGCCGGGCGTCGCCATGTAGCCCTTGCCCAGCGGGGACACCTGCGTGCCTTCGCTGATGATCAGGCCCGCGTTGCTGCGCTGGCGGTAGTACTCGACGTTCATCGCGCTGCCGGGAATGTCGCCGGCCGCTTCGTCGGCGCGGCTGCGCGTCAGCGGGGCCATGACGACGCGGTTGGCGACTTCGATGTCGCCGATGCGTGCCGGCTGGAAGAGCTTGCGGGTGTCGGATTCGCCGCCGTTGCGGGCGGCCTGCGGGTGCGGAGCGTTCATGGTGGGATGTCCTTCGTTGACTGCAATCGAAAACCGGATCAGTCGCCTGATCGACTTGCTGCGATTATGTCCATGCCTGATCCGTGGGAGTAGCTCACTGCGGTGATAGCATCTATTCCTTGCAGGAATATACCGGAGCCGCAATGGACCGCATGCGCCTGATGGAAACCTTCGTCCGTGTCGTCGAAACCGGGAATTTCTCGGCCGTCGCGCGCGAGGCACGCAGCACGCAGTCGGCGATCAGCAAGCAGGTGCAGGCGCTCGAAAAGCTCGTCGGCGCACCGCTCCTCGTGCGCTCCTCGCGCAGCCACTCACTCACCGAGGCGGGCCAGCTGTACTACGAGCGCTGCCGGCAGGTGCTCGACACGCTGGAGGAGGCGCACATCGAAGTGCACCGCACCGAACATGAAATCGGTGGCGTGCTGCGCGTGGCCGCCCCTGCCGCGTTCGGAAGGCTGCACATCGTGCCGCGCCTGCCCGCCTTCTACACGCGCTACCCCAGGATCAAGATCAACCTGCAGCTCGACGACGGCTTCACGGATCTGGTCGCCGCCGGCATCGACGTCGCCTTCCGCGTCGGCGAACTCAAGGACAGCCGCCTCGTCGCCCGCCGCATCGGCACCGCACACCGCGCCACCCTCGCCTCGCCCGCCTACCTCGAAGCGCACGGCGAACCGCAGCATCCCGACGAGCTGCGAAAGCACAACTGCCTGATCTACACCGGCCTCGCGACACTCGACGAATGGAGCTACCGCGACGCCGACGATCGGCCGCACACCGTGCGCGTCGACGGCAACTTCCAGTCGAACAGCTCGGAGGCCATCCGCCAGGCGACGTGCGAAGGGCTCGGTATCAGCTACTCCCCCGTGTGGACCTTCGGCGACGACCTGCGCGCCGGCCGCGTCAAACCCATCCTCACCCGCTACCGCCCGCCTTCCCTGCCGCTCAACGTCGTGTTCCAGCCCGCGCGACGCCCCTCGCTGAAGGTGAACAGCTTCGTTAACTACTTCTCCGAAGCGTTCAGCCGCGACCCGGACATCGCGCAGATGCTCGCCGCAACGCCGTGAGACGCCACTCCCTCACGTCCGCAACCGCTCCCGCAGCTCGCGCTTCAGCAGCTTCCCCGACGCGTTGCGCGGCATGTCCTCGACGAAATACACCCGCTTGGGCACCTTGAACGCTGCCAGATTTTCGCGCACGTGGGCGATCAGCTCGTCTGCGCTCGCCGTGGCACCCTGTTTGAGCGCAACGACCGCCGCGACGGCCTCGATCCAGCGTTCGTCGGGCAGGCCGATCACCGCGACCTCGGCCACCGCCGGGTGCGTGTACAGGCACTCCTCGACCTCGCGGCTCGCCACCACCACCCCGCCGGTCTTGATGATGTCCTTGATGCGGTCGGTGATGTAGAGATAGCCGCCTTCGTCCAGGTAGCCGACGTCGCCGGTACGGAACCAGCCGTCGGCGAAGCTGCCTGCCGTCTCTTCCGCCTTGCCCCAATAGCCGCTCATCAGCTGCGGCGACCGATGCACGATCTCGCCCATCTCGCCGGGCGCAAGGTCCTGCATGTTCACGTCGACGATGCGCGTCTCGACATTGAAGATCGGCCGCCCCGCCGAGGCCGGGCGCTCGGCGTGCTCCTCGGGGCGCAGCACCGTCGCGAGCGGCGCGATCTCGCTCTGGCCGTAGCAGTTGTAGAGCTTCAGCGCCGGCAGGCGCGACGCGAGTTCCTGCAGCACCGGCACCGGCATGATCGACGCGCCGTAATAGCCCTTCTGCAGCGACGCGAGGCGCGCGGCGTCGAAGCCGGGATGGCGCAGGAAGGCGATCCACACCGTCGGCGGCGCGAAGAAGGATGTCACGCGCTCGCGCTCGATCAGCTCGAAGCAGCGATCCGGCTGCGGCGCCTGCACCAGCAGCGTCGTGGCGCCGACGAGCAGCTGCGGCATGAGGAAGACGTGCATCTGCGCCGAGTGGTAGAGCGGCAGCGCGGCGAGCGACACGTCGTCGCCGCGGATGTCCGTCGCGAGCAGCGTGCTCGTGTATTCGGCCAGCAGCGCGCGATGGCTCATCATCGCCCCCTTGGGCGCAGCGGTCGTGCCGGACGTGTACAGCAGCTGGGCGATGTCCTCGTCCGTCGCGTCGATGTCCGGCGCCGCATCATCCGCCTCCGCCCGCGCCCACCCCAGCACATCCCGCGCGCTGCCGCCGTGCAGCGTCCCGCGCCATTCGCAGCCCAGCGTCGGCCCGAGCGCCTCGACGTGCACCGCCATGTCGGCATCGCAGAACAGCGCGCGCGCACCGGACTGGTCGACGATGTAGCGCAGCTCCGCGTCGAGCAGCGCGTAGTTGATCGGCACGTGGATCAGGCCCGCCCGCACGCAGCCCAGCCACAGCAGCACGTAGGCGTCGGAATTGCGCCCGTAGGCCGCGACGCGGTCGCCGGCGACGAGGCCCAGCGCCAGCAGCCGGTTGGCGACGCGATTGGCCGCGCGGTCGAGCTCGGCGTAACGCCAGCTGCGCGCCTCGAAGCGCAGCGCCTCGCGCTGCGGGTTGCGGCGCACCGATCGCGCGAACGCATCGCCGATCAGGTTGCGCGCGGCCCGGCGCGCGTTCGGGTTCAGGTCGGCGGTTTTCACGGCACTCATCTCTTGTCTCCTCCGTTGTACCGGGGCCTCGGCTGCGCCCCTGTTCGTCTACTTGCTTGCTTCGTCGCGTCAGATTCGTTCGATCACCGTCGCCGTCGCCATGCCGTGGCCGATACACATCACCTGCAGGCCGAACTGGCCGCCGCGGTGCTCCAGGCCGGCAAGCATCTTCGCCATCAGGCCCGCGCCGCTGCCGCCCAGCGGGTGGCCGTGGGCGATCGCGCCGCCCCACGGGTTGAGCTTGTCGAGGTCCGGCGCGAACTCGCGTGCGAAGCATAGCGCGACGCTGGCGAAGGCCTCGTTCACCTCGATCCAGTCGAGGTCGCGGATCGACAGCCCCGCGACCTCCAGCGCGCGGCGCGCGGCGGGGATCACGCCGGTGAGCTGCATCACGGGGTCGGAACCGATCGCGACGCGCGCACGGAATCGCGCCCGCGGCTGGATCCCGAGCGCCTCGGCCGCCCCGCGACGCCCCACCAGCACCGCCGCCGCGCCGTCCGACATCTGGCTCGCGTTGGCCGCGGTGACGCCACCTTCGCCCGGCTGGCGAAACACCGGCGCCATGCCGCGCATCCGCTCCACGTCGATCGATGCGCGGATGCCCTCATCGTGCGCCAGCGTGATCGCTGCCCCTTCCTTGTCCACGCCCCGCACCGGCAGGATCTCCGCGTGCACGCCGGCGGCCCGCGCAGCCTCGGCGCGGCGATGGCTCTCGATCGCGAATTCGTCCATGTCCGAACGCGACAGTTTCCACTGCTCGGCGACACGCTCGGCGCTTTCCACCTGATGCGGGATCGCGTAACGGCGCAGGATGTCCGGATGCAGGCCGTCGAAGCCGCGGAAATCGCCCTTGCCCAGCGTCAGGTCGAGGAACATCGGCACGCGGCTCATGCTCTCGACGCCGCAGCCGATCGCGAAATCCAGGTCGCCCGCCGCTACCGCCTGCGACGCGGCGTGCACCGCGAACTGGCTGGAGCCGCACATGCGGTTCATCGACACGCCCGGCACCTCGGCCGGCAGGCCCGCCAGCAGCGCCGCCTGCCGACCGATGTTGGCACCCTGCTCGCCCGCCTGGCTCACGCAGCCCGCGAGCACGTCGCCGACGCGGTCGGCGGGCAGGCCGGTGCGCTGCAGCAAGCAGCCGATCGCCGTCGCCAGCAGTTCGTCGGGGCGCGTTTCGCGCAGCGCGCCGCCGCGGCGGCCGAAGGGGGTGCGGACGGCGCCCAGGATCAGCGCTTCGTTGGGGTTGGTTTGGGTCATTCAATACTCCTTCAGTTCAGGCCCGCTGCATTTCGCGGGCGATGATGTTGCGCTGGATCTCGCTCGTGCCTTCGTAGATCTGCAGCACCTTGGCGTCGCGGAAGAGCTTCTCGACCGGATACTCGGTCGAGTAACCCATGCCGCCGAAGATCTGCACCGCCTCGGTCGCGGCCCACATCGCCGCGTCGGCGGCAAAGGCCTTGGCGATCGAAGCCTCGATCGTGTTCGGCCTGCCCTGATCGAGCAGCCATGCCGCGTGGTAGGTCAGCAGGCGCGCCGCCTCGAGCTTCATGCGCATCTCGGCGAGCTTGTGCGCGACGGCCTGATGCTCGATCAGGCGCTTGCCCATGCTGCGGCGCTCGGTGGCGTAGGCCAGCGCCTCGTCGATGCAACGCTCGACGAGGCCGACGCCGAAGGCCGCGACCATTGGCCGCGAGTGGTCGAACACCTTCATCGCAAGCTCGAAACCGCTGCCCTCCTCGCCCAACCGCTGATCGTCAGGCACGAAGACGCCATCGAGGAACACCTCGCAGGTGGGCGCGGCACGCTGCCCGAGCTTGCCCAACGGCTCGCCGACCGACAGCCCCTTGCTTTCGCGCGGCACGATGAAGGCCGTCATGCCGCGGTGGCCCGCGTCCGGGGCGGTATTGGCGAAGACGACGAAGAACTCGGCCACATTGGCGTTCGAGATCCAGATCTTGCTGCCCGTCAGCATGTAGCCGCCGGAAACGCGCTCGGCGCGCGTGCGGATGCCGGCGACGTCCGACCCCGCTCCCGGCTCCGTCATCGCAAAACCTGCCAGCGCTCCCTGCGCGGCTGCACCGAGATAGCGTTTGCGCTGCGCCTCCGTTCCGGCGATCGCGATCGGCTCGGTCGCCAGCGCATTCACGCACAGCGCAGTCCCGATCCCGAGGCAGCCGCGGCAGAAGGCTTCGGTCACCAGCACCAGCTCGAGGCAGCCCAGACCGCCGCCGCCGACCACTTCGGGCAGGTTGATGCCCAGCAGGCCGAGCTCCTGCGCCCGCTGATGCACCTCGACCGGGAAGGCCTTGCTGCGGTCCGCCTCGGCCGCCCGCGGCACGATTTCACGGTCCGAGAAACGCCGCGCGAGTTCGCGGATCTCGCGCTGCTCCGGGTTCAACTGAAAATCCATGTTTTCTCCTGGAAACCACCACCCGACGGGCGATGGACGCACCTGTGCTTTAATTGCCAACATGCGGCGTCACTCGACGTCGATCACCGCACCGGCAACAAATCAACTGTTTCAGATGTCTTGATTTCCGATCCATACTATTGCGTATGGTCATCACTGTGGATGACAGAAAACGCCCATCGATTGACATTTTCTGCCACTCGCCAGCTGTTACATGGAAATCACCACAGCATGAATTCCCCGTCGGTCACCGTTCCGATCCGCATGATCAGCCAGCTCGTCCAGCGGCTCGGGGACCGCCAGGCGCTCGCCTGCGACTGCATCGCCCGCGCCGGCATTGCACCGGCCCTGCTCGAACAGGAATCCGCCCGCGTCACCGTCGAACAGTTCGCGCTCTTCTACCGCACGCTCGCGGTCGAGCTCGACGACGAGACGCCCCTCTTCTTCTCGCGCCCCCTGCGCGCTGGCACGCTCAAGTTCCTGTGCCTGTGCATGCTCGACGCTGCCAACCTGCGCGTCGCGCTACACCGCTACTGCGGCTTCTTTCGCCTGCTGCTGGACGACATCCATTTCGAAATGCGCGACGACGACGGCCTCACGCGCGTCGCGCTGGTCGAGCGCGCGGACCTTGGCGAGATTCGCGTGTTGATCCTGGAGCTGATGCTGATGCTGGTGCAGGGCATCGCGTCGTGGATGATCGACCGCAAGCTCCTCTTCGCCCACGTCGATCTCGCCTACCCGCCCCCGGTCCACGCCGGCGATTACATCAACATGTACGCCGGCCCCGCCCGCTTCGACCGCCCCCTCACGGCGCTTTACGTCGAACCCGCCTTCATGGACGCGCCCATCCGCCAGGACAAGGCCTCGCTCGCCGCCTTCCTGCGCAAGGCCCCGATGGACTGGATCCACGCGTCGGTGAGCGAACGCCTGGTCACCCACCGCGTGCGCGACCTGCTCGAAGCGCGCCTCGGCACGCCGCAATCGGTGGAAGACGTCGCACGCGCGCTGCACATCTCGCCGCGCACCCTCGCCCGCCGGCTCGACGCCGAAGGCACGCACTTTCAGGCGATCAAGGACGCATTGCGGCGCGACGTGGCGATCGCACGCATCTCGCGCTCCGACGAATCGATCGCCAACATCGGCGCCGATCTCGGCTTCGACGACCCGGCGGCGTTCAATCGGGCGTTCAAGCAGTGGACGGGGACACCGCCGGGCGCTTATCGACGGCGTGGGGCGGGTTTGCGCGTGCAGGAATAGCTCCCGCCTTCGCTCGCCGCGGCCGGCCAACGCCCGGTTATCAACGCGCGAGGCCGGGATAGAGCCTTGCCGCGAGCGCCAGCAGGGTCGCGAACACGCCGAGCATGATGCCAAAACTGGCGCCGACCGCATGAACACTGCTGCCGCCGATGATCATCGCACCGCGCAGGACGTCGACGAGGTAGGTCAGAGGGTTGAACATCGCAATGATCTGCAGCCACGGCGGCATCAGGTCCAGCGGGTAGATGGCGTTCGACGCGAAGAAGAGAGGCATGGTCAGCACCTGGCCGATGCCCATGAAACGCTCGCGGGTCTTCACGATGCAGGCGATCACCAACGAAAAGCTCGAGAAGATGCAGGAACCGGCAAAGACGGCGGCCGCAACGGTCAGCATGGGCAGGACTTCCCAGCGGATATCGACTTTCAACGTGATTGCGACGAGATAGACCACGACGGCCTGCACCAAGCCCCGCATCCCGGCGGCGAGCGCCTTGCCGAGCACCAGCGCACTGCGATGGGCCGGTGTGACCAGCAGCTTGTGCACGATGCCAAGGTCGCGCTCCCAGATGATGGCGATGCCGTAGAAGATCGCGCTGAACAGGATGCTCTGGGCGAGGATGCCGGGCGCCATGAAGTCGAGGTAGCGCAGGCTGCCGGTCGCAATCCCGCGGACCTGACTGAACACCTGACCAAAGACGCCGAGCCACAGAACCGGTTGCACCGCGCGCGACAGCAGTTCGGTCGGATCGCGCCTGAGCTTGCGCATCTCGGCATCGGCCACCGCTGCGCTTTCGAGAACGGCGCGCCACATCCCGTTCATCCCAGCCTCCGTATCGCGCTGCGGCTTTCGCGGATCTCGCGGTAATTGCCGCCCGACTCCAGCACGGCGCCGCTGTAGTGCGCGAAGACGTCTTCGAGCGTGGCCGCCGGGCCGACGCCGGCCTTGAGCTCTTCGGGCTTGCCGGTGACGACGAGGCGCCCCTGATGCAGGATGCCCAGTTCGTCGCACAGGACTTCCGCTTCCTCCATGTCATGCGTGGTGATCAGGATGGCCATGCCGTTGCGCTGCCGCAGTTCGAGCAGCTTGTCCCACACCGTGCGCCGCGCGACCGGATCGAGGCCGATCGTCGGCTCGTCGAGGAACAGCACTTCCGGCACATGAAGGGTCGCCTGAGCGATCTCCAGCCGCCGGATCATGCCGCCGGAGTAGGTGCGCACCAGTCGGTCGCCCAGGTCCTCCAGGCCTGCAAACGCCAATGCATCGCGAACCCGCGCAGCGCGTGTCTTGCCGCGCAGCCCGTACAGGCGCGCGGAAAGGTTGAGGTTCTCGATAGCGGTCAGCGCGCCATCTGCGGAAAGAAGTTGCGGTACGTATCCGATCCGGCGCCGGACCTCCACTGGATCCTTCGCGACATCGAATCCCGCCACGCGGGCGAGGCCGTCGCTCGCATCGAGCAAGGTCGTGAGAATCTTGATCGCGGTGCTCTTGCCCGCGCCGTTCGGTCCGAGCAGGCCGAAGATCGTCCCCTGCGCGACCGTCAGGGTGACGCGGTCGAGCGCGACAAGATGGTTGAAGCGCTTGCTCAGCCCTGCGGTGGCAATCGCTGCGATGGGTTCGTCGTGAGCCATGAATCATCCTACACCCGCGCGTCATGGCCCGCGTGACGCCGACGACACCAACCCGTTCGACACGGCAGACGGTTCGCGGATGCCCTTCGCCCGGCCCGTGCGCAGCGCTCAGGAGTGATTGGCCCGACGCCGGTAGAAGAGCCTTTTCCCTGCTTCGGTGCAGAGGACGTAGCCGGCGACGATCAGCAAGATCACGGCAAGCAGCGGCAGCGGCAACGCGACGAAATTGAACGCGGGAGCGAGACCGGGCACGTAGGGAAGGACGATGGCGCCGACTGTGACGATCAGGGTGGAGCCGAGTAGCAACATGCTGGGCCGGCTGCGCCACATCGGCTGGGCAGTGCGCAGCACGAGCACGACGGCGAGTTCGGTAAGCAGCGAAACGACGAACCATGCCGTCTGGAAGCTTGCCTCGTCGGCATCGAACACTTTCAGCAAGACGAAGAAGGTCAGGAGATCGAAGGCGCTGCTGATCAGCCCGAAGACGATCATGAAGCGCCGCACGTCGCCGACATTCCAGCGCTGGACCTGCGCGATGTGGTCGCGGTCCACGCGATCCGTCGAGATGGCGATGGACGGGATATCGGAAAGGAAGTTGTTGAGCAGGATCTGCTTGGCGGCAAGCGGCAGGAAAGGCAGCAGGGGCGTGGCAAGCGCCATGCTGACCATGTTGCCGAAATTGGCGCTGGTCGTGATCGAGATGTACTTCAGGGTGTTCGCGAAGGTATGGCGCCCCTCCTCGACGCCGGTGCGCAACACTCCGAGGTCGCTGCGGAGCAGGACGACGTCGGCACTGTCGCGCGCCACGTCGACCGCGTCCTGCACCGAGATGCCGACATCCGCGGCATGGAGCGCGGCCGCGTCATTGATGCCATCGCCCAGGTAGCCCACTGCGTGGCCGGTGCGCTGCAGGGCGTGGACGATACGCTCCTTCTGTTGCGGATCGACCTCGACGAACAGATCGGTGCGCTCGGCCAGGTGCCACAGCGACTCGTCGGTGACTGCCGCGATCTGTTCGCCGGTGAGCATTGCCGTCGCATCCAGGCCGATGCTCCGGGCGACATGCGCCGTGACGTAGCGGTTGTCTCCGCTGATGATCTTGGTGTGGCACCCCAGCCGGCGCAGTTCGCCGATCGCGTGCGCGGCGTCGGCCTTGGGCGGATCGGAGAACAGCAGGAAGCCTTCGAGGCACAGGTCGCGCTCGTCCTCGTGACCGTAGCTAGGCCTGGCGGCGACCTGCCGGCTCGCGACCGCCAGCATGCGGTAGCCCTCGTCGCCGCAGCGGCGGAAGTAGGCGTCGAGCCCTTTGCGCGTTTCACCGTCGAGCGGCCCTTCGCGGCCATCGCTCCGGACCGCGGCGCACACCTGCAGGACCTGCTCGTAAGCCCCTTTGGTGACAATCTGGTGAAGACCGGACGCGCCGCTTCCTTCGGCGACGACGATCGTCAGCCGCTTGCGGCTGAAATCGTACGGAATCTCGTCGATCTTGGTCCAGCCCGTGGCGTCGAAACCGCTGCGCGTGCAGGCGTCGACGATGGCTGCGTCGAGGGGATTGGGGATGCCGGTCTCGAAGGTGGCGTTGAGACAGGCGAGGCGGCGCACCCGATCGGACTCGACCCCGCCCGGGGCGACGGCCGCGTGCAGGGTGATCGCCCCTTCGGTGAGCGTGCCGGTCTTGTCGGTGCACAGCACGTCCATGCTGCCGAGATTCTCGATCGCTTCGAGCCGGCGCACGATGACGCCCCGGCGCGCGAGTGAGCGCGCACCGTGCGACAGTGTGACGCTGACGATCGCGGGCAACAGCTCCGGCGAGATCCCGACGGCAAGCGCGACCGCATAGAGCAGCGACTCGATCAGCGGACGGCCGAGCGCCTGATTCACCACCAGCACGAACACGACCATGACGATCATGATCCGCACCAGCAGGTAGCCGAACTGGCGCACGCCGCGCGCGAACTCCGTTTCCGGCTGACGCGCCTTCAGGCGCGATGCGACGGCGCCGAATTCCGTGAGCCGGCCGGTATTGACCACGAGGACGGTTGCCGTGCCGCTGCGCACCGAGGTGCCGAGAAACACCGTGTTCGAGCGCCCGGCAAGCGACGCTCCCGCAGGAGCCACGCCCGGCCGCTTTTCCACCGGGAAGGACTCGCCGGTGAGGCTCGCCTCGGTGACGAGGAAATCCACCGCCTGCAGGATCACGCCATCGGCCGGAACGAGGCTGCCGGCCGCAAGCCGGATGACGTCGCCGGGGACAAGGCTGTTGGCGGCGATCGTCACGAGCTGCCCGCCCCGCAACGCCTGAACGGTGAGCGCAAGGCGGCGGCGCAGCGCAGCGATTGCGACAGAGGCGCGATATTCCTGCACGAAACCGAGGATCGCGCTGCCGGCGACGATGGCAAGGATGATCGCCGCGTCCGTCCAGTCACGCACCCACAGCGAAACGCCGGCGCCGAAGACGAGGATCAGCACGAGCGGGCTTTCGAACTGGCGCCCCATCAGGCGCAAGGCGGACAGCTCGGCCTGGTCTTCCACGGTATTGAGGCCGACCCGACGCAGCCGCCGCGCGGCCTCGTCAGCGGCGAGCCCGTCCCGCGTGCTGTCGAGACTTGCCAGCAGTTCCGGAACGGACCGGCTCCAATACGAGGTCTCCACACGTCCCTCCCGCATGCATCAACCGGCGGATGGCTGGTCGACTGCGTGGAATATGCACCTTGAGAGATGCTGCGTCGACCGCCTGCATCACAACGGCGCAATGATTCGACGTGAGCCGCGTCGCGAACGCCTCGTCCCATGCCTTCAACCGGCATCGGGACATCACCCGGATGCCGACGGTCGGTACGGAGATGACGCCCTAGCCGATACCGTAGCGACGCAGGCGGGCCGCTATCGCGATCTGACTTAAACCAACTGGCCTCCACGGAACCCGGGGCGATTCACTCCGGCGACCGTTAAGGAGCGGGGGGATTACCACCCTTCGCCAAACTTTCCCCTTGACAACCCGCCGCTCGTGACATTAAATAAACCAAGTTGATTTATTAATAAGCACCGCCGATGAGCGGGGTGGAAGGAGACAAGCATGGCAACTGCTCCCATTGGGCGCGGCCGCAACTCCGTACGGCTGCGCCGCTACAACGAACGCCTGTTGCTGCAGGTGCTGCGCCGTTCCGGGGAGGCCTCGAAGGCCGACCTCGCGCGCCGGACTCACCTCACCAGCACCGCCATCGGCAGCATCATCCAGTCGCTCGAAGAGAGCGAGCTGATCGTCTATACGGGCCGCCGCATCGAGGGACAGCGCGGCCAGCCGGCGACGCTGATCGACCTGAACCCGAAGGGTGCGTTCGGCATCGGGGTGCGCCTGGACCGCGACACGATCGAGACGGCGCTGCTCGACTTCGGCGGCCAGATCCTTGCCCGCCGCGTGCATGACCGCACCCTGCCCTCGCCCGACGAGACGCTGCAGATCGTGCTCGCGGATATCGGGGAGGTGCTGAAGGTGCTGACCCCGGGGGAGCGCGAGCGCCTGGCCGGGATCGGCGTCGCCCAGCCGTTCAACCTCGGGGCATGGCTGAAGGAGCTGAACCTCGCCAATCCGGACTTCCGCGCCTGGGACGACGTCGACTTCGCGTTCGAACTCGGCGAGACGACCGGGCTGCCGGTGTTCAGCGAAAACGACGGCAACGCGGCGGCGATTGCGGAGCTGTTCTACGGCTGCGGGCGCGAGTTCGACGACTTCATCTATCTGTTCATGGGCCCTGTGATCGGCTGCGGCGTGGCGCTCAACGGCGACTGCCTGCGCGGCGTGACCGGCAACGCGGGTGACATCGCGGTGATGCCTGTGCCGCCGGGCCGTCTGCCCTCGGCACAGGCGCCCGCCGGAAAGTGGGACCTGCTGCTGTCGCGCGCCTCGCTCAATGCGCTCTCGCGCCATCTGCGCTACTGCGGTGCGGATGTGGCGAACCACGCGGACCTCGAGCGCCACATCCGCGCCCATCATCCGGCCGTCGAGGAATGGGTCGAGGACTGCGTCGACGCGCTGACGCCGGCCGTGCGCTCCGCGCTGTGCATGCTGGACGTGCCGGTGGTGGTGTTCGACGCCGACGTCGATGGCGGGCTGATCGACCTGTTGCAGCGCCGCCTCGCCCAGGCGCTGGCCGACACGGCGCCCGAGGCGCGCGGCGCACCCGATCTGGTACGCGGCTCCTTCGGTTCCGACGCCGGCGCGGTCGGTGCCGCGAGCCTGCCGATGTTCTTCAGCTTCTCCCCGCGCGCCGAGATCCTCGGCAGCGTGACCCGTTCCGTGGAGGAAATGCGCGATGCCGACTGATCACCTCAATGGGCACGCTCCTCGCCCCGTGCTCGAAATGCGCGGCATCTCCAAGACCTTCCCCGGCGTGCGCGCGCTGCGCGACGTGTCGCTGACGCTCTACCCGGGCGAGGTGCATTCGCTGATGGGCGAGAACGGCGCGGGCAAGTCGACGCTGATGAAGATCCTGTCCGGTGCGTATACCGCGGACGAGGGCGGCGAGATCCGCATCGACGGCCAGCCGGTGGTCATCGACGGACCGCTGTCGTCGAAGGCGCTGGGTGTGGCGGTGATCTACCAGGAACTCACGCTGTGCGCGAGCCTGACGGTGGCCGAAAACATCTACCTCGGGCGTGAGCTGCGCAGCGGCGGGCGCATCGACCGGCGCGCGATGGAAGCGGGCTGCGCGGACATCCTGACCCGGCTCGGCGCCTCCTTCGGTCCACGCACGCTGGTCGGCGACCTGTCGATCGCGGAACGCCAGCTGGTCGAGATCGCCCGTGCGATCCATGCGAACGCACGCATCCTGGTGATGGACGAGCCGACTACGCCGCTGTCCTCGCGCGAGACGGACCGCCTCTTCGAATTGATTCGCCAGCTGCGCGCCGACGGCCTCGCGATCGTTTATGTCAGCCATCGCATGGCCGAAATCTACGAGCTCTCGGACCGCGTGTCGGTGCTGCGCGATGGCGGCTACGTCGGCACCCTGGACCGCGCCGATCTGTCGGCCGAATCGCTGGTGCAGATGATGGTGGGCCGCGACCTGTCGGGTTTCTACAAGAAGGACCACGGCGCCTACGAACCGGGCCATGTCGTGATGGCGGTGCGCGACATGCGCGACGGCAAGCGCGTACGCGGCTGCGGCTTCGACCTGCATGCGGGCGAGGTGCTGGGCATCGCGGGCCTCGTCGGCGCCGGCCGCACGGAACTCGCGCGCCTGATCTTCGGCGCCGACGAGCGCACGGGCGGCGAGCTGGTCGTCGATGGCGTGCCGATCCGGCTCAAGACGCCGCTCGACGCGATCCGCGCGGGGGTCGTGTATCTGACTGAAGACCGCAAGGGCCGCGGGCTCTTCCTCGACATGAGCGTGCGCGACAACATCAACGTGTGCGCGTGCTCGGATGACGCCCGCACGGGCGGCGTGCTGAACGTCGCGAAAGCGCGCGACCGGGCCGCCGCCGCGATCCGCGATCTGGCGATCCGCGTGCCCGATTCGCGCGTGAACGTCGGGGCGCTGTCGGGCGGCAACCAGCAGAAGGTGCTGCTGTCGCGCCTGCTGGAGATCAAGCCGCGCGTGCTGATCCTCGACGAGCCGACGCGCGGCGTCGACATCGGGGCGAAGTCGGAGATCTACCGGATCATCAACGACCTCGCGAAGCGCGGCGTCGGCGTGATCGTGATCTCGAGCGAGCTGCCCGAGATCGTCGGTACCGCCGACCGCGTGCTGGTGATGCGCGAAGGCGAGCTGGTCGGCGAACTCGGCGGCTATACGGGCACCCCGATCACCCAGGAAGCCATCATCGAACTGGCCACCGGCGCCACCCCCCAGACCCTGCCGCGGGCCGCGTGAACGGCGCGCGCCCATACAAGAGCAGGAGAGACACACCATGGAGAAGACAATGAGCAACGCCCCCGCCACCCCCGCCCCCAGCACCCTCGCCGGTTCGCCGCGCGCCGCCGTTCAACCGACGTCCCGCGAGCGATTCCAGTCCCTGATGCGTACGGTCGGGATGCTGCCGGTGCTGATCCTGCTCGCCGCCGGCTTCGGCATCCTCGCCGAGGGCTTTTTCACCGCGCAGAACCTGTCGATCGTCGCGCAGCAGGCGTCGATCAACATCGTGCTCGCGGCCGGCATGACCTTCGTGATCCTCACCGCCGGCATCGACCTGTCGGTGGGGGCCATCCTCGCCGCGGCGGCGGTCGTTTCGGTGATGAGCTCGACGCTGCCCGGCGGAGGCATCCTGGGCATCGCCGCGGGCCTCGCCGTGGGCCTCGCGTTCGGCCTGGTGAATGGCAGCCTGGTCGCCTTCGCGAAGCTGCCGCCCTTTATCGTTACGCTGGGCGCGCTGACGGCAGTGCGCGGCATCGCACGCCTGCTGGGCAACGACCAGACGGTGTTCAACCCCGACCTGCCCTTCGCCTTCATCGGCAACGACAACCTGCTCGGCGTGCCTTGGCTGGTGTGGATCGCGGGCGCGGTGATCGCCGGTTCGTGGTTCATCCTGCGCCGCACGGTGCTGGGCCTGCACATCTATTCCGTCGGCAGCAACCCCGAGGCGGCACGCCTGTCGGGCATCAAGGTATGGAAGGTGCTGCTCTTCGTGTATGCGATGTCGGGCCTGCTCGCCGGCCTCGGCGCGGTGATGACCTCGGCGCGCCTGCTCGCCGCCAACGGCCTGCAGCTCGGCCAGTCCTACGAGCTGGACGCGATCGCCGCGGTGATCCTGGGCGGCACGAGCTTCGTCGGCGGCGTCGGCTCCATCCTCGGCACGCTGATCGGCGCGCTGATCATCGCGGTGCTGACCAACGGCCTGGTGCTGCTGGGCGTGTCGGACATCTGGCAATACATCATCAAGGGCCTCGTGATCATCGGCGCGGTGGCGCTCGACCGCTATCGCCAGAGCGGTGCGCGGACCTGATCGACACCATCCCCGCCCTTCCCGCTTTCCATCTCGCTGCGTCCCCGGAATCCGGTCCCGGGTCGCGGCTCAAAAAAGACCGGTTCAGGAGACAACCATGTTCATTCGCAATGCACTCGCCGCCGGCGTCGCGCTGGCCTGCGTCACCGGGGTCGCCCAGGCGCGCGAGATCAAGTCCGTCGGCGTCACCGTCGGCTCGCTCGGCAACCCCTTCTTCGTCACGATCGCCAAGGGCGCCGAGGCGAAGGTGAAGGAGATGTACCCGAACGCCAGGGTGATCACCGCGTCGGCCGACTACGACCTGAACAAGCAATTCACGCAGATCGACAACTTCATCTCCGCCGGCGTGGACCTGATCCTGCTCAACGCCGCCGACGCGAAAGCGATCGAACCCGCGGTGCGCAAGGCGCAGAAGGCCGGCATCGCCGTCGTCGGCGTCGACGTCGCCGCGGCAGGCGCGGACGCGACGGTGCAGACCGACAACGTGCAGGCCGGCCGCATCGCCTGCGAGCACATCGTCAAGCGCCTGAGCGGCAAGGGCAACGTGGTGATCCAGAACGGGCCGCAGGTGTCGGCGGTGATCGACCGCGTCAAGGGCTGCAAGGAAGTGTTCGCCGCCGCGCCCGGCATAAAGGTGCTCTCGGACGACCAGGACGGCAAGGGCTCGCGCGAAGGCGGCATGAACGTGATGCTCGGCCACCTGACCCGTTTCCCGAAGCTCGACGCGGTATTCACGATCAACGACCCGCAGGCCATCGGCACCGACCTCGCGGCCCGCCAGCTGAAGCGCAAGGGCATCGTGATCTCGTCGGTGGACGGCGCACCGGATATCGAGAACGCGCTGAAGACCGAAACCCAGGTCGAGGCCTCCGCGAGCCAGGATCCGTGGCTGATGGCGCAGCAGGCGGTGGTGATCGGCAACGACATCCTCAACGGCAAGAAGCCGGCGAGCCCGATGGTGCTGATCCCCTCGACGCTGGTCACGCGCGACAACGTGTCCGGCTACAAGGGCTGGTCGTCGCCGCGCTGAAGGCGTCCGCTCATTCCCCCACCCCCAACGAGACGGTTCAGATCATGTTCCTGGTATGCGGCGAAGCCCTGTTCGATGTCTTCATCGGCGATGAGACCGACAACGCCCTGCATCTCGACGCGCGCCCCGGCGGCTCACCTTTCAACGTCGCCATCGGGCTGGCGCGGCTCGGCCAGCCAGTGGCCTTCCTCAGCGGCCTCGCGAAGGACATGCTCGGCGACCGCCTCGCGCGGGTGCTTGCCCGCGAGGGCGTAGACACCGCGCCCTGCCTGCGATTCGATGCGCCGACAACGCTGGGCATGATCGAACTCGACGCGGCGGGCGTGCCGCACTACGCGTTCTACGGCAACGGCGCGGCCGACCGCCTGCTGTCGGCGGCCCAGCTGCCCGCGTTCGGCCCCGAGCTGCAGGCGATCCATCTCGGTTCGTACGCGACGGTGGTCGAGCCGGTCGCCACCGCGCTCGAAACGCTCGTGCGGCGCGAGCGCGATCGCCGCCTGATCGCCTACGATCCCAACGTGCGCCTCAACGTCGAGCCGTCGATCGAACGCTGGCGCGAGCGCGCCGACACGCTCGCAGGCCTCGCGCATCTGGTGAAGATCAGCGACGAGGACGTGCGCCTGCTCTACGGCGAGACGGACGAGGCGGCGCTCGCACAGCGCTGGCTCGCGGCAGGAGCGAAGCTGGTCGTCGTCACGCGCGGCGCGGACGGCGCGAGCGCGTGGAACGCGAACGGGCGCGCCGACGTGCCCGCCCCGCGCGTCACGACCGTCGACACGGTGGGCGCCGGCGACACCTTCCAGTCGTCGATGCTGACATACCTCGCCGAAACCGGCCGCCTGACCCCGGGCGCGCTCGCGGCAATGGAGGCGGACGAGCTCGCCCGCCTCCTCGCCTTCGCCGCCCGCGCCGCCGCGATCACCTGCTCGCGCCGCGGCGCGGACATGCCGCGGCGGGCCGAGATCGCGATGGAGTGACGACGCGGACGCCGATCCGCTACCCCGTCACCACGCGAAACGCGCCCCCAGCGTCGCATAGCGGGTCTCGGTCGCGCGGCCGAACGCGGGGTTGAAATCGAAGTCGGAGCGGCCGAGTTCGCCGTACAGCGTCACGAAGCGGTTCATGCCGTAGTAGAGGCCGGCCAAGGTGCCGCGCGCCTCATGTCCGCGTGTCGCGGCGGTGTCGTCGATGCGGGTTACGCCGTGGCTCAGTCGCAGCGTCGTCTTCGGCGTCACGCGCGCGGTCGCCTGCACCCACCAGCCCTTGCTTTCGCGCTCGCGGCCGACGGCATCGAGCGCGTCGTAGTCGAACATCAGCGCCGAACCCAGTCCCTTGCCCGAGAAGGCCGACGCGAAGAGGCCGAAGGCGCCGAGCTTGAGCTGCGCGCCACCCGACACACCGCGGCCGGTCACGCTGTCGCCCCCTACGCAACTCGCCCCGCCGGGCAAGCGGCAGTTCTGCGCACGCTGGTACACGCCGTCCGCATACACCGTGTAGCTGCCGCCCGAGAACGCCCCGTCCCAAGCCACCTCGCCCTCGACTCGGGGCTGCGTGGTCTTGCTCGCGAGGCCAGCCGAGGGCAGGAACACGTTGCCCATCTGGCTCGGGTCGTACAGGCCGGCCGAGAACTTCAGCGGATTTGCGCGCGGGCTGTCGTAGCGCAGGCCGCTGTTGAAGTTCGCGTAGAGATAGCCCGAGTGCAGCGAACCGGCGCCGAGCGCCCCGCCGCCGTTGGCGTTGTCGTAGGCGAAGAAACCGCCGGCGAGCACCGATTCGTCGGCGAGGATGGGCCGCCCCTGAAAGATGCTGTAGTGCTTGCCGATCGTGACCTGGCCGAAGTCGCCTTCGAAACGCGCCCAGATCTCGCGCGGGTCGATGGACTTCGACGCGGTGTCGGCGACGTTGCCGCGGTTCTTGAAGTTGCCCTCGCCCGAATGCGGGTTCACGCGCAGCCCGAGGCGGCTCGACATGCGCACGCCGTCCGTTTCCGGCACCCCGAAGTTGAAGCCGATCATGTTCGGCGAGTCACCCGAGGTGATGCGGAAGGCATCGTTGGCATCGGCATCGCCGTTGGTCGAGCTGGCGTTGAGAATCACCCAGCCATCGACGCCGAAGCGGTAGCCATCCTTGTTGTAGACCTCGATCTCGGCCTGCGCGGAACAGGCCAGCAACAGCCCGCACGCGGTGGCGGCGAGGCGGATCGGATTCATGGTCGTGTGCATCGTGTCGTCTCCTTTGGTATGGGATCGGCGGGGGAAGCGTCTCCTCCCTGTCCCCCGCCGTGATCGCGACGTGCCACGCAAAGCCCATTAACCCGGCAAACAATTTCCGTTCGGGCTGAGCCTGTCGAAGCCCAGTTACCGCAAGCGCCCTTCGACACGCTCAGGGCGAACGGTATTGCCTGCTTCACTGCCGGGTTGATGTCCACGTAGCGCCGCTGGGACTGTGCATAGCAACGGCGGTGCCATGCGGCGGAGACACGGCGCCGCGACATATACCCAAGTCATTTCAATGCATCTGCATCCCATGAACGGCGGGTTGTTTAGTCAATGAACGCCCCCCGCGCCCCGACGGCCGGGCGCCCCGTCGGGCCGTGCGACAGAAGCCCGGACATGCGACAGCGACGTCGCAGCGATGCGACACCTGTAACACCCCGAGCGACGCCACTGCGACAGTGTCGCGAGGCCCGCGCCGACTCGATAACGCCACCGCAGTACACGCAACATCCACACACAATCAGTCACTTGCACGAACAATGACGAATGTCTTTTGGATTTTCTGCAGACTGGCACCCCTCTTGCGATAAGCCCTGCACACAGCCGCCGGATCGCCCGGCACCAGATCGGGCCAACGGCGGCGATGGCACCCCACCAATCGACGAGGAGGTATGCAGCGATGGACGCGACAGCCGGGCAACTGCTGTGGATGTACGAAAAGATGATCGAGATCCGGGAGTACGAGGAGACCATGGCCCGGGTCTATCTGGAGGGCAAGCTCCCGCCGAAGATCCAGAAGGGCCTCGCCTTCGACATCGGCGCGGGACCCGTGCCAGGCGAGATGCACCTCGCGGCGGGCCAGGAGCCGGTCGCGGTGGGCGTGTGCGCGCATCTGCGCCAGGACGACACCGTGGTCGGCGCGCACCGCCCGCACCACTTCGCGATCGCGAAGGGCGTCGACCTCGACGCGATGACCGCCGAGATGTTCGGCAAGGACACGGGGCTGGGCCGCGGCAAGGGCGGCCACATGCACCTCTTCGACCCGGCGGTGAAGTTCTCCTGCGGCGGCATCGTCGGCGCCGGCGCGCCGCAGGCCTGCGGGGCCGCGCTGGCGGCGAAGAAGCTCGGCCGGGATTCCGTCGCGGTGGCCTTCTTCGGTGAAGGCGCGGCCAACCAGGGCGCCTTCCACGAGGCGCTGAACCTCGCCGCGCTGTGGAAGCTGCCGGTCGTCTTCGTCGTCGAGGACAACAAGTACGGCATCTCGGTCGAGAAGTCCGCCTCGACGGCGATCGCCTCCAACGCCGACCGCGCCGCCGGCTACGGCATGCCCGGCGTGCTGGTCGAGCGCAACGACGCGCTGGCGGTGTTCAAGGCCGCCGGCATGGCCGTCGCGCGGGCGCGCCGCGGCGAGGGCCCGACCCTGATCGAGGTGAAGACCGACCGCTACTTCGGCCACTTCCAGGGCGACCCGGAGACCTACCGCCCGAAGGGCGAGGCGAAGGAATTGCGCCAGCACGACCCCATCCCCGCGCTCGGCACACTGGTGCGCGACCTCGGGCTGCTGGATGCGAGCTCGGATGCGAGCTTGCGGGAACGCCTCGCCGCACGCGTGCAGGCCGCCTACGACTTCGGCCGCAACAGCCCCTACCCGCGGCCCGAGGACGCGCTGCTGCACGTCTTCGCCGAATGAAACCGGGCAACGAACAAGACAAGGAGACCACGATGACCACTGCAACCCCAGCCAAGGCGCGCACGCTGACGATGGCGCAGGCGATTTCCGAAGCCACCGCACAGGAGATGGAGCGCGATCCGCGCGTCTTCGTGATGGGAGAGGACGTCGGCAAGTACGGCGGCATTTTCAGCGCGACCACCGGCCTGCTCGACAAGTTCGGCCCGGATCGCGTGATGGACACGCCGATCTCGGAGACCGGCTTCATGGGCGCCGCGCTCGGCGCCGCCGCCGAGGGCCTGCGGCCGATCTCGGAGCTGATGTTCGTCGACTTCTTCGGCGTGTGCTTCGACCAGATCTACAACCACATCGCCAAGAACCACTACATGTCGGGCGGCGCCTGCAAATACCCGCTGGTGATCACGACCGGCATCGGCGGCGGCTACAACGACGCCGCGCAGCACTCGCAGTGCCTGTACTCGATCTTCGCCCATGTGCCCGGTCTGAAGGTGGTCGTGCCGTCGAATGCCTACGACGCCAAGGGCCTGATGACGACCGCGATCCGCGACGACAACCCGGTGGTCTTCCTCTACCACAAGGGCATCATGGGGCTGTCGTGGATGTCCTACTTCGAAGGCAGCACCAACGAGGTTCCCGAGGAGCCCTACGCGCTCCCCTTCGGCGAGGCGCGCGTGGTGCGCGAGGGCAGCGACGTCACGATCGTGACGCTGTCGCAGATGGTGCAGAAGTCGCTCGTCGCTGCGGAAGAACTGGCCGCGGAGGGCATCTCGGCCGAGATCGTGGACCTGCGCACGCTGGTGCCGCTCGACCGCGCCACCGTGCTGAAGTCGGTCGCGAAGACCGGGCGGCTCCTCGTCGCCGACGAGGACTACCTGAGCTACGGCCTCTCCGGCGAGATCGCCGCGCTGGTCGCCGAGCACCTCGACACCGTCCGCCTCAAGGCCCCCGTGCGCCGCCTCGCGGTGCCCGACGTGCCCATCCCCTTCAGCCGCCCGCTCGAACAGTTCGCCATCCCGCAGGTGGACAACCTAGTCGCCAGCGTGCGCGGCCTCATGAACGCCAAAGTTTATTGACCCAGGAGACAGACATGATCGACATCATCCTCGACGACGCCGTGTGGGCCGACGTCGACGAAGGCACCGAAGCCCTGCTGCAAGAGTGGCAGGTCAAGGCCGGCGACACGGTCGAAGCCGGCCAGATGCTCGCGGTGGCCGAGCTCGTGAAGACCAGCCACGAGATCTTCGCCCCCGCCGCCGGCCGCATCGCGGCGATCCAGGTGTCCGAGCAGGAGACCTTCGGCCGTGGCGCGGTGATCGCGCAGCTGGAGAGCTGAGCGATGAGCGCGACAGCCTCGCTCGCGCCCGCGCCGGCCCCCGTCACCTCGGCAGCCGAACGCCGCACCGTGCCGCTCAGCGGCCTGCGCGGCGCGATCGCCCGCAACATGACGCAGGGCTGGCAGGTGCCGCGCGTCGCGCACGAAGTCGACGTCGACCTGAGCCGCGTCGAGGCGCTGCGTGCCGAGCGCGCGGCGGCGGGCGAAAAGCTCAGCGTCAACGCCTTCGTCCTACGCGCGGTGGCGCTCGCGCTGCGCGCCCATCCGCGGCTCAACGCGCTGATGCGCGAGAAGGAGGTCGAGCTCGTCGAGGACATCAACCTCGGCGTCGCGGTCGCCCTCGACGACGGGCTGATGGTGCCGGTGATCCGCAACGCCGACACGAAGTCCGCCGCCGGGCTCGCCGACGAAACACGCCGTCTCGCCGAGGGCGCGCGTGCCGGCGCGCTCACCGGCGGCGCCTACCAGCGCGGCACCTTCACGGTGACCAACCTTGGCGCGGCCGGCATCGACCGCTTCAGCCCGATCATCAACCCGCCGCAGGTCGCAATCCTCGGCGTCGGCCGCACCGCGCTGCGCGCCGTCGTCCGGGACGGTGCCATCGTCGCCGCGCCGGTCGCGACGCTGACGCTGGTGTTCGACCATCGCGCGGTCGACGGCCAGCCGGCGGCACTCTTCCTCGGCGAGATCGCGCGCCGCCTGGAACACGCGGAGTTCGACTGATGCCGGCCGCCGCCCTCGCCTCTCTCGCGCCCCTCGCCACACCGGCGCCGCTCGGCGCCCCGGCGCTGACGCTGGCGCGCCCCTCCGCCGAGCAGGCGTGGAACGCGCGCCAGCTCGCCGCGCCGGTCAGCGCGCCGCGCGTACGGGTGTGGAGCTACCCCGCGCCCGGCGTCGTGTTCGGCTGCGCGCAGGCGGCGCTGCACGACGAGGCGGTGCGGGCGGCGCACACCGACTGCGAGCTCGTACAGCGGCGCGCGGGCGGCGGCGCGGTGCTCGTCGGCCCGTGGATGCTGTCTTCGTCCATCGTGCTGCCGCCCGGACACCGCCTGCTCGGCGGCGGCACGGTGTCGAGCTACCGCTGGCTGGGCGTGCTGCATGCGGGCCTGCTGCGCGACTTCGGCGTGCCGGCGCACGCGCTACCGCCCGACGAAATCGTGCGCCAGCCGGCCGACCCGGCCCTCGCGTGGGCCTGCTTCGGCGGCCTGTCGCCGTGGGAGGTCGTCGCCGACGGACGCAAGATCGTCGGCCTCGCGCAGCTGCGCGGGCGCCACGGCGTGCTGCTCACCACCGGCACCCTGCTCCACCACCCCGACTGGGCGCTGCTTTGCCGCGCGCTCGGCCGCCCGCCCGACGACGCCGCCCGCCTCGCCGCGGTCACGACCTCTTGCGCCGAACAGCTCGGCACCGGCATCCATATCGAAACCCTCGCCGAAGCGCTGCAACAGATGCTCACCGACGTGCTCGGCGAACTCGAAGAAGCGGCCTAGCCCCTTCCACACCACACCAAGGAGACCAACATGGACAACAAGATCCCACCCACCTCGATGCGCGTGCTCGGCAAGACCGTCACGCTCAGCCGCCGCGGCTTCCTCAAGGGCAGCGGCCTCACCGCGCTGGGCATCGGCGCGCTCTCCACGGGCACGCTGATGACCCCCGCGCGCCACGCGCTCGCCGCGGACTTCGCCAACCTCGGCGCGGACGTCGGCAAGACGCTGCTCGTGCTGGCGCGCGACATTTTCCCGCACGACAAGATCTCCGACCGCTACTACATGCTCGCGATCGAGCCTTACGACGCCAGATGCGCGACCGACGCGGCGCTGCGCACGCTGATCACCGAAGGCGTCGCCGGGCTCGACCGCCTCGCGCGCACCCGCCACGACAAACCCTACGCCGAAGTGCCGACCGAGGCCGAGCGCGTGGCGCTGCTCTACACGATCGAGCACGGCGCCTTCTTCCAGAAGATCAAGGGCGACATGGTGACCGGCTTCTACAACAACAAGGCCGTGTGGCCCTTCTTCGGCGAGGAAGGCTCGGCCTGGGAAAAGGGCGGCTACGTCAATCGCGGTTTCGACGACATCGACTGGCTCGCCAAGGCCTGACGCGCATAACAAGAGACGAGGAGACACACATGGACAAGAAATTCGCACTCGACGACGACAGCGTCGTCGTCATCATCGGCTCGGGCGCGGGCGGCGGCACGCTCGCCGACGAGCTCACGCGCCAAGGCGTGGACGTCGTGATCCTGGAAGCCGGCAAGCACCACACGCAGGAGGATTTCGAGAACGACGAGTGGGCGATGTTCTCGAAGATCTCGTGGCTCGACAAGCGCATCTCCGCGGGCGGCTGGCACCACACCCAGACCTACCCGAACCTGCCGGCCTGGATCGTGAAGGGCGTCGGCGGCTCGACGATGCACTGGTCGGGCGTCGCCCTGCGCTTCACGCCGCACGAGTTCCGCATCAAGAGCACCTACGGCGAGATCGCCGGCGCCAACCTGCTCGACTGGCCGGTCAGCTACGCGGAGCTGGAACCCTATTACGAGCGCGCCGAACGCAAGATGGGCGTGGCCGGCACCAAGGCGAGCGGCCTGCCGCCGATGCCGCCGAGCAACCACACCAAGGTCATCGAGGCCGGCGCGCGCAAGCTCGGCTACAAGGAGATCGTGCGTCCGGTCGCGTCGAACACCCAGCCCTACGACGGCCGCCCCGCCTGTCAGCAGATCGGCTTCTGCATGCAGGGCTGCAAGGTCGGCGCGAAGTGGTCGACGCTGTATTCCGAGATCCCGCGCGCGATGAAGACCGGCCACGCCGAGCTGCGCCCGCAGAGCATGGTGCTGCGCATCGAGCACGACAAGCGCGGCCGCGCGAGCGGCGTCCTGTATGCCGACAAGGACGGCCGCCAGCACCTGCAGAAGGCCCGCGTCGTGTGCGTCGCCGGCAACTCGATCGAATCGCCGCGCCTGCTGCTGAACTCCGCCTCCAGCCTGTTCCCGAACGGACTCGCGAACTCCTCCGGCCAGGTCGGCAGGAACTACATGAACCACACGACGGCCGCGGCGCTCACGATCAACAAGGGCCCCGTCTACATGTACCGCGGCTTCGACATCGCGACGGTGATCTCCGACGAGGTCGCGAACCGCCCCGAGCGCGGCTTCGTCGGCGGCTACCACCTCGAAGGACTGGCCCTGCACCTGCCCTTCACCGCCGCCTTCATGAAGCCCGGCGGCTGGGGGCGCGAAGTCACCTCGGCGCTCGAGCAGTACGATCACATGAGCTGCGTGTGGGTGTGCGGCGAGGATTTGCCGCAGGAAGAAAACGGCATCACGCTGCACCCGACCGAGCGCGACCAGCACGGCCTGCCGATCCCCATCGTCACCAAGACCGACCACACCAACGACGCCGCGATGCGCCGCCACGGCCTCGTCCAGTGGCGCAAGCTCTCCGAGGCTGTCGGCGCCACCCGCGTGATCGACATGCCGCCCTACCCGGCGAGCCACAACATGGGCACCAACCGCATGAGCGCCAAGCCGCGCGACGGCGTGCTCAACAAGTGGGGCCAGACCCACGACGTGAAGAACCTGTTCGTCTCCGACGGCAGCCAGTTCACGTCGAGCGGCGCCGCCAACCCGACCCTGACCATCGTCGCGCTGGCGATCCGCCAGGCCGAGTACATCGCCGGCGCGATGAAGCGGCGCGAGTTGTGAGGCGCGGCCGCTGACGCTTTGCCTGCCTGTTCTCCCTCCTTCAGGCAAGTTCGCGGGCGGCGCGGCGATCGCGCCCCCGCATTTTTCTTGAGCCGGCGAGCAGGCGTGGATTAATCTGCGAGTAACGCACACAGAGACCGCCCGACGGTCCGCGCGCGGGAAAACCGCCGGCCCCGGCGCAGCCCGCTCCGCAGGAGGAGACCAGATGCTGGCGCAAATCCAGCGCGACCACATCGACCATGTGCTCGCCGTATCACACTCGGACAACCCGGCCACCGATCCCATCCACCGCTCGTGGGTACGCTGCGTGCACGACTACGGCCTCGACCCGAGCCGCCCGACGCGCGCGCATATCGTCGAGCAGGCGCAGCTGCGCGAGCACAAGGACCAGATCGAGAAATTCCTCGGCGTCGCCCGCACCGGCATGGAGCAGCTCTACAAGCGCATGGCCGCGATCGGCTACGTGCTGCTCCTCACCGACGCGCACGGCATCGCGGTCGACTTCATCGGCAACGACGCGTGGGCGAGCGAGCTCAAGCAGTCCGGCCTCTACCTCGGCGCGGACTGGAGCGAGGAACGCGCCGGCACCTGCGCCGTGGGCACCTGCATCGTCGAGCAGACGCCGATCACCTGCCACCACACCGACCACTTCGACGCCTCGCACATCTCGCTGACCTGCAACAGCGCGCCGCTGTTCGACCCGACCGGCGGGCTGCTGGGCGTGCTCGACGTCTCCGCGCTGATCTCGCCCGCCTCGCGCGACAGCCAGCACCTCGCGCTCCAGCTGGCGACGATGTATGCGCAGATGGTCGAGGACGCGAACTTCCTGCGCTATTTCCGCGACCGCTGGGTGTTGCGGCTGAACTCGGCGTGGACGATGGTGGATGTCTCCGGCGAGATCATGCTCGCCTTCGATGCCGACGGCGTCATCGTCGGCGCCAACAACGGCGCCCGCCGCAACCTGCATCCACTCCAGGAAACCACCGGCGCGGACACGCGGCTCGTCGGGCGCCCGCTCGGTGAAGTGTTCCGCGAAGGCATCGACGCGATCTGGCGTATCGCCCGCGCGGGTTTCGTCTCGGACCGCACCGCGCTGTCGACTGCCGGCGGCGAGGTCTATTACGGCGCCGTGCTGCCGCCCCGCGTCGCCCCGCGCACCGCCGTGGCGCACGCGCCGGTCGAGCAGCCCGTTCCCGCCGCGCTCAAACGCCTTGCGGGCGACGACCCGCAGATGCAGCGCCTCATCGGCCAGGCGACGCGCCTGGTGAACCGCCCCGTGAACATCCTGATCCACGGCGAGACGGGCACCGGCAAGGAAGTGCTCGCCAAGGCCCTGCACGAATCGAGCAGCCGCACCGCCGCGACCTTCGTCGCGGTCAACTGCGCGGCGATTCCGGAATCGCTGATCGAAAGCGAGCTATTCGGCTACACGCCCGGCAGTTTCACCGGCGGCCGCAGCAAGGGCATGCGCGGCCTGATCCAGCAGTCCTCGGGCGGCACCCTGTTCCTCGACGAAATCGGCGACATGCCGCTGCAGCTGCAGACACGGCTGCTGCGCGTGCTGGCCGAACGCGAGGTGCTGCCGCTCGGCGCGGACAAGCCGGTGCCGGTCGACCTGCGCGTGGTCGCCGCCTCGCACCGCGACCTGCGCAAGCTCATCGCCGAGGGCCGCTTCCGCGAGGACCTCTACTACCGCCTGTGCGGCGCGATCCTTTACCTGCCCGCCCTGCGCGAGCGCCGCGACCGCGACTACCTGATCGACCAGCTCCTCGCCGTCGAAGGCGCCGAGCTCGGCACGAACGCGGCGCTCACCCCGCCGGCGCGCGCCGTGCTGCACGACTACGCGTGGCCTGGCAACGTCCGCCAGCTGCGCAACGTGCTGCGCTTCGCGCTGGCCGTGTGCGACGGCGAATCGATCACGCCGGACGACCTGCCGGCCGAACTGATGGCCGCCGCCGGCCTCGACGCGGAGGAAACACCACCGGCGCCCGTGGCCGCGAGCGGCGGTTCCGAAGCCGCGCAGCTCGAATCGGCCCTGCGCCGACACCGCTGGAACGTCACCGCAGCCGCAGCCGAACTAGGCATCTGCCGCGCCACCGTCTACCGCCAGATGAAGCGCCACGGCATCGTCCCGCCCAACCAGGCGTGAGCCTGACGCGGCGCGCGCCGGTCACTGCGCGCGCCCTCGTTCGGGCGTGCGATCTTCAGGCAGTGCGCAGCTGTTCGCACACCCGATCGACGATCCCTTCATCGATCATGTGCCCCACCTCGGGGAACAGGTTCATATCCACCTGCGCGCCCATCGACGCCAGCCGGTCGGCGGCCGCGATGCTGTAGCGCGGGTCGATCACCGAGTCGTCCTTGCCGTGGAGCAGAAGCACCGCCGCCGCGGGCCGCAGCTTCGGCGGCTGCGCGAAACGTCCGGCGATGGCGATCACCTGCGAAGCGAGCCGGTCGGTGATCTGGGTGGATTCGAGGGCCATGATCGCGCCCTGCGAAAAGCCGATCAGCGTGGTCGCGTCCGGCCCGACGCCGGCCTGCCTCTGCCATTCCCGCACGGTATCGACGAACTGCGGCATTGCGGCGGCGACGCGATCGAGGCGACTTTCCTCGGTGACGCCACGCACCGAAAACCACTGCCAGCCGATGCCGAAATCGCAGGGTTCTGGCGAGCGCACGCTCACGACCCACGCAGTGGGGTCGGTTCGGGCGATGGCGTCGGCGAGCGGCAGGAGGTTCTGCGGCGTCGCGCCGACGCCGTGGAACAGCAGCACCAGCCGCCGCGCGGCGGCCGGTTTCTGGACGAGGACGGTATCGTCGTTCATGTTCGTTTCCAGGGTCATCGACGGGAAGGAATCAGCGCTTTTCGTCCGATGGCGCCAGCACGGCGTCGAAGGACGCCCGGCCCGCGCCGCTGAACACCAGCGAAATCGAGACGGCGAGCAGCGCAAGACCGAATTCGTAGCCGTTGTTCTTCATGAATAGTCCATTGGCCGCATGCACGCTGAAGATCGCGACCAGCATCGCGAAGGCCAGCACGGCCGACGCGGGACGCACGAGCAGGCCCACGATCAGGGCGAGGCCGCCGAAGAATTCCGCACCGCCCGCCAGCAGGGCCATCAGTTGCCCCGGCGCCAGGCCGATCGAGTCCAACCACTGCGCCGTACCCTGCAGCCCGTAGCCGCCGAACCAGCCGAAAAGCTTCTGCGCGCCGTGCGCTGCGAAGATGATGCCAACCGGAATGCGCAATGCCAGAGGACCCCAGCCGGCTTTGGTGGCGAGAAGGCGATCGACGATACCGTTGCTCATGTTCATTCTCCATTGATTTGGGTCGAGGCTGGCCGGATGTCTTCGTACCGGATGCTGACCATGGAGCGGACTGTACGCGGCCAGACCGTTGAGTTAAACAGCGCGAATTGCGAATTTCAGTTCCCATTTTCGCAACAATTCTCATGCACGCCCGCGGTCCGCGATGTATCCGTTTGCATTTGCAATGCACGCGCTTTGTTCCCGTTTGGGCAACAGTCATGCACCTTCGTTGCTGTTTATCTTCCACGACGCTTCCAATACTTTCTCGTCCATAGGGCAAGACCCACAACAGAGAGAGAAAGAACATGCTTGTGAATGGCAAATGGGCGGGAAAATGGCAGCCCGTGCAGAAGAGCGACCCCGACGGGCGCTTCATCCGGCAGCATTCGGGCTTCCGCGACCGGATCGGCCCGGACAGCGCGAAGGGCTTCGCTGCCGAAGCGGGGCGCTACCAGCTCTACATCGCCTACATCTGCCCATGGGCTTCGCGGACGCTGATCGCGCTGCACCTGAAGGGCCTGGCGAACGCGATCGACGTGTGTGCGGTCGACCCGCGCCTGGGCGATCAGGGCTGGGCCTTCACGGGGCGCGACGACAGCGACCTCGATCGTGCCAATGGCGCGAACTACATGCACGAGATCTATACCCTAGCCGACCCGACGCACACCGGCCGCGCGACCGTACCTGTGCTGTGGGACAAGAAGACGCGCACGATCGTCAATAACGAGTCTTCGGACATCGTCCGTATCTTCAACAGCGATTTCGGCGCACTTGCGACCGGAAACGTCGACCTTCGTCCGGCCGAACTGGAAGCGGAGATCGACGCGGTGAACGAGCGCCTGTACATGGGCTTCAACAACGGCGTGTATCGGGCCGGTTTCGCCGGCACCCAGAAGGCCTACGAGGAAGCGGTCGCAGACGTGTTCGCGACGCTGGACTGGATGGAGGAACGTCTGGCGCAGGCGGAATGGCTGGTCGGCGACCGGCTCACCGAAACCGACATCCGCGCCTTCGTGACGCTGGTGCGTTTCGAGCTCGCCTACTACAGCCTGTTCAAGTGCAACCTGCGGCCGCTCGCGGCCTACCCGGCGGTTCGTGCCTACCTCGTGCGCCTGCTGGCGATTCCGGCCTTCGCTGCGAGCGTGCGTCCGGACCACATCAAGGCGGGCTATTACTCGATCAAGGCGCTCAACCCCTCGGGCATCGTTCCCGTCGGCCCCGAACTCGACTACCTGGAACCGCTGCGCGCCGCCCGTGGCGATCACCCCGTCCAGGCCGCGGCGTAAGCGCCGTATCACGGGGAGCCGCCGGCCGAGGCGGCGGCTCCGCACACAGAGTCTTACAAAGCTATCGGGCGCGGCGGTGCACGGTGCTTGCGAGCCATGCGTTGACCACTCACAAGGAGGTCAATCATGGCTCGCTCATTCACCAAATTCATCATCGCATTCCTCGTTGCCGGCCTGCTCGGCGGTTGTGTCGTGCTGCCTGTGGGCTACGACGACCATCATCACCGCTACTGGGGCGACCGTTACGACGGCGGCTACCGCTACTGGGGCGACCGCGACGGCCACTGGCGCTATCGCGACCGTCGCTGATGCCTTCAACTTTCACCCGCAACAAGGCGGCGTGACGTGGCCGGATCGCGGAACACCAGCGGCACGTTCCGACCGGCCCCCGACTCGACGCGGGCCAGCGCCTCGACCACCAGCCCGTGTGCCGGCGACTTGTCGCACACGGGGTCGGCCGCCGCGGGGTCGCCCGCCAGCATGTAAGCCTGGCAGCGGCATCCGCCAAGGTCCTTTTCCTTGTCGGGACAGGTCCGGCACGGCTCCTTCATCCACCCGTCGCCGCGGTAGCGGTTGAAGCCCTCCGATTCGTACCAGATCTCCCGCACACCCATCTCGCGCACGTTGGGAAATGCCAGTCCGGGCAGCATTTTCGCCGTGTGGCAGGGCAGCGCGGTGCCGTCCGGCGTAACGGTGAGGAAGACGTTGCCCCAGCCGTTCATGCACTTCTTGGGCCGCGTCTCGTAATAGTCGGGTACGACGAAGAAGATGCGGATGCGGTCGCCGTACTTCTCGCGGTATTCGTTGGTCACGCGCTCCGCGCGTTCGAGCTGCTCACGGGTCGGCAGCAGCTGGTCGCGGTTCAGCAGCGCCCACGAGTAGTACTGGCTGTTCGCAAGCTCCAGGTATTCCGCACCGAGTTCGACCGCCATCTCGATGATGCGGTCGATGTAGTCGATGTTCAGGCGATGGATCACGCAGTTCATCACCATCGGCCAGCCGTTGTCCTTGATCAGCGCCGCGACGCGCTGCTTGAGGTCGAAGGTGCGGGTGTGCGACAGGAAGTCGTTGAGTTCGCGCGTCGAATCCTGGAAGGAGAGCTGGATGTGGTCGAGGCCGGCGGCCTTCAGCGCCGCGGCGCGCTCCTCGGTGAGGCCGACACCGGAAGTCAGGAGATTGGTGTAGAAGCCCAGCCGGTGCGCCTCGGCGACGAGCACCTCGAGGTCGTCGCGCAGCATCGGCTCGCCGCCCGAGAAGCCGCACTGCACGCTGCCGGCGGCGCGCGCCTCGCGCAGCACCCGCAGCCAGTCGTCGGTCGAGAGCTCGGGCCCGCTCGTCGCGAAATCGACCGGGTTGTAGCAGAAGGCGCAATGCAGCGGGCAGCGGTAGGTGAGCTCCGCCAGCAACCACAGCGGCGGGCCGGGCTGGGCCGGAATGCTTGCAGCGGACATCGCGAGTCCCCCTACCTTTCGATCCATTGCTGGGCGCGCGCGAGTTCGAGGAACTTCGCGACGTCGTCCGCGAGCCCGCTCGCCCCGAACGCCTGCTCCAGATCCGCGACGATCGCCGGCACCGTGCGGCTGCCGTCGCAGCGGCGCATGATCTCGCCCGCGCTCTGGTTGAGCTTCACCATCCCCTCGGGGTACAGCAGTACCCAGGCACTCTGCGCCTCCTCCCACTGCAGGCGGAAGCGGCGCGACACGCGCGGACAGGCATCGGCGGCGACCGCGGCGCTCATGACTTCGGCCCCCTGATTTCCATCTCGCACTGGCTCAGCATGATCGCGTCGGCGAGCGCCCACAGCACGTCGAGCTTGAACTGCAGGATCTCCAGTGCCCGCTCCTGCAAGGCACGCGAGCGGCTGAAGTAGTCGAGCGTGAAGCGCAGGCCGTGGGCGACGTCGCGCCGCGCCTGCGTGAGGCGGTTGCGGAAGTACTGCAGGCCCGCGGTGTCGACCCACGGGTACTGCTGCGGCCAGGTGTCGATGCGCTGCTGGTGGATATGCGGCGCGAAGAGTTCGGTCAGGCTCGACGCGATCGCCTCCTGCCACGGCCGCTGGCGCGCGAAATTGACGTAGGCGTCCACCGCGAAGCGCGCTGCCGGCACCACAAAGCGCAGCGAGGTGACGTCGTCGCGCGTGAGGCCCACCGCCTCGCCGAGGCGGATCCACGCTTCGATGCCGCCGGGGTCCTTGATGCCACCAATCTCGTAGCCATCGTGATCGAGGATGCGCTGGATCCACTCGCGGCGGATCTCGCGGTCGGGACAGTTCGACATGATCGCGGCGTCCTTCACCGGAATCGCGATCTGGTAGTAGAAGCGGTTGGCGACCCAGCCCTGCAGCTGCGCGCGCGTGAGCTTCCCCTCGGCCATCATCACGTGAAAGGGGTGATGGATGTGGTAGCTCGTGCTCTTGCCGCGCAGGCGGGCCTCGAATTCCTCGCGGCTCAGCGGCGGCGCATCGCCCGGACAGGCTTGCAGGGCCCGCGCGGCAGCATCCTCGATCGCGACGTCGAAATCCATCTTGCTCACTCCTTGCCGTGTTGTGCCAGCCGTCCGCGGACGGGACAGGCGCTCAGAACGACAGCTCCATGCCGTCGTAGGCCACCTCGATGCCGTGCGCCGCGAGTTGCGCGCGTTCGGCGCTGTCCTCGTCGAGGATAGGGTTGGTGTTGTTGATGTGGATCAGCACCTTGCGTGTGCTCGTGGGCAGGCGGTCGAGCCATTCGAGCATGCCGCCGGCGCCCGACTGCGGCAGGTGGCCCATCGCGCGCGAGGTCTTCTGCGAGGCGCCCAGGCGGATCATCTCGTCGTCGGTCCACAAGGTGCCATCGACGAGCACGCAGTCGGCCATCTGCATCGTCGCCCACACGTGCGGCTCCATCTCGCCCAGGCCGGGCGCGTAGAACACCCGCCGCCCGCTCCGGGCATCGACCAGCGTCACGCCGATGTTGTCGCCGGGCCGCGGACGGTCGCGGTGCGGCGAATACGGTGGCGCGTTGCTCGTGAGCGGCAGCGCCTCGAATCCGACGCCGGGCACGCCGTGCATCGCGAAGGCGCCGAAAAGCGGCACCTCCCTCCAGTCGAGGCCGCAGTAATGCGACAGGACGTTGAAAAGCGGATTGCCGGCGGAGAGGTCTTCCCTCACCGCGGCGGTGCACCACAGCTGATGCGCAGCGCGGTGCTCGCGCAACATCATCAGGCCGGTCGTGTGGTCGATCTGCGCGTCGATCAACACGATGGCGCGGATCGCCGTGTCGCGCAGCGCGCGCGCCGGCTGCAACGCGGGAAAGCTGCGGATCTGCTGCAGCACATCGGGCGAGGCGTTGAACAGCACCCAGTTCTCGTCGTCGCCGCTCACCGCGATGGACGACTGCGTGCGAGCCGTCGCGCGCACCGTTCCACGTCGCACGCCGTCGCAGTTGCGGCAGTTGCAGTTCCACTGCGGGAATCCGCCGCCCGCCGCCGAACCGAGCACCCTGATCTTCACACCTTCACCTCCTCATGCGGCGGCACGAACCCGCACGCGCGGGCCATGCCGGGGACGCTCAGCGCGCCGCGATGTACATCGTGATTTCGAAGCCGAAGCGGAAATCGCAAGCCGAGGGGGTTTCCCATTTCATGATGTGTCTCCTGTGTCGTTGGTCGAGGTTCGGGGAAGCGACCGCGGCGTTGTTGCCCGGCCGAAGCACAGGATGCTCCACCTCCCTGCCGTGACGAATCCAAAAAGTGGGGAATTTCACCTAGCGATTTTCATGAGATGCATGGCGCCCCTCTGGCGCGAGCTCGGCACACAGCTTTTACGCGGCGACGAATATTTCGAGCTCCGCCTGCCGCGCGATCGGTGCAGACCGGCGCGTTTCAGGACATCCTGGGCGACGGCGGCATCGAAGAGTCGTTTGCCGGGATGGTCGAGCCGGCGGCGTTGCTCGAAGCCATCGACCCGAAGGACCGGCCCTGCAGCGATCCCTGGAACGGGCCAGGCGCATTCACGGCCAGCGTCCCAAAAACAGGCACCGGCAGCAGCGCTATGCGTTGCTGAAAAGAATTTGCTTCACGGGATCGATCGGCCCCAAGTCATGCCACGCTCCCTGAACCGCTCCTCCAATGATGCCTGTGCCGAGGCACTGGCGATCACATTCAACGACCCAGTGCCTGCGGAGAACGAGGGCGCAATAGCGGTAGTTGACCGAGTGCTCGGGACAACCAACAGCGGTGGCAAGGAGACGGCAGCCACATCTTTCACCGTGCGCGCGCGTAACCAGATTCGGAACGTCTTGCATGAGCATGTGGTCTTTATTACAAGCACGTAACCGGACGGTCTGGTGCACAACCTTTCAGAGCGAACTTATCGCCACCTTAGTCGCACTGCATTTCAACGCAACCATCCGTCTCAATTGCTCCTCTTCGGAAACGAACAGCTCAATCGCCTCAGGATCGAACTGGCTACCGCTCATGTGCAATATCTCCGATTTCGCCGCATCGAACGACAAACCCCGGCGGTAGGGGCGATCGGATGTCATCGCATCCAGCGTGTCGATGACGCCAAACAGACGGGCGCCGAACGGAATTTCATGGCCGCACAGACCGCGCGGATAGCCGGTGCCGTCAAAGCGCTCCTCGTGGCAAAGGACGATGGCGGCGGCGTCCGCCATGCCGGGGAGGCGGCTGACGATCCGATAGCCCTCGTCGGTATGCCGGCGCATCAGCGCCCAGTCGTCGGCGCTCAGGGGACCCTGCTTGAGGAGGACACGATCCGGGACGCCGATCTTGCCGATGTCGTGCAGCAAGGCCCCCCAATAGATCTGCCGCAGCCTGGATTCGTCAGCGATACAGCGCTTCGCCATGACGAGTGTATGGCATGCGACACGACGCGAGTGCTGGCCGGTTTCGTGCTCACGCAGGTCCAGCACATCGACAAGCGTTTCGGCGAAGTTCGCGTAGGCATCCTGCTCGCCCTCGCGGGCGGCGCACTGCTTGTCGAGAAAGCAAGGTTCGCACAGCCGCTCTCCGTTTTCCTGTACCGGCAGGGGCGCCGCAACGGTCTGCCCACAGCAATCGCAGCGGCGCGGGCCTGCTGCTATCTGGTCGACCGTCTCTTTACTGCCGTGATCGCTCGCGTCATGAGGCTGCATCTAGCGTACCCGATACTCGAAGAGGGCCTCGACAGAGATGCAAGGGGCCGAAGTGCGGATTGCTGCGCAGCCCAAGGTGCGCCAGTCGCGCGGTGGGCGAGGTTTGAAGAAGCTCGCGGCGAAGAAGATGAAGACCGCGGAGTTGATCGCGACGAGCGGCCACAGGCCATAAGCGGTGTCGGATTCGCTCATTTCCCGTCTCCCGCGTCGCGATCGCGCTCCTGCCCGTGATGCGCGCCAGGTCGAATGATCGTGCGATTGCATGATGCGTTCCCCCTCGGAAACCAGATTAACGATAGGCCGCGGGGACCAACGGCAGACTGACGTCGCCATTACATTGCTGTCATGTTCCGACAGTGGCGGTCGAATCTGACATTCGAATGACACAAACGTAATGCCATGGTCATCCTGGTGTTTAGTGAAACCTCCTAACATGAGCACGTGGTCGCTCACGAATGAGCGCTCAACACCGCACATTTCTGCGGCGTCAAATCTCATAGGAGTCAATCATGTTGACGAAAATTGCCAGCGCTACCGCCGCCATCCTGATCGCCACCACGGCGTTTGCCGTTGATCAGGGCAAGGTTGAAAAGTCGTACGAGTTGAAGGACGGCTCGACCGTATACGTCTTCAAGGACGGCAAAATGGCCATGGAGAACAAGGCTGGCCAAGTGGTTTCCATGAAGGATGGACATGCGATGGAAACCAAGGACGGAAAGCAGATCATGATGAAGGGGAACGAGATCTGGCGGCTCGATAGCGTGCTCCACCGCGAACATCAGACGAACTGAAGCCGAGCGTTCGCCGGGAGAATAGGGCGAATCGGCCCGTCTGCCGTACGGCAGACGGGCCGATTCGCTTTCTATGGGCGCGCGACACACGATTCGCTAGTATTCCGCACATGCCCGTTACCGTGCCGCCCGCGAGGACCCCCTGTCCGTTGCCATTCCCCACCATCGAGCCGTGGCAATCCGGCTGGCTCGAGACCGGTGACGGCCATGCGCTCCATCACGAGCAGTGCGGCAATCCGCAAGGCCTGCCGGTGTTGATCCTGCATGGCGGACCGGGGAGCGGCTGCTCGCCACGCATGCGACAGCTGTTCGACCCCGCGCGCTTCCGCATCGTGCTCTTCGACCAGCGCGGCTGCGGACGCAGCACGCCGCGCGGGGAATGCGCGCACAACACGACCGTCGATCTCGTCGCCGACATCGAACGCCTGCGCAGGCATCTGGGAGTGGAACGCTGGCTGGTCACGGGCGGCTCATGGGGCGCGGCGCTCGCCGTCGCCTATGCCGCGGCGCATCGCGAAGCCTGCGTCGGCGCGATCCTGCGCGGCATCTTCCTGACGGGGCCTGCGGATCTGGAATGGTTCTTCGTCGGCGCAGGCGAGTTGTTCCCGCAAGCGTGGCAGGCGCTGGACGAGGCAGCCACCGGCGACCGGCGTCGTGCCCTCCCCGATCGCCTGTTCGACGCTGTGCTGGGTCATGATGCGATCGTCGCTACCGAAGCGGTGCGCCGCTGGATGCAGTGGGAGGCGACGCTGGACGGAGGCTCCCCTGCCCCGCTGCCGGAGTTTCCGGACGCAGGGACGCAGACGGCACTGCTGGCGAAATATCGGGTGCAGGCGCACTACCTGCGCCACCGATGTTTCCTCGGCGAGACGCATCTCCTCGAACTCGCCGCGACGCTAGGCTCCCTGCCCGTGGCGATCCTGCACGGCGAGAAGGATCTCGTCTGCCGGGTCGACAATGCCCGGCGCCTGCATCGCGCCGTGGCGGGCAGCCAGCTGCGGATCGTCGCGGAGGCCGGGCACAATCCTTTCGCGCCATCCATGCTGCAGGCGCTGGCCGAGGCGGCGGCGCCCTTCAGCGACTAAAGAGATCCACGGGGCGACGCGGCGCCGGAGGGGCATGGCGGGAAACCGAGGGGGCTGATCTGATTCGTAGGGCGGGAGCAGCGCAGCGTATCCCGCCAATCCAGCCGCCGGAATTTGCCCGACCGCCGCGTGGCGGGATGCGCCTTCGGCTCCTCCCGCCCTACACCATCGTGCGAACGCCGCGACCGAATCCGCGCCTCCCGCCCGTTCGAACCCGCGGGCTCAACCTGCCGCGCGCACCGCGGCGATCAGCCCTGCCGTCGATGCGTCGTGCTCGCCGCGAGCCCCGCCCGCAAGCTCGCCGGCGATGCGGGTGGCGATCTGCTTGCCCAGTTCGACGCCCCACTGGTCGAAGGCGTTGACGCCCCAGATCACGCTCTGCACGAAGACCTTATGCTCGTAGAGGGCGATCAGCGCGCCTAGCGAGCGCGGCGACAGGTCGGGCAGCAGCAGCGTGTTGCTCGGGCGGTTGCCGGGGAACACACGGTGCGGTACCAAGGCTTCCAGCGCATCGCCCGACAGGCCGCCGGCGGTGAGTTCGGCACGTACCTCGTCGGCGGTCTTGCCGACCATCAGCGCCTTGCTCTGCGAGATGCAGTTCGCCAGCAGCAGGCGGTGGTGTTCGGCCAGCGCGTGACTCGCCCTGAGCGGTGCGATGAAGTCGACCGGAATCAGGTCCGTGCCCTGGTGCAGCAACTGGAAGAAGGCGTGCTGGCCGTTGGTGCCGGGTTCGCCCCAGATCACCGGGCAGGTCGCGGTTTCGACCGGCTGGCCGTCGCGCGTCACGGACTTGCCGTTGCTCTCCATCTCGAGCTGCTGCAGGTAGGCCGGCACGCGCGCGAGCGCCTGTGCATACGGCGCGATCGAGATGCTCGCCGAACCGAAGAAGCCGCGGTACCACACACCCAGCAGGCCCAGCACGACCGGCATGTTCTGTTCCAGCGGCGCCTCGGCGAAGTGGCGGTCCATCGCGTGCGCACCGTCGAGCAGCGCCTCGAAGTTGCCGCGGCCGACGTAGAGCGCGACCGGCAGGCCCACGGCCGACCACATCGAGTAGCGCCCGCCGACCCAGTCCCAGAAGCCGAACATGTTGGCGGTGTCGATGCCGAAGGCGGCGACGCGCTCGGCGTTGGTCGACACGGCGACGAAGTGCTTCGCGATGTCGGCTTCGGTGCCGCCGTTGGCGAGGAACCACGCACGCGCGGTGGCGGCGTTGGTCATCGTCTCGACGGTCGTGAAGGTCTTGGACGCGATGATGAACAGCGTGCGCGCAGGCTTCACCTTCGCCAGCACGCCGGCGAGGTGGTCGCCGTCGATGTTGGAGACGAAGTGCATCGTCAGGCGTTCGTGGCCGCAGGCGGCTAGCGCCTGGCACGCCATCGCGGGGCCGAGGTCGGAGCCGCCGATGCCGATATTGACGATGTCGGTGATGGTTTCGCGCGTGAAACCGCGCCAGCGGCCGGCGCGCACGCCTTCGGCGAAGTCGCCCATGCGTGCGAGGACGTCACGCACTGCGGGCATCACGTCGTGGCCGTCGAGTTCGACCGGCGCATCGCTGCGGTTGCGCAGCGCGACGTGCAGCACGGCGCGGTCTTCGGTGGTGTTGATGCGTTTCCCGGAGAACATCGCGGCACGCGCCGCTTCGAGGCCGCGGTCGCGCGCGAGCGCGGTGAGCAGGGCCAGCGTGCGCGGCACGATGCGGTTCTTCGAGTAGTCGAGGAAGAGGTCGGCCGCGCGCAGCGAGAAGCGCTCGAAGCGGCCTTCATCCGCAGCGAAGAGGTCGCGCAGGTGGCGCTCGCCGAGTTCGTCGCGATGCGCGGCAAGCGCACGCCAGGCGGGGGAATTCGTCAGGGGCATGGTCTCCCGCCGGGCCGCCCCAAGGGAGGCCTCCGCCCCCTCGGGGGGCAGCGAATGAAGTGAGCGTGGGGGCAGTTTCATCTCAGGTTTCGAATCCGCGGATGCGCTTGTCGCGCAGGGTCTGCTTGGTGCGCTCGAGGCGCTTGATCAGTTCGGGGCCGCTCGCCAGCGCGACGCTGACCGACAACACGTCGATGATCGCCAGATGCGCGATGCGGGACGTCATGGGCGCATAGACGTCCGGGTCCTCCGGCACGTCGGCCGCGAGCAGCACGGTCGCGGAACGCGCGAGCGGCGAACCGCTGGCGGTGATCGCGATCACCTCGGCGCCGGCCTCGCGCGCCAGTTCGCACGCGCGGATGATCTCGGGCGTGCGCCCGCTCGCGGAGATCGCGACGACGACGTCGCCCTCCTCCAGCAGCGTCGCAGCCATGCCCTGGGTGTGCGGGTCGCTGTACGCGACCGAAGGGATGCCGAAACGGAAGAACTTGTGCTGCGCATCGGTGGCGACGATACCGGAATTGCCGACGCCGTAGAACTCCATGCGGCCGGCACGCGTGACGAGCTCGACCGCACGCTCGAGGCGCCCGGCATCGAGCTGGTTGCGCACGCTGATCAGCGCGCCGATCGTGCGGTTGAACACCTTGGGCGCGACTTCGTCGAGCGAATCGTCGGGGCCCACGTCGCGGTGTACATAGGGCACGCCGCTGGCGAGGCTCTGCGCGAGGCGCAGCTTGAAATCCTTGAAGCCGGTGAAGCCGAGCGCATTGACGAAGCGCGCAACGGTCGGCTGGCTCACGCCGACACGGTAGGCGAGTTCGGCGATCGAGATGCTCAGCACCTCGTTCGGATGCGCGAGCACGAATTCCGCGACGGCGCGTTCGGACTTGCGCAAGTCGTCGAAGCTCGCCGCGATGCGGGCGAGCAGCGGGCTCGTCTGGCGGGTGCCAGCTTCGTCCGGGTTCTGTCCCGGCGGAGTGATGATCGGTAGGTTTTCCATTTCAATAACCCTGGTTCCAGTGTTGCGCGGCAGGCGCGATGTCCCTCTAGGTCGCCAGACTAGCCCATCCGCATTTTCACGTGGAGGGGCAGAAGAATACATGCAATGGCGCTCTTCTTTGTCGCAGAAGTGTGGCAATCGGCAAACCTTCATTTCCGCAGGCGGCTTCCTCGATCACTTCACGTTTGGCGGCCCCGCTGATCGGCAGCAGGATCCGCCGCGCGTCGAGAATCGCCGAAAGCGCCAGCGTCATGCGCGCATGCGGCGCGGCGGGCGGGACGGTCGCCGCGAGCGCGGGACCGGATTCCGACAGCAGCTCGCCCAGCCTCGGGATGCCGGGGAAGATCGACGCGAAGTGCCCATCATCGCCCATCCCCAGCACGACCACATCGAAGGGGCGCTGAATCTCGTCGAGCCGCGCCGTGCACGCGGCGAGTCCGTCGCCGGGCGAGTTCTCGCCGCCATACAGCGGCACGAAGTGCGCCTCGGCCGCCGGCCCCTGCAGCAGGTTCGCGATGACGAGTCCGGCGTTGCTGTCGGGGTGATCGGGGGGTAGCCAACGCTCGTCCGCCAGGGTCACGGTGACGCGCGACCAATCCAGCTTGCGCTGCCCGAGCGCACGCAGGAAGGGCAGCGGGCTGCGGCCGCCCGACACGACGAGGCTTGCACGCCCGCGCCGGCCGATCGCGTGACGCAGCATCCCCGCGACGCGGTCGGCCAGCGCGGCGGACAGGGTCGGCGCATCGGCGAAAAGATCCTGCCCGACGTGGCGCGGCAATTCGAGCGCATTGTCTACCGTCATGATCACGAATCCTGCAGCCAGGCGAGGCCATCGCGACCGACCAGCGCGCTGGAGGCCGCGGGGCCCCAGGTGCCGGCGGTATAGGGACGCGGCGGCGTCGGATCCTGTTCCCAGCCTTCGAGGATGGGTTCCACCCAACGCCACGCGGCATCGAGTTCGTCACGGCGCATGAAGAGCGTGAGCTTGCCACGGATCACGTCCATCAGCAGGCGCTCGTAGGCGTCCCACTGGCGACCGTGATACGTGTCGGCGAAGTCGAGGTTGAGCGCGACCGGGCGCAGGCGCATCTCGTCGCCCGGCACTTTCGCCATCAGGTGCAGCTCCAGGCCCTCGTCGGGCTGCAGGCGGATCACCAAACGGTTGGGCGCACGCTCGCCCGACAGCGACGGGAACAGCGCGTGCGGCACGTCGCGGAAGTTCACGACGATCTCGGCGAGGCGCTCCTGCATGCGCTTGCCGGTGCGCAGGTAGAAGGGCACGCCGGCCCAGCGCCAGTTGTTGAGTTCGGCCTTCAGCGCGACGAAGGTCTCGGTGCGGCTTCCGGCGGGGATGCCCTGCTCGTCCAGGTAGGCCGGCACCGGCTGCCCTTCGACCGCGCCGGCGCGGTACTGGCCGCGCACGGTGCGGGTGGCGACGTCCTCGGGCGTCATCGGGCGCAGCGAGCGCAGGACCTTGAGCTTCTCGTCGCGCATCGCGTCGGGGTCGATGCTCGCGGGCGGCTCCATCGCGACGATGCACAGGAGCTGCAGCAGGTGGTTCTGCACCATGTCGCGCAATGCGCCGGTGTTGTCGTAGAACTCGCCGCGCCCTTCGACGCCGACCGTCTCGGCCAGCGTGATCTGCACGTCGCGCACGCAGCCGCGGCTCCACAAGGGCTCGAACAGCGTGTTGCCGAAGCGCAGCGCGATCAGGTTCTGCACCGTCTCCTTACCGAGGTAGTGGTCGATGCGGTAGATCTGTCCTTCCTTGAAGATCGCGCCGACCTGCTCGTTGATCTGGCGCGCGGAGGCGAGGTCGCGGCCGAGCGGCTTTTCCAGCACGACGCGACTGTCGGGCGTGACGAGCCCTGCGGCGCCGAGGTTCTCGCAAATCGACGCGAACAGGCCGGGCGCGGTCGCAAGGTAGAACACGCGCACGCGCGCCGGGTTATCTGCGAGCGTGGCGCCCAGGCGTTCGAAGTCGCCTGCGTCGCGGGCGTCGACCCGCACGTAGTCGAGCGTGCCGGCAAATGCCGCCCAGGCCGCGTCGTCGAAATCGCGTGCGGCGACGAACTTGCGCGCGGCGGCCTCGACCTTCGCGACATACGCCTCGCGCGAGAGCTCCTCGCGCCCGACGCCGACGATGCGCCAGCGCGCGTTGTCGCGGCCGGCGACGCTGTCGCGGTGACGGTAATACAACGCAGGCAGGAGCTTGCGCATCGCGAGGTCGCCGCTGCCGCCAAACAGGATCAGGTCGAACGCTTCAAGAGGGATCAATTTTTGCCTCGTCCATGTGTTCTTGTGGGGTCGCCGCCATTCCGGGACTGCCGGAACAAGACGGTAGTAAATCTACAAACCATTAAAGTCGTAAATATGTAGCAAGTCAACATATTCTTTCTTATTCCGAATCCCTCGCTGCCGCAGCGCCAGTCCCGCATTCTTCAAGGATTTTTCCACGTTTCACTGAACTCAAAGCGCTTTTGTTTTCTAGACATATTGATCATCACGCCTACAAGAAATCGCATCTCCTGCAAAAAGGGGCTTGCATTTCTACATGTAGCAAATCTACACTTGTGTCAAAGCAAGTCGCCAGAATCCTTGAACGGAAGAAAAGAAGGCGGCGCCACGACACAACGGAGGCTACATGTCGCTCAACCCCATCCTCGCCCGCGTCACCGACCGCATCCGCGCCCGCAGCGCCGCATCGCGCGCCGTGTATCTGGAGCGCGTCGAAGCTGCCGCCGGCAAGGCGGGTACGGCGCGGACGCATGTGTCGTGCGCGAACCAGGCGCACGCCTATGCGGCCTTCGAGCCGAACGAGAAGCTCGTGCTGCGCCAGGCGCGCCTGCCCAACCTCGCGATCGTGTCCGCCTACAACGACATGCTGTCCGCACACCAGCCCTTCGAGCGCATGCCCGCGCTGATCAAGGAAGCGGCGCGCGCGGCGGGGGCGGTGGCGCAGTTCGCGGGCGGAGTGCCGGCGATGTGCGACGGCGTCACGCAGGGCGAAGCGGGCATGGAGCTTTCCCTCTTCTCGCGCGACGTGATCGCGATGTCGACGGCGGTGGCGTTGTCGCACAACGTCTTCGACGGTGCGCTCTATCTGGGCGTGTGCGACAAGATCGTGCCGGGACTCCTCATCGGCGCGCTGCAGTTCGGCCACCTGCCTGCGATCTTCGTGCCCGCAGGCCCGATGACGAGCGGCATCTCGAACGACGACAAGGCGCGCGTGCGCCAGCTCTTCGCGCAGGGGCACGCGACGCGCGAGGAGCTGCTGGAATCCGAGATGGCCGCCTACCACGGCCCCGGCACCTGCACCTTCTATGGCACGGCCAACAGCAACCAGATGCTGATGGAGGTGATGGGCCTGCACCTGCCCGGCGCGGCCTTCGTCAATCCAGGCCATGCGCTGCGCGACGGCCTCACCCGCGCCGCGGCGCAGCGCCTCGCACGCATCACGCGGCTGGGCAAGGAATACATCCCCATCGCGAAGGTGATCGACGAGCGCGCGATCGCCAACGGCATCGTCGGCCTGCTGGCGACGGGCGGCTCGACGAACCACACGATCCACCTCGTCGCGATCGCCGCCGCTGCGGGCATCCACATCGACTGGAACGATTTCGACGAGCTGTCCGCGGTCGTGCCGCTGCTCACGCGCATCTACCCGAACGGCAGCGCCGACGTGAATCACTTCCACGCCGCGGGCGGCATGGCCTTCCTGATCCGCGAGCTGCTCGGCGCCGGCCTGCTGCACGGCGACGTGACGACGGTGATGGGAGAAGGCCTCGCGCGACACACCGACGAGCCGTGGCAGGACGGCGAGACGCTCGCGTGGCGCCCGGGCGTCGCGCAAAGCCTGGATACGGAAGTGCTGCGCCCGGCCGCCGAGCCGTTCAGCGCCGACGGCGGGCTGAGGCTGCTGAAGGGGAACCTGGGCCGCGCGGTGATCAAGGTGTCGGCGGTGAAGCCGCAGCACCGCGTGGTCGAAGCGCCGGCCCTCGTGTTCGACGACCAGGACGACCTGATGGCGGCCTTCAAGCGTGGCGAATTGACGCGCGATTTCGTCGCGGTCGTGCGCTTCCAGGGGCCGCGCGCGAACGGGATGCCGGAGCTGCACAAGCTGACGCCCGCGCTGACGGTGCTGCAAGACCAGGGCTACCGCGTCGCGCTGGTGACGGACGGCCGCATGTCGGGGGCGTCGGGCAAGGTTCCCGCGGCGATCCACGTGACGCCGGAGTCGCTGGCAGGGGGACCGCTCGCGAAGGTGCGCGACGGCGACGTGATCCGGCTGGACGCGGTCGCGGGGACGCTGGAAGCGCTGGTCGATCCCGCGGAGTGGACCGCGCGGGAAGTCGCGACGGCGGACCTCGACAGGAACCAGCACGGCGTCGGCCGGGAGCTGTTTTTCAATGCGCGCGCCAACGCGAGCGGCGCGGAACAGGGGGCGAGCACGTTTGGTTCGACCCTGCCGGGGCCGCAGGCGGTCGCCTGAATCCCGATTAGGAGAACATTCTGATGGAAATAAACTCCCTCCTCGCAGCCAGCCCCGTGATGCCGGTGATCGTGCTCGACAAGGTCGCCGACGCGGTGCCGCTGGCGCGTGCGCTGGTCGCCGGCGGCATCCGCGTGCTCGAAGTGACGCTGCGTACCGCCGCCGCGCTGGAAAGCGTGCGCGCCATCCGCGCCGAAGTCCCGGACGCGATCGTCGGGGTCGGCACCGTCGTGACGCCGGCCGACCTCACCGCAGCGGCCGAAGCCGGCGCGGTGTTCGCGGTGAGTCCGGGCGCCTCGCCCGAGTTGCTGCGCGCCGGGCGCGAGTCGGCGATTCCACTACTGCCGGGCGTGATGACGCCGTCGGACGTCATCAATGCACTCGCCGCCGGCTACACGGCGATGAAGCTTTTCCCCGCGGCACAGGCGGGCGGCATCGGGATGCTGAAGGCGCTCGGCGGCCCCTTCCCGCAGGTGCGCTTCTGCCCGACCGGCGGGATCGACCTCGCGAGCGCGCCGAGCTTCCTCGCCCTGCCCAACGTCGCCTGCGTCGGCGGCTCCTGGCTCACTCCAGCGGACCGCGTGCGCGCCGGCGACTGGGCGGCGATCACCGAACTCGCACGGGCGGCGGCTGTGCTGCGCCCGGTCGGAGCGGCCTGATGGACCTTGCGGTCGCCCCCGTGCCGTCCGCGACGAGCTCGGCCTACCGCGTGCGCCGGCTCGACTTCGGCGGGATTCCCGCGGTCGAGCTGCGCGATGGCGCGAGCGGCGCGTATGCCGTGTTCGCCCAGCGTGGCGCGACCTTGCTCGACTGGCGCGTGCCGCATGGCGGGGAACTCGTCGAGCTGACCGACGGCTACCGCAACGCCGCGGAGCTCGCGAACCAGAACGGCGTGCGCAACGGCATCATGGCGCCCTTCCCCAACCGCATCGCGGGCGCGAGTTATCGCTTCGACGGGCGGGATCTGGACCTGCGGCCCGGCGTGCCGGCGGCGGACCGCCTGAGCTACCACGGCTTCCTGCGCGAACTGGAGCTCGTCGTCGCGCATGCGCGCGAGACGGCGACCGGCGCGAGCGTGTTGTTCACGGGCACGATCCGGCCCGACGCCTTCGCCGGCTATCCCTTCGCGCTGAAGATCAACGTGCGCGTGGGTTTCACGGCCCGCAGCATCGCGCTCACGGTCACAGCGACCAATATCGGCGACCGGGCCGCGCCCTACGCCGCCGGCTGGCACCCCTACTTCCGGCTCGGCGATGCGCCGATCGAGGACCTGGAACTGGAGGTTCCGGCGAGCTATTGCATCCTGACCGACGACCGCCTGCTGCCCCTTGCGGGCGATGCGGCCTACGCGCGGGTCGATGACGCTCCCATGCCCGACTTCCGCCGCATGCGCCGGATCGGGGACGCGGTGATCGACGCTTGCTACGGCGGCGCGGGTGGCGACGGCGACCGCGCGGAGCATGCGGGCTCGGGGCGGGTGGCGGCAATTCCGGGGTCGGAATCGCTTCCAGCGCCGCTTGGCGGGATGCGCTGCGCTTCTCCCGCCCTACAGGACGGGCTGATCCGCAGCCGGTTGCGCGATCCCGCGACCGGCCGGCAGCTCACCGTGTGGCAGCGCGGCGGCCTCGTGCATGTCTTCACCGGCGACACGCTGGCGCGCGACCCGCGCCGTGCCGTCGCGATCGAGCCCGTCGAGGTCATGACGGATTCCTTCAACCGCCCGGACTGCGCACGCGCGATCCGCCTGCCTGCGGGCGCCACGAGCAGCTTCAGCTGCGGCGCCGAGTTCGACGCGAGTCCTTCCTCCCAACCCCTTGCGGCCCCGAGCGCCTGAGCCGCGTACAGCATGAGACCCCAGATGCCCGGCAAGAACACGAAGATCATCGCAACCGTCGGCCCCGCGAGCGCCGACGAGGACAGCCTGCGCACGCTCGCGGAGTCCGGCGCGGACGTGTTCCGGCTGAACTTCAGCCACGGCACGCACGCCGACCACCACGCCGTGTACCAGCGCATCCGCGCGGTCGAGGAGCAACTCGGCCGTCCGATCGGCGTGCTGATCGACCTGCAGGGGCCGAAGCTGCGCCTGGGCACTTTCGCCGACGGCGGCGTGACGCTCGCGCGCGGCGACCGCATCCGCTTCGACCTCGACCCGACGCCGGGCGACGCGACGCGCGTGGCGATCCCGCATCCTGAGATCATCGACGCGGTGGGCGTCGGCCACGTGCTGCTCGTCGATGACGGCAAGATGCGCCTGCAGGTCGTCGCGAAGCGCGACGGCGTGCTGGAGATGGAGGCGCTGACCGACGGGCGGCTGTCCGATCGCAAGGGCGTGAACGTGCCCGACGTCGCGCTGCCGCTCTCGGCGCTGACCGCGAAGGACCGCCGCGACCTCGCCTTCGGCCTGGAGCTGGGCATCGACTGGGTCGCGCTGTCCTTCGTGCAGCGCGCCGAGGACATCGCCGACGCGCGCGCGCTGATCGGCGACAAGGCGCTGCTGATGGCGAAGATCGAGAAACCGTCGGCGCTCGCGGAACTCGAGGACATCATCGCGCTCGCCGACGGGATCATGGTCGCGCGCGGCGATCTGGGCGTGGAGCTGCCGCCGGAAGATGTGCCGGGCCTGCAGAAGCGCATCGTGCGCCTGTGCCGGCGCGCCGGGAAACCGGTGGTCGTCGCAACGCAGATGCTGGAATCGATGATCTCTGCGCCCGCCCCCACCCGCGCCGAAGCGTCCGACGTCGCGACCGCGGTGTTCGACGGCGCCGACGCGGTGATGCTGTCGGCCGAGACCGCATCGGGCAAATATCCGGTGGATGCGCTCGCGATGATGAACCGCATCATCGCCCGCACCGAGGCCGATCCGCTGCAGCGCCAGCTGATGGAAGCGGTCGGCGCGGACCCCAAGGGCAACGCGACCGACGCGATCGGCACGGCGATCCGCGCCGTCGCCGCCACCCTGCCGCTATCGGCGACGGTCGCCTTCACGGCCTCGGGCGCGACGGCGCTGCGCATCGCGCACCAGCGCCCGCGCTCGCCGATCCTGGGCCTCACGCCCTCGCAGTCGGTCGCGCGCCGGCTGTGCCTCGTGTGGGGCGTGCGCTCGCGGCGCTCGGTCGAGGCCTGCGCGGTCGAGGAGATCGTGAACGTCGCGATCGAGCATTGCCGCGCCGAAGGGCTCACCGCACCAGGCCAGGCCGTCGTCGTCACCGCCGGAGTGCCCTTCGGGACGCCCGGCAGCACCAACCTGCTGCGCCTCGCGTGGCCGGCCGGGGATACCACCGCGGCCTCTCCCTCCGCCGAAACCGAAGGCGAGATGCCGTCACGTGGGAGCGGCTTCAGCCGCGAAAGGGCCGCTACGGGTGCGACACCGCTGATTCGCGGCTGAAGCCGCTCCCACATCAAGAGCGCCCCACGCGAAACGTATTCAAGAGAGAACGAGAGAGACATGAACGCCACCACCATCCACACCCGCCTGCATTCCCTGTTCCCCACCGAAACCGATATCCCGACCGACTGCCGCGTGCTCGCGCCGCTGCACCAGCGCTCCATCCTGCTCAACGGCGAGATGCAGATCTGGAAGGGCGAGACCCGCCCGGTCTACTCCCCGGTCGCGCTGCGCGCCGCCGACGGCAGCCTGACGCACGTCGAACTGGGCAGCTTCCCCGTCACCGGCACTGGCGAAGCCGACGCCGCGATCGCCGCGGCCGCGAAGGCCTACGACAACGGCCGTGGCCAGTGGCCGACGATGTCGGTGGCCGATCGCATCGCCTGCGTCGAGAACTTCACCAACCAGATCGTCGCGCGCCGGCGCGAGATCGTGAACCTGATCATGTGGGAGATCGGCAAGAGCCTCGCCGACTCGGAGAAGGAATTCGACCGTACGATCGACTACATCAAGGCGACCATCGCCGAGCTGAAGAACCTCGACAACGCGAACTCGCGCTTCCAGATCGTCGATGGCACGATCGCGCAGATCCGCCGCTCGCCGCTGGGCATCGTGCTGTGCATGGGCCCGTACAACTACCCGATGAACGAGACCTTCACGACGCTGATCCCGGCGCTGATCATGGGCAACGTCGTGCTGTTCAAGCCGCCGCGCTTCGGCGTGCTGCTGTACTACCCGATGCTGGAAGCCTTCCGCAGCGCCTTCCCGGCCGGCGTGATCAACATCGTCTACGGCCAGGGCAGCGTCGTCGTGCCGCACATCATGGCTTCCGGCAAGGTGAACGTGCTCGCGCTAATCGGCTCCAGCAAGGTCGCGGACCAGCTGAAGAAGGCACACCCGAAGACCAACCGCCTGCGCGCGGTGCTGGGGCTGGAGGCGAAGAACGCGGCGATCATCCTGCCGGATGCCGACATCGAGCTGACGGTGAAGGAATGCATCGCCGGTTCGCTGTCCTTCAACGGCCAGCGCTGCACCGCGATCAAGATGATCCTCGTCCATCAGGCCATCGCCGACCAGTTCCTGCGCCGCTTCTGCGAGGAGATCGGCAAGCTGAAGATCGGCATGCCGTGGGAAAAGGGCGTGACGATCACGCCGCTGCCCGAGATGGCGAAGGTCGCCTACATGAACGAGTGCATCGAGGACGCCGTCGCGCAAGGCGCCAAGGTGCTCAACGAGAACGGCGGCGCCTCGGTCGAGACGATGTTCCATCCGGCGGTCGTGTTCCCGGTGAAGGAAGGCATGAAGCTGTACCGCGAGGAGCAGTTCGGCCCGGTGGTCCCGGTCGCGCCCTTCGAGGACATCGAGACCGCGCTCGACTACGTGATCACCTCCGACCACGGCCAGCAGGTGTCGATCTTCGGCACCAACCCGGACCAGATCGCGAGTCTCGTCGATCCACTCGTCAACCAGGTGTGCCGCGTGAATCTGAACGCGCAATGCCAGCGCAGCCCCGACGTCTTCCCCTTCGCCGGCCGCAAGGACTCGGCCGAAGGCACGCTGTCGGTGCACGACGCGCTGCGCTCATTCTCGATCCGCACGATGGTCGCCGCGAAGCAGACCGAGGCGTCGAAGAAGCTCCTCGACAGCATCGTGCTGGGCAACAAGTCGAACTTCGTGAATACGCGGTTCATTCTCTGAGCGTTCTCCCGGGCCGGTATCGATGCTCTCCACAAGGATATCGGCCCGTTTTTTCGATTTAGTTGCTCGCCACCTGAAGACAGGTGATGCGCTCGGAACGCGGTTCCTCCCCCCTTGAAGGGGGAGGGATAACAGAGCCCCACTTGTAGTTCATCGCCCTTATAGACACACCCCCATGACCACCATCACCTCCATTCAAGCCCTCGAAATCCTCGACTCCCGCGGCAACCCGACCCTGCAGGCGACCGTTCGCCTCGCGTCCGGCCATGCCGGCACTGCCGCCGTCCCCTCCGGTGCCTCCACCGGCATGCGCGAAGCGCTGGAACTGCGCGATGGCGACGCCTCCCGCTTCGGCGGCAAGGGCGTCACCAAGGCGCTCGCCAACATCGAAGGCCCCATCGCCACCGCGCTCAAAGGCCGCGACGCGCGCGACCAGGGCTCGATCGACGCGCTGCTGTGCGAACTCGACGGCAGTGCCGACAAGTCGCACCTCGGCGCCAACGCACTGCTCGCCGTGTCGCTCGCGGCCGCCCACGCCGCCGCAAACGCACAATCGATCCCGCTCTACCGCCACCTCGGCGACGCCTCACGCGGCTTCACGCTGCCGGTGCCGCTGATGAACGTGATGAACGGCGGCGCGCACGCGAACAACAGCCTCGACATCCAGGAATGCATGATCGTGCCGCACGGCTTCGAGCGTTTCGGCGACGCGCTGCGCGCCGGCGTGGGCGTGTTCCATGCGCTGAAGGGCCTGCTCGACAGCAAGGGCTACCCGACCTCGGTCGGCGACGAAGGCGGCTTCGCACCCAACGTCAGCGGCACGCGCGAGGCGCTGGACCTGATCCTCGAAGCGATCGAGCGCGCCGGCTACCGGCCGGGCTCGGAGATCGCGCTCGCGCTCGACTGCGCCGCGTCCGAATTCCACCGCGACGGCGAATACCGGCTCGAAGGCGAAGGCAAGCGCCTGTCGCGCGCCGAGTTCTGCGGCTACCTCGCGGACCTCGTCGGCGACTACCCCATCGTCAGCATCGAGGACGGCATGGCCGAGGACGACTGGGCCGGCTGGGGCTGCCTCACCGACCGCCTCGGCCGGCGCGTGCAGCTCGTCGGCGACGACCTGTTCGTGACCAACACCGGGATCCTCGCGACAGGCATCGACAAGGGCATCGCCAACGCGATCCTGATCAAGCCCAACCAGATCGGCACGCTCACCGAGACGCTCGCCGCGATGGAGATGGCCCGCCGCGCCGGCTACGCGTCCATCGTCTCGCACCGCTCGGGCGAGACCGGCGACACGACGATCGCCGACCTCGCCGTCGCGACCGCCTGCGGCCAGATCAAGACCGGCTCGGGGAGCCGCTCCGATCGCGTGGAGAAGTACAACCGGCTGCTCGCGATCGAGCGGGAGCTGGGTGGCGATGCGCGGTTCGCGGGGTCGAAGGCGTTCGCCGCGCGCTGATGCCCCATCGTCTGCCCGTGAAAGGTTTGATCGACCAGTAACGATTGCTCTCCAACCGGCACCACATCAAAACGCTCACTCCCCGGCGGTGGTGCCGGTTTTTTTTTGTTATTGATCCGGGAAGAGCAAGTTTGCCCCGCGGGCCCCAGCCCTCGCCCTCCAACGGGAGGGAGCCATCCGGCGCTCGACACGCCACGTACTTGAATCCCGTGCTTGCAGAAAAACGAACCGATCCCTCCCCCATGACCGCCACCGAAGCCATCGGCTACCTCGCCGCCCTCCTCACGACAACGTCCTTCGTACCGCAGGCGCTGCACATCTGGCGCACGCGGGATGCGCGCGCGATCTCGCTCGGCATGTACTCGGTGTTCTCGGCCGGCGTCGCGCTGTGGCTCGCCTACGGGCTGCTGGTCGGCTCGTGTCCGGTGATGCTCGCGAACGTCGTCACGCTGTTCTTCGCGCTGAGCATCCTGTTGATGAAGATCCGCTACGACCGGGAACGGCGGCGGTGATCGTGCTCGCGGGCATCCACCACGTCGCGATCATCTGCAGCGACTACGCGCGCTCGAAGCGCTTCTACACGGAAGTGCTCGGCCTGCGCGTCGTCGCCGAGACCTTCCGCGCCGGGCGCGGCTCGTACAAGCTCGACCTCGCGCTGCCCGATGGCACGCAGCTCGAACTCTTCTCCTTCCCCGCCCCGCCGCCGCGCCCGTCCCGCCCCGAAGCCTGCGGCCTGCGCCACCTCGCCTTTGCGGTCGCGGACCTCGACGCCGCCGTGCGCGAACTCCAGCGACAGGGCGTCGAAGTCGAGCCGATCCGCGTCGACGAGCTCACCGGCCGCCGCTTCACCTTCTTCGCCGACCCGGACGGGCTGCCGCTGGAACTCTATGAGACCGTGGCTCTGCCGGATCACGCAGAGCGGGAGTAGCCGAAGGCCGGGTTTGGCAACTGCGCCGCCAAGCGAACGGATGAGGTGCCCCCAACGCCGTTGCGGCGGGATACGCTGCGCTCCTCCCGCCCTACCAGTCGTCACGTCCCCACCGGCTCGATCTCCCCCATCACCGCTACAATTGCCGCCTCGGCAATACCCGACCGCCCATGCGTCCCCGAACCGCTCCCGACTACCTCGCCGGCTACCCGCCCGATCTCGCCGCCCAGGTGCGCAAGCTGATCGACGACGACCGGCTCGGCGACCTGCTGCTGAAGAAATATCCGCAGACTCACGCGGTGCGCAGCGATCGGGCGCTCTACGACTACGTGCAGGAACTCAAGGACGAATTCCTGCGCAATGCCGGGCAACTCAGCAAGGTGGCGTACGACAGCAAGCTGCACGTGATCCAGCACGCGCTCGGCACGCACACGCGCGTCTCCCGCGTGCAGGGCGGCAAGCTCAAGGCGAAGTGCGAGATCCGCGTCGCGGCGGTGTTCCGCGACATGCCGCCGGAGTTCCTCCGCATGATCGTCGTGCACGAACTGGCCCACATCCGCGAGCGCGAGCACGACAAGGCCTTCTACCAGCTGTGCCGGCACATGGAGCCCGACTACCACCAGCTGGAATTCGACCTGCGCGCCTACCTGTGCCACCTGGACGCGACGGGCCGGCCGCTGTGGCGTGCGGCGGCCGATCGTCCGACGCCCTGATGCGGCGATTCAGCCGGCGAGTGCGCGCACCTTCACCGGCTTGCCCTTGAGCCGACCCGCGGACAGCCGGCGCACGGCTTCACCGGCGATCTCGCACACGACCGCGACGTAGGTCGTCTGGTCGGTCACGGTGATCTTGCCGACCTGCTCGCGCGTGAAGCCCGCCTCCCCGGTCAGCGCGCCGAGCACGTCGCCGGGCCGGATCTTGTCCTTGCGCCCGCCGAGGATCTGCAGGGTCACCATGGGCGGCACCAGCGGCGAATCGTCGCCGCCCTGCAGGGAACCCAGGCCATGCCACTCGGGCTCGATGCCCGTCACCTGCGCGATGGTGGCCACGCGGCGCTTGTCGGCCGGGCTGCACAGCGTCAGCGCCCAGCCGTCCTCGTCGGCACGGCCGGTGCGGCCGATGCGGTGGACGTGGACTTCGGGATCAGGCGTGACGTCGACGTTGATGACCGCTTCGAGTTGCGCGATGTCGAGGCCGCGCGCCGCCACGTCGGTGGCCACGAGCACCGAGCAGCTGCGATTGGCGAAGCGGATCAGCACCTGGTCGCGCTCGCGCTGTTCGAGATCGCCGTTCAGCGTCAGCGCATGGAAGCCCTGCTTGTGCAGGACCTCGACCAGCTCGCGGCACTGCTGCTTGGTGTTGCAGAACGCCAGCGTGCTGACCGGGCGGTAGTGCTTGAGCAAGGTACCGACGGCCTGCAGGCGCTCCTCGTGCTTGATCTCGTAGAAGCGCTGGCGGATTTTGCTGCCCTCGTGCTGCTCGGTCAGCTTCACCTGCTGCGGGTTGCGCAGGAACTGCTGCGCGAGCCGCTCGATCCCCTCGGGATAGGTCGCCGAGAACAGCAAGGTCTGGCGGCGCACCGGGCATTGGCTGGCGACGAACGCGATGTCGTCGTAAAAACCCATGTCGAGCATCCGATCAGCTTCGTCGAGCACCAGCGTGTTGAGCGCATCCAGCCTCAGGCTGCCACGGTCGAGGTGGTCCATGATGCGGCCCGGCGTTCCGACGACGATGTGCGCGCCGTGCTCCAGGCTCGCGCGCTGCGGGCGCATGGTCGTACCGCCGCACAGCGCCAGGATCTTGATGTTGTCTTCGGCGCGCGCGAGACGGCGGATCTCCTGCGTCACCTGGTCCGCCAGTTCGCGCGTCGGACACAGCACCATCGCCTGCACCGCGAAGCGGCGCGGATTCAGGTTGGTGAGCAGCGTCAGCGCGAAGGCCGCCGTCTTGCCGCTGCCGGTCTTGGCCTGCGCGATCAGGTCGTGACCGGCGAGCGCCAGGGGCAGGCTGGCCGCCTGGATCGGCGTCATCGTCCGGTATTCGAGCTGCTCCAGCGTCGCCAGCAGCGCAGGCGACAACGGCAGCTCGCCGAAGGGGCGCGCGGCAGGGGTTGGACCCGGCGCGTCCGGCGTGGCCGGCTCCGCCGGCGGCGGGATCGATTCGCTCATGCTCGCCTTCCGCCTCAGCCCTTGCGCCGACGCGCCGCGCTGGCCGGCTTGCGCCAGTGCCCCGCGCGCTTCTTCTCGGTTTCGGCGGGCTTGGGCTTGGGCATCAGCAGGTTCTTGCCCGCCCCCTGTCCCGCAGCGCGGTGCGCCAGGATGGCGGCGTTCAGTTGCTCGACCGTCGGCACGGCCGCGGCCTGCTCGCCCTGCCCGACATGCGCGCCGAGCCGCTGCCGGACTTCGAAGATGCGCTCGGCCGTATCCGCCTTCTTCGGCAAACCGGTGACGATCGCCAGCGAGGCCGCATTCAGCGCGAAGCGCCCCTCCTCCACGCAGATGAGGCCGTTCGCCGACAGGCGTTCGAACGAGTCGGCCAGCTTCGCCTCCGGCGGGACGGCCCCCTGCAGCAGATCGACTGCCGCGATGGCCTCGACAAGCTCGGCCGGGCGCCGCTTCGAAGCGAGCGCCAGGGCGAGCAACAGGAGTGCATCAATATCGTGAAGCGGGTGCATCGAATACCTTTCAGAAGCGGCAGAAAATGGATCGGAGAGCGGCGCAGCGCGCAACGGCCGCGGCACGGAGCGGGTGCGCGAGGGCCACGGCAGACGCCGGAAAAGTCCGCCAAGGGCGAGAGTGTAAGCGCTCAGCGCGGGCGCGACGCCAATAAGTTGCAGAGCGCCGCACGCGCCCCCGGGGACAGCCGCTCAGCGCAGCGGCTGGCGCACGCAGTCCGGCCCGACCCGCGTCAGTACCGGGCACCCGAGGAGCGCCAGCGTGCGGTCGATCTCCGAACGCAGGATCTCCAGCGCTCGCGCCACGCCGGGCTTGCCGGCGGCCGCGAGGCCATACAGCGTCGCGCGCCCCGACATCGCCGCGTCGGCCCCCAGCGCGCGCGCCTTCACGAAGTCGCTGCCGCGGCGCAGGCCGCTGTCGATGATCAACGTCATGTCCGCCCCGACCGCCGCGCGGATCTCCGGCAGCACGTCGATCGGCGCGACGCAGGTATCGAGCTGGCGGCCGCCGTGGTTGGTGATCACCAGCCCGTCCACGCCCAGCTGCTGCGCGCGCAGCGCGTCGTCCGGGCGCAGGATCCCCTTCACGATCAGCTTGCGCGGCCACAGGTCGCGCAGCCACGCGACGTCGTCCCAGTTCAGCGACGGGTCCATCTGGCTCGACAGGAAGGTCGCCGCGTTGCGCGCGCTGTCCTGCCCCGGCGGCAGGAAGTCTCCCAGGTTGCGGAAGCGCGGCATGCCATGCGGGATCATCACGTCGAAGAGCCAGCGCCAGCGCGTCGCGACATCGACCGCGTTGTCGAGGTTGAGCTTCATCGGCGCACGGTAGTTGCGCCGGTCCCATTCGCGGTTGCCGAAGGCCGCGACGTCGGTCGTCAGCACGATCGCCTCGGAGCCCGCCACCTCCGCCCGCTTCACGACACCGGCGAGGTTGTCGCGATCCTTGAACGGGTAGATCTGCATCCAGTGGCGCACGCCGCTCGCCACGACGCGCTCCAGCGACACCGTCGACACCATGCTCTGGCACATCGGAATGCCCGCATCCCGCGCCGCCTCCGCGAGCATCAGGTCACCTTCGTGCGACAGCAGGCCGTTGAAGCCGGTCGGCGCGATGATCGCCGGCATCGCGATGCGTTCGCCGAACAGCTCGCAGCCAGGATCGCGCTCGGACACATCGACCAGCGTGCGCGGCTGGAAGGCGATCGCGTCGAACGTGGCGCGGTTCTGCGTCAGCGTGATTTCGTCGTCGGCCCCGCCTTCGAGGTATTCGAAGCAGAAATTGGGGATGCGCGCGCCGGCCATCGCGCGCAGTTCGGCAATATTCTGGGCGCGACGCGGATCGCGGCCCCGGTAGAGTTTGCGCATCGGCATTACGCGCCCGGTCCCAAAGCAATAAAGTCCGCCCCACGATACCGGAGGCGGACTTCGCTTGCTAGCCGTCCATCATGATACGGCCCCTCGCTATTACTACGGCGACAAATGGATCACCATCCGTTCGCCCTGAGCTTGTCGAAGGGCAGGCTCAGCCCGAACGGTATCCGGATTGCCGCGCCATTAGCCTTCCCGCACCAGCTTGCGCTCGCTCTTCGGCCGCGCCGGTAGCGGCTTCGCGCATTCCAGGAAGCGCCCGCGCCCTTTCCGCGCCCGCGCCTGGCCGTTTGCCCACACCACCTCTCCGCGCGAGATCGTCACGCTAGGCCAGGCCTTCAGGTGCATGCCGTCGTAGGGCGTGTAATCGACGTTGTGATGCAGCATCCCGTTGCGGATCGTCACGTCCGCATCGGTATCCCAGATCACGATGTCCGCATCGCAACCCACGGCGATGCTGCCCTTGCGCGGGTACAGGCCGTAGAGGCGCGCGACGTTGGTCGAAGTCAATGCGACGAAGCTCTGCGGATCGATGCGGCCGGTGAGCACGCCTTCCGAGAACAGCAGCGCCATGCGCGTCTCCAGGCCGGGGATGCCGTTCGGGATCTGGTCGAAGGAGGCGTTCTCGCCCGCGGCCTTCTTGCCCTGCGGGTCGTCGAAGCGGAAGGGCGCGTGGTCCGACGAGAAGACCTGGAACACGCCATTCTCCAGCCCATCCCACACCACCTTCTGGTTCGCCTTGTCGCGCGGCGGCGGGCTGCACACGCACTTCGCGCCGTGCAGATCTTCGCCTTCGAGATGCTCGCTGGTCAGGAAGAGGTATTGCGGGCAGGTCTCGCCGTACACCTGCAGGCCGCGGCCCTGCGCCCAGCGGATCTGCTCGACGGCCTCGCGGCCCGAGACGTGCACGATGAGGATCGGCACATCGACGAGCTCCGACAGCGAGATCGCCCGGTGCGTCGCCTCGCGCTCCACCAGCATCGGCCGCGAGGCCGCATGGAAGCGCGGCGCGGTGTGGCCGGCTGCGAGCAGCTGCTCGGTGAGCCACGCGATGCAGTCGGTGTTCTCCGCGTGGATCATCACCAGCGCCCCCTCGCGCCGCGCGACCGCGAGCGTTTCCAGAATCTGGCGGTCGTTGAGCTTGAGGTCGTCGTAGGTCATGTAGATCTTGAACGACGTGTAGCCTTCCTTGATCAGCTCGGGGAGTTCACGCTGCAGCACGTCCGGTGTCGGGTCGCTGACGATGAGGTGGAAGGCGTAATCGATGACCGCCTTGCCGCCGGCGCGCGCGTGGTAGTCGTCCACCGCCGCGCGCAGCGACTGCCCCTTGAACTGGCACGCGAAGGGCAGCACCGTCGTCGTGCCGCCGCAGGCTGCCGAGAGCGTGCCACTGTAGAAGTCGTCGGCCATCTTCGTGCCGTCGCTCATCGGCTGGTCGAGGTGGCAATGGCCGTCGAGGCCGCCCGGCATCACATAGCGGCCGGCGGCGTCGATCTCCTCGCGGCCCGCGGGCAGCTTCCTGCCGAGCGCCGCGATCACGCCGTCGCGGATCCCGATGTCGCAGTCGAACTCGTCGGCTGCCGTCACGACGTGGGCGTTGCGCACCACCAGGTCGAAACCGTCCATTGTTGTCTCCATGTTTGTTGGGGTCTTGGCCGACGGGACCGTTCTCCGTGATTGGAGTCGCCGCATCTGTCAAACATACTCATCTATTTTGTCGACAATTTATCGATATTTTTTCCAACACGCAAGAACAGTAACGCTGCCCGAAAATCGTCACCGGATCGCGAGAGAGATTTCACCCCCGTCGGTCACCCCCGACCGCGCGACGGAGAAACCCCGTCCGAATGCCTACAGACCACGGCATTTCTTGCTAGCGCATCCGCCCGAATCGTAGAATTTCCGCTTCGGCCCGACCTCGCGGGCCCCTCTGGCGCAGGGTCTCAGGATGCAGAAGAAGACGGTCAAACGACGTGACGCCGGCGCATCGGCGCCCTCCTTGCAGGACGAGCGGCTGGCGAACGACGGAGAAGGCGGCGCGTCGGACCAGGAAATCTACGAGCGCATCATCGCGTCGATCATGGAGCACCGGCTGCCGCCGGGCACCAAGCTCGGCGAGGACAAGCTGGCGAAGATCTTCGGCGTGAGCCGTGCGCGCGTGCGCCAGGTGCTCGCCCGCCTCGCGCTGGAGCGCGTGGTCGTGCTGCATCCGAACCGCGGCGCCTTCGTCGCCGAGCCCACCATCGACGAGGCGCGCGAGGTGTTCGAAGTCCGCCGCCCGCTCGAAGCGCTGGTCGTGCGCCGCATCGTGGCGAAGAACGACCGCGCGATCATCGCCCGCCTGCACGCGCACGTCGAAGCCGAGGAAGCCGCCCGCGCCGCGCGCGACCGCCGCGCCATCATCCGCCTGTCGGGCGAATATCACGTGCTGCTCGCCGAACTCTCCGGCAGCACGCTGGCCGCCCGCCTGATGCACGAACTGGCGTCGCTGACCTGCCTCATCATCTTCCTCTACGACGCGCCGTCGGTACCGGCCTGCCGCGACCAGGAACATTCCGAGATCACCCAGGCCCTCGCCGATGGCGACGAAGCCACTGCGATCCGCCTGATGACCGAGCATCTGGAGCACGTCGAAGCCTGCCTCGACCTCTCGCGCGGCCGCCCCGAGGAACTCGATCTGGAAGCCGCGCTGGCCGGCTGACCTTATCAGCCTGGGCAGTCCCATACCGTTCAGGCTGAGCCCTTCGGCCTTGCTCGGGACAGGCCTGTCGAAGCCCTGCCGGAATCCCGCCCTTCGACCGGCTCAGGGCGAACGGCGGTGGCCCATTTGATTGCCCGCTAAGTATCCTCTCCCCGCTCCCGGTCAGGAGAAGATCCGCTCCAGATCGTCGCCGCCCTCAGTGACGACGCTCCTGCGGGCGCTCCCGCGCGCCCGAATCATCCTGAAGCACCGGTCGCGCCCTCATGCCGCCTTCTCCTCGGGCTCGACCTCATTGCTGTCGAGATCGAATATTTTTTGTCGACAATTTATTGACTTCATGTCGGCATCACTTCTATAGTCCATTTCACAATGGCAACGCGTCATCCCCGGTCGGCGACCTATCCGGTCGACACTTCGGGCGTGACGCGGCAACCAAAAAACAGAAATGGTGCGAGGCCGTGATCCGGCACTCGCTCCGCGTAGGCGGCGTCAAGCCTTTTGGAGGCAACACCACGGCCACAAGGCCGTGGCGGAGTGGCCAAAACTCATCCAAGCTGTGGAAAGGAGACACCACATGAAAGCTGAAATCGCCCTCGAGCGGGCGGCAGCCCTGCCGGAAACGCAGACGAAGGTCCGCTGGCGGATCTTCCTGATGATGCTGTTCCTCATCTCGATCAACTACATCGACCGGGCCTCGCTGTCGGTCGCAATGCCGATGATCGCCAAGGAGTTCGACATCGGCCCCGCAACACAGGGTCTGTTGCTGAGTTCCTTCTTCTGGACCTACGCCTTCATGCAGATTCCGGGCGGCATGCTCGCGGACAAGTACGGCCCCCGTCATGTCATCGCCGCCGCCACGCTGGGCTGGGGCTTTTTCCAGGCGATCGCGGGCGTATGTACCGGCTGGGTCAGCCTGCTGATCACACGCCTCGGACTCGGCGCCGCCGAAGCGCCGATCTACCCGGCCGGCGGCAAGCTCAACGCGATCTGGATGACCCAGAACGAGCGCGGCCGCGGCGCGACGCTGCTCGACGGCGGTGCCCCGCTGGGTGCCGCGCTCGGCGCGATCCTGATCTCGGGGCTGATCGCCGTGATGGGATCCTGGCGCGCGTCCTTCGTCATTGCCGGCATCGGCACCGTGATCGCGGGCCTCTGGGCGTGGTCGTACATCCGCAACCATCCGCGCGAACATCCGGGCGTCAATGACATCGAGGCGGAGTACATCGAGGAAGCCCACGCCAGGGAACTGGCCGCGTCGCCGGCCATCACCAGCGGCAAGATCATGGACTTCTTCCGCTACCGCTCGGTGTGGGGCATGTTCTTCGGCTGGATGTGCTTCAACGCGCTGTTCTACGGCCTGCTGACCTGGATGCCCACCTACCTGTCGAAGCAGCACGGTTTCGACATCAAGCAGATGGGCGGCGCGGTGTTCATCATGTTCTTCTCCGGCTTCGTCGGCGAGCTGATCGGCGGCTGGATCGCCGACAAGTGGAAGGAATCGGGCGCCTCGCAGGGCAAAGTGCTGCGCACGCTGTTCGGCATCGCGTCGGTCATCGCCACCGTGTCGATCTACAGCGTCGCTAAGATCACCGATCCGGTCACCGTCGTGGTGATGCTCTCGGTGACCCTGTTCTTCCTGCGCTGGTGCGGCCTGTTCTGGTGCGTCCCGTCCATCCTCGGCACGCGCAACCGCGTCGGCTTCCTCGGCGGCGTGATGAACCTCGGCGGCAACTGCGCGGGCATCGGCGTACCCATCCTCGTCGGCCTCATTGTCCAGGCGACCGGCTCGTACTACATGGCGCTGATGCTGTTCGCCGCTGCCGGTGCAGGCCTGTTCATCTGCTCGACGATGCTGATCGACTACGACAGGAAGATTCCGGTCTGATCTCCCCGGGGCGCCGCGGTGAATGCCTGCCGCGGCGGCCCACCCCCTCCCCGACCGGATTCCAACGAGGACTTCCATGAGCAAACGCATCCGCCTGGGCGTGCTGACGCCCTCCTCCAACACCTCCCTCGAACCGCTGACCAGCGCCATCGTCGCCGAAGTACCGGGCGTGTCGGCCCACTTCTCGCGCTTCACCGTCACCGAGATCTCGCTCAAGGACCAGGCGCTCGGCCAGTTCGACGACACGAAGATCCTCGACGCGGCGAAGCTGCTCGCCGACGCCCGCGTCGACTCGATCGGCTGGAGCGGCACCTCCTCCGGCTGGCTCGGCTTCGAGCGCGACGTGCAGCTGTGCCGCCGCATCACCGAAGTCACCGGCATCCCCGCGACGACCTCGGTGCTCGCGCTGAACGAGATCCTCGCCAGGACCGGCACGAAGAAGCTCGGCCTCGCGACGCCCTACGTGCCCGACGTGCAGGCGCGCATCGTCGCCAACTACGCGACGCTGGGCATCGAAGTGCCCGCCGAACAGCACCTCGGCATCAGCGTCAACTTCGACTTCGCGGAAGTCCCGGAGGACACATTGCGCGCGATGGTGCGCGAAGTCGCCAAATCGCGGCCCGAAGCGATCACGACCTTCTGCACCAACCTGCGCGCCGCCCAGCTCGCCGACGAGCTCGAAGCCGAGACCGGCATCCCCCTCTACGACACGGTCTCGACCGTCGTGTGGAAGCAATTGCGCATGGCTGGCATCGACACCCGCTCGATCAAGGGCTGGGGTCGCCTGTTCCGCGAAGTGGCCTAAAGTGAAATCGGATGGATCGAAGATGAAAATCCTGCTCCTGAACCCGAATACCTCGCAGAGCGTCACCGACCGCATCGCCAACGCGGCGATGGGCGTGGCCGGCGCCCAGACCGAACTCGTCACCGCGACCGCGCCGCGCGGCGTGCCCTACATCGCGACGCGCGCCGAAGCGGTGATCGGCGGCGCCGTGGCGCTCGAAATGCTCGCCGAGATGCACACCGGCGTCGACGCGGCGGTGATCGCCGCCTTCGGCGATCCCGGACTCGGCGGCGCGCGCGAACTCTTCCCCATCCCGGTCATCGGCCTGGCCGAAGCCGGCATGCTCACCGCCTGCATGCTCGGCAAGCGCTTCGCGATCGTGACCTTCTCGCAGTCGCTGGAGCCCTGGTACCACGAATGCATCGCCTGGCACGGCCTGCGCGAGCGCTGCGCCGGCGTGCGCGCCCTGGGCGGCAGCTTCCGCTCGATCTCCGACGTGCAGGACGAAAAGGAAGCGCTGCTCGTCGAACTCGCGCAGCAGGCGGTGGATCAGGACGGGGCCGACGTGGTCGTGCTCGCCGGCGCGCCGCTCGCGGGGCTCGCCCGCCGCGTTCGCGACCGCATCCCGGTGCCGGTCGTCGATTGCGTCGAGGCCGCAGTCAAGCAGGCCGAAACGCTGGTCGCGCTGAACCCGCGCAAGGCCGTGCAAGGCACCTATGCACGCCCCGGGGCAAAGCCCTGCGTCGGCATCGCCGATCCGCTGGCGCGCTGGATCAACCATGAGTGAGGCCCGCCGCGCGGACGCGCGCAGCCTCCTCGTCCTTCAAGGAGAACGGCTGTGAAACTCGTTCGCTTCGGAGCCCCGGGGAAGGAACTCCCCGGGCTGATCGACGCCACCGGCACGATCCGCGACCTCTCGGGCATGCTGCCCGAAATCAACGGCGCGGCCCTCGCGCCCGCCAGCCTCGCGCGGCTGCGCGGGCTGGATCCGCAAACCCTCCCCGTCGTGCCATCTGGCACCCGCCTCGGTCCGCCGCTCGCCGGCATCGGCAAGATCGTGTGCATCGGCCTGAACTACGCCGACCATGCGCGCGAGGCCAGCCTGCCGATCCCGCAGGAACCGATCGTGTTCATGAAGGCGCAGACCGCGATCAGCGGCCCGAACGACGCGATCGTCCTGCCGCCTGGCTCGGAGAAGACCGACTGGGAACTCGAACTCGTGATCGCGATCGGGACCACCGCCCGTCGGGTCGCGGTCGGCGACGCGCTGCAGCATGTCGCGGGCTACATGACCGGCCTGGACATGTCCGAGCGCTACTGGCAGATCGAGCGCGGCGGACAATGGACCAAGGGCAAGAGCTTCGACACCTTCGCGCCGATCGGCCCCTGGCTCGCGACCGCGGATGAGCTCCGCAGCCCCGACGAAGTGGCGATGCAGCTCGCGGTCAATGGTGAACGCATGCAGGACAGCCATTCTGCCAACATGATCTTCAGCCCCGCGCAGATCATCAGCTACGTCAGCGGCGTGATGACGCTGCTGCCGGGCGACCTGATCTTCACCGGCACGCCTGCGGGTGTCGGCATGGGCATGAACCCGCCGCGCTACCTGCGCGCGGGCGACCGCATCGACGCGTCGATCGCCGGCCTGGGCGAGCAGCAGCACGCCGTCGTCGCCGACTGACGGCTGCCTTCCCCCATCCTCTTCCTTTGTGGAAATTCACCCCGCCGGATTTACATCCGGCGGGGATTTTTTTGCTGCCGGCGTCGCCTCAGCGAAGCATCGCGTTAAGCGCCTCCAGCGCCTTGCTGCCGGGGCACAGGTAAGCATCGCCAAGCTGGTTCAGCGGTTTCTCGACCGTGTTCAGGTGCGCATGCATGTCCTGCCCGCTGCTGTCCACGTACAGCAGGCCGGTCACGATCTCGCCCAACGCCTGACGCTCCTGCAGGTGGTTCATCGCGCCGATGCGGTCCGACGGATCGTAATCCACGCCCACCTTGCGCAGGTGCAGGATGGAGCCGTCATGCTGCACCACGCGACGCAGGCTGCCCGGCGGGTAGGAGGCCTCGATCTGCGCCTTGGGCAGGATCACGTCCAACCGGTTCACCGCCGCGTTGTGCTCGCGCACGTAGTCGTAGCTCTTGGTCGAGCCCGCGTGGTTGTTGAAGGTCACGCACGGACTGATGACGTCGATGAAGGCCGGCCCGCCGTGGCGCAGCGCGCCCTTGATGAGCGGCACGAGCTGCTCCTTGTCGCCCGAGAAGCTGCGCGCGACATAAGTGGCGCCGAGCTGCAGCGCGAGCGCGGCGAGATCGATCGGGTTGTCGCTGTTGATGACGCCCTTCTTGCTCTTCGAGCCCTTGTCCGCGGTCGCGGAGAACTGGCCCTTGGTGAGGCCATACACGCCGTTGTTCTCGACGATGTAGGTCATGTTCACACCGCGGCGCATCGCGTGGGCGAACTGGCCGATGCCGATCGAGGCCGAGTCGCCGTCGCCGGAGACGCCCAGGTACAGCAGGTTGCGGTTGGCGAGCGCCGCCCCGGTCAGCACCGAGGGCATGCGCCCGTGCACCGAGTTGAAGCCGTGCGAGTTGCCGAGGAAGTAATCCGGCGTCTTCGACGAGCAGCCGATGCCCGACAGCTTGGCGACCTTGTGTGGCTCGATGTCGAGGTCGAAGCAGGCCTGCACGATGGAGGCGCTGATCGAGTCGTGGCCGCAGCCGGCGCACAGCGTCGAGATCGCGCCCTCGTAGTCGCGGCGGGTGTAGCCGAGCGCGTTGCGCGGCGCGTCGGCCGCGAGGAGCTTGGGTTTGGCGAGATAGGTCATGAGGCCACCTTGCGCTGGGGTTGTCCGATGGGGCTCACCTTGCGGTCATTCAGGGCGTCGGCGATCTTGCCGGCGATGAAGCGCGCCGTGATCGGCGAACCGTCGTAGTGCAGCACGCGCACGAGCTTCTTCGGATCGATTTCGCCTTCGTTGATCAGCAAGGTGCGCAGCTGCGCGCTCTCGTTCTGCTCGACGACGAACACCGCGTCGCGATCGGCGATGAACTGCATCACCTCGTCGCTGAAGGGGAAACCGCGGACGCGCAGCGTATCGACGTGGATGCCGTCGGCCGCCAGCTTCGCCCCGGCCTCGGCCATCGCAGGCGCCGTGGAGCCGTAGTAGATGACGCCCACATGCGTCGGCTGCGCCGCCTTCGTCAGGATGGGGGCGGGCACGAGGTCCTTGGCCGTATTGAACTTCCGGCGCAGGCGCTCCATGTTGTACACGTAGTCGGTGCCGACCTCGCTGTACTTCGCATACGGGTTGCGCGTGGTGCCGCGCGTGAAGTACGCGCCCTTGGTCGGATGGGTACCCGGAATCGTGCGGTACGGGATGCCGTCACCATCGACGTCGAGGTAGCGGCCAAAGTCCTTGCCGGCCTCGAGTTCATCGTAGCTCATGAGCTTGCCGCGGTCGTAACGGCGGCTGTCGTCCCACTCGAAGGGCGCGCACAGTTGCTCGTTCATGCCGATGTCGAGATCGGAGAGCACGAACACCGGCGTCTGCAGCCGCTCGGCGAGGTCGAAGGCCTGCGCGGTGAGGCTGAAGCATTCGTGCGCATCCTGCGGGAACAGCAGCACGTGGCGCGTGTCGCCGTGCGAAGCGTAGGCGCAGCTGAGCAGGTCGGATTGCTGCGTGCGTGTCGGCATGCCGGTCGAGGGGCTGCCGCGCTGCACGTCGACGATCACCGCGGGAATCTCGGCGAAGTAGGCGAGGCCGAAGAACTCCTGCATCAGCGAGATGCCCGGACCCGAGGTCGCGGTGAAGGCGCGCGCGCCGTTCCAGCCAGCGCCGATGACCATGCCGATGGAGGCGAGTTCGTCCTCGGCCTGCACGATCGCGTAGCGCGCACGGCCGTTGTCGGGATCGGTCCGGAACTTGCGGCAGTAGCTCGAGAAGGACTCGATGACCGAGGTCGAGGGCGTGATCGGATACCAGCCCGCGACGGTGGCGCCGCCGAACACGGCACCGAGGCCGCAGGCGCTGTTGCCGTCGATCATGATGCGCTCGCCCACCGCGTCGGCGCGCTTCACCCGGAGCCCGATGGGGCACGGCAGGTTCTGCCTCGCGTAGTCGTAGCCCAGGCGCAGCGCGTTGACGTTGGCCTTGATGAGCTGGTCCTTGCCGCGGTAGCGGTCGACGATAAGCTGCTCGGCCGCGGCGAACTCCATGTCGAGCAGCGCGATCAGCGCACCGACGTACATGCTGTTCTTGAACAGCTGGCGCTGGCGCGCATCGTCGTACTCGGCGTTGCACATCGCGGTGAGCGGTACGCCCAGCACGGTGATGTCTTCACGGAACTTCGACGGCGGCAACGGCTTGGTCGAGTCGTAGAAGAGATAGCCGCCCCGGTCGATCGCAGCAACGTCGCGGTCCCAGGTCTGCGGATTCATCGCAACCATCATGTCGCAACCGCCGCGCGCGCCGAGCCAGCCGGCTTCGGAGACGCGCACCTCGTACCACGTGGGCAGGCCCTGGATGTTGGACGGGAAGATGTTGCGCGGGGCAACCGGCACACCCATGCGGATGATCGCGCGTGCGAAGAGTTCGTTGGCCGAGGCGGAGCCCGAGCCGTTGACGTTCGCGAACTTGATCACGAAGTCGTTGGTGTGTTGAATCGCTGGGGTAGTCATCTCAAACCTCCGCGCCGGCTTGCGCGATGTTCACCTGGAATTTCTGCATGTCCCAGGCGCCCGTGGGACAACGCTCCGCACACATGCCGCAGTGCAGGCAGACATTCTCGTCCTTCACCATCACGCGCGCGGTCTTGAGGCCCTCGGCGAGGTACAGCGCCTGCTCCGGGTTGTGCGACGGCGCCTTGAGGCGGCCGCGCAGCTCGTCTTCCTCGCCGTTCTGCGTGAAGGTGATGCATTCGGTCGGACAGATATCGACGCAGGCGTCGCATTCGATGCACAGCTTCGGCTTGAACACGGTGGCGACGTCGCAGTTGAGGCAGCGGGCCGTCTCCGCGCAGGCAAGCTTGAAGTCGTAGCCGAGTTCGAACTCCGACTTGATGTCCTTCAGCGCCTCCTCGATCGACCTCACCGGCACCTTGCGGCGCGCGTCTTCCGACACCTGGTTGTCGTAGCTCCACTCGTGGATGCCCATCTTCTGGCTCACGAGGTTCATCGTCGCCGGCGGTCGCTGCGTCAGCGGCAGCTTGCGGCAGAAGAGATCGATCGAGATCGCCGCCTCGTGACCCTGCGCGACCGCGGTGATGATGTTCTTCGGCCCGAGCGCGGCGTCGCCGCCGAAGAACACGCGCGACAGCGTCGATTGCAGCGTCTGCGCATTCAGCACCGGCAGGCCCCAGCGGTCGAACTCGATGCCGATGTCGCGTTCGATCCACGGGAAGGCGTTTTCCTGGCCGATGGCGATCAGGACGTCGTCGCATTCCATATGCACGTCCGGCTCGCCGGTCGGCACCAGCGAACGGCGGCCCTTGTCGTCGTATTCGGCACGCACCTTCTCGAACAGCACGCCGGTCAGGCGCCCGTGGTCGTGCGTGAACGCCTTCTGCACGAGGAAGTTGTGGATGGGGATGCCTTCGTGCAGCGCGTCCTCCTTCTCCCACGGCGAGGCCTTCATCTCGTCGAAGCCGCTGCGCACCACCACCCGCACGTCCTCGCCGCCGAGGCGGCGCGCCGAGCGACAGCAGTCCATCGCGGTGTTGCCCCCGCCGAGCACGATCACGCGCTTGCCGATGGAGGTGACGTGGCCGAAGGCGACGTTCGCGAGCCAGTCGATGCCGACGTGGATGTGCCCCGCGGCCTGGTTGCGTCCCGGCAGGTCGGCGTCACGTCCGCGCGGGGCGCCGGTGCCGACGAACACGGCATCCCAGTCGCCCGCCAGCACTTCGCGCAGGCTGCCGATCCAGTGGTTGCGGCGCAGCTCGACCCCCAAGTCCTCGATGTAGCCGCACTCCTCGTCGATGACGCTGTCGGGCAGACGGAATTTCGGGATCTGGCTGCGCATCATGCCGCCGGGCGACGAGCCGCTGTCGAACACCGTGACCTGATAGCCCTGCACCGCAAGGTCGCGCGCCACCGTCAGCGAGGCCGGCCCGCCGCCGATGCAGGCGATGCGCTTGCCGTTCTTTTCGGCTGGCTGCGGCAGGCGGTCGCGGATGTCGTCCTTGAAATCCGCCGCGACACGCTTGAGGCGGCAGATCGCGACCGGCTCCTTGTCGACGCGTCCGCGCCGGCAGGCCGGTTCGCACGGACGGTCGCACACCCGCCCGAGGATCCCCGGGAAGACGTTCGAACGCCAGTTGATCATGTAGGCAGTGGAGAAGTCACCCGCTGCGATCTGCCGGATGTATTCGGGCACTGGGGTATGGGCCGGACAGGCCCACTGACAGTCGACGACCTTGTGGAGGTAGTCGGGATTGTTGATGTCGGTCGGTTTCAAGTGCGTCCTTCCTGTCTCGGGAAAAGCGTGCGTATGAACGCGCCAATCGCTACATGCATCATTGTGCACAACCTGCACTCAAATGCACGCTGCAGTGCAACATGTTTCATGCGGTCGTGTGGGCGACGCGATCGGACATTTTCCCGGAATTCCCCGTGTCACGCCTGCGCCTCTTGTCGCATCAACGGACAATTTGCAGCGCAATCACGCGTGCAACTCCAATCGGGCACCGCGGGCTTCAGGACCGGTTCACCTTCACTTTCGCAGAATGTGCCTCATGCCACCCCGGCATGCAACAGAACAGGAGACCGCCATGAACATCCGCCACTTCACCCTCGCCGCCGCCGCCCTTCTGATCGGAACCAGCGCATTCGCCGGCCCGAAGTGCACGGCCGCTCCGCAGGACCCCCAACCCGCCGCGAAATCGATGCGCACGCTGGTCGACGCCGGCTTCAAGTTCCAGAAGGCCAAGGTCACCAAGGAAGACTGCTACGAGCTGAAAGGGACGAACACGATCGGCGATCGCGTCGAGATTTACTTGAATCCGGCCGACGGCACCAACGTCAAGACCGAGACGAAGAAGAGCTGAAGCCAGCGAGGGGCGGTGGCGCGGGCGAGCGCTTCACGCCGCGCCACCCTCGACGTGGCAGCCCTCGGCGCGCCAGCGCAACATGCCGCCGGCGAGGTTTGCCACCTCGCCGAACCCCGCTCGCTGCAGCATCACGACCGCCTGGGCCGAGCGTGCACCCGAGCGGCACACGGTAACGACGGGCCTAGCGGTGTCGATCTCGCCGCTGCGCACGGCGAGCTGATCGAGCGGGATGAGCCGTGCGCCGCCGATGTGGCCGAGCGCCCCGTCGAACTCATCCGGCTGGCGCACATCGATCACCTGCACCGTGGTCCCAGCCTCCTCCAGCGCATGCGGCTGAATTTCCCAGATGCCGCCGAAGGTGAAGGTAAGCGGCGCCCACGCCGGATCGCCCGCCTCGGCGAGTCCTTCCTCCGGGCGTCCGCAGTTCAGGTTGGCCGGCACAGCGACGTCGATCTTCTTCGGGTGCGGCAGCCCGAGGTGCTTCATGTAGCCCGCAAAATCATCCATGCTGCTGTCGCCGCCGATTCGGGGGTTCCATTTGCGCTCCTCGTCCACGCTGGTAACGGTAAGCCCGCGGTAATCGTGCGCCGGATACAGCAGGCAGCGGCCGGGCAGCGAGAAGATCTGCTCGTGCACCGAGCGATACATCGCCCCTGCGTCGCCCTGCTGAAAATCGGTGCGACCGCAGCCGCGAATCAGCAGGCAGTCACCGGTGAAGGCCATCGACTGGTCGTCCAGCACGTAGGTGAGGCAGCCGCTCGTGTGCCCGGGCGTCGCACGCACCACGAGATGGCGCCCGCCGAACGCGACGCGATCGCCGTGCTCGAGCAGCCGGTCAGCGCCTTGCGCACCGCTGTGGCAGGACAAGGCGATGCGGCTGCCGGTGCGTTGCCGCAGCAGCCACGCGCCGGTCACGTGGTCCGCATGCACGTGCGTTTCCAGCGTCCAGCGCAAGTTCAGGTGCAGTTCGTGGAGCAGCGCGGCATCGCGCCGCACCTGCTCGAAGACCGGATCGATGAGGAGCGCGTCGCCACTCAGGCCGTCACCCAGCAGGTAGGTGTAGGTCGAGGACGGCGCATCGAAGAGTTGCCGGAATATCAGCATGCTGTTTCCTCCCTGTCGCTCTTGTCCGGCGTCGCATGGAAACCGCCGCGGGCATCGTCTTCGATTACCGCGGCGTAGGGAGGTTCAGCATGCCACCCGGCACGGCCGGGCGATAGCGTCGCTCAGTGGCCTGCCTGGACGGGCTTCCAGCCAGGATGGTCGAAGTACTGGCCGTAGTTGTTGAGGGCATTCACGATATGCACGACGCCCTTGCTGCGGTCATCGACCGCCTGCTTGCCGGCGACGACTCCGGCGCCGTCCGCCATCTCCGCGATCACGTTGTGCAGAACCGCGTCCGCGGCGGGCGTGAGTTTGCAGTTGCCGACGATGTAGGCGAGCTGCTCGTCGACCGCCTTGCCCATCGCCTCGTACTGCGCCGTCGTAAGCCGCCCGGTGTGAATCGCGTCGAGCTTGGGCTCGACGTTCGCGCGGATCTTCGCCATGCCCTCGCGCAGCGGCGCATCGGTCTGCCACTTGCTGCCCGCATTGAGCTTGAGCGCCGGGGTCTGGGCGCCGTGGTTGTGGGCGTCCGCGGCGGACGCCTGCGGTACTCCGGCCAGCGTCGCGGCGGCGATCGCGCAGGCGGTGAACAATCCTCTTGCCGATACAGTCTTCATAACCCGATTCCTCGTCGAACTTGCGTGCTTGAATTGCGCGGCGCCCTGCCGCGCGGATACCGCGGGCGCCGGTACGATCCCGGCGAGATCCGCGAAATGGTGCGATGAAGACATCACCGCACCGAAACTTCCAGCGTTTCGTCCAGTGCGCGCCAACCCGAGTGGGAGAACATCGTCCCGTACAGGTTCAGCGCCTGGACGACCTTCAGCAGCCCCATGCGGCGCGCATCGGCATGGGCCGCCCCCTGCATCAGCGCGATGCCGTCGGCCATTTCGACGAGCAACATGTGCAGGTGGCGCGACGCGACGCCGTCCTGCGTGCAGCACGCGATCATCGTGGCGACACGCGCTTCCAGCGTGCGGCCCAGTTCGGCGAGCCGCGCCGCATCCGTCGCCGCCTGCGTGCGCAGCGAAGCGTTCGCAACGATCGCTGCGCGCATGTCGTCGATGCCGCTGCGCACCCGCTCGTCGGGGCGCCTGTTGCGGGCGGCCTCGGCCGTGACGGGAGCGAGATTCACGGGGACGACGCCGGCAGCGGCGTACGCAGCCGTCGCGGCAAAGGCAAGTGCCCCGGCGACGGCTAATGAGGGCAGATTCGTGCGCATGGGACGATCTCCTGAACGGGTGAGCAGGCCCTTACGCTAATCCTCTATTGATGAACAAAATCTGAATGAAATCCGGCCGGGGCGGCGACGGGCGCGCGGCGGCACGACGGATTTCTGCACTTCGGCTCGAAGCGGGAGGGGAATGCGCGGCGACCGGGGCCGCGGCAAGGGGGGAAAACGCGGCACCGGCAGGCCGCTCCGCGTGGTGCGGGACGGCACGGCGGCGCGCGCGTTGCGCCCGCCGTGCCGCGAACCGGTTCAGATGTAGGTGGCCGGCTTCGTCGGCGCGTGGCGCATGTGCAGGGACAGGCCCAGGGCTGCCATGTGGTGCGAGTTGCGGCCCAGGATCGCCTGCGACAGGGGCAGGAACTCCTTCTCCTCGAACTCGGCGTGCGCCCGATAGCGCGTGACCAGGCGCTCGACCTCGGCGGCGTCGAGGTGGCTGTCCTGCCCCTTCGCCACGCGCTTGAGCTCGGACTCGAGACACTTCCAGATCGTTTCGAGCTCGCGGTGCTCGTCGGTGAGGCGTTTCGCGAGAGCCTGCACCTTGTCGTGCTCGGCACCCTTCTCCGCGCTCTGCAGCACCGCCGGGAAGAGTTCGCGCTCCTCGTCGAGATGGTGCTCGAAAATCGCCTCGCGGAAGAATTCCAGCGCGGTCGCGGCGATTTCCCGCGCGCGGGCTGCGGGATCGAGCAGTGCAGGCAGCTCGCCCAGCATGTCCAGCTTCTTCAGGATGCCGGAATGGCAGTCGGAGAAGTCGTGGAGCGGTTCCTTCCTGGCAGCTTCAGACGGGGTCGTCATGTGGGTATCCCCTGTGTTCGTTGTTTCGTCAGGCGGCTCGCGGGCGGTTTCCGCTCACTTGCCGGTCATCATGGCCGGCAGCCACGTGGAGATTTCCGGGACCGCGGCGATGGCGACCAGCACCAGCATCACTGCGGCGAGGAACGGAATCGTCATGGCGAAGAGCGCGCCCATGCGGATGTCGGCCTGCACCATGGCGATGTAGAGGCCGGGGCCGACCGGCGGCGTGACGAGGCCGATCACGGTCGCGACCGTGCATACGACGCCGAAGTGGATCGGGTCAATGCCGAGGTTGGTCACGACCGGCATCAGCAACGGCACGACGACGATCAGCACGCTGATGCTCTCGAGGAACATGCCGAGGACCAGCATCAGCCCGATCACCAGCAGCAGGAACACGAAGGGCGAGTCGGTCAGACCCTTCATGTACTCGACGACCACGTCCGGCACGCCCTGGAAGGCCAGCACCCAGCTCAGCACCGAGGCCGCGGCGATAAGACCGGTGATGGTGGCCGTGTTGGTGCCGACGTCGAAGAGGATCTTGCCGAGGTCGCGCACGCCGATCTCGCGATAGACGAAACCGAGCACCAGGGCCATCACCGCGGCGATCGCACCCGATTCGGTCGGCGTCATCACGCCGGCCATGATGCCGCCGATGACGACGAGCGGGATCATGGCCGGAACCAGCCCTTCGATCAGGACCTTTACCGAGGCCGATCGCTCACCCCGCACGCCCGCGGGCAGGCCGGGACCAAAGATGCCGAAGAGCATGATCACGACGGCCAGGGCCGAAACGATCAGGATACCGGGCAGGATGCCGGCGATGAACAGCGGCGCAATGGGCTGCACCGCGACGACACCGTAGATGATCATCAGCATCGACGGCGGGATGATCGGCCCGAGCAGGCCCGCGGACACCGTCACGGCACCCGAGAACGCGCGGTTGTAGCCGGTGCGCTCCATCGCCGGGATCATCACCTTGCTCATCACGCCGATCTGCGCGACCGCCGAGCCCAGGATGGACGCCGCCATCGCGTTGGTGAACAGGTTGGCGTAGGCCAGCCCGCCCTTCATGCTCCCGACGAGCACTTCGGCGACGGCGATCAGGCGCTGCGTGAGGCCCGCCTTGTTCATGATCTCGCCGACCAGCAGGAAGAGCGGGATCGCGAGCAGGCTGTTGATCTCGAGCGCGCCGTACAACTGGATCGGGATCGAGTCGAACAGCACCGCCAAGTCGTTGGTCGCCATGAACACGACCGCGGCGACGAGGATGGTGCCGACGATGGGCAGGCCCGCGAACAGCAGGCCGAAGAAGACGATCAGGGTGATCATTTGATGGCTCCCGTGAGGGCAGCGCGGGCGTCGCGCAGGATGGCGGCGAACTGGTGCCAGGCCATCACCGCCATCGCAGCAGGCAGTACCGAGTAGTTGTACCAGCGGGGCAGCTGAGTGGTTGCGCCGAGTTCGACGCGTACCTCGGGACGGCTGACCCAGTCGAGACCCAACCAGCACACGAAGGCAAACAGGCCCAGCATGACCAGCCCCAGCACCGCGAGCAGCGCGTGACGCGCGCGCGGGCGTAGCGCCTGCGGCAGGAAGTCGATGGTGACGAGCTGGCCGTGATGCACCAGCAGCGACAGGCCGAAAAGGGTCGCGAAGACGAGGAGCTGAACCGAGATTTCCTCGGCCCAGAAGATCGGGGCACTGAAGAAATAGCGCATGAACACCTGTGCGACCATGATGCAGGCGATCGCGGCCGTGAGCGCGATCACCAGGCCGCGCTCGATCGCGGCGAGGCCTTTGTCGGCCTTCTGGATGTGAGCAAACATCGGATGGGTTCCCGTGTGGGGCGCGGCGAAGCGGAACGGCCCTCCCGGGCGATTCCGCGCGTCGCTATGTGATGTCGATGAGAGTCCCGGAGGAGCGGATCAGAGATCCTTCGCCTGCTTGTAGAAGTCGGCGATCAGCGGGTTCTTCGCGACGTACTGATCGCGCACCTTGCTGCCCACGGCCTGGAAGGACGCGATGTCGGCCTTCACGACGTTCGCGCCGTCGGCCTTCGCCTTCGCGAGATTGCTCACGTCGGCATCGATCGCGGTCTTGTAGCCCCACTGCTCGGCATCGGCGACGACCTTGGCGATCATGTCGCGCTCGGCCTGGCTGCGGGTGTCCCACCACTTCTTCGACACCACGATCACTGCCGGGAAGGCCATGTGGCCGGTAAGCGTCAGGTTGGGCGCCTGCTGGTGGAACTTGAGGCCGACCAGTGCGTCGAGGTCGATGTCGACCGCATCGAGCAGCTTGGTCGTCAGCGACGGCGCCACTTCCGACAGCGGCATCGCCGTGGGCGCGGCGCCGTTGGCGTTCCACCAGTCGTTGTACACCGGGCTCGGGAAGGAGCGGATCTTCTTGTTCGCCAGATCCTTCGCCGACGCAACCGGCTGCACGGACAGCACGTGGCGCATGCCCGCGAAGGTGTAGCCGAGGCCGATCAGGCCGTGCTGCTCCAGGCGCTTGAGCATTTCCTTGGCGGCCGGCGCCTTCGCGGCGCGCGTGGCGTGCGCGACGTCCTTGAACACGTAGGGCAGCGACCAGCCGAGGAAGGATTCCTCGCGGTTGGAGAGCCCGCCGACGGTGAAGATGCCGAACTGCTGCGCACCCGACTGCATCAGGTTGATCATCTGCGCCTCGTTGCCGAGCTTCTGCAGCGGGCTGACGGCGATCTTCATCTTGCCGCCGGAGGCCGTCGCGAGATCGGTCGAGATCTTCTCCGACACCTGGTGCCACACGTGAGTCGGCGGGGTGATGTGGCCGAGTTTGAGCGCCTGGGCGTGGGCAGCCACGGCCGCCACGGAGAGCGTGAGGCCGGCGAGCAGGGCGCGCATTGTTTTCTTGAATTGCATTTAAGTCTCCTCGGGGTAACTACTTTTATTCAATTCGCGTCTTACTTGGCGTCGGGCTGGAGCACCGGCGCCGCGCGCCGGAAGGCGTCGAGCTCACCGCAGGCGCGGTCGATCGCGACGATGTTCGGATACGCGCTCAGGTCGACATTGAAGCGGCGCGCGCTCTCGACCTGAGGGACCAGGTACACGTCGGCGAGCGTCGGCGCATTGCCGAAGCAGAAGGCGCCGCGCGACTTGTCGGCCGCGAGCAGCGCCTCCAGCGCGTCGAAGCCGGCCGTGATCCAGGTCGCGCACCACGCCTGCACCGCCGCCTCGTCGCAGCCGAGCGTCTTCTTCAGGTACTCGAGGATGCGGCGGTTGTTGATCGGGTGGATGTCGCAACCGACGATCGCCGCCAGCGCGCGCACGCGGGCGCGGTCGTCGGCGTTCGCGGGCAGCAGCGCGGGGTTCGGGTAGCGTTCTTCCAGCCACTCGATGATGGCCGGCGTCTGCGTCAGCGTCAGGTCGCCCTCGGTTGACCCCGACACCAGCGCCGGCACCAAGCCCTGCGGGTTGAGTGCCTTGAACGCGGCGCCGAGGTGCTGCTCCGTGCGCAGGTCGACCGGCACGTACTCGTACGCGATGCCCTTCAGATTCAGGGCGATGCGCAGGCGGTGCGAGGTGCCGCTGCGGAAGAAGTTGTAGAGCTTCATCGACATCGTCCCGCTCAGTCCTTGGCGAGGCAGTTATCGACGTTCCAGCCGTACAGCCACTCCATCGCGTCGTAGAAGCGTTCCGGCGTGCGGCCCTTCCACAGGTCGTTGCGCACCAGGCGCTCGACGCCCTTGGCGTGGTAGATGCGGCCCATCTCGCGCGAGGACAGCACGATGCGTGCGGTGCGGGCGATGCGCGAACGCTGGTACAGGTCGAAGGCCTTCTCGAAGTCGTTGCCATTGACACGCAGCGCCTCGCCCAGCGTCACGGCGTCTTCGAGCGCCATGCATGCGCCCTGCGCCATGTACTGCGTCGTCGGATGCGCGGCGTCGCCCAGCAGGGTCACGCGGCCGAAGGACCACTGGCCGATCGGTTCGCGGTCGGCGGTCGCCCAGCGCTTCCAGCTCTTGGGCAGGTCGATCAGCTGGCGCGCCTTCGGGCAGATGCCCTGGAAGTAGCTCTGCACTTCCTCGCGGCTGCCTTCAGTGACGCCCCACTCTTCCTTCTCGCGGCTGTGGAAGGTCACGACGACGTTGTACTGCTCGCCGCCGCGCAGCGGGTAATGCACGAGGTGGCAGTTCGGGCCGACCCAGATGCTCGCGGCGTTCCACTGCAAGTTCTCGGGGAAATCCTTCTTGTCGATCACGGCGCGATAGACGACGTGGCCGGTCACGCGCGCCGGGTCATTGACGTATTGCGCACGCACGACCGACTTCACGCCGTCCGCGCCGATCAGCGCGACGCCGCGGAAGGCGTTGCCGTGCTGGTCATACACCGTGACACCGTTCGCATCCTGCTCGACGCGCTGGACGTGGGTCGAAGTGCGGAATTCGACGCGACCGGTTTCCTGCGCGCCTTCGAGCAGCGACAGATGCACATCCACGCGGTGAATCACCGCGTACGGGTTGCCGAAGCGCTTACGGAAGGCCTCGCCGGTGGGGATGCGGCCGACGAGGGTCTCGTCGAGCGCGTCGTGCATCACCATCTCGTCCGTATACACCGCACGGCCGCGCGCCTTTTCGCCGACACCCAAGGCGTCGAAGGCGTGGAAGGCGTTGGGGCCCAGCTGGATGCCGGCGCCGATCTCGCCGATCTCGGCTGCCTGCTCCAGCACCAGCACCTGGAAGCCCTGGCGCACCAGCGCGAGCGCGGCTGCGAGGCCGCCAATGCCGCCGCCGGCGACGATTACGGGAAGCTGTTGCTCGGTCATGTGTGTCTCCTCGATCTCGATCAATGGGGCCGGAGCGGCTGCCCGCTCCGTCCTCGGGTCTTATTCGGTTGCGCCGATCGTCAGCTCGATGTCGCCGACCTGGTCGACGTGGCCGGTGATGCGGTCACCGCTCTTCACCGCGCCCACGCCTTCCGGCGTGCCGGTGAAGATCAGGTCGCCCGGCTCGAGGTGGTAGAACTTCGACAGGTCGGCGATCAGCTCGGGGATGCTCCAGATCAGTTGCGACAGGTCGGCGGTCTGGCGGGTCTCGCCATTCACCTGCAGGTTGATCGCGCCCGTGCGCAGCACGCCGAACTTGCCGATCGGCACGATCTCGGTGCACACCGCCGACAGCTCGAAGTCCTTGCCCAGGTCCCACGGACGACCCTGCTCGCGGGCCACCAGCTGCAGGTCGCGGCGCGTCATGTCGAGGCCGGCAGCGTAACCGTAGATCATGCCTTCCGCATCGGCTTCGACGACGCGGAAACCGGGCGCGCCGATCGCGACCACGAGCTCCATTTCATAGTGGTAGTTCGACGTGCCGGTCGGATACGGCACAGTCGCCCCCGACTCCACCAGCGTCGAGGCAGCCTTCGTGAAGTAGAAGGGCTGCGCATTGGCCTTGTCGACCGGGCGGCCCATTTCGACGGCATGCGCGTGATAGTTGCGGCCGACGCAGAAGATGCGCTTGACCGGGTAGCGGGACTCGATACCGCGCACCGGCAGCGAATACACCGGCGAGGGCGGGAACAGGTATTGGGTTTGGGACATGTCGGTTCTCTGTGAGTCGTTTGAATTCTTGGATCAGGCGCGCACTTCGTAGACGCCCAACTTCTTGTGCAGCGGGCTCTCGTCGGCGACGAAGACGAAGGCCGGCTCGCTCGCCGAACGGTTCTTCAGCGTCACGGGCGTATAGCCGGGGGCGCAGCAGGTGTCGGCAGGCGACAGCGCAAAACGGTTCGCCTCGATCGCCACTTCGGCACCGCCTTCGATCAGGTGGAACACCATCGCCGGCGAGCGCGCGGGCAGATTCAGCGTCTCGCCCGGACGCAGCATCAGCGCGGAGAAGCCGAGGATGTTCTGGCAGTCGGAGCCGTTCTCGGGATTCACGTAGGCGACCTGCACGGCCTCGACATCCGGTTGCGACTCGGCCAGGCTCAGCAGCGCGGCGCGGGCATCGGCCCACGGGTAACGCAGCATCGGGTAGCGGCGGGCGCTACCACGCGAGAACACCGGCGAGGGCACGACGCCGCCGCGGGCGTAGTTGCGTTCGAGACGGGTAGCGGTCACGTCCTGTTCCTTGCCTTCGACGGCATAGGAGGTTTCCGTGTAGTACACCAGCGGCAGATCCAGCACGTCCAGCCACACCACCGGCTCCTTGCCGTCGTGGCCATGCTCGTGCCACAGGCCGGTCGGCGTCAGGATCAGGTCGCCACGGCTCATCGGGCACTTCTCGCCATCGACGGTCGTGTAGGCGCCCTCGCCTTCGACGATCATGCGCACAGCGTTCGGGGTATGCTTGTGCGACGGCGCCCACTCGCCCGGCAGCAGCAACTGCATGCCGAGGTAGATCGCCGCGCTCGCCTGCATCTTCTCGAGGCCGTGACCCGGGTTGGCGAGCACCAGCACGCGGCGCTCCGCCTTCTCGATCGGAGTCAGCTCGCCGGCCTGCATCAGCAGCGGGCGCAGCGCCTCATAGGACCACATCACGGGCTGGGTGCGGCGGGCGGGCGTGCCCGGCGGCAGGACCGAGCGCAGGCTGGGCCACAGCGGGACCAGGTTTTGTGCACCAAGCGACTCGCGGTAGGCGAGCGGCAGATCATCGAGACGACCAAGTTCCTGCATTCCTGACTCCTCCATCGGGGTATCACTGCCGGTTAGGTGGAAAACCTTTGCGCCAGATCAAGGCGGGCAGCGATTCGTTGTGATGGAGCGCAATTTATCGATGGATAAATATTCCGTCTAGGCAATGCATGAAATAATGTGAATTCGAATTTCGAATAATAGTCGAACGATGAGCGCTCCCGACCTTCGCCTGCTGCAAGTCTTCGATGCCATGCACAAGACCCGCAGCGTGAGCCGCGCGGCCGATCTGCTCGAGCTTGGACAGCCCGCGGTCAGCATCGCACTCGGCAAGCTGCGCGAGCATTTTTCGGACCCCCTGTTCGTGCGCACTTCAAGCGGCATGGAACCGACCCCGCTCGCCGAGGAGCTGGTGCAGCCGATCCGCAATGCGCTCGACGCGCTCGACGCCGCCCTCGGCCATCGCAGCAGCTTCGACCCTGCCTCATCGGAGCGCAGCTTCCGCATCTGCATGACCGACATCACCCACCTGGTGCTGCTGCCGCGGCTATGGGGCGAACTGCGCGCGACCGCGCCGGGCATCCGCATCGAGATCGCTCCGCTGGACGATGACACCGGCCGCAAGCTCGAAGCGGGCGAAGCCGACCTCGCCGTCGGCTTCATTCCCGGCCTGGAGGCCGGTTTCTACCAGCAGGCGCTGTTCCGCCAGCATTACGTGTGCCTCGCGAGCGCCGACCACCCGCGCATCCACGGCGGCCTGACGCGGGAACAATTCGAGGCGGAAGACCACGCGGTATTCCGCACCACGGGCACGGGCCATCAGGTGATCGAGCAGGAGATCGCCCGCCAGGGCATCAAGCGCCGCATCGTGCTCGACATCCCGAACTTCCTCGGCGCGGCTTTCGTCGTCGAGCACACCGACCTGCTGATGACCGTGCCCCGCCGGCTGGGCGAACTGCTGCGCGGACGCGGCGACTTCAGCGTCCTGCCCGTTCCCTTCCCGCTACCCGACTACACCATCAAGCAGCACTGGCACGCGCGTTTCCACCACGATCCCGGCAACCGCTGGCTGCGCGGGCTGATCGCGAACCTGATGTCCGAAGCCGGTGCGCGGCCAATCGAAAGCGACAGCCGCTAGATTTTCGCCAGCAAGGTCTCGAAGCCCGGATAGGCGTCCGCCGCGATCGCGAACTTGCGCGCGAAGCTCCCGCGCTCGCTCCCGCTGCGCAGCGCATCGACGAAGCCCTCGCGATCATGCACCCAGCTCCCGCCCACCAGCGTCACGCCGCGGGCGAACAGCGCATCGGGCAGGCAGCCCGCGCTCGGCCCGATCATCGCGAACCAGCGCGCGTCGCGGCAGAAACCCAGCATGTGGTCGAGAGTGTCGTTGAGCAGCAGCGTGCTGGTCGACAACACCTTGCCGCAGCCCGCCAGCTCCGCCGGGTCGAGCGTCACGCGGTAGCCGTCCCGGTCGCCCGCGAGTTCCGCCTTCAGCTCGACGACCGTGAGTTCAGCGCCGGATTTGAGGATGCGGCCGATAAGGGGCGTGAACAGCCCGATCATGCCGATGCGCTCACCCGGCTGCGGGTCCAGCCCGCCGATCGAATCGGCGCTGGTATCCGGGCGGTAGCCGGCGCGATCGAAGAAGCTGCGCGTCAGGGCGTTCGCGGCGGCGAAACCGAGCGTGCGCTGGATGCCGCTGCCATTCACGTAGGCACGGGCGAGTTCGAGCGCGGCGGCCCCCGCGAGCGCAAAGCCGCCCTCCCCTGCACGCATGCGCGCCAGCGTGTCGTCGAGCAGCACGTAGGACAGCCCCAGCGAACCGTCATCGAGCTCCAGCGCGCAGAACTCGCCGCGATCGCCGGGCAAGGGCGCATCCCCGGCCGGCGGCAGGTGCAGCGCACGCACCCGCGGCAAGGAGCCGCGAGCGGCGAAGCGTTCGAGTTGTGCGAGGTAGGTTTCGGCAAAGTTCATGCGGAATTCTCAGGCTGAGGATCGCCCCGGTGCCGGCCCGCGCGCACTGCGGCGGAAGCCGTCGCCCCGGAGGTCGTGGAGTCGCGGTTCGCCTGCGTACGCAGCGCCCCGGGGAAGAATCGTGCGGTGAGGCTGTTCGAATCGAGCGGCGAATCCGTGTCGACGCCGCCGTAGCGGCGCCAGTCGCGCACCCAGAATATGTCGTCGGCGACTTCGAGGAAGCCGATCGTCTCGCGGTCGCCTACCAGCACGCCCTGCACGTGCAGCCCGCGCTCGCGGCGCATCGTCCGCAGGCGCTCGGCAACATCGGCCGTCGCCCCGAACTCGCCGTCCGACACGATCAGGAGGTCGGCCTGCCGCCAGCGCGCGTCCTCGAGCTTCGCCAGCGCCGCCTCGATCGGGCCGCACACGTCGGTACCGCCGCGGAACGCCTGGCCGAGGAAGCGCGTGAGCCGCCCGATGCCGTCCGCGTCCACCAGCAGCGTCATGTCGACCACCTCGCCGGGACCGCCGAAGGTGAATACGTGGCACGCGCGTTTCTGCGCGTGGGCCGTGCGCACCGCCTCGAGCACCGCCGCCTTCGCGACCGCCTCGGCGCCACCGCGCATCGACCCCGAGGTATCGACGCACAGCAGCATCGGCCCCATCTCCAGGCGCTTCGCCGGCTGCGGACGCGGCGTCGGACGTTGCACCGCCTCCTCATGGCGACGGATCTCCTGCATGCGGTCGTCGTCCTCGTAGCACAACAGCGTCCGCTCGGCGCGCCGGGCATGCCACACGAGGCGCAGGCGGGGGTGACCGAGCAGCATCGCCTCGGCCGGCAGCATGCGCGCGACGCGATCGGCACGATGGATGCCGCGCGTCTCGCCGGGCATGTCGGGAACGCGCACGGTGCTGCGTTCCGCGCGCCGGGCGGTCGCCTCCTCGATCACCTGCACGGTGACGCGCCCGGCCTCGTCCGGCTCGTCCGTCTCCGCTGCGCGCCCAAGGCGCCGGATAAGATCCGCGAGTTCGGGCAGGCGCTCGAGCAGCCGCCGGATGCGCACGACCTCCTGCCAGCCCTCGCTGCGCAGCAGCCCGCGGATTCGGTCGAAGCGCGTGCTCTTGGCGTCGTCGGGGATCATGCCGAAGACCTCGGCCAGATCGTCCATGTCGCCGCAGCGGTCCTGCCAGTCGGCGGCAAAGGCGTCCACGGCCATCCCGATCGCCCTCGCCTCGTCCGCACCGCGGTCGCGGTAATCGACGATGAAATCGACATGGAAGAGGATGCTCATCAGCACGGTGTCCGCGAGCTCGCCCTCGTCCCGACAATAGCGCGCGAGGTCGAGACCTAGCATCGCATCGACCAGCCTGCGTGCGATCGCGGGCGGCGGCCAGCGCCACGTCCCGAACGGCGGCAGCCTGCCGGAGACGAGCGCCGCGCGCAGCTCCGCAAGGGCCGCGAGCCGCGCTTCCACGCCGCCCTGCGCATTCGTGAGCCCGCCCAGCCACAAGCCGCGCACGAGTCCATCCAGTGCCGCCAGCCGGCTTTCCTTCGCCTCGAAGAGCAGCGGCGCAGGCCTGGCGATCGCGTTCATGCCTGCTCAGGCGGCGGAAAGCGGTTCGTGCCGCACGGGAGCCGGAACCTCGCCGCCGTCGCCCGCCGGCAGGCGCGGCAGCGCCTCGAACCCGGCGCGTGCCGCAAGAATCCGCTCGCGCAGTTCCACGATCACCCGCGCCGTCCCTGCAAGGCTCTCGTCCGCCCGTCCCGCGAGCCCGGCATCCAGCCACAGGCTGCGAGTACGGTATTCGGTCAGGTCCCGACGCCGCGCGTCGAGCTCCGCAGCGTACGCATCGAGGCGTGCGACCAGCTCGTCGACCTGTCGCGTGCGCGCGCCGACATGCGCCGGCCCGTAGCGGCGCTGCCGCGTGTGCGTCAGGCGCAACGCCTGCGCTCCGCCCTTGGCGTCGCCGATCTCGTCGGCAAGATCGCCTGCGGAGAAGCGCAGCCGGCCGCTCTCGTCGTAGTCGAGGTCGTTGGCGTTGCGCTCGGCCTGCAACTGCGCCTCGAAAGCCTCGACGATGCGCGTGACGCGCGGCGGTGCGAACGCCTCGCGCACGCCGAGCCGCGCGCACAACCAGTCACCCAGCGCGGCCTGGCGCGGCGCATCCGGCGCCGTGCACCAGGGCAGCAACAGCAGATCCCACAGCGACACGGCACTGCGCCCCTCGCTCGCGGCAGCGATACGCAGCAGGCGCGCCGCCTTCACCCAACGGCGGTCCGACACGTACACCTCTGCCGTGCCGAGATGCGCGCGCAACTCAGCGAACATCGCCGTCACGTCCGCAGGCAGCGCCACCTGCCCCGCCGCGGCATCAAGCACGGCGAGATCGGCAGCGCCCAGCGCCTCCGCATCCCCCGGCGCCTGCCAGGTCTGCGACGGATCGGCACCCAGCAGCGCAGTGAAGCCTTCCGCACTCACCGGCGCGACCGTCACGCGCAGCAGGAAACGATCGAAAAAAGCCTCGGCGATCTCGTCCGCGGGCACCTCGTTCGTCGCACCGATCGCGCTGATCAACGGACAGCGCTGCCGCCCCGCGCCGTTGTCGAACTCGCGCTCGTTGAGCAGCGTCAGCAAGGCATTGAGGATGGCACTATTGGCCTTGAAGACCTCGTCGATGAACGCGATCGACGCATCCGGCAGGAAACCCGCGGTATGCCGTTCGTAGCGATCCTGCTCGAGCGCCTGGATCGACAGCGGCCCGAACAGCTCTTCCGGCACCGAGAAGCGTGTCAGCAGCCGCTCGAAGTAGCGCGCGTCACGAAAGGCGAGATGCAGCCGGCGCGCGAGTTCGCTCTTCGCTGTGCCCGGTGGTCCGATCAGCAGCGTGTGTTCGCGGGCGAGCGCCGCGAGCAGCGCGAGGCGCACGACATGGGAACGCTCGACGAGGCCGCGCTCCAGCGTCGTGATGAGGCCGACGAGGCGGTCATGGAGATCCGGTACGGGTGGACGGTCGGAGGGCATTCGGCGATCTTAGCGCGGCCCGCCGGCAAGGGAATTGATCCCTGCGAAAATTACCCTGCCCGATTCAATCGTCCTGCAACAGCTCGCGATGCACGCGCACGGCCGTGACCCGGGGCAGGATGATCCGCCCGCGAGCTTCCACGTTGGCACGCGTGAACGCAGCCCCCAGCAACAGGATCAGCGACGAGTAGTTCACCCACATCAGCAAGAGCACCAGGGAACCGGCCGCCCCATACGTCGACGCAGTCGCCGTCGTCGACAAGTAGAGCGCGATGAGACTGCGCCCCACTGCGAACAGCAGCGCGGTGACCATCGCGCCGAGCCACACGTCCCGCCAGCGCAGCACGACGTCCGGCAGCACGCGGAATATCGTCGCGAACAGCAGCGTCACGACGAACAGCGACACCCCCCAGTCGAGCCCGATCAACAGCGGGGGCGGAATCGGCACCCAATCGCTCGCGAACTCGACCACCGCCCGCACCGCAACGCTCAGGAGCAGCGACACCAGCAGCACGAAACCGATCGCGAGCACGATCGTCATCGATAGCATGCGGTTCTTCACATAGATCACTATGCTGCTGCGCGTCGGCCGCGGCGCAACCGACCAGATCGAGTTCAGCGCCGTCTGCATCTGCCCGAACACCGTCGCCGCACCGAACAGCATCGCGCCGAAGCCCGCCAGCGTCGGCAGGATACCGCTCTGCTTGATGCGGCTCGCCGCAACCGCCGTCTGCACTGCCTGGGCCGCCTGCGCGCCGATCGCAGCCTCCAGCTGCTGCGCCATTTGACCCTGAGCCGCGGATTCCCCGAGCACCAGGCCGACGATCGTCACGGCCACGATCACCACGGGGGCCACCGAAAACACCGTGAAGAAGGCCGGCGCCGCCGCGTGCACGAAGACCTGGGCATCCAGCCACAGGCGCACCGTCTTCTTCAACACCGTCATCCAGTACTGCACCCAGCTCTTCATCGCCGCGGCTCCCGTCCGATGATCCCTTTTAGCCCATCCGGATAGAGCGGGCAAGCATTCCAAACCTCTTCAGGAGACGGATTGCTCCGCGCCCGCGAGCAGGCTGCGGATCACCGGATGATCGACCTTGCGCTGCGCCGAGATCGCATAGAAATGCTCGACCACGTCCGGGCAACGCCCCAGCAGCGCGAGACCACGCGATCGCACGAACTCGTCCGACGACAGTTCGGGGGCCGGAAAGGCCCCGAGCCCGCTCTCGCCGAAAGTCGCCAGCAGCGCGCTGTCCTCGAACTCGCCGACGATGCGCGGGCGGATTCCATGACGCGCCAGCCAGTCGTCGAGGCGACTGCGCACCGCCGAATCCGTCGTCGGCAACAGCAAGGGAAGATCAGCGAGGCAGGCGGGAAAATCCTTCTCGACCTTCGCGGCGATGTCCGCCCGCACGTACCACGCGACGGACGACTTCCCCAAGCGGTGGCTGAATACCCGCAGGTTCGGATTCGCCGGCGCAGGCCGGTCGGCAAGTACGACGTCAAGACGGTGCAGCGCCAGATCGGCGAGCAGGTCGTCGAAATCGCCCTCCTGGCACTGCAGGCGCAGGTTGGGCGTCTGTACGGCAGGCTGCAGGAGATGCCGCACCGCCGGTTTGGGCAATGCATCGGCAATACCCACAGCGAGACGCACGCCCTGCGCGTTCGCCGCCTCCTGTACGGCCGCGGGCAGCGCCTCGCCCAGCTGGAAGATCTGCTCCGCGTAACGCACCGCTGTCGCTCCCGCCTCGGTCAACTCGATGCCGCGCCCCACCGAGCGGAACAGCGCGTACCCCAGGGAGCGTTCGAGTTCGCGCACCTGCGTGCTGACCGTCTGCACCGCCATATCGAGCCGCTCGGCCGCCCGCGCGATGCCCCCCTCCTTCGCAACGACCCAGAAATAATAAAGGTGACGGTAGTTGAGCGGCTGCATGATTACTTCCTTTTTTTCTGAATAAACGTACTTTAAATTCATCTTCATCGGAAGTCCAAGTTTCCGTATCCTTCGCGAGTCGTGTGCACCGCCCGGTGCGCCGGCCCGCTGGAACCCCCGCAAGGGCCGGCGGGACATGGAACTCAAATACCTAGAGGAGGCCCTGCACCTATGAAACTCACCCGACTCCTGCTCACCGTCTGCGCGCTCGTACTGAGCGTCGGCCTGACGGCGAACGATGCGGAAGCCAAGCGTCTCGGCGGCGGCAAGTCGTTCGGCACGCAAAGCAGCACCGCGCAATCGTCGACGACCACCGCCCGCACGGCGAGCAGTCCGACCGCACCGACCGCCGCCGCGCCCGCGCAGACCCCCCGCAAGAACTCGTGGCTCGGCCCCATCGCCGGTCTGGCCGCTGGCCTGGGCCTGGCCGCCCTCGCCTCGCACCTCGGCATGGGCGAAGAGTTCGCCAACATGCTCATGATCGGACTGCTCGTCCTCGCCGCAGTTGCCGTCTTCCGCCTGCTGATGCGCAAACGCGCGCAGCAGCCTGCGATGCAGTACGCAGGCATGGGCGCAGGTGGCGGCAGCATTCCCATGCAGTCGCAAGCGCAACAGGTCTACGGTAGCGCCGCGTCTGCCGCTGCTCCGGCAATCAATTCCCTGCCGGCAGGTTTCGATGCGGAAGGCTTCGCTCGCCAGGCAAAGGTGAATTTCATCCGCCTGCAGGCCGCCAACGACGCCGGAAACCTCGATGACCTGCGCGAATTCGTCACGCCCGAGATCTTCGGCGAATTGCAGATGCAGATTCGCGAGCGCGGCACCGCCCCGCAGCAGACCGAAGTGATGGAACTCGACGCCGAGGTCGTCGAGTGCATCGAGGAAAACCGCCGCTACCGTGTCGCTGTCCGCTTCCGCGGCCTGATCCGCGAAGAGGCCGGCGCCGCTCCGGTCGACTTCGATGAATTCTGGCACCTCACCAAGCCGGTCGACGGCAACCAGGGCTGGCAGGTCGCGGGCATCCAGCAACTGAACTAAAAAAAACCAACCCCCAGAGAGAAAAGGGCGACCGGCGCAAGCCGGCCGCCCTTCTTCATGGGCAACACGATTCAGTCCTGCCTCTCGCCAAACCTGATCTCGCCTGCCTTGTCCGGGTGCTTGCCCCGCCGGCTCGCATAGAAATCGCGGATCGTCTCAAGATCGCATTCCGCATCGCCGCTGAGCGTGACCCACGCCCCGATGCCCACCTCGCGGCGACCGTAGTCGATATACGCAAGCCCGAGCGGAACGCCCGCCTGTACCGCCAGGTGATAGAAGCCGGATTTGAGCTGCGGCACATGCCCGCGGGTTCCCTCGGGCGCGATCGCGATCAGGAGGCGCTCCGACTCTGCATAGCGACGCACCAACTGCCCGATGAATCCCGTGCTCACCCGCCGATTCACCGGAATGCCGCCCAGCCAGCGGAAGACCGCCCCGAACGGCGGGCGAAAGAGCGAATCCTTCGCCACGAAGGAAATCTTCAGCCCGGACGCCGATCGCGTCAGCACCCCGAGCGGAAAATCCCAGTTGGACGTGTGCGGATACACCATCACGACGCCTTTCGGGCCGGGTGGCGGCACAATGACCAGGCGCCAGCCAGCCAGACGCAACAACAGCCGCGCCAGCATCGAATACCCCCCCAAAAGTATGCGAGACGTCTGAATCCACGGGCTAATCACGCCCCCTTCAGAGCAAGGGGCACTATCCGATAATTGCCTCGGCGAAACAACCTGCGGAGGCCGCAGAGAAGATTTCCGAAGAAAGTTCTTGCGCATCCACGTGAAGTTGGCTATAGTTCTGTTTCTCCGACGCGGGGTGGAGCAGTCTGGCAGCTCGTCGGGCTCATAACCCGAAGGTCGCAGGTTCAAATCCTGCCCCCGCAACCAAACAAAACTAGGGCCTGCACATCGTGCAGGCCCTAGTCGTTTCTGGCGTCGGCGCAATGTCGTGCAATGCCCGCTCGCTCCCCTACACGAGCTGCGCAGCGAGGCTCCGCGCGAGCCGCTGGAGTTCGTCTGCATCCTCAAGGCCGACGAGGAAGCGGCTCGGGATGCCTGACAGTCCGCATTGCGCGCCCACCAAGGCACCGGTGAGCATCGCCCTGGCCTCGTTCTGACCACCGCCGTTGATCGCGTGCAGCACGGCCGACTCGAAGTCATTGCGGAAGCGTGCCGCAAGATAGTAGGCCGCCGGCAACACATGGTAGGCCGCGCACGGCATCCCGTAGACGAGCGACACCTTCCACGCGGGTTCGATACGGATGTCGGGGTCGGCGGCGGCCCTGGCGATGTACGAAGGGGTCAGCAACGCGTCGGGGGATGCAAAGCGTCCCGCGTGCGAGGGCTCGGCTACGTCCCGACGCGGGACGTCGAGTTTTCCGGTCGTGACCGCATGGAATGGCAGGTCGCCCGATTTGACCAGGTGCATGAGCTTTCCGGAGAGATGGGCGTCGAGTTTCTCGCCCTGCACCAGAAGGCCGAGGACGGCTCCGTACGCCACGGTCAGCGAAACGATCAGTTCGTCACTTTGGGTGAGGCGCGTATTGCGGGCAATCACGTCGGCGAGCCGGTGCGGTATGAATGCGTAGCGCACGGCGAGCACCAGCGAGCGCTCGATCGCTTCGGTGGTGTCGGCGTGACTGCCGCTCTGCGACCACGACAGACCCTGCTTTACCCGGCGCCGCCAGGCTTCGCGGATCGACTGACTGGTGTAGCCGCCAGGCCCGAACATCGGGGTGCCGTCGAGCCCGGGAAAGAGCTCTTCGTCCATGCGACGGCAGAAATCCGCTTCATCGTATTCGCCACACTCCACGATGGACTGGAGCAGCATTTTCAGGATCAGTCCGGCTTGCGACAGTTGCCCCGCTGCCATCCCTTCGTGGTAACGCCCGGGCTTGGGAGTTGTGTAGCCGGTGATCCAGTCGCCGTAGTCGCGGCGCAGTTCGTCGAGATCGTAGTACCAGTGGGGGCCGAGCCCGAGCGCGTCACCGATGAAGGCGCCGAGTATGGCGCCGGCGGAGCGGTCTTGCGTCGGGGGGAGTGTCATTGCGTGTCCCTTCCTGCGGCGATCATCGACGAGGCTTTGGACGCACGGGCGAGTCGGCTGTTCCCGCGACCGTTTCCTTCGGCAAGCCCCCCAATGCGCAGGGCGGACTGCGCCGCGGCTGCGGGGGGCGTCACAATCGGCATGGCGGCCGAACGCTTCACTTCCAAATCGAGGGAACGGTGTTTCATCGGGACTGGCAGGCACGCTCCCGATCCGCCACCCTTATGCACAGGCTTTTCCACAGAACGCGTGGATAAAATCACTGCGACTGCCTATGCATTGGTTCCGGATATAGACTGCACCGCAGACCGCTCATTCGGAATATCTCCGTTCCCACAGAAGGGCCCCACCCATGAATCATCTACGCACCCGAGCCGTTCATGCCGGGCAGAAGCCCGATCCGGCGAGCGGCGCGATTGCCACGCCGATCAACCAGACGTCCGCCTTCGCCTACGGCACGCTGGAGAACGGTGCCTCGATTTTTGCCGGAGAGGCCGAGGGCTATCGCTACAGCCGTTTCGCCAATCCCACGGTCAAGGCGCTGGAAGACAAGATTGCCGACCTGGAAGGCGCCGAAACGGCCGTCGCATTCAGCAGCGGCACGGCGGCGGTGTCGTCGGTGTTGCTGTCGCTACTCGCGCCGGGCGACGAGATCGTCTTCCTCGGACCTCTCTATGGCGGAACGGAAAGCCTGTTCAACGCCTTCGGCGGGCGCTTCGGCATCCGAGTCGTCGACGCGGCGGAGCGCGGGCTCGAAGCGAGCCTCTCACCCGCCACGCGCCTGATCTGGGTCGAGACGCTGACCAACCCGACGCTGCACCTGCACGACCTCGCAGCCGTTGCCGCGCTTGCGCGGGTGCGCGGCATCACGACGGTCGCCGACAACACTTTCTGCTCGCCGTGCCTGACCCGTCCGCTCGAACATGGCATCGATCTGGTCATGCATTCGATGACGAAATACCTTGGCGGGCACGGCGATAGCACCGGCGGGGTCCTGGCCGGCGCAGAACGGCTGATCGCGCCGGTGCGCGCGACCGGTCTGGGGCACGTCGGCGGCAATCTTGCTCCGCAGGAGGCCTTCCTGATCCTGCGCGGCGTGAAGACCCTGCCCCTTCGCATGGCGGCGCATTGCGAGGGCGCAGCCGAAGTCGCGGCCTTCCTGTCGCACCACCCCGCGGTCGCCGCGACCCACTATCCCGGCCTGGTTGGCCATCCGCAGCATGCGCTGGCCCGGAGGCAGATGGAAGGCGGATACGGCGGCATCGTTTCGTTCGAACTGGCGCGAGGCACCCGGCGGGCGGCGGCGGCCCTGCTGGACAACCTGGCCTTGTTCACGCAGGCCGTGTCGCTGGGCGATGTCGACAGCCTCGCCTGCCATCCCGCGAGCACCACGCACAGCTTCATCTCGCCCGAAGCCCGGGCGCGCAGCGGAATCGGCGAGGGCTTGATTCGCCTCAGCGTGGGGATCGAGCATCCGCAGGACCTGACCGCCGACCTGCGCGCAGCACTCGCCGCGAGCGCCGCGGCTGCGTGACCGGGCCCGAATCCGGCATCGCGGCCAGGACTGTTCGCCGGTTCAACCTGCGGGCTGCGGATTATTCTAGCTTCCGGTCTTCGCGCTTGGCTGCCTCCATCGCCTCGGGCTCCAGCTCTTCGGCGTGGCAGTTGAGGCGGATGAACACGCCCCAGCCGGCAAGGAGAAGCCCTACGGCGGCAACGATCCCCGCGGCATACACCAGATGCGCCGGATCCTCGTTCGCGCCCTTGAACGTCGCAACAAGTCCTTCGATGGCGAGAGCGACGACCACGACCACCATGAAGCGCGACAGGAACCGCCGAACGCGTGTCGGGCCGCTGATATGGGCGTCACGGATGACCTCCTCTTCGGAGATGGTCTGCGCGATCTGGAGTGCAACAACCGCTGCAGCCAACAAACCCATCGCTTCGATGACCCCCTGCGCGGCGATCCGGTCCAACCCCGTGGCGATGGCTATGACGCCAATGTGCCCGGCAATCACGATGAGCACGAGCGCGGCGCAGGCGAACAGCAGCGCCATCAGACCGTGAACGATCGAGAACAGCCGTATGAGCGTTTTCAATGGCGGATCCTCTTGGAGGGACGCCGGACCGTCACCGGCCCGCGATTGATTCGAGCGTGCGCCGGTACGTCGGCAGCCGAGGCCCGCCGGTCGCAACGGCACGTTCCGCGGCCTGTCGCGCCGCCTGCGCCTGGCCGCGCTCATGCAGGATCTGGGCGAGGTTGTTCCAGGCATCGCCGGATTCGGGGTGATCGGCCACTGCCCGGCGGAAGGCCGCTTCAGCCGCCTCGCTATCGCCACGGCCATACGCGACGTTGCCGAGCCCCATGCGGGCGACGAGGTTGTGCGGCCACGTCCCCAGTGCGGTGCGGTAAGCCCCCTCGGCGGCAGCCGGTGCGACCCGCTCCAGCGCCATGACCGCGCTCACGTATTCGGCCTCGGCGGCGGTGGCGGGGAGTCGGTCGGGCGGTAGCGCGACGAACGCCCAGCGCCCGGATTTGGCCCAGCTGCGGTCGAAAGCGTCGATATCCATGACGAGGCGCTGCTCCCGCCCGGAGCGCAGCACCAGCTCGCGGCTCCGCAGGTCATAGCCCACGACTACCGCGTAGTGCCATTGGGGCATCCAGTCGAGGAGCAGGTTCTGCAGCACCACCACCGGATGGCCGGCGGCCAGCTCCTTCAGGAGCGCCAGCGGCTCCGGGGCGAGCGGATAGGCCACGGCACCGGAGCGGCGCGCCGCAGCGAGCATCTCGGGTTGCAGGCTTCCCTGGCGGGCGGGAATGTAGACCTCATTCACGAGATCTTCGGGTGCCCGCCGGATGCCGGCGCTCCCCAAGGCCGTAGCCAGCGCGGCCGGGCCGCACTGGTACTCTTCCTGCGGGTGGAAGGGCGCATCCGTCCTTTCGGCCCACGCCGGGAACGGATCACCCGGCGGATTGCCCCAGTCTCCCGACGGAAGGCTCGCGCAGGCGGCCAGCAGCAGGGCTGCGGCAACGCTCAGGCAAGCGGCGCGAAGCTTCACATCAGAGCGCGACCACCACGAGGATCGCGATGAGGACGATGAGGATCCACTCCATCGTCGTGATGTTGCCCCCTGCCGGCATCGAGTCGATGCGTTGCGCAAGAGCGTGGATTTCCTGCTGGTCGAGGGCCGCAACCCGGTCAGCGGCGGCGATCCCGTCCACCCCCATGGCCTGGAGCCGTTCCTTCACTGTGGCCTGTTCGAGGAAGCGCTGGACCTTGGCACGGTCGGCATCGGCAGATTCGTGGCTGGCGACGTCCGGCGTGGTCACCAGTTCGGCATGCAACGCAGGGGTGTGGAAACCGACCGCAAGCGCGAGCAGCGCTATGGGAGCGAGACGAGCGGAATTCTTCTTCATGATCTTCTCCTTCTCCGGGCTGGACAAGTACCGATTTGACACCCCTTGGCCTATGAAGATTGCAGGGGAATTGTGATCGAATTTTTCAAGGGCCGAGGCGCCCTGCTTTTTCCAGCGTCCTCCGACCGACGAACACGGCAATACACCGGAACAGCTGGGTAGAAGATTTCGTCGTGAAACGACGAGATGAAGAAATAATGGTGCACGCGTATCGCGTCGAGCCCAGCACAAAGGAATACGGTTCCGGATGCCGTGTTGTACGATGCTTGCGATCCGGCCGGCGCGGCGATCGCGATCCTGCCGGCGACCCTGCCCTCACCCGATACGAGGAATCAACATGACCATCATCGTCGCCTATGCCCCTCGCCCCGAAGGCCGGGCAGCGCTCGAGAAAGGTATCGAGCTTGCGCGCCGCTTCCAGGAACGTCTCGTCGTCGTCAATGCCGGCCCCGGTGGCACGGCGAACGATCCGTCGCTCGCCAACACCGCGGACGCCGAGGACATCGAGAAGCTGCTCGCTTCGTCCGGCGTGGAAGCGGAGTTCAAGCAGTTCGTGCGCGGAAATAGCGCAGTCGAGGAGATCGAGGCCCTGGCCGATAAGCTCGAGGCGACCCTCGTCATCATCGGCCTGCGCAGACGCTCACCGGTTGGCAAGTTGTTCCTCGGCAGCACCGCACAGGACCTCCTGCTGAAGATGGGCTGCCCGGTGCTCGCAGTCAAGGTCAGCTGACACCCCGATTCCGCGACTTCACACGGGACGGGGGGCGGGGGCGCTCGTCCCTTGCCCTGCTCCCCGCATTCGACGCGGGCACTGTCGCGCGATCCCTGTTCGGACTTACAAAGACGGATCGCGCCATCGGCAGCAAGACGCCCGCCGAAATCGCGCCGTCGATCATGGCGGAAGTGGTGGCGGTAAAGAACGGCGTTGCGCTGCCGGTACAGGCACGGGTCGATGCCGCCAAGCCGCTGCATGAGCAGGCCGGGGCCCCCTCTCGCGGAGGCGTCGCCCTCGCGCCCGGCACACCACCGATCGCTGCTGGCACCACGTCCGTGCGGTAGGCGCCGCCGCATGCGAAACAACCTTACCGCTGGAAGCAGGTCTCCGTTCCGAAGTTGCCGCCCTTGAACTCCGGTTCGTAGTAGTACTTCGTGAAGGCCCACTTGCCGTCCTTGCCCTTCGCAAACGACGCGATTCCGGTACCGTAGTCCTTGGGTGCGGGGTCGGTGTTCGCGAAGAAGATGCCCATCTCCCTGCCCTTCGCTGCAGCCTGGCCGGGATATTCGCCGTAGCCGGACACCTCGAGCTTGAAGCGATAGGCTCCGTACTCGCCGTGGCTCTGGGAGGGAACGAGCTCCAGCGTCACGACGCCGTTGTACGGCCCTTCATGACTGTCCATGCCGCGGCAGTCATAGACGCCGCTGTAATCCACCCCCTTGAACGGCATGGGGGCCATGCGCATCGAGGCGGGTTTCGCGGCGGAGGTCGCCTGCGCGAGTGCAGGGGCCGAGCACAGCATGAGGACGAGAAATGCGGACGAAGGAATTTTCATGGGAGCACGCGGTCGATGAAGGTTCGATATTCTAAATGCGAAGCGCGGCAGGACTTGCGGGTCCGGGCCGAAGGTTTGAGGACATCACGATGAGCGACAACACTTACACACCGCCGAAAGTCTGGAAATGGGAAGCGCCCAGCGGCGGCAAGTTCGCCAACATCAACCGCCCGATCGCCGGCCCCACTCACGAGAAGGCGCTACCGGTCGGCAGGCACCCGCTGCAGCTCTATTCGCTGGCGACGCCGAACGGCGTGAAGGTCACGATCATGCTGGAGGAGCTGCTCGAGCGCGGCATCGCCGGCGCGGAATACGACGCCCACCTGATCCGCATCAGCGAAGGCGACCAGTTCGGCAGCGGCTTCGTCGCGGTGAATCCCAACTCCAAGATCCCCGCCCTGCTCGACCGCAGCGTCACCCCACCGCAGCGCGTCTTCGAGTCGGGATCGATCCTGCTGTACCTCGCGGAAAAGTTCGACGCCTTCCTGCCGAAGGAGCTCGCCGGGCGCACCGAGTGCCTGTCGTGGCTCTTCTGGCAGATGGGCAGCGCACCCTTCCTGGGCGGCGGCTTCGGCCATTTCTACGCCTATGCGCCGGAGAAATACGAGTACCCGATCAACCGCTATGCGATGGAGGCGAAGCGCCAGCTGGACGTACTGAATCGCCAGCTCGCCGAGCGACGCTACATCGCCGGCGACGAATACACGATCGCCGACATCGCAATCTGGCCGTGGTACGGCGGGCTCGTGCTGAATCAGGTGTATGAGGCGGCCGAGTTCCTCGAGGCCCAGAGCTACACGCACGTCCTGCGCTGGGCGCGCGAAATCGCCCGGCGGCCGGCCGTGCAGCGTGGACGGAAGGTCAATCGCACCTGGGGCGAACCGGGCGACCAGCTCCACGAGCGGCACGACGCGAGCGACTTCGAGTACCGGACGCAGGACAAGCTCGCGTCAGGGCAAGAGAGCTGAGAGGCTGTAAAACGGCGCCCTCCGCGACGCGCCGATCCGGCGAGCCGCCCGACGGCGCCGGCACGGGACGACGCCAGCTCAGGCCCCGGCCGCAGTCGCGTCGGCGTTGTTGCGCGTCTTGCGCGTTGGCACCGTCTTCGGGTCGCAGGTGATCGGGCGGTAGATCTCGACACGGTCACCGTCCTTGAGGGCGGCATCGAGCTTGACGACCCGTGCGTAGACGCCGACCTTCTGCGCCGCAAGGTCGATGTGCGGGAACAATCCGAGAATGCCCGAGCGCTCGATGGCAGCCTTCACGCTGCTACCGTCGGGCAGTTCGACCTTGAGCGATACCTGCTGACCCGGTTCCGAATAAGCGACTACGATCTGCATCGACAACCTCCTTCAGCTTGTCGCAACGGGCACGGCCGCCGCTGCGTCCGCGCGCCGCCGCCCCTCGAACACGCGCTTTGCCGCGAGGAGCAGCCCGAGCACGGCGAAACCGCCCGGCGGCAGGATCATCAGCAAGGCGCCCTCGTAGGCCGGCACGCGCATTTCGAGGAACGCAAAGCTGGGGCCGAGCAGCAGGCTCGCCTGGGCGAACAGCGTCCCGGCGCCGAAGATCTCGCGGATCAGGCCGATCACGGTAAGGGCCAGCGTGAAGCCGAGGCCGGTTGCCAACCCGTCGACCGCGGACGCCGCGACGCCGTTCTTGCTCGCGAAGGCCTCCGCGCGCCCGAGGATGGCGCAATTGACGACGATGAGGGCGATGAAGAGACCGAGCACCTTGTACAGTTCGTGCGCCCATGCATTCAGCGCGAGATCGACGATCGTCACCAGCGTCGCGATGAGCACGACGAAGACCGGGATGCGAACCTGGGTGCTGACGACATCGCGGATGAGCGATACGAGCATGTTCGACACGACCAGCACCGCGGTGGTCGCCAGGCCCATCGCGAGCGCGTTGGTGCCGCTGGTCGTCACCGCCATGGTCGGGCACAGCGCGAGCATCTGCGAGAACACGACGTTGTTCCCCCACAGCCCCTCGCGCAGGATGCGTGCATGGCTCATGAGCGGCCTCCCAGGATTTGTGCGCGCTGCGCCGAGAAGAATTCCAGCCCGCCGCGGACCGCCTTCACGACCGCGCGCGGCGTGATCGTCGCCCCCGCGAAGGCGTCGAACACGCCCCCGTCCTTCTTCACGGCCCACTGCGCCGGCGCCGGTTCCGCGAGTGACTTGCCGGTGAAACCGTCGATCCACGGCGACTTCGCACGATCCACCTTGTCGCCCAGCCCGGGCGTCTCCGCGTGTTTCAGCACGCGCACGCCGAGGACGCGCCCGTCCGCATCGACCGCCATCAGCAGCGCCACCTCGCCGGCGTAGCCGCGCTCCGCGATGCGGAAGACCGCGCCGACCGGGGTTCCGGCGCGACGCGCGACGTGCACACGCACCGGCCCGCGCGCACCGTCGAGTTCGACCACGTCCGTCAGCAGATCATTGTCGGCGAAGCCTTGCGGCATGACCTGCGTGAGCGTGGCACGCAGGTCGCTTGCTTCAGCGGCCGCAATGGGCGACTTCGTCGCGCCATGCGCCCACGTCAGCGCTGCGCCCGCCAGCAGGGCCGACACGGCCAGCAGCACGGGCTGGTAGCCGAGCCGCTCGCGGATCGCGGCGATCCCGCGCTGGGTCTCTGGAACACTCATTCGGCACTCCCCTGCGTGGCCCGGATCGGCGCACCGCGGCGCGTCCGCCCCATGATCCTCGGTCGGCAATAGCGGTCGATGACCGGCGTCAGCGCATTGAACAGCAGCACCGCGAAGGCGATCCCCTCGGGATAACCGCCCCAGCTGCGGATGATCCAGGTCAGCAGGCCGATGCCGAGTCCGTAGAGCAGTTGCCCGGACGCCGTGTTCGGCGACGTGACGTAATCGGTGGCGATGAAGAACGCTCCGAGGACGACCGCGCCGGAGGCGAGATGCGTCGTCGCGGAGAGGGAGTGGGCGGGATCGAGCGCGTGCGCCACCACGGCGGGCAGCGCAAGCCCCGCGAATACGCCGACCGGAATGTGCCAGCGGATCACGCCGCGCGCGAGCAGGTAGAGTCCGCCCAGTAGCAACAGCAAGGCCCCGGTCTCGCCGAGACTGCCCGCCCGGACGCCGTGCCACGCCGAAAGCGTGCCGCCGGCCGCGTCGAGCGCCTGTGCGAGGTCGACGCCGCGCGACAGCTCGGTCTTCACATGGCCGAGGAGCGAGGCGGAGGTCACGGCGTCGGGCACCGGCATTGAACCGAGCGTGATGCGCAGCCCCTCGACGAAACCCGGCGCACCGGCGGACCCCAGCGGCAGCGGTGCCACCCAATGGGTCATCGCCACCGGGAAGGACACGAGCAGCGCGACGCGCGCGACCATCGCCGGATTGAAGAGGTTCTGCCCGAGCCCGCCATACACCTGCTTGCCGAGGGCGATCGCGATGACGCCGCCGAGCGCCCCGATCCAGCCCGGCGCCCAGGGCGGCAGGGAAAGCGCGAGCAGCCAGCCGGTGAGCAGCGCGGAGCCGTCCCACAGCCGGCTCTCGCAACCGCGCAGGCGCTGGCACCACGCTTCGGTGAGGAGCGCGGCCGCGACCGTGATCACGAACAGATTCACCGCCGGCCAGCCGAAAACCCAGAACCCGAACAGGGTCGCCGGAAGCAGCGCGAGCTGCACGCGGCGCATCGTGCGCCCGACGTCCGCCCCCGCATGCGCATGCGGAGCCGGCGCCGCCATGAAAAGTTCGCGACCGCTCATGCGCAGGCTCCCGATTCCTCGTTCGTGCGGGCGGCTGCCTTCTCCACGGCCGCGGCCGCCTCGGTTGCGGCCGCCAGGGACGCGGCCGTGCGCCGGGCGAGCGCCTCGGCCTTGTCGCGTTCATCGCGTTCGAGCCGCTCGGCCTTCGCCCGGGTGAGGGTCCGGATCGTCTCGTTGCGCTGCGTGCCGCGCGCACGAGCCGCGAGCTCGCCCTTCGCATGGTGGAAGAACTGCACGAGCGGGATGCGCGACGGACACACATAGGCGCAGCATCCGCAGGCTATGCAGTCCACGAGACCGAAGCCCGCGGCCTTTTCGACCTCGCCCGCACGCACCCGCGCGGCGATCTCCAGCGGCAGCAGGCCGACCGGGCAGGCGCGCATGCAATCCCCGCAGCGGATGCACGGCCCGCCCTCGCCCTCCCCGACCTCTGCCGCATCGAGCACCAGGATGCCGCCCGTGCCCTTGATCACCGGGACTTCCAGCGTCGGCACCTGCATGCCGGTCATCGGCCCGCCCAGCAGCAGGCGCGCGGGCCCGCCGTGATCGGCGCGCAAGCCGCCGCAGAAGGCGAGCACCTCCCCGGCGAGCGTGCCGATGGGTACTTCGACGTTCCCCGGCTGGCGCACGCACGCACCATTCACCGTGACGAGGCGCGACACCAGCGGACGCCCGAAGCGGACGGCGTTGCGCACCGCCATGGCCGTCCCGACGTTATGCACGACGACGCCGATGTCGGACGGACGCCCCTCGGCCGGAACCTCGCGCCCGGTCAGGACGAGGATCAGATGCTTTTCCGAGCCCATCGGATAGCGCGTCGGGATCACCTCGACGCGGATGCGCGACTGCCCGGCAACGGCCACCCGCATCGCGGCGATCGCTTCCGGCTTGTTGTCCTCGATGCCGATCCGCGCCTCGCGGGCACCCGTCGCGTGCAGCATGATCGCGATGCCATCGACGGCCTCCGCGGCACGGTCGCGCATCAGTCGGTCGTCGCAGGACAGGAAGGGCTCGCACTCGCTGGCGTTGATGATCAGCAGCTCGACGCGCGCACCGAGTCCGCCCGAGAGCTTCACGGCGGAAGGAAACGCCGCTCCGCCGAGCCCGACCACGCCCGCCTGCGCCACGCGCCGGCCGATCTCGGCCGGATCGAGCGCGAACGGATCGTCGCAGCCTTCCAGCTCGCACCACTCGTCACGGCCGTCGCTCGCTATCGTGATCCCCCGCACCGGCAATCCGGACGGATGGGGCGCGACGATGTCGCCGATCGCCACCACGCGGCCGGAAGTCGGCGCATGGATCGCCGCGGACACGGCGCCCTGCGGCTCGCCGATGCGCTGTCCCTTTTTCACGAGATCGCCGACGGCGACGACCGCACGCGCCGGGCTGCCGATGTGCTGCACCAGCGGCACGTACACGCGGGCCGGCGGCGGCATCACGCGCAACGGGGCATCCGCGGCAGGACGCTTGTGGTCGTCCGGATGCACGCCGCCGCTGAAATGCGCCGCGCGCAGGAATCGATCGAGAATACCCATGCCCTGCTCCTCCTCAGCCCTGCAACGCCGGTTTCGGCCAGAACCACTGCTGCAGCGTGATCGGTACCGGCTGCATCACCATCGCCTCGGTCGGGCACTGGTCGATGCACTGCGCGCAGCCGCTGCAGGCATCGCGCAACACGTTGTGGATCTGCTTCGGCCCGCCGAGGATCGCGTCCGTGGGGCACGCGCGGATGCAGCGCGTGCAGCCGATGCAGATCGACTCGTCGATGTCCGCGACCAGCGGCCCCGGATCGTCCGCGCCGCCGGGCGCCAGGCTCACGCCCATGCGCTGCGCAATCGTCACCGCCAGCGAACGCCCGCCGGGCGGGCAGCAGGCCGGCGATGCCGTGCCCGCCGCGATCGCTGCCGCCGCACCGGCGCAGCCGGGAAAACCGCACTGGCCGCAGTTGGAGCCGGGCATCAGCGCCTCGATCTCCTCGACCAGCGGATTGCCCTCCACATGGAAGAAACGGTTCGCCACGCCGAGCACGGCGCCCAGCACCGCGCCGAGGATCGTGAGACTGAGGATGGCTGCAAGCATGATGTGATCTCCTCAGGCGGGGATGAGCCCGGAGAAGCCCATGAAGGCGAGGCTCAGCAGGCTGATGGTGATGAAGGCCGCGGGCGCGCCCGAAAAGGCTGCGGGCACGCTGGCGAGCGCGAGACGTTCGCGCAGGCCGGCGAAGATGAGCAGGACGATCGTGAATCCGAGCGCGGAACCGAAGCCGAACAGCACGCTCTTCAGGAACCCATAACCTTGCTGCACGTTCAGCAGCGCCACGCCCAGCACCGCGCAGTTCGTCGTGATCAGCGGCAGGTAGATGCCGAGGCTCTCGTACAGCGCGGGACTCGTCTTGCGGATCGCCATCTCGGTGAATTGCACCGCGGCGGCGATGACGAGGATGAAGCTCAGGATGCGCAGGAAACCGAGCTCGAACGGCGCCAGCAGCCAGTGTTCGAGCATCCAGCTCGCCGCCGCGGCAAGCGTGATCACGAAAGTGGTCGCCAGCCCCATCCCGAGGGCCGCATCGACGCTCTTCGACACGCCCATCGTCGGACACAGGCCGAGGAACTTCACGAGGACCACGTTGTTGATGAGCGCGGTCGACAGCAGGAGCAGCAGATATTCGTTCATGCTGCGCCCTCCTCTGCGCCGGCGCTACCGGAGAGCGTGCCCGCGTGGCGCAGCACCCGCGGCCCTTCCGCCGCCCGCGCACCGGCCCACCGTGCAAGTGCAAGCCCGGCCGCCAGTCCGCCCGCCATCGCCAGGGCGATCATCGACTCGCCGGCGCCGCCCATTTCCGCCGCAAGCGCGGCCCCCAGCATCGCGGCCAGCGGCAGAGCGTATGCAGTCAGCGCGGCCCGCGCGAGCGCATCGTCGCGCAACCCGACGACGATCCTGTCACCGACGGCAAGCCGGTCCGCGGCGACCGGAACGCAGCGGGCCGCGAGGCGCCGGGCCGGGCCGCTCCCCGCCGCACGCGCCAGCGTCGCCGCGCCGCACAGCGACGCCGATGCACACGCACCGCAACCGCTGCGGTGCTCGGGCTGCAGCCAGGCGATCTTCCCTTCGATCGCGACAACACGCGCCTCGGCTTCGACAAGTCGAAGCCCCTGATCGTCTATGCCTGCAGGAGAGGTGCCAGCCCGACTCATTCGTTTGATATCCAACAATAGCTTTTACAAACGATACATTTTTCCTCACGTTTTCGTCAATAGCGTTACACAACAAAATGTGGGCAGGGGCAACGAACGGACGAGATCCATTTGATTGCCGCCGCGACACCTCGCCGCGTCGCTATGCCCGCAAACAAAAAAGTTCGGGCCGGGCCCTGTCGAAGGGCCCGGCCCGAACCGTATCTGGCTGCCGGATTGAAGGAGCGGCCGAGAGCTCAGTAGCCGTAGTCGGCGATCTGCCCACCGAGGATGCCGCCAACCACGGCACCCACGGCAGTCGCCGCGACGCGGCCACTGCCCCGGCCGATCTGGTTGCCGATCAGCCCGCCAGCCACGGCACCGACGGCCTGGCCGACGACGCGATCGCGCCGCGGCTCGTCGTATCGGCGGTACGATCCCGGACGCTCGTCGTAATAAGGCTCGGGCGGGGAATAATCCGGGCGGTCCCGGTACTCGACGCGCTCGCGATAGACGGTGGGAGCTTGCCGATAGACGACCGGGGCTTCCCGATAGATCACGCGAGGCTCGCGATAGACGATCCGCCGCTCGCGGTAGACGACCCGCGGTTCCTCATAGACGTCCCGCTCGATGCTGCGCTCGACACGCTGGCGCCGCTCGCAGCGTTCGTCGTCATCCCAATCATGACCGGCGAATGCGTTGGCGCTGATCATCGCCGTGGCCATGAGAACCGGAACCCAGTACTTGCGCATCGTAACCTCCGTATGAAAGCGCTGCCGATGAGTTCATCAACGCGCGCCCCGCGTCGGGGGGTTACCGGCCCTTGTATGGATTTGTAAGACGCCTGTATGGCGGCTCGCCGACCGGTTTCGCCCGACGAGCCGTTTCCCGTTCGTCACGTAACGATGAAATCCGCGGCGTCGAGGGTCGGAGTGCCGATCAGCGCCGCGACCTGAACGGCTGCGCCCGCTCCGTTGCCGTCCGCATCGTAGTAAAGGCCGCCCGTGCTGGTGTTGTAGAGCACATAGTCGTTGGCATCGGCGGCCTCGCCCGTCGCGCTGGAGACGAAGTTCGCGGCAGAGAGGCTGCCGGTCACCGCGAGTTTCTTGAAGATCAGGTTCTCCAGCTGGATCGTGTCGGTCGTGCCGTCGAAGTCCGTCAGCGTATCGATGTTGGTCGAACCCAAGGTGCTTTCGAAGCGGAAGACATCCGCGCCCGCCCCCCCGGTCAGCTCGTCGAGCCCCAAACCGCCGACCAGCACGTCGTTTCCGGCGCCGCCCTGAAGCACGTCATTTCCGGCAAGCCCTTTCAGGGTATCCGCTCCGTCGCTTCCCGACAGAAGGTTTGCCAGCGTGTTGCCCGTGCCGCTCAAGCCGGTCTGCCCCGTCAGTACGAGGTTTTCGACGTTCGTACCCAGGGTGTAGCCGATGCTCGACACGACCGTGTCCGAGCCGCCCGAAACGCTGCCCTCGGAGACTACATCCTTGACGTTGTCCACGATGTACGTGTCGTCACCGTTGCCGCCGGTCAACCTGTCCGCGCCGGCGCCTCCGTCCAAGGTGTCGTTGTAGGCGGTGCCGGTCAGGGTATTTGCGCCTGCATTGCCGACCAGCGTCAGGCCGTTCAGGAGCGCCGACGCATCGACATTCAGGGCCGTGGTGCCCGCGGTGTTAGCGACAGCTCCGGTACCGGTGCCTGTGACGACCGTCTCGATGCCGGTATCCGCCGCATAGAACTTCAATGTGCTCGCAGTGGCCGACGTGAAGCGAACTTCATCGATACCCGACGTGCCAGTATCGGAGAATTCCGCTGCAAGGTGATCCGACGCGAGGTTGACCACATAAAGGTCGGAACCGCCCCCGCCCAGCAGGGTGTCCGTCCCTGCTCCACCATCCAGCATGTCTTTACCGTCAAGCCCGTACAGCGTGTCGTTTCCGTCAAGGCCGGTGAGACTGTCATTGCCGGCATCACCGTAGATCGCATCGTTACCGCCGGTGCCGGTCAGGGTGAGATTCGGGATGGGCAGCACGGGAGCTGTGGCGAGACTATCGACGCTTTCCATCGTGCCCAAGCCGTCGACATAGCTGGCTGTTACGGAAATGCTCCTGCCCACGTCACTTGCGGTCAGCGTGTAGCTGCTTTCCGTTGCGCCGGCGATTGCGGCACCATCAATGCTCCACTGATAGCGGAACGCCCCGATTCCGTCAGCATCGGTCAATGTGCTCGAGGCTGTCAGGGTCTGGCCCTGCATGACGATTCCGGAGATTGTGACCGCTCCGGTCGGCAGGTCGTTGATGTTCGCGACGGGAACCGTCGGCGCACTCGCGACGCTTTCCGCAGCACCAAAGCCATCCAAATAACTCACCATGACGGCGACGCTCTTGCCCACGTCCGCCTGCGAGAGGATGTAGCTGCTCTCGTTGGCACCCGCGATCGCTGCGCCATCCACGGTCCACTGGTAGCCGAGTGCGCCCAGTCCGTCGGCGTCCACGAGGTTGTGGAATGCGGTCAGCGTCTGACCCTGCACCGCCTCACCCACGACAATCAGTTCGCCGGTCGGCAGGTCATTGAGGTTCGCCACGGACGACATCGCGAAGCCGACAGCACTTTCCAACGCTCCGAAACCATCCACGTAGGACGCGGTAACGGTAATGCCTTTGCCCACATCAGCCTGCGACAGGGTGTAGGTCTCGCCGTTTGCACCGTCGATCGCGACACCGTCGGCATTCCACTGGTAGTGGACCTCGCCGATTCCGTCGGCGTCCGTCAGGGTATTGGACGCAACGAGGGTTTCCCCCTGCACCGGTGCGCCGCTGATCGTGACTTCGCCGGTGGGCGGATCATTGACGTCCGTCACGGCCATCATCGACATCATTTGCGCGTTCCACGCCGTGCCGTCGGCGAACCGGATCTCCTGGATCGTGCCCGGGGCAAAGCGCAGCTCATCGTTCGTACCAACGATGCGGAGAACATATTGCTCGGCCTGCGGCCCGCCCATGTATGGATCATAGGAACCGGGACGATACAGCAGCGTGACTTGGCCCGGATCGATGGTCGGGCCGGTGACGATGCGGTTCTGCTCCATCCAGTAGGCAGGCCCGTCGACGATGGTGTCGGAGCCGCCGCCCGCGGCGAGCACATAGGTGTCGGAGCCGGCACCGCCTTCCAGTTTGTCGTTGCCGGCGCCGCCGTCGAGCACGTCGTCGCCGCCGTTGCCCATCAACTGGTCGTCGCCCGCGCCGCCGAGCAGCACGTCCTGCCCTTCCGTGCCCCACAGCCAGTCGTTGCCGGCGCTGCCCTGCTGCAGCTGCGTCTGCCACACCGCCTGATCGATGGCGAACTGATCCCACACCGTGCCGTCGCCGAACTGGATCTCCTGGATCGTGCCCGGGCTGAAGCGCAGTTCGTCGTGC
>NZ_KB899501.1 GCF_000378245.1 Aromatoleum toluclasticum ATCC 700605
AGCTAACCGATACTAATTGCCCGTGAGGCTTGATCCTATAACCCTGGATCTCAGCGAACTCAACACGCTACACAACAATCACACTCCCCACACACTCTACTTCTCCCCTTTGTGACCCTTTACAGTCTGACGACCATAGCGTCCTGGAACCACTCCTTCCCATCCCGAACAGGACAGTGAAACAGGTCCGCGCCGATGATAGTGCTCTTCGTGAGTGCGAAAGTAGGTCATCGTCAGACTACCCCACGCCAAAAAAGCCGCTCTCCAAACACAGGATGAGCGGCTTTTTTACGCCTACCCGTCGCGCACAACCCCAAACGGCTCCTTCGGCTCGCAAGTCGTTCCACTTCGTCCGCTGTTCAGCGGGATCGGATCCGTTCGACCGGGATGTGCTGTCATCATGAATTCCGCTCCGGATTCGCTTTCGGCCAATCCTCTCCCCCATTCGGTACTGTGACACATCGCCCGCTGGGGTGATTCCGTGCTTCGAAAGCTTGAGCGGGCGACGACGTGACAACTGTCACAGATTCGTGGTTGCCGTGAGGGGGTTCGGTGCATATAACGCAGCGTGGCGTCAGCTTCGACGCGCGCGGCTGACTCCGGGGAACTGTCTGTCGCGGTAGGTGCCGGTGAGCGGGCGTTGCGGCGTTTCCGAAGGAGGTGTGAGATGCTGGTTCAGCCGTATCTGTTCTTCGATGGCCGTTGCGACGAGGCGATCGCGCTTTATCGTAAGGTGCTCGGTGCTGAGGTGACGATGCTGATGCGCTTTCGAGAAAGTCCCGATCCGGCTCCGTCGGGCGTTCTTCCGGTGGGATCGGAAGATAAGGTGATGCACGCGAATTTGAGTTTCGGCGATACTCAGGTGATGGTGTCGGATGGGCGATGCACGGGACAGCCGGGTTTCCAGGGGTTTGCGCTGACGGTGAATCTGGCTGACGTCGCGGAGGTCGAGCGGGTGTTCGGGGCGCTGGCAGACGGCGGGCAGGTGCAGATGCCGCTCGAGAGGACGTTCTGGTCTCCGCGCTTCGGGATGCTTGCCGACCGCTTTGGGGTGTCGTGGATGGTAATGGCGGCGCCCGAGGGGTGAGTGCGCGCCGCTTACCGATGTCCGGCGTTCAGGGCCTGTAGTGCATCGAGGAACGCAGCTTATAGCGGTCGCCCGGGTGAGTGAGCCGCGCGTAGCTGATGAGGTGTTCCTCCGACCAGGTGCGGCGGATCATCAGCAGGCAGGGGGTGGTGGTCGTGGTGTCGAGCGCGGCGGCGGTCTGTGCGTCCGCGAGGATGGCCTCGACGACATGCTCGACGTCCGAGATCGGGCAGGCGGCTACGAGAACTTCGTTCGGGGTGTGGCGCGTGAAATCGGTGTCTAGATAGTCGGGGACCCACTTCGGATTGACGAAGCGCTCCTCGAACTGGATCGGGATGTCGTTTTCGCGATGAACGATCGTCGTGTGGAAGACGCGCGTGCCGAGGCGCACGCCGAGACGCAGGGCGACTTCGTCGTCGGCCTCGATGGCTTCGCAGCGCAGCACCGTATTGCTGTACGTATTGTTGCGGCCGCGGACTTCCGCGGCGATGTTGAGGACTTCGTGCAACGAGGATTCGGCCTTGCGGTCGGTGACGAAGGTGCCGAGGCCAGGCTGGCGCACGAGGTAGCCGCCCTGAACGAGATCGCGGATCGCCTTGTTGGCGGTCATGCGGCTGACGCGGAAGTCTCGGGCGAGCTGTTCTTCAGGCGGGATCTGATGATGGATCGGATATGCGCCGCTGCGAATCTTTTCGAGCAGGAATTCCTCGATCTGGCGGTAGCGGGGGGCGGGGCTGGCCACGGCCATTCCTTTTTGTGGCTGATGCGAGATCGTCATGATACAGCCGGCAGGGTGAGATCGGCATGCGATATGGGTGATTGAGGCAGGCGCCGTTAACGCAGCGGGGCCTGCTTCTTGAGGCGTCGCTTTTCAGGCCTGTGAGGGGAGGAGTCCCGGGGGTATCAGCGGGGACAGGGTGCGTGCGGCGAGCAGTTCGGTCGCCGCGGCGATGTCCGGGGCGAAGAAGCGGTCGACGTCGTAGAAGGGTACTTGCGCGCGCAGTGCGGTGCGGGCCTCTTCGAGCTGCGGGGAGCTCTTGTGGCCATCGCGGAAGTCGAGACCCTGGCAGGCGGCGAGCCATTCGACGGCGAGGATGCCGCGCACGTTGTCGGCCATCGCCCAGAGGCGGCGACCGGCGTTGGGCGCCATCGAGACGTGGTCTTCCTGGTTGGCCGAGGTCGGCAGGCTGTCGACGCTGGCGGGATGCGCGAGCGCCTTGTTGTCGCTGGCGAGCGCGGCGGCGGTGACTTGCGCGATCATGAAGCCGGAGTTCACGCCGCCGTTGGCGACGAGGAAGGCGGGCAGCTGGGACATGTTCTTGTCCATCATCAGCGAGATGCGCCGCTCGGCGAGTGCGCCGATCTCGGCGATGGCGAGTGCGAGGTTGTCGGCGGCCATCGCGACCGGTTCGGCATGGAAGTTGCCGCCGGAGAGGATGTCGTCTTCGTCGGCGAACACCAGCGGGTTGTCGGACACCGCGTTGGCTTCAGCGGCGAGCACCTCGGCGGCCTGGCGGATCTGCGTGAGGCAGGCGCCCATGACCTGCGGTTGGCAGCGCAGCGAGTAGGGATCCTGCACCTTGCCGCAGGCGACGTGCGACTGCGCGATCTCGCTGGTGTCCTCCAGCAGGTGGCGATAGGCCGCGGCCGCGTCGATCTGGCCGCGCTGGCCGCGCGCGGCGTGGATGCGGGCGTCGAACGGCACGCGCGAGCCGAGCGCGGCTTCGACGGTGAGGCTGCCGCAGACGGTGGCGGCGGCGAACAGGTCTTCGGCGTCGAAGAGGCCGCGCAGCGCGTAAGCGGTGGAGACTTGCGTGCCGTTGAGGAGCGCGAGGCCTTCCTTGGCGGCCAGCGTCAGCGGTTCGAGTCCGGCCACGGCGAGCGCCTCGACGGCGTGCAGCCATTTGCCCTGATGACGCGCGCGGCCTTCGCCGAGCAGGGTGAGCGACAGGTGGGCGAGCGGCGCGAGGTCGCCCGAGGCGCCGACCGAGCCCTTGGCCGGGATCTCGGGATAGACGCCCACATTGAGCAGGGCAATCAGCGCGTCGATGACCCGGCGGCGGATGCCGGAGAAGCCGCGGGCGAGGCTATTCACCTTGAGCAGCATGATCAGGCGCACGGTTGCGTCGTCGAGGGCCTCGCCGACGCCGCAGGCGTGTGACAGCACCAGCGAGCGCTGCAGGATCTCGAGGTCCTCGTGCGCGATGCGTGTCTGCGCGAGCAGCCCGAAGCCGGTGTTGATGCCGTAGGCGACGCGGTCCTCGTCGATCACGCGGCGCACGCAGGCGACGCTGCGTTCGATGGCGTCGGAGGCGCTCTCGGGCAGGGTCACGCGGATCGGGTGCTCGTAGGCCTGGCGCAACTGGGCCAGCGTCAGCTCACCGGGGACGAGCGTGAGTTCAATGCTCGGGTCGAAAGTCATTTCGGTCACCTCAGGCTCCTTTCACGGCGTCGAGCATCGGCAGATCCAGCCCGTTGTCGCGCGCGCAGTCGCGGGCGATGTCGTAACCGGCATCGGCGTGGCGCATCACGCCGGTGCCCGGGTCGTTGTGCAGCACGCGGCCGAGGCGGGCGTGGGCTTCGGGCGTGCCGTCGGCAACGATCACGACGCCCGCATGTTGAGAGTAGCCCATGCCGACGCCGCCGCCGTGGTGCAGCGACACCCAAGTCGCGCCGCCGGCGGTGTTGAGCAGCGCGTTGAGCAGCGGCCAGTCGGAGACTGCATCCGAGCCGTCGAGCATGCTCTCGGTCTCGCGATTGGGGCTAGCGACCGACCCGGAGTCGAGGTGGTCGCGGCCGATCACGATCGGGGCTTTCAGTTCTCCCTTCGCGACCATCTCGTTGAAGGCCTGGCCGAGGCGGGCGCGGTCCTTCAGGCCGACCCAGCAGATGCGCGCGGGCAGGCCCTGGAAGCTGATGCGCTCGCGCGCCATGTCGAGCCAGTGGTGCAGGTGCGGGTTGTCCGGGATCAGCTCCTTGACCTTGGCGTCGGTCTTGTAGATGTCCTCGGGGTCACCCGAGAGCGCGACCCAGCGGAAGGGGCCGATGCCCTGGCAGAACAGCGGGCGGATGTAGGCGGGCACGAAGCCGGGGAAATCGAAGGCGTTGGTGACGCCTTCCTCGAAGGCCATCTGGCGGATGTTGTTGCCGTAGTCGAAGGTCGGGATGCCGCGCTCCTTGAAGGCGAGCATCGCGCGCACGTGCTGCGCCATGGAACGCTTCGCGGCGGCGGCGACGACGGCTTCGGGTTCGGTCTTGCCGCGCGCCACGTATTCGTCCCAGGTCCAGCCGGAGGGCAGGTAGCCATGCAGGGGGTCGTGGGCGCTGGTCTGGTCGGTGACCATGTCCGGGCGTACCTCGCGGCGCACGAGCTCGGGCAGGATGTCGGCGGCGTTGCCGCACAGGGCGATCGACTTGGCCACGCCGCGCTGCGTGTAGCGCGCGATGCGGGCCAGCGCGTCGTCGAGGTCCGTGGCCTGTTCGTCGACGTAGCGGGTGCGCAGGCGGAAGTCGATGCGCGATTGCTGGCATTCGATGTTCAGCGAGCAGGCGCCGGCGAGCGTCGCGGCGAGCGGCTGCGCGCCGCCCATGCCGCCGAGGCCGGCGGTGAGCACCCAGCGGCCGGCGAGGCTGCCGCCGTAGTGCTGGCGCCCGGCTTCGACGAAGGTTTCGTAGGTGCCCTGCACGATGCCTTGCGAGCCGATGTAGATCCACGAACCGGCGGTCATCTGGCCGTACATCATCAGGCCCTTGCGGTCGAGCTCGTTGAAGTGCTCCCAGTTCGCCCAAGCGGGCACCAGATTGGAGTTCGCGAGCAGCACGCGCGGGGCATCGCGGTGGGTTTCGAACACGCCGACGGGCTTGCCGGATTGGACCAGCAGGGTCTGGTTGTCCTCCAGGCGGCGCAGGACTTCGACGATCTTGTCGAAGCAGGCCCAGTCGCGTGCGGCGCGGCCGATGCCGCCGTAGACGACCAGCTCCTTCGGGTTCTCGGCCACTTCGGGGTCGAGGTTGTTCATCAGCATGCGCAGTGGGGCTTCGGTCAGCCAGCTTTTCGCGCTGCGTTCGGTGCCGCGGGGGGCGCGGATTTCGGTGTCGCGGAACTTGCTCATTGGGGGCTCCTTGTTTCGATCGTTGTGGATGGCGGTCACAGCCAGCCCTGGTGGTGTGCGAGCTGGGCCAGCGGGATGGTGAACACCAGGCTCAGGACGGTGCGCTGCAACCAGATCACGAGCAGGTCGCGCAGGCGCATGGGGATCCGCGTGGCAAGCACGCAGGGAATCGAGGCCGAGAGGAACAGCACACTGCTCACCGACACCGTGGCGGCGACGAAGCGCACGACCACGTCGGCGTCCTTGAGCAGCATCGCGGGCAGGAACATCTCGGCGAGGCCGGCGGCGATTGCGCGGGCGACCGTCATCGGCTCGGCGAGGCCGAAGACCCAGGTGACGGGGTAGAGCAGCAGGCCGATAAGGTCGAAGAGCGGCGTGTACTTCGCGGCGAGCAGGCCCAACAGGCCGACGGCGAGGATGCTCGGCAGGATCGCGGCGGTCATGCGCACGCCGTCGGCGAAGGTATCGCGCAGGGTGGCCGAAAGCGCCGGGGCGCTCCGGGCCTGCGTGACGCCGGCATACCACGCGGCCTGGACGCGGCTTTGGCCGGGAGGCAGTTCCGGATCGGGCTGGCCTTCGCTCGGCTGGTGTGACAGCGGATACAGGCGCGCGCTCACGGCGGTGACGGCGAAGGTGACCGCCATGCTGCCCCAGAAGTAAAGGTTCCAAGCCGGCATCAGGTCGAGCGTCTTGGCGACGATCACCATGAAGGGGGCGGACACGGTGGAGAAGCCGGTGGCGATGATCGCGGCTTCGCGCTGCGTGTAGTGGCCCTGGGAGTACATGCGGGAGGTGATGAGGAGGCCGACCGAGTAGCTGCCGACGAAGGACGCCACGGCATCGATCGCGGACTTGCCCGGTGTGCGCCAGATCGGCCGCATCACCGGCTGCATCAGCACGCCGATCAGTTCGAGCAGGCCGAAGCCGATCAGGAACACCAACGCGAGCGAACCCAGCGGCACGATCAGCGAGAGCGGCAGTACCAGCTTCTCGAACAGGAAGGGCAGCATGCCGGGCGCGTACACCGCCTCGGGGCCGACCTTGAACAGGTAGGCGATGCCGATCGCGAGGCCCAGTACCTTCAGCACCGAGAACGTCATCGTGACGGCGTTGTGCCGCCATGTGCCGCTCACCCAGGGATGGATCGCGCCGTAGCCCATGAGTACGAGTGCGATGCCGATCACGAGCGGCCTCGTCTCCTTGAGCAGGTAGCTCGCGGCATGGTCGAGGAGGATCGTCGATTTGCCGGCGATGTCGACGGGCAGGAAGAAGAGCACCAGCCCGATCAGGCTGTAGCCCAGCAGGCGGGCAAGCGTGCCGGCGAGCGTGCGGGTGTGTGCTGGCGCGACGCTCAGCGAGATCTGATCGGCCATCATTTCGCCTCCTCGCGCGAGCTTGTCGGCTCGCCCCGCGTGGCGGGACGCAGACTGTCGCGTGGCGAGGGCGGGGCTTGTCGATGGGTGGGGGGCATGCGGGTCTCCTCCGGTCTGTTTTGTTTGAAACGACGGCCTTGGCGTGAGCCGTTCAGGGGATCAGTTGGATCAGCCGCGCCGCGACGCGGGCGGTCCGGTGGTCGATGTCGAATTCGGGGTTCAGCTCGGCGAGGTCGGCGAGTCGGAGCTTGCCGCTGTCCCGCACGCGCTCGACGAGCGGTTCGAGCAGCGCGAGCGGCACGCCGCGCGCGGCCGGGGCGCTGACGCCGGGGGCTTCGCAGGCGGGCAGGACGTCGAGGTCGATGGTGAGGTAGACGTGGTCGCAGGCGGCGACGAAGGCGTCGAGATCCTCTCCGATGTGCTCGAGGCTCAGGGGGGTGATCTCGCGGTCCTCGCGCACCAGTACGTCGAGTTCGGCTGCGCGGCGGAACAGCGCGCGGGTGTTGGCGGCGCGGCTCACGCCCAGGCAGGCGTAGCGGAAGGGCCAGCCGCGCGCGGCGCAGGCGTCGGCGATCTGCGCGAAGGGCGTGCCGGACGAATGCACGTGGGTCGGGTCGCGCAGGTCGAAGTGGGCGTCGAAATTGACGATGCCGATGCGCGGGGCGTGATCGGCGGTGTCGGCAAGATGGGCGGCGAGGCCTTGCCAGCTTCCCCACGCGACCTCGTGTCCGCCGCCCAGCACGACCGGGAAGTGTCCCGCGGCGAGCAGGGCGCGGACATTTCCGGCAAGGCGCGCCTGGGCCGCTTCGAGATCGCCATCGTCGCAGGGGAGGTCGCCGGCGTCGTAGGCGGGATTTTCGCGATGCCAGGCGAGGCTCGCGAGCGCCTTGCGGATCGCGACCGGGGCGTCCGCCGCGCCGGGGCGGCCCTTGTTGCGGCGTACGCCTTCGTCGCACGCGAAACCAAGCAGGGCGACGCCGGGGGCGGCGGCGGTGTCGAGCGGGCGGATGGCCTGGTGCCAGCGCGGGCTATCGGGTTCGGGGTCAATGCGCCCGGTCCACACGTCCATGTTCTTGCGGTCAGGGTTCATTGCGCCTCCTGCGTGCATTCGTCGCTGCGGTTGTGCGTGATCTCGCCCTTGAACACGCGCTGGCGCAGGCGTCCGGGCTGGACCGCGTAGGCGAGTTCTGTCGGACTCGCGACGTCCCACACACACAGATCTGCGCACATCCCCTCGGCGATGCGCCCGGTGTCGGTCTGCCCTAGCGCGCGGGCGCCGTTCGCGGTCATGCCGGCGAGCGCCTCGCGCGGGGTCAGGCGGAACAGCGTGCAGGCGAGGTTGAGCATCAGCGTCGGCATGAAGAGCGGCGAGCTACCGGGGTTGGCGTCGGTCGCGATCGCGATCGGCACGCCGTGGCGGCGCAGGGCGTCGACGGGCGGCAATTGCGTCTCGCGCAGGGTGAGGAAGGCGCCGGGGAGCAGGGTCGCGACGGTGCCGGCTTCAGCCAGCGCGCGCACGCCTGTCTCGTCGAGGTATTCGATGTGATCGGCCGACAATGCGCCGTGGCGTGCCGCCAGTGCCGCGCCGCCCAGGTTGGAGAGCTGTTCGGCGTGCGCTTTTACGTGCAGGCCGTGGCGCGCGGCGGCGGCGAACACGCGTTCGCACTGTGCGGGGCTGAAAGCGATTCCTTCGCAGAAGACGTCGACCGCGTCGGCGAGCCCTGCGGCCGCGGCGGCGGGGATCATTTCCTCGCACACGAGGCGGATGTAGCCGTCCTGGTCGCCCTTGTATTCGGGCGGCAGGGCGTGCGCGCCGAGCAGTGTCGTCAATACACGCACGGGGAGGCGTTCGCCGAGGCGGCGCGCGACACGCAGCATTTTCAGTTCGTCGGCCAGCGTGAGGCCGTAGCCGGATTTGATCTCGACCGTGGTCACGCCGTCGGCGACGAGCGCGGCGAGGCGGGGCAGTGCGGCGGCGAGGAGTTCGTCTTCGCTCGCGGCACGGGTCGCGCGCACGGTGCTGAGGATGCCGCCGCCGGCCTGCGCGATCTCGGCGTAGCTCGCGCCTTCGAGGCGCCGTGCGAACTCGTCGGCGCGGTTGCCGCCGAACACGAGGTGGGTGTGGCAGTCGACGAGGCCTGGGGTCATCACGCCGCCTCGGCCCATGTCGCGAACGCTGGCTGCGTCAGCTGCGGGCAGGGCCTCGCTCGGGCACAGCTTCGCGATGCGACCGCCTTCGACCAGCACCGCCATCGGGGCGGGCAGTTCCCGTTCGCCGTCGAAGATCGTGACGTCCCGCCAGAGGAGGCGGGGGTGGGGGGCGGGCATCGCGGTGTCTCCGTGTTGGTTGACTTGTATATACAATAGAGTCGCGACGGTGAGGCGTCAAGGGATTTCTTTCCGATCGGCTGTGGCGATTTTGGAGCGTCCGGCCGATGCGCGCGTCGGCTTCATCTGCCCGTATTCTTCGGGTATGGAGCAGGTTTGAGTGCCGTGTGCTCCGGATGGGAGCTTGCCGGAGCGGCGGCTCGTGCGTGCGGCTGTTTGCCGGATCGGAGCTCCAGGATTTAATGTATATACATCTTGTCGGGCGGCGGAAGGTGCCGCCATCGACGAACTGATCGCAGGGAGGGGTATGAGGATGTTGAAACTCGCGGCCGAGGCGTATCGCCGGATGCCCTGGAAGAACGGTGGAGGCGTGACGCTGGAGATTGCCGTCGCGCCGGCCGGCGCAGGGCTCTATGACTTCGAGTGGCGCATCAGCAGCGCACACGTCGAAGTGGCGGGGCCGTTCTCCACGTTTCCCGGCATCGATCGCAGCCTGGCGCTGCTCGGTGGCGCGGGGATGGACCTCGTCGTGGACGGGCGGCGTGCAGCCCTCGCACAGGACGGGCCGGTATGCGCCTTCGACGGGGGCGCCGCGGCCCGCGCGGAACTGCCGGTGGGGCCCGTGACGGACTTCAACGTGATGAGCCGTCGCGGCCGCTGGACGCATCGGCTGACGCGCATGCGCCTCGATACCGCCCGTGAGCTGCAGACCGATGCTGACGTCGCCTTGCTCTACTGTGCTTCGGGTCGTCTGACAGTGCGCGCCGAGGGGTATGGGCCGTTGGTACTGGAGGTCGGGGACGCGCTGCAGGTCGAGGGCGTGGCGCCGCTCATCGTGCAGCTCGCACCCTCAGGCGCGGTTTCGCTGCTCGTCGCCGAGTTATCGCGCGGCGCACGGACCGTGTCCTCGCGATGACGGCGGTGCGGAGGCTGATCGCGGAGATCCGCGCCGCGTTCTTCCTCCCGCTTTCCCTCTCAGCGGAGCGGCGCCGTCAGGAGCTTTCGCCGCGATAGCTGGCGAGGTGGATGCTGGTCTCGGTGTGCTGGATGCTGCGGATCAGCCGGATGCGTTCGAGCACGTTCGACAGCTCCGTGAGGTTCTCCGCGCGCAGTTCCGCGAGCAGGTCCCAGCGGCCGTTGGTGTCGTGCAGCGATGCGACGCCCGGCTCGCCGAGCAGGCTGGCGATCACCGAACGCGTCTCGTTGCCGGCGACGACGATGCTCATCCACGCGCGGATCTCGTTGGGGTGCGAGTCGGGCCGCAGCTTCACCGTGTAGCCGACGATGATCCCGTCGTTCTCGAGCTTGGTGATGCGGTTCGTGACGGTGCCGCGCGACACCTTCAACTTGTGCGCGAGATGCGCGACGCTCATCCGCGCGTCGTTGCGCAGGAGGCTGATCAGTTGCTGGTCCAGGCTGTCCATTTTGTCGAACTGTCAGTAAGTGTTATCGAATTGATCAATTTGTTATCAAAATAGCACAGTTGGTGTCATTTTTATTGACGCGGAACTGGTCGATCATGTCGACACTGAATTGCAAGACACCAACGAGGAGCGAGACCATGAAAACCAGCAACCGTATCCCCACCCGTTTCCTGAGCGCGGAGCGCGCCGCCGAACTGGTTGCCGGGAAGGGCTTCGCGCACTGCCTCGCGGGCATGGCCGAGTACATCCGCCAGGACTTCCTGCGCTGGAACGATTTCGAGAAGACCGCGCGCGTTGCCAATCATTCCGACGACGGCGTGATCGAGCTGATGCCGATCTCGGACGACTCCCTGTACTCCTTCAAGTACGTGAATGGCCATCCGAAGAATCATCGCTTCGGCTTGAGCACGGTGATGGCGTTCGGTGTGCTCGCCGATGTCGATACCGGCGCCCCGACGCTGGTCAGCGAACTGACCCTCACGACGGCGCTGCGCACCGCCGCGACTTCCGCGGTCGCAGCCCGCGCACTGGCGCGCCCGGACAGCAAGCGCATGGCGCTGATCGGCAACGGTGCGCAGAGCGAGTTCCAGGCGCTGGCCTTCCATCACCTCCTGGGCATTACGGAGTTCCACCTGTTCGACGTCGATGCCGCGGCGACCGACAAGCTGATGCGCAACCTCGAGCGCATGGGCCTGTCCGCCAAGCGCTTCGGCAGCACGCGGGATGCCGTGAAGGGCTGTGACATCGTCACCACCGTGACGGCCGACAAGTCCAACGCGACGATCCTGACGCCGGACATGATCGAGCCGGGCATGCACATCAACGGGGTGGGCGGCGATTGCCCGGGCAAGACCGAGTTGCACGCCGACGTGCTGCGCATGGGGCGCGTGTTCTGCGAATTCGAGCCGCAGTCGCGCGTCGAGGGCGACATGCAGCAGATGCCGGCAGACTTCGCGGTGACGGAGTTGTGGAATGTGCTTGCCGGCACGGTGCCGGGTCGTCAGGCCGCGGACGAAGTGACGGTGTTCGATTCGGTCGGCTTCGCGCTGGAGGATTTCTCCGCGCTGCGTTTCATGCGCGACCTCGCGATCGAGCTGGGTGTCGAGGAAGAAATTTCGCTGATTCCCGATCTCGCCGACCCGAAGAACCTGTTCGGTTCGGTGCCGGTCAGCGCCGCCCCGCATGCTGCGGTGCGCGAGTTGCAGGCCGCCTGAGCCGTACCGGGTTCGCTCCATGCGGCGGCTCGACCATCCCCGCGTTCGCCCTCATCGCGGGCGAGAGCGGGGCGCATTCCGCGCCGATGAAGCGTTGTCGGTGTGCCTTTACGCCGCCCGTTCCGCGGCGGGTTTCGGGGCGTCGCGGTAGGCTGCGGCCTCGGCCAGCAGCCATTCGGTAAAGCGTTTCAGCGCCGGGTTCGCGCTCGGCGGGTCGGGGTAGACGAGGTGGTAGCCCATCTCGGAGCGCAGCGGCAGCTCGAAGGGAATGACCAGCTGCCCCGACTCCAGTTCGCTCAGCGCCAGGAAACGCGGCACGAGCGCAACGCCCAGTCCCGCGCAGGCGGCTTCCACGAGCATCGAGAACAGGTCGAAGCGCGGGCCGCCCATCGCGTCCACGTCCTTCACGCCTGCCGCCTCGAACCAGCGCTGCCACGCGGCGTGGCGATTCACCTGATGGAGCAGCGGCAGGCGCGCGAGGTCGCGCGGTTCGCGGCACGGCTGCTCGTGCAGCAGCTGGGGACTGCACACCGGTACCATCTCCTCGCCGAACAGCGGGTGCGAGATCGCGCCCGCCCATGCCGGGGATCCGAAATGGATCGCGGCGTCGAACGAGGTTTCGGTGAAGACGAAGGGGTCGGAGCGTGTCCTCAGATTCACAGTGATCCCCGGATTGGCTGCGTGGAAGTGCGCGAGCCGCGGGATCAGCCAGCGCGACCCGAAGGTCGGGATCACAGCCAGTTCCAGCACGTTGCGTTCGCCGCGGTGCGACATCAGCGAGACCGTATGTCGCTCCAGCCGGTCGAGATCCTCCGCCACGCGCTTCGCGTAGATCGCGCCGGCCTCGGTCAGCGAAATGCGCTTTTTGATGCGGTTGAACAGCGGCACGCCGAGGTAATCCTCCAGCGAGGCGATCTGTTTGCACACTGCGCTCTGCGTGAGCGACAGCGCATCGGCCGCGCGCGTGAAACTGAGGTGGCGTGCGGCGGCGTCGAATGCAACGAGGGCCTCGATGCTGGGAATGCGCCGGCGCATGGATACTTCCTCCGAGTCATGATCTTCGTAGTTTATTTCGTTTGAGCCTGTCCGGCGCTTGAACAAGAATTCGTATCGGCCAGTCGGCACCCCGATAAGGAAACACGACGCCAATGTGCGTGCAGGGAGGGCGGAGCAGCGCTCCGGGAAAGCCGATTGTTTTCCTTCTTTTCAAGACGCTCGAATCGGAGACAGCAAAATGATTTCCCAGCAACAGGCAGCCATCAAGGATTTCGGATTCATCGCCGGCAAGACTGGTGCAAAGCTCGGCGGCGAGCTCGCGAGCCGGTTGAAGCGCCGTGTCGATCCGCGCTGCGAGGACTATGAAACCCAGGTCGAGGCGGAGCGCCGCGACCTCGCCGCGGTGGTCGTGCTCGGCTACAACTGACCGGCCGGTGGGCGCGCTGAGCCCGTCGGCTCCGCGCGGAACGGCGCGTAGCGCGCCCGCCGCGGCATCCTGTGATGAATCTTCCCCGCAGTCTGAATCACCCGCAGCGGCTCGCGATCGCGAGCGAGATCCATTCCCGGCCCTTCATGGTCATCGGCGCGCCGGCGCGCGTGTCCCACCTCGCGATCCACAGCGAGGAGGGGGGTGAGTGGCACGAGCGTGCGCTGCAGGGGCTGTGCGCGCGTTTCGGCGTGTCCGGGCCCCGGGCCGGGGCGCAGCACTTCTTCCATGACTTCGGCCATTTCCGCATCAAGTGGGAGCGGCACACCGAATTCGCGACCTTCACCTTCGTCGAGCCCGGGCGCGGCGGCGCCGATTTCGCGCAGACGGCGATGCGCCACGTGCCGATGGACTGGCTCGAGTCGCTCGGCGCGTCGGTCGTGGTCGCCTCGCATATCCATGCGGAGCAGGGCGAACCGCTGGATCTCGCCGACGAACGGCTGCACACGCTGTTTCCGATGCCGCCGTTGGTCGGGAGTCGCGTGCTGTCCGGGGGCGAGATCTGGACGGACTTCCAGGTCGGGCCGGACGGTTTCTCGCGCTATCTGGTGCGCGACACCGGCCTGCGCGAGGCGCAGATGGGGCGGCTCGTGCAGCGCATCTGCGAGATCGAGACTTACCTGATGATGGCGCTGCTTGCGCTGCCGCTCGCGCGCGAAGGTATCGTGCGCCTCGACGGCATCGAAGAGGATCTGAGCGATGTCGGCACCCAACTGTGCGAACTCGACATCGACGGTGACGCCGAGCAGCTGCTGCACGAGATCTCGCGCCTCGACGCGCGCATGCGTGCGATGTCGCACGCGACCGGCTATCGCTTCAGTGCCGCGCAGGCCTACCACCGTATCGTGCAGGCGCGCATCGGCGAATTGCGCGAGCAGCGCATCGAGGGGGTGCCGACGATAGGCGAGTTCATGGAGCGGCGCCTCGCGCCGGCGATGGATACCTGCGTGTCGGTGGCCGCGCGGCAGGACGCGCTCGCCCACAAGGTGAGCCGCGCCAACGACATGCTGCGTACGCGCGTGAACCTCGCGCAGGAGCGGCAGAACCAGAGCGTGCTGGAGAGTCTGAGTCGCAGCGCGCGCCTGCAGCTGAAGCTGCAGCAGGCGGTGGAAGGGCTGTCGGTGGTAGCGATCTCCTACTACGGCATCGGACTCGCGGCGTATGGGCTGAAGGCGTTGAAAGGGTGGGGCGTCGACGTCGCGGTCGACCAAGCGATCGGTCTCGCTCTGCCGCTGGTGTGTGCAGCGACGTGGTACGGGACGCGGCGGCTGCATGGGAAGCTGCACAGGCTGGGCGTGGACAAGGTGGGCGTGGTGCGCCCGTAGCTGCGCGGACTCCGCTGCGCGTCGGGCGGGATGGACTTCCGCCGTTCGGCCCCGGGGGCGCCGCCAAAGCCCTCACGGCGGCTGTGTGGCGGGATTCGCTGCGCTGCTCCCGCCCTACATGTCGCTGCGGGAACCGGGGTCCGTCGTTGCCACTGCGCGCTCCCGGAAGGCACTCGGCGATTCGCCGGTCCATTGGCGGAAGGCGCGTGAAAAACTCTTCTCGTTGGTGAATCCGACTGCCTGCGCGATTTGCTTGATTGGCCGGCTCGTGCGGTTCAGCAACTCTACCGCGCGCTCTCGCCGCGCTTCGTCCTTCAATTCCTGCAGCGATGCTCCTTCGTCGTCGAGCTGGCGGTGCAACGTGCGTGGCGACAGGTGCAGGCGTTCGGCGAGCGTTTCGGCGGTCGCGCCCTCGTCGAGCCGTTCGCGCAACAGGTGGCGCACGCGCTGCACCAGCAGGCGGTCGCGGCGGTATTGCAGCACGGTCAGCGGCAGTGCGCGGCGCAGCATCTGCTGCAGCGCCGCCTCGTCGCGCCGTAGCGGCAGGCGCAGGTATTGGGCGTCGAAGCGGATCTCGGCCTGGTCGGTGTCGAAATGCACCGGGCCCTGGAACAGCAGCGGATAGACGTTCTTGTGTGGCGGCGCGGGGAAGGGGAAGCTGGCCGCGAGCAGCGGGATGCGCGAGTCGACCGCCCAGCAGGCGTAGCCCAGCACGTAGCGCAGCAGCGTGACGAGGCAGAATTCGTGCATGTCGCCGAGGTAGCGGCGCACCTCGATGCGCAGCGTGGCGATCGCGCCGTCGTCGCCGAGCTGCAGCAGGATGTCGTCGGTGAGCAGGCGGTGATGCCGACACCAGCGCTTCAACGCGACGCCGAGCTCGGGCGCGGTGATCGACGCGCGGCACAGCATGCCGTAGCTGCCCCAAGGCAGGCGGCGCGAGAACCAGCCCAGCGCCTCGTCGTCGAGTTCCTGCATCGCGACCGCGGACATGATCTCCATCTGCGCCGCGGTCACGCGGGCGGCGGGGTCGTCGAGCGCCGCCGGTGGTATCTGTGCCTCGCGCAAGGCGTTGGCAGGATTGATCCCGTAGCGGCGGTAGGCCGCGACGATCGCGCGGATGAAGGCGACGGGCGTTGCTGCGGGGCCGCGCGTGGGGTCGCCAACCGAAGGGATTACGGTTGCCATCGGGGCATCATAAGTTGCTTGGCAGGATTTGCAACCACCTTGGCGCCCGCTGCGTCGCCCGCGGGCCTACTCTTACGCAGTCAAACAGTCTTGCCCGCGGGCGTCTAAGCTGCATCTGTCGACGTCCCGAATACGAACAGCCACCAAGGAACGAGGAGACCCCCGATGAACATCCCCTGTCTGAATTTCCACCACGGTGAAACCATCGATGCGCTGCGCGATGCGGTGCGCCAGTTCGCCGAGGCCGAGATCGCCCCGCGCGCAGCCGCGATCGACCGCGAGAACGAATTCCCCGCCGACCTGTGGAAGAAGTTCGGCGACATGGGCTTGCTCGGGATGACCGTGGAGGAGGAATACGGCGGTACCGGCATGGGCTACCTCGCGCACATCATCGCGATGGAAGAGATCTCGCGCGCGTCGGCGTCGGTGGGGCTGTCCTACGGCGCGCACTCGAACCTGTGCGTGAACCAGATCCGCCGCAACGGCAACGCCGCGCAGAAGGACAAGTACCTGCCGAAGCTGATCTCGGGCGAGCACGTCGGCGCGCTGGCGATGAGCGAGCCGAATGCCGGCTCCGACGTCGTGTCGATGAAGCTGCGCGCCGACAAGAAGGGCGACCGCTACGTGCTCAACGGCGCCAAGATGTGGATCACCAACGGCGGCGACGCGGACACGCTGGTCGTCTACGCGAAGACCGACATCAACGCCGGCCCGCGCGGCGTGACCGCCTTCATCATCGAGAAGGGCATGAAGGGCTTCTCGCACGGCACCCACCTCGACAAGCTCGGCATGCGGGGTTCGAACACCTTCCCGCTGTTCTTCGACGACGTCGAGGTGCCGGAAGAGAACGTGCTGGGCGCGGTCGGCGGCGGCGTGAAGGTGCTGATGAGCGGCCTCGACTACGAGCGCACCGTGTTGTGCGGCGGACCGCTCGGCATCATGGCGGCGTGCATGGACGTCGTCGTGCCCTACCTGCACGAGCGCAAGCAGTTCGGCCAGGCGATCGGCGAGTTCCAGCTCATGCAGGGTAAGGTCGCCGACATGTATTCGGTGTGGAGCGCGACGCGCGCTTATGTATACGCCGTCGGCCAGGCCTGCGACCGCGCCGACCACGCCCGCACGCTGCGCAAGGACGCCGCCGGCGCGATCCTGTACTCGGCCGAGAAGGCGACCTGGATGGCGGGCGAATCGATCCAGACCTTGGGCGGCGTCGGCTATACAAACGAATACGCCACCGGCCGCCTGTGGCGCGACGCGAAGCTGTACGAGATCGGCGCCGGTACGAGCGAGATCCGCCGCATGCTGATCGGTCGCGAACTCTTCGCGGAGACGATGTGATGAGTGTCATCAAATCCTCCATCAACACGCGCAGCCCGGACTTCGCGGGCAACGCCGAGGCGATGCGCAAGCTTGTCGGCGACCTGCGCGACAAGGCGGCGGAAGTCTCGCTCGGCGGCGGCGAATCGGCGCGCGCGAAGCACACCGCGCGCGGCAAGCTGCTGCCGCGTGACCGCGTCAATCACCTGCTCGACCCGGGCACACCCTTCCTCGAGATCGGCCAGATGGCCGCGTACGGCATGTACGACAACGATGCGCCGTCGGCGGGCGTGATCGCGGGCATCGGCCGCGTGAAGGGCGTCGAATGCATGATCGTCGCCAACGACGCGACGGTGAAGGGCGGAAGCTACTTCCCGATGACGGTGAAGAAGCACCTGCGCGCGCAGGAGATCGCGCAGATGAACAACCTGACCTGCGTCTACCTCGTGGATTCGGGCGGCGCCAACCTGCCGACGCAGGACGAGGTTTTCCCGGACCGCGATCATTTCGGTCGGATCTTCTTCAACCAGGCGAACATGAGCGCGCAGGGCATCCCGCAGATCGCGGTGGTGATGGGCTCCTGCACCGCGGGGGGCGCCTACGTGCCGGCGATGAGCGACGAGGCGGTGATCGTCAAGAACCAGGGCACGATCTTCCTCGGTGGGCCTCCGCTGGTGAAGGCCGCGACCGGTGAAGTCGTCAGCGCCGAGGATCTCGGCGGCGGCGATGTGCATACGCGCATCTCGGGTGTCGCAGACCACCTCGCCGAGAACGACGCGCACGCGCTCTACATCGCGCGCCGCATCGTGTCGAACCTGAACCGCCAGAAGCCCGTCTCGCTCAAGATCGGCGCCGGCGAGGAGCCGCTGTACGACCCCGAGGAGCTATACGGCATCATCCCCGCCGATCCGAGGAAGCCCTACGACGTGCGCGAGGTGATCGCCCGCGTCGTCGACGGCTCGCGCTTCGACGAATTCAAGTCGCGCTACGGCACGACGCTCGTCACCGGTTTCGCGCAGCTCTACGGCTATCCGGTCGGCATCGTCGCGAACAACGGCATCCTGTTCGGCGAATCCGCGCAGAAGGGCGCGCACTTCGTCGAACTGTGCGCGCAGCGCGGCATCCCCCTGCTCTTCCTGCAGAACATCACCGGCTTCATGGTCGGCCGCAAGTACGAGAACGGCGGCATCGCCAAGGACGGCGCGAAGATGGTGACCGCGGTCGCGACCGCCCAGGTGCCCAAGCTCACGATGATCATGGGCGGCTCCTTCGGCGCCGGCAACTACGGCATGTGCGGCCGCGCCTACTCGCCGCGCTTCCTGTGGATGTGGCCGAACGCGCGTGTGTCCGTGATGGGCGGCGAACAGGCCGCGAGCGTGCTTTCGACCGTGCGTCGCGATGGCATCGAAGCCAAGGGCGGCACGTGGAGCAAGGAGGACGAGGAGGCCTTCAAGGCGCCCATCCGCGAGCAATACGAAGTGCAGGGCCACCCCTACTACGCGACCGCGCGGATGTGGGACGACGGCGTGATCGATCCGGCGCAGAGCCGCCGAGTGCTCGGGCTGTCGCTGTCGGCGACGCTCAACGCGCCGATCCCGCAGACGAAGTTCGGCCTGTTCCGGATGTAAGGGGGAGACAAGAATGTTCGAAAAGATCCTGATCGCCAACAGAGGCGAGATTGCTTGCCGCGTCATCAAGACCGCGCGCCGCATGGGCATCAAGACCGTCGCCGTCTACTCCGAGGCCGACGCCAACGCCCGCCACGTGCGCCTCGCCGACGAGGCCGTGCTGATCGGCCCGGCCGCGGCGAAAGAAAGCTACCTCGTCATCGACCGCATCATCGCCGCGGCGAAGCAGACCGGTGCGCAGGCGATCCACCCCGGCTACGGCTTCCTGTCCGAGAACGAGGACTTCTGCCACGCCTGCGAGCGCGAAGGCATCGTCTTCATCGGCCCGCCGGTGTCGGCGATCCGCGCGATGGGCTCGAAGTCCGAAGCGAAGAAGTTGATGGAAGCGGCCCGCGTACCGCTCACGCCCGGCTACCACGGCGACAACCAGGAGCCCGCCTACCTGCACGAACAGGCCGACAAGATCGGCTACCCGGTGCTGATCAAGGCCGCGGCCGGGGGCGGCGGCAAGGGCATGCGTCTCGTGGAGAAGTCCGACGACTTCATCGCCGCGCTCGCCTCGTGTAAGCGTGAGGCCGCATCCTCCTTCGGGGATGAGCACGTGCTGGTCGAGAAGTACATCACCCGCCCGCGCCACATCGAGATCCAGGTGTTCGGCGACACGCACGGCAACTGCGTGTATCTCTTCGAGCGCGACTGCTCGGTGCAGCGCCGCCACCAGAAGGTGCTGGAAGAAGCCCCTGCGCCCGGCATGACGCCCGAGCGCCGCGCTGCGATGGGCAACGCCGCGGTCGAGGCGGCGAAGGCCGTCGGCTACGTCGGCGCCGGCACCGTCGAGTTCATCGCCAACCAGGACGGCTCCTTCTATTTCATGGAGATGAACACGCGCCTGCAGGTTGAGCACCCGGTCACCGAGATGATCACCGGGCTCGATCTCGTCGAATGGCAACTGCGCGTCGCCTCGGGCGAGTCGCTGCCGCTCGTGCAGGAACAACTGCAGATCCGCGGCCACGCGCTCGAAGCGCGCATCTACGCCGAAGACCCCGCCAAGGGCTTCCTGCCTTCGACCGGCAAGCTGCTGCACCTCGCCCCGCCCGCCGAGAACATGCACGTGCGCGTGGACACCGGCGTCGAGGAGGGCGACGAGATCAGCCCCTTCTACGACCCGATGATCGCGAAGCTCATCGTGTGGGACGAGAACCGCGATCAGGCGCTGGCCCGCATGCTGCAGGCGCTGGCGGATTACCGCGTGGTCGGCGTCGCGAACAACATCGAGTTCCTGTCGCGCCTGACGAACTGCCCCGCGTTTTCGAGCGCAGACCTCGACACCGGCCTGATCGAGCGCGAGAAGGCCTACCTCTTCCCCGAAGGCGAAGTGCCCCCGGCCGAGGTCTGGTTCGTCGCTGCACTGGGCGAGCTGCTGCGCGAGGCCGCGTGGGCCGAGGAGGAGGCCGAACGCGGCAATGACCCCGGTTCGCCGTGGCACGCCCGCGACGGCTGGCGGCTCAACGCCACCGCGAGCCGCGAGCTGATCTTCCGCTTCGGCGAGATGCAGAAGAGCGTCACTGTCGCCTACCGCGGCGACCGCTACACGCTGAGCGTCGATGGCCGCTCCACGGTCGCGCGCGGCCGGATGTACGAGCGCCATCGCATGCGCGTCGAGTTCGACGGCACGCGCATGGACTCGACGGTGATCGTCGCCGGCGAGAAACGCCATATCTTCCTCGACGGCCGCACCTGGCAGCTCTCCAATGTCGACCCGCTGCACCACGCGGGCGAGGGTGGCGGTGCGGAAGGCGGCTTGTTGGCGCCGATGCCGGGCAAGGTCATCGCGCTGCTGGCCGAGGCCGGCACGACGGTCGAGAAGGGCGCGCCGCTGCTGATCCTCGAGGCGATGAAGATGGAGCACACCATCACCGCGCCCGCGGCGGGGCTGCTCAAGGCCTACCGCTTCGCGGTCGGCGACCAGGTCAGCGACGGCGCGGAACTCGTCGAGTTCGAGCCGGCGAAGAAGTGAGGAGCGGCGGGACGCGCCTTCCGCCTTCCCGCCCGCTCGCGTCATCGTAGGGCGGGAGGAGCCGAAGGCGTATCCCGCCAATCCAGCCGTTGCGGCATCGTGATCGCCGCGTGGCGGGATGCGCTTCGTTCCTCCCGCTCTGCACATCGCCACAAAAAATATCCAGACCGCGGAAATTGGAGAGAGACACATGACCCAGTTGAGCTACGTCCACGGCGCGTCCGAAAAGCGCCTGATCGGCCAGACCATCGGCCGCTTCTTCGACGAGGCCTGCGCCCGCCACGCCGCGCGCGAAGCCCTCGTCGTGCGCCACCAGAACGTGCGCCTCACCTATGCGGCGCTCAAGCTGCGCGTCGATGCCCTCGCGTGCAGCCTGATGCGCCTCGGCCTCAAGCGCGGCGAGCGCGTCGGCATCTGGTCGCAGAACAATGTGGAATGGGCGCTGACCCAGTTCGCGACCGCCAAGGCCGGCCTCGTGCTCGTGAACATCAACCCGGCCTACCGCCGCGCCGAGCTCGAATACGCGCTGAACAAGGTCGGTTGCCGCGCGCTGGTGATGTCGCCCGCCTTCAAGACCAGCAACTACCTCGAAATGCTCGGCGACCTCGCGCCCGAACTCGCGCAGTCCGAAGCGGGCAAGCTCAAGGCGGCAAAACTGCCTTCCCTCGAATTCGTCATCCGCATGGGCGTCGACAAGACCCACGGCATGCTGAACTTCGACGAGCTGCTGCATGCGCCGACCGGGGACGAACTCGACGCGCTCGAAACCCTCGGCGACGAACTGCAGTTCGACGACCCGATCAACATCCAGTTCACCTCCGGCACCACCGGCCAGCCCAAGGGCGCGACGCTGTCGCACCACAACATCCTCAACAACGGCTTCTTCGTCGGCGAAGCGATCCGCCTCGTCGAAGGCGACCGCCTGTGCATCCCGGTGCCGCTGTATCACTGCTTCGGCATGGTGATGGGCAACCTCGGCTGCCTCACGCACGGCGCGACGATGATCTATCCGGCCGAAGCCTTCGAACCGCTCGCGGTGCTCGAAACCCTGGCCGAAGAACGCTGCACCGCGAGCTACGGCGTGCCGACAATGTTCATCGCGATGCTCGACCACCCGCGCTTCGCCGACTTCGATCTCTCGCGCCTGCGCACCGGCATCATGGCCGGCAGCCCGTGCCCGATCGAAGTGATGAAGCGCGTCATCGACAAGATGAACATGCGCGAAGTCACGATCGCCTACGGCATGACCGAGACCTCGCCGGTCAGCTTCCAGAGCGGCACCGACGACCCGCTCGATCGCCGCGTGTCCACCGTCGGCCGCGTGCAGCCGCATCTCGAAGTGAAGATCGTCGACAACGAAGGCCGCATCGTCCCGCGCGGCACGCCGGGGGAGCTGTGCACGCGCGGCTACTCGGTGATGCTCGGCTACTGGGAAGACGAAGCGAAGACGCGCGAGGCGATCGACGCCGGCGGCTGGATGCATACCGGCGACCTCGCGACGATCGACGACGAGGGCTTCTGCAACATCGTCGGCCGCATCAAGGACATGGTGATCCGCGGCGGCGAGAACCTCTACCCGCGCGAGATCGAGGAATTCCTCTACCGCCATCCCAAAATTCTCGACGTGCAGGTCGTCGGCGTGCCCGACCAGAAATACGGCGAGGAACTGTGCGCCTGGGTCATCGTCCGCGAAGGTCAGACGCTTACCGAAGCAGAAGTGCGCGACTTCTGCCAGGGCCAGATCGCGCACTACAAGGTGCCGCGCTACATCCGCTTCGTCGACAGCTTCCCGATGACCGTGACCGGCAAGATCCAGAAATTCCAGATCCGCGAGAAGATGAAGCAGGAGCTGGGGCTGGCCGAAGCGAAGACCGCCTGAACGAAGCGGAGAGCCCATGATCACCCTGTACCACTGCGTCAACGCGCGCTCGTTCCGGCCGCTGTGGATGCTTGAGGAGCTTGGCCTGCCCTACGAGTTGAAGGTGCTGCCGTTTCCGCCGCGCCGCGACGCCGAACCCTACCTCGAAGTCAATCCGCTCGGCACGATCCCGGCGTTCTTCGACGGCGTGACGCGCATGACCGAGTCGGCGGCGATCTGCCACTACCTCGCAGCCCGACACTCGCCTCGCACGCTGAACGTCGAGACCGACGAGCCGGACTTCGGTCCCTACCTCAACTTCCTGCATTTCGGCGAGGCCACGCTGACCTTCCCGCAGACGCTGGTGCTGCGCTATTCGCGCTTCGAACCGCAGGAGCGCCGCCAGCCGCAGATCGTCGAGGACTACACGCGCTGGTTCCTGTCGCGCCTGCGCACGCTCGAACCGCTGCTGGAAAGGCAGGAGTTCCTGTGTGCCGGGCGCTTCACCGCCGCCGACATCTCCGTCGGCTATGCATTGCTGCTCGCCGACGACATCGGACTCAGGGACCGCTTCAAGCCCGCGGTGCTGGCCTACTGGCAGCGCCTGCAGGCGCGCGAAGCCTATCGCCGGGCGTTGGCCGCGCAAGAGCGCGCCGCCGCGGAGCAGGGTGTGCCGACGCACTCGGTCGCGCAGGCGACCGGCCCGTTCTGAACGAGGAGACACCGGAAACATGACGAACAAGGAATTCGACGACCGTCCTCTGTGGTCGCCGCGCCCCGAACAGATTGCCGCGACCGGCATGGCCGCCTTTGCCGAACGCGCGCGCGCACTGTCCGGCCTGCAACTTCCCGACTACGACGCGCTGCATGCGTGGTCGGTGAAGCACTCCACCGACTTCTGGCGCGAAGTCTGGGACTTCGGAGGCGTGATCGGCGAGCGCGGCGCGCGTGCTCTCATCGATGGCGATCGCATGCCGGGAGCCGCCTGGTTCCCCGACGCACGTCTGAACTTCGCCGAGAACCTGCTGCGCGACAGCAGCAACGAGCAAGCCCTCGTCTTCCGGGGCGAAGACAAGGTCAAGCGCAGCATGACCCGCGCGGAACTGCGCGCCGAAGTCGCGCGCTTCGCCGCCGCGCTGCGCGAAGCCGGCGTCCGCCCGCACGACCGCGTCGCCGCGTACATGCCCAACCTGCCCGAGACGCTGGTCGCGATGCTGGCCGCCGCGAGCCTTGGCGCCACCTTCACCTCCGCATCGCCCGACTTCGGCGTGCAAGGCGTGCTCGACCGCTTCGGCCAGACCGAGCCCAGGGTGCTGATCGCCTGCGACGGCTACTGGTACAACGGCAAGCCCATCGACGTCCTCGGCAAGCTCGCCGAACTCGCGCCGCAGTTGCCCAGCGTCGAGCGCTTCGTCGTCGTGCCCTATCTCGCGGGCGACACTGCGCCGGAACTCGCAGGCATCCGCGACGCCGTCGCCTATGCCGACTTCCTCGCCCCGCACGCCGGCGAAACCGTTCCGCGCTACGCGCGCCTGCCCTTCAACCATCCGCTTTACGTGATGTACTCCTCCGGCACGACCGGGGTGCCCAAGTGCATCGTGCATGGCGCTGGTGGCACGCTGCTGCAGCATCTCAAGGAACACAAGCTGCACGCCGACGTGAGAGAAGGCGACCGTCTGTTCTACTTCACCACCTGCGGCTGGATGATGTGGAACTGGCTCGTGTCCGGGCTCGCCGCCGGCGCGACGCTGATGCTCTACGACGGCAACCCCTTCGTCGATGATGGACGGGTGCTGTGGGACTACGCCGAGCAGGAGCGCATCACGCATTTCGGCACGTCCGCGAAGTACATCGAGACCCTGGGCAAGAGCGCGCTGCGCCCGGCCGAGTCCCACGATCTCACCGCGCTGCGCGCCGTGCTCTCCACCGGCAGCCCGCTCGCGCCGCAGGGCTTCGATTTCGTCTACGAATCCATCAAGGCCGATGTCCAGCTCGCGTCGATCTCCGGCGGCACCGACATCGTCTCCTGCTTCGTCCTCGGCAGCCCGACCCTGCCGGTGTGGCGCGGCGAGATCCAGTGCCGCGGCCTCGGCATGGCCGTCGAGGTGTGGGACGACGAGGGGCGCCCGGTCGCGGCCGAGAAGGGCGAACTCGTCTGCAGCAAACCCTTCCCGTCGATGCCGATCGGCTTCTGGAACGATCCCGACGGTGCAAAGTATCGCGCGGCCTACTTCGAGCGCTTCGACCGGGTCTGGTGCCACGGCGACTTCTGCGAGATCACCGCGCATGGCGGTCTCGTCATCCACGGCCGCTCGGACGCGACCCTCAACCCCGGCGGCGTGCGCATCGGCACGGCCGAGATCTACCGCCAGGTCGAGAAGCTGCCCGAGATTCTCGAATCCATCGTGATCGGCCAGGACTGGCCGCCGCAGGACCCGACCGACGTGCGCGTGGTCCTCTTCGTGCGCCTGCGCGAAGGCGTCGCGCTCAACGAGGCTTTGGCCGCGCGTATCAAACAGGCGATCCGCGACAACGCCACGCCGCGCCACGTGCCCGCGAAGATCGTCCAGGTCACGGATGTACCGCGCACCAAGAGCGGCAAGCTCGTCGAGCTCGCGGTGCGCAACGTCGTGCACCATCGGCCGGTGAAGAACATCGAGGCGCTGGCAAACCCGGAGGCGCTTGCGCTGTTCGACAGCCGCCCGGAACTCGCTTCATGATCCGGCGGTAGGGCGGGAGGAGCCGAAGGCGTATCCCGCCATGTGCCGCCCGCGCGAATTCCCGCGTCGGGATTGGCGGGATTCGCTGCGCTGCTCCCGCCCAGCGAAACCCTCATCTCAAGGCCGGCGCCAGGCCGGCTCGCCCATCACCCAGGTTTCGGCGACGGCCCGGTCGTCGCCCAGCATCATCAGCACGAAGAGCCGCTCGGCGAGCGTCCCGCACGCAGCCGAACGCCGCGCGAGCAGCGGCGTTGCGGCGGGATCGAGTACGACGAAATCCGCCTCGCGCCCGGGCAGGAAGTTGCCGATGCGATCGTCCAGATACAGGCTGCGCGCTCCGCCCTGCGTCGCGAGGTAGAAGGCCCGCTCTGCCGACAAGGACTGCCCGTTCATCTGCAGCACCTTGTACGCCTCGGCGAGCGTCTGCAGCATCGAAAAGCTCGTCCCCGCACCCACGTCGGTGCCGATGCCCACACGCACCCCCGCGGCGTCAGCCAGTGCGAGGTCGAACAGTCCCGATCCCAGGAACAGGTTCGAGGTCGGGCAGAAGCTCATCGCCGCGCCGGTTGCCGCCATGCGCCCGCGGTCAGTGTCGTCCAGCCACACGCAGTGCGCGAACACGCTGCGCGGGCCGAGCTGCCCGAAGCGTTCATAGACATCCAGATAGCTGCGCGCCTCGGGGTAGAGTTCGCGGATCCACGCGACCTCGGCGCGGTTCTCGGCGAGATGGGTCTGAAGATGGACCCCCGGATGTTCGGCGAACAAGCGCCCCGCGAGCTGCATCTGCTGCGGTGTCGAGGTCGCCGCGAAGCGCGGCGTGATCGCGTACAGCAGCCGCCCGCGTCCGTGCCAGCGCTCGATCAGCGCCCTTGATGCGACGTATCCGTCCTCGCAGCTTTCGCACAGGAGGTCCGGGCAGTTGCGGTCCATCAGCACCTTGCCCGCGATCACCCGCATGCGCCGCTGCAGTGCTGCCGCGAACAGGGCGTCGGCCGAGACCCGGTGCACGGTGGGAAAGACGGCGGCCGTCGTCGTCCCGTTCCTCAGCAGTTCGTCGCAGAAGAAGCCGGCGACCGCCGCCGCATGGTCCGGGTCGGCAAAGCGCCGTTCGGCCGGCCAGGTGTAGCGTTCGAGCCATTCGAGCAGCTGCCCGCCGGGGCTCGCGATGATGTCGATCTGCGCGAAGTGGATGTGCGTGTCGACGAAGCCCGGCACGATCATCCGTCCGCGCCTGTCCTCGATGCGCGCGTCAGCGGGCAGCTTCGCGAGCAGGGCATCCGCCGGCCCGACTTCCGCGACCAGCCCGTCGCGCACGATCAGCAATCCGTCCGCGAAATGCCGCAGCGCATCCGTCCCCGCAACGGCCGGATCGCCGGTGAAGTGCAGGATCTCGCCGCGGACCGCACGCATCGTCACATCCTCAGGGAATCGTCGCCATCGGCGGCAATGCGATGCTCGTGTTGTGCGTGCCGAAGCTGCCCCGGCGCCGGTCCTCGAAGTAATGGCGCAGCGTCAGCGAGATCGTGCGGAAGGCGATGTCGTCCCAGGGGATGTCCTTCTCCTCGAACAGCGCCACCTCCAGCGATTCCTCGCCCGGGCCGAAATCGAGGTCCAGCAGGCGCGAGCGATACACGATATGCACCTGGTTGATGTGCGGCACGCTGATCAGCGTGAAGAGATCGCCCACCTCGATGCGCGCGCACGCCTCCTCCAGCGTCTCGCGCGCAGCCGCCTCGGCCGTGCTTTCCGCGTTCTCCATGAAGCCCGCCGGCAGCGTCCAGTAGCCGTGGCGCGGTTCGATCGCGCGGCGGCACAGCAGGATGTGTTCGCCCCATTCGGGGATCGCGCCGACGACGATCTTGGGATTCTGGTAATGGATCGTCCCGCAGCTCGCGCACACGTGGCGCGGCAGGGTGTCGCCGGGCGGGATGCGCAGCGTGACGCTTGCGCCGCAATCTGAGCAGTATTTCATCGTGTTCGCCGAGCTGTTCGTTCGGATAAATTCTAGCGCCTAAACAGCCCCCGAGACCGCCCGGCGACGCTTGGCCGATCGTCCCTCGTGACAGCCGGTCGGCCGGCACGGTACAGTTAGCCCGACCCGAACGCCGTCCTTGGCGCACCTGCGCCGCGGCGACACTCCTCCCACCCGCATACCGCCGCCGATGTCCCCCCCGTTGGATTCGACCCGTTTCGAACAGATTCGCGCTTCCGGCGATCTCCCGTCGCCGAAGGGAATCGCGCTCGCGGTGATCCGCCTGACGCGCCAGCAGGACGTGTCGACCGCCGAACTCGCGCGGGTGATCGGTGCCGACCCCGCCTTCGTCGGCCGGCTCATCAAGGCGGCCAACGGCCTCGTCGCCTTCAGCCGCCGCCCGGTCGCCTCGGTGCACGAGGCGCTCATGGTCCTCGGCCTGCCCGCCGTGCGGACCATGGTGCTGGGTTTCTCGCTGCTGTCGCATTACCGGCGCGGGGCCTGTCAGGCCTTCGACTACAACCGCTTCTGGAGTATTTCACTCGCCCGCGCGCTCGCGGCCCAGGTCTTCGCCGAACGCACCCGCGCCGCGCCGGCGGACGAGCTATTCGCCGTCGGCTTGCTCGGTAGCGTCGGCGAGCTCGCTCTCGCAACGCTCTATCCTGCCGATTACGCGGCCGTGCTCGAAGGGGCAAGCAAGACCGGCGCTGCGCCGCTGCTCGAACTGGAACGGGTGCAGTTCGCAATGGACCATCGCGAGCTGACCGGCGCGATGCTCGAAGACTGGGGGCTGCCGCGGATCTTCATCGATGCCGTCGCGCACGCCCGCGATCCGGAAGAGAGCCATCTTGCCGATGGATCGCGGGCGCGCCGGGTGCTTCAGGTCCTCGTCGCGGCGCGTTGCGTGGCCGAAATCTGCGTTTCCGACGATAACACTGCACGGAGCGCGCTTGCGGTCACGCTTTTCGCGGAAGGCGCGCGCCTGGGCATGGAGCGCGAGTGCATCGTTGCGGATTGCGAGCGCATTGCCGCCCTGTGGGCGGAATGGGGCCGCATGCTCCAGCTCGAACAGCCCGGCGCCCCGTGCTTTGGCGACCTGGTCGAGGCCGGTCCCGTGACCGCAGCGACGGGAAGGGCGCCTGCCGCGTCACCCGCCCGCGCCCGGAGCCCGGGCCGGTTGCCCGCGACGCCCGAGATCACAGAGGCTACCGGGACCACCTCGGGCGAGCCGGTTGCGCCCGTCCAGCGTGCGCTGATCGTCGACGACGAGGCGCGCACCCGCGCCGGCCTGCGCGCCGTGCTCGAGCAGGCGCACTACGAAGTGCACGAGGCGGGCGACGGCCGCGAGGGCATGGAGCTCGCCCTCGAACTGCAACCGCAGATCATGATCCTCGACTGGAACCTGCCCGAACTCGACGGTCCGGACCTCGTCCGCTCGCTGCGCCAGACGCGCATCGGTCAGGCGATCTACATGATCCTGCTCACGCACAGCGACGACGACGAACACCTCGTCGCAGCCTTCGAGGCCGGCGCAGATGACTTCATCGCCAAGCCCTTGCGTCCGCGCGTGCTCGGCGCGCGCCTCAGGGCCGGCCAGCGCGTCGTGCGCCTGCAGCAGGAGGTCGAGCGCGAGCACGAGGAAATCCGTCATTTCGCGTCGCAGCTGGCCGTCACCAACCGCCGCCTGCACGAGGCGGCCCTCACCGATGCGCTGACCGGCTTCCCCAATCGCCGCTACGCCATCGACCGCGTCCAGCAGGAATGGTCGGCCGCGCAGCGCTGGGGGCGCCCCGTGTCGTGCATGATCATCGACCTCGACAACTTCAAGCAGATCAACGACACCTTTGGTCACGATGTCGGCGACGAGGTCCTGCGCAGCGCGGCCGACGCGCTGCGCGGTGCACTGCGCGGCCAGGATGTCGTCTGCCGCACGGGCGGCGACGAGTTCCTCGCGATCTGCCCGGAAACGGATCTCGACCACGCGCTGAGCTGCGCCGAGCGGCTGCGCACCGCACTCGACAGCCTTTCGCTGCAGGCCGGCGACGCGCGTGTGGCGATCAGTGCCAGCATCGGCGTCGCGATGCGCGAACACTGGATGCCCGACGTCGATGCGCTGATCAAACAGGCCGACCTGGGCGCCTATCTCGCCAAACAGAAGGGGCGCAACCGTGTTGCGACGGTCCAGAAAACCGACGAGTCGAGCGGCGTCGACACTGTCGCCTGAAGAACTTCGGTCTTCTCGTATTTCCCTTTCAATACAGCCTGTTGGATGTATTGCGGATATTGCCTGTGGCTTATCCGCAACATGCCATCAGGGGTATTTTCTTGCAATTGCTCACAATTCACTTTAACTTTACCGCGCTTGTCCCTGAAAGGGAGCGGAAATGAAACGTCCTGATTTTCAGGCGGAAATCAAGGAACTGAACCTCGCGTACCTGATGCTGGCCCAGCAGATGCTGCGCAGCGATCGGGAGACCGCGATGTTCCGCCTGGGTATCGACAAGGACATCGCCGATCTCGTCGAGGGACTTTCGAGCGCGAAGCTGGTCAAGATGGCCAGCAGCCAGATGCTGCTGTTCCGCTTCGACGATGCAATGCTCGCCGGGTTGCTCGCGGGCAAGGGCCGCGACGAGACGAGTTCCAGCCTGCATGCGGCGATCCTTGCCGCGGGCAAGCCGGTGAAGCGGCTGGCGGGATAGGCGCCGGCACGGCGCTGCGGGAGGTGCAGGGCGCAAGGGCGGGCAGGGGATGCCGCCGGCCACTGCAGGATCGCGGCGGAGCGCCCCCGGGTGGGGCGGCAAGGAGAGAACGATGAAGAACAAGAGCATCATCGAAGAGGCAGAGGACATCCAGCGCGCAGCCGAAATGGTCCGCCTCGGTGCCCGCATGCAGATGCTGGAAGCCGAAACCAGGCTCAGTCGCGAGCGTCTCCTCAAGATCTACAAGGAAATCCGCGGCATGTCGCCCCCGAAGGGCATGCTGCCGTTTTCCACCGACTGGTTCATGACCTGGCAGCCGAACGTGCATGCCTCGCTGTTCATGAACTTTTTCAGGTTCTTCCAGGAAAGCACCGGCCTCAAGGGGCTGGACGCGATCCTGAAGGCCTATCACCTGTACCTCGACCACATCGAGGCCGAAGTGATCGAGCCGGCGCTGAGCCTCACCCGCGCCTGGACGCTGGTGCGCTTCTTCGATGCCGACCTGCTGCAGATGACCTCGTGCACGAGCTGCGGCGGCCACTTCGTCGCGCACGCCTACGACCCGACGCACGAATTCGTATGCGGCCTGTGCAACATGCCTTCGCGCGCCGGCAAGACCAAGCGCGCTGCCGAGGCCGCGCGGGCGACGGGCACCAAGCGCGCCACGGCCTCCAGGCGCGTCGCCAAGACCAAGGCGCTCGCCACGGCCGGTTGAACGGCGGAATTCCGTCCGCGCAAGGGGCCGCCGCACTGCCGGCGGCCTTTTCATTTCCGGGTTCAAGTTTGCACGCCGAGTGACGTTAGAATCGCAATAAATCTTCCGGCGTGCGGTGGCGTTGCCGCGCGTGTCGAATCGACGGGGGCTTCCCGGTGTTCCTCATCATTGGTTATCTGATCATCCTCGCAGCATCAGTCGGCACCTACTCCGTCCATGGCAGTCTCATGGCGCTGTGGATGCCGATGGAATATCTCGCCATCGTCGGCCTGATGATAGGCGGCTTCGTCGGCAGTAACGGACCCAAGGCGTTCAGGGCGACGATGACGGCCATTCCCGGCCTGTTCAAGGGCTCGCCCTACACCAAGGCCATGTATCTGGACTTGCTCGGCCTGCTGTACGAGGTGCTTGCGAAGGTGCGCAAGGAAGGCCTGATGTCGATCGAGAACGACGTCGACAATCCCGAGTCGAGCCCGATCTTCACCAAGTACCCCACGATCATGGCCCACCACCATGCGGTCGAGTTTCTCACCGACTACCTGCGCATGATGGTCGGCGGCAACCTGAATGCCTTCGAGATCGAAGGCCTGATGGACAAGGAAATCGAGACGCACCACCAGGAAACCCATATCGCACCGCATGTCGTGGCCAAGCTCGGCGATGCGCTGCCGGCCTTCGGTATCGTCGTCGCAGTGATGGGCGTCGTGAACGTGATGGGCTCGGTGGGCCAGCCGCCGGCCGTGCTCGGCAAGATGATCGGCGGCGCGCTGGTCGGCACCTTCCTCGGTATCCTGCTTTCATACGGATTCGTGCAGCCGATCGCGAGCCAGCTCGAACAGCGCGTGGAGGAAAGCGGCAAGATATTCGAATGCATCAAGCTGGTCCTGCTCGCCAGCATGAACGGCTATGCCCCGCAGGTCGCCGTGGAGTTCGGACGCAAGGCGCTGTACTCGAGCGAGCGTCCGACCTTCACCGAGCTCGAGCAGGACATCAAGAGCCGCAAGGGGTGAGGCCGCGATGACCACCGTCGCCCTGCGAACGCTCGACGCTGACTACCGCCGCGGCAAGGGGCGGCCGTGAGCGACGATACCCAGCAGCCCATCGTCGTCCGGCGCATCAACAAGGTCACCGGTGCAGCGCACGGCGGCGCATGGAAAATCGCCTACGCCGACTTCGTCACGGCGATGATGGCGTTCTTCCTGCTGATGTGGCTGCTCGGCTCCACGGCCCAGGGCGACCTCGAGGGCATCGCCGACCACTTCATGAACCCGCTCAAGGTCTCGATGCAGGGCGGCAGCGGGGCGGGCGACAGCTCCAGCGTTATCCAGGGCGGCGGCGAGGACCTCACCCGCTCCCTCGGCCAGCGCAAGCGCGGCGAAGTCGAAGGGCGCCGGTCGATCAATCTCGACGCCGCGAAGGGGCGCGAGGTGTATCGCGTCGAGGGTGAAGACGAAGGCGTGGAAGCGACGCGCGAGCGTGCACGCCTCGAAGACCTCAAGGGGCGCATCGAGGCGCTCGTCGAGGCCGATCCCAAGCTGCGCCCCTTCCGCAGCCAGATCCTGCTCGACATCACGTCGGAAGGTCTGCGCATCCAGATCGTCGATGCGCAGAACCGCCCCATGTTCAACACCGCAAGCGACGAACTGCTGCCGCACACGCGCGAGCTGTTGCGGGCGATCGGGCGCGCACTCAACGACGTTTCCAACCGCCTGAGCCTCTCGGGGCACACCGACTCGGCGCGTTACGCCGGCGGCGAGCGCGGCTTCTCGAACTGGGAGCTGTCGAGCAACCGCGCCAATGCCTCGCGCCGCGAGTTGGTCGCCGGAGGACTGGAGGCCGGCAAGGTGATCCGTGTCGTGGGCCTCGCGGACATGGTTCCGCTGCGCAAGGACGATCTGCTTCATCCGATGAATCGTCGCATCAGCATCATCGTGATGAACAAGAAGACCGAGGAGGCCGTGCGCAATCAGGCGGGCGCGCTGGATATCGGCTTGTCCGCGCCGCTCGACGGTGGGGATTTGCGCGAAAACATCGAGAGCAGGAACCAGGCGCCCGCTGCGCCGGTGAGGGGACGCAGTCCGTTGCCGCTCCCGCTTCCGCCCGTGAAGTCGCCCTGACGCAATGGTTCGCGTGATGGGTTGCCGTCCGGAAATGGCCTGTGAGGTGGTCTGAAGATGCCCGCTGGTGACTCCCCTTTCGGCCGCAAGCCCGCAACGACGGGAGTTCCTGCCCGCACAGTGGCGGGCGCTCCTGCTCGCCCTCATGCCGCGGCGGGTTCCACGCTGAATTCCGCGCCCGGGCTGGCCGCGATGGCTGCCGCAGCGGCCGCGTCGGCACTGTCGGCGTCCGGTGAGCGCGAGTTCGAACTGACGCAGGCCGATTTTGAGCGCATCCGCAAGCTCATCTACGACCACGCGGGCATCGTCCTGTCGCCGGCGAAGCAGGACATGGTCTACAGCAGGCTGGCGCGGCGGCTGCGTGCGTGCGGGGACCGCAGCTTCGCGCAGTACATCGTCCGCCTGGAGCGGGATCGCACCGAATGGGAGACCTTCGTCAATTCGCTGACGACCAACCTCACTTCGTTCTTCCGCGAGGCGCACCATTTCGACATCCTGGCCGAGCGCATGCGCCGCGTCGCCGAACGCCGCACGCTGCGCATCTGGTGCAATGCGGCATCGACTGGCGAGGAGCCGTACTCGCTCGCCATCACCGCATGCGAGGCGTTCAATACGCTCAGCCCGCCTGTCCAGATCATCGCCAGCGATATCGATACCAGCGTCCTCGCGCACGCCGAGCGCGGCGTCTATCGCGAGGACCGCGTGGCGCGCATGGCGCCGGAGATGCTGCGGCGCTATTTCGAACAGGGGGCCGGGCTGGCGGCCGGCGAGCATCGCGTGCGGCCTGAACTGAAGCGCCTGCTGAGCTTCAGGCGCATCAACCTGCTCGATCCGGTGTGGTCGGTGCAGGGGCCCCTGGATGCGATCTTCTGTCGCAATGTCATGATCTACTTCGACAAGACGACCCAGTACGGCATCCTCAAGCGTTTCGTGCCCCTGCTGCGCAAGGACGGCGCGCTGTTTGCGGGCCATTCCGAGAGCTTCATGCACGCGGGCGACCTGTTCCGTTCCACGGGCCGTACCGTCTATCAGCGCACCGATGCCAACGGCAGCTAGAACGCCGCCCTCGGGCCATGTGTCCGGTGGCCGCGTGATCTTCATCGGCGCGTCGACAGGCGGAACCGAGGCGATCAAGCAGGTCCTGCTCGGCATGCCGGAGAACTCGCCGCCGATCCTGATCGTGCAGCACATGCCGGAAATGTTCACCGGCGCGTTCGCGCGTCGCCTCGACGGGTTGTGTGCGCTGCGGGTGAAGGAGGCCGAGAATGGCGAGGCGGTGGTGCCGGGCACGGCCTACATCGCACCGGGGCATTCGCACCTCCTGATCCGGCGTGCGCCGCCGGGCGGTCTTCAGTGCGAGCTGTCGCGGGCGGACCCCGTCAATCGGCACCGGCCCTCCGTCGATGTGCTTTTCTCGTCGGCGGCGGTGCTGGCGGGGGCTGCGGCGGTGGGTGTCCTGCTCACGGGCATGGGCAAGGACGGCGCACGGGGCCTGCTCGAGATGCGGCGCGCGGGTGCGTGGACCATCGCCCAGGACGCAGGCTCATGCGTCGTGTATGGCATGCCGCGCGAGGCCGCGATGATCGGCGCGGCGTGCGAGGTCGTCCCGCTCGACGGCATTGCGCGGCATGTGGTGCGGCAGGCGATGCCCGGCGGTGTGCGCGATGCGCATTGACATGCGGGCCTCGAGGCGGGCCGGGGGCGGTTCACCCGGGGCGCGACCATAATGCGAAAATCCCCGGCAGACGGGAAGCGGTACGCATTCCGTGATGCGGGGCCTCAAGTATTTCAGGTCACTGACGTTATCTTGATTGTAATCACGGCGCAGGGATGCCGCCCCGATCATATTGCCGCGTATCGCGGAGAGTGAAATGTCCGAACTGTTCAAGAATATCGAGGCCCGCACACGGCTGGCCGGCACGAACAAGCTGGAAATCCTGCTGTTCACGCTCGGCGTAGACCAACGCACCGGACGCCGCGAGACCTTCGGCATCAACGTGTTCAAGGTGCGCGAGGTGATGCGCACCCCGGCCATCACCGCAGCACCGGAAATGCCGTCCTCGGTCGTGGGGATGGTCAGCCTGCGCGGCGTGTTGGTGCCTGTGGTCGATCTCGGCCGTTATGTCGGCGTCGGAGCCGACGCCAGGCGCGAGATCATGATCGTCACCGAATACAACGGGCACACGCAGGGCTTTCTCGTCGAGGCGGTCGATACCATCCTGCGCCTCGACTGGTCGCAGATGCGCGTGCCTCCGGACATGCTCACGGCGAACATGGGGGGGCTGGTCACGGCGGTCACGGAGCTCAAGGACAACAGGCTGGTCATGATGCTGGACGTCGAGAAGGTACTGGCCGAAACGACGAACCAGGACGACCAGTACCTCTTCAAGGGTATCGAACCGATCGAGGGAAGTACGCATACCGTGTATTTCGCCGACGATTCCTCGGTTGCGCGCCGCCAGATCGAGCGTACGCTCGAGGTGTTGGGCGTGCCCTACGTCGGGGCGATCAACGGTCGCATGGCGTGGGAGGAACTGCTGAAGGCGGCTCGCTTCGCCGAGGCCACCGGGCGCAATGTCAGCGATGTGGTGAGCCTGGTTCTCACCGACGTCGAAATGCCGGAGATGGACGGCTACATCCTTACCAAGTCGATCAAGTCCGATCCGCGTTTCGCGGGCATCCCCGTGATCATGCACTCGTCGCTGTCGGGCATGTCCAACCAGCAACTCGGCAAGTCGGTCGGTGTCGACGAGTACGTTCCCAAGTTCGAACCTCAGCGTCTCGCCGAGACGCTGCGCCGCCTGCTCAATCGGGACGAGCAGCAAACCCGCGCGTCCTGAGGAATTCCTGTCATGTCCAGTTACCAGACCGAAGAAGACGGCGTGCTCAACGTCGTCGATGGCCGCACCAGTCTCGCCGGCTCGAACCGCATGGAGATCCTGCTGTTCTCGCTCGGAACCACGGAAACTTTCGGCATCAACGTGTTCAAGGTCCGGGAGGTGTCGGCCGCACCCTTCATCACGCGCGCGCCCAACATGCCGACGGGCGTGGAGGGCCTGATCTCGCTGCGTGGCAACGTCATCCCGGTGCTGTCGCTGGCGAAGATCCTGGGCCTGGCGCGCGCTGGCGATCCGCTCGGCGCGTCGATGATGGTCACCGAATACAGCAAGCGCACGCTCGGCTTCCTGGTGTCGGGAGTCGATCGCATCATCCGCGTCGATTGGGACAAGGTGCGCGCGCCGGACAACGTAGCGAGCAGCGTGCATAACTACATCACCGCGATCACCGAACTGCCCGACGGCAAGCTGGTGTCGATCGTCGACGTCGAGACCGTGCTGGCGACGACCTTCGGCGACGCGGTGGTCGGCAACATCTCGCCGATCCCCGACGGCCAGGACTACGAGGTCTTCTACGTCGACGACTCGGGCGTCGCCCGGCGCAAGATCTCGGAAGTACTGGACAAGCTGGGGGTCAAGCACAAGCACGCGGTCAATGGCCTGGAGGCCTGGACGCGCCTCCAGGGCATTGCCAGTCACGCGCAGCAGATCGGCCACCGGTTGAGCGACGAGCTCGACCTGATTCTCGTCGATGCAGAAATGCCCGAAATGGATGGATACGTGTTGACGCGCAATATCAAGGCGGACAGGCGCTTCGACGGCATTCCGGTCGTGATGCATTCATCGCTGTCGTCGGAAGCGAACCGGGCGATGGGAAAGCGGGTCGGCGTGGACGCCTACGTGGCAAAATTCGACGCCGATGCGCTCGCAGATACCCTGCGCCCGCTGCTGACCCGGGGGCGCCAAGGCTGACCCGGGTCGTGCGCAAGATTACGGAGGTACAAGAATGTCCGACCCCAAAATGAAATTCCTCGTCGTCGACGATTTTTCGACCATGCGCCGTATCGTGCGCAACCTGCTCAAGGAGCTGGGCTTCACGAACGTCGACGAGGCCGAGGATGGCGCCGTCGCCCTGCAGAAGCTCAACAGCGCGCCCTTCGACTTCGTTGTGACGGACTGGAACATGCCCAACATGGACGGGCTGACGCTGCTACAGACGATCCGCCAGACGCCCCATCTGCGCCACCTGCCGGTGCTCATGGTGACCGCCGAGGCGAAGAAGGAAAACATCATCGCTGCGGCACAGGCCGGCGCCAGCGGCTACATCGTCAAGCCCTTCACTGCGGCGACGATGTCCGAAAAGCTGGAAAAGATCTTCGAAAAAATGGGCAAGAAGGCCACCGCCTGAAGGGCGGGAAAAGAGACGATCAGGGAGGCCGATAATGGCGAAGAAGCTGAAACAGGACGAGGTCGGGGATTCGGACGAACTCCAGGCCCTGTTCGACAGCATCGCGAACACCAGGTCGCAGCCGGTGCCGGTGGCGGCGCGGGCTGCGACCGTCCCCGCTCCGGCGGGAGATTCCGGCGGCGACGACGCGGAACTGCAGGCGCTGTTCGATTCCGTTGCCGCGGGCTTCGATGCCGGGTTCGGCGCCGAACAGACGGCCGCGCCCGCGGCATCCGCAGCCCCGGCGGTTCAGTCCGAGCACAGCTGCGACGCGGTGTTCACGCGAATCGGACAGATGACACGGCAAGTGCATAACACGCTGCGCGAGCTGGGTACCGACGACGGCCTGCAGGATGCCGTGCAGGCCATTCCCGACGCACGCCAGCGCCTGACCTACATCGCGCAGATGACCGAGCAGGCGGCGAGCCGCGTGCTCAACGCGACCGACATCGCACAGCCGATCCAGGGCCGTATCCAGTCGGGCGCTGCCGCGCTGCAAGCCCGCTGGGACAAGCTCTTCGCCAACCAGCTGTCGGTCGAGGAGTTCAAGGCGCTGTCCGGGGAGACGCGCGGATTCCTCGGCGAAGTGGTCGAGGGGAGCCGTGCGACCAACGCGCAGCTGATGGAAATCATGATGGCGCAGGATTTCCAGGATCTGACCGGCCAGGTGATCAAGAAGGTCGTCGATCTCGCGCAGAAGCTGGAGACGGAACTCCTGCAGGTGCTGCTCGAGGTGACGCCGGCGGAAAAGCGCGGCGACAAGCACAGCGGGCTGATGAATGGCCCCGTCGTCAGCACCGAGGGCCGCGATGACGTGGTTACGACGCAGGAGCAGGTCGACGACCTGCTGGACAGCCTGGGCTTCTGAACGGTCGATGCCCGGGTTTACCGGTCCGGGCAACGGGATGACCGGGCCGGCGAATGACTGGGGCCGCCGGCCCGCAACAAGAAAGCGAGAACGTGATGAGTGACTTCGCCGGAATGGAAGACCTTCTTCAGGATTTCCTGATCGAGGCGGGAGACCTGCTCTCCGGGGTCGACAACAAGCTCGTGGATCTGGAGCGCTCGCCCGACGACCGCGGCCTGCTCAACGAAATCTTTCGCGGCTTCCATACGATCAAGGGTGGTGCCGGCTTTCTCAACGCGACCGAGCTGGTCACGTTGTGCCATCTGACGGAAAACCTGTTCGACAACCTGCGCAATGGCGAACTCGCCGTGACGCCGGAAATCATGGACGTGATCCTGGCCGCGACGGCGACGGTGCGGGAGATGTTCGCGAGCCTCGAGCAGGGCATGCAGCCGGCGGCGGCCGATCCGGACCTGATCGCTCGCCTCAGGCAGGCGATCGCGGGGGACCTGGTCGGCAGCGCGAGCGAGGCTTGCGCACCGGCAACGCCGGGCGGCCAGTCTGCGGGCGGTGGTGCTCCCGATTGGGAGCTGTTGCACGGCGTCGTCACCGGCGTGGCGCGCGTGATGTCGCCGGTGCGTGAAGCCGGGCCGCTTGCGGCGGTCGTCCCGGCCGCCCCGGTGCGTCCGCCCGAGGAAGTCATCAAGGCGGCGGTGGGTCGCCGTGTGAGCGACAAACCGGGTGCGCCGGTCAGCACCGGACGGCGCGATGGCGAGAAGCAGCGCGACAACTCGATCCGCGTCGATACGACACGCCTCGATCAGGTGCTCAACCTGTCGGGCGAGATCGGCCTGACGAAAAACCGCCTGAACGCGCTACGCAGCGACATCCTCTCCGGCCGCAACGACACCGAGACGCTGCATTCGCTGGATATTGCGGTCAGCCAGCTCGACCTCCTCGTGTCCGACCTGCAGAACGCGGTCATGAAGACGCGCATGCAGCCGATCGGGCGCCTGTTCCAGAAGTATCCGCGCATCGCGCGCGACCTCGCACGCAACATGGGCAAGGACGTCGAGCTGGTGCTGGCGGGCGAGGAGACCGAGATCGACAAGACGATGATCGAGGACCTCGCCGATCCGATCATCCACCTGATCCGCAATGCGGTCGACCACGGCGTCGAGGATGCGGCCGAGCGGGTCGCGAACGGCAAGCCGGAGAAGTCGATCGTCCGCCTCGAGGCGCGTCAGGAGGGCGACCACATCGTGATCCTCGTCGCCGACGACGGCCGCGGCATGAATGCCGAGCGCCTGCGTGCGAAGGCAGTCGAGAAGGGACTCATCACCGACGAAGAGTCCAACGCGATGGATGAGCGCCAGAGCTTCAACCTCGTCTTCCTGCCGGGTTTCTCGATGGCGGCGCAGGTGTCGGACGTGTCGGGCCGCGGCGTCGGCATGGACGTCGTGCGCACCAACATCCAGAAGCTCAACGGCAACATCGAGATCCAGTCGCAGCTCGGCAAGGGCACGACCTTCGTGATCAGCCTGCCGCTGACGCTGGCCATCCTGCCGGTGCTGCTCGTGCGCCTGGGCGACCAGCCCTTCGCGGTGCCTCTCTCGATGGTGCGCGAGATCCTGCCGATCGAGGCGAAGGAGGTGCAGGAGGTTGGCGGGCGCGCGACGATGGTCGTGCGCGGCGAGGTTCTGCCGATCATGCCGCTGGCCGGGCTGCTGGGCTGGCCGCTGGAGCGCGCGCCGTGCTACGGCGTGCTGATGCAGACCGCGGAAATGTCCTTCATCCTCGGCATCGACACGTTCGCGGGCCGCGAAGATGCGGTGATCAAGTCGCTCGACGACTTCCGCCCGAAGGGCGTCGCCGGGGTGACGACCTTGTCGAACGGCCAGATCGTGCTGATCCTCGACATGAAGGAGCTGCTCGGCAGCGCCGGCGACCAGCGCTGGCTGAGTCGCGTGACGATGATGGCCAAGCAGGTCGCGACCGCCTGAGCGCCGGCTGGCGCGGGAAACGAAAAGCCCGGCGGGAGGGATGACCTCCGCCGGGCTTTGTCCGGGCTTTGTCTTGTAGTCGTTGTTGCGTCCGGTCCGCGTGCGTCAGCCCGTAAGCTGCATGAGCTGCATGAGCTGCGTGAACGCGTCCTCGAACTGCGCCAGGCCTTCGCGCTGCAGGCGCTCCCCGGCGGCCGTCATGTCTATGCCCTGGTCGTCCAGCGCATCGAAGGTCGAGCGCGCGGCGCCGACGTCCTCGGCTAGGGTCGCAGCGACCTTGCCGTGGTCGCGCAGCGCCGCGAGCGTGGCGTCGGGCAGGGTATTCACGGTTTCCGGCCCGATCAGCGGCTCCACGTAGAGCAGGTCGCTGTAGGCCGGATTCTTGGTGCCGGTGCTTGCCCACAGCATGTACTGCGGGCGTGCGCCCAGCCCGCGCAGTTCCGCGAATGCCGCCCCATGGAAGCGCTCGCGATAGCGCTGGTAGGCGAGTTTCGCCATCGCCACGGCGGCCTTGCCGCGCAGGGCCGGCGCGTCGCCGCCGAGTTCGTCGAGCTGCTTGTCGACGAGGCTGTCGACGCGGGACAGGAACAGGCTCGCGACCGACATCACCTTGCGCACGTCGCCGCCGGCCTGGCGCAGCCGCTGCAGGCCCAGGACATAGGCGTCGGCGACGGCATCGACGTGGGCGAGCGAGAACATCAGCGTCACGTTGACGCTCACGCCGCGGCCGATCAGCAGTTCGATCGCGTCGAGCCCGGCCACGGTCGCCGGCACCTTGATCAGCAGGTTGTCGCGCGCGACGGCAGCCTTCAGCCGGACGCCCGCGGCCACCGTGCCGGCAGCGTCGTGAGCGAGGGCGGGCGACACCTCGAGGCTCACGTAGCCGGCGTTGCCGCCGCTGCGTTCCCAGGTGGGCCGCAGCAGGTCGCAGGCGCGCTGCACGTCGGGAATCACCAGCCCTTCGTAGCGCGTCTCCGCGTCCAGAGGCTGTTGCTTCAGTGCCGCGAGGTCGTCCTCGTAATAGCGCCCGCCAGCGATGGCCTTGTGGAAGATCGCGGGGTTGGTGGTGATGCCATCGACGCCATCCTCGGCGATCATCTTCGCGAGCTGGCCTTCGTTGAGCAGGGTGCGGGAGAGGTTGTCGAGCCAGACTTGCTGACCCTGGGCGCGGACCTGGAGCAGGGGATTCATGAGCTGGAGCCGGTGTCGTGTGTGTAGTCGTGGAGATTCATTGTGCAACGAATCGGCGACGGCAAGAAGAGTCCGCGCACGTGGGGGTGTTGCGGGGCGTGTCCGTCGTCAGGCAGCGCCCGCAGCATCGCGCCACGCCAGTGCGTCGAGCACATGGGCGAAGTCTTCCGCGAGGGGCGCGTGCAGGTCGAGCGCTTCTCCGGTGTGCGGATGCTCGAGCTGCATGCGGGTGCAGGCGAGCAGCAGGCGCGAGACGCCGAAGAGCTGCGCGAACAGCCGGTTGTGCCGCCCCTTGCCGAAGGTCGCATCACCGATGATGGGGTGCGAGATGTGCTTCAGATGGCGCCGGATCTGGTGGCGGCGGCCGGTGGCGGGGCTGAGTTCGACGAGTGCGTAGCGGCTCGTCGGGTAGCGGTCGACGCGGTAGGGCAGTTCGGTGGCGGCGAGGCGGCGAAACCGCGTCACGGCGTCCTGCGCGGGGGCGTCCGCCGCGGTTTCGGGGCGGCGCTCGGCGTCGTCGAAGCGGCGCGTCAGCGGGTGATCGATGACGCCTTCCGCGGGCGGATGGCCGCGCACGACGGCGAGGTAGGTCTTGCACACGGCCTGCCGTTCGAAGGTCGACGACACCAGGGCGGCCGTCTCGCGATCGAGGGCGAACAGCAGTACCCCGGAGGTGCCCTTGTCGAGGCGGTGCACGGGGTGCACGTGGCGGCCGATCTGGTCGCGCAGGATCTGCACCGCGAAGCGCTCCTCATGCACGTCCAGGACGGAGCGGTGAACGAGCAGCCCGGAGGGCTTGTGCACGGCGACGAGGAAGTCGTCGCGGTACAGGATGGGCAGGGTTTCCGCCGGTAGTTCTGCGGCGGGCGGGTCTTCCTGCGGGCCGATGACGGTGGTGGCGCCGTCCGCGGGGGCGGGCACCCCCGCGGCTGCCGTCGAAACGGCGCCGTTCAAAGTGCCGTGCCGGTCGCGTCGAACAGGCCTTCGAACAGGATGGAGCTGAGGTAGCGTTCGCCCGAGTCCGGCAGGATCGCGACGATGGTCTTGCCGGCGTTCTCGGGCCGCTGCGCTAGACGCGCTGCGACGGCGGCCGCGGCGCCGCAGGAGATCCCCGACAGGATGCCTTCCTCGCGCGCGAGGCGGCGGGCGTAGAGGATTGCGTCCTCGTTGCTGACGGTCTCGACCGCGTCGATCAGCGAGAGGTCCAGCACCTGCGGCACGAAACCTGCGCCGATGCCCTGGATCTTGTGCGGCGAAGGCTTCAGTGGCTCGCCCGCGCGGGTCTGCGTGAGCACCGGGCTGGCGGTCGGCTCGACGGCGACCGACAGGATCGCCTTGCCCTGGGTCTGCTTGATGTAGCGCGACACGCCGGTGATGGTGCCGCCGGTGCCGACGCCCGACACGAGGATGTCGATCTTGCCGTCGGTGTCGTTCCAGATCTCGGGGCCGGTTGTCGCTTCGTGGATCGCCGGGTTCGCGGGATTCGTGAACTGCTGCAGCAGCACGTACTTGTTCGGGTCGGACGCGGCGATCTCTTCGGCCTTCGCGATCGCACCGTTCATGCCCTTGGCGCCTTCGGTGAGGACGAGCTTCGCGCCGTAGGCGACCAGCAGCTTGCGCCGCTCGACGCTCATCGTGTCCGGCATCGTCAGCGTGATGGGAATGCCGCGCGCGGCGGCGACGAAGGCCAGCGCGATGCCGGTGTTGCCGCTGGTGGGCTCGACGATCTCCTTGCCGGGGCCGAGCAGACCGCGCTTTTCGGCGTCCCAGATCATCGCCGCGCCGATGCGGCACTTCACCGAGTAGGCAGGGTTGCGCCCTTCGATCTTGCCCAGCACGATCGCCGGGGCTCCATCGGTGATGCGATTCAGTTTGACCAGCGGCGTCTTGCCGATGGATTCGGCGTTATCAGGATACCAATTCGACATTTTGTGGGCTCCATGGTCCGGAAGTTGGAGAATAGCAGGCGGCAGCGTGCGGCGCGCTGCTTCATTCTTCGACGAGGCCGTTGGCCGTCGGGGTGACGTTGTGGCGCACCGTCGCTTCGCCGAGCGTGGGCGAGCACATCTCGATGAAGCGGTAGGCGAAGCCGCGCAGGTAGTGCCCGCGCCGTACCGCGATGCGCGTCGTGTTGGCAGAAAACAGGTGGCTGCTGTCGAGCTGGCGAAGTTCGCCCTCTCGGCCGGGCTGGAAGGCCATCGACGCAACGATGCCGACGCCCAGTCCCAGTTCGACGTAGGTCTTGATGACATCCGCGTCCATCGCCGACATCGCGACGTCCGGCGCAAGGCCTGCGGCGGCGAATGCGCGGTCGATGATGGAGCGTCCGGTGAAGCCTTCGTGGTAGGTGATCAGCGGGTATTCGGCGATCGCCTCGAGCGTCAGCGGCGTTGCGCCGTCGAGCGCATGACCGGCGGGCACGATCACCGAATGGTGCCAGGAGTAGTACGGGAAGGACGCCAGTTCGGCCACGTCCGCGATCGCCTCGGTCGCGATGCCGATGTCGGCCTGGCCGTCCAGCAGCATCGACACGATCTCCTCCGGGCTGCCCTGGTGCAGCTTGAGCAGCACCCTGGGATAAGCCTTCTTGAATTCGGTCACGACCTTGGGCAGGGCGTAGCGCGCCTGCGTGTGCGTGGTGACGACCGTCAGGCGGCCCTCGTCGCGGTTGCTGTACTGCTCGGCCAGCCGCTTGATGTTGCCGGCGTCGAGCAGCATGCGCTCGACCATCACGACCAGTTCGCGGCCCGGGTCGGTGAGCCCCAGCAGGCGCTTGCCCTTGCGCACGAAGAGCTCGACGCCCAGTTCGTCCTCGAGGTCCTTGATGTGCTTGGAGACGCCCGATTGCGAGGTGAAGAGCGCGTTGGCGACCTCCGTGAGGTTGAAGTTGCGCCGCACCGTCTCGCGGATGATGCGTAGCTGCTGGAAGTTCATGCACTTGCTCCGATGGCGTCGTTGCGCTGGAAGACCTTGAGGCGAGAGGGTAGCAGACGCACGTTCTGCCCCTCGGCGAGGGCGAGTTCGGCGACGCGCTGCTGCGTCAGTTCGACTTCGAAATGCTGGCCGCTGCTCATGCCACTGAGGCCGTTGAGGCCCTCCAGTTCGACGCGCACGCTGACGCCGAAGGCATGGATGCGCATCACGCGCGCGGCAACGCCGGTGTCGGTGTGCGTGTCGGGAACGAGGTCGAGTTCGTGAGGGCGCGCGAACGCAATCACCTCCGATCCGGCATCAAGCTCGTGCGGCGCATGCGGCAACAGGTCTTCGCCGACGCGCAGGTTGCCGCCGTCGACGCGGCCGTGGAAGAAGTTTACCGATCCGAGGAAGCCATACACGAAGGGTGTCGCCGGCTGGCGGTAGACCTCTTCCGGCGTGCCGATCTGCTCGACGTGCCCGCGGTCCATGAGCACGACGCGATCGGCCACTTCCAGCGCTTCCTCCTGATCGTGGGTGACGAAGATCGACGTGATGTGCAGCTCGTCATGCAGCTTGCGCAGCCAGCGGCGCAGCTCCTTGCGCACCTTGGCGTCGAGCGCACCGAAGGGTTCGTCGAGCAGCAGCACGCGCGGCTCCACCGCCAGTGCGCGGGCAAGTGCGATGCGTTGGCGTTGTCCACCCGAGAGCTGGGCGGGGAAACGGTCGGCGAGCCATTCGAGCTGCACCAGCGTGAGCAGCTCCTCGACCTTGGTGCGGGTCTCCTTCTCGGATGGGCGCTGACCGCGCGGCTTCATGCGCATGCCGAACGCGACGTTGTCGAACACGGTCATGTGGCGGAACAGCGCGTAGTGCTGGAACACGAAGCCGACCTGGCGCTCGCGCACGTGCGTGCCCGAGGCGTCGGCGCCGTCCAGCATGACCCGGCCCGCATCGGCCTGCTCCAGGCCGGCAATGATGCGCAGCAGGGTGGTCTTGCCGCAGCCGGACGGCCCCAGCAAGGCGACCAGTTCGCCGGCGGGAAAATCGAGCGAGACGTCGTCGAGGGCGATGAAGTCGCCGAACGTCTTGCGGATGTTTCTGACCTGAATGCTCATGATGCAGCGTCCTGACGGGGTTCGCGTGAGGGGGTTGCGCTGCCGGCGTGGTGTTCGACCCAGGTCTTGATTGCGAGGGTGACCAGCGCGAGCAGCGCCAGCAGCGAGGCCACCGCGAAGGCGGCCGCGAACTGGTACTCGTTGTAGAGGATCTCGACGTGCAGCGGCAGCGTGTTGGTCTGGCCGCGGATGTGCCCGGACACCACCGATACTGCGCCGAACTCGCCCATCGCCCGCGCGTTGCACAGGATCACGCCGTACAGCAGGCCCCACTTGATGTTCGGCAGCGTCACGTACCAGAAGGTCTGCCAGCCGTTGGCGCCGAGCACGATCGCCGCTTCCTCTTCCTCACGGCCCTGCGCCTGCATCAGCGGGATGAGTTCGCGTGCGACGAAGGGGAAGGTCACGAACACGGTTGCGAGCACGATGCCGGGCACCGCGAAGATGATCCTGACGTCGTGTTCGGCAAGCCACGGGCCGAGCCAGCCCTGCGCGCCGAAGATCAGCACGTAGATGAGGCCGGCGATGACCGGCGACACCGAGAAGGGCAGGTCGATCAGCGTGATGAGGAGATGTTTGCCGCGGAACTCGAACTTCGCGATCGCCCATGCGGCACATACGCCGAACACCAGGTTGAGCGGCACCGAGATCGCAGCGGCGATGAGGGTGAGTTTGATCGCCCACAGCGCATCTTCGTGGATCAGCGCGCTCCAGTAGGTGTCCCAACCCTTGCGCAGCGCTTCGACGAAGACTGCGACCAGTGGCATCAAGAGAAACACCGCGAAAAAAGTGAGCGAGACGCCGAGGATGGTCCATTTGACCCACGGCGCTTCGCGCGTGGCCTCGCGCGATTCGAATCGGTCGGCGGTCTGCGTCGCGGCCGTCCAGTTGAGCGTCGTTGCAGCGGACATCAGCGATCCCTCCCCGTTCGTCTGGCGGTCCACGCCTGAAGGCCGTTGATCAGCAGCAGCAGCAGGAAGGACAGGACCAGCATCACCACGGCGATCGCAGTCGCGCCGGCATAGTCGTACTGTTCGAGCTTCGTGATGATCATCAGCGGCGTGATCTCCGACACCATCGGGATATTGCCGGCGATGAAGATCACCGAGCCGTATTCGCCCACGGCGCGGGCGAAGGCGAGCGCGAAGCCGGTCAGCAGCGCCGGCAGCAGCACCGGCAGGATCACGTGGCGGAAGATCTGCCAGCGCCCCGCGCCCAGGCTGGCGGCGGCGTCCTCCAGCTCGGTGTCGAGGTCCTCGAGGATCGGCTGCACGGTGCGCACGACGAAAGGCAGGCCGATGAACACCAGCGCGACCAGCACGCCCAGCGGCTTGAACGCCACCTGGATCCCCAGCGGATCGAGGTACTGCCCGATCCAGCCGTTCTTCGCGTACAGGGCCGTCAGCGCGATGCCGGCGACTGCGGTGGGGAGCGCGAAGGGCAGGTCGATGAGGGCGTCGACGAAGCGTTTGCCGGGGAAGCCGTAACGCACCAGCGACCATGCCAGCATCAGCCCGAACACGGCGTTGATCGCGGCAGCAGCGAGCGACACGCCGAAGGACAGCTTGTAGCTTGCGACGACGCGCGGCGCGCTGATCACGTTCCAGAATTCCGCGGCGCTCAGGCTGGCCGTCTTGAGGAACACCGTCGCGAGCGGCAGCAGCACGATCAGCGAGAGGTAGGCGAGGGTGTAGCCGAGCGTCAGCCGGAACCCCGGCAGCACGCGAAAGGTTTGGGCCGCGGCCATCAGCCTTGCCCTCCGCCGTGCCCGGAGGCGTGGGTTGTTCGTGACGAGGCGCTCATGCCGCGCTCCTATGCAATTGACGATTTAAGTCTAAGTGGGGGGCGGTGTGCGCGATAAATAATAAAAAGCGGGTTTCTTATTCGAAATCTTGCTAAGAGCGATCCGGCGCAAGCCCGCGTTGGCGGGCTGCGACAGACGCGCAGGCAACTGCATCGCAGCACCGAGCCATGTGTGGTTTCGGCGCTCGGCGGCGGCGAGGCCGAGCCGTAGCGATGGCGCTGATAATCACGAGGGTGAGCGACGGATCCCACTCCCCCGCGATATCGAGCGGCTATTTAGCACGCGCCGATGTCATGCGCGAAATCGCCATTGGTCGCCGACGCCGTGGCGGGAAATGCGAGCGCGGCGCTCTCTTGTGCGGCATGTGAGTCCGGGCTCACCCGGGGCGTGCCAGGTCCGGCGTGTCGGCACTGGTCAGGCCGAGAGCGGTTGGGGGGCGAACTGCCAGGTGAGGGCGAGCACCGCCGTTCCGGCGCCGAAGCTGGTGCGTGCAGCGCTGCCCTTACCCAATATGGTGCAGCCCGCGCGGGTCGACCAGATGGTGGCGGGCAGCAGCACGGCGGCGCGCAGCCAGGGCAGCAGCGGCGCGACGGTGAAGCCTGCGTCGTGCAGGATGTCGAGCGCATGCTCCAGGGCGCCCAGGAAGAGCCCGAAACCGCCGAGGGGAATCAGCGCGTAGGCAAGGCGGATTGCGGTGAGGCGCTGGCCGCCGCTGGCGACCGCAAGCAGCAGGGCCGTGCCGCTGCCCAGCACGATCGCCGGCAGCAGGACGGCGGCGAAGGCGGCAGGTACTGCAGAAACGCCCAGGGCGAGCAGCGAGTGGTGCCAGGGGCTGTGCTGCCAGTGCAGGGCGCCGTAGAGCAGGCCGATGAGGACGAAGACGATGCCTGCCGCCTCCCAGGCGCGTGCGTCGCCGTCGTGCAGCGCAGCGAACTCCGCGCCCGGTTTGCGCCACGCCAGGGCGACGGCGTTCCGGTGATCGCTGCAGCGCCCGCACATGTTGCACTTCTCGTTGCTGCGCAGGCGCCGGATGTCGAGCAGGGCGGGACAATCCACCGGCTTCGGAATGGGGCGGGGCGCTGCGTCCCACGCCGCCCGGTCCACCCGGAAGTGCAGCACCGCGCAGCGGGAAAGCAGCGAGAAGAGGCCGCCGATCGGACAGGCATAACGGCACCAGACGCGCTTGCCGCGGCCGAGGAACGCACCGCAGGCGAGCGCAAAGGCGGTCATTGTGCCGACGGCGAGCAGGGTGCCCCGCGGCGTGTCGTGCGCCTGCAGCGCGTATTCGAAGACCGTGATGAAGGCGAAGGTCGCGAGCGGCAGCGCCGGCCGGCGCAACCAGCCGGGGATCTTGCCGCCCTTGCCGTGGCGGCTGGCGAATTCCGTCAGCGTGCCGTCGGGGCACAACAGGCCGCACCAGAACTGCCCGATCAGCATCACCGACAGGATCACGCCCGGCCACCACACGCCCCAGAACAGCACCTCGGCGAAGCGGCCAAGGGTGTGGAGGGCGCCGGTATTCGCGTCATCGTCCGGGAAGAGCGCCGGCGTGATCAGCAGCACGAGGTAGAGAACGACGAAGGTCCACTGCAGCGCGGCAATCGCCGGTCGGTTGTCGCGCAGGGCGTTACCGAAGCGGCGGGGCAGGGGGAGGGTGGCCGGTGAGTGCTTCATGCCTGGGTGGTCAGACGGGCGAGGGCACGTGCGACAATCTTGCGCACCTCGACGTCGGGGTCCGCCAAGGCCCGCTCGAGGTGAGGAATCGCCGCCGCATCGCCGATGGCATCGAGGGCGCTGGCGGCTTCCTTGCGCACGTTGCTGATCGGGTGGTCGAGCGCCTTGGCGAGGGCGGCAATCGCTTTCGTCGCGCGGCAGGCGCCGAGTGTGGCGGCCGACTTCTGCCGCACCTCCCATGAAGGGTCGGCAAGGGCGGCGATCAAGGCGTCGGTGGCACCGGGCGGGCGCACCCGGCCGAGCGTGATGGCCGCTTCGTGGCGCACCTGCCAGTCTCTGTCCCGCAGCGCGACGAGGAGCGAGGCCAGCGGCGTGCCCACCGGCGCGAACGTGAGCGCGGCGACCGCGGCAGTGCGTACCGCGGCGTCGCCATCGTTGGCGACGCGTCGCTCGAGCGCGGGCAGCGCGCTCTCGTTTTTCAGGTAGGCGAGCACGCCGACCGCTGCGCGACGTACCGCGGGCAGCGCGTCGTCGAGCGCCGCCAGGGCGGGTGCGAGCGCGTCGGGATGGCGCAACTGGCGCAGGCCGGTGAGCACTGTCGCGCGAGTTGCCCCGCGTGCGGCCGTCAGGTTGCGCAGCAGCGCGGGTGCGGCGGCCGGGTCGAGGATCTCGGCCAAGGCCGTGCCTGCCGCCGCGACGACGTCCTCGTCGACGTCATCGAGCAGCCCGACCAGCGCATCGATCGCGTCGTCGTCGGTCGTGCCATCGAGGGCGAGGGCGGCTTCGAGGCGCACTCCCGCGTCGGCATCGCGGGCCGCGCGGGTGAACGGCTCAGGGTAGTCGTCGGCAAGGTCGGCGATCTCGCGCAGGGCGAGGCGGCGCACCGCGGGGTCGGGGGCCGTCAGGCGTGGCAGGACTGCGGCGATTTCGGGATCGTAGTGATTCATGAGGCATCAACGCAGCAGGTAGGGGATTTCAACCCGGATGGCCTTGGTCGGGCAATCGTGTTCGCAGGGCAGGCAGTACCAGCATTCGTCATAGGCCATGCGGACCTTCCCTTGCGCGGGGTCGAGCACGAGGATGTCGGTGGGGCACACGTCAATGCAGACGCGGCAGCCCTTGTCGGCGATGCACTTGTCCGCGTCGACGATGACGGAGGCGATGTTGCGATTCTGGATGGAGGGCATGGGTTCTTCCTCAGGCGGCCAGGGGCGCGTCGACCCGCAACTGGTCGTATGCGTCGCGTTCGTCGGCGTCGATGGGATAGAGATAGGGTGGCACGGCGCGTTTGAAGCATTGCGGCCGGCCGTCGTTGCCCTTCTTCACCTGCACGAAGTGGAACCACTCGGCGTCGTCGCGCTCCGGGTAATCCGTGCGGTAGTGGTACAGGCCCCAGCGGCTTTCGGTGCGGTAGAGCGAGGCCGCCGCGGCGAGCTCGGCGCAGTCGAGGATCGCGTGCGCCTCCATCGCGCGCATCAGTTCGTGCGGGTTTTCGGCTTTCATCTGCGCGAGGTCTGCGCGGATTTCGGCGAAGCGCTGCAGCCCGATCAGCATCTTGCGCGTGACCTTGGGCGGCTGCAGGTAGTCGTTCACCAGGCGGCGCAGCTTGTATTCCACCTGCGTCGGCGGAATGCCTTCCTCGCGCAGCAGCGGGGCGAAGATGCGCTCGCGCTCGGCGGCGACGGCGGCGGCGTCCACTTCCGCCGGTTCCTTGTCGGCGATGAAGTCCACCGCATCCTCGCCCGCGATCTGCCCGAACACCATCGCGCCGAGCATGTAGTTGTGCGCGACGTTGCACAGGTCGCCGGCAGCGTATAGACCGGGCACCGTCGTGCGCGCGTGTTCGTCCACCCACACGCCGGACGCACTGTGACCGCCGCACAGGCCGATCTCCGAGATGTGCATTTCCACCAGATCCGTGCGGTAGTCCGTGCCGCGCCCCTCGTGGAACAGGCCGCGCGTCGGGCGCTCGGTGATGTGCAGGACGTTCTCGATCTTCGTCACCGTCTCGTCGGCGAGGTGGTCGAGCTTGAGGAAGACGGGGCCGTTGCCGCCTTCGAGCTCGCGCCAGAACTCCAGCATCATCTGGCCGCTCCAGTAGTCGCTCTTGATGAAGCGCTCGCCCTTCGCATTGACCGTGTAGCCGCCGAAAGGGCCGGTGACGTAGGCGCATGCGGGGCCGTTGTAGTCCTTGATCAGCGGGTTGATCTGGAAGCATTCGAGACCCGAGAGCTCCGCACCGGCGTGGTAAGCCATGCTATAGCCGTCGCCTGCGTTGGTGGGATTCTCGTAGGTGCCGAAGAGGTAGCCCGAGGAGGGCAGGCCGAGTCGCCCGGCGGCGCCGGTACACAGCACGACCGCCTTGGCGCGGATTACGACGAACTCGCCGCTGCGCGAGTCGAGCGCCATCGCACCGGCGATGCGGCCGTCGCTGCCGACCAGCAGGCGCGTCGTCGTCAGGCGGTTGCTGACCGCCACGCCCTGCTTCCGCAACTGCTTGAAGATCACCTTCTTGACGTTGTAGCCCTCGGGCATGGGCAGCACGTAGGCACCCAGGTGATGCACCTTCTTGACCGCGTAGTCGCCCGTCTCGTCCTTTTCGAATTTGACGCCCCACGAGTCGAGTTCGCGGATCATGTCGTGGCTGCGCACGGCATAGGCGTTGATCGCGGCCTGGTTCACGATGCCGTCGTTGGCGATGGTGATTTCCTTCACGTACTGCTCGGGCGTGGCGTGGCCGGGAATGACGGCGTTATTGACGCTGTCCATGCCCTCGGCGATGGCACCCGCGCGCTTGACGTTGGCCTTGTCGAGCAGCAGCACCTTCAGGTGCGGGGCCTTGGCTTTCGCCTTGATCGCCGCGATGGGGCCGGCGGTTCCACCGCCGATGACGAGGATGTCGACCGTCTGTTCTCTGGTGCTCATGGTGGGTGTTCCTGTGAATGTTTCGGCGGGGCGTCCCGCCCGAGTCGATGTGGTCAAGCTTCGACCGGAAGCTCGATGCGTGCAGCTTCGAGGCCGCCGACGAGCGACTGGCGCACCTCGTCCTGCACGAGCGCGAGGCAGCGCTTCTTGAGCGCGATGAAGTCGGGTGACACGGTGATGTCCTCCGGTCGCGGGCGGCGCAGGTCGACGAGGATCTCCTCGCGTATCCGTCCCGGACGATGCGTCATGACAAGCACGCGGTCCGACAGCACCAGGGCTTCGTCGATGTCGTGCGTGACGAACAGCACCGTCGGCTGCAGGCGTCCCCAGATTTCCAGCAGCAATTGCTGCATGCGCTCGCGCGTCTGCGCGTCGAGGGCGCCGAAGGGCTCGTCCATCAGCACCACGCGCGGGTTGTTGATCAGCACGCGGGCAATCTCCACCCGCTGCTGCATGCCGCCGGAGAGCTGCGCCGGGTAGCGGTCGGAGAATTCTGCGAGCCCCACGAGCCGCAGGAATTCCTCCGCCCGCGCGCGGCGTTCGCGCCGGCCGACGCCGCTCATCTTCAGCCCGAAGGCGACATTGTCCAATGCGGTGCGCCACGGCAGCAGCGAATGGTGCTGGAAGACCATGCCGCGATCGGAGCCCGGGCCCGACACCGCTTCGCCATCGACGTGCAGACGTCCGCTGCTCGGTTTGAGGTAACCAGCGACCGCGTTGAGCAGCGTCGATTTGCCACAACCCGACGGACCGATGATGCTGACAAACTCACCGCCGGCGATCGTCGTGCCGATGTTGCGGACGGCCTCGAAGCGCTGCTTCCCCGGCAGGTGGATCGCGATGTCGCGCAGCTCGATGCGCCCCGCTTTTTGCGTGCCAAACGTGGTCATGTGTGGCGCTCCTGGATGCGATGCCACGGCATCAGCAGCCGCCCGACGAGCTTGATCAGGCCGCTGCTGGCCATGCCGAAGGCGCCGATGAAAAGCATCCCGACGACGATGTCCGCGTAGTTCTGCAAGGTGTAGGACTCCCAGGTGTAGTAGCCGATGCCGTACTGGCCCGCGATCATCTCCGCGGTGACCAGGCAGAACCACGACGTGCCCATGCCGATCGCAAGGCCGGTGACGATGCTGGGCAGCGCGCCCGGCAGCACCACCTCGGCGAACACCGACCAGCGCCCGGCCCCCAGGCTGCGCGACGACGCGACGAGGCGGCGGTCAATCGCTTCCACGCCGTGGATGGTGTTGAGCAGCACCGGAAACAGCGCGCCCATGAAGGTGATGAAGATCATGCTCAGCTCGGACGACGGGAACATCAGGATCGCGAGCGGAATCCACGCCACCCCCGGAATCGGACGCAGCACCTCCAGCGGTGGCAGCAAGGCGTCTTCGAGCCGGCGCGATCGCCCGATCACGAGGCCCAGTGCTATCCCCAGCAGGGCCGCGACGCCGAAGCCGGCGAAGACACGGATCAGGCTGTTGGTGACATGGGCGGACAGCTTGGGTGACTGGAACAGGGCCCAGGCGGCGGCCGCCACCTCGGTCGGCGCCGGCACGAAGCGGAAGGTGAGGACGCCAAGGTCGAGGTGATGCACGGAGGCCGCCTGCCACAAGGCGACACACAGGATCAGCGCGAGCACACGCAGCGCGACCCGGTCGAGCCGCAAGGCTGCCCGCCACTTCGTCACGAGTCCCGTGGCGGGGATTTCCGGCACGGCCGGTGGCGTCGCTGTCGTGCTCGCTGCGGAAAGCGCGATGGAGCTGGCGGACATGGCAATCCCGCTCACTTCGCCGACGCGACGGCAGCCGTCGCCGCGCCCGCCGACGCGGCCGCATAGTCGAGCACCGCGCCGCCCTTGGCCTTGGTCCAGGCCTCGGCATCCTCTTTCAGCAGGAAGGCGGAAAGATTGCCCTTGGCATCGCGGGCGAACCACGCCTGGTTGGCGAAGAGCTTGATGCCGGTGTTGCGGTCGTGGGCATACACCACACGCACCTTCCTGCCCGCGGCCTCCGCCGCCCTGGCCGCTTCCAGCGCGTTGCGCGGGGACGCGTAGTGGCGCACCTGCGGTTCGCCGGCGACCCACACCTGTGCCACCTGAAGGGGATCCGCGATCGTCTCGCCGGTCTTCGCATTCTTCGCCTTCAGCGGCGCTTTGCCGTAGTCTTTGAGCCGCGCGTCGTAGTCGAGGCCCGCCTGCTTGTAAGCGGCGCGGATGAAGCGGTCGTCGATGAAGGCGTCGATATCGAGGTCGGTGTCGGTGCGCTTGAGCAGCTTCAGCGTGTCCGCAGCCGTTTTCGTTGCCGCGCGGTACTCGGGCTTCCACGTCTGGTCGCGCGTCTGGATGCCCAGCGGGCCGTGGAAGAGGTAGTTCACCTCGGCTTCGACGCCGGTGATCTTTTCGATCAGTTCGCTGAACTTCTCCGGCTCCGCCGCGACGAGCTGGTCGGCTTCGATGGATGCACGCAGGTAGGCGACGATCACTTCCGGATACTTGGCCGCGTATTCCGCATCGACGAGCGTGCCGTGGAAAGTCGGGTTCTTCGCCTGCGCGCCGTCGTAAATCTTGCGGGCGAAGCCCCGGTAGGGGAACAACTCGGCGAAGGGCACGAAGTCCGCGTGCGCGTCGATCTTGTTGGCCTGCAGCGCGCTGCCACCCACGTCCGGCGCCTGCGACACCAGATTCACGTCCTTCTCGGGATCCCAGCCCTGCGCCGTGATCGCCCGCAGCAGCAGGTTGTGGGCGGTCGAGCCGAAGGGGACCGAGATCTGCTTGCCCTTGAGGTCCGCGAGGCTATGCACCGACGAGCCGGCCGGCACCACGATGCCGTTGCCGCTGCCCGTCGTGCTGCCCGACAACGCCGTGATGAACAAGGTCTTCTTCCCGGCCTTGAGGTGGGCGGCGTAGTTCAGCACGGCAGGAAAGTCCGCCATCGAGCCGATGTCGAGCTTGCCTGCGACCTGCTCGTTCGTCAGCGGCGGGCCGGAGGTGAAGCTCTTCCATTGGATGTCCCACTGCACGTCCTTGTACTTGCCGTCCCTGGGCAGGTATTTTTCGAGCAACTTCAGCTCGCGGATGATCAGGCCGCCGGTGGCGGTGTTGATGGTCGGATCCTGGGTGCCGATCGCGACCCGGATCGTTTCAGCGTGCGCATTGCCCACGAGGAGCAGGAGGCCGAGGCCGGCCAGCGTCGAACGGAATTTCATGGCTTTCCTTTGCATGATCGATGTGAATTCGATGCAAATGCTAAGAGCCGGCTTTCTCGCGCAGAACCAATAATTTCTGCTTTGCATATCCGGATCGGGTTGCAATGCTTATCAGGCCGCAGGTAACGGATGACGAAGATCGCGCATGATGGATTGCCTGCAGGCGGGCGGATGCGAAGCCGCCCGATAGCCGCGTGGCAGCGCCCCGGACGCGCGGCCAGGACGCTTGGCGGCCGCTCACGCCGTGGTCGATGCGATGCGCTCCGGCCAGCGGTGATGCCTGAAACGCTCGCGCAGCGCGAGCTTGTTGATCTTGCCGGTGGCGGTGTGCGGAATCTCGTCGACCACCACGAGATCGTCGGGTAGCCACCAGTGCGCGATCTTGCCGCTGAAGTAGCGGCGCATCGCGTCGCGCTCCAGCGTCTTCCCCGGCTTCAGCACCACCGCCATCAAGGGGCGCTCGTCCCACCGCGGATGCGGCACCGCTACCGCGGCGGCTTCGGTGACGGCCGGATGTGCGGCGAGGATGTTCTCCAGCTCGATCGAGCTGATCCACTCGCCGCCTGACTTGATCACGTCCTTGGCGCGGTCGGTGATCTGCATGAAGCCGCCGGCGTCGATCGTCGCGACGTCGCCGGTGCGGAACCAGCCGTCGGCGGTGAAGCCGTCGCCTCCCTCGCGGCCGTAATACTGGCGCAGCGCCCACGGTGCGCGCACCACCAACTCGCCGAAGGACTCCCCGTCCTGCGGCAGCGGCTGGCCGTCGTCGTCGAGGATCGCCAGTTCCACCCCGGGCAGCGGCCGTCCCTGCGTCAGCCTTTGCGCTTCGCGCCGGTCCGGGGCAAGCGTTGCGTCGTCGGCGCGCGGCACATTCACGGTGCCGATCGGCGACAGCTCCGTCATGCCCCAGGTGCGCAGCACCTCGATGCCGCGATGCGCGAAGAATTCGGCCATGGCCGGTGGACACGCAGACCCGCCGATCGCCAGGCGGCGCAGCTCCCCGAGCCCGCCGCCATGCTGCGCGAGATGCTGCAACAGGCCGGACCACACGGTCGGCACGCCGTTCGAGAAGCTCACTCCCTCGTCGACGATCAACCGGTGCAGCGAGGCACCGTCGAGCAGCGGCCCCGGCAACACGAGACGCGAGCCCGTGAGTGCCGCGAGGTAGGGCAGGCCCCAGGCATTGACGTGGTACATGGGCACGACGGGCATCACCGTATCGCGCGCGGAGATGCCGAAACTGTCCGGCAGGGCGCAGGCATAGGCGTGCAGCACCGTCGAGCGATGGCTGTACAGCACGCCCTTCGGATGGCCGGTCGTGCCGGACGTGTAGCACAGGCTGGACGCCGCGTTCTCGTCGAGCTGCGGCCACGCGTAATGCTCCGAGTGGCGATGCACGAGATCCTCGTAGGCGAGGAGCTCGCGCGGGAAGTTCGCCGGCAGGTGTTCGCGGCCCGTCATCTGTACGAAGTGCGTCACCTGCGGCAGCTTGTGCGCGATGCGCGCGACGATGTCCGTGAAGGTCAGATCGAAGAACAGCACCTGCGAATCCGCATGCGCGAGGATCCACGCGATCTGCTCGTCGAAGAGGCGCGGGTTCACCGTATGGCAGACGGCGCCGCTGCCCGCGACGGCGTAATACAGCTCGACATGGCGGTGCGTGTTCCACGCCAGCGTCGCGACGCGGTCGCCGCGGCGAACCCCCAGGTGCGCGAGCGCGTTGGCCAGCTGGCGTGCCCGGCGGTGGGTTTCGCGCCAGGTCGTGCGGTGCAGCGGGCCATGCGGGTCTTCGGCGAGCCGGCTGACGATCCCGGTATCGCCGTGATTGCGATCGGCATGGGCGATCAGGCCGGAAATCAGCAGCGGCAGCTGCATCATCAATCCCTGCATTCTCAAAATCTCCTGTTGTTGATGTGGCAATCGCATCCCGCCGTTCGCCCTGAGCCGGTCGACGGGCAATGGCGGGGCCCTCGAGTGGCCCCGCCCGAACGGCACGGCATTGCCGGGTTGGTAGCACTGAAGGGGAAGTGCGCGCAGCCCTGCGCGAGCCCGGCGCCGTGCGAGCTACGGGGGAGACCGTGCGAGCGGCGATCAGCGTTCGATCGACGCCGCTCTCGGCTCGAAGGGCGCGTTCTCGTAGCCGCCGTCGCGCACGTAGCGCGCCAGTCGCAGCCATTCCGAGGGCGGCCAGCGGCTGCCGGGCTGGCGCGCCACGGCGATGCCGTCGAGGTCGTAGAACACCACCGTCGGGAGGGCGAACACGCGCTGGGCGTTGGCAAACGAGGCCTGCGTCGTCGCGCCGCCGTCGAAGTCGCGCAGCGCGGCCGGCTCGTCCGCACGCAGGCTCACCGGCACGAAATGGGTGCGCAGCTCGCGCTGCAGCGCGGGATCCCGAAAGGTCGAAGCCTTGGCGCGCGCGCATTCCCCGCAACCTTCCATCTCGTACAGTACCGCCACGCCCTTGCGCCCAGCGCGGCGCGCGTCGGCCAGCGCGGCCGCGAGGTCGGCGGTCGGCGGGAAGAGGGGGGCGTTGACCGCGGCATGCGTACCCGCGGCCTGCGCGCCGCCCCAGCCGAACAGCAGCGTCAGCGCGAACAGCAGCAGGCCGGCCAGCGCCCACCACAGCTGGCGTGAAACGTAGCGTTCCTTTTCTTCCTCGTCGTCAGGGCGTGGCGCTTCGGGCATGACCGTGCTCCCCCGAAAATCGTGCTTGCGCAGAAAAGTGCTCATCGCCGCCCCCTCAGCGCAGCCAGAAGAGCGCGCGTGCGCGAACCCGTTCCAGCGCGGTCATCGCAGCCCAGGTGACGACCCCCGTGTACAGGATGCCTGCCACCATGCGCGGGTAGTCGGCGAAGTCCGCGTAGTATTGGACGAAGCGCCCGAGTCCCGCGTTCGCTCCGAAAAGTTCGGCGACCGTCAGCAGGATGAAACCGAAGCCCAGCCCCACGCCCATTCCGGAGAAGATGTGCGGCAGGCTCGCCGGGAAGACCACCTTGCGCAGGTACTCGAACCGGGAAAATCCCAGCACCGCCGCATTGTCGCGATGCCGACCCTCGACCGCATGGGCGCCGGCCACCGTGTTCTGGAATACCGGCCAGAACGCGCCGACGAACACGACGAAGGTCGCCGACAGGTGGAAGGTCGGCAGCACCGCGATCGCGTAGGGGATATAGACCGTCGGCGGCACCGGCGCGGCCACCTTCGCGAAGGGGAAGAACGCGCGTCCCAGCCGCGGCGAGGTCCCGGTCACGAGGCCCAGTGCGACGCCGGCGACGACCGCCAGTGCGAAGCCGGGCATGAGGATCAGCAGCGACGACCACGTCCCCGTGAACAGTTCCGGCAGCGACTGCCACAGCGCATCGAGGACCACCGCGGGAGGCGGAAGCAGCGGATTGCCCTGTCCGGCGATGGCGCCGGCGATGGCCTGCCACGCGGCGACCAGCGCCCCCCACAGCAGCCACGGTTCCCACGCGAAGGCCAGTCGGCCGGGACGCACGGACGCCGCCTCGGCACGTTCCCGCTGCTGAGCCGGCAGCGACACGGCGTCAAGCGTCGAGGTTTCGGAAATCATGAACAACACTCCAGATGAGGTTTCAGGCCGAGGCGAGGCGGGCGAGCGTGTCGGCGTCGAGCGCCTCGGCGATCGATTCCCGAAGCGCATGGAAGCGATCGTCGGCGAACAGCGCTGCCCGCGAGCGCGGACGCTCGAAGGGCACTGCGAAGTCCTCGATCACCCGTCCCGGCGAGGCCCCCAGCACGGCGACGCGGTCGGCGAGCAGCAGCGCCTCGTCGACGTCGTGCGTCACGAACACCACCGTCGGCCGCGGCGTACGCGCCTGCCACAGCCCGATCAAAAGATCCTGCAGGCGCGCGCGGTTGACCGGGTCCAGCGCCCCGAAGGGCTCATCCATCAGCAGGAAGGGCGATTCCAGCGCCAGCGCGCGGGCGATGGCCGCCCGTTGCTGCATCCCGCCGGACAGCTCGAACGGGTAGCGCTCCGCGACGTCCCGCAGCCCCACCCGTTCGAGGTAGTCGACCGCCCGCACACGCGCCTCGGCCCGCGAGATGCCGGGCGCCGCCTTGCGCACGCCCTCTGCGACGTTGTCCACCACGCGCATCCACGGAAACAGCGCATAGTTCTGGAACACCACCGCACGTTCGATGCCCGGCCCCGCGACCTGCCGGTCCCCGGTGAGCACTCGCCCGCGTCCGGGCTGTTCCAGGCCCGCGATCAGGCGCAGCAGCGTGCTCTTGCCCGAACCGCTGGGCCCCAGCAGGGCGAGGAAGCTGCCTTCCTCCACCGCCAGGTCGATGCCGTCCAGCACGGTCGTCCCGCCATAGCCGAAGCGCAGTCCCTCCACGCGCAAGGCCCCAGTCGTCTCGCCGCTCACAGCGAGTTCCTCGCGGGTTCGCTCTTGAGCCGGGTCTGCCAGAAGGCCTCGCGCGGGTTCTCCTTCACCAGGCTTTCCAGCGCCTTCCGGTAAGGCGCCACGTCGAAGATCGGCGCGAGGGGCCGCGTGCCGTCGACGACCTCGGAGCTCACCAGCGTCGTCCAGAACTTCTGCGTCCCCTGCACATTCGGATCCGAGCTCTGGTCGAGGAAGGGCGAGTAATAACCCTGTTCGAGCACGTCGCGATCGAGCTTCACGTACTTCTGGATCGCGTCGATCGTCTCCTTCTTCTTCTCGGCGGTGAATTTCTCCGCCTTCAGGATCGCCCGCAGGAAGCGCACGTGCGTGTCGCCCTGCTTGAGCTTGTCCGAGGTCACGACGATGCGGCAGCACGGATGCCCCGGCTGCAATTCCGACGAGCGCACGACGATCTTCAGTCCCTGGCGCTCGGCGCGGATATCGTGCGGGCCCCACACCACCCCCGCATCGACCTGGCCCGACTTCACCGCCTCGATCACCGCCGGCGGATTCTTCAACTCGAAGATCTTCAGGTCGTTCTTCCAGTCGATCTTCTCGTCCTTCAGCGCCCCGCGCAGCACCGCGTCGCCCGTCGCCAGTCGCACCGTCGCGACCTTCTTGCCCCGCAGGTCGCCGATGTTGCGGATCGACGCCGCCTTGTCGGGCGTCACCACCAGCGCCGCATCCAGCCCCATGATGCCGCCGATCACCTTCAGGTCGGCCCCCTTCGCGTAGTGCGCGAGCGGCGCAGTGGTGCCGAAGGCGCCGACGTCGAGCTTGCCCGCGGTGACGGCATTGAGCCCGTCCGCCGAGTTCTGGAACTCGATCAGCTCGACGTCCAGCCCCTCCTGCGTGAACAGGCCGTATTCCTTCGCAACGAAGAACTTGGCGTGGCCCGTGACTGGCAGATAGCCCACCTTCAGGCTTTCCGCTTGCGCGAGGCCGGTTGCGGCAAACAGCGACAGCGCGACGATGCCGGCGTGTGCGATTCGAAATGGATCCATTGGAACTCTCCCTGGGCGAGGCGCGACGTCCGCGGCCAGCGCTCATGCGCTGCCGCCGTCCTATGCATAAAATCTACGCGGCCGCCGATCGGCGACGAACCAAGAAGAATTCGGAAGTATTGCAGCGCGAGGAAAGCGCGGCCTTATCACCAAATGTGATAAGGCCGCATGGCACTGCGCCCGCCAGCGAACGGACCGAAGTCCGCCCGATGGCGGGCGCCGCTGAAGTTTCTGTGGTCGATGAGCCGGGATGTGGGCGGCGGGACCTAGTCCTGATCGGTGGGCCGCAGTTCGATCGAACTGCGCGTGTGGTGACGCAGGCGTGCGAGCGCACTGCGCCTGCCCTTGTGCGATTCGCGCCGGCCGGAGATCGACCCCAGCGGCAGATCCTCGTGCGCCTGTTGCATGCCGTCGAGCAGATCACGGCAATACGGCCAGGCGCCGAAGCCGGCGTCGACGTTGATGTGCCCGGCCGCGCCGATGTTGATGAAGCGCGCCCCCCAGCGCTCAGCCCAGTAGGCCGCCACCGTCAGCCGCACCCAGGGGTCGTTGGTGCTCGCGATCACCGCAACGGGAAAGCCGAGCTGTCCCTGCGGCAGCCACGCCCCCAAGTCGTCGGCGGGTGCCGGCGCCTCCTCGAGCAGACCGAGCGGCCCGAAACGGGCGGGATCGGCCGGCGCGACGAGCAGCGCCCCGGCCACCCGTTCGGGCCGGTCAGCCGCCGCGACCACGCTCGCCAGGCAGCCGAAGCTGTGCGCGACGAGCCACACCGCATGCGCCGATTCGTCGATCTCGCGCCGCACCGCCGCCGCCCAGCGCGCCAGCACCGGCGCCTCCCAATCAACGCCGCGCACGCGCCGCGCGTCCGGCAGGCCCTGTTCCAGCCACGTCTGCCAGTGGCCCGGCCCGCTACCGTGGAAGCCCGGAACGATCAGCGTCGTGTGTCGCATACGCGGCTCTCCGTGCACTTTTCGTCTGTCGTGATGTGCGCTTCAACGCGTGAAGATCTGGTCGAACACGCCGCCGTCGTCGAAGTGCGCCTTCTGCGTCTTCGCCCAGCCGCCGAACAGGCCGTCGATGGTGAAGGTCTTCACCTTCGGGAAGCGCGCCACGTCCTTCGGGTCGGCCAGTTCCGGCTTCACCGGGCGATAGTAGTGCTGCGCCGCGATTTTCTGGCCGGCCGGCGAGTACAGGTACTCGAGGTAAGCCTTCGCGATCTCGGTCGTGCCGCGCTTGTTTGCCACGCCATCGACGACGGTGACCGGCGGTTCGGCGACGATCGTCACCGATGGCACGATGATTTCGAACTTGTCCGGCCCCAGTTCGTTCACAGACAGGAAAGCCTCGTTCTCCCACGCAAGCAGCACGTCACCGATCCCGCGCTGCACGAAGGTATTGGTTGCGCCGCGTGCCCCCGAATCGAGCACCGGGACGTGCTTGAACAGTTCCGTGATGAACGCCTTCGCTTTCGCCTCGTCGCCGCCCGGCTGCTGCAATGCGTAACCCCACGCCGCAAGGTAATTCCAGCGTGCGCCACCGGACGTCTTGGGGTTCGGCGTGATCACCTCCACGCCCGGCCTCACCAGGTCGCCCCAGTCCTTGATGCCCTTCGGATTGCCCTTGCGTACCAGGAAAACGATGGTCGAGGTGTAGGGCGAGCTGTTGTGCGCGAGCCGCTTCTGCCAGTCCGCCGGGATCTTGCCCGTCTTCGCCGCGATCGCATCGATGTCGTAGGCCAGCGCCAGCGTCACCACGTCCGCCTCCAGCCCGTCGATCACCGCGCGCGCCTGCTTGCCTGCGCCGCCATGCGACTGCTTGATCGTCACGTCTTGGCCGGTCTTCGCCTTCCAGTACTTCGCGAACTCGGGGTTGAACGCCTGGTACAGCTCGCGCGTCGGATCGTAGGAAACGTTGAGCAGCGTCGTCTCCGCCTGTGCGGTGCCGACGAGACTTGCGGTGAGTGCCAAGGCCAGCAGGCTGCGGCGAAGGATGTTGAGCGTCATGATGATTTTCTCCGATGAGTGGTATTCGATGGAGAAAATCTACCGGCTCGCGCTTATTACCCGAACGAAGAAAAAATGGAATGCATATTCAGAAACGACGTGGCCTCCACCCGCCGGGCGGGGGAGGCCACGTGCCCGGCCCATGCCAGGCCGGTCGAACAACAGGCCGGGATCAGGCGAAGTTCTTCGCGGCGAAGTCCCAGTTGGCGAGGCTGTTCAGGAAGGTCGCGACGAAATCGGGACGACGGTTGCGGTAGTCGATGTAGTAGGCGTGTTCCCACACGTCGATACAGAGCAGGGCCTTGTCGCCGGTCGTCAGCGGGGTGCCGGCGGCGCCCATGTTGACGATGTCGACGCTGCCGTCGGCCTTCTTCACCAGCCACGTCCAGCCCGAACCGAAGTTGCCCACGGCCGAGGTCGTGAAGGCCTTCTTGAAGTCCTCGAACGAGCCCCACTTGGCCTTGATCGCCTCGGCCAGCGCGCCCGTCGGCTCCCCGCCGCCGTTCGGCTTCATGCCGTTCCAGAAGAAGGTGTGGTTCCACACCTGCGCGGAGTTGTTATACACGCCGCCAGCCGGGGCCTTCTTGATGATCGCCTCGAGGTCGAGGTTCTCGTACTCGGTACCCTTGATCAGGTTGTTCAGGTTGGTTACATAGGCCTGATGGTGCTTGCCGTAGTGGAACTCCATGGTCTCGGCCGAGATGTGCGGAGCCAGGGCGTCCTTCGCGTAGGGCAGGGGGGGCAGGGTATGTTCCATTTGTTCTCCTTCCTGTTTCGTTTCAGGTTTGTCGGGGTTAAAGCCTGACTATTCTAGTCGGGATTTGACCCCGCTGGCAATCCGGCGGGCCGTGCAGCCTGTCCGCAGGAGGATCCTTTAGCACGCGACGGTGCGTGCTTCATGCTTCCGTGCTATTCACGATAGCACGCAGGCGCCCGATTGCGAGTTCCACCGAGATTTCCTCGCCTGCGGCCGCCTCATCGGCGATCCGCAGGATGCGGCCCTCCGCGTCGCGCGTGATGCTGTAGCCGCGCGCCAGCACCGCCTGCGGCGCCAGGTGCTGCAGGTGCGTCGCCAGCGCGGCGAGCCGCTCCGCGCGGCGCTGCACCACCTGCTCGCCCGCGGCGCCGAGCCGTTGTGCCGCGCGGGCGCAGCGTTCCATTTCCCGGCGCAGGTCGGGCTTGCGCGCGCCAAGGCGCAACTCCAGGATGCGTCGCGCCCCTTCAAGGCGCTCGATGCGGCGCGTCATCGCCGTGCTCAGGCGGACGGCGAGCCGTTCGCTGCGCTCGTGCGCGAGCCCCAGCCGCTCGCGTGGATGCACCAGCCGCAGCGCCGCCCGGTCCAGCCGCTGCGCCAGTCCGTGCAGACGCCGCTCCATCCCCGCGGACAGCGATCGCTCCAGTTCGCCCGTGCGGGCCCGCGCGGCGTGGTAGCCCGCGCTCGCCAGCTCGGCTGCCCCCGTGGGCGTTGCCGCGCGCACGTCCGCCGCGAAATCGGCGATTGTGAAGTCCGTCTCGTGGCCGACGCCGCTCACGACCGGCACCGTGCACGCGCGGATTGCGCGCGCCAGCGCCTCGTCGTTGAAGGCCCACAAGTCCTCGATGCTGCCGCCGCCGCGTACCACCAGCAGCAGGTCGATGCCGTCTTCCGCGGCGCGCGCATCCGCCGTCCGCACGGCTTCCGCGAGCTTCGCGCCGGCGTCCGCGCCCTGCACCGGCGACGGGTAGAGGACCACCGCCAAGTGCGGCGCACGCCGCTGCAACGCCGCCAACACGTCCTTCCATGCCGCGGCCGCAGGCGAAGTCACCACGCCGATGCGGCGCGGGTAGGGCGGCAGTTCCCGCTTCGCAGCCGGATCGAACAGGCCTTCCGCCGCAAGTTTTTCCTTGAGGCGCAGGAAGGCCTCGAACAGGTTGCCCTGCCCGGTCTGGCGCAAGGCCTCGACGCTGAGCTGGAAATCGCCGCGTGCCTCGTACAGCGTCACCAGGGAGCGGGCGTCCACGCGCATGCCGTTCTCCGGGCGGAAAGGCAGCAACTGGGCGCGATTGCGCCACATCGTGCAGCGAACCTGCGCCTGCGCGTCCTTCAGCGTGAAGTACAGGTGGCCAGAAGGCGCCCGCGTCAGGTTGGAAATCTCGCCGCTCACCCACAGCAGCGGGAAGCGCGCTTCGAGCGCCTCGCGTGCGACCCGGTTGAGCGCGGAAACGCTGATTGCCCGGCCGGCGCCATTCGTGTCGCCGGGGCCGCCGGCGGGGAAGGAAACGGTATTTTGCATGGCCGCGATTGTAACGGAATCCACAAGGCGCCCGTTCTGTCAATGGTGTATTTACGGACTCGTGAAGTAATTAAGTGGATTTTTAAGTTATTGTTTTTAAACGAATAAAATGTTGCTTAATTTTTCAGCGCAGTAAGGAAGTGCTTGTTGCACCAGTTATTTGGCGACTAATTCTCGAAGAATCCACAAACTTATCCACAGGTTTTGTGGATTCTTCCCGTATCCATGACAAAAGGGTGCGCCCTTGCCGTGTTCGCTGCCGGGGTTTAGAGTTCATCTTTTTTCGAGCTTCCGGAGTTTCTGCGTGTTCGCGCTCATCCAGTCCGCGGGCTGGCCCGTCTGGCCCCTCCTGCTGGTATCCATCGTTGCCGTCGCCCTCATCATCGAACGCGGAGTGACCCTGCGCCGTTCGCGCATCGTGCCCGACGGCCTGCTCGACAAGGTTCTCGCGGACCTGCGCCAGAAGGGCGCCACGTCCGAGATGGCCAGCCACGTCGCCGCCCATTCCCCGCTCGGGCGTGTCCTCGCCGCGGGCCTGCGCAACGTCAGCAGCTCGCGCGAAGTCATGAAGGAGGCGATCGAGGAAACCGGTCGCGCCGTCGCGCACGAGCTCGAGCGTTTCCTCAACACGCTCGGCACCATCGCGTCGGTCGCCCCGTTGATGGGGCTGTTCGGCACCATCATCGGCATGATCGACATCTTCGCCGCCCAGGGCGCGGCCACGACCAACCCGCAGCAGCTCGCCCAGGGCATCTCGACTGCCCTCTACGCCACGGGCCTGGGCCTGATCATCGCGATCCCCTCGATCATCTTCTGGCGCCACTATCGCGCCACGGTCGATGGCTTCGTCGTCGACATGGAGCAGCAGGCGATCAAGCTGGTCGAGGTCGTGCACGGCGAACGTCGCCACTGAGCGGGAATGCAGCGCATGAACTTCCAGCGCGGACGCAAGCACGAAGCCCCTGACATCAATCTGATCCCGTTGATCGATGTCCTGTTGGTGCTCATCATCTTCCTCGTCCTGACGACGACATATTCCAAGGTCTCGGGGCTGGAAATCAATCTGCCGACGGCCGACACCAAGGAGGCGGAAGTCACGCCGAACGAAATCGTCGTCGCGGTGAACGCCGCCGGCGACGTGCTGGTCAATCGTCAGCCGGTCGGCGACAAGAGCATCAACGCGATCGGTGCGGCGCTCGCCCGTGCCGCTCCCGCCGGCAGCAAGGATCCGGTCGTGGTCATCACTGCAGACGCCAAGGCTGCGCACCAGAACGTCATCGACGTGATGCAGGCGGCGCAGCGTGCGGGCCTGCCGCACATCACCTTCGCCACCCAGTCCGCCCGGTGAGCGGTTTCGCTGCCGGGGCGTCGCCGACGCCGCAATCGCCGCTGCCGCGCACCTGATCCATGGCGCACAGCAGCCCGGGCTGGTGGCGGCGCCGTTCGCCCGGAGCGTTCCTGCTTCGTCCCCTGTCGGCGCTGTTCGGCGCGCTCGCCGCGGCCCGGCGCGAGCGTTACCGCAGTGATCCGCGGCGCGTCGAGCGTCTTCCCGTTCCCGTCATCGTCGTGGGCAACATCGCCGTCGGTGGAAGCGGCAAGACCCCGGTGGTCGACTGGCTTGTGCGCCAACTGCGCGCAGCCGGCTGGGTGCCCGGCGTCGTCAGCCGTGGTTATGGCGGCAGGGTCGGCGGTGTTGCTGTCGTCCCCGCAGACGGCGATCCGGCACTATATGGCGACGAGCCCGTCCTCCTCGCGCGCCTGACAAGCTGTCCCGTCGCCGTCGGCGCCGACCGCCCCGCCGCCGCGCGCGCGCTGCTCGCCGAACATCCTGCGTGCAACGTCATCGTCTCCGATGACGGCCTGCAGCACTACCGCCTCGCGCGCGACATCGAACTCGTGGTCGTCGACGAACGCACGCTGGGCAACGGATGGCTGCTGCCCGCGGGGCCGCTGCGCGAACCGGTGTCCCGGCTACGCGAAGTCGATGCCGTGATCGCGCACGGGCCGCTCTCGGTCGGGCTGAAACAGGCGCTCGGCGACACGCCGGTGTTTCCGATGCGGCTCGAAGGCGATACCTTCATCTCCCTGCACGATGCCGCGAAACGCTGCCAGTCCCGCGCATTCCGCGGGCGCCCCGTGCACGCGGTCGCCGGCATCGGGCGCCCGGAGCGCTTCTTCGATCAGCTGCGGGCGATGGGGCTGGACGTGGTGCCGCACCCCTTCCCCGATCATCACCCGTTCGCTGCCGCCGACCTCGCGTTCGCGCCGGGCGAGGCGAAAGTCCTGACCAGCAAGGATGCGGTAAAATGCTCGGCTTTCGCGCCTGCCGACACCTGGGAGTTCCCGGTCAGGGCACAGATCCCGGCAGGCGCTGCCGAACTTATCCTGGAGAAATTGCCGCATGGACGCCAGACTGCTTGAAATCCTCGTGTGCCCCGTCTGCAAGGGCCCCCTCGACTTCGTCAAGGACAAGCAGGAACTCGTTTGCAAGGCCGACCGTCTCGCGTTCCCGATCCGCGACGGCATTCCGGTGATGCTCGAGGAAGAGGCGCGCCAGCTTCCTGCCGAAGAAGTCGACGCCCTGCGCCGCTGAGCATGGCGGGCTTCCACGTCGTCATTCCGGCGCGCTACGCGTCGACCCGCCTGCCGGGCAAGCCGCTCGCTGACATCGGCGGCAAGCCGATGGTGGTGCGCGTGCTCGAACAGGCGCGCAAGGCAGCGCCGCTGTCCGCGTGGGTCGCGACCGACGATGCGCGCGTCGTCGATGCCGTGAAGGCTGCCGGCGGCGACGTGCTGATGACGCGCGCCGACCACCCCAGCGGCACCGATCGCCTCGCCGAGGTCGTCGCTGCGCTCGGCTGGGGCGATGACGAGATCGTCGTCAATGTCCAGGGCGACGAGCCGCTGATCGATCCGGCCCTGATCGCCGACGTCGCCCGTGCGCTCGCCGATGCACCGGACGCCGCGATCGCGACGGCTGCGCATCCGCTGCGTGATGCCGCCGAACTCTTCAATCCGAACGTCGTCAAGGTCGTGTGCGACGCACGCGATCAGGCGCTGTACTTCTCGCGCGCCCCGATCCCCTGGGCACGCGACGACTTCGCGAAGTCGCGGGACGCGATCCCGTCCGGCCTTCCGGTGCAGCGCCACGTCGGCATCTACGCCTACCGCGTGGACTTCCTGCGCCGCTACGCAGGCCTCGCGCCGTCGCCGCTGGAAAACTGGGAAGCGCTCGAGCAGTTGCGCGCGCTGTGGCACGGTTACCGCATTCGGGTACTTTCGGTAGAACGCGCGCCGGCTGCGGGCGTCGATACCGCGGAAGACCTTGAACGGGTCCGAGCCGCGTTTGACCGCGCGGGGCGAGTCGAGTAAGTTTCGGGCTTCATTTTTTGGGAACCATGCGGCCGGATTGGCGCGGCATGACAGGGAGGAGAGGATTCATGCGTTTGATTCTGTTGGGGCCCCCGGGCGCAGGCAAGGGTACTCAGGCGAACTTCATCAAGGAAAAGTTCGGCATTCCGCAGATTTCCACCGGCGACATGCTGCGCGCCGCGGTCAAGGCCGGCACCCCGCTGGGTATCGAAGCCAAGAAGGTGATGGATGCGGGCGGCCTGGTTTCCGACGACATCATCATCGGCCTGGTGAAGGATCGCCTGCAGCAGGACGACTGCAAGTCCGGCTATATGTTCGACGGCTTCCCGCGCACGATTCCGCAAGCTGACGCGATGAAGGAGGCTGGCGTGCCGATCGACTTCGTGCTCGAGATCGACGTTCCCGACAGCGAGATCGTCGAGCGCATGAGCGGCCGCCGCGTGCACGTCGCCTCGGGCCGCACCTACCACGTCAAGTACAACCCGCCCAAGGTCGCCGGCAAGGACGACGTGACCGGCGAGGACCTCATCCAGCGCGACGACGACCGCGAGGAAACGGTGACGAAGCGCCTCGAGGTCTATCATTCCCAGACCAAGCCGCTGGTCGATTACTACACCAAGTGGGCTGCCTCCGGTGCGGCGACGGCTCCGAAGGTCCGCAAGATCGCTGGGCTCGGCGCAGTCGACGCGATCACCGCGCGTGCCTTCGAAGCGCTGAAGTAAGCAGGCCTCTCCGGCACTGGCGCGGCGAGCAGCGGGAATCATCCCGTTCCTCGCCGCGTTTTCTTTTGCATCACACGAGAAGGCGATGGCCAGGACCAATCTACTCTACGCGCAGTCCGGGGGCGTCACTGCGGTCATCAACGCCACCGCTGCTGCGGTCATCGCCGCGGCCCGCGCACGTGCCGACACCATCGGGACGGTGCTCGCTGCGCGCCACGGCATTCTCGGTGCCCTCGACGAGGATCTGATCGACACGGCCGCGCTCGGCGCGGACGATCTCGATGCGCTGGCGCACATGCCGGGCGGTGCCTTCGGCTCGTGCCGCTTCGACCTCGATCCGCCCGACCGGAACCCGGCCCAGTACGACCGCCTGTTCGCGGTCTTCGCCGCCCACGATATCGGCTACTTCCTCTACAACGGCGGAAACGGCTCGATGGACACGGTCGCCAAGATCTCCGCAGCCGCGCGTGCGCGGGGATATCCGCTGGTGTGCGTGGGCGTGCCCAAGACGGTCGACAACGACCTCGAAGGCACCGACTGCTCGCCCGGGTTCGGGTCGGCCGCCAAATATGCGGCAGTGGCGATGCTGGAAGCCGGCATCGACATCGCATCGATGGCCAGCAGCACCGGGCGCGTCTTCGTGCTCGAGGTGATGGGGCGCAACGCCGGGTGGATCGCCGCGGCCAGTGCGCTCGCTGCCCGTACGGCGGACGAGCCGCCACACATCGTCCTGATGCCGGAAGTTCCGTTCGACGAAGAGGCTTTCCTCGCCGCCGTCGACGCCACCGTGAAACGTCTCGGCTTCTGCGCCATCACCGTTTCGGAGGGGGTCCGTCGCGCCGACGGCACGCTCCTGATGGAACAGGATCACGACCGCAAGGGGCACGTTCAACTCGGCGGTGCGGGCCAATGCATCGCACGCTTGATTCACGCGCGTCTCGGCCACAAGCACCACTGGGCGATTCCCGATTACCTGCAGCGCGCGGCGGGGCACCTCGTTTCCGCCGTCGATCACGCCCAAGCGTGCGCCGTCGGGCGCGCTGCCGTCGAAGCCGCCCTCGCCGGACGTGACTGCGTCATGCCGGCGATCCGTCGCCTGTCGGACGATCCCTATTGCTGGGATATCGTGTTCCCGGACGTGGCCGCGATCGCCAACCTGGAGCGCCGGGTACCCGCCCATTTCATCCGCGCCGATGGCCTTCACGTCACAGACGCGGCAAGGCGCTATCTGCACCCCCTGATCGAAGGCGAGGTCTATCCCGCATTCGTCGCGGGCGTACCGGACTACCGGCGGCTGCATCTGTCGTCGGTCGCGCGCCAGCTTGCCGCCTACGTCCCCTGAAACGTCGCGATACACTCCATGCAGCCCGGCCTGTGTCGGCTGCGCGTATCGTTCCGGCATGCCAATCCGACGGCATGCGGGGCCGGGAGGGACCATGAACGTATCGCGAGCGAGGTTTGCTGCAATCCTGGCGCTGGCGGCGTTGTCCGCGCCCGGCGCGGTCTTCGGGCAGATCCCCGTGCAGCCGGAAGCGGCGACCGGATTCAACATGCGGCCGGCCGTCGTTGCGCCCCGGGCGATGGTCGTTACCGCGAACCGGCACGCGACCGACGCCGCCGTGGGCGTGCTGCGCGACGGCGGCAGTGCCGTCGATGCCGCGATCGCTGCCGCGCTGGTGCTCAATGTCGTCGAACCGCAGTCATCCGGAATCGGAGGAGGGGGATTCCTCGTCCACCATGATGCGCGAAGGGGCAGGACGAGCGCGTGGGATGGCCGCGAGACGGCACCCCGCGCCGTGGACGAGGGTCTCTTCCTCACGCCGCAAGGGGACAAGATGGCGTTCTACGAAGCCGTCGTGGGCGGGCGTTCGGTAGGCGTGCCGGGGCTGCTGCGCATGTTTGCAGAAGTCCATGCCCGTCATGGCCGGATGCCCTGGCAGCGCCTGTTCTCGCCCGCGATCCGCCTCGCCGCCGAGGGCTTCCCGGTGTCGCCACGGTTGCACACGCTGATCGCGCAGGATCGCTTCCTGATCCGCGATCCGGCTGCGCGGCGGTTCTTCTTCGACGCCGAGGGGCGTCCGCTGGCGCAGGGCGCCACGCTGCGCAACCCCGCGCTGGCGGAGGTGTTGCGCACGGTGGCGGAGCAGGGGGCCGATGCCTTCTATGCCGGACCGATCGCGCGGGACATCGTCGCTGCCGTCACCTCCGCTCCGAACCCGGGGGCGCTGTCATCCGACGATCTCGCCGGCTACCGTGCCGTCGAGCGCACCCCCTTGTGCGGCCCGTACCGCGCCTACCGTGTCTGCGGCATGCCCCCGCCCAGCTCGGGCGCGGCGACCGTGCTCGCCATGCTGGGCATGCTCGAACGCTTCCGGCTCGCCGACATTCCACCCGATTCGGCGTTCGCCGCGCATCTGTTCAGCGAGGCGGGGCGCCTTGCGTTTGCCGATCGCGATGCATGGTACGGCGACCCCGCTGCGATGCCGCTCGCGCCGGCGCGACTGCTCGCGCGGGATTATCTCGACGGCCGCGCACGACAGATCCGCCTTGCCGACAGCCTCGACCGGGCACTGCCCGGCACGCCGGGCAAGGCGGTGGCGCCGCGGGCAGTGAACGTCGAGCAGCCGGCGACCTCCCACGTCTCGATCGTCGATGCCGCGGGTAACGCGGTTTCCATGACCGCCTCGATCGAGGATGCCTTCGGCAGCCGACGCATGGTGCGGGGCTTCCTGCTCAACAACCAGCTCACCGATTTTTCCTTCGTGCCCGCCGATGAGCGCGGCCCTCACCCGAACCGCGTCGGTCCGGGCAAGCGCCCGCGCAGCTCGATGTCGCCCACGCTCGTGTTCGACGCCGGAGGAAAACTGTACGCGGTGACGGGCTCTCCGGGCGGCAGCCAGATCATCAACTACGTCGCGGAAAACCTCGTTGGTCTGCTTGACTGGCATATGGCGCCCGACATCCTGCTCGCGCGTCCGCACGTCGGCAGCCGCAACGGCCCCACCGAGATCGAGGATCGCCCAGACGCGCGGCCGCTGGCGGACCGCCTCGCCGCCTTCGGCCACAAAACCGTGATGCGCGACCTGACCAGCGGGCTGGGCGTGATCGTAAGGCGTGGCGGCGAGTGGGTCGGTGCGGCCGACCCGCGTCGCGAGGGCGTTGCCGCCGGATTCTGAATGAATTGCCGGCGCCGGGCCGCTGCCGTCTCCCGTGCGCGTTTCAGCCGAGCAGCGCGGGGTTCAGCGTATAGGTGCCCGTGAGCCTGGCCTCCGCGAGCACATGGCCGGCGATCGCATTGCGCACCTGCGCTCCGCCGAACTGGCCGTCGACGCTGCTGCATTCCTTGTCCAGCGCATACAGCGTGAACACGTAGCGATGCACGAGTTCGTCGTTCCACGGCGGGCAGGGGCCATCGTAGCCGTGGTAGTTCCCGCGCATCGTTTCGTCCCCGGCGAACCATGCCGTGTAATCGTTGATGCCCTGGCGCGAGCCGAGCGGCCCTTCCGGCCCGTTCTTCCCGCCCGGCGTCACTTCGCCCGAAAAGCTGCCGGCGGCGATCTCCCGCAGGTCTGCCGGGAGGTCGACGACGACCCAGTGGAAGAAGTCCACGCGCGGCAGGCTTGCCGGCACGACGCGACCTTCCTGGTTGACGTCATCACCCTTGCTCGGCACGTCCGGATCGTGGCAGATCAGCACGAAGGAACGCGTGCCCGCCGGTACGCCGCTCCAGGCCAGATGCGGATTGCGATTGCTGCCGAGGCATGCGTGGCCCTCGGCAGCGGGAATGCAGAACGAGAATTCGTCGGGGATGCGCGCACCGTCGGCGAAGCTTTGGCTGCTGAGTTTCATGCCAGGGAACTCCTTACATGTCAGTCGGGAATGGCAACCATTTCATTGTAATGCCGCGCACGCGTCCAGTGGCGCCGTGCCCGCGAGGCAGCCGGCAGGTGTGCGTCCGTCAGGCCGCGCGCCGGCGGAAGTCCCGCACGCGGATCCCGAGCGCGAACAGCGTCAGGAAGTAGGCCGCGATGCCCGCCAGCACGACCGCGGACAGGCGCAGCACGCGCATCGTCGCAGGCTGCGCGTACCACCACGTCTCCTCACCCATGCCGAACCACAGCACGACCCCCAGGGCTGCCAGCGCGACCAGCAGGCGCAGCGCGAAAAGCCCCCAGCGCGGCAGCGGAAGATATACCCCGCGCCGGCGCAATCCCCGGTACAGCAGCGCCGCATTCAGCAGCGAGGCGAGCCCGATCGACAGGGCGAGGCCGGCATGCCTGAGCGGCACGATGAACGCCAGGTTCATCAATTGCGTCGCAGCCAGCGTGATCAGCGCGATCTTCACCGGCGTGCGGATGTCCTGTCGCGCATAGAAGCCGGGCGCGAGGATCTTCACCAGGATCAGGCCGCTCAGCCCCACGCTGTAGGCGACGAGCGCGAGGCGCGTCTGCTGCACGTCCGCCGCCGTGAAGGCACCGTGCTGGAACAGCGTCGACAGCAGCGGCACGGCCAGCAGGGCCAGCGCGAGGGCGGCCGGCAGCGTCAGCATCAGCGTCAGGCGCAGTCCCCAGTCGAGAAGCGACGAGAACGCTTCTGGCTGCTCGTCCGCATGCAGTTTCGACAGACTGGGCAGCAGGATCGTCCCTAGCGCGGCACCAAGCAGCCCGGCCGGGAACTCCATCAGGCGATCGGCGTAATACAGCCACGACACGCTGCCGCTTTCGAGGAAGGACGCGAAGATCGTGTTGATGATCAGCGACACCTGGCTCACCGAAACGCCGAGCATTGCCGGCAGCATCAGTTTGCCGATGCGGCGCACGCCCGGGTCGGACAGGTTCAGGTCGAAGCGCGGCAGTAGCCCGATGCGTGCGAGCGGACGCAGCTGCAGCGCCAGTTGCAGGATGCCGCCGATGAACACTGCCCAGGCCAGTACGAGGACCGGCGGGTCGAACCACGGGGCGGCGAACAGCGCCATGCCGATGAACGAAATGTTCAGCAGCACCGGCGTGAACGCGGGAATGGCGAACCGGCTCCAGGAGTTCAGCACGCCGCCGGCCAGTGCCACCAGCGACATGAACAGGATATAGGGGAAAGTGATGCGGGTCAGTTCGACCGTCAGCGCGAACTTGTCGGGCTCATCCGCGAAACCTGGCGCGGATGCCCAGATTATCAGCGGCGCGGCGACGATGCCGATCGCGGTCACCGCCGTTACGGCCAGCGCGAGGGCCGTGGCCACGCGACTGACCAGCTTGTGTGTCTCCTCGGGGCCCTGGCGGTTCTTGTATTCTGCAAGAATCGGCACGAAGGCCTGCGAGAACGCCCCTTCCGCGAACATGCGTCGCAGCAGGTTGGGCAGCCGGAACGCGACGAAGAAGGCGTCGGTCGCCATGCCGGCACCGAAGGTGCGCGCGATCACGAAATCCCGGACGAAGCCGAGGATACGCGACAGCAAGGTCATGCTGCTGACGGTGGCGAGGGCGCGCAACAGGTTCATCGGGGGGGTGCCGTGGGAAAAGACGCGATGATAGCCGCTGTTGCCCGCTGGTGCACTTGCGCCTTGTCGATCGAATGGTTAAACTCGCGCGTTTTCAAGAACCACTCAACGGAAGAACATAGATATGGCCAACTCGGCACAAGCCCGCAAGCGCGCCCGTCAGGCGGTCGTGGCCCGCGCTCACAATGGCAGCCTCCGTTCTCGTCTGCGTACCGCGATCAAGGCTGTGCAAAAGGCCGTCGTCGGTGGCGACAAGGCTGCTGCCCAAGCGGTGTTCCGCACCTCGATGAGCACGATCGACAGCATCGCCGACAAGAAGATCATCCACAAGAACAAGGCTTCGCGTCACAAGAGCCGCCTGTCCGCAGCGATCAAGGCGATGGCTGCCTGATCCGCGCGTTCCTGCGATAAAGAAAACGGCGACCCTGGTCGCCGTTTTTTATTTCCGGTTCATTTGCCGCGCGCTTGCGGTCCGCGCCTGCCTCAGATCTTCATCTGATCGTCATCGATCCTGTCGATGATCAGATCGTTGTCTTTCGCAAAGTTGATCAGGAACTTGTAAGCGAGCGGTTCGACGTCATACAGCCGGGCGTCCACCAGCACGGCCTTGTGGCCCTTGAGTGTGCATCCCGGCCGCACATGGGGCGAATACATCATCCGGTTGTCGGAGCCGAAGGCCGACATGATTCCGCATAACCGATCAGCCCAGTCGCTCGGGCGGAAGGTCTTCCCTTCGCGCGTGACTCCGATGATGACGAAGCTTTCGATCGATTGATTCATAGGGCGGGGCTCGGCGGCTGCGGGTGTTTCCTGGGGAATGGTGCGCCGGCTGGAGCCGGAACTGCTGGCACCGCGAAAGACGGGGCGCATTTTAGCAGAAAAGCCCCTCTTTATCCCGCGATGCGACAGATGATTCCGGAATGCGGGTGTCGCCGGGCCCCGAAAAAAACACGCACGTACCGGCCCCTCGCTGCCCCGCGTCGTCCTTGCCCGGTAGCGGCCCGGATCACCCGCCTGTCGATCCCGAACCTGTACAACGCCTGCGGTTTTCGCTTAACATCGACCTTCAACCAATTCACGGCGGCATGTGCCGCCGTGCGCGTTTCTGCTACATCCTGAACGGGGTCCCCCATGTCGCATCTCATGAATACCTACGCCAGATTGCCCGTTGCTTTCACGCATGGGGAGGGCGTCTGGCTCTTTGATGAGACCGGCAAGCGCTATCTGGATGCGCTTTCGGGCATTGCCGTGTCTACGCTCGGTCACAACCACCCGCGGCTTGTGCGCGCCATTTCCGAACAGGCCGCGAGCGTGCTCCACACGTCCAACCTGTACCGCATCCCGCGTCAGGAGGAACTGGGCGACCGCATAGCCGCCCTGTCCGGCATGGACGAAGTGTTCTTCTGCAATTCCGGCTGCGAAGCCAACGAGGCCGCCATCAAACTCGCGCGCTTCTACGGCCACAAGAAGAACGTCGACCATCCCGAGATCATCGTCATGGAAAACGCCTTTCATGGCCGTACGCTCGCCACCCTCTCTGCAACGGGCAACCGCAAGACGCAGGCCGGCTTCGAGCCCCTCGTGACGGGCTTCGTGCGCGTCCCGTACAAGGACCTCGCGGCGATCCGCGCGGTCGGCGAGCATAACCACAACGTCGTTGCCATCATGCTCGAGATGGTTCAGGGCGAAGGTGGCATCAACATCGCCGACGACGCCTTCCAGCGCGAGCTGCGCGCGATATGCGACGAGCGCGGCTGGCTGCTGATCTGCGACGAAGTGCAGTGCGGCATCGGCCGCACCGGCCATTGGTTCGGCTTCCAGCAATCGGGTGTCAAGCCGGACATCATGACGCTGGCGAAGGGCCTCGGTTCGGGCGTGCCGATTGGTGCATGTGTCACTGCGGGGCGCGCGGCGGGCCTGTTCGGGCCCGGAAACCACGGCTCCACCTTCGGCGGCAATCCGCTCGCATGCGCTGCAGGCCTTGCGACGCTCGACGAGATCGAGGACAAGGCGCTGCGGGACAACGCCGTCCGTGTCGGTGCCGCCATCTGCAACGGCATGCGCGAAGCGCTGGCCGGCGTGGCCGGGGTCGTCGACATCCGCGGCCGCGGTCTGATGATCGGCATCGAACTCGACCGCCCCTGCGGCGATCTCGTGCGCCAGGCGCTCGACGCCGGCCTGCTGATCAACGTCACGGCCGAACGCGTCATCCGGCTGCTTCCCGCGCTCGTGTTCACCGAGCAGGACGCCGGAGCCCTCGTGTCGGCGCTCGCGCCGCTGGTGCGCAAGTTCCTCGCGCAATAAGGAGGCACCGGATGAACACCCCGCGGCACTACCTGCAGTTCAAGGATTTCACGCGCGAGGAATACGACTACCTGTTCGGCCGCGTGCGCTGGATCAAGGACAAGTTCAAGCGCTACGAACCGTATCACCCGCTGTTCGACCGTACGCTGGTCATGATCTTCGAGAAGGCCAGTACCCGCACGCGCCTGTCCTTCGAGGCCGGCATGCAGCAGCTCGGCGGCTCGGCGATCTACCTCAACACGCGCGACTCGCAGCTCGGCCGCGGTGAGCCCGTCGAAGACGCGGCACAGGTGATCTCGCGCATGAGCGATGTCGTGATGATCCGCACCTTCGAGCAGGACATCATCGACCGCTTCGCCGGGAATTCCCGCGTGCCCGTGATCAACGGGCTGACCAACGAATACCATCCCTGCCAGATCCTGGCCGACATCTTCACCTTCATCGAGCATCGCGGCTCGATCCAGGGCAGGACCGTCGCCTGGGTCGGGGACGCCAACAACATGTCCTACACCTGGCTGCAGGCCGCCGAGGTCCTCGACTTCAAGGTCCGCGTATCCACGCCGCCGGGCTATGCGATCGACCCCGCGCGCGCCGGTCTCGCCGGCGGCGGACACTTCGAACTGTTCGACGATCCGATGGAGGCGTGCCGCGGTGCCGACCTCGTTACCACCGACGTGTGGACGTCGATGGGTTACGAAGCCGAGAACGATGCGCGCATGAAGGCCTTTGCCGACTGGTGCGTCGATGCCGACATGATGGCGGCCGCCAACCCCGGTGCGCTGTTCATGCACTGCCTGCCGGCACACCGCGGCGAGGAGGTCACGGCCGAAGTGATCGACGGACCGCAGTCCGTCGTGTGGGACGAGGCGGAGAACCGACTGCACGTGCAGAAGGCGCTGATGGAGTATCTGGTGCTCGGCAAGGTCGAAAGCTGAGGTGTCGCCCTGCGCACGCGGAGCGACCGCGGCGGGGCGAGGCCAGGAAACAGGATTTGGCCGGGGCACGCGAAAACTTCGCCGATCCCGGAACGAAAAGCGGTCGTGGCAACACGGCCTTCAGTCAAGCGGTAAGGAAAGAGCGGAAATCCACATGAGCGACGTCAATAAAGTTGTCCTCGCCTATTCGGGCGGACTCGATACCTCAGTCATCCTCAAGTGGCTGCAGGACACCTACAAGTGCGAAGTGGTCACCTTCACGGCCGATCTCGGCCAGGGCGAGGAACTCGAACCCGCGCGCCAGAAGGCACTGAAGTTCGGCATCAAGCCGGAAAACATCTTCATCGACGACCTGCGCGAAGAGTTCGTGCGCGACTTTGTCTTCCCGATGTTCCGCTGCAACACCGTCTACGAAGGCGAGTACCTGCTCGGCACCTCGATCGCCCGTCCGCTGATCGCCAAGCGCCAGATCGAGATCGCGCGCGCGACCAACGCCGACGCCGTGTCGCACGGCGCGACCGGCAAGGGCAACGACCAGGTGCGCTTCGAGCTCGGCTACTACGCGCTCATGCCCGGCGTGAAGGTTATCGCCCCGTGGCGCGAGTGGGACCTGCTCTCGCGCGAGAAGCTGCTCGCCTATGCCGAGAAGCATGGCATTCCCATCGAGATGAAGCACAAGCAGGGCGGCTCGCCGTACTCGATGGATGCGAACCTGCTGCACATCTCCTTCGAAGGCCGCCATCTCGAGAACCCCGCCGCGGAAGCCGAAGAGTCGATGTGGCGCTGGACCGTGTCGCCCGAAGCTGCACCGGATGCCGCCGAATACGTCGACCTCGAGTTCGAGAAGGGCGACCTCGTCGCGATCAACGGCAAGCGCATGAAGGCGCACGAGCTGCTGGCGGAGCTCAACAAGCTCGGCGGCAAGCACGGCATCGGCCGCCTCGACCTCGTCGAGAACCGCTACGTCGGCATGAAGTCGCGCGGCTGCTACGAAACCCCGGGGGGAACCATCCTCCTGCGTGCGCACCGTGCCATCGAATCGATCACGCTCGACCGCGAAGTCGCCCACCTCAAGGACGACCTGCTCGCCCGTTACGCCAGCCTGATCTACAACGGCTACTGGTGGAGTCCCGAGCGCCAGGCCATGCAGGCGCTCATCGACCATACGCAGCAGACCGTCAACGGCTGGGTCCGCCTCAAACTCTACAAGGGCAACGTCATCGTCACCGGCCGCGATTCGAAGACCGATTCGCTGTTCGACCCGACGATCGCGACCTTCGAGGACGACCAGGGCGCGTACAACCAGAAGGATGCGCACGGCTTCATCCGTCTCAACGCGCTGCGCATGCGCATTGCGGCGAACGCCCGCAATAAGCGCGGTTAAGGAGCAGTCTGGATGGAGGGCGACCCGATCATATTCGGGCTGACGGTAGCGGAATTCGAGGACTGGTCGCTCAAGATCCTCGTTTCCGCGCTGATCGTGTACATGTTGTTTATCATCGGCAACCTCGCGAAGCAGTCGAAGGCAGGACGCTACGGAACGATCTGGCTGTTCGTCGCGCTCGGCCTCGGTTTCGTCGGCTTCATCGCCAAGAGCTTCATCCAGAAATTAATGGGTATCGAATAAGGAAGCGTCGTTTCATGAGCATTACCGAGAAGATCGACGGCATCGCCGTCACGACCAAGGCCAACGTCTATTTCGACGGCAAGTGCGTCTCGCACGCCATCACTTTCGCCGACGGCACCCGCAAGTCGGTCGGCGTGATCATGCCGGCGGCGCTGACCTTCAGTACCGGCGCGCCCGAAATCATGGAAGGCGTCGGTGGCAGCTGCCGCGTACGCCTGAAGGGCGAGACGGAGTGGACGACTTGGGGCGCGGGCGAGTCGTTCAAGGTTCCGGGCAATTCGAGCTTCGACATCGAAGTGATCGGCGAGCCTTACCACTACATCTGCCACTTCGGCTGATTATCGCGCAGGGAGCCGAACATGCCGTCTTTCGACATCATGTCCGAGGTCGACCAGCCCTCGCTGAAGAACGCCCTGGACGTCGCCAACAGCAAGATCGCCGGGCGCCATGACTTCAAGGGCACCAGCGCAAACCTCGAGCTTGGTGACAAGCTGATCACGATGTTCGGCGACACCGACTTCCAGCTCGATCAGATGAAGACCATCCTGCTGCCCGAGATGACCAAGAAGAAGGTCGACGTGCGCTGCCTCGACTACGGCGACGTGCAGAAGATTTCGGGCAACAAGGTCAAGCAGGAAGTGAAGGTGCGGGTCGGCGTCGATCAGGATCTGGCGAAGAAAATCGTCAAGCTCCTCAAGGACAGCAAGATGAAGGTCCAGGCGGCGATCCAGGGTGACGTGGTGCGCGTTTCCGGTGCCAAGCGCGACGTGCTGCAGGATGCTATCGCACTGGTGAAGAAGGGCGTAGACGACTTCCCCTTGCAGTTCGGAAATTTCCGCGACTGATACCGGTTGGCGGTAGCATGGACATCACGACGATCGCTTCCATCGCCTCCGCCAACGCCTCGGCTTCCCTGCAGGCCCAGGCTTCCGTCCTGGTCCTCAGGAAAGCGCTGGAGCTGCAGACGCTCAACGCAGCGCAGCTCCTGCAGGCTTTTCCCACTCCCGCAGGTCCGACGCCGGGCGCAAGCATCGGCGGGACGATCGACGTCTTCGTCTGAGTTTCTCTTCGTGCGACGAAGGTCGCGCAAAGATCTCACTCCGTTCGCTGAGCGGCATCTGGCTGGCGCCCTCTCGGGAGCTGGCAGTCGCTTGGTCTTCGGGACCCCGATTCGATTCTGTGCAATACGACACGTTTGGGCAGTCGTCGCGCGGTTTCTCGCGCTTTCCTTGAGATAATGCCTATGGCATCGACTCTGTGTATGCTATTAGAATTGCTCCTCTGATTTTTCGGGGGAGAAGGCGATGTCGGAGGGAATCTGTGACGGCTGTCAGCACTCAGGCAGGGTCGAGGTTCGTTGTCGTGCGGGGGGCCTGCTCGAATACGGATACTCCCTTGTTGAACTGATGATGGTGCTAGCGGTTCTCGGCGTACTGTCCGCGATCGCAGCGCCGTCATTTGCGCGGCTATTGGCCGAGACGCGTGTCAGGGACGCCTCCAGCGATCTTTTCGCAGCGGTGATCCAGACCCGCTCGGAAGCGTTGAAGCGGCATGGACGCGCCGTTCTGTGCAAGAGCGCGGATTTGAATCGCTGTATCGACGATATACGCTGGGATAGCGGCTGGATCGTTTTCAACGACGAAAACGAAAGTGGGCAGCGGGATGCGGATGAGGCGCTGCTCAGAACAGGGGAGGCGCGTGGCGGCCGGGTGACGATTTCCGGCGATGGTAGCGTGGGGAACTACGTGTCCTACGTCGGTTCCGGGCGTACCCAGCAGTTGAACACGGGGGCATGGCAGGCCGGTACCTTGACCGTGTGCAGCGAAGGGATCGCGAGGCAGATCATCATCAATCGGGTTGGTCGCCCGCGTACCGTGCCTGCGACATGCTGAAAAAAAAAAGGCCGCAGCTGCGGCCCGTTTACGACGCTGCGTGACGCGATCAATCGATCTTCTTGTAACGATACACCTTGGTTCTGTCTTTCTTGATCGGAATAGGGGGCAACTTGGCTTCCAGCGCTGAGCCCGTGCCCTCGGGCTTGCCGCCGATGATGAAGGGAACGATCTTGCCGTCGACCACAACTGTTCCCGTGACCGGGGACGGGGCCATGCCTCCTCCGACAAACTCGGCCGAGCGCTCCGCGCCGTCGGGAGACGGCGTTCCGCAGGTCGCGCCTCCGTGGATGAAGCAGGCTGCATAGCCGCGTGCGATTCCGAGCGAGGAGCAGCTATTCGGATTGTTGGCCTGGAAAGTGCTGAAGTTCACGAGTCCGCCAACCGTTGCGGGTGTCGTAACGACCTGTTCCCACGGTTGTCCTGACGCTGTGACGGTAAGATCTATCACCCATCCGCGCGGCCGGGTGGCTTCGACTGAGAATATGGGAAGGTAGTCGAGTGTGGTATCCGTGGTATTCAAGAGATTCAGTGTGTCGTCGCAGTTGGCACTCACCCGCGTGTCGCCCGCCACGTCACAATCTGCGCTGTCATCGATGGGGAATTTCTGCCTTCCCGTACCGCCACTGCCGATTACGCCGTATTCGTCCCAGAAACCGTAGAAACGGTTCCTGACCGTGGTCGCTTCGGACTTGAGCAGCGGTTTTTCCCGGTCGCCCGAGCCGATGAGAACCACGTTGTACTTTCCTACCTGGACCACATCGGGTGCGAACAGGAATTTGCGTTTCCGCTCGTTCCCGTTCGACGTGCTGGACCATTCACCCACTTTCGCGACCTGCGTCACGGTCCAGTTATCTTGATTCTGCGATGTGGACGCGTCGCTAGGGTCCCTTAGATTGACGCGCCACAAGTTACCGGACGTATCGGCTGCGTAGATCAAATCGGAATAGCCATCGCCGTCCGTGTCGATCGGCACCAGGTCGGCTGTGACTCGTCCGTTACCGAGGGCGATGTGGCGAAGTTTCTCGCCGGTTTTCGCATTGAGCACAAAGATTCCGGCTCCCGGGCTGCTGGAGGTGCAGTCTCGCGGCTGCTTGTCCTCGCAGCTGTCGTAGCCGCCTCCAAACACGGTGTAAAGCGTGGTCTGGTTCTTGACGCGGATGACTCGGGGCGCCGACCATGTCTGGCCGAGCTTGGCCGCGTCATCGCCGCCGAAACATTTTCCGAAGTTGTCGCAGCCGAAGCGCCACATGGGGATGGGAGCGCTAGTTGCGGGGTTCTTGGTTGCATCAAATGCATAAATCATGCGGCCGCCGCGGCGCATAGCGGGATAGATATAGGTTACCCGGGATCCAGTGCCGTCGGCGTTCTGAGGGCCGATATAGGCACCGATCGAGCCATCGAAGAAATAGTCCTTCGGCGCGGTCGGATCGTCCGCGAAGGTGATTTGCGGATAGTTGTCTCTGCTTCGTGCGAGACGCGATTTGCCGGTGGCGGGATTTACTGCGCTGAATTCGGGCGCAAGAAAGGCCCACAATTCGTTGCCGTTGGTGCTCTTGCCATCCTTGTTTCCGTCTATGGCGCGCAAGAAGCCGTCGTCGCCGCCATAAAATACAACCACGGCATCGCTAGTGCCGGAGCCGTAGTTGATGGCTAGCGGGCGTGAATGGATCACCCCTCCATGCACCGTGGGTCGCACCTCGGTCGACGTCTTGCCGTATTGTTCGGTGTCGGCGATGGGCGTTGACAGGTTGTAGCCGTCGCCGGTATTGGCTCCCTGGATCCAGTTCCCGTCCGCTGTCGACGGAGTGAACGTCGTTGCCGTTGTGGAGTCGCAGTTACTGGGTGCGGGAGCGCATGTCGCGATCGTACGCGAACTGGCGCTTCCGATGCTGCGTAGCCTTTGTGCGTTACCCCCACGCTCGACGACCCATCCATCCGGGCTGTCGTTGTGCACGGCATTCTCGTCCGAGGAGCTGGGGCAACTGCCTTCAGGAATGTTCCGCTCCGCCCCGCTCACGGTTTGCCAGTAGGTGAGGGGGGAAGAGTCCTTTGTCCAGAAGCTTCGGGCGCATCCATTGATGAAGCCCGTGTTCGCGTTGTCGATGGCAGGATCGTTTTTCGCGTCGGCAAGAAACAGCGTGCGGGAAATGACGCCGCCACTGGTGGTTTCGCGCAGTGCGAATTGGTATTGCTTCAGGTTTCCCGCCCAGCGCGGGAAACCGTTCTCGGCCGGGCGGAACATGCCGATGAAGACCTGGTTCAGGTAGGTGCCCTGGGTGTTGACGCTGATCGGAAGGGAGGCCGACGCGAACGCGCTGTTGACGGCGCTGATCTGCGTGAGGATGGTCTTGATGGCATCGACCAGCGCCTTGATGTTGCCATTGACGATGAAGGCGCCGCCGGCCCCCGTGCCGCCATGTTTGGCCATGCTGTTGAGGAGGGCCGTCTCGGCCTTGTCCTCCTTGGCGTTGAAGACGTCGATCGTGAAGGTCTTGAGAGGCTGGTAGCCCGAGAGTTCACTGACATCGGTACGGGCCAGGAACTGGGCCCATTCGTCGGCGAACCGGATGTTGTTGGGGTCGTTCGCCTCCGGCAGCTGGCTCGGAGTCAGGCCCAGGTTTTTGAGAAGGATGTTGGACGGAGGGCTTACCTTCTTGTCTGTACCGAAATCTTCTTTCGGGAAAGCGTTTCCAATGAAAACGATGTAATTCTTTCCGCAGGAATTCGTGGCGAGTGGACTCGCGTACGTAGTCATGGCGTCCGAAGTGAATGCGGCGCGGTCGGTGGGGAAGTTTTTCGGGTCCAGCGCTGAATAACGGATAGGTCCGAAGTGCGTTGCGTCGGTGGGTGTTCCGCCAACTGTGGCCGCGATACCTTGCGTTCTCGCATATCCTCCGAAATACTTGAAAGCCTCGAACATCGCCGCACCGTAATCACCCGAAGACTGGATTTTGTTTCGGGGTGCGGTGATATTCTGATAAATATCGGTCAGCTCGCCTTTCAGGTTGGCGCAGCCTGCGAGTCCTTCGGTGGTCGGGCCGAGAAACTGGATCGCACGCCGGATATAGGCTCCGACCCCTTTTTCGTTCCCCGGTGCGGCGGTCCCGCCGTCGGACAGCATCATCAAACCCATGTTTACAGGCAAAGGCTCGGCCGCCGAGCATACGACTTCGTCGAGCACGACCTTGAGCGTACGCGCTTCCACTTCGCCCTGGGTCACGGGGCCACTGGTTATTCCCGCGAATACGGCTTCGACATATCGGAGGCATTCGGTATCGGTTCCGCATTTGCTTTTGGCGCCGGTATACGTCCATTGCTGGTCCGTGGCCGCCCAGTTCGAAGTATTGTCGAGGACGAGGAGAACGTTGGGGGCTGCAAGCGCGTTCGGAGGCGCCGTGTAGATGTCGATATCTTCCGCGTGGATAGGTGCGGAAATGCCGATTCCAAGCGAGGCGAGTGCCAGCGTGAAGTGCAGTCGTTTGCTCATTTTGTACTCCGATTCATGCTGCTGTCCGGACGATTTATTTACACGCGTTCTTCGCTTCGGCGTAGTCGATCCGCATTTCGACGCCCTGCACGACCTGGGCCTTCGCGCCGGTGCCGGGCAGATCGACGTCGGCGGTCATCTCCCACAGCGAGGTCGCGCACAAGGAGTTGTCGTTGAGGGCGGTGGTTTCCACGATGGTCAGGCCGCCGCCCGGACTGCTGCCGAAGCATGGAAGGTTATCCATCGGTACGCTGTTATCGACGGGATTGACCAACTCCCCCTTCTTTATGTATCGGTAGCGCTTGCATGCCGGCGGAGGAATCTTGACGGTATAACTCGTTTCGGCCGTGGTGGCGGCGCCGGAGAATGCAGGCAGAGGCGCGCTTTGGTCGAGGTTGAGCGCCGTGAATTTGTCCGAGTTGAGCGCGAGATCGAGATGATAGTTTGCGGCGTCCTCCGCCTCCTTCTGGAACTGTTCGTTGCCGACGACGAGAAGATTGGTATTGGCCATCCTGATCGCAGAGACAGCGAGCAGGGTGATCAGGATCAGCATGATCAGGCCGACGAACAAGACCGCGCCGTCTTGCCTCGGGTGTGCGTGTGCGTGGTTCATTTGGTTCTCCGCCCCACGGGGTGGATCAATTCGATGTATGTGCTGAACACGTGCCGTTTGAAAGCGTCATTGGGGGTATTGGGCGCTTTTGAACCAAGACTGAAAGTCTTCGTACTCGCGTCGTAACCTGGCGTCGGGTCGAGGGCGCGGGCGATCAACCAGACACGGACACCGACGATGTTGACGAGCTGGTTGGCTAACGGGGTTTCGTCGAATATGTCCGGTGAACCATCGCCGTTGGTGTCGACTGCATATTCGAAGTGCAGGTCTTCGACGCCTTCGACGAGAGCCTGGATGTCGGGGTTTGTGCCGCCAAGCGCCTCGGGGCGAAAATCCGCGCGCTTCAGGGTGGGAATGCCGTCGCCTGCCACGTTGTTCCGGTCGATAAAGAACACTCTCCGCACATACTGCCGAATGGGGGCGCGATTGGCGGCGTTGCAGTCTATCTTCTGGAGATCGAACGGGTCCGTGCCCAGCTTGACCCGGAAGGGTTTGTCGGCGACCGCGCTGACATACTCCTCGCCGCACAGCGACACTTGCAGATAGGCGAGATTCGCCTTCAGCGAGGCCGGGTCGGTGACTGCAGTCGAGACCCGCTGGACGAAGAGCATTCCGGTGCCGGGCTGGGCCGACGTCACGCATGCAAAGCTTCCGGAATTGATTCCCTCGACGGCGACATCCATCGAACTCTTCCATCCCGCGACGTCGGTCGAGCAGGGGCCGGCGGTCGTGGAAGGAGGGCTGGCGACGCTTGCCATCGCGTCGTAGTAGCCGGCCATCGAGATCTCGTCGCGAAGGATCTGGATCGCATAGCGGCCGTTTTCGAGCTGCTGCGCCGCCTTGTCCAGTTCGCGCCGGGCCTGGCTGTTGTTGATGAACACTGCAGTCATCGCACCGATGACGAGCAGCCCCAGCGTCATCGCGATCATCAGTTCGATGAGCGAGATGCCGCTCTCGGCCGATCGATCGTTGAACTCTTGGGCGCGCGGGCACATTCCAGGTTTTTTCATGGCGGATTACCCGGCAGCTTGTCTGGGGATCAGGACGCGAGTCACGACTGCGCGGCGCAGGCCAGTGCCGAAATCGACATCTGCGGCACACTGCGCGCCCGGGGTGTTCGCCGGGGGGGACGCCGTAGGCATCAGGCCCTGCCAGACGCCGACGACGAAGAATTCACCGAGGGCGCCGCCGGTCGGTGCGACCGAAATCAGGCAGCCACGCATACCGATGGGGGCTCCGATGTTGGAGCTGCCCTTCTTCTCGGCAGCACCTTTCATTGCGTTGCTCCATTCGCACAGTTGCGCGGCGGCGTCGCCGGTGGTCGGACAGGTGGCGGCCTGCGTATCGCCCACGCCGTAGGCGGCGAGGCTCACGCCCTGGAAGTCGGTGACGTACGTGCGGCCCGCAGCAATGCGGTTGGCCATGTCCTCGATCAGCATCAGGGCCACCGAGCGCTGATAGGCCTCCATCTCGACCTCGTTCGCCTTCGTCTGCAGACCGGCGAGTCCAAGCAGGCCGATGGCGAGGATCACGATCGATACAAGGACCTCCAAGAGGCTGAAGCCGTTCTGTTCCCGCCGTGCGACGGGAGTTGTCCATATGGTCGTCATGGGCATGCTCCGTCCTTCTTGCGTTTCACGCTGCCGGTCTGATCGCGAATCTCGATGCAGAGCTTGGCCGTCGATCCGCTCCCCGTTACCGTCACCGTGATCGGAAGCGGGTCGGTCCCCAGTCCCAGACGGCCGGTCGCGTCATAAACGACGTTGGGCGCGGAAGGGCTGAAGCTCACGCCCGCGAGGGCTGACTGGGCGTGGACGACCTGGCCCCCGACCTGAACCGACCATCCGCTGGCCAGATCAGTCGTGACGAAGTTTGTGCTTGCGTGGCTCTTCAGTGCTTCGCTACGTGCGATCAACAGGGAGTCATACAATGCCGCTTCGGCCGCGCGCACTCGTTGCGAGGCGAGCAGTCCCTGAAATGACGGGTAACCGATTGCCGCGACGATCGCCAGTATCGCCACGGCCACCATCAGTTCGATGAGCGAGAATCCGCGCGAGCGGTGGCGCCTCGGCGATACACGGGGCGCAGCGGCCGTTGTTTTCATGATCATCGCCCGCCCCAGCAGTCCGCGACGCTTCCGGAACCGGTGACGGATTTGGTTCCTGCCTGGTTGATGCGCAGGGTGCCGCACTTGGCATCCTGTGTCAGTTGTGACCCCGTCGGTATCGCTTGAGCAGTGAACTCGGTGGCGGTTGGCGCCGGGTCGAGGCTGATCGCATAGTGCTTGCTGACTTCGGACGGCGCTGTCCCCATGCCGATGTCGCTGAGCGAGCCGAATGTGCGTGCATCGAGCCGGTATTGCTGCTGCCGTGTCGCGATGTCGAGGAGATGGGCGGTGGCGACGCTGCGGTTCGCGCGCACAAGGTAGGACGTGTAGGAGGGATAGGCAACGGCGGCGAGAATCCCGATGACAGCGACGACGATCATCACTTCGATCAGGGTGAAGCCGTTGCGCATCGGCTGCTGTGCGAGTTGTTTCGAGTTCACGATCGTGTCCATATCATGAAGGGGTACGTGGATGGTATGGTCGGAACTGCATCCTGGATAGAGGCTACTCAAAGTCCGGCCGACGCAGAAGCAGCGTCCGATGAGCGAGTGCTTTCGGCGCACGAGTGGCGGACCCGTCCCGATGCATGCGCTACCGACGGCTCCAAGGAGCCGGACGGGCGGTAACGTCGCCCCACGATGCATGTGGCGGCAGCTGGTTTCTCTACAGGAGCTTGATTCGTTGGACAGCGCACCATCGCACGACATCGTGACCCTTCCGGACTTCCGCAACCTGGGCGTACTGCTGCGCATCCTCGTCATCGCCGAGGCCGCAAATCTCGTTACGCTCGCGGCCCACTCGCCGGATGTGATCGAGGCCCTGAAGGGGATCGGGGCGGCGGCGCTGCCCTTTGAGTTGTCCCTGCTGGCGATTGTCTTGCTGTTGTTCCTGTTCTCGCCGCTTCTGGCGCGATTTCCGTATCGGCGTGGCGTGGGCGCCGTGGTGGCAGTGGCTGCCACCGTCGCCGGCGGGCTGGATCTCGCGTTCCATGCGTGGATGGGCGCGGTTCCCTGGGGGCTGGTGCTGAAGTCAGTTGCGATCGCCGGTTTGCTCGCGGCGCTGATCCTGGGCTACTTCAACTGGCGCCAGCGGGTTCTCTCGCCTGCCCTCGCGAAGGCACGCCTGATCGCGCTGCAGTCGCGCATCCGGCCGCATTTTCTGTTCAACAGCCTGAATACTGCGGTGTCGCTGGTGAGACAGGATCCCCGCCTCGCGGAGCAGGTGCTGCTCGACATGTCGGATCTTTTCCGTGCGCTGCTGAAAGACAGCCGCTCCCTTGTTCCGCTCGCCGACGAGCTCCGCCTCGCGGAGGCCTATCTTCAGATCGAACAGTTGCGCCTGGGGGAGCGCCTGCGGGTGCATTGGGAGCGCGACAGTGCGCCTCTGGCTGTAAGTGTTCCCGTCCTCGTCCTGCAGCCTCTGCTCGAGAACGCGGTGCGTTACGGCGTGGAGCCGTTCGCGGCGGGTGGCGACGTGCATGTTTCGATTCGCGCCGGGGCGAGCGAACTCGTCATCGAGGTCACCAACTCGGTATGTGGCGGCGACTCGCCGGTCCCGTCCGGGAACCGGATTGCGCTGGCCAACATCGAGGAGCGTCTGGGCCTGTATTTCGACGCCGAGGGGACCCTGCATATCTCGACGCGGGACAAGCTTTTCGTCGTCAAGGTGTGCGTCCCGTTGCGGGGGGGGCGCGCAGGCGGCAAGGTGGCGTGAGGCGTCGCGATTTGGCAGGCGGGAGGCGAAAAGGTACGCTGGTCGATGGAGGCACGCGCGTATCGCCGTGCGCATGTGGCGTTTTCATCGGTAAGGTGAATGATGATCAGGCTGGTCGAGATGTATCGAATTCCTCTGCTGGTCGCCGCCGTTGCGGCGTGGCATCCCGTGCTGGCTGCAGACGTAGAATTGGTCGGGCTTTTCGGACGAAAGGCGGTGTTGGTCGTGGATGGCGGGGCTCCGCGCACGCTCGCGGTGGGCGAGCAGACCCGTGACGGGCTGCGCTTGCTCGACGTGACCGAAGGTGCTGCGATCGTCGAGATCGGCGGGGCAAGGCAGAAAGTGGCGCTAGGCGCAGGCCCGGTCCGCGGCAGTTCGGGCGACCAGGGCGGTGCCGCTGCGGTCAGTCTCGTCGCGGATGCTCGCGGACATCATTTTTCCAGCGGCAGCATCAATGGTGCATCGGTGCGCTTCCTGGTGGATACCGGAGCGAGCATGGTCTCGATGGGCGCATCGGATGCGCGTCGTGCGGGGATCGACTTTCACAAGGGTGTGGGCGGCGTGAGCCAGACAGCCAGCGGCCCGGCAAAGGTCTGGAAAGTGAGGCTGGATACGGTGCGTGTCGGCGACGTCACGTTGCACGGCGTCGACGGTCTGATCCACGAGAATGATCTTCCGTTCGTCCTGCTCGGGATGAGCTTCCTCAGCCGCATGGACATGCAGCGGGAAGGCGACCGCCTGACGCTGCGCAAACGGTTCTGAGAGGTGGGCGTGACAAGGAAGGAAGATTCGCGTTCGGAAGTACTCCGGGATGCGGAGTGGTTGCGGCGGCGATTCACCGATGCACGTGTGATCGAAGCCGTGCACGACGATGGCAGCCCGTCGGGGAGTGGTCTGCGGCCAGCAGCGGTGCTGGTGCCGGTCGTTGCGCGCGAACAGGCGCTGACCGTGCTGCTGACGCGCCGCACCGACCATCTGCACCATCATCCCGGGCAGATCAGTTTTCCCGGCGGAAGGGTGGAGGAGACCGACGTTTCGGCGGTGATGACTGCGTTGCGTGAGACGGAAGAAGAGATCGGACTCGATCCCGATTGCATCGAGTTGCTGGGCGAGTTGCCTGAATACCGGACCGGTACGGGGTTTCGCATCACGCCGGTCGTCGGGCTGGTGCATCCGCCGTTTGATCTGGCGCTCGACAGTTTCGAGGTCGCCGAGGCCTTCGAAGTGCCCCTGGCGCATTTTCTCGATCCGGCCCGGCACCAGAAGCATCGGGCGGAGTACCAGGGAAGGATGCGCGAGTACTACGCGATGCCCTATGGCGAGTACTTCATATGGGGCGCAACCGCGGGAATTCTCGTTTCGCTGTACAGATTTCTGGGCGAGGGAAGGTAGTGCGACCGGCGGCTGCAGTTGACGTTGACGTCAACTGCAATTATGTTCCGCCTCCGTGGTGCCGCATGTGGACGGCGATGGAGAGGAGTTCGGCATGAAGATCGAAAACAGCGTATTCGTGGTGACCGGGGGCGGCTCCGGTCTTGGCGCGGCAACGGCGCGCATGCTCGTGGCGGCCGGTGGCAGGGTGGTGCTTGCCGATGTGAACCGCGAGGGTGGGGAAGCGGTCGCGCAGGAACTCGGGGCGAACGCCGTGTTTGCGCAGACCGACGTGACGAGCGAGGAGAGCGCCCGGGCGGCGATCGCGCGTGCGGTGAGCGAATTCGGCGGACTGCACGGGCTCGTCAACTGCGCCGGTATCGCTCCGGCGGAAAAGATCGTGGGCCGCGAGGCGCCGCACCGCCTGGAAACCTTCGCCCGCACGATCAGTGTGAACCTGATCGGCAGCTTCAACATGATGCGCCTTGCGGCCGACGTGATGAGCAAGGCGGCCCCGAACGAAGAGGGTGAGCGGGGCGTGATCGTGAGTACCGCCTCGGTTGCTGCCTACGACGGCCAGATCGGCCAGGCTGCTTATGCGGCGTCAAAGGCCGGGGTGGTCGGGCTGACGCTGCCGGTCGCGCGCGAGCTTGCCCGCTTCGGCATCCGGGTGATGACGATCGCGCCCGGAATCATGGAGACGCCGATGCTGATGGGCATGCCGCAGGAAGTGCAGGACTCCCTCGGCAAGACCGTGCCCTTCCCGTCGCGCATGGGGCGTCCGTCGGAATATGCGGCGCTCGTTCGCCACATCGTGGAAAACGCCTACCTGAACGGCGAGACGATCCGCCTGGACGGCGCTATCCGGATGACCGCGAAGTAATTCGACATTCGGGGCTGTCGGATCGGAGCAGGGGGCGCGCCGTTTGCGGCCGCCCCCGCGTTTTTTCGGGGCTACGGATGCAGCCTTGGTCGGGATCGGGGAAGTGTGCTAAAAGTGCATTCCTCGCAGTTTCATGCTGCGCTGCAGCGGCCACCTGTCCGGCTCCCTTCCGCCCGTCCCGATGACTTCATCCGAAACCGCTCTCCCTGCGTCAGCTCCTGCCGAGGAGTGCTACCACTGCGGCCTGCCCGTCCCGTCGCAGTCCAGCCACCACGTTGCGATCGACGGTGTCGAGCGGCGGATGTGCTGCGTGGGCTGCGAGGCGGTTGCGCGCTCCATCGTCGATAACGGGCTCACGGATTACTACCGGCATCGCGACGCGATGCCGGAGCCGCAAAAGGAGGCCCTGCCCGCGGAACTGCAAGAGCTCGGCCTGTTCGACCACCCGGATTTCCAGAAGAGCTTCGTCGAGCCTGTCGGAGAGCACGAGCGGGAGGCGTCGCTGATCCTCGAGGGGATTACCTGCGCAGCCTGCGTCTGGTTGAACGAGCAGCATGTCTCGCGCCAGCCGGGCGTGTCGCGGGTCGACATCAATTACGCCACGCGGCGCGCGCGGGTGCGCTGGGACGAGCGCCGCACGCGGCTGTCGGAAATCCTCGCGGCCATCCAGGCGATCGGTTACCGCGCCTATCCCTACGACGCGGAGCGTTCCGAGCAGATCGCACAGCGGGAACGTCGCTCGATGCTGTGGCGCCTGTTCGTGGCCGGCTTCGGCATGATGCAGGTGATGATGTATGCCTTCCCGGCGTACCTCGCCGGTGACGGCGGCGACCTGACGCCCGACATCGAACTGTTGATGCGTTGGGCGAGCCTGGTGCTGACCCTGCCGGTGGTCCTGTATTCCGCCGCGCCGTTCTTCCGGCGAGCATGGCGTGACGTCCGGCTGCGTCGCCTGGGCATGGATGTGCCGGTCGCGCTCGGGGTGGGCAGCGCTTTCGGTGCAAGCGTCTGGGCGACGCTGACGGCCGGGGGCGAAGTGTATTTCGACTCCGTGACGATGTTCGTCTTCTTCCTCCTTTGCGGGCGTTACCTCGAAATGGTCGCGCGGCAGAAGGCCGTGCGCGGCGTGGAAGAGCTCGGGAAGGTGCTGCCGGCCTTCGCCGAACGGCTTCCCGACTGGCCGTCCCTGACCGGCGAGCGGGTTCCCGTGTCGCAGCTGGTGGTGGGTGACGTCCTGCGCGTTCGTCCGGGCGAGGTTGTTCCGGCCGACGGCGCCGTGATCGACGGTCGGAGCGATGCCAACGAGGCCCTGCTCACCGGCGAGAGCCTGCCGGTGCCCAAATCGGTCGGCAGCGACGTGACGGGGGGGAGCATCAACATCTCCAGTCCGCTTGCAATCCGGGTCGAGCAGACGGGCGATTCGACCCGGCTGGCCGCGATCCGGCGGCTGATGGAGCGCGCCGCAAGCGAGAAGCCGGCGATCGCCCGGCAGTCGGACAAGGTCGCTGTCGTCTTCATCGTTGCGTTGCTGGTCCTGGCGTGCATTACCGGAGTTGTCTGGTACTTCGTCGATCCCTCGCGGGCCCTGTGGGTGTTCGTGTCGGTGCTGGTCGTGGCATGTCCGTGCGCGTTGTCGCTCGCGACGCCGGTCGCGCTCACGGTCGCGACCGATGCGCTGGCGCGGATGGGCGTGCTCGTGACCCGCGGTCACGCGATCGAGACGCTGGCGAACGCCAATCATTTTGTCTTCGACAAGACCGGGACTCTGACATTGGGGCGCCCGACGCTGGAGGAAACGCTGCCGCTCGGCGATCTCGATGTTCCACAGTTGCAGGCGATCGCCTGCGCGCTGGAGCAATCGTCCGAGCATCCGGTTGCCCGGGCCCTGCGCCGCTCGAGCGACGATGCAGATCTCCCCGCTGTCCGGAATCTCGCGTCGGAAACAGGGCAGGGGGTCACGGGGTTGGTGGATGACGAACCCTACTGGCTGGGACGTCCGGACTTCGTGGCGGCGCATCTGGGTTGCGGCCTGCCTGCGCGCCTCGATGAACTGTCGGGCCGCGGCGGCTCCGTCGTCGCACTTGGCGGGCAGGGGCGCTGGCTAGGGCTCTTTCGTCTGGCCGACGTTCCGCGGCCGGAGGCCGGTCAGTTGAGCGCGAAGCTGGCGGCCGAGGGCGTCCGTACGACCGTGCTGAGCGGGGACGCACAGTCCGTCGCGGATTCGGTCGCAGTTCGCCTGGGGCTGGGTGACGCGCATGGTGGAATGACGCCGCAGGGCAAGCGCGACTTCATTACCGGGTTGCAGCATGATCCGTCGGCAGTCGTGGTCATGGTCGGTGACGGGGTCAATGATGCGCCGGTTCTTGCCCAGGCCCACGTTTCGGTTGCGATGGGGGGAGGCACCGAGCTCGCGCGCAACCAGGGCGACATCGTGCTGCTGAGCGAGAACCTGGCGGGTCTTGGGCGTGGCGTGGACCTCGCCCGGCGCACCCTGACGGTCATCCGGCAGAACCTGTGGTGGTCCTTCGCCTACAACTTCACGTCCATTCCGCTCGCGATGGCGGGACTGGTCACGCCCTGGATGGCGGGGATCGGCATGGCAGGCAGTTCGCTGCTCGTCGTGCTAAATGCCCTACGCCTGCAGGGTAACCGCCGGGTAAATTGACCATCCATGGAAAGTCTTTACATCCTCGTGCCGCTTTCGGTGGTGCTGGTGTTCGTGATCGGCGCGATCTTCTGGTGGTCGCTGCGCTCGGGTCAGTACGATGACATGGAAGGGCCCGCCTATCGCATGCTGATGGACGACCGTGACCTGCCCGAAAGCCGGAAGCCGGAACAGTCCGATGACACTCCCTCGCAGATCAAAAAACAGTGATTCCCGCGACAGCGGCGCGCCTTCGGCTCGCCGCGAGGGGTTTGTTGACCTACGTCAACGCCCTCGAGGACGAGGATTGGCATACTTTTCCTACGGTTTTCGAGATTGGTGCGTCGCGATGCGAGCGCGCCAATCAGGTAAGGAATTTTTGTCTCTCTGTTGGGGTTGGGGGTGCGCTTGATGCGCACCCTTTTTTTTTGCCTGGCATTTTTGCGTATGATGGATTAATCATAACCATGCTGGCAACAGGTTTTTTTTGTAATTGGGTATTTTCACCCACTACTGCAGTGCAATAGAATGTCGGCCGTTGTCACGAGTCCGTGGCGAGCCGTTGCACATGCTCTCCCGGACTGGTGCAGAGGTTTTCTTCATCTCAAGGGGAGTTCCATGCAATCGCAGGCGACTTATAACTACAACGTCGTCCGCCAGTTCTCCATCATGACCGTGGTATGGGGCGTGGTGGGCATGCTGGTGGGAGTGATCGTCGCGGCGCAGCTTGTCTGGCCCGAGCTCAATCTGGGCGAGTGGCTGCATTTCGGCAGGCTGCGTCCGCTTCACACGAACGCAGTGATCTTTGCCTTCGGTGGCTGTGCGCTGTTCGCGACCTCGTATTTCGTCGTGCAGCGGACGTGTCACACGCCGCTGTTCGCGCCGAAGCTGGCGGCCTTCACATTCTGGGGTTGGCAGTTGGTGATCGTGCTGGCGGTGATTACCTTGCCGCTGGGCTTCACCTCCGGCAAGGAATACGCCGAGCTCGAGTGGCCGATCGACATCCTGATCGCCGTGGTGTGGGTGTCCTATGCGATCGTGTTCTTCGGCACGATCGCCAAGCGCAAGACCAGTCATATCTATGTTGCGAACTGGTTCTTCGGTGGCTTCATCCTCACGGTTGCGCTGCTCCACATCGTCAATAGCGCTGCACTCCCGGTCACCCTGACCAAGTCCTACTCCGCCTATGCCGGCGTTCAGGACGCGATGATCCAGTGGTGGTATGGCCACAATGCGGTGGGTTTCTTCCTGACCGCGGGCTTCCTGGGGATGATGTACTACTTCGTGCCGAAGCAGGCCGAGCGCCCCGTCTATTCCTACCGCCTGTCGGTCGTTCACTTCTGGGCGCTGATCTTCACCTACATGTGGGCAGGTCCGCATCACCTGCACTACACGGCGCTGCCCGACTGGACCCAGTCGGTGGGGATGATCTTCTCGCTGATCCTGCTGGCGCCGTCGTGGGGCGGCATGATCAACGGCGTGATGACCCTCTCGGGCGCATGGCACAAGCTGCGCACCGATCCGATCCTGAAGTTCCTGATCACCGCGCTTTCCTTCTACGGCATGTCGACCTTCGAAGGTCCGATGATGTCGATCAAGACGGTCAATGCCCTGTCGCACTACACCGACTGGACCATCGGCCACGTCCATTCTGGCGCTCTGGGCTGGGTTGCGATGATCTCGATCGGCTCGATGTACTACCTGATCCCGCGCATGTACGGCAAGACCCAGATGTACTCGGTCGGCCTGATCAACGCACACTTCTGGATCGCGACGATCGGTATCGTGTTGTACATCGCTTCCATGTGGATTGCCGGTGTGATGCAGGGTCTGATGTGGCGCGCCACGAACCCGGACGGAACGCTGACCTATTCCTTCGTCGAGGGCGTGAAGGCGAGCTACCCGTTCTGGACGATCCGCCTGCTGGGCGGTGTCCTGTTCCTGACCGGCATGCTCATCATGTTCTACAACATGGTCCGGACGATGGCAGGCGAGAAGGCGTATGAGGCGCCCGTGGTCGCCCCCGCTGCTGCCCACGCATAATCGGAGAGACAGAACATGGCTCAATCGAAACACGAATTTATCGAGCGCAGCGTCGGCTGGTTGATCGTGCTGACGCTTTTGACGGTCAGCGTTGGCGGTCTCGTCGAGATCGTCCCGCTGTTCTTCCAGAAGACCACGACAACCGCGATCGACCGCACCGGCAAGCCGCTAGACGTCAAGCCGTACGATCCGTTGCGTCTGGCCGGACGCGACATCTATGTGCGCGAAGGCTGTTACAACTGCCACTCGCAGATGATCCGACCCTTCCGTGCGGAAACCGAGCGCTATGGCCACTACTCGGTCGCAGGCGAGTTCATCTACGACCGTCCGTTCCAGTGGGGTTCGAAGCGTACCGGTCCGGACCTCGCGCGAGTCGGCGGCCGCTATTCGGACGAGTGGCACCGCGTACACCTGAACAATCCGCGCGATGTCGTGCCTGAGTCGAACATGCCCGCGTTCCCGTGGCTGCTGCGCCCGGTCAAGTCCGACGACATCGAGGACAAAATGCACGCGCTGCAGAAGCTGGGACACCCTTACACCGCCGAGGAAATCGCCGGTGCGCGGGCTGCGCTCGAAGGCAAGTCGGAAATGGATGCCATCGTGGCCTACCTCCAGGGCTTGGGCATCGCTCTGTCGAACTTCAAGTAAGAAAAAGGAGACGCGCCGTGGATATCAACGATTTCCGATCCCTTATCACCGTGCTCGGTCTCGCCTGTTTCGTCGCGATCTGCGTATGGGCATACAGCAAGAGTGCGCGGGCAGGTTTCGAGGAGGCGGCGCGACTTCCCTTCACCGATGACGATGCGCCGTCCCTTGCTGCGGGACGGCACACCAAGGAAGGATAAAAATGGCTGACTTTATTAGCGGCTTCTGGAACGCGTATGTGATGGGCCTGGTGGGCCTGAGCTTGCTGTTCTGTCTGTTCGTGCTCATGTCGAACAACAAGCGGGAAACCGGGCCGGTGGAACTGCACGGCCACGTGTGGGACGAAAACCTGGCCGAGTACAACAACCCGCTGCCGCGCTGGTGGTTATACCTTTTCTGGATCACGCTGATCTTTGCGGTCGTGTATCTGTCGATGTATCCGGGTTTTGGTAATACGAAAGGTGTGCTGGGCTGGAGTGCCGTCGGTCAGTACGAAACCGAAATGCGGCAGGCCGAACAGCGTTACGCCCCGATCTTTGCCAAGTTCCAAGGCATGGAAATCCCTGCGGTCGCGGCCGACGAGGAAGCACGCGGAGCCGGCAAGCGCCTGTTCGTGACCTACTGCGCCCAGTGCCACGGGGCGGATGCCCGCGGTGCGAAGGGCTTCCCGAACCTGAGCGACAAGGTCTGGAACTGGGGTGGCGAGCCCGAGACGATCAAGACCACAATCACAGGCGGGCGTCAGGCCATGATGCCCCCGTTCGGACCGGTGCTCGGGCCGGACGGGGTCAAGGACGTCGTGAACTACGTGCGTTCGTTGTCAGGTCTCGCCCACGATTCGCTGCGCGCCCAGCGCGGCGCGGAGCTTTTCCAGCAGAACTGCGTCGCGTGTCACGGTCCCGAGGCGAAGGGAACCCAGGCAATGGGTGCTCCGAACCTGACCGATAGCGACTGGCTGTACGGTTCGTCGGAAGCCACGATCACGGAGACCGTGCAACTTGGACGCACCAACCGCATGCCCGGATTCGGCGAGTTCCTCGGCGAGGCCAAGGTTCATCTGCTGGCGTCGTATGTTTATAGCCTGTCGAACCAAGCTGTCGCCAAGTAAGTCGAAATCCTGAGTTAGTTGCAGTGCTGCTTGGTCCCCGGGGCATGCCCCGGGGAAAATTGTCACCGGTAAATCAGAAGATACGGATATAGCGATAATGAGCGATCCGGTACGCGTGCGCGTGGTCTCGAAATCGCAGCTTCGGGAAGAGCAAGGCGACGATCTGTATGTGGCTAGGCAGAAGATTCATGTCCGGTCGGCGAAAGGAGTCTTTGCAAACTGGCGCTGGGCCTTCGTCTGGCTGACTCAGATCATCTATTACGGCCTGCCATGGCTGACCTGGAACGACCGGCAGGCGGTCCTGTTCCACCTCACCGAACGCAAGTTCTACATCTTCGGCTGGGTCTTCTGGCCCCAGGACGTGTTCTATCTTGCGATCCTGCTCATAATTTCGGCTTGCGCCCTGTTCTTCTTTACCGCGATCGCCGGTCGTCTGTGGTGCGGATATGCCTGTCCGCAAACGGTCTACACCGAGATTTTCATGTGGATCGAAGAGAAGATCGAGGGCGATCACAACAAGCGTCGCAAGCTCGAGACCGCTCCGATGGATGCGCGGAAGTTCGGCCTGCGCGCCGCCAAGTTTTCGGCGTGGGGGGTGTTTTCCCTGTGGACGGGTTTCACGCTCGTCGCCTACTTCACCCCGGTCGCGGAGCTTCTGCAGTCCGCCAGGACCTTTGGCTTCGGACCGTGGGAGCTGTTCTGGATCCTGTTCTACGGCGGTTTCACGTATCTGTTCGCGGGCGTGATGCGCGAGCAGGTGTGCAAGTACATGTGCCCCTATGCGCGTTTCCAGAGCGTCATGTTCGACGCCGATACGCTCGTCGTCACCTATGACGAGGAGCGGGGGGAGCCGCGCGGTACCCGGCGCAAGGGTGTAGATCCACGCAGTGTCGGAGTGGGGGATTGTATCGACTGCGGCATCTGCGTGCAGGTGTGCCCCACGGGTATCGACATCCGCCAGGGGCTCCAGTACGAGTGCATCGGGTGTGGCGCCTGCATCGACGGTTGCGATCAGGTGATGGACAAGATGGGCTATCCCCGCGGCTTGATCCGCTATTCGACGGAGAATGCGGTACGCCGTCATTGGGGCAGGAGCGAGATCGTGCGGCACGTGCTGCGTCCGCGCACGCTGATCTACGGCGGCGTTCTGACTTTGATTCTGCTGGCGACGGTTTGGAGCCTGGCAATGCGGTCGGACCTGCGTGTGGATGTGATTCGTGATCGTGCAACGCTGGCGCGCGAAGTCCCGGGCGGACTGATCGAGAACGTTTATCAGTTACGCATCATGAACATGCAGGAGGTCACACGCCCGGTCGTGGTGCGCGTGTCCGGTCTGGAGGGCATCCGGCTGGAAGGGCAGCAGGAGTTCGAGATCAAGCCGGCCATGACCGAATCGGTAACGGTGCAGGTGCAGGTGCCGCCCGAGGCGGCGACGCCGGGTAGCCACGAGATCGTTTTCGAGTTCGGTGTTCCGGGCGACCCCGGTGTTGCCGTCCGCGAACGTACAACTTTCCTCCTTCCGCGCTAATCAGGAGTAGACGCATGCAAAGTGCAAACATGCACAAGACTCTGGAACCTTGGTATCGGCAGGGCTGGCCCTGGTTCCTGATCGCCGTTCCTGCCGCATCCGTGGTCGCCGGGATGGTGACCCTGTGGCTTGCGGTGACCTCCTGGGACGGTCTGGTCGTCGATGACTATTATCAGGAGGGCAAGGCGATTGAAAAGACGATCGCCCGGTCGCTGAAGGCTGCAGAGTTGGGATTGCTCGCCGACGTCAGGCTGCGCTCCGACGAGGTGACGCTTGAACTTTCGTCCGCGGCCAATGCGCCACTTCCGCCCACCGTCGTGCTGACGATTTCCCATCCGACTCGTGCCGGGATGGACCAGGTTCTAGTGCTCAAGCGTCGTGATGGCGTGTTTGCGGCACCGCTTGCACCGCTGTCTTCCGGACGGTGGCTGCTGCAGGTGGAGGACGAGTCGCACAACTGGCGCATGAACGGGTCGGCGAACATTCCGGCCGATTCTGTGGTCCGCATCGTTCCCGTCAAGTCCTGACCGCTGCCCAGGGGATGCAATGCTGAAATGGATACAGGTGTTGTGGCCGTCATTTCTGGTGGCCGGCCTTGCCGAGGCCGTCTTCTTCGCGGTGATCGATCCGCAGGAGCTCTACCTCTTCGGCGAACCCGTGCATTACTCGCTCACGGCCACATATTCGGTCGGCTTCTTCGGATTCTGGCTGGTGGGAGCAGCGTCCAGCCTGCTGACGCTGTTCTTTCAGCGCAGCGCCGCGGACATCAACAGGAAGGCGTAATGTCGGCATCGGGCTGCGATCCTTCGCTGCCCGATGCGCATTTGGTCCGCAGTCCGCTGCGGGTCAGCGGTATACGAGTACGGGGATCTTGCTGTGGGTGAGAACCTTCTGCGTCTCGCTGCCCAAGAGCAGGCCGGCGATGCCGCGACGCCCGTGCGACGCCATGAAGATCAGGTCACAGCCATGGCGTTGGGCGGCGTCGATGACGGCTTCATACGGTACTTCGTTGACGATCGTGTCGGAGTCGGAGGCGACGCCTGCCTCATCGGCGGCGCTCTTCGCCGCATCGAGGATGCGTTGTGCCTCATCCGCGGCAGCCTTGCTGAACTGCTCCGGCGTGGTGGGATCGATCAACGCTCCTTCCCCGTATATCGGCATGGGAAAGTCGGGCTGTGCATAGAAGAACGTGATACGCGCACCGGCGTCCTTCGCGAAGGACACGGCACGGGCCACGGTGCTCTCGGAAAGCAGAGAGCCATCGGTGGGAACCAGTATGTGCTTGAACATCGTGCATCTCCTAATGTTTTGCAAGGACGGCTCGATTATAGCGAGCCCGCTTGTGCGAAAGCGACGGTAATGCAGCCAGGCTGTTGATTCCCGTCAAGCTTCGTCGCTGTCGCGTCATGCAGTCAACGGTCATGTGGGAGGCAGCATGGATCTGACATTTTTCGGGGCGGCCGGCGAAGTTACCGGCTCGTGTGCGCGTCTGCACTACGACGGCGGTACGTTTCTCGTCGACTGCGGCCTGTTCCAGGGCGGACGGGATGCGGACCGGAAGAATCTGCAGGCGCTCGACTTCGATCTGCGCGGAGTCGATTTCGTGCTACTGACGCATGCCCACCTGGATCACTCGGGTCTTGTCCCGCGGCTTGTGTCGCTCGGTTATACGGGCAGGATCTACGCCACGGCAGCGACTGTTGACCTGCTGGGCGTGATGTTGCTCGATTCCGCGCACATCATGGAAAAGGAGGCGGAGTGGATCAACCGGGGCAAGCGCCAGCGAAATCTGCGTCGCGGCTACGTGGCGGGGCCCCTCTATACGGTCAATCAGGCCCGGGCGAGCCTGACGAGCCTGCGCAAGGTGGCGTACGGCGAAGAGCTGAATCCGCACCCGGGAGTCCGATGCCGTTTCCATGACGCCGGGCACATCCTCGGATCGGCGGTGATCGAACTCGATATCGAATCGGGTGGCGTTGTGCGCAAGGTGGTGTTCAGCGGCGACCTCGGGCAGCCGGCCAGACCGGTACTGCGCGATCCCACTCCCGTGCCGGAGGCGGACTTCCTCGTCGTCGAGTCGACTTACGGCAATCGCGCTCACCGTGCGATGGCTGAAACGGAGAGGGAGCTGATCGCGGTCCTGCGGGACACGCTGCAGCGCAGGAAGGGTAACGTCATCATTCCGGCATTTGCGGTTGGCCGCACGCAGGAAATGGTGTTCGTGCTGGCGAACCTCGTGCGTCAGGGTAAGGTGGATGCGCTCGATGTCGTTGTCGATTCGCCCATGGCTTCAGCGGTCACGGAACTCACGCTGCGCTACGACGAGCTGTGGGACGACGAGACGCGCGAGTTGCTGGAATGGATTCGCGCGCACGGCGAGCGCATGCGCCTCAGATTCGTTCAGGACGTGGAAGAGTCGAAGGCGCTGAACAACGAGCGCTCGGGACTGGTGATCATCTCGGCCAGCGGAATGTGCGAGGCCGGTCGGATCAAGCATCACCTGCGTTACAACATCGATCGCAGCGAATGCAGTGTCGTGATCTGCGGTTTCCAGGCGGCCGGTACGCTGGGCCGGCGCCTGGTCGATGGTGCCCGTGCGGTCACCCTGTTCGGCGAGCGGGTACCGGTGCGGGCGGAGATCCACACGATTGGTGGCCTGTCCGCCCATGCCGACCAGCCGGCCCTGTTGGCATGGCTGTCGAAGTTCGTGCGGCCGCCGCGGCATACATTTGTCGTGCATGGTGAACAGCAAGCAGCATCTGCGCTTGCCGATGCCGTCGATGAGCAACTGGGCTGGCCGCATGTCACGGTTCCCGTTGCGGGGCGCTGTTATAGTTTGACTTGAGCGTCATCGAGAAGTGCGGGAGCGTCCAGGAATGAAGAACGGAACGGCAATCAGGAAACACGGTTCAGGTGATCCCCCGCGGTCCGTCCGGCGGGCGCTGCGAGAAATCCACGACAGTGTAGAAGGAAGTCTCGATCCGCTGGGGATGGCGGCTCCCATCGTGCATGCGCAGCTCGCATGGCTATCCCATCCCCAGGAACTCGCCGAGCGCATGGTGGAGCTCTCGAGCGATCTGTGGCGCCTGCAGTGGCATTCCGCCTGCCGCGCGATGGGGCTCGCCAGCAAGGATCCCGTCGTCCCCAATGCCGACGATGCGCGCTTTGCCGATTCCGCGTGGACCGATTCGGCGACGTGGGACCTGACGAAGGAGTGGTACCTCGCCCTCACGCACCACATGCAGGACATGCTCTTCGACACGCCGGGGCTCTCGAGCAAGGAGCGTCGCCGCGCTGCGTTCTGGTGGCGCAAGTGGCTCAACGCCGTTGCGCCGACCAATTTCTTCTGGACGAATCCGGTTGCGATCCGCAAGGCCGTCGAGACGAAGGGCGAAAGCCTTGCGGACGGTGTGCGCAACATGCTCGCCGACCTCGAGGCGGGCGAGATTCGCCTGAGCAGTCCAGGCGATTTCAAGGTGGGGGTGACTCTGGGCACGACCGAGGGGTCGGTCGTCTTCCGCAACCGTCTGCTGGAGGTGATCCACTACGCGCCGACGCAGCCGAAGGTGCATGCGGAGCCGGTCGTGATCGTCACGCCCTGGATCAACAAGTTTTACATCCTCGACCTCACGCCGAAGAAGAGCATGGTCCGCTACCTGCTGGATCAGGGCCTGGACGTGTTCATCACGAGCTGGAAGAACCCGGACTCGTCGATGCGTGACGTCACCTTCGACAGCTATCTGGAGGATGGCGTCCACGCCATCGTCGAAACGGCACGCAGGTTGACCGGCGCGCCGAAGGTGCATGCTGTCGGTTACTGCATCGGAGGGACGGCCCTGGCGATGTACATGGCGTGGGCAAATCGCCGCTTCGCGGCGGACGAGGTGCCGGTGGCCGACTGGACCCTGTTCACGACCCTTGTGGACTTTCATCGTCCGGGTGACATCGAGGTCTTCATCGATGAGGCGAGCGTCCGCTACCTGTCGGAGAACATGGCCCGCAAGGGCTTTCTTGAAGGCAAGGAAATGGCATCGGCCTTCCGCCTGCTCCGCTCCAACAGCCTGATCTGGCACTACGTCGTGCACGGCTGGCTGTATGGCGAGGCGCCTGCTCCGTTCGACGTGCTGTACTGGAACATGGACGCCACGCGCATGCCCTATGCGATGCATTCGTGGTACCTGCGCGAACTCTACCTTGAGAATCGTCTGATCGCGGTCGATGGGCTGACGATATCCGGGCAGCCTATCGATCTGTCCCGCATCGTTCAGCCCTTGTATGCCGTGGCGGCCGAAGACGACCACATCGCGCCGTGGGAACAGGCGTATCGCATCAACAACCTCGTCACCGGCCCCCGGCGCTTCGTGCTGTCGAGCTCGGGCCATATCCTCGGCATCGTCAATCCGCCGGTGAATCCGCCGAAGCGCAAGTACTGGGCGGCGGCGGCGCGCCGCACGGACAAGGCCGACGACTGGCGCAAGCACGCGGACGAGCATGACGGCAGCTGGTGGGGGGACTGGATGGACTGGCTCAAACCGCGTTGTGGCGAGCTTGTCGAGGCCCGTCCGGCCGCGTCCGAGGCATTTCCCGAACTTTCGAAAGCACCCGGCCAGTACGTCCTCGAGCGCTGATCCTCGCTCCGGTCGGCGGCTGGATCCGTAGGCGGGGCCGGGTGGTTTCGCCCGATTGACCCCTGTCAAGGTCACACGGGGCCTGCGCACCGAGAATTCCTCGGCAAACCCCGCTAACGGGTGCCGGTCAGCCCTGATGGCGGGCCAGGCGGGCGGGGTCGAGCAGGGAGATGTGTTTGCCGTGTACCGTGATGAGTCCCGCTTCGGACAGGTCGTGAAAAATTCGCGACAGTGTTTCGGGCGTCAGATTGAGCCGCGAGGCGATGACCTGCTTGCTGGTCGGCAGGGCGATGTCGCAGGCGACGCCACTTTCGCTATCGACCTGCTGCAGCAGGTAGCCGATCACGCGTTGCATGCTCGAGCGCAAGGAATAGGTCTCGACGTCCTGGATCATGCCGTGAAGGCGGATTGCCATGCCGGCGAGGAGTTTGCGCGCAAATCCCGGATCCTGGTCGATGAGCTCGGACACCACGGCCTGGCCGATGTGCAGCAGCTGCGTCGACGTGAGGGCTTCGGCGAAAACCGGGTAGGGACGGTTGAGGAACATCACGGCCTCGCCGAAAGTGTGCATCGGGCTGATGATCTCGACCACCTTTTCGTTACCCTGCGCCGACGAAACCGCGAGCTTTATCTGACCCGAGGCGATGTAGTAGAAGCCATGCACGGGATCGCCGCGCTGGAACAGGATTTCGCCCTTCTCGAGGTGGCGTTCGCGGGTGAAGCGGGCAACACGGTCGATCTCCTCTGCGGTCAGTTCGCTGAAGAAAGAAACCTGGCGCAGTGCGGTGGGAATATCGACTGGACGGTTGGGCATTTCGGACTCCGTGGAGAAACTTGTGCATTTTAACCCGCAACCCAACACGGGCCGCGACCCGGCGTCCCGCAAACTGTCTCCGCTGGGGGCGACAGGAGACAAGATGCAGGCGCCGGAGAAGCCCGCTTCCACCTCATTCATGCTGTTTGTTGCGCCGCACCGGACAATGTTCCTGTCCGGCGGGGTGATGCTTCTCGTCAGCTTTGCGATGTGGGCCTTGGAGCTTGGAGCGCGTGCGGGACTGCTGCCGGCAGTCGCCTGGATGCTCCCGCCGGGGTGGATGCACGCCCTGCTCGTGACGAGCGGCGTGTTTCCATTCTTCATGTTCGGCTTTCTCCTCACTGCCATGCCGCGCTGGCAGGGCTACGACGAGATCGCGTCGGGGCGCTGGGTATGGTCCTGGCGCCTGCTGGCGGCAGGATGGGCGTTGGCCATCGTGGGCATGGTCGTGCCCGGCCTTGTCGTTCCGGGTCTGGTGCTGGTACTTGCCGGATGGGGCGGGGTGCAGCGCATCCTGTGGCAGGTCGCGCATCACGGCGACCTTGAGGCGCTGCATGCCCGTCTCGTGTGCTATGCACTGATCGCCGGGATGGCTGCCGTGCTGGCCTGGATAGGCTTTGCGCTGACCGGCAATCCGGTCTGGGCGCGCGTCGCGATCGAGCTTGCAGTGTTCTGCTCGCTGCTGCCGGTGTTCTTCGGCGTGTGCCACCGCATGGTGCCGTTCTTTTCGAGCAGCGTGATCCCGGCCTACGTGATGGTGCGGCCGCCGTGGGTCATGGTGCTCGTCGTCGGCGGCAGCGTGCTGCATGCCGGGCTCGATGTCGCGGAACTGCAATCCCTGCGCTGGATCGTGGATGCTCCGGCCGCCGTCGCGGCCCTGTGGCTGTCATGGAAGTGGAGGCCTGTCCCGGCGATGAAGGTGCCTCTGCTCGGGATGCTGCACATCGGTTTCCTCTGGCTTGGAATCGCGCTGGCGCTTTTCGCCATCCAGGGACTCGCGTCCCTGCTGGGTTACCGCGTGTTGGGAATGGCGCCGCTGCACGCACTGGGCGTCGGATTCTTCGGATCCGTCCTGATGGCGATGGTGTCGCGGGTGACCCTCGGGCACTCGGGCCGCAAGCTCGCGGCGGATCGTCTGACCTGGGGGCTGTTCCTCGGTCTCGAAGGGGTCGTGGTCGTGCGCATTGCCGCGGAACTCGTCCCCGCGGGCTCGTCGGCGGTCGTCATGCTGCTGGCCGTGCTCGGCTGGCTGGGCGTGTTCGGCGCATGGGCGTCGCGCTACCTGCCGATCTACTGGCGCCCGCGCAGCGACGGACGCCCGGGCTGAGTGCCATGTATCCGGCGATCAAGCACCTGCACGTCCTGTGCGCGGTCCTGAGCATCAGCGGCTTCCTGCTGCAGGGGGTCTGGATGATGCGGAGAAGTCCGCTGCTCGATCACCGCGTCACGCGCACCCTGCCGCATGTCATCGACAGCGTGTTTTTCGGCAGCGCGATCACGCTCGCGACCATGAGCGGCCAGTATCCCTTCGTCGCGCCGTGGGTCACGGCAAAGGTCGCCGCGCTTGTCGTCTATATACTGCTTGGCGCGACAGCGCTGCGCTGGGGGCGCACCATGCGCGTCCGGGTGCTGGCGCTGTTCGCGGCCCTGCTTACCTTTTCATGGATCGTGTCGGTGGCTCTCAGCAAGGACCCGGCAGGATTCCTCGCGTTTGCCGGAGTGTTCCGATGACCGATTCGCTGATTCCTTCATCCCCGGGTTTCGAGACGCCTCTCGAGATGCTCGAAGCCTGCCATGAGCGCCTGCAAGCGCAGCTTGCGACTCTGGCGCGGCTCGCCGCCTGGCTGCCGGAGCATGGTCCGGACCGGCAGGCGCAGCAGGCGGCGAGCAACGTGATGCGCTACTTCGATGTCGCTGCCGTGAAGCACCATCAGGACGAGGAGGACGACCTCCTTCCCGTCCTGCGGGCACGTGCCGATGAAGCCCGGCGCGCAGAGCTCGGCACGCTCATCGACTGGATACTGGCCGATCACCAGAAGCTCTTTGCCGGCTGGGCGCGGATGCGGGCGCGGCTCGAGCGCATCGCCGGCGGTGAAAACGCCGAGCTGTCACCGGCAGACGTCGAGGCGTTCGCCGATGCCTACCGTCGTCACATCCAGCGCGAGGAGGGGGAGTTGCTGCCGATCGCACGGGCTCTGCTCTCAGAGCAGGACATCGCCGCCCTGTCGGGAACGATGACCGCGCGGCGGCGTCAATAGCGCACGAAGCCGGCGATCTGCCGGGCGAAAGGGGAGCGTCCCGTCAGGGGCGTGACGAAGGGTGCTGGATCAGCCGCTTCAGGCCGACGATGTCCAGAATGCGAATGTGCTTCTGCTGCACTGCGATCAGGCCCTCGTCCTGGAACTTCGAAAAGGCGCGTGATACCGTTTCGAGCTTCAGGCCGAGATAGGAGCCGATCTCCTCGCGCGTCATGCGCAAGTGGAACTCCGCCGGAGAGAAGCCGCGCGCCGTGAAACGTTGCGACATGTTGAGCAGGAAGGCCGCCAAGCGCTCTTCCGCACGCATCGAGCCGAGGAGCGTCATCACGCCATGATCGCGCACGATCTCGCGGCTCATCACCTTGTGGAACTGCAACTGCAGCCCCTCGACCACCCGCGACAGCTCTTCGAGCTTGCCGTACGCGATCACGCAGACTTCGCTGTCCTCCAGCGCGATTGCGTTGCAGGAGTGCGCCTCGGTGCTGATGCCGTCGAGGCCCAGCATCTCGCCTGTCATCTGGAAGCCGGTGACCTGCTCTCGCCCGTCCTCGAGCAGCACGTCGGTCTTGAACGACCCGGCGCGGATCGCATAGATCGCTTCGAAGGGATCGCCCGCGCGATACAGATGCTGTTGCCGCTTGATCTTGCGGCGCGCGCCGACGAGTTCGTCGAGACGGTCGATTTCCGATTCCGACATCCCGAACGGCAGGCACAACTCGACAAGGTTGCACTGGGAACATGCGACCTTCAGACTCGCAACTGTAATCGGCACCGTCGCCTTCATTTGCACGATAATATCGTTCCTTCTACATCGACCGAGAAGTGGCAGGCGTCCGGCGGAATGGACCGTTGATCCACGTCAACCACGAAACTGCGGCTTTTTGAGATCGTACGGAATGCACTCAAGCGATACAACCATGACCAGTCAGAAAGATCTTGTGTTCGACCAGCAGTTGATTCGCCGGTTCGACATCAACGGGCCGCGCTACACGTCCTACCCGACGGCTGATCGCTTCGTCGAAGCGTTCGATGCTCGTGCATTGCGGGACTGGCTGGCGCAACGCGGCGTCGGGGGCGTGAGTAAACCGCTCTCATTATACTTCCACATCCCGTTCTGTAACACGATCTGCTACTACTGCGCCTGCAACAAGATCATCACCAAGGATCACGCGCGTTCCGCCAAGTATCTGAAATATCTCGATAAGGAAATCGAGATGCAGGCTGCTGTACTGGGCGGAAGCCATCAGGTGACGCAGCTGCACCTCGGCGGCGGAACGCCGACCTTCCTGTCGCACGATGAGCTGCGCGAGCTCATGGATTCGGTGCGCAGACGTTTCACGCTGGTGCCCAACGGCGAGTATTCGATCGAGGTCGATCCGCGCAAGGTCGACTTCGATACCGTGAAGCTGCTCGCCGACCTCGGGTTCAACCGCATGAGCGTCGGCGTGCAGGATTTCAACGAAGACGTGCAGGAGGCGGTCAACCGCATCCAGAGCTACGACGAGACGAAACTCGTCATCGATGCGGCCCGGGCTACCGGCTTCAAGTCGATCAGCATGGACCTGATCTACGGCCTGCCGCGCCAGAACATCATCAGCTTCAATCGCACGCTCGAGCAGGTGCTGCAGCTGTCGCCCGATCGCATCTCGCTATACAGCTACGCGCACCTGCCGGGCTTGTTCAAGCCGCAGCGCCGCATCGCGATCAACGACATGCCGACGTCGGACACCAAGCTGCAGATCCTGCAACTGGCGATCCGCCGCCTGACCGAGGCGGGCTACGTCTATATCGGCATGGACCACTTCGCGAAGCCGGACGACGAGCTGACGATCGCGCAGCGCCAGGGACGCCTGCACCGCAATTTCCAGGGGTATTCGACGCAGGCCGAGTGCGACCTGCTGGCCTTCGGCGTGTCGGCGATCGGCAAGATCGGCCCGGTGTACTCGCAGAACGTGAAGACGCTCGACGAGTACTACGATGCCCTCGATCGCGACGAGCTGCCCGTGCTGCGCGGCGTCGAGCTTACCGCCGACGACCTGCTGCGCCGTTCGATCATCCAGGCCCTGATGTGCCACTTCGAACTGTCGATCGACTCGATCGAGATTGCGCACCTGATCAAGTTCGACGAATACTTTGCCTCCGAACTCGAGGATCTGAAGGCGATGGAGGAAGCCGGCCTGCTGAAGGTCAGCGACAAGTGGATCAGCGTGCTGCCCCCTGGGCGTCTGCTGGTGCGCGGCATCGCGATGGTATTCGACCGCTACCTGCGCGCCGACCGCGAGCGCGCGCGCTATTCGAAGGTCATCTGAGCCGGGCCTGCTGCCCGCGGCCGCGGGCTGTGCGGGCCGGGAGAAGGTGATACAGTGCGGGCGTCCTCGGGCGCCCGCTTTGTTTTTTTCGTGCCGCGGTCCCGTGCTTTTCCCGTCTTGCCTACTACCGCCATGCCCGAAACCGGTTACATCGCAGCCTTCCTGATCGGCCTTCTGGGAGGCACGCACTGCGTCAGCATGTGCGGCGGTATCGTCGGCGCACTCACCGTTAACATGCCGGGCCGCGCCGGGCGGCAGTGGCCGGTGCACCTCGCCTACAACCTCGGTCGCGTTGCGACCTACACGATGCTCGGCGGCGCGCTCGGTGCCCTCGGCACGGTCGGCATGCTGTTCTCGGGCGTCCTCCCGGTGCAGATGGGTCTGTACATACTGGCGAACCTGATGCTTGTCGCCCTGGGTTTGTACCTGACCGGCTTCACCCGCCTGCTCGCGCCCGTCGAGCGGGCGGGCCTGGTGTTGTGGAAGCGCGTGCAGCCCTTCACCGCGCGCTTCATCCCGGCCCGTTCGGTCGGGCAGGCGCTGCCGCTGGGGCTGTTGTGGGGATTCCTGCCCTGCGGCCTCGTCTACAGCGTGCTCACGACGGCGCTGGTGACCGGTTCGGCCGGGCGCGGGGCAGGGCTGATGCTGGCCTTCGGGCTGGGCACGCTGCCGAACCTGATGCTCGCTGGCATGGTGTTCAAGCGTTTCCGGGACATCACGCGCAATCGCCGTGTGCGATTCGTCGCCGGGATGCTCGTGCTGGGGTTCGGCGTGTTCGGGTTGTTTCATGCGCCCAGCCTCGGCGGCGCCCTCTGGCGCGGCGTCGTGTGCGAGGTCTGAGCGCAGTCAGGGCGCCTTTGTGGCGGACCGGGCGCGAGTCTTGCCCCGCGGCGCGGGCGGTGGCTCGGGGGCGTTCGCGAGGGCATGCAGAATCGGGCAGGGGGCGGGTGCCTCGGTGTGCTCGCAACAGGTCACGAGCCCTTGCAGCGCGCCGCGCATCTCCTCCAGCTGGCGGATGCGGGACTCGACGTCCGCTATCTTGGCCCGGGCGAACGCGCGTGCCCGTTCGCGGTCTGTCTCTTCGTCCAGCGCGAGCAGTTCGGAGACTTCGTCGAGGCTGAAGCCCAGTGTCTGGGCGCGGCGGATGAAGCGCAGGCGGGCGAATTCGTGGTTGCCGTAGACACGAAACGCGCCCTTTTGTGCACCGTTCGCCGGGATCAGGCCGCGGCGCTGGTAGTAGCGCACGGTCTCGACGCCGACTCCGGCGGATTTCGCCAGCGCACCGATCGTGAGGTCGTTCATGGAGTTGACTCCGTACTCGGGTACGGGGTCTAGACTGCCACCAGGCGTTCCGTTCCGCAATCGGCGGCCGGGATGCGTGGACCCCGGGACGAAACAGGTATGCCGAATGGAGTGGTGCGGATGAGTGCTCCCGAGACAACGATGAAAAGCCCGACGCTGGAGCTGCCGGTTTCTGGAATGACCTGTGCAGCATGTGCGGCGCGGATAGAGAAGGTGCTGAAGCGGCTGCCGGGCGTCGATGCTACGGTCAATCTCGCTGCGGAAAAGGCGCGCGTGAGTTTCTCGGACCCCGCCAGCGGCCCCGAACAGGTGATCGCAGCGATCCGCAAGGCGGGTTTCGATGTTCCGCGGGCCACGATGGACCTGGCGATCTCGGGCATGACCTGCGCGGCGTGCTCGACTCGGCTGGAGAAAGTCCTGAACCGGCTGCCGGGCGTGGATGCGACGGTGAATTTCGCGACCGAGCGCGCGACGCTGCGTTACCAGCCTGGCCTCGTCGTGCCGGAGGCCATTCGCGAGGCCGTGCGCCGTGCGGGTTTCACGGGTGTCGAGACGGGCGTGGCGGCACGCGAGCAGCAACGCCTGCAGCAGGCGCAGACGTGGAAGCGCGAGATGCAGCGCTTCTGGATCGCGGCCCTTCTCACCTTGCCCTTACTGGCGCAGATGCCGCTGATGTTCGGAGGGCAGTGGGCCGGCGCGCATGAACTCGTCCCCCGCTGGCTGCAGTTGTTGCTCGCTACGCCGGTACAGTTCTGGATCGGCGCGCGCTTCTACCGCGGCGCGTGGTCCTCCCTGCGCGGCGGTGGCGCCAATATGGATGTCCTGGTGGTGCTCGGCACGTCGATGGCGTGGATCTACAGCACGGTGGTGACGCTGCTCGGTCGCCACGACCTGCACGTGTATTTCGAGGCATCGGCGACGATCATCACGCTGATCCTGCTCGGGAAGTTGCTCGAGGCCCGAGCCAAGGCACGCACGACGGCGGCGCTGGATGCCCTGTTGCGCCTGCAGCCGAAACTCGCATTCGTCGAACGCGAGGGCGAGATTGTTTCCGTGCCCGTCGAGACGCTGCAGCCGGATGACCGGTTCGTCGTGCGTCCCGGCGACGCAATCCCGGTGGATGGCGAGGTCGAGTCGGGCGAGTCCGCGATCAACGAGGCGATGCTGACTGGTGAGAGCATGCCGATCGACAAGCGCCCGGGCGACAGGGTCTTTGCTGCGACCCTGAATGGTCAGGGGGTCTTGCGCTGCCGGGCGACCGGGGTGGGGGCGCACACGCTGCTCGCGGGAATCATCCGTATGGTCGAGCAGGCCCAGGGCTCGAAGGCGCCGGTGCAGCGGCTTGCGGACCGTATCGCGGCCGTGTTCGTGCCGGTCGTCGTGGCGATCGCCGCGCTGACCTTCGTCGGATGGTGGTGGCTGGCGGGGGATTTCACGCAGGCATTGATCAGCTCGGTCGCGGTGCTGGTGATCGCCTGCCCCTGTGCGCTCGGGCTGGCCACGCCGACTGCGATCATGGTTGGAACGGGGCAGGGCGCGCGGGAGGGCATGCTGGTGAAGAATGCCGAGGCCCTCGAGCTGGCGGAGAAGATCAAGGTGCTCGCGGTCGACAAAACCGGAACCTTGACCGAGGGCTCGCCCGAGGTCAGCGAGGTGATGCCCGCGGGCGGCTGGAGTCGCGAGGAGCTGCTCGTGGTCGCGGGCGCCCTGGAGGCCACCAGCGCACACCCGATCGCTGCGGCGATCGTCCGCGCGGCGCGCGAGTCGGGAGTGGTGCTGCCTGCTGCTGTGGACATCATGGCCGTGGCGGGCAAGGGGATCGCGGGCCGCGTCGACGGGCGTGACGTGGTGGTCGGCACGCCCGGTTTTCTCGGCGAACGGCAGGTCGCGGCGGATGCAGGCGCATGCGAGCGGATTGCGGCGGGAGGCAAGACCCTCGTGGCGATCGCCGTCGACGGTGTGTTTGCCGGCGTCATCGGCGTGGCAGACCGCGTCCGCGCCGATTCTGCCGCCGCGGTGGCGCGCCTCAAGGCACGCGGCCTGCGAGTGGTCATGCTGACCGGCGATCACCCGGCGACGGCCGCTGCGATTGCGGCCCAGACGGGTATCGAGGACTGGCGCGCGGGCGTGATGCCGGGGGACAAGGCCGCGGCAGTGAAGGCGCTCGCCGGCCATGGGCGAGTCGGGATGGCCGGTGACGGCATCAACGACGCGCCGGCACTCGCTGCCGCCGACGTGTCGTTTGCGATCGGCGTCGGGGCCGACGTCGCGGTCGACGCGGCCGACATCACCCTCGTGAGGAATAGCCTGCACGGGGTTGCCGACGCGATCGAGCTGTCGCGGGCGACGCTGTCCAAGATCCGGCAGAATCTGTTCTTCGCCTTTATCTACAACGTGTTGGGCATTCCGCTCGCGGCATTGGGACTTCTCAATCCTGTGATTGCGGCGGCAGCGATGGCGATGAGTTCGGTTTCGGCGGTCACCAATTCGCTGCTGCTGCGGCGCTGGTCACCGGACCGGTGAGCCGATTACTCGGGAGAAACTGAAATGGCGGAAGTGACGATCAAGGTCGAGGACATGAGCTGCGGCGGGTGCGTGCGCAACGTTACGACAGTCCTCAAGGCGCTTCCGGGCGTGAGCGATGCCCAGGTGTCGCTCGAAGCGGCTCAGGCCGTGGTCCGGTACGATCCGGCGAAGGTGTCGGTCGAGGCGATGCGCGCGGCGGTGGAGGATGCCGGATTCGGCTGTCCTGCCTGACGAGCGCCTGCAGGGGTCAGTCGTCCAGACGGAAAACGATGGGCACCAGCAGCGAACTGTCGATGGGTGTTTCGCCCTGGCGTGCCGGCACGAACCGCCATGACTGCACGGTTGCGAGCGCAGCGTCGTCCAGTCGCGGGTGTCCGCTGCCGTGGGCGATTTCGACGGCTTCCGCACGTCCGTCGGCGCGAACGCGCACACGCAATGTGACCTTCCCTTCCTCGCCGCGGCGGCGCGACAGCTTGGGGTACTGCGGCGCCGGGTTGTCGAGATAGGCGGCGTCGTACCTCGGTGCGTGGAACGACGTCCCTGCCCCCGCAGCGGTCGCGGTATGTGCCTGCGCAACCCCTGCAACGTTAGCGGGTGCCGATGTATCGGGTGTCTCGGGGCCGTTCGGGTGTCCGACCGGCTGCCGCGGTTCTTCATGGGTCTGCGGCGAGTGCGTTTCGGGCCTTGCCTGTCCGACCGAGGGGGAGGGCGCTTCTGCGGAGGGCGGGGGGCTGGCAAGGGCATCCGGTCGGCGTCCGCGGGTGTGTGCGGGCGGCGGAGCAAGCTTTCCCCGGGCGGGAACGGTTGCATGCGTGGTCGGTGCGGCGTGCGGATCCGGTGATGCGATGCCCGTGTCGGGCCGGGGGCGGAAATCGGGTGCAAGCAGGCGGACGCTGATAGGCGCAGCTTCCGCCGGTTGCAGTTCTTGCTGCGGCTCGCCGCCCAGGCCCGAGAGCGCGGCAAATCCGGCGGCATGGGCGCCGGCGACTGCAGCCAGCCATCCCCAATGGATCGCCCGCAGCCCATGTTTCGGGCGGCACGATGGTGGCGAGGCCAAGGGAGGCGTTGCGTGCATCCGAAGCGGGGGCGTTCATGCAATCAGGGCGCGCGATTATAGCGTGCCGGGCGGGACGCCCGGGGCTGCCAGCCGTACGGTCTGGTCGCCGAATGTTTCAAGCTGCCGACGACGGGGGGCATTTCCACATATAATTCGCCCCACAAAATTTTCACGGGAGGGAAGTATGGGTTTCGATCAGGTGAAAGCCGGCAAGGACGTGCCGAACGATATCAACGTCATCATCGAGATTCCGGCTCAGGCCGATCCGATCAAGTTCGAGGTGGACAAGGACAGCGGCGCCGTGTTCGTCGACCGTTTCATGGGCACCTCGATGCGTTATCCGATCAACTACGGCTATGTTCCGCACACCATCGCGGGTGACGGCGACCCGGTCGATGTGCTGGTCGTGACGCCCTTCCCGCTGCTGCCCGGCGTGGTGATCCGCTGCCGTCCCGTCGGCGTGCTGAAGATGGAAGACGAGTCGGGCCAGGACGCGAAAGTCGTCGCGGTTCCGGTTTCCAAGCTGACCCCGCTGTACGACAAGGTCCAGACCACCGACGATCTGCCCGAGCTGCTGATGAAGCAGACTGTGCACTTCTTCGAGCACTACAAGGATCTCGAGCCGGGCAAGTGGGTCAAGGTGCTGGGCTGGGGCTCGGTCGACGACGCCAAGAAGGAAATCCTCGACGGCCTCAAGAACGCCGGCAACTAAGCCCGACAGCGTTCGCCGGACGACGATGGCCCGCCAGAGAGCGGGCCATCGTCATTTTCGGGGGAGGAAATCCTACCCCAGCTTGCAATCGCTGGCGAGCGGCTTGTTGGTGTCGCGATCGAGGAGAATGCTCTTCCACGGCAGGTCGATCCACACCAGTCCGCTGCGATCGTCCTCGAAGCGCGGGAGACCCGAGTGCGACGGATTGCGCGCGAGCTGATAGCGTTTGCCGCTCCATCCGATCTGGATCTGGTTCGCATTGCCGCCAGTGCGTTGAACGTCGACGCGCTGCCCCATGTCGCAGCGATAGGTGCCGCTTGCGAGCTTGAATTCGAGCTGCTGGTTGTTGTCGACGGCTGCCGGCGTCTCGAGTACGCCCGCTGCAGGGGGCGGGGGCTGCATGGTCGAACAGGCGGTGAGCGCGAGAAGCGACGCGAGGAGCGCGAAGCGGATGAGCATCGAATGATCCGAAGGAGAACTTGATGATTGCATTTTAGTTCCCCTCTGTCGGGCACCGTCCGGGTTGCTCGCAGTCAAGCGTAACAGAAGGTTTCTCTGGTCAGGGGTCGATTCGCGCGGGTGTCCTGCTGCCGGGATGCTGGCCGACGCGGTATAGTTGCGCCCATGAAACAGCATGCTCAATCGCTCTCCATCGCCGTTGCCCAGCTGAATTGCACGGTGGGCGACCTGAAGGCGAACGCCGACCGGATCATCCGCGCCCTTGATCAAGCCCGCACGCTCGGTGCCGACCTCGTCCTGACCCCTGAACTCGCCTTGTCGGGCTATCCGCCCGAAGACCTGCTGCTGCGCCCCGATTTTTACCGCGCGTGCGCGCGCGAGGTGGCGCGCATCGCCGAGCACACGCAGGGCATCACGCTTGTGCTCGGCCATCCGGAAGCGTGGCAGGCCAAGCGCTACAACGCCGCATCGGTGATCCGCGACGGCCGGGTCCTGACCACCTATCACAAGCATCGCCTGCCGAACTACGAAGTGTTCGACGAGGAACGCTATTTCGACCACGGACGGGCCGCCTGCGTGTTCGAATTGAAGGGCGTGAAGCTCGGTGTGAATATCTGCGCGGACCTGTGGGAATCCGGTCCGGCCGAACTTGCGCGCGCCGAAGGGGCGCAGGTGCTGCTCGGCCTCAATGCGTCGCCCTACCACATGAACAAGTTGCAGCGCCGCTACGAGGTGCTGCGCGAGCGTGTCGGCGGTACCGGCCTGCCGGTGGTCTATTGCAACATGGTCGGCGGGCAGGACGAGCTCGTGTTCGACGGCGCCTCGTTTGCACTCAACTCTGACGGGACGCTCGCATGGCAGGCGTCCGCGTTCGACGAACGCCTCGACATCGTCCGGCTGCATGACGGGCGCTGGGCCGATGGCGAGGAGGTCGAAGCACGTCCGATCGAAGCCGAAGTGTACGAAGCGCTCAAGGTCGGCGTGCGTGACTATCTGGGCAAGAACGGATTCCCGGGCGCCCTGATCGGACTTTCCGGCGGCATCGACTCCGCGCTGACGCTGTGCATTGCGGTCGATGCGCTCGGCGCCGACAAGGTGCGGGCAGTGATGATGCAATCGCCCTACACCGCGCAAATGAGCCTCGACGACTCGCGCGAGCTCGTGGCGAACCTCGGCGTGCGCTACGACGAGATTCCGATCGAGCCGGCGATGAACACCTTCGCGGGCATGCTCGCGGACCAGTTCCGCGGCCTGCCGGCCGACACGACCGAGGAGAACCTTCAGAGCCGCATCCGCGGCATGATCCTCATGGCGCTGTCGAACAAGACCGGCGCGATCGTGCTCACGACCGGCAACAAGAGCGAGATGGCGACCGGCTACGCCACGCTTTACGGCGACATGGCGGGCGGCTTCGCGGTGCTCAAGGATCTCTACAAGACCTTCGTGTTCCGGCTTGCGCGCTGGCGCAACACGGTCGGTCCGGTGATTCCGGAGAACATCATCACGCGCCCGCCCTCGGCGGAGCTCAAGCCGGACCAGAAGGATCAGGATTCTCTCCCGCCGTACGAGGTCCTCGATGCGATCATCGAGGCCTACATGGAGCGCGACGAATCGCCGCGGGAGATCGTCGCGGCGGGCTACCCGGAGGCGGAGGTGCGTCGCACAGTGGCGATGCTCAAGCGCAATGAATACAAGCGCCGCCAGGCCCCGGTCGGAATCCGCGTCACCAAGAGAGGATTCGGCAGAGACTGGCGTTATCCGATAACATCGCGCTATCAGGACGAAAATTGACCGTGCCGCGGGCGGTGGGCCGCGTGGCGCCATCCCGCCGAGGAGATCGAAATGAAGAAGATTGAAGCCATCATCAAGCCGTTCAAGCTCGACGAAGTCCGCGAGGCGCTTTCGGAGGTCGGCATCGCCGGCCTGACGGTGTCCGAGGTGAAGGGTTTCGGCCGGCAGAAGGGGCATACCGAGCTATACCGCGGTGCCGAGTATGTCGTGGACTTCCTGCCGAAGATCAAGGTCGAGATCGTCATCGGCGACGACCTGGTGGATCAGGCGGTTGATGCCATCATCAAGGCCGCTCACACGGGCAAGATCGGCGACGGCAAGATCTTCGTGATGCCGGTCGAGCAGGTCGTGCGCATCCGCACCGGCGAGACGAACGAAGCCGCGATCTGAGCGGCGCCGGTATCAGGGGCGGGTCGCGTTACTCGCCCTGAGCAGCACCAGCAGCGCCCCCGAACCGCCGTCGTGCGGGCCCGCCTGGCAGAAGGCCAGGATCTCCTCGCGTTGCGCGAGCCAGCCGCGCGACAGGTGTTTCAGTATGGACTGCTTGCCCGGCGAGCCGTGACCCTTGCCATGGATCACGCGCACGCAGCGCCGGCCCTGCTGCAGGCTCGCGGCAAGAAAATGCGCGAGTTCCTCACGTGCCTCGTCGCGATTGCAGCCGTGCAGGTCCAGTTGGGCCTGCAGCACCCAGCGGCCGCGGCGCAGGTCGGTGAGCACGCGGCGCGGTAGCCCCGGCCGCAGGAAAGCCGCTTCTTCGCCGGTTTCCAGCCTGTCTTCCAGCGTCATCGGCGCTTCCATCGATTCGCGCAATGCTTCGCGCTCATCCTCGACGTGCTTCAACGGGTGGGGCTCGGCCCGGGGGGCTTCGATCTCGGCGCGATTGCGCGTGTCGACCGGTTTGGCGCCACGTGCCGCGTAGTGGAAGAGATCGGTCGGGTCGGCGCTGTCCGCATCGGCGGGCAGCAGCAGGAAATCAGGCTCCCGCGCGTCGGACGGTGCGGAGCCGTGCGTGTCGTGATGACGCGCGCGGCGGCGATCCACGCCGACTTCGGCGCGGTTGCCGTGATCGATGGGGATGACGTCATCCATCGCGAAGCGGAAGAGTTCGCTGTCGTTGCGAGGCGGCCGCCGCCGCTGAGGGGCGGCAGGCGATGCGTCTTCGGCTTCCGGTGCTTGCGGGCGGCGAACGGGAGGCGGTTTGGGGGTTTCGAGCTCGGCCCTGCGCGCCGACGGCGGCAGCGGCTTCACGTCCTGCAGCGCGGCGCGGAAGAGGCCGGTGTCGGCGTCGTCCGCATCGGCGGCCGGAGTCTGGCCCGTATCGCTGCCGGTGGCGGGGCGCTCGATCCGGCGGCCGAACACCCGCTCTTCGCGCAGCTTGCCCCGCAACGGGGCCAGCCCGTCGAACGGGCTGTTCGAAGGCCCGCTCCGGTCAGCGGACGAGGCTGGGCGGGGCGGGCGTGGCACGGGATCAGCTGCCGAGCGCGTCGAGGTAGCGTTCCGCGTCGAGGGCGGCCATGCAGCCGGTGCCGGCCGAGGTCACCGCCTGGCGGTAGATGTGGTCCTGCACGTCGCCGGCGGCGAATACGCCGCGCACGCTCGTCGAGGTCGCGTCGCCCTCGCGGCCGCCCTTGGTGACGATGTAGCCACCTTCCATCTCGAGCTGGCCCTCGAAGATGTCGGTGTTCGGCTTGTGGCCGATCGCGATGAACACCCCCTGCAGCGCGACGTCCTTGGTCTCGCCGGTGTTCATGTCCTTCACGCGCATGCCCGTCACGCCGGTGTTGTCGCCGAGCACTTCGTCGAGCGTGGCGTTGAGCGCCAGCTCGATCTTGCCGGCCGCGACCTTCTCCATCATCTTGTCGATGAGGATCTTCTCGGCGCGGAACTTCTCGCGGCGATGCACGACGGTGACTTTTTTCGCAATGTTCGCCAGATACAGCGCTTCCTCGACTGCGGTGTTGCCGCCACCGATGACTGCCACGTCCTGGTTCTTGTAAAAGAAGCCGTCGCAGGTGGCACAGGCGGAAACGCCGCGGCCGGCGAACTTCTCCTCGGACGGCAGGCCGAGGTACCTGGCCGTTGCGCCGGTCGCGATGATCAGTGCGTCGCAGGTGTATTCGCCGGCGTCACCGACAAGCCGGAAGGGCTTTTCGGCGAGCTTCACGGTGTGGATGTGATCGAAGATCATCTCGGTGTTGAAGCGCTCCGCATGTTTCTGGAAGCGCGCCATCAGATCCGGACCCATGACGCCGTCCGCATCGGCCGGCCAGTTGTCGACCTCGGTGGTGGTCATCAATTGACCGCCCTGAGCGAGTCCGGTGACGAGGACCGGATTCAGGTTCGCGCGTGCAGCATAGACGGCAGCGGTGTAACCGGCGGGGCCGGAACCGAGGATGAGCAGACGTGCGTGCTTGGTCGTCATGGCGATGTCTTCTTTCTGGTTGGCAATCCCATAATTATAGCCGAGGGGCATGGCCGTTCGATTCAATGACGGTCATAGCTTCGACTAATCGCCTGCCCGGTTTCGATCGGCGGGGCGACCTTGCCATGGATTCGGGCAGCATCAATCAGCTTATAATGGGCCACATTTGTCGCGCCGTCGGCGATGTTCGCGCCGATACTCATCGCACCGCCGTTTCCGGAGGATCCATGACACAGGCTACTGCAGTTTCCACGGCCGCCCTGAGGACGTTTCCGCTGTTTCACGGGCTGTCCGACGAGACCTTGCTGGCGGTGGCGCACTCGGCCGTGATGCGCCGCATTCCCCGCGGCCAGGGCGTGCTGCATGCGGGTGATCGCAGCGACTTCGTGTATTTCGTGCTCACCGGCAGCCTCAAGGTGATCGTCAGCGACGAGGATGGGCGCGAGGTGATCCTCAGCATCCTGGGGCAGGGCGAGCTCTTCGGGGAAATGGGGATGTTCGGCGAGCAGCCGCGATCGGCGTCGGTCGTCGCGGTGACGCCGGCCGACCTGGTGCTGATCGCCAAGCACGACTTCCGGCGCATCATGCAGGATAACTTCGAGGTGGCCTGGCGCATCATGTGCAACCTCGCCGATCGCCTGCGCAATGCCGACCGCAAGATCGAGTCGCTCGCGTTGATGGACGTGTACGGGCGGGTCGCGCGACTGCTGCTGGAGATGTCGGAAGACGTCGATGGCGAGGCGATCGTCGTGCGCAAGATCACCAAGCAGGACATCGCGAAGATGATCGGCGCCTCCCGCGAGATGGTGAGCCGCGTGATGAAGGACCTCGGATCGCAGGGGCTCATCGAGGAAACCGATCACGGCATCGTCCTGCGCGACCGCCTGAATGACGTCTGAGGCCGGGGTGCAGCGTTCGCTGTATCGCTTCGCAACAGCGTCATCGGTCGGGATGGCTGATCGCATATAATCGCGAATTGTCGATTCTCCAGGGCCTTGGGTCCCGCGCCGATGTCGTCCCGTCAGTCTTCCCGTTTCCAGCCGCTGCCGGAGCGGATTTCCCTCTTGCTGCAGGAAGCGCGCTGGCTGATTCTCGGCGTGATGTCCTTGTATGTCGGACTGGTCCTGCTCGGCTACAGCAAGTCCGACCCCGGCTGGTCGCACGCCGCCGAAGTCGCGCGCGTCAGCAACCCCGGCGGGCGTTTCGGCGCCTGGCTGGCCGACCTGCTCTACTACCTGTTCGGTCTGTCCGCGTGGTGGTGGGTCGTGTTCCTCGCCTATGCCCTCGTGTGGGGATTCCGGCGTCTGCGCCATGACGTCCAGCTCGATCGCCGCTCCTTCTTCTTCGTTCTGACCGGGTTCTTCGTGGTGCTGCTGTCGAGCAGCGCCTTGGAGGCACTGCGTTTCTACTCGCACGGTGCCAGCGTGCCCTTGGGGCCGGGCGGTCTCGTGGGCGTCGAACTGGGTCAGCTGGTGCAGCGTTACCTCGGCTTCACCGGCGGCACGCTGTTGCTCCTGGCGCTATTCGCGTCCGGGCTGAGCCTGTTCTCCGGCATATCCTGGCTTTCGGCGATCGAGCGGGTCGGCCTTTCGCTCGAGCGGGCGTGGCTGGGTGCGCAGACCGCGTGGCAGGGATGGCAGGACCGCAAGGCCGGACAGCAGGTCGCTCAGAAACGCGAGGCGGTTGTCGAGACGAAGCGCCGCAAGACGGTGGTGGCGCCCGCTCCGCAGCTGCGCATCGAGCCTGCGGTCGCCGAAGTGCCGAAGTCGGAACGTGTCGAGAAGGAGCTCCGGCAGGAGCGGCAGCAGTCGCTGTTTACCGATCTGCCCGTGGCGGCCGGGGCGATACCGCCACTGAGTCTGCTCGACCAGCCCTCGGGCGAAATCGAGCCGCCCGCGGCCGAGTTGCTGGAATTCACCTCACGCCTCATCGAAACCAAGCTCGGCGAATTCGGTGTCGAGGTCAAGGTGCTGGCGGCCTATCCCGGGCCGGTCGTGACGCGCTACGAGATCGAGCCGGCGACCGGGGTGAAGGGTAGCCAGGTCGTGAACCTTGCGAAGGATCTCGCGCGTGCGCTGTCGCTCGTGTCGATCCGCGTCGTCGAGACGGTGCCTGGCAAGTCCTGCATGGCACTCGAGCTGCCGAATGTGAAGCGCCAGACCGTGCGTCTGTCCGAGATCCTCGGCTCCAAGGCCTATCACGACATGCATTCGTCGCTGACGGTGGCGCTCGGCAAGGACATCGGCGGCCAGCCGGCGGTCGCGGACCTGGGCAAGATGCCGCACCTGCTGGTTGCCGGTACGACCGGTTCCGGCAAGTCGGTCGGTATCAACGCGATGATCCTGTCGCTGCTGTACAAGGCGGGGCCCGAGAAGGTCCGCCTGATCATGGTCGACCCGAAGATGCTGGAGCTGTCGATCTACGAGGGCATCCCGCATCTGCTCGCGCCGGTCGTCACGGACATGAAGCACGCCGCCAACGCGCTCAACTGGTGCGTGGTGGAGATGGACAAGCGCTACAAGCTGATGGCGGCAGTCGGCGTGCGCAACCTGGCCGGGTTCAACAAGGCCGTCATCGAAGCGGAGAAGGCCGAAAAACCGCTGACCAACCCGTTCGCGATCAACCCGGACAATCCCGAGCCGCTCGAGCAGTTGCCGCACATCGTCGTGATCGTCGACGAGTTGGCGGACATGATGATGGTGGTCGGCAAGAAGGTCGAGGAGCTGATCGCACGGCTCGCCCAGAAGGCGCGCGCGGCCGGCATCCACCTGATCCTCGCGACGCAGCGCCCGTCGGTCGACGTCATCACCGGCCTGATCAAGGCCAACGTGCCGACGCGCATTGCCTTCCAGGTGTCGAGCAAGATCGATTCGCGCACCATCCTCGACCAGATGGGGGCGGAAACGCTGCTGGGCATGGGCGACATGCTCTACCTGGCCCCGGGTACGGGCCTGCCCGTGCGCGTGCACGGTGCCTTCGTCGCCGACGAGGAGGTGCACAAGGTCGTCGACTACCTCAAGCGCAGCGGCCCGCCCGACTACGTCGAAGGCATCCTGTCCGCGCCCGAGGACGATCTCGATGCGGCGCTCGGCGGCAGCGGAGGCGGCGAGGGGGATGGCGAGGCCGATCCTCTGTACGACCAGGCGGTGGAGGTGGTCATCAAGACGCGGCGTCCGTCGATTTCGCTGGTGCAGCGCCATTTGCGCATCGGCTACAACCGTGCGGCCCGTCTGATCGAGCAGATGGAGCGCGCCGGGCTCGTGTCGGCGATGGGAGCGAACGGCAATCGCGAAGTGATCGTGCCGGCCAAGGAGGGCGAGTGAGTCTTACCGGAGTTGTATTCAGGACAGGGCTGCGCCTTGGCGCCGCGTTGGCGCTGGTGTGCGCGACGGGCGTCGCTTCGGCTGGCGGAATTGCGCAGCTGCGGCAGTTTGTCGATACCGCGCGCAGCGCGCAGGGTGAGTTCGAGCAGACCGTGTTCGCGGCGTCGGGGCGCAAGCCGCAGCGCGCGAGCGGCAGTTTCATATTCGCGCGTCCGGGCAAGTTTCGCTGGACGTACGACAAGCCGTATGCACAGGTGCTCGTCAGCGACGGCGACAAGCTGTGGTCCTGGGACCGCGACCTGAATCAGGTCACGGTCAAGCGCCTCGGCGACGCACTGGGCAGCACGCCGGCAGCGATCCTTTCCGGGGACGACGCGATCGAGCGCAATTTCGAGCTCGCCGAGGCGGGAGCGTCGGAAGGGCTGGAATGGGTGCACGCGAAGCCGAGACAGGCCGACAGCAGCTTCGAGTCGATGCGCATGGGCTTTGCAGGCGGTACCCTGAAGCGCATGGAGCTCAAGGACAACTTCGGACAGACGACGCTTATCGAGTTCCGCTCGCTGGTGGCCGGCGCACGCCCCGATCCCGCACAGTTCCGTTTCGTGCCGCCGCCCGGGGCCGACGTGATAGGCGACTGAGACCGGGGCCGGCGATGGCTGATCTCTTCGATTCGGTGGAACCGCAGCGTGTGCCGCTGGCAGAGCGGATGAGGCCGAAGCGGCTCGACGATATTGCCGGCCAGCGCCATCTCGTGGGCCCGGGGAAGCCCCTGCGGCTCGCCTTCGAATCCGGCAAGCCACATTCGATGATCCTGTGGGGGCCACCCGGCGTCGGCAAGACCACGCTCGCGCGGCTGATGGCGCAGGCCTTCGATGCCGATTTCGTCGCCCTGTCGGCGGTGTTCTCGGGCGTCAAGGATATCCGCGAGGCTGTCAGCCAGGCGCAGGCCGCCAAGGCGCGAGGACGCCACACGATCCTCTTCGTCGATGAGGTGCATCGCTTCAACAAGGCGCAGCAGGATGCCTTCCTGCCCTTTGTCGAACAGGGGTTGGTCACCTTCATCGGCGCGACGACGGAAAATCCCTCCTTCGAGGTCAATTCCGCCCTGCTTTCGCGCGCGGCGGTGTATGTGCTGGAGCCGCTCGACAATGATGCGATGGGCGGATTATTCGAGCGCGGAAGGGCGACGGCATGCCCGCAACTCATCTTCGACGAGACGGCGCGCGAACGCATGATCGGTTTCGCCGATGGTGATGCGCGGCGGCTGATGAACCTGATCGAGCAGGTCCAGGTTGCCGCCGAGACGGCGGGCGTGAATCCGGTCACCCCGGAATTCGTCGACGACGCCCTGTCGAGCAAGCTCAGGCGCTTCGACAAGGGAGGCGAAGCCTTCTACGATCAGATTTCGGCCCTGCACAAGTCGGTGCGCGGTTCCAACCCGGATGCCGCCCTGTACTGGCTGTGCCGGATGCTGGATGGCGGCGCGGATGCGCTATACCTCGGCCGCCGGCTTGTGCGCATGGCTGTCGAGGACATCGGCCTGGCTGATCCGCGCGCGCTCGAAATCGCGCTGAACGCCTGCACGACCTACGAGCGGCTGGGCTCGCCCGAAGGCGAACTGGCGCTCGCGCAGGCAACCATCTTCCTTGCCTGCGCGGCGAAGTCGAACGCCGTCTACAAGGCCTACAACGCTGCGCGGCAGCACGTGGCGAACGACGTGTCGCGCCCGGTGCCGTTGCATCTGCGCAATGCGCCGACGAGGCTGATGAAGGAGTTGGGCTACGGCAAGACCTATCGCTATGCCCACGACGAGCCGGAAGCCTACGCTGCGGGCGAAACCTACCTCCCCGACGGGCTGGCGCCGCCGGGCTGGTATCGGCCTACGTCTTACGGCATGGAAGCGCGCATCACAGCCAAGCTCGAACATCTGCGCGAACTCGATGCGGCTGTGACGCCGGAACCCAGGTCCGGCGAGCGCGGCAGGAAGGAATAAGGCGGTCCGGGGGCTCAGTGGGGTAGGGGATGGTCGGCCATGAAACGGGCCTGGACGTTCTTGGCGCGTTCGGCCTGTGCGATGTCGCCGCGCTCGGTGGCCCGGTCGATCAGGTCCTGCATATAGCCTGTGAGTACGAGCACGCCTTCGGTCGTCTGGACCATGCCGCAGACGATCTGTGCGGCGGCTCCATCGGGAATTCCTTCATGTTCGGCAATCAGCGCAACTTCGTCGTCGGTCAAATCGCAATAATCAAGGCAGTCACGGATCGACAGCATGCGTATCTCCTCAAATGTGGCGTGCGCCGTCTGTGCGGCGCTTCCTTCGGATATTTACTATAAGCCACGAGGCGCCGAATTCAAGGAATTGTTTGCTCAAAATGTGTCGATAAATGATTGATTTGAATAATATAATTGTGCGTTGCGGCATTGCGGCAATTTTGCCCTAAAATGTCATGAGACAGAACGAGTTGGCGACGGATTACGAAGTGCCGTCGCAGTATTGATCGCCTATTCATTGATTTGAAAGACTTTCGGAAAAACCATGCTTGACATCCAACTGCTACGCAATCAGATCGACGTCGTAACCAGCGCGCTGGCCGCGCGCGGCATGAGTTTCGACTCCGCGGAGTTCGTGTCGCTCGAGAACGAGCGCAAGAATCTGCAAACCCGTACGCAGGAACTTCAGGCGCAGCGCAATTCGCTTTCGAAGCAGATCGGCATCCTGAAGGGCAAGGGCGAGGACGCCGCGGCCGTGATGGCCCAGGTGGCCGGCATCGGCGACGAACTCAAGACCAACGAACAGGCGCTGTCCGTGCTGCTCGCGCGCATCGAGGCGCTGGTTGCCGGCTTGCCGAACCTGCCGCACGTGAGCGTGCCGGTCGGCAAGGACGAGGCAGCGAACGTCGAGGTGAGCCGCTGGGGGTCTCCGCGCGAATTCGACTTCAAGGTCAGCGATCACGTCGACGTCGGGGGCGGTCTGGGCGGCCTGGACTTCGAGACAGCGGTCAAGATCACCGGCTCGCGCTTCGCGCTCATGCGTGGGGGAGTGGCCCGTATGCATCGCGCGCTGGCGCAGATGATGCTCGATGTGCATACGCGCGAACACGGCTACACCGAAGTGTACGTGCCCTACCTAGTCAACGCGGACAGCATGTTCGGAACCGGCCAGCTGCCGAAATTCGAGGCGGACCTGTTTGCCGTGCCGTGGGACGACGGGCGCTTCTACCTGATTCCGACAGCCGAGGTGCCGGTCACCAACATCGTGCGTGGCGAACTGCTCCCCTGCGACGCCTTGCCGCTCAAATTCGTCAGCCACACGCCCTGCTTCCGGTCCGAGGCGGGTAGCTACGGGCGCGACACGCGCGGCATGATCCGCCAGCACCAGTTCGACAAGGTCGAGCTGGTGCGGATCGAGCATCCGGACAATTCCTGGGCGGCCCTCGAGGAGATGACCGGCCACGCGGAGGCCATCCTGCGCAAGCTCGAGCTGCCCTATCGCAAGATCGTGCTGTGCACGGGCGACATGGGTTTCTCGTCGGCCAAGACCTACGACCTCGAGGTGTGGCTGCCCGCGCAGAACACCTATCGCGAAATTTCGTCGTGCTCCTGCTTCGAGGCCTTCCAGGCGCGCCGCATGCAGGCGCGGTTCAAGAATGCGCAGGGCAAGAACGAGCTCGTGCACACACTCAACGGCTCCGGTCTTGCGGTCGGCCGGACCTTGGTGGCCGTGCTGGAAAACTATCAGCAGGCCGACGGTTCGGTTGTCGTGCCGAAGGCGCTGGTGCCCTACATGGGCGGTATCGAGGTGCTCGAACCGCGCGGCTAACCGTCGCTTGGGTGCGGCGTTTTCGCGGTCGCCCCGAGCTTCAGTCCTGTCGGCTGAAGGGGCGGGATATAGGCGTGTTCGAGGCGCAGCAGGATGTCGTGATAGTTGCGGATGTTCTCCGCCATGATCACGGCCTCGCCGCCCCGGGCCGCGCCCGCCTTCAGGCGGCTGGCGTATTCGGGCCTCGACATCAGGGGCAGCACCGCCTTCATGTCCAGCCAGCTGGCGTTGTTCTTGCCCATCCGTTGGGCGATCGTCCGGGCGCCGTTCATGTGCCCCATCCCGAGGTTGTAGGCGGCCGCCGCCATCCACGAACGGTCCGGCTCGGGCACGTCGTCCGGGAGCTGCTCCCTGAGCATGGCGAAATAGCGGGCGCCTCCGAGAATGCTCTCGCGCGGGTCGAGACGGTCGTGCACGCCCAGGCGGTCCGCTGTTTCTGACGTCAGCATCATCATTCCCCTCACGCCTGACCACGAGGTCGCGAGCGGATCCCAGTGCGACTCCTGATAGGCGAGGGCGGCGAGAAAGCGCCAGTCTACGCCCGTCCGCGCCTGCGCTTCCTGAAAATGCGGGCGGTAGTGCGGAAGGCGGGCCTGGATGCGGGCAAGGAAGGCCGTGACCGCGGAGTCGTCGAGCCGGCGTATGTGGCCGAAGTAGCGGTCGGACAGGCGTGCGAGGGTGTCGTTGGTGCGCGTGCCGGCGAGGAAGTCTTCGATCTCGGTCGCCAGGCCGCCTTTCGCATCCGGGGGGAGCGCCCATCCGACCGTGGAACCTACGGGCAGGTCGAAGACGACTGCCAGGTTCGGAGACGTCTGCGCGGCCAGCGCAAAATGAACCCGGTCCGTGGCGACGAGGTCCAGATGGCCCGCGGCCAGTTCGTCGAGCAGGCGCGCGTCGGCAGCGTTCGCCGGGAAATGGAGGTTCATGCCCGGAACCCGCTTGCGGACCTGGTTCAGGTGGTCGGCCGCGAGCGAACCATGCCGCACCGACACCGTGCGTCCCGCCAATGCCTTTTCGTCGATGAATTCCGGGTTTTCGGCGCGTCCGACGACGACGTAATCGATCTCGCGTAGCGGGCTGGTCCACGTGAGCGGCAACCTGTCGTTGCGGCCGACTCCCGCTGCGGCGAGATGGACCTGCCCCCGGATGACAGCCTCCAGTGCTCTCGTGGCGTCGGGAAAGAGGATAAAGCGGACCGGAATGCCGAGATGTTCGCCCAGCTTTTGCAGCAGGTCATGATCGAAGCCGGATGCCTTTCCGTCGCCATTGTTGCGATAGGAGGCCGGATCGATCCGGGTCGCAACGCGTAGTTCGCCAGCGCTCCGATAGTCGGCGACCTGATGGAGATCGGCGAGCTTCGGTGTTGCGCCCGGCTCGCAGCCGACGACGAAGAGAGCAGCGACGATGATCAGAAAAGTGCGCAAGCAGTCGTACCGTTGAACATAACCGCATGATTCTGAGTGAGTCCGGAGGATTGGGCAATGCCGGGCGAATTCCGCCGTCCTGCGGCGGATGCTTCCCGGGCGTGTGCGATCTTGATGCGTTAGAAAACACTTAAATGCATGGGGAGCATCATGGCCGGAAAGTCCTTCGTTCAGATCACGCGCGATGTGTCCAAGGCTCTTTACACCTTGCGTGCCGAAACCCCCGAGGCAATGAACGGATTCAGCCAGCTTGCACGCGGCGCCTTGCGCGACGGGGCGCTTCCTGCGCTGCACAAGGAACTGATTGCGTTGGCGATCGGCGTCTCTTCACGCTGCGATGCCTGCATAGGCTTTAACGTGAAGACCCTGATCGGCCTCGGGGTGGCCCGCGGCCAGCTGATGGAGGCCCGTGCCATCTGTACGTACATGGGCGGCGGTCCGACCCTGATGTATGCGGCGGAGGCGGTTCGGGCATACGAGGAGTTTCAGGAAGTCGGCGCGAAGGTGCCGGCCTGATGCCATTGGGCGCGCGCATAAAAAATTTTTTGTGTTGTTGTTGCCGCGCGGAATTTTCTGCGTATAATTCGGCCTCCCGCAAGGCTAGCCCATGTGGGAGTCGGAGAGGTGGCAGAGTGGTCGAATGTACCTGACTCGAAATCAGGCGTAGGTGCGAGCCTACCGTGGGTTCGAATCCCACCCTCTCCGCCAGCTGTTGCCAGGTCCCGAACGGGACTGTGTCAGCAAATGCGCCCGTAGCTCAGTTGGATAGAGTACCTGGCTACGAACCAGGGGGTCGAGGGTTCGAATCCTGCCGGGCGCGCCAGTCTTGATTGAAATGGGCATCTTCGGGTGCCCTTTTCGTTTATGGATGGGGAATTTGGCACGCAGGAATGCGGAGCGTGCGGACTTGACCGATTCAAAAAGCAGGCTATAATGCTGCTTCTTTAGCGCCCGTAGCTCAGTTGGATAGAGTACCTGGCTACGAACCAGGGGGTCGTGGGTTCGAATCCTGCCGGGCGCGCCACGGTTATAAGCAAAAAGGCCAGTCGAAAGACTGGCCTTTTTGCTTTCCGTGCGCCCGATTCGAACTTGCGAGCTTCCCGGGGCCTTCCCGCGCACCGTTACATTGCCTGGAACAGGTAGGCAAACACGACCAAGCCCATTACGAACCAGAAAACGAGAAAAGCCGGCCAGCGAACCTTGTTGAACCACGTGTCGTCGAGTCGCCGTTTCGGTGCTGCTTCCGGATCGGCCGCGTGTGTTCGACGGTCCTCGGTGGAAAGCTCCGGCGGTGTGCCAGGGCCGGGATAGTAGTTGATGGCTGACATGATGGACCCCTCCTCCCGAACGTCTATTCGTTCATGTCGGGCCGCGTCCGGTAGCGACCCACTTCCAGTATAGACACGCTTATCGAGCGCATCCGAGTAGAGCGGTTCGTGCAGGCCGGGGAAACGAAAAGGGGGACGCAAGCTGCGTCCCCCGTGCAGGCGGCATACGGGCCGATCGGTCGGATGTCCGGTCAGCCGGCGGCAGTCTGGATGCGCTGGAACACCTCCGGCAGATTCACGACGCGGTTGCCGACCAATTCGATGCGCGGGAGGGCAACCCCGGCACGGTGCAGCTTGTCGGAATTGCTGCGTTCTGCGACCCACACCTGCACCTGCGGATGGCGGTTGAGCAGCTCGGCGAGCATCAGCGCGCCGGTGGCGTCGAGGTAGGACATCTCGCACAGGTCCAGCGTCCGCACCTTTCCGTCCGCGAGACGTGCGGCGATTTCGCCTGCCACGCTCGAACTCGTCAGGAAGCTGATCCCCTGATTGACCGAGAGTACCGCCTGTCCGCGCAGGTCGCGCACGTCGACTCGATGGTCGCCCAGCATGCCGCGCAAGGCGAGGACGAGCATCAGGGCGATACCCACCGGAACCGAGACCGTCAGGTCGATGGTGACGGTCAAGAGCACCGTCAGCACCGTGAGCATGCCCTCGCGCCGGTCGATTCTCGCGATGGTGCGGATTTCATGCACTTCGATGAGGCGGTGCGCGGTGAGCAGCAGCACCGCGGCAAGCGAGGCCATGGGCAGCAGGCTGATGGCGCCGTAGAGCAGGGCAACGAAGGCAGCGAGGAACACAGCGTGCAGGATTGCGGCCGTCTTTTCCGTCCCGCCGCTCATGACATTGGTGCTGCCGCGCACGATCACGCCCGATGTCGGCAGTCCGCCGATGAAGGGGACGACGAGATTCGCCAGACCGAGGCCGAACAGTTCGCGGTCCGGGTTGTGACGGGTGTTCGTCATCGCGTCCAGCGCCTTGGACGAGAGTAGCGATTCGACGGCGATCAGGATGCCGAGCGTGAATGCGGCAGGGACGATTTTGTCCAGATGGGTTGTCAGTGTTGCGAGGAAATCCGGCGAAACACCGACGCTGGCGACGGAAATCTCGTATAGCGCGCCGATGGTGCGTACGGGGTGAGCGGCGCTGGCCAGCGCCAGGGACAGGAGGGTGCCGGTGAGTAGTGCGACCAGGGGTGCTGGCAGCCATTTCGCCAGGCGCGTCCGGCCCCACAGCAGCGCAGCGGCGACCGTGGTGATCATGACCACCAGCTCCCACGGGTTACCGTCGCGCAGGTGAGTGGCCGTGTAGGCGAGTTTTTCGATGATGTCGTGTCCCTTGGCCTCGATTCCGAGTCCGGCCGGAATCTGGCCGAGCAGGATCAGGACCCCGATGCCGGTGGTGAATCCGACGATGACCGAGTGCGGCATCAGTTCCATTGCCTTGCCGAGGCGAAGGAGGCCGATGGCGATGACGACCAGCCCGGCGAGGAATGTCGCCGCGAGGAGGACTTGCGGGCCGTGTTCGGCGATCAACCCGTAGATGATGGTGATGAAGGCCGCTGCAGGGCCGGAAACCTGGAAGCGGGAGCTGCCGAACAGGCCGGCGATCAAGCCGCCTGCGACCCCCGAAACGATGCCGGCCATGGGGTTTGCTCCCGATGCGATCGCGAAGGCGATGCATAGCGGGAGAGCGACGACCGCAACGATGAAACCGGCAAAAATGTTGTTGGGGCTGAATCCCGATATGAGTGTTTTCAAGCTGACCTCCTGAATCAGTGGGCGCGTGACGCGATGGCTCACGACGCCGCAAGCAGGGCCGTGGTACGCGGTCGGGCCGGAAGACTGCGGCGGACAACCGGTGCGAAGGCAAGTTGCTCGGGGTCGTATGCTTCGACGACTCCTCGCTCGATGACGTAATACCAGCCGTGGAGAGCCAGGCTGCCGTCGGCGACGCGACGGGCCACTGCCGGGTACGTCATCAGGTTTGCAAGATGCTGGACGACCATGGCCTGTTCGGTCGCGCGCATCATGTGCTCGCGCTCCACCCGGCCGCCGAACCGCGGCCGGGCGGAGGGGGCGCCATGAGCCCGCTGTGCCAGTACGAGATCGCGCACCCGGCTTCCCTGTGCGAGCCATTTGCGGGTGAGCGCCAGTTCGTCGGGATGTTCGGTCTGGTACAGGGCGGCGCATGCGCCGCAGTGCGAGTGGCCGCAGACGACGATTTCCGATACTCCAAGGACGGATACCGCGTACTCGATGCCGGCGCCGGTGGAGCTGCATTCCTGTCCCGGACGGTGCGCGGGAACCATGTTGCCGACATTACGCATCACGAACAGGTCGCCCGGGTCCGACTGGGTGAGTGCATGCGGGATGATGCGGGAGTCAGCGCAGGTTATGAACAGCGTGTCGGGGTTTTGCCCTTCGCGCACGAGTTCGACGAACTTCGACCGGTTCTTCCGGAAGTAGCTGCGATGGAACCGTGCGACGCCTTTGACGAGGGAATCGACCATGTTGAAGCTCCTGTGAAGACGGGGAACGGCACTTGCCGCCGGTCCCTACCGCAGTTTCCATGCCAACGAATTAAAAACCCTTTCCGATCAAGGTCTTTAGCGCGCAGGGGAAGGCGCTGTACGGACGTGGTGCTGCAGCGCGCCAAAAAACTGTCGGTTCCTGACGACTTCATTCGTGTCTATTTTGCAGGCTATTGATTTGCTGAGAGAATTCGTGTCGCCGGAGAGCGACGGCCTCCCCGGGGTGTCCGCGCCCGAACCGATGACCGTCGTACCGTTCCGCAGCGAAGCGTTCGGCGATCGTGGGCGGTAACCGTCAGCGGCGCAGGATCTTCCTGCACCTTATCCCAGGCGCGGGGCGCATTGCTCCAGGGGTGCGGAGATCAGGGTCCGAAACCCGGTCGCCCTCAGCTGCCCCCGCCCTGCGCTTCTCCGGCGAGCCGGCGCAGTACGCGCAGCATGTAGCGGCCGGCCCGGCCGTCCGGCTCCAGTCCGTTCATCTTCTGGACATCCTGGATGGCTTCTCGGCTGGTCTTCCCGATTATCCCGTCGATCTCCCCGACCGGATAACCCAGGCGTGTCAGCAGGGCCTGCACCTCGCGGCGTTCGGTCCGTGAGAGGCCGGGATCGTCCGTCGGCCATGGTTTGACGAAAGCTCCACCGCCGCGCAGCCGATCGGACAGGTGGGCAATCGCAAGCGCATAGGTTTCGGCGGTGTTGTACGAATAGAGCGCCTCGAAGTTCCGTTGCACGAGGAAGATGGGCCCGCCCTCGCCCGCGGGCAGCAGGATGGCCGCTGCGGTGGTCGAGGGCTCGAGCGGAAGACCGTCGATACGCCGGACGCCCAGTCGCCCCCATTCCGCGATCGAGCGCTTGTTGTGCCTGCCCGCGAGTGCGAAGTCGAATCCGGCCGGCAGTGTCACCTCATGCCCCCACGGTTGTCCGCTGACCCAGCCGGCCTGGGCGAGGAAATTCGCCGTCGAGGCGAGAGCGTCGGGAATGCTGTCGATGAGATCGCGCCGGCCGTCGCCGTCGAAGTCCACCGCCACCCGTGCGAAGGTTGAAGGCATGAACTGCGTGTGCCCGAAGGCGCCCGCCCACGAGCCGGTCAGCCGCGCTGCGTCGACATCGCCGCTCTCGATGATTTTCAGGGTTGCGAAGAATTCGCTGCGGAAAAAACTCTGCCGTCGACCGAAGCAGGACAAGGTGGAGAGCGAGGCCAGCAGCGGGCGTTTGCCGAAGTTGCGGCCGAAGTTGCTCTCGATGCCCCATACAGCCACGATCGTTGCCCGGTCGATGCCGTATCGCGTCTCGACCTCCTGCAGTGTCGTGGCCCACTGTGCCATCATCGCCTGGCCATCGGCGATGCGTTCGTCGTCAACGAGTCCTGACAAATAGTCCCAGATCGGCGTGCGGAACTCGGGTTGGTAATCGAGTTGGTCAAGGACAGAACGGTCGGGTTCGAGCGCCCGTGTGAGTGCATCGAAGGTTTCCGTCCTGATGCCACGCGTCTGTGCTTCCGCGCGCAACTCGCCGATGCAGCGTTCGAAGGATGCATCGGCTGCTGCGGGCAGCGACAACAGGGTGGTCAAAAGGGCGCTGCAGGCAACGGCGGGCTTCAGGATCATCGCGAATGGACTTTGGGTCGCAGATTTTCGAGTAAATGGTACTCCCGATGCGACTGGTGCGGAGGCGGGAATGCGCTGAGCGGACCGTTGCGTCAGCCTTCAACGCGATGAGCGATTGTCGCGGGCGGTCGTGATCGCTGCCGGCGAAGCGACGTGCATGCGTGTGCCGCAGAATTTGCTTACGTTCACGGTGGTGCGTCCCGGGCGGGATCCGGCGTTCTTGACGTATCCTTCGGACGCGCCGGGCGGGAGCCGGACCATGAGTGCTCCGCCTTTCCCCGATTCGCACCCCTGAATGTCGACGGTAGATCAGCATGCACCTTCACCCCGTAATCCTTTCCGGCGGTTCCGGCACACGGCTATGGCCGCTCTCCCGCGAGCAATATCCCAAGCAGCTGCTGGCGCTGATCGGCGACGACACCATGCTCCAGCAGACCGCGACCCGGCTCGATGGTTTTGCCGGAAGCCTTCCCGTTGCAGCCGAGCCCATCGTTGTGTGTAACGAAGAGTACCGTTTCATCACGGCCGAGCAGCTGCGTGCGACAGGACGTCCGGCGTACCGCATCCTGCTCGAGCCCATCGGCCGCAATACCGCTCCGGCGCTGACACTCGCTGCCCTTACGGTGGCGCGCGAAAACGGTGACGGGGTGCTTCTGGTCATGCCTGCCGATCACGTCGTCCGCGAGCCTGAAGCATTCCATCGTGCCGTCGCGATCGGGCTCGAGGCGGCGCAGGGCGGCGCAATGGTCACGTTTGGCATCGTCCCGGAACGCGCGGAAACCGGTTACGGCTACATCCGTTCCGGCAGCGAATGCGGTCCGGGTGTGCGCGAGGTCGCAGCCTTCGTCGAGAAGCCGGACGCGGACACCGCGGCGGAGTACGTCGCAAGCGGGGCCTACCTCTGGAACAGTGGCCTGTTCATGGTGCACGCCAGCGTATGGCTCGACGCGATCGGCCACTTCAACCCGGCGATGCTGAGCGCGTGCGAGGCCAGCCTGGACGGCGCGGTTCGCGACATCGACTTCATACGGATAGGGCGGGACGCTTTCGAGGCCTGCCCATCCGACTCGATCGACTACGCGGTGATGGAGAAGCTTGCCGGTGCGCCCGAACTGGGTATCGCACCGTGCGTCGTGCCGATGTCGGTCGGCTGGTCCGACGTCGGCGCCTGGGATGCGCTGTGGTCTCTTGCGGAGAAGGACTGCGCCGGCAATGCGGCGCGCGGCGACGTCGTATTCGAGGGCACCACCGACAGCCTCGTCCATGCCACCAGCCGCATGGTCGCATGTGTTGGGTTGGACGGGCTCGTCGTCGTCGAAACGCCCGACGTCGTGATGGTCGCGCACAGGGACCGCACGCAGGACGTCAAGAAGGTCGTCTCGCGCCTAAAGGCGGACAAGCGTAGCCAGGTTTACGCACATCGCAAGATCCACCGGCCGTGGGGTTGTTACGATTCGGTCGACGATGGACAGCGCTTCCAGGTCAAGCACATCGAAGTGAAACCGGGTGCCGCGCTCAGCCTGCAGATGCACCATCACCGTGCCGAGCACTGGATCGTCGTGCGTGGCACCGCGAAGGTCACGCGGGGCGACGAAACCTTCCTGCTCACCGAAAACCAGTCGACCTACATCCCGCTGGGGGTAACACACCGTCTCGAGAACCCGGGAAAGATGATGCTCGAGATGATCGAGGTCCAGTCCGGGAGCTATCTCGGCGAAGACGACATCGTGCGCTTCGAGGATACCTACGGTCGCAAGTGACAGGGGCACTTGGCGGACGGACCTGGCGTCCGTCCGGACGGCGGGGCGGCTCCTATTACCAGAGCTGCCACCACGGACGGCCGTCCTTCGGACCGCCCGCGTAATACACGCTGTTGGGGAAGTTCTTGCGCATCACGCGTTCCGCGTCGTCGCGCAGGTCGCTCATGCCCAGTGCATCGTAGCTCTTGACCAGAACGAACAGCGCCTCTTCGGTCGCCGGGGCATTCGGGTAGGTCTTGATCGTCGCCTGCGCCCGGTTGATGGCCGCCACGTAGGCGCCGCGCTTGTAGTAGTAGCGCGCGACATGCACTTCATGCTGGGCGAGCGAATTCACCAGGTACTGCATGCGCTGCCGTGAATCTTCAGCGTAGCGGCTGCTCGGGAAGCGGTTTACCAGCTGGCCGAAGGTGTCGAAGGACTCCTGTGCGGCCTTCGGGTCACGCTCGGACAGGTCCTGGTTCGACAGTCCGGCGAGCAGCCCGAGATCCTCGTTGAAGGTCGCCAGGCCCTTCAGGTAGTACATGTAATCCGCATTCGGATGGTTGGGGTGCAGCTTGATGAAGCGATCCGCCGCCGCGATGGCCAGTGCCGGCTCATACGACTTGTAGTGGGCGTAGGCGACCTCGATTTGCGCCTGCTGTGCATAACGCCCATAGGGGAAGCGTGCCTCGAGCTTTTCGAAGAGCTTGATGGCCTGTTCGTAGGAACCCTCGGCCATGTAGTTCTTCGCTTCAGAGTACAGCTTCTGGGCATTCCAGCCCGCCGTCTCGTCGATCTGTTCCGGCAACAGGCCGCATCCGCCGAGCAGCAATGCACCGATAACCGCTAAACTTCCAAGGGTGAACCTGGCCATCGAAAAAACTCGCGTGAATGAACTGGACGATTATAGCCCACTGGACGAGGCTGCTTCGCACCACAGGCTGACGATACCGGGCGACTGTGCCGGCCTGCGCCTCGATCAAGCACTCGCGCGCCTGTTTCCCGAGCACTCGCGCAGTCGCCTGCAAGGCTGGCTCAAGTCCGGTCGCGTCAGCCTCAACGGCGGCCTTCATGATGCGAAGTTCAAGGTCTGGGGCGGCGAAGTCCTCGAAGTCGACGCGGCGCCGACCCCCGAAGAGGTCGCCGAGGCCCCCGAGGATATCCCGCTGAACGTCGCCTACGAGGATGCCTACATCCTCGTCATCGACAAGCCGGCCGGTCTCGTCGTGCATCCAGGCAGCGGCAACTGGAGCGGGACGCTTCTCAATGCGCTGCTGCACCACGCGCCGGAACTTGCCAACATACCGCGCGCCGGCATCGTACATCGCCTCGACAAGGACACCAGCGGCCTGATGGTCGTCGCCCGGACCCTCGAGGCGCAGACCGATCTCGTGCGCCAGCTGCAGGCGCGCACCGTCAGGCGTCACTATCTCGCGCTTGTGCATGGCATGGTGACCGGGCCCGGCGTCGTCGATGCATCGATCGGCCGGCACCCGTCCCAGCGCACGAAGATGGCCGTGCATTCGGCCGGGCGTGTGGCCGTCACACGCTATTCCGTGCGTGAACATTTCGCACGCGCGACACTCGTCGAATGCCGGCTCGAGACCGGGCGCACACACCAGATCCGCGTACACATGGCGCACATCGGCCATCCGCTGGTCGGCGACGCGACCTACGGCCGCCGGCGCAGCGGCAGCCCGATTCTCGATGATTTCCCGCGCCAGGCCCTGCATGCCTTCCGCCTGGGTCTTGTTCACCCCGCGAGCGGCGAGGAGATGGCGTGGGAGTCGCCCTTGCCCGAAGACTTCGACAGCCTGCTTGCAATCATCCGCGCGGAGACGCCCGCATGAGTCCAGACTGGTTCGAACCCGACTGGCCCGCTCCCGAGCGCGTGCGCGCGCTGGTCACGACGCGACACGGCGGAGTCAGCGATGGGCCTTGGGCGAGCATGAATCTGGGTGCCCATGTTGGTGATTCGCCGATCGCGGTCGCCCGCAACAGGGCCATCCTGCGTGCCGTCGTGCCGGCGGAGCCATGCTGGCTGAACCAGGTTCACGGCACGGACGTGTGGGATGCCGCAAGCGCGGGCGCTGAGGGCGTTGTGCCGCGTGCCGACGCTGCGGTCGCGCGCAAGGCCGGCGCAGTATGCGCCGTGATGACCGCGGACTGCCTGCCGGTGCTGTTCTGCGATGACGACGGCTCGGTCGTGGCCGCCGCTCACGCCGGGTGGCGGGGGTTGGCGTCCGGCATTCTCGATGCGACGGTCGCACGCATGGATGTGGCGCCCGCGCGCATCATGGCGTGGATGGGGCCCGCCATCGGACCGGATGCCTTCGAAGTCGGTAGCGAGGTCAGGGAGCGCTTCGTTGCTGCCGACAAGGACGCCGCGCGTGCGTTCCTCCCCGCAGAATCCGCCGGCAAGTGGTATGCGGACCTGTTCGAACTGGCGCGCCAGCGCCTGCGTGCGATCGGGGTAGAGCGGGTGTACGGCGGCGACGTGTGCACATACTCCGACCCCTTGCGCTGGTTTTCCTACCGTCGCGACGGCGTGACGGGACGGCTGGCTTCGCTCGTATGGCTCTCCGATTGAAGGCCGGCCTTTCCCGCTATTGATCGATATTCGAATCGGTTCTATCGTTCGACGGTGCCTCGTTTGCGTCTTCGCGGCGGGCTGCGGCGCGGCGGCGTGCCGGTGTTCCGGCAAGCCAGAGGAAGAGGGCCAGTGGGCCGAGCCCCCAGAACACGAAGGTGAGCACGCCGCCAATGACCGTCGTGTCCGAGATCGCCGCGATCAGCACGACGTACAACCAGGCGATTGCAATAATGTACATGGCGCCGATTCTACCTGCGGCACTGCGGGTGTGGCGCCGGGGACCGCATGCGGTCCAGGGAGAATCAAGATGACCAGTGAAATCCGCATGCGTCCGAACCTGCGCCTCAGGAGGGGCTGATGTCCGAATCCGACAACAACCAGGGCAACCCCGCAATCGAGGGAATGCTGCAGTTCGGCCAGGCAATGGCGCAGAACTTCTTTCAGGCCATCGCGCGCCAGCATGCGGTCATGCAGGACAGCAGCGGCGAGGCGGCGTCAGGCGTCACGATGCCCGAAACCGACGCGTTTACCCGTCTGCAGCAGGATTTCGCCGCGCGCCACGTTGCGCTGTGGTCGTCGATGCTGCAACTGAAGCCGGGCGAGAAAGCCGCGCCCGTCATTTCCCCCGGGCCGGGAGACCGGCGGTTTTCGGCGCCGGAATGGAACGATAGCCCGGTCTTCGACTACATCCGCCAGGCCTACCTGCTGAACGCCAGCTTCCTCAGCCAGGTTTCCGACGAACTGCCGATGGCCGACGGCCGTGCCAAGTCGCGTCTGCAGTTCCTGACGCGGCAATACATCGATGCGCTCGCGCCGTCCAATTTCGCCGCGACGAATCCCGAATTCATCAAGACGGCCCTCGACACCGAAGGCGAGAGCATCACGCGCGGGATCAAGAACCTGATCGCCGATCTCGAAAAGGGACGCGTGTCGATGACCGACGATGGCGCCTTCGAGGTCGGACGCAACATCGCCGTGTCGCCGGGAGCGGTCATCTACGAAAACGAGCTGATGCAGCTCATCCAGTACGCGCCGCTCACCGACAAGGTCGCACAGGTGCCGCTGCTGATCGTGCCGCCCTGCATCAACAAGTTCTACATCCTCGATCTGCAGCCCGACAACTCGCTCGTGCGATTTGCCGTGGAGCAGGGATTCACGGTCTTCCTCGTATCGTGGAAGAATCCCAAGGCGGCCGAGTCCGCGGCGACCTGGGACGACTACCTCGAGAAGGGGCCGCTCAAGGCGCTGGAGGTCGTGCGCACCGTCACGCGCGTGAAGAAACCGAACGTGCTCGGCTTCTGCGTTGGTGGCACGATATTGACGTCGGCACTCGGTATCGCGCGTGCGCGTGGCGAAGATCCCGTGGCGAGCCTTACTCTAATGACGACGCTGCTCGATTTCGCGGACGCGGGCGAGCTCGGCTGCCTGGTCGACGAGGCAAGCGTGGCCGCACGCGAGGCTGCGATCGGCAAAGGGGGGCTGCTGCCCGGGCAAGAGCTGGCAAACGTCTTTTCGGCGCTGCGTGCCAACGACCTCATCTGGCAATACGTCGTCGGCAACTATCTGAAGGGCAACAAGCCGCAGGCGTTCGACCTGCTGTACTGGAATTCCGACAGCACGAATCTGCCGGGGCCGTTCCTGACCTGGTATTTGCGTAACATGTATCTGGAAAATAACCTGCGTATGCCGGGCAAGCTCAAAATGCTCGGCGTGAAGGTTGATCTGGGCAAAGTCGACGTGCCGGCATATCTGCTCGCGACGCGTGAGGATCACATCGTTCCGTGGAAGGGCGCCTACCTTTCGCGCGGCCTGTTGGGTGGGGAAACCACCTTCGTGCTCGGTGCGAGCGGCCACATCGCCGGAGCGATCAATGCGGCGTCGAAGAATCGCCGCAGCTACTGGGTGAATGCCTCAAACGCGGCCGACCCGGAGGAATGGCTCGACGGGGCGGTCGAGCAGAAGGGCAGCTGGTGGCTGAACTGGATCGAATGGCTCAGGCCATACGGAGGCAAGCAGGTTGCGGCGCGCAACCGGCTGGGCAATGCGAAGTACGCGCCGGTTGAGCCCGCGCCCGGTCGTTACGTCAAGGAAAAGGCCTGACGGATAAGCGGCCCGGGAACAAGAATTACCCAGCGGCAGCGGACACGGGGGGCGCTGCCGGAAGTGTCTGGAAACCCTTCGTGGATCGATCAACGGGAGAGGAGTAAGTTTATGGCAAGAGTTGCACTAGTGACCGGTGGCATGGGTGGCCTGGGCGAGGCGGTCTGCATCAAGCTCGCCGCGCTGGGCTACAGGGTCGTGACGACGCATTCCCCGGGCAACACCAAGGCCGCTGAATGGCTGCAGACCATGAACAACATGGGCTACGGCTTCAGGGCCTATCCCTGCGACGTGTCGGATTTCGATTCGTGCAAGACCTGCGTCGAAACCGTCGCCCGGGAAGTGGGGCCTGTGGATGTGCTGGTGAATAACGCCGGGATCACCCGCGACATGACCTTCAAGAAGATGACCAAGGCCGACTGGGATGCCGTCGTCTCCACCAACCTCGACAGCGTGTTCAACATGACCAAGCAGGTCATGGACGGCATGGTCGAGCGCAAGTGGGGGCGCGTCATCAACGTTTCGTCGGTGAATGGCCAGAAAGGTGCATTCGGCCAGACCAACTACTCCGCTGCGAAGGCGGGGATGCATGGCTTCACCAAGGCGCTGGCGCTCGAAGTTGCGCGTAGTGGAGTAACCGTCAACACCATCTCGCCGGGATACATCGGTACCAAAATGGTGACGGCAATCCCGCAGGAAATCCTTGAATCCAAGATCCTGCCGCAGATTCCGGTGTCACGGTTGGGCAAGCCCGAGGAAATCGCCGGCCTGGTGGCCTACCTCGCGTCCGAGGAGGCTGCATTCGTGACCGGTGCCAACATCTCCATCAACGGCGGTCAGCACATGTTCTGACCGGGACCGTATCCGGTTCTCGAACGGCGCGTTTCCGAAAGGAGCGCGCCGTTTTATTTTCCTTTTGCAGTGCAGCAAACTCCTTCAAAAATCCCTATAATTTACCCGCTTTGCGGTAATGCACTGCCGCACGGTTGTCAGAGGAGGTGCACTGCGGACGCTTGTCGCGCGGCCGGACGCGCCTCCCATCACCAATCTGCAAGAGGATTGCACCATGACTCAAAAAGTCGCACTCGTTACCGGCGCCATGGGCGGTTTGGGCACCGCGATCTGTCAGGCCCTGTCCAGGGACGGCCTGAAGGTCGTCGCCAACTGTCTGCCGGGTTTCCCGCAGAAGGATGAGTGGCTTGCCAAGCAGAAGGAACTCGGTTTCGAGTTCATTCCTGCCGAAGGTGACGTGTCCGATTACGAATCCTGCAAGGCAATGGTCGCCAAGATCGAAGCTGAAGTCGGCGCGATCGAGGTTCTGGTGAACAACGCCGGCATCACCCGCGACAAGTTCTTCCCCAAGATGGAGAAGGGGCAGTGGGATGCGGTGATCAACACCAACCTCAACAGCCTGTTCAACGTCACCCATCACGTCTCGCCCAAGATGGCCGAGCGCGGCTGGGGGCGCATCATCAATATCTCTTCGGTGAATGGCGTCAAGGGTCAGGCGGGGCAGACCAACTACTCCACGGCCAAGGCCGGCGTGCTGGGCTTCACCAAGGCCTTGGCCGCCGAGTTGGCGACCAAGGGTGTGACCGTCAATGCCATCGCCCCGGGCTACATCGGCACCGAAATGGTCATGGCGATCCGCGATGACATCCGCCAGGGCATCATCGATACCGTCCCGATGAAGCGTCTCGGCAAGCCGGAGGAAATCGGCGCCCTGTGCTCTTATCTCGCGTCCGAGCTGGCCGGCTATGTGACGGGTGCCACTATCAACATCAACGGTGGCCTGCACATGTGCTGATGCAGTATTCCGCGTAGGCGGATCGCTGCGAGACCCCGCCGAACGGCGGGGTTTTTATTTCTGCACCGCGGTATAATTTTGTTGAACGTGGAGAGCGGAATTCACCGCCGACGAGGAGAGGCATTGATGGCTGAGCAGGCACGTCTTATCAAGAAGTATCCCAACCGCCGTCTGTACGACACCCGGACCAGTTCCTACATCACGCTGGCTGATGTGAAGGAACTCGTACTGGGGCGGGAGGAATTTCAGGTTGTCGATGCCAAGACCGGCGAGGATCTCACGCGCAGCATCCTCCTCCAGATCATCCTCGAGGAAGAGGCGGGCGGAGCCCCCATGTTCACCAGCGACCTGCTCGCGCACATGATCCGTTTCTACGGAAATGCGACGCAGGGGATGATGGGCAAGTACCTCGAGAACAACATCAAGGCCTTCACCGAAATGCAGGCCAAGCTGCAGGAGCAGACGCAGGCGATCTACGGCGAGAACAGCCCGATCAGCCAGGATCTGTGGGCCCAGTTCCTCAATTTCCAGGGGCCCGCGCTGCAGAGTGTGATGGGCACCTACGTCGATCAGAGCAAGAAGATGTTCTCGCAGATGCAGGAACAGATCGAGAACCAGACGCGCAGTATCTTCACCGGCTTCCCCTTCCCGAACTACGCCCCGGCTGCCAAGGATGAGCAGGCCGCCCCCCAGGCTGCGAAGGAAGCAAAGCCCGAAGCACCTGCGGCGAAGAGCGGCCGTTCGAGCCAGAAATAACATTTCGGCCGGGGCCATCCCGGATTCCGGCCAACACCCCCCCCTCAGAGCATGACCCAGCACAAGACCCCAGGCGTACCGCGAGTCGGTTTCGTCTCCCTCGGCTGCCTGAGTGATACGCCATATAAACCATAGTGCAGGACATGAAAAAGCCCCGGCTCGCGGGGCTTTTTGCTTTGGCTATGCTGATTAATCGCTATGCGGCTCGCTTCCGCGCTCCGTCGATCACCTCTTTCATCAGCGCGTAGGTCTTTGGTGCGCTCCTCGACTTCGTCCAGTTTAGGCCAATCTCGTCCATCTGCATCGCCTCGATTTCGTCCCACCGCGCCACAAGCGCAGCCCACGTCTTCGATAGCTTGGCCATTTTCGGCAGGCGTTCGCGCAGCCCCGGAGCCGTCGCGAGCAGCTTCAGGCAGCGGTCCATGTCGTCCGGGTCGTGCGGGTGGTTGCCGAACGTGCCGCCTCTGGTTCGCTTGCCGAAGGCAAGCCACATCGCCATGCACTTGCTGCTGGTTCCAGTCTCGCCGGTATTCAGCCAGTCGAGTACCGCGTCTTGTGTTGCATCCATCGTCTTCTCCTTTCGCTTTTGGCGGCCCGCTTGCCTTGGTCGTTCTGTCACCGCCCGTCCCGTATCTGCGCGATCGCCGCTTCATAGCTGACCACGCGTCGAGCACTGCGAAGGTGTTCCGGGGGTTCCTGATTCGTGAGATAGAGGGTGCGGCCTGCCTCGAACCTGGGTAGATCGGTCGTGCGCGGGTAGGCGCACTCAGCGTCGTCGACGACCCGCTCCATCTTGAAATGACGGCGCAGCGCTTCGGCGTTTCTGCTCTTTCCGCAGCCCTGCGGCCCATGGATGATGATGCTCATGCTTGTTGCTCCAGTTTTTCGAACTCCCACCCGATCTCGGTCGTCCTGATCGCGCTCAGGATCGCGCCGTCGGGCAGGGACGGCAGCCGCTTGATCGTCCGCTCGAACTCGTCGCGGGCCTGCTCCACCAGGCGCGGGGTGATTTCCTGATCGCGCTCCAGGCGATCTGCCAGCACGCCCATGTGGTACAGGCGAATTTCCGCCGCGAGGTGGCCCCAGCAGTCGATCCAGCCGCGGATCGCGGGGGCGATCTCGCACCATTGCGCCTGCTCGGTAATCGTCGTGTCTATCTCTGGCATGCGCATTACAGCTCGGCCGTCGATCTCCATGACTTCGCCCGACATCAGCAGCGCGAAAAGCTCGCGCATCGGGCGCGCGATCACGTCGGCCTTGCGGGCTTTCTCGGCGCGGTGGATGCCTGCGGCGATCAGAGGGTGCAGACCTTCACGGCGATTAGGGTTGCGGCGCTTCATGCTGCTTTCTCCATCTGGCGAACTTCCTTGCGGCTGTAGGCGATCATTTCGGGGACGTTGGCGCGCACCAACGCGGCGGCGAGTGGCGGGCTGACGCTGTTGCCGCACATGCGCACCTGGGCGTGCTTCGGCAGGCGCCGGTCGTTGATGACCGGAGCGAACACGTAGCTCGCTGGGAAGCCTTGCGCGGCGTAGAGCTCGTGCGGTTCGAGCATGCGCATGCCAATGTCGGCGATCGCGTATTGCTCGCCGGCGACGGTCACCAAGCCGAGGCGGTCCTTCGTCGGGATCGTGTGCATCGGGTCGCGGCAGTCCTGATCCTGGCCGCCTTCGCTGTAGTACTTGACCAGGAAGGCGCGGACCTCGGCGTGATGGGTGCCGCCTGCGCTGACCGTGTGCAGGGGTTCGTCCGTTCCGGCGGCGCTGCTGGTACCGCGCAGCTTCACCATGTTGGACGTGACGAGGTGGTGATGGTCCTGCGTGGTCAGGGTGCTGATCGGCGATTGCAGCGGCCAGCCCGGTGTCTCGTTGCCGCCGTAGTGCTTGGCGAGGAAGGCAGTGACCAAGGCGTGCTTCTGGCCGTCGACGGCGGTGCCGAGCGGCTTGTGCAGGCCCGGTACGCGCGGGGCCTGGCCGGGGCGTTCGCCGTAGCCCGTCTGCACCAATGTCGGAACGCAAAGCGCGTGCCGGGCCTCGCTGGTGACGGTGGTCATGGGGGCCGATGAAGCCCACGCGGCGCTGTCACCGCTGCCGCGATGATCGATGCCAACGATGAACGGTTGCGCCGTCTCGATCACATACCGCCGAATCCCGCGCGCGATGCGCCGCAGCGTCGCCTCGGCGAGCGGCTTCCTACGCTCGAAAATGCTCGGGCAGGGGATTGTCCAGTCGATGCACTCCGCGGCCGTGCGCCACGGCTTGCGGTGGCCGGCTTTCACCTCTGGCGAGCTGGGCGCGCCGTGCGTCGGCGCCGGCCAGACGATCGGGTTGCCGTCGCAGCGGGCGATGAGGAAAAGGCGTTTGCGGATCGTCGGCGCGCCATAGTCGCAGGCGCGCAGCTCGCGGTGCTCGACGGCGTAGCCCTTCTCCTGCAGCTGCCGGATGAAGCTGCGAAAGGTTTGGCCCTTGCGCACGGGGCAGGGATGGCCGTCGGCGGTGAGCGGGCCCCAGGTGCGGAACTCCTCGACGTTCTCGAGGATGATCACGCGCGGCCGCACGAGCGCCGCCCAGCGCTGGACGATCCACGCCAGGCCGCGGATCTTCTTCTCGCGCGGCTTGCCGCCCTTGGCCTTGCTGAAGTGCTTGCAGTCCGGGCTGAACCACGCGAGCCCGACCGGGCGGCCCTGGGTGGCTTGGAGCGGATCCACATCCCACACGCTTTCGCAGTGGTGCTGCGTCTGCGGGTGGTTGATGTGGTGCATCGCGACGGCTTCGGGGTCGTGGTTGATCGCGATGTCGACGTGCCGACCGAGCGCGAGCTCGATGCCGCAGGACGCACCGCCCCCGCCGGCGAAGTTGTCGACGATGAGTTCCTGTTGCAGGTCGAGGATGAACTGGTCGCGGATCACCGGAAGGCCTCCGGGTATGCGTCGTGCAACACGCCGTCAAGCAGTCGGCCGGCGAGCTTCTTGCCGACCTTCTGCATGTAGCAGTCATCACCATCGCAAGCGTTCGCAAGATCACGGCCATTGCGGCCTGCGCCGGTAAGGCGGATGCACGGCCATTTCGTTGCGCTGGGGTCGATTTCAGCCGCCGCTTGTCCGCAGGTCAGCGTGTGATAGCAGTCGCTGCGCGGCGCCCACTCGCCCCACTGTTTGAACAGGAACGTCACGCCGGCCACCGCACACTGGTCACGCAGGGTACGGGCCCACTGCGGATGCATTGGCCGCGACTTCGGGCCGGATTCGCCGCCGACGACTACCCAATGCAGTCCGTAGTTGAGGCCATCTCGGCGCTGACCGTCCGGCTGCTGCAGGAGGCGCAAATCCACTGACCCGAGAAGCGGCTCGGCACTGATCCAGCGCACGGCGGATGGCGTATCGAGCAGCAGCGGGATGCGTGCCGCGGCCGTTTCCTGGTCCTCGATGCTGACGCCAAGCCAGACGTTAGGCAGCGGCCACGCGGAGAACACGCTGACGAGATTCCCGGGTTCTCCGACGTGCGAGATGTTGGCATACCGTTGTGGCTCCATGCTTTCAGCGATCATGTCGCCTGCTCGGGCCCAGTCATCGCGCCGCGCGCTCGACGACAGGTAGTCGCGCATCCGCTCCGGACGTTTCGTCAGCACCTGGTACGTGTGATGGGGAGTCAGTGCCATGGCCGCAAACACCCGGTCGATGAAAGCATCGGGTACATCCGAGTGGAACAGGTCAGACATAGAATTGACGAAGATACGGCGCGGCTTGGTCCAGCGCAGCGGGAGCGCAATCACGTCATCGTGGCACTGCACGTCGGTGAACTTCCGGCCGAAGTAGCGCGTCGACTTGTTTGCCGACAGCCGCGCCCAGTCGCGCTCGGCGTAGCAGTGTTTGCAGCCGGCAGAAACCTTGCTGCACCCGGTCACCGGGTTCCATGTGGCATCGGTCCATTCGATGCCGGTCGAGTCGCTCATCGTGTCGCTCCTGTGTGCGTGAGCATCGCCCGGTAGGACGTCAGCGATTCCGTCCGGTCGATGCCCTGGGTTTCGTGTTGGCGCAGCCGGTGGTGGTAGCGGCTGCGGATGTATCGGCCGGCGCTGAGGTGGTTCTGCCAGACGACGTATCCGAGGAAAGGAATGCCGTCGGCGACCGGAGCGAGCCGCACCTTGCGGGGGTGGATCACCAGGCCGTCGGCGGAGAGGTGCTCGACGATCGCGGTGCACATGCGGCGAAGTTCGTCACGGTCGGGTCCGAGCAGGACCATGTCGTCGACGTAGCGGATGTAGTGGCGCACGCGCAGCGTCTCCTTCATCCAGTGATCGAAGTCGTTCAGGTAGATGTTCGCGAAGAGCTGCGACGACAGGTTGCCGATGGGCATGCCCTTCGCCGCGGTCTGGTGGTACGGGCTACCGGTCGGGAAGAGCGCGTCGTAGCGGTCGTCGGTGCGGAAGGAATCCACCAGGTCGGTGATCAGCTGCCGCAGATCGTGGTCGCCGACGTAGCGCAGCACGCGCGCCTTGAGGCGGTCGTGGCGGACGGCGTAGAAGTACTTGCTGATGTCGAGCTGCAGCACCCAGCGTGCGTCCTGCGCGCGGGCGAACTGGGCGAGACGGGCGACGGCGGCATGGGTGCCGCGCTCGGGCAGGTTGCCGTAGGTGTCGTGGATGAAGCGCGGCTGCCAGATCGGCAGCAGGTACTCGTAGAGCATCCAGTGCACGATGCGGTCCTTCATCGGCGCATCGACCACGTCACGCCACTTCTTCTCGCGGACGGTGAATGTCTTGTACGGACCGAAGGTGTAGCTACGGCTGCGCAGGCGCTGCTGGATGGTGGCGAGGTAGCGCAGCGGGTCTTCGGCGAATCGCTGGATGCGGATGCACCGGCCCTTGTTCCGGCGGGCCTTGAGCCAGCAGGCGAAGAGGTTGTCGATGGTGGTGAGGTCGGCGAAGGTGGTCATTCTGCCGCCGACAGTTCGTGGAGCGTACCGCCATTCGCGAGCCAATCCCGCACCCAGGCCGGACGCTGGCCTCTGCCGCTCCACGTCATGACAGGGAGCCCCCCGTTCTTGAGCAGGTAGATCGGCTGGCCTTTCTTGAGCAGTCCGCGTGATCTCAGCCGTTTCAGGCTGTCGTTGCCGATGAAGGGCAAGCAGCGCTGTCCCGCGATGCATACGGGCGGGAACAGGAGCGCGAGCTGGTCACCGTGTTCCACCGCGGCACCCGTAGGCCCCGCGGCGGTTCCCGGTTGGGCGCTGTTGCGCCGTGCTTTCGGAGCGGGGGCCCCGGGAAGCGCTCGACCAAGAAGGGACCTCCCGTCGGCGGTGCCGACGTCCAGGCCGTGAATCCTTGGGTCAGCGGAAGCCGACGTTGTCGTTCTCGTTGTCGGGCCAGTCGTTGTTGAGGTTGAACACGCCGGCATTCGAGTTCGAGTCCCAGTAGCCGCCCCGGATGAGGGCGTTGCCGGACCTTCCAGAGCGCTCCCCTTGTCGGTCATGGCTGCACCTGCTGGGCTTTGAGAAGGCCGCCCACCAGCCGGCCAAGCTCGACGGCTGAGCCCGCGCGGTGCTCGAAGTTGAGCTTGAGCGGGCTCAGGCGCGGGGCCTGGGTGAGGTAGTGCTTGAGGAGGTCGACGTCAGCCGACAGGGCGCGCAGCAGCGCCGGCTTGTTCTCCTCGAGGCCGAAGGCGAACACGGCGCGCATGATCCGCGCCATCGTCGCGCGCAGGGTTTCGCCGTAGGTGGTGCGCACGTCGCGTGGCATCTTGATGACGTCCTGCAGGAGCACGGTGTCGAGGTCCTGGGCGTGGCTCTTGAGCTTGAATCCGGCGGTGTCAGGATTGGTGAGCAGGTGCTTGGCGGCGGCCTTGTTGAGTTCGCCGCGCTGGCGCAGGTCGGCGATGGTGTCGCGGATGAGCTCGTCCGTGACGGTGGCGAGCACCGAGGCGTTGCCGGACGGCTGCTCGGACACATAGACGGTGTGGCCGTTCGCCTGGGTGCCGAGCGCGACGACGTAGGGGATGCCGAACTCGGCGACCATTGGCCACAGGCGGCGCTTGAAGTTGCCGGCGGGGAAGCCGACGCGCAGGTGCGGATCGGTAGCGGTGCCGACGAGTTTGAGTTTGTAGCGCTTGAGAATGTTGAGCGCGTAGGCGCTGCGGTCGTAGCCGTGCAGGAACTTGCCGGCCTGCACCAGGATCAGGTGCCCTGGGTGCTGCGCCTCGAGCTTGGCGGCGATCGCCGCAACCGGGTCGGCCTGCCCGAGGCCGACTTCGATGCCGCGAAAGGCACGAATCGAGAACTCGGTTTGCTCGGTGGTGGTGGGGTGGGTGTCGTGCATGGTGTCGAGCGGTTGGGGTGCTGTGCGGCCGGTCACCGCTTACGCAGTGACCGGAGACCAGGGTTCAGAGACCCGCGTTACTTGGTGCAGCGGAAGCCGACGCTGCCGCGCTCGTAGTCGGGCCAGTCGTTGCTGAGGTAGAACACGCCGGCACGCGAGCGCGAGTCCCAGTAGCCGCCCCGGAGGAGGGCGAAGCCGGACCAATTCGCGCCGTCCTGCGGTCTCCAGCCCATACCCTTCTCGAGTGACGGTAAGGGCGCCGTGGTCAGGCTGATCGAGTCGGCCGCGATGCGCGTTGTCAGGCCCTGTTCGTCGCCCTGCACATCGTCGAAAACCCACGTGAAGGCGTTGCCGGCGAAGTCGTAGATGCGTTCGCCGTTGCTGAGCAGGTGCCAGCGGCGCTCGTCGGGGTCTATCGGCTCAAGGCTCGACCCTTGCGCGGCGCTCACGCTGCCCTTGCGCAGGCCCTGATAGATCGACCCTTCGCCGACCTTGCCGCCGGTCCAGTTGATGTCCTGCTGCGCGATGTCGTGCGCGATGGCGAGTGCCTGCGTCTCTGTGATGAGGCGCGTGTCGGCGCGTTCGCAGGCGGCGCGGGCATCGTGGTAGTTGATCTCGACCCACGGCGCGCCGTCCTTCGACTGGCTGCACAGGTACTGGCTCGCCTGGAAGGCCGGCACGACCAGGCCGGAGGGGAGCGTTGTCTCGGGAACAGTAACGAAGGCGCCGAGCTCGATGCGGTCGATCTGTGCGAGCAGGTCCGCAGCGAGCTGCGGATAGTTGTCCTCGCAGGACTCGGCATAGGCGCGCAGTGCGGGCTTGGCGTGCGGATCGTGGTCGAGATCGAGGACGAAATAGCGCGCGCCGTGGCGATCGCCGCCGGGGGCGTCACGGCCGTCGACGCGGCTGACGTTGAACTTGTGAATCAGGCCCTGCTCGGTGGCGGGCGTCGCGGGGTCGCGTTCGGCGAATGCGGTGGCTTTTTGCATGGCGAATTCCTTGTGCTGAGAGGGTCCGGTCACCGCTGACGCAGTGACCGGAGACCGGGGATCAGAGACCAATGGGCTTGGTGCAGCGGAAGCCGACGATGTCGTACTCGCGGTCGGGCCAGACGTAGCTGAGGCGGAACACGCCGGCAAGCGAGTCCGAGTCCCAGTAGCCGCCCCGGATGAGGGCGTAGCCGGACCAATCCGCGCCGGCCTGCGGGCGCCAGCCCATACCCTTCTGCATCCGCTCGAACGGCGCCTTAATCGAGGGCGAGGCCTCGGCGAAGGGGTGTGCGACGACGCCTTCCTCGTCGCCCTGCAAGTCGTCGAAGATCCACTGATAGACGTTGCCGTTGAGATCGCAGATGCGCTCACCATTGGAGAGCGTCAGCCAGCGGCGCTCGCTCTCGTCGGTGGGCTGGTAGGTGCCGGGCTGCGCCTCCTCGACCATCCAGTTGCGCAGCCCCTGGAAGAGTTCGCCCTCGCCGACGGCGCCGCCCGTCCAGTTGCAGGCCTGCGCAGCGACGTTGTGCGCGATCGCGAGCCATTGGCGCTCGGTGATGAGCGCGAAGCCCGCGGCCTTGCAGTCCTCGATCGCGGCGCGGTAGTTGATCCGCACCCAGGGCGTGCCCTCGGCGGTGACGACGGCCTGGCCGTCCTTGCTCCGGCTGCAGGCGTACTGGCCGACCTGAAAGGCCGGGACGATGGTGCCGTCGGGGAGCGTGGTTTCCGGGACGGTGATGAAGAAGTTGTGCATGATGTCCTTCTCGGGTGGTGGATCAGTTGGCGTCGGTCCATTCGGCGCCGCGCTTGGCGGTGCCGAGGGGGATCAGTGCAAACACGTCGGCGCGCTCGGCGCCGTTGCGTACGGCAGCGACGGCGGCCTCGCGGACCTTCTCGGGCTTGGTGACGACGCGCGGGCGTCGCTTCGGGATACGAATCAGGTAGGCGGATGCGGCGTCGAGTACGTCGACCGCGGGATCCCCTTGCGCCATGTTCTCGACGGTTCGGGCAAGATTGACCAACAGGGTTGCGGCCTGCTGGGCGAGTTCTACCTCGGTCATGTCCGACGGGTCGATATCGCCCGAGAACGGCGCGAGGAGCTCGCGGATCGTGTCCAGATCCTGCATGGAGCGCGTCAGGGCGCCGGTCGTGTCGATGCGCTTTTGCTCCGCTGTCGAGAGTTCGGCACGCAGGGACACAACGACGCTCGACTGGTTGAGCAGCTCCGCGTCCTTGTCCTTGTACTGCTGCGCCAGTTCGTCGCGTTCTGCTTCGGCCTTGGTGGCGCGGGAAACAAGCATGTCGCGCAGCTCGATCTGCCGTGACAGGTGGCCGGCCAGCCCTGCCGGGTAATCTCCGATCTCGTATCGCTCGCAGATCTCGTGGAAAAGCGCGAGCTGCTCGGCGGCGCACTTGAGTCGCTCCATATCGTCCTCCGCACCTGGTGCTGCGGTTGGCGCCACAGCGGCCGGGGCGGGTTCCTGGCCGGCGCCGGCCTCGGGTACTGCGGCGAGGACTATTGACTCCCCCGATCCGTCGCTGCCGGTGTTTTCACCCACCTCCGGCTGGGGCGGTGCAATTGCCTTCGGATCGAAAAGCCGATTGAAGCGTTCGCCCTCGGTGCGAGCCTTGCGCACCGTCCCGGCGCTGAGCATCGGGGCAACCAGCTGCTCGACCGCCGGAACGGTGCATTCGCACGCTTCGGCCAAATACTTCAGCGTCGGTCCGATCGCTGCAGTCTTGCCGGCGATCGCTGTGCGGATGATTTCGCGGCGCTGCTCGGCGCGTTCCGTTTGCCGCGTAGGGGCGGGCGGCGTCTCCGCCCTGCGCGGCGCAGCAGTGATCGCGCCTTGTTCGCCCGAGAGAATCACATCCAGCGGCCGAGCCAGCCAATACCGCATCTCGCCCTTGCGCTGCTCGCACTCGACATCACCATCTGTGCGCATGACGTTCAGCGCGCCGACGATGCGGCTCGGGTATTCCGCCTGTCCGCAGGTCGCCGCAATCGCCTTCACTGTCGATTCAGGTTCCGCGTCCAGGTGGCGAGCGATCTGTTCGCGCAGCGGCGCGAGGCTGGTCGTGGGGTGCTTCGCGTTCATGCTTGCTCCGGGAAAGTGGCGACGAGCTGCTCGACGGCGGCCAGGCCTGCCGCGAACACCGCGTCGGTAATGGTGTTTTCGTCCATGGCGGGATTCACGCCGCGCCAGCGGGCGACGAGGACTTCAAGGCGAACAGCGTCCGCGTGCGACAGCACGGCCGTCACCGGCACAGCGACACGCTCGTCGACGAGCAGCGCGTCCGCCGCAATCACGTCGCTCACGCCGCCACCTCGCGCAGATCCCCCACGGCCTGCGCCACCAGCAGGCCTACCAGCAGGCAGGCAGCGCAGATCAGTGCGGTCAGGGTCAGGAGGTTCATGCGGCCAGCAATCCGGCCTTGCTGGCCCGGTCGATGCGGTTGGCGATGTCGATTGCCGACTCCCCGATCTCCGCGTCGTAGCGGCGCAGCGCCTGCTCCACGGCGCGCTCCTGCGCTGCGATGGTTTCCTTCGCGTTCTCGCGCATCTCCTCGAGTCGTGCCGTCTCGATCATCAGGCGGCGGCGCAGGCGGTGGCGGGTCAGGGCTTGGATCAGTCGGAGATTCATGGCGCGGTCCCCTCAGTCGTAGATGCCATAGCTGAATTCGTCGGCGTCGCAGTCAATGACTAGCGTCGCATTGCCGAAGTACAGCGAAGCGAGGATGCGTTCCCACCCTGTTCTGATCTGCATGTCGACAGCGACCTTCTTCTCGTCGATCTGCGCGGAATAGACGCGCCCGATCCGGGTGGTCGTCTTCCAGGGGCCTTCGCCTTCTGTGCGCTCACCATTGATGGACACGTGAAGAGCGTGGGAAAGTTCGTAGTCGCGTCGCGGCGCGCGGGCCGACGAGTAAGCGCTTTGATCCCGCTTGTATTCGGCCTCTGGCTTCTGGTCGAAATAGATGTGCAGGAATTCGGTGCTGCCGCTCGTTCCGTCTTGGAAACGGATCTCCGGGTGCTCCCAGTGATTCTCAGCGGCCTCTTGCTTGTGTTGCTCGATGAACACCTCGAACAGCTTGCGCAGCGACACCTCCCCCGTGATGAACTCGGGCGACATGACCTCGTCTATTGCCGCTGTTGCGCGCTCGAGCATCGTGCTTTCGACGGCTGCCTGGTGCCAGCGCTGTTTGAGGGACTCCGAGATCAACGCGTTGTATCGCGTAAGCTCGAATACGTTGCTGACATTGGCCGGCATCGCGGCGGTGATCGCCTCTTTGACGGCTTTGCCCATGTCGCCGTAACTGCGGAAGGCGTCTTCGATGACCGCTACGAACATTTTCTCAACGGCTGCATCGAGGATCTCGCGCGGCCGCTCGCCGTCGGCGAACATCGTCACGCGCTCGGTGAGGAGCTGCTGAAGGGTTTGCGGTTCGTTGCTCATAATGGACTCCAGTGGCTGGGCGGCGATGGCCGGATACGGTTCAAGCTTCATGGCTTAGGCCTCCTCGGTGGTGTGGCGGGGGACGCCCAGTTCGGCAAGGGCATCCGAATAGAACTGCTGGCACGCCGCGTCCGCCTCAGCGCGGATCGCGGCGGCGGTCGATTCGGGGAGCAAGCCGCAGAAGGTCAGGGCCGACAGCACTGCATAGGCCTCGTGGTCCATGTGGCCGTCGCGCGCCTGGCGCAGCATGTTCGTGCGGGTGGTGGAAGCCAGAAACGCGGCGCGCGTGGTGGCCTCGTCGAGCGTGATGGTCATGCCGCCCTCCGGTCCTTGATGCGCCAGTCGTCGGCCAGCTTCTCGAAACGCGCTCCCGGCACGCCGAGCAGCTCGTGCACTTCTGCTTTCGGCGTGTTGTCCATCGCCAGTACCGCAAGGCAGTCGCGGAAGATTTCCGTATCCAGGCCGCGAAAATCCGTCATGTCGAACGGAAACCGGCGCCCGTTGTAAAGCCCGAGCAGGAAGGCCGCGACGATTCGGCATTGCCCGCTATGGCCGTTGGCGAGCTGCCACAGCCGCTGCAGTGCCTCCATTTGCTCCGGTGTGCTCATGTCCGTTCTCCGTTCGTGTTCTCGATCCACTTCCCCGCCGCGATCCGCTCGGCACGCTTCGCCGTCCTGCGCTGCTCGCGTTCGCGCATCCAGTGCGCCAGTTCCAACGTCGCTCGCAGGGCCGGTTCCGTCGTCGCCGTCTCCAGGCTGATCCCGAGGGCGGGAAACGCGCTGCGCTGGTAGGCGGCGGCGATGTCCATCTCAGCGCCTCGCGCGCCCTTTCGGCGGCGCCGTCACCAGCCCGGTCGGGCTCGTGTGCACCACCAGGTGGCCATTCGCCTGCCAGAAGTTGCGGTGACACTGGATCGCCACGTTCCACGCCTCGCGGGCCACGGCGTCGCCGGCCTCGATCACGTTGCCGTCCTCGTCCAGCACCGCCAGGCGGGCCGGGCGACCGTCGCGAGTGGTCACCGTCATGCCGGTCGTGGCCGACCCGCTGATGACGGTGTGCGCGAGGGTGTCTGTGGTGGGGGTGCCGATCATCGTGTTCTCCCGTGCCTATGGGTTAGGCGATGGGAGAAATTTATACGAGCGCGTATAGGAATGTCAATACGCGAACGTATAACTGTGCATAAGAAAAAGCCCGCGCGAGGCGGGCGTCTGCTTTGTTTCGGTCTGGCCGGGCTACTGCTCTAGGCTGTCCCGGCGCTTTCGCATGTCTTCGAGCCGTTGTCGATCAGCGGCGGCCTTGGTGTTGTAGCGCTCGGTCACGGCCTGCATCTCTTGCGAAATGCTCGCTTCCCATGTCGCTCCCGCGAGATTGTTGTTCGCATAGCGCTTCCGGTTGCGCAGCGCGTCAAGTTCCGCGTCCATGCGCTGCTGGTCGGAATCCATCGCCCGCTCGAGCTGATCGATGTCGTACGTGATGGCGCGCAGCTGCCGTTCGCGCTCGTATTGGTCGAGCAACGCTTTTTCCTTGCTGGTCGTGCTGGCCGCAGCAGATGCTCCTGTGGTGGCAGTTCTCGAGCTGCCGGCGGCGGGCCGCGCGTCGATGGGCTTGCCAGCCCCGCTTGCGCAGGCGTGGTCCTGGTATGCCATCCTCCCATCTGGCTGGGAACACTTGTAGACCTGTGCGGTGGCGGCACAGCTCGCCGCCATCAGTAGCACCGCAGCAACCGCTTTCCCGTAGGTCATGCTTCTGTTCTCCGTCAGAACTTTTCCGAGCGCCACGCCATCAACACCCGTCCGAGCACCTGGACCTCCATGTCGGGCGTGATCGTCCAGGTCTCGTACTCGGGGTTGGCCGACTTAACCAAGTACCCGCGCCCGGGGATGCGCTGGATTCGCTTGATGTAGCCTTCACTGCCGACCCTGAAGAAATACACGGCGTCCGCTTCGATCTTGCGCACGCCGATATCGACCAGCAGCGGATCGCCGGGGTTGTAAAGCGGTCGCATGCTGTCACCGAACCCGGTGACGATGCAAAGGTTGCGCACGCCCGTGCAGTGGGGCACGTTCTTCGTCAGCCATTCCGGGGTCACGTGCCAATCCTTGATCACCCCCGGTTGGTCGGCGAGCATCAGTCCGTCGTTGCCCATTGCGCCCGACACATCGTACTGCGGGATTTCAACACTGTCCTGCACCTGCGCTGCATATTCCGCCCGGTTGTCTCGCACTTCGTTTGAGGTCGGCAATTCTCCCCCATTGCTCGTTGCGTGACCATTCGGCGAAGGTGATACGCGTCGGGCGTCGCGGTACAGGTCATCCACGGTCAGGTGGAAGAACTTCGCGATCTTCTCGACGCTCTCGCGCTTGGGGTCAAGCGATTCGCCGTTGTAGATGCGGGCGAGGGTCGGTTGGTTCATGCCCATGTCTTTCGCGATGGCATTGACGCTCGGATAAGAGCGCGAGTCCAACAGCTGGTCGATTAGGCGGGCGACGATCTTGTGCACTGTCATCCCCAAACTATGCACGCGTGAATTAAACGCGTGCGTATTGACCGCGTTATACGGCGTCGTATAATGAGATCATGACTACCGTACAAGACACCATCCTCAAGCTGCGTCAACGCGGACTGTCCCAGTCCGAGATCGGGCGCGCCGTTGGTATTCCGCAGCCGCGCATCTCCCGATGGGAGAGCGGGGACGTTCCGGATCCTGTCGAGGATGGGCTTCGCCTCGTCGAGTTTCTGAACCGCCTGGAGCGGGAGTCGGAAAGGGGTGATCACCCGCCACCATCGAAGCCACGCCCCCTGCCCGAATCTGGTCAGGGGGCGAAGCTTGGGTGTCAGACCGCAGATCCGGCATCGACCGACGATGCGGTGATGATCGCCGCGGCGCGGCAGGGCGACGGGAAGGGAACGGTCGAGGGTGATTGCGGGCGCGATGGGATCGTTCCGTGCGTCTAGCGGATCCCGCTCAACCGGCGGACGGCCGCGATCACAGATTGAAGATGGCCGGTCATCAATGCGCCGAGCAGATCTGAGAGTGCAGTTCGCGTTCGTCGTCGTTTCACGGCGCGCTCCTGTGGTGATGAACATGGTGTGTGAGAACTCCAATTCTATCCGCATGGTGCGCGCCCCTCGTTGCATGGTTTTCTCTCCTCAGCCACCGAGGCTGTTATGCCGGCCGGCACTCGTCGGCCGGCACCTTTTTGGTTGAGGAAAGTGTAGGGCGTTCGTTTTTCGCAGTGGACTGAGGAGATAAGAAAATGACACACGCAGAAAAGCACGACGGCATCTTCGCATTGCATGCGGATTCAAAGGCCTTCCCCGGTGGCATCGCTGCCCTGGCTCGCCTGATCGGGCGCTCGCCCGGTGTGCTGCACAACAAGTTCGCCGACAGCATGCCGAACTACGACGTAACCGACCACGAAGCCGATGCGCTGGGCCTGGCGGTGATGGAGAAGACCGGCGCCATGGGCTACATCGAGGCCAAGTGCGGAACCTTCGGCGGAATATTCGTGCCGGTGCTCGACGGCGAGGCCGCCGATGATGACCTCCTCGAGGCGCAGCTCGAGATGATGCGCCGCTTCGGCGAGCTCGCCGCGCAGTTTACTGAGGCGCGCCGCGACGGTCTCATCACCCGCGACGAGGTCGCAGCCCTGCGCGTGGTCGGCAGCCGTGTGATCCGCTCGGTGCACGGCTTCCTGAAGGAAGTGGAGAGTCAGGTGCGCGAGCCCGACACGAAGCCCATGCGTGTCGTTTCAGCGGGCGAGGGGCGGTGATGGATGAGAACTTCATCGAGTCGTCTGAAGCGCACCAGCTGGCGATGCTCGACAGCGCCATCGAATCGTGCCGCCGGGCAGCCCCGGCCCGCGCGCTTCCGGCGGTCGGGCTGTGCCACAACTGCGGCGATGAAGTTCCGGAAGGAGCGACGTTCTGTGCGTACGTCGCTCCTGGTGAGCATGAATCGGCGTGCCTGATCGACTGGCGAGCACGTAGCGGACGGGCCACGCACAAGTCATGACCGGAAACGACGAGAAGCAGACGCCGCCCTGGGCGGACCTTGCTGCGTATCGCGCGGACTATCGGCGCCGCTGCCCTGTGCCGGCAGCGGTCATCCCTGCTCTGGCCGAACTGGCCCAGTGGCTAGTGTGGCGCTACGAGCCGGGCGAAACGCCCGAGAAAAAGCCGCGCAAGATGCCGTATTACGCGGCCGGCGGGAAGCGCTGGAAAGAGCAAGGCGGCGAGCGCGATCGCGCTCGGCTTGTGCCCTTTTCCGCTGCGGCCGCGGCTGTGGCAGGGGGGGATTTCGACGGCGTCGGATTCGCCTTCCTGCCCGGTGACGGGCTGGTCGGGATCGACCTCGACGGGATGATCGATTCGGAGACGGGCGAGATCTCCGATCGGTGCGCCGAGATCATCCGCGCCTGCGACAGCTATACCGAGTATTCCCCCAGCGGAAAGGGTGTGCACATCATCTGCGCCGGGGAAACGGATTCGTTCAAGAGCAACAAGGTCGGCATCGAAGTTTTCTGCGGCGTTCAGTTCTTCACCTTCACGGGTCGCGTGTGGGATGGTGCGCCGTCCGAAGTGCGCCCGATCGCGCCCGAGGTGTTGAGGCGCCTGTACGTCACGGTGAAGGGCAAGCCCGAGCACGCCCGCCCCGCGCAGCCGTCCAGTGCCCCGGCGCCGGCCCCGTTGAATCTTCCAGGCGGGCGGCAGCGGAGTGTGGCGGAAACCGTAGCGCTGGCCGAAGAGGCGCTCGGGCATGTGTCGCCTGACGAGTACCAGCAATGGATCGACGTTGGCATGGCCTGCAAGGCGGGCCTTGGCACCGCCGGCTATTACGTGTGGGATGCATGGTCCGCGCGCAGCCCGAAATACGCGGGCGGTGACGACACCCGCAAGCGCTGGGACGGGTTCAACCCGGACAAGATCACCATCGGCACGATCTTCGGGTTGGCGGAGGGGCTGGGCTGGGTGTCGCCCTGGGCGAAGGCGAAGGACCGCAAGGCCCGACAGCGCCCGGCGAAGGCATCGCAGCCCCCCATGCCCGCCACGCCCGCCCCGGCTGCCCCCGATCATTCGCCCACTGACGAAACCCCTTTCTACCCCTCCGAAGCTCCCGCGGGGGAGGGGATGGAACCACCGGATCAGGAAGACTGGCCGGAGCGCCTGCTGCGCAAGAAGGGCGAGATCTCGCCCTGCCTGGCCAATGCGGAGCTGGTGCTCTCGTGCATGCGCGAATGGCGGGGCGTGATCGCGTACGACGAGTTTGCCGAGAAAACCGTCTTCCGCTCGCTTTTGCCTTGCGACCCGCGCGGAGCTGTTCAAGGGGAATGGACGGATCATCTCGACACAACCGCCGCAATCTGGTTGCAGCGGGCGTGGGCGGTCGAGTTCTCGCCCACGACTGTCGGGCAGGCTGTTGAGGTGATCGCCCGGCAGAACCGCTTTCACCCCGTGCGCGAGGCTCTTGCCGGGCTGGCACCGTGGGATGGCGTCCGGCGCAATGAAGACTGGCTGTCGGACTACCTCGGTGTCGAGAAAACCGAATACACCGCGCTGGTCGGGTCATTCTTCCTGCGCGGCATGATCAAGCGCGTGATGGAGCCCGGCTGCAAGTTCGACTACTGCCTCGTGCTGGAAGGCGAGCAAGGGAAGGGGAAGTCGACGGTTGCGCGCATCCTCTCCTGGAAGTGGTTCGGCGACACTGACCTCGATCTCAACAACAAGGATGCCCTGCTGGCCCTGCCGGGACACTGGATCTATGAGATCGCGGAGCTGGGTTCGCTGATGAAGGCGGAAGAGCGCAAGCAGAAGTCCTTCCTAAGCCGGCAGGAAGACGAGTATCGCCCGCCCTACGGTAAGCGCCTGACGAAGGTGCCGCGCCAGTCGGTGTTCATCGGTACCACCAACGAGGAGGAATACCTCAAGGATGCGACCGGCGGACGCCGCTTCTGGCCCGTGATGTGCGGAGACGAGCTCAACCTGGACGGCCTGCGCGGCAACCTCGAGAACATGCTCGCTGAGGCGCTGGCCGACTACCGGGCGGGCGAACGCTGCTGGCCATCGCCCGAGGAGCAACAGCAGCTCTTCAACCCCGAGCAGGCCAAGCGGGGCATGCCAGAGCCGTTCGAGGACTACCTCGCCAAGTGGGTGAAGGATCAGGTTGCGCCCTTCTCGATGGCCGACGTGGCGTCGGGCCCGCTCGGGCTGACGCCCGACAAGCTCACGCCTGCGGTCGTCACGCGCATCGGGATCACGCTACGCAAGCTCGGCTGCGGCCGGCAAGAGGACAGGCTCGCCGATGATCCGGGTCGCCGTCGCCTCTATGTTCCGCCGTCACGCGCCCGAAGCGATTCCCGTGCCAGCGCAGCTAATCCGCGGGTGGCGCGGGTGCAGGAGGGGGAAGAAACGTATGCGCCGTTCTGACCGCTTCCCAACCTCCGTTCCCAACCTTCCCAGCCTTGGCGCCGAGGTTGGGAAGCTGGAAGCCGCGCCGTTGTTGGGTGTTCCCAACCTTCCCAACCTTCCCAACCTCGTCCACGCATGCACAGGTGCGAGCGAGCGGGCGCACACACACCCGCGCGTGTACATGCGCGTGAGCAAATACAAAAAAAGGTTGGGAAGGTTGGGAAGGTTGGGAAGTAGCAGGGGATTCAAGGGCTTTTGCTTCCCAACCTCTGTTTTTAGGTTGGGAAAGGTTGGGAAGCAGGCAGGGAAAGAAGGGGTTATCACCGTGGAGGGCGCATGGAGCAGCCGATAAAGCAAGTTGTCGAGAAGATGCGCGCCGATTTCGTGCGCGTGGCCGAGGTGCGCAAAGCGCGCGAGGACTGGTCGGAAGAGGACGAACGCGAGATCGGCGTCGCAATCAAGGCGGCAATCGACAAGGGCGACCCGGACATGATCGCGAGCTGGGCGCTGTGGCTGGCCGATCTCTCTGCATCCATCGCAGCATGGGATCTGATCGTGCGCGGAAGCCTCGCCCGCATGCGCCACCAGGCGCGGTCGGAGCGCGAGGCGCGGGATGCTGAGCAGAAGAAAGGGGCGGCACGATGATCAGGATTTCCGTGAAGCACGACCTGCCGCAGCTGGCCACGGCCCTGAAGGCTCATAACCGCAAAGTCGAGGTCGCTGCACAGCGTGCGCTGCTGAAGACTGCGCGCATCGTGAAGGACATCGAGCAAAAGGAAATGGCCAAGGTGTTCGACCGGCCCACCCGCTGGACGCTGAATGCCTTCGAGGTGGTCATCGACAAGGGCGAGATGTCGGCGCGTGTCCAGGTAAAGGACGGCTACTGGCACAGGGCAGACAACTACCTTAACTCCCAGATCGTTGGGGGCGGGCGGAAGGATAAGGCGTTCGAACTGGCCCTTCGCAAGCGCGGCCTACTACCTGCGGGCTGGTATGCGGTGCCGGGCAGGAAGGCGGCGCTCGATGCGTACGGGAACATGTCGGTCGGACAGATCAAGCAGGTGCTGTCCTGGTTCGACTCGGCAGAGCCCTACGCTGGATCGACTCAGAACATGGGAGAGAAGGGGCGCAACAAGCGGCGCAAGGGAACGCGCACCAAGCGCGGGTTCGAGTACTTCGCCGCCATGCCGGGGCGGCGTGTGGGGGGCGGTAGTTGGAAGGAGGGCCGTCGTCAGAACCTAAAGCCTGGCATCTACAAGCGAACGTCGTTCTCGTTCGTTGGTACTCGGGGCGGAAGGATGAGCGCAATCGAACCGATCCTGATGTTCGTGACTCGTGCGCAGTACCGCCCGCGGTTCGACTTCTACGGTGTGGGTCGCAAGGCCATCGAGCAGAACTTCGCGCGCGAGTACGCCGAGGCCTTCAACCGCGAGGCCAGCCGGTGACCGCGCGCTTTGGGTCCTTCCGCGAAAGGCTAGTCAAGGGTAATTCGGACCTGCTTGTTTCTCTAGTCACAGGTTTCTTCTAAGGGGGTTGTAAGTTGCTGACTCAACAGGGAATTGCGGATCATCTCGACATGTCGCAGCAGGCGGTTTCCGGCCTGTGTGCCGACCTCGGGATCGATTGGCGCACCGCCTCCCTGGACGAGGTCCGCGTGCGCTACATCCGCCGCCTGCGCGAACAGGCTGCAGGGCGTGCCGCCGCCGGGGATCTCGATCTCGCAGGGGAGCGGGCACGACTGGCGAAAGAGCAGGCCGACCGCGTGGCCATGCAGAACGCTGTCACGCGCGGCGAGCTCGCGCCAGTGCAGCTGATCGAGGAAGTCCTCGCGAAGGCCGGCGCCCGCGCGGCGAAGATCCTGGACACGATCCCCGGGACGATTCGACGCCGTGAGCCGTCGCTTTCTGCGGACACCATCGCCGCCATCGCGAAAGATATCGCCAAGGTCCGCAACATCGCGGCGGCCGTGTCGCTCGCCGACCTGCGCGAGGACGACCAGGCGGACGAGGCCGGCGATTCTTCCGGCGCGCTTGACGTGGAGGCCTGACCGGAATGGACCTCTCCGAAATCGCCCGTCTTGCCGAAGCGGAAGCCGATCGCAGGCTGCAGCGCGGCATGTCCGCGTGGGCGGTACCGGAGCCCATGACGCTGGACGAGTGGGCGCAGGAGCACTTCTACCTGTCGGCCGAATCGTCCTACGTCGAGCAGCGCTGGACGCCCTGGACCTTCCAGCGCGCGATCATGGCGTGCATCTCGAACGACGATATCTACGAGATCGACCTGAAGAAATCCGCGCGGGTCGGCTACACCAAGATCCTGCTCGCGGCCGTCGGCTACTTCGCCCACCACAAGCGCCGCAATCAGGCGCTGTGGCAGCCCACCGACGAGGACCGCGACGAGTTCGTGAAAACCGAGCTCGACCCGATGCTGCGCGACGTGCCGGTGATGCGCGACGTGCTGCCGTCCTATGTGTCGCGGCACAAAGACAACACGCTGCAGGCAAAGAAGTTCATCGGCTCCATGCTGCACACGAAGGGGGCAAAGGCCGCGAAGAATTTCCGGCGGATCTCGGTCGACGTTGCCGAGCTGGACGAAGTCGACGCGATGGACCGGGACGTGGAGAAGGAAGGCGACCCCTTCACCCTCGCGGCCAAGCGCGTTGAAGGCGCGACCTTCCCGAAGGTGATCGTCGGATCTACGCCGAAGCTCAAGGGCTTCTCGCTTGTCGACGAGCGCTACACCCTGGCCGATGAGCGCTTCACGTTTCAGATCCCGTGCCCCCACTGCGGAGAGCGGCACGCGCTCACCTGGGGCGGGAAGGATGAGCCGCACGGCCTGAAATTCACCGATCGCGATCCGGCCACCGCGCGCCACCTGTGCCCCCACTGCGCCACCCTCATCGATCACGGCGAGTATCTCGCCGTCGAATCGCAGGGCGTGTGGATCAACGAGGACGGGACGATCTGGCTGCACGCGGACGGCCGCTTCACGACGCCTGCCGGAGATGGCGTGCCCACGCCCCGGCACATTGCATTCCACGTCTGGACCGCCTACAGCCCGGCCGTGTCCTGGGCGCAGATCGTGCGCGAGTTTCTCGCCGCGCGGGAGGCGATGGAGCGGGGCGACGAAACCAAGATGAAGGCGTGGACCAACACCACCCGCGGGGAGTGCTGGGAAGGGGAGATCGAGCGCACAGACGCCGAAGAACTCAAGCAGCGCGCCGAGCCTTTCAAGATCCGCCTGCTGCCGCGTGATTGCCTGCTTCTGCTGTGTGGCGCCGACACCCAAGGAAACCGGCTCGAGGCGCAGGTGTGGGGCTACGGCCTCGGCGGCCAGATGTGGACGATCGATCACCGCGTGTTCTTTGGCAACCCGGCGCAGGAAGATGTGTGGCTGGAATTCGAGGAATTCATTCTCGGCGAGACCTACCAGCACGCGAGCGGCACGACACAGAGCATCTACGCCACCGCCGTCGACTCCGGGGGCCACCACGCCGACGCCGTCTATGCGTTCGCCCACAAGCACCGCGCGCGGCGCGTGTATGCCGTGAAGGGCTCGTCTGGAGTGGAGCGCAGCATCGAGAACGGAAACACGAAAGTCGGCTTCAATTGGCAAGGCAAGCGCGAGAAGCACGGCCCGACCTTGTGGCACGTGGGTACCAACCTTGCGAAGGACCGCCTCGCCGCCCGCCTCGAAATCACCCAGCCCGGACCCGGCTACGTGCATCTGTCTGCCGACAACACCGACGAATGGTTTCGCCAGCTCGCCGCCGAAGATCGCGTCACGGTGCGCACGCAGGCTGGAACACAGTCGCGTTGGACGCCGAATCGCAAGCGGAACGAGGTGATCGACATGACCGCGTACGCGATCTGGCTGGAAGAGCGCCTCGACCTGTGGGCCCCGAAGCGCAAGCGCTGGTGGTCCGATCTCGAGGAGCAGGTGCAGCCGACCATTGAAGACCTATTTGGTGCCAACCCACAGCCCGCCCCGCAGCGCCCAGCGGCGCAGACGTCTGCATCGGAACCCGCGTCCGCCCCGCTGCTGCCGCGTCCCGCCGTTCAGCCCTCCCGAAAACTCGCCCGCGCCTGGTAATGGACCTCCTCGCCCGAATGATTGAACGCCTCCGCCACATCGAGCCGACGTTTTCCGAAACGATGGCGGTAGAGCTCGAACTGCAGCTGCGCCGCGAGTTCGGCGGTGAGGAATGCCGAATCTACAAGCGCATTCCGCCGGACGAACTTGCGGACCGTGTACGTCGTCGGTTCAACGGCCGCAACGCCGGGCAGGTGGCTGAAGAGCTGGGTATTCACCGTGCCACGGTGTACAGGGTCCTGAAAAAGGCGTAGCGCCTCCCCTGAAAAAGTTGTCGCAAATTTCCGGGAAATGCGACAAGGCCATGCGTAAAACAGCAGCATGGCTTACACCCAGACCGACCTCGACCGAATCAACGCCGCGATCGCATCGGGCGTTCTGTCGTGCGTCGTCAATGGCCAGAACGTTACGTATCGCAGCCTGCGCGAGATGGAGCGCGTCAAGGCGATCATCGAGCGGGAAGTCTCCGTGCGGCCCGCTCGCTCCGTCTACTACTTCACCCCGGCCGGGCGTCGCGACTGATGGCAACGACGGCCTACAACCTCATCGACAAGGCAATCGCCATCTTCGATCCGGCGCGGGCGCTGCGTCGTGCAGTTGCGCGCCAGTCCCTGGGGAAGGTAGTTGCCCGCGCCTATGAGGGCGCGAGCCTGAAGGACGGATGGATTCCGCGGCGCGCCGGTGCCGGCCCGAATGCGGATCACGCCGCCGACGCGCCGATGCTTCGGCACCGCGCCCGCAGCCTGGTGCAGAACAACCCGTATGCCCGCAAGGCACTCGATTCGTTGGTCGCGAATGTCGTCGGCGACGGCATTGTTCCCGAGTCGCGTGCGAAACGGGCATCGGATCGCAAGGTGATCGACGCGCTGTGGGCGGAGTGGGCGGTGCAATGCGACGCCGACGGCCGCGCCGACTTCAACGGACTGGTGGCGCAGGCCTACCGCGCCATGGAGCAGGACGGCGAGGTGCTGATTCGCCTGCGCACCCGGCGCCCGGAAGACGGCCTCGCGGTGCCGCTGCAACTGCAAGTCCTCGAAATCGACTATCTCGACTCGACCCGCAACGCTGCGAAAGGCGAAGCGGGCGGTCCGATCATCTCGGGCGTTGAGCTGAACAGCATCGGCCGCGTCGCGGCGTACTGGCTGTTCGACTCCCATCCGGGAGACAAGAACCTGGGCGCCCGGCAATCAGCATCCAGTCGGCGGATTCTTTCTGAATCCGTCATCCATCTCTTTGCGCCGGACCGCCCGGGCCAGGCTCGCGGCATCACGCGTTTCGCTCCCGTGATCGCCCGCATGCGCGACCTCGCCATCTACGAGGATGCCGAGCTCGCCCGCAAGCAGAACGAAGCGCTGTTGTCCGTGATCGTCTCCGGCGATGGTGCGGATTTCGCCGTCCCAGGCGCGGGGGAATCCGTGGCCGCGGCGCAGGATCGTGCGGCGCTCTTCGGCAACCTGGGGAGCCTCGCCCCCGGGGCGGTGCTCGCGACGAATGGCCAGAACGTGACCGTCGCACAGCCAGCCGCGGTCGGGGGCTATGCGGAGTATGTGCGCGTGCAGCTCTACGCGCTCGCGGCCGGGCTCGGCGTGACGTACGAGATGCTGACGGGCGATCTGTCACTCGTGAATTTCTCGTCTGCTCGCGTTGGGCTGCTGGAATTTCGCCGCGCTGCCTCACAGCGACAGTGGCATGTCCTCGTGCCGAGGCTGCTCTGGCCGATCTGGCGTGCCTTCGTCGACGCTGCCGTGCTCGTCGGGAAGCTCCGCGCTGCCGACACTGCCGTCGAATGGACGCCGCCGAAGTGGCAGTACGTCAATCCGCAGCAGGACGCCAAGGCCGATGCGATGGAAATCGAGTCGGGCATGTCGTCCCTGTCGGAAAAGCTGCGCCAGCGGGGCTATCAGCCCGACCGGGTATTCGCCGAGCTGGGCGCGGACTTCAAGAAGCTGAAGGACAGTGGCGCGCTCGAAGCGCTCGCGTTCTTTGCCAGCAAGAAAACCGCAGAGCCCGCCCCTGCCGTTGAACCCGAGGTGACCCAATGACAACTCCCGCAACCCGAGAGACCCGCCGCGCGCTGCCCGTCCAGCAGCGCGAGGCGAGCTTCCAGCCCGCCACGCTGAACGAGGAGGCGCGCACCGTCGAACTCGTCTGGAGCACCGGCGCCAAGGTGCGGCGCTATGACTGGTGGGAAGACCGCTACTACGACGAGGAACTTAGCCTCGACGTCGCGCATGTGCGCATGGAGCGCCTCAATGCCGGCGCGCCGTTGCTCAAGGATCACCGGGCCAGCCTCGACAACATCATCGGCGTAGTCGTGAGGGCGTGGATCGAGAACGGCGAAGGTCGCGCGCTGGTGCGCTTTTCGGAGCGCGCCGACGTCGCGGCGATCATCGCCGACGTGAAGGCCGGGATCCTGCGGAACATCTCCGTCGGCTATGCCGTGCGCAAGTACGAAATCGTCAAGGAAGAGGGCGCGGTGGATATCTACCGCGCCGTCGACTGGGAGCCGCAAGAGCTGTCGTTCGTCGCGATTCCTGCGGACGCCGATGCACAGGTGCGCAGTGCGCCGCAACCCGGCGCCGAGCGTACCGAATGCATCTTCATCAACCGGGCCCAGCCCGCCACCCAAGGAGCCGCCACGATGGCCGATCCCACTGAAAAGCCGGCGGGCACCCCCGTCGATCCCATTAACGCCGACCAGGTTCGTTCCGAGGCGATTGCCGCCGAGCGCACCCGCACGGCCGACATCACCGCCCTGTGCAAGCGCCACAACGTCGCGCTGGCCGACAAGCTGATCGCCGACGGTTCGACCGTCGAGCAGGCCCGTGCCGCCGTGCTCGAGCACCTCGCCGCCCGTGATGCAGCCGGTACCGCGCCCCGTACGCCGCAAATCCAGACCGTGCAGGACGAGGTCGACGTGCGCCGCGCTGGCGTGGAAAACGCGATCCTGAACCGCGCGGCCCCGGGCAAGCACAAGCTGGACGACAACGGCCGTCAGTACCGTGGCCTGTCGCTGCTGGAAGTCGGGCGCAGCCTGCTCGAGGCGCAGGGCATCAACACCCGCGGCCTGGACAAGATGGAGATCGCGACGCGCTCGATGCAGGCAACGGGCGACTTCCCGGCGATCCTCGCGAACGTCGCGAACAAGACGCTGCGTGCCGCCTATGAAAACGCGCCGCAGACCTTCCGCCCCTTCACAAAGCAGGCCAGCGCGCCGGACTTCAAGCAGATCCAGCGCACGCAGGTGGGCGACGCGCCGACCCTGAAGAAGGTGAACGAGCACGGCGAATTCACCTACGGCACGATCGGCGAGGGCAAGGAAACCTACCAGCTCGCGACCTACGGCCGCATCATCGCCATCACCCGTCAGGCCATCATCAACGATGACCTGAGCGCCTTCACCGACATGCCGGCGAAGTTCGGCCGCGCCGCGGCGAACCTGGAATCGGACATCGTGTGGGGCATCGTGACGGCGAACGCCGCGATGGCCGACGGCGTTGCGCTGTTCCACGCCGACCACGGCAACCTGGCTGCAGCCAATGCAGTCATCGCCGTGGCGTCGCTGGGCATCGGCCGCGCCGCGATGCGCAAGCAGACCAGCCTCGATGGCCAGCTCATCAACGTGATGCCGCAGTTCCTTCTGGTGCCGGCCGCGCTCGAAACCGTGGCGCAGCAATACACCAGCGCTGCGTACGTCTCGACCAAGGGCGCAGACATCAACCCGTTCTCCAGCACGCTGCAGGTGATCGCCGAGCCCCGCCTCGACGCATCGAGCGCAACGGCGTGGTATCTCGCCGCCGATCCCGCGCAGATCGACACCATCGAGTACTGCTACCTCGACGGCAATGAGGGCGTGTATCTCGAGACCCGCAACGGCTTCGAGGTCGATGGCATGGAGATCAAGGCCCGCCTCGACTTCGCCGCCAAGGCCATCGATCACCGCGGCCTGTGGAAGAACGTCGGCGCCTAACCCATTCCCCCATAGGGCCGGGCTAGAACCGGCCTGAACAGGAGCTCAAGACATGAAAAACTTCACGCAACACGGCATGGTGATGACCATCACCGCTTCCGCCGACATCGTGTCGGGACAAGTCGTCCGCGTCGGCAACCTGCTCGGCGTCGCAACGGACGCGATTGCCAACGGCGCCATCGGAGAAGTCTGCCTGCACGGGGTGCACAGGGTGCCGAAGGTTTCCGGCGCCGTGATCGCCCAGGGCGAGACTCTCACCTGGGACGCCTCCGCTGCGGCGTTCGACGACAACGCAGCTATTGCTGCGTCCGGCGACATCACCGGCCCCGCTGCCGTCGCTTTCGAGGCTGCCGGCAACGGCGTGACCTCGCTGCTGGTGAAGTTCACCGGCTGCCCCGGCACCCTGACGGCGTAAGCGCTCGCGCATGTTCGATCCTGCGGCGCATCTCGCGACGATCTACGCGACCCTCGGCGAGCCGGTAACCCCGGCTGTCGGGGATCCGTTCATCGGCATGTTCTCCTGTGCAGACGTCTCCACTCTGGATGGCGCCGCGCAGGTCGGGGACTTCTCGCTGCGCTACCCCGCGACCGCAGGGACGTTCATTCTCGGCGCGGGGCTCTGGATCCGCGGCGTGCATTACACGGTGGTCGTGCCGTCGGCGCGGGTGGGTAACGGCCTCGAATACGTGGTCCAGCTCGTCGAGGCTGCCGCCTGATGTTCGCTGCCTACGAATCCGCCCTCGTCACCCTGCTCGCCGACGCCATCCCCGGTGCGCCGGTGTTCGGCTCGTTCGATTTCATCGACTTCACCGCGGCCGGTGCGCCGGCCGTGGCGGTGCGGGTGGCGTGGGAAGGGCTGGCGAAGCGGGCGCAGAAGGACGACGCGCTGCTCGGCGATCAGCGCTTTTCGGTGTCGGTGATCGTGAATCAGATCCGCGTCAGCCCCACGGCGCGGGATGCGGCCGTCACCGGTATCGGCACGATCCTGTCACGCCTGCTGGGGTGGCGTGTCGACGCCGACAAGCAGCCCGACATCGACCCCTCTGCAGCGCCCGACGAAGCCGCCGGGCTGTGGGTTTACACCATCAACCTGACCATTTCAGACACACGCCTGCGGGCGTCGTAACAGGAGATCATCACCATGCCTCGCGTCTCTCTCACCCGCGGCTACAAGGGCAAGGGCCACATCAGCCTGCGCCCGCTCAACGGCCTCGGCCGCAAGTTCCGTCTCGGCAACGTCGTGTCGCTGTCCGAGACCATCGAAACCGACCGTCAGGCCCGCGAAGACTTCCAGGAGGCCGGCGGCGGCGAGCTGGACGTTTCGGAAACCGTCACCTCGGTCACGGCCGAACTTAACGTCAACGACATCAAGCCGGAAACCATCGCCATCGGCATGCGCGGCACGCACGAGCTGCTCGCGGCGCAGGCGCTCACCAACGAGGCGCAGTCCGCCTGGAGCGGTGAGCGCGTCACGTTCAACTACATCCCCGACCCGGACGTCGCGCCCGTCGTGAAGATCGACGCGACCGCGGCCTGGGCGCAGAACACCGTGTATGTGGAAGGCGATCTCGTGCTCGATACCGCGCGGGCGTACCTGTGCATCGACGGCGGCACCTCGGGCGGCGTGGAACCCACCTGGCCGGTGACGGCTGGCCAAACCGTGACCGACGGCACCGCCGTGTGGCGCGACCTCGGCACGCTCACCCTGACCAAGGACACGCACTACGCCGTCACCCCGCAGGGCATCCGCTTCATTGCCGGCGGCGCCGACCTGTTCATCGGCGATTCCGAGCTGCCGCTCAAGGTCGACTACACGCGCAACCCGCAGTACGTCATCCAGGCGCTGGTCAATTCGGGTACCGAATACGAGGTCATCTTCGACGGCCTCAACGAAGTCGACTCCGGCAACCCGTTCGTCGGGCGCTACTTCCGCTGCAAGTTCTCGCCGACCTCGGGCTTCAGCCGCATCGGCAACGAGTTCGCCGAAATGACGCTTTCCATGACAGTGCTGAAGGACGAGAACCGCGTCGGTACCGGCCTGAGCCAGTACATGGAATTCCAGATGATCTAAGCCGGCAGATCAAAGCCCTCGGTCATCTTCGTGGCGGCACGAAATTGATCGAGGGCTTGAGTCTGCCGACTGACCCCGAACCCGGAGCACCGCCCCCGCCATGGCCGGCAACCCCATCACGAAGATCATCATCACCGCGAAGGACGAAGCGTCTGCGGTGTTCACGAGCATTCAGGCCAAAGTGGCCGGAGTCGCTGCGGCGATCTCCGGATACTTCGGCATCAAGATGTTCGGCGGGGCCCTCGGTTCGGCGATGGACTTCGAAGCCGCCATGTCGCGCGTACAGGCGGCCAGTGGTGCGAGTGGGGTTGAACTAGAAAAGCTCAAGCAGGCTGCTGAGCAGGCCGGTGCGACGACCAAGTACACCAGCACGCAAGCTGCCGAGGCGCTGGAGAATCTGGCGAAGTCCGGCCTCACCGCCGAGCAGGCCGTGGAAGCATTGCCGGCCGTGCTGCAGCTTGCTCAGGCCGGGGGCGTCGAACTCGGTACGGCTGCCGAGTATGTGACGAAGGCCGTCAACGGCATGGGCCTCAGCTTCGGCGAAGCGGGCCGTGTTGCCGATGTGCTGGCGATGGGTGCGAATGCCTCGAACACGTCAGTGCAGGGGCTTGCTCAAGCGCTGAGCTTCGCTGCGCCGCTGGCTAACTCGCTGGGGCTGTCGCTCGAAGATACGGTCGCGATCATCGGGAAGTTTGCCGACGCCGGCATCGACGCGGGGCGGGCGGGTACTGCGCTGAACAGCATCCTGGCGCAGTTCTCCGACCCGGCCAGCAAGTTCCGCAACGAGCTGGCGAACATCGGGATCACGACCAGTGATTTCAACAAGGCTCTGCGCCAGCTCGCGGCGAGCGGTCCCGCGGGGTCGAAGGCGATCAACGCTGTTGGTCAGGAGGCCGGGCCTGCGCTGCGGGCGCTGCTCAACCAGGGTATCGGCGCGCTCGACGATCTGACGGGCAAGCTGCAGACCGCTGCAGGTAGCGCTGCGGAAGTCGCGGCGACGATGGGGGGCAACCTCACGGGTGCGGTCTCCGGGTTTTCGTCGGCCTGGGATGCTGTGCGCCGTGCCCTTGTAGCCCCGCTGCTCGAGCCGCTCGCAGAACAGATCAACGCGCTGTCCGCGCGCTTCCGTGCTGCGGTGAGCGACGGCACTGTCGGAAAGTTCGGCGAGGCGATCCGGATCGCGTTTGAGAGCGCGGCGAAGTGGGTGCAGCACTTCATCGACAAGGTCGACTTCTCCGAAGTCTCTGCCCGCCTGCAGGAGTTCGCGACGAGGACCGGCGAGGCGTTCTCGGCAATTGGGCAGCATGCGACGACCGCGGGCGGCGTGTTGCAGACCGCCTACGGAGTGATGAGCGCTGGCGTCAATACGGTCCTGGCTGCGCTCTACAAGGCCGGACAGGGGATGTCGTGGCTGACGTCCGCATTCCTGGCCGATCTGGCCAAGATCGCTGCCGGGATTGACCGCGTCACGCCTGACGCGATCACCGAGAAGTTCAAGCTTGCCGCCCAAGAGTTGCAGCTGCAGGCGCAAGCAGCGTATGCGGTGTCGGAAGAGTTCGGGAAGAGAAGCACCGAGGCCTTCGCCGGTGCCGCGGCCGGCGCCGAAACCGCGGCAAACGGCTGGAAGGCTCTGACCGAGAGCGCGCAGGCGTCGGCGCCCGAAGTGGTGAAAGCCGCCGATGCGATTGGCGGCGTGCACCAGCAAGCTGAGCTGACCGCCGATCAGCTCGACGCGCTGGGCGAGAACGCAGAGTACGCTGCGGGTTCCGTCACCAAGACGGGCAAGGCCGCAGCGGCTGCATCCCCGATGCTGAAGGGCTTGGGCAGCGATGCCAAGGTAGCTGTCGAGCAGCTGCAGGCCGCGTTCGATCGCCTGGGGGTGACGAGTCAGGCCGCCCTGAAGCAGACCGCCGACAATGCCAAGCGCGATTTCGAGATCATCCGAAACAGCGGTCAGGCAAGCACGCGCGACCTATCGAACGCGTTTTCGGCATACGCCGAGAAGGCCATTGCGGCCAATAACGGGATCGCGTCGGCGACGCTCAAGGCACAGGCCGCACAGTACCAGCTGAAGATCGATGCGGATGCGGCTGGGAAATCAGTCGTGCGCAGCATGACTGACGCGGCCAATTCGGTGGAGAAGGTCGGCGACGCCGTGGATAAAACCGCGAGCGGAGACTTTGGCGGCCTCTCGTCGGCTGCTGCCAACTCGGGCAGGGCGGTGAGTGCAAGCATGAATACCGCTGCATCGGCCACGGACAAGGTGGCGGAAGCGGCGGCCCTCGCCTCGAAAAACTTCTGGGACATGTCGGAAGCAGCTCGCTCGGCTGAGACTGAAGCGCAGCGTCTTTCGCGTTGGGACGAGGAAGGCAAGGCAGCCCGTCAGACCCGTGCGGTCGGCGGTCGCGACCCCTTTGCGGAAGCCATGAAGCGCGGCCTGATCGAGGACCCGTCGGTCGGCCTCGAGTTCCGCGAAGCCTTCAACGAATTCTTCAACCAGTCGCTCGCCAAGATGCGTCCGACATCGAACAGCGACTATTTCAAAAAACTCGACTTCGCCGAAAGCGACGCCCTGCGCAAGGCTGCCGAGAAGGTCACCACCGACAAGCAGCAAGAGGAAAAAACCGGCGTGCGCACCAACCGCTATGAGGTGAATCTGCGCCTGGGCGGCCTGAGCCGCACCGTCAACGTGGCCAGCGCCTCCGACGCGCAGAACCTGACGAGCTTCCTCGAGCAGCTCGAACGCGAAGCAATGAGGGCCAGCTGATGCGCTACCACACCCTCGACGCCGTGCAGATCCCGGAAGACGTCTGGTGGACGGACGAATTCGCGTGGAAAGCCGTCGAGCAGTCCAGCACGCGCGGCCTGACCGGCGCCCGCATCGTGCAGGTCGGCGTGAAGCTCAAGGGCCGCCCGATCACGCTCACCAGCAATGAGCGCGGCGGCTGGGTGCCGCGCAGCACCGTGCTGGCCCTGCGCGCCTTCGCCGACGCCCCCGGCGTCACCTACACCCTGACGCTCGCCGACGGCCGCGCCTACCAGGTGCAGTTCGACCACGAGCGCGAATTCACCGCCACCCCCATCCGCCCCGCGGGCGACATGACCGGCAGCACCCACTACCGCGTCACGGTTCCGCTGATCGAGGTTTGACCGCATGACAATCACCGCAGCAGACATCCAGCTCCTCGAATCCGAGCGCATGCGAGACACCGCCGACGGCGGCGGCCGGCAGACGGGGAACATCATCCCGAGCGGCCTGGCGGGGAACATCTTCCCGAAGGTCTCACGCGTGGATTCGGTCTATGGCCGCGTGAACCTCCGCAAAATCTACGTCGCGGTCAGGACGGCCACGCTCGACATGTACGCCGGCGCGCACGCGATCATCACCGACCCGCCGAACAACGAGCGGATCTCGTGCTGCCTGTTCTCGACGGGGAGCGCCTTCGACCAGCGCACCGAGGCCCGCAACCGCATCGAATCCTACGTCGTTGCCGGTCCGCTCGCGCGGATGAGGTTGTATGGGGACCAGCTCATCGGGCAGAAGGCAATTAGCACGTACCAGCGTGAGGAAGAATCGCTGCCAGACGTTGGGGACGTGCTGCTGTTGTCGGTCGAAGCTGCCGGGTTTGCCGCTGCTGAGCAGTACGTTCGTATCACCGATGTGACACATGAGGTCCGGACATTTACCGACGGTATTGGCGACTATGTGCGTCGAGTCCTTTCGCTCAAGATCGGAGCGCCTCTCACTCAGACGTTCAAGGGTGCCGAGCCGACGCGACTGAGCACGGATGCGAGCCCGACAAAAGTACGTGTGACGCAAGTCGCCGACGCGTCGAAGTATTACGGCATTCAACCGTTGGCAGAACAGGCCGTGGCCGGCGCGCTTTCGCTGCGCCTGGCGAGCGTCTACGCGCCGCTCGTGCCGAGCACTCAGCGCGAGACGGCGGTGAGTCTCGCCGCGCCGGCTGGATCCTCCCGGGTTGCTCGTGCAGGAGCTGTGGAGGTGTCGCGCTCCGGCATTGCCATTGGTACGACGGAGACGGCGATCCGGATCGGATCGCCGATCGCCCCAGGTACGGTGCGTATCGAAAACTCTCCAGGCGCCAACCCGTCCGGCGTGGATGATGGGCTGGGAAATATCGTTGTTCCGGACAATGCGCCGGTGCAGGGCAGTACAACGCTCGGAATCGTAGGCACGGTTAACTATCTCACCGGGGAAATCCTCGTGAGCACGGGTGGAGCGTGGACGGCCGGTAGCGCTCAGGTGCTTTTCGTCCCTGGCGCGGAGGTATCCGGGCCAGCGCATACGCGGCGGGTTCCGATCTCGCTGTCGAATCGTGGCGCGGTCTTCTCCGAGTCGCTAATCCCGCTGCCCGCTCCGGGAACGCTGGTGGTCGAGTATCGCGCCCTGGGGCGCTGGTACCGGCTGCGGGACGATGGGACCGGGCTGTTGGTGGCGAACCAGGTGAGCGAGGGCACGGGTAGCGTTGATTACGTGACGGGCGCTGTCGTAGTGACGCTGGGGGCGTTGCCCGATGTCGATTCGTCCGTGGTGTTCACATGGGGCTCCACGGCGCATTACACGATCCGGTCGGGTGCGACGACCGATGCAGGTACGGCGCTGCGCCTGGAATATGCATTGGCCCATGCCCCGGTTGTGCCGGGGTCGCTCACGATCAGCTATCCCGTCGGGGGGGTGTCGCGCAACGCGACCGACAGCGGCGCAAACGGCGCGATCTTCGGGGCTGGCGTTTCGGGCACGATCAACTACGCGACCGGGGATGTCGTGCTCGATTTCACCGCGCTACCTGACCGCGCCGCGAACCTGAGCAACGCCTACACATGGCGAAATGGGCTCGATTTGATGAGTGGTTCGGCGGCGACGATCGTTGCCGGCCAATTCACCGTGCCGGGCGACGCACCGTTTCGCTCTGGAGGTTCGATGTTGTTCCAGGCGTCGACGACGCGCGGCGCGATCAGCCTGTCCGGATACATCACGTCCGGCGGTCAGGTGCGCGTCAAGAACGGTGGCGCATTGCTCGATATCTGGCGCATTGCATGGGCCGATCAGCCCGTCGGTACGTTCAATCCGGCTACCGGGGTCGTCACGCTCACAGGGACGATCTCGGTATCGATTGCGATCTGGTCCGACTTGGTGAAGCAATGGGATGGCACTCCCGAACAGGTCGGCATTTCCGGCGTGTCAGGGATCGAGGTTGAGCGGGATACCACGTCGTTCGATCCGAATGCCGTGACTGGGGAGGCGGTCGCCGTGGGGACGGTCGGGCTCTTGCTGGATCTCACCAATACCGTCGCGGATCCGGTCCTTTCCGGGTCCGTGATGTTCTCGGTAGCCGGGAAGATCTACGTCGACCGCAATGGGACCCTCTATGCCGACATCAGCACGGCAACGGGGAGCGGGACGGCAGCGGGGAGTATCGACTACGACAGCGGCCGGTGCACCCTGACGTTTTGGGCGGATAACACGGACCTCAACCGCAGTGTCCAGTCCTGCCTCACGACCTACGGGGAATGGACCGCGACGAAGGCCTATTTCCGCACGGCCGGTTCGCCGATTCGCCCTGCGTCGTTCTATGTGCAGGCGGCGACGCCCGGCGGAACACTGATTTCTGCGACGGCCGATCAGAACGGCGTGGTTTCCGGGAGCGGGATTACCGGAACCGTCGAGCAGACGATGGGCGTTGCGTCGGTCGATTTCGGGCAGGACGTTATGCCCGGCTCGATCCGGTACAACTGTGTCGTGCTGGCAAATCTGCCGCTCGACGCCAATATCCTCGGCCTCGACCCGGTGCGCCTGCCGTCCGATGGCCGCGTGCCGATCTACCGCCCCGGTGATGTTGTGGTGATCCACAACACGCAAGAGACGGCGCTACCGAATCCGGTGGTCGCGGGGCAGACCTACAACGTAGGTCGGACGGGTCTCGCAACGTTGGCTTTAAAGGATGCCTCGGGGGCGTCTGTGGCATCGAACCGTTATGCGGTGGATCCGGCCGCTGGAACGGTGACGATCGCCGCCGACTGGACCGGGGCCGGCGTGACGCAGCCGTTGTCGGCAGTGCATCGCGTCGAGGACATGAGCCTCCTCGCCGACGTGCAGATCAATGGTCAGATCGACATCGGCGCGCCGCTGTCGCGCACGTACCCTGCGGCCGGCACCTATGTGTCCAGCGCCCTGTTGTTCGGGGATATGCAGGCGCTGGTGACGAACCTCTACGACCAGCAAACGTGGTCCGGGGAATGGTCGGATGCACTCATCGGGAGCCAGGCGGCGGCGCAGTACGACGACATCAACTACCCGATCGAGGTACTCAACCGCTCCGCGGTCACCGAACGCTGGCGCATCAATTTCACCAGCACGACGGCGTACCAGGTCGTCGGCGAAAACGTCGGCGTGATCGCGACCGGCACTACATTGGACGATTGCTCGCCCATCAACCCCGTGACCGGCGAGGCGTATTTCGTATTGCGCGCTGCCGGCTGGGGAAGCGGATGGTCCGCCGGTAACCAGCTGCGGTTCAACACGGTCGGTGCTTCCGGTCCGGTCTGGATCGCTCGCACCATCCTCGCTGGCGCCTCACTCGCCGGCGACTCGTTCGATATCGAAGCCCGCGGCGACGTGGATTGATTTTCAGGAGATTTGAATGCCCGCACCCGCTGAAGCAACCTATGACGTCGGCTCGCTGATTGCCGCGCACACCGCCTTCCGCGACCTGATCGACAGTCACGCAACGCTGCCGGGGACGATCAAGTGTCGCGCCGCATCTGACGTGCTGCTCGGCACCGCCACGCTCGCCGACCCGTGCGGGACCGTGAATGGCAGCACGGGGCAACTGACGTTCGATGTCGACCCCGTTCTCCGGGATGAATCGGCCGATACAGGGGGCGACATCGCCTATGTCGAGATTTGCGATGGGGACGGTGTCGTGCGTCTGGCGCTGCCGGCACAGGCCGGGACGACGCCCGTATCAGGGAAAGCAGTGTTCAATACGCTGACGGTTGCGGCCGGTGGGCCGATCGAAATTACCAGCGTGACGATCGGGTGATGCGATGACAGTGCGCACCTTCCGTTGGGACGATGCGGGCGCCCCGGCGCTTAGTCACGCAGCAGGAGCGATCCCCGCGCTCCTGAAAGCCTGTCTCGTAAACGGGTACAACAGTCAGACGGTCACGAGTGTGACCCGCTCCGGCGCCGTCGCCACCGTCCAGAAGACGGCTCACGGATTTCGCAACGGAGCGCGCATCGTGCATGCGGGCGCGATTGAGCCGGAGTACAACGTCGATGCGGCGATCACCGTAGTCGACGCCAATACCTACACATATCCGGTATCCGGAACGCCCGCCACCCCTGCGACCGGGACGATCACGGCGAAGGTCGCTGCGGCTGGTTGGTCGAACCCGTTCAGTGGCACCAACGTCGAGGTGTTCCGCAATGGGGCGGGCAGTACGCAGCTCAATCTGCGGGTGGCGCAGACGGCCACCGGCGCGGCCCGTGTCGTCGGCTATGAAACGATGTCCGACGTCAACACGGGAACCAATGCGTTCCCGACGGAGGCGCAGATCGCGGGCGGGCTATATCTCGTCGGAAGCTCGACCCTCGACTCCACCGCGCGGCCGTGGCTCATCGTGGCAGACGAGAAGCGATGTTACCTGTGGGTCGGAGCATCGCTGACGACGGCTCAAGGCTTCGGGTCTACGACCAATCAGCCGATGTATTTCTTTGGGGATATCCTGACCAACAAGGTCGGAGATTTGTACCACTACAAGATCATTGCCGGCGCCACGGCGGCGACAAACGGCGTGAGCTTCGGTGCGGTGACCACCAACCTGAGCAGTACATCCGGAGGGCACTACGTTGCGCGCAACTATGCCCAGACAGCCGGTGCGGTGCCGTCCGCGCACTCCACGAATGGCTCGCTCAGCAGCGGCGGTGCGACGATGGGGACGTCCGGTGTCACGTACCCCGACCCGGTCACCGGTGGGATGACGCTTGCGGATGTGTACGCAACAGAGTCGAGCATAGTCCGAGGGCGGATGCCAGGCCTCTGGGCCCCGTTGCACAACCTGCCGGGGAATCCGGGCGACACGTTCTCAGGTCGTGGAGCGATGGCCGGGAAGACCTTCATCCTGCTTGACGCGGGCAATGGCGGCACGCGGTCGCGCGTGGCGCTTGAGACCTCCGATACGTGGTGACCTATGGCTGATCTTGGTGCTATCGGAGATCGCATTTCGCAGCTCTATGCCCATCCTGCGTTAGGGTTCTCCGGGACCGTGCTGTCTGATGCAGGCGCGGGAGTGTCGCGGACGGTGCGCGCCTATGACCGTTCGTCAGGCGCGCTGGTGAGGGAAATTGCGAGCCATCCGACTACCGGTGCGTGGGCGTTCGCGACGACTGTTCAATATGAGCAGAACCAGCACCAGATTGTATTTCTCGATGACGACGCCGGGACCCAGTACAACGACATTATCTACAGCCGGGTGATGCCCGGATGAGCTACACCCCCCCCGCCTACAACGCCGTAAACGCCACATGGTCCGGAGCGCAGGCATATTCCGCTCCGTCATCCACGGCGTTGAATGCATCGTGGGTACCGACGACGGCGTCCGGGCAGATTGCTGTCCCCGGGCCTTTGGGGGATGTGCGTGTGACCGGGTTCTCTGGCGAGCTGCCCGATGGGCAGGTGTCTGCGCCGAGCCCGCTGGGTACGCCGACTCTGCGCGGTGCGCGAGTCGAGATGGGGAAACTGTCTGCGGCGTCTCTGTTGGGCGTGCCGTCTGCGATCGGGCGCGTGATTGTCTCGGCTCGGATTTCCGTCCCGTCGCCGCTCTCGGTCACAAAAGTTGTCGGAACCGTCGTCCGCTACGAACTGCGCGGCGAAGTCCGCGACCAGGGCGTGCTCGTGAATCGTCGCGTGCGCGCCTACCGCCGCAGCGACGGTGCCTTCATTGCCGAGGCCGACACTGTCGCCGGCCTGTTCGCACTGCCGGTCGGCTTCGCCTCTGCCGAGTATTACCTCGTACCGATCAACCTGGACCCCGCTGCCACCGATTACACGCCACCCTGCGCGAATCGCGTGACCTCGGTGCTGGCAATGGATGTGGCAGCATGAGCGCCCAGCCCGGCGGCGCCATCGTTCTCGCGTACCGGTCGCAGCCTGCACAGGCGCAGCTGGGCGGCGCGATCTCGCTCGACACCGTTCCGGTTGCAACCGCCGGGGGCGCGATCCGCACTGGCTGCGTTGCGCCGTGGGCGGCATCGCGGGCATCGGGCAGCAGGACGGAGGCACCGTTCTCGGTGACCGCTCCGCGGGATGCGTCGGCTGTGGCCCCGTGGGCAGTTGCAGCGCCCTTGCAGGCTGCGAGCAGTCAGCCGTGGGTCGTGGCATCGAAAGCAGACGAGGGGGCGTCTGCGCCGTGGGGCGAGTACGCGTCGAGGCCGACGGCTCCGGCGGTAGTGCCGTGGGGTGTGGCGTCTCAGGCCGATCACGCCGCTGTCGCGCCCTGGGGGAGCTATTCCGGCCGCGCCGCGGCGAGCGCCTCGCCCAGCTGGCGCACCGCCTACAAAGCCGACGACTCGGTCATCGTCCCCTGGGGCCGCTACCAGCCCGCAGCCCGCGACGTGGTCGCCGTCGTCAATCCCGCGCATCCGCGCAATCCGCGTTGGAATCTCCCATGGGTGCGCTACTCGCGCATCCTCGATCCCGGCTACGGCGTCGTCACGCCCGACGGCACGCCGCCGACCGATCCCGCCGGCACGGTCATCGTTCCCGTACAGGAGTTCTATTTCGTGCTCAACGAATTCACGCTCGCCCGCGCCGACACCGCCGAGCCGGTCGAAGTCTCGGATTTCTCCGCCTCGATCGACACCGACAGCTGGTGCTGGGGCTGGTCTGCGACCTTGTCCGCCGACCAGATGGACCTCGTCCGTTCGCCCACGCTCGGCGAGCACGTCGAGCTGGTCGCCAGCATCAACGGCACACCGCTGCGCCTGGTGGTCGAGCGCATGGGCCGCGATCGCCGCTTCGCCAACGCGACGCTCAAGATCAGCGGACGCGGCCGCGCGGCCTGGCTCGCCGATCCGCATTCGCCCGTGGGCTCGCGCTACAACACCGAGGCGCGCACCGCGCAGCAGCTCCTGGCCGATGCGCTCGCGGTCAACGGCGTATCCATCGGCTGGTCGATCGACTGGCGCATCACCGATTGGCTGGTGCCCGCCGGCGCGTGGAGCCACACGGGCACCTACATGGACGCCGCCACCCGCATCTCCGAGGCCGGCGGCGCCTACGTCCAGGCTCACAACACCGACCAAACGCTCATCGTCCTGCCGCGCTACCCCGCCGCCCCGTGGAGCTGGGGCACGCTCACGCCCGACATCGAGATCCCCGAGGACGTGTGCGAGGTCGAGTCGATCGAATGGCAGGACAAGCCCGACTACAACGCGATCTGGGTCAGTGGCGGCACCGGCGGCCGGCGCGATCGCATCCGCCGCACCGGCTTCGCTGCCGATCGCCCGGCCCCGACCATCGTCGACGAGCTCGCGACCGCGCCCGAGATGACCCGGCAGCGCGGTACCGCCGCCCTAGGCGACACCGGCAGGCAGGCCCACATCACCCTTCGCCTGCCTGTGCTGCCCGAGACCGGAATCATCCAGCCCGGAAAGCTCGTGCGCTACGCCGAGAACGGGAATTCCCGCATTGGCCTCTCTCGCTCGGTGCAGATCGAGCAGCGCTTCCCGACGCTGTGGCAATCCATCCGCCTGGAGACGCACGAATGAACCCGTACAAGCGCCTGATTGCGATGCTCCCCGGGTCACCGCTCGACGCGGGGCAGGTGACGGCAGTCACCACTGCCGGCGTCACCGTTCAGCTGGTCGACGGCGCCACGATCCACGCCCGTGGCGAGGCCGTGGTGGGCGATCACGTGTATGTGCGCGACGGGGTGATCGAGGGCCCGGCGCCCGCGCTCACTGGGGTAGATCAGGAAATTTGACATAGGAGCCACGAGTGCCTGACCGCGAAGTGCCGATTCAATGGGATGGCGGCGAGCGCCGCCGGACGAGCCCTTACACCATGCGCGAGCTCGAAGAGCATATCGACGAGCGGATCCGTCTGCGCCTGGCTGACCACGCGGCCGACGAAGGGCGGCGCATGGATGGGAAGTTCGACGAGCTAAAGACCCTGCTGGCGTCGGCATTCCCCGGCGGCGATCCGCTCGAGCACAAGCGCTATCACGACGAGGTCATCGAATGGATGCAGGAGCGGCGCGCCCTGTGGATTTCGATCCGCGAAAAGACCATCACCGGCCTGCTGTGGGCGCTGCTCGTCGGGATGGGTGGCGCGATCTGGCATGCGATAAAGACCAAGATTTTGGGAGGTTGAAATGCAAAAACCCGAAGATCCACTTCCCTGCCGCGATTTCATCGAAGGCATCGTCGTCGAGGCTGCCGCAGCGTGTCTGTTCTGGATCCTCGCCTTCGTGCTCTCGGGGGCAATCGACCGGGTGGGCGTATGACGCTCGTCACGCCGGATCAGCTCGTCGCCCTGTACGGCTGCCCGTTTGTCCGCGCGGCCAACTTCGCGCCGCATCTCAACCAAGCGATGTGGGAAGCCGGCATCGTCACGCCCGAGCGCATTCGGGCGTTCCTCGCGCAGATCGGCCACGAATCGGCCCGCCTGATCCACGTGCGCGAGATCTGGGGCCCGACCCCTGCACAGCGCCGCTACGAGGGCAGGGCGGACCTCGGAAACACGGAGCCGGGCGACGGTCGCCGATTCATGGGTCGCGGCCTCATCCAGATCACCGGTCGCGCCAACTACCGCGATGCTGCCGAGGCGCTCGGCGAGGACTTCCTCGCTTACCCGGCGCTGCTCGAGACGCCGAAATGGGCGAGCCTGTCCGCCGGCTGGTTCTGGAGCTCCCGCGGACTCAACGCACTGGCCGATGAAGGCGAGTTCGACGGCATCACGCGCCGCATCAATGGCGGGCAGACCGGCCGCGCCGACCGTATCGCATTACATCAAGCAGCTCAGGAGGTGATCGCATGACCGCAACCCAGCCTGCAGTGGAGCGCATCAACAACGTGGTGCCGATTCAACGTGCCGTCTCGATTCGACAGTGCAGACGTGTGCACACCCTCGAGGAGCTGTTCGTCGCGAATGTCCGCCTGTCGTGCGCAATCTGGCGCGACTGGAATCGGTTCTGGTGGGGGGCGTGATGTTCCGTACTCAACTTGTCGCGCGCGATGGGGGAGAGGAGTACAAATGGCGCCTCGAGCTGCCCTTGGTGTGGGAAGAGGACAACGATGCGATCGTTGTCCCCGCCGGATTCATCACCGACCTGGCGAGCATTCCGCAGATCTTGCAGAACGTAATCCCCGTGAATGGCCGGCACCGTGCCGCGGCCGTCCTGCACGACTACCTGTTCGTCACGCAGGAGCGCACGCGCCGCGAGACGGATGCGCTGTTCCTGCGCGCGATGGTCGCATCGGGCGTCCCGTCCGTGCAGCGCTATGCCATGTACGCCGCGGTTCGCCTCGGCGGCTGGCTGCCGTGGAGGCACAACGCGCAGCAGCGCCAGCACAACCGCGCCGCCTTCCTCGCGTCCTACGGGCTCGCCTGATGCGCTGACGCCTCCCATCCCGCGCGCCAGTCGCCTGTTTTCCGATCCACCCGCAGCGCGCGGGCAGTGCCGCCTTTCGCGACCAGCAACAGATCGAGCGTTCGCCCGTCGTGCTCGTCCGGTTGCGCTCCGCGGTGATACAGCACGATCCGCGAGAACGTATCCGCAACCAACTGCCGTGCCTTTAGCCGCGCGCCCTCGTCGAGCGCCAGCGCCCCGTCGACGATCTCCGCCCACGCCTCCGCGAGCGCCGGGGTATCGCGGCGTGCGATCAGCGCCAGTTCGCGTTCTGCTGCCTCGATCTCTGCCTGCTCTGTCGCCAGTGCCGTTTCCAGTTCCCGCGCCCGCCGCACAAATGCGAGCGGCGCAGCATCGGCCGATTCGATCAGCGCCGTTGTGATGCGATCGATCTGCTGCTCCAACTCCGAGCAGCGCGCACGCCCGGTTGCAATGCGCGCCCGCAGCGGTTGTGCCTGGTCATCGCCCGAGAGTAGCGCCGTCAGATTGATCTGGTCGGAGCAATACTGAAGGATCGCGCGCTCCACCGGCACGACCGACACCGATCCGCCCGTCACGCACCCGGCCCCGTGCGCATGCCCCGTGCAAATCAACCGACGGTGCCCGTCCTGTGGCGTGCCGTCGTCCTTTCTGTTTCGCCCCATCAGATTCTGCGCGACGATCGCCTGCCCGCAGTACCCGCAGGTCGCGATGTTGAACCCGGTGATGATCCCCGGGATTTCGCCCCGTCCGCGCCGTCGGAACCGCGGCCCGGCGATCGCCTGCAAGTCTGAGAATTCCTCATCCGAAAGCAGGGCAGGGTAGTAGCCTGCGAGTCGGTATTCCTCGCCGTCGAGCTCGATCGTCTTCACGCCGACCAGGGCGGGCATTCTGAACATCCGATAGAGATTCGATGCGATCGTCCCTCCTTCGGTTACCGACAGCCCTCGCGCGGCCAACTCCCGCGCAATCCGAACGCCTCCATTTCCGGAACGAAAAAGCGACACTGCCAGTCGCATCGCCTCCGCGCGTTCCGGCACGAACTCGAAACGATCTCCAGCCCAGCGCACCCACTGCGGGTCATGCCCGTTGCGGATCACTCCGCGGTAAGTGCCTGCGATCCACCCCTCGCACTGCCGCCGGATCGCCGCCCGCACGCGCTTGCTCTTGGTGTCGCTCTCCTCGTGCGCCCGGATCATCACCAGCAGCGAATACACGAGGTCCATCGGCTGAGCTTTCAGGCTCGCGCGGTTGTACTCACGCCCGTCGCTCGCCGTCACGACCGTGATTCCAGCGTTGATGATCTGAGCGAGCTGCGCCTGCGCCTGGATGGGCTCCGCGCGGCTCAGCCGGTCGAGGCCTTCTACGACGAGCACCGACCCCGCCGCGATGCGCCCCTCATCGACGGCAACCAGGAACACCCCGAGTGCGCCCGACTTCACGTGTCGCTGGTGATAGGCCGACAGGCCCTCGTCGCGCATGGATAGATTCTCATCCAGCACCAGTCCGCGCTCCGCTGCCCACCGGCGGGCGTACTCGGTCTGTCGGTCAGCGCTGCTACCGCTCGCCTGTTTCGGATCAGAAAACCGCAGGTAGCTGTATACTCTCGGGGTCATTTCAGTAGGTTCAAGATGTCTAGCACTCCTAGTATAGCTTTCGTGTCTCTTGGGGTCCCAAGGCGACTGTCGACTCCGAACACATCCTCACGCGCCTGCGGGGCGAGGGCTACGAAATTTCCGGCAGTTATGACGATGCCGATCTCGTGGTCGTCAACACCTGCGGCTTCATCGATGCTGCTGTCGAGGAATCGCTCGACGCAATCGGCGAGGCGCTTGCCGAGAATGGCAAGGTCATCGTCACCGGCTGCCTCGGCGCCAAGGACGATGTGGTGCTCGCGGCGCATCCGCAGGTTCTTGCCGTGACCGGTCCACATGCAACCGACGCGGTGATGAAGGCGGTTCACCAGCATCTGCCCAAACCGCACGACCCTTTCACCGACCTCGTGCCGCCGCAGGGCATCCGCCTCACGCCGAATCACTACGCCTATCTGAAGATCTCCGAAGGCTGCAACCACCGCTGCACCTTCTGCATCATTCCGTCGCTGCGCGGTGACCTCGTGTCGCGCCCGATCCACGAAGTGATGCGCGAAGCCGAGTCCCTGGTGGATGCGGGTGTAAAGGAGCTCCTGGTCATCTCTCAGGACACCAGCGCGTACGGCGTGGACACCAAGTACCGCACCGGATTCTGGAACGGGCGCCCCATCAAGACGCGCCTGCTCGACCTCGCGAGGGCGCTGGGCGAACTCGGTGTTTGGGTCCGCATGCATTACGTCTATCCCTACCCCAGTGTGGACGACCTCATCCCGCTGATGGCCGAAGGCAAGATCCTCCCCTATCTGGATATCCCGTTTCAGCACGCCAGCCCGCGTATCCTCAAGGCCATGCGGCGGCCGGGGAACGTCGAGAACGTCCTCGAACGCATCCGTTCCTGGCGTAGCATCTGTCCGGACCTGACGATCCGCTCGACCTTCATCACCGGATTCCCCGGCGAGACTGATGAGGATTTCGAGCTGCTTCTCCAATTCCTCGAGGAGGCACAGCTCGATCGCGTCGGCGCGTTCGCGTATTCCCCCGTCGAGGGAGCCGAGGCGAACCAGCTTGCGGATCCGCTTCCCGACGAAGTGCGCGAGGAGCGGCGCATGCGTCTGATGGAGTTCCAGGAAGATATCTCCACCCAGCGGCTCGAGCGCTGGATCGGTCGCGAGATGACCGTCCTCGTGGACGACATCGAGGAGGACGGCGCTGTAGCCCGATCTCCCGGGGATGCGCCCGAGATCGACGGCCTCGTCATCATTCCGAATGGCGAGGGGCTTGAGCCGGGTGAGTTTGCCCGGGTGCGCATCACCGACTGCGACGTGCACGACCTGTACGCCGAGCCGATCGTCTGACAGGACGCTTAGCCGATGTTCGAGCCGACGCCGCAGAGTTCTGGCAAGTCCGGCCCCGTCATCGGTTTGGCGCTCGGCAGCGGCGCGGCACGTGGCTGGGCCCACCTCGGCGTGCTGCGCGTGCTTGCGCGTGAGGGGATCGAGCCGCAGATCATCTGCGGCTGCTCCATCGGAGCCTTCGTCGGTGCGGCCCTGGCGTCCGGAGATCTCGACAAGCTCACCCAATGGGCCGAAGCACTCAAGTGGCAGGATGTCGTGTCCCTGCTTGATGTGAGCCTGCGCGGCGGCCTCATCAAGGGCGAAAAACTCATCCAGTTTTTCGAGCGCAACTTCGTCGACCGCGATTTCTCGGAGCTCGACCGCAGGTTCGCGTGCGTCGCGACCGAGCTCGAAACGGGACGCGAGATCTGGCTGCGCGAAGGGAGCGTCGCGCAGGCCGTGCGGGCTTCGATTGCTTTGCCCGGACTGTTTACTCCCATCGTGCGCGACGGTCGTCTTCTCGTCGATGGCGGGCTGGTGAATCCCGTACCCGTGTCGCTGTGTCGCGCAATGGGGGCCGACATCGTGATCGCGGTCGATCTGGGTTCGGACATGATCGGCAAGGCGTGGCGCGCCACGCAGGTGGAAGAGGTCGAAGAGACCTCCGAGGGTTGGACGGAGCGGCTCTTCGCGCGTCTCGGCCTTTCAACGAACGGAAGCGGCAATGGGCGCGGTGCCCAGGCGGCGGCTGCCGTTGCATCCCTCCCATCCCTGATGACCGTGCTCACGTCCAGCATCAACATCATGCAGGTGCGCATCGCGCGCAGCCGCCTGGCGGGTGAGCCCGCCGAGGTACAGATTTCGCCGAGGCTTGCGCATATCGGAACGATGGACTTCCACCGTGCCCGTGAGGCGATAGTGGAAGGTGAGGCGGCGGTCACGAGCATGTTGCCGGCTCTGCGCTATGTGCTTGGGCATGCGGTCCCGGGAGACGCGGCATGAACGAGTTGGTCGGAGCGCTGGCCGGTGCGGTCGGAGCGCCACACGTCATTCACGACGCGGCAGGCATGGCCCCGCACCTCACGGACTGGCGCGGGCGCTACACAGGCCGCGCGATCGCCGTCGTGAAGCCGGGTAACACGCAGGAAGTCGCAGACGTCGTGCGCATCTGTGCGTCTGCGAATGTCCCCATGGTGCCGCAGGGAGGCAACACCGGGTTGTGTGGGGGAGCGACGCCGCTCGCCGACGGCGGCTCGGTCGTGATCAGTATGGCGCGGATGAACCGGATCCGGACGGTCGACGCCGCGAACAATGCGCTCATCGCGGAAGCGGGGTGTACGCTCGCGGCCGTCCAGCAAGCCGCGGAGTCCGCCGGCAGGCTGTTTCCTCTCGCGCTAGCATCCGAGGGAAGTTGTCTCGTCGGCGGCAACATCTCGACGAACGCCGGCGGCGTGCAGGTCCTGCGCTACGGGAATATGCGCGAGCTGGTGCTCGGCATCGAGGTCGTGCTTCCCGACGGGCGCATCTGGGACGGGCTGCGTGCCTTGCGCAAGGACAACACCGGCTACGACCTCAAGCAGCTCTTCATCGGTGCCGAGGGAACCCTGGGGATCGTTACCGCAGCGGCTCTCAAGCTGTTCCCGCGCCCGCGCGCAACCGCGACGGCCTGGGTCGCCGTTCCCGATCCTCAGGCCGCTGTGGCCCTGCTGGCCCTGTTGCGCGATCGCTGCGGGGAGCGTGTCAATGCCTTCGAGCTCGTCGGCCGACCCGCTCTCGACCTCGTGTTGCAACACATTCCCGCGATGCGCGCGCCGCTTGCCGGTGCGCACGACTGGCATGTTCTGGTCGAACTGACCGACGCGCTCGATAGTGCGGCGCTGGATGACATGATCGAGCGTGCGATCGTCGGGGCGATCGAAAGCGGTCTCGCTGTCGATGGTGCGATCGCGTCGAATCTGACTCAGGCCCGAGCACTGTGGGCCTTGCGCGAGAACATTTCCGAGGCGCAGAAAATCGAGGGGGTCAGCATCAAGCACGATATTTCCGTGCCTGTCAGTTGCATCCCCGAATTCCTGCAGCGGGCGCGGGCGGCCCTGACCGCAATATGGTCGGATGTGCGCATCGTCGCGTTTGGCCACATCGGCGACGGAAACCTGCACTACAACCTTTCCAGATCTGGCGCCGTGGACAACGTCGAGTTCGTGGCCCGGACCGGTGAGGTCAACCGCATCGTTCATGATCTGGTCGTCGCACTGAACGGTTCGATCTCGGCCGAGCATGGCATCGGCCAACTGAAGCGGGAAGAAAACGCCCGCTACAAATCGGAGGTCGAGCTCGATCTGATGAGGACGGTGAAAAGGGCTCTCGATCCGCATGGATTGATGAATCCCGGGAAGGTCGTGTAATTCCCGAAAAAAGTGATGGATCGGGGTTTACAGCCCTTGGGGGCTACCCTATAATGCGCGCTCTTTCGCCGTCGGGGGTATAGCTCAGCTGGGAGAGCGCTTGCATGGCATGCAAGAGGTCAGCGGTTCGATCCCGCTTACCTCCACCAGTCGAAAGAATTGAAGTCC
>NZ_KB899502.1 GCF_000378245.1 Aromatoleum toluclasticum ATCC 700605
CCCGGACCTCTTCAACAACGACTGCTCGGTGATGCCGGTGATCGCCTACCTCTCCGACCACCGCGCCGAGACGCTCGACCGCGTGGTGGCGGCGGCGGCGGGCTTCGCCCAGGCGCACAGTTCGCCCGAACGCCAGTTCCTGCTCGCGGCGGGCAGCGCCGGCATCGAGGCGGCGACCAACATCGTCGTGAAGGAAGCCAACCGCACGATGCTCTTCTACGTGTATGCGGCGGTGATCGTGCTGTGCTTCATCACCTTCCGCAACTGGCGCGCGGTGGTGGTGGCGGTGGTGCCGCTCGCGGTGACCTCGATCCTGTGCGAGGCGCTGATGGTGGTGCTGGGGATCGGCGTGAAGGTGGGCACCTTGCCGGTGATCGCGCTGGGGGTGGGGATCGGCGTCGACTACGCGCTGTACCTGCTCTCCATCCAGCTTGCGCAACAGCGGGCCGATGCGACCCTTGCCGAGGCGCACCGCTGTGCACTGCAATTCACGGGCAAGGTGGTGGCGCTGGTAGGCGTGACGCTCGCGGCGGGGGTGGTGACGTGGATCTGGTCGCCGATCAAGTTCCAGGCCGACATGGGGATCCTCCTGACCTTCATGTTCGTGTGGAACATGGTCGGGGCGCTGATCCTGATCCCGGCCCTGTCGCACTTTCTCCTGAAGGACACGGTTCGCGCCCAGCGCTTCGGCACGGTACCGGAACTGAGTCTGGCCGCATGAGCAGGAACGAATCGATGACCATTCAGGCGCGAGCAATAAGCATGCTGAACTTTCCGACCGTCACGCAGCTCTGGCCGGGCGTGCTGACGGCGATCACGATCGCGCTGGCGGCGAGCTTCGTATCGGAACACCAGGGCGGACCGCAGCTGCTCTACGCGCTGTTCTTCGGCATGGCGTTCAACTTCGCCGCGGAAGGCGAGAAGATCCGCCGCGGCATCGAGTTCGCCTCACGCCAGGTGCTGCGCTTCGGCGTCGCGCTGCTCGGGGCGCGCATCACCGCGGAGCAGTTGGCGGGCCTCGGAGCGCAGTCGATCGCGATGGTCGCGGGCGGCGTGGTCGCGACGATTCTGTTCGGCGCGCTCATCGGCCGCCTGCTTGGCCGCCCCGGCACGGAGGGGGTGCTCACCGGCGGCGCGGTGGCGATCTGCGGGGCGTCGGCCGCGCTGGCGATCTCGGCGGTGCTGCCGAAGAACGAAGCGAACCAGCGCTTCACGCTCTTCACGGTGGTGGGGGTGACGGCGCTGTCGACGGTGGCGATGATCGTCTATCCGGCGGTCGTGAAGGCCTTCGGGCTGGATGCCAACGCGGCGGCGGTCTTCATCGGCGGCACGATCCACGACGTCGCGCAGGTCGTCGCGGCGGGCTACATCATCTCGCCCGAGGTCGGCGACGGCGCGGTCTTCGTCAAGCTCTTCCGCGTGGCGATGCTGCTGCCGGTGGTGGCGGTGGTGTCGGTGCTCTTTCGCGACGGCACGGCGACCGGCAAGAAGCCGCCGGTGCTGCCCGGCTTCCTCGTCGGCTTCGCGGTGCTGGTCGTCGTGAACAGCCTCGGCTTCATCCCCAAGCCGGTGACCGACGCGGCGTCCCATCTGTCGCGCTGGTGCCTGGTGGTGGCGATCGCGGCGCTGGGGGTGAAGACCTCCTTCCAGCAGCTCGCTGCGCTGGGCTGGCGCCCGGTCGTGATGCTCACGGCGAACACGGTCTTCCTGGCCGCGCTGATCCTGGGCGGGCTGCTGTTGATGCGGTGATCTTGATGTGGCCTGTAGGGGATTGGAAAGGGAATTCACGCAAACGACAACGTCGAAGCCGCCGAAGCGCGCGCCCGTGGCTATTACACCACGGGCCCCTTCTTCGCCATGAACTACCTGATCACCGTGACCTGTGCGAGTGGGGCACGGATTTCACGCAAAGGGTCTGGTGGAAGCAGACGCTCGAGTCTGGCAGTGACCTGGCTTCCGGTGAATGCGATAACGGCGAGAAGATGAAGATTGTCCAGAGACCTTCTGGTCCGTCGTCGACATCGTCCGCGCGGTGATCCCCTGCAGGAACGGGCCGTTCATCATGCAATCGAGCCACGGTAGCGGTCGGCTTGCTGGCAGTAGCGGCGGCGGATGTCTCGCTCATGGACTGTCCGCCAACCCGCGCGGTTATGTGCTCAAGGGCGTCGCCGAAAACGCCCGCTTCGACGCCGGCCTGACGGTACAAGTGACCTGAGGGCCGTACGCTACGCCGGCGATCTGCCGGATCATCGAGCGGTTTGTCCATAAGATGAATCAAAAATGTTGCTTTTGATGGGGCGGGCCAATAACATCTATTGGCACAAAAATAATTCGCAAAAATATTTTGACCCCACAGAGGTGACTGTTCGTCATGGACATCCCATTGCTGTTGCTTTCGTCGTTCATCATTGCCGTAACAGGTTTGTTCTTTTTCATCTGGTCCTTGCGCAAGGGCCTTCTCGACCCGGATGCGGCCGGCGCCAAGGTCATCTTTTCACTCGGTGAGATCGGCCGGATCGAGGAGCCGGCCGCGACGGGCGCGGGGCAACGCGAGTTGCAGCGGGCGATGACGGCTTCGCACGGCGAACCGGACGCCACTGAGCTGCAGGCGCGCCTGGCGGCGGATGCTTCGTCGGCACGCCCGGCCTTCGTGCTGCTGGGTTTCGCGGTCTTCTGGCTGCTGGTCGCTTCGCTTGCGGGCCTCACGAGCTCCATCAAGCTCCATGAGCCCGACTGGCTGACGCAATATGCCTGGCTGAGCTTTGGGCGTATCCGCACGATCCATCTGAACGCGGTCGCCTACGGATGGGCACCGATGGCAGCGCTCGGCGTCGCCTTGTGGATGCTGCCGCGGCTGCTGAAGACGACTCTGGAAGGCGCGCGCTTCGCGGTATGGGGTGCCATTCTGTGGAACATCGGCCTCGCGATCGGCGTCGGCTGCATCGCGGTGGGCATCAACGACGGCATGGAGTGGCTGGAAATCCCGGGGCAGGTCGGCGTGCTGTTCGCCGTGGGCGGCGCGATGATCGGCCTGCCGCTGGTCTTCACGCTGCGTCGGCGCAAGGTCGAGCACCTTTACGTGTCCGTCTGGTACATGGGCGCGGCGCTCTTCTGGTTCCCCGTCCTCTACATCGTCGCGAAACTGCCCAACCTGCATTTCGGCGTCGAACAGGCGACGATGAACTGGTGGTTCGGCCACAACGTGCTGGGGCTCTTCTACACGCCGCTGTCGCTCGCCGCCGTCTATTACTTCCTGCCCAAGGTCATCGGCCGGCCGATCCAGTCCTACAACCTGTCGCTGATCGGTTTCTGGTGCCTCGCGTTCTTCTACGGGCAGGTCGGCGGTCATCATCTGGTCGGCGGCCCTGTGCCGGAATGGTTGGTCACGCTGTCGATCGTGCAGAGCATCATGATGATCGTGCCCGTCGTCGCGTTCTCGTTGAATCAGCACCTGACGATGCGGGGGCATTTCGCCGCCCTGAAGCATTCGCCGACGCTGCGCTTCGTCGTGCTGGGCGGGATGATGTACACGCTGAGCTCGATCCAGGGCTCGTTCGAAGCGCTGCGCAGCGTCAACACGATCACCCACTTCACGCATTTCACCGTCGCGCACGCTCATCTCGGCCTGTACGGCTTCGTCACGCTGGTGATGTTCGGCGCGATCTACTTCGCGATGCCGCGCATCGTGTCGCGCGAATGGCCTTATCCGAAGCTCATCGCCGCGCACTTCTGGCTGGTTGCGATCGGCTTTGCGATCTACTTCGTGTCACTGACGACGGCCGGACTGTTGCAGGGCTACGCGATGGTCGATGCGAGCAAGCCCTTCATGGAGTCGGTGCGCGTCACGCTTCCCTGGCTGGAGGGGCGCTCGATCGGAGGCGCGTTGATGACGCTCGGTCATCTCGTGTTCGCCACCCACTTCGTGCTGATGGCGCTGGCCCGTGGGCCCAAGCGCAGCGGCGCCGCCATTCTCCGTCCTCTTGCCCGGACCGCCTGAACCATGGAAAACGAGATCAAACTGATTTCCGGCGCGATGGTGACGCTCGCCATCGCCACCGCCTCGCTGGTCGTGCTGCCCTACCTGCAGCTTCGCCATGAACCGCCCACGCCGGGCCTCAAGCCCTATACCGAAGTGCAGTTGCGCGGACGGCAGGAGTACATCCGCCAGGGCTGCGTCTACTGTCATTCGCAGCAGCCGCGCGATCCCTCGCAGGCGCCCGATGACAAGCGTGGCTGGGGCCGGCCTTCGGTCGCGGGCGACTACTACTACGACCGCCCGCATCTGCTCGGCACAATGCGCACCGGGCCGGACCTGCTCAACATTGGGGCGCGCCAGCCGAGCGCGGACTGGCAGCTCGGCCACCTCTACCAGCCGCGCGCCTACACGCCGGGCAGCATCATGCCGGCCTATCCCTTCCTGTTCGAGGTCAAGAAGGAGGCCGCGCCGGGCGACAAGGTCGTCGCACTGCCGCCGCAATTCGCCCCGGCCGGCGGGGTCGTCGTCGCCACGCAGGAGGCGCAGGACCTTGTGGCCTATCTCCTCTCGCTCGACCGGACCTTCCCCGCGCTGGCGCCGCTCGCCGACGCGAGCCCGGCCTCCAAATGATCCGCAGGCACGTACCCGATATGCAAGCCCAGACCCGCAACGACGATCCCCAGCGGCGCGAAAACCTCGATCCGCATGAATCTCTCAACCCCGTCCCGCGCCTGATGCTGGGCCTGATCGGCCTGCTGCTGGTGTGGGCCGTCTACTACATCTACACAGCGCATCCCAATACGCGTCCTGCCCTTGGAGACCGCCGCAACGTGGAGGTCCTCGCAGCCGTGCCCAGCAAGGCCGTCGACGGCGCGCAGATCTTCGGCGCCAATTGCGCGGCTTGCCATCAAGCGGCAGGCACGGGCATTCCTCAGGTCTTTCCGCCGCTGGCGGGTTCCGCCTGGGTCAATGGCGGCGATCAAGTCCTGATCCAGATCCTGCTGCACGGCATCAACGGCAGCATCGAAGTCGCCGGCAACACCTACAACGGCGTGATGCCCGCGTTCGGCGACAAGCTCGGCGACGCGGAGATCGCGGCGGTCGCGAGCTACATCCGAAGCCAGTGGAGCAATCAGGGGGCGCCGGTGACGCCCGAATCGGTCGCGGAGCAGCGCAAGCGAACTGCCGACCGCAGCGCCCCGTGGAACGGTGGCGCCGAACTCGCGACGCTGAAATAGGCCCCGCCGCCAGAAGCCATGCGTACTGCCGTCACCTGCGCGCTGATCATGCTGCTGGGCCTCGCAGCGTTCTCGGAGGTCAGCGCCGGCTTCCGGGTCGTCACGAGCGAGGCCGCACGCCGCCTCGACGTGCGCGAACATGCACCGGAAATACCCGATGCGATGCTTGTTGGCGCCGGCGCGCCCGCCTACTCGCTACGCGGCGATCTGGCGCGGGACGGACGCATCGCGCTCGTGGACTTCATCTACACCCGCTGCGAATCGGTGTGCAGTGTGCTCGGCACGGAATTCCAGCAACTGCAGCAGGAGATCCGGAAGCAGGGGCTGCAGGACCGCGTACGCCTTATCAGCATCAGCTTCGATCCCGCGGACGACGGTGACACATTGGCGCGCTACGCAGACCGCATGCACGCGGATGGCTCCGTCTGGCGCTTCGCGAGCGTCGCCGACTCCCAGGCCCTACGCCCGCTTCTCGACGCCTTCGGCATCGTCGTCGTGCCCGACGGCATCGGCGGTTTCGTGCATAACGCCGCGATCCACACCGTCGGACCAGGCGGCCGACTGACCCGCATCGACGACCTCGGCGAGGCCCGTATCGCGTTGCGTTCCGCGCTGGCCCGAGCAGAGGTCGCGTCACGATGAGCCCGCGCCGCTTTGCCCTCCTTGGCGCGGCGCTCGTGGCGATTGGCACTGCGCCGTCGCTGCGCACCTGGCTCGAGGCCGACATGGCGCGTCACATGCTCGCGCAGTTTCCGCTGCTGATCCTCGCTGGCGCCGCATTCGCTTCAGCGTTGCCGTCACGCACACGCGGCGCTGTCGCGGCCTTCAACGCGCACGGCCTTGCGGGCCTGCTGTTCTGCCTGCTGGTCTCGGCCTTCTGGATGATCCCGCGCGCGCTCGATCAGGCCTTGCTGTCGTTCCCGGTGGAGCTCGCGAAGATCGCGACGCTGCTCGCGGCCGGTGGCGCGCTGCAACTGTCGTGGCGCCCAGCCGGGCTCGTCGTCCAGACCTTCTTCATCGGAAACTGGGCCTGGATGACGGCCGTCGTCGGACTCCTCTACCAGGACGTGAGCACTCGCCTGTGCAACGGCTATCTGCTCGATCAACAGGTCGTCGCCGGACAGGGACTCGTCGCCCTGGCGATCGTCCTGCCGACGGCATTGATCGCGCTTCTCGCAAAGCGGGGAGTGCTCGCAGGCGACGCGTCCGAAACGACTCAGGGCCGCCCAACGGGAAGCACTGCGCAGTAGAGGAATTCAGTCGCCAGGATTGTTGATCGCTTCGCCCACCGCCCGCGCGAACTCTTCGGCAAGCGTGCAAATTGCGGCACGATCACTTCTTCATAGTCCGCATTGACGATGATGTTCCCGCGCCCGCTGGCCATCATCCGGGACGATGACGGTGCCCCTGGGGTCGGTATGCCCCTTGTCCGGAAGGCACCGCGAACGACCCTTCGGGAGGTGCTGGCGTGGCGGGCAATGTGCAGGGTGACAATCAGTTCGATGTGATCGTGGTCGGGTCCGGTGCGGGGGCGCTCACCTCCGCGGTGGTGGCGGCGGACAACGGTTTGGCGGTGCTGGTCGTGGAGAAGAGCGACAAGTATGGCGGGACGTCGTCGATTTCCGGCGGCGGAATCTGGATTCCGAACAATCATCACTTTGCGGCCAAGGGTGGCAAGGACAGTTACGAGAAGGCGCTGCAGTACTTGAAGGCGGCGACCGGCGGGGTGGTGCCGGAGACGCGGCTGCGGGCCTATCTCGACAACGCGCCGAAGATGATCAGGCACCTCGAGGCGAAGAGCCGCGTGCGCTATGCGGTGGCGGAGAAGTATCCGGACTACTACCAGCATCTGCCGGGCTCCCTGCAGGGGGGGCGGACGCTGGATCCGGAGCTGTTCGATACGAGCGTGCTGGCCGAGGAGCTGCCCAATCTGCGTCAGGGCGCGCCGTCGAACTTGTTGATGGGGCGGATCGCATGGACGGCGCGGCAGGCGCACAAGGCGATGGCGCGCGAGTTCGGCTGGCGCTTCATGGTGCTGGGCCTGATGCTGCGCTTCAAGCTCGATCTGGCGTGGCGCCGCAAATCGAAGTTCGATCGTCGTGCGGCACTCGGTACGGCGCTGATCGCGTCGCTGCGGCGCTCGCTGCAGGACCGCGAGGTGCCGTTGTGGCTGAAGACCGATTTCCGCGAACTGATGACCGAAGGCGGGCAGGTGTGCGGCGTGCGCGTGGTGCGCGAGGGGCACGAGATGCAGATTCGTGCGCGGCGCGGCGTGATCTTCGCGTCCGGCGGCTTCGAGCAGAACCAGGCCCTGCGCGATCGCTACCTGCCGAAGCCGACCACGGCCGGCTGGAGCGCGACGCCGCCGGGGAACAACACGGGGGCGGCGCTGGAGGCGGGCATCGCGGCCGGTGCGGCCACGGCGCTGCTGGACAAGGTCTGGTGGGCGCCGACGATCCGGGTGCCGAAGGAGGAGAAGCCGCGCGGGGTGTTCGCCGAACGGGCGTTTCCGGGGGCCATCGTCGTGAACGGGCAGGGCCGACGCTTCGTCAATGAGGCGGCGCCGTACCTCGAATTCGTCGACGCGATGTACCAGGACCAGCAGAAGAGCGGGGACAAGTCGATTCCGGCCTGGGCGATCTTCGATGCGAATTTCCGCTTCAATTATGCAATGGGGCCCTTGATGCCGTCGCAGATCATGCCCGATAGCCGCTTGCGGAAGGAGTGGTTGGGGACGGTGTATTGGAAGGGCGAGACGCTCGCGGATCTCGCGCGCCAGATCGGCGTCGACATTGGCGGGCTCGAGGCCACGGTGCGCAAGGTGAATGAGTATGCGAAGACCGGCGTGGACGTGGAGTTCGGACGTGGCGGCAACGCGTTTGATCGGTATTACGGCGACAGCAACGTCAAGCCCAACCCCTGCCTCGCGCCGGTCGCGAAGGGGCCGTTCTATGCGATGCGGCTCGATGCGGGCGACATCGGCACGAAGGGTGGGCTGCTGACCAACGAGCATGCGCAGGTGCTACGTGAGGACGGTTCGCCGATCCCCGGCTTGTACGCGATCGGCAACTGCTCGGCCGCCGTGATGGGGACGGGCTATCCGGGTGCCGGTGCGACGCTCGGACCGGCGATGACCTTCGGCTACGTGGCGGCGAATCACCTCGCTGCCGCGCAGTGAGGTTGCAGCGATGATGGCAATCCGCGCAACGACGATTCCGGAAACGCTGTTCGAGGCCGCCCGGCGGCATGGCGGGCGCACGGCGATCGAGGACGGGGACGTCCGCATCGACTATGCCGAGCTGCCGACGCGGGCGCTGGCGGTGACGCGCGCGCTGATGGCGCACGGTGTCGCGGCGGGCGACCGTGTCGCGATCTGGGCGCCGAACCGCTACGAGTGGGTGCTCGCGGCGCTCGGCGTGCAGTGCGCCGGCGCCGTGATGGTGCCGATCAACACGCGCATGAAGGGCGCCGAGGCGGCGGACGTGATCGGGCGCAGCGGTGCGCGGGTGGTGTTCGTGGTCGGCGACTTCCTGGGTGTGGACTACCCGGCGATGCTTGAGCCGCTGCGCCCGGCAACGCTCGAACAGATCGTGGTGCTGTCGGGCGAGCGGGCGCTGCGGGCGGGCGAGTTGGGTTGGGACGCCTTCCTCGATTGCGGCGGCAGCGTCGCAGAGGTCGAGGCGCGAGCCCGCGCCGAAGCTGTGGGACCGGACGACCTGTCGGACCTGATGTTCACGTCCGGTACCACCGGCAAGCCCAAGGGCGTGATGAGCGCGCACGGCGCATGTGTCCGCGCGTTCAGCGAGTATGCGCGCGTGATCGGGTTGAAAGTGGGCGACCGCTACCTGATCGTGAATCCCTTCTTCCATGCCTTCGGCTACAAGGCGGGATGGCTGACCTGCCTGATCGCGGGCGCGACGATCCTGCCGCATCCGGTGTTCGACGCGGAGGCGGTGTTCCGGCGCATCGAGGCCGATCGCATCACGGTGCTGCCCGGACCGCCGACGCTGTACCTGTCGATGCTCGCCCACCCGCGGCTGGCCGAGACCGATCTCTCGAGCCTGCGCATCGCGGTCACCGGCGCGGCGACGATCCCCCCGGTGCTGATACAGCGCATGCGCTGCGAGCTGGGCTTCTCCGTCGTCACGACCGCCTACGGCCTGACCGAATGCGGCGGGCTCGCGACGATCTGTGATCCTTCGGACGACGCCGAGACGGTGGCCGGAACGAGCGGTCGCGCGATTCCCGGCACCGAGGTCCGCATCGTCGATGCCGATAACCGGCCGCTGCCCGCGGGCGAGGCGGGGGAAATCTGCCTGCACGGCTTCCACGTCATGAAGGGCTATTTCGGCGACGCGCAGGCCACGGCCGAGGCCATCGACCGCGAGGGCTGGCTGCACACCGGCGACGTCGGCACGCTGGATGCGCGTGGTTACCTGCGCATCACCGACCGTCTCAAGGACATGTTCATCGTCGGCGGCTTCAACTGCTATCCGGCCGAGATCGAGGCCGCGCTGACCGAGCATCCTGCGATCGCCCAGGTCGCAGTGATCGGATTGCCCGACGAGCGTATGGGTGAGGTCGGCTGCGCCTGCGTCGTGCTGCGTCCGGGTCATCAGCTCGACGAACCGACGCTGATCGCATGGTCGCGCGAGCGCATGGCCAACTACAAGGTGCCGCGCTTCGTGCGCTTCCTGCCCGCGCTGCCGGTGAATGCGTCGAACAAGGTGATGAAGAACGAGCTAAGGGCGCTCGCGGCCGTTTGAGGGCGGCGTGTTGTCGCGGGACGTGAATCCCGCGAGCGTTCCGCCGGTGACCGGGCTACGCAACACGGTCGCCGGGTTCAGCGGACGCCCCTACCGGTGACCCAGCCTGCCTTGTGCTTAGCGCCCCTCGAAGCGAGGAGGCCGCTTTTCGATGAAGGCCTGCATGCCTTCCTTCTGGTCGCGTGACGCGAACAGTACCGCGTTGGCGCGGCGCTCCAACGCGAGCGCGGTCTCCAGGGGCGCGTCCATGCCCAGCAGGATGCATTCCTTGATCTGTTCGGCGGCGAGTGGCGGCATTGCAGCAACGGCGCGAGCGAGGTCGAGCGCCGTGCCGATGACCTGATCGTCGGGCACGAGGTCGCTGACGAGGCCCGCCGTCCAGGCTTCGTGTGCGGTGATCGGCTTCCCGGTGAGCGCCATGCGCATCGCCTTGACCTTGCCAACCGCCCGCACGAGGCGCTGCGTGCCGCCAATGCCCGGCATGATGCCGATGCGGATCTCGGGCTGGCAGAAGCGCGCGCCTTCGCCGGCGACGATGATGTCGGCGAGCATCGCCAACTCGCAACCGCCGCCATAGGCATAGCCGCACACCGCGGCGATGACCGGCTTGGGGCAGTGCTGGATCGGCCCCCACACGCGCTCGGTGTGGCGCTTCGTGATCTCGATCGGCCCGACGCCGGCCATGCTCGTGATGTCGCCGCCTGCCGCGAAGACCTTGTCGCCGCCCGTAAGGATGATGCAGCGCACCGTGTCGTCCGCGCCGAGATCGGTGAAGTGCTGAGCGAGCAGGGCCTGCAATTCGAGGCTCAGGGCATTGGCTGCCTGCGGACGATTCAGGCGCAGCACGGCGATGCCGTTTCCGGGGCGGTCGAGCAGGACGGGCGGGGCGCTTTCGTCGGGCATGCAGTTCTCGGCGGTTTCGTTGTGGGCTCTCCTCCGCGCGCGCGGCGTGGGGAAAGGGGGATTGCGTCCGATTATTCGGCCCGCCCCCATCACGCTCATCGTCCGTTCAGACGACGTAGGTCTTTCCACAGCTTGCTTAAATTGCGACCAAGGCAGCAATCAGGAGATCGCAGTGGCAATCGGGACGGGCCTGGATTTCGAGGGCAAGGTGGTTCTGGTGACGGGCGGCGCGAAAGGCGTGGGCCTCGGCATCGCGCGCAGCTTCCTCGCCGCCGGCGCGCGCGTCATCGTGTGCGGGCGCAACGAGCCGGAGGCGCTTCCTGCGGCCGGAACGGGGCAGGCGGAGTTCATCGCCGCCGACGTGCGCGATTACGAGTCGCTGCAGGCCCTGTTTGCGGCGATCCGCGAGCGCCACGGTCGGCTCGACGTGCTGGTGAACAATGCGGGCGGCGCACCCTTCGCCCTGGCAGACAAGGCATCGCCGCGCTTCCACGAAGGGATCATCCGGCTGAACCTGATCGCCCCGCTCAACGTCGCGCAGTTGGCGAACGCGATGATGCAGGAGCAGGACGGCGGCGTGATCGTATTCATCGGCAGCATCAGCGCGCTGCGCGCCTCGCCGGGTACGGCCGCGTACGGAGCCGCCAAGGCCGCCGTGCTGTCGCTCGCCCAGTCGCTCGCTGTGGAGTGGGCGCCGAAGGTGCGCGTTGTCGCGATCAGTCCAGGTCTCGTGCAGACCGAGCAATCACATCTGCATTACGGCGACGACGCCGGCATCGCGGCGGTCGGTGCAACGATCCCGGCGGGACGCCTCGCCACGCCCGAGGACATCGGCAACGCCTGCGTGTTCATCGCCTCTCCGCTGGCAGTGTATGCCAGCGGCTGCAACCTCCTGCTCAACGGCGGCGGTGAGCGGCCGGCCTTCCTGGCCGCTGGTGCCGCACACGATTGAGCTCATGCGAACAACCCAAACGATGCGGGAGACGAAATTGGCTGAACAGGACTGGATGACCGAAGTGCGGGCGATGGTGGGACGCGAGTACGGCCGCGTCTACGCCTGGGACGAAGTCAATGCGCCGATGATCCGCCAATGGTGCGAGATCATGGGCGTCGAGAACCCGCTCTACACCGATGCGACCTATGCTGCGACCACCGAATTCGGTGCCATCGTCGCGCCGCCGGCGATGCTGCAGGCGTGGTGCCTGGAAGGGCTGCATCCGAACAATTACCCGCCCGGCTCGACGACGGAGAACCCCTACGAGGTCCTGCGCCTGATGGAAGGGCAGGGCTACCAGTCGGTCGTCGCGGTGAATTCGGATCTCACCTTCGAGCGCTACGTGAAGGTCGGCGAGAAGCTGTACTACACGACCCGGCTGGATGCGGTGGGCGAGCAGAAGACGACCGCGCTCGGCACTGGCTATTTCGTCACGCTGATCATGAGCTTCTTCAGCGAGAAGCCGAACGGTGGCGAGGGAGGACAAGACGACAAGGTCGGCGAGCTCCTGTTCCGCGTCTTCAAGTTCCGCCCGGCGAATGCGCAGCCGGCGGCCGAGGCGCCCAAGGGCGATGCCGCGCCGGCAGTGCCCAAGATCAAGCGCCCGAAGCCGGGTATCAGCGATGACACGCGCTTCTTCTGGGAGGGAGCCGCCGCGGGCAAGCTCCTGATCCAGCGCTGCAAGTGCTGCGGCACGCTGCGCCACCCGCCCGGCCCCGTGTGCACCAAGTGCCACTCCTTCGAGTGGGACACCGTCGAATCCGGCGGCACGGGAAGCATCTATTCCTTCGTCGTCATGCATTACCCCGAGGTGCCGCCGTTCGACTACCCGAATCCGGTGGGCCTGATCGAGCTTGACGAGGGCGTGCGCCTGATCGCCGGTCTGGTCGGAGTGAAGCGCAACGAGATCACGATCGGGCAGCGGGTGCAGGTCGAATTCCAGGCCTTCGACGACGGCGAACTGACGCTGCCGCTCTTCCGCCCCGTGGCACCGTAAGGGAGGGGACATGGATTTCGAATTCAGCGACGACCAGCGCGCCATCGCCGAAATGGCCGGGAGCCTGTTCGCCGACCATTGCACGGACGAGCGTCTGCGCACCTTCGACGCCGCCGGCAAGCCCTTCATGGAGGACTTGTGGGCCAAGTGTGTCGAGACGGGCCTGCATGCACTCGCGCTACCGGAGGAAGCGGGCGGCAGCGCGCTGGGCATGACCGAGTTGATGCTGGTGCTGGAGGCGCAGGGCCGGGCCTTGGGCCACGTGCCGCTGTGGCGCCATCAGCTCGCGGCGGCGGCACTCGCCCGATTCGGCGGCGACGCCTGCGCGGAGGTCGTGAAGGCCGCTGCCGAGAGCAGGATGCTGGTGACGTTGTCGCTCGACGACGGTGTCCGCTCCCAAGGGGCAACCCTGCGGGCGCGCGAGGCGAACGGCGGCTGGCGGCTCGATGGCCGGGTCGATGCGCTGCCGCTCGGGGCGGAGTGCTGCCGCGGCCTCCTCGTCGCGCAGTGTGCCGACGGTCCGCGCCTCGCGCTCGTCGACTTGCGAGCCGAGGGCATCGCGAAGACGTCGGGCGTGTTCACCCACGGCGAAGCGGTCGCCGACCTGCGCTTCGAAAACGTCGCCATTCCCGCCGGGGCCCTGCTTCCGGCGGCTGCGCTGGAATGGCTCGAACCGCGCGCGATTGCGGCACTCGCGGCCCTGCAACTGGGCGTGAGCAGCGAGCAGATCCGCCGGACGGTCGCCTACGTTTCGGAGCGACAACAATTCGACCGCGCCATCGGCAGCTTCCAGGCCGTGCAGATGAGCATGGCCGACGCGCACATCGCTGTCGAAGCGCTGCGCTCGGCCCTGTGGCAGCTCTGCTATCGCCTCGACGCCGGCCTGCCGGCAACGCCCGAGGCGCTGGCGACGAAGTATCTCGCCTGCGAAGCCGGCCACATCGTCGGCCACAAGGCGCAGCACGTGCATGGCGGCATCGGCGTCGATCTGACCTACCCGATCCACCGCTACCTCTACTGGAGCCGTGCGCTGGGCATCACGCTCGGCGGCGCGGCCGCGAACCTCGCGCGCCTCGGAGACTGGCTCGCAACCAACGACACGCTGGGATGGAAATATGACCTCGAAGAACACCAGACGCTTTGACGAAGTGCGCGCCGGCGAGGCCCTGCCGGAACTGGCGATCCCGATCACCGTGCCGCTGATCGCCGGCGGCGCGATCGCCACGCGTGACTACTTCCCCGGCCACCACGACGCGGAAGCCGCGCGCAAGCTCGGTTCGCCGCACATCTTCATGAACATCCTGACGACCAGCGGCCTCGTGCAGCGCTATGTCGAGGAGTGGGCCGGCCCCGGCGCGCGCTTCGGGGCGCTGAAGATCAAGCTCGGCGCGCCGAACTACCCCGGCGACACGATGACCTTCACGGGCGAAGTGAGCGGCTGCAACGCCGACAAGCGCAGCGTGGAGGTGACGCTCAAGGGCAAGAACTCGATGGGGAACCACGTGACCGGCACGGTCGCGGTGGTGCTGCCCTGAACCGCGGAGCACGGCACACATGACGAACCCATCTCTTTCCGGACGCGCCGCCATCGTCGGCCTGGGCGCGACCGAATTCTCGAAGAACTCCGGCCGCACCGAACTGCGGCTGGCCATGGAAGCGACGCTCGATGCCTTGAAGGATGCGGGCATCGATCCCTCCGAAGTCGAAGGCTTCAGCTCGTACTCGGTCGACAAGGTGCCCGAGTACGAGATCGCGCGCCTGCTGGGCTGCAAGAACGTCAAATTCTTCTCGCAGATTCCGCATGGCGGCGGCGCCGCGTGTGCGCCGGTGATGCACGCGGCGATGGCGGTCGCGACCGGCGTCGCGAAGGTCGTGGTCGTGTATCGCGCGATGAACGAACGCTCCTGGTACCGCTTCGGCACCGGCAGTTACGGCTTCGCGTCGACGCCGATTTTCGAGAACGTGAATTACGGTTGGTATATGCCGCACGGTTTCCACACGCCGGCGGCCTGGGTGGCGATGTTTGCGCAGCGTTACATGCACACCTACGGCGCGACGTCCGAGGACTTCGGCCGCATTGCGGTCGCGGTGCGCGATTTTGCCGCGACGAACCCCGCCGCCTTCTTCTACGGCAAGCCGATCACGCTTGAAGAGCACCAGGCGTCGCGCTGGATCGCCGAGCCGCTGCACCTGCTCGATTGCTGCCAGGAGTCCGACGGCGCGGTCGCGATGGTGATCACCTCGGCTGAGCGCGCCCGCGATCTCAAGCAGAAGCCCGTAGTCATCAAGGGCGGCGCCCAAGGCATCACCGAGGGCCAGCAGATCATGACCTCCTACTTCCGTGACGACATCACCGGCCTGCCGGAGATGGGCGTGGTCGCGAAGGAGCTGTACGCCCAGTCCGGCCTCGGTCCCGACGCGATCCAGACCGCGGTGATCTACGATCACTTCACTCCCTTCGTCCTTCCCCAGCTGGAGGAATTCGGCTTCGCCAAGCGCGGCGAGGCGAAGGAGTTCATCCGCGCCGGCCATCACGCGCGGGGCGGCAAGCTGCCGATCAATACCCACGGCGGCCAGCTCGGTGAGGCCTACATCCACGGCATGAACGGGGTGGCCGAGGCCGTGCGCCAAGTGCGCGGCACGGCGGTGAACCAGGTGGCCGGGGTCGAGAACGTGCTCGTCACCGCGGGTACGGGCGTGCCGACCAGCGGCCTGATCCTGGGCACAGTCTGAGAAGACGACGGAGACCATCATGTTTGTCGACCTGACGCCCGAACAGCACGCGCTGCGCCGCAGGGTGCGCGACTATTTCCAGGACCTGATGACGCCGGAACTGCGCGCGCGCCTGCGCGGCAAGGAAGGCGGCGACGAGTACCGCAGCGTGATCCGCAAGATGGGCCGCGACGGCTGGCTCGCGGTCGGCTGGCCGAAGGAGCATGGCGGCCAGGGCTATGCGGCGACCGAGCAGCTGATCTTCTTCGAGGAGGCCAACATCGCCGGCGCGCCGCTGCCCTTCGTGACGATCAGCACCGTCGGGCCCGCGTTGATGGCGCACGGCAGCGCGGCGCAGAAGGCGAAGTTCCTGCCGGGCATCGCGGCGGGCGAGATCCTGTTCGCGATCGGCTATTCCGAGCCGGGAGCGGGCAGCGATCTCGCAGCGCTGAAGACCACGGCGCGCCCCGACGGCGACCATTTCGTCGTCAATGGCAACAAGCTGTGGACCTCGGGTGCGGAAGCGGCGGACTTCATCTGGCTCGCCGCGCGCACGGATCCTGAGCGCCCGCGCCACAAGGGCGTGTCGATCCTGATTCTCGACACCAAGCTGCCGGGCTTCTCGCACACCGTAATCCCGACTTGCAGCAACCCGACCGCGGCCACCTATTACGACAACGTGCGCGTGCCGGCCGACATGCTGGTGGGCGAGCTGCATGGTGGCTGGAAGCTGATCACCGCGCAGCTCAACCACGAACGCCTGGGTCTCGGCTCCTGGTCGGACAAGATCGCGGGCCTGTTCCGCCGCGTCTACCTGTGGGCCAGGAGTCCCGACGAGCAGGGGCGGTGCGCCACCGACCAGCCGTGGGTGAGGTCACTCCTCGCCGAGTGCTATGCGCGGCTCGAAGCGATGCGCCTGATCAATTTCCGCATCGCCGCGGATCTGGAGCACGATCGGATGGACGTCGCCCTCGCGTCGACGACCAAGGTCTATGGTTCGGAATCGGCGATCGAGATCCTGCGCAAGCTATGCGAGATCGTCGGGGCGAGCGGTCTGGTGCGCGCAGGTTCCGCTGCGGCCGCGCTGCTCGGCGAACTCGAATACGAAGTGCGCGCCTCGGTTACATTGACCTTCGGCGGCGGCACGAATGAAATCCAGCGGGAGCTGATCGCGCAGTTCGGTCTGGGCATGCCCAGGACGGTGCGCTGACGCCACCGTGGCGTGACGCAAGACAGGGACAGCGAATGACTACGATCGACGATTTCCGCAGGGAAACCCAGGCCTGGCTGGAAGCCAATTGCCCCCCATCGATGCGCACGCCGATGCCCGATGGCGAGCTGGTGTGGGGGGGCAGGACGGTCGAATTCAAGACCGAGGATCAGCGCCTGTGGTTCGAGCACATGCGCGACAAGGGCTGGTTCTGCCCCGACTGGCCGGCCGAGTACGGTGGCGGGGGGCTGAGCCCGGAGCAGAACGCGGTGCTCGAATCCGAGATGCGCCGCCTGCACTGTCGTCCGCCGCAGATCAACCTCGGTATCTGGATGCTGGGCCCGGTGGTGCTGGAATTCGGCAGCGAGGAGCAGAAGCGCGAGCTGATAACGCCAATGGCGCGCGGCGAAATCCGCTGGTGCCAGGGCTTCTCCGAACCCAACGCCGGCTCCGATCTGGCCAGTCTGAAGACTTCGGCAGTCGACGCGGGCGACCACTTCCTCGTCAACGGCACCAAGATCTGGACGTCCTACGGCGACAAGTCGGACTGGATGTACATGCTGGTGCGCACGGACGCGAACGTGCCGAAGCAGCAGGGCATCAGCCTGCTGGTGGTTGACATGAAATCGCCCGGCATCGAGGCGCGGCCGATCGATCTCATCAGCGGCAGGTCGTCCTTCTGCCAGGTCTTCTTCGACAACGTGAAGGTGCCCAAACGCCAGCTCGTCGGGCCGTTGAACGGCGGCTGGACGCTGGCGAAGGCGCTGCTGCAGCACGAGCGTCGCGCGATGTCGAAATTCGGCGAGTTCAGCCTGCCGAACCATGTCGACCTGCTGTCGGTCGCCGCGCGCTACCTGCCGCCCGCCGATGCCGCGAGCACGGCCGATGTCGCGCTGCGCACCCGCGCGCTGGCGATGGCGATGGACGAGCACGCGTACACGCTCACCGCTCAGCGCATGGGCGAGGAGGCGCGGGCGCGCCAGGACGTGTCGGGCCTGATGGCGATCATGAAGCTCGTCCATTCCGAGCAGGAGAAGGACAAGCTCGAAGTGCTGCTGGACGTGATGGGCCATCGCGCCCTGGGCTGGGAGGACGAGGCCTTCGACAGCAGCGAACTCGCGCTCACCCGCGCCTGGCTCGGCAGCTTCGCGCAGACCATCGCCGGCGGCTCGTCCGAAGTGCAACTGAACGTCATCGCTAAGCGGGTGCTGGGTCTGCCCGAAGGCAAACAGGGTAAGTGAGGAGTCGGTTGCCATGAGTCTGGTGTATTCCGAAGAGCAGCGCCTGCTGGCCGATACCGCCGCCGAGTTCCTGCAGGCGCGCAGCCCGGTCGTTGCCCAGCGGCGGCTGCGCGATGAAGGTGCCGCCGCGGGTTTCGACGACGCGCTGTGGAAAGAAATGGTCGGGATGGGATGGAGCGCGATTCCCTTCCCGGAGAACCTGGGCGGACTCGCCTTCGGCTGCATGGGGCTGGGCGCGGTGTTCGAGGCGGTCGGCCGCAATCTCGCCGCCACGCCCCTGCTGTCGAGCATCGTGCTCGGGGGCACGCTGATCGAATTGGCCGGCTCCGAGGCCCAGCAGGCCGAATGGATGCCCTTGCTGATCTCCGGCGACAAGCGCATCGCGCTGGCGCTTGACGAGCACCCGCGCCACGATCCGGTCACCACCGCGCTGCGCGCCGAGCGCCGCGACACGGGCTATGTGCTGCAGGGCGAGAAGGTGTTCGTGGCCGACGGGAAGGGGGCGGATGCCTTCGTCGTCGTCGCGCGTACGAGCGGCGCGCCGGGCGAGCACGAGGGGCTGAGCCTCTTCGTTGTGCCGGCCGCGACGCCCGGCCTGAACGTGTCGGCGATGGGAATGATCGATTCGCGCAACCACGCGCGCCTGCGCCTGAATGACGTGCACGTCGACGCGGGCGCCTTGCTGGGGGCGGAAGGGCAGGCGTGGGCCGCGCTGGAAGCGGCGCTCGACCGCGGCCGCGTGTGCCTCGCCGCGGAGCTCCTGGGGATGACCCAAAGCCTCTTCGACACCACCGTCGAGTATCTCAAGACGCGCGTGCAGTTCGACGTACCGATCGGCTCCTTCCAGGCGCTGCAGCACCGCGCGGCCTGGTGCTACGCACACCTGCATCTCGCGCGCAGCGCGGTGATGGCGGGGCTTGCCGCGATGGACGACCCGACGCTCGACGCCGCCGGTCGCGCCCGCCTCGCGAGCCTCGCGAAGTGGAAGGCCGGCGATGTCGCTCACCGCATCAGCCGCGAGGCGGTGCAGATGCACGGCGGCATGGGCGTCACGGACGAACTCGACGTGGGCCTCTTCCTCAAGCGCATCCGCGTCGCGCAGGCTTTGCTGGGCGACGGCGATTTCCACGTGCAGCGTTACAGCGACGTGACACCGGTGGAGGCATGAAGTGATGACGAAACCCGGCGCGGCGCTGTTAGGCGGCAAGGTCGCTGTCATAACCGGCGCCGGCCAGGGCATTGGCCGTGGCGTCGCGCTCCGTTTGGCGGCGGAGGGCGCCCACGTCGTGGTTTCCGACATCAATTCGCATGCCGCAGCCGAAACCGTGTCGCTGATCCGGACTCAAGGCGGTGATGCAGCCGCGATCGGATGCGATATCGCCGACAGTGCGAGCCTCGAAGCGTTGGTGCACACTGTCGTCGGCCGCTTCGGGAGCCTCGACATCCTCGTCAACAACGCTTACCTCGGCAATCTTCCGGGCCCGCTCGAAGCCAAGCCCGTGGCCGATTTTGCGCGGGCCCTGCAGGGCAGTTTGTACGCGCCGCTGGTCGCGATGCAGTGCGCCTTCCCGCACATGAAGGCCCGGCGGTATGGGCGCATTATCAATATGTGCTCGCTCAACGGCGTCAATGCTCACCCGTACACTGCCGACTACAACGTGAGCAAGGAGGCGCTGCGATGTCTGACCCGAAGTGCCGCGCGCGAGTGGGCAGCACACGGCATCACGGTGAATGCGATCTGCCCCGCAGCCCGCACGCCGGCCTATGAGCGTTTTGCCGCCGCGTCACCGGAGAACGCCGCGCTGTTGTTGAAACAGAACCCGATGGGGCGCATGGGCGAAGCCGAGCAGGACATCGGCAGTGTCGTCGCATTCCTCTGCGGGGACGGGGGAGGCTACATGACCGGCAACACGCTGTTTGTCGACGGCGGCTCCCACATCAACGGGGTTTCCTGGCTGCCGTCGGTGGCCTGACGAAACGCGACTGGGCAATATCGGTAGTAGAACGCGGCCATCCTTGCTTGAACCCGGCGGTTCAGCGGCCTGCGCTCAGGCGGTAGGCGAAGCTACGGGTTGGACGGGCAGGTCACGATCGCTTCGAGCGCGCCGTCGACGAGCGCGGCCAGGAGCATCGAGGTCAGCGCGACAGCCGGCATGACAGGTGACGCATTTCAGCGTGCAGGGCAGGCAACCATCCGAAGCCGTCTGCTGCTGACTCGGTGTTGTCCGACCCCTGCGGCTCCTACCGGACCCGGACGGCGGGGCGAAAAGCGTCTATCGCGGATGCGCGATTCTGCGTTTGACCAGAACGGCTACTCCGCTTTGTAGAACCCGCTCTCCCTTAGCCGCCCCTCAAGGGTTGCCAAACAGTCAACCTCGCTTTCGCCGAACCGAACAGCGCAGTATCGTTGAAGCGCCAGGCGCTTCACGTCGGGCATGTCTGTGTCGTGGTGCATCACTCGAAATGGCTCAACAGGGAGCGAGAAAACCAAAGCCAAGGCCGGCTGTCTCTTGATGAACGGCACAGGCACAGTAGTAAGCTCATGGTCCGACAGTACAGGCTCCATGTCGATCCCGACGAACAGTGTGAAAACCAGCAGGAGGCCGGCGCCAATCGCCAGTTTCGGCTTATTTCGGAACATCAAGGCCATACCGATCGCGTAAGTCGCGGGCGATTTTCAAACCGTGCGCTCCTGGACAGGCCCGCCCTTGATCGTTCGCCGAAGCAAACTCGCGATGGCCGCCAAGCATCGCAATTTTGAAGTATTCAACGAGCGTCTTCACCAGGACATCGACGGCATTAAGTTGTGGCGTTGTCGGTGTGTCCCAACTCGTTGAAACAGTATCCTTGGCTTGGCCAAGTATTTCGGCGACCCCAGCCTTTGCACCCCGCTTGAAGCTGTCACTCAATGAGGGGCCATGCGCGACCGCTTCACCAGGTAGGGAAAAATCTGATAAAAACACGATGCCGATTTTCCCGGTATTGGCCGCTTTCAAATGCGCACCCTTTTCCCGTATATCCAGTGCCTCGTAAATCGTGCCCTTGCAATCTATCGCGTAGTGGTAGCTGATGTGTCCGAAGCTCGCAATGTCCGTATCTTCCGCCTTGCGAATCAACTCGGCACCATCGGCCGAACACGAATAGCTGTTTCCGGCGTGGTGAATCACGATAGCGCTGTAGTCCCAATCCGGACCATCGGAGCGTGCGGATGGCTTGGCCTTCCACTCGGAGCGGGTCATCAACGGAATGCCGGCCTTGCGGATCGCGACAATGATCGCTTGGCGCGTCGCTGCCTTGTGGTCGACCTTGACCGTGACAGTTTTGACCGCTTCGGCACGTTTTGCTTCGATAGTGGCCCAGGTATCAAAGGAGCCTGTTTTCAGATCGTCGGTGCGGACATCACTCATGCCAAATCCCCACGCTGGATGGTGTTACCGCTCGGCGAGCGGAAATAAAAGTGCACCGATACATCCTCTGGCTGATCGGAATCGATGATTTCGGTAAGGCCGTTGCCATCGGTCACGCCCTCGGTCCGCGTGCCATCCTGGCGGGTCACGACATACGGGCTATGCTGCGCCGGTTGTCCGGTTTCGGCATCGAGCGCCTGAAATCGGATTTCGTGACGAAGCGTATCGTCTTTAAGCTGATCGCGGGCCGCTGCCGGCTGCGCGAACGAATTGCCGGAAGACGAGTAGCCGACGGCGCTTTCGTTGTCGACATAGGTCAGTATCTGGCTGGAAATCAGCGTCGCTCCGCAGGCCGTTTTGTCGCCATGTCGAGCCACCGGCTGACCATCGATGATCGCCGTCAAATCCCCTGTGACGATGGTAGTCACGGAACCGTGCCCTTTCTGGGGACACGTTACCTTGTCGCCGATTCGGGCAACCGCCTTCCCGCCGACATCGGTGAATGGGGAACCGGTGATTACCACACCGCCATGCGATGTTCGATCACCCACAACAATTACCGGTCTTGACATAGGGTTACCCGGAAACCCAAAGGGCATATTTTACACCGGCGTTGCCCACCTTGGGTGGTCGCCCTTCCGGACCAGCAGGGCGGGCCGAAAACGGTCTATCGCGGATGCTTCTTAAGTGGAAAGAAGTCGCGAATATCCGCAAACCGACAATAAGTACCCAGAATGCGTGTGGAGCGTGCGGTATTGTCGCGGGGGTATCCCATTCAGATCAAGCGCGACTCTTTAAGTGCTTCGCGAAGTCCACGGTCTCCCGCGCGACGCGGACGCGATCCTGCGGTGTCCGCATCAGCGTGTCGGTGACATGCACGGGCAGCGCGATGCGCTCTTGCAAATGCGCGTCGCGGACGTCGAGGACGAAGCCGTCGAGCAAGTCGCCGTAATAGCGCACGATCTGCTCGGCGCCCACCGGCACACCGAGTTCAGCCATGATCTTCGCGGTCGGCCCCTTGACCGCTGTGCCGCCCACCAGCGGCGAGACGGCGACGATGGGCACGCCGGTCGCACGCAGCGCGTCGCGCAGGCCCGGCACGGCGAGAATGGGGGCGATGCTCAGGTAAGGATTGGACGGGCAGATCACGATCGCCTCGAGCGCGTCGTCGGTCAGCGCGGCCAGGACGGCGGGGGAGGGGCGCACGTCGTTCCCCTGCGCGAACTCGATCGAGCGGGTCACCGGCCGGCACTGGTGGCGGACGAAATAGTCCTGGAAGTCGAAGATCCCCTCGTCGGTGTGGACGTGCGTGCGCAGTGGCTGGTCGGACATCGGCACGATGTCGGCTTCGATGCCGAGGCGGCGCGCAAAGTCGGCGGTGATCGCGGAAAGCGTCTCGCCGGCCGCGAGCCGGCGCGTGCGCTCTACGTGGGTCGCGAGATCGCCGTCGCCGAGGCGGAACCAAGTTTCGCCGCCGAGACTGGCCAGTGCATCCATGAAGGTCCACGTCTCGTCGCGCCGTCCCCAGCCGGTCTCGGGGTTTGCCACGCCGCCGAGCGTGTAGAGGGCAGTGTCTACGTCCGGAGAGACGTGCAACCCGAGATGGGTGAAATCGTCGCCGGTGTTCACGACCACAGTCAGCCGCGCGTCGTCGAGCGCGTGCATCAGGCCGTCGGCGAGCTTCGCACCCCCGACGCCGCCGCTCAGGGCGAGGATATGAGCTCCGGTCATTGGAACAGATCCCCTTCGAGCGGACGCAGCAACGCCTTGCAATCGACTTCCGGAGCGGCGGGCAGGAAACCGCTTGCCAGCACCACCGGCATGCCTTCGTCGCCTTCGCCCATCACGATAGCGGCGCCGGCGGCGATTGCGTCGGCGAAGGCCGTCTGGGTGATCTGCAGGGTGCGTCCGTGGCGATCGGTCTCGCCGCGCCGATCGATCAGCGCCGGGATGCCAGCCGAGCCGAGGGCCACATTCACGACGCCGTTGCGCCACGGGCGGCCGAAGCTGTCGCTGATGATCACGCCGACCGACGTGTCGGTGCGCGCGCGAAGGGCTTCGCGCAACGCCGCCGCCGACGCATCCGGGGCGAGCGGCAACAGCAAGGCCCGCTCGCGGCCGCCTTTGCCCGGGACGTTGGAGAGGTCGATGCCGGCATTGGCCATTACGTAGCCCAGGCGGTGGCGCACGATCAGCACGCCGGGCACCGCGCGCAGCACGTCGGTCGATTCGGCCAGCGTGAGTTCGACCAGACGGGGATCCTTGCCGGTGATGCGCGCAAGTTCGAGGGCATGATCGGACGGCCTGACCTCGTCGAGCCACGCGAAGCGGCCTTCGGCCTTGGAGACGATCTTCTGCGCGACGACGACGATGGTGTCGGGAGCGAGTTCGATCGCACTCGCATCGAGCGCGCGCATGACGAGTTCGTCCAGCGCATCGCCCGGCCGCACTTCCGGGATGCCGGGGAGCGCCTCGAAGCAAAGCCGCCGGCGCGCGGCAGGCACTGCGGTACCGTCGATGGGCATGGGGTCCGTCTCCGTGGGCGGGACAAGGCGCATCGCCCCGTCCCTGGCGCGCTCAGGCGGACAGCCCGGCGAGCATGCCCGACTTGATCGCGCCCTCGATGTAGCCGAGCTGCGCGCCGTCGCCGACCGAGCTCACCGGTACACCGGCCGCTTCGAGCGATCGCGCAAGGCTGTCGTCCGGACGCGCGCCTATGGCCAGCACCACCGACTCGGCAGCGAGTTCGCAGCGCTTGCCCTCGGCATCGGTGTAGATCAGCTTCTTCTTCTCGATCGCATCCACCTTCGCCTTCGTGTGCAGCGCGACGCCGTGTTGGCGCAGCGTGTCGAGCACGCGCCAGCGCCGTACGATGGAAAGTTCGCGGCCGAGGCTCGGGCCTTCCTCCAGCACCACGACCTCGCGCCCGCGGTCGACCAGGAATTCGGCGAGTTCGACGCCGACGAGGCCCCCGCCGACGATCGCCACCTTCTTGCCGAGCGGCATCCACACCCGCGACAGGTTCTGGATCGCATCGGTGCTGTCGGTGACTCCAACCAGGCTGCCGGCCTTCATCAGCGCGCGCTGGGCGAGGGAGAGCTTGCGCTTGGCGATCTCCTCGGCGCGATCGCCCGTCATCAGTCGCCGCAGCTCGTCGCCCGACCACACGTGGTCGAGGTCAGCGCCCGGAATCGGCGGCGCATTGCGCTCGGCGCCGCTTGCGACGACAACCGCCGTGGCCTTCAAATCGCGGATCAGCTCGGGCGTGGCAGCCGTGTCGAGGCGTACGTCGATGTCGAGCTTGCGCATCTGCGTGACGAGATAGTCGAGCAGCGCGCCGTTTTCGGCATAGGCGAGCGCGGCGAAGAACAGTGTGCCGCCCAGTCGCCCGCTGCGCTCCAGCAGCGTCACCCTGTGCCCGCGCAGCGCCGCGGTGCGCGCGGCTTCCATGCCCGCCGGGCCGCCGCCGACCACGACGACGTGGCCCGGCTTGGTCGCCGGCACGAGCCGCATCTCGGCCTCGTGGCCCGTCATCGGATTGACGGCGCACTTGACCCGCTCGTTGATGAAGATCTGGCTGACGCAGGCGTAACAGTAGATGCACGGACGGATGTCCTCGGGCCGGCCCTCGGCGAGTTTTTTCGGGAGATCCGGATCCGCGAGCAGCTTGCGTCCGATCGCGACGAAGTCGCACTGGCCCGCTGCGACGGCGTTGTCCGCGACCTCCGGTTCCAGCCGGCCGACCGCGATCACGGGGATCTTCAGCCTTTCCTTGATCTCGGCCGCCCACTGCAGGAAACCGGCCTTCTGCTGCACGAGCGGGGCCTCGGTGAAGGCCACGCCGGTGCTGGTGTTGGCATAAGCGGACACGCTCACGGCATCGCAGCCGGCGTCCTCGGCCATCTTCGCGAAGAGCCTGGCCTCGTCGAGCGTGATGCCGCCTTCCATGCGCAGTTCATAGGCGTCCAGGCGCAGCCACACCGGGTAGTCGTCCCCGACGCGGGCGCGCACCGCAGCGATCACCTCCCGCAGGAAGCGGCCGCGATTTTCGAGGGAACCGCCATACTCGTCGTCGCGCTTGTTGAAGTAGCCCGACAGGAAACCGGCGATGATGTAAGTGTGAGCAGCATGGATCTCGACTCCGTCGAATCCCGCGCGACGTGCGCGGTCGGCGGCCGCGGCGAACCATTCGATCATCTGCTCGATGTCGGCCTTGTCCATGACGCGGATCTTCACACCGGCTTTCTCGCGGCCCTTCGACGAACTGATGAACGCGCCCAGCTCCTCTTGCGTCAGCGCAGCGAACATGTCGGTCTTCAGCGGCGGAGGCATCGACGGCACCCACAGCTCGCGGCCCTCGACAAGGTCGCGCACCGACGTCTTGCCGGCGTGCTGGAGCTGGATCGCGATCTTCGCGCCATGCTTGTGCACCCGCTCCACGATTCCCATCAGCCCCGGGATGAATTTGTCGTCGGAGAGGCCGACCTGGTAGGGCTCGGCCGTGCCGTGCGGATAGGCAATGGCTCCCACCCCCATGGTGATCAGACCCACGCCGCCCGCGGCCCGCGCCTCGTAATAGGCCTGTATGCGCTCGCCGCACGTTCCGTCGGATTCCGCGAAGTTGGACCCCATCGGCGCCATCACGATGCGGTTGCGTAGTTCCAGGCGGCCGATGCGGCCGGGCTGCAAGAGATTGTCGAAAGCTTCCATGACTCGGCTTACCCCTTGGTCAGAAAATCGATGCAGCTGCGGTTGAAGAGTTCGCGATGTTCGACCTGCACCCAGTGGCCGCAGCGGTTGAGCAGGATCATGCGCGCATTGGGGGCGTTCTCTATCAGCTTGAGGGCGCCCGTGTGCGGGTTGAACTTGTCGTCGGTGCCCCAGAAGCCGAAGATCGGCACGGCGATCTCATGCAGGCGCTCCGTCATGTTCGGCACCACCATCGTGGAGAACAGGTTGGCCGGCTGCAAGGGCGCGATCGCCGCGCGCTCGCTGATGATGGCGTCGTCGAGCAGGGCCGGGTCGAACACCTGCAGGCTCATCACGTGGCGCATCTCGGCCGGCCCCATCGGCCCTTTGGAGAAGGTCTCGACCATGCGCACGATGCCTTCCATGCGGAAGTAGGTCTCGCGCTCCTCGACGCCACCGGGCGCCATCAGGATCAAGCGCTCGACCGTCTCGGGATGCGCCAGCGCCTGGCCCAGCGCGATGGCGCCGCCGAGCGAATTGCCGAGCAGGGTGCAGCGTTCGATGCCGATCGCCTTCAGGAAGCCGTGCAGCGCCGTGACGAAGAAGTCGAGGTTGTACTGCACGTCGGAGGGCTTGTCCGAGCGGCCGAAGCCCGGCAGGTCGAGCACGATGTTGCGGAAACCCGCCTCGGCGAAGGCCGGGTAATTACCCTTGAAGTTGCTGTAGCCGCTCGCTCCCGGGCCGCTCCCGTGCAGCCACACCACCGCCGGCCCCTGGCCGACGTCGAGATAGTGCAGGCGCAGGCCTGTGTCGAGCTCGACGAACTGCTCGAGAGGGATGGGCAGATCGGGGGAATTCATCGGGAGGTCTCCTCGGGGAAGGGTAGCGACGGCGCGTCCATGCGCTCTCGACGGCGCGAAGGAAGGCTGCCGTCCTCATTCGGGACCTATTCTCCCGCTGGGCAGCAGGGGAGCATCGTCCGTTCAGACGAATCGTGCCGCGATACCGGCGGCGGCGCGTAGTCTCAACGGACGATGAGGCGCGCGGAGGGGCTTCGGACAATGCGGGCAATTTCTCGCAGGCCTGTCGCGTGGCGTCGGGCATTTCGGGAAGAAACCGTCCGCTGTTATCGTCCGACCTGCAGACAGGCCGGCGATGCCGGAATGGACAGCCTGGGGAAGCTTGCATGGACGAACACGACATCACGCCGGCACGGCGCAATTTCCTGAAAGCCAGTGCCGCGCTGGGTACAGCCGTAGCCGCGGGACTTGGCCCCGGCGTAGCCGCTGCCGCGCGGCCGCAATCCGCACTGCCGCTGCCGGAATATGAGCGATGGGATGCGATCGAGATCGCGCGAAGGATCCGAGGCGGCGATGTCAAACCGGGCGAGGTGCTCGAAGCAGCGATCGCCCGCGCCGAAGCCTACTCGGTCATCAATGCCGTCACGTCGCCGCATTTCGACCTCGCCCGGGAGCAGGCGCGGGGGCTGGATTCCGCAGGCAGGGCCGAACGCGAGGCGAGGCCGCCGCTTTCCGGCGTGCCCTTCGCGTTAAAGGATCTTTCCGTCGCTCTGAAGGGGACGGTCACCACCAACGGCTGCGCCTTCTTCAAGGAGGCGGTGGCGGACCTGGACTCCACCGTCGTCGCGCGCTACAAGGCGGCGGGGCTCAACATCTTCGCGAAGCTCGCGTCGCCCGAATTCGGGCAGACCGGGACCACGGAATCGCGCCTCTTCGGGCTCACGCGCAATCCGTGGAACCTGGAGCGCAGTTCGGGCGGTTCGTCCGGCGGCGCTTCGGCGGCAGTCTCGGCAGGTGTCTTGCCCGTGGCGCACGCGAGCGACGGGGGCGGCTCGATCCGGATTCCCGCATCGCATTGCGGCCTGTTCGGCCTCAAGCCCAGCCGCGGACTGATTCCGATGGGCCCGGCGGCGCTCGAAGGATGGATGGGACTGTCGGTGCACAACGTCATCAGCCGCAGCGTGCGCGACACCGCGTGGCTGATGCAGCTCAGCCAGGGGCCCGAAGCGGGGACGCGTGCGGCACCCGCGACCGCCGATCTGGTGAAGGCGCTGGGCCGCTTCCCCAAGGGGCTGAAGATCGGGCTCTTCGACACCAATCTCTTTGGCATGGGCGTTCACCCCGAATGCCTGGAGGCCGTGCACAAGGCCGCGACATTGTGTGCAGGTCTCGGCCATCACGTCGAACCGATCTCGCTGCAACAACTGCCTTTCCTCGAAATGTTCGGCGGCATGGGGGTGATGACCGGTACCGGCATGTTGTACACGGTGCGGGCGCGCGAGAAGCTCCTCGGGCGGCCGGCGCGCGAGGATGAATTCGAGCCGATCAACTGGCTCACGCTGCAGAAGGCACAGAAATACACCGCCGAGCAGCTTTATGCGGCGCGATCGGTCTTCGATCAGGGCGGGCGGATCTTCGACGAGGTGCTCACGCGCTACGACCTGATCCTGTCGCCGACTACCGCCGCGCTGCCGCCCAAGCTCGGCGAGCTGTCGCTGGACCAGCCCTTCGACGACTTCGCGAAGCGGGCCGTGCTCGCCTCGCCCTTCACCGCAATGTTCAACATGAGCGGACATCCGGCAATGTCGGTTCCGCTGCACTGGAGCGCGGAAGGCCTGCCGATCGGCGTGCAGTTCGCGGCCCCGTATGGCGGCGAGGCGCGGCTCATTGCCCTCGCGGCACAGCTCGAAAAGGCCGCGCCGTGGGCTGACCGCCGTCCGCCCGCGCTGGCGTGAGGGGGCCCGAATGAATGCCGCTCCCTCGAACGGCGTTGCCGTCGTCACGGGCGCCAGTCGCGGCGTCGGGCGCGGCATTGCCGAGGCGCTTGGCGGCGCGGGCATGACCGTCTACGTCACCGGACGCAGCGAACGCGAAGGTGAATGCCGGGTGGGCGATGCCGTGCTCGGCGGCACCATCCACGACAGCGCCGCGGCGGTCACCGCGGCGGGCGGCCACGGTATCGCGGTGAATTGCGATCATGGTGACGATGACCTGGTCGAAGCCTTGTTCGGGCGCGTCGCGCGCGAACAGGGGCGGCTCGATATCCTCGTCAACAACGCCATCTGCATCGACGACAGCCTCATCGAGCCCGGCCCGTTCTGGGAGAAGCCGCGCAGCCAGGCCGCGATCCTGGACGTGGGCCTGCGCTCCAGCTACATCGCCACGCATTGCGCGGCGCCGTTGCTGCTGCAAAGCGGACACGCGCTGGTCGCCTTCACCTCGTCCTACGGCGCCGGCTGCTACATGCACGGGCCGGCCTACGGTGCACAGAAGGCCGGCTGCGACAAGATGGCGTACGACATGGCGGTCGACTTCGAGGGCACCGGCGTCGCGGCCGTTTCGCTGTGGCTGGGCATGCAGCGCACCGAGCGCACGGCGTTCGCGGCCCGCCGCCGTCCCGATGCGTACGGCGGCATCGGCACGCGCAGCGAAAGCCCGCAGTTCTCGGGGCGCGTGATCGAAGCCCTGTGGCGCGACCCGGAACGGGCGAGCCTGTCCGGGCAGACCCTGATCGTCGCCGAACTCGCGCTGCGCTACGGCCTCCGCGACGAAGACGGACGCCAGCCACCGTCCTGGCGCGCGACCCTGGGCGCCCCGCGCGACTTCCACCCGGCGCGCGTGGCGTGAGAGCCCCGGGGTGCGTCGGCCGCGTCATCCCCGCGCTGTGGCCCTCTCCCGAACTCGCGGCACTCTCCGCTACTTCATCGCCTGCGACCTCAAAGATGTCGGGACTAACGCAAGAACGAGACGCAGCGAAGGACCAGGCGAATCAGATCGGCCTGGCTGGCAATGTCCATCTTCGCGTAGATCTTCTTCGAATAATTGCGCGCGGCCGTTTCGGCAATCCCCATCTGCTGTGCCGCCTCGGTGATGGTGTTGCCGTAGGCAAGGAACAAAGCCAGCGCGGCCTCCTGCCGTGTCAGGCCGAACAGTTGGCCAAGACGTGCGAGGGACTGGGTGTGAGTCGGACGTAGTGCCTCGAGATTGGCGGTCAGATCTGAAACGTAGATGACGGCGCAGGGCGCTTGCCCGCTCCGATAGTAGTGCTGCACTGGAGTTGGATAAACGAGCATGCCGATCAGCCGATGCTGAAGTCCGCCCAGGCGCACCAACTCCCCACTCACTCCAGTGTCGGCTCGCGACCTCGCCGCAATTACCTTGGTGACTGCTTCGTTCAGCAACAGTTGAGCCGATCGATCGGCGAGCGCGAGGTGCTTGTTGGAGAGCCTTATATCGGGGCTTCTCTCGATGACGGAGGATGCGACGCGGTTGATGTGAATCACTTCCGCGTTCTCATTGAGCAGGATGCAGCCCAGGGCGAAGTGGTCGACGATGCTTTCGTAGATGGCCTTTTCCGCCTCCTGTCGCTTCAGCTGGGCATAGAGTCCGAGCGCTCGTGCCAAGTGTGGCTGCAACGCCCGGATCAAGGCGAGATCGGCGGGGGTGAATGATGGGTCCGGACGAGCAAAATTCCTGATCACATCCACCCAGCACCGCAGGCCCCCTGGTTCGGCAATGCAGATCCGCAAGGTCCGGGCAATCTGCAGGTGCTCGAACAAGGTCCGCTTCCTGGCGTCGGCCTCAGAGGACTCCATGAGGCCAAGCTGGCCAGGCTCCATGCTGCAGGGTCGAAACGGGTCGTCCTTCATGAATTCGGCTCGATAGGTACTTTCGACCGCAAGCCAGTCGACCTCGTCCCCTGGCTCTCCGGCGCCGACAAATACATCGTTGCCACTCTCGTGATCGTGATGCAGGGTGATGAAGGCGTTGCGCGCATCCAGTGCGACCCGCAAACCCTCCGCAAAACCCTGCCAAGGCACTTCGGCGGAAACGCCTTCATAGATCAGGCCGAGCAGGTCGGAAAAAGTGTCATTCATTCCCGTTTCCTTGAAGATTCGGTCGGTCTGCTCGATCGCGTCGCCATCGGCGTGCTCATTATCGGGCGAGGGCCAGGAAGTATCTTTTTTTCTCGTCATCGAAGATTGCCGTTAGTCCCAGATGGTACTTGTTGGGCCGGCTGTGCGTTGGCTAGCATCAACCCATTCGAATCGGGGAAATAAAGCCACGTGTGTTGAATTGTTGCGGCATTGCTCGTGGCAAGTGATCGGCGCAGCGCTGGATTTCAAATGTCCGTAATTGACTCCTGGACGAAAAGGGTCCGTGTGCCTCTTGAGTCTGCACTCAATGGAGAAGGCTTCAAATCTGCGTAAAAGTGCTTTCTGACAGCAGGTCCGGATAACGAAAAACCCTCATCGTCTCTTGCATCAAGTGAGTGCCATAGAATGATCATAAGCCCTGGAAGTTCCAGTTCGAGAGATGCCTGGATCCTCGTCGTTGGGCTCGGCGTCGTGATGAGTGTGCTCTTTGGTTTCACGCTCAACGCATTCAGCGTCTTCACACTGCCGATCATCGACATATTTCAGTCCAGTCATGAACAGGCGGCGCGCGTCGTTACGGTCTTCGTGGTTTCGATGACCTTGGCCATGCCTGCTGCGGGCTGGCTGCTGGATCACGTCGCACCGAGACCCGTGATGGCAACAGGTGGTCTGCTCACCGGCCTTGCGTATCTGGCGGCCGCGCATAGCGGGGATCTTGATTCATTCACGTTCGCCGTGGCGCTCTGTGGTCTCGGGGTAGGGGCTTCGACCTATGTGCCTGCCTTTGTGCTCCTCTCGAATTGGTTTCCGGTGAGTCGGCAGGGCCTTGCATTCGGCATTCTGCTCTCCATCGTGGCTGCCGGCGGTACCTTTTTGCCGATGGGGCTCAACCGCATGGTCGAAGCGGTTGGTTTGCTCGCGACTATGGAGAAGGGTGCATTTGTCATTCTCCTGATCTGTTTTCCTCTATTGCTCTGGCTGGTGCGGATGCCCGCGCAATCACAGGCGACGCTCGATCGCGGGACCCATTCAGCTGTCGATCGTCGCGTGTGCGAGGTCTTGCGCATGCCGCAATACTGGCTCTGGATTGCAGTGGTCCTGCTGGTCACGTTGAGCGGCCTCAGCGTTCTGATGGGTCTGGTGCCGTATCTGGTATCGATCGGCTATTCGGCCGCTCAGGGTGCGGCGGCCTATGGCGCGATCGCCGCCGCGACGATCGCCGGCAGCCTGTCTTTCGGTGCGATCAGCACACGCAAGGGCCCCGGGCGGACGCTTGGGATCGGCATTCTCATCGGCAGCCTCGGACTCGCCTGCCTCTTGCTGGCCTCGGATCAGACATTCGGGTTCGCCGCGGTGGTGGTATTCGTTCTCGCCTGGGGAACGACATTCAACCTGGTCAATCAGCTTTCGCCGCCCTTGCTGGTGGAGTTCGCCGGCCAACGCGGCTTCGGAAGCCTGCTGGGACTCGGCAATCTGGTCTCCGGACTTGGCGCCGCGCTCGGTCCCATGCTCTTCGGTTATCTGGTCGATCGCACGGGGACCTATTTCCTGCCGGTGGCGCTGAGCGCCGTGCTGATGGCGTTCGCCTTGCTCCCCCTGGTGATGTTGCGCAGTGCCCAGCGGCAGACGCCGCCTGCGGTCGCGCTGGAAGGCCGGGAGCATTGAGTCCCGATCGCCTCTGCTCACACATACAAAACTTTCATCCTCGTCGGTCGTGTCGAAGCACCCTTTTCATCAGGGGCATCGGTGCGCGCTTCAGTGCAGCGTCGAGTAGCAGAAGTATAAATGACATAAAGATAGTCATGTGCTGGTGGACCGGGTAATCGGTAGAGGGAAAGAAGTTGAAAAATCCAAAGGAGAAAGACATGGTGACTAATAAGACGCTGCTATTGCTGTCAGCTACGGTTGGACTCGTTTGCGCGAGTAGCAGCGCGCTATCGAAGGTGAGTGCCGAAGAGGCCTCAAAGCTGGGGAAAAATCTGACCTGCATGGGCGGCGAAATGGCCGCGAATGCCGCTAACACGATTCCGGCGTTCTCCGGGAAATGGCTAGGCGCTCCACCCCACGTCAAATACGAAAATCACATCGGCCAGCATCCCGTCGATCCCTATCCCGAAGACAAGCCAATTTTCGAGATCACCTCGAAGAACTTCGAGAAGTACGCCGATCACCTGACCGAAGGGCAGCGGGAGATGTTTCGCCGCTACGCCTCGTTCAGGATTCCGGTGTACCCGGGGCGGCGGGACTTCAGATTCGACGACAAGTTCTGTGAAGTGGCTCGCAAGAACGCGCTTCAGGCGGAGCTGATCGACGGCGGTCCTGGATTCACCGGACACCAGGGCACGCCACCCTTCCCAATCCCGAAGCAGGCCATGGAATTGCTCGTGAACATGACCTTCCCGGTGTTCGCTTTCACCGAGGACACCCTGCGCGACATTGCCAACGTGAATCCGGTGGGCGAAATCTTCTGGGGCCAGCAGCGCAACCTCAACCTCAATGTCGTCACCCAACCTGACGAGGTCGGCAAGCCCATGGGGAAGATCATGGCGTACGCGATGACGCATACGATGCTTCCCATACGCGATAGGGGAGCGGTGTCATCGGCCGTGGAGCCGGTGAACCTTGCCAAGGACAAACGCCTGGCCTGGAACTATGACCCGGGTACCCGCCGCGTAAGGCAGCTGCCCATATATGGGTATGACACTCCTCTGGCCGGAACCTCTGGTCTGATGACAATCGATCAGGACCGGCTGATGAACGGTGATCCTGGCCGCTACGACTGGAAGATGCTCGGCAAGCGTGAAATCTACATCCCAGCCAACACTTATCGACTCCATGGAAAAAACGTGAAGTATGCCGATCTGTTGCATCGGAATCACGCGAATCCAGACTATCTGCGCTATGAACTGCGTCGGGTCTGGGTGCTCGAGGGGACGCTGAAGGAAGGCTACCGTCATGTCTTCGGTAGGCGCGTCCTGTTTATCGATGAGGATAACTGGCAGGCATCGGTATCCGATTACTACGACAGCCGCGGATCGCTCTGGCAGCACGCGTTCATCGCGCACTATTACGCCTTCGACCTCAAAGGCTGGCAAGCCGGCAACAGCTTCTACCATGATCTCAGTAGTGGGGGATACATCGCCTACAACCTTTTCCAGGAGCGTCCGCTCGGCCCTGTCCTGAATGCCGGAAAGATGAGCCCGACGATGTTCGGTCCGGAAGCCTTGCGTCAGATCGGTCAATGAACAGGAGACTGAGATGACCAAGCTGACTTTCAAGCTGTCTCCGGTGGCGACCGCAGTCCTCGGCGCCATTCTGGCATCGCCTGCTTTGGGCGGAGAAAGCGTCGTCTATGACAACGGCGTCAAATTGGATTGGAAGGGAACCGTAACCTACACGCTCGCGACCCGGCTTCGCTCCCCCGAGTCGGTTCTGCTGGACGTGGATGGCAACAACAACTTCGATAAAGGAGCTCTCACCTCGAATCGTCTGGGCCTGCTGTTCGAAGGCAAACTGTCCAAGGACAGGAGCGGCTTCGTCCTGTCCGGCAGCACCTTCTATGACGATGTGTACCATCGCGGTACCGACAACGATCAAGCCTTTTTGCACACACCGGATGCACCGGGCTCCTTCAGTTCGGACGCGCGCCGCTACCACGGCGGCTACAGCCGTATCCTGGACGCCTATGGATACACCAGCTTCGGCATGGGTGATGGCGATGCGACGCTCCGCGTGGGCCGGCACGTCGTGTCCTGGGGCGAGTCACTGTTCTTCCCCGCGATCTCGCTCGCGCAGGGACCGGTTGACGGCACGAAGAGCGATATTCCCGGAACTGAAACCAAGGATCTGTTGCTGCCTGAGGACCAGGTTTCGCTGATCTACCGGCCGACGCCGGAATGGACGCTGATGACCCACGTACAATACGGGTGGCACCCGACCTTGAGCGCCGCGCCCGGGTCCTTTCTCAATACCAGCGATTCGTCAGGTCCCGGAAACGCCTGCCTCGGCCCCTTCATCCCCAATGGGCGTGGAGCATACACATGCTCGTTCGGTGCCAAGCAAAGTGATGACAAGCCGAACGATACAGGGCAATGGGGTATCGGCACGCGCTATCGCGTCAGCGAAGAGACTGAGCTGGGTCTGTATTACCTGAACTACCACGACCGCATCGCGCTGCCCGAGATCGACGTCTTTGCGGCGAGTGGTGCGCTCGGCGGCGGTGCGTATCGGAACCGCTACTTTGACAACGTGAAGCTGATCGGCGCCTCCTTCAGCACCACCTTGGGTCTGGCGACGCTCGCCGGGGAGGTGGCGTACAAAAGGGGGGCGCCGGAATTGGTCGATACCGTAATCGATCCCGGATCGGGCGTGACTTTGCCGACGCCGACTCGTGCGAACGTTCTGCAGACTAGCGTCAATTCCTTCATCAACCTTGGTCGCTCGAGTTTCGCCGACGGGGCTTTGCTGCTCGCCGAGATCTCCTACATCGACGTCCTAAGCGTAAAGAAAATCAAGGCGAAAGGGGTCGAGTCCTTGGGGGCGATGGCGGATTATTTCCCCGCCTCGAACAAACTGAGCATGTCCGGCCACGGACTGGGCATCTCCACCTCCCTCATTCTGAACTATGACGGGGTCTTTAGCGGCTGGGATCTGGAGATTCCGATCAGCTACTCCCACCAGTTGAGCGGACGCACGCTGATGGGGCCGGTGGGCGGGGAGGGCGATCGCCGCATGAGTGTCGGGGCGGCGCTGACCTACAACCAGAACCTCAGCTTCGAGCTCACTTATCTCGATTTCCTCGGCAAGGCCAGCACCGACATGAAGACGGAGCGACTGCTGACCGACCGCGATCAATTGTCCTTGGTCGTGAAGTACAACTTCTGACAGGCGTCGGATCGAGCCCTTTGGCTCTTTCCCTGCAAGTCGTTCATGACGGATCACTCCTTCCTGGCCTGAGTGTTCGGAGGGGGTGTGCCCGCCATGACGCCAGAACCTGTCCCGAATAAGCCTCTTGAACTGGAGTGGCGATGACGCAAGGGCAAGCTGAAGCCTTAAATAAACAACAACCGCATGCCGACCTGTACGAAACAGGCTCGGTTCCTGTCGAGCGTAGCGTCTGGACGCTCGATCACACACCTCCCTCCCACCCGCCACTCATTGGCGATCTGGAGGCAGACATCGTGGTGGTCGGTGCGGGCGTGGTGGGGGCGTCGTTAAGTCTGCACCTGGCCGAGCGCGGGATTGACACCGTGCTCATTGACGCCGCCCAGCCGGCTGATGCCGCCTCGGGGCGCAACGCTGGCCATGTGCAGCCCTATCTCCTGTCGCTGGAGCCGCTCGATGCCTTGCCCGGCAAGGGGCGTCCATTTCTGGACTGTCTGATCGAGCACCGCAACATCGTGTTTGAGCTCTGTGAGCGCCATGGGATCGATGCCGACCAGGTGCAGTCCGGGCTGCTGGAGGTCGCGCGCCAGAAGAGCGCAGCGCTCGAGAGCAAGGCGAAGAAATGGGCCGGGCTGGGTCTCGACGTCGAGATTCTTGGTTCCGACCGGCTGCGTCCGCTGGTCGGAACCGATCGCTATTCGTACGGCACGCTCTGGCGGAATGGGGGGAGCGTGAATCCCTTCCTGCTTACAAACGGCATGGTCCGTGCCGCGGCCGGAATCGGCGCCCGGGTGTATGGCAACTCGCCGGCACGGGCCTGCGAGCGTCAGGGTGGGCGCTGGAAGCTGAGTACAGCGTCGGGCAGCGTATTGGCAGACCGCGTGGTGCTATGCACTAATGGCCATGTCGGTACGAATTTCTATGCGAATCTTGAGCGCACCCAGTTCCCGTTGCTCGCCTGCGGCCTGGCCACGCGTCCGCTGCCGAAGAGCTTCCTCGACGTCGTCAATCCAATGCGGACGGCATTGAGCCAGCATCCCGCGGGCCTCTACCCAATGGTTGTCGATCGTAAGGGGCGTCTCATCACCGCCACGATCCCCGGCGTCGGACGGGCCCATCGCGGCGACCTTCATTTCCAGTATTTCCTTCGCCACCTGCGTCGCGTCTATCCCGAGGCCAGGGATGTGCGCATCGAGCTTGAGACCTACTGGACCGGCATGACGCACAACTCGTCGGCGATCTACGATAAGGCCTATCCCAAGCTCTACCGTGTGGATGATGGCGTGTTCGGGCTGATGAACTTCGGCTCCTGGGGTAACCACCTCGGGCCGATGATGGGCATGGATGTCGCCCGCGTCCTTGCAGCCGATCAGCCCGACTCCGCAGTGCTGGGATGCGAACGCCCGCAACAGGTGCGCTTTGCCGGGCTGTTCAGTACCAAGCTCCGGCGTTTCCTGATTCCGTCAGCGAGGCTGGCAGACCGATTCGATCTTGTTTGACTCATGAATAGACGTTCCTTAGCGAGGAGTGACGATGTCCGTGCAACGCATCAATCCCGAAAGTCTGCTCAAGTTTGATCAACTTGCCCAGGCCGTCGTGACCCAGGCGCCGAAAATGGCGTTCATCGCTGGCCAGTCGGCGATGAACAAGAATTTCGAGCTTGTCGGTGGTGACGACTGTTTTACCCAATCCGTCCAGGCCCTCCGCAATCTCCGAACCGCCGTCGAAGCGGCTGGCTCATCGGTTGATCGTGTGGTCAGCAGCACTGTTTACCTGAAGAGTCTGACCCCGGCCGTGGGCGAGCAATTCATACGGGCGCTCGGCGTCGTGGTCGATGGGGTGTCGTTTCCGCCCCATGCGTTTTCGATGGTTGGCGTGCAGTCTCTTGCCAGTCCGGACATTTTGGTGGAGATCTCGGCGATTGCCGTGATTGATGCCTGACGTGTCGCGGCGCGCCTGCCATCAGGCGCACCGCGACATCCCGTCGGGCACCGTCCGTTTTGACGATGCGGACGGACGGGGCGGGCTTCAAGAATGGCATGGTATCCATTCTTCGAGGTTCACTCCGTGAGACAAGTCCCTTCCTACGTGCCCGGCCATCAGCTGCTCGCCGGCAAGTCCGTCCTCATCACTGCCGCAGCCGGGGCCGGAATCGGCTTTGCCGCCGCACGGAAGTCCGCGGAAGAGGGTTGCCGTGCACTCATGATCTCGGATATCCACCCACGGCGACTTGAAGAGGCGGTGGCGCGGCTGAAGGCCGAAACCGGCCTCAAGGACGTGTGGGGGCAGCTGTGCAACGTCACGAACGAGGAAGAAGTGCAGGCCCTCGTGGCGGCGGCCGAAGAGCGGCTCGGTGGCGTCGATGTGCTGATCAACAACGCCGGCCTGGGCGGCGAGAAGCGCGTCAGCGAGATGAACGACGAGGAATGGACGCGCGTCCTCGACATCACGCTCACGGGCACCTTCCGCATGACCCGCGCGATGCTGCCGCACATGGAGCGGCGCGGCCGCGGCGCGATCGTCAATAATGCCTCCGTGTTGGGCTGGCGCGCGCAGAAGGGTCAGGCGCATTACGCCGCGGCAAAAGCCGGCGTCATGGCGCTCACCCGCTGCTCTGCGCTGGAAGCGGCCGAAAACGGCGTGCGCATCAACGCCGTTTCGCCCTCGATCGCGCTTCACGATTTCCTGAAGAAGGCCTCGAGCGAGGAATTGCTCGCGCAGCTCGCAAGCCGCGAGGCCTTTGGTCGCGCCGCGGAGGTGTGGGAAGTCGCCAATGTGATGGTCTTCCTCGCTAGCGATTACGCGTCCTACATGACGGGCGAAGTGCTCTCAGTAAGCTCGCAGCACGCGTGAGGGCGCTGTCATGACCTTTGTGATTTCCCGCGCCGACGAGCTCGTCGGCGCCGAAGGGCGCGATCTCGGCGCCACCGACTGGGTGGAGCTTACGCAGGAGCGCGTGAACCGCTTTGCCGACGCAACCGACGACCACCAGTGGATCCACGTCGATCCCGTGCGAGCCCGGGAGGGCCCTTTCGGCGCGTGCATCGCGCACGGCTACCTGACGCTCGCGCTCGCGAACCTGTTCCTGCCGCAACTCATACGCGCCGATCGGCTGAAGATGGGTGTCAACGTCGGTTGCGAGCGCGTGCGCTTCCCCGCCCCCGTCAAGGTGGGATCGCGCATTCGCGGCCGCGGCGAGATCGTGAAGGTCGAGCCCATCCGGGACGCGGTGCAGTCGACCGTGCGCGTGACGATCGAGATCGAGGGCAGCGAGCGTCCTGCTTGCGTCGTCGACACGATTAGCCGCTACACCTTCGAGGACTGAAGGTCCTTCGCCTAACGCAGCAAGGCCGGCGTCCATGTCGGCCACACATTCCAGTCGAAACAAGGGAGTATCCGACATGAGCGAAGCTGTCATCGTATCCACGGCGCGCACTGCGCTGACCAAATCCTTCCGCGGTTCCTTCAACGACACGGAGGCGCCGGTGTTGGGCGGCCACGTCGTGCGCGCCGTGGTCGAGCGCGCAGGCATCGAGCCCGAAGCGGTCGAGGACGTGATCATGGGCGCGGCCGTGCAGCAGGGCACCCAGGCCTACAACATCGGCCGCCTGTGCGCCTACACCGGTGGGCTGCCCGACAGCGTGCCGGGCATGGCGCTCGATCGCATGTGCGCCTCCGGCCTCATGACGATCGGCATCGCGGCCAAGAACATCCTCGCCGGCGAGATGAAGATCGCCGTGGCGGGCGGCGTCGAGTCGCTGTCGCTGACGCAGACCAAGCACAAGAACACCTACCGCGCGCAGTCCGAGGCCGTGAAGGCCATCGTGCCGGCCGCCTACATCCCGATGCTGGAGACCGCGGAGATCGTGTCCGGCCGCTACGGCATCAGCCGCGCCGAGCAGGACGCGTTCTCGCTGCAGAGCCAGCAGCGCACCGCGGCGGCGCAGGCGGCGGGCCGTTTCGACGACGAGATCGTGCCGCTGGCGGCGAAGAAGCTGCTGTTCGACAAGGAAGGCAAACCCGTCGGCCATGAGGATGTCATCGCCAACCGCGACGAATGCAACCGCGCCTCGACGACCCTGGAAGACCTCGCAAAGCTCCAGCCCGTGTTCAAGGACGGCCAGTGGGTCAAGCAGGGCGAGTACATCACCGCCGGCAATGCGTCGCAGCTGTCCGATGGCGCCTCCGCTGCGCTCATAATGAGTCGCGCCGAAGCCGAGCGCCGGGGCATTGCCCCGCTGGGCGCCTACCGCGGTATCGCGGTCGCGGGCTGCGCGCCGGAGGAGATGGGCATCGGGCCCGTGTTCGCGATCCCGAAGCTGCTCGATCGTTTCGGTCTCAAGGTGAGCGACATCGGCCTGTGGGAGATCAACGAGGCCTTCGCCTGCCAGGTGCTCTACAGCCGTGACAAGCTGGGTATTCCCAACGATCGCCTGAACGTGAATGGGGGCGCGATCGCCATCGGCCACCCCTTCGGGATGTCCGGCGCCCGGATGGTCGGCCACGCGTTGCTGGAGGGCCGTCGCCGAGGGGTGAAGTACGTCGTCGTGTCGATGTGCATCGGCGGCGGGATGGGTGCGGCGGGCTTGTTCGAGGTGTGCTGAGAGCAGGCGGCGCGGGCAGGGCGCGCGCCCTTACCCGGGCTCAAGGGACGACGGCCGCTCGGCCGCCGTGTGCCCGCGTCCGCCCGTCCCGCCTTGATCTCCGCCATTGCTCAGCTATTACTTTCTGCATAGTCACCCCCGGTTAGTCCCTATGGACGATGTGAGGTCTGGTCAACACGAAAAAAATGGCAACAGATGCACCGGAGTCGCGACACCACGACCGCCCGCATCCACACAAGTGTTTAACCGGAACACAGAATAAAGACGCCGAACAGGCAGGAGACATCGATGATGAAGAACCGTATCTGGATACCGGTCATTGCGGCAGTGGCGCTCGCAGTGACCGCTGGACCAGCGGTAGCCAAGGTCAGCGACGCGGAGGCCGCGAAGCTGGGCAAGGAGCTGACCTGCGTCGGCGCCGAGGCGGCCGGCAACAAGGACGGCACTATCCCGGCCTTTTCTGGAAAATGGCTGGGCACTCCGCCGGGAGTGAAATATACGCCCCACGTCGGGCAGCATCCGGTGGATCCGTATCCGGAAGATAAGCCGCTGTTCGAGATCACTGCGGCAAACATGAGCAAATACGCCGACAATCTCAGCGACGGCCAGAAGGCGATGTTCAAGAAGTATCCCGAAACCTTCCGAATTCCTGTCTATCAGAGTCGGCGCGACTTCAGGTATCCGGATGCCATTTGCGAGCTCGCCAGGAAGAACGCGCTTAGCGCCGAACTGATCGACGATGGTCTCGGCTATACGGGCCACAAAGGACCCGTGGGCTTCCCGATTCCGAAGTCGCCGATGGAAGTTCTCGCCAACATGAACTTCCCGTACCGGGCCTTCACGGAGCACGTCGTGCGGGACATCGCGGACGTGGGGTCGGATGGCAGCATCACCTGGGGTCGGCAGCTCAACAAGAATCTGAACGTCGTTACGCAAACCAGCGAGTTGGGTAAGCCGATGGAAGGGCTGATGGCCTACTCGCTGTCGGGGACCCTGTTGCCCGAGCGCGACCGTGGCAGCTTCACGGCATCGCAGGAGCCCGTCAACTTTGCCCGAGCGAAACGCCTTGCCTGGACCTACGACCCGGGTACGCGGCGAGTGCGCCAGCTGCCGACCTATGGGTTCGATACGCCGATGGGCGGCACGAGCGGCAAGATGACCATCGATCAGGATCGTCTGATGAACGGTGATCCGAGCCGTTACGAGTGGAAGCTGCTCGGCAAGAAGGAGTTGTACATTCCGGCGAACGCATACCGTCTGCACTCCAACAAGGTGAAGTACGCGGATCTCCTGCAGAAAGGACACGAGAACCCGGCCTATCTTCGATACGAACTCCGCCGCGTGTGGGTGCTGGAAGGTTCGCTGAAGGAAGGCTACCGTCATCTGTTCGGCAAGCGCGTGCTGTTCATCGACGAGGACAACTGGCAGGCCTCGATGGGGGACTATTACGATCAACGCGGAAAGCTTTGGCAGCACGGCTTCATCAACCACTTCTATGCGTTCGACCTGAATGCCTGGCAGGCCGGCACCGCCTTCTTTCACGACCTCGATTCGGGCGGCTACGTCGCCTTCAACCTGATTCAGGAGCGCGAAAAGTCCTGGGTCCTCAACGGCGGCGACCTCTCGCCCGACATGTACACCCCCGCTGCGCTGCGTGCGCTGGGCCAGTGATTCACTCGACTTTCCGGGGAGTAGACATGATGAAACTGCACAACAAAATGAAGCCGATCGCGCTCGCAGTGGTCGGCATGGGCATCGCGATTCCGGCGTCGGCCTTCGACACGATAGAGTTCGAAAACGGGGCGACCTTCGAATCGCGCGTGACCACGACCTATACGTTGTCCACCCGCCTCGAAGACCGCGATTCCGTGCTGACGAAGAATGCCGCGGGTAATGACGGCGACAATAACTTCGACAAAGGGGCATTGACATCGAATCGCGTGAGCGCTTTGCTGGACACTCACTTCAAGAAGGGGAATTCCGGCTTCGTTCTGTCTGCCAGCACGTTCTACGACGACGTCTATCACAATTCCAACGACAACGACGGCTCCTCGTTTCCGAACAAGATCGGCGGAGATGCCGATCAGTTCAGCAGCGACACCCGGCGCTACCACGGCGGTTACAGTCGCTTGCTCGACGTCTACGGCTACACCACGTTCGACATTGGCGAGCAGGGGCGTGCGACCGTCCGTCTCGGCAAACACGTCGTGTCATGGGGCGAGACCCTTTTCATTCCGGGTATTTCGGGTGCTCAAGGGCCGGCGGATGGCACCAAGGCTGGCATCCCGGGCACGGAGGTCAAGGATCAGTTGCTGCCCGAGGACCAGATCTCCGCGCTTTACGAGGTCAATGACAAGCTGTCGCTGATGGCCCACGTCCAGTACAACTGGCACAAGACGCTGATCAACGCGCCGGGCTCATTCCTGAGCACTTCGGATATCGTCGGGCCGGGCGCAGTTTGCCTGACCCCCGGGCCAGGGCCGTGTCGGATGCCCAGGGGAGCCGACGAGAAGCCGGGCAAAACCGGGCAATGGGGTGTTGGCGGCAAGTACCGCGTGACCGACGAAACCGAGGTAGGTCTGATCTACCTGCGATACCACGATCGTGCACCGATGGTCGATGTCGATTCGCTCCTTTCGGATGGCGACGGTTTCGGTTTCAACCATCGCTACTTCGAAGACATTAAACTGCTTGGAGCCACCTTCAGCACGACCTTCGGTATCGCCACCCTGGGCGGTGAAATTTCCTATCGGAAAGATGCACCTGCCCTCGTAAATGCGCGGCTGGGCTCAAGCGTGATACCGACCGCCACCACTGCCGACGTGCTGCAGACCAACCTCAATACCTTCATCAACCTTGGTCGGACCTTCCTCGCGCCCCAGGCCAACTTCCTGGCGGAAGTGGCCTATACCGAGGTGCGTAATCCGGATGCCCGTCGGGTGCCGGGCGCGACCGGTGATGTCTCGCGGACTTTTGCGCCGGGCTTCGGGGTCGTTCCGGTGCCCACGCCCGTGTCGGATTCGCTGAGCTTCGGCAGCTATGGTCTCGCCTTTGCATCGACGCTCAGTCTGAGCTATCCGGGCATCCTCGAGAATTGGGAGCTCGGTGTGCCGATCAGCTACTCGCGCCAGCTGAAGGGCCGCACCCTGCAGGGCAACCTCGGTATGGGGGAGGGCGACCACCGTATGAGTGTCGGCGCGACGATGACCTATCGCCGCAACCTGCAAATCGGCCTGACCTATCTGGGCTACTTCGGCGAAGCCAGTCTCGACCCGGTCAAGAACCGCCAATTGACCGACCGGGACCAGCTCTCGCTGGTCGTCAAGTATTCGTTCTGAGAACGCTTTCCTGGAGACGCGAAACCGGGCCAAAAGCCCGGTTTTTTTTTCGACCGCTGTCGCGTGCTTTGAATGGCATCCCGATCCGTGCGCGCGCTAGAACCGGTCGTCGTTTCCCGCTCGTTGCCGTGAGCGGTCTCCGCCTCGAACGCGCGATCTCAGCGCACGGCGGCCGTCTCGTACTCGGCGCGCAGTCGTGCGACCAGTTCGGCGACGCTGGGGATGTCGTGGATCGTGCCGATCCCCTGACCCGCGGACCATACGTCCTTCCATGCTTTCGGTTTGTGCTCGATTCCGGCGAACAGGTCGTCCTTGCCGCCGTTCTCGCTCGGGACAAGGGCGGCGGGGTCGATGCCGGCGGCGATCACGCTGTTCCTCAGGTAGTTGGCGGAGATGCCGCTGAAGGCCGGGGTGTAGAGGATGTCCGCGGCGGTATCGCGCACGATCATCGCCTTGTGGCCGGCATCTGCGGCGGCCTCGCGCGTCGCGATGAAGCGGGTGCCCATGTAGCCGAGGTCGGCGCCGAGGACTTCCGCCGCCCGCAGGCTGCGGCCGGAAGAAATGGCGCCGGCGAGCACCAGTGGGCCGTCCCAGAATTCGCGTACCTCGGAGACGAAGGCGAAAGGCGACAGGGTACCGCCGTGGCCGCCCGCGCCGGTGCAGACGAGGATCAGCGCGTCGACGCCGCATTCGATGGCCTTGCGCGCATGGGCGACGCTGATCACGTCGTGCAGCACGATGCCGCCGTAGCCGTGCACCTTCTCGACGACGAGGTCCGGCCGGCCGACGGAGGTGATGACGATCGGAACCTCGTGCTCGACGACGCGGCCGAGGTCTTCCTCCTGCCGCGGGTTGGACTTGTGGAGGATCAGGTTCGCGCCGAACGGGGCAGCAAGCTTGTCGGGATGAGCGACGTTCCAGGCCTCGAGCTCCGAGCGGATGCGTTCGAGCCAGTCGTCCAGTGCTGCGGAGGGACGGGCATTCAGCGTCGGGAAGGTGCCGACCACGCCCGCCTTGCATTGTGCGATGACGAGTTCCGGGCCGCTGGCGAGGAACATCGGGGAGCAGATGAGGGGCAGGGACAGGCGCCCTGCAAGGATCTCGGGAATCGGCATGACGTCTCGGGGGAGGATGAAAAGAGCAAGGCGGGGTCGCTTCGCGCCCCCGCCCCTGTGTTAACGCGACAACTCAGTGCCGTTCGATGAACGGATGTGTGTGAGTGCCGCTTCAGTAGTTCAGCGCGGACCCGGCGACCTCGCGCGCCCAGGGATAGTTCGCCTTGCCGGCCGCCGAGCGCTTCACCTCCGGAACGAGGACGATGTCCTTGGGGATCTTGTAGTTGGCCATGTGCTGCTGGCACAGCGCCCGCAGCTGCTGCGGATCGAGGCATAGCCCGGGGCGGGGCGCGACGACGGCGACGACCTTCTGTCCCCAGCGCGGGTCGGGCAGGCCAACGACGATCGCATCGAAGACGTCCGGGCTCATGCGCAGGACTTCCTCGACCTCTTCAGGGAAGACTTTTTCGCCGCCGGTATTGATGCAGTTGGAGCCGCGCCCGTAGATGATGATCGCGCCGTCATCCGCGAGTTTGGCGGCGTCGCCCGTGAGGACGTAGCGCTTGCCGTCCAGCGTGACGAAGGTTTGCGCGGTCTTCTCCGGATCGCCGTAGTAGCCGAGCGGCAGGTAGCCGCTGCGCGCGAGGATGCCTTGTTCTCCCGGTGCGGCGAGGCGATTGCCGTCGACGATCACCGCCAGGTCGGGGCGGGCCGCGATCCGGATCATGCCGCCGTCCGCGGGTTTGCTCCCGAGTCCGAGCTGTCCGCCTTCCGAAGACCCCATTCCGTCGCTGAAGAAGACGTTTTGGGGCAGATAGGCCTTGAGTGCTTCCTTGAGGTGATTCGAGAGTACCGCGCCGCCGTTGCCGAAGATGAAAAGTGTCGAGAGATCCCAGTGCGTCGGATTTGCGTTGAGCGCGTCGAGCAGGGGTACGGCCATCGCGTCGCCGACGATGGTGAGGCCATTGACGCGTTCGCGCACGATGAGGTCGAGAATGTGTTCGGCATTGAAGTGACGCTGTTCGTTGAGCACCACGGTGTGGCCCGCGAACAAGGACACCATCGTCGCCCAATGGGCCGCGCCGTGCATGAGGGGCGCCACGGGCATGAAGCGCAGCGGCGCGCACTTGCGAATGCGGTCGGCGAGCTGCTCGGGGGTGGCGATCGGCCCCTCGGCCGGCACGTATGACGCGCCGCCGCCCAGGCTGCCGAAGAAGAGATCCTTGTGCGGCCACATCACGCCCTTCGGTTTGCCCGTGGTGCCGCCGGTGTAGAGCAGGGAGATGTCGTCGTCGCGGCACTGCACTGCGGCGAGAACCGCCGGGTCGGCGCTCAGCGTGTCGTCGTAGCGGGTCGCGCCGGCCAGCGCGGGTGTGCCCGCGCCGGTGCGCACCTTCACACGCAGGCCGGGTGCGGCGTCGAGGGCCTCGGCGACGGCGGGCTCGAGTTCGGCGCTGTAGAAAAGCGCCTTCAGCCCGGCGTTGTCGTAGAGGTAGCGCAGCTCATCGGCGACGTAGCGGTAGTTGATGTTGGCGGGGATGGCGCGCACGCGGCAGGCGGCGAGGAAGGCTTCGAGGTATTCGGCCGAGTTGTACATCTGCAGGCCGACCACGTCGCCCGCGCCGATTCCCTGCCCGTGCAGCCAGGCGGCCAGACGCTCGATGCGCGCGGCCATCTGCCCATAGGTATGGCGGCTGGCGCCGATCACGAGCGCATCGCGCTCCGGTACGGTCTCGGCGGCGATCGCGAAGAGATCGGCGAGGCTGAAGGTGCGAGAGGTCATGGTGTCTCCGGTGTAATCGTTGTTGCGGCCGGTCAGGCGATCGCGCCGTCGGCCTTGAGTTGCGCGATGGCCTCGTCGCCCCAGCAGAGCTCGCGCAGGATTTCTTCGTTGTGTTCGCCGACGGCCGGGGGTGTGCGGTCGAGGCTGAAGCGGTAGTTGCTCATCTTCACGGGGAAGGCGAAGTAGGGCGCGCTGTCGCCGTGGGGGAGCGGCGTGTCGACCGTCATTTCTCGTGCTGTGGTGTGCGGATGCGCCAGCACCTCGTCGATGCGCAGCACCGGGCTGACGCAGGCATCCACGCCGTCGAAGGCCGCCATCCAGTCGGCCAGCGTGCGCGCCTTGATGATCGCGGCGACCTGCGCCTTGACCGCGGGGCCGGCCTTGCCCGATGCCCAGCCGCTCTTGGCGAGTTCGGGGCAGCCTGCGGTCTGGCAGAAGTTCTGCCAGAACTTCGGCTCCAGCGCGCCGACCGCGAGATGCCGGCCATCCGCCGTCTCATAGGTGCCGTAGCAGGGCAGTCCGCCGCTCAGCGTGTCGTGCCCGGCGGGGATGGGCTGCTTCCAGGTGTGCAGGCCGGCGAGCGGCTGCACGTTGAGGGCCATCGCACAATCAGTCATCGAAACGTCAATGAAGCGACCTTCGCCGCTGCGCTGCGCGTCGAACAGCGCGGCGAGGATGGCCATCGCCGCCGAGACGGCGCCGCCGGCGAGGTCGGCGATCGGGAAGTTTCCCGGATGCGGGCTGCCCGCGGCGGGGGCGCTTTGCTCGAGGATGCCGGCGTAGCTCTGGTAGTTGATGTCGTGGCCGCCCAGCGCGGCGAGCGGGCCGTCCTGCCCGTAGCCGCTGATCGAGCAGTACACGAGCCGGGGGTGGGCGGCCTTCAGCTCGTCATAGCCGAGGCCGAGGCGTGCCATCACGCCGGGGCGGAAGCCTTCGACGAGGATGTCGGCGTCCCGCACCAGCGCGAGGATCACGTCGCGCGCACCGGGCGCCCGCAGGTCGATGGCCAGCGAGCGCTTGTTGCGATTCACGGCCATGAAGAAATGCGAGATCGCGGTGCCTTCGGGGCCACGTGCGGCCTCGCCCGATCCCGGCGGTTCGATCTTGATCACTTCCGCGCCGAGGTCCGCGAGTTGCAGCGTGCACATCGGGCCGGGCAGGAGCTGGGTGAAATCGAGGACCTTGATGCCGCTGAGGGGTTTTGTCGTCATGGAGTTCCTCCCTCAGGTCCGGTCGAGGTCGCGGAACGGCACGTTGCGGTCCGTGCGCAGCTCGCCCGGCAGGCCGAGCACCCGCTCGGCGATGACGTTGCGCAGCACCTCGTCGGTGCCGCCGGCGATCCGCGCACCGGGCGAGCCGAGCCACAGGCGCTGCAGGTAGGGCCAGTCGCCGCCCAGTGCGTCGGCCCCGAGCAGCCCCTCGGTGCCGGCGAGTTCCATCGCGAAGGACGAGATGTCCTGCATCGCCTTTGCGGCGACGAGCTTGGTGACCGACATCTCGGGGCCGGGCGTCTTGCCTTTCGACAAGGCGGTCAGGCCGCGCGAAATGATCAGCGCCACGCCTTGCTGGTCGAGATAGGCGTCGGCGATGCGCGCGCGCACCCGCGCGTCTTCGATCGCCGGGCGCTCGTCCCAGGTGCAGGTCCGCGCAAGGTCGATCAGGTGCACGTGCAGGTCGGTCGGCAGGTTGCCGCCGACGGACAGGCGTTCCTGCATCAGGGTGCTGAGCATCACCTTCCAGCCGCCGCCCTCGGGGCCGAGGCGGTATTGATCCGGAATCCGCACGTCGGTGAAGAACACCTCGTTGAAATCCGAGTCGCCGGACATCTGGTGGATCGGGCGGATCTCGACGCCGGGCGCCTTGAGGTCGACGATGAACATCGTCAGCCCTTCCTGCTTCGGCTTGTCCCGGTCTGTGCGGGCGAGCAGGATGCCGTAATCACCGAAGTGCGCCGACGAAGTCCACACCTTCTGGCCATTCACGACCCATGCGTCGCCGTCGCGCACCGCCCGCGTGCGCACTGCGCCGGTGTCGGAACCGGCACCCGGCTCGGAAAAGAGCTGGCACCAGATCTCCTCGCCGGCCAGCCCAGGGCGCAGGAAGCGCGCCTTGAGTTCCGGCGCGGCCCAGCGCAGCACGGTGGGCAGGCCCATGCCGATGCTGACCTCGAAGATCATCTGCGGGACGAGATACGCGGCCTCTTCCTGCTGGTAGATCACCTGCTGCATCGCGGTGCCGCCCAGCCCGCCGGCTTCGCGCGGCCAGGTGATCGCGGCGTAGCCGGCGGCGGCCTTCTTCGCCTGCCAGGCCTTGGCGCGGGCGAGTTTCGCGGCCTCGTCGAGCCCTTCGCCGAACACTTCGTCCGCGCGCGTGCGCCGTTGTCCGTTGGCGGCCAGCCAGGCGCGCACCGCTTCGCGGAACGCGGCTTCTTCGGGAGTATCTTTGAAGTCCATGAGGGGTGCTCCGCTTACGCGGCCTCCTTGATCAGTTCATCGGCGAGGCGGGCGCGCCAGGCGTGTTCGCTGCCGATCACCTGCGCGAGGTGACGGGCGCGGCGGTAGTAGAGGTGGCAATCCATCTCCCACGTGAAGCCGATGCCGCCATGCAGTTCGATGCCCTCTTCCGCGGCGAACAGGAAGGCGCGCGTCGCGGCCACGCGGGCGGCCGCGGCGGCCCGCGGCAGCTCCGGGGCGTCGGAGGCGAGCGCCCAGGCGCCGTAGTAAGCGTGCGCGCGGGCGAGCTCGATGCGCGTGTAGATGTCGGCCATCTTGTGCTTGAGCGCCTGGAAGCTGCCGATCTGGCGGCCGAAGGCCTTGCGCTCGAGCGAGTAGTCGCGCGCGAGCTCGAGGATGCGTGCGGCCCCCCCGACCTGCTCGAACGCCAGCAGGACGGCTGCCCCGTCGCGCACGCGGCGCGCGACGGCTGCGCCATCGGCGGCCGCCAGGCGCTCGGCCGGCGTGGCGGTGAACTCGATCTGCGCCAGCGGGCGCGTGGGGTCGACCGTCGGCAGCGCGGTGCGCTTCACACCGGGGCCGTTGAGGTCGACCAGGATCAGATCGGCGCCGACCTGAAGGACCGCGAGCTGCGCGATGGCGCCGTCGAGCAGCACCGGGCTGGTGCCGTCGAGGCATTGGCCGTCGAAGGCGAGCGGCTGCGGCGTGCGATAGCGTTCGCTGCCCCCGAGGGCCGCGGTGGCGATCACCTCGCCCTGCGCGATGCCGGGCAGCCAGCGCTGTTTTTGCGCGTCGCTGCCGGCGCGCAGCAAGGCTTCGGCGGCGAGGTAGATGCTCGACGACAGCGGCACGGCGGCGAGGTGGCGGCCGGCTTCCTCGGCCACCAGGCACAGTTCCAGATAGCCGAGCCCGGCGCCGCCGTAGGCCTCGGGGAGCGCCGCGGTGGCCGCGCCCATCTCGTTGAGGTTGTGCCAGACCTTCGCGCAATGGGTTGCGCGACCTTCCAGCACCTCGCGCACCGCCTGCGAGGTGCTGTTCTCGGCGAGCATGCTGCGGACCGCGTCCTGCAGAAGGCGCTGGTCGTCGGAAAAATCGAAATTCACGGTGTGCTCCTGACTAGGGGGGCGTGCGTGGCGGCGACCGTCAGCGCGCGGCCGCGGGCGGGGTTACGCGCTTCGGGCCGTAGAAGGTCCGGCCTTCCGCGGCCATGTCGCGCAGCAGCTTCGGGGCGGCGTACTGGTCGCCATAGCGCGCCGCGAGGCGGTCGCATTCGGCAACGACCTGCGCGATACCGACGGTGTCCATCATCGAGAACGGGCCGCCGAGGTAGGCCGGGAAGCCGACGCCGAGGATTGCGCCGACGTCGCCGTCGGCCGGGTCGATCACGATGCCCTCGGCCATCGCCCTGGCGGCGTCGACCAGTTGCGCATACAGCATGCGCGCCTTGACCTCCTCGACGGTCGGCTGCTCGGCCAGCGGCGGGAAGAGCTCGGCGAGACCGGGCCACAGCTGTTTGCTGCCATCCGCGGCATAGTCGAAGAAGCCCTTGCCGTTCTTGCGCCCGTGCCGGCCGAGTTCGCCGACCAGCTTCTCGACGAGGCGGAAGGTGGGCGTTTCCCTGAAGGCTGCGCCTTCGTCCTTCTTGCGTTGCTGGCTGGCGTGATAGGCGGTGTCGAGCCCGATCTCGTCGGACACCGTGAGCGGCCCCACCGGGATGCCGGCCATCTTCGCGGCGTTCTCGATCAGCGCCGGATTCACCCCTTCGGTGACCATCGCGAGGCTCTCGTTGACGTAGGCGCCGATGAAGCGGCTGGTGAAGAAGCCCGGTCCGTCATTCACGACGATGGGGGTCTTCTTCATCGCCTGCACGAGGTCCAGCGCACGCGCCAGCGTCGCGGGCGAGCTCTTGCGCCCGCGGATGATCTCCACGAGCGGCATGCGCTCGACCGGCGAGAAGAAGTGCATGCCGATGAAGTTCTGCGGCCGTTCGCCCGCGTCGGCCAGCTCGGTGATCGGCAGGCCCGAAGTGTTCGACGCGATCACCGCATCCTTCGGCAGCACAGCCTCCAGCCTGCGTGTCACGTCGGCCTTGATCGCGCGGTCCTCGAACACCGCCTCGACGACCAGCTCGACACCGGCGAGGCCGGCATAGTCGGTGGTCGGATGGATGCGCGCGAGGATCGCGTCGGCCTTTTCCTGCGTCATGCGGCCCTTCGCGATGTCCTTTTCGAGGCGCTTCACCGAGTAGGCCTTGCCCTTGTCGGCACCCGCCTGATCGCGGTCGATGAGCACGGTTTCGATGCCGAGCTTCGCGCAGTGGTAGGCGATACCCGCCCCCATGAGGCCCGCTCCGACCACCCCGATCTTGCGGAAGGTGGTCTTCGGGATGCCTTCCGGGCGGTGCATCAGCTTGTCCGCCTTGCCCTTGTTGATGAACAGTGTGCGGATCATGTTGCGCGACACCGGGTCGAGCTGCAGCTGCGTGAAATACTTGGCCTCGACCTCCAGCGCCTTGTCCATCGGCAGCTGCGGCCCTTCGTACAGGCAGGACAAGATGGCCTTCGGCGCGGGCAGGTTGTGGAAGGTCTTTGCCTGCAGCATCGCGTTGCTGACGACCAGCAGCTGCGCGACCGCGGGAGACATCGGACCCGCGCCGCCCGGCACCTTGAAGCCCTTCTTGTCCCACGGCTGCACCGCGTCGCCTTCTTCGACGAGCCAGCGGCGTGCTTCGGCCAGCAACTGGTCGGCCGGCACGATCTTGTGGATCAGGCCCATCTTGAGCGCCTTCTCCGCGCTCAGCGCCTGACCTTCCACGAGAACCGGCATAGCGGCCTGGATGCCGATGAGGCGCGACACGCGCTGGGTGCCGCCGCCGCCGGGCAGCAGTCCGACCTGGACCTCGGGCAGGCCGAGCTGGATGCCCCGGGTGTCGGCCGCGACGCGATAGTGGCAGGCGAGCGCGATCTCCGTGCCACCGCCCAGCGCCGTGCCGTTGATCGCGCAGGCCACCGGCTTGCCGCAGGTTTCCATGCGGCGCAGCAGCTTCGACAGCGAGGCGTTGCGTGCGAGCCGCTCGGCAACCGGCGTGTCCTGCGCTTCGAGCGAGGCCTCGATCCCCTTCAGGTCCGCCCCGGCGGCGAACACCGACTTGCCCGACGTGAAGATCGCGCCCTTGATACTGTCGTCGCTGACGAGGCGCTCGACCGCGGCCTCCATCTCGTCCATGAACTTCATGTCCATGGTGTTCATGGTGCTGTCCGTGCGGTCGAAGAGGAGGGTGGCGATGCCTTCGGCGTCCACCGAGATATGGATGACTTCACTCATGACTGTTGTCGTTTCCCTGAAAATTTCCGGTGGCGCTCAGACGAGCTCGATGACGGTGGCCGTGCCCATGCCGGCCGCCTCGCACAGCGTGACGAGGCCGGTGCCGACCTGGCGGCGTTCCATTTCGTCGAGGAGGGTGCCCAGGATCATGGCGCCGGTCGCACCCAGCGGATGTCCCATGGCGATCGCGCCGCCATTGACGTTGATGCGCTCGTGCGGCACGTCGAGGCGCTCCATCAGGCACAGCACCACCGAGGAGAAGGCTTCGTTGAGTTCCCACAGACCGATGTCGGAGGCGTTCATGCCGGCCTTGCGCAGCGCTTTTTGCGCCGCGTAACTCGGGGCGTCGAGCATCAGCGTCGGCTCCGAGCCCACCGTGGCCACCGAGCGGATGCGCGCGCGCGGCTTGAGCCCGGTGCGTTCGCCGATCTCGCGGTTGCCGACCAGCACCGCCGCGGCGCCGTCGACGATGCCGGAGCTGTTGCCGGCGTGGTGCATGTGCCGGATCGCTTCGAGCTGCGGGTATTTCAGCAACGCCACGCCGTCGAAACCGTACTGCGTGCCCATCTCGAGGAAGGCGGGCTTCAGCGCCGCGAGCGATTCGAGCGTCGTGTCCGGGCGGATCGCCTCGTCCTGGGCCAGCACGGGCAGCCCGAGCACGTCCTTCACGGGCACCACCGAGCGCGCGAACCAGCCATTGGCCCACGCCCGGGCGGCGCGCCGCTGGCTTTCCACCGCATAGGCGTCGCACTGCTCGCGGGTGAAGCCGTGCAGGGTCGCGAGCAGGTCGGCGCTCACGCCCTGCATCGTGAAATGCATCTTGAATGCCACCTGCGGGTCGAGCGCCATCGCACCGCCGTCGCTGCCCATCGGCACGCGCGACATGCTCTCCACGCCGCCGCCGATAGCGAGATCGACCTGGCCGCTCGCGACCTTGGCCGCCGCGAAGTTCACCGCCTCCAGGCCGGACCCGCAGTAGCGGTTGACCTGCACCCCCGGCACGCTGTCATCGAAGCCGGCCACCAGCGCGGCGACGCGTGCGATGTTCCCGCCCTGTTCGCCGACCGGACACACGCAGCCGAGGAACACGTCCTCGACCAGGCTCGAATCGAGCTGGTTGCGGTCGCGCACCGCCTGCAGCATCTGCGCGGCCAGCTGCACTGGGGTGATCTCGGCAAGCGCCCCGTCGGCCTTGCCCTTGCCGCGCGGCGTGCGCACGTGGTCGTAGATGAAGACGTCCGTCATGACAGTCCCTTATTCGGTTCGTAAGTCGAAAACACTCGCCTGTCGCCACCTTGGACGCCGCCGCATGCTGCATGCGGGCGGGACCTGGGACAGGAGCTTCGAGGCAATCGTAGGGCAGGTGCCGGCGTGCGACGGAAATCTGAGCCTTAAGCCGAACAACGCTCCGCTATACTTCGTAAGTGACGGAAAAATAATGTGATTTGTGCGATGCGGAAAACCGAACAAAATCGGTGCCGCGCATTAGCGGGGAGACGGGGGTGATGGGCAAGGCGGCAGGGCGCGGGGCAGCACACGCGACAAGTGAAGGCACGAAACAGCGGGCGACCCCGTCGCAGGCGCGCGCGCGCTTCACGGTCGAGACCATTCTCGAAGCCGCGAGCGAGATCCTGCGCGTGGAGGGCGTCGATGCCGTGACCACGCGCAAGATCGCAGCGCGGGCGGGCGTGTCGGTCGGCGCCGTGTACCAGTACTTCCCCGACAAGGAAGCGATCCTCATCGAGATCAGCAAACGCATCATGGACGAGGAGTCGGAGGCGGCCTCGCCGGAACTCTTCCGGCTCCACCGCAAGTCCCTCGACGAGATGCTGCAGGCGCTGTTCCGCAACACGGTGCGCACCGAGACGCGGCTCTACTCGCTGGGGCGCGACTACTACCGCCGCTACGCGCGCCAGATGCAGTTCGGCCGCGCGCAAGGCCTCGGCCGCGGCTCACGCACCTCCGAACAACTCGTCGCGAACATGGAAATGCTGCTCAAGCAGCACGCCGACGTGGTTGGCGAACCCGACACCCAACTCGCGTCCTTCATGCTCGTGCGCGGCATGCGCACCCTCCTCGCAACCCTGGTCGAGGAGCGCCCGGAACTGCTGCAATCGCCGTCGCTGGTGCCGATGATGGTGCGCATCGCGCGGGCGATCAACGATTCGCGCGACGGGGGCGAGGAGGGCGCGGGGCAGGGCGGGCGCTGAGTTGAACACTCGCGATGTCCTCCTGGTCGCCGATCTGGCGTAGCAGCGTCCAATGACTGCTTCACTTGAAAACCTGAAAAATGGCCTATGTCAGCAACTCGGCCAGAGTCGCCGGCCACGGCAACAAGCCGCGGCGAGGCAACGGCAGCTTTCCGGTGCGAGTCCTGAATTAACACATTCGGACAAGACCGGCCGTTCATGATCCGCTCGGAATCTTCCTCACTCGACCCCTTGTCGATGACCGGTTTACGGCGGTGAACTTGAACCCCACTTTGGCGCTACCGGCCGAATGCACGCATTGGGGTGACGTCGCTGAAACCAGCCGCCCGAGTCCCTCCGTAGACGCTGGAAGTCTGCTTAGTGGCTCACCGCTGCGCGGGCAGAGCGGCTACAAGCAGTAATTCAGGACGATCGGCGCTGTTGCATCCCTTCACAATAACTGCTGCGGCACCCATTTATTCCCGCAGCCCTGCCTTTCGCAGACCGACCGCCAAGGTGGCGAGATTCTCCGGTCGGTGGATCGGTAGCCAGTCCGCTAGATTGGAGAGGCGTAACCCGGGGTCGAGCTGGCGCAGATGGTCCAGAGCACGCTGCGCTTCGGCCGTTCGCCCAGCGAGGGCATGGCTTGCCGCGAGGGTTGCTGCGACGAGCAGCAGGCTGGGCAATTCGCGCAATGCCTTCTCCGCCCACGAGGATGCAGTGTCGAAGCGCCCCATCAAGAGGTGCGCCGCCGCCATGCCCGCTTGCATTCTGTACAGCTCGGGGTCGAGCGGGCTTAGACGCATCGCGTGTGTCAGGTGCTCGACGGCTTCATCCGTCTCTCCGTGCCAGAGTCTGAGAAATGCGCCGAGGAACCACGCTGCCGCGAGGTTGGGATTGAGCACGAGCGCCTTGTCCAGCAAGGCGATGCCGCCTGGAAGGTCACCGGCAAGGTGGCCGAGCGCGTGCCCACATCGGGTGAGTGCAACCGCATCGTCCTTGCCCAATTCGACGGCCCGGCGAGCGAGTCGGACGCCCTCCGCCATCTCCCGCGGGCGATCGGTCATCCAGCCGTTGATCTTCCGCCAGCAGTGACACCACGCTGCCATCGCGTAGGCTGATGCGAAATCAGGATCGCAGTTGATGGCCCTGTGGAAGAGCGGCAGCGCCTGGTCGATGGCCTCCCGGGTTCCGCGATGCAGCCAGACCATTCCGCGCAGATAGTAGTCGTAGGCGTCGAGGCTTTCGGTCGGCTTGTGCCGCGCACGCTCGATTTCCGCGCGCTCGAGTTGCGGGGCGATCGCGCCGACCACGGTCTCGGTGACCTGGTCTTGCAGTTCGAAGATGTCTCCGAGCACCCCTTCGAAGCGCCCCGCCCAATGATGGGCGCCGGTCGTCGCATCGATCAACTGGCCGGTAATGCGCACCCGAATGTCGGCCTTGCGCCAGCTGCCTTCTAGCACGTAGCGCACGCCCAGCTCGCGGCCGACCTGTTTCACATCGACCGCACGGCCCTTGTAGGTGAAGCTCGAGTTGCGCGCGACGACGAACAACCAGCGATACTGCGACAAGGCCGCGATGATGTCCTCGACCACGCCGTCGGCTAGGTAGTCCTGCGCCGGATCTCCGCTCAGATTCACGAAGGGCAGCACCGCAATGGACGGTTTGGCCGGCAGGGCCGACGCAGACGCGAGCGCCGGAACTTCGACGGTTCCGGTGGGCTCGGCGTCAGGCGCGGCAGCAGCGGCCATTGACTCGGTTTCTCTAAGGTCGGCGACGAAGCGGAATCCCTTGCGGGCAACCGTGCGAATCACGCGCTGTTGCTGGCCGTCGTCACCGACGGCCTTGCGCACTGCGTTGATGTGGCTCGCCAGGGTCGATTCGGAAACGATTCGACCGCCCCACACGACGGCGATCAGGTCGTCCCGGCTGACGACGCGTTCGCGGTGCTCGGCCAGGTAGACCAGCAGGTCGAAGACTTTGGGCGCCGTCGCAACGATCCCGGACGCCCGGGATAGCTCCCTCCGGTCGAGGTCGAGCACGCAGTCGTCAAACACTAAAGGCATTCAGGGCTCCATCGCGGTCCTGGACAAGCATCCAAGCCAAATCCAAGGAAAACCCAAGGCGTCGACAAAGTCTTCGGCCGGGGCGCCGCGCACACTGCATCCATCGATCGCCGCACCGGAGTGATCGACATTCAACCGAGGAGCAGAGCATGAAAATCATTGTGATCGGCGGGACCGGCCTGATCGGTTCGAACATTGTAGACAGGCTGCGTCGCGATGGGCATGAGACGGTCGCGGCATCCCCCCGCGCTGGCGTCAATGCAATTACCGGGCAAGGACTGGCCGAAGCGCTTGCCGGCGCGCAGGTCGTGGTGGACGTGTGCAACTCGCCGTCGTTCGAAGACCGGGCCGTGCTGGAGTTCTTCGAGACGTCCACGCGGAATCTGCTTGCCGCGGAAGCCGCCGCGGGCGTCGAGCATCACGTCGCGCTGTCCATCGTCGGCACCGATCGCCTTCCGGAGAACGGTTACTTCCGCGCAAAAGTCGCGCAGGAAAACCTGATCAAGGCATCGAAGATTCCCTACACCATCCTGCGCGCGACGCAGTTCTTCGAGTTCATCGGGGGCATCATCGATGCGAGCGCCGACGGCGGCACGATCCGGCTGTCGCCCGCGCTGATCCAGCCCATCGCCGCGGACGACGTCTCGGCCGTGCTCGCCGATCTCGCGGTCGGGACGCCGATGAATGGCACCGTCGAGGTCGCCGGACCGGACCGCTTCCCGCTCGACGAACTGGCGCGCAAGTTCCTCGCCGCCCGCCAGGACCCGCGCGAGGTGATCGCCGACGTTCATGCGCGCTATTTCGGCAGCGAGCTGAATGACCGATCGCTGGTCGCCGGCGATAACCCGCACACCGGCCAGACACGGTTCCACAACTGGCTAAGCCGCTCGTCGGCGCAAGCATAAGAGGCGTGTTCATCATGACCCAACGCATCGACTACCAGAAACAATCCCCCGAGCTGTTCAAGAAACTGCTCGCATTCAGCATGGCCCTCAACGAATCCGCGATCGAGCAAACGATCCGCCATCTCGTGGATATCAGGGCGTCGCAGATCAACGGCTGCGCGTTCTGCGTCGATATGCACGTCAAGGAAGCGACGATGCACGGCGAGCGTCCGCTCCGGCTGCACCATGTCGCGATCTGGCGCGAGTCGACGCTCTTCAGCGCACGCGAACGAGCTGCCCTGGAATGGACCGAGACCCTGACCCGGCTCGCCGCCGACGGCGTGCCCGACGACGTCTATGAGCGTGTCCGCGTGCAGTTGTCCGAGAAGGAGTTGTCCGATCTGACCTTTCTAGTGATGTCGATCAATGCCTGGAACCGGGTCAGTGTCGGCTTCCGCGTGGTACCCGGTTCGTACGACAAGGCCTTCGGCCTAGACAAGTCCGGCCTGTCCTGATCAGGCATCCGCACCCACCCCCGACAAGGAGCACATCATGCTGAAACTCAGAGCCCTCGCCGTCGCGCTGCTGTTGGCCGCCGGCGCCGCCAACGCACAACAAACGCCACCCGAGGCACAGGTGACATCGCTGATGACCAAGGCGCTCGCCGACTATCCGGGCAAGGAAGCGACCGTCATCACGGTCGACTATCCACCCGGCGGAGAAAGCGCCGTGCATCGGCACCACGCGCACGCATTCGTCTATGTGCTGGAGGGTTCGATCGTGATGGGAGTGCGCGGCGGCAAAACCATCACCCTGACGCCGGGCCAGACCTTCTACGAAAGTCCGGACGACATACACACGGTCTCGCGCAACGCCAGCCGCACCGAACCCGCGAAGTTCATGGTGGTCCTGTTGAAGAACAGCGGCGCCCCCATCGTGACGCCGGTGCACTGACGACGGCAGAGCCTCCACCTGACCCGCTGGGTGCCCGTTAAAGAGGCCGCCACCGAGCCACACCCGCCCCCTGGCGCCCCGGCCACGGGCCCGCTGGGTGGCGTCGTGTGTATCGACGGTCATATTTCCTTCAAAGGAACAACATGCATGTACTGAACGAAAAGGTCATCATCGTGACGGGCGGAAGCTCGGGCATCGGCCGGGCCGCGGCCTTGGGCTTTGCCCGACAGGGTGCCAAGGTCCTGATCACCGGCCAGCGCGAGGCGCACCTTAAGGCAACGGCCGCCGAACGCCCCAACATCGCGGGCCTAGTTGCCGATGCGGCGAGGCCCCACGACGCTGTTCGCACTGTTGCAAAGGCGATCGACACATGGGGCGACTGGACGTGCTCGTGAACAGCGGCGGCGTGGGTGCGCCATTCTTGGGCTGGCGGATTTCACGCCCGATCGAATCGCGCAGATCTTCTCCGTGAACGTGTTCGGTCCCAGTCTCCTTGCGGCTGCCGCGCTTCCCCATCGCCGATCGAGTTCCGGTTGCTTGACTATTTGATCGCCAATCCGGATTCGGTGCGGCCCCATCGCCAGTTCCTAAAAGCGGTTTGGGGTCCGTCGCAAGTCGAGGACAATTCCTACGCCTGCAGCTGTTTGCGGAAGGGGGAGAGGCACAGGGCCGGGCAGGGAAGGCGCGTACCCTTACGCGATCTCCTGGGTCGAGCGGCGTCCGCTCGCGGTAGCGATGAGCGTGGCGGCGAGGAGGATGACCAGTCCGCCGAAGAGCTGTTGTGCCTGCCAGCGCTCCCCGAGGAAGACCGCGCCGAGCGTGACGGTGACGAGCGGTTCGACCGTGGATAGCACCGACGCCCGGGTCGGCCCGATCTGGCGCAATCCGGCGAGGAAGGCGCCGATGGCGAAGGCCGAACCAAAGATTCCGATCGCGATTGCCGCGGACCAGCCGCGGGCGGTATCCGGCCAGTCGAAACCCGTGACGGCGGCGATACTGCCGTGCACCAGTGCGCCGGAGGCGAGCACCACGAAGGCACCGGCGAGCGGCGAGGTCTGCGCCGGCAGGCGACTGCCGGTGACGATATACAGCGCATAGACGACACCCCCCAGCAGGCCGAGGGCGATCCCGAGCGGTTGGCCGCTGTGGTCGCCGGCCAGGGTAAGGGTGAGTCCGACGGCGGCCAGGAGCAGGGCGCCGATCTCGATACGGCCGAGGCGATCGAAGCCGGCGATGGCCGAGATGACTGCGACGCAAATCGGGTTGGTGTACAGCAGCAGGGACACCAGACCGCTGCTCGCGTGTTGAAGTGCCGCGAAATAGGCAGCGGCCGCCGCCGCGTACAGGCCACCCCCGATCAGGCTGTAACCGGCAAGGGCGCGGCCGCGCGGAAGCGGAATGCGGTTGATGAAGATCCACGCCCCCAGCATTGCGGCACCCAGCGCGAAGCGCAGGAAAATCAGCGTGGTGGTGCTGACACCGTCCGCGTGGGCGAGATGGGCAAACAGTGCAATGCTGCCGAAGCCGGCGGCAGAGCTGATGACCAGAAAAAAACCGGAGAGCGGCATGATCGAATCCTGACCTGATTATGTTACACAGCCTATGCGAGTTGCCTTTCCTGCCGCAAACCGATAGTTTTGCGCTTGAGGCGCAAAATTATTGAGGCTCAGAATGAAGCTCCCTCCGCTCGCCTGTCTGCGCGCGTTCGAGGCTGCGGTGCGCACCGGCGGTTTCGCCCGCGCCGCCGACGAACTCGCGCTGACGCCCAACGCAGTGGCCCATCAGGTGAAACAGCTCGAAGAATGGCTGGATATGCGGCTTTTTGAGCGTCACGCCCGCGGGGTCGTGCCCACGCCGGCAGGCTCCGCCTATGCGGCAGCGGTGGCCGACACGTTCGAGCAACTCTCCGCTGCGACCCGGCAATTGCTGGTCCGCCGCGATGACCGGGTGGTGACGGTGACGGCCATGCCCTCACTGGTGACGCGCTGGCTCATGCCGCGCCTGCCACGGCTGGCGGTCCGCCATCCGGACATAGAGGTGCGTGTGCTGGCCTCGGTGAAACACGTGGATCTGTTTCACGGCGAGGCGGATGTGGCCATTCGCCTGGGACGGGGGCCGTATGCCGGACTGGCATCCGAAGAGCTGCTGATCGAGAATTTTGTCGCCGTCGCCAGCCCCCGCTTTCTTGAGGCTCACCCGAATCTCGCCACGCCGGCTGACCTCTTCCGCCTCCCGCTGCTCCATGACGAGGTGATCGACGCGCTCCCCGACGAGGTGGACTGGCGCAAGTGGTTCGAGGCGGTGGGCGTGAAGCCGCCGCGCCGCCTCGCGGGGCACCTCTTCTCGCATACCTATCTCACCCTGGAAGCGGCAATCGCCGGGCAGGGTGTGGCGCTGGCGGGCGAACACATATTGGGCGACGCGATCACGGGCGGACGCCTGCGGGTGTTGTTTAACGGCCTGTCGGTGAAGGGGCCTTACCAGTATCACTTGCTGCGCCTGCCTGGTGCCGAAGTGCGGCCGGCGGTGGCGGCAGTGTGCGACTGGGTGCGGGAAGAGGCGCGGGCCGGGTAAAAGGCCTGCCGAACACCGAGGTCAGGAGCAGCGGTCGTGATGGAGCGGTAAACGTGACGGCAGACTTGACCCTGGCTTCAGGGTAATGCGTCGTTGAAGCATGGATTCGCAGGGCGGCTTCGTCCGACAGGCCTTCGCTCGCAACAAAAAGGGCGCCGACCTTGCGGTGGCGCCCTTGGTTCGTTCCGGCAGAAACGGGGTTCAGGAGCGCACGGGCTGCGCGGCCACGCGCTTGTCGGCGTTGCAGCTCATGCGCGGGCCGGACGATTCGACTCGGGCGGAAGGTTGAGGCTCGGGCTGCGGGGAGGCCGCGGCCTCGCGGCGGCCCACTCCGAGCCAGCAGGCCAGGGCGGGCAGCAGGAAGATCGCGCCGAGCACGTTCACCAGGAACATGAAGGCGAGCAGCACGCCCATGTCGGCCTGGAACTTCAGCGCCGAGAAGGCCCAGGTGCCGACGCCGATCGACATCGTCACGGCCGTGAAGACCGCGGCGGTGCCGCGCTGGCGCATCGCCTCGTAGAAGGCCTCGCGCAGGCTGTAGCCGTGGTCGGCCAGTTCGTGCTGCATGCGCTCGTAGATATAGATGCCGTAATCGACTCCGACGCCCACGCCCAGCGCGATCACGGGGAGGGTCGCGACCTTGAGGCCGATGCCGAGCAAGGCCATCAGCGCGTTGCACATGATCGTCACGAGCGTCAGCGGCACGACCACGCACAGCACGGCGCGCCACGAGCGGAAGGTGAGCCAGCACAGGAAGGAGATCGACGCGAAGATCGACGCCAGCATCTGCACCTCGGCGCGCTCGACGGCCTCATTGGTCGCCACCGCGACGCCGGCGTTGCCACCCGCCAGGCGGAAGGTCACGTTCGGGGTCTTGTCCTCGACGATGAACTTGCGCACTTCATCGACGACGTGCTTGAGCGTCGGGCCTTGGTGGTCGTTGAGGTAGACGGCGAGGTGGATGGTCTTGCAGCCGGCCGAGTTGAAGCCCAGCTCCGGGTTCGCGGCGCGGCTGCCGGTGCGCAGGGCGGCTTCGGTGCGCTGCAGGGCCGCCCAGCGCGGGTTGGCCTCGTTGTTGCCGGCGGCGAAGAGCTTGGCGAGGCCGGCCACCGTGCTGACCGACTGGACGCCATCGACGCCGCGCATGCGGAAATCGAAGCGCTCGACGGCGTTCATGACTTCCCAGTTGAGGCAGGCCTCGGTCAGGTTCTCGGTCTCGACATAGACGGACAGCACGTCCATGCCTATCGAGTAGCTGCTGATGATCTTCGCGTTGTCCTTGTTGTAGCGGGAGTCGGCGCGCAATTCGGGTACGCCGCTGCCGATGTCGCCGGTCTGCAAGTGGCGAGAGAAATAGGTGGCCGTCCCGAGCAGCACGAGCATCACACCGAAGGTCGCGAGCGCCGGGCGCGGCTCCGACAGCGCCGACAGCTTCCACCATGCCGGGTGCTTGTCCTTGTTGTCGACGGGCTGATGCAGCGCCATGCGTTCGAGGTGCAGGTGCGACAGGATGATGGGCATGAACATCTTGTTGGTCATGATCATCAGCGCGACGCCGAGGCAGGCGGTGAGGCCCAGCTCATGCACGATGGGGATATCGATCACCATGATCACGAGGAAGCCCAGTGCGTTGGCGAGCAGGGCCATGATGCCGGGCACCGCGAGCTTGCGGAAGGCGCCCTCGGCGGCCTCCATCGCCGTCTCGCCGGCGAGCACGTCCTGCTTCCAGGCATTGGTCATCTGCACCGCGTGGGAGACGCCGATCGAGAAGATCAGGAAGGGAACCAGCACCGACATCGGGTCGATGCCGTAGCCGATCAGCGGTAGCAGACCCAGCAGCCAGACGACGGGCAGTAGCGCGACCGCGATGGCGAGCACGGTCAGCTTGAGCGAGCGCGAGTACATCCACAGCAGTAGCGAGGTGATCACGAAGGCAATCGCGAAGAAGGTCACGACGGTGCCGAGACCTTCCATGACGTCGCCCATCACCTTGGCGAAGCCGACGATCTGGATGTCGACCTTGTCGCTGCCGAACTGGGTGCGGATGGTCTCGAGTTTGCGGGCGACCTCGGCGTAGTCGAGTTTTGCGCCCGTGTCGGGGTTGACCTCCAGCAGGTCGGCCTGCACGAGAGCGGATTTCAGGTCGTTCGCGACGAGGCGGCCGACTTGTCCGGATTTGGCGACGTTGGCGCGGACCTGGCTGAGGCCCTGCTCGTCGGTCTCGAAGCGTGCCGGGATGACGACGTCGCCCGTGAAACCTTCTTCCGTGACCTCGACGTAGCGCACGTTCGGCGTGAAGATCGAGCGCACGCTGGCACGATTCACGCCCGGGGTGAAGAAGACTTCGTCGGTGACCTTGCGCAGGGTCGGCAGGAACTCCGCATTGTAAATGTCGCCTTCGCCCTTCCACTGCACGTTCACGAGGATGCGGTTGGCCCCTGAGAAAGTGGTCGAATGTTGGAGGAAGGCCGCCATGTACTCGTGCTTGAGGGGGATCAGCTTGTTGAAGCCGGGATCCAGCCGGGTGCTCAGGGCCGAATAGCCGAGGCCGAGCGTTACGAGCAGAAAGAAGGCTCCCAGCGGCTTGCGCCAGCGAATGAGCATGCGGGCAAGCACTGCGACCAGTGCGTCGGTTCTGGACAGGGCGTGGGGGGTGTTCATCAGGCGACTCCGTGATTCTGGCGTGTGGCTGGGTAGCGATCTGAAGCGCGCTGCTGCGCAAAGACGTCCGGCGGTCTCACTGGACGGGTCCGGCGTAGGCGCCCGCGCCGACGAGGTACTTGCCGACGCGCACGATGTAGCTGTGCTTGTTTTCCACTTTCAGGTTGGCGGGGTTGCGCCAGGCATAGTGCACCTCACCCTCGCCCTTGCTCCTGGCCAACGCGATCATCTCGCGGATGAAGTACTTGCCCTTGGCGTCGACGAGTTCGCCCGCCTTGCGACCCACCTGACGCGGACTGCCGCCGTGCGCGTAGACCAGTTCGTCCTCCAGGCCCACCACGAACACGTACAGGTCGTCCTGGACGAAACCGCCGTTCAGGCTGTTGAAGCGCTCGAAGGCGTGGTCGCCGTGCACCTTCAGCTCGTGCACCGCGCGCCAGAGCATGGACTTGGCGAGCTCGATCGACGCGTTCGGGGCGTAGTAGCCGACGACCAGGATGCGGTCGCCGACGGTGCGATAGGTCGCGATCTTGGGTTCGGCACGGTTGCGCACAGGGTTGTACCAGCGGTACTCGACGGTTCCGGTCCTGGCGGTCTTGGCGCCGCCCAGCATCTCGCGGAAGAAGAAACGGCCGTCCGAATCCGTCATGTCGCGCACGTTGCGCCCGATCAGCGCGCTCGACGAGCCGCCGCTGGCGATCAGCTTGCCGTCCGTATCCAGGACGTAGACGTAGAGGTCGCCGTCCTGGAATGCACCCGCCTGGCTGAAGGTCGCCAGCGCCTGTTCGCCCTTGTCGCGCAGATGCTGCTCGGCGCGATCGAGCAGCGCCTGGGTGCGCGCGATGGCCGTTCGTTCCTGCTCGCCGCGCGGTGCGGCATTTTCCGCATGGAGCGACATGGTGTTAACTGCAATGCCCAGCACTGCGGCGAGTATGAGGGTTCTCAGCGGAGCCATGTCGCGACGTCCTCCCAAAGAAGATTGCGGCGAGGCTCATTGTAGGGCGGTCCGCGAGAGCTTTCTTAGTCCGGCCGGACGATGTCCGACAGTGGACCGAAACCCGATACTCGGCCAAAGGGCGATTTTGGGCGTCGCCTCCATTCGAGGAGATTTGCATGACTGTAACCGTCGTTACCGGCTCGGCATCAGGGATCGGAGCCGCTGTCGCCAGGCAACTGCAGCAGGCGGGGCACCGCGTGATCGGCATTGATCGGCGCGATGCGGACATCGTGGCCGATCTCTCCACCGCCGAGGGGCGGCAGGCGGCGGTTGCTGCTGCAATCGAGGCCTGCGACGGTGTGCTCGATGGTCTGGTGTGCTGTGCCGGCCTGGGGCCGACCGCGAGCTCCTGCGGGCTGATCGTCTCGGTCAATTATTTCGGCATGAGCGAGCTGGTCGATGGCCTGGCCGATGCCCTCGCGCATGGTAGTAAGCCGGCTGTGCTGCTGATCGGCTCGGTGGCTTCGGCGCACCCCGGCATCGAGAAGCTCCCGATGGTCGAGCTGATGCTCGCGCGCGACGAGGCGGCGGCGAAGGCGCAGGCCGACGCGATGGGCAATCCGCAGGCCGCGTATGCCGGTTCGAAGTATGCGATCACCGTGTTTGCGCGCCGCAAGGCGGTCGAGTGGGGCCGCCGCGGCATTCGGTTGAATGTGGTTGCGCCCGGCGCCGTCGAGACGCCGCTGCTGCAGGCTTCGCTGTCGGATCCGCGCTATGGCGAGGCCATCCGCAATTTCGTCTCGCCGCTGGGCCGCAACGGCAGCCCCGACGAGATCGCCAGAGTCGTTGGCTTCATGCAGTCGGAGCAGGCCAGTTTCGTGCACGGCACGGTGGTCTTCGTCGACGGTGGTATGGATGCGCTTACCCGTCCGGAGCGCTTCTGAACGCCGCCCCGGGCGATGGCGACGCAGCGGCGCAAGCGGCGGAAAGCGTGAAGTCCGAAGTGCATACCGCTCTGCCCCAGCGGGAGGGGGGCGATGCGCCGGGAAGCGGGCCGGAGGCCCGCCGCCGGCAGATCCTTGATGCGGCGGAGGAATGTTTCCGCGACAAGGGGTTCCACGGCGCGAGCATCGCGGACATCTCCGCGGTGGCGGGCGTCAGCGCCGGTCACATCTACTACTACTTCAAGAATAAAGAAGAGATCATCACCGCGATCGCGGAGGCGGAACTCGACGCCCTGCTCGGAATACACGACGCGGTGCGCGTCGAACACAACGTCGTGGACGCGATCGTCGCGCGATCGGGCGACATCGCGCTCCAGTACGCCGATCCGGAGAACTCGCGGTTGCGTCTGGAAATTCTCGCGGAGAGCGCACGCAATCCCTGCATTTCCGCGCGCGTGCATGCGCTCGACCGACGTGCGCGCGAAAGCGCTTACCAGAGTCTACGTCTGGTCAACACCGGGTTGGCGGGCGCGGCCCTGGAGGCGCGGATGGCCGCGCAGTATGAACTGATCAGCGCGATCCTTTTCGGAATCACCGCCCGCGCCGTGCGGGGCATCGAGGTAGATCACGCACTCCTGAAGCGGGGAGTGATGGACGCGGTCCGTCACGTGCTCGAGCACAACTGACCTCGGGCCGTGCGCTCGATCATCTCGCCGAAGCGCGACATGTGCGTGCCCTTGAAGTGCTGCGGCAGATCCACCTGCATGTCGAAGACCGCTACGGAGCCCTGCGAGTGGCCGCTGCGGTCGCGCACCCGCCACGCGTCGTGTGCGGACTGGACGTCGGGGATGTCGTTGAGTTTCATCGCGTCGTTCGGGTGAGGGCTCGATCGCATCGTCCGCTGCCGCGCCGATCACATCATCGTCCATTCAGACGGTGGAGCCGGTACCCCGTATGGATGGTTCGCCGTCATCACGCGCATTAGTCTCAACGGACGATGTTCCGCTCCCCCCTCCGGGTAAATGATTGGTCCCGTCAAGAGTGCCGGCGCTTCTCGTTGCCGGCCCTCCTACCCTCCCATGTGACATTGCTGCGCGTGAGGGGCGAGAGAGCAGAAATAACGGAGACAAATGCATGGATAACGGCATCGCGGCCCGCAACGCATCGCAGCCTTCGGTGGACATCGTCTCGCGGGATGAGACGCAGGCAAAGCTTGATCGGCGCGCCCAGAGCAGTGCGCTGATAAAGCCACGCGATCTGTATACGATCGCCGACCGCGTCGAGGCGCAGGCCGCGGTTCAGGGGCGACGGACCTTCCTCATTTACGGCGATACCCGCTACAGCTATGCCGAGGTCGATGCACGCGCCAACCAGTTTGCGCACGCTATGCGTGCACGCGGTTTGGGACCGGGAGACGTCTGCGCGATGGCGATCGAGAATCGCCCCGAGTTCTTCTTCGCGTGGTTCGGCCTGGCGAAGCTCGGCGCCGTTGCCGCCTTCATCAACACGCAGGTAAGCGGGCGCCCGCTCTTCCATGCCATCGAGACGACCGGCGCGAAGGCGGTGCTGATCGGTGAGGAGTGTCTGCCGAATTTCGCCGCTACGGAGAGCCTCCCGGCAGCGATGCAGTGGCTGCTGCCCGATGCGGAAAAGCCGGCACCCGCGAGCATGCGTCGGGCTGGCGACACTGATTTCGAGGAGGAGGTCGAGCGCGCGTCGCGCGACTCCTTTCCGCGCGAACCGCGTGCGCCGATCACTGCGGAGACGCCGGCCCTGTTGATTTTCACGTCCGGCACCACCGGGCTGCCGAAGGCCGCGCGCTACAGCCACATGCGCTGGATGTCGTCGGGTGACGTCATGGTCGACACCGTCGACGCCGGCCCGAATGACGTCTTCTACTGCTTCCTGCCGCTCTACCACGGTGCCGCGGCAACCTCGGTGACGTCCACCGCGTTGAAGGCGGGTGCGAGCATCGTCGTGCGCCGGAAGTTCAGCACCCGCGAGTTCTGGAGCGACGTGCGCCGCTATGGCGTTACCGTGTGCCAGTACATCGGCGAGATCTGCCGCTATCTGCTCAACCTGCCTTCCACAGAGCGCGACTGCGAGCACAGCCTGCGCTGCATGATGGGGGCGGGCCTGACGCCCGAATCCTGGCAGCGCTGGGTCGAGCGCTTCGGGCCGATCCAGATCTTCGAGGGCTGGGGATCGACGGAGGCGAACGCCAACCTCATCAACGTCGACAACCGCATCGGCTCCTGCGGTCGGGTGCCGTACTGGGAGAAAACGAACTTCCGTCTCGTGCGCTACGACCTCGAAAGCAGCGAACACGTGCGCGATGCGCGCGGCTTCTACCTGTTGTGCCAGCCCGGCGAGGTCGGGGAGGGCATCGGCTACATCGTCGACCATCCCGAAATCGGGGGCGGGCGCTTCGAAGGCTATACCTCGGCGGATGCCACGGAAAGGAAGGTACTGCGCAACGTCTTCGTCGAGGGCGACGCGTACTGGAGTTCGGGCGATCTGCTGCGCTACGACGACGACGGCTATTTCTACTTCGTCGACCGCATCGGCGACACCTTCCGCTGGAAAAGCGAAAACGTGTCGACCATGGAAGTGGCCGACGCGCTGTCGGACTATCCCGGGGCCGAGCTCATCAACATCTACGGCGTGAAGGTGCCTGAACACGAGGGTCGCGCGGGGATGGCGGCGGTCGTGATGCAGGAAGGGCATCGCTTCGACCCCGACGCCTTCTATGCGCTGACCGAGGCGCGCCTGCCCCGTTATGCGGCCCCGCTCTTCGTACGTGTGTCGCGGGCGGCCGACCTTACGACGACCTTCAAGCTGCGCAAGGTTGACCTGCAGCGGCAGGGCTACGACCCCACGGCATTCGACGATCCGCTCTACATCCGCAGCGACGCCGAATGCACGTATCTGCCGTATTCCCCCGACGCTTTGGCGGAAGCCGGACTGCCCGAATTCCGGGACGCAAGCGCCCCGGCGACATAGTCCGTTTGGACGATGTGCGCCGCCTCCGGCGGGCGCACTTTGTGTCATGCATCGGACCGGCGCCGGTTCCCGATAACGGGACCGGCGGATCGGGATCGGTCAGTAAAGAGGCCCGTCAGAGGCCCGACTGGAGAGAGACAATGACTATCAAGCTGCTCGTGCTCGGCGCCTTGTGCGCCTTCCTCGGTTCCCAGTGGTTCAAGGGGAGCGTCTCCGAAGGCAGCGTTGCGTCCTGCGCAGCGTCCGTTCACAACTGCCACGGAACCGTCCTGGGACGGGCTTCGCCAGACCAGTTTTTCGCCGCACTGACGATGCGCTAGCCGCGCCTGCCTGCCTCCGCGCCGGCCGTCCAAGGGCCGGCGCGCAGACGGCGCCTCAGTTCGTCCGGATACCCAGCGTACCGCCCTTCTGCCGCGGCGGGCATTCCTTGAGCGAGCGCATGTGCGCGCCGATCAGGTCATAGACCTGCCCGCCCCACGCTACGCCCATGCGCATCGACAGCTCGTCGGCCTTGTGGCCGTCGTGACGCTCGAAGGGGTCCATGCGCAGGTTGAAGGTCAGCGCGCTCGGCTGCAGGTGGTCGAAGAAGCCCTCGCGGGTTTTCAGGTGCGATTTCCACGGGCCGATCCGCACGGCCGTCAGCTCGCTTTCGTTGTAGTAGATCACCGAGTTCCGCGCGGAGGGCCCCTTGCCCTGCCAGTGCGCGAGGTTGTCGACGCCGTCTATGCAGACATGGTCGCTGTTGCGCAGGCGTTCGGCGACGTTCCGCTGTCCGGCCGCCGCCGCGAGGGTCGTGAACAGATCCTCGTGCGTCTGGATGCCGTTCGATACGGATCCGGCGGGGATCGCCGCCGGCCAGCGCACGAGCATCGGCACGCGTACGCCGCCCTCCCAGGTTGTCGCCTTTTGGCCACGGAAGGGCGTCGTGCCGCCGTCCGGCCACCATGAGGTCATCGCACCGTTGTCGGACGTGTAGATCACGATGGTGTTGTCGGCGATCTTCAGCTTGTCGAGCAGTGCGAGCAGCTGGCCGACGTGGCCGTCGTGCTCCATCAGGCCGCTACCGAAGATGTCGAACTCGGAGGAGATGTCCTTGGCGAGCCCCTTCGAGGCTTCCTTGAGATGGGTGTAGATATGCATCCGCGCCGGGTTGAACCACGCGAAGAAGGGCTGGCCCGCGTCGACGGAGTTGCGGATGAAGCGCTCGGTGCGCTCGATGAACTCCTCGTCCACCGTCTCCATGCGCTTCATCGTGAGGGGGCCGGTATCCTTGCAGCGCTGTTTGCCCCAGGGGCCGAAGCGCGCGTCCTTGTCGCCCTCGTCGCGGTCGGCGGCCACGCAGTCGAGGACGCCGCGCGGGCGGTAGCGCTGGTTGAAGCCCGGGTCCTTGGACCACATCGCCAGCTCCGGCTCCGATTCGGTGTTCAGGTGGTACAGGTTGCCGAAGAATTCGTCGAAGCCATGCACCGTCGGCAGGTGCTCGTTGCGGTCGCCGAGGTGGTTCTTGCCGAACTGGCCGGTCCGGTAGCCTGCGGCCTTCAGGACCTCGGCCAGCGTCGGGTCGCGCGCGTCGAGTCCCACCGGCGAGCCGGGCAGGCCGACGGTGGTGAGGCCGGTGCGGATCGGCAACTGGCCGGTGATGAAGGCGGCGCGGCCGGCCGTGGAACTCGGGTGCGCGTAGTGGTCGGTGAACAGGATCCCCTCGCGGCCGATGCGGTCGATGTTGGGCGTGGGTACCATCATGCCGTGCGTATACAGGCCGATGTTGGCGTAGCCGACGTCGTCGCTCATGATCACGAGGATGTTGGGCGGCTTGTTCGGGGCCTGTGCCTCGGCCTGGGCGGGCAGGGCGCCCGCGAGCGCCGCCGCGATCAATGTCGCGAGCAGGTGGCGGTGTGGCGTGCGCGTTCGCCCTGCTGCTCGTGTGGGACGCAAGTTCATCATCGGGTGTCTCCTCTAGGGGTGGTGCTCGGCGCATGTACGCCGAGCCGGCGCCGGATCTCCGGCATGTCCCGGGCGACCTGCGCGTAGAAGGCCTGCAGCCCCTCGCACAGGTAGTTGAGGCCGTGCTCGCCGTCCGGCGTGCGCAGCAGGCGGTTCTTGGGGCACTCGCCCCAGCACAGATTCAGCTGCGGGCAGCGCCGGCACCAGCCCGGCAGGCTGTCGTGCTTGGCGAGGCCGAATTCGGTCTGCTTGCGCGAGAAGGCGAGGTCGCCCTGATGGAATTCGCGGATGTTGCCGAGGCGGAATTCCGGATAGACGAAGTGATCGCAGGCGTAGAGCTCGCCGTCGTGCTCGAGGGCCATGGCCTTGCCGCACACGGGCGCGCTGGTGCACATCTGCGCCGGCAGCCCGAGCGACTGCGCGACCGCGGTCTCGAAGACGTTGATGTGCACGCGGCCGAAGTCGTTCGCCAGCCACTCGCGCCACAGCGTGCACAGGAAATCGCCGTAGTCGCGCGCATCGACCGACCATTCAGTGACGATCGACAGCGGGTGGTCGGGACGGCTGCGCGGCGCGCCCAGCGGCACGCGGTCGGCGGTGCTGCTCAAGGCCGGGGCGCGGGCCTTGAACTCCCGCGTCTCGACGCAGGGCGTGAACTGGATGCGGTAGGTGCCGGGAATGGCGCGCAGGCCGCGATAGACTTCGAGCGGGGCGCGCGCGACGTCGCGATTGACGGCGCACAGCAGCGCGAAGGGCACACCGGCGGCCGCGAGGCGCTGGGCGGCGGCGACGACGCGATCGAAAGTCGGCTCGCCGCCCTTGGTCGGCCGGTAGCGGTCGTGCAGCGCGCGCGTGCCGTCCAGGCTCAGGCCGACGACGAAGCCGTGCGCCTTCAGGAAGGCGACCCATTTGTCGTCGAGCAGCAGGCCGTTGGTTTGCAGGTCGTTCTCGATGCGTTGGCCGGGCTTGCGGTAACGCGCCTGCAATTCGACCACGCGGCGGAAGAAGTCCAGCCCCATCACGGTCGGTTCGCCGCCCTGCCACGAAAAGACCACCTCGTCCCCGGTCTGCGCCTCGATGTACTGCCGGATGTGGGTTTCGAGCAGCGCGTCGTCCATGCGCGCATTGCGCGGGTGTTCGAGCAGCTCGCTCTTGTGCAGGTAGAAGCAGTAGGGGCAGTCCAGATTGCACAGGGCGCCGGCCGGCTTCGCCATCACATGGAAGCGGTAATGCCGCCCGGGGGGCAGCGGCGGGAGCTGGCAGCGCGGGACGGCCTCGGCGTTCATGCCGGCAATCCGAGCTGGGGCCACGCGCCCGACACGTAGGTCTGGCAGTTGCCCCAGCCGACGGCGTCGGTAGCGCTGTCCCTGACCTCGATCATGCAGTCGCGGAACTGGTTCAGCACCGCGACGACCTCGGGCCGCGAGCAGTCGGCGAAATACTCGCCTGCGACGTGCAGCGGCCCGCGATATTCGCCGTGGTACTGGCCGTCGAGCCGGTGGTAGAGCCCGCCGCCGAGGTGGAAGCCCGTGTCGCCGAGCGGGCGCGCCGTGAGTTCGCGCGTGCTGCCGTCGGGCATCGTGAGGCGGAAGCTGCCGCCCAGCAGCCGGCGGTTGGCCGGTGCGAAGCGCAGCGCCGGCTCGATCGCCGCGACCGGCACTCGGCGGCCGTCGGCGTATTCGAAGTGGCCCTGCACGCGCTTCTGCTCGAAGCCGGGCGCCGCGTAGTGCAGGTAGTACTGGTGGAAGGCGTAGGTGCTGCCGTCCGGACGGACGAAATGCAGCGGGTTCCACACGGCGAGCACACGGATGTGTTCGGAATCCACGATCTCGGGGGCGATGTCGGTCACCGGACGGCCCACGCCCGGCCGGATGCCCCACGAATGGTCCCGCGTCATGATCCAGGTGTCCGGCGTGACGTCGGTGCGGCGGCCCGCGACCTCGACCCAGCCGCGCGCGTGCCCGGTCTGGTGATAGCGGATCTGGTCGGCGGTGCGCCGGTAGCCGGTGAGCCCGCGGCGGTCCTCGCGTTCCTCGACGAAGCACGGGACGATGCCTTCGAGTTCGAGCTCGAAGGCGATCGGCTGCGCTTCAGTGGGGTCGAGGCGCACGCGCACGCGCTCCAACGGTTCGATGACCTCGTAGTGCAGCGGCCCCACGTCCACGTCGTCCGGGGCCCGCGAGAGTTCGCGGCTCGCCTGCACCGCCCATTGCTCGACCCCGCGCGAGACGCCGCCGTAGCCGTCGACGACGTTGCGGTTAACATACTTGCCAAAGCCGAACCCGATCTGCAGCGAACCGTCGCGCGCCGCCGCCATGCCGCAGACCTTTTCGGTCCATGCGAGGTCGGTCTGGCTCACGCTCGCGAAGGTCTCGACGATCTGGTGGTTGAAGCCCTCGTCCGCCGCGAGCAGCGGTCCCAGCGTGCCTCCGTTCATCGCAGGTCTCCCGTTTGTTAAAGTTCATCGTTGGGGGCGTCAGGGTCGGCCAAGCCGTCCGCCGAGTTGAAGAAAAGTATAGGGAGCCGTCGGGGAGGCCCGGAATTCGCATTGGCGGAGGCCGCATTCGGGTTGCAAGTGACGGATTCGATTAAGAAAAACGGGGAGCCTCGGGCGAGGTTCCCGGAGGCCTCGCATTCTCATGACCACCAGGAAGACTCCGCGCGACACGGCCCTCGGCAAGGGGCGCCTGCCGGCACCGCGCAAACTGCCGACACAGTCGCGTTCGCGTTCGCTGGTGGCGGCGCTGATCGAAGCCTGTCTGCAGATCCTTGAGGAGGAGGGCGCCGAGGCGCTGACGGTCAATCGTCTGGCGGACGTCTCGGGCGTGGCCGTCGGGTCGATCTACCAGTACTTCCCCAACAAGGAGGCGATCGTCAGCCTCGCCTTCGACCACATCCTGCACGAGGAGGCGACCGTCCATGTGCCGGCGCTGAGGGAGCGCATCGTCGGGCTGTCGCTGGAGGGAGCCTTGCGCGAAATCCTCGCCAACATGGTCCGGCAGGAATTGCGCCTCCACCGACTCAACCGCGAATTCCACCTCAAGTATCACCCTGACCTGCAGGTCGGCCTGCGCCTCGGACCGTATGAAAACACGCGCCAGTACGTGGAAGAGGCGTGGGGGGCCTTCGTGAAGCTCTATGTTCCGACGCTGGACGCGGAGCGGGCGGACATGGCGGCCTACATGATCGCGATGGCTATGCGGGCGGCGATTCGCGTCGCGCTGGAGGATGCGCCCGAGCGCGTCGGACGGCCCATGTTCCTCGACTGCCTGCTCGGCATGGCGCTGGGTGCGCTCGGCTTCACGTCGCCCCCGTGATCCTGACGAAAAACGCGAAACGCCTGCGCGGCAATCCCGATCGCATCGATAAACAGGTGTAGAAACAAGCATGTGCGCGCAACCCGGCGGAGCCGGGAATGCGAATCACGGTATCGTCGGCGCCTCTCTATACTTTTCGCATCCGGCCCGCTACTGAAGGGCCTCGTGTGAAGAGATGAGGAGATCCGACGCATGGAAACAAGCCCGGAGGCGATTGCTGCTGCGCTGGCCGGCTGGCTGAGGCAAGGCTGGCCCGACAAGCCCGCCCTGGCGGTGAAGGACGTCCGTCCCCCGATCCAGGGATTCTCAAACGAAACCTGGCTGCTCGATCTGGAGTGGGGCGCGGACGATGCGCGCGAGCGCCTGCCCGCCGTGCTGCGCCTGCAGCCGGCCGAGGTCGCGCTGTTTCCGACCTACGATCTGTCGTTCCAGTACCGCTGCATGGAGCGGCTCGCAGGTAGTGGCATCCCGGTGCCGCGCCTGTTCGGCTACGCCGAAGGGAGCGAGGTCGGCAATCCCTTCGGCCGCTCCTTCTACGTGATGGAGCGCATGCCAGGACGGGCGCCCGGCGAGAACCCGCCCTACCATCTGGCGGGCTGGCTGCACGATCTCCCGCCCGCTCGTCGGCGCGCCGTGTGGCTGAACGGCGTCGAGATGATGGCGCGGGTGAACCGGCTCGACTGGACGGCGTTGGGCCTTGGCTTCCTCGACCAGCCCTCCGCGGGCGAATCGCCCCTCGATCGCCAGCTGCGCGATTCGCGCGCCTTCCTCGCCTGGGCGGAGTCCCTGGCCGAACCCTATCCGCTGCTGCGCGCGGCACTGGATTGGCTGGAGACCCACCGTCCACAGGGCAGCCCCGTGGCGCTGTGCTGGGGCGATCCGAAGCTCGGCAACTGCCTGTTCGACCCCGAGGACGACCGCTGCAGCGGGCTGCTCGACTGGGAGTCCGCGCATCTAGGGAATCCGGTCGATGATCTCGCGTGGTGGATCGTGCTCGACCGTTCCCTGTGCGACGGGTACGGCTTCCCGCGCCTGGAAGGCTTGCCCGGGCGCGACGAGACCATCGCGCACTGGGAGCGCTGCAGCGGCCAGACGGCGCACGATCTGCCCTACTACGAGGTGTTCTGCGCCTTCAAGTTCGCGCTGATCATGGCGCGCATCGGCTGCCTGTTCATGGCCCGCGGCCTCGTTCCAGCCGGGCAGCGCATGGACCTCGACAACGGCGGCAGCGCGACGCTGCGCCTGATCGCGGCCGAACAACGCCTGCCGTTCGCCGAAAGAGGCCGGGGATGCTGAGCGCTGGGGACGACTTCCCGATCCACCAGCGCGCGGAACCGGTGGCGTTCGCCGGATGCGACAGGAATTTCTACGACCGCTACTACTTCCAGGGCTACAGCCGTGACGCCACGGTCTTCTTCGGCGCCGCGCTCGGCGTCTATCCGCATCTGAACCTCATCGACGCCGCCTTCTTCGTCCAGCGCGACGGCGTGCAGCATCGCGTGTTCGCGTCGCGCCACCTCGACGGCGAGCGCATGGATACGCGCGTGGGGCCGATCGTGATCGAGGTCGTCGAACCCTTGCAGAAGCTGCGCGTGAAGGTCTCCGACCCTGCCCACGATTGCTTCGCGCAACTCGAGTTCACGGGACGCGCCGCGCCCGTCGAGGAACCGCGCTTCACCTATCGGGCGGGCACGATGACGGTGCTGGACCTCACCCGCATGACGCAGGGCGGGCTGTGGTCGGGCGAGGTCGCCCTTGCGGGCGAGCCGTTCGTCATCGACGGCTGGCTGGGCGCCCGCGACCGCTCCTGGGGCATTCGCCCGCTCGGTGCCCGCGATCCGCGCCCGCATGCGGCCGCCGGGGAGCCTCAGTGGTATTGGCTTTGGGCGCCGCTGCACTTCGACGACTGCATGCTGTTCTTCCATACGAACGACGATGCCGCGGGCGAGGGATGGAACCGCGCCGCAGTGCTGGTGCCCGCGGACGGCGGCCCGCCGGTTCGTCTTGAAGCAGTGCGCCACGCCGCGCGCTACCGCGCGGGGTCGCGTCAGATCGGGCAGGCGAGCATCGTCGGCACGCTGCCCGAGGGCGGCGAAGTCAGCGTCGCGATCGATTGCGGCCCGGCCATCTACAAACAGGGCGAAGGCTACAACCATCCGGTGTGGGGGCACGGCATGTACCACGGCCCCTCCGCGACTGCGTTCGAGCGCGTCGACACCGGCAGCCTTGACCCGAACGATTTCGCGCAGGTGCATCTGCAGGCGGTGTGCAGCGCGGAGCTGCGGCGGCCCGGGCGCGATCCGGAGCGCGGCCAAGGCGTGCTCGAGCAGATGATTGTCGGCGTGCATGCGCCTTCGGGTTTCCACGGCATGGCCGATGTGGCCGGGTGAACGGCGCCTGCCGCGCCCCTTCGCATTGCAGGAGTTTCACGAGATGAGCAAGGTACTGACCCGAATCGACGGTCGCGTGATGACCGTCACCATCAACCGGCCCGAGGCGATGAATGCGCTCGACCCGGAAACGCAGGCCCTGATGGCCGAGGCCTTCGAGGCCTTCGCGGCAGATGACGAGCTGTGGGTGGCCGTCGTGCGCGGCGCCGGCGGGCGAGCGTTCTCCGCCGGCGGCGACATCCGCGCGATGCGCACGGCGCTGGAGGGCGGCGCGCCGTATCGGATCCCCGACAGCGGCTATGGCGGCCTGACGAGCCGCTTCGATCTGGACAAGCCGGTCATCGCCGCCGTCGAAGGCATCGCGATGGGCGGCGGCTTCGAGGTCGCGCTCGCGTGCGACATCGTGCTCGCCTCGCGCAATGCCAGCTTTGCGCTGCCCGAGCCGCGCATCGGCGCCGTCGCCTACGCCGGGGGCATGCACCGGCTGCCGCGCCAGATCGGCATGAAGCGCGCGATGGATCTCCTGCTCACGGGGCGTGCGATCGGCGCGGATCAGGCGGAGGTCTGGGGGCTGGTCAACGAGGTGGTCGAGGAGGGCGGCATGGACGCGGCGATCGCACGCTGGTGCGAGGCCTTGTGCGCGAATGCGCCGCTCGCCTTGCGCGCGACCAAGGCCGCGGTGCGCGAAGGCATCGGGCTGCCCGTCGACGAGGCGATCCGGCGTCAGGATGCGGGCGGCTACGCGGCGATCGAGGCGATGCGCGCGAGCCGCGACGTCGTCGAAGGGATCATGGCTTTCAACGAGAAGCGCGCTCCCGTCTGGGAAGGGCGCTGAGCGCGCACGACGAGGATTTTCCGATGCAGAACTGTGAAGCAGGCGAATCGCTCGCGGCGAGCTTTGCCGACGTGGTGGAACGTCGCATCTCCAGCCGCGCCTACCTGCCCGACCCCGTGCCGCGCGCCGACATCGAGCGGGCGCTGGCGCTGGCGTGCCGCGCACCGTCGAACTGCAATACCCAGCCCTGGCTGATCGCGGTCGCGAGCGGCGCCGTGCGCGATCGTCTCGCCGCGGCGATCAGCGACGCGATGAGTGCCGGACGCATGAAACCGGACTTCCCCTACGACGGCCGCTACGAGGGCGTGCAGCAGGAACGCCAGTTCGCCGCCGCCGAGGCCCTGTATCGCGCCGCCGGCATCCCGCGCGAAGACAAGGCGGCGCGCATGGCGCAGTTCATGCGCAACTACCGCTTCTTCGACGCCCCGCATGCGGCCTTCTACTTCCTGCCGCCAGGCGCCGGCACGCGCGAGGCGGCCGACCTGGGCATGTGCGCGCAAACCTTCATGCTCGCGCTCACCAGCATGGGCTACGCGAGCTGCCCGCAGACCGCGCTGAGCTTCCACCCCGATCTGGTCCGCGCCGAGTTCGACATCGAGCCGGGTTGGCAGCTCGTGTTCGGCATGTCCTTCGGCCGGCCAGATCCGTCGGCGGCGGTCAATTCGCTGCAGCTGCCGCGCGATGTCGGCGCCTGCACGCGCATCCGGGAGACCTGAGGTGGAGGATTTCGATTACATCGTCGTCGGCGCGGGCAGCGCCGGTTGCGCCGTCGCCGCACGCCTGTCCGAGGATGCAGCCTGCCATGTGCTGCTGCTGGAGGCGGGCCGCCGCGACGACAGCTTCCTGATCGACATGCCGGCCGGCTGGGGCAAGACGCAGGAGCCGGACAGCGCCTTCAACTGGGCCTTCGAGACCGCCGCCGAACCGGGCTTGGGCGGCCGGAAGATTCCGCTGCCGCGCGGCAAGGTGCTCGGCGGCAGTTCCGCGATCAACGGGTTGCTGTACGTCCGCGGCCAGCGCGAGGACTACGACGACTGGGCGGCCGACGGCGCGCGCGGCTGGGGCTGGCAGGACGTGGCACCGCATTTCCTGCGCATCGAGCGCAATCTCGCCATCGCTGACGCCCACCATGGCAACGACGGGCCGATCGCAGTGTCCGACCTCGTCGATCCGACGCCGCTCGCCGCGATCCTGATGAGGGCCGCCGAGCAGGCCGGGATTCCGCGCACGCGCGACTTCAACGGCGCGAGCCAGGAGGGCGTTGGGCTGTACCAGGCGACCCTGTCCGGCGCGCGCCGCTGCTCGGCCGCGCACGGTTACCTGCGGCCCGCGCGCGGCCGCCCGAACCTGGAAATCCACACCGGCGCGGCGGTGAGCCGCGTGCTCATCGAGGGCCAGCGCGCCGTCGGCGTCCGCTACCGCGTCGGGAGCGAAGTGCGCGAGGCCCGGGCGCGGGCGGAGGTGATCCTGTGCGCCGGAGCTATCGTGACGCCGCAGCTCCTGATGCTTTCGGGCATCGGGCCGGGCAGCGAACTCGCCCGTCATGGCGTCGAAGTGCACGTCGACTCGCCGGGCGTCGGCCGCAATCTGCAGGACCACCTCGTCGTGCCGCTGATGTGGCGCCTCCAGGACGGCCAGCCGTCGATGAACGGCCGGCTCGGCGGCGCGAGGGTGCTGCTCGAGGTGCTGCAGTATCTGGTGCGCAAGCGCGGGGCGATGACCATGCCCGCCGCGGAGGTCGGCATCTTCCTCCGCAGCCGCCCGGAGGTCGTGCGCCCGGACATCCAGTTCCACGTGCTGCCGCTGTCGGGTGATCTGGACGGCGAGAAGAAATCCTTGCACGCCTTTCCCGGCTACACGCTCGCGCCCAATGTCTGCCGTCCCTCCTCGCGTGGATCGGTGGCGCTCGCGTCCGCCGACCCCTCCGACAAGCCGCTGGTGCGCATGAACTACCTGAGCACGGAGCACGACCTGGAACTCACGCTCGCCGGCATGGACTGGGCACGGCGTATCGCCGGGGCGCCGGCGCTGGCCGCGATCACCGCGAGCGAGGTCTATCCCGGCGCCGGCGCGAGGAGCCGCGAGGAACTGGCCGACTACGCGCGCCGCGCCGGAACCACCGGGCACCACCCGGTCGGCACCTGCCGTATGGGCGAGGACGCCGGTGCGGTCGTCGACACGCAGCTCGCCGTGCGCGGCGTCGCCGGCCTGCGCGTCGCCGACGCGTCGGTGATGCCGCGGCTGATCTCCGGCAACACCAATGCGGCGGCCATCATGATCGGCGAGCGGGCGGCCGCCTTCATCCGTGCCGGGGCGCGCTGAAGCGCCGCCGGCCAGCATTCCATTTTGCGGGAAGAACGATTTGAGCATTCCGAATGAGGCACCGTACCCACTGATGGAGACGCTGCGCGCGATGAAGGACGCGCAGCGCAGCGGCGGCGAGGTGAGCGCTGCGCTGCGCATCGACCGCCTGACCCGCCTGCTCGTACTCCTGCGTGACCGTGCCGATGACTTCTGCGCCGCGCTGGATGCGGATTTCGGCGGCCGTCCGCGCGAGATCTCGCTCATGAACGACGTCATGGCGACCTTCAACTCGGTCAAGTACGCGCGTAGGCACGTCCGGCAGTGGATGAAGCCCGAACGCCGGAGCGGTGTGTTTCCGTTCAACCTGTTCGGCGGGCGCGTGGAGCTGCAGCACATGCCCAAGGGGGTGGTCGGCGTGCTCGGGACGTGGAACGTGCCACTCTTCACGACGCTCGCCCCGCTGGCCTTCGTCCTTGCCGCGGGCAACCGCGCCATGCTCAAGCCCTCCGAATTCGTACCGCGCACCGCGGAGCTGTTGCGCGATGCCGTGATTTCGTCCTTCGGCGAAGACGAAGTCGCAGTGGTCAATGGCGACGCGGCCGTCTCGGTCGCGTTCAGCGCGCTTCCGTTCGACCACCTCGTGCTGACCGGCAGCTCGGCCACCGGCGTGCGCGTGATGCGCGCGGCCGCCGAGCAGCTGGTGCCGGTGACGCTGGAACTTGGTGGCAAGTCGCCGGTGATCGTGGGCCGTAGCGCTGACATCGGGAAGGCAGCGGAGCGCATCCTTCTCGGCAAGACCATGAATGCCGGCCAGATCTGCGTCAGTCCGGACACCGTGTACGTGCCGCGCGATGCGCTGGAAAGCTTCGTCGCCGCCTGTGGCGACGTGCATCGCACGCTGTTTCCCGCCGACGGGGGACCTGCGCTGCTCACGGCGATCGTCGACGAGCGACATCGCGCGCGACTCGATGCCTGTGTCGACGAGGTAGCGGCGCGTGGCGGGCGCATCGTCGACTGCGGCGGCGGGCTCGCGTCCTCAGGACGGCGCCGCCCCTTGCGGCTGGTGATCGACCCGCCGCGTGACAGCCGCATCGCCCGGGAGGAGATTTTCGGCCCGCTGCTGCAGGTCGAATCCTACGACGTGATCGACGAGGTGATCGGCCGCATCAACGACGGCCCGCGGCCGCTCGCGCTGTACTACTTCGGCACTGACCGGCGCGAGGAGCGTCAGGTGCTGCAGCACACGCTTTCGGGCGGGGTCGCGATCAACGACGTGCTGATGCAGGTTGCCGCCCACGATGCGCCCTTCGGTGGCGTGGGCGCTTCGGGCATGGGGGTGTATCACGGGCGTGAGGGCTTCGAGGAGTTCAGCCACCCGCGGACCGTGTATCGCAGCGGCTGGTGGGACCCGCGCAAGGCGCTCGGGTTGGTGCCGCCGTATCCAGGCCAGCTCTACGAGCGCCTGCTCAAGACCTTGCGCATGTGAAAACGGGCCCGGCAGCACCGGGCCGGTGTGCTCAGAGCAGGGCGGCCAGCGCGAAGGGCACGCCGAACAGTCCCGTCCACCCCATTCGTCCCCAGAAGGCAAGGCGGCTGGACTGATGGTTCCACAGCCCGAGTGCGCCGAAAGCGCCCATCGCGCCTGCACCCGGAATCCAGATGCCGCTCAGGCCCGCGAGGCCGAGCAGACCCAGGATGCGAATCGCCGCGCCCGGCCGCGAGCGTACGACGGGCGACTTGATGCCGGCCAATCCGGCGAGACCGATCAGGCCAATCAGGCCGACCCAGGGGATGAGTGCTTCCACGTGTCGTTCTCCTCGTATCGAATGTGACCGCCGACGCGTGGCGTCGTCAGTGTGTCGACGTTTGCATCGGTCGGCGGCGCGCGCATCATTCATGCGGACTAGATTGCAGCAGGCGTGAAGGGAAGGTCGGTCCGGCCTAGTCGATTTGAACGATTACCGGGCGCTACGGCCTATGGCATCGTTCCCTCATCGCCGGCAGCGGCAAGGGAAAAATCGCGAACAGGGGCTGACATGGGACTGAAAGGACAGGCCGCGATCGTCGGGGCGGCGCAGTACAAGCCCGAAAAGTACGCGACCGCACCGCGCATGTTCCATCTCGAACAGGTGGCGGATCTAGCGGCGCGGGCATTGCAGGACGCCGGACTGAAGGCCTCGGATCTCGACGGCCTGGTCATCAACGGCCCTCAGTTCCACGAGGCCTCGGTCTTCGTGCCCGCCATGGCGGCCGAGTACCTCGGGATGAGCCTCAACTTCGCCGAGGTCGTCGACCTGGGCGGCACCACCTCGGTCGGGATGATCTGGCGTGCGGCTGCCGCGATCGAACTCGGGCTGTGCCAGGCGGTGTTGTGCGTGCTGCCGGCGCGCATGGCCCCCTTCGGTCCCGACGAGGACCCGGCGTGGATGGCGCGGGCGATGCGCTTCGGCGGGCACAGCACCGCCTTCGGCGCGCCCGAAGCGGAATTCGACCTGCCCTATGGCCACATGGGCCAGAACACCGGCTACGCGATGATCGCGCAGCGCTACGCGGCCAAGTACGGTTACGACCCGCTCGCGATGGCGAAGATCGCCGTCGACCAGCGCACCAATGCGCTGACGAACCCGGACGCGATGTTCTTCGGCAAGCCGCTCACCGCGGAAGAGGTGCTGGCGAGCAAGATGGTGGCCGACCCGCTGCACGTGCTGGAGATCGTGATGCCGGTCGCCGGCGGCGCGGCGGTGATCGTCGCTTCGAAGGAACTCGCGGCCCGCGCGCGCAACCGGCCGGCTTTCGTTACGGGCTTCGGCGAACACCTCGCCTTCAAGTCGCCCTCCTATGCAGCCGAGATGACCGACACCCCCATCGGCCCGGCCTCGCGGCGCGCCTTCGAGATGGCAGGGATCAAGCCGTCCGATGTTGATGCGGCTCAGATTTACGACTGCTACACGATCACGGCGTTGCTCACTCTCGAGGATGCAGGCTTCTGCGAGAAAGGAGAGGGCATGCGTTTCGTGCGCGAGCACGACCTCACCTGGCGCGGCGATTTTCCGATGAACACGCACGGCGGCCAGCTGAGTTTCGGTCAGGCCGGTTCGGCCGGCGGTATGTCGCAGGTGGTCGAGGCTTTCACCCAGATTGCCGGCCGCGCGGGCGATCGTCAGTTGAAGCGTTGCGACCGCGTGTATGTGTCCGGCACCGGCGGCGTGATGAGCGAGCAGGGCGCCTTGATCCTGCAGGGAGCGTGACGAAGATGTCGATGAACAAACCGATGCCGGTGGCGACCGAGATCTCGGCGCCGTTCTGGAATGCGCTGAAGGAGGGCGTGCTGCGGATTCCGCACTGCACCGCCTGCGGTCACTGGATCTTCTACCCGCGGCGCCACTGCGACCGCTGCTTCTCGCACGACGTCGAATGGCGCGAGGTGTCGGGAGCCGGCCAAGTCTATTCCTATACCATCGCGCGCATCCCGACGCTGCCCGACTTCGCCGACGAGATGCCGCAGAAACTCGCGGTCGTCGAACTCGAGGAAGGCGTGCGCATCAACACGACGCTGGTCGGCCTGAACGAAGACGAAATCCGCATCGGCATGCGCGTGAAGCCGGTGTTCGACAAGGTGCGCGCGGATGGTGCGACGCTGCTGCGCTTCACCGCGGCGGACAAGGATTTCCCGGCCCGTGTCGACAGCACGCCGGAAGCGCTCGCGGCCGCAGCGGACGCGAAGGTGGCCGCCGAGATCGCCGCGACCCCGGTGCGCCAGGTGCGCTTCGACGACGAGGCGGCGATGAAGTCGCTGGTGAGCGATGCCTTCACGCCGTGGAGCACTCAGGTCGTCGTCGACCAAGCGCTCATCGACGAATTCGCGAAACTCTCCGGCGACGACTACTGGATCCACACGGACCCCGAGCGTGCCGCGAAGCAAAGCCCCTTCGGCGGCACGATCGCGCACGGCGCGCTGGTGCAGATCCTGCAATCGCGCCTCAAGATGCCGCTCGGCTTCGAGGTCACCGGCTTCAACAACATGGTCAATTACGGATCCGATCGCCTGCGCTTCCCCGCACCGGTCCCGGCCGGCTCCCGCATCCACGCCCGGGCGCGGGTCAAATCGGTCGAGAAGCTCACCAAGGGCACGCAGCTGACGCTGGAGGTGACCACCCATGTCGTCGGCAACGAACGCCCGTCGGTCATCAACGATCTGGTGATTCTGTATATGTAGTTTTGTAGTGGTCTCGTGTGGTCCTCTCCTTATTGGCCGCTCTGCCCTTCGGGTGAGCGGCCTTTTTTTCGGCGTGCCCGGAGTTTCGAACGCCTGGGTCGCTCTGATACCCGCCTGCCGCACGGAGCTCCGCGTCGTCGAACGGCACGTTTCGGGCCGTTGCGCACGAACGGAGACGGCCCACGTGGCAGCGGCGGATCGGAGCGCCGGCGGTGCTACAGTCCCCGCGCACTCAGCGGCGGGTTGGCGGACGCCAGGCTGGGGGGCAGCCGGCTGGCGCCGGCCAGGTAGCGGTCGATCGCGCGCGCGGCGTCGCGGCCATCCCCGATCGCCCACACGATCAGCGAGGGGCCGCGGCGGGCGTCGCCTGCGACGAACACGCCGGGCAGCGCGGTCATCAGGGTGGCGTTCGCGGCCAGCACGCCGCACCCGTCCGGCGCCAGACCGGACGTTGCGAACGGCGCGAGGTCGGGGCCGGCGAAGCCCGCTGCGATCAGCACCAGATCGGCCTCCAGGCGGATGCCGGACTCCAGCACTTCCTTGGCGGTGCGCCGTCCCGCGGCGTCGCGCTGCCAGCGCACGCGCTCGAACAGCACCGCATCGACCTGGCCGTCGCCGTCCTCGTCCAGGAAGGCCACCGAATTGAGGCCGAACACCGCGCGCGCGCCCTCCTTGAGCGCGTAGGTCGGCTCGAAGGTCTGCGGCCAGGCGGGCCACGGGTTGCCCGGCGGGCGCTGGTCCGGCGGGCGCGGGTGGATGCTGACCTGGTTGACCTGGGCGGCGCCCTGGCGGTGCGCGGTGGCCACGCAGTCGGCGCCGGTGTCGCCGCCGCCCAGCACCAGCACGCGGCGCCCGCGCGCATCGAGCGGCGCCGCAGGGCGGCCGGCCTGGCGGCGGTTCTCGGCGACCAGGTAGGCCATGCCGAAGTGGATGCCCGCCAGAGCTCGCCCGGCGGCCGGCACGTCGCGCGCGACCGGCGCGCCGAGCGCGAGCAGCACCGCGTCGTACTCGCGGCGCAGGCGAGTGAGCGGCAGGTCGACGCCGACCTGCACCGCGGTGCGGAACACCACGCCTTCGGCGGCGAGCTGCTCGACGCGGCGGGCGACGCGCGCCTTGGCGAGCTTGAAGTCGGGAATCCCGTACGTGAGCAGCCCGCCGACGGCATCGTCGCGCTCGAACACGGTCACGCGGTGGCCGGCGCGGTTGAGCTGCTGCGCGGCCGACATTCCCGTCGGGCCGGAACCGACCACCGCCACCCGCCGCCCGCTGCGCCTTGCGGGCGGCTGCGCGAGGATCCAGCCCTCGTCCCAGCCGCGATCGACGATAGCGCGCTCGATGCTCTTGATGGTCACCGCCTCGCCGCTCACGGCGAGCGTGCACGCCGGCTCGCAGGGCGCCGGGCAGGCGTAGCCGGTGAATTCCGGGAAGTTGTTGGTGGCGTGCAGGCGGTCCAGCGCGGTGCGCCAGTCGTCGCGCGAGACCAGGTCGTTCCACTCCGGGATGCGGTTGCCGATCGGGCAGCCGGCCATGCAGGCCGGTACCCCGCAGTCCATGCAGCGCTCGCCCTGGGTGCGCAGTTGCGCGGCGTCCCAATGCGGGGCGTAGATCTCGCGGTGGTCGCCGACGCGCTCGACCGGGGCGCGGTAGGCGATGGGGATGCGCGGGTGGCGACGGTAGCCGTCGGGGTGGTTCTCGCTCGCCGGCGGTGCGACCGTGGGCGGGGCGGGGCGTGCTTCGGTGAGCGCGGCGTAGGCCGCCGGGATGAGCTTGAGGAAGCGCGCCGCGGTCCCCGGCCACGCCGCCAGCAGTTCGCGCGCGAGTGCGCTGCCGGTGAATTGGGCGTGGCGGGCGAGCAGGCGGTGCAGGCGCGGGTGGTCGCGCGTCTCGTCCGGCAGTTCGGCGCACAGGTCGCTGCCGTTCAGCCGCAGGCGCAGCTGCGGGTCGGCATCGAGCAGGTAGGCCACGCCGCCGCTCATGCCGGCGCCGAAATTGCGACCGACCGGTCCGAGGAAGATCACCGCGCCGCCGGTCATATACTCGCAGGCGTGGTCGCCCGCGCCCTCGACCACCGCCTGCGCGCCCGAGTTGCGCACCGCGAAGCGCTCGCCGGCCTGGCCGTTGATGTAGGCCTCGCCCGCGGTGGCGCCATAGAGCGCGACGTTGCCGACGATGATGTTGCCGGCGGCCGGATAGCCGGCGTCGGCCGGGGTGGCGACCACGATGCGCCCGCCCGAGAGTCCTTTGCCGACATGGTCGTTGGCGTCCCCGGTCAGATGCAGGCTGATCCCGGCGCACAGGAAGGCGCCGAAGCTCTGCCCGGCGTGGCCGTGGCAATCGAGGCGGATGCTGTCGGCGGGCAGGCCGCGCGCGCCGTGGCGGACGGTGAGTTCGTGGCTCAGCAGGGTGCCGAAGCTACGGTCGCGGTTGGTGATCGCCAGGCGGTGCGTGTAGCACTCACCACGCGCGAGCGCGGCCAGCGCCGGTTCGATCAGGACGTGGTCGAGCTGGGCGGCGAGCTTGTGATCCTGCGCGCGGGTGCGGCGCGGGGTGTCGTCGCCGGGCACCGGGGCAAGCAGGGCGGACACGTCCACCGTCAGCCCCTTGGGATGGACGAGCGCGCGCGCCTTCAGGCAATCCACCCGGCCGATCATCTCGTCCATGCGGCGGAACCCCAGGCGCGCCATCCATGCGCGCACCTCCGCGGCGACGAAACTGAGGTAATTCATCACGTGCTCGGGGGCGCCGGCGAAGCGGCGGCGCAGTTCCGGGTCCTGTGTGGCGATGCCCACCGAGCAGGTGTTGCAGTGGCACTTGCGCAACATGATGCAGCCCAGCGCGACGAGGGCCGCGGTCCCGAAGCCGTATTCCTCGGCGCCGAGCAGCGCGGCCACCACCACGTCGCGCCCGGTCAGGAAGCCGCCGTCGACGCGCACGCGGATGCGCGAGCGCAGGCGGTTGGCCATCAGCGCGCGGTGGGTCTCGGCCAGCCCCAGCTCCCAGCCGCTGCCCGCCCCCTTGATCGAGGTCTTCACCGAGGCGCCGGTGCCGCCCGAATCCCCGGAGATCAGCACCGCGTCGGCGCGCGCCTTGGCCACGCCGGCGGCGATCGTGCCCACGCCGGCCTCGGCCACCAGCTTGACGTGGATCTCTGCGGCCGGGCTGGCGCACTTGAGGTCGTGGATGAGCTGGGCGAGGTCCTCGATGGAGTAGATGTCGTGGTGCGGCGGCGGCGAGATCAGGCCGATGCCGGGCACGGTGAAGCGCACCTCGGCGATGCCGGCGTCCACTTTCCCGGCAGGTAGCTCGCCCCCTTCGCCGGGCTTGGCGCCTTGAGCCATCTTGATCTCTATCTGGCGCGCGTCGGCGAGGTACTGTGCGGTGACGCCGAAGCGCCCGCTGGCGACCTGCTTCATGCTGCAGGCCCGCTCGGTGCCGAAGCGTTCGACCTGTTCGCCGCCCTCGCCGGTGCCGGAACTGCCGCCCAGGCGGTTCATCGCCACGGCGAGCGTCTCGTGCACCTCGCGGCTCAGCGAACCGAAGGACATCGAACCGGTGCCGAATCGCGCGACGATGGCGGCGGCCGCTTCGACTTCGTCGAGCGGGACGCCGCCGTCCGCGGCGGGCACCACGTCGAGCAGGGCGCGCAGCGTGGCGGGAGCCTCGCATGCGCCGTCGACCGCCGCAGCGAAGTCGCGGTAAGCGGCGGCATCGGCCTCGCGCGCAGCCTGCTGCAGCTTGCCGATGGTGTAGGGGTTCCACTGGTGGTGCTCGCCGTCGCGCCGCCAGTACAGCTCGCCGCCGGCCGGCAGCGGGGCATTGCCCGCCGTTGGAGCAGCCCAGGCCGCGGCATGGCGCTCGCGCGCCTCGCGCTCGAACAGCGCCAGCCCGGCCGCCGGCAGAGCGCAGGCCGTGCCGGTGAAGTACTCGTCCACGAAATCCTGCGCCAGGCCGATGGCCTCGAAGATCTGCGCGCCCTTGTAGCTCGCCAGCGTGGAGATGCCCATCTTGGCCATCACCTTGAGCAACCCGCCTTCCAGCGCGGCGCGGTAGCCCGCCTGCGGATCGCGCGCGCGGGCGAGCCGTCCGGCGGCGGCCAGCGCATCCAGGCTGCGGTAGGCGAGCCAGGGGTGCACCGCGTCGGCGCCGTAGCCCACCAGCGTGCACAGGTGGTGCACCGCCGCCGCTTCACCGGCCACCAGCACCAGCGCGGCACGCTGGCGCAGGCCGGCGCGGATCAGGTGGTGATGCACCGCGGCGGTGGCGAGCAGGTTGGGAATCGGCAGGCGCTCGGGGCCGGCAGCGCGGTCGTCGAGGATGAGCATCTCGACGCCTTCCTCGATCGCCGCGATGCAGTCGGCGCGCACCCGGTCGATCGCCTCGCGCAGCGCCTGCTCGGGGCCGAAGGTGATATCCACCCGGCAGGCGCGGATGCCGTTGCGCGGGGTCGCGGCCAGTGCTTCCAGCGCCGCGAGATCGCCATCGGCCAGCACCGGCGAGTCGAGCAGCAGCTGGCGACAGTGTGCGGGGGTGGCTTCGAGCAGGTTGCGGTGGCGACCCACCGGCGCGGCGAGCGAGGTCACCAGCGCCTCGCGAATGTAGTCGAGCGGCGGGTTGGAGACCTGCGCGAACTGCTGCTTGAAGTAGGCGAACAGCGGGCGGTGACGCGCGGAGAGCAGCGCCGGCGGGGTGTCGTCGCCCATCGAGCCGACCGGGTCCCTGCCGCCTTCGGCCATCTTCTCCAGCAGGGCGTGCAGCAGCTCCTCGGTGTAGCCGAAGGCGTGCTGCAGGCGCTCGAGCACGGCGGGCGGTGGCGCGGCGGGGGGTGGGTCGGTGCGCTGTGCGAGCGTGCGCAGGCGCGGCTGGTAGGTGCGCAGCCAGGCGCCGTAGGGCGGTGCGGCGAGAGTGGCGAAGATTTCGTCCTCGGGCACGATGCGCCCTTCGGCGAGGTCGGCAAGGAACAGCTGGCCCGGGCGCAGCCGGCCCTGCTGCACGATGTCGGCCGGCGCGCTGTCGAGCACTCCGGTTTCGCTGGCGAGGATCAGCCGCCGCTCGCGGGTCAGGCAGTAGCGGCAGGGGCGCAGGCCGTTCCGATCGAGGATGGCAGCGAGCTGGGTGCCGTCGGTGGCGACCACCAGCGCCGGGCCGTCCCACGGCTCCATCAGCGAAGCGTGCCAGGCGTAGAAGTCGCGCCGTGCGGGGTCCATCGCAGCGTCGTGGTGCCAGGCCTCGGGCACCATCATGCGCAACGCGTGCGGCAGGCTGCGCCCGGCCACCACCAGCAGTTCGAGCACGTGGTCGAACACCGCACTGTCGCTCAGGCCTTCGCCGGTGACCGGCAACACGGTGGCCAGATCCGCGCCGAGGCGGGCGGAGGCCATCTCGGCCTCGTGCGCGCGCAGCCAGTTGAGGTTGCCGCGCAGCGTGTTGATCTCCCCGTTGTGCACCAGGCAGCGATAGGGGTGGGCGAGCTGCCAGGCGCCCAGGGTGTTGGTGGAATAGCGCGCGTGCAGCAGCGCGAGTGCCGAGACGGTGCGCGGATCGCTCAGGTCGAGATAGAAGCGCGCGAGCTGCGGGCAGGTGAGCAGGCCCTTGTAGACCACGGTGCGGCGGTCGAGCGAACACAGGTAGAAGAGATCGCGCCCGGCACCGGCGAGGCCATGGATCGCGGCGTCGCGTTCGAGCGCGCGGCGCAGCACGTAAAGGTGCAGGTCGAGAGCCTCCGCGCTCACGGCGGGATCGCGCGGGGTGACGAAGAACTGCCACGCCGCGGGCTGCGACTCGGCCGCGGTGCGTCCCAGCCCGCCCGGCTCCACCGGCACCTCGCGCCAGCCCACCAGATCGAAGCCGCGCGCGGCGCACACGGCGTCGACCAGGCAGCGGACGCGCGCCCGACGGCGCCCGTCGCGCGGCATGAAGGCCTGGCCCAGACCGTAGCAGCCGCGCGCCGGGAGGTTGGCGACCTCGTCGGCGTACAGGGCGTAGGGAATCTGCAGCAGGATGCCGGCACCGTCGCCGCTTTCCTCTTCCGCGCCACGGGCGCTGCGGTGGTCGAGGTTGGCGAGCAGGCGCAGGCCGTCCGCGACCAGGGCATGGGTGGCGTGGCCGGTCAGATCGACGAGGGCACCGACCCCGCAACTGGCGTGGGTCTCGAAAATGGCGCCTGTCTCCGCGCGGTCTCGCTCTGGGCAGTATAGGCGGCGTGCGGCGTGGCCGCGATGTGCCGTGTCCCGGCATCCAGACGCGGGATCGTCGGCGAACCTGCTGCAGTGATGAGGAGGCTCCAGTCCATCTGCCGGTAAGTCGCCCGACGGTAGTGCGCGCCGGGGAACAGGAAGGTCGAGAAATTCCTCGCGCGACCGTCGGTGGCCGCAAGCGGGAAGAAGAGGCTCCAAGCGCCCAGCGATCCGGCTTCCCGAGGCGATCCGTAGTCTCAACGGACGATGAGCGTGCCGCGGCTCGTCGCGAAAATGGCTTCCATACCGGCAAGGGCCGGGCTCATGGGAGCCGGAGACATGATCGATATTCGCGGTCTGGGTTATATCGTCACCCAAACCGATCAGCTTGCCCAATGGCAGAGCTACGCGCAGGACGTACTCGGAATGATGACGTCGCCGGCACCCGGGGGCGGCCTGTACGTGAAGATGGACGAGCGCCCGTTCCGCATGCTGGCGGCCGAAGGGCCGGAGCGCCGTTACGTCGCGTCGGGTTGGGAACTCGCCGACGAACGCGCCTTCGATGCCGCGATCACGGTGCTCGAGCAGAAGCGCGCGAAATGGGAGCCGGCCTCGGCCGGGCTGTGCGAGCAGCGCGGGATGCAGGCGATCGCGATCGTCACCGACCCCTCCGGCAACCGGCACGAACTGGGCTGGGGGCATCGCTCGGACTGCCTGCCTTTCGTGTCGCCACAGGGCGTGCCGCGCTTCATTACCGGCGACATGGGCCTCGGCCACACGGTGCTGCCGGCGCCGAACTTCGACGAGACGATCGCCTTCCACCGCGATGTGCTCGGTTTCGGCGTGTCGGACATCTTCAATTTCCGCCCCGATCCGTCCAGCCCGGGGGTGCGCATCCACTTCCTGCACTGCGCCAACGCGCGCCACCACAGCCTCGCGCTGGCGGAATACCCGGTGCCGTCGGGCTGCGTGCATGTGATGGTGGAAGTCGATTCGATGACCGAGGTCGGGCGCGCGCACGACCGCCGCACCGCGCACGGCGTGCCGCTGTCGGCCACGCTCGGGCAGCACCTCAACGACCGCATGATCTCCTTCTACATGAAGACGCCTTCCGACTTCGACTTGGAGTACGGCTTCGGCGGCTTGCAGGTCGACTGGTCGCGCCACACCGCCTTCGAGTTCACGCGCGTGAGCCTGTGGGGCCACGACTTCTCGGCCGGACAGCAATAAGGACCACGCAAATGGACAAGAGAATGACTACCGCGGATGTCGTCGGCGCGCTGCGCGACGGCATGACGATCGGTTTCGGAGGATGGGGCCCGCGGCGCAAGCCGATGGCGATCGTGCGCGAAATCCTGCGCTCGCCGGTGAAGGACCTGACGGTGGTCGCCTATGGCGGTCCCGAGGTCGGCATGCTGTGCGCCGCCGGCAAGGTGAAGAAGCTGGTGTTCGGCTTCGCCACGCTCGACGCGATCCCGCTCGAACCGTATTACCGCAAGGCGCGCGAGGCGGGCGAGCTGAAGGATCTGATGGAGCTGGACGAGGGCATGTTCCAGTGGGGCCTGCGCGCCGCCGGCATGCGCCTGCCCTTCCTGCCGACGCGCTGCGGCCTCGCGACCGATGTCGTGAAGCTCAACCCGGAGCTGCGCACGATCCGTTCGCCCTACGACGACGGCGAGGTGCTGATCGCGATGCCGGCATTGAAGCTCGACGTCGCGCTGCTGCACGTCAATGTCGCCGACCGGCTCGGTAACACGCTGGTCACCGGACCCGATCCCTACTTCGACCACCTCTTCGCGCGCGCGGCCGAGCAGTGTTACGTGTCCGCCGAGCGTGTCGAGGACCGGCTTCAGCTCGACGCCGCGAGCGCGCGCAGCAACACCTTCGAGCGCTACCTCGTGACCGGCGTCGTCGAAGCGCCCTTCGGCGCGCACCCGACCTCGTGCCCGTCGGACTACGGCTGGGACATAAGCCACTTCAAGCGCTACGCCGCCAGCGCGGGCGAGGAGGGCGGCTGGCAAGCCTATGTCGATGAATTCGTCACCCCGGGCGAAGCCGCCTACCAGGAAAAGAACGGCGGGGCCGCGCGTCTCGGGACGCTGCCGCTGCCGGTGTTCTGAGGAGACCCCGCGATGACCGAAAAAATTGATTTCACCCTGGCCGAACTGATGATCGTCGCCGCTTCGGAAGCCTGGCGCGGCGACGGTGAGCTGCTCGCTTCGGGCCTCGGCGTGATTCCGCGCCTGGGCGCGAGCCTCGCGAAGCTCACGCACAGCGAGGGCCTGCTGATGACCGACAGCGAAGCCTTCCTCGTCGAGGAGCCGATCCCGCTCGGGCCGCGCGGCGACTACCAGCCGCGCTATTCCGGCTACATGCCCTTCGAGCGCGTGTTCGAATGCGTGTGGGGCGGGCGTCGCCACGCGATGGTCGGCCCGACCCAGGTGGACCGCTGGGGCCAGACCAACCTCTCGTGCGTCGGCGACTACGCGAAGCCCAAGTCGGCGATGCTCGGCGTGCGCGGCCTGCCCGGCAACAGCATCAACCACATCAACTCCTTCTTCGTCCCGAATCACAGCCGCCGCGTGTTCGTCGAGGGCGAGGTCGACATGGTGTCCGGCGTCGGCTTCAAGCCCGAGCGCTGGAACGACGGCGAGCGCAACGACCTGATGCAGATCCGCATCGTCGTCACCGACCTGTGCGTGATGGATTACGACGGCCCCTCGCGGGCGGCGCGCGTGCGCTCGCTGCACCCCGGCGTGAGCTTCGCGGAAGTGCAGGAGAAGACCGGCTTCCCGCTCATCGCGGCGCCCGATCTGTGCGAAACCGCGCATCCGACCGCCGACCAGCTTGCGTTGATCCGCCGCCTCGACCCCCACGAAGTGCGCGCGACGGCGATCAAGGGCAATCCGCCGGGCATTCGTCCGGCGTCTTGACCCGACAAGGAAAACGACAATGACCGCCCCGACGACCCCCAACGCTGGCGACTTCGTGAGCCGCGCCGACACCTCCTCCTACGAGACCGACCTGCCCGTGAAATACGCCGTGCAGGACGGCATCGCGACCGTGACGATGTGCCGGCCGGAGTTCAACAACGCGCAGAACTCGCAGATGACCTACGCCATCGACGCGGCCTTGCGGCGTGCCGTCGATGACGACGCCGTGAAGGTGATCGTGCTGCGCGGCGAGGGTCGGCACTTCTCGGCGGGGCACGACATCGGCACGCCGGGACGCGACATCAACAAGCCCTTCGACCGCGTCCACTTGTGGTGGGATCACACCAACAAGCCGGGCGGCGAGTACCTGTATGCGCGCGAGCAGGAGGTGTACCTCGGCATGTGCCGGCGCTGGCGCGAACTGCCGAAGCCGACCATCGCGATGGTGCAGGGGGCGTGCGTCGCGGGCGGGCTGATGCTCGCGTGGGTGTGCGACCTGATCGTCGCGTCCGACGATGCCTTCTTCCAGGACCCGGTGGTCCGCATGGGCATCCCGGGCGTCGAGTATTTCGCCCATCCCTTCGAGCTGCATCCGCGCATTGCCAAGGAGTTCCTCTTCGTCGGCGACCGCATGGGGGCCGAGCGCGCGTACCAGATGGGCATGGTCAATCGCGTCGTGCCGCGTGCCGAACTCGAAGCGGCGACCTACGCGATCGCCGCGCGCATCGCGCAGCAGCCGCGCATGGGGCTCGCGCTGACCAAGCAGGCGATCAACCACGTCGAGGACCTGCAGGGCAAGCGCACCGCGATGGACGCGGCCTTCGGCTGGCACCACTTCGCGCATGCGCACAACGAACTGCTGTCGGGCGACAAGCTGGGCGGCTACGACGCGAAGGCGATGGCCCAGGCCAACAAGCAGGCCGCCACAGCAGGAGAGGGCGCATGAACCGCGACACGCTGTTTGATTATTCGGAGCTGCTGCGCACGCCCCTCACCGAGGCGTTGGGCTGCCGCTTTCCCGTAGTGCAGACGGCGATGGGCTGGGTCGCCGACGCGAATCTCGTGATCGCGACCACGAAAGCGGGCGGCTTCGGCTTCCTCGCAGGCGCGACGATCGAGGCGCACAAGCTCGAAGCAGAAATCCGCAAGGTGATCGCCGCGACGGGCGGGACGAAATTCGGCCTCAACTTCCACATGTTCCAGGAAAACGCCGCGCAGTGCGTGGATCTCGCGATCCAGTACAAGCTGCGCGCGGTGAGCTACGGGCGCGGACCGGACAAGAAGACCATCGCGCGCTTCAAGCAGGCCGGCGTGCTGTGCATCCCAACGGTCGGCGCGCTCAAGCATGCGGTGAAGGCGGTCGAGCTCGGCGCCGACATGATCACGATCCAGGGCGGCGAGGGCGGCGGGCACACCGGCGGCGTGCCGACCACGATCCTGTTGCCGCAGGTGCTCGACGCCGTGAAGGTGCCGGTGATCGCGGCCGGCGGCTATTCGACCGGACGCGGGCTGGCCGCGGCGCTGGCGGCAGGCGCCGCGGGCATCGCGATGGGCACGCGCTTCCTGATGACCACCGATGCGCCGACGCCGCGCGCGACGCTGCAGCGCTATGTCGCCGTCGACGACCCGCAGAAGATCCGCGTGACGCTCGCGGTCGACGGCATGCGTCACCGCATGATCGACAACCCGTTCATCCGTCGCCTCGAAGCGGCGGGCCCACTGGGGCGCCTCGCGATCGCGCTGAAGAGCGCGTGGGCGTGGAAGGCGCAGACGGGCATGAGCTTCGGGCACATGCTCGGCGTGCTGCGCCAGGCGATCAAGGAAGATGCCGGCGCCGTGTCGCAGACGGTGATGTCGGCCAACCAGCCGGTGCTGCTGCAACGCTCGATGGTCGAAGGGCGCCCGGACGAAGGCATCCTGCCGAGCGGCCAGGTCGCCGCGGCGATCGGCGAACTGCAGAGCTGCGACGAAGTCATCGGCGGGATTGCCGCCGAGGCCGAAGCTTGCCTCGCGCGCCTGTACGCCCGGCTCGAGACGCAGGTCAGCACCGCGACCTGAGTCGCGACAAACGAGATACCCCGACCCTACAGAAAAGACTGGAGACCCCCACGTGACGAACGCAATCCAAATCCGGCTCGACGCCGGCATCGCCGAGCTGGTGATCGACAAGCCGCCGGTCAACGCTCTCGACAGCGGCGAATGGTTCGCGCTTGCGCGCACCATCGACGAACTCGGTGCCAGCCCGGACGTGCGCGTCATCGTGATCCGCGCCGAGGGCCGCGGCTTCTGCGCTGGCGTGGACATCAAGGAACTCGACGCCCACCCGGAGCGCATCGTCGCGGTGAATGCCGGCAACTACGCGACCTTCAAGGCGGTGCACCGCTGCCCGGTACCGGTGATCGCGGCGGTGCATGGCTTCGTGCTCGGCGGCGGCATCGGCATCACGGGTGCGGCGGACATCGTGGTCGCCGCCGACTGCGCGACCTTCGCGCTGCCGGAGGTGGATCGCGGGGCGATGGGCGGCGGGGCGCACCTGCAGCGGTTGTTTCCAGTGCAGAAGGTGCGCTACCTGTTCTTCACCGGCGAGAAGATCGGCGCGCGCGACGCCGAGCGCTACGGCTTCATCGAGCGCGTCGTGCCGCGCAGCGAACTGCGCGAAACGGCGCTGGGGATCGCCGCGAAGATCGCCGCGAAGAGCCCCGAGATGATCCGCATCGCCAAGGAAGCGCTCAACGGCATCGAGGACGGCAACCTCGAGGACAAGTACCGCTGGGAGCAGGGCTTCACGCTGCAGGCCTACACCAGCCCGGATTCGGCCGAAACGCGCCGGGCCTTCGTCGAAAAACGCGACGCGAAATTCTGAAGGGGGACACCATGGAGCTTGCGTTTACGCCCAGACAGCGCGCCTTCCGCGCGGAAGTCCGCGCCTGGCTCGCCGACAACGTGCCGCGCACGCCGCTCGCGAGCTACGACACGCATGAAGGCTTCGATCAGCACCGCGAATGGGAACGGCGCTTGTTCGATGCGCGCCTGTCGATGGTGATGTGGCCCGAGGCGCTCGGCGGCCGCGGCTGCGATCTCATCGAGTGGCTGATCTTCGAGGAGGAGTATTACGCCTCGGGCGCGCCGTTGCGCGTGAACCAGAACGGCCAGCTGCTGCTCGGGCCGACGCTGATGGAGTTCGGCACCGAGGCGCAGAAGCAGCGCTTCCTGCCGCGCATGGCGTCGAGCGAAGACATGTGGGCGCAGGGCTGGTCGGAACCTAATGCCGGCTCGGACATGGCGGCGATCACCAGCAAGGCCATTCGGGAGGGCGACCACTACGTCCTCAACGGGCAGAAGACCTGGTCGACGCGGGCGATCTACGCCGACTGGCTGTTCGGGCTGTTCCGCAGCGATCCGGCGTCCAGCCGCCACCACGGCCTCAGCTTCCTGACCGTGCCGCTCGACGCGCCGGGCGTGACCATTCGCCCGATCCGTGCTCTGAACGGTAAAGAGGCATTCGCGGAGATATTCTTCGACGATGTGCGCGTGCCGGTCGAGAACCGCATCGGCGACGAAGGCCAGGGCTGGCATGTGGCGATGGCTACTGCGGGCTTCGAGCGCGGCTTGTTGCTGCGTTCGCCGGGCCGTTTCCAGCACACCGCGCGACGGCTCGTGGCGCTGTACCAGGCGCACCGCGAGAGCGCCGACCGCGACCCCACGATTCGCGACGCGGTGTGTGAATCCTGGATGGGTGCGGAGGCCTATGCGTTGTCCGCCTACCACACGGTCGGACGGGTGGCGAAAGGCGCGCGCATCGGCGACGAGGCGAGCACGAACAAGATCGTGTGGTCCGAGCTCGACCTGAAGATGCACGAGACGGCGATGCGCATCCTCGGCGCTCGCGCCGAACTCGTCGCGGAAGCGCCCGAGGCCGAGGACGGCGCGAGCTGGCTCGAAGGCTTCCTCTTCGCGCAGGCAGGGCCGATCTACGCCGGCACCAACGAAATCCAGCGCAACATCATCGCCGAGCGGATGCTCGGACTCCCGAAATCCTGAAGGGGCCGCTCATGGACTTCACTTTTTCCGATGACCAGCTCGCCTTCCGCGAGGCGGTGAGCCGCTTCCTGATGACGGAAGCGGCGCCCGAAATGCTGCGCGAGATCTGGGAAACCGACGTCGGCCGCTCGCCCGACCTGCGTCACAAGATTGCCGAGCAGGGGCTCACGGCCCTGTCGGTGCCGGAATCCTGCGGGGGACTCGGCATGGACGACGTCGCGTGGTCGCTGATGACCCAGGAGCTTGGCTACTACGCGATTCCCGACTCGCTCGCCGACACTGCCTACGTCGCCACGGGCCTCATCTCGGCCTTGCCCGAAAGCGTGGCTGCGCGTGACGAATGGCTCAGTCGCATTGCCGATGGCAACATCCGCATCGCCGTCGGCCACCCGGTCAATCCACTCGTCGCCGACGCGCATCCTGCCGACGTCCTGCTGCTCGCACACGGCGACGAGGTGCACGCGGTGCCCCGCTCGCTGGCCGACGTCATCGCCAATCCCAGCATCGACCATTCGCGCCGGCTGGGCCGCGTCGTGTGGGAGCCGAATTCGGCGACTCGTGTCGCTTCGGGCGAAGTCGGGCGCGCGATGTGGGCGGCGACACTCGAGCGCGGCGTGCTCTCCGTGTCCGGTCAGCTGCTGGGCCTCGCGCAGCGCATGCTCGACCTTTCGGTGGACTACACCGCCCAGCGCAAGCAATTCGGCAGGCCGATCGGCAGCTTCCAGGCCGTCAAGCATCACCTTGCCGACGTGGCTACGCGCATCGAATTCGCCAAACCCGTGCTGTATCGCGCCGCGCATGCGGTGGCGCATGGGGAGGCGGATGTGTCGGTGCGGGTCTCACACGCCAAGCTCGCCTGCGGCGAGGCGGCGTGGCTGGCCGCGCGCCATGGCATCCAGGTGCATGGCGCGATGGGCTACACCTGGGAAGTCGATCTGCAGATGTTCATGAAGCGCGCCTGGGCACTCGATGCGTCCTGGGGCGACCGTGGTTTCCACAAGGCCCGGGTGGCCGGATTGGTGCTCGGCGACGCTGCCGCACTCGGCCCGGGCCGAACTTTCGGGGAATGAAGAATGGCTGAAGCTTTTATCGTCGACGCCCTGCGCAGCCCGACCGGCAGGCGCAAGGGCGGCCTCGCCCACGTTCACGCGATCGACCTCGGCGCGCACGTCCTGAAGGCGCTCGTCGAGCGCAACGCGATTCCCGCCGAGGAATACGACGACGTGATCTTCGGTTGCGTCGACACCATCGGCTCTCAGGCCGGCGACATCGCGCGCACGAGCTGGCTCGCCGCCGGCCTGCCGCTCAACGTGCCGGGCACGACCGTGGACCGCCAGTGCGGCTCGTCGCAGCAGGCGCTGCATTTCGCCGCGCAGGCGGTCATGAGCGGCACGCAGGACGTCGTCGCCGTCGGCGGCGTGCAGACGATGACGCAGATCCCGATCTCGTCCGCGATGCTCGCCGGCCAGCCGCTCGGCTTCCCCGATCCGTTCTCCGGCAGCCGCGGCTGGAAGGCGCGGTTCGGCGACCAGCCGGTGAACCAGTTCTACGCCGCGCAGCGCATCGCCGACCACTGGCACGTCACCCGCGCGGAGATGGAAGCCTTCGCCCTCGAAAGCCACCGCCGCGCGCGCGCCGCGATCGAGGCCGGTTACTTCGCGAAGGAGATCGTGCCGCTGGAAGGCGTCCAGCACGACGAGACTCCGCGCGCGACGACGCTGGAAAAGATGGCCGAGCTGGACCCGGTCGCACCGGAATTCCCCGGCATTACGGCCGCAGTGTCGAGCCAGACCTGCGATGCATCGGCGGCGCTGCTCGTCGTGTCGGAAGCGGCCCTGAAGCGCTACGGGCTCACCCCGCGCGCCCGCATCCACCACCTCAGCGTCCTCGCCGACGACCCGATCTGGCACCTCACCGCGCCAATCCCCGCGACCAGGGCGGCTCTGAAGAAAACCGGCATGACCATCGGCGACATCGACCGCGTCGAGATCAACGAGGCCTTCGCCTCCGTGGTCATGGCATGGGCCAAGGAGACCGGCTACGACCCCGCCCGCACCAATGCCAACGGCGGCGCCATTGCCCTCGGCCACCCTCTGGGTGCGACGGGAGCACGCCTGATGACGACCCTGCTGCACGAGCTCGAACGCACCGGTGGCCGCTTTGGCCTCCAGACGATGTGCGAAGGCGGCGGCCAGGCCAACGTGACGATCATCGAGCGCCTTTGAAGGCGCGCTCGAGCTGACAATAATGGAGAAGTTCCCAATGGGTATCTGTGACGGACGTACCGTGATCATCACCGGGGCCGGCGGTGGCCTCGGTCGCGCGTATGCGCTGGCCTTCGCGGCCGAAGGTGCGAACGTGGTGGTCAACGACATCCGCAATGAAGCCGCCGTGGCCGTTGCGAGCGAGATCCGCGAGGGCGGCGGCAAAGCGATCGCCGACGCGAACGACATCACGCGGCTGGAAACGGCGCAGCGCATCGTCGATGCGGCGGTCGAGGCCTTCGGTGACGTGCACGTCGTCGTGAATAACGCAGGCATCCTGCGCGACCGCATGTTCGTGAGCCTCGGCGAGGACGACTGGGACGAGGTCATGCGCGTGCATCTCAAAGGCCACTTCTGCCTCGCCAACATTCTCGGCCGCCGCTGGCGCGACCAGGCCAAGGCCGGCCAGCAGGTCGACGCCCGCATCATCAACACCAGCTCCGGTGCGGGATTGCAGGGCTCGATCGGGCAGTCGAACTACTCTACGGCGAAAGGCGGCATCGCCTCGCTGACGCTTGTCCAGGCGGCCGAACTCGCGCGCTACGGCGTCACGGCCAATGCGCTCGCACCCTCCGCACGCACCTCGATGACCGAGAGCGCGATGGCGGCGGTGGTGAAGAAACCCGAGGACGGCAGCTTCGACCTGTGGGCCGCGGAAAACGTCGCGCCGCTCGTGGTGTGGCTCGGCAGCCCGCTGTCGCGCCACGTCACCGGCCAGGTGTTCGAGGCCCAGGGCGGACGCATCTCGTTGTGCGACGGCTGGCGCACCGGGGTGACGCGCGACAAGGGCGCGCGCTGGGAACCGGCCGAAGTTGGGGCGGCCGTCGACGCGATCCTCGCGGAGGCAGTGCCGGCGCAGAAGGTGTGGGGGAGCTGAGGCGGGCCGATGGCATCTTCGAAAGTTCCATGCTCCGAAGTGCTGAGTGCCGTCGCGCAATGGGAAGGCGGTCGTCGATGCCCCTTCGCTGCAGCCCGGCATCAACGCCCTGGCCGTCAGCTACGATTTCGCGCACGACCCGGCCCTCGCGCCGTTGATGCTTGCCACGCAGACGAAGTCGGACAAGACGGTCAACCGGATGCTGCACATCCGTGGGCAATCAGCCGGAACAAGCAGCCGGGACGCTGTTGTGATGCCGGGTGCAGCCAACCGGGGCCGCCGGTCACGGTGCCGCTGCCGAGGGGCGAAAAGAGCGCCTGAGGCGATTCGCCACCTCCAGGCTCGAAAGGCTCGGGGTGGCGTTCAAAATCTTCCGCCCCCGAGCGTCGAATCGAACCAAAGACCGGATTCGAAGCCCAATGCGACATTCCCGTTTGCTTGCCGGGTGCTTGGCCGAACTGCAGCGTCGGGACGCGCCGACGTTGAGAAACCGCCTAAAGAGAGCCACATGTCGAGTGAAACGAGCGGGGTCGGTGGCGAACGACCGATCCGCTTGCAGGTGCGACTGCTCGGTGCCGCCGAGATCATCCTCGACGGCCGGCGCCTGCGCGCCTTCGACTCGCTTCGCCTGCAACGGTTTCTGGGCCTGATCGCGTTACGCGGCGCCCCGCAGCACCGCTCGCACCTCGCGTTCGAGCTCTGGCCCGACTCCGACGAAGCGCAGGCGCGCACCAACCTCAGAAAGCTGCTCCACGACTTCCGTCATTGCCTGCCCGACGTCGCGGAGTTCGTCGAGATCGGCAACGAGACGGTGCTCTGGATCGCGGGCGGGCCGAGCGAGGTCGACGTGCTCGGTTTCCGCAATGCCGTCGCGGCCGGCGATTTCGAACGCGCCGCGCGCCTCTATTCGGGCGATCTGCTGCCGGCCTGTTACGAAGACTGGGTGCTGGACGAGCGGGCGAGACTCCGGGCCGAGGCGCATGCGGCCCTCCTGCGTCTGGCGGAGGAGGCCGCTCGGCGCGAGGACCACGCCGCCGCCGTCAGGCATGCGCAGCGCCTCAGCGAGCTGGAGCCGACCTCGGAGGCCGCCGTTCGCATCCAGATCGAAGCGCAGCTCGCGCTCGGCGACCGGGCCGCGGCGCTGCGCTGCTACCACCGCTACGCGGAGCTGCTCGAGCGCGAGCTCGCGGTGGCGCCGGGCGAGGCGATCGCGGCTCTGTACCGAAGGCTGCGGGCCGGCACCCCCGACCGCGACGAGGCGCGGGAGAAGGCGCTGCCCGTCGCCGAATCCCCTTTCGTCGGTAGGGGCCCGGAATGGAGCCGGCTCGTCGAGGCATGGAATGGCGCGCGGCAGCGCGGGGCGCATCTCGTGCTGGTGACGGGGGAACCCGGCATCGGTAAGTCCCGCCTCGCGCTCGAACTCGGCCGCCGCGTCCGGGCAGAGGGCTACGCGGTGGGCTCGGCCCGTGCGTACGAGGCCGCGGGCAGGCCGCCGTGGGGTCCGGTCGTCGACCTCCTCCGCTCGGACGCCATCCGAAGCCATATCGACACGCTCGATGCGGTGTGGCGGGCCGAGCTCGTCCGGCTCCTGCCCGAGCTGCGCGACGCCTCCCGCCCGTCCGAACGGAGCCCGTCGGGCGACGTCGCGCAGCGTCACCGCTTGTTCGATGCCGTGAGCCGGGCCCTCGTCGCCGGCGGGCGCCCGCACCTGCTGATCATCGACGACCTGCAATGGTGCGACGCCGAGACCATCGAGTTGATCGGCTTCGTCGTCCGTTGCGGCCCGACGGCACCGGTGCTCGTCGTCGGTACGGCCCGCTGGGAGGAGGTCGCGCAGCATCATCCCCTCGTCGGCCTCGTCGACGCCCTGGGCCACGACGGGGCAGTGACCACCGTGGCGCTCGAGCGGCTCGACGAAGCCACCACCGCGACGCTTGCGGCCCGGCTGCGCGCCGAGAACACGATCGATCCGAAACTGGCGGCACGACTCTGGCGCGAGACCGAAGGCAATCCGCTCTTCGTCATCGAGGCGCTGCGGGCAGGAATTTCTGCAGATACGGCTCAGGCGGTGCTGACGCCGACGATGCGGGCGGTGCTGCGCGCCCGGCTGGGACAACTGAGCGACGGCGCCCGGCGGCTCGCCGAGGTGGCGGCCGTCATCGGCCGGCCCTTCCCGGTCGGCCTGATCGCCGCGGCCTGCGGGATCGATGAGTGCGAACTCATCGACCGCGTCGACGAGCTGTGGCGCCGGCGGATCATCCGCGATCAGGAGCGGGCCTACGATTTCAGTCACGACAAGCTGCGCGCGGTCGCGCTCGAGATGGTCAGCCCCGCGCGTCGGCGCCAGCTCCACCGGGCGGTCGCCGAGGCGATCGCGCTCGAGTTCCACGGCGACACGGATGTGGCGAGCCCCCGGCTCGCGGCACACTACGACCAAGCCGGCATGGTCGACGCGGCCATCGCGGCCTACCGCGTCGCGGGGCGCCGGGCGGTGGCCGTGTCGGCGCTCGAAGAAGCGGTCGCGATGTTTCGACGAGCGCTCGCGCTGCTCGCCGAGCTGCCGCCCTCACCCGGGCGCGACGCGCTCGAGCTCGAACTGCGGATCGGCCTCGGCTCCCCGCTCGTCGCCCTCGACGGCTACGGCTCGAAGGGGGCGCACCAGCTCTACGAGCGAGCCCTCGCGCTGTGCCGCAAGCTTCACCGTCCCGCGGCACCGCCGATCCTGCGCGGTCTCGGCCTCGCGCGGCTGCAGGGCTGCCGCTTCGACGACTGCGACGAGCTCGCCCGCGCGCTGCTCGAGCATGGGCGTGAGGATCCGGTCACCCGCACCGAGGGCCGCTATCTCCTCGGCGTGAGCGCGTTCTGGCGGGGCGATCTGGCGACGGCCCGCCACCATCTCGAGGGCGCCCTCGAAGCCTACGACGAGGCCCGTCGCGACGAGCATCTGGCCCTCTACGCGCAGGACCCGAAGGTGGTGTGCCTCGTGCGCCTCGCCCTCGTCGAGCTGTGGTCCGGTGACGCCGGCCGGGCCGGCGAGACGGCGCGCGCGGCGCTCGGGCTCGCCGCGGAGCTCGAGCATCTGATGACGCAGGCCTACGTCGTCACGTATGCGGCGATCCTCGCGGCCGAATCCGAAGACCTCGGCGGCCTCGCCGAGCGCCTCGCGGACGCCGAGCTGTTGTGGAAGCGTCTTTCGGAGCACTACCTCGTCGTCGTCCTGGAGGCCCTGCGGGGCTGGCTGGCGGTGTGCGGGGGATCGGCCGGGGGTATCGACAAGATCCTGCAGTCGGTGGCGCGCTCGCGTGCCGAAGGGGAGACCCTGCATCTCACCTACACCCTCCTTCTCCTCGCCCGGGCGCGCGGCCTGCTCGGCGAGCCGCGCGAGGGACGCGCAGCTGCCCGCGAGGGACTCGCGTGCTCGCAGCGGTGCAGGCAGCGCTATCTCGAGGCCGAGCTGTGGCGTGTCGACGGCGAGCTCGCCTATCGCGGCGGCGAGACCGAAGCCGCCGCTACGTCCCTGCGCCGTGCCGTCGAGGTCGCGCACGCGCAAGGGGCCGCCTGGCTGGAGCTGCGGGCGCTGCACGCTCTCGCCAGGCGCTTTCCCGATCGGACAGTGCAGGAGCAACTGAGGGAACTCGTCGAGACGATCCCGTCGGGCCATGATCTGCCGGCGTTCCTGGCAGCAACCAGCCTGCTAAGCGAGTCTGGCTAAGACGGAACGCTTCGGGAACGCCCGAGCGCGCACCCTTTAGCCATCCTTCCAGGGAGCAAAGGAGCACGCCATGAGCGACACGATCAAGGCATTGAGCGAACGGGTGCGGGGTCGCATCATCACCCCCGCGGATTCCGGCTACGACGACGCTCGCGCCGTCTACAACGCGATGCACGACCGTAGACCGCGTGCCGTCGTCCAGTGCGCGGATGCGGCTGACGTGATGGCCGTGGTCGCCGCGGCGCGCGACGCCGGCCTCGACCTCGCGGTTCGGGGTGGGGGGCACAGCGTTCCCGGCCTCGGCACGGTCGATGGCGGGCTGGTCATCGACCTGTCGACATTGAAATACGTGCGGGTCGACCCGGTCAGGAAGGTCGTGCGGGTCGGGGGCGGCGCGACCTGGGGTGACGTCGACCATGCGACCTACCCCTTCGGCCTCGCAGCGCCCGGCGGGGTCGTCTCGACGACCGGGGTCGGCGGCCTGACGCTGGGCGGCGGCATCGGCTACCTGACCCGCGGCTGCGGTCTGTCGATCGACAACCTGCTGTCGGCCGACGTTGTGCTTGCCGACGGCCGGCAGGTCACCGCGAGCGATTACCAGAACGAGGATCTGTTCTGGGCCCTGCGCGGCGGCGGCGGCAACTTCGGCGTCGTCACGAGCTTCGAGTTCCAGCTCCACGAGGTCGGCGACGTCGTCGGCGGCCCCTTGTTCTACGACTTCGACGATGCCGCGGCGGTCCTGCAGTGCTACCGCGAATTCATCGCGGATGCGCCCGAGCGGCTCGGATGCTTCTTCGCCTGGCAGATCGCCCCGCCGCTGCCGTTCATCCCGGCCGAGCGGGTCGGGGACCTCTTCTGCGTGCTGGTCACGTGCTGGAACGGTCCGCACGAGGAGGCCGCGCGAGTGCTCCGGCCGCTGCGCGACGCGGCCGAGGTGAAGGCCGAGCAGGTCGGCCTCCTGCCGTTCCCGGCGCTGCAGAGCGCCTTCGACGGCCTGGTGCCGAAGGGCATGCGGCATTACTGGAAGGCGGACTTCATCACCGAGCTCACCGACGCGGCGCTCGCGGCCCACATCGAGCACGGCAGGAAGACGCCGACCATCAGCTCGAGCATGCATCTGCATCCGATCAACGGCGCGGCGCAGCGGGTCGGCGCCGACGAGACGGCCTTCGGCCACCGCGACAAGCGCTTTGCCCCGGTGATCGTCGGGGTGTGGTCGGACCCGGCCGACGACGCGACGAACATCGGGTGGGTGAGGGACTACTACGCCGCGATCCATCCGCACTCGGGCGGCGAAGGGGGCTACGTCAACTTCATGTCCGGCGACGACGATCAGCGCGCGCCCGCGAACTACGGCGCCAACTACGCGCGGCTCGCGGCCGTGAAGGCGACCTACGACCCGGACAACGTCTTCCACATCAACCAGAACATCGTTCCGGCGAAGGGTGGCTGAGCATCCCGGCTTTCATGCCGCGAGGAGGATTGACAAATGAGCGACTCGAGGGACGAATGGCTCTTCAAGAGCGAAACCTATGACAATTGCAACTGCAACGTGAACTGCGGCTGCCAGTTCAACCTGCCGAGCACGCACGGATATTGCCAGTCGGCCTTCATCGGCAGGATCGTCGAAGGCCATTTCAACGGCACGCCGCTTGCGGGGCTCACTTGGGCGGCGCTGTACAAGTGGCCAGGCGAGATCAAGGACGGCAACGGAAAACGTCAGATCGTCATCGACGAACGTGCGGACGAAGCGCAACGCGCGGCCCTCGAAACGATCATCTCGGGCGCGGCGTGCGCGCCGCTGAGCAATCTTTTCGCGGTCTTTGCGACCACCTGCGCGCAATCCTGCAGGACCCTTTTCCTGCCGATTCATCTCGAAGCCAACCCGGAGCTCAGGACCGCGAGAGTCGACATACCCGGCATCATGAAGAGCCGCGGCAGGGCGATGATCAACGAATTCAACGGCGAACCGTTCCACATCGCGCTGGCGCGCCCCAGGGGCAGCTTCGAGTTCACCTACGCGGAGATCGGGCTGGGCACCACCACGGTGACGGGCGACATGGAGATGGCGTACGGAGATTCATGGGCGCATTGGTGCGTTCACCACTTCAACCAGGACGGCATGGTCCGCGAAAGATCGAGGCTCACGGCATGGCTCGACGCGTGAGCGGCACGAGCTGGAGCGGCAGGGAACCGTCCCGGATCCGGCGAACATGATCGGAGGAAGAACGATGACGCGACCTCCTGACACCGCCTTCGAGGCGGCGCTCAGGCGCGATCGCCTGGCCGTCCTGGCCGCGCTTGCCGCGGCGATCGCGCTGGCGTGGGCGTATCTGTTCGCGGGCGCCGGCACGGGCATGTCGGCGTCCGGGATGAGCCACGCGGCGTGGACGCCCGGCTATGCGGTGCTGATGTGCTTCATGTGGTGGGTCATGATGATCGCGATGATGCTGCCGGGCGCGGCGCCGGTGATCCTGCTGTTCGCGACGCTCAGTCGCCAGCCGCGCGACGCGGGCCATCCCCGCGTCGCGACCAGCCTTTTCGCGCTCGGCTATCTCGCCGCCTGGGCGGGCTTCAGTCTGGTCGCGGTCGCCCTGCAGTGGGGGTTGGAGCGCACCGCCATTCTCTCGCCGATGGCCGGCGCCACCGACGCAGTCCCGGCCGCGTTCCTGCTGTTCGCCGCCGGCGCCTACCAGCTCACCCCGTTCAAGCACAGCTGCCTTCGCCACTGCCGGACGCCGCTGGCGTTCCTGGCCTGCCATTGGCGGCCGGGCGTTCGCGGCGCGCTGCGCATGGGGTTCGCGCATGGGGCGGTCTGCGTCGGTTGCTGCTGGATCCTGATGGGGCTGATGTTCGTCGCCGGTCTGATGAACCTTTACTGGATCGCGGGACTCGCGCTGCTCGTGCTATGCGAGAAGACCGTCCCCGTGGGGCACTGGCTCGGTTACGCGAGCGGCGTCGCGCTGCTCGTCTGGGGGGGCGGGACGCTCGCGGGCATTTTTTAGGTTCTTCGCGCGATCAGGGGAAAGTAGAGGTTGACGGGTCGGAGGTTGGTAGATTGGCAGTCGCCAAACAAACGCCTCGGCCTGCGCAATTTCGATCGCGCCGGAAGCGCTGCCCGTGCGGCTGAAGAACGGGACGGCGCAGCTCGTCAAACCCGACCGCCCGATCTTCGAACGCGCCATCCACGGCGCCATCAGGTTCCTGGACTTGCGGGCCTAAGCGTCGGACGTGGCGAGGGGCCCGCCGTAGGCCCTCTTGAGCTCCGCCTTCAGCAGCTTGCCGGCCGGATTGCGCGGCAGGGCGTCGCTGCGCACATGCACGACCACCGGCACCTTGTAGGCCGCGAGCCGCGCGGCGACATGTGCGCGCAGCGCCTCGGAGCTGATCGTGCCGGGTGCATCCACGACGACGGCGGCGACCACCGCCTCGCCGGAATTCTCGTCCGGCACCGCGAACACGGCCGCCTCGATCACCGACGGATGCTCCAGCAGGCACGACTCGACTTCCGCCGCAGCGATCTTTTCGCCGCTGCGGTTGATCACGTCCTTGATGCGGTCGACGACGAACAGGAAGCCCTCATCGTCGAGATAGCCGACGTCGCCGGTGTGGAACCAGCCATCGATCAGTGCGGCGCCGGTCTCCTCGGGATTGCGCCAGTAGCCCTGCATCACCGTGACGCCGCGTAGCCAGATCTCGCCCGCCTCCCCGGGGGGCAGGGGCTTGCCGTCCGGGTCGGCGATGCGCACGTCGATGATGGGCGAGGTGATGCCTGAGCTGCGCGGTTTGTATTTGAAGAGCTCCCCGGAGCCGGCGGCGCCCACGCCGTTGGTCTCCGTGAGTCCGAAGCCGATGCCGGACAATCCGTTCGGGCGGGCGGCGAACACGCTGCGGATCAGCGGCTGCGGCAGGCCGGCGCCACCGAAGCCGAGGCCGCCAAGGCTGCCTGTGATCGCGGGGTCGTCGAAGCCGGGGGCCGCCATGAGTTGTGCGACCATCGACGGCGCGCCGTTGAATTGCGTGATCTTCTCGTCGCGGATCAGGTCCAGCGCCTGCGCGGGATCCCAGCGGTGCATGAAAACCAGGCGGCGGCCGTTGCGCAAGGCCGACAGGAACTGCGCGTGCAGGCCGCTGACGTGGAAGAGCGGCACCGCGGTGAGGGTCGTCGGTGCGAGGCCGCTTTGCATGAGGGCCGCGACGGCCTGCGGCGATGTCATCGCGGAGATCGCGCCGATGAAGTCGATGTTGAACAGGGCCTGGCACACGGCGCGTTGCGAGGACAGCACGCCCTTCGCCTGGCTCGTCGCGCCGGAGGTGAAGAGGATCAGCGCCGGATCGTCCGGGCCGAGCGCGGGCCGCTGGAGTGCTTCGGGCGACCGTGACGCAATCGCTTCATAGGACAGCACGCCCGCGGGCGCCTGCCCGCCGACGAGCACGATCCGGCAACCGGGTACGCCCGTGGCGCCTTCGATGCGTTCGAGACGCTCCGCATCGCAGACCAGCACCGCAGGCTCTACGTCGGCAAGGGCCGTGCGCAACTCGCCGCGCAAGCCGAAGCTGTTGAGCGGCGCCGGAACGGCGCCGAGCAGCGCCGCGGCGGCAAAGGCCACGGCCCACTCGGGCCGGTTGCGCATCGCGATCGCCACACGGTCGCCGCGCCCCACGCCGTGCTGCTGCAGCGCGGAAGCGACGGCGTCGACTTCGGCGAAGAAGCGCGTGAATGCCCAGCGCTCACCCTGATAGATGACAAAGACCTTGTCGCCATGGGCGCGGCCAGCGTCGATCAGGGCCGGCAAGCTCGGAAACGCGTTCCGGTAGATCTTCACCGGACGTCCTCCGACTTCGCATTCGGTCAGCTCGAACGGCGCACCCGGCGCCAGCAGTTGTGCGCGGGCAGCGGCCAGCGCGTCGATGATGTTCGTCATTCGTCCCTCCATGGCGACGGTGCAGATCCGCCGCCGCTGTCCTTGTTCGTGCGTGTGATTCTTTCCTCGCGCTCAGTTCGCCGCGCTGAACCGGTAAGTCCCATCATCGTCGAGCACGCGTCGCAGTTCGCCTTCGTATCGCAACCATGACAGGTGTGCAATGGTTTCGCCGATTGCCAACATATCGTCGGCGCCGCCGAGGATGCGTGGGAACAGCCGTCCCATGGCCTCGAAAGCCGTGCAACTGCCTGAACCAGCGACGAAGTCGCGCAGGATGTCGAACTGCTGGCGGTGGTGCTCGCGCAGCTCTTGCACGCGCGCGTTGAGGCCGCGGAAGACCAGCTGGTGCGACGGCAACACGAGCGTGTCGGGGGCCAGGCGATCGAGGCGTCCGAGCGATTCGATCCACAGTTTGAGGGGATTCGCCTCCGGTTCGACGCCGGACACCAGGACGTTCGAGGTAATGCGCGGCAGGAGCTGATCCCCGGCAATCAGGATGCAGTCGGACTCGCAGTACAGGCACGCGTGCTCGGGCGAATGCCCTTCGCCGATCACGATGCGCCACGTGCGGCCGCCGATGCTCAGCTCCTCGCCCTCGCGCAGGCGTCGGAAGGCATGGGGTTGGGGCGGCATGAAGGGGTCGCGCCGTAAGGCGCCGAACATCCGGTCGATGCGCGCATCCGGCATCCCGGCCCGCTGATAGAACTGGTGCAATGGCGCGGGTAGCGGGTCGGGCACCTGCTCATTCAGCCCACGCATGGTGAAGAACTCGCCGTGCGTCATGAAGAGCGGGATGTCGAAACGCTCCGTGAACCACGCCGCGAGTCCGGCATGGTCGTAATGGAAGTGGGTGCAGATCAGGCCTTTCAGCGGCAGGCCTTTCAGATGGCGGGCGATGATCGTCTCCCACAGCGCCTTGGATTTGCCGGTGTTCAGGCCGGTGTCGACGGCCAGCCAGCCGTCGCCGTCCTCCAGCAGGTAGACGTTGATGTGGTCGAGCTGCATCGGCATGGGGATGCGCGCCCAGAGGATGCCGGGCGCCAGTTCGACGACTTCGCCATCAGGTGCCGGCGCGGCAAACGGATACTCGAGCGCTCCTGCGTCCTTTCCCTGTCCGGCCGGCGCCGGTTCCGAAACAAGCCCGTGGTCTGGCATGAATGCTCCTGTGTGCTGCGGTCGGCAATGCCCGATCGTTCCTGCAATCTAGACCGGCGCAGGGTCGCAGGAAAACGTCCAAAAGGACGATGCTGCCTCGCTTCGCGGAACAGCCGCATGCGCTGCTTACCTTTTCTACAGGCCGGTCCGCGAATGTTTTCGCGAATGCCCATCCTGCCGGCGAATGCGCCCATCGTCCAAACAGGGGATGTCGAGCAGGTCCGTGAAATCGACAATCTGGGTGAAATTCCCCACACCCCATCAAGAGGAGAGAGCTCGATGGCCACCACCAAGGATTACCGGATCGGCGAATTCACCTATCCGCGCGGCTGGTTCATGATCGCAGATGCCGAGGAACTCAACACCCACAAGCCGCTCGCCGTGCGTTTCTTCGGCAAGGACTTCGCGCTGTACCGCGGGCGCGCGACCGGCAAGATCGTTCTGCTCGACGCGTATTGCCCGCACATGAAGACCCACCTCGCCGCGCAGAACACGACGTCTTACGTCGTCATCGATGGCGGCGGCAGCAACGTTGAAGGCGACAGCATCCGCTGCCCCTATCACGCATGGCGCTTCGGCGCGGACGGCAAGTGCGATGACATTCCCTACCATCAGGGCCCGATTCCGGCGACCGCCTGCGTGAAGTCGTGGACCGTCGTCGAGAGCCTCGGGGCGATCTGGGTCTGGCACGACCCGGAGGGCGGGGAACCCGAGTGGGAGCATCCGACGCTGCCGCAGTGGGACGATCCGTCCTGGGTGCGCTGGACGTTCGACCATCTCGGTGTGCTCAACCAGCATCCGCAGGAAGTCATCGACAACATCTGCGACTACGGTCATCTCAGCCCCATCCACGGGTCGACCGTCGAGCGTTACGAGAATGAGTTCCGCGGCCACACCGCGACGCAGCGCCAGTGCGGCCCGCACCGCACGCTGGTTGGAGCTGACGGCGTGAGCCCCATCCTGCATACCGACACCACCTACCACGGTCCCGGCGTGCTGATCTCGTTCCTCACCGGGCTCTTCGACTCGGTGCTGATGATCACGCACACCCCCGTCGATGACGGATCGATCAAGGTCTGGCACTCGCTGCTCGTGAAATCGCCCGGCGACAATGCCGTCGCGACCGTGCCGGACACGATTGCCGCCCGCCAGTTCCAGGAGGCCAGCCGGCTCGCCTTCATGCAGGACTTCGAGGTGTGGATGAACAAGGCGCCGTGCCTCAACGGTCTTTTCATTCCCAGCGACGGCCCCTTCATGAAGGCGCGCATCTGGTACAAGCAGTTCTATAACCCCCGCGCGAAGAAGCAGGAGTTCCTCGATCAGTGCGAGGGGCTGTACGTGCCGCGCGGTGCGACGCCCTACACGGAGCCAGCAGAAGCCGCCTGAGCGACGCCTCGCACCTTCGCGCTCAATAGCGCCCAAAAGGCGACCGCAGGGGCGTGAGCCCCTGTCCAAGTGCTTCGTCGTCACAGAGGGGGCGACGGTACCGTGGCCGCCGCGGCTAATTCGGAAGCGGAACGTAAGGCGACCGTTTGTCGCAAGTTCGATTCAGGATGTGCCGCGAGCTGGTTCAGGCCGCCAGGGCCGCCACTTCCTGCGCCGCCTCCTCGCGCGTATAGAAGCGCCCGTCCAGCACGAATCCCGAGACGATGCTCTCCTTCACCCGCCCGACGCGGCCCCCGGGCTCGCGCTGGACGACGACCTCCTCGGGGAGCCCCTCCAGGAGATGGAAGGGCGCTGGCCGACCGTCCGCAAATCTGGAGTCGTAGACCTCGCCCGAGGCGACGTCCTTGAACGCCGGACGGAAGCCCAGGGGCCTGTTTTCCTCGCTGCGTCCGCCCGTGTTGCGGAACTCGTGGTTTTCGCGCTGCAGCGATAAAGGACTCATGGCCGTGCTCATGATTGCTGCGCCCATGGCCACCACCATGGCGCCGACGCCGCGAGCGGATTCCATGGCGTGTGTGCGCTTTTTTCCGCGGCGGAGGATTGCCTGGGTGCCAGGTCCGCGAGCTGGAGATTTGCAGCGATCATGTCGCAGTGCCGGCAGTGCAGGCTGCCAGAGGTCGTGACGGTCCACGCGCTCTCGCCGCATACACCGCAGGACCAGATTTCCCTATCCGCTTCCGCGCTATGGGAATGACGCCTGCGGTACTCGTCGATCCGAATCACCTTGTCCATCGTCGCCTCCGCTCCGGTATGGCCGGAATTCACCTGACGGTACCGATTCTGTCGGGGCGCGGAGGGCGGCGCATCGTCCCTTTCGAATAGTCCGAGCGGACGAGCGGGATGGTCGCGCGGGGTGACGAAAACGACTTGCCGGCATCGCCCGGGAAGGCGATGCCGGCTTTCGCTGCCGCATTTGCTCAGGAAGCTTTCTTCGGCACGGCGGACGCTGTCGGCGCCCAGTTCTGCAGACCGCCGTCGCTCGCGAGCAGCCATTTCCCGTCGGGGAAGGCGATGAGATCGGTGAGCGTCTCGCGGCCGCCCTTGCGCGCGACGTTGAAGCTGGCCCCGCCATCCGTGCTCGCGAGCACGATGCCGCCCTGGCCTGCAAGGAGCAGCCTGCCGTCGCGGTCGATGGCGTGGCTGTAGGTGGAAATCGGCGCCGGCATCCGCGAGGGAGACCAGTTCGCGCCGCCGTCGACACTGTGGAAGACGTTGCCGCGCATGCCGTAGGCGACCCAGTGGCCGTCGCCGAGATGCACGGCGCCATACAGGGACCCCTTGTAGAACGCCGGCACCTTGGCCCATTCGCGGCCGCCATCGGTCGAGCGCTGCAAGGTTCCGGCCTCGCCGACGATCAGCCACGTCTTCTTGTCCTTCGAGGCAGCGATGTTATTGAGGTGCCAGTCTTCCTGCTCCCCGATCGCGAATTCCTCCCAGGTCCTGGCATCGTCGCCCGAGCGCAACGTGCGGCCGAAGGCGCCGACGGCAATCCAGTCGCCCGAAGGCAGGCGCGCGGCGGACATCAGCGGTTCGCCGTTCGTTTCCGTAAAGGCCACTTCGGTCCAGTTCAGACCACCGTCGCTCGTACGGAGGATCCAGCCTTCGTGCCCGAGCGCGATGCCTGTCTTGTCGTCCGCGAACACGAGACGGGTGATTGCGGCCTGCCGGTTGTGCGACAGGTTCGCCCGCTGCCACGTCGCGCCCTCATCGGTGGATACCAGGATGTTCCCGAGTTCCCCGGCCGTGACGAGGCCGGCTGCGGTGCGCGCGATGCTGGTGAGCTGCATCCGGTCGACCGGAATGTGGGTGGCGGCAAGCGGGTGCACACTGCGCGGCGAAAACGCGTAGACCCCGGCGAGCGCCACGGTCAATGCTATCGCCACGCCGACGAGGGTTCGCATGGACTGTCTCCTTTATGAACGGTCTGCCGCGTGAGGCTTCGGCAGTGTGCGGTAATTATTAACGGCGTGGGGGGTGGGGCATCGTCCAAACGGGTTACTGCCTTCCCGCGCCCTCGGCTCCATTCGATCGAATTGCGCGCGGCTCCTGGCGTTAGTCCGTTCAGACGATGAGTTGCAGGTGCCCGTATGAAAACCTTGCATCAACGGGGTATTTGACCCAGTGCAATGTTTGCAGGCCGGCGGGCACGATTTCGAGGAGGCGCAGAGAATGGGTATTCTGACGGAAGATCAGGTGGCGGGCGTGCTCGCCGAGGATTACATGACGCCCGAGGCGGTCGATCTGCTGCAGCGTGCGCGCGAACTCGCGCCGCGTCTCGCGGCGCGGGCGGCCGATGCCGAGCGCGAGGGCATGGTGCCCGCGGAGTCGGTGCGCGAGATCGCCGCCGCGGGCCTCTTCCGCGTGCTGCAGCCGCGGCGCTGGGGCGGGTACGAACTGGATCCGCGCGTGTTCTACCGCATCCAGATGGCGCTCGCCCAAGGTTGCATGTCGACGGCCTGGATCTATGGCGTGATCGGCGTGCATAACTGGCAGCTGCCGCTGTTCCCCGAACAGGCCCAGCAGGATGTGTGGGCCAAGGATTCCGGCACCCTGATTGCTTCGACCTACATGCCGGTGGGCAAGGCCGAGAAGGTCGACGGGGGATATCGCTTCTCGGGGCGCTGGAGCTTCTCGAGCGGCGTCGATCACTGCGAATGGATCTTCCTCGGCGGCCTGCTGCCGAAACGCGACGGCTCGGAGGGGCTGGAGCACACGACCTTCCTGCTGCCGAAATCGGATTTCCGCATCGAGCGCAACTGGGACGTGTTGGGCCTGCGCGCGACCGGCAGCCACGACATCGTCGTCGAGAACGCCTTCGTGCCCGAGCACCGCACGCAGCGCACCAACGATCATTCCGATGCCGGCTGCCCCGGGCGGGAGCTCAATTCCGGCTGGTTGTACCGCATCCCCTTCACGCAGGTGTTCCAGCGCGCGGTGTCGTCCTCGTGCATTGGCGCCCTCGACGGCGCGATCGCAAGCTTCCGTGAGCGTGCGGCGGCGCACGTGGGCAAGCATGGCGCGAAGACGGCCGACGACCCGAACGCGCAGACGGCCGTGTCGGAAGCGATGATGACCGCCGACCAGCTCAAGCTCGTGCTGTTCCGCAACTACGCGCGCATCGTGCAGTGTGCACGCACGGGGGAACGGATGCCGGTGGAGGAGCGCCTCATGCAGCGGGCCCAGGCTTCGCAGGTGCCGAAGGTCTGCGCCCGCATGGCCGACGAACTCCTGCGCGCCTCTGCGGCCTCGGGCACCTTCCGCGGCAACCCCGTCGAGCGCGCCTTCCGCGACATCCATCAGGCGCGTGCGCACATCGCCAACAACACCGACGCCTATGCGCGCGCGCACGGCGCGGTGATGCTCGGCCTGCCGAATGCCGACCCCTTCGTGTGATCGCGCGGCCAGCTTATTTACGTCAATAGGACAGGAGAGGGCGATGGGACGTCTGGATCGTAAGGTCGTGCTCGTGACCGGCGGTGCGAGTGGGGTGGGGCGCGAGGACGTGCTGCTGATGGCGCGCGAAGGTGCGACGGTGGTGCTGACCGACCGCAACGTGGAGGCGGGCGAGGCGCTGGCGAAGGAAGTCGGCGATCAGGCGATGTTCCTGCATCACGACGTTTCGAGCGAGGCGGACTGGCAGGCCGTGATGGCGGCGATCGACGAGCGCTTCGGATGTCTTGATGCGGTGGTCAATAACGCCGGCATCCTCGAATCGGCTTCGCTGGAGGAGGCGACGCTGGAACACTGGCAGCGTATCCAGCGAGTGAATGCCGATTCGGCTTTCCTCGGCTGCAAGTACGGTGTGCTTGCGTTGAAGGAACGGGGCGGCTCCATCGTCAACATGGCTTCCGTGTCGTCGTGGCTGCCCGTCGACGGCTACGCCGCCTACAGCGCATCGAAGGCTGCCGTGGGCGCCGTGACGCGCGCGGCGGCGCTGCACTGTCGCAAGCGCGGCTACGCGGTGCGGGTGAATTCGGTGCATCCGGACGGCATCTACACGCCGATGATGCAGGCGAGCGCGCCGGGCGTCGATCCGAAATACATGCTCTTTGATCCGGTCAAGAACCGCGGCGGTCGCGCCTGCATGCCCGACGAGATCGCCAACGTCGTGCTGTTCCTCGTTTCGGACGAGTCGCGCTTCGTCAGCGGTGCCGAGATCCGCGTCGATAATGCGATCCTGGGCATGGGGCTATGAACGCCGCCGCGACGCGCTGGCATGCGCTCAAAGTCGCATCCGTCGTCGCCGAGACGCACGATTCGAAGTCCTTCGAGTTCGACATCCCGGCGGACTTCGCGGACAGCTTCACGTACCGCCCCGGTCAGTTCCTGACCCTGCGGGTGCCGGTCCTCGGTCGCCATCTGCCGCGCTGCTACTCGATGTCGAGCGCGCCCACGCTCGATTCGAAGCCGCGCGTCACCGTAAAGCGCGTGGCCCAGGGCCGCGCATCCAACTGGCTGTGCGACCATCTGAAGGCCGGCGACACGCTCGACGTCATGGCGCCAGCCGGGGTATTCACGCCGCGCGCGCTGCAAACGGACTTCATCCTGTTCGCGGGCGGCAGCGGCATCACGCCCGTGTTCTCCATCCTGCGCTCGGCGCTGGCGCACGGGCAGGGACGGATCGCTCTGATCTACGCGAACCGCGATGAGCGGTCGGTAATCTTTCGCGAGGCTCTCAAGGAAGTCGCCGCCGCGCATCCGTCGCGTCTGCAGGTGATCCACTGGCTGGATTCGGTTCAGGGCGTGCCTTCGGTGGCGCAGCTCGGCGAGCTCGCGCGCCCCTGGCGGGGCGCGCAGGCTTTCATCTGTGGGCCGTCCGCCTTCATGGACGCGAGCGTCGCCGCACTCGAGTCCATCGGGATGCCGGGCGACGCGGTGCATGTCGAACGCTTCGTATCGCTGCCCGACGAGGAGGACGTGGCCGCGGTGAGTGCCGCTGCGGCGGCGGTGGCGCCGACGGCGGCGGTCGAGCAGGCCGAGCTCGAGGTCTCCCTCGATGGGGAACGTCATACCATCGCCTGCGGCGGCAGCGAGACCCTGCTCGAGGCGATGTTGCGCGCCGGGATCAACGCGCCTCACTCCTGCCAGGCCGGCATGTGTGCGTCCTGCATGTGTCAGGTGGAGGAGGGCAGCGTCCATCTGCGCCACAACGAAGCCCTCGACCAGAAGGATCTGGACCGCGCCTGGACGCTCTCCTGCCAGGCCGTCCCGACCTCGGGGCGCCTGCGCGTCCGCTTCCCCGGCTGATCCGGCCCGCGCAGCGCGCGGCCGCTCCCGCACCTTCGTTCCGATTAGTCCTGTTGGGGGATGTCTCCCTCTGCCGCGCCCGCGATGATTGGCTCAGGGGCTGGCCCGCCCTTGGCTGTCGGCCGGCGCAAACAAGTCACGTTCCGAGTGGGAGAAGCAAGTGAAGATTCTGGTCCCCGTGAAGCGGGTGGTCGATTACAACGTCAAGGTGCGGGTCAAGTCGGACCGCAGCGGGGTGGAACTCTCCGGCGTCAAGATGGCGATCAACCCCTTCGATGAGATCTCCGTCGAAGAGGCGGTCCGCCTCAAGGAGGCCGGCATTGCGACCGAGGTGATCGCGGTGAGCTGCGGCGGCGCCGCGAGCCAGGAAACGCTGCGCACGGCACTTGCGATGGGCGCGGACCGGGCGATCCTGGTGGAGAGCGATGCCGAACTGCAACCGCTCGCCGTCGGCAAGCTGCTGAAGGCCGTGGCGGAACGCGAACAGCCGCAGCTGGTGATCTGCGGCAAGCAGGCCATCGACGACGACGCCAACCAGACGGGACAGATCCTGGCGGCGCTGATGGGCTGGGCCCAGGCGACCTTCGCTTCGAAGGTCGTCGTCGAGGGCGAGACCCTGCGCGTGACGCGCGAAGTCGACGGCGGCCTCGAGACGATCGAGGTGAAGCTGCCGGCGGTGGTGACGTCGGACCTGCGGCTCAACGAACCGCGCTACGCGACGCTCCCCAACATCATGAAGGCGAAGAAGAAGCCGCTGGATGTCATTCCGGCGGCCGATCTGGGCGTCGATGTCGCCCCGCGCCTGCGGCACACGCAGTATTCCGAGCCGCCCACGCGGAAGGCTGGGATCAAGGTCGCCGACGTCGCCGACCTGATCGCAAAGCTCAAGAACGATGCCAAAGTGATTTGAGGAGTTCCGGGAAATGAAGGTTCTGGTCATTGCCGAACATGACAATACGAAAATTGCCGGCGCGACACTCAATGTCGTCGGCGCCGCACAGCAATTCGGAGCGGAGGTGCAGGTGCTGGTCGCAGGCTTCGACAGCGCTGCGGCCGCGACCGAAGCTGCGGCGCTGGCCGGCGTCGCCCAGGTCGTCAGCGTGGATGCGCCGCATTACCGCGACCAGCCGGTCGAGAACGTGGCGGTGCTCGTGGCGCGACTCGTGCGCACCGAGGGCTTCACGGCGGTACTTGCCGGCGGCACGAGCTTCGGCAAGAATCTCGCGCCGCGCATCGCCGCTTTGCTCGACGTGGCGCCGGTTTCCGATGTCGTGTCGATCGCGGGCGTTGGACGGTACGTGCGTCCGATCTATGCTGGTAACGTGATGGTGTCGGTGGAGTCGGACGAGCCGGTGCAGGTGCTCACCGTGCGCACGACGGCATTTGCCGCCGTTGAAGCCGGCGGGGCCGCGCCGGTGCGGGATGCGGCGGCAGGCGAGGATCTGGCGGTGTCGCGTCTCCTCGGACGCGAGATCAGCAAGTCCGAGCGGCCGGAGCTGGCCGCGGCGCGCATCGTCGTGTCGGGCGGGCGCGGTCTGGGCAGCGGCGACAAGTACCGCGAAGTGCTGGAGCCCCTGGCAGACCGCCTCGGCGCCGCGCTCGGGGCATCGCGTGCCGCGGTGGATGCAGGTTATGTCCCGAATGACTACCAGGTCGGGCAGACTGGCAAGATCGTGGCGCCCGATCTGTATGTCGCCGTGGGTATTTCCGGTGCGATCCAGCATCTTGCCGGGATGAAGGACTCGAAGGTCATCGTCGCGATCAACAAGGATCCGGACGCGCCGATCTTCCAGGTGGCCGACTTCGGATTGGTCGGCGACCTGTTCGAGACGATTCCGCAACTGGTTGAAGGACTGGGCGTGAATCAGTAGTTGATGCGATCGCGGCCGGGCACGCAGGTGTCCCGGCAGTTGCGGCAACGATGTGAGATGGCCGGGACGTGGAGGGAACCCCGACGGAGGGAACCCCCGATGGACGAAAATCCCGGTGAAGGAGAGATCGTGGAAGCAACCAGGGGGCCCTCGGCCCTGATGCAATCGAATTTCGATCTGGCCGAATATGACCGGATCGTCAGTGTCTTGTACGACGCGGCGCTCGACACGAAGTCGTGGGCGCCGGCGCTGGAGTATCTGCAGCACGTCTTCGCGGCGAACTACGTGACGCTCATCCTGCGAACGCCGGAACAGGCGGACACGGGGTTGATGATCGCGGTCGGCGACGTGGAGGGGGGCGGCCGTGTCACGTACATGAGCTATCCCCAGACCACTACCCCGTTCGTCAATCAGCCCGCCGACAAGGTTTTCACGGTCGAAGACCTGATGACCGAGAGCGAGTGGAAGCGTTCTTCCTACTATCAGCACTGGTGCGCGAGCCACGGCGTCTTCCACGTCATGGGCGTCGACATTGCCACCCCGGGTGCGGGTAAGCTGCGGTTCAGAATTACCCGGCCCGAGAACTCACCGAAGTTCTCCGCCGAGGATCGCGCCCGCTGCGAGGCCCTGTTGCCGCACCTGCGGCGCGCCCTGCAGATCCACAACCAGCTCGACCGCAGCGAGTCGCTGGGCGCGATGTACGCGCAGGCGATCAGCCGTCTTTCGGTCGCGACCATCGTGCTCGACGAGAGCGGCAAGGTGCTCGACCAGAACCTGATTGCGAAGGAGATCCTCGCGACCGGCGACGGGCTCAAGGTCGTCGGAGGGCGGCTCGAAGCGTCATATCCGAGCGACAATCGTGAGCTGCAGCGTTTGGTACGCAACGCCTTCGCGCGTTATGGCACGGGCAATGTCGCGGTCGCCGAGGCGATGTCGGTAGCACGGCCTTCGGGACTGGTGAGCCTGGGTGTCGTGGTGGAGGTTGTGCCGTCGAGCGAGTGGGCCGAAGGCAAGGGTCAGCCGGCGGCCGTCGTCTATATCCGTGACGCGGCCGGCAAGTCGCTGGCGAGCAGTACTGTCGCGAAGCAGCTGTTCAACCTCACGCCGGCGGAAACCGCACTCGCGCTCGAACTCACCAACGGCCTGTCGCTCGAGGAGGCCGCGGAGGCCCTCGGCATCCGTCGCAACACCGCACGCGCCCACCTGCGCTCGATCTTTTCGAAGACGGGCGTGCGGCGGCAGACGGAGCTCGTGCGCATCATGCTCAACAGCGTCGCGGCGCTCAGCAAGAACGGCTGAATCCTGCGCAGCGCCGCACGTGCGGCGCTGCCCTTCGCGGACGCCGGTCGCCCCACGCTGGGGCCCCGCGACTCTATCGCTCGTCCGCGCAGGTCGCCTAGCGGAATGCCCACTGCATTCACTGCAGCCACGCGTCCAGCGAGACGCGGAAAATCGCTGGGCATGATCTATATGGACGATGCGGCACTGCCGCAAGTGCCGGAAAATCTCTAACAACACAATTGGTTGAGAGGAATCCATGCACAAGGTCGCATTCGTGACGGGGGCGAGCCGCGGAATCGGACGCGAAACGGCGATCGCCTTCGCCCGCGCCGGTTTCGATGTCGCAATCAGTGCACGCACCATGGAAGAGGGCGAAACGCACGAGCACGCCCTGCAAACGGCGGACGGCAGCCCCTTGCCGGGAAGCCTTGCAGAGACTGCTGCCGCCATCCGCCATCTGGGTAGGAGGGCGCTTGCGATCCGCATGGATCTGCTGAACGACGCGTCGGTGCAGGCCGCCGGCGAAGCCGTGGTGCGCGAATTCGGCCGTATCGACGTGCTTGTGAACAATGCCGTGTATCAGGGCAGCGACCTCAACCTTCCGTTCCTCGAACTGGAGCCGGCGACGCTGCAGCGCGTGTTCCAGGGATACGTGATGGCGCCCTTCCTGCTGACGCGTGCCGTGTTGCCGGCGATGCTGGCGCAGGGCGAGGGCATCGTGATCAACATCACCTCGGGCGCCGGCGAAAGCGATCCTCCCGTTGCTGCGGGACGGGGCGGCTGGGGCTACGCATACGGCGCGGGCAAGGCCGCGGTATCGCGCCTGTCGGGGATCGTGTCAGTCGAATTGGGCGAACGGGGAATCCGTGCCTTCACGGTCAATCCGGGCGTCGTGACGACCGACGCGCTGAAAGTCACGATCGGCGAGAAAGGCGTCATCGCGCTGCGCAACGGATCGGCGCCGCCGGAAGTCCCCGCCGCCGTGCTGCTATGGCTCGCGACCGCGCCCGAGGCGGCGCGATTCCAGAAACGCACGATCAACGCGCAGCCCTTCGCGCTCGAACACGGCATCGTGCCCGACTGGCGCCCCGCCGGCACGACCGCGTCCTGAGCGGAGTCACGCAAATCATGAGTCACGAACGCGAATCGATGGAATTCGACGTCCTGATCGTCGGCGGCGGCCCTGCGGGCCTCGCTGCGGCGATCAGGCTGAAGCAGTTGGCCAACGAGAAGGGCACCGAACTGGCGGTGTGCCTGATCGAGAAGGCGGCCGAGATCGGCGCGCACATCCTCTCCGGTGCAGTGATGGATCCGCGCGCGCTGAACGAACTGATTCCCGATTGGAAGGAACAGGGCGCGCCGGTGACCACCGAAGTCACCGAAGACCGCGTGATCTTCCTCAACGAGACGGGTGGCCGCAAGGTGCCCACCGGCCTGCTGCCGGACTGTTTCCTGAACCACGGCAACTACATCGTGCGCCTGGGCAACGTCGCCAAGTGGCTCGGCGAACAGGCCGAAGCGCTGGGCGTCGAGGTCTATCCGGGTTTCGCCGGCGCCGAGATCCTGTATGACGAGACGGGCGCCGTGAAGGGCGTGGCCACCGGCGACATGGGCGTCACGCGCGAAGGCGAGCAAGGCCCCGCCTACCAGCCGGGCATGGAGCTGCACGCCAAATACACGCTCTTCGCCGAAGGCTGTCGCGGCCACCTCGGCAAGCAGCTCGAAGAGAAGTTCAACCTCAGCAACGGCGTCGATCCTCAGACCTACGGCATCGGCCTGAAGGAACTGTGGGAAGTGCCCGCCGAACGTCATGAGCCGGGCGTGGTCGTGCACACCACCGGCTGGCCCCTGCCCGCCGACACTTACGGCGGCGGTTTCGTCTATCACCTCGAGGACAATCTGGTTGCGATCGGCTACGTGGTCGGCCTCAACTACACCAACCCGCATCTGTCGCCGTTCGAGGAATTCCAGCGCTACAAGACGCATCCGGAAATCCGCAAGTATCTCGAAGGCGGCAAGCGCCTGGCGTACGGTGCACGCGCGATCGCCGCGGGCGGCCTGCAGAGCCAGCCGAAGCTGGTGTTTCCGGGCGGCGCGCTGATCGGCGACGACGCGGGCTTCCTCAACGCCGCGCGCATCAAGGGCAGCCACGCCGCGATCAAGAGTGGCGCGCTCGCCGCCGAGGCCGCCTTCGAGGCGGTTACTGCCGAGCGCCAGCGTGACGAACTCACGGCCTTCCCCGAAGCGTTCAAGAGTAGCTGGTTGTTTGACGAGCTGCACAAGACGCGCAACTTCAAGCCCTACATGAAGAAGGGCCTGTGGATGGGCTCGCTGCTCTTCGGCTTCGACCAGAAGGTGCTCAAAGGCAAGGCGCCGTGGACGCTGCACAACAGCGCGGACCACGACAAGCTCAAGCTCGCGTCCGAGTGCCCGAAGATCGACTACCCGAAGCCCGATGGCGTACTGACCTTCGACCGCCTCTCCTCGGTGTTCCTGTCGAACACCAATCACGAGGAAGACCAGCCCTGCCACCTGCAGCTGAAGGATGCCTCGGTGCCGATCGCGGTGAACCTCGCGAAGTACGACGCCCCCGAGCAGCGCTACTGCCCGGCCGGCGTGTACGAGATCGTGAGGGACGACTCCGGATCGAACCCCCGCCTGCAGATCAACGCGCAGAACTGCGTGCACTGCAAGACCTGCGACATCAAGGACCCGACGCAGAACATCAACTGGGTCGTGCCGCAGGGCGGCGAAGGGCCCATCTACCAGGGCATGTAATCCAACCGTTTTCCCGGCGGTGTCGCACCAAACGCTTTTGGGTCTTTCGACGCTCTCCTCCTCTCCCTCTTGCGTGACACCACCGTTTTTTACACCGCGCGGCGCCGGCCGGCTGGTTCAGCCCGACCGGCGCCCGCAGCAGGCAGGCGCCCGGCCCCGGCCCCGGCTCAGCGCGGAGCAGCCAGAACCTGCTCGGCGAAGTGCTCGTCGATCTGTGCGCCCTTCGCGAGGAGCTGGCGGTACTTCACGAAATCGACCGTGTCCTTGCCCGTGATCTTGCGCGACTCGAAGGCATTGAATCCCAGCCAGGCCTCGTTGTTCATGTTCGCGGCGAGCCAATGGCGCTGCGCGGCCTTCTGCTGATCCCAGAAGAACTTCTTCTTGCCGCGGATCGCGTCGATCGAGTTCATCAGGCAGTTGGGGAAGAGGTTCGTGAAGCGCCAGATCAGTGCGTTCACTTCCTTGTCGAGTAGTTCGAAGTCCACTTCGCATTGCGCGATCAGGGCTTCGGCCTCCTCGGCAGCGGCCCCCTGGACCATTTCGCCGTACACGATCTGTCCCAGCTCGGACCAGGTATCGGTGCGCACCTTGGGATTGGGGATCCACTCGCCGTTCTTCTTCAGCACCGGCAGGACCTTCGAGATCATGCCCTTGTACTTCATCTTGTACGCGCTCCACAGCTCGCACGAGACGCAGTTGTAGATCGCGTCTTCCATCGACAGGAACCACGGCAGGAAGTCAGTCGAGCCGCCCACCGGCGCGCTCCCGTGCTTCGGACCCGCCTGGCCATACACGGCCATGTCCGACGAGATCGTGATGTCGGTGGCCATCCCGATTTCCTGGCCACCCGCCACGCGCATGCCATTCACGCGGCAGATCACCGGCTTCTTGCAGTTGAGGATGCCGTCGACCATGCCGATGAAGAGATCGATGTAATCGCCGTATTCGGTCGGGCGCCGCGAATAGTAGGACGCATATTCCGCCGTGTTTCCCCCGCTGCACCATGCCTTCTCGCCCACTGCCGTAAACACCGCCGCAACGACACTGCGGTCGGACGAGGCCTTCTGGAAGGCTTCGATGACCCCCTTCACCATCTCGGTCGTGTAGGAGTTGTATTGCGCCGGGTTGTTGAGGGTGATCCACGCGGAATAGAGGTCGTCTACAGGCTTTCCGGCAGGGTCGAGGACCGGACGCTTCTCGTAGATGACCGATGGCGCGGACGCCCCGAGGTGTTCGTTCTCCATCAGGGCGTGATTCTTCAGTTCGTTGTCACGTTTCAGAAAGTCCAGGCTCACGTCGGTCTCCATGTATTGAGTGTGCCGGAAGGATTTCCGGCAACACATTGCAGTGATGTCTATCCAATAATCGGATTTCTATCTTTGATCGCGCCTCGACCGTACAGGCACGACTCCGCGCACGAATCACCGATTCCGGTGATGCGGGCACGCGGGGGATGGGATAGCCGGGGAGGGGAGGGGGCCGCAGCGCCACTGCCGGCGCGCCTTTCCATAGTTCATTTTAGTGATGTCGCGCCAGGGGCGAGGTGCGAGCATCCCTGTGCCACTGGGTGATTCCAATAACAGGCGACTCGGCCCCCGACGGGGACAACCGAAGTGAGCTCACATCGTGAGGGAGACAGGATGCTTGCATCAAAGCTTGAGAGGTACGGGATTGGCGCCGGGAAGCGGAGGCGCCCGCTTGCATTGGCGCTTTCGCCCTTGTGGATGGCGCTCGCGAGTGCCGGCGTCTACGCCGCGCCGACGGTGCAACTGGGACCGGACACGACGCTGGATTATTCCCTGACGCTTTCCTACACCGCGTCGACGCGAACGGAAAAGGCCGCGCGCGAATACCTGAATGACCTTAACAGCGACGACGGCACGCGAAACTTCAAGCGCGGCTCGCTATTCACGAATCGCGCCAATGCGTTGGCGGAAGTCCGGCTCAAGCATGACAACGTCGGTGCGATGCTGAGGGCGAGCAGCTTCTACGACTGGGCCTATCGCTCCTCCAACGACAACGACTCGCCGCTCACCGTCAACAAGACCGGCGATCACGATGAATTCACGCGCCGCACGCGGGAGCTGAGCGGCAAGAATTCCCGCATCCTCGATGCCTTCGCCTATGGCAACTGGATGCTGGGCGACGAGCAGTTCCTGTCGCTGAAGGCGGGCCGGCACGTGCTCGCCTGGGGCGAGAGCCTGTTCTGGCCGAACATCAGCCAGGGCCAGTCGCCGCTGGATGCAACGAAATTCAACGTGCCCGGCACGGAAGCGAAGGAAGGCTATCTGCCCGTCGGCCAGCTGTCGGCGTCCCTCACGGTGAATCCGTGGCTGACCCTCGCGGGCTACTACCAGTACAAGTGGGAAGAGACCCGCCTCAACCCCGTGGGCGATTACTTCGGCAGCGATTATTTCGGGCCGGGGGCGCAGTTCTTCCGTCTCGCGCCGGGCGTCATCGACACGCTGCCGGACCACAGCTTCCGCGTCGCCAATTTCGCCGGCGAGATCAAGCCGCGGGACACCGGACAGTGGGGCCTCGGCTCGCGCTTCCGCCTCGGCGAGACCACCGAAGTCGGGCTCTACCACTACCGCTATCACGACCGCATCGGCGCCATGTTCTTCGACTTCACCGGCGCGACCCAGTATTCCTCGTTCAATCGTTTCGGGCGCAAGGCCTCGCCGGCGAGCGCGCCGTACTACAAGCTTGCGTACTTCGACGACATCAAGCTCACGGGCGTCAGCCTCAGCACCAAGATCGGCGATGCCGTGCAGATCGGCGCGGAGGTCAGCTATCGCGACGGCGCGCCGGTCTATCTCTCCAACGGCGCCCCCGCGCGCGGCCAGCTCACGCAGGGCAACCTCAATTTCCTCTACATCCTGGGCCCCTCGAAGCTCGCGCATCAAACGACGCTGATGGGCGAAGTGGTGCATCAGCGCATCGAAGGCGTCGACAAGCTGACCATCACCGGTGGCCTGCCGGGCCAGAACGGGACCTTCAAGGACTTCACCTACGACACGCAGACGAAGGCCTCGACCCTGCTGGGCCTCGGGGCGATCTTCGATTATCCCAGCGTGTTCGACGGTTGGGACCTGTCGACCAAGGCGATCTGGACGCAGAACGTCGATGGCAGCTCGCTTTCGGGCATGGGCAAGGACGACCGCCGCCTGACGCTCGGCGCCGACTTCAAGCGACTGGGGAACTTCACGGTCGGCCTGACTTACGTCGCCTTCCTCGGCTCGCCGGACCTCCCCAACGGACGCACGATGACCGACCGCGACTACGTGTCGCTCAGCGCGAAATACACGTTCTGATTGCGTTCAATCTGAAAAGGATCTGTTCATGAAAATGAAACTGTGCGGACTGCTGCTCACGTTCGTGGCGGCGGCCCAGGTGCTTCCGTCGGTGTCGTTCGCAAAGGGAACGGCCGAGGAGATCGCGCGCCTCGGAAAGGATCTCACCTGCATCGGTGCGGAGAAGGCCGGGAACAGGGACGGCAGCATTCCGGAGTTTTCGGGGAAGTGGCTTGGTGCGCCGCCGCACGTGCCGTTCAAGGGCACCGGCAACCACCCGCTGGACGCCTATCCCGACGAGAAGCCGGTGGCCGTGATCACTGCCGCCAACATGGAGCAGTACGCGGCGCGGCTGTCCGACGGGCAGAAGGCATTGTTCAAGAAGTATCCGCAGACCTTCCGCATGCCCGTGTATGCGAGCCACCGCGACTTCCGCTTCCCGGATTCCGTATGCCAGACGGCGAAGGAGAACGCCGCCCACGCCGAACTGGTGAATAACGGCGAAGGCGTGATGGGCGTGACCGGCGGCCCGATCTTCCCCTTCCCGAAGAACGGTCTCGAACTGCTGTGGAACGCGATCATCCCGTATCGCGCCTACACCGAGGAACTCGTCTCGGACAACGCCTACGTGCTCGCCAGCGGCGCGATCAACTGGGGGCGCGTGAAGTCGCGCAACCTCGGCGCGGCGAACGAGCCGGGCGTGCGGCACAAGACCGAAGGGCAGTCCTCGTACTACCTCAACGAGACCCTGCTGCCCGAGCGCGACAAGGGCGAGATCAACACCGGCATGGAGTTCTTCAACTTCGCGCAGAACCCGCGCCAGAGCTGGCGTTTCGACCCGGGTACGCGCCGCGTGCGGCAGTCGCCGGGCTACGGCTACGACATGTCCTTCCCCGGCACCGGCGGCTCGATCACCGTGGATGAAGTGCGGATCTTCAACGGCTCGCCGGAACGCTTCGACTGGACGATCGTCGGCAAGAAGGAGATCTACATCCCCTACAACGCCTACAAGGTGCATTCGCCGAAGATCAAGTACTCCGAACTCGTGACGCCCGGCCACGCCAATCCCGAATTCATGCGCTACGAACTCCATCGCGTGTGGGTGCTGGAAGGCAAGCTCAAGGAAGGCTTCCGTCACCTGTACGGCCGGCGTGTGATGTTCATCGACGAGGACACCCTGTTCCCGATCATGGCGGACAACTACGACGTGCGCGGCGAGCTGTGGCGGACCTCGATGCTGAACCACTTCTATGCGTACGAGATGCAGACGCTGCAGGCCGGGGTCGGCTTCTATCACGACCTCAACGCGGGAACCTATCTCGCGTTCAACCTCATCAACGAGCAGCCGTCGGCCTACAAGCTGAACGAGAACAAGATCACGCCGCAGATGTTCGGGCCCGAGGCGGCCCGACGCATGGGTCTGTGATCCGCGCCGCGCCGCGTGCGGGCGAACCCGGGCCGGTCGGCCCGGAGGATGCCCCGCGCGGCATTCCGCTTTTCATGCGGCCGCCTCCGGGTGGCCGCAGCCACGACGAGGGACATGCGATGACAGCAACAGCATCGCCGTTCGATCCGCTGACACTGGGGCCCCTGCGGCTCCGCAATCGTTTCATCCGCGCCGGCGCGAACGAGGGCATGGTGGTGGAGGGCGCCCCCAGCCGCGCGCTCGTGAAACATCACCGCGACCTCGCCGCGGGTGGCGTCGGCATGACGACCGTGGCCTACGGCGCCGTGAGCGAGGTCGGCCGCACGCTGCCGAACCAGGTGTGGCTGCGCCCGGAGATCCTGCCCGACCTGCGCGTGCTGGCCGACGCGGTGCATGCCGAGGGCGGGGCGGTCTCCTACCAGCTCACGCACGGCGGCTCCTTCGTCACGTCCCTGAAAGTGCGCGGGCCCACGATGAGCGCGTCCTCCGGCTTCAACAAGGCGGGACTCCTGCGCGGCAACCTGTTCCAGCGCGCGATGACGGCCGACGACATGGAGCGCGTGACGCAGCAGTTCGTCGAGGCCGCGCAGCTGTGCAGGCAGGCGGGCTTCGATGCCGTCGAACTGCACATGGGCCACGGCTACCTCCTCAACCAGTTCATCTCGCCGCTGTCGAACCGGCGCCGCGATGCCTTCGGCGGCAGCGCCGAGAACCGCGTGCGCTTTCCTGCCGCGGTGCTTGCGCGGGTCAAGGAAGCGGTCGGCCGCGACATGGCCGTGCTCGCGAAGATCAACGTCGCCGACGGCGTGAAGGGCGGCGCCACGGTGGATGACGCGATCGTCACCGCCCGCGCGCTGCAGGCGGCCGGCGCCGACATGCTGGTGCTGTCGGGCGGGCGCAACGTCGAGTCCGGTTGGTTCATGTTCGGCAGCAATCACGACATGGACGAGATGCGGAAGGTGCTCGCGGCCAGCCCGATCACCGGCCTGATGCTCAAATGGTCGCAGCGCGGCGTGCCCCGCATCGCGTTCCGCGAGATGTACTTCCTCGACTACTCACGCCGCATCCGCGCGGCGGTCGACGTCCCGCTTGGCTACCTCGGTGGCGCCAAGTCACTGGCGAACGCCGAACAGGCGGTGCGCGAGGGTTTCGACGCCGTCGTCATGGCGCGCGCTCTGATCCATGACCCGGCGCTCGTGAACAAGTACCGGGATGGCAGCGCGACCCAATCGGGCTGCACCAACTGCAATCGCTGCGTGCCCTACATCTATCACCCGGCCGGGACATGGTGCGTGATGAATCCGCCCAACGATCCGGACCTCAACAAGATCCGGGCCGCCGGCTGAGCCGGCGAGATTCCGGACCGAACCTCACCCCAAGGAGACCCGATATGCAGCAGCAGTTTTCAGCCTCGCGGCCGTGCCGCGTCGAGGACGTCCCGCACTGGGACATCGAGACCGACGTTGCCGTGATCGGCTTCGGTGCCGCCGGCAGCTGTGCGGCCATCGAGGCGCGGCGCGCAGGCGCGGACGTGGCGATCTTCGAAGTCGCCGCAGCGCCGGGCGGCAGCGCGGCCCTTTCCGGCGGCGAGGTGTACGTCGGCGGCAGCGGCGGCACATCGGTGCAGCGCGCGGCCGGTTTCGAGGATTCCACCGAGGATCTCTACAAGTACCTCGTCATGGCCGGCGGGCCCGGCGCCGATACCGCACGCGCGCGCGTCTATGCCGAGAACGCCGAAGCGCACTTCCGTTGGCTGCAGGAGCAGGGCGTGCCGTACAAGGGAACCTTCCTGCCCGGCAAATGGCTCGAGCCGCACACCGACGACACGCTCGTGTGGTCGGGCTCGGAGCAGGCCTGGCCCTTCTCGGCCGAGGCCAAGCCCGCCCCGCGCGGCCATACCGCGCAACAGGACGGCTGGAGCGCAGGGCGCACGCTGATGGAAACGCTCTCCGGCCGTGCCGAGGCGCTGGGTGCCAAAGTGTATTGCAATAGCCGCGCACTGGCCCTCGTGACCGGCACGGACGGCGCAGTCGTCGGCCTCGTCGTGCGCATCGACGGCGAGCCGCGCTACGTGCGCGCGCGCCGCGGCGTGGTGCTGGCGGCGGGGGGATTCATCACCAACCGCGAGATGGTCGAACGCTACGCCCCCGACGCGCTCGTCTGCGAGACGCCCGTGTCCGCCGGCAACGACGACGGCTCCGGCATCCGCATGGGCATCGGCGTCGGCGCCGCCGCGATCCACATGGACCAGTTCTTCGCGACGCTGCCTTACTTCCCGCCCGAATCGCTGGTGAAAGGCATCTTCATCAACGAGCGCGGCGAGCGCTTCATCAACGAGGATGCCTACCACGGCCGCGTCGCCCACTACGTGCTGCGCCAGCCGGCCGGACGGGCATGGCTGATCGTCGACGACGAAATCTTCGGCCGCCCGATGATCCACCGCGACATCACGATCGCCGCCGTCGGCGAGACCTGGGAGGAGCTGGAGCAGGAACTCGCACTGCCGGAGGGCAGCCTGCGGCGTACCGCCGAGGCTTTCAACCGTAACGCAGCCGAGGGCAGCGATCCCGATTTCCACAAGGCGGCGAACTGGCTACGGCCGTTGACGAAGGCGCCTTTCGCGGCACTGAGCTATTGCCGTGGAGACATCCCGGGGCACGCCTTCACGCTGGGGGGACTCGCGACGGATACGGACGGCGCGGTGCTGGACGAGGCCGGGCGAAAGGTTACCGGGCTCTATGCCGCGGGGCGTTGCGCCTGCGGTTTGCCGCGCTGGGGGGAGGGGTACAGCTCGGGCATGTCTTTGGGGGATTCGACCTTTTTTGGGCGACGGGCGGGGCGGCGCGCGGCGGTGGGGTGAGCGCAGCAGTCCCCTGTCCGTGTTCGAGGGGTTTCGCCGAGTGGGCAAGCGGTTCAGTGGGCACCGCCGGCGACGCTCGTGTCCATCTTGTTCGTCACGGGGCGGCTCAACCAGATCAGGGCTGTCAGGACGAGGAAGAGGATCCCTGCCGCCCAGAAGAGGTCGGTCGCCGACAGCATGTAGGCCTGGCGCGTGACCTGGCGTTCGATCATGCCCATCGCCTGCGCCGGATCCAGCCCCAACGCGGACATGCCCTGTAGCGCCTGTGTGGTGGGGGCATCGTAGGCGGTGATGTGTTCGACCAGATGCGCGTGATGCATCGCGGCGCGGTCGTCCCACATCGTCGTCGAGATCGAGGCGCCCATGCCGCCCGCCGTGATGCGGAAGAAGTTCGACAGGCCGGCGGCGGCGGGGATGCGCTCGGGCGGCAGGCCGGACAGCGTCAGCGCGGTGAGCGGGATGAAGAAGGTCGCCATCGCCGCGCCCTGCACGAGCTGCGGGATCACGATCGCCATCATGTCGGCGTCGGTGTTGAAGCCTGCGCGCATGAAGGCGGTGGTCGCGAAGACGATGAAGGCGAAGCTCGCGATCAGGCGCGGGTCGGTGCGCGGCAGGATGCGACCGACGAAGGGCGATAGCAGCAGCGCGAAGATGCCGATCGGCGCCGTGACGAGGCCCGCCCAGGTCGCCGTGTAGCCCATGAACTGCTGCAGCCACAGCGGCATCAGCACGACCATGCCGAAGAAGAGACCGTAGGCGAGCGACACGGAGACCACGCCGGTGGCGAAGTTGCGCCGCTTGAAGAGCGTGAGATCGACGACTGGATGCTTGTCGGTGAGCTCCCACACGACGAGGAAGCTCAACGCGACGACGGCGACCACGGCGAGCGTGACGACTTCGCCGGACGCGAACCAGTCGAGCTCCTTGCCCTTGTCCAGCATGACCTGCAGCGCACCGACACCGAGGACGAGCAGCGCGAGCCCGACGCCGTCGATCGGGAGCTTCCTCGTCGCGGATTCGCGCGTGCGCATCAGCCGCCACGTGAGCCACGCGGCGCCGAGGCCGACCGGGATGTTGATGTAGAAGATCCACGGCCAGGTGTAGTTGTCCGAGATCCAGCCCCCGAGGATCGGTCCGAGCACCGGTGCGACCAGCGTCGTCATCGACCACATCGCGAGCGCCATGGCGGATTTTGCTTTCGGATAGCTTTGCAGCAGCAGCGCCTGCGATAGCGGGATCATCGGTCCCGCGACCGCGCCCTGCAGCACGCGCGCGGCGATCAGCATCTCGAGGCTCGTCGACATACCGCACAGCAACGAGGCGATGACGAATAGCACGATCGACGACACGAAGAGCTTCACCTGCCCGATGCGCTGCGTGAGCCAGCCGGTGAGCGGCACGCTGATCGCGTTGGCGACGGCGAAGGACGTGATCACCCAGGTGCCCTGGCTCGCGCTGACGCCAACATCGCCGGAGATGGTCGGGATCGACACGTTGGCGATCGTCGTGTCGAGCACATTCATGAAGGTGGCGAGCGACAGCGCCACCGTCGCGAGGACCAGGGCCCCGCCCGAGAGCGGGGGGAGCGGTTGCGAGGCTTGGCTCATGGCGGGAGCTCCGGTTGCAGCCGTTGTCGTGGGTGGGGGCAGCTCAGTGAGCGAGCTGCAGCCTGGTGCGGATCAGCGGCTGTGTCTTCAGCGCGTCGCCAGCCATCTGCGCAGCGGGGCGGGTGGCGTCGCCGCGGCGGGCGAGCGGCGGGATGTCCTGCGCGGGCGTCCCGTGCAGGTTGCTGGCGATGATCTGCTTGACCAGTGCATCCGCCCCCGCGCTCTCTTGCGAGAACACTTCGGTCTGCGCGACCGGCTCGTGGCGCTTGCCGCCTTCGGCCAACTGCTTGCCGCTTTGGTCGTGGACGTCGACATCGACCTGCATCGACAGGCCGACGCGCAGCGGATGCTCGCCGAGCTCTGCCGGATCGAGCGCGATGCGCACCGGCACGCGCTGCACGACCTTGATCCAGTTGCCCGTTGCGTTCTGCGCCGGCAGCAGCGCGAAGGCCGAACCGGTGCCGGCGGCGAGGCCGGCGACCTTGCCGTGGTACTCGATATGGCTGCCATAGATGTCGGAGGTCAGCGTCACTGGTTGGCCGATGCGCATGCGCCGGAGCTGGCCTTCCTTGAAGTTGGCGTCGACCCACACCTGGTCAAGCGGGATCACGGCCATCAGCGGGGCTCCCGGGGCGATGCGCTGGCCGACCTGCACTGCGCGCTTCGCGACGTAGCCCGAGACCGGCGCGGGGATCGCGGTGCGCTCGTAGGCGAGCCAGGCTTCGCGGACCTGGGCGGCGGCGGCCAGCACGCGCGGATGCTGCTCGACGGTCGCGTTGTCGATCAGCGCGTGGTTCGATGCGTACTGTTCCTGTGACGCTGCGAGTGCGGCCGTGGAGGCGGCGAGCGCGGTGCGGGCGTGTTCGATCTCCTCGGCCGAGACGGCGCCGCTGCCTGCGAGGGCCTGCCGGCGCGCGAGGTCATCGCGGGCTTTCGCGACATCGGCTTCGCGCAGCTTCGTGTTCGCCGACAGCGCATTGCTCGTCGCGAACAGCGTGCGCACTTCGCGCACCGTCTGCGCGAGCTGGGCCTGGGCGTGATCGAGTGCGAGCTTGGCATCGGCCTGGTCGAGCTCGACCAGCGATTCGCCGCTGCGCACGAAGTCGGTGTCGTCCGCATGGATCGCGAGCACGGTGCCGGCGGTGCGTGGGGTGATCTGCACGACGTTGCCGGCGACGTAGGCGTCGTCGGTCTTCTCGACATGACGCGCGAAGAGCGACCAGTAGGTGCCGTAGGCGATCCCGGTGGCGGCGAAGAGGCCGGTGAGGGCGAGCAGCATGCGTTTGCGGCGGGGCGTCGATTCTGGCACGGCGGCGGCTTGGGGGGTGTTGGCGGTCATCGTTGTTCTCCTTCGGAGCCGGGAAGGGCTCAGGCGGCTGCGGGGGTACGGATGTTCTGGGCAGTGGTGGGGGAGGCGCCGGGCTCGAAGCCGCCGCCGAGCGCACGGGCGAGGCCCACGGCGGTATCGCGCCGGCGGGCTTCAAGGTCGGCCACCTGCCGACGCTGGCCGAGCACTTGCGCCTCGACGCTGAGCACCGTCAGGTAGGTCGACAAGCCTTCGCGGTAGCGCAGCAGGGCCAGACGGTAGGCTTCGTCGAAGCGGCCGAGCGCGGCACGGCTCTGTTCGAGCTGGGTGTCGATCGCGCGCCACGACGCGATCTGGTCGGCGACGTCGCGGAGCGCCTCGACGAGCGTTGCGTTGTACTGTTCGGCTGCGGCGTCATAGTCCGCGTCCCGTACGGCGAGCTGGCTGCGCAGGCGGCCCCCGTCGAAGATCGGCAGGCTGATTGCGGGGCCCGCGCCGGCGATGCGGCTGCCCGCGTCGAGGAAATGTCCGAGTCCGATCGACTGGAAGCCGACGAAGGCGACGAGGTTCACGTTCGGATAGAACTGCGCTTTCGCGACGTCGATGTCCTTCGCCGCGGCCTCGACGCGCCAACGTTGTGCGACGACGTCCGGCCGGCGGCCGATCAGCTCGGCCGGCAATACCGACGGTAGCGCCAGCGTGTGCGCGACATCGACCGTGGGGCGCGCGATCGCGAGGCCGCGGTCCGGGCCGGCACCGAGGAGTGCGGAGATCTGATTGCGCAGCAACGCCATGCGTTCGTGGATCGCGGCGAGTTCGGCTTCGGTCACGGGAATCGCGGCGGACGCCTGCTGCATCTCGACGGCGGTATCGAGGCCGGCGCGCACGCGGCGCTCGGTCAGGTCCTGCAGCTGGCGGCGTTGCTGAAGCAGCGCTTCGGCGATGTCCTGCTGCTCGAATTCGCGCTGCAACTGGATGTAGCTGCGGGCGAGCGCGGAGGACAGCAGCAGACGCGCCTGCTGCGTCTCGGCTTCGGCCGCACGGACGTTGCCGACGGCCGATTCGAAGGCCGCAGCGTTCTTGCCCCAGAAGTCCAGCTCGTAGCTGAAGTCGAGCGCGGCGCGGTTGGAGGTCTTGGTCGAACCCGCAAGCGGCGGCGGGACCTGGCCGTTCTCGCTGAAGCGCTGGTTGGTGCTCGCCGCGTTCGCGGTGACCTGCGGCATACGCGCCGCGTCGGCGAGCCCGGCGGCGGCATTCGCGCGATCCAGACGGGCGCGGGCGCTGCGCAGGCTCGGGCTGGTCGCGAGCGCTTCGTTCATCAGGCGATCGAGCTGCGCGTCGCCGAACGCGGTCCACCAGTTCGTCGCCGGCCATGCCGCGGTCGCTGCCGACGTTCCGGCCAGAGTGCTTCCGGTGGCGAGGCGGTTGGCATCATCGAGGCCGGCGCGCGGGGCGAGTCCCTCGAAGCTGGCGCAGGCCGTGAGCACGGCGGCGCTGAGGGTGGCGAGCAGGAAAGGGCGGACGCTCATGATGGACTCCGGAAAATCTGCCAGGGATGTTACAGGTTAGGCTGTGGCTGCTTAGGCAGTAATCAGCTCAAAAAAATTCGGCGCATCAGGCCGAATCGGCATTGGCGATCATGCGCCGCAGGAAGCCCTTGAACAGCTCGAGTTCGCTGCGGGTGAAGCCATTCAGGTGGCGATTGAGCACCTTCAGAGCAATCTCGGGGAGTTGCGGGTAGAGTTCCTTGCCGGCCTCGGTGAGGCGAAGATGCACGATGCGGCGGTCCTCCGTGCTGCGTTCGCGGCGCATCAGCCCCTTCTGCTCGAGACGGTCGAGCATCCGCGTCGTCGAGCCGGTGTCGCAGCCGGTGTTGCGACACAGCTCGGCAGCCGTCTGGGCCTTGCCGTTGGCGATCTGCAGCAGGATGCCCCACTGCGCCCAGGTGATGTCCAGCGGCGCGAGTTCGGCGTCGATGGCGGCGACCATGCGGCCGCGCACTTGGGTGAGCAGGTAGCCGATGCTTTCGTCCATCGTCCAGTTCTCGGGCGTGTAGAGCGGGGTGTCGGGGGTGTTCGGGATTTCTTGCGTCGTCATGGTTAATGCTCGATTCAGTCAGTAACTGCCTGAGCAGCAATATCGCTGCTTAGGCAGTTATTGTCAAGACGAGAATTGCGAAAGCAATTCGTCGAGCCTCACGTGCGCGATCCCTGCAATCGCAAGCTGAGCAGCAGTGCGAAACCGATCAGGCCGACGAGCAGCCAGCCCACCGTGCCGAGCGCCGCGGCGAGGGCATCGGGCGTCCCTTGTGCCCTGTGGAAGCCCAGCGAGGCGCTGAATGTGGCCAGCGACACGGAGGAACCGGTCGGAGCGCCGAGGTCGCGCAGGGTGCTGAAGAGGCCGGTGCCGGCGCCGAGGCGTTCTGGCGGGACGGCGCCGAGGGCGAGTTTCATGACGGCGGGGGTGTTGCAGCCCATCGCGAGGCCGAGCACGCAGACGGTCGCGATGACGATCCAGAGCGGGGTGTCACTGCGCAGCGTGAGCAGCAGGGCGAGGCCGGCGAGCATGCCGGCGAGGGCGGCGGCGGTGACGTGGCGGGGGGCGATGCGGTCGACGAGGCGGCCGGCGAACGGGGAGGCGAGGACGCTGCTGCCGTAGAGGAAGAGGGTGACGAAGCCGAACTGTGCGGCGTTGCCGCCGGGGCGCCCGGTGATGAAGTAGGCGAGCGAATAGACGACGCCGCTGAAGGACAGCAGGTGCAGCCAGTAGATCGCGCTCGGCAGTGCGAAGGCGGTGCGGCGCAGGATGGCGATGTCGATGACGGGCGCGGCGACGCGTTGGCTGTTGCGCCATAGCAGCGTGAGGCCCAGGAGTCCGGTGACGACGATCACGGCGGTGTAGGGCGAGCGCACGCCGAAGTTGCCGACCCAGGTGGGCAGGGAGAGCAGGGCGGCGATGGTCGCTAAGAGATAGAGCGCGCCCTTGAGGTCGAACGGCGCGGCGGAGCGTTCGCTGCGGATGTCCGGGATGAGCAGGGCGACCGGGACAATGCCGACGATGGCGAGCGCGCCGCTGATCCAATACACGCTGGGCCAGCCGAGGCGGTCGATCAGGAGGCCGCCGAGCAGGCCGCCGCTCGCCGCGCCGAGCGTCATCGTCATCGCGAAGATGCCCAGCGCCATGCCGCGGCGGTGTTCGGGGAAGAGATGGCCGATGTAGGCGAAGACGCCGGGCAGGATGCAGGCGACGCCGGGGCCCTGGGCGAATCGCGCGGCGAGGAAGACATTGAACGTCGGGGCCGCTGCGGCGGCGAATTCGGACAGCGCGAACACGAGCAGCCCGGCGAGCAGGACGCGCTTGCGTCCGCGCTGATCGCCGAGGCGGCCCATGATGGGCGCGAACACCGTGAGTCCGACGAAGTAGGACATCAGCACGAGCGCGGCGAGGTTGATCGGGATGCCGAAGTGCCGCGTCAGGCTGGGCAGGGCGGGCGCCTGGAAGGCAGCGGCCTCGATGGTGACGAAGGTGCCGAACAGCAGGGCGACGTAGATCTTCCACGCGGCGCGCGAATCCATGGAGACTCCCGGGTGGGTGAGGGAAATTGTGATGGGGCGGCCCGTGCGAGCCGCCCCGATGCGCGACGCCGTGCGGGTAAGACTAGGCGGCGAGCGCCGGATAGTCCGTGTAGCCGCTGGGCCCCGGCGTGTACAGCGTGTTCTGGTCGAACTCGGCGAGCGGGGCGCCGTCGCGGAAGCGGCGGACGAGGTCGGGGTTGCCGATGAAGAAGCGTCCGAACGAGACCGCTTCGCCTTTGCCTTCCGTGAGGATGCGTTGGGCGCTGGCGAGTTTGAAGCTGTCGTTAGCGATGATCGGGCCGCGGAAGTTCGCGCGGGCCAGCGCCAGGGCGTCCAGTTCGCGCACGGGCGAGCGCATCACATGCAGGTAGGCGAGGCCCATCGGGTCGATCGCCTGAAGCAGGCCGGTGTAGGTCCGCACCGGATCGTCGTCGACGACGTCGTTGAAGGGATTGGCGGGGCAGATACGCAGGCCCACGCGGCCCGCGCCGGCTCCCGCCGCCATCGCTTCGAGCGTTTCGACGACGAAGCGCAGGCGCTTCTCGGGCGAGCCGCCATAGGCGTCGTCGCGCAGGTTGGTGTTGGCGGCAAGGAACTGCATCGGCAGGTAGCCGCTGGTGCAGTGCAGCTCGACGCCGTCGAAACCGGCTTCGAGCGCGTATTCGGTCGCACGGCGGTATTCCGCGATGACGCCGGGGATCTCGTCGGTGCGCAGCGCGCGCGGCAGGTCGTACTCGACCATGCCGGCGGCGTCGGTGAAGATCTTCCCGGCGGCGCGGACGGCCGAAGGGGCGACCGTTTCGGTGCCGGCATCCTTGTTGAGATGGCTGGCGACGCGCCCGACATGCATGATCTGCAGAACGATGCGCCCGCCTTCGCGATGCACGGCGTCAGTGACCTTGCGCCAGCCGGCGATCTGCTCAGCCGTGTGGATGCCGGGCGTGCGGCAGTAGCCCTTGCCGTTGGCGCTGGGCTGGGTGCCCTCGGCGACGATGAGGCCGGCGGTGGCGCGCTGGCGGTAGTACTCGACCATCAGCTCGGTGGGCACGTCGCCCGCGCCGGCGCGGCTGCGGGTCATCGGCGCCATGACGATGCGGTTGGCGAGCTCGATGTCGCCGAGCGTGAGCGGGGAGAACAGATCTGGCATGTGCGGGCTCCTTCAGCGGACGCGGATCTTCGGCGCAGGCGTGCCGCGCCGCATCGTCTCGAGAAACTTCTCGAGCGGCGCGGGCGCCGCGACCTCTGGCAGGGATTCCTTGTCGGGGCGCTCGGCCCAGAACTCCTTCCACGACGGGAAAAGCTCGTGGAAGGTGCCCGAATAGGGCTGGCGTCCCGGCCAGCGCATCTTCATGTCGCCGATCGGCGGCTTGTTGAGATCCGTCGCGTACCAGTAGCAGGGCAGGCGGCGACGGAACAGCCAGCGGCCGTCGATGCGCTGGTAGTCGTCCCAGTACAGCATCTGCATGATCACCCACTCGCCGCCGCACTCGTGCTCGTTCTTCGAGTAGACGACGCCGGTGGCGTGGTCGCGGTCGATGAACTCGATGATGTGCTGGCCGAGGTGGTGCGAGGTGCCGGTGAATTGATCGCGCAGCGTGTCGTCCTGCCAGGCCTTGAAGTGGGAGCGGCCCACCCGCTCGCGGCCGACGCGGATGTCGGGCGCGAAGAGGTTCACGTGCGCGTCCATGTCGCGCATGTCGAGCGACAGCGAGTACTTCGCGGCGAGCTGGCGGATTTCGTCGATCGATTCGAGCCGGTCGATGCGTTCTTCGAGCGTGGGCGTGCTCATTGCGTCCCTCATCAGAGCGCGGTGACGAGGACGGCGGAGCGGCCCCCGTCGACCGGCAGGGCGGCGCCGGTGATGTAGGACGCGTCCGGCCCGGCGAGGAAGGCGATGGCGGCGGCGAGTTCGTCGGCCTGGCCGACGCGGCCCATCGGGATGAGCTTCTCGGTGGTGCGGCGCGAGTTCTCGTCGGCGAGCATGCCGGCGGTGGCAGGCGTCTCGACGACGGCGGGGATCACCACGTTCACGCGGATGTTGTCGGGGGCGCCTTCGGCGGCCGCGGCGCGCGAGAAGTTCATGATCGCGGCCTTCGCGGCCGAGTAGCCGGCCATCCACGGCGTGCCGAGCGTGCCGCAGATCGACGAGAGGTTCACGATCGCGCCGCCACGGCCCTTCATCAGCTTCATCGCGGTGCGCGTGCCCCAGAAGGTGCCGTCGACCGAGGTCGCGAAGTTGGCGTGCCAGTCGGCGGTGGAGGTCGATTCGATCGCGCCCCAGGTGAAGGCCATCGCGTTGTTCACGAGGATGTCGAGGTGGCCGTGGCGCTTGGCGGTGTCTTCGAGCGCGGCGACGAACTGGGCCTCGTTGCCGACGTCGACGACGACCGCTTCGGCCTTGCCGTCCTTGGCGACGATGGCGGCGACGACTTCGTCGAGCGGCTCCTTGCGCCGGCCGCAGATGACGACCGTGGCGCCTTCGGCGGCGAGGCGGTGGGCGGTGGCGGCGCCGATGCCGGAGCCTCCGCCGGTGACGAAGGCGACCTTGCCGTGCAGTTTTCCGGACATGCTCATCTCCTTACTTGAAGTACGAGCCGCCGTTGGCGACGAGATCGGAACCGGTGACCATCGCGGCGTCGTCGGACGCAAGGAAGGCGACCGTCGCGGCGATGTCCGAGGGTTCGGCCATGCGGCCGAGCGGGATGCCGGCGACCATCGAGTCGATCCAGGCCTGCGAGACGTTGGCCATGATCGGGGTGTTCACCGGGCCGGGCATCACGTTGTTCACACGGATGCCACGCGGCGCGAGTTCGCGTGCGAGGCTGCGCGTCATGCCGGTCAGGGCGGCCTTGGAGGCGGCGTAGTGCAGCGCGCCTTCGCCCGAGATGGCGGAGGTGCTGGAGATGTTGACGAGGGCGCCCTTGATCCCGTGCTTGATCATCACGCGCACGGCCTCGCGGGTGCAGAAGAAGGTGCCGTCGAGGTTCACCTGCATGACGCCGCGCCAGCCTTCGTCCGCCATGTCGCAGATGAGATCCGGATACACGGTGGGCTTCTCGCCGCGCGCCATCTGTTCGCCGCGTTCGTTCATGCGCGCGAGCAGCTTGTCGAAGCCGTCGTTCTTGGCGCTGCCGATGCCGGCGTTGTTGACGAGCACGTCCAGGCGGCGGTAGCGGCCGTCGACTTCCTCGAACAGGGCCTTCACGGAGGCGCTGTCGGCGATGTTGCAGACGCGGGCGATGCCATCTTTGTTGCCCGCGAGCTCCAGCGTTTCCTTCGCGCTGGCTTCATTCACATCGACTGCGACGATGGTGGCGCCTTCCTGCGCGAGGCGGATTGCGATGGCGCGTCCCATGCCCTGGCCTGCGCCGGTGACGACTGCGACTTTCCCTGCGAATCTCATGCCTTGTCTCCTGGAACTGTCTGTTAGCGTGGTGTGAGCGTAGGGATCCCGCTCCCGCGTGCCATCGTCCGATGGGACTATCGCCGGGGAAGGAGGGGATTTCCGGTGCATGCGGTCAGGCAGCGTGCGCGAGGCGTGCGTCGGAGAGCGTCTGGTTCGTCCACGCCTTGAAGGCCCGGCGGAAGTTGCTGACGCTGCTGTACCCGAGCATGTAGCCGATCTCCTTGGGCGTCAGCCCCGTGTGCTGCAGGTACTGCATCGCGAGATCCTTGCGCGTGTCGTCGAGGATCTTCTGGTAGCTCTGGTCTTCATCCACGAGCCGTCGGCGCAGCGTGCGCGCGCCGACGTTCAGGTGGCCGGCCATCTCCTCCAGCGTCGGGAAGTCGCCGGGATGGTTCACGAGGTAGTCGCGGATCAGTTCCGACAGGCGGGCGTCGTGCCGCTGGCGCGAGGCAAGCATCTCGCACTGGCTGGCGCAGAGCTTGAACACTTCCGGGTTCGCGAGGCTGATCGGGTCCTGCAGGCGGTTGATGTCGAAGACGACGAGGTTGCGCGACTGGTTGAAGTAGACGGGGCAGTTGAAACGCCGGGTGTAGGGCGAGACGTCCGAAGGCTTGGGGAAGGTCAGGTGCAGCTCGAGGATCGGGAACGGGCGGCCGGTCAGGGACGACGCCAGCTGGATGGTCTGGCTGACGAACTCCTCGACGGCAAAGCGCATCACGTCGCCGAGACGATAGGCGTCGTGGATCTCCGAGAACCAGCGACCGTTCTTGATCGTGTTCGTGGTGGAGAAGATGTGCTCGTTGAGGCCGCGGTAACGGTCGTAGAGTTCGCGAGCGTCCTTGAGGGTGGAGGCGCTGAGCGCCGCGTAGCCGAGGATGCCCAGGTCGCTGAGGCGGAATTCCTCCCCGAGCGCGAGCCCGAGCCAGGGGTTGCGCGTCAGTTCGAGCATGTTGAGGATGACGCGCCGGTACTGCGGCGGATGCGGCGGCAGGCCATGGTCCTGGGCTTGCCCACGGCGCAGGCCGGTGCCGGCGAGCACGCATTCCGTACTGATCCCGCGGCTGGCCATGCGGGCGAGATAGAAGTCGAGTTTGCCAGTCGGTTTAAGGTCGTTCATGGTCGTCTCCGTCCGTATCCGTCGCGTTCCGGGGCGCTTGATGCGTCTTTGGCCGCATCGGAATCGTCGTCGACCCCTCGATCGGGCGCATCACCCGATCGCATTAAATCCAGCTCGCAAGTAGGGGCTTGCAGGGCGGGCGCGGCCGTAATGCAAAGGAACGATGCGGGTTTGCGCGCCGCGCGGGAGAGTGCGTGTGAGGTTCGTGATACGGATGGGGAGGTCGCCGATGAACGAAATGCAGCGGATCATCCAGTGCTGGGCGCGCCTGCGCGGTCTCGGCGAGCAGGCGGCGCTGGCCACCGTCGTTGCCGTGGAAGGCTCGACCTACCGGCGACCCGGTGCGCGCATGCTGGTGAGCGCGGACGGCGAGAGCGCGGGCGCGATCAGCGGCGGCTGTCTCGAACGGGATGTGTTCCGGCAGGCCGCGCGCGTCCTGCACAGCGGCGAGCCGACGGTCGTCGTGTATGACTCCACCGGCGAGGATCTCGCGGAAGGCTATTCGCTGGGCTGCAACGGTGTTGTAGTCGTGTTGGTCGAGCCGCTCGCGCCGGACGGATCTTCCGCCATGCTCGATTTCGTCGCGGACTGCCTGAGGCGGCGCCGCCGGGGCGTGGTCGCGACGGTGTTCGCCGCGCAGGGCGCCGGCGGTGCGCGGATCGGTGCGCGGCTCACGCTCGGCGACGACGGCTCTCTGAGCACGTGCGGCATCGACGACGCAGCGCTGCGCGCCCGGCTGGAGGATTCGGCGCGCACGGCCTTGCGCGACGGGCGCTCGACGCGCGTGCGGCTCCCCACCCCGGCGGGGCAGGTGGAAGCCTTCATCGAGCTCGTGACCCCTCCGCCTGCGCTGACGATCTTCGGCGCCGGTCATGATGCCGTCCCGGTGGCGCAGTTCGCGAAAGCGCTCGGATGGCAGGTGAGCGTCGTGTCGCGCAACGCCGGCCATGGCATCCAGGGCCGCTTCGTCGGGGCGGATCGCGTGCTCGTCGCCGATGCCGAGACCGCCCTGGGCGGGCTGCCGGAGGATGGCGGTGCGATCGCGGTCGTGATGACGCACAACTACTTCGAGGACCTGCGCGTGCTGCGCGCGCTGATCCCGCGCCGCCCGCGCTACGTCGCGCTGCTCGGCCCGAAGCGGCGCACGGATCGCCTGCTTGCGGCCCTGGAGGACGAGGGGCTGGACGTGCGCGGCGAGGTGGCGGGGTGGCTGCACGGCCCCGCGGGCTTGGATATCGGAGCCGACACGCCGGAGGAAATCGCGCTCGCGATCGTCGCCGAAATCCGCGCCGTCATCGCCGGGTGTACGGGCGGTTTCGCGCGGGTGCGGCGCGGGCCCCTGCATGCGCGGCACGAGGGCGCCGAAACCGTGGTTGCGGCGGGCGTGGAGCGGGGCGAGATCGTGTGCGGCTTGCCGGCGCCTTGAAGAAGCTCCCGAAACATCGCGGGCGAGACTTGCTGTGTCGAACCGCGATTCGCGTCGTAATCGCCACGGACCGGTTCGGGAGCGTCGTTGGCACTAAATTGCCCGGCGTGGTGCGGGAGATCGGCGTGGTCGCCGTGCTCACGTGTACCATCCCGTCTTGCTCATTCAAGGGACGCAATCTCCTAATGCAAAGGGAAGTCCAGGAAAAATCCCGATACGCCGTCGTCGCGGCCGTACAACTGCCGAACGTGACTGACGTCGAGTTCGAGGCGTCGCTGACCGAGCTGCGCGAACTCGCAAAGACATTGGGGCTGACCGTCGTCCACACCTTCGTCCAGAAGCGTTCCGGCTTCGACACGAACGGCTACCTCGGCGTCGGCAAGCGGCAGGAGATCCGCGAGTACGTCGATGGCGGCAGCGCTCACGAGATCGACGCGATCCTGGTCGATCACGAGATCTCGCCGTCGCAGGCGCGCAACCTCGAAGTCGAGGTGGGCTGCGAGGTGATGGACCGCACCATGGTCATCCTCGAAATCTTCCATCGCAACGCACGCTCGCGCGCCGCACGCGCACAGGTCGAGATCGCGCGCCTCGGGTACATGGCGCCGCGCCTGCGCGAGGCAGCGAAGCTCGCCGGGCCGCAGGGACGCCAGCGCAGCGGCACCGGTGGCCGCGGGGCGGGCGAGTCGCACACCGAGCTCGATCGGCGCAAGGTGCGCGACCGCATCGCCGAGCTGCAAGAGGAAATCGACGCGATGGAGGTCGAGCGCAAGACCCAGCGTGCGCGTCGGCAGGGGCGCCAGAGCCTCGCCGGCGTCGCGCTGGTCGGCTACACGAACGCCGGCAAGTCCACCTTGATGCGGGCGCTCACCGGCAGCGAAGTGCTCGTCGCCAACAAGCTCTTCGCGACCCTCGACACCACCGTGCGGGTTCTTTACCCGGAGAGCGTGCCGCGGGTGCTCGTCAGCGACACCGTCGGCTTCATCAAGAACCTGCCGCACGGGCTCGTCGCGTCGTTCAAGTCCACGCTCGACGAAGCGCTCGACGCATCGCTGCTGCTCCACGTCATCGATGCCAGCGACCCAGGATTCCAGCGCCAGCTGGAGGTCACGGATCACGTACTCGAAGAGATCGGCGCCGACGTCCTGCCGCGCCTGCGCGTCTTCAACAAGATCGACCACGTCGGCGATGCCGACGCGCAAGCGGAATGCGAAGCGGCATTGCGGGCGCAGTACCCGGACTGCGTTGTCATGAGCGCCCGTCGCCCGGACGACGTCGCGAAGCTGCGCCAGAAGATCGTCGCGTTCTTCCAGCAGGATCTGGTCGCCGCCGAATTGTTCCTTCCGTGGTCCGCGCAGCAATGGCGCAAGGACATCTACGCGAACTGCGAGGTACTGGAGGAGCGCGCGGAGGACGAGGGCGCGTTCTTCCACGTGCGCGGCGAGCGCGACACCGTGGAGAGCCTGCGCGAGCAGTTCGTGCAGGTGCGATGAGGCGAGGATAGCGGGAGAGCCTGGTGTTTTCCAGAGCCGGGTTTCGCGCGGCTACGTTCGGTTTGCTTTCCCGCGCAGGGAGTGCATCGAGCACGGTTTTTACGCAGATCGTTGCAGAATCGGCCCGCCGCACATTTGTCGTGGCCGCCGTCGAAGTGGCGGCTCCACTCGCAAACCGGCCAGCGGGCCAATCCGAACTGCTTGGCCAGACCGGCCGATGGACGTTTTCGCTGAAGCGGACGTTGATAGGGGTCGCACCCCGGTAAGCCGCCATTCGCCCTGCTGCGTCACATTTTGCGGACGACCGGCAGCTTTCCGAGCGATTCAGTCCTTGGCCAGCGACGTGGCGAGGTCTCTGTCCGGCCATCATCGACCATTGCCCGTTTCACTGAAGCAGCCAGCCGAACGACCGCTCGCCCCCCGGTAGTTGCCGTTCGCACAAATCCACTCTGCGTTGTCCAAGGTCAGCTCGGCCACAGCCGCGACCATGCCGTGCTGTTGCCTGCAACGCCCTCGTTGCGTTGGACAAAGTGATCCATGTTGTACTGCCTGGTGCGCCGGCCCCATAGGCTATCCGCCTCTTGGCCTTGGGAGGCCGGGGTAACCGCCAGACGCAGTGCATCGCGACGATCGACGGAACGGGTTTTCCCGGCCTGATGGCAGGCCGACTGTAACCTTTCCCCCGCACGGTCCATCCACTTGGCAACATCAGGAGAATGGCATGAACACACTCGGCACAGCAGCGGCGACTTGCACGGCGGTCTCAGACGCCGCGCTGGCGCGCAGCATCCTGCGCGACGATGCCGAAGCCGAGGATGCGCTGCAGGAGGGCTACGTATGCGCCCGCCTTGGGCTTCCCACCCCCGCCGTTGCCGGGCAGGGCGCCCTGACTTCACCCACCACCCCGAGGAGAGCGTCATGATCGCCCGCATAGATCCCTTTTCCGCCCTTGAAGGCCTGAGCCGGCGCCGTTTTCTGGTCGGTTCGGGCGCCATCCTGTCAGCCACGGCGGTCGCCCTGATGGCGGGGCGTCCGGCACTGGCCGCCGCCCAGGCTAGCAAGCAGGACGACACCGAGTCGGACGTCCGCATTCTCAATACCGCACTCAGTGCCGAACTGGAGGCCATCGCCGCCTATGCGGTAGGCGCCGGCAGCGGCCTGTTGCAGAAACCGGCGCTGGACCTGGCCTTGCAATTTCAGGGCCATCACAAGGAGCATGCGGACGCGCTCGCAAAGACGGTGCGCAAACTGGGCGGCACGCCGGCGGAAGCGCGCGAGCGATATGTGTTTCCCACCGACAAGCTCAAGAGCCAGGCCGATGTGCTGGGCTTCGCCGCCGGGCTCGAGCGCGGCGCGGTGAGCGCCTATCTCGGCGCGGTACCGTTGTTCCACGGCCGCGAACTGGCGAGTGCTGCAGCCAGTATCCTGGGCGACGAGGCCATGCACTGGGCCATCCTGCGCCAGGCGCTGGGCCAGGATCCTGCCCCCACCGCCTTCATGTCATGAAACGTCCACTCGCCACCGCCGTGCTGGCGCTGGCGGTGTTGGCCCCGCTGCCCGCCGGCGCCGCCACACCAGGCGATCCGGCGCGCGGCGAGGCCATTTATGCGCGCTGCCAGGCCTGCCACGCGCTCGCCTATAACCGCACGGGGCCCAAGCATTGCGGCCTGTTCGGACGCCGCGCGGGCGGCGTGGCGGACTTTCGCTACTCGCCGGCAATGGCCCACGCCAGCATCGTTTGGAACGGCAATACGCTGGACCGCTTTCCTGACCAACCCGATTGCGATGATTCCGGGCACGACTATGGGCTACGCCGGCATTGCCGATGCGCAGGAACGGGCGGACCTGATCGCCTGGTTGCGCCAGGCAAGTGCATCCTCTGCCGAATGCACGCCGTGAGCCACCCATGAAACTGCAGATCGTCTCGGACCTCCACCTGGGGCTGGCGCCTTGCGAGCTTCCCGACACCGGAGCGGATGTGCTCATCCTCGCCGGCGACATCCATCGACCGCCCGTAGCGATGCAGTGGGCCCGGGCACTGGACAGGCGCGCGATCTATGTGGCGGGCAACCACGAGTATTACGGTTCGAGCATTCCCGCGACCAACCGGCTGCTGCGCGAACTCAGTCGCGGCAGCCGGGTGACGGTGCTCGACTGCGCCGAAACGCGCATCGGCGGCGTGCGTATTCTGGGCGCCACCTTGTGGAGCGACTTTCGCATCCTCGGCGACGGTCCAGTCCGCGACCACGCGATGGACGAAGCCGTGCGCTTCAGCCGCGACTTCAGCCGCATCGCGATCGACGAAGATCAGAAGGAGGTATTCACCCCGGGACACTGCGCGTGTCTTTTCGAGCGTCACGCACGCTGGCTCGAAGCGCGGCTCGACGAGCCGTTCGCAGGCGAAACCGTGGTGGTGACCCATTTCGCACCCTCGCTCCACAGTATCGCCCCGCGCTTCGAAGATTCGCTGCTCAATGCCTGTTTCGTCTCCGATCTCGAGGTGCTCGTTGCGAACAGCGGCGCAGCGTTGTGGATACACGGCCACGTCCACGACAGTTTCGATTACCGTCTGGGCGGGACGCGCGTGCTGGCCAACCCGCGCGGCTATGTGCTCAACGGACAAGCGGAAAACCCGGACTTCGACCCCGGGTTGACGGTGCAGGTTGGCTGAACCGCAGCCTGGTGAACGAGGTTTTCGATCATCGCGGCACCTTTGCACGGAGCACAAAGTGCCGAATGGGATAGTCGCAGGCGCCGCGCGCGGCATCGCCAGGGAATTCGCCCATGCCTACGCCAGGGCCGGCGCCGCGTTGTCCATCGTCGAGATCGAAGGGCGTGGCCGTGAGATCCGTGCCTCTGGTGCAGCAACGCACCAAGCAAAGGTCGAAGACCCGCGACACGTCCATTAAAGCGCTATGCGCTTAATGGCGGAAGAGTTGATCTGCCGGCGTTCAAGCAGATCGGTATGGGCCCTCGCGGTATACGCACGCGCGCCATCGATTTCCTCCCTTCGCCTTTAATGCAGCACGGCCGCGGGCCTTGATCGCGTTCATGTCGACGGCGCCGGCGCGGCCGGCATCGCTGTCAGCCACGCCTCGGGCTTGTTGGGCCGCGCTGCCGCCGTCACGCCCGACCAAACACGCGCCGGAACAGCGCGGCGATGCGCTCGAAGAAGACCTTGAACACCACGGCGACGACGTTGATCGCCTCCTCGTTTTGCGGAAGCGCGCGCGGAGCTGCAGGGGCGGACAGCGTGGAGGTGGTGGCACTGTCGGCCGCGGTGGGCCGGGCCGAGGCTGCCGGCGCCTCGTCGCGCGGCACTTCGAGCAGCGCGCGCACGTTGTTGACGTATTTCTTGATGATCTGGGCCGACACGCCCTCAATCATGCCGCGGCCGACCTGGAGGATGCGGCCGGTGAGGTCGATGCTCGATTCGCAGCTCACCTGCGTGCCGCGCCCGTCGGCCGAGGGTGCGAGGCGCGTGAGGATGGTGCCGCTGACGGTGCCGCCGCCGCGTTCGTTGCCGGACGCGAGCAGCTTGACCGTCCGGTTTGCGACGTCCTTCTCGATGTAGGTGATCGTGCCCTGGTACTGTGCGGTGACCGCGCCAATCTTGAGCTTCACGGCGCCGATGAAGCTCTCGGCATCGACGATTTGCGTCAACGAGGCGCCCGGCATGCAGGCGACGACGTTCTGCGGGTCGAGCAGGAACTGCCAGACCGCGTCGGGCGGTGCCGCGACCTCGAATTTCTCCTGGATTTGCAGGGCCATGTCCGTTCCTTGGTAGTGGTTGTCTTGGTGCTGCGGTGCTTTAGCCGATGCAGGCCGCGGTTTCGGTACAGGCGGGCGGGAGCGCGTTCTCGCGCGAGGAGGCTCGCCCATAGACCGTGTTGCGGCGCCAGAGGGGGCGGCCGATGGAAGTGGCGATGCGGTTCATGCCCGTGCCGTCCATTTCCTGGCCGTTCAGGCCGCCGGCGGCGCGCGTGATCGACTCGTACATCAGTGTTCCGCCGAGGTCGTTGGCGCCGGCCTGCAGGCACAAGCCCGCCCCGGCCGGTCCCATCTTCACCCACGAGGTCTGGATGTTCGGGATCAGCGGGTGCAGCGCGAGGCGCGCGACCGCGTGCATCAGCACGGCCTCGCGTGCCGTCGGGCCGGACCGGCTGCGGCCCTTGTGCCATAGCGGCGATTCCATATGCACGAAGGGCAGCGGCACGAATTCCGTGATGCCGCCCGTGTCGCGCTGCAGCTGGCGCAGCTGCAGGAGGTGGCGTGCCCAGTGGCGGGTCGTGTCAACGTGGCCGAACATGATCGTCGAGGTCGTGGGCACTCCGACCTCGTGGGCGGCGCGCACGATGGCGAGCCACTCTTCGGAGCCGAGCTTGTCCGGGCACAGTTTGGCGCGCACCTCGTCGTCGAGCACTTCGGCGGCCGTGCCGGGCAGGCTGCCCAAGCCGGCGTCGCGCAGCCTGCGCAGGAACGCCGCTGGGGACAGCCCCAGCGTGGCGGCCCCGTGGCGGATCTCGAGCGGCGAGAATGCGTGGATATGCATGTCCGGTACGGCTCCACGCACGGCCGCGACGATGTCGAGGTAGGACTCGCCGGTGTAGGCCGGGTGAATACCGCCTTGCAGGCAGACCTCGGTGGCGCCGCGCCGATGTGCTTCCAGGGCGCGCTGTCCGACCTCGTCTGCGCTCAGCACGTAGGCCGGACCGCGCAGAGATTTCGCGCTGCGCCCTTTGGCGAAGGCGCAGAAGCCGCAGCGGTGCTTGCAGATGTTCGTGTAGTTGATGTTGCAGTTGGCGACGAAGGAAACGCCTTCGCCGACGGTGGCCGCGCGCAGGCGATCCGCCGCCTCGACCACGGCCAGGTAGTCGGCGCCGCGTGCCTCGAAGAGGGCGGTGATACCGTCCTCGAAGAGTTCGCCGCCCGCGCTGGCTTCGTCGATAAGCCGGAGGAGGTCACCCGAGGCCGCACGGGCGGCGCGGCGCGCTGAGAGCCCGGCCTCTGGCGGGAGCGGCGCCCCGCTGCCGGCGTGCCAGGCGTCATCACGCGCGAAGCCGGAAGCGTCGGTGGTGTGCAGGATGGCGCGCGCGACGCCGGGAGCCGTCCAGCGGACCGCGTCGCGGGCGAAAGCGGGAACCAGCGCGAGGCGCTCCACCAGTTCGCGGCCCGCCGTCTCGGTTTCCTGCCGCAGCGTGGCGATGTGCGGCCACGCCGCTTCCGGATTCACATGGTCGGGCGTGACGGGCGAGATGCCGCCCCAGTCGTTGATGCCCGCGCGGATCAGCGGCGCCAGTTCGCCCGGCCGAAGATTGGGGGGCGCCTGGATCGACATCGTCGGGCCGAAGATCAGGCGTGCCATGGCGACTGTCCACTGGTGTTCGGCCAGATCGGGTTCCGCGGCAAGCGCCATCGCCGTGCGTGGCTTGGCGCGGAAGTTCTGGATGATGAGCTCCTGGATGTGGCCGTAACGGTCGTTCAGTTCGCGCAGGGCAAAGAGGGCCTCGATCCTTTCGAGACGCGTTTCGCCGATGCCGACAAGAATCCCGCTCGTCATCGCGATCGCCTGCTCGCCGGCGGCGCGCAGGGTCGCGAGGCGCACGTCCGGGTGCTTGTCCGGGCATTGCCAGTGCGGCCCGCCGCGTTCGCTCAGGCGGGTGGCCGTCGACTCCAGCATCAGGCCCATCGACGCGGCGTATGGTCGCAACCGGGCGAGCTCCTCCGCCGAGAGGGTCCCCGGATTGAGGTGCGGCAGCAGTCCTGTCTCGTCGAAGATGCGCTGAGCCATCGCGGCGACGTAGTCCACCGTGCTGTCGAAGCCGAGCCTTGCAAGCGCCTCGCGTGCTGCCGGATGCCGCAACTCGGGTCGTTCGCCGAGCGTCAGCAGTGCTTCCCGGCAGCCCGCCTCCGCCCCGGCGCGGGCGATCGCCAGCACCTCGTCCGGGCCGAGATAGGCGGACGTTCCGGGTCGCGGACTCTCGGCAAAGGTGCAGTAGCCACAGCGGTTGCGGCACAGGTGCGTCAGGGGGATGAAGACCTTCCGCGACCAGCCGACCGCGTTGTCGTGGCCGGAGAGGGTCAGCGCTTCCGCCGTCGCCAGAATCGGATCGAGTTCGACCGCGGCCGCGAGAAATGCGGCGCCTGCGACGTCTAGCCTCCGTCCACCGCGTAGGTCGGCAAGGATTCGCTGTGCACATTGGGCCATGGCATGGGGTTCCGGTGAAGGGTGGGGAAGCGGCGGTCCGCCGGGTCACGGCGGGTCGTCGGCAGGTGGGCAAGAGGACGCACGAAGCGCGCGAGATCGGCCGGCAGATCGACGTCCAAGGCGAGGCCCGGCCGTTCCACGATCGTCGGCGTCAGTCCGCAGCGCAGGGCCTCTGCAAGGTGGATCGGAAAACTGTGGGTGCCGAACTGGAAGCGGAATTCCCCGCCGGTCTTGAGGTAAATCGCGTTGGTGCCGACGTGGCTCAGATCGGGCGCGAGGGCAAGCTTCGATGTGCGCCCCCGCAGCACGAGCTCGTCGATGTCTTCCGTTCGGGCGAGCGGCAGGTCGCCGTGCATGACCACGAGTTCGCTCGCTCCGCGCTCCGCGAGGGCGAGGGATGCCTGCTGCACCGAGCCGTTGAGCCCGAGGCCGCAGTCGGGCAGGAACTCGACGGGGCGGGAGGTCAGGCCGGTCGCGGGCGTGACGATCGCGACGCGTTCGATCAGCGCCGAGCCGAGCACCGCGTCGAGCACGCGGTCCAGCATCGCGCGGACGAGGCGCTGCCGCTCGCTCGGGCCGAGCACCGTGGCCAGCCGGCCCTTGCCGAGGGCCGGCAGCTTGATCGGGATCAGCGCCCAGCAGCTCACGGCCCGCTCCACTTAGTCCGCGAAGGCGGCCAGTGCGCCGGTGATGCGTATGCCTGCCCCATCCACCGAGTAGTTACGGTTCATGAAGATGAGGATCGAGGTCAGGGCCTCGGCGGCGGCGGAGTTGGCCAATGCCCCGCCGTGCAGGCCGCGCAGGCCCGCATCGTCAGCGAGGGTGGCGACGACCGCGCGCGCCGCCTTGTCGTCGCCGAAGACCAGGACGTCGCATTCGACCTCGGCATCGGTCGCCAGCTTGTGCGCGGCGACGTTGTGAAAGGCGGACACGACACGCACACCGTCACCGAGCAGCGCCTGCGCGCGCAGCGCCGCGCAACCTTCCGGGGGCAACTGGACGCGCATGACCTTGGGCGGAACGAGCGGCACCGTGGTATCGACGACGATCTTGCCGTGGACCGCGGGGCGGATTTCCTCGAGCACGGCGGCCTGCGAGGCGAAGGGCACTGTCACGACGACGACGTCGGCCTGGCGGGCCGCGTCGAGGTTGGTGCCCGAGGCGATCTCGCGCCCCAGTTCGGCGCCCAGCGCATCGGCCGCGGCGCGGGCCTTGTCCGCATCGCGCGACCCGATGACGATCTTGTGGCCGTGCTTCGCCCAACGTCGCGCGAGGGCCGCGCCCAGGTGCCCCGTCCCGCCCACCACGCCGATGATTCGTTCCGTCCCGTTTGTCATGTCTGGCCTCTTTTCGATGTGAGGCCAAAGCTATCAGCCGGGGGAGGCGGGCAGCATCGTTCTTTTGCACTATCGGCGGGGCAGGGGGCGATTCAAATGCGGTCAGCGTGCGGGGGTGGGCGAGTAGTCTCATTGGATGATGTGTCCCGCAGCGCCCGTCGAGAGAATGGCCGCATCGAGATCCACGGGGCGTTTCACGGGAAAGCCAATGCAGAATGCTTTGCTGTTATCCGAAGAGCAACTCGCGCTGCAGGACACCGCGGCCGCGTTCCTCGCCGAGTTCGCCAATGCCCGCAAGCCGCGGGACGAGGATGCCCGCCTGTGGCGGCGCATCGCGGAGCTGGGGTGGCCGGCAGTGCAGGTGCCGGAGAACCTGGGCGGACTCGACATGGGGGCGGTGGAACTCGCCCTCCTGATGGAGGAGATGGGACGTCGGCTCATCCGCTCGCCCTACTTCGCGAGCGTGGTGCTGGCGCAGACGGCGTTGCTCCACGCGGGAGGCGCTGTCGCACAGGAGCGTTTCCTGCCCGAACTCGCGAGCGGCGAGGTGACTGCGACGCTGATCCTCGCGCCCGGCCTGGTCTGGGCGCCGGACGCGATCCGCATCGAATGTCGTCGCCACGGTGACGGATGGGTGATGAGCGGCGAGGCTCCGCAGGTGCTCGACGACGGCAGCGCTGCGATGGCCTTCGTCGCCGCGCGCACCGAGGACGGCTTCGGGCTCTTTCATGTTTCCGCGAACGCCCCGGGTGTCGAGCGCAGTCCGCTGGACGTATGGGATCTGACCCGCCCGCAATGCGCCTGGCGCTTGCGGAATGTGCGTCTCGATCCCGGTGCGCGCGTGGACGCGCCCGGGAAGCTCGAGGTGGGGCTCGCGCGCACGGTCTCGCTCGCCGCGCTGCAGCTTGCGGCCGAGCAGGTCGGCGGTGCGGCGGCCTGCCTCGACATGACCCTCGCCTACACGAAGGAGCGCGTGCAGTTCGGCCGCCCGGTCGCGAGTTTCCAGGCGGTCAAGCACCGCTGCGCCGAGATGATGGTTCGGCTCGAAACCGCCCGCTCTGCCGTTCGCGGTGTCGCCGCGAGCGTCGACTGCCAGGAGGACGCGCAAGCCCTGGCCTGCGAGGTCGCTGTCGCCCGCGTGCTCGCGTCGGACGCCTATCGCTACTGCGCGCAGGAGGCGGTACAGCTGCACGGTGGCGTGGGGTTCACGTGGGAGTACGACCCGCAGCTGCACTTCAAGCGCGCGCAGTGGGGCAGCCAGTGGCTCGGAACGGCCAGTGTCTGGCGCGAGCGCGTGGCCACCCAACTTCTGGATCTCGCCTGACATGGATGCGACAAAGGATTCAATGAACGAGACGGCCTTTCGTGCCGAAGTGGCCGGCTGGCTCGCCCGCGAGCTGAAAGGCGAATTCGCTTGCCTGCGCCACCGGGGCGGTCCCGGTGATGAAGAGGCGTTCCCGACCTTGCGCAAGGCCTGGGAACGCAAGATGGCCGAAGGGGGCTGGGTCGGCGCCGCGTGGCCGCAGGAGCACGGCGGTCGCGGGCTGCCGCTGGAACTGCAGCTCGCCTTCCACGAGGAATACGTGCGCGCCGGTGGTCCGGGCCGCATGGGTCACATCGGCGAGACCTTGCTCGCTCCGACCCTGATCGAACTCGGCACGCCCGAGCAGCAGCGCCGCTTCCTGCCCGGAATCCGCGCCGGACGCGAGTTCTGGTGCCAGGGATATTCTGAGCCCGGCGCCGGCTCAGACCTCGCGGCGATCACCACGCGGTGCTGGCAGGACGGCGACGTCTGGCGCGTGCAGGGGCAGAAGGTATGGACCTCGCTCGCGCACGAATCCGACTGGATCTTCGTGATCGCGCGCAGCACGCCGGGTTCGGTGGGCCGCGAAGGACTCACCTTCCTGCTGATGCCCCTCGACCAGCCCGGCATCGAGATACAGCCGATCCGCCAGATGACCGGTGAGGCCGAGTTCAACGCGGTGTTCTTCGACGGCGCCTCCACGGACGCCGGTTGCATCATAGGCAAGCCGGGCGAGGGCTGGCGTGTAGCGATGGCCCTGCTCGGTTTCGAGCGCGGGGCTTCGACGCTCGGGCAGCAGATGCACTTCGTCCATGAGATGCAGGTCGTCGTCGACGCGGCCATCGCCACCGGGGCGGCCTTCGACCCGACCCTCCGCGAACGCATCGCCGACGCATGGATCGGGCTGCGGGCATTGCGCCACAACGCGCTGCGCATGCTCGCGGGTAACAGCGGCAGCGTGCGTCCCGAATCGCTGATGTACAAGTACGCGTGGTCGAACTGGCACCGCGACCTCGGCCAGCTGGCGATGGACGTGCTCGGCACGGCCGGCGATGTGCGGTCGGAGGACGACGCCGTGCGGCGCCTGCAGCAAGTGTTCTTCTTCTCCCGCGCCGACACGATCTACGCGGGCACCAACGAAATCCAGCTCAACATCATCGCCGAGCGCGCGCTGGCCATGCCGCGCTGACGTGACCGGAAAGGGAGTTTCCATGCGCTTCGTGCTGCAACTCGGCTTCAGCAACTACCGCAACTACACTGCGATCGCCCAGGCCGCGGAGGCCGCAGGCTGGAGCTGGTTGTCCATTCCGGACAGCCTGTTCTTCCCGCGCCTGACCGAATCCGACTACCCGTACGCCGAGACCAGCGCGATCCGGCAGTACCTGGAGCATTCGGACTTCATCGAACCCTTCGTCGCGATGTCCACGATGGCGGCCGTGACGTCGCGCATCCGCTTCTACCCCGGCGTGCTCAAGGTCGCAGTGCGCCAACCGCTGATCCTCGCGAAGCTGCTCAGTTCGCTCGCGGTGATCTCCAACGGGCGCGTCGCGCTCGGTGCAGGGCTGAGTCCGTGGAAGGAGGACTTTATCTACAACGGCGCGGATTTCGAGCGGCGCGGCGAGCTGATGGACGAATGCATTGCCGTGCTGCGCGGCGCGATGAGCGGAGAGTTCTTCGAATTCCACGGCAAGCATCATGACTTCGGGCCCCTGCGCATGCGCCCCGTGCCCGAACAGCCGGTGCCGATCCTGATCGGAGGCCACAGCAAGCCTGCACTGCGCCGGGCGGCGCGTCTCGGAGACGGCTGGGTGTCCGCGAACACCGATCTGCCGACGCTGAAGGACCTGATCGCCGAGGTCAACGCCTACCGCGCCGAGTTCGGCACGACCGAACGCGACTTCCAGTTCCACGGCATCGATTTCGCTGCGCGCACCGTGGACGATTTCAAGCGCCTCGCCGAGATCGGCGTGACGGATGCCGGCGTCCTCCCGTGGGACGTCCGCAGCGACCCGACCGACCTGCAGGGCCAACTCGACGCGATCCGCCGCTTCGGCGACGAGGTGATCGCGAAGATGGACTGATCGATGCCAGACGGCGGCCCCCGGATTCTCGACCTCGCCGGCCTGCGCGCATTGCGCTTCGCGTCGGCCGGCGGGGCAGGGGGCTCGCCGTTCGCGCCCGATCCTTTCCTCGTCGTCGCTCCCATTGGCGCAGACGAAGGCGATGAGCACCTTCTCGCCGCCTGGCTCGCGCGCCAGCCCTGCCCGGTGATCGGGCTTTCCGTCACGGGCGCCGCTCCCGCGCTGCTTGCGGCGTGCGACGTCGTGCTGGATGACCTGGCCGATCTTGCTCCCCTGGCTGCAAACATCCGCAAGGCGCCGCTCGCGGCAATGACACTGGTGCAGGTCCTGCGGGTCACGCAAGGTATGCCCCCCGCGCAGGCGCTCGCCGTCGAATCGCTGGCCTACGCGACCCTGCAGGCCGGGCCCGAGTTTGCGGCCTGGTCGCTGGGAAACCCGCCTGCGCGCGAGGGGATTATCGTGGAGGACGGGCCGGCGGTACGCATCGAGCGCGACGGATCGCGTCTCGCGCTCGTCCTGAACCGTCCGCTCAGCCGCAATCCCATGTCGGTCGAGATGCGCGACGCCCTGTGCGAGGCGCTGGAGCTCGTCGTCGCCGACGAATCCATTGCATCGGTCACGCTGTCGGGCGCCGGCGCATGCTTCAGCGTCGGCGGCGAGCTGCGCGAGTTCGGCACCGCGCCTGATCCGGCCACCGCACATGCTGTCCGCAGCCAACGTCTACCGGCGGCCTTGCTGCTTCAATGCGCCGATCGTGCCACTGCCCATCTGCACAGCGCATGCATCGGCTCGGGAATCGAACTTCCCGCGTTTGCACATCGACTCACGGCGACCCGCGACACCTTCGTCCAGCTGCCGGAACTTCGCTTCGGCCTCATTCCTGGCGCCGGCGGCTGCGTGAGCCTGCCGCGGCGCATCGGGCGACAGCGTACGGCGTGGCTGGCGCTGTCGGGTCGGCGGCTCGGCGCGACGACGGCCTTGGCGTGGGGGCTGGTCGACGAGATCGTCGATCAGGACGAAGCACATTTCACTGGCGCTGCCAGATCACCCGTCCATCCTTGATCGTCGCATCGACCGCAACCGCTGCCAGATCGTCCAGCGCGGCTTCCCAGGAGCGATCGAGCAGGCACAGGTCGCCGCGGGCACCGTCTTCGATGCGGCGCGGCGGTCCGCCGGGATCGTTCGCATCGCCGGTGAAGAGCGCAAGCGCTTCGTCGGGGGCGAGCGCCTCGTCGGGGCCGACGAGCGCGCCATTGCGGGTACTCCGGCTGACAGCGGCGGCCATTGCGGTCCACGGATTGAGGTCACCGCAGGGCGCATCGGTGCCCGCAGCGAGCGGGATCCCGGCCCGTGCGAAACCGCGTCCGCAGTAAAGCCAGGGAAGATCCTCCCGGTCGACCTCGTTGAGATAGCTGTCGCCGCGTTCGAACACGAAATTCGGCTGGGTCACGACGGTGAGCTTGAGTTCGCGGAGCAATTCGAGGGCCTCCGGTGGTGCGACAGAGGCATGTTCGATGCGGTCGCCGGGCATGGTGCCGCACTGGCGCAGAGCGGCTGTCGCGAAGATCAGTTCCCCCCGGGTCACGCAGTGGATTGCGACCGGCCGTCCGACCGCGTGGCTCCGGCTGATGGCGTGGCAGAACTCCTCGAAGGGCGGCAGCTCGGCGTCGCGGAGGTACAGCTTCGTCGGCCCGACCCGGATTCCGGGCGCGTCGGCGAGATCGTCGAGCTCCGCGCTGCCCATCACGAGGACGTCCTGCTTCAGACGGCCGCCGCGCCGTTCACCGACGAAATGCGCGAATTCGCCGCGCCCGTTACGCGCGCCTGCGTCGGTTACGCCGGTGACGCCGAGCCGGGCGAGGGCCTCGCTTGTGCGAGCGAGCGAAGGGTAGGTGCCGGCAAGCCGCTCCCGCAACCACTCGTCCCCGTCAAAGAGCCGCCCCGTGAGCCGGCCGTCGATGCGCTCGAGCGGCGCCGCGCGGGTGCTTTCGGTGTCGATCTCATCCATGCCGAGGCGACGTAGCGCGCAGGTGTTCAGGATCCACAGCCGGCCGCTGCGATGCTGAATGCGGACGGGCACGTGAGGTGCGACCGAGTCGAGCCAATTCCGGTCAATGAGGCCGGCGATGCTCTCGTGGTAACCGATGCAGCGGATCCAGCCGGGCGCGGCCGGGTCTTCCCTCCGTGCGCGCACCAGCAGCAGGTCCGCGAAGTCTTCCGCCGAGCTTGGGGCGGGATCGCTGCACGTGAGGGATTCCAGCGCCGCCGCTTGGGCCATGAGGTGCACATGGTGGTCGTGCAGACCCACCGACAGGGCGCGACCGCGCGCATCGATCACCGCCTCGCCCTCGCGCGGCCGCAGTCCCGGGCCGATGCCCGCGATACGTCCGTCGGTGAGGCGCACGTCCACCCGTGTCCCGCATTGAAGCTCCGCGTCGCGGATCAGCAGCTGTGGCGAGGGATTCATGCCGCCCGCCGGCCGAGGTCCGACAATACGGCTGCGGTGTCGGCGCCCAGCGGGCGTGCACTGCTGCGCGGCGCGAAGCAAAGCGGGGCAGGCGTGATATCGCGCCGCGATCTCGCGACGCGCGTCCAGCGGACATAACGCTCATGCAGAGCGTCGTCGGAGCGCGGTGAGCCGAAACTCACGCAGTGCCGCAACACGCTGTCCAGCGACAGCGCGAGGAGGTGACCCCCGCCGGCACGCCAGCTCGCCCACGCGGCGAGCGCGGCATGCAGTCCCGTGAGCGGATCGCCGATCGCGTCGCCGCAGATCAGCCGCTCCCCCGTCGCGCGTTGCATCAGCTCCGAGAGTCCCGCCCCCACGCCGGCGTCGTCGCCGAATGCGACCCAGCCCGCGTGAGGCTCCTGTCTGCCGTGGCCGGTGATACTCAGCCAGCTGCGCCCGGAGCGTCCGGCAAGCCAGTCTTCGGCGTGGATGCCCATCTGGCGCAAGGCGCGAGGACGGGAGGCCTCGATCACGATGTCGGCGTGGTCGACCAGTTCTCTCAGCCGGTCGCGCCCCGCAGGGGTGTCGAGGTCGAGCTGCACGCTCGCCTTGCCGGCGTTAAGCAGGTCGAAGAAGGCCGCGGGACCGCGGCGCGCACCGTCGGGCCGGGCCGCCGATTCGACCTTGATCACGTGTGCGCCGAGCTCGCGGAGCAACTGTCCGCACAGCGGTCCGGCCCACAGGGACGAGAGGTCGATGACGAGGGGGCGTGCGATGTCGGGGCGTCGCGGGCGTGGCGCCCGGGGCATGCCGAGAAGGTTCAGTTCGAGCCATGGACTCGCCCGGGGAGTCGTGGACGCGGCGGCCGCAAGTCCCAGCAGGCGTGCGCGTTCGAGCATATCGGCAGTACCCCGTTCGGACACGTGTGCGGCGATGTCAGTCCAGTCGGGAGCGCAGTCGCATTCCAGCCAGGCCGGGACCATTACCCAGTCGTCGGGGCGCGCGAGGTTGATCGCGAGCTCGCCGTCTCGGCACGCGAGCAGGCGGCACGTTCCGCCCGGGGAAAGGGCGCCCTGGCGGGCCAGGCCTGCGAAGCGTGCGCGCACGCCCATCAGCGCCGCGCCGCTTCCGGGTAGGGCGCGCAAACCGGATCCGAGCGCGGAGAGTGCGGCGAGCGCCCCATCCGCGCAGGCGGTGAGCGGCAGCGGGCACATCCGCCCGGCGCCGCCCGCCCGTCCCGTGAGTGCCATCAAACCGCTGCGGCGCCACGAGAGCGCCGGATGCTCGTCGGGCTCGCCGTCGACCTTCGCCTCGCACTCGGCGCCCAGGGACGTCAGCAGGCTCCGCGCATAATCGCTGGCGTGACCCCGGCGGCCCAGTGCGACGCGCAGTCCGGCGAGCGGGTAGACGGGCGCCATGGGAAAGTTCAGGCCGATTCGGCCGCGCTGAGGAAGTCGTCCTTCAGCACGCGCCGCAGCACCTTGCCCATCTCGTTGTATGGCAGTTCGTCGCGGAAACGGATCGCCGCGGGCACGCGCGACGAGCGCAGGCGCTGCCGCACCCAGTCCTGCAGATCGGCAGCCCCCACGTTCGCGCCTTCGCGCGGAACGATCACGGCCGCCACTGCTTCGCCCCACTGCTCGTCCGCCATCGCAACCACTGCGACGTCGGACACTGCCGGATGTTCGCGCAACACGTCCTCGATTTCGCCCGGCGAGATGTTCTCGCCGCCGCGCACGATCACGTCATCTGCCCGCCCGTCCAGATAGAGAAAGCCGTAGCGGTCCACGAAGCCACGGTCCCGCGTGGGGAACCAGCCGTGAGCATCGAGCAGGCTGCCCACGCCGAGGTATTCGCCCGACACCTGCCCGCCGCGCACGAACACGTCGCCGATCTCGCCCGCCGGCACCGCCTTGCCGTCCGCGCCGCGAATCTCGATCTCCACGGCCCCGATCGGCTTGCCGACCGAATGCAGCCGCCGACGGACGTCCGGGTCGCCGCTCGCGAACGCGTCGCGATGATCCTCGGGTCCCAGCAGACAGATGGTCGAACTCGTTTCGGTCAGGCCGTACGCGTTCGTGAAATCCACCGCGGGCCAGAGCGCCATCGCCTTCTCGATCACCTGCGGCGGCATCTTGCCGCCTCCATAGGCGATCGCCTTCATGGCGGGCAGTGCGCCGGATTCACCCGCCGCGTCCAGATGCTCGATCACGCGCGAGAGCATCGTCGGCACGACGAAGGCGTTGGTGGTGCCCTCGTCGCGACACACCCTGAGCCACTCAGCCCCGTCGAAGTTCGGCAGCTGCACCATGCGTCGGCAAGCGTAGGTCGAGCTCAACACCGCCGAGATGCCGGCAATGTGATACGGCGGCACGGCGACCAGTGCGGCATCCGCGTCGTCGGCGCTGGCGAAGTCGACGGTGCCGAGGATGTAGCTCATCAGGTTCTCGTGACGCAGCACCGCGGCCTTCGGCGCGCCAGTGGTGCCGCTGGTGAAGAGCTGCACGGCAACGGACGAGGGTTCCCCCGGCGCTTCGGTCGCGGGAGCGGTGTCGCCTTGGGCGAGCGCGAGGAAATCGTCTGCGCTTACGACGCGATTGCCCGCCGGCATCGTCAGCGCTTCGACGTAGGTCGGAGCGGCAACGAGGAAGGCCGGCTCGATGCGTGCGAGCAGCGCCTCCAGCTCCGGGCGCGTCAGCCGGTAGTTCATCGGAACATAGGGCACGCCCGCGTAGGCGGCAGCGAAGATTGCGACGGGCGCCGAGGGGCTGTTGATGTCGAGGAGGCCGACGTAGCGGCAGCCGCTGTCGCGGATGACGGCGCCGGCAGTTCGCGCCGCGTCGAGCAATTGCCGGTAGGTGAGACTTTTTGTGCCGGAAGTGACGGCGATTCGATCGGGAAGGCAGTCGGCCGCCATTTCCAGGGCCATGACGATGTTCATGGGCTCAGTCCGAAGAAGGCAATGCCTTGGCCTGCTTAACGACGAGCACCGCGCCGTCGAGCGACAGGCTGCCCTTCCCGCCCTTGGTACACAGCAGCTCGGTCGTGTCCTGCTCATCGACATAGCGCTTGCCCACCAGGCTGCCCTGGGCAAAGGCGGGATCCGGCGCGGCTTCGGCCTTCTGGCCGTCCATCGCGATCATCTCCATCCCGCCGCAGCACAGCAGCACGGGCTCGGTGCGGGTGCGGATCACCATGACTTCGGTATCGCACGCGGCGCTCTTCAGGCGCGTTCCGGCTTTAAGGGTTTTCATCGAAGCTCCTTCGGATTGTCCGTTGGCCAATTCCGCACAGCCTCTGCGAGCGAATTCGGCGGTGTGGAATCGATTCGGCGACGCTCGTACGGGAGGTCCGGCCAGGCGCCGCATCGCATTGATCGTGCTGCGATTCTGGGCGATGAAACTCGCGTAAACATTGGACTGGCCCGAATTGCAATTCCGATGTCCCGATCAGAAACGCAAGCCCGAAAATCGCCTTCCGGCAATTCCCTATCGTGATCGCACCGGCCGATCCGCCATCACTCGGCGCGCTTCGCCCTTCGTTTGCAATCCCCGGAAAACCGCTCCGCTTCACAAGGTGAATGTCCATCATGAATACGCCCGTCCCGCCGCTCGGCAGTCTGCGCATCATCGAAAGCTCGATCCTCGGCCCCGCCGCCATAACCACGGCGCTCGCGGACCTGGGCGCCGAGGTCATCAAGGTCGAAACGCCGGCCGGCGACTACATCCGCGAGATGACCTGGCCGGTCATCGAGGGCGTATCGCTGATGCACTACCACCTCAACCGCGGCAAGAAGAGCATCGCGCTCGACCTCAAGACCGAGGCCGCGCGCCGCATCTACCGCGACCTCGTGCGCGATGCCGACATCGTCATCGAGGCCTCCAAGCCGGGCGCCCTCGCGAAATACGGGCTCGGCTACGAGGAGCTGCGACGGATCAACCCGAAGATCGTCTTCATCACCGTCTCCGGCTACGGCATGAGCGGCCCGTACAAGGACATGCCCTCGCACGGCATCGCCTACGACACCTGGGCCGGCATCGTGAAACCCGCCTATGACGACGAAGGTTTCTGCCACATCCCCGAGCACGTCGGCATCGGCATCAACGCCGCGCCGCTGTTCGGCGGCCTCGCCGTGCTCGCCGCCGTGATCCGCGCCCGTGAGACTGGCGAAGGCTGCTTCATGGAGCTCGCGCAGAGCGACGCGGCCGCCGCCTTTGACTGGTACCGCAGCGAAAGCCACATGGCCTATGCCCGACCCGAGGACGTCGTCACCGGCAACAAATCCGACAACTGGGTGCGCCGCCCGGTCGCGACCGCCGGGATGAAGGAGGGCGTGCGCTACCAGCTCTACGAATCGGCAGACGGCCACGTGCTGTTCATGGCCTCGGAGCAGGCCTTCTGGAAAAACTTCTGCGCCGGCGTCGGTCGCATGGACCTCTTCGACAAGTGGCCGGGCTCGAAGTACGCCGACCACGCCCGTGGCAACCGCGAACTGCAAGCCATCCTGCGTGACATCTTCAAAACGCGCACTACCGAGCAGTGGCTCGCCTTTGGCGTCGAGGCCAACACGCCGATCGCGCCGGTCAACACCGCGCAGAACATTGTCGACGACCCGCAGTTCAAGGCGCGCTTCAAGCTCATCCCACACGAGACGCACGGCGCCGACATGCTCGGCTTCCCGGTGCAGTTCGTCGGCGAGGAGCTGCCGACGCCCTCGCGTGCGCCAACCGTCGGCGAACACCGCGACGCGGTGCTGCGCGAAGTGCTCGGCTACGACGCCGCGACCATCGATGCCCTCGCGCAGGACAAGGCTTTCGGCTGAATCCATTCCGGCGCCCCGCGGGCGATGTCAATTCCGGATATTCCCGCGGCCACATTCGATACCAATCACGCCGTCCCGGGCAAAGCCCCCTCAATAGAATGAAATCGAGACCGCGAACCGGTCAGCGCCCATTCCTGAAGGAGCCACGATGAGCAACCCCCTGCACACCCCCCTCTGCGACAAGCTCGGCATCGAGTACCCGGTCGTCGCTTTCACCCACTGCAAGGACGTCGCCGTCGCCGTCATCAACGCGGGCGGTTTCGCGGTGCTGGGCGAAGCGCTGCACACCCCCGACCAGATCGCCGCGGACATCAAGTGGATCCGCGAACGGATCGGCGGCAAGCCCTTCGGCATCGACCTCGTGCTGCCGTCCTCGGTGCCGGAGGAGAAGAGCGTCGACGAACTGCTCGCCATGATCCCGCCCGAGCAGCGCGAATTCGAGCAGATGATCAAGCACAAGTACAACGTGCCCGATCCCAAGGTCGCGCCGGACATCCACCACTGGGGCGGCCTCGACCAGAAGCGCGCGCTCGACCAGCTCGAAGTCATCTTCGACGAGCGCGTGCCGGTGTTCGCCTCCGGCCTGGGCTCGCCGGCTTTCCTGCTCAAGCGCGCGCACGAACTCGGCATGCAGGTGTGGGGCCTGGTCGGCAAGCCGAAGCAGGCGAAGAAGCAGCTCGCCGCCGGCACCGATGTCATTATCGCGCAGGGCTACGACGCGGCCGGCCACACCGGCAACATCGGCACCTTCTCGATCGTGCCGCAGGTCGTCGATGCCGCGCGCGGCACCGGCGTGCCGGTCATCGCGGCCGGCGGCGTCACCACCGGGCGCCACCTCGCCGCGGCGCTCGCGCTCGGTGCGGACGGCGTGTGGACCGGCTCGCTGTGGCTCGCGTCGCGCGAATCGGACGTCAACCTCCCGCTCAAGGAGCGCCTCATCGAGGCCGAGACCGACGACACCGTCTACTCCAACTGCATCTCCGGCTACACCATGCGCACCACCCGCAGCCCGTGGCACAACGAATGGAGCAGCGAGGCCGCGCCGGACGTCCTCAAGCCGCCGCTGCAGATGATCCTGTCGTCGAACTACATCCAGGGCTCGCTCGACTACCAGCGCAAGGACCTCATGACCGAGGCCGCGGGGCAGGGCATCCATTACGTCACCGAGATGAAGCCCGCGCGCCAGATCCTGTCGGATATCGTTGAGGAGGCCCTCGATGTCTTCGACCGCTTCGCGGCCTGACTTTCCGCCCAACTCGCCGGCGGACAGCGGCTTCCTCGCCGGGTTCGACGCCGCGCTGAGCGGCCGTGTCGCCGACTGCGACGGCGGTCGCCCGATCGCGGGCACCAAGTTCGCCGGCCGGCAGGAGTTCACCGGCACGCTCACCGGCGCCTACCGCGACTTCGGCCCCTATCCCTGGCGCTGGTACCTGCTCGGGCGACTCACCCGCAAACCCGAAGGCTTCGCTCACGACGCCGTGTGGTGCGACGCGGACAGCCTCGACCTCACCGGCGCGGTCGATCCCGCCGGCCTCAGCCAACCCGAACAGGAGTGACCCCCATGCGAATCGTCGTATGCGTGAAGGAAGTGCTCGACCCGGCCGCCGTCAACAACTACGCGCTCGCCGGTAACCTCAAGATCGGCGCCGACGGCTGCACACCCGACGTCGCCGCCATCCCGCGCCTCATCAACGGCTATGACGAACAGGCGATGGAAGCCGCGCTGCGCATCCGCGACCAGGGCGTCGCCTGCACCATCACCGCCGTCACCATCGGCCAGGATCGCAAGGATCTACTGAAGCACTGCGCCGCCCTCGGCGCCGACGAAATCGTCGCCATCGACCCCGGCAGCGCCGCGCTCGACGGCCAGGCCGTCGCCAACATCCTCGCCGCCTACGTGAAGCACACCGGCGGAGCCGACCTCGTCCTGTGCGGCCGCCAGGCCTCGGACGACGACCAGGGCATCGTCCCGCTGCTCCTCGCCGAAAAACTCGGCTTCGCCTCCGCCACCCTCGCGCGTGCGGTCGAGGTCGACGGCAACAGCGTCACGGTGATCCGCGCCACCGCCGACGGCGACGAAACCGTCCGCGGCACGCTCCCCGCCGTTGTCACGGTCAGCAACGAACTCGGCACACCGCGCTTTCCTACCGCGAAGGCGAAGATGGCGGCGCGGAAGATGAGTCCCGTCGAACTCGACCCCGCCGCGTTGGGCCTCACCGCGGAGGATCTTCAGCCGGCCGTTGTGATGCTGCGGCAGTATGTGCCGAAGGTGCAGGGGAACTGCCAGTTCCTCACCGGTTCGCCGGCGGAGATTGCGCGGCAGTTGATGGAGAAGATCAAGGCGGCCTAAGCGCAGGAACTACGTGCAGTGTGTGTGAGCCGGGGGCTTCAGGGTGAAGTCGCCCGGCTCATGACGTTTACTTGGATAGGGGGTCACTGCTGCTCGGCCGAAGCGGCCGTTAAAGGGCGCCGTAACCAAAGACGGCACCGTACAAGTGAGCAACTGTACGAAATGAGGTTGACCTCGACGACGCTTCGCCCGCTTGGCTACTGCTGCACCCGATCCAAATCTGAAGTCGATCGCACGGGGAAGTGGCCGCGGTTTAGGAACGCCTCAGAAGGGCCACTCCTGAGAAGATACAGTTGAGGGCATCCACGGATACTGGGCAACGGAAGAAACGAAATCAGTGGAGTAATGCCAACGCTGCCCCCAGTACTCAACGGCCTCAATCTCCGCCGGCGACGTGGACAACGACTCGAGGTTGGATGCCCAATATTTCGTGTTGTTCACTCCCTCTCTTAGAATCGCAGATGCTTCCTTGACTTCAACAAGTTCTCCACGCGCGAGATTGTCCTGCCGAATGAGTGCTGTCTCTTGCTCAGTGATTATCGCGATATCCTTAACTGCATCCACGACCTCTGCTAGACCCGCCTCCAAGGCCTCGCAAGAGAATACGATGCTCAAGCCCTTAGTTACCTGCAAATTTTTGTCATCGGGAACAGCACCATGTATTGGAGACTCGCTGACATAGATGCACCGATTTCGAAGACTGTCGTACCGAGCTAGAACCTGAGGCGTCCGAATGCTGCCAAGCCGATAGGCAACATAAGAGTGACCATACAAGGTTTTTTGCAGGAGTGGAACCTGATATTCGAGCTCCAAACGGCCCCAATCTTGGTCGACACTTGAGAATAATCCTGTACGAAGCGTCTCGCTCCCGATTGCCTTTAATTCCTTGTACCAGTTCGCAGACGAGTTGGTCGGTACAACATCAGTGATCGCCGTAATTTGAGCGAGGCACTTTTCAATTTCGAGCAGGACGTGCCGCGAGTTCTGCTTTATTAGATCAATGTCGTCCTGCTTAATTGGGCGAAAGTGTGCGAGTGAGTTTCGAACGGTACCAATTTCTTGGAGTTTCGTGAGTACAACTGCTTTGGTTGCTCGAAAGTACGGTGCGAAGTGCTTCCAGTAAGCATCTGACGATATGATCTGGGTAAGTTCCCCACTATTCAGGTAGAGCATCGGCGAGGACACCTCATATCCGAGATAGCCATGCTCGCGAGCCTGAGCGATACGCTTCTTCGTCTCAGTTCTGATGGTGATGCCATCGCCTAAGGCCGCGGCATCCCAGTCTTTGCCCAGCTTATTCTTCAGCACCACGTACACAAAAAGGCGTAACGCATTCTCGAATCGGAAGAGAATGTTCAGGGCCTCGTAGTAGTAAAGATGGAGCCAGCGCTGTGGGATCTTTACGACCCCGTCCGCTGAGACTTCCGCTGACTTCCATTCCATCTTAACGTTCTCCCATTTTACGGTGACGGCCTTTCCGGGGTGACCTGCAGGGCGCTGTCATCCGTCAAGTATCGTCGATATTACGCTCACAGGTTTCCATTGGCATTATACGAGCGTTCGTGGTCATCTTGACCACTGGGCGTTGTTGGCCGGAACGCACCCGCCGACCAGCCGACAGTCACGACTGGGCCGCACTCAAGGAAATCGACTCGATCATCATCGCCGCGTCGGAACTGGTCGATTCATCCCCTACATGTCGGCCAGATTCCCGTTACTGTCCGATGTCCTCATAATGGCGCGGGTGCTGCTGCATGTCCGGCGTAGTGGCGCCAAGGGCAACCAGTCGCTTCGCGGACTGGACTCTGACGAAAGTCTTGATCGCCTCGCGGAAGAGGTCGGCCTTGTCCATGCCCGGATCGGCCACTTCGAGCGCTCGCTGGTAGAGCGCATCATCGATCGTCACGGTGGTTCTCATGGGCGTCTCGCTGCATCAAGATTGATGCAAGTGTGAGTCGAAGGTGATGCTCATTCAAGGGCGAATAGGGGGCAGCGTGCGATCTGGACCCGATACGGCTCGCTGTGTGAGCCATTCGGCCGGATATACGGCGTGAGTCGTTTATCAGTCGGTATACCGCTGTCGCGCTTCACGAAAATAGGGGACACGATTTACCCTCAACGCCGCCGCGGTTAGCCGGCCGCGGCTTTGCCGTCGACTCTGAGGCGGAAGTAACGAGCGGCGCCGCTACCCCGCATTTCAAACAGTCCTGTCGCCTTCAAGGCCTCGGTCAAGGTGGAATGGCCGGAGTTTTCGACGCGCTGCCCGGCTCCCTTGAGTTTTTGCCCGACGCTGCTGACCAGCGCCCAGCCGTTTGCGGCGGTCGCGTCTTTGACGGCCTGGATGAGGGCCGCGCGGTAGGTTTGCGGGGAAGGGGGCTTCGGGTTGGCGGCGGGCGCAGGGGGCCGCGTTCCGTTTGTGGGGCGGCAGAAATAGCTGTGACCGTTCTTGTACGGGCGCTGGACGAGTTCGAACGCGGCGGTCTTCTGGATCAGGTCGATGAACTTGGTACAGCCGTAGGTGCGCGGATCGAAGTCGGAATGATTGGCGTGGATGTACGAGGACACGTGCCCGAGCAGCGCCCAGCCGAGTTCGTCTGCGACATTGGTATAGGCGCGCATCAGCAGGTTGAGTGCGAGGGCCGGCGGCTTGAAGGACGGCGCAGGAGGAGGCTCCGTCGCTTGTGCCGGGGCCGGCGTTTGTGGCACGACGATGGCGTCGGCCGGGGCGGCTTCCGCGGCGATGGCAGGTGCTGCGGCCGGGATTGATGTGGCGCCTTCGGGAGCGGGAATACCGTTCTGGGAATCCGGTTCGCGGGTGTTGAGCAGGTTCTCGACGTAGATGTAACGGTCGCAGGCATTCACGAAGGCCTTCGGCGCCTTCTTTTCGCCGAAACCATAGACGACGAGTCCGTCCTCGCGGATGCGCGTTGCGAGGCGCGTGAAGTCACTGTCGCTGCTGACCAGGCAGAACCCTTCGAAACGGCGCGAATGCAGCAGGTCCATCGCATCGATGATCAGCGCGCTGTCGCTGGCATTCTTGCCGACGGTATTGCGGTATTGCTGGATCGGGTGGATGGCATGTTCGGCCAGCCTGGTTTTCCAGGCCGAAAGATTCTGGCTCGTGAAGTCGCCGTAGATGCGTCGAACCGTGATCCGCGCATGCCGGGTGATCTCTTCGAGGATGGGCGCGATCGATTCCTGGCTGACGTTGTCGGCGTCGATGAGGACGGCGAAAGGCGGGAGGTCGAATTTCATCCTTGCGGCTCGGCATCGATGGCGATGACGAAATGATAGCCGGACGGGATGGAAAATTGTGGTCGAACACTTGCCGACGGGCTCGGCTTGACGGTCCGTCGCTTGGATTCAGCAGACGGCGCTCTATGCGTCCCGGATCAGGGAGTCGGCAATCGAAGCTCAGGCCATCGGCCGCTTGAAGATCCAGCTGCGGTTGGTGGGCGCAAGGAATAGGGGACAGACCACGATTTCACAGGTGAAATCGTGGTCTGTCCCCTATTCCTCTCAATGCGGCCGAAATCGCCGCGTTCGAGCGGGCGGCGTCGTAGCGGTCTCCGCGCCGGGGCCTCAGGCGCCGGCGCGCTTTGCGTAGTATTGCGCGATGGCCGGCGTGCTGCCGATCCGGTCCATGTACTCGGCGAGCTTCGGTGCCACCGTGGCGACCAGGTTGGCCGGGATGTAATCGAGTTTGCCGGAGCTGATCCAGCGCAGAGTGACCAGTGCCTTGAGATCGGCGATCGTCAAACGGTTGTCCGCAAGGTAGGCACCCCCGCCGCTCTCGAGACGAGTCTGGAGCCAGCGCAAATACCGGGGCAGGGTATCGGTTGCCAGGGGGGCGCGCGCCTTTCTAAGGTCTTCGCCCGTCAGGCCGAAGCTTGCACCGATCTTGACGTTGACGTCTTCGATGGCGCTCATGACTTCGTCGCAGAACAAGGCCTGCAGGTCGTCTTCGGGGTACAGCCCGGTCAGCTTGCCGGCGTAACGCGTGATCGCGTCGCTTTGCGTGACCACCCGATTGCCGACCTGCAGGGTGGGAACCTGGTTGAGCGGCGTGGTCTCGCGAACCTCGGCGAAAGCGGCCGGTGCAAAGCGATCGTCCTCGAAAGGGATCCCTCCGATATGCAGGGCCAGTCGCGCAGGCTCGGCCCGCCCGCCGTTGAAGTCGAAATACGTCAGCTTCAGTTTGTCCATTTGTCGTCCCTTTTTGTGGTTCGGTAGCCAGCGAACGAGAAACGTATAGATAGCCCGCGCGGGCGATGCAAGTCCGCCCGCTTACTCGCGCCCGTGCTTTTCGTCCGCATTGTCTGCTTCATCTTCCCACGAGTATCGGCGGCGCGGCGGGATGTCCAGATGCCGCAGCGCGACCGCCGAGACCGCGCCGATCAGCGCCCCGGCAAGGTGGGTTTCCCAAGACATCGCGGGCTGGATCGGCAGTATGCCCCAGATGAGGCTTCCGTACAGGAAGCACACCAGCAGGGACGCGGCGATCGCGCGGCGGTCGTGTCGGATCAGGCCGGCAATGAAGACGTATGCGAGCAGCCCATAGACCAACCCGCTCGCCCCGATATGGATCGACGCGCGGCCCAGCAGCCAAACCGCGATGCCCGGGCCGAGGTAGATCGCCGGAAGCACCCTGAGCGCCGCGTTCGGATAGAGATGGAGCGTCGCCGTGATCAGCACCATCAGCGGAACGGTGTTGGCGAAGAGGTGGGCGACATCGGCGTGCAGCAGCGGAGCCAGGACGATGCCCGCCAGCCCGCTCCATGCGCGAGGACGGACCCCGAACCGCTCCAGGCCCAGACCGAACGCTTCATTCACGATCTGGACGAGCCACAGGAGCGCGACAACGCCGAGTGTGATCCTGCATGCCAGGCGGAAACTCGCGCGTGCCTGCTCCGAAGCGGTGTAGGCCGGGTCGGGGACGTCAACCTGCATCATCATCCAGCCTAGGCGTGCCTTGCTGTCCATGCCCGGTGGCGTCGGGCATCGTGCTCGAAGTCCTGTCGCCTGCGCATCTTCGATTCCCTCCCGTGTGCAATTTCAGCTTCGCCACCGGGAATGACATTCCACCGGCGTCGGGCCATCCATTGACCCAAAAGCAAGAAGCCCAACCACCGTGAAGTGATTGGGCTTCTTGCTTGAATCTGGTTGCGGGGGCAGGATTTGAACCTGCGACCTTCGGGTTATGAGTGGCATGCCTTTCACGTCATAACCCTTTGAATTTTCGCACAACTCAACAAGATCAGTAACTTGCGCTCGGGCAAGAAGGGACTCGAAAGAACATGTGCCCCCGCCACGCCCGTCAGTATTTTTCCATTTTACGCCACGTCCGCACGTTCTAGAAAGCTCATCCGTCTCGCCAGCCTCTCGCTGAAATCTCGTAGGTGTGGTCCACGCGCATACCATACTTCCGGCGCAATTTTTCGCGATCGGCCCAGTTCACCACGTTGGGATACGACACCGCCGCGACAGGCCCACAGACCACCGAAGACGGCAATGGGGGGCTGCGGCTTCTCGGCCAGACCGGCCGATGGAGGTCTTGCACGGAACCAGACTTTGAGGTGGACCGCACACCGGTAAGTCGCCATTCGCCTTGCTGCGCCACCCTTTGCGAACGACGGGCAGCTCTCTGAGCGCTCCAGACGTTGACCAGCGAAGTGGCGAGGTCTCAGTCCGGCCACAAGTTGCCGGTGACCGTTACATTTCAATTGTCTGCCGGGGGCGCTCATCTATGCTGGGAACAATGGCCCCACGGGGATCCTTGTCGCACATTTCTGGACCGTCGGGCCGTTGAGGCTCCGCCCGCCGCCAAACTCTTGGATCAATAGAATGCGGATGGCCGCGGCGGGTAGTTGAGACGGCATTCCCGTAAGCTTTCCCAGGAGACTAAGTATGCTCACTACCGCCGAAAAGAAAGTGGGTAGCGTCGTCCGTGGCTCAGATAGTTACATGAGCAAACAAGGGTCCGTGTACGCACCAGGGATTAGTGCAGAGACGGTTGGCTCCACGGCTGTCTTTCTCGGTATGGTCACGCTGCCACCGGAGGGCCGAACGCGGGCGCATCTCCATGAGTTCCACGAATCTGCGTTCTATTTACTCAGCGGCGAGGAAGTAGAGTTGTTCACCGGGGATCGACTTGAACACAGGGCGCTTGCGCACCCAGGTGACTACCTATTTATCCCGGCCAAGGTCCCGCATGTTGCTGTTAATCGCGGCAAGACGCCGGCCGTCTTTATTGGCGTCCGCAATGAGCCAACCGCGCAGGAAAGCGTGGTCATGCTTCCGGAGCTAGACGCGCTAGTACCGTGATCGGACAGGACCGGTACGGCGGCTTTCCGGCGATGATTCAAAAGAGTTGTTGGTCGCCACCCGACCC
>NZ_KB899503.1 GCF_000378245.1 Aromatoleum toluclasticum ATCC 700605
GAGATCACCGGCCTGCAGAAGATCTTCGACGGCAGCCTGCCGATGCTCTTCAACAACGTCAAAGGCATGCCGCATGCGCGGGCGATCACGAACCTCTTCGGCGACATCCGCGTCGTCGAGGAACTCTTCGGCTGGCAGGACTCGCTCGACCGCGTCAAGAAAGTGGCGCGTGCGATCGACCATCCGCTGAAGCCGATCATCATTTCGCAGGACGAAGCGCCGGTGCAGGAAGAGGTCCTCACCTCCGACCTCGACGTCAATAAGTGGCTCACCGCGATCCGCCACACACCGCTCGAGACCGAGCTGACGATCGGCTCGGGGATCTCGTGCGTGGTCGGCCCGTATTTCGACGGCGGCAGCCACATCGGCTACAACCGCATGAACTTCCGCTGGGGCAACGTCGGCACCTTCCAGATCTCGCCGGGATCGCACATGTGGCAGGTGATGACCGAGCACTACAAGGACGACGAGCCGATCCCGCTGACGATGTGCTTCGGCGTGCCGCCCTCCTGCACCTACGTCGCCGGCGCGGGCTTCGACTACGCGATCCTGCCCAAGGGCTGCGACGAGATCGGCATCGCCGGCGCCATCCAGGGCTCGCCGGTGCGCCTGGTGAAATGCCACACGATCGACGCCTACACCCTGGCCGATGCGGAATACGTCCTGGAAGGCTATCTGCACCCGCGCGACAAGCGCTACGAGACGGCCGAATCCGAGGCCGCCGACATCCAGGGCCGCTTCCACTTCCACCCCGAGTGGGCCGGCTACATGGGCAAGGCCTACAAGGCGCCGACTTTCCACGTCACCGCCATCACGATGCGCAAGCGCGAGACCAAGCCGATCATCTTCCCGCTCGGCGTGCATACGGCCGACGACTCGAACATCGACACCTCGGTGCGCGAGTCGGCGATCTTCGCGCTGTGCGAGCGGCTGCAGCCGGGCATCGTGCAGAACGTGCATATCCCGTACTGCATGACCGACTGGGGCGGCTGCATCATCCAGGTGAAGAAGCGCAACCAGATCGAGGAAGGCTGGCAGCGCAATTTCCTCTCGGCGATCCTGTCGTGCTCGCAGGGGATGCGGCTCGCGATCGCGGTCAGCGAAGACGTCGACATCTACTCGATGGACGACATCATGTGGTGCCTCACCACACGCGTGAATCCGCAGACCGACATCCTCAACCCGATCCCCGGCGGGCGCGGCCAGACCTTCATGCCGGCCGAGCGCATGACTTCGGGCGACAAGCAATGGACCGCGTCGAACACGCTGTTCGAAGGCGGGATGGGGATCGACGCGACGGTGCCGTACGGCTACGAGAGCGACTTCCACCGTCCGGTGTACGGGGTCGATCTGGTCAAGCCCGAAGACTTCTTCAGCAACGGCGACATCGAGAAGATGAAGTCGCGCATGGCCGGCTGGGTGCTGTCGCTCGCACGCACCGGGCGCTGAGCGCCGCCACCCCCAACACCAGGAGGAAGCCGCGATGCTTGAAGCATACCGGGTTCTGGATCTGAGCGACCGGACCGGCTGGCTTGCCGGGCGGTTGCTCGCCGATCTCGGGGCCGACGTCATCAAGGTGGAAGGGCCCGGGGCCGACATCGACGGTCCCGACTGGCAGGCGTACAACGTCAACAAGCGGCTGCTGCGTCTCGACCTCGCGGCGCCCGGTGGCCACGCGGATTTCGAGCGGCTCGTCGCCGGCGTCGACTTCCTGGTCGAATCGGCCTCGCCGGAGGAGCGGGCGCGGATCTTCGACCCGGCGCGCCTGCGCGAGCTCAATCCGGGGCTGATCCATGTATCGGTGACGCCCTTCGGCACGAGCGGGCCGCGTGCCGATTGGCTCGCGTCCGATCTCGAGATGATGGCGGCCGGCGGCGCGATGTCGCTCGCCGGCGAGCCCGACGACGTGCCCAAGCGCGTGACCGTTCCCCAGTCCCACTGCTGGGCCGGCGCGCAGGCCGCGGTCGGCGCGCTGACGGCGCTGCTGTATCGCACCGCGACCGGCGAGGGGCAGCACGTCGACGTGTCCGGGCAGGCGGCGGTGATCCTCGCGCTGTCGCATGCACCCGCGTTCTGGGACCTCGAAGGCATCGTGCCGACGCGCGCCGGCGCGTTCGTGACCGGGCGCTCGATCAAGGGCGCGCGCTACCGCGCCTTCTGGCCGTGCGCCGACGGCTATCTGAACTTCGTCCTCTACGGCGGGCCCGCCGGACGACGGACCAATGCACAGCTCGTCGCGTGGATGCGCGAACGCGGTGCCGAGCTCGGCGCGCTCGCCGACATCGACTGGAAGCGCTTCGATCCGCGGCTCGCCACGCAGCAGGACGTCGATGCGCTCGAGGGGCCGATCGCACAGTTTTTTCTCGGCCTGAAGAAAAGCGAATTCCTCGAGCAGGCGAGCCGCCGCGAGATGCTCGGCTATCCAGTTTCGACGATGCGCGACATCGCCGAGGATCCGCAGCTCGAAGCGCGCGAGTTCTGGCACGACCTGACCACTCCCGGCGGCGAGCCGCAGCGCCATTGCGGCAGCTTCGCGATCATCGACGGCAACCGGCAGCCACTCGCGCACCCGCCTGGCACTGCCGTCGACGTCCGCACGCTGCTCGCCGAATTCGGCGCGGACCGCATCCGCTCCGCGCCCGAAACCGCACACGAGAGGCAAACCGTATGAGCGCGATCTCCCAAGCCCTGGCGGGCGTGAAAGTCGTCGAGTTCGGCGCGTACGCCGCCGGCCCGCATATCGGCAAGATGCTCGCGACCTTCGGCGCGACCGTCGTGCACATCGAATCGCACCAGCGGCCCGACGGATTCCGCACCGAATATCCGCCGTACAAGGACGGCCGGCCGGGCAAGGACCGCAGCGGCTGTTTCGCGATCTTCAACGACTCGAAATACGACGTCACGCTGGACCTGAAGACGCCCGCCGGTATCGAGGTCGCGCGACGCCTGACCGCTTGGGCCGATATCGTGATCGAGAACATGCGTCCGGACGTGATGTCCCGCCTCGGCCTCGGTTACGAGGCTGCGAAGGAGCTGAACGCGGGGGTTGTGATGATCTCGAGCTGCAACATGGGCCAGACGGGGCCGCGCGCGCAAACGCCCGGCTTCGGCTCGCAACTGTCGGCGCTCGCGGGCTTCTGCGGATTGACGGGCGATCCGGACGGCCCGCCGATGCTGCTGTACGGTCCGTATATCGACTTCATCGCGTCGACGCTGGGCGCGACCGCGGTGCTCGCGGCGCTCGACCGGCAGCGGCGCACCGGGAACGGGGCGTGGATCGATCTCGCGCAATACGAGAGCGGACTGCTGTTCGTCGCCGGTGCCTTGCTCGACTACCACACGAGCGGACGCATCGCCGAGCGGGCGAACAATGCCGACCCGGGCGCGGCTCCCCACGACGCCTATCAGTGCGGCGGCGGAACGTGGCTGGCGCTGTCGTGCTGGTCCGACGACGAATTCGCGCGCCTCGCGCAGACGCTGCGGCGGCCCGAGCTCGCCGACGACCCGCGCTTCTCGACCATTGCCGCGCGCAAGGCCAACGGCGTCGAGCTTGACGCGATCATCGCGTCGTGTCTCGTCACGCAGGACGCCGGGGATGTCGCCGCGAGGCTTCAAGCCGCGCGGGTCCACGCGTATCCGGTCAATACGATCGCGGACCTCTTCCGCGACCCGCAGCTCGCCTACCGACGGATCTGGCGACGACGCCTGCACGGCGAGATCGGCGACGTGGCCTGCTATTTCTCGGCCTTCGATCTGTCGGCCACGCCCGGCGATGTGACGGGCGCAGCCCCCCGCCTCGGGGAAGACAACGCGCTGGTGTCTCGTGATTTCCTGGGGATCTCCGAACAGGAATACGCGGCGCTCGAGGAGCAGGGGGCGTTCGCGTGACCAGGAATTGCGCGCCCGCGGCGCGAAGCGAGCGAGCGTCCGGATCGTGGATGTTTTCTTCGGGCGCGCCGCCCCATACGTTCTTGCTGGATGGAAAACCCCAATGCTAGCCTGACAATACGCTGTGCAATAACAATAAGTCCGTGATCCGGACATCACTCCGACGCTGCTTGGGCATCAGGTAAAACGATAAGGAGGAGACAGATGTTGCGCACCATTATTTTTGGGGTCGTGTTTGCGTTGTCCAGTCTTGGCGCGAATGCGGAACCTTACAAGATGACGCTATCGGGCGCGAGCCCGAGCGGGCTGTGGACCATGATCGGCATCGGCATCGACGGCGCCGTCAAGGAAAGTTTTCCCGGCTCGTCGATCACGTATCAAACGTCGGGCGGCGGACTCGCGAACATCGCGCTGCTCGACCAGGGCAAGGTCGAGCTCGGCATCGCGCATGACGCCGAGCTGCGCATCGCGAGCTCCGGCGCGAAACCGTTCTCCAAGCCGATCACGAGCCTGCGCGCGCTTGCGCTGTTGTACAACTGGGCGCCGATGCAGATGGTGATGTCGAAGGCGTTCGCGGAGAAGTACCAGATCCACAGCTTCGACGACATCGCAGCCAAGAAACCGCCGCTGCGGCTCGCGCTGAACAAGCGCGGCAACATCACCGAGCACGTCGCCGTCGAGATGTTCAAGGCGATCGGCGTCAATCTCGACGACATCAAGAAATGGGGCGGCGACGTCATCTACGCGGCTTCCGACGAGCAGGGCGATCTGATGAAGGACAAGCGGATCGACATGTTCGCCAACGGCGTGTTCGTCCGCACGAGCTTCATCGTGCAGGCGGGCGATGCGGTCGAACTCGTCCTGCTGCCCGTCTCCGATCGCGCCGTCGAGAAAGTGTCGCAGGAGCTGAGCGTCGCGCCCTTCACCGTGAAAGCCGGCAGCTACGCGTGGCAGCCGACGGACGTGCCGACGGTGGCCTTGAGCGCGGTGCTGGTCGTCAATAGCCACATGGACGACAAGGTCGCGCACGATCTCGCGGGCGCGCTGCACAAGCACATCGACAAGCTGCAGGGCGCGCACGGCAGCCTGAAGGTGATCACGCCCGAGTTCCTCGCGAGCCAGAAGATCGTGCCCTATCACAAGGGCGCCGAAGACTATTACCGGGAAGCCGGGCTGCTGAAGTAGGGACGGCGAACCGCGCACGCCGCATTCCGGCCGCGCCGCGCTGCCAAGCCATTCCGTCGTCGTCGCCGACTGGTGGCGTCGCCATCCGCCCCGGTCCGGGGCGCGGCGACGCGGCCGTCTCGCGATTCGCGCCGCCCGCACCCGCGCCGCCGCAAGCGGGGAGTCGTCGGACGCGGACCTCTGAGGAGATTCGAACGTGTCCAGTATGAGCCTTTCATTTCTGAGCAGATTCCTGACGTCCGGCGCGCGCCGCGACCCGACCCACTGTGCCGGCTGGGTGCTCAAACCGCTGGCGGCGCTGATCGCGGTCGGCATCGTCTGGGTCACGACGATCCAGATCGTCCAGATCTACGCGATGACGATCGTGTTTCTCGGACTGATGCTTGCGCTGGTGTTCCTGTCGACCGGCGCGACCGCGAGCTCGAACCGCGACCGCGTGCCGGTCTGGGACGGCCTGCTCGCCGCGGCGAGCCTCGCCATTTCGGCCTATTTCTGGTTCAACAACGAGCGGATCATCACGCGCATCACGCTGCTCGACGAGCTCACGACCGGCGACCTCGTCTGCGGCAGCGGCCTGCTGCTGATCACGCTCGAGGCGACGCGGCGCACCGTCGGCCCGGGGCTCACGTCGATCGTGCTCATGTTCCTCGCCTACAACCTGTGGGGCGATCTGCTGCCCGGCGTGCTCGGCCACGGTCCCATCGACTATCCGCACTTTCTCGACGTGCTCGCGTTTACCACCGACGGCATTTTCGGCGCGCCGATCCGGGTCGCATTGACTTACGTCTTCCTGTTCGGTCTTTTCGGCACTTTTCTCTCGCGCGCCGGAGGAGGCGACTTCTTCTTCGATGCCGCGGCCGCCGTCAGCGGCAGGAGCCCCGGCGGTCCGGCGAAGATCGCCGTGGCGTCGTCGGGGCTGTACGGCACGATTTCCGGCAGTCCGACCGCCGACGTCGTGACGACCGGCTCGATCACGATTCCGATGATGAAGAAGCTCGGCTATTCGGGCGCAGTCGCCGGGGGCATCGAAGTCGCAGCCTCGACCGGCGGTAGCATCCTGCCGCCGGTCATGGGCTCGGCCGCCTTCATCATGGCCGAATTCACCGGCATCCGTTACACCGACATCGCCGTCGCCGCGATCGTGCCGGCCTTGCTCTACTACTTCTGTCTTTACCTGCAGGTGCATCTGCGCTCGCTCAAGGACGGGATCACCGGCCTCGACGACGTGCCGGCGCTCGCGGACACGATGCGCCGCGGCGGTATGTTCCTGGTTCCGCTGCTCGCGCTGGTCGCCGCGCTGCTGATCGGCTACTCGCCCAATTTCGTCGCCGCGTTCGGTACCCTCGCCGTCGTCGCGGTCGCGATGTCCCGGCGCGAGACGCGTTTCGGCCTGAAAGGGCTTTACGACATCCTCGCCGAAGCGACGCTACGCATCGTCCCGGTCGTCGCCGCCTGCGCCGCGGCAGGGCTGGTTGTGGGGGGGCTGTCGATGACCGGCCTCGGCGTGAAAGTCGCCGATCTGATCTTCCTCATTGCCGGATCCAACCTGTTCGTCTCGCTGCTGGTCGCCGCGGTCATCACGCTGGTCCTCGGGATGGGCATGCCGACGCCGAGCGTCTACATCCTGGCCGCCGTACTGGTCGCGCCGGCGCTGACGAAGCTCGGCGTGTCGCTGATGGCGGCGCACCTCTTTCTCGTCTATTACGCGAGCCTGTCCGCGATGACGCCGCCGATCGCGGTCGCCGCGTTCGCCGCCGCGCCGATCGCGCTCGCCAATCCGCTCGCGGTCGGTCTTGCCGCCGTGCGCATCTCGATCACCGCGTTCGTCGTTCCATTCGCGTTCGTCTACAACGAGGGCGTCCTGCTGTCCGGATCGACGGGCCAGATCGTGCTCGCGTGCGTCGCGACGGCGGCCGCGGCCGGCTGTCTTTGCCTCGCGACCGAGGGCTACTGGAAGCGGCAGCTCGGCGTGGTGCACCGTCTGTGCTTTCTCGGTGCCGGTGTCGGCCTGATGGTTCCTTCGTATCAGGTCCAGATGGCCTCGGCGCTCGCTGCCGCCATAGGCGGTTGGCTTGTATGGCATGGAATGGCGGCCGATCGCAGTGCCTGAAAATCGTTTTGACCACGTGAGGAAAACGTCATGCGCTTGACCAGCAGCTGTTTCGAGGACGACGGAAGAATTCCGCAAGAATGCGCGTTTGCCGCGCCTCACCCGGAGACGCGGATCGGCCTGTCACGCAATCTCAATCCCGCGCTCGCGTGGAGCGGTCTTCCAGCGGGCACGAAGTCGCTGGTCGTCATCTGCCACGATCCCGACGTGCCGTCGGTGCTCGACGACTTCAATCGGGAAGGGCGGGTCGTGTCGGCGGCGGTTCCGCGGATCGACCTGTATCACTGGGCCCTGGTCGATCTGCCGCCCGAGTTGCCGGGCATCGGGAAAGGGGAGTTCTCGGACGCCGTCGTTCCCCGCGGCAAACCCGGGCCCGACGCGCCGCATAGCACCCGGCAGGCGCTCAACGATTACACCCAATGGTTTGTCGGCGACGAGCACATGGCGGGGCAGTATTTCGGCTACGACGGGCCGTGCCCGCCGTGGAACGACGAGATTCCGCACCGTTACGTGTTTACGCTGTACGCGCTCGACATTGCGAAATGTCCCGTGTCGGGGACCTTCGGCGCACGCGATGTCGTCGAGGCGATTCGTCCGCATGTGCTGGCCGAGGCGACGCTGACCGGACGTTACACGCTCAATCCCGATGTCGCCCTCTGCGGGGCCGAGGCAGGAGCATAGGACTGCGATGAACGACTCGACTCTCGAACTCGACGTCGCGTCCGCGGTGCGCGCGGCGCTCGAGGAAGACATCGGCGAAGGCGATTACACGGCGAATCTGCTTCCTGCCGACCGCCAGGCATACGCGACGGTGATCAGCCGCCAAGCGGCGGTGGTGTGCGGCGCCCCATGGTTCGAACAATGTTTTCGCGAGCTGGACCCCGGCGTCGAGATCCGCTGGCGCGCAGCGGACGGCGTCGAAGTCTCGCCCGGGGACGTCGTGTGCGAAATCGCCGGCAACGCGCGTGCGCTCTTGAGTGCCGAGCGCGCGGCGCTGAATTTCCTGCAGACGCTTTCAGCCACCGCGACGGCGACGCGGCGCTACGTCGAGGCGATTCCCGGCACCCCCGCGCGAATCTACGACACCCGCAAGACCTTGCCCGGTCTGCGCATGGCGCAAAAATACGCGGTGCGGGTCGGGGGCGGCCACAATCACCGCATGGGTCTTTATGCGGGCGTGCTGATCAAGGAAAACCACATCGCCGTGGCGGGCGGCATCCCGCAGGCGCTGCGATCCGCGGAAGCCTTCACGCCGGCCGGCATTCCGCTGCAGATCGAGGTGGAGAACCATGCCGAGCTCGAGGCTGCGCTCGCAGCCGGGGCGAAGCTGATCCTGCTCGACAACTTCAGCGTCGAGCAAATGCGCGAGGCAGTCGCGATCACCGCGGGGCGGGCCGAGCTCGAAGCCTCGGGCGGCATCACGCTCGACAATCTGCGCGAAGTGGCGGAAACGGGTGTCGATCGCATCTCGATCGGAAGCCTTACCAAGGACGTCAAGGCGATCGACCTGTCGATGCGTATCAGTTGCTAGGGGAGAAGCGAGGATGTCTCGATACCACGCAGTTCACGAACCGGAAGAGAAGCTCGAAGCGACAGGAGATGCCACCTCGTGCGTCGCCCGTGGTCGCCCGCCTCTGAGTGTGCGTTTCATCGCATCGAGTCAGCTGCCGACGCGGTGGGGCCTTTTCGTCGCCCACAGTTTCGTCGATGCGGTTCACAAGGAACATCTGGTTCTGACGCTGGGCGACGTCGCCGGGGACGAGCCGGTGCTTACGCGAATCCATTCGGAATGTCTCACCGGTGACGCGCTTTTCAGCCAGCGCTGCGACTGTGGCCATCAATTGCGCAGTGCGCTGCAACAGATCGGCAGCGAAGGCAGGGGAGTGCTGATCTACCTGCGCCAGGAGGGGCGGGGTATCGGGCTGCACAACAAGATTAGGGCATATGGTCTGCAGGATTGCGGTGCGGACACCGTGGATGCCAATCTGCGCCTGGGATTTTCGGTCGACGCCCGGGAATATGCGGTTTGCGGCCCGATGCTCGCGCATATCGGCGTGCGGCGACTACGCTTGATGACGCACAATCCGGCGAAGACCAATGCCTTGACGGCGATGGGATTCGAAGTCGTCGAGCGCGTGGCGTTGCCGAGCGGACGAAACGCCCACAACGCGGCCTATCTCGACACGAAAGCAGGTCGCATGGGACATGTCTTCGACCTCGTGGGCGAGAATGCTGGCGCCGAGCAATAGGGGTCGCGCTTGATCTTCATTCCTTGTTGGAGTGCCCTTCGGCGAGGCAATAAACCGGTTTCGTCCAGCGGAGTCTCCTCTCCCGCCGTTGGCGACTTACCCATCCAGCACATGTGCTGGATGGTTCTTTTTCCGTGATCGGCGCAACGTGTTTGGCGGAAGAGTAGTGGAGCGGGTTCCCGATGTGGGCGCGGCCGCGCGCAGTGATCAGACAGGAGCCAGGTTGTAGCAGCCGTTTCCAGAGCTACACCGCTGTTGCGGCCGCATATGCGGTGGCCATGGTGGCTGAGAACGCGGTGAAGATGGTGGACGGGACGATCGCTGAATCTCGTATTGTCAGTTGGGTGCGTGGCCAGCGTTATCTGAATGACCAGCGACATGGCCTGACGCTGCGGGACTGGGCGGCCATGGCTACGCCGCATGATGGATTGGTTATTGAACGCTCATTCCCGTGAACAATCGACTGTTCTTCTACCCGGACTACGGGAGCTACGTCCTCTTCACGGCCAGTGCGCTCGAGCATATGTATAGGCATGTTCAGCGACGATTGTGGCAGAAGGAGGCCGGCGGGGAGATTTATGCAATCGATCCAGACGCCCAGAGCCTTATCGTGACTACTGCCACGGGACCTAACAGAGGCGACCGCCGCACTCGGCATTCCTACAATCCAGACATCGAAGCAGCAGCCCGTGATCGAGAGCGGCAGTTCGCCGCGGGTTTGCATGCTGTTGGGTTGTGGCACACGCATCCGGAAGCAGACCCCAGTCCATCTGGCCAAGATCGACAGACAACCAAAGAATACCTATCTGCTTTCCAGAGAGACAGGGAACGCTATTTGATGGTGATTGTTGGCAATTGCGGTAACCCGCCGAACGTGAAGGCATGGGTAGCCAGCCGGGACGCTCGTGTCACATGGATAGAATTGGCTGAGGAGTCAATAAGTTCGGTTTCGAAGAGTGATTTATTTCGGGGAGCTTAGCTCGGCTATTCATTCCCTCGCCTACATCCATCGGGAGATCTTCTTTGAGGCCAGTCTCAAGGTTGGCCTAATGGACTGGGCGCCTAGCCGAGGGCCCGGACGCCCCTACCAACCGATCCGATGCTTTTGCTCCGTCTCCCTGTGACGAACATCGTCGTCCGTATGCAAGTACTGGCTGGTGGTCTTCAGCGATTCATGTCCCAAATTGTCGCGGATCGAGCGCAGGTCAATCTGCTGATCCGCCATATGCGAACCAGCGGTGTGCCGTAGCCAGTGAGCGGAGGCGCGTTCGAGTTGATTGGCTCGAGCGGCGTATTCCTCGCCACGTTGCCGTAGCCGGGAAGCGGCGCCGTCGAAGACCTTTTTCACGATCGCGTGCAGCGCGGCCCGGGTCAGCGGTTCCCGTGATTTGCCGATGGGAAGTACGAGCGGGGTGTCCTCGGTGGGCGTGGGGTAGGGGGCAAGCCCGCACTCACGCCGGTACCGGGCGAGTTCCACGATCATTTCATTGGTAGCCGGTACTAACCGTTCCTTCTCGCCCTTGCCGAGCACTTCCAGCCACCAACGCTCCTCGCCGTCCCGATCGCGCCGGCAGAAGAAGCCGCCCATGGTGTTGTAGCCGACTTCGGAGATCCGCAGTCCGCCCAGGTAGAGGAGGGTGAAGAGCCACCGGATTCGAAAATAGTGGGCCCGTTGTCGATCGGTCTCGCACGGCATGCCCTCGATGTAGGCCTTCACCTCCTGCCAGAGATCGGGGTCGAGGTAACGCGTGATGCGAGGTTTGGGGCGACGAGTACGATGCCGCGACAACGACAGCGGATTGCCGGCCAGGTAGCCGGCCTCGACGAGCCACGCGAACATCACGTTGAGGATCACCATCGCTTGCCGCTGGCTTGTCGGGGCCAGTGGTCCATAGAACGGGCGCCAGCGTGGATCGCCCCGGGGGTGCTTCCGACCGGCGCCGGCCAACCATTTGTCGCGCGGCTGCGGATCGGCGAGAAAACGCTGGTAGACGAGGAAATCCTCGTGCGTGAGCGACGAGATCGGCCGTCCGAGCTGAAACACCGCCCAGAGATACAGCCGCTCGGCTTCCTTGCGGTAGTTATCGAAGGTCGTGCGTGTGTCGGCAAAGCGCGCGAGCCACGCCTGGATCGCCTGCAGATCGTTAATTGCCGCAATCTGGGCCACCTTGCCGACGGCACGATTGTGGCCGTGACTGCCATCCAGATCCGACGGAAGCCGGAGGCCCTCGAACGGGCCGGGAACCATGAGGGAATCAGTCATTTTCCGCATCCTCGGAGCGATCCTGGGCCTCATTATTTTCTAACCATGAACGTACCGCTAGTTTTCGACATTAGAGTCATAATGTCAAAGCGGAGGCGCAGAGCGTACGAAATAATACGTTTTACGTTGTATTATTTATAAACTTCCCGTCAAACATCGCCGTTTATCCTGTGTAGCCCAGTCGCAGCCATGAACACTGAAAGCGAAATCCGTGAGGCCATCGACGCGCTGCGCGACACGACGGCGAACACTCAAGAGCTGTATCGAGAGGCTTGCGCGCTATTGTTCTTCCGCTACGGCATCACGCCGACCGCCAACAAGCTCTATCACTTCGTCAGAAAAGGGAGCATGTCTGCGCCGTCGGAAGCCTTGGCGCGTTTCTGGGAGGAGTTGCGAGAGAAGAGCCGGGTCCGCATCGAACACCCTGACCTTCCCGACACACTGAAAGCGGCGGCCGGGGAATTGGTCGGCCGGCTATGGAACGATGCCCAAGCGGCTGCACATGAAAATCTGAGCGCCTTTCGACAGGAGGCCGACGCTCGCGTCGCCGCGGCCGAGGCTGCAACGCGGCGCCTCGAGCACGACTGGCAGGCTGCCAACGACGAGCTCGAGCATCTGCACGAGGCGCTGGATAGGGCTTCGGAGCGCAACCTTTCACTGGAACGCGCTGTGGCAGCGGAGCGCGCGGAAAAGGAGGCGCTTGCCCGGGAGCTTTCGGCAGCACGGCAACAGCACCAGGCGCTCGAAGTGGAATTGTCCGCGGCACGTAAGGACTTTGCGTCCGAGCTCGAAAAGCAGCGCGATGCTTTGCGGCGGGAGGAGGATCGCCATGAAGCAGCCGAGAAGCGTGCGTTGCTGGAGATCGACCGCGAACGCACGACCACTGCGAAAGCACAGAAGGAACTGGCGCAACTCCGGCAGACGAATGCGGATCTTGTTCTACGGCAGCGGGACGAACTGGGTGCTCTTCAACAGGAGCTCGGCGACGTCCGCCAAGCCCTGGGCGCCGCAGAAGGCAGCCTCATCAAGATGAGGGAGGTCGCGGAACAGCACCTCGCACAGATGAACGTGATGCGCGAGCAACTTTCACAACGGACAACCGAGGCTGCGCTCCTGCAGCGTGAGTTGGAGCTCCGTGACGAGAAGATCAATACTATGGCGCAGCAAATGCGGCCCGTCCGAGAACCTAGCGACGCACACCCCAGCACGCCAAAGCCCAAGCTGCGGGGACGGAAATCGTCGCCGGATGCAGCCGCGGGTCCAGTAACCACAACGCCGGGCCCGAAAGCTCGATAGATGAGGATCGCTAAGCGATTCGTCGCGGATCAACCCTTTCACTCGTCGCCCGTGCTTTTGTCGTTGGGATCCTCGTGCAGGATCGTTTCGTGATCGTGGCCGCCGTAGAACACGCCGATGATGGAGGCCAGATCGGCCGCGACGTCGAAGGCCATCGAATCGGCGCTACGACTCGGCACTCTCAATCGCGTCAGCGAGTCTAGAATACAAACAGGGTTGGATTGATGCTGCTCACGACTAGAAGCATCGCTGTACTGTTCAGCGGCTTTGCTTCGTCTGGCTGTCGCCATTTTTCTGTTAAAAATGGTGCCATCTTTCTGTAACTCGTCGTCAGGTATCGAAGAAGGCAGGACGCCTGTAAACTGTAGTTTACATAATACCAATTATGGCGGTTTACGATGCATTGGCAGATCCATCCTGCACCCGCCATCCAGGCAGCTCTACGAAGTCCCTTTCGCCGTATCTCCGTCCGCCAGATCCTTCGGACGCCCTTGGTCGGGTTGGCGATAATCGCACACCCCATTGGGAAAGATCTGCTCCAGTCGCGCCTTGTAGGCGCTCATCGCCACCGGCTCGTACACGCCACCGGCGAGCGCGGCCGACACCGTCTGCAAGGCACATTTGAAGCGGTCGCCGTGGATCTCGTCGCCGGCCACCATGCGCGAATTGCCGTAGATCGGATAGGCGCGCATGCAAGCGCCCGCCGGGAGCCGGTTCCAGCTGCCGTCCCACACCCGGTCTCCGTTGAACATGACCCGGCCGCGGGCGTCGAAGCAGCGATCGGCAGCCGTCCCCGGGCGCACTTCGGCCCAGGACAGTTCCGGACGCGCACGTTTCGCACGCAGCCACTGGTCGATCGCGGCAAAGGCTCGGGGTGTGGGGTCGTAGGCCTTGTCGCTCACCCAGATCGCCTGGCTCCCCGCATCGCCCTGCGCCGCGATCATACGCGCCCGCGCGGAGAACGATGCGGCGGCGTGATGCATGTCGAGCTCCGCTTCGAGGTACAGGCGCTCGTCGATGACGGGGATGTCGACGCGGCCGAGGAAGACCTGACCCGAGCGATAGGCGGCCGCGATCGCTTCGCGGTCACCCTCGAAGCGCGGCGCCGGGCGATCGCTATCCGGGCCCGTATTGATGTTGTGGGCGCTCCAGGGTGAAAACTCGCGCAGTTCGCTCTCGCCGCCGTCGACCAGCCAGTAGTGCTCGGGCTGCATGTCGGCAGGCGTTTTCCAGCTGCCGATGCGGGCATTGAGCCGCAGGAACTGCTCCGGGGTGATCTGTTTGCGCTGCAGCGCCCGCAGCCCGTATTGCACACCGACGTTGTCCCACGGAATGCGCGCGTAGCCACGCGCATCGGTGCCGAAGAAGCGCTTCAGATCCTCGAAGTAGCTCCAGCGTACCTGCCGGAAAACGTCTCGCGTCAGATGCGATTCAAAGGGCGCGAACCGTGGATTCAGGACGAGCGGCGTGAGCCCTCGCCAGCCGATCACGCATTCCGTGTCGCCCTTACGTTCGCCCAGCGCTTCGCCGCGCATCATGAAGGCAACCCGGGTCGTGACGTCGATCCGCTTCAGCCCGCCCGAGCTTTCATGATGGTTGCTGGCGTTGAAACCTTCTATCCAGCTCCGGTTTTCCGCCTTGCGCCAGGTGCGGTTGTCACCGTCGGTGACGTCGAAGTAATACTCGAGCAGTTCGCAATCGAACACCGGGATGGTCTGCGTGATCATGTCCGGGTACGAATACTGGGCAATCGCCGCATCGATGAGACCGGGGCGGTTCTGCGCGAGCAGGTATTGCTGGATCGCGCCGCCCGAGGCGCCCACGCCGACCGTGTAATCGGGCTCGCCGTACAGGGCAACGAACTGCCGCTTGACGCGTAGTGCGGTGTCTTCCGCGAGCCAGATGTCGAAGTGGTTGCGGGTGGTCGTGCCGGTCGATGCGATGACCGCGTAGCCCTGCGCGAGCTGTTCGCGGCGGTCTTCCAGCACGGCTTTCACGTTCGCCCTGCCCTGTCTATGACCGATTCCCACTCCCCCGTAAAACTGGTAGATCAGGCGCCGGTTCCAGCGGTCGGCGGCGGGAGCGTCGATGATCTCGCGTGCGCCCTTGAGCACCGCGATGAGGTAGATGAAGCGGTTGATCGTGCCCATCTCGACCCGCAGGATGAAGGGCACGCGCACGCCGTTGACGGTGATCGTCTCGACTTCATCCTTCGACTGGCCGTTCCAACGCGCGAAATGCTTTTCGCCCACGGGCTTGTAGAAGTACCAGGCCTTAGTCGGCGCCAGGCAATCCTTGCTGAAGGCCGCCTTGCGTGTTCCCTTGATGGCGCCGTCGGCGGAATCGACCGGAGTGAGGACCGGAGTGCCGACCCCCGCAGAGTTGTCCGCCAGGGGCGCTCCCAGGCCGGAACTGGCGGTATCACAAATGAAGGGGTATCGCTTCGGGCCGGCAAACAGTGGCTCATCCGGGCCGACCTGCCCGAGCATGATCGGAAAGCGGAAGGTTTCGTCCGGCCGTTGCAGGCGCGACGGATGCGGGCCGGCGTAGGGTTCGGTGCGCGCGCCCGCGTCGAAATCCGTCGGCAGGCCGACGACCTGCCGATCCCCGAGTTGCCTGCGCCCGTCCGACTGGCCGCCGACGGCGAAGCCGGCGAGCAGCAGCCCAAGCCACAGCCATCTTTTTCCCGTCATCTTCGGCATCTCGGTGCAGGTTCGATCCGGCGGAGCCGTTCCTTATCTGATGTATAGAACACGGTGGCCCGACCGCAATGCACGACGACGGAGCGGGCGTTGCCGGGTGAAATTTGTTCCTCGAAGGTTTTCGCGGCGAACTCCGGTCGCCCGACGACGCTCAAAAGTAAACTATTTTTGTCGACTATTATCTAACATTGAAACGAGGGGGCCTCCATGGCGACGTTGCGACTACCGGCCCCGCTGCGCGACAAGCTCATCTCTGCGGCGCAGACGGGTTATCCCGACGAGGTGTGCGGACTCCTGCTGGGGCGGCAGGATGCCGACGCCGTGACCGTATGCGCGGTCCATGCCGCCCGCAACGTGCACCCGGATCGCACCGCGGACCGTTTCCTGATCGAAGCGCAGGATTATCTGGACGCCGAGTACGAGGCTGCCGCCAGTGGGCTGCAGGTGGTCGGTGTGTGGCACTCGCATCCGGACCATCCGCCCCGCCCGTCCGCCACCGATCGCGAATTCGCGTGGGCGGGCTGGTCCTATCCGATCGTCGCCGTCAATGCCGGCGTCGCCACCGAGCTGCGATCGTGGCGGCTGGAGGGCGAAACCTTCGACGAAGAGGAGGTGCTGTCATGAGCCGAGTCATCGTTCGCATTCCGACTCCGCTGCGTTCCTACACGGATGGCGCCGACGAAGTCGAGGTCGAGGCCGCCACGGTCGGCGATGCGCTGCAGGCGCTGGCCCATCGTCACGAAGGGCTGTTGTCGCGCGTGTGTGCGGCCGACGGATCGCTGCGCCCCTTCGTGAACATTTACCTCGGCGCGGACAACATACGCGACCTTGGCGGACTCGCGGTTGCCCTGCCCCATGACGGCGCCGTGCTCGCGATCGTTCCTGCGGTGGCAGGTGGCGCGGGCGGCGCGCGCGAACGGCGCATCACGGAACTGAAGGCCAGCGTGCCCGAGGTCGGTCCGCGCGAAGCGTTGGCCCAACAGGCGCAAGGCGCAGCACTGATCGACGTGCGCGAGGCGGACGAGATCGCCCAGGGCAGCCCCCGCGGCGCATTCCGCCTCGGTCGCGGTTTTCTCGAACTGCGCGTGGAGGAAGCCATTCCGGATACCGACCGGCCGCTGCTGATAATGTGCGGCGGAGGCGTCCGCTCGCTGTTCGCGGCCGAAGGCCTGCAGCGGCTCGGCTATCGCAAGGTCGCGTCGGTGGCCGGCGGTTTCTCGCGCTGGAAGGCGGAAGGCCTGCCCTTCGAGACCCCGCGCGGCCTCGATCCGCACGCGCGCGAACGCTATGCGCGCCACCTGACGATGCCGGAAGTCGGCGAAGCCGGGCAGCGGCGCCTGCTGGACAGCCGCGTGCTGCTGATCGGGGCAGGCGGACTGGGCTCGCCGGCGGCCCTGTATCTCGCCGCGGCCGGTGTCGGCACGCTGGGCATCGTCGACCACGACGTCGTCGATCGCTCCAACCTGCAACGGCAGATCCTGCACAACGACGAACGCATCGGCCAGCCCAAGGTCGACTCCGCGCGCCGCACGCTGCAGGGCCTCAACCCGTCCGTGGACATCGCAACCTGGGCGGAACGCCTCACTTCCGCCAACGTGGAACGCATCCTCGAAGGCTACGACGTGGTCGTCGACGGCTCCGACAACTTCCCCACCCGCTACCTCGTCAACGACGCCTGCGTGCGCCTGCAGATTCCCTGCGTACACGGCTCCGTGTACCGCTTTGAAGGCCAGGTCACGGTGTTCTGGCCGGCTTATCCGACGCGGCGCGGCCCCTGCTATCGCTGCCTCTATCCCGAACCGCCCCCCGCCGAATTTGCGCCTTCGTGCGCGGACGCGGGCGTGCTGGGCGTATTGCCCGGCGTCGTGGGGCTGCTCGAAGCGGTCGAGACGATCAAGCTGCTACTGGGTCTGGGCGACCCGCTGGTCGGGCGGCTGCTGCATTACGACGCCCTGCGCGCCCGCTTCGACGAATACCGGCTCGCCGCGAATCCCGACTGCGCGCTGTGCGCGGAAGGGCGCGCGTTCCCGGGCTACGTCGACTACGACGCATTCTGCGCAACGGCTGCGTAAGCGTGCTGCAACGGAAAACGGTCATGGCAGCGATCCCGATCCGCGAATCCGCCCTGCTCTCCGGCGTCGGACACGTTCCGCTGGTCGAAGTCCACGCCGCCCGCGAGCTGGCGCCCGCTTGCCGTGTGTTTGCCACCCTGGAGGGTGTGAATCCCGGCGGCTCGATCAAGGACCGCCCGGTCGTGCGCATGTTGATGAAGGCCCTGCAGACCGGTCGCCTCGACGGCGGACGGCGGCTGCTCGATTCGTCGTCCGGCAATGCGGGAATCTCCTACGCCCTGTACGGCGCGGCGCTGGGCGTGTCGGTCACTCTCGTCGTGCCGGGCAATGCCAGCCGCGAACGCCTGGATCGCATCCGCGCCAGCGGCGCCGAACTGATCCTCACCGATCCGCTGGAAGGATACGACTTCGCCGTAGCCGAGGCACGCCGCCTGGCGCGCGACCATCCCGACCGCTATTGGTACTGCGACCAGTATTCGAACCCCGAGAACTGGCGCGCGCATTACGAAACCACCGGCCCCGAACTGCTGCGGGGCGTAGTCGCCCACACCGGGCGGCCGCCGGACGCATTCGTCGCGGGCATCGGCACCGGCGGCACGCTGACGGGTGTCGCGCGCCGGCTCAAGGAGGGCCGGCCGGCAACGATCGTGGTCGCGGCGATTCCCGACGAATTCCCCGGCATCGAAGGCCTCAAGCCCCTCGGCCATCCGGGCGACATGGTGCCGGCGATTCTCGACGAAGGCCTGATCGACCGTCGCGTGCCGGTGCGCATGGAAGACGCCATCCCGATGTGCCGGAAGCTGGCGAAAACGGGCTTGTTCGTCGGCCCGTCGGCCGGCGCGCTGGTGCATGTCGCCTGCCGGGTCGCCGTCGAGGATGGCTTGCGCTGCATCGCGACGGTGCTGCCCGACACCGGCGAGCGCTACGTGTCGACCGGACTCTGGTCGGGTGGAGACGGGTAACACGACAACGGGAAGCACAGGGAGCTACGAATGCATGGAGGGTGCCATGGCACTGCGATTAGGCGACGATGCACCGGATTTCACGGCGGAAACGACCCAGGGAACGATCCGGTTTCACGAGTGGATAGGGGACGGGTGGGCAATCCTGTTCTCGCATCCGAAGGATTTTACGCCCGTCTGCACAACGGAACTGGGCTATATGGCGGGGCTCAAGGAGGAATTCGACAAGCGCAACACCAAGATCATCGGCCTGAGCGTGGACAGCGTGAGCGACCATGATCGCTGGTCGAAGGATATCGAGGAGACGCAGGGGCATCGCGTCAATTACCCGCTGATCGGCGACCCCGAACTGAAAGTGGCCAAGCTCTACGACATGATCCACCCCAACGCCAGCGGCAGCGCACAGGACCGCACCGCACAGGACAACCTGACAGTGCGTTCGGTGTTCGTGGTCGGGCCGGACAAGAAGATCAAGCTGATGCTCACCTACCCCATGAGCACCGGCCGCAACTTCGATGAAGTCCTGCGCGTGCTCGACTCGATCCAGCTCACGGCCAGGTACAAGGTGGCGACGCCGGTCAACTGGAAGGCGGGCGAGGACGTGATCATCGTGCCCTCGGTTTCCGACGAGGAGGCGAAAACGCGCTTCCCGGACGGATGGAAGGCTCCCAAGCCCTACCTCCGCATCGTTCCTCAGCCCAAATAGCGGCAGTGCGCCGGGGAACGCGCGGCCGGCTCTTGCGGTCAGTCGGGAAGGTGCTCTATACATGAAATGACCCGTTTCGACCCCGAGGAGCCGATCATGCCGAGAAAAGCCACTGCTCATGAGCCCGCGCATGCGCCGCCGATCGATGCGGCACCCGATGAATCGCGTGCGACCTGGCCGTTTGCCGACGTAACGGCGGCCTGGATGGGGATGCCCTGGGTCAACCTGTGGATGCAGTCCTGGGCAACGTGGCTCGGACAGCACGACGAAGGCCATCCCCCGGCGCGCTCCTCCGGGCGCGCCCGCTCGCGGCGTCCGGAGCGGCGGCACGCGGAACTCCCGTGGGTTCCCCGGATCGAGTCGACGGTGATTCCCTTCTGCCGCTCCGAGGACGAGCCCGGGGCGGAAGCGACGAGGCTGTCGATGCGCCTGCGTGTGCCGACCTTGCCCTGGATGGGGGGCAGCAACGTGATCTCCATCGACACCGTGATGCCTCACGGGCCGGACAAGAAGCGCGACGACTGAGCGGATACACATCGCCGCCCCTCTCGCAAGGTATTCCCCGCCGCAGCCGCAACCGGCCTGCGGCGGGTTATCATTACCGCCGCATATCGGGTGTCGCCCCGGCCACAGGCCGTGCGCGACGCTCCGAGCCGCCTTGCGTAACTGACCTGATCCCGGGAGTGTGATGTGTCGAGATCCTTCCTGCGCCGCCTCGCGCCGGCCGCCATTGTTGCGGCTTCGCTGACCCTTGCCGGTTGTGGCTACAACGATTTCCAGCGCCTTGACGAGCACAGCAAGGCGGCCTGGTCCGAGGTGCTGAACCAGTATCAGCGACGTGCGGACCTAATCCCCAACCTCGTCGCGACCGTCAAGGGCGAAGCAAACTTCGAGCAGGAAACGCTCACGAGGGTGATCGAGGCACGCGCGAAAGCGACCTCGATCCAGCTCACCCCCGAAATGCTGGCCGACCCCCAGGCGATGGAACGCTTCCAGCAGGCGCAAGGCCAGTTGGGCGGCGCCCTGTCGCGCCTGCTCGCGGTGGCCGAGAACTACCCGAACCTGAAGGCCAACCAGGCCTTCCAGGATCTGCGCGTGCAGCTCGAGGGCACCGAGAACCGCATCACCGTTGCGCGCAACGGCTATATCAAGACCGTGCAGGAATACAACATCCTCGCTCGCAGCTTTCCGACGAACCTGACCGCAATGGTGTTCAGCTACGCGCCTAAGGCGGGATTCACCGTCGCGAACGAGCAGGAGATTTCGCAGCCCCCGGCGGTGGATTTCGGCGGTGGCGCAGCCAAGCGCTGAAGCCGTCCGGCCCCCTGCGCTGAAGCCGGCCGACGCCCGCCCCATGCCTGCGCTCGCATACGCCCTGCGCCTGGCAATGTGCGTCCTTGCGCTACTGCTGTGGCCGGGCGCTGCGAGCGCGCAGGAATTGATCGCGGTTCCCCAGCTCACGGCACGCGTCATCGACCAGACGGGAACCCTGTCGTCGGGCGAGCGGCAGGCGCTCGAAGACAAGCTTGCCCGATTCGAAACCGAGCGCGGCAGCCAGCTCGTCGTGCTGATCGTGCCGACGACGGCACCCGAGGACATCGCCGCCTTCGCCAATCGCGTCGCAGCGGACTGGAAAATCGGCCGGCGCGACGTCGGCGACGGACTCCTGCTGATCGTCGCGAAGAACGACCGGCGCGTGCGCATCGAGGTCGCGCGCGCGCTGGAAGGCGCAGTGCCCGACCTGGCCGCGTTCCACATCATCGACCGCGCCATCACACCCGCCTTCCGCGAAGGCCGGTTCGCCGCCGGTATCGACGAGGGGGTGGATGCGCTGATGGCACGCATCCGCGGCGAGAACCTCGCCCTGCCCGAACCCGAAACCCGCGATTCAGGCGGCTTCGCCTCGCTGCAGGAAATCGCCGTCTTCGTCATGTTCGGCGTCCCCATCGTCGGCGGCATGCTCGTCGCGGTCCTGGGCCGCAAGCTCGGTGCGCTGGCAACCGGCGGCATCTTCGGCCTCCTCGCGAAATTCCTGCTCGGCAGCCTCCTGCTGGGTCTCCTCGCCGGCGTGCTCGCCTTCATTTTCGTCCTCGTGCTCGGCACGGGCGGCGGTGGCCGGGGCGGACGAGGTGGCCCCGGCGGGCCGGTCATCTGGGGCGGCGGAGGCCGGGGCGGCTTTGGCGGAGGCGGTTTCAGCTCGGGCGGGGGCGGAAGTTTCGGCGGCGGAGGCGCGTCAGGACGATGGTAGCGAAGATCACTTCCACGACGGGGGAACGTCGATGAGCGCCCTCGCCCGCCTCGCCCGCCACCTTTGGCTGGACGCCGGCGATGCCCGACGGGCCGTCGGCCCCGACGCGCTGCAGCGTCTGGAGTCGCGCGTGCGCGACAGCGAACGCCAGCACACGGGCGAAATCTGCCTGTGCGTCGAGGCCAGCCTTCCCCTGACCTATCTGTGGCGCCACCTCAAGGGCGCTCCAATCGCCGCTGTCGTGCGCGAACGTGCCGTGACGCTGTTCGGAAAGCTGCGTGTCTGGGACACCGAACTCAACAACGGCGTCCTGATCTACCTGCAACTCGCGGAACACCGGATCGAGATCGTCGCCGACCGTGCCGTCGCACGGACCGTGAGCGACGCGGATTGGCAGCGCATGATCGCCGACGTCATGCCCGAATTTCAGGCCGGCCGCCATGAAGAGGGATTGGGACGCGCGATCGATGCCGTGAGCGCTGCCCTGCGATCCGGTTTCCCCGCGCCGGATACGGGCGACGAAGGTGCCGCGCGAGCGAACCAGCTGCCGAACCGCCCCGTCGTGCGCTGAACGGCCCCCTACTCCCTAACCTTACCCAAGCCGCCTACGCGCGCAGCGCCCGCCACGCGAGCAGCAGCCAGCCGGCGATCATCAGCGTGCCGCCGATCGGGGTGATCATCCCCAGCACGCGCCAGCCGCTCAGGGCCATCGCGTACAGGCTGCCGGAAAAGACCAGCGTACCGAGCACGAGCAGCACCGCCGCCGGGCCGATGTTCGGCAAGCGCCCGGCGCCGAGCGCGAGGAGCCCGGTGGCGTGCCACATCTGGTACTGCACGGCGGTGTGCCACCATCCGAGTTCTGCGGCGCCGAGCACATTGCGCAGCCCGTGGGCCCCGAAGGCCCCGAGGGCAACACCCAGCCCGGAGAGCAGGCAGCCCGCGATCAGAGAGAATCGATTCATGGTTTCGTGAAGCGTCGGGTTTCCCCACGGCACGCGCCGCGCGGCAGAGCGCCGGGCGATGCGAACGCACCGGGCAAGCTGAAGGCGGATAGTGTCTGCCGCCATCGTCCGTCGCGCAATGGGCGCCCGCCCTTGGTCGGGGCGGGCGTTCTCATCAGCCTTACTCGGTCACGACACCGATTTCGCCTGCAAAGGCGAGCGCTTCCTCTTCTTCCGGCGCGTGCAGCGCATTGCGCGCGATCAGCGAGACCGCGAATGCCGCAATGGCACCCGGGATCGCAAAGAACAGGAAGTTGAAATGCAGCGGCATCGCCATCGCCAGCAGCGTGCCGCCGACGATGGGCCCGAGAATCGCGCCGCTGCGGCCGACGCCCGACGCCCAGCCGATGCCGGTCGAGCGGATCGCCATCGGATAGAACTGCGCCGCATACGCGTACAGCAGGATCTGCGAACCGATGGTGGTCGCGCCGGCCAGCGCGACGAGGACGTACAGAACCGCGGTCGGGCTCTTGTAGCCGAGCAGGCTGATGGACACCGATCCGATCACGAAGAAGACCATCAGCACCGTCTTCAGGTGCAGGCGATCCGCGACGACCCCGCCGCCTACTGCGCCGAAGATCGCGCCGAGGTTCAGCACCAGCAGGAAGGACAGGCTGGAGCCGAGACCGTAGCCCGCCTGCGTCATCAGTTTCGGCAACCACGATGCCAGCGCGTAGACCATCAGCAGGCACATGAAGAAGGCCAGCCAGAACATCAGCGTGCTGAGCGCGCGGCCGTGCTGGAACAGTGCGACCAGGGGAACCTGACCGGTGTTGCCGGTCGGAAAGTCATAACGGTCGCCCGGCTGCGGAATGAACTTTTCTTCGACGCGCGACAACAGGATCGCCGCCTCCTGGTCACGTTTTGCGTGCAGCAGGAAGCCGATGGATTCAGGCAGCAGATACAGGATTGCGGGCAGCAGCAGCAGCGGCAGCCCTGCAACGAAGAACACCGAGGACCATCCATAGACCGGGATCAGGTAGATACCCAGCCCCGCCGACAGCATCCCGCCCACCGAATAGCCGCTGAACATGATCGCGACCAGCGTCGTGCGCAGCTTCTTCGGCGAATACTCGGTCATCAGGGCGACGACGTTGGGCATCACGCCCCCAATCCCCAGCCCCGCGAGAACGCGACAGACCGCGAACTCGGTGACGTCGCGCGCAAAACCATTGAGGAAGGTGAAGGTGCTGAAGAGGAGCACGCATACCGCGATCACCTTCTTGCGTCCGAAGCGGTCGGACATCGGACCGAACAGCAGTGCGCCGAACATCATGCCGAACAGCGCGTAGCTGCCGAGGGTGCCGGCCTGGATCGGCGTCAGGCCCCACTCCTTCATCAGCACCGGCAACACGACCCCGTAGATCACGAGGTCGTAGCCGTCGAAGATGATGATCAGCGCACACCAGAACAGCACTTGCCAGTGGAAGCGATTGAATTTCGCCTCGTCGATCAACTTATGTACATCGATGTTTCTCATGCCGCCGTGTCTCCTGGTATCGTTTTAATCCCGTACGGCTCCTCGCGGAGCAGCGCAGTTTGGTGATGGGCGATCAGCTCACGCCCAGATGTTTGTGCAGCAGGTCGGGGTTCGCGCGCAGCTCGGCGCTGCTCGCCTCGTGGGCCACATTGCCCTTCACGAGAATGACGTTACGGTCGGAAATCGACGTCACGGCCGCGTGGTTCTTGTCGATGACGATGGTGGCGATGCCGGTGGCACGGATCTGGCGGATGATGTACCAGATCTCCTTGGCGATCAGCGGCGCCAGCCCCTCGGTTGCCTCATCGAGGATCAGCAGGTCCGGGTTCGTCATCAGCGCGCGGCCGATCGTCAGCATCTGCTGCTCGCCGCCCGAAAGCTGGTTGCCGCCGTTGGTGAGCCGTTCGCCCAGCCGCGGGAAGGTGTCGAGCACGCGCTGGTAGGTCCAGTCGCGGCGCCCGTCCACGCCCGGCTTCGCGGCCATGATCAGGTTCTCGCGCACCGTGAGGTTCGGAAAGATGCCCCTGCCCTCGGGCACGTAGGCGATGCCCTTGCGCGCGATGAGATAGGGCCGCGCGCCGGTCATCGTCTTGCCGCGCACGGCGACGCGTCCGTGGCGCGGGCGCACGTGGCCGAGCATGCTGCGGATCAGCGTGCTCTTGCCCATGCCGTTGCGACCCATCAGGCCGACCGTCTCGCCCCGGCTGATGTGGAAATCGATGCCGTGCAGGATGTGGCTGCTGCCGTAGAACGTGTGCAGCCCTTCGGCTTCCAGGAGTACGTCACTCATCGTCCGGCTCTCCTTCACCCAGGTAGGCTTCCTGAACCGCGATGCTGTCGCGGATCTGGTCCGGCGGCCCGCTTTCGAGCACCTGCCCCGTCACCATCACGGTAATCACGTCGGCGACCGCGAACACCGCATCCATGTCGTGTTCGACGAGCAGGATGGCGTGATCGGGGGTGAGCTTCTTCAGCAGCGCCACCATCGATTGCGATTCCTCCGGGCCCATGCCGGCGAGCGGCTCGTCGAGCAGCAGCACCGAGGGCGAGGTCGCGAGCACCATCGCGATTTCCAGCTGCCGCTGCTCGCCGTGGCTCAGCGTCGCCGCGACGACATCGCGCCGCTCGGCAAGGCCGGCCTGTTCGATCGCGCGGTCGGCGGCGTCGCGCAGGTCGTCGTAAGCGACGGCTTTCGAGAAGATGCGCAGCGCCCGCGGTTTGCGCGACTGTGCGGCCAGCCGACAGTTCTCGAACACCGTGAAGCCGGGGAAAATGTTGGTGCGCTGGTAGCTGCGGCCGATCCCGGCGCGCGAACGCCTGTCCGGGCTCCAGCCCGAGATATCCTCGCCGCGGTAGAGGATCTGCCCGGCAGACGGCGGTAGGTCGCCCGACAGCAGGTTGATCAGCGTCGACTTGCCTGCGCCGTTGGGCCCCAGGACCGCGTGCAACATGCCCTTGTGCATGTCCAGCGAAACATCCTTGTTGGCGTACAGCCCCCCGAAACGGCGCGACATGCCGCGCGCCGAGAGCACGAGATCAGCCATTGCGGTTGCCTCCCCCGATCAGCAGGCCCTTGAGGCGTCGCGGCAGGCTCGAAAGGCCGCCCGGCAGCACCATCACGACAGTGACGATGACGGCCCCCATCAAAAGCTGCCAGTGCTTCGTCAGCGCGGAAAACACCTCCTGCAGCACGACGAAGGCGAAGGCGCCGATGGCGGCGCCGTTCAGCGTGCCCATGCCGCCCAGGATCACCATCAGCAGCACGTTGCCCGACTGGTGCCAGGAAAGGATTTCCGGCGTGACGAAACCGTACTGACAGGCCGACAGGAAACCCGCAAGCCCGGCGAGCCCGCCGGCGGTGACGAACCCCGCGAGCTTGTACAGGAACACGGGAAAGCCGAGGGACTGCATGCGATGCTCGTTGCTCCGGATCCCCGCCAGCGCATGCCCCAGCGGCGAGCGCAACAGCACCCGCAGGAACACGTAGGCCGCGACCAGGAAGACCAGCACGATGTAGTAGAACTGCATCGGCTCGTTGAGATCGATCAGCACCTTCTCGCCGATGCGCAGTTCCGGTTTCACGTTGAGGAAGGCGCCGTCCGAGCCGCCTCCGAGCGGCGTGTCGTGAAACACGAAATAGATCATCTGCGCGAACGCGAGCGTCACCATGATGAAATAGATCCCCTTCGTGCGCAGCACGAACAGCCCCACGACGAAGGCGACTGCCGCCCCGGTCAGGATCGCTGCCGGCAGCACGAGCCACAGGCTTCCCGGATCGTACTTGGGCGACAGCAGCACCACGCTGTAGGCCGCCACGCCGAAGAATGCCGCGTGGCCGAAGCTGACGAGACCGGTATAGCCGACCAGCAGGTCCAGGCTCATCGCAAAGATCGCCATGATCATGATCTTCGCGATGAGCTCGTTGTAGTAACCCGAACCGAATAGCGGGAACAGGGCCAGCACCAGCAGCACGAGCGGCAGGTAATTGCGGGTTTTCTTGCGCGGGAGCGGCATGGTCAGATCCTCCGGAAGATGCCTTCGGGCCGCCACAGCAGCACCGCAGCCATCAGCACATACACGGCAAGGCCGGCATAGTCGGGTGCGATGACCTTGCCGAAGGTATCGGTCAGGCCGATCAGCAGCGCAGCGACCAGCGCGCCCCACACCGACCCGACGCCGCCGATGACGACGACGACGAAGCAGATGATCAGCACCTGGTTGCCCATGCCCGGATAGACCGACGACACCGGGGCCGCGAGCATCCCTGCGAATGCGGCAAGGGTCACGCCGAGGCCGAACACGATGCGGTAGATCAGGTCGATGTTGATGCCCAGCGCCTGCACCATCTCGCGGTTCGAACTGCCCGCGCGGATCATCATCCCGAGGCGTGTGTAGCGGATCAGCCAGTACATGACGATCGCCAGCAGGATGCAGACGGCGGACATGAACAGCCGATACACCGGATAACTCAGCGTCTCGCTGAGCTGGATCGACGCCGACAGCAGTTCGGGGATCGGCACACCGTGCACGTCATCGCCGACGAGCAGGCTGCGCAGCTCTTCGAAGATCAGGATCAGGCCGTAGGTCAGCAGGACCTGGTCCAGGTGGTCGCGCTTATACAGCCTGCTGAACAGCGCCCACTCGAGCAGAAATCCGATCAGCACGCTCAGCGCGACGCCCACCAGCACTGCGACGAGGAAATTCCCCGAGAGGGCAGTGAGCGAGAACGCCATGTAGGCGCCCATCATGTAGAAACTGCCATGGGCGAGGTTGATGATGCCCATGATGCCGAAGATCAGCGTCAGTCCGCTGGCTACCAAGAACAGCAGCAGCCCGTACTGAAGCGAATTCAACAGCTGGATGAGGAAGGTCGAGACGTCCATCGCCGTATCCCTCCGGGCGCAGCGCGCGCCCGAGTGAAGGTGAAGCGGATCGGGCGTTCGCCACCAGGATGGCGAACGCCTGCCGAAGCGGTGGTGCCGCGCCGGCGGGACGTGTACTGCGCGGGGGCGCCCCTTTATGTCGCGCCCGCGCACGCCCCGCCGGGGCCGGCAACCGGGTTACATCCGGCAACCGCGTGCCGGATCGGCCAGCGCCTTCGCTGCGACCGTAATAACCTTGTTCTGCTTCGCCTCGACCTTGCGCAGATAGATGTCCTGCACCGGATTGTGCGCCTTCGACAGCGTGAAGCGCCCGCGCGGACTGTCGATCGTCGCCTTTTCCATCGCGGCGATCAGTGCCTCGCGCTTCGTGACGTCGCCCCCGACCCCGGCCAGTCCCGCCGCGAAGAGCTGTGCGGCGTCGTAGCCCTGCACGGAATACACGTCCGGCTGCATCTTGTACGCCATCGCGTAAGCTGTGCGGAAAGCCTTGTCCTTGGCGATGTCGAGCCCGTCTGCGTAATGCAGCGTGGTCAGGATGCCTTCGGCGGAATCGCCCTGTGCTTCGAGCGTGCCGTCGGTGAGGAAGCCGGAGCCATAGAGCGGGATCGTCTTCTTGAGGCCGGCCGCGTCATAGTCCTTCACGAACTTCACGGCACCACCGCCGGCGAAGAACACGAACACCGCGTCAGGCTTGAGCGCGGCGATCTCGGTGAGATAGGGCTGGAATTCGACGTTCGGGAAAGGCAGGTACATTTCCTTCACGACCTTGCCGCCCGCCTTCTCGAAGGCCTCCTTGAAGCCCGCGACCGACTGCTCGCCGAAGGAGTATTTCCAGCTCAGCGTGACGACGTTCTTGTGCTTCTTCTCGGCCATCACCTGTCCCATCGCGTAGGCGGGCTGCCACGCGGAGAAAGAGGTGCGGAAGATGTTGGGCGAGCACAGCGGGCCGGTGATCTCGTCGGCGCCGGCGTTGGGCACGATCAGCAGCGTCTTGGTCTCGCGTGCGACGCGCGTCATCGCCAGCGCAACGCCCGAATGCACGGTGCCGATCAGGACGTCGACGTTGTCGCGCTTGATCAGCTTGTTGGCGTTCTCGGGTGCCTTCGCGGCGTCCGACTCGTCATCGACCGTGAAGTACTCGATTTCGCGTCCGCCGAGCTTGCCCCCGCCCTGCTCCACGGCGAGTTTGAACCCGTTGGTGATGGCGTTTCCCAAGGAAGCGTAGGTTCCCGTGTACGGCAGCATCAGGCCGACGCGGATCTTGTTGGCGCTCTGGGCGAACAACGGTGTCCCGGGCAGGGCGAGCCCCCCCGCGATACCGGCAGTGGACAGCAGGAAACGACGGCGATTGAATCCTTGCTCCATTTCACACTCCTCCTTCGGTTAGGCCGCTTGGGCGGCTCTGGTTATGTGTGCGCTACGGGATCTACGCCCCTGAAAGCGAACGCAGCTTGAATCGCTGGATCTTGCCGGTTGCCGTCTTGGGCAACTCGTCCACGAACTCCAGCCAGCGCGGGTACTTGTACGGCGCGAGCTTGCTCTTGACGTGAAGCTTCAGCTCGTCCGCGAGATCCGCAGCGGGCATGCGTCCGGGCTTCAGCACGACGAAGGCCAGCGGCTTGATCAGTCCGTCATCGTCCGCCTTTCCGACCACCGCCGCTTCGAGCACTGCAGCATGCGTGATGAGGGCCGATTCGACCTCGATCGGGGAGACGTAGATGCCGCCGACCTTGAGCATGTCGTCGTTGCGCCCCGCGTACACGTAGTTGCCGTGCTCGTCCCGGCTGTACTTGTCGCCGCTGCGCGTCCACTGGCCGATGAAGGTCTCGCGGCTCTTCGTCCGGTTGTTCCAGTACAGCGCCGCACTGGTCGGCCCTCGCACCTGGAGTTCACCGGCCTCGCCTTTCTCGACCTCCTGCCCGTCGTCACCGATCAGACGCAGCTCGTATCCCGGCACCGGTTTGCCGCTGGTGCCGTAATGCACATCCCCTGCCCTGTTCGACAGGAAGATGTGCAGCATCTCGGTGGAACCGAGCCCGTCGAGGATCTCGACGCCGAAATGTTCGGTCCAGCGCTTTCCGACTTCGGCCGGCAGGGCCTCGCCGGCAGAGATGCAGCGGCGGATCGACAGTTCCTCGCGCCCCGGCAGCGCCGGGCTCGCCAGCATCGACGCATACAGCGTCGGCACGCCGCAGTAGATCGTCGGCTGATGCTCGCGCAGCACGCGGAAAACCGCATCCGGCGTCGGCCGCTCGGCCATCAGCACGGCGGTGGCGCCCGAGGCGAGCGGGAAGGTCAGCCCGTTGCCCAGACCGTAGGCGAAGAATAGCTTCGCCGCCGAGAAGACGACATCGTCTTCTCGGACGCCGAGGATCGGCTTCGCATACAGCTCCGAGGTCTGGATCAGGCTGGAGTGGAGGTGCACCGTTCCCTTGGGGGCGCCGGTCGAACCGGACGAATACAGCCAGAAACAGGGATCGTCGCAACAGGTCTGCGCCGTCTCGTACGGCGGGCGGGGTGATGCGATGAGTTCGGCGAACCCGAGATGGCCGCCCCGCGTGCCTGCGTCGCCACCCGAGACGACGATGTTCTTGACGAAGGGGCTCGCCTCGATCGCACTGGTGAACGCCGGCAGCAGGGCCGACGAGAGGACCAGGCCACGCGCACGGCTGTCGCGCAGCATGTAGGTGTAATCGGAAGCCGTCAGAAGGGTGTTGACGGGAATCGGCACGACCCCGGCCTTGATACAGCCGAGGAAGGCGGTGGGGAAATCGACGGTGTCAAGCAGGCACAGCAGCACCCGCTCTTCCATTCTGATGCCCATTTCGCCCAAGGCGTGCGCGAAACGATCGACGCGCTCGGCGAGTTGCGCATACGTGTAGCTTCCCGCCTGGTCGATCACCGCGGTCTTGCCGCCACGCCCGGCGCGCAGGTTGCGCTCGATCAGGTCGTGCGCCGCATTGTACTCACGCGGGATGGTGATTCGCGGAGGACTGACACTTTGATCCGCGACGCTGAGTTCTGCCATTTGCTCCTCCTCTCCTTATGGTTCTTTCTGGCGTGGCGCTGCGGATGTCTCAGTGAATCGTCATTCCGCCGTCCGCCGCCAGAATCTGTCCGGTGACATAGCTCGACGCGCCGGATGCGAAGAACACGAATACCGGAGTGATCTCCTCCGGCTCGGCCCAGCGCCCGAGCGGGATGCGGTCGAGGTACTTTTCCTTGAATCGTTCGTCCGTGCGGATCGTCTCGGTCATCGGCGTGGCCGCTCCCGGTGCGATCGCATTCGCGGTGATGCCGTAGCGCGCGAGCTCCTTCGCGGTGCTCTTGGTCATGCCGAGCACGCCGGCCTTTGCCGCGCTGTAGTTGATCTGTCCGATCGTGCCGAGCACGCCGGCCGTCGAGGTCACGTAGATGATGCGGCCGTACTGGCGTTCGATCATGCCGCCGACCACCGCCTGCAGGCAGTTGAACGCGCCCGTCAGATGCACGGACAGCACCTGGTTCCACTGTTCCGGCGTCATCTTGTTGAGCATCGCCGTGCGCGTGATGCCGGCGTTATTGACGAGGATGTCGATGCGGCCCCATTCGGCGTTGACCCTGGCTGCCATCGCCTCGACCTGCTCGCGGTTGGCGACGTCGCACGCCACGCCGATCGCCTGACCACCCGCTTCGACGATCTGAGCCGCGATCCGGTTGGCGGCGGCGAGATCCAGGTCGATGACTGCGACCTTCGCACCTTCGCGCCCATAGGCCGTGGCAACGGCCGCTCCGATGCCCTGCCCTGCTCCGGTCACGATTGCGACCCTGTCCTTCAACTGCATGCGAGTCCCCTTTAATTGCATGGCGACAGTCAAGCCGCCGGTGAACTGCAAATGCTCCCCCCGGTTGCGAAAAGGCCGGGGTGGAAGGAAAACGGCCAACGCCGCGTCCACCACCCCGGGAAGGGAGAGACCTTATGAAACTGTATGCATCGAAAGACGTCAGGCCTTCGGCTTGCCCAGCACCTGCTCGGCGAAGTTCTCGTCGAACATCGCGCCTTCGGCGATCAGCTGACGGTACTTGATGAAGTCGATGACGTCCTTGCCGGTTTGCTTCTTGCTGTCGAACGCCGTGAAGCCCAAATAGGCCTCGTGGTTCATGTTGGCGGCCAGCCAGTGACGGTTCGCGACCTTGAGCTGGTCCCAGAAGAACTTCTTCTTGCCGCGGATGCCCTCGATCGTCTTCACCAGGCAGTGCGGGAACAGGTTCGTGAACTTCCACACCAGCGCGTTGACCGCTTCGTCGAGCTTCGCGAAGTCGGTCGTGCATTGCCCGATCAGCTCCTTCGCCGCCTTGGCCTGGTCCGGGGAAACGGGTTCGCCGTACACCAGCTCGCCGTCATCGACGTAGGCGTCGGTGCGCACAAGCGGGTTACGCACCCACTGGCCATCCTTCTTCAGCACCGGCACAACCTTCGTGACCAGGTTCTTCGCCTTCATCTTGTACGCGCTCCACGGCTCGCACGAGATGCAGTTGTACATGGCATCTTCCATGTTCAGCATCCACGGCAGGAAGTCGGTCGAGCCGCCGTCCGGCGCGCTGCCGTGCTTCGGGCCGGCCTGGCCGAACACCGCCATGTCGGACGTGATCGTCAGGTCCGTCGCCATGCCGATCTCCTGGCCGCCGCCGACGCGCATGCCATTCACGCGGCAGATCACCGGCTTCTTGCAGTTCAGGATGCCGTCGACCATGGCGTTGAACAGGTCCATGTATTCGCCATACTCGTTCGGGCGCTTCGAGTAGTAGCCGGCATACTCGGCGGTGTTGCCGCCGGTGCAGAAAGCCTTGTCGCCGACCGCGGTGAACACCGCGGCGACGATCGAACGGTCGGAAGACGCGCGTTGGAAGCCCGCGATCACCGCCTTGACCATTTCGGTGGTATAGGAGTTGTACTGCGTCGGGTTGTTCAGGATGATCCAGGCGGCGTACAGCCCGGGAACCTGGTTGCCCTGCGGATCGGTAACGGGGCGCTTCTCGAAGATCACCGAAGGCGCTTCGGCGCCGAAATGCTCTTCACCGAGCAGGGCGTGATCCTTGAGTTCGTTGTCGCGGCGCAGCCAATCGAGTGCCATGAGATGTCTCCTGTGTTGTCCAGTGGTGTGCTTGATCAGAAATCGGGCGTCAGGATGACGCGCCGCTTGAGCTTGCCGTGGTGCGCCTCGTCGAACACCTGTTCGATCTGGCTCATCGGCCGCGTTTCGACGAAGGGTCCGAGCTTGATGCGGCCGTCGAGGCACATGTCACGCACGGCGGCGTAACGGTCCGGCGGGCAGCCCCAGGTGCCGATGATCTCGGCGTCGAAGGCCATCAGCTTCGAGAGCATGTAGTTCGTCTCCGCCGTGCCGTAGCCGACGATGACGAGCTTGCCGGTGAAGGACAGCAGCGACAGCGCGAGTTCCTGGCCGGGCTTGCTGCCGGTGACCTCGAAGATCTTCCAGCCGTAGTTCGACGGCAGGCCGCGCTCCTTGCAGAAGCCCTTGAAGAGCTCCTTGACGTCCTTCGCGCTCTTGTCCTTCGGGTTGATGACGAAGTCGGCACCGAAGTCCTTCATCATCGTCAGCTTTTCTTCATTGATGTCGATGCCGATGACGGCCTTCGCACCCATGCCCTTGGCGGTCTGAACCATGAAGCTGCCGACGCCGCCGGCCGCGCCGATGACGATCACCAGATCGTCCTTCTTGAGGTCCGCACGCACCGCAGCCTGGTAAGGCGTCGTCACTGCATCGGCCACCACGGCGAGGTGTTCGAGCGGCGTGCTGCCGCGGTTCTCGACCACGCACAGGTACTTCGACTGCGCGACGATGTGGCTCGAATAGCCGCCGTAGATACCCATCGAGTTGCCCGGCATCTTCTGTGACAGGCAACGGTTGCCGCGGCCGGTCTTGCACAGCTCGCATTCGCCACAGGGGATGACGGCCGGCACGATCACTTCCTTGCCGATCATCGACGCTTCGCCGCCGATCACGACGCCCGAGATCTCGTGGCCCAGCGACAGCGGGGGCTTCTGCACCGTCGGCACGCCCATGTAGTAGTAGGACAGGTCGGTATGGCACACGCCGCAGCCGGCGATTTTCACGACGACGTCGCCCGGTTGTAGCTCGGGCATCGGAACGCGGGTCTTCTGCAGTTTGCCCGGCTCGGTCATCTGCCAGGTATCGATGAATTCAGGAATCACGCTTCGTCTCCCATTGATTTCGCATCTTCAAACATCATTTCAGGTGCGGCCCGACGGTTTGCTCTGCAGCAGCCCCCGTCGAGGCGTGTTTCGTGCCGAGGCGTCCGCTTGCGCCAACGAGGCGCGGAACATGCCTCGGCGGGGGCAGGCCATCGGCACGAAAGTCCGTCAGCTATTCCGCCAAACCGGTTTCCGCTTTTCCAGGAAGGCAGCCAGCCCTTCCTTCGCGTCGTCGGTGTGCATCAATTCGTTCAGGTAGATGTTCTCGGCCGTATCGAGCGCCGCGCCAAAGGGCTTGTCCGCCACCGCGCGGATCGTCTTGCGCGTGCTGGCCAGTGCGGCACGGCTCAGCGTCAGGAACGGAGCGACGAAGCCCTGCACGTCCGCCGCAAACGACTCCTTCGCGAACACCCGGTTCACCAGCCCGATCGCCTTCGCCTCGTCGGCGCCGATGTTCTCGCCGCCCAGCAGCAGCTCCAGCGCGCGGGCCGGCGGCACGAGGCGCGGCAGCAGCACCGCGGCGATCGGCGGAAACACCGCCAACTTGATCTCGGGCTGGCCGAACTTGGCGTTGGATGCCGCGACCAGCATGTCGCACGCGATCGCCACTTCCATGCCGCCGCCCAGTGCGACGCCATTCACCGCGGCCAGCGTCGGAATCGGCAACTGCTGCATGCGGCGGAAGATGCCATGGAAGACCTCGATCATGCGGTCCACCTTGTCCGGCGTGTGATCAGCGACCTCGACGCCGGCAGAGAAAGCCTTCTCGCCCGCGCCGGTGATCATCAGCAGCTTGACGCTGTTGTCCGCAAGGCACTGGTCGAGTGCAACGTTCATCTCCTCCATCGTCGGGATGTCGAGGACGTTGAACGGCGGGCGGTTGATCGTCAGTGTTGCGAGGCCGTCGGCCACGCCGTAGGTGATGAACTGGAATTGCGCACTACTCATGTCGTGTCTCCCCTCGTTCTCGTTCGCTCAGTGCGTTTTCAGTTACTTCAGTTCTCGTTCTTCATCTGCAGCCGGTACGGGCACACCGCATCGCAGTCCGCACAGCACACCTCACCGTCGCAGCGGATGTGCCACAGGTCCGCGCCGCAGTTCGTGCACCGGCACTTGGCCTCGGGCTTGATGGCCGGGCGGACTTCCTCCGCCGACCAGAAATCGATGACCTGTCCCATGGCGACCTCCGGTCAGAACAAATCGTCGAGTTCGTCCGACCCGCCACCCGGCATCTTTCCGAACTGCTGCAGATAGGCCTGGATCATCTGGCTCTCGCGTGAGGTGAAGAGCGCCGCTTCCTCGAACACAAAGTTCGTTGCGTCGCCACCGCGCTCGAACTGTTCCATCAGTCCTTCGCGCAGGTTTTCCACTCCCTTGATCATCAGCACGTTCTTCTCCGCATCGAGGAGCTGGAACACCCCCGATTCGGTCGGCACCGAAGCGATCGTCGCCTCGTCGAACTTCAGCGAGGACTCCGGCGGCAGCACCGCGTCGGCGATCTTCGGCGCGAGGTTGCACTTGAAGCAGCGCGCGGCCTCGGCGCGTGCCGTCGCATCGTCGAAACCCAGCTCGACCTCGTCCCAGCCGGTGCGCTGCTCGGGCGCCAGCATGATCGGGTGGAACTTGCGGATCTTGTTGAAGCCTTCCTTGCGGCCGATGTAGGGGCTGGTCTCCCAGCCGTCGCGCAGCAGCACTTCGGAGATGTCGCCGTCGCCACCGAGCACGACGTCCATCGCAGAGGCCGCCACACGGCCTTGCGCAACCGACTCGATCAGGGTCGAAGGTCCGAGCACGCAGTCGCCACCGGCATAGACCTTGGGCCGGCTCGTCAGCATCGAATCCTCGCGCACCGTGATACGGCCCTTGCGGTCGGTCTCGACGCCGAAACCTTCGAAGCGGTTCGGGAACTGTCCGATCGCGGCGATCACCAGATCCACGCCTTCGACGACTTCCTCGCCGGTCTCGACCGGCTTGCGGCGGCCCGACGCATCGGCCTCGCCAAGCGCCATCTTCGCGTAGGTGATCTGCAGCCGGAAGCCGTTGGTGCCCGGCTCGATCTTCTTGGGCGCGAGCAGGTAGCGGATATTCACGCCCTCCTCCACGCAGCCCTCGAATTCCTCCAGACGCGCCGGCATTTCCTCGCGGGTGCGGCGATACACCATGTCCACATCGGCACCGAAGCGGCGCGATGAACGCGCGTTGTCGGTCGCGACGTTGCCGCCGCCGATCACCGCCACCTTCTTGCCGGTCTGGATGCCCTCGGGCGTATTCACGAGGCCCATCGTCACGGCTTTCAGGTAGGTCGGGCTGTCGACCACGCCCGGCAGGTCATCGCCCGGGATACCGAGCCTGTCGCCGCCCTGCGCGCCGATACCGACAAACACCGCACCGTAGCCGTCACTGAACAGCGTATCGACGCTTTCCACTTTGGCGCCGTAGCGGAACTCGACGCCGAGAGCAGAAACTTCCGCGACCTCGTTGTCGATCACTTCGGCCGGCACGCGGTACGACGGGATGCCGTAACGCGCCATGCCGCCCGCGGCAGGCTGCGCGTCGAAGATGGTCACGCCGTGCCCCTGCTTGGCAAGGTAGTACGCCACCGTCAGGCCGGCAGGGCCAGCGCCGATCACCGCGGCCTTCTTGCCGGTCGCCGGCAGCTTTTTCGCATGCTCGCGCCAGATCCCGGTGTCGTTGTCCGCGGCGATGCGCTTCAGGTTGCGAATCGACAGCGGGTCGTCGAGATCCTTGCGGCGGCAGGCCGATTCGCACATCGCAAAACAGGCGCGGCCGAGGATGCCCGGGAACGGGAGCTTCTCGCGAACGACCGCGATCGCCTCGCCGTACTTCCCTTCGGCGGCGAGCTGCACATAGCGCGGCACGTCGATGCCGGCCGGACAGGCGTTCTTGCACGGCACCATCGACTCCTCGCGCTTGGCGGGGTCGAGCGTGCGGTCCATCAGCGCGCCGGTCGGGCACACGGTCACACAGGCTTGGCAGAAGGTACAGCCGGATTCGATCAGCGTCGGCGCGATCGTGCCGACGTAGGTGCGCTTGCCCTGCGGCGTCTCGACTTCCTTCACCTCGAGACAGCCCACGCCGCGCACGTCATTACAGGCGACGAGGCAACGGCGGCAGTCGATGCACAGGTTGTAGTCGCGGTCGAAGAAGGGCTCGTCGAGCACGACCGGCAACTGCGCGGGCTTGTAGGGAGGCGTCGTGTTCGGGATGCCGATGTAGTCGGAAATCTTGCGCAGCTCACAGGACGAGAAGATCGTGCAGCAGCGCGTCTCCTGCGGGTTGCCGTAGGAGCACTGCGAGCGCGAACAGCCGTCGCGCTGCGGACAGGTGAGGCAGACGTGGGGATGCGGGCCGAGGACCTTCGCGAGGCTGGCCTGGCGCACTTCCTGGATCGCTGCCGACTGGGTCGTCACGACCATGCCGGCTGTGACGGTGGTCGAACAGGCCTTGACGACACCATCAACGCCGTCGATCTCGACCATACACAGGTTACAGCCGCCTTCGCCCGCGCCGCGCTGGCCAGCGGGAGGAAGATCGGGGTGTGCGCACAGCGCCGGAATGTAGAGGCCCGCGGCAGTCGCCGCATTCAGGACCGACGCGCCGGCAGGCGCCTCGACCTCGACGCCGTCGATGCTCAGCTTCACCGGCGCGCCGAACTCGGCCATCCCGGCCGGCTTGCTCGCCTTCCACCACCTGATTTCCGATGTCTGTACGGCTTCCATGTCTCTCTCGTCCTCTATTCTGCTCCGGGCTTAGCGTGTGCCCGTTCCTAACCGCTCTCAAGCAGCCTGCGCGAGTTGCGCGTAACCCGGGTAGTAGCTCCCCTGGCAGGCGCCCGCCCGCACGGCCGCAATGAAACTCGCCATGTCGGTCACGGGCTGCGAGAACTTCGTCGCGCACCGCCCGACGGCAATTGTCTTGTGGCAATCGCTGCCGCCCAGCGCTGGCAGGGCCATGTGGCGAGCGGCACTGATTGCCAGATCGTTGTCGCTGTCGAGGTTGCCGCCGTTGTGCGTTTCCACGGCGGCGATGTCCCTGATGTCCAGCAGCCCGTGCAGCAGGCTCGCAACCCCGACCTCGCGGAAGGGGTGGGCCGGCACGCAGATTCCGCCGATGCTGTTGATGTGCTGGATGACCTCGTTGATCGGGAGGTAGTTGTCGCGCCCCCAGATGTTCCAGCCGTCATCCTGCATACCGTACGCCAGCATGTGTCCCCGGTCGGTTGCGATCTCCACCCCGCGCAGCACCAGGAAGCCCTCGTCGCGCCCCACCTGCTCGACAGGCAGCGACGCTTCGTACGAGTAATGCTCGGTGATGCACACTCCGTCGAGTCCCAGCTCCTTGGCACGGCGGATCAGATCCACCGGCTCGAGCCAGTTGTCGTAGGAATACTTGGTATGGCAATGGCAATCGATCCACATCGGACGGACTCCGTGCGCCGGCCTGGCCGCTCAGGAAACGGTGTACTCGAGGTTGATGCGCTTGGACGGCGAGAAACGCTGACGGGAGAAGAATTTCTCCAGCGCGAAGTCGTCCCAGTTCACCAGCGTATAGACCTTCTTCACGCCCGCTGCCTTCATGTTCATCATGAACTGGTCGAGCAGCTCGCTCGCCACGCCGCGGTTCTGGAAGCGCGGATCGACGCCGATGGTGTCGATCGTCGCGGTCGACTCGGGAATGCCGAACTCGCCGAAATACACGTCGCCCATCACGAAACCGGCGATCTTGCCGTCGATCTCGCACACGAGGGAGGAGTTGATGTTGTGCTGCGGGTTCAGAACCCCTTCCAGCTTCCGCTCGTAGTACTCGCGACGGTTCTGCTTGGAGCCTGCCGCGTCGATCTCGACGATCGCATTCAGGTCTTCCTTCTTCAGCACCCGCATCACACGCTTCTGGTCAGACATTTACCTATCTCCTTTGGTTGGCAGTTCCGCGTCCGTTCGCGTCACCGCCTCTCAGAACAGTTCGTCTTCCTGCTGGGGCTTCGTCGAGCGGCGCGTGTACACCGTGCCGATGACCTTCCCCATTTCCTGGTCGGTGTCGAGGCAAGTCGTGCAGCCGTCGCCTTCGGTCTGGTAGCTCTCGACGTGCACCTCGAAGCCCATGCCCCGGTACGCTTCGGCGATTTCCGACAGCCGCGGCTCGCCGATCGTCGTCAGGCGCTTCCAGCCTTCCCGCAACAGGCGCTCCTCGACGTCCTCTTCACGCGACGCAGCGCCGGCCAGCTTGATCGGGATCGTCTTCTTCGTGCTCATCTTGGAACCCTCTGTCATCGCCGGGAACATGGCCTACTCCTTACCAGGAATGCTTGATCGCGCCCGGCGTACAGGCGGTGGTACAGGGCAGGCTGGTGTAGCCGCCCGCGGGCTTGCAGCCGGCGCAGTCGTAGGCCAGAGCGCGCGTGCATTCCTTCTTCACCCACGCCACCTCGTCGTCGTAGTCGTCGGTGATGATTTCGAACATGTGCTTGGGGCACGCGGTCAGGCAGGCCCGATCCGCGGCACAGCCGATGCACTTGTCCGTGTCGATGCTGATGTAATACTCGCCGGAACCGTCCTTGTAACCGTAGTTCGCGATCATGTTCGTCCTCCTGGATTCGTTTGCGCCGCAACCCGCCGGAGCCCGCCGTGCGTCGGGCGAGTTCCGGCGAAAGTCGTGGTTCTCGCGCCTGTTACTTGGCGGCCTGCTTCTGCATCAGCGTGTAGCCGAACAGCGCAGCGCCCAGCGCGCCGGCGATCTGGCTGTCGATCTTGGTCTCGAGCTGCTTGATTCCCAGCAGCCGCTCGATCCGCTTCACGACGCCCGGGTTCTTCGCGATACCGCCGGTGATGAAGAAGCCCTCTTCCACGCCGATCCGCTCGAGCAGGCTCACGACGCGCTCGGCCATCGCCTGGCAGTACGCCGCGATCACCATGTTCTTCGTGTAGCCGGCCTTGAGCAGGCCCAGCGCTTCGGACTTCGCGAACACCACGCAGATCGACGACACGGCTTCCGGTTCGGTTTCGACGTCGAACGAACGCGGGCCCAGCTCGGCGATGGGGATCTGCATCAGGTCGGAGATGACTTCCATGCCGCGGCCGGTACCGGCTGCGCACTTGTCGTTCATCAGGAAGTTGGTGACCTTGCCCTTCTCGTCGCAGTGGATGGCCTTGCAGTCCTGACCGCCCATGTCGAGGATGGTGCGCACCTTGTTGCCGCCCATGTAGTTCGCGCCGCGAGCGTGGCACGCGATCTCGGTGATCGCCTTGTGGGCGAAGGGCACGTTCACCCGGCCGTAGCCGGTGCCGACGACATAGTTGATGTCCTCGAGCTTCATGCCGATCTTGTCCATGATGCCCTGCAGCGCATTCTTGGCCGAGTCCGGCGAGTTGTTGCCGGTGCGCATGCTGTTGTAACCGAACAGCTCACCGTCACAGACCAGCACCGCCTGCGAGGACACCGAACCGACGTCGATACCGCAGGTGATGATCTTGGCGTCCTTCCAGTTCTTCGACTCGTCGAACCAGGTATTTTCCTGCCAGCGCCAGAATTCCTTCTTCTCGGGGGCGGCGGTGGCGGCAGCAACTTCTGCATTCATTTGATCGCTCCTTAATCCGTATCTGTTCGCGTGTCGGTTCAGTGCACTCGCTCGGCTGCAATCAGCGCGCAACCCAGGGCGCTGACGAACTCGGGCAGTTCGGGCAGGAGAACCTCATCGACGTCCATCGCGGTCTTCAGCGACTGGACGAAACCGGGGTTGTGGCCCATGCCACCGATCAGCACGACGTTGCCTTCGATGCCGACGCGACGAACCATCGCGCAGACGCGGCTCGCCACCGCATCCAGCACCGCCTTGGCGATGTCTTCCTTCGGCGTCGAGGAGTGGATCAGCGACACCACTTCCGACTCCGCGAACACCGTGCATTGCGCGTTCATCGGGATGCTCTTGTCCGACTTCAGGCTCGCCTCGCCGAACTCCTTGAGCGAGAGCTGCAGCGCGCGGCTCATCGCCTCGGCGAAGGAACCGGCACCGGCGGCGCACTTCTCGTTGCCCGCGAAGTCGATCGCCTTGCCGTCCGGATCGGTCTTGATGCCGCGGCCTTCCTCGGCACCGACGTCCACCACCGTGCGGGCCTGCGGATACATGAACACCGCACCACGCGCCCCGGCGGTCATCTCGGTGACGCCTTCGGTCGCGAAGGCCACCTGGCCACGGCCGGCGCCGGTTGCGAAGATCGACTTCACCTGGTCACGCGTCACGCCAGCCTCGGCGAGCGCCGTGTCGAATGCCTTCTCGGCAGCCTGATCGGCGTCGAGGTCACCCGGCATCATCAGATGAGCCTTCTTGACCGCGAAGCTCGGCTCCTTGGCACCTTCAATCTTGATTTGTTCCAGCAGCACCACCTTGACGCTGCGGGAGCCCATATCGATTCCAGCGGTAATCATTCTCGTCTCCTCTTGGCTCTGTTTCCGATCAGGCGGCCTGACGGCGCACCCCAAGCTGTTCCATGAAGGCGTCGACCCGTGCCTGAGTACGCACTTCGTCGAACTCGCGCTCGTCGCCCATGTTTCCTTCGAACGTCATCACCGGCGTACCCGACTTCGCGATCGCGAGGCGGTTTTCCATGATGCCGACCGACAGACCTTCGCAACCGCGGTTCAGGTGCAGCATCACGCCGTCGACCTGCCATTCCTTGATGATGCGCAGCATCATGTCGCTCTTGATGGTCGGGTCGTAGAAGTGCTGCCACTGCGGCTTCGACAGGTTCCAGTCGGCATACAGGCGCACTGCGGTGGCCCGATCCTTGATCTCGATACCCTTGTCCCACGGCAGCGTGCGGCCACCCCAGGTGCCATCGGCCTTCTCTTCCCAGATGCCTTCGAGGGCGAAGGTGTAGAGCGAGCCGATCGAAACCGCACCGTAGGTCTCGAGGTAGCGGAAGATCTTCAGGAAGGACCAGGGCGGCTGCGTGTCCGTCATCAGGCGGATCGATTCGTTCGGCACGGCAGCGATGCCGCGGGCGACGCGATCCTTCACTTCCTCGTACAGCTCGTCCATGAAATCCGCGCACCACTTCGAAGACTTCGACAGCGTGCAGAGCACGTACAGCGAGTACATCGTCTTCTCGTCGAGCGGCGCCGGCTTCACCTTGTTCAGCGCGCAGATGTCCGCCCAGCGGGAGGTCGAACGCATCTCGTTCTTCACCGCTTCGATGAACAGCTCGTCGTTGAATTCGCGACCGCTGGCCTTCTGCACGAACTCGATGCCGTCATGCAGTTGGTTGGCAACGTAGTCGAGGCGCGCATCCGTCATGTCCTTGTAGGGACCGACGCCGACGTCGAGGTAGAACTCGGGGATCTTCTCTTCCTTCGCGACGTGCTGGTACCACTTCGAGTGCGAGCAGCAAATCTGGGTCTGGAAGACGAAGTCGGGCTTCGGGAACTCCCCGCCGAAGGCGTACTTGTTCAGGTGCATGCCGCCCCAGTAGATCCGCATGTACGAGCACAGGTCACGGGCGAAACCGTAGGCTTCGGCTGCGTCCATGCACTCCTTGGCGAACTTGCGGTCGTGGGCGACGGCGGCGGCGTACGGCTCGCCGGTCAGCGAATAGACGTCCTCACCGAGACCGGCGGGAATGGCGTCGAGCGCCCAGGCCGAGCCGGACCAGCGGATGCCGCCCTTCTCCTTCGCACGGGCGTAGTTCATGTAGTACTGCTCGCGAAGCTCCTTCGCCTTCTTCCAGAGCTTCAGCGGCTCGGTCGGATACAGATTTGCCATGGCGTTTACCCCTCTTTCCCGTCAGTTCAGAACAGCTCTTCTTCGCTCAGCGTCTCGAGGAATGCCTCGATACGGATACGGAAGGGCCCGATCGGATTGGTGATGTCGAATTCCAGGAACAGCGTCGGAATCCCGTTTTCTTCGAGATGACGCTTCAGATCCGGGTAATCGCCCTCGTGCGGATCGCAGAACTTCTGCTGCAGGAAGATCGCGCCTTGAACGTCGTAGTCCTTGGCAAGACCCAGGACGTGATCGAAACGCGTGTGCGCCGGGTAATCCTTGGTCGGACAGGCCGGACGATCGCAGTAGCGCTCGGCAATCGCCTTGATGACATCGCCTTCGGGCTTCGATGCATTCCAGAAGTAACGGCTGCCGGAGCACTGGTCATCGATGACGATGGTCGCGCCGACCGACTCCACCATGCCCATGAACGCGATGTCGTCGTTCTCGGAACCGATCGTCATGAAGCGCGCGCCGGTCTTGCGTTCGACCTTGCGGGTCGGCAGCGCAGCGAGCGTCTTCTTCAGCATCTCGTTGTGCTCGCGCTTGTCGATGAACTGCGCGGTCAGCGATGCGTACAGGGCCTCGACGCCGGTCACCTTCGGGTCGGCTTCCTTGCGATAGTCATACAGTTCGCGCAGCAGGCGGCGGTTCTCGTCGCACACGGCGAGCGCGTCGCTCAGCATGGCGTCGGTGATTTCCTTGCCGGTCAGCGTCTGCAGGAACACGCGGAAGGACTGCACTTCCTCGTAGTGGGCCTTGCGCGAATGCTGCGACTGGACTTCGTTGGGCATCGGCACGTAGTAGTCCCACTTCACGGTGGGGACGTGCAGGCGCCACGAACCGAAGGTCTGGCGATACTGGATACACGACTGGGTCAGCGTCACGCCTTCCGCGTAGTCGAAGCGGCCCAGCAGGCCCTGTGCGAGCGAGTCGCGGCAGAACGGGCAGAACATGCCGAAGATGTGCGGCTCGGTCACGTTCTGCGGCTCGTGCGCGCCGAGCACGCGCACCGGCAGCATGCCGGCCGCGATCAGCAGCTCTTCCGGCGTGTAGGTGCACATCGTTGCCACAACCTGGCCACCTGTCCGCGCCTTCCAGTCGCGTGCATAATCGTGGCGCTTCTCGTACCAGGTCTTGAACTGGTCGAACAAACCATCGCTCATCGAACTATCTCCTCTGATGTGTTGCGGATCCGTCCCCGAGTCCGCGTTTGCTGCATTATTGTGCCGGTCCTGCATGATTTCGCATGTTACGCACTGCAGTGCAGGTGATGTTGACCTATGTCAAATGTCAGGCACCTTTACATGCACTGGACTGCATTTTTTACGGGACAAACTGCACTCAAGTTCGCTGCAATGCACAAATAAATGTATTTTGGTGCACTGCGACACGCAAGCTCGCAAACGCGGTGACGCAACAAGAGGAATCCGAACCGGCCGCGAACTCAGTCCGGGCAAGGCTTTCGGGGAGGTCGAGCGGACAAGGAGAGGATCCCGGAACGCGCAATGCAGGATGCTGCAGTGCGATAGCCGTTTTTCCGGGGATTCGGGGAATGCGGGGGGAGCTTGTCGCCCCCTGGGGTGTCAGGAAAGTGTTCCGCGCTCTGCAGGCGCGGACTGGCGGGCGCCGGGTGTTTGGAGCACGCTCAGCGCGCGAGGACTTCGAGGATGTCCAGGAAGGATTGCTCGACCGTTCGGCCGGACGTGTCGATGATCGCGTCCGCCTTGCTGTACATGGCCGTCCGACCCGCCAGGATGCGCTTCAGGTCGTCCATCGCTTCCTGGTTTCCGTGCATGGGGCGGTAGTCGCCCTGCGCCATGACGCGGGACATGTGCTCCTCGGGAGACGCACACAGCCAGATCGTGAAGCACGATGACAGCAGCAGGTCGAAGTTTGCCGGCTCGGACACGATGCTGCCGCCCGCGATGAGGACAAAGGCCTCGTTATTTGCGACCACCGATTCCAGCCCGCGACGCTCGTAGCGGCGGTATGCCGCCTGGCCGTACAGCGAAAAGATTTCGGACAGATCGGCGCCCGCTTCCTGTTCGATCACTTTCGCGAGCTCGAGGATGGGCACGCCGAGTTGCTCGGCCAGCATCGTCCCCAGCGTGGTCTTCCCTGCCCCGCGCAAACCGATGAAGGCAATGCGCTGCCTGCGCGCAGTTCGCCCTGACGACTCGAGCTCGTTCTGGAGCAGGCGACGCGCCCATTCATGCGTCTTGGGCGGAAAGCGGCTGAGGTACTGGATCAGCAGCGTCAGCTCCGGAGACTGCTCCGCCTCCTCGCGCACGAGGTCGACGATGGGAAAGCCGAGACCCTGCGCGATCTGACGCAAGAGGATGATTGAGATATTGCCGTGCCCGGTTTCCAGCTGGGCAAGGTAGCGCTCCGACACCCCGGACTGGTGAGCGAGCATCTTGCGCGTCATTCCGCGCTGCGCGCGCAGATCGCGAATGCGATCACCGAGCATCAGCAGGTAATTGTTCTCTTCCAGCGACAGGTCCGGGCGCTTGAGCCGTGATGAATTCTCATCGTTGGACATTGGGGTTACCCCTATTTGAGCGGCAATAAAGTGCCGATGAATTATAGTGCTCAAGGTTGAGCTGGATTGCAACATGCAGATGAGGCTGCGGGCATTCGTACTAACCGCAAAAATTTGCCCTCGAGCGTTCGTGATCCGCAGCACGAGACACCGGATAATGCGTATGGCATCATTGATGACCTCGTCAGCAGATGCCCCCATGAATCGCGGAAAACTGCACGCCCTCGCCGCCCTCGCGACGGTCCTGGCCATCGTCTCATCCCCTTGTTCCGCAGCGGTGTTCAAGTGCGTGGCCGGCAACGGGCAGGCTAGTTATCAGGCACTCCCCTGCGAAAACGAGGAGCGGCGCGTCGAGCTCCACGCGCGCGATCCGGCCCCGGGGGAACAAGCGGCTGCGCGGACACGGGTGCGCAAGGAACAACGATTCGTCACCGAAATCGAGTCGGAGCGGGAAGCCGCGAGGCGCAGCGCGCGATCGGAGCTGAAGCGGAACGACGAGGAACGGCAGGCACAGGCGTTGCGCTGTGCGGGCTATCAGGAACGTGCAGAACGGGCCGATGCGGACGCCAGAATGCACCTGCGGCGAAACCGCTACAAGCGCGACCATGAATTGCGCGCACGGACGCTGCGGGACCGCTACTTCAGCGAATGCTTTGCGGCCGATTGAAGCTTGGCCGCACGCTGGAAACCGGCGACCCGTTGATCGTAGTCAAGCACGACCGCGGGTACGCGAGCCCCGAAATGCAGCGGGAGCGCCCGCAGCGCCCCCGCTCGAAGCATGACAGCCTGCGGCACCGCTTCGTCCCGGGCCGCATCTTCGCCCAGGCGTCAGACGTAGCGGGCCATGCGCGCGAGCACGCGCTCACGGCCGAGGAGCTCGAGAACAGCGTCAATGGCCGGGGTCTGCGCCACACCCAGCGTCGCGATACGGAGCGGAATGGCGACCTGGGGCATCTTCAGGCCATGCTCGGCCATCGTGTCCTTGATTGCCTGATTGAGGGACGTCTTCTCCCACGTGACGCCCTCGAGACGCGCCTTCAGACCGGCGAGCGCCGGGCGCGACACGTCCGTCAGGTGCTGGGCCACGAGCTCCGGGGCGGGGTGAAGCTCGACGCAGTAGAGCTCCGCGGAGTCGGCCAGCTCGTTGAGGTTGGCGACCCTATCCTTGTAGAGGGCGATGACCGCTTCGAGCGCGGGCCCGGCTTCGGGGTCCACACCGCGGCGCGCGAGACGGCGCGCGACTTCGGCCGCGAGGCGGGCATTGTCGGCCTGCTTGATGTAGTGGGCGTTGAGCCAGTTGAGCTTCTCGGTGTTGAACTGCGCCGCCGAAGGCGTAATGTGGTCGAGATCGAACCACTCGACGAATTGCTGGCGCGAGAAGATCTCATCGTCGCCGTGGCTCCAGCCCAGCCGGCCGAGGTAATTCACCACCGCCTCCGGCAGGTAGCCCTCGTCGTCGTACTGCATCACGCTGACCGCGCCATGGCGCTTCGACAGCTTGGTGCCGTCGTCGCCCAGGATCATCGACAGGTGGGCATACAGCGGCACCTGGGCGCCGAGCGCCTGCAGGATGTTGATCTGCCGCGGGGTGTTGTTGACGTGGTCGTCGCCGCGGATGACGTGCGTGATACCCATATCGAGATCGTCGACGACGACACAGAAGTTGTAGGTCGGGGTGCCGTCGGCACGGGCGATCACGAGATCGTCGAGTTCGGTGTTGGCGATTTCGATGCGGCCCTTGACCAGATCGTCCCACGCAACGGCGCCGTCGGCGGGGTTGCGGAAGCGCACCACGGGCTTCACGCTCTCGGGCGGGGTCGGCAGGGTCTTGCCCTGCTCCGGGCGCCAGCGGCCGTCGTAGCGCGGCTTCTCGCCGCGTGCGCGCTGCTCCTCGCGAATGCGGTCCAGTTCCTCGGAAGACGTGTAACAGTGATAGGCCGTGCCGGCGGCCAGCATCTGCTGGATGACTTCCTTGTACCGGTCCATCCGCTGCATCTGGTAGAACGGGCCTTCGTCGGCGTCGAGCCCCAGCCATTCCATGCCGTCGAGGATCGCCTGCACCGCTTCGGGCGTCGAGCGCGCGACATCGGTGTCTTCGATGCGGAGGATGAAGGTGCCGCCATGACGACGCGCAAAGGCCCACGAGAAGAGCGCAGTGCGGGCTCCGCCGATATGGAGGTAGCCGGTGGGGCTGGGGGCGAAACGGGTGCGAACGTTGGAAGCCATCGATGAGGACTCTGGGCCGGGTCTAAAGACGCGGATTCTACGCCATCGGCCCTCCTCAACGGCGCGGGGGGCGATGCCGGCAGAAATCCGCACGCTAAAGAACAAAGGCCCTGAAACCGGAGTTCCAGGGCCTTGCATTGGTGGGCGGTACTGGGATCGAACCAGTGACCCCTGCCGTGTGAAGGCAGTGCTCTACCGCTGAGCTAACCGCCCGGAATTCCGTGCGTCTTCGTCATCGACTGGTGGGCGGTACTGGGATCGAACCAGTGACCCCTGCCGTGTGAAGGCAGTGCTCTACCGCTGAGCTAACCGCCCAGTGTGGCGAAGAGGCGCGATTGTAGTGGGACGGGAATTCCTTCGTCAAGCATGCGACGAGACTTTGCGGAAAAGCACTCGCTCGAGCGCTGTCCGCTGGCGTCCGCGTCGACCGAATCGCACGGCATGCCTTCACGCTCTCGCAGCAAGGCCGCGAGTCATGCCAGAATCGCGTTGCGTCCCTTGACGGACGTTGCAGACAGAATAACGAGGAGACATATCAATGGGAGTTGTATTCGCGAAGACGACGAGCGGTCAGGACGAAATTGCCAACCGCAACGGGGGCTTGTCGCCCCGCGTGCGCAGGGTGCTGATCCTGGTGGACGGCCGGAAAACGGTCACCGACCTTCGTGAGGTGGTGGCCGCCGACGATCTTACGCATACCCTGGGTGCACTCGAGGAGTTGGGCCTGATCGAGGTGCGCAAGAAGATTTCGGCGATCGGCGCCAGCCATGAGCCTGCAGGCCCCCTGCCCTCGATCACGGCATTCCGTGAGCTGCCAGCGGCGCACCAGTCGAAGGAACTCGACATGGCGCGCAACTTCATGATCAACACACTGAAGAATTTCTGCAGCCTGTACGGCCCCATTTCGCTGATGAGCAACATCAACGCAGCATCCTCGCATGAAGCGCTGCGCGAGCTTTACCCGGAGTGGTACCGGCTCATCGTCGATAGCCGCTCCGGGCGGCGCAGGGCGGAAGACTTGCGCAAGGATCTGCTGAAGGTGCTCTGAGGCGCCGGTTCAGTCCACCCAGGACGATGGCAGGGCCGTGATCGTGGGCTTTGGAAGGCGCACGAGATCGGTCCACATCGGGAGCTCGGCGAGCGCATCCGTTGCGAGCTTGCGGGTTTCTTCCGGCGACAGGTCGAGAATGGCTGCGCGAAGGTAGATCGTCGCCACAGAATCGGGATCGGGCTGGGCCGCCAGGCAGGTATCGGCGAGCCGCGTCGCCAGCTGCAGGCCGCAGGCGAGACGATAGGAACGGGAATCGGGCTCGAATCCTCCGCCTTCGGGATCGCATTGCCAGTACACAACGTCGGCGAGCGAGGTCGGCAGGCCCCAGTCAGCCAGCAGGACGGCCGATAACTCGTGCCGGTCGAAACCGAAATTGGCGATTTCGGCGGTTTCGACCGGATCCGTGCCTCGCATGGCCTGCTCCAGCGTGAGGTCGTACGTCGCGGGCGCGCCCGTGGCGAACGCGAGCGTGCCGATCTCGCTCAGCAGCCCCAGCGTAAACGCCTCGGACCCCGGCAGATCGCCGCGGTGGTGGGCAAGCGTTTCCATCACGGCCGCATTGAGCAGCGACGAGGTCCAGAAGGCGTTGTAGTTGAAGCGCTTCGAGGTGACTTTCGGACGATTCGTGACCAGCGACAGCGCGACGGCGTGCGCGCGAACGATGTTCATGCCCAGCCGGATGACTGCCTGCTGCAGGTCGAGCGAGCGTTCGGTCCTCCCGAAGCGGGCGGCCGAAGCGGCGCGCAGGACGAAACCCGAAAGCGCGGGGTCGGAGCGGATCACGCGCACGACGGCGTCGATGCGCACGTCCGGGTCGCGTGCAAGCTCGATGAGTTTCAGCGCCGCTCCGCGCGGGCTGGGCAGCTCGTCGGCAGCGAGCAGGAAATCGCGGATGTTTCCGGTCACCTCGCCACGGTCTCGCTGGTTGCTGGCTGAATTCATTCCTATTACCTCTTGTGCTGCGCAGTTGGGCAAGGCCTTCCGCTATGTCGCCCGAGCCATCGCCCGACTGCGGGATTCTCTTTCATTCGTGCCGGTTCGAGCGCCCCGGCGATCAGCTCCGCAGTTCGTCGAGCACGTCATCCACGACACGGTCCAGGAGGGGTTCCTGATCGGCGGTCGATGCCTCCCCGTTCGAGAAACGCCGCGTGAGCTCGGCCCGCGTCAGGGCGAGTGCGCGCTGCCCCTGCCGGTTGGCGAACAGGTACATGGTCCGTGCGGGACTGATCCAGGTGAGGCGTACGCGACGCACGTCACCGGATTCGTCCCTGAGCTCCACCCAGCTTCCGCGAGTGAGGAGGTCGAGCTCCAGCATCTCGGGCGTCGGCTCTTCTCCGACGGGCTGAAGACCGGGCAAGCGTCCGGCGGGCCGGGCCGGAGCGTTCGATGCAGGACGCACCGGCGCCGGCGCGGGTGTGATCGGCGCTTTCAGGGCGGCCGCATGGCATTGGACCAGCTCGGAAAAGAATGCCTTCTGGCGGGCCTCGTCCACCCCCGCCCCCGTCATGCCCGCCTTGAGGTTGCGCAGGATTGCCGGAAGCTGCTTCACCATGCGCTGGCGTTCTTCCATGCTCTGTTTCGGCACGACGCTCCACACGAGCTCGCCGACCGCGGAGATCGCATTGGTCCAGCGCTCGCTGTTGGCGGGCGGCGCTGCCGTGGCGCCGCTCTCGAGGGCGGCATGCGCGAGCACCCTCGTCCACGTGTCGCGGATGAAGTCGCGCACGGCGGCGGGTATTTCCTCGTTCGCGAGGTGAGCGGCCATTGCGTCCTCGCCGACCTGCCGGGCGAGGTCGACGCGCTCGCGTTCCTTGAGGCGTTCGGTCAGCGTTGCCGCGCGCGCGTCCGCATAGCGTTCCTGTTCGACGAGATAGTTCTCGAGTTCCTGCAAGCAGCCTGCGAAGACGCTGGCGTCGTCGGCGAACTGATTCTGTATGCGGACGACGATGCCTTCGGCGATACGGTAGAGGGAGCTGTCCTCGGCCAGGGGGCCGTCCCACGTGACGCTTGCCTGGGCGAGCGAGTTGATCAGCCGACGCGCAGGATGGGTACGGTTGGAGAAGAAGGCGTGATCCATCATCGCCAGCTTCAGCACCGGGATCTGCAGGCGTCCGATCAGCCCCTTCATGGCGTCGGGAACGCGCGAGTCGTCGAAAATGTAGTCGAACAGCGTGGCGACGACGTCGATGACGATGCCGTCGACGGAACTCACCTGCTTGCTGAGACCGGCCTCGATGAGGGAGCTGATGACGTTGCCGGCGGCCTGGCCGTCGGCTGGAAGCGCGAAGTCCTGCCCGCCGAACTGCAGGTCCCCCCGCCCCTGTTGCAGGCCATCCAGCAGTTGCATGAGGTCGGCGGTACCGGCGCGCTGGCGCCAGTCGGCCTTGTCGGCGGCGGCAGCCCGGGCTGTGAAGATCTGTTTCACGACGTCGGAAGGATCGGGATCCCCCGGAAGCGTTGCGCTCTTGCGCACGGCCATGCGCTGCGAGGCCTTGCCGCGTTTCGCACGCGGACGGACGTTGGGCATCACGCGCCGTGCGACGAGCAGCGCGTTGACATCGTGATAAACGGTGGACAGTTCTCCCGCAAGCCGCCCAATCAGCAGTTCGAGCGCGGTTGCGCGCAGGCCGCCGGTTCCCTCCTGGCTCCAGCAGATGTTCTTGAGCGCTTCGCAGATTGCGGTCGGACCGATGGGGTTCGCGGTGTTGTCGATGTCGCTTTCGCCGAGCATGAAGGCGACACGGGTCTGCAGATCCTGGTTCTCGGCTTCGCATGCTCTTTCGAGCCGGGTTGCCAGGTTCTTCACGGCGAGGGTCTCGTCGATCTCGGTTTCGTCGACGAGCGAAAGTTCGGGAAAGAAGCCGTTTTCGCTCTCGTAGAACGAGCCGCCGACGTTCGAGGTCTTGGCGCGCTCCTGGAACTGATCTTCGAAACCGGAGCTGAAGGCACGATCGATATCGGCACCGATACCGCGCAGGAGCGCCTGTAGTTCGATCAGTTTCTGCGCTTCCTCGGCATTCCTTGCGCCGATTCGGCGAGCCTGGACTTCGTCACCGAGGTCGCCGACGGCCCGGGCAAGCGCTTCGCGTACGCGCTGGCTGACGAAGTCACGGCATTCGAGCAGGACCCCCTGATGCGGACGGAACGCATCGGGAGCTCCGGTCTGGCGCGATGGTTGCAGGTTGGTCACGAGATGCTCCGCTTCGATGGCGGTACGGGACAATGGCGATTACTGTCGCCGGACTGAGGGCGAATCTCAAACTGCCTCAGTTTGACACATTTCATTCGCCCCTTCGATGCTTCAAACGACGCTGCGACGCGGTATTCCGACGGCCGGTCCGCGAGACGGCACGAATGGCAGGCGCGTACCGGCGCATGGGCGCCTTCTTTATAATTACGGCTCCGCAATTGAACTCTTTAGCGATTTCCTCATGCCACGAATCAAGGTCGAGCTGCCAGAGCGTTTTATTTTCGCAACCGAGATTCCCGTGCGTGCGCGGCACATCAACGGCGCCGGCCATGTCGACAACGCGCAGATGGTGGTCCTGATATCGGAAGCGCGCGAGGCCTTCTTCGTCGGTCTCGGCTACCAGCAGAACGACGTCGAGGGCGTCGGGACGGTGATTACCGATGCGGCGTTCCAGTACCTCGCGGAAGCCTTCGAGGGCGAGACGCTGGTGTTCGGCCTCGCAGCGAACGATTTCAACAAATATGGCGGCGACATCGTCTGCCGCGTCAGCGACCGCGAAACGGGACGCGAGGTCGCGCGGGCGAAGCTGGGTTTCGTGTTCTTCGATTACACGACGCGCAAGGTCGCGCCGATTCCGCCGCGCTTTCTGGAGCGGGTGAACGCTGCCTGAAGCGGCACCCGCGATTCAGCCGGGATCGAGGCGCAGGATGCGGCCCTCGGTCTCGTCGAGGAGATAGAGCTTGCCGTCCGGACCCTGGCGCACGTCGCGGATGCGGCTGCCCAGTTCCGTCAACAGGCGCTCCTCGCGGACGAATTTTTCGCCATCCAACTCGATCCGGACGAGGAGTTGCCCGCGCAGCGCACCGACGAAGAGGTTGCCCTTCCACTTCGGAAACGCATCGCCCGTATAGAACGTCATCCCGGAGGGCGCGATCGACGGAACCCAGTACCTGACCGGCGGCACGACGTCTGCACGTTGCGTGCCCTCCCCGATGCTGAATCCGGTGACGTATTCCTTTCCGTACGTGATGACCGGCCAGCCGTAATTCGCGCCGGCGCGGACGACATTGACCTCGTCACCGCCCTGCGGTCCGTGCTCGTTCGCCCACAGCTTGCCCGTGACCGGGTGCAGCGCCGCACCCTGTACGTTGCGGTGGCCAAAGGACCAGATTTCGGGCAATGCGCCGGTCTTGCCGACGAAAGGGTTGTCGGGCGGGATGCCGCCATCGGGCCGGATCCGGACGATCTTGCCGAGATGGCTGCCCACGTCCTGGGCACTATCGCGGTGCGAGTACCGGTCTCCCAAGGTCACGAAGAGATTCCCGTCGCGGTCGAACACCAGCCGCGATCCCCAGTGATTGCGTCCTTCCGGATCATCGCGCTGGGCGAACACGACCTCGACGTCCTGCAGACTGAGAGCGGATTCGTCCAGCCGCGCGCGGGCAACGGCGGTACGTGCGCCTTTCTGCGTCGGCTGGGCGAACGACAGCCAGATGAGGCGATCGCGGGCGAAATCGGGCCCGATGACGACGTCGAGCAATCCGCCCTGCCCGGCCGCATGGACGCGCGGAACGTTCCGGATCGGTGCCGACAGCTTGCCGTCCGGCGTGACGACACGCAGCCGCCCGGGGCGCTCGGTGACGAGCATGTTCCCGTCGGGCAGGAAGGCGAGCGACCAGGGGGTTTCCAGGCCGGAAGCGACGGTGCTGATGCGGAAGTTCGCCGCCTCGCTGCGCACGACGGGCTGCGCGATGACCGGCGCTGCAGCAAGGGCCGCAAGAACGCCGATGAGGGAACGCGCGATTCGAGCGCGCAGGCGCAAAGACGATGGAATCAACATGGATATCCCCTTCTCCGTCGCGGGGCCGAATTGACTGGCGTCAATGAGACCGTGCGGTGCTTGTTGAGATCCTTGCGCTTCACCCGACAGCGAGGACCGTGATGCGCTTTCCCGATTTCTTTGCCGACGTCCGCCGGATCACACTGCGCGATCCGCTCGCCGATTTCCTCGGCGCGGCCGACGACGGCATCATCGAATACGCTTATGAGGATGCCGTCAAGATGGCCGGCCATTCCTGCCCCACCGTGGCGTCCGCCTGGATGCTGAGTTGCCACGCCCTGCGCGCCCTGTATCCGGATGGCGTGCCCGAACGCGGCGGCGTCCGCGTCACGCTGCGCGGGCGCCTCGACGAGGGCGTGAATGGCGTGATCGCGAGCATCGCGACCCTGCTCACCGGTGCCGCACAGGACGGCGGCTTCAAGGGACTTGGCGGGCGCTTCGCGCGCCGCGGGCTGCTCGACTTCGGCGTCGACCAGCCGCTTGCCTTGCGTTTCACGCGCATCGACACGGGCGCCGCGGTCGACGCACAGGCGGACCTGTCGCTGGTGCCCGCAGCGCCGGAGATGCCGGAACTGCTCGCGCAGTGCCTCGCCGTGCCGGGCGACCGCGCGCTCGCGCGGCGTTTCGGGGCGCTCTGGCAGGAGCGCGTGCGCCGCATCCTGATCGAGCACGCCGACGATCCCGCAGTGTTCCGCATCGCCGCGGCCACCTCCTGACCCGGTCACGGCGTCGGCGGTACGCTGGAACCGTTTGCACGTCTCGCGCGTCCTTTGGGCAAAAAACAGGGAGGCCCCCAACCCCGAAGGAGCAGCGATCATGACAAGAACGAGGCATGTGCTGCTGGCGACCGTGGCGCTCGCGGCGTTCCAGCTTTCCCCCACCGCCCACGGCGCCGACGGCAAACAGATCGAGACCACGACCCTCGATGCGATCGTCGCGGCCAATCCGCTGCCGGCGGGCGGCCCCACGGCCAAGGTGATCTCGACCGCGCGGGCCGGCAACAGCGAGCTCCAGGTGATCCGCATCAGTAAGATCCGCCTGCATCATCACGCGCAGGAGGACCACGTGGTCTATGTCGCTCGCGGCAACGGGACCGCACGGCTCGAGAACGCCAGCGGGCAGATCGACTCGCGCCCGGCAAGGCCCGGCGACGTGTTCAACCTGCCGCGCGGCAAGAAGCATGCGTTCGAGCGCACGGGCGACGAGGACCTCGTGCTGCTCGTGGTCGCCACGGCGGGCTGGAAGCCGCTCGAAGACACCGTCTTCCACGAGTGAAGGCCGCGTGACGACGCACACCGCAGGAGGAGACGAGATGACGAACACTGTCTTCGATCCGTGCGAACTGGAACAGAAGGTCAAGGCGATGTACCAGTCGGTCGCCGAGGACCCGCACGGTGAATTCCACTTCGAGATGGGCCGCGCGCTCGCGGAGCGCCTCGGCTACACCCCGGCCGAACTCGACCGCGTTCCCTTGCCGTCGATCGAGTCCTTCGCCGGCGTCGGGCACCACTTCGATCTTGCCGGGCCGAATGCAGGCGAGAGCGTGCTCGACCTGGGCAGCGGGTCGGGCATGGACACCTTCGTCGCGGCACTGCGCGTCGGGCCGCAGGGGCAGGTCGTCGGCGTGGACATGACCGACGCCCAACGGGCGAAGGCCGAACGCCTGCGCGACGCGCACGGTTTTCCTCAGGTGGTCTATGTGGGGGGCTATATTGAGGATGTTCCGCAAGCCGACGCTTCGGTCGATGTGGTGATCAGCAACGGGGTCATCAACCTCTCGGCAGACAAGCCGGCGGCGTTCCGCGAAGCCGCGCGCCTGCTGCGCCCGGGGGGCCGGCTGGCGATCTCGGACATCGTGTCCGAACGGCAGCTGCCCGATGGCATCGTGTGTAACGCGACGCTGTGGGCGGCCTGCATCGGTGGCGCCGCACAGCAGGACGACTACCGCGGCATGATCGAGGACGCCGGTTTGCGCGTGGTCCGCATGCGCGACAACCCGGCCTATCGATTCCTGTCGGAAAACGCGCGCGCAGCCTGCGCGAAGTATGGAGTGAAGAGCGTGTCGGTGCTCGCCGTGAAGGCATGAACACATGGATCAGCGTGCGACAACATCGTGGCAGCGCGCCCCGCCGGCGGGCGGGCGTCCCCCCTGCTCCGCCGAGGACGCCGTCCTGCGCACGTTCTTCTGCGCCGCGGTCGAGGCGCTGACCGACCGGCTCTACGGTACGGCGCTGCGTTTCACGCGCAATCCGGCTGCGGCGGAGGATCTCGTCGCCGAGACGGTGGCGAAGGCGTGGATGCACCTCCCGCAGTTGGAGGACCGGGTGTGCTTCGAGAAATGGATCTTCCGCATCCTCGCAAACACCTTCTTCAGCCAGTGCCGGCACGCGCGCGAGGACCCGGTCGACCCCTGCGACGGGGACGACGCGGGCTTCTCGATCTTCGACCGCCTGCACCAGCCCTTTCTCCTGTGGTGGGGCAACCCCGAGCAGGAGCTGATCCACAAGCTGCTGTGCGAGGACATCGACCACGCGCTCGCCGCGCTGCCCGATTGTTACCGCGCGGTCGTGATCCCGGTGGATCTGCTCGGCTACTCGTACGCCGAGGTTGCGGAGATGCTCGCCGTCCCGGTCGGGACGGTGCGCTCCCGGCTCAACCGTGCGCGCGCACAGTTGCAGCGCGCGCTCTGGAATCAGGCGCTGGCCGCCGGCCTGGTGCACGGCACGCCTGCCAAGGAAGACGCTCATGACTGAACCGGACCGCATCCGCTGCGAGGAAGTCGTCGCGCATCTGCTCGAATTCCTCGACGGGGAGATCGACATCGGGCGGCGCGAGCGCATCGAGCAGCATCTCGCCGAGTGCCGCGGCTGCTACTCGCGTGCCGAGTTCGAACGCGTCCTGCGGCAGCGGCTGAGGACGCTCGACGATGCGTCACCGCCCGATTCGCTGAGGCGGCGGCTTAAGTCGCTGCTCGACGCCTTCTGACCCTTTCCCGCGGGGGACATCATGGTCGCGATCGCCGGATTGCAGAAGGACCAGATTTTCGACGCGGTGCGCCGGATGTATTCGGACGTGGCGAACGAGCCCGGGCGGCTGTTCCACTTTCCGACCGGACGCCCGGCCTGCCGCTTCGTCGGCTACCCGGAACGATGGCTGGAGGGGGTGCCGGAGACGGCGCAGGAGTCCTTCGCCGGCGTGGGTTTTCCGTTTGCGGCGGACGTGATCCGCAAGGGCGACCGGGTCCTCGACGTCGGCGCGGGATCGGGCACGGATACGCTGATCGCGGCGAACCTGGTGGGGCAGCAAGGACGCGTGCTCGCGCTGGACATGACGGTGGCCATGCGGGACAAGCTGCGCCGCAATGCCGAGCTGGCCGCGGCAACGAACGTCGAGAGCGTCGAGGGCAATGCCGAGGCGATACCGCTGCCGGATGCATGCGTCGACGTGGTCACGAGCAACGGTGTACTCAACCTCGTCCCCGACAAGCCCCGTGCCTTTGCGGAGATCTTCCGCGTGCTGCGTCCGGGCGGTTTCGTGCAGATCGCCGATATCGTCGTCTCGCAGCCCATCGGCGAGAAGTCGCGCAACAATCCGGCTTTGTGGGCGGAATGCGTCGTCGGTGCGGTGACGGAGGAAGCCTACATCGACATGTTCCGCGCCGCCGGTCTTGACGGGATCGAGACGCTGCGGCGTTTCGACTACTTCGCCGGCAGCGCGAACGAGGCGACCCGCCGCGTGGCCGAAGCGCTCGGTGCCCATGCCATCGAGCTGCGGATGCGCCGGCCGGAGGCCTCCGCCGGCTGATGCATGACGAATCCCGGCTGTGCGCGGTCGCCGGATGTGCTAGCCTCGGGCCGCCAAGTTCCCCTGCCGTCCCGATGAGCTCCGACCAACTTCCCGAACTCCTGGTTGTCTGCCTGTGCGCCGAATGGTGCGGCACCTGCCGTGAATACCGCTCCGGTTTCGAGGCGCTGGCCGCACAGTGGCCGCAGGCCGGTTTCTACTGGGTCGATGTCGAGGACGATGCGGACGTCGCAGGAGACCTCGATGTGGAAAACTTCCCCACCCTGCTGATCCAGCGCGGCGACGTCGTGCTGTTTTACGGCACCATGCTGCCGCAGCACGTCTTCCTCCAGCGCACGCTGGAAACACTCACCGCGCTCGGCGACGACGAGGCGCGCGCGTACGCCGGCGCGAACGACGAGCGCCAGGCGTGGCAGCAGGACTGCAATCTGCGCGAGGCACTCGCCGAGCATCCGCGCGTCGCTGCAGCCTGACGCCCCTCCCCTAGTCCTGCCCTTTCCTGCTCGCCGCACCGATGCCCGTCCAGCCTGCCGACCGCAAACGCTGCGTCTCATGCAAGCGCTGGGGCGGCGCGCGCAAGCCGGGCGCGAACCCGGGCGAAGTCGAGTACGAGGACGACGCCCGCGGCGCGTGCAACGAGGGGCCGTGGCACGGCACCCTGCGCAGCCCGCGCAATGCCTGCGGACAGTGGGTCATGTGGGCCGAATTGCAGGCCCCCGGCAAGGACTCGGGAAACGGCACCTGAGCTATAACCCGGCCACGGATTACGGTTTGCGCTGAGCCCTTCGAGCAGCTCGGGGCGAACGGCGGCATTTGATTCCCGCCGTAATGCCAGCAGCCCCGAGTTCATCGGTAAATCATGATGTTGCAGCGCAGCTTGCATTCCGTTACGCGGGCAGGTAATTTTCGCGCCTCTTCGTATAACGTATACGATCTTACACAAGCCCCCTCCATGGCGTCGTCGCTCGAACAACTCGCTGTCCCGCGCTTCCTGCGTCTCTCGGCATCCGATCAGATCGCCGGTTCGCTGCGCGACGCGATTGTCAGGGGGCATCTCGCGACCGGTGTGGTGCTCCGCCAGGATGAGATCGCGGGCCGATTCCACGTCAGCAAGATTCCGGTGCGCGAAGCACTGAAGCGGCTGGAAGCAGAGGGCTTGGTACGCTTCACGAAGAACCGTGGTGCAGTGGTGGCCGGCTTATCGCCGGCCGAAATCCTCGAATACATGGACATCCGCGCGATGCTCGAAGCGCGCGCGGCCGGGCTCGCCGCAGCCCGCATCAACGACGAACGCCTGAACGAGGCTCGCCAGAAGCTGGCCGAGTTCGGCGCGTCGCACGACCCCGGACGTTGGGGTGAACTGAACTGGCTGTTTCATTCGACGCTTTACGCCGACGCCGACCGGCCCATCCTGCTGGCCGAGATCCGCGCGCTCTACGACAAGCTGGAGCGCTATGTGCGTGCGCTGCTGGCAATGACGGCGCAGACCGAAATGCCCAAGACGCAAAGCGAACACGCCGCCATCCTGGATGCGTTCGCGCGGCGCGACCCCGACGCTGCGGCGTCCCTGACGCGAGCCCATGTGCTCGATGCGGGGGCCTCGCTCGTGCAGTACCTGAAAGACCACAGACACCACGGAGGAAACACATGAAGAAGACCCTGATTGCGACCGCCTTCCTCGCGCTCGGCGCGCAGGCCCAACTCGCCCACGCCGACCTCGCGGTGGCGATCGCGGGCCCGATGACCGGCCAGTACGCCTCGGCCGGCGACCAGATCCGTCGCGGTGCCGAAATGGCGATCGCCGACATCAATGCCAAAGGCGGCGTACTCGGGCAGAAGCTGAAGCTCGAAGTCGGCGATGACGCCTGCGATCCGAAGCAGGCGGTGTCGGTAGCGAACGCGATGGTCAACAAGAAGATCGTGTTCATGCATGGCCACTGGTGCTCGAGCTCGACGATCCCGGCATCGGAAGTGTACGTCGAGGCCGACATTCCGATGGCGACGGTGTCGACCAACCCGCAGGTTACCGAGCGCGGCCTGAAGAACATCTTCCGCATCATGGGTCGTGACGACCAGCAGGGCCTGGTCGCCGGTAGCTACATCGCCGACAAGTTCAAGGGCAAGAAGGCCGCCGTGCTCGACGACAAGAGCGCCTACGGCAAGGGCCTGGCCGACGAGATGGCCAAGGCGATGACCGCCAAGGGCATGAAGCCGACGCTGCGCGAGTCGATCACCGCGGGCGAGAAGGACTACTCGGGCATCGTGACCAAGCTCAAGCAGGCCGGCGTCGAAGTGCTGGCCTACGGCGGCTACCACACCGAAGTCGCGTTGATTTTGCGTCAGGCGCAGCAGGCCGGCCTGAAGCTGACCGTGATGGGCGGCGACACGATGACGAACTCGGAGCTTGTGACCGCAGCGGGCGCCAACGCCGACAACGTGATGTTCACGTTCTCGCCCGACCCGCGCAAGAACCCCGACGCCGCGCCGGTCGTGAAGCGCTTCCGCGACGCCAAGGTCGAGCCGGAAGGCTACGTGATGTACGCCTACGCCGCGTTCCAGCTCTTTGCGGAAGCCGCGACCCAGGCCAAGAGCACCAAGTTCGCCGACCTGGAGAAAGCGATGCGCGGTGGCACCTTCAAGACCGTGATCGGCGACCTCTCGTTCGACGCCAAGGGCGACCAGAAAAAGCCCGGCTTCGTCGTGTACCAGTGGAAGGGCGGCCAGTACGACTACGCGGCCAAGTAATCCCCCGTAGTTTCTTTTACCGGCCGGGCAACCCGCCCGGCCTTCGCGCCGCCGGTCCAAAAGGCCGGCGGCGCCCTCTCCGGTTTCAACGCATTCACTTGCACGTCCGTTCGTCCTGAGCTTGTCGAAGGGCTCGACCCGAACGGAGTTTCACGATCGGCGGGCGCAGCGACGCACCGGAAACCGCGCAAAAAACGAGAAAGGAGACTGCTGTGGCATACGCATTGCAACAGCTCATCAACGGCCTGACGCTGGGGGCCGTGTACGGCCTGATCGCGATCGGCTACACGATGGTGTACGGCATCATCGGCATGATCAACTTCGCCCACGGCGACATCTTCATGGTGAGCGCGTTCATCGCGGTCACTGCCTTCACGCTGCTGGCGGCCTTCGACATCACGTCGCTGCCGCTGGCGATCACCGCGGTGCTGATCACAGCGATCTTCTTCACGTCGGCCTACGGCTGGGCGGTGGAGCGCATGGCTTACCGGCCGCTGCGCGGCTCGACCCGTCTGGCGCCGCTGATCTCCGCGATCGGCATGTCGATCTTCCTGCAGAACATGGTGCAGCTCACGCAGGGTGCGCGCGTGAAGCCGATCCCGCCTGTGCTCGAAGGCGGTATCGAAATCTGGCAGTCGGGAGGCTTCACGGTGCAGATCTCCTGGACTCAGATCATGATCGTGCTGGTCACGATCGTGCTGATGGTGGCCTTCACCTACCTGATCACGCAGACCGCGTTTGGTCGTCAGCAACGCGCCTGCGAGCAGGACAGCACGATGACGGCTCTGCTGGGGATCAACGTCGACCGCACGATCTCGGCGACCTTCATGCTCGGCGCGGCGCTCGCGGCGGTCGCGGGCGTGATGGTGACGGTGTACTACGGCGTGGTCGACTTCTTCATCGGCTTCGTCGCGGGCATCAAGGCCTTCACGGCCGCAGTGCTGGGCGGGATCGGCTCCTTGCCGGGGGCGATGCTCGGCGGGTTGATCATCGGCCTGATCGAAGCGTTCTGGGCAGCCTACCTGTCGCCGGAATACAAGGACGTCGCGACCTTCGCGATCCTGATCCTCGTACTGATGTTCCGCCCCAGCGGACTTCTCGGCCGTCCCGAAGTGGAGAAGGTCTGATGAGCGCCGTCATCATCGCGCGCCACGGGCGCACGCCCGCCGAGCGCTTCAAGGACGCGGCCTGGGTGGCTTTCGTCGCCCTGCTGCTAGGCATTCCGATGGTCGGCCTGACGACCGTCGATGAGGGCGGCGCACTGACCGTCCAGACCCGTTTCGGCATGCTCGGGATCTTCGTCGGGGTGTCCTTCGCAGGCCGTTTCGTCTTCCGCTGGATCATGGATCAGGTCCGTGGCCGTCGCGCGGCCAAGCCGGCAGTTGCGAAGCTCGACCGCACGCCGCTGGCGATCAAGACGATCGGCTGGGCGGTGCTCGGTGCGTCGATCGCGCTGCCGATCATGTTCTCCGAAAACCGCTACGTGATCGACACCGCAACGACGGTGCTGATCTACGTGATGCTCGGCTGGGGCCTGAACGTCGTCGTGGGCCTCGCCGGCCTGCTCGACCTTGGCTACGTCGCCTTCTACGCGGTCGGTGCCTACACTTACGCCCTGCTCTTCTCGCATTTCGGCTGGACCTTCTGGGAGGCGTTGCCGGTGGCAGGCGCGATGGCGGCGACCTTTGGCATCCTGCTCGGTTACCCGATCCTGCGCCTGCGCGGCGACTATCTCGCGATCGTCACGCTGGGCTTCGGCGAGATCATCCGCGTGATCCTGGTGAACTGGACCGAACTGTCGAACGGCCCCAACGGCATCGGCTCCATTCCGCGCCCGACGCTGCTGGGATTGCCCTTCGAGCGCAATCCGGCCGAAGGCACGCAGAGTTTCGCGAGCTTCTTCGGGCTCGACTTTTCGGGCATGCACCGCATCATCTTCCTGTATTACCTGATCCTGGTGCTGGCGCTGCTCACCAACGTCTTCGTGTCGCGCCTGAGGAAGCTCCCGGTCGGGCGTGCCTGGGAAGCGTTGCGCGAGGACGAGATCGCGTGCAAGGCGATGGGCATGAACGTGACCAACGTGAAACTGTCGGCTTTCGCGATCGGCGCGATGCTGGGCGGCTTCGCCGGGGTGTTCTTCGCCGCGCGCCAAGGCTTCATCTCGCCCGAGAGCTTCACCTTCACCGAGTCGGCGACGATTCTCGCGATCGTCGTGCTGGGCGGCATGGGCAGCCAGCTGGGCGTCGTGCTTGCCGCACTGGTGCTGGTGCTGCTGCCCGAACTTGGCCGCAATTTCTCCGAGTACCGCATGCTGATGTTCGGCACGGCGATGGTACTGATCATGGTGTGGAAGCCGAGCGGTTTGCTCGCGTCGCGTGAACCGACGATCCGTCTAAACAAGGCCCTTGCAATGGACAACAAGGCCGCCGGACTGGGAGGTCAGGCATGAGCACCGCTACCCTGCTCTCGGTTGAAAACCTGACCATGCGCTTCGGCGGTCTGACGGCGATCGACGACCTGTCGGTGTCGGTGCCGGCCGGCAAGATCACCGCGATCATCGGCCCCAACGGCGCGGGCAAGACGACCTTCTTCAACTGCCTGACCGGCTTCTACAAGCCGACCACCGGCAGCGTGCGTCTCGTGCATCCGAAGAAGGGCGAAATGCGTCTGGAGACCATGACCGGGCACCGCGTCGCGCGCGATGCGCAGGTCGTGCGCACCTTCCAGAACATCCGCCTGTTCCCGAAGATGACGGTGCTGGAGAATCTGATCGTCGCGCAACACAACTTCCTGCAGGAAGCATCGCGCTTCTCGATCGCCGGTATCTTCCGGCTGCCGGCCTACCGCAAGGCGGAGGCCGAGGCGCTGAGGACCGCGGCGCACTGGCTCGAGCGCCTCGGGCTCACGGACATCGCCGACGTCGCCGCGGGCGACCTGCCTTATGGCACGCAGCGGCGCATCGAAATTGCGCGTGCCTTGTGCGTCGATCCGGTGCTGCTGTGCCTGGATGAGCCGGCGGCGGGCCTGAACCCGCGTGAGTCCGCGGAACTCAACATCTTGCTGCTGTCGCTGTGCCGCGAGGAAGGCATCGCGATACTGCTGATCGAGCACGACATGAGCGTCGTGATGAAGGTGTCCGACCACATCTGCGTGCTCAACTACGGCCGCAAGATTGCCGAGGGTACGCCCGAACAGATCCGCAATGACCCGCAAGTCATCAAGGCCTACCTCGGCGAGGATGACGAGAACGAACCGGCTACCGTCATGGGGGGGAACGCCTGATGATGCTGCATATGGAAGGCGTACATGCCCACTACGGCCACATCCACGCGCTGCGCGGGGTCGACGTCACCGTGCAGGTCGGCGAGATCGTGACGCTGATCGGTGCCAACGGCGCCGGCAAATCGACGTTGATGATGAGCCTCTTCGGCAAACCGGGCGCCTCTTCGGGGCGCATCGTGTTCGACGGCGAAGACATCACGCGCGTGCCGAGCCACCTGATCTCGCGCCGCGGGATCGCGATCGTGCCCGAAGGCCGCCGCATCTTCCCGCGCATGACGGTGATGGAGAACCTGCTGATGGGCACGGCCTTCGCCGACCCGGCGAACTTCAACGCCGATATCAAGCGGGTCTACGCAATGTTCCCCATCCTCGAGGAACGTGCGGCGCAGCGTGCGGGCACGCTCTCGGGCGGGGAGCAGCAGATGCTCGCGATCGGCCGCGCGCTGATGAGCCGGCCCAAGCTGCTGCTGCTCGATGAGCCCTCGCTGGGCCTCGCGCCGATCTACATCAAGCGCATCTTCCAGATCATCCGCGAGCTCAACACCGAGCACGGCATGACGGTGCTGCTGGTGGAGCAGAACGCCCACCATGCGCTGCGCGTCGCGCATCGCGGCTATGTGCTGCAGCATGGCGAGATCGTGCTGGCGGGCAGCGGGCAGGAGCTGCTGGCGAGTCCGGAGGTGCGCGCGGCCTATCTGGAGGGGGGCCATTGACGAGTGGTGCCGCCACGCCGCCGCGCTGGATGCCCTTCGCCGTGCTGGGCATCGGGCTGCTGGCGGTTTCCTTCGGCGCAATTTTCGCGCGCTACGCGCAGGCCGAAGGTGTGCCTTCGCTCGCCGTCGCATCCTGGCGTCTGGGGCTGGCAGCCCTGCTCATCACGCCCGTTGCGCTGCTGCAGTCGCGTGCGGCGCTCGCGGCCCTGAGCGGCCGCCAGTGCGCGCTCGCGCTGGCGGCGGGCTTCTTCCTCGCGCTGCATTTCAGCACCTGGATCAGCTCGCTCGAATACACATCGGTCGCGTCGAGCACCGCGCTGGTGACGACCAATCCGCTGTGGATCGGGCTCGCGTCCTTCGTGCTGTTCGGCGAACGGCCGAGCCGCATGATGCTGAGCGGCATCGCGCTGTCCTTCGGCGGCAGTCTGCTGATCTTCTGGAGCGACAGCCAGAATGCCGCAGCCGGCAGCAATCCGATGCTCGGCAACCTGCTCGCGCTGGTCGGCTCGTGGTGCTTCTCGGCCTATCTCCTGATTGGACGCCGCCTGCGCGCCGGCTTGCCGCTGCCGGCCTACGTGTGGCTCGCCTACGGCGCCGGCGCGCTGTTCCTCGTCGCCGGCAGCGGGGCGACGGGCGCAGCGCTGAGCGGGTTCAGCCTCACGGCCTGGGCGGTGCTCGCGGGAATGGCGCTCGGCCCGCAACTGCTCGGCCACACCGCCTACAACTGGTCGTTGCGCCACGTGTCGGCGACCTTCGTCGCGGTCGTGACCCTGGGCGAGCCCGTCTGCAGCGCGGCGATGGCCTTCGTTCTCTTCGGCGAGGGTTTCGCGCCGCTGCAGTTCGGTGGTTTTGCGCTGTTGCTCGCGGGCATCTACATGGCGGCCCGCGGCGAGAAGTCCTGATCCGCCCTCGTTTCAGCCCCGGATCCAGCCGCGCTTGAGGGCGTAGCTCGCGAGCCCGGCGGCCGTCTCGATGCCGAGCTTGCGGCGCAGGTTGAGGCGATGCGTCTCGACGGTGCGCACGCTGACGTCGAGCTTCTGCGCGATGCGCTTGTTGCTGTCGCCCTGGGCGACGAGGATCAGGACTTCCCTTTCCCGTTCCGTCAGGGCCGTCGCATCGTCCGGCTGTGTCGCCAGCGCGGCGGTCAGGGCGCTGCTGAAATAGACGCCGCCGGCGGCGACCGCCCGGATTGCCGCGATGATCTCGGCCGACGGCGCATCCTTGAGCACGTAGCCGCGCGCGCCGGCACGCATCGCCGACATCACGTAGCCCTGGCTGTCGTACATGCTCAGGATCAGCACGCGCAGCGCAGGGCAGCACTCCGCGAGCGCCGACGTGAGTTCGATGCCGTTGATGTCGGGAAGGCCGATGTCGACCAGTGCGAGGTCGGGCAGCAGGGATTGCGCTGCCGCAAGAGCCTGCTGTCCGTTCGCCGCTTCGCCGACGATGTCGATCTGTTCGATGTCGCCCAGCCGCGCCCGCAGGCCGTCGCGTACGAGCTGGTGGTCGTCGACGAGCAGCAGGCGGATGCGGGTGCCGGGGTCGGTTGTATCGATCATGACAGGCTTCCTTTCTTCGCGTTCGGGCACGGCAGCGACGCGCTGAGCTCGGTATGGCCGGGCACGGAGCTGACCGCAAGCTCGCCGCCATGATGCTCGATGCGCTCGCGCATGTTGCGCAGTCCGATACCGCCGCTGCGCGGATGGTCGATGCGCGCAGTGTCGAAGCCCCGCCCGTCATCCGCGATCACGAGGCGCACGGTCCCCCGCTCCGCGACGAGGGCAAGGCGGACGTGATGCGCGCCGGCGTGACGCTCGATGTTCGTCAATGCTTCCTGCGCGATGCGATACAGCGTCGTGGCCCCCGCTTCGTCGGCCAGCAGGTCGACCTTGCCGATATCGGCATCCACAATGATGCCCGTGCGCACACGGAACTCGTCGAGGAGCTGCTGCAGCGCGGCGGACAGGCCGAGGTTGTCCAGCAGCGAGGGACGCAGGTTGTGCGAGATGCTGCGGATCTCGCCGATCGCGACCCCCAGCCCGTCCAGCCCCTTCGCGATGTGCTCCGCGACGTCGTCACGCCCGGCGAGCGCTCGCTCCTTCGCGAGTTCGAGGTGGAATTTGACTGACACCAGCAACTGGCTGAGGCCGTCGTGGAGGTCGCGCGCGACGCGCGTGCGCTCTTCCTCGTGCGACGTGACGATGCGCTGCGCGAGCGCCTTGAGCCTGCGGTCGGCGAGCTGGTGCTCGCTGATGTTCAGCGCCATGCCGCCTGCGAACACGATGAGCGCCGCGACGATCCCAACCACGGTGAAGCCCAGCACGGTTGCAGCGATGCGTGCCGCCATGCGGTCGCGGAGCATGCTCCGGATGGTCTCGACGTCATCGAGGTAGATCCCGGTCCCGAGCACCCAGCCCCAGCGGTCCAGCTTCACGACATAGCCCAGCTTGTCGGTTTCCCTGCCCGTCGAAGGCTTGCGCCACTTGTACTGGAGGAAGCCGTCGCCGGAGGCGGCCGCAACGATCAGGCGCTGGATCACGGGCAGCCCCTCCGAATCGTGCATGTCCCACAGGTTGCGGCCGACGAGCTCGGACTGGCGCGGATGCACGATGTTGAGGCCGGTAAGATCGTAGGCGAAGAAGTAGCCATCGTCACCGTAGTTCATCTCGCTGAGGATGCGCCTGGCCTCGCCCTTGGTCGCTTCGTCGTCGCGTCCCGAGGAATAGAGGTGATCGATCGAGGTCTGGGCAAGCTGGACGTAGTGCTGCAGTTCGGCACGTTTCGCGACCAGCATCGCATCCTTCAACACGACTTCCTGCTGCCGTTCCAGGTCGCGTGCCTGCATCGCGACGAGGATCGCGATCGCCGCCACCGCCGCGATGAGCGGCAGCACGGCCAGGACGATGACCTTGTGCTTGATATGCAAGTGTTGTTCTCCCCTCGATTCGCCCCCGATTGTAGTGCCGGCGGACGGTCGCGCGAGGCCTCTGCGTAGAACTACGCAGCCGCGGAAAGTAGTAGTGCGAATGGTCCCGCAGCCCGTTTGCGCCGAAAGTGTCGCGTGATCCCGGCGCACGGGTGCCGGGCCCCGGAACCAGATCCGGTAAGACCAGAGCCTGATTCAACGGCCTATCCGGAGAGAGGAGGAGTATAGATGGCCACGCTGTCGAGACACGCGCTATGGGCGCTTGTCGGCATCTTCGGCGCTTTCGCGCTCGCATATGTCGCACTGAACCGCGGTGAAACGATCAACGCCCTGTGGATCGTTGTCGCCGCAGTTTCGGTTTACCTCATCGCATACCGCTACTACAGCCTGTTCATCGCGAACAAGGTGATGTCGCTCGACCCGGAGCGCATGACCCCGGCCTACCGGCACAACGACGGCCTGGATTACGTGCCGACGAACAAGTACGTGCTGTTCGGCCACCACTTCGCGGCGATCGCCGGCGCCGGCCCGCTGGTCGGCCCCGTGCTCGCGGCGCAGATGGGTTACCTGCCCGGGATGCTATGGATCCTCGCCGGCGTCGTCATCGCGGGCGCAGTGCAGGACTTCATGGTGCTGTTCGTGTCGACACGCCGCGACGGCCGCTCGCTGGGCGACCTGGTCAAGTCCGAACTCGGCCCCATCCCCGGCGTCATTGCGCTGTTCGGCACCTTCATGATCATGGTGATCATCCTCGCCGTGCTCGCGCTGATCGTCGTGAAGGCGCTGGCCGAAAGCCCGTGGGGAACCTTCACGGTCGGCGCGACCATCCCCATCGCGATCTTCATGGGCCTGTACACGCGCTACATCCGCCCGGGCCGCATCGGTGAAGTGTCGGTCATCGGCTTCATCGGCCTGATGGCCGCGATCATCGGCGGCGGCCAGGTCGCCGCGAGCCCCACCTGGGCGCCCCTGTTCACGTTCACCGGCGTGCAGCTCACGTGGATGCTGATCGGCTACGGCTTCATCGCCTCGGTGCTGCCCGTGTGGCTGCTGCTCGCGCCGCGCGACTACCTGTCGACCTTCCTGAAGATCGGCGCGATCCTCGCGCTGGCAGTGGGCATCGTGTTCGTCGCGCCCGAACTGAAGATGCCCTCGGTGACGAAGTTCATCGACGGCACGGGCCCGGTGTGGGCTGGCAGCCTGTTCCCCTTCCTCTTCATCACGATCGCCTGCGGGGCGGTGTCCGGTTTCCACTCGCTGATCTCCTCGGGCACCACGCCGAAGATGATCGAGAACGAATCGCACATGCGCCTGATCGGTTACGGCGGCATGCTGATGGAGTCCTTCGTTGCGATCATGGCGCTCGTCGCCGCGTCGATCATCGATCCGGGCATCTACTTCGCGATGAACAGCCCGCTCGCCGTGCTCGGGCCCACCGCCGCGAGCGCCGCGCAAGTCATCTCCAGTTGGGGTTTCGTCGTCACGCCTGAAGTTCTGACGCAGACCGCTGCTGCGGTCGGCGAGAACACCATCATCGCCCGCGCCGGCGGCGCCCCGACGCTCGCGGTCGGTATGGCGCAGATCTTCTCGGTGATGTTCGGCGGCACCGCGATGATGGGCTTCTGGTACCACTTCGCGATCCTGTTCGAAGCGCTCTTCATCCTCACCGCCGTCGATGCCGGCACGCGGGCGGGCCGCTTCATGCTGCAGGATCTCCTCGGCACCTTCGTTCCGGTGATGAAGCGTACCGACTCGTGGGTCGGCAACGCGATTGCCACCGCGTTGTGTGTCGCGACCTGGGGCTACTTCCTGTACCAGGGCGTCGTCGATCCGCTCGGCGGCATCAACACCCTGTGGCCGCTCTTCGGCATCTCAAACCAAATGCTCGCCGCGGTGGCGCTGATCCTCTGCACGGTCGTGCTGTTCAAGATGAAGCGCGAGCGCTTCGCGTGGGTGACGGTCGTGCCGACGATCTGGCTGCTCGCCTGCACGCTGACCGCCGGCTGGCAGAAGATGTTCGATCCGAACCCGAAGATCGGCTTCCTCGCGCAGGTCTCGCGCTACCAGGATGCGCTGGCGCGCGGCGAGTTGCTCGCCCCGGCGAAGAACGTCGGCCAGATGCAGCAGATCATCCTCAACAACCAGATCGACGCGGGATTGTCGCTGTTCTTCATGCTGGTCGTCGTGAGCATCCTCTTCTACGGCGTGCGCTCGTGCTGGCAGGCCTACCGCGTGGCGCATCCGACCACGCAGGAAGTGGGCACACCCTCCACCGCCTCGCAGGGCGCGGCGGCGTAAGCCCGTGTTCAACGACCTCTCCAGGCTCGGCAAGTATCTCGGGCAGGCCGCCCGCCTGATGGTAGGCCTGCCCGACTACGACACCTACGTCGCGCACATGAAGGCGACGCACCCGGACCGGCCGGTGATGAGCTACGAGGCATTCTTCCGCGAGCGGCAGGAAGCGCGCTACGGCGGCGGCACCGGCCGCTGCTGCTGACGCGCCACACAACACGAGGGATCCAGCATGCACGAGAACCCCACCCCCAACCCCAACCCCAACCCCAATCCCAACGCCGCCGGTCCGGTGCCGGTCACCGTCCTCACCGGCTTTCTCGGCGCAGGCAAGACCACGCTGCTGAACCGCATCCTGACGACGGCCCACGGCCATCGCATCGCCGTCATCGAGAACGAGTTCGGGCCGGTCAATATCGACAGCGAACTGCTCGTACAGCAGAGCGCGGAAGTCGTCGAGATGACCAACGGCTGCCTGTGCTGCACGGTGCGCGGCGACCTGGCGCGGAATCTCGTCGAGCTGAAGGCGCGCCGCGATGCGGGCGAGCTCGCCTTCGACCGCATCGTTATCGAGACCACCGGGCTGGCCGATCCCGGGCCGGTGATCCAGACCTTCTTTGCCGAGCCTGAACTTGCCGAGGCCTATCTCCTGGATGCGGTGCTCACGGTGGTCGATGCCGTGCACGCCGCGCGCCAGATCGAGGAACATCCGGTTCTGCTCAAGCAGATCGGCTTCGCGGACCGCCTGCTCGTATCCAAGAGCGAGGGCGTGGCCGCCGGTGCGCTGGAGGCGCTGATCGACCGGCTCGTGCGCATCAACCCGCGCGCACCGATCCGCGAGCTCGTCGCCGGCGAGCTCGATGTCGGCTTCCTGCTCGACATCCGCGGCTTCAACCTGAACGAGAACCTGCTCGCCGAAGATGCTCCCGCCACGCCGCGCTTCCGCGCGGCAACGAAAGGCGGCAGCCGCGTGTTTGGCGGAAGCGCGCACAGCGACGAGATCGGCTCGCTGCTGCTCGAACATTCGGGCGACGTCGACCTCGACCGCATCGGCAGTTTCGTGCAGGGTCTCCTCGACCGCCACGGCGACGACCTGCTCCGTTACAAGGGCGTGCTCGCGATTCCCGGCCAGGCGAACCGGCTGGTGTTCCAGGGCGTGCACCGCCTCGCCGGCTTCGACTACGGTGCGGAATGGAACGATGACGCGCGGCGCTCGCGCATCGTCGTCATCGGCCGCCGGCTGCGCGAAGATGAATTGCGCGCCGGCTTTGCCGAGTGCGTGATCGCGGCCTGATAAAATCGCAGCTGTTCGCCCCGAGCTTGTCGAGGGGGATCGGTCGTGCTTCGACAGGCGCAGCCCGAGCGGTGACGGCGAGGTCCGCGGCAGCGAAAAACCTCACCGGCCTGTTCATGCCCCGGGCTCCACAAATGTCGATCGCCGCAGATTCCAGCCGGCGATCCAGTCAGGAATCTGCTCGGGCGGCAGAGCCTTGGAAATGAACCAGCCTTGCGCCAGTTCGCAGCCGCTGCTGCGCAGGAAATTCCAGTCCTCCCTGTCCTCGACCCCTTCGGCCACCGTTTTCATGCCGAGCTGGCGCGCCATGCCGAGGCTCGCCTCCAGAATCGCGCGCAGCGAGGCGTCGCGCCACGCACCATGGACGAAGCCGCGGTCGACCTTCAGTTCGCTGAACGGGATGTCGCGCAGCTGGGCGAGCGAGGAGTGTCCGGTGCCGAAATCGTCGATCGACAAACCGATGCGCTTGAGCCTCAGGCGTGCCAGCACTTCCAGCGGCGCCAGGGGATCCTTCATCAGACGGCTTTCGGTCACCTCCAGCAACAGGCCGCTTGCCGCGATGCCGGCCTCTTCGACCGCGCGCTCGACGAAGTCGGGAAAGTCGAGCGCAACCAGATTGTCCATCGACACGTTGACCGCAACCTGCAACGGGAAGCCGTCGTCGCGCCACGCGCGCGCATGGCGCAAGGCCGTGCGCAACACCGAGCGGGTGAGTTCGTTGATCAGCCCGCTCTCTTCGACCATCGGAATGAACTGATCGGGGAGAATCAATCCGTCTTGCGGGTGCTGCCAGCGCACCAGGGTCTCGAATCCGGCGACAGCCCCCGATGCGAGTTCGACCTTGGGCTGGTAGTGATTGATCAGCTCGCCGTCGACGATCGCCCGCAGCAGCCGTTCGGCGGAGTAAGTCTTGCGTTCGGCACGTGGCTGGGCGGGGCTGTGGGTGATGCCATCTTCGAGAATCTGCTTCAGCCTGTCGATCGGTACCGGCTTGTTCAGCGCGCCGAGCACCTTCAGGTTGTGGGCCCGGGCGAGTTTGGCCGCGGTCTGCACGATCCGTTCGTCCTCGCCGCTGACCAGCACCAGACCGCCCGCATAACTCACGTTCACCAGATGACGGACGAACTCGACACCGTCCATTCCCGGCATCTGGAGGTCGCAGAAGATCAGATCGGGACTCTCACCCGGAGCCTCCAGCATCGACAAGGCCTCCTGTGCGCTCGCGCTGGCCTGCACGTGCTCGAACCCCAAACGCCCGAGCTGGTGAATCAGGAGCTTCCGCACGAACGGCTCGTCATCGACCACGAGTATCTTCATTGCTTAGCCTCGACTACCGCAATCCATTCGTTCATCGGTTCGATCAAAAGTTTGGCGGCACGGGTTTCGGTTGCGATGAGCACATTATCGAACCGGCCCATCTCCTGCTCCAGCATTGCCAGATCTTCATCCCGCACCGCGCGCTCGATACGGTTGCACAAGTCCCCAAGGGCCAAGGCCCCCACGGCACGCGACGATGACTTGAGCTTGTGCGCGGCCGCGGCGACCGCGCCGCTGTCCCGCGCGGCAAACGCGGCCCGGGTTTCCGCGGCAAGGCTCCCCGCCGAGGCAAGGTAGTCGCCGAGGAACTCGCGAATGACCACCGGATCATCCCCCACCAGTCCGCCCAGGACCGACACATCGAGGATCGGCAACTCGAGCGCGAAAGCCGGCGGCGTGCGCTCGGGTGCGACCTGCTGCTTCGCCGTGACTGGCGCACCCGAGCGCGGTAGCCATCTTTCGAGATGCGCGCCGAGCACATCGAGCCTGATCGGCTTGGTCAGGTATGCGTCCATCCCGGCTGCGAGCGCCCGCCGCGATTCGCCCAGCAGGGCGTTTGCCGTAAGCGCCACGATCGGAATGCGCGTCGCCCCTCCTTCCGCCTCGCGGATGGCCTCCGTAAGACCATATCCGTCCATGTTCGGCATGTGCAGGTCCGTCAGGATCAACGCATAGCCGCCGCGTTGCCACATCCGCAGGGCTTCGGCCCCGTCGTCGGCGACCTCCGCAGCGTGGCCGAGCAGTGCGAGTTGTTCGAGGATCACTTTCTTGTTGATCTCGTCATCGTCCGCGACGAGGATCAGTTGTCCCTGCCGGCGCGCCTCGTCGATGCTCGGCGCAGGCTTCGTTGCCTGCAGGCTGCGATCAGGGGTTCCCGCGTGGAATATCTCCGGCGACGCACGCCCGGCAGCAACCGCCACCGCCCGCAGCAGCGCCTGCCGGCGCAGCGCATTGCCGTCGAGCATCACCGTGTCGGGGCTCGTGATGCGCGGACGCCGGCGCCTGCCGCGCGTGATCCGTACGCGGGCTGCGCCGCTGGGGACGGCCGATTCCTCACTTTCCGCACTCTGCCGGTCATTGGCCGCGCCGATCACGACCACTGGCGCAGCCAATCGCGCAGCCATCACATTCGCTGCAGCGTCGTCGTGCGCTGCGAACACGCTTGCGCCCGCGTGCTCGAGATACGCGCGCAGGTCGTCAGCGTTGAAGTCCGGGCTATCGACAAGGACGCAATGTACTCCGCCGAGCTCCGGCAGAGGCCGCACCGGCTGTTCGTCCGCTTGCACGAAGGGGATCGTCACCGTGAACGTCGAACCGTGTCCGGGTTCGCTGCAAACCGTGATATCTCCCTGCATCAGGTTCACGAGCCGCCTGCAGATCGCAAGTCCAAGTCCGGTTCCCCCGAAGCGGCGCGTTGTGGAGGTTTCCGCCTGCGTGAAGGGATTGAACAATTCCCCCACCTTGTCCGGGTCGATACCGATGCCGTTGTCTGCGATCGCGAACGCGAGTCGCAAGGGCGTGGTACTGGCGACCGCCACGCGCACCGACACTCGCCCGCGAACCAGCCGACGGCCGGACGAGAACTTGATCGCATTGCCCACGAGATTGTAGAGCACCTGCCGCAGCCTCACCTCGTCACCCTGCACACGCTCGGGCACCTGCGGCGCCACGAACACCGACAGGTCCACATTGCGACGGACCGCCAGCGGAAGAAGCGAACCGGCCACGCCTTCCACGAGATCTGCGAGCGGTACCGCCCCGATGTCGAGCTCCAGCCGGCCGGCCTCGATCTTCGAAAAATCGAGAATGTCGTCGATGATGCGCATGAGCGTGGCCGACGATTCGCGGACCGTTGCGATGAGATCGGCCTGATGCTCCGTCAGGCGGCTGCGCGCCAGCACCTCGATCAGCCCGATCACTCCGTTCATCGGCGTGCGTATCTCGTGGCTCATCGCCGCAAGGAAGGCCGATTTCGCCTGGCTCGCCTGCTCTGCGTCTTCCCGCGCCTGTGTCAGCGCCGCGATCAATGCCTTGCGCTCGCCGATGTCCCGCAGCGTGCCGATGAAAAACTGCTCGTCGTGCACGCGATACTCGGCAATGCTCAACTCCAGCGCAATCGGGTGGCCGAGCTTGTGTCGCCCCTCCACTTCGCGGGTCGTGCCGATGATGCGCTTGACGCCGGTCCGCAGATAGCGCGCCAGGTAATCGTCGTGTTTTTCCCTGTGCGGCGAGGGCATCAGCAGCGAGACATTCCGCCCGATGATTTCGTCGCACTGGTATCCGAACACCGCTTCGACGGCCGTGTTCGCCCCCTGTACGATACCCCGCGCGTCGATCGTCACGACGCATTCGATGAGGTTGTCCAGCGCCGCGCGGATCTCCTCCCTCTTCGCTCCGAGAGCCTTCAGCGCCGCCTCGCGCTCATCGACGCGACGGTTCAGTTCGGCGTTGAGCGCAAGCAGGTGCTGGGCATTCTCGTGCCGCTGGGTGCAGTCGCTCGCCGTCGCAAGCATCAATCCGCCGGGCTGCGGCAAGGCTTTCCACTCCAGCCAGCGCCACGTGCCGTCCTTGCAACGATAGCGATTCTCGAATCCGATCGTTGTCTGGCCGTGCGCGATGGCGTCCACCACCGCGAGAGTCGCCTCGACGTCGTCGGCATGCACGAAATCGAGGAAAGACCGTGACAGAAGCTCCTCGTCGCTCCAGCCGAGCGTCCGCCCGAAAGCCGGATTCACACGTTTAAAATAGCCGTCCAGTCCTGCAATGCAGATCAGATCGAGCGAAAGATCGAAGATGCGGTCGCGTTCGTCTTCGGCGGCCAGCCGCGCATCGAATGCCCGCTTGAGGTCGGCAGTCCGCTCCGCCACCTCCGTCTCGATCGCCGCCGTATGGCCGACGCTGCTCAGCGTGACGTAGGCCACCAGCAAGCCCGCCAGAACCGAAAAGACCTGATAGATGCGCTCCTCGACACCGTAACCCGTATATCGGGTGGCCCCGTCCGGAGCCATCTCCAGGCTCAGCGTCCGCCCGCCGAACTCGATCGCCTTGCGCACGGTCGGCGTGGCACCCTTCGGCATTTCGTCGAGCAAGGTCTGCGGGGGATCGCCCGCCGTCACGTCCGATACGCGGAACCCGATACTTCGCGCACGTGCGGAATCGGCCAGTGGAGCGAACAGTTGCGCGACGTCGTAGACACCCACCACATGCCCTAGCGGACCACGGGTTCCGGCGCGCTCCGCGCCGGCCCATGAAGCGCGCTCCAGGCCGTATACCGGCTGGAACACTAGCAACGACTGCCGTTTCGTCCGCAGCAGCGGCACCGCACGGACCAGATGGGCCGCACCGCTTTCGGTCGCGTGCCTCATCTCGATGCGGCGACGCGGATCGTAACCGTGGTCGAGCCCCAGGATCCTCAACCCCTCTTCCGCGGGAGCGGTGTACAGGACCGGGAAATAATCCGGCCGGTCCGCGGCCCGTCGCGGATTGCTGTCGCCGTCAGGCTCGAAGATGTAGAAATCGGGCATCCCCTCTGCGCGGACGGCGCGCTCGAAGCTCTCCCGTTCGTCGTGCTGCACGCGCGGAGCCCAATCGATCGACATCACCGCCGGATGGCGCGTGATCCATGTCGTGAAGGTCGCAAACTCGTCCCTGTTCAGGGCCGCGCTCGCGCTGATGAAGCGCTCGACCCCCTCGAGGGGGATGATGACACTTGGCAACGGAAAGAAGCCGATCTCGAACACCTCGTCCATCCGCTGGACGATCTCGGCGCGTTTGCGGCCGTCCTCCAGGCGCGCGACACTGAAACTGCCGGCCGAGAACAGTACGATTGCAAGCAGCAGCAGGACGGAAATCCTCGCCCTGCCCCCGTGGCGCGCCCACAGCCGGTGAGCTCCCGGCCACGCAAGCAGCATCAGGGGCGCGAACAGCAATACTCCCAACGTATCGCCTGACCACCGTGCCAGCCATTCGCTCCCCAGCGCTGACGGTTCGATTCGTCCGAAGCCCAGGAGCACGGAGACGGCGATACTGGGCGCGAGCAGGCAGACGACCGGCCCGGCCAGCACCAGGAAGCGCGCAAGATCGCGATTGCGCGCGCGAAGGATTGGCATGCGCAGGAAGCGCCCGGCCAGGCGGGCAGCGAGCAGTGCCTGGAGCGTTGCGCCGGTGGCGATGAGCGCAGCCACCATTGCGCCGGCCACCGTGCGGTCCGGCAGAAGAACGAAGAGGAAGGCACCGAGCCAGACGCCGGGCCAGCAACGCACGCCCCAGACGAGCAAGGCTGCAACCGCGACACCGGCCGGAGGCCATACGGACGACGCATAGCCGGATGACTGTGTCAGCGCGTGCGCAAACAGTCCCCCCGCAAGGTACATCGCCGCGACCACGACGATCCTCAGCCACAGGGCGGCAGGCCCTGCGGCACCGGCGGGAGTGGTTTGCTCTGCCCGTGTGTCGGCGCTTGCAGCCAGGCGGCTTGAGTCAAAGGACTCGGGGCTGGCTTGCCGCCCGGAATTGGAGTCGGAATCGGCTATCAGAACGCACCTCTCGGACCGGGACGAACGGAGGATTCGACATGTCGCCGTTATCTATTCAGGGACAATTTTATCACCCTGTCGTCAGCCATGGGTGATATTCCCCGTCGATCACCGGGCGCCTGATGCCGGCGCCCCGGACATCCTCAGCCCGTCCGCAAGGTGACCTATATGAATGCAGAATACCCTGCAGCGATATGAATGCAGAATGCCCTACAGCGTCTTGTGCGTGCCGTCGCAATACGGTTGGTGGCCGGTGTGCTTGCAGCCGCATAGATAGGCCGTGCCCGTCTCCTGCGCAGTGAAATTTACCGGCAGGAATGGTCCGCCCTTGTGCGAACCGTCGCAGAACGGCTGATTCTTGCTTTTGCCACAGCGACACCAGTAATAGCTCTTGCCGGCCTCCAGCTCGACGGCATAGGGCCCCTTCTGTGCGATGGTCGGTTCCGGTTCGGTCATGGCATCCCTCCTGGCGTGAGGCGGGCCCGCGACCGGGCCTGCGCTCTCCCACTCTAGACGACCTCAACCACACTTTCCCGGGCGCCCGCCTCAGTAGTGCGGCGGAATTTCCTCGCGCAGGTCGCGCCGCTCACCGGGCGAACCGGCCGACATCTGGCGGTGCAAGTCGACGATCTGCTTCTGCAGGCGGTCGATCAGCTGCTGCTGGCGAAACACGGTCATGTTGAGTTCGTCGATCGCGTCCTCGGCGAACGCGAGCTTGCTCTCGATACGGTCCAGGCGCTCTTCCATCATGCCTCCTCCGCTACCACGGTGACATCGCCCAGGATGGAATTCGCCACCGCCTCGGCGACGCGAATGCCATCGACACCGGCCGACAGAATGCCGCCGGCGTACCCGGCGCCCTCGCCCGCCGGGAACAAGCCCTTCACGTTCAGGCTCTGGCAGTCCCCGCCGCGCGTGATGCGCAGCGGCGATGAGGTGCGCGTCTCGACCCCGGTGAGCACCGCGTCGCGCATCGAGAAACCCTTGATCTGGCGCTCAAAGGCCGGCAGCGCCTCACGCACCGCAGCGATCGCGTAGTCCGGCAGGCTCGTGGAAAGGTCGCCCAGCTTCACCCCCGGCTTGTACGAAGGCTCGACCGAACCGAGCACACTCGACGGCTGAGCCTTGATGAAGTCGCCGACAAGCTGGCCCGGCGCGATGTAGTCGCCGCCGCCCAGCTCATACGCGCGCGATTCCCAATGACGCTGGAACGCGATGCCCGCGAGCGGTCCGCCTGGGTAATCGTCCGGCGTGATGCCGACGACGATGCCGGCGTTGGCATTGCGCTCGTTACGTGAATACTGGCTCATGCCGTTGGTGACGACGCGATTGGGTTCGGAGGTCGCTGCCACCACCGTTCCGCCCGGGCACATGCAGAAGCTGTACACCGAGCGGCCGTTCTTCGCGTGATGGACGAGCTTGTAGTCGGCCGCGCCCAGCACCGGATGCCCCGCGTTGGGGCCGAAGCGCGCCTTGTCGATGAGCGACTGCGGATGCTCCACGCGGAAGCCGACCGAGAACGGCTTGGCCTCCATGTACACGCCGCGCTCGTGCAGCATCTCGAAGGTGTCGCGCGCGCTGTGGCCGAGCGCGAGGATGACGTGATCCGAGCGGATCTCCTCGCCATTCGCGAGCACGACGCCACGCAGATGCCCGTCTTCGATGCGGACGTCGGCCACGCGCTGCTGGAAGCGGATTTCGCCGCCCAGCGCAATGATGTCCGCGCGCATGGCCTCGACCATGCCGACGAGGCGGAAGGTGCCGATATGCGGCTTGCTCACGTACAGGATCTCTTCCGGCGCACCGGCCTTCACGAACTCCGTCAGCACCTTGCGGCCGTAGTGCTTCGGGTCCTTGATCTGGCTGTAGAGCTTGCCGTCCGAAAAGGTGCCTGCCCCGCCTTCGCCGAACTGCACGTTCGACTCGGGGTCGAGCACGCCCTGCCGCCACAGGCCCCAGGTGTCCTTGGTGCGCTCGCGCACCGCCTTGCCGCGTTCCAGCACGATCGGGCGGAAGCCCATCTGCGCGAGGATCAGCGCGGCGAAGATGCCACAGGGACCGAAGCCGACCACCACCGGCCGATGGCCGGGCTGCTCCGGCGCCTTGCCGACGAAGCGGTAATTCGTGTCGGGCGTGCGGGCCACGTTGCGGTCGCCGGCGAACCTGGCGAGCAGCGCGTCCTCGTTCGCAAGCTCCATGTCGACCGTGTAGCTCAGCGTGATCGCACTCGGCTTGCGCGCGTCGTAGCTACGCTTGAACACGGTGAATTCGTTCAGTTCGGCGGGCTGGATGCCCAGACGGGCAACGATGGCGTCCCTCAGTGCGTCCTCGGGGTGGTCGAGGGGCAGCCTGAGTTCGTTGATTCGCAGCATGGTGATTCCGGTCGCAGGTTCTCGGGGACGTGGCGTGCACGTCGAAGGCCGCGATTTTAAACGGGATTGCCTGCCGTCACCGCGTTTTCGGGCCCCCGCGCAGCCATAACCCTGAGCACTGCGACCAGAACCGTTCCGATCGCCATCACCGCCGCCGCCATGTAGAGGCCGTCCGCATAGCTACCGCCGCGTGCCGCGAGCGTGCCGGTAATTGCCGGGCCGGCGATCTGCGCGATCCCGTAGGCGATGGTCATCTTGCCCATCATCTTCGCCGGACGGGTCGGATAGTAGCGGCCCGCCATCGTCAGGACGAGGCTCACCGCGCCGATGAAGTTGCCGCCGAACAGGATCGCCCCGAGGAAGGCCGGGATCAGGCCGCCGACGAGCGGCAGCAGCATACCGACGATCTGCAGCACGAAGGACAGCAGCAGCGAGTTCAGGTAGCCGACGCGGCGCGCGATGAAGTCCCACACGATACAAGCCGGCGCCGCCGAGAGCCCGAGCACGAGGAACACGAGCGCCCCGCGCCCGCCCAACCCCGGCAGTTTGTCGATGATCGCGACGATGAAGGTCGCACTGACGACGTAGCCGACACCGGCGCAGAAATAGGCCGCCATGAACACGCGCAGGAAGCCTGCACCGGGCGGGTTGTCCTCCATCTTCTGTCCGCCGACCGTGACGGACGTGCTGTCGGGCGGGGGCAGCCAGCGCCACGCAGGGATCAGCAGCAGCACGCCCAGCACGCTGAACACGAACCACTGCGTGCGCCAGTCCAGCCACTGCGTCATCAGCGCCACCACCGCGGCACAGCCCGCGATGCCGAGGCCGATGCCGGTGAAGTGGATCCCCAGCTCGGAGCGGTGCTGGTGGCGAATGAGCCAGTTCAGGATCAGGCCGGTACCCAACAGCATGCCTCCCGCGGTGCTCAATCCGGCAAGGAAGCGCGAAACCGACCACCAGAAGACGCTCGTCGTGAGGCCCATCATCACCGTGGTCAGCACTGCGACGACCAGCCCGATGCGGTAGAGGCGGTCCTTGAGCACGAGGTCGCTGATCATCGAGGCGATCAGCGCGCCGCTGAGGTAGCCCGCGTAGTTCCATGCCGCCAGCCAGCCGGCGTCCGCCACGCCGAGGCCGGCCTGCTGCTGCATCAGCGGAAGCAGCGGCGTGTAGGCGAAGCGCGCGACGCCCATCACCAGGATCAGGCTCAGGATGCCCGCCCCGAGGACCTTCATCCGCTGCATCTGCTCTCTCATCGCGGTTGTCCTTATCGTTGGTCTCGATACGGTATGGTATGGAAAGCGGCGGCGCAAGCTATTCTGATTCCGACATAAACGCCCTTGATACAACGCGAGCACATGCCGGACCGAATACCCCCTCCGCAGCGTGACGCAGGCCACGCCATGCCTGGATCGTCACGCATCGGTGACAGGGCAACGGGGGAACGCTTCTCTATACTGGGAGCGCTGCCCGTTCAATCCTCAAGGAGAACGCGATGTCCGCCCACACCTACAAACTCGTCGAAATCGTCGGTTCGTCCCCTGACAGTGTCGATGCCGCGATCCGCAATGCGATCGAGACCGCCGGCAAGACGATCCGTCATATCGACTGGTTCGAGGCGACCGAGATCCGCGGGCACGTCACCGACGGCAAGGTCGCGCACTTCCAGGTCAAGCTGAAGGTGGGGTTCCGTCTGGAGGAGTGAGGCCGCGGTCGGCGTCGAGCATCGCGCTGCGGCTTGCAGGCGTCTCGAGGCTGATGCGCCCGAGCGCACCGCTGCGGTAGTCGGTGAGGAGGATCTGTGCAGCCTTTTCCAGGTCCGGCGCACCGCCCTTGAGGCGGCAGCCGCGCCGCGCCGCAACGGTCTCGACCACCCCGACGCCATCAAGCGCCTCCATGCGCTCGGGCGCAATGCCGTAGCGCTGCGCGACGAGATCCGCGTAGCGCTCGAGCAGCACGTCACCGAGGAAGGCAGCGACTTCCTCGTCGATCACGGCATTGCGGCCGATCGCGTGGCTCGCCGCGAGCATGAAGCCGTCCGAATCGTGGGCGATCTTCGGCCACATCAGCCCCGGCGTATCGGTGATCGTCATGTGCGAACCGAGGTCGAAGGTCTGCTGCTGCTTGGTCACCGCCGGCTCGTCGCCCACGGCGGCGACGCGGCGCTTCAACAGCGCATTCATCAGCGTCGATTTGCCGACGTTGGGGATGCCCATGATCATGATGCGCAGCGGCCTCGTACCGTCCGTGCGGTGCGGGGCGAGCGCCTGGCACAGACCGGGCACGCGCGCGACATCGCCCGGCTTCTTGCACGACAGGGCCACCGCCTTCACGCCTGGCTGGGCATTGAAGAAGTCCAGCCAGGCGCGCGTCGCGACAGGGTCCGCAAGGTCGGCCTTGTTGAGCAGCTTGAGGCACGGACGCTGCCGGAACAGGCGCAATTCGCGGATCATGGGGTTGCTGCTCGCCTCGGGAATGCGGGCGTCGAGCACCTCGATCACGACGTCGGTCATCGCCATGGTCTCGGCCGCTTTCTTGCGCGCCGAGGTCATGTGACCGGGAAACCACTGGATGGACATCTGGACAGTAAGCGTTGGACAAGGCGCGCATTATCGCCTCGTTCGGCTCGCGATTGGGGCAAAATGGCGGCCTTTCGAGGGGTAGTGCATGAATCGTGACGAAGTGATCGCAGCCACGCGGCAGTGGATCGAGAAAGCGGTGATCGGGCTCAACCTGTGCCCGTTCGCCAAGTCGGTGTATGTGAAGAACCAGGTACGCATCGTCGTCAGCGAGGCGAAGCACCTGGACGGCTTCCTCGAGGAACTCGACCGCGAGCTGGAATTCCTCGCCGAAGCCGACCCGCAGGAGGTCGACACGACCCTGCTCGTCCATCCCACCCTGTTTGCGGATTTCCTCGATTTCAACGAGGTCGCCGGCATCGCCGAGGAAGCGGTCGAAGAGCACGAGCTCGAAGGCATCCTGCAGGTCGCGAGCTTCCATCCGCGCTTCCAGTTCGAGGACACGGCTGAGGACGACATCGCCAACTTCACCAACCGCTCGCCCTTCCCGACCCTGCACCTGCTGCGCGAGGAAAGCATCGAGCGCGCCGTCGCGGCCTACCCGGAAGCCGACGCGATCTACGAGCGCAACATCGAGACGTTGAAGAAGCTCGGGCTCGCCGGCTGGAAGGCGCTGGGCATTCCCGGCGATTGGGACCAAATGAAGGACGAAACGAGGGACGAGAAGAAGTGAGCCGCGCACGCCACAAGCCCGCGACGCCGGAGGCCCGGCCCGCGACACCGGCCGTGATCCCCGACGTCCGGCCGGGACAGTCGATCGAGCTCCTCAAGGAACTTCACATCCTGACGCGCGACGGCAAGCTCAACCAGGACAGCCGGCGCAAGCTGAAGCAGGTGTACCACCTGTACAACTTCATCGAGCCGCTGCTCGACGAAGTCATGAGCGCGCGCGGCGACCTCACGCTGGCCGACCACGGTGCGGGCAAGTCCTACCTCGGCTTCATCCTCTACGATCTCTTCCTGAAGGCGCTGGCGAGCGGCCACATCTACGGCATCGAGACCCGCGAGGAGCTCGTCGCGAAGTCGCGCGAACTCGCGAGCCGCCTCGGCTTCGAGCGCATGAGCTTCCTCAACCTCTCGGTCGAGGACTCGATGCGCTCGGCCGAGCTGCCCGAGCGCATCGACATCGTCACGGCGCTCCACGCCTGCAATACCGCCACCGACGACGCGATCCGCTTCGCGCTGGAGAAGCACGCGCGCTTCATCGTGCTGGTGCCCTGCTGCCAGGCCGAAGTCGCGGCCACGCTGCGCAAGCACAAGAACGACTCCTTCGGTCGCACCCCGCTGTCCGAACTCTGGCGCCATCCCATCCACACGCGCGAATTCGGCAGCCAGATCACCAACGTGCTGCGCTGCCTGCTGCTCGAATCGCACGGCTATCAGCTCACCGTCACGGAACTCGTGGGCTGGGAGCATTCGATGAAGAACGAGCTGATCATCGCCCGCGCCACCGGCCAGCGCCGCGGCAATGCGCGCGAGCGGCTCGAGCAGATCCTCGCCGAACTGAACCTGGACGACCTGCGCGAACGCTTCGTGTATTGATCCGGACATGGATGTTCAAACTTGATCGCGGTGAAGTACGGGGCGGTTGCGCGCTGGTAAGCTGAAAGTCCATAAACTGACCGCGGCGCACAATCATGTCCGATGTCCCCTTCCCCGTTCTTGTCGCCGCCGTCTTCCTGCTTACCTCCCTCACCATCGTCCACCTGGCGATGCGGCATCAGAATGCGCAGCGCGCGCTACCCGAACGCGACGCATACCTCGCCACCCACGGGCTGCAGGCGGTGGCCTGCGCGCATTGCCAATCCACCGAAACGCGCGAACTCGGTCTCGACGATGCCGAGGACGACCGCCGCTTAGTGGCCTGCGCCCGCTGCGAAAAGATGCTTTTCCGCTACACGCGGGACACCTTGCCGCACGCGTAGAACAATCGCCCGCCCGCAGCGGTCAACGAGGCATCGTGGCTAGGGAGTCCGTCATGGAACTCGCATCGCTGACCTCGTCGCTGCTCGCCCGCTTCGGTGTTGCCGCAGACCGCTTCGACCACGGCGACATGGCCGTGCGCAGCCCGATAGACGGCAGTCTCATCGGCCACGTTGCCTCGACTCCTGCTCCGGCCGCAGATGCGGCACTCGCCACCGCGCACGAGGCCTTCGAAGCCTGGCGCATGGTCCCTGCGCCACGGCGCGGCGAACTCGTGCGCCGCTTCGGCAACCTCCTGCGTGAATACAAGACCGACCTGGGCACGCTGGTCACGATCGAGACTGGCAAGATCCGCCAGGAAGGCCTCGGCGAGGTGCAGGAGATGATAGACATCTGCGACTACGCCTGCGGCCTGTCGCGTCAGCTGCACGGCCTTACCATTGCCAGCGAACGGCCCGGCCATCGCATGATGGAGCAATGGCATCCGGCGGGCGTCGTCGGCGTCGTGTCGGCCTTCAACTTCCCGGTCGCGGTATGGGCGTGGAATGCCGCGCTCGCCTGGGTGTGCGGCGACAGCGTGGTGTGGAAGCCGTCGGAACGCACCCCCCTCAGCGCCCTCGCCTGCGCGGCCCTGTTCGAGCGTGCCTGCCGGGGCCTCGGCGAGGCGCCGAAGGGCTTGCTCGGCCTCATGACGGGTGGTCGCACACACGCCGGCCTGCTCGCCGACGACAGGCGCGTCGCAGTGTTCTCCGCCACGGGCTCGTGTGCGATGGGGCGCGTGCTGGCGCCTCGCGTTGCAGCGCGCCTCGGCCGCGCCATCCTGGAACTCGGCGGCAACAACGCGGCGATCGTCTGCCCCAGCGCGGATCTCGCCCTCGCCGAGCGCGCGATCCTCTTCGCGGCGGCCGGCACCGCGGGCCAGCGCTGCACGACGCTGCGGCGGCTGATCGTGCACGAATCGATCGCCGACGCGCTGACGGAACGCCTGCGTGCAGCATGGCGACGCATCCCCGTCGGCAGTCCGCTCGATGCGGCCTCGCTCGTCGGCCCGTTGATCGATGCGGCCGCTGGCGAAGCGATGGCCGCGGCATTGTCCGAAGCCGAGGCTGCCGGAGGAACGGTGTTCGGCGGCGATCCGGTGGTGGTCCATGGCTGCGAAGGCGGCTGCTACCGCCGTCCCGCGCTCGTCGAGATGCCGGCCCAGACCGACCCGGTCCGGCGAGAGACTTTCGCCCCCATCCTTTACGTGCTGCGCTATTCGAGCTTCGACGAGGCGATCGCGCTCCACAACGACGTGCCGCAAGGGCTCGCGTCGTCGGTCTTCACGCAGGACCTCGGCGAAGCCGAGCGCTTCCTCTGCGCTGCGGGCAGTGATTGCGGCATTGCCAACGTGAATATCGGCCCGTCCGGTGCCGAGATCGGCGGCGCGTTCGGTGGCGAGAAGGATACGGGGGGCGGCCGGGAGTCCGGCGCTGACGCGTGGAAGGGCTACATGCGGCGCGCAACCTGCACGATCAACTATTCGGGCGCCCTGCCCCTCGCACAGGGAATCCGCTTCGGGCTGGACGAGACCTGAGGTGGCACTACGCGCTAGTCGGCGCTCGGGCGCGGAGCCGCTTCCCGCGTCACCAGCAGCTGATCGATGCGGTAGTTGTCGATGTCGACCACCTCGAACTTGTAGCCACCGTAAATCACGAAATCAGTGCGCTTGGGCACCTTCCGCAGCGCATACATCATGAACCCGGCGAGTGTCTCGTAGTTCTCGCTGCCCTCGAATGCGTCGATCTCCAGCGCGTGCATGACGTCCTCGATCGGCGTGATGCCGTCGATCAGCCACGAATCGGCGTCGCGCTTGACGATGAGCTCCTCCTGCTGCGTGCTGCCGAGTTCGCCCATCACGGTGTTCATGACGTCCTGCAGGCTCAGGAGGCCGACGATCAGCGCGTATTCGTTGACGATCAGCGCGAAGTCCTCGCGCGCGGCGCGGAAGCGGTCGAGCGCTTCGAAAAGCGTGAGCGTGTCGGGAACGACGAGCACGCTGCGTACCATCGGGTCCGCGCGCAGCGAAAGTTTCTGCCCCGACAGGATGCGCGCGAAGATGTCCTTCAGGTCGACATAGCCGACCACCGTGTCGATCGTGTTCTCGCACACCGGGAACTTGCCGTGCGGCTGATCGGTGAGCTTCGTGCGGATGCTCTCCTCCGATTCGTTCAGCGTGAAGAAGACGATGTTCTCGCGGTTCGTCATCGCCGAACCGACGGTCCGGGTATCGAGTTCGAACACGTTAACGATGAGCTCGCGCTCCTGGTTCAACAGGGTGCCGGTCAGGGCTCCGGCCTCGGCCATCGCAACGATGTCGTCCGAGGTGATGTCCTCGACGCGCACGTTGGGCAGCTTGAACAGCGCGAACAGGCGGTTCGCGAGCCCGTCGAAGAACCACACCGCAGGCGCGAACGCGATCAGGAACAGCTGGATCGGCTTCACCACCGCCACCGCGACCCGCTCGGGCGCGACCATCCCCAGCCGCCGCGGAATCAGGTCCGCGAACAGGATGAACAGCGAGGTCACGACGACGAAGGACAGCACGAAGCTCAGCGTGTCGAGCATCGGCCCGTCATAGACGAGCGCGATCACGCCCGAAATTGCCGGCGAGAGCGCCGATTCGCCGACGATGCCGCCCAGAATCGCGATCGCATTCAGCCCGACCTGGACCACGGTGAAGAAATGGCCCGGGTTCTCCTGCAGCGCGAGCACCCGCGCCGCGGCCGCGTCGCCGCCCTCGGCCATCAGCCGCAGCTTGATCTTGCGCGCCGCGGCGAGGGAAATCTCCGAAATCGAAAAGAACGCGCTCAATGCGATGAGCGCAGCAATGACCAGCAACTGATTCGACAGACTCACAATGACACTCCGCACTCGTCCGCAGCAGTCTCCCGCAGCGGCGATGCGCCATCGCGTGTCTGCAACAGACGCTGGGATTCGTCCCGTTCAGAAGAGGATCTGGAAGCCGACGCCCAGCGCCCAGCCGCGCTCGCTGTCGTCCTTCGCATCGCCCTGCGGCCAGAAGTGCCCCAGGCTGACCTCGACGAGCGTCCAGTCCCTATACACCGGCTGCTTCCAGATCGCACGCACCCCGGTTTCGGAAACATTGTCCGAACCGGCGGTCATTCCGCCAATGAGGGCTTCCAGCGACAAGCTGCGCTGGTCGCCGAAAGTCTTGAAGATACCCATACTGTTCGACCATGCCAAGCCGTCCGTCTCGTCCGAGATCGTTCCGGCCAGCTGCCAGCGGAATGCGACGGATCGCGTAAAGGCGTGACCGAAGTTCAGCCCGGTCGTCGAACCCACTCCGTCCTTGCGGTTCCAGAAGATCGTCTCGCGGAAGTCGAAGCGGTTGCGCTCTCCCAGCACAAGATCCTTCTTGTAGCGCGCCTGCGCGTAGGGCTTGATGCCGCTGCGCAGGCCGGCGCGGAAGTCGATGTTGTCGCGCAGCGCATAGCCGACTCCGGCGAACAGGGTCTGGTCCTGCCTGCGGTCCTCGGGAAGCAGCAGTTCGCGTCGGGTGAAGGGCTCAGGCTGATCGGTGACGAGTTCGCGCTCGTTTTCCTGGCCAAAGAACAGATAGCTCCTTTCCTTCACGTTCGGCATGTCGAGCCGTGCGCCGAAGCGGAAACTCGCGTCAGGATTTTCGTGCTGCCGGGCGAGGAACTTGAAGCCGATTTGTCCCGACACCTTCCCGCCCTGCTCGAACGGCTTGTCACCGAACCAGCTGTCGACGCGCCGTGCGACGCCCTCGGTGAAGTCGTGCACCACCACACGGCTGCGGTCGAGGATGGACGATCCGGACTCGGTCGGCTGCGGCGCACCCGGCTCGTCCGCCGCCACCGCCCCCCCGCTCGCGAGATATCCGAGAAGCATGCAACTCGCCAAACTGCGTCTCATGGCCGATCCCCCTGCAGCAATCGGAAAGCTGACACCTTCGTCTAATGTACGGTGTCCGGACGAGAAAGGCGAATCGGTGATGACGAGCGGCGGGAATCCCGTCACGAATGTCGCGTCGTTTCCCGCCGGGGGCGATCAGCCGCGCGGCGCCATCAGGCGTTCGGGCTCGACGGACACGGTCTCGGCCCCGTCGGTGATCCACAACTGCCCATCCTGGATCGTGCATTGCAGACGCATACTGCGTGCAGTCAGTGCGGCGAGCGCGGGGGCAACGTCGCCGGGCAGATTCAGCACGGTGAGGTTCGTCAGCCGCGTGAGCTTGTCGCGGATGCCGTTCCACCAGACGTCCGCAGCGCGCCCGTAGCTCATCACGACCACTTCGCGCGCGCGGCCGCAGGCCTTGCGGATCCATTTCTCGTCCGGCTGGCCGACGTCTATCCAACGCTCGACGAGCCCGGTCAGGTCCTTCTGCCACAGGTCCGGCTCATCGTCCACGCACAGGCCTTTGGCAAAAGCGAGTGCGGGATCGGCGTACAGCGCGAACGCGAGGATGCGCACCATCATGCGCTCGTCGGTCTCGGATGGATGGCGCGCAATCGTCAGGTTATGGTCGCCGTAGTAGTTGCGATCCATGTCGGCGACCACGAGTTCGGCCTTGAAAATGGTTGCCTTGAGGGCCATGTCGTTCGGTTCCCGCTGCGGCCTCGGCCGCGGTTGATGGGTTGTGCAGCGCTTCAGTGCGTGGTGCTTCCGGCGGCGCGGCGCGCCTGCTGCCACGCGAGCACCGCCTGTGTCGCGTGCGCCATCACGCGGTCGCGGAACTGCGCTGGCAGTTCGCGCGACAAGGCACCGAACAGCGACTCGTTCATTTCGCGCGCCAGCCCGTCTGCCGCCAGGCCCTCGGCCAGGCACTGGATCTGGATATGTGCGACCGCATCGGCCACCAGGCGCCAGCCGAGCACGGGCATCATCTCGGTCAGCGCGAACATCATCCCGCCGAGACGGGTCAGGATCGCTGTCGCCTGCTCGCGCTCGTCGCTGGCGATCATCGCGTGCCAGAGGGCGAGATGGATGCCGCGCCTGAGGTCGATCTTGAAGTCGATGGCGTTGCCTTCGCCTTCTTCAATCTCGGCGAACTGGCGCTGGAAGCGCGCGTCCTGCTCGGGCCCCAGCGCGGTGCGCAGGGCGCCGAGGAGCTCCGACAGACCGGGAATCGCAACCAGCCCGAAGGCCTGGCTGTACGCGAGCCCCCATTGGTCCAGCCCCGAGACGAGCATCGCCAGGCGCAGTGCCCGCGCATCATCGTCGGCTGCGGCACGGCTCCAGTTCCCGAGCGCCGCGGCGAGCGTCTCGACCCCGCGGGTTCGACCCGCATCGTCCTCGTCCAGCGTCAGGCGGAACACCTGCGCAAAACCGTCCTGCGCCATGCGCGCGGCGAGCTTCTGCACGTCGACCGCGGCCAGTGCGGCGAGGGAGTCGACCGGGATCGGTTCGGCGGATACGTCTTGCGTCATGTCTGCGGTCCGGGAAAAGGAGGATTGGAAGGATGATTGGAAGGGGCCGTATTCTGAGCCCCGCGCGAGCGGACGGCAAATATCGCCCGACGCCGCAAGGGCCGGTCTTGTGCAATGCGTCATTCCTGCCAGAATGCGTCCATCCTCCTCGATGGCGATGACCATGTCCGACCTCCCCTTCGAATCCCTGACCCCCGATCTCATTCTCGACGCGCTCGAGAGTGTCGGGCTGTGCCCCGACGGCCGCATGCTGGCCCTGAACAGCTACGAGAACCGCGTCTATCAGGTCGGCATGGAGGACGCCGCGCCGCTGGTCGTGAAGTTCTATCGCGCCGCGCGCTGGAGCGACGAGGCGATCGCCGAAGAGCATGCCTTCGTCACCGAACTGGCCGCGCGCGAGATCCCCGTCGTCGCGCCGCTCGTGCTCGGCGGTGCCACGCTGCACCATTTCGCGGACCAGCGGTTCGCGGCCTTCCCGCGTGCCGGGGGCCGCGCGCCCGAGCTGTCCGACCCGGCAACGCTGGAATGGATGGGGCGCTTCATCGGCCGCATCCACGCCGTCGGCGCCCTGCAGCCCTACCTCGAGAGGCCGACGCTGGATATTGCGAGCTTCGGCGTCGAACCGCGGCGCTACCTCCTCGACCACGATTTCATCCCCGCCGACCTGCTTGCAGCGTGGACGAGCACCGTGGACCAGGCGCTGGACGGGGTGCGGCGCTGCTTCGAGCGTGCCGGCAACGTCGCGCACCTGCGCCTGCACGGCGACTGCCACGCCGGCAACGTGCTGTGGAGCGAGTCCGCCGCCGCCCCGGGGCCGCAGTTCGTCGATTTCGACGACAGCCGCATGGGGCCCGCCATCCAGGATCTCTGGATGCTGCTGTCCGGTTCGCGCGAGGAAATGAGCCGCCAGCTCGGTGACGTGCTGGCCGGCTACGAGGATTTCCACGAGTTCTCCCCGCGCGAGCTGCATCTCGTGGAGGCGCTGCGTACGCTGCGCCTCATCCACTACTCGGCGTGGATTGCCCGTCGCTGGACCGATCCGGCCTTCCCGCTCGCCTTCCCGTGGTTCAACACCCAGCGCTACTGGCAGGACCGTGTGCTGGAACTGCGCGAGCAGGTCGCCGCGATGGACGAGCCGCCGCTCTGGTCGCTTTGACGGCGCCCCGTCAGGCTCGCCGCAGGAAGGAGGGCTCGCGCGACTTGAGCGGCTGGGCCGTGCCGGAACGGAAGCTGTCGAGCATGCGCCGCAATGCGGCCGCGTCCTCGTCACCGAAACCGCGCTTGAAATCGGTGAGGATGAGGCGCGAGCGGGTGAGCCAGTTGCCCGGTGCGTCGTCCAGCGCGCACCAGGATGCAGAAGACGTGTCCGTCACATGCTGCGCGAGCCACAACATTGCCTCGCGCTCCCGCAGGCCGTGCAGCTCGGCGCCACTCCTCGGGACGAGGTGCGGCGTCACCCCGCTCACGCGCGGACGGACATCCTCGGCGAAGCGGGCGACGAGATCTGCCAGCGTGAAATGCGCCCGGCTGTCAGCGGTGATGACGATACGCGCCTCCGCGTAGTCCCTCACCACCGCTTCGATCTGCGGCAGGCAGCGGAAGTCCTCGACCTCGCCCCAGGGATGGGTGACGCCATCGAAATCCATGAAGATGTAGCTTGATTGTGTCATTGCATGCTTGCCGAGGGTGACGGCGCCAAGGCGCCCTGATGGCTATCGATCCGGCAACGAGAACAGGTCGGGCCGAGCCCGTCGAAGCCCTGCTCGAATGAAGAGATTCGATGGCCGTGGGAGTAGCATGCTGCATTGCGCAAAGTCCCGCAAGATCCCACCGTCAAAAGGCTCACATTGCGTCGCAATATTTCCAAAGATATAGGCGCAAAGGCCATTTTGCTGCTACGCAGCATTTTCATGCCGCACAGCGCTGCGATCCCCCGCACGAGACGGCGCCGAATGCGGCTCGAGGTCCGCAAGGTGCTATTCTGCGATCCTGCAACCAGCTCCGGCACCGGAATCGGCTGCCTTCCGGACCGGGAAAGACCGCGATGAGCCACTTCGACGAACAACACCCGCCCCACGCTCCCTGCACCGGCGTCGGCATTCCGCGCAGCGGATCATTCGACCCTGCCGCGTTCGAGCGCGCGGTCAACGACCTTCTGGCCGCCTGCGGCATAGCCCCCGACGCCACCCACATGGGCCGCACCGCGACGCGCGTGCGCGAACTGTGGCAGCGGCGCCTGCTTGGCGGCTACGAGCTCGATCCCGCCGAAGCACTCGGCGACGGCTTCCCCGACGAACGCTCGGACATGGTCGTGATTCGCGGCATTGCCGTGCATGGCGTGTGTCCGCACCATCTCGTACCCTTCCGCGGCGTCGCTCACGTCGCCTACCTCCCCGGCGGGCGCCTGCACGGCTTCGGGCGCATCGCGCGCCTGGTCGATGCCATCGGGCACCGCTTCACGTATCAGGAGTGGATGACCCGCGACATCGCCGATGCCCTGCTGCAGCACGGCCATGCGCGGGGTGCCGCGTGCATCATCGAGGCGGAACAGCTGTGCCTGCTGCTGGGCGAGGACCGGCGCGGCGACGAGCGCGTCGTCACGCAGGCCTTCGCCGGCGAATTCGAGACACGCGAGCACCTGCGCAGCGAGTTCCTGTACGCGGTCTCAGGGCGCAGCGCGCGCTGACTCCCCTCTTCAGTGAAGGGTGAAGGTCGGCGCCCCTTGTGTGCCGATCTCGAGCATCACGACGTGCTTGCCGCGCAGCATCACCGAACCGCGCACGCGATCATTGCCCGAAACCGAGTACTCGAACTCGTAGACGCGCTGCGGGCACAAGCGGCCGTCCTCGTCGCGAACGAAACGGAACGAGCGGCCCGAGATCGTTTCGTCGAGGAACTGCACGCCTTCGCGACGGCACGCCGCACGCGCCGCCTGGACGCCGATTTCGCGCGTCCTGGCGCTGTCCAGCCAGAACCAGCCGCACAGGCACAGCAGCATCAGGGCCAGCAACTCGGCAAAAGTCATTGTCGCGGATTCCGCAAAAACGGGTGCAGACAGCGGATCATCATTCGAGCTCCATGCCGCGCATCACGAAGAAGAACACGCCGCCCAGCAGTGCCGACAACGGCACCGTCAGCAGCCACGCCGCGAAGATGCGCTGCAGTTGCGTGCGCGTGACCAGTTCCTTCCGATAGACCTCGCGCAATTCCTTGCGCTCGCGCTTCGAGAAGTTCGCCGGATCGGCCTTCTCCCTGGAGCGCGCCTTCAGATCGGCGAGCAGCGCCTTCTTCTCCGACACGCCGGCACGCTCGAAGCGGCCGAGAAAATCGTCGATCGCCGCCTGGTCGTCCGCCGGGTGGTGCGCCTTCATCTCCGCGACCATGCGGGCGTAATTGCCCTTGAGGTACTCGCGCAGGAAACCGACGCCGATCACCGCGCCGACCGCGATGTGGGTCGAACTGACCGGCAGGCCCAGCACGCTGGCGGTGATCACCGTCACCGTCGCGGACAGGGCCACGCTGAACGCGCGCATCTGATCCAGCTCAGTGATCTCCTCGCCGAGCGTGCGGATCACGCGCGGGCCGAACAGCGCGAGTCCGAGCACCAGGCCGAGGGCGCCGGTCAGCAACACCCAGTAGGGTACCGGCGTCACCTGCGCGACAGGCCCGTCGAGATGCGCGAGCGAATCGACGATCGACGCAAGCGGGCCGACCGCGTTGGCCACGTCGTTCGACCCGTGCGCGAAACACAGCAGCGCTGCGGCGAAGATCAGCGGCTGGTTGAACAGGCGGTTCACGCCCGATTTGGTATTCGCGATGATGTAGTTCGGGTTCGACAGGGTCCGCCGCACGTACAGGTACGCGACGCACGCGACGGCGATGCCGCTGAGCGCCGCCACGGTAAAATCCGCGGCCCACAGCCGCCCGAAACCCTTCATCAGCAGGAAGGTCCAGAACGACCACGCCATGAATGCCACGAGCCCGGGCAACGCGCGCCGCGCGGCCGCGACCATGTCGGCCTGATAGGTGATGCGGCGCTTGATCAGGTACAGAAACAGCGCCGCGAACAGTCCGGCCAACACCGGCGAGATCACCCAGCTCGCCGCAATCGCGCCGACGACCCTCCAGTTCACGATGTCGAAACCCACCGCAGCGACACCGGCGCCCAGCACCGCGCCGACGATCGAGTGCGTCGTAGACACCGGCATACCGAATGCGGTCGCGACGTTGATCCAGAGGCCGCCTGCAAGGAGTGCGGCCATCATGACCCACACCATGGTCCAGCTGTCGCCGATGTCCGCGGGATCGATGATGCCGCTGCGTATCGTCCGGATCACGTCGCCCCCCGCGATGAGGGCACCCGCGGCCTCGAACACCACCGCGAGACCGAGCGCGCCGGTGAGCGTCAACGCCTGCGCGCCCACGGCAGGCCCGACGTTGTTCGCAACGTCGTTGGCGCCGATGTTCATGGCCATGTACGCACCGAGGACGGCGCCGATCACCACGAGCACGCCGCCCGACGCGCCGCCCTTGAGCGCCGCATACAGCATCACGCCGACGACAAAGAGCATGGTCGCCCCCAGGCGCAGCAGTTCGCCGTGCCCCTGGCGCGTGGCCTTGTCGATTTCGTCGATGTGTTTGAGTTCCAACTTTCAGCTGACCACTATGCGAACGGCGAAGCCGCTCATTTTCGCAGAATCCGGCTGCTCCTCAGAGCCGATCGTATTTCTCCGACCGTCCGCGGGCCTTGTCGACGGGATAGCGATCCGCGTTGATGCGCATTTTCGTCCTCGCGGCATCAGCCAGATCGACGCCGAGAACGTCGGCCAGACGCACGAGGTAGAGCAGCACGTCGGCCAGTTCCAGCGCGACCTCACCCCGCGTCTGCTCGGGCAATGCGACCGAGTCCTCGCCGCTCAGCCACTGGAAGTGCTCGATCACCTCCCCGGCCTCGCCGGACAGGGCCATGGCCAGGTTCTTCGGCGTGTGGAAGCGCTCCCAGTCGCGTTCGGCGGCAAATGCGCGCAGCGCGTCGCGCAGCTCGTCGAGGCTGTCCTGCCCGGTCACCGGACTACCCTCCTGTCGCTGCGCGACACCCTCCCCAAGGGAGGAAGAGCGCCCCCTTCGGGCGGCCGGGCGGGGGCGCTCATTCGATGTGGTGCTCCAGATCGAACCCGGCGTTCTCGTCCTCGCCGAGCGCGCGCACCAGCCACGGCATCACCGACTCCAGCGTCTGCGGCAGCACCCACGGCGGGTTGACGATGTAGAGGCCGCTGCCGAACATCCCGAAGCCATCGCGCCCCGGCTTGCGCAGCGCGAGCCGCACGTCGAGCCAGCTCTCCGCCTCGAGGCCGGCCAGCCGCTCCGGAAGCTGCCGCGCTTCGGGGCGCGCCAGCATCGGGTACCACACCGCGTATGTGCCGCCCGGAAAGCGCTTCATCGCGTCGGCGACGGTATCGACCACGCGCTTGTAATCTTCCTTCACCTCGTAGGGCGGGTCGATCAGCACCACCGCACGCCGCGCAGCCGGGGGCAGCAGACCGCGCAATCCGGCAAAACCGTCGGCCTTGCGGATCTGAACGCGATCCGTGTCGCGCGCGAAGGTCTGTTCCAGCAACGAGACGTCGGCCGGATGGAGTTCGAACAGGCGCATGCGGTCCTGTTCGCGCAGTTGCGTCATCGCCAGCGCGGGCGAGCCCGGGTAGAAGGTCAGCCGCCCGTGCGGATTGAACTGGGCGACCGCGTCGATATAGGCGCGCAGCGCCTCGGGAAGGTCGTCGCGCCCCCACAGGCGTCCGATCCCGCCCGCGAACTCGGCGTTCTTGCCGGCCTGCTCGCTGTCGAGCGCATAGCAGCCCGCACCGGCATGCGTGTCGATGTACCACCACGGCTTGTCCTTGCGGTTGAAATAGCGCAGGAGCTCGATCAGCACGAAGTGCTTGAGGACGTCGGCGTGGTTGCCGGCATGGAAGGCGTGGCGGTAACTGAGCATGGAGGATGCGGAACGGGGTCAGGCGCCGAATGCTAACACTGCCTGCTATGATTGCGGGCTGCCGGCGCGCACCGCCGGCTCCAACGGAGACAGAAAAGATGGCGATTTACGCGCTGGGCGAACATGTCCCGAGCTTCGGCGAGGGGTGCTGGGTTGCGGACAACGCCACGGTGATCGGGCGCGTGGAAGCCGGGTCCAACGTGAGCGTCTGGTACAACGTGGTGATCCGCGGCGACAACGATCCGATCACGATCGGCGATAACACCAACATCCAGGACGGGTCGGTCCTGCACAACGACGACGGCGTGCCGCTGAAGATCGGTTCCGGCGTCACCGTCGGGCACATGGTGATGCTGCACGGATGCACGGTCGGCGACGACACGCTCATCGGCATCAACGCGGTCGTCCTCAACCACGCGGTGATCGGCAAGAACTGCATCATCGGCGCCAACGCGCTGATTCCCGAAGGCAAGGTCATTCCCGACCGCTCCCTGGTCGTCGGCTCGCCGGGCCGCATCATCCGCGAGCTCACCGACGAGGACATCGCCGACCTGCGCCAGAACGCGAAGAACTACGTGCAGAACTCGCGCATGTATGCGGCCGACTTGCGCCACATCACGCCCGACCTGCCCAAGCGCCGCGACTGATCGGGCATCCGCGCCTTCCTGCGAAAGGCGCGGCGAAGGTCATCCGCGCTCCTCGCGCACTTGCAAGGCAGTCGCGGCCGGCGGGTGCCGCGCGAGCCAGATCACCGCACCGAGGATCACGGCGCCGCCGAGCACCTGGTTGAGGGCGATGGCCTCGCCGAGGAAGATCGCCGCGAGCACGAAGGTGACGACCGGCTCGAGCGTCGACAGGCATGCGGCATCGGCCGCGCCCAGTTTCTGCATTCCGATGAAGAAGCTGACCATCGCAATCACGGTGGACACGACGGCGATCATCAGCACGGCGATCCAGCCTGTCGCGCCCTGCGGCCAGGCGGCGCCGGAAACCCCGATCAGTCCGCCGAACACCACGGCCGCGGCCATCATCACCACGGTCGCGCTCGCGAGCGGCGCCTCCTGGCTCATCACGCGGTTGCCGACGAGGATGTAGACGGAATAGATCAAGGCCGCGCTCACCCCGAGGACGACCCCGAGCGGACGCCCGCTGAGCTCGCCGCCGATCGTCAGCGCCGTTCCTGCCAGCGCAGTCAGCACGGCGAGCACGCGCCCCGTCGTGAGCCGCTGCCGCAGGAATACCGCGCCCAGGACCGTCACGAGGATCGGATAGAGATACAGCAGCAGGGCCACGAGGCCCGCCGAAGCGAAATTGAGCGCCTCGAAGAAGGCATACGACTGGGCGACGTACCCGATTCCGCCCATGGCAGCGAGAATCGCCGTATTCCGTGCGGAAGGCCAGCGGCGCCGGGTCGCAAACATCACGGCCGACATGAGCACGGCGGAAATCACGAAGCGCAGGAACAGGACCGTCACGACGTCCGCACCGCTGTCGCGCGCAAACCGGGCAAAGATCGCCATCGCGCCGAAGGCCGATGCCGACACCGCTACGTATGCCGCGCCGACGAAGCGCTCGTTATGCATTCGCCCTCTCCGCAAAACCGCGAAGCTTGCCGAAGGGGCGGGATGCGGTCAATGAGGTTCGGCTTGCCCGGATTTTTCGCCCGTCACATTACGAGGGCGTAGAAACGCCGGCGTGCCGGAGCGGGCGCCGCGCCAGTCCGCCCTATCGTGATTCCAGCCAGCGCTCGCGCAGTTCGGCGAGCGCCTGCTCGTCCAGGCCGGCCCGCGCCCTCAGGTAGCCCAGCATCGATCCGTAGCGCTCATTCACGGCGTCCAGGGCAGCGCTCAGATACTCCGGGCGGGCGTCGAGAATCGCGTCGATCATTGCTTCCGTCGCATCCCGTTCGGTGATGCGGTTGATGATCCGTGCTGTCGCCGCGCGACGCTCCTCATCCGCCATTTCACGAATGCGCGCCGAAAGCAGGTAATCCGCCATCACGGCTTCATCCGCGACACCCAGCGCGTGCAGGATCACCGCGACGGTGAAGCCGGTGCGGTCCTTCCCGACGACGCAATGCACGAGCACCGGCACTTCGTCCTCGCGAAAAAGGCGGAACAGCGTGGACAGATGTGGAGCGAGTGCCTCGGGAAACTGGCGGTACAGCTGCCTCATCATCTCGACGGCGCCTTCGACACCGTGGCGCGTGCGCAGCGGCTCGACCAGTTCGGGGTTGGATCGCACATCGCCGACGAGTTCGATGGGGATCTGCCTCATGCCCTGCTTCGGCAGGCTGTTCGGGAACCGGTTGCGCTCGGAGGCCGTGCGCAGGTCGCACACCGTCTTCACGCCGAGCGAAGCAAGCACCTCCCAGTCCGCTGGCTGCAGACGATCCAGCTGGTCCGAGCGCAGCACCACATGTCCCGCGATGCGACGTCCGTCCTTTGTCGGCAAGCCCGCCAGGCTGCGAAAGTTCAATGTGCCGCTCAGTTGCCGGTGCAATCTTGTCCCCTTCCCTGTCTCCGCTTTACGCGATCGGAGCCTTCCTCCCTCCCACGCCCGTAGGCGATGGAAGAAACCCGTGTTGCAGGTCCGGGACACCTCCGCCGGAAGGTGCGACGACCCGCTAAGGGCGGGGCAAGGATGCCCGCGCCAACCGCTGATTCTGCTCAATTCGACGAGCTTGTGCCAGTGGTACGGCGATTGCGCATTCGGGACAGGAGCGGTCAGGCAGACTGACCGCTCCTCCGCGGTTTTTCTAGCGGGCGGAAGACATCGCCTCGTTTGCGGCGCTGCGGTCCAGGCTGAGCTTCCCCGGGCCCGTCAGAACGATATAGATCATGCCGCCCATGATCGCGAGGTTCTTCAGGAAGTGATTCAGCTGGTTCTGATAGCTGGCCTGATCGGCTGCCCAGAACTGGTGGAAGACCAACGTCGCCGGAACCAGGAAAAGGACGATGGCAGCCGCCGCCCATCGCGCTTTCCAGCCGATGATGATGGCCAGGCCACCGAGCACTTCGAGGGCGATCGTGCCGACCAGTAGAACTTCGCTCAGCGGGATGCCCTTCGAACTCATATAGCCCGCGACACCGGCAAATTTCCCGATCTTGCCTATGCCGGAAATGACGAAGATCAGCCCCAGGAGGATCCGCCCGATAAGGAGACCCGCAGTCTGTCCGTTCTGTCCGCTCTGTACGTTGGCCATGATTTGCTCCTGTGAAGAAAAGGTACTAAGACGTTCGGCCGATTTCGGGACGTATTGTGGCGACTAAAGCAAAACCCATAAACGAAGAATGGTCAAAAACATTCTTCATTAAATCGAAATAATCAGCATCGATCGGGCGCATCTGCATCGCTCCGGCCTGCCCCGTTTTGCGGAGCTTTGCGGTGAAAATGATGCTCGGGAAGCAGATCGTCGCCTTCGCCTGCAGCACCGACACATCGCCAAAGCAAGTATCCTAGCGCCCTTCCCGGTTCGGTCGAGCTCCGCAGTGCGGTCCCGTGCGCGTTCGTTCCCCTATCCGCCCGCAACTGCAACTCCCTGATACCAGAGCCTTATCTCATGATCACCCTCAAGGACGTCACCCTCCGTCGTGGCGCCAAGGTGCTGCTCGACAGCACCTCCGTCACGCTCAACCCCGGCGAAAAGGTTGGCCTGGTCGGGCGCAACGGGGCCGGCAAGTCCTCGCTGTTCGGCCTGCTCAACGGCACGCTGCATGAGGACGCGGGCGACTTCCACATGCCGGCGGCCTGGCGCATGGCGCAGGTGGCGCAGGACATGCCGGAAACCAGCCAGTCCGCCACCGATTTCGTGATCGAGGGCGACACCGCGCTGCTCGCCGCGCAGCAGGAAGTCGCCGCGGCCGAAGCGAGCGACGACGGCGAACGCATGGCCTACGCCTACATGGCCCTGCACGACGCGGGGGCGCACGACGCGCAGGCGCGTTCCCAGGCGCTGATCCTCGGGCTCGGCTTCAAGACCACCGAGCTGTGCAATCCGGTGAACAGCTTCTCCGGCGGCTGGCGCATGCGCCTGCAGCTCGCCCGCGCACTGATGTGTCCGTCCGACCTGCTACTGCTCGACGAACCGACCAACCACCTCGACCTCGACGCGCTGGTCTGGCTCGAAGCCTGGCTCAAGCGCTACGCGGGCACGCTGGTCGTCATCAGCCACGACCGCGAATTCCTCGACGCCATCACCGACGTCACGGTGCACATCGACAACCATAAGCTGACCCGCTACGGCGGCAACTACTCGACCTTCGAAGACACCCGCGCGCTGCAGCTGGAACTGCAGCAGAACGCCTACGCCAAGCAGCAGGACAAGATCGCCCACCTGCAGAAGTTCATCGCCCGCTTCAAGGCCAAGGCCAGCAAGGCCAAGCAGGCGCAGAGCCGGGTCAAGGCGCTGGACCGCATGGACAAGCTGGCGCCCGTGCTCGCGAGCGCCGACTTCACCTTCGAGTTCAAGGAGCCGCTCAACCTGCCCAACCCGATGCTGGCGATGGAAGACGCCTGTTTCGGGTATCCGCCGGCGGACGGCGCCCCGGCCGGCACGCCGCCGACGGTGATCGTGCGGGGCGTGAACAAGTCCGTGATGGCGGGCGAGCGCATCGGCATCCTGGGCGCTAACGGCCGCGGCAAATCCACGCTGGTGAAGACCATCGCGCGCGACCTCACTCCCATCAGCGGCGTTGTCACCGAGGGCAAGGGCCTGCGCATCGGCTATTTCGCGCAGCAGGAACTGGACGTGCTCCGTCCGCAGGACAATCCGCTCGAACACATGGTCCGCATGGCCCGCGAAGGCCTGCCGGCGGGCCAGAGCGGCCGCGAGCAGGATCTGCGCACTTTCCTGGGCACCTTCAACTTCAGCGGCGACATGGTGCAGCAGCCGGTCGGCACCATGAGCGGCGGCGAAAAGGCGCGCCTCGTGCTGTGCATGCTCGTGTGGCAGCGCCCCAACCTGCTGCTGCTGGACGAACCGACCAACCACCTCGACCTCGCCACCCGCGAAGCCTTGGCGATGGCGCTCAACGAATTCGAGGGCACCGTGATGCTGGTCTCCCACGACCGCGCCTTGCTGCGCTCGGTGTGCGACGAGTTCTGGCTGGTGGCCTGCGGCGGCGTCGAGCCCTTCGACGGCGATCTGGACGATTACCAGCAATACCTGCTCGACGAAGCCCGCCGCGCCCGCGAAGAGCTCAAGGCCTCGCTCAAGAGCCCGAAACACGAAGCCGCGCCGGCACCCGCTCCCGCCAACCGGATCAGTCCGGAGAAACTCAAGAGCCTCAAGCGCGACCTGGGCAAACTGGAGCAGACGATCCTGGACGTACAAGCGCGCAAGCACGCCACCGAAGCCCGCCTGGCCGGTTCGCCGTCGGTGCAGCTGCTCGCTGAATTGGGAAAGGAGTTGCAGCAGATCGAAGAACTCCTGACCACCCACGAGGACAACTGGCTGCAGCTTTCCGAGGAGATCGAGGCGGCGAGCCGGAGCTGAAGCCACGAGGCGGCAATCGTCGCGTTGCGGTGCGCCAAGGCGAGAATCGGCTCCGCCTCACCGGAACTCCCATCGCCATCTCCCGTCCATCCGCTAAGCCAAGCCACAAGCAGGACCCCGCATGCAACGCGATCCGAGACTCGACGCCCTGTTCAACAATCTGAAGCAGAACCCGCCCAAGCCTGCCGGCCCGCTGCAGAAGGTCGCTGCGATCGCCGCTGCCGTGCTCGTCTTCGGCCTCGCGCTGACCTTCTCCATCCTGTTCTTCGCTGTCGTCGTGGCAGCGGGCGGACTGATCTGGGGCTATGTCTGGTGGAAAACCCGCGCGCTGCGCAAGGTGATGCAGGAAGCCCGGGCGCAGGCCGGAGGATCCGCCCCGCGCGGCCCGGCGGCGGGTGACAGTATGGTGATCGAAGGCGAAGTCTTGCGCGAAATTCGGGAAGAGGGTCGCAAGGACACGCGCAGCTGACTCCGGCCGCAACGTTTTCCGTGTTACCTGTCCAGGTCGAGTCCGGGCTCGCGGAATTCCGCGAGCGCATCCGGCGCGCGGCCCCGCAGCAATTCCGCGAGGCCCGGCTCCAACCGGCGCAGAACCCGTCCTTCGAGCGATCGTCCCGAACCACGATTCGCGTCGTGAGCGTCACGCGACGTAAAATCCGCGCATGACATCGAATGCAATGAACGAAACAGCAGCGGACGAGGCGGCCACCCCGGTGAACGAGCCACGCCTGTGGCGCGACGAAGGCTGGACCGCCCGCGTCATCAAGAACATGGACGACGAAGGATGGGCGGTCGAAATGATCAAGGATGGCGAGCCCGAGCCCGCCTTGGTCGGCCCCTGGACGATGGGGCGCGACAAGAAGAACCCGAAGCCCCTCGACTCCTCGGCATTCAACACCCTGGTCAAGACTGCCTCTGAAGTCCTGCGCCGCCATGAGCAACAGCTGCATGCGACGCTTCACAAGAAGATCACCGTGAACACCGGGTCCGGCCCGGTCATCGTCACGCTCGACATCGTGGTCGACGAATACGACCCCCATGCCCTGCTGGGGGCCTACGACGCCGCGGGTGAAGAACTGGCTCGGCTGCGCGTCGATACGGGCTTCAAACTGACAACGGCCAGCGCGCATGCGTGGCTCGCGGACGACTTCCGCAGGCCTGCCTGATCGACCTTCAACCCTGTGGAGCGGCAGCCATGACCACGATCAGGCGAATCGCTGAGCAGGAGTGCCGACCGGGCTCAGTCGAGGATCCCCAACAGCCGCGCGCGATCCACCGCATGCCGGCGGTTCGCGGCGTTGAGCTTCGACAGCAGGTTCCGCATATGCCATTTGATCGTCTCGGGACCGACGTCGAGGATGTTCGCGATTTCCTTGTTCGTCCGCCCGTGTGCCAGCGCGCCAAGGATTTCCATTTCGCGTGCTGACAGCTGCGCGGGGCGCTGGTTCGTAGCGGCCGATTTGGGAGCCGCGGCCTTGGGGACCCAGCCGACGCGGCAGCGCTCGGTGACGCGTTCGACGAAAACAGACGATACCCCGGCCGCGGCACCGCAGCCGGAGCGGTCGAGTTCCGGCAGGACGTCGAGTGCGGCGGGCCAATCGTCCGCGAGCACGCGCACGAGGCCGAAGGACTCGGCGAGACTTAGCGCTTCGGCGAGTAGGCGGGGGCCCTCGTCGTCGTCGCGCAGGCTGCTTGCGCGCACGATGCGCACCGCGATCTGATCTCGCCCGCGCCGCAGCCGTGCGGCGATCTCGCCGGCGTGATCGAGCGCGGCAAGTGCAGCCTCATCGTCGTGCTCGAGGAGGGCGACGCGCGCCGCCGCGATTTCGCGGATCAGACGCAATTCCGCTTCGAGACCGCGATCGCCGCGGTCCGGATCGGTGGCGATCGCGTCGAGACCGTTCATCAGCATGCGGCACGACATGAGCCGGTTGCGGATCGCGTGCTGGCGGATCTGTTCTCCGAGGCTTGCGGCGACGAGGCGCGGCTGGCCGCGCAGCTCGCCGATCGCGGCGAGACTGTTGAGCGCGTCGAAGGCCTTGCCTTCGCTGCCCTTCTGGCTCTCGTAGCGCGCGAGCGTCAGGTAGGCGAGGATCACCGCGTCCGGCAGCGCGGCCTGCTCGATCAGGTCGAGCCGGTTCGCGAGCAGCGCGCGCGCCTCGTCTTCCGCGCCGAGTTCCCAGTTCGCAGCGGCGAGCCCCGCCGCGTGGATCGCGGCCGGCATCGACCGCCATCCCGTCACGCTCTCCGCGCGTTCGAGCGCCGCAGCGAATACGCCGGCGGCTTCCTTCGCCTGGCCTTCGATCAGGTAGCTGAGCCCGACCGCGAACGCGCCGTAGATCGAATCGTAGAAACTGCGCGCCACGCGGCCGTGGCCGTCGGAAATCTGCTGGTAGTAGCGCGCACGCTCCGGGAACCCGCTGTGGATCGCGATGAAGGAGAGCGTGTTGCAGTAGAGCGGACCGAGCGCGGGGTCGTAGGTGTCGATGCAGCCGCGTGCGCGCTGGTAGTCGTCGCAATGGATCGCCGCGGCCGACCGCACGATGTTCGCCTGCAGCACCACCTCGGGCGTCACCCCGGCGCGCGCCAGGATCACGTCGGTGAGGCGCTCCGCGTCCTGCGGTCGGTAGCACAACGCGCACGCCCACGCCGCCGTGAGCTGGATGCCTTCGTGCCGCGCGATCTCCTCCGGCGGCAGGCGGTCGAGCCACGCGAGCACCTCGACGATGCGCCCCTGCACGCCGAGGTAACGCACGCGCTTCTCGATCCAGTCCATCGCCCGCGTCTCGAGTCCGCCGAGGAAGGCGTGCTCGGCGGCGTGTTCGAGCATGTTGTGGGCCGCGAACCATTCCGCCGCCTTCGCGTGCAGCGCGGTGCGTTCGCTAGCCGGCAGCTCCGCGAGAAGGCTCGCGAGGTACTCGCGGAACAACGGATGCATGCGGTAGACGTCACCACCGTCGACCGACGTCACGAGGCCGGTCTGCTGCTCCAGCCGGACGAGGATCTCGGCCGCGTCGACGCCGCCCCCGAGCGCCGCGCACAGCCCCGGATGCAGGGTTTCGAGCAGGGACGCGCGCACCAGCATCGCGACCGCCCGTTCGTCGAGACTTTCCAGCACGAACTGGGAGAAATAGCGCGCCACGTCCCCGCTCGCTCCGGACAGGCTCGCCACCGTTCCGGCGACGTCGCGACGCCGGGCCATCGCCGAGGTCACGATCTGCAGCGCCATCGGCCAGCCTTCGGTACGCTCGTGCAGGCGCGCGCCGGTTTCGATATCGACCTCGTCGCCGAGGCGCCGGCGCAGGAAGCCGACCGTGTCCTCCAGCCGCAGACGCAGGTCCTCGGTGACGAACTGGGTGTAGAGCCCGTGCGCGCGCAGTTCCTCGACCGGGAACGGGGGGTCGGTGCGCGAGCTGACGACGACGTGGAAGTTGGACGGCGCGTTCGTGACGAGGTAGTAGATGAAATCGATCGCGTCGCGGTCGGCGAGCTGGTGCAGGTCGTCGATCAACAGCCAGGTCGGGCGGGCGAGTTCGTGCAATTGCACGAGCAGCTCGCTCGCGGCCCACAGGTCCGCACCGGCCTGCCCCACCTGATCGAAGGCGCGCGCAGGCATCTCGAGCCCGAGCGCGGTGCTCAGCGACGCGATGATCGCGGGCGCGACGCTCGCCCGGTCGTCGCTCGCCTCGATCGTCAGCCACGCTACGGCCGCGCCGGGTGCGAGGAGTTCGCGGCGCAGCTGCACGAGCAGCGAGGTCTTGCCGAAACCGGCGAGCGAAGTCACCGCCACCAGCGGTTGCTCGACGGCCTCGCGCAGCCTCGCGAGCAGCCGCGGCGGGGCCACCGCCTGGCGCGCCGAATGCGGCGGCATCGTCTTCAGGGCGAGACGATACGGGACGGCAGTCGCGGTCTTCTTCATCGGGCTGCGGCGGGATTCAGGATGCGGAACCTAGCGGACGGAGGAATTCGCCGATGCTTCCGGCGTGTCGGCGCGAAGGGTCTCCCGCGCGCGAAAGCGCTCCACCGCCTGGTTGAACTCCGCGATCGATTCGTCGCTCACCTTCGTGCCGCACTCATAGCAGGTGTCGTGGATGCGGTCGAACCAGCGGCAGCCGCACTGCTCGCACGCGAGCTCGGGCGCGCCGGCGGGATTTTGGAAGATCATCGGCAGGCTCCGAGGAAGGCAAGGCCGAGCGTATCGAGGAATTCCTCGTAGCCCGCGTCCTGAAGTTCGAATTTCGTGCGCAGCACGAAGAACATGATATGCCCCTGCCGGATCAGTCGCTTGATCAGCGACAAGCTGTCTCCGGCGAGGCTCGCGCGCATCGCTTCGAGCGCCGCGTCGTCCGCGACGAACAGGAGATCCACGCGCGCGTCCTGGAAGCCGCGGTAGGGCATCAGGCTGGCGTTCATGCCGCTGCCGTGGGCGGTCCACTTCATCATCGGCACGTCGCCGTGGTTGTCGACGAGCCCCGCGACATGCTTGCCGGGCTGGATGCCCGAGCCGCTCCGCGGCACAAAGCCGACCGACGAGCCTTCGTCCATGTCGGTGAAGAGCACGGCGCACCGGTCGAGCATGGTTTGCCAGGGCGCGAGGTCGCCGAAGCAATCCTCTGCGGTCGCGAGTTCGTCCGCTTCCAGTTCAATCTGCATGCTTGCCTCCGTCAGTTTCCCGCCGCGTGCCGTCGGCGGGAATGGAAAGACCATCGGGCGCGATCTCCGGCACCGGCTGGCAATAGCGCCCGAGACGCTCACGGATGTCCGTGGGGATCGCCACCGACTTCATCGTCTCGAGGTCCATCGTGACGAGCGTCTGCCTGGCCCGCAGGCGCAGCTCATCGCCGACCCGTCCCTGCACGTCGAGATTGATGGAGCTTTCGCCGATGCGCGTGACGGTGAGCCCGAGCACGAGCGCGTCGCCCATCCGGCTCGGCCGCGTGAAGGTGCAGTCCATGCGCACCGTCGGAATTCCGAGCCGGCGCGTCATGATCAGATCCGCGAACGAGGTGCCGAGCCCGTCCGCGAGCCAGTCTTCGACAAGCCCGTTGAGGAGCACGAAGTACTGCGGATAGAACACGATGCCCGCCGGGTCGCAATGCGCGAAGCGCACCAGCACCTCGCGCTCGAACATCGCCGGGCGCGCCGGAGCGGACTTCCTCGCTTCGGCGTCGCCGACGAACGCGATGGCGTTGCTGAGGTCTGTCATCGTGGTATCTCCCTTGCGCGTGGTCATGGGCCCAATGTATCCACGCGCCGCCTCGGGCGCCCCCCCCACCCGGTATGGCCCCCTCCCCTCACGGCGTCTTCGTGAAATCCGGCTTGCGCTTCTCCTGGAAGGCCGTGATGCCTTCGCGGGCAGCGGCCGTGCAGGCGCTGTCGCCCCACGCGAGGTAGCCGATCTCCAGCGCATCCTCGAACGTCGGCGCAGCTGCTGCGGCCTCCACTGCCCGCTCGAGGATGCCGATGACTTCGGCGCTGAGCGGCTGGCCGCTGGCGGCGACCGGGGCGATGGGGTCGAGCCGGGCGATCTCCACCGCGCCGTCCGGGATGCCCCCCACATTGCCGTCGAGCGCCTTGACGCGGGCCACGGCGGCCTGGATGAGTTCCGGATAGTCGCGGGCGAGTCCGTCGACGACGCCCAGCTCGAACGCCTTCGTCGCCTTCAGCCGCTCGGCCCGGCGCAGCATGCCGTGGAATTCGGCCGACGCCTGCGGCCAGCGACGATACGGCACGACCATCGCGCCGATGCCGTGGACGATGCCGAGCGTGATCTCGGGCATCTGCATCCAAGCGCTCGCCAGCGCGACGATGCCGTGGCAGCGCATCGCCAGTTCGAAGCCGCCGCCGAGCGCCATGCCGTTGATCGCGGCGACAACCGGCTTCTTCATGCGATCGAGATGCACGAGCAGACGCGAACAGTCGCGGGCGTACTGCGCGGACGCTGGCGCATCGCCGAGCATGTTGACGAAGCGCCCGATGTCGCCGCCGGCGCAGAACGCGCGGTTGCCGTAGCCGACGAGGACGAAGCCCGCCACGGCCGGATCGTGTTCGAAGCGCTGGATGACGGACAGGATCTCGTCGGTCAATTCGTCGTGGAGCGCGTTCAGGGCTTCGGGGCGACGCAGCGTGATGACCTTGACGTCGCCGATGTCGTCCACGAGCACATGGCGCAGGAAGCCCTGGTAGTCGCCGAGCGGTTTTCGCGCCGCCGGCATGCCGCGGCGCTCGTCGCAGAAGTGCGCGAGCATGCGGCCAGCGTCGGCCTCGCCGAGATCGCGCATCAGCTCCAGCGGCCCCTTCTTGAACCCGAGCGCCTGACGGCAGCCGAAATCGAGGTCGGCCGGTTCCCCGATGTCGCGGTCGAGGATGTCCACCGTCTGCGAGAACAGCACGCCGAGCAGGCGTTCACGCACGATCGACACTGTATCGTCCGCGACGCCGACGGGCTTTCCGGGGGGCGCGGTCAGCCAGCGGTCGACCGAGCGGAACACGAGCGCGGGGCGATAATGCTCGCCTTCGAGTTCGGCCTGCAGCGTGTTCGTCTCGGTGATGATCGGATTGCCATTGGCGAGGTTCAGGACGAAGAACGGCCCCGCGTGCACGAACTCGCCCGCGACGCTGTCGATCTCGGCCGCGGTCGCACGGTCGAGCAGCAGTCCCGACTCGTTGCACCAATTGTCGAAGATCCGGTCGAGCATGAAGCACGCCACGTCGTCGGTGACGAGCGGCACCTTGCCGGTCGTGCAGAATACCCAGCGCAGGTATTCGACGACGGCCGGATCGGTGCGCGCCCAGCGGACGACCTCGACGACCGGGTTGCGCCAGGCGGGGGCGAAGAAGTGCGTGACGGTGGCGCGCCCGGGGTGCTTCAGCGCGGAAAAGATCTGCGCTGCCGGCAGCGAGCTCGTATTCGACGTGATCAGCGCGTCCGCTGCGACGACCGCCTCGACGTCGGCGAAGATGCGGCGTTTCAATGCGAGGTTCTCGGTTGCCGCCTCGAGCACCCAGTCCGCTTCTGCGAGGTCGCGATAGTCGAGCGTGCCGACGACGCCAGAGGTGACCGCCGCGGCTTCGGCCTCGTTCATCTTGCCTTTCGCGACCGCTTTTGCGGCGTAGTCCGCGAAGCGCTGCAATGCACTGTCGAGGGCCGCCTGGGCGACATCGACGAGGATCAGCTTCAGGCCCGGCAATGCGCTCTTCAGGTAATAGCCGATGTCCGGACCTATCGTGCCGGCGCCGATTATCGCGACGGTGCGCGGCAGCGGGCGCTGCGGCGTGGCGAGCAGCGGATTGGCGAAACGGGTGACCATCAGGGAGCCTCCTTCGGTTGTCTCGTGAGCGGCGAACCGTCTTTGCGGCACGCATCCTTATCGGCCGACCACACGGCGCCGGCCGGCTAACTCCTCTGGGGCACCCGTTCAGGGCGGTGGGCGGTCTTCTGCCGCCGTTTATCTTTGATGTATACAGTATCCTGTGCACTTAAGAAAAAAAGCAACCGCTCCGGCGCCGGATGAACCGGCACCGAGAGGCGAGCACCGGAAATCTTCAGAACGCCGACAGGGGTTTCGACGCGATGCCGGGCGATTCCACGCCGTGGCGCAGCGTGTCCACCATGGCCGCGGCGATCTCGTCGGTCGAGCGCCGGCCTTCGCGATACCACACGTGCACCCAGTTCAGGAAACTCAGGAGCATCAGCCGCAGCAGGCTGCGGTCGGCACCGGGTGCGAGCGGCAAGTCCTCGATGAGCCCGCGGTAGACGTTCTCGTAGGCTTCGCGCATCGGGCGGATCTTGGCGAAGAGTTCCGGGTTGCCCGTCATCGCGAGGCTGTGACCGGTGACGCGGTCGATATAGGTGCCGCTGGTGATCGCCGCGACGTGCACCTGGCAGACGCGGGTGAGTCGCTCCCACGGATCGCTCGCACCGGCCAGCGCGTCTGCGACGGCGGCCATCAGGCGCCGGAAGCCTTCCCGGTGCACAGCCAGATAGAGCTCTTCCTTCGACGCGAAATAATGGTAGATCGACCCGGGCAGGAGCCCGACCCGGCTGGCGATGTCGCGAATGGAAGTGCTGTCGTAGCCCTGCTCCGCGAAGAGCGCGGCCGCCGCATCGAGGATCACCTGACGGCGGTCGGGCGGCTCGCCGTCGGTCGCGGCGTCGGCGGAGACGAGCTGCGCAGCGAGCGCCCCGCGCGCCAACAATCCGCGCTGGGTATCGGTCAGCGCCGAGACGCCCTCGCTCGTCGATTGCGCGATCGCCCGCAAGCGTTTCACGGCAGTCTCGAGGCCGTGCTTCTGCCAGATGTAGCGCACCCCGGAGGGCGAAATCGCGAATCCGTCGCGCCGCAGCCGCGCCGAGACCGCGGCCTGGCCCAGCCCCGGCTCGTCGCGCGCGAGCCCAAGGATCGCAGCCTCGACGTCCGGGGCGCGACGCTCTTCTTCATGGCAGGCATCAAGGCTCATGCGCATCACTCAATTGATTGGATATCCATCATAGCCAAGCCGCCGTCGTGCCGGCAAACTGCTGCAGCGGCTTTCGGGGGCGGACAGTTTCGGACGCGGGACCGGCGAAGTCCGTGCCGAAGCCGATTCCACCGGTAGAGACAAGATGTACTTTACACCCTAAAAAATACTGTATACAGTACACATCAACTCGAAAGCCGCCGCCAACAACGAACCATCAAAGGCTCCGGAATATGGTTTCCACGCTTCAGCCCGTCGAACGCCCTCTTGCCCTCGGTGAACGGGTCTATCACACCTTGCGTGATCATCTGCGCAGCGGCCAGATCCTCGCCGGCCAACCGCTGCAGGAAGTCCAGCTCGCGGAAAAGCTCGGCGTCTCGCGGACTCCCGTGCGCGAAGCGCTGCGGCGCCTCGCGAGCGAAGGCCTGCTCGTGTCCGACAACCGCAGTTTCGTCGTGCCGGCGCTCACGCTGCAGGACGTCAACGACATCTACGAGATCCGCTTCCTCATCGAGCCGGCGGCGATCCGTAGCATCGCACCGCTGACGCGCTCGTCCGAGCACCGCCGCGGCATCGAGGACGCGCTCGCGGCGATCGTCCGCGCACACAAGGCGGGCGACGCCGCAGGGTTCCGGGAGGCGACGATCTGCTTCCGCGCCGCGTGGCTCGCCGTGGTGCCGAATCCGCGGCTCGTGCGCATCGTCGAGCAGTACGCCGATCACATGCAGCGTATCCGCACGCTGACGCTCGACGATCCGGAGATCCGCACGATCGTGCTGCGCGGCTTGAACCGCATCTCGTCGGCACTGGCTGCGGGTGACGGCGACACGGCTGCCACAGCCATGCTCGAACACCTCGTCGAGGCGAAGCGGGCGTTCATCGCCGCCGTCGGCCTCACCGAAGACGGCCAGGCCTGACCCGGGCATTCGACTGCCCGTGCGCTAGAAGAACAAATACCGGAGACCGCAGACGATGACACGCTACACGGCCGAAATTCCGTACGGCGCCTACTGGAGCACGCCCTTCGCGCGCTGGCAGGGCAGTTTCGCGTCGCTGCACAGCGTGCGCTTCGCCGCGCACGTCGCGCGCAACGAACTCGCGAAGCGGAACATCGACCCGCAGTCGATAGACTACGGCGTGCTCGGCTTCTCCGTGCCGCAGCAGCAAGCCTTCTACGGCCTGCCCTGGCTCGCCGGTCTGGTCGGTGCGACGCGCGCCGGGGGGCCGACGATGATGCAGGCCTGCGCGACCGGCGTTCGGACGCTCCTCGCCGCGGCGCAGGAGATCGAAGCCGGTCTCGCCGAGGTCGCGCTGGCGGTCAATTGCGATCGCACCTCGAACGGCCCGCATCTCTACTATCCGAATCCGAAAGGCCCCGGCGGCACCGGCGCGTCCGAGAACTGGGTCATGGACAACTTCGGCTGCGACCCGCTGGGCGGACATTCGATGTTGCAGACGGCGGAGAACGTCGCGGCAAAGCACGGTGTCAGCACGGCCCGGCAGCACGAACTGGTGCTGCGGCGCGAGGCGCAATACGCCGATGCGCTGAAGGACGACTCGGCCTTCCTGCGACGTTTCATGACGCTGCCGTTCGACGTGCCGAGCGCGGACTTCCGCAAGAGCGCGGGTTCGCTCGACGGCGATGAAGGGGTGTCCCGATCGACGGCCGAGGGCCTCGCAAAACTGAAGCCGGCGATGGAAGGCGGCACGGTAACGTACGGCGCCCAGACGCACCCGGCCGATGGCAATGCGGCGATCCTGGTAACAACGCCCGAGCGCGCGAAGGAGCTGTCGCGCGACCCGTCCATCGCGGTGCGCCTGCATGGTTTCGGCCTGGCGCGCACCGCACTCGCCCACATGCCCGAAGCGATGATCCCGGCTGCGCGGCGAGCGCTAGATCAGGCTGGCCGCGGCATCGCCGACATGACCGCGATCAAGACCCATAACCCGTTCGCGGTAAACGATATCGTCTTCGCCCGCGAGACCGGTGCAGATCTCGACCGCATGAACAACTACGGCTGCTCGCTGGTGTGGGGCCATCCGCAGGCGCCGATGGGCACACGCGCGATCATCGAGCTCGTCGAGGAGTTGACGTTGCGCGGCGGTGGCTTCGGGCTTTTCACCGGCTGCGCGGCGGGTGACACGGCGATGGCGGTGGTCGTCGAGGTCGGCGACCGGTAAGCGTTGCAGGCGCGCGGCCCCCGTCGAAGGGATAAGCGGCGCAAGGCAGTACAGGACTACGCACCACCTCTCCCCCTGGGGAGAAACGAGAGGCGCAAAAGCGCCCGGAGCAGCATCCCCAACCGGATTCGAACGAGTCAGAAGAGGCGCGCAAAGCGCCCATGACCGAACTTGGAGGAGGAGTGGGGATGGACCTGTCCGAATGGATCGTCCGTCACGCCGGGCTCGCGCCCGACAAGACGGCAATCCGCTTTCCGGAGCGCGACCTCACGTACGCGGCGTTCGCCGCGGACATCGAGCGGCTCGCGTCGGCGCTGCATGCGTCGGGCGTGGAGCGCGGCGCCTGCGTCGCGTTTCTCGGCTACAACCGGCCCGAGACGCTCGCGGCGCTGTTCGCCTGTGCACGTCTGGGCGCGCTGTTCCTGCCGCTGAACTGGCGGCTCGCGGGGCCCGAGCACCGGCAACTGCTCGCCGACTGCCCGCCCACGGTGCTGCTCGTCGAGCCGCGCTTCGTCGAACAGATCGACGCCTTCCGGGATGAGCTCGCGGGCGTGACGCTGGTCGTATTCGGCGCGCCACCGGCGGGCTGGATCGCCTTCGACGACCTGATGCGGCGCGGCGGCCTGCCCGTGGCGCGCGACCCGCGGGTCGGGCCCGGCACGCCGCTGCTGATCTGCTACACCTCGGGCACGACGGGCAAGGCCAAGGGCGCACTGCTGACCCAGGACGCGCTGGCGTGGAACGCCGCGAACAGCGTCGACCTGCATGAATTCACGGGCGGCGACCGCATCCTGACGACGTTGCCGCTGTTCCACGTCGGGGGGCTCAACAACCAGACGACCCCTGCCCTGTCGCTGGGCTGTACGGTCGTGCTGCATCCGAAATTCGACGTCGACGCGAGCTTCGACGCGATCGAGCGCGAACACATCACGCTGACCGTCCTTGTGCCGGCCCAGATCGAGGCGATGTTGGCGCACCCGCGCTGGGCGAAGGCCGATCTGTCCAGCCTGAGGATGATCACGACGGGCTCGACGATCGTGCCCGACCGGCTGATCCGCGCCGTGCACGAGCGCGGCATCCCCCTCGTGCAGATCTACGGCTCGACCGAAACCTGCCCGATCGCGGCCTATGTGAAGGCTGCCGACGCGCGGACCCACGCGGGCGCGGCTGGACGGGCGGCACTCCATTGCAGCGTGCGCGTCGCCGGCGACGGCGGTGCCGACGCGAAAGCGGGGACCAGCGGTGAAATCCTGGTGTGCGGCCCGAACGTGATGACGGGCTACCTGAACAACCCACAGGCCAGCGCCGCCGCGCTCAAGGACGGCTGGTTCCACACCGGCGACATGGGGCACTTCGATGCCGAGGGCTGGCTCTGGGTCGATGGTCGCAAGAAGGAAATGATCATCTCCGGCGGCGAGAACATCTATCCGGCCGAGATCGAGAACCTTCTCGCCGAATCCTCCGACATCGCCGAAGTTGCGGTTGTCGGCCGCCCCGACGAGCGCTGGGGCGAATGCGTCGTCGCGGTCGTCGTCAGGCACGAAGGTTCGGCTCTGGACGCCAGCGGGGTGCTGAAACTCCTCGACGGCCGCATCGCCCGCTACAAGCTGCCGAAGGAAGTGTTGTTCGTCGACGAACTCCCGCGCACCGCGCTGGGCAAGGTCCGCAAGGACGACGTGCGCCGGCTGGTCGCGCGCAAAACGTTCATGGAGCACATCTGATGACATTGAAGATCGGAATCGACGTCGGGGGCACCTTCACCGACTTCGTCGTCACGCGCGACGGCGCCGAGCCGGCGATATTCAAGACCCTGTCGACGCCGGCGGACCCGTCGATCGCTGTCGTCAACGGGCTCGCCGATATCGCCGCGAGCCTGGAGCTGTCGCTCGAAACCCTGGCGCGCCGCATCGACACCATCGTGCACGGCACGACCGTGACGACCAACGCGACGCTGACGGGCACCGGCGCGAAGACAGGCCTGCTGACGACCGAGGGCGTGCGCGACGCGCTCGAGATGCGCCGCGGCGTGCGCGAGGAGCAGTACAACAATCGCTACACGAACGTGAAGCCTCTGGTGCCGCGTTACCTGCGCGCGGGGATTCCGGGGCGGCTCGACCGCGACGGTATCGAATCCGCAGCGCTCGACCTCGCCGCGGTGCGCGACGCGATCGCCCTCTTCCGGGCGGAAGGCGTGCAGGCGGTGTCGATCTGCTTCATGAACTCGTTCGCGAACCCGGCGCACGAACAGGCCGCGGCCGAACTGGTGCGCCGCGAGCTGCCCGGCGCCTACCTGTCGGTGTCGACGGACCTCCTGCCGTCGATCCGCTTCTACGAGCGCGTCAGCACGACGGCGCTGAATTCCTACGTCGGCCCGAAACTGAACCACTACCTCGACCAGCTCGTCGGCCGGCTGAAAGGCATCGGCTTCGACGGACTGCTGCTGATCATGCAGTCCAACGGCGGCGTGATCTCGCCGCAGCTCGCGCGCGAGAAGGCCGCGCTGACGCTGCTCTCGGGCCCGGCCGGCGGCCCCGGCGCCGGGCTGCATTACGTGCGCGTGCATGGCCAGAACAAGTGCATCGTCACCGACATGGGCGGCACGAGCTTCGAGGCCTCGGTCGCGGTCGATGCGCCGATGATCAAGAACGACGGCGAGATCGCGCGCCACAAGATCGCACTGCCGATGCTCGACATCCACACCATCGGCGCCGGCGGCGGCTCGATCGGCTGGCTCGACGAAGGCGGCCTGCTGCGCATGGGGCCGCAGAGCGCCGGCGCGGACCCCGGCCCGGCGTGCTACGGCAAGGGCGGCAAGCTGCCGGCGACGACCGACGCGAACGTCGTGCTGGGCTACCTGGATCCGGAGTTCTTCGCCGGCGGCAGGATGAAGCTCGATGTCGCCGCCGCGCGCGCTGCGATCCTTGAACACATCGCGCAGCCGATGGGACTTTCCGTCGAGGACGCCGCGGCGGGCATGTACCGCGTCGCGTGCAACAACATGGCGCAGGGCGTGCGGGAAGTGACGATCAAGCGCGGCTTCGACCCGCGCGAGTTCCCCTTCATCCCGGCCGGTGGCGCGGGGCCGATCCACTCGTGCCTGATCTGCGAGGAGCTGGAAATCCCCTTGCAGATCGTGCCGCGCGAGTCCTCGGTGCTGTGCGCGTTCGGCATGCTGATGAGCGAGTTGAAGCACGACTTCGTGCGCACCTTCGTATCGCGGCTCGAAGGGCTCGACTGGGCGAAACTCGGCGCGATCGTCGACGAGATGTCGCGCGAGGGCGCGCGCCAGCTCGACGAGGAACGTATCCCCGCAGCGCGGCGCCGCGACGACGTGAAGCTCGACTGCCGCTACATCCGGCAGTACCACGAGGTCTCCTTCGCCGTGCCGCGCAGCCTGATCGACGCGGGCGACACGCCTGCCATCGCACGCGCCTTCCACGCCGAGCACAACCGCTTGTACGGCTATTCGCTGGAAGCCGAGAACACGCCGATCGAGATCATCAACGTGCGCGTGCAGGCGATCGGCCTCACCGACAAGCCGGTCGCGCGGCACGAGGAGTGGGCGGGCGAGGACGCGGCGCACGCGTTGAAGGGCAAACGCGCCGTCTATATCCCCGAGACGAAGAAATTCCGCGAAGTGCCCGTCTATGACGGCCACAGGATGCGCCACGGCAACCGCATCGACGGCCCGGCGATGATCGAGCAGGAGACGACGGCGATCTTCGTGTCGGCGTCGTTCGATTGCGTCGTCGATGCGCTCGGCTCGTTCGCGCTGTACCGCAAGGGGCGCGAGGACCTCGTCGCAACATGCATCCCGGAGAAGAAGGAGGCGCTGGCATGAGCAACGAGAAGATCGACCCCATCCTGCTGTCCGTCTACGCGCGGACCTTCCGCTCGATCACGGACGAGATGAGCATCTCGATGGAGCAGACGACGCGCTCGCCGATCCTGTGCGAGGCGAAGGATTACGTCACGGGCCTGTACGACGGCGACGGCAACATGCTGGAACAGACCGAGAACCTGCCGATCCTCGCCTTCTCGCTCGCGCCGGTGTGCAAGTACATCAAGGAATACTTCGGCGACGACATCCACCCGGGCGACGTGATCTTCCACAACGACGTGTTCAGCCTGGGCAACCAGAACAACGACGTCGCGGTGTTCAAGCCGGTGTTCTTCGAGGGACGGCTGGTCGCCTGGACGGCGGTCAAGGGCCACCAGGCCGACATCGGCGGCAACGTTGCGGGCGGCTACAACCCGAACGCGGTCGAGGTGTGGCAGGAGGCGCTGCGCATCCCGCCGGTGAAGGTCGTCGACAAGGGCAAGCTCAGGAAGGACGTGTGGAACCTGATCTTCGCGAACGTGCGGCTCGACATCGTGCAGCACGACATGAAGGCCGAGATGGGCGCCTGCACTGTCGGCGAGCGACGTTTCCTCGAGCTGATCGCGAAATACGGCGTCGGGAGCTACGAGTCGCACAAGCAGGCGCTGTTCGACGCGACGCGCCGGATGATGGAAGCCGAGATCGCGAAGATCCCGAACGGCCGCTACTCCGGCGAAGGCAAGGTGTTCTACGACGGCCGCCACGTCGGCTCGGAATTCACGATCCGCGTCGATATCGAGGTCGAGGACCGCGCGATCCGCTTCGACTACTCCCGCACCGACGCGCAGACCAACGGCTTCGTGAACGGCACCTTCACGTCGAGCGCGTCGGCGACGATCCTGACGCTGCTGCAGATGGTGAACCCCGACATCCCGCATAACGAGGGCATGGTGCAGCCGATCGAGATTGTGATTCCGGAAGGCACGATCCTGAACGCGGCCTACCCGAAGGCCACGACTTTCGGCAATCACCTGTGCCCGCCGAATGCCGACGCCATCCAGCGCGCGCTCGCGCCGGTGATGCCCGAGCGCGTGACCGCGGGCTGGAACAACCTGCTCGCGAGCCTCACGACCGGCATCGATCCGAAGACCAACGAGAAATACGTCGACATCGGCTTCATGGGCCTGAAGGGCGGCTCGGGCGCGATGCTCGGCACCGATGGCTACGATCACATCGGCATGATCGACGCGTCCGGCGGCGTGCTCGACCAGGACTACGAGATGTTCGAGCAGCAGACGCCGCACCGCCTGATCCGCCACGAACTACTGGCCGACTCGGCCGGCGCCGGCGAATGGCGCGGCGGGCTCGGCGTCGAGACGATCTTCGAGATCGGCTCCAACGACACGCAGCTCGTGACCTTCGGCGACGGTGACTTCGAGCCGGCCTTCGGGCTCTTCGGCGGCGGCGAGGGCGGGCTCAACTTCATCCGCCTGCACTACCCCGACGGCCAGACCGTCGTGCCGAAGAACAAGGACCTGATCACCGGCGTACCGAAAGGCACGATCTACCATCAGGTCGCGAGCGGCGGCGGTGGCTATGGCGATCCGAAGCGGCGCGACCGCAAGCTGCTCGCCGAGGAGATCCGCAACGGCGTGATCTCGGAGCAGGCGGCTCGCGAGAAGTACGGCTATGAGCCCGAGCAGGTGGCCGGATGAACTTCGACCTTTCGGACGAACAGCGCGCGATTCGCGACACCTTCGCGCGCTTCTGCGACGAGCGCATCGCCCCCCAGGCGGCCGCGCTCGACGAAGCGCACGCCTTCCCCCGGGCGCTGTTCCGCGAGCTCGCCGAGCTCGGCTTCTTCGGCATGCGCTATCCGGAATCGGTCGGCGGTACCGGGCTCGCGCTCACCGAGTTCTGTCTCGCGCTGACCGAGGTCGCCCGCGGCTCGATGTCGCTCGCCGGGGCGGTCGCGATGCAGTCGCTGATGGGCACGAAGTTCCTGCAGCTCCTCGGCAACCCGGACATCGTCGAACGCCTCTTCAAGCCGGCGCTGCGCGGCGACAAAATCGGCGCGATCTGCATGACCGAGCCGAACGCGGGCTCGGACCTCGAGTCGATCGCGACGACCGCGACAAAGGTGGACGGCGGCTACGTGATCAACGGGCAGAAGACGTGGATCACCTCCGCGCCGCTCGCCGACTTCTTCACCGTCTTCGCCCGCGCCGGCGACGAGAAGAAGCTGACGATCTTCCTCGTCGAGAAGGAGTCCCGGGGCCTCGTCGTCGGCCGCGAGATCCACAAGATGGGCGTGTGGGCGCTGCCGACCTCGGAAGTCGCCTTCAACGACTGCTTTGTGCCTGACAGCCATCGCCTGTCGAAGGAGGAAGGCGACGGCGAAGGGCATCTGCGCAAGACGCTAGCCGAGATTCGCATCATCACCGGCGCGATGGCGCTCGGTGTCGCGCGGGCGGCGCTCGATGAAGCCGTGCGTTATGCCGGCGAGCGCCAGCAGTTCGGCAAGCCGATCAACCGCTTCCAGGCGATCCAGCTGAAACTCGCCGAGATGGCGACCGGGCTGGAGGCCGCCACCGCCCTCGTCCACCGCGCCGCATGGCTGTGCGACGCGAAGCGCCCGCACCACAAGGAGGCCGCGATGGCGAAGCTCTTCGCGACCGAGACGGCCGCATCGATCTGCGATCAGGCCGCGCGCGTGCTCGCGTCCTACGGCTACGCGATGGAGTACCCGGTGCAGCGTTACCTGCGCGACGTGCGCTTCACGCTGATCGGCGGCGGCACCAGCGAAATCCTCAAACTCGTCATTGCGAAGGAGCTCAGCGCATGAACGACACCACACAACAACGCCGCATCCGCGTGCTGCTCGCGAAGCCGGGTCTCGACGGTCACGACCAGGGCGCGAAAGTGGTCGCCCGCGCGATGATGGACGCCGGCTTCGAAGTCATCTACACCGGCCTGCGGCAGACGCCGGAACAGGTGAGCCGCATCGCGCTCGACGAGGACGTCGACGTGATCGCGCTCTCGTCGATGGCGGGCTCGCACCTGCCCTTCTGCCGCAAGTTGAAGCCACTGCTCGAAGCGAACGGCCTCGACGACAAGCTGTGGATGATCGGCGGCAACCTGCCGGCCCAGGACCACGACGCGCTGCGCGAGCTGGGCTTCAAGGGCATCTTCCCGACCGGCTCGAAGCTCGACGCGATCGCAGATTACATCCGGGAGAACGCTGCATGAACGACCGCGTGCAATCGACCGTGAAACGCGTCACCAACGAATCCGGTCTCGAAGTCCAGCCGCTCTACACCGCCGACGACGTCGCGGCGAGCGGCGGCGACGCGATGATCGGCCTGCCCGGGGAATATCCCTTCACGCGAGGCATCCACCGCGAGATGTACCGCAAGCAGCCCTGGACGATGCGGCAGTACGCGGGCTTCGGCAATCCTCAGGACACCAACCAGCGCTTCAAGTACCTGATCGCGAACGGGCAGACGGGCCTCAACGTCGCCTTCGACCTGCCGACGCAGATCGGCCTCGACTCGGACGACCCGCTCGCGCAGGGCGAGATCGGCCGCGTCGGCATGTCGGTCGACACGCTGCGCGACTTCGAGATCGCGTTCGACGGCATCGACCTCGACAAGATCACGGTGTCGATGACGATCAACGGCGCGGCGGCGATCGCGATCGCGATGTACCTCGCGATGGCCGAGAAGCGCGGCTACGACGTGAAGCAGCTGCGGGGCACCGCGCAGAACGACATCCTCAAGGAGTTCATCGGCCGCGGCACGTGGATCTTCCCGGTCGAGCCGTCGATCAAGCTCGTGGGCGACACGATCGAGTACTGCGCCGAGCACGCGCCCAAGTACAGCCCGGTGTCGGTTTGCGGCTACCACATCCGGGAATCCGGGGCGACGCCGGCCGAGGAAATGGCCTATGCGTTCTGCATCGCCCGCGCCTACGCGGACGAAGTCATCGCACGCGGCCTGCACGTCGATGAGTTCGCCGGGCGCCTGTCATACAACTTCAATATCTTCGGCAACCTCTTCGAGCAGGTCTGCAAGTTCCGCGCGGGGCGCAGCTTGTGGGCGAAGATCATGAAGGAGGAATACAAGGCCGAGAAACCGGGCTCGATGTGGCTGCGCATGATCGCGGCCGGCGGCGGCGGCGGGCTGACCTTCGAACAGCCGGAACTCAACATCGTGCGCGGCGCGTACTACGCGCTGATCAGCGCGCTCTCGGGCACGCAGACGATGGCGCTGTGCTCCTACGACGAGGCCTACACGATCCCTACCGAGTATTCCGCGCGTATTTCGCTGCGCACGATGCAGATTCTCATCGAGGAAATGGGCCTCACCGAGACGGTTGACCCGCTCGGCGGCTCGTACTACGTCGAGACGATGACGAACCAGATGCGCCAGAAGATGGAAGAGATCATCGCCGAGACCGACGCGCAGGGCGGCATCGTCAAGCTGGTGTCCGAAGGCGCGATCCAGGCCAAGGTCTCCGCGCAGGCGTACAGGATGCAGCGCGACATCGAGAGCGGCAAGTTCCCGAAGGTCGGCGTCAATTGCTACCGCAACGACCAGGAAGACGAGCATCCGGTCGAATTCCACGCTTACAACGAGGACGACGCACGCGTGCAGGTCGAGTCGCTGAACCGCGTGCGCGCCGAACGCGATGCGGCACGGGTGACGCGTGCGCTTGCCGCGGTGGGCGATGCGGCGCGGGCCGGCACGAACGTCATGCCGGCGATCGTCGAGGCGGTGAAGGCCTACGCGAGCGTCGGGGAGATCACGCAGGAACTGGTGAAAGTGTTCGGACGGTACCAGGAACCGATCCGCTTCTGAGGAACGATCAATGACAGCAATCGAAAGATATGCCGCGCCGCAGAGCCTCGATGAGGCGCTCGGCATCCTGCAGCAGGGCGAAGTGACGATACTGGCCGGCGGCACCGATCTGATGCCGCAGACCAAGGCCGGCCGCGTCGCGTTCAAGCCGACGCTGATGAACATCGGCCGTGTCGCCGGACTGAAGGGCGTGACGCTCGACGGCCAGCACCTGCGCATCGGCGCGCTCACCACGATCAGCGAGCTCCTCCGCGATCCGCTCGTCGCGCAGCACGCACCGGTGCTCGCCGAGGCCTGCGATCACTTCGCGAGCGACCAGATCCGCAACGCGGGCACGCTCGGCGGCAACATCAACAACGCCTCGCCCGCGGGTGACACCCTCGTACCGCTGATCGTGCTCGACACGGAAGTCGAGCTCGCATCGAAGCCGAACGGCTCGGTCGCGACGCGTCGCATGCCGCTCGCCGAGTTCTTCACCGGCCCGGGCAGGACCAAGCGCAACGCGAACGAGCTGCTGACCGCGGTGCGCATCCCGCTGCCGAAACCGGGTCACGTCGCGCGCTTCTACAAGTTCGGCACGCGCCCCGCGCTCGACATCTCGACGATCTCGATCGGCATCGCCGGCGTCATGCGCGACGGCACGCTCACGAACACCCGCGTCGCGTTCGGCGCCGTCGCCCCGACGCCGGTACGCGCGCCGCGCACCGAAGCCGCGCTCGAAGGCCGCCGTCTCGACGCCGGAGCGATCGAAGCCGCCGCCGACGCCGCGCGCGACGAGGTGAACCCGATCGACGATATCCGCGCGAGCGCCTGGTACCGCAAGGAACTGATCCATAACATGACCAAGAGGATGCTCGACCATGTCGCTCAAGCATGACATCGAATTCACTCTGAACGGCGTCACAAAAAGGCTCACCGTCGACGTCACGATGAACGCGCTCGACATGCTGCGCGACGTCGTCGGGCTGACCGGCACGAAGTACGGCTGTGGCGAGGGCGAGTGCGGCGCGTGCACCGTTCGCGTCGATGGCGAGACGCGCAATTCCTGCCTGATGTTCGCGGTCGATCTCGACGGCCGGGACATCGTCACGATCGAGGGCCTCGCCGCCGATCCGAAAGCGGACGCGCTGCGCGACGCCTTCGTCGAGCACGGCGCGGTGCAGTGCGGCTTCTGCACGCCCGGCATGGTCATGCAGGCGGCGCACATTCTCGACACGAATCCGGACGCGGACGCCAACGCGATCAAGCGCGGCCTCGAAGGGAACCTGTGCCGCTGCACCGGCTACAAGAAGATCGTCGACGCGGTCGAATCCGCGTGCTGCGGCGGGCGATGAGGAGAACGACAGCATGAACGTCGCAGAAAAACCCGTGATCGCACCCGAATCCCTGATCGGCCAGCGCATCCAGAAGAAGGACGCACCCGAAAAGGCCGCCGGCAAGACGCGCTACATCCAGGACATGATCGTGCCGGGCGTGCTGCACGCGAAGATCCTGCGCTCGTCGCGCGTGCATGCCAAGATCAAGAGCATCGACACCTCCGCGGCGAAGGCGCTGCCGGGCGTCCATGTCGTCCTCACCGCGGCGGACGTGCCCGACCAGCAGCCGATCGGCGTCGCACGCGACCATCTGCCGCTGAAGGGCGAACGCGTGCGCAGCCTGCGCGACGAGATCGCCGCGGTCGCCGCCGACAGCGAGGAGATCGCCGAGGCGGCCTTGCGCCTGATCCGCGTCGAATACGAGGATCTGCCGATCGTCGCCACGCCCGAGGACGCAATCAAGCCGGGCGCGCCGCTGATCCACCCTGTCCCGCTCGCCGCCGACGGCCAGCCGAAGGCGCTGCCACCGAAGACGCCGATCGCATTCGCAGGCAAACCCGACAACATCGCGATGCGCTTCGACTACACGCACGGCGACGTCGCGCAGGCCGAAGCCGAGTCCGACGTGGTCGTCGAGGACACGTTCCAGCTGCATTACGTGACGCACTGCTGCATGGGCGTATCGGGCGTCATCGCCGAGTTCGACGCCTCCGGCAACCTGCTGATGTATTCGAACACGCAGGTGCCCTTCCTGCACAAGCGCGAGTTCGCCGAGTACCTGAACATCGACCCGAGCCGCGTGCGCATCATCCAGCCCCCGATCGGCGGCGGCTTCGGCTCCAAGCTCGATATCTACCCCTTCGAGGTCATCTGCATCTTCCTCGCACGCGCCGCGAAGCGCCCCGTGAAGATGGTTTTTACGCGCGAGGAGGAGTTTCTTGCGTCGCCGACGCGCCAGCCGGTGCTCTTGACGCTGCGCTCAGGCTGCAAGAAGGACGGCACGCTGACCTTCCGCCAGGTCCATACGCTGCACGACAACGGCGCCTACACGTCGTGGGGCGCGACCACGCCCTTCGTGATGATGCAGACCTTCTCGTCGCTGTACCGCGTGCCGGCCTGCGACTACCACACGACCGTCGTCTACACGAACAACCCGTACGCCGGCTCCTTCCGCGGCTACGGCAACCTGCAGGCGACCTTCGCCATCGAGCAGCACATGGACATGCTGGCCGAGAAGATCGGCATGGACCCGCTCAATTTCCGCATCAAGAACGCGCAGGACGCCGGCGAAGTCACCGGCCAGGGCATGAGCTTCAAGAGCTGCGGCTTCAAGGAGTGCCTGACGACCGCCGCCGAGCGCAGCGACTACCGGAAGAAGCACGCCGACAACCTCGCCAACCGCGACGCGCCGGGACCGGTGAAACGCGGCATCGGCATGGCGTCGATGCTGCACGTGGGCGGCGGCGCGAAGATCTACCCGTCGGACGGCTGCGGCACCATCCTCAAGCTCGACGACTTCGCGAACGTCACGCTCATCACCGGCGCATCCGAGATCGGACAGGGCTCGGAGACGGTCCTGTCGCAGCTCGTCTGCGAGGAGCTGGGGCTGCCGATCTCGGCGGTCACCGTCGTCAATAACGACACCGCGATCACCCCGTGGGACGTCGGCGTGCATGCGAGCCGCACGACCTTCATCGCCGGCAACTCGGCGATCGGCGCGGCGCGCAAGGCGAAGGCGAAGATCCTCGCGGCGGCGGCGAAGAAGCACGGCTGCGACGAGGCGATGCTCGACCTGCGCGGCGGCTTCGTCGTCGTCGCCGAGACCGGCGAGCCCGTGGTCGAGCTCGCACGCCTGATGCGGAACCTCCACTTCTCCGACAAGGCCGAGCTCGTCATGACGACCTTCTATTACGAGCCGCCGAGCGTGCACCAGGACAAGGGCTTCAAGGGCGACGTGTCGGCCGCGTACGCGTGGGCGACGCAGGTCGTCGAAGTCGAGGTCGATACCGACACCGGCATCGTCAAGATGACGAAAGTCACCGGCACGCACGACGTCGGCCGCGTGCTGAACCGCCTCGGCCTCGAAGGCCAGATCGAAGGCGGCGTCGTCATGGGCCAGGGTTACGCGCTGACCGAGAACCTGATCGTCGAAAACGGCGTCACGCGCAACCCGAACTTCCGCGACTACAAGCTCGTGACCGCGCCGGAGATTCCGGAGATGGACATCACCTTCGTCGAGTCCATGGATGGCGAAGGCCCGCAGGGCGCGAAGGGCGTCGGCGAAGCGCCGTCGATCTGCATCGCCGCGGCGGCCGCGAACGCGATCTACAACGCGACCGGGGTGCGCATCTTCGGCCTGCCCTTCACGCCGGAAGCGGTGTACCGGGCGCTGCGCGGCAAGGCCGAAAAGCCCAACTGGCAAGCGTGGAAATCGGCATGAAGCGCCGCACCGTACTCTCTATGGAGCAGGCGTTGTCGATGCCCTACGCGACGCTGCGCTTCGCGCAGCTCGGCTGGCGCGTCATCCGCATCGAATCGACGCCGGCCGGCGACGGCCTGCCCGGCGACCCGAACCGCTATATCGGCGGCACGGTCGCCGACGACGACCGGCGCACCTACTTCATCGCACCGAACGTCGGCAAGGAAGCGATCGCGCTCAACCTCAAGGAGCCCGACGGCCAGGCGCTGCTGCGGCGCCTCATCGTCGAGCTCGACGTCGATGTCTTCTGCTGCAACACCGTGCCGCGCCGCTACAAGCAGCTCGGCATCGACTACGAGACCTTGAGCGCGGCGAAGCCGGAACTGATCTGGGCCGGGATCTCGGCGATGGGCCCCGACTACCCGGACGCGCCCGGCTACGACCCCGTGATCCAGGCGATGGCGGGCTACATGGAGCTCACCGGCCCCGCCGACGGGCCGCCAACCCTCGCCGGCGTGCCGATCATCGACCTGAAGGCGGGCGACGAGGTCTATGCGAACGTGATGATGGCGCTGCTCGAACGTGCCGAGAGCGGCAAGGGAACGCGCATCGACGTGTCGATGCTGCAGGCCGCGGCGTCCTGGCTTATCACGACGCTGCCGCTCATCGACTTCGACTGCCAGCCGTCCGAGATCACGCGCTGCGGAAACGAGCACCGCAAGTTCATCCCGACGAACGTCTATCCGACCGCCGACGGCTTCATTTACATGGCGATCGGCAGCGACGTGCAGTGGAAGCGGCTTTCCGCCATCCCCAAGTTCGCGGCGATCGGCAATGCCGTACGTGCGACCAACGAGGGGCGGCACCGCGACCGCGATTCGATCCACCGCGACGTCGCCGCCGTCACGAGCCGCTATCCGACTACCGAGATCGCTGCGGACTTCCGCGACGCCACGATCCCCCACGCGCCGATCCACGACATACCGGCCGTGCGCGACATGGACGCGATCCGGCGACGGCTGACGACGACGCGCATGCCCGGCGGCAAGCTCGTGCATATGCAGCCCATGGCGGTCGATGTCGCCGGAGCCGATGGTGGAGAGCTGCCGTTTCCGCCGCGCTACGGCCAGCACACGGATGCCGTGCTGCGCGAGGCCGGATGCAGCGATGTCGAGATCGGGCTGCTCCATGCGAGAGGGATCATCGCCGGCTGAGTCCGGGCGCTACATCGTCATGCGGCGCCCCACCGGGAGGGGCGCCGCCCTCGACTCACCAAGCCCGGAATCCATCGACGGCGAGAGGAGCGCACGGAGCCCATCCGCGCGCGACAAGAGACCCCCGTGGTCCACATCGTAGGAGACACCAGAACATGAAGACACTTGGCATTCGGTTGGCGCTGTCCGGGCTCGTGCTGGCTGCGTCGCTGTCGGCGCACGCCCAACTCAGGATAGGCGTCGTGTCGTCGGCGACCGGCCCGATCGCGCTGGTCGGCATTCCGCAGAAGAACACGGTGCAGCTGCTGCCGGCGAAGATCGGTGAGCTCACGGTCGAGTACATCGCGCTCGACGACGCGAGCGATCCCACCGCCTCCGTCACCGCCGTGAAGAAGCTGATCTCGGAGCAGAACGTCGACGCCATCATCGGCCCCTCCGGCTCGCCCAACGCGATGGGCGTGATCCAGTTCGTCGCCGATGCGGGCGTGCCGCTCCTCGCCCCGGTCGGCACCGCGGCCGTCGTGACGCCGATGGACGACAAGAAAAAGTGGGTGTTCAAGACCACCCAGAACGACGACATCATCGCCCGCGCGCTCGTCGAGCACATGGTAAAGGCCAACGTGAAGACGGTCGGCTTCATCGGTGTCGGCGACCCCTATGGTGAGAACTGGTACAAGGTGTTCTCGGGACTCGCCGACAAGAACGGCATCCAGATCGTCGCCAACGAGCGCTTCCAGCGCCAGGATGCGTCGGTCACCGGCCAGAGCCTGAAGATCCTCGGCGCGAAACCGGACGCGGTGCTCGTCGCCGCCGCCGGCGGGCCGGCGGTGCTGCCGCAGACCACCCTCGTCGAGCAGGGCTACAAGGGCCAGATCTATCAGACCCACGGAGCCGCCCTGCCCGACTTCCTCAAGCTTGGCGGCAAGAAGGTCGAAGGCACGATCCTCGCCGCGAGCCTGATGCTGGTGCTGCCCGAGATCGCCGACACCCACCCGTCGAAGAAGATCGCCGCCGACTACATCGCCGCGTACGAGAAGGCCCACGGCACCCGCCCCGCCACCTTCGGCGCCAACGTCTTCGACGCCGGCCTGCTCCTGCAGCGGGCGGTACCCGCCGCGGCGAAGGTCGCCAAGCCCGGCACGAAGGAGTTCCGCGCCGCGCTGCGCGACAGCCTCGAGCAGACCCGCGAGCTCGTCGGCACCCAGGGCATCTACAACATGAGCACGACCGACCACAGCGGCTTCGACGAGCGCGGACGCGTCCTCATCGCCGTCAGGGACGGCAACTGGACCTTGGCGAAATAAGGTCGCCGCCCGGCCGAACCGTTACGGCCCGGCCGGAAAAGGAAAAGGGGGCGTATGCCCCCTTTTTCATCGGTGCAGCGTCGCGGACGGGTTTTCGCCGAAACTGCGTTTGTAGTCCGACGTGAAGTGCCCGAGGTGCGAGAACCCCCAACGCATCGCGACCGCGGTCACCGTCGTCGCATCGGGCGCGGCCTGTAGCAGGTCCTCACGCACGCGCTTCAGCCTGACGTCCTTCAGGTACTGCATCGGCGTTGTGTTGCGGTACTTGCGGAACCCAACGAACAGGGAACGCGTGCTGACGCCGGCGTGCTCGGCGAGAACTCCGATCGTCAGCGGCTCGTGCGCGTTCTCGTCGATCATCCGCTCGACCCGCCGCACGAAATGTGGCGCGACCGAAGGGCTTTCATCCTCGAGGCGCTCGGAATAGTTGTGAGGCTGGCACAGGAGCAGCGTCGTGATGACCATCTGCTCGATCTGAGCTGAAAAAAGCGGCGAGTCGAGGATCGTGTCGGCGCCGCTGCGCTCACCGGCAACTTCGTCGCACAGCCAGTTCATCAGGCGCACCCACGACCGGCTCCGTGGGGCGGCGAGCGACATCTCCGGCCGGAATTCGATTGGGCGGCGCAGATCGCCGCCAAGGTGCTGACGGCAGTGGCGCTCGAGCGCATCGCGCTCGATCTTCACGAACAGTTTTTCGGTGTCGTCGCCGTGGCGCATGCAGACCGGCAGCGTGGGGCTCAGCACCGAGGCGACGTCGGGCGTCGAATCGACGGTGCGCCCGCCGTGCTCGACGACTTCCGAGCCGGTCAGCGGCATCTGCACGAGCGCGAAACTGTCGAGCAGTCCGGGCTCGATCGAGACGCTCGCACCGTAGCGGATCCGCCCGACGCCAATCCCACGGATGCGGCGGAAATACATTTCCGCGTCGATCTGCCGGGACTCGCCGACGACACGCAGCCGGTGCGCGCAGAACACGCGCGACACGCGGTCGCGCGCTTCGTCGAGGTCCGACGTGCGAAACAAGAGCGAATTTGCGAGTACCGGGCCGGCGGCACCGGCTCCGAACCGTTTTTGTATCTCCACGACCTTCTCCTCCAAGTTTTACTGCTCAGGCAGTTTTTTTATGTTTCAACTAGTGGCGTTCAAATTGATACACCCCTCCCCTTCCTGCGTCATCACTTTTTCCCGCCGCTTCGCCCGACCTGAGCAGAAAGGTGCAGCGCTCGGATAAGTCCTTCGTTCCGCGGATAGGCGGTCGCAGTCCCTGGCTTTAGCCTGAACGCAACTCCCCGACGCAGGACATGCAGATGAAAGTGTTCGGATTCGCCGGGTTCAGTGGCGCGGGAAAGACGACGTTGATCGAACGAGTCGTCCCCTGTCTCGTAAATGGGGGCCTGCGCGTGTCGCTGATCAAGCACGCCCACCATGCGTTCGACATCGACCGGCCGGGCAAGGACTCGTGGCGCCATCGTCGGGCCGGGTGCAGCGACGTCCTGGTCGCGTCGCCGCAACGCGTCGCGTTGATGCGCGAGTTGCGCGGTGCGCCCGAGCCGGACCTGGACCGCCTCGTGCGCATGCTCGCCCCGTGCGATCTCGTGCTGATCGAAGGCTACAAGCACGCGCCGCTGCCGAAGATCGAAGTGCGCCGTGCGGCGCGACCAGCGCCGGCGCTGCACCGCACCGACCCGTGGGTCGTCGCTGTGGCGAGCGACCGTATCGAGGACACACATCTGCGCACGTTCGCCCTCGAGGAGCACGAAGCGATCGCGGCCTTCATCTGCCGGTATCTCGCGCTGGCTCGCCCTTCGCGGCAGCACCCCCGCCGCGCGCGCACGGCGGCGAACGTGCTCCGCACAGGCTAGCACGCGACCGGCGCGGCTCAGATTCGCGAACATTCGGCCTGCAGAAGCGACTCACGCAGCCGGTTCTTGTCGATCTTCCCGACCGCTGTCTTGGGCAGCTCCTCGACGATTGAGATCTGCGCGGGCACCTTGTATTTCGCTAGATTCGCACGGCAGTGCTCCACCAGTTGCGCGGGACTCGCCGCCTGGCCCGGTCGCAGAGCGATGAAGGCTTTGACGAGTTCGCCGCGGTACGCGTCGGGCGTCGCGACGACCGCCGCTTCACGCACCGCCGGGTGCAGGTACAGCACTTCCTCGATCTCGCGCGGGAACACGTTGAAGCCGGAGACTTTCGCCATCTCCTTCTTGCGGTCGCGAATATACAGGTACCCGTCGTCATCGAATTCGCCAACGTCGCCGGTATGGAGCCAGTCGTCGCGGATTGTCGCGGCAGTCTCGTCAGGCAAGTTGCGGTAGCCGGACATGACCTGCGGCCCGCGGACGCGGATTTCGCCCTTTTCGCCGACGCTGAGCGTCCGCGCGCCGCGTTCGAGGTCGACGATCTCGATCTCGGTGTACGGCAAAGGCCGGCCGACCGATCCCGACTTGCGAACGCCGTCGAGGGGGTTGAAGGTCAGCACGGGACCGGTTTCCGACTGGCCGTAGCCTTCGAGCACCGGCGCGCCGGTCGCCCTTTCCCATCGCCGCAATAGTTCCTCCGGCAGAGCGGCCGACCCGGAATACGACAAGGTCAGATCGGAGAAGTCGACGCTCCCGAACCGCGGATGTGCGAGCAGACCGGTAAATAGCGTCGGGCTGCCGGCGATGATCGTGATGCGCTCCCGCGCGAGCAGATCAAACACCGCCTCCGGCGTGTAACGCGGGACGATCACGAGTGTGCCGCCGGCGTAGGCCATGTTGTGGAGGCACATTGCGACTGCGTAGATGTGGAACAGCGGCATCACGCATAGCAGTCGCTCGCAATCCTTGCGCGTCGGCAACAGCGCCTCACGCTGGCTGATGTTGGTCGCGATTGCGCAGTGGCGCAGGTTCACACCTTTCGCGCGACCGGTCGTGCCGCCGGTGTACTGCAGGGTCGCGAGGTCGTCGCCCGTCGGCAGCGGCGGCAGCGCCCGGTCCGCAGCGCGGCGCCACGCGGTCAGCCGCCGGCCGCCCGCTCCGATGCAGATGCGATGCGGAATGCGCAGCACATCGAGGATAGGCTCGACGACGTCGCGCTTGTCCTCGTCGTAGATCACGACATGGAGGTCGGCATCCTCGAACAGTGCGCGCAGCTCGCGGGCGGTGTACATCGGGTTGAACGGGGCCGCCTGCGCGAGCGCCGCGTGCGCGGCGAACATCGCGATGCAGATGTCCGCGGAGTTGCCGAGCACGAAGCCGACGCGTTGTCGCGCCGCGCCGAGCGCGACGAGCTCGTCGGCGAACCACGCGACGCAGCGGAGGTATTCGCGGTAGGTCAGGCGTTCGTCACCGCATACGATCGCGTCCTGATCGGGGACGCGATCCGCAGCGTTAACCAACATATGCACGACGCTCGGATATACCGTGGGCAGCTTCGACATGTCTCCTCCTCGGGCGACGCCACGGGGACTCCGGCGTGGCGACGCGTGCTCAAATTCTCTCGAAACCCATCCGCGCGCGGCCCCCCCTCGACGGGGAGGCCGGCACCAGCGCTGCGCGTGCGTTGCTCGGACGGCGCGCCCGCCCAGCCACGCTTCGGTGCGATACCCGGTCAAATCCGACAGCCCACCCGGTAGCCGCCGTGTATCGCGTCGTAGACTTTCGCGGTGCGAACGCAGTCGCCGGCCTCGTAGACGTCGATGCCGCCTACCGCCCGCAGCGCCACGGCGAGACCGTCGCGATTCGGCCCATAGCCGAGCGCGGTAACAACCGAATCCGCTTCGAAGCGGCGCGGTTTGCCGTTGCGATCGTTCGCGGTGACCAGCCCGCCGTCGACCTCTGCGACCTGCAGCCCGGTGACGATCTCGACCCCGGCCGCGGCCAACATCTCGCCGTACGAGATCTTGTCGGTGATCGTGCAGTCGCGCGCCATCAGCTCGTCGCGCCGATGCAGGATGGTCACGGCCCGGCCCTCCCGCTGCAGATGCAGCGCGACCTCCACGGCGGTTTCGCCGCCGCCGAGTACGATCACGCGCCGCCCGGGCGTGGCCCCGCCGTTGAACACGTCGATCGCATCCATCACGCACGGTCCGTCGATACCGGGGATCGGCGGCGCCGATGCCTGACCGCCGGTTGCGACGACAGCGGCGTCGAACTTCCCGGCGATGTCGGCGGCCTCCGCGCGGCGCGGTACGACTTCGACGCCGAGCTTGGTCATCTGGGTCGCGAGATAATCGTTGAGGAAGCGCAGGTCCGACTTGAACTCGGCGACCGAACCTTCGAACAGGACGCCACCGAGGCTCCGTTTCTCGAACAGCGTAACGCGGTGGCCGCGCAGCGCCGCGACCCGCGCCGCCTCCATGCCCGCGGCGCCCCCGCCGACGACCGCGACCCGCTTCGGCGCAGGCGCCGGCACGATCTGCAGGTCGCCCTCGCGGCCTATTTCCGGATTGACCGAACAACCGACGGCGCGGAAACGGAAGAAGGTGCGGTCGAGGCAGCCGTCGTTGCAGCGGATGCACGGACGGATGTCCTCCTGCCGACCTTCGCGCGCCTTGTTCGACCACTCGGGGTCGGCCCACAGCGGCCTGCCGAGCGAAATGAAGTCGCCCTTGCCTTCGGCGAGGATGCCTTCGGCCAGGTCCGGCAGCGTGATCGAGCCCGATGCAATTACCGGGACACGAACGGCCTTGCGCACCGCCTCGGCCGCCCAAACGTTATGCAGCCGCGGCACCGACATCGGGCTGACCTGGTGGATCATCTGGTGGTGGTCGCCGCCCGAGACATGGATCGCATCGATGCCGAGCGATTCGGCGATCTTCGCGACTTCGATCGTCTCGCCGATGCCGAAGCCGTCGGGCTCGTAGTCGGTGCCGCTCAGGCGTAGCGTGAGCGGGAACTCGCGGCCGATCTTCGCACGCGCGTTCCGGATGATCTCGACGAGCAGGCGCGTACGGTTCTCGAACGATCCGCCGTAGCAGTCGGTGCGCTTGTTCGTGTGCGGCGACAGGAAGTTCGTGATCAGGTAGCCGTGCGCGCCGTGGATCTCGACGAGATCGAAGCCGGCCGCGACCGCGCGCCTTGCCGCGTCGCCGAACGCCTCGACGATCTGGGCAATCTCCTCGACCGACAATTGCTCGGGAATCGCCTTGTCGCCGCTGCGCGCCTTCAGCGCGAGCCAGGGCACCGCGGACGCGGCCTTGATCGGGGGCGTCCCGAGGAATTTCTGCCGCCCGCAGTGCTCGATCTGGATGCCGGCGCGCGCGCCCTGCTCCTTGATGGTCTCTGCGAGCAGCGTGAGGCCCGAGATGTGCTCGTCGCTGCTGATGCCGAGTTGGCAATGCGCCGACTTGGCCGCGATGTCATCGACGTACGCGTACTCGGCGATGATCAGCCCGGTGCCGCCTTTCGCGACTTCGCGGTAGTGGCGGATCAGCCGTTCCGACACCGAGCCGTCGATGTTGCTCATGCCGGTCGAGGTCGGCGCCTTGATGATGCGGTTGGGCAGGTCGAGCGTGCCGATCCGGCCCGGGGCAAACAGCTTCGGATATCTCATCTCCATGAACCTCCTCGTTTGACGCGATTGTTCTGGTGACCGTCCTGCGGTGTGCCGCAGTGCGGGCGGCGCGGTCCGTTTCATCCCGCGCCGGCGAGCGTCTCCGCGTCAAGCGCGTCGAGGCAGGCCGCGCCGACGAGCGCCCGCTGCTGAAGCGTCGGCGCTTCCGGCATGAGGTATTCTGCGTAGAAACGCGCCAGCGCCCGCTTCGCTTCGTGCCGCGGGACGTCCTCGGTCGCCGCCGCCGCCATTCGCAACCACATCCAGCCGCCGGCGACGAGGCCGACCAGCGCGAGGTAGGCACTCGCGCCGGCCTCGGCGTCGCGGCCTGCCGCGCGAGGGGCGAGCGCATCCGTGCAGGCATCGAGCCGCGCGAGCGCGTCGACGAGCGCGTCGTGGATCTCCCGCAGCGCCGCGCGGCCCGACGTCCGGTCGAGGTCGGCGCGGATGCGCGCCGCGAAAAGCGCGTAGCGCCGTGCATTGCTTTCAGGCAGCTTGCGCGTCACGAGGTCGAGCGCCTGAATGCCGTTCGCGCCCTCGTAGATCGACATCACGCGGCTGTCGCGGACGTACTGCTCGACGCCCGCGTCGGCGACGTAGCCATGGCCGCCGAACACCTGCACCGCAAGGTTCGCGACCTCGAACCCGGCCTCGGAACCGCAGGCCTTGCAGACCGGCAGCAGCCACTCGGCGAGCGCCAGCGCGTCGGCGCGCTGCGCGTCGGGGCCGGCCTGCGCGAGATCGAGCTGCAGCGCTGCTTCGAGCACCAGCGCCCGCATCGCCTCGGTGCGCACGCGCATCAGGTGCAGCATCCGGCGCACGTCCGCATGCTCGACGATCGGGCGTGCGGGCGCGTCGGCCCGCCCGCCCTGCGGACGCTCGAGCGCGTACTGCAGCGCCTTCGCAGTGGCCGCGCCGGCCACTGCGACGCCCTGCACCGCCACTTCGAGCCGCATCGTATTCACCATCGTGAACATCGCCTTGAGCCCCGCGTTCTCCCCTCCGACGAGGTAGCCGCGGGCGCCGTCGAAGTTCAGGACGCAGGTCGGCGAGGCCTTGAGGCCCATCTTGTGCTCGACGCGCGTCACCGCCACAGCATTGGCCTCACCGGGCGAGCCGTCGGCCTGCAGTACGCGGTTCGGCACGAGGAACAGGCTCAGCCCGCGTGTGCCCGGGGGCGCTCCCGGAACGCGGGCGAGCACCATGTGGGCGATCTGTTCGGTGAAGTCCTGGTCGCCGAAGGTGATGAAGATTTTCGTGCCGGTGAGGCGATAGCTGCCGTCGACCTCGCGCTCGGCACGCGTCGCGATGCGCCCGACATCGGAACCAGCCTGCGCCTCCGAGATGCAGATCGTCGCCCCCCAGCGGCCGGCCGCGAGCGACGGCGCAAAAGCGTCGACGAGCGCCTGCGGCGCATGCGCGATGAGCAGCCGGGTCGCCGCGCGCTCCATCAGCGGCAGCATCCCGAACGCGACGCAGGCGCCATTGACGAGCTCGGCACACGCCGCCTGCAGCGTCAGCGGCAACGCCTGCCCGCCGAATTCCTGCGGCATGTCCAGCCCGGGCCATCCGGCTTCGACGTAGCGCCAGTATGCGTCGCGAAAGCCGCGCGGGGTGATGACGCGGCCGTCTTCGAGGCGGCTTCCTTCCGCGTCGCCCGGGGCGTTGAGCGGCGCGAGGACCCCGGCCGCGAAGCGCGCGGCCTCGCCGAGTACCGCGTCGGCGAGACCGGCGTCGGCGTGCGCGAATGCCGGCAGGGAAAACAGGCGGCCGTAGTCGAGCACTTCGTCGAGCACGAAGCGCAGGTCGGCGAGCGGTGGGACGTAGGGTTCGTTCATGGCTGAGTCCGGACTCCTTGGATTCGGGATGTAGGGCGGTGCGCCTTAGGCCAGGTCGGGGCGCGTCGTCGCGCCTCGGGCCGTATCGGGGACGGGGGCAAGAACTCGCCGCAATTCCCGCTTCAGGATCTTTCCGCTCGGATTCTTGGGCAGCTCGTCGAGGAACACGACCGTGCGCGGCTTCTTGTAGCTCGCGAGTGCACTGCGACAGTGCTCGACGAGCTCGGGCGCGGACGCCGACATCCCCGGGCGAAGCACGACCGCCGCCGCGACGATCTCGCCCCATTCGTCGTCGGGCAGCCCGACGACCGCCGCTTCGAGGACCGCGGGGTGGTCGTACAGCACGCTCTCGACTTCCTTCGTGTAGATGTTGACGCCGCCGCTGATGACCATGTCCTTGACGCGGTCGACGAGGAAGAGGTAGCGCTCGTCGTCGAGGTAGCCGAGGTCACCGGTGTGGAACCAGCCGTCGCGGATTGCCTTCGCGGTCTCGTCGGGCAGCCCCCAGTAGCCCGCGATCACCGAGCGGCTGCGTACGAGGATCTCGCCGACTTCGCCGGTGCCCAAGTCGCGTCCCTGGGCGTCGACAACGCGGACCTCGGCGCCGACCGCCTCGCGCCCGGCCGAGGCAAGGCGGCGCTGCTGCGTGGCGCTACCGTCTGGCACGTGGTCGGCGGCGACCAGGAAAGTGGCTTCGAGCGTCTCGGTCAGGCCGTAGCCCTGCGTGAAGCCGCAGCGCAGCCGGTCGAGCGCGCGCGCGAGCACTGCGGGCGGCATCGGCCCGCCGCCGTAGAACACCAGCCGCAGCGTCGACAGCGGCCCTGCAGCGAGCTCCGGGTGATTTACAATCGCGTTAATCATCGTCGGCACGAGCAGCGCGACGCTGGCACGATGACGGCGCACGGCCGCGAGCCAGGCCGCGGGCTCGAAGTGGTCGAGGATGACCTGCGTGCAGCCGAGCATCATGTAGGTGATCGCCATGAACACCGCGCCCATGTGATACAGCGGCGTTCCGACAAGGTTGATGTCGTCGGCCCGGCTGCCGTCGGCGACGAACTGGTTGAACGCGTTCGCTTCGAGGTTGCGGTGCGACACCATCGCGCCCTTCGGCAGCCCGGTCGTGCCACTGGTGAAGAACACCGCGAAGGTGTCGTCGTCGCCGGCCGGGGAGTCCACTGGCATTTCGGCGGCCCCCTGCAGCGCCTCCTCGTAGCGCACCGCGCCGTCGAGTGCGCCGGCGCCGACGATCCAGCGCGGCAGTCCCGGCAGCACCGCTTCGAGCGAGCGTGCCCGATCGAGGTAGGCGTCCCCGACGACCAGCAGCGACGGCCGTGCGTGGCCGAGGATCTGCCCGAGCTCCGCGGGCGTGAGCCGGTAGTTCAGCGGCAGCGCGACGAGCCCCGCGCGCGCGATGCCCAGATAGAGCTCGATGTATTCCGGGCAATTCGGCAGCAGGATCGCGACGAATGTGTTGCGCGCGATCCCGGTCGCACCCAGCGCGTGGGCGACGCGGTCGATGCGGCGATCCAGCTCCCGCCACGTCAAGCTTTGCTCGCCGAAGACGAGCGCGGGCTTGTCGGGAAACCGCAGCGCGTTGCGCCGCGCGATCTGATCGAGCGTCATCATCACGCCCCCCGCGCCGGCCGCGGCCGTTTGTAGATGTGGGTCACGCACGGCTCGTCGACCGGGCGCCCGTCGTCGTCGAACTGGCGCCCGAAGCTCGACTCGAAGACGTCCCAGCCCCATTCCCTGGGCATGATGTCCATCCAGAGGGGCGTATGGACGCAGTAAGCCGACAGCGGGCGGCCGAAGGTGTGTGGGCCGGGCGTCTTCATCACGGCGATATCGAGCGTGTGGCGGGCCGAGTCCTCGTTCTTGCCGTCGCGCATCAGCATGCCGCCGCTCGCGCAGAAGTGCAGGATGAAGGTCGTCTTCTCGTCGTCCTCGACGACGCTGAAGCGGTGTCCGTGCGCGCGCAGGAACTGCGCATAGACCTGTACGAGCTGCGCAGTCGAGCCGGTCTCGCGGATCTGCATCAGGATCGGCTTCCACAAGCGCTCGCCGATGAAGCGCCACGCATCCTCGACCGCGGCTTCGCCGAGACGGTCGCGCAGATAAGTGCAGAACAGGCCCGACATCTCGACGTACAGGTCGTGCAGCGGCCGCCACTCGTCATGCATCGCCTGCGTCAGTCCCAGCGCCTCGTCGCGGTCGCCGCGCTCGATTGCGGCGCGGCAGCGCTCGAGCGTGGACGCCGCAAGCTCGGGCCGCTCGACGCCCGCGGCGCAAGCAGCGGCGCTCACGCCGCCCCCCGCGCGAGCAGGCCTTCGACGCGCGCCGCGACGTCGCTCGATAGCAGGCCCGGCAGCATGACGTCTGCCACACCCATGGCCTTCAGCGCCTCGGCGTCGTCGTCCGGGATGACGCCGCCGCAGAAGACCGGAATGCGCAGGCCTTCGCTCTGCATCTGCTCGATCAGCCGGCGCATCTGCGTCATGTGTTGACCGGACAGGAAGCTGATGCCAATCGCGTCGGCATCCTCCTCGATCGCCGTCTTGACGACGCGATCGGCGAAATTGTGCAGCCCGAGATACACCACCTCGTAGCCCGCATCACGCAGGACGCTCGCGACGGTGACGATGCCAGTGTCGTGGCAGTCGAGCCCCATCTTCGCCAGCAGGATTCGTCTGTGGAGCGGTCTGTGGATCGGTTCGTGGATCGGTTCGTGGATCGGTTCGTGGATCGGTTCGTGGATCGTCATGACATTTTCCCCCTCAGCGGAAAGACCAGCTCTGCGCCTGCCGCATCGCCTCGTGGCACTCGCCCATCGTCACCTTGTTCTTCACCGCGTTCATCAGCGCCGGCACCATGTTCTCGCCCGCCTTCCATGCACGGCCGATGTGCGCCATCGCGTCCGCCCACGCCTGCGGGTCGCGCCCTGCACGGTACTGCCGCAGATACTCGCCGCGGCGCGCGCCCCAGACGTCGGCGCGGATCTTGTGCGTCGCGATCGGGACCTCCTCCTCCGGCGGGATGCGGAAGCGATTGACGCCGACGAGGTTGCGCCGCCCCGAGTCGATGTCCTTCTGGTTCTTGATGCGCTCGGCGTTGATCTCGCGCTCGAGCCAGCCCTCGCGGATGCACGCAACCATGCCGCCGCGCTCACCGATGTCGGCGAGCCGGGCGCGGATCGCCGCTTCCATGTCGTTGGTCAGCGTCTCGACGTAGTACGAGCCGCCGAGCGGGTCGATCGTCTTCGTGATGCCGCTCTCGTAGGCGATGACCTGCTGCGTGCGCAGCGCCATCCGCGACGACTCCTCGGTCGGCAGCCCGTGCGCCTCGTCGTACGAGCACAGGTGGATCGACTGCGCGCCGCCGAAGACGGCCGCCATCGCCTCGACGCTCGCGCGGATGATGTTCACCTGCGGCTGCTGGCGGGTCAGCGTGTTGCCGGCCGACTGCACCGAGAAGCGCAGACGCCAGCACTCGGGGTTCGTCGCGCCGAACTCCTCGCGCATCGTGCGTGCGTAGATGCGGCGCATGGCGCGGAACTTCGCGATCTCCTCGAAGAAGTCGATCGAACAGGACAGGAAGAACGACGCCCGGCGCGGGAAGAGGTCGACGTCGAGGCCGCGCTCGCGCGCCCGCCGGAAGATGTCGAAGGCATGGCCGAGGGTGAACGCGCCGTCCTGGATCGCGTTGATGCCGGTCTCCCGCAGGTTGTAGCCGTTGGTGACCATCCAGTTCAGGCGCGGCATGTTCTTCGAGATGAACTCGATGTTGTCGACGCACAGGCGCAGCGTGCCGTCGAGCGGGAAGAACTGCGTCACTGTCTGCAACGGCCCGCCGCTCATCTGGTAGAAGGGGTCGTTCTGCTGCGTGCCGATCACCTTGTCGAAGGGCACGCCCTTGCGCTCGGCGACCGACGCGAGCATCGCCAGCGTCACCGCCGACACCGGCGGGCGGATCGACAGCGCGTACGACACCGCGTCGGGACCGAAGCCGTCGTACAGCGTCTCCATGTCTTCGAGCGTGCTGATCGGCACCCCGGTGACGCCGACCTCGCCGTCGGCGATCTGATCGTCGGAGTCGAAACCGTAGGACGTCGGCAGGTCGATCGTGATGACGAAGCCGTTCGCGCCCTGCCCGTGCAGGTACTTGATGCGCTCGTTGGTCTCCTGCGGCGAACCGAACCCGACCTGGAAACGCCGCGTCCAGATCCGCTCCCGGTACATCCCCGGATAGGGCCCGCGTGTAAAAGGGTAGTCGCCCGGCTCGCCGAGGTCGCGCCCGACGTCGAAGTCGCCGGTGTCCTCGGGCTGATACAGGGCGCGGATGCCGATACCGGCGCCGGTCTCGAACAGCTGCTCCTCGTAGTCGCGGGCGCGTCCCGCGGGCTGCTGCTTGGCTGCATCGCTCATTGCGCGATCTCCTTTCTCAGCGCCGCGGTCGCGGCGCGGTCGAGTTCCAGCGTGTTCGGCGCGACGACGACCGCGTAGTCGTCGTGCGCACGCTTCGCCGACACGTACCCGTAGCGGACCTCGCGTGCGACGACTTCGGCCGGTCGCCGGCGCGGGTCGCCGTAGCCCCCGCCTCCGCCCGCGACCTGATACCAGCGCGTGCCGCGCGGGATCCCGGCAACGACCTCCTTGCTCTTGCACACATGCACGGTGCCGTCCGGGTAGCGCAGCTCGCCGCAGTTCAGCCGCCCCGCCCCGCCGCCGAGGATGCCCTTCGCCTCGGAGCCCGCATCGATGCCGTCTCCGAACGCACTGATGAGGTTGCCGTCGTTCAGAAACTCCATCTCCATCTCGACGCCGAGGCCGCCGCGCCACTGCCCCGACCCGGCCGAATCCGGCATGTACTCGAAGCGGTGCAGGAACAACGGCTCCTTCATCTCGAACATCTCCGGGTCCTGAGCGAGGAGGCCGCCGCCGCACGCGATCAGGCCGATATGGTCGTAGCCATCGGCACCCTCGGTGCCTCCCCCGCCGCCCTTCAGGCCGTTGAACAGGATGTCGACGAAGGGCTGGCCGGTTCGGTTGTTGGTGCCGACAGCGGCAATCGCGAAGAGCGGGTTCCACGCCGCGGTCACGCGCTCGGGCAGCGCCTGCGACAGCGCGTCGAAGACCGCCGCCGAGATCTGGTCCGACAGGTGGTTGCCGAAGGTGCTCGCCGCGGGAAAGCGCGGGTTCAGCATCGAGCCTTCGGGGATATGCACGGTGAGCGGCCGCACCATCCCGGCGTTCTGCGGGATGTTCGGGTCCTTGAGGCACATCAGCAGCGTCAGGATCACCGACGTCATGCTCGAGCCGAGCGGCGCGTTTACATAGCCGGGCGTCTGCGGCGCGGTGCCGGTGAAGTCGAAATGGATGCTCTCGCCGCTAACGGTCGCGGCGACCTTGATATCCATCGTCGAGCCATCGTTGAAGCCGTCGTAGTGCGCGGTCGAGGCGCCGTGGTAGGTGCCGTCGGGGATCGCGCGGACCTCGGCGCGCATCTGCTGCTCGGTCGCGTTGTAGAGGTGCTGCAGGTGCGCGTCGAAACGTTCCCAGCCGTGGCGCTCGACGAGTTTCACGAGCTCCCGCTCGCCCACCGCGCAGCCGCCGATCGCGGCCTGGATATCCTCCTGGACGATCGGAAAGCGGATGTTGCCGAACACCAGATCCCACACGTCCTGGCGCTTCTTGCCCTTCTCGTACAGCTTCACCGGCGTGATCCGCAGCGCTTCCTGCCAGATCTCGGTCGCGCCCGGGTTGTACGCGCCGGCGACCGCGCCGCCGACGTCGGCCTGATGGCCGTTGATCGCCGAGAAGCCGATCAGCCGCTCGCCGACGAAGATCGGCCGCACGATCTTGACGTCGGCCGCCTGGTTGCCGCCGGTGAAGGGATCGTTGTGGATGATCACGTCGCCCGGATGCAGGTCGTCGCCGTAGTAATCGACCATGTACTTGATGCCGAGCGGCACCGCGAAGGCGAGGATCGGAATGTAGGCGGTCTGCTCCATCATCTGGCCGCGCGCGTCGTACAGCCCGGTGACGAAATCCCGCGCCTCGCTGAGGATCGGCGAACGCGCGGTGCGCAACATCACCAGCCCCATCTCCTCCGTGATCGCCTTGAGCCGGCGCTGGATCACCGTCACGAGAATCGGATCGATTGCTTGCGTCATTTCAGGTCTCCCGCTGGGCCGCCCCGAGGGGGCCTGCGCCCCCTCGGGGGGCAGCGAACAAAGTGAGCGTGGGGGTATCACTTCAGAACCCTCCGCAGATAGGTATGCGCGATTTCTTTCCGGAAGAGGCAGAAGGTGCCCGCGCGATCGACGACGAAGTCGTACTCGGGCGACACGAGGGTCGTGGTGGTGATCTGCTCGATCAGCGCAGGGCCGCTGCCGAGGTTGCCGAAAACCATCGCCTCGCCGTCATAGACCGGGACGTCGCGGAACGCCCGCTCGCCGGCGAGATAGACGCGCCGCGTGCCCTTGCGACAACCCTCGGCGCTGTCTTCGCCGCGCGCCATGAAGCGCATTGCCGGCTTCGCGGTAATACCTACGACGGTCACGCGCAGGTTCACGACCTCTATCTCCGTCGGCGAGCCGGCAAGCGAATAGCCGTAGAGATTGTCGTGCTCGCGATGGAACACCTCGCGCAAATAGTCGAGCCCCTCGGCTTCGAAGCGCACGACGTCGAAGCCGCAGGTGATCTCGTTGTGCTGGCCGAGGTAGCGCATGTCGGCGGCGTAGTCGACACGCACGCGGTCGCGGTCCTCGACCTTCTCGCCGTGGAGCACCGCGCGGCCCTCGCGTTCGAGCTCGCCGAGCACCTGGATCATCGCGCGCGCATCGGCCTTCGACGCGAGCGCGTGATAGGTGCGCACATAGCTGTGCTTGAAGTCGGAACGCAGCATGCCGCTCGCGCAGAAGATCGACGACTCCTTCGGCACCAGGATCACCGGCAGCTCGAGCTCGAGCGCGATCATCGCGCCGTGGATCGGCCCGGCGCCGCCGGCGACCACCAGCGGGAACTCCCGCGGATCGATGCCGCGGCTCACGGTGATCTCGCGCAGCCCCGCCGCCATGTTGACGTTCATCAGGTGGTACATGCCCGCCGCCGCCTCTTCGATGGACAGGCCGAGCGGCTTCGCGACGTGCGTGTCGATGGCAGTGCGTGCTGCCTCGACGTCGAGCTTCATGCGACCCCCGAGGAAATACTGCGGGTCGAGATAGCCGAGCACGAGGTTCGCGTCGGTGCAGGTCGGCAGCGTGCCGCCGCGCCCGTAGCAGGCCGGCCCCGGGTCGGCGCCGGCGCTCTGCGGCCCCATGCGCAGCAGGCCGCCATCATCGATCCAGCCGATCGAGCCGCCGCCCGAGCCGATCGTATGGATGTCGAGCATCGGCAGCGCAAGCCGCTGTCGGTTGATCCAGCCCTCGCTGCGCAGCAGCGGCACGCCGTTCTGCACGACGGACGCGTCGAACGACGTGCCGCCCATGTCGACCGTCATGCAGCCGTCGTAGCCCTGCACCGCCGCGAAGGTAATGCCCGCCGTCGGCCCGCTCGCCGGGCCCGACAGCAGCGTCATCGCCGCGCGCTCGTCGGTCGAGGCCGGCGTCGCGACGCCGCCGTTTGACTGCATGATCAGCAGCACGCCACCGAAGCCGATGTCCTTGAGATTCGCGAGCAGCGCGTCGAGGTAGCGGCGCAGGATCGGCCCGATGTAGCTGTTGAGCGCCGCCGTCGATACCCGCTCGTACATCCGTGCCTGCGGCAGCACTTCAGAGGACACGGTGAGGTACGCGCCCGGCAGCATCTCGGCGACCATCGCCTTTGCCGCCTGCTCGTGCGCGGGGTTCGCGTAGCTGTGCATGAAGCACACCGCGACCGCTTCGACCTCCTGCCGGGCGAGCTCGGCGACCGCCGCGCGCAGCGACGCCTCGTCGAGCGGCGTCACGACCTCGCCCGCCGCGTCTATCCGCTCGACCACCGGCAGCCGCCGGTCGCGCGGCACCAGCGGTGGGGGCGGCGCGAGCTTGTTGTTGTACAGCTCCTCGCGGTAGCCGCGGCGCATCTCCAGGATGTCGCGGAAGCCGGCCGTCGTCAGCAGCCCGGTCTTGACCCCGCGGCCGGTGAGCACCGCGTTCGTCGTCACCGTCGTGCCGTGGACGATCAGGTCCACCTGCGCGACGAACTCTGCGAGGCTCGTGCCGACCTTCTCGGCCATCTCCCGCAGTCCGTTCAGCACCCCGATCGACGGGTCCTTCGGCGTGCTCGATGTCTTGAACACACTCGAATTGCCGTCCGCGTCGATGAGAAGGAAGTCGGTAAACGTGCCGCCGACGTCCACGCCGATGCGATAAGTCATTAAGAACCTCCTTTGGTTTTTGCTGCGGCCCGTCCCGGGGCCGACCCGGTCAGCGGTCGCCGACCTGCAATACGATGGCCATCGCGCTGTCGCCCGCCGCGCAACCGGTGAATAGGCCGTATCCGCCGCCGCGCATCGCGAGCTCCTCGATCAGCTCGATCACCGACCGCGTCCCCATCGGCGCCTGGGGGTGGCCCCAGACGAGCGAGCAGCCCCAGTTGTTCATCGCGTCGAGGTCGGCGCCGGTGTCGCGTGCGAACACGATGTCGTTGAGCGCGAACGGGTTGTGCGTCTTGATCGCGTCCATCTGCGCGAGCGCGAGCCCCGCGTGGTCGAGCGCCCGGCGGGCTGCCGGAATCATCGCTTCCGGCATGTATGCGAGTGGCACGCGCGCCTGGCCGAAACCGAGCAGGCGCACCGCGATCGACGGCTGCGACGACAGCTCGCGGGCGCACGCCGCATCGGTGACGACGATCCCCGCGTTGCCGTCGGCCGGATGGGTCTGGCAGCCGTAGGTGACGCTGCCGCCCTCGACGACCGGGCGCAGGCGGGCCAGCCCTTCAGCGGTCGAGCGATTGATGCCCTCGTCCCCGTCGAGGGTCGCCGCGCTCTTGCGGAAATCCGGTGTCGGCACGTCGAACGGCAACGTCATGAAGCGGCGCAGGAACGCGGAATCGTCTGCAAGCGCCTCGCGGTATTGGGCTTCGCGGCGCAGCACCAGCTCGTGTTGCTGCGACGTCGAGATGCCGTGCTTGCGGGCAACGTTCTCGGCAGTTGCGAGCATCGAGTGTCCGCCAAGCGGGTCGTACGTGAAGTTGTCGAGCACCCAGTTCTCGCTTGCGCCGGTGCCGCCGGGCGCGCGCGGGTTCGGGTAGTACAGGTGGGGGCCGTTCGACGTCCGGTCGCAGGTCACCGCGAGCGCCGCGCTGGCGAGCCCGAGCTCGATCTCCTGCGCCGCGGCGAGCAGGCAGCGCACGCCGGTCGCGCAGGCCTGCATCAGCGTCGGGCCGGCGACCTGCGCGCCGCCAGACATCCCCGCGAGCCACGGCAGGCCGTAGAACGCGTGGCGCTGCGGCACCGACAGGCCGAGCACGCCGTAATCGAAGGTCTCCAACGGAATGCCGCGTCGGGCGAGCTCGCGTTTCGCCACATGGGCGGCGAATTCGACGCTGTGCAGCGCGGCGAGGCTGCCCTGCCAGCGGGCGAAGGGCGTACTCCAGTAAGCGCCGTACGGAATCTCGGCTTTGAGTGCCATTTGTCTCCTCCTTTGCCGTCTCGTGCCTCAGCGCGCCAATCGACGACACGCGGACCCGAGCTCGTTTTTTAATCTCGACCTTTATCGATTGAAAGTCAATCGATCTTTAAACTTTTTTTTATTGATATTTATAACATTACCTAAGACCAGCTCGACCGGCGGACAAAGCGGCGTCGGCCGCCAGGCTGAACGGCGTATACGGGCCCGTCGGTAGTTCCGTGAGCGCTTGCAACGGGACTGCGGACGGGGGTAGCCCACCGCCGGACTGTATGGCGGGAGGAGGAAAGCGGGAGGTGCGGGAGCGGGGGGAGGCGCCTTGGGACATCCGTGAAGCCGAGCCCCGGCGATTGACAACAGCAATTCACGACGTCTAGGATAAAATCAATTGAATTTCAATTAATCCGCGCAACACTACCCAACGACTCATGCTGACGAAGACACTGCAACCCACACTTACCGGGGAAGACGAATTGGATCAGAGCTACTACAAGGGCTGGCACCTCGGCGGCACGCACCACGACGCGATGACCACCGAGTTCGAATGGGCGATGCTGCGCTTCGAGCAGGCGTTCCAGCGCTTCATGCTGCAGATCGCGAGTATGTGCGGCCTGGGCGAACTCAGTTCGGCTGAGCTTGTCCTGCTCCATGTCATCCGGATGCAGGATGGCCCCAAGACGGCCGCCGTGCTTGCGCGCCAGCTCAACATCGACGGCGTCACGAACGTGCAGTACAGCCTGCGCAAGCTCCTCAACTCCGGTTTCGTCGACAAGATCAAGGGCGCCAACAGCAAGATCTGGATGTATGCCGCCACCGAGCGCGCCGCGGCCATGCTGGACGAATACACGCGCATCCGCCGCGAGATGCTTACCGACCAGACGAAGAACTTCGAGAGCATCGACAAGAAGCTGTACGAAGCCGCGAAACTGATCAGCCTGCTCACCGGCACCTACGACGAGGCGAGCCGGATCTCGGCGACCTACTGCCGCGTCAGCCCCCCGGGCGAGAGCAAGAAGCGCTGAAGCCACAAGCGAGCGGGCGGGGCTCCCTCCCTGCCGCCACGCAGACCTCGGTTGAACACCCATGGGGCCGTGCCCGCACCGGATGCCGGGCGCCAGCGGTCCCTCCCTGAGCACGACCCCCTTCAAAGGAGCGCCGGACCATGCCCAAGACTTTCTCGAACCCCTTGCTGCATCACCCGGCGCGACCGCTGCCTCGCACTGTCGCGGTCATCGGAGCCGGCACGATCGGCCCCGACATCGGCTACTACCTGAAGAGCGCGCTCCCGGGCCTCAGGCTGATCCTCGTAGACGTCGCGCAGGGGGCGCTCGATCGCGCGCTGCAGCGTTTCGCGGACTACGCGGCGAAGGCGGTCGCGAAGGGCAAGATGAGCGAGGCGGAAGCCGCCGCAGTGACTGCCGGCGTCGTCGGGACGCTCGATTACGGCGACCTCGCGGAGGCCGACTGGGTGCTCGAGGCCGCCACCGAGGACCTCGCACTGAAGCGGCGGATCTTCGCCCAGGTCGAGGCGGTCGTGCGGCCCGATGCCCTGATTACGTCGAACACCAGCTCGCTGCCCGCCGAGCAGATCTTCTCGGGCCTCGCACATCCGGAGCGCGCAACGGTCACACACTTCTTCGCGCCGGCGTGGAAGAACCCGGTTGTCGAGGTCGTCCGCTGGAACCGCGTCGACGCCGCCCACGTCGAATACCTGCGCTGGTTATTCTGCACCACGGGCAAGGTGCCGCTCGTCACCGAGGACGTCGCGTGCTTCATGCTCGACCGCATCTTCGACAACTGGTGCAACGAGTCCGCGCTGCTGCTCGACGGTGCGACCGCGGCGGAGATCGACAGCGTCGCAAGCGAGTTCGTCCATGCCGGACCGTTCTTCGTGCTGAACCTCGCCAACGGCAACCCGATCATCACCGAGACGAACACCCTGCAGGCCGAGCTCGAAGGCGAGCATTACCGGCCCGCACCGGTGTTCCGCTCGGTGGATCGCTGGCTCACCGCGCCTCCCGGTCGGCCGGTTGCGGTCGCGCCGCACACGGCCCAGCGAGTGCGCGAGCGACTAGTCGGTGTGCTGGTTTCGCAGACCGTCGACATCCTCGACCGCAACATCGGCGAGCCCGCCGACCTCGACTTTGGCTGCCGCCAGGCGCTCGGCTTCAAGAAGGGACCGCTCGAGCTGATGCGCGACGTGGGCGGCGCCGAGACGGGCCGCATCCTCGCACGCTTCTGCGACGAGCGCCGCGGCATGCCGGCGGCGAAGAAGCCGCTCGGCGACTACCAGGGCTTCCTGCGTCACGTGCTCGTGGACGACCTCGACGGAGTGAAGATCATCACGCTGCGCCGCCCCGAGGCGATGAACGCGCTGCACGACGAAATGACCGACGAGATCCTGGCGGTGATCCGCCGCTTCGAGCACGATCCGGCCGTCGCCGGCTTCGTCCTCGTCGGCTATGGCAACCGGGCCTTCTGTGCCGGCGGCGACATCGGGCGCTTCGTCGACATGCTCGGCGACGCGACGGCCTCCGCGCAGTACGCGCGCGACTGCTCGCGACTGCTCGTGCATCTCGACCAGATGAAGAAGCCGGTCGTCGCCGCGATCAACGGGATGGCGCTCGGGGGCGGCTTCGAGCTGGCGATGCGATGCCACAGCATCGTCGCGCTGGACAGCGCCTGGATGCAGATGCCCGAGATCACGCTCGGCATCGTCCACGGCATCGGCGCGATGGTCGTGCCCTACCGGCGCTGGCCGCAGGCATCGGCCCAGTTCCACGGAATGTTGCGCCGGGCCGAGCGGCTGAAGGCGAGCCGCGCATTCGAGCTGGGAGTCGTCGACGGCATCGCCAACGATTACCCCGAACTCATCCGCGCCGCCATCGGGCGGGTGAAGGCGCTCGACGGCCAGGTCGGCAATATCCCCGACGGCGCGATCGAGATCGCCCCGCTCGATCCGATCGTGCCAGCGGCGGCGAGCGGCCAGCCGCTGAGTGCCGAGGTCATCGGCATCCTCGAGCGGGCGGTGAGCGCCGCGGCGGCCGCGCCGACCTTCTCCGAGGCCCTCGAGATCGGCTACGTGGCCTGGGGCGAAAGCGCCTGCACGGCCGCAGCGCGTGAAGGCATCACCGCGTTCCAGCAGAAGCGCAAACCCGACTTCACGAAGACGCCCTGACGCGCGCGGGGCCGCTCTTCGCCGCCCTCATTGAAACCCACCGCCGTCGCGCCTGTCCCGCGCGACGGCCCTTCCCCCGTGCTCAGCGAAAGATGCGGCGCCGGGACAGGCGCTGCACGCACCGGATAGTCCGTCTCCCCCCCGCTTCCTAGTCTGGCGCCACACGTGACGAGCGGCGAAACCAAGCCGAGTCACCCCTGCGACCCCGGCAAGGAGTGGAAGACGAACATGAGCACCACGCATAAGGTGTCGACGTACTGCTATCAGTGCGTCAACGGTCCCGACATGCTCACCGTCGAAGTGACCGACGGCGTCGCGACGACCGTCGCGCCCAACTTCGAGGCAAAGGGCTACCACCCGGCCGACGGAAAGGTGTGCGTCAAGCCGTACGGACTCGTGCAGAAGATCTACAACCCCAACCGGCTGCTGAAGCCGATGAAGCGGACGAACCCGAAGAAGGGCCGGCACGAGGATCCCGGCTGGGTCGAGATCACGTGGGACGAGGCGCTCGACACGATCGCCGCGAAGCTCAACGCGATCCGCGCGACGAGCCTCGTCGACGAGCAGGGCTATCCGCGCGTCGCCTTCACGACCGGAGGTGCCGCGACGCCCTACTTCTATATGGGCACGTTCGCATCGTTCCTCGCCGCGTGGGGACCGGTCGACCAGAGCCTGGGCGCCGGGGGCACCGTCAAGTGCTACCACACCGAGCATGTCTACGGCGAGCTGTGGCACCGCGCCTTCACGGTGTGCCCGGACACGCCGCGCTGCGAGTACATCGTCTCGTTCGGCAACAACATCGACGCCTCCGGCGGCGTCACGAGCGTGCGCCGCCATGCCGACGCCCGCGCCCGAGGCATTCGCCGCATCCAGATCGAGCCGCACCTGTCGGTGACGGGCGCATCGGCAAGCGAATGGATCCCGATCCGGCCGAAGACCGACCCGGCCTTCCTGTACGCGATGCTGCACGTGCTGCTGCACGAGCGCCCGCTCGCCGAGCTCGACGTGCCGTTTCTGAAGAACCGCACCGGCTCGCCCTACCTCGTCGGCCCGAACGGCTTCTTCCTGCGCGATCCCGAGTCGAGGAAGCCACTGGTATGGGACGCGACGAGCGGACGGGCGCTGCCGTTCGACACGCCCGGGCTCGACCCTGCGCTCGTCGGCAGCTTCAGCGTCGGGGGCATCGAAGTCGGCGCCGACAACAAAAGCTGGACTCACGAGGCCGTCGAGGTGACGACCGCGTTCGAGTTCGCGCGAAAACTCGTCGCAATGCACACGCCCGAATGGGCCGCGCCCATCTGCGACGTGCCCGCGGAGACAATACGGCGCGTCGCAACGGAGTTCCTGCAGCACGCACGCATCGGCGAGACGATCGAGTTCGAGGGCCGCACGCTGCCGTTCCGGCCCGTTGCGGTGATGCTCGGGAAGGGCGTCAACAATGGCTGGGGCGCCTATGAGTGCGTATGGGCGCGCACGATGTTGATGGTGCTCGTCGGCGGCCTCGAAGTGCCCGGCGGGCTCCTGGGCAGCACCGTGCATATTTCCGGCATGGATTTCGACCGCATGGGCTCGGTCGCCCCGCACCCCGACGGCTTCCTCGACTACCCGTTCAATCCGACCGACAAGGAGCACTGGGCAGCGCAGCCACAGGTGCGCCACGGCCACACGACGCTGATCCCGATCATCGGCGGGGGCCTGACGAGTCAGCTGATGGGCTCGACGGTGCTGTCGTGGATGCGCCTGCAGGGGCGCGCCGCCGATAGCTGGGGCAAGCCGAAGCCGCCCGACGTCTGGTTCGTCTATCGCTGCAACCCGAACATCTCGTTCTCCGAGACGGACCGGATGGGCGAGACGATGGCGACCTTCCCGTTCACGGTCGCGTTCTCCTACACCCAGGACGAGACGAATCACTTCGCGGACCTGGTGCTGCCCGAGGCGATCGACCTCGAGAGCACACAGCTGATTCGCATCGGCGGCACGCATTACTTCGAGCAGTTCTGGGACACGCAGGGCTGGGTGCTGCGCCAACCGGTCGTACCCCCGCGCGGCGAGGCGAAGGACTTCACGTGGATCGCGACCGAACTCGCACAGCGCACGGGACTCCTCGAGGCCTACAACGCGATGATCAACTTCGGCGCTGCCGGGCTGCCGCTGAAAACCGAGGCCTACGACTTCTCGCTCGACGTCACGCGCGCCCATTCGGTCGACGAGACCTGGAACGCGATCTGTCGCGCAGCGAGCGCCGATGTCACCGAGGGCGCGGCGAGCGACGGCCTGGCCTACTTCAAGGAAAAAGGCTTCCGCGTCAAACCGTTCCCGAAGATGAACTGGTTCCTGTACCCGCGCATGGAAGACCTCGGGCTGCGCTTCGAATTGCCGTACCAGGAGCGGATCCTGCGCATCGGCCAGGAACTGTCCGCGCGCCTGCACGAACAAGGCGTCACGTGGTGGGACCGGCAACTGCACGAATACGAGCCGCTGCCGACGTGGAAGGATCTAAACCGGCTGTGGGCGGATGCGTACGAGCGCGCCTACGGCATCAAGGCGAGCGACTACCCGTTCTGGCTGCTGACCGCGCGCAGCATGCAGTACGCGTGGGGCGGCAACGTCAGCCTGCAGATGATCCGCGAAGTCGCGGCGAACGTCGCCGGCCACGACGGAATCATGATCAACGCGCGGGTCGCCGACGAGCTCGGCATCGAGCAGGGCGACCGCATCGAAGTCCGTTCGCCGATCGGCGTGACGAGCGGGCGCGCGCTCCTGCGGCAGGGCGTGCGCCCCGACACCATCGTCATGGTCGGCCAGTTCGGCCACTGGAAGACGCCCTACGCGAAGGACCTCGACATGCCGAGCCTGAACAATCTCGTGCCGATGAACATGGATCTCGTCGACGGTACCGGCTCGGCAGTGGACGCGGTGCTCGTGAATATCCGCAAAGTGGGGAGGAAATCCGCATGACCCGTTACGTCATGGTTGCCGACCTCAACCGCTGCGTCGGCTGTCAGACCTGCACCGCGTCGTGCAAGCACACCAACGCGACACCGCCGGGCGTGCAGTGGCGCAAGGTGCTCGACGTCGAGATGGGCGAATACCCCAACGTCGAGCGCCTCTTCATGCCGGTCGGCTGCCAGCACTGCTCCGATCCTCCGTGCATGGAAGTGTGCCCGAGCACCGCGACCGGCCAGCGCAAGGACGGCATCGTCACCATCGACTACGACATCTGCATCGGCTGCTCGTACTGCGCGGTCGCCTGTCCATACCAGGCGCGCTACAAGGTCGAGGAACCGCGCTTCGCGTACTCCAGCGGCCCGACCGAGACGGAGGCGATCCGCTTCGACGAGGGCCGCATCGGCGTCGCGCAGAAATGCACCTTCTGCGCCGATCGCGTCGACGCCGGCCTGGCGAAAGGACTCACCCCCGGCGTCGATCCCGACGCCACCCCGGCCTGCGCGAACGCCTGCATCGCCAACGCGCTGACCTTCGGCGACCTCGAGGACCCCGACAGCAACGTCTCGAAGCTGCTGACCGACAACACCTGGTTCCGGATGCACGAAGATCTCGGCACCGATCCCGGCTTCTACTACCTGTGGGAAGAAAAATGACTCGGACGAAATTCTCCCGCTTCGGCACCTCGCACCAAACGAGCTGGGACTGGCGCGCGGCCGGCAACTTCATCTGCGGCGGCGCGGGCTCGTCGCTGCTCGCCGGCAGCGTCGCCGCCGCCTTCCCCGAGGCCCCGGACTGGCGTGTTCTGCTCGCCGCGCTGCTGCTGATCGGCGCCGGCCTCGTCTTCGTCTGGACCGAGATCGGCCGGACGTGGCGGGCGTTCAACGTGCTGTTCCATCCGCAGACGTCGTGGATGACCCGCGAGGCCTACGTCGCCGCGCTGACCGGCGCGCTGGTCGCAGGCTGGGCCTTCACCGGCATCGCCCCCCTCGCCCACGCCGCCGGTCTCGCCGCCCTGTTGTTCCTCTACTGCCAGGCGCGCATCCTGAAAGCCGCACGCGGCATTCCCGCATGGCGCGAACCGGCGATCGTGCCACTCATCGTCGCGACGGGGCTCGTCGAGGGCGTGTCGCTGCTGGTGCTGATCGCGACGGCGCAGGAGGTCCCGTCCTCGGCGCTCCTCGCTGCGCTGACCGCGCTCGCCGTGCTGCGCTTCGCCTCCTGGTTGCGCTACCGCGCCCGCATGGACGCCTCCGACATGCCGCCCGTGACGCGCCGCGTGCTGGATTCGGTATCCCGCGGAATGCTCTGGGTGGGCACGGTCGCGCCGCTGGCCGCCGCGGGGCTCACACTTGCGGTGCCTGCGATAGCCCCCCTCGCGGCGGTCGCCGCGCTCGTCGCCGGCGCGCATTTCAAGCTGCAGCTGATCACCCGCGCCGCACAGGTGCAGGGATATGCGCTGGGCAACAAGCTACGGCGGGGGCATCCGCTCACGATGAAGCCGGGGGCGGCCGAAGCGACAGCGCGATGAAACGTCGGCCGAAATTGGAGTTCACCTCGCGGCAGGGCGGTTGAGCAACACATCCCCTTCCTTGCCGCCGCACCCGCGATCGCAGTCGGCCTTATTCCGAGGGTGGCGCATTCAACTCGTAGCAGGTGCTACGGCCACCCGACGGCGACTTGCGCAAAACACCGCGGGCCATCAACTCATTGATGTCGCGCAAAGCCGTATCGGTCGAACATCTGGCAATCGCGGCCCACTTGCTGCTGGTGAGCTTGCCCTCGAAACCGTCAAGCAGCCGATTGATCAGTTCTGCCTGTCGCTCGTTCATTGGCGTGCCGGCAAAGCGTTGCCAGAACCGGGCCCTGATCAGCACGGAATCGACGGTGTGCTGCGCCTGATCGACGGCACGATGCAGCGTGACGAGGAACCACGCGAGCCACTCCGTGACGTCGAGCGGCCCCTTCTGTGTTCGCTCCAGGATGTCGTAATACGCTTCCCGTTCCCGCTGAATCTGCGCCGACAGGCTGTAGAAGCGTTGCGGGCTGCCATCGGCGCGCGCGAGCAGCAAGTCGCCAATGGCCCGCGCAACCCGACCATTGCCGTCGTCGAAAGGATGCAGCGTGACGAACCAGAGGTGCCCGATCCCCGCCCGGATAAGGGCCGGTTCGCTCGGAGCAGCGTTTATCCAGTCGAGGAAGCGGCTCGCCTCGGCTTCCAGGCGATCGCCCGGCGGTGCCTCGAAATGCACACGCTGACGCCCCACCGGGCCAGACACCACTTGCATCGGCCCACTGCCGTCATCACGCCAGGCACCGACGTTGATTCTGGAAATGCCGGAATAGCCGGTCGGAAACAGTGCGGCATGCCAGCCAAACAGCCGCTCGCGCGAGACGGGTTCGTTGCAGTGGGCTGTCGCGTCGAGAACCATCTCGACGACGCCTTCGACATTGCGATCGACGCGAGCCAGAGCACCGATGTCGACCCCAATTCGCCGAGCGATCGACGAACGCACCGATTCGACGTCGAGGCGCTCGCCCTCGATCTCGCTCGTCTTGACGACGTCGTCGGTGAGCGCGGCGAGGCTCGCCTGATCACGCAAGGCCATGCCGACATCCGCCAGACGCCCCGCCAGCAGGCCTTGGGCACGACTGACTTCGGCCAAAGCGCCCGCGAGTGCAGCCAAGTCGTAGCGCCAGTCCGGCCAGTCGCCGGCTTGCCAGATATAAGTGCAATCTCCGCGTTTCATGCGGAGATTATGAGATCCATTCCCCGCACGCGCAACTTATTCACCGCATAATTCGCGGAGATCTGGACGTACATTCTCCGTAGGTCGAGTGACTATTGAGGTGGGCAAGGCTATCCGCGTTCGAATCGGGCGATGAGGGAACGTCGCCAAGTCGGCCGAAGCGGACGGTGGATTACACCGCTGCCTCGGTCCGCAATCCGAAGGTAACCTGCCGCTCAGGGTCGGCGCAGGTCGGCTGAACGCCAGACGACCTGAATTTCCTCGACGTTTGCAGCCAGCTTGGCGCGTTAGGTCGGATCCGTTTTATTGTTTCAACATAATTGCAAGATTTCGCAGCACCTGAACGCGCATCGCCTCCGGCTCGATTCCCCTCAGGGGTGCGAGGGCAGTCAAGGTTCCCGCAACCGACCTCGGTCTAACAGCGACACCATCCACTTGGACAAACGGCCCGTCCGTTTCGGTCAGGATGCGATCAAGAGGGAGGCCCACAATCAATGAGCGGAGCCTTGGCGATCTCAGCATTTCAGAGTTGACGGAAAAATAGCAGCCCATGTCGATCGCTCGACGGGCCTCCGACACGGAACCCGTGAACCAGTGCATGACAACCCTACCGCGATCGGGGAGGCGTGTCTTCTCCAGATATTGCAGTAACTTGGAGACAGCGCGGACGCTGTGCAACGTCAGAACCTTGTCGCCTTGCTCTGCACACGCTCGCAAGACCCGCTCAAATACCCGCTCCTGAGCCTCAAGGCTCTTGTAGAAACGTGGACTCGCATCGAGCCCAACTTCGCCCACATATCGGCTTTCTGGCAGTAACCTTTCGAACAGGGCGATCTCGTTCTCGCGCTCAGCAACAAGCTGAGGATGAAGTCCGAGTGCAACGCGAACATGGGTCGAGCCCTCCGCCATCTCCTTATTGCGTGCCCAAGCCAGTGGGGTAGTCGTGACGGCTAGGGTTGCGATGCGCTCGCGCTCGCATTCCGAAATCAGTTGTGCGTGGTCGGGGTAGAGATCCAGATGGCAGTGGAAGTCGACCCACTTGGCGGCAACCAACGGCAAAGCAGTCACGATGGCTCCGCTTGCACGCCCACAAGCAGGTCAGCAACTTCCTCTAGGCCGGCCACGTAAACGTCATGATAAGCCTGAAGGTCGTTCGGGTGATCGCTGAGCGGACCGGGGCGGTGGATGTCGAATCGAGCGCGTGCAGGGCTATTGCGCAACCGTGAAATCGCGAGCCCAAATGATCGGATGTGGCTGCCTTCAGCCCTGTCGGTATGGATCACCTGCGCATGGAGATCCTGCAACTGATACTGCGTCATGTCCGGAGAGTCCCCGAGCAGCGACGCACGTCTGATGAGGCACGGCACACAATAGCCGCAATGCTTAGGCTGACGCTGGGATTCCTCCTTGGCGAACCGCGTCTTGGTAGGCGACGAGCAGGACATCGTGAGCTTCGCATTGACGGCAAGAAACGTGTCGTCCGCACAGCCCCTGACCATTTGGCCCTTGGTCTGGAACCTGTAGCGGTTGAGCAGGTGGCTCCTTAGATCGAGCATATCCAACAACTCGTTCACCCGTGCCATGTAGAAGGGATGAGTGGTCCGCGTGCTCAGCGCGCCGATTCGAAGCGGGTCCAATGGCACATTCAGCGAGATCAATCCGTTCTCGGGCACATGGATCGTCATATTTCCACCGACGGCATCCGCAGCAAGCGCAGCCAGTGCGAAGAACATGAAGGACCTGCCGCGCAGCGTGTCTTCCACGGACGCCTGGTCAACCGTGTTCTTGGGGAAACCAACGTGTGCTCGGACGTGGTTGAACTCCGAGCCAGGGAACCGGGCCTTGAGTGCATCCGCGCACAGCCTTTGGTGTTGGCTGGTGATGCCGTCCCAGTAATGGCTGATGAGCAAGGGTGATGCGCCTTCGGAGAACAGGTCAATTGCACCTATGAAGCTGTCCAGCCCGCCTGAAAAAAGGCAGACGCTGTCGGGGTTCGCCGTGCGGAGGTGCTCGGTGATAGGGGCCAAACGGCTTCTGTCGGTCGGACGCGCACGAAACTGGAACGTCCATTTGTCTCCGGAGAGGAAGTCCAGGGTGGTCCGCAGAAGAGGGGTGGCTTCTTCCCAAATGCACGGTTCCGAGACTGGCACGCAGATCTCGATTTCACGCGTCCAGGCGTCCTGGGCAGAATGTTCCCGGGAGATCCGTGTGTCTGCAGCCGTCACGGTCGCTGCAAGCACGGCGAAGTCGATCGCTCGCTCACTGGGTGTAAGTCCCAATAGATCGAGTTCCTCCAGCGCCTGCCCAAGCCCGAAATCGAGATGGTTGTAGCCATCGATGAAGTGGATTTCAGTGGCTTGCGATCCTGGAATGGCAGGCACAACAGGGGCGTCGTCGGATGGGCCAAGCCGACTTATCAAGGTGTGTGCCGTCATTGGGCATCCTCCCCTGCTTCAGCGATCAAAGAAAATGCGGCCTCGTAGATTTCGTCGACCCGCTGATCAATCTCCCGATTGCTCAGGGCTTCCAGGCCAGTCAGAAGGCCGGAGAGATGTACCCGGCAGCATCCATCGATGAACTCATGCAACTGTGTGTGCGTGTTTTCGACGGTTTCGATGTCGCTCGAGATTGCAATCCCGCGAGCTGCGATGTCGGCGATGACCCTGCCTTCGATGGACAGCGCCACGAAATCCATGAAGAACTCCCGCAATTGCTCAGGCGCCATCTCTCCAAACCCAGTTGGACCGATGTCCTCTAGATTCCCGATCGCTTCTAGCATGGCCTGCCTGGAGATCGCTTCGTCAATGGCGCCGCCCGGCGGGCAAAGAAACTCCAACATCGCGACGAACACGTCCGCTGCAGGCCTGTTGACCATGTCCCCGAGGTCCAGCCGTCGCAGCGTCTCAGCTGCTCCAATCTGCTGAAAGTCTCGAACCACGCCAAGCAGTCGAGAACCGGCCCCTCGTGATGCGCCCATCCGCTGCGCAGCACGCCTTACGCCGCCGCCGCCACCGCCACGTCCTCCACTGGAACTGCTTCCTCGAACGTAATTCGCTAGAGCCGAGCCCAGCGAACTGGCACTACCGCTCTTTGAGAAGCGCGTGAATGCCGTTCTGGCGGCGGTGAAGCCGCTTGTCACAGGAGCGGCCGAGGAACCGCCATCAGCGGGTACGTTGTCACTCGAGTCGCCCCCATCGCCGCCGGTATCGGCGTCACCGGCAGCCGGAGCCAGCCAGGAAGGCACCAAGTCCGTGGGTGGTCCGCCATATCCTTTTGATGTTCCCATGCCCATCAACCCTTGTTTGCAATGTTTCCCATGAGCGTCACTGCACTCTTCAATTTCGGGTTCTCATCTTGTGCAGCCCATGCCATATGCAACGTCTTCGCATCCTCGACCAGTGTCGGATCCTTGATGTTCGCGACCATGGCTGCCGGCCACACGCCGACCTTGCCAAGATCCAAATCTTTCGCAAACTCAAGCAGGCGCCGGCCCATCTCAGGCGCACGCTCGGACAGGACCATCAGGCCTTGGATGCCGCTCGGCTCACCCTTCATGCTTTCAGCCTGCATGACCCGTTCGCTGACCGCGCTGAAGACTTCGTCCAGTTCCTGGGACGAGAGCTTGGCGACGTCGGGCACACACCCACGGGCGACTAGCTTTCCGCCCATTAGTCGTTCGACCAAACCTTCCAGGTGTGCAGAGGCTGCGTATCCGCCCAGAGATCCGCGCTTGTCGCGGGTCACAAAGACGTAGGGGCGGAGGTCCACATTGGTGAGTGGCGGGTCCATGGCTCCCCAGCCCTTGATCCATTCGTTCTTGAGCCATTCCGCAGCTTCCGTCGAAGCGAGCTCCGCGTCCTCGACCTTGGCCCCTGTCTTCTTGCCCTCCGGCTCCGAATTTTCTTTCGTGCCGGCTTTTGGTGTTCGTGCGTTCGACTCCCCGTTCAGGAGCTTTTCGAACTGAACAACTGAAGTCGGCATCCCACCTTCCGCCGTTGCCAGTTGGGAAAGTTGCTTGTAGAAGTCTGGATAGAAGCGTTCCGCCAACATGATCTTCCCGAGGACGGTCAGCTTGATGTCATCGCCAAACCCGCGCTCCTCCGCGATGGCTCGACGCAACATCATGGTATTCAGGAACCGCTTGATCTGACGAGGGTTGCCATGCGTGCCCTCCGTCAATATCTTGGTTAAAACAGTGCTGATGACTTGCGCTTCGCGCACCGCGTCCGGAATCGGTGAGCCTATGGCCTCTTGGATTGCCTTGATGTCTAAGCCACGACTCGCCCAGGGGCGCCTCATGTCCTCGCTTGCGGCTTTGAGCAGCTCTTTGAACCGCTCGTCGCCCGCAGGCAAGGCGAGCTCGGCCAGGAGAAGCGTGATGTAGACGCGTGTTTCGGCGAGCCCAAGCGCCGGGACGCGGAAAGGGACTTGAATTAGTTTTTCCAAGTAGCTGCGGGCATAGCCGACGGGCCCGGAACTGGGGGGCAAATCGGGGAAGTGCTCTTTGACGGCGTACTCAATCATCAGCTCATCTGCGCCGATGACGAACGCTGTGCGGTCGACCATCAGAAAAAGACGGATCGCCTCAAGTGTGGCAATGGCGGTCTTTGGTAAGCAGCGGTCGAGGTCGTCGACAATCACGACCAAACGGTCCAACTCGGCAGCATCGAGCAGTTCTTTGAACTCCCTGCGGAATGCGTGAATGTGCTCAGGCAGCCGCTCAACGTCGTCAGGTGACGCTTTCAAATACTCCTGGGCCTGGCCAGCGACCGCTTTCAGCTCCTCGACCGAGATCTGATCTTGTGGTTTCTTAGCGAATGCTGCTGCAGTGTCCATCACGGCGCGCAACTGGTCGGGCGTGGGAATACCGCTGAATGCGGTGAATGCATAACCTCCGGCTTTGCGTGCCAGCCTCAGCCAGTCGACTCGCCTTAGAACTTTCTTGGCAGCTTCTGCCACTTTTTTCGAGGTCGGCCGCGCTCTGCGGAGTTCCTCGATGAGCGTCTCGATCACCACGGTCTTCGCGTCATCGAAACCTTCGAAGGTCCATCCATTGAACCAAACGCACAGCACTCGATCATTGCCCCGGAATGCCGCTTCAGTCATCTTGAGGACACTGGACTTGCCGGCCCCCCAGTCCCCATGGACGCCGATGGTCACGGGAGCGCTTGGCGTTTCTCGGATAAATCGAACAACCGTTCGCGCTATCGCCTCGTAGTAGAGAAGGTCTGTGGCCGTCTCTTGATCGTTCAGAAACATACATGGCTCCAGTATTGGCGCGGCATTCAAATGTACGGTGTGACTTTGGGATCGGCGCCGCCGAAAAAGGGACGAATTTGCTGCCCAAGGAAGATGAAGCCCACCTACCAGCAGGCGTCTGTACTGCCCATGGCCAGCAACTGTCATAGACTTCTAAGCAGACGGTCACAATTTCGAGTCTGACCGATTGTACGCATAGAGCATCATCGCCCATAGCGGTTGCCAACAATGAGGAAGGGGTTTCCGACTAGAGATTGATCTTCCTGACCGACGACTGGTGACGTGCACATTACGGACCAAAGTAAGGTCTGGTCGCCAACGGGAGCACCGGCCGAACACCCGTCTTGGCCCTCGGGGTTCGCCCGCTTTCTAAGCCGGCAGCCCCGATTAGAGACGATGGCCGATGAGCTTCACAGGATCGAAGCTGAACACATGCTCCCGTGGCGCATCGGCACATCGCCCAACAGTCCGCCGTGGCCATGCGGGAGCCCCGCTGGCCAAGTGCATGTCGCCTCCACATACTGGGCATGTGGCCACATAGCGCACTAGGCGCAAGACCTCGCCTGAGTCGGTGCGCTTGCGCTCGAGCTGCGCCGGGGCAGCCTTAATCGGCAACCATTCGTCGGGCAAGGGGGTGATGCGGTCTTCACGCGAATGAAAAACAGGCCGCCACTTCTGCCACCACATCAGGCCGCCGATGCCCACGAGGACAAAAAGACCGAGGTCACGGGTCCCAACCGGCCGGTTCTCGATGACCATCATGCCAACCGCCGACAAGGAGAAGATGAGCATGAACAGGGACGAGCCCAACAAGTTGAAACGCAAGATGTTGTGGCGTGATGAGCCGATGCCTACCTCGCCCGCACTGAACAGCCTTCGGAGTAGCACGTTGGAGAGCTTGACCGGCGAGTCGTTGGGCCGCCAATAAAGCGCTTCCTTGGCTACCGGGGATTCCCGTGCGCTGGTTACCGCATCATCGTCCTGAGTGTCAGTTTCCTGCAGCAAACCTTCGGCAGCGCCATCGCTTAAGGGGATCATCCGCAGTGAGTTCACCGCCCTATTGCCGCGTCCGCCACCTCCTCGGCGATCGAGGATGGGCTCGAATTCGACACCCGCGCGGCGCATCGCGAGATGTACTCGTCTACGTCGCGACTCCCACCACGTCTTGACACCCTTCCAGAGGTTGCCGGTGGCGGCAATGCCTGCCCAATCGCACAGCTCCTCGGTGGTGAAACATCGGGCGCTTTCCGCCATGTTGATACGGTCCAGACTTCGCCGGGTGAGTTCGTTAAGGATGTGCCAACCATCAGCATCGGACTGCTCTTGGTCCAGCCACCTAGCCAGCACTTTGAGCTCCCTTTCCCCGGCAAACGGGGTATCAGGCGCTTTTCCGTGGTTTCCGCCGCGCTCGGCTGCCACGCTGAGCTCGTCGCTGACGTTCAGATCAGCGCCACGAGAGGGGGCGGTGGGAGTTGGTGTATTCATGATCTCGGCTAAGAACGTCGGGATGTCGAGACAATTTTAACGCCAGCAAGTAGCGGCCCGTCGATCAAGCTGACATCAGGGCAAGATTGGAGAACGAGATGAGCAACAAGGACATCGTCGCGGAAGGCGCACGACATTTCCGGGATTACAAGCATTACAAGAACCCATACCAACCCGGTACCGACGCTTTCAATGATTTCGAACGCGGTTGGGTACAAGCGCTAAAGCGCGCGAATCTCTCCAACGCCAATACCTGCTTCAGGTCATGGCCGGAAAATGACGCGCCTTACGACCCCTCGCCATCGGGGCCGTAGTATCCATGAGTAATGGCAGGTGTGAGCGCAGGACCAGCCGCCTAGTGAGATGGACGTGAACGACGGCAAAGGTTTAGCGTTGTTCGACGCCTGCCAATCGGGAAAGCCGTCGATGATCGGTCGAGGCTGATGGCAGGCGTTGGACAACGCTCCAGGGAGGAAACCGCGGATTTCGGTCGGGAGCGCTCAGCGTAGGCGATGCGCTATGGAGATTGAATTCGAGCGCGGGAGACCGACGCCGGCGCCAGCGGTGGGATGAGGGCGACGCACTTGGGAATCGCCCCCGATTCTGTGGCATCGGCGCTTCGAATGGAGTTCGTCAGGCCTGCTCCGGGCCAGCATTTTGGGATCAAG
>NZ_KB899504.1 GCF_000378245.1 Aromatoleum toluclasticum ATCC 700605
CAGGGCCATCGCACTTATCCGTCATGAGCCGGCGTAATCCCGAGCATCGCCATCCTGTATCCGTCATCCCAGGAGGCCAATTTGCGTTTCTTGCTGAGGCTGATCTTGCCGAAGGAGGCCGTCGCGGTCTCTGCCTTGAGGAGATTGAGCACGATGCGTTTCAGACGCGAGAGGTTGTCGGCGGCGTGATCCTTGCGCACGGTGGCAGCGTCCTCGCGGAAATTCACGTCGAGCATCCAGTGCACGCGGTTCTCGATGCCCCAGTGCGCGCGCACGGCAGAAGCGAAGGCTTGCGCCGAGAGCATGCGGGAGCTGATGTAGTAGCGGCGTTCCGGCGCCGATTCCTTGTCGCCGACCTTGCGCAGCGATTCAACCATGCCCAGCATGCGGCAGCCGGGCCAGCGTGCGGTGTCCACGTCGCCCGCGTTGGGCGCGACCCAGAACCCTTGCCAGACGAAGCGGCCGTGGGATTGCTCGGTGCACTGGGCATATTGCCCGGCCTGTTCCATTGCTTGACGCTGGGCGAGGCCGAAGCGCTCGTGCAGCAGGCTCTGCAGGCCCGGCTGGTTGCCTTTGACGGCCAGCAGGTAGTCGGCCTTCTTCTCCAGAATCTTCGCGGCGATCTCGCTCTGGCAGCCCATCGCGTCGAGGCTGACCAGGTAGCCCTTGATCAGCAGGGCGTCGAGCAACTCGGGAATGGCGCTGATCTCGTTGCTCTTGCCATCGACTTTCTGCTGCCCCAGCACGAGGCCGCATTCCGTGGCAAATGCGCTGACCATATGGATGGGTCCGTTCTGACCGTCGCCCGAGCCGCGCACGGTCTTGCCATCGACGGCGAGCGTGCCGCTGCCCACCGCCGCCGGGACGATCCCGCCCACCCAGCGTCGGAAGGCGTCTTCGAAGGTGCGTGGATCGAGAATGCGGAACACCCGGTTGAAGGTGTCGTGGGACGGGATGCCGCCCGCGAGTTTCAGAAAGCGCTTGAGCCAAGCCTCCTTGTGCTCGGCCCAAAACGCCATCTCTTCGAAGCTGTTCATGTCGCACAGCACTGCACAGACGGCGATCGCCAGGATCTCCTGCAGGTCATGGCGACACGCATAGCCCGCTCGGCGCGGATCTTCGATTTGGGCAAGGCAACTCATCAAAGGCATCGGCGCCGGCGCTTCCATTCGCATCGTCCAAAGGACGAGAGTAGACGCCTTTTGCGTGAGGTCCACAAGACGTCTGCGCAAGTGCTTGAGCGTGAACGACTTTCAATGGCGACGGATGCAATTTGGATTCACAGGGAGGGCCAATGACAATTAAGTGCAATGGCCCTGCTCTGACGAGGGACTGTCCCGTGACGAACCAGGAGGTCATTTTACGATGAAGGCATCAAATGGAAAGGGTTTCGAGCGCAGCTACGCGCTGCATCTGCAGCACCTCAAGCTCAAGGGGCTACAGCCGAAGACGATCGACGCCTATGCGCGTGCGATTCGCCGGATCGGCGAGTATTTCGATGGCCGCATCGACGCGCTGACCGAACAGCAGCTGACCGACTATTTTACGGAGCTGGTGGCCTCGCACTCGTGGAGCACGGTCAAGCTGGATCTCTACGGGCTGAAGTTCTACTACGCGCATGTCCTCAAGAAACCCTGGGTGGCGCCGGGTCTGATCAAGCCGCCGAAGAGCCAGCGCCTGCCGGACATCGTCACGGTCGAGGAGGCCCGGCGGCTGTTCGCCGCCACCCGCGTGGTGAGTTACCGGGTGTTCTACTTCACGCTCTACAGCCTGGGGCTGCGCCTCGGCGAAGGCCTGCGGCTGCAGGTGGGCGATATCGATGCGGCACGCGGACGCGTGCACATCCGCGACGCGAAAGGCAACCGGGATCGTTTCGTGCCGCTGCCGCACGCGACCCATCAACTGTTGCGCCGCTTCTGGCAAGTGCATCGTAACCCGGTGCTGCTGTTTCCCAATCGCCACGGTGGCCTGAAGGGGGCGGCCAGCGCCACCACGCCGATGGATGCGGGCGGGGTGCAGGCGACGCTGCACAAGGTGGTCGAAGCCTGCGGTCTAAAAAAAAGATCACCCCGCACTGCTTGCGCCATGCCTATGCGACTCACCTGATCGAGGCCGGCGTCGATCTGATCGAGGTGCAGAAATTCCTCGGCCATCACTCCATCCTCACCACCGCCCGCTATACCCACCTCACCGACCAGACCAGGCATCACGCCCTCGACCGGATCAACGGCCTGATGGACGGCTTCGGCGTCACCTGGGGGCAGGTCAAATGATCCGCCTCGCGAGCGTCATCGACACCTTCGAGGCGGACTTCCGCGCACAGTACCGCGAGCGCTTGCGGCCCGAGCACTACCGGGCGCTCGCGGCGATGAAACACTGTCGCACGCAGGCGAGCCCCACGATGCAGGTTCATTGCACGCAATGCGACCACCAGAAGCGGGTGCCGCATTCCTGCGGCCATCGCCACTGCCCGCACTGCCAACACCACGAAAGCCAGCAATGGCTGGAACGGCAGATGAAGAAGCAGGTGCCGGCCGAGTACTTTCTGCTGACCTTCACGCTGCCCGCCGAATTCCGGCCGCTGACCTTTGCGCACCCGCGCGTCGTCTACGAGCTGATGCTGCGCTGTGGCTGGGAGACGGTGCGCACCTTCAGCCACAACGACCGGCAGTTGCAGGGCACGCCCGGCGCCATTGCAGTCTTGCATACCAACACGCGGCGGCTGGACTTTCACCCGCACGTCCATCTCGTCATGCCGGCGGCCGCGGTCGACGGGATGCGCCGGCAATGGCGAACCAAACGGCGCGGCAAGGTCAAGGGCGGCTATCTCTTCAACCACAAGGCGCTGGCCAGGGTCTTCCGGGCGAAGATGCTCTCGGCCATCGAAGCCGCCGGCTTGGCGCTGCCCGGCCGTTACCCGAAAGACTGGGTGGTGGACTGCAAATCCGTCGGCAGCGGCGAGAAGGCCCTCATCTACCTCGGGCGCTATCTTTACCGCGGCGTCATCCGCGAGACGGATATCGTCGCCTGCGGCGACGGCGAGGTGAGCTTCCGTTATCGCAACGCCAAGACCGGGCGCATGGAACTGCGCACCGTATCCGGTGCGCAGTTCCTGTGGCTGGTGCTGCAGCATGTGCTGCCCAAGGGGTTCCGGCGCGCGCGCAACTTCGGCTTTCTCCATCCCAACTGCAAGCGCCTGATCGCCTTGTTGCAGGTGCTGCTGAAGTTCGCGCCGGGCCCGTCGACGGCCTGGGTCAAGGAACGGGCACCGATCCTGTGTACCTGCTGCGGGGCGGCGATGGTGATCGTCAAAACGCGGATCCGGGCGGGGGGCGGCGGGACGATCCCGGTGCCGAGTGCCGCGCCGGGGGCGCACTGACCATGTGAGCGAACCACCCTTCGGTCGATCAGGGAAATCGGTGCCCGCAAGCCGAGGCACCGCCTTGTCCGACATCGGCATAAAATCCCCCAAAAACACCGACATCGCACCACGGCTGCCGTCCTGGCAGCCCTGAAACAGACGCTCAGGCGCGCGTCCCCCCCGGTCACACGTCAAACCGGAGTCATTCCAATATATATATTTTCTGTGAGGCCCGAGCGGCGCTCAGGGACCGGGCTCGTCCAACAAACGGTTCAGATCGTGGCTCGCTGCGCGATCACGATCTAACCTTAGTCGTTGGGATCGACCGGATTAGTCGTTGTTGCCGTCGATGTCTGGCGACTCACTCGAACCGAGGGCGAGCAGCGATTCCTTGACCGAGATGAGCATGCGGATCAACTCGTTGCGGTCGCTGTCGCTGTCGCTCAGGCTTGCGAGGGATCTGCTCGTTGAAGTCGCTCTCGGTCTTGACCAGCTTCTCCAGCAGCTGGTGCGAGCTGCGCGACAGGAATACCCGCTTCATGCGGCGGTCGGCAGCATCCGGGCGGCGTTCGATGAGGATTTAATGGTTTTCGCGCTCGACATTCCTTTGCACGCATTTCTTGCCTTCCTGTCTTCGTCGGCGTAGGGATAGGTGCAACCAAGATGTTGTACGACTAAATACGGTTCTGTAACTGTGGGACTTGGCCGCTACCCCATTGTTGAAGTCGGTGCGGGGGGGCTGCGGTCTTCGGTAGCTTTGACTGAAGGCCGGGACTTGAAAGGTGCAACTTCGAGACTGAAGAGAAAGTTCTTGACATTAATCGTAGGCAACAGGACGATATGCCTTGTGTGAGATTCAAGCCATTGACCTTCGCCGGAGAAATGTATGACCAAAGAAGAGCCACGCGCTGCCCTGCGCCCCGCGTTGGAACCGATCCACGATTCACGCCATCGCCTGCGGGCTGATGCCCTGGCACGGGAGTCGCTGGTCTTCATGCTGCAACTGCCGGAAGCCGGGATCGCCGCCTTCGTGTACACATGGGTCAATGGCCTCGGGAAGGCAGGTTCGGCATTCGTCGTATATGGCCCCGCAGTCGGCGAAACGGTCACGGATCTTGTCGATGGCTTGCCGGTGAGCGATGGGCAGGGCTTCGACGACTGGCAGGTCGGCAAGGTGACGGTGCGCCACGGCAAGCCTTTCGAGTCCGCGCAGGTCATCGTCGCGCCCGGGGGACGGGCCTCCCTCGAATACAACTTCGAGGCCGTGCACGCACCCTACAACTACGGCAGTCACCGCGACGGGTGCCCGGGCTGGGTCGCCGACGACCGCATTGAGCAGAGCGGCCGCGTGCGCGGCGTCCTGACACTCGACGGCCGGCCCATCCCTTTCGACACGATGGGCCATCGCGATCATTCCTGGGGTACGCGGGACTGGTACTTCTCGCAGCACTGGAAGTGGCTCGAGGCCCAGGCCGGCCCGGACGTCGTAGTGCACTTCTGGGAGGTCGAGGCGCTTGGTCGGACGATTCTGCGCGGCTATGTGCTGCGGGATGGGAGGATGGCGGAGGTCAAGGGAGTCGACGTGAGCTTCGAGCACGACGCTCGCCTCGCCCATACCGCCGTCGTCGCGGATGTGCGGGACGAGCTCGGGCGTGCGACGCGGGTCGAGGGCAAGACTTTCGCGCTCTATCCCTTCGTGGTGAGTCCGCATGTCATGTTGAATGAAGGCTCAATGAGCGTGACGATCGAAGGCACCCCCGGCGTCGGCCACGTCGAAATGTGTTGGCCGAGCGCCTATCTCGAGCATGTGTCCGCCCGCGACATCACTGCGGGCTCTCCTGTCGTTCGCGGGTTGCCCTGAACGGCCATTGTCCGGTCTTCCTGAATCGCCCGGGTTTCCTAGACACCCTTTTGCCTCACAATGAGGTGTCATGGAGGTGTCGATGGAAACGAAGAAGGCGCAGCCGCGCTTCACCGAAGAGTTCAAGATCGAAGCGGTCAAGCAGGTGACCGAACGGGGGCATCCGGTTGCCCAGGTTTCCGTACGGCTCGGCGTGAGCACCTATAGCCTTTACACCTGGATCAAGCGCTATTCCGTTCCTGCGGAGCAGCGCGCCCAGCACGACAGCCAGGCCGACGAGATCCGGTGCCTGAAGGCCGGGCTGCGGCGCGTCACCGAGGAGCGCGACATCCTAAAAAGGGATATGACCGGGATGAGGGGAAAAACTGTACATATCGCCGGTAACTTGTTGATCTACTGTAAGTTCCTGTAACGTGCCAACGGTCGCAATTCTCCGTTACCCTTACGTGCTGGCACGGATACCGGAGGATCAGGATGGCGTCACTGGAGCGCACCGCATACCCGCTGTTTCTGGGCTGCTACTCACCCGCTGACCTGCAACAGTTTTTTACCCTGCAGGAGGAGGAAATCGACTGGGTGAAGTCGGTCGGCCGTTCTGCCGGGACCCGGCTCGGACTGGCCGTCCTGCTCAAGGTTTTTCAGCACTTGCGTTACTTTCCTGGCCTCGAGAAGGTACCGTCCGAGGTCGTCACGCACATCCGGTATGCGATGGGATTCGGTGACACGATACGGATCGAATACCCCGTCGAACGCACCTTCTTCCGGCACAAGGCCATGGTGCTGGCCTATCTCAAAGTCAAACCCTTCCACGGCCTCGATGCGATGCGCAACGCTGAGGGCTTTGCCCGCAATGCAGCTGAGCTCATGGACCAGCGTGTCGACATCATCAACGCGATGATCGATGGCCTGCTCCAAGCGCGTTACGAGCTCCCCGCGTTCTCGACACTGGACGATTTGGCAGAGAAGACCCACGCTGCTGTCCAGAACCGGGTGTTCGGTACGGTATTCCTTCGTATCACCCCCCGACAACTGGAGGCCTTACAGACGCTGCTGGTCACGGACAAACTGGAATGCCGCCAAAGCGAATATAACGAGCTCAAGAAATCCGCTAAACGCCCTACCCGCAAGCATCTCGAAATGCTGGTGGAGCATCTGGAATGGCTGGACACGATCGCGGCGGGGGATGACGTCCTTGCAGGCATCCCCGACTCGAAGATCCGCCATTTCGCCGCACAGGCTATGGCCTATGACGTATCCGAGTTGCGTGAGTGTGCCGAGGCCAAGCGCTACACCCTGCTGTTGGCGCTGATCCGGCGCATGCAGGTCCGCGCGCGGGATCAATTGGCCGAGATGTTCCTGCGCCGCGTGGCCACGATTCACAAGCGAGCGAAGGAAGAACTGGAACAGATCCAGTTCGGGCAACGCGGTCAGATCGAGCGCCTGATCGGCACGCTGGATGGCGTGCTCTCCATCCTCGCCGCCGAACCGGACAATGCGGCAGCCGGCGCTCAGATCCGCGAATACCTTGCGCCCGCGGGCGGCATCAACGGGGTCCGCGAGACCTGTGCCAGGGTGCAGGCCACCAGCGGCAACAACTACCTGCCGCTCGTGTGGAAGCACTTCAAGAGTCATCGTTCCATCCTGTTCCGGCTCGTGCACGTGCTCGACATCCGCCCCACCACCCAGGATCGGACGCTGATCGATGCGTTGGCACTCATCAAGATCTATCAGGACAAGCACCGCATCGAGTGGATTACGGAGGGTATTGACCTGTCCTTCGCCTCGGACCGCTGGCGCAAGCTTCTGCGCGAGGGCGACGGCGACGGTTTTGGTCTAGGTGTGAGTCGGCGCAACCTCGAAATCTGTGTATTCTCCTGCCTCGCCGAGGAGTTGCGCTCCGGCGATCTCAGCGTCGTCGGCTCCGAAGAATTCGCTGATTACCGCGATCAGTTGCTGTCCTGGGAGGAATGCCAGGAGCTCTTGCCCGCCTACTGCGAGAAGATCGGCCTGCCGCAGGATGCTGCGTCCTTTGCCGGCAGTCTCCGCAACTGGCTCGGCGACACCGCTCAGCATCTGGATGAGAAATTTCCCGAGTGTCGTGGTGACGTGGCCCTGACCGCCGCCGGAGAGCCGGTGTTGCGCAAGCCAATTGCTCGCGAAATTCCGCCGTCCGCCGTGTCGCTGCAGAACGCGCTGACGCAGCGCATGCCGGCGCGGCACATTCTGGACGTCCTCGCCAACATCGAGCACTGGATGGAGTTTACGCGACACTTCGGACCGCTGTCGGGCAACATGGCCAAGCTCAAGCAGCCCGCCGAGCGCTACCTGCTGACGATCTTCGCCATGGGCTGCAACCTCGGACCGACCCAGGCCGCGCGTCATCTGGGCAACAGCGGGATCACGCCGCACATGCTGTCCTTCGTCAATCGACGCCACCTCTCGCTGGAGAGCCTGGAAACGGCCCAGCGCGAGCTCAACGAGGTGTATCTGCGACTGGATCTCCCCAAGATCTGGGGCGACGGCAAGACCGTTGCCGCCGATGGCACGCAGTACGATTTCTACGACGAGAACCTGCTCGCGGGCTACCACTTCCGTTACCGCAAGATGGGCGCCGTCGCCTACCGGCACGTGGCCAACAACTACATCGCGGTGTTCCGTCACTTCATCCCGCCCGGCGTATGGGAAGCGATCTATGTGATCGAGGGACTGCTCAAGGCCGGTCTGTCGGTCGAAGCGGATACCGTGCATGCCGACACCCAGGGCCAGTCGGCCACCGTGTTTGCCTTCACCCACCTGCTGGGTATCAAGCTGATGCCGCGGATCCGGAACTGGAAGAATTTGACATTGTTCCGGCCGGACAAGGCGGTGAAGTACAAGTACATCAACCGGCTGTTCGGCGACAGTGTGGACTGGAACCTCATCGAGCGGCACTGGCAGGATTTGATGCAGGTCGCCTTGTCAATCTACGCCGGCAAGATTTCTTCGGCCACGCTGCTGCGCAAGCTGGGCAGTTACAGCCGCAAGAACCGTCTGTATTTCGCGGCACAGGAACTGGGCAACGTGATCCGCACGGGCTTCCTGCTGGAGTGGATCGGCAGTCGCGAGCTGCGCCAGGAGATCACGGCGAATACCAACAAGATCGAGTCCTACAACGGCTTTGCCAAGTGGTTGTCCTTCGGTGGTGACGTGATCGCGGTGAATGAGCCGGAGGAGCAGCAGAAGCGTCTGCGCTACAACGACCTCGTGGCCTCCGCGCTCATCCTGCAGAACACCGTCGACATGATGCGCACGCTTGGCAACCTCCGGCATGAAGGCTGGCAGATCACGGAAAACGATGTCAGCTTTCTGAGCCCCTACCAGGTCGCGCACGTCAAGCGCTTCGGCGAGTACAGCCTGAAACTCAAACGTAAGCCGGAAGCCTGGATCGCGGACGACACCTTTCAACAAGCGGCCGCGTCGGTGCAGGACATGCGGCGCGCGACGCGCAGAGCCTGACCATGGACATTCCTGAACCCCGCTTTGCGGTCACCCCCTACGGCGATGTCGACGCCGCCGCACTAGAGACCCTGCGGCAAAGCTTTGACACCGCCGCGCTGCTGGAACTCGTCGAGCGGCTGGCGCCGATCGCGCAGCGATTCGAAAAGACCGGTGGTGTTCGCGATGAGCTGCTGCGTCTTCACCGCATGGCGCACACCGTCATCAATGGCGCGAACCTGAGCGAGGCAAGCGCCGACGACCTGTGGGAAGTTGCCGCCGCACTCATCGACGAGTTCCGGCAGATGTCCGATCACTGTCTCGAGATCGCCGAGGCGCTGCAGCCACTGGCCGACCTGGAACCCCATCACGACGCCTGAGCGTCGCCCGACAAGGCGCGTTCGATGCGCTGCCGGCCGAAGGCATCGGCACCGTCGATATAGCGCAGGGCGGACTTCACGTCACGCCAGCCGACGTATTCCATCAGGCTCTTGACGTCCCACCCGTTGTCGTTGGCCCAGTTGGCGAAACCGCGACGCAAGGAGTGGCTGCTGTAGTTGCCGGCCGACAGGAGTCCCGTGCGCTCGAAAATGCTGCGCAGCAGCGGCGTGACGCTGTTGACGTGCAGGCCGTGGACACGGATTCGTCCCCATTGATCGATCCCGCGGAAGACCGGCCCTTCCCCGATCCCGGACAGATCCTTCCAGGCCGTATAGGCCGCCACGGGGCACAGACGCGACAAGGCAGGCACCTTGAAGCTCCGGCCGGCCGCCTGCCGGTCGCCCTTGGTTCGGGGCAGGAAGCAGGTCATGCCCTGGCCGGGCACGAGCTCGACGTCTTGCATCTCCAGGCGGATCAACTCGTCGCTTCGGAACCCGCGCCAGAAACCCAGGAGCAGTAGCGCCTTGTCACGGGTGTGGCGTCGTTGCGCGATCGCTCCCTGGGTCCCGATCGCGTGGTCCAGCCATGTCACGGCGTGGGACAGTTGGCCAATCGGTAGCGGCACCGCCTGACGGGTTTGCGGCGGATGCACGGTTTGAATGCCCTTCATGGTCTGTCGTACCAAGGGGGCCTTGGTAGGATCGGCAAAGCCGTGATCCTGGTGCCAGCGCGACAAGGCCGCGAGGCGCTGGCGCAGGGTGGCGATGGACAGCAACTCGGCGTGCTGGGCCAGATAGCGTGCGATGCTGTCCGCGCTCGCCGGCAGGAAACCACCCCATTCCACCTCGAAGTGCCGCACGGCGGAGGCATAGCTGCGGCGGGTATTGGCGCGCGTTGCCGCCTGGACATAGACATCGACCTCATTCATGGAAGTGTCCTCGAGATGGGTTCGAGTTGTGCCGGCCGGGTGGCAATCTCGCTCATTTTCGGATGCCGCCGTGCGCGCCATGCACGTGGCCGCCACTGACAGGTGCCCCCTGACACGAAGGCTGTGACAACTCGTGCAGGATGCCACAGTGGGCTGCGTCCCGTGCCTCGGGACATTGTTCGCGCAAGCTCTTGAGTTGCCGCTCCAGCGCGCGCAGTTCGCGGATACGGGCTGCGACGTGACCGATGTGCGCGTCGAGCAACGTGTTCACGTCGCCGCAGTTCTCGCCCGGCGCATCCTTGAAGCGCAGCAGGATGCGAATCTCGTCCAACGCCATGTCCAGCGACCGGCAATGGCGGATGAACGACAAACGCTCGGCGTGGATGTCCTCGTAGATGCGGAAATTGCCCTCCGTACGCGCCGGAGCGGCCAGCAACCCTTCGCGCTCGTAGTAGCGGATGGTCTCTACCGGGGTGCCGGTCACCCTTGCCAGTTCACCGATTTTCATCGTGCTTGCCCTCCAGGGCGGGACAAAGGTCGTGCCTCCATTCTAAGCGCTTGACTCTGTAGTGACTACAGATTGTTAAATGACTTCAAGGCCAGACAAGGAAACCAAGCATGAGCAAGTGCAGTGTTGGTAGTTGCGGATGTTCCATCGTGTCGCGGCCGCCGGGTGATTCGTCCCCCGACGGCCCCCACGGGAAGCCATACCGCGTCGACAGCACGGACTGCCCCACCGATGCGGCGCTGGTCCGCAACAATCTTGAACCCCTCGACGGCGTGACGGGACTCGACCTCACCGTGCCCCGGCAAAGGTCGGACGTGAGCGATCGCCCCGAACCGCCGGTCTCGGCCGATGCGGCCTTGCCAGCCAGCGGTGCGCCGGCACAGCGCATCGATGAGATCACTGGTGCCGTGCGCACGACGCTCACGATCGCCGGGATGGACTGCCCGACCGAGGAGGCGTTGATCCGGAACAAGCTCGCCAGCATGCCCGGGGTGGCGGCGCTGGATTTCAACCTTGTTCAGCGTCGCCTGAGCGTGACGCATCGTCCGGAGGCATTGGACGTGGTCCTCGGCGCCCTGAAAGCCATTGGTCTCGAAGCGAAGGTCGAATCCGACGGCACGGAGAGCGCAGCACCGCCGATCAAATCCGCACCGAAGACCCACTGGTGGCCGATGGCGCTGGCCGGAGTCACCGCGACGTTGGCCGAGGCGGTGTATTGGCTCAACGGCGGCGACCACTGGACCGTCCTGGTGCTCGCGCTGGTGTCGATCCTCAGTGGCGGCCTGTCGACCTACAAGAAAGGCTGGATCGCGCTCAGGCACCGCAATCTCAACATCAACGCACTCATGTCGATTGCCGTGACCGGCGCGATGCTCATCGGACACTGGCCGGAAGCGGCCATGGTGATGTTCCTCTTCGCGCTGGCCGAGGTGATCGAAGCGAAATCGCTCGACCGGGCGCGCAATGCGATTCGCGGTCTGATGGAACTCGCGCCCGACACCGCGACCGTGCGCCAGGGCGACGGAAGCTGGCTGGCTGTGCCGGCAAACACGGTGCCGTTGGAGGCCGTGGTGCGGGTGCGCCCCGGCGAGCGGATCGCACTCGATGGCGTGGTGATCAGCGGACGTTCGACGGTCAATCAGGCCCCCATCACTGGCGAGAGCCTGCCGGTGGACAAGGCCGAAGGGGACAGCGTGTTCGCGGGCACCATCAACGAGGCGGGATCGTTCGAATATCGCGTGACGGCCGAGGCGAATCATTCCACCCTGGCCCGCATCATCCACGCCGTCGAATCGGCCCAGGGCAGCCGCGCCCCGACCCAGCGCTTCGTCGACCAGTTCGCCCGGATTTACACGCCGTCCGTGTTCGCCGTCGCGCTGCTGGTGGCCATCGTGCCTCCGCTGGCGTTCGGCGGCGCCTGGATGGACTGGATCTACAAGGCGCTGGTGCTGCTGGTGATTGCCTGTCCGTGCGCACTGGTGATCTCGACGCCGGTCACGATCGTCAGCGGTCTCGCCGCAGCCGCGCGCAAGGGCATTCTGGTCAAGGGCGGCGTCTATCTCGAAGAGGGGCGCAAACTTTCAATACTGGCCCTCGACAAGACCGGCACGATCACGCACGGCAAACCTGCCCAGACGGACTTCATGGTGCTGAGGGGCGACGCAAACCAGGCCCATATCCGGGCGGGCAGTCTCGCCGCACGCTCGGATCATCCCGTCTCGCTGGCGATCGCCCGGGCCGCGACCGAAATGGGGTGGGTGTTGCGCGAGGTGGCCGATTTTGCGGCCATTCCGGGCCGTGGCGTGCGTGGGAGCATTGACGGTCACGTGTACCAGCTCGGCAACCATCGGCTGATCGAGGAACTCGGGCTGTGCTCACCGGAAATTGAAAGGACGCTCGACACGCTCGAGCGCCAGGGCAAGACGGCGGTGCTGTTGACGGACCAGAGCGGAGTGCTGGCCATCTTCGCCGTTGCCGACACGCTGCGCGAGACGAGCCGTCAGGCCATCGCCGATCTGCATTCCCTGGGCGTGAAGACGCTGATACTCACCGGCGACAACGCCCATACGGCCGAAGCGATCGCCCGCACGGTGGGCATTGACGAGGCAAGGGGCAACCTGTTGCCCGACGACAAGCTCAGGACGATCGAATCGCTGCTGACGCACCGGAAGGGAGCCAAGGTCGGCATGGTCGGCGACGGCATCAACGACGCGCCCGCGCTGGCCCGCGCGGACATCGGCTTCGCGATGGGGGCGGCGGGCACGGACGCCGCGATCGAGACCGCGGACGTGGCGCTGATGGACGACGACCTGCGCAAGATCCCGGCCTTCGTGCGCCTGTCGCGCGCCACATCCGACGTGCTAATACAGAACATCGTGGTGGCGCTTGGCATCAAGGCGGCGTTTCTGCTGCTCACCGTGGTCGGGCAGGCTACGATGTGGATGGCAGTATTCGCGGACATGGGGGCGAGTTTGCTGGTCGTGGCAAATGGGCTCCGCTTGTTGCGCCGATAGGGGCGAAAGCGTCCGAAGGTTTTTTTCAGTCGAGAAGGAGGGTGCGAAATGAAGAAGACGACCTTGATCGCAGCGCTGGTGGCAGCTCTGCTTCCGGCGGCGCCGGCCATGGCGCAGCCGAAAGCGGCCCCGCCCGCGAAAGACGCTCAAATGCAGCAGCAAGCGCCTGACGTCGCCGAGTTCGACAAGCAAATGGCGCAGATGCAGCAGACCATGCAGCGAATGCAGGAGCAGATGGAGAGGATCCGCCAGACCCAGGATCCGCAGGAGCGACAGAAGCTGCTTCAGGAGCACTGGGAAACGATGCGAAACGGCATGGGAACAATGCACGGCATGTGGGGTCCGGGCATGATGGGCTGCTGCGCGGGCGGCCCGATGATGGGCGGCGGAATGAAGGGCGGTCCGATGATGGGATGGCGCGGAATGGGGGATTACTACTCGAAGCTCACCCCGGATCAGATGAAGCAGCGCCAGTACATGATGGATCGCTACATGGGCATGCAGCAGCAGATGATGGACCACATGATGCAGCATCAGAACTACATGTGGATGCAGCCGCCTCGGTGAGGATGCGGGGGCGGTACCAAGTGTGCCGCCCCCCCGGTTTGAGCCTGATCGTCTCCAGTCGGGCTCATGCCTCGGAAGTCGAAGATGTCCCCCGAGTGCTTGACCTCCCTATCGTGAGCAGATGCTAGGCTACATATTCAGGATCGCTCGGATGCTTGAAGTGTGTCGCGACCAAGAGCACATTGATGATCGAGAAAGCGGCCACCCACAGCAGCGGAATCGCCGCGAAACCCGACCACATGATCTGCGTCTCGGTGCACGGCATGACGCGAGTGCAAGCGGCCGCCTCCCCTGGGGCCGCGCCCGTGATCAGCAGAAGGTGAGCGACCGAGACCACCCACCCGATGCCCCCCAACGGCAATGCGTAGTACACGACCTTCCGGTCGAACAGGATGATTCCCACCATCAGGATCGGGACCAGTGGGAACATGAAGATGCGCAAGTACCAGCAGATGACGCAGGGCACAATGCGCAGCATCTCACTCAGGGCAAGCGCACCGATCACCGACAGGCAGGCGATCGACCAGCACATCAAGATCAGCGTCCAGCTGATACCGAAGAGGTCTTCCTCCGCGGAGCGTTCGTGAATGTTCATTGATTCGGATCTCGGCGGCAAGGAGCAGGTGCACAAACGGGAGCGGAACGGGTACGCGTCGCTATGGACGATATCGGATAGCGGCGATATCGGTCGAGTGGAAATGCGTCGCAGGGAGCCAGCGATTGTCGGCGGCGGGTGTTTTTTCGCTCGGCGCAACCACTCGTGCAAAGAATCGGAGATTACTCCATGTGCGCAGGCTCGAACCAGAGATCAGACCGTAACCGGCACACGTCGCCGGCTCACCGGTTCGTGGCCGATGCAAGAAGACTGAAGCCAATCGTCGTCCTGCCGGCGGCCGACCGGGCGAACGGCTTGCCGCCATGCATGCGCGCGATCGCTGCGACGATCGACAATCCGAGTCCGTGATTGATACTCCCGTGTTCGCGCGCCCGGTCTGCCCGATAGAAGCGGTCGAACAGGCGTGGAAGATGTTCCGCAGGAATCTCCGGGCCGACGTTGCTGACGGACAGGCGAACGCCGCCAGATTTGTCGGGCGCGATGTCCAGATCGATCGTTGACCCGCGCTCCGCAAACCGCGTCGCGTTGGCGAGGAGGTTCGACACGGCCCGCCGCAACAAACCCGCATCGAATGCGCCGCCGCTATCCCCGCAAACGCGGACGCTCACGCCGGCCTCCTGTAACGCCGCATCGTGGAACTCGATGACCTCGGCCGCAAGGGCGGCTAGGCTGCCGACAGGGCTTCGGCGCGCCCGCTCGCCGCGATCCGCTTTCGACAGGAACAGCATGTCATTGACGAGACCGGCCAAGCGATGCAGGTCCTCGAGGTTCGATCCCAGCACGTCCCGCAGCTCGGAAATGCCGCGCTCGCGGCTCAGGGCCAATTCGGTCTCGCCGATCAGCGTCGCCAGCGGCGTGCGCAGTTCGTGCGCGACGTCCGCATTGAAGCCTTCGAGTTGCCGGTATGCGTTGTCCAGCCGTACGAGCAGTGCGTTGAACTGCGCGACCAGTGGCTGCAGTTCCTGCGCCTGTGCGGAACCATCCAGCGGCTGTCCGACGTTTTCCGGACTGAGCGCGGCGGCTTGGCGAGCCAGGTCGCGAACAGGCAACAGCGCGCGTCGCACGAGCCACGCACCCCCGGCGGAGACGAGCACGGCGCCGGCCAGCGCACTTGCCAGTAGCGTCCACGCCAGTTGCCTCAGCAATTGGGCATCGGAACTGCTGTCGAGCTCCAATTCGGCACGCAGCATGGTCGTGCGTGACCACGGTGGAGGGATCTCGAATTCAACCCGACGCAGGTTCACGGGGGGCTCGGGGACTAGTGGCGTCATGTAAAGGAGTGTCTCGGCGTCCTCGGTCAGCCGCAGCTTGAGGTCGGCATGGCCGATGAAGAAATCGTCGAGTTTGTGACGAAGGCTCGGCAGTCCCTCCTGCGTCGTGATCTCGCGGACAAGGTGGCGGATCACGTCCTGCTTGTGCCGCAGCTCCTCGGTCTGCTTCGCCGAAAAGTTGAGGCTGGTGGCCACATACACGACCACACAGACGGATCCGAGCCCGATGAAGGTCTGCACTGCGAGCCACCACGACAGCCAGCGGCCAAGCGAGCGCGGATTGCGCATTCTCAGGACTCCCGATCTCCAAGGACGTATCCCATGCCACGCACGGTATGCAGCAATTTCTTCTCGAACGGATCGTCGATCTTGCTGCGCAACCGGCGCACCGCCACTTCGACGACGTTCGTGTTGCTGTCGAAGTTCATGTCCCACACCTGCTCGGCCAGCGCGGTGCGCGACAGCACCTGCCCCTGCCGGCGCAACAACAAGGTCAGCAGTGTGAATTCCTTGGCCGTCAGATCGAGCCGCTGTCCGGAACGCAACGCCTTGCGCCGCACCAGATCGAGTTCGAGGTCGGCCAGTCTGAGGACGGTGAGGTCCTGAGCGGCCGTCGGAATGGCCCCGCGCCGCAACAGCGCTTGTACGCGTGCGAGCAACTCGGACAGGGCGAAAGGCTTTACCAGATAGTCATCCGCACCCGCCTGCAAACCCTTCACGCGATCCTCCACCTTGTCCCGCGCGGTGAGCATCAGCACCGGGACGTGCTTGTCGTGCCGCAATTCGCGCAGGACGGCGAAGCCATCCAGGCCCGGCAGCATGACATCGAGCAGGACAAGGTCGTAATGTCCTTCGATCGCGAGGTAGCGGCCCTCGGTGCCGCTGTGGGCGACATCGACGACGTAGCTGCTCTCGGTCAGTGCCTTGCGCAGGTATTCGGCGAGCTTGGGTTCGTCTTCAACGACCAGGATCTTCATGCGCGAATTATCGCGAAGAGCGCAGCCTCCTGACATTACGAATTCGTAATCGGGCTGTTCGCGATTCGACGTGGACGGTTTTCTACAGTGCGTCCCGTGCCCGGTTTGACGGCACCTGACGAAGCCCCAGCCGTGCCATGCCCCGAATGACGACAGGAAGCCCATCATGCCCAAGATCCGTACCGCCACCCTCGTGCCCTTGCTCACCGCCGTCCTCGTTGCGCCGACCGCGGCGCTGGCCGGTTCGCTGTGGCACCCCGCCAACAATGAAGCCGGTTTCACCTTTCATCCCGACCATTCCACAAGCACCAAGACGCGCGCCGAAGTGTTGAAGGAACTCGAAGAGGCAAAAGCGGACGGAAGCTACTCGTATCTGCTGCGCGGGCTGCCCCCGCCTTCCCGCGACGTCGGACCCGGGAAGACCCGCGAAGAGGTGATCAAGGAACTCCTGAACATGACGCCCGAGGAGCGGGCGCGCATGGATGAACTCTATGGTGACAATTGACGGGGTCGGCGCGTTGGAGGGGCAGATCAAGCGTCCTCCCAGCACTCAACTTTGCATGAAGGGGTACAAGCTGTGGCGCCCGTCAAATGTATTGGTCAAAGCGTGTCTGTCCCGCCGCGGCTACGCCGGCGAGGTGACGGCAGGTCTGCGGTAACCTACAATCGGCGCCGTGCGTAATTTCCTGATCGCTTTTCTCGTGTTGTTTCTGCCTCTGCAGTGGGGAACCACTGTCGTGGCGGCGTATTGCCTGCACGAGGAGAGTCCGGCTGCAGTGCAGCATATCGGTCATCACGCACATCACCACGAGCATCAGGCCAACACCCTGAAAGCGGACGGGGGGCAGCAAGGCAAGGCATTTGACGTGAGTTGCAGCGCGGACCACGAACACAGCCATTGCACCCACGCCATCGTTCATGACACTCGCCTGCCCGAAATCTTTGCATCCGAGACGGTTGAAAGCCCTTACGGGGCTTTCGTCTCCGATGCTCCGCTCGACAACCTGCTTCGGCCGCCCCAAGTCACCCTCGCCTGACAAGCCGGCGAGGGTAACCAGTGTCGTCCACGCGCCGATCGACGATCGATCGCGCACGCCCCCTCGTCGGTTTTCCATGATCCGCCTCGTCGCGCCCATCGCCCGAGCGGATCGGACCCATTCCCGACGAGGATTTCATGAGAAGAACACCCCCGAGGGGCGGCGTGACGCTGTGTGTGGCGTTGTGTCTTCCCGTCGCCGCATGGGCGCTGGACCTGCCCGCGCTCCCCACCCCCATCGTTGAGTCGGTACCGGCGGCGCTTGCGTCGACGCATGGTCAGGCGCCGGCCGCGAGCAGCGCCGCGGGAGCGCAAGGGCTCTCCCTGCGCCAGGCCATCGAGCTTGCGCTCACCCATAACCCGGATCTCGCGACAGCCGCGCTGGAGGTGGGCGCCAACGAAGGTGTTCGCCAGCAGGCAGGTGCCTACCCCAACCCCGAAATTTCTTACCTTCAGGAAGACACGCAGCGTGCAACACGCACCACGACGCTGCAACTGAATCAACCGATCGAACTGGGTGGCAAGCGGACGGCTCGCCTAGCCGCGGCCGAGCGCGGGTACGACATCGCATCCGAGGATCTGGCGGCACGGCGATTGGCGCTACGTGCGGCCGTTACCGCGGCCTATTTCGATACGCTTGCCGCGCAGGAACGCGTGCGCGTGGCGGACGACGCCCTTGAACTGGCAGGGCGCGCCACGCACGCGGCCGCCTTGCGCGTGAAGGCCGGCAAGGTCGCGTCCATCGAAGAAACGAAGGCCCGGGTTGCCGAAGCCGGCGTGCAAGTGGAAGCAAATCAGGCACGCAGTGAGTTGCGGGGGGCGCAAGCACGACTGGCTGCGCTGCTCGGGCAGGGCCAGCCCCACGCTTTGGTGCTTGAAGGCCGTCTCGACGAACTGCCGACCGCCCCGACGCTCGAAGACCTGCAACGACAGATCGAGAACTCGCCTGCGTTGCGCCGCGCGCGACTGGAGATCGAGCGCCGCATGGCCCTCACCGAACTCGAGAAGGCTCGCCGCATCCCGGATCTCACCATCAGCCTGGGGGCCAAGCGCGAGGAGGCGCTCGGACGCAACCAGGCCGTCGTCGGCGTTTCGATCCCGCTCCCGTTGTTCGATCGCAACCAGGGCAACCTGCTGGAGGCGCTGAAGCGCGAGGACAAGGCCCGTGAGGAGCTGAAATCCGCGCAACTTCAGGTTTCGGTCGACGCCTTTCGGGCGCGCGAAGGGCTGGAATCGGCCCGCGCGGAGGCCGCGTCGCTCGCCGCGCACGTGCTCCCCGGCGCGCAAGGCGCATACGAAGCGGCGGTCAAGGGGTTCGAACTCGGCAAATTCAGTTTCCTCGAGGCACTGGACGCCCAGCGGACCCTGCTGCAGGCGCGCGTGCAAGCGCTGCGCGCGATGGCCGATGCCCATCGCGCCCGCGCCGAACTGGATCGCATCCTGGGAAGCGGAGATGCGGAACCCGCGGCAACTGCTCCCGCTACCCGTTGAAGTCTTGGAGACCTCTATGAATGAACCGAAACCCAAAAAGCAGATGTTGGCGATAGTTGCCGTTCTAGCCGTCGGATTCCTGCTCGGCGCCGCGATCCTGACCACCGAGAAAACCGCCCCGGCCGGCGACGGGCATGGCGGGCACCAGGAGGCGGCCCATGAGGACGAGAAGGGCGGCCAGCATGCCGACGAGCACGACGAAGAAGACGGCGAGGCGCACGATGAGGCGCGTGCCGAGCCGGCGAAAGGTCCGCATGGCGGCAAGTTGTTGAGCGACGGACGCTACGCGGTCGAAGTGACGATCTTCGAAACGGGGGGGGAGCCGCAGTTCCGCCTGTATACCTATCTCGACGGCAAGCCGCTGGATGTCGGCCAGAGCCAGATCGAACTCACGCTCGAACGTCTGGGCCAACCCGCGCAACTGTTCACGTTCGCGAAGGAGAAGGACTACCTCAAGGGCGACGCCGTGGTGGTCGAGCCGCATTCTTTCGCGGTGAAGGTGCAGGCGGTGCACGACGGCAAGACCTACCGGTTCGGCTACGAACAGGCGGAAGCTCGCGTCGCGATGACCGACGCGCAGTTGCAGGGCGCTGGCGTTGAACTCGCCGAAGCGGGACCGGCGACGATCGGCACGACCGTCAAGCTGCTCGGGGAAGTCCGCTACAACAGCGACCGCACCGTGCAGGTTGTACCCCGACTGGCCGGGCTGGTGGAGTCCGTGGCCGCCAATGCCGGCGACCGCGTTCGCAAGGGCCAGGTGCTGGCCGTGCTGAGCAGCCAGGCTCTGGCCGATCAACGCACGGAGCTTCTCGCGGCGCAACGCCGTCTGGCCCTTGCGCGCACCACGTACGAGCGCGAAAAAACCTTGTGGGAAGAGAAAATCTCCCCGGAGCAAGACATGTTGCAGGCGCGTGCCGCGATGCAGGAAGCCGAGATCGACGCACAGAGCGCGCGGCAGAAACTGACTGCGCTGGGCAGCGTACCGGGCAGCGACGCGACCCTCACGCGCTACGAGCTGCGTGCGCCGATCGACGGCGTCGTCACGGACAAGCGCATCTCGGTGGGTGAAGCGGTCCGGGAGGATGTCTCAGTGTTCACCGTTTCGGACCTGTCCTCGGTGTGGGTCGAGGCACCCATATCGGCACAGGACCTGGCTGCGGTCACCGTGGGCCGGAAAGCGAGGGTAAGCGCAAATGCGTTCGACACGACGGCGGAAGGGCGAATCGCGTATGTCAGCGCCCTGATCGGCGAACAGACGCGTACCGCAACGGCGCGGATCGTCGTGAATAACGACAAGGGCTTATGGCGCCCGGGTCTGCCGGTGACGGTCGAAGTGCTCGCAGACGAAACGCGAGTGCCCGTCGCCGTGGCGGCCGAGGCGATCCAGGATCTACGCGACTGGAAGGTGGTGTTCGGCCGTTACGACGATGCGCTCGAAGCCCGACCGCTCGAACTGGGCCGCAGCGACGGCCGCCATGTCGAGGTCCTGAGCGGACTACGGGCAGGCGAACGCTATGCCGCGAAGAACAGCTTCGTCATCAAGGCGGAGCTCGGCAAAGCCGGCGCCAGCCACGACCACTGATCCGGAGGCGCAACGATGAAACAGATCACCGCAATCATTCGTCCGCAGCGGCTCGAGGCCGTCGAAGCGGCGCTCCACGCACTGCCGCACCTGCCGGGTTTTACGGTTTTCACAGCCAGGGGGCACGCGCGCGGCCACGGCCAGGATCACCGTTTCGTTGCCGACGAGTGGAACCCGGATGCACACGATGCGCTGGTGCTGCTGGTCCTGTGCGTCGATGACGATGCGCTGGCCATCATCGACGCCGTCACGACGGCGGCCTATACCGGCCTCCCGGGCGACGGCATCGTCGGGGTCGCGGAGCTTGTCGCCGCGGTGCGCATTCGCACCGGCGAACGCGACGCTGCGGCACTTTGAGGGATCAGCCCATGTTCGAACGCATCATCCGTTTCGCCATCGACCAGCGATGGATCGTCCTCCTGGCCGTGCTCGGCATGGTCGGGATGGGCATCTACAACTACCAGCGCCTGCCCATCGACGCCGTGCCGGACATCACCAACGTCCAGGTCCAGATCAACACCGAGGCCCCTGGCTATTCGCCGCTGGAGGCCGAGCAGCGCGTCACCTTCCCGATCGAAACCGCGATGGCGGGGCTTCCGCTGCTGGAGGAGACGCGCTCGCTGTCGCGCTACGGCCTGTCGCAGGTCACCGTGGTGTTCAAGGACGGCACCGACATCTACTTCGCGCGCCAACTCGTCAACGAACGCATCCAGGAGGCGCGCAGCAAACTGCCCCCCGGGCTCGCGCCGGCGCTCGGGCCGATCGCCACCGGTCTCGGTGAGATCTACATGTGGACGGTGGAGGCCGAGGACGGTGCCCGGAAACCGGATGGCACCGCCTACACGCCGATGGACCTGCGCGAGATCCAGGACTGGATCATCAAGCCGCAGTTGCGCACCGTGCCGGGCGTGACCGAGATCAACACCATCGGCGGCTATGCGAAGGAGTTTCACGTCGCGCCGCTGCCGGACCGCCTGGTGTCGTTCGGGCTCGCCATCAGCGATGTGGTGACGGCACTCGAGCGCAACAACGCGAACGTCGGCGCCGGATACATCGAGCGCAGCGGCGAGCAATACCTGATTCGAGCCCCTGGACAGGTGTCGAACATTGACGACATCGCCAACGTCATCGTGGGTCACGCCCGCGGCGTGCCGATCCGCATCCGCGACGTGGCCGAGGTCGGCCTGGGCAAGGAACTGCGTACCGGGGCCGCCACGGAGAACGGCCGTGAAGTGGTGCTGGGCACGGTGTTCATGTTGATCGGCGAGAACAGCCGGGACGTGTCGCGCGCGGTCGATCTGCGCCTGCAGGCGGTCAACAAGACGCTGCCCGCGGGCGTCGTCGCGAAGACCGTCTACGACCGCACGCTGCTCGTCGACAAGGCCATCGCGACGGTCAAGAAGAACCTGACCGAAGGCGCCCTGCTGGTCATCGTGATCCTGTTCCTGTTCCTCGGCAACATCCGTGCGGCGATCATCACCGCGCTGGTCATTCCTCTGGCGATGCTGTTCACCTTCACCGGCATGGTGACGAACAAGGTCAGCGCCAACCTGATGAGTCTGGGCGCGCTCGACTTCGGCATCATCATCGACGGCGCCGTGGTGATCGTCGAGAACTGCGTGCGGCGCCTCGCGCACGCGCAGGGCGCGGCCGGGCGCCCGTTGACGCGCAACGAACGCTTCCACGAGGTGTTCGTGGCCTCCAAAGAGTCGCGGCGGGCGCTGCTCTTCGGTCAGCTCATCATCATGGTGGTGTATCTGCCGATCTTTGCCCTGACCGGGGTCGAGGGCAAGATGTTCCACCCGATGGCGTTCACCGTCGTGACCGCGCTCGTCGGCGCAATGATCTTGTCGGTGACTTTCGTGCCGGCGGCGGTAGCGCTATTCCTCTCGGGCAAGGTCAGCGAGAAGGAGAACCGCCTCATGGCTTGGGCGAAGCGTGGTTATGCCCCGAGCTTCGACTGGGTCATGGCGAGAAAGCCGCTCGTGCTGACGATCGCGTGCGTTTGCGTGGTGCTGTCGGGCTTGCTCGCAACGCGCATGGGCAGCGAATTCATCCCGAGCCTCGACGAAGGCGACGTCGCCCTGCATGCGCTGCGGATTCCCGGCACCAGCCTCACCCAGGCGATCGACATGCAGGTGCAGCTCGAACAGACGGTGAAGGCGTTCCCGGAGGTCGACACCGTGTTCGCCAAACTCGGCACGGCCGAGATCGCGACCGATCCGATGCCGCCAAACGTGGCCGACAACTTCGTGATGCTCAAGCCGCGCCAGCAGTGGCCCGACCCCAAGCGCCCCAAGGCCGACCTCGTTGCGGCGATGCAGGCGGCGGTGCAGCAGGTGCCGGGCAACAATTACGAGTTCACCCAGCCGATCCAGATGCGCTTCAACGAACTCATCTCGGGCGTGCGCAGCGACGTCGCGGTGAAAGTGTTCGGCGACGACATGGACACGATGGCCGAGACCGGCGAGCGGATTGCCGAAGTGCTCGAAGGCATTCCCGGGGCCGCCGATGTGAAAGTGGAGCAGACGACCGGCCTGCCAATGCTGACGGTGCGCGTCGACCGCGACCGGACCACCCGACTGGGCCTGAACATTGCCGATGTGCAGGACAGCGTCTCCGCCGCACTGGGCGGGCAGGAAGCCGGCGCGGTGTTCGAAGGCGACCGGCGCTTCGATATCCTGGTGCGATTGCCCGAAGCCTTGCGCAGCGACCTCGACGCGATGCAGCGCCTGCCGATCCGCCTGCCGGCCGGGGATAACGGCACGGCCCGCGGATTCGTGCGCCTGGGGGACGTCGCGAGCATTCAGTCGGCGCCCGGTCCCAACCAGATCAGCCGTGAAAATGGCAAGCGCCGTGTGGTCGTGACCGCGAACGTGCGGGGGCGCGATATCGGCTCCTTCGTCGCGGAAGCCGAGCCCCGGATCACCGAGGTGGTGAAGGTGCCGACGGGTTACTGGACGACCTGGGGCGGCACTTTCGAGCAGTTGCAAAGCGCCGCCAAGCGCCTGCAGATCGTCGTGCCGGTCGCATTGCTGCTGGTGTTCACACTGCTCTTTGCGATGTTCGGCAACGTCAAGGACGGCCTGATCGTGTTCACGGGGGTGCCGTTCGCGCTGACCGGCGGGATTCTGGCACTGTGGCTGCGCGACATCCCGCTGTCGATCTCGGCCGGCGTCGGCTTCATCGCGCTGTCCGGCGTGGCGGTGCTGAACGGGCTGGTGATGATCTCGTACATCAGGAGTCTCCGCGACGACGGCCTGGCGCTCGACGATGCCATCCGCGAAGGCGCGCTGACGCGCCTGCGTCCGGTGCTGATGACGGCACTGGTAGCGTCGCTGGGCTTCGTGCCGATGGCCATCGCCGTCGGCACCGGCGCCGAAGTGCAGCGGCCTCTCGCGACGGTCGTGATCGGCGGCATCCTGTCCTCCACCGTTTTGACGCTGTTGGTGCTACCCGCGCTGTACCGGCTCGCGCATGGCCGCGCCGAACAACGGCAATTGTCGCGAATCGCGGTCGCTGGGGCGGCGGCGCCCGCTGCAAGCATCTGATTGAAACTGAAACGGGGTACGAACCGTCGTGCGCCGCCTGCCAGCGAAACGCGCTCGCGTTCGTACCCAATAACGAGAGGTTCAAATGAAAGCACGTATCACGATCGTTCTTCTTGCAGCCCTTGTCGGACTTACGGGATGCGCGAGCAATATCATTCATGAAGGCAAGTACGCGCAGGATGAGGGATGGCGAAAGGGAACTGTCGTCGAGATCGGGCCGGCGAAAAGCCTCAAACGGCCGTCGTTCTATGACTGCAGGACCGAGGCATCGGACAAGGAAGGCAACGAGCCGTACGTGATGGTCGCGTTCTTGCGCAATGGACACCCGTATGCACGCGCCGCCAAACTGCCCGCCGATGCGCAGTTGCAGGTCGGTGACAAGGTGTACGTGAACTTCAAGGACTGCAACGCACCGATCCCGAAACGCAACTCATGAACATTCGACCGGATGGAATTCAATCGATGCGCTTGTCTCGAAGGACGCAGGGGGGCGTTGCAATGGATCAACGGCCGGAGAGCCTTGGTTCGTCTCGTCAGGACCGACACGATGAGTGACGACGTCAATCACGAAGCCTGGCGCGGTCGGGTCGACCCAGCCCTGCTCGACGCCGTTCGCCAAGGCAACGTCCCGGAAGTGCTGAGGTGGTTGGAGGACGGACTGCCCGCCAACTGGCAGGACACGGAGGGGTGCAGCCTGACCTTCCTCGCCGTCTATCACCGTCAGTGGGCCGTCATTGACAGCCTATTGGCGCGCGGCGCGTCAATCGATCTGACCGATCGTCGGGGATGGACTCCCCTCTTCTGGGCCGCCTTCAACGGTCATGCGGACATCGTCTCCTTCCTGATCGGCCGCGGCGCCAATCCCGACGTGCGGACCGACGACGGGGAGTGGCCCTTGTTCTGGGCCGTCTATAAGGGCCACACGTCAGTGGTCCGGAATCTCCTGGTCGGTGGGGCAAAGCGGGACCAACTCGATGGGGACGGACATGACGTACTCTGGCTCGCACGCACCTTGGGGCGACAAGACATTGTGGCCGTCCTGGAAGGGCAGCGAGCGCGGCCCAAGAAGCCCCCCCTGCCAAGGAATTCCGACGGGGCAAATTGATGCCGCCCGCCACTCACATCAGGCAAGACACAACAATTTGCGCACTATCGCGTCCCAGATGGAACTGAAACCAGGGCAGATACCTTCAAGCGAAGCATTGATCTACGAATTCGGGGTGCGGATCGATAAGGAATCCCGCGCCGCCATCGACGACCAGATTATGCGCGCTCGCCGGCTATACAACGACCTGGTGGCGCAAATCCGCACCATCGTCGCCGAGATGAATACGTACGTGCTCGACCGTGCGGGGAAGCCGGCCCGAACGCTACAAGCCGAAGTTGAGGTGCTCAACCGCGAATTCGACACGGCCCGGGCCACGAACGACGAGTTGGCAATGAAGTCGATTGCCGAAATGCGCCGGGGCAAGTGGCGTGAGTTGCATGCGGCACTGATCGAAACCCGCCAGCGCTTGAAGGGCGAACTGCAAACTCGGTTCTTCGCGCGCATCGGCAAAAATTCCGCCTGCGACACCTACCGCGCGCGCAGCGAAGCGGTCGCAAACGGGCTCGGGTGGGCCACGGCGAACGCGGTCCTTGATGCGGCGCTGCTGGCTTTCAAGAAGTCGCTCCAGAAAGGCCAGGGACCGCGCTTCAGCATCGGCACCGACAAGGTGCAGGACACGCTGACACTGCAATTTACCGCCGCCGGTGGCGTGTCCGCCAAAACGCTACTCGAAGGCAAGTATGGAGAACTGGCGCTTTTGCCAACCAATGGCTGTGGCCGACGGAAGTACGGCGAATTCCGCTTCCGGCTCGGCCCGGCCAAGGCGGCCACTTACGCCACGGGCACTTGGCAGTATCACCGTCCGCTCCCCGAGGGCGCGCAGATCGGGCTCGCACGCCTTGTGCGCCGCAAGATCGGTAAGGATTACAAGTGGGCGGTGCAGTTGATGGTCAAGCCGCCCGAACCGGTATTCGTTGCGACCTATGCGCGCAAACCGCTCGTGTCCGTACATTTCGGATGGGCTGCCGACGTCGAGGGTCGGCGAGTGGCGGCGATTGCCGACTCGGCTGATCCCCACGCGGCGCGACTCGTGTACCTGCCGCCACATATTGAGGCGACGCTGGAACGGGCCGCCACCCTACAGTCTGAACGCGACACCAGCCGTGACAAGATCATGCCCTTGGTAAAAGCTATCGAGGCGAACGAAAACTGGAGCGAGGGAGTCCTGGTCGAATTGGCGGCGCTCCGCAAATTGCCGGCGCAACATGTGGCGATCACTCGGTTGCACCGGTTGTGCCGCTTGCTGCGCGAAGCGGAAGGCCTGCCCGAGTGGCTGGAAGTTTGGCGCAAGGAAGACCGATTGCGTTGGCAATCGTCCGCGCATATGGCAAGGCGCGCACGCAACGCGCGGCGTGATTTCTACCGCAACCTCGCTGCCGACCTAGCGAGGCGCTACGACACGATCGTGATTGAACCGCTCGATTTGGCTGAGGTGTTAAAGAAGATCGACGAAAACACCGGCGAGCGGGGCGAGTTCGGACGCAAGGCGCGCTCTGGGCTGATGGTCGCGGCGCTCTACGAACTGGAGTCTGCGATTCGCTGGTCCGTGACCAAGACGCAGACGGCAGTCCTTGAATTGGTTGGCAAAACCGCGGGCTGCTGCGCGCTGTGCGGCGGGAAAGTGCTGGCCGATGTCGAAGACCATCAATTGCTCCGTTGTCAGGATTGCTGCGCCGATCTGGATCGCAAGATGAACGGTGCCGCAGTGGCATGGCAGGCGTCCCTCGCGCAGCGTGAAGACGCGGTGAGCGAATTCTGGATCGAAGTGCGCGCCGCACAGGAAAAGCGGAGCGCAAAGAAGGCGGACCGACTCGCCCGGATGACCGACGGACGTCGGCAGGCGCGAGGGGCGAATTCGTCCAAAGCTCCGTGAGGTTGGTACTTCGTGCTGGATCAAGCGCGCAGTACCCGCTCAGCTCGTAAGACGCTATGATTGAATGCCTTTCACCCACGGTGAAAGAGTCGCCATTGCTTCGGCATCGTAGAAGCGACGAGTGGGAGAACAAGTTCTCGCTGACCAAACCCGGCGGAACATGCGAATCGCCGGTGTTGAAGAACGCAAGGCGGCACGACCTTTTGGTGAAGACTGGTCGCGCTACGCGCGGCAAACTCCGGCCTTCTTTCCGCGCCTGCTGGGAGCTTCGAACCGGTCGGATGGTGACGCAACACTGCGTCGCCGACGTCCGCATCCGATATCTGCCGGGCTTGCATGGCGGCGCGATTTCAATCGGCGCGGGACTGTTCGCCGTGATCGACACCCTCGATGCGAGGATCTCGAACCGCCCCTACCGTCAGGGATTGCCGTTCGACACCGCGAAGGCGGAAATCCTGCGCATGAGCGGATGCCATTTCGATCCGGACGCTGTGTGCCTGTTCGATGCCGACGAACAGGCCCTGTGACACATGATCGAGATCAAGTGCAGTGACGCGCCTAGGCCCTCCTGAAACTCTTGGTCAGCAAGCGGGCTATGTGCCCAATGTACCGTGGGCCTCACGACGTTTACAAACAGGTAATCCAGACGTCATCGGTCGGACAGGCACTCCGGCGCACACTGGCTGTGTCTGCGTGACATCCCGGCGCCTCCGCATCGGGAGTCGCTTCGCCAACCACCGCCGGAGACCATCATGAGATCCAGGACTGCATTTGCCATCAGCGTATTCTCCATTGCCGTCGCGCTGTCCTTCGACGCCAGCGCCGCACTCGAAACCCCGCTAGTCGGGCAGGCCGCCAACACGCCGGCAACGATACCGGCAACTACCACAGCAACGGCACCGCGGCACAGTCACATGACTGAGAAACTCGGCATGCCTACCGGGCAGGCTGCGTCCTCTGACTCGGATGACAAGACCGCGGCGAAGGAAAAGTCACGGCTCAAGCGACACGATCATCAGCGCGACATGAAGTAACGCGTTGACGCCGTGTCCTTCATGCGTCACGAACTGCGGAGGACACATGGCGAGCGGTGTTTCTGCCGCCTTCTTGCGGCCGCTGCGGGTTGTCCCGAGGATGCGGTGAATCACCGCTATTGCGCCATCGTCCTGCGCAAGCGCTGGATCGTCGAGTGCGATCATCGTTGCATCAGGATACCTCAAGTAGAAAACAGTACTGATAAGTGGCGTGACCTCGGGCCGATCGATCCCGTCAAACAGATCCTGCTTAGCAACGAGTAGGGACACGGATAAAGGAACGGCCCGCATGCCTGTCGGCATGCGGGCCGTTCGACTGCTGCCGCTTCGCGGCCAGGTAGCTTAATTTCCTCGATGGTCGCCATGCAGCAGACTGTCAAGACGCCAGATCTCATTGCCCTTCATCATGATTTTCTTGCCGTCCTTCGTTTCCATTTCATGACCTTCTTTCATTGAGCCTGCCCGGCCGAACTTGTCTTCCATGGCCATTTTGCCGTCCCTGAAGATGTACACCGTCGAGCCGTCCTTCAATTCGTAGGACTTCTCGACATTACCCTGATCCACGGCGAAAGCCGAGGTGGCGATCAGGATAGATGCAGCAGCGGTAGCGAGTTTCGTGAACATGATGGCTTCCTCGTGATGTGTTGCAGTAGATGAAATCGAGCGAGTCGCGCGCGGTGAATTTCCTCATCCGGTCCCCGCTCGTGCGGCACGCCGATACCCGTTGGCCAGAGATCAGCGTCCCCGGTACAGTGGGCTCTCGGCGACGTACACCGTCACGCCCTCGGCGCCGGGAATGATTTTCGACAGCGGAAAACTGCGCATCGGGAACGCGTCGAAGGTCCAATTGACCGTCCTGTCGCCGACACGAATGGCGACGGTCTCCAGTTGCACGACGTTGAGATAACGCGTGTCCTTGTCGACGACGATGAGGCGACCGGGCGCGCCGCCGGGTGCGGCGTAACCGTAGGGGGCCAGTTGCCGCTCGGAGGGCTGGCTAGAAGATGCTCGTACGTGTTCGAGCCAATGCGTGGCGCCACTTTCGGAATAGTCCGCGTGGGCGGATGCGCCGGATACCGCAACAAGCAGCGCCGATGCAACAACCGTGCGGGTCAATGTGCTCTTCATGGTGTTTCCCCTTGCAGTATCAGAATCAGGCGCTCGCCTTCGAGCGACCATGAGCACATGCTAAACGGGATCCACTGACTGCAAGATGTCCCGGAAATTACTTCGGTATTAGATTCCTGTCATTTTCAGGACAGAAATGATCCGCCAGGACATGCTGGAGAATGCCTGGTGCGGCATCGGTGGGCGCGGTCGATATGGCAGGCGATCCGGTTGAGGTCACGCGCACCATCGAAGTGACCATGGACAACTCCATGCACGTCGTTCCCGACCACACCACCGTCAAGGCCGGCGAGACTGTCGCGCCTGTCGGCAGGACGAACCGAAACGACCGGGTGTCCCACGCACTGGCGCTCCGCCCGAGCACCCGCGTTCCAATATGATCTTTCGCCACGATCACCGCGACGCGCGACACCGCCGGATAGGCCGTCAATGCCAGCCAGAAGGCGGACCGACCTGCAGGTGCCCAATTTCGCACTCTTCCGTGTAGTGCGCGAAGCCGCGGCGCAGGCGCTCGGCCCAACCACTGCCGAGCCGCGCACCGGCATCCGCGAAAGCGGCCTCGATTTGGGCCGCGGTCGCCTGCAACAGATCATACGTCACGACGATTTCCGCACCGCGTACCTCCACCGCCTCGATTCCCATCAACGCGCCCACTCGTGCCTGCACGGAATCGGCCTGATACGCGTCGAGGGCCGTGTCGAGCGCGAAGCGCCGGCGCTTGAGCACCGTCTGTCCGCTCTGTTTCGGAGCCGGGCGGCCGGGCAGACCGACATACAGGTGCGGGTTGGCGAGGAAGCGCTCGCGGCACTGTGCTGTACAGAAAGCGAAATGCCTGCCCTGAAACTCGGTGCCGAAGCTGGTGGGATCCACCCACATTCCGCACACCACGTCCTTGACCGGTTCCTTGTCTTTCACAGTAGTCTCCCAAACACACGGTTGTCGGCACCGCCGACGATAGCCTCTCGGCGATGCCGAGCCGCGGTCGTGCAGTGCTTGTTCCTCAGCCGAACAGCGCGGCAAACATGGCCTCCTGCGTCTCATCGCGCCATCGGCGATGCGCCTCCAGGCCATCGTAGATCATTCGGCTCGCCGCCTGCTCGCCCGCGAGCCAGGGATTGTCGGCGTCCACCGGCTGGCGATGCTCCCGCACCCAGGGGGGCCGCTGTCTCCACCGCCTTCATCCAAGGGCTGAACTTATCCGAAAACAGATAGCGGCTCGTGCGGATCGGACGCGAATTTTTCAGCGCCGTTGCCGTCACCGCGTGGCGACAGCCTGCACCCACGGACTGATGAAGCCGCGATAGAGCGATTCATTGAACTCGGAGATCAGCCGCACGGCCTCGAACGCCTCGGGCCGATAGCCGAAGCGGATGTCTTCCACGCTGCGCTCCTCGAACCTTACCTCGTACTGCGGCCTTGTGGCAGTCCGGGGCGCCGGTCGGGTTCACGATCTTCATCTCGTAGAGGCCCGGCGCCAACGCCTCCAGTTCGTCCAGCGACTCCAGCATCACCCGATGGTCCACCCGGTCGACGCCCGCCGAAACTAAGATGCCGAGGTGGCCGACATGGGAATTGAGCAGATAGTCGATGCGCTGGACGGCGGCCTTGAGCTCTGCCGTCGTCGGGTAGATCGTCGAATCCAGTTCAGCGCCTGGTGCGGCGGAGTGATGTTTTTCCCGCTGGAGGCGAAGATCAGCAGCGGATTGCGGACCTCCCCGAGGTCAAAGACGTAGCCATGGCAGATACCGGCTTTGTGCCGGCACGGGCGAGCCGGTACACGTCGGTATTCATGCCCACCTCGAACAGCAGCAGGATGATGCCGATTTCAGCCAGGATCTCCAGGGGAGTGCTCGGAAAGACCCAACCCAGCAGCGACGGCCCGAGAATCAGTCCGACCGTCAATTCGCCGATGACTGCGGGAATACCTAGCCGGCACGCGATTTCCGCCAGTAGTCGGGCGCCGAGCAACACCATGGCAAGCGCGAGGAAGACTTCGTGCGGTTCCACCACTCACCCGCGCCTGGATCCGGTCGCCGTTAGTGCGATCCCGCCCACGGCCCGCATTTGCGGACCGGCGCGAGGGCGAGAGCCCGCGTTAATCGCGTGGCGCCCTTGGTTGGGCGCCGTTGTGTCGTCTCGTGTGACGGGAGCTCCCTGAACGGTCTACATCGCTCCCAGGAAGAACGCGCTGACACGCAGCATGTCAGCGACGCGCCCGCTCGCGAAGGGTCCATACCACGCGGACCGCCCCTTGCATCCGCGGCGGTCCGCGCCCAGAGGGCGCAGTACCACGTAGAAGCCGGCCGGCACCGTGCCGCGGTGCGACGCGCCCAACCGGACGATCTCGCAATGCATGGACGCCAGCAGGCGACCGCGCTCCGCCGGGCGCCTGCGCTCACCAGCTGCGGCGTCGCCGGTCCCCATGCGTCCGGCCTCACGCACCCCAGCGCCGCTGGAGGAAGTTGTAGACCGGGACGTAGACGAGGCCCGCGTAGACGCCGTAGAGAAAACTCTCCACCAGCCCGATCACGAACGCGGACCAGCTCAGCCACTTGAAGCCGGGCAACACCTGTTCGAGGAACGCGTGCATGTGCAAACTCTCCGGGGTGGCGAGCCCGTAGGCGACGCAAAACACGAAGCTAAACGCGGTTGAGATCCCCAATGCCCAAGTCACTACCTTCAGGTTCAACATGATTGCACCCCTAGTGCCGGTGCCCGCCGGTCTGCCCCGGCCCGCTCTTGTCGTCATTCTTGCCATGCCCCCTGTGCCCGCCGCCGCAGCCGCCATGTCCGAACAAATGCATGCCGACAAAAACGGCCAGGATCAACACGAAAAACCAGTTCTGGGATAGCCATTCCATTTGAGCCTCCTCATCCGCCGCGCGCGGCAGTCATTAACAGCGATACTGAATCGACGGATGGAGATCCCGATCCTAGGTCTCTCAGTCCTCAGCGCAGTGTTCCAAGGCCTGCTGCAACCGCTCCACCCAGCCCGCTCCGAGTCGTGTGCCAACCGCCGCCAGGCGGGCCTCGATCTGGCCGGCCTTCACCTGCAACGGGTCGTAGACGAACTCGATCCGGTTGCCGCGGACGTCCACCGCCCGGATGCCGGACAGCGCCTCAAGCGCCTCGGTCACGCGAGCGCCCTGCTCGGGGGACAACGAGGCAGCCAAGGACAGACGCCGGTGCCGCAGGGCTTGCAGCCCCCTCTGGCGGGGCGGCCGCTGGCCGCGCAGGCCGGCGTACAGATGGGGGAAGGCCAGGAACCAGTCACGGCACTCGACCGAGCAGAAGCCGTATTCGGTTCCCAGGAACACCGCGAAAATCTCGCGCGAGCGTACTTCCCTCCCGCACACCGGATCCTTCACCAACGAGTTCACTGGACTACCCTCCGTCCCGCCAGGAACCAGTTCGACTGTATGGAAACGATCTTGCGCCTGCGCACCCGACGGGTCAGTGACGCTGGCATTACAACGGCGTAAGCCGCCGAGCGCGCATGTTCCGGCGGCACGCAGTCCGATCCGCGCGGTCATGATGCCCCGCCCGGTTGCCGGCTACCGAGCGGCGGGCTGACCGCCGTGAAGCTCGTAGTGGTGGAGAAGCACAACGTCAGCGGGGAGCATGGATGTTGGCCCGGTTGCCGTGGTACAGATCGGTGCGCGTGAGGGGCACCGGCCATGAGCCCCGCTGACGGCTGGAGGTCAGGATTTGGTAAACGCCGGTGCTGCCGGCTTCGAACTCGAGCGCGCAGGCCACCATGTACAGGTGCCAGACGCGCCAGACAGCTTCGCCGACTTCCCGCACTGCAGCGCCTCGTGCGGCTTCCAGGCGAGCGACCCAGTGACGCAACGTGAGCGCGTAGTGGGGGCGCAGGCCTTCCACATCGTGGATCTCAAAGCCCGCCCGTTCCATGCCGAGTTGGATGTTGCTCACGCAGTCAAGTTCGCCGTCAGGGAACACGTAGCGGTTGATGAACTCGGTCCCTACGGTCTTCTTCCAGCCCTCTTCATCGTGAGTGATGCCATGGTTGAGGAACAGGCCGCCGGGCCGCAGCACACGGCGTACCGTCGCATAGTAGGCCGGCAGGTTCGCCAGCCCCACATGCTCGAACATCCCGATGCTGGCCACCTTGTCGTACACCGCCTTGCCGGCAAGGTCGCGGTAATCGCACAACTCGACCGTCACCCGGTCCTCGAGCCCCTCGGCGCGGATGCGCCGTTGCGCGTAGTCGAGCTGGCGTTGGCTCAACGTAATGCCGTGCGCAAGGACGCCGTGCTCCCGTGCGGCCCAGCAGACCAGCGCGCCCCAACCGCAGCCGATGTCGAGCAAGCGCTCGCCGGGTTGCAGCCGGAGCTTGCGGCAGGTGTGCTCGAGCTTGTTGCACTGGGCTGAGTCCAGCGTGTCATCGGGGTGCTCGAAGTAGGCGCACGAATAGACGCGTTCGGGGTCCAGCCACAGTCCGTAAAACTCATTGGACACGTCATAGTGGAACGAAATCGCGGCGCAATCGCTGTGGCGCGAGTGGCGATGGGAGAAGCGCCGTGCCACTCGCGAGGCGAAGCCGCAATGCGGCCCGAACTGCGCATCGGCGCGCGCCGGCAGGCGCAGCGCGTCGCGCAACAGCAGGAGCCGATCGCGCCACGACAGGGAGATCGACTCGAAATGGCGCTTCAGCCCGAGCGCGCCGTACAGGTCGCCCTCCACGTCCAAAGCACCACGGACGTAGGCATCGGCCAGAAGGAGCGGGTTACCCTCGATCACCAGCCGGCGCAGCACCGCCGGGTCGCGCAGCACGAGCGTGAACGGGGCTGGGCGTTCGTCGGGCGCACACAGCGTATCGTCCCATAGGCGCAGTGCCGGCGCCGGCTCCAATCCATGCAGCAGGCGCCGGACGATGCGAATCGCCGGCAGAATGGAGGGGGCGGCGGCACGCGTGGTGCCGGGGGGCGCACTCATCGAAAGGTCTCCGTCACGTTTTCCTTCCGTCCCTTGTCCCGTGACACGCGTGCCGCATTGGCGCGAACGGGCATACCGATCCACGCTGCCCCGCCCACAAGTGCGACGGCGATCACCCACAACCCGTTCGCATTGAGTGCTGCGAACAGCGCCCCGCCGGCGAGCGACCCCAAGCCCTGACCGAGGCTGCCAGCGCCGGTGAGCGCGCCCAGAAGCGTGCCGCTGGCGCCCGCGTCGTTCAAGGTCGCGAGATAGGCGATCGCCGGTTGCAGAAAGGCCCCGCCGGCACCGATCAAGGCGACGGCGAGCGCCGCGCCGGCGAGCGAACCTGCTTGCCCGAGGAATGCGATGCCGGCGGCCAAGACGAGAAAACCCCCTGCGAGGAACGGGCCGTACGCCACCCGATGCAGAATCGGGGCGAGGAACAAGCCGCTCTGGACGGCGAGCATGACCACCATGCACAGCGCGAGCAGGGCGCCAAGCGCCGGCGGGTCGAGCGATAGCGCCGTCGGTGCGAGAACAGGCAGCATGGCCTCGAACGCGCCGAGGCCGAACAGAACGAGGAAGCTCGCGAACAGAACCGGCAATGCCTGACGCCAGACGATCCGGGGTGCGCGCAGATTCGGATCCGCGCGGCCCGCGGCAGGGTCTCCGATCCCACCGAGGGCAACCCCCATGGCGACCACCAGGGCGCACACCGCTGCGGTCGCGAGCGGCATGCCCACGACGGCCGGCGTCATCTCGCTCACGTCCCCCATGCGCTCCATGGCGGCATAGACGAACCCGCTCGCGGCAGGCCCTGCAAGCAGGCCGAGCAGCGTCGCTATCGATACGCCGGCAAAGAGTCGTGCGCGGACGCGGTGGTCAGGCACATTTCCGATCGACGTGTTGACGACCGGCAATACCGCGCCGCCCGTCACCCCCGCCAGGATGCGCCAGCCGTATGCAGCAAACAGCGAGTTCGCTAGGGCGAAGGCGACGAGCGCGGCGGCGTAGCCGCACAGCCCGAAAAGCAGGAGGCGGTGACCGCCGATCCGGTCCGACACGGCGCCCCAGAGGGGCGCTGTCACGAACAGTCCGAGCATGTAACTGCCCAGCAGTGCGCCGGTATGCCAAGCCACCGCAGCGGAAGTGGCGACGCCAGCCACGTCGCCGAGAATCGTCGGCAGCAGCGGGAGGATTGCCCCGTAGCCGAGCGCGATGACAAAGTTCGCGCCGGCGAGCAGCCAGAAGGCACGCCGGGTCATCTCGTGCCCTGACGCGCTCAGCATCCCCGCCGCCGGCGCGGTCGATCGGCCTGCGCCAGCGGCGCCGCGGCGTCCGCGTACTTGTGAGGTTCGGCCTCGAAACGCTGGCGCGTGTCGTCCGACTCGAAGTAGTAGGCGCGCCCGTCGAACACCGCGGTAAGCGCACGGTCAGTGCGGACCGGATTGCCGCTTACCGGGTCGAGTGCAGCCCCGGCCACGGTGGGCGCATCCCCCGGCGGCGCGGGCTGCGCTGCCCCGCCGTACCCCTCACGCGTGTTGCCCCGCGATCGCTCATGACGGCCACCCATGCTGCGGCCATGCAGACCACCGCGTCGCATGAAGAACCACAGGCCCGCTATCACGACGAACACCCAGATCCAGTTCCCGGACAGCCAATCCATGTCGAATACTCCTCGAATGACCTGACTAAGCGACGCCGATCAATCTCCCCGCGCCGCCGTGCTGCTGATGGCCGGACTGCAGCGGGGGCTCCAGGCACCCCATCCCCATTAGGTTTCCTCTCCGTCAAGGCCCACGGTCACCGTGCTTGTCTCAGAGTAGTAGTAGGGCGGAATTACCAGATTGAGCGGTGCCGGCACGTGCCGATAGACGCGCCCGGCCAGATCGAACCGAGAGCCATGGCACGGGCAGTAGTAGCCCCCTTCCCATTGGGGTCCGAGGTCGGGCGGCGCAACATCCGGGCGGAAGGTGGGCACGCAGCCAAGGTGGGTGCAGAGGCCCACCGCGACCAGGTACTCGGGCTTGCGCGAACGGTATTGATTGCGGCAATACTCGGGCTGCTGGGGACGTTCCGATGTCGGGTCCAGCAAATCGCGCTCCAACTTCTCCAGACCCGCGAGCATGCGGGGCGTGCGATGCAGAATCCACACGGGCTGCCCGCGCCAGGGCACCGTCATCATTTCCCCGGGCCCCAGCTTGGAGACATCCGCGCTCACCGGTGCGCCGACCGCTTTGGCCCGTTCGCTGGGCATCAGGCTCGCCACGAAGGGCACCGCGGTGGCCGCGGCGGCAACGCCGCCCGCCACCGAGGTGGCGACTAGCAAACGCCGCCGCTGCGGGTTCGGCGTGATCGTGTCATCTTTAGGCATTTTGGATCTCCCTTGCATCAGGGAGCGCCTGCGTCAGATCCGCACCCGACGCAGGCGCAAGGCGTTGAGCACCACCGACAGGGACGACGCGCTCATGGCAAACGCGGCGAAGATCGGGCCAATCAGCATGCCGAAGAACGGGTAGAGGACGCCGGCGGCGATGGGTACGCCGGCAGCGTTGTAGATCAGCGCGAAGAACAGGTTCTGCTTGATGTTGCGCATGGTCGCCCGGGCCAGCCGCCGCGCCCGCACGATGCCGTCGAGGTTGCCCTTCACCAGAGTGAAGCCGGCACTCTCGATGGCCACGTCGGCGCCGGTGCCCATGGCGATGCCCACGTCGGCTTGGGCGAGCGCCGGGGCGTCGTTCACCCCGTCGCCAGCCATCGCCACCTTGCTTCCGGCGGCCTGCAACTCCTGGATGATGCGGGCCTTGTCGGCCGGCAGCACGTCGGCGCGGATCTCGTCGATGCCCAGCCGCCCGGCCACCGCTCGGGCGGTACGCTCGTTGTCGCCGGTGGCCATGATGATGCGAAAGCCGAGCGCATGCAGCGCCTGGAGCGCCGCAGGCGTGGTCTCCTTCACCGGGTCGGCGACGCTGACGAGCCCGGCGATGGCGCCCTCGAGGACGACGAACATCACGGTCTCGCCCTGGTCGCGGCGCACGTTGGCGGTCTCGGACAACTGCCCGCCGTCGAGGCCGAGTTCAGCCAGCAACGCGGCGTTGCCCAGCGCCACCGCGCGGCCCTCGACGACCCCCGTGACCCCCTTGCCCGTGAGCGCTTCGAAATCCTCGGCGTTGGTGAGTTTCACGCCGCGGTCCTCGGCCCCAGCGACGATGGCCTCGGCCAAGGGGTGCTCCGAGCCGCGTTCGAGACTCGCCGCGAGGCGCAACACTTCGGCCTCGTCATGGCCGGCGGCGGGCAGCACGGCGACCAGCTTCGGCTTGCCGACGGTGAGCGTACCGGTCTTGTCCACGATCAGGGTGTCCACCTTGGCGAAGCGCTCCAGCGCCTCGGCGTTCTTGATCAGCACGCCGGCCTGGGCGCCGCGCCCGGTGGCGGTCATGATGGACATGGGCGTGGCCAGCCCCAGTGCGCACGGGCAGGCGATGATCAACACCGCCACCGCCGCGACCAGCGCGTAGGCGAGCGCCGGCGCCGGCCCCCACACCGCCCAGGCGATGAAGGCGAGGATCGCGATGCCCACGACCGCCGGTACGAACCTGCCAGCCACCATGTCGGCGAATTTCTGGATCGGCGCGCGCGAACGCTGGGCGTTGGCGACCATCTCGACGATCTGGGCCAGCAGGGTGTCGGCGCCGACACGCTTCGCCTCCATGATCAGGCTGCCGGTGCCGTTGATGGTGGCGCCGGTCACCGGGTCGCCCGCGATCTTCTCCACCGGTATCGGCTCGCCGGTGATCATCGATTCGTCCACCGAGGAGCGACCGTCGACCACCTCACCGTCCACGGGCACCTTGTCGCCGGGGCGCACCCGCAGCCGGTCACCGACCTGCACGGCCTCGAGCGGGATCTCCTCTTCGGTGCCATCGGGACGGATGACCCGCGCCGTCTTGGCGGCCATGTCGAGCAGCGCCCGGATGGCCGAGCCGGTCCGCTCGCGCGCCCGCAGTTCCATCACCTGACCGAGGAGGACTAGCGTTACGATCACCGCCGCAGCCTCGAAATAGAGGCCGACCGCACCGTCTTCCTTGCGGAAGCCGGCGGGGAAGATCCCCGGCGCCGCGACCGCAATGATGCTGAAAACATAGGCCGCGCCGACGCCCATGGAGATCAGACTGAACATGTTGAGGTTCGTGGTGCGGAACGACTTGTAGCCACGCACGAAGAACGGCCAGCCGGCCCAAAGGATCACCGGGGTGCCGAGGACGACTTCAATCCACAGCGACGCCTGCTCGCCGAACCATTCGCGAATCCCGTTGTAGCCCAGGTACGGGGGCATGGTCAGGATCAGAAGCGGGAGCGTAAACGCGGTGCCGATCCAAAACCGGCGGGTGAAGTCCACGAGCTCGGGGTTGGGTCCCTCGTCTTCGGCGGGGACGCCCATAGGCTCCAGGGCCATGCCGCATTTCGGGCACTCTCCCGGGGCGTCGCGGACGATCTCCGGATGCATCGGGCAGGTGAATTTCGTGCCCTTCGGCACCGCCTTGGCGGACTGTTTGCCGGCCAAATACCGGGCCGGCTCGGCAACGAATTTGTCGTGGCATTTCTGCGAGCAGAAGTGGTAAGTGCTGCCCTGATGTACCGCCGTTGGCTTGCCGGCATCGAGCGGGACGCTCATCCCGCACACCGGGTCCTTCACGGTTGCCGCATCGTGCACGTGGGTGCCGTGGTCATGCGCGTGACCCGCCCCATGCGCGTGGTGAGCGCCGCCCTCTGCGACCGAGCCTGTAGTGCGCTTCATCGAGGTAACCGGCCTGTCCATGTCGATGCTCCTTGGCTTGCCGTGATTTGAGGCTGGTTTAAGTACTGGGGGACGCCCGGCCATGCCCGGTGCGCCAGCGCGGGATGAAAGCCGGTGTCGCCCGGGCGTAGTGCGTCCAGGCGTCGCCGAAAGCGGCCGCCGAGTCATGTTCCTCGCGGCGGGCGAGGCGCACATACACGACGAGCAGGATCGGGAACATCACCAACGTGATCAGCGTGGGCCACTGGAACAGGAAGCCCACCATGATCAGCACGAACCCGACATACTGCGGGTGCCGCAACCGGGCGTAAGGGCCCGTGGTCGCGAGTTGACCGCTCGCCTGCGCCGCGTAGAGCACCCGCCACGCCGCAGCCAGCAACCAGAAGCCGCCACCAATGAACAGCGTGGAGATCAGATGGAAAGGGCCGAAATGCGGGTTCGAACGCCAGCCGAACATCACCTCCAGTAAGTGGCCGGAGTCGTGGGCCAGGAAATCCACACCCGGAAACGTCTGCGCGAGCCAGCCCGACAGCAGGTAGATGGTGAGCGGAAAGCCGTACATCTCCGTGAATAAGGCCACGACGAAGGCCGAGAACATGCCCAGGGTGCGCCAGTCGCGCCGGCTCTGCGGCTTGAAGAAGCTGAAGGCGAAGAAGATGAAGAGGGCCGAGTTGATCAGCACCAGCGACCACAGGCCATAGGCGGATTCAATCATTTTTCGTCTCCGCTGTCGGACTTTGTGCCGTGCCCGCCATGACCATGCCCGCCGTGCATGAACACGTGCATGAGCGGGCAGGCGAGCAGGATCAGCCAAGGTAGCCAGCCCGCCAGATGGACGCGGTGCTCGAAAGCGAGGAGAACAAGCGCGATCGCCGCGAAGCCGCCAAAGACCCATTTCGAGCGCTGGCTCATCTTGGCGGTGGCGGTCCCCGGCGAGGTGTCGTGAGCGGAATGATCATGGGTAGGCATCATTTGTTTCCTGGACGATCAAAATTCTTCTGATTCGGCTTCGCCTGCACCACAGCGAGGTGTGGCACGTCGTTCCTAAATTTCCCAGATCGCCGCCGAATACGACGCACTGACGACAGTATGATCCGCAGGGACTTGCTGCGGAATGACGCCTACATTACGAATCGGTCATCTGGATCGCGTCGTACAGGGCAGGCTTTGGGTCCCACGGCGACTCGCCGCGGAACTGACGGACCGGGTTAGCGATCGGATCGTTATCCGAGGAGATTCCAGCCTTGAAAGATTCGCGCAGGTCGACCGCTTCAGCGGCAAAGTGCCGTTGCTGTGGCACTCTCATCGCATCCCGGCGTGACCCCGAAACCGGTGATCCGCTCTGTGAGCGATGTTTTCTCGAACCGCTCGCGGCGGAATGTACGAGCGGCGGCGACCCGAACGCCGGTTTCGCCGAGGCGCTCTCCGCCGCGCTCGATCTGCGTGAGCATGAGACCGGTCTCCATTCGCGGCGTGTCGCCTGCCATACGGTCGTCCTCGCGAAACGCTTCTTTCCGCATGACGAGCGGCGCCTCGCGCAAATCTACTGGGGCGCGCTGCTTCACGACATCGGGAAAATCGGCGTACCGGACCATATTCTGCTGAAGAACGAAGCGCTCGATGACGACGAATGGGCCGTGATGCGCCGGCATCCCGACGACGGCCATCACCTCGTCAGTCGCCTTGCAGGCATGGCGGAGGCCGCAGAAATGGTCCGCTGCCACGAGGAACGTTACGATGGCACAGGTTATCCGCGTGGTTTGCGTGGGGAGGCCATTCCGTTGGGGGCGAGGCTGTTCGCCGTGATCGATACGCTCGACGTAATGACCTCGGATCGCCCCTACCGGAAAGGACTGTCATTCGACGCGGCTAAGGCCGAGATACTTCGTATGTCGGGCGTACAGTTTGATCCAGTTGCCGTCGACGCGTTCATCGCAGATGAAGCGGTCCTGAGACGCATGGTGCAGATGAAATGCGAGCAGGAGGTAGCGTAGTCATTCCGGTTCCGATGATGCCATGTCGACGAATTCGTAAATCTGGCGTCATCGCGACGACAGGGGCGATGGATCACACTTTCCCAAAGTGCAGGCCCGACACGCATGAAGCGAAAGTGACGCGCGGGCATGTTGCGATCGCGTATCGCCGAAACGGCTATCATTGCGCACATACTGCGAAGATGCCTGCAGGAGCCCAACTGCGCGTTGGCAATCGGGCATATGTCAATCCCATGGGCTGCGATGTGCCGTTGCCGCAACGAGGGCGAGATTCTTTGACGCTCGGCGATCGCGTCGTTACGCGAGGAGGAGAGTCTTGTTCGTATCCCCGTGCATACCGCCCTCAGTCCATGTCGTCGGGGTCGGTGATTGTCATTCCGGCGCCGCCGCGCTGCTCCGCGCCAGCCCCGCCCCGCTGGCTTGGGGCGTATGGTGTCCGCGGCGCAGATCACGGTGCGAGTGACCGCCGTGCACATAGTTATCCGTCTGGTGCAGATCAACCGCGCGCTGTGGGGCTTCCTCCTGTGGTGGAGCCTCGTGCGCGTCGGACTGCTTAGCGCCAGGACGTCGCCGGCGGCCCAGCGCTTCGCTGTTACGTTGGAGCAACTCGGTACGACCTTCGTCAAACTGGGCCAGGGGCTGAGCCTGCATCGGGAACTGCTTCCCGACGACTACGTGGCGGCGCTGCAGAAGCTGCACGACAACGTCGCGGCTTTTCCCTTCGAGCAGGTCGCGGCCGAGGTGGAGGCTTCCTTTGGGCGCCCGCTGACCGAACTGTTTCTCCGCATCGAACCTCAGCCGCTCGCCGCGGGCTCCATCGCCCAAGTGCATCGCGCCACACTCACCGACGGCCGCGTGGTCATCGTCAAGGTGCGCCGCCCCGGTATCCGGCGCCAGGTAAATGAGGACATCCGCATATTGCGCTGGTTCCTGAAGAGCGTCCTTTGGTTAAGCCCGGCGCTGCGCGCCGTGAGGCCCATGGAAATCGTGGACGGGCTGGCGCAGAATCTTCACAAAGAGCTCGACTTCCGTGAGGAGGCCCACAGCATCGCCCGCTTCGCGGAGATATTCCACGAATCGCCGACGGTGTATGTGCCCAGGGTGGTAGGCGAACTGTATACCGAATGGGTGGTCGTGCAAGATCTGAGTCCGGGCAGGCGCATCGACGATGCGGCGTTCCTGCATCAGGGCGAGCAACTGGCTGCGAACCTCGTGGAGGCTTATTTGCGCCAGTTTTTCGTGGAAGGCGTGTTCCACGGCGACCCACATCCAGGCAACCTGTTCGTGCTCGAAGACGGGCGGATTTGCTTCCACGACTTCGGCTTGGTGGGCTTCCTCGACCGCCGCACGCGCATGGCCCTGATAGCGTTCATGATGGCTTTCGTGCAGCAGGACGGCGATTGGCTAGTGGATGCCTATCTCGATCTGGGCATGCTCGGCGGCAAGCTGGACCGGGATGAGTTCCGTGCGGGCATGGAGGAAGTGGTCCAAGACTATGGGCGCAAGCCGCTCAGCGACTGGTCCTTCGGTGAGGCCTTTCTGCGTATCGCGCGCATGGGTCACGGGCGCAACGTGCGCCTGCCGCAGCCTCTGCTGGTGCTGCTGCGGGCCGTTTTTCTGATGGAGAGCACGGTGCGGCGCCTCGATCCGCGCTTCAATCTCATGGAGGGGCTGTTCGCCAAGGCCGGGGCGATGCTGGAGACCGCCGGTGGCGTTGGCGACCCTGGCGCGCGCTTCAAGTACGAGGCCTTCGTGTCCCTGCATCAGCTGCCTTCGGACCTGAGCCGGGCGCTACACGGCATTCGCAGCCGCGGCATGGAGGTGTCGGTGGCACATCGCGGCCTTGAGCCGCTCCAGGAGGAAATCGGCCGCAGCAGCCGGCGCGTGGCGTTGGCGCTGGTGACCCTGGGCCTGTATATCGCCGCCTCGCTGCTCATGCAGCACAGCCTGGGGCCGCGCTGGGGCGAGGTGCCGGTGCTGGCCGGCCTGGGCTATGCCCTCGCGCTGTGGCTGAGTTGGCGCCTGGTGCGTGAGTTCGGTGAGCGTAGCTGATGGTCGAACGAGCGTGTTTGCCATGCAACTGATGAGGGCGATGAACGCGTACATCCACGCCATGTACCACGATGACGTTCTTTGCCAGATCGATCCCTATTGTCGCAATCTTCATTTCGGTCGCCTCCTCGCGTGGGTGGACATATCGCATCTCCACCTTGGCACTCAGATGCCATTTCGGGAAGGGGCGACCATCCCATTAGTCGGACTACGCCACCCACGGTGGCGTAGTGTTCGCGATGCGAAACGCGAATCGGTCCTGAAGGCCGTTCTGACGCGGGTAGCTGCCAAGCTTTCGGAGCATCAGCGAGGCCGTCACCGTGCCCTGCTTGATCGAAGCCGCCAAGCGCAGCGTAATTGCGCTTGGTCTTGCTGAACAGCGCGCCCATGAAACGGGCGTGCAGGTCGATGATCTCGTCGATCAGGGTGGCACAGGTGGCGTCGCGGACTCGATCGGAAACGATGCTTTCTCAAACAGAGGATCGGTTTGCGCCTGTGACAGACGCGAGGGAGACATTTTCTGGCACTCGATCTCAGCCTTGGACGGCTGCCGAAGGGTGAGCGGTTTTGGGGGCTCACGGTTTTTCACCTGCTCCTGATCATCGAAGCCGTGCCCGCCGCGGCTCATCGAACACCTCCTTTTTCTCAGCCAGCGCAACAGGACAGTTGCTTCACGTCCTTGCTGAAGGTCTGCGCCGTGAGCTTCAGCCCCTCGACCATCGTGAGATATGGGAACAACTGGTCGGCGAGTTCCTGCACAGTCATCCGGTGGCGGATCGCCAGCGCCGCCGTCTGGATCAGTTCGCCCGCCTCCGGCGCGACGACCTGCACGCCGATCAGCCGCCCCGTGCCGGCCTCGGCGACCAGCTTGATGAAGCCACGCGTATCGAAGTTGGCCAGCGCCCTCGGCACGTTGTCGAGCGTGAGGGTGCGGCTGTCGGTTTCAATGCCATCGTGGTGCGCTTCGGCTTCGCTGTAGCCCACCGTCGCCACTTGCGGATCGGTAAACACCACCGCCGGCATGGTGGTCAGGTCCAGCACTGCGTCACCGCCGGTCATGTTGATCGCGGCGCGCGTGCCGGCCGCCGCCGCGACATAGACAAACTGCGGCTGGTCGGTGCAGTCGCCGGCGGCAAAAACGTGCGGCGCGCTCGTTCGTAGGCGCGAGTCGATGACGATGGCCCCTTGCGCGTTGACCTCGACGCCCGCCGCCGAGAGGTTCAGGCTGCGCGTGTTCGGCGCGCGGCCGGTGGCAACCAGCAGCTTGTCGGCGCGCCGCTCGCCGCGCCCGGTCGTGAGCACGAATTCCCCGTCTGCATGGGCGACGTGGCTCGCCTGGGTATGGTCCAGCACCTCGATGCCCTCGGCGCGGAAGGCGGCCGTGACGGCCTCGCCGATCGCCGGGTCCTCGCGGAAGAACAGCGTGTTGCGCGCGAGGATCGTGACCCGGCTCCCGAGCCGGGCGAAGGCTTGCGCCAACTCGACCGCCACCACCGACGAGCCGATGACGACCAGCCGCTCGGGGATCGTGCTGCTATCCAGCGCCTCGGTCGAGGTCCAGCAGGGCGTGTCGCTCAGGCCGGGAATCGGCGGCACGGCCGGGCTCGCGCCGGTGGCGATGAGGCAACGATCGAAGCTCACTTCGCGCGTGTCGCCGTCAGCGGCCGCCACGGTCAGCGTGCGCGCATCCTTGAAACGGGCCTCGCCGCGCAGTACGGTGATGGCCGACGTACTCTCCAGGATGCCTTCGTACTTGGCATGGCGCAGTTCCTCGACGCGGCCCCGCTGCTGGGCCAGCAGCCGCTCACGCAGCACGGTCGGCGCCGTAGCGGGCAGCCCCTCATCGAACGGACTTTCCCGGCGCAGATGGGCGATGTGGGCGGCACGGATCATGATCTTGGAGGGCACGCAGCCGATATTGACGCAGGTGCCGCCGATGGTGCCGCGTTCGACAAGCGTCACGCGCGCACCTTGCTCGACGGCCTTCAGCGCCGCCGCCATCGCCGCGCCGCCGCTGCCGATCACCGCCACGTGCAGCGCGTGCTCACCGCCACCGCGCCTCGTCTCGCCGCCCAGCCAGTCCAGCGCCTTGCCCAACAGGCCCCCGCCGGGCTTGCCCGGCATGTCGGCAGCTCGCGCAATGTAGCCGAGCGCGGCCGCGGCTGCGACCAGCCGGTCCAGGCTCACGCCCGCGTCCGCCTCGATCTCGGCCTGCCGCTTCGAATAGGACACCACGGCCGAGCGCACGCCGGGCACGTTTTTCAATGCCTGCTGGACGTGCTCGACGCACGACGTGCAGGTCATGCCGTCGATGTGAAGGGTGATCGCTTCGGCCATGATCACGCCTTCACTGCTTCACGGTAGCGGGGTAGCCCGCGTCGGCGGTGGCCTTGGTCAAGGCTTCGGCGTTGGTCTTGGCGTCGTCGAAGGTCACGACGGCTTCCCGTTTCTCGAAGCTGACCTCGGCCTTCTGCACGCCGTCCACCTTGGCGAGCGCCTTCTTGACCGTGATCGGGCAGGCGGCGCAGGTCATGCCGGGCACCGACAGGGTGACGGTCCGGGTGGCGGCCAAGGCGGGCGCGCTCAGCGTGGCGGCCAAGGCGACAAGGGTGGCGAGTTTGTTCATGGTGAGTTCCTTTCAGTAGAACAGCGGCAGGATGTAGGGAAATGCGATGGCAACCAGGACCAAGGCGGCCACGACCCAGAAGATCAGCTTGTAGGCCCTCGCTACCCGCGGCACGGCACAGACGTCGCCCGGCTTGCAGGCACGGGCCGGACGGAAGATGCTGCGCCAAGCGAGGAACAGTGCGACGAGCGCCGCGCCGATGAAGATCGGCCGGTACGGTTCCAGCACGGTCAGGTTGCCGATCCACGCGCCCGAGAAGCCGAGCGTGACCAGCACGAGCGGGCCGAGGCAGCAGGCCGAGGCGAGGATGGCGGCAACACCGCCGGTGGCCAGTGCGCCACGACCGTTCCTGGGATCCGACATAAAGTTGTTCTCCTTCCGGGTCTTCGCTTGATGTTGTAACGTTACTGCCGTAGTCAACTACGGAGTCAAGCGGTATGGAGAACGATCTGGAGAATCTGACGATCGGTACCTTCGCCCAGGCCGCCGGCGTCAATGTCGAGACGATCCGCTTCTATCAGCACAAGGGCTTGCTGCCGCAGCCGGAGCGGCGCTACGGCCGCATCCGCCGTTACGGTAGAGCGGATGTGGCGCGGGTCAGGTTCGTGAAATCCGCCCAGCGCCTGGGGTTCAGCCTGGACGAAGTGGCTGAGCTGTTGCGCTTGGAGGATGGCACCCAGTGCGAGGAAGCCGGTCGCCTGGCCGAGCAGAAGTTGCAGGACGTGCGCGCGAAGCTGGCTGATCTGGTGCGCATCGAGTCCGTGCTGTCCCGACTCGTGTGCGCCTGCCACGCGCACCAGGGAAACATTTCCTGTCCCTTGATCTCGGCCCTGCACGACTGCTGAAGGGGATCCCGCTGGTTTGCACGGCTACGTCTTCGCAGCAGCTGGATTCTCGTCTCCGGTTTGCTGCAGTGGCGGTTTGCATGGTCGGCGGGGGGGTCTTGCGGTGGCGAGGTTCGCCCATTCGCCCCCGCGCCGCTGTGCCTTGGAACTTTTAACATCGTCAAGGTCATATTGCCGTGATGCGCTGGGATGCGAGCTTCCTTTCTCGCCCATCCTGCATGTAGAATCGCCACGGCCATTTCCCGATTCAAAGTGTATATGCCCTTCTTCCGGCGACTGATCGCGCTGCTCCTGATGGTGACGCTTCCCGCGTACGCCTGGGCGGGGCGCGCTCTGCCGGAGGTCTGCCCCATGCAGTCGATGCCCATGATGGAGATGGCCGACACCGGCAACGCCTGTTGCGACCCCGTAGACGGCGAGCATGGCCAGCCGGACAAGCCTCATCCGTGCAAGCCCGGCCAGGAGTGCAAGAGCAGCAGCCTGTATCAGCCGGTGTTCCCGCGCCTCGTGCAACCCTTCGTCGCTGCCGCGACGCTCGTTTCCGCAGTCGAATCCCCCGTCCTGTCCCGCGACCCCACTGGGGTCTGGCGGCCTCCCCGCTCCGTCTGAATTCGTTCTTCCGTTTGTCGTTTCGGGCCCGCGCCTTGACGCCTGTGGCCTGAGATGACGGTTCGCGCGTGCCGCGTTGCGGCGACGCCTGACTCGTTCGGATTCAGCCTATGCCATTTTCATTGGAAGGGGCGCGCGCATGCGCGTCCCGAAAGAACAAGAAGCCGCTCGCGCGCCGACCCGGCGTCCTGCGTGCGCTCGGCGCAGCGTTGCTCACGGCCGGTCTTTCCGGCTGGGCCGCGGCGCAGACCACCGCGCAGATCACACCTCCCGCCCACGCGCTGACCCTGGAGGCGGCGCTGGACGCAGCGCAAGCGCGCTCCTACGCCTTGGTCGCGCAGGAGGCGGCAGCCCGCTCGGCGCGCGAGCTGGCCGTTGCGGCCGAGCGCCTGCCCGACCCGATGCTGCGCCTGTCGGTCGACAACCTGCCCGTCGACGGGCCGATGCGCTTCAGCCTGACCGACGACTTCATGACCATGCGCTCGGTCGGCCTCACGCAGACCTTCACCCGCGCGGACAAGCGCCGGGCCCGCGCGGCGCGTTTCGAGCGTGAGGCCGACAGCGCGCAGGCCGCGCGCGCCATGCAGCTCGCCGAGCTGCGACGCGGCACCGCGACGGCCTGGTTCGACCGTTACTACCAGCAGCAGATGGTCGCGCTGTTGTCGCAGCAGCGCGACGAGGCGGCCCTGCAGATCGAGGCCGCCGAAGCCGCCTACCGTGCCGGCCGCGGCGCACAGGCCGACCTCTTCATGGCGCGATCGAGCGTGGCCCGCATCGACGACCGGATCCGGGCGGCTCAGGCGCGCGAGGCCAACGCCACCACCACGCTGGCACGCTGGGTGGGCGAGCTCGCCGCTGCACCCCTGGGCGACGCGCCGCCGATTTCGACGACGCGGCTCGCGGTGCACCGCCTCGAGCACGAGCTCGACCGGCACCCCGACATCGCCCTGATGGCATCACAAGAGGCCGTGGCGCTGGCCGCGGCCGAAGTCGCTCGCCAGGACAAGCGCGTGGACTGGACCGCGTCGCTGATGTACAGCCAGCGCGGCGAGGCCTTCTCCAACATGGTCTCGATCGCCGTGAGCGTGCCGCTGCAGTGGGACCAGAAAAACCGGCAAGACCGTGAGCTCGCCGCCCGGCTGGCCAAGGCCGAGCAGGCGCGGGCCGAGCGCGAGGAGATGACGCGCGCGCATCTGGCCGAGACCGAGGCTTGGCTCGCGACCTGGCGAGCCAACCTCGCACGGCTGGCCGACTACGACGCGACGCTGGTCCCGCTCGCCACCGAGCGCACCCGCGCCGCGCTGGCGGCCTATCGCGGCGGCCGTGGCGGGTTGTCGGACGTGCTTGAAGCACGCCGGATGGAGATCGACACCCGCATCGAGCGGCTGCGCATCGAAATGGAAACCGCCGGGCTGTGGGTCGAGCTCGAGTACCTGATCCCGAGCGAAGGCGAGACGGAAAATGCCGCCTCTCCGCAGCCATCCATGACGAACGCACCGGAGCAACAACGATGAAACTCAAGAACATTGCGATCGGCCTGGCGGCCGCCGGGGTGCTCGGCGCCGCGGGCTTCGGCCTCTACCGCCTGGGGCTGCAGCACGCCACGGAAACGTCCGCCGGCGCCGCCGCCACTGGCGCGGCCTCGGCTGCTCAGGCGCCCGCCGCCGCCGTCGATCCTTCGACCTGGGGCGTCGCCGAGGGCGAAGCCGCCACGCGCCGCCACATCGCCGACGGCCTCAAGGCCGGGATGGTGGACCCGGTGACCGGCCGCAAGATCCTCCACTACCACGACCCGATGGTCCCGGGCAAAAAGTTTGAAGCGCCGGGCAAGTCCCCCTTCATGGACATGATGCTGGTGCCGGCCTACGCCGGCGCCGAGGGCGGCGACGCCGGCACCGTCACCATCAGCCCGCGCATCCAGCAGAACATTGGCCTGCGCACCGCAACCGTGACCGAAGGTGCGCTCACGCCGGCGGTCACCGCGGTGGGCGCGATTGCCTGGAACGAGCGTGACCAGGCCGTCGTCCAGGCCCGCGCGATGGGCTATGTCGAGAAGCTGCACGTGCGCGCCACGCTCGACCATGTGGGCAAGGGCCAGCCGCTGGTCGAGCTCTACGTGCCCGACTGGGTCGCTGCGCAGGAGGATTTCCTGTCCGTGCGCCGCATGCAGGGGAGGGACCTTGCCGCCCTGCTCGACGCCGCGCGTGCCCGCATGCGCCAGGCGGGCATGGATGAGGTACAGATCCGGTTCGTCGAATCGAGCGGCCGCATTCAGCCGAGACTGACGATCCGCGCGCCCATCGCCGGCGCGGTCACCGAGCTGATGGTGCGTGAAGGGATGACGGTGATGCCGGGCATGACGCTCGTGCGCATCAACGGCCTGGCGACCGTGTGGGCCAATGCCGAGGTGCCCGAGAGCCAGGCGGCACAACTCGCCCCCGGCGCGCCGGTGACGGCGACCAGCCCGGCGCTGCCGGGCGCGAGCTTCGCGGGGCGCGTACAGGCGCTGCTGCCGGAGGTGAATCCGCAGACGCGCACCCTCAAGGCGCGCATGGAGCTCGCCAATCCCGGCGCGCGGCTGGTGCCCGGCATGTTCGTCCAGATGCGCTTCGCCGACGAGCGGGAAGGCAGGACCCTGCGCGTGCCGACCGAGGCGATCATCGCGACCGGCAAGCGCACGCTGGTGATGCTCGCCGAGGAAGACGGCCGCTTCCGCCCGGCCGAGGTCGTCACCGGGATCGAGTCGGGCGGGCAGACGGAGATCCTGCGGGGCTTGCAGGCCGGGCAGCGGGTGGTGCTGTCGGGGCAGTTCCTGATCGACTCGGAAGCGAGCCTCGCGGGCATCGAGGCGCGTCTGGGAGGGATGGCCAATGAGGAGGCGCCGGCCGCCGCCGACACCCATCGCACCCGCGCGTCGATCGAGGCCGTCGCCAATGACGTGCTCACCCTGAGCCATCCGGCGATCGAGAGCCTCAAGTGGCCGGCGATGACCATGGACTTCAAGCTGGCACCTGGGCTCGAGCGACGGGAGCTGAAAGCGGGCGCAGACGTCGACATCGAATTCCGCATGCAGGAGGGCGACGCCCCGCAGATCGTCAGCATCCGGCGTGCGGCGAAGAAGGCGGCGGGCATGGCCGAAGGCGGTGCGAAATGATCGCGAACCTCATCCGCTGGTCCATCGCCAACCGTTTCCTGGTGATGCTCGCGACCGTGATGCTCACGGCGTGGGGCGTGGTCGCGTTGTCACGCACCCCGCTCGATGCCCTGCCCGATCTCTCCGACGTGCAGGTCATCATCCGCACCACCTATCCCGGCCAGGCGCCGCAACTCGTGGAGAACCAGGTTACCTATCCGCTCACGACCACCATGCTCTCGGTGCCCGGCGCCAAGGTCGTGCGCGGCTTCTCCTTCTTCGGCGACAGCTATGTGTATGTGCTGTTCGAGGACGGCACGGACCTCTACTGGGCGCGTTCCCGCGTACTGGAATACCTCAACCAGGTGCAGTCGCGCCTGCCCCCCGGCGCCACCTCCTCGATCGGGCCGGACGCCACCGGCGTGGGCTGGATCTACCAGTACGCGCTGGAGGACAAGTCGGGGCAGCTCGACATCTCGCAGCTGCGGGCGCTGCAGGACTGGTTCCTCAAGTTCGAGTTGAAGACCGTGCCCGACGTGGCCGAGGTGGCCACCATCGGTGGCATGGTGCGCCAGTACCAGGTGGTGCTCGATCCGGACAAGCTCGCGGCCTACCGCATTCCGCATGCCCGGGTCGTGGAGGCCATCGGCCGCGGCAACCAGGAGGCCGGTGGCTCCGTGCTCGAGCTCGGCGAGGCCGAGTACATGGTGCGCGCCTCCGGCTACCTGCAGACGCTGGAAGACTTCCGCGCCATTCCCCTGATGACCACGGATGCCGGCGTGTCGGTACGGCTCGCCGATGTGGCGCGCGTGCAGCTCGGGCCGGAGATGCGGCGCGGTATCGGCGAGCTCGACGGCGAGGGCGAGGCGGTCGGCGGGGTGATCGTGATGCGCTCGGGCAAGAACGCGCTCACCACCATCCAGGCGGTGAAGGAACGGCTTGCCGTCCTGCAGAAGAGTCTGCCCAAGGGGGTGGCGATCGTGCCCGTGTACGACCGCTCGGGCCTCATCGAGCGGGCGATCGACAACCTCACGCACAAGCTCGTCGAGGAATTCATCGTCGTCGCCGTGGTGTGCGCGCTCTTCCTCTTTCACCTGCGCTCGGCCTTCGTCGCCATCGTCTCGCTGCCGCTGGGGATACTCGCCGCCTTCATCGTCATGCAGCGGCTGGGCGTCAACGCCAACATCATGTCGCTCGGCGGCATCGCGATCGCGGTCGGCGCGATGGTGGATGCGGCCGTGGTGATGATCGAGAACGCCCACAAGCACCTCGAAGCCTGGGCGCACGAGCATCCCGGCGAAAAGCTCCAGGGCGCCGCCCGCTGGCACGTGATCGGCGATGCCGCCGTGGAGGTCGGCCCGGCGCTGTTCTTTTCGCTCCTGATCATCACGCTCTCGTTCATCCCGGTGTTCACGCTCGAGGCCCAGGAAGGCCGCATGTTCTCGCCGCTCGCCTTCACCAAGACCTACGCCATGGCGGCCGCGGCGGGCCTGGCGGTGACGCTGATCCCGGTGCTGATGGGCTATCTCATCCGCGGGCGGATTCCCGATGAGCAGGCGAACCCGCTCAACCGCTGGCTGATCGCGGCCTACCGGCCGCTCCTCGACGGGGTGCTGCGCTTTCCCAAGGCGACGCTGGCGCTCGCCGCGGTGGCGCTGCTCGCAAGCCTGTGGCCGCTGCAGCACATCGGCAGCGAGTTCATGCCGCCGCTCGACGAAGGCGACCTGCTCTACATGCCCACGGCCTTGCCGGGCCTGTCCGCGGGCAAGGCGGCCGAGCTGCTGCAGCAGACCGACCGCTTGATCAAGACCGTGCCCGAAGTGAAGAGCGTCTATGGCAAGGCGGGGCGGGCAGCGACCGCCACCGACCCGGCGCCGCTCGTGATGTTCGAGACCACGATCCAGTTCAAGCCGCGCGAGGCGTGGCGGCCGGGGCTAACCCCGGACAAGCTCGTCGACGAGCTCGACAAGATCGTGCGCGTGCCGGGGCTGACCAACATCTGGGTGCCGCCGATCCGCAACCGCCTCGACATGCTCGCCACCGGCATCAAGAGCCCGGTCGGCGTCAAGGTGCTGGGACCGGATCTCGCCGTGATCGACCGGCTCACCGGCGAGATCGAACGCGCCCTGAAACCGGTGCCCGGGGTAACGAGCGCCTTCGCCGAGCGCCTGACCGGCGGCCGCTACGTGAACGTGGACATCCGGCGCGAGGCCGCCGCCCGCTACGGCCTCAACATCGCCGACGTGCAGTCGGTGGTGAGCTCGGCGGTGGGCGGCATGAACATCGCCGAGACCGTCGAGGGGCTGCAGCGCTTTCCGATCAACGTCCGCTATCCGCGCGAGATCCGCGATTCGCTCGCGCGGCTGCGGACGCTGCCGATCGTCAACCCGCGCGGGCAGCAGTTCGTGCTCTCGGACGTAGCCGACGTCCGCATCGCTGATGGCCCGCCGATGCTGAGGAGCGAGAACGCGCGGCTCGCCGGCTACGTGTATGTCGATATCCGCGGCCGCGATCTCGGCTCGGCGGTGCGCGACATGCAGCGCGTCGTGACCGAGCAGGTCGACCTGCCGCCGGGCTACTCGGTGTCGTGGTCCGGGCAGTTCGAGTTCCTCGAGCGCGCCACCGCCAAGCTCAAGCTGGTGGTGCCCTTCACGCTGCTGATCATCTTCGTGCTGCTCTACCTCGCCTTCAAGCACTTCGGCGAAGCGCTGCTGATCATGACGACGCTGCCCTTCGCCCTGGTCGGCGGCATCTGGCTGCTGTACCTGCTCGACTACAACCTGTCGGTCGCCGGGGTGGTCGGCTTCATTGCGCTGGCCGGGGTGGCCGCCGAGTTCGGCGTGATCATGCTGCTGTACCTCAAGCAGGCGTGGTTCGCGCGGCTCGACGAAGACAAGACCGGCGAGGCCGATCTCCTCGACGCGATTCGCGAAGGCGCGGTGCTCCGCGTGCGGCCCAAGGCGATGACCGTGGCGGTGATCCTCGCCGGCCTGTTCCCGATCATGTGGGGCGCGGGCACCGGCAGCGAGGTCATGCAGCGCATCGCCGCACCGATGGTGGGCGGCATGATCACCGCGCCGCTGCTGTCGATGTTCGTGATTCCGGCCGCCTACCTGCTGATGCGCCGGCGCGGACGCAACGACGCGGAATATCGGCGGTCATGACATCGGCTCGGATTCGCGGAGGGGTGTCGGCGCTGCTGCTGCAGGCAGTCATAGGTCTTGCACTGCTTGCGCCACCCGTCGTGCAGGCGCAGCCGACCGGGCACGTGCTGCTGGTGGCGCATTGCCTCACCGGCGCGATCGACTGCCTGCCTTGTGCGACATGTCCGCTGCCGTCAGGCTACACGGCGGCCAATGCGGGAGGCGCCAACGGCCACGGTGCGGCGGCTTCCTGTGCCGTGGCGCAAACGCCGCGTTTCGGTGTCTCGCAAGCTTGGGCAGTCACGTCTGCGGCGCCGAGTTCCATACGTATTCACTCGCTGTACTGCAGATGGCTGAATTAGCCAACGGTCGTGTTCCGAAATTCGAGAGGCATCTCAAGCGGTCAATGAATCCAATTTTCTTTGGAGCAATCATGAACACGATCAAGTCTCAACACACCATCCGCGGCGGTCTCGTTGTCAGTGCCCTGGCGTTGATCGCCGCTTTCGCTGTTCCGGCGTCTGCGGCTCATCCGCCGGCGAACTCGACTTACGGCACACCGGTGCATGCGGGCGAAGCCGATCGCGAAATTCGTCTCGATGCCACCGCCCGCTGGGTGAATGTCGAGCAGAACGAGACGATACGGTTCGTCGTCGGTGCGCAGAGCTTCATGTGGAAGTTCGATACGCTCGGCACACGCCCCTTCGACCTGAAACAGGTGGCGCCGGCGGGCGTGCTAGGCGGTGCACCGATCACGGTGTACGTCGCGCCCGATCCGCTTTATCGGGGGAATTAAGGCATGTGAAGGGGACGTGAAGTTCGCGTCCCCTCGTTCGCTTACCAGGAATGAAAGGAGCATGCAATGAACAGGCTGTTGATCATCCTCGCCGGTGTCCTGACGCTTGGCGCCACCGTGCCGGCCATCGCCGGTCCCGATTTCCAGACCATCGAGCAGGGCCGCAAGGCGGCTCAGCTTCGGGCCGCAACGGAGAAAGGCTGCGAATCCAGACGGCTCGTGCTGCCGGTCGACCACGGCCCGCGCGCGACGTCCACGCCGTATCTCAATCAACTGCGCCAACAACGCTTTGAAGCGGAGATGAAGGCATGCAAGGAAGCGGCGGGCAAGCCGCTTTGACCGGCGTTCCCCGAATACAAGGTGGAAAGCAGACAACATTGACATTCAAGGAGCTTGAAATGAGAAAGACATTCGTTGTCTCGATCCTGGCGGTCACACTTCTTGCCGGGGGCGCCTGGAGTATCACGTCGGCACAGGGTCAGTCACCCGATCGGCCTGCAGGCGCCCCCGGGATGGAAGGCATGCCCATGGGCGACGGCATGATGGGGATGATGAACATGATGGGCAACTGCAGCCGCATGATGCAGGGCGGTATGGCGGGCCACATGCTGCCGCAACTCCCGCCCGGCAACGAGAAGCTGCAACTGCAGATGCAGGCGGAGATGATGCAGAAGATGGGCGAGATCGTCTCCAAGTATGCCGCCCAAATCAAGGACGAGAAGCCGTAACGCAAGACATCGCGAGGCCCCTGCATCAACCGGCAGTGAGTTCGGGCGCCGGAGGTCGCCTCGCGGCGTAACTGTTCCTTCAACCCGCAACGAAAGGAAACTACAAATGAAGCAAACCGCAATGGCCGCTCTGATGATCGCCCTGACGCTTGGCGCTGGTGCAGCGCTTGCCCAGCAGAAGATGGGCGACATGAAGGATATGGGCATGCAGAAGATGGAAGGGATGAAGAGCATGGACATGGGCGGCCAGAAGGCCATGCCCGGTGCGCCAGCCACGCACAAGGGAGTCGGCGTCGTGAAGAAGCTCGACGCCGGGGGCGGCAGCGTGACCTTCGACCATGAGCCGGTGAAGAGCCTCGACTGGCCGGCGATGACCATGACCTTTGCCGTGAAGGACAAGATGCTCCTCGACAAGCTCACCGTCGGCAAGAAGGTGGAGTTCGAGTTTGTTCAGGACGGCAAGGGGTATGTCGTGACCGGCGTGAAATGACCGGCAGGCCGGTGGGCCGCCAGGCCTCGCCGGCCGGCTTTTCCTCCGCCGGACGGGCCGCCTTGACGCGGATTGCGCTAGCCGGTGGCAGGGCCGAGCCGATCGCTCAGCAGGGCGTCGCAAGCTGAAGGAGTGCAACCATGAACGAGCAGAAACCGTGGCCCAAGGCGACGAATCCCACGCGCCGCAAACTGGTCATCGCCACTTCCGCCGCCGCTGGGGCGGCCGCCGTGGGGACGGCGATTCCCTTCGTCCTCAGCATGTCCCCGAGCGAGCGGGCACGCGCGGCGGGTGCGCCGGTGGAGACGGACTTGGCCAGGCTCGGGGCCGGCGAACTGATGACCGTCGAGTGGCGGGGGAAGCCGGTATGGATCCTGCACCGCACGCCCGAGATGATCGCGCGGCTGGTGGCGAACGATCCGCTGCTGAGCGATCCCAGGTCGGAGAGGCCGCAGCAGCCGCAGTACGCGACGAACCCGCTGCGCTCGCGCAAGCCCGAGTACCTGGTGGCGGTAGGCCTCTGTACCCATCTCGGTTGCGTGCCGACCTTCCGCCCGGAGGTGGCGCCGGCCGATCTGGGTCCGTCCTGGCCGGGCGGTTTCTACTGCCCCTGCCACGGCTCCCGGTTCGACCTGGCCGGCCGCGTCTTCAAGAACGTTCCGGCGCCCACCAACCTCGAGATTCCGCGGTACCGCTATCTGACCGAGTCGACGCTGCTGATCGGCGCCGACGAAACCGAAGTCTGAGGAGTGTCATTCACGGGAAGGATTTGAAGGAGATTCGTCCATGGAAAATCCAGAAACCGTCAGAACCAATGCGAGGTCGGTGAACCCCTCTGTCTGCCCGTCGTCGCATCGGCGGCTGGGCGGCAGGCTCACTCTCGCGGGGGCTGCAGCTGTGCTGGTTGCGGCGGGCGTGGGAGGGGGGCTGTATCTGAGCTGGCACTGGCTGGCGGCCGCGGGATTGTTGACCGCGGTCCTGATCCTGCTCGGCTGTGGCGTGATGTGCACGACGAGATGGTGGTCACGCTGGTTCGGCGGGGGGCGCTCCGATTCGGGAGCCCGCCGTAACAGATAAAGGAATGGGCGATGACAGACTTGTCCGATCCGGGGGCTGATCAGCGCACTGGGGCGCATGGTGAGACTCTTGCTGCAGCGATGAAAGCGCACGCCCATCCGCCTACGCCGACCGCTTTCCCGAGCGCGACGCCGTGGCGAGCCCCAGCGAGGAGGAATCCGACATGACCTTTCAGCATGCATTTGCGGCCCTGGCCGCGCTTTGTGCCCCCGCCGTCGCGCTGGCCGCTGGCGACGCGGCCCGCGGCGCGCACGGCTTCCGCGCCTGTGCCGCGTGCCATTCGCTCGTCGCCGGTGAGCATCGCACAGGCCCGACTCTCGCCTCCGTGTTCGGGCGTCGGGCGGGCACGGCCGAAGGCTTCCGCCGTTACTCGGACGCCGTGCGCCAATCGGCGGTGGTGTGGAACGAAAAGTCGCTCGACGCCTGGCTGCGCGATCCGGCCAGCTTCATCCCGGGCAACGCGATGGCGTACCAGGGTCTGCCCGACGCCCGCGCGCGCGGCGACTTGATTGCCTACCTGCGCGCGGTCTCCGAGGGCAAGCTCGCGGCACCGAAGGCACCCGGCCTGCCGGACCTGAAGGCCGTCGATGCCGGCCAGCGCGTGAGCGCCATCCGCCATTGCGGTGACACCTATCGCGTGACCCTCGGTGACGGCGGCGTCCATGCCTTCTGGGAGTTCAACCTGCGCTTCAAGACCGATTCGTCACCGCGGGGTCCGCGCCAGGGCGAACCGGTCATCGTCGGCGCGGGCATGGGCGGCGACCGCGCGCAGGTCGTGTTCGCGGTACCCGAAGAGTTCTCAGCCTTCATCCGGAACGAATGTCCATGACCCCGAGGGAATCGAATCGCGGCGCAATGCAGTTCGCGCGCAGGCTCGCCATCCTCGCCGCCGTCGCCGTCGTGATCGCTGCGGGGCGCTATGGCGACGAGCGCTTCGCCCCGGCTACGGCGGCGGCCGACGAGGGGACCGCAGCGCCGCAACTACCGGAGATCCGCTTTCAGGATGCGAGCGGGAACATCCGCTCGCTGGCCGATTTTCGCGGGCGGGTCGTGCTGCTGAATCTGTGGGCCACCTGGTGCGTGCCGTGCCGCAAGGAGATGCCGTCCCTCGACCGCCTGCAGGCGCTGCTGGGCGGTCCCGCCTTCGAGGTGGTGGCCTTGTCCATCGACCGCAGTCCGCAGGCCGTCCGCGAGTTCTACCAGCAGTACGGCATCCGCAAACTCGCGCTCTACATCGATCCCTCGGCCGAGGTCACGAGCACCCTCGGCGCCGTGGGCATCCCGACCACCGTGCTGGTCGATCGCGACGGCCGCGAGCGCTGGCGCCGGGTGGGTCCGGCGGAATGGGACGCGTCGGCAGAGATCGCGGAAATTCGCAAGCTGGTGGAGCCCGACGCCAAGCCCCGCGGGCGCGGCCAGGGATTGCAGCAATGACAGACCGTAAAGGAGAGACTCAGATGGAAAGCTCAAGGGTACATCCATTCCATGCGGCCGGGCAGGCGCTTCGCCGCCCGATCGGCTTCATTCGTCGCGCACCGGGACGCACACTGTGGGTGGCGCTGGCCACGTTGGGGGTCGGAGGCGGGCTGTTCCTCGGCTGGGACTGGCTCGCGGCGGCCGGGCTCACGTCGGTCGTCGTCGGCCTGCTGCCCTGCGCGGCGATGTGCGCGGCGGGGCTGTGCGCCGGGCGGCACGGAAAACAGGGCAGTTGCCACGGCGGCGCTGCCGCCGACTCAGGGGATCGGCCATGAGACGTCTTCTTCTCGCCATGCTCCTCGCCGGCATCATGGCCGTTCCGGGGCACACCGCCGAGACAGCCGCAGCGGCCGGCCCCGATCCCGCCCTGGTCGACGCCATCGTGCGCAAGCTCGAAAGCGAGGGCGTCCTCGACCGCGTCGTCGATCGCGCGCTCACCCGGGTGATCGAGCGCCGGCAGGAGGCGCAGCGCAACGAGCTTGCGCGACAGCAGGCGCAGACGGCCGAGCGGGGCAAGGCGGCGCGCAAGGTGGTGGCCAACCGCGACCACATCCGTGGCAACGCCGCGGCGGAAGTCTCGCTGATCGAGTATTCGGACTTCGAGTGTCCGTTCTGCAAGCGCTTCCACGACGCGCCCGCGGCCGTGCTGGAGCGCCACGGCGGGCGCGTGAACTGGGTCTATCGCCACTTTCCGCTCGCCTTTCACGATCCGGCCGCGCGCCGCGAGGCCGTCGCCAGCGAATGCGCGGCGAAGCTCGGCGGCAATGAGGCGTTCTGGAAGTACACCGACGCACTCTTCCGCCACACGCGCTCCAATGGCCAAGGTCTCGCCGAAGGCAAGTCCGAGCTCGCCATCGCCACCGAGCTGGGCCTCAAGGGCGACGACTTCTCGCGCTGCCTGGCCGACCCGGCGATGATCAAACGGGTGGACGAGGACATCGCCGACGGCAACGCGATCGGCGTCACCGGCACGCCCGCGACGCTGGTCCGCAACAATCGTAGCGGCGCCACCGAATGGGTGGTCGGCGCGCAGCCGCTTGCCGCGTTGCAGGCCGCGGTCGAGCGTGTGCTCGACACCAAGCGCTGAGTTCGACCGAGCAGGCCATGATCGACGCCGCCACCCTCGGACTCGCCGGTGCCGCCGCAGCCGGCCTCGTCTCCTTCCTCTCGCCCTGCGTGCTGCCCCTGGTGCCCGCCTATGTCTCTTATATGGCGGGGCACTCGCTGCACGGTGCGCAACCTGCGGTCGACGCCCGCACCCGGCTCCACGCAGGCGTGATGAGCCTTTTCTTCGTGCTGGGGTTCTCGGCAGTATTCGTCGCCCTGGGGGCGAGCGCCACCGCGCTGGGGCAGCTGTTGCTGCGCTACCGCCACGAAGCCGGCCTCGTCGGCGGCGTGATCGTCGTTGCCTTCGGTCTCTTCATGCTCGGGCTGTTCCGGCACGTGGCGTGGTTTCACCGCGACTGGCGCTTCCACCCGCATCTGGCGAGCGGGCATCCGGCCTCGGCACTGGTGCTCGGGGTCGCCTTCGGCTTCGGCTGGACGCCGTGCATCGGGCCGGTGCTCGGGGTGATCCTGACCGCGAGCGCGATGCAGGGCTCCGTGTCCGGCGGGGTCTCGCTGCTTTCGGCCTACGCCCTGGGCCTGGGGGTGCCCTTCGTGCTCTCGGCGGTGTTCATGCGCGAGCTTGTCGGCCGGCTGAAGACGCTGCGCCACGCCGGGCGCCCGCTGCAGGTTGTCGCCGGTCTGGTGATGGTGACGATGGGCGTGGCGATGATGACGGGCCAGCTCACGGCGTTCAGTTACTGGCTGCTCGAGCAGTTTCCGGTGCTCGGGCGAATCGGATAAATTTCAGGAGCCATTCCTTATGTACGCACCACGAATTCCCTTTCTCGCCTCCCTGTTCAGCGGGCTCGCCCTGTTACTCTTCGCCGCAGGCGTCGCCCGGGCCGACGTGACGCTCACCCACGTCCACGGCCTTGCCTGGAGCGCCGATGGCGCGCGCCTCTTCATCCCCAGCCACCACGGCCTCGCCGTCTATGAAAACGGCAAATGGTCCAAGGCGCCCGGGCCCGCGCACGACTACATGGGCTTTTCCGCGACCCGCGCGCGCTTTTACAGCAGCGGCCATCCGGCACCCGGCTCGGGCTTGGGCAACCCCTTCGGCCTGATCCGCAGCGACGACGGCGGCAAGAGCTGGAAGAGGCTCGGCCTCGAAGGCGAGTCCGATTTCCATCTGCTCGCCACCGGGTTCGCCACCGATGCGGTGTACGTGTTCAATCACGCGCCCAATTCGCGCATGCAGTCGGCCGGCCTGCACTCCACGCTGAATGATGGACTCATGTGGAAGAAGGCCGCCGGGCGCGGCCTCTCCGGCGAGCCAACGAGCCTCGCGGTGCATCCGGAGAACACGAAGGTGGTGGCGGTCGGGACCCGCGACGGCGTCTTCCTGTCGACCGACGCGGGCGACACCTTCCGTCGGCTGGCCGCGGGCCAGACCCTGGCGACGTTCTTCGATCTTGACGGCACCCATCTGTGGTCCGCCGGGCATGACGGCAACCCGACGTTGCACCGCATCGAGTGGAACGGCGACTCGGCCAAAGAGATAGCGCTCCCGCCGCTCGGCGAGGACGCGGTGGCTTACGTCGCCCAGAATCCGGCTCGGCGGAACGAGTACGCGATTGCGACCTTCAAGCGCAGCGCCTTCCTCAGCCGCGACGGCGGCAAGACCTGGGAGCCGATCGCGCGCCAGGGGCAGGGCGTGGATCGTCGTGACGGGCCGCGGGCGAGCAAGCCATGAGGGCCGACACGCATGATGACCTCGCCGCGCGCACGCCGAAGGCGGGCCGCGCCGCGGTGCGGAGCCGGTGGGGCGCGCTGCTGCCCCTTGGCGTCTTCCTCGTCCTGGTCGTGGCGCTCGCCGTCGGCCTGACGCTGAATCCGCGCGAAGTGCCTTCGCCGCTCATCGGCAGGCCGGTGCCGGCGTTCGACCTGCCGCCGGTCAAGGGCCGGACGCTCGGTTTGTCGAGTGCCGACCTCGGCAAGGGCGAGGTCGCGCTGGTGAACGTCTTCGCCTCGTGGTGCGTCGCCTGCCGCGAAGAGCATCCCGTGCTCATGGAGGTGCAGGCCCGCGGGCTGGTCCCCATCCACGGCCTCAACTACAAGGACCAGCCCGACGACGCGGCACGCTGGCTCGCAGAATGGGGCGATCCGTACACCCGCACCGGCGCGGATGTAGACGGCCGCGTGGGCATCGACTGGGGCGTGTATGGCGTGCCCGAGACCTTCGTCATCGGCGCCGACGGGCGCATCGCCTACAAGCACATCGGGCCGATCACGCCCGAGTTCGTCAACGCGGAGCTGATGCCAATGATCGAGCGCCTGCGCGCAACGGGCAAGCCCTAGCGCAAGCCGATTCCACGGCCGCCGGCAAGGAGAAAGAATCGACATGTGGACACGACGAAGCATGTTGCAGGCACTGGGCGCCGGCGCGGGCCTCGCGGCCGCACCGTGGCCCCTGCGCGCGGCGCTGGCCGCCGAGGCGCCCGATCTCGTCCTGCGGCTCACCGCCGCGCGCGGCGCGGCCGCTATCCGCGCCGGGGGCGAGACGGCAGTGCTGCGCTACACCGGCCAGGTGCTGCGCGGTCGGGCCGATGCGCTCGGGCCGTCCGCTTCCTACCTCGGGCCCACGCTGGAGCTCCGGCGCGGCGAGCGGGTGCGCATCGAATTCCGCAATCGTCTTCCCGACCCATCCATCATCCACTGGCACGGCATGATCGTGCCCGAGGCGGCCGATGGTCATCCGCGCTTCGCCGTCGGGCCCGGCGGCGAATACGTCTACGAGTTCACGGTGAAGAACCCCGCCGGCACCTACCTCTATCACCCCCATCCGCACGGCCTCACCGGTGCCCAGGTCTATCACGGCCTGGCCGGGCTCGTGATCGTGCGCGAGGCGCAGGAGCGCGCCTGGGGCCTGCCGGGGCCGGAGCATGAGCTCGCCCTCGTCATCCAGGACCGGCGCCTCACCGGCGACAACCGCCTGGAGTTCAAGCGAACGATGATGGACGACATGAACGGCGTCCTCGGCGACACCGTGCTCGTCAACGGCCAGGCGGACGCGGCATTCCGGGTCTCGCCGCGGCCGTGGCGGCTGCGCCTGGTCAACGCGTCGAACGCGCGCATCTACAAGCTCGCCTGGTCCGACGGCCGGCCGATGCGGGTGATCGCGACCGGCAACGGCCTGCTCTCGGCTGCCGAAGGCGTGCAGACGCGGCCCTACGTCGTGCTCGCACCCTTCGAGCGCATCGAGCTGCTGGAAGATTTCGGCACGCGCCGCGCCGGCAGCGAGGTGGCGCTCGTGAGCCGCGAATTCGCCGGCCCGGGCATGATGGACATGATGGACGGCATGATGGGGCGCGGCGGCCCGGGAGGCATGATGGGTGGGATGATGGGCGGCGGAATGGGTGGCGGAATGGGTGGCGGAATGGGTGGCGGAATGGGTGGCGGGATGGGTGGCGGGATGGGTGGGATGATGGGCCGCGGCATGGAGGGCATGATGCGCGGCATGATGGGGCCCGCCCAGGGGGAGACGCTGCCGGTCGCGCGTTTCGACGTGGGCACGCAGGCTCGCACTGCCGACGAGGAGCTGCGGCTGCCACCGGCACCCCCGTCGCCGCGGGGAGGGCACGAGCTCCACACCCGGCTCGCCTTCCGCCATATGCGCGGCTTTCTCGACGGCCGCCGCTTCGAGATGGAAGCGGTCGCCGACGACGAGTGGCTGCCCCTCGACGAGGCCACGGTGTGGACCTTCGCCAACGACGGCGGCCCGATGTCCATGGCCCATCCCATGCACATCCATGGCGTGCGCTTCCGCCTTCTGGAGCGCAGCCCGGGCGATGCGCCCGCCGACCTGCGCGAGGGGCTGGTTGACGCCGGCTTCAAGGACACCTTCCTGATCTTTCCCGGCGAGCGCGTCCGCCTCGGCGTCGTCCCCACCGAGCCGGGACTGTTCCTGTACCACTGCCACAACCTCGAGCACGAAGACGGGGGCATGATGCGCAACTGCCGCTTCGACGCGCGCTCGCCGGTCGGTCGGCCATGAGCGCCCCCGCCCGGCCGCCCGAAGGGGGCGCTCTTCCTCCCCCGGGGAGGATGTCGCGCAGCGACAGGAGGGTGGTCCAGTGAGCGCGACCCGATCGTTGCACACGGTGTCCGGCCGCACCTTGCGGGTGCTCGGCGCCTGGCTGCTGGCATCCCTCGTGCTCCACCTCGGCTGGGAGATCGCCCAGCTACCCTTGTACACGCTTTGGCGCGAGGAGAGCCCGGCGTACATCGCCTGGGCGGTGGTCCACTGCACCGCGGGCGACGGTCTGATCGCGTTGGGCACCTATGCGGTGACAAGCATCTGGCTGCGCGGCGTCTGCTGGCCCTGGGAGTCGCCGGGCCGCGGCCTGTTCGTGCTGTGGGCGAGCGGACTCGCCTGGACGGCCTTCAGCGAGTGGCGTCACGTGCAAGATCTTGGCTCGTGGGCTTACACCGAGTCGATGCCGACGCTGGCCGGGATCGGTCTCGCGCCGCTCGCGCAATGGGTGATCGTGCCAGGACTGGCGTTGTGGTCCCTACGGGTATGGCATCCGGAGCGCGCATCCGGAGGACCCAGGGAGCCGACCGGTGACAAAGACCGGCTTCGATGAGGCGCGGCCGATCCGACGGGTCGGACACTGATCGTAGAGACGACTTGGCCGGGGAACGGCGAGTTGGCTTCGAACTGCGCCGGGGCGGGTGTCGAGGATCAGGCGCTTCGCGCCGCAGGGCTCGGCCAAGCCTAGCCATGATCCCGGCGAGGGACGCCGGCCCCTCGCCGGAAACGCCTCGACGCAATGGCTCTTGACATTGGACCATGCTCCAAGGTTTACGCTGAACGCGATTTGGTAAAGGCGACGCCGAAGAAATCGGCATGTCGCTGCTCGCACGAAAGGCTGAACCATGACCACCCTCATTGACTTCCAGGTGATCGGCGACGAGAAGATCCATTGCTCGGGCTGCGAGACGCGGATCGGCTTTGCACTGCGCCGCCTTCCCGGCGTTCGCGACGTACAGGCCAGCGCGAATACGCAACGGATTGCGGTGAGCATCGATCCCGAGGCGGTCAGCGCCGACGAGGTGCGCGCTCGCCTGCAGGCGCTCGGCTACGAGGTGGCTTCATGACGCGCGGCGCGACACACCCTCGCGGCGGTTCGAACGATCCGCAGGCGCGAAGCAACGCCGCCGATGCGTACATCCAGCCGGATGGAACCGCCAAGATCCAGTTGAAGATCGGCGGCATGGCCTGCTCCTTCTGTGTCGCCAGCATCACCAAGGCGCTCGGGCGCATGGACGGGGTGCGTGGCGTCAACGTGAACCTGGCGCACGAAGAGACGCTGATCCGCTACGAGCCGGCCAAGGTCACCCCGACACGATTGAAGGAAACGCTGCTCGACCTGGGCTACACCGTGCGCGACGCCGGCCAGGCGCGCGGCTTTGAGGAGGAAGAAGCAGAGCTGCGAGCTCAGCGGGAGAACCTGCTGACGGCAGCCGGCTTCACCGCCATCTCGCTCGCCGCGATGTCGCTGATGTGGCTCGACCTGCTGCCGCCGCAAGGCATGGCGGCGCTGTACTGGCTCATGCCCATCCTCGCGCTGTCGACCGTCTTCGGCCCGGGTTGGCACATCCTGACGATGGCCTGGGCGAGCCTCACGCGCGGCATCCTGAATCAGCACGTGCTGCTGGAATTCGGCGCCTTCGCCGGCCTCATCGGCGGCTTTCTGGGCTACGTCCTGCCCGCCTTCCCGCTGCCGGACTTCCTCGGCGTGGCGGTCTTCGTCACCACCTATCACATTCTCTCCGGCTACGTCTCGCTGCTGGTGCGCACCCGCGCCTCCCAGGCAGTGCGCAAGCTGCTCGCGCTCGTGCCCCCAACCGCGCGCGTCGTGCGCGACGGACGCGAGGCGGAGGTACCGATCGAGGACGTCCGGCCGGGAGACTTGGTGCGGGTGCGGCCGGGCGAATCGATCCCGGTGGACGGCGAGGTCGTCGAAGGCGCCTCCAGTGTCGACGAGAGCCTGGTGACCGGAGAATCCATTCCCGAAGAAAAGCTGCCCGGCGCTGCGGTGATCGGCGGATCCATCAACCAGTACGGCACGCTGCTCGTCCGCGTGACGAAAGTCGGCGAGGAGAGCTTCCTCAATCAGGTGGCCCGGCAGGTCGAAGAGGCGCGGGCGCTCAAGCCCGGCATCCTGGTCCTGGTCGATCGCGTCCTGCAGGTCTATGTGCCGGCCGTGCTGCTCGCCGCCGGCGCGGCGGTGCTGGCGTGGACGCTGGGCGCGTGGGCCCTGACCGGCACGGCCGACTGGACGCGCGCCATCTTCGCCGGCCTGGCCGTGCTCGTCATGGGCTATCCCTGCGCCCTGGGCATGGCCACACCGCTGGCGATGATCCGCGGCGGCGGCATGGCCGCCGAGCGCGGGATCCTGATGCGCTCGGCCGAAGCCTTCCAGGCGCTGAAGGATGTCAGACGGGTGGTGTTCGACAAGACCGGCACCCTCACCCGGGGCAAACCCGCCGTGATCGAGATCGTCGCCCTCGCCGAACATTGCGCGCATGACGGGCAGAACTTTCATGAAGCGCTGCGTCTGGCAGCCGCCGCGGAGACCGCATCGGAACATCCGCTGGCGCGGGCCATGGTGGCCGCTGCACAGGCACAAGCGCTGTCGCTACCCAAGGCCGATGACTTCGAGGCTGCGCCGGGCCGTGGCGTCACCGCCACCGTGGCGGCGCACCGGGTGGCGGTCGGCAGTCCGGCGTTCGTCACCGCCTCCGGCGCCGACATGACATCGGCGAACGACCGCATTCGGTCCCTGCAGGAGGCAGGCAACACGGTCATCGCGCTGGCGGTGGACGGTGAGCTCCGGGCCCTGTTTGCGATCGCCGACGAGATCAAGCCCGACGCCCGCGAGGCGATCCTGCGCCTGCGCGAGGCAGGCCTGGAGCCCTTCATGCTCACCGGCGACAACCATCGCACGGCGCGGGCGGTGGCTTCGAGCGTGGGCATCGACGAGTACCGCGCCGAGGTCCTGCCCCAGGGCAAAGCGGACGTGGTCCGCGAGCTGCAGCGACAGGGGCAGCGCGTTGCCATGGTGGGCGACGGCATCAACGACGCGCCCGCCCTGATGCAGGCGGATGTCGGCATCGCCATCGGCGCCGGCACCGATATCGCCATCGAATCGGCGGACGTGGTGCTGGTCGGCGAGCGCCTGGGCGCGGTAGGGGACGCCTACCACATCGGCAAGGCCTCCTACCGCAAGACGGTGCAGAACCTGTTGCTCGCCTTCGCCTTCAACGGAATCGGCATCCCGCTGGCGACGACCGGCCTGGTCCATCCCGTGTGGGCGATGATCGCCATGGCGGCCAGCGTCAGCGCCGTCCTCACCAACTCGTTCGCCGGGCGGCTGCTGCCCACGCTGCGCCGACGCCGATTACTCCCATCGATCGGAGATCCTCATGAAGCGTAACCTGCTCGTCACCGGCCTGGTGGCCGTGATCATCGCCGGCTTCGTGCTGGCGGCGAGGTTCTGGACCGGCTCGGTGGTACCACCGGTCGACGGCTATATGGAAGGCCGGAACATCCGGTTCATCCATACGGAAGCCTCCGATGCGCAGGTCGCGCAGCTGCTGACCAAAATGAAAGGCTCGCCGGTTCTGGTGGTGCCCTCGCTGGCACAGGCGCCGCAACAGATGCTCGCCAACGTGTACGTGTTCAAGAACGGCATCGCGGGCGGCGGGCCGCTCGACTTCCAGCCCGACGTGTTCGACAGTCCGCCCGGTACGGAGGGTTACCGGCCCCTGCGCCGGCTCAACCTGGTGACCTGGAAGAACCCGCAAGCGGCACGCGAATTCAGGACGGCCGCCGAAGTGAGGGAAGCCCTTGCCCAGGGCGAGATCACCATCGAGCAACCGGGGGTGGTGGTCAACATGCCCCTGCTCACCTGGCCCGGCGGGCACCGCTGAGTCATGGAAACACTGCTGCTGCCCACTTTGCTACCCATTGGCCTGGGCCTGCTGGGCTTCGTCGAGCCCTGCACCATGGGTTCGAATCTGCTCCTGATCAAGCACCTGGAGCGGCGCACTCAGTGCGACCGCCTGGCGCAAATGCTGGTCTATGCCGCCACCCGGGCGCTGTTCATGGGCGTGCTGGGCGCCGCAGCGGCGCTGATCGGTGCGCGCTTTTTCGGCCTGCAGCGCGTCTTGTGGGTCGGGCTGGGCGCGCTCTATCTGGGTTTCGGCCTGCTGTATCTCGCCGGCCGGCAGGGGTGGCTGATGGTTCGCGTGGGTCCGCTGCTGTCGCGCGCCTCGGGAGCGCGCGGATCGGCCGCATTGGGCCTGCTGTTCGGACTCAACGTGCCGGCCTGCGCCGTGCCGCTCGTCGTCGTGCTGCTCGGCGTCAGCGCCAGCCAGACCGCCGGCGGCGATGCCCCAGTGCGCGGCTTCGTGTCGCTGCTGCTGTTTGGCCTGGCGCTGTCCTTGCCGCTGCTGCTGGCAGTGCTGTGGCCGCCGGCACGACGCGCGCTGGACGCGCTGGCGGGCCTGGCCGTGCGTTTGCCCCGTTGGACCGGCGTGACGTTGGCCGGGCTCGGGCTGTGGTCGATCGGCTTCGGTTTGCTGGCCCGCCTGCCGGCGGCGTAGGTCCTCTTTCATATCGCATCGACATGACCACAAGGAGTCTCATCGTGAAACGGCTAGTGCACATCGTAGTTCTCGCGTTAGGTCTGACGCTGGGGATAGCGCCCGCCATGGCCGCGCCCCAGGCCTACAAGCTGCGCGTCGACGGGCTGGCGTGCCCGTTCTGCGCCTACGGCATCGAGAAGAAACTGGGCGCGGTCAAAGGCGTCGAGCGCATCGAGGTCGATATTGCCAGCGGCACCGTCGCCGTGACCATGGCCGAGGGCGCTACGCTGGACGAGGAAGCGGCGAAAAAGGCCGTCAAGGAGGCCGGGTTCAGCCTGCGCAGCTTCGAGCCGGTTCCCACCACCCCGCAAGGCACCGCCGGGGGGCAAGCGAAATGAAGACCATGGCGAAGGCAGCGTTGGCCACCTTGTGTCTTTCGGCCGCAACCGCCTGGAGCGCGCCGATCACCTTCAACACGGCACTGCCGGTGCACGAGGGCGGCTGGGTGCTGCGCGAGCAGCTCGTCTTCATGAAGATTGCCGACGATTCCACGCCGGCCCGGCGTGACATGGAAGTGAGCGGCCTGGTGTCGGTGCTGGGCTATGGCGTGACCCGCGACTTCGCGCTGTTCGGCATGCTGCCCTATTTTGATAAACGTCTCGACATACGCATGGGCGGGCAGGACATAACCCGCAGCAAACAGGGATTGGGCGATCTCACCGTGTTGGGCCGCTACACCGCGTACCAGCACGACGCGCCTGGGCGCACCTTGCGTATCACGCCGTTTCTGGGCGTGAAGGTGCCGACCGGCGACGATGACACGCATGACCGTCTGGGACGTCTGCCGCCCCAACTCCAGCCCGGCTCCGGCTCGTGGGATGCGCTCGTCGGTGCCGTGCTCACCTGGCAGACCCTCGATTTTCAGATCGACAGCCAGCTGAGCTACAAGGCCAACCGGGAAGCCAACGGCTTCGAGGCAGGCGACGTTGCCGCCCTCGACGCCTCGCTTCAGTACCGCCTGTGGCCGCGCAGTCTGGGCGGCGGCGTTCCCGCCTTTCTCTATGGCATGCTCGAAGCCAATCTGGTTCATTCCGCCAAGGACCGCATCGGCGGCGTCGACGATCCGAATTCGGGGGGAACGACGCTGTTCATCACGCCCGGGCTGCAGTACGTAACGAAGAAATGGATCGCCGAAGCGGGCGTTCAGGTCCCGGTCATCCAGCATCTCCACGGCACGGCGCTCGAGAGCGATTACGTCCTCACCGCCGGCGTTCGCATCAACTTCTGAGGCGTCCCATGCAGCGTCGGCAGCTTCGATCCGTAATCAAGTGGGGCAGAAACCTCATGCTCGTACTGATCGCGCTGATCGCCGCCGGCTGGCTGGCGTTCGTTCCCTCTGCCCAGGAGCCACCCTACGAATTCGTCTCCACCTGGGGGGACAAGGGCAGCGCGCCCGGCCAGTTCGACGATCCGACCGGGATCGCGGTGGCCAATGACGAAGTGTTCGTCGCCGACTCCCGCAACGGCCGCATCCAGGTCTTCGATCTCGACGGCCGCCACAAGCGCCAGTTCGGCGCGCCGGGCAGCGGTCCCGGCCAGCTCGGCCGTCCCATGAACCTGAGGGTCCACGACGGGCGGCTCTACGTCGCCGAGTACTTCAACGACCGCATCCAGGTTTTCGGCCTCGACGGGACCCCGCAGCGGACCATAGGGAAGCCGGGGAACGGACCGGGCGAATTCAGTGCGCCAGGCGGCGTAACGGTCGCGCCGAACGGCGACCTGCTGGTCACGGACTTCTACAATCAGCGCATCCAGCAGCTCACGGCGAACGGCAGCTTTGTCCGCCAGTGGGGAACGACGGGACAGATCGGCATCCGCGGCGGCGAGCTCAACTATCCCACGGACGCGGCTGTCGGCCCCGACGGGACGCTCTTCGTGGCCGACGGCTACAACGACCGCATCCAGGCCTTCGCCCCGGACGGCACGCTGCTGCGCAAGTGGGGCGGCCCGTTCGCGATCAACATCTTCGGCCCGTTCAACGGCTGGTTCGCCACGGTGACCAACGTGACGGTCGATGGCCAAGGCCACGTATTCGCCGCCGACTTCTACAACCACCGCATCCAGAAATTCGCGCCGGACGGCACGTTTCTCGTGAGCTTCGGCGCGAAAGGGGGCGGCCCGGGTCAGTTCAATTACGCCATCGCCGCCGCCGTGGCCGATGACGGAACCGTCTTCGTGGTCGACTTCGGCAACAACCGCGTCCAGAAGTGGCACCAGGCCGCGAGCGGGGGCTGACGGCCATGAGCGCCATTACACGCGGGCTGACCAATCCATTCCGCAACAAGGCGCGCGCCATCGTGGTGGTGGCGCTGCTGTCGCTCGTGACGGGCTTTCTCGCCCTGTTGATCCAGGCGACGCTCGCGAGCCGCGACCAGATCGCAGCCATGGAGGGGCGCGTTCGCACCCTGATCGAGCTGCGCGAAGCGGGCGCCTTCGGCACCGGCGGCTTCGGTGGCGACCATCCCGTCGGCGAGGAGCATTTTTCCACCGATACGCTGGACGCGGTCGCGCGGATCCCGCATGCCCGCCACCTCGCGCGGGTCGATGAATACGTCTACCAACCCGAGGTCGATGCTTCGAAGAAGAACGCCTACGCGATGGTGATCGGCCTGCACCCGGGCGCGGCGCTGCGCGCCATCGGCGAAGTCGACTACGAGAACGCGCGCATCGCCACCGGCCGCAATCTCACGCCTGGCGACGCGGATGCCAACGTGGCGATTGTCGGGCGGCTGTATGCCGAGCAGCGTCTCGGGAGCGGGAAGCGCATCGTGCTGGGCGGGCGCCCGTTCGAGGTCGTGGGCACCTACACGACCACGAACGATTTCGGCGACAACCATGTGTTCATTCCGATCAACGCTTTCCGGGTGGTCTTCGACCCGGGCAAGAAGCTTTCGAAGATTTTCGTCACCGTCGACAACGTGGCGAATGTCGAACGCGTGGTGGAGGATCTGAAGAAGATTGCCGAAGCCGACGTCGTGACCGCGCCGGAGGCGGTCTCGACGGCCCGCACGACCCTGGGGACGCTCGCGGTGTCGAGCGCCTATGCGGCCATGCTCCTGTTCGCGATCGGCGCCGTCGTCATGGTGTTCATCATGGTGCTCAGCACGCGCGAACGCATTCGCGAGATCGGCACCCTCAAGGCCATCGGCGCCTCGAACCGCGAGATCGTGCTGCAGTTTCTCTCCGAGGCATTCGGCATGAGTGCGCTGGGCGCGGCCGGCGCATTGCTCCTTGCGCTGCCCGCCGCGCCGCTGTTGAGCAGGGTGCTCGGCGTGCCGATCGCACTTGACGCGAATGTGGTGCTGCTCGTTCTGGCCGGCTCCACCATCTTCGCCGCGCTCGGGAGCCTTTATCCCGTGTTTCGGGGCCTTCGCGCGAGCCCGGTCGACGCAATGAGGAGAACGGCATGACGATGGTGCGCATCGGCATTCGCAACCTGTGGCGCAGCAAGCTGCGGCTGGTTCTGGTGGCCGCCCTGATCGGCACGCCCTTTTTCCTGCTGCTGGTCATGCAGTCGATCGGCGACGCGGTCCAGCGGCAGACCGAGATCCTGAAACACAACGTGAACAACACCCTGCAGTTGCGCGCGCGCGGCTCGATGGGTCACGTCAACATGGTCGGCAACGAGGACATCCTTCCCCAGGACGCGCTCGCCAAGGTCAAGGGCGTCGAGCACGTCGCGAAAGTGGAGCCCTATCTCCTCGCAATGACGCCCACCGAAGGCCATAACTTCGCCATGGTCGTCGGCGTCGCCCCCGGCGACACGCGCCGGCTCGAGTCCCATGGCGAGGCGGGGAATCCGAAGATTCTCGCCGGCCGCGATCTCACCGACGCGGATCGCGGAAAACCTGTGGCGATCGTCGGGCAGGGGGTTGCCAAGTGGGCCGGGATCAAGCCCGAAGCGCTGGGCCGGGCGGCGCTGACGCTCGATCTCAAGCACACGCATCCTGTGATTTTCGCGCTCGACCGTGCGCCGGTGACCTTCACCGTCGTGGGCATCTATGCCAGCGGCTATGTCTTCGGCGACATGCAACTGTTCACGCCGCTCGACACTTTTCGGGAGGTCTACGGCGTGCCGGAGGGCATCTCCTGGCTCTACGTTCGCGCGGACTCGGCCGACAACCTTCCGGCGGTGGAGCGGCAATTGCGGGCGATGCTCGGCGATATCGCCGACATCATCTCGCCGACGACCGTTGCCGAGTTTCAGGCTACCGCGACCGCGGCGGTGCAGCGGCTTGCCAACGGCGGCACGGTGCTCTCGGCCGTGCTGATGGTGCTCGTCGTCTACTTTGTGATGTTGCTGGTGGTCCGCGAACGGGCGCGGGAGATCGGCACCCTCAAGGCGATCGGCGCGTCCGACGCGGGAATCGTCGCCAGTTTCCTGACCGAGGCGGTGCTGCTGTGTGCCGTCGGCGCGATCGCCGGCGCACTGCTTTTCGCCCTCTGGGGCGGCGCCTTGGCGCAACTGGTTTTCGGCTTGGGCGTCGGTCCTTTCCTGCCGGCGCAATACGGCAGCCTCGCCACCACCCTGTCGCTCGCGCCGCGATTCGACCCCTCGACCCTCGCAGTCCTTGTCGTGGCCAGCGTCGTCGCAGCGCTCGGGGGCAGCGCCTGGGGCATCCGGCAGATCATCAGACTCTCACCCATGGAAGCCATGCGTAATGAGTGATCGCAACGACCTGATCGTGCTCCGAAGGGTGAGCAAGATCTATCGCAAGGGCAATGAAAACGTCAGCGCCCTGGACGGCATCGACCTGGCGCTGCCCGCGCGAGGCATGTTCGCCGTCGTCGGCCCCAGCGGCAGCGGCAAGTCCTCGCTGCTCCACATCCTCGGCGCGATGGATCGCCCGACGGAGGGCGAAGTGAGGGTCGCTGGCCAAGTACTCAATTCGCTGCCCGAGGCGGGGCTCACGCACTTCCGGCGCAAGACGGCGGGCTTCGTGTTCCAGGGCTTCAACCTGATCCCCAACCTGAATGCCCTGGAAAACGTCATGCTGCCGATGGAATTCTATGGCGTCCCGGCCGCCGAGCGCAGGCAGAGGGCAGCCGCACTGCTCGAGCGGGTGGGGCTTGCCGCACGGCTCACCCATCGGCCGGGCGAGCTCTCCGGCGGCGAGCAGCAGCGGGTGGCCATCGCCCGCGCGCTCGCCAACGATCCACCCCTGCTGCTGGCCGACGAGCCCACCGGCAACCTGGACTCGAAGACCGGCGCGATGATCTACGAGCTGCTCAAGGAGATTGCCCGCGAGCGCACCGTCGTGGTGGTGACCCATGGCGAGGCGCTGGCAGCCCTGGCCGACCGCGTGCTGCACTTGGCGGACGGGCGGCTGGCCACGAACAACCTGGAGAGGACGACTCATGTCTAAGTTTTCACTGGGGAGCACCGCACTGGCGGCGTTGCTGGCGCTACCGCCCCAGCCGGCATGGAGCCAGCAGGCGCTCGAAGGCAAGGTGGTCGGCACCCGGCTGACCCACTGCGATTTCAAGCCGGGCGGCTGCGCCGGCACCCTGACCCTGGAGGCCACGGGAACCACGAACCCGGTTGAGATCGAGGTCCCGCTCGGCACGCCGATCCGGCAAGGCGCCGGGCAGGTCTATCTGCCGGCGCTGAGAGGAAAAACGGTGAGCGTGGTCCTCGCCGTGGACAAGGCGGGCAAGACGGCCCGCTCGATCGATGTAAAGGGGGAGAAGCCATGAAACGGGAATTCCCGCCCCAGCCGGCAGCGCAAGGGCTGACGGTCGGCAAACTCGCTCGGCTGGCCCAGGTCAGCGCCGACACGGTGCGCTTCTACGAGAAGGAAGGCCTGCTGGCGCCGGCCCGCAAGAGCGCCGCCGGCTACCGCCTCTACGGCGAGGACGCGGCGCGCCGGCTGCGCTTCATCAAGCACGCCCAGGAGTGCGGCTTGTCGCTCGCCGAGGTGCGCGAGCTGCTGACGCTGCGCACCGCCGAGAACGCCTGCTGCACCGACGTGAAGAGCGTCGCCGTGCACAAGAAGCTCGTCATCGAGGCCAAGATCAGGACCCTGCAGACCATGTCCCAGGCCTTGAGCGAGCTCATCGCCCGCTGCGACGGGGGCGAGCTGCCGTTGGATGCGTGCGCCATCCTCGCCGCGCTGGAGGCGGCCGAGCCGCGGCGCGCCCCCCAGGAGGCTCCGACGCCATGATCCGGGTGGAGATCTTCTCAACACCGGGCTGCGACCGGTGCGCCCGGGCGCGTCAGACGCTGAAGGCGGTCGCTGAGCGCCTGGAGGCGGTGAGCTGGCGCGAGGTGGACGTCCTGTCCGAATTGGACTACGCGGTCGAGCTGGGCGTGCTGACCCCGCCGGCCATCGCCATCGACGGCGTGCTGGTGTTCCCGAGCCTGCGCGCGCCCGAGCGCCTGCTCGCCGAATTGCGGCGCCGCCTGGAGCGGGCGGACAACGGTGGAAGCCCGCTCTGATGGATATCGAGAACCTGCGGCAGACCCTGGAGCAGGCGAATCTCGCCTCCCTCGCGGCCGGCTTTGCGATCGGCTTCCTGTTCAGCTTCAACCCGGTGGCCCTGGCCGCGATTCCCGTGTCGCTTGCCTATGTCACCAAGGCCCGGGCGCCGGGCCAGGCGGTGGCCTACGGGGGCATGTTCATCCTGGGACTGTTGGCGACCCATCTTGCCCTGGGCGCGGCCGCCGGCCTCGGCGGCAATGGCCTGCAGCGCCTCATGGGACGGGAGTGGGGCTTGGTGCTGGGTCCGCTCCTGATCGTGCTGGGACTGTTGTGGCCCGGCTGGCTCAGGCTGCCGCTGCCCGCCATCGACCTGCGAGCGAAGCGCGCCGCCACCGCCTGGGGCGCCTTCGCCTTGGGCGCGTCCTTCTCGGTGGCGATCTGCCCCTTTTGCACACCAGCACTGGCGGTCCTGCTCGGGATCGCGGGCGGCATCGGCTCCGCCTGGTTCGGTGCGGTGCTGTTGCTCGCCTTCGCGCTCGGGCGCTCTGTGCCCATCATCCTCGGTGCCTGTGCGGTGGGCTGGCTGGAAAGCTTATCGGCCTTGAGGAAATACCAAAAGGCTTTCGAGCTTGTTGGCGGCATCCTGCTCATTCTCTCCGGCCTGTATATGCTCAACGCCTATTTCGCCGTTCTCCCCGGTCTGGCAGTTTGAAGCAGTTTGCTTCCGACTGAAGATGTCTCGGCCCCAGTATGGTCGTAGCAGCCGCACGACGGACAGGGCGAACAACTCGGCTAGTGCAACCGCCGCGACGGACCAGTGCTCGCTGAGAAAGGCGCCGGCGGTCATCCCGGCCGGAGCGGCGGCGAGAATCGGCAGATGGCTGGGGCAGTCGAGCGCGACCCCCTCCAGGCGGAACGCGGCCGTGACCGCTTCGCCGATGGCCGGGTCTTCGCGGAAGAACAGCGTGCTGCGCGCCCGGATCGTCACCCGGCTACCGAACCGCGCGAATGCCTGCGTAAGTTCCAACCGCCACCTCCGATGAACCAATCACCGCCAGGCGCTCGGGGATCGTGTCGCTCGCGAGGGCCTCGGGGACGTCGAGGCAGACGCCAGCGAAGGGCGAGCCAAGCTTGCAATCGTGCCCCGGTGGTTGATTTCACCACAAAATCGTACTCAGGCGTGATAATCCGCGATTATCCCGTGTCAAAATCAGCGCTCCAATTTGCTTGCGCTCATTGCTAGTAGTATGTATCGGCGTACCATGTAATACAGTACGAAAAATCAGGGGGCGCCATGGCCAGAAGCGGGATCTACAAGTCCGAGGTGGTGCGGGCACGCGACGCGTTGCGCGCGCAGGGGCGACATCCGTCGATCGACGCCATTCGGGTCGAACTCGGTAACACCGGCTCGAAGGCGACGATTCACCGCTATCTGAAGGAAATCGAAGAGGAAGAAGGCGGGGCCAGCGGCACGCAGGTTGCCGTGAGCGAAGCCATCCAGGATCTGATCGGCCGGCTGGCCAGCCGCTTGCACGAAGAGGCCGACGCCCGGATCGCCGAGGCACGAACCCGCTATACCGCCGAAATTGCCCAACTCAAGGACGGGCTCCAACAGCAACGCGAGGAGGGTGAAGCACTCAAGATGCAGTGGCAGCATACCGAAGCCCTGCTGAGCGAGGAGCGTGACCGTCATCGCCAGACGGCACACACGCTGCAACAGGAGACCGTGCAGCGCGCACAGGCCGCGCAGCAGGTTGCCGATCTTCAGTCACAACTGGCGCAAGGCGAGCAGCATCGGCAATCGCTGGAGGACAAACACCGGCACGCGCGTGAAGCGTTGGATCATTTCCGGCAGGCGGCCAAGGAACAACGCGACCAGGAGCAGCGTCAGCACGAACAGCAGATTCAGCACCTGCAGGCCGAACTGCGGCAACTGAATCAGACGCTCGGAACCAAACAGGATCAACTGACCGGGATCAGCCGGGACAACGCCCGCCTGGCGGCCGAGCTGTCGCAGGCCCATGCGCAGCTTCACCAGATTCAGACGGAGGCGCGATCGCTCCGCGACGAATTAGGGGTAGCCAAGGAAGCGGAGCAACGCGCCGAGGCATTGGGCCGGCGCCTGGCGGAGCAGGAACTACGGCTTGAGGATGTGTTCCGCGGCAAGAGTGCGCTCGAAGCCACGCTCGCCGAACAGGCCGAACGTCGTCAAGCATTGGAAATCGAGCTTGCGGCCGCCCGGGCGTCCTTGGCGATACAGGAGAAAGTGATGGCAGATTTGCATACACGGCTCCCGCGTCAGAGCGGCCGCAGGAAACGGAGCGGGCAACAGGACGAAGTCGCGGGCGTCAGCGTCGTCGAGAAAATCGCCACGCCCAACAATCAATGATTCTATCTATTAAACATAGGCTTACAGCTCGAAAGTCCTAATTTTTGCTTCATCCCGGAGCCAGCCCTACAGGAAAAGGTGGTAGCGGACATGCACGCACAGCTACTACGTGCCGGCGGACGCAGAAAACGAAGTGGACAACGGGATCACAACGCGGGAGCCGGCGAGAATGCCGCAACGCCCGATGCACCGTAATTGCACGTTAAGAACCTGTGCTTTAAGAGCTCGAAGGTCCTAATATTTGCGTCATCCCGCGCCACCTCATACTCGCCGGCAACATCAGCCGCCTGCGCTATTACGCCTCGCGAAGGACACACAGCACAGCGTTTGCCGCTCGCGTGGTCGCTTTCGGCGAGCGCTCAATCGAATCGTGCGGCATGCGGCAGACGGAGGACCGGTAAGACGCCGATGGTGATCGTTCAGGATATCGTAGCCCAGAGGACGAAAGTGACCCTGACCAAAGCGGAACTCATACAAAAGCTCGTCGAAACGGTCGGACTAAACAGACGCGAAGCGGCGGAAATGATCGACGCCTTTTTCGCGGAGATCGGCTCAGCCCTGGCATCAGGCGAAGACGTCAAGCTGTCGGGTTTCGGCGGATTTCACCTGCGCGAGAAGGGCGAGCGGCCGGGGCGCAATCCACGGACGGGGCAGAAGGCGATCGTCGCGGCACGACGTGTCGTGACGTTTCACCCCAGCCAAAAGCTCAAACTCGCCGTGAGTCCGTCGGCGTCCGGTCATTTGAACTCGACCAGCTCGGCCGAACGCGAACACCCGTCTGCAGCCCGCCGGCCGGCGGAGGTCGCGGAGCCGGTTCTAACGCGGAGGGGCTTAGGTGGGCAGCTTGTGCAACGCGAACCGTTTGCGGCGATACATCGCGAACCGGATGGCGGGAACGCATGACTCGCCGAGCGCGGAAAATATGGGTTAGCGGCCGGCGTCGACGGCTGTTAGGCCACGCGGATTCACAAAGTAAGCGCAACGCCGCACGAAATAGGAGGGCGAGCTGAGATACTCCTTGCATCCAATTCCCGCCAAGAAAAAGGATGCAACGATGCATAAGTACCACCAGCTCACCCAAGAAGAACGATACAGCATGACGGCGTTGATGCGCAGCGGATGTTCGCAGGCCGAGATCGCGCGCGAACTGGGGCGTTCGCCGAGTACGATCAGCCGAGAGTTGCAACGCAATTCCACCCGGCATGACGGCAACTATCGCGCGCAAAAGGCGCAGCAGTATGCGGTGGCGCGACGACGCCGTTCGCGTCGGACGTCCTGGTTCAGCGCGGAGCAAATGCAGCAGGTGGAACAGCTGCTGAAAAGGAAATGGAGCCCAGAGCAAATTTCGGCGTCGGTGAAGGCCGAAGGCGTGTGGACGATCAGTCACGAGACGATCTATCGGCACATCCTCAAGGACAAGAAGGCCGGTGGAACGCTCTACCGGCACACGCGGATCATGCCCAAGCAACGACGCAAACGGTACAACAGCAAGGATTCGCGCGGCGTGCTTGCGGGTAAGCGTCACATCACGGAACGTGAGAGCGCGATCGAGCACCGCCTGAGGGTCGGGCACTGGGAAGGCGACACGGTGATCGGTCAGGACAAGCATCACTGCATCCTCACGCTGCTCGAGCGCAAATCAGGCTACGCCATTATCAAGAAACTAACCGCGCGCACGGCCGCGCAAGTGACTACTGCCGCTACGCTCGCCATCACCGAGCACGCTGCCAAGTTCCATACCCTCACGCTGGACAACGGCACCGAGTTCCATGACTACAAGACACTTGAAGCGCGCTTTCCCTTGCTCTGCTACTTCGCCACGCCGTACCACTCGTGGGAGCGCGGCAGTAACGAGAATCTGAACGGCCTGATCCGGCAATACATCCCAAAAGGCGTCTGCATGAAAAATCTAACCCAGCACGAATGCGATCAAATCGCGCATGAGCTGAATATCCGGCCGAGAAAAAGACACGGATATAAAACGCCGCTGGAGATTTATCATGCGTCCTGAGAACTATTGCACTTCAACGTTGAAACTACGCCATTGTTTGCCATCCTTTAATAAGGCTATGTCCCAATTACGTGTTGAAGGCTAGGCTGTAAGCAGGCGTCCGTTGCGGGAGTCTGATCATGGATACGCAAGCCTTCCAACATTTGTTGGCTCAGTTGAGCGAACTTAGCGGCAAGCAGAAGTCCCTTCTCGTGGCGGCACTTCATGAGCCGCCGCGTCGGAACGATCTTGAAGGCGCTGTGCCGGATCTGCAGAGGTGCCCTCATTGCGGCGCGCCATCAGCGCAATTGGCCTCGTGGGGCTGGAGTCGCGGGTTGCGCCGGTATCGTTGTAGGGCGTGTGGGCGCACCTGCAATGGCTTGACCGCCACGCCGCTGGCACACTTGCGTAAAGCCGATTGCTGGCGAAGTTATGCCGATGCTCTGATCCGTGACCTGACGGTGAGGCAGGCGGCCCGACACTGCGGAATCAGCAAGAACACGGCCTTTCTGTGGCGACATCGCTTTTTGCAGGCAGTGGCCGAACATCGCGATGAGCATGAGAACGGTATCGTCGAAGCCGACGAGACGTTCTTCCTGGAGTCCTTCAAGGGGCAACGTCACTTGCCCAGAGCGGCGCGCCGACGAGGCGGTGTCGGGGCGACGCGCGGGACCGGTAAAGACCAGATTCCCGTGATGATGGTGCGAGACCGTGAAGGGCACACCGCCGATTTCAAGCTGACCCAACTCGATGCCGCGCACGTGCAGGACGCACTGCAGCCGCTGATTGATCGAGAGTCAGTCTTATGTACCGACGGCGCCGCCGTCTACGCCGCCTTTGCGCGACGCTGTGGCATCACCCATCGGGTGGTGCATGCCAAACCTGGGCAGCGGGTCCGCGAGGGCGCTTTTCATATCCAGAACGTCAATGCCTATCACAGCCGCCTCAAGAACTGGATGGCACGCTTTCACGGCGTCGCCACCAAGTACCTCGTCAATTACCTCGGTTGGCGACGCATGCTGGAGCGCTACCGAGACGCGATCCGACCTGCGTACTGCCTGCAAGAAGCGGTCGGACGTGCCATGCAACACGTAATTGGGACATAGCTTTTAATAACGGCTCGCGTGCTCAAAGTATCCGAATGCGCTCCGCGGCCCGCAATTCCGACCGTCGCGCCGGCCTTGAGCCGGCACCCGAATGGTCCGCGCGGTTGCCGTCGTTGCAGTGACGCCATCCTGATCCTCCGGTATCCGGGGCTGCACGCGAGGGTAACGGAGAATTGCGCCGGTTGGGACGTTATCTGGAGTAGTTGTAGATCAACCAGTTACACGCGATATGTACAGTTTTTCGCCTCATCCCGGTCATAGCCCTTAAGGGCGCTCGGCGCGGCTATTGTATGGTTCGTTGTGCCAATCGCGCCGTTTGCGATGCGCTTGGCCTTCCTGGGCGTGCCCGGGTGATGCGGGTATGTCGTTCAAATGTTCCGATACACCAAGACGTTACGATAACTTCAGGGCAAGAATGCGACGCGTGCTGCTGCAGAGGCCGGCCCCGCGGGCACAACGAACCAGACAATAGGTCGTAACCGAGCGAGTACGGAGCGCCACGCCGCGATCGTCGGTCGCACGCTAGGCGTAGGCACCGGACAGCATCTGCGCCAAGAGCTGCTCGAGCACCCTGAATCCCTCGAGCGTGTCGGTGAAGGCGGCAGGACGTCGCCCACCCAAGGCCGGACAGGGACTGGCGAGCCAGTCCCCGACCCAATGTGGCGCATCAAAGGGCGCGTGCTGACTGGTGGTCCTCACCATGTCGTCCGCGACCTCGATCAGTCGCAGGAAGGCAAGGATGCGTTCGCTCTGTTCGGTGGTGAGCCGCTTACCCTTCAGCGGCGCAGCGACAGGTGAGTGGGCGGCGAGTTGAAGCAGTTCGATCAATTCGGGCATGGAGCGACCGACGGCCGTCGCGATCTCGACGAGCGCGATAGACTCGATTCCGGCACGCAAGGCGTTGATCCTGTCCATGGGATCGAGACGAATCAGCGCCCGCAGATCGAGCACGGGGCGCTTCTGACTTCCCGCTTTGTGTCGCGGCCGGATCGCGGACATCGGGTGCATGGAGGACTGGGGCTGAAAGGAGCAGTCTAACCGAACCGCGCTGCCGCCGGTCCCGGGTAAGTGCGCTCCGGGCGCGGAAACCCAGCGAGCGCTCGTGGGGCCGATCGTTGCAGTTCCCCCTTCAGGCACGGGGCGGCCGACGGTGGAAAAGGCAACCGATTGGGATCCGAGAATGCGTGTCAGCCCTCGCGAAAAATCGGGTACTTTCCCCTGTCGTTGCGCCGTCTCGCAGCCGCCTCCATCCGTGCGCGATCCTCGGCCGCCAACACCGGCACCGGTTTGCCCGAAAGCGCAAACAGCCGCCCGTTCGGCGCGTCGGGGTCAGCCCGTTTGGCGAGTTTGGCGATGCTGAGTTTCAAGGACGTATCCTGCGCGGGGTGTCGGTTGCGGAGAAGAGCATACCAGTCTGCGGTGCCGGATAGCGGCCGGCTATCGCTGCCAGCACGCCTCCATACACCATCGTCTGAGCGTAGCGCGATAGTCGAAGAGGGTACAGGCCGGCGCGAGAATCGCCTGACGGCAGTGCGAACCGGCAACACTGGGCGCGATGTCCGAATCGGGGCGGGCCTTTCAAGCACGCCTCTGTTGTCACTATGCGGGCAGCTGCGGCCCGACTCGCCGGTCAAATCTACGGGGCGGACGACATCCGTCGGGAGCGAATTGAACGATCACCGATGCGGGCCATCGCGCCCGAACGGAGGATAGAGCGGTCGAGGCCTATGAGCAGCCCCAGGCGCTCGGGCCAGCGATGCGAGCTACCCGCAATCCGCGCGGGGACCGACATGCCGGCACGTACGCACCACCGGCACGGCACGCCGGTGTCCGGTTGGCGCGATGGGTCGGTGTGGGGAGGGCAACGGTGTGCTTCCTTGTGCAATTGTGTGGTCGCGTGTGCCACGTCGGCGGCATTCATCCCCCAGAAGACCTCGATCTCGCGGTTGCGCTGTCCGGATCGCTCCCACGGGACGAGCGAGATTTGTCTATGTTTTTCGATTAAACAGCAACTTACGATCGCTTCCGGCAGAGGTGGCGTGCGCACGGCCAATAGGGGCGGCCCCACCGGTGTCGGCACATGGAACCATACAATAGCGCCCACGCTGTCCATGGCCACAAAAGGTCACCCCATCCGCCATGCGATGTCGGTCCGGTGCCCGGCGACGACGGCGTTCCCCGCAGAAGGCGTGACTGGCTAGGTCGCTGGGCGATCGCGATCGAGCTTCAAGAGGTCAGCGGGCGGGCAGTCGAGCGCCTCGGCAAGGCGCAGGATATTCAACAACGCGATATTGCGTTGCCCACGTTCAACACCCCCCAGATAGCTGCGGGCGAGCCCGCTCTCGAGTGCAAGACGCTCTTGCGACCAGCCACGCGCGCGCCGCAGGGCCGCCACCCGTTGCCCGAACAGGAGGAGCGGATCGCGAGGCGGCGTTGCGACAGTCGACAGCATCGCGCGATGCTAGGAAGTCGTGCACTATCGGGCCACGCTCTATGAGTGACAATCGGGCGCAATGTCACCTATAGTGCGCTTCGTTCCCGATTCTCACGCTGCAACCCATGAAGTTTCAGATCGACCCACGCGTCGCGCATCTGACGGCCGCCCAACTGACTGCGCTGACCGGTCGCTACCACGCGGGCGAGCGTGCGATCGACCTCGTTACCGAGTATCAAGTCCGCTGCGCGCCCAATCAGCTTTACCGGCTTCTCCCACCGACGGTCCTCCGCGATCGCCAATGCGACATTTGCGGTGCGCCCTTGATTCAGGTTCGCCGTTCGCGTCCCGACGCAACCGGGCCTGGCAACATCGTCTGCTCGGTGTGCGCGCATCGCGCCGACGGACCGTGCGGATGCGCCGTCTGCAAACGAGACCGGAGCGAACAGCGGCAACGTGAGGTGATGCGCTGCCGGGCCGAGCAGGAAGCGTATTGTTGCGCCCGCTGGAGCTATGCGGAACGGGTGCGGGCGCCGGACGATCTGACATTCGCCGAGGCGGTCGCGCTGCTGTCTGTCGTGCGTTGCGGAGGCTGGCGCGCCAACGAGACCGTCGGTGCGGTCGGGTATTCCGCGGTCCCGCTCGCCCCGGCGGGAGAACTGGGCATGCAGCTCCTGACCTCGCTCATCAGGGCGGGCGTGATCGCCCCCGATCCGGATTCACCGATGGAGGCGTTCACCGCGAGCGATGACGATCTGCCCGCGTTTCCCTACGTGACGTACTGGCGCATCCTGACCCCTTCGCCGACGGCGCTGGTCCGGCGCATCGAGCATTTGGCGGAACCGGGGGAATGGCCACAGACATGGCGCGATGAACTGGGCGACATGCAGCTGGCGCTTGCCCTCGCGGAATGCCGCGAGTTCGCGGACTATTGCCTGTTGGAGCGGGGCTTGCCCGAGGCGCCGGAGGTTGCGTCCGAGGCGCTTTTCCAGAACCTCCTTCGCGACTTTTCCGTGGCGCAGTGCTTTCGGATCATCTGGGCGGGGGCGCATGCAACGTCCGATTTTCTGGTGCGCAAGCGGGCCAACCGTCGCCACGCTGCGAATTACTTTATTGGCGCGTGCCAGCGCTGGGCGGATCGAGCGCGCACGGAAGCATGGACGATCAAACCGGGTTTTCGCAACAACAATTATCGGCGTTCCCAGCTCAGTCATGTCTTGTATGACGTCTTTCTCGGCATCGGCGAGAAGGGCTTCATTGAGCCGCTGGGCGTGTAGGCGGCCTGGGTCGCCGCGGGGGCGAAGCGGGCGAGCTCCGTGGGGGACACGCCCCTTGGACGCAGTTTGTCATCAAACGCCGCCGGCATGGGCTAGATGGATGAGCGTTGTTCTCGCGTCGGCGCTTGTCCCGGAGCGGATCGGGTTTGGTTTCTTGTCGGGGCTGTACGGCGTCACGCGTGGTCGCGACGGCGGTATCGTTGTCGCAGACGTCGGTGTCGATGCCGACCTTGTCCGACACCTTCTGGCTCGCCGCGGAATAGTAGCCCTCGTTCCCTCCGGAGACCGTCGTCGCACTCATCTCGCACTCATTGCGGGTGCGCGAAACGGAGGGCATTCTGTTCGGAACCCGGTTCGTCAATGCCGATCCCACCACCTACCTTATGCAGGTGCGCGGCGATCGGGGCACGCGAAGGGGCGCGCGAAGATCGTGTCCCGCGACGTGGTGTAAGAAGGGTTCGGCAGGTCATCGGATTCAGTTTGGCACCAGCGCGTGTCAGGCGGCCACGGCGGACAGATTGACGTTGGGATTGTCGCTAACCTCGGCCAGGGCTTCCCCACATCATGTATCGACGTTGCAGCGCCCATTTGTCGTTCTGCTCGAGCAACAAGGCGCTGACCAGCCTGTAGCTTGCTGCCTCGGTGGGGAAAATACCCACGACGTCGGTGCAGCGCTTGATTGCGCCATTCAGGCGCTCGATCGGGTTGGTGGAGTGAATATTGGTGTGATGCCCTTTGGCATGTCGCCGACCGAGAAAGAAAACACACGCTTCCGTGACAACGTACGACCACAAACAGTGGCAACTGCGGCTACGGTATCAGCTCATGCATCGTGCGGCATCGACCATCATCACAGGCAATCAGTATCGCGCGGCGGCTGCGGTGCTCGCGATTCATTCGTTCAGCGAAGCGCGCGCCGGCTGGCCGGACTATCAGGCGTTCGCACGTCTGTTCGGGGGCGACGCGGCGCTTGGCGCCATCCAGCGTCTCGGCGTGGCTTCGAGCATTCTGCTCTTTGGCGTGTGGGTCGTTGGCAATCCTGCAATCTTGAACAGCTCGCGCATCTTGCCCAAGCGACGCGCCAAAGCGGGTCGTTTCGCGTATCGTGCCGAAATCGGAGGAGCACATGAGCGAGTTCAGAACCATCAAAGAACTGGTCATTGCGGCCTGCCAGTCGGAAGGCGGGTTCCCCTCGTACGACACCCTCACGTCCCTCGTCCGCCGGCACTTTCCATCGAGCAAGTGGCAGAAGACCCATTACGCCTGGTACAAGTCCAAGATCAAGGGCGGGGGAATCGAAGTCCCCGGCCTGACGCTTGATCCGATTTCCGTCGCGGAGAACGAGGATGCGGATACCGAAGCCGAGGAAGCGGTCGAGGCGAGCATCTCGCTCGAGCGGGATCTCCATGCGTACCTGGCGTGCCGACTGCATGAGGTCGAGCACGGGCTCGAACTCGTCCCGGGCGGTATCGAGTACCAGACGCCCGCGGGACGGATCGATCTTCTTGCCCGGGACGCCGCCGGCGTCCTGGTGGTCGTCGAGCTGAAGGCCGGGAAGGCGAAAGACGCCGCGCTCGGGCAACTCCTGGGGTACATGGGCTCTCTGTGCGACAGGGAACTGAACCTCCGCGGGATCCTCGCGGCGTCCGACTTCGATCAACGGGTGGTGCTCGCCGCGAAGGGGCTCCCGAACGTCAAACTCGTCAAGTACCAGCTCTTGTTCGCGTTCCGGGACATCGACGCGAGCGGGCGCGGCGCATCGGGAGATGCCGCCCTCGAACTCCCTCAGGAGCACGTTCGCGGGGAAGAGGGCGCGACGAATGCGTGATCCCCTCGTTGGCTTCGCCTGGGACGCGCTGCATGAGCGATATGACGCCATGTGTTCGCGCTTCCAGCCGCACTCGCCGCACCTCGAAGGCCTTGGCGCACAGGTCCGTTCGGATCGCGCGCTCTATCATGTTCTCTGTTCCCGCTTCCGGTCATCCGAACGCCTTCCAGGGCTCGAACTCTACGAGGCGATGCTGTACTGGAAGCTGTACGCGATTCCCCAGGCACTCGGAAACCTGCGCTCGTTCATCCGTGCAAACCAGGAGCAGCGGGCGCACGCGGCGGGACGGTTCGCGGCACTCGTCGCCGCAATGCCGTCAGCGATCGAACGAGACGTCGACGAGATCGTCCGGCTGATCGAGCACATCGGCTCCTTTGACCTTCCCGGGATGAAATCGCCGACGGCGCTCCCCATGCGTACGACGTTCCTGCATTTCCGTTACCCGACGGTGGTGCCCATCCTCGACAGGATGGTGCTGCAGGCCGTCGGGGTGTGCGAAGACGACGCCAACCACGACATCCGCGTGCTTCGCGAGTACGTGCCGTTCGCCTGGGACCTTGCCGAACGCCATTTATCCGCACTGAGCGGATTTGCCGAGAGTCAGGTCCGGCTCATCGACATGGCACTTTGGATTGTCAGAGGCCAGGAGCGTCATCGATTAAGAGGCTGCGCGGCATAACGGGGAACGGATGGGGACGGGTAGGAGAAGGTGCCGCGATCGAATGTGAAGGCTCGAGGCGAGTCCGCTCCCGGGAGATTGATTGCCGTCCTCATCAATGTCGCTCTGACGAAGAACTCCGCGCTATGCTCCCAGTTTGCCGAGGTACGGCAACACGAGCGGTCCGACAGATTTCGCGAGCGACCACACCTCTTCGCCGAACTTCGTCACCTTTTCGAGGTTATCGCAAACCTCGGCAGTCTTCTTGATGGCGTCGCTGGCTTTGGCGAGCACGCTCTGCGCAGCCTCCGAAGCCGTTTCATGTTCGGCCTCGACACGGGTTCGTTCCACAGTGTATGCCCCGGCGACTTTCTGGAGCGCGTCCTTCACCGGCCTGGTGCCTTGGATGCCGTAGATGCGGAGCGCGGCGCGGATCGTGTGCAACTGCCGCCGAATGAAGTCGCGCAGGAATGGAGACATCTCGGTGTTCTGCAAAGTCTGCTCGAGCGACGCGATCTCCTCGCGCAGGGCGGCGAGATCCGCCGGTGGCATGTCGCCTTCATCCTCATCCCTGAGCACCCAAGCGGCCCATGCGAACCCTTGCCTGCACTCGGGCGGCTGGATATTGCCGCGGTGACCGTTCCACGACGAGTGAAGGAGGCCGGGCGAAGCCACGTTCTTGAGCCGATCAAACCCCGGGCTCGTCAGTTCCGGCGGAACGCCGTGCTCCGTCAATCGCATGCGCGTGAAGTCGATCTGCTGCCGGACAGCCACGAGACAACTCGTGACGTCGTCTTCAAGCTGCGGGGTGTTGATTTCGAGATCGAACACCACGGCCCAGGTATTCGTCATGGTCTGGTCCTTCTGCTGCCGAATGAGCGGGTCGTAGATCGAAAGCAGTCGTGCGGCCGGATTCATACGGATGGCGGAAGTCGGGTTGGAAGCAAGATAGTACAGACAAGGAGCGGTCGTTGGGGGCGGAGCGGGGGGGCGTGCGTCCCGGTCAGCGCATTGTCAGCGGGGCGCCGGGACACCACACCCACAGGGTCGCCGTGGGTGTCAAGAAAGGAACCATGCGGCATATCGGGCGCCGCCTTGGACCGACGTCTGCACGTCGGTCGGCGGACGATCGCCCAAGGAACGAAGATACGCGGCCGCCTTCGATGCCGCGTCCGCGGCGGTGAAGATCGCCCTGCGGGGGAGTGTTCGAGGGGCTCGGGCGAGGGCACGATATACGCGGCACGGGGGGATCTGTCCCGGGCGCGGCGGAACGCTGCCCCGAGTTCAGAGGCTGGTATCCGAAGGATGCCAAGGGCCCCGAGGACCGCCTCAAGCACTACGCCGCGCACTTCGCGCGGGTTCTCGTACGCACTCCTTGTTGCGCAGCCACGCCAGGAGATCGCCTGCTTGCTTGTCTGTGCCGTATGTGAGGTGTAATAGGAGCCGTACCGGACTTGCGATCGTTCTTCCGCCTTCATATCGAGAGCCGCCGGATTGCGTGACGGATAACCTACTCCAGCATTCGGCCTGGTTCATTCCGAGTTACTTTCGCAACTCTCGGACTTCATCGCCGCTCTTGAAGCGCACGCAGGTTGATTCCGCGGTTTCGCCGCGGGGGCGTTCGTGCTCACAGGCTTGCGTCTTGTTGAGCGGAGAGGGCGTCGGGCGCGTACTCAACCGGTGTCGGGGCATCGGTCCGTGAGTCTGCCGCCGGCACGGCCGCGCTTGCCATCGGGCGGCTTTCGGAGGGGGCTTTGAGCTTGGCTTGCCGCTTGTCGAATTTCTGCGCGGCGGTGGCGAGTGCCTCCATCGCGCCGCCGTTCGCGAGCCACGCCTCGACCCACTGCGGCCTGCGGCCGCGCCCGGACCAAGCGAGTTCCTTGTTGGAGGGATGCCGATATTTTGCCGGCAATGGAACTCGTGCGGCGGGAATGGCCTTCGAAGGAGCCTTCGGCGGTTTGGTCTGAGTTGCGCCGGACGCCCCTACGAGCTCGTCGAGCGACAAGCCGTGCTCACGTGCCATCTTCTGCAATTTCTTGAGCATCGACGCCTTCCCTGCCGACTCCTGCTTGGCGATTTCCTTCGCGATGCGGGCGCTGAGTTGCTTGAGCTGCGGGAGGGTGTAGCTGCTGAGATTCTGGGTCATATCGGTCCGAGATGCTTCGGCTGGTGGGGTACATGGGAATTCAAATGATGCCACGGGTACGGGAACGACGGTGCAGCACTTGCAGAACGCGGTCATGTCCGTCACATGGCCGGTTTCCGCACCATGGCGATTGCAGAACGCATGTCAATGCGCCGGCGTGGTTCTTTGCACACAAGTCGAGTTTTTGCGCTGCAACAGGCGGTTGACTTGATCGACGGCGGTCCTATACTGCAGCGCAGTATGACGAACGCACCCGGCTTCCCGATGCGGGTGCCATTGATGATTCGACCGATCTCACCAAGGAAATTGACGATGAACGCCTCTGCCGCCCGCGAGCAGTTCGCCTCCGCCAACCAGGCCAGCGTGGAAATTCTGACGACTCTTGCCAACAAGGCTTTCACCCAAGTCGAGCGCCTGACCGAGCTGAACCTGAACACCGTCCGCTCGGTGCTGGAAGACAGCGTTGCCGCCACGAAGACCGTGCTCGCGGTCAAGAACCCGCAGGATCTGGTTGCGCTGCAAGGCACGTTGGCTCAGCCGATGCTTGATAAGGCGGTCGTCTACGGTCGCGGCGTGTATGAAATCGCTGCGGATGGCCAGCAGGAAATCGCGAAGCTTTTCGGAGTGCGAGTCGCTGAGCTGAACAAGACCTTCACCGACACGCTGGACAAGGCCGCCGAGTCCGCTCCGGCTGGTTCCGAGGCCCTGTTCGCGGCCTTCAAGTCGGCCGTCGATGCCGCCAACAACGTGTTCGACAGCGTCAGCAAGGCGACCAAGCAAGCGACAGAGATCGCCGGAGCGACCGTGACGGCAGCGAGCACCGTGGTCAAGGGCGCGTCGTCCAAGGCAGGATCGTCCAAGAAATCTGCCTGATCGCATACGGCATGGACTGAGCTGAACTGAATCGCTCGCGCAATATTGCCGCCCTTGCAACACCGGGCGGCATTTTTTTGTCCACGCGCGCGCGCATTCCCGAGGCTCAACGCGATGAGCGGCCCACGCTGCGTCGACGCGACATTCAGCGCGGTGCCCCTCGTCTTGCTGCATCGCCGCCGCCCTCGAGTGCTGCGGGACCGTCTCAGGCCACGTCGTAGAGGATACCGGCGTGGAGGCAACTGCAGTCGCAGCAGCTTCTTCACAGCAGGTTTGCCGTTCGCCCCTGGCGCGCATCGTCCAACGTAGCGTTTGAGGCAGCTGAGTCACCTCGGCGCGGATACTTGCCGAAAAAAAATTAGCGGCTCGGCCGGTCGGGCGGCTTCGTATCGCGCGTGGCAAGCCAAATGCCTCCTAACGCGACGCACGCTTCGACTACAGATCCGGATGCGCAGTCGTTCGCAAATCTCACGGCGCGGAAGCGCGCAATTTGCGCACATGAGCTACATCCCGATGGAGAACCGCAACGGTCTCGTCGTCGATGTCGACCCGCCGTAGCGACTTACACGAACTCCTCACGGTCGTTCAGGGCACTGCGCGTTGCACGATGCGCAGCAGCTGCCGGGCCAGTTTCGTCTGACGGTCTCTTGCCCGTGCCGACCGCACCTTTGAGCTTGTTACTGCGGTGAAACACCACGACGCGCCGCGCGCGGACCACGGCCGTCTCGCCCGTCTTCGGGTTACGCCCCGGGCGCGCGCCTTTTTGGCGCAACTGGAAGCTGCCAAACCCAGACAGCTTGACATCCTCGCCGCCCGCGAGCGCCGCGGCAATCTCCTCGAAAAAGGCTTCGACCATTTCGCTTGCTTCGCGCTTGTTGAGGCCGATGGCGTCGGCGATGCGTTGGGTCAGATCGGCCTTGGTCAGGGTCATGGTGGGGCGGTTCGTGCGGTTTGGAAAAACGGCGAGGGCACCTCACAGTCGATGCCCGGACAGGGCGAAGTTTACTCCGCCTTGTCGCAGCCGATACAGCCGCTGTAATGACGGAATGCGGCCAGCGCGTCTGCGGAAGTATGCACGGCACCCCCGTGCCCCTTGTCCGCTGACGTTACACGCTCAGCGCGTCCAGAATGTGTCTTACCACATCGGGATCGTCGAGATAGCCCACGATCCCGTGACGATTGGCGGTGTGATTCTTGACGGTGGGATTGTTGTCGATCGCTGGTACGACGGGGAAGTTGGTCGCATCCAAGGAGTGAAGCGCTACGACATCGCGGCGGTCGAAGGCGTTGTACCAAGCCTGGACGGGGGGCGGAAACCGAAGGGGCCGCAACTGGTCGCGGATGGCGCGGATCCCGAGTGGCGAGCCGACCGTGACGAACAGGGGGATATTGAGCGACCGACGGTCGGACCGCAGGATATTGTAGGCGACCACCGAGCCTAGCGAATGGCCGATGACCACCGTGGGTGCCTCGGTCACCTGACTCGCAACGATGCGGTCGATCTCGTCACGAACGCCTGCGCGGGTGGTGTACAGGAAAACATCCCGAGTGAAGAGCTCGAGCGCACTTTGGCTCATGCCACCCCCATGCTTGTCGATCGCGCGCAGAATCGCCTGCACCCATTCCCAATTGAGTGGTCCTTTCTGCCTGGGATTGGGCCCGTATTCGGCATCGACCAACTCGTCGGAGATACCAGCGCTCTGACGCACGCTCTCGGCGATTTCCGCCTGAAAGGCGAGGAAGTCCTCGTCGATGGCTGCGCCCCGCGTCTGAACATCCGCCGTCAGCGGGATGTCGTACTGTTCGGTGAATGCTTCCAGGGCATCGCCGTAGAATGGCAGCACCACCTCGATCCCGACCGGCAGCGCGTGGCCGAGTGTCCGTGCGCCGCGACGCAACGCATCCATCCATTCCGCTCGCAGAGCAGCGGGATCCTTACCCTGCTGACTGCGTCCGTGCACCAGGACAAGCCTCGTGACGTTCCCCGCGGCAAGGGCCGCGCGCGACATGGGCAGCACACCCGCGATGGCGAACGCCAACGCCGACTGCAACATGTGCCGGCGATTCGCCGTGTGTTCGGTCGATCCACTCGAGCACGGCCTGCCGCATGCGCTCGTTCGAGACTCCTCGGCGTTCATCGCAGCCTCCCTTCCAGAAGTGCCCGGGTGAGGATCTGCATGCCGCCTGGAGCGAAGGTCGTCCACAATGCGGGGCGAAGGTAATCGCGTGCGGCGTCGACTTCAGGCGGCATGCGCACGCCCCGGGCCCGGATCAGGTTCCATCCCTGGGACAATAGCGGGCAAAATGGGACAGGACCGTAGGCGTCGTTGCGGCGGCTTCCAGAGAGCGCCCCGGCCAGCATCGCCACGTCTAAGAGATCCGTCCGCAAGTCGTCCCGCATGAAGCCGAGCACCGACTCCACCTGATCGATCAGGTCCGCGTCGGAATAAGCATAGGCCGCGTACAGACCGAGCGTCGGGTCGATGCCCTTGAGGATGCGAATGGTGTCGCCGAACTGTCTCGCTCTTGCGGTCCTGCTCTTTCGTTCGCCTTCGATCCGAAACAGGCCGAATCGGGCGGTGGTGGCGATGGCTGCATGCAGTTCGTTGATGCGCGCGCGATGCTGTTCGTAGTCGGCCCACCGCCAGTTGTTGCGCGACGGAACGTAACTCACATTGCTCACGCCCCCGGCGCCGACGACCACGTTTCCGATGTAGCCCTCAAGCGCGGCGACAACGGCGCCCGATCCGTCGGAGAAGCCGAGCGCCACACTGCCGGCGGCCATCCCCGCAGGCTCGACGCGGACAAGCGCCGCCACTGTATGCCCGTCGCCCTGGGTCAGGACCTGTACACGCATCTTCGGATTGCAGATCGCCAGTGTCACGCGCGCACCGGAGACGACAAAGCCGGTTTGTGTCTCGAATTGTCGGGTTTCCGGGGCCCCGAGGATCGCATCCTGCGCCGTGGTGAAACCGATTTCGGCAGCGGTGTGGGCGATAGTGCCCTCCGGCAACCGCGGCAGGGCGGCCGTGAGAATGCCTGCGCCGACGCGCTTGAGCGCGAGGCCGGCGACATCGACAATCGTTGGCACATCTGGTGGAGCGGGGGATGGTTGCGGTGCCGGGACCGTCACCCGGCCAATAAAGGTTGTCTCACCCGATGTCACGTAGGCATCAGGAATCTGGCGAAGTTTGATCGACTTGGCTTCGGCCTTCCTGCGGACCTCGCGCTCAAGATAGGATTTGAGCATATTATTGGGCACCACTCGCATGCCGTTCACGGTGCGCACCATCGTGTCGTCGGGACGTTCGAAGGCGCCGAGGAAGCACGCGGTATAAATGCCCTCGTAGGCGGCGACACTCTCCTGGAGTGCGACCTCGAAGGCCGGGTCACCCGGCAGGGCCGCAAGGAACTGGTCGACGTCCGCGCGCACGTCGCGAGCGACGCCCCGATTCGGGAAAATCAGGCTGCCACGCACGCGTCCGGTGCCGAGACTATCGGGAGTGGAGCGGCAAGCATCCGAGATGAAGACCACATTCGGGATCGCCGACTCCCTCGCGAGCTCGACGCTTTCGCGCAGGCTGACGGCTTCATTCGGGTTGTCGGGTGCTTTCGAAAGCAGCCAGTGTTCGGAATAGCCGCTGAGAAAGCCGTGGCCGGAGAAGTAGATCACCAACTGGTCGAGCGTGCCGCGTCCGACGAACTCCTCGATGACATCGAAGATCTCGCTTGCTCTGACGGGCTTACTATCGTCGACGAGGCGTCTCACCTCGAAGCCTTCGGCTTCGAGCCAGTTCGCGACGCTGCGGGTTCCGGACGTCACCCCATTGAGCACCGGCAGCTTGCCCGCCTTCTTGACGCCAATCACGACAGCCGCCCGCCGCTTGTGGCCGCCAGTCTGTGCGAGAACAGGCCAGGCCGCGAGCATTCCGGCCGTGGTGACGCCCATTGCAAGAAAATCGCGCCGTCTCATTTCGTTCCCTTGATGATCGTCACGTCTGTCCTTGGGGGGGCGCTACGATCGGGTGATGTCCCGTCCGATGCGTTTGCAGCCGGCGAACGTTCACCGATCCGTGAGGAGCCACCGACGGGCGGAGGAACCATTTGCCATAGTTCATCGTAGGATCCCGCACGCCGTTCGTCGAGTTCGCACAAGGGGATACACCGCACCCTGTCTGCTCGTAGGCTCGCGCATCGCGGTCATTGAGCTTGCACTCGAGGCAGTCGAGTGCACCGGCCGCCGCTTCAGGGCGTCAAAGACGGGCGATGGCGCTGCTCAGGCGCCTGATCGAGGACTGCGATCGCCTCACGGGCGACGAAGACGCGGTTGCGCTGCCGTGCCGTGCCCGTCAGGATGCCGAGCGCGGCGAGATCGGCGACGGCATTGTTGGCAGCGGGGAAGGACACGCCGAACAGGCGCTTCACCGGATTGACGGTGACAACAGGCGTGCCGATGAGGAGTGCGGCGAGCTTGCGGCTGGTCGAGTCGGCACGACGGTCGGCAATGCGCCGAATCCTGTCATCGCGCAGGGCGACGAGCTGCGCGGCAAGCACCATCGACTCGTCGCGAGCGATCATCACCGTGTGCGCGAAGAATTCGATCCAGCCGTCCCAGCGCGAGCGCAACTGGACTTCCTGCAGCGCATCGAAGTAGTCGTGCCGGTTACGATACAGCGGGCCGGACACATACAGGGGTGGAAAGCCTTCGGCTGCGAGCATCAGCGGGAGCAACAGCCGGCCGATGCATCCATTGCCATCGCCGAAAGGGTGGACCGTTTCGAACTGCGCATGGGCGAGCGCCGCGCGCACGATCACGTGCAGGTAGGCGTTGCCCAACGGTTCGCTGCGCAGCACGCGACCGACCAGGTCTTCCATGGCTTCGGCGATCCGCTCTGGGCGAGGCCGCACGAGCCGCTCGTCCTGAATCCGCAGCCCGCCGATCCAGTTCTGCACGGCGCGAAACTCGCCGGGGACATCCCGGTACGCGGTGTCGTGGCGCATGAGCGCGCGGTGCAGATCCTAGATGAAGTCGATCGAGAATGCCTCCTGCCCATGGGGGCGGATCGCCGTCGGGCCGAACCTCGAATATCGTTCTCGCTTGGCGAAGCGCAGAATGGCGAGTTTCGAGAAGGGAGTTCAGGCGCTTCTGACCTCGTTGAGCAGGTCGGGGTGACGATCCAGCACCTTGAGCAGTTTCACCAGGGCCAGCGGCGGCTTGGTCTTGCCGTTCTCGTAGCGCGAGAAGGCATTGATACCGCCGCCGAAAATTTCGGCGGCTTCGCGCTGGTCAAGCGCGAGCTTCTTGCGCACGCTGGCGATGAAGCCAGGATCGACAATGGCCGCATTCACCTGCTTCGAGAAGGCGCGCATTTCGCGCATGACGCGATCCGATTCCGCCGCATCCAACACCGACTCGGCGCAGGCCGGGCAGAAGTCGCCCGTCACCGCCGCAATGGTGGTGGTTTCGCCCTTGTACGTGTAGGGCAGGTCGCGGGTGTCGTGGATCAGTTCCGCGGCGCCGCACACAGGACATTTCATGTTCATAGCTCCTTGAAGGACACGATCAGCACGTCATCAATGACCGTCAGCTTCAGGTACACGTCGCCCGCCTGCGTGCTGGGGCGGTACACGTCCTGCCAGATCGTATGATCGGCGTGGGTGGTCATGCTCTTGTAGAAGTCCGCAGGCGTGAGTGCCGTCACCACGGCCAGCATGTCGGAAAACTCAAACCCCAACTCGTTCGCGCCGGCCCGCGCCGCGTGGGTCGTGCGCACTTTACCCGCCTCGATCAAGGCTTTGACCACAGGCAGCTTGCAGTGAGGGGTTCGTTTCTCCATAGGCGGATACTAACCTAGTTGGTTATCGTTGGCAACTTGGTTAGCAACAGGAGTTTCGGCGGTTCCAGTTTAGCGTACGATTTTCTCCGTTTTCTGCGACGACCCCGGTTTGCCCATTTCGCCCGGGTGAAACTTCACGACACATCGTGCCGTTACCCGCGAAGCGTTCGATTGGAAATCAAGTGCCGGTGACGCGTGAATACTTGCTTGGTAATGTCAACTTGTCGATGACTGCGTGTAAGCCTAGTGCTTGGAGTGCGGGTTCAATCTGTGTTGATTCGATCAAATGTATTGGTAATCCGTGACACCGCCGCGATTATCGCCCGCGGTTGCGCCGATTAAGGTGTTCCAGTGCGGTAAGGATGTCCCACGCTGTCCTGGGGGGGGTGGGGTTGAGGTTGAGGTTGAGGTTGGCGCTGCTGCCGACCTTCATCGTCGGGAAGGAGCTCCAGGCGGGGCGGCTCGTCGAAGTCCTGCCCGGTTACGTGCCGGTCGAGCATTTTCTCCATGCAGTCCATCTACCCGACCGGCATCTGCCGCTGAAGGTCCGCGCTTTCGTTGATTTTCTGGGCGCCCGGTTCGGCACCGAGCCTTACTGGGACCGGCCGGAAGGCGCTGCATAGCAGGTCTGGGACGCCGCGCGACAGCTCGACGACCGCCGGCCGACCTTTTCCCCCTTCAAGTCATCCCGCCGGCCATATCGGCAAGGCGCTGTGGAGAACCGACTGCAACGCCCAGTCCGGACAGCGTCGGCTTGCCGCAGGGATGCGCCCCCACTCGCGCGGCGAGATCGGCCAGTTCGGGGGGAAAGTACAGCACTAGCTCGCAGTGCAGGCGCCCAAGGTTTTCATGCCGCATCAGCACCGCCGTCGTGGGGCTCCGGTTGCCTTGCAGCTCGAATAGCGCACACACGCGGTCCAGCTCGTCGCCGGCCAGCATCGCGTCGCCCAGATTTGTCATGAACCATTGATCCATTCGATGTTTCTTGCCTTGCTGAGGGCACAGCGCCGATTCGCCCCGGGCAGAGGCGGCGCCGTCCAACATGCCCTTGTCACTCGGGCGCCTGAGTTCCTGTGGCGGATTGTTGTTCTTCCAACTGCCTTATGCGCTGCTGAAGCCTTCTTTCGTCGTCCCGCCGTTGCGTCGCGTCCCGCGCGACGGCAACCGAACCCAGAACCTCTCCGCGTTCGTCACTCACCAGCGCGAAGCTCATTTCCACGTAAATCGTCGCACCGGTCGCGTTGACCGAGCGTGTTATCACGGCGCGGCCGCCGAGGCGCGTCTGACCAGTTGCAACCGCGCGATGAAAACCTTCCCAGTGCGCCGCGCGCAGCCGATCCGGAACGATCAGGTCAAGGCTCTGGCCGATCGCCTGGGCTCGCGAGAAGCCGAACAGCGCTTCGGCTGCTGCATTCCAGATGCGGATGTTTCCGTCGCGGTCGGCAAAGATGACCGCGTCCGCAGCCTGCTCGACGAGCCGGCGGGGAATGTCGATGGCGTCCGTGCTCATGTGCGTTTCTCCTGCAGGCGCGGATTCGGGAGTGGAATGTAGGGCGCGATCTCCGCGGCATTGCCTAAGATGTCCGCCAGCGTCAGGCCGTCGAGAACCTTGAAGAAGGCCTCCAGCGCCTCGCGAAAACCTGCCTGCAGCCGGCACACCGGCGAGAGCACGCAGCGGTTGTTCGCACGGCTGAAGCATTCGACGAGCGCGAAATCCTGCTCCGACGCGCGCACCACCGCACCAATGCTGATGTCTTCGGGGGCTTTCCGCAGCACCACACCGCCACTGCGGCCCCGGACGGTCTCGACCAGGCCGTCCTGGCCAAGACGGTGGATGATCTTCATCAAATGATTTTTGGATATGTCGTAGCTGTCGGCGATCTGCTGAATCGTCACCAGCTCGCCGCGGTGCAGGCCGAGGAAGATCAGCGTTCGCAGGGTGTAGTCGGTGTATTCGGTGAGCTTCATCCGGACGACTCGCAGTTAAAGATGTCTCCACGATATTGCTTTTACGTGGACGTCGCAATAACATGTATTTGCACCATAGCATTTTGCCTGAATACTTCTACTCTCTCGGCCCCAGTTCGTCATGGACATTCCTTCGCTGTTGCTATCGTCGTTCATCATTGCGGTAACCGGGCTCTTCTTTTTTATCTGGTCCCTGCGCAAGGGCCTGCTCGACCCGGACCCGGCCGCCGCAAAAGTAATTTTTTCGCGCGGCGAGATCGGACGGGTCGAAGAGCCTGCAGTGGCGGGCGCCACACAGCGTGACCTGCAGCGAACGATGGCCGTCGTGGCCGGCGAACCGGACGCGAAGGAGTTGCAGGCGCGCATCGCCGCTGATGCTTCGTCGGCCCGCCCGGCCTTCGTGCTGCTCGGCTTCGCCGTGTTCTGGCTGCTGGTGGCCTCCCTCGCAGGCCTGACCAGTTCGATTAAGCTCCACGAGCCCGACTGGCTGACGCAGTATGCGTGGCTGAGCTTCGGGCGCATCCGCACGATCCATCTCAATGCGGTCGCTTACGGCTGGGCGCCGATGGCGGCGCTCGGGATCGCGTTGTGGATGCTGCCGCGCCTGCTCAAGACCACGCTCGAGGGCGCACGCGTTGCGATCGGCGGCGCCGTCCTGTGGAACATCGGGCTGGCGATCGGCATCGGCTGCATCGCTGCGGGCATCACCGACGGCATGGAGTGGCTGGAAATACCCGGGCAGGTGGGTGTCCTGTTCGCGCTCGGCGGGGCGATGATCGGACTGCCGCTCGTATTTACCTTGCGCAGGCGCAAAGTCGAGCATCTCTACGTGTCGGTCTGGTACATAGGGGCCGCGCTGTTCTGGTTTCCCGTGCTGTACATCGTCGCCAAGCTGCCGAACCTGCACTTCGGCGTCGAACAGGCGACGATGAACTGGTGGTTCGGCCACAACGTGCTGGGGCTTTTCTATACACCGCTGTCGCTCGCCGCCGTCTATTACTTCCTGCCCAAGGTCATCGGCCGGCCGATCCAGTCCTACAACCTGTCGCTGATCGGCTTCTGGTGCCTTGCGTTCTTCTACGGCCAGGTGGGTGGCCACCACCTCGTCGGCGGCCCCGTGCCGGAATGGCTGATCACGCTGTCGATCGTGCAGAGCATCATGATGATCGTGCCGGTCGTGGCGTTCTCGCTCAATCAGCACCTGACGATGAGGGGGCATTTCGCCGCCCTGCGCCATTCACCGACGCTGCGCTTCGTGGTGCTGGGCGGAATGATGTACACGCTGAGCTCGATCCAGGGCTCGTTCGAAGCCCTGCGTAGCGTCAATACCGTCACCCACTTTACCCACTTCACCGTCGCGCACGCCCACCTCGGGCTGTACGGCTTCGTCACGCTGGTGATGTTCGGCGCGATCTACTTCGCGATGCCGCGCATCGTGTCGCGGGAATGGCCCTATCCGACGCTGATCGGGGTGCATTTCTGGCTGGTCACGATCGGCTTCGCGATCTACTTCGCGTCGCTCACCACCGCGGGCGTGTTGCAGGGCCTGAACATGATCGACGCCAGCAAGCCGTTCATGGACTCGGTGCGCGTCACGCTGCCCTGGCTGGCGGGTCGTTCGGTCGGCGGCGCGCTGATGACGCTCGGCCATCTCGCCTTCGCCGCTCATTTCCTGCTGATGGCGCTGGGGCGCGGTCCCCGGCGCAGCGGCGCCGCCCTTCTCCGTCCTCTTGCTCCGACCGCCTGAACCATGGAAAACGAAGTCAAGCTGATTTCCGGCGCAATGGTGACCCTGGCCATCGCGACCACCTCGCTGGTCGTGCTGCCCTACCTGCAGTTGCGCCATGAGCCACCGACACCGGGCCTGAAGCCCTATACCGAGGCGCAATTGCGCGGCCGGCAGGTGTACATCCGGGAGGGCTGCGTCTACTGCCATTCGCAGCAGCCGCGCGATCCGTCCCAGGCGCCGGACGACAAGCGCGGCTGGGGCCGGCCCTCGGTCGCCGGCGACTACTACTACGACAGCCCGCATCTCCTCGGCACGATGCGCACTGGGCCGGACCTGTTCAACATCGGTGCACGCCAGCCGAGCGCTGACTGGCAGTTCGGCCACCTCTACCAGCCGCGCGCCTACGCGCCCGGCAGCATCATGCCCGCCTACCCCTACCTGTTCGAGATCAGGAAGCAGGCAGAACCGGGCGACAAGGTGGTCGCCTTGCCGCCGCAGTTCGCCCCGGCGGGCGGCGTGGTCGTGGCCACCCAGGCGGCTCAGGATTTGGTGAGCTATCTCCTCGCCCTCGACCGGACCTTCCCCGCGCTGGCGCCGCTCGCCGACGCCGGCCCGGCCTCAAACTGACCCGCAGCCGCACCGTCCGAAATGCCTGACACATCCCGCAACGACCACGCCCAGCGGCGCGAACACCGCGATCCGCAAGAATCCTTCAACCCTGTGCCCCGCCTGATGCTTGGCCTGATTGCGGTGCTGCTTACATGGGCGCTGTATTACATCTACGCGGCACGGCCCGACACCCGTCCCGCACTCGGAGATCGCCGCACGGCGGACGTACTCGCAGCCGTACCCGCCAAGGCCGTGGATGGCGAGCAGATCTTCGGCGCCAACTGCGCCGCGTGCCACCAGGCGGCAGGCACCGGCATTCCGCAGGTGTTCCCGCCACTTGCGGGCTCGGCCTGGGTCAATGGCAGCGAGCAGATCCTGATCCAGATCCTGCTGCACGGCATCAACGGCAGTATCGAAGTCGCGGGCAACACGTTCAATGGCGTGATGCCGGCCTTCGGCGACAAGCTCGGCGACGCCGAGATCGCCGCGGTCACCAGCTACATCCGCAATCAGTGGGGCAACCAGGCCGGGGCGGTGACGGCCGAAACGGTCGAGGCGCAGCGCAAGCACACCGACGGCCGCAGCACGCCGTGGAACGGCGGCGCCGAACTGGCGACGCTGAAATAGCGGCCCCGCCCGAAGCCATGCGCACCGTCATCGCCTGCATGCTCATAGTCGTACTGGGCGTGGCGGCATTCGCGCAGGTCAGCGCCGGCTTCCGGGTCGTCACCAGCGAGGCCGCACGCCGCCTCGCCGTGCGCGAACAGCCGCCGCTGATGCCGGACGTCGGCCTCGTCGACGCCCGCTCGACGGGGGACTCGCTGCGCGCCGATCTGGCCGCGGATGGCCGCATCGCCCTCGTCGACTTCATCTATACGCGTTGCGAGTCGGTGTGCCGCGTGCTCGGCAATGAATTCCAGCAACTGCAGCAGGCAATCCTCGAGCAGGGGCTACAGGAGCGTGTGCGCCTGATCAGCATCAGCTTCGATCCGACGCACGACACCCCGGACGCACTGGCACGCTATGCCAGACAGATGCAGGCCGACCCCGCCGTGTGGCGCATGGCGACGGTGGCCGATGCGCGGGAACTGCGTCGACTGCTCGATGCCTTCGGGGTCGTCGTCGTGCCGGATGGCATGGGCGGCTTCGTGCATAACGCGGCGATCCACACGCTGGGGGCGGACGGCCGATTGACCCGCATCGACGATCTCGGTGCCATCCGGAGCGCGCTTCGTGCAGCGGCGGCGCGCTCCGGCGAGCGGGCGCAATGAATCCGCGACAGCGTGCGCTCATCGGACTGGCGCTTGTAGCAGCAGGCACTGCGCCATGGTTGCGCTCGTGGCTTGAGGCGGACATGGCGCGTCACATGCTCCTGCAGTTTCCGCTGCTGGTCCTTGCCGGCACGGCGCTCGCTTCGTCCTTGCCCCCGCGGGTGTGCGCCGCTTGCGCGACGATCAACGCTCACGGCCTTGCGGGCCTGTTGCTGTGCCTGCTGGTATCGGGTTTCTGGATGATTCCGCGCGCCCTCGATCAGGCCCTGCTGTCGCCGCAAATGGAGTTCGCCAAGTTCGCCACACTGCTCGCTGCCGGGGGCGCACTGCAGCTGTCATGGCGCGGCGCCGGAACTATGATTCAGACCTTTTTCATCGGGAACTGGGCCTGGATGACGGCGGTGGCCGGGCTCCTCTACCAGGACGTTACGGCTCGTCTGTGCAATGCCTATCTACTCGATGAACAGGTTGTCGCGGGAAGGGGGTTGGTGGTGCTGGCGGTCGTCATGCCGACCGTATTGGTTGGCTTGCTCATGATGCGGGGAGGTCTTGCAGCGAATCCGGATGCTCCAATGACTGCGGACTGACGTGCTCACCGCGAGCAGGAAAGCCGCCGACCAGCGGCAAGCCCATCGGCGCGAGGCCGGCTACGGAGAGCAGCGAAATCAGGCCCGACACCGAGAACGGCAAAGCTTCCGCAGTGCCGCAGGCAGAGTGGGGCGGGCCGCGATCACCTGTGCGGGGCAGATGTGCCGCGGTTGCGGGCGACTGCCGGTCACTGAGCCGGATCTCCATGAACGGAAATCGATGAATACATCCTAGTCCGAATTCATCGCCTGCGGCGAAGCGCCCGGCGATTCGGGGCTGGATTTTAAGATGTATTTTTTTGACGCTTTTGCGGCTCCCGCTATATTGAAGCGGACGGCGCTCATCCGCGCGCAGGTCTGCAATGTTCATCGAGCCGGCGCGGCGGCATCGAGGCGCACCGCGACGGGGTAGGGTCTAGTGAGGTGATCCGGATCGCCGCAGAGGTATTTGTCGTCTCTTGGCATTGAATCGGCCTGGGAGGCCAACATGCGAGCACGCTCGGCTAGTGCGCCGAAGTTTCTGAATCTGTCGCAGGTCCGCTTTCCAGTCGGTGCGATCGCGTCGATCGGACACCGGGTTTCGGGCGTGCTGCTCCTGGTGAGCCTGCCGCTTCTCGCGCTCGCGCTCGACCGCTCGCTTCGCAGCAAGTCGGAGTTCGACGCTCTGCGCGACCTGGTATCCGAGCCCTGGCGGGCACTGCTCCTCGTCATTCTCGTTTGGGCCGCCGCGCATCACGTACTCGCCGGTGTGCGCCACCTGTTGATGGATATCGGCGTCGGGAGCCGTCTTTCACAGGCACGCACCAGCGCCTGGGCTGCGATCCTCGCGGCGGGGATCATTGCACTTGCGGCCGCGGTGAGGTGGCTGTCGTGAGACTCTTTCTAGGGCAACGGGCCTGGGTACTGCAGCGCGTGACGGCGCTGATGCTGCTGATTCTGCTTGCGCTGGGGGCAGCGACGCTGCTGACGGGGCCGTCGCGCAGCTATGAAAGCTGGCACGCGCTGGCGACGAGCACGCATGGCGCAGTGCTGATCGTCGTGTTCTTCGCCGCGCTTTGCCTGCACGGCTGGATCGGCGTGCGTGACATCGTCCTCGACTACATCCACGCGCCGACGCTGCGACTGCCCTTGCTTGCGCTGATCGCGGTGATCCTGTTTGCGATTTTCATTCGCGTCGTGCTAACGATGGCGGCGCACTTTGCCGGCGGTGCTTAAGAGTGGCGGAGGAGAGAACAGTGCGAGTCAGCATCTACCGCTTCAATCCCGAAACCGACGCGAAGCCGCGTATGCAGGATTACGACGTCGCGCCCGAGGCGGGCGACAAGAAGCTGCTCGACGTGCTGATGCGGCTCAAGACGATGGACGACAGCCTCTCATTCCGCCGTTCCTGTCGTGAAGGCGTGTGCGGATCGGATGCGATGAACATCAACGGTCGTAACGGACTGGCGTGCCTCACGTCGCTGCCGGGCCTGAAGGAGCCGGTCGTGCTGCGGCCGTTGCCGGGTTTTCCGGTGATCCGCGATCTCATCGTCGACATGACGCAGTTCTTCGCGCATTACCACTCGATCAAGCCCTACCTGATCAATAACGAGGAGCCGCCCGAGCGCGAACGCCTGCAGTCGCCCGCGGAGCGCGAGAAGTTGAACGGACTGTACGAATGCATCCTGTGTGCGTGCTGCAGCGCCTTCTGTCCCTCCTTCTGGTGGAATCCCGACAAGTTCATCGGTCCGGCGGGCCTGCTGCAGGCGTACCGCTTCATCTCCGACTCGCGTGATACGGCGACTGCGGCGCGGCTCGCCTACCTGGACGACGTGTATCGCCTGTACCGCTGCCGTTCGATCATGAACTGCACCGAGGTTTGCCCCAAGGGGCTGAGCCCGTCGCATGCGATCGAACGCATCCGGCTCGCGCTCGTGCGTGAGTCTTCGTAGCGGGTGCGCCTACCAGGTAGCCACGGGTACGTCATGGGTCATTCGCCTCCATTGTCGATGTTGCATCCGGCCAGCCCCTCGGTCGAAGGGCGGTGGAGCGTTGTTGCCGACGCGCCGGCCAGGCGGCTCGGCGCGCACGAACTGTTCTCGCGACTGGACTGCGGGGATCTCGCCCGCCTGACTCGGGGCGCGCGACTTCGCCGCCTGGATCCTGGGGAAGCGCTGTGGTTTACCGGCGAGCGCGCAAGCCACTTTGCGGTGATCGAATCGGGCATTGTCCAGATCCGGCAAATGACGCCGACCGGCGAAGGCATTGTCGTCGGCCTGTTCCGCCCGGGCGAGGCGATCGGGCTTGCCGCAGCGCTCGAGCACGAGGTCTTCCCGGCGGACGCCATCGCGATCGGCGGACCGGTCGACGTCCTGTCTATCCGCGCAGAAGCGCTGTATGAATCCCTGGAAAGCTCCGTCGCCGTCGCGCTGGCGGTGAACCGTGCGCTGCTGCGGCACACCGCCGCGCTGCGCGCGAAGATCGATATCGTCAGCGCCGGTTCGGTGCCGCGCCGGCTCGCAGCGCTGATGCGTTATCTGATCGAGCGATTCGGCCGGCCGACCGATGCGGGTACGGTCGTCGTTGACGTGCACCTCGGCCGCGATGAAATCGGCCAGCTCGTGAGCGCGCGGGTCGAGACCGTGATCCGCATCCTGAGCCGGTGGCAGAAGGCCGGCTGGCTTGCCGCACGGCCCGGCGGGATCGAGATTGTACGTGCGGACATGCTGCAGCGGATCGTCGCCCCCTGAGCCGGGTGGCTGCGCGACGGCCGTCGCGGTCAGCGTTCGAGCAGCTTGAGCTTGTCCTTCACCGTCGCCCACAGCCCGGCATCCGGTGGAGCCGGCTTGACCTCGACGATAGGTATCCACACCTTCGCCAGTTCCTCGTTGAGCGGGATGAATTGTCGCTGGTCAGCCGGCACGTCGTCCTCCGAGAAGATCGCGTCGACGGGGCATTCAGCCACGCACAGCGTGCAGTCGATGCATTCGCGCGGGTCGATCACGAGGAAATTGGGGCCTTCGCGGAAGGCGTCGACGGGACAGACATCGACGCAATCGGTGTGTTTGCACTTGATGCAGGCTTCGGTGACTACGTATGTCATGGCTCATCTCTCTTCGGGTGTGCGGTTCGGTCCGCAGTGCGAGAGGAATTTAGGCCATGCGTGCCGGCCCCTGAATGACAAAAATCATTTCCAGCGCCTGGGGGACTCCCTAGGATGAAGTCGCGCAGAACAGACCGGTGCCGGCAGCCGCGGCATGCGGGATGTCGGTATCGCCCCTAACGAACGCTGGAGATCGTCATGTCCGGACACACGCAGAAATGGCAAGCCGAGCACGCCAATTACCACAAACTGCTCGATCTGCTCCAATCCCAGACGGAACTCTTCGTCCACGGCGAGCAGCCGGATTACGAGCTCATGTCGGACATCGTGTACTACATGACGCAGTATCCCGACCGCTTCCATCATCCGCGCGAGGACGCCGCATTCCGGCAATTGCTTGCCCGCGAGCCGACGATGGAAAGCGTTGTCTCGGAACTCGCTGGCCAGCATCGGCAGATTTCGGAGAGCGGCGTAATCCTTGCTGCGGACCTCAACGCAGCCGCCGCCGGAGCGATGATGTCGCGTGCGACGCTCGAAGCCGATGTCGGAAAATACGTTGCCTTCCTGAAAGATCACATGAACATCGAGGAGCGCGAGATATTCCCGCGCCTCGCCGAGTTGTTGGCGGAGACTGACTGGTTCCTCGTCAATTCCGCAATCCACTTCGCCGCCGATCCGATCTTCGGCGACAGCGTCCAGGAGCGCTTCAGGACGATCCACCGCCAGATCGCGAACCAGGCCGGTTGCGGTTGCAAGGAACCGGCCGAGCGGGTGTGCTGCCTGGAATGAGGCTGCGTCCGTCGGCCCAGACGTCCCCCGCCCGGGCTCATGGTGCAAGTAGGGGCGCAACTCGGCGCCCCCAGAACTGGCATGTCATATCGTCGGAGGCATCCGGTCGGCATTCGCGGCTCATAGCGACTTGAGGAATTCGACGAGATCGAATTTTTCCGCGGGGCTCAAACCCAGGGCGAAGTGGGCATCGTAGTGATTGACGACGTCTAGCAGGGTCGCCGCGCTACCGTCGTGAAAATACGGCGGATGCTGCCAAAGGCCTCGCAAGGGGGTCGTCCGGTACTTCTGCGTGGCGCTGCGCTGCGCGTAGACAGGCTCCATTCCCGTCGCCGCCGGCTCATGCAGTAAGGGGGTGTCGGCGTTCGGGCCGTTTTGCACATCAGTGTAGGTGGGCGAGATGTGGCACGTGCCGCAGCGGGCGGCCCCGTCGAATAGGGCCTGACCTCGTTGGGCCGCCGTCTGGTTCACCGCGTCCGCCGGCGGCGGCGGGACCGGAAGACTCAGCTGGTAGGCGCGGAGAGCTGGCAGTTTCGGCGCTACGAGGTCCGGGGTCTGAACGATGTTGATGCCCAGACGGGGGTCGGAAAAACTTCCGTGCCCACCCATCTGCGTGACCGCGACATAATTGTTCCAATAGGAAATCTTCCCGTCGCCGGTGAAGGTCTCAAAAGGCACGTCCCGCAGCCCATATACCGGCGGAATGACGACCGGGCGGTTGATGCCGTCGATATTGAAGCGCGGGTCGTAGCGGCCGGGCCCCCACGAGTTGTATGCCGCTTTCTGCGACTCGGTGAGTGCGGGCGAAAGTGCGATGATCGCCCCTGGATTGAGGTCGAGATTCGGCCAGCCGTCGAGCCGCTCCCCGATACCCGGGGCGACCGAATTGTTTACCGTCGAGTGGCAGATTGCGCAGGTGGTGCCGAGCGACGTGAGTCGCCCATCCTCGACCTTTCCCACGAGACCGACCACGGCGTTGCGCCGGATCAACTCGACGGTGGTTGCCGGATCGTCGAGGTTGTTCTTGGTCAGGAAATTCGGCGGAAGGGCCGTCGCATCCACCTTCAGACCAACCGAAAGAGCGGTTCGCGGGCTGACGGACGACTGGATGATCTCGTGGAGGCGCAGCGTGTCGGTCCATAGGGCCTCGTCGCCAAAGGTGTCGAAACGGAAGATGAACTGTCCGGAGTGCTTGTTTCCCCCCGGCTGTCCGGCCGAAACCGCCGGGAGGCTGGATAGAGCCACTGCAATCATGACAACCGAGAGGGCGGCGAAAAGCGTGAGAGGCTTTTTGATGCGGATGTGTGCGATGCGTTGCAGCATGATCGTTCTCCGGTAGAAGTTTCGGACGACTTCGTCGCCCTTGGAGTTCAGCCCACCTGTACCGTCAAAGCGGGCTCGAAATCCCGGTTTTCAGGCGTGCCATCGAGCACATAGCCGCGTGGATTGGCCAGAACGCGCGTGCCGCCAAGCCGGTAGTCGAAGCTGTCGTGGGTGTGGCCGTGTATCCACAGCACCGCGCCGCTGCCCGCGACCAGCGCTTCGAGGTCGGAGACGAAGCACGCATTGAGCGGCGACCCGGCGAAGCGCGGCGCGATGCTCTCAGGCGACGGAGCAAAATGGGTCACCACCACGGTGATACCTTCGAACGGTTGCGCGAGCCGCGCTTCGAGCCAACGTGCGTGCCGTTCGAAAAGGGCCGCGCAGTGATGCGGCGTGAAGAGCTCTTTCTGGCCTTCGTCTATGGTGATACGGCTGAAATCGCGGCTGAAGCGAGTAGCGTCGTTCATCGCCTGCTCGCGGGCCGCCTCGTCTCCTGCAATACGGAAATCCGTCCACAGTGCTGCGCCGAGAATGCGCACATTGCCGATGCGCTTTTCGGCACAGTCGAGCACCGTCACCATGCTGTCGCGACTGAGTTCGCGTAGCAGTCGGTTCGTCGCGGCGATGCTTGAGCCGTAATACTCGTGGTTGCCCGGCACATAGATAGCCGGTCTCCCCAGCGCCCTGGCCCACTGGAGCGCTTCTCGCGGACGGTGGATATCTCCCGCCAGGATCAACAACTCCGCGCCGGTGTCAGGAAGCTCACAGGGTGCTAGCCCGAGGTGAAGGTCCGAGACGATCTGGAGTTTCATATATGCCTCACGGCGGACATTCGATGGGCGACGCGCTTGCCTGTCGCAGCCACGCGATCAGGTCCGCCCGTTCCTGCCGATCGGCAATGCCTGCATAGCCCATGGCCGTGCCCGGTATCATGCCGGTCGGGTTGGCGAGAAAACGGTCCAGCGTATTCGCGTCCCAGACGACATCGGCTTGTGCCATGGCCGGCGAATAGCGGAAGCCCGGCACGCCGCCGGCACGGCGTCCGAACAGGCCGCAATGTTTCGGCCCGGTACGGTCGTAGCCGAGTGCGTGGCAGGCCTGGCAGCGGGCGTAGATGGCCTCGCCGCGGACCGGATCGCCCGGCACGATGGCGCCGGCGGGCAGCGAGACCAATGCCGCCAGCACCAGCACGGCGGTGGCGGCGCGATGTTTCATGACATAAAGGCCGTGGGCACCGGGTCCTGGCCCAGCGCTTGGCGCAGGATGGCCCAGTGCATGGCCTCGTCGCCCAGGATGCTGGCCGCAGCGCTCGCCAGTTCGCGTCCGCGGAACAGCGGTACTGCGCCCAGGTAGGCGCTCACCGCGCCGCGCTCGAGCCCGGCCGCGAAGCCCAGCACATCATTCTGGGTCTTGAGCCCGTCGGTGGGAAACTGGTAATGCTCGCGCGCTTCAACCGGCGTGCCGCCCAGTTTGCGGATCGTCTTCGCGAGCACCGCGGCATGCTCCTTGTGGTGCCCCTGGAACTGCACCGCCAGATCCAGCACGGGTTTCTGCAGCAGGCCGCTGCCGGCGCCCACTGCATAGGCAGCGATGGCCTCCAGTTCGGCGCCGAGCGCGGTGTTGAGAATGCGCACGTCGGTCTCCAGATCGTCATGCTTGCTGCCCTGACCGGCGGCCAGCGCCGGACGTCCTGCCATTAGGGCGACCGCCGCGGCGGACAGCGTCGCGCCCGTGCCGGCCAGGAAGCGGCGCCGGCCTAGGTCTTGGAGTGCGGAAAAGGGATTGATGCGGACAATCATGATGAACTCCTCGGGGTGGTGGGTGAAAGCAGCGCGCCGGGACCAGAAGCGGCTGCAGGCGGAAGCCCAAGGCGGGCGCAAACTTGCGACACGATGCGGTCGCAGCGCTGGCCGTCGAACGCGAAGACGTTCTCCAGCAGCGGACCGAGGCGCTGCCCCAGGGACTCGCGCAGGCGGGCCCTGGCGCGCAACAGGCGGACCTTGGTATTCGCTTCGGATATTCCCAGCGAGGCGGCGGTCTCTTCGACGCTCAAGCCCTCCACGGCACGCAGGATGAAGACGCTGCGGTATGCCTCGGGCAAGTCGTCGATCGAGTGCTCGATAAGGCGCCGCAGGTCATTGCGCATCGCCAGGGTCTCGGGCGTTTCCGGTACGCCCTCCACGCCGATTTCGATGACAGCTTCGCCTTCGGCTTGCGCGTCGGACGCGTTGTGGAACCGCTGCCTGCGCTCGAGGGCCTGGTTGACGATGATCCTCGTCAGCCAGGTCGATAGACGCGCATCGCCGCGGAAGCCGGCCATCGCGCGATGGGCCTTGATGTAGCCTTCCTGCAGGGCATCCTCGGCCTCGGCATCGTCTCGCAGGATGCTGCGTGCAACCCTGAACAGGCGACGATTGTGTTGGCGCATCAACCGTTCGAAGGCGCCTGCCTCGCCGATCACGATGCTGTGTGCAAGCGCAGCGTCTGAAACCGGCACGCGGTCTTCTGCTGCTTCGCCGGATATGCTCATGACTGTCTCCTGTTGTTGCCCATTGGATGGGAACCACGGGGGAAAGGTTACAGTCGGTGAGAAACCGGTCCGCCTTGGCTGGACAACCCGTTGGAAGGGCGGCGTGAATGCGCGGCGGGGCACGACAGTCGTCTTGGCTGCCCGCTGCTCGAACGACAACTTTTGTGGCTCGGGACTCTATCGGGCCAAGGTAGTGTGCTGAAAAGTGTGCAAAAGCCCAAAGGGGCTTGAAGGCAATGGTGGGCCGGCCCTCACCGATCCTGATCGTCGCTTAGCCCTTGCGTCTGGGTGGTGTCGCGCGCCGTCAGCGCGGCATCGCCGGTGCGCGGGGCACGGTATATCGCAGCGCGCATGATCAGCATGGAGACGACCGGCGCGGTCATCAGTACGAATGCGCCGATCAGGATCTCGTGGATCACCGGTCGGGATTGGATTACGGTGAAATACACCATCGAGGCGATCAGGATGCAGCCGGTTCCCAGCGTGATCGTGATCGCGGGCCCGTGAATGCGTTGGTAAAAAGTCTGGAGCCGGAGCAATCCCACGGTGCCGAGGAGGGTGATCAGGCCGCCGAGTACGAGCAGGAACGCGACCGTCACGGCAGCCCACCACGGCAGTGTATCGATGGCGTTCATTCGATCACCTCGCCGCGCATCAGGAACTTGGCCAGCGCGATGGTCGAGACGAAGCCGAGCAGGGCGATCACCAGGGCGGCCTCGAAATAGATCTGGCTGCCGTAGCGGATGCCGAGCATCAGTGCGAGCAGCATCGTGCACATCCACAGCGTATCGAGTGCCAGCACGCGATCCTGCGCCGACGGCCCGATGATCAGACGCAGGGTGCACAACATCATGGCCAGTACGACGCAGACGAGCGCAAAGCCGATTGCCAGGGACAGCAGGGTGCCAACGGTCACGCTTTTCCTCCTTGGCCGGGGGCTGCGGGCGCTTCGAACACTTCGATGATCGGCCGCTCGTAGCGCGTCTTGATGGTCTCGACCCACCAGCGCTCGTCGTGCAGGTCGAAGACGTGCAACAGCAGTTCGTGACGGTCGGGCAGCAGATCGACCCACACCGTGCCCGGCGTCATGTTGATCAGGCAGGACAACAGGGCCAGACCGTGTGGGCTGTGCAGGTCGAGCGGTATCCGGATGAACTGCGAATTCACGCCGTCCGCTCTGCGGAAGAGGATGATCTGGCTGACGTTGAAGCACGAGCGCACGATCTCGATCGTCGACATCCACAGTAGGCGGACCAGGGCCAGCGGCCGCGCGATGCGCGCATAGCCGTGCGGCTGCAGGGGGCGCGCCAGAACGGGGGCCACGATCGCCAGCACCCCGCCCAGCAGCCAGTGCGCCAGTGCGAGGCTCTGGTTCAGCATCAGCCACATCAGCAGCAGTCCGATCGACAGCATCGGCGACGGGAACCAGCGTCTCATCGTGATCCCCCCGCGGCCGCCGCGCGAGTGACCGGAGACTGGCCCAGCACGCGTTCGCTGTAATCGCCGACGCGCTTGAGGCCATCCACGGTCCGGTTCAGATAGTCGAACGCCGTGCCGGCATGAATCGTGAGAACCACACACAGCACGACCAGGGTCGTCACGGGCGCCACCTCGGACGCGAGCAGACTGGGCGGAGTTACGGCCGCCGAGGCCCAGAACGTCCGCACACCGAGCCGCATCAGCGCGATGATCGACGCCAGGCCTGCGAGCACGATCAGCGCGATCAGCAGCCAGGTCGTTGGCGTCACGCCGCCTGATCCGGGCGGTGAGGAGTCGAGCAGTGCATGAAACAGGCTGAACTTGGCAACGAAGCCCGAGAGCGGCGGCATGCCGCTGATGACCAGCGCACATCCCACGAAGCTCAGGCCGAGGATTGCAAGGGTGCCGGGAATGACGACGCCCACTGGATCCTCGGGTTTGTCGTCGATCGCAAACGCCTCCATCGTCACGGCCAGCAGGGAGGCGCCCGGCGGGCGTATGCGCTCGGTGAGTTCGAGCAGGAGCATGAAGGCGGACATCGCCAGCGTCGCACCCACCAGGTAATACAGCCCCGCTGCGAGCACGGCGCTGCCGGACTGCCCGATCACGGCCAGCAACGTGCCCGAGGAGATGATCGCGCCGTATCCGGCCATGCGCGCGCCGTCCTGACTGGCGAGCATGCCGAGGGTGCCAAACACGAGCGTGGCCATGCCGCCGACGGTGAGCGCTACCAGGCCGAAACCGGCGAGCGCGCCGGCCGAATCGCCGAACACGGCCAGCCACACCCGCAGCACCGCATACACGCCGACCTTGGTCATCACCACCAGTATCGCCGCAACCGGCGGACACGCCGACGCGTAGGTGCTTGGCAGCCAGAAGCCGAGCGGCCACATTGCCCCCTTGGTCAGGAAGGCCAGCGCCAGCACGCTCGCGCCGATGCCCAGCAGATAGGAATCCTCCGGTCGCAGCACGGGCACCCGGGTGGCGAGGTCGGGGATGTTGAGCGTACCGGTTGCGGCGTAGATCAGTGCCACGCCGATCAGGAACATGAAGGAGGCGACCAGGTTCACGGCGATGTACTGCATGCCGGCCCGGATACGGTTCAGGTTGTAGCCATGCAGGACCAGGCCGTACGAAGCGGCGAGCATCACTTCGAAGAAGACGAACAGGTTGAACAGGTCGTTCGTCAGGAAGGCGCCGTTGAGCCCCATCAGCAGGAAGAGGAACAGGGAATGGAAATGCACGCCGACCCGGCCCCAACGCTGCGCGGAAAAGACCAGCACGGCCAGGGCGATGGTCGCTGTCAGCACCAGCATGAGCGCGGCGAGCCGGTCGACCATCAGCGCAATCCCGAACGGGGCGGCCCAGTTGGCGGCCAAATACACGCCGATCCCCTTCGGCCAATACTCGCCATCGACCATCAGCAATAGCGCCACCGCCATCACCCACAGCAATACGCTGACCAGTGCTGCACACCCGAACTTGAGTCGATGGTGTTTCTGGTTGACCGGGATCAGCAACGCCCCTGCGACCAGCGGCAGCACCACCGGCAGTACGATCAGATGGTCCCACCACGACATCGGGCTCATTTGCGGGGTTCCTCGCCATCGACGTGGTCACTGCCGGTCAGGCCGCGCGCACCGATCATCATCACCAGGTACAGCGCGGTGGTCGCAAAGCCGATCACGATCGCCGTCAGCACCAGCCCTTGCGGCAGCGGGTCGGCAAACTGCAAGGGGTCGATAGACGCGTTTGGCGTGATCGGCGGCCGATCCACCCACAGGCGACCCATGCCGAAAATGAACAGATTGACCGCATAGGACATCAGCAGCAGACCGGTGATGAGCTGGAACGTCCGCGGGCGCAGGATCAGCCAGATGCCGGAACCGAAGGTCACGCCCACGGCGATGGCGAACACGATTTCCATCAGATGTCCCTCCCGTCCGCGATCCCGTCGTCCTGCGCACCATCGCCCGGCAAACGGCGCGCGCGCAACGACTGGTGAGCCAGCGCGACCAGCATCAGCATCGTCGTGCCGACCACGACGGCGAACACGCCCAGATCGAACACGAAGGCGCTGGGTAGGTGCAGTTCGCCCAGCAGCGGCCAATCGACATGCGCCGTATGGTTCGTGAGGAATGGATGGCCGAACGCCCATGCGCCCAGGCCCGTTGCACACGCCAGCAGCAGACCGAACCCCAGCCAGCGGTGCGGCCGCAATTGAAGGTGGCTCTCCACCCACACCGTACCGGCCAGCATGTATTGCACGAGAATGGCCACTGCGAAGATCAGGCCCGCAACGAAGCCGCCACCCGGCAGGTTGTGTCCGCGCATAAAGAAGTAGGCCGCGATCACCCCGATGAACGGCAACAGCATGCGCAAGTAGATTCCAGCTACCAGGAGGTATCCGCGGTTGGCCTGTTCGGCTGGAGCCTGCCTGCTTGCTGGATCGGCCGTGTTCCTTTGCTGCGCGGGCACGCTGGCGCTGTCCGCTGCGGGGCGGAAGCGTCGCAGCAGCGCGTACACCGTGAGCGCGACGACCGATAGCACCGTGATTTCGCCCAACGTATCGAAACTGCGGAAATCAACCAGCAGCACGTTCACGACGTTGCTCCCGCCGCCTTCGCTCAAAGCGCGCAAGAGGAAGAAATCGGCAATCGTCGCGGGGGCGGGATGCACCAGTACCGCGTAAGTCAGCAGCGCCATGACGAGGCCGCCCACGACCGCTACGACCATGTCGCGCGAGCGCCGCATCCAGACGCTGCGCGGAATCGTGAGATGGAGCACTTTGGGTTCGATGCGCGGCGGCAGCCAGCGCAGCCCGAGCAGGATCAGCACGGTCGTGACCGTCTCCACCATCAGTTGCGTCAGCGCCAGATCGGGCGCTGAGAGCCACAAGAACGTGGCCGCAGTCACGATGCCCGTTCCGCCGATGAGGATCAGGGCTGCCAGCCGGTGATATTTCGCCATCCACGCCCCCGCCAGCGCACAGGCGCAGCCGATGACCCAGATGCCCGCGAACAGCGGGTCGGGTTCGTGCAGCGGAATCTCGGTCCACACTCGCGGCGTGCCGACGAGCAGCGGGGGAATCACCAGCATCGCCAACATCATCATCAGCAATTGCGGTTGCAGGCGTGCGGTGCCCAGGTGGTGCAGCAGCCATTGTGCCGAGCGTGTCAGGAACATCATCGAGCTTTCGTAGGCTTGAGCCCCGTTGAAGCGGTAGATGAGCGGAACCTGTTCGCGCTGCCGCAGATTGAAGTAGCGGCGCAGCACGACGTAGAGCACTACGCCGCCGCTAAGGGCAATCACACTCATCAGCAGAGGCAGGTTGAGCGCGTGCCAGGGGGCGAGGTCGTATTCGGGCGTACTCGCACCCAATGTCGCGGTGACGGCCAGATGGAGGATGGGCCCGATACTCACGTTTGGCATGATACCGACCATCAGGCACACGACTACCAGCAGTTCCACTGGGAACCGCATCGAGCGCGGCGGCTCGTGTGGTTCGCGCGGGAATGCGACCGTGGGCGTGCCGAAGAAAATCGAGATGAAGCGCAGCGAATAGGCGACGCTGAACATGCCCATCGCCACGGCAGCGATGGACATCCACCAGTGCTCGTCGCCGCCCACCAGAGCCGTTTCCGCGAAGAACATCTCCTTGGACAGGAAGCCGTTCAGCAGGGGCACCCCCGCCATGGCGGCGCTGGAGACGATGGCCAAGGCCGTGGTGACCGGCAGCTGATGACGCAGTCCGCGCAGGACGCGCAGATCGCGTGTCCCGGTTTCGTGGTCGATGATGCCGGCCGTCATGAACAGCGAAGCCTTGAAGGTGGCGTGATTGAGGATGTGGAAGATCGCCGCGACGATCGCTAGGGGCGTGCCAATGCCGATCAGCACCGTGATCAGCCCGAGGTGGCTGATTGTCGAATAGGCGAGCAGGCCCTTGAGATCGTGCTGGAAAATCGCGATGAAAGCGCCGATCAGCAGCGTGCACACCCCGGCGCCGCCGATGATCCAGTTCCATTCCGCCGTTCCGGCTAGCGCCGGCCACAGCCGCACGAGCAGGAAGACGCCCGCCTTCACCATCGTCGCCGAGTGAAGATAGGACGACACGGGCGTCGGGGCGGCCATCGCATGCGGCAACCAGAAGTGGAACGGGAACTGGGCGCTCTTGGTCAGCGCCCCCAGCGCAATCAACACCAGCGCCACCCGGTATAGCTCGTGCGCACGAATGCGCTCCCCCGCAGCCAGCACTTCGTCCAGATCGTAGCTGCCGACGATGTGACCGAGCACGAGCACGCCGGCAAGCAGGCACAGTCCTCCTGTGGCCGTCACCGTCAACGCCATCCGCGCGCCGCGCCTAGCGTCGGCGCGGTGATGCCAGTAGCCAATCAGCAGGAACGAGGTCAGGCTGGTGAGCTCCCAGAACACCACCAGTTGCACCAGGTTGCCCGACAGAACCACGCCCAGCATCGACCCCATGAAGGCCAGCAGAAAGGAGAAGAAGCGCGGTACCGGGTCTTTCGGCGACATGTAGTAGCGCGCGTACAACACCACAAGCAGGCCAATGCTGAGGACCAGCATGGTGAATACCCAGGCCAGACCATCCACGCGCAGCATGAGATTGAGCCCGTGCGAGGGCAGCCAGGCGAACTCCTCGCGCAGCACCTTGCCGGCTGAAACGGCCGGGTAGAGCAGGCCGGCAACGAGCAGCCCGCAGGCCGTGACGGCGAACGCCAACCAAGCCTCACGGTTACGGGCATTCTCCGGCATCAGTGCCGCCAGCAGACTGCCGGCGAACGGGACAAGGATTAGTGAAGCAAGCAGCATCAGGTATGGTCAGGGCGTCGTGGCAGCCAGTTTGCGCGGGGCGGCGGGGGGGGGGGGCGCTACCGGTCCTCCATCCGCATTGTGTGCAGGACCGGCTCAATCTACACGGTGGAGCGATGTGACGGCACCAGCAGCGTGTCGCAGGGCAGGCACTCGAGCAACCTCTCGGCTGTGCTGCCCAGGAGCAAGCTCATGATGCCGGTGTGGCCATGACCGCTCAACACCACGAGATCGACGTCATTTTCGCGTACGTAAGGCGCCAGCGTCGTCGTGATCGTGCCGCATTCGACTACAGGATGCATGAGGATGCCCGCGGGAAGGCGAGTTCCGTGAATGAAGGCCTCACACTCCGCGTGCGCGATCTGCGGGGCAATTCCTGCATTCGACAGAGTCATGTTCAGGCCGGACATGGGAGGAGAGTAAGCGTGATATAGCGTCAAATCACGACCGGGAAAGAACGCAACCGCCGTGAGCAGGGCGTGGCGGGACGCTTCGGAAAAGTCCGTTGCCACCACGATCCGCCGGTAAGGGCCGTGCGTCCGACCATGCACGACCAGCAAGGGTTGCCCCAGAGAGCGGGCCAGGCGCTCGTTGGTCGAGCCCAGCAGGGCGCGCCCAAAGGTCTCCTGACGGGCGACTGCGGTGACGACGAGGTCGACGCTGGTGGCGCTGACTACATCCCGGATAGCTGTTTCGGGCTCCTGTCCGCGCACAATTCGGACCTGTACCGGCATCTTCATCCCGGTGAGGTCGCGGACAAGCTGCCGTTGGGCAACGTTCATCAATTGTTCGTCAGTGGCTCCGCTTATCCACGCGAGCGTCTGATCCGCACACACCGACGGATCGAGGACGTTCAAGGCAATGACCTCGGCCTGCCACTCGCTGGCCAGCTGGCCAGTCCGATCCAGCGCACGGTCACAGCGTGCGCCGAGGTCAGTCGCCAGCAGCAGACGCGCGGGCGGGCGGTCCGGGGGATGAATCGCGCTTGCATGCGTCACTTCAGTTCTCCTTGGGTTGATGCCCGCTCACGCGTCACTCAGACGGGCGGCGAGACCGGTACGGCGGATGACGAATTTCTCCAGTTCAGCGACGGCAAACACCAGCAGGCCGGCCGCTGTTACCTTGCCCCATTCCAATAGCGTGAGATCGGTCGAATCGAAAATGCCATGCATGAATCCCGCATGCGTATAGGCGATCTGCAAGGGAATGCATGCGGCGATGGCGAAGATGACGTAACGATTGCCGGTCAGTCCTCCCCGGTTCGTGACGGGCGCGAAGATGTAGCGGCTGTTGATCAGGTAGAACATTTCGGCCATGACGACCGCGTTAACCGCCATCGTGCGCGCTGTTTCCAGACTCGTGCCGACGGCCAGCTCCGTCAGGAAAAGCCCCAGCGCGCCGGTCATCATCAGCACGGAGACCATCAACACCCGCCAGATGAAGAAGCCGGACAACAGCGCCTGGCGCGGTGGCCGCGGGCGGCGTTTCATGATGTCGTCCTCGGCCGGCTCGAAGGCGAGCGCCAGCCCCAGCGTCGAGGAGGTGACCATGTTGATCCACAACACCTGTGCCGGTGTCAGCGGCAGCGCCAGCTCGAACAGGATGGCCGCAATCACGACGAGCGCTTCGCCGCCGTTGGTGGGCAGCATGAACAGGATGAATTTCTTCAGGTTGTCATAAACCGCACGGCCTTCCCGAACCGCCGTCGCGATCGTGACGAAGTTGTCATCGGCGAGCACCATGTCGGACGCCTCCTTGGCCGCCTCGGTGCCTTTGAGGCCCATCGCCACCCCGACGTCGGCCCGCTTCAGTGCCGGAGCATCATTCACCCCGTCGCCGGTCATTGCGACCACCTGGCCGTCTTCCTGCAAGGCTTGCACCAGACGCAGTTTGTGTTCCGGGCTGGCCCGCGCGAACACGTCGACCTCCATCGCCACCCGACGTAACGCGGCGTCATCCATCATCGCAACTTCCGCTCCGGTGACGAACGGCTTTCCGACGCCAATGGCCAGTTGGGCGCCGATGGCACGCGCCGTCTCGCCGTGATCGCCCGTGATCATCTTGACGCGGATGCCCGCGTGGTGGCACTCGCTTACCGCCTCGATGGCTTCCTCGCGAGGGGGGTCGATGATGCCGATCAATGCGAGCAGCATGAATCCCTGCTCTACGTCGGCAGGTTCCAGGCTGCCGGTGGTCGGTGCGCCGCGCTTGCACGCGACAGCGAGGAGCCGCAAACCCTGTGCTGCCGTGTCGGTCGCCATCCGGCGCCAGTAGTCGACATCCAGCGACCGCTCGCCGTCATGGTTCAGCTGCCATTCGCACATGTCGAGAATGCGCTCGGGCGCCCCCTTGACGAAGAGCCAGAAGTCTCCGTCCGGATCGCGATGCCAGGTCGCCATGAAGCGATGCTGCGATTCGAACGGGATGGAGTCGATCCGCGGCCAAGCCGTATCCCCGGCATGCTGCGAAAATCCCGCCTTGCGTCCGGCCACGAGCAGTGCGCCTTCGGTCGGATCGCCTTCCACCCGCCACACGTCATCGTCTTCGCGCAGGCGTGCGTCGTTGCACAGCACACCTGCGCGGATCGCCATCGACAGCGCGGGGTAGTGGGCGACATCGACGATGCGGCCGTCGATGCTGAAATCCCCCACCGGGGCGTAACCGACGCCGCCGACGTCAAACACGTGGCCCGCACACACCAAGCGTTGCACAGTCATCTCGTTGCGCGTCAGCGTGCCGGTCTTGTCCGAGCAGATCACCGTCACCGCGCCCAGCGTTTCCACTGCCGGAAGGCGGCGAATGATGGCGTTGCGCCGGGCCATGCGCTGCACCCCCAGCGCGAGGGTCACGGTCATGATCGCCGGCAAGCCCTCAGGAATCGCCGAGGCCGCGAGCGCGACGACCATCATGAACATTTCGGCAGGCGCGTGCTCACGCCACAGCGTGCCGAGCACGAAGGTCGCCGCCGACACGCCGATGATGACCAATGCCAGCACGCGGCCGAAATGGTCGATCTGGCGCAGCAGTGGCGTCGACATCCTCTGGATGTCTGCGAGCATCTGATTGATCCGCCCCAGTTCCGTCGCGCCGCCAGTGGCCACGACGATGCCGGTCGCCTGACCGTAGACCACGAAGGTGCCCGAATAGGCCATGCCGTACCGATCGCCGAGTGGGGCGTCGGCATTAACTGCTTCCGTTCCCTTCTCGATCGGCAAGGATTCGCCCGTCAGCGCCGCTTCCTCGATCCGCAACTCCCGTACGGAAACCAGCCGCAGGTCCGCGGGAATGCGGTCGCCGGAGCTCAGGGTCACCCGGTCGCCGGGGACGAGATCGGCAGCGTCGAGCTCGCGTCGATGGCCGCCACGTATCACGGTTGCATGCGGAGACAACATTGCGCGAATCGCGTCGAGCGCGGCCTCTGCCTTGCCCTCCTGGATGAAGCCGATGATCGCGTTGATCACCACCGCGGCGAGCAACACCCCGGTATCGACCCAATGACCGAGCACCGCCGTGATGGCCGCCGCGCCGAGCATCACGTACAGCAGTATGTTGTGAAACTGCATGATCAGTCGCAGGAGGGGGCCGCGTCGCGCCGGGGGAGTGAGCCGATTCGAGCCGTATTGCACGCGTCGACGGCGTGCTTCATCCTCCGTCAGGCCATCCGGCCCGGTGTGCAGGACCTGCTCCACGTCGTCCTTGGACAGCGCATGCCAGCTTGGGGGCCGGGCATGATCCCTGTGGCGGTCGCTCATCGGTGCGTAGCCTCCTGGCAGTCCCCCGCACTGCCTGCTTGCCGGGGATGTACGTGAAAGCGGAGAACTTTTGTAGCAATATTATGCCGAAGCATGCATAGACCTCCTAACCACGCGGGATACGCACCCGCTAGGATCGATGCCTCCGTGCCGATGCGAAAAGCATTCGAATGGAAAGGAAAACGACCATGTTGAAACTGAACCGCCTGCTTGCCGCTACCGACCTCTCCGCCCCGGCTCGCCATGCCGTCGAGCGTGCAGCCCTGGTGAGCCGGGAAACGGGGGCGCCGCTGGACGTGTTGCATGTGGCCGATCTTGCCCCGTTGGACAAGCTCCGCCACCTCATGGGCAACTCGACGGACGAGTTGAGGCAGCAGGTGCTCAAGAGCGCACGGGAAAAGTTGCATGATCTTATTGTCATTCTCCAAAATCACTACGCCGTGTCCGCCGGTGCTCATGTTGCGTTTGGCTCCTTGCTTGCAGAACTGGACAAGGCCGTGGATGTGTCGGCGGCGGGCCTGATCGTTTGTGGTGCTCGCGGCGAGAGCTTCCTTCGGCATATCCTGCTGGGCTCGACCGCGGAACGGATGCTCAGTCGGGCGAAATGCCCGATGTTGGTGGTCAAGCAAGCTGCTCATGAACCGTATCGAACGGTGCTCGTGCCGGTCGATTTCTCGCCTTCGTCGCTGCGCGCGATCAGCAATGCGCGGCTTGTCGCTCCACAAGCAGAAATCGTCTTGCTGCATGCATTCGATGTGCCGTTCGAGGGGCATCTGCGATACGCCGGTGTAGAGGAAGAAGTGATCCGGGGCTATCGCACGCTTGCCCGCCAGGAAGCGGTTCAGAATCTGCATGCCTTGAGCGCGCAAGCCGGGTTGCCGCCCTACGAGGCACGGCTTGTCGTGCAGCAGGGCCTTCCGTCAACGCACATCATCGAGCAGGAGCAGGAAGCGGACTGCGACCTGATCGTGATGGGCAAACACGGCGAAAGCATGCTCGACGAATTATTCCTCGGCAGCGTCACCAAGCATGTCTTGGCCGAATCCCAGTGCGACGTGCTCGTCTCCGTGTGAGCAGTCCTCGCCCGCAGATCAAAGCACGCGCGGGAACGGGGCGCGCCGAGTTGGCCTGCGTCGCCACTGGCTGGCCAGGAAAACCATCAACCGGCGGACGCGCGGCGAGGGCCCTGTGTGGTCGGCGACGCTATCCTGTTTGGCGGGAAACCCCTGTTGGCCACTGACGGCAGGGAGGTGCCGCCGGTATGCGATCGCACCCGGCAAGTCCGGTTCCACCATCGTGAGCGACCTTCAATGCCGGCGATCTGCACCCGCTTGGCTGGTGTTGCCGGACTGATCGACCGCGATGACCGTCAAGCGGCGCTCGGTGCCGTCGGGAAAATCCCAGTCGATCGCCTGACCCACGCTGAGGCCAATCAGGGCTGCGCCGACCGGCGCCAGGATGGAAACCTTCCCCAGCGCAATGTCAGCCTCGTCCGGGAACACGATCTGCACCTCACGATCGAGGCCGGTTCTCTCATCGCGATAGTGAACCCGCGCGTTCATCGTGACGACGTTCGTCTGGATTGATTCCACGGGAATTACAATTGCCCGTTCGAGTTCTGCACGCAGGGGTGGTGACGGTTGAATCGCCATCAAGCGCACAAAATCGACCTCGCTAACGATGATGTTAGTCTCTTGCATCATTTCTCTCGACTCCAGGGGACGTAGCGGCGCCTTCCGCCGATGGTGACACCATGATATGGGCCGGGCCGAGGCTTGATTAGTCGTTCGGTGGGCACAGTATTGTTTCCACAATGGAAACAGTTAGGAAGCCGCTCGTACGACGTCAATGACACACGTCGTGTTCGTCCAGATGCTCAAGGCGAAAAGCTTTTCCGGCGCGGCGAAGCGCCTGAGGCTCGAAATCGCTGGTGAGCAAATGGGTCAGTCGTGTCGAAGCCAGGCTGGGCGTGCGTCTGCCGCAACGAAGCAGACGCCGCCAAAGCCTGACCGAGTTAGGGGGAGGCCTATGCGGGCTCGTCGACGAGATCGTCAGCTAGGACTGGCGACCTCACTGGTGCCGACGCCACCGCGTCAAGCCGCGTCGGCCGGGACGCCCTCCGGTGTCGTGCTCCTTTCGGGCGGCGGCGTTGGGACGAGGGCCCGCGGATCGCGGCCCGGGTAAAGCACCATCAGGCTGCCAATGCCCCCGAGCCGGTGAAAGCGCGCACTCGGCCTCACGGCAAGCAGCACAAGGCGACTGTCGTCCTCTAGGGCGTGATCCCGATTCTGCTCTCTCATCGACGTTCTCCTTTAGTCCGTAGCGCTGTCGTCATCGGATCAGGCCGTCATCGGCCGCTTTACCCACACCCCGTGCGGCCGGTGCAGCAGCACCGCCGATTCGGGCTCGCCGTTCCGGTCAGGCCCCGGTCCGCGGGGGCCATCCAGGAGTACCCCGCGCGGCTCGCCGCGACGGGTTGCCGCATCAGGCTCGACCCGAAGTTGCTCCTTTGCCTCGCGTGCGGTATCGATGGATGCTCCGCGCGCGATGTCAGCCGGTTTCGTTGTCATGTCGCCCTCCTTTGTCCTCGCGTCGTCTTCGGCGAGGGCGCGCAACCCGTCATCGGGCCACTCCTATGGTAGGCGTCGGGAGCCAACGGGATAAGCCGGCGCCGCGGAACGTCGCTGTTGTCGTCCGCTCTACAATGATGCGCTCCAAACCCTCATCAAACGGGGGAGGGTGCCGCAATTGTGTCTTGTAGGGATACAAGCTGATGCCTCGCCGGTGGCTTATCGGCCCATTGCGAGTGACGTAGGATTCCCTCAGGCGTGCAATGCGGAGCTCTGCCGACGATCGGGCCGCTTCGGCCGGTCATAGGCCTGTCGTATTGCCGGAAACGATCGAGCAACAGCTTGAAGGAACCCCGTTTCAGTCGATAGGCGGCGATATGCAAGTGACAACAGATTTCATGAACTGGGAAATGGTCGAACGCGATCAGTTTGGGCGCGTGGTTGGCCTTGCGACGCAAGTCGGGGGAAAGACGCGCGGCCTTCCGGTCTATCGCGTCCTTGCTCCGGTCGACGGTTCTCCCGCCTCGTTGGCGGCCCTGCGCGTCGCCGCCAGCATGGCCGGCCGCTCGGCTGGATCGGCCCTCCACGTGTTGAATGTGCAGACCATTATCGGCAACACGAGTGACGACGATACGCTGATGGACGCCGGACTCGCCGATACGGAGGATGCGCGCCGGATTCTCGGCGAGGCAGACGGGCGTTATCACCTGCAGCTCACGGTGGGCAATCCCGCCGAGGCGATCCTCGCCTACGCTCGCCGGCAGCGCATCACGGAAATCGTCATGGGCGCGGATGGCGCCGGCAGCGTGGCGTGCGCACTGCTCGGTTCGGTCGCGTTGGAGGTGCTGGAAAGCACGGACATTGCGGTGACGTTGGTCAAATCGCGACACCGTGCGAGGCCATTCGCTGAGGGCACGGGTGATCTGCTGGTTGTCTGTGACGGTTCAGCTGGGTCTCTGCGGGCGCTGCAACACGCACTCGAACATACGGGCAAGCTGACTGATGGGCCGCGAATTCATCTGCTCAATGTGCACAGGGCCGATGACGGACCGTTCCTCGGCCGACCGACAGCAAGGGATGCGGACATTCGCTCCGGCGACCGTGAGCGGGCGTTTCAGGCTGGTGATGCCGCGCTGCGCACACTCGATGCAGCCCGAGCCAACTATGAGGTCCATGTCGCACAGGGAGACCCCGTGGACAAGATTCTCGAGCTTGCAACGAGCATCGACTGCGGCCGCATTGTCATGGCCTCGCACGGTCTCGGCTGGTTCGCGGGTCTCACGGCCGGCTCGATTTCGTGGAGCGTGCTGTACCGCACGGTCATCCCGATCACGCTGGTCAAGTAGCGATGCGAGACCGCCCCGATAAACTCAGTTTGCGATGGTCTCGAACGACTGAGCAATGAATGTCGGATACCCGCAATCGCTTCGGCGCCTTTCACGCGGATCGGCGCGTGCGATCCTGCGGCTAAGTCACTACGAGCCATTGCGGGAGTATTCGCGCGAAACGATGGCCTGCCATACGGAGTAGGTGCTCGCATGCCGCTGCCGGACACCCATCGTGCCGCCAGCCCCACCTGAGGAAGCTGCCGGCATACCCGATGCCGTGCGGACAAGGGATTTAAGCATGGATCTGACCCGAGATTTCGTTCGCGCCAAGAGTCCCTGTGCCAATGGCTTCCGTTGGTTCCTGCGCCACTATGGGGGCGGTGGAAACTACCAGGAACTGCTCGACGCGCTGGTGGCCGACAATCGTGTGGCTGACGCGTGCTGGCTGATGGACCAGTTCGGTCCGACGGATGCGGTGCTGGTCGTCGACAGCATCGATGCCAACGCCCTCGTGTATCCCGGCACGATCGAGGTGCGCGGCGATATCGACGTGGGCGACGTACTGCGTGTCGGGCGCTCGCTCCGGGTGGGAGGGAGCATCCGTGTCGGGCGGGAAATTGTTGTCGGAGGTGACCTTCGTGTCGCCGGACATGTTCGCGCCGCCGGCCGTGTCGGGGTGGGCGGCGACATGCGCGCAAGCTGGGGTGTCGATGCCGGCGGAGACATCGCCTGCGGCGGCGACCTTCGGGTGGGTCGGGACCTGTATTGCCGCGGCGCGCTCGATCTTGCGGGGAATGCGGGCACCGGCGGGGACCTCGTTGTGCAGGGAACAATCTCGTGCGCCAAGAACCTGCGCACTGGGGGCGACATTGCCGGAGATGACCACATCCGGGCAGGGCACGGCATCGAAGCGAGAGCCTCCATTCGCTGCGGCCGACATCTCGAAGCTGGCTGGGGAATCCGCGCGGGCGCGACGATTCTCGCCGATGGTGCGATCCAGGCAGGAGAAAGCATCCTTGCCGGCGGGGAAATCTGCGCCGGCAGCGGTTACGGTATCTTCGCCGGCCTAAGCGTTCCCAAGGATGCCTGGGAAAGCTGCGCGAAGGTGCAGGCGAGCATACCGCCCCGAAGTCTCATGAGCGGCTGGTGGGAGGGCGCCGCTCGAGCGGCCCTCTGATTCCCTTTCCGCAGGCCCGATCAAATCGGAGTCGCGGTCACTATCTCGGAAACACCGGCCACACCCTTCTCGGAATCAGCGGTCACGTTGGGTCGGAATCCGCACTGGGCGGATACAATTCAGACATGCAAGATCTGAATTTGATGGCGATCTACGCACACGTAGTGGCGAGCGGAAGCTTCTCCGCGGCGGCCCTCCGCCTCGGCACGTCACGTTCGGCGGTGAGCAAGGCGGTGGCGAAGCTCGAACATTCGCTCGGCGTGCGTTTGCTCCACCGCAGCACTCGTCATCTGAGCGTCACCGAGGTCGGAGCTGTCTTTGTCGAGCACTGCAACCGCATCGTCGAGGAGATGGTGCAGGCCGAGCAGGTGGCGAGCAGTCTGCATGCGCAGCCGCGCGGTACCCTTCGCGTCGCCGCGTCGGTAGCCTTCGGGACGCTGCATGTTGCGCCAGCCCTTGCGGACTTCCTCGGTCGATACCCCGATCTGGACGTCGACATGACCATATCCGACCGCAGCATAGATCTCGCTGAAGAAGGATATGACGTCATCGTGCGCGTGGCGAGCGAACTGCCACTGTCCGTTGTCGCACGTCAGCTCGCCCCGGTACGGCGCAAGCTCTGTGCGACGCCGGAGTATTTTGCGCGGCACGGCCTGCCACGCATCCCGCAGGATTTATCCCGCCACAACTGTCTGGACTACACGCACTCCGGTGAGCAGGGACTCTGGCGCTTCACCGGACCGGAGGGCGAGATCGCGGTGCCCGTGGCCGGCCGCTTGCGCATCAATGACGACGAGGCGCTGTCCCAGGCCGTACTCGGGGGGCTCGGGCTTGCGTTGCTGCCGACCTTCATCATCGGAAGAGATCTGCAGGCCGGCCGCCTGTGCGCCGCGCTGTCCGAGTACATCCCCGTCGAACGCCATGTATACGCCCTTTATTTGCCGACCCGGCACCTGCCGGCCAAGGTCCGTACATTCATAGACTTCCTGCTCGAGCATATCGGTCCAGACCCCTATTGGGACGAGGAGTGAACCGCCGGATCACGCGAGGCGAGGCACCAAACCCTGGGCTGCCTGACGTTGAAGCTCCGTCCGGCCATCTGCCGGTCGCCCTAGGTTCGAGGCAGGAAGCAGGTCATGCCCTGGCCGGGCACGAGCTCGACGTTCTGCGTCTCCAGGCGGATCAACTCGCCGCTTCGGAGCCCGCGCCAGAAACCCAGGAGCAGTAGTAGCGCCTTGTCACGTGTGTGGCGTCGTTGCGCGATCGCTCCCTGGGTCCCGATCGCGTGGTCCAGCGATGTAACGGCGTGGGACAGTTGGCCAATCTGTAGCGGCACCGCCTGACGGGTTTGCGGCGGATGCACGGTTTGAATGCCCTTCATGGTCTGTCGTGCCAAGGGGGCCTTGGTAGGATCGGCTAAGCCGTGATCCTGGTGCCAGCGCGACAAGGCTGCGAGGCGTTGGCGCAAGGTCGCGATGGACTGCTGGTCGGCATGCTGCGCCAGATAGCGCGCGATGCCGTCCGCGCTCGCCGGCAGGAAAGCGCCCCATTCCACCTCGAAGTGGCGCACGGCGGAGGCGCAGCTGCGGCGCGTATTGGCGCGTGTACGTAGACATCGACCACATTCATGGCAGCGCCCTCCCGATCGGCTCAAGCATGGCGGGGCGGACCTCGATGTCGTTCATGTTCTTATGCGCCGACCTTTCGCCACTGGCCACGATCTTCTGGGTGAACCCGATCACGGGCACTGACGTTTCTACCCGCTGCCTACGGCCCAGCCGACACCCACCTGCTGCTATTGCCACGCGCGTACACCTGCTTTACCTGCCGGCTCGGCCAGCAGCGCTACCGGACCTCCGGCCTCAACTTGGTGACGGCGGCCATCGTGCTGTGGAACGCGGTCTGGCCACGAAGGCACTGCATGGTCCCGCTGCCACGCCGTTGCAGTACCTGGCGCCGCTGGGCTGGGAGCACATCGACCTGATGGGCGATTACGTCTGGCCCAGCAGCGAAAAGTTGGCGCGGCGACGTTCAGGCCGCTACGGCCCCTGCAACCGGCTTCGCGTTGGCTAAAGCTGGAGTTCGACCCGTTCGACTTCGATCACCAAGGCGCCGCGCGCCCACGGAAAAGCGGTCTTGACGCGATCGGCCAGATCGCCCTCGCTGACCAAGGCACCGGTGCCATGCAGCAGACAGCCCTGACCCGGGCCGTGGCTGCCCTGCACCGCGCGCGAAGCTGCGAGCACCTGCACGCGGGAGTTGCGTTGCAGGTTTTCCTCGGTCTTGCGGTAGTAGCCCGCGGGAAGAACGATCCTGTCCCCGTCGAGGCCCAGGCGTCGCAGATAGTCGCCCCAATTGCCGACCACGTGTGGCCCATCGGCCCCTTCGGTGACGATCGTCAGGAATTCGGTCTTTTCCAGGAGATTCCGGGTCACCCCTTCGATCACGTTCATCGTTCACACTCCGTTGTGGTTAGGCCCGCCGGTTGTCAGCGGACATGGAAGAATTTCAGCGCAAGGCCGTTTGTGAGCAGCGCGAGCACCACGAGCGTCGCACCGATCAGCTCCGCCGCAACGAAATGCTGCCCCTGGTAGAGGCCGATCAGGAAGTCCGTGGAATGCCCGCATTCCACGCGAGCACGGCGACGATCGATGCAAGCAGGACCAGATACAGCACGAGGATGAAAGCCGCCGCAGTGACCACGTAGCGCAACGTATTGAGATAGAACGTGTCGACGACGCGAAGCGCATCCTTCGCCACCGGAAACATCCCGCCCCACAGGATCGTGGCGGTCAGCAACAGCCCCCCCCTTCAAATGCAGTGTCGCGGCGAGCCACGTCTTTCCTTCCAATCGGCTTGTAGCAATCCAATATGCAGCCTTTCCGCTGCGCCGTATTTGATCGTACTCAAGGCGCAAGGGACACGGCCCCGGGGCGCGCGCGACACCGTTCAGGCGGTGATGCCATCCCGCCTCGCGGAAACCGGCCGGCTCGATCGGGCGGCCCGCGGCTTTCAGTCCTTGCGCAGCCCGGCGCACACGAGGTCGATCGCGCTTTCATCGAACGGGTGGCCCACTTCGGGCAGCAGATTCAGATCGACGTGAGCGCCCATCAACGAGAGGCGGTCGGCGGCGGCGATGCTATGGCGTGGGTCGACCACCGCGTCTTCCTTGCCGTGGATGAGATGCAGCACCGTCGCGAGGGGGCGGACCTTGGGCGGCTGCGCGAAGCGTCCCGCGATCGAGATCACCTGCGCGGCGATCGCGGCGGCCAACTGCGTCGACTCGAGCGCCATGATCGCGCCCTGTGAAAAACCGACGAGCGTCGTCGCCTCGACACCGACCCCGGATGCCTTCTGCCACTGGCGCACCGTCTGGACGAAGCGAGGCATCGCCGCGGCGATGCGGCCGATGCGATTCTCCTCGGTGATGCCGCGCACCGGGAACCACTGCCAGCCGATACCGAAATCCGAAGGATCGGGCGAGCGCACGCTCACGACCCACGCGGCCGGATTGGCCGCCGCGAGCGCCTCGGCCAACGGCAAAAGATTCTGCGGCGAGGCGCCGTGGAAGGAATCTTCTTCGTGGTCTTCTGCCTTCCCCTCTTTCTTTTCCGGCTTGTGCGACGGAAAGAGAACGCAAGACTAGCGGCTTCAAGAGCCGCCTACTGGTTCATTGAGGCTCTCGGTCTGGCAGCGTAGGCGGACGTCAAGCAGGGCAAATTCCGGGCGCTACGGGTGTCCGGCGGGGCTTAGCGTACGATTTTTTCCGTTTCGTGAGCTGACCCCTACACGCTCGACACCAACCACGTGCGCTTCGCGCTGCCGCAGGGCTTCTCGCACGACGACGAGTTCTTCGAATACCTGCGCGACGCGTTCGACGTGATGTATGCCGAAGGCGACGAGCGTCCGGCGATGATGTCGGTCGGCATGCACTGCCGCCTGCTCGGCCGCCCGGGGCGCTTCCGCGCGCTGCAGCGCCTCCTCGACCACATCGAGAAGCACGATCGCGTGTGGGTGTGCCGGCGCGTCGATATCGCAGGCACTGGCGCGAACAGCATCCGTACAGCCCGGCTGCTTGATGGACGGGGAGAGAATCTTGCCTCGTCATGCGCAGGAGGACGCATCGCGCGCTGCGCCGGGGCCGCCGTGGAAGAACTGGAAGTTACTGCGCCCGCGCTGTTTGGCGGCGTACATGGCGACGTCGGCATGCCTGATCAGTTCGTCTACGTCCTCGCCGTCCTGCGGGAAGATGCTGATGCCGATGCTCGGTGACACCTGCACTTCGACGCCGTTGACACTGTAGGGGCTCGCGAGGCGGTCGAGAAGGTTGCCTGCGATCCCGGACACGTCCTCCCTGTCGTGGATGTGCGCCACCACGGCGACGAATTCGTCCCCCCCAAGGCGGCCGACGATGTCCTCGCCGCGCAGGCCTTCGGTCAGGCGCCTGGCCACATCCCTGAGCACGGCGTCGCCAACATCGTGCCCGTAAGTGTCGTTGATGGGCTTGAACCGATCGAGATCGATGAACAGGAAGGCGGCGAGATGATGCCCGCGGCGCATGGCCGGCAGCAGATGGCAGGCCGTCTCGTAGAGCAGGGCGCGATTGGGCAGGCCGGTCAGCGGGTCGTGGCGCGCTTCGCGGCGCAGCATGTCTTCAATGAGCTTGCGGTCGGTGATGTCGATGTTCACGCCCAGCATGCGTAGTGGCCGACGCGCGTCGTCATGATGGATCACCGCGCGCCCGGCGAGCCAGTGTTCCGACCCGTCGGGCCACACGACACGCCATTCGGCCTCGAAGCTGCCGGTCTGCAGTGCTTCCTGCACCCGCTGTTCGAGTGTCGCGCGATCTTCAGGATGGATCGATTCGCGCCATCCGGCATACGGGCCCTCGAACGCCTTTGCCGGGAAGCCATACAGGGCCGCGATTTCCGCCGACCAGTGCACTGTGTCGGCGGGGATGTCCCATTCGAACGTGCCGGTGCGTCCGACCCGCTGCGAAAGTCGCAGTTTCTGCTCGTCGCTGCTCAGCGGCATCGCGTTCGCGTCGTGCTCCCCGGTGCGTTGGAACAGTTCTCGCTCGAGTGCCGCGATGCGCGCTTCGAGTGCATCGCGGTCGCCGGCGTCTTCCAGCCAATGCACGATGTAGCCGGGCCGGTCGTCTTCGCCCGGTATCGGGGCGTTGATCGCGCGCCAGTGGCATTCGACGACGCCCCCGCCTGCCGCGGCAGGGCGGCGGAAGAAATGGTGCAGCGCCGGCATCGCGTCCGGCACGCAATTCGCGCATGCGCGTTCGAGGGACTGACGCAGCAGCGATGTCACCGCCGCGGGGTCTTCGGCCGTGGCCGAAAGGATGTCGAAGATCGGGCGGCCCAGGATGTCGGACGGATGAGCCGCGGTATTCCGCAGGTAGGCGTCGTTGGCCGCAACGATTTTGCAATCCGGATCGAGGACCAGACATGGCACCGGAACAGCCATAAAGATGCGGCCCAGATCTTCGGCCGGAATCAATGAAGCGGGCGCGCGGTCGATCGATCCCTGCGTGACGGTCCCCTTCGCCCGGATGGACATGACGCATCCTCCTCACCCTTGGCGACTGAACATTAGGCAAGAAGCGCGGCATGCCGTTCCCGCCCGGTAAGGCAACCGCGGGCGTTCATGCGGGTCAAATCTACCAGGCCAAGGAAGCGGAGTGCCTTGCCATGAATCTGGACGATCTGGGGTTGCGCATCGGCAGCGGCATCGACGGACTGGACGAAGTGCTGTGCGGCGGCTTCATCAAGGACCGTGCCTATCTCGTGCGCGGCGGTCCCGGAACGGGGAAGACGATGCTGGGACTGCACTTCCTCGCCGCGGGGGCGAGGCAAGGGGAGCGCTGCCTCTTCATCACGCTTGCCGAGCCGGAGAAGCAGCTGCGGCAGAACGGATCGGCGCTGGGCCTCGACCTCGAGCGGGTGAGCTTCCTCGATCTGTCGCCGACGCCGGAGTTTTTCGCCGAGTCCGGCTCGTACGACATCTTTTCACCGGCAGAGGTCGATCTGGAGCCGATCACCCGCCGCATCGTCGGCGAGATCGAAGCCTTGCGACCGCAGCGCGTCTTTCTTGACGCGATGACGCAGTTCCGCTACTTGGCGGCGGAGCCGTTCCACTTTTTCAAGCAGGTATTGTCCTTCCTGCGCTTTCTTGTGGGGCAGGGCGCGACCGTCCTATTCACTTCCGAAGGCAGTCCGACCGCCCCCGACGAGGATCTGCAATTCATGGCCGACGGGGTGATCACCCTCGCCGCGACGCCGCAGGGGCGCAGCCTGAATGTCGCGAAATTCCGCGGTTCGGGCTTTCGCGATGGCTGGCATGCGCTGCGCTTGGGCGACACCGGCATGACGATCTTCCCGCGGCTCGTTCCGGACCAGCCGCGGGACGAGATTGCCGGCGAGATTCAGTCCCTGGGTGTGCCCGGCCTCGACGAACTGCTGCACGGCGGCATCGAGCGCGGCACCGTGACCATCATCAGCGGCCCGTCGGGCGTGGGCAAGACGACCCTGTGCTTGCAGTTGCTCAAGGAGGTTGCGGCGCGCCGCGGACACGGCATCGTGTATACGTTCGACGAAAGCGTGGAGATGATCCTGCGCCGTTGCGACGCCATCAGCCTGCCCGTGCGGTCGCTGGTGGGGCAGGGTACGTTGCAGCTGCAACAGATCGAGCCGTTGCGGTTCTCGCCGGCGGAGTTCTACCGGCAGGTCGTGCGCGACATCGAAAACCAGGGCGCGCGCACCGTGATGATCGACAGCATCGCGGGATTCCGGCTCTCGCTAAGCGGAGACGATCTGGTCAGCGACCTTCATGCCCTGTGCCGTGATCTGCGCAACCGCGGCATGACCGTGCTGCTGGTGGACGAAGTCGAGTCGATCACGGGTGACTTCCAGGCCACAGAGACCGGCCTGGGGTATCTGGCCGACAACATCGTGTTTCTGCGCTATCTCGAGGTTCGCGGTGAGCTGCGCAAGGCGATAGGTGTGCTGAAGAAGCGCCTCGGCGACTTCGAGAAGACCTTGCGCGAGATCGAGATCACCGCCGACGGCATCAAGGTCGGCAAGCCCCTCACCGACCTGCGCGGCATTCTGACCGGTACCCCGGAGTGGCGCCACGAGTCTGGAGTCACGCCCCAATGAACAGTGTGCCACCGCGGGCGGTCCTCGTTGTCGACCGCAATCCGCGCAATCTCGCCCTCCTGCTGCAATGCCTGTCGGGCAACGGCTTCGAGACGCTGTGCGCGGCCGATCTGGCGCAGTTCGACGCGGTGCTCGCGCAGTCCGGCGCGATCGCGCTTGCGCTGGTGGATGTCGACGGATTCGACATTGCCGTGTGGGACCGCTGCCGCCGGCTGCGCGAGCGCCAGGTCGAGGTGCTGGTGCTGGTCGGGCGGCGCGCGAAACCCTTCATGCAACTGCACGGCGCACGCTGCGGGGCGCGGGCGGTACTACCCAAACCGCTCTCGCCGAAGCTGCTCGCGCAGATGGTGCGCGGCCTGCTGGAGGAGCCGGCGTGACGCGCGTTCTGCTGCTGCTCGCTCATCGCCGCAACCGCCGCCTGCTGGCGGAGTGGCTCGCCCCGCACTATCAGGTCGTGGTCGGCGAGAGTGCAGGGTCGCTCGGGCAGCCCTTCGACCTCGGCATCGTCGACGGCCCGGCGCTGGAGCGGCTGCGCGATGCGATCGCTGCGCGCAAGGAACGCGAGCAGCCGATCCTGCTGCCCTTCCTGTTTGTGACCGCGCGGCGCGGCGCCGGCCTCGGCACGCAACAGCTGTGGCAAACCGTCGACGAGGTGATCGCGACGCCGATCGAGAAGGCCGAGTTGCAGGTGCGCCTGCAGGTGCTGGCGCGCATGCGCAAGTTGTCGCTCGATCTCCGGACGACCCACGAGGCGCAGTTGCGCCACATGGCCCTGCACGATCCGCTCACCGATCTTCCGAACCGGTATCTGTTTTCGGAACGCCTCGAGGCGGCGGTCGCCCGGGCGCGCGCGGACCGCCGTTCGCTGGCCGTGTTGCTGCTCGATCTGGATCGTTTCAACGCGATCAACGAGTCCTTCGGACATGCCTACGGCGACCTGCTGCTGCAGGCGGTCGCCGCGCGCCTCGCCGCCTGTCTGCCGCGCGACACGCTGGCCCACTTCGGCGGCGACAGCTTTGCCGCGTTCCTGCCCGAGTTCCAGCATTTGCGCGAACCGGTGCTCGTGGCGGAGCGGCTGCTCGCGGCGTTGTCGTCGCAGCCCTTCGAGTTGGTCGGTCATACCGTGTATGCAACGGCGAGCGTCGGCATCACGCTTTTTCCGGAGGATGCAGGGCATGCGGCGGCCCTGCTCGAGAACGCCGATACCGCCCTGTATCGTGCCAAGGGCGAGGGCGGCGGCACCTACCAGTTCTATACGCCGCAGATGAAGACCCAGGTGCTCGACCGCCTCAACCTCGAGACCCGCCTGCGTGGAGCGGTGGAGCGTGGCGAACTGGTGCTCGAATACCAGCCCCAGGTCGATATCGCCAGCGGAGACATCGTCGGTTTCGAGGCCCTCGCGCGCTGGGACGAGCCCGAACTCGGGCGGGTGGCGCCGACCCGCTTCATCCCGATTGCGGAGGAGACCGGCCTCGTCGAGTCGATCGGCGAATGGGCACTCGCCGCGGCTTGCCGGCAGAACAAGGCGTGGCAGCAGGCGGGGTTGCCGCCGTTGCGCGCGGCCGTCAACGTGTCGGCGCGCCAGTTCCGCCACGGTGTCGAGAAGATCGTCGCGCGCGTGCTCGCCGAGACGGGGCTGGATCCGTGCTACCTCGAGCTGGAGATCACCGAGAGCAGTCTGATGGAGTGCGCGCCCGAATCGATGGAGGTATTGCGCAAGCTGCGGGGGCTGGGGGTGCAGCTGTCGATCGACGATTTCGGCACTGGCTATTCGGCGATGAGCTACCTAAAGCGGTTGCCGGTTGCGACGCTGAAGATCGACCGCTCGTTCGTCAGCGACATCGCGCACGACGCCGACAGCGTCGCGATCGTGCGCGCGATCGTCGCGGTCGCGCACAGCCTGAAGCTCAAGGTCATCGCGGAGGGGGTTGAGACGGTCGAGCAACTGGAGAACCTGCGTGCCCACGGCTGCGACGAAGTCCAAGGCTTCGTGGTCGGACGGCCGGTGCCGGCGGCCGATTTCGCCCAACCCCTGCGCCGGCGTCGCGCGGAGGCGTGGGATGGGAACCGGCATTCGTCGCCGCGGTCAACAGCAGCGTGAAGGTACCCGGATGACCCCAAGGCGAGACGGCGGGTCGGTCGAGCGCACCGGATCGCGGTAGTCAGTCGAGCGAATTGCCCGGTGACGACCATCCGCAGTCTCCCCTCGCGGTCGGACGGTGATCTGCATTCGTCGTGTGCGGAGGGAAGATCATGTCAGCAACAGTCAAACACTGGCAAGACCCGGTGAATCTCATCTTGGGCGTGTGGCTCGCGGTATCGCCGTGGGCGTTTTCCTACGCGATGGAGACGACGCCGACCTGGAATGCGGTGATTGCCGGAGCGCTCGTCGCAGCACTCGCGTTGTTCGAACTCTTCAAGGTCGCGGCTTGGGAAGAGTGGTCAAGCGTGGCAATCGGCGCATGGCTCGTGGCCTCGCCGTGGATCCTCGGCTTTGCGGGAGTCACGGCGGCCGTGTGGAATGCAGTGCTCGTCGGTCTGGTGGTCGCCGTACTCGCGCTCTGGGCGCTGGGTACGGACAAGAGCATCGGCGGGTGGTGGACGCCGGCGACGTAATCAAGCGCTAGACGGAGGAAACGTATCAGGCTTCCGGAAAGGAGGTGGGGGTCATGTTGGGCAGTTGGATGAGCAGTTTCGACAAGAGCATCTTCGACGATTTCGCGCCGTTCGAAGAGGAAATGGACAGGATGTTCGACACGCTGAATCGGACGACCGGGATCCGGGCCGTTCGCAGAGGCTCATTCCCGCAGGTCAACATCGGCGCAAGTCCGGAGAGGGTGGACGTTTACCTCTTCGGGGCCGGACTCGATCCGAAGACGGTCGACATCTCGATCGAGAAGAGTCTGCTGGCGGTGTCGGGCAGCCGCGAGGTGCCGACCCGGGAAGGGGGCGCCTACTACCGGCGCGAGCGTTTCGGCGGCGATTTCCGTCGGGTCGTTTCGTTGCCCGAGGATGTGGATCCCGAACACGCCGATGCGAACTACCGGGATGGCGTCCTGCATATCACCGTCCCGCGCCGCGAATCGGTGCGCCCGCGGCAGATCGAAGTACGGTGAACGTGATGGAGGTGCATCATGGAAACCACATCGGAAGTTGCAAGGACGCAAGACGCCGGCACAAGCGCAGTGCAGGTGAAAACGGGTGAGGAGGTGCGCACGCTGATGCCGCTGGTTGATATCTTCGAGGACAGCGAAGGGATCACGGTGGAGGCGGACCTCCCCGGTGTCGCGAAGGACCGTCTCAACGTTCAGGCCGATCGTCATCGCTTGATCATAGAGGGTGACGTGGTGATCGATATGCCGGAGGGGATGGAAGCGCAGTACGCGGACGTGCAGGCCACGCGCTATGCGCGCAGCTTTGCGCTGAGCGGCGAGTTGGACGCGGAGCGAACCGAAGCGAGCCTGAAGGATGGCGTTCTGACGGTGCATATCCCGAAACGCTCGGAATTCTGTCCCCGCAAGATTGAGGTCCGCGTGAGCTGAGCCGTAGCGTGGCGCGAGTTCAGGCAGCGTCCGGGAGACCAGGCGCCGCCTGTCTTGTGTACCCGGCACGGACGCATTGCCGCGGGTGCAACTCCCGCCGTACGTTGACCACGGGGAACGAAGCGCGATTGCGCGAGGGCGCCCCGCGTCCGTGCGGAGGCGCCGTCGGTCCGCGCACCACCGCCGATGGGATGCGGCCCGAGGCCGCAGAATTCCAATCGGTATGGTAGTGGGATCCGTGCGGGGCGCCAGGATCTTTCGTCCTATGTGTGTACATCCATGTATTTACAAAATGGTTCGCCCGGCCTAATGTACACACATCGTACATCCGCTGTAGGAGCTTGCCATGCACACCACGCGTGCCTTCAAGAACGGCAATTCACAGGCCGTGCGTATTCCATCGGACTTGGCTTATGAGCGCACCGACATCGAGCTGGAAATCGAACGCGTTGGCGACGAGTTGCGCATTCGGCCCGCTCGTCGGTCTCTCGCGGGTGTGATGGCCAAGTTTGCGAGGTTCTCCCCGGACTTCATGGTTGAAGGTCGCGGCGATCAGGAGCAAGCCGAAAGGGATGCCCTGTGATGGCGCGCTACATGCTCGACACCAACATGTGCATCTATCTGATGAAGAACCATCCCGAGGAGGTCGCTCGACGCTTTGCCGAGTGCTATGTGGGTGATGTCGTAATGTCAGCAATCACCTTTGCCGAACTTCAATACGGCGTAGCGGTGTCGGCCGATCAGGAGCGCGAGCGCGCCAATCTTGACGACCTCATCCAGGATATTCCCGTCATGCCCTTCGATGCCGAAGCGGCAATCGCATATGGCCCGATCCGACTGGCCTCTCGCGAGAGCAAGAAGGATCATCTCGACAAGTTGATTGCAGCCCATGCGGTAGCGCTCGGCGCTGCGGTCGTCACCAACAACATGAAGGACTTCGCAAAGTACCCCGAAGTGATGACGGAGAACTGGCTGACACCAATTGAACCGGAGCATTGAGCCGCCTCGAGAGCTTCAACGTAAGTGTCATTTCGAGGCCGCAACCGCAGCCAAGGCTCGATGAGCCTGCATAGCGCCCGAATATCCTCATGCCCACCCGGCACTCTGTTCAGAGGCCGGGACCGGATCGAGGACGTGAAGGACTCGGCGCCTCCTGCTGCGCGAGTTCAGCCTTCACCAGCGCTTCTATGAACTCGAAGGCTTCGGCGGGCACCCTTTCGATCAACTGCTTGCGCCGTTTCTTCGAGATCGCGCCCCCGTTTTGCAGCGCCCATCCGATCAACAGGTGCTGGTCGTTCGACCGCAAATCGAATTCCTCGTTCACGGCCCTGCTGATGCGGTCGAAGCTCGCGAGAAACTCGGTCTCGTGCCGTAGATCGACGTTGAGGGCTTCTTCAGCCATCCGGAAGCCGAACTCGACGCAAGGCGTGGCATCCCAGTAGCGATAGATCGAAGGCTGCCCCTTGAAGTCGAACGCGAACTGATCCTCGTCGATCCACGTCACATCCCACAGCTTGCGGGCCGGCTTCGAAAAGGACTGCAGGGCCAGCAGATACTGCTCCTCGTGGCGCTTCATTGCGATCGACACGGGCAGCAGCAGGCCCGGTTCCAGTTGGCCGGACTGACACAAGGCGTGATGAAACTGGAAACGTGACAGGCGGCCGTTGCCATCCATGTAGGGGTGCAGGAACACGAAACCGAAGGACTCGACGGATGCCGCAACGATCGGGTCGATCTGTTTGGACAGGCCGTTCGCCATTGCCATGAAGGCAGGCATCAGGCTCGTCAGCAGATCGGGGGCCGGCGGCACATAGGTGACGCTGCTTGCCCCGCGCAGCCAGTTCTGCTCGTGACGAAAGCAGGCTGCCCGATCGTATGGGTTCGAGAGCGTCGAGGACTGTAGATCGGACAGATACTGTTCCGTCAGCTCAATGTTCTCGTGCGCTTGCTGCAACAAGGCCACGAAAGCTTCGGCTTTGCGGATAACTCGCGCCCGGTGAACGACTCCCACAGATAGCACGCTTGCCGGATGTAGGGCCCGGAGGGCGTCGCGCGCAAGCGCTGTACCAGATCCTCGGCGGGGATGTGCGGCATTGCTTCGGCGAGCACCTGCAGATTGATCCCTTCGTGGCGAAGCGAGAAGAGCACATGATCGAGCGGATGGTCGGACTCGGGCGCAACGGTGCGCGGCACCTGCACGCCGTCGTTCGGCAGATGCATAATGCGCTGGACCGGCGCCACCCGCGCCGGATGGGCCAGCGGGAAGGCGCTCAGGTTGAGCCTGCGCCGAAGGAATTCGTAGCCAACCAAGTCCATGAAGCGTCGCCCTCGTGCCCGGATTTTTCGAAGCGCTACAGGATTTTTTTGATTGTTGGCCGTTTGGACAAGTATTTTATACCCATAGGTATCCGGTGCTCACATCCCGGTCCCTCTTGCGCCATGACCGGCTGAAAATCTCGCTGTAGCGCATCGCCCGCTGCAACTCGTCCGATTCCCGGTAGGTCTCGGTCAGCTTTTCTGGCCGACTGGGGCCACTATCCCGGCGTTGCGCCCGCCGATTCATCGGCTGCATTTCTTGTCCAGCTGTTCAAGCGCTATTCTCGCTTCCGCTTCAAGTCGGCAGACAATATTGTTTAAAGGTTCGACCTGATCGGCAAAGGCAACAGATTGCCCAAGCGATAGGATGCCGTGCCGGGTGTTACCCGACTCGTATGCTTGCCGACCTATCCGGCCTGCGATGTGTGGCATCAGTGTTTCAAGGTCGCCCCCAGCTTCGATTTCGATCTTCCGGACAGTATCGGTAGTGTCATTACGAAGCGCGCGTACCGTGTTCTTGAGCGACTCCATGACGAGTGCGGTGTCGGTTTCTTGCGCCGCTATAAGCCGGGCTTTGTAATCTGGATGCGCCCAGATTTCCTCCGCGACGAGGAATCGTGTGCCGATTGCGACGCCGTCGGCGCCGAGCGCCAGCGCGGCGACGAGTTGGGCGCCGGTCGCGATACCCCCCGCGGCGATGAGCGGGACGGTGAGGTCGCGCGCGGCAAGGGCGACCTGAACCATCGTACCGATCAGTTCAGTGCCGGGATGGCCGCCGCATTCGGCGCCGACCACCGTGATCGCGTCGACGCCCGCGGCCTGCGCCGAGCGCGCGTGGCGCACGGTCGGCACCTTGTGCAGCACCTTGATGCCCGCCGCGTGCAGACGCGGCAGGTAGGGCTCGGGATTGCGGCCGGCGGTCTCGACGAAGCGTACGCCTTCATCGCAGACGAGGTCGACGACGGCATCGACACGGTCGCCCTTGGCGAGCTTCGGTAGCATCGAGATGTTGACGCCGAAGGGCTTGCCATCCGCGAGCTCGCGGCAGCGGCGGATCTCGCGGCGCAGATCGTCGAGTTCGGCGAAGCTTGCCGCGGTGATGAAACCGATTATGCCGGCGTGTGCGGCCGCGGCGACGTAATCCGCGTTCGACAACCACTGCAGACCGCTCGCGACGATCGGCAGGCGCGTGTCGAAGAGTTCGGTGATGCGGGTGCGGAAGGTCGGGGGCTGGTCGGCCGGGTTCATTTCGCGGGTGGTCGACTCCGTTGCGTTCAACTCGGGCATCTTCACATCGTGCTCCGGCTGAAATCGGGCGCACGCTTCGCGCAGAAGGCTTCGACGCCTTCGGCCGCTTCGGGGCCGAACAGACTGTCGAGGAAGTGGTCCCGTTCGAAGGCGAGTTGCATCTCGAGCGGGGTCGTAGGCGCGGCGTCGAGCAACGCCTTGATGCGGGCTTGGGCGTGGCGCGGCCCGCGCGCGAGCCCTTGTGCGAGCGCGAGCCCCTCGGCGAGCGCGGTGCCGTCGGCGACGACGCGATTGACGACGCCGAGCGCCTGCAGGCGCCGGCTGTCGATCGGGGCGCCCGTGAGCAGCAGTTCGGCGGCGAGCTGGCGCGGCAGCGCGCGGCCGGCGAAGGCCGAGCCGCCACCGTCGGGGCTCAGGCCGATCTTGACGTAGGCCATGCCGAACTTCGCGCTCTCGGCGGCGACGATGAGGTCGCAGGCGAGCGCGAGCGAGAATCCCGCGCCGGCGGCGCTGCCTTCGACCGCGGCGACGATGGGCAGCGGGCAGCGGCGCAGCGCCAGTACCCAGCGGTGGAAGCACTCGATGCCGTCGCGCTGGATTTCGGGCGGGCGCTGGCGGTTCGCGGCGAGCCGCTTGACGTTGCCGCCGGCGCAGAAGTGCGCACCGTCGCCGGTCAGGACGATCGCACCGAGCGTCGGGTCGGCGGCGGCGTCGGTGACGGCGGTGAGGCCGGCGGCGTAGATGTCGGGGTGCAGGGCGTTGCGCAGCGCCGGATTGCTGAGGGTGAGCTGCAGCACCGGGCCGTGGCGTTCGACGATCAGGCGCGCGCCGGTTGCGTCGTCGAGGGGCGTCGTCGTCATCAGATCACCCCGCGCGCGTGCAGGGCCTCGATCTCGGCACTAGTGCGGCCGAGGCGGTTGGCGAGGATCTCCCGCGTGTGTTCGCCAAGCAGCGGCGGCGGCCGATCGTAGCGGACCGGCGTCGTGGAGAGCTTGAACGGGCTCGCGACGAGCGGCACCGTGCCGGCCTGCGGGTGGGGCAGCTCGATGCGCATGCCGCGATGGCGCACCTGCGGGTGGTCGAGCGCCTGGGCGATATCGTTGATCGGCCCGCTCGGGACGCCGGCCGCGCCGAGCGCGTCGATCCAGTGCTGCGCGGGGCGCTCGCGGAAGAGCGCCTCGAGCAGCGGGATCAGCTCCTCGCGATGGCGCACGCGGCCGGCGTTGGTCGCGAAGCGCGGGTCGACGGCGAGTTCCGGGCGGCCGACGACCGCGGCGAGTTTCGCGAACTGTCCGTCGTTGCCGGCGGCGACCACGAAGGGCAGGTCCTGTGCGGGGAAGACCTGGTAGGGCACGATGTTCGCGTGGGCGTTGCCGTGGCGTCCCGGCACGCGGCCCGAGGTGAGGTAGTTGAGGTTCATGTTGGACATGCTCGCGACCTGCACGTCGAGCAACGCCATGTCGATGTACTGGCCGGTGCCGCTGACGTCGCGGTGCGCGAGCGCGGCGAGGATCGCGACGGTCGCATACATGCCGGTCATCAGGTCGGCGAAGGCGATGCCGAGTTTCTGCGGGCCACCGCCGGGCAGTTCGTCGCGTTCGCCGGTGATGCTCATCATGCCGCCCATCGCCTGGATGATGAAGTCGTAGCCGGGAATCTCGGCGAGCGGCCCGTTCTGTCCGAAGCCGGTGATCGAGCAGTAGATGAGGCGCGAATTGAGCTTGCGGATGTCCTCGTAGCCGAGGCCGTAGCGCGCGAGCGCGCCGACCTTGTAGTTCTCGATCAGGATGTCGCTCTCGGCGGCCAGCTCGCGCACCAGTGCCTGGCCCTCGGGGCGCGTGATGTCGATCGTCACCGAGCGCTTGCCGCGGTTCGCGGCGAGGTAGTAGGCCGCTTCGCGGGTGTCCTCGCCGTCGCGGTCCTTGAGGTAGGGCGGGCCCCAGCCGCGGGTGTCGTCGCCGCTGCCGGGGCGTTCGACCTTGATGACGTCGGCGCCCAGGTCGGCGAGCGTCTGGCCGGCCCAGGGGCCGGCGAGCACGCGCGACAGGTCGAGCACGCGGAGGTGGGACAGGGCGCCTTCGGTCATCTTCGTCTCCTGTCCCGTTCTCAGACGCGCTCGATGATGATCGCCAGCCCCTGGCCGACGCCGATGCACAGGCTGATCGCGGCGTAGCGGCCGTTGGTACGCTGCAGCTGTCGCGCGACGGTCAGCGCGAGGCGTGCGCCGGAGGCGCCCAGCGGGTGGCCGATCGCGATGGCGCCGCCGTTGGGATTGACGCGCGGATCGTCGAAGGCGACGTTCATCAGCTTCAGGCAGCCCAGCACCTGCGACGCGAAAGCCTCGTTGATCTCGATGATGTCCATGTCGGCGAGCGTGAGGCCGGCGCGTTCGAGCGCCTTCGGGATCGCGTAGGCCGGGCCGACGCCCATGATGCGCGGCTCGACGCCGGCCGCGGCGCCCGCTAGGATGCGCGCGATCGGTTTCGCGCCGGCGCGTTCGCCGACCGCGGCGTTGCCGATCAGCAGCGCCGCGGCGCCGTCATTGAGACCGGAGGCGTTGCCGGCGGTGACGACGCCGCCTTCGAAGAGGGGTTTCAGTTTCGCAAGGGTGTCGTAGGTCGTGTCGGGGCGGGGGTGCTCGTCTTCGCTGACGGTCAGCGGCGGGGTCTTGCGCCCCGTAGGCACGCTGATGGACAGGATCTCGCCGGCGAAGAAGCCGGCTTCCTTCGCCGCCGCGTATTTCGCCTGTGACGCGGCGGCGAAGCGGTCGGCCTGGTCGCGCGTGATGCCGAACTCGGCCGCGACGTTGTCGCCGGTCTCGGGCATCGAGTCGCCGCCGTACTGCTCGACGACCTTGGGGTTCGGGAAGCGGGCGCCGATCGTCGAATCGTAGACCTTGAAGTCGCGGCTGTAGGCGGCTTCCGCCTTCGCGACGACGAAGGGGGCGCGGCTCATGCTCTCGACACCGCCGGCGAGATAGAGCTCGCCTTCGCCGGTCGTGATTGCGCGGGCGCTGTCGAGCACCGCGGCGAGGCCGCTCGCGCACAGGCGGTTGACGGTCTGGCCGGGCACCGTGGGCGGCAGGCCTGCCGCGAGCAACGCATTGCGCGCGACGTTGCGGCTGTCCTCGCCGGCTTGCGAGGTGCAGCCGAGGATCACGTCCTCGATCTGTTCAGGGCGGAAGGGCGAACGGGCGACGAGTTCACGCATCACGGTCGCGACGAGGTCGTCGGGGCGCACAGGGGCGAGCTTGCCGGCATGGCGGCCGAACGGCGAGCGCAAGCCGTCGTAGATGTAAGCGTCGAGCATGGGGATTCCTTATGTGTAATGGGTCAGTCTTCGGGGGTCAGCAAGGAGACGTTCAGCCGCGCGCGGCGCACGAGCCACGGGCTCGGCCGGTAGCGCGGATCACGGTAGATCGCGTGCATCGCGTCGAGGATCGCGAGCACGGTCGCGGCGCCGAGCGCGTCGCCCAGCGCGAGCGGACCCTTCGGATAGCCGAGGCCCAACGTCACCGCGCGGTCGATGTCCTCGGGGGTGGCGATGCGCTGCTGGGCGATGTCGCAGCCGATGTTGACGATCGTCGCGAGCACGCGCTGCGCGACGAAGCCGGGGCTGTCGTTGATCACCGTGACCGGTGTGCCGTCGGCGGCGAGGAGGCCGCGCGCGGCCTCCGCGAGGTCGCGGCGCGTGAGCGGCGTGCGCATCAGTGTGCGGCGGCCGTCGAGAGTCAGGGGGTCGAGCGCGAGCGTGCGCGCGGGGTCCAGCCCTTCGGCGAGCGCCGCGGCGGTCGCGTCCTCGCCGAGCGGCAGGACGAGGCACAGCGCGTCGGCGCTCGGGCGCGCGCCAGTCTCGAGCGGCGCGCCGAGCTTGCTGAGGAGCGCCGCGACGCGTTCGGCCGCGGCGGCGTTGCGCCGACTCAGCCACACCGGGGTGTCGGTGCGGGGCGGCGGCGCGTCCTCGGCCGGCACCTCGGCCTTGCCGTCGCGATAGACGTAGAAGCCGCGCCCGCTCTTGCGGCCCAGCAGGCCCGCGGCGAGGCGCTGGCGCGTGATCGGCGACGGGCGGTAGCGCGGCTCCTGGTAGTACTGGTCGTAAATCGATTCCATCACCGGATGCGAGACGTCGAGCCCCGTGAGGTCGAGGAGCTCGAACGGCCCCATGCGGAAACCGGCGGCTTCGCGCAGAATGCGGTCGATGTCGGCGACGCCGGCGATGCCTTCGCCGAGGATGCGTAGCGCCTCGGTGCCGAAGGCGCGGCCGGCGTGATTGACGATGAACCCCGGCGTGTCCTGCGCGCGCACAGGCTGGTGGCCCATGCGCCGCGCGAGCGCGGTGAGCGCGTCGCCGACCCACGCTTCGGTCATCGCGCCGTCGATGACCTCGACGATCTTCATCAGCGGCACCGGGCTGAAGAAGTGGAAGCCGCCGACGCGCCCGGGCACGCGGCAGCCGGCGGCGATGGCGGTCACCGACAGCGAAGAGGTGTTGGTCGCGAGCACGCACGCGTCGCCGACGATGCCTTCGAGGCGGGCGAAGAGTTCACGCTTCGCGTCGAGCCGTTCGACGATCGCCTCGACGACGACGTGGCAGTCGGCCAGCGCGTCGAGCGAGTCGGCGATACCGAGGCGCGCAGTGGCGGCGGCCGCGTCGTCGGCAGAAATCCTGCCCTTTCCGGCGAGCGTCGCAAGGGTTTGCGCGATCGCCTCGCGCGCTTCGGCGGCAGCTTCCGGGCGGGCGTCGTGCAACAGCACGCGCACGCCGCCCTGGGCGGCGATCTGGGCAATGCCGCGGCCCATCAGGCCGGTGCCGACGACGCCGAGCAGGAGGTCGTTGCGGGTCGAATCAAGCATGGGTCAGCGTCCTTGGTATTCGGGTTGGCGTTTGTCGAGGAAGGCGCGCATGCCTTCCTTCTGGTCCTCGCTCGCGAAGAGAAGCTGGAAGGCCTTGCGTTCGAGCGCGAGCGCGGCATCGAGCGAGGCGTCCTGGCCGGCGAGCACGACCTCCTTGATCTGCATCACCGCGAGCGGCGGCAGCGCGGCGATCTCGGCGGCGAGCGCGAGCGCGCGCGAAAACACTTCGGCATCGGCGACGACCTCGCTCGCGAGGCCCATCTCGAGCGCCTCACGCGCGGCGACCGGCTGGCCGGTGAGCACCATCTTCATCGTGCGGAACTTGCCGATCGCGCGCGTCAGTCGCTGCGTGCCGCCGGCGCCGGGCATGATGCCCACGCGCACCTCGGGCTGGCCGAAGGCCGCGCCTTCGCCCGCGACGATGATGTCGGCGTGCATCGCGAGCTCGCAGCCGCCGCCGAGCGCGAGACCGCTGACGGCCGCGATGACCGGTTTCGGGCAGGCGGTGATGGCTTGCCACAGGCGATGGGTGTTACGCAGCATCATCTCGACCGCGCCGCGTTCGGCGAGATCGCGGAGATCGGCGCCGGCTGCGAAAATCCGCTCGGAGCCGGTCAGCACGATGCAGCGCACCTCGGGATCGTTGCCCAGTTCCGTGAAGTGATCCGCCAGCGCGACGCGCACGGACTGGTTCAGCGCATTGCGGGCTTCGGGGCGATTGATCCGAATCACGGCGACGCCCGGGGCGGGGCGTTCGACCAGGACTTCTGTGCTCATCACTGCTCCTGTGTGGTTTGCTTTTGAATCGTTCGCACAGCGAAACAGCAGTTCGCAAAAACGATCTGTGCGAAACGTTACAGCGGAATTCGAACGATGTAAACGGTCGATTCCGTTCAGGTGTGTGTAAGTGTGGCGTCAGAAAGTCGTTTCGGAATAGGGGTTTGAAGGGATTTTGAGGAAATAGGACTGTGGCTAGCTTAATTTCGCTGTGCGAACGCGTGTTTCGCAAAATGTTGACGCACGGCTTTCACGTGTGCAACGATGGCGTCGCCTTCACCGGCGACCGATGAAGAACCGATGAAGTGGAGGTATGAGGAAATGCTTATGGACAGTGAAATCCGGGTGTTCGGCGACGACGAGGAAAGCAAGGATCGTCAGTTCGTCAATGCGCTGGCGCGGGGGCTGGAGATCCTGCGCTGCTTCCGGCCGGGCGAGGCCTATCTCGCCAACGCCGAGCTGGCGGCGCGCACCGGGATTCCGAAGCCGACGGTGTCGCGGCTGACCCACACGCTGACGAAGCTGGGCTATCTCGCGTATTCGGAGAGCCAGGGGCAGTACCGCCTGGCCTCGGGCGTGCTGGCGCTGGGCTATTCGATGCTCGCGAACCTGGACGTGCGCGACATCGCGCGCCCGGCGATGCAGGAGCTCGCGGAGTACTCGCGTGCCTCGGTTTCGCTTGGCGTGCGCGACCGCCTGAGCATGGTGTACGTCGAGAGCTGCCGCAGCAGCGCGCGTGTGACGCTGCAACTCACCGTGGGTTCGCGCATCCCGATCGCGACGACCGCGATGGGCAAGGCGCTGCTGTGCAGTCTGCCCGAGCGCGAATTCGATTACCTGATGGACCACATCCGCCTCGCCGACGAAGAGAACTGGCCGCGCATCAAGCTCGGCATCGAGCAGGCGCAGCGCGACTACGCCGAGCGCGGGTTCTGCATGTCGGTCGGCGAGTGGCACCAGGACATCCACTCCGTCGGCGTGCCGCTGCTCGGCATCGAGCGCGAAAAGTCGATGGCCTTCAACTGCGGCGGCCCCGGTTTCCTGCTGCCGCGCGAAAAGCTCGAGAACGATCTCGGCCCCCGTCTGGTTCAGCTTGTGCGCAAGGTGGAAACAGACATGGGCCGGGTGTGAACAACCCCCCACTCCGATTGAGGAAGACATGATTCGAGATCCCGAAACCCTGAACCTGTTGCTGGACGGCGTTTCGCGCTTCGTGCGCGAGCGTCTCGTGCCGAACGAGGCGCTCGTCGCCGAAACCGACGAGATCCCCGCGGACATCGTCGCCGAGATGCGCGAGCTGGGCCTGTTCGGGCTCTCGATTCCCGAGCAGTACGGCGGCCTGAACCTGACGATGGAGGAGGAGGTGCGCGTCGCCTTCGAGATCGCGAAGACGTCGCCGGCCTTCCGCTCGCTGATCGGCACCAACAACGGCATCGGCTCCCAGGGCATCGTCATCGACGGCACCGAGGAGCAGAAGCAGCGCTATCTGCCCCGGCTCGCCGCGGGCGAGATCATCGGATCCTTCGCGCTGACCGAGCCGGGCTCGGGTTCGGACGCAGCCTCGCTGAAAACCACGGCCGTGCGCGACGGCGACTTCTATGTGCTGAACGGCACCAAACGCTTCATCACGAATGCGCCGGAGGCGAGCATCTTCACCGTGATGGCGCGCACCGACCCTCAGAAGAAAGGTGCCGACGCGATCTCCGCCTTCATCGTCGAGGCCGGCACGCCGGGGCTGTCGCTCGGCAAGATCGACAAGAAGATGGGGCAGAAGGGCGCGCACACCTGCGACGTGATCTTCGAGAACTGCCGGGTGCCGGCCGCGAATGTCATCGGCGGCCTCGAAGGTGTCGGCTTCAAGACCGCGATGAAGGTGCTCGACAAGGGGCGGTTGCACATCGCCGCGGTGTGTGTCGGCGCGGCCGAGCGCATGCTCGACGACGCGCTGCGCTATGCCATGGAGCGCGTGCAGTTCGGCAAGCCGATCGCCGAGTTCCAGCTGATCCAGGCGATGCTCGCCGACAGCAAGGCCGAAATCTACGCCGCGCGCTCGATGGTGCTCGACGCCGCGCGCCGTCGCGACGCGGGCGAGGATGTGTCGACCGAGGCCTCGTGCTGCAAGCTTTTTGCGTCCGAGATGTGCGGGCGCGTCGCCGACCGCAGCGTGCAGATCCACGGCGGCGCGGGCTACATCGCGGAGTACGCGGCCGAGCGTTTCTACCGTGACGTGCGCCTGTTCCGCATCTACGAGGGCACGAGCCAGATCCAGCAGCTCGTGATCGCGCGCAACATGATCAGGGCGGCCGCGTGATGGGTGCGCAGGACGACGCGCTGTTGGCCGAATTGCCGCAGCGTCTGAACGAGATCCCGCGCCGCTGGGCGGCGGCCACGCCGGATGCGGTGGCCGTGTCGGAAGGCGGAGTCACGTGGACTTGGCATGAACTCGCCGCGACGGTCGACGAAGGCGCCGCGCTGTTGCGCCGGCTCGACGTGCGCCCGGGAGACCGCGTGATGATCGTCGGCGAAAACTGCACCGCGCAGATCGCGCTGATCTTCGCGCTCGCGCAGTGCGACGCCTGGGTGGTGAACGTCAACGCCCGTCTGTCGCCGCGCGAGATCGACGTGATCCGCGAGCACAGCGGCGCGCGCCGGGTCATCTACACCGTCGCCGTGTCGCCGGACGCCGCCGCGCACGCGGCGCGCCACGAGGCGGCGCGGACGACGTTGGCACGCTTCGGTGAAATCGCGATCGGCGCGCTCAACGAAAGCTGCACGCCCGAGCCGGTCGAGCCGGACGGCGCCAGCCAGGTGGCGGCGCTGATCTACACGACCGGCACGACCGGCCACCCGAAGGGTGTGATGCTGACGCATCGCAACCTGCTGTTCATCGCCGCGGTGTCGAGCCGGCTGCGCCAGCTCCGGCCGCAGGACTGCGTGTATGGCGTGCTGCCGATCTCGCACGTGTATGGTCTCGCGTCGGTGATGCTCGGCACGCTCTACGCCGGCGCCGCGCTGCATGTCGTGCCGCGCTACTCGCCGCAGGCGCTGATCGATGCGCTCCAGGACGACGGCATCACCGTGCTGCAGGGCGTGCCGGCGATGTATGCGCGCCTGCTCGAATTCGCGCGCGGCAAGTGGACGCCCGAAAAAACGCGGCTGCGCTTCATTTACGCCGGCGGCTCGCCGCTCGATCCGACGCTGAAGGATGAAGTCGAGCAGTTCTTCGGGCAGACGCTGCACAACGGTTACGGCATGACCGAAAGCTCGCCGACGATCAGCCAGACCCGTATCGACGCCCCCCGCCGTGACACCTCGGTCGGGCAAGTAATCCCCGGCATCGAGATCCGCGTCGTCGATAAGGACGGTGCCGACGTCCCCGGCGGCGAGCCCGGCGAGCTCTGGGTGCGCGGGCCGAACGTGATGAAGGGCTACTACCACGAGCCCGAGCTGACCGCCGACACGATGCGGCCCGGCGGCTGGCTCAATACCGGCGACGTGGTCCGGCGCGATGCCGGCGGGGCGCTGTTCGTCGTCGGCCGCACCAAGGAGCTGATCATCCGCTCCGGCTTCAACGTCTACCCGGTCGAGGTCGAGGCCGCGCTGAACTCCCATCCGGCGGTCACGCAGTCGGCGGTGGTCGGGCGCGAGGTCGGAGAGGGCAACGAGGAGGTCGTCGCCTTCGTCGAGCTGGACCCGACGCGCAGTGTGAGCATCGAGGATCTGCAGGGTTACCTCGCCGGGCAGCTGTCGCCCTACAAGTGCCCGTCCGAAATCGTCGTGATGCAGGCGATGCCGGCGGCGGCGACCGGAAAGATCCTGAAGGGGCAGCTCAAGCAGCAAGCGCAGGACATGTATCGCGCAAGGGCACAGGACAAGACTGTCAAGGATGGAAGACCGCGCTGAGGTGCAGCGGTTTTCGCGGGAAGACGGGGGCCCGGTGCGGACCCCGATCAATGAATGGAGGAGGACGAAAATGGACTGGAACTGCATCATTCGGAGCAAACTCGGGCTGGCTGCGCTGGCCTTGTCGCTGACCGCGGGCGTCGCGTCCGCCGAGGAGCTCCTCGTCGGCGCGGAAATCCCGCTGACCGGCTCGCTGGCGCGCGTGGGTTCGGGCATGAACGAGGGCATCTCGGTCGCGGTCGAGGTGTTCAACAAGACCAACGGCAAGCACACCATCAAGGTCATCACCGCCGACGACGAATCGGCCCCCGCCAAGGCCATCGCCGCAGTCGAGAAGCTTGCCGGGCAGGGCGTCGTCGCGATCACCGGCGGCTACGGGTCGAACAACATCGGCCCGGCCTCCGACGCCGCGAACAAGCTCGGCCTGCCCTACATCACCTCGGGTGGCGTCGACGACAGCCTGACCGAGCGCGGAATCAAGACCTTCTTCCGCATCAATAACACCGCCGGTTACCGCAAGGCGATGGTAGGCCTGCTGGCCGACATGAAGGTCAAGTCGGCGTCAGTCATCTACTCGACCAAGGAGGCGACCGCTGACCTCGCGAAGGACGTGCAGAAGGAACTCACGGCACAGGGCATGACCGTCGGCATGCATGCGTTCGACCCGGCGATCACCGACTTCAAGCCGATCATCAACAAGATCCGGCTGCAGGACAAGTCCGAAGTGATCCTGATGGCCGGCTATGAGAACGACTACGTCGGCATCCTGCGCGCCGCCAAGGTGCTCAAGCCCGACGTCAAGGCGATGATCGGCGTGTGGTCGCTGGCGACGCCCAAGATGGTCGCGGACTTTCCCGACCTGATGCCCTCGGTGTATGGCACGGCGCTGCTGCCCTTCCCGGCGGAGTTCAAGAGCGCTGACGGCAAGCTTTTCGCCGACGCCTACAAGAAGCTCTACAACAAGGAACCCGACTACCTCGGCCAGTTCGGCTACGTGCAGTCGATGATCCTGTTCGAGGCGATCGCGCGCGCCGCCGACAAGGGCACGCTGAAGAAGGGCGGCGTCGTCGAGGAGCTGGCGAAGACCGACCGCGAGACGCTGATCGGGCGCGTGCGCTTCAACGACAAGGGCGACAACATCAACTTCGTGCATCGCATGGGGCAGCACCAGAACGGCAAGATCGCGATCGTCTGGCCCAGCGACGCGGCGACGGGGAAGATGAATTTCCCCGGCGTTCCCTGGTAAGCATGCGCGTTTCCTGCCGCAGGCGACGGACGTAGCGGCGCCCCCCGTGGCCTGCGCCCGTCGCATCACTCGGAGCAATTCCTACATGTCGGAACTCATCCTGCAGGCGCTCTACTCCGGGGTGCTTCAGGGCGGCTCTTACGCCCTGATCGCCCTCGGTTTGGCGCTGGTCTTCGGGACCATGAAGGTGATCAACCTCGCCCACGGCGAACTCGTGCTGCTCGCCGCCTACATGGCCTACATGGTCGAGTCGAAGCTCGGCCTCAGCCCCCTGTTCGCCATCCCGCTGGCGCTGGTGCTGGTGTGCACCTGCGCGGTGCTGGTGTATTTCCTCGTGAGCCTGATCCGCAAGGACCGCGAGCTCAATTCGCTGATCCTCACCTACGGCATCGGCATCATCCTGACGAACGCGGTGCTGTTGATCTGGTCGGCGGACGTGCGTTCGACCTCTTCCGCGTGGTTTCAGGATGCGGTGGTCGTCGGGCCGTTCTACAGCATGCGCAGTGAACTGCTGTTCTTCGTCGTCGCCTCGGTGCTGATGGCCGGGCTGTGGTGGTGGTTGTCGCGCAGCTGGTACGGGCGCGCGGTGCGCGCGGTGTCGAGCAACCGCGATGCGGCCAAGCTCATGGGCATCAATCCGCGCACGACCGAGATCGTCTCCTTCGTCGTTGCCGGCATCCTCGCCTCCTTCGCCGGGGTCGCAATCTTCAGCTACGGGGTGATCCAGCCCGCGTTCGGCCACGCGCTCACCGTCAAGGCCTTCATCATCACCGTGCTGGCCGGTATCGGCTCGATCCCGGGCGTGATGGTCGGCGGGCTGCTGCTGGGCATCGCCGAGGCGCTGACCGTGACGCTCGCGAGTTCCGCGCTGCAGGAGCTGGTCGGCATGGCGCTGTTCCTGCTGGTGCTGTTCCTGATGCCGAACGGTCTTTTCGGCGCCAAGGCGAGGAGGGGATGAGCATGTACGTTTCGAAAACCGGACTCGCGGTGATCGCGGCCGCCTACATCGCCGTGCCGCTCGTGCTCGGCAGCAACAACTACGTCATGAGCCTGATCGTCGCGTCGATGATCATCGGCGGCATCGCGCTCGCGTGGGCGCTGCTGGGGAACCTCGGTGGCATGGTGAGTTTCGGCCATTCGGCGTTCTTCGGCGTCGGCGCGTATGTCTCGGCGCTGCTGACAATGAAGACCGGCATGCCGGTATTCGCGGCGATGCTGCTCGGCGGCGTCGGCGCGGTTGTCGCGTCGCTCGTGATGCTGCCGGTGCTACGCCTGAAGGGGCCGTACTTCGCGCTCGCGATCCTCGCCTATGCGCACATCTTCAAGATCATCGCGACCGAGTGGAGCTCGGTGACCGGCGGTTCGGCGGGCCTCGCGAGCGTGCCGCGCTTTCCCGAACTGATGGGCTTCGACCTCAGCGGCAAGATCGGCAGCTACCTGATCATCCTGACCGTGCTGCTGGCGTTCGTCGCCGCGTACCGGGCGATCCGTGCGAGCCACTACGGCATCGCGCTGCGCGCGATGCACGACAGCGAGGATGCGACCCGCGTGGTCGGCGTCAACAGCACCCTGCTCAAGGCGCTGATGCTCTTCGTGTCGGCCTTCATGACGGGCGTGGTCGGTGCGTTCAACGTGCATTACATCAACTTCCTCGAGCCCGACTACGCGTTCAGCGGGCTGTGGGTGACGCTGCCGATCGTCGCGGCGATCTTCGGCGGCTATCGCACAATCCTCGGGCCGCTTGTCGGCGCGGTGACGGTCTATCTGGTCGACCAACTGATCTTCAAGAGCCTGATCCCGTCGGGGCACCAGCTCGTGCTCGGTGCGCTGCTGGTGGCGATGATCATTTTCAGTCCGGGCGGCCTGATGCCGCTGCTGCGCAAGGACTCACGGAGGAAACATGCTGCGGCTTGAAGATCTCTCGGTCCGCTTCGGCGGCCTGACGGCGGTCAATACCGTCTCCCTGTCGGTCGGCTCGCATGAAGTGGTCGGCCTGGTCGGGCCCAACGGCGCCGGCAAGACGACGCTGTTCAATGCGGTGTCGGGGCTGGTCAAGCCGTCGAGCGGGCGCATCCTGTTCGACTCGGTGGATATGCTGCGCACCCCGCTGCACCGGCGCGCACGCATGGGCATCGGCCGCACCTTCCAGGTCCCGCAGCCGATGCACGAGCTGACGGTGCGCGAGAACCTGATCGTCGCGCAGCGCTTCGGTACCGGTGCGGTCGATGCGCGCAAGATCGACGAGGTACTCGACTTCACCGACCTCACCGACAAGGCCGAGCGCCACGCGGCGACCGAGCTGGCGCTGACCGAGCTGAAGGCGCTCGAGGTCGCGAAGGCGCTCGCGACGAACCCGAAGCTGCTGATGCTCGACGAGGTGCTGGCGGGTCTCGAAACCAACGGCAAGCGCCGCTTCATGGGCATGCTCAAGGAACTGCATGAGAAGTTTGCCGTCGGCATCCTGATCATCGAGCATGACATCGAGACCATCAGCAATCTGTGCCATCGCGTCGCGGTGCTCAACTTCGGCGAACTGATCGCCGACGGCACGCCCGACGAGGTCTTCCGCGATCCGGAAGTAATGAAGAGCTACACGGGGGCGAGCGATGCTTGAGATTGCCAACGTCCGCGCCGGCTACGGCGCGATCAACATTCTGTGGGACCTCTCCATCTCGGTGCCGACTGGGCAACTGACGACCATCATCGGCCCCAACGGCGCCGGCAAGACCACGCTGCTGCGCGCGATCATGGGCCTCGTCCCGCTCAGCCAGGGCAGCATCCGGCTGAACGGCCAGCCGCTCGATGGCAGCTCGACCTGGCACATGCTCGAACGCGGGGTGGCGATGATTCCCGAAGGCCGCATGATCTTCAAGGACATGACGATCGAGGAGAACCTGATGCTCGGCGCCTTCCCCAAGGCGCACCGGGCCGCCTCGCAGGCCAACTGCGACAAGGCCTATGCGATGTTCCCGCGCCTGCACGAACGGCGCACGCAGCTCGCCGGCACGCTCTCGGGCGGCGAAGCGCAGATGCTGGCGATGGCGCGCGGGCTGATGTCGGATCCGAAGCTGCTGATCATCGACGAACCATCGCTCGGCCTCGCGCCGGTCGTCGTCAACGAACTCTTCGAGATCCTCGCGCGGCTGAAGGAGGAGGGCCGCACGATCGTGCTCGTCGAGCAGAACACGCACAAGGCGGTTGGTGTCGCGGACCAGGTCTACCTGATGCAGAGCGGAAAGGTCGTGCTCTCGCAGCCTGCCGCCGAGGTGAGCCTGGAGGCGCTGCATGAGCTGTACTTCGCGCGCTGAGGCCGAAGCGGCCGCCGCGATCAATGACAGCGCGATCGGTGAGGGTTTCGCGCGCGCGCTCGGGTGCCGGGTCGTCGAGTGGGCGCCGGGCCGCGTCGAAGTCGAGTTGGCGCTCGGCCCCCAGCACCTGAATCGTGCGGGTTCCGTGCATGGCGGCGTGCTCGCGACGCTGATCGACGTCGCCTGCACGCTCGCCGGCCTGTATTCGGGCTCGCCGGAGCGCGTGCGCAAGGCCGTGACACTGTCGCTGAACACGAGCTTCACCGGCCAGGTTGCGACCGGCACGCTGCGGGCACGCGGCCGGGTGCGTGTCGGCGGCCGCAGCATTTTTTTCGCGACTACCGAGGTGACCGACGCCGCGGGCCACGCGATCGCACACGGCGAGACGGTCAACCGCTACCGGCGCGGCAGCGAGGAGGCGGATGGCGCGTCACCCGAAGAACCAACAGATGAGGTGAATGCATGAAGATCCTGGTACCCGTCAAACGCGTAGTCGATTACAACGTCAAGGTGCGAGTGAAGGCTGACGGCACCGGCGTCGATATCGCGAATGTGAAGATGTCGATGAACCCCTTCGACGAGATCGCAGTGGAAGAGGCGGTGCGCCTGAAGGAAGCGGGCGTGGCGACCGAGGTCGTCGCGGTGAGCTGCGGTGTCGCGGCCTGTCAGGAGACGATCCGTGCCGCGATGGCGATCGGTGCCGACCGCGGCATCCTGGTTGAATCTGACGCCGACCTGCAGCCGCTCGCCGTGGCGAAGCTGCTGAAGGCGCTGTGCGACAAGGAGCAGCCGACGGTGGTGATCTGCGGCAAGCAGGCGATCGACGACGACTCGAACCAGACCGGCCAGATGCTGGCGGCGCTGATGGGCTGGCCGCAGGCCACCTTCGCGTCCAAGGTTCAGCTGGGCGAGGGCGTCGCCACGGTCATGCGCGAGATCGACGGCGGTTTGGAAACCGTCGAGATCAAGCTGCCGGCGGTCGTCACCACCGACCTGCGCCTGAACGAGCCGCGCTACGCGACGCTGCCGAACATCATGAAGGCGAAGAAGAAGCCGCTCGACACGGTGAAGCCGGCCGACCTCGGCGTCGATGTCGCCCCGCGCCTGGCGACGCTGAAAGTGGCCGAGCCGCCGAAGCGCAGCGCCGGCGTGCGCGTCGCGGACGTCGCGCAACTCGTCGACAAGCTCAAGAACGAAGCGAAGGTGATCTGAACATGGCGATCCTGGTTATTGCAGAACACGACAACGCGAGCCTGAAGGCCGCGACCCTCAACACCGTCTCGGCCGCGGCCCAGCTCGGCAGCGAGGTGCATGTGCTGGTCGCCGGTGCCAACTGCGCCGCCGCCGCCGCGGAGGCGGCGAAGGTCGCGGGTGTCGCGAAGGTGCGCGTCGCCGATGCTGCCCACTACGACTCGCAGACCGCCGAGAACGTGGCCGCCCTCGTCGTGGCAGTGGTGGCAAATGAGGCCGCCGGCTACACCCACATCCTCGCCCCCAGCACCGCCAACGGCAAGAACGTCGCGCCGCGCGTCGCCGCGCTGCTCGACGTCGCACAGATCTCCGACATCGTCGCCGTGGAGTCGGCCGACACCTTCGTGCGCCCGATCTACGCCGGCAACGCGATGGCCACCGTGAAGTCGGACGACGCCGTGAAGGTGATGACCGTGCGCACCACCGCCTTCGAGGCGGCCGCGATGGTGGCAAATGAGGGCGGCGCGGCGGCAGTGGAAGCGCTTGGCGCCGCGGCCGATCTGGGCCTGACCAGCGTCAAGGGCCGCGACCTCACGAAGAGCGAGCGCCCGGAACTCGGCGCGGCGAAGATCATCGTTTCGGGCGGCCGCGGCCTCGGCAGCGGCGAGAACTACCACAAGCTGCTCGAGCCGCTCGCCGACGCGCTGGGCGCGGCGCTGGGCGCCTCGCGTGCCGCGGTCGACGCGGGCTATGTGCCGAACGACTACCAGGTCGGCCAGACCGGCAAGATCGTCGCGCCGCAGCTCTACATCGCGGTGGGCATCTCGGGTGCGATCCAGCACCTGGCCGGCATGAAGGACTCCAAGGTGATCGTCGCGATCAACAAGGATCCGGAAGCGCCGATCTTCCAGGTCGCCGATTACGGCCTGGTTGGCGACCTGTTCGAGGTTGTCCCGGAGCTCTCGCAGGCGGTCGGTTGACTCGCACGCCGGACGGAGCCGTGCGGCGGGGCGTCGCACTGACGGTCATGCTGGGCACGACCGCGGTGGTGCTCGCAACGACCATCGTCAATGTCGTGCTGCACGACGTAATGCGCGACTTTGGGGTCGGACAGGGACGCGTGCAGTGGCTTGCGACTGGTTTTCTCGCAGCGATGGCCGCGACGATGCTGACGACAGCTTGGTGGGTGCGGGCTTACGGAGTGCGCCGGACCTACACGGTTGCCTTGTTCATATTCGTAGTGGTATCGCTGGCCGGCGGATTCGCGACCTCGATCGATGAGTTGATCCTGTCTCGTATTGTGCAGGGGGCGATCGCGGGCGTGATCCAGCCGCTCGCGATGATCGCATTGTTCGAGGTCTATCCGCCTGAAGAGCGCGGCAGTGCGATGGCCGCGTACGGTCTCGGTGTCGTGCTATCACCGGCGATCGGTCCGGCACTTGGGGGACTGCTTGGGCAGCTGTTCGGCTGGCGCGCGGTGTTTTTCGTCACACTGCCACTGTGTCTCGCAGGGCTTGTGCTCGCGCCGTCGCGGCTCGCTTGTTTCGAGGGGGGCGCGGCGCGGCGGCCCACCTTCGACAGCATGGGCTTATTGCTGCTGTGTGCCTTCCTCCTGTTTGTCTTGGGCGGACTCGCGCAGGCGCAGCGACAGGACTTGTCGCAGTTGGGCTTCGCGCTCGTAGTCACCGGTACCTTGGCATGCGGCGCCGCCTTTGTGGCTTGGGAGCTCCGCCGCAGCCACCCGATGTTTGATCCGCGTGTATTCCGTGACCCGGTCTTCGCTGCGGCTGCGGCGGTCGGCTTTGCTTACGGCGTGGGGTTGTACGGCTCGACCTTCCTCGTGCCGTTATTTGTGCAGACGATTTCGGGTTTTTCGGTGATGAAGGCGGGGATCCTGCTGTTGCCAGGCGGGCTGCTGCTAGCCCTGTGCATTCCGCTAGCAGGCCGGCTTACCAACCGGCATTCGCCGCACTATATCGTCTGTGCCGGACTTGCCTGTTTCGCACTGTCGTTCTTGCTGTTCGCCGGCGCTTCGGCGCGCACGGACTTCTGGTTGCTTGCAGTATGGATCGCCCTCGGCCGTCTTGGGCTCGCGATGATGATTCCCGCCCTCAATGCAGGGGCGGTGCAGGGCTTGCCGCTCGGGCAGATCGCACAGGGCGCCGGCGCACTGAACTTCGTTCGTCAACTCGGCGGGGCGTTCGGTACGAGCCTGTTGTCTCTGGTGCTCCAGTGGCGCATGGCATCGCACCAGGGCGAGCTGGCAGCCTCCGTCGATACTGCCGCATCGGCGCTCGACGCGGCGACGCGGGCTTTCGATGATTGTTTCATAGTGGTCGGACTGGTTTTTCTGTCCGCGCTTTGGCCCGGCTGGCGAATACGGCGTGTCGCCGCAACGACCCAATGAATGGAAGAATGGGAAACGACAATGCAACGCGAATCGATGGAATTCGACGTCCTGATCGTCGGTGGCGGCCCCGCGGGGCTGGCCGCGGCGATCCGGCTGAAGCAACTGGCAGCCGAGAAAGGCGCCGACATCTCCGTGTGCCTGATCGAGAAGGCGGCCGAGATCGGCGCCCACATCCTCTCCGGCGCCGTGATGGATCCCCGCGCGCTGAACGAGCTGATCCCGGACTGGAAGGAACTGGGGGCGCCGGTGACCACCGCCGTCACCGAAGATCGCGTGATCTTCCTCAACGAAACCGGCGGGCGCAAGGTGCCCACCGGCCTGCTGCCGGACTGTTTTCTGAACCACGGCAACTACATTGTGCGCCTGGGAAACGTCGCCAAGTGGCTCGGCGAGCAGGCCGAAGCCCTGGGCGTCGAGGTCTATCCGGGCTTCGCCGGCGCCGAGATCCTGTATGACGAGAGTGGCGCCGTGAAGGGTGTCGCGACCGGCGACATGGGCGTGACGCGCGAAGGCGAACAGGGCCCCGCCTACCAGCCGGGCATGGAACTGCACGCGAAATACACGCTGTTTGCCGAAGGCTGCCGCGGGCATCTGGGCAAGCAGCTCGAGGCGAAGTTCAACCTTCGGAATGGCGTCGATCCGCAGACCTACGGCATCGGCCTGAAGGAGCTGTGGGAAGTCCCCGCCGAGCGTCATGAGCCGGGCGTGGTTGTACACACGACCGGCTGGCCCCTGCCCTCGGACACCTACGGCGGCGGCTTCGTCTATCACCTCGAGGACAAGCTCGTCGCGATCGGCTACGTCGTGGGTCTCAACTACACCAACCCGCACCTCTCGCCGTTCGAGGAGTTCCAGCGCTACAAGACACACCCCGAGATCCGCAAGTATCTCGAAGGCGGCAAGCGCCTGGCCTACGGCGCGCGCGCAATCGCCGCGGGTGGCCTGCAGAGCCAGCCGAAGCTGGTGTTCCCGGGTGGCGCGCTGATCGGCGACGACGCGGGTTTCCTCAACGCCGCGCGCATCAAGGGCAGCCACGCCGCGATCAAGAGCGGTGCGCTCGCCGCCGAAGCCGCTTTCGAGGCCGTGACGGCCGAACGCAGCCGTGACGAACTCGGCGCCTTCCCTGAGGCCTTCAAGTCGAGCTGGCTGTACGACGAGCTGCACAAGACGCGCAACTTCAAGCCCTACATGAAGAAGGGCCTGTGGATGGGCTCGCTGCTCTTCGGCTTCGACCAGAAGGTGTTCGGCGGCAAGGCGCCGTGGACGCTGCACAACAGCTCCGACCACGACAAGCTCAAGCCCGCGACCGAGTGCGCGAAGATCGACTACCCGAAGCCCGACGGCGTGCTGACCTTCGACCGCCTCTCCTCGGTGTTCCTGTCGAACACCAACCACGAGGAAGATCAGCCCTGCCACCTGCAGTTGAAGGATGCGTCGGTGCCGATCGCGGTGAACCTCGCGAAGTACGACGCCCCCGAGCAGCGCTACTGCCCGGCCGGCGTGTACGAGATCGTGCGCGACGAGTCGGGGCAGAACCCGCGCCTGCAGATCAATGCGCAGAACTGCGTGCACTGCAAGACCTGCGACATCAAGGACCCGACGCAGAACATCAACTGGGTCGTGCCGCAGGGTGGCGAAGGGCCGATCTATCAGGGGATGTGAGCGGGCACCGATTCTGTCCGAGGGTGTCGCAACAAACGCTTTGGGGTTCCTACGCACTCCTCCTCTCGCTCTTGCGTGACACCTTCCCTCTTTATTCAGGGCGGCGCCGCCAAATGTGCGCCAGCAACGGACTGGCGCTGGAAAACCGCTTGCCAAGGGCTGAGTGAACCGGTGGACACGTTGCGGCACTATCGTGCTTCTTTAGGACGGCGAAGCTACCAGCGCGACAGCAAGGTCCATCGTCGCTCGTTTGATCCTACTGAGTTGTCTAGCGCGGATTCGTCGCAACGATAATGTCAACGAGGGTGAAGCGCTCGTCGACAGGATCTCAAAGTCGTAAGCGTTTCCTCAAAATATCCAGTTGTTACTCCTTTCTACCCAGTCCACACTAGTACGGCGCGTACGTCTTGTCGTTCAGTGGAACGCGTCGATTCAACAGATTGGAACGGGGAACGAAGTAGGGGGAGGGGTGCAATCTTTCTGTCTCCGGGCACGAACGTTGGTTGCGAATGCTCCGAGACTCGATGAACGACAGCTATCGGCAAGTGATTCTCAATAGCAGCATCCGGCCAGAAGCGACCAATGGCAGTTACATTTGAACCCAGTACAATTTCGCTTCCTCAGTTGCACACCCCCTGCTGCCGCAATGGCAAAACTCATTCTTCTGACCTGTAGCCTCTGTCTCTCCTTCTTTGTGCGTGCCGAAGATTCGGCAATCGAACATCTGTTTCGCAGTGCGGGTATCGACGGAACCATCGTGATCGAATCTGTCAGCACGGGACAGCGTTTCGTCCATAACGATCCTCGCTCAAAACAACCCTTCGCGGCCGCTTCGACGTTCAAGGTGCTCAACACCTTGATTGCGCTTGAGGAGGGAGTCATTTCTGGGGCAGACGCCATCTTTCAATGGGATGGAACCCGATACGAGATTTCCAACTGGAACAATGATCAGACGCTGGAAAGTGCTTTCAAGGCGAGTTGTGTTTGGTGCTACCAG
>NZ_KB899505.1 GCF_000378245.1 Aromatoleum toluclasticum ATCC 700605
ATTACTCACCCGTTCGCCACTCGCCGGCAGGCCGAAGCCCCCGCTGCCGTTCGACTTGCATGTGTAAAGCATGCCGCCAGCGTTCAATCTGAGCCAGGATCAAACTCTTAAGTTCAATCCAACAAAGCACTCAAAGAAATCATTACTGACTTACATATGAGCACTCAATCTTTGCAACATTAAAACCGCCGAAGCAGTTCCGGTCGCGCCAACCAAGCACCCACACTTATCGGTTGTCCAATTTTTTAAAGAACCGCTGCCGTTGCAGCGAGAAAGAGATTCTGACAAACCCTACCGCTTTCGTCAAGCACCGCAGCAAACTTTTTTAAATCCGCCGCCGCACTACCCACCTCTTTCCACTACCCACCTCTTTCCACTCCCCACCGCCACCAACGAATCCGCTGCAGCGCTGAAGAGGCGCGAATTATATAGAGCTCAATTAAATCGTCAAGCACTTCGGCAAATAAAAACCGACTCGCTTATTCACTCTGATAAAAGCCGGAGCCGCCGGCGTAATTCTCGAACCGCGTACACTCGCCAATAAAGGTCATGCGCACAGTGCCGGTCGGGCCGTTACGGTGCTTGCCGATAATCAGCTCGGCCGTGCCCTTGTCCGGTGAATCGGGGTTATAGACCTCGTCGCGGTAGATGAACATGATGATGTCCGCGTCCTGCTCGATAGCGCCGGATTCGCGCAGATCGGACATCACGGGGCGCTTGTTCGGGCGTTGCTCGAGGCTGCGGTTGAGCTGGGAGAGGGCGACGATCGGCACATGCAGCTCCTTGGCGAGCGATTTGATCGAACGTGAGATCTCGGACAGCTCGGCAGCGCGGTTGTCGCTCTCCTTGGTACCCACCATCAGCTGCAGGTAGTCGATGACGATGAGACCGAGCTTGCCACACTGACGGGAAAGGCGCCGCGCACGGGCGCGCAGGTCGATGGGATTGAGGCCGGGCGTCTCGTCGATGAACAGGGGCGCGTCGTAGAGCTTGCCCATCGCCATCGTGAGGCGCTGCCAATCCTCGTCGCCGAGGCGGCCGGTGCGGATCTTGCCTTGGTCGATGCGCCCGACCGAGGAGATGAAACGGGTGGCGAGCTGCGTGCCCGGCATTTCCATCGAGAAGATGGCGACGGGCAGCTTGCAGTCGATCGCGACATGCTCGGCGATGTTGAGCGCGAAGGTGGTCTTGCCCATCGCAGGACGGCCGGCGACGATGATCATGTCGGACGGCTGCAAACCCGAGGTCTTGTCGTCGAGATCGACGAGGCCGGTCGGCACGCCGGTCACTTCCGTCGGACTGTCGCGGTCGTAGAGCTCCTGCACGCGGTCGACGACCTGCTTGAGGATGGGCTGGATCGACACGAAGCCGGTGGTGGTGCGCGCGCTGGATTCGGCGATCTCGAAGACCTTGGCTTCGGCTTCGTCGAGCAGGGTCTTCGCGTCGCGGCCGGTGGCGCTGAGCGCGGAGGCGGCGATCTCGTCGCCGACGCTGACGAGTTTGCGCAGGATGGCGCGCTCGCGGACGATCTCGGCGTAGCGGCGGATGTTCGCGGCCGACGGAGTGCTGTTGGCGATCTCGGCGAGATAGGCGAGTCCGCCCGCCTGCTCGGATTCGCCGTTCTTCTCCAGCGACTCGAAGACGGTGACGACGTCGGCCGGCTTGCCGAGGTCGAGGAGCTTGCTGATGTGGCGGAAGATGCGCCGGTGGTCGTCGCGATAGAAGTCGGCTTCGCTGGCGAGGTCGGCAACGCGCTCCCAGGCCTGATTGTCGAGCAGGATGCCGCCGATCAGGGATTGTTCGGCTTCGAGCGAGTGCGGAGGAAGCTTGATCGCCGAAATTTCGGGATCGCCGGGGTTCGCGGAAAAGCGACGCTTTTGAGTGGCCATCGGAGACGAGCCTCCAGGGGAGCGAGTGCGGAATTCTACCGAAGCGGCGGCAGCTACCGAAAAAGGAAAGGGGCTGCCGCGGCAGCCCCTTTTGCGATCACGTCAGCGCGGGCGGATTACTGTTCGCCGAGCACGGAGACGGTGACCGGAACGACGACATCGTGGTGCAGAGCGACGTCGATCTGCACGTCGCCGATGGCCTTGATCGGGCCTTCGGGCATACGGATCGCGCTACGCTCGACCTTGAAGCCCTGGGCGTCCAGCGCTTCGGCGATGTCGATGTTGGTGACGGAGCCGAACAGGCGGCCGTCCATGCCTGCCTTGCGGGCGATCTGCAGCATCAAGCCTTCGAGCTTGGTGGCGACTGCCTGGGCTTCGGCGAGCTTTTCGGCCTGGGCCTTTTCGAGTTCGGCGCGCTTGACTTCGAACGCAGCCATGTTGGCCTGGGTCGCACGCTTGGCCTTGCCTTGCGGGATCAGGTAGTTGCGGGCGTAGCCGTCCTTGACCTTGACCACATCGCCGAGGGTACCGAGGTTGGCGACTTTTTCGAGCAGAATGATTTGCATGTCCGATCTCTCCCGATTACTTGTGCAGATCGGTGTAAGGCAGCAGGGCGAGGAAGCGCGCGCGCTTGATCGCCGTCGACAGCTGACGCTGGTAGTGAGCCTTGGTGCCGGTGATGCGGGCCGGCATGATCTTGCTGTTTTCGGTGACGAAGTCCTTCAGGATATCGACATCCTTGTAGTCGACTTCCTCGATCTTCTCGGCGGTAAAGCGGCAGAACTTGCGACGCTTGAACAGGCCGCGATTGCCGCGGTCATCCTTTTTCTTTGCAAACTTCTTGTTGAACGCCATTTTCGTTTCCTTCCAGAAATTCGATCTTGCTCAGGTGCAGTACCGGACTGCGGCTGCGAAGACTCTTCGCGGCGAGAAATCCGGCGACCCTTATCCTCATGCCGGGGGATGCGCCGGCCAGTACGCTGGCCAGATCACCGACTGCAACCGCCTGCAGTTCCACCGAAACGTCGCGGACCAGGCCCGCTTCGATCTGTTTCGATTCGTGCGCGAGGCCGCATGCGGCGATCGGCACTCCTGCCGGGGTTCGACGCAGGGGCTGGAGTTCAGCGATCCGGGCGTCGAGGTGCAGCTGGTTGATCCCCTCGTCAGTCACCTCAGGCGGATTCGGCCTCGGGCTTCGCTTCTTCCGCGACGGGCGCGGCGGTCAGCGAGCGGGACTTCTCTTCCTTCATCATGGGCGACGGGGTGGCGACGGCGCCCTTCATCTTGACGACGAGGTGACGCAGGACGGCGTCGTTGAACTTGAAGGCGTGCTCGAGTTCGGCCAGCGATTCGCCGTCACATTCGATGTTCATGAGCACGTAGTGAGCCTTGTGCACCTTCTGGATCGGATAGGCCATCTGGCGACGACCCCAGTCTTCGAGGCGATGGATCTGGCCATTGCGGGCGGTGACGAGCGACTTGTAGCGCTCGATCATCGCCGGGACCTGTTCCGACTGGTCCGGGTGGACGATGAATACAACTTCGTAATGTCGCATGGAGACTCCTTGCGGTTGATGGCAGCTCCCCGGCATGCGGTCCGGTGGAGCAAGGGAAAGCCGGGAAGGATAGCAGGAAAGGCTTGACGGATCAAAGGGCGTTGTTTAACGGCGCGCGTTGCTCGGCACCTCGGTTGCCGTGCTGCTGATCCGGGCGTCCGGGCGGGGCTGGCCGGACACCCTCGCAACGGTTCCACCCTGGATGGCCTGCTTATCGGGGACGGGCGTCCCAGATTTTTTGCAGGCGCTTGACCGACATCGGCATGGGAGTCTTGAGTTCCTGGGCGAAGAGGCCGACGCGCAGTTCTTCGAGGAGCCAGCGGAATTCGTCGAGCGCGGGATCGTCGACGCCTGCCTTGCGCTTGGCGAGGCGCTCGCGCTCGAAGGGCTGGGCGAGGCTGCGCCAGTCGGCCTGCAGTTGCGCATCTCGCGCGGGGTTGTTGCGCAGCTTGTCGAGCCGTACGCCCGCGGCCTTGAGGTAGCGCGGGAAGTGGGCGAGGCGATCCCAGGGGTAGGCGACGAGGAAGTCCTTGGGCATCAGTTCGCGGACCTGGGCCTGGAGGTCGGTAGCGACTTCGGGGAAACCTTTCATGCCGGTGAGGCGTTTCTGCAGCGCGGCGTGCTCGGCGATGAGGGTCGTCGCGAGGCGCATGAATTCCTGCGCGACGAGGGTGATGCGCGATTTGGCTTCGGCGCAGCGCTTGTCGAAGCTCGCGGCATCGGACGGGAGCGGGTCGAGCAAGCAGGTGCGGTCGAGGGTGGCGGCGACGAGCTGCGCCTTGAGCTCGGCTTCGGTGCCGAAGGGGATGAAGGCGAGCGCGAGTTCGCGCAGGCCTGGCAGGCGTTCGACGGCGCGCACCTGATCCTTGAGGGTCAGGGCGAAGAGCCGGGTGAGGCCTTTGCGGTGGACCTTGGCGGCTTCTTCCGGTGTGTCGTAGGGGCGCAGCGAGACGCTGTCGCCGTCGTCGTGCAACGCGGGGAAGCCGATGACTTCGCGGCCGGCGACCTTGACTTCGAGGAGTTCGGGCAGCGTGCCGAAGGTCCAGGCGGTGAAGCCGGAGAGGGCGGCGGCGGCCGGCTCCGCGGCGGTTTTCGCGGGGGCGCCCTGCCCTTTCGGCCCTCGCTCGGCGGGCGGCGGGGGCGTCTTGGCGGCGGCTGCTTCGGGGAGCGTGATGCGCGCGCCGCGGAAACGTTCGGCGACCTGATCGCGCAGGCGCGTGCGCAGCTCGGCGAGGTTGCGCGACTGGCCGAGCACGCGGCCGTGTTCGTCGATGACGCGGAAGTTCATGAAACAGTGCGGGTTGAGATTCTCCGCACGGAAGGACTCCATCGGCAGCTTGAGCGACACGCGGTCCTCGACGAAGCGCTGCAGCGCGCGCAGAAGGGGTTCGTCGAGATCCCATTCGCCCGCGTCGTACTGCGCCATGAAGGCGCCGGCGCTTTCGCCGATCGGTTGCAGGCGGTGGCGGTGTTTCTGCGGCACGGTGCGCAGCAGCGCGGCGACCTTTTCTTCCAGCAAGCCGGGCACGAGCCATTCGCATCGGTTTGCGGGGATCTGGTTGAGCATCGCGAGCGGAACGGTAAGCGTGACGCCGTCGTCGGCTTCGCCGGGCTGGTGCAGGTAGCCGAGCTTGAGCTTCTGGCCGAGGACCTCGAAGTTCGCGGGGAAGCGGTCTGTGGTAATGCCTTCCGCCTCATGGCGCATGAGCTGGTCGCGCGACAGATGCAGGAGTTTGGGCTCGGCTTTCTCGGCCTGCTTGCGCCAGGCTTCGAAGCTCGGGACATCTAGGATGTCGGCGGGGAGCTTCGACTCGTAGAAGGCGTGGATCAATTCTTCGTCGACGAGGACGTCGGGGCGGCGCGATTTGTGTTCGAGGCGTTCGATCTCGGCGACGAGGCGGCGGTTGTGCTGCAGGAAGGGCATGCCGCGCGCCGGGCCTTCGGCGATCTCGCCCTCGACGAGGCCTTCGCGAATGAAGAGTTCGCGGCACATCCCGGGGTCGATGTCGCGGTAGGCGACGCCGCGGCGGGCGTAGAGGACGAGGCCGTGCAGGGTGCCGCGCTCCCAGGCGCGGACGGCGCCGGAGGTCTTGGACCAGTGCGGTTCATAGCCCTGGCGCTTGAGGAGGTGGGCGCCGACTTCCTCCAGCCATTCGGGTTCGATCTTCGCGAGGCAGCGGCCGAAGAGGCGCGAGGTATCGACGAGTTCGGCGCAGACGATCCATTTGCCGGCTTTCTTGGCCAGGGCAGAGCCGGGGTGGGGCCAGAACTTGATGCCGCGGGCGCCGAGGTAGCTGCCGGCCTGCGGGCCGCTGGCGTCCTCGATCTTGCAGCCGACGTGGCCGAGGAGGCCCGCCAGCAGCGCCTTGTGGATGGCTTCGTACTGCGCGGGCTTGTCGTTTTCCCTCCAGCCGTGTTCGGTGCACAGCGTGTGGAGCTGGGTGTGCACGTCGCGCCATTCGCGCAGGCGCATGTACGAGAGGTGGTGTTGCTTGGCCCACGCCTTCTGCTTGCTGCCGGTTTCGTGGCGGAGCACTTCGCTCCACGCTTTCCACAAGTTCCAGTACCACAGGAATTCGGAGCGCTGGTCCTGCTCGCCGCCGCGGAATTTCGCGTGCGCCTGGTCGGCGGCGCCGGGGCTTTCGGGATTGCGCTCGCGCGGGTCCTGCGTCGACAAGGCGGCTGCGATGACGAGGACTTCGGCGAGGCAGCCGCGGTCGCGCGCGGCGAGGATCATGCGGCCGATCTTGGGGTCGAGCGGGAGCTTCGCGAGCTCGACGCCGGTCGGCGTGAGTTCGCGGGCATCGTCGTCGGTGACTGCACCGAGCTCGCTGAGGAGCTGGTAGCCGTCGGCGATCATGCGCGGCAGCGGGGCGTCGATGAAGGGGAAGTCTTCGACGGCGCCCAGGCGCAGCGACTTCATGCGCAGGATCACGCCGGCGAGCGAGGAGCGCAGGATCTCGGGGTCGGTGTGCGCGCTGCGCCTGGCGAAGTCGTCCTCGTCGTAGAGGCGGAAGCAGACGCCATCCATGACGCGGCCGCAGCGCCCCGCGCGCTGCTTGGCGGCCGACTGCGCGATCTTCTCGACCTGCAGTTGCTCGACCTTGTTGCGATGCGAGTAGCGTTTTACACGCGCGAGGCCCGTGTCGACGACGTAGCGGATGCCGGGAACGGTGAGCGAGGTTTCGGCGACGTTGGTCGCGAGGACGACGCGGCGGCCCTTGCCGGGCGCGAACACGCGCGTCTGCTCCTGCGCGGACTGGCGCGCGTAGAGAGGCAGGATCTCGGTGCCGGAGGCGTGATGGGCCTTGCGCAGGGCTTCGGAGGCCTCGCGGATTTCGCGCTCGCCGGGGAGGAACACGAGGGTATCGCCGGGACCGCTGCGATGGGCTTCGTCGACGGCGTCGACGATGGCGTCGTAGAGGTCGCGGTCCTTGCGGCGGTCGGCGCCGGGGCGCCGGTCCTGTTGGGCGGGTTCGTCATCGGATTCGACGGGGCGGTAACGCAGCTCGATCGGATAAAGGCGGCCGGAGACTTCGATCACCGGGGCGGGCTTGCCGTCGGCGCTGGCGAAGTGGCGCGCGAAGCGGTCGGCGTCGAGCGTCGCGGACGTGACGATCACCTTCAGGTCCGGGCGACGCGGCAGCAGGGTCCTGAGGTAGCCGAGCAGGAAGTCGATGTTGAGGCTGCGCTCGTGGGCCTCGTCGATGATCAGGGTGTCGTAGGCGGCTAGGGTCGGGTCGCCCTGCGTCTCGGCGAGCAGGATGCCGTCGGTCATCAGCTTGATCGCGCTCGACTCGCTGAGGCGGTCGGTGAAGCGGATCTTGTAGCCGACGGCCTGGCCGAGTTCGCTTTTCAGCTCCTGCGCGATGCGGGTCGCGGTCGCGCGGGCGGCGAGACGGCGCGGCTGCGTGTGGCCGATAAGGCCCGCGCCGCCGCGGCCGAGCGTGAGGCAGATCTTGGGCAGCTGGGTGGTCTTGCCGGAACCGGTTTCGCCGCAGACGATGACGACCTGGTGGGCGGCGATGGCGGCGGCGATCTCACCGCGCTTTTGCGTGACGGGGAGTTCGGCGGGGAAGTCGGGTTTCGGCAGGCGGGCCAGGCGTTCGACCAGCGCCGCACGGGAGCGGGTGAGCAGCGCGTCGAAATCCGCCTGCGGGCGCTCGCGCTTCGCCCCCAGGTTGCGACCGAGATCGCGCGCGAGGCGACGCAGGCGCGGGCGGTCGGCGCTGAGGCAGTCGGAAAAATCATCGCGCCAGCGCGCGCTGGCGGGCCGGGATTCGGTAGTTGTCACGCTTGAAGTCGGCGGCGGGCGCCCGCATCCGGGAACGCGGGCGCGCTGTTAACGAGGACCTCCGCCGGCGCCTGGACGCCGCAGGGGCAATACGCCGATTATGCCAGAACGACTTGCGCGGACATGGAGGCGCCGGGCGAAGCTTGCCGCGCGGTGCGCGATGCGATTACGGCGTCAGCCCCTTCGCACCGGAAAGAATCCGTCTGACACGCTCCGGAGTGGGCGGGTGGGTCGATAGGTACGCGCCCTTCTCGTCTCCGGAGGGATCGAGCCTCTGCAGGATGTCTACGAAAGGTTGCGTGCCGATGCCATGGCGACGCAGCGTCTCGACTGCGTACTGGTCGGCTTCACGCTCGAAGGCGCGCGAGTAGCCGAGTTGGGTGAGGATCAGCGGCAACGCGGTGACAATCGAGGAAACGGACGACACGTCGCCAACGACGAGCGTGGCGACGAGACCGACGAAGGAGGCCTGCAGGGAGCTTCGCATCGCGTGGCGATGCCTGATATGGCCGATTTCGTGAGCGAGCACGCCCACGAGCTCTTCGTCATGCTGCGCCAGTTGCACGAGCGGGTCCGTGAGGACGACAGTGCCCGCCGGAAGGGCCAGCGCGTTGGCGCCGAGGGGGCCGGCGGCAGCGCGGAACAGCACGCGCACCGGCGGGTCTTGTGCTGCATCTTCCGTCAGCGGCGCGAAGACTGCGAGCAGACGGGCCTGCTCTTCCTGCGGCAGGCGACTGGGCTCGAACAGCTGGCGATCCATGATTTCCAGGGCCATCCGCTCCGCGTGGCCGGTGACTTCGGCGGGCAGGGAGAAGGCAGCGATCCGCGCAAGCGCGGGCACACCCCACTGCACGCTGCCCCATACGAAAGCAACGGCGACGAGGAGGCCGATGAGGACGTAGCGCAGCTTCGACTCCAACCGGTGGGCGAATCCGCCCACCGACGAGCTCGGGGCGGAAAGCCGGTCGACCGCGTCGTTGTCGTCCGTCTCGAAGCTTCCGCCGCCCGGAAAGCGTAGGAAGCGGGGCGTATTGCCGACACGCGAGGAAAACTCGAGGCGCTCGAGTTCGACGGCCGGCAGCAGCGCGTCGCCCGACGCCCCTTCGACACGGGCGCAACCATCCTCGACGAGGACGCTCGCGCGGTGGCTGCGCGAGCTGGCGCCATCGAAAAAGCGGCCTTCCAACCGCATCAGAGACCCAGATCGACGTCGAACATTTCGCCGATTTCCCCGCCGAGCGCGGAGATCTCTTCGCGCTGCGCGGCAGCGAATTCACCCGGATCGCCGTCGGCCACGAAAGCGATGTGGCGGGCAGCATAACGCGCGCTGCGCACCTTCGCCCAGGGGTAGAACAAGCCGAGGGTGAGTCCGATGCCCACCATGTTCGTGAGCATCAGCATGGTGTAGGAGCCGACGCGGTAGTCGGCCCGCAGGCCGTGCGCACCGAGCGCGGCGTTGTTGTAGCGCAGATTGGTGAACATGACGCTGGACAGCACGAAGATCACCAGATAGACGGCCACGACCGCCAGTGGGGTCAGCAGCGGGAGGACGGCGCCGACGAAGCCGGTAAGCAGGAATCCCCCAACGGCGACACCGGTCAGCACAAGCGCGATCATGTAGAACCCGCGGGGACGCGCTTCAAAGTGGAAGGACTCGGTACCGTAACGGCTGTTTTCGATGACGAACTGCTGCTGACGATAGACGGCGTATGGAAACAGCAGCCCGAGACTGAGCACGCCGACGAACGGCCACAGGGCGAAGACGCGATAGGCTTCGCCGAAGCGGCCGTCGAAGCCGAAGCGCACGCCGCGCCAGGCGGAGTTGCGGTTGCGGAACGCCAGCCCGCGCACCATGACCCACGGGAAGATCAGGGAAAAGACCAGCGCCAGCGCTGCACGGAGCGGTGGCGCGAACTTGTCCGCGAGCAGGTAGAGCACCAGCAGCGCAAACGCGATCAGGCGCCCCTTGAGGATGTTCAGCGGATCGGCGAGGTATTCGAAGCTCGCGCCGGCGCAACGGGTATTGCCGTAGAAGTAGCGCTGCGTGCGCACCTTGGCCCAGGCCGAGTAGATGCCCAGAGTGACGATGCTGAGCAACAGGTTGACGATCCAGATGCGGAAGAACTCGAAGCCGTTGCCGCTGAATTCGAAGGCGAGTTCGCGCGGCTCGTCGGTCGCATCAGCAACCGGCGTCGGCGCTGCGACAAAGGCGCTTGCCGCCTCCCTGCCCTGCCGCGCGGCGTCCGAAGCCGATGCCTGGTCGGCCGCTTCCGCCCGGGGCCTTGCGGCCATGGACGCCGGCACCACCGATTCCTCTTCCGCCAGCTGCCCTGGCTGCGACACCGCGGCCGCCCGGACAACAGGCGACGGCGCGGTTTCCGCTGTGGCGGCGTCGGCCGGCGGATGCACCGTGTCGAGACTGACCGCCATCCCGATCGCCCTGAGGCGGCCCATGTAGGCGTCGGCAGCAGCGCGGTCGAGATTGCGTTTGAGCACCACGCGTGGGTGCCCGAAGATCGTCTCGACGTCGGCCGCCGAGGCGCGGAACAGCTGGCCGAAGCGCTGCATGACCTGCTCGCGCTCGAACCCCGACAGGATGCCGCCGCCAAATACCAGGGTGTAGCTCGCCTCTGCCATCGTGTCTCCGTGGTTGCGCGGGGACCGCCGCCGGATGCGGAGAGCCCCTGTCGCGAAACGGAGCGCGCGCGACAGCGTTCCGGACATGACAAAATCGTAACACCGGACCTGCCCCACATCATAACCGCAGAGCATGTCATGTGCAGTCAGTCACATCGCGAATCGCGAAATACCCGCTGCGGGAGCCAAAAAGGGCGGGGGGCGGGGCGGGGGGAGCGAGGCTCCGAACCGCCCCGGACGTCGGAATTTGCTCAGCGCAAACCGACGATCATGCTCATCGCGAGCGCCAGTACGACCAACAGGGCGCACCATGCGATGACACCCGCCGTAAGCACAAAGGAACCCATCAGGCGCGACTTGCTCCGGTCCTCGAGCTTGAAGAGCGGGTAGACGCCGTGATAGATCAGCGCCGCCGAGGCGACCCACGCAGCCGCGACGACGATCCCTGCCGCCCAGGCGAACGGGATGAACAGCGCCAGCGCGGAGAGCCACAGCGGGGTCGGCGCGACCGAGGCGAGGATGAAGGACTCGGAGTATGGCGGTTTGGCATCCACGACGTCGCCCATCTGCTGGATGATGGACGCCATCAATGCCACCATCGCCAGCTCCGCGACATAGAACGCAATTGCCGCGGCGAGCGCCTCGCCGACGCTGATCTGTGGCACCAGTTCCGGGAATACCGCGCCCGGCGTGGCGAACATCGAGTACAGGAACATCGCCGGCGGAATCAGCGACATCGGCATCACGTACATCGTGAAGATCTTCGCGACGGTCGGATGCACCTGGATCAGGTCCTGCCAGCCCTCCGAGTATGAGTACAACATCTTGGGTAAGTTGTGGGTGTTCATTGCGACCTCCTTGTCTCCCTTGACGAGACTTTCGTTCGACTCCAAACAAAGCAAAGGATTCCCGGCGCGCGGACTTGCCCGACAGCACGCAGCCGACTACCGTGCGTCCCGTTGAGTCCCTGCCCGCCTGCCACGCCGATGTCCCGTCTCGAAGGTTTCCCGCCGATCGCCCTGCTGCACGCCCACACCCTGATCCTGGGCAGCATGCCGGGTGCGGCTTCGCTCGCGGCGGAGCAGTATTACGCGCATCCGCGCAACGGCTTCTGGCCCATCGTGTGTGCGGTGCTTGGCATCGACGCGGCGCTGCCGTATTCGGAACGTGCGCGACTCTTCGCCGAACGCGGCTATGCGCTATGGGACGTCCTCGGCGCATGCCGGCGCAAGGGCAGCCTGGACGCGGACATCGAACCGGAATCGATGGAAGTGAACGATTTCGCCGCCTTCTTTGCGGCGCATCCGGGTATCGCACGGGTGTTCCTCAACGGCACGGCGGCGGCGACGCTGTTCCGGCGGCACGTCGCGCCCGGGCTCGACGCGCGCATCGCGTGGCAGCGGCTGCCTTCGACGAGTCCGGCGAATGCGTCGCACTCATATGCGACGAAACTCACGGCCTGGCAGGAGATTGCACGATGAACGGCACGACCCAGTTGCGGGTTGCGGTGATCGGTGCCGGTCCGGCCGGGTTGATGGCGGCGGAGATGCTCGCGGAGCGCGGCTTCAGCGTAGACATTCATGACGCAATGCCTTCGCCGGGACGCAAGTTCCTGCTCGCGGGCATCGGCGGGCTGAACCTCACCCATTCGGAGCCGCCCGGAACCTTCATCACGCGCTACCGCGAACGGCAGGCCGACCTGGCGCCGCCGCTCGGCCGCTTCGGTGCGGCGGAATTGCGGGAATGGGCGCACGGCCTGGGCATCGAAACCTTCGTCGGCAGTTCCGGGCGGGTATTCCCGAAGGAGATGAAGGCTGCACCGCTGCTGCGCGCCTGGCTGCACCGCTTGCGACAGACAGGCGTCCGCCTGCATGTGCGCCATCGCTGGCTGGGCTGGGAGGATGGGGGCAAGAAACCGCCACGCGGCCTGCGTTTCGCGACACCCGAAGGGGAACGAACCATCGTGGCCGACGCGGTAATCCTCGCGCTGGGAGGCGGCAGCTGGGTGAAGCTTGGGTCGGACGGAAGCTGGATGCCCCTGCTGGCTGGACGCGGCGTCGAGCTTGCCCCGCTGCGTCCGGCAAATTGCGGCTTCGACGTCGGCCACCTGGCCGGCAACGCGCAGCCCGGATGGAGTCGGCATCTTGTCGACCGTTTCGTTGGCGCTCCGGTGAAATCGGTCGCGGCGCGCATTACCGATGCCCGCGGGCAGACGCACGAGCGCGCGGGCGAGTGCATGGTCTCCGCGACAGGCATCGAGGGGGGGCTGATCTACGCGCTGTCGGCACCGCTGCGCGACACGATCGAGGCGACGGGTTCGGCGACGCTATACCTCGATCTCGCGCCCGGACGCAGTCTCGCGCGCCTCACCGACGAGTTGTCGCGCCCGCGCGGCTCGCGCTCGATGGCGAGCCACCTGCAGAGCAAGGCCGGCATCGACGGCGTGAAGGCGGGTTTGTTGCGCGAATGCACGACCAAGGAGACCTTCGCCGACCCGGGCCGCCTTGCCGCCGCGATCAAGGCGCTGCCCATCGTGCTTGCGGCACCGCGACCGCTCGACGAGGCGATCAGCAGCGCAGGCGGGGTACGTTTCGAGGCTCTCGACGAGCGGCTGATGCTGCGCGCCCTGCCCGGCGTGTTCTGCTGCGGCGAGATGCTCGACTGGGAGGCGCCGACGGGCGGCTACCTGCTCACGGCATGCTTCGCGACCGGCCGGGCGGCGGGGCTGGGTGCAGCGGACTGGCTGGCTGGCCGCGAGTGAACACAACCGCGCGCAACCGCACACGACTGCACACAGCCGAGCGCGATCACCCCCGCCAGGCGTTGAACGCCGCGTAGCCCGCCCACGCCATCGCCAGCGCCCCCAGCACGTGCAGCAGCGTATGCAGCGCGAGCCAGACCCATTCGCCGCGCTGCACGAGGTGCAGCCCTTCCGCCGAGAAGGTCGAGAAGGTCGTCAGTCCGCCGAGGAAGCCGGTCGTGAGGAGCAGGCGCAGTGTCGGCGACATCTCGGGCACAGCATGGATCCAGGCAAGCGCACCTCCCATGAGCAAGCCGCCGAGCAGGTTGGCCGCGAGGGTGCCGAGCGGGATTGCGAGGAAGAGCGGGTTGAGCAGCATGCCGAGGCCCCAGCGCAGCCACGCGCCCACGGCGGCGCCGAGGCCGATCGCCGCAAAGGCCGGCAGTGGCGCGAGGGGTGCGCTCACTGCGGACCTCCCGGCAGTACAAGTGCGCACCGGATGCCGGGCCGGCCGTTGTAGCGAGGATTTGAACAGGAATGCATGAATCGTCCGCGAGATGGCAATCGGCTGGAATTCTAGCCGAGCGCAGCGCCTGAGGCAGGCCGAAAGCCTCAATCGCCGCGCCGACGCGCTAAAATCGCGGATTCGCGTAATTCCCGCCCTTTGAATCGAGGCTTTCCCCCGTGTCCGACACATCGAAATCCGCTGCCGCCGCAGCGCCCGCGAGCAACTTCATCCGCAACATCATCGACGAGGACATCCGGAGCGGCAAATGGGGCGGACGGGTCGAGACCCGCTTCCCGCCCGAACCCAACGGCTATCTGCACTACGGCCACGCGAAGTCGATCTGCCTGAACTTCGGCCTGGCGCAGAGCTACGCCGGGGTGTGTCACCTGCGCTTCGACGACACGAATCCGGAGAAGGAGGAGCAGGAGTACGTCGACTCGATCATCGAGGCGGTGACCTGGCTGGGCTTCGACTGGGGCAGGCACCAGTACTTCGCGTCCGACTACTTCGACCGCATGTACGCTTGCGCCGAGTACCTGATCGTCGCCGGCAAGGCCTACGTCGAGTCGCTGTCGGCCGAGGAGATGCGCGCCTACCGCGGCACACTGACCGAAGCGGGACGCGAGAGCCCCTACCGCAGCCGCAGCGTCGAGGAGAACCTCGACCTCTTCCGCCGCATGCGCGCCGGGGAATTCGCCGACGGCGAGCACGTGCTGCGCGCAAAGGTCGACATGGCCTCGCCCAACATCAACCTGCGTGATCCCGCGATCTACCGCATCCGCAAGGCACACCACCATCGCGCCGGCGACAAGTGGTGCATCTATCCGATGTACACCTTCGCGCACCCGATCGAGGATGCGATCGAGGGCATCACGCACTCGATCTGCACGCTCGAATTCGAGGATCAGCGCCCGTTCTACGACTGGCTGCTCGACGCGCTCGCGGCAGGCGGCTTCTTCCCGCGCCCGCTGCCGCAGCAGATCGAGTTCGCGCGCCTGAACCTGACCTATGTGGTGCTCTCGAAGCGCAAGCTGATCCAGCTGGTTGAAGAAGGCCACGTCGCGGGCTGGGACGATCCGCGCCTGCCGACGCTGGTCGGCGCGCGCCGCCGCGGCTTCACTGCGGGGGGCTTCCGCCTCTTCGCCGAGCGCATCGGCGTCACCAAGTCGGACACGTGGATCGACCTGAGCGTGCTAGAGGAATGCATGCGCGAGGATCTCAACAAGGCGGCCGAGCGCCGTGTCGCGGTGCTCGATCCGCTCAAGCTCGTGATCACGAACTACCCGGAAGGGCAGAGCGAGTTGTGCGAGGCGCCCAACCATCCGCTCAAGCCCGAGCTCGGCAAGCGCGAGATGCCGTTCTCGCGCGAACTGTGGATCGAGCGCGAGGACTTCATGGAGGCGCCGGCCAAGGGCTTCCATCGCCTCTACCCGGGCAACATGGCGCGCCTGCGCTACGGCTACATCGTGAAATGCACGGGCTGCGAGAAGGACGCCGACGGTAACGTGACTGCCGTGCTGTGCGAATACCTGCCCGACACCAAATCCGGCACGCCGGGCGCCGACAGCGTCAAGGTGAAAGGCAACCTGCACTGGGTGTCGGCCGCGCATGGCTACGAGGCCGAAGTGCGCCTCTACGACCGCCTGTTCGCCCATCCCTACCCTGGCAACCGCCGCGAGGGCGACCCGGAAGGCTTCGAACGCAGCTTCGTCGACGATCTCAACTACGACTCCAGGCGCACGCTCCGCGCCGTCCTCGAACCGGCGCTGCGCAAGGCCGCACCCGAGGAGCGCTTCCAGTTCGAGCGCCACGGCTACTTCGTCGCCGACCGCGCCGATTCGCAGGCCGGGGCGCCGGTGTTCAACCGCACCGTGACGCTGAAGGACTCGTGGGCCAAGGCCAAGGGCTGACGAACCGAGGCGCACTGCGCGGTTGCGCGCACCCGACGAAGGGCGGATCATCGATTCCGACATGCCGTTTGGAAACCGCGCAGGAGCCTCATGAAACCCTTCGTCCGACGCAGCCTGATCGTCTTCGTCGTCCTCGCCCTGATTGGCGGGGCGATCTGGTGGTTCACCCGCCCGAAGCCCATCCCGGTGCGGCTCGTCGAGGTCGCACGCGGCACGGTCGAGGCGACGCTGTCGAACACGCGCGCAGGCGAGATCGAGGCCTGCCAGCGCACGAAGCTGTCGACCATCATCGGCGGGCGCATCGACTACCTCGGCGTCAAGGAAGGCGACCGAGTGCAGGCGGGCCAGGTGCTGTTGCGGCTGTGGAACGAGGACCAGGAGGCGCGCCTCGCGGTGAATCGCGCCCAGCTCGAAACGGCGCGCAAGCGCGTGCAGGAGGCCTGTTCGCAGGCCGACAATGCCGAGCGCGAGGCGAAGCGGCAGGATGAATTGTTCGAGCGCAAGTTCGTCTCCGCCTCTCGCGTCGAGCAGGCCCGCACCGAGGCACGCGCGCGCCGCGCGGCCTGCGACACGGCGCGCGCCGACACGCGCACCGCGGAAGCGCAGATCGCCGCGACCTCGACCGACCGCCAGCGCACGGTGCTGATCGCGCCCTTCGCCGGCACCGTCGCGAAGATCACCGGCGAACTCGGCGAATACTCGACACCCTCCCCGCCTGGCGTGCCGACGCCGCCCGCGATCGACCTCATCGACGACAGCTGCCTGTACGTGAAGGCGCCGATGGACGAGATCGACGCCCCCAAGATCCACCCCGGCCAGCCGACACGCGTGACACTCGACGCGATGCCGGGCAAGGTCTTCGAGGCGCGCGTGAAACGCATCGCGCCCTACATCACGGCAGTCGAGAAGCAGGCGCGCACCGTCGAGGTCGACATCGACTTCGCCCGTCCCGAGGAAGTCAAAGGCCTGCTCGTCGGCTACAGCGCCGACGCCGAGATCGTGCTGGCCGTGCGCGAGAACACGCTGCGCGTGCCGACCTCCACGCTGCGCGAAGGCAATCGCGTGCTGCTTTACCGTGCCGATGACGGCAGGCTCGAAGAGCGCGTGGTCAAGGCCGGCGTCTCGAACTGGGAATTCACCGAGGTGCTCGAAGGCCTCGCCGAAGGCGACCGCATCGCCGCGTCGCTCGAACGCGAAGGGGTGAAGGACGGCGCCCGCGTGCGCCCGGAAGACGAGGCCGGGGCCTCGCGCTGAGGGCCGCGATGGCGCAGATCGAACTCTCGGGCATCGAGCGCGTCTTCAAGCTCGGCGACAGCGAGGTCCATGCGCTGCACGAACTGAGCGTGTCGATCGAACGCGGGGAGTACGTCGCCGTGATGGGCCCGTCCGGTTCGGGCAAGTCGACGCTGCTGAACCTGCTGGGCCTCCTCGACCGCCCCAATGCCGGCACCTACCGTCTCGAAGGGCGCGACGTGACGACGCTCTCACCGGACGAACAGGCCGAGGTGCGCCGTACCCGCATCGGCTTCGTGTTCCAGAGCTTCCATCTGGTGCCGCGCCTCACCGCCGCAGAGAACATCGCGCTGCCGCTGATGCTCGCCGGCATTGCGCCCGCCGAGCGCCATGCGCGCGTGGCGCAGGCGCTGAAGGACTTCGGTCTGGAAACCCGCGCGAGCCACCGGCCCGACGAACTGTCGGGCGGCCAGCGGCAGCGCGTCGCGATCGCGCGCGCGACGATCATGCGCCCGGCGGTGATCCTCGCCGACGAGCCGACGGGAAACCTCGACCGCTCGACCGGGCAGGACGTCACGCATCTGCTGGAAGAGTTGAACGCTTCCGGGGTGACACTGATCGTCGTCACCCACGACCCGGTCATGGGCGGACGCGCCCGCCGGCGCCTGATGATGGAAGACGGGCGCCTGCTGCAGGACGTCCGCGAACCCACTCCCGCATGAGATGAAACTTCCCCCACGCTCGCGTTACTCGCAGCCCCCCAAGGGGACGCAAGCTTCCCTTGGGGCGGCCCGGCGGGAGGCCTGAGATGAAACTACCCCCACGCTCGCGTTACTCGCTGCCCCCCAAGGGGGCGCAGGCCTCCCTTGGGGCGGCCCGGCGGGAGGCCTGATGACACCCGCCGACACGCTCCGCTTCGCGACCCGCGCCGCGACCGGCTATCCGCTGCGCACCGCGCTGATGGTGCTGGCGATGTCGATCGGTGTGGCGGCCGTCGTCGTGCTCACTGCGCTCGGCGACGGCGCACGACGTTATGTCGTCAACGAATTCTCCGCCCTCGGCAGCAACCTCGTGATCGTGCTCCCCGGACGCACCGCCACGGGCGGCCTGGGGCTCGGCAACCTCATCACGAGCACGCCGCGCGACCTCACCGTGCGCGACGCCGAAGCGCTGCTGCGCGCCCCGCTGGTCAACCGCATGGCGCCGCTGTCGGTGGGCAATTCCGAAATCGCCTGGGGCGGACGGCTGCGCGAGGCGATGGTCGTGGGCACCAGCGGCGACTACGTCGACATCCGCGCCTTCCACATGGCCGAAGGCAGCTTCCTGCCGCGCGAGGATCTCGGCCGCGCCTCGGCCGTCGCCGTGCTCGGCACGAAGGTCCGCGAGGAGCTCTTCGGTGGCGAACCGGCCATCGGTCGCATGGTGCGCGTCGGCGACCGGCGCCTGCGCGTGATCGGCGTGCTCGGCAAGACCGGCCAGGGGCTGGGCATGAACACCGACGAGCTGGTGTTCGTGCCGGTCGCCACCGCGCAGGCGATGTTCAACACCAACAACCTTTTCCGCATCATCGTCGAGGCGCGCAGCCGCGAGGCGATCGGACCGGCGAAGCAGCAACTCGAGCACATCATGCGCCTGCGCCGCGAGGGCGAACTCGACGTCACGCTGATCACGCAGGACGCCGTGCTCGGCACCTTCGACCGCATCCTCGGCGCCCTGACGATGGCCGTTGCGGGCATCGCCGCGATCAGCCTCGCGGTCGCCGGCATCCTCGTGATGAACGTGATGCTGGTCGCGGTCACGCAGCGCACCGCCGAGATAGGCCTGCTCAAGGCGCTCGGCGCCACCGGCCACAACATCCGTCTCGCCTTCCTCACGGAGGCCGCCCTGCTGTCGCTCGCCGGCGCGATCACCGGATTCGCGCTCGGTCACCTCGGCGCCTGGGGCCTGCGCATCGCCTTCCCGGTGCTGCCGGCGTGGCCGCCCGACTGGGCCGTGTTCGCCGGCATCGGCACGGCGCTCGCGACCGGCATCCTGTTCGGCGTGATGCCCGCGCGGCGCGCCGCCCGCCTCGACCCCGTGCAGGCCCTGTCCCGGCGATGAGCCTGCGTGACTTCGTCCAGCTCGCGCTGCGCTCGCTGCTCGCCCACCGCCTGCGCAGCTTCCTCACGCTGCTGGGCATCGGCGTCGGCATCGCCGCGGTGATCCTGCTGACCTCGATCGGAGAAGGGCTGCACCGCTTCGTGCTCAACGAGTTCACGCAGTTCGGCACCAACATCATCCAGATCACCCCCGGCCGCCAGGGCGCGCGCGGAGGCCCGCCGGGCCTGCCGAGCACCGCCCGCCAGCTCACCCTCGACGATGCATCGGCGCTCGATCGCGTGCCCCACGTCACCGGCGTGACACCGAGTGTATGGGGCAATTCCGACGTCGAGGGTGCCGGTCGCGTGCGTCGCACGAGCGTGTATGGCGTCGGCCCCGACATGCACCGCATCTTCTCGATGCAGGTGCGCGTCGGGCGCTTCCTCCCGCCCGACGACCCGAACGGCGCGCGCGCCTTCGTGGTGCTGGGCGCGAAGCTCAAGCACGAACTCTTCGGCTATGCCAACGCGCTGGGCGAACGACTGCGCATCGGTGGCGAACGCTACCGCGTGATCGGCGTGATGGAGGAAAAGGGCCAGTTCCTCGGCGTCGACCTCGACGACACCGCCTACATCCCGACCTCGCGCGCGCTTTCGCTCTACAACCGCGAAGGCCTGATGGAGATCAACGTCACCTACGCGGAAGCCGTACCGGCCGCGCGGGTCGCCGCCGACATCCGCAAGGTGCTCGTCGCCCGCCACGGTCAGGACGACGTCACGCTGACGACGCAGGAAGACATGCTCGCGCGCCTGTCGAACATCCTCGACATCCTCACCGCCGCGGTCGGCGCGCTGGGCGGCATCTCGCTGCTGGTGGGCGCCGTTGGCATCGTCACGATCATGACGATTGCGGTCACCGAGCGCACCAACGAAATCGGGCTGCTCGTCGCGATCGGTGCCCGGCGCACCACCATCCTGCGCCTCTTCCTCGCCGAGGCCATCGCCCTCGCAGCCATCGGCGGTGCGCTCGGACTGCTCGCAGGCGCGGGGGCCGCCCAGCTCGTCGGCCTGCTCGTCCCTGCCCTGCCCGTCCATACACCGTGGCATTTCGTGGCCATCGCGGAGGCGCTCGCGGTGGTGATCGGGCTAGTCGCCGGCGTGCTTCCCGCGATCCGTGCGGCGCGCCTCGATGCTGTCGAAGCGCTGCGCTCGGAATAACCATTATCACTACACGGTTTTTTGAGCCAGATCAATTCTGCGCGATTCGAGCAGGCACGCCGAACGGATGCTGACTAGATTGAAACTACAACAATTCCCTTTTTCCGCATAACCGCTTCAAGGAGTTCGTCATGACCTTCCTCGACTCTCCCATCGGCCGCTGCGAAGCGGTCCGGGAAATGGTATTGCTGGACGAAACGCAGAAGGAGTGCGCCCGCGAGCATGGCTGTCCGGACGGGCGCAATTGCCCGTTGAAAGGCTGGTTTACCGAGCAGTCCGGGGTCAGCGATCCCGCGAACCTGCCGGCCAAACGCGCGACACCGCGCCGTCGCAGCGCCGCGGCCGCCAAGCCCACGCCGGTGAAAGCGCGGGCGCGGAGGTCAAAACCGCTCGTCTTCGCGGAGAAAGCGCCATTGCCCGAGCGGAAGGTCGCCTAGCCGGACGCGTCCGATCCGGATGCGCTTGAGGCCGACCACCTTCAGGCCGACCAGTTCGCACATGCGGCGGATCTGGCGCTTGCGCCCCTCGCGCAGCACGAAACGCAGCTGATCCTCGTTGATCCACTCGACCTTGGCGTGCCGCAGCTTGCGGCCGTCGAGCTCGAGGCCGTGGTTCAGCAGCGCGAGTCCGTGTTGATCGAGGGAGCCCTCGACGCGGACAAGGTATTCCTTATCCACGTCGGAGTCGTCGCCGATCAGCTGGCGCGCGATGCGGCCGTCCTGCGTCAGCACGAGCAGGCCGGTCGAGTCGATGTCGAGGCGTCCGGCCGGCGCGAGACCCTTGAGGTGCGAAAAATCGAAGGGCTGCGCGGTTTCGCGGTCGAACTGGTTGCCAGCGCCGATCAGCGACACGGCCGGCTCGTAGCCGGGTTCGGGCTGACCCGACACGTAGCCGACCGGCTTGTGCAGCAGGATCGTGACACGTTGGGACTGGCGTCGGCTCGCCTGCGGCGCGAGCGTAATCTCCGCGTCCGGGTCGATGCGCGAGCCGAGTTCCGACACGCACTGGCCATCCACGAGCACCCAGCCACGTTCGATGAACTCATCGGCCTCGCGGCGCGAGCACAGACCGCGTTCGGCCATCACCTTCGACAGGCGCACCCCTTCCGGAGCGGCCGTCGCTGGCGCCTCGGCGCGGGCAGCGGGTCGTGCGGCCGCGGGGCGGTCCTCGCGCCGAACGAGGGACGCGCGGTCGGCCGGCGCGGCCGGCGCGGCCGGCTTGCGCACAGGGCGCTCGCCTCCCGGGGGCGTGCGCGGCTGTGCACCATCCTTGCGCGGACGGCGCTCGGCGCCGGCCACGCCAGCCGCCTTCGGACGCTCCGGCTTGCGGCCGCGCCCGGTCTCTTCAACACGCCCCGGTTCCTGCGGCCACCCGGCCCTGCCGCTACGCTCCTTTCCCTGGCCCTCGCCCGCAGGCGCTCGGCCACCCTGGCGCGGATGGCGCTCGGCGCCGGCCACACCGGCCGCCTTCGGACGCTCCGGCTTGCGGCCGCGCCCGGTCTCACCCGCACGCTCCGGTTCCTGCGGCCGCCCGGCCTTGCCCCCACGCGCCTTTCCCTGCCCCTCGCCCGCCTGCGCTCGCGTCGCTGCGATCGTCTTCGCATAGCCGGGCTGGAAGCGCGCACGCACGCCGGGCCGGCGCGGCTCCTCTGAGGCGGAAGCTTCGCCATCCCGCTTCACGCCGAGCGTGCGGCGCGGCGCGGCGACTGCATCTTCCTGTGCGGGGGCATCGCCGGGTGTTCCGGCTTCCTTCGAGCGCTTCATGGTGGCCATCCGGTTCGCAGGCGCGCCCGCGCGCAGCGCGGACGAAACCTTCAAAAAAACAATGCCCGGCATCGCCGGGCGCAACACTGTCCAGTATATCGGCTGCCCGCCGCAGCTTCCAGCGACGTAACGGCCGGCATTGCGACACGCGCCGCGGCATTTCACTAGGCGAAATCACCCCGGACGGCTAGAATGCGCGCAATTGCACAGCCCCCGACGCCCGCGTGAGTACCAACACCCCCACCGAAACCAAGAATCCGATCCAGGTCGTCGAGCGCATGATGAAGCTGCTCGACGTGCTGGCGCATCACCCGGACCCGGCAGCGCTCAAGCAGATCGCCCAGGAAACGGGATTGCACCCCTCGACGGCGCACCGCATCCTGAGTGCGATGGCACAGAGCGGCTTCGTCGAACGTGGAGAGGGCGGCACCTATCGCCTGGGGATCCGGCTGCTGGAACTCGGCAGCCTGGTCAAGTCGCGCATCTCGCTGCGCGAAACCGCGATGCCCGCGATGCTCAAGCTGCACGCGGCCACCGGGGAGAGCGTGAATCTCGGTATCCGCGCCGGTGACGAGATCGTCTATGTCGAGCGGACCTCCAGCGGCCGCTCCGCGGTGCGCGTCGTGCACATCGTCGGCGCGCGCGCCCCGCTCCACACGACCGCGACCGGCAAGCTCTTCCTCGTCGAGGACGGCATGGAACGCGTGCGCGACTATGGCCGACGCACCGGCCTGCCCGGATCGACGCCGGCCTCGATCACGGAGATCGGCTCCCTCGAGAAGGAGCTCGACAAGGTCCGCCGCCACGGCGTGGCCTTCGACCTGGAAGAGGTGGAGATCGGCGTGCGCTGCATCGCCGCGGGGGTGCGCGATGACAGCGGCGAACTGATCGCCGGCCTGTCGGTATCCACCCCGTCGGAGCGCTTCAACCCGGACCGCGCCCCGCTCGTGCGCGAGGCCGCGGACGAGATTTCACGCGCCCTGGGCTACGTCAGGCGCCCCGCACGCTGACCATCGCCCCGGACCGGCCGGGGCGCGCACTTTCGCCGACCCTCAGATGTTTTCCTTCCCGACCGCCGTCGCCATGCGCTGCGGGCCGGCGGCTTCGAGCCATTTCTTGATGCGCACGGCGTCCGCGGTGCGCGAGTAGCGGCCGTCGGAGTCCATCAGCACGATGATCACCGGCTGCTTCAACAGCCACGCCTGCATCACGAGACAACGCCCCGCCTCACGGATGTAGCCCGTCTTCTGCACGCCGATTTCCCAGTCCGGGCTGCGCACCAGCGAATTGGTGTTGCCGAAGCGGTGCATGCGCGAACCGATCTGCACATAGCGCTCGGATGTCGTCGAGAATTCACGGATCAACGGATACGTCGATGCCGCGGACACCATGCGCGCGAGATCGTGCGGGCTCGACACGTTCTCCGGCGTGAGCCCGGTCGGATCGCTGAAGTGCGTCTCCGTGAGGCCGATCATGCGCGCCTTGACGTTCATCGCCGCAACAAACGCGGCCTCGCCGCCCGGATAGTGACGCGAGAGCGCGGAAGCGGCGCGGTTTTCCGACGACATCAGCGCGAGCTGCAACATCTCCTCGCGCGTCAGACGGGTGCCCAGCGACAGGCGTGACCCCGTGCCCTTGAGCGTGTCGATGTCGCCTTCGGAGATCGAGATTTCCTCCGACAGGCTCTGCCCCGCATCGAGCACGACCATCGCGGTCATCAGCTTGGTGATCGAGGCAATGGGCAGAACCGAATCGCCCTTCTTCTCGAGGATCACGTGGCCGGTATTCTGATTCATGACGAAGAAGGCCGCCGAGCGCAGATGAGGCAGGCCGGCGGAGTCGAGCTGCAGCGGCGTGCTGTCGATCGACGCATCCGGAATCACTGCATCGCGGCGCAGCGAAACCTTGACGCGCCGCGCTTCCTGCTGCGCAACCGCCTTGCGGCTCACTCGCTTCTTCACCGCTTTCTTTGCCGGCGCGCTGACGGAACGCTTGACGGACTTCTTCACAGTCTTTGTCGCGGCTCCTTCGGAACCGGACGCGGCGGCCGACGCGGGGAGACTCCAACCCGCCTGCATCAGCGCGAGACTGATCATCGCAATCGCCAGATTACGGAATTTCATGTTGTGGCCTGAAACAAAAGAAACAATAGGGAGGACAACGCCAGACTCATTATTATTTTTATACAAATTAAGCAGATATCAAGTCTTTTTGAAGTATTCCGCGAAAAATTTCTTACATCGCGTCACACGTTCATCCAAGTTAATAGTTTAGATGACCCTGCGTTAGGCATGGAGTTCGTTACACACGGAGAAAAGCCGCAACTTCGCCGCGCCGGTCCATCGTGTCCTTGTAGCCGAGTTCCATCAACGCCTGCGTGAAGGACGGTTCGAACAGCAGGTAAGACAACAGCGTCGAGCCGTCGCGCCGCATGGCGCCGACGCCGCGCAGCACGGTGCGCAGTGCGAGCGGAAGGCACTCGCGGTTCCGTCCCGCGATTGCGTCGAGACGCTGCGACGGCGAGATCACCAGCGTTTCGATGGGCCGCAGGTAGATGCCCGCTGCCGCGCGCTGTTCGGGACTCATCGCGCCCGCCGTGATGTTGATGCGCTGGAGCCGCTCGAGGTCCACCGACAGGCCGTCGAGGAAGATGCTCGACAAGGCGTGGCCGGCGATCTGCGCGAGCGAGGGGTAACCCTCCGTGCGCTGACGCCCCTCTTCGACCAGCCGCCCCGAACCGATCACGAGGATGCGGTCTGCGCCGAGGTGGATTGCGGGGCTGATCGGTGCAAGCTGGCGCATCGAGCCGTCACCGAACCATTCGCGGTTGATGCGCACCGGGGGAAACACGAAAGGGATCGCGCTCGTCGCCAGAAGGTGGTCGACACAGATCGAAGTGCGCACACCCAGCCGCTGCATGCGCCGCCAGGCCTGCACTTCGGGCACGGCCTCGAAGAAGGCCAGACTCTCGCCCGACGAATAGCCCGACGCCGCCACGCTCACCGCATGCAGGTGCCCCTGCTCGATGCTGCGGCCGATGGCGGAAAAATCCAGCACCTCGCCGAGCAGGCGGCGCAACGGGGAATTGTCCAGCAGCGAGTGCGGCGTCTGGTGCACCGCCCAGCCCAGCGTCAGCGCCGAAGCCCAGCGCAAGCCGGTCGCGAGCAGCGCCAACGCATCGGCGCGATACACCTGGTCCACGTGGAACTGCCGCCAGATGCGGGCGAGCATGCGCACACCGCGGCTGAAGTCATTGGAAAACACCGCCAGCGCGACGGCGTTGATGCCGCCCGCCGACGTGCCGCACAGAATGGGAAACGGATTGCCGGCGCGGCGCCCGCGGATCTCGCGGATCGCCGACAGCACACCGACCTGGTAGGCCGCGCGCGCGCCGCCTCCCGTCAGTACCAGCGCAGCCTTGCCTTCAGCCATCCAGCCTCCGGTCGCTTGCGGACACTTCCGGGGAAATCTTGCCACGCGGGCACCCGGCCGGGGAAGCCGGGCGCCCGCGTTTTAACGGCATGGTGCGTCAGATTTGACGCTGCGCCGCTTCGACCGCCGTAAGGGCAGTCATATTGACGATGCGGCGCACGGTCGCCGAAGGCGTGAGGATGTGCACCGGCCGGGCCGCACCGAGCAGGATCGGACCGACCGTCATGCCTTCGCCCGCCGCGGTCTTAAGCAGGTTGAAGGCGATGTTGGCCGCATCCAGCGTCGGGAAGATCAGCAGGTTGGCGGTATCACGCATACGCGCATTGGGGAAGATGCGCAGGCGCAGTTCGGCGTCGAGCGCCGCGTCGCCGTGCATCTCGCCTTCGACCTCGAGTTCCGGATGACGCTCGTGCAGCAGGCGCAGCGCGGTGCGCATCTTCTCGGACGTGGGCGAATCGGCGCTGCCGAAGGACGAATGCGACAGCAGCGCGACCTTCGGCGTCATGCCGAAGCGCGACATCTCCTCGGCCGCCAGCAGCGTCATCTCCACGATCTGCTCCGGCGACGGGTCGTAGTTGATGTAGGTGTCCGCGAGGAAGAGCGTGCGCTCGGGCAGATTCACGACGTTGAGCGCATAGCAGTGCTTCACGCCCTCGCGCCGGCCGATAACCTTCTCGATGAAGTCGAGGTGCAGGCGGTGCATGCCGTAGGTGCCGCAGATCAGGCCGTCGCCGTAGCCCTGCTTGAGCAGCAGCGCACCGATCAGCGTCGTGCGGCGGCGCACTTCCTTCTTCGCGTACTCGACCGACACGCCCTCGCGCTCCATCAGGCCGTGGTAGTAGGTCCACAATTCCTTGAAGCGGGGATCGGAATCCGGGTTTACGAGCTCGAAGTTCTGCTCGGCGCGCATGCGCAGCCCGAAACGCTCGATGTTGGCGCTCACGACGTCGGGGCGACCGATCAGGATCGGACGCGCCAGGCCTTCGTCGACGACCGTCTGCACCGCACGCAGCACGCGCTCGGACTCGCCTTCGGCGAAGATGATGCGCTGGTTCGTGCCGCGCGCGGCGGCGAACACGGGCTTCATGATGAGGCCCGAGTGCCACACGAAGTTGTTGAGCTGGGTGCGATATGCGTCCCAGTCGCTGATCGGACGCGTCGCGACGCCGGAGGCCATGCCGGCCACTGCGACCGCCGGTGCGATCTTGACGATCAGGCGCGGATCGAAGGGGCGCGGGATGATGTATTCGGGACCGAAGCCCGACACCTTCTCGCCGTAGGCCGCGGCGACGATGTCGCTCTGCTCGGCGCGCGCGAGCTCGGCGATCGCCTTGACGGCAGCGAGCTGCATCTCGTCGGTGATCGTGGTCGCGCCAACGTCGAGCGCCCCGCGGAAGATGAAGGGGAAGCATAGCACGTTGTTGACCTGGTTCGGATAGTCCGAACGGCCCGTCGCGATAATCGCGTCGTCGCGCACTCCCTTGACCAGCTCCGGCAGGATCTCCGGCGTCGGGTTCGCGAGGGCGAGAATCATCGGCTTCGCCGCCATCTTCGCGACCATCTCGGGCTTGAGCACGCCGCCGGCCGACAGGCCGAGGAACACGTCCGCGCCCTCGATCACCTCGGCGAGCTTGCGTGCGCTGGTAGCCTTCGCGTAGCGCGCCTTGATCGGGTCCATCAGGACCGTACGGCCCTCATAGACGACGCCTTCGAGGTCGGTGACCCAGATGTTCTCGACGGGGATGCCGAGCTTCTCAAGCAGGCCCAGGCAGGCCAGCGCCGCGGCGCCTGCGCCGGAGGTCACGAGCTTGACCTTCTTCAGGTCCTTGCCGAGCAGATGCAGGCCGTTGAGGATCGCCGCGCCGACGACGATCGCGGTGCCATGCTGGTCGTCGTGGAAGACCGGGATCTTCATCCGCTCGCGCAGGCGCGCCTCGATGTAGAAGCACTCCGGCGCCTTGATGTCCTCGAGGTTGATGCCGCCGAAGGTGGGCTCCAGCGCCGCGATCATGTCGATCAGCTTGTCGGGGTCGTTCTCGGCGATCTCCAGGTCGAACACGTCGATGCCGGCAAACTTCTTGAACAGCACGCCCTTGCCTTCCATCACCGGCTTGGCGGCGAGCGGGCCGATGTTGCCCAGGCCCAGTACGGCGGTGCCGTTGGTGACAACACCGATGAGGTTGCTGCGCGCGGTCAGGTTCGCGGCCTCGCCCGGCTCCTCGACGATCGCATCGCACGCGGCGGCGACGCCCGGCGAATAGGCGAGCGACAGGTCGCGCTGGTTGGAAAGCACTTTCGTGGGGGTGACCGAGATCTTGCCCGGCCGCGGATAGCGGTGATAGTCGAGCGCCGCAGCGCGGATCAATTCGTCCATGTAATGCCCCGTAATTGTTGTAATCAATCTCTCGCGGCCGTTGCCGACCGTCTCCCAAGGCTGCCATGATGCCGCGGAATGCGGCGGAGAGACAGTCCCGCCGGGCTACGGCGGCACGGCCGAACGCCAGGGGACGAAGAAGCTGTTTTCCGTCGAGCCCGCTGCCGTGGCATAATATTAGGCTTTCGCCGACTGCGGTTTACCCTAGTAGTTTCCGCAAGGCCGGTACAACAAGAAGGTCCAAAGGCCCGTTCAAGACCCCGCCGGGACGCGTGGCTGCGAGCTCCAGGCGGGTTACCGCTTTTGCTTCTGCAATCTGGAGAGCTTTTCACCATGACTCAACGCTTGTCCGCCGAGGCCATCCTGGCCGGCGCGCCCGCTTACATCCGCCACGCCGGCCTGAAGAAGTGGGTCGCCGAAATCGCCGCATTGACCGAACCTGACCGGGTCTACTGGTGCGACGGATCGGCCGAGGAATACGACCGCCTGTGCGCCGAAATGGTCGAGGCGGGCATGCTGATCAAGCTCAATCCGGAAAAGCGCAAGAATTCCTACCTCGCGTGGTCCGACCCCTCGGACGTCGCGCGCGTCGAAGACCGCACCTACATCTGCTCGAAGAACAAGGACGACGCCGGTCCGACCAACAACTGGGAAGATCCGGCCACGATGCGCGACAACCTCAACGGCCTGTTCAAGGGCTGCATGCGGGGTCGCACGCTGTACGTGGTGCCGTTCTCGATGGGCCCGCTCGGTTCGCCGATCGCCCACATCGGCGTCGAGATCTCCGACAGCCCCTACGTCGTCACCAACATGCGCACGATGACGCGCATGGGCAAGGCCGTGTATGACGTGCTCGGCACCGACGGCGAATTCGTGCCCTGCGTGCACTCCGTCGGCGCCCCGCTCGGACCGGGCGAGAAGGATTCGCGCTGGCCGTGCAACCCGGACACCAAATACATCGTCCACTACCCCGAGACCCGCGAGATCTGGTCCTACGGCTCGGGCTACGGCGGCAACGCGCTGCTGGGCAAGAAGTGCTTCGCGCTGCGCATCGCCTCGACGATGGCGCGCGACGAAGGCTGGCTCGCCGAGCACATGCTGATCCTCGGCGTCGAGTCGCCCGAAGGCGAGAAGACCTACGTCGCGGCGGCTTTCCCGTCGGCCTGCGGCAAGACCAACTTCGCCATGCTGATCCCGCCGAAGTCCTTCAACGGCTGGAAGATCTACACCGTTGGCGACGACATCGCGTGGATCAAGCCGGGCAAGGACGGCAAGTTCTACGCCATCAATCCCGAAGCGGGCTTCTTCGGCGTCGCCCCGGGCACGTCGGAAAAGACCAACTTCAACGCGATGGCGACGCTGAAGGAAAACATCATCTTCACCAACGTCGCACTGACCGACGACGGCGACGTGTGGTGGGAAGGCATGAGCAAGGAAGCCCCCGCTCATCTGGTCGACTGGCAGGGCAAGGACTGGACGCCAGAGCTGGCCAAGGAAACCGGCCGCAAGGCGGCGCACCCGAACTCGCGCTTCACCGCTCCGGCCAGCCAGTGCCCGTCGATCGACCCAGCCTGGGAAGATCCGGCCGGCGTGCCGATCTCGGCCTTCATCTTCGGCGGCCGCCGCGCGACCACCGTGCCGCTGGCCTACCAGGCCTTCAACTGGAACTTCGGCGTCTACATGGCCGCGACCCTGGGCTCGGAAACCACTGCCGCCGCCTTCGGCGCGCAGGGCGTGGTGCGCCGCGACCCGTTCGCGATGCTGCCCTTCTGCGGCTACCACATGGGCGACTACTTCAACCACTGGCTGAAGATGGGCCACGTGGTCGAGCAGACGCCGAAGATCTTCTGCGTAAACTGGTTCCGCATGAACGAGAAGGGCGAGTTCATGTGGCCGGGCTTCGGCGAGAACATGCGCGTGCTGAAGTGGATCGTCGACCGCGTGCGCGGGCGCATCGGCGCGAAGGAAACCTCGCTCGGTTGGATGCCCAAGTTCGAGGACATCGACTGGACCGGCTCCGACGTGACCAAGGAAGAATTCGAGGGCCTGACCCAGGTCGACGCCGACGCCTGGAAAAAGGAACTCGAACTGCACAAGGAATGGTTCGACAAGCTGCAGGATCGCCTGCCGCGCGCGCTGACGCTCAAGCGCGAGATGTTCGAACTCGCCCTGTCGGTCTGAGCTTCCCGGCCGGCCACGGCCGGCTGAGTCAACAAAAGCGCCGCGCGTCGGCGCTTTTGTTTTTTCGGTCCCCTACAATTTCACATCGATCGCCCCGAGGAACAGGCATGACACCGCATCTCGCCCGCCGCACCGCCGACATCCAGCCCTTCCACGTGATGGAATTGCTGCGACGCGCACGCGAGCTGGAGGCCCAAGGGCGCGACATCATCCACATGGAAGTCGGCGAGCCGGACTTCGCGACGCCGCAGCCGATGATAGACGCGGCGATGCGCTTCCTCGCCGGCGGCGACGTGCATTACACGGCGGCCCTCGGCCTGCCGGCCCTGCGCGAGGCGATCGCACGCTTCTACCATGACCGTTTCGGGGCGGACGTCGCCCCCGAGCGCATCATCGTCACCCCGGGCGCCTCGGGCGCACTGATGCTGGCGCTCGCCGCGACGACCGACCCGGGCGACGAGTGGCTGCTGCCCGACCCCGGCTATCCGTCGAACCGCCATCTCGTGCGCAGTTTCGAAGGCGTGCCGCGGGCGCTGCCGGTGGGTGCGGAGACGCGCTACCAGCCGACGCCCGATCAGGTCGCGGCTGCGTGGACGGAGCGCACGCGCGGCCTGATCGTCGCGAGCCCGTCGAACCCCACCGGAACCCTGCTCGATCAGGCGGAACTCGCAGCGCTGCGGGCGACGGTGATCGCACGCCGGGGCACGCTGATCGTCGACGAGATCTACCAGGGCCTGACCTACGGCGTCGAAGCGAGCACCGTGCTGAAGTCGATGGACGACGTGTTCGTCGTGAACAGCTTTTCCAAATACTTCGGCATGACGGGCTGGCGCCTCGGCTGGCTGGTCGCACCGCAGGCCTATGTGCGCGAAATCGAGAAGCTCGCGCAGCACTTCTTCATCTCGCCCTCGACGCCGGCCCAGCATGCTGCGCTGGCCGCCTTCGCGCCCGCGACGATAGCGATCCTCGAGGCTCGCCGGCACGAGTTCGCGCAGCGCCGCGACACGCTGCTGCCGGCACTGCGCGAGCTGGGTTTCGTCGTCGCAGCGGAGCCGCAGGGAGCCTTCTACATCTACGCCGACGTGTCGCGCCTCGCCGACGACAGCGAAGCGCTCGCACACCGGCTGATCGAGGAAGCCGGGGTCGCGGCGACGCCGGGACTGGACTTCGGCGACAACCAGCCGCGCCGCCATCTGCGCATCGCCTACACGAACCGCTGCGAACGCCTGCTGGAAGCGACGGAACGCATCGCGCGGATGCGCGGCTGAGAAACAGGACCGTGCGGCGGGGAGCTCACCCCGCCGCTGCGGATCAGGCGCCGGTTTCGGTCTTGGCGCGGGTTGCCGCCGTGACGAGGCGCTTCTTCATCGCGAGCACCTTGTTCGCGTAGCTCGCGTTCGGATCGCTGAGCGCACCACCGTAGTACTGCAACGCGTTTTGCAGGCTGCCGAAACGCTGCATGCCCTCGACGAGCACCATCGTGCCGACGCGGATGTTGAGCGCGGGATCGAAGAGGGCGTCCTCGCCGGCGTTGCGGCCGATCTTGTCGAGATGGAAGCGCGGAATCACCTGCATCAGCCCCTGCGCGCCCATGTTGCTCTCGGCGAAGGGGTTGAAGCTGGATTCGATTGCCATCACCGCGACGATCAGCAGCGGGTCGATGCCGAGCTTGCGGCCGCTGAGCTCGGCTGCCGTAAGCAAGGGTTCGAGCGTGCGCGTGGAAATGTTGTAGCGTTGCGCGACGAAATCGCGCACGCCGCGCATCTCGGTCGACAGCCCCACCGCAGATACGACGGCCTTCGGGCCCGGCATTTCGGCGGGCACATGCACGACCGGGGCCTGCGCAGTGTCGCTGGCGGCGACAGCCGCCGAAGCACCGACGCCGAGGTCTGCATAGCTGACGGGGCTCTTCAGCAGGTAGCCCGCTCCGACAAACGCGACGAACGCGAAGGCGGTGAGCATCAGACTGCCGTGAACGAAATGCACGAAGAACGTGGCCGCGTCGTGAACCCTGCGGCCAGGACAAGTTGCGTGAGTCATCGGTACCTCCCTGCTGCGACCATGCGCCCCCGACCACGGCGCCAACAGCACGCCCGGGCAGACTTCGCCCGTCGGTCGGAAGAACACGTCTTCAGTGGTTGTTCGAGCGCGCGATCGCAACCAGACCTCACGCCCGGCGGGGATGGGATGCGCTCTGCGACGCTGCCCCGGGGCGCCCGATTCCGCTGGGAATCGCGCGCCGCCCCGCTGCCTACTATTGAAAATTGCGATTGAAAACTACGTTGCTGCAGCGCAGCAACAACCCTACTTTATTGATTTGATTGGGCTTGGTCAACCAGGCGCACGACCTGGGAAGTCCCTCCGCCCTCCTCCCGGTGGCGAAGTTTTGCACAGACGGGCGTTTGCAAGGCGTGGAATAATTGTCACAAAAGATGTAACAACGATTTCCGGGAGCGTTCAGGCCGGCTCGGACAGGGGGCCGCAGGCGAGTTCGGGCAAGCCCAGCGCCAGTTGCACTCGCCGCCAGTCGAAGCATGGACCGGGGTCGGTTTTGCGCCCTGGTGCGATGTCCGAGTGGCCGGTAACCGCCTCGATCGGGTAGTGCGCACACAGCACGCGCAGCAGGGCGGCAAGGCGGGCGTACTGCACCGACTCGAAGGGCTGCGTGTCGCAGCCTTCCAGCTCGATGCCGATGGAGAAGTCGTTGCAGCGCTCGTGCCCGCGCCAGTTCGACACGCCGGCGTGCCACGCGCGCAGGTCCGTGGGCACGAACTGCATCACGCTACCGTCCCGGCGGATGTAGAAATGCGCCGACACGCGCAGGTGGCCGATCGTCGCGTAGTATGGGTGCGCGGCGGGATCGAGGGCATTCGTGAACAGTTGCTCGACGCCGGGACCGCCGAACTCGTCCGGCGGCAGGCTGATCGCGTGCACGACGACCAGCTTCACCGTCGTGTCGGCGGGACGCGCATCGCAGTTCGGCGACGGGCAGCGCTGCACCCCCTCGAGCCAGCCGCCGCCGAGGCACCCGAGGGCGTCAGCGAGGGGCTCACGGGGCGCGACGTCCGCCGTCGGCTTACGCATGGCGCTTGCCCGTGCGGGCGGGCTTGCCGGCCGATGCCGGGCCGGTCCGTGCCGGCGAGCGCCCCGGCTGCGGACCGCGGCTGCCTGCCGGCGCCGGCCTGCCGCCGGTGGTGCCCTTGGCCGGTCCGCGCGCCGCAGACGTCGCGCTGCGCTCGTTCGCCGCGAGCGGCACCCCCGGCTGGTGGCGCGGCACGAGGCAGTTCGGGCCGTTGCCGACGAGGTCCGCCCGCCCCATCTGCAGCAGCGCCTCGCGGATCAGCGGCCAGTTCTCCGGGTCGTGCCAGCGCAGCAGCGCCTTGTGCAGCTTGCGGACCTTGCCCGCGCGGGCGGTCTCGACGATCTCGGAGTCGGCCGATATCTTGCGCAGGGGGTTGCGGCGGCTGTGGTACATCGTCGTCGCCATCGCCATCGGCGTGGGCAGGAAGGTCTGCACCTGGTCCGGCTTGAAGCCCTGCTTCTTCAGCCACAGCGCGAGGTTCACCATGTCCTCGTCGGTCGTACCGGGGTGCGCGGCGATGAAGTAGGGCACGAGGTGCTGCTTCTTGCCCGCCTCGTTCGAGTATTTCTCGAACATCGCGGCAAATTTCTCGTAGGTGCCGATGCCGGGCTTCATCATCTTCGACAGCGGCCCTTCCTCGGTATGTTCGGGGGCGATCTTGAGGAGCCCGCTGACGTGGTGCGTGACGAGTTCCTTCACGTACTCGGGCGAGCGCACCGCGAGGTCGTAGCGCAGGCCCGAGCCGATCGTCACGCGCTTCACGCCGGGAAGCGCGCGCGCCTTGCGGTACAGCGAGATCAGCGGCGCGTGGTCCGTGCCGAGGTTCTCGCAGATGCCGGGATATACGCACGAGAGGCGGCGGCACGAGGACTCGATCTTCTTGTCCTTGCACGCGAGGCGGTACATGTTCGCGGTGGGCCCGCCGAGGTCGGTGATGTGGCCCTTGAAGTCGGGCGTCCTGTCGCGGATCTCCTCGATCTCGTGCAGGATCGATTCCTCCGAACGGCTCTGGATGATGCGCCCCTCGTGCTCGGTGATCGAGCAGAAGGTGCAGCCGCCGAAGCAGCCGCGCATGATGTTGATCGAGAACTTGATCATGTCCCAGGCCGGGATGCGCGCGTCGCCATAGGCGGGATGCGGCCGGCGCGCATAGGGCAGGCCGTAGACGAAATCCATCTCGGGCGTCGTGAGCGGGATCGGCGGCGGGTTGAGCCACACGTCGCGCCGGCCCGGGCCTTCGCCGTGGGCCTGCACGAGGGCGCGGGCGTTGCCGGGGTTAGATTCGAGGTGGAAGATCCGCGAGGCGTGGGCGTACATCACCGGGTCGGTGCTGACGGTCTCGTAGGCCGGCAGGCGCACGACCATCTTGCCGCGGGCGGCGCGGCGCGCGGCGACGCGTTCCGCGGCCGGGACGATGCGCACGGCCTGGGCGCCGTCCGCCGCGGTCGGGGCGGACGCCTTTTCCGGCTCCATCGCGTAGGGGTCGGGATGCGGCTCGACGCGGCCGGGACGGTCGAGGCTCAGCGAGTCGATCTCGCTCCACTCCTCGTCCGGCAGCCAGCCCGGTCTGACCATGAAGGCAGTGCCGCGCAGGTCGCGGATCGCCTCGATCGGTTCGCCGGCGTCGAGGCGGCGCGCGAGGGCGACGAGCGCGCGCTCGGCATTGCCGAAGATCAGCAGGTCCGCCTTGGAGTCCGGCAGCACCGAGCGGCGCACCTTGTCGGACCAGTAATCGTAATGCGCGATGCGGCGCAGCGAGGCCTCGATGCTGCCGACGACGACGTTAGCGTCGGGAAAGGCCTCGCGCGCGCGCTGCGCGTAGACGGTCACCGCGCGGTCGGGGCGCTTGCCGGCTTCGGCGCCGGGCGTGTACGCGTCGTCGGAGCGGATCTTGCGGTCCGACGTGTAGCGGTTGACCATCGAGTCCATGTTCCCGGCCGTGATGCCGAAGAACAGGCGCGGCCGGCCCAGCGCGCGGAAGGGCTCGGCGCTCTTCCAGTCGGGCTGGCTGATGATGCCGACGCGCAAACCCTGCGCCTCGAGCATGCGACCGATGAGGGCCATGCCGAAGCTGGGGTGGTCGATGTAGGCGTCCCCGGTCACGAGGATCACGTCGCACGCGTCCCAGCCGAGCGCGCGCATCTCGGTGCGGGACATCGGCAGGAAGGGCGCGGGGCGGGACGGCGGACGGGCGCCCGCGGCGATGCTGGGGGGAGAGCTGGGGGGAGAGCTGGGGGGAAAATCGGGATTCATTGTCGGATGCATTGTACTCGGACGCCCGGGCGCCCTCTCGGGTTCAATCGGCGAGCGCCGGCTGCGCGTCGGCGAGGCGGATCGCGTCGCGGCGCGCCTCGTCGAGCAGCCATTCGCGGAAGGCGGCGACGTTGGGCCGCGGGACGGCTGCCTGCGGCGTCACGATGTAATACGCGAAGCGGCGCCGCAGGCTGATGCCGAAGGGCACGACAAGGCGGCCGGCGGCGACCTCCGCCGCGACCAGGGGCTTGGAGACCAGCGCTACGCCCAGCCCGTCGAGCGCGGCGGCGATGGCGAGGCCCGAGTCGCTGAAGTGCAGGCCGGCGTCCGCGCGCACCGAGGTGACGCCTGCGGCATGCAGCCATTCGGCCCAAGTCGGCCGCTCGCGCGTGTCGGGCACGGTGTCGTCGTGGATCAGGTTGTGGCGGTGCAGGTCGGACGGCTGGCGCAGCGGGATCTTCGCGCGCAGCAGCGCCGGGCTGCACACCGCGGTGTATTCGGGCTCGAGCAGGATCTCGCTGCGATAGCCGGGATAGGCGCCGGTGCCGAAGCGTATCCACAGCTGGCCGTCGCCGGAGTGCCGGGTGAGCGGCTCGATGCCCAGCCCCGCGGCGTCGCGGCCGTCGATCGCCTTGGTCGCGCTCGCGAGGTGCAGTTCGATCTGCGGGTGCTGTTCCGCGAAGCGCTGCAGCCTTGGGACGAGCCAGCGCGACGCGAAGGACGGCGGCGCGACGACCGACAGCCGGCTCAAGGGGCGCATCGCGCGCACCGTCTCGACCGACTCGGCAATCGCGCTCATCGCTTCGCGCAGCTTGGGCAGCATCGCCTCGCCTTCCGGAGTGAGTTCGAGCGCGCGCGTCAGGCGCCGGAACAGGGGCGCGCCCAGGTCGTGCTCGAGACCGCGAATCTGATGGCTGATCGCGGTCGGCGTGACAGAGAGCTCCTCGGCGGCATGCTTGAAGCTCAGGTGACGCGCGGCGACCTCGAAGGCGCGCAGGGCGTTGAGCGGCGGGAGACGGATGGCCATACGCGAACGGTCAGACGGATGAGATTTTCTAATGCATCACATGATGAACGATCGTTTGTTGCAATGCAACAAGCTCCGTAGAGTCGCGTCCATGCCCTCACGACGGGCTGCACTGTCAAGGAGCCGCACAATGGACAACGACTATCTCTTCTATCAAGGCCGAATCCGCGAAGCGCAGCGTCTGCGCAACGAAGCCCTGGGCCAGATCCTGGTCGACGGCTGGAACGGTACAAAACGTCTGGTCACCCGCATCGCACGGGCCGCGGTCGGCTTGCTGCTGGGCGTGCGTTACCCCCAACCCCACTGAAACGAAACGCGCCCCATGAGGGCGCCGCTCAATCGCCCGCCCTGCGCCGCCCCCGACGCAGGGCGACGATGCCGTACACGAGCACGTTGATCGCCAGCACCAGGAGTCCGAGCACGAGCTGGACCCGGGGTGTGAGCCCCGCCGGGTAGATCAGCGGGATCAGGTAATGCTCGATGAAGCCCCCGCGGTAGTCCACGCCCCCCGCCGCCCGGCGCAGCGCGTTCTCGAGCGGGGTCAGCGGGCAGGTCCAGCCGATCAGTTCGATGCCCGCTCCGTAAGCGGCGACGGGCAGATGCACCCACACCGTGTGCGGCCAGCGCAGCGTGAGCAGGCCGCCAAGCACGACGAAGGCGATGAAGAGCGCGTGCACGAGCACGACGAGATCGGCCGCCATCAGAGCAAGCACGGTGTTTTCCTCAAGAGTTGCTTCAGGCCGGCCGGAACACGCGCACGCCCAGCAGTACGCCCACGACCAGCAGCACGATGCCGGCCGCCTCGCCGACGCCCGGCCAGCGCCCGTACCACAGGAAAGCATAGAGCAGCGCCGACAGGGTTTCGAACACGATGAGCTGGCCCGCAAACGCCGGGGGCAACAAATGACTCGCGCGGTTCCACAGCAGCGTGCCTAGCCAGGACGCGGCAAGCCCGACGAGCAGCATCAGTCCGGCGAAAGCCCACGGACGCGGCCCCAGCGGCCAGTCGAACGCCTGCGTCGGCGCAACGAGGCCCTGCCACAGCGCGAAGCCGGCCGCGGCGGCGAGTGCCAGCGGCAGCGTCACGAGCCCCTGCGCGGTCGCCCAGGGCCGCGCCATGCTCGGCGCGCGCGCGCGCAGCCAGCGCGCATTGCGGATCGGATACCAGGTCCAGGACGCGACCGCGACGAGGGCCAGCAGCAGCCCCAGCGCGTAGCGCAACCCGCCGCGGGCGCCCTGCCCTGCCGCATCCGCCGCATGGGCGGACGAATCGAACTGCACGACGACGAGGCCCGCAAGGATCACCACGAGCGGCAGCGCGAGGCGCCGCCATGCGACGACGTCGGCGGCATTGCCGGCCCGGCGCTCGGCAAGGTTGGCGCAGATCGCGATCACCACCGGCAGCGTGCCGATCATCAGCGTCGGCACCGGTGCGCCGGCGAGCTGGATCGCGCTCGCGAGCGTCGTGTAATAGATGAGGTTGCCGACCAGTGCGAGCTTGCCGGCCTCGATCCAGTCGGCGCGCGTGAGCTTCGCCAAGGCCGCGCGGTCCATCCAGGCCAGGGCGACGGCGAGCACGCCGAAGGCGATGTAGCGGCCGAACGCGAGCACGATGCCGGGGTAGTCCCCGAGCATGAGCGGCACGACGAACACGAGCCCCCACAACATCCCCGCACCGAGCGCGGCGAGCAAACCAGCCAGCATGGACTCCATCCCCGATTCGAAGGCGCGCAGTGTGCCATGCAACACCCCCTCGCGGGTGCGGGGAAACCCTGAGCACGCACGAATCGGCGCTGCCAGCTGCTATGCTGGCCAGGACATGAACCGGGCTCATCGCGGGGCTGAAAATCCCTCGCCGCACATCCGCGCGGAGCTTGTTAACATCGCCTCACCTCATTCCGAACAAGAACCGGAGACCTCCCACATGACCGAATCGCCCACCCGCGGGCCGCGCGTCGGACTGTTCGCCACCTGCCTGATGAACGTGTTCCGGCCGAACGTCGGCTTCTCGGCGGTGAAGCTCCTCGAAGACGCCGGCTGTAGCGTCGAGGTGCCCGCGAACCAGACCTGCTGCGGCCAGCCCGGCTACAACAGCGGCGACTACGACGCCGCGCGCGCGCTCGCCCGCCAGGTGATAGAGACCTTCGAGAACTACGATTACATCGTCGGCCCCTCCGGCTCGTGCATGGCGACGATCCGCCACGACTACCCGGTACTGTTCCAGGATGACCCCATGTGGCTGCCGCGCGCGCAGGCGCTGTCGGAGAAGGCCTGGGAGCTGCTGTCCTTCCTCGCCGACGTGCTGCACGCCGCGCCGGCCGACTCGCACTATGACGGCACGGTGACCTACCACGACTCCTGCTCGGGCCTGCGCGGCCTGGGCATCAAGGGCCAGCCGCGCGCGCTGCTGGGCGAGGTCGACGGCCTGAAGCTCAAGGAGATGGAGGACAGCGAGGTGTGCTGCGGCTTCGGCGGCACCTTCTGCGTGAAGTACCCGGAGATCTCCGAGAAGATGGTCGAGGACAAGGTGCGCAACGTCCTCGCGACGGGGGCCGACACGCTCGTCGGCGGCGACCTGGGCTGCCTGATGAACATCGCCGGGCGCCTGAGGCGTATCAACGCGCCGGTGAAGGTCTTCCACACCGCCGAAGTGCTCGCCGGGCTGGCCGACGGGCCGGGCCTCGCCGGCGCCGCGAAGGAGTCCGACTGATGGAAATCCGTTCGAAGGAATTCAAGCAGCGCGCAGTCTTCGCGATCCACGATGCGAGCCTGCAGCAGGCGCTGGGCAAGGCGCGCGGCGGCTTCGTCGGCAAGCGCGCGCAGCAGGCGGCGGAGCTGCCGGAGTTCGAGCAGCTGCGCGAGGAAGCGAAGAACACGAAGAATCACATCCTCGACAACCTCGACCACTACCTCGAACGCTACGAGGCGGCGGTGACGGCCGCGGGCGGCCACGTGCATTGGGCGCGCGACGCCGAGGAGGCACGCAGGATCATCCTCGACATCTGCAAGCGCGTCGACGCGAAGACCGTCACGAAGGGCAAGTCGATGGTGTCGGAGGAGATCGGCCTGAACGAGGCGCTGATCGAGCACGGTATGGAAGTCGTCGAGACCGACCTCGGCGAATACATCATCCAGCTCGCACACGAACCGCCCTCGCACATCATCGCGCCGGCGGTGCACAAGACCAAGGACCAGGTCTCGGACCTCTTCGAGAAGGCCCACGGCGGCCCGCGCAAGACCGAGGTTGCGGACCTCGTCAATGAGGCGCGCAGGGTGTTGCGCGACAAATACTTCAAGGCCGACGTCGGCATCACCGGCGGCAACTTCCTCGTCGCGGAGACCGGCTCGTCCATCATCGTCACGAACGAGGGCAACGGCGACCTGACGCAGACGCTGGCGAAGGTGCACATCGTCACCTCCGGCATCGAGCGCGTGGTGCCGACGCTCGACGACGCGACACTGTTCCTGCGTCTGCTGGCGCGCAGCGCGACCGGTCAGGAGACGGAGACCTACACGACGATCTCGACCGGCCCGCGCCGCGCCGGGGATCTCGACGGCCCCGAGGAGTACCACGTCGTGCTGGTCGACAACGGCCGCTCGAAGATGCTCGCCGGACGCTTCAAGGACATGCTGCGCTGCATCCGCTGCGGCGCGTGCATGAATCATTGCCCGGTGTATGGCGCGGTCGGCGGACACGCCTACGGCTGGGTGTATCCGGGACCGATGGGCTCGGTGCTGACGCCGCTGATCAAGGGGCTGGACAACGCCTACGACCTGCCCAACGCCTGCACGCTCAACGGGCGCTGCGCCTCGGTGTGCCCGGTGAAGATTCCTCTGCCCGACCTGCTGCGCGAGCTGCGCCACATGCAGCACCAGCAGGACATCACGCCGGTGATGCAGAAGCGCGCGCTGCAGGTGTGGCGCTACGTCGCGACGCGGCCGAAGCTCTACCACGCGCTCGAACAGGTCGGCGCGCGTTTCCTGTCGGCGATCGCGAAGAACGGCAGCATCCGCCGCCTGCCGCTCGCCGGCGCCTGGACCGACGTGCGCGACCTGCCGGCTCCAGCCGGGCGCACCTTCCTCGAACTGTGGCAAGGCAAGCGAGGCCAGAAATGACTGCAGCAACGAACGCCCGCGAGGCGATCCTCAATTCCGTCCGCTCCGCGCTGCGACGCGGACCGCTCGACGACGCACGGCGCGCCGAACTCGACGCGCGCCGCCCCCACCACACCCGCCCCGCGCAGGACGAGGAGCTCGTCGCGCGCTTCATCCGCAAGTTCGAGAGCCGCGCCGGCACGACCGTGCGCGTCGCGAGCCGTGCCGACGTTCCGGCTGCGGTCGAAGCCTATCGCGCCGACAAGGGCCTGCCCGCGCACGCCGCGGTCGGCGCCGCGCTGCAGGACCTGGCGTTTCCGGGCCTGGAGATCCACCACGACCCGGCCGGCATCAGCGAGACGATGGCGGTGTCGCAGGCGCTCGCCGGCATTGCCGAACCCGGCAGCCTGATGATGGCCTCCGGCCCGGCGAGCCCGATCACGCACAACTTCGTGCCCGACGATCACGTCGTCGTGCTCGACGCGGGCGCGATCGTCGGGCACTTCGAGGAGGCCTGGGAAGTCCTGCGCGCGCGCGCCGAAGGCATGCCGCGCGCGACCAACATCATCTCGGGCCCGTCGCGCACGGCCGACGTCGAGCAGACCATCCAGCTCGGCGCGCACGGCCCGCGGCGCGTACATGTGATCATCGTCGGCTGAGGCCGGCGCTCACGCTCCCGGGGGCGGCTTCATGCTCCCGGCCTAGTCCCTTTCATGCATATTCGCTTACAACTCGACGACAACCTCTCCGCTCGATCTCGCGTTTAATGCGCATGGGGACAACGATACGCGCTGCGTGACGATGTCCGGTCAGTCAGGAGAAGAACCATGAAATCGAAAACCCTCAAACTGCTTGCTGCAATGATCGCCGGGGGTGCCCTGATCGCTGCCACGCCCGCCCATGCCGACCGCGACCACTGGCGCGACGACGGCTATCGCGAATGGCGCGGCGACGGCCACCGTCACGGCCATTACAAGAAATTCCGCGACTCGGAGCGCGTCGTGATCCGCGAACGGATCGTCGAACGCCGCCCGGTGGTGCGCGAATACCGCTACTACGAGCGTCCGATCGGCTACTACGCTCCGGCGCCCGTCTATGCCCCGGTCTACGCGCCGCGCATCTATCCGCGCGATCCTGCGATCACCATCGGCGTCGACATCCCGCCGCTGGTCATTCCGTTGCGCTGACACAACACTTCGCAACACCCGCTAGCCGGGTCCGCGCAGGGCCCGGCTCTTCGCCGCGAACGCTTCGGCGGCGGCGATGAACTCGAAGAAATCCGCCTCGAAACCAGCGTAGTCGGCGAGCAGTTCCCCACCGCTGCCGGTGAGCGGGTTCGCCCGGCGCAACCGCTGCGCCATGCGGTCGAGCGCCATCGCGATGACGTCCGCCGAGCGGTAACTCCCCAGCCAGTCCGATTCGCGCATGCGCGGCAGGATCACCTCGAGCCGCGGCGGCAGCAGCACGCCGTTGGCGTCCATCAGCGCGTACATCGCCGCACTGAAACGCTCGAGCGGCTCGTCGTGGAAGCGCTCCCAGTGCAGGGCGAGGAAATGGTCATAGAACATGTCGACCATCACCCCGGCGACGCGGCGCCGCTCGGGTGACACCCGCGCCCGGCTGCGCACGAAGGCGGGGTGGGTTTCTGCGAAGACGTCGATCTGGCGATGCAGGCGCACGCCCGCCGCGACGTCCGGCGGCAGCCCCGCCGGCAGCGGCCCCTTGACGAAGTCGCCCATCAGGCCGCCGAGGCGATCGGCGGGCGACTCTCCGGCGAGCCAGGCGTGGGCGAGGAAGTTCATGCTTGCCTATGCGAACGCGGCCGCGAGCCAGTCGATGAATTCCCGCACGACGGCGCGCTTGCTCTGCACCGGCGTCGTGACGGCGTAGTAGGTGAAAGGCGCGGGCGCGGACACGCCGAAGAGCGGCACCAATCGGCCCGTTTCGACCCACGCGGCAGAAAGACGCCGCGTGCACACCGCCGCGCCCAGCCCGGCCGCGGCGATCTCCATCAGCATGCCCAGGTCATTGAACACGGCGCCGCGCTCGGGCTCCGCCCAGTCGAGCCCGGCCGCGGCAAAGCACGGCCGCCAGGGCAGCAGCGGCGACCGCAGCAGCTCCAGACCGGCGAGATCTGCCATGCCGGCCGGCGCATGCGCCGCGACCCACGAAGGCGCGGCGACCGGCACCATCGTGTCGTCGAAGAGCTTGCGCACGACACGCTCGGGGTAGTCGCCCTTGCCCCAGCGCACCTCGACGTCGGCCGCCTCGGCGGTGACGTCCTGCAGCGGAATCGACAGGTGTGCCTCCACTTCCACCTCGGGATGAGCGCGCAGGTATTCGGGCAGGCGCGCCATCAGCAACTGACGCGCGAAGGTCGGCGGCAGCGACACGCGCAGACGCTCGCGCTCGGGCCGCAGCACCGCGCCCGCCTGCGCGAGCCGGTCGAAGGCGTCGCGCACGCTGTCGAGATACAGACGCCCGGCGGTAGTCGGCCGAACGCCGCCCGGACCGCGCTCGAACAAGGCGGTGCCGAGCTGGGTTTCGAGCTGGCGGATGCGGTGGCTCACGGCGCTCGGGGTCACGCACAGCTCTTCGGCCGCCTGTGCGAAGCCGCCCAGGCGCGCTGCCGCCTCGAAGGCCGCCAGCGCATGCATCGGCGGCACGTGGCGCAAGGGCGTGCTCAAGCCCGGCTCCGCAAACGGGCGATTGCGGCGACCTCGCGGTGGCGCGGGCAGGCGATGACGTGGTCGTTGGTCATGCCTGCCGCCTGCATCAGCGCGTAGCAGATCGTGCTGCCGACGAACTTGAAGCCGCGGGCCTTCAGCGCCTTGCTCATCGCGTCGGACTGCGGCGTCGTCGCGGGGATCTCGGCGAGCGCGGAGAAGGCGTTCTGCACCGGCTCGCCGTCGACGAAACTCCACAGCCAGGCGACGGGATCGGTTCCGGCGTCCCGAAGGTCGAGCCACGCACGCGCGTTGAGGATCGCCGCGTCTATCTTCGCGCGGTTGCGGATGATGCCGGGGTCGGCGAGCAGTTCCGCCTTCTTCGCGTCGTCGTAGCGCACGATGCGCTCGGGGTCGAAGCCGTCGAACACCGCACGATAGCGTTCGCGCTTTCGCAGCACGGTGATCCACGACAGACCCGCCTGCGCGCCTTCGAGGACGAGGAATTCAAACAGCGTGCGCGCATCGTCGGTGGGCACGCCCCATTCGGTGTCGTGGTAATGGACGTAGAGCGGATCATTGCCCGCCCAGGCGCAGCGCTCAGTCATGTGGCTCCTCCGGCGGGCGCGCATCAACGGCCCGGCTCAAGCTGAAGTTTATTGAACCAACCATCAAACGCAATCGTTCGCGCCCGATGCGTCGATGCGGATCGTGGGAGCGGCTTCAGCCGCGAATCGGCGGTTTCGCATGCGTTGCGGCCCATTCGCGGCTGAAGCCGCTCCCACACTGCAGCTCCCACACTCCGCACCCCACACCCCGAACTCAGCCAAAGATCCGGGCCACCGCCGCTGGGTCCGACGGGAAGTAGAAATGCACGTAGGACGCGGTGAGCCGTCCCTGCCGGTAGATCGCCTCGCCCTCGCGCCCGTCAGGCGTGCGCGCACGCACGAGGGGCGCGAGCGGGGTGTCGCTCTTCGAATAGTGGAAGGTATGGCCGCGCAGACGCCCCTCGGGCAGTTCCGCGACCTGCATCCCGAGCGCCGCGAGCCGCTGCTGCATCACCGCACGCCCCGGCAGCAGGCCGGCGAAAGCGTGCGCCTGCCCCGCCTTGTCGACGACCGTCTCGAACAGGCTCATCATCCCGCCACACTCGGCGAGCAGCGGCTTGTCCGCTGCCGCGTGCGCGCGCAGACCGGCGAAGAAATGCGGGTTCGCCGCGAGCGCCGCGCCGTGCAGCTCGGGATAGCCACCCGGCAGCCACACGGCGTCGCAGTCGGGCAGCGCGTCGCCGGCCAGCGGCGAGAAGAATTCGAGCCGCGCGCCCAGTTCACGCAAGGTGTCCACATTGGCCGGATAGATGAAACCGTAGGCCGCGTCGCGCGCGATCGCGATCGTCCGCCCGGCCAGCAGCGGCGCCTGCCCGGGCGCAGCGGCGGCGGGAAATGCGACCGGTTCCGGCAGATCGGCCGCGCCGGTCGCCGCGATGCCGTCGGCGAAGCGGTCCAGCCGCGTTTCGAGGTCGGCGATCTCGGCCGCCTGCAGCAGGCCCAGGTGGCGTTCCGGCAGGCCCGCCTGCACATCCCGCGATAGCGCGCCGTACCAGCGCATGCCGGCGGGCAGTGCGTCGCGCAGCATCTCGGCGTGGCGCGCGCTGCCGATGTGGTTCGCGAGCACGCCGGAGAACGGCAGGCCCGGCTGGTAGTGGGCAAGGCCGTAGGCGACGGCGCCGAAAGTCTGCGCCATGGCGCGCGCGTCGATCACGGCCATCACCGGCAGGCCGAAGCGGCGTGCGATGTCGGCGCCGGAGGGCGCGCCGTCGTAGAGGCCCATCACGCCTTCGACGAGGATCAGGTCGGCGTCGCGCGCCGCATCGAACAGGCGCCACGCGGCATCCGCCTCGCCGCACATGCCGAGGTCGAGGTTATATACAGGCGCGCCGCTCGCGACGGCGTGGATCTGCGGGTCGAGGAAGTCCGGCCCGCACTTGAACACGCGCACGCGGCGCCCCTGACGGGCGTGCAGGCGCGCGAGCGCGGCGGTGACGGTGGTCTTGCCCTGGCCGGAAGCGGGGGCGGCGACGAAAAGGGCGGGACAGGCGACGATGCTCACTGGACGGGCCTTTGTTTCACTGGAAGCATTGGGGACAGGGCAGGACGGCGGGCAGGAAATCCGCGGGCGATCAGTCGCCCTGCTCCCCGCGCACGGCCGCACACCCTGCGTGCGGAGGGTGCGACGCCGATACGGCCTCGGGCGCGAACCACGCGAGCCGCGGATAGAGGCCGACGACCTCGCCGACGATGGTCAGCGCGGGCGGACGGATGCCTTCGGCCGCGACGACTTCGGGCAGGTTCGCGAGCGTGCCGACGGCGACGCGCTGCGCCTGCGTCGTGCCGCGCTCGATGACGCCTGCCGGCGTCTCGGCCGGCAGGCCGTGCGCGACGAGCTCGCGGCAGATGTCGGGCAGACGCGAGATGCCCATGTAGATGACCAGCGTCTGCCCGCGTCGCGCGAGCATCGGCCAGTCGAGATCGAGCGCGCCGTCCTTGAGGAAGCCGGTCGTGAACACCACCGACCGTGCATGGTCGCGGTGCGTGAGCGGGATGCCGGCGTAGGCGGCAACGCCCGCCGCGGCGGTGACGCCGGGCACGACTTCGACGGTGATCCCGGCCGCGACGAGCACTTCCATCTCCTCGCCGCCGCGCCCGAAGATGAAGGGGTCACCCCCCTTCAGGCGCACGACGCGCTTGCCGGCCTGCGCGAGCCGCACCAGCAACTGGTTGATGTCGTCCTGCGGCAGCGTGTGGTCGGCGGCCTTCTTGCCGACGTAGTGGCGCTCGGCCGATGCCGGGGCGAGATCGACGATCGCCGGGCTGACGAGGTTGTCGTAGACGATCGCGTCGGCACCGGCGACGAGGCGCGCACCGCGCAGCGTCAGCAGTTCGGGGTCACCCGGGCCGGCGCCGACGAGGTAGACGTGGCCCGCAGCCGGACCGGGGCGGGGATTCGGGAGGTCGGGAAGGGACATGGGGACTTCTCGTGTTTGTTTACCGAGCAAGTAATCAGGCTATGTCGGCGGGGCGCTGCGCGGCTTCTCCCTCCTCTTGAAGGGGGAGGAACGTCCCGGCCTTCGAAGACTTCATTTGTACTCGTGCCTGAACCGTATGGCTGCCAGGAAAGCGACGATCGAGTTGCTCAGAACTCCAGGCCCGGCATCGCCTTCACGCCGGCCGCGAACGCGTGCTTGACGAGCCCCATGTCGGTGACCGTATCGGCGGCCTCGACGAGCTCCGGCGGCGCCGCGCGGCCGGTCACGATCACGTGCTGCATCACGGGGCGCGCGCGCAGGTCGGCGACGACGGCATTCACGTCAAGATAGCGGTACTTCAGCGCGATGTTCAACTCGTCGAGCACCACCAGTCCGACCGCGGGATCGCGCAGCAGCGTCCGCGCCCTTTCCCACGCAGCCTCGGCGCTCGCGACGTCGCGCTCGCGGTCCTGCGTGTCCCAGGTGAAGCCTTCGCCCATCACGTGCCACACGACGCCGGGCTGGCGGCGGAAGAAAGCCTCCTCTCCGGTGTCCGAGCGCCCCTTGATGAACTGCACGACGCCGACCTGCATGCCGTGGCCGAGCGCGCGCGCGACGACGCCGAAGGCGGCGCTCGATTTGCCCTTGCCGTTGCCGGTATTGACCAGCAGCACGCCGCGCTCGTTCTGCGCCGCAGCGATCTTCTCATCCACGACCGTCTTCTTGCGCTGCATGCGCTCGGCGTGGCGGGTGTTCCTGTCGGTGTCGGGAGTATTCATGTCTTTCCTCTAGTCGGGAATGAAAAGCGTGCGCCCGTCGACATCGAGCCGACGGATCGGGTGGTCGAAGGCGCGGCTGAGGTGGTCCGCCTGCAGGACGTCCTCGCGCGTGCCGGCCAGCACGCCGCCCTTGCCGTCGAGCAGGATCACATGGTCGGCGAAGCGCGTCGCGAGGTTGATGTCGTGCAGCACCATCACGACGCCGCGCCCCTCGCGCCCGAGGCGGGCGAAAAGCTCAAGCACGGCGACCTGGTAGTGCAGGTCGAGGTGGTTCGTCGGCTCGTCGAGCAGGAAGAGCCGCGGCGCCTGCGTCAGCAGCGTCGCGATCGACACGCGCTGGCGCTCGCCGCCGGACAGGCTGAGGATGTCCCGTCCCGCGAGCTCCGCGAGGCCCACTTCGGCCAGCGCCGCCTGCGCGATGGCAACGTCGGCCGCGCTCTCCCAGCCCCAGCGGCCGAGATGCGGGTGGCGGCCGATCAGCGCCGTCTGCAGCACCGAGGCAGAAAAATGATCCGGCTGCTGTTGCGGGAGCAGCCCGCGAAAGCGCGCCGCCGCGAGACTGTCCCAGTCCGCGTAGGGGCGGCCGCCGAGGCCCACGCTGCCCACCGTGGGCGCACGCAGGCCGGCCAGCGTGTGCAGCAGCGTCGTCTTGCCGGCGCCGTTGGGCCCCAGCAGCACGAGGCACTCTCCCGCCGCCAGCCGCAGGCTGAATTCGCAGCACAGCCAGCGCTCGCCCACCTGCAGCGCAATGCCGTCGGCTTCCAGCAGGACGAGGGAAGAATCCGTCGCAGCCATCACGCCCTCCGCCGCGCCGTCCCGGGGAGGATGCGCCCCCCTTGGGGGGGTAGCGGAGAACCGTCAGTTGCGGGCACGGGGCACACCATCTCAACGCGGATTGCGCGACAGCAGGAAGAGGAACACCGGCACGCCGATCAGTGCGGTCAGCACCCCGACCGGCAGCTGCACGGGCGCCATCACGGTGCGCGCGGCCGTGTCGGCGAGCGTCAGCAGCGTGCCGCCCGCCAGCAGCGCCGCCGGCAACAGCTGGCGCTGGTCGTTGCCGAGCACGAAGCGCACGAGATGCGGCACGATCAGGCCGACGAAGCCGACGGAACCGACCAGCGTCACCGCAGCCGCCGTGAGCAGCGACGCCAGCACATACAGCAGGTAGCGCAGCCGCCGCACACGGACGCCCAGCGCGGAGGCGGCGGTCTCGCCGCGCGCGAGGACGTTGAGGTCGCGCGCAACGGGCAGCACCGCGACGAGCCCCGCAACGAGCACGACGAGCGCCGGCCACGGCCGGCTCGCGCCGCTCGCGTCGCCCATCAGCCAGAACAGCATCGACTGCAGGCGCGTGTCGGTCGCCAGCGACAGCATCAGCGTCACCGCCGCGCCGCAGCCGGCCGCGACGATGACGCCCGTGAGCAGCAGCCGCGTCTGCGTCCACGAGCCGTCGCCATGCGCCAGCCCGAACACCACCAGCATCGCCGCCAATGCGCCGCCGAAGGCCGCGCCATCGACGGCCCAGGGCGAGAGGCCGGCCAGCATCGCCGCCAGCGCACCGACCGCCGCCCCACCCGACACGCCCAGCACGTAGGGATCGGCGAGGGGGTTGCGCAGCAGCACCTGCATCAGCGCGCCGGCCAGCGCCAGCAGCCCGCCGCATACGAACACCGCCACCGCACGCGGCAGGCGCAGCTCGCGCACGACGTCGGCCCCCATGCCCTCGGCGCCGCGGAAGAGCGCATCGAAGACCTCGCCGGGGCCGATGGTCAGATCGCCGGCGGACAGGGCCCATGCCAGCGCGCACACGCCCGCAAGCATCAGCGCTGCGATCACGAAGCCGGCAGATGTGCGCCTTGGCATGGGTCGCCCGTCTTACGGTCAGGGTTGCCTAAATACGTCGGTCACTTCGGTGCGTAACGCACGCCTACGAAGACCGCGGCGCCGAGCGTATTGAACCCTTTCGCGAGCTCGTAATCGCGATCGAGCACGTTGTTCGCCCTGGCTTCGATCGCCCAGTCGCGATTGACGGCATAGCGCGCAAAAAGGTTCAGCAGCGAATAGCCCGACAGCTCATTGACCTCGCCGGCGCGGTCGAATCGCTTGCCGACGCCGATGAGCTCGCCGCCGAAGCGGAACGGCCCCACTTCGCGCGAAATCGCCAGCCGGCCCTGCTCCCGCGCGCGCCGATGCAGGCGCTTTCCGGTCTCGAGGTTCTTCGCATCCATCAGGTCGATACTCGTCGAAACGTCGAAACCATAAAGCTTGGCTGCGTATGCGAATTCCCAGCCCTCGATCCGGGCGTCATCGGTCTGCTCCGGCACAAACGCGAAGGTGGGGGGTGCAGCATTCCATTCGATGAGGTTGGATATCCTGTTGTTGAAATAGGTCGCGGACGCGCTATGGCGCCCGTCGTCGTACTTCAGCGCCGCCTCCCGATTGCGTGAGCGTTCCGGCTTCAGCGACGGATCGCCGTGGTTTCCGAAGGCGTCCTCGTAATAGAGATCATTCAGCGTCGGCGCCTTGAACGCGGTCCCCAGGGCTGCCGAAACGGACCACAGGGGCGTCAACTTGTATCCGTAAGACGCGAAATAGGTCGTTTCGTCACCGAACTGGCTGTTCTTGTCCTGGCGCACATTGAGTTGCCACTGATGCTGGCCGAGGCTGGCATTCCAACCGGCAAGCAGCGACTCGATCCGGCGCCCCTTCTTCGCGAAGGCGGTGGTGCTGTCTACGCGCTGGTCCAGGTACTCGTAGGCGAGAAGCGCCGACCCGAGCGGCAGCTTGACGTCGTTCTGCCATACTGCTTGGCTCTGACGCGTATCGAACTGGAATGAATCGCGGAAGCCGCTCGACTCGTCCTTCGATTGTGCGATCCGGACTGTGCTCGTCCAGTTCGACGTCAGCCGGTTGCGGCTCGCCAGGCCGATCGACTCCGCCACGTCATCATTGCCCACGTCCGCACCGCCGCGGGAATTGAAGCCGTTCCCGTCATACCAGTTGCGCGTTTGCGCGTGCAGGACATTCAGTTCGAGATCGTGGTCGTTGTTGAACTTGAAGCCCAGGCTGCCCGAGGCCGTCGTGGCACGGAAGCCGTCGCGGTCCGCGTCGAGGGCCGGATCGTAATCGTGAAAAACCCGGCGGGCAGCGAAAGGTCCCTTCTTGGCTGACACGCCGTCGGTCTCGTACTGCCCTGCCCGGAAGGCGTACGACCACGCGCCGGCAGCGCCCGAGACGCCGGCGCTCACATCGGTCGTCTCGTAGGTGCCCGCGCCGACAAAGAGTTCGGGCCGGAAACCGCCCTCCCCCTTCTTCGTGAACACCTGCACCACGCCGCCGACAGCGTCCGCGCCATACAGGGCAGATGCCGGTCCGCGCAGAATCTCGACACGCTCGATCTGGTCGAGCGGAATGTTCTGGAACGGCGCCTGCCCGGTCGTCGCTGAACCGACGCGCACGCCGTCGACGAACAGCACCGTGTGGTTCGAGTTCGTGCCACGCATGAACAAGGACGATGTCTTTCCGGGCCCACCATTGCTCGAAATCTGCACGCCGGCCCTGTTGCCGAGCAGTTCGAGCAGTGAGGACTGTCCGGATTCCTCGATTTCAGCGCGCTCGATGACGTCCACGCTGGCGAGGACTTCGGACGCGCGCTGAGGCTGACGGGCTGCGGTCACGACCACGGTCTCGCCGATCTTCTCTTCGGCAGCCAGTGCACCGGTAGCAAACGGCAATGCGGCGGCCACCGCGACGGCGGTAGCGGACAGACGGATGTTCATCTGGGGTTATCTCCCTGCGCCAGCGGTCGCGTCCCCGCGCCACTGGTCATCTTCACAATGGAAGCGCCGCCCGGGGAAATACGTGTTGAGCCGCTGCGAAGCACGCCCGTCGCCGCCTCCCCGCGGACTTCCGCCTTCTCGTGTCCGGGCCGGTATCCGGGCTCGTGGGCTGGCCGGCGCTCCATCGTGGAGTGCCGGACCGGACGCATCGCCTTCCCGGACTCTCGTCCAGTGGCGGTTGGATGCGCCTTGCGTCCACTTACCGTTGCGGGGGCAGCACAGGCCTTGCGTCGCCGGCTCCGGGAGCCGTTCGCGCACCTGTTTCCCGTTTAACCCTATGGCGTGAGCCGCCGTCGGGCACCTGAAACACGTCGCGCCCGAAAAAGCGGACGCGGGGCGGATAATAGCGCGTTCCGCAATTTCCCGCAGCGCAAAAAATACGCGCAATTCCAAAGACATGCCCGCACATCTGATCCTCGGCGGCGCCCGCTCGGGCAAGAGCCGCCACGCCGAAAGCCTCGCCATTGCCAGCGGACTACCCGTCACCGTGATCGCCACCGCCGAAGCCCTCGACGACGAGATGAAGGCCCGCATCCGACGGCATCAGGACGACCGCCCGGCCGGCTGGCGCACCGTCGAAACACCGCTGGCACTCGCGGCGACGCTCGCACGCGAAGCCGCCGCCGGGCGCTGCGTGATCGTCGACTGCCTGACGCTGTGGCTCACCAACCTGATGGCCGATGTTGGCGACCTGCCCGATCCTGCCGGGGCCGGACTGCCGCCGGTCCTCCATGCGGAGCGCGCGGCGCTGCTGGAAATCCTGCCGACCCTGCGCGGCGAGGTCCTACTCGTCGCCAACGAGGTCGGACTGGGACTCGTCCCCGATACCGCGCTCGGGCGCTTCTTTCGCGACGAAGCGGGCCGCCTCAACCAGATGGCTGCCGCTGCCTGCGAGCGCGTCACCTTCGTCGCTGCAGGTTTGCCCCTGGCACTCAAGGGCGGCGCCTGAGTGCAAACCGCAACAATGCGGCACGTCGCTGCCTATGACGTGTCGTATTTTTTGTACGCCGGAGGCGATTGCCTCCTAGAATTGTATTTCCGTAACCAGATTTTCGATCAGGCAGGCATGGACGTTGCGGCGCAACCGGATGACACAATGGACGAACGTCTCAGGGCGTTCACCGGCGCACGGCTGCGGGTCATCCTGCCGGTGGCGTTGGCGCTTCCGCTCGCGGCCTTCGCGCAGCCCGATGCGCAAGCCGGAAGCGGCGACCTCCTGACCAACCTGATAGCCACCGTCTTCTACGTCGGCTTCACGGCAGCCCTGCTACTCAAAAGCCTGTTGCAGTTCTTCACCAACCGCGACCGCTGTTATGTCGTCTACGCCGGATTCGCGTTCGGCACTGGCCTCGGCCTGCTGGCCCTCGGACTGCTTCACGGCTTTGCGTCGGGCGAACCCGCCGGCCGCTGGACCACGACCGCCGAACCCTTCGGTCTCGCGCTCGCGGGCCTGTGCGCCGCACTGTTCACCCGCGAATACCTGCACACTGCAGCACGCTCGCCGCGCCTCGACCTTGCGCTCAAGGTCTTCGCGGCACTTTTCGCCATCGCGCTGGCCAGCACCTTCGTGCTGCCGGGCGATTACCCCAGCACGCTCATCGCCGGCATCAGCCCGGCCTTCGCGCTGCTCGCCACCGCTTGCGCCATCCATGGCCGCCAGCAGAGGCGGCCGGGCGCGACGATTCTCATTGCCGGCTGGACCGCGATGCTCGTCGGCGCGCTCCTGTTCCTGGCCACCCACAGCGGGCTGTTGCGTCCCGCGGGGCTTCCGATTCACGCACTCCAGCTCGCATGGACGTTCGGCGTGCTGACGATGTCGCTCGCGCTCGCCGAGCGCACCGGTTCGAACTGGCGCGAACGCGTCGCCCGTCACGCCGAAGAACTCGCCAGCCTGGAGCACTCGATCGAATCCCTGCAGGCATCCGAACAGTTCCTCACCCAGGGCATGGCGCAGCGCAGCCAGGAGATCGAATCCCTCACCCATCGCCTGCAGGAAAGCGAGCAGCGTTTCCAGCAGATGGCGCACCACGATCCGCTCACCGGCCTTGCGAACCAGTTGCTGCTCACCGACCGCATCGACCAGGGCATCATCCGCGCCAAGCGCCACAACACCCGCATCGGCGTCGTGATGCTCGACTTCGACGAGTTCAGCGCGATCAACGACAGCTACGGGCAGGATGTCGGCGACGAGATCCTCAGGATCGCCGCGCAGCGGCTGCGCAGCATCGTGCGCGAACAGGACACCGTCGCACGCCCCGAGAACGACCAGTTCGTGATCGTGCTCGAGGAAGTGTTCGACATGAACGACCTGCAGCGCGTCGCGAACGCGGTCACCCTGGTGGCCGGCGAGGCAATCCAGGTCGAGGGGCAGACCTTCATGCTCGACGTCTCGATGGGCAGCGCGATCTCCGGCAACGAAGGCTCCAATGCCGTCACGCTGCTCAAGCAGGCCAGCAAGCTCATGCGCCGTGCCAAGGAAGGCAAACGCCTCAACCGCCAGCAGGGTGGCCCCCGCAGCATTGCCCGGGCGTGAGGCTCGCAGCACGCGCTGCGTGCTACCATCGCAGCCCTTTCAGGGCAAACGCATACCGCAATCATGACCTTCCAGATCTGCGCACCCGCGCGCACGCTCGCGGCCGACCTCCAGCAACGCATCGACAACAAGACCAAGCCACAGGGCGCGCTCGGCCGCCTGGAGCCGCTGGCGCTGCAGCTGGGACTGATCCAGCAGACGCTCAGCCCCGAGATCCGCCAACCCCACATCATGGTCTTCGCCGGCGATCACGGCGCGGCGCGCGCGGGCATTTCCGCCTTCCCGCAGGACGTCACCTGGCAGATGGTCGAAAACTTCCTCGCCGGCGGCGCGGCGATCAACGTCTTCAGCCGTCAGATGGGGCTCGGGCTCACCGTCATCGACTGCGGCGTGAACCACGAATTCGGGCAGCGCCCGGGCCTCGTCAACGCCAAACTCGGACCGGGCACCGAGAACTATCTGGAACAGGCGGCGATGAGCGCCGAGCAGTGCGAGGCGGCGCTCACCCGCGGACGCGAACTTGCGCACGCGCTCGCCGCCAACGGCTGCAATCTGGTCGGCTTCGGCGAGATGGGCATCGGCAACACCGCGTCGGCCTCGCTGCTGACGCACTGCCTGATCGGCGAGGGGGGCGGCGCCGACCTCGTCACCGTGACGGGACGCGGCACCGGCCTCGACGATGCCGGCCTCGTGCGCAAGCGCGAACTGCTGGGCCAGGCACTCGCCCGCGGCGGCCGCCCGACCGATCCGCGCGCGGCGCTCGCCGAATACGGCGGCTTCGAGATCGCCGTGATGGCCGGCGCGATGCTCGGCGCGGCCGAAAAGCGCATGACGCTGCTGATCGACGGCTTCATCGTCACCTCCGCGCTGCTCGTCGCCCACGCGATCGCCCCCGAAATCCTCGACTACTGCGTGTTCGCCCACCGCTCGAAGGAGCCGGGCCACACCGCACAGCTCAAGCACTTCAGTGTCGATCCGCTGATGGAACTGGACCTGCGCCTGGGCGAAGGCACCGGCGCCGCGCTCGCCTTCCCGCTCGTGCAGGCGGCGGCAAACTTCCTCAACGAGATGGCGAGCTTCGAGTCGGCCAGCATCAGCGGGAAGGACGACTGAGGGGCTCCTGAACGCCGCCCGCACGATGCGCTACCAGCTCGAACTCTTCTTCACCGCGCTCGGCTTCTTCACGCGCCTGCCGGTGCCCGCCTGGGTGCCGTGGTCGCCTGAGCGGCTGAACCACGCGGCGCGCTACTTCCCGCTCGTCGGCTGGGTCGTCGGCGCAATCGGCGCGGCGAGCTGGCTCGCGCTCGCGCAGATCCTGCCGCCGACCGTCGCCGTGCTGCTGTCGATGGCGGTGACGATACGCGCGACCGGCGCCTTCCACGAGGACGGCTGGGCCGACGCCTGCGACGGCCTGGGTGGCGGCTGGGACAAGCTGCAGGCACTGACGATCATGAAGGACTCGCGCATCGGCAGCTACGGCAGCGTCGGGCTGCTGCTGATGCTGCTCACCAAGGCCGCCGCGCTGGTCGAACTGGCCGCGGCGGGCAGCGCCGGGGTCGCGACCGCCCTACTCGTCGCGCATCCGCTCTCGCGGCTCGCCTCGACGAGCCTGATCCACACCCTCGAATACGTGCGCGAGGACGAAACGGCGAAGGCGAAGCCGCTCGCACGCCGCTTGTCCGGCACCGAACTCGCGCTCGCGGCCGGCTTTGGCGCACTGCCGCTCGCCCTGCTCGCGCCCGCCGCGGCCGCGAGCGCCCTCGCCGCCGCCATCGCGGTCACGCTGTGGGGCGCCCGCTATCTGCGCCGGCGCCTCGGCGGCTACACCGGCGACTGCCTCGGCGCCGTGCAGCAGGCGACCGAACTGGCGATCTATCTGGGCCTCCTCGCGGCATGGAACTTCACCTGATCCGCCACCCGCGGCCGGACGTGCCGGCCGGGGTGTGCTACGGCCAATCCGACGTGGGCCTCGCCGAAGCACCGGATGCCGTCGCCGCGCGCCTGCGCCCGATCCTGCCTGCGCGCTTCGTGCTGCACGCGAGCCCGCTGGCGCGCGCGCGCCTGCTCGCTGCCGAACTCGGTTCGCCCCTGCTCGACGATCGCCTCAAGGAGATGCACTTCGGCGAATGGGAACTGCGCCCGTACGCCGAACTCGGCCCGGCGATCGACACCTGGGTCACGGATCCGATGGGCTTTCGCGCCCCGGGCGGCGAGTCGGCGCACGACATGAGCGAGCGCGTGCTGCAGTGGCTCGACGCCCTCCTCGCCAACGCGCCCGCCGACCCCGTCGTCGTGATCGCCCACGGCGGTCCGCTGCGCGCAATCGCCGGCCACCTGCTGGGAATCCCCGCCGAACGCTGGCTGAGCCTCGACTTCGCCTGCGGCCACGCCGCGCGCCTCGACGTCGAGGAATGGGGCGTCGTGCTGAAGTGGTTCAACCGCTGAAACATCGCGCACTACCCGGTTCGTGGGATAATTGCCGACTTTTCAACGCGCTGCCCCGCCTTCCATTTTGCCCGCCACCCCGTCCATGCTGCCGCCCCTGCCCGATTTCTCTACCGGTCGCGTCCTCGTCGTCGGCGACGTGATGCTCGACCGCTACTGGCACGGCTCGACCACCCGCATCTCGCCCGAGGCGCCGGTGCCGGTCGTGAAGGTCGAGGGGGACGAGTACCGCGCCGGAGGTGCCGGGAACGTCGCACTCAACGCAGCCTCGCTGGGTGCAGGGGCCGAACTCGTGGGCCTCGTGGGCCGCGACGAAGCGGCGCGCCTGCTGCGTGAACAGCTCGAATCGGGCGGCGTCGCGTGCCGCCTGCTCGAGGCGCCGCAGCACCCGACGATCACCAAGCTGCGCATCATCAGCCGCCACCAGCAGCTCATTCGCCTCGACTTCGAGGACAGTTTCGCAGTGCTGGAAAGCGCCGGCATCGAACAGGCCTTCGAGGACGCGGTCGGCGCGTGCGGCGCGGTGGTGCTGTCCGACTACGGCAAGGGCACACTGGCGCAGGTCGGCGACCTGATCCGCGTCGCGCGCGAGCGCAAGGTGCCGGTCGTCGTCGATCCAAAGGGCACGGACTTCGGCCGCTACTGCGGCGCGACCGTGATCACCCCGAACCTTTCCGAATTCGAAGCGGTCGTAGGGCACTGTGCCGACGACGCCACGCTGCGTCAGCGCGGCGAGGCGCTGCGCGAGGCGCTGGACCTGGAAGCGCTGCTCGTCACGCGCTCCGAGCGCGGCATGACGCTGCTGCAAAGGGGGCAGCCCCCGCTCGACCTGCCCACTCGTGCGCGCGACGTGTTCGACGTCACCGGCGCGGGCGACACGGTCGTCGCGGTGCTTGGCGCGGGGCTCGCCTGCGGGCTGTCGCTGCCCGATGCGACCGCGCTCGCCAACGTCGCCGCCGGCGTCGTCGTCGGCAAGCTCGGCACCGCGACCGTCAGCTGCGAGGAACTGCGCGAGGCGCTCGGCGCCACGCACTGAACAAGGAGTCATCATGTACATCGTCACCGGCGGCGCCGGCTTCATCGGCAGCAACATCGTGCAGGGCCTCAACGCCCGCGGCATCACCGACATCCTGGTCGTCGACGACCTCACCGACGGGCGCAAGTGCCTCAACCTCGCCGACGCGCACATCCGCGACTACGCGGACAAGGACGACTTCCTGCGCCGCATCCAGGCCGGCGAGGATTTCGGCCGCATCGAGGCGGTATTCCACGAAGGCGCCTGCTCCTCGACCACCGAGTGGGACGGCCGCTTCGTGATGACCGTGAACTACGACTACACCAAGGCGCTGTTCGGCTGGTGCGTCGAGCGCGGGATTCCCTTCCTGTACGCCTCCTCGGCCTCGGTCTATGGCATGGGCCCGACCTTCCGCGAGGCGCGCGAATTCGAGCGTCCGCTGAACATGTACGCGTACTCGAAGTTCCTCTTCGACTGCCATCTGCGCCCGCAGCTGCCGAACGTCAAGAGCCAGGTCGCCGGCCTGCGCTACTTCAACGTGTACGGCCCGCGCGAGCAGCACAAGGGCAGCATGGCGAGCGTCGCCTGGCACTTCAAGAACCAGCTCAACGAGAGCGGCCGGCTGCGCCTCTTCGAAGGCTCGGACGGCTACGGCCCGGGCGAACAGCGGCGTGACTTCATCCACGTTGACGACGTCGTCGCCGTGAACCTGTGGCTGCTCGACAACCCGCAGGTCTCGGGCATCTTCAATGTCGGCACCGGCAAGGCGCAGAGCTTCAACGAAGTAGCCCGCGCCGCGATCAATTGGCACAAGGGCGAAGGCGGGGGCGGCGGCATCGACTACGTCGCCTTCCCCGAGCACCTCAAGGGCCGTTACCAGAGCTACACGCAGGCCGACATGGGGGCACTGCGCGCCGCCGGCTACGCGGACACGTTCATGCCGGTCGAAGTCGGCGTACCGAAGTACATGGATTGGCTGGCACAGAGCCTCGGATGACGCAGCCGCGGCAGATCCTGGTGGTCGGCCCGTCGTGGGTCGGGGACATGGTGATGGCACAGAGCCTCTTCATGACCCTGAAAGCCGAAGGTCCGTGCGAGATCGACGTCCTCGCGCCGGGCTGGTCGCTGGCCATCCTGGAGCGCATGCCCGAGGTGCGCGGCGGCATCGCCATGCCGCTCGGCCACGGCCAGATCGGCCTGAAGGAGCGCTGGCGGCTGGGCCGCGAACTTGCCAGGCGGCACTACGATCAGGCGATCGTGCTCCCGGGCTCCCTGAAGTCCGCACTGGCCCCCTTCTTCGCGCGGATCCCGCAGCGCACCGCCTTCCGCGGCGAGATGCGTTACGGCCTCATCAACGACATGCGCCGCCTCGACAAGGCCGCGCTGCCGATGACCGTGCAGCGCTTCGTCGCCCTCGGGCGCCCTGCCGGCAAGCCGCTGTCGCAGCCCTTTCCGCGCCCGCGTCTGGTCGCGAACACGGCCAGCCAGGCGCGTCTGCGTGCCGAACTGGGCCTCGACCCGGACCGCCCCGCGATCGCCTTCATGCCCGGCGCCGAATATGGCCCCGCCAAGCAATGGCCGCTCGCGCACTACGGCACCCTCGCCGCCGAGCTCGTCGAGCGCGGCTACCAGGTGTGGGTGCTCGGCTCGGCCAAGGACGCGCCCGCCGGCCAGGAAATCGCCGCGAAGGCGGGAGAGGGCAAAGGTGAGGGCGTGCATAACCTGTGCGGCCGCACCCAGCTCGGCGACGCCGTCGACCTGCTGGCGATAAGCGCTGCCGCGGTGACCAACGACTCCGGCCTGATGCACGTCGCCGCGGCGCTCGACCGGCCGCTGGTCGCCGTCTATGGTTCCTCGACGCCCGACCACACGCCACCGCTGTCCGACCGCGTCGCGGTCCGCTACCTGCGGCTCGAATGCTCGCCCTGCTTCGAGCGGGTGTGCCCGCTCGGTCACACCCGCTGCCTGCAGGACATCACGCCGGCCAGCGTGCTCGCCGCCCTCGCGACGCTGGGCGTGACGGCGCAGCAGGACACCCGCGGAGCCGCCTGATGCGCGTACTGGTCGTCAAGACCTCGTCGCTCGGCGACGTCATCCACACTTTGCCGGCGCTCACCGATGCCGCGCGCGCGATCCCCGGCATCCGCTTCGACTGGGTCGTCGAGGAAGCCTTTGCCGAGATCCCGTCCTGGCACCCGGCCGTCGACGAAGTGATCCCGGTCGCCGTGCGGCGCTGGCGCAAGTCGCCCTTCGCGGCGCTGCGCAGCGGCGAATGGCGGCGCTTCACCCGCCGCGTCAGACAGGGCCGCTACGACGCGACCATCGACGCGCAGGGCCTCATCAAGAGCGCCTTCCTGACGCGCTACGCGAGCCGGCCGGTGCACGGCCTGGACCGCAACTCGGCGCGCGAACCGTTCGCGACGCGCTTCTACACGCACACCCATCCTGTGCCGGTCGGTCACCATGCCGTCGAGCGCGTGCGCGAACTGTTCGCCCGCGCGCTCGGCTACCCCGTGCCCGACGGCCCCGGGGAATACGGTCTGGATCGCCGCCGCGTACTGCCACCCGGACGCGACGTGGGCGACTACCTGCTGTTCCTGCACGGCACCACCTGGGCGACCAAACACTGGCCGGAAACCTATTGGCGGCAACTCCTCGGACTCGCCCGCGACGGCGGCTGGGCGGTGCGCCTACCCTGGGGCAACGACGAGGAGCGCGCGCGCGCCGAACGCCTCGCCACCGGCCTCGCCAACGTCACCGTGTTGCCGCGCCTGAAGCTCGCCGGCATCGCGGCCCAGCTCGCTGGCGCGCGCGCCTGTGTCGCCGTAGACACCGGCCTCGGCCACCTCGCCGCGGCCTTCGACGTGCCGACGCTGTCGCTGTTCGGCCCGACCAACCCCGGCTTCACCGGCGCCTGGGGCCACAACCAGTTCCACTTCGCGTCGAACATGGCCTGCGCGCCCTGCCTGCAGCGCCGCTGCACGCACGAACCGACCGAGGAGGAGCGGTCCCGCTTCGACCTAACGACCGAGCAACCGCTGTGTTTCACGCGCCTCGCCCCGGAGCGCGTGTGGCGCGCGCTGCAGTCCGTGATCGCGGACGGCGCCCCGGGCGAGGAAGCGGCCGGCACGCCCCCCTCGCCGGACGACTGCAGCGAGGCGTTGCGCCCCGTTTTCGACCGCAAGGCCCGCTGATGCAGCTTGCTTTCTGCCTGTACAAGTACTTTCCCTTCGGCGGCCTGCAGCGCGACTTCCTGCGCATCGCGCTGACCTGCCAGGCGCGCGGCCACGGCATCCGCGTGTACGCCCTCGAATGGGAGGGCGAGGTGCCGCCGGGCTTCGAGCTCGTGCGCGTGCCGGCGAAGGCGTTCTCCAACCATCGCCGCTACGCGAAATTCACCGACTGGGTGCAGGCCGACCTGCGCCGCCACCCCACCGACCGCATCGTCGGCTTCAACAAGATGCCGGGGCTCGACGTGTATTACGCCGCCGACCCCTGTTTCGAGGACAAGGCGCGCCGCCTGAGGAAGCCGCTGTACCGCTACAGCCCGCGCTACCGCCACTTCTCGGCCTACGAGCGCGCGGTGTTCGCGCCCGAGGTGCATGCCGAGATCCTGACCATCTCGCCCGCGCAGCAGGCCCTGTTCGCGAAGTACTACGGCACGCCGCAGCGCCGCTTCCACCCGCTGCCGCCGGGCATCGCCCCGGACCGCCGCGCCCCCGCGAACGCCACCGGGATCCGCGCCGCCTTCCGGGAGGAGTTCCACCTAGCCAACGACGACCTTCTGGTCGTGCAGATCGGCTCCGATTTCCCGCGCAAGGGCCTGGACCGCACGCTCGCGGCGATCGGCGCGCTGCCCGATCCCCTCAAGCGCCGCACGCACCTGATGGCACTCGGCGCCGACGATCCCAAGCCCTTCATGGACCAGGCGCGCACGCTGGGCATCGCCGGGCGCGTGACGCTGCCCGGCGGGCGCAGCGACGTGCCACGCTTCCTGCTCGGCGCCGACCTGTTCACCCACCCGGCACGCCACGAGAACACCGGCACCGTGCTGCTCGAAGCCCTGGTCGCGGGCCTGCCTGCCTTGGTCAGCGGCGCCTGCGGCTACGCGCACTACATCGAGGAAGCCGAGGCCGGGCGCGTCATCGCGGAACCGTTCGACCAGGCCGAGATGAACGCCGCGCTCGCACAGATGCTCGACGACGACGCGGCGCGGGCTCGCTGGCACAGCAATGCGCTCGCATATGCCGACAGCCACGACCTGTACAGCCTGCCGGAGCGCGCCGCCGACGTGATCCTCGGCTCGCGGGGCCCGGACCGTCGCGGACGCCAACCGGCGTGATGTTCCGATGAGTACCGTCGTCCTCGCCGAACCCATCGCAACGCTGTGGGCCGGGCGCGACCCCTTCGCAGCCGCTGCGGCGCTCACCGGCACCGTCGTGCGCGAACTCGAAGGTCGGCGCACCTTCCGCTTCGAGCTCGCCGGTCGCGGCTACTACGCCAAGCTGCACCGCGGCATCGGCTGGGGCGAGATCCTCGAGAACCTCGCGCGCCTGCGCCACCCGGTGCTCGGCGCCGAGAACGAATGGCGCGCGATCCAGGCCTTCCACGCGCACGGCCTGGGCACGATGACGGCAGTGGCCTTCGGCGACCGCGGGCGCGGCCCGGCGCGGCGCGAGTCCTTCCTGATCACCGAGGCGCTGGAACCGACCATCGACCTCGACGCCTTCACGCGCGAGTGGGCCGACAAGCCGCCACCGGTGGCCCTCAAACGCGCGCTGCTCAAGGAAGTGACCCGCATCGCGCGCGGCATGCACGAAGCCGGCATCAACCACCGCGACTTCTACCTGGTCCACTTCCTGCTCGACCTGGACCCGCCACCGGCGCCCGACCGGCTGCGCCTGTCCGTGATCGACCTGCACCGCGCGCAGCTGCGCGAACGCACGCCGCGGCGCTGGCGCGACAAGGACCTCGCGGCGCTGTACTTCTCCGCGCTCGACATCGGCCTCACGCGGCGCGACAAGCTGCGCTTCGTGCGCGACTACTTCCCCGGCCCGCTGCGCGAGACGCTCGCACGTGAAGCGCGCCTGTTCGCCCACCTCGAACGCGAGGCCGCCCGCCTCAAGCGCCGCTACGAGCGCAAGTTCGCCCATCGGCCGGCACTGCAGCGATGACCCCTCAGGCCCCCGTCGCCACGCCCCCGTTGATCGCCGCCCCCCCCCTCATCGACGCTGCCGCATTGCGCATGGCCGGACGCGCACCCGCCGTGCCCTTCCGCGTCGCGCTCGGCGACGGGCGCGAGCTCACGATGCTCCGCCTGCTGCGCGTACTGCCGCACAAGCGCGTCGTCGGCGAAAGCCTGCTCGACGGCCGACGCGTGCTCGCGAAGCTCTTCATCGACAAGGACAGCGCCCGCCACCGGGAGCGCGAACACCGCGGCATCGGCGCGCTGGCCGCCGCGGGCATCCCGACGCCCGCCACGATCGCCGCCCCGGCACTGCCAGGCGGCGGCCACCTCCTGCTGACGGAATTCCTCGACGACGCGACGACGCTCCTCGACCACTGGCGTCCGCTCGCCGCATGCCCGCCGGGCGAGGCCGCCGCCATCGCCCTGCTCGCCCCCGCGTTCAGCCTGCTGGGGCGCCTGCACCGGGCCGGTCTCGCCCACGACGACCTGCATTTCGGCAATTTCCTGCTGCACGACGGGCAACTGCACCTCATCGACGGCGACGCCGTCACGTGCGCCGCGGCGCCACTCGCGGCCAAGCCCGCCGCCCGCGACCTCGCGATGCTGATCGCACAGCTGCCGCGTACCTGGGACGGCTCCCTGGCGCCGCTCCTCGACGCCTACCGCGACGGCGGGGCGCAAGCCATCGACGCCACCGTGCTCGCCCGCGCGCTGCGGCACGAGCGCGCGTGGCGCCTGCGCGACTACCTCGACAAGAGCGGGCGCGACTGCACCCTCTTTCGCGTGCGCCGCAGCGTGCACCGCTTCGAGGCCGTCGTGCGCGGCGAGGCCGACACCCTCGCTCCCATCCTCGCCGACCCCGACAGCTGGATCGCCGCCGGCAAGGCGCTGAAGCGCGGCAACACCTGCACCGTAGCGCGCGTGGAACTGGACGGGCGTCCGCTCGTCATCAAACGCTACAACCTCAAGCACCTGGGCCACGCGATCTCGCGCGCATGGCGGCCGACGCGCGCCTGGCACTCGTGGCGCGAAGGACACCGCCTCAGCCTGTTCGGCATCCCGACGCCGCGGCCGCTGGCGCTGATCGAGGAACGCTGGGGACCGCTGCGCGCGCGCGCCTGGCTCGTCACCGAATACTGCGGCGGGCCGGACATGCTCGCCCATCTCGCACCGGACACCGAACCCGCGCCCGCCGAGGCCGCCTCGCTGCGCGTGCTGTTCGAGACCCTGTACCGCGAACGCATCAGCCACGGCGACCTGAAAGCGACCAACCTGCTGTGGGACGGCAGCCAGGCCCTCGTGATCGACCTCGACGCTGCCTGCCAGCACGCCACGCAAACCGGCTTCCACCGCGCCTGGCGCCGCGACCGCGCGCGCTTCCTGCGCAACTGGCCGGCGGAATCGCCGCTACATCGCTGGCTCGACGCGATGCTGCCGGGTCGCCCCTGAGCATTCCAAGCGGCAGTCGAATACGACCATTCGCCCTGAGCTTGTCGAAGGGCATCGGCAGGGCTTCGACAGGCTCAGCCCGAACGGCACGGGGTTGCCATGCCGGCACGCCGGACCTTACTCCCCGGCGGCCGCCCCTTCGCCGTGCTCCGCGAACTGCATCGCGTACAGCCGCGCGTAGTGGCCGTCGCGCGCGAGCAGTTCGGCATGTGTGCCGCGCTCGACGATGCGCCCTTGCTCCATGACCATGATCACGTCGGCCTTCTCGATCGTCGACAGCCGGTGCGCGATCACGAGCGTCGTACGCCCGCGCATGACCCGGTCGAGCGCGGCCTGGATGTGGCGCTCCGACTCGGTGTCCAGCGCCGACGTCGCCTCGTCCAGGATCAGCACCGGCGCATCCTTCAGCAGCGCGCGCGCAATCGCCAGGCGCTGACGCTGTCCACCCGACAGCACGACGCCGTTCTCGCCGATGTCCGTGTCGTAGCCCTGCGGCAGGCGCTCGATGAACTCGGCCGCAAAGGCCGCCCGCGCGGCGCGCTCGACCGCCTCGCGCGGCGTGCCGGCAAGATCGCCATAGGCGATGTTGCTCGCCACCGAATCGTTGAACAGCGTCACCTGCTGCGTCACCAGCGCGATATGGCGGCGCAGGTTCTTCAGCGTGTAATCCTCGACATCGACGCCGTCGATCAGGATGTGGCCGCTCTCATGATGGTAGAAGCGCGGGATCAGGTTCGCGAGCGTCGACTTGCCGCTGCCGGAGCGCCCGACCAGCGCCACCATCTGCCCCGGCTCCACGCTGAAGCTGATGCCGTCGAGCACCGGCCGGTCCGTGCCCGGATAGCGGAAACTCAGGTCGCGCACTTCCAGCCGCCCCTCGACCCGGTCGCGCTCGACCGTGCCGCGGTCCTCCTCGATCGGCTCGTCGAGCTGCTCGAAAATGCTCTCTGCCCCCGCGACGCCGCGCTGGATCGTCGAACTGACCTCCGACAACTGCCGGATCGGCTTCGGCAGCAAGCCGGCCGCGGTGATGTAGGCCACCAGGTCGCCCGCCGACGCCTCGCCGCGCAACAGCAGCACCAGGAACAGCAACGCCGCCATCGCCGCGTAGGTCACCAGCTGCAGCGCCGGCGTGTAGATCGCGCCGGTCTTGACCATGCGCAGCTGCTTGTTCGTGTTATCCGCGCTCGCCGCACGGAAGCGCCGCGACTCGTACTCCTCGCCGCCGAAGCTGCGCACCACCCGGTAGCCCTGGATCGTCTCCGAGGCCACGTGCGTCACGTCGCCCATCGCTGCCTGGATCTTCCTGCTCTGCTTGCGGAACTTGCGGCTCGCGTTCGTCACCATGAGCCCGATCACCGGCAGGATGGCCAGCATCACCAGCGTCAGCTTCCAGTTCATCCACAGGATGTAGCCGAACAGGAAGATCACCGACAGCCCTTCGCGGATGACGATCTTGATCGCATCCGTCGCGGCCCCCGTCACCATCGTCACGTTGAAGGTGATGCGCGAGATAAGGTGGCCGGAGTTCGTCTGGTCGAAATAACGGTTCGGCAGTCGCAGAAGGCTGTCGAACAGCCCCATGCGCAGATCGTGCACCAGGCCCAGCGACACCTTGGCGAGGAAGTAATTGCCCAGATAGGACCCCACCCCCTGCCACATCGCGATCGCCACGATCATCACCGGCACGGCCTTCATCAGCGGCAGCGTCGCGAGCAGCGGCACGCCGGGGAACATCACCGCGTCCGGGTTCGTCAGGCCATCCACGAAATACTTGAGAATCCCCGCGAGCATCGGCTGGGACGAGGCGAAGATCAGGAAGCCCACGATACTGACGGCAAAGGCCGGCACGTAGGGCCGGACGTAGGTCAGCAGGCGAAGATAGATCCTGAGGCTGGAAGCGGGCTTCGTTTCTGCGGGCTTTGGTTCTTTATGGCGCTTCAAGTCGTGGAGCATCCGGAAAGGGGAATCGTGCACCGCCGCAAAACGGGCTTGCAGGGAAGCATGCGGGGTAGAATTGTACCTTTGAAACCCGGCGCCCGAACCCCGTGACCAAGCTGACCCGCGAAGCGTTTTCTGCCCTGCGCAAAGGCGCAACGGTCATCGAGGCAGACCCGAAGGGAGAAAAGGTCCTGCGCCTCGGCGACGGCTCCTTTCTCAAACTGTTCCGCCGCAAGCGCATCCTCTCGTCGGCGCTGCTCTTCCCGCCCGCAAGACGCTTCCGGAACAACGTCGAATCGCTCGCTGCGCGCGGGATTCCCTGCCCGCAGGTCACGGAACTGTACGAATTCGACAGCGAGGGCAAGACCGCCGTACGCTACTGGCCGCTGCCCGGAGACACGGTCCGCGGCCTGCTGCCCGGCCTCCCGGCCGCGGAACGCGGCGCCATGCTGCTGCGGCTCGCCGCCTTCATTGCCCGACTGCACGACCTGGGCATCTATTTCCGCTCGCTGCACTTCGGCAACGTGATCCTCACGCCGTCGGGGGAATTCGGCCTGATCGACCTGTCCGACATGCGCGCGCAACGCGCACCGATCAGCCGCCCCAAGCGCATCCGCAACTTCCGCCACTTCTTCCGCTACAAGGACGATGCCCGTTTCATCACGGAACTCGGCACCGCGCGCTTCCTCGCAGCCTACAACGATGCGTCGCGCGTGCGCATGGAAGCGGCGCACCTGGCGCGCATGCCCAACCTCAATCCGGCGTCCTGACCCCGTCCCGGGCGCGGTAATACGCTTCGAGGGCGGGCCGGCCGCTTTCGATCACGGCCATGAAGACCGGGATCCAGAAGAATACCCACAGCGTGCGCGGGGAGGCGATCACCCCGTTGGTGTCCGTCAACAAGCCCCCCCAACCTACCAGCGCCACCAGGAGCCAGGAAGATCGCGCACGCCAGGTCAGCACGAAGAAGGCTGCGGCCATCGCGGCGAACGTCAGCAGACTCGACAATCCGCCGAAATAGAACGCTGAGACGTAGGCACTGTGCGGATGATAGAACTGCCCCAGGATCAGGTGCTGGTCCTTTCCGCATCCGAAAACCACGCCGCACTCCCCGACCACTCTCCGGATAGCCGCTTCCCAGATATCCAGTCGGTAGCTCGCTCCGCGCTCCAACAAGATCGAGCCGGCGCCGCTGGCAAGCAGAACCAGCACGACAAGCCCGAGCACGATCAGCACCGCCTTGATATACCGGCGCTGAACCGCGTATCCGACCAGGAAGAATGCCATGCCGAGCAGTGCCGAACGGGCCTGAAAGACGACCGCACATGCGGCGCAAAGCCCGACGAGCCCCAGCAGGCCAAGCCAGCGGGCGACAGCCGACGATCGTGCCAGACGCGCCTCGACGTGGAACACCCACAGAAAGACCAGACCGGAAATGATCATGAGTGCCGCGAAAATCGGATTCCCGGTACGTCCCCACAGTGCGATTCGCTGCGCCAGACCGGAGGTCCGAAGGGCCAGGACCCAATCGACCGTCGCCACGACCAGCAATGCCAGCGCGACCAGCGAATACGCCAGGAACGACCGCCTGACCGCGCCCTCGTTCTTCTCGATCATCACGCAAGTCAGGAACAACACCGCGATATAGACGGAATCCTTAAGGAAGGAGACATCCCTGAACCCAAGCAGGAGTGCGAACAACCCGAAGCAGGCGAAGAAGACCGGGGCCGCCTTGTACGGTTCAAGTGCCAATCGCGGCAACGACAGCCACCAGATCACCGCGGGGACAGCCAGACCGGCATAAAAGATGTTGTTCGATGCCTTGGCCGATATCGGCAGGAAAAAGGACACCATGAAGACGAACAGGACAGCGGGAAAGAATTCCGCCCGGAATCTGCTCGGGCGCATCGCGGATACTGGCATTCGATCTCGTCAGAAAATACGCGTCAATAACCGAACAATTCGTAGTCGCGTTCATAAACGCGCCGAATCCGGTCGATCGTGCGCGTTTCAAAGGTCATTGCCTGCGGCTTCGTCTCGGAGACGTTGACTGCTTCCAGCGCCGCATCGACACCGAGGCTGGCGCAGACATGGCGAAAGTCCTCGACGATGGTTTCCTGCCGCCCGATGTAATCCATGCGAACCTGGCCAAGCGAATCGCACAGGAATTCCCACTGCGGAGCGAAGTGAATCTGCCGATGCGCGTTCTCTTCGCACAGCCAGTGCTGCACGAATCGATCGAAGGAATCGTAGCCTGTGACCAAATTATGCGCGGCCAGATCGCGCGGACCCCGGTTGCTCGAGCACAGATAGCGATAGGCCGAATATGCGCGGTCTAGCGGGTTGCGCACGAAGCAGAATTTGTAAGCGCGTTCGAAGAACTCCGGAAAACTGCGCTCGTAGAACCACAGCGGCATGTGTCCCTGCGTCCGCTGCGGAAACAGGGCCGTCTTTATACTGCTCCCCGCGCATTTGGGCACGTGGATGAAGATGCATGAATGCCGCTGAAAATCCTCCGGAAGAAACACGCTGTCCGACAGGATCTTGTCGAGCGCAGACCGGTCGACGATCGAGCGGCGACTGAGAACGGTCTCCCGCGTGGCCTTGGGAACCAGCTTCCAGAGATACCTTCTCGTCTGACCGCGCCACATTTGCAAGGCGACCGCAGGATCGCGCGCGCTCGCCCACAGGAAGAAGAGAGTTGTATGTGCGTGCTTGAGGATTGACATTCGTATACTTGACCTCGGCTTCGCGGGCTAGATGCCGACCCTCTGACGCAGCCGCTCGACCCAGCCCACAGGCGGATGCTCACGCAGCGGCGGCACGAGGGCGTGCGCAATCTTCTCGCCCAAACGATCGAAACGATACTCCTGCTCTGCCAGCGCCTGCCCGGCTGCGGCAATTCGGTCGGCAAGAGCGGGATCCGCGCGCAGCGCCGCGAGCTTCGCGCTCAGTTCCACGGCATCGCGGTATAGCACGACGTTTTCCATGTCGCGAAACCCCAAGGCGGCGTTCTCCCCGGCCCCCTGATCATTGGCGCACAGCACGCAGCCGCAGGCCATCGCCTCGAAATTCTTGATCATGTACTCGCCGATGCCCGCATCGGCGCTGACGAAGAAGCGGATGCGGTTGAGCGTCCGCAGGTATTCCTCACCCGAGGCCGTGCGCGTGATCAGGATCTGCTCGCGCGCGGCGATCTCGTCGAGCATCCGCCGGCGCCCCGTATAGACCGAACTCTTGGTGCTGCCGACGAAGGCGAGCTCGATGTCGCGCGCGAGGCCCAGGTTGCGCAGCATCGCCTGATCGTAGCCCTTGGGCACGAACACCGCGTCGAAACCTTCGCCACGCAGCCGCTGCGAAACCGTGAAACCGGACGAAATCACGCGCGCCCAAGGCAACTGCGCATAGTGGCGGCTGAACTTGCCCTGGTATTTTCCGGGGAAGTAGTTCTGGCAGGCGTCGTGCTCCAGGATCACCAGATTCGGCACCGTACGGATGAACGAAACCTGCCGGATCTCCTGCTTGAAGCGCAGGAAGAACACGATGCGGTCGTAGTCCTCGACGCGGACCTTGCGCCGGAAGTAGCGCCGCAGGTTGGCCTGATCCTCGCCCCCGAGCCAGCGCAGGTCGCAGTCGGTATGCGCAACGATGCCGTCGTAGAGACGGTCGAGGATGACGCGTTGCTCTTTCTGCACCAGCAGCAGGACGCGCAGGCGCGGCGCGCCGCTCATCGGGTCCATTCCGGCTCGCCGAGCACCGCCTGCACCATCGGCAACGCAAAGAAGCGCCGGCGCGCGGCCTCGTCCGAGAATCCGGCATACAGGCGCATGAAACCGCGCTCGACGAGCTCCGCCCGCCCGACTGTCGTCATGCGCGCGTGCTCGACCAGCAGACGCGCCAGCCCCTCCGCGTCGCGCAAGGGAAACAGCGCCCCCGCGTCGCCGACGACCTCGGGAGCGCCTCCGCAATCCGTCGCGATCACCGGTACGCCTGCGGCCATCGCCTCAAGCAGCACCATGCCGAAAGGCTCATGGTCGGAACTCAGCGCGAACAGATCGAAGACCGAGAAGGCGCGGCGCGCGTTCGGCACCTGTCCGAGGAAGCGCACCCGCCCGGCGATGCCCAGCTCTCCGGCAAGCTTCCGCAGCGAGTCCTCCAGGCGCCCCTTGCCGAGGATCGCCAGCAGCGCGTCGCCGGGGAGCTCCGGCAGGGCACGTGCGAATCCGCGCAGTAGCGTAGTCTGGTCCTTGTCCGGGTGCAGGCGGCCGACATTGCCGACGACGAAGGCATCGCGCGGCAGCCCGAGCAGGTCGCGCGCAGCCTCGCGCGGCAGCACTTCGGCACGCACGGTATCGACGTCGATGCGATTGTGCAGCGTCGCGATGCGCTCGGCCGGCCACGACGGCACGCCGCGGCGGATGTCGTCGCGGATCGCGTCGGACACCCCCAGCAGCCCGAGGCGCTTGCCGAACCAGCGCGCAAAAAGCTTGTGCGTCAGGCGCTCGTAGTCGCCGAAGGCGTGATGCACGCCGATCACCGGGAGTTTCGTCCCCCAGCACGAAATGTGGATGGGCTTGAAGCGGTGCGCGAGGATCAGCGCGAAGTCGCGCCCGGCGATGATCTCGCGCACGCGGCGCATCGCGTCGAGCTTGAGCCCGCGCACGTCGGCGCCGTCGTAGTCGAGGTAGATCACCTCGTCGGACGCCGACAACGCAGTGACTTCGTCGCTGGGCGGGTCGGTCAGGTAGACCGTCGTGACCTTGTACGGCGAATCCTTGAACAGCACCGCGTACTGCCGCGCGACGTCACCGAACGGACCGTAGTGACAGTGGCAGAACTGCAGGATGCGGCGCTCAGCCAAGGGCCGCGCCCTCCTTCACGACCAGCACGTCCTCCATGATCAGATACTGCAGATCGGAGCCGAAGAACATGTTCAGCGCGTCGGTCGGCGAGCAGATCATCGGCTCGCCGCGGCGGTTGAGCGAGGTGTTGAGCACCACGCCGTTGCCGGTGAGCTTCTCCAGCTCCTTCATCAGGTCGTAGTAGCGCGGGTTGTACTCGCGCTTGAGCACCTGCGCGCGCGAGGTGCCGTCCTCGTGCACGACTTCGGGCACGCGGCTCTTCCATTCCTCGGCGACCTCGAAGGTGAAGGTCATGAAGGGCGCGGGGTGGTCGGTCTGCAGCATCTGCGGGCCGACGGTGTCGAGCATGCTGGGGCAGAAGGGGCGCCAGCGCTCGCGGAACTTGATCTGCTCGTTGATGCGGTCGGCGACGCCGGCCGCGCTGGGGCAGCCGAGGATGGAACGCCCGCCGAGCGCGCGCGGGCCGAACTCCATGCGTCCCTGAAACCACGCGACGGGGTTGCCGTCGGCGAGGATCTGCGCGATGCGGGCGGGCATCTCGGTGTTGCCGTTCGCGATCTTCTCCCACTTCGGCTGCGCCGGGTGCTTCGCGCACGCGGCGATCACGTCCTCGTTCGTGTAACGCGGGCCGAGATAGACGTGCTCCATCTTCTCGACCGGCACGCCGCGTGCGACCGACACCCAGGACGCCGCACCCACCGCCGTGCCCGAGTCGCCGGAAGCCGGCTGCACGAAGAGCTCGCGCAGGTCGGGGCGCGCAATGATCTTCTGGTTGAGCTTGACGTTCAACGCGCCGCCGCCGGCGAACGCCAGCCGCCCGGTCTCGCGCAGGATGTCGCCGAGGTAGTAATCCATCATCTGCAGCGCGAGGTCCTCGAACAGCTTCTGCATGCTCGCGGCGTAGTGGATGTAGGGTTCGTCGGCGATGTCACCGGCACGCTTGGGCCCCAGCCAGTCGATCAGCTTGGGCGAAAAGTAGAAACCCTTGCCGTTTTCCTTGTAGCGGCGGAAGCCGATCACGTTCGCGTAATCGGTGTCGATTACGAGTTCGCCGTTCTCGAATTTCGCCAGGCGCGAGAAGTCGTACTTGTCCGGATCGCCATAGGGCGCCATGCCCATGACCTTGTACTCGCCGTCGAGCATCTCGAAGCCGAGGTACTCGGTGATCGCGCCGTACAGGCCGCCGAGCGAATCGGGGTCGTAGAACTCCTTGATCTTGTGGATCCGGCCGTTCTCGCCATAGCCGAAGAAGGTCGTCGCGTACTCGCCCTTACCGTCGATGCCGAGGATCGCGGTCTTCTCGGTGAAGCCGGAACAGTGGTAGGCGCTCGATGCGTGCGCGAGGTGGTGTTCGACCGGCACGATCTCGGTTTTCTTCAGGTCGAAACCCAGCTGTGCGAGGCACCACTCGATGCGCTTCTTGTAGCGGTAATAGCGGCGATTGCCCGTCAGGATCGCGTCGAGGCCGCGGTCCGGGGCGTACCAGTAGCGCTTCGCGTAATGCCAGCGCGCCGGCTCCGTGATGCTGATGGGCGCGAACGGGATCGCCACGGCGTCGACGTCCTTCGGCTGGATGCCGGCGAACTCCAGGCAGAACTTCGCCGCCTCGTAAGGCATGCGGTTCTTGGCGTGCTTGTCGCGCACGAAGCGCTCTTCTTCGGCCGCCGCGACGAGCTTGCCGTCGATGTACAGGGCGGCGGAGGGGTCGTGCGTCAGGGCGCCGGACAGGCCGAGAATGGTCAGAGCCAAGGGTGAAGCCTCAAGAATCGTAGTGCCGGTGCCCCATTGAGCCCCGGCATCGGAATGACGAAAAATCTTTGCAGTATACCGTCCCGATCACGGTCGCTGGCAACGCACGAGACCTCGCGATGTAACACATGTCGTACGATCGACGCTTCGCGATCGGGCTCGGCGCCCACGGGCTCGACATGCGGCACCGCGGCAAGAAGACTGAAGCGCCGCCGACGGTGCCGCTCAGGGCGCCCTCAGGGCGCCCTCAGGGCGCCCTCAGTGCGCCTCATCCCAGTTGTCGCCGACGCCGACCTCGACCAGCAGCGGTACCGCCAGCTCGGCCACGCCACACATCTGCGCCGGAAGTTCCGCACGCACGCGCTCCAGCTCGTCGCGCGGCACCTCCAGCACCAGTTCGTCATGCACCTGCAGGACCAGGCGCGACTTCAGCCCCGAAGACGCGAGCCAGCCGTGCACGGCGATCATCGCCTTCTTGATCAGGTCCGCCGCCGTGCCCTGCATCGGCGCGTTGATCGCCGCGCGCTCGGCCCCCTGTCTTCGCCCCACCTGCTGCGCACGGATGTCGGGCAGATGGAGACGCCGGCCGAACACCGTCTCGACGTAGCCGCGCTCCTTGGCCTCGGCCTTGACGCGGTCCATGTAGGCGGCGACCCCCGGGTAGCGAGCGAAGTAGCGATCGATCCAGCCCTGGGCGGCGGCGCGGTCGATGCCGAGGTTCTTCGCCAGGCCGTGCGCGCTCATGCCGTAGATGAGGCCGAAGTTGATCACCTTCGCATAGCGCCGCTGCTCGCTCGTGACCTCCGCGGGCGTCACGCCGAACACCTCCGCGGCGGTCGCGCGATGCACGTCCTCGCCTTGCGCGAAGGCTTCGAGCAGGCGCGCGTCGCCCGACAGGTGCGCCATGATGCGCAGCTCGATCTGCGAGTAGTCGGCCGACACGATCACGTGCTCGCGCGGCGCGATGAAGGCCGCGCGGATGCGCCGCCCTTCGGCGGTGCGGATCGGGATGTTCTGCAGGTTGGGGTCGGAGCTCGCAAGCCGCCCCGTGACCGCGACGGCCTGCGAGAAGCTCGTGTGCACGCGCCCGGTCTTCGGATTGACCATGCGCGGCAGCTTGTCGGCATAGGTGCTCTTGAGCTTGGCGAAGCCGCGGTGTTCGAGCAAGAGCTTGGGCAGCGGATAGTCGTCGGCGAGCTGCTGCAACACCTCCTCGTCGGTCGAGGGCTGGCCGGTCGCGGTCTTCTTCACCACCGGCAGGCCCAGCTTGCCAAAGAGTATCTCGCCCAGTTGCTTCGGCGACGCGAGGTTGAACGGCTGACCGGCCAGGTTGTGCGCCTCGCGCTCCAGCTCCATCAGGCGGCGCCCCAGCTCCTCGCCCTGTTGTGCGAGGAGGAACGGGTCGATCAGCACGCCGGTGCGCTCCATGTCGAACAGCACCTGCATCGCCGGCAGCTCGATGTCGCGGTAGAGCGCGGCGAGTGCCGGCACGGCCTCCAGTTGCGGCCACAGCTTCCGGTGCAGGCGCAGCGTGATGTCGGCGTCCTCGGCGGCGTACTCGGTCGCGCGGTCGATCGCGACCTCGTCGAAACCGATCTGCTTCGCCCCCTTGCCGCACACGTCCGTGTAGGGAATCGTCGTCAGGCCGAGGTGGCGCTTCGCCAGCGAATCCATGTCGTGCGACTTGTCGCTCTCGAGCACGTAGGACTGGAGCAGCGTGTCGTGCGCGATGCCGGCGAGGCGAATGCCGTGGTTGGCCAGCACGTGGGCGTCGTACTTGAGGTTCTGGCCGAGCTTGGCATGCTGCGCGGATTCGAACCACGGCTTGAGGCGCGCCAGCACCTCGTCGAGCGGCAGCTGCACCGGGACGTCCGGCCCGCGGTGCGCGAGCGGCAGGTAGGCCGCCTCGCCCGCGACGATCGCGAAGGACATGCCGACGAGCCGTGCCGCCATCGGATCGAGGCTGGTGGTTTCAGTGTCGAAGGCGACCAGCTCGCCGGCGTTCAGCTTTGCGAGCCAGACATCGAAGGTCGCCCAGTCGAGAATGACCGAGTACCCGCCGCGGTGCGCTCCCGGCACGCCCGGAGGATCCTCGGCGTCGACGACGCCAGTGCCTGCCTCAGCTGCCACCGCACCAGTCAGCCCGTCCAGATCCTTCAGCCAGCCGCGGAACTCGAAGCGCTCGTACAGCGCGCGCAGCGCCGCCTTATCGTCCCCGCGCGCCGGCAGATCGTCGAGTGCGACCGGCAACGCGACGTCGGTCGCCACCGTGACGAGCTTCTTCCCCAGCGGCAGGAAGTCGAGGTGCTTCCTCAGATTCTCGCCCACCTTGCCGCCGACCTTGTCGGCATTGGCGACGAGCTTGTCGAGCGTGCCGTACTCGGCCAGCCACTTCACCGCGGTCTTCGGGCCGCACTTCTCGACCCCCGGCACGTTGTCGACGGTGTCGCCGACCAGCGCGAGGTAATCGACGATGAGCTCGGGCGGCACGCCGAACTTTGCGGCAACGCCGACCTCGTCGAGCACTTCCTCGCTCATGGTGTTCACCCACTTCACGCCGGGGCGCACGAGTTGGGTCAGATCCTTGTCTCCGGTCGAGATCACGACCTCCCAGCCGCGCTCGAGCGCCAGGCGCGTCAGCGTGCCGATCACGTCATCGGCCTCGACCCCTTCGACCGCCAGCAGCGGCCAGCCTTCGGCCTGCACCGCCTCGTGCAGCGGCTCGATCTGGGCGCGCAGGTCGTCGGGCATCGGCGGACGATGCGCCTTGTACTCCGGATACCAGTCGTCACGGAAGGTCTTGCCCTTGGCGTCGAACACACAGGCGCGGAATTCGGCCTTGTAGTCGCTTTCGAGCCGACGTAGCATCGACAACACACCCCGGATCGCACCTGTCGGCTCGCCCTTCGAATTGCGCAGATCCGGCAGCGCGTGGAAAGCGCGATACAGATAGCTGGAACCATCGACGAGCAACAGGACGGGCATCGGACAAACTTCCTTGCGGGATCCGGGCGAATTCCGGAATCAGATGAAGCCGGCACACGGACCGGCAGAACGACAAGACGAGAACAACATGACCGCGAAAGAGAAAGTCCCTCCCAACGCACCGAGCAGCACGACGCAGCGTTTCAACGCCCGCGAGTCGTGGCGGATCTTCGGAATTATGGCAGAGTTCGTCGAGGCGACCGAACGGCTCAACGCTGTCCGGCCCGCGGTGTCCATCTTCGGCAGCGCGCGCATCCCGCCCGACCACATGTACTACATCCTCTCGGAAAAGATCAGCCGCCTGCTGTCCGACGCCGGCTTCGCGGTGATCTCCGGCGGAGGCCCCGGCATCATGGAGGCGGCGAACAAGGGCGCCTATTTCGGCAAGAGCCCGTCGATCGGCCTCAACATCCAGCTGCCGATGGAACAGAGCTCCAACCCCTACCAGGACATCTCGCAGACCTTCCAGCACTTCTTCGCGCGCAAGTTCATGTTCGTGCGCTTCGCCTCGGCCTACGTCGTGATGCCGGGCGGCTTCGGCACGCTGGACGAACTGATGGAAGCCCTGACGCTGATCCAGACCGGCAAGAGCCGCAAGATTCCGATCATCCTCGTGCATGGTCCGTTCTGGAAAGGCATGATCGACTGGTTCCGCGACCGCCTCGTCGCCGAGCGCATGATCAACCCCGAGGACCTCGACCTGATCCAGGTCATCGACACGCCCGAAGAGGTCGTCGAGGCGATCTTCAAGCACTACGAGAACCGCGGCTTCCTGCCGCTGCCCGAGGAACACGAACTGCTGCTCAACCTGTAGTGATTGTTCATTCGAATACTCGACGCGGGATGCGCCTCGTATCGGCGAACCGCCCCCGAATGACGGACGCACAACGCGGGTCCCTGCTAGAATCCGCGCCATCCAAGGAGAGCACCATGCGCCGCAACCTGATCGTGCTGCTGATGGCCCTCGCAACCCCGGTTGCGGCCCAGCAGCCTCCGAAACTCGAACCGATCCCCGAACCGCCGCCGATGCCCGCGAGCGATCCGTCGCTGGATCCCGAAGTCCGCATCGTCAAGCGTGGCGAGGACACCGTGCAGGAGTACCGCATCCGCGGCAAGCTCTACATGGTCAAGGTCACGCCGCCGCACGGCGTGCCCTACTACCTGATCGACAACGAAGGCAACGGCGTGATGACGCGGCAGGACGTGCTTCCGACGCTCGCCGTGCCGATGTGGGTGATCAAATCCTGGTAATGCAACCCCGGCCTGCGGGCCACTGAGCACCGTCTTACCCAGCCATGTCCGTTTTCACCGCTGTCGCCCCCGAGACGCTGTCGCGCTGGCTCGGCCGTTATGCCATTGGCCGCCTCGTCGAGCTGCAGGGCATCTCGGCCGGCGTGCAGAACAGCAACTTCTTCGTCACGACCACGCTCGGCCGCTATGTGCTGACGCTGTTCGAGGCCATCCCGCGCGCCGAACTGCCCTATTTTCTCCACCTCATGGCCCACCTCGCGCGCCACGGCCTGCCGGTGCCGGCGCCGATCGCGGATCGCGACAACGAATATCTCGGCACGCTGTCGGAGCGCCCTGCCGCGCTGGTGATGCGCCTGTCGGGCAAGTCCGAGATGGCCCCCACGTCCACGCACTGCGAGCGCGTCGGCGCGATGCTCGCAGGCCTGCATCTGGCCGGGCTGTCCTACGGCCGGCGCCAGGACAACCCGCGTGGTGCGGCGTGGCGCACGACCGCCGCCGCGCGCGTGCGCCCCTTCCTGCCGGCGGACGAACAGGCCCTGCTCGATGCGGAGCTCGCCTTCCAGGCCGCGGTGGACTACGCCAGCCTGCCGCAGGGCGTGATCCACGCCGACCTCTTCCGCGACAACGTGTTGTGGGATGGCGACTACATCGGCGGCGTGATCGATTTCTACTTTGCCGGCCACGACGCGCTGCTCTTCGACGTCGCCGTGACCGTGAACGACTGGTGCACGACCGCAGGCGGCGAACTCGACCCTCAGCGCACGGCCGCCCTGCTCGCCGCCTACCACGCCGAACGCCGCTTCACGGATACCGAACGCGCGAACTGGCCGGCGATGCTGCGCGCCGCTGCGCTGCGCTTCTGGCTGTCGCGCGCCGAGGACTTCCACCTGCCCAAGCCGGGCGAAATGGTGCTCGTGAAGCCGCCCGCCGAATACCGCGACATCCTGCGCCTGCGTATCGCCGCGACGCCTCCGCTACCGATCTGAACGATGAACGATCCGCACACGACCGATCACGCCGCATCGCACCGCCGCCATCCGCTGCCGCCGGCGGCCCACGTCACGCCTGGCGACACGCTCGGATGGATCGCCGCGGGCTGGAAGACCTTTATCGCCAACCCCGGCACCTGGGTCCTCCAGACGCTGGCGCTGATCGCGGTGCTGTTTGTGCTCGCCGCGGCGGTGGGCTTCATCCCGACCATCGGCCCGCTGCTCGCCCCGCTGGTTCTCCAGCTGGTGTTCCCGATGCTCGTCGCCGGCATGGTCACCGGCGTCCATGCGCAGCATGAGGGCCAGCCGCTGCGTGTCGCCCATCTGTTCGAGGGCGCCCGCCGTCACGCGGGCAACCTGTTGATGGTCGGCTTCTTCTTCGTGCTCGGCGGGCTCGCCGCGGCACTGATCGCGGTTCTCGTCGGCAGCAGCGCCGCCGTGACCGGCATGCTGGTCGGCCTGCTCGGCAGCATCGGCCTCGCCAATGGCGTCGCCCTGCTTTCGGCCGCACTGTGGCCCGTCCTGCTGATCCTGCTGCTGATGGCGCTGTGGTTCGCCCCGGCGCTGGTCGTGCTGCAGAACGTCTCGCCGCTCGACGCTATGAAGCTCTCCCTGCGCGCCTGCATCTCCAATCTCGCCAGCTTCATCGTCCTCGGCTTCGTGCTGTACGTCCTGACCTGGTTCGCCATGCTGCCGTTCGCGCTGGGCGTCCTCGTGCTCGTTCCGGTGATGGCCGGCGCGCTGTACGCGGCCTGGCAGGACACCTTCGCTCCGCACGCCCCGCAGCCGACACCCGCGCTGCCCGGCCCCACCGACGCCCCTGCCGAGTAAGCGCATGCACGCACGACAACTTCCGGCCCAGCGCGGCTTCGCGTGGCTCGGCGAAGGCCTGCAACTGTGGCGGCGCAACCCCGCGCTGCTCACCTTCGCGTCCTTCGGCTACCTGCTGCTGCTGATCCTCGTCAGCGTCGTGCCGTTCATCGGGCAGGTCCTCGCTTCGCTGCTGATGCCCGTCCTGTCGCTGGGCGTGCTCAACACCTGCCAGGCCATAGCCGCCGGCCGCAAGGCGGGGCCGGACGTGCTGTTCTCCGGCTTCCAGCAGAATCTCCCCGCGCTGGTCGCGATCGGCGGCATCTATCTCGCCGGCAGCCTGCTGGTGCTCGCGCTCACGGCCGTCGCCGACGGCGGCGCCCTGTTCGGAATCATGACGAGCGGCGGCAAGCTCGATCCGGAAATCGCCACCAGCACCGGTTTCACGATGGCGCTGCTGGTTGCGATCACGCTGTCGACACCGGTGATGATGGCCTACTGGTTCGCCCCCCTGCTCGCCGGCTGGTGGCAGGTGTCGGCCCCCAAGGCGATGTTCTTCAGCTTCTACGCCTGCCTGCGCAACTGGCGCCCGTTTCTCGCGTACTCGATCGCGCTGGCGCTGTTCGGCGCGATCCTGCCGGGCATCGTGCTCGGCATCGTCGGCATGGTCTCGCCGACGCTCGCGACCCTGCTGTCGGTGCCGCTGCCGCTGCTGCTGATCCCCATCGTCTTCGCCAGCTTCTACACCAACGCGCGCGACATCTTCGGCGAGCCCGGCAATGTCCCCGAGCAAACCTGACGCCGGCACGTTGGGGCTGCTGGGCGGGACCTTCGACCCGATCCATTTCGGACACCTGCGCCTCGCCGAGGAGGCCCGCGAGGCGCTCGGGCTCGCGCAGGTCGCGCTGATCCCGGCCGGCCAGCCGCCGCACCGCGATATGCCGCAGACCCCCGCCGCAGACCGCCTGGCGATGGTGCAGCGGGCGAGCGCCGGCAATCCGGGCCTCGTCGTCGACGCTGGCGAAGTGTACGCACCGGACAAGAGCTACACGGTGCTGACGCTGGAGCGCCTGCGCGCACTCCACGGGCCGCGGCGCCCGCTGGTGCTGATCCTCGGCGCCGACGCCTTCAACGGCCTGCCGGGCTGGCACCGCTGGCAGGAACTCTTCGGCCTCGCCCACATCGCGGTCGCCAATCGCCCGGGTTTCGCGCCGCACGGCCGGCGCTGGCCCGGCACGCTGTCGCCGGAACTCGACGCGGCGTGCGCGGGTCGCATCGACACGGACCCTGCAGCCCTGCACCGGAGCCCGGCCGGGCGGGTCGTTCCCTTCGACATGACGCCGCTGGCTATTTCCGCGTCGCTGATCCGCGACCTCATCCACGGCGGGCACAGCGCCCGCTATTTGCTGCCCGATTCCGTTCTCGACTATATTGGGCTGCACCACCTTTACCGCAGAACCTGATGGACACCCGCACACTCGAAAAAACCGTCGTCGCCGCCCTCGAAGACATCAAGGCCAAGGACATCGAAGTCCTCGACACCACCCGTCTGACTTCGCTGTTCGACCGCATCGTCATCGCCACGGGCGACTCGAACCGCCAGACGCGGGCGCTGGCGCGCAACGTGCAGGAAAAGGTCCGTGAAGCCGGCGCGCCGGTCATCAGCGTGGAAGGCGAGGAAACCGGCGAATGGGTGCTCGTCGACCTCGGCGACATCGTCGTGCACATCATGCAGCCGGCGATCCGCGTCTACTACAACCTCGAGGAACTGTGGGCCGCCCCCTCGACCCTGCGGCGCGGCCGCAGTGCGGCGGGCGTCGCGGCGCAGTGACGCCTCGCCTGCAACCGGCCCGGGGCCGGTCGCAGCGCTCGCACACTCATCCATGAAACTGCTGATCGTCGCCGTCGGCACGCGCATGCCCGCATGGGTCGAGGCCGGCTTCGACGAATTCGCGCGCCGCATGCCGCGCGAGTTGCCGCTGCAGCTCGTCGAAGTGAAGGCCGAACCACGCACCACCGGCAAGACCGTCGAAGGGATGATGGCGGCCGAAGCGACCCGCATCGAGGCGGCCCTGCCGCCGCGCTGCCGCCGCGTGATCCTCGACGAGCGCGGCAGCGACCTCACCACCGTCGCGCTCGCCGGCCGGCTTGAAGCCTGGCAGGCCGACGGTGCCGACGTCGCGCTGATCGTCGGCGGCCCCGACGGCCTGTCACCGGCCCTGAAGTCGAGCGCGCACGAGCGCATCCGCCTGTCCAGCCTCACGTTGCCGCACGCGCTGGTGCGCCCGCTGCTCGCCGAAGCCCTGTACCGCGCCTGGACGGTGCAGAAGAACCACCCTTACCACCGGGAATGAGCGGTGCAGCGGGGGACGTTGCCGACGGGCGCCTCGTCCTCGGTCGCGACGCCCCGGAAGGCGCCGGCACTCGCATACCTCGCCCCTATTTCACGGCGCCGAAATCGAACACCAGCGGCTCGGACACGCTCTTGTGTTCGGCATTGGCCTTGTTGAACACGGCGACCTGCCCGGTGAGCCGGGATCCCGGCTTGAACACGACATCGTCGGCGTTGCCGGTATCGAGGGCGCGGGCGAATTCCAGATTCCAGTACCCGGCCTTCCACACGCCCTTGGCTGCGACGTCCGCGGCACTGCCCGAGGCGTTCGCTGCCGCGAACGAAGGCAGGCGCTCGCCCTTGTTTTCCTTCGGGCGCGGCAGCATCTCGTAGGGTGCGGTGCCCTCGTCGCGCCGCTTCGAGATGTAGATCACCGGACCGTCCTTCACCTGATACTCGGCGGCCGATTCCTGCATCTTCGTCGTCACGTGGTGCGTCATGTCCTCCGCGATGCCGCCGGGGTTGGTGCGCGCGGCCGACCACAGCCACACGTCGACCGTGTAGTCCCGGGTCGACAGCATCGTGCGGTCGAAATCACCGGCAAGGTGGAAGCGCACCGCGAACATGTCCTCGAGCTGGTTCTCGCGCTGGTACTTGTCGCCGCGCCAGCTCCATTCCTTGTGCACGGTGTCCGCGGCATCGTCGGGATAACGCACGGCGAGATAGAGGCGCCCCGCCGCGACGCCTGCCTTCAGTTCCACCGCAAGGCTGCCGGCTTTGTTGCGCTCGCCGGCCGGATCGAGACCGTACTTCGCGCGGTCCTCGCGCTCCAGCGCGGGCTTCACGGGGACCTTGACCCAGCCGCTGCTGCCCCACTCGCCCAGTTCGCCGTCGACCTTCGGAGCGGCGGCGAGGTTCGCCACCGGAATCACCTGCGGGGCCTGGGCCTGCGCGGCCAACGGCAGCAGCAACAGGAGCGTGGCAAGTAGTTTCATGGGCGGCTCGGTCGGGTGTCGGGATCGCGCTTATTCAACGACGATCTTGCCGAACATGCCCTGATCCTTGTGATCCTCGATCGTGCAGATGACGTCGAACTCGCCCTTGTTCACGGTGACGAAGAAGAGCTCGACCGAACCGCCGTTCTTGTAGGCCTCGACAGCCGTGAAGTACGGCGCCTTGATCTCTCCGCCATTCGGCTTGGGCGTCTGCACCTTGCGCCACGCGACCGACTTGAAGAACTCCGTCGCGGTGTAATAGTGGTCCTTCTGGCCCACGTTCCTGATCACCAGGCGGTAGGGCTGGCCGGCCTTGAGCTTGAGATCCTGCGGCGTGAAGCTGTACTCGGCGAGCTCGACCGTGATCGTCTCCATCGCGTCCCAGTTGGCGGCCTTCACGATCGCAGCGGCATCGGCGACCGGATCGGCCGCGCCGGCCAGGAACGGAACGGAAAGAACTGCCGCGGCGACAAGAGAGATGAGGGACGTGCGCATACGGGCTTGCTCCAGGGTAAGCGGGCGGCTCTTTGGCGCCGGCCGGGTTTGACGATGCCGGATCGACTTGCGTGCATCGACGGCGCGGGCCGCAAGCACACGGGCATTTGATGACCCTGAAATTGTATCAATTAAATGCGATGACAACGTCGACTGACGGGCTGCCCCGCCGCGTACATTCAGTGGCGCCGCGCGCGGACGCGCGGGTCGCCACGCAGCAAGGAGCGTAGAATCCGCCCCTACAACCGCCGGCCTCCCGCATTTGACCGTCAGACCGCCATGAGCAACCTTCAAGCCCGAATCTACCTCGCCTCGCGCAGCCCTCGCCGGCGCGAACTCCTGCGCCAGATCGGCGTGCATTTCGACCTGCTGGTATTCCGCGGCACGGAGCGTGGCGCGGACGCCGACGTCGACGAAACGCCGCTGCCTGACGAGAACGTGGAACACTACGTCGAGCGGGTCGCGCTCACCAAGGCCCAGGCCGGCTGCAGACGCCTGCAATGGCGCACGCTGCCGCAGCACCCGGTCTTGTCCGCGGACACCACGCTGGAGCTCGACGGCGAGATCATCGGCAAGCCGGCCGACGCCGCCGATGCCGCGGCCATCCTGCGCCGCCTTTCGGGACGCACGCATCGCGTGCTGACCGCGGTGGCGATCAGCGACGGTGCGCGCACGCGCAGCTCCATCAGCACCAGCGAAGTGCGTTTCCGCGCCCTGACCGACGCGGAGATCCGCCACTACGTCGCCTCTGGCGAACCGATGGACAAGGCCGGCGCATACGGCATCCAGGGGCGCGCCGCGATCTTCATCGAGGAGATCCGCGGCAGCTACACCGGAATCATGGGCCTGCCGCTGTACGAGACCGCGCAGCTCCTCGACGCCTTCGGCCATCCCCTGTAAGCTCGGCAGGTTCCCGCCCGGCGTTTGCCGGGCCGCACCCTCGATGGGCAATGCGCAATCGGTGCCTCACGTCTGCGCTTGCGCATTTCCCATTGGCAGCCATTTCATGAGCATCGAATTCCTCATCAACTTCACGCCGCAGGAGACGCGCGTAGCGATCGTCGAACAGGGTGTAGTGCAGGAGCTGCACGTCGAGCGCACCGCCAGCCGCGGCATCGTCGGCAACATCTACCTCGGCAAGGTCGTGCGCGTGCTGCCGGGCATGCAGTCCGCCTTCATCGACATCGGCCTCGAACGCACGGCCTTCCTGCACGTCGCCGACATCTGGAGCGACCGCCACAACGGCGAGGCGGGCAAGCCGATCGAGCGCATCCTCGCGGAGGGGCAGAACCTCACGGTGCAGGTGCTGAAGGACCCGATCGGCACGAAGGGCGCCCGCCTGTCGACGCAGATCAGCATCGCCGGACGCCTGCTCGTGTACCTGCCCCAGGAAAAGCACATCGGCATTTCGCAGCGCATCGAGGACGAGGCCGAGCGCGAGGCGCTGCGCGAGCGGCTCACGCGCCTCGTGCCCGAGGACGAGGCCGGCGGCTTCATCGTGCGCACGATGGCCGAATCCGCGTCCGACGAGGAGCTCGCTTCCGACATCGCCTACCTGCGCAAGCTGTGGGGCGAGATCCGCAACAGCGCGACCGGACGTTTCCCCCCCAGCGTGCTGTACGAGGACCTGAGCCTGGGCCAGCGCGTGCTGCGCGACCTCGTCAATGACGACACCACGCGAATCCTCGTCGACTCGCGCGAGAACTTCCAGAAGCTCACCGCCTTCGCCTCCGAATACAGCCCCAAGGTCCTGCCGCTGCTCGAACACTACGGCGGCGAGCGCCCACTGTTCGACCTGCACAGCGTCGAGGAGGAGATCCAGAAGGCGCTCGCGCGGCGCGTGAACCTCAAGTCCGGCGGCTACCTCATCATCGACCAGACCGAGGCGATGACCACCGTGGACGTGAACACCGGCGGCTTCGTCGGTGCGCGCAACTTCGACGACACGATCTTCAAGACCAACCTCGAGGCCGCGCAGACCATCGCGCGCCAGCTGCGCCTGCGCAACCTCGGCGGCATCATCATCATCGACTTCATCGACATGGAAAACCCCGAGCACCGCGACATGGTGCTCGACGAGTTCCGCAAGGCGCTCGCGCGCGACCACACCAAGATGACGGTCAACGGCTTCACCGCGCTGGGCCTGGTCGAGATGACGCGCAAGCGCACGCGCGAGTCCCTCGCCCACCTGCTGTGCGAGCCCTGCCCGACCTGCGGCGGCCGCGGCGAAGTGAAGACCGCCCGCACCGTGTGCTACGAGATCCTGCGCGAACTGCTGCGCGAGGCGCGCCAGTTCAACGCCCGCGAATTCCGCGTGCTCGCGGCGCCCAACGTGATCGACCTCTTCCTCGACGAGGAGTCGCAGTCGCTCGCGATGCTGTCGGACTTCATCGGCAAGAAGGTCTCGCTGCACCCGGAGGCAAGCTACTCGCAGGAACAGTTCGACATCGTGCTGCTGTGACAGCCCCGGCGACACCCCAAGGCATGGAGCCGACGCCGCACAGCTTCGGCAACGCGCCGCTACGCTACTTCGCCGCCACGCGCCCCGCCTTTCTCACCGTAACGCTGGTCGGCTGCCTGATCGGGCTGGCCGCGGCGCGGGCCGACGGCGTCGCGCTCGATGCGCTGCGTGCGCTCGTGACGGTGCTTTTCGCCTTGCTCGCGCATGCCGGCGCGAACGTCCTCAACGACTACCATGACGCACTCAGTGGCGCCGACGACGCAAACGCCGAGCGGCTCTACCCCTTCACCGGCGGCAGCCGCTTCATCCAGAACGGCGTGCTGACGACGGACCAGACCGCACGCTTCGCCTACGCGCTACTCGGGCTGGTCGTGCCCGCGGGGCTGTGGCTCGCCTACGGTTCAGGGGGCGGCCTGATTGCGATCGGGCTCGCGGGACTCGTCCTTGGCTGGGCCTATTCCGCGCCACCGCTCAGGCTCGCGAGCCGCGGACTGGGCGAATTCGCGATCGCCGGCGCGTGGCTGCTGGTCGTCGTCGGCGCGGACTTCGCACAGCGCGGGGCCTTCGCATGGACGCCCGTCGCGGCGGGACTCTCGTTCGCGCTGCTGGTCGCGAACCTCCTCTTCATCAACCAGTTCCCCGACCGCGCCGGCGACGCAGCCGCCGGCAAGCGCACGCTGGTCGTGCGGCTCGGCGCCGACACCGCGAAATGGGGCTACTTCGCGCTCGCACTCGTGGCCTACGGCTGGCTCGTGCTGCAGGTCGGACGCTACAACCTGCCCCAGGCCTGCGCGGCGGCGGCGCTGACGCTGGTGCTGTCGTTCCATGCGGCGCGCCAGTTGCGCGACCATGCCGACGAGCCGGCCGAACTGCGCCCCGCGATCAAGCTCACGATCGCGGCAGCGAACCTGCACGGCCTGGTGCTCGCCGCAACGCTCGCCTTCGCGCGCCACACCTGATCCCATCTTCGGACCGAATACATGATCGGACGCATCGCCGGCATCCTGCTGGAAAAGAACCCGCCCCAGATCGTCGTCGACGTGCATGGCGTCGGCTACGAAGTCGACGTGCCGATGAGCACCTTCTACGGCCTGCCCGCGACGGGCCAGCCCGTCGCGCTGTTCACCCATCTCGCGGTACGCGAGGACGGCCATTTCCTCTATGGCTTCGCCAGCGCCGACGAGCGCGCGGCCTTCCGCCAGCTGCTGAAGGTCTCGGGCATCGGTGCGCGTACGGCGCTCGCGGTGCTCTCTGGCCTGTCGGTGATGGACCTCGCGCAGGCCGTCGCGCTGCAGGAGGCGGGACGCCTGGTGAAGATCCCCGGCATCGGCAAGAAGACCGCCGAACGCCTGCTGCTGGAGCTGCGCGACAAACTCGGCAAGGCGCTGCCAACGCTGGGGGCGACGGTCTCGGCGGGCGTCGTCGCGGCGGCACCGGATGCGCGCAGCGACATCCTCAACGCGCTGCTCGCGCTCGGCTACAACGAGAAGGAAGCGCTCGGAGCGATGAAGGCGGTACCCGAGGACAGCGGCGTGTCGGACGGCATCCGACTGGCACTCAAGAGCCTGTCGAAGGCCTGAAGCGCCGGCTCGCGCTGCGCTAAACTGCCGCCATGATCGAAACCGACAAGCTGCAGGCTCCGCGCATCATCTCCGCACAAGCCACCGACCGCCAGGAAGACGTGGTCGAGCGCGCGCTGCGCCCAAAGCGCCTGGCCGAATACGTCGGCCAGGCGAAGATCCGCGAACAGCTCGAAATCTTCATCGCCGCAGCCCGCCAGCGCGGCGACGCACTCGACCACGTGCTGCTGTTCGGCCCGCCGGGCCTGGGCAAGACCACGCTCGCGCACATCGTCGCGGCCGAGATGGGCGTGAACCTGCGTTCGACCTCCGGCCCGGTGCTGGAACGGGCCGGCGACCTCGCAGCGCTGCTCACGAACCTCGAACCGCACGACGTCCTCTTCATCGACGAGATCCACCGCCTGTCGCCGGTCGTCGAGGAGATCCTGTACCCCGCGCTGGAAGACTTCCAGATCGACATCATGATCGGCGAAGGCCCGGCCGCGCGCTCGGTGAAGCTGGACCTGCCGCCCTTCACGCTGGTCGGCGCGACGACGCGCGCGGGCATGCTGACAAACCCCCTGCGCGACCGCTTCGGCATCGTGTCGCGGCTGGAGTTCTACACGCCGGAGGAGCTCGCCTACATCGTGAGCCGTTCGGCGCGCCTGCTCGAGGTGACGATCGACGACAGCGGCGCCTTCGAGATCGCGCGCCGCTCGCGCGGCACCCCGCGTATCGCCAACCGCCTGCTGCGCCGCGTGCGCGACTACGCGCAGGTCAAGGCCGACGGCGACATCACCGCGGCCGTCGCCGACGCGGCGCTGCGCATGCTCGATGTCGACCACCTCGGACTCGACCTGATGGACCGCAAGCTGCTGGGGGCCATGCTGGAGAAATTCGCCGGCGGGCCGGTCGGCCTCGACAACCTCGCCGCGGCGATCGGCGAATCGTCCGATACGATCGAGGACGTGCTCGAACCCTACCTGATCCAGCAGGGCTACCTGCAACGCACGCCGCGTGGCCGCATCGCCACCGCGGCGATCTGGGAGCACTTCGGACTTGCACGACCGGGGCGCGGCGACGGAGACCTGTTCGGCGCCTGAGCCCACGCGATGCGCACTTTCATCGCCTTCACGATGACGCTGTGCCTGCTCGGCGGCGCTTGGCTGCTGCAGGGGCCGGCCTTCTTCTGGCCGGACCGCCTCGACCCCTCGCAGGGCGTGTTCCTCAGCGGCCTGTCGGCGCAGCTGCTGGGCGCCGGCCTGCTGGCGATCGCCGGCCTCGGCACAATGGTGATCGCGCGCGCGGCGCGCGGCGTCCGCGGCGCTGCGACACGCGGCTGGCAGCTCCGCTACTTCCTGCTGATCCTGCTTGCGCTAGGCCTCGTCAGCGCGGCCTTCAGTCTCGGCGAGCGCGGGCCGAACCCGGACTGGCGTGCGCCGGGGAGCATTGCTCCCTCTTAGGAATGGACTGTGGGAGCGGCTTCAGCCGCGAATGTGCGCCGATTCGCGGCTGAAGCCGCTCCCACAAGGTCGGGCGAAGGCCCACCGTCCGTCTCAGCCGACCTGAACGGCCAACCCCTTCAGGTATTCCCCCTCCGGCACCGCCAGCCCGATCGGGTGATCCGCTGCGGCCGACAGCCGATGCACGATGCGCGCATCGACACCGGCGTCGCTCGCCGCGCCGGCGACAATCTTCTGGAAGAGCTCCAGGCCGATACCGCCCGAGCACGAGTAGGTCATCAGGATGCCGCCCGGGTTGAGCAGGCGGAAGCCGAAGAGGTTGATGTCCTTGTAGGCACGCGCGGCGCGGTCCGCATGCGCGGCCGAGGGTGCGAACTTCGGCGGATCGAGGACGATGAGGTCGAAAGTCCGCCCCTCGGCCTTCAGCGCGCGGAGCGCCGCGAACACGTCGGCTTCCATCCACTCCGCGCGGTCCGCGTCGAGCTGCGGATTGAGCTCGACATTACGCCGCGCGACTTCCAGCGCCGGCCCCGATGAATCGATTGACAGCACCGACGTCGCGCCGCCCGCGAGCGCCTGCAGCGAGAAGCCGCCCGTGTAGCAGAAGCAGTTCAACACGCTGCGCCCGGCCGCGAGGAGTCCGGTGAGGCGGCGATTGTCGCGCTGGTCGAGGTAGAAGCCGGTCTTGTGGCCGGCGACGACATCAACCTCCATCCGCACGCCGTTCTCGACGATGGTCAGCGCCTCCGCCGGCAACTCGCCATGCACGCAGCCGGTCTTCGGCTCCAGCCCTTCGAGCTTGCGCACATCGGAGTCGGAACGCTCGTACACCGCCTTGCAGCCGGTCGCCTGCGCCAGGCCGGCGACGATCGCGTCGCGCCATTTCTCAGCGCCAGCGCTGGTGAGCTGCACGACGACCACATCGCCGAAACGGTCTGCGATCACGCCCGGCAGGCCGTCCGATTCGCCGTGGATCAGGCGCACGCCGCTCTCGCTCGCGAGCAGGGGATGGGTCGCGCGACGGGCGACCGACTCGGCGACGCGACGCTTGAAGAAGACATGATCGATCGAGACGTCGGGCGCAAAGGTCCACATGCGCGCGCGGATCTGCGACTCGGGCGACCACGCGGCGCGGCCGAGCGGACGGCCATCATCCGCGACGACCTCGACCGTGTCGCCGGGCCGCGCGCGGCCTTCCAGGCGGGCCACGGAGCCCGCGAACACCCACGGGTGGCGGCGCAGGAGCGAGCGCTCCTTGCCGGGATTCAGAACGAGCTTGGACATGGCGAAAACCGCAGAAGGATCAGGCGCGTGAGTTTAAAGCCACACGCGGCCCCCCGCCAGCGAAGCATCCGCAAGGCTGCAGCCCGAACCGCAGTCAGTCCTGCATGCGCTTGCGGATACGATCGGCGGTATCGAGCAGCTCCGGCAGGTCGCGCGAGCCCAGCAAGGCGCCGAAATGCTCGATCGCACGCTGCGTCAGGAACAGGTGTCCGTTGCCGCGGCGCGTGATCCAGCCGAGCTCGACGAGGCGCACGATCTTGCGCCGCACCGTCTCGCGCGGCAGGCCGGTCGCCGCAGCGATCGAATAGGCGTTGCACGGGCGCATGACAGTGGCAAACTTGTCACCATCGACGCCCACGTGCACCTCGCCGCTGTTCTCGAGCGAGCCGATGTTATGCAGCGCGATTTCGCCGAGCAGAAGCGGCAACAGGATGTCGCGCTCGAACTCTTCGAACAGGCGCCTCAGGCTCCGGATCTGGTAACGGGCTAGCAGGATCGCCGCAGTACGCAAGGGCGAGGGGCAGGGGCCCTCCACGACCGCATAGCCCCCCTCTCCGGCATTGAGGCTGTTGGCTTCTGGATTCTTTACAGTACGGCTCATGGCTGCCTTTCTCCCGACGCCCGCAATAGGGCGTAAGGCAGACGTGTCGGGGTGAAACAACGTGGCTCTGTTGGAGCCTTCTTGTTTTGAGCATAGCGCAGACCCGCCCCGCGGCCGGGAATTTCTCTACCCGATTTGGGCAGGATTTCACAACCCGGAATTTATAACCAAATATTTCCGGACGAGTTGCGCCTCAGCGGCGACGCGCGCGCGGATGCGCGGCATCGTAGACTTTTGCAAGGTGCTGGAAATCGAGATGGGTATAGACCTGGGTGCTGCGGATGCTCGCATGGCCGAGCAGTTCCTGCACCGCCCTGAGATCGCCGCTCGATTGCAGCACATGGCTTGCAAAGCTGTGGCGCAGCATGTGTGGATGCACATGCACGCCGAGGCCGCGCATCTGCGCCCAACGCGCCAGGCGCGAGCGGATCGCTCCGGAACTCATGCGCGTGCCGCTGCGCGTGACGAAGAGCGCAGGCTCGTCGTTCCGCGCCAGGGTGCCGCGCTGCGCGAGCCAGGCCGCAAGGGCGGCGACGGCCTGCGTGCCGACCGGCACGGAGCGCATCTTGTTACGCTTTCCGTGCACGGTGACCATGCGTTCGGCGAGATCGAGCGCGGGGCCGACATCGAGCGCCGCGAGCTCCGCAAGACGCAGCCCGGACGAATACAGCAGTTCGAACATCGCGTGGTCGCGCAGCTCCAGGCCATCCCCGGCCTCGGCGTCGAGCAGTGCCTGCGCCTGGTCGGGCGAAAGCGCCTTCGGCAAGGGCTGCGGCGATTTGGGCGGACGCACGCCTTCGGCGGGATTCACGTCCATCTCCCCGCGCTGGCGTATGAACCAGCGGAACAGCCCGCGCCAGGCCGACAACGCGCGCGCGATCGAACGTCCGCCCAGGCCTTCGCCGTGCATGCGCGCGACGAAGCGGCGGATATCGTGGGAGGACAGGGACTGCGGAGCGCGCCCGTCGGCAAGCCGATGCAGACGCTCGAGATCGCGACGGTAGTTCTCCAGCGTCAGCGCGGCAGCGCGCCGCTGGGTCGCGAGATAGCCGAGATAGGCCGCCAGCCACTCTGGCGGCGGTTCCGCGACAACGGCCGGGGCGTCGCGGCCGGCCATGCTCAGCCCAACTGCCGGCTCAGCGCCGCAGCGACGATGTCGCCGATGCGCGAGACGTAGAGGGTGCCCATCTCGGGGTAGAAGCGCTCGCTCTCCTGGCTGCCGAGGGCGAGCAGGCCGAAAGTCTGCGCGTCGCGGCGCAGCGGGATCAGCGCGACCGAGCGCACGTGCGCCGAGGCGTCGCCGAACCATTCGAGCACTTCGAGGTTGAGCGGCGCACCGCAGTGGGGATGGCGCATGTCGCCGGCGAAGAAGCGCACCGCCTCGCTGACCGGCGCGAAATCCTCGCCGTCGCCCGTGAGCACCGAGTTCCAGATGCGCAGCACGACGCTAGGCACCGCGAAATCGTCACGCAGGTTCTCGAACAGCGCGTGGCGCAGGCTTTCGTAGTCCTCCGCCTCAAGCAGCGCGAGCGTCAGGCGATGCACCTTCTCGCCGATCTCGTCGTTTTCCTCGCCAAAGCGGATGAGTTCGGAGAGCTTGCCTTCGAGCAGCCGGATCTTGTCGCGCAGCGCATGCAACTGGCGCTCGGCGAGCGAGATCGCCTGCCCGCCGTGCGGATGGGGCACGGTCAGCTGGGTAAAGAGATCGCCGTGCTCGGCGAGGAAATCCGGATGTTCCTTGAGATATCGTGCGACGTCGGCTGCATTCATGGAAAGACCGCTCCCTGCGGACGGTTCGCGTCCGCGCGTGTTCATTGGCAACCGGGCCGGCGCGTGGATTGCACGGCGCCGCCCGGCCAGATCATGCGAGTTCGATCTCGCCTGCAAATACCGTCACAGCCGGCCCGGTCATCAGCACCGGTTCGCCGACACCCGCCCACGCGATCTCCAGTTCGCCGCCGCGCGTCTCCACGCGCACCGGCGAGGCCAGCAGCTCGCGCCGAATGCCCGCGACCACCGCCGCGCACGCGCCCGTGCCGCAGGCGAGCGTCTCGCCGGCACCGCGCTCATATACGCGCAGGCGGATGCGCTGCTCATCCACCACCTGCATGAAGCCGGCATTGACGCGGGCGGGGAAGCGCGCGTGCTTCTCGATCAGCGGCCCCTGCACGGCCACCGGCGCGGCGTCGACGTCGGCAACGACCTGTACCGCGTGCGGGTTGCCCATCGACACGGCGGTGATCGCGACCGGCACGCCGGCGACGTCGAGCGGCTGCACGACGGCGTCCGAATCCGAGACGAAGGGCACGCGCGCCGGCTCGAACACCGGCACGCCCATGTCGACCGTGACAAGCCCGCTGTCCTCGAGGCGCGGCGCGATCACGCCGGACTTCGTCTCGACGCGGATCTCGCGCTTCGCCGTGAGCCCCTGCTCATGCACGAAGCGCACGAAGCAGCGCGCGCCGTTGCCGCACTGCTCGACCTCGCCGCCGTCGGCGTTGAAGATGCGATAGCGGAAGTCCACGCCCGCCTGCCCGGCCGGCTCGACGACCAGCAGCTGGTCGCAGCCGACGCCGAAATGGCGGTCGGCGAGGAAGCGGACACGCTCGGGCGTGAGTTCGACGTGCTGGCGCACGGCGTCGATGACGACGAAGTCGTTGCCGAGGCCGTGCATTTTGGCGAAGCGCAGGTGCATGGAAGGTGTTCCGCTCAGAAGGTTCGAATCGGCGCGAGCCGAACTTTGGGATTCTCGCGCAGCATCCGGGGGGAGTCCAGCGACGCACGGCAATGCCTTGCCTCCTGCCCCAAAACACGCGCGATTGCGTGGGAGCGGCTTCAGCCGCGAATGGGCGCCGATTCGCGGCTGAAGCCGCTCCCACAGGGCAAGACATCACGGGCGCGCCTGTTCATGACGATGACCATGATTGTTCGGTGGCCGACGCCGCTCCCACAGTGCAATTCCGCGTCGGTGCTGCGTCGCTTGCCCCTGCTCAGTACGGCCGCTTCTCCCCCGGCGGGCGCGTCTTGAAGCGCCGATGCACCCAGTAATACTGCTCCGGCATCGTGCGCACGACCGACTCGATCCACTGGTTCATGCGCAGCGTGTCGGCCTCGACATCCTCGGTCGGGAAATCCGCCCAGGGCTCGCCCAGCCGCGTCACGTAGCCCTTGCCGCCCGGCAGCATCTCGGTCACGACCGGCACGACCGCCGCGCGCGCGAGGCGCGACAGGCGCGACAGGCCGGTGATCGTCGCCGCCGGCACGCCGAAGAAGGGCACGAAGATCGAGTCCTCGCGCCCGTAATCCATGTCCGGCAAATAGTAGAACGGCCGCCCCGCCTTCATCGCCTTCACGGTGCCGCGCACGCCGTCCTGGCGCGACAGCAGCAGCTGGTCGCCGAAGCGGCTGCGGCCGTGGAACAGCCAGCGGTCGAACACCGGGTTGTTCTGGCGCGCATAGACGCTCACGCTGTTGAACTCCATCGCGAAGCGCGCGCCGCCGATGTCGAGGCCGAGGAAGTGCGGCGCCAGCAGCAGCACCGGACGCCCCGCGGCGATCAGGGCATCGACGTGCTCGCGCCCTTCGAGCCGGATCAAGCCCTTCAGGCGCTCCTCGCTCGCCCACCACAGCAGCCCGCGCTCGAGCATGCTACGGCCCAGCGCGTGGAAGTGCGCCCGGGCGATACGCGCGCGCTCCGCCTCCGTCATCGCCGGAAAACACAGGCGCAGGTTCACGTTCACGATGTGGCGGCGCCGGCCCGCGAAGCGATAGAGCAGCTCGCCGACCGCGCCCCCGATGCGCGCCTGCACGCCCAGCGGCAGCCAGTGCAGCAGCCAGAACACCGCCACGGCGATCGAGCTCGCCATGCGCGCCATCATCGTTCGCCCTCCGGCGCCGGCACGCCCGACGGGCGCTTGTAGCGGTTGTAGCCCCACAGGTACTGCGCCGGACCCGCCAGGATCAGGCGCTCGATCTCGCGGTTGATCACGACGCAGCGCTCCTCCAGCGAACCGGCGATCGGCTCGACCGGCTCGGAAATGCGCACCACGTAGCCCTCGCCGCGCGGCAGGCGCTCGGTCCAGATCATCAGCACCTTCACGCCCTTGACCTCGGACAGGCGCGCCGCGAGCGTCATCGTCCACGCCTGCTTGCCGAAGAAGGGCGCCCACACGCCCTCGCCCTGTCCCGGCGCCTGGTCGGGCAGCATGCCGACCATCTCGCCGCTCCTGAGCGCCTTCACGAGACGGCGCACGCCCGACACATCGGCCGGCGCAACGCGGATCTCGCCGCGTGCGCGCCCCGCCTCCATCAGCGGCCCCAGCGCGCCCTTGCGCGGCGGGCGGAACAGCACGGTGATCGGTCCGTGCGTCGAACAGTACTGCGCGCACATCTCGAAGCAGCCGAGATGCGGCGTCAGGAACAGGACGCTGGCGCCCTCGGCGCGCGCGCGCTCGATCAGCTCGCGCCCTTCGACGCGCACGACGCGCGACAGCACCTCGTCCTGCGGGCGCAGCCACACGTAAGGCAGCTCCAGCGCCTGCCGGCCGGCCTCGGCGATGGCAGCCTGCAGCAGCGCCGGATCGGTACGGCCGACCGCGTTCGCGAGATTGGCCTCGAGCCTGCGCGCGTAGGACGGCGAGAAGCGCCACGTCAGCCAGCCGGCCCAGCCGCCGAGGCGGTGCAGCCAGGCGAGCGGCAGTCGCGCGAGAATCCGGAAGAGTAGATTGACGATCACGGGCGAAGGGCCGGATCGCGGGCAGGAAGTCCGCACGATTGACCGGCCGGGTCCAAAGACTATAATTATCGCCTAGCCGCCGAGTTAATACGACAACTTGCAGGGCGGCGCCCGAACGTACCTGAGCGGTCGAGGCAAACAAATACTGCTAAAGCGTCGCCTGCTCGACGAAATCCCCCGAGCCGGCCACGACGCCGGAACACTCTGGGGATTTTTGTTTTCAGGAGCAGTGCATGAGCAGGGAATTCCTCTTCACCTCGGAATCGGTTTCCGAAGGCCATCCCGACAAGGTCGCCGACCAGGTTTCCGACGGCGTCCTCGACGCGATCCTCGCCGAAGACCCGAAGGCGCGCGTCGCCTGCGAGACGCTGGTGTCGACCGGCCTCGTCGTGATCTCGGGCGAGATCACGACCACCGCCCACCCGAACTACCGCGAGATCGCGCAGGAAGTCATCCGCCGCATCGGCTACGACAACTCCGACATCGGCTTCGACTACAAGAGCTGCGCGGTGCTGGCCGCGATCAACCGCCAGTCCGCGGATATCGCGCAGGGCGTCAATGAAGGCGAAGGCCTGGACCTCGACCAGGGCGCCGGCGACCAGGGCCTGATGTTCGGCTACGCGTGCAGCGAGACCCCGTCGCTGATGCCGCTGCCCATTTATTATGCGCACCGCATCATGCAGCGCCAGGCCGAACTGCGCAAGGACGGTCGCCTGCCCTGGCTGCGCCCGGACGCGAAGAGCCAGCTCACCGTGAAGTACGTCGACGGCAAGCCGGTCGCGATCGACACCGTGGTCGTGTCGACGCAGCACAGCCCGGAAGTCTCGCACGCGCAGATCGCCGAGGCCGTCATCGAGGAGATCATCAAGCCGGTGCTGCCAAAGGAACTGATGAAGGGCGAGGTGCGCTACCTGATCAACCCGACCGGCCGCTTCGTCATCGGCGGCCCGCACGGCGACTGCGGCCTGACCGGCCGCAAGATCATCGTCGACACCTACGGCGGCGCGGCCCACCACGGCGGCGGCGCCTTCTCGGGCAAGGATCCGTCGAAGGTCGACCGCTCGGCCGCCTATGCCGGCCGCTGGGTCGCCAAGAACATCGTCGCGGCCGGCCTCGCCGAGCGCTGCGAAGTGCAGGTCGCCTACGCGATCGGCGTCGCCAAGCCGGTGTCGATGATGGTCGAAACCTTCGGCACCGGCAAGATCGCCGACGAGAAGATCGCCGAGCTGGTGCAGCGTCACTTCGACCTGCGCCCGAAGGCGATCATCCAGGGCCTCGACCTGCTGCGCCCGATTTATGGCAAGACGGCCGCCTACGGCCACTTCGGCCGCGACGAGCCGGAATTCACCTGGGAAAACACCGACAAGGCCGCCGCGCTGCGCGCCGACGCCGGGCTGTAAGCCCGCAGGCCGGGACGGCCACCAGGCCATCCCGGCGTTCCACCGCGGCCGAGTGACACACTCCTCACCCGACCCACGATGCCAGGACACGGCGCAGCGGTTCGGTTTATCCTCGCATTTGCCCGGCATTCCCGCGACGGCGACAAGGCCGGCCGCGAACCACCCGACGAGAGAAGCTCGCGTCACGGCCCCACAGACGGCAACAAGCCGCGCCCGGACGTTCGATCAAGACACCGGACAGACGAAGTCTTTGGAGCGTTCGTTGCCACCACAACCCTTTCTCGGGTCATTGCGCCTGCGTATCGTCCGCACGGCACCCGAGCCGCTCTGCCGCCTCCTGATGGCCGCGAGCGGCCTCCTCGCGCTGGAACTCGATCCGCCGGACTTCACGATCGCACCGTCCGCGATCGCCCCCCTGCTCCTCGGCTATCTGCTCTTCGCCGCATGGCTGCTCGCGCGGGAGCTCCGGGGACTGCGGGCACTCGCGCATGCCGCATGGGCGGACCTCGCATGGTGCCTCGCACTTACCGCGGTAAGCGGCGGCACCAGCAGCGTGCTGTTCTTCTTCCTGCTGTTGCCGATCATGTCCCACGCCTTCCGGGACGGCTATTCGGCCGGCTGGACGATGACGTGGGTGACGACCGCCGGCTTTCTCGCGGTGGGGCTGCCGACCTCGCCGGGAGGCATCCTGTTCGAGGTCAACCGCGCCATGATCCGGCCCCTCACGCTGCTGATCCTGGGCTACATGATCGCGCGCGAGGGCGGCGTGCAGATCGGCGCGCGCAAGCGGCTGTCGCTGCTCGCCCGCATCGACACCGTGGCGAACCCCCGTTTCGGCGTCGACCGTACCCTGCTCAACGCCGCCGAACAGCTGCGGACAGCCTACGGCGTGCGCGAATGCCTGATCGTACTGCAGCACACGGACTCCGGCGGATGCATCCTCGCCCGTGCCACCGCGGACCACCCCGCAACGGAAACGCTACCGCCCCTTGTGGCCGCCCCGCTCCTGACGCTGCCGCAGGAAGCACTCATCGTGTATTCGCCTCGGGGCCAGCACTGCCTCGGCGCTTCCACCGAAGCAGTGCTCCCGCACTGTCAGGGGCTCGGCGATCTCCTCGAAACACAGGCATTCGCATCGGTACCGATGAGCCATGGCGGTCGATCCGAAGGCCGGATATTCCTCGTGGGCGACGTGCTCCCACCCTTCGACGACGCGGAGCTGAAATTCCTCGCCGAGGCCGGCATGCACCTGGCTCACATCGTCGAAAAAGTCGCCCTCCTCGACCGCCTGGCCTCGCTCGCCGCCGAGCGCGAACGGCGACGCATGGCGCACGATCTCCACGACCGCGCGATCCAGCCCTACCTCGGCCTGCAGCTGGGCCTCGAGGCCGCCCTGCGGCGGCCGGAATGCCCGCCGGCCCTCGTCGATGAACTGCGCGGATTGCAGCGGCTCGCCCACCAGAGCGCCGGCGAACTGCGCACCATGCTCGACGGCCGACGCGTGGAATCGCCGGACGAGGACCTCCTGCGCGACTCGATCGCCCGGCTCACGCAGGAGTACCGCGACCGCTTCAGCATCGAGCTTGCCTGCGACTGCCCGTCGGGATTCAAGGTCAACGACCGGCTTGCCGTCGACCTCGTCGGCCTGATCAGCGAAGGCCTGAGCAACGTCCGTCGCCACACCGCCTCGCGCTGGGCAAGGCTTTCCCTGCAGGACGATGGCGGGACGTTGCGCCTCGCCCTGACCAACGAACGCCCCCCGTGGGGCGGCACCGATTTCGTGCCGAAATCGATCCGGAACCGCGCACGCGAGCTCGGCGGCGACGCCCGGGTGGACCAGGGCACGGCCACCGAGACCACCGTTCGCGTCCATATTCCCTTGTGAGACTTCCGTGACGATCCGGGTAGCCATTATCGACGATCACCCCAGCATCACCTGGGGATTCGAGCGCCTCATCGCAACCGAAATGCCGCGCATGTCGCCCGTCGGCACCGCGCACGACCTCGCGGGCGCGCGCCGGCTGTTGCGCGATGCGCGCCCGGACGTGGCGCTCCTCGACCTCGATCTCGACGGCGAGAGCGGCATCGAACTGATTGCGGAGTTCGCGGATGATGCGATCCGGTTCCTTGTACTGACCGGGATGCGGAACGAAAGCGCCCGCCAGAACGCGATACGTGCCGGCGCTCGCGGAGTGCTCGGCAAGAGCGAGCAACCGGCGATGATCATCCGCGCCATCGGCCGCGTGCATGCCGGCGAACTGTGGCTCGACCGCGCCCGCACCGGCGAACTCGTGGACAGCCTGCGCCGCCAGGCTCGCTCGGCTGCCGACCCGTTCGCGACACTCACGCCGCGCGAAAAGCAGATCGTCGCCGTCGCGCTGGAACACAACGGCGCACCCAATAAGCGCATCGCCGAGCATCTGGGCATCGGCGAAAACACGCTGCGCAACGCCTTGTCGACGATCTATTCGAAGGCCGGCGTGTCGAACCGGCTGCAACTCTACGCACTCGCCCTGAAACATCCTCCCAAGGGTTGATTTCCGTGCCTTGCGTCACGACGAACAGACATGACATTACGAACGTCATGCTGACACACACCCATCAGGGAGGAAATAAACACGGCAATCAACGCCATCTCGTGTACAAGACGGCGCGGGCGCGCCATGAACCCCCCAAAAAAACCGGGGCAATGCCCCGGCTTCTTATCCGTTCCGGGACGCGGCGTTTTTTTTACTTGCCGCCCTTGGTCGATGCAATGAAAGACACCTCCCCCTGCTTCGCGGGATTGCCATCCACGTCATCGACAGAGACCTCCACCAAATAGGTGCCGACCACCGGGATGGGGTAGTTGGCGATGTACTGGATGGCATTGCCGGCGGCGTCGAGCTCCCAGCGAATGTTGGAAGAACCCTCGCCGGCGACGTATTCGGATTGACCATCCGGCGCCTTGACCAGGATGCGCACCGATTCGTACGGCGGCAGGGGCTTGCCCTCGCAATCCGTGAAGACCCATTTGATCGGGAGAGTGGAACCGACCTTGAACTGCCGGCCGGCGACGCTCATCGGCGGCAGGGGATTGACGTTCAGCGCCACCGTATAGCTCGATGCCGCTTCGCCGGTATGGGAGGCGTCATCGTCCGCTTCTGCGGTCAGCGTAAAGGCTCCGACCCCATCGACCGTGAAAGTGCCGGTCGCGGTGACATCGATGCCCGCATCAACCGGCAGCGCTGGGCTGATGGAGAGGCCGTCGGTGAGAACGGTCTCCACGGCCCCGCCGACACTCGCAACGATAGCCCGCATCGCGGTGATGCCCGTCCCCGCACCGCCTTCCACCGGATCGTTGGCGGTGAAGCTCACGGCCAGATTGCCATGCACGCACAGCTTGCTCGCGGCGCTCGGGCTGCCGATGGTCACCCCGGGTGGCTGGGTATCGACGGCAACCGGCGCGGTCACGATCACGGTGAAGGTCCTCTGGGCTTCACCCACGCCGACGCCGGTTTCCGGCTTGACGTCCAGGGTCACGTCGTACGTGCCGACCGGCACGATGGGCGTATTGGTGAAGGTGAAGCCCACCGCTTGACTGCCCGAGCCGGGGTTGGTCAGGGTGAAGCCGGAGGGCGCGAAGGAGAACCCGCCTTTCAGTGCGTCGACTTGGGCGGTAGTAAGCGTGCCTCCGACAGGCTCAACGACCGTCACATTGCCGGTGGAAATGGTGACCTCGAGGCTTCCGCTGCTGCCTTGACCGTAAACGGGCGGCAGTGCGCTGTCACACGAGCCAGTGTTTTGGACGGGCGGGGAAGTCACGGTAAACGAGGCCAGGCTGCTGGAACCAGCGCTCGAGGTGACATAGCTATAGGAATTGGGGGTCGGAGTGGTGACTTGAAGAGGACCGGTGGTGCCGCAGGCGGGCTTGGGCGGCTGGGCGGCAAAACCCTGCGCACTTGCGCACAGCAGGCCGAGCATGACGGCGCAGATCATGCTCCGCGGCATGATAGTGCGAGACAACTTCGTGTGTTCCATGACGATCTTCCCCCCATTCCGGCTTCATTGATGATCAACGGCCATCGCAGCGCCGCAAAGGACAGGCCCGCGATGGTGGCAGATTCATGCTATTGCCTTGAAGCGAGGGACGGCAGGTCGTACTGTCACTTATCGGACATGACATCCGTAACGTTTTGAAGCTGTCCCGTGACATACGACACGGTGCTTACCGCCTGCGCGGATGGCGACTCGTGTCTTGGCGAAGATGGCGGCAAGCGCTTTGCGCAGGGAGTTCTCGCTGACGCCGAACGACTCGGTAAGGCATTTATCGAGGGCGCCGTTCCGTTCGATGGTGACCGCGACGATCTGGCGTTCGCACGGCGTGAGATTCGCGGAGGGATCGGCGGGCGGTTGGGTGTAGTAGCCGTGCAGGCTGTCGATCAGACTGCCGGGCGGGAGCGGTCCAGCCACAGCTCGCCGCATGGACATGCTCTATGGCGCGCAGCGACGGCGGGCCAAGTCGCGACTCCCGCCGCATCTGCAGCAATCGAGAGCCGTCGCACATGCGGCTCAACGCAGCACCCGCCTTACGGCAACTCCGCCGGATGCGTGAACACGTAGTCCCTGTCCTTCACCGGCTGGTGGCAGCCGAAGCACTCCTGCACGAAGTTCGCATCGGCCCCGTAAGGCTTCTGCGCCTTGCCGAGCCAGCGCGCGAAACCCCAGCCGCCCGTCGCGGCATACTTGGCGCTGTCCTTGACCATGAACTCGGCGTGAACGAAGTCGCCCGGCGCGAGCGCCGTGTCCCAGCGATCGTGCTTGACCGCCTTCCACACGAGCTTGCCGAGAATCGCGCCGTCGGGCCACGGATTGGTCCGCCCCTCACGCGCCGCCTTCGCGGCTGCCTCGTTGCCGAGTACCGCGCGCAGCGTGTTGTTGTCGGAGCGGTGATGGACCGCGATCACCTGCCACTGGCGGTAGCCCTCGGGCAGGATGATGCCGTTGGGTGCGGGTTCGACCGCGGATGCGGATGCGGCAGCGCAAAGCAGGGCGCCAGCCAGCAAAGGGAATCGTCTGCTCATGGAAAATCCTCGTTGTCGGGGAAAACCGTGGTCGCAAAAGCGGCCCACGCCTCAGTCAACAACCGACGGACGCGAATTGTTCCAGGCAGCGGAAAAAAATCAGCGGCGGCGCCGCTGCTGCGGATTCACCGGACCACGTCCTTCGATGTGGCGGAAGGTGATGCGCCCCTTGCTCAGGTCGTAGGGCGACAGTTCCAGCGAAACCTTGTCTCCGCACAGGATGCGGATGTGATGCTTGCGCATCTTGCCTGCGGAATACGCAACGAGATTGTGACCATTGTCCAGCGTCACACGGAATCGGGCATCAGGCAGCACTTCGACCACCACTCCACCCATTTCGATCAGTTCTTCCTTGGCGATGACGTTTTCTCCTGGGAAAGGCGAAAAAAGAAAAGGCCGGGCTTGTGCCAGGCCTTTCGGGATGCGTTCCGGAACGGATTCCGGTTTCCGGTCCCGCCAGGGGCCGGAGGCGCGGCACAGGTGCCGCGCCGGCGCAGGCTTAGTCAGCCGCGCGGATGTTCGATGCCTGTTGCCCCTTGGGGCCGGTGGTAACGTCGAAAGTGACGCGCTGGCCTTCGGCCAGGGTCTTGAAACCGCTGCCCTGGATCGCGGAGAAGTGGGCGAACAGATCATCGCCGCCGTTTTCCGGGGTAATGAAACCGAAGCCCTTGGAGTCGTTGAACCACTTCACGGTACCGTTTGCCATATCTTGAATTTCCTGAAAAATAAGGGACTTGCCCCAGAGGTGAGGGCGAAGGTCAAGACGGCAGGGTGAAGAGGCAAGGAACGCCGCAGAAACAGCAGAAACCGGACCAGACAACAACTGTGCTACTTGAAGATCGCTGCCGCGCACTATGGACTGATTTGCCCTGCTCTGCAAACGAAATATCTTTTGTTACATTTTAGAAGATACCCGGAGATGCCCGGCCCCACCGACCCCGGCACCGGCCGCGGGCGCGCACCACCGGCGGGTTCAAGCACGGGCGGGAGGGGGATCGCCACTCTCCCCGCGCCGAAGCGCAACGGGCCGGGATGCTCTAAAATCTGCTTTCGCAACCCCACTCCGGATTGACCTCCATGTTGCATCTCGCGCGTCGCGCCCATGCGCCGTTGTTGTCCGGGCTGCTGCTCGCCGGCTGCGCCTCCGCGCCGCCTCCCGTTTATCGCAGCGAAACCTTCGCCGCCGAATCGCCCTTCGTCACCTGGAGCACGCGCGAACCCGACGCAGCCTGCGAGATCGGCAAGCGTGCGCTGCTGAGCCAGGGCTACCAGGTCGACGCGTCGAACGCGACGCGCATCCGCGGCGAGAAGTTCTTCCTGCCGAAGACCGACTACGGCATGACGCTCAACATCACGCTGGTGTGCCTGCCGAGCAACGTCGGCACCGCGATCTATGCGAACGCACTGCAAACGCGCTACGAGTTGAAGTCCGCCGCGACGAGCGCCGGCGTCGGCGTCGCGGGCCTCGGCTCGATTTCGTTGCCGTGGACCGCCGACAAGGAGGCTCTGGTCAAGGTCGGCGAGGAAACGATCTCCGACCCGGACTTCTACAAGCGGCTCTTCGGCCTGATCGACTCACTGCAGGGCAGCTGAGCGCATCGCACGCGCGTGCAGCGCGGAAGCGTAGGGCGGGAGGAGCCGAAGGCGTATCCCGCCATGCGGCCGCGGGATGCCCTCTGCCGGTGGATTGGCGGGATGCGCCGCGCTGCTCCGGCCCTGCGGGCCTTCAAGCCTGCCCTTGTCGCGGCGGCCGGCGCGTAGGTTATAATCCGCCTTCGCCGAGGAGCGCTGCGAGACTCCCGTCCCAGGCTCGGCCATCCGTAACTGCGCTCACCTTAACCCGTGCCGGGCACGGGGTGACGAGGTGAGCTCACCCGCAGCACCCCTTCCCGGCCACACGTTCAGGAGTTCACATGAACACTGTGGCTGAAACCTTCACCGATTACGTCGTCGCCGACCTCAAGCTCGCCGACTGGGGCCGCAAGGAAATCCGCATCGCGGAAACCGAGATGCCCGGCCTGATGGCGATCCGCGAGGAATTTGCCGCTGCGCAGCCGCTGAAGGGTGCGCGCATCACCGGCTCGCTGCACATGACGATCCAGACCGCGGTGCTGATCGAGACGCTGACGGCGCTCGGCGCCGAGGTGCGCTGGGCCTCGTGCAACATCTTCTCGACGCAGGACCACGCCGCCGCCGCGATCGCCGCCGAGGGCATCCCCGTCTTCGCCGTGAAGGGCGAGTCGCTGGCCGACTACTGGGACTACACCCACCGCATCTTCGACTGGAAGGACGGCGGCCGGGGTGAAAAAGTCTATTCCAACATGATCCTCGACGACGGCGGCGACGCGACGCTGCTGTTGCATCTCGGGGCGCGCGCCGAGAAGGACATCTCGGTGCTGGCGAAGCCGGGTTCGGAAGAGGAGACGATCCTCTTCGCCGCGATCCGCGCCAAGCTCGCGCAGGACTCGAGCTGGTACTCGACCCGCCTCGCGCAAGTGAAGGGCGTCACCGAGGAAACCACGACCGGCGTGCACCGCCTGTACCAGATGCACGAGCGCGGCGAGCTGAAGTTCCCGGCGATCAACGTCAACGACTCGGTCACCAAGTCCAAGTTCGACAACCTCTACGGCTGCCGCGAGTCGCTCGTCGACGGCATCAAGCGCGCCACCGACGTGATGGTCGCGGGCAAGATCGCAGTGGTCGCAGGCTACGGCGACGTCGGCAAGGGCTCGGCGCAGGCGCTGCGTGCGCTGTCCGCACAGGTATGGGTCACCGAGGTCGACCCGATCTGCGCGCTGCAGGCGGCGATGGAAGGCTACCGCGTCGTGACGATGGACTACGCCGCCGAACACGCCGACATCTTCGTGACCGCGACGGGCAACTACCACGTGATCACGCACGATCACATGGCGAAGATGAAGGACCAGGCCATCGTGTGCAACATCGGCCACTTCGACAACGAGATCGACGTCGCGTCGGTCGAGAAGTACCAGTGGGAAGAGATCAAGCCGCAGGTCGACCACATCATCTTCCCCCCGGTTGACGGCAAACCCGGCAAGCGCATTATCCTGCTCGCGAAGGGCCGCCTGGTGAACCTCGGCTGCGCAACCGGCCACCCGAGCTACGTGATGAGCTCATCGTTCGCGAACCAGACGATCGCGCAGATCGAGCTGTACACGCGCACCGCGGACTACCCGGTCGGCGTCTACACGCTGCCCAAGCACCTCGACGAGAAAGTCGCGCGCCTGCAGCTGAGGAAGCTCAACGCGCAGCTCACCGAGCTCACCGACGCACAGGCCGCCTATATCGGCGTCTCCAAGCAGGGCCCGTACAAGTCGGCCCATTACCGCTACTGACGGGGGCACGCCATGGCCAAACCTGAAATTTCGATCGAATTCTTCCCGCCGCAGACACCCGACGGCGACGAGAAGCTGCGCGCGACGCGCGACAAGCTCGCGCGCCTCAAGCCCGCCTTCTTCTCGGTGACCTATGGCGCCGGCGGTTCGACGCGCGAGCGCACCTTCGCGACGGTCAAGGAGATCGCCGCGCAGGGCTTCGAGGCCGCACCGCACCTGTCCTGCATCGGCTCGACGCGCGCCGGCATCCGCGAGATCCTCTCCGACTATAGCGCCGCCGGCATCCGCCGCATCGTCGCGCTGCGCGGCGATCTGCCTTCGGGCGTCGGAGATCCGGGCGAGTTCCGCTATGCGAACGAGCTGGTGGAATTCATCCGTGCCGAGACCGGCGACCGTTTCCGCATCGAGGTCGCCGCCTATCCGGAATGGCATCCGCAGGCAAGAAGCCCGCAGGACGACCTGCAGGCCTTCAAGCGCAAGGTCGAGGCCGGCGCGGACTCCGCGATCACGCAGTACTTCTACAACGCGGAAGCCTACCTGCACTACGTCGACCAGGTGCGCGCAATGGGTCTGGACACCCCCATCGTGCCCGGGATCATGCCGATCGTGAGCTTCTACAAGCTCGCACGCTTTTCGGATGCGTGCGGCGCGGAGATTCCGCGCTGGATGCGCAGGAAATTCGAGTCCTACGGCGACGATACGGCATCGATCCGCGCCTTCGGTCTCGACGTGGTCACCGCGCTGTGCGAGCGCATGCTCGCCAACGGCGCCCCCGGCCTGCACTTCTACAGCATGAACCAAGCCAGCCTCACGATGGCCATCTGCGAGCGCCTCAAGCTCGTCTGACGAAAAGGGCACCCCGCCACAACGCGGCGGTGCCCTTGTTTTCACGCGCGGCGAGTCTCAGCTGGACTGGGCCGCTACCCCGTTTGAAATGTCCTGCAGGCAGCCCAGCACTTCCATGCTCGCTGCCTCCATCGCTGCGATGTCCTGGAGGCCGGACTGGTTGTCGCCCGACAGCAGGCGCTCGAGGCCACGCCGGCCGCTCTCATGCACGCGCGCATGCGGCGCCTCCAGCCGGCGGTAGGCGGGCAAGGACGCAAAGCGCTTGCCCGGCCCCTCGTAATACCAGTGCCCGAGCCGGCACTTGTGGTGGCTGGAAAATTCGTCGGGACGTTTGGCGGAATTGCCCGACGCGGCCTTGTAGACCTCCATCTTGAAGATCAGGTGGTCGAGCTTGGCCAACTCGACGAAGCTGCGCACCGCGGCGCCCTCCATCATGTTCCCCATCTCGCGCGACAGGCCGAACAGTTCGCTCATGCTCCCGCGCGCGCTGCGCCCCTCGCCGGCCGCGTCCGAGGCCTTGCCGGCGAGCGTCTGGATCATCGCCTGCGTCTGCCCGGTCTCGCCCTGGATCGCGCCGACCAACTCGGAGATCTCGTTCGTCGCCGCCGCGGTGCGTTCCGCGAGTTTGCGCACCTCGTCGGCGACCACGGCGAAGCCGCGCCCCTGCTCGCCTGCGCGCGCGGCCTCGATGGCCGCGTTCAGCGCGAGCAGGTTGGTCTGGTCCGCGATCTCGCGGATCAGACGCACGATCCCGTCGATCTGGCCCGCACGCTGATTGAGCTGATGCACGGAAGCAACCGTGCCGCGCGTTTCCTCCGCCAGGCCGTCCAGGCTTGCCGAGATGCGCTCGATGGCCGATGCGCTGTCGCCCGCCGACTGCGTCGAACGCTGGGCGACGTCATGCTGCTGCTTGAGCCCATCGGCCAGCAGGCTGAACGTTCCCTGCACCGAAACGAGCGACTCGCCATAGGTCTTGAGATTCCCGAACAGCGCGTCGAGCATTTCGGTGCGCCGTGCCGCCACCTCCACCTCGCTGCGCTGCCGTGCAAGCTGCTCCTCGAGCCCGGCCGAGCGCAGTCGCTCGCGTTCCAGAGCTTCCTTGCTCGCAGCGAGTTCCTGCCTCAGGGCCGCGAGCTCCGCACCGCCTGCAAACCATCCCATTTCTTCATCTCCCTGAGCTACGTTCATCAGCAACCCGGCGCCGCGCCGGCACCGGGGGATTCCCTTCAGTCGAAATATCGGCAAAAGACGTATGACATTTAGTCTAATCGGATCTTCTTATACACATTCCGGCATTCACTCACATGCCCTTGCCGCTTAGTGCGCATAAGCCCTCGGCCTAGGCCCTCGATCGCATTGACGAGGCTCCGGCTACGACTATATATGTAGAGTGAGACGCAATCTCACCTACCCCGACAGGGCGGCACCCGCTGCCTCCGTGGGCCGGCTTTCCGGTCGCCGCGGTCGCTTGCATCCGACCGCCCCCTGGCCAACCAGCAACAAGGAGAACAGCCATGGCCTACCGGATCGAAGGGCGACTGCTGGAAGTCTGTACCTGCAAAGCGATCTGTCCGTGCTGGATCGGAGACGATCCCGACGGAGGCACCTGTGACGGGACGCTCGCGTGGCATATCGACAAGGGCGAGATCGGCGGCACCGATGTGTCGGGGCTCACCTTCGGCATGCTGGCGCACATTCCCGGCAACGTCCTGAAAGGCAACTGGCGAGCCCTCGCCTTCGTCGACGATCGCGCCAGCAAGGCGCAGGAAGAGGCGCTGCTGTCGGTCTTCACCGGCCAGCTCGGCGGCCCGATCGCGGACCTGGCGCAACTGGTCGGCGAGGTCGTCGGGGTGGAGCGCGTCGGGATCGAGTTCGACGTCCAGGAAGGCTCGGGGCGGCTGCGCATCGGCAACACGGTCGAAGCCGACCTCGAAGGCGCGCGCGGACCCGACGGCCGGGCGACCGCGATGAACGACACGATCTTCTCGTCGATTCCCGGCTCGCCGGCCTACATCGGCCGCGCGCCGCGCTACCGCGCCCAGTCTGAGCAGCTGGGCATCAACGTCAACCTGAGCGGCTACAACTCGGTGCAAGGCTTGTTCTGCTTCGAGGCCTAGCACGCGGCAACCGCCTCCTGACAGAGTCCATGCCCGCGGCGCAAGCTCCGCTGCGCGCGATCTCCCGGCGCGACACCTTCACCGTCGCGCTGGTAGCCCTCGTGCTCGCCGCATGGGTCGCCCTGTGGCTGTGGGAGCGCTCGCCCTACGGCCGCTACCTCAACCACGCCGAACTCGGCGGCCTTGCGCACGCCCCGACGGCCGATGCGGTACTGGTGCAGTCGGCCTTGTACATCGGCGGCTGGCTGCTGATGACGATCGCGATGATGCTGCCGACGACGCTGCCGCTGCTGGACGCCTTCCGGCGCATGACGGCGCTGCGCGACGACCGCCGCGGGCTGCTGGCACTCGTGATTGTCAGCTACCTCGGGGTGTGGCTGATCGCCGGCGCGGCAATGCATCTGTTCGATTTCGGCTTGCACGAGGCCTTCGAGCAGCTCGCCTGGCTGCAGGCCAACCCATGGCTATTCGGCGCCGCGCCGCTGCTGCTGGCCGGAGCCTTCCAGTTCTCGGACCTCAAGCACCGCTGCCTCGAACGTTGTCGTGCGCCGGTCGGCTTCGTCATCCAGCACTGGCGCGGCGGCAGCCCCGCGCTCCAGTCGCTCGCGATCGGCGCACACCACGGCCTGTTCTGCGTCGGTTGCTGCTGGGCGCTGATGTTGCTGATGTTCGCCGTCGGCACCGGCAGCATCGGCTGGATGCTCACGCTCGGCGCCGTGATGGCGATCGAGAAGAACCTGAGCTGGGGCCGTCACCTCAGCGCCCCGGCGGGTGTCGCGCTGCTGCTGTGGGGTGGCGCGATTACCCTCTCGCACCTCGCCGCCTGAACGCCAAACGGCTGCTCACCCCATGCCGTGGCGGCGCATCCAGGTGCGGAAATCCGCCTTCGCCGCGGCGCCACGCAGATGCCCCAGGTGCAGTACGAGGTTCTCGACCATCGCGTGCGCCGCGATCGCAGCCATGACTTCGAGCCGGTCCTCCGCGCACATGCCGTGCTCGGCGAGCCGGTGGTCGATGTCGCAGAAATGGCGCGCCATCAGGCTGCGCGCCTCCTGCTCGCCGATGGAAAGGTCGCCGAAGTCGATGTGATCCTCGGCTTCGATCTCGGCGATCAGCGATTCGACTGATTCGGGCGTCATGGCAAGTCCTCGCGCGAATGGTGACATCCGCTTGGACAGCCCCTGTTCGCCGCGAGTTGCCTTGAACCTGCGGTCAGCGCCGCGCGATGACCAGCACGCCCGCGATCACCAGCGACGCCCCGGCGAGTTGCGAGATGCCGAGCGCCTCGTCGAGCAGCAACCAGCCGAGCAGGATCGTGACGACCGGGCCCAGCGTGCCCATCAGCGACACCGGCCCGGCGCCAAGGCGGCGGATCGCCTCCGACACGAGCCACACCGGGGCGACCGTCGACAGCAGCGCCATGGCCGCACCGAGCGCATACACCTGCCACGGCAGATCGAGCGCGGATATCGGCCGCAGCACGAAGAACTGGGCGATGCACAGCACTGATGCGACGCTCGTCGCAAAGGCCGTCACACGCATCGAACCGAGGCGGCCGACAACCTGCCCGTTACCCATCAGGTACAGGGCGTAGGACAGGGAGCTCGCGAACACCAGCGCGCCGCCCAGTGCCACGTCGCGCGCTTCGCCGGCGATGTGCAGGTCGTGCCCCACCGCGAGGCCGATGCCGCAGTAGCACAGCGCCAGCGCCGCTAGCGTGCGCCGGCCGATCGGTTTCGCGAGGAAGAGCGCCGACAGGAGGATCACGAGCGTCGGGTACAGGAACAGGATCAGGCGCTCGAGCGCGGCGGTGATGTAGCGCAGGCCGAGGAAATCGAGATAGCTCGACAGGTAGTAGCCGGAAAAGCCCAGCGCGACCATCCACAGCCAGTCGCGCCCGTCCATGCGCTGCGCCGCGCGCGCATCGGCGACCAGCCCCATCACGATGAAGAACGGCAGCGACAGGCCCATGCGCAGCGCGAGCAGCGTCTCCGCGTCTACGCCATAACGGTACGCGAGCTTGACGAAGATCGCCTTGAACGAGAATCCGATCGCACCGAGCGTCGCAAACAGCAGCGCGGTACGATGCGAGGCACGGCTCATCCGGTCAGTGTCGACACCTCATCGGCGGCGTCCGCCCAGCAGCGAACCGAGCAGCCCGCGCACGATCTCGCGCCCGACAGAACTGCCTATCGTGCGCACGACGGTTTTCGCGGCGATCTCGACCAGCCCCTCGCGCTTGCCGCCGCGCGGTCCGGTCGAACCGAACAGGATGTCGCCCATGCCCCCCATACCGCCCAGGGCGCCGCCCTCCTGCCCTCCGGCAGGCGCCTGCCCCGCGGGCGCGCCAGCGGAAGCGCCCCCGGCCTGCCCGCGCAGCACCTCGTAGGCCGACTCCCGATCGAGGAGCTTCTCGTAGTGGCCGTACAGCACAGAGCCCTGGATCGCGGCGCGGCGCTCGTCAGGCGTCATCGGGCCGAGACGCGACGCAGGCGCGATCACGAAGGCGCGCTCGACGACCTCGGGACGGCCCTTGTCGTCGAGGAAGGACACCAGCGCCTCGCCCACGCCCAGTTCGGTGATCGCGGCGGCCGCGTCGAAGGCCGGGTTCGCGCGCATCGTTTCGGCGGCGGTCTTCACCGCTTTCTGATCGCGCGGCGTGAAGGCGCGCAGCGCGTGCTGCACGCGGTTGCCGAGCTGGCCGAGCACCGTTTCGGGCACGTCGAGCGGGTTCTGCGTCACGAAATACACGCCGACACCCTTGGAACGGATCAGGCGCACGACCTGTTCGACCTTGTCGACCAGGGCCTTGGGCGCCTCGCCGAACAGCAGATGCGCCTCGTCGAAGAAGAAGACCAGCTTGGGCTTGTCCAGGTCGCCGACTTCGGGCAGTTGCTCGAAGAGCTCCGCCAGCATCCACAACAGGAAGGTCGAATACAGCTTGGGCGAGTGGTAGAGCTTTTCGGCGGCGAGGATGTTGATGACGCCGCGTCCCGCGCTATCGGTCTGGATCAGGTCGGAGAGATCCAGCATCGGCTCGCCGAAGAAGCTGTCGCCGCCTTCCTGCTCGAGCGCGAGCAGGCCGCGCTGGATCGCGCCGATCGAGGCCGCCGACACGTTGCCGTATTCCGTCGTGAAGGACTTCGCGTTGTCGCCGACGTGCTGGATCATCGCACGCAGGTCCTTCAGGTCGAGGAGCAGCAGGCCGTTGTCGTCGGCGATCTTGAACACCAGCTGCAGCACGCCGGCCTGCGTCTCGTTGAGGTTCAGCAGGCGCGCGATGAGGAGCGGCCCCATGTCCGAGATCGTCGCGCGCACGGGGTGGCCGAGTTCGCCGAAGACGTCCCAGAACACCGCCGGATTCGCGCGCGGCGCGTATTCGGTGATGCCCAGCGCGGCGAGGCGCTGCATGAGCTTGTCGGATGCGACGCCGGCCGCGCCGGCCCCCGAGAGGTCGCCCTTCACGTCGGCCATGAACACCGGCACGCCGATCGACGAGAAGGCCTCGGCCATCTTCTGCAGCGTCACGGTCTTGCCGGTGCCGGTCGCGCCGGTGATGAGTCCGTGGCGGTTGGCGAGCCGGGGCAGCAGGGTGATTTCCTTCTGGGCGTTCTTTGCGATCAGCAGCGGTTCGGCCATTTCGGGATGCCTCTCTTGTTCGTTTGTGGCGGACTCAGTGTAGCAGCGGCGCGGGGGGCGTCCGTCATGGCGGCGAGCGGAAATCGCACAGGCTCACGCAGCGGTCGTAGGCGTCCTCGCACGCGACGTTGTGTGGAGCGCAGGCCCATAGCCGCGCCCCACAACCGCGGACGCAGGCATTCCATTCGGGCTTGGCCCGCGCCGGTCGCGTGAGCAGGTGCTCCACCGCGCTCTGCGCCGCACAGGTGCGTAGCGCGAACGTCCGCGGCGGCCCCGGCACGCGCTCCCACTCCTCGGCAGAGAACTGCAGCTCGCGTTCGAGCGCGTCGATGCGTGCCTCCTCGAGCAACCCCGAGCGCAGCAGCGACTCGAGACCGTGGCAGTCTGCGCGCCGCGCGTCGCCCTCGGTGCGTTTGCCGTCGAGCGGCAGACCGAGGTTGTGGCGGGCACACTCGTGCGCAAACAGGAACAGGCGCGACTCGGGCGTCAGGCGCGGCAGGAGCGCCTCGTTGTAGCGGATCGCTGGCGCGGCGCCGGAAAGACTCGCGACCACCTGATCGAGCGCGGGATCGCTCACGGCGGCCACTGCGCGGCCGGCGGCATCGGTGCAGCCGTGGTAGCTCGTGTGTTCCTGGGCAAACGCCCCTCCCCCCGCGCACAGCTGCGCGATTACCGCGCCCAGCATGAGCTTCCGCCGCATCGTCCCTCCCGTTCCCGCCAAGCCGGCCTTCCGGCAAGGAATGTCGAAAAATAATGACAGGAATCTACCAGAGCCGGACGGCTTCGGCACGGATCGCTGCCGTGAAGATGGGTGCGGCACGCGGGTATAATGCGCGCGGTTCAGTTCATTCAACGCCACCCGGCAGGATTCGAGGTTTTTTATGGCTGGTCATTCCAAATGGGCCAACATCCAGCACCGCAAGGGCCGTCAGGACGCGAAGCGGGGCAAGGTCTTCACCAAGCTGATCAAGGAAATCACCGTCGCCGCGCGCATGGGCGGGGGCGACCCGAACTTCAACCCGCGCCTGCGCCTCGCCGTCGATAACGCGAAGACGCAGAACATGCCGGGCGAGAACATCGATCGCGCGATCAAGCGCGGCACCGGCGAACTCGACGGCGTGAGCTACGAGGAGTCGCGCTACGAGGGCTACGGCATCGCCGGCGCCGCGGTGATGGTCGACTGCCTCACCGACAACAAGACCCGCACCGTCGCCGACGTGCGCCACGCCTTCTCGAAGTACGGCGGCAACATGGGCACCGACGGCTGCGTCGCGTTCCAGTTCAAGCACTGCGGCCAGCTGATGTTCGCCCCCGGCACGAACGAGGACGCACTGATGGAAGCCGCGCTCGAGGCCGGTGCCGAGGACGTCATCCCCAACGACGACGGCTCGATCGAAGTCGTCACGGCCCCGTACGAGTTCTCCTCCGTGAAGGAAGCGCTCGAGAAGGCCGGTTTCAAGGCCGAGTTCGGCGAAGTGACGATGAAGCCGCTGAACGAGACGGAACTCGAAGGCGACGAGGCAGCGCGCATGCAGAAGCTGCTCGACGCGCTCGATTCGCTCGACGACGTGCAGAACGTGTATACCTCGGCGGTGCTCGACGAGGAATAAGCCCCGGGGCTTGCAGCAACGCTTCCCGCGCCGCTACGGCGGCGCACGACAAAAACAGGGCCGGACATCCGGCCCTGTTTCCTTTCCGGCTCCCGACCGCCGTCAGTGCGAGCCGAAGAAGCCGATCGCGACCAGCGCCAGCAGCGTCAGGCCCGCGGCAATCAGCGTGAAGCCGAGGATCTTCGAGCCCAGCGCCATCGGCCGCGAGGGCGCATCCACGATGAACTTCTCCAGCTCCCCGCTCTTCTGCAGGCGCTCGTATTCCAGCGCATGTTCGCGGCGGTACTCCTCGACCGGCATCGAGCCCGTGAACATCACGACCTCCAGCGGGAATTTGTCCGGGCGGAAGTGGTTGTTGAAGAAATGCACGGTGAACAGGAAGACCACCGCCAGGAAGGCTTCCTCGCTGTGGAAGATCGCCGCGACGTTGAACACCCAGCCGGGCAGGAAGGTCGCCGTGATCGTCGAGGCCCACATCATCAGCCCGCTCACGCCGATGATGGTCACCCCCCAGAACGGCGCCCAGTAGTCGAACTTCTCCCAGTAGGTCCAGCGGTCGAACACGGGGCGCTCGCCCTTGCCGAAGAACCACTTCAGCATCGCGAGGAAATCCTTGCCGTCCTGCAAGCCTGGCACGAGCGAGGTCGGGCCGAAGATGCGGAACTCCTTCCAGTCGCGCGCGAGCCGCACGGCGACGTAGGCGAGGTGCCAGAGGAACACGCCGGCGAAGATCACCGCATTGACGCGGTGGATGGTTCCCGCGACCTGCGGGCCACCCAGCGCCTTCATCAGCGGCACGGCCCAGGGCGCGTCCGGATAGAAGAGCGGGATGCCCGTGAGCGTCAGGATCATCAGGCTGAGCGCGAAGACGAGATGCGCAGCGCGCCAGGTCGTCGTGAAGCGGCGGAAGTGCTTGCCCGCGTGCCCGCCGCCGGCCAGGCCCGGCGCGTCGGCGCGCACGTGCGGCCGCGTCCTGCCCTGCTGGCGGTCGCGCAGTTCGCGCCAGAACCACAGCAGCGTGTGCAGCCAGAAGAAGCCGAAGGTGCCGACCAGCAGCTGGATCATCAGCTGGTTCGCGAGCCACATCTGCGGATAGCGCTCGAAATCGCCGGTGTGGCCGTGGGGCTGGAAGCTGGAGAATCCCGCAGGCGCCTCGGGCAGATCCTTCTTGCCGTTGTGGCACTCCTTGCAGGTCTTCATCCGGTTATCCGGATGCACCCTGGAGTCCGGATTCTTCACCGCCAGCACGTCATGGCTGCCGTGGCAGTCGAAACACTTGGCGGTGTAAGCGTAGCCCAGGGTATTGATCTGGCCGTGGTAGGTGGCCTTGTAGGACTTGAAGTTTTCCTCGTGGCAGCTGCCGCACTCGGCCGTCACGGCGAGCTTGAACGGCGCGAGCGAGGTATTGCCGACGGCGTGGGCGCTGTGGCAGTCGCTGCACACGGCGGCCTTGGCGTCCTTCTTCCGGAAGATCGCCTCGCCGTGAATCGATTCCGTGAAGGTTTCGAGCGATTCCTCGTGACAGCTCTTGCCGCAGGTCTCGGGCACCCTCAGGCGCCACTCGGCATACTGCGGCGAGTCCTTGGGCGGGACATTGAAACTATGACTGCTGTGACATTCGTCACAGCTCGCGTTCGGCCGATTCGGGTCGTCGGCGTTCTTGCGCGCGTGGAAGGACTCCTTGTACGCGGCGATGTTGTCGGCGACCACGCCGAGGCGCGGTTTGTCCCTGGCGCTGCCTTGCTGCTTCGCGCGCTCCCACAACGCTTCGTGACAGGACGCACAGTCCCTGGCCTTCAGCGCCGGATCCTTCTTGTGCGCGTTTCCCGATTCGGCGTTATCGGTGATTTCCGTATGGCACTCGACGCAGTCCATCTTTGCATGGACACCCTTCGCGAACGCATCGGGCGGCACGGCATGCAGCGCGCGCGATTCACCGTCGGCCCCCGGCACCGCGATCGCATTCTTGCTGCCGTCATGGCAACTCAGGCACTTCGCGTTCTCCAGTCCGGGAGGGGCTGCCGCGGCCGGCACGGCGGCGGCGACACACAGGGATGCCAAGAGGGCGGCGGCGGCCGTGCGCAAGTCTACGCTCTTCAGGCTCATGCTCTTCATCGGCAGGTGTCCATGAAAACGCCGCGGCGAGCGCGGCGCGATCCATTGCAATCGGCCGACGCGCCTGTACGACGGAGCATCGGCCCTCGGTGCCGCATTACGGCAACTTCACCGCCTTGATGTCGGCCTTGGCCCCGAATCCGATCGTCCTCACGAACGAGACCTGGTGGCCGCGCGTGGTGATGTTGTCATCATGCACAGCGAAACCGACATTGTATACGCCTCCGGCTTTCAGGCTCTTGTCGTCGTCGTTCGCAAGTCCGAGCGGACGGATCATGACCACCGTCCACACCCCGTCCTTCCAGCTCGCAATCGCCTTGTTGTCGGCGGCCGACCCCTTGGCGTCCTCGCGGCTGACGACGTAGTCGGGAATCATGTCGCCTTCCTTCCAGCCGGCGGCGGGATCGAAGGGCACCGCGTTCTTCTCGCGGATCAGGTAGTGCTCGCCTTGGCGCAACTGATCCACGGTGATCGACTTGTAGCCGACCTTGCTCGCGTCCCACATGAACTTGGGCTGGTGCGTCTTGGCGTCGGCGTTGCCGCTGAACATATCCTTGCCGGCATCGCCGTTGCGGAATTCGAGCACGTAGCCGTCGTCGGTCATCCCTACCGCATTGCTGCGATGTGCGCGCCACTGGATCAGGTCGACGAAACCGCCTGCCGCCTTGATCTTGGCGATGTCCTCGACGCTCTTGCCGGTTTTCCAATCGGACGGATCGGTCCGCGTGTCGGGCAGGTATTTGCGCACGTCGCTCTTCTTGAGCGCCTTCAGTAGTGCGTTGTTGGCAACCTCATCCTTGGTGAATTGTTTGGGCATGTCGCGCTCACCGTCGTGGCAGGTGAGCCAACAGCCCTGGTTCACGAAGCCCGGCACCTTGCCATCGTCGATCATGACCGACATGCGGTCCTCATAGATGCCCATCTCGGTGCCATCCTGAACGGGCTTGTCGAGTTTGGGATAGCCGAAGACCTTCCATTCCTTGCCGTCGAAGCGCAGGTACTGGTGCTCGCTGCCCGGATATGCGTTGTCGGTCTGCCACTGGAAGCGCAGGTAGGCGTTCTTGCTGTCATAGGCCGCCTGCACCTTGAGCGCCTTGAAGCCGGACTTGCCTTTGACCGGGCGCGGTTCGAGCCTGCCGCCCTTGACCAGCTTCTCGCCGATGTCCTTCTCGGCGTCCTCCTCGTCGTGACAGGAGGTGCAGGAGTCGCCGCGCTTGACCTCCTTCGCTGCCCCCTTGTGCTCGTTGCTGCGCAACCATTCGTAGGACGACTGCCCCGGGAAGAACAGCGGTACCGTCACCGCAGGGACCTTGCCCCAGTTGATCTTTGCCGGATCCGCGGCCTGCGCCGCACCGATGCCGAGAGCCGCCAGGCTGACAAGCAATGCCGTTTTTTTCATTTGAGTTTCCCTATTTTCCTTGATGTATCGCGAACACCCGACGAATCGGGCCCCATGCTGCCGCGGGTCGACGCCCGCTCCATGCGAAGGACGACTCCTGCACCAACCTTTCCTTCAGAATCCGACCGCCCACAGCGCCCCGGCGGCGAGCAGGGTGCCCAGCGCCGCCGATCCGTAGCACGCCAGACGCGTCGCGGCTCCGGCATGCACGCCGAGGTCGTGCAGGCTGTGGCAGATGCGGTGCGCGGCATGCCAGAGAAACAGGGCGATGATGGCGAAGAGGAAGCCCTTGCCCGCCCAGTGCTGCGCGAAGGCCTGCATGCGCGGCCAACTCATCGCATCCGCGGGAAGGATCAGCCCCAGCGGCACGGCGATGCCGGTAATGAACACGAGCACCGGACCGAAGAGTGCCGCGAGCATGCCGCCCGCGCCGAAAAGTCCCCAGAAGATGGGGGCATTGGAACGTTTCATCGCCGCTTTCATCGCGTCAGCCCCCCTGCCAGCACCAGGACCAGCGCCAGCACGGCCAGGCTGCACACGCCCGCCGCCGCCAGCCCGCAAGCGGTGATCGTCGCCGGCGCCACGCGCTTTCCTCCGACCACAAGCGGCGGCATGGTCTTGGGCATGATGCGGAACCAGGTCCAGGCGTGGTAGGCGATCGCCGTCAGCAGCACGACGTGGAAGACAACCGACAAGGGGCTGCGCAGCGCCTCCAGCCATCCGCTCCATGCCGCTTCGCCCTGCGCCAGCCGCAGCAGGCCGACCAACAGCACCAGCGCATAGGCGGCGACGAACAGCGCGGTCGCCTCATGCACCATGTATTCGACGAAGAAGGGATTGCGGCGCCACCAGCCCGCCATCGGACGCACGTAGGGGCGGCGCGGATCGGACATATTCACTTGGCACCTCCCTTCGGGCGGACGAGCCGCAGGAAGTAGTCGCCCGCCGCGCGCGTCTTGTTCTGGTTGACCGCGTTGGCTGGATCGACGTGCTTCGGGCACACCTCGGAGCAGTAGCCGACCGCGGTGCAGTTGAAGGCGCCCGCTTCCGATCCGGCGACCTCCATACGTTCCGCGGCGGCGCCGTCGCGCGAATCAGCGTTGTAACGGTGCAGCAGGGCCATGATGCCCGGCCCGACGAAGTCGGGATTGAGCCCGTACTGCGGGCACGCGGCGTAGCACAGCAGGCAGTTGATGCAGGAGCTGAACTGCTCATACACGTCAAGTTGTGCGGGCGTCTGCAGGTACTCACCCTGCGCGAGGGTCCGTTCTTCCTTCGGGACGATCCAGGGCTTGATGCTTTCGAGCTTGGCGAGAAAGTCGTCCATGCGGATCACGAGGTCGCGCTCGATCGGGAAATGCGCCAATGCTTCGACGCGCACGGCTCCGGCAGGGAAGTCGCGCAGGAAGGTCTTGCACGCGAGGCACGGCTCGCCGTCTATCATCATCCCGCAGCTGCCGCAGATCGCCATGCGGCACGACCAGCGGAAGCTCAGCGTGCCGTCGAGCCGGTCCTTGATGTACTGCAGGCCCTGCAGCACCGACATGTCGTCGGTGAAGGGGACGTCGTAGCTCTGCAGGAAAGGCTCCCGGTCCTGCTCGGGACGGTAGCGCAGGACCTCGATGCGGATCACCTTGCCGTTCTTGCCCGTTTCAGACACGGTTCGGCCCTCCCTGCTGTACGGCCCGCTCCTGTTCGGCTTTCTCGCCAGCGGCGCCGTAGGCGCGGGTACCCGGCTGCGAGCGGGTGATCTTCACGTCGCCGTAGTCGATGCGCGGCGCGTCGGCGCCCGCGTAATGCGCGAGCGAGTGCCTGAGGAAGTTCGCGTCGTCGCGCTCGCCGAAGCCGTCGAGACGCTGGTGCGCACCGCGCGATTCGCGCCGCTCGAGGGCCGACCACGCCATCGCCTGCGCAACCTCGAGCTGGTAGCCGAGCTCGATCGCGAGCAGCCAGTCGGTATTCCACACGCAGGAGCTGTCCTCGACCTTCACCCTGCGATAGCGCTCGCGCAGTTCGGCGAGCTTGTCGCAGGTCGCCTGCATGCTGTCGGCCTGACGGTAGATGCCGCAGCCGTCTTCCATGCTCTGCGCCATGTCCTTGCGCAGCGTGGCGATGCGCTCGGTGCCGGCGGCGTTCGTCACGAGCCCGAGCGCGCGCTGCTGCGACGCCTCCGCCTGCTTCAGCAACACCTCCGTCGATCCGGGCGCGACCGATTTCGCGAAGGCTGCGGCCTCGACGCCGGCGGTCTTGCCGAACACGCACAGCTCCGCGAGCGAATTCGAGCCGAGGCGGTTGGCGCCGTGGATGCCGACGCTGGAGCATTCGCCCGCCGCATACAGGCCCGGCAGCGGCGCGGCGCAGCGCCCATCGACGAGGATGCCGCCCATCGTGTAATGCACCGCCGGGCGCACGGGGATCGGGGTCTTGGCCGGATCGACGCCGAGGAATTCCTCGGCCAGCTCGTAGATCTGCGGCAGGCGCTCGCGCAGCCTGGCTTCGCCGAGATGGCGCAGGTCAAGGTGCACGACCGGGCCGTGCGGGCCGTCGATGGTGCGCCCCTTCTGCTGCTCGTACCAGAAGGCCTGGCTCAGGCGGTCGCGCGGGCCGAGCTCCATCGCCTTGTTGCGCGGCGTCGGCTCGGCGGGCCCGAGGCCGTAGTCCTGCAGGTAACGGTAGCCGTCCCGGTTCAGCAGGAAGCCCCCTTCGCCACGGCAGGCCTCGGTGAACAGCAGGCCGGTGCCGGGCATGCAGGTCGGGTGGTACTGGACGAATTCCATGTCGCGCAGCGGCACGCCGTGGCGGTAGGCGAGCGCCATGCCGTCGCCGGTGACGATGCCGCCGTTGGTGTTCTCGCGGAAGACGCGCCCGGCGCCGCCAGTGGCGATGATCACGGCGTTGGCCTGGATCAGCGTGAAGCGGCGCGACGCGATGTCGACGACGACCACGCCCTGCACGCGCCCGTCCTCGACGACCAGGTCGAGGCAGAAGTTCTCGTCGAAGCGCCGGATGGACGGGTACTTGAGCGAGGTCTGGAACAGCGTGTGCAGCATGTGGAAGCCGGTTTTGTCGGCAGCGAACCACGTGCGCTCGATCTTCATGCCGCCGAAGGCACGCACGTTGATGTGGCCGTCCGTCTTGCGGCTCCAGGGACAGCCCCAGTGCTCGAGCTGGACCATTTCCTCCGTGCAGCGCGCGACGAAGTCCTCGACCACATCCTGCTCGCACAGCCAGTCGCCGCCGGCGACGGTGTCGTGAAAGTGGTGTTCGAGGCTGTCGTGGGCCTGCACGACGCCGGCGGCCCCGCCCTCGGCCGCCACGGTGTGGCTGCGCATCGGGTAGACCTTGGAAACCAGCGCGATCCTCAGCGAGGGGTCGGACTCGGCGGCCGCGATCGCGGCACGCAGGCCCGCTCCGCCCGCACCGACTATTGCGACGTCTGCCTTCCAGGCATCCATGACGCTTTTCCCCTTTCGGCAGGCCCGGCAATGCCGCGCCCCTGGAAGATCTGCTCGTGCGACGGACAGGAATCGACCCGCCTTCCGGATACGGAAACGAGCACGCTCTCCTTATATACCAACGTCACGAACAGCACTATGACGTTGTTGCAATCCAGTGTAACTCCCGAGCCGAATACCCACAACGAGGACAGGATTATACAAGCCCGAACATGCGGGAAAATTCATCAGCCGCGAGCGCACTTATGACACACACGCATCAACGTGCATGTAAGATGAACTTCCTCCGCCCTGCCGGGCCCGCACGACACGTTCCCGACACGCCATGGCCACTCTCCATCCCCGTCTGACTGCCGTAGCCCCCCTCCTCTTCGTCCTGCTGTGGAGCACCGGCTTCATCGGCGCGAAATTCGGCCTGCCCTTTGCGGAACCGCTTACCTTCCTGAGCACCCGCTACGTGCTGGTCATCACGCTGATGGGCGCACTGGCGCTCGCGATGCGCGCGCCCTGGCCGCGCGACTGGCGCATGGTCGTCCACATCGGGGTGGCTGGCCTGCTGGTGCAGGCGACCTACCTCGGCGGGGTGTTCATGTCGATCCACCGCGGTCTGCCTGCGGGCGTCTCCTCCCTGGTGGTCGGCATGCAGCCGCTGCTGACCGCCCTCGGCGCCGGCTGGTTGCTGGGCGAACGGGTCACGCCGCGCCAATGGACGGGGCTCGTGCTGGGTTTTCTCGGCGTGACGCTGGTTGTCAGCAACAAGGTCGCGGTCGGCGTCTCGGCCGCGGAGCTGGGCTGGAAGCTCGCACCGGCCCTTGCGGCATTGGCCGGAATCACTGTCGGCACGCTGTACCAGAAGCGTTTCTGCCCGAGCTTCGACCTGCGCACCGGTTCGGTCCTGCAGTTCATCCCCAGCCTGATCGTCACCGGCTTCATCGCCAGCCGCACCGAAACCCTGCACGTCGACTGGAGCGGGCAGTTCACCTTCGCATTGCTGTGGCTCGTACTCGTGCTCTCGCTCGGCGCGATCAGCCTGCTCAACCTGCTGATCCGCAGCGGCAGCGCCGTGAACGTGGCCAGCCTGTTCTATCTGACGCCGCCGACGACGGCGCTGATGGCCTGGCTGCTGTTCGGCGAGACGCTCACCGGCCTCGCGCTCGCCGGCATGGCCGTCGCCGTGCTGGGCGTGTGGCTCGCGCGCAAGGCCTGACGCCTCCGTCCGGCGGGCCCGGCCCGCGCCGACTCACCCGGAATCCGCCTTCGGCGGCATACCCTTGCTCCGCATAGGTGATAACCACAATGCGGAAGTTCACACTGCCCATGATTCTCCCCGGTCGAAATAATCGCGGCCACGCAGTCAATAACCGAGGAGATGGATTTGGTAAAGAAACCGTTTTACACGTCGCTGTATTTCCAGGTCATCGTCGCGATCGTGATTGGCGTGCTGCTGGGGCATTTCTACCCGCAGACCGGCGCTGCGATGAAACCGCTGGGTGACGGCTTCATCAAGCTGATCAAGATGATCATCGCCCCGATCATCTTCTGTACCGTCGTCGTCGGCATCGCCGGCATGGAGGACATGAAGAAGGTCGGCAAGACGGGTGGCCTGGCGCTGCTGTATTTCGAGGTCGTCAGCACGATCGCGCTGATGGTGGGACTGGTCATCGTCAATACCGTCAAGCCGGGCGCCGGCATGAACATCGACGTGACGACGCTGGATACGAAAGCGATCGCCGCCTATACCGACCCGTCGAAGATGCAGAGCACGACGGAGTTCCTGCTGCACGTGATCCCGACAACCGTCGTCGACGCCTTCGCGAAGGGCGAGATCCTGCAGGTGCTGCTGTTCTCGGTGCTGTTCGGCTTCGCGCTGCACAAGTTCGGCGGCCGTGGCACGCCGGTGTTCGACTTCATCGAGAAGTTCTCGCACGTGCTGTTCGGCATCGTCGGCTACATCATGAAGGTCGCGCCGATCGGCGCGTTCGGCGCGATGGCCTTCACGATCGGCAAGCACGGCGTCGGCGCCCTCGCCCAGCTCGGCATGCTGATGGGCACCTTCTACGCGACCTGCCTCGTGTTCATCTTCGGCGTGCTGGGCCTGATCGCACGCATCCACGGCTTCTCGGTCGTGAAGCTGATCGCCTACATCAAGGAAGAGCTGCTGATCGTGCTGGGCACCTCGTCGTCCGAGTCGGCGCTACCGCGCATCATGGCCAAGATGGAGAACCTGGGCTGCAAGAAGTCGACCGTCGGCCTCGTGATCCCGACCGGCTACTCGTTCAACCTCGACGGCACCTCGATCTACCTGACGATGGCGGCCGTGTTCATCGCGCAGGCGACCAACACCCCGCTGGACCTGACGCAACAGCTGACCCTGCTTGCGGTGTTGCTCCTGACCTCGAAGGGCGCGGCGGGCGTCACCGGCAGCGGCTTCATCGTACTCGCCGCGACGCTGTCGGCCGTCGGCGGCGTGCCGGTGGCGGGCCTTGCGCTGATCCTTGGCATCGACCGCTTCATGTCGGAAGCTCGTGCGCTGACCAACCTGATCGGCAACAGCGTCGCGACCGTGGTCGTCGCGAAATGGTGCAAGGACGTCGACATGAAGGTGCTCAACAGCCACCTCAACAACGAGACGATCGAGGAAGCCAACGATCCCGAGGCCGTGCTCGACCAGCAGGACGCGCACATGGACGTGCGCCAGGCCGTGGCGAAGGTGACAGAAGCGGCCGAAATGCCGCAGCTCGCAGTGCCTGCCCGCGCGTAAGCGCGCCGCTTGCGGCAGCGAAAAGCACATCGGCCCGCCAGCATCCGCTGGCGGGCCGATTTCTTTGCTGCGCGAGGCCGGAACTCCCCGGCCCCGGGTCTGCGTCAGCCGGGCAGCAACACACCCGCGTTGCGGATCGCCTTCTGGTACTCCGCCGTCGATTCGTCGATCGTCTTCAGCGCGTTGTCGAGTTCGTTGCGCTTGGTCTGGGCGTCGGCATCTGCGCGGAGCTTGACCGCGCGGTCGAGCGTTCCCTTGAGCTGCGCCTCGCGAGCGCTGCCGTTGGGCACCAGCATCGGGATCAGCATGCGGTAGGTCTCGTTGCGGTCCTGCTCGTAGCGGTACTCGTCGCCCTTGCTGTCGAACTGCAGCGTGCGCACGAGCGTCTCGCCGCCGCGCAGGCGCTCGATCTGGACCTTGGTGCGCAGGTAAGCGTGATCGAGGATCGCGCGGCCGCGACGCGCATCGGCCGCGCGCTCGGCGTCGGCGTCGCCCATCAGCTTGTCCACGATCTTCACCTCGGCCCGACCCTTGTCGTCGCTCTTTTCCTCGGCGATGCGCGCCAGCGCGTCGCGCAGGGACTTGGTCGATTCCTTGCGCGCCGTGTACTCCTTCTGCTCGCGCGGGTCCGCGGCGGAGGCCGGCGCTGCCGCCTTGGCTCCGTTCGCCGCGGGCTTCACGAGCTCGGCAATCGAGAGCTTGGCGCCGAGGTAGGCATCTTCGAGCAACAGGCGTGCATCGAGGATTCTGCCGTCGGCCGCCGCAGCCTCGGCCTGCTTGATCTTCGCTTCGTTGTCCTGCACGACACGCGAATTGTCCACCTTGCGCTGCTCTCCGACACGCTTGAGCGCCTTGTTGAGCTCCCTGGTGCTGTCGAGCACGCGCGCAAAGTCGCTTTTCATCCGCGCTTCCTCGGCGGCCACCACGCGGGCCGACTGCACGTCGGCAAACACGTCGGCCGTTCCGAGAAAGCCCGCGCCCGCAACCAGCGCGGCCCCGAGGGCGAATTTCGATCCGTTCTTCATGCTATTCCCCTTGTTTTGCATGTTCCGGTGCATAGCCTTCCCCGCTTCCGGCCTCCCGTGGCTTCGATATGGACACGGGACGGGACGGCAGTGCCGTCCATGACCAAAGTCTAGCTCATTAGCCACGTCACGATCATGGGTTTGGTCAAATCGGCCACAGATTCGCAGGCCCCGTGCCGCGGCCGGATCGACGCCCGGGGGTATGCGAAAGACATTGCACCGGGACTTTTCGGGCGAATAGGGAATATTGCGCCGCCAGCCGGCGTTTACCCGTTGTCGGCGCCGGAAGGCGCGGCGACTGGAAAGACCCCGACAAGGAGATGAAGATGAATCGACTGATATGGACGGGCATCTGCGCATTGGCCGCAGGCTGCATCGCGAGTACCGCAACGGCCGCAGGACGGGACGACAAGATCCTCGAGTTCGACACGATGGTCGGAGTGCCCTTGCCCTATACGGGCCCGACCAACGCGATCCGGGGCGTGAACGGTGGCGGCCTGCCTTGGACCATCGCGGGAGCGGAAGGAGATCTCACGGCGTCCGGCAAGCTCGAGATCCGCGTCACGGGCCTGGTCTTTGCCGACGACTCCATCGTCCCGGAAAACATTCGCGGCAAGAACACCGTCCCGAATTTCCGAGCGATCGTGAGTTGCCTGAGCAGGAGCTCGCCGACGAGCGCATCGACCGTAAATGTGGTGACGGCCCCCTTCCCGGCCAGCGCAACGGGCGACGCCTATATCGAGGCCCAGCTGGAGCTGCCCCAGCCGTGCATCGCGCCGATCATCTTCGTGACGAGTCCGACCGGCGCGTGGTTTGCGGCGACGGGCATGTGAGCTTCGCCCGCCGCGCGACCGTCAGAAGCCGAGGCTGAGCCCGCCCTGCAGCGCGTAGGCACGCACGTCGTCCTGCGCGATGCGGGTCGACAGCGCGAGGTTGCCGCTCAGGGTCGGCGAGAACTTCGCGCCGACGCCGACGACCGCCGTGCCCCAGGTGCGCTCGGGCGCAAAGGCCGGCAGGGCGAAGCCGTTGGCGGGCAGGCTGGCGAGGCTCGCATGCACCTTGCGGTCGTCGTCCTCGAAATCGCGGTTGAGGGCGACGCGCGCGTACGGCAGGTAGCGGCCCAGATCCCAGCTCGCCTGGTAGCCGATGCTGCCGAGCAGGGAATTGCGGTCCTGGCTGCGGAAGGCCATCGTGGTCGAGGACTGCCCCTTCTCGGTGAAGCCGTCGACCTCGACCTGCTGCAAGTGCATGCCTAGCGTCGGCCCGTGGCGCAGCGCGCCCGCACTGAAGTCGTAGCCGGCCAGCACGCCCAGGGAGAGGTTGGTGCCCGAGGTCGAGCCCTTCATGGTGCGCTGCGCCGCGCCCAGCGTGACGTCGCGGCGGGTGTCGTAGTCGATGCTGCCGAATGCTCCGACCGCCGTCGCGTGCAGGGGACCGCTGCGGTAGCCGGCATACAGCGCGAGGGTCTGCTCGCGCTGTTCGTAGTCGCCGGCATCGGCGGAGAAATCGGCGTCGAACATGGCCAGGCCAACCGCTGCGCCGACGCTGAGCGAAGGCGAGATCCAGGTGTCGACGCCCACGGCGAGGTCATAGGGGTTGCCGCTGGCGCCGGGCACCGCTTCGCTCGACGAATATTTGAGGCGCCCGCCGCCGAGACTTGCCCACAGGTTGCGCCCGCTCTGCCCGCGCGCCCAGGCGCCGAGGGCGAGCTGGTCCTGCACGGTGGAGAACAGCGCCTCGCGGGTGTAGAGCGGCGACTCGGCAAGCAGCGACACCGCACCCGGTGCACGCAGTACGCCCAGCGCGTAATCGGCGATCACGCGATGGCCGGCGGTCGTCGGATGCACACCGTCGGCGAAGAGGAAGGTCTGGTCGGCACCCGGGGCGACAAGGTCGGCGGCCGTACACACCAGCGAGGGCGTAAGTCCGCAGGCGGGAACGGTCACGTTGGCGAAGCCATAGGGTGCGGGATCGGCACCGACTTCGCGCAGCAAGGAAAAGGTGTCGAGCGGGATGACCTGGATGCGGGCGGTAGCCAGGCCGCCGTACAGCACCTGGTTATAGGCACTCGAGAGTGCCGTGACGGCGGCAGCATTGGCGGGGCCGAGGGAGGCGCCGAAGGGCGTGGCACCGACGTCGGGGAGCGTCGAGACGAGGATGTAGCGCGCGCCGGCGGCCTTCAGCGTCCCGACTGCCGCGACCTGACCGGTTGCCGCCGTGACGATGTCGCCAAGCGGGTTTGACGATGTCTCGAGTGCCAGGAAGAGGTCGTTGGCGCCACCCCACACCGAGTACAGCGCTCCCGGGTCGGCCCGGCCGCCGGTGGACGCGAGGTAGGCGGCAATCTGGCTCTGGATCGGCGTCGCGAAGCGGGTCGGATCGGCGTCGGGGTAGCCCGGCCGGGCAGTCACGCGCGCGCCTCCCATCGCGTAGTTGCTGCCACCGGCCACGGCGGGCGTGGCATCCGTCCCGAGCGCTGCGGCGAGGTTCTCGCTCCACACCGGGCCCGGATTGGTCGTGAAGCGCCCGGTTCCCGGGGGCAGGAAGGCGGAAAAGCTGCCGGCATCGCTGAGGCTGTCGCCGAAGAAGTAGGTGTTGCTGAAGTCGGCCGCAGCCGCACTCGCGCTGAATGCCGCCGCGACGGCCATGCCGAGCAGGGACGGTCTGATCATCGGAAATCTCCGGTTGGTTCATGCCGCGAGCCGGCTCGCGGCGGGGGGGAGGGCGAGTATCGTACCGGCATTATCCAGCGTCAATCCGGCTGTCATGCAAGGCACGGCATGTAACAGCGTGTGCGGTAAGGATAGGCTGCCTTCCTTTAGAATGCGCGGATGAAGGTCACATCCGCATCGCGCATCGTCGCGACCCGCATCCTGGGCCTGGATCCCGGACTGCGCATCACGGGATTCGGCGTCATCGACAAGCTCGGCAGCCAGCTGCGCTACGTCGCGAGCGGCTGCATCCGGACACGCGACGGGGAACTCCCCGGACGCCTGAAGACGCTGCTCGACGGCGTGCGCGAGGTCATTGCGACCTATACGCCGGATCAGGCCGCGGTCGAGAAGGTGTTCGTGAATGTGAACCCGCAATCCACGCTGTTGCTCGGGCAGGCACGCGGCGCGGTGATCTGCGGCGCGGTGGCCTGCGACCTGCCGGTGCATGAATACACGGCCCTGCAGGTCAAGCAGGCAGTGGTCGGCTACGGCAAGGCGAACAAGGAGCAGGTGCAGCACATGGTGCAGCGCCTGCTCGCGCTCGACGGCAGCCCCGGTCCGGACGCGGCCGACGCGCTCGCGTGCGCGATCTGCCACGCACATGGCGGCGAGGGCCTCGGCGGCGTGACGGGCGGGCGCCGGCGCGCCGGCCGCATCCTCGTCCTCCCGCAGTAAGCCGATGCCCGACGAGCACCGTTCGGGCTGGCCGGTTGGCCGTCAGCCCTTGGGCAGGCGCCCCATCAGGTAGAACTCTTCGTTCGGGCGCATGCTGGAGAGGTTGGCGAGGCGGTTGCTCAGCGCGAAGAAGGCGGCAATCGCACCGATGTCCCAGATGTCGGCCTCGCTGAAACCGTGTTCGCGCAGGACGGCGAAGTCGGCTTCGTCGACGGTCGCGGCCGCGAGTGCGACCTTCATCGCGAAATCCAGCATCGCACGCTGGCGCAGCGTGATCTCGGCCTTGCGGTAGTTGGTCGCGACCTGATCGGCGACGCGCGGGTTCTTCGCGCGGATGCGCAGGATCGCACCGTGCGCGACGACGCAGTAGAGGCAGTTGTTCGCGCCCGAGGTCGCGACGACGATCATCTCGCGCTCGGCCTTGGTGAGCCCTTCGTTCTTTTCCATCAGCGCGTCGTGGTACGCGAAGAAGGCGCGGAATTCGTCCGGGCGATGGGCGAGGGTGAGGAAGACGTTGGGCACGAAGCCCGCCTTTTCCTGCACCGCGAGGATCTTCTCGCGGATGTCGTCCGGCAGGTCCTTGAGCTCGGGAACCGGGAAACGGCTGATCGCTTGTTCGCTCATATCATCTCTCCTCTCACCATAAGTATCAGCATATTATTATTTTTTATACCTCAATCAAATCGTGCCCGAAGCCCGGCCGCGCATCAGCTTCGCGGCCACCAGGCCATTGACCAGGCCGAACAGTGTCGCGGCGAAGGCAAACACGGGCACGAGATAGAACACGCCGTCGTGCGGCACGAGCCACAGCCGCGCGAGCACGAGCTGGCCGCCGATGTGCGCAAAGGCCGCCAGCACGCTCAGGCTCACGGGGCCGAACCAGCGCCGCGGCAGATGCATCGCGAGACCGAGCGTCGCGAGGCTCGCGAGGGAGCCCGAGAGGCTGAGGAAGAAGCCGGGCGCAAAGAGCTGGCCGAGCAGCAGGCTGCCGGCGAACACCCGCAGCAGTGCGACCCACACGGAGTCACGCCAGCCCCAGCGCGCGAGCACGATCAGGGTGACGATGTTCGCGAGCCCCGGCTTCACCCCGGGCAGCGGCAGGGGGATCGCGGCCTCGGCAACGGTCAGCACGATCGCGGCGGCGGCCAGCCGCGCGATGCGCTGGTCGTCCGCGGTAGGGACGATCTCAATAGTTGAGGGAGTCATAGTCCGCGGCACCGCCGGCAAGGCTCAGGGAGACCTGGTTGGGCGCGCAGATGGCCACCGCGCCCGAGCGCGTCAGCCAGCCCTGGCGCACGCAGTACTGGCGTGGGCCGGGGTCGGATGCGACGCGTGCGCGACCGGGCTCGATCTCGATGCGCGTGACGCCCAGGGGGCCGGGGACTTCGACGGTCTGCGCACGCGCGAGTCCGAGTTCGGCAAACACCTTTCCGCCGGCGCGCACGACGGCCTTGTCCGGCGCCCCGCCGCGCCATAGAACGAGCGCCGAAAGCACGCACACCAGTAATCCGGCGGCGAGCACGAGCCAGTCGCCCGGCCGCAGCAGGACGATCCATTCGGCCAGGCGCGCCTTCACTGGTCCGCCGGCCGCGCCCCGTGGTCCACCGCACGGCGCACGGCCGAGCGATGGCGGACCTGCACGCGGACGGATCCGGCAAAGTGGCGCCCCAGTTTCTCGGCCAGATACACCGAGCGATGCTGACCGCCGGTGCAGCCGATCGCGACGGTGAGATAGCTGCGGTTGTCGCGTGCGTAGCTGGGCAACCAGTTGGCGACGAAGCTGCGGATGTCCTCGTACATGCGCGCAACGTCGGGCAGGTTATCGAGAAAGTCGATCACCGGCTGGTCCTTGCCGGTAAAGGGCCGCAGCAGCGGGTCGTAATGCGGATTGGGCAGGCAGCGCACGTCGAACACGTTGTCGGCGTCGAGCGGGATGCCGTACTTGAAACCGAAGGACTGGAACATGAGCGTGAGCCCCGCGGTCGGCTCGATGTGCATGAAGTCCTTGATCCAGGCGCGCAGCGTGTTCGCCTGCAGCTCGCTGGTGTCGATGCGGTGACCGAGCGCGGCGATCGACTCGAGGGCGTCGCGCTCCTTCTGGATCGCTTCCTCCAGCGACACCTCGTCGCTCGCGAGCGGATGGCGCCGGCGCGTTTCCGAGAAGCGCGCGAACAGGGTGTCGTCGCGCGCCTCGAGGAAGATCACCCGCAGGTCACCGACCGTTCTGCGCAGATCCTCGATTTTCTGCGGCAAGGCCGCGATGTTGGCACCGGAGCGCACATCCACCGCGACCGCGACACGCTCGTAGCCGAGCCGCCGCAGCTCCGCCGCAAGCTTGGGCAGCAGGCTCGCAGGCAGGTTGTCCACGGCGTAATAGCCCGCGTCTTCGAGCACCTTGAGCGCAACGCTCTTCCCCGAACCCGACAAGCCGCTAATCAGAACGATCTGCATGACCCGAAACTCCGCATGGAGCGTCGATTATCTCCAAAGCAAGGCTCCGCGGCCAGCGCGGGACGATGACATCTATGACTAAAGTCGGATCACGCAGCGACCAGCAGCTCGCCTTCGCGCCGGGCGACACCGGCCCGCGTGAGGTCACCGACCAGCCAGTCCGCGAGCGCTTCCGGCGCGAGGCCGAGGAAGCGCGCGTTGGCTTCGCGGTACAGCGGCACACTGGCCAGATGCTCTGCGAGCGCGTCGATCCGCATGCTGCGCGCGTCAAGCAGCGAGAAAGTCATGCAGGCGCGGATCGCATTGCGCGCCATGCGCGCGCCGTCTTCCTCGAAGGCGCGCAGGCGGGCGAAGGCGCGTGCGAGGGCGTCGTCGAACTCGACGAAGGGTGCGCCGTGACCGGGGATCACGATGTCCACCGGCAGGCGGGCAATGGACTCCAGCGTGCGCCGCGTCGCGCCGATGCCGTCGCCCTGCCCCAGCACCTCGGCGAAGAGGATGCCGAAGCCGTCGCGCCACAGCGCATCGCCCGAGATCAGGAGGCGGCGGTCCGCGCTGTGGAACACCAGCGCGTCCATGTCGTGACCGGGAGCGGCGATCGCTCGCCACGCGAGCTCACCCATCTCCAGCGTATCGCCCGGATGCAGCGCACGGTCGGCATGGAAGCGTTCTCCGGACTGCGCGGCGGTCCGCAGCAGCAGCGCATCCTCGTCCCAGGCCGCAACCGCCGGCAGCATCCCCGCCGGAACGCTGATCGAGCAGCCGAAGGTGCGCTGCAGCAGCGCGTTGCCGCCGATGTGGTCGGAATGCGAATGCGTGTTGACGAGCTCCGCGAGGCGCCGCCCCGCCAGCTCCTCGCGCAACAATGCGACGGTCTGGTCGCCGTGGCTCACATAGCCGCTGTCCACCACGGTCGCCCGCTCGCCGTCGAACAACACGACGTTGTTGGCCGACAGCCAGCCGCGTTCGAGCACGCGGATCGTGTCGGGCAGCACGGCCGGGGCGCTCACTCGGATCCCTCGCCGACCTGCGCGGCGACGTTGTCGGGCAGCGGCACTGCGGCCTTCGGCGGCTCGACCGGCGCGTGCGGCACCGGCACACCGTCGATTTCCTCGGGCGTGCGCCCGCAGCCGAGACACACGCCGGAGTCCCAGTCGATCATGCACACACCGACACAAAGCGCCTCGCTCACCGGACTACCCTCCTGTCGTTGCATGGCATTTTCCCCAGGGGAGATAGTTCGCCCCCTTCGGGCGGCCGGGCGGCGGCGCTCACGCCCCCTCCTGCAATGGAAAAGTCGGCGCCGCAGCGGCGCCCGGGGTCGCACGGCGCCGGGCGACGAGTTCGAGGATGCGCAGTTTGTCGGCCTCCTCGCTGCGGCTCCAGCGCGCGATTTCGTCGAGGCTGCGGAAACAGCCCTCGCACAAGCCGGTGGTCGCGCTCATGCGGCAGATGTTGATGCAGGGGGATGCGATGCTCATGTCGGGGTCGGGGGTCTTGTTGGGGTAACGGGTGCGGCTTGTTGTCGTATTTGGTCTGCCGCGGCCCGATCGAGTTCATTAATGCACAACGATATCAGCTGGAACAGGCCGCCTTCGCCCGCTTCGCGAGCACCGCCCGGGCCACGCGCGAGGCCGGCTCGCGCCCGAGGACGGTGCTGATCCACGCGGCGATGTCGACCAGGCGCTCGACGTCGATGCCGGTCTGGATTCCCAGGCCGTTCAACAGCCATACGACGTCCTCGGTCGCGACGTTGCCCGACGCGCCGGCCGCGTACGGGCAGCCCCCGAGGCCGCCGACCGACGCGTCGTACACCGAGACCCCCATCTGCAGCGAGGCGTAGATGTTCGCCGCGGCCATGCCGTAGGTGTCGTGGTAATGGCCGGCGAGACGCTCCACGGGCACGCGCTTCATGACCGCTTCGAGCATGCGCGCGATGTTCACCGGATTGCCCGTTCCGATCGTGTCGCCCAGCGAAACCTCGTAGCAGCCCATCTCCATCAGCGTCGCGGCGACCTCGGCGACCTTCTCCGGCGCGACCGGCCCCTCGTAGGGGCAACCGACGACGCAGGAGACGTAGCCGCGCACTTTCACGCCCGCGGCGTGCGCGGCCTCGGTGACCGGGCGGAAGCGCTCCAGCGACTCGGCAATCGAGCAGTTGATGTTCTTCTGGCTGAAGGATTCGGACGCGGCGCCGAACACCGCGACCTCCTCCGCCCCGGCGGCGAGCGCGGCCTCGAAGCCCTTCAGGTTGGGCGTCAGCACCGGGTAGGACACGCCCGGACGGCGCTCGATGGCCGCCATCACCGCGGCGTTGTCGCCCATCTGCGGCACCCATTTCGGCGACACGAAGGACGTCGCCTCGATTGCCGTCAGCCCGGCATCGGCCAGGCGCGCGATCAGTTCGACCTTGGTTTCGGTCGACACGATCTGTTTCTCGTTCTGCAGTCCGTCACGCGGACCGACGTCGACGATGCGCACGTTTTGCGGCAGTTGCATTATCTCTTCCTCCGACCTGAGCTTATTGCGCGGGAACCCACGCCGCCGGGCGCTTCGACAGGAAGGCGTCCAGCCCCTCCTTCGCCTCCGGCGTCGCACGCAGGCCGGAAATCCGGCGGGCGGTGTCCTCGACGAGCTCGTCCGACACCGGCCGGTTCGCGACCGCGCGGATCAGGTCTTTCGCCGCAGCCTGCGACTTCGGACCACCTTGCAGCAACGCGAGGACGACTTCATTGACCTTTGCGTCCAGCTCCTCGGCCGCGACGACTTCATGCGCGAGGCCGATCTCGCCTGCACGCTGCGCCGGGATGCGCTCGGCCGACTGGAAGTAGCGGTAGGACTGGCGCTCGCCGATCGCGCGGATCACGTAGGGGCTGATCGCCGACGGGATGATGCCGAACTTGATCTCGGAGGTCGCGAACACCGCCTTGTCGGACGCGACGCAGATGTCGCACGCCGACGCGAGGCCCATGCCGCCGCCCAGCGCGGCACCCTGCACGCGCGCGATCGTCGGCTTGCGCATTTCGGACAGCGTGCGCAGCATGCCGGCGAGCTTGCGTGCGTCGGCGAGGTTCTCCTCGACGCTCGCCTCGCCCGCGGCCTTCATCCAGTTGAGGTCGGCGCCGGCCGAGAAGCTCTTGCCGCGCCCGGCGAGCACGACGACGCGCACGGCATCGTCCTCGTCCAGTTGCCGGCAGGCGGCGGTGATATCCGCGATGAGCTGCGCGTTGAACGCGTTGTGCACATCCGGACGGTTCATCCAGATCGTCGCCACGCCCTGTTCGCGTGCGATTTCGAGGGTTTCGTAGGTCAAGATCGTCTCCTGTCTTCGGGCGCCGGCGCTCTGCATGGCGCCGGTCGATTACGCATAAAAGGATCCCGCGGGACGCCAGGGGCATCTAGAGGGAGGCTGCAGGGAGAACACCCCCGGCGCCTGCTCCCGCAGGATCGGGAAACACATGTTGCTTAACGGTGCCGGCGACCAGAGTGGTTCAACGACTCGAGTCCCCATCGTAGGGCGGGAGGAGCGGAGCGCATCCCGCCACCCCGAACGATGGCATGGCGGGATTCGCCTTCGGCTGCTCCCGCCCTACCGCAACTTGCTGCTCAAACCGCGAGCGAGCGACCGATCACGAGGCGCTGGATGTCGCTCGCGCCTTCGTAGATCTGGCACACCCGCACGTCGCGGTAGATGCGCTCGACCGGGAAGTCGCTGACGTAGCCGTAGCCGCCGTGGATCTGGATCGCGTCCGAGCACACCTTCTCGGCCATCTCGGAGGCGAAGAGCTTCGCCATCGACGCTTCCTTGAGGCAGGGCCGGCCGGCGTCCTTCAGGCTCGCCGCGTGCCATACGAGCTGGCGGGCGGCTTCCAGCTGGGTCGCCATGTCCGCGAGGCGGAAGTTCACCGCCTGGTGCTCGAAGATCGGCTTGCCGAAGGTCTCGCGCTCGTGCGCGTACTTCACCGCCGCTTCCAGCGCCGCGCGCGCCATGCCCAGGCACTGCGCGGCGATGCCGATACGGCCCGCTTCGAGGTTGGACAGCGCAATCTTGTAGCCCTCGCCTTCGGCGCCGAGCAGCGCACCGGCCGGCACGCGGCAGTTCTCGAAGAGGATCTGGGCGGTGTCCGAGGCCTTCTGGCCCATCTTCTCCTCGATGCGCGCGACGATGTAGCCCGGCGTGTTCGTCGGCACGAGGAAGCAGGAGATGCCCTTCTTGCCGGCGTTCTTGTCGGTCACGGCGAAGACGATCGCAACGTCCGCTTCACGGCCCGTCGTGATGAACTGCTTCACGCCGTTGATGACCCACGCGTCGCCGTCACGCGTGGCGGTCGTCTTCAGCGCCGAAGCGTCCGAGCCCACGTGCGGCTCGGTCAGGCAGAAGCAGCCCAGCTTCTCGCCGCGCGCGAGCGGCTTCAGCCACTGTTCCTTCTGCGCGTCGTTGCCGTAGCGGTTCGGAATGCCGCAAGCGAGCGAGTTCTGCACACTGACGATGGTCGAAGTCGCGCCGTCACCGGCGGCGATCTCCTCCAGCGCGAGCACGAGACTCATGTAGTCCATGCCCGCGCCGCCCCACTGCTCGGGCACGACCATGCCCAGGGCGCCGAGCTCGGCGAGCTCCTTCAGTGCCTCGCGCGGGAAGGTGTGCTTGCGGTCCCATTCGGCGGCGAAGGGGGCCAGGCGCTCCTGCGCGAAGGCGCGCAGGGAGTCGCGGATCATTTCCTGTTCTTGCGTGAGGATCATTTACGCGAGCTCCACCGCCACTGCCGTCGCTTCGCCGCCGCCGATGCACAGGCTCGCGACGCCGCGCTTCTTGCCGTACTTCTTCAGCGCGCCGAGCAGCGTGACCAGGATGCGCGCGCCCGAAGCGCCGATCGGGTGGCCGAGCGCGCAGGCGCCGCCGTGCACGTTCACCTTGTCGTGCGGCAGGTCGAGTTCCTTCATCGCCGCCATCGTGACCACTGCGAAAGCTTCGTTGATCTCCCACAGGTCGACCTGGTCCTTGGTCCAGCCGGCCTTCGCCAGCACCTTCTGCATCGCGCCGACCGGGGCGGTCGTGAACCAGGCGGGTTCCTGTGCGTGCGTCGCATGGCCGACGATGGTCGCCAGCGGCTTCAGGCCCAGCTTGTCGGCGGTCGAACGGCGCATCATCACCAGCGCCGCGGCACCGTCGGAGATCGACGAGGAGTTGGCGGCGGTGACCGTGCCGTCCTTCGAGAACGCGGGCTTCAGCCCGGCGATCTTGTCGATCTGCGCCTTCGGCGGCTGCTCGTCCTTGTCGATGACGACATCGCCCTTGCGGCCCGACACGGTCACCGGCGCGACTTCCCACGCGAAGGAACCGTCCTTGATCGCGTTCTGCGCGCGCGTCGTCGAGGCGATCGCGAACTCGTCCTGCGCCGCGCGGGTGAAGCTGAAGTGACCTGCGCAGTCTTCCGCGAAGGTGCCCATCAGGCGGCCCTTGTTCTCCTTCGAGTAGCTGTCTTCGAGGCCATCGAGGAACATGTGGTCGAGCACCTGGCCGTGGCCGAGGCGGTAGCCACCGCGCGCCTTGGGCAGCAGGTAGGGGGCGTTCGACATCGACTCCATGCCGCCCGCGACCATCACGTCGTTGGTGCCGGCGACCAGCAGGTCGTGCGCGAGCATCGTCGCCTTCATGCCCGAACCGCACACCTTGCTCACCGTGGTGCAGCCGGCCGACAGCGGGAGCCCCGCGCCCAGCGCCGCCTGACGGGCCGGCGCCTGGCCGACGCCCGCGGGCAGCACACAGCCCATCAGCACTTCCTGCACCTGCTCGGGAGAGATCCCGGCGCGTTCGACGGCGGCCTTGATGGCGACGGCGCCCAGCTGCGGGCCGGTCAGGCCGGACAGCTCGCCCTGGAAACCGCCCATCGGCGTGCGGGCGGCGGAAACGATAACGACGGGATCACTCATGCTTCTCTCCTGTAAAACGTCTTGGTTACCCGGCTCTCAGGCCAGTGATTCGAGCGCCGCGACGTAACGCGGCATCAGGTCTTCGGGACGGCGCACGTTGAGCCCCAGGTCGCGCACCAGTCCGTCCTTCAATCCATAGATCCACGCATGCACTGTCAGCGGCTGGCCGCGGCGCCATGCGTCCTGCACCACCACCGTCTGGCACACGTTCACGACCTGCTCCAGCGCATTGAGCTCGCACAGGCGGTCGTGCGCAAGCTCGGGCGCAAGCGCGTCAACGACCTTCTGGTGCTTCACATGCACGTCCTGCACGTGGCGCAGCCACAGGTCGACCAGCCCGATGCGCTCGCACATCAACGCCGATTTCACGCCGCCGCAGCCGTAGTGACCGACCACCATGATGTGCTTGACCTTCAGCACGTCGACCGCGAACTGGATCACCGACAGGCAATTGAGGTCGGTATGCACGACGACGTTCGCGACGTTGCGATGCACGAACACCTCGCCCGGCAGCAGGCCGATGATCTGGTTCGCCGGCACGCGCGAGTCCGAGCAGCCGATCCACAGGTATTCGGGCGACTGCAGCTTCGACAGCTTCTCGAAGAAAGTCGGATCGACCTGGTGCATCTGCTGCGCCCAGGCGCGGTTGTAGTCGAACAGGTGGAACAGGTTCTCGTTGGCGACCTCTTCCTCGGACCAGTTCTCGAGGTCGAGCGAAAGCAGGATCGCACCTTCGACGGGCGTCGGGTAATAGGCCGGCGCCTCCTTGAAACCCATCTCGCGGTACAGCTTCAGCGCGATGCGCATCGCCGGCATCGTGTCGAGCATGATGCGGCGGTAACCGAGATCCTTCGCGCTGCGGATTGCCGCAAGCACGAGGTCACGGCCGATGCCCAGCCCGCGGTGTGCGGGTTCGACGTACAGGCGCTTCATCTCGCACATGCCGCCGGTGGTCGGACGCAGGCCCACGCAACCGGCCGGCTGGCCGTCGATCTCGGCGTAGAACAGACGCCCCTCGGGCGCCGCATAGGAGCCGGGCAGCGACGCCATCTCGTCGCCGAAGCCCTGAAAGCACAGATCCACGCCCAGCCACGCCGCGTAATTGCGGAAGAACTGGCGTACGTGATCCAGTTCGGTCTTGTCGTCAGCACTCAGTATGCGAAGCTTCGTTGCCATCGTCACTCCCAGGAACAGTCGCAGGCGGAAGCCCCTGCCGGCTTCCGCGGGTTGTCGTTGCACGACGGGGCCATGCCCCGTCACCAACCCGCCATGCTGCCACAGTCCGGACCGGGCCCGCGCCACGCGGGCGGCGCTTTTCTTGCGGGAGCGGCTTCTTCCCGCCAGCCTCATGCCCTGCCGGACTTCGACCGTCCTTCCGGCCCTTGCGCTGTGCCTGTTGTCATTACGTTTACGTCAACGTAAACTAACCGTCAAAAAAATCAAGCCCCGGCGCGCATGCGACGCACGACTTCCGCGCGCTCCTCGACGGCACGGGACGCATCATGGCCCAGGAGTTCGGAACATTGTTTCTCGAGCGAATCGATCTCGCCCAGCACCGCCTCGATGTCCTCGCGCTGCTGCTCGAGCGCGGCACGCCGGTCGGCGAGCACGACCAGGAAGCGCAGCAGCTGGGGGGCCGCGTTGCGCACGCCGCCGTGCATCTCGATCAGCTCCTTGATCTCGGCGAGCGACAGGCCCAGGCGCTTGCCGCGCAGCGTCAGCTTGAGCCGGGTGCGGTCGGATTTCGTGTAAACCCGGGTGCGGCCGGCTCGCGACGGGTTCAGCAGACCCTGGTCTTCGTAGAAGCGGATCGCCCGTGGCGTCACGTCGAATTCCCGCGCGAGTTCGGTGATGGAGTAGGTTTGTTCGCTTGCCATTGGCCGACCGATCGAAGTAAAACCGGTCCGGAGAGGGCGCGTTGCGTGCCCACCAGCCCGGACAGGGCCGAAAAGTTAACCAGAATTCGAGAGGCAGGGCAATGTCCGCCTGCCCCCTCCAACGGAGACAGTGCAATGACGGCAACCGGAGAACTGCAGTACCCCTTCGATGACACCCCCGGTGCGGGCGAAGTGAAACAGGTCGCGCCCGGAGTGGGCTGGGTACGCATGCCGCTACCCTTCGCGCTCAATCACATCAATCTGTGGACGCTGGACGACGGCGACTCGCTCACCGTCGTCGACACCGGTTTCGGCCTCGACGCGGTGCGCGACAACTGGAACGCGATCCTCGACCGCGACCGGCGCCCGCTGTCGCGGATCGTCGTCACCCACAGCCACCCCGATCACCTCGGTCTCGCGAGCTGGCTCGCCGAACGCGACGGCGCGCCGGTGCAGATGACGCAGGGCGAATTCTTCAACGGCCACGCGATCTGGAACCAGGTCGCGGGCAACGCCATCGATGAGATGGTCGCGCACTTCGCCGCCCACGGGCTCGACGCCGAACGCCAGGCGGAACTGCGCGAGCGTGGCAATTCGTACCGCAAGGGGGTCCCGGCCCTGCCGAAATCCTACCAGCGCATCTTCGACGGCGACGTGCTGCGCATCGGCACGCACGACTGGCGTGTGATCGTCGGCTACGGTCACTCCCCCGAGCACGCGAGCCTGTATTGCGAGTCGCTCGGAGTGCTCATTTCGGGCGATATGCTGCTACCGCGCATCTCGACAAACATCAGCGTTTACGCCCTCACCCCGGAAGACGATCTGCTCGGCTGGTTTCTCGAATCATTAAATCGCTTCAAGGACTTGCCCGACGATACGCTCGTGCTACCATCACACGGGCATCCGTTCCGCGGCATCCGTGCGCGCATCGAACAACTCAATGCGCACCACCGTGAACGCTGCGATGCACTATTGGACGAAATCAAGACCCCCCGCAGCGCAGGGGAACTGCTATCGACGCTGTTCCCCCGTGAGTTGGACACCCATCAGGTCATGTTCGCCATGGGAGAGGCGATTGCACACCTCAACTATCTCGTCGCGCGCGGCGAGATCCGCAGGGTGAGCGACCGGACAGGCATCATCCGATTCGAAAAATCAGAGTGAAAACAGGAGCAAGACTAGAGATGGCCGCACCAACCCCCGAGACAGTATTCGCCGACCTGCCCGACCCCAAGGAAGTCGCGAAAACCTATGCCGAGGTGGCCCAGCGCGCCTCGCACCTCATCAGCGAACACGTCCAGCGCCAGCTGAAGAAAGGGGTTTCCACCCCCAGCGACGAACTGGGCATTGCGCAGGCCTTCATGGACATGATGGCCAAGCTGCTGGCCAATCCGTACAAGCTGGCGCAATCGCAGATGAACCTGGTGTGGGACTACTTCTCGCTGTGGCAGCACTCGATGCTGCGCGTGATGGGGATGCAGGGCACGCCGATCGCCCAGCCGGACAAGACCGACAAGCGCTTCAAGGACGAGCAGTGGGAAGAGCACTTCCTGTTCGACTTCATCAAGCAGTCCTACCTGATCGCCGCGCGCCACGTGCATGACACCGTGTGCTGCGTCGACGGCCTCGACGAGCAGACGCAGAAGAAGGTCAATTTCTACACGCGCCAGTACATCGACGCGCTGTCGCCGTCGAACTTCGCGCTGACCAACCCGGAAGTGTTCCGCGAGACGGTCAAGAACAACGGCCAGAACCTGATCAAGGGCCTCAACAACCTGCTGCGCGACATGGAAGACGGCGGCGGCCAGCTGCGCGTGCGCATGACCGACACCAGCGCCTTCGAGCTGGGCAAGAACGTCGGCACGACGCCGGGCAAGGTCGTGTTCCAGACCGACATGATGCAGCTGATCCAGTACACGCCGACGACGCAGAAGGCCTACAAGCGCCCGCTGCTGATCGTGCCGCCGTGGATCAACAAGTTCTACATCCTCGACCTGCGCGAGAAGAACTCGTACGTGAAGTGGTGCGTCGACCAGGGCCACACCGTGTTCGTGATCTCGTGGGTGAACCCGGACGAGCGCCTCGCAAACAAGACCTTCGAATCCTACGTGCTCGAAGGTATCGTCGCCGCGCTGGACGCGATCGAGAAGCAGACCGGCGAGAAGGAAGTGAACGCCTGCGGGTACTGCCTGGGCGGCACGCTGCTGGCGACCACGCTGGCCTATCTCGCGGCCAAGAAGCAGAAGCGCATCGCCGCGGCGACCTTCTTCACGACCATGACCGACTTCTCGGACCCGGGCGAGCTGGGCGTGTTCATCGACGAGCAGCAGGTGTCCAGCCTCGAGAAGAAGATGTTCGAGCGCGGCTACCTCGAAGGCGCCGAGATGGCGGGCACCTTCAACATGATGCGTGCCAACGACCTGATCTGGTCCTTCGTCGTCAATAACTACCTGATGGGCAAGGATCCCTTCCCCTTCGACCTGCTGTACTGGAACTCCGACTCGACGCGCATGCCGGCGAAGATGCACAGCTTCTACCTGCGCGCGATGTACATGGAAAACCGCCTGGTGCAGCCCGGCGGCATCGAGATCGACGGCGTGCCGATCGACCTCGGCAAGATCAAGACGCCGTGCTACTTCATCTCGACGCTGGAAGACCACATCGCGCCGTGGAAGAGCACCTTCACCGGCGCGACCAAGTTCGGCGGCCCGGTGCGCTTCGTGCTGGGCGGCTCGGGCCACATCGCGGGCATCGTCAACCCGCCGGTCGCGAACAAGTACGGCTACTGGCTGAACCCGGCCGCCAAGCTCGCCGAAGACGCCGACAAGTGGTTCGAGGGCGCCGAACACCAGCAAGGCTCGTGGTGGACCGACTGGCAGTCCTGGGTCACCGCACACGACGCGGAGCAGGTCGACGTGCGCGATCCGGCCAAGGGCAAGCTGAAGGCGCTGGAAGACGCCCCGGGCTCCTATGTCAAGATCCGTCTCGACGCTCAAGAGGCCGCTTGATCCCCGCCTGATCCGTATGCGGCGACAATGAACGCGAGGGGGCCCCGGCCCCCTCGTCGTCGTTTACCGCCACCCCCGACGCCAATCCGCCCTTCGGCCTCCGCGATGACCGCCACCCCACTTCCACCCTCACCTGCCCCTGCCCCATCAGCCCTGCGTCTCGTGCTCGACACGAACACCGTGATGGCACTGTGGGCGTTCGAGGATCCGAAGCTCGCGCACCTGCGTGCGCTGATCGACGGCGGCGCGCCGCGACTGCTCGTCAATGACTTGACGCTGGAAGAACTGCGGCGCGTGCTCGCCTACCGCCAGTTCGGGATCCCTGCGGAACGGCAGGCCGCGATCCTCGCCGCCTATGCGGCCCGCGCCACCGTACTACCCGCGCGGGAGGATGCGAACGCCCCAGCCCTGCCCGCGTGCCGCGACGCCGACGACCAGAAATTCCTCGAACTCGCGCGCGACGGCGGCGCAACGCATCTCGTGAGCCGCGACAAGCTGCTGCTCAAGCTCAACCGCCACCGGCTGGTGAAGCCGCTGTTCGCGATCCTGAGCCCGGAAGCCCTGCAGGACACGCTGCGGCTCGCCACGCTGTAGGGCGGGAGGAGCCGAAGGCGTATCCCGCCGTGCGGCGGTCGGGGCGAGCAGGATGGCGGGATACGCTACGCTGCTCCCGCCCTACGTGTCGACGGACCAAATCCCGCCGGCCGCCGAAACGGCGGATTCCATGCGTTACGCGCAGCCAGCAAGCGCGCGGCGCAACGCGGCGAGGTGGCGCAGGCCAGAGGGCGCGCGACTGCCGTACCAGGATGTCATTTCGCCATCGATCAGCGACACGGGACGACCGGAAAGGGCCGCAACTTCGGCGAGGTGCATTTCGCGGAAGCGGTAGGGCTCGGTCGACAGGAACACGCGGGCGACCTCCGCCATCCACGGCGCCTGCCAGTCGATCGAGGGGTAGCGGTCGGAGGTCCCGACGGGAAGCGTGTCCCACCCCACCTCGGCCAGCGTCGCGGAGATGTAGGTGTCGCGCGCGACACTCATCCACGGCTCGCGCCAGATCAGGTAGAGCGCCGCCTCACGCGGCAACGCACCCGCGACGGCGCGCGCTTCGGCGAGCGCGGCCTCGAGCTCCGCGGCGAGGCGATCCGCCTGCTCGGTGCAGCCGAAAATGCCGCCGAAGAGGCGATACAGGCCGAGATTGTCCGCCGGCGTGCAGGGATGGGTCACGATCACGTTCGGCACGAAGGCAGCGAGCTCCTCCACCGTCTCGCGCCGGTTCTCGTCGATATTGACGATCAGATGGGTCGGCGCGAGCGCACGCACGACATCCATCTTCACGTCCTTCGTGCCACCGACCTTGGGCACGGCCTTCAGGACATCGCGCGGATGCACGCAGAAGCCCGTGCGCCCCACCAGACGGTCGGCCTGCCCGAGCTCGCACACGAGTTCAGTCAGCGAGGGCACGAGCGACACGATGCGCACGTCGCCGCCGGCGGGCCGGTGTTCGGCGCCGAGTGCGTCGCGGAGGATCGGGGCGGCGTTGGCCACGGGAGGCATTTTCATCGACATGAGACCTGAACGGGAATCGCTCGCAATTGTAGGGCAGGCGCAGCACACGTGCGCATTGGGGCCGATGCCCTCGTCCTAGACGACGTTCCCACCGAGGGAATGCACCAATTTTTTCCCTGTTTCGGGATGTTGCGTTGCAGTATGCTTAGCCCCCCAAACAGAACGTCCAGGGGTTGTCGTGCACACTGCCGACCGTGCGGAACACCCGACCGATGCACCCGCCACCCACACGCAAACCGGCCTCGCCGGACTCGCCGTTGCCGCGATTGGCGTCGTCTACGGCGACATCGGCACCAGCCCGCTCTACACGCTGAAGGAAGTATTCAACGGCCCGCACGCCGTGCCGGTGACGCCGGAAAACGTGTACGGGATCCTGTCGCTGGTGTTCTGGGCGCTGATGCTGGTGGTGTCGGCGAAATACGTCGTGTTCATCACGCGTGCCGACAACCGCGGCGAGGGCGGCATCATGGCGCTGACCTCGCTGGCGCTGCGCGTGGTCCCGGACGGCCGCAAGGCTTGGGTGCTATCGTCACTGGGCGTATTCGGCGCAGCGCTGTTCTACGGCGACGGCATGATCACGCCGGCGATCTCGGTGCTGTCGGCGGTCGAAGGCCTTGAAGTCGCGACACCGGCCTTCGCGCCCTATGTGCTGCCGATCGCGCTCGTGGTCCTCGTCGGCCTGTTCATGATGCAGCGCCACGGCACCAACCGCGTCGGCGCGGTCTTCGGGCCGGTAATGGTGTGCTGGTTCCTCCTGTTGGCGGCACTGGGCATCTCCGGCATCCGCCTGCACCCGGAAATCCTCGGCGCGCTGAACCCCATGTGGGCGCTGGGCTTTCTCGCCGACAACCCGCTACTGGGCTGGCTCGGCCTGGGCGCCGTGGTGCTCGCGATCACCGGCGGCGAGGCGCTGTACGCGGACATGGGCCACTTCGGCCGCAAGCCGATCAAGCTCGCGTGGTTCACGGTCGTGTTCCCGGCCCTGTACCTGAACTACCTCGGCCAGGGTGCGCTGATCCTCGAGCACCCCGACAACGTGCGCAACCCTTTCTACCTGCTGGTGCCGGACGAACTGGTCTATCCGATGGTCGGCATGGCGACGCTCGCGACCATCATCGCGAGCCAGGCAGTGATTTCGGGCGCCTATTCGCTGACGCGCCAGGCGATGCAGCTCGGCTACGCGCCGCGCATGCGCACAATCTTCACGTCGGCGCGCGAGATGGGCCAGATCTACGTGCCGAGCATCAACTGGATGCTCCTCGGCGCGGTGATCGCGCTGGTCGTCGGCTTCCGCTCGTCGAGCGCGCTGGCCTCGGCCTACGGCATCGCCGTGACGATGACGATGATGATCGACACGGTGCTTGCCTTCGTCGTCGTACGCGCGCTGTGGGGCTGGGGAAAAGTTCAGGCAGGCATATTCCTGGCCGTGTTCCTCGCCGTCGATGTCGCCTTCTTCTCCGCAACCACGGTGAAGATCATCGCCGGCGGCTGGTTCCCGCTGTTGATCGGCGCGGTGATCTTCACCTTCCTGACGACCTGGAAGCGCGGGCGCGCGATGCTCAACAGCCGCATCCGCACCGATACCATCCCGCTCGACCTGTTCATCCATTCGATGTTCACCAGCCCTCCGCCGCGCGTCGCGGGCACCGCGGTGTTCCTGACGACCTGGCTCGACGGCGTGCCGCGCGCGCTGCTGCACAACCTGCTGCACAACAAGGTGCTGCACGAGCGCGTGGTGCTGCTGAAGGTGCACACCGCGGATGTCTCCCACGTCGAGGAAAAGGACCGCATCGAGGTCGAGGAGATCGACTACGGCTTCTACCGCCTGGGCCTGACCTTCGGCTTCATGGACGATCCGGACATCCCCGCCGAGCTGGTGCGCTGCGCCGAGCACGGGCTGGCCTTCGAGACCATGGAGACTTCGTTCTTCCTCGGCCGCGAAACCATCGTCCGGCGCATGGGCTCGGGCATGGCACGCTGGCGCGAGCGCCTCTTCATCGTCATGTTCCGCAATGCAGGCAGCGCGGCCGACTACTTTCACCTGCCGCCGAACCGCGTTGTGGAACTGGGTACCCAAGTCGAGCTATGATCTAAGGTAATCGGCCTTCCGGCCAGGGAGGGTACGTCCGCATGAATTGGATCGTCTCGGCAGTACCCGGCCGCATCCGGATCCGCGACACCCGGTTGCGCGACGCGGCGCGACAGGAGCGATTGGGCGCCATCCTCGCGGAAATCGACGGAGTCGTCGAAGTCGAGGGCAATCCGCGCACCGGCAGCATGCTTTTGCGCTATACCCCGGAACACACGACGCGCGTAGAGATGGAAGCCCGCGTGTCGGCCGCCGTCGGCACCGAGCTTGCGCCGCAGCCTGTCGCACAGGAGCCAGCCCCCGCCCGCACGCCGCGACGCTGGCAGCGCGACCGGAAGCTCAACACCTGGGCGAAATACGGCATGCTCGGTAGCCTGGGCGTCTCGCTCGCGCTGGCCGCGGCCGGCAGCAAGAAGGCCCACGCGGCCACGGGGGGGCTGTTCCTCGGCCTGCTCGGCATCCATATGGCGGTACACCGCCGTCATCTGTTCAAATAGCCGGCGCAATTCCGCCGCCACTCCCGGATCGATCCACACCATTCCATGGACGCCTTCGAGCAACTGCAACGCTTCTCGCGCAAGCTGCGCATCGCCCACCACATCCCGGGGCGCATCCGCCTCAAGCTCGAGGCCGATCTCGACCAGGGCCAGATGGACGCGATCGGCGATGCGAAACGCTTCGGCCAGGCGCTCGACGACATCCCCGGAATCCGCTCGGTCAAGCTGAACCTGCTCGCCCGCTCATGCACCGTCGAGTACGACACCGGGGCGATCCCCGCCACGGCGTGGCCGGACCTGCTCGGCGGCGTGCGCTCGCCTGCGGCCGAGGTCCTGCTCGACATCCTCGTCGCCAAACACCGCGAGGTGACGGATGCGTAACTACGACGAGGCGATCCTGCGCGGCCGGCGCATCCTGCGCAAGGCGCCGTTCCCGACGGCGCACCAGGCGCTGCGCATCGCCCTGTACGACGAGTTCGCCGCCCGCGCCTTCTTCGGCAAGGCGGTCGAAGCCTACGGGCCGCGGGAACCCTTCGCCGCCAGCCTCAAGGCCGCCGAGGCGCGCATTGCGACGCTCGCGCGGCAGTGCCGGCGCCACGGCGTGGCGAGCCCGCTCGATCCATTCCCGCAGGAGACCAGCCTCGCCCCGGGCTGGCGCGCGAACTGCGAACGCGCGCTTGCCGGGACGCTCGGCCGCCTGCAGCTGTACGAATCGCTGATTTCGCGCACCGACGCCGGCCTGCGCAAGAGCCTGCGCCGCCTGCAGGCCGAGGATGCGCGGCAGCTGCAGGTTTGGCACGACGCGGTGGCGGAGGCGCTGCGCCTCGAAGAGCTGCACGCGCAGGGCGGCGTCGCGCCCGATGAGGCCCACATGGAACACGGCGTGCTCGGCGACTTTCTCGAAAGGACTTTCTCGGTGCTCAGTGGCCAGCACGCCGCCATCGGCGTCGTCGGCCCGCTGCTGGGCAAGCTCAATCCCGCACTGCTGGCCGGCATCGCGGCCGGTGGCGCGGGCGTCCTGCTTGCCCGCGGCAAGCGCAATTTCACTCAAGACGGCAAGGAGGGATGAGATGTATCCCGTGCTTCCATTCGCAATCGGCGCCATGGTCGGCGCCGCGGCCGTGCGGCTGCTGAAGACAGTCAGCCTGCGCGGCAGCCTCGACAAGGCGCAGGAGAGACTGCGCGACGCGACGATCACCAGCCTCGACGCGATCGAACACTCGTCGGCAGGACTGAAGGCGAAGCTGGTGACGCCCGCCCCCGCAAAACCTGCGGCACGGAAGAAGGCGGCTGCATCGGCGCCGGCAAAGGCTGCAGCGGAAACTGCCGCCAAAACTGCCGCCGAGACCGCGCCGGAAGCAGCTCCCGCTCCGAAGGGCAGGCGCCGCAGCAGCAGCCCGGCAGCCGGCACCGCCAAGGCGGCCGCTGCGGCCAAGGCGAGCGAGGCCGCCGCGCCGCGCGCGCGTACGCGCAAGAAGGCCGCGCCGCCGGTTCCGCCTGCAGACACCGGAGACTCGGCCTGATGCGAGCGATGCGCAAGCTGCCGGTCAAGGTGAAGGCCGGCGAGATGCCGGCGAATTTCGTCCGCGGCTTCGTCGCCACGGGCCTGCTCGCGGCACTGCAGGAGCCGGCCGGGCGCGCCACGCCCGCCGCCGGCCGGGCCGTGCTGAAGCAGGCGCTGCAGGGCGGCACGGCGCTGGCGGCCGGATGCGCCGCGGCCGACGCCTGGCAGCGGCAGGACCTTCGCGGCATGCTGGTGGCCGTCGCGGGCGGCGCCGCAGGCCTGGTCGCGATCGATTATCTGGCGCGCAAGTCCGCGCGCGGCAGCAACGGAAAAAGGGAGAAGCATCTTGGGCAAGAAGAAACACAAGAAAGCGCGGCATGAGGACTACGCCGCCGGCTACGCGCCGGGCGGCTGGGGCGCCGGCTACGGCATGCCGGGCAGCGGCCCGGCCGGTCATGGCTTCGACGCAGGACTGCTGCACGCGATGCCCGGCCTGCTGAAATCGCGCCAGTACGACCAGTTCCTGCTCGGAGCCGCGATCGGCGCGGCCGCCGCCTACGTGCTGAGCGACGAGGAACTGCGCGGCAAGCTGCTGAAGACCGGCATGAAACTGTATGCGGGCATGGTCGGCGGCGTCGAGGAGTTCAAGGAACAGATGGCCGACCTGAAGGCCGAAGTCGAGGCGGAGCAGCACGGCGGCGCATGAGCGGCGGGTCGTGGTTCCGCTCGCTGAGCGTCGCGCACCGCACGCGCGGACGGGTGCGCTTCCGCTTCGCGTGCGTGCCCGGCACGCCCGCGGCAGCGCTCGCGATCGAGCGCGCGGCGGAGAACATCCCGGGCGTGAATGAGGCGCGGGTCAATCCCCGCGCGCATTCGCTGGTGCTGACTTTCGACCCCGCGGCGACCGGCGTCGAGGCCCTGCATCAGGCCGTCGCGGCACTGCACCCGCCGGGCGCGCGCGCGGCGCGCGCAAAGGCCGCCGCCGTCGAGGGCGGTGCGGGGCCGCTGGTGGCGAGCCTCGCGACCCTGCTGGGCACCCCCTACCTGCCCGCATCCGTGCAACTGCCGGTGACGCTCGGCGCCGCGGCGCCGCTCATCAAGCACGCCCTCGACGACTACCGCGACAACGGCATCTCCTCGCATGTGCTCGAGGCGCTGGCGGTGTCGATCTCGCTCGCGCGCGGCGATTTCAGCGCGGCCAACACCACGACCTTCATGTTGGCGCTCGGGGAATACCTCGAGGACTCGATCGCGCGGCGCTCCGACGACCTGCTCAAGCACCTGCTGCGCCCGTCCAGCGACGAGATCTGGGTCGTGCGCGACGGGCAGGAGGTGCTCGTCCCCGCGAGCGAGGTGAGCGTCGGCGATACGGTCGTCGTCGGCACCGGCGCCGTGGTCCCGGTCGATGGCACCGTGCTCGGCGGCGAAGGGACGGTGAACGAGGCGGCGATGACCGGCGAGAGCGTCGCGGTCGTTAAAGGGCGCGGCGACTCGGTGCTCTCGGGCACGCTGATCGAGGAAGGCCGGCTGCAGATCTACGCCGAGCAGGTCGGCACACGCACCGCCGCGGCGCGTATCGCCGACTACGTCGAGCAGTCGCTCACGGCAAAGAGCGAGGCGCAGCTGGGCGCGGCACGCCTCGCCGACCGCCTGGTTCCCATCGTACTCGGGCTGGCCGGCTCGACCTACCTGTTGTCGCGGGACTGGCGCCGTGCGGCCGCGGTGCTGCAGGCCGACTATTCCTGCGCACTGAAACTGGCGACGCCGGTCGCGTTCAAGTCGGCGATGTACCGCGCCGGGCGCACCGGCATCCTCGTGAAGGGCGCGAGCGCGCTGGAGCGCCTGGCCGAAGCCGACACCTTCGTCTTCGACAAGACCGGCACGCTCACGGCCGGCCGGCTCGCGGTCACCGATTCGGTGACGTTCGACCACAGCTTTTCCGCCGACGACCTGATCTGCCTCGCCGCGTCGGTCGAGGAGCATTACTTCCACCCCCTCGCGCTGGCGGTCGTCGCGGCGGCGAAGGAGATCTCCGGCAAGCACTTCGATCACCAGGAGGTGCAGTTCATCGTCGCGCACGGCGTCGCCAGCGTGGTCGACGGCCGGCGCATCGTCGTCGGCTCGCGCCACTTCATCGAGGACGACGAGAAGATCGACGTATCGGCGCACGTCGACACGATCGACCGCCTGTACCGCGAGGGCAAGACGCTGCTGTACATCGGCTTCGGCGGCACGCTGCTGGGCGTGCTGGCGCTGAAGGACGAAGTGCGGGCCAACACCGCCGCGACCATCGCGCGGCTGCGCGGACTGGGCGTCGAGCGAATCCTGATGCTCACCGGCGACCACCAGGAACGCGCCGCCGAACTCGCCGCGGAGCTGGGCCTCGACGCCTTCCATGCCGAACTGCTGCCCGAGCAGAAGGCGCACATCGTCGAAGAGCTGGGCCGGCAGGGCGCGCGCATCGCCTTCATTGGCGACGGCATCAACGACGCCCCCGCGCTGGCCGGCGCCCATGTCGGCGTCGCGATGCAGAAGGGTGCCGACATCGCCCGCCTGACCGCCGACGTCGCGCTGCTGGAAGACGACATCGGCTGTGTTGCCGACGCCAAGGCGCTCGCGCAGGCGACGATGAAGCGCATCCGCAACAACTACCGCCTGACGGTCGGGCTCAACACCGCGATCCTCGGCGCCGCGGCGGTCGGCCTGCTGTCGCCGGTGACGACGGCGATGCTGCATAACGGCAGCACGATCGCGATCCTGCTCAATGCGCTGCGCGGCCGGTCGGGCTGATACGCCTGCCGGCGCGAACACGACGATACGGCGCGGTCCGGCATTGCGGCCGTTCGCGCGCTGGATGACTCGCGCCCTGCTCGCCTGCGCGCTCGCGCTGTCGTGTTTCGTCACACTGCAGGCCGGCGCGGAGACTATGCCGGAGCAATGGCAGGGGGCCGCGTTCGCCGGCGACCGGGCGGCCCTCGAGAAACTCGCCGCTGCCGGGGCCGGCGTCGTCCGTGTGTATGGCGAGTCCGACGCGTGGGTGCTCGACGCGGCACGACGCCACGGCTTGCGGGTGGTGATGGGTGTGTCGGTCGCCTATCCGCTCGACGCCGGCGCGCTACACGCGCAGGAGCAGGCCGTCCGCAACTTCGTCGAGCGCCACCGCAAGCATCCTGCGCTGCTTGCATGGGGAGTCGGCAACGAGGTCGAAGCCGGCGCGACCGACCCCTTGCCCGCGTGGCGCGAGATCGACCGCCTCGCAGGCATCATCAAGGCCATCGACCCGGCGCACCCGACCCTGATGGTCGCCGTCGATGGTGAGCTCGAACGCCTGAAGCAGCTCGCCGCGTGCTGCGCCAATATCGACCTGCTGGGCATCAACGCCTATGCGGGCGCGGCGTTCACGCTGCCCCAGCGCCTGCGCGACGCCGGCATCACGAAACCGGTCATCGTCAGCGAACTCGGCCCGCTCGGCCAGTGGCAGGCGGGGACGAAGCCGTGGGGCGCGCCGCTCGAGCCGACGAGCAGCGAGAAGGCCGCCTTCTTTCGCGACGTGCTCGCCTTCCTGCGCACCCAGCCGCAGATCGCCGGCGCCTTCCCCTTCCTGTGGGGGGCGAAGCAGGAGCAGACGGAGACGTGGCACGGCCTGCTGCTCGCGGACGGCAGCCTCACCGCGATGAGCGACGCACTGACGCTGGCGTGGGGCAAGCCGGTCGCGGAGCCTGCGCCGGCCATCCGCGGCATCGGCATCGCGGCGGACGAGTTCGCACCGGGCCAGGAAGTCTCGGCCGGGGTGGATGCCGCGTCTTTCGACGGAACGGCCCTGCGCACCGAGTGGAAAGTGCTGGCCGAAGCGACCGACCTGCGCGGCGGCAGCGGCATCGAAACGCCCCCGGCGCGCATTGCGGTACCGGTGCTGCACGCCGACGCGGCCAGCGTGCGCTTCCGCGCCCCGCAGCAGCCGGGCGCCTATCGCCTCTTCATCACCGTCCGCGACCACAAGGGCAAGGCTGCGACCGCAAACCTGCCCTTCCTCGTGCGCTGACGCGGGTCGGTGGATCGGCGGGAGGAGCCGAAGGCGTATCCCGCCATAGGCCGATCGCCGGGCCAATAACCGCGCGCCCCCTCAATCCGAAAGTTGCGGCCGGGAGCCCTTGCCGCCGACGCGCCGGCCGACCACATGCATCTCGCACTGCTTGCAGTCGAAGCGCAGCGTCAGCGGCTCGCGCACGACGCGCCCGTCCTCGCCGCGCTCCTGCCACAGCGTCATCGGCTCGGGGCGGATGCCCTTCACCTGCTTGGGGCACAGGTTGAAGCTGTAACGCAGGCAGTGCTTGGTGATCATCAGCGACACGAGCCCGTCCTCGTGGTTCGCCTCGAAAGCGTCGGCGATCAGTTCGACGCCGTGCTTGCGGTAGAACTCGCGCGCGCGGGCGTTGAAGACGTTGCCGAGGTAGTTCAGCGAAGTGTCCGGATAGCGCGCAGGCGGCTCGACCGGAACCGCACGCGGCGGGCGCTGCCACGCCGCTTCCCGCGCCGCAAGCAGCGCCTCCGCTGCCGCGCGGCGCAACGCGTTGAGCTGCCCGACCGGCACGAACCAGGGCCGTGCCGTGTCGATCGCCACATCATCCGGCGCGGCGGCGAACATCGTGCCGCCGAGCTTCGAGAGGCTGTCGCGCAGCGTCGCCTGCGCGCGCAGCGGGTCGCGCGCCTCGGCCCTGTCGCAGGCGAGCGTTGCTGTCGCGGCGATACCGGTTTCGTCGGTGATCGTCAGCGCCAGCCCGTCCGCCGCATCGGCCAGCCGCAGCCCGACCTGCACGCGACGTTCGGCCGACTTGCCGGCGAGCTGCTTCTCGAACGCGTGATCGACGTTGCGGTACAGCGTCGCGCCGCTCACGAGCCCCTGCGGCAGGTCGACGAGCTGGAGCCGGTCGCCATCGACGCGATTGACGCGCGCCCCCTGCAGCTCGCCCGCGGCGTTGAACCATGCCAGTCCGTCGCCGTTCGCGAGCGGCTCCCCAGCCTCGACGGTGACGAAGCGCCCGCTCACCCCCAGCACGCGGCCGATCGGGGCACCGACGAACTTGGGCGACTCGAAGGATTCGATGTCGCCGTGGCGGCCATTCACGAAATAGTCCGTGCTGCCGCGGTTGAAGGTCTTTTCGGGGCGCGGCGCGAAGGCAAAGGTCGAACGCCCCGCCGAACTGCGCGCGAGTTCGGGCCGCGCCTCGCGGATGCGGTCGAGCTCCTGGCGGTAATGCGCGGTCACGTTCTTCACGTAGGCCAGATCCTTGAGCCTGCCCTCGATCTTGAACGAGCGGACACCGGCGTCGATCAGCGCCGCGAGGTTCGCCGTCTGGTCGTTGTCCTTGAGCGACAGCAGGTGGCGGCGCTCGGCCACCGGCGTCCCGTCCGCATCCTTCAACGACCACGGCAGGCGGCACATCTGCGCGCATTCGCCGCGGTTCGCGCTGCGTCCGGTGAAGGCGTGGCTGATCGTGCACTGGCCCGAATAGCTCACGCACAGCGCGCCGTGGATGAAGAACTCCAGCGCACAGCGCTCGCGCTCGGTGGCGTCGGCAATCGCGCGGATCTGCCGCAGGTCGAGCTCGCGCGCCAGCACGATCTGCGAGAAGCCCACGTCCTGCAGGAAGCGCGCCTTGGCCGGCGTGCGGATGTCGCATTGCGTGCTCGCGTGCAGCTGGATCGGCGGCAGGTCCAGTTCCAGCAGGCCCATGTCCTGCACGATCAGCGCATCGACGCCCGCCTCGTAAGCCTGGACGACCACCTTGCGCGCCTGTTCGAGTTCGTCGTCGCGCAGGATGGTGTTGAGGGCGAGCAGCACGCGCGCTGAATAGCGGTGCGCGTGCGCGGCGAGCGCCGCGATGTCCGCCATGCTGTTCCCGGCCGAGGCGCGCGCGCCGAACGAGGGTCCGCCGATATACACGGCGTCAGCCCCGTGCTCGATCGCGGCGATGCCGGATTCGAGGTTGCGGGCGGGGGCGAGGAGTTCCAGGGCGAAGGCGTGCGGCATCGGGAGAACCGGCAAATCGAAGGAGGCCCGGCAGCGCGCCGGCAGTGCCGAATGATAGGACTTTTCGTGCCACACCGCAGACCGCTGCGGGAATGCCCTTTCCGTGGTCGCAGGGCCTTATCCGCCATCGGCCCCCGGCTGCAATGGCGAGCCGTTCATTGCGCGCCCAACCTGTAACAAGAGTTTTCGGAATTCCGTGAAGCAGATCACGGGAACGCCCACCGGGTTGTACCTGGGTCCAATACCCCACTTCATTCGCGAATCCTAAACTGTCACCAAGTGTAAGAGGATTCGTGCGCGGCTGCCCGGCAGCCTCGCTTAACGGTTAGAGGAGCAGGGAAAATGGCACAAGCGATTGCGGTAGTCGTGGCGGTCACGGGCAGGGCTTTTGCGCGCGACGTGAAAGGCAACCTGCGTCCGCTCAAGGCGGGTGACACGCTGCAGGAAGGCGAAGTGGTCATCACGATGTCCGGTGGCCACGTCGAACTGGCAATGTCCGATGGCGCGCCGATGGTCGTCTCGGCCGACCAGGTCGTGACCCTGACCTCCGAGGTGTCCGCAACGACCCGTCCGGGCCGCGAGGACGCCCAGGTCTCGCAAGGGACCGTCGACCAGGTGATCCAGGCCCTTGAACAGGGCGGCAACCTCGACGACCTCGAAGCCCCTGCGGCCGGCCTGGCCGGCGGCGGTGGCGGCGGCGAAGGCAACAACTTCGTGCGCCTGCTGCGGATCACCGAAGGGGTGGGGCCGCTCGAGTTCCGCTTTGCCCAGGAACCGTCGGCCCAGCTCCAGCCGGAAGAGCCGGCACCGATCACCCAGGAGGCGCAGCTTCCGGGCGCGACGGTCACGCTCGGCGACATCTCGGTGTTCGAAGGCACCGGCACGGCGACCATCACCGCGACCATCAGCAGCCCGGTCACCGGCAGTGACCTCGTCATCACGCTGAGCAACGGCGCCATCATCGTCATCCCGGTAGGCTCCACCACCGGTACCTCGACGCCCTTCCCGATCCAGGGCGATGATCCCTACATCGACGCCGAAACCTTCCCGGTCTCCGTCGTCGACACCACGGGCAGCGGCTTCAGCACCGTGACGCCCACCGGCCCGGCCACCGTCGAGGTGCGCGACACCATCGACCCGACCAACTCCTCGCTCAACGTCACCCTCGAAGCGGCCCCGTCGCTCACCGAGGACGGCGCCACGCTCACCTACGTCGTCACGCTGAACGCTGCAGTGCGTCCGGGCGACGATCCGGTCACGATCACCTTCACCGACCTGGCAGGCAACACCCAGACCATTACGATCAGCGAAGGCACGAGCGGCTCCCTCGCGGTCCCGATTCCCGAATCGCTGTTCGAGGACGTCTATAAGGAAGCGGACGCAGTCCTGCCTGTCGCGACCAATGTCACGCTCGCTGGTGGCTCCAACTTCGAAGCGCTCAACCCGCCGACGGTCGGCAACGTGACGCTCGTCGACACCATCGACACAACCACGGTCACGCTCAATGCGTCGAGCGAGGTATCGGAACTGGGTGGCACGATCACCTACACCGCCTCCGTGGCGAGCGCTCCGCTGGGCACGCCGCTTGAGCTCACGCTATCGAATGGCGCCGTGATCGTGATCCCGGTCGGCAGCCTGACCGGCTCGACCGCGGTCACGCTCACAGAGGCCCAACTCGCCGCGATCACCGGCGACAACGTCACGGTAACGATCACCAGTGCCACCGGCGGCACCTATGAAGCGCTGAACACGTCCGACGACGCGATCACCCGCATCGACCGGATCATCAATGTCGACGGCGATACGATCACGGTGAACGAAGCTGGTCTCGTCGGCGAAGGCGGCACCGTCACGCCCGTCACGGCCTCCGGCAGCTTTGTCATCACCGCGCCCGACGGCGTCGGGTCGCTCACGATCCAGAACCTCACGATCGGTGACATGCAAGTGATCGTCAACGGCGTCTTCACACCGACTTCGGCCACAACTCCGCTTGGCAATACGCTGTCGGTGACTGCATTCGACCCGGCAACCGGTACGATCACCTACAGTTACACGCTCAACGCCGCCGAGACGCACACCCAGCCCGCCAACGACACCACCTTGGTCGAGCAATTCGGCGTCGTGGCGACGGATGGCGATCCGGTCGATCCGAATGTCGCGTCGTCGCAACTTACGGTGACGATTGTCGATGATGTGCCGAGCGTGACCGTCACCGCCACCGGCGAAGGCAGCGTCACCACCGACGAGACCACCGACCTGGGCAGCACGATCACGGCCAGCGCCGCGGTCGCCAACATCAGCGCCCTCACCGGCGCCGACGGCGGCACCACCAACGTCAAGCTCGTCGTCGACGTCGCCGACTCCGGCCTCACCACCGTCGATGGCAAGGCCATCACCCTCGTCGCCGACACCAACGACAACACCGTCCTCGGCCGCTACGACAGCGACGGCAATGGTTCACTCGACGCCACCGCATTCACCGTCACGATCAGCGACGCCGGCGTACTCAGCGTCACCCAGAACGTCGCCCTGCACCATCCCGACGACACCAACCCCGATGACCCGGTCACCCTCGCCGGCAAGCTCTCGCTCTCCGTCACCACCACCGACGGCGACGGCGATCAGGCCTCCGACACCCTCGCCATCGGCAACCTCGTTACCTTCGAGGACGACGGACCGA
>NZ_KB899506.1 GCF_000378245.1 Aromatoleum toluclasticum ATCC 700605
GACGAACACCCCGAACTCCTCCGCCGCATCGAGGATCCAGCGGTACAGGTAATCGGCGAAGCTGCGGCGGATCACGAGTTCCCAGCGCTCTTCATCGACGCGGCGGATGACTGCCGAGCTCTTCGCGAAGACGCTGGAGACGCCCTTGCCGACCGGGAAGGCGCGCGGATGCACGTCGTAGGGGGTGCACTTCATCAAGAGCTCGCGCACCTTCGGGCCCGTGAGCTCCAGCACCGTCTGGCCGCCGCTGGTGTTCATCACCGCGTAGTGACCGGTGAGCTCGCGCCGCAGCGCCGCCTCGGCGTCGAACTCGAGCCCGGCCGGCACGACGATCAGCCACTCGTCGGGCGACATCCACTGCAGGCTCACGCCGCGCGCCTCGTCGCGCGCGACCGGACCGAGCGCGAGCGGCAGCGCCAGACCCAGCACGCGCTCGACACCGGCGCGGAAGGCTTCGTCCTCGGCGCGCCCACGCAGCACGAGATGCCCGAGGAAGGGTTTCTCGCGCACCACCACGCCGGCGTCACGCGCCGACGCGGCGAGCACGACGTTCACGCGCGTCATCGCCAGCGGCGACTCGGACTTCACCGCGCCACGCGGATTCAGGTCCATCTGTGCAATCTCAGACATTTTGGCGTGCTCCTTCTGCATCCAGGAAGACCGGGCTCACGACCTCGGCCGCATGCACCCGGCCGTCGGCCATCGGCAGATAAACGGTTTGCCCGATGCGCTGGCTGCCGCCCTTGACGACCGCGAGCGCGAACGAGTGGCCCAGGTTGGGGCTGTAATAGCTCGACGTGACGTGCCCGACCATGGGCATCGGGATGCGGATCTCCTTCTCGAGCACGATCTGCGCACCCTCGTCGAGCACCAGCTGCGGGTCGAGGGGCTTGAGGCCGACGAGCTGCTTGCGGTCCTCGCGCTTGGTGTCCGGGCGCGTCAGCGCGCGCCGCCCGATCCACGAGAAGGGCTTCTTGTAGCCCACGCACCACTGCATGCCCAGATCCTCGGGCGTCATCGAGCCGTCGGTTTCCTGGCCGACGATGATGAAGCCCTTCTCGGCGCGCAGCACGTGCATGGTCTCGGTGCCGTAGGGCGTCAGGCCGTACTTCTCGCCCTTCTCGAACAGCGCCTTCCACACATGCAGCGCGTGGTTGGCCTGCACGTTGATCTCGTAGGAGAGCTCGCCGGTGAAGGAGATGCGATACACGCGCGCCGGGACGCCCGCGACCGTGCCTTCGCGCATGTCCATGAACTTGAAGTTGTCGCGCGCGAGGTCGATGTCGTCGGTGAGCTCCGCGAGGAGCTTCCGCGCGTTGGGGCCGTTGATCGCCATCGCCGCCCAGTGGTCGGTCACCGAGTTGAAATACACCTCCAGCTCGGGCCACTCGGTCTGGTGCCACAGCTCCATCCAGTCCAGCACCGCCGCGGCGCCGCCGGTCGTCGTGGTCATGTGGAAGTGGTTGTCGCCGATGCACGCGGTCACGCCGTCGTCCATCACCATGCCGTCGTCCTTGCACATGAGGCCATAGCGGCACTTGCCGACGTCGAGCTTGGTCCAGGCGTTGGTGTAGATGCGGTTGAGGAACTCGCGCGCGTCCTTGCCCTGGATCTCGATCTTGCCCAGCGTCGAGGCGTCGAGGATGCCGACGCCTTCGCGCACGGCGCGGCATTCGCGCTGCACCGCCTCGTGCATGGTCTCGTTGCCGCGCGGGAAGTACCACGGACGCATCCACTGGCCCACTTCCTCGAACTTCGCGCCGTGCTCGACGTGCCACGCGTGCAGTGCCGTGAACCGACGCGGGTCGAAGAACTCGCGGCAGTGGCGCCCGGCGATCGCGCCGAAGGTGATCGGCGTGTAGTTCGGGCGGAACACCGTGGTGCCGGTCTGCGGGATGGTCTGCTTCAGGCAGCGCGCGGCGATCGCCATGCCGTTGATGTTGCCGAGCTTGCCCTGGTCGGTGCCGAAGCCCATGCCGGTGTAGCGCTTGACGTGCTCGATCGACTCGAAGCCTTCGCGCGTGGCGAGCTCGATGCCGGCCGCGGTGACGTCGTTCTGCGGATCGACGAACTGCTTCGGGGCGCGCATCGCGGGTTTCACGTGCGGCACCTGGTAGAGCGCCGCGGCCTTGCCTTCGCGCACCTTGGCGACCTTGGGCAGCGCGGGCGCTTCGACCTTGAAGCCGGTGCGCTGGGCCGCGGCCACGCCGGCCGCGGCGCCGTCGGCGAGCGCTTCGGCAATCGCGCTCTTGCCGTGCACGCCGCCCACCGGGGTCATGCCCGGCACCTTGCCGGGCACGAAGCCGAGGATGTCATCGCGCCACTCGGGACGCGCACCGGTGTGCGCCGCCAGATGCACGACGGGGCTGTAGCCGCCCGAGCTCGCGATGGTGTCGCAGGACAAGGTTTCGACGCGACCGGCGACCTTGAAGCCGCCGATGTCGATGCGCGCGACCTGCGCGCCCGTGACACGCTTCTTGCCGTTCGCTTCGATCACCGCGGAGCCGGGGATGATGCGGATGTTGCGCGCACGCGCTTCGTTGACGAGGTCGCCCTCGGGATGCTCGCGGGCATCGACGATCGCGACCACTTCGCGGCCGGCGTCCGCCCAGTCGAGCGCGGCGCGGTAGGCGTGGTCGTTGGCGGTCGACAGCACCAGGCGGCGGCCCGGGACGACGGCGTAGCGGCGGATGTAGGTCGACACCGCACCGGCCACCATGCTGCCCGGCACATCGTTGTTGGCGAAGACGAGCGGACGCTCGTGCGTGCCGGTGGCGAGGATCACCTCGCCGGCGCGCACGCGGTGCATGCGGGCGCGCACCTGGCGGCGGCCGTTGATGCTCGGCGCGAGATCCGCGAGATGCTCGGTGCGGCGCTCGTGCAGCGTCACGAAGTTGTGGTCGTGGTAGCCGTTGGCGGTGGTGCGCGGCAGCACCAGCACTTCGGGCAGGGTCGCGAGCTCGGCGAGCACGCTGGCGACCCACGCGGACGCCGGGCGGCCGTCGACGAGTTCGCGCGCATCGAGCAGCGATCCGCCCATCTCGTCCTGTTCGTCGCACACGATCACGCGTGCGCCGGAACGGCCCGCCGCCAAGGCTGCGGCCAATCCCGCCGGGCCCGCGCCGATCACCAGCACGTCGCAGTGGCGGTTGATGTGATCGTAGATGTCCGGGTCCTTCTCCTTCGGCGTGCGCCCGAGGCCGGCGGCCTTGCGGATGTACTTTTCGTACTTCGGCCACAGCGAGGCCGGTGCCATGAAGGTCTTGTAGTAGAAGCCCGGGGGCATCATGCGCCCGCCGACGCTGCCGATCACGCCCAGCAGGTCGCGGTCGACGTTCGGCCAGCCGTTGGTGCTCGCGGCCACCAGCCCGCCGTAGAGCGCCTGTTGCGTCGCACGCACGTTGGGCACCTGGCCCGCTTCGGTGGCCCCGAGCTGCACGATCGCATTCGGCTCCTCGGCGCCCGCGGCAACGATGCCGCGCGGGCGTGAGTACTTGAAGCTGCGGCCCACGACATCGACGCCGTTGGCGAGCAAGGCGGAGGCGAGCGTGTCGCCGGCGAAGCCCTCAAGGGTCTGGCCGTTGAAGCTGAAGCGCAGCGGGCGGCTGCGGTCGATGCGCCCGCCCGTACCGAGACGATTCTGCTGGCTCATTTGGCCGCTCCTTTGTCAGCGGTGACCGAAGGCTTCTGGCCGACCTTGTAGGTTTCGTGAATCTGGTAGCTCACGGTGTCACGCGTCACGTTGAAGAACTTGCGGCAGCCCGCGGCGTGGTACCACAGCTCGTGGTGCAGGCCGCGCGGGTTCTTGCGGAAGAAGAGGTAGTTGCCCCAGTCTTCGTCGCTCGTGGCTTCCGGTTCCACCGGGCGCGCGATGTGCGCTTCGCCCTTCGGCCGGAACTCTTCCTCTTCGCGGGTTTCCGCGCAGTGCGGGCAGTAGATGTGCAGCATGGGTGCGGCTCCTGTCAGTGCGCGACGCCCGCGGCGCCGTGCTCGTCGATGAGTTTTCCGGAGATGAAGCGGTCGATGGAGAACGGCGCGGCGAGCGGATGCGCCTTGCCCGCGGCCAAGGTCGCCGCAAAGACGTTGCCCGAGCCCGGGGTGGCCTTGAAGCCGCCGGTGCCCCAGCCGCAGTTGAAGAAGAGCCCCCCCACCGGGGTGGCCGAGATGATCGGGCACGCGTCCGGGCAGGTATCGACGATGCCGCCCCACTGGCGGTTCATGCGCACGCGCGAGAAGATCGGGAACATCTCGACGATGGCCTGCAGCGTGTGTTCGATGGTCGCGTAGCTGCCGCGCTGGCCGTAGCCGTTGTAGCCGTCGATGCCCGCGCCGATCACGAGGTCGCCCTTGTCCGACTGGCTCACGTAGCCGTGCACCTTGTTCGACATCACGACGGTGTCGAGGATGGGCTTCATCGGCTCGGACACCAGCGCCTGCAGCGGGTGCGATTCGATCGGCAGCTGGAAGCCCGCCATCTTCGCGAGCACACCGGAGTTGCCGGCAGTCACGACCCCCACCGTGTCGGCGGCGATGAAGCCGCGGTTGGTCTCGACGCCGACGACCTTGTTGCCGTTCTTGCGGATGCCGGTGACTTCGGTCTGCTGCAGCATGTCCACGCCCAGCGCGTCCGCGCCGCGGGCGAAGCCCCAGGCCACCGCATCATGGCGCGCCACGCCGCCGCGCGGCTGCCAGGAGGCGCCCATCACCGGATAGCGCGTGTTCTTCGACAGGTCCATGATCGGCACGATCTCCTGGATCTGCTTGACGTCCAGCACTTCGCCGTCGATGCCGTTGAGGCGGTTGGCATTGACGCGGCGGTGGATGTCGCGCATGTCCTGCAGCGTGTGGCCGAGGTTCATCACGCCGCGCTGGGAGTACATCACGTTGTAGTTCAGATCCTGGGAGAGGCCTTCCCACAGCTTCATCGCGTGCTCGTACAGCCACGCGGCCTCGTCCCACAGGTAGTTCGAGCGCACGATGGTGGTGTTGCGCGCGGTGTTGCCCCCGCCCAGCCAGCCCTTCTCGACCACCGCGACGTTGGTGATGCCGTGTTCCTTGGCGAGGTAATAGGCGGTGGCGAGCCCGTGGCCGCCGCCGCCGACGATCACGATGTCGTATTTCTTCTTCGGCGTCGGGTTGCGCCACGCGCGCTGCCAGTTCTCGTGGTAGGTGAGCGCGTGCTTGACGAGCCCGAATCCCGAGTAATGCTGCATGTCCTATCTCCTCGTCTTCAGCATTCGATGACGTTCACGGCGAGTCCCCCGCGCGACGTCTCCTTGTACTTGTCCTTCATGTCGCGACCGGTGTCGCGCATGGTCTTGATCACCTTGTCGAGCGACACGAAGTGCTTGCCGTCGCCCCTGAGCGCCATGCGCGCGGCGTTGATGGCCTTGATCGAGCCCATCGCGTTGCGCTCGATGCACGGCACCTGCACGAGGCCCCCCACCGGGTCGCAGGTGAGGCCGAGGTTGTGCTCCATGCCGATCTCGGCCGCGTTCTCGACCTGCTCGGGCGTGCCGCCCATGACTTCGGTGAGCGCACCGGCGGCCATCGAGCACGCCACGCCGACTTCGCCCTGGCAGCCGACTTCGGCGCCCGAGATCGAGGCGTTCTCCTTGAAGAGGATGCCGATCGCGGCCGCCGTGGCGAGGAAGCGCACCACGCCGTCCTCGGTCGCGCCGGGGATGAAGCGGTAGTAGTAGTGCAGCACCGCGGGGATGATCCCGGCCGCGCCGTTGGTCGGGGCGGTGACGATGCGCCCGCCCGCGGCGTTCTCTTCATTGACCGCCAGCGCGTAGAGATTCACCCAGTCCATGGTCGTGAGCGGATCGCGCAGGCTCGCTTCGGGCGCGCCCGAGAGCTTGCGGTGCATCTCGGCCGCGCGGCGCTTGACCTTCATGCCGCCCGGCAGCGTGCCTTCGATCTCGCAGCCGCGGCGCACGCAGGCCTGCATCACCTTCCAGATGTGCAAGAGGCCGTTCCTCGTCTCGGCTTCGCTCCTCCACGCCTTCTCGTTCTCCAGCATCAGCTGGCTGACCGAGAGCTCATTCACCGCGCACTGCGTGAGCAGCTGGTCGGCGCTGTGGAAGGGGTACGGCAGCGAGGTGCTGTCCTGGACGATGCGATCCGCCCCCGCGGCTTCTTCATTGACGACGAAGCCGCCGCCGACCGAGTAGTACACCTTGCTCGACAGTTCGCACTCGCCCTCGCCAAAGGCCGTCAGGCGCAGGCCGTTCGGGTGATAGGGCAGCGTCTGGCGGCGCAGGAAGACGAGATCGGTCTTCTCCTCGTAGGGCACGCCATGCAGGCCCAGCAGGGTGAGGCGCCTGGCCCCGCGGATCGCCGCGAGGCGGCTGTCGATGGTGTCGGGGTCGATGAGATCCGGCGCCTCGCCTTCCAGGCCCAGCAGCACCGCCTTGTCGCTGCCGTGGCCCTTGCCGGTGGCACCGAGCGAGCCGTACAGCTCGGCCCGGATACGGCACACGCGCGGCAAGAGCCCGTCGTCCTTGAGCCCGGAGGCGAAGGTGAGCGCCGCACGCATGGGACCCACGGTGTGGGAACTGGACGGGCCGATCCCCACCTTGAACATCTCGAATACGCTGATCGCCATGACGTGTCGCTCCGCGGGCCGTTCAGCGGCTGGCCGGATAGACCGGGAAGCGCGCGCACAGGGCCGAGACCTTCTCGCGTACCGCGGCGATCACCGACTCGATTTGGTCACCCCGGTCGATGTGGTCGAGCACGTCGCAGATCCAGTGCGTCAGCTCCTTCGCCTCGGCTTCCTTCAGGCCACGCGTGGTGATCGCGGGCGTGCCGATGCGGATGCCGCTGGTGACGAAGGGCGATTGCGGGTCGTTGGGCACGGCGTTCTTGTTCACCGTGATGTGGGCCGCACCGAGTGCCGCATCGGCCTGCTTGCCGGTGAGGCCCTTGGCGACCAGATCGACGAGGAAGAGGTGATCGTCCGTGCCGCCCGAGACGATCTTGTAGCCGCGCTCGATGAACACGCCCGCCATCGTGCGCGCGTTCTTCAGCACCTGCTGCTGGTAGGCGCGGAACTCGGGCTGCAGCGCTTCCTTCAGCGCCACCGCCTTGGCGGCGATCACGTGCATCAGCGGGCCACCCTGGATGCCGGGGAACACCACCGCGTTGAGCTTCTTCTCGAGCTCCGCGTTGGCGCGCGCCAGGATCAGGCCGCCGCGCGGGCCGCGCAGGGTCTTGTGCGTGGTCGTCGTGACGACGTCGGCGAAGGGGATGGGGTTGGGATAGAGACCCGCGGCGACCAGCCCCGCGACGTGCGCCATGTCGACGAAGAGCTTGGCGCCGACGAGGTCGGCGATCTCGCGGAAGCGCTTCCAGTCGACCACGCGCGAGTACGCGGAGAAGCCGGCGACGATCATCCTGGGCTTGTGCTCCTTCGCGAGCGCCTCGACCTGGTCGTAGTCGATCTCGCCGGTCGCTTCATCGAGGCCGTACTGCACCGCGTTGTAGAGCTTGCCGGAGAAGTTCACCTTGGCGCCGTGCGTGAGGTGACCGCCATGCGCGAGACTCATGCCCAGCACCGTGTCGTGCGGCTCCAGGAGCGCCATGTACACCGCGGCGTTCGCCTGCGAGCCCGAGTGCGGCTGCACATTCGCGTAGTCCGCGCCGAAGAGGCGCTTGGCGCGGTCGATCGCGAGCTGCTCGACGACATCCACATGCTCGCAGCCGCCGTAGTAGCGCTTGGCGGGGTAGCCTTCCGCGTACTTGTTGGTGAGCACGCTGCCCTGCGCCTCGAGCACCCGCGGGCTGGTGTAGTTCTCGGAGGCGATCAGTTCGATGTGCGATTCCTGGCGCTCGAACTCGGCGTCCATCGCCGCCTTCAGTTCGTCGTCAAAATCGGCAATGCGGTCGCTCAGTGCAAACATGGGATCCTGTCTCCTCGGTTTATCGGCTGTCGTAAAAGCCTTGTGTCGCCGCAACATCACGGCTTCTTGGGAGGAGATGGTAGAAACTCTCGCCAACTCCCCTTTGCCTGTATCCGTCATGCTCTTGCTTGATACGGACCGGGGCGGCGGGCCGGCGGGAATTCTGAACGTGCGGCGCATTGGGTCTCGCTAACGAGAAGTTCATCCTCGGTTCAAAAGATGCTTGGGAGACCTTTAGCGTTACTTCTTCGCGCTGTGCGACGCGGCAAATTTCTCGCCCTTCATTGCGCAGGAAGACTCGACCGGAACGCGAAAAAAAGCGACCCGCAAGCCTGGAGCGCCTGCGGATCGCGAGGGGGAGACACAATTCCCGCTGGGCGGGTCAAGCGCGGTAAGCCGGCAGAGGTAACCGCGCCCCCGCCACGAGCACGATCAGCCCTTCATCGAGTACAGGTAATCGACGCAGCGGTCGACCGACTCGACGTCGGCGAACTTCGCATCGATGTCGAACAGGTTCCACTCGACCGCGCCGGGCACGCGGTCGCCGATGCACTCGCGCACGGCGATGGTGCGGAAGCCTTCGGCGAGGCCGTCGCACAGCGTCGTGCGCACGCAGGCCGAGGCGGTCACGCCGGTCACGAGGATGGTGTCGACACCGGCCGCGCGCAGGAAACCCGCGAGGTAGGTGCCATGGAAGGAACTCGCGCGCTTCTTGATCAGCACCTGCTCACCGGCGATCGGCGCGATGCGCGAGTCGATCGCCCAGATGTTCTCGTCTTCCTGATTGACGACATCGACCGGGATCTTGTTGTGCCACAGACCCATATCGGTGTGCGGATTCTTGCGATCCGTGACCTGGTAGCAGGTCGTCACGTGGATCACCGGGTGGTTGTTCTCGCGGCAGGCCTTCAGCAGCCGCTGCACGCCGGGGATGATCTCGTCGTCGATCTTCTCGCAGGTGAAGGGATTGCCCGGCCGGGTCCAGGCGTTGGCGAGGTCGACGTTGATCAGCGCCGGCTTCTTGCCGAAGCCCACGCGGCGCTGGAAGCCGCGTTCCTGGTAGAGCTTGGTGGCTTCGGCGAAGGCTTGCTTGAGCATGTCGTTGAGTTGGGTGTCCATGTGATCGTCTCCAGACAATGATTTCGGGGGTGAGCGACAAGAAGTTCTCTGTCTGGAGAAATACTATTCTTTATTGTTTCCTCATCTATTTACAGTTTCGCTTAGATAATTGCTCAAAATTGCAATAGCGACAGACAAGCCCCCTCTGTGCGGCGGACAAAGAAAACGCGGGCGCAATGCGCCGGCAAATCGCCGCACATTGCGCCCGCAGAGGCCGCAGCGCAAACGCCGCGGCCGTGCTACTCAATACGGATCAGAACTTCACGACGGCCATGATGTTGGGGAAGCTCTCGTCGAGCCCGTCAATGCCGTACTTGTTGTGCCAGTACTGGTATTCGGTACCGATAAAGAATGCATCGCGGCGTCCCGAAACGAGTTCGCCCACGTCCAGCCGCAGCTGTGGCTGGCATAGCAGCTGGTTCACCGTGCCCTGCCCGCGCGCACCGATGTAGTCGCAGAAGCCCTCGAAACTCCAGTGTGTGGGGCCGATGCTGAACGGCAGTTGCCATACCGGCGTCACCTGGTAACTCTTGCGGTAATGGGTCGGGGCGCCGTCGAACTGCGAACGGTCGTCGTAGGCCAGCAGATCGACGTTGAAGTAGTTGAAACCGGGAAGCGCGAGATCCAGGGTCACGCCATACAGCAGGATCCGCGTCGCCGCGCCGCCGGTCGACGAGCCTGCGTTCACCCCGGCCGTCAGGCTCACGTCCTTCAGCATCCCGCCGCCGAAGGTTGCGCCGCTTGTCTTGCCCAGGCTGAGGTAGTGGTAATACTCCCCGTAGATGTCGTTCGAACGCGGCGCATTCTTCGTTCCCCAGTAGGAATCGACGAAGAAGTAGTTGCGCCCGTAGGCATACCCGCTCACGTGTTGCAGGGTGACCGTCGTCTTCGTCACGTCGTCGTGAATGCCCGGATCGCGAAAGCCCGTTCCGTTCATGACCTGCACGTCGGTCTGGCTCCAGTCGGCTGCCGTCGCCTGCCCCGCTCCGGCTGCCAGCGCGAAGGCCAGGACGCTCGCCGCTGCGCTGCCGGCGGACTTGTGGTTCGTGGAAAACTGCTTCATTCCAGATGCTCCTTTTGTCGTTTTGGTAGCTGCCGGGAATTACAGGTCGTTGCGGTGCGTCGAGGCCTCGCCCAACTGGTGCGACGGCAGGCGCGAAAAGCCGCGATCGGGGTGGTAGGTCCAGCTGTGGCTCATGCTGGTGGCGAGGAAGCGGTCGCTGTAGCGGGACGTGATCTCGGCCTGCGGGTAGCGCGGCAGCACCCACAGCCACATCAGCAGCAGATAGAGCGCGAAGCCGAGCGCGAAGCCCACGACGAAGGCCCAGGAGCCCGAGTAGAAGGCGGCCGCGCCACCGACGAGCCAGGTGACGAGACCCGCCGGATTGACGCCGCCGAGGAAGCGGAACTGGCCGTCGGCCTCGTAGAGATCGGGCACGTTGAGCCGACGGCGGCGGATCACGAAATAATCCGCAACCATGATCCCGCCGATCGTCGCCAGGAAGGACCCGTACGAGAACAGGAAGCTGAACAGGTTGTCGAGGATCAGCCAGGGCATCGACAGCGTGCCGATGATGCCGGCGAGCACGATCGCCGTGCGGTAGCCGACCCACGGCGTGCCGGCATTCACGAAGGTGAGCGCGGCGGGAATCAGGTTCGCCGCATTGTTCGTCGACCATTGCGCGAGAATCACCATCACCAGCAGGATGATCAGCGAGAAGCCGGTCGCACTGCCCTGGATCACCGTGATCGGATCCCAGTTGCCCGCTGCGATGAAGGCGGCCGCGCCGATCACTGCCACCCAGGTCTGCGTCGCGGGCAGCGCGATGAGCTGCGCGAGGAAGACGTGACGGTTGCGCCGCACGAAGCTCTTCGTGCCTTCCTCGACCTTCAGGAAGCGGGTGATGTTGGGGATGTCGATCGCGAGCGTCGACCAGAAGGCCATGTTGGCGAGGAACAGCGTCAGGATCGTCGTGTCCTTGCCGCCGACCCAGTTCCAGATGTTGAGGCCCTTGGTCTGCGCCATCACGTCGAGCGTGTAATACATCCAGATCGAGATCGCGATGATCGCCGGCGCGGCGATGTCGGCAAGCTTCTCGACCGCCTTGATGCCGCAGGCGGTGTTCCAGATCTGCACGACCGCGAACAGCGCGTACCACAACGGCCAGCTCGAGAAGCCGGTCAGGTACTCGACGATGCCGTTGATCGCCAGCGCACCGAGGTAGGTCTGGATGCCGAACCAGATCGCCGCGACTACGCCACGGAAAAGCGCCGGCAGGTGCGTGCCGGATGTCCCGAAAGGCGCGCGCAGATAGACCGCGAACGACAGTCCATGCTCGGTGCCGATGTCGGCGGTGAGCGTCATCAGCAGCGCCAGCGCGACGTTGGCCGCGAGGATCACGCCGACGACCTGCCATAGCGGGAGCGATTCGACACCAGCCGCGCCGAGCTGGAAGGTGGCGATGATGACCGCGAGGCCGATCCAGATCCACACGAAACCCAGCGTACCGATGCTGCGCTGGGTATGCAGGACGGGCAGGATGGATTCTTCGAGAAGGTGGGACCGGGTGGCCCCCCCGGCAATCGGCGCGGTGGCCGTTTCGACATTGCTCATGATGCGACTCCTCCTTGGTGACGACACGTTTTTCTTGGAAGGACGAACAGAAACCCGAAAGGCAGGCACCGGTACGCGCGCGCATGCCTCCCCGCACCCGGCCTTGCGGCCGGGCGGGTTGCGGAGCTACTGACTACGGGGAGACGGTACTGGCCGTGCCGCTCAGGCGGGCGCCGGCTCGGAAGACTGCGGGCTTGCAGCGACCTGCCGCTCCAGGCGGAGCAGCGTGCGGCGGGCATGGGTGGCCGCCACGTCGAGGACGAGATCCTCGGAAATCACGACGCCATAGACCTCGCGGGCGTGCTCAAGTGTGCAGAAGTCGTCCATCACGTCTTCCAGCACCTGGCCCGCGGGACGATCGAGCGGATCGCCGTAGCCGCCGCCGCAGGGCGCGTAGTACGACATGCCGCCGCCCGCCGCCACGCGCAGGTTCGAGAACTTCGCGTAGGTGTCGTACTTCGTACCGTTCGCATGGAAGATCTCGACCCGCCCCGGGACCCCCTCCCTGCCGCCGAACGCGCCCCAGGGCACGTCGAGGTGACGTTCGGATTCGTGCGTGATCGCGCCCTCGGTGAGCAGCCGCTGGCTCTTGACGACACCGATGCCGCCGCGGAACTGCCCCGCCCCCGGCATCACGTCGTCGCGCAGCTCGTAGCGATCACACACCATCGGCAGGTGCATGCCCAGATCCTCGATCGGATTGTTGCGCGTGTTGGCCATCAGGTTGTCGATCGAGTCGGGGCCGTCCGAGCTGGGGCGTCCGCCATAGGCGCCCTCATTGACTTCGAGGAACACCCAGTAATCGCCATCCGGCTTGATGCCCGAGTACGCGGCGAAGGACAGCGTCGCGGAGTTGCCGGCGGTGACCCGCTTCGGGATCACCGGCGAGAGCGCCTTGATGATGAGGTCGATCATCCGGTTGCACTGAGTGAAGCGCGCCTCGGCTGCGGCCGGGTAGATCGGATTGAAGATCGAGCCCTTGGGCGCCGTGACCTTGATCGGACGGAAGGAACCTTCGTTCGGCGGCAGCTTCACCTCCATCAGCGCGCTGTCGGTGAGCATCGCGCGGAAGGCGCAGTAGCAGGCGGGTTTCGTCGAACCTTCGAAGGGCACGTTGAAGCCGGTCGGTACCTGGTCGGCCGAGCCGGTGAGGTCGACCTCCACGCTGTCGCCCGTGACACGCACGCACACCTTGATCGGCAGGCGTTTGTCGCGGTTCGCGCCATCGTCGTCGAGGTAGCCTTCGGCGAAGTATTCGCCGTCGGGGATCTCGGCGATGCGGCTACGCATCATCGACTCGGTGTAGTCCATCAGCTGGTCGGCAGCGCCGAACACGACTTCCTTGCCATAGGTGTCGAGCAGCTCCTGCATGCGCTGCGCGCCGAGCATCGCCGAGGCGATCTGCGCGTCGATGTCGTCCTTGGTCTGCTTCGCGGTGCGGCTGTTGTGACTGATGTACTGCCACAGGCCTTCGTTGCGCTTGCCCTGCTCGTAGAGCTTGATGCCGGCGAAGAGCATGCCTTCCGCGAACACATCCGGGATGTCGATGATCAGGCCCGGCGTCGCCGCGCCGATGTCGACGTGGTGCGCGGTGTTGGCCGCAAACGCCACGAGCTCGCCGCGCCAGAACACCGGCACCACGATGCACAGGTCGGGGCTGTGGCTCGAGCCGTAATACGGGTGGTTGTGAATGACGACGTCGCCCTCGTTCCACGTACCGCCCTGCAGGCAGGCGTCGATGCCGCGCAGGTAGGCGGGAATGGAGCCGATGTGCAGCGGCGAGCCTTCGGACTCGGTCAGCGTGTTGAATTGCAGGTCGAAGAGCCCCGCGCCGATGTCCTGCGACTCGCGGATGATCGACGAGAAGGACATGCGGTAGAGGACGTGGCCCATCTCTTCGGCGATGGTGTGCAGCGCGCCGCTGATGACCTGGAGGGTGATCGGGTCGACCTTGGTGTTCGACGGGTTCATCTGCTTCTCCTTAGACGCGCTGCGCATTGATGTGGATGTTGCCCTTGCCCGAAACCTTGGCGACATAGCCCGGGGGCACCAGGGTCGTGGAGTCGTGCTGGACGATGATCGCGGGACCGGGGAGTTCATGGCCGGCTTTGAGTTTCTTGCGGTCGTAGCGCGGCGTGGCGTAGGTCTGCCGGTCGTCGAAGATCGTCGGGCGCTCGTACATCAGGGCCACTTCGGGCCCGCTGCCGGCGGCGTCCTCCAGTTCGGGCCAGGCCAGCGGCCGGGTGTGGGCGATGCCGATGATACGGATCGTCACGATCTCGACATCCACGTCGTCGAAGGCCCAGCCGTAGTCGCGCTTGTGCTGCGCCTGGAAGTTCGCCTTCACCGCAGCGAGCTTCTCGCCGTCGATCCGGCCCTCGGGAATGTCCGCGCGCAGTTCGAAACCCTGGCCGTGATAGCGGCATTCAGCGATGCGCACGAAGTGCTGGTTGTCCGCCGGCACACCGTCGTCGTCCAGACGCTCGCGGCACAGCGCCGTGAGCTCGTCGATCACGCGGTTGAGCCTGTCGAGCGCGGGCTGTTCGACGTCCTTCAGCAGCGTCGGCACGGAGCGCGTGAACTCGTACTGCATGTCGGTGACGAGCAGCCCGATCGCCGCGGTGATCCCCGGCGCGGGCGGCACGATCACCTCGCGCGCCGACACCGCCTCGGCCAGGGCGACGCCGTTGAGCGGCCCCGCGCCGCCGAAAGGCGCGAGCGCGAACTTGCGCGGATCGAAGCCCTTGGCGACGGAGTTCGCACGGATCGCGAGCGACATGTTGGAGTTGAGGATGCGGATGATGCCCAGCGCCGCCTCTTCGACCGTGAGCCCGAGCGGCTCGGCGACCTTCGTGCGGATCGCTTCGCGCGCCAGCTCGGCGTCGATCTCGATGCCGCCACCGAGGAAATGGTCGGGGTCGAGACGTCCGAGCACGACCTGGGCGTCGGTCACCGTCGGCTCCGTGCCACCCTTGCCGTAGCACGCCGGCCCCGGATCGGCACCCGCCGAACGCGGACCGACGCGGAAGGCGCCGCCCTCGTCGATGTACGCGATGGAGCCGCCCCCCGCCCCCATCGTCGCCAGGTCGATCATCGGCGCGAGGATCGGATAGGCACCGACGTAGGTGTCGCGCGGGTTCATGATCTTCACCTTACCGTCGGGGATCGTGCTGAAGTCCGCCGAGGTGCCGCCGATATCGACGGTGATGATGTTCTTCTCGTCCGACAGCGACCCGGCCCAGCGGCCACCCATCACGCCGCCGGCGAGCCCCGACATCAGGATTGAAACGGCCTCCGACGAACATTTCTCGACCGTCGACACGCCGCCGTTCGACTGCATGATGCGCAGGTGCGCCTTGATCCCCGCATCGAGGAGCTTCTCCTCCAGATTCTTCAGATAGAGCGAGGTCTTGGGGCCGACATAGGCGTTCATCGCGGTCGTCGAGAAGCGCTCGTACTCGCGGATCACGTTGGCGACCTCGGACGAGCACGACACGTAGGCGTCGGGCAGCACCTCCCGAATGATCTCCTTGGCCCGGCGCTCGTGCGTGTTGTTGAGGAAGGAGTAAAGGAAGCAGACGATGACCGACTTGATGCCGCGGGCCTTGAACAGCTCCGCCGCCGCGCGCACCTCGTCCTCGTCCAGCGCCTGCGCCACGTCGCCGTGCGGCGGCATGACACGCTCGCTGATCGCGATGCGGTTGCGCCGCTTCACCAGCGGCCGAGACTGCCACGGGACGTCGAACTGCAGCGAGAAATTCTCCGGGCGCTTGTGCCGGCCGATATGCAGGATGTCGCGGAAGCCGCGCGTGGTGAGCATCCCGACTTCGGCGCCGTTGTGCTCGATGGTGATGTTCGTCGCCACCGTCGTCCCGTGCACGATCAGACGCACATCGCTCGGATAGATGCCGCCGATGCGGCAGATCTCCAGGATGCCGCGCAGCACCCCTTCCGATTGATCCCACGGGGTGCTAGGCACCTTATGAACGTACACCCGATGCTTGCCCTGTTCCTCACCTTCGACCTCGAGCACCAGGTCCGTGAAGGTCCCTCCGACGTCAACTCCGATTCTTGCCATTCCAGTCTCCTTCATTTTCTGTTTATTGCGAATCGTGTCGCCAAGCGGCGCTGTGCAATTAGGCGATATCGAACCTCTCTACTGCATGTTTGCTTACCCGGACAAGGAAACGCTTGCCGAACTGGATACTAGGCGCTGCACTATTGCTGGTCTATTGAGAATTTATCCTCGACTATTTTCTTTTGAGTCAACAATAAATATCGAGCAGCCGCTCGCGCAGGCCTTCCGCATAGGCAAAGGGCATAGCGCGAGCAAGGGCATTTCTGGTGGGGCACGGGGCCCGATTCGCGCGGCAAGGGGCGACGCACGCAGCCCATGCCGGCAGCACCGGGCGGCCGGGAACGCGGTTGAACTCATGCTGGGGGCAGGAACGGGCGTGCGGAGGCGACGCGGGACGCGCAGCGCCCCGGGCGGAAGCCGTTCGGGCGGGCAACGCACCGGCCGATGAACGTATCGCTCTCGCCCAGCGAACGGTCCTGCACAGACCTGCGTCCGGCGGCAGGCCGCTCAGGTCGCGCCGGGTGAGGGGCTGATGAGTACTGCGGCTGCTGTTCCGGTCATTGCTGTCTCCTCGTTCGAATATGTTTTCGAATCGTTGTGGGCGTGTGGGCCGGCACGCCCTCCGGTGCAGGATCTGCGGTCGGGCCGGTGCGCTCGCGCCCCGGCCCTTCGCTCACAAGCGCTCAGTTCGTGACGGCACCGACGACCAGCGCGGCGTTGGTGCCACCGAAGCCGAAGGAATTCGACAGTGCGACACGCACGGAGCGCTTCCGGGCCGAACCGGGCACGAGATCGAAGCGCTCGAAGCCTTCCGGCGGCGCACCGAGGTTGAGCGTCGGAGGAACCACCTGGTCCCGCAAGGCGAGCATGCACAGGATCGCCTCGACCGCGCCGGCGGCGCCGAGCAGGTGTCCCATCGCCGACTTGGTGGACGACACCGACAGCCCGCCTTCGCCCGCACGCTCCGCGTGCGCCCCGAAGACTTCACGCAGGGCACGCAGCTCGACGAGGTCCCCAAGCGGAGTGGAGGTCGCGTGCGCATTCACGTAGTCGACCTCCTCCGGGGCGACCCCCGCCCATGCCAACGCTGCACGCATCGCCCGCACGGCGCCACCGCCGTCCTCGGGCGGCGCGGCGACGTGGTAACCGTCACCCGACAGCCCGTAGCCCAACACCTCGGCATGGATGTGCGCGCCGCGCGCACGGGCGTGCTCGTAGTCTTCGAGGACGACGATACCGGCACCCTCGCCGATCACGAAACCGTCGCGCCCGGCATCCCAGGGACGCGAAGCAGCCTTGGGATCATCATTGAAGCCGGTCGACAGCGCGCGTGCCGCGGCGAAGCCCGCAATGCCCAGGCGTGACACCGCCCCCTCGGTGCCGCCGGCGACCATCACGTCGGCGTCGCCCAGCATCACCATGCGCGCCGCGTCGCCTATCGCATGGGCGCCGCTCGCGCAGGCGGTCGCGACACCGTGCGTGGGCCCCTGAAGGCCGTGGCGGATCGCAACCTGACCGGCCGCCAGATTCACGAGTGCGGAGGGGATGAAGAAAGGCGAGATGCGCCGTGCGCCCTGCCGTTCGAGCGTCACCGCACCCTCGGCCAGGGCAGGCAAGCCGCCTATGCCCGAGCCGATCAGCACGCCGGTCCGCTCACGCGATTCACGCGTCGCGGGATGCCAGCCGGCGTCCTGCAACGCCTGTTCGGCGGCACACAGCGCATACATCGCGAAGCGGTCCATTTTGCGCTGGTCCTTCGCCGGCACCCATTCGCCCGCGTCGAAACCGCCCTCGGCCCGGGATCCCGCCGGCAGCAGGCCTGCGATGCGCGACGGCAGGTCGGCAACCTCGAAGCGATCGATAGCGCGAATGCCCGATTCGCCAGCAAGGAGCCGACCCCACGTGTGCTCGACGCCGACGCCGAGCGGCGTCGCCAGCCCCCAGCCAGTCACCACTACGCGCCGCAGACCGTTCCGTCCTGCTCTCTGTCCCGCCATCTCGTCCCCTTTTCGTCTTCGTCGCGGCCAATAGCCCGACAGTGAGTCCAGCGTGAATCCTAGTCGACACTATTGCGAAGATTATTTACAGTTCTAGTTTAATTATTGCTGAAAATGATTATTATCCCGTTCAACCATCGTGAGGCATCCATGCGTTTCGAAATCCGCCACATGCGCGCCTTCATTGCCGTCGCAGAAGAACTGCAGTTCCGCCCGGCCGCCGAGCGGCTTCACATGACGCAGTCGGCGCTCACGCGCACCATCCAGCATCTGGAGGAAGCCGTCGGGGCGGAGTTGCTGTCACGCACGACGCGCGTGGTGCATCTCACCGACGCCGGCCGCACCTTCCTGTACGAGTGCCGTCTCGCGCTCGGGCACATCGAAAAGGCCTCGCTCCTCGCGCAGGCCGCCGCCGACGGCAAGGTCGGCTACCTGCGCATCGCGTACATGGACTTCGCGATAAACGGCAAGCTGCCCATGATCATCGAGCGGTTCCTGCAGACCCATCCCGGCATCAAGGTCGAGCTCTTCCACTTTCCGAGCTCCAAGCAGAAGGAGGCCCTGCTCGAATCTCGGATCGATGTCGGCTTCCTGATCGGCCCCTTCGAATCCCCGTCGGTGCGCCAGTTCATGATCGAGCGCGAGGACCTCGTGGTGCTGTTGCCGGCCGCCCATCCGCTCGCGGCCAAGCCTTCGATCTCCATCCGCGACCTCGCCAACGAGAAATTCATCCTCGGTTCCAAGGACTCGTGGGAAGCGTTCCGGACCCATTTCTTCGCGCTGTGCCACGCGGCCAACTTTTCCCCCCTCGTCGCGCAAGAGGCATCCACGAGCGACGGCATCTTCGGACTGGTCGCCGCGAACATCGGCGTGGCACTGTACGCGCGCTGCGCGGAGAACATCCAGCGCAAGGGCCTCGTGATCCGCCCGCTCGCGGGTCGGCAGAAGCCCCTGGAAACCATGGTGTGCTGGCGCAAGGACATTCCAACCCCCACCGTCGAGCGCTTCGCCGAGTTCCTGCACGACAACGCGGACGAATTCGGCATCGCGCAGGAGGCATGAGGATAGCGGGGGGCGCGGACCTCACTATTGCAGTTTGCGACGCCATTGTTGCCCTTGTTCGCAACAGTCTCATTCATCATGCGGCAATAAAGGCGCCCCGCCGCCCGGGGGGGGCAGCGGGTTGCAAGCAGAGAACGATGCGCCGGTCAGAAGAAGTGCTCGGGCACGAAGGTCACGATTTGCGGGAAGGCCGTGAACAGCGCGATCACGCTGAGCATGATCAGCCAGTACGGCACGGTGGCCCACGACGCCTCGCCGAGGCTCACCTTGCGCCTGGAGATCGTCACGAGCACGAAGAGGTTGAGCCCCACCGGCGGCGTGATCATGCCGACCTCCATCAGGATCGTGACGATGATGCCGAACCAGACCGGATCGAACTGCATCGACATCATCAGCGGGAAGGCGATCGGCAGCGTCATCAGCAGTAGCGAGATGCCGTCGAAGAAGCAGCCCAGCACCAGATACACGAGCACGATCGCGAACAGCACCTCGTAGCGGCTCAGACCCATCTTCGCGACCCAGTCGACGAGCTCCTTGGGCAGGCCAAGGACGCTGATCGCCTGCGCGAGGATCAGCGTGCCGAGCAGAACCATCGCGATCGTGCCGAACATCAGCACCGAGGTCTTGAACGACTGCCACAGCTTCGGCAACGTCAGGTCACCCCACACGAAGCCCAGCACCGTCGCCGCGACCACGCCCAGTGCGGCGGCCTCGGTGGTCGTCGCGAGCCCCATGTAGATCGTGCCGAGCACGAAGAAGATCAGGATGGGCAGCGGCCAGATAGCGCGCAGGCCGGTGAAGATCTCGCCCCAGCTCGGCCGCTCGTCTTCCTTCGGCACCAGATCCTTGCGGAAGTAGCACAGGCCCGCGATGTAAGCCGAGAACAGGCCGGCGATGAGCAGGCCCGGCACGATGCCGGCGAGGAATAGCTTGCCGATCGACACGTCCTGCGTCGCGCCGTAGATCAGCAGCGACAGACTGGGCGGGATCAGCAGGCCCAGCGTGCCGCCGGCCGCGAGCGAGGCGATGACGGTCGCCGGGTCGTAGCCGCGCTTGACCAGCTCGGGATAACCGACCGAGCCGATCGCCGCTGCGGTCGACGAGCTCGACCCGCTGACCGCGCCGAACACCGTGCATACCGCGATGTTGGTGTGCAGCAGCTTGCCCGAGCAGCGGTGGAACAGCGGCGTGAGGCCGTTGTAGATGCGCCCGGAGATGCCGCTCGCCATCAGGATGTCACCGAGGAAGATGAACAGCGGCACGGCGCTCAGCGTGAAGTCGGTGAAGGTGTTCCACACCGCCTGCACCGCGAGCGAGCTCGCGTCGCCCACCTGGAACTGCAGCAGGATCAGGCCGGTGAGCCCGAGCGCGGCGCCCAGCACCGCCCCGGTGACCATCAGCACGAGCATGCTGGTCGAAAGGATGCCCCAGGTCATAGCACTTCCTCCTCGCCCGCGAGGGAGAACAGCGACGGCCGGCCGGCGAGCTGGCGCAGGCTGTCGAAGAGCTGGCCGAGGCTGACGAGCACCATCACCACGGTGCACAGCGGCAGCATCGCCATCCACGGCCACAGCAGCATCGAGCCGATGTCCGAACGCGCGTCGAGCAGGCGCGAGTAGTCGGCGAAATCGTAGGAGAGCGCGAGGAACCACGCACAGAAGGTAGTGAGGATCACGGTGGCGCCTATGTCGACGAAGTGGCGCAGCGGCCCCTGCAGGCCGCGCGTGACGATGTCGAGGATGATGTGACGGCGCATCACGAGGCCCAGCGGCATCGCGAGGAAGGCCATCGTGGCGAACAGCAGGCCGATGAATTCATCGGAAAAGGCGAAGGGTGCGCCGACGAAGTAGCGCATCACGACGCCCAGGAACACGAACAGGCTCATCAGCACGGCGGCCACGGCCGCGAGCCGGTTCATGCCGAGCGCGAGCCATTCCAGGCAGCGGATCAGGACTTGCATCTTGGACTCCAGCGAGAGGTACGGAAACGATCGGGGCGGCCGCTGCCGCAAGCTTGGCCGGCCGCCCAGGCGACACCGCTCAGGGTGTCAGCTTTGCAATCGCCTCCTTCATTCGCTGGTAGTACTCGGTGCCCTTGGGGCCCGCCGATTTCGCCATGTCCGCCCAGGCCTTGTCGGATGCGGCCGCGAAAGCACTCACGTCACCCTCGGGGAAGGGCTGCAGCATGGTGATGCCGAGCGCCTTGCGTTCCTCGATGGCGGCGCTCTCGCGCTGCGGACTGACGGCTGCCTCGCGCGTCTTGGCCCACATCGCCTCGCCCGCTTCGGCAAGCACCGCCTGCAGATCCTTGGGCAGGCGCGACCACGCCTTGTCGCTCACGCCGAACATCCACGGCACGGCGGCCCACGGGTGCAGGTAAGCCTCGTACTTCGCGACTTCCTGCAGCGATACCGTCTTGGCCACCGTCGACAGGTAGTAGGCGCAGTCGACCACGCCGGTCTGCAGGGCCATGTACATGCTGTTCTGCGGAATGACCTGCGCCGCCACGTCCAGCCCCTGGAAAGTGCTCACCAGGTGGCTGCCCCACACGCGCAGCTTCTTCCCTTTAAGCTGGGACAGGTTGTTGATCGGCTCCTTGCAGTGCACGCCGACGTTGAACACCGGGCTCACGACACCGCCAACGGTATGGATGTGCCACTTCGAGTAGCCCTCCTCGTAGATCGCGCGCATTGTCGGCAGCAGCTGGAGATGCTGCTGGGGCGTGCGGATGGCGCCCTGCACATACACAACGCCCAGCTCGGGGGCGTCGCGCGTGAAGTACTCTCCATACAGCATCGCCATGTCCACCGCCCCGGCCTGCATGATGCGCAGCAGATCCGTGTCCTTCAGGCCCAGCGATCCTGCGTGGAACACGTTGATCTTCAGGCGACCGTTCGAGCGCGCCGCCACGTCGTCGGCGAACTGCTGCAGATATTTCGCCTCAGGGCGGGATTCGACGATCTGGCTGTGCATCTTCAATTCGATCGTATCGGCCGCCGCTGCGACACCTGCGACCGCCAGCATTGCTGCGGCAACGATCCTTTTCAACATCAAGATATTCACGGGCACTTCTCCTTTGGTATTCGAATAGCCACGAACGTCAGACCGCGTTTCATTGCACGACTCCCTGGCCGACCTCGTCACCGTTGATGCGGGCAATTCGCACGCAACATCCTTTGCACGATCCATCATTGAATTAAATGAATTGGCAATCAGGTTCTAGCAATTACGATGCCAGATTAGAACGAGAAGCAAATGACCCATATCCGGCACATTGCCACTGAATCGGCAGCTTTTTTCGGTTCTTATTATTGTTTCGTAGCCATCGTCTTTGTCTCCTGCACCAGGCGAGTGCAGATCATGGTTATTGTGATTCCTTTTGGGGCGTTGCTTTATTAGTCGTTTATTTGATTTTCTCCATTCCGGGTTATTGACAGATCGCACATTCTGTCCGCGCAATGCACCTTTTGAATTTCCCCGAGTTTCCTCCCTGCGGACATCCTGGAATGCGTGGCATCGCGAGATACGGACGATCGACGTCTGTTGAATCCGCGAGTAGCTGAAAAATGGTGGCATTTCGCGGCAACCTGATGCCGCGCCGGGTTATGCCAAACTGGAAAACCGCACCGCGAGCGTGCTTATTCGCCCCACACGTCTTTCAGCAAGCGCAGCCAGTTTTCGCCCATGATCCGCCGCGTCTGCGTCGGAGTGAATCCGCCTTTCAGCAAAGCGGCGGTCAGATTGGGATATTCGGCGACGGTACGAATTCCGCGAGGATTGACGATTTCGCCGAAATTGGTCAGGCGGCGCGCATAGCCCTTGTCATGAACGAGGCGCGCAAAAAACGCCGCGTCGTGGCCTTGCGTGAAATCCGTGCCGATGCCGACATTCTCTTCGCCCACGAGATCGAATACGTAGCGAATGGCTTCGACATAGTCATCGACCGTGGAGTTCACGCCGTTTTTCAGGAATGGCGTAAACATCGTCACGCCGACGAAGCCGCCATGGTCCGCGATGAATTTCAATTCGGAGTCCGATTTGTTTCGCGGATGATCCTTGAGGCCGCTCGGCAGGCAATGCGAATAGCAAACCGGCTTGCGCGATTCGGCTATTGCTTCGCGCGCGGTATTCGGGCCGACATGCGACAGATCGCAAAGAATTCCCACTCGGTTCATTTCGACGAGGATCTCGCGCCCGAATCCCGACAAGCCGCCATCCCGTTCGTAGCAGCCGGTCCCGACGAGGTTCTGCGTGTTGTAGCACAGCTGCACGACCCCGACGCCGAGGTCCTTGAATATCTGCACGTATCCCAGGCGGTCCTCGAAGGCCGTCGCGTTCTGGAACCCGAGGATGACGCCCGTCCGGCCTTCACGCTTGGCCCGCTCGATATCCGCGGTCGTGCGCACCTTCAGCAGGCAGTCGGCGTTCGCTTCGATCAGCGCGTTCATCTGCGCGATCTGGTCCACGGTGTCACCAAACCCTTCCCAGATCGACACCGTGCAGTTTGCCGCAGAGAGGCCGCCTCGCCGCATGTCCTCGAAGAGATCGCGATCCCACTTCGCGACAATCAGACCGTCAATCACGACGGCGTCGCGGTGCAGCTGCGCGGCCACGTCGCCCGGGTCCGCAAGCGGCTGATGGCCGGTCAGGCCGCCTTCGCCGGGAGACAGGGAATCGAGGAAAGAGGTGGAACCGTTCGTCGCGGACATGCTTCCGATCTCCCGTTCGTGCCCTCGCGCCTCAGGACGGCGATGGCGGCGTGAATGAACCCTGTACGCTCAGGCTGAAGGGATATCGCAGCCGAGCTGCTTGCCAGCATGGGCGAGATATTGTCTGTGCAGACCGTCCGTCCGACGCTCCCTCTCACCCGAATCCTAGTCGAAGCCATTTCCGGATCTATTTACAGTTCGGTCATGATTATTGCGATCCGTGCGAACTATCCGAACACCATTGGGACATTTGCATACGCAGCACCGTCCTGCCCGTCCATCACCGGAAAAATGCACGACCTGAGGTAGGTCACAAGGAGGGAGAACACTGCGCACGGCCACGAGAACGCCGCACGGGCGAGTTCGGGGCACACGGGCCGGCGACGGGGGGACGGCCACCCCCCCGCCGCGTGCCCGATCAGCCCTTCATCGAGTACAGGTAATCGACGCAGCGATCGACCGACTCGACGTCGGCGAACTTGGCATCGATGTCGAACAGGTTCCACTCGACCGCGCCGGGTACGCGGTCGCCGATGCACTCGCGCACGGCGATGGTGCGGAAGCCTTCGGCCAGGCCGTCGCACAGCGTCGTGCGCACGCAGGCCGACGCGGTCACGCCGGTCACGAGGATGGTGTCGACACCCGCCGCGCGCAGGAAGCCCGCGAGGTAGGTGCCATGGAAGGAGCTCGCGCGCTTCTTGATCAGCACCTGCTCACCGGCGATCGGCGCGATGCGCGAGTCGATTGCCCAGATGTTCTCGTCTTCCTGATTGACGACATCGACCGGGATCTTGTTGTGCCACAGACCCATGTCGGTGTGCGGATTCTTGCGGTCCGTGACCTGGTAGCAGGTCGTCACGTGGATCACCGGATGGTTGTTCTCGCGGCAGGCTTTCAGCAGGCGCTGCACGCCGGGGATGATCTCGTCGTCGATCTTCTCGCAGGTGAAGGGGTTGCCGGGACGGGTCCAGGCGTTGGCGAGGTCGACGTTGATCAGCGCCGGCCTCTTGCCGAAGCCCACGCGGCGCTGGAAGCCGCGGTCCTGGTACAGCTTGGTGGCTTCGGCGAAGGCTTGCTTGAGCATGTCGTTGAGTTGGCTTTCCATGTGTCGTCTCCAGACAGTGTGGGTTTCGGGGTTGCGACAAAGGCGTCTTTGTCTGGAGGAATACTAGCCAATACTATTGATCTGAATATTTACAATTATCATTCGATTATTGCCGTTTGTGCACATAAAGCGATAGACGCGGCTTCGTATGCCCCTACCCGGCACGGGACGAGCATCGGGCGTCGCGGCGAGTCAGCGCGGCGCAGCACCGACCGGATTGCAGGGCGCAATGGCGCGGAATGTAAAGGCGCACATGACAAGCCATCACAAATCTGCACAAACGCTCGAAACCCCGTTTACAACTGCTTGCTAGCCTCCGAATCGGCAGCGAAGAAATCCTGCTGTCCTCGACGGTCCCGGACGATCGTCGGGTCATATATTCGGAGACAAAACAATGAGTGATCTGCGCACCGAGAGGCCCTCGCTCGGCCTCGCCCTGCTGCCCATCGTCCTCACGCTCGGCGTGCTGGGCGTGCAACTCTTCTACTACAAGGACTTCACCCCCCACGTACCGCTGGCGATCGGTCTTGCGATCACCACGGCGATTGGCTGGCTGCAGGGCCATCGCTGGCAGCAGATGGAACAGGGGGTGCTGCGCATCGTCAGCATCGGGCTGCAGTCGATTGCGATCCTGATCGTCGTCGGCATGATCATCGGTACGTGGATCGCGAGCGGCACGGTGCCCTATATCATCCACGCGGGACTCAACCTCCTGACCCCGCAGTGGTTCCTTGCCGCGGGGATGCTGCTGTGTTCCCTGGTGTCGGTGTCCCTGGGGACGTCCTGGGGCACGACCGGCACGGTGGGCCTCGCGCTGATGGGCATTGGCGCGGGTTTCGACATCCCGCCGTACTGGACTGCCGGCGCCGTGGTATCGGGCGCGTTCTTCGGCGACAAGGTATCGCCGCTATCGGACACGACGAACCTCGCTCCCGCGGTAGCCGGCGTGGGCCTGTTCGATCACATCCGCAACATGATGCCCACGACGATCCCGTCGATGCTGATCGCGTTCGCAATCTACCTCGTTGCGGGCTTCAGCCTGATCGGCGGCCAGGCAGTCGACTTTAGCAAGGTCGAGATGATCACGACCGGCATCGAGAAGCACTTCACGCTGTCGTGGACGGTCCTGCTGCCTGCCGCCCTCGTGCTGTTCCTCGCGCTTCGCAAGATGCCCGCGATCCCGTCCTTGTTCGCCGGCGCCATCGCCGGAGCGCTGGTCGCCATGGTGGTACAGGGTGCCAGCCTGCACGACGTGTTCGCCTACATGCAAAACGGCTACAAGCTCGAGTCCGGGGTGAAGGACATCGACAGCCTGCTCAACCGCGGCGGCATCCAGTCGATGACCTGGGTCATCACGCTGGTCATGATCGCGCTGGGTTTCGGCGGCGCGCTCGAACACACGCGCTGCCTCGAAGTGATCGTCGACGCGATGCTCAAGCGTACGCGCCGCTTCGGCTCGATGCACGCTGCGGCTACGGGCACCGCGATCGCGACGAACCTGGTTGCGGGCGACCCCTACCTCTCGATCGCCCTGCCCGGCCGCATGTACGCCCCTGCGTATCGCGGCAAGGGTTATTCGACGCTGAACCTGTCACGCGCGCTTGAAGAGGGTGGCACCCTCGTGTCCCCGCTGGTGCCCTGGAACGCCGGCGGCGCCATCGTCATCACCGCGCTCGGACTGGGCGTGGCCGAAGGCAATTTCCAGAACCTGCTGTATATTCCTCTGTCGTTCGCATGCTGGATGTCGCCGGTGATCGGCATCTTCTACGCCTACATGGGCTGGTTCTCGCCACGCGCCAGCGCGGCGGAAAAAGCGCGGTGGCATGCTAACGGCGAAGCGATCCAGACCTTCGACCACGATGAACCGCTGGGCGGCCTGAAGCCGAGTCCGGCGGCGGCCTGACGGCAATCCGGCAAGGCGGCGCCCCGGTGCGCCGCAAGCCCCGGGCACGGCCCCTCTTCGAGGGGGTCGTGCCTTTATAATTTGATCTTTCCTGCAGACACGAGCGTCGACACGACGGGACCGGCATGGCTGACAAACCGCTCCAGCACCAGCGCAAGTTCGACAGTCGCCTGCGTCACAGCAATCAGGCCCACCTGCCCGGACAACACGCCGAAGGCGTCCCCACGACGATCTGCAGGCGCATCGGTTTCCTGTTGCTCGAACATTTCTCGATGATGGCGTTTACCGGCGCCGTCGACGCCATCGTCACCGCCAACCTCGTCAGCGGCAAGCCGCTATACAGCTTCGAGACGTACAGCCTCGAAGGATCGACGGTTCGCAGCGACCTCGCGATCAATATCTCGGTCGATGGCGACTTGCCATCCATCCCCGTGAAGACACTCGACGTCCTGATCGTGTGCGGCGGTTACCGCTCGAAGCTCGAGCCCGCGCGTCCGACCGTCGAAAAACTCCGCGAGGCTGCACGGCATCGCATCATGCTGGGCGGCCTGTGGAACGGCAGCTACCTGCTCGCGCACGCGGGGCTCCTCGACGGCTACGCCTGCACGGTGCACCCCGACAGTCGCGCCGGGCTGGAGGAAGTGTGTCCGCAGGTCAAGCTCCTTGCGCATCCTTTTGTCATCGATCGCGACCGCATTTCATCTGCCGGCGCCAACAGCGCCCTGAGCATGATGCTGGCCGTGATCCGCAACCATCACGGCGAGGAGGTGGTGCGCGGCGTGGAGGAGATCCTCTCCTGCGACCGCACCCTCGATGACCTGCCCGACCTTCCGATGACGGCGCTGGCGGACGATCCCACGCTGCCCGCGGCGCTCCGCACGGTCCTGCAGCTGATGAAGAACAACATCGAGGAACCCCTCAGCATCGACGACCTGGCGCAGCACGCCCAGGTGTCGCGCCGCCAGATCGACAGGATGTTCCAGCACTACATGAATGCCACGCCGGCGCGCTATTACCTCGAGACCCGCATCACGCGCGCCCGGCGCCTCCTGCAGCAGACGAACGAGCCGATCACCAGCATCGCGATCGCCTGCGGCTTCAGCGGCGCGCCGCACTTCAGCCGTTGCTACCGGGAATTTTTCGGCGTCTCCCCGTCGCAGGTCGGCGCGCGGCGGCGTCGCCCCTGACGGGATCTATGCTGCCCGGCCCTGCATCTCGTCCCGGCCGGACGCAGCAGGGGCGGGCTCGTCGGGTTGCAGGCAATCCCCGGCCTCATCAAGCTCACGCGCCAGAATGATTCCGAGCCCGTCGTGCGTGCTGCGGCAACCGGCGACGTCATCTGCGCCGGCCTTCCCCTCCAACGCGCGCAAGCGCTCGCTGCTGTCCCGCAGGCCCAGCATTTCGCATGCGCCGGCGAGTTTGTGCGCCAGTTCCTGCACTTCGAACAGATCCCCCTGCTCGAGCGCCTCGGTGAATTGCGGCAGGGTGGCGTTAGCCTGCTCGCGCAGCAGCGCCACCAGGCTCCGGACACGGGCGCAGCCGAACACCCGCGCATGGGCCACCAGCAAGCGCCTGTCCACCGTCACAGAGCGCTCAGCCTCGTTCTCGCGCATCGGGGCCGGGATGAATGGCTCCTTTAGCCCGAGCACTTCGGCGAGGGTCTGCAGCAGATGTTCGATCCGGACGGGCTTGGCCACGACGGCGTCCATGCCGTGACCGAGGCAGTGCCGGATGTCTTCGGGGCTCACGCTGGCGGTCAGCGCAATGATCGGCGTGGCCCCGTTCAGGTTGCCGGGGTCGCTTCGGATCTCCCGGCTCACTTCGCTTCCGCTCATGATCGGCAGGTGCATGTCCATGAGGATCGCGTCGAACCCCTGCTGCCTGCAGATATCGAGCGCCTGCCGGCCGTCCACGGCCGTGCACACCAGATGCCCGGCATGTTCGAGCAGGCCGCACAGGACCAGACGATTCACCTCGACATCCTCGACGAGGAGCAGGCTCAGGCTCGGCAGGTCTGCCGCGGCCACCGACCGCGTCACGGATGCCTCCGGCGGCAAGGCCCGTACCGGCACCTCGAGCCGGAAGCGACTCCCCTCTCCCGGCACGCTCGTCACGCCGATCGTTCCGCCCAGGCCTTCGACCAGCTTCCTGCATATCGCCAATCCGAGGCCGGATCCGCCGAAACGCCGCGTGATCGTGTCGTCGGCCTGGGTGAAGCGCTCGAAGATGCGCGCCTGCTGTGTTTCGTCGATGCCGATGCCGGTGTCGGAAACCTCGAAGCGTAGGCGGCTCGCGGCTCCCGCCTTGTCATCGGCGTCGACACGCAGCCTGACCTCGCCCTCGAGGGTAAATTTGATCGCATTCGACAGCAGGTTGCCGAGGATCTGCCGCAGGCTCCCCGCGCCGCCGATATACCGCCCCGCCAGCCCCGGCGCGATCTCGGCCGCCAGCGTCAGTCCCTTTGCACCGGCCGCGGCGGCCACGAGCAGGAGCTGGTTGTCGACCAGCTCCTGAAGGTCGAAGGCCTCCTCCTGCGGTATCTCCGCCCCTTCCTCGATGCGGGCGTAGTCAAGGACGTGATTGAGCGTCGCGAGCAGCAATTCCCCCGACCGCTGCAGGATATCGAGCTGGGTTCGGGACTTTTCCGGCATCTCGCTGTGACGCAGGAGCTGCAGCATTCCGAGCATGCCGTTCATCGGCGTGCGGATCTCGTGGCTCATCGTGGCGAGGAAGGCCGATTTCGCGCGGTTCGCCGCCTCGGCCGCATCCTTGGCCGCCTGCAGGCTGCGTGTGCGCTTCTCGACCATTTCCTTGAACTGGTCGCGGCTGTACAGCAGCCGTTCGTGAGCAAGCTGGCGCCGGCTGATGTCCTGGCGGATCGCCAGCTGCATGTCGTTGAGGGCCGCGACCACGGCGTCGAGCTCGTCGGGCACGGCCGCAGGCGGACGCGCCAGCTTCAGCGGCGCATCCAGGCGTCCTTCGCCGAGCAGCCGGGCGAAGCGCGCCATGCCCTCGAGGTGGCGCGTGACGAACCACTGGAACACCACGACCAGCGCCGCCGCGATCAGCAGGACGGTGAGCGTCTGGCTCAACAGGATGATGAGCCCGCTCCAGCCGAGCCGCGCGAACACCGCCCCGCGGTCGGTCTGCACGACCAGCCGCCCCAGGCTCCGGTCGCCTTCCGGCGCGGGATAGACGAGCTCGAAGCCGTGCTCGATCGGCACGATGACCTGTCGGCGGGCGGGGATCTGGAACGGTGTCAGGAAGCCGGCACCATCCAGCCGCAGGCCGCCGATGTCGGGAAAATCGGAGATCCCCTGCAACTGCAGGCGCAACTGCTCCTCGTCGAGATCCCACACGCTGCGTGCGAGGCTCGCGAGATAGCTGCTGCGGATCAGCTCGATCCGTTCCTCGATCGAACGCATCTCGCGCCGGTACTCGATCGCGACCTGCAGGGCGGTCGACAGCAGCGCGAAGCCCAGGCTGCAGGCCAGCACATAGATCGTCACGCGATGCGCGAGCGGATGCTCACGGCGGTAGCCGGGAAGGTGCCGCAGCCAGCGTTCAGCGGCGCGCAGCATGCGGCTCCGTTCCTTCGAGTTCCGCCAGGTAGGCGTCGGCGTGCGCGCGCTCCAGTCGCTGCAGGCTGCCGTCCGCATGCATTTCAGCGAGCCGCCGGTCGATGTGCGGAAGCAGCGGTTCGAGCGGCGAGCCCCGGCGCACGGCGACGTAGTAGTGCTCGGTGACCAGCGGCGCGGGCAGGCGCATGATCTCGTCGGCGTACCCCAGCCGCTGCCCCTGCAGACGCCACGTGCGGAGCCCGACGGGCATGAAGTCGATGCGCCCGAGCGCGAGCTTGCGCACGTTCTGCTCACTGCGCGACACCCGCTCGACCTTCAGGCGGGCCTCGGCGAAACGGTCGAAGCGCTCGCCGAAGCTGTCGCCCAGCAGCAAACCGACGGTCCTGCCCTCCAGGTCGCTCCAGCGCGAGAACGCGAATTGCCGGTCGCGCCGGACGAAGAGGACGATCGGGTCGGCGACGAGGTATTGCGTCGAGAACGCGAGCCGCCGCTCCCGCTCCGATGTGCGGTAGGCCGCGACGACGACGTCGATGCGCCCCTCCTGCGCTTCCAGCAGGCAGCGCTTCCAGTTGCCCAGCGGCTCGGTGCGCAGCTCGTGCCCCATCTCGCGGAAGATCTCGCTTACGACCTCGGGCGCGAGTCCGCGCAACTGGCCCTGCGTGACCCACGACACCGGCGGATAGGCGGGATGACCGCAGGCGCTGAACGTTGCCCCCTGCGCACCGGCGGCGAGCCCGCACAGGGCCAGCGCCACGCTCGCGCACCTCATGGGCGTTCGCGTGGAACCGGAGTGAAGCGGTATCCGGCCCCGTGCACGGTCAGGATGACTTTCGGGCTCGCCGGGTCGTCCTTCAGCTTGCGGCGCAGGCGGCCGACCAGCACGTCCACGGTACGGTCGCTCGGCACCCATTCGCGGTTGCGGATCTGGTCGAGCAGCTGGTCGCGGCTCATCGTCTGACCGGGATGACGGAGAAACGCCTTCAGAAGCTGGAACTCGCCTTCGGTGAGCTCGGCCTCGACGCCTGACGCATCGACTAGCTGGCGGCGGTCCGGGTGCAGCGTCCAGTCGCCGAACGCCACCTCCTTCCCGCGTGCGGAGCCGGCGGTCATCGACCCGGAGCGTTTCACGCGCCGGATGAGGTTCTTCGCCCGCGCAAGGATCTCCCGCGGGTTGAACGGCTTGGTCACGTACTCGTCCGCCCCGCACTCGAGGCCGACGATGCGTTCGATCTCGTCCTGCTTGCCCGACACGAGGATGATGCCGACTTCGCTATTCACGCGGAGCTCGCGCGTCAGGGTCAGCCCGTCCTTGCCCGGGAGCCGGATGTCGAGCAACACGAGGTCCATCTTCTCGGCTGCGACGATATCCCCGGCCATCTCCGCCGTCTCCGCGCAGAAGACGCGATAGTCCTCGGCCGCGAAGTATTCCGCGAGCAGGTTTCTCGTCACCGGGTCGTCATCGACGACCAACACCCTTGCTTCATCGGCCATGCCGCCACGCTCCTGCAACGTCCGTGATCGCACCGTTTTCCTTGTGCACGGGCGCGTGCGAGAACGTTCTCGCGTGTTGCGCCACGTGCGACGGAAATGGAAGCGGCGCCGAGCGCGGCCCGCTGCGACGCGCGCCGCACCGAGTCGGCGAGCGTCTGCGCCTTGCCTACGCCCGATCTTAGTCAGACCCTCCGCCTGTTACTTGTCGCCTCGCGCCATGCGCTTATCCACCTGCGACGCGTCTGGCTGTGTACTGTCCGATACGCCGGGCACTCGTTCGTCGCGTCCGGATCCAACTCGGGTTGGTGCGCAACCCTCAGACTTCACCGCCCACGCCCTGCCCGGCACCTACGGCCCGGTCAGCGGCATCACGCCTTATCTCAATTACGGCGCGGTCACGAAGGACAAGTCCGGCTACAGGGACTCGCAGCGCATCATCGCCGGCGCCCACTCCGGCGCGGTGAACGCACCGGCGGCCGGCCCGTCAGTCCGCGACCGGGAACGCGAGGCGGGCCATGCTCCTCAATGCGCCCACGAAAACCCGGCCGTCCACTCCGCATACTGCGCCACCGGCATCGGCCGACTGATGCAGTAGCCCTGCGCTGCCTCGCAGCCGAGCCGGGCGAGCTGGTCGGCGATCGCGTGGGTTTCGACCCCCTCGGCCACGACACGCAGGCCGAGGTTGTGCGCCATCTCGATCGTCGAGCGCACGATCACGGCGGAGTCCTCGTCGCTGGCCATGCTGCCGACGAAGGACTGGTCGATCTTGATCGAGTCGATCGGGAGCTTCTGCAGGTAGGCGAGCGAAGAGTAGCCGGTGCCGAAATCGTCGATGAAGAGCTCGACCCCGAGGTCCTTCAGCTGCGCAAGTCGGCTGCGTGCGCCGCCGGGGTCGTCCATCAGCGCGCCCTCCGTGATCTCGAAGGCGATCCAGTCGGGCTGGGCGCCCCACGTTGCGAGCGCGCCGCGGACGCGGTCGAGGAGTTGCGGATCGCGCAGGTCGTGCGGCGACAGGTTCACCGCCAGCGGCACCGCGAGTCCCGCCGAATGCCACGCGTAACTCTGGCGCAGCGCGGCGCCGAGCACCCAGTAGGTGAGCGGCGTGATGAGGCCGGCGCTTTCGGCCAGCGCGATGAAGCCGCCGGGGTCGATCATGCCCAGGCGCGGATGTTCCCAGCGCACCAAGGCCTCGACGCCGGACACCAGTCCGGAGCTGATCTCCACCTTGGGCTGGCAGAAGAGGCGCAGCTCCTCGCCCTCGATCGCGCGGCGCAGCTCGCCCATCAGCGCAAGCCGGCGCGTGCACTCGCTGTCCAGCCCGCCAGCGTAGAAGGCGTGGCGCTGCCCGGTCTGGCGTGCCTGGAAGTTCGCGACGGCGGCGCGGCGCAGCAGCGCCTCGGGGTCGTCGCCGTGGCCAGGGTAGAGCGTGATGCCGATGCTGGCGCGCGCATCGAGCAGCAGGCCCGAGAGCTCGACCGGCACCGCGAGGCTCGCAAGGATGCGTTGTGCGAGCCCGCGCGCGGCCTCCGAATCGCCGCGCGCGAGCACAATCACGAAGGCATCGTCGCCGACGCGCGCGAGGGTGCCGCCGGCATCGAAACTGCCGAGCCGCCGTGCGATTTCCTGCAACAGCAGGTCGCTCTCGCGGTAGCCGAGCGCCTCGGTGATCTCGCGAAAGCTGCCGATCTGCAGGTAGAGCACCGCGAGCGGCCGGTTCGCACCCTTGGCCTCGTCAAGCGCAGCGTGCAGGCGTTCGTCCAGCTGCACGCGGTTGGGCAGGCCCGTGAGGGAGTCGAACCAGGCCATGCGGTGTATCGTTTCCTCGGCAGCGCGGTGACGCGCGCGCATGCGCAGCGTCTCGATGCCGAACGCGAGGTCCTCGGCCGTCTCGCCGAGCAGCGCGAACTCGTCCGCGCCGAAGGCATCCGGCTCGGGCGCGGCGATGCTGATCGCGCCGATGACCACGCCCTCGACGCGCAGCGGCATCGACAGCAGCGAGCCGTAGCCGCGCGCAACGCTCGCCGCGCGCCACGGCGCCTCGCGCGGATCGGTCTGGATGTTCTGGATCACTGAGGGCTTGCCGGTGCGGATCGCGGTGCCCGTCGGCCCCTGGCCCAACAGCGTATCGGCCCACGTGACCTGGATCGACTCCAGGTAGCCCTCATTCACGCCGGCGCAGGCGATCGGCCGTACCGTCTTCGCCTCGTCATGCTCGGCACGCGTCACCCATGCGAGCCGATACCCACCCTCTTCCACCGCGATGCGGCAGAACTCGTGGAACAGCGCATCCTCGTCCTCGGCGCGCAGCAGCGCGCGATTGCTCGCGCTGAGCGTTCGCAGCGCGCGGTGCACGCGCTGCAGTTCGCTCGCGTCGCACGCAGCCACTCCAGCAGTCGCTGTCATCGAGGTCGCCTCCGCCAGGCCGCGCGTCTGCTGCGCAGCGCGCTGTTCTCCTGATATTAGACAGCGCGGGCGACAATTTCGCGCCGTCGGGCGCGAATGTCCTCGTGACCCGACCGGCGCGTTGCCGCCGGACTGCGACAAGCGCTTGTCCGCCAGCAACGCGATTCCCGCTCAGGTTCTCGCTTCGATGAAGTCGTCGCCCGAGTGCGCGCGGGTGGCGAGGATCGCGACCAGCGAAACCGCCGCGGCGACGACCAGGTACCAGGCCGGCGCGAAGGGATTGCCGGTGTTCTTGATCAGCCACGTGCAGATGAACGGGGCCGTGCCGCCGAAGAGCGTGTTCGCGAGGTTGAAGCTCAACGCGAAGCCGCTGTAGCGCACCGAGGTCGGGAAGGTCTCGGCGAGGAAGCACGCGAGCGTCCCGTCGTTCATCGCGAGCAGCAGTCCGAACATGATCTGGATCATCAACATCGTCTCGAAACTGGCGCCCGGCAAAGCCTGGAACAAGGTGACGCTCATCGCCATGAAACTCATCGCAGCGACGACCAGCATGGTCTTGCGCCCGAAGATGTCGGAGAGCTTGCCCATCAGGAAGATGAAGCCGATGTAGGCGACCAGGGCGATCGTCGCGGCCCTGAACGACGCCGCTTCGCTGAGGCCCTGTTCGGTACTGAGGTAGGTCGGCATATAGGACAGCAGCACGTAGAAACCGACCGCGTTGAGGCTTGAGACGCCGAGCGCGACGATCACCGTCCTGCGGTAGCGGGTGAGCAGTAGCCGGATCGGCGCAGCCTCCTTGTGGGCGTGTTTCGACTCCATCGCGCGGAATGCCGGCGTGTCTTCAAGGTTCGTGCGGATCCAGCGACCGATCAGGCCGAAGGGCGCTGCGAGCAGGAAGGGCAGGCGCCAGCCCCACGAGTGCATTTCCTCGGTCGTCAGCACCGTATACATCCACGCAACGAGCAGCGAGCCGAAGAGCAGCCCGACCGCCGTGCTGGCGGGGACCAGGCTGGTGTACAAACCACGGCTCTTCGGCGGTGCGTACTCGGCGATGAAGGCCGAAGCGCCGGCATATTCACCCGAAGCCGAAAACCCCTGCACCAGGCGGACGAGCAGCAGGAGCACCGGCGCCCAGATACCGACCATCTCGTAACTCGGCAGGAAGGCGATCAGGAAGGTCGAACCCGACATGATCAGGATGGACAGCGACAGCGCATCGCGACGGCCGATGCGGTCCCCGATGTGCCCCCAGATCACGCCACCGACGGGGCGGATGAAGAACGAGATCGCGAACACGGCGAAGGTCGACATCAGTGCCGTCGCGCGGTCCTCGCTCGGAAAGAACACCGCCGCGATGATGGTGGCGAGATAGCCATAGGCCGCGTAGTCGAACCATTCGACGAAGTTGCCGATGAAGCTTCCGGCAGCGGCGCGACGCACGAGACGCTTTTCGCTATCCACGGCGAACTCGCTCCTCAATACGGCTTGTTGTGTATTCATGTTGTCTCCACGAAACCTGGTGTGAATGCGTCCGACGCGCACGGCAAGCCACGGCAGGCCCGAAAGGTGCGGGCGCGCGGAACGGTAAATCCGGGTGAGCAGGCAGCGTCGGTCCGGCCGCGGTCGTGCGGCACGGAAGGCGGGTCGTCAGGGACCTCTTGGGAAGCGACGCGAAGGGGCCTCTAGGACGAGACCCTGCAGCTTTTTTTCATGAACGTGTCTCCGGTGTAATCGCCGCCCTCTTCCGGGGCAGTCATCGTTTTGGCGGCCTGCCGCGGGCGCGGCAGGCCGGATTCCGTCGGCTTAGCGGCGGATGATGTTGTGCTCCGGCCCGTACTTGAAGCCGGTGATGTTGTCGGCGCCATTCTCGGTCACGACGAGGATGTCGTGCTCGCGGTAGCCGCCCGCGCCGGGCATGCCTTGGGGCAGCATGATCATCGGCTCGATCGACACCACCATGTTCGGCTCCAGCACGGTCTCGATGTCCTCGCGGAATTCAAGGCCCGCCTCGCGCCCATAGTAGTGCGAGAGCACGCCGAAGGAGTGCCCGTAGCCGAAGGTGCGGTACTGCAGCAGGCCGTGCTCGGCGAAGATCTCGTTCAACTGCGCGGCAACGTCGCAGCAGCGCACGCCCGGCTTCACCAGCTTGAGGCCGGCTTCGTGCACTTTCACGTTCACTTCCCACAGCTTGAGCGAGGCGTCGTCACAATGATCGTAGAACATCGTGCGCTCGAGCGCCGTGTAGTAGCCCGAGATCATCGAGAAGCAGTTCAGCGACAGGATGTCGCCCTTCTGCACCTTGCGGGTCGTCACGGGGTTGTGCGCACCGTCGGTGTTGATGCCCGACTGGAACCAGGTCCAGGTGTCCATCAGCTCCGAATCGGGGAAGCGCTTGGCGATCTCGCGGATCATCGCCTGGGTCGAAGCCAGCGCCACCTCATGCTCGGGCACGCCCTCATGCACCGCCGCCGCGAGCGCCGCACCGCCGACGTCGCACACCTGCGCGCCGTGCTTGATCAGCGCGATCTCCTCGTCCGACTTGATCATGCGCATGCGCATGGTCGGCGCGCCGATGTCGGTCAGCGCGACCGCCGGCAACGCCGCCTTCAGCTTCTCCAGACGCTCGAACGGGATGTGGTCGTACTCGACGCCGACGCGGCCCTTGTTGGGGATCTCCTGCTGGATCGCGCGGAAGTAGTTGTCGCGGCGCCAGTCGGTGTAGACGATGTTGTAGTCGCCGACGGTGCGGCGCCACGGCTGGCCGCCATCGATGTTGGCGCTGATCGACACGACCTTCTCCTGCGTCACGACGAGGGCGTAGGGGCGGCCGAAGGAGCAGTACAGGAAGTCGCTGTAGTAGTTGATGTTGTGCATCGACGTGAACAGCACCGCGTCGATGTCGTTGGCCGCCATGTAGGCGCGCAGCTTCGCCTGGCGGTTGTGGAATTCCTGCTCGGAGAAGGTGTGCTTCACCTTCTCGCCGTTCTCGATGCGCAGCAGGTCCTTCATGTCCTTGATCGACTGAATGCCGGTAACCAGATTCGTCATGTCCATCCGCTCCTGTTTATTGTGGGGTGTTCGGGAAACCATCGCCGGACGCCTGGAAATTCGCGCATCGGCAACGTGAGTCCATGCTAAAGAAGGGGCGGGGCCACTAATTTCCGCACTTCGACGGGCGTTTGCGTGAAAACGACGACGGCGAAAATACGCACGGAACGCGGCCCGCCGGGGTCAGGCGTTGGCGCCGAAAAAGTGCGCGGCAGCCGCCGGCCAGGACGCCACGACCGAGTCGCCGGGCTGCATGCCGAGGCAGTCGTAGGTCCTTTCGGGCAGGATGACCTTGAGGTCGTCGTCAATTCCAGGCACCTCTAGGAACAGCGTGACCATGTTGCCGATGAACTTGTGGCTCAGGAAACGCGCGCGCACGTGGTTCTCGTGCCGGGGCTCGTCGGCGATCGCGATCTGGTCGGCATTGACGTAGAAATCCACCTGCGCGCCATGCGATGCCGCGAAGTTGCCGCGCGACACGCTCATTCCCCCGGTGGCCGTGTCCAGCCGCACCGCCTGCTCCCCGACGTCCGCAACCGTCCCGCGCAGGATCGTCACGTTGCCGATGAACTCGGCGACGAAGCGATTCGCGGGATGGCGGTAGATCGCCTGCGGCGAGCCGATCTGCTCCACCTTGCCGCGGCTCATGATCACGACGCGGTCGGCCATCGAGAAGGCTTCCGTCTGGCTGTGCGTCACATAGATGAAGGTGATGCCCAGCTCGCGCTGCAAGGAGCGCAGCAAGGCCTGCATGCGCACGCTGAGGTGGGCGTCGAGCGCGCTCAGCGGCTCGTCGAGCAGCAGCACCTTGGGCTCGGTGACGAGCGCACGCGCCAGCGCGACCCGCTGCCGCTGCCCCCCGGAGAGCTGCGTCACGTTGCGGCTCGCGAACTCGCCGAGTTCGAGCTTGTGCAGCCAGGCGAGCGAGCGCCGGTCGCGCTCGGCCTTCGCCACGCCGCGCATCTTCAGGCCGAAGCCGACGTTGTCGAGCACGCTCAAGAAGGGGAAGAGCGCGAGGCTCTGCCACACCAGCGGCAAGTCCCGCCCCCATGCCGGCAGACCCTTCTGCGAGCGCCCTTCAAGACGGATCTCGCCGGCGCTCGGTTCCTCCAGCCCCGCGAGCATGCGCAGCATGGTCGTCTTGCCGCAGCCGCTCGACCCCATGATGGCGACGAATTCACCCTGCCCGATGCTGAACGAGGTTTCGGTCACCGCCGTATAGTCGCCGAATCTCTTCGATACGCGATCGATCTCTACCAGTGCTTCAGTCATGATCACCCTCACAAAGACAAACCGTTGTTGGTTACCAGCGCTCCGCCCACAGGCTGCGCGGGGGTGTCGGCGGCGGCGCGTTTCGCCTTGCCCATGCCGGAAAACGCCATGCCGATCGCGACGAGGAGAATCGACGAGGTGAATACCGCTGTGCCGATCGCATTGATCACGGGACTAACCTGCCCTTGCAGGAACACCAGCACGCGCACCGGAACGGTTTCGTTCAGGCCCGACACGAACCACGCGACGGCGAACTCATCGAAGGACACCGCGGCGGTGATCAGGAAGGCCGCGACCAGGCTCTGCTTGCAGAAAGGCAGGACGACGTGCCACAGGGTCTGCGCCGGCGAAGCGCGCAGGTTCCACGACGCCTCCTCCAGCGCGCTGTCCATCTGCGCGAGACGCAGCCGGATCATCGCCATCGCGAACGGCAGCGCGATCACGACATGGCTGATCAGCACCGCCCACACCTCGCCGGCGAGGCCGATGCGTGAGAGATAGGACAGCATCCCCAGTCCCATGATCACCGCGGGAATCGTCGGCGGCAGCAGCATCAGCAGGCTGAACAGCGACTTGCCGCGGAAATCGAAGCGGAAGTCGCAGTAGGCGGCGCAGAAGCCGAGGATCGTCGACAGCAGCGCCACCGGGACCGACACCATCACGCTGCGCTGGAAGGCCTCGATGACCAGCGGATCGGTGAAGGTGCCGCCGTACCAGTCCGTCGTGAATCCCTTCAGCGGCAGGGACGGGAAGCGATCCGCGTTGAACGAGAACACCAGGCTGGCGGCGATCGGCGCCAGGATGAAGAGGAAGGTGTAGCCCGTGTAGGCCCACCCGAACCAACGTCCGATTTTGAGCATCATTTGCGCCTCCCGTAGGCAAGCCGCACCGCCGCGATGGAGGTGAGGACGAGGGTCAGGATCATCACGATCGCGACCACCGCCGCGCGCGGCCACTGCTGGCCGGACTTGGTGGTGTCGATGATCAGGTTGCTCAGCGTTGGCGGCGCACCGCCGCCGAGATAGGTCGGCGCGACGAAGTCGCCGAAGGCGAGGATGAACGCGAAGAGCGCGCCTACGACCAGCGAAGGCTTGGCGAGCGGGATGATCACCTCGAACAGCGTGCGCACCGGCCCGGCGCGCAGGTTATGCGCCGCCTCGATCAGGTTGCGGTCGATCTGCGCCAGCCCCATCGTCTGCACCAGGGTCACCAGCGGCAGCGCCAGCGTCACGTAACCGACGAGCGATCCGAAGTCGGAGTTCAGCATCGGCAGCCCGTCGATGCCGACAACCGCAAGCAGGGCATTGACGATACCGTTGTCGGCCAGGAAGGCCTGCCACGAATACACGCGCACGAGATAGCTGGTGAAGAACGGCACCACCAGGAACATCAGCGCGAGCTTGCGCGTGCGCTCCGACACCGTGAACGCCAGGCTGCAGGCGGCCGGAAACGAGCAGCAGGTCGTCACAACCGCCGCCCCCAAGGCCAGGGACCAGGTATGCCCATAGGCCGACCAGAAGGAACTGCGACTCAGCATGAAGTCCCAGTTCTTCAGGGTCATGTCCGGCTCCAGCCGGAAATTGACGACGCTCCAGAACGAGATGACGAAAAGGAAAAGCAGCGGCAGCAGGAAGAAGGTCAGCTGCCACAGCAGGGGCGGCAGCAGCAGCGGCCACCGCCGACGGCTGGTGTTCGACATGGGATGGCTCCGGAATGTCGCCGGGCGGACGCAGGCCCGCCCGGCGTTGCGGGAAGGCTCAGGCCTTTTCCTTGTACTCGGACCAGAAGTCGTTCCAGTCCTCGATGCTCTGCTGCACGGGCAGCTGGCGGAAAGTGATCTTCCCGGAGCGGATGTCATCCATGACGTTGTGCCCTTGCAGCACCATGCCCTGGCGGCGCGCCTCGGCCGGGTCGCTCTGCCCCAGCAGCTCCCAGCCCTTGCGGTTCGGAATCAGCGCCGGATACGCCGCCATCTTCGCGGACTTGACCTGCCCCTGTGCGGAGGAGATGTACTGGATGAAGGCCTTCGCGAGATCAGGGTTGCGCGTGCCCTTGCCGATCGACAGCGACTCGGTCCATTGCAGACCGCCCTCGTCCGGAACAACCGAACTCACCTTGGCGCCGGAGCGCGCCAGCGTGCCGGTGATCCAGTCGCCGATGCCGCACACCAACTGCAGCTGCCCGTTCTTGAGGCCGCTGAAGGTGCCACCGTAGTCGAAGAAGCCGGCAACCTGGGGACGCAGGGACTTCATGACGCCTTTCAGCTTGGCGAACTGCTCCTTTTCCAGCTTGTAGGGCGCCTTGTGGCCGGCGTAGAGACTGATCTCGCCCATGTTCGGCAGATACCAGTCGAAGTGCCCGACCTTGCCCTTGTAGGCCGGATCCCAGTACACCTTGAACGAGCGCGCCTTGCTCTCCGGAACCGCCTCCGTGTTGTACGCCACGCCGAGGAAGCCGAAGCGCACCATCACCGCGTAGAGGTCGTTGCCGTCCCAGTGCCCGGGGAACTTCTGGAACTCGGGGAAATAGTCGTCGAACGCATAGTCCTTCGCGTCGAGGCGTTCGAGGTAACCCGCCTTGCGCAGCTGCGGCACGTACTCCGCATCGGACAGGATCAGGTCATAGGTACCGGCCGGCGACTGCGAGATCAGCGCCAGCATGTTGTCGCCGCCCGTGTAGTACTTCGGCTTCACCTTGCAGTTGTACTTCGCCTCGAACTCGGCAGCGATGTCCGGCTCGGCATGGCCGTACCACGCCAGCATCGTCAGCGTGCGCGGCTGACCGCCCGACGACTGCGCCCAACTGTTTGCTGACGTCAGCGCAAACGGCAGCGCACTGCCCGCAGCCAGGGCAGTGCTGCCCTGGAGAAAGCGGCGGCGGAACGGCGACTGCAGGGTCTTGTCTTCGTCTTTCATTTCGATCTCCTTTGGTACGAACGGATCGGCAGGCAGCGGCTGCTCGGCCACTTCTTGCCTCGCCGACGAAACATCGCGAACACGCCCGCAACCGGCCGCCGGCCCCGACAGGAGCCCGGCAGGCCGATCACGGCTGAAGGGAAATCAGAAGTTCCAGCGCACCAGCAGCGTCGGCGTCGTGCGCGAGTACGTGCCGCCGCCCTCGCCCGCCGTCTTGCTGTAAGTCGCGTATTCGTGGCGGTAGCCGACGTCGAAATGCTTGTTGAGTTTCAGCCACAGGTCGGGCTGGACGAAGACCGTGTTGTCGCGCTCCTTGTTGTTGAAATTCACCAGTAGCAGCGGAGACCAGGTGAATTTGAGCCCGGCCACCTCGAACGGCAGCATGGCGAAGGTGCGCCAGAACAGGGTGTGGATGTCCTTTCCGCCGTCGCCGGTAAACCTTGCGCTGCGGGCGTAAAGGTCGGTTTCGAAGAAGCTGAAACCGGGCACTTTCAGGTCGAACGCAACGCCGAAATTGTTCGCGCGGAAGTTCGCATAGGAGCCCCGTTCGAGGCGCATCGCGAGATTCACGTCCTGGATGAATCCGAACGAGAGATTCGCGCCGGTCATTTTCGACAGACTCAGGCGCGGATTCCACACCCCGAAGTACTGATCCTTGGTCTGCTCGCCGAAGGAGCCCGCACCGAACCCGAAGAAGCTGCCGACTTCCTTGCCGTGATAGGTATCGTAGAAGAAATAATTGTCGCCGTATTCATGAACGCCGAAATGCTCGAGGCGCACGGTGGTCAATTTCTTGTCGGCCGTACCGGTGCCGAACACGGGGTCGAACTTCGATTCCGTCGTATATCCGACGGTAAGGTTGGTGTTCTGCCAGCTTTCCGTCGCGAACGCACTTTTCCCTGCGACCATCCCCAGAGCAACACAGCAGCCCGCCATAAAGGCGGAGCCGGATTTCCTTCCAATGCTCTTCATTAGCTTTCCTTTGGTGTGAATTCATTGTTTTGATTTCCGTGGCGCGACTGCTCATGCAATTCTCGATGGCCATCCGGATTTTCTTGTTCGACATGCGAATCGATCTGCGCAAATCCCTCCTCATCAAACGAGAGTCTCCCGGCGCCTGCGCGCACCCTTCCCGATCCGAATTACTTGTTGCTGTACTTTTCGGGATCTGGTGGAGGCAAGTATGGAAATGCGCAGCCCCGCAGCATTTCCTGATATCGACAAGCCTTGTCGCGCTGACGACATCGGACGAATTGTCGAAAATGCGCACACCAGACTGATTCAGCGACCCATCGTTGAATCAGCGGAAGACGAGCGACATTGCGTCGGACGTAAACGCCAATCGGCCCTGTCTGCGTCGTCGCACGACGCAGACAGGGCCGATTTCAATTCAGCGGCAACGCCGGGGCGGCGCGCCGCGGCGGGATCACTCGAAGGCGGACATCAATTCCCTGCTGATGCCGTCGACGCACACCTTCAGCAAGGTCTCGCCATGTTGTGCGCTCGCTCGCTTCGCGGACGACAGGCAACCGGAATCCGGCGTCCACTCGGGCTTGATCGGGAAGAAGTCATAGGGCGGGAATTGCGCCGGCGCATGGTCGCAGACCTTTTCCATATCCACGAGCTGAGGATGCAGATGCAGCATCAGCGAGGTTTCCAATACCCCGCCATGCTCCACGGCCCAACCCGGGAATTCGCCCTGGTAAATATCGTCGATCGCCTCCTGCGTGACGAAATCCCAATACGACAAAACCACCGTGGAAAAATCTCGGATTCCGTCCCAGCGCAACTCCCGTTGTGCGAGATCGACGCCCTCCACAATGAAGGCGGAATTCTCGTAATGGCCATTGACCAGCACCGTGCGGCGCACGCCATGACGCGCGAGTTCCTTGAGCACATCGCGGATCGTGCACGTCACCGTCATGCCGTCGAGGCTGGTCGTGCCCGGCATGTGGTTGCCGCCCCCGCTTTTCTGCTGCGACTTGTAGCCGTATGCGATCGGGGGCGCGACGAGTGCGCCGATGCGCTCGGCGACCCGTTCCGAGATGGCGGTGGGAAGCAGCACGTCCGGATTCATCGACATGTGGGGACCGTGCTGCTCGAGCGCGCCGACGGGAATCAATACCGCGGTCCGGCCGTCGCGGACCCGGGCATCGTATTCCGGCCAGGCGAGCTCGGAAATGTGAACACTCTTCATGCAATCGTCTCCTTGTGCCGGCCCGACCACCTGCCTTTCCTGCAATCGGGTGTCGGGCCGTATCGGTCAATCAATGCCGCTCAGGCGCGTTTCAGCACCCGCGGCTGTGCTGGAACGCCCTTCACGGCGACCAGCAGCAGATACGTCACCGCGGTGATCGCAATGGCGGGCAACGAGGCCGTCGTGACGATGGCGATTTCCTTGAACCCGTAGTGCAGCAGATAGAACACCGCCAGTCCGGCGATCATTGCCACCCACCCGCAGATGTTCCAGTCGCCCAGCGCACTCAGCGTACGCCCGAGACGGTCCTCGCCGGCAAAGAGATCCTCGTCGCGCACGCGCGCACGCCGCACCACAAAATAATCGAGCACCACGAGGGTCCACAAGGGGATGAAGACGCCACCCACGATACCGAGGAAGAACTCGAAGTAGTGGATGAAGCTGTCGAACACCAGCGGCAGGAAGCACATCACCAGCTGAAGGATCGCGATGAAGTACAGGAATTTGCGCGGATTCGACGTGCGCGCGGCCCCGACCAGCCCCATGCCTGCGCCGTAAAGAACCGTGACGTTGGTGCTCACCGTGGCGAAGAAGACCACGAGGAAGGCCACCATGCCGAGGCCGAGCGAAGCGATGGTCGAACTCGGGTCGGCGTTGTTCGGATCGAACACGCCGGTTTCGAGGACCACGCCGATGACGCCGATGGCGCCGACAAGCATGAACCACCCCTGCCCCAGGTTCACGCCGATCCAGCTGCCGACGGTGGCCGAGGCCGAACTCTTCGAGAAACGCGAGAAGTCGCAGATCTGCGCCCACCCCCAGCAGAACCCGAACGCCAGATCGACGTAGAACGCCGGCGAATGCTGCGCGACGGGCAAGGTGAAGTTGGCGATCTTGTCGTAGTCCCAGTGCTCGAGCACGACCTTGGTTTCCCAGATGCCGAGGACCAGCAGCAGCACCACTGCCAGCCATTCCAGGTACTTGATCGCGCTGTGGCCGATACACACGATAAGGCCCTGCAGCAGCGCCGTGACGAGGATACCGGCGACCAGCGGCCAGGTGGAGCCGGGCGAGCCGTACGCCGGCCAGTCGAACATCGCATGGAACACATGCGTCAGCGAGATTGCGGCAATGAAGGTGTTGATGCTGGGCCAGCCGATGAGTCCGAGGAATTCGCCCACACCCATGAAACGGGCGCCCTTCACACCCAGCGCAGGAATCGAGGAGGTCACCGTGGACGCGCCGTGCTTCCACCCGATCCAGGCCACCATCGCCCACGGGATCATCATCAGCGGCAGGTACACGGCGCTGTACCACCACACGAAGGACATCCCCAGCGCGGCCGCCATGCCGCCGAACACCCACGAACCTGTGTTGACGCCGGATCCGAACCACGTGAATACCGTGTCGACGAACCCGTATTCCCGCTTGTCATGCGGAATTCTCGCTGTACCGTACTCCATCTTGCCGCCTCCTTTGTAGTGTGCTGCTGTCTTGTATTTGTTATGCCGCGTCGCCCCCGAAGGGGCGATACGGGGATGCCTGGAGTCTTTGTGAACCCGCTCCCTGGTCATCCTGCACTGCTGGCATGGCTCGTCACGCTAGACCGCGCTCGGCACCGCCACCAGACCGGCTGTATTTAACCCTATCCTAGTGACGGGCGCCCCGCGTTGATATCCGGCTGCCGACAATCTGTTTCGTGAAAACGACGAAAAAAAACCTCCGACCGAAACCGGCCGGAGGCGTGCAACCCGGTCGTTAAACGACCGTGGGAGAGGGAGACGGAGAACGCAACGCGACTCAGGTCGGCTTGCTCGGCCCTGCCGCGTCGGAGGTGTGACGCCGGCGCTCGGCGCTCGGCGAGATGCCGAAGCCGGCGTGGTAGCGGTGCGAGAAATGCGCGAAAGACACGAAACCGCAGGCCATCACGATGTCGGCGATCGGGCGGTTGGTGCGTGTGAGGAGCTGGCGCGCGCGCTCGAGGCGGATCTGCAGGTAGTACTGGCGCGGCGTGCAGTTGAGCGTTTCGCGGAACAGGCGTTCGAGCTGGCGCGCCGAGAACTGCATGTGCGCCGCCAGCTCCTCCATCGACAGCGGCTCCTCGATGTTGCACTCCATCAGCTTGATCGCCTCGACGAGCTTGGGATGCGATGCATTCGACACATCGCGCAGCGAGGTCTTCTGTTTCTCGTCCGGGCCGCGGCACTCGTAGATCAAGAGTTCGGCCACGGCCTTTGCGATCTTGCGCCCTCCTCCGCCGAGGCCGATCAGATGGATCATCATCTCCACCGGCGCGATGCCGCCGCTGCACGAACAACGGTTGCGGTCGACCTCGTAGAGCTTGTTCGACACCACCAGGCGCGGGAAGCGATCGAGCAGCGCGTCCATGTCTTCCCAATGGATCGTGCTGCGATGGCCGTCGAGCAACCCCGCACAGGCGAGGAAATAGCTGCCCGTGTCCACCCCGCCGATCGCGACGCCGCGCCCCGCAAGCGTGCGCAGCCAGCGCAGAATCGGTTCGGTGCCGGTGATCGGCAGCGGATTCGGGCCGACGACGAAAACGCCGTCGAGATCGGCCGCGTCGGCCGCCGCGCAGTCGGGCTTCACGCAAATGCCGGCGCTGGAGCGCACCGGCTCGCCATCCATCGTGATGGTGACGAACTCATACAGCTTCCTGCGCGCCACCATGTTCGCAAGACGCAAGGGATCGACCGCCGCGCCGAAGCCGATCAGCGTGAAGTCGGGAACAAGAAGAAAACCGAAGCGGATCGGGGCATCGCCGCCCCGCCCGGCCCAGTGGCCCGGCCCCTGGCCGGGAATCGCATTGCTCATCGAGATACCCTGAAAGTCGTAGTTCCTGCTCGAAGTCTATACGCACCGCCGGCGCCATCAAGACGCCGGCCGATGGAATCGACACGATCAGGGCAGGACGACCGTACGGGTACCGTTAAGGAAGACGCGACGCTCGACGTGATACAGCACGGCGCGCGCGAGCGCCTGGCATTCCATGTCGCGACCGACCGAGAGCAATTGTTCGGCGCTGAGCGCATGCGTCACGCGGTCGACGACCTGCTCGATGATCGGCCCCTCGTCGAGATCCCCGGTCACGTAGTGGGCCGTCGCACCGATCAGCTTCACGCCGCGCGCATGCGCCTGGTGATAGGGCTTCGCGCCCTTGAAACCGGGCAGGAAGGAATGATGGATGTTGATCGCGCGGCCGTGGAGGCGTCGGCACAGCTCGTCGGTCAGCACCTGCATGTAGCGCGCCAGCACCACCAGCTCGGTACCCGTTTCCTCGACGATCTCCATCAATTTCGCTTCCTGCTGCGGCTTGGTCGCCTCGGTCACCGGCAGGTGATGGAAAGGCAGGCCATCGGCCACGGCAAGGAATTCGAGGTCGGGGTGATTCGACACGACGCCGACGATGTCGATGGGCAGCTCACCGATGCGCCAGCGGTACAGCAGATCGCGCAGGCAGTGATCGAGCTTCGACACCATGATCAGGACCTTGGGCCGCTCGCGCAGCGCGTGCATCCCCCATTCCATGTCGAAGCGCTTCGCCAGCGGCGCGAACTCATGGCGCAGACTTGCCACGTCGACCGCGGCCTCGGTTTCACGACCGAATACGCAGCGCACGAAGAAACGATCGCTGAGGTCGTCGTCGAAACACGAGAACTCGTTGATGTAGCATCCCTGACGATCAAGGAAGCCGGAAATCGCGGCGACCTGGCCTGCGGCGCTGGGGCACGCGACGGTCAGTGTCCAACGCTTTTCTTTTGTATTGTGCATGTCTCTCCTCCTGTTATGCGCACTCAAGTTACGTGAGTCGCCAGGAGGCCACTTGTCTGCACGCGACAACAGCCCCTGGATTTTCGACGCGAGAATCGGAACCGGATCCCGATGAAGCGATCGAATGACGTTCGGGACCGCCCTCTGCCCAATGACCGACCGACGAGCACGCACATGATCGAGCAGGTTGCCGACAAGATTGCCCGCCGAGCCATTCTTGGCTTCCTGCTCGGCGGCCTGCTGTTGCTCGGCTACGCCGTCCTGCACCTGTTCATCGTGCCGGTGGCCTGGGCGATCATCATTGCCTACGCGACCTGGCCCGTGTACCGGCAGTTGCGCGCAAGAATGCGGCGACGCCCCACCTTGAGCGCGTTGCTGATGACGCTCCTGCTCAGCACCGCGTTCATCCTACCGGCGCTCTGGATGGGCATGCTGTTGCGGACCGAGGTCGGGGTTGCGATTGCGACGGTTACGACGCATCTCAAGGAGGGTTCGCTCGCGCTACCCGACTTCGTTCGATCGCTGCCCTGGCTGGGCGACACCTTGCAGGCATCGATCGATGAACTGGCCGGAGATCCCGACGCCTTCAAGACCCAGCTCACCGAATGGGTCCGGCAAGGCAGCGATCAACTCGTGGCCCTGATCGGCGATGTGGGACGCAATGCCGCCAAGCTCGGCTTCGCGCTGATCACGGTCTTCTTTCTCTACCGCGATGGCAATCGCGTGCTGACACAGGTCGAGGCCGTGCTGCACCGGTTTCTCGGCGCACGGGTGGACGCCTACCTTGCCGCAGTCGGCGTGATGACCAAGGCGGTTGTCTGGGGGCTGATCGCCACCGCACTCGGGCAAGGCATCGTCGCCGGACTCGGCTACTGGTGGGCCGGCCTGCCCGCCCCGGTCCTGCTCGGGGCGGTGACGGCGATCGTCGCGATGATCCCCTTCGGCACCCCGTTCGCGTGGGGCTCGCTGGGCATCTGGTTGCTGATGAGCGGGGATACCGCCAGCGGGATCGGCCTCTTGTTGTGGGGCACGCTGGTCGTGAGCTGGGTGGACAATCTCATTCGGCCACTCGTCATCAGCAACGCGACGCGGATACCTTTCCTGCTCGTGATGTTTGGCGTCCTTGGCGGCCTGGCGGCGTTCGGCCTGATCGGACTCTTCCTTGGTCCGGTCGTGCTCGCGGTGCTGATGGCGGTGTGGCGGGAATGGCTGGAGGAATCGGATCTCGGCAACCCCGCTGCCACGCCGGCACCCGATGATTCATCCCTGGCGCCGGAGATGCGTCACGACCAGCAACGCGAATAGGGTCGAGAAGGCGATGACCGACAGCAACGGGATCGTGAGGAAGCCGAACCACTCGATGACGGTCTGTGAGCACGGGATCCCTTGCGTACACGGGCGGACTTCTTCGGGGATCACGCCAAGGACGAGGAGCTGGTGAAACACCGCGATCAGCCAGCCAACGACGACCAGCGGCAGCGCATAACGGACGACCTTGCGGTCGAACGGAAACAGGCCCGCCGGCAGGATCAGTACGAGCGGGAACATGAAGATGCGCTGATACCAGCACAGCACGCAGGTCGGCAATTTCATCACTTCACCGAAGAACAGCGCGCCGAGCGTCGACATGCTGGCGATCACCCAGGCGGCGAAGATCAGGTTCCATCCGGTTGTGGTTTCGTTGCGCATGGGATGTGGGTATTCATTCGTGTTCATTGATGGAGGGCCGTCAACGGCGACGGCCTTGCTTTGCGGGGTGTCACACGACATCGGACCGCCTGAGCTTCCCCACGAATTTTGCGGCCTTCGCCCGTGCAGCGGCAAGGTCCGGCAAACCTGCGACGTTACCGACGCTCGGCTGTACGAACTTCCCATTTACCTTGCGGCGAGGGATGGAGGTCTTCGTCGCACCGACGCGAACGGCAAAGCCTCGCGGAGCCGGGTCCGCCGCGTCACGGACGATATGGCGCTCGCGCCCCGGCTTGTCTTCGAAGACAATACCGGCTTTGTCGTCGCCCTCCGCAATGCCATGAAGACCGGCAATAAATGACGAAACAATAACAAGAAGCCGCCGAAAGAATTTCACAAGTTATTGAATGAAAAAAGAAACGATTCCGAGACCGCTGGACCAGGACGAGTTCGCCGGACACACCCCGATGATGGTCCAGTACCTCCGGATCAAGCAGCAGCACCCCGACACGCTGCTCTTCTACCGGATGGGCGACTTCTACGAACTGTTCTTCGAAGACGCCGAGAAGGCCGCCCGGCTGCTCGACATCACGCTGACGACGCGCGGACAGTCTGCCGGCCAACCGATCAAGATGGCCGGCGTGCCCTTCCACGCCGTCGAGCAATACCTCGCGCGGCTCGTGAAACTCGGCGAATCGGTCGTGATCGCCGAACAGGTCGGCGACCCCGGTGCGACGAAGGGCCCCATGGAGCGCGCGGTCAGCCGCATCGTGACCCCGGGCACGCTCACCGACGCAGCGCTCCTCGACGACCGTTCGGATTCGCTGCTGCTGGCGGCGAACCTGCATCGCGGCATCCTCGGCCTCGCCTGGCTGAACCTCGCCAACGGCGACCTGCGCGTCATGGAATGCCCCGCCGAGCAGCTGCAGGCCCAGTTCGAGCGTCTGCGTCCCGCCGAGGTGCTGGTGCCCGATGGCCTCGCGCTGCCGCTGGTCGAAGCGCTGTCGCCGGTGTTGCGCCGCCTCGCCGACTGGCAATTCGAAGGCGAGACCGGCGAGCGCCTGCTCACCACCCACTTCGGCACGCGCGACCTGAGCGGCTTCGGCGTCGAAGGCATGCCGGTCGCGCTGGGCGCCGCCGCGGCCCTGTTCGATTACGCACGCAGCACGCAGCGCCAGAGCCTCGAACACGTCACCGGCCTCAAGGTCGAGCGCGAATCGGAATACCTCCGGCTCGATGCGGCGACACGGCGCAACCTCGAACTCACCGAGACGCTGCGCGGCGAATCCTCGCCCACCCTGCTCTCGCTGCTCGACTCCTGCGTGACCAGCATGGGCTCACGCTGGCTACGCCACGCCCTGCACCACCCGCTGCGCGACCGTCATCACGCCGCCGCGCGCCACGGCGCCGTCAGCGAGCTGATCGGCAGCGACACCGGCGACGCACGCATGCTGGCGAACGCCCGCCAGGCCCTGCGCGGCGTCGCCGACGTGGATCGCATCACCGCGCGCATCGCACTGCGCAGCGCCCGCCCGCGCGACCTCGCCGCACTGCGCGACAGCCTCGCGCGACTGCCCGAACTGCACGACGCGCTTCAAAGTCCGCAGTCCGCCCTGCTCGCGCAGCTCCTCGCCGGGCTCGGCGTGCCGGAAGCCGCCCTCGACCTCCTCGTGCGCGCGGTCGCCGCCGAGCCGGCCGCCGCGGTGCGCGACGGCGGCGTGATCGCGACGGGTTACGACGCCGAACTCGACGAGCTGCGCGGCATCCAGACCAACTGCGGCGAGTTCCTGATGGCGCTGGAAGCGCGCGAGCGCGAACGCAGCGGCATCGCGAACCTGAAAGTCGAGTTCAACAAGGTGCATGGCTTCTACATCGAGGTCAGCCACGCGAACGCCGGCAAGGTGCCCGACGACTACCGCCGCCGCCAGACGCTGAAGAACGCCGAGCGCTACATCACCCCCGAGCTGAAGGCCTTCGAGGACAAGGCGCTATCCGCGCAGGAGCGGGCGCTCGCGCGCGAGAAGATGCTCTACGAGGCCCTGCTCGAAGAGCTCGCCGCCCACATCCCCAAGCTGCAGCACATCGCCCGCTCGCTCGCCTGCCTCGACGGCCTCGGCGCCTTCGGCGAGGCCGCCGTGCGCTACGGCTACGTCTGCCCGCAGTTCTCGGACCAACCCGGCATGGACATCGTCGGCGGCCGTCACCCGGTCGTCGAGCGCCAGGTCGAGAACTTCATCGCCAACGACTGCAGCCTCGCGCCGACGCGCCGCATGCTGATGATCACCGGCCCGAACATGGGCGGTAAATCGACCTTCATGCGCCAGGTCGCACTCATCGCGCTGCTCGCCCACGTCGGCGCCTTCGTGCCCGCGCAGGCCGCGCGCATCGGTCCGCTGGACGCCATCTTCACGCGCATCGGCGCATCCGACGACCTCGCGTCCGGCCGCTCGACCTTCATGGTCGAGATGACCGAAGCCTCGGCGATCCTGCACGGCGCCACCGACCAGAGCCTCGTGCTGATGGACGAGATCGGCCGCGGCACCTCGACCTTCGACGGCCTCGCGCTGGCCTTCGCGATCGCCCGCCACCTACTCGAGAAGAACCGCTGCCTCACGCTCTTCTCCACCCATTACTTCGAGCTCACGCGCCTCAACGCCGACTACCCGGAGTGCGCGAACGTACATCTGGACGCCGTCGAGCACGCGCACCGCATCGTCTTCCTGCACGCCGTCGAAGAAGGCCCCGCGAGCCAGAGTTACGGAATCGAGGTCGCGGCGCTGGCCGGAATTCCCGGCTCGGTGATCCGCGACGCCAAACGCCGCTTGCGCGCGCTGGAAAATCGCGAAGTCGGCGCCGGCCCGCAGGCCGACCTCTTCGCCGCGCTGCCCGAAGCGGACGACGAACCGCTGTCGCACCCCGCGCTGACGGCGCTGGCCGACATCGACCCGGACAGCCTCAGCCCGCGCGAGGCCCTCGAACAGCTTTACGCCCTCAAGAGATTGACGGTATGAGCACGCCGATCGACATCAGCGAGGACGGTGGCGTCCGCTACCTGCACTTCGGCTCCGAGTGGGTCCAGGGCGCGATGCGCATCCGCCGCCCCAACGCACTGGAACTCGCCTACACGCGCGAGATGATGGCGGGCCTGCTGCTGCGCGACGCCGACGACTGGCCGCGCACGGCGCTCGTGATAGGCCTGGGCGCCGCATCGCTGACGCGCTTCCTGCACCATCACTGCCCGCACACGCGCACCCAGGTCATCGAGATAGAGCCGCGCGTCGTCGCCGCGGCACGCCAGTTCTTCAAGCTGCCTGAAGAGGACGAGCGCCTCGCGATCCACGTCGGCGACGGCGTGCGCTACGTGATGGAAACCGAGCGCAAGTTCGACCTCATCCTCGTCGACGGCTTCGACCGCAACGCCCGCGCCGGAGCGCTCGACACCGCCCCGTTCTATGCGGCGGCCCGGGCACGGCTGTCGGAACAGGGACTGATGTCGGTGAACCTGTTCGGACGCTCGCGCGGCTTCCGCGCCAGCGTCGAGCGCATCATCACGGCCTTCGACGATCGCGCGATCGCGTTCCCGTCGTGCGACAGCGGCAACGTTGTGGCCTTCGGCGCGGAAGGCGACCGGATCGACGTCCCGGTGGCCGAACTGCGCGAACGCGCCCGGACGCTGAAGGAGAAGACCGGCCTGGACCTCGGCCCCACAGTCACCCGGCTGGAGCAGGCCGGCAGCCTGCCGGGCGGCAGACTGATCCTCTAGCCCACTGTTCAGACCGCCGGCACTTCCTCTGCCGGCGCCGGCGCAATCCACAGGCAGGCCCCCTTGTTGGCCTTGCTGATGTCCTGCAACACGCGGTCGTGCGCCGCCTGTTCGTCAGGAGTGGGCCGCAGCACGCGCAGCGGCGGCCGCTCGATCGGGCTGCCGCTCGCATCCACGCCTCCCATCGGCGAGTCGTCGTCGAGCAGCATCATCAGGCTTTCCTGCCCGCGGGTCATCGCCAGATAGACGTCGGCGAGCAGTTCCGCGTCGAGCAGCGCGCCGTGCAGGGTGCGCGCGGCGTTGTCGATCTCGAAACGGTCGCACAGCGCGTCGAGGGACGCCTTCTTGCCCGGGTTCAGCTCCTTGGCCATCTTGAGCGTGTCGATCACGCCCGTGCACAGCGCACCGAGCTTCGGGTGCCCCAGCCGCGACAGTTCGTGATCGAGGAAGCCGACGTCGAAGCTCGCGTTGTGGATCACTAGTTCCGAGTCGCGCACGAAATCCATGAAGTCGCCCGCAACATCGCAGAATTTCGGCTTGTCGACGAGGAATTCCTCGGTAATGCCGTGAACGGCCACCGCCTCGGCGTCGATCCCCCGTTCCGGGTTGATATAGACGTGGTAGTGCTTGCCGGTCAGGTTGCGGTTGAGCAGCTCCACACAGCCGATCTCGATCACGCGGTCGCCATTGCGCCAGTCGAGGCCCGTGGTTTCGGTATCCAGGACAATCTGTCTCAAGGGTTCATCCCCGGTCGTTCGTTCGCGCCCTCGCGGGCCGGTTGATCACATTTCCGCGACGGAACCACCGCGCGCGCGCACGGCATCGACGCCCCGGCGCGCGAGTTCGTCCGCGCGCTCGTTCTCCGCGTGCCCCGCATGGCCACGCACCCAGATCCACGCGACCTTGTGGCGGCTCGCCGCCTCGTCCAGCGCGCGCCACAGGTCCTCGTTCTTCACCGGCTCGCGCGAGGCGGTCTTCCAGCCGCGCTTCTTCCAGCCGTGGATCCACTCCGAGATGCCTTTCTGCACGTACTGGCTGTCGGTATGCACGCGCGCCGCGACGGGCCGCTTGAGCGTTTCCAGCGCGCGGATCACCGCGAGCAGTTCCATGCGGTTGTTGGTCGTCTTCGGCTCGCCGCCCCAGATTTCCTTCTCGTGCGGGCCGCTGCGCAGGATCGCGCCCCAGCCGCCGGGTCCCGGGTTGCCGCTGCAGGCCCCGTCGGTGAATATCTCGACTTCTTCCATCCCTCTTCCGTCTATTCCACTTTTTGTACGCCGCCCGTCACCTGCCGCCCGCGCTGGGCCACCGGTGAAAGGCGCTTTGCCGCGGCGCGCGCATCGCGCCAGTTCGGCGTTATCAGGCGCATCCCCTGCACCCGCTTGATGCCCTGGATGATGTAGGCACCGCCGCAGATCGGCCACCAGCGGTCGCCCGCCTTGTCCATGAAGCCCCAACGCTCCAGCCATTTCGTGCTCGCGAACGCCGGCGCGTAGCAGCCGAAGCTGCCCGCCTGGGTCTCGAAGCCGAGCAGCGCCAGCCAGTCCTTCGTGCGCCGCACCGACAGGTATTGCCCGCGCCACGGATAAGACCCCGAACGCCGCGCCACCAGGCGCCGCAATCCCCACAGGCTGAGCGGATTGAAGCCCGCGATGATCACGCTGCCCTCGGGCACCAGCACCCGCTCGACCTCGCGCAGCACCTGGTGCGGATTGCGCGAGAATTCCAGCACGTGCGGCAAGAGCACGAGATCGATGCTTGCCGACGCGAACGGCAACGCGCCGCCCTCCGCAACGACTGCGATATCGCCGGAGCGCGCGCAATGGAAACGGAAGGGAATGCGGTTGCCGCGCAGGAAGTCGTACTCCGGCAATCCAATCTGCACCGCGTTGTAGCCGAAAATGTCGGCTACCATGAGATCGAACTTGGCCTGCTCCCACCGCAGCAGATAACTTCCCTGCGGGGTTTCAAGCCAGTCCGACAGACTGAGGATGGACATGGACGATCAGCACTCAAAAATCCGCAGCGCCGACATTATCCCCCTTCCGGCCTTCCGCGATAACTATATCTGGCTGCTTCGCCGCGGCCCCTGGGCGGCGGTCGTCGACCCCGGCGACGCATCCGTCGTCGAAGCCGCGCTGCAGGAACACGACTTACGGCTCGTGGCGATACTGCTGACCCACCACCACGACGACCACATCGGCGGCGTGGCCGAACTCGCCGCGCGCCACCACCCGGCGGTGTTCGGTCCCGCCGGCGAGAACATCCCCGGCCTCACGCGCCGCGTCGGCGAAGGCGACGAGGTCGTCCTCGACACCCTCGACCTCCGCTTCAGCGTGTTCGCGATCCCGGGCCACACGACCACGCACATCGCTTACCACATGCCCGGCGTCCTGTTCGCGGGCGACACGCTGTTCAGCGCGGGCTGCGGCCGCCTCTTCGGCGGCACGGCCGCGCAACTGCATGCCTCGCTGCAGCGCCTGGCGCAGCTTCCGGGCGACACCGCCGTCTACTGCGCCCACGAATACACCCTGTCCAACCTCGCCTTCGCCCGCGCGGCCGAACCCGTCAACCCGGAACGCGATGCCTGGCTCGCCGAATGCGAAGCCCTGCGTGCCGCCGGCCGCCCGACCGTGCCCACCAGCATCGAGCGCGAACGCCGCATCAATCCCTTCCTGCGCACCGATTCGCCCGCCCTGCTCGACGCGGTCACCGCGCAAAGCGGTCAGCGTCCTGCAGACTCCGGCGAGTGCCTCGCCGCCCTGCGCAAGTGGAAGGACGTGTTCTGAGGCGCGTCACCGCGCCGCGGCAAGTTCGGACGCCACGGCAAGATGCCAGCGGTTGCGTCCGTCACGCTTGGCCCGGTACAGCGCCTCGTCGGCGCGCGTGAGCAGGGTCGCGAAGCCGCCGTCGTCGCTGCGCTCGGGTCTGGTCACCGCGATGCCGAGGCTCACCGTGACGACCCGCGCCGCGGTCGAGTGCCGATGCGTGATCGCCAGCGCCTCGACCGCCCTGCGCATCGACTCGCCGACGATCGCGGCGCCCTGTGCGTCGGTGTCCGGCAGCACGACGGCGAATTCCTCGCCACCATAACGCGCCACCAGATCCACCGGCCGGCGCGTGTTGCCGGCCAGCGCGCGCGCGACGGCCTTGAGGCACTCGTCGCCCACCTGGTGACCGTACGCGTCGTTGAACTGCTTGAAGCAGTCGACGTCGACCACCATCAGCGAAATCGGCGCCCCACTGCGCGCGCTGCGCCGCCATTCGCGCGACAGCGTCGCGTCGAAGGTGCGGCGGTTGGCGATCCCCGTCAGCCCGTCGAATGCCGACAGGCGCGTCAGTTCCCGGTTCGCCTCGTCCAGCTTGCGTGTCAGCGCCACGAGCGAGGCGCGCATATGGGCGATGCGCTGCATCGCCCGCACCTTGGCCTTGAGCACCGCCTCGGACACCGGCTTGACGAGATAGTCGTCACCGCCCACGGCAATGCCGCGTTCGATGTCCTCGTCACGGGTCCGCGCAGAAAGAAAGATGATCGGCGTCCAGTCGCCGTCCGACTCGAGCTGGCGTATGCGCCGTGCGACCTCGAACCCGTCCATCCCGGGCATCACGACGTCGAGCATGACGAGATCGGGCCGGGATTGCCGGAACGCCTCGATGCCGCCTTCCCCGTCGCGCCGGAGCACGGTTTCGAGCCCCATTCCGCCGAGCATCCGGCAGGTCAGGGCGGCACTCGTCACGGTGTCTTCTATTACGAGAACCTTCATGCCGATCGATATTCCAGCGGAACGAAAAACCCTATCATCGTATCAACTTAGTTCCGATATGTCGTCAAAAACGGCATCGACAGTGCAACGTCGGCCAGATCCCCGACGCTGCCAGCCCCCGCCAGCCACCCGCCGCAAATTCCGGTTTGACGCACCTTCGCCCCTGCCATAGAGTCCACCCTCTTTTTTCCCGAACGAGGCGCCGGATTCATGGCGATTCCTCTCCTGCGAATCTTCCTGCTGGTCATCTCGCTGGCTGCGGCGACATCGTCCGCAACGGCCGACGATGTCCCGGCTGCCGATGCCCGGCCCGCCGATGCGGCGCCCGCCGAATCCTTCGCGCGCTCGCTCGGGACCCTGCGCCCGCCCTCCGCCGCGCGCGCAACCGAAGGCCTCGCGGCCTCCCCCAACCAGGTGATCGAACTGCGGGATCCCGCCCCGCGCGTGCTCACGCTGGACCTCACGCGCGACGCGAACGACATCTGGGATCGCATCCGGCGCGGCTTCGGCATGCCCGATCTCGATACCGAAGCGGTCGCCGAACTGCAGCTCTTCTACCTCAACCGGCCGAGCTTCCTGAAGAAGGTGTTCGAGCGCGGGGGGCGTTACCTCTATCACATCGTCGACGAACTCGAACGCCGCGGCATGCCGACGGAACTCGCCCTGCTGCCGATGGTCGAGAGTAGCTACAACCCCATGGCCTATTCGCGCGCGCGCGCCTCGGGCCTGTGGCAGTTCATCCCCTCGACGGGGCGCAATTACAACCTGACCCAGGACAAGTGGGTCGACGAACGGCGCGACGTCATCGCCTCGACCAACGCGGCACTGGACTACCTGCAGACCATCTACGAGATGCACGGCGACTGGCACCTCGCACTCGCCTCCTACAACTGGGGCGAAGGCGCCGTCGGGAGGGCCGTCCAGCGCAATCTCGCCGAAGGCCTGCCGGCCGAATACAGCCAGCTGCGCATGCCCGAGGAGACCCGCAACTACGTCCCGAAGCTGCAGGCGCTGAAGAACATCGTCGCCCAACCGGAACTCTTCCACTTCGAACTGCCCTACGTCCCGAACACGCGGCACTTCGTCACCGTCGAAACGCCCGCCGGCATCGACCTCGCGACCGCCGCGCGCCTCGCGGAAATGCCGCTCGACGAGTTCATCGCGCTCAACCCCTCGTACAACCGCCCCGCGATCGCGCAGGCCAACTCGCTGGTGATCCCGGTCGACCGCGCCGAACGCTTCCGCGAACGGCTCGCCGAGCAGCAGGGCAGTGGCAAGCAGTGGCGCACCTACGAGATGCGGCGCGGCGACACCCTCGCGTCGGTCGCGCGCGATTTCGGCCTGTCGCTGAGCGAACTGCACCAGATCAACGGTCTCGACGCCCGCAGCCGGGTCAGCCCCGGCTACACGCTGCTCGTGCCCGAAGGCGCCGAGCTTGGCGGCGCACTGGCCGCGGCCCGGATGATCCCGCGCAACGCTGCGCTCGACACCAGCACGATTCCGCCCCCGTCGGCAGCGAAGGCGGACGCGAAGAGCGGGCGCAAGGGCGCTCAGGCGAAAGGCAAGGGAAAATCGCGCGCTGGCAAGGTGTCGGGCGGCAGCCCGAGCCGTGCCGCGGCGAAGGCTCCGTCAGCAGGCGCCAAGGCGACGCCGAAGTCCTCCGGCAAGGCAGCCCCGGTCAAGCCCGCACCAAAGAAACAGAAGCACTGAGGCCGATTCAGCCCCGGAGGCAGGCCCTCAGGCAGGCCCTCCGGCAGGCCAGTGGCAGCGTACGCTGCGCCCGCCGCGCAGATCGGTGACTGCGGGATACTGCGCGCGGCAGATGTCGGTCGCCCGGTCGCAGCGCGGGTGGAAATGGCAGCCTGGCGGGGGTGCCAGCGGCGACGGCAGGTCGCCTGCCACGGCCGGGCGCGCGGAGCCACCCTTGCCGCCTGCGCTCGCTGCTGTCTCGCGCTCGATGTCGGGAACCGCTGCGAGCAGCACGCGGGTGTAGGGATGCGCCGGCGCGGCCAGTACTTTCCCGACCGGCCCCTGCTCGACGATGCGTCCCAGATACATCACCGCGACCTCGTCCGCGAGCCAGCTCACCACGCCGATGTTGTGCGTGATGAAGAGGTAGGCGAGGCCGAACTCCGCCTGCAGCTCACGCATCAGGTTGAGGATCTGCGCCTGCACCGACACGTCCAGTGCGCTCGTCGGCTCGTCGCACACGATCAATTTCGGCCGCACCGCGAGCGCCCGGGCAATTGCGATGCGCTGCCGCTGGCCGCCGGAGAATTCGTGCGGGTAGCGCAACTTCATGTCCGGACGCAGGCCGACACGCTGCAGCAGCGCGTCGATGCGTTCGGCGCGCTTCAGCGGATCCGGCTCGACGCCCAGTGCGAGCATGCCCTCCTCGATGATCTCGCCGACGCGCATGCGCGGGTTGAGCGACGCGAAGGGATCCTGGAACACCATCTGGAAGTCGCGCCGCAGCGCGCGCAAGGCCGGCCGGGACAGACCCGCGAGCGGCGTGCCGTCGAGGAACACCTCGCCGTCCGTGGGCGTCACGAGCTGCAGGATCGCCTTGCCGGCCGTCGTCTTGCCGCAGCCGGATTCACCCACCAGTGCCAGCGTGCGACCCGGCGCGAGAGTGAGGCTCACGCCATCGACGGCACGCACGCGCGCCACCTCGCGCCGAAGGAGGCCCTTGCGCACCGGGAAATGCACCTGCAGGTCGCGCACATCGAGCAGCGGCACCGCCCTTGCACCAGCACGCGCGTCCGCCGCAACGGCCACGGGCGCCGCGGCCGCGGCCATGTGCGCTTCCGTGCGACCTTCCGCGTACAGATGGCAGCGCACCGCCTGTGCCCCCACGGCCTGCCACGCCGGGGCCTCGTGCCGGCAACGGTCGAACACGTCGGGGCAGCGTCCGGCGAAGCGGCAACCGGTGAAGACCTGATCGAGCGGCGGAACATGCCCACCCAGCGCTGCCAGCGGACGCCCGCGCTGGGCGTCGGTCGGCAGCGCGGCGAAGAGCTTGCGCGAATACGGATGCAGGGGCGCGCGGAAGAAATCGCCCCGCGCACCCGCCTCGACCAGCTCGCCCGCGTACATCACGCCGATGCGCTGCGCCATGCGCGCCACCACGCCCAGGTCGTGGGTGATCAGCAGCATGCCCATGCCGCGCTCGGCCTGCAGGCGGGCGAGCAGGTCGAGCACCTGGGCCTGGATCGTCACGTCGAGTGCAGTCGTCGGTTCATCGGCGATCAGCAGTTCCGGCTCGCCCGCGAGCGCCATCGCGATCATCACGCGCTGCTTCATCCCGCCCGAGAACTGGAAGGGATAGTCGTCCAGCCGTCGGCCGGCATCCGGAATGCCCACCGCGTCGAGGAGGCGCTGCGCCTCGGCGCGCGCCGCCGCGCCGCGCAGGCCGCGGTGGCGCGCCAGCACCTCGCTGATCTGCGCCATCACCGTCATCACCGGGTTGAGGCTGGTCGAAGGCTCCTGGAAGATCATCGCGATCCTCCCGCCGCGCACTTCGCGCATGCCCGCCTCGCTGCGCGCGAGGAGGTCGTCACCGGCGAAGCGCACCTCCCCCCCGACGATGCGTCCGGCGTCGGGCAGCAGGCGCAGCAACGCGAGCGCCGTCATCGACTTGCCGCAGCCCGATTCGCCCAGCAGCGCGAAGGTCTCCCCCGCCGCAATCGAGAAGCCGACGCCGTCTACCGGTCGCACGGGCCGTGCGGCGGCACCGATGTGCACGCGCAGGTCCTTCACGTCCAGAAGCGGAGCGTCGATCGGTCGGTTCGGCTGCGCAGCCTGCGCTCGGTCGGTTCCTGCGAGTACGGTCATCGGACGGGGATATCCGCGGAAGTGGATGGAGAGGGGCAAAAAGGAGCGAAAACGACTACAAACGGATGGAAAAAGGGCCGCTTACGCGGCCCTCTGACACTGCTGCGACCGGCCGGCCGATCAGTGGTGGTGACCGCCCGCGCCGTGCACGTGGCCGTGCGCCAGCTCCTCGGCAGTCGCCGGACGCACTTCCGCGATGGTGACGTCGAACACCAGCGCAGTGCCGGCCAGCGGGTGATTGCCGTCGACGACGACCTTGCCGTCGGCGATGTCGGTGATGCGGAAGATCATTTCCTCCTCACCGTCGTCGGTGACGCGCTCGAAGGACATGCCGACCTCGATGTTCTCGGGGAACTGGCTGATATCCTCGACCAGCACGAGTTCCTCGTCGTAATCGCCGAAGGCATCTTCGGGCTGCAGTTTGACCTTCAGCTGCTCGCCGACCTTCTTGCCGTGCAGCGCTTCCTCGATGGCGGGGAAGATGCCATCGTAGCCGCCGTGCAGGTAGACCAGCGGCTGCTGACCATCATCGATCATGTTGCCGTCCGGGTCGACGACGGTGTACTTAAGCGTTACGACGCTGTTCTTGACGATTTCCATTAGCTTTCTCTGTTTCCAGTTTCCTGACCAGTTCGAAAACCCCCGCCGCATGGCCGCGGGGTGTAACGTCGCGGAGTGCGTGGCGAACGATACCTTCCTTGTCGATCACGAAGGTCGCCCGTGCCACGCCCATCTTCTTCACACCATCGACTTCCTTGGGCTGCCAGACATCGTAGAGCCGGCACACTTCGGTCTCGACGTCGGAAAGCAGACGTATCGACAGGCCGTGCTGGTCGCGGAATTCGGCGTGGGTCAGGCAATCGTCGGGACTGACGCCGACAATGATGCAGCCGTAGCGGGCAAAGTCGTCTTCATGATCGGAGAAGTCGGCCGCCTGCAGGGTGCATCCCGGCGTGTTGTCACGAGGGTAAAAGTAGAGGACCACATGGTGCCTGCCGCGTTCTGCGGCGAGGTCGAAATCCTCCATGTCCGCATCCGGCAGCGAAAACGTTGGCGCGATATCACCGATCTGCAACATGTGATCTCCCTGACGTCGTTGGATTCTAGCCGAGACACGAAGCGAACTCTACCTGCGTCTCCCCCGCTTGCGCTACACCGATTTATTGCTTGCGGATCAGCGTAAGCTGTTTAAAATTACAGTTATCCTGGAGAACCCCATGAGCAGCCGCGACCATAACCTGACCGCCCGCCAAGGCGAAATCCTCGACTTCATCCGCCAGACGGTCGAATCCGAGGGGCGCCCGCCCACGCGCGCCGAAGTGTGCAGCGCATTCGGCTTCCGCTCGCCGAACGCGGCCGAAAGCCATCTGCGCGCGCTCGCCGCGAAAGGCGCGATCCTGCTCGATGAAGGGCGGGCACGCGGCATCCGCCTTGCCGAAGCGCTCGGCCTGCCGCTGATCGGCCGGGTTGCGGCCGGCAGCCCGATCCTCGCGATCGAGCACATCGAGTCGCGCCACCAGATCGACCCGGCCCTGTTCTCGCCGCGCGCCGACTACCTGCTGCGCGTGCGCGGCCTGAGCATGCGCGACGCAGGCATCCTCGACGGCGACCTGCTCGCCGTACACCGCAGCCACGAAGCGCGTTCCGGGCAGGTGGTGGTCGCCCGCGTCGAGGACGAGGTGACCGTGAAGACCTTCACCAGCAAGGGGCCCATCGTCAGCCTGCTGCCGGCCAACCCCGATTTCGAGCCCATCGTCGTCGACACCCGCAGCACCCCCCTGACGATAGAGGGGATCGCCGTCGGCCTGGTGCGCAACGGCTCGCTGTGAAGCCTGGCGTCGTGCTCCCCCTTCTTCGGCCCCTCGCTCCCGATGTCCGCCCTCGCCCAGACCGCCCTCGCTGCCCTGCCGCCCGGCCTCGTATGGCAGGCCGACCGGCTCGCGCAGCCGGTCGAGGCGGGCATCGCCACCGGCTTTGCGGCGCTCGATGCCCAGCTGCCGGGCGGCGGCTGGCCCCGTAATGCGCTGATCGAGCTGCTGTCCGACAGCCCCGGCATCGGCGAGATCGGACTGCTGCTGCCCGTCCTGCACACCCTTCCGGCCGACCGCTGGATCGTCTGGGTCGCCCCGCCTCACCTGCCCTACGCCCCGGCTCTCGCTGCCGCGGGCATGCCGCTCGAACGCCTGCTGCTGCTCGAACCCGACAGCCATGCCGAGATCCTGTGGGCGGTCCGGCAGGCGCTGGCCTCGGGCGGCAGCAGCGCCGTGCTCGCGTGGCTGGCACGCGCGGACACCGCCGCGCTGCGGCGCCTGCAGCTCGCCGCCGAAACCTCCGCGACGCCGCTGTTCCTGTTCCGTCCCGCGTCCGCCGCACGTCAGCCGTCCCCCGCCGTCCTGCGCCTGCGGCTCGCGGCGCGCGACGGCGAGCTCGCGGTGGACATCCTCAAGCGACGCGGCCCCGGCCTTGCAGCCCCGCTGCGCCTGTCGCTCCCGCAACGTCCCGGCCTGCGCCGCACTCCCGCCCTCAACGATGCTCTGGTTCGCCCTGATCCTGTCCGACCTGCCGCTGCAGGTATTCACGCGCGGCGTAGATGAGCCGGGCGAACTCGCGGTCGTCGAACACACGCCCGGTGCGCGCGTGGCGGCCGCGACGCCCGCTGCACTGGCGCGCGGCGTCGAACCCGGCCAGGGCGTGGCCGGCGCGCTCGCCGTAGCCCCGTCGCTGCAGCTGCGCGAACGCGACCCGGCACTCGAGGCCGCGACGCTGGCGGAGTTCGCCGTGTGGGCCGCACAATTCACGCCCTGCGTCAGCATCGACCCGCCCGATGCGCTGGTGCTGGAAACGAGCGGCAGCCTGCGCCTTTTCGGCGGCGTCACGGGGCTGGTACGGCGGATCCGTGCCGGACTCCTTCCGCTCGGCCTCGATGCCGCCATCGCCGCCGCCCCGACCCCGCTCGCGGCCCGCTGGCTCGCCCGCACGCACTCCGGACGGCAGATCCGGGCTGCCGCCGAATGGTGGCGCAAACTGGACGATCTGCCCGTCGAACTGCTCGGCGACGGCGCCGAAGTGTCCCGCACCACGCTCGACCTGCTGCACGGCATCGGTGCGCGGCGCATCGGCGACGTCGCCCGCCTGCCGCGCGACGGGCTGGCCCGCCGCCAGGCCTCCGTCGTGCTCGACACGCTCGCACGCGCACGCGGCGAACGCCCCGATCCGCGCCTCTGGTTCCTGCCGCCGGAACGCTTCGAATCGCGCCTCGTCCTGCCCACGAGCCTGTTGCACACCGAGCCGCTGCTGTTCGCCGCGGGAAGGCTGTTTTCCGGGCTTTCCGCCTGGCTTGCCGCCCGCCATGCCGGACTCGACCGCTGCCGCCTGCATCTGGAGCACGAGGATCGCCCAGACACCGTGCTCGAGATTGTCACCGGCGCACCGGGGCGCGACGACGGCCGGCTGCTGATGCTCGCCCGCGAGCATCTGGCCGCGCTGAAACTGCCCGCGCCGGTCGAGGCGCTGCGCCTTTTCGCCGACAATCCGGTCGTCACCCCCGGACGCACGCAGGACCTGTTCGGCGATCCCGACAGCGCGCGCGACGCCGCCGCCCTGCTGCTCGACCGCCTGCGCGCCCGCCTGGGGCGCGAGGCGGTACGCACCGTGCACCCGGTTTCCGAGCACCGCCCCGAACGCGCCTGGTGCCGCGCGGACCCCGGACGCCCCGCCCCCCGCAGCACCCCGGCGGCCGCCGGCCCCCGCCCCCTGTGGCTGATGAACGAACCGCGCGCGCTCGAGTCGATCCGCTCGCTGACGCTGCTACGCGGGCCGGAACGCATCGAATCCGGGTGGTGGGACGGCGCCGACATGCGTCGCGACTACTACATCGCGCGCGCACCGGATGCCGCGCTGTGGTGGGTGTTCGAGCAGCTCGACCCGCCCGGCGGCTGGTATGTGCATGGTTTTTTTGGCTAAACTCGCTTCCCACCCCCGGCCGCCGCCGGGCTCCCATCCCTTCGACCGAACCCCAGCCCTTGAGCGCCTCCGACTCGTCGCCGACCTCACCGTCCACCATCGCCCGTCAGCTGCTCCACCACGCATGGCCGGTGCTGGTCGCGCAGATCCTGTCGATGAGCATGATGATCGCCGACACCGTGATCGTCGGGCGCTACAGCACCGTTGACCTCGCCGCGATCGCAGTCGGCAGCGGCGTGTACATTTCCATCGTCATGCTGGTGGTGGGCGTGCTGCAGGCCGTCGCGCCGACCGTCGCGCATCATTTCGGCGCCGGCCGCACGGATCGGATCGGCCCCGCCCTGCAGCAGGGCTTCTGGCTGGCACTGATGCTCGCCGTGCCCGGCATCGTGCTGATGGTCTTCCCCGGCTTCCTGCTGGAACTCTCCAGCGTTCCCGCCGACGTCGAAGCGAAGACCCGCGAATACCTCCTCGCGACGGCCGCCGGCCTGCCCGCCGTGCTGCTGTACCGCACCTTCTATGCCTTCAACAACGCCGTCGGCAAACCGCGCGTGCTGATGGCGATCAGCTTCATCACCACCGCGACCCACGCCCCGCTCGCGTGGGCACTGGTGTACGGCCACCTGTGGCTGCCGCCGCTGGGCGTGCTCGGCTGCGGCATCTCGACGGCGATCGTGAACTGGCTCGCCTTCACCTGCGGCGCCACCTATCTCGCGCGCAATCCCGGCTACCGGCCGTATCGCCTGTTCTCGCACTGGCGCGGGCCGCAGGCCGGGGAAATCCTCGGGCTGCTGCGCCTGGGCGTGCCGATGGGCCTGTCGACCTTCATCGAGGTGTCCTCCTTCACGCTGATCGCGCTGTTCGCCGCCCGCCTGGGCGCCGAGTCCGTCGCGGGCCACCGCGTCGTCGCGAACATCGCCGCGCTGATCTACATGCTGCCGCTGGCGATGTCGATCGCCGTGCTAGTCCTCGTCGGCCAGGCAGCCGGCGCGCGCGACTGGGCCCGGGCGCGCATGACGATTCGGGTGGGCATGATCGTCACCGCGGGACTCGCGTCGCTCATCGGCATCGCACTATGGCTTGCGCGCGAGCCGGTCATCGCCCTGTTCTCCGAGGACGTCGCCGTGCGCGCGGTCGGCCTCATGCTGCTGATCTTCGTCTGCCTCTACCAGCTGTTCGACTCGGTGCAGACCGTCGCCGCGCACGCCCTGCGCGGCTACAAGGTGACCTTCGTGCCGATGCTGATGCACGCCGTGTGCTTCTGGGGGGTGGGCCTCGCCGGCGGCTATTGGGCGAGCTTCCACGCGCCATGGCGCACCGCGGGCCCGCATGTCGCCGGCTTCTGGGAGGCGGGCGTGATGTCTACCACGATCGCCGCCGTGCTGTTCGGCTGGCTGCTGCGCGTCGTGATGCGCCGCCAGGACGACCCCCCCGCCTGAGATCCGCGCCGGCGGACGGCGCTCAGCTTCCCAGCCAGCCCTCTCGCAGCGTGCGCATCGCGGCCGACACGCGCTTTCCGCTCGCGAGCTTCACCGCGTCGGCCGGCGCCGCCGCGAGCTCGGCCGTAAACGTCATCAGCTCGTCGCGGCGGAAGGCGTGAATGCTCACCCGCTCGCCCGGCCGGCGGCGCGCAAGCTGCCCGTCCAGCGAAGCGGCCGTGACCTTGAGGCCATCAACGGCGATGAGCACGTCCCCCGCCGACAGCCCGCATTGCTGCGCGGGGCTGCCGTCGAACACGTTCGCAAGCTTCGCCTCGCCATTGCCGCCGGCAAGCTTCACGCCCAGCCAAGCTCCCTTCGCCGCGGCCTCGCTGCGGAACTCGATCCCGAACGGTCTGAGGAACTCGTCCAGCGGCAGGTCTTCTGTACCCTCGACCGCGTCCTTCAGCCAGCGCGACAGGCGCCGCCCGGCGCCCTTGAGGCCCGCTTCCGCGACTTCGCCGACCAGCGCGAACAGGCCGTCCTCCGCGACGCCCTCGCCCGTGAGGCCGTGCCGCTGCCATAACAGGCGCATGACATCGTCAAGGCTCTTGCGCCCCGCACTCGCAGCGCGCAGTTGCAGGTCGAGCCCGAGCGCGATCAGCGCACCCTTCGCGTAGTAGCTGACGATCGCGTTCGGGGCGTTCTCATCCTGCCGGTAATACTTGATCCACGCATCGAAGGACGATTCGGCGACGCTCTGCTTCAAGCGGCCGCTGCCGCGCAGCACGTTGGACATCGTCTTGCCGAGCAGCGCGAGGTAGTCTTCCACGCCAATCACGCCCGAGCGCACCAGGGCGAGGTCGTCGTAGTACGACGTGAAGCCCTCGAACGCCCACAGCAGGCGCGTGTAGTTCTCGGTGGTGAAGTCGTAGGGCGCGAACGCCGCCGGTTTGATGCGCTTGACGTTCCACGTGTGGAAGTACTCGTGGCTGCACAGCCCGAGGAAGGTCCGGTAGCCGTCGGTCTGCTCGTGCATGCCCGCGTACGGCAGGTCGCCGCGGCTCGTCAGCAGCGCGGTCGAGGCGCGATGCTCGAGGCCGCCGTAACCGTCGCCGACCACCATCGTGAGGAAGAGATAGCGATCGACCGGGGCGGGCGTGCCGAACAGTTCGATTTGCCACGTGCAGATGCGCGAGAGATCGGCGCACAGGCGTTCGAGGTCGCAGTCGTGGCGCCCAGTGAGGACGACCTCATGGGGCACGCCGGCCGCTTCGAAGCGCGCGTGCGTGAAGCAGCCCATCTCGACCGGGTGATCGACCAGTTCGTCGTAGCTTTCCGCGCGGTACAAGCCGAAGCCCATCGCCGGCGCCGCGAGCGGATCGCCCGCCGGACGCCGCAGCGTCGTCGCGACCTTCCATGTCTGCAGCGCGGGACCATCAGGGGGCAGGATATCTACATAGCAGGGTTCGTCGGTCCTGCCTTCCACCGCGAGAAATACGCTCGTGCCGTTGAAGAATCCGTGGGTGGCATCGAGATGGGCTGCGCGCACTGAAAGATCCCACGCGTACACCTCGTAATTCAACGTCAAGGCCCGCCCGCCCTCAACCGGTGCCGCGCGCCAGCTGTGCTTGTCGAGCTTTTCGACCGCGACCGGCCGCCCGTTGCATTCGGCACGCAGCTTGACGATGTTGCGGGCGAACTCGCGGATCATGTAGCTACCGGGAATCCACGCGGGAAGCCGAAACACCTGCCCGGCAGGATCGGGTTCGGCGACGATGCAGCTGACTTCGAAGACGTGCGCCTCCGGACGCGCGGGGGTGATGGCGTACGACACGCGGGGCTGGTGGGGCATCTTAAATTCCGCAGAACGAAGCAAATAGTAAATTCTAGCCGCACCGGACCGCATCGGACGACCGGCACGCGCGCGGTGTCGATGCCTCATTTTTGCGCAGAAGCAACATTTCCTTTCCCATCAGCGCTCTGCGGCACATCCCCACAAGTTGTCCACAGGACTGCCCACGTCCGATGGGGATAAGGAGGGACTTTCCCACAACACATGTTGCGCGAATGCCTCATTTTTGTGCAGACACAACATTTCCTTGTGCGTCAGTGGCCTGCAACGCATCCCCACAAGTTGTCCACAAGACTGCCCACGCCACGTGGGGATAACCGCATCGCTCGCGGAAAACAGCCCTCCGGCGTCAGTCCGCAGTCGCGCACCCCTGATCGGGGTGTGCCCCGCTCACGGGAGCCTTCGGCGCGGCGGCGAGGAAGCGCCCGATCTCGGCGAGCGTCGCATCCATCGCCTCATCCAGGCATTCCACCGTCCCGCGAGCTTCCGAACCATCCTGCAACCCCATCTCGGTCTCGCCGGCCGCAGTCGCGAGACACGACAGCCCCATCGCCCCCGCCGCACCGCGCAACTTGTGCGCAACGCCCGCCGCAGCCGCTACATCCCCGGTGTGCACAAAAGTGCGGAGCTTGGCCGGATCCTCGCCGTACGTATCGACGAAGCGCTGCAGGTAGGTCGCGTAGGTCTTCGCGTCGCGCCACAGCCGGAGGCCGAGCGCGGCGTCGATCAGAAGCTCCCCCGCGGGGGCGGCGATGGGAGCGCGGGCGAGGGCGGGAACCGGCGGAGCCGGAGCCGCAGGCGGTGTCCGCCTCGCCGCATAAGCCTGCAAGGCGGAGATCAGGTCCTCGGCCGCGAACGGCTTGGATACGAAACCGCTCATGCCCGCCTGCAGGGCGGCCTCATGCTGGTCGTGGAAGGCACCGGCCGACACCGCGATCACGGGCAGCGTCTGCAGAGCTTCCGAGGCGCGAATGCGGCGCGTCGCCTCGTAGCCGTCCATCACCGGCATCTGCACGTCCATCAGCACCGCGTCGAACTCCGCGGTCTGCCCCTCGAGCAACGCGAGAGCCGCCTCGCCATGTTCCGCCTGCGCAACTTGTGCGCCCTCGCCCTCGAGAATCCCCTGGGCGACTTCGCGGTTGATGTCGCTGTCGTCGACGACTAGTATCCGGTATCCGGCAAGACGGCCCGATTGCGTCGGGAATGGCGTGCCGGCCACGCGACCGCCCCTGCCCGCGGCCAGCTCCATCACCGTTTCGAGCAAGGCCCCCCCCGTCACCGGTTTGGTCAGGACGCGGTCGGCGAAGCGGCTGTCCGGATGCCCGCGCAGCGCTTCCCGGTCGGCCGCGGTCACCATCACGATGGCCGGCTGCGCCTCGCTGCCGAACAGGACGCGCATGGCCGCGGCCGTCGCCAGCCCGTCCATGCCCGGCATGCGCCAGTCGAGCAGCACGATGTCGAACGGCTGGCCGGCATCCCGGCGCGCCCGCGCGGCGTCGATCGCCGCCGGGCCCGAATCGGCGAGTTCGGCCGTCCACCCCAGCGCCATGACGACCGCTCCCAGGGTTTCGCGCACCAGCGGATGGTCATCCACGATCAGAACCCGCCGCGGGCCGAGTGCGGGCGCTGGCGCGGCCGGCATTTCGGCAATCGTGAACGGCAGCTCGAAGAAGAACTCGCTGCCCTGCCCGGGCTCGCTGCGCAAGCCGAGTTGCCCGCCCATCAGTCCGACGAGCTGCCGGCTGATCGCCAGACCGAGACCGGTTCCGCCGAAGCGCCGGCTCGTCGAAGTATCCGCCTGGCTGAAGGGGGAAAAGATCTCTTCCTGCATCTCGGGCGGGATGCCGATCCCGGTATCGGACACCGTGAACCGCAGGCGCAGGCCATCGCCTTCGTGGCCGGTGAGCGCGACGCGCAGCACCACCTCGCCCTGCTCCGTGAACTTGATGGCATTGCTCGCGAGGTTGGTCAGTACCTGTCTCAGGCGCAGCGCGTCCCCCGTCAGGAATTCCGTCCCGGGCGGCGGCGGCCAGACCGCGACCTCCACCGGTTTGCCCTCGCACGCATACGCCATCGTGCTCGCCAGCTCGTCGAGCACCTCCGCAAGGCGGAAGGGCTGATGTTCGATGTCGAGCCGATGCGCCTCGATCTTGGAAAAGTCCAGGATGTCGTTGAGGATGCCCAGCAGCGACCGGCCCGCCCGCTGGATCTTGCGCGCCAGCTCGCGCGCGGCGGGCGGCAGCTCGGCCCTGTCCAGCAGGTATGCCAGGCCAAGCACCGCATTCATCGGGGTGCGGATCTCGTGGCTCATGTTCGCCAGGAACTCGCTCTTGGCCCGGCTCCCGGCCTGCGCGAGCTCCGACTGGCGGGTGAGCTCCACGTTCAGCTCCTCCAGGCGGATCTGCGCCTCCTTCAGTTCGCTCACGTCCGACACCACCGCATACACGCCGCGTACGCGTCCGCCGTCGTGGTCGGGAACAAGATGCCACCACAGGTACTTCACGCCCCCGCGCCGATCATCGGCCGAGCTGGCCTGGAACTTCTGCGGCTGTCCCGCGAGCGCAGCCTCGACGTATGGCCGACTCGTCTCATACAGGGAAGGTTCGAATATGGCCTCCATCGGCGCATTGCTCACCGCCACGGCACGCTTGCCGAGGAACGCCAACAGCGCGCGGTTCACGAAGCGGCATCGCAAGCGATCGTCCCAGTACGCGATCATCGTCGGAATGTTCTCCGTGACCGCGCTCAGGAAACGCTCGCTTTGCCGCAGGGCCTCCTCGTTCTGCCGCTGCTCGGTCACATCCAGCGTGACGCTCACCACCCGCAGCGTCTCGCCCGTTACACTCCGTTGCGCCCGCCCGAGCGAACGGACGATGCGCTCGGCCCCATCCGGGCGCACGATGCGGAAGCTGGAGTCGAAGGCTCCACCCTTCAGGGCGCAATCGAAGGCCGCGCCGACGGCCGGGCGATCGTTAGCCACCACATGCGACAGCCAGTCCTCCAGCCGCCCTGGAAAGTCTTCTGCCGACAGGCCGTAGATGTCCAGGAGACGGGCATCCCAGCTCAGACTACCGTCCTCGCGGCGATATTCCGCCACCCCCATGCCGGCCGCCTCGGTCGCGAGCTGCAGCCTCTCCGCGATGAGCTGCTGGCGCGCCCCCTGCTCGGCGAGCGCTGCGTGGCGTGCTTCCGCCGCGCTCGCGCCGATGCGGCGCTGCACATTCTGCAGGTAGATGTACGCAAGGCTCGCGAGCAGCGCGGCGAGCGCAAGAATGCCCGCCGCGAACCAGCGCGGATCGGGCAGGTTCAGCGCCTTGTAGAAGGGCGCCAGCGCCCGGACCTCGACAAACCACTGTCGGCCGTACAGCTCCACCGGCAACTGGCTGATCAGCCCTGCCGCAGTTTCCTGATCGCTCCCCGGTGATTCGTAGAAGCGGAACGGCTGCTCGGCGTAGGCGGCGTCGTAGATCGAAACCGCGAACTCGCCGCCGCGAAAGTCGAAATCCGCCAACACGTCGTCGATGATCAGCGGTGCATAGACCCACCCCAGCAGCGACTTCCAGCGCTCTTCCGGCGTCGCAGGCTGGTACCCGCCGCGATAGACGGGCAGGAGCAACACGAAACCGCGCTCCGGCTTGCCCATCGCCTGCAACAGCGTGAGCGGCGTGGTCAGTACGGGCCGCCCGGTACGAACCGCGGCCAGCGCCGCCGTGCGGCGATTCAACTCCGAAGCGATGTCGAGCCCGATCGCCTCGCGGTTGTTCGCCTCCGGCTCGACATGCAGGATGACGAAGCGCTCCCCCGCGTGCGGAGCGAACTGCTTGATGCGGAAATCCGGCCGGCCGTCATGGCGCACGGCGGCAACGAAATCCGCCTCGTCGGCAGGATCCACGCGGCGGATGAAACCGAAGCCGCGCGCGCCCGGGAATTCCCGGTCGGCCTCGCGCGACTGCGCATACTGCAGGAAGCGCTGACGCGGAATCGATTCGCTGCCAGCCCCGATGATCGCGCCGCGCGCGCCCCGCAAGCCGTATTCGAAGGTCTGGAAGCGCGCAACCAGCGCGGAGGAGGTCCGGGTGGCGAGCGCCTCGAATCGGGCGTTCGCGGTCTGCCGGTTGGTCTCGGCCGTCTGGCGGGCGACGCCCAGCGCGACGGCAAGGCCGATCAGGATGACCGCCAGGGGAAACACGAGGGTTCGCTTGCTCATTCGCTTACGGCTCCGCCCCTGCTCTGCACTGATCCGCGAGACCGATTCACGACCATGTTAAGCCAAAAAAATGACGTTCGCGCGGCCGGACGGATCTTCTCCCCGGCAGAGAACGGCGGGCAGCGCAACGCGACACGCAGAAGCAATCCGCCGCACGAGGTTTATACTGTAATTATGTACAGCCATACGAGCCTTCCCGGCCCACCCGGCGAAGCGGGATATGCGGAACTCCACTGCCTGAGCAATTTCAGCTTCCAGCGCGGCGCATCGCACCCCGAGGAACTCACCGCACAGGCGGCCGGGTTGGGCTATGCCGCGCTGGCCATCACCGACGAGTGCTCGCTCGCCGGCGTCGTGCGCGCACATCAGGAGATCCGGCGCCAGGCGCTGCCGCTGCACCTCATCGTCGGCACCGAGATCCGCCTCGCCGACGGCCCTCGCCTCGTCCTGCTCGCCACCGACCGCGCCGCGTACGGCCGGCTCTCGCGCCTCATCAGCCGCGGCCGGCGTGCCGCCGACAAGGGCGAATACCGCCTGACCCGCGCCGATCTCGAAGACGGCCTGCCGGGCTGCCTCGCCCTGCTCGTGCCGCCCGAGGAGGCACCGGACCACGCAGCTCTCGTCGCCGACGGCCGCTGGCTCGACGGGCGCTTTCCCGACGCCGCCTGGCTCGCCGTCGAACTCGCCTGCGGACCGGACGATGAGGGACGGCTCGCGGGCCTGCTCGCGGTCGCCCGTGAAGCCGGCCTATGTCCCGTCGCAACCACCGGCGCGCTGATGCACGAGGCCGCACGCCGGCCGCTTGCCGACATACTCGCGGCGACCCGCCTCCATTCCACCGTCGCCGAAGCCGGCGCCCGGCTCGCTGGGAACGCCGAACGCCGCCTGCACGAGCGCAGCACGCTCGCCCGCCGCTACCCGCCGGAGCTCCTCGCCGAAACCCTGCGCATCGCCGCACGCTGCCGATTCCGGCTCGACGAGCTGCGCTACGAATACCCCGCCGAACTGGTCCCCGACGGCGAAACCCCGTCCGGCTGGCTGCGCCGCCTGGTCGAGGACGGCGTGCGCTGGCGCTATCGCCCGGACGGCGACGCTCCCCCGCGCGTACGCAAACAGATCGAATACGAGCTCGCACTGATCGCGGAGCTCGGCTTCGAAGCCTATTTCCTCACCGTACACGACATCGTGCGTTTCGCCCGCAGCCGCGGAATCCTGTGCCAGGGACGCGGCTCGGCGGCCAACTCGGTCGTGTGCTGGACGCTCGGCATCACCGAAGTCGATCCCCGGCTCGGCATCATGCTGGTCGAGCGCTTCATCTCGAAGGAGCGCAACGAGCCGCCCGACATCGACGTCGATTTCGAGCACGACCGGCGCGAGGAGGTCATCCAGTATCTGTACGCGAAATACGGCCGTGAACGGGCCGCGCTCGCAGCCACGGTCATCCGCTACCGCGCACGCAGCGCCCTACGCGACGTCGGCCGCGCACTCGGTCTGCCGCTGGCGCAGATCGAGCGGCTCACGCGCGACCACTTCTGGTTCGACGGCCGCCATATCCTGCCGGAACGCCTGCGCGATGCCGGCCTCGACCCCGACAGCCCGACCGTCCGACGCCTCGCCGCCCTCACCGAGGAACTGATCGGCTTTCCGCGACACCTCTCGCAGCATGTCGGCGGTTTCGTGATCGCCCGCGGCCGCCTCGACGAACTGGTGCCGATCGAGAACGCCGCGATGCCCGAACGCACCGTGATCCAGTGGGACAAGGACGACCTCGACACCCTCGGCCTGCTCAAGGTCGACGTCCTCGCCCTCGGCATGCTCTCGGCGCTGCGCCGCGGCCTCGCGCTGATGGCCGCCTGGCACGGCCGCGAAATGACGCTCGCCGACATCCCGCGCGAAGTCGACGCCGTGTATGACATGCTCTCCGCGGCCGACTCGGTCGGCGTCTTCCAGGTCGAATCGCGCGCCCAGATGACCATGCTGCCGCGCCTCAGGCCCCGCCGCTTCTACGATCTCGTCGTCGAAGTCGCGATCGTGCGCCCCGGGCCGATCCAGGGCGGCATGGTCCATCCCTACCTCGAAGCCCGCATCCGCAAGGAGCGCGGCGAGGAGATCGATTATCCACGCCCGGAACGCCGCGATCCCGGCGTGCAGCAGGACGATGGCGTGCGCCAGGTGCTCGAACGCACGCTGGGCATACCGATCTTCCAGGAACAGGTCATGCAGCTCGCCGTGGTCGCAGCCGGCTTCACCCCCGGCGATGCCGACCAGCTGCGCCGCGCGATGGGCGCCTGGCGCCGCCAGGGCGAACTCGAACGCTACCGCGCGCAACTGCTTGCCGGCATGGCCGAGCGCGGCTACCGGGCGGAGTTCGCCGAGCGCCTGTGCAACCAGATCGAAGGTTTCGGCAGCTACGGCTTTCCCGAATCGCACGCCGCGAGCTTTGCGCTGCTGGTGTATTTCTCCGCCTGGATCAAGCGCTTCGAGCCCGCTATCTTCCTCTGTGCGCTGCTCAACAGCCAGCCGATGGGCTTCTACTCCCCTTCCCAACTGATCCAGGACGCCCGTCGGCACGGCGTGACGATACGCGGGGCCGACGTGCGCGCCAGCGGCTGGGACTGCACGCTAGAGCCCCAGGACGGCACGAAGCTGCCCGCGGCGCGCCTGGGACTGCGCATGATCAAGGGCTTCCACGCCGACGCCGCGGCCCGCATCGCCGCGGCACGCAGCCTGCGCCCCTTCGCGGGCGTGGACGATCTCGCGCTGCGCGCCGCGCTCGACGCCCGCGAACTCAGGCTGCTCGCCACCGCCGGCGCGCTGGCGGGCCTCGCCGGCCATCGCCGCCAGGCGCTCTGGCAGGCCGCCGGCGGCCTGCCGGCGGAAGGCGTGCTGCATGGCGCGCCGGTGATGGAGAGCACCGCGCAGATCGCCCCGCCGAGCGAAGCCCAGGAACTGGTTGCCGACTACGCCCGGCTGGGTTTCACGCTCGGTCGCCATCCCCTCGCGCTGCTGCGCGAGCGGCTCAGCGCGATGCGCTTCCTCACCGCCGCGGAAATCTCCGCCTGCCCCGACCGCAAGCTCGCCCGCGCCGCCGGCATCGTCACCTGCCGCCAGCGGCCGGGCACCGCGAAGGGAACGCTGTTCATGACCATCGAGGATGAAACGGGACTCGCCAACGTGATCGTCCGGCCCGAACTCATCGAACACCAACGCCGGGAACTGCTCGGCGCGCGCCTGCTGGGGGTGTTCGGCCAGATCAGCCGCCAGGGCGATGTCACGCACCTGCTGGCGAGCCGCGTCGTCGACCATTCCGCGATGCTCGGCGCACTCGACGCGCAGAGCCGCGACTTCCACTGAGGGCGCGCGTTGCCGCCGCGCGCCGCCACCCTCACTGCACGTCGCCCGGCGGCCCCTTGCGCAAGCAGTCCGTGACCGCCACCACGCAGTTGCGCCCCAGGCTCTTCGCCCGGTAAAGCGCCGCATCCGCCGCCGCCAGCAACTGCTCCAGATCGTCACCCGGCTCGAAGTCCGCGAATCCGATACTGACCGTGACGGCGACGGGCGCGCCGTCCGCGCCCGCGACTCCGATCGCCGCTATCTGCTGCCGCAAACGGTCGGCAAGCTCGCGAGCGCCCTCCGGCAAGGTTCCCGGCAGGACGATCACGAACTCCTCGCCGCCATAGCGCCCGACGATGTCGATCTCGCGCACGCTCCCGGCGCAGGTCTGCGCCACCATCCTGATCACCTGATCGCCCACGGCATGTCCGTGTTCGTCGTTGATCGCCTTGAAATGGTCGATATCCACCATCAGCAGCGCGAGGGGCTGGCCGAATCGCTCGGCCCGCCGCCGCTCCTGCTCCGCGCGATCGATCAGGTAGCGGCGATTCGCGATACCCGTCAGGACGTCGACCTGGGCCAGCTGGCGCAGATCCTCCTCGCGTCCCTTGCGTTCGGTGATGTCCTCACGCACCGCGACAAAGTGAGACACCCGGCCGAAGCGGTCCCGCAGCGGCGAGATCGCCATGTTCTCCCAGTATTCCTCGCCACTCTTCCTGCGGTTGCACACCTCGCCGCGCCATACGCTGCCCGACAGGATCGTCTGCCACAGGTCGGCATAGACCTCGCTGCGCGTATGCCCGGCCCCGAACATTGCCGGACTGCGCCCGAGGATCTCGTTGCGCGAATATCCCGAAGTCTTCAGGAAGGCTGCGTTCACGTATTCGATCCGGCCGCGGTTGTTGGTGATCATGATCGCAGCCGGGGCGTGATCGACGGCCGCCTTGTAGGTTTCCAGCGCGTACTCGCTGACCGGGAGCTCCACCTGGCTGACATCCGGCATCTCGCCAGCGGAAAAAACGGCCGGCGGGGGAAGGACCGCTCCCGGCTGGCCGGCGCCGGCCTGTGCCGACGTGCCGGACGTGCGCAACAGCGGCCACACCGCCCACGCGACGACGACCGCGAGCAGCACCATGGATACGCCGAGGAAAGGAACGAAGATGTTTCCGCCCCCTTCGGCACCGCCGAAACCGTCGGCTGCGAACACTCCGTCCAGCATCCAGAGCCCCACCGCCGTGAGCAATGCGAACGCCACCACCAGGAAGATCGTCAGCGACGTGCGGGGGAAAAGCATCAGCCCTTGAAACCCGGAAAACGAACAAAATCCCTGTACATACCGCAATGATAGTAGATACCCCCGAGACGATGCCAAATAAATTATCACCACAAAAATAGTGGGGGCTTTCACCCGCAAAGGCACCGACGCCGCGAACAAGGGCCGCACGCGAACGGCGAGGCCTTGCGCTAACATGCGGATCCCGCCTCCGCATCGCGACGCCACCTGCAGCAGCCGCAACGATGATCGACTCCGCTCACGAATTCGCCCTGTTCGACGACAATCAGCACGGCCACGGCGACCTTCTCCTGTCCGAGCCGGAAGAAACCATCCGCTGCACGGACGCAGGCGAGCTCGATGACGCCTTCGACGCCGTCGAGCGTGCCCGCCTGCGCGGAAAATGGGTCGCGCTTGCAGCCTGCTACGAACTGGGTCACGCGCTGGAACCCCGCTTGCGGGAGCTGCTGCGCAAGGACGGCGCACCGCTCCTGACGGCGTGGGTGTATGGCCGGGCCGAGCGGCTACCCTCGCCCGAAACCGACAGGCGCATCGCCGCTGCGCTGGCCCGGCGCGACGAGCACGCGCGGCTGGGTGGCGTGATGGACCTGCGCCGCGAAATCGCGGAGGAAGACTACTGCCGCAGCGTGCAGCACATCCGCGACTACATCGCCGCCGGCGACTGCTACCAGGTGAACCTCACCTTCCCCCTGCGCGGACGGCTCTACGGCTCGCCTCTTGCCCTCTACCATGCCTTGCGCGCCGCACAGCCGGTACGGCACGGGGCGCTGATCTGCCATGCCGATGGCGCGATCCTCTCGCGCTCGCCCGAGCTGTTCGTCGAACGCCGCGGGGACCGCCTGAGCTGCCGTCCGATGAAGGGCACTGCCGCGCGGGACAGCGATCCCGCAGCACTCGCGTTGTCGGAAAAGAATCGCGCCGAGAACATCATGATCGTGGACCTGATCCGCAACGACCTGGGCCGCCTCGCACCCAGCGGCGGCGTGCGCGTCGAGCGGCTGTGCGAGATCGAGGCCTATCCGAGCGTGTGGCAGATGACTTCGACGGTCGTCGCCGAACCCGTTGCGGCGAGCCTCGCGGAGGTGTTCCGCGCCCTCTTTCCGTGCGGCTCGGTCACCGGCGCCCCGAAGATCCGGGCAATGCAGATCATCCGCGAACTCGAGACGGCGCCGCGCGGGATCTATTGCGGCGCGCTGGGATGGATCGCTCCCGACGGTGACTTCCGCTTCAGTGTGCCGATCCGCACGCTGGAGGTCGGAAAAGACGGCTGCGCGCAGCTCGGTCTGGGCAGCGGCATCGTTGCCGATTCGGAGCCGGCTGCCGAATGGGCCGAGTCGCTGCTCAAGGGCCGTTTCCTGACCGGTCTCCGGCCGGCATTCGGCCTCATCGAGACGCTGCGCTGCGAACCGGGAGCAGCCGAACCCTACCCGCTGCTGACTCGTCACTTCGAGCGGCTCACCCGATCCGCCGGCGCATTCGGATTCGCACTGGACATCGACGCGATCCGGCGCGCGCTGATCGACAAGGCGCAGGTGCTGAGCGGACCGCAGCGCGTCCGCGTCCAGCTCGCGGCCGACGGCAGCTTCGCGCTATCGGCCGGCGCCCTCGACGATGGCATGGTGGCGACGCCGACCGTCGTCGTTTCGACACACACGATATCGAGTTGCGATCCCCTGCTGCAGCACAAGACGACCGCGCGCGAGCTTTACGATGCTGAACTGCGCGGGGCGATGGCGACGGGGCACTTCGACGCGCTGTTCTTCAATGAACGCGACGAACTTGCCGAAGGAGCCCGCACCAATGTGTATCTGGACCTGGGCGGTGACCGCCTGCTCACCCCGCCGCTGCACTGCGGCGTGCTGGACGGGGTGTATCGGCGCAAGCTGCTCGACGAAGGGAAGGCACGCGAGCAATGCCTGACCCGGGCGGACCTGTCGCGCGCCCGGGCGATCCTGTTGTCGAATGCAGCCCGCGGTCTGTTTCGCGTCGGGCTGGCGTCCTGAGTTCAGTGAGTGGCGCAGCGCCGGTTCGTGCAATTGCAGGGGATGAGCCCCTGGTCCTCGTCGGCACACATGCAGTAGTGATTCCCCGTACCGACGACGGGCATGCCGGTCGGCTCACCCGGCTCGAAGTCCTCGATGCGCATCAGCTTGAGAAAGTGCAGCGCTGCGCTCAGGCCATGGAATACCGTCAGTTCTCCCGACCCGACGCACAGCCAGCGCCCATCCATGGAAATCGCATAGCATGTACCGTCGCGCGGTCCGACCGCATGCACCTGGATCTTGCATCGCTCCCGACGCCAGTCGGGTGCCACCGCGAGCTCCAGCCAAGTTGCGACTTTGCCTTGAATCGGCATTACTGCGTCCATCATCCTCTCTCCCTTTTCTTCTTTATACGTCCGGATCAGTGCAACCCGGTGAAATCTTCTTTTCAACGAAGTTTCATATTAGCAATATCCAAGATAGGCACTCAACACGGGGATTGCAAGATATTCATACTGACTTGCCCGGTTCAGGCATGGTCATAAGCATTTGAGAAATCCATCTTTTTCAAGGCTCGCGCGCTGGCTATACTTTTCGACTTGCAACTGAACCTTGCCAACCACCCGGGATGAACACATGAAACTCGAAACGCTTGCCGTGCACGGCGGTTACTCGCCCGATCCGACCACCAAGGCGGTGGCAGTGCCAATCTACCAGACGACGTCGTACGCATTCGACGACACCCAGCACGGGGCAGACCTGTTCGACCTGAAGGTGCAGGGCAACATCTACACCCGCATCATGAATCCGACCCAGGACGTGCTGGAAAAGCGCGTCGCGGCAATGGAAGGCGGCATCGCGGCGCTGGCGATGGCTTCGGGCATGGCGGCGATCACCGCATCGATCCAGACGATCGCCGAGGCCGGCGACAACATCGTCACCTCCAGCACCCTGTACGGCGGCACCTACAACCTGTTCGCGCACACGCTGCCGCAGTACGGCATCGAGGTGCGCTTCGCCGACTACCGCGACCCGGACGCCTTCGAGCGCCTGATCGACGCCCGCACCAAAGCAGTGTTTTGCGAATCGGTCGGCAACCCGCTCGGCAACATCACCGACTTCGAGAAGCTCGCCGAAGTCGCACACCGTCACGGCGTGCCGGTGATCGTCGATAACACCGTGCCCTCGCCCTACCTGTGCCGCCCGTTCGAACACGGCGCCGACATCGTCGTGCATGCGCTGACCAAGTACCTGGGCGGTCACGGCAACTCGATCGGCGGCATCATCGTCGATTCGGGCAAGTTCCCCTGGGCTGAACACAAGGAACGCTTCAAGCGCCTGAACGAGCCCGACGTGTCGTATCACGGCGTCGTATATACGGAAGCGCTTGGACCCGCGGCCTACATCGCGCGGGCGCGCGTGGTGCCGCTGCGCAACATGGGTGCGGCGATCTCGCCGTTCAACGCCTTCCTGATCCTGCAGGGCATCGAGACGCTGGCGCTGCGCATGGACCGCATCTGCGAAAACTCGGTGAAGATCGCACGCTTCCTGACCAGCCATTCCAAAGTCAGCTGGGTGAATTACGCGGGACTGGAGGAACACAAGGACTACCCGCTGGTCCAGCGCTACATGGGCGGACGGGCATCGGGCATCCTGAACTTCGGCGTGAAGGGCGGCCGTGAAGGCGGCGGCCGTTTCCAGGACGCGCTGAAGCTGGTGACGCGCCTCGTGAACATCGGTGACTGCAAGTCGCTCGCCTGCCATCCGGCGTCGACGACGCACCGCCAGCTCTCGGCCGAGGAGCTCGTGCGCGCCGGCGTGACCGAAGACATGATCCGCCTGTCGGTCGGCATCGAGCACGTCGATGACCTGATCGCGGACCTCGATCAGGCACTCGCGGCCGCCTGAGCGCCCCGCACGAATCGGTAGCGCGAGCACAGCGCATCCCGCCACGCTGCGCCTGCCCCTGGCGCGCAGCGTGGATCGGCGGGATCCGCTTTGCTCCTCCCGCCCTGCCTGATTCGTCTCATCTGCCGCCTGATCGGCGGCGGACTATTTCCCGCCCGCCGCCTCGTCGATGAAGCGGGCAAGCGCGATGTCGCGCTCGGTCAGCCCGCCCGCGTCGTGCGTCGACAAGGTGATGTCGACGCGGTTATACACATTGAACCATTCCGGATGGTGGTCCATCTTCTCCGCCATCAGGGCGACGCGCGCCATGAAGGCGAAGGCGGCGTTGAAGTCCTTGAACCGGATGCTGCGCGTGATCGCGTCGCGTCCGGGCGCGAGCGTCCAGTCGGGCAGCGTCGCCAGCGCGGCGCGGCGTTCGTCGTCATCGAGTTTCCGGCTCATGGTGTCCTCCGCTCCGTCTGCCCGCGCGCGTCGCCGTCCGCTCACTTGAGCGAGAACATCGTGCGCCGCGCGGCACCCCCTTCACCCGCCTTGTCGCCGCTCGCCGCCTCGACCTTGGGGCTGAGCAGGAAGACCCGCTCGGCGGGAACCTTGCCATCCTCGAGCAGTTTGTCCTTGATCACCTGGCCGCGCTGCAGGGCGAGCTGACGCAGCGCCTCGTCATCCACCTTGGTGTTGGCGAGCATCAACGCCTCCATTTCCTCCACCGGCAGATCCTTGAGCAGCCCGATCGCGTTGCGCGGGCGCTTGAAGTCGGCATCACGATAGACCTTCCTGAGCCAGGTTGCGTACTCCTCTTGCGTCAACGTCAGCTCGTCGAGCGACGGCGCCTCTTCGCCCTTGCGCACCATTTCCTTGAGCTTCGCTGCCTTGACGCTGCGCTCCATCTGCACGCGCCGAACGCCATCCGGATCGGTGGCAGGATCGGCGTGGGCAGTGATTTCGAGCTTCAGCGCAGGCCGGTCGGCGAGCGCACGCGCGAGCGTCGCGACCTTCTCGGTCGTGGCCTTGTCGAGGCTCGCGCGGCCCGGCGCGAACTCGATGTAGGACAGCTCCTCGCCGCCGCCGAACATCGAGCCGAGCAGCGAGAACGGGGCGGTGAGCGCCTTGCCGATGAGGTTGATGATGGCCTTGATGACGATGCCGGCGACGCTGAACTCGGGGTCGTCGAGCGAGCCGCCGATGGGCATATTGAGGTCGATTTCGCCGCGGCTGTTCTTCAGCAGCGACACCGCTAGCTGCACCGGCAGGTTCAGCGCGGTCGGACTGTCGACCTTGTCACCGAACGTGAGCTGATCAAGGAAAACGCGGTTGGTCGCAGTGAGCTTGCGGTCCTCGATCTTGTAGTTGAGGTCGGCGGACAGCTTGCCTTTCTGGATGCCGTAGCCGACGTACTTGCCGGAATACGCAGAGACGGCGGTGAGTTCGAAATCCTTCACCGATGCAGCGATGTCGAGGTAGCGGTCCTGCCGGAAGGGGTTGAGCTGGCCGACGACGGTGACGGGAGCGGCATTGTCCACCTTGCCGCGCAGGTCGAGCTTGGCGATGGTCGACGGGTCCGACGACAGGCCGACGAGTTCGCCCTCCATGCCCGTGAGGTTGGCGTCGTAGTTCGGCCTGATGAAACGGTCGCTGAACTGGATGTTGCCCCGCTTGATCGTCACCTTGCCGATCGAGATCGGCGGGGGCGGTTCCGCCGGCGGCGCGACCGTCGTTTCGGCCTTGCCGGACGCAGCCGGCGCCGGTGCCGGAGCGGGAACGGGCGGCACCTCACCGGGCGCCGGCGCGGCGGCCGGCTGCGCATCCGCGGGCGTTTCGTGATGACGGATCTCGCGCAGGTTGAGGCGACCCTGTTCGTCGAGGATCAGGCGGGTGTAGAAGTCATCCAGCGAGACATCCTTGATGGCGACCGCGAGCGGCGCGAGGCGGAAGTCGATGCCGGTGACGGCGAATTTCTTCCAGCGCAGGAAGTCCGCGGCCTGTGCCTTGTCGATGGACGCGAAGTTGTCGACGCCGACATCGCCGCGGAAGTTCGCCTTGAGGCTGCCATCGCGCACCGACTCGAAAGCGAGCTTGCCGCGCGTGCTGAGATTGCCGCGCGAGATGGCGATGTTGAGCTGTTCGACGACATAGGGCTGCAGCGGCAGGAGGTCGACGGCCTTCAGGTCGAGGTTGAGATCGCCCTTGAGCGGGTCCATACCGACGGCGCCCTTCACGCCGATGCTGCCGCGCTTGTTCACACGCGCCGCGAGGTCCAGCCTGGCGGTGGAGCCCTTCACCGTGCTGATGCCTTCCGCCCCGAGCTTGATCGCATCGGCGAGCAGCACGATGGGCGTGCCCTGGGTACGGTCCTCGAAGCGCGCGGACCAGTCGTCGAACGTGAGCTTGTTGACCGTCACCACCCAGGGTTTCGCTGATCCCTCGTCGGCGGACTGCTGCTTGTCGCCCTTTCCGGGCTTCGCAGCCTTGGCCGGCTTCGCGGCCGGTTCGGCCTTGCCCGGCTTCGGCTCGCCGACGAGACCGAGGGCGTCGAGCTTGCCTTGCTTGTCCCGGACCGCCGCGAACGCTGCGCCGTTCGATTCGACGCTGCCGACGTTCACCGTACGATCGGCCGGCACGATCTTGACGTCGTTGACGGCGAAGCGCGCGAGCTTGGCGACGGGCTGTTTCTGCCCCTTGAGCGCGAGCTCGAATTCACGCAGCACGAGTGCTTCGGCAAGAAGATCGATCTGCGGCGCCTGGTCGGCCATCTTGACCTTGTACTGGACGGTCGCGTCGACACGTCCGCCGCGGACGTCTCCGCCCGGAAGCTGCGCGGCGTAGTACGGAAGGTAGCGCGAGACGAGGAAGTTCTCGGCTGCGACGCGCCCCTCCACCTCCAGCGGATTGAGACGCACGCGGTCGCGGTGGCTGCTCTTCTCGCCGGCGTCCGTGGCGAAGTCGAGAGCGATTTCGGCGACCGCGTCCGGTGCGGTACTGACATTGCGGGCCTCGAACTGCAGGTCCCTGATCTCGGTGCGGAAAGGCTCGCCTCCGCTGTTCGGTCCGGCGGCTGCGCGGTCTTCGACACGGATCATCGCGCCGGTGATCTTCGCGTTGTCGAGTGTGAACAGCAGCGGCTCGGCGGCTGCAGGCGCTGACGCAGGGGGCGCGACAGGCGCTGCGTTCGGCGCGTTGCCCTCCGCCTGCCCGGCACCCGTCTCGGGCGCGGCAGCAGCCGGTTTGTCGGCGGCCGGTGGCGGCAGGATCTCCTGGAAATTCAGGCGTCCGTTGGCGAGGCGCACGACATCCACGGTCGGCTGCCCGATTTCGAGGCGATCGAAGTGGAGCTTGCGCGCGAGGGGCTGCACGTCGGCCAGGCCGAGCGAGAGCGTGGGGATGCCGAGCAGCGGAGCGCCGTTCGCGTCCTCCAGCCTGATCGCGGCGAAATCGACCGAACCCTTCAGGGCAACGTTCGGCGTTTCGTTGGCGGCCTGCGAAAAAGCGAGTTCGAGATTGGTCGATACACGGCCTTCGGGCAGCCGGAATGCCGGCTTGAAGGGCAGGTAGGCGACGTAAGGGGTGAAGTCGAAGCCGTCGAGCTTGAGTTCGAGGATGGTGTCGCGGTCGTTCGCGAACGGACGAGTGCGTCCGACGAGTTGCAGCGGGTGGCCGTTGATGAGCGCGGAAACGACCGGCTCGATGAAGAGTTCGATCTTGACCGGCAGATTGGAGACGAAGGGCAGGCCGATGGTGAGATCGGTGATGTCGTTCTTGACCCCGACCAGCCGGTCCTCGACGTGGACCGCGCCGTCGACGAGCTGGATGTTGTTGAGCGAGAACAGCGCCGGCTTGTCGTCCTCCGTCTTCGGGCGCGCTGCCAGCCGCTCCTGGACGTCGGTCCAGCTGTGACGGGTTTCGTCGAGGCGCACGAAATTGACGCGCGGTGCTTCGAGGCGAATCTCGCGCAGCACGGGCGCGCCGCGGAAGATCGACTCGCCTTCGAGATTTGCATACAGCGAACGGAACGAGAACGCGCCGGGCTGGCCGTCGGCCTCAGCGATGTCGAGACCCGTTGCGGTGATGGACAGCGCGAACGGGTTGATGTCGATGTCTTCGATGGTGACCTGGCGGCCGAGGACGTCCGAGGCGATCTTCTGCCCGAAATGGCGAACCAGCGGGGGGGCGGCCAGGAAGCCGAGCACGGCGATCACGACTACGGTGCCGGCCAGCCATTTCGCCAAACGCTTCAGCTTGGCCGGATCGAACCGCGAACTGCTGGCCTGGGCATCAACGGACATGCATTGCCTCCACGAAAATTTCACACCACAGGCGACGCGCTCGCGCCCATGACATCAATCTAGCAGGCCACCGCACGAGTGTGAATCTCGGCCGCGCCACTCCTCGATCTTGCACCATTGCGTTGTTGCAGGAATGGCGCAAATGTTTCCCGATTTCATAGGCGTCGCACCGTTGCCCGCGGCAGCCGGACCGGCTCCGCGGGGCGAATTGATTGGATACACCGACGGTTTGACACGCATCAAGGATCACCCTGCTGGAATTGGGAGAATTCATCCACCCACACAGGAGACCCGCAACCATGAGCCAGATCACTTCCCTGATGACCGACGACCACCGCCACTGCGACCAGACCTTTGCCCGGGCCGAGACGGCCGCGGCCAAGGGCAAGTGGGACGAAGCGAGTGCTGCCCTGGAGCAGTTCGCGTCGGAACTGGAAGGTCATTTCGATACCGAGGAATCCTTCCTCTTCCCGAAGTTCGAGGCCGCCACGGGAATGACCGAGGGCCCGACCAAGGTGATGCGCGGCGAGCATGCCGAGATGCGCAGCGCGCTCACCCGCATGCGCGACGCACTCGCCAACAAGGACAAGGACGATTACGCCGGCGAAGCGGAGACGCTGCTGATCCTGATGCAGCAGCACAATATGAAGGAAGAGAATATCCTTTATCCCATGTGCGATTCGCAGTTGGCGGGCTCCGACGTGGCAGCCGGGCTGAGCGAACGCCTTCACGCGAGGGCCTAATGAAGAAAACCGTAGACGCGCGCGGCCTGGAACCACCGCAGCCTTTCGAACGGGTGATGGATGCGCTGGCGGATCTGCCGAAGGGCGAGAGCCTCCTGCTCCTGCTCGACCGCATGCCCCATCCGCTGTTCCGCATCCTGGACCGCGACGGCTACAAGTATGAAAGCCGTATCCGCGACGACGGCGTCGTCGAGATCGACATCCTGAATCCATGATTCCCGACGGACAGACCCTCAGCTACGACGCGGCGCCGGCCTTCTCGACGCCGCTGCGTTTCTTTCTCACCGCCCCGCTCTTCGGCGCCGCCGCCGGAGCCGCCCTGCTGGCGGCGCCGGAACTGCTGGATTCGCGCTGGACGCCCGGCGCGCTGGCGGTGACGCACCTGATAGCAGTCGGTTTCATGCTGACGGTGATGCTGGGGGCCTTGTTCCAGGTTTTGCCGGTGGTCGCGGGGGCGGTGATTCCGCGCTCGGGACCGGTCGCAACGGTCGTGCATGTGGCGATGACGACCGGCGCGCTGTGTCTGGCGTGGGGACTGGGCAGCGGCTCGCCTGCCTTTCTCGTTCCGGCGACGGTACTGCTCGGCGGAGGGCTCACGCTCTTCGTCGTCGCCGCCTTCCTCGGGCTGCGGCGGATCCCCGTGGCGCAGGCGACGCCGCGCGACATGCGCATCGCGCTGCTCGGCTTCGCTGTCGCCGTCGCGCTCGGCATCACCCTGGCGCTGGCGCTCGGCGGCCGACTCGATCTGCCGCTGCTGACCGTGCTGAAACTGCACATCGGCTGGGCCCTGCTGGGCGGGTCAGGCGTGCTGCTCGCGGCCGCGAGCTGGGTCGTCGTGCCGATGTTCCAGATCACGCCGAACTACCCGGCGACCCTCACCCGATTCTGGGCGATGGGAACCGGTGCGGTACTGCTGGTGTGGAGCGCGACCGTGTATGGCGAACTCGGCTCCGCCGAATTCGCACTGTCGGCGGCGCTCGCAGCGCTGTGTGCGCTATTCGCGGTGAGCACGCTGAGGCTGCAGCGGCAATCACGGCGCTCGGTGCCCGACATGACGACGCGGGCCTTCCAGCTCGGGATGGGGAGTTTCATCGCGGGACTCGCCTGCGTGCTCACCGCGCAGCAGTCGGAGCATCAGGTCTGGCCCCTCCTCGCCGGGATACTGATCCTCCACGGCGGCTTCGTCAGCGTGATCGTCGGCATGCTCTACAAGATCGTGCCCTTCCTCGCCTGGCTGCACCTGACCCAGGACGTCGGCAAGGCGCCGAACATGAAGAAACTGCAGCCCGATTCGCCGATACGGCGTCATCTGGCCCTGCACGCAGTCGCGCTCGCAGCCCTGCTGGTGGCGGCGCTGGTCGGCAATGCCTGGCTGATCCGCCTCGCCGGACTGCTCGTGGTCGGCGAGTTCGCTTTCCTGTTCGCGAACATCCTCAAGGTACTCGGCAACTATCGCCGGGCGCACGCAGCCTGATCCGGTCGCAGTAGCCGTCCGGGTTGCCCGCGCGGCCGAATTCGCCGCGCTCGTCACGCCTCCGGCATGCCGTTGCGGGACCAGCCAGCGCGAACCCGTAGGGCGGGATGAAATCCCGCCGGTCGTTGGCGACTCCACCGAAAGGGGCGCTCGTCGGGCGGGCGGCGGGATTTCATCCCGCCCTACTTCTCCCCTGTGCGTGGACTAGTTCTGAAGTACTAGGCCCGCCGGCACACGACTAGTACTTCAACCCCTGCTTTCGGCGAATGTTCGCCGGCAGGCGCGAGGCATAACCTTGCTTCCAGCATGGAACGCGGTGCGTTCCGCCCTGGAGGAAGAGGAAGATGGCCTCGCAACGCCGCAAGCAGTTCTCCGTTCTGGTGATGAGTACGACCGCATTCACGATGTGTTTTGCGGCGTGGATGCTTTTCGCGGTGATCGGGATTCCGATCAAGGCCCAACTGGGTCTCAACGAAACCCAGTTCGGTCTGCTCGCGGCAACCCCCGTGCTGACCGGCGCGCTGGTGCGCCTGCCCCTGGGCATGCTGACCGACAAACTCGGCGGCCGCATGGTGTTCTTCGCGCTGATGCTCGCGACGGTCGCGCCGATCTGGCTGATCAGCCAGGCGACGGCGTACTGGCATTTCCTGCTCGCGGGGCTCTTCGTCGGGCTCGCGGGCGGCTCGTTCTCGGTCGGCATCGCCTACTGCGCGCGCTGGTTCGAACGCAAGAACCAGGGTTTCGCGATGGGCGTATTCGGCGCCGGCAACTCCGGCGCGGCGGTGACCAAGCTGGTCGCGCCGGTGCTGGTCGTCGCCTTCGGCTGGGAATTCGTGCCCAAGGCCTTCGCCGGAGCGATGCTGGCGATCGCCATCGCCTTCTGGCTCTTTACCTACGAAGATCCCGAACACCGCGTGTCGTCGAGCGTGAAGTTCGCCGACCAGCTGCGCGTGCTGAAGAATCCGCGCGTGTGGAAGTACTGCCAGTACTACTCCATCGTCTTCGGCGGCTATGTGGCGCTGGCACTGTGGATGACGAAATACTACGTGACCGAGTTCGGCCTGGGCCTCGAGACCGCGGCCCTGCTTGCGGCCTGTTTTTCGCTGCCGGGCGGCGTGCTGCGCGCGGTGGGCGGCTGGTTCTCCGACCGCTTCGGCGCCCACAAGGTGACCTGGTGGGTGATGTGGGTGTCGTGGGTGTGCCTGTTCCTGCTGTCCTACCCGCACACCGAGTTCACGGTGATGACCGTGTCCGGCCCGAAGACCTTCGCGATCCATCACAACGTCTGGTTCTTCACCGCATTGATGTTCACGGTCGGCGTCGCCTGGGCCTTCGGCAAGGCGTCGGTGTTCAAGTACATCTCGGACGAATTCCCGCACGAGATCGGCGCGGTGTCGGGGATCGTCGGCCTGGTCGGCGGCCTCGGCGGCTTCCTGCTGCCGATCATGTTCGGGGCACTCCTCGACCTGACGGGCGTGCGCTCCAGTGCCTTCATGCTGCTCTACGGCGTGACCTGGGTGTCGCTGATCTGGATGTACTGGACCGAGGTGCGCCGCACCGACGTGATGCACGGCGGCGCAGCGGCCGCAACCAAGTAATTCCCAAAACAACACCAAATCCTGACCAAGGAGGAAGCATGGCACCTGCAAAGCTCCGCCCGATCCCGCCGGTTCCGGGCCCCGCGCCCGCCGGCGTACGCCCAGGCGAAGGCGCGCGCGGCGCCGACATCGCGGACTGGCGCCCCGAGGACGAGACGTTCTGGGCGCGCGAAGGCAAGCGCGTCGCCAACCGCAACCTGTGGATCTCCATCCCCAGCCTGCTGTGCGGCTTCGCCGTGTGGCTGATGTGGGGAATCATCACGGTGCAGATGGCCAACGCGGGCTTCCCCTTCACGCCCGACCAGCTGTTCTCGATCGCGGCGATCTCGGGCCTGTCGGGTGCGACGCTGCGCATCCCGGCGTCCTTCTTCATCCGCATCTGCGGCGGACGCAACACGGTGTGGCTGACGACCGCGCTGCTGATGATCCCGGCGCTCGGCACCGGCATCGCGCTGCAGGACAAGAACACGCCGCTGTGGGTGTTCCAGCTGATGGCGCTGCTCTCGGGCATCGGCGGCGGCAACTTCGCCTGTTCGATGGCCAACATCAGCACCTTCTTCCCGAAGCGCCTGCAGGGCACGGCCCTCGGTTTGAATGCCGGCCTCGGCAACTTCGGCGTCACGACCTCGCAGATCCTGATCCCGGCAGTCATGACGATCGGCCTGTTCGGCGCGATCGGCGGCGACGCGATTCCGCTGGCGAAGGACTCGGCCACGCTGATCGGCAAGATCGCCGCCGGCACGCCGACCTTCGTGCAGAACGCGGGCTTCGTGTGGCTGCTGCTGCTCGTGCCGCTCGCGGTCGTCGGCTGGTTCGGGCTCAATAACCTGAAGACCGTGTCGCCCAACATCGGCTCGAACGGCGCGGCGATGGGACGCATCCTGCTGATGTACGGCATCGCCCTCCTGGTGTCCGGCGCGGGCCTCTACCTCTACCTCCCGAGCGGCTCCGGACTGCTCGCCGGCAATGGCATGTGGATCGTGCTGCCGCTGGTGATCTTCGGCACGCTGTTCGCGCTGAAGATGGTCGCCACCGGCGAGATGAAGGCGAACCTGGACAAGCAGTTCGGGATCTTCCGCAACAAGCACACGTGGTCGATGACGGCGCTCTATGTCGTGACCTTCGGCTCCTTCATCGGCTTCTCGATGGCGCTGCCGCTGTCGATCACCGTGATCTTCGGCAACACGCACGTGTTCGACCCGGCGACCAGCGCGTGGGTGCATGCGAAGAATCCGAATGCGCCCTCCGCGCTGATGTATGCGTGGATCGGCCCCTTCGTCGGCGCCCTTATCCGTCCCGTCGGCGGCTGGATCTCGGACAAGCTGGGCGGGTCGATCGTCACCCAGGTGATCTCGGTGGTGCTCGTGGGTGTGTCCGCCGTGACCGGCTACGTGATGCATCTGGCCTACCAGTCGGCCACGCCCGAAAGCTACTTCCTCGCCTTCATGCTGCTCTTCATCGTGCTGTTCGCGGCGTCCGGCATCGGCAACGGCTCGACCTTCCGCACCGTGGGTTTCGTCTTCGACCAGGACCAGCGCGGGCCGGTGCTCGGCTGGACCTCCGCGGTCGCGGCGTACGGTTCCTTCATCGCGCCGGTCGTCATCGGCGGGCAGATCAAGGCCGGCACGCCCGAGAACGCGATGTACGGCTTCGCGGTGTTCTACGCCGCGTGTCTCGTCCTGAACTGGTGGTTCTACCTGCGCCGCAACGCCTACATCCGCAACCCCTGACCCGATTTTCGAACACTCACGAACACAACAACGACCGAAACGCAAAGCAGGATTCACAGGAGCAAACAATGAGTCATTTTCTCGACCGCCTGAAATTCTTCGACAAGGTGAAGGACACCTTCGCCGGCGGCCACGGCATCGTCACCAACGAGGACCGCGGCTGGGAAGACACCTACCGCAACCGCTGGCGCCACGACAAGGTCGTGCGTTCGACGCACGGCGTGAACTGCACGGGCGGCTGTTCGTGGAAGATCTTCGTCAAGAACGGACTGGTGTCGTTCGAGATGCAGCAGACCGACTACCCGCGCACCCGCGAGGATCTGCCGAACCATGAGCCGCGCGGCTGCCAGCGTGGCGCCTCATTCTCGTGGTACCTGTACTCTCCGCACCGCATCAAGCACCCGATGATCCGCGGGCGCCTGCTCGAGGTCTATCGCGCCGAGCGCAAGAGCGGCAAGGATCCGGTCGAAGCGTGGGCGGCGATCCAGGCAGACAGCAAGAAGCGCGACCGGTACGTGAAGGTGCGCGGCCTGGGCGGCTTCGTGCGCACGAACTGGGACGAGGTCAACGAGATCATCGCCGCGGCGAACATCTACACGATCAAGAAATGGGGTCCGGACCGCATCTACGGCTTCTCGCCGATCCCGGCGATGTCGATGATCTCCTATGCGGCCGGCGCGCGTTACCTGTCGCTGATCGGTGCGGCCTGCGGCTCGTTCTACGACTGGTACTGCGACCTGCCCGCGGCGAGCCCGCAGACCTGGGGCGAGCAGACCGACGTGCCGGAAGCAGCCGACTGGTACAACTCGACCTACCTCATCATCACCGGCGCGAACCTGCCGATGACGCGCACGCCGGACGCGCACTTCGCGACCGAAGTCCGCTACAAGGGCGCGAAGGTCGTGTCGATGGCGCCGGACTACGCTGAATACGTGAAGTTCGCCGACCTGTGGATGCCGGTCAAGCAAGGCACCGACGCCGCGGCCTTCCTCGCGATGGGCCACGTGGCGCTGAAGGAATACTTCATCGAGCGCCAGGAACCCTACTTCATCGAGTACGCGCAGAAGTACACCGACCTGCCGATGCAGGTGATCCTGCGCGCGCACGACGGCGCCTTCGTGCCGGACCGCAACCTGCGCGCGTCGGACTTCGACGACCTGCTGGGCGAGACCAACAACCCCGACTGGAAGACGATCGTCTTCGACGCGCGTACGAATAGCTACGTGGCGCCGAACGGCTCGGTGGGCTTCCGCTGGGGCGAGGAAGGCAAGTGGAACCTGCTGCCGAAGAACGCCGCGAACCAGGAAAACATCGACGCCGAGCTGTCGTGCATCGACAAGCGCGATGACATCGCGTCGGTCGGCTTTCCGCACTTCCAGCCGGGCGAGCCGGGCCTGCTGTACCGCAACGTGCCGGTCCGCAAGCTGACCCTCGCATCGGGCGAGACCGTGTATGTGACGTCCGTGTTCGACCTGCAGGTCGCGCAGTACGGCATCGACCGCGGCCTCGGCGGCAAGAACGTCGCGACGTCCTACGACGACGCGACTGTCGCCTACACCCCGGCCTGGGCCTCCAAGGTCACCGGCGTGAAGGCCGCCGACATCGAGCGCACCGGTCGCGAGTTCGCGCAGAACGCGGCCAAGACGCGCGGCAAGTCCATGATCATCATGGGCGCGGCGATCAACCACTGGTACCACAACGACATGCAGTACCGGTCGATCATGAACCTGCTGCACATGTGCGGCTGCGTCGGCCAGAGCGGCGGCGGCTGGGCGCACTACGTGGGCCAGGAAAAACTGCGGCCGCAGGCGGGCTGGGCACCGATCGCGTTCGCGACCGACTGGCAGCGTCCGCCGCGCCACCAGAACTCGACGTCGTACTGGTACTTCCACACCGACCAGTGGCGCTACGAGACCATCGACGCCGACGAGCTGCTGCAGCCGGCCGCGAAGGGCAAGTACAAGGGCTACAAGCTCGCCGACTACAACGTCGCCGCGACCCGCATGGGCTGGCTGCCGTCCATGCCGCACTTCAACCGCAACCCGCTCGACCTCGTCGCCGAAGCCGAGAAGGCCGGGGCGACCGATGAGGCCGGCGTCGCGAAGTACATCGTCGACGAACTCAAGTCGGGCAAGCTCGACGTCGCCTTCGCCGACCCGGACGCGGAAGAGAACTGGCCGCGCAACCTCTTCGTGTGGCGCGCCAACCTGATCGGCTCGTCCGCGAAGGGTCACGAGTACTTCCTCAAGCACTTGCTTGGCGCGCAGAACGGCGTGCTGCAGGAAGGCGGCGACGGCAAGGGCACGAAGGAAGTGAAGTGGCGCGAGGAAGCGCCCGTCGGCAAGCTCGACCTGATGGTGGACATCAACTTCCGCCTCAACTCGACCGGCGCCTACTCCGACATCATCCTGCCGACGGCGACGTGGTACGAGAAGAACGACCTCAACACCACCGACATGCACCCCTTCATCCACCCGCTGTCCGAAGCCGTGACGCCGGGCTGGGAGTCGAAGTCGGACTGGCAGATCTTCCGCACGATCGCGAAGAAGTTCTCCGATCTGGCCGAGAAGCACCTCGGCGTCGCGAAGGACATCGTCGCGCTGCCGATGCAGCACGACTCGCCGTTCGAGCTCGCGCAACCGCTCGGCCAAGTGCGCGACTGGAAGAAGGGCGAATGCGAGCCGGTTCCGGGCAAGACGATGCCGCTGCTGAAGCTCGTCGAGCGCAACTTCGCCGACACGTACAAGAAGTACATCGCGCTTGGACCTCTGATGACCAAGCTCGGCAACAACGTGAAGGGTCTCGACTGGAACACGGACGCCGAGTACGAAGAGCTCAAGAAGTGCAACTACACGGTGCAGATCCCGGGTGTTTCCTTCGGCATGCCGTCGCTGGAAGAGGACATCTCGGTGTGCGACGCGGTGATGCGCATGGCGCCCGAGACCAACGGCGAGGTCGCGCACAAGTCGTGGTCGGCCCTGTCGAAGAAGACCGGCATCGACCACCACCACCTGTACGCCGGCCGTCACGAGGACAAGATCACCTTCCGCGACATCCAGGCCCAGCCGAGGAAGATCATCACCGCGCCGACCTGGTCCGGGATCGAGTCGGAGACCGTGAGCTACACCGCGGGCTACACCAACATCCACGAGCACATCCCGTTCCGCACGCTCACCGGCCGGGCGCACTTCTACCAGGATCACGAGTGGTTCCTCGACTTCGGCGAAGGCTTCTGCGCCTATCGTCCGCCGATCGACATGAAGGCCCAGAAGGTGATCCCCGACTCCGTGCGCAAGAAGCCGCACCTGACGCTGTCGTGGATCACGCCGCACTCCAAGTGGGGCATCCACTCCAGCTACCAGGACAACCTGCGCATGCTGTCGCTGTTCCGCGGCGGCCCCTACGTGTGGGTCTCGGAGGACGACGCGAAGGAGATCGGCCTGCGCGACAACGACTGGGTCGAGGCGATCAACGCCAACGGCGCGACGATGGCCCGTGCGGTGGTTTCGCAGCGGGTGCCGCGCGGCATGGCGCTGATGTACCACGCCCAGGAGAAGACGGTGAACGTCCCCGGCTCGCCCTCCACGGGCAAGCGCGGCGGCATCCTGAACTCCGTGACGCGCGTGATCGTGAAGCCGACGAACATGGTCGGTGGCTACGCCCAGCTCGCGTACAGCTTCAACTACTACGGCACTGTCGGTTGCCAGCGTGACGAGATGGTGGTGCTGCACAAGGTCGCGGACCAGGACATCGACTGGCTGGAGCGGCCTCTGACGCCGGAGCGCGAACAGCAACTCAATCCGGTCGGCGTCGGGCCCCGATAAGCACACGAAAGGGTACTTCCGCGCGCGGGTAGCTGCGGCAGGGCGAGGGTGAAACTGACCCCGAGCCCCTCGCCCGGCCCGCTCCCGCGCGGCGGGGTACCGAACAGGACACAGGAGAATCAAATGAAGATTCGCGCGCAATTCGCGATGGTTTTCAACCTCGACAAGTGCATCGGTTGCCACACCTGCTCGGTGACCTGCAAGAACGTCTGGTCGAACCGCAAGGGCATCGAGTACGCCTGGTTCAACAACGTCGAGTCCAAGCCCGGCGTCGGTTATCCGAAGAACTGGGAAAACCAGGAGAAGTGGAAAGGCGGCTGGGAGAAGGTCAACGGCAAGCTCGAGCTCAAGGCCGGCGGCAAGCTGAAGAAGATCGTGCAGATCTTCGCCAACCCCAACATGCCCGAGATCGACGACTACTACGAGCCCTTCACCTACGACTACGCGCGCCTGCACAACGCGCCGCTGTCGGAAGCCGCGCCGACCGCGCGCCCGGTGTCGCAGATCACCGGCGAGAAGATGGACAAGATCACGTGGGGCCCGAACTGGGAGGACGACCTCGCCGGCGAATTCGCCGCGCGCGCCCAGGACCCCAACTTCGCGAACATGCAGAAGGAGATGTACAAGCAGTTCGAGAACACCTTCCACCTGTACCTGCCGCGCATCTGCAACCACTGCATCAACCCCGCCTGCGTCGCCTCCTGCCCCTCGGGCGCGATGTACAAGCGCGAGGAAGACGGCATCGTGCTCGCCGACCAGGACCGCTGCCGCGGCTGGCGCATGTGCATCTCCGGCTGCCCGTACAAGAAGGTGTTCTTCAACTGGGAATCGTCGAAGGCCGAGAAGTGCATCGGCTGCTACCCGCGCGTCGAATCCGGCCTGCCGACCGTCTGTTCCGAATCCTGCGTCGGCCGCATCCGCTACAACGGCATCATCCTCTATGACGCCGACAAGCTGCTGGACGCTGCCTCGACCGACAACGAGCAGGACCTGTACAAGGCCCACCTCGACCTCTTCGTCGATCCGTACGACCCCGCGATCATCGCCCAGGCGCTGAAGGACGGCGTGCCGCAGAGCTGGATCGACGCCGCGCAGAAGTCGCCCATCTACAAGATGGCCGTCGAGTGGAAGATCGCCTTCCCGCTGCACCCCGAGTTCCGCACGCTGCCAATGATCTGGTACGTGCCGCCGCTCTCGCCGGTGCAGTCGCAGATCGACCAGAAGAAGCTGCCGACCGAGTCCGACGGCGTCATCCCGAAGGCCGAGGCGATGCGCCTGCCGGTGCAGTACCTCGCGAACCTGCTCACCGCGGGCAAGACCGAGTACATCCAGAGCGCGCTCAACCGCCTGCTCGCGATGCGCTCCTACATGCGCTCGATCAACGTCGATGGCGAACCGGATCTCGGCCCGCTCAACCGCGCCGGCATCACCGAGCAGAACGCGAAGGACATGTACCGCTACCTCGCGATCGCCAACTACGAGGACCGCTTCGTCGTGCCGACCGCGCACGAGGAGATCCGGCTGGACGACTACCACGGCTTCCAGGGCCAGAACGGCTTCACCTTCGGCGCCGACAACTCCAAGGGCTACGGCACCTTCGCCCTCTTCCCCGAGCGCCGCACCGAGTCGGCCGAACCACGCGAACCGGCGCCCCTCGCCGGCGAGCGCGACTGAAGGAGATAAACATGAAAATCTTCCGACTGCTGGCCGCCCTGCTCGACTACCCGAGCAACGAGTTCCTCGTCGAACTAAGCGAACTTGCCGGTAAGGACGCCTACGCCTTCGTCGAGTCGCTCGATGAAGAAAGCGCCCTCAGCGCCGAAGAGTACCGCTGCGTCGCCGACTTCATCACGACGCTGCTCGCCTCCGATCCGCTCGAACTGCAAGGCGCCTACGTGCAGTGCTTCGATCTCACGGCCGAGCACAGCCTGCACCTGACGCACCACATCTTCGGCGAAGAGAAGACGCGCGGCCCTGCGTTGATCGACCTCGGCGAGTTCTATCGCGGCTATGGCCTGCAGGCCGACGAGAAGGAACTGCCGGACTACCTGCCGGTGATGCTGGAATTCTGCTCGACGCTGAGCATCGGCGAGGCATGGGTGTTCCTGGGCGACGTCGCCAAGGTGCTCAAGGTGCTCGCCGACAACCTGGAAAAGTCCGCCAGCCCCTACGCGTCGCTGGTCCGGATCGTGGAAAAACAGGGCAGCCTGACGCGCCTGGCTGCCTGAGGAGACGACATGAACGCACTCAACTTCTTCTTCGGGATCTATCCCTACATCGCGCTGTCGGTGTTCGTGATCGGCAGCTGGATCCGCTACGACAACCAGCAGTACACGTGGAAGACGGACTCTTCGCAGCTGTTGTCGAAGAGCAACATGTGGATCGCAAGCAACCTGTTCCACGTCGGCATCCTGTCGATCTTCGCGGGCCACTTCGCCGGCCTCGTGCTGCCGCACGCGCTGTGGGTCGGCCTGGGCGTCTCCGATCTGCAGCACCAGTGGATCGCCATCGTGGCCGGCAGCGTGTTCGGCTCCATGTGCCTGATCGGCGGCGCGATCCTGTGGCTGCGCCGCATGTTCAACCCGCGCGTTCGCGCCGCGGGCCGCCGCATGGATGCCTTCATCCTGGGCTGGCTGCTGCTAACGCTCGTCGCCGGCCTGTCGACGCTGCCGGTTTCGATCGGTCACGCGAACCACGGCGATCCGGGCGTGATGCTGGCGCTGTCGGGCTGGGTGCAGAGCGTGCTCACCTTCCAGGCGAAGCCCGAGCTGCTCGCCGCCGTGGAGCCGGTGTTCCGCTTCCACATGGTGCTGGGGATGACGGTGTTCCTGCTGTTTCCCTTCACTCGTCTCGTGCACATTCTCACTGCGCCGCTGAGCTACGTCGGCCGTGCCTACCAGATCGTGCGTTCGAAGCGCCGCCTGAAGGCAACCGCATCGGCCTGAGGCCATGCCGGGGGTGGAAGCGCCCCCGGCTTGCAGGGTGGCGGCAGGCGACGTAGTCTGCATGCCACCCCGCTTCATCGAGCATTCATGCTTCCCCTCGGCAACAGTCTCAGCACCAAGATCACCGGCATCCTGCTGGTGTTCTTCCTCGTCGCCCTGACGGCAATCGGCATCACGCTGTTCATGTCCTGGCAGCTCCAGGGCGCGGCCGCCGCCATCAACGACGCCGGCAGCCTGCGCATGCGCGCGTACCGCATCGACCAGCTGCTGTCCCGCGCCGACGGGCGGTCCCTCACCGAACCGCTGGTGTTCGCCCAGACGCTGCGCGAGGAGCTCGACGACTTCCAGCACATCTTCGACGAGCTGCGTCAGGGCAATCCCGAACGCCCCCTCTTCATCCCGCGCGACCGCGGCATCCCCGAAGACGTCGAACGCATGGCGGTCTACTGGCTCAACGAAATCCGTCCCGTGCTGGACGCACTGGTCGCCGAACCCGAACCCGGCCGGCTCGCGAAGAATCTCCCGGCGTTCGACAACACGATCAAGAATTTCGTCGCCAGCACCAACGATGTCGTGCTGAAGATGGAACAGAGCTACGCGCGCAGCACCGACATCCTGCGGGCCTCGCAGGTGTCCCTGATCGCGCTGGCAGTGATCGGCACGCTGTTCCTGATCCGCTTCTTCTTCGTGCTGGTGATCCGCCCGGTCTCCGAACTGCAGACCGGCATCAAGCGGATGGAGCAGGAAGACTTCAGCGCCCGCGTCCCGGTCCTCGGCAAGGACGAATTCGGCGAGCTGTCCGACGGCTTCAACCGCATGGCCGTCCACCTGCAGGGCCTTTACGGAACGCTGGAGGAACGCGTCGACGTGAAGACGCGCAGCCTCGAGGAGAAGAACCGCCAGCTCGAAATCCTCTACGACATGGCGGCCTTCCTGCGCCAGCCGCAGGATGTGGACGCCCTGTGCCGCGGCTTCCTGCAGCGCGTGCAGAAGATGTTCGGCGCGGCGGCCAGTTCCGCCCGGCTGCTCGACAAGGATTCGCGCCAGCTGTGCATGACCGTGCATGCCGGACTGGACAACGCGTTCATCGACCGCGAGGCGACGCTCGACTGCGGCGAATGCGTGTGCGGTCAGGCCGCACGCGGTGGCAACTCCCTCATCTGCGAACCCGAACGGCCCGAAACCGCCCCCGATCTAGGCGCCTGCCGCCGCGCCGGCTTCAAGCTCGTCTCCGCCACGCCGATCGGCGCGAACCAGCAGACGCTGGGCATCTACAACCTGTATTTCCGCGAGGCGCGCCTGCTCGAAGACTCCGACCGCCAGCTCCTCGAAACGCTGGGACAGCAGCTCGGCATCGCGATCGAGAACCAGCGCCTGCATGCCAGCGACCGCGAACTCGCGGTGTCGGAGGAACGCAACCTCCTCGCCCGCGAACTGCACGACTCCATCGCGCAGGGGCTCGCGTTCATGAACCTGCAGGTGCAGATGCTCGACGACGCCCTGCGCCACAACGACGCACCTCAGGCACAGAGCACCCTCGCCATGCTGCGGCAGGGAGTCCAGGAGAGCTACGATGACGTGCGCGAACTGCTGGTGCATTTCCGCACGCGCGTCGCAAAGCAGGATCTCCCCGGAGCGATCGGTGCCGCGCTGCGCCGGCTCGCCGACCAGAGCGCGATTGCTACGGAACTGGAGCTGGAAGGGGGCGGCGCGCCGCTCGATGCGGAGGTCGAAACGCAGGCGCTCTACATCCTGCAGGAAGCCCTTTCCAACGTCCGCAAGCACGCCCAGGCGACGTCCGTGCACGTCGCCCTGCGCCGCGGCGTGCATGGGCTGACGCTCGTCGTGCGCGACGACGGCGTCGGTTTCGATGAAAACGCCCGCAGTGCCCGCGAAAAGGAAAACCACATCGGCCTGCAGGTCATGCGCGAGCGTGCGCTGCGCATCGGCGGAAAATTCTCGCTAAGCTCCACGCCCGGCCGCGGAACCGAAGTGTGCCTCGAACTCCCGCGAATCAACCAGGAACCGAACTGATGTCCGCCCCGATCCGAGTGCTCCTCGTCGACGACCACGCCCTCTTCCGCAGCGGCATCAAGTCCCTGCTGCAGCGCCACCCGGAGTTCGAGATCGTCGGCGAGGCGGGCGACGGCATGGAAGGCGTCAAGCGTGCCGCGCAACTCAAGCCCGACGTCGTGCTCCTCGACCTGCACATGCCCGGCCTCTCGGGCCGCGACGCCGCCGCGATGATGGCCGATGAGACGCCCGACTCGCACGTGCTGATGCTGACCGTGTCCGAAGATGCCGAGGATCTCATCGAAACGCTGCGCGCGGGCGCCTGCGGTTACCTCCTGAAGAACATCGAGGCCGATACGCTCACCGCCGCCATCACCAAGGCCGCTGCCGGCGAATCCGTGATCTCGCCGCAGATGATGGGCAAGCTCGTGCAGGGCGTGCGCGGCGCCCCGCCCAAAGCCAGCACCGAAGCGGCGCCGGCAGTGGTCGCCTCCGAACTGAACAAGCTCTCGCCACGCGAGCGGGAAATCCTCGTGCTCATCGCGCGCGGCCAGAGCAACAAGGAAATCGCGCGCTCGCTGGACCTCGCCGAAAGCACGGTCAAGATTCACGTGCAGAACGTCCTGCGCAAGCTCGGCCTGACCAGCCGCGTGCAGGCGGCGGTGTTTGCGGTCGAACAGGGAATCGTGCAGGATCCCCGGATCTGAAAGGCGGCCAACGGAGGCCAGCTTGACCCCACCGACCCGCAACGGCGTCTTCAGCCGCATGGTCCTGCCATTCGCGCTGGTGCCACCGGTCATGATCCCGCTGGCGATGCGCGACCATGCCGCAGTCTATCGCCTCGATCCGGCGGGTTCGAACTGGGAATGGATCGCACTGCTGGTATTCGTCGCCGAGCTCGTCTCGGTGACCGTCGTCGCCGGCATGCTGCGGCTGACGACGCCCGCCGAAGCCTTGCGCCCCACCCGCGCCCGCGCCCTGGCGATCGCGGCCCGCGCGGCGGCGCCGCTGTGGACCTCCGCCGTGGTGCTCGCCGTCCCCAGCCTCGGTGCCCTCGTCGCCGCCCACCTCCTCGCCCATGCCATCGCGCTGCGCAGGCTCTACCTCGACCTGCGCGACGAATTGCGGCTGGACAACGACATCCAGGCACTCCACATCACCTATATGGCCTACAGCGTCGCGGCCATCCTGTGGGCGCCGGTCTTCGTCATGATCTTCGTCTCGCTGTCGCCCGGCTGAGACCTCCGGCCGCGGCGGTGTGCTTCCGACATACCCGCTGCGGTTTTTTCCTTATCCAAGATCAAGGAGTCGGCGCCGCCGGTTCCATAAAGTTACGTTAGCGCCCGCTTCGGGCTACGCAGCATGGGCGTGCCGTCACCCCGGCCCGCCCGCACCGGCAGAACACAGGCAAAACCCTCGACGCTTGAACAACGGAGCCCATCACATGTCCCAGGACCATAACAAGGATCAAAAGCTCGACGGCCAGCCCGACCCGAGCCGCCGCAAGTTTCTCAATACCGCCGCCTTCGCCGGTCTCGCCGGCGCCGGCCTGTCGGTCGGCCTTTCGGCCTGCAAGCAGGAGCAGGCACCCGCGCCCGCCGCTGCCCCCGCAGCCCATCCCGCAGCCGAGGCGGCTGAAGTCGGCAAATATGAAGTCGCCCCCGGCCAGCTCGATACCTACTACTCGTTCTCGAGCGGCGGTCACTCCGGCAACGTGCGCATCTACGGCCTGCCGTCGGGCCGCGAACTGAAGGCCATCCCGGTCTTCAACACCGATTGCCTGGTCGGCTGGGGCATCACGAACGAATCGAAGGCGATCCTCGGCACCAAGCCGGACGGCAGCCTGAAGTACACGACCGGCGACACCCACCACGTGCATCCCTCGTACAAGGATGGCACGTACGACGGCAAGTACCTGTTCGTGAACGACAAGATCCACGGCCGCATCGCCCGCGTTCGCCTCGACACGATGGAGTGCGACAAGATCACCGAGCTGCCCAACATGCAGGGCTATCACGGCACCTTCCCGGACAAGCGCGACCCGGTCGATCCGGCCATCAACTACACGACGCGCGTCTTCTGCGGCGCCGAGTTCTCGATCCCCCTGCCGAACAACGGCAGCAACATGGACAAGGTGGATCAGTACCGCTCGCTCTTCACGTGCGTGGATTCGGAATCGATGCAGGTGCGCTGGCAGGTGCTGATCGACGGCAACTGCGACCTCGTGGCCACCTCCTACGACGGCAAGATCGCCGCCACCAATCAGTACAACACGGAGATGGGCGTCCATTATCCCGAGACGATGGCGGCGGAACGCGATGCGTGCCTGTTCTTCAACGTCGCCCGGATCGAGGAGGCCGTCAAGGCCGGCAAGGTCACGTACATCGGTGACTCCAAGATCCCGGTCGTCGACGGGCGCCTGGCGTCGAACGCCGACCCCAAGACCGCGCTCACCTGCTACGTTCCCATCCCAAAGAACCCGCACGGCGTGAACATCAGCCCGGACGGCAAGTACTACGCCTGCTCGGGCAAACTGTCGCCCACGGCATCCGTGATCGCCCACGAACTGGTGCTGAAGTGGTTCGACGGTGACCTCAAGGAGCCGCGCGACGCCGTCGTCGCCGAACCGGAAATCGGCCTCGGCCCCCTGCACACCGGCTTCGACAACAAGGGCAACGCCTACACGACGCTGTTCCTCGACAGCCAGATCGTGAAGTGGAACGTGGAGGCCGCGATCAAGGCCTACCAGGGCGACAAGAACGTCACCGTCGTCGTGGACCGCATCGACGTGCATTACCAGCCCGGCCACGGCTTCACCTCCATGGGTGAAACGAAGGAAGCGGACGGCAAGTTCTTCATCTCCGACAACAAGTTCTCCAAGGACCGCTTCCTGCCGGTCGGCCCGCTGCACGCCGAAACCGCGCAGATGATCGACATCAGCGGCGACAAGATGAAGCTGGTTGCCGACCACTCGGTGCTGTCCGAACCGCACGACTCCATCGTGATCCGCCGCGACATCATCAAGACGCGCCAGATCTACAACATGGACGAGTTCCCGAATGCCGTGAAGGACTTCAAGGACAGCGGCGTCTTCCGCGACGGCAAGAAGGTCACGATCAAGCTGACCAGCCAGGCGCCGGCTTACAGCCTGGGCGAGTTCAAGGTGAAGAAGGGCGACGAGGTCACGATCATCCTCACCAACCACGACAAGGTGGAGGACCTGACGCACGGCTTCGCGATCCCGAAGTACGACATCAACTTCATCGTGAATCCGCAGGAAACCAAGTCCGTCACGTTCAAGGCCGACAAGCCGGGCGTCTACTGGTGCTACTGCACGCACTTCTGCCACGCGCTGCACCTGGAGATGCGCAGCCGCCTGATGGTCGAGGCCTGAGCCTCCGCTACGACTGCGCCGGAGCGACACCGCTTTCGGCGCGGTAATCCTGCTCCTGCAAAGGGGTAACGATGGGTGACTCTCGAGGGGCCGTGCGCCCCTCCTTTTTTTCGCGCGGCGAAGACGATGAATTTGTACCAATTGATCGGAAACAATTACGTCCCGAGATCCTGTTTCTAGACTGCACCCAGTCCCGCCGATCGGAAAGTGTCATGAATTATTTGGCTGCACTCCGCAATACCCTGCTGTCCGTCGTGCTTTCATCGACCGCAGCGCTCGCTTTGGCCAACACCTACGAAGCGAAGTTGCCGGACGAGATCAACACCGCCCCCGAACTGTGCAAGTACGCGCCCTGCACCGAGGTCCTGCCCGGTGCGACGTCCTTCTCGGAACGTAAGGGTCAGCCCCCCTACGTGGAAGCTTATGCGGAGGAAGGCGGCAAGAAGAAGCTCGTCGGCTACGTCATGCTATCGACCGACATCACCGACACCCCAGCCTACTCGGGCAAGCCCGTGATCACCCTGATCGGCATGGACACCGGGGGACGCTTCGTCGGCGTCAAGATCCTCAAGCACTCCGAGCCGATCCTGCTGCTGGGCATCCCCGAATCGTCGCTGGTCCGCTTCAACCAGCAGTACCTCAACAAGTTCGTCGGCGACAACATCGAGATCGGCCAATCCCGTCCCGAAGAGAACATCATCGGACTCGACGCGATCTCGGGTGCGACCGTCACCGTCATCGCGCAGAACCAGGTCATGATGACCTCGGGCACCTCGGTCGCGCGCCAGGTCGGCATCCTCAAGCCGACCATCCGCGAACAGGCGAAGTTCGTCGACAGCGGCATCAAACCCGACTGGGCGAGCCTCGTGAAGGAAGGCGCCGTCAAGCGCATCGTCGTGACACCCGAGCAGGTCGGCCTCCCGCGCGGAGGCGAACCGTTCATCGACCTGTGGTTCGGCTACCTCAACCAACCCGACATCGGCCGCGCCGTCCTCGGCGACGGCCCGTACAACAGCCTGATGTCCGGCCTCAAGGAAGGCGAACACGCACTCTTCGTGATCCGCAGCGGCGGCGCCCAGTCGTTCAAGGGGTCGGGCTTCGTGCGCGGCGGCATCTACGACCGGGTGCAGGTCCGCCAGGGCGCCGACTCCTTCACCTTCCGCGACACCGACGCCTTCAACCTCTACGGCGTCGCCGCGCCCGGAGCGCCCGCGTTCAACGAGTCGGCGATCTTCATCGTCCGCTCCAAGGCCTTCTCGGCAGCGTATCCGTGGAAGTTCGTGTTCCTCGGCAACCGCGTCGATCGCGCGACCGGTGCACGCAGCTTCGCCAACTTCGACACCGAATACTGGCTGCCCGCACAGTACCTGCAGGGCGGCCGCCCTGAAGTCGTCAAGCCCGACGCTCCTTGGGTGCGCGTATGGAAGACCCGGGCAGTCGAGATCGCCCTGTTTGCCGCGCTCCTGATCGCCGTGGCCACCGTCTACGCGTTCCGCGACAAACTCACGCGCCGCGCAACGCACAAGAACAAGTGGCCTGTGAATGTGTTCAAGTACGGTGCCTGGATCATCAGCATCGGGTTCGTCGGCTTCGGCATGCTCGCGCAGCCCTCGATCACGCAGGTGCTCACCTGGTTCCACGCCCTGCTGTTCCAGTGGACATGGGAGTTGTTCCTGTCCGACCCCTTCATCTTCCTGTTCTGGATCTTCATCATCGTCACGGTGTTCGTCTGGGGCCGGGGACTCTTCTGCGGCTGGCTGTGCCCCTTCGGCTCGCTGTCGGAACTGCTGTACAAGGTCGGCGGCGCCGTGGGCCTCAAGCGCTTCCAGTTCCAGTTGCCGCGCAGATGGCACAACCGTCTGAAATGGGTGAAGTACGGCGTTTTCTTCGGCCTGCTGGCAGTGTCCTTCTTCTCGATGGGGCTGGCCGAGAAGCTCGCCGAGGTCGAACCCTTCAAGACGACTTTCCTCGTCGGCCTGTTCAATCGCAGCTGGCCCTACACGCTCTTTGCCGCAGGTCTGCTGGGCCTGTCGATCTTCACCGAACGGCCGTTCTGCAAGTACCTGTGCCCGCTCGGCGCGTCGCTGGCGATGCCTTCGACCTTCCGCTGGTTCGGCTTGAAGCGCAAGCAGGAATGCAGCAGCTGCAAGGCCTGCGCGGTCGGCTGCGGTTCGCAGGCGATCGACGAGAATGGCCGCATCGATCACCGCGAATGCCTGCACTGCCTCGACTGCATGGTGCTCTACACTGACGACCACGCCTGCCCGCCGCTCGCGCAGGAACGCAAGCGCCGCACCAAGGCCGGCCTGGCGCTGACGCCCATCGGCGCCGACGGCTACTTCATCCCGATCCAGCCCGTGCCTGCCCGCGCCGACGCGGCGGCCATGAAGAACTCCATCAAGAACTGAATTCCGGAGCCGTCTGCAATGGTCAATCCGAAAATGCCGACCGATCCCGCCGAGCCGCCCTACGCCTCAACGGATAGCGTCCTGCACCTGTTCGCTGCCGAAGTGTGGGACCACCTGTGGCCGTGGAGCCACCACGGCTTTCAGCGCCAACGCGCCCTGCACGCCGCCAGTATTGCGCTGGCACTGGCGGCAAGCGTCGTGTGGGTGCTCGCCGCAATGGGCCAGATGCAGGCCGGTGCGTTGATCGGCTGGTGGTTCGGCTGGAGCGTGTTCGAGGTCGTCGTGCGCCTCGGCTCCAAACCCTATGTCAAGGACGGCCCATGGTGGGGGCGGCGCTATCGCGTAGCGAACACGATGGACATGGTCTGTTACGTCGGCTTCAAGAACCTGCTGATCGGCGCCACACTGTTCATCGTATTGAAATCCAGCGGATTCCTGATCGTTCAGGGCTGATCGATGGTTCGCATGACGACATCGCTCGCGAGGACACTGCGCCATGCCTGCATCGGAGCGTTCGCGCTACTGTGCGGCACGCCGCTATGGGCCGCGATGCTCGCGGTCTCCCCGGGCGAGTCGATCCAGGCAGCGATCGAGCGCGCCGCCCCCGGCGATGTCGTCGAGGTCGCGCGCGGCCACTACACCGAAAACCTGCTGATCGCCAAACCGCTCACGCTACGGGGCATCCAGCGCCCGACCGTCAGCGGCGGCCAGAAGGGCGATACGATTCGCGTCACCTCGCCCGACGTCGTGATCGACGGTCTGATCGTGCGCGACTCGGGCGACGATCTGGGCGCACAGAACGCGGGGATCTACCTCCGTCCCGGCTCCGACCGCGCCGTCGTGCGCAACTGCGACCTGACCTACAACCTGTTCGGACTGTGGATCGAAAAGGTCAAGGATGTCCGCATCGAAGGCAACGTCATCACCGGCAAACGCGACTATCGCTCCGCCAGCCGCGGCAATGGCATCCAGCTCTACAACACCACCGGCGCACAGATCGTGGGCAACCGGATCAGCTTCGTGCGCGACGCGATCTACGTCGACGTCTCGCACCATGCCGTGTTCCGCGGCAACCGCCTGCACCACAGCCGCTACGGCACGCACTATATGAACTCCTACTACAACCTGTGGGAGGACAACGACGTCTACATGAACCGCGGCGGCCTCGCCTTGATGGAAGTGCGCGACCAAACGGTCAGGAACAATCGCGCGTGGGCCAATTCCGACCATGGCATCATGCTGCGCACGATCCAGGACTCGGTCGTCGAGAACAACGTCGTCGCCGGCAACAACCGCGGTTTCTTCGTCTACGACGCCGAGTACAACACGCTGCGCGGCAACCTCGTCGTCGACAACGTCGTCGGCGTGCACCTGTGGGCGGGCTCGAAGAACAATGTCGTCGAGACCAACGATTTCGTCAGCAACCGCGAGCAGGTGCGCTACGTCGGCGCCAAGGACGAGTTGTGGGGAATCAAGGACGGCAATCACTGGAGCAATTACCTTGGCTGGGACCGCGACGGCGACGGTCACGGCGATGTGCCCTACGAGGCCAATGACCTCGTCGACCGCCTGTCGTGGCAGCACCCGATGATGAAACTGCTGCTTGGGAGCCCCGCAGTGCAGACGCTGCGCCTCGTGGGCCAGCAGTTCCCGCTGCTGCGCGCACCGAGCGTGGTCGACCCGAAGCCGCGCATGCTGCCCAAGAACAACAACTGGAGAGAATGGCTTGGCAGGTACTTCCCCGGCTCCCGCTGAAACGGGAGCGTCCGTAATCGCCGTGCACGGTGCCACCAAGCATTACGGTGTCGTCCGTGCCGTCGACGGTGTCGACCTCGAGGTCGCGCCAGGCGAACTGTTCGGCCTGATCGGGCACAACGGCGCCGGCAAGAGCACCCTGTTCAAGATGATGCTGGGCCTGATCCCGGCCACCGCCGGCGACATCCGCATCGACGGCTCGCCCGTCACCGGCAGCGGCTTCCGCGCAGTGCGCCGCAAGATCGGCTACCTGCCCGAGAACGTCGTCCTGTACGACAACCTCACCGGCTTCGAGACGCTCGAATTCTTCGCCCGCCTGAAGGGCGTCGCCGCAAGCGAGTGCGGCCCCGCGCTCGAACGCGTCGGCCTCACCCACGCCGCGCGCCGCCGCGTGCGCGAATACTCCAAGGGCATGCGCCAGCGCCTCGGCTTCGCGCAGGCGCTGCTCGGGAAACCGCGCATCCTGTTCCTCGACGAACCCACCACCGGCCTCGATCCGGAGGCGATCCGCGAGTTCTACATGATCCTGCGCGGCCTCAAGGCCGACGGCGTGACGATGATCCTCACTTCACACATCCTCGCCGAGATCCAGGAGCGCGTAGACCGCCTCGCGGTCATGGCCGCCGGCAAGCTGCAGGCGGTGGGCACCGTGCAGGGCCTGCGCGAACAGATGGACCTGCCGCTGTGGTTCCACGTGCGCCTCGCGCACGACGATTTCGACCACGTCCGCACCGTACTGGGCGGCCTGCCGGTCATGGCCGTCGAAGCGCGCGAGGACCACGTCGCAGTCGAATGCCGGCGCGAATCCAAGATGCTCGTGATGCAGGCGCTCGCCTCGCTCGGCGACAAGGTGCTCGACCTGCACGTGCACGAACCCTCGCTCGAAGACGTGTTCTTCGGCTTCTCCGACTGAGGCGCGACGCACATGGAAATCCGTCAGATCGCCACCCTCGCCGGCAAGGAATTCTGGGACCGCATCCGCAACCGCTGGGTGCTCGCGGTCGCGCTCGTGTTCACCGTCTTCGCGCTCGTCATCGCCTACTTCGGCGGCGCGCAGCAGGGCACCGTGGGCTTCCGCTCGATCGAGTTCACGATCGCCAGCCTCGTCTCGCTCGTGATCTACCTCGTCCCGCTGATCGCGCTGGTGCTCGGCTTCGACGCCATCGTCGGAGAGCGCGAACGCGGCTCGCTCGACCTACTGCTGTCGATGCCGATCACGCGCTTCGAGCTGCTGCTCGGCAAGTACCTCGGCCTCGCCGGCGCGCTTGCCTTCTCGACCATCGCCGGCTTCGGCCTCGTCGCCGTCGTGCTCGCGTCGCAGCTGACCCTCACCGCACTCTTCCACTTCTTCGGCTTCATGCTGAGCTCGGTGCTGCTGGGCCTGGCCTTCCTCAGCCTCGCAGTGATGGTCTCGACCTTCGCTGCGGACCGCACCCGCGCGTCGGGCATGGCAATCGCGCTGTGGTTCTTCTTCGTGCTGGTGTTCGACCTGCTGCTGCTCGGCGCGCTGGTCGTCACCGGCGGCAAGTACGGTGGTGAAATCTTCCCCTACCTGCTGCTCCTGAATCCCGCCGACGTTTTCCGCATCCTCAACATCTTCACCCTCGACGACGTCCGCACGCTGTACGGACTCGCGACCGTATTCCCCCGCGCGCTGGCCGAACCCTGGCTACTCGGCCTCGTGATGGCCGCGTGGATCGCAGCGCCCCTGGGCGTTGCCGCATGGAGATTCCGCAAATGATTTTTCCCATCCTGCCCTTCCGAACGCCCCTGCTCGCCGCCCTCGCAGCCGGCCTCCTCGCCGCCTGCAGCCCCGGCGGCGGCGACGGCGGCAAGAAGCTCGCCGCGGTCGAGATCGACCAGAGCACCGCCTGCTCGCTCGACGGCATGCTGCTCTCCGACTACCCCGGTCCGAAGGCACAGATCTTCTACGCCGACCGCCCGGAGCCCGAGTTCTTCTGCGACACGGTCGAAATGTTCAGCATCTACCTGAAGCCCGAGCAGGTGCGTCCGGTGAAGGCGCTCTTCGTGCAGGACATGGGCAAGGCGGACTGGGACCAGCCGCGCGGCGCATGGATCGACGCGAAGACCGCCTGGTACGTGCTCGGCAGCTCGCGCCACGGCTCGATGGGGCCGACGATAGGCTCCTTCGCGCAGCAGGCGGATGCCGAGAAATTCGCCCAGGCACACGGCGGCAAGGCCCTCGCCTTCGACTCCATCACCCCCGACATGGCCGTGTTGGACGGCGGAGCCCTCCACGACAGCAAGATGTGAGCGACGATCATGGCTAGTTTCTACGACGACTTCGAGTTCGACGACGCGCAACAGCTCGAACAACTGTCACGGCTGATTTTCGAGCTGCGCGAGAACCGGGACGCGATCCTCAAGGCCAGCGGCGCAGCCGACGAGATCGAGCTGCTGGAGCGGATCTACAACGGCGCGATCCCGGAGCACCCTTCGTACGAGCACTATCTCAGTGCCCGCATCCTGGCCGATACGCGCGAAACCGTGCGCGCGATGATGGCCGAATGCCTTAGCGAGGCCCGACGGACATGAGCCTGCACATCGAACTCGCCGATCATGTCGACCGCAACTTCGGCGAGCACCTACCGCGTCCGATCGAACACAAGCAGGACGCACTCATCGTCCACCTCGACAACGGCGTGACGCTGACGGTGCGCTATGCGGCCAATGACGCCTACTCGCTGAGGTGGACCTGCGGAGACCTGGAACTCGGCATCGACACGGCGCCGCTGCACCGCGAACTGGCGACCTTCCCCAACCACCTGCACGACGGCAACGGGCAAGCCCGGCCCGACCCCTTGACCCGGCCCGAGCTCGCGCCGGCCGAGAACATTTCCCTCCTGATTCACGCCCTCCTCGCCGACCCGAGCCTCGGGCTCGGCTGAGCGGACCAGGCGGACGCATGGGGGCCGCCGGTCCCCGCCACTCACGCCGCCGGCTTCACTCCGATTTCGAAACCATGAAATCGACGGCAGCCTTGACCTCATCGTCCTTCAGCGCCGGACTGCCGCCGCGCGGCGGCATCATGCCTTTCTGCCCCGTGAAGCCTTCCAGCGCGTGCTTGTACAGCACATCCTTGCCCTGCCCGATCCTCGGCCCCCAATCGGCCTTGTCGCCGGGCTTCGGAGCGCCACCCACGCCTGCCGCATGGCAGAGCACGCACACCTTGTTGTAGGTGCTGCTCCCCGACGCGTTGCCACCCGCGGCAGCAACGGCAGCGGACGGTGCTGCATTCGCCGGAGCCTCGGTCGCCGGCGCGGCCGGGGCGGGACTTGTCGCCGGTGCGGGCGGGGCCGCCGGGGCCGCCGGGGCCGGAGTTTCGTTCCGGCCACAGGCCGACAGCAGGACAGTCAGAGCGACGGCGCTCAGGGTAAATGCCTTGATCATCAGCTATCTCCTCGTCAATGAATACGGAATCCCATTCCCCGATCGGGACCTGCATCGCGGGAAGCTCATGCCTCGTTGACGTCATCGGGCGCACAAACATTTCTGCAAATACAAATCCTTGCATTTCCTCGGGTTCGGAACGAAGGGAGTCTCCACGAAACCTCCACTGAATAGCTCCTACCTATTCATTAAATAATAACGTTCAATTTTTACAATCAACAGCCGGCGCGTAGCATTCACTCATCGCAACATCAACGACGCAAGGAGAGAAACGATGGCCAGCCCCTTCCACAACCCCGAGTCGCTCACGATCAAGAACCTCGAATCCGCCTTCGCCGGCGAATCGATGGCGCACATCAAGTACCGCTACTTCGCCAAGCTTTGCCGCGAGATGGGCGACGAGGAAACCGCGAAGGCCTTCGAGGCGACCGCCGACCAGGAAGTGATGCACGCCTTCGGCCACCTCGACCTGCTCTTCCCCAGGGAAAGGATGACCCCGGCGCGTGCGCTGCAGTTCGCGATCGAAGGGGAAACCTACGAATACACCGAGATGTACCCGAACTTCCGCCATGTCGCCGTTGCCGAAGGCAACGAGGCTGCCGTGCAGGAGATCGACGAACAGATCGCCGAATCGAAGGAACATGCGGAACAGTTCAGGGCCGTGCTCGAAAAGGCCGCCAAGCGCTTCGCCGCGCTGGCCAAGGTCGAAGAACGCCACGCCAACCACTACCAACAGGTGCTTGACCGGATTTCCGCCTGAACCGTCCGCCCCCGACAACCCCTACGCAGAGGAACGAAGATCATGAAAACCTATCAGTGCATCGTTTGCGGGTTCATCTACGATGAAGCAGCCGGCCTCCCCGAAGAAGGCATCGCCCCCGGCACGCGCTGGGACGACATCCCCGCCGACTGGGCCTGTCCCGACTGCGGCGTCGCCAAGGCCGACTTCGAGATGGTCGCCATCTGACCCGGCCAGGGACCGCAGCTGCGGTCTCTGCTCGCCGCCCCCCTAAGCCTGCCCCGCCCCGATCCACCCCCGACCCCAATGTCGTACGGGGTGGAGGCAGGCCCCCTCCCGCCGTCGGCGCTCCCGAACAATCAAAATCAAGGATGAGATCGCTTTCATGACCCAGCCCATCGTCATCGCCGGCAGCGGCCTTGCCGGATACAACCTCGCGCGCGAATTCCGCAAGCTCGACCGCGACGCCCCGCTGATGATCCTGAGCCGTGACGCGGCCGGCTTCTATTCCAAGCCCATGCTGTCGAACGCGCTGTCGGGCAACCGGACGGCGCAGAGCCTCGTCATGAAATCCGCCGACAAGATGGCGGGCGAAGTACTGGCGACGATCCGTCCGCAGGTCGAGATCGCGTCCATCGACCCGGCAAACCGCATCGCGGTGCTGACGAGCGGAGAACGCATCGCCTACCGCGACCTGGTCCTCGCCATCGGCGCAGACCCGATCCGCCTGCCCATCGCCGGCGACGGCGCGTCCGACATCCTCTCCGTGAACGATCTCGACGATTTCGCCCGCTTCGCCGCGCAGCTCGACGGCGCGAAGCGCGTCGTCGTCCTCGGCGGTGGCCTGATCGGCTGCGAATTCGCCAACGACATGCTCGCCCGCGGCATTGCCCCGACCGTCATCGATATCGCCGCATGGCCGCTCGGCCGCCTGTTACCCGAAGCCGCGGCGTCGTGGTTCCGCCAGCAGCTGGAAGCGGCCGGGGTCACGTTCCGCATGAAGGTCTCCGCCACCTCCGTCGAGCGCGACGGCAACGCCTGGCGCGTCACGCTCGACGACGGCAGCATCCTCGACGCCGACCTCGTGCTCTCGGCGGTCGGCCTGCGCCCGCGCACCGTGCTCGCCGGCGCTGCCGGCCTGAGCGTGAATCGCGGCATCCGCGTCGACCGCCAGCTCGCCACATCCGACGCGCACATCCACGCCATCGGCGACTGCGCCGAAGTCGAAGGCCTGGTGCTACCCTTCGTGATGCCCATCATGCACCAGGCGCGCGCACTCGCCGCGACGCTGGCCGGCAAGCCGACGCCGGTCGCCTACCCTGCGATGCCCGTCGTCGTGAAGACCCCCGCATGCCCGACCGTCGTCTGCCCCCCGGCCGCGAATGCCGAAGGTCGCTGGCACATCCTGCCCGCGCCGGACGGCGAAGGGAGCCTCGGGGGAGGCATCGAGGCGCAGTTCCTCGCAGCCGACGGCACCCTGCTCGGCTTCGCCCTGCTCGGCGCCGCAACCGCCCGCAAACAGGCGCTCACGACACAGGCTCCCGCCACGCTCGCCTGACACGGCGGGCGCGCTCCCCCGCCCCGGAGCGTCCGTGCTTCGGGTTACAATCTTTCTCTTTGCTGCACTGCGGAGCGCGCCATGCCTGTCGCCAATACGGATAACCTCAACATCGTCGCCCTTGATCACATGCCCTCGCCGGAGGAGATCAAGGCGCGCGTCCCGCTGACCGAAAAAGCCGCCGAGACGGTTCTGGCCGGTCGCCGGGCACTCAACGACATTCTCGACCGCAAGGACAAGCGCCTGTTCGTGGTCGTCGGCCCGTGCTCGATCCACGACCCGGTCGCCGGTGTCGACTACGCCCGCCGCCTGAAGGCGCTCGCCGACGAAGTCTCCGAGACCATGCTGCTCGTGATGCGCGTGTATTTCGAGAAGCCGCGCACCTCCACCGGCTGGAAGGGCTACATCAACGATCCGTACATGGACGACTCCTTCCGCATCGACGAAGGCATGGAGAAGGCGCGCCGCTTCCTCATGGACGTGAACGAGATCGGCCTGCCCGCCGGTACCGAGGCGCTCGACCCGATCGCCCCGCAGTACTATGGCGACCTGATCTCGTGGACCGCGATCGGTGCCCGCACCTCCGAATCGCAGACCCACCGCGAGATGTCCTCTGGCCTGTCGACCCCCGTCGGTTTCAAGAACGCGACCGATGGCGACCTCGACGTCGCAATCAACGCCATCGTCTCCGCCTCGCATCCGCACAGCTTCCTCGGCATCAACGGGCAGGGCCAGTCGGCCATCCTGCGCACCCGCGGCAACCGTTACGGCCATGTCGTGCTGCGCGGCGGCGGCGGCCGCCCGAACTACGACACCGTCTCGATCTCGCTCGCCGAACAGGCGCTCGCGAAGGCCAAGCTGCCGCGGAACATCGTCGTCGACTGCTCCCACGCCAACTCGTGGAAGAAGCCCGAGCTGCAGCCGCTGGTCATGAAGGACGTGATCCACCAGGTCCGCGAAGGCAACCAATCGGTCGTCGGCCTCATGATCGAAAGCTTCATCGAAGCCGGCAACCAGCAGATTCCCGCCGATCTGTCGCAGCTCAAGTACGGTTGTTCGGTCACCGACGCCTGCGTCGGCTGGGACGACACCGCCGACACGATCCGCAAGGCCCACGCCGTCCTGCGCGACGCACTGCAACGCCGGAGCCGCGCCGAATGAATCTAGTCGTGCAGGGCGAGGACGTCGATTCGGTCGCCCTGAAAACCGTCGCCAAGCTCACCGGCGCCAGCGCCATCGAACAGATCACCCCGCAGGCCTTCCGCCTCGTCGGCGCGCATGAAAACGGCGAGATCGAAGCGGTGTGCGCCACCGCCGCGCTCGACTGGGCCTGGGTCGAACCCGGGCGTCGGCTCGCCGATTTCGGCCTCTTCGTCACCGACATGGACTCGACGCTGATCAACATCGAGTGCATCGACGAGATCGCCGACATGCAGGGCCTCAAGCCCGAAGTCGCAGCGATCACCGAGGCCGCGATGCGCGGCGAGATCGACTTCACCGAGTCGCTCACGCGCCGCGTGAGCCTGCTCGCGGGCCTGCCGGAATCGGCGCTGGCCGACGTCTACGAACAGCGCCTGCAGCTCAATCCCGGCGCCGAGCGCCTGATGCGCGGACTCAAGTCGGCCGGCATCCACACCGTGCTCGTGTCCGGCGGCTTCACCTACTTCACCGAACGCCTCAAGGCGCGGCTGGGCTTCGACGAAGCCTACGCCAACCAGCTCGAAGTGATCGACGGCAAGCTCACCGGGCGTGTCAGCGGTCCCGTCGTGGATGGCGCGGCGAAAGCGGCCCACCTGCGCGCAGCCCGCGAACGCCTCGGCCTGCGCCCGGAGCAGGTCATCGCCGCCGGCGACGGCGCGAACGACCTCCCCATGCTCACCGAAGCTGGCTTCGGCCTCGCGTTCCGCGCCAAACCGGTGCTGCGCAAGGCGGCAGACTGCCGCCTCGACCACGTCGGCCTGGACGGTCTGCTCAACCTCTTCGCGTAGTACATCCCCGTAGGAGCGGCTTCAGCCGCGAATGGGCCGTGCAAGCTGCGATAGCGCCGATTCGCGGCTGAAGCCGCTCCCACATGACCGCTCCCGCATAGCCGCTCACTCTGCGGCATCCCGCATCAACCACCTTCCAGGTGCGCGAGGATCGCGTTCAGCATCGCCGCCCCCAAGCGCTTGCTGCGCGCACTGCTCCACCCCGCGTGCCCGTCGGGCATGTTCGCGTTGTCCTTGAACGGCATCTCCAGCGTCAGCGACACGCAGCCGAAGCGGTGCGCCACCCATTTGCTCGCCAGCGTGAGCAGCTCCTCGCCGAAACGCCCCGGCTTGTAGCCATGATCTGTCTGGAAGTCCGGGCTTGCCGCCGACAAGGCCGCCACCATCCGTGCCTGCCGCGCGGCCGCCTCGGCAGTGAAGCCCGGCACCTCTTCCGCGGTCGAAAAGAACACGTAGGGCAGCGCCTCGTCGCCGTGGATGTCGAGGAAGAGATCGCAGCCGGTCGCCTCCATCGCGTTCCGTACGTGGAAGACCTCGGGACTCGCCTGCTCGTCGGGCGTGCGCCATTCGCGGTTCAGGTTGCGCCCCGCCGCATTCGTGCGCAAGTTGCCGTGGATCGCCCCGTCCGGATTCATGTTCGGCACGATGTAGAGCACCGCCTTTTCGCGGATCCGGCGCGCGACCGGGTCCGCCGCGTCCAGCAGGCGCTCCAGCAGGCCTTCGATGAACCACTCGGCCATCGTCTCGCCCGGATGCTGGCGCGCGAGGACCCACACCGGCCGGTGTGCCGGTGTCTCCCGCCCCACGACGATGCGGTCGAGCTCGCGCCCTTCGACCGTCGATCCGACGCTATCCACATGCGCGAAGGGCGAAGTCTCCGCCCAGCCGACGAGATCGAGGTGGCGCTCGTAGGAATACGGCTCGAAATACGCGTAATACACGCTGTCGTGCGCCGGCGCATGCTCGACGACCAGTTGGCCATCCTCGTAGCGCGTCGCCGCGACGCGGAACCAGTTGCGCCGATCGTAGGACGCGACGCAGCGGTATTCCGGCCATCCGTCCGGGTACGCCGCCTCCGCGGCATTCTCGAACACCATGCGCAAACTCCGCCCCGCCGCCCCCTGGACGCGAAAATGGAACCATTGGCGAAACTCCGCCGCATTGTCCGCCCGCAGGCGCAGGCGGATGTTCTCCGGGTCGTCCAGGCTCAGGACCTCGATCGCCCCCGAGTCGAAGCTGTGGCTGATCCTCATGTCCCGCCCCTCACTCGACGCGCCGGCGGAACACCAGCGTGTCCTTGTCCGACGCCTCCGGGGCGAACGCGTAGCCGTCCATGTCGAACCCCTTCAGCCCCTCGACGTCCTCGACGCGCTTGCGGATCGCGTAGCGGCACATCAGGCCGCGCGCACGCTTCGCGTAGAAGCTGATGATCTTGTAGCGCCCGCCCTTCCAGTCCTCGAACACCGGCGTCACGACCGGCGCCGACAACTTCGCCGGCATCACCGATTTGAAGTATTCCTCGGAAGCCAGATTGACCAGCACCGGCACCGCCCCCGCCTCGCGTTCCTGCGCGAGCAGGCCGTTCAGCGCCGCGGTCAGCTTGTCGCCCCAGAAGGCATACAGGTTCTTCCCGCGCGGATTCGCCAGCCGCGACCCCATCTCCAGGCGATACGCCTGCATCAGGTCCAGCGGCCGCAACAGGCCGTACAGCCCGGACAGGATGCGCAGATGCCGCTGCGCCCATTCGAGCTCCGCCGGCCCCAGGGTCTTCGCGTCGAGTCCGTCATAAACGTCGCCGTTGAACGCCAGCACCGCCTGCTTCGCGTTGGCGAACGAGAACGGCGGCGCCCAGGTCTCGTAGCGCGCAACGTTGAGCGTCGCGAGCTGATCCGAGATATCCATCAGCGCCGAAACCTCGGCGGGCGTCTTCTCGCGCATCACGGCGATCAGTTCGGCCGCATCGGCGAGGTAGTCGGGCTGCGTATGCACATCGGTCACCGGCGGCGTTTCATAGTCGAGCGCCTTGGCCGGGGAGATCACGAAAATCATGGGATGGGTTCTTCGGGTTGGGGATGCCACATGTTAGCAAATCGCGCCGCCGAGGCCGGACCGGGTTTGACAGGAAACGCCGCTTACGCGACATTTAGCGGTTCCCCACGCTGGAACCGCCGATGCACGCCCGCTCCCTGCTCGACCGATCCCTCAAGTCCGTCTGGCACCCCTGCACGCAGATGAAGCAGCACGAAAATCTGCCGCTGGTGCCCATCGTGCGCGGCGAGGGGCCGTGGCTGATCGACGCGGACGGACGGCGCCTGCTCGACGGCATCAGCTCCTGGTGGGTGAACCTCTTCGGCCACTGCAACCCGCGCATCAACGCCGCCCTGCGCGACCAGCTTGAACGCCTCGAACATGTGATGCTCGCCGGCTTCACGCACGAACCGGTGGTCCAGCTCTCCGAGCGCCTCGCCGCCCTCACCGGCCACCGCCTCGGCCACGCCTTCTACGCCTCGGACGGCGCCTCCGCGACCGAGATCGCGCTGAAGATGAGCGCCCACTACTGGCGCAACGTCGGCCGGCCGGAAAAGTCCCGCTTCGTCAGCCTCGCCGGCAGCTACCACGGCGAGACGGTCGGCGCGCTCGCCGTCACCGACGTCGCCATCTTCCGCGACGCCTACGCCCCGCTCGTGCGCGCCGGCAGCATCGTGCCGACACCGGACGCCCGCGTTGCCGAACCCGGCGAATCGGCGGCCGACGTCGCCCGTCGCGCGGCGGCCGCGCTCGAAGCGCACCTCACCGAACACCACGCCGAAACCGCCGCACTGATCGTCGAACCGCTCGTGCAGGGCGCCTCCGGCATGGTCATGTACGACCCCGAATACCTGCGCCTCGCACGCGCGCTGTGCGACCGCTACGAGGTGCACCTCGTCGCCGACGAGATCGCCGTCGGCTGCGGCCGCACCGGCACCTTCTTCGCGTGCGAGCAGGCCGGCATCTGGCCCGACTTCATCTGCCTGTCGAAAGGCATCTCGGGCGGCTACCTGCCCCTCTCGCTGGTGCTCGCCACCGACACCATCTACGCCGCCTTCTACGACGACGCGACGACCCGCGGCTTCCTGCATTCGCACTCCTACACCGGCAACCCGCTCGCCTGCCGCGCCGCGCTCGCGACGCTCGACATCTTCGCGCAGGACGGCGTCCTCGCCGCCAACCGTGGCCTCGCGCAGCGCCTCGGCGATGCGGCCCGCGAGCGTTTCGCCGAGCACCCCGCCGTCACACACTTCCGCCAGCGCGGCATGATCCTCGCGTTCGACGTCGCCAGCGCGCAACCCGACTTCTCGCGCCGCTTCTTCTCCGCCGCGCTCGAAAACGGTGTCCTGCTGCGCCCCATCGGCAACACCGTGTATTTCATGCCTCCCTATGTGCTGGACGACAGCCACATCGCCCACCTCGTCGCCGGGGCCGCCGCCGCACTCGCCGAAGCCCTCTCCTGACCGCCCATGCTGCTCGATTCGCTGAAAGCCGACCTGGCCCAACTCGACGCCCAATCCCTGCGCCGCGTGCGCCGCAGCCTCGACACCCCCTGCGGCCCGCACGCGCGCGTCGACGGTCGCGACATGCTCGCCTTCTGCAGCAACGACTATCTCGGCCTCGCCGCCGAGCCCGAGCTCGCCGAAGCGCTCAAGGCCGGCGCCGACCGCTGGGGCAGCGGCTCGGGCGCCTCGCATCTGGTCAGCGGCCACTACACCGTGCACGACGAACTCGAACGCCGGCTCGCTGCCTTCGTCGGCTGCGAACGCGCGCTCTATCTGTCGACCGGCTTCATGGCCAATTCCGGCGTGATCCCCGCCCTCGTCGGCCGCGGCGATGCGATCTTCGCCGACCGCCTCAACCATGCCTCCCTCGTCGACGGCGCCCTGCTCTCGCGTGCCGACCTGCACCGCTACCCACACGCCGACCTCATCGCCCTCGAACGCGCCCTCGCCGCGAGCACGGCCAAGCGCAAGCTGATCGTCACCGACTCCGTGTTCAGCATGGACGGCGACCTCGCCCCGCTCGCCGGACTGCTCACACTGGCCGAGCGCTTCGACGCCTGGCTGATGGTCGACGACGCGCACGGCTTCGGCGTGCTCGGACCGGAGGGCCGCGGCGCGCTGCGTGAAGCGGGCCTCGCCTCGTGGCGCCTTCTCTACATCGGCACCCTCGGCAAGGCCGCCGGCGTCTCCGGCGCCTTCGTCGCCGGCCAGGCCGACGTCGTCGAATGGCTCATGCAGAAGACCCGCACCTACATCTTCACGACCGGTGCGCCGCCCGCCCTAGCGACGGCCCTGCTGAAGAGCCTCGACCTCATCGAGCACGGCGACGCGCGCCGGGTGCACCTCGCGACCCTGATCGAACATCTCCGCACGGGATTGCAACTGCGGCGCTGGCAGCTGATGCCCTCGTGCACCCCGATCCAGCCGGTCGTGATCGGCGACAATGCCGAAGCGGTCGCCGCCGCCCGCGCACTGTGGGACGCCGGCCTGTGGGTTCCGGCGATCCGCCCGCCCACCGTCCCGCAAGGCAGCGCACGCCTACGCATCTCGCTGACCGCCGCCCACACGCATCAGGACGTCGAGCGCCTCGTCACCGCGCTGAACGACCTGGAGCGCACCGCTTGAGCGCCCAGCCGCTGGTCCTCCTGCACGGCTGGGGCCTGAGCCCGAGCGTCTGGTCCGGCCTGCGCGAAGCCCTGCCGTCACACGTCGTCACCCTCGCTCCCGCCCTGCCCGGCCACGACGAAGCCCTCCCGGCCCCCTCCGCCGATCTTGCGGCATGGAGCGACGCGCTGCTCCCCGCCCTGCCCGAGCGTGCCGTGCTGTGCGGCTGGTCGATCGGCAGCCTGATCGCGCTCGACCTTGCCCGCCGCCATCCCGAACGGGTCGCCCGCCTGATCCTCATCGGCGCCACCCCCTGCTTCGTCGCCCGCAGCGGCGACGCCCCGTGGCCCCACGGCCTCGACGCGGCGACGGTCGCCGCCTTCAACGCAAGCTTCGCAACCGATCCTGCGGGCACGCAGAAGAAGTTCATCGCCCTGCAGTCGCTCGGCGACACACACCGGCGCGCCGTCGCCGCGAGCCTCGCCGCCGCCCTCACCGATGCCGGGCCGGGCCGGGCCCCCGGTCTCTCCTGCGGGCTGGAACTCCTCGCGAACACCGACCTCCGCGCCCTCGTGCCCGAGATTCGGCAGCCCACGCGGCTGATCCACGGCGCGGGCGACGCACTGATGCCGCTCGCAGCAGCGCAATGGCTCGCGCAGCAACTGCCCGACGCACGGCTCACGCGCCTCGACGACTGCGGCCACGCGCCCTTCCTGTCCCGTCCGCAGGACTGTGCCGCGCTCATCGCGGAAGACCTCGATGACTGAGCGCCACCGCCACAAGCAGCAGGTGCGCAAGGCCTTCGACCAGGCCGCCGACAGCTACGACCGCGCCGCCGCCGTCCAGCGCGAAGTGTGCCATCGCCTCGCCGCCCTTGCGGCCGCAACGCCCCCGTCCGGGTCCGTTTCCCGCATCCTCGACGCCGGCTGCGGCACGGGCTTCGGGCTGGATCTCATCACCCACGCCCATCCGGACGCTCACATCGTCGCGCTCGACTTCGCGCCGGCCATGCTCGCGCGCCTGCGCCAGAACTACCCGGTCGCCACGGTCTCCCTACTGTGCGCCGACCTCGAGGCGCTTCCGCTCGCGGACGAAAGCCTTGACGCCGTCTGGTCCAGCCTCGCGCTGCAATGGTGCGACCCGGCACTCGCACTCGCGCAGATCGCCCGTGCCCTGCGCCCCGGCGGCGTCGCCTGGATCGCGACCCTCGGCCCCGCAACCCTGTGGGAACTGCGCGAGGCCTTTGCACGTGTTGACGAGGCGAGCCACGTGATCCGCTTCCACCCCGCAGCCGCATGGATCGCGGCCGCCGAAGAAGCAGGCCTCTCTCTCGTCGCAAAGGATCTCGATCCCGCCTGGGCGCTTGCGTCCGACCTGCGCGGCCTGCTGCGCGACATCAAGGCCATCGGCGCGCACAGCGTCGGCGAAGAGCGGCGCCGCAAACCCCTCGGCCGCGCCGCATGGCGCACACTGCAAGACGCTTACGAAGCCCACCGCCGCCCCGACGGACTGCTGCCCGCGACCTACGACCTCATCCTGCTCGCACTCAGGAAACCGGAGACGACTCACCATGACTGATCGCCGCGCCTGGTTCCTCACCGGCACCGACACCGAAATCGGCAAAACCTTCGTCACCTGCGCCCTGCTCCACGCCGCGCGCGCTGCCGGCCACAGCGTGGTCGGAATGAAGCCGATCGCCGCGGGTGCCGAGCTCGTCGATGGCGAACGCGTCAACGAAGACGCCGCCCGGATCCGCGCCGCCGGCAGCTTCGATCCCGGCCTGCGCCTGCTGAACCCCTACTGCCTCGCGAGCCCGATCGCCCCACATATAGCCGCTGCCGAAGAACGCATCCGGATCGAGCCCGCGCGCATCCTGCGCGCATTCGAGGAACTCGCCGTACGCGCCGACGTCGTCATCGTCGAAGGCGTCGGCGGCTTCCGTGTCCCGCTCGACGAGCGCTACGACACCGCCGACCTTGCCGTGGACTTCGCGCTGCCCGTGATCCTCGTCGTCGGCATGCGCCTGGGCTGCATCAATCACGCCCTCCTCACGGTCGAGGCTCTCGCGGCGCGCGGCTTGCGCCTCGCCGGCTGGATCGCGAACCGTGTCGATCCCGCGATGCTGCGCTTCGATGAAAACCTCGCGGCACTGCAGGCGAGGATTCCGGCAGCGCTGCTCGGGGTCGTCCCGCACGTGCCTGACGGCAATCCGGCGAGTGCCGCCGCCGCGCTGCGTTTGCCGGATTGAACCCGTCGATCCCGGTCAAACGTCGTCAAACAAGTCCGTTCGCCCTGAGCTAGTCGAAGGACACTGCCAGGGCTTCGACAGGCCTGTCCTGAGCGAAGTCTAAGGGCTCAGCCCGAACGGTCGCTGGTTGCCGTTACGAGCCGAGTGCCGCAGCGCACTGCTGGCGCACCTGCTCGAACAGGCAGATCGCCGCAGCCGCCCCGACATTCAGCGACTCGACCGCCCCCGGCATCGGGATCACCACCAGTCCGCTCGCCAGCGCCGCGACCTCGGCCGACAGCCCCTGCCCTTCCGCCCCGAACAACCACGCGACCGGCCCGTGCAGGTCGCAATCGTAGAGCGGACGCGCACCAGCCCCGAGGCCCGTCGCGAGGATCTGCCCCGGATAGCCGCGCAGCACCTCGCCAACCTGCACATGCTCATGGATGTTCAGGCAGAAGTGTCCGCCCATTCCCGCGCGCAGCACGCGCGGCGACCACGCCTGCGCACAGCCGGGCGTGAGCAGCACCTCCTTCAGCCCCGCCGCGGCGGCAGTGCGCAGGATGGTGCCGAGATTTCCGGCGTCCTGCACCCCGTCGAGCACGAGGAGGGAATCGCACAGCCCCCTGGGCATCGGCGAAGGCGGGATGTCGATGACGGCCAGAATGCCCGACGGAGAATCGACCGGGCTCACGTACGCGAACAGCGGATCGGTCAACTGCAGAACCGGCAGGGCGTGGCAACGCTCGGCGATCCCGCGGATCTCCGGCCGCTCCAGCCCCAGCGCGCTCACCACGATCTCGCGCAGCGGCCACCCCGCGTCCAGCGCCGCCTGCACGAGATGCGCGCCGTCCAGCAAAGTCAGCGCGCTGCTGCGCCGCTCGCGCGACGAGCTCGCGAGCGCATGCAGACGCTTCACATTGGGATTGTCACGGGACGTGATCGCTTTCAAACCGCGGGCCTCAGACGCCCAGCCCCAGCGTCGCAATTGCGACCGTCACCGCGCCGAGCACGATGTTGAAGCCGACGCGCTGCCGGATCTGGTTCAGCGCCACCGCTCCCGCCGCCCACTCCTCGCGTGCGACGGCGGCCCGCAGGCGCCGCCATGGCCCGAACCAGATCGACAGGAACACGGCGATCATCACGAGACCGGTCAGCATCATCAGATGCCAGGCGCGCGGCGCATGGCCGAAGCCGACCTCGACCAGCCTGCCGATGCCGGTGACCGGGAGCAGCACGACGGCCACCCACACCATCGGAAAGAAGCGCTCGAACACCCCGACCCACAAGGGCAGGCGCTGGGACGGCGGAAGTGCCGTCGCTGCGGGACGCAGGCACAGGTAAGCGAAGGCCATGCCGCCCACCCACACGATCACGCTGGCCAGATGAAGAAAGAGCACCAGATGCCGGAGTGTCATAGCAGCGTCCCCGCAGGCCAGAGTTCGGGATTGTCGATCAGGGTGCGCACGGGACCGAAACTGCGCCGATAGCAGTCGATCACCCCGTGCTGCCGCAAAGCCGCGAGATGCGCCGCGGTCGGATAGCCCTTGTGTGCGGCGAAGCCATACTGCGGAAAAACCGCATCCAGCTCCAGCATTTGCGCGTCACGCACCGTCTTCGCGAGGATCGATGCCGCGGCGATCGCCGGCACCGTCGCATCGCCCTTCACGACCGCCTCGCACGGGACGTCCAGCTTCGGGCAACGGTTGCCGTCCACGCGTACGAGATCGGGCACGCGACCGAGCGCCGCGACCGCCCGCTGCATCGCCAGCATCGTCGCGTGCAGGATGTTGAGCCGGTCGATCTCCTCGACAGTCGCCTCCGCGACGGCCCAGGCCAGCGCCCGCTCGCGGATCAGCGGCGCGAGCCGATCGCGGGCGCGTTCGCTGAGTTTCTTCGAGTCATTGAGCCCCTCGATGGGCCGTGCCGGGTCGAGGATCACCGCCGCAGCGACCACCGAACCCGCGAGGGGTCCGCGCCCCGCCTCATCGACGCCGCAGATCAGGCCGGTTGCCGGGATGGATTCCATTCGGGCGTCCTGTTGAGATAGGGAAGGATCGCCGCGGCCGCCTTCTCCGCCGTATTCTGGCGGAGTTGCCGGTGCAACGCGTCGAAACGCTGCGCGAGCTGCGCACAGCCGTCCGGATCGCTCAGCCAGCGGTCGAGCGCGTCCGCAAGTGCCGCCGGCGTCGCTTCGTCCTGCAACAGCTCGGGAACGACGGTCTCGTTGCACAGGATGTTCGGCAGGCCCACCCAAGGCAGGTAAGCCATGCGCTTCATCAGCCGGTACTGCCACTTGCCGATGCGGTAGCTGATCACCATCGGGCGCTTCAGCAGCGCCGCTTCGAGGCTCGCCGTGCCGCTCGCGACGAGCACCACGTCGGCTGCCGTCATCGCCTCCACCGAGTGTCCGAACAGCATGCGGATCGGCAACTCATCCGCCTGCGCGGCGCACAGCGCCTCGGCGAAGAGCCGGCGCGTCTCGCGCGTCGCCAGCGGAACCACGAAGGACGCCTCCGGGTGCCGTTCGAGCAGGATCTTCGCGGTTTCGATGTAGGTCGGCGCCAGATTGCGCACTTCGGACTGCCGGCTCCCCGGCAGCAAGGCAATCACCTGCCCTTTGGTCGACACGCCGAGCAGCTCGCGCGCGTGCTCGCGGTCGGGCTGCAGCGGAAACGTGTCCGCAAGCGGATGACCGACGTAGCTGACCGGGATGCCCGCCCGCTCGTACAACGCCGGCTCGAACGGAAAGAGGCACAGCATGTGCGACACCGACCGGGCGATGCCCTTGATCCGCCCGCCACGCCACGCCCAGATCGACGGACTGACGAAATGGATTGCCGGCATGCCCGCGCCGCGGACCTTGCGCTCCAGCCAGAGGTTGAAGTCGGGCGCGTCGACACCGATGAAGGCATCGGGCCGCTCGGCCTTCACCTGCTTCAGCAGCGTCCTGCGTATCCCCGAAAGTTCGCGGTAGCGCTTCAGCGCATCGACATAGCCATGCACCGCGAGCAGCTCGCACGGCCAGCGCGCATCGAAGCCCTCGGCCTGCATCTTCGGCCCGCCGATGCCGAAGAATTCCGCATCGGGGATCTGGTGCCGGATCGCCCGGATCAGGTGACTCGCGAGCAGGTCTCCGGAGGCCTCGCCCGCCACCATTGCAATGCGGATCGCCATGGCATCAGCGGACGATACCGCGCCCCGACGAAGCGATGAACTCGGAGAAGGGCGTGACTTCCGGATGCTCGGCGGCGATCTCAGCGACGCGCGCACGCGCATCGTCGAGGCTCAGCCCCGCGCGATACAGTGCACGGTACGCACGCTTGATCGCGGCAATACCCTCCGCCGAATAGCCGCGACGGCGCAGTCCTTCACTGTTGATGCCATGCGGCTTGGCCGGATTGCCCGCAACGGTGACGCAGGGCGGCAGGTCCTGCAGCAGCACGGTGCCGACACCGCAGAAACTGTGCGCGCCGACACGCACGAACTGATGCACGCCCGTGAAGCCGCCGAGGATCGCCCAGTCGCCGACATGCACGTGGCCCGCGAGCGTCGCATTGTTCGCGAAGATCGTGTGGTCGCCGACATGGCAATCATGCGCGACGTGCACATAGGCCATGATCCAGTTGTCGCTGCCGATGCGCGTGATCCCGGCATCCTGGCTGGTGCCGACGTTGAACGAACAGAACTCGCGGATCGTGTTGCGATCGCCGATCTCGAGCAGCGTCGGCTCCTCGTCGTACTTCTTGTCTTGGGGTGCAGCGCCGATCGAACAGAACTGGAAGATCTCGTTGTCGCGCCCGATCCTGGTACGCCCCTCGACCACGACGTGCGGGCCGATGCGCGTGTTGTCGCCGATCTCGACGTGCTCGCCGATGACGGAGTACGGACCGATTGAAACGTTCTCCCCGAGCTTCGCACCGGGGTGGACAATGGCGCTCGCGTGAATCATGACAGGGTCTTGAGGGCACACATCAGTTCGGCTTCCGCGGCGATCTCGCCGCCTACGCGCGCAACACCCTTGTACTTGTAGATATTGCGCTTGCCCTGGGTGATCGCGACGTCGAACTGGAGCTGGTCGCCCGGCACGACGGGGCGCTTGAAGCGCACGTTGTCGATGCCCGCGAAATACACCACGGAGTTCTCGTCCGGCTTGATGCCCATCGTCTTGAACGACAGCAGCGCCGCCGCCTGGGCCATCGCCTCGACGATCAGCACGCCCGGCATCACCGGATGGTGCGGGAAGTGGCCGGGGAAGAAGGGTTCATTCATCGTAACGTTCTTCAGCGCAAGGATGCGCTTGCCTTCCTCGAGCTCCAGCACCCGGTCCACGAGCAGGAACGGGTAGCGATGCGGCAAATATTGGAGAATTTCGTTGATGTCCATGGAGCTCACTCAGGCTTGTGTTCTTCGAGGCGTTGTTCGAGGGCGCGTATTCTATCCACGAGCGCGTCGAGATGGCGCAGATGCGCAAAGTTTTTGACCCAGTCGGCGTGCCCCTGCACCGGGAGGTTGGCGGTATAGACACCGGGCTTCATGATCGACTTCGTGACGAGCGTCCCCGCCGACACTACCACGTCGTCGGCAATGCTCAGGTGGCCGATGATCCCCGCCTGGCCGCCGATCATGCAGCGCGCACCGATGGTCGTGCTGCCCGCAACGCCCACGCAACCCGCGATCGCGGTGTAGTCGCCGACGCGCACGTTGTGGCCGATCTGGATCTGGTTGTCGAGCTTCACACCCTTGCCGATGACGGTGTCGTCCAGCGCGCCGCGGTCTATGGTCGTGTTCGCGCCGATCTCGACGTCGTCACCGACGACCACGCGTCCGACCTGCGGAATCTTGATCCAGCTGCCGTCGCGCTCGCGTGCGAAACCGAAGCCGTCCGAGCCGATCACGGCCCCCGAATGCACGATGCAGCCTGCACCGAGCACGCAGCCGGCATAAATGGAAACGTTGGCGTGCAGGCGCGTGCGCGCTCCGATGCTCGCCCCCCGTGCGACGCGGCAGCCCGGGCCGATCACGACGCCTTCACCGAGCATCACATCGGCCTCGACCGAGGCACCGGGCCCGACCGACACCGAAGACGGGATCGGGCTGGCGACGCTCGCCGTCGGATGCACGCCCGGCACGAACACCTCGGGCGGGTTGAACAACTGCGCGACACGCGCGAAATACGCATACGGATCGTTCGTGACGATCAGCGGGCGGTCGCTGAGCGCGCGCGCCGCGGGTGCGACGATGACGGCAGACGCCCTGCAGTCGCGCAGGCGCGACTGGTATTTCGGATTCGCGAGGAAGGCGAGATCGCCCTCGCCCGCCTGATCCAGCGTCGCCACACGCCCCACGACCGTAGCCGGATCCCCAACCAGTTCGCCGCCCAGACGGGCGACCAGCTCTTCCAGCCTGAACATGTGGCCCGATGCCTGCCTTACTTCGTGTCGGCGAGGGCCTTGATCACCTTGTCGGTGACGTCGATCCGCGGGCTGGCGTAAACGGCTTCCTGCAGGATCACGTCGAACTTCTCGGCTTCGGCAATCTGCTTCACGGCGCGGTTGGCACGATCGAGAACCGATGCGAGCTCCTCATTGCGGCGCTGGTTGAGATCCTCGCGGAACTCGCGCTGCTTGCGCTGGAAGTCGCGGTTCAGGTCGTTGAACGTGCGCTCCTTGGTGCGACGGTCGGCTTCAGCCATCGTGACACCGTTGCGCTCGAGATCTTCCTGCGTCGTCTGCAGTTCCTTGCCGAGACGCTGGAGCTCCTGATCACGTTTCTCGAACTCTTTCTCCAGGCGCTGTTGCGCGCGCACGGCCGGCGCCGCCTCGCGCATCACGCGATCCGAATTCACGAATCCGATCTTCGACTCGGCGAATGCCGTCGGAGCCGCGATGCTCAGAACCGCAGCGGCGAGAACGGACAATGTCGTTGCTTTCACTTATCTCTCCAACAGATATCAGGGTCGCACTGTCGATCAGAAGACCGAGCCAAGCTGGAACTGGAACTTCTGCAGATTGTCGTCCTTTTCCTTCTTGAGCGGGATGCCGAGACTGAACTTCAACGGACCGATCGGCGAACTCCAGGAGAACGCCAGGCCGGTACTGTAGCGCAGGTCACTGAACTTCGCCTCGCCGCCCGATCCCCATACCGTACCCGCATCGACGAATGCGGACATGCGGAACGAACGGTCGGTGCCCGAGCCCGGCAGCGGGAAATAGAATTCGGCGTTTCCGATCAGGCGACGATTGCCGCCGAGCGAATCGCCGGTCGCCGCACGCCGTACGCTGCCATCGGGATTCAGGACCGCGCGACTGTCCTTGGGACCAATCGAACTCTGCTCGAAGCCGCGCACCGAACCGATACCGCCAGCATAGAAATTCTTGTAGAAAGGCAGCGTCTCGCCGCCGTAGCCCTTCGCCCAACCCAGGTCAGTGTTGAGCATCAGCGCATAGTCGCGGCCGAACGGGAACCAGTGCTGGTACTGGTAGTTGATCTTCGCGTACTGGAGTTCGCCCGGCGGCACGGCAACTTCGCCAAACACCCGCTGGAAATTGCCCTTGCGCGGATAGATCACGCTGTCGCGCGTGTCGCGCGCCCAGCCTGCCGAGGCGAGCAGGCTGTTGACTGTGACGTTGCCGACGCCGTTATCGTTGCTGCAACCCTGCTCCTTGCAGAAATCAATGTACTGGATCGGGCTGTCCGCGAAGGTCGTGATCTTCGTGCGATCCACCGCGAGACCGAAATTGATCGAATCGTCCTCGCCGATAGGGTAGCCGACGCGCACACCGGCACCGGTCGACACGGTCTTGTAGGGCGCGACGGACAATGTGTTCGACGGGTCGTAGGTGCGGTGGTAGAGGTCCCAACCCAGGCTCACGCCGTCGATTGTGTAGTACGGATCGGTGAAAGACAGCGCGTAGGTACGGCTCGACTTGCTGGTATTGAGCGCGAGGGTCAGCGCGTTGCCCGAGCCGAACAGGTTCTGCTGCGACACCGACGCTGACAGGACCACCTTCTCCGAACTCGAGAAGCCGGCACCCAGCGAGAGGTTGCCGGTCGCCCTTTCCTTGACGTTGAAGTTCACATCGACCTGATCCGTCGTACCCGTCACGGCAGGCGTCTCGACGTTAACTTCCTCGAAGTGCCCCAGGCGATCGACCCGCGTGCGCGAGCGGTTGATCTGCGCGGCGTCGTACCATGCGCCTTCCATCTGGCGCATTTCGCGGCGGATGACCTCGTCGCGGGTCTTCGTGTTGCCGCCGACGTTGATGCGCCTGACATACACGCGACGACCCGGATCGACGAAAATCGTGAATGCGACCTCGCGCTTCTCCTTGTCGATTTCCGGTGCGGCGTTCACGTTCGCGAACGCGTAGCCTTCATTGCCCAACCGGTCGGCAACAGCCTTGGTCGTCTCGGTCAGCTTCTCGCGCGAGAAGATCTCGCCCGGCTTGATCACGACGAGCTTCTTGTACTCTTCTTCGGGCAGCACCAGATCGCCCGCAAAGCGCACGGCCGACACCGAGTAACGCTCACCCTCGGTGATGCTCAGGGTGATGTAGATGTCCTTCTTGTCCGGGGTGATCGACACCTGGGTGGAGTCGATGTTGAAATCGAGGTAACCACGGTTCAGGTAGTACGAGCGCAGCGTTTCGAGGTCAGCGGACAGCTTCTGGCGCGAATACTGGTCGTTCTTCGTATACCACGTCAGCCAGCCCGGCGTCGTGAGCTGGAAGAGATCCAGCAGCTCCGACTCCTTGAAGGTCTTGTAGCCGATAATGCTGATCTGCCGGATTTTCGCGACATCGCCCTCATCGACCTTGAAGTTGATGCCGACCCGATTGCGCTCGAGCGGCGTCACGGTCGTCTCGATCACGGCAGCGTACTTGCCGCGACTCAGGTATTGCCGCTTGAGTTCCTGCTCAGCGCGCTCCAGCAGCGCGCGGTCGAAAATCCGCGACTCGGCGAGGCCGACTTCCTTCAGGCCCTTCTTCAACGCATCCTTGTCGAACTCTTTCACGCCGACGAAGTCGATCTGCGCGATCGCTGGACGCTCCTCGACGAGCACGACGAGAACATTGTCCTCGGCTTCGATGCGCACGTCCTTGAAGAAGCCGGTGGCGAACAGGCCGCGAATGGCTTCTGCCGCCTGCGCCTCGGTGAATGTTTCGCCGACGCGCACCGGCAGGTAATTGAAGACGGTGCCGGCCTCGGTACGCTGGATGCCCTCGACGCGGATGTCCTTAACGACGAACGGATCAAATGCAAATACCGGGGCAGCGGCAAAAAGGGCCGCTACGAGCCCGGACAGGAGCTTCAGTTTCATCGGGGAGTCAGCCGGAAATGAGACGGTTTATGTCGTTGTAAAAGGCAAACGCCATCAGCATCGCAAGCGCGACCAGACCGATCTGCTGACCGATCTCCATGATGCGCTCGGGGATGGGACCGCCCTTGATAATCTCTATCACATAATACAGTAAATGCCCCCCATCCAGCACCGGGATGGGTAACAGGTTCAGCACCCCCAGGCTGATGCTGATGAGCGCGATGAACTTCAGGTAATGATCGAGACCGAGCTTTGCCGACTGCCCGGCGTAATCCGCGATCGTGACCGGCCCCGACAGGTTCCTCCACGAAATCTCGCCGGTGAGCATGCGCCCGATCATCTTGAGACTCAGCGCGCTGGTCTCCCAGGTCTGCGCGAGCGCCTTGCCGAGTCCCTCGACCGGCCCGTAGCGGACGACGGCAAACAGGGCTTCCCTGCTCACACCGGCGTCAGCCACCGCCACCCCGATCTTTCCGACCTGTGTGCCGCGCTCATCGACGGCGTCCGGCACCAGCTTCAGCTCGATGCGCTCGTCGCCGCGCTGCACCACCGCTGCGATCGGCTGTCCCGGACGCTGGCGCACGCGTTCGACGAGTTCGCTCCACGATGCGAGTCTTGCGCCGTCAAACTCGACGAAACGGTCGCCCGGCAGCAAACCGCTGCGCGCCCCCGCCCCGCCTGCGATGACTTTCCCGACCACGGGCGCGATCAACGGACGCCAGGCACGCAGCCCCATGTTGGCGATCAGGTCCTGCTCGCCATCCTCGATCTTCACCCCGGCAAGATCGAGCGAGCGATAGGTTTCAACGCCTTCGGCAGTGCGAACCTGCAGTGAGACCTGGCGGGCGTCGAGCGCGTGGCGCAACAGCACCCAGCGCAATTCGGGCCAGCTCCGCACCGCCTCGTCGTCGACCGCCAGCACCAGATCGCCGTCGCGAACCCCCGCAACCGCAGCCGGCGTAGCCGGACCGGTCACAGCGAGCTGCGGCTTCAGCTCCTCGGTGCCGACCGCGAAGAGCCCCCAGTAGAGCACGACGGCCAGCAGGAAATTCGCGATCGGGCCAGCCGCGACGATCGCGAAACGCTTCCCCACCTTCTGCCGGTTGAAGGCGCGATGCAGTTCCCCGGGCGCGACGTCCCCCTCGCGCTCGTCAAGCATCTTCACATAACCGCCGAGCGGGAAGACAGCGAGCGCCCACACCGTACGATCGGCACCGGCCGTCCAGCTCAGGAGCGGACGTCCGAAACCGATGGAGAAGCGCAGCACCTTGACGCCGCACCAGCGAGCGACGAGGTAGTGCCCCAGCTCGTGGACGAGGATCAAGAGCCCGAGGGCCAGGATGAAGGGAATCAGGTATTCGAAAAGATTCATCGTCTCGTGCTGCGGGCGAGGATCTGCGTGCACGCCACGTCACGCGCCCGCGCATCCGCTTCGATAATTGCGTCGAGCGAGTCGACCGACAAACCGTGTGCGCGTTCCAGGGTCGCCGAAATCACGTCCGCAATCCCGCGGAAACCGAGACGCCCATCGAGGAAGGCCGCAACCGCCTCCTCGTTCGCCGCACTGAGCACCGCCGCCGCCGCGCCACCCTCGCGCAGCGCCTGATAGGCGAGCGCCAGGCAGGGAAAACGCTCGAAGTCGGGGCGCTCGAAGGTCAGGCGCGCGATTTCGAACAGGTCGAGCGAACGCACACCCGCGTCGATACGGTCCGGATAAGCCATGGCGTGCGCGATGGGCGTGCGCATGTCCGGGTTCCCGAGCTGCGCCAGGACCGAACCGTCGGCGTATTCGACCATCGAGTGGATCACGCTCTGCGGATGGACGACGACGTCGATGCGCTCCGCCGGCAGGCCGAACAGCCAGTGCGCCTCGATGACTTCGAGCCCCTTGTTCATCATCGTCGCCGAATCGACGGAGATCTTCCGCCCCATGACCCAGTTCGGATGCGCGCACGCCTCGTCCGGCGTGACGCTGGCGAGGCTTTCGGCCGAACGCTCGCGGAAAGGGCCGCCGGATGCGGTGAGCAGAATGCGCCGGATGCCGCGTTCGTCCGCGTTGCGCCGAAAGTCGTGCGGCAGGGCCTGGAATACGGCGTTATGCTCGCTGTCGATCGGCAGCAGCTCCGCACCACTCTCGGCAACCGCTTCCATGAACAGTGCGCCGGATAGAACCAGCGCCTCCTTGTTCGCGAGGAGCACGCGCTTGCCTGCACGCGCCGCCGCCAGCGTCGGAGCAAGCCCTGCGGCGCCCACGATCGCGGCCATGACCGCATCCACCTCTTCGTGGCGCGCGACGTCGATCAGCGCGCCGGCGCCGTCGAGCACACGGGTCTTCACGCCGGCGTCCTGCAGCCGTTCGCGCAGGCGCGTCGCGGCCGCAGGATTCACCATCACCGCGAAACGCGGCGAAAAACGGATGCACAGCTCCGCCATCCGGTCGACGCTCTCCTGCGCGGTGAGCGCGAAGGCCTCGAAACGGTCGGGATGGCGGGCGATGACGTCGAGCGTGCTCATGCCGATCGAGCCTGTGGCCCCGAGCACCGTCACACGTTGTATTGTCGTATCAGACATCGATCAGATTGCAAGCCAGAGGGCCGCGAGCCCCACCAGCGGGAGGGTTGAGGTGAGGCTGTCGATGCGGTCGAGGATGCCGCCGTGCCCAGGCAGCAAGGTGCCGCTGTCCTTCAGTCCGGCCTGCCGCTTCAGCAGGGACTCGAACAAGTCGCCGATGATGCTCACGCCCGTGAATCCGGCCAGCAGCGGCAAGAGCACGACGACGAGCGGAGTACGCGCGAATTCCAGCGAGGCGCCCAGCGCGAGGAGCACACCGAAGATCACGACGCCCGCCACGGCACCTCCGGCTCCTTCCCAGGTTTTTCCCGGACTGATTTCGGGCGCGAGCTTCCGCCGCCCGAATGCACGCCCGGTAAAGTAGGCCGAAATGTCCGCGACCGACACGCCCGCAATGACCGCCAGGAGCAGCAGCGGACTGACCGCTCTCAGGTGCGCCATCGCCAGCGCAGGCGGAAGCAGCACGATCAGGCCGACGAGCACCGTGCTCGCGGTTCCCTGCAGCCGCCACTTCCGCTTCAGCCAGAACGGCACGACAGCCAGCCAGAATGCGGCGCTGACGGCATAGAAGCCTAAAAGCCCGAAGGGCGGTCGCGGCGTATCGCCCGCGAGTCCCGAAACCAGCCCCAGGAGCAGGCAGGCGGCGCCCATCAACGCCGCGAACGCCGCACGCTGCGCGCGGGCAAACCCGCCCAGCCCGCCCCACTCCCAAGCCGCCCCGCCGCAGATCAGGCTGGCAAACGCCAGCCACCCTGCGGGCGGCAGAAAAAAGATCGCCCCGAGCAGGACGCCCAGCAGCACGAATGCGGTGATGACGCGGGTCTTAAGCATGGTCCGCCGGATCCCGGCTTGCCTCTCCCTGTGTCGCGGATTTTTCGGCTTCGCACAGCTGCTCGCTGGTACGGCCGAACCTGCGCTCGCGCGATTGGTAGGACGCGATCGCCAGGTCGAGCGCCTTCTCGTCAAAATCCGGCCACAATGTGTCGGTGAAGTAGAGTTCGGAATAGGCGAGCTGCCACAGCAGGAAATTGCTGATCCGCTGCTCGCCTCCGGTACGGATGAACAGATCCGGCTCGGGGCCGTAGTTGAGCGACAGCTCCGCGCTCAACTCCTCTTCCGTGAACCCCGACCGGCGCTCGGGATTCTTCGCGAGCATGCGCTCGACGGACTGCAGGATGTCCCAGCGCCCGCCGTAGTTCGCAGCAATCGTGAGCGTCAGCCGGTCGTTGCCCGCGGTCAGCGCTTCAGCGCGACGGATCATGTCGACAAGGCCGGGCTCGAATCGGGACAGATCGCCGATTACGCGGAAGCGGATGCCGTTTTCATGCAGGCGATCGATTTCCTTCTGCAGCGAGCGCATGAAGAGCTGCATCAGGAACGAGACTTCGTCGGCGGGGCGGCGCCAGTTCTCCGAACTGAAGGCGAACAGCGTCAGGTAGGACACGCCCTTCGCCATGCAGGCCCGGATCACCGCGCGAACGGATTCGACGCCCCTGCCGTGACCGGCAACGCGCGGCATGAAGCGCTTGCGCGCCCAGCGTCCGTTGCCGTCCATGATGATGGCGACGTGCTGCGGAACGCCGGATACCTCCGGGATTTCGCGCGTGGAGCTGGTAAAGGGTTTACGCGCCATCATGCGTCTCCCGCGTTGTATCCCGCCGTCAGATCCGATCCCGAACGGATCAGATCTGCATCAGTTCCTGCTCTTTCTGGGTGAGCAGCTTGTCGATCTCGGCGATGTTCTTGTCGGTGAGCTTCTGGATGTCGTCCTGGGCGCGACGTTCGTCGTCTTCCGAAATCGCCTTGTCCTTGACCGCATCCTTGAGCTGCTGGTTGGCGTCGCGGCGCAGGTTGCGCACGGCCACCTTGGCGTTCTCGCCTTCGTGGCGCACGACCTTCGTCAGGTCTCGACGGCGCTCTTCCGTCAGGGCCGGCATCGGCACGCGCAGCATCTCGCCCATGTTGGCAGGATTGAGGCCCAGGTCACTGTCGCGGATCGCTCTCTCGATCTTCCCCAGCATGGGTTTTTCCCATGCCTGGACGCCGATCGTGCGTGCGTCGATCAGGGTGACGTTGGCGACCTGGTTGATCGGAACCGGGCTGCCATAGTATTCGACCATCACATGATCGAGCAGACCGGTATGGGCGCGACCGGTGCGCACCTTGCTCAGGTCGGCCTTCAGAACCTCGATCGACTTGTGCATCCTCTGCTCGGTCGATTTCTTGAGTTCGGCAATCATTCTCGAATCCTCAGGAATGAACCAGCGTGCCTTCGTCTTCGCCCATCACGACGCGCTTGAGCGCACCCGGCTTGAAGATCGAGAACACGTTGATCGGCAGTTTCTGGTCGCGGCACAGCGCGAACGCGGTGGTGTCCATCACGGCGAGATTGCGGCCGATCGCCTCGTCGAAGCTGATGCGGTGGTAGCGCTTGGCCAGCGGATCCTTGTGCGGATCGGCAGTATAGACGCCATCGACCTTGGTCGCCTTCAGCACGATCTGCGCGGCCATTTCCGACCCCCGCAGCGCGGCGGCCGTATCGGTCGTGAAGAACGGGTTGCCGGTACCGGCAGCAAAAATGACGACGCGGCCTTCCTCCATGTGACGGATGGCGCGCCCACGGATATACGGCTCGACGACCTGATCGATGCGCAGCGCCGACTGCACGCGAGCCTCGACGCCGGCACGGCGAAATGCGTCGGCCAGCGCCATCGCATTCATCACCGTTGCGAGCATACCCATGTAATCCGCGGTGGCGCGGTCCATGCCGGACGCAGCGCCTTTCATTCCGCGGAAGATGTTGCCGCCGCCGATCACCACGCCGACCTGCACGCCGAGGTGCGTGACCTCGGCGATCTCGGCGACGATGCGGCTGACCACCTCTTCGTTGATGCCGTACGCGTCGTCGCCCATCAGGGCTTCGCCGGACAGTTTCAACATGATGCGCTTGTAGGCGGCGACACTCATCATGGACCTCTTACTTCTTGGCGGCAGCGGCCTGGGCGGCGACTTCGGCGGCGAAGTCGGTCACCTTCTTCTCGATGCCTTCACCCACGACGTAGAGCGTGAAGCTCGCGATCGAGGCGTTGCGCGACTTGAGCAGCGCTTCGACAGTGAGCTTGTCGTCCTTGACGAAGGGCTGGCCGAGCAGCGTGACTTCCTTCAGGAACTTCTGCACCGAGCCTTCGACGCGCTTCGCGAGGATATCCTCGGGGATCGCCTTGCCGGACTTGGCGGCGTCCTCGGCGGCCTTCTCGCGCGCAACGCGGCGCTCGGACTCGATCAGTTCGACCGCGACGCCGGAAGAGTCCAGGGCCTTCGGCTTCGCTGCGGCGATGTGCATCGCCAGGTCCTTCGCCAGTTGCTCGTCGCCACCGACGAGGTCGATCAGCACGCCGATCTTCGAGCCACCGTGGATGTACGACGCCAGGCGACCCTTGGCTTCGACGCGCACGAAGCGGCGCAGCGTCATGTTCTCGCCGATCTTGCCCACCAGAGCCGAACGCACGGAATCCACCGTGCCGTCACCCAGCGGCAGGGCCGACAGGGCGGCAACGTCGGCCGGGTTGCGCTCGGCAACCAGGGATGCGCAGTCGGCAGCCAGCTTCAGGAACTCGTCGTTCTTGGCGACAAAGTCGGTTTCCGAGTTGATCTCGAGCATGCTGCCGAGCTTGCCGTCCGCACTGATGTTGATCGCGACGACGCCTTCGGCGGCAACGCGGGAGGCTGCCTTGGTGGCCTTGCTGCCGAGCTTCACGCGCAGGATCTCTTCCGCCTTGCCCATGTCGCCGGCAGCCTCGGTCAGAGCCTTCTTGCATTCCATCATGGGCGCGTCGGTCTTCTCGCGCAGTTCCTTGACCATGCTTGCGGTGATTTCCGCCATGCTAACTCCTCAAATTCGTAAGCATATCGGCCCTGTTTCCAGGGCCGAGAAAACTCAGGCCTGCTCGCCCGACGACGACTCGTCGACTTCGACGAATTCGTCCGAACCGGCGGCGACGATGTCGTGCAGAGCCTGGCTGCGGCCTTCCAGCACGGCGTCGGCGACACCGCGGGCGTAGAGGCGGATCGCGCGGGACGAGTCGTCGTTACCCGGGATCACGTAGTTGATGCCTTCGGGCGAGTGGTTGGTATCGACCACCGCGACGACGGGGATGCCGAGCTTCTGGGCTTCGGTGATGGCGATCTTGTGGTAGCCGACGTCGATGACGAACAGCGCATCCGGCAGGCCGCCCATGTCCTTGATGCCGCCGATCGACTTCTGCAGCTTTTCCATTTCGCGCGAGGCCATCAGCGCTTCCTTCTTGGACAGACGCTCGATCGAGCCGTCCTCGACCATCGCTTCCATGTCCTTCAGGCGCTTGATCGACTGCTTGACGGTCTTGAAGTTGGTGAGCATGCCGCCGAGCCAGCGCTCGTCAACGAAGGGCATGCCGGCGCGGCCGGCTTCCTCGGCGATGATCTCGCGAGCCTGGCGCTTGGTACCCACCAACAGGATGTTGCCGCGATTGGCGGAGAGCTTGCGCACGAAGTCCATCGCTTCGTTGTACTTGACCATCGTCTTCTCGAGGTTGACGATGTGGATCTTGTTGCGCTGGCCGAAGATGTAGGGGGCCATGCGCGGATTCCAGAAGCGGGTCTGGTGACCAAAGTGGATGCCGGCTTCCAGCATCTGACGCATCGTGACGGACATTTGTTACTCCGAACTTTAAGGGTTGAGCCTCCGCCCGGCATGGTCATTCCTGGATGACCCGAACCGTCCCTAGCACATGGCTTTTCGACGGACCCTCACGGCATTCTGCCGGGCGTGTGGATTTTGCCTGCCACCATTGGCAGACAAGCCGGTAATGATAGCAGGTTCGTATGACCCCGCTCAAGATCGAGATTCCGGCCGGTGCGGGCGGGCGTGACCGGCCGCATCCGATTTGCCGCAGCGTCCGCCATGCGCTAGCCTTTCTTATTTACCTGCCAGCCCCCGAAAGATGAGCATCACCATAAAAACGCCCGACGAAATCGAAAAAATGCGCGTTGCCGGCCGGCTCGCGGCCGAAGTGCTCGACTACATCGAACCCTTCGTCAAGCCCGGCGTCACCACGGGCGAACTCGATCGGCTCTGTCATGAGTACATGGTCAACGTACAACAGTCGATTCCCGCTCCGCTGAACTATGCACCGCCGGGATACGCGCCTTACCCGAAGTCCATCTGCACGTCGATCAATCACCAGGTGTGCCACGGCATTCCCGGCGAAAAGGCGCTGAAGAAGGGCGATATCGTCAACCTCGACATCACGGTGATCAAGGATGGCTACCATGGCGACACGAGCCGGATGTTCATCGTCGGCGGCGATGGATCCATCCTCGCAAAGCGCCTTTGCCAGGTGACGCTGGAATGCCTGTGGCTGGGCATCTCGGTCGTGAAGCTCGGGGGCCGGCTCGGCGACATCGGCCAGATCATCCAGAAGCACGCGGAAGGCAACGGCTTCTCCGTGGTGCGCGAATTCTGCGGCCACGGCATCGGCGCCAAGTTCCACGAGGAGCCGCAGGTTCTGCACTACGGCAAGGCCGGCACCGGCCCCGAGCTGCAGACCGGCATGACGTTCACGATCGAGCCGATGATCAACGCCGGCAAGGCCGCGATCTCGGAACTTCCCGACGGCTGGACCATCGTCACCAAGGACCGCAGCCTTTCCGCGCAGTGGGAACACACGGTGCTCGTCACCGAAACAGGCGTTGAAGTCCTGACGCTGTCGCCGGGGTGCCCGCCCGCCCCTGCAATCGCCGCGCCATTGATCCGCTAAGTTCGAACGCCCCGGGGAAGCCATGAGCGCCATGTCGATCGATGACTTCCAGGCGGCGCTGGCGCATGCCCGCGAGCACCTGTCGAGCGGGTGTGCGCGCATACGCGCCGCCTACGAAGCCCATCCGGCGACGTCGACCGTGCTCAAGGGACGTGCGCACCTGGTCGACGAGGCGATCCTCCACCTCTGGCGTGCGTGCGCCATGCCCCGCGAAGTCGCGCTGCTTGCCGTGGGCGGCTACGGACGCGGAGAACTGTTTCCGCATTCGGACGTGGATTTGCTGGTGCTTCTGCCGGCTCCCGCCGACGGCCCGCTGCAGGCGCGCATCAGCACCCTGATCGGCGCGTTGTGGGACGTCGGCCTGGAGATCGGCCAGAGCGTCCGCACCCTCGAAGAGTGCCTCGAGGCGGCCGAGGAAGACATCACCGTCCAGACCAACCTTCTGGAAGCCAGGCTGCTCGACGGCAACGCGCAACTGTTCGAGGAATTCGCGCGCCGCTACCGGGCGCAGCTCGACGTGCTCACGTTCTACAAGGCAAAACAGCTCGAGCAGGAAAACCGCTACGCGCGCTTCAACGATACGCCCTACGCGCTCGAACCGAACTGCAAGGAGAGCCCGGGCGGGCTGCGCGACCTGCAGATGCTGGGCTGGATCGCACGCGCCGCCGGACTCGGGCGAAACTGGCGCGATCTCGCCCGGCGACGCCTGATCACCGGCGCGGAGGCGAGCGAACTGCGCAGCATCGAGCGCTTTCTGCAGCACGTGCGCATCCGCCTGCACTATCTGACGGGCCGCACGGAGGATCGCCTGCTGTTCGATCATCAGGAGAAGCTGGCGCGCGCGTTCGGCATCGAGGCGACGGCGGCCAAGCGCGCCTCCGAAGTGTTCATGCAGCGGTACTACGTGAACGCGAAGAAGATCACGCAGACCAACACCATCCTGCTGCAGAACTACGGCGCCGAGATCTTTCCCAGCCGGGGCGGCGCCGCCTTCGTGATCAACGAGCGCTTCCAGGCGGTTCGCGAACTGCTCGACATCCGCAGCGAGGACACTTTCGAGCGCCACCCGGTGGCGCTCCTCGAATGCTTCCTGCTGCTGCAGCAGCGCTCCGAGTTGAAGGGCATGACCGCGCGGACGCTGCGTGCGCTGTGGCTGAACCGCACGCGCATCAACGCGGCCTTCCGCGCCGACCCGGCCAACCGCGCGCTGTTCCTGGAGCTACTCAAGCAGAAGCGCGGCATCGTGCATGAATTCCGGCGGATGAACCAGTACGGCATCCTGAGCCACTATCTGCCCGCGTGGCGGCGCATCGTCGGCCAGATGCAGCACGACCTGTTCCACGTCTACACGGTCGACCAGCACATCCTGATGGTCCTGCGCAACATGCGCCGCTTCACGATGGGCGAGCACGCGCATGAATACCCGCTGATGACACGGCTGATGCTGGGATTCGAGCGGCACTGGCTGCTGTACGTCGCCGCCCTGTTCCACGACATCGCGAAGGGACGCGGCGGAGACCATTCCCAGCTCGGCATGGGCGACGCGCGTGAATTCTGCGATCACCACAGTCTCCCGCCGGGAGACGCCGAACTCGTCGTGTGGTTGGTCGCACACCATCTTACGATGTCGCAGGTCGCACAGAAGGAGGATACGACGGATCCCGATGTCATCCGTCGGTTCGCCGATACGGTTCAGACCGAACGACGCTTGACCGCGCTCTACCTGCTAACCCATGCGGACATTCGCGGCACGAGTCCGAAAGTCTGGAACGGCTGGAAAGGGAAACTGCTCGAAGACCTGTTCTTCGCCACGCAGCGCCTGCTGCGCGGCGCGACGCCGCAGCAGGCGCTCGGACTGGACGATCGGCAGGAGGACGCCCGCGAGTTGCTGCGCTACCACGGCCTGCGCCCGGGTATCGAGGAAACGCTATGGACGCAGCTCGACGCGGTCTACTTCATGCGCCATTCCGCGGAAGAAATCGCCTGGCACACACGCATCCTCTACTTCCGTCCGCAGAGCGAAGAACCCGTCGTCAAGGCCCGGGTGCTCGAGGGCGACGAGGGGGTGCAGGTGATGGTGTTCACGCCCGACCAGAAGGATCTCTTCGTGCGCATGACCGGGTTCTTCGGCCGGCTCGGCTTCTCGATCCTGGACGCCAAGGTGCACACGACGCGTCATGGCTACGCGCTCGACAGCTTCATCCTGCAGGATCCGGGCAACGCCTCGCATTATCGTGACGTGATCCAGCTGATCGAGCATGAACTGGCCGAACGGCTGAAACATCCGGGACCGGCGGACCGCCCCACGCAGGGCAGGCTTTCGCGCCAGATGAGGCACTTCCCGATCACCCCGCAGATCAGCATCCAGCCCGACGATCCGGGCAAGCACTTCATCCTTTCGCTCGTCGCAGCCGATCGCCCCGGCCTGCTGTTCTCGGTCGCCGAGGTACTCGCACGTCACGAGATCCGCCTGCACACGGCGAAGATCGCGACGCTGGGTGAGCGCGCCGAGGACACCTTCCTGATCAGCGGCCCGCGTCTCGCACTCGACGGCCAGATCCTGCAGATCGAACGCGAACTGCTCGAACGCCTGCAGGTCTAGCACCCCGATCCTGCGGCATCAAGCTCCGCTGCAACCCGGCGCGCGGACGCAGCGGGTCAGTGCCCCTTGCCCTGCAGGCGATCCATCAAGGCATAGAGAACGCCGGACACCAGGAAGGTCACGTGGATCCCGACCATCCATGCGAGGTGGCGATCACTCACGTTTTCGACGTTCAGGAAGGCCTTCAGCAGCTCGATACCGGAAATTGCCACGATCGAGCCGATCAGCTTGATCTTCTGGTCGGAGAAACCGATATGCCCCATCCATTCGGGACGGTCGGCATGCGAATGCAGATCCTCCATCTTCGACACGAAGTTCTCGTAGCCGCTGAACATGATGATGATGAGCAGGCTCATGATCAGTGCGATATCGACCAGCGACAGCACCCCGATGATCATCTCCGCCCCGGTCGCGCTCATGATGTGACTGAAGAGGAACCAGACCTCCTTCCCGAACTTCACGAGAAGCACCACCAGCGCGAGGATCAGCCCGAAGAAGACGGGCGCCATCAGCCAGCGGCTGGCGAAGAGCATGTGTTCGAAGGCCGACTCGATTTTCTTCATTTCTTGGACAGGATTCATGCTGTGGAACCAGGAGGGCGCAATTCTAGCAGCTGTCGTGCGCGCCCCCGCCCTGTGTGCGCCGCAAGGGAAACATCTCGCAACGCAGCCGCAGTGTCCGCGCACGCGACCCCGTAAACATTGGCGCTGCACCCGCCACCCTGCCGTGAACGCGTTACCGGGACATTGCGAACCGAGAACTCAGGCTCGCCCGGGTATCAGCCCCGGCTGGCCCGACGGCCGCGCAGCACGCTCACCACCATCGTCAGGATGAAGACCAGGAGTGCCGCCGCATTGGCCAAGCCGCCGATCCGCAACAAGGGCGCCGCATCGCCGCCGGCAAGCGCTCCCGCAGTCCTCACCGCCAGCGAGAGGTGAAGCAGCACGAGGGGCAGATAGAACACCGGATGATAGGGAATCCTGACCCGGGCGATGGCCGGAAAGATGATTGGAGCATGGCCGAACACCATCGCGAACACGAAACCGAGGGTGACCGCATGCAAGCCCGCATCGCGCAGCGGATGTCCCGGCGTAAAGCCGCCTGCGAGCCCGATGACTGCGCCTGCGGCCAGCCAAGCATATCCGGACAGGAGGCACAGCGCGATGTAGCGCACGAGGTCGCGCTGCCGCGCGTTGTGCCGTGCGATGTCGTAGCGCAGCAGCCACAGCGACAGCGCGAAAAGGCCCGCTGCGAACAACACGAGCCCCAGGGGCGAGAACCAGGCTGCCACTGCACCGCCGAGCGTTGTCACGGCGGCGACGCGGAAGAGTGGCGCGGCCTCCCGCCGTACAGGCAGAAAGCGGGTGAGTTCGAGCCTCTCGCCTGCGATCGTCACGACGAGAAATGAGAGCCACCACGGAATCGCAGACTGGATCATGCCGCTTGCAACCCAGGCGAGGTTCCCGACAAGCCAGCACGCTGCCCCGACAGCCAGGGTCCGCGTAAACAGGGCCGACTGCCGGCGCACGACTACAACCGCCCCACCAAAGAGCACCAATGACGCGAGGACGAACAGCAGTTGGGCCCACGGCAGGGGCAAGCCGGCGAGCAGCACGATGCCCCCAAGCCCCGACGTCAACGGTCCCAGGTAAGCGATGGGACGCCCCAGCGCCACTGCGCGCTCGAGTCCGATGACCGTTCCGAAGAATGCGCACACCATCAGCGCGGCATGCCATCCGGCCAGCGCCGATGCGAGAGCGGGAACGTCTGCGCCCAGCCGCGCCAAGCCAGCGCCGACCCCGACCACGAGTGACAGCATCGCCAGCACCAGCGACAGCACGCGCGGAACAAGCCTCGGATCAGAACGCACGACGCACCACCTCCGTATCCCCTACTCCGTCAATCTCGCAGCGCATCCTCACCAACCAAAATGGCCGCGCGCATCCTTGTTCATCATTTCCGGGGTCCACGGCGGATCCCACACGAGATTGACCACGACACCGATCTCGGGCGGCAGGGCCGCGTCGAGCGCAGCGTCGATGTCGCTCATGATCATGTCGCCCATGGGGCAGGCCGGCGAGGTCATCGTCAGGCGGATAGAGATCTGTCCGGGCGTGATGTCGATACCGTATACCAGTCCGAGATCGACGATATTGACCCCCACCTCCGGATCGATCACCTGCCGCAGCAGCGCCTTGACGGATTCCACATCGGGCATTGCAGGCATCGCGAACCTCCTCCTCCGTCGCATTGGAAGTGCGATTATCGCCTTGAAGCTCTGGAAAACTCCAACCAGCCTGCCTCGATTCCCGCCACCGACCAGCGAAATACGCGGATCTGATGACGAAATACGGAGTAGAAAATAAAGCAGGTGCCCTCGCGGAGGGTGAGAAACTCCGGGCCCTGCTTCAATTGAACGTTGCCCCTTTCAGGGCCGCACCTCGTCGAGTAGTGCGGTCAGCCAGGCGCGAACGACTTCGCTGTCGCCTGGCGACAGCTCTCCGATCTGACCTCCGGCCAGGCGATGGTCGAGCGTAAACAACGTGAAGCGCACCTTGGAGGGCGCCGGCAGGCCCGCTGCAAGTAAGCATTGGCCGTTACCGCGGGGGCCGGGACGCCCATTTTCAGTCGAGGCAGTGACTGTTCGTAAGCATCGACAGCCAAATCAGCCCGCCCGACGAGCGGACACCCACCTCGCTCACAAGGTCTTCGCCGTCCGAGACTCTTCGGTCTTCGTGCCGGCGCCGACCTTCCCTACATCGGCAAGGTGAATTGAAAGCGTGACCCGCCCTTGCCGATCCTCGAAAACGAAAGCTGTCCGCCGTGCGACTCGACGATCGAGCGGCAGATCGTCAAACCGATACCCATCCCGTCGGGCTTGGTGGAGAAATAGGGCTCGAACACGCGCTTCGCGGAGCGCTTCTCGAGCCCCGTGCCGTGGTCCTGGACGAACACCTTCATCGCCCCGCCCTCATCGACGATCTCGCTGCCGATGACGAGCTTGCGCGCCCCGGGCGGCAGGCCCGTCATCGCCTCCATGCCGTTCTTCATGAGGTTGAACAACACCTGTTGAATCTCGACTTTGCATAGCGGCACCAGCGGGGGGTCCTGCAGCAGCCGCAGGTCGACGCTGACGTCGTGCCGGCGGACCTCGAAATTCAGGAACGAGAGCGCGTCCTGGATCACCTCGTTGATGTTCTCGGGTTCCTTGTCGGGCTTGTGCTTGCAGACGAACTCCTTGACGTGGCGCAGGATCTCGCCCGCCTGCTCGAGATACTTCAGCGCGAGCCCCATGGACTCGGAAATCTCCCC
>NZ_KB899507.1 GCF_000378245.1 Aromatoleum toluclasticum ATCC 700605
GTCGCGGTATCCGGCGAGCGCCCCAGATAGCGGGCGAAGTTGCACACCGCGCGGATGTACGCGGACTGCGTCTTGGGATGGAGCTTGCGCATCCGCATGTCGTCGAGCATGCGCTGGCGTAGGGGGCTGATCGGGCGGGTAGTCGTTTCCATGACGTGCTCCTGTCGAAAACGAGGCGGGTCGCCTCATCTCCAACATGGCAGAGCACTGCCGATGCACACCCCCGACGTCCTGACCGTTCGAAGCGGTTCAGCGCGCCCTACCGCGAGAGCGGTTTAGTCCTCGGCCGAATTTGAGTCACCGCGGTTTTCTCGCAGCAGGCGCTTGCGGTTCAGGACTTCGTGCACTCGGTTGCTCTTCCGGATGATCGGCTCCAGATCCTTCACGGGCAGACTGCTTTGCTCCATCCGGAACTTAATCGCCGCGGCAACCCGCCGCGCCCCGACTAGCCCCCACCCTCCCCCGCAAGACTCTGTCCCAGTTCCCCCTTTCCCCAGAGTGGATTCCCTTGCACGAACGGGATAGGTCCTGCGGGGAGCGGATAGTCCCCTGCCAGCCCCGCCCATATGGTTAGCGCCATGGAAAACCCTGCACTTCAACCGCTGACCAGAACCCGGGAGACGGACACGCTCATGGACAGACTTCCCGACTACGTCGCGGCCCGCCCACGCGCCGGGGCGACCGCCGCGGTGCCGCCCGCGGCGGAACCTCCCGTACGGCGTCGGACGCTCACGGGTGCAATGGTCGCGATGCTGCCGTGGGCGATCATCGCCGGCCTGCTGTGGGCCGGCCTCTTCGTCAAGCCTCAGCCGGTCGGCAGCACGGTGCAGCCGCCGCTGTTGGAGCAGCGGGACCATTTCTACGGGCTCGCGCTCGCGGCCGACAAGGTGTGGGTCGCGGGCTCGAACGGCAAGATCCTCGCGCTCGGCGCGGACGGCGGGATCGAGCGCTTCACGACGCCGACCGAGCGCACCCTGCAGGACATCGCGGTGTGGGACGCATCGCACGCGGTCGCGGTCGGCAACGACGGAGTGATCGTCTTCACCGCCGACGGCGGGCGCACCTGGACCGCCGCGGCGGAAGTGCCGCGATCGCAAGTCGCGAACAAACTCAACCGCGTGCGCGTCGCCGATGGCGGCGTCGCGGTCGCGACCGGGGAGATGGGTGCGCTGCTGATGAGCCGCGACCACGGGCGCACGTGGGCGCGGCTGCGCGACGAGGAGGACGTCGCATGGAACGACGTGGCGCTGCTCGGCGCCGGGCGTATCCGCGTCGTCGGCGAGTTCGGCCGCATCCTCACGAGCGAGGACGACGGCGCGAGCTGGAACGAGATCGCTGCGCCGGTGCCGAGTTCCCTGATGGCAGTCGCGTTCCGCGACGCGGATGTCGGCGTCGCGGTCGGGCTCGAAGGTGTCGTGCTGGTGACGCGCGACAGCGGTCGCACGTGGCACGAGGCCGACGTTGGCGCGCGCGACCATCTCTTCGACATCGCGTGGGACGCGGCCGGCGGCCGCTGGATCGGCGCGGGCGCGCTTGGCCGCTGGGTGACCGCCGACGCGGAGGCCGCGCGCTGGACGAGCGGTCGGCTCGACGACCGCGATCTGTCCTGGCACACGCGCGTAGTGCCCGCCGGCGGGCTGGCCTGGTTCGCGGGCGCGAACGTCGGCCGCTGGGACGGCGAGCGCTGGACGCCCGTCGGCCGCTGAAGCGCTGCCCTCAATACCCGCCTGAAGAGACCACCATGATCGAACGTATTGCCGAATTCTGCATTCGCCGCCGCAGCTGGGTCGTCGGCGGCGTCGCGGCGCTGACCCTCGTGTTGAGCTGGTTCGCACTGCACATCGAGGTACGCACCGTCTTCGAGGACCTGCTGCCGTCGCGGCACGAGTACGTGCAGACGCACCAGAAGTTCAAGGACACGTTCGGAGGTTCGAACATGGTCACGATCATGTTCGAGGTGCCCGAGGGCGAGATCTTCCAGCCGGCCGTGCTCGAAAAGGTGCGCACGGTGACGCTCGGGCTGCGCGAGGTGTCGGCGGTCAATCCATACCAGATCACGTCGCTCGCGTCGAAGAAGCTCAAGGAGGTGCGCGCGTCGACCGACGGCATCGAGACGCGGCCGCTGATGTGGCCGGACCTGCCGGCGAACGCGGACGCGCTCGCGGCACTCCGCGAAGCCGTGCTGCGCAACCCGCTGGTCTATGGATCGTTCGTATCGAAGGACCTGCAGGCGACACTGATCACCGTCGACTTCATCGACCGCGAGGTCGATTACGCGAAGGTGTTCGCCGAGATCCGCGACCTCGTCGCGAAGGTCGACGACGGAACGGTCGAGATCCGCGTCGTCGGCGACCCGATCCTGTACGGCTGGGTCAATCACTACGTCCCCGAGACGGTGGACCTCGTCGCCGCGGCACTCGCGCTGACCCTGGCGATGCTGTTCGTGCTGCTGCGCACCTGGCGTGGGGTGCTGCTGCCGCTGCTGGCCGGGGCGGTCAGCGCGATCTGGGCGCTCGGTATCTGCCGCCTGCTCGGCATCCAGTTCGAGCCGCTGGTGATCGTCGTCGCGATGCTGATCACGTCGCGCGCGGTGTCGCACTCGGTGCAGATCGTCAACCGCTTCGACGACGAGCTCGAGCTCTTGCCGCCCGGCGACGGCGTGGCGCGCCGGGCCGCACGTGTCGCGCTCGCCGACCTCTTCCGCCCCGGCATGCTCGGCGTCATCGCCGATGCCGCATGCATGGCCGTGGTGGCGCTGAGCCCGATCCCGATGCTGCAGAAACTCACGGTGCTGTCCGTCGTATGGGTGTCCACGCTGACGGTTAGCGCGGTGATCCTGACACCGGTGCTGCTGTCGTACATCCGTCGTCCGCACGGCACGGTGCATCCGCTCGACCTCGCGCCGCTGCTGCGCCGCGTGCTCGACCTCGGGGTGTGGATGGCGTTGTCGCGCTTCCGCTTCGCGGTGATCGGCTGCAGCGTCGTCGTCATGGCGGTGTCCGGGCTGTACGCGTTCAACCTGAAGATCGGCGACGCGAACCCGGGCTCGCCGATCCTGTGGCCGGAGTCGACGTACAACCGTGATTCGGCCGCGATCAACGCGCGCTTCCAGGGCGTCGACCGGATGTTCATCGTGCTCGGCGAGGACGGCAAGGAGGGGCTCGTCAAGAGCAACGACGTGCTGCTGGCGATGAACCGCTTCCAGCGCTTCATCGAAGCGCAGCCGGAAGTCGGCGGCACCGTGTCGATCGCCGATGTGCTGCCGGTGGTGAACAGCACGTTGCGCGAGGGCAACCCGCGCTACCTGGAGTTGGGCGATACGCAGCAGGTCAATGGGAGCCTGATGGGGATCCTCGACTCCGTGTCGGAGCCGGGCGACATCGACCGCTTCGCCGACAACCGCTATTCCAACGGCGCCGTGACGATGATGTTCCGCGACCGCCAGGGCGAGACGATCCGCACGGCGGTGGCGCGCGTGAAGGAGTTCATCGCCCAGAATCCGCTGCCCGAGGGGCGATGGCAGCTCGCCGGCGGTCTGATCGGCGTGATGGCCGCGGTCAATGAAGTGATCCTGTCGAGCCAGATCGAGGCGGTCGCGCTCGCGCTGCTCGTGCTGGTCGTGATCTGCACGGTCGTCTATCGCTCGGCGGTGGCCGGGATGCTGTTCATGGTGCCGGTGATCATCTCCAACACGCTGACCTTCAGCTTCATGGCGTGGAAGGGCATCGGCATGAACATCAACACCGTGCCGGTCGCCGCGCTCGGCATCGGCCTCGGCGTCGATTACGCGTTCTACATCGCCGACCGGATCAAGGAGGAGATCGCAGCCGGCAGCACGCCCGAGCACGCGATCCGCCAGGCGCTCCATTCGGCCGGCATGGGCGTCGTCGTCACCGCGAGCGTGCTGATCTTCAGCACCCTGCTGTGGTGGGCGTCGTCGCTGCGCTTCCAGGCCGAGATGGGCCTCCTGATGGCGATCTGGCTCGGCATCTCGGCGATGTCGGCGCTGTTCGTGATGCCGTCCGTGATCTACGTGTTCCGCCCCGCGTTCATTTTCGGCCGCCGCGAGGCGCCGGTGCTCGACGGGCTGCGGCCTGCGATGCAGCCGGCCTGAGCGGTCCGTTCGACTGTCGTCGGCTTCGCCGCGCATTGCTGCGATTCATCCAAGGGAGAAGACATGAAAAGGAAAGGACACATCGGCGCGCACAGACGCACCGGCCTCAAGAAGCCGGCCGCCGCACCCCTCGTCGTCACCGTGGCCGCGGCCATTGCGACGCTAGGCCTGCCGGCACACGCGGCGGACGACAGCCTGACGATCGACGGCTACCTGCGCCAGGAGCTGTCCTGGAACACGAAAAACTGGGTCGACTCGCCCGACTACGACGACCGCGGCAAGCTGTCGATGGCGCGCACGACCGCGCGCCTCAACGTCGACTGGAAGGCCACGCCGGACGTGTCGGTCGTCGCGAAGCTGCGCGCGGTCGGTGAGTTCGAAACGCCCTTCCTGAGCCATCTCGAGAAGATGGGCGCGAACAATTACCATGCCGGTGCGCGCGGCGACATCATGAAGCTCTACAACCGCAATGACATCGGCGACGTCGTGCGCGAGCTGTATGTGGACTTCCCGCTGGGCGAGCGCGCCCGCATGCGCTTCGGCAAGCAGCAGATCGCCTGGGGCGAGACCGATTTCTTCGCCGCGAACGACCTGGTGCACGGCTTCGACTACACCTGGCGCACCTTTCTCGAACCGGCGAACGAGGAGCTGCGCAAGACCAACATCATGTTCAAGCTGAACGTCGACGTGCCCGAGCTCAGCGGCGGGGTCGAGATGTTCGTGCGCCCCGGCTGGGACCGCAGGAAGGACATCGGCACCGAGCTCGACATCTACGGCGGTCGCTGGTCCGGCCAGCCGTACGCGGGCATCGACTTCCGCAACATCGACCCGTACGACTACAGGAACAGCGAGGGCGACTATCGCGACCCGACCGGCGGCATCCGCTGGAGCGGGCTCGCCGGCGACGTGAACTATTCGGTGTCCTACCTGAAGACGTTCTGGCCGAGCCCGATCATGAACGGCACGAGCAAGTTCAACGGCATGCCGGGGACGAGCCCGGTGGACACCATCGGACGCAGCGACACCAACGGACTCTTCGGCGACGTGATCTACCCGATCGTCGACGTGTTCGGCTTCACCGCCAGCGGCTATGCGAAGTGGGCCGACGCGGTGTTCAGCACCGAAGTCGCGTACGTGCAGGACCTGCCGTACCAGATCTCGCAGATTCCCGGCTCGTTCGCGTCCCAGGTCGTCGCCCCCGGCTTCGACGGCATTCGCCGCAAGGACGTGCTGGCGTGGATGCTGCGCATGGACAAGAACATCGCGGCGACGCAGCACCTCCTGGGCAGCGAGAAGCCGATGTTCTTCTCGGTGCAGCTTTTCGACAAATGGATCCAGAACTACGACCACGACGAGCGGCTGCTGAACACCGTCGGCTGGGGCGCTCGCACGAAGGAGCATTCCTTCCTGCTGACCGGCATCTTCAGTCTCAGCTATGACAACGGGCGCGTGAAGCCGGAATTCGTCATCGGCAAGGACCTCACCTACGGCGGCGGCTTCGCGGTGCCCTCGGTGACGGTCGAGCTCGCGAAGAACTGGCGCTGGAAGCTCGAGTACGACGCGTTCTGGTCGGACGACTGGCGCGATGCGCGCGACTGCGCCCCGCCCAACGCCGGACGCTGTGACGACACCGGACTCTTCGGCATCTTCCACAAGCGCGACCAGCTCTACACGAGCCTGACCTACCTGTTCTGACCCTCGAGGGAGACATGACGATGACAATCCACAATCCGCCGATCCACAAGCCCCTTCTCGGCGCGCTCGCGGTCGCGCTCCTGACGACGACGCTCGCCGCGCGCGCGGCCGAGCTGCCCGAAGGCACGGTGATCTCGGCGGAAAACATCGACAAGATCAAGGGCGACACGTTCGAAGGCCACACAGTCGCGAACCTGCTGTCCGAGCGCATGGAATGGCGCATCCGCAACAACGGCTGGAAGCTGCCGCTGGCGAAGTCGAAGGAGGTCCCGCTCGATCCGAAATGGGTCAAGGCGTCGCGCGCGAACGCCGGCAAGACGAAAATCAACAGCGAAACCTGCCAGATCGACGGCTGGGCCGCTGGCCAGCCGTTTCCCGACATCGACGTGAAGGATCCGCAGGCCGCCGAGAAAGTCGTGTGGAACTGGCATCTCGGACAGCTCTCGGGCGACGTCGCCTACGTGCCGTTTTTCACGCAGGTGCTGATCGACGGCGAGAAGGGCGTGCACGCCGAGCCGGTCGCCGAGTTCACGCGCTACTCAATGAAAGGGCGGCTGTCGGGCGAGGCGGTCGAAGGCGATGGCACCGAACGCAGCCGGCAGCTGCTGTACTTCAAGGCGCCGTCCGACATGAAAGGCCTCGGCACCTACAGCGTCATGTACGACTCGACGAAAGTGAACGACGTCTGGGCCTACATCCCGGCCGTGCGCCGGGTGCGTCGGCTGTCGGGTGGCGCGTGGATGGACCCGATCGGCTCGTCCGACCAACTGCAGGACGACCTCGAGATATTCAACGCGCGGCCGTGCTGGTATCCCGGCTACAAGATGGTCGGCAAGCGCTGGGTGCTCGCGGTCGCAAACAGCAAGACGCCGCTGTGGAACAAGAACGGCAAGGATTTCGCCGAGAAGTACCCGGTGCTCGAAAACACGGCGCCGTACTGGAACATGAACCACAACCGGTTCGAGCCGCGCGAGGTGTATGTCATCGAAGCGACGACGCCGTCCGAGCACCCGTACAGCAAGAAAGTGCTGTACGTGGACACGAAGTACCCGCGCATCTATTACGGCGAGGCGTACAACCGCAAAGGCGAGTTCTGGAAGTTCATGGAGTTCCACTCGTACGCGGCGAAAGCCGAGGACGGTTTCACTGACGTACGCACCAGCGGCGGCGCAATCATCGACTTCCAGCGCAACCACGCGACGGTGTTCCTCGTCGACACGGGGACGTGGAAGACCAACATCGCGGGCGTAACAGCGAAAGACTACTCGCTGCAAACACTGCAGGCCGCGGGCCGCTGAGCCAGTGGCTCCGCGCGTGCCGACCTTTACTCCTCTTCGCCCGGCGGCTTCGGTCGCCGGGATCTTTTCGTGGGGGGCGGGACCGCGCGGATACAGAGCCCCGGTGCCGGCGTGGCCGGCACCGGCCCTGCCCGGCGCGTTACATGCGGCAGCCGCGCGCCGGGTCCGCCAGCGCCTTCTCGGCGACGCCGACGAGCTTGTTGTCGCGGCCTTCGGCCTTGCGCAGGTAGATGTCCTGCACCGGGTTGTGCGCTTTCGACAGCGTGAAGGCGCCGCGCGGGCTGTCGATCTTCGCCGCCTCCATCGCCTTGATCATCTTCGGCTGATCGAGCTTGCCGCCCTTGATCGCATCGAGGCCCACACGCAGCAGCTGGGCGGCGTCGTAGCCCTGCACGGCGTACACGTCGGGCTGCATCCTGTACGTCGTCGCGTACCTGGTGCGGAAGGCCGTGTCCTTCGCGTTCGTCAGGCCGTCGGCGTAATGCAGCGCCGTCAGCAGGCCCTCGCCGGCGCCGCCCATCGCGTCGAGCGTGCCGTCGGTGAGGAAGCCCGACGCGTACAGCGGGACGAGCTTCTTCAGCCCCGCGGCGTCGTAGTCGCGGACGAACTTGGCCGCGCCGGCGCCGGCGAAGAAGACGAACACCGCGTCGGGCTTCAGGTTCGCGATCTCGGTCAGATAGGCCTGGAACTCGACGTTCGGGAAGGGCAGGTAGAGCTCCTTCGCGACCTTGCCGCCGGCCTTCTCGAAGGCTTCCTTGAAGCCGCCGACGGCCTGTTCGCCTGCCGCGTACTTCCACGTCAGCGTGACGACGTTCTTGTGGCCACGCTCGGCGGCGACCTTGCCCATGCCGTATGCGGGCTGCCAGTTCGTGAACGACGTGCGGAACACGTTCGGCGCACACAGCGGGCCGGTGAGTTCGTCGGCGCCGGCATTGGGGACGATCAGCAGCGTCTTCGTGTCGCGCGCGACCTTGGCCATGGCCATCGCGACGCCCGAATGCACAGTGCCGACCAGCACGTCGACCTCGTCGCGCTTGACGAGCTTGGAGGCGTTCTCGGTCGCCTTGGCCGGATCGGATTCGTCATCGACGACGAAGTATTCGACCGCGCGCCCGCCGAGCATGCCGTCGTGCTCGGCGACGTATTGCTTGAAACCGTTGGTGATCGCGTTGCCGAGTGCGGCGTAGGTGCCGGTGTAGGGCAGCATCAGCCCGACCTTGACCTTCTCTGCGGCGTGCGCCGCGCCGAGCGTCAGCGCGCCGAGCGCCACGGCGGCAAGGCCGCGGATCACGCAGGCTCCGTTCTTGTTGGTCACTTTCGTCTCCTCCTGTTTTTCGAGTGTAGTCGCGGCAAGGGCAGCGGCCGCGGGCGCCTTGCATCTGCCCCGCTTCCGTCTGTGCGGAATCGAACCGGAGCCCTTCAATGATTCCGTCAATGAGCCCGGAGCGGTATCAGGATTTCCCCTCGCGCAGCCGGAAGCGCTGCAGCTTGCCGGTCTCGGTGCGCGGCAGCGAATCGCGGAATTCGACCGCGCGCGGGTACTTGTAGGGCGCGATCGTGCGCTTGACGAAGTCCTGCAGCTCGCGCGCGAGCAGCTCCCCTGCCCCGTGGCCGGGACGCGGCACCACGAAGGCCTTGACGATCTGGCCGCGCTCCTCGTCGGGCACCCCGATGACGGCGCATTCGGCGACCGCCGGATGCTGCATCAGCGCATCCTCGACTTCCGGCGCGCCGATGTTGTAGCCGGCCGACACGATCATGTCGTCGAGTCGCGACTGGTAGTGGAAATAGCCGTCAGCGTCCATGGAGTACGCATCGCCGGTGCAGTTCCAGCCATCGCTGACGTAGTTGCGCTGGCGCGCGTCGTCGAGGTAACGGCAGCCGGTCGGCCCCTGCACCGCGAGCCGGCCGACGGTGCCGACCGGCACTTCGCGGCCTTCCTCGTCGACGATGCGCGCGCGATAGCCGGGCACGACGGTGCCGGTGGCGCCCGCGCGCGCATGCTCTTCGTCGGCGGAGATGAAGATGTGGAACATCTCGGTCGCCCCGATGCCGTCGATGATCTCGATGCCGGTCGCGTCCTTCCACAGCGCCCGCGTCGCCGCCGGCAGCACCTCGCCCGCCGACACGCATTTCGCCAGCGGCCCGCCCTGCGGCGCACCGAGCCGCCGCTCGCGAGCGTCCTCGGCCATCGCTCGGTACGAAGTCGGCGCGGTGAACAGGATCGTCGCGCCGAATTCGGCGATCGCGTCGAGAAGCCGCGACGGCGACGCCTGCTCGAGCAGCACGGTCGATGCGCCGACGCTCATCGGGAACAGCAGGAGGCCGCCGAGCCCGAACGTGAACGCCAGCGGCGGGCTGCCGATGAAGATGTCGTCCGGCTGCGGCCGCAGCACGTGCGGCGGCCAGCAGCGGCAGGCGGCGAGGACGTCGCGGTGGAAATGCATCGTTGCCTTCGGCTGTCCCGTCGTGCCCGACGTGAAGGCGAGGATGCAGGTGTCGTCGGCGGCGGTCGCGACGTTGTCGAACGCTTCGGGCTGGCGCGCCATGGCCGCTTCGAGGCCGGCTGCGGACGGATCGTCGAAGGAGAGCACGTGCGCGACGAAGGGGCGCGTCGCCACGGCCTCGTCGAGTTCGCCGCGCAGCCCGTGCGCGCACAGCGCATGCGTGACCCGGCCCTTGTCCAGGATCTGGCCGAGCTCCCTGGCGCGCAGCAGCGGCATGGTGCCGACCGCGATCGCGCCGACCTTGATGACCGCGAACCAGCAGGCGGCCAGCATCGGGCTGTTCGGCCCGCGCAGCAGCACGCGGTTGCCCGGCACGATGCCCAGCTCGCGCACGAGCACGTTGGCGATACGGTTTGCGCGTTCGAGCAGCTCGCGGTAGGTCCAGCACAGGCCGCCGGGCGCGCGCAGGCAGACACGGTCGCCCTCGCCCGTGGCGACGCGGCGGTCGAGCAGCTCGACCGCGCAATTCAGCTGCGGCGGAAACTGCAGCGAGGGCAGATCGAACAGGAATTCGGGTTGCAGCTCAGGCGCCGGCAGGCGGTCGCGGGCGAAGGTATCGACGTGACTGGTCACGATGGCATCTCCCCTGAAGAAGTGAATCCGAAAGGATGACGGATTCCGCTCGCAGCGCGCCCCCCTATGACGAGGAGAAACGGTGGCGCGAAATCGGTAGCAGCGCGGGCGCGCCGTCGAGCCTTCAGTCCGAAATCGTCGAGAGATGCGCCTTCAGGCGGTCGAGCAGCTTGAGCATCCGCTGCTTCTCCGCGTGGTCGAGCCCGGCCAGCAGCCCCACGACCCATTGCCCGTGCTCGCGCGCCATCCGGTCGAACTGGCGCTGGCCCGCGGGCGTCAGCATCACGGTGAACGAGCGCCGGTCGCGCGGGTCGTCGCGCCGTTCGACCAGGCCTTCGTCGGCCAGCTTGTCGGTCAGCCCGGTGACGTTGCCCCCGGTCACCATCAGCAGGCGCGACAGCTCGCTCATCTTCAGGCCTTCCGGGTGCCGGTCGAGCTGCGCCATCAGATCGAAGCGCGGCAGCGTGGAGTCGAAGTTCGTGCGCAGGCGCGTGCGCAGCTGCGCTTCGACGAGATTCGTGCAGGTCAGAAGCCGCAGCCAGACGCGCAGCGCCTCGTGCTCGTCGCTGCGGGCATCGTTCGAGGGGCGGACGGTGGTTGACGTGGGCATGCGGGTTCGAAGTCGGAAAAGGGGCCGGAAGGAGCCGGAGCGGCAAAAATACTTTACTCATGAATTAATTCGAGCTCAAGCAAAATCGCCCCGGGCAGTGCGATTGGATTGATGAGGCGGCAAGCGAATACCGCTCCAAGCCCGGCCGCAGCCCTTCGACAGGCTCAGGGCGAACGGTTGATGATCCCTTCATTAGTCCGGGATCACCGCGGTGACCTCGATCTCGACTTTCGCGGCGTCCTCGACGAGATCGGCGACCTGCACCGCGGTCATCGTCGGGTAGTTGCGGCCCATGACCTCGCGATACACATGACCGATTTCCTTGAGCCGGGCCACGTATTCCTTCTTGTCGACGAGGTACCAGGTCATCCGCGTCACGTGCTCGGGTCCGCCGCCGGCGCAACGCACGACGTCGATCGCGTTCTTGAGCGCGAGGAAGACCTGCTGCACGAGATCGTCGCTCGGAAAACGGCAATCGCCATCCCAGCCGATCTGGCCGCCGACGAAAACCTGGCGGCCGCGCGCCTCGATGCCGTTCGAATACCCCCTGGGCGCGGCCCAGCCCTCGGGCTGAATCACCTTATGAACCATGCTTGTCTCCTGCGGAGGATGCCTTTGGTGGCACAGACGGCGCCGGCTGTTTCATGAGTTCGCGCGCGACGATGAGCTTCTGCACCTCGGTCGCACCTTCGTAGATACGCAGCGCGCGGATCTCGCGGTACAGCGACTCGACCTTCACGCCCACCTTCACGCCCAGCCCGCCGTGCATCTGTACTGCGGCGTCGATGACGCGCTGGGCGTTCTCCGTCGCGGTCATCTTCGCCATCGCCGCCTCGCGCGTCGTCGGCTTCTTCGCGACGTCGCGCTGCCAAGCGGCGCGCGCCGTCAGCAGGGCCGCCGCGTCGATGTCGGTCGCCATCTCGCCGAGCTTCGCCTGCGTGAGCTGGAAGTCGGCGAGCGTGTGGCCGAACATCGCACGGCCCTTCGCATGCGCGAGCGCCTCGTCGAGCGCACGGCGGGCGAAGCCGAGCGCGGCGGCGGCGACCGACGCGCGGAAGATGTCGAGCGTGCGCATCGCGATCTTGAAACCCTCGCCCGAAGCGCCAAGGCGGTTGCCGACCGGCACGCGCAGCCCCTTGAAGCGCAGGCGCGCGAGCGGGTGCGGCGCGATGACGTCGAGCCGCTCGACGATCTCGAAGCCGGGCATGTCGGGCGTCACGACGAAGGCCGACAGGCCGCGCGTGCCGGGTGCGTCGCCGGTGCGCGCGAAGACGCAATACACGTCGGCGATGCCGCCGTTCGAGATCCACGTCTTTTCGCCGTCGAGCACGTAGTGGTCGCCGTCGAGCCGCGCGCTCGTCGCGATCGCGGCGACGTCGGAACCCGCTTCGGGCTCGGTCAGCGCGAACGCGGCGATCCATTCGCCGGACGCGACCTTCGGCAGCACGCGCTGCTGCAGCTCGGGCGAACCCGCGAGCGTGATCGCGCCGGACCCGAGCCCCTGCATCGCGAACGCGAAGTCGGCGAGACCGTCGTGGTATGCGAGCGTTTCGCGCGCAATGCACAGCGCGCGCGAATCGAGCTCGGCGAGCGTGCCGCCAAAGGCAGCCGGCACGCAATAGCGCAGGAACCCGGCGCGGCCCAGCGCGCCCACCAGCCGGCGGCAGGCCGCGTCGGTGTCGTGATGGTCGATCGGGGGCAGCGCAGCCGCCCAGTCGAAAATCGCGTCCGACAGCGTGCGGTGCTCGGGACCGAAGAACGGCAGGTCGAGCGAGCTGCGGTCCATGGCGTACACGTCAGCAGCCTTCGAACTTCGGTTTCTGTTTCGCCGCGAACGCCTCGAACGCGCGCGTGAAGTCCCCGGTGACCATGCAGATCGCCTGGGCCTGGGCCTCGGACTCGATCATCTCCTCGATGCCCATCGCCCATTCCTGGTTGAGCATGGTCTTGGTCATGGTGTGCGCGAACCACGGCCCGTCGGCGAGGGTCTTCGCCAGCGCCTGCGCCTTGCCGAGCAGTTCCGCCGGCGCATGCACCGCGCTGAAGAAGCCGCAGGCGAGCGCCTCGTCGGCGCCCATCGCGCGGCCGGTCATCAGCAGATCGGTCGCCTTGCCCTGGCCGACGACGCGCGGCAGCAGGCCGCAGGCCCCCATGTCGGCGCCGGCGAGCCCGACGCGCGTGAAGAGATAGGCGGTCTTCGCTTCCGCGGTGCCGAGACGGAAGTCCGACGCCAGCGCGACCATCGCGCCGGCCCCGGCGCAGATGCCGTCGATCGCGGCGATGATCGGCTGCGGCGCGCGCCGCATGGCCTTGACCAGGTCGCCGGTCATGCGCGTGAAGGCGAGCAGTTCGGGCATCGACATCTTCGTCAGCGGCTCGATGATCTCGAACACGTCGCCACCCGAGCAGAAGTTGCCCCCCGCGCCCTGGATCACGACGGTGCGCACGTCGCTCGCATAGACGAGGCCGCGGAACAGGTCGCGCAGCTCCGCATACGAATCGAAGGTCAGCGGGTTCTTCTTCTCCGGGCGGTCCAGCGTAATCGTTGCGACCCGCCCGTCGTCCGAGCATTCCCAGCGAAAGTGGCGCGCCGTGTAATCCTTGAACGGGCGCTTGTGGTCCTGCATCGAAAGTTCTGCCATCTCATTCTCCTGTGGTGGCCCACTCGCCTGCGGACGAGTGGGAAGTTCTTGTCGTAGGGGGCCGCGGTAAGCACCCCGGCGGCACGGTCGCTCGCCCCCGCAAGTGGGAGGGAGCTTCCTTGCCCAATCAGGTCAGCCGCACATCACCTCGCCGCCCGCGACCGCAATCGATTGCCCGTGGATCGCGTCGCTGGTCGGCAGGCACAGCCAGCCGACGGTGGCGGCGACGTCCTCGGGTTGCACGAGCCGGCCCTGCGGATTGCGTGCGGCGAGCGCGGCCTTCGCGTCGTCGGTGCTGCGGCCGGTCTTGGCGACGATGTTGTCGACGGCCCCTTCGATCAGTGGCGTGTCGGTGTAGCCGGGACACACCGCGTTGACGGTGATCCCCTGCTTCGCGACCTCCAGCGCCAGCGCGTGCGTGAGGCCGATGACGCCATGCTTGGCGGCGCAGTACGCGGCGACGTAGGCATAGCCCGTGAGCCCGGCGGTGCTGGAGATGTTCACGATCCGCCCCCAACCCGCGGCCTGCATGGCGGCGAGTGCGGCGCGCGTGCAGTGGTAGGTGCCGGTGAGATTCACCGCGAGCATTTCGCTCCACAGCTCGGGGTCGGTGCGGCCGAACGGTGCGCTCTTCGCCGCACCGGCGTTGTTCACGAGGATCGCGATCGGCCCGCGCGCGGCGGCGGCGCCATCGAAGGCCGCGCGCACGGCGGCGAAGTCGGTGATGTCGGCGACGGCGAGGCCGTGGCCTTCGCCCGGAAGCCCGGCGCAGGCCGCTTCGAGCGGCGCACCGCGGCGACCGAGGAGCGTGAGCGTCGCGCCCAGCCGCGCGAGTTCCATCGCGCAAGCCCGGCCGATGCCGCTGCCTGCGCCGGTCACGAGCGCGTGTCGGCCGGCGAGCGGGCCGTTCTCTCTGTTGGGGTCGGGGGTCGTTGTCATTGTCGTAGTCGCGGGATCACTTGGTCGCTGCCGCGGCGGCGCGCTGCAGGTTGGTCTCGTACTGCCCACGCGCGGAGCGGTATTGCTTCGGCCACGCGACGCGGCCGAAGCCGATCTTCGCCGCCTCGTGCAGGGTCCACGCGGGGTCGGCGAGGTGCGGGCGCGCGATGGCGCACAGGTCGGCGCGGCCCGCCGCGATGATGCTGTTCGCGTGGTCCGCCTCGGAGATCGCACCCACCGCGAGTGTCGCGATGCCGACCTCGTTGCGGATGCGGTCCGCGAACGGCGTCTGGTACATGCGGCCATAGACCGGCGCGTCGCCCTTCCACACCTGGCCCGACGAGCAGTCGATGATGTCGGCGCCGGCCTCCTTGAAGAGGCGCGCGATCGCGACCGCGTCGTCGGCGGTATTGCCGCCGGGGAACCAGTCGTGGCAGGACAGGCGCACCGACATTGGGCGATCGGTCGGCCACATCGCGCGCATCGCCTTGAACACTTCGAGCGGGAAACGCGCGCGGTTCTCGACCTCGCCGCCGAACTCGTCGGTGCGGCAGTTGGTCAGCGGCGACAGGAAGCTCGACAGCAGGTAGCCGTGCGCGCAGTGCAGCTCCAGGATGTCGAAGCCCGCCTCGGCCGCCATCCGCGTGGCGCGCACGAAGTCGTTGCGCACGCGCTCCAGGTCGTCGCGCGTCATCGCGCGCGGCACCTGCGAATGCGGCAGGTAGGGCAGCGCGGACGCCGAGATCAATTCCCACGCGCCGGTTTCGAGCGGCTCGTCCATGCCCTCCCACGCGAGCCGGGTCGCGCCCTTGCGGCCCGCATGGCCGAGCTGCATGCCGATCTTCGCGTCCGAGTTGTCATGCACGAAATCGACGATGCGCTTCCACGCATTCACATGCTCGGGCTTGTACATGCCCGCGCATCCCGGGGTGATGCGCGCATCGGGCGACACGCAGGACATCTCCGTATACAGCAGGCCCGCGCCGCCCAGCGCGCGCGCGCCGAAATGCACGAGGTGGAAGTCGGTCGGGGCGCCGTCCTCGGCCGAGTACATCGCCATCGGCGACACCACGATGCGGTTGGCCAGCGTCAGCCCGCGCAGCCTGAAGGGCGTCAACATCGGTGGCGGCGGCACGTCGCCGTCCGGCACCGCGACGCCGGCCTTGCGCGCGAGCCAGCGCTCGTAACCTTCCAGCCAGCCGGCGTCGCGCAGGCGCAGGTTCTCGTGCGAGATGCGCTGCGAGCGCGTGAGCATCGAGTACATGAACTGCTCGGGTTCGAGCGTATCGCAGTAGCGCGCGCCGCAGACCTCGAACCACTCCATCGCGTTCCACGCGGCGTTCTGCAGGCGCAGCACATCGATGTTGCGCGCAGCCTGGTAGCGTTCCAGCACGGCGGGAATGTGCTCGCGCGTGTCGCCTTCGTCGCGGAACAGGCGCGTCAGTTCGATGGCGTCCTCGAGCGCGAGCTTGGTGCCCGAACCGATCGCGAAATGCGCGGTATGCACCGCGTCGCCCATCAGCACGACGTGGCTCCTGCCGTTGTAGTGGTGCCACTGCTCGCACTTGACGCGCTGGAAGTTGAGCCAGGCCGAGCCGCGCAGGTGGCGCGAGTTGGTCATCAGGCGGTGGCCGTCGAGATGCTTGCCGAAGAGCCGTTCGCAGAAGGCGATCGACTGCTCCTGGTCGGCCGCGTCGAGGCCGTGCGCCTTCCACACGTGCTCGGGGCATTCGACGATGAAGGTGGTCGTCGTGTCGTCGAACTTGTAGATGTGCGCCTGGAACCAGCCGTGCTCGGTCTTCTCGAAAAAGAAGGTGAAGGCATCGAAGAGCTTCGTTGTGCCCAGCCAGATGAAGCGGTTGGGCCGCGTGACGATGTCCGGGCGGAACACCTCCGCGTACTTGTTGCGGATGCGCGAGTTGATGCCGTCCGAGGCGATCACGAGGTCGGCGTCGGGAAACTCGGTGTCCGAGTCCACCTCGCGGTCGAACACGAGCTCGACGCCGAGCGCTTCTGCGCGCTCCTGCAGGATGTTGAGCATCTTCTTGCGGCCGATGCCGACGAAGCCGTGGCCGCCGCTGCGGATCGTGCGTCCCTTGAAGTGCAGCTCGATGTCGTCCCAGTGGTTGAAGGCGACCTGCACCGCGTCGGCGGTCTCCGGGTCCCACTCCCGCATGTTGTCCATCGTCGCGTCCGAGAACACGACCCCCCAGCCGAAGGTGTCGTACGGGCGGTTGCGCTCGATGACGCTGATCTCGTGGGCCGGGTTCAGCTTCTTCATCAGGATCGCGAAATACAGGCCGGCGGGGCCGCCGCCGATGCAGACGATGCGCATCTCAGGTCTCCTCTGTCCGCGCAGACCGGGGCGGGATCGGCGCGTTGTGCTTTAGTTTCGAATATTTCACACTTAAACTATCAAGTCAAACCACTGCATGTTGGTCGTGAGCGGAGCCTGCGCCGATCGTCCTGCGACTCGCGCTCCGTCGCATGCATTAACGCAAATCCGGGGAGTGTTTTACCCCCCCATCGCGGGGAGGCCGACCGCGCTGCGGGGGTGGCAGTATCCCTGAGCCGAATGCGGTATTGCGTGCTGCGCCGCGGCGACGAAACTTCTTGACTGAATATTTCATGTTTAATAGTTTTGCCCTCCACCTCATCCGCAGGAGTTCGACATGGCCTTGCAGGAAGCGGCGATGGAAACCGGCGTGTCGATCCGGTCTCGCCCCGGACACCTCTATTACCTGCTGATGAAGGCCTGCGGCGCGACGGCCGCGCTGCTCTTCGGCGGCATGGCGCTACTCGTCAGCGCCGACGTGGTGCTACGCAACGTGGGGCTCGGCTCGATCGCCTGGAGCGTGGAGGCGACCGAGTACATCCTGATGATTGCGACCTTCGTCGCAGCGCCGTGGCTGCTGTATCTCGGCGACCACATCCGTGTCGACGTCGTCGTGCGCGCGCTGCCGGCGCGGACCCGGCACCGCCTCCAGCTGGCGATCGACGTCGTATGTTGCGCGATCTGCGCGGTGCTCGCGTGGCAGGCCGCGGCGGTCGCGGCGGACACTGCGGCGCAGGGCAGCCTCGTCTTCAAGGTGCTCGTGTTTCCGGAATGGTGGCTGAACCTGCCGATGGCGTTCTCGTGCGCGCTGCTGGCGATCGAGTTCGCGCGCCGTTTCACCATCGGCCTCGCCGCGGAGGGCCGCTGACATGGAATGGTATTGGGCGTTGGCGCTGATGCTCGGCCTGATGTTCGGCCTGATGGGGATCGGACTGCCGGTCGCGTTCACCTTCCTTGGCGTGAACCTGGTCGGCGCGTGGGTGTTCCTCGGCGGCGAAGCCGGGCTCGCCCAGCTGGTGCGGAACTCGGTGGGGTCGGTGACGAGCTTCTCGCTGACACCGATCCCGCTGTTCGTGCTGATGGGCGAAGTGCTGTTCCATACCGGGCTCGCCTTCCGCGCCATCGAGGCGATCGAGCGCCTGATCGCGCGGCTGCCCGGGCGCCTGTCGGTGGTGTCGGTGCTCGGCGGCACGACGTTCGCCGCACTGTCGGGCTCGACGATCGCGAACACCGCGATGATGGGCGGCGTGATGCTGCCGGAGATGCTCAAGCGCGGCTATCACCCGACCCTGGCGATGGGACCGATCATGGCGGTCGGCGGCATCGCGATGCTGGTCCCGCCGTCGGCGCTCGCGGTGATGCTCGGCAGCCTCGCCGGCATCTCGATCGCGCAGCTGCTGATCGGGGGCATCGTGCCCGGCCTCGTGATGGCGGCCTGTTTCCTCGCGTACGTGATGATCCGCTGCCGCATCGATCCGCAATCGGCACCGATCGACGACGCACCGCGCGAGCCCGATGCGTGGACGCGCTGGAAGCCGTTCATGCGCGACGTCCTGCCCCTGTTCTCGATCTTCGCTGCGGTCGTCGGCAGCATGCTCGCCGGCTGGGCGTCGCCCACCGAATCGGCGGCGATCGGCGTCGTCGCATCGGTCGCAGCGACCGCTTGCTACCGCGCCCTGACGCTGCGTGCGCTGCAGAAATCGCTCGTCGAGACCGCTCGCGTTTCGGTCGTGATCCTGTTCGTGCTCGTCGCCTCGACGACGTTCGCGCAGATCCTGAGCTTCTCCGGCGCTACGAGCGGTGCGTTGAGCCTGATCCGGGGGCTGGAGCTCTCCCCGCTGATGCTCGTCCTCGGCATGCTCGCGATCCTGCTCGTGCTCGGCTGCGTCATCGACCAGATCAGCATGATGATGATCACGCTGCCGTTCTTCATGCCGCTCGCCAACGCCGCCGGCATCGACCCGGTGTGGCTGGGCGTGCTGATGCTCGTCGCGATGGAGCTCGGCCTGCTGACGCCGCCGTTCGGCCTGCTGCTGATGGTGATGCAGTCGGTCGCGCCACCGCCGATCCAGCTGCGCCAGATCTACGCCGCCGCCACGCCCTTCGTGCTGATCGAGCTCGCGGTGCTCGGCCTCATCGTCGCGCTGCCGGGGCTCGCCGTGGGCCTGCCGCGGCTGATGCAGTAGTCCGCCCGCCACCGCCTTCCGGGGCGAACGGAGGTATTCGATAACCTTCCATGACAGCAGCACCCACATTACAAAACAGAAGGAGACCGAGGAGATGAAGATTCACCCCCGCAAGCTCGCCGTCGCCGCACTGATCGCGCTGATCGGAACAAGCGCCGGCGCCGCCGAGATCACGCTGAAGGCCGTCAGCGCCTTCGGCCAGGACACCTTCTTCAATCAACGCTTCAAGGCCTTCGTCGACAAGGTCAATGCCGACGGCAAGGGGATCATGAAGATCCACGTCGTCGGCGGCCCCGAGGCGATCCCGCCGCTCGAAGTCGGCAACGCGGTGCGCACCGGGGTCGTCGACCTCGCGAACACGACCGGCGTGTTCCATGCGAACCTGGTGCCCGAGGCGCTCGCCGGCTCCTTCGCCGAGAAGTCGATGGCGGAGTTGCGTGCAAACGGCGGCTACGCGCTGCTCGACCGCATCCACCGCGAAAAAGCCAACATGGTGTGGCTCGCGCGCGTCTCCGACGGGCTGCAGTACCACATCTACACGACGAAGAAGGTCGACGCCGGCAATTTCGCGGGGATGAAGCTGAGGAGCGTCCCCGTCTATCGCGCGTTCTTCCAGGCCCTCGGCGCGACGCCGCTGCAGGTGCCGCCGGGCGAGGTGTTCACCGCCCTCGAACGCGGCGTGGTCGACGGCTACGGCTGGCCTTCGGTCGGCATCTTCGACCTCGGCTGGCAGGAGAAGACGAAGTACCGCATCGAGCCCGGCTTCTACAACGTCGAAGTGGGGCTATACATGAACCAGAACACGTGGAAGAAACTCGACGACGCGCAGCGTGCGTTCCTCGACAAGCAGATCGCGTGGGTCGAGTCCGAGAACGGCAAGGACCTGAAAGCCGCCGAGGCCGAGAAGGCGCGCCAGGCCGGCGCGAAAATCGAGAGCATCGCGATCCCCGACGCGCAGGCCCAGCAGTTCCGCGCGCGCGCCTACGAGACCGGCTGGAAGGGAATCGAACAGGCGAGCCCGCAATACGTCGCGAAGCTGCGCGAGCTGTTCGGCAGCGGGCACTGAGCGGTGCAGCGGGCCGGCGGCGCTAGTCGCCGTCGGCTGGCGCTCCCGACGGCGGGTGCAGCGCGATCACGTCCTTCAGCATGCCGATCAGCAGCGCCGCATTCTCGTGGCCGAACGGGTCCAGCACGGCCTGCTGGTGGCGCAACGCGCGCGCGCACAGCGAGTCCGCAAGCCCCCGTCCCTTGCGCGTGAGGCGCACCACCGTCTGACGGCGGTCGCGCCGCGCGCCGGTACGCTCCACGAGTCCCTCGGCCTCCATCCGCTGCACGACCTTGCTCAAGGTCGGCTGCTTGGTCAGTGCCAGCTGCGCCAAGGTGCCGATGCTCTCGCCCTCGCTGCCCGAGAGACTCGCGATCACGCGCCACTCGGTCACCGACAGGCCAGACGCCTCGACCTCGCGATGGAATTCGCGCGAGATCCGGCTGCTGGCCTGCGCGAGCAAATACGCGAGATAGCCGTCGACGAAGCGTGCCGACGCTTGCTCCGAGAGCTGGTTTTCCGTGGTCGTGCCTTCCGTCATGCGCTGCTCCCTTCCTCGCCGGACCCTTCGCTGCTCGACCCGGCGCGGCGAGCGCGACATGCGCTGCCGATGTTCCGGCCGATTATGCGTCAGCTCACCGTCGGTCTGGCACATGAGCGGCGCATTTCAGCACTCCCCGGACGCCTGTGCGGCGTTTGCTGCGTTGCGCAAATCACTGCTCTGTCACGGAAATTTTCGTTTTCCATGAAATTTCATGTTTTCCGTTGACAAGAGAAAGCTTCATACCTAAAGTAAATTCCACAACAAAGCACCGGACGGAATCGCGGCGACGCGTTATCGGACCGGGCTAAAACCGGAGGAGACAGGATGGCCCCCACCCCGACAGGCTGGCCGTCGACCGCGTGCCGCGCCCTGCGGCTGCGCCTCGGCGACGCATGCGCACCGCAGCACGGACAGCCGCGCCATGGCTGAGCGCTCGTTCGCGAAGGAAGTCGAGCAGCTGCGGCTGCCGGCCGGCGCCGAGTTCCGCGGCGAAGGCATCCTGGCCGTCACAAAGGCGCTGCTGCAGTCCGGCGTCGGCTACGTCGCCGGCTACCAGGGCTCGCCGATCTCGCACCTGATGGACGTGCTCGCCGATGCGAAGGAGATCCTCGACGAGCTCGGCGTGCAGTTCGAGGCGAGCGCCTCCGAAGCGACCGCGGCTGCGACACTCGCCGCGTCGGTGATGTACCCGATCCGCGGCGCCGTCACGTGGAAGTCGACGGTCGGCACCAACGTCGCGTCCGACGCGCTCGCCAACCTCGCGTCGGGCGGCGTCACCGGCGGCGCGCTGGTAATCATCGGCGAGGACTACGGCGAAGGCTCGTCGATCATGCAGGAGCGCTCGCACGCCTTCGCGATGAAGTCGCAGATGTGGCTGCTCGATCCGCGCCCGAATCTCGAATCCATCGTCAAGGCGGTCGAGGACGGCTTCGAACTGTCGGAGGCGAGCAACACGCCCGTGATGCTCGAGATGCGCATCCGCTCGTGCCACGTGCATGGCCGCTTCGTCACGCGCGAGAACCGCCGGCCCGCGTTCAGCCTCATCGACGCCCTCGAAAACCCGCGCCGCGACACCGGCCGCATCGTGCTGCCGCCGGCTTCCTTCGCGCACGAGCACGAGAAGGTCCGCGACCGCTGGCCCGCCGCCGTGCAGTTCATCCGCGAGCGGAAGCTCAACGAGTTCTTCGACGGCGACGACGCCCACGCCGACCTCGGTCTGATCCTGCAGGGCGGCCTTTACAACGGCGTGATCCGCGCACTGCAGCTGCACGGCCTCGCCGACGCGTTCGGCAACAGCCGCATCCCGCTGTACGTGATGAACGTGACCTACCCCGTCATCGACGACGAGGTGCTCGCCTTCTGTGCGAAGAAGCGCGCGGTGCTGCTGCTCGAGGAAGGCCAGCCCGACTACATCGAACAGAACCTCAACACCATCCTGCGCCGGGCGGGCGTGACGACGGCGCTGTGCGGCAAGGACGTGCAGCCGATGGCCGGCGAATACACGACGCAGGTCATGCGCGACGGCATCGAAGCCTTCCTGACGACCCACGCGCCGCGCGCACTCGAGCCGTCCGCGGCGGTGCTGGCGCAGGCCCCCGCTGCAGTGCCGGTCACTTTCCATCCGAAAGTCCGCGATCTCGCAGCCGTCGTGCCGCCACGGCCCGCGGGCTTCTGCACCGGCTGCCCCGAGCGACCGATCTTCGCGGCGATGAAGCTCGCGCAGGCCGATCTCGGCGAGCATCACATCTCGTGCGACATCGGCTGCCACCTGTTTTCCATCCTGCCTCCGTTCAACCTCGGCGCGACGACGATGGGCTACGGGCTGGGTGCGGCGTCGAGCTCGGCGTTCAACGTGAAGTCCGGCAAGCGTTCGATCTCGGTGATGGGCGACGGCGGCTTCTGGCACAACGGCCTGACGAGCGGCATCGCCAACGCGGTGTTCAACAAGAACGACGGCGTCATCGTCATCGTCGACAACTTCTACTCGTCGGCGACCGGCGGGCAGGACATCCCGTCGTCGCGCGCCGACAACCCGAACCGCGCGACCAAGCATCCGATCGAGGCGGCGATCCGCGGCGCCGGCGTCAAATGGGTGCGCACCATCGACCGCACCTACGACGTGGCGAGGGTGCGCGACACGCTCGAAGAGGCGCTGACGACGACGACCGACGGCCCGAAGGTCATCATCGCCCAGTCCGAATGCATGCTGAACAAGCAGCGGCGCGTGAAGCCCCTCTTCAACAAGGCGGTGAAGGCCGGCGAGCGGGTCGTCAAGGAGCGCTTCGGCGTCGATCCGGATGTGTGCAGCGGCGATCACGCGTGCATCCGGCTGTCCGGCTGCCCGTCGCTGTCGGTGAAGGACAGCGGCGACCCCTTGAAGGAGGACCCGGTCGCGCACGTCGACAACAGCTGTGTCGGCTGCGGCAACTGCGGCGAAGTCGCCGAGGCCGCGGTGCTGTGCCCGTCCTTCTATCGCGCCGACATCATCCACAACCCGACCGCGGCCGACCGCATCAAGGCGCGCGTGCGCGGCGCGGTCATCGGCTGGCTGCAGCGGCGCCGCGCGGCGCGGCTCGCACGCTACGCGCTGTGAGGATTCCGATGAGCCAAGTGACCCTTCATTCCGGCACGCCGATCAAGATCGCGATCCTCGCGATGGGCGGCCAGGGCGGCGGCGTGCTCGCCGACTGGATCGTCGAGATGGCCGAAGCGGTCGGCTGGTGGGCGCAGACGACCTCGGTGCCGGGGGTGGCGCAGCGCACCGGCGCGACGATCTACTACGTCGAGCTGCTGCCCGAGGCGGCCGCGAACGCCGCCGGGCGTCCGCCGGTGCTTGCGATGATGCCCACACCGGGCGACGTCGACCTCGTCGTCGCCGCAGAGTTGATGGAAGCCGGCCGCGCGATGCAGCGCGGCCTCGTCACCCCGGATCGCACGACGCTGATCACCTCGACGCATCGCAGCTACGCGGTCGCCGAGAAGGCGGCGCCGGGCAACGGCATCGCCGATCCGAACAAGGTCCTCGATGCGGGGCGCGAAGCGGCGAAGCGCTTGCTGTGCTTCGACCTGCAGCAGATGGCCGAGCGCGCCGGCAGCGTGATCTCGGCGAGCCTGTTCGGGGCGATCGCTGGCGCCGGCGTGCTGCCCTTCGCCCGCGACGCGTTCGAAGCGACGATCCGCCACGGCGGCGTCGGCGTCGAGGCGAGCCTGAAGGCGTTCGCGCTCGGCTTCGACGCCGCGACCCAGGCCCCTGCCGCGCCCGCGCGCATCGACACCTCGCGCCCGCTGCCCGACGTGCCCGCGAGCGCCGCGCATCCGCGCGTGGAGGCGCTGCTCGACACGGTGAAGCAGTTCCCGCAGACCGCACAGCCGCTGCTCGTCGCCGGCCTGCGTCGGCTCATCGACTACCAGGACGTCGCCTACGCCGAGGACTATCTGCGCACGCTGCAGGGCTTCCGGGCGCTCGACGCGAAGGCCGGCGGCGACGCGCGCGACTGGGCGCTGACGCAGGCGGCGGCGCGTTACGTCGCGGTCGCCATGAGCTACGACGACGTTATCCGCGTCGCCGACCTGAAAACGCGCGGCAGCCGCTTCGAGCGCGTGCGCAGCGAAGTCGGCGCGAAGAGCGATCAGCTCGTCTATACGACGGAATTCATGCACCCGCGGCTGGAGGAAATCTGCGGCACGCTGCCGCTGCGCCTCGGGCGCTGGCTGGAGAACTCGAAGGCACTCGGCGGCTTCATCCGCCGCCGCGTCGAACACGGCCGGCGCGTGAAGACCGGCACGCTGACCTGGTTCGTGGCGCTGTATTGCGTCGCCGGACTGCGCCGCTTCCGCCGCGGCACGCTGCGCCACGCGATCGAATCCGCGCACATCGCAGACTGGCTCGCGCGCGCGACCCGCATCGTCGCCGGCGACTACGCGCTCGCCGTCGAGGTGCTCGATTGCCGGCGGCTCATCAAGGGATACAGCGGCACGCACGACCGCGGCGACCGCCGTTTCGCGCGGCTGATGCAGGCTGCCGACGAACTCGCCGGCCAGGCCGACGCCGCCGCGACACTGAGGACGCTGCGCGAAGCCGCGCTCGCCGACGAGGAAGGCAAGGCGCTCGACGCGCAGCTCGCGCAACTTCTACGGGCAAGCGCAGCGCCGCGCGAGGCGGCCGAAAAACGCCAGGGCCCCGGCATTCCCCGCGTCGCGGCCTGATCCGACCCCTATCGAGGAGCGTTCCAATGCGCACATTCGAACTCGAAATCCGTTCCGTCACAGCGGAAACCGCGCTGATCCGCGCATTCGAACTCGTCGCGCCCGACGGCGGCGCCCTGCCCGCCTTCAGCGCCGGCGCGCATCTGCAGATCGCCATCCCGGGCCTCGCAGAACCCCGTTGTTATTCGCTGATCGAGCTCGCGTCCGACGCCGCGGCATTCGAGCGCCCGACCCGCTACCGGCTCGGCGTGCGTATCGAGGACGCCAGCCGCGGCGGCTCGCGCTTCATGCACGCGCTGAAAGCGGGCGACCGCGTCACCGTGACGGGCCCGAAGAACGAGTTTGCGCTGCACGAACCGGGGCCGGACGAAACGCCGGTCGTGCTGCTCGCCGGGGGAATCGGCATCACGCCCGTCGCCTCGATGGCCGCGGCGCTGAAGGCGGCCGGGCGCCCCTTCGTGCTGCACTACAGCGGCCGCAGCCGCGACCAGCTCGCCTTCGTCGACGCACTCGCGGCGCTGGCCGGCGACGCGCTGGTGCTGCACACCGACGACGACCCCATGACCCGGCTCGAGGTCGGCGCGCTGCTCGATTCCGTGAAACAGGCTCGCGGCGAAGCCCCGCACCTCTATGTCTGCGGCCCCAAAGGCATGATCGACGCGACCATAGACGGCGCGAAGGCGCGCGGCTGGCCGGCCGGGCACGTGCATTTCGAACTCTTCGCCGCGGCAGCGCCGGTCGCGGGCGACCAGCCCTTCGAACTGGAACTGCGCCAATCCGGCCGCATCCTCACGGTCCCCGCCGACAAGACCATCGTCGACGTCATGGAGGCCGCCGGCTGCGACCCGATGTTCGACTGCAAGCGCGGCGAATGCGGCGTGTGCACCGCGACCGTCCTCGAAGGCGTGCCGGACCACCGCGACTACTTCCTGACGGACTCGGAGAAGGCCGCAGGAAAGCTGATCCAGATCTGCATCTCGCGAGCGAAGAGCGCGCGGCTGGTGCTCGATCTCTGAAACACCACAGACGAGAAAACTCGCAGGAGGAGACGATGGAACGCTACACGGGCAATCCGGACGCGGTGCGCGCACTGGTGCGCGACCTCGAAGTGCACAAGGACACCTACATCGACGAGGAGCTGTTCGCGCTCGAAATGGAGCACCTCTTCGCGAACACCTGGGTGTATGTCGGCCACGCCAGCCAGGTGCCGAACAAGGGCGACTTCTACACGACGACCGTCGGCACCGAACCGGTCGTGATGGTGCGCCACACCGACGACTCGATCCGCGTGCTGTACAACCGCTGCCCGCACAAAGGCGTCAAGGTCGCCGGCGAAACCTGCGGCAACACCGGAAAATTCTTCCGCTGCCCGTACCACGCGTGGACCTTCAAGACCGATGGCAGCCTCCTCGCCGTGCCGCTCAAGAAAGGCTACGAGAACACCGGCTTCGAGTCCTGCGAGGCCAAGCATGGCATGGCCCCGGTCGAGAACGTCAAGGTCTACCGCGACTTCGTGTTCTGCCGACTCAACCCGAACGGCATCTCGTTCGAGGGCTACTTCGGCGAATCGCTGTCGACCATCGACAACATGGTCGACCGCTCGCCCGAAGGCCGCCTCGAAGTGGCCGGCGGCGTGCTGCGCTACATGCACAACTGCAACTGGAAGATGCTCGTCGACAACCAGACCGACACCTGCCACCCGATGGTCGCGCACGAATCCTCTGCGGGCACCGCAGTGAAGGTGTGGCAGGAAGCGCCCGAGGGCACGCCCAAGCCGATGGCGGTCGAGCTCTTCGCGCCCTTCGTCTCGTCCTACGAGTTCTTCGAGAACATGGGCATCCGCGTGTGGGAGAACGGCCACGGCCACACCGGCGTCGCCGACTCGATCCACGCCGCCTATTCGCCCGCGCCCGGCTACTGGGAACAGATGGTCGCCACCTACGGCGAGGAGCGCGCGAAAGCGATCCTCGGCGACACGCGGCACAACACCGTCTATTTCCCGAACATCATGGTCAAGGGCCCGATCCAGACGCTGCGCCTGTTCAAGCCCATCGCCGCGAACAAGACCCTCGTCGAGTCCTGGACCTTCCGCCTCGTCGGCGCGCCCGACCTGCTGCTCGAACGCACGCTCATGTACAACCGGCTGATCAACGCCCCGACCTCCGTCGTCGGCCACGACGACCTGGAAATGTACGAACGCGCTCAGGAAGCCCTGCAATCACGTGGCCGCGACTGGATCAACGTCGCGCGGCTGTTCGACCCCGCCGAAAAGGAACAGAAGAACGTCGCGACGAACGGCACGAACGAATGGCAGATGCGCAACCAGTTCCGTGCATGGGCCAGGTTCATGACGGAAAGCATGTAGCGCAAACGCCAACACAAACGGGACCGCACCCCAGCCCTCAGGGACGGTCGGGGTGTTTGCGGAGCGGGCGAGGACTGTCTGAGCGAGGGTCGCGGAAGCGCGGCCCTAAGCGAGTTCCGCAGCCCGCGGAGAAAATACCCCGGCCGGCCCGATTAGCGGCACGTCCCGCCATCGTCCAAAGAACGCCGCGCAAACAGAACGAGGAACAAGCCAATGACCACCCTCGACATCACCCACAAAACCCTCACCGACTTCATCTACGCCGAAGCCCGCCTGCTCGACGAGCAACGCTTCGAGGACTGGCTGAACCTATTCACAGAAGACGGCCATTACTGGATGCCGCTCGCCCACGGCCAGACCGACCCCCGCCTGCACACCTCACTGCTGTACGAAGACAAACTCCTGCTGCGCGTGCGCGTCGAACGCCTCGCCGGCCAGCGCACCTTCTCACAACAACCGAAAAGCCGCTGCCACCACCTCCTGCAGGCGCCGACGGTCGAATCCTCCGACCCGGCCGGCGAACACATCGTCCGCACCGCCTTCCACTACGTCGAAACGCGCCAGGACCAGCAGACGCTGTTCGTCGGTTGGACCACGCACCACCTCGTCGAAGAGGCCGGCGCGCTGAAGATCCGCCTCAAGCGCGTCGACCTCGTCAATTGCGACGCCGCGTTCGGCAACATCCAGCTCTTCATGTGAGCCCCTCGTGAGCCCCTTCATGACCGCCACCGTCTTCGACGCCTTCACCGCGGCCGCCGGGCAATGGGGCGAACGCCCCTTCCTGTGCATCCTGCCCGACACCGCCGCGGCCTACGGCATCACGCCCGGCGAACTCGCCTACCGCGACGCGGCACAGCGCATCGCCGCGCTCCGCGACGCCTACGCCGCCGCCGGCTACGGCCCCGGCCACCGCGTCGGCCTGCTGCTCGAAAACCGCCCGGCCTTCTTCCTGCACTGGTTCGCACTCAACTCCCTCGGCGCCTCCGTCGTGCCGATCAACGCCGACCTGCGCGCCGCCGAACTCGAATACCTCATCGGCCACTCCGAAATCGCCCTCGCCGTCGCGCTGCCGCAACGCCACGCCGATCTCGCCGCCGCAGCCGAACGCGCCGGCCGGCCGCTGCGCGTCACGAGCGACGGCGACACGCCGCCCACCGCAGCCTTCCCCGCGCCACTCGCGGGCACGGTGCCGGGCGAACTCACCGAAAGCGCCCTGCTCTACACCTCGGGCACCACCGGCCGCCCCAAAGGCTGCATGCTGCCCAACCGCTACTTCCTGCACGCCGGCCGCTGGTACGCCAACATCGGCGGCCTCGCGCGTCTCATGCCCGGCGAAGAGCGCATGATCACGCCGCTGCCGCTGGTGCATATGAATGCGATGGCGTATTCCACGATGGCCATGGTCATGACCGGCGGCTGCCTCGTCCCCCTCGACCGCTTCCACCCCAAGCGCTGGTGGGCCAACGTCAGGGAGGCGCGCGCGAGCGTCGTGCATTACCTCGGCGTCATGCCGGCGATGCTCATGAAGGCCGACGCCTCGCCCGAAGACCGCGCGCATGCCGTGCGCTTCGGCTTCGGCGCGGGCGTCGATCGCACGCTGCACGCGGCGTTCGAAACGCGCTTCGGCTTCCCGCTGCTCGAAGCCTGGGCGATGACCGAAACCGGCGCCGGCGCAGTCGTCATCGCGAACCATGAGCCGCGCAAGGTCGGCACGAGCTGCTTCGGCAAGGAGGTGTCCGACGTCGAAGTCCGCATCGTCACCGAAGACGGGCGCGAAGCGGCCATCAACGAACCCGGCGAGCTGCTCGTGCGCCACGCCGGCGACGATCCACGCTACGGCTTCCTCGCCGGCTACCTGAAGGACGAGGCCGCGACCGCAGACGCCTGGGCCGGCGGCTGGTTTCACACCGGTGACGTCGTGCGCCGCGACGCCGACGGCCACCTGCATTTCGTCGACCGCAAGAAGAACGTCATCCGCCGCAGCGGCGAGAACATCGCCGCCGTTGAGGTCGAGAGCGTGCTGCAGCAGCATCCGCTCGTGAAGGCGGTCGCCGTCGCCGCAGTGCCCGATCCCGTGCGCGGCGACGAAGTCATGGCCTGCATCGTGCCGCAGCAGCCGCTTGCCGACCGCCGCGCGATGGAAGCCGCCGCCGAGGAACTGGTGCGCTGGACGCTCGGCGAACTGGCGTACTACAAGGCGCCGGGCCATGTCGCCTTCGTCGACAGCCTGCCGCTGACGGCCACGAACAAGATCCAGCGCGGCGAACTGAAGGCGCTGGCGCCCACGCTCGTCGGCGCGCCCGAGTGCGTCGATACCTGCGCGCTGAAGAAGCGCCAGGAGACCGCGACATGAGCCGACGCCTCGCCTACGACGGCGTCGTCGCCGCGGTGCCCGTCACCGTGCCCTATGCCCGCTACTCGACGCACGCCGCGCACTGGTGGCTCGGCCGCGCCCTCGCTGCGCTGATCCGCGAGTCGGGCATCGCCAAGGCCGACATCGACGGCGTGTGTGTCTCGAGCTTCACGCTCGGCCCCGATACCGCGGTTGGCCTGATGCAGCACCTCGGCATGAGCCCGCGCTGGCTCGACCACATCCCGATGGGGGGCGCGTCCGGCGTGGTGGCGCTGCGCCGCGCGGCACGCGCAGTGCAGGCCGGTGACGCCGAAGTCATCGCCTGCATCGCCGGCGACACCAACCATGTCGACTCCTTCCGCCACACCGTCAGCCAGTTCTCGCGCTTCGCGCAGGACGCCGTCTATCCCTACGGCGCCGGCGGGCCGAACGCGAGCTTCGCGCTGCTCACCGACCACTACATGCGGCAGTACGGCGCCACGCGCGAGGACTTCGGCAAGCTCTGCGTCGCACAGCGCGACAACGCGTTGAGGAACCCGCATGCGCTGATGAGGAAACCCCTGACGCTCGCGCAATACCTCGACGCGCGGCCGATCACCGATCCGATCCATCTTTTCGACTGCGTGATGCCGTGCGCCGGCGCCGAAGGCTTCCTCGTCATGACCGAGGAACGGGCGCGCGCCCTGAAACTGCCGGGCGTGCGCATCCGCTCGACCATCGAGCGCCACAACGCCTACCCCGACGACCCGATCCAGTTCCGCGGCGGCTGGGCGATGGACCGCGATGCGCTGTACGAGCACGCCGGCGTCTCGCCCGCAGACGTCGACTTCGTCGAGACCTACGACGACTACCCGGTGATCAACCTGCTGCAGTTCGAGGACCTCGGCTTCTGCGCGAAGGGCGAAGCACCCGCCTTCGTGCGCGAGCACGGCTTCACGATCGACGGCTCCTTCCCGTTCAACACCTCCGGCGGGCAGCTCTCGGTGGGCCAGGCGGGCGCGGCGGGGGGTTATCTGGGGCTCGTGCAGGCGCTGCGCCAGCTCACGAACGCCGCCGGCGACATGCAGGTCGCCGACGCGCGCATCGGCCTCGTGTCCGGTTTCGGCATGATCAACTACGACCGCGGCCTGTGTTCCGGCGCGGCGCTCCTCGAACGGGGGACGGCATGACCGACGCCACACCCAAGCCGAAACGGAAGAGCCCCGTCGCGCGCACGCGCCTGCCGACGCTGCCGCCCGCATCGCGCAGCCGCGCCGCGCTCGGCCTCGCCCGCGCCGCCGCCGAAGGGCGTTTCGAGATGCAGGCCTGCGCCGACTGCGGCGCCGTGCAATACCCGCCGCGCGAAGTCTGCGGCAGCTGCCTGTCCGAGCGGCTCGACTGGCGCGAAGTCGCCAACGGCGGCGCGCTGATCGCGACGACGACCTTGCGCCACAGCAACGATGCCTATTTCCGCGAGCGCCTGCCGTGGCGCGTCGGCACCGTGAAGATGGATGCCGGCCCCTCGGTGGTCGCGCACGTGCATGAAGACTGCCACGAAGCCGGCCGCGTGCGCCTCGCCCTGAAACTCGACCGTAGCGGCCAGGCCGTGCTGCACGCGCTGCCCGCGGAGGACACCCCGAACATGAACGATTCGCCCCAACTGCGCGAGACGCATTGCGACCCGAAGCACCGCCGCGTGCTCGTCACCGACGGACGCTCTACGCTCGGCCGCGCGATGGTCAAGGCCTTGCTCGACGCCGGCGCGTCGACGGTCTTCGTCGGCGATCCGGCGACGTGGAAGGCCGATGCCGGATTCGACGCCTTTGTCGCCTCCGATCCGCGCATCGAGCCGGTCGCGCTCGACGTCACCGACACCGACTCGGTCGACCGCCTCGCCGCGTCGATCGGCGCCAAGGTCGAGATCCTCATCAACACCGCCGACCACCTGCGTGACGGCGGAGTCATGAACGCCCGCGACGTCGGGCTCGCGCGCGACGCCTTCGACGTCAACGTGCTCGGCCTGATGCGGCTCGCGCAGGCCTTCGGCCCGACGATGTGCTTCCGCGCGGCCGACGGCACGCACGGCGCAGTGGCGTGGGTGAACCTGCTGTCGATCCATGCGCTCGCGGCCCTGCCCGCACGCGGCGCGTGGTCGGCGTCGAAGGCCGCCGCCCTGTCCGCCGCCCTCACCCTGCGTGCCGAGTTCGCCGGCGCCGGCATACGGGTCGTGAACGTCTTCCCCGGCCCGATCGACGACGAATGGGAGCAGCTGACCCCGCCCCCGAAGCTCGCGCCGTCCGCGGTCGCCGCCTCGGTCGTCCGCGGTCTGCGCGATGGCGTCGAAGACCTCTACGTCGGCGACGTCGCCGAGGAGCTGCGGGCGCGCCTGCGCGACAACCACAAGGCCGTCGAACGCGAACTCGGCGGCTGATTGCGCCGCAACACACAGCGACAGACCCGTAAGGGCACCCCACCCACCGAAGGAGACCCCCACGTGAGCACCGCCATCCTCGCGCAGTTCATGGCCGAACTGCTGTCCGGCCGCATCCGACTCGTTGACCTCACGCAAACCCTGACCCCGGAATTCCCGACCATCGTCCTACCGCCGGAACTCGGCCAGGCCTGGCCCTTCCGCATCGAGGAGATCTCGCGCTACGACGAGCGCGGCCCGGCCTGGTACTGGAACAACTTCTCGTGTTCGGAACATACCGGCACCCACTTCGATGCCCCGGTGCATTGGGTCACCGGCAAGGACCAGCCCAACAACGCCGTCGACTCGATCCCGGTCGAGAACTTCATCGCCGCCGCCTGCGTCATCGACGTCTCCGCCGAGGCCGCGAAGGATCCCGACTTCCTCCTCACGATCGACTTCGTGCAGGCATGGGAGGCACAGCACGGCCGCATCCCCGAGCGCTCGTGGGTGCTGCTGCGCACCGACTGGTCCAAGCGCAGCGGCGCGAAGGAATACCTGAACATGGCCGAGGACGGCGCGCATTCGCCGGGCCCCGACGCCGAGGTCGTGCCCTGGCTGATCCGCGAGCGCAACGTGCACGGCTTCGGCACCGAATCGATCGGCACCGACGCGGGCCAGGCGCATCACCTCAACCCGCCCTACCCGTGCCACTACTTCATGCACGGCAACAACCGCTACGGCCTGCAGTGCCTGACGAACCTCGACCAGCTGCCGCCCCAAGGCGCGCTGATCCTCGCCGCGCCGCTGAAGATCCGCAACGGCTCCGGCAGCCCGCTGCGCGTGCTCGCGCTGACCCCGCGCACCTGAGGACACGACGATGAGCGAAAGACGTGTCGCGATCGTCACCGGCGGCAGCGCCGGCATCGGCGCCGATATCTGCCGGCGCATGCTGGACGAGGGCTACGAGGTGGTTTCCGTCGCCCGCCGCGCCGCCGACTGGACGCACCCGCGGCTGACGAACTTCCAGGTCGACCTCCTCGATGCCGCCGCGACCGAAGCCGCAGCGCAGGAGATCGCGCGCGACTTCCCGGTGAGCCACCTCATCCACAACGCCGGCGTGATCTGGCCGAAGCTGCTGCCCGACGTCACGCAGGACGAGCTGCACGGACTCACGCAGATCCACCTCGGCGCGGCGATCAGCCTGATGCAGGCGGCGCTGCCCGGCATGCGGGCGCGCGGCTTCGGGCGCGTCGTGCTGATGTCCTCGCGCGGCGCGCTGGGCCTTGCCACGCGCACCGCGTATTCGGCGACCAAGGCCGGCATGATCGGCATGGCGCGGACCTGGGCGCTCGAACTCGCGCCGCACGGCATCACCGTAAACGTCGTCGCCCCCGGCCCCATCGCGACCGACATGTTCCACGACGTCGTTCCCGCCGGCAGCGAGCGCGAGCAGAAACTCGCCGCGAACATCCCGGTCGGGCGCATCGGCCGCCCCGACGACGTCACCCGCGCCGTGATGTTCTTCGCCGACCCCGCGAACAGCTTCGTGACCGGCCAGACCCTGTACGTCTGCGGCGGCGCGAGCGTCGGCACGCTGACGATCTGATTCCACCCCATAACCAGACGCCGTAAGGCGCCCTCACCCCAAGCACCGCCCCCACGGAGACGAAAGATGAAGCTGAACAAAGCTGCCACCACCCTCGCCATCGCCTTGGCCGCCTTCGCGTCGCAGTCCGCCCTCGCCCAGGTGAAGATCGGCGTCGTGTCCTCGGCGACCGGCCCCACCGCGCTGGTCGGCATTCCGCAGAAGAACACCGTACCCCTGCTGCCACCCAAGATCGGCGATCTCACCGTCGAATACATCCCGCTCGACGACGCAAGCGACCCCACCGCCTCCGTCACCGCCGTGAAGAAGCTGATCTCGGAGCAAAACGTCGATGCGATCATCGGCCCCTCGGGCTCGCCCAACGCGATGGGCGTCATCCAGTTCGTCGCCGATGCGGGCGTGCCGCTGCTCGCGCCGGTCGGCACCGCCGCCGTCGTGACGCCCATGGACGACAAGAAGAAGTGGGTGTTCAAGACGACACAAAACGACGACATCATCGCCACGGCGCTGGTCGGCCACATGGTGAAGTCCGGCGTGAAGACGGTCGGCTTCATCGGCGTCGGCGACCCCTACGGCGAGAACTGGTACAAGGTGTTCTCGGCGCTCGCCGACAAGAACGGCATGAAGATCGTCGCCAACGAGCGCTTCCAGCGCCAGGACGCGTCCGTCACCGGTCAAAGCCTCAAGATCCTCAGCGCGAAACCCGACGCGGTGCTCGTCGCCGCCGCCGGCGGGCCCGCGGTGCTGCCGCAGACCACGCTCGTCGAGCAGGGCTACAAGGGCCAGATCTACCAGACCCACGGCGCCGCCCTGCCCGACTTCCTCAAGCTCGGCGGCAAGAAGGTCGAGGGCACGATCCTCGCCGCGAGCCTGATGCTGGTGCTGCCCGAGATCGCCGACAGCCATCCGTCGAAGAAGATCGCCAGCGACTACATCGCCGCTTACGAGAAGGCCCATGGCACCAAACCCGCGACCTTCGGCGCCAACGTCTTCGACGCCGGCCTGTTGCTGCAGCAGGCGATCCCGGCCGCCGCGAAGGTCGCCAAACCCGGCACCAAGGAGTTCCGCGCGGCGCTGCGCGACAGCCTCGAGCAGACCCGCGAGCTCGTCGGCACCCAAGGCATCTACAACATGAGCGCGACCGACCACAGCGGCTTCGACGAGCGCGGCCGCGTCCTCATCGCCGTCCGGGACGGCGCCTGGACGCTGGCGAAGTAAGCCGCCGCCCGACCTCTCCCTGCTAAGCGGCCGCAACGGGCCCGCGTCACGGAACCTCCGTGCGCGGGCCCGTCGTCTTCCGGCCGGGCAAATCCTGAAAGAATGTCCGCCGCAACCCTCCCCACCTTTGACGCCGGACAGAAACTCCGACCCGTATCGCCCCTAGACTGAAGCGGTCCAAACAATTTCACGGCCAACGAAATGTCCGCGACCGCATCCCGCGTGTTTCCCGCAGCGCTATGGGTGAGCGCGTTCCGCCCCTTCTTCCTGCTCGGCACGCTGTACGCACCGCTGCTGATGGGCGCCTGGCTCGGCGCCTGGTCCGGCTGGTGGAACGGGCCGGTCGGCGACATGCCGGCCGCGCTGTGGCACGGCCACGAGATGGTCTTCGGCTTCTCGACCGCGATCATCCTCGGCATCGTGCTCACCGCGCTGCCGAGTTGGGCCGGCACCGAGGAAATCCACGGCCCCCGCCTCGCTCTCATCGTCGCCGCATGGCTCGCCGGCCGGCTCGCCTTCTGGGCCCTGCCACTGCTACCCGCCGGCATCGCGGCGGTGGCCGATTGCCTGCTGTTCCCGCTGGTATTCGCGACCGTCGCGCCGCAACTACTGCGGGCGGCAAACCGCCTGTACCTGTTGCTGCTCCCGGTCCTCGCGGCCTTCTTCACCGCGAACCTCGCCTTTCATCTCAGCATCGGCGCAGGTAATCCGGCCTTCGCCACGCTCGCCCTGCACGGCGGCGTCTATACGATCCTCACGCTCTACGTGCTCAAGGGCGGCGTCCTCACGCCGATCTTCACCGGCAACGCGCTGCGCGAAAAAGGGCGCGGGGAACAGGCGCCGTTCCGGATGTGGCTCGACGTCACCGCCGTCGGCCTCGTCGTCGCACTCGCCGCGCTCGACCTCGCCGGCGCCCCGGCCCGGTGGGTCGGCCTCGCCGCCCTCGCCTGCACCGTCGTCCACGCCTGGCGCGTCGGGCGCTGGCAAGGCTGGCGCGTGGCCGACGTCCCCCTCCTCCTCGTCATGCATCTCGGCTTCGCCTGGCTGATCCTCGCCTTCGCCCTCAAGGCGCTCGCGGCGCTCACCGGCCTCGTTTCCGACACCGCATGGCTGCACGCCTTCACGGTCGGAAGCCTCGGCATGATGATGCTCGGCCTGATGACCCGCGTGAGCCTCCGCCACACCGGCCGCCCCCTCGCGCTACCGTCCGCGATGCGCCTCGCCTGCGCGCTCGTCTTCACCGCAGCGATCGCGCGGCTCGCAATGTCGATGCCCGAAGTGCGCCAAGCCGCGATCACCGCGGCCGCGGTGCTGTGGGCGGGGGCTTTCGCGATCTACTTGTCCAGGTTCGGGGCGCTGCTCGCAAGACCGAGCCTTCCGCGCAAGGGCGGTGGTCTCAACAATTGAAGTCGGGAACCCGTACTCGGATCCGGGCGAGTGAAGCGGCGATCCTTCCTTTTACAGCGACTCCAAGTTGTCGGGCCTGACCTGCCAGTGAGTCATTGAGTTACCTACAACGCCTATAGATCGCTATCCGGACGTTCGACTACGAAATCCACGACAACGTCTCTTTTCCAACCTCCACCTTCATATCTGCCGTCGCCGACCGTTCAAGGCGAACTTGGTTTCGCCTTTGCACACATTAGTATCTCGGTCCGCGTTCAACGTCGACTCCAACACCGAACAGATCAGCAGAAGCCGCCGAATTCTTCTTGGGCGGTTGTCTTCCATAAGTCTGAAAGTTTGCGGCTCGCCGCAACCTAATAGCCGCACTATGTCCAGTATTGGATAGCCTGTATTTGTTCCTACCCGCTTCCACGGTGACTTCGAAGTACGGATGAAAATCTTGGTAGAAGTAGCGGCTGATATTGTTCTTCGATTTCTTTATTCCCAACTGCTCCGTGACAAGCCGGGCGATCTCGGTGGTTGTGTAACTACTCCGTGGCCCGGCTTGGTGAAGCGCGAGCAAAATCACATTCTCGAGTTCTCTGGCCTGCTCGTGGCCGCTGACTTCATCTTGGTGACTGCATTCCGCCAGAAGCTCAGCGAACCTTGCTCTAAATTTTTCATACAAAGACTCAACGGTCTCCAGGTTTTCGACGACAGCTGCACCGCGGGTTGTCCTTATTTTCTCTAAGCCCATCACCTCTTCCTTGGCATCACGTTCACGGAATCCATCAATGGTTACTTGTTCTCTACCCCTCGAAACAGCGCGAGAAAAACGTATGGATTGCTGTGCTTCTAGAAAGACCAGTTTTATTTCTCTGTTCGGAAGTAACCTTTCTAGGTGATCAATCTCGTCAGGTGAGCGAAAGCCGCTAACGACTACGCGTAAGTGGCCTTTGGCTTCTATATGAGCGGCTATCGATGCCGGTACGATGGTAGGATCTTGACTAAGTGCAGAGATTGCAAAATCGCCGATCTTTACATCGCCCGTTATCCCATGTCTCCGCCAGTATTCCTGATACATGAAATCGCTGGCCTCGAAATGCATGTACCCATGCTCGTCGCGAAGCCACTGCGACAGCAAAGTCTTCCCTGCACAGCTGTAGCCACAGATCACAATTACTGGTGGCGGCTTGGGAATACTCGGGATTGACAGTTGGTACCCAAAAGGTGCACCTGCAGGTTCAGCGAGTCCAATCTTCTTTAAGAAAGCGGCAACTTGTTCGAACGCTCTGAACCGAAAGTCAACTGTGTCGGCGTGCGCTATAGAGAGCGCACTTATAGGCTCTGAGAAGCCTTCTGGAACGAACCACTTATTAAATGTCTTGTTGTCCAACCAAGGGTAGAGGAGGTTCTGCTGAAGGACTCGCTCTCGTTCAAGGATCGCCCCTTTAGTCTCTCCAAAGAACCAAAGAAGCTTGTCGCCAAGACACAGCGCTTTCCTAAATTTATCCGGAATATGGAGAACAATGTCTGAACGAACAGTCGCGGTTCTGATCCCGCCAGCGCGGTTGATCAACCTGTTCAGCTTGGGAAGCGTTTTCCCCTTCATCCAGTACTTGACGTGCACTCCAGGGACTTCAGATTCCACGCTAAGTGCGTCTATACAGACGGATGTGTCCTCTAGAATGAAAAATCCAAGGTCGTCTGTTGCGGTCCGTCTCCTCCACTGCTCCAGGGCGCTTTCGTAACTCTCCCGTAGCAGCGTCTCCCGGTCATCGATGCGTGGCTCATGGTAGCTACCGTAGAAGTACTTCTCACGAAAACCAGTTACCCGGATTCCCAACCGCTGCCCCATATATTTGAAATGGGCGAGTTTCGTTCGATTGGTGGAGAAGAAGACGATGTCAGTCAAAGCTAAGATCTCGGCCGCGGTTTCTGGGACGAGTACGGATAAGCAGATCGGATGGGAATTCTGATGCTATTGAGGAAAAAGTTCGATCAAAATCCTCCGCCAAGAAGAATAAAGCTGGCCCGACACTGCTCATGCCCACAGCATCACATCCGAGCTGCTTGAGGGTAGTAATATATGAAAGCATAGGCGCGCCGTAGCACCTGATTTCGACAGCCTTCCACTTGCAATCCTGCAATGCGCAAACTGCAGAAGCAAACTGCACTTTCGAGTGTTCAATTACCGAGGCCACGACCCCAAAAAAGGTGTGGTAGACCATCTCGTACACGCTTTTCGCTGGAAGCGGGCACGTTCTTGAGAACAGGTCAATTTCTTGTTCAAGTGTAAGTGGATCGATGTTTCTTGGAATCAGTATTCCAATATCCCAAGAGGGCATCGGAAGCGCGACGAGAGGCAATGGGAGCTCGCTAGGAGAGTCAATCGCATCAGACGGGATAAAAGGCGCGGACTTTGTGGATCTACCCAAGTCGCACACTAAGCCGCCATCAAAGTAGACGTTAAGCCCGATTCCCGATACGCCACCCCGCCCGGACAACTCTTGTAACTGGTACCGCTCTGCGTTTTGTCCATTGATGAGAAACATTGATTCCACACAGCTTAAGCAGATCGCGGTACCGGATCCCAACCCAGAATGACGTGAAAATGGCGTAACAGACTTGAGCCGAATCGTCGATGCCAGACCATGCTCCGCCCTAATTCGATCAATCCGATCGGCCAACTTATCAACTTCCTCCTCGGAGAATGCCACCTGACGAAGCACCCCCAAGTCCGTAACGGGAGAGGCCTCAAATCGTAATGTTGACAAAGGCGTGTCAATAGCAAAGCCGACTCCGCCGTTTCTTCTATATCCGTTTTCTGAAAGATCCAGAAGCGAAAGATGAAGGCGCGGATAGACAGTGATTGATATGTTATTAATCGCCATTGACCGCGTTATTCCATACGCTCTCGAAGTAGTCGAGATACGGCTTGGCAAAATTTCCGTCTGAAGAAGTGTGAACCGTGGGTGTGTTTTTGCTTTCCAGTTGGGGAAATTTGGGACCGACGAGGCACTCGCTATCCGCTCTAAAGACAGTGTGCGACGGCTGGTTATCGTAGATTCTATATTCAAAATAATTAGGAAACGTGTTCTGGAGCTCCTTAAGTCTTCTAACTGCCTTAGGAAACTTCTCGCTGGCATCCTCCCGCGGCAGCCACTTCTGATTGGCGATGAGAATCCTCAATTTCACGCCCCGCTGAAGCGCGCTGATCAGGGATTTTTTTTCTAGCTTAGGACTGCCTTGGTCCGCAAAATCAGATAAAAGACGCGTAGCTGTTACGCCAAGAACACAGATTTCTTTCTCGGCGTTGGCAATAAGGCTGCCGTAATATTTCTCATCATCCCTCGAAACTAGTACATCCTTAATTTTTAACGCTCTAAGCCTCGACATTTCGCGAAATTCAAACCACTGCAGCATGTACTGACCTAAGGCGACGACCAGACCTGGGATAAGGCCAGTCAGCATTATCACGAGGTATCCGTCTGGGGCGAACCACTCCTTTCCCGGAACAAAAAACAAAAACATCCAGAAAAATATTGTCGTTATGAGTACAATTACCCCCAAGACAGCCCAGTGAAGCGGAATCAGAAGTCTGGATGAAAAAATCGTCATAAATTCTGCCCCACGAAAATCAATTCCATTCTCGATCGTTTGGATAGAGCCCTGTTGAACGGCTTCTCAATCACCCGAACTTGCGAAAAACGCTCTTCAAAAGATCGCCTCAGCGTTGATTCGCTGGGGTACGCCTCGGCGACGTACGAAAGCACGATTGTTGAGTCTATATAGCGATCCAAAGTCGACATCAACTGACTTTCAAAGCGCCCCTTTGAGCTCCATTCACCAGGTACTGCCTCGTCTCTTAGCTGCCGAATGGGGGAGCCGTTGTTCAGCAGTCTTGGCCATTCCTCATACCGAGCTAACCCTTCCAGGAAATGATAGCGATGCAGGTATGATTCTGTATGGCGATGGGAATTGAAGTATGGAGGGTCCAAATAAACGATGTCAAAGTTTCCTACGGTAACGTCAGCTGAACCAGCTGGCAGTACATTGACCGGCGTCTCGACTAGGGCGCGTGCTTTTAGCAAGTCAGCATGCGCACTCATCATGTGTGTCGAGAAAGATGCATCCCAGGTTGTCCTATTTCCAAATTTAACCTTGCCTTTTGAGTGGCGAAGGCCCAGGTTTGCGCGGTGAAACAGATTGAACGGCCTCTTTTTTAAGCAAGCCTGGAAGAGGCAGTAAAGGATCATTGCTCTCCATTCGGCATCGTCGATATCGACTACTAACGACATAATTCCGTCTAACCAGTGATTTTCCTCGTCGGTGAAGTACATGCCTTTGAATGTTTTTGATATAAAACCTCGGACGGGTCGCACCTCGTCAAGGAATACCAATAAATCCTGAGGTTTGGACTGCTTCCGCCCGAATAGTGCGGTAGCCGAAATTTGATTAAATGCGAAGACGTCGTTGTATGTAACCTGCTTGCCTAGGTTGCTAAGCAGTAGAGAAACTGTACCGGTGCCCCCGCAAGCATCGAGTATCGTTTTTCCCGGCAGCTCTGCAAAGACGGAACAAAGCCAAGGAAGCTGACGTCGCTTACTTCCGTAGAAGCGTGTTGATGGGAATGCGTCGAAGCCAGATCTGACTCGTTCTTGCTTGTCGACGATCAGACTAGCGTGATCGAATGTGTCTCGTATGACGAAATCTTGTCCGTCTGTGTGCAGGTTGGCTACGGCAGTATTCTTCATATCGCGAGTCTGTCGCGCCCTGCATTTTTTATCAAGAGCGTCTCGCATTTCCGGCAATCCAGACAACGCTTCATTTCAGGGCGAGGCTGAGGTTGTTATTTGACGATTGCACCCGTAGACGGTGGAAGGCTGCTGAGGGTCGGGGCCGGCTATTGGCAGACAAAGGAAGCGGTAGTTTACCTACACAAGCAGGTGAGCGGCAGGCGACCGACGCATGGCCGCCCGACACCGGTGTCAGGGCCAAGGTCGGCATTGGCCGACCAACGGCCCCTCGCATAGAGACTCCCACTCCGGCTCTTCTCCGATCAAGCTGCGCTGGCGCCCGAGGAGCCGGCTGCGCCGGATTAGCGCCTCAGCCGCCTGCGAGGGCGATCGTCAGGGCTTCGAAGGGGATCATCACGCACCCGTGGCGGCTGCGGTAGCCGTGCACCGGCGCGAATAGCGCGATCTCGTCGGTGCCCTCGGGCATTCCGGACGCTTCGCCTCCGGCGAGCATCGCCGCCATGAGCGCGCGCAGTCCTTCGACCTCGGCCGGCGTGCGGCCGACTGCATGCAGGCCGATCAGCGATGCCGACGCGCGGCACAGCAGGCATCCCTTGACCTCATGCGCGATCGCGGCAATGCGGCCGTCGACGAGTTCGACGTCCATTCGCACGCGGTCGCCGCACATCGGGCTGTCGCGCAGCGCGGAACCGGTCGGCGCAGCGAGCCGGCCGGCACCGTGGGCGGCGTCGGCGAGCTCGCGGATGCCTTTGTTGTAGAGGGGTTCGATCATCGGACTGTAGTCGTCCCGCTTCGGTTCACGACGTGGGCGGCAGCTCGTGCGGGGCCGCGGGCCCGGTCAATGTCGGGGTTCGCGTCGTCGCCCTCCTCGGGCGCGCTGCGGATCAGGCCGCCGACGCCCATGCGCATGACGTCTTCGCGTGTCGGCGGGATGCCGGCCATCAGGCGCGGCAGGACGAGGTCGAGGCCGTTGCTCTTTCGCGAGCGGCCGCAGCCGGGCAGGATCACCACCGGCACGGCGCCGATGCGGCCGAGCACGAGCATGTTGCCGGGCTCGACGGGCATGCCGAAGTGCTCGATCGTGCCACCCACCGCCGTGACCGCGGCGGGGGCGATGTCGTTGCGGTCCTTGGCGACGGTGGCGCCGCACACCATCACGAGCTCGCAGCCGGCCGCGAGCGCTTGGTGCAGCATGGATTCGAGGGCGTCGCGGCGGTGGGGCCCGCGCAGCGCGAGCGTGAGGCGTCCGCCGAGCGCCTCGACCCGGTCGCGCGTGACCTTCACCGTGGCCGCGAAGATCGAGTCCTTCATGCCGGGCAGTTCGGTCTGGATGAGCGCGGCGCGGCAGGGCTTCAGTTCGGCCACGGTGATCGGCGGCGTGCCGGCGGCGATCTCGCGGCAGGCGTCGAGCAGGCGTCGCGGCACGGCGAAGGGGATGATCTTCACGGTGGCGACGACCTGACCGGGATGCACGACCGCATGTCGCGGCAGCGTTCCGATCGCGATGGCCTCGTCGAGCAGGTTCATGCGGTCGATGCGTTCGGCGTCGATGCGCAGCACGCCGGATGCCGACGCGTGCAGGTTGCAGCGGCCGGCACGGGGTGCGCGCGTCGCCGTGTTGGGGCCGACGAGCAAGGCTGCGAGCTCCTCCGCTGCGGCGTCCTCGGCGACGTCCTCGGGATCGAGCCGCGCGCCGGTGACGGTCGAGAAACCCTCGTCGTCGAGCAGATCGAGATCGAGCGCAGACAGCACGCGGCCCTTCTTCAGCGTTCGCCCGCCGATCTTCAGTGTGTGGGCGAGCATCACGCCTTGGGCGGCGGCGAGGGGAAATTCGTCGAAGATCATTGCTGGTGCCTCGTCTGGATGACCTCGGCGAGGATCGCGACCGCGATCTCGGCCGGCGCGCGGCCGCCGAGATCTAGGCCGACCGGCGCGCGGATGCGCGGGATCGCCTCGCCAAGTCCCGCCTCCGTGAGCCGCGCGACGCGCTTCGCGTGCGTGCGCGTGCTGCCGAGCGAGCCGATGTAGAACGCGGGGCTCGCGAGCGCGATGGTCAGCGCGGGATCGTCGAGCTTGGGGTCGTGCGTCAGCGTGATGACGGCGGTCTGGGCGTCGGGCTGCAGGCGTTCGAGCGCCTCGTCGGGCCATTCCGTCGACACCTCGACGTTCGGCAGCCGTTCGGGCGTCGCGAACGCGCGGCGCGGGTCGACGACCACGACGTCGAAGCCGGCGATCGCGGCCATCGGCGCGAGCGCCTGGGTGATGTGCACCGCGCCGACGATGATCATGCGCGGGGCGCCGACGTGGCAGCGTGCGAAGAGCGGCTCCTCAGTCGCGCCCTCATTTGCGTCCTTGGCTGCGGCGAGCGCACCGCTGCGATTGGCCGCGAGGCGGACGCGCGTCTCGGCAAGTTGGGCGTCATCGAGCGCGAGCTCGCCTGCGACGGTGTCGTCGATGACCAGCGCGTGTGCGCCGTCGACGAGACGGGTGACGAGCGCGACCGGCCGCTTCGCGCGCCGTGCCGCCAGCAGCGGCCCGAACAGCTCGTCATCGACGCGCTCGACGAGCACCTGCACGCGCCCGCCGCACGCCAGCCCCACTTCCCACGCCTGCTCGTCGCTGACGCCGAATTCCAGCAATCGGGCCTTGCCGTCGGCGATCGAATCCTGCGCCTCGCCGATGACCGCGCCTTCGATGCAGCCGCCGGAAACGGAACCGACGAAGGCGCCGCCCTGCTCCACCGCGAGGTGGCTGCCCTCGGGCCGCGGCGACGAACCCCAGGTGCGCACGACGGTCGCGAGCGCGACGCCGCGGCCCTCCGCCCGCCAGCGCTCGACCTGGGCGAAGAGCTGGTCGTCCGTTGCCGGCGCCGACGGCGCTGCAACCGCGGCCGCGTTCCGCCGTCGACCGACGCCCGCGACCCGCGCGTGTTCGTCGATGCGGTCGGCCAGCGCGGCCACGCGCTCGCCGCTCGTCGCCACCGTCGTCAGCACCGGCACCTCCCAGCCTGCGCCGTGTGCAGCGCCGCGCGCTTCGAGGTCGCGCACCGTGGCCGCGGCGACCGGCGAATCCGCCTTGTTCACGACGAGGATATCGGCGATCTCGAGCACGCCGGCCTTGATCGCCTGCACCTCGTCGCCGAGCCCCGGCGCGCACACGACGACGCGCGTGTCGGCGAGCCGTGCGATCTCGACTTCCGACTGGCCGACGCCGACGGTCTCGACGACGACGACGTCGAAGCCGGCCGCGTCGAAGAGGTCCACCGCGTGCGCCGTCTTCCTGGATAGGCCGCCGAGCTGGCCGCGCGACGATAGCGAGCGGATGAAGACGCGCTCGTCGCTACCGTGAGCGCCCATGCGCACGCGGTCACCGAGCAGCGCGCCGCCGCTCACCGGGCTGGAGGGGTCGACGGCGACGACCGCGACGCGCTTGCCGCGCGCGAGCAGCTCGCCGAGCAAGGCGTTGATCAGGGTCGACTTGCCGGCGCCCGGCGCTCCGGTGATGCCCACGACGTGCGCACGCCCGACCCGGCTGGCGAGCGACGCGAGCAAGGCGTCGGCACCGGGGAGATCGTTCTCGATCACGGTCAATGCGCGCGCGAGCGCCGGGCGGGAGCTGGCGGCAATCGCATCGAGATCCGGGCTGGGCGGCGGGGGCATGGGCAGGTCTCAATCAGTGGGAGGTCGGCATTCTCTTGCGCTGGCACATGGGCGGGGGAAGTCTCCTTGTGCCGGATCGACGGTTTGCGCCGGGCACGACCGCATCCCCGCTCAATGACGTGGAAAGACGAGTCCGAAGTCCTCGACGAAGTCCGCGAGGCCGGCTGCCTCCAGCCCGTCGAGGGACCTCAGCATGTAGGGATGGAGCCGGCCGCGACGCACGAGCTGGGGCACCTCCGCGAGGCCCTGCTCCAGCACCGCCGCGAGCGCATCGCCATCGGCGACGAGCAGCATCGCGACGTCGGCATCGAAATCTCCGCGGAAGTCGCGCAGCGCGACGCTGGCGCCGGACGCGGTGCCCCGCCAGACGAGGACCCGGCCGCTCCGCGCGGAGAAATCGTCCTTCGTCAGCACACCGACGGACGCCTCGGCCGCGGCGAGACCCTCGCGATCCAGCATCGCCTTCCACGCCGTGCAGTCGAGCACCTCAACGGCCGTTTCCATCGCGTGCTCCTAGGCCGGCAACATCGCCGTCACTTCGATCTCGATCTTCGCGCCGTGCTCGACGAAGCCGGCGACCTGCAAGGCCGTCATCGCCGGGAAATGCTTGCCGATCAGCTCGCGATAGACCGCGCCGATCTCGGCGAGGCGCGCGTTGTACTCGGCCGCATCGCCGAGATACCAGTTCATGCGCACGATGTTCGACGGCTGCGCGTCGGCCTGAGCGAGGATCGCGACGATGTTGGTCAGCGCCTGGCGCACCTGGCCGACGAGGTCGTCGGTCTGGAACTTCTCGTTCTCGTCCCAGCCGACCTGGCCGGCGACGAATACCATGCGGCCGCTCGTGACGACGCCGTTCGAATAGCCTTTCGGGCGAACCCAGCCGGGCGGTTGCAGGAATTGCATGTCTCGTTCTCCTCGGTGTTGGGGGTGATGCGACCGCCATCCGGCGGCCGCTTGTTCATCGAGTGCTCAGATCCGCACGCCGAGCCGATACCCCTCGTGGATCGATGCGTCGAGTCCACGCGGTATCACCGCGTCGCCGGCGCCGTGCAGCTCGTCCACCATCCACTGGAACTCGTGGAAGAGGTCGTGGTTCGCCTTGCGCGGCCCGGACACGAGCACGGTGTCGGCCTCGACGAAAGTCTCCTCGCCTTTCGCGTTGCGGATCATCGCGCCCTCGCCAGTGACGCCGACGAGCATCGACGACGTCAGGGTGCGAATCTCGAGCTCCTCGATCCACGCCGAGTGGCGCCACTTGAAGGACGGCATGACGTCGCCGGCGATGCGCTTGTCCTCCTCGACGATGACGACCTCGTGGCCCTGCTTGCACAGCGACTCGGCAAGGGTCAGACCGATCTTGCCGGCGCCGACCATGACGATGCGCTTGCCCGGCTGCGCCTTGCCGGTCGCGACGTCGAGCGCGTCGACGAGCTTGTCGTGCCCGGGGACGTGGCGGTAGGCGTTCATGTCGGTGCGCGAACCGGCCGCGACAATGCACACGTCGAACTGGTGCAGGATGCTGCGCATGAACTTCGCGTTGGCCTCGGTGTTGAAGCGCACGTCGATCTCCATCTTGCGCGCCATCGTCTCGTAGTACTTGATCACCGAGATCAGGTCGTCGGGCCGCGCGAGGTCGTTGGACGCGTAGCCGACGAGGCTGCCGCCGATGCGGTCGCCCTTCTCGAATACCGTGACGTCGTGGCCGCGGCGTTTCGCGGTGATCGCCGCCTCCATGCCGGCGGGACCGGCGCCGATGATCATGATTTTCTTCTTCACCGCCGCGGGCGTGACGTGGTATTCCGGCTCGACCTCGTGGCCGAGCGTGGGGTTCATCGCGCAGGTGTAGGGCAGGTCGCGGAAGAGCCGCGACAGGCAGTTCAGCGAGCCGATGCAGCGGCGCACCTCGTCGAGCCGGTCCTCGGCGGCCTTGTGCAGCAGCTCGGGGTCGGCAAGCATCGGGCGGCACACTTCCCAGTAGTCGAAGACGCCGTCGGCGATGCACTGGTTCGCCATGACCGGATCGGGTAGGCGGTTGCCGAAGGTGATCAGCGTGTTCGGGAACAGCTTCTTCGCCTTCGCCGAGAGGTAGTTCCAGTGACCGGGTGCGACGTCGCGGCCGATCGACGATTCGGGCGCTTCCTGCCAGCCGACCGTCACCGAGATCATGTCGACGCCGCAGTCGACCGCCTGCTGCATCAGCTCGAAGCACTCGTCCTCGCTGTTGCCGCCCCAGCGGTCCATCAGCTCCGCGCCGTTCAGGCGCACGACGAGCGGGTGTTCGGGGGTGGCCTGCTTGATGGAATCGATCAGTTCGCGCATGAAGCGGCCGCGGTTCTCGATCGAGCCACCGTATTCGTCGGTGCGCTGGTTGGTGAAACGCGAGTTGAAGTTCGCCAGCAGGTAACCCATGAAGCTCGTGACCTCGGTGCCGTCGAAGCCCGCGCGGATCGCGCGCTTGGCGGCGTCGGCGTGCTGCATGACGATGGCGCGGATTTGCTCCTTCGTCAGCTCGCGCGGCGGACGGAAGTGCGGCAGCGTCTGCGGTACGACCGAGGGCTGGATGCAGTAGCCGAGGTCGATGCCGCCGTAGCGGCCGGCGTGCAGGATCTGCTGGATCGCGACCGCGCCGTTGTCGTGGATGTACTGCGCGATGGTCTCGAACTGGGGCAGGAACTTGTCGTCGAAGATCGCCACCTGGCGGAAGTAGGCCTTGCCCTCGCCGAGCGGATCGGGATACGCGCCCTGGTTGGTGATGATGCCGGCGCCGGTGCCGGCGATGACGCGCGTCCGGGCGAGCTCGCGCGGGGTGATGTAGCCGTCGCGCGTGTTGTAGTTCGACACGCAGCAGGCGCCGTACTTGACCATGTTCTTGGTCTCGTACTTGCCGATCTTGCCGGGCTTGAACAGGTGGGGGAGCTTGAGCTCGCCGGGTCGCTTCATCGTTGTCTCCTCGTGAATTCGGTGTGGCTGGAAAATCGTGTCAATTCGCGGCGGGTCGCCTCAGGCGCCGACCGCACTGCGCGGCGCCTTTATCGGCGGCAGCGTCGCGATGAACTCGCGCAGGCTGTCTCCCTGCGACTCGCGGATGTACTCCAGCACGTCGCCCAGCGACGACGCGCAGACACAGGAACACGTCGCCGGAAAGACGAACCCGCTGGGGGCGAGGGTCTCTTCGGTCATGGCGGCCTTCTCTTCCTGAAGTTCCTGCACCATTGCCATCACATTTCCCAGAGCTGTCATGTTGTTCTCCTCGAACGAATCGGCCCGGATCGCCGAAGCCGTGGTACGTGGAGTCAATGTAGCGGGACGTTCCCGGCGAATCCCCCCCCACCCGGTATTGGTTCGATAACCATCTGAACATTTGCCGCGGAAGGGGTAAGGATTGAATTGACCAAGCAAATTCCTTGTCCGAACCCGACAACCCGATGGAATAATCGATGGAACGGATTTAATGAGCAAATTCCTCCCCTTGAATGGGGGAGGCCCCCTGCCCTACCCGTGAACCGAGCGGTAAATTCGCCGATCAGGCGAGCGCCTTCTCCCGAGTCCGCGAGGGCGATTCGCCGAACCGCGCCTTGTATGCGATCGCGAAATGGCCGAGGTGGTGGAAGCCCCAGTGGGTCGCGATACAGGTCACGGTTTTTTCGGCAGACGTCGGATCTCGCAGTTCCTCATGCACACGCTGCATTCGCACCGATTTCAGGTAGGCCATCGGCGTCGTGTTGCGAAATTCGCGAAAACCCGCAAAGAGCGCGCTCGTACTGACGTTAGCGTGCGCGGCAAGGTCGCCGACCGTCAGATCCTGATCGGCATTGGCGTCGATATATTCCTCGACGCGGCGAACATGGCGCGGCGCGATCGACTGCGAGGGGTTCAGCAACTCGTCGCGATAGTTGTTCGGTTGCACCATCAGCAGCGTGGTGACCAGCAGGTGCTCGATCTGCACCGCAGCGAGCGACGACGCGAGCGTGGGCGAGCGATGCTCGAACTCCGACACGACGTACGACACCAGCGCCTGCCAGCTGACGCCGCCCTGGCTGGACATCGGCAGGCCAAGCCCGAATTCGAGCGGTTTGCGCAACGCGTGGCCGAGATGCTGCGCGCAGACGTTTTCGAGCAGCGAGCGGTCGATCTTGACCATGATCTGGTCGCACTGGTCGTAGATCGTCTTCGTCAAGGGCAGCGTCGGCGTCACCACCGACGCGAGTTCCGGTGTCGCGTGGATCTGCTGCGCGCCACAGCGCACCTCGGCATGGCCGGCGAGCGGCATCATCACGAGCAGGAAATCGTTGAGACAGCCGGCGTCGATCGAGACGGTGGCGCCGTAACCCAGGCGGTTGATCGACACGCCCCGGATCCGCGCGTGCTGCATCCGGGTGTCCACCTCGCCGCCGCAGCCGGCGAAAGTCAGCTCGTGCGGGCAGAACACGTCCGCCACGCGGCTCCGGGCCTCGTCGAGATCCCGGGTATGAAAAAGCGTGAAGCGCGAAAGCACGTCGCGCGCCCCCAGCGACGTCATCAACGCCTGGGTCATCGTCGTCCTCCTCCGGTGTGGATTCCGTGCCTTGTTATCGGTACCAGGCATCGGAATCAGGGACGCGCGCGGTCTGTGCCGTCGTACGCGTCGTTGATCAGGGGCTGTTGTCGGTTCTCCTCGTCGTCAATGTCGGTAGCAGGCGGGTCAGACGGGTTTCATGTCCCGGCGCCGAGCCGCTGTATACAGTATCCAACCGAACGATAGGGCTAACCGCGGATGGGCGTACTGATCCAGGTCAACCGCCGGTTTCATGGCGAACTGCTTGCGGGACGATCGACGAGCAACAATGGGAGAGCCCATCGTCCTGATGCATGCCCGCGAGATCGCGCAGCACCTGCGCCTGCGCGGCGACGTGTCGCTGGATATGCGCAGTCTGCGCGGCGTCGAGATGACGGAATTTGCCCAGCAGCTCCAGGTATTCGGTGACGGGGGCCGGATCATCGATGTCGCGCGACAACCTCAAGCCCCGGTCGCGGCGGTATTCCCACAGCAGCGCGAAATTCGTCTCGACGGCCTTGCGGGCGACCTCGATATTGCTCGCCGACGGGAAACGCCAGCCCGAGGTACAGGGCGAATAGAGGTGCAGATAGGCGAAGCCTCGTTCCGAAGCATCCAGCGCCGCTTCCAGCTTGGCGTAGAAGTCCTCCATGAACGCGGTCGAGGCCGTGGCGACGTATTCGCAGCCGTGCCACATCATCAGCAGCGGCAGGTTCTTGGCGTCCTGCGTCTTGCCGCGGCCGGTATCGCCCACCGGTGTCGTCGCGGTCCATGCGCCGTAGGTCGTGCTGCCCGAACGCTGCGCGCCGGTGTTCATGTAGCCCTCGTTATCGACGCAGACGAACAGGATCTGTTCGCCGCGTTCGGCCGCTCCGGACAGCGACTGGAAGCCGACGTCGCCGGCGCCGCCGTCGCCGGCAAGCGCGAGCGCAGTGACCTTGCGCCCCTTGCGCCGGTATTGCCGGCGGATGCCGGTGAGCATCGACGCGGTGTTCGTCAGCAGCGGATGGAACACCGGCACCTTGCAGCCGAGCATGCCGTTGTAGCCGACCGAACCCATGCCGGGGATGCAGCCGGGCGGTGTGGCGAGCACGGTGTTCGGGCCGACGCGGCGCAAGGTGTGGCGCATGATGAGTTCCGTGTTGCAGCCCTGGCAGCCGCCCAGCCCCGGCACGAACAGGTCTTCCAGTTCACCCCAGCGGTTGTAGAGCTTCGCTGCGTTCACGTAGCGCAGCGCGCCGCGGGTGCAGGCGGAGACGCATTGCGGCGCGCCGGCGCACTGGTCACATTTGACGACGTGGCCTTCGGCCGGACTGAAGGCGATACCGCCGTAGATGCAGCCGGCGGTGCAGAGCAGGCAGTTCACGCAGCGTTCGGCGTCCCACGCGACAATGCCGTCGTCGCCCTTCGCGAGCGCGGCGGCGGGGCACACCGACGCGCAGCGCGGATCGCCGCACTGACGGCACTGCGCGACGCCCCAGCAGCCCGCCTCGTCGTCGCGGACGATGCGAATTCGGGATTGGGCGATGTATTCAACCGTGGATTTGGCGCTCACGCAGGCGCTCATGCAGTCGCCGCAGCCGTCGCAGCGCGCGGGGTCGAAGGAGATGGTCGGGGTGGCACTCATCGGCTCATCTCCACAGTCCGGACATCAGCGCACGCGCCGTGTCTTGCGGGTTTTCCAGCAGCGCATCGCGCCGTGCGCCGATCTCGACGCGGCGCAGGATCAACTCCCACATGATCCCCGGGTCGAACAGCACGTCGACGCCGAAGATGCCTTGAAGGCGGCCCTCGCGGAGGACAAGCTTGAGATAGCCGTCGGCGCCCTCCCCGCCACGCACGAGCACGTCCCACTCCGATCCGGCCTGCTCGGGGGCGTCCCGCCCGACCGAGAGCGCACGGCGACCGAAGAAGCCGTAGGTGTTCAGTGATACGCCGCCGGGATAGGGGCGAACGCCCGGGTCACCCGCCATGCTCATGCCGGCGGTTCGGCCCTGTTCGACGGCGTCCGGCAGGATGCCTCCGGCGGGTGTGCCGTCGGCGAAGAAGCTGCGCGTCTGCACGACATCGCCGGCTGCCCAGACGTTGTCCGCGACGGTGCGCATGAACTCGTCGACGACAATGCCTCGCTCGACCGCAACGCCCGAACCCGCCAGATACGAGACTTCCGGCCGCACCCCGGCGGCGGCGAGCAGCAGGTCGGCGTCGCGAGCCTCGCCGTCGTCGAGCAGCACCGTGCAGCCCTCGTCCCGTGGCGCGACCTGTTTGACACGCCGCCCGGTCAGCACCTCGACGCCCTTGTCGCGGAAAACCGCTTCGATACGGGCGGCGGCGAGCGGGTCGAAGTAGCCGGGCAGCACCTGCCCGCGCATCTCGACAATCGTCACGCCGGCACCCGCGCGCACGAGATTCTCGGCCGCGTGCATGCCGACCAGCCCCGCGCCGAGGACGACCGCGCGACCCGCTGAACGACCCGCCTTGCTTGCAACATCTCGCAGCGCGAGCGCGTCGTCGAGCGTGCGCAGCACGTGGAAACTCACGTCCGACAAACCCTCGATCGGCGGGAGCGCGGGCGCAGCGCCGGTCGCGAGCAGCAACTTGCCGTAGCTGATCTCGCGACCGTCAGCGAGGCGCAGCCGGGAGTTGGCGGTGTCGAGGGCGGCTGCGGCCGCCTGCTGCCGGTAGTCGACGCGCTGCGTGTCGAACCAACTGCGCTCGCGCAGCGCGACGCGATCCGCGGCGCACTTGCCCGACACGACATAGGGCAGCACCGTCGGCGACACGGGCAGCCGCGCCTCGCGGTCCAGCACGGCGATGCTGCCGTCCGCATCGTGCGCCCGGATCGCCCGCAGCGCCTCGAGGCCGGCGTGGCTCGCGCCGAGCACGACGTAGTCGAACAGTTCCATTCATCGATCCTCGGCGTTGAGCCACACGGGCTCGCGCGGACAGGGGGCATCCAGGAGCTTCGCGGTTTCGGCAATCGCGCGCTCGAAATGCGTCTGGGTCAGGTCGGCGCCGGCGAGGCCGCCGATCAGCGACAGGCAGGGAATGCGGTGGCCGCAGTGCTGCAGCGCCGCGAGCGTCTCCTGATGCACCGGGCCGCTGTTCCAGCCGTAGGACACCGCGCGGTCCACGACCCCGACCGCGCGCACCTTGTCGAGCGCTGCGACCAGCGCGTCGAGCGGGAACGGCCGCAGCGTCTTGATGCGGATGAGGCCGACGCGCTCGCCCCGGTCGCGCGCGGCGTCGACCGCGTCCTTCGCGGCGCCCGCCATGCTGCCGATCGTGACGAGCGCGTGATCGGCACCGTCGAGCCGGTATTCCTCGACGAGTGGCGCGTAGCGGCGGCCGAAGCGGCGCGCCCATTCCTCGTGCACCTCGACGATCACACGCAGCGCGTTCTGCATGCCTTCGCAATGCCCGCGCCGGTAGCCGACGAAGAGCGCCGGCCCCGGGCCCGTCGCGCCGCCGGTGAGCGGATCGACGCCCATCGGCCGGTCGGGGTCGAGCGCGGCGTGCCAATTCACATCCGGCGTGCCGAGGAAGTCGTCGACCTCGGTCTGGTCCGGCAGCTCGATGCGGACGATGCCGTTCGACAGGTAGTTGCCGTCGTGATTGACGTTGACGGGCAGCATCACCGAGCGGTCCTCGGCGATGCGGTAGGCCATGACGATGGTGTCGAGCACCTCCTGCACCGTCTCGCAGAAGAGCTGCACCCAGCCGACCTCGCGCACCGTCATCGCGTCCTGCTGGCCGCCCCACACGCACTGCGGCGTGATGCCGTCGCGGTTGACGATGGACATGACGATCGGCAGGCGCAGGTTGGGCGTGCGGAAGTACGGCTCGAACATGAACGCGAGGCCCTGGCCGCAGCTCGCGGTGTAGGTGCGCGCACCCGCGAGCGCCGCGCCGTGCAGCACCGACAGCACGCTGTGCTCGCCCTCCGCTTCCACGAGTTCGGCATCGAGCACGCCGTCGGCGACGAATTGCGCGACGTATTCGGCGAGCGAGGACTGCGGCGTGATCGGATACACCGCGACCATGTCCGGCCGCGACAGCACGACACCCCACGCAGCTGCCTCGTTGCCGTCGCAGACGAGGATCCTGGGCGCCTTCTTCGCGACCGCCGTATCGGTGCCCGGCACGATCCTTTCGCCTGCCGGGTCGGCAAGCAACGCAGTCTTCTCGACGACATCGTTCATTTCATTCCTCTTCGGGAATCATTGCGATCGCGCCTTGCGGGCACTCCCTCGCGCAGATGCCGCAGCCCTTGCAGGTGGCGAGGTTCATGTCAAACCAGCCGGCGCGCTCGACGACGCACTGGACCGGGCAGTACAGCCAGCACACCGCGCATTTGACGCACTTGCGGCGGTCGACGACCGGCCGCAACGAGCGCCAGTCGCCGGGCAGCATGCGACTGAACTCGGTCGCGATCGGGCATAGCGTTTTCGGGATCGCGCTCGCATCGAAAAGCGGCACCGCCTGCTTCTTCATGCCGCCTCCCGCCGCTCGACGCGATGCACGACCGTGTGCGCGTGGCCGAGCGCCAGTGCACGCCGGTTCTGCGCCAGGCCGGCGTCGCGGAAGCTCGTTTCCTCCAGCGCGCGTTCGAGCGCCTCGAGCGACACGAAGCCGGTCGCGCGCGCGAACGCACCGAGCATCACGGTGTTGGTGATCGGCCGTCCAAAGACCTCGCGCGCGATGCCCACCGCATCGCACACGGCGACCGTTGCGACCGACGCGGGCACCGCGATGTCCTGCGGCGCGAGCCGGCTCGCCTGCACCAGCGTGCCGCCTGCGCGTAGCCCGGCGAAGATGTCGACGACGCGCGGCAGCGACGAATCGATGCACACGACGCAGTCCGGTTCGTAGATGTTGGTCATCGCCCGCATCGGCGTCTCCGACGCGCGCAGGTAGGCCGCGACCGGCGCGCCCCTGCGCTCGAAGCCGAACTGCGGCACCGCGACCACGTGCTTTCCCTCGGCAACCAGCGCCTTCGCGAGTATTCCGGCGGCGAGCACCGTCCCCTGGCCGCCGCGTCCGTGCAATCGCACTTCGAACATGCGGCCTCCGTCAGGCCGGCACGAGCGCGAGCGCGCGCAGCGGGCTGCCCGAGCCGCCGACGAGCTTCAGCGGCGACGCGACGACGACGGCCCCGGTCGGCGGCAGGCGGTCGAGGTTCGCGAGGCTCGCGAGCCCGAACTTGCCGTTGCCCTGCATGATGTGGTGCGTCCAGAACGGCGGATTGAAGCTGTGCGCCTGACCCGCATCGGTGCCGACCGTCTCGACGCCGACCCCGAGCACGTCGCGCTCGAGCGCGAGGAGTTCCGTCGCGCCACGGTCGAAGCCCGGCGAATGCGGCCCGTCGTCGCGGCAGTTGAGGAATTCGGCAACGCCGACGCGCTTCGACCAGTCGCTGCGCAGCAGTACCCAGGACTTGGGCGGAATGCGCCCGTGCTTCGCCTCCCACGCCAGCACCGCGTCGCGCGTCAGCAGGAAGTCCGGGTCCGCCGCGGCCTCGGCGCTGATGTCGATGACGCACGCGGGGCCGACGAAGCGCTCGGCCGGGATCGTGTCGAGCGTGTTGTCGGCGCGGTCCTTGCCGCTGACCCAGTGCACCGGCGCGTCGAAATGCGTGCCGGTGTGCTCGCCCATGCGGATCGTGCGCCAGTACCACGCCGGACCCTTGTCGTCGTAGTGCGAGATCGTCTCGAAGCTCACGCCGGGCGAGTTCGCGAACGGTGGCGGCAGTCCCAACACGGGCGTATCGGGCCCGAGCGGCTGCGTCAGGTCGATGACCCGGACCGAGCCGCGGGCGAGCTCCGCGGCGAGCTGCGTCAATACACTGCCATTGGCGCCCATGCTGTTCTCCTCAATCGTCGTACGTGGAAGGAAACCCGGCGGAGCACGCCGGCCAGGCTGGCTCGCCGGCGCCGTCGCGGATGCGTTGCGGGTGGGTATAGACGGTTGCGGCGCCGTCGCGGACGAAGCCGCACAGCGTGATGCCGACGCGCTCGGCGAGCGCCACCGCGAGCGAGGTCGGCGCCGACACCGCGGCGACGAGCTCGAAGCCGGCGCGCGCGGCCTTCGCGACCATCTCGTAGCTCAGGCGCGACGACAGCACGACACCGCAGCCGGCAAGCGGCACCCCGCGCAGCAGGCATGCGCCGATGACCTTGTCGAGTGCGTTGTGGCGGCCGAGATCCTCCGCCGCGGCGACGATGCCGGCATGCGGCGAGAACACCGCGGCGGCATGCGCCCCGCCGGTGGTGCGGAAGAGCCGCTGCCGGCGCTGCATCGCGTCCATCAACGCGCTCAGTCGCGGCGGCGCGAGACGCAGCCCTGTCGTGACCGGAGGGAAAGCGTCGAAGCCCTCGGCGAGCTCGTCGCGCCCGCCGCACAGCCCGCAGGAACTCGCCAGCACAACCTCGCGCCGCCGCACCACGGCGCGCTCAGGCGCCTTGATCCGCAGGCGCACAACGTCGCGCCGCTCGGGGCAGACGGCCATCGTCGCGATGTCGTCGAGCCCGGCGATGATCCCTTCCGAATACGCAAAGCCCGCCGCGAGCGCGAGCCGTTCGGGCACCCTCTCGGACACCACCTCGTCGCCGAGCACGCCCTCCCCGGCGACGTAACCGGCAGCGGCGCCGTCCCCGTCGGCCGGCGTCCACATCAGCGTGTAACGGCCGACGCCTTCGACGTCGATCGTCAGCGCGTCCTCGTCGATGATGCGGCAGTTCGCCACCGCTCCCGGCGCGCTGCCGGACAGCCGCAGGGCGGACACCGCCCGGCTGCCGTGTTCCGGAAACACTTGCGCCGGACTCGTGGACATCGCATCGCGCGCGTCATGAACCGGCCAACCCGCCACCGTTCGGGCCGAGCCGGTCGAAGCCCCGCCACCGCCCTTAGACAGGGCGAACGGATGTGAGTCGATCCATGCCATTTCCGGGCGGACCGCGCGGTATCAGTGGCGAAACCGGTACGCGAAGCTCAGGGCCGGGTCGTATCCGCCGGCCTTGAACATCAGCACGCGGAACGCGTAGTAGCCGGTGAGTTCGAGTCCGGCGACCGCGAGCATCCACGCGAAGGCTGGGGGTGCGACCAGCATCGTCAGCGCCGACACGACGAAGCCTGCGCCGATCACCAGCGGCACGAACCAGCGCGCGAAGCCGCCATGCAGCAGCATCGCCACCGACTCCCGCCCCGCCTCGGAGGCGTGACGCGCACCGTGCAACAGGCTCGACACCGTGACGAGCCCGTACAGCATCAGCGCCACCGCCGCCACCTGCAACAGCCGCACGGTTTCCGGCCCTTGCGCGAGGAAGGGCTCGTCGAAGCCCAGCACGAGCGTCAGCAGCACACCGTTCAACAGCGCGTAGGTGAGGCTCGCGACCGGCATCAATCCGCCGCTCCACAGCGTGATCGCGGTCGAATGCGACATCGCGAAGCCCTGATAGACCATGATGACGAAGCACGCGGCAAGCGCGAGCGCGGCGACGAGCGGCGACAGCACGGCCGGCAGCACGTGGAGCCCGGTGTCGAGGATATGCAGCGCGCCCGTGACGACGAACAGCAGGATCGCGGCAAGCCCGCGACTCACCCAGGACGTGCGCACTTTCGTCAGTGCGCGCCAGCCGCGCAGCGGCTGCCCGAGGTGCAGCGCATGCCCGCCCGCCTTGCCGAACAGCACGAGGAGCAGGCCGACGACCATGCCGGACATGAAGTCGAAGAACTGCGCCACGAAATACAGGCCCGCGCCGGCCTCACCGAAGAAGAACGCGGTCGCCATCTGCACCCCCCACGCCTTCTGGCGGCCGACGCCGACGCGGAAACTGCCGTCCGGGATGGGCTTGCTCGCAATCATCGGGATCTCCTTTGCATGTGCCCCGCCTCAGTCGATGTAGAAGACGCGCGGGTTGGTGTTCTTCTCGGGCAGCGGCTGGCGCCCGTGGCGTTCCCGGATGAGCTGGCGCGGGCGGCTATGCGGGTCGTCGAGGTCGCCGAAGATGCGTGCCTCGGTGGGACAGGTCGCGACGCACGCGGGCAACTGGCCGGCGTCGACGCGCTCGTGGCAGAACGTGCATTTGACGACCGTGCCGACGGTGAAGCGCCCTATCCCCTGCTCCTCGAACGGCGTCAGCCGTCCGCCGCCGAACAGTCCCTCGTTCAGCATCTCCGGCTCGAGCCGCGTGCGCTGGTCGTACGGGCAGGCGACAATGCACGTGCCGCAGCCGATGCACTTGTCGCGATCGACCATGACGATGCCGTCGGGGCGCGTCGAGGTCGCGCCGGTCGGGCAGGCGCTTTCGCACGGGGCGTCCTCGCAGTGGTTGCAGATCGTCGGCACGTAGGTGCGCCTGACGTCGGGATACTCGCCGACCTCCTCCGACAGCGTCTTGGTGAAGAACACGCCGTCGGGCAGGCTGTTCTCCTGCTTGCATGCGACCGCGCAGGCATTGCAGCCGATGCAGCGACGCAGATCGAAAACCATGCCCCACTTCGCCATCAGTGCGCCCTCCCCTGCCCGCCGTTCGGCCCGAACACCGAATTGCCGGCGGCGATCTCCGCGGGTACCGCGGCGAGCTTCGTCAGCTTCACCCGCGCGACCGTCTCCGGCTGGCCGCTGCATGCATCGGTGTGCCGCAGGTTCGCCGGCAGCAGCTGGTTGAAATTGCCCCCCCCGTGGCGCACGCCGGTGTTTTGCGTGGCGACGCGCGACAGAGCGTTCGACACGCACACCGCATCGGGATGGACGCCTTCGGACAGCGCCAGCCGCGCGACGATCGCGCCGTACGGCGACTCGATGCGCACCACGTCGCCGTCCGCGAGCATCCTTTCCCTCGCGGTCCTGGGGTTCAGCAGCACCGCGGTATGCACCGGGTCCTTGAACACGATGTCGTTGATCCACGGGTTGCCGATGCTCTCGCCGAAGTTGATCTGGATGTCCTTGAAGGTGATCGCGTAGAGATCGAAATCCGCGGGTTCGAGATGCACCGGGTCGGGCACCGGCGTCGGCAGCGGCTGGTAGTCGCCCCATTCCCATTCATGGCGGAAGGGCACGTCGGCCGCCTCCATCTTCTGGCGCAGCGTGTCGCGTGCGCGCACGATGTCCTCGATGTAGAAATGCAGCCGCAGCCCGTCCCACGGCCGGTACCACTTGTCCGGGCGCCGCGGCGTCACCGCATGGCCGTGCTCGATGTACCAGTCGAGATCCTTGCCGTTCCACAGCTTGCCTTTGCGCTCGGCGATCTCGCGGTCGCTGTACTTGCGGTTCGGTTCGAGCAGCAGCTCCGGCTTCTGGTGGAAGCCGTTGACGAAATTCAGGATGCCGTTCCAGGTCTCGAGCACCCCCAGCCGCTCGGAGATCCCGTAGAAGATCTCCTCCTCGCTCTTCGTGTCGTACAGCGGCGGCGTCGCGGGCTGGCGCAGGCACATGCCCTCGTGATGGGGCGGCTCGATCATCGTCATGTTCCACGACTCGAGCAGGTCGTGCGAAGGCAGGATCACGTCGGCCCACTCGTTCGATTCGTTCGGCAGGATGTCGATCGCGACGATGAAACGCATCGAACGCAGCAGCGCGTACCACTGCTCGCGGTCGCCAGGCAGGTTCCACAGCGGGTTCGAGTGGCACATCAGCAGCGTGTCGGGCTGGTAGTCGAGTCCGAACTTCTCGGCATTCGCGAGCGTGTGCTGCGTCAGGTGCCCCGGATCGACGCCAATCGGGAAGAACCCCATCAGGTGCGTCTCGTTGGGCGGCCACGAGAACGGCACCTCGGGGTGGAGCTGGTGCGGCATCGTCTGCATCATGCCGTTCTCGCCGGGCTGGATCTGCCCGCAGCCGCCGCGGATGTCCTGCATCTGGTCGTCCAGCGTGACCCCGACGTGCCCGCCCGGCGTGTCGATGGCGCCGACGAGGAAATTCACCAGCTTGAACGCCTGGTTCGCCATCGCGCTGTACTTGTGGCCCTGCGCGCCGCGGTAGTAGTTGTACGCGGCGGGTCGCAGCGGCAGCATGCGTCCGTCGATCTCGATGAAGGAACCGATCTGCGCGGCCTTCGCGAACTCGCGCGCGATGCGCCGCGTCGTTGCGGCAGGTACCGTCGTCAGCTTCTCCATCTGCTCCGGCGAGCAATCGGCGAGGATGTCCTTGAACTTCTGGAAGGCCGGCCGGCAGGGCTTGCCCTCGACGACGTACGTGCCTTCGAGCGCGACGTCCTTCAGCTCGGGGGCGTCCCACAGCCGCGCGCAGTCGTCCACCGCATCCCAGACGTAGATCCTGCCCTCGCCGTTGCGCACGAAATAGCCGTCCGGCCCGACGAGGTAGGGCGCGTTCGTGTCCTTCTTCAGGAATTTCACGTCGTGGAGCTTCTCCGCGACGAGCACGTGGGCGAGGCCCAGCGCGAACTGGCGGTCGGTCGCCGGGCGGATCGGCACCCATTCGTCGGCCTTCGCCGCGCCGATCGACAGCCGCGGCTCGACCACGACGACGCGCATGTTGCGCTCGATGCGCGCCTTCGCGACGTGGTTCGCCTGCGCGGCCGTGTGCAGGTGCGACGAGAAACCGTCGCCGCCGCCGTTGTTGATCCAGTAATTGCAGTAATTGACGTCGTTCGCGGCGGCGAAGGCGGAATGGATGAACCCGTTCATCGGGTGGTAGCCGCCGCCGCAGAAGTTGCCGACGGACGAGAAGTAATTCGCATTGCCGAGCGCGGCGGGCCATGCCCACAGGAAGAGCTTCTGGAAGTCGTTGATGGCCGGCAGCAGTTTGCGCGGATCCTCGTCCAGCGTCCTTTTCAGCTCGCGGCCGACGAGGTCGAGCGCCTCGTCCCAACCGATCGGCGCCCACTTCGGATCGACGCCGGGCCCCTTCTCCGGGTTGGTGCGCCGCAGCGGCGTCCTGAAGCGCGCCGGATCGTAATGCCGCAGGATCGCCGCATTGCCTTTGGGGCACAGCCGCCCGTTGTTGCTCGGGCTAGTCGGGTTGCCCTCGATCTTGTTCACGACACCGTCTTCGGTGACGTGGACCCGCGTGATGCAGGAGTGAATGCACATCTTGCAGCTCGAATTGAGCCACTTGCCCGGCTTCATCGAATTCTGCACGGGCTGCACGAGAGTCTCCATTGCCGCTCCTCGGTGGATTTGCGCACCTGCTTCGAGGCTTGAAATTACGGCAGCCCGGTCGGCCGAACTATCCCGCGATTGCGGCCCCTATCCCCGGAGTGCCGATGTTTGATGTTTGAAGTTTGCGCACGCGACGCCCGGCCGGGCCGACAGGAAAAGGGCGCCTCGCGGCGCCCTTCCCCGCGATGGCGGTGCCGCGTCAACTGCCGCGCATGTACTGCACCGAGAACAGCTTCGTCGGACTCATCTCCTGGTCGAGGTGCACCTTGAACTTGCCGGTCGAGCAATGCTTGGCCTGCACGTCGATGATGGCGAAGCCGTCGTTGATCGCCACGCCGCGCCCGGCGTTCTTCGGCATGTGGCTCTCCGAGTCCGTGTAGGCGATGATGAAGGTCTTCCACAGCTCGCCCTTGCGGTCGTAGATCTCGTTCAGGCTCAGTGCGTAGGTTTCGGCGTCGACGTAATGGACGCGCTTGCTGATGACGTGGTCGGGATTGACCGGTACCGACTCGATCACGTAGGTCTTGCGCAGCTGCCACGTCACGTTCGGGAAGCACGCCCCCTCGCCGCCGAAGTCGATGAACTTGAAATCGGCCTCCTTCGGCTCGTCCGCGAGCTTCTGCTTGTTGTGGGCGTAGAACGGCACCAGCAGGTCGCGCGTGCCCTTGTATTCCCACTTCATGTCGCGCATGCGGCCGTTGTAGCCTTCGAAATCCTCGACCATCAGGTCCGAGCCGAGGAAGGGGTCGGTGATCTGGTTCGACGCGAGCCGCCGCACCCGGCGCTGGAAGCCCAGATAGAGGTACACCTCGTCGAGCTTCGCGTCGTCCGAGAAGCGGCTGATCAGGAGCTGCGTGTCTTTCAGATCCTGTGGCTCATGCACCTTCAGGTAGCCCGAGCGCAGGAGCTGCGACGGATTCGGCTCGACCTCCGGGCGCGGCTCCTGGTCGACGCGGTGCTTCCACTGGATGATGTGGTACTCCTGCTTGAGCGTGCGCTCGACCTTGCCGCTCGCCATGTTCTTGTATTCCATGTACCACGGCCAGATCGTGTAGCTGTCGCCGATGCGGTTGTTGTGCTGGAAGTTCCAGAACACCTTCTCGCCGGCGCGCGGGTCCTTCGCGTCGGGCTCCTGCGGGAAGGGCCGGCCGGCGACGAAACCGCTCAGGTCGCCGACGTTCGCCCCCAGTGACGCTTTGCCGAGGTTCTTGCGTGTCGCGTCGATGTAGTTCCTGCTGATGCCGAACGAGTAGGTCTCGCCGACCGCGAGCGTCGTCTGCCCGCTCTTGATGAACTGCGCCATGCTCGGGATCAGCGCGGCCTTCGCGGCCTCGACGTTGCTCTTGTCGATGACCATGCCGGGCTTCACGCCGGCGACCGTGGGCACGCCGCCCTTGTACGGGCCGAAGCTCTTGTCGACGTCGGCCTCGGTTGCGGCCTGCGCGGTGCCGATCGCGCCGGCCGCCAGCAGCATCGATGTCATTGTCCTCATCTTCATTGTCGTCCTCCTCCGGATCAGAATTTGTACTGCATCACGAACTGCAACTCGTCTTCCTCCTGCGCCATGCCGATCGGGCCGGCACGGAAGCGGCCGAGCGGCTCGAATCCGCCCAGGCCCAGCGAACCGTCGTTCGGCCCCTGCCCCGGCGAAGCGGAGAACGGATGGAAGGGATTGCAGGTGCGGCAGTCGTCGAACCTGCGCGCGCCGTGACCCACCTTGATGTTTGCCCCCACCGTAAGCTTCAGGTTGTCGCTGACGAGCCAGTCGATCGAGGGCGCGACCGTGGTCGCCTCGGCGCGGAAGTCGTGCGCCATGATCACCTGCGGGCTCAGGCGGTCGTTGAAGTAGAAGCCCTTCAGGAGCAGCGTGAAGATGTTGTTGCTCTTCCAGTCGGGCATGCCGACCTTGCCGAGCGGCCGGTCCTCCAGTTCGTGGTCGAGCAGGTGCTGGCCGAACAGCTGCGCCGAGATCAGGAAGGCGCGGGTCTTGTTGAGGAAGGGGATGAAGGTCGGGCGATCCCAGCCGACCACGTAGCGGAACACGCGCGACTCGGAGAACAGGCGCTTGCGCAGGCCGTTCGGGAACTCCTCGCCCTCGGTCAGCGCGGCCTCGAGCCGGAATACCGACTTGATCGCATCGACCTGCAGGTCCATCGAGCCGCCGATCAGGTTCACGCGCGGGAAATGCACGTCGAACGCGATCAGGTAGGGATACGGATGCGGCTGCGGCTGCGTGTCGACGGCGCCGACGGGATCGAAGGGATTGCGTGCCGGGATGCCGCCGCGCAGCGAAGGCAACTGGGAGCGGTAGGTCAGCGCGTTGAGCGAGAAGCCGACGCCGCTCTTCTGGCCTTCGAGCTTGACGCCCAGTTGCGTGTTCGACAACGACCAGCTCGGCAGGTGCGCCTTGCGGATGCCGATCTGGTTCGGGCCGAAGTCGGTCGCCGCAAGGCCCGGCATGCCCAGGTTGGCGAAGTTCGCCACGGTGCCGCCGTTGTCCCACAGGTTCTTCATGCCGCGAATGAAGCAGCCCGCGTCGAGGATCACGTTCGGGCTGCCGCACTGACCGATGTTGTGCGGCCGGAATTTGTCGAAGTTCCACACGACGGCGAAGTTCAGGTCGTCGAAAGTCTCGGTCGCCCCGGCGCGGTACTCCGCCTGCATGATCCACATCGGGATGCGGATGTCCTGAAGCTCGTCGTAGATGTTGTTGCGCGAGTAGTCGACCGGGTTGATGACGTCGAGCACGCGGAAGAGGTCGGTGCGCCCCCACACCACCTGCTGCTTGCCGACCTTCATGAACACGCTCGAACCGTCGTCGAAGGGCACGGAGCCGGTCACGTAGGCCTCGCGGATGAAGTCCCAGCGGTCGTTGAACTCGGGCGACTCCAGTTCCTGCCGGCTGGCGTCGAGATAGTCCTTGATGCAGCCGCGCGAATCCTTGTCGCACGGGCGCACCGGCACCGCGAACGCGACACCGCCGTCGGTGCGGTGCAGGTGTTCGCCTAGCACTACGAGTCCCTCGTTGGGGTTGTAGCGCGGCGCCGACGGGTCCGTCGAGTTGAAACCGAACGCGCCGCCGCCGGGCAGTCCCGCGAGGCCTGCCGTGAGCGGATTCGTCGGGCTGCCGAGGCCGCCGCCGTGCGGCACGCTCGGCGCGGGGATGCCCACCGTATTTTCCAGCTGGATTGCGCCCCCGGCCTTGTTGCCGTAGGTGTCTTCGTTGAGGCGATAGACGCCGTCGAACGTGCCGCGCAGCTTCAGGTTCACGCCTATGTCGTCGAACGCGCCGCGCCGGCCGAGCTTGCGGTCGATGTCGATCTTCAGCGTGTTGCGGAACTTCGACAGCCCGACGTCGCGGCGCGCGAACGTCGCGTTCTCATAGACCACGTCGACGCGCGCCTCCTCGTTCGGAATGTCGCCGGCCCTGGCCGCGCCCGTGTGTACAACGCCGACGGCGAGCGTCAGCATACCGGCCGCAAGCGGTGCGTTGCGGCGATCCTTTGTTGCGGATTTTCTCACCTTCATCCTCCCCTCGTTGTCGTCGGCGGCCGAGCGTTCGCGCTCACGCCACCTGCAGCACACCGTCTTCGTCGAGCCTCGCCTGCGTGATGAAGGCCGGCCTGAAAATCACGACCCATGCCGGCATCAGCAGCAGCGCGGCGAGCGCGTTGAGCACCAGCATCAGCGTCAGCAGCAGCGCGGAATCCGCCTGAAAGCGCAGATCGGACAGGAGGACCCACATGATCACGCCCGCGATCAGCGTCACCGCGGTGAACGCCACTGCGAAGCCCGTCGTGCCCGCAGCGGTGCGCACCGCCCGGCCGAGGTCGCCGCTCGCGGCCACCTCCTCGCGAATGCGGTTCATGATGTAGATCGCGTAGTCGATGCCGACGCCGATGCCGACCGCGATGACCGGCACCGTATTGACGTTGATGCCGATGCCCCGGGCGCCCATGTACGCATAGGTCATGATCGTGGCGAACAGCATGGGCAGCACCATCAGCCAGCCGGCGTGGAGCGAGCCGTAGGACAGGGTGACGAACACGAAGGCAAGGGCGAGCACGAGCGGCACGATGAGGCGGTTGTCGTCATTGACCGCATCGTTGATCGCGGCATTGACGCCGATCGCGCCACCGCCCAGGCGCAGCTCGAAACCGTCCACCGCGCCGACCTTCGCGATCCCCTCCTCCGCCACATGCACGGCGCGCCGGATCGTGTCGGCCTGCTTGTCCTTGTAGTAGAAGACGAGGTTGGCATCGCGCTCGTCGGCGTCGAGGAACTCGGCGAGCGCGCCGGGAATCGGGCTCGCCGCCATGTACGCGAAGAGCAGCCCGCCGATTGCGGAGGCCGACTCCGGGATCTGGTTCCAGCGCGGGTCGGTATTGTGGATCAGGCCGTTCACCGCGCGCACGAGGCCGGGCAGCGCCTTCGTGCCACCAAGCGCCGGGTCGAGCAGCATGTAGTTCTGGAAGCGCTCGATCGCGCGCAGCACCTCGGGCCGCTTCAGCCCGCCCTTCTCCTCCGTGCGGGCGACGATGTAGAGCTCCTCGGAGCCGGGAAAGCGCGCGTTGATCGCGCGCGACGAGACGTTGTAGTCGTGGTCCGGGTACAACAGCGGCGAACCGGCCTCGGCCTCGCCGATCCTGACCCGCGCGGCGAGCGTGCCGCCGACGACGAACAACACCGCGGCCACCGCCAGCACGGAGGCCGCCGCGCGACGCCCGGCCACCGCGCCGAACACCCGCTCGACCGCCGCATGCGCCCAGCCGCGGGGGTTCTCGGTATTCCGCGGTGCGGGCAGCAGCCACAGCAGCAGCGGCACAACCAGCAGCACCGTGAAGAACACCGAGAACGCCCAGAAACCGGCGTAATAACCGAGTTTCGTGTTGATTGGCGCCGCACCGAGCGCGAGCACAGCAATGCCTATGGCATCGACGGTGATCGCCAGCGCGCCCGGCCGGAACAAGTCCTCGAACGCCGCACGCGCCGCAACGCGGCCGTCCCGACTCGTCGCGAGCTCGGCGTAGTAGCGCTCGACGAGCTGGATGCTGTGCGACATCGCACGCGCCGCGATCAGGAACGGGATCACCAGCGACAGCGGATCGAGATTCCAGCCCATCTTCGACACGAAGCCCAGGCCCCAGATCGACGACAGCGCGATGCCCACGAGCGGCAACGCGACCCCGTAGAAGCGGCGGAAGTACGCGACCAGCAGCCCCACCATCAGCAGCAGCGTGTACAGGAAGATTTGCAGGATCTGTGGCAGGTAGGTATAGACCCAGCCGATCAGCACCGGCTGGCCGGTGGCGTGGATCTGCGTGCCGCTGGCCTGCTCCTTCGCGCGCACCGCCTGCAGCTCGCCGAAGATCTTCTCGTAGTCGATCGCGCCGGCTTCGTTCATCTGCGCCTTCACGAGCGCCGCCTTCGCATCGGGTGACACGAGCAGGCCGTAGATGCGCGGATTGGCGCGGACCTCCTTGCCGAGCGCCTCGAGCTCGTCGGCCGACAGCGCCGGGCGCTGCGGGTCGTAATACGGCTGCGAACGCATCTCGCCATCCTCGGTGAGCCAGATCTTGCGCGACGTGCGGTGCGTCAGGCTGGAGACCAAGTTGTGATTCACGCCCGACAGGCTGTCGACGGCCTGGGTGACGCGGTGGATCAGCGCGAGCGTGTCGTTCGTGAAGATCGTGCCGTCCTCGACCTCGACCGCGACGACGATCTGGTTCGCGCCGCCGAAGGTATCGCGGATCTCGTTGTGCAGGCGGATGAAGGCGTGGCCCTGCGGGAGCAGGTCGGCGAACTCGGTGTGCATCTTCAGCGCCGGGATCTGCAGCGCGAAATACGCCGTGACCGCCAGGATCGCGGCGAGCACGAGGCGCGGGAACGCGAAGATCTTCAGTTCGAGTTGATGCAGCGCATGGGTGAATTGATGTCGCACGGCCTCTCCTTACTTCGGCGCGGTGGGCGTCGTGGGGGTCAGGGAAACGATGTCGAGCGTGCCGGCGCCGCCCGCGACGAGGAGCCCGCGCCCTGCGAGCGAGAAGCCGCTGCGCAGGTAGGGCGCCGGACGCCCCTCGACCGGGCTCCACTGCCCGTCGGCTAGCGCGAGCACCAGCCCGTTCGCGCCAAGCGCATAAACGCGCTCGTCGTGGCGGGCCAGCCCGTACATCGGTGCGCCGGTCGGATTCGGCTGCTTCTGCCAGCTCGCGCCGCCGTCGGTGGTGTGCAGGATCGTGCCGGCGAGGCCGCTGACCCAGCCGGTCTGTGCATCGGTAAACAGCGCGCCGTACGGATAGAAATCGTTCGGGATCGGCGCGCCCGCCTGCCAGCTTGCACCGCCGTCCTGCGTCGTCAGGAAGCTGCCGAATTCGCCCGTGATGACACCGTGCCGCTCGTCGACGAACTGTACCGTCGTGAACATCTGGTCCTGGCCGAGCGAGGCGTCGCGCCACGTCGTGCCCCGATCCGCGCTCGACAGGATCGCGCTCTCGCTACCGACGACCCACACCTGCCCGTTCGGGTCGCACGCGACCGCGAGCGGTGTCGCCTCGCTCGTGATCGCACGTGCCGTCCAGCTGCTCGCGGCGGCGTCGCCGATCCACACGCGGCGGCCGAAATCGAGGGCGACGAAGCCGCCATCCGGGCACACCGCGACACCGATCAGCGATGCGCCGGCATCGACGACCTGGCGCCGCCAGCTCTTGCCGCCGTCGGCCGACGACACGACGACGCCGTTCGCGCCGACCGCGACGAGCACGCCCGGATTCGCGACGGCGGCCTGGAACTGGTCGGAACGCAGCACCGGCGCGGACTGCATCGCGGTAACATCAGCGAGGTTCGCCGATGCGCTGCAGCCGAGCAGTCCGGCTTGCACAAGCGCACACGGCAGGAGCCAGCTACGGATTCGGTCAATCCCGGTCATGAAGTCCCCTTGCGAACTGCAATGGCGCCTCCCTGTGTGGAGGCAGCGAACTCTCGGGCTGGGGTGGGATGTGCGATCCGTGCGGCTGGCCGATTGCGGATCCGGCTCTGTGATCGGGATCAAGAGTCCCGAGCGCGCGCAACGTTATTAAGGCGGCAAATTAAATACAACCGTTCGCCCTGAGCCTGTCGAAGGGCATTGGCAGGGCTTCGACAAGCTCAGCCCGAACGGTTTTTGCTTGCCGGGTTAATAGAAAGATACGGATTCCGGGGGGACTGCCGCTATCCGGTGAATGCGGCGCTTATCCGCGGACTACGGATCGTTGCAAGTGTGTATCGGCGGCGGATCGCCTCCGCGCGCCGCACAAACGCCACGACCGCCCGAAGGCGGCCGTGCACGGGCAGGACGACGCCTTCAGCTGCGGCGGATGGCCGCGTAATTCCGCACTCCCTTCTCCAGGATGCCCTTCAACACCTTCTCCGGGGTGATCGGCGCCTCGGTGAACTGGATCCCGATGGCGTGGAAGATGGCGTTCGCCACCGCGCCGATCGGACTCACCAGCCCCGACTCGCCGACGCTCTTCGCGCCGAAGGGGCCGACCGGATCGGCGTCCTCGACGAGGATCGTCGTGATCTTCGGCATGTCCTCGGGGCCGAACATCTTGTAGTCGGTGAAGCTGTTGTTCTGCACCCGCCCTTTGGCGTCGTAGTCCATCTCCTCGCTCAGCACAAAGCCGAGCCCCTGCTGGATGCCCCCTTCGAGCTGCCCTTCGACCGCGGCCGGGTTGATCGCGCGACCGATGTCATGGGCATTGACGAGCTCGATCACGCGCACCTCGCCGGTCTCGGTGTCGACTTCGACCTCGGCGAACGACGCTCCGAAGGGCGGCGAGTTGTGCGGCGCGAAGAAGCTGACGTAGCCCTGGATCTGCCCCGGCACCCCGCCCGGTTCGCCGGTCATGGGGTCGACGAAGTGATACACGCCCGCGCGCGTGATCGCCTCGGCCTGGATGCCGCGCGCCGGGTCCGCCTTGACGAAGATGCGCTTGTCGCGGATGTCGAGCTCGTCGGCGGGAACGCCCAGCTGCAGCGACGCACGCTCGAAGAGTTGGCGCTTCGCCTCCTCGCAGGCCTTCTTGACTGCCGCACCCCCGACGTAGATCGTACGGCTCGCATGCGCGCCGATGTCGAAGCCGGCGACGTCCGATGTGCCACTCGACAACTGCACATGCTCGAACGGGAAGCCGAGCGTCTCGGCGGCGATCTGCTTCAGTGCCGTGTGCGAGCCCTGCCCCATGTCCGAGCACGCGAACAGGACCTCGGCGGTCGCGTCCTCGTTGAGCTTCACGGTGCAGGCGGTGTGCTCCAGCAGCATCGGCATCGCACCGCTGGTGTGATTCATCACCGCGACGCCCACGCCGCGCCGGATCGTCCCTTCCTGCTTCGCGTACTTGCGCCGCTTCTCGGTCCAGCCGATCGCCGCCGCACCGCGGTCGAGGCATTCGTCCAGCGCGCACGACGGATAGGTCACGCCCGGGCACCAGCCGTCGTCACCGACGCCCTTGTGCCATTTCTTGCGCCATTCGACCGGATCGGCGCCGAGCTCGGCGCAGCCGCGGTCGATGAGCTGTTCGAGCACGAAGTTCGTCTGCGGATTGCCGTAGCCGCGGTACGCGCCGGTCAGCCCCTGGTTCGTGAAGTAGGACTCGCCGCGGTAGCGCAGCGCCGGGAAGCGGTACATGCCGCCGAGCCAGGCGCCGGCCGTGAAGGCCGTGCCGGAGGCGTCGAGGTAGTAGCCGCCCTTGTAGTTCTCGAAGCGCGCATCGCACGCGACCGGCGATCCATCGCGCTTGAAGCCTATCCTCATCCAGTACTTGCCCGGGTGTCGGCTCGGCGAGATCACCCAGTCCTCCTCGCGCAGCGTCTGCAGCTTCACCGGATGGCCGGGCACCGCCAGCGCCATCGCGCAGGCCTGCGGCTCCGAGATCATGCCCAGGCGCGTGCCGAAGCCGCCGCCGATCACGGTCGGGACGATCTTCATGAGATTCATCGGCAGGTCGAAGAGCTTCGCGAGCTTGCGCTGCACGAGCTTGGGCATCTGCGACGAGGTCCAGCACGTGAGCCGCCCGCCGCTGTCGACCTTCGCGACGTACGCGTGCGGCTCCATCTGGCATTGCTTCTGTTTCGGGACGTAGAACGCGTCCTCGACGACGATGTCCGCGTCCCGCATCGCCCCCTCGACATCGCCGCCGCCGAGCGCGTGGTTCGGGAACATCGCCTCGGGCAGCTGGAACGCCAGGTTGCCCGGTTTTTCCGGTGTGAACTGCACCGCCCCGGGCGCCCGCGACGCCTCCGCGGTCAGGTACACCGGCAGCGGCTCGTATTCGACGACGATCTTCGCGGCGGCGCGCTCGGCTGCCTCTTCGGACCGCGCGATGATTCCGCAGATCGCATCGCCCTGGAATTTCACGTGCTCGGTGAAGATGGGCTGGTCGTCGATGTCGCCGAGCATGTCGTGCATCGACTCGGACACCATCAGGTCCAGCACCGACGAGTTGTAGCGCTTCGCCGTGACGTCCTTCGGCCCGATCACGCGCACGACGCCCGGCGAAGCCGCCGCGGCCGAGAGATCCAGCCGCTTCACGCGTGCGTGGGCATGTTCCCAGCAGCGCACCACCTTGCCGTACAGCATGCCCGGCAGCTGGATGTCGGCTGCGTATTGCGCCTGCCCGGTCGCCTTGTCGCGCACGTCCACGCGCGGCGCGTTGGTGCCAACGATGGTTTCCTCGCTCATTGCACGACCTCCTTGCACCGTTCGACCGCCGTTGCGCGGCCCGGCATCGTCTGCGCCGCCTTCTTCACCGCCTTCACGATCTTCTCGTAACCCGTGCAGCGGCAGATGTTGCCCTCCAGCGCGTGGCGGATCTCGGCCTCGCTCGGGTCGGGATTCTTCGCGAGCAGGCTGGCGGTCTTCATCACCATGCCAGGCGTGCAATAGCCGCACTGGATCGCGGCTTCGTCGACGAAGGCCTGCTGGATGTGGTCGAGCCGGCCGAAGTCCGACAGCCCGGCTGCGGTGGTGATGCGCTTGCCGTCCATCGTCGCGGCGAGCGTCAGGCAGGAATTGATGGCCTTGCCCTCGACGAGCACGGTACACGCCCCGCATTCGCCCGTGCCGCAGCCGTATTTCGTCTCCGTCATGCCCAGCTCGTCGCGCAGCACGTCGAGCAAGGTGCGATTCACGGCGACGTTCAGGCTGTACTGCTCGCCATTGATGTGAAGAGTGATATCCCGGTTCTTCATTCTGGTCTCCTCGTCTTCTTCCGCGCGGGCTCAGGCGACCCCGCAGGCTTCCTGGATCGCGCGCTTGAGCAGCACCCCCGACACCTGCTTCCGGTATTCGGCAGTCGAGCGCTTGTCGTCGATCGGGCTGATCTCCCACGGCACCGACGCGGCAACGCGTTGCAGCACCTCCGGCGTGAGTTCGTGGCCCCTCAGCAGCGTCTCGGTCTTCGTCAGCCGCAGCGGCGTGGGCGCGACACAGCCCATCGCAAGGCGTGCATCGACACAGGTGTTGCCCGACATCTCGAGCCGGACGGCGACATTGAGCTTCGCGAGATCCTCGCTCATGCGGGTCATGCGCTTGAACGCGGAGCGGGATCCGGCAGCGGGCGGCGGCAAGGTCAGTTCGACGGCGAGCTCGTCGGGCTGGCGCGCGGTGACCCCGTATGACAACCAGAAGTCGTCGATGTCGACGTCACGGGAACCGTGCGGTCCGTGCAGCACGACGACCCCGCCGAGCGCGTACACCGCGCAGCTGCAATCGCCTGCGGGAGACGCGCGCAGCAGGTTGCCCAGCACCGTGGCGGTGTTGCGCACCTGCGCGGTCGCGAAGGTCTGCGCCGCATGCCACAGGGCACGGTAATGCTGCTTCACTTCCGGCGGCGCGAGCAGTTCGGCGACCGTCGCCTTGGCGCCGATGCGCAGGCCCTTTTCCGGGTCGAACAGCACGTAGCCCAGACCCGGGACGTTCTCCAGGCTCATCACGAACTCAGGCAACTTCGCGGCCGATTGCGCGAACTTCATCGCAACCATGACGTCGGTGCCACCAGCCATCACGGTGATCCGGTCGCGATGCGTCGACAACAGCTCGACCGCCTCGGCGACGCTTTGCGGCAGCAACAGGTTAAAGTCCGGCAATATTCGACTGCTCATGGAGTCACTCCTTCGCGAGACGCAGGTAGGGGGGCGAACTCCCGTATTGATACGGCGACGGCGCGGGGACGGCTATCCGGGTGCTGCGGCGCCTATCCCCATAGTTCGAAAAGTTCGCTGCGGTGGCTAGTACGAGACGGCGCGAGCTAGCCCCTACCGCGTGGGGGGGACGGCGACGGCGACGGATGGCTATAGTCCGCTCACGTTCCACCGCATCGACGCTGCGTCGATTCACACGAGGAGAAACGCCATGGCTTCCCGATTCGATCCGATGGTCGCGCTGATGGATTCCGAGAGTGACGCTACCGATGTGGCCGGCATTCCGTTTCCCGCCTCGGGCTGTGCGGAGACACTCGACTTCCCGGCCATGCCGGACGGCGACTCCTTCCTCGGCGAAGTTCTGGCGTTCATCCGTAGCACGGCCGAGCGGGCCGGGGGCGCCCCGGCGAGCCGATGACTACAAGGACCGCATACAGGAAGGACGGGCGATGACGAAGGTCGCGACGGACACCCGCGAAACCGTTCCCGGCGCCGCCCGCCGCGATCTGGCCCAGGCGCGCGCCGATTTCCCCATCCTGCGCACGTGCGTGAATGGGCACCCCCTGACCTACCTCGACAATGCGGCGACCACGCAGAAACCGGACGCTGTCATCGATGCCGAGGCCGATTTCTACCGCAACAACAATGCGAACGTGCACCGCGGCGTGCACGCACTGAGCCAGCGCGCGACCGATGCCCACGAGGCCGCGCGTCACAAGGTCCGTTCATTCATCAATGCACACGCCGATGCCGAAATCATCTTCGTGCGCGGCACGACGGAGGCGATCAACCTCGTCGCGCAAGGCTTTGCAGAGCCGCGCCTGAGGGCCGGCGACGAAATCGTCGTCAGCGCGATGGAGCACCATTCCAACATCGTGCCGTGGCAAATGGCATGCCGGCGCACCGGCGCCGTGCTGCGCGTGGTGCCCGTCGACGATGCCGGCGAATTCGATGTGGATGCGTATGCCGCGCTGCTGAACGCGCGCACCCGTATCGTGGCCGTGACGCACCTGTCGAACGCGCTGGGTACGATTACCCCGGTTCGACGCATCATCGACCTCGCCCACGCCCGCGGCGTGCCGGTGCTGCTCGACGGCGCGCAGGCGATCTCGCATCTGCCGGTCGATGTGCGAGCGCTCGACTGCGATTTCTATGCGTTCTCCGCACACAAGCTGTACGGGCCGACCGGCATCGGCGTGCTCTACGGCAAGACGGAGCACCTGCAGGCGATGACGCCATGCCAGGGCGGCGGCGACATGATCCGTTCGGTGAGCTTCGACGCGACCGAGTACAACGAGCTTCCCTACCGGCTCGAAGCCGGCACGCCCCACATCGCGGGCGTCGTCGCACTGGGCGCCGCGCTCGACTACGTGAGCGCCATCGGCATCGAACGCATCGCCGCGCACGAACGCGCGCTGCTGCACGACGCCACACTACAGCTGAACCGCATCCCCGGCCTGCGCATCATCGGGACCGCCACGGAAAAGGCCGGCGTCCTGTCCTTCACGCTCGACGACATCCATCCCCACGACATTGGCACGATGCTCGACGACCGCGGCATCGCCATCCGCGCCGGCCACCACTGCGCGATGCCGCTGATGCAGCGCCTCGGCCTCACCGGCACCGCTCGCGCATCCTTCGCGCTGTACAACACGCATGACGATGTGGACCGGCTCGTCGCCGGCATCCGGCGAGTGTGCGACACGCTCGGCGAGGGCGCGGGCTTTTGCGAGCCGGCGGATTAGCCCCCGACCCGGGGCGACTCCGGCAAATGCCGCCGAACCTCACCTCATACAATGATCCCCACGGCCGCCCTGTCCCGGGTCACCTTCCAGCGTCAGAAGATCGAGGTGTCGGCGCTCAGGATGCGAAAATACCCAACCCACACGCACACCCGACCGATGACGGTGCATCGGGACAAGAGAAAGTCGGTGGGCCAACGAACCGACCAACTTCCTCCACAATCTCTGTGGGCGAGCCTGTGGACAGGATGCGGGCAACCGAGGGAAGGCGCGCTGCCTCGAGCGCCTTCAGACGGTTTCTGCCGATGCCGGTAGTGCCGCCGCCACCAACTCCGCCACATCGAACACCCGCCTCTCCTCCCCGTGCTTCGAAGCGCTGGACGTCAGCATCAGCAAGCAGAACGAACACGAGGTCGCGACCTTGCCGGCGCCGGTGTCTATGGCTTCCTGCATGCGCACGTCGTTGACGCGGGCAGTGCCACCTTTTCCGCCCCAGTAGTTACCGCCACCGGCGCCACAACAAAAGCTTTCCTTGCGATTACGCGGCATCTCGATGACTTGGGCGACGGCACCGAGCACACGGCGCGGTTCGGCGACGATGTCGTTGTGGCGCGCGAGGTAGCAGGGATCGTGGAACGTGATCTTTTCCGCGTCGTTGCGGACGACGTTCAGGCGGCCGTCGCCGATCAGCTGGTCGATTAGGACTGAGTGGGGGATGGTCTGCCAGTCGGCGCCGAGTTCAGGGTAGTAGCGGTCGAAGCTGTTGAAGCAGTGCGCGCACATCGTGATGACTTTCTGGATCTTGCGCTCGCGGAAGTCCTCGATGTTGGCCTGCGCGATCTCGACGAACTGCATCTCGTCGCCGGCCATCTTCGCGGGGTCGCCCGTGCAGCGCGACTCTTCGAGGATTCCGTAGGACACCTCGGCGGTCTCGAGGATGCGCACCATGGCACGTGCGACTTCCTGGGCGCGGGGCTCGAAAGCGACGGAGCAGCCGATCCAGAGCAGGTATTCGGTCTTGCCGGCCTCGAAGAGGGGCACATCCAGCCCTTTGCGCCAGTCGTCGGGGTTCGCCGCGGTGCCGACAAAGGGGTGGCCGCGGGATTCGAGGTTGCGGTTGGCGAGCGCCAGCGTATCGGGCATTTCCGAACGGTCCATGACGAAATGGCGGCGGAACTCGAGGATGGTCTCGGCAGGACTGTTGCTCGCGGGACACTCCTCGACGCAGGCTGCACAGGTGGTGCAGTCGAACACTGCCTGCAGGCCGATCTCGTCGATCAGCGCGGCGTCGTCGAAGCGCCCGTTCTCCAGGTAAGTGGCACAGGTGGTCATGACCTTCTTCGGCGACAGTGCCTTGCCTGTCTGGGCCGCAGGGCACACCTCGTGGCAGCGCCCGCACCACAGGCACGCGGAGAAATCGAGCAGCTTCTTGCGATCGAGGTCTGCGAGCTTCGCTGCACCGAAGGAGAACTCCTCCCCTTCCGGCGGCTCGGCGTCGAAATCGATTGGGGCGAGCGTGATCCCTGAGCGGCGGCGGGCGAGCGCGGCGTTCGCGGGCGCGAGCAGCATGTGTGACAGGGGTGTGTGGGCGATCAGGCCGATGAAGGCGACGCCCAACAGGGCGTGCAGCCACCAGGCGAGGTGCATGCCGAGGGGGTCGGCACCAAGACCACTGTCGCGCAGCGCGCCCGCGAGCGCGAGTCCGAAGAATTCGCCTCGGCTCGCCGCTGCGGGGGCCACCAGGCGGAGCGCCTCGGCCGCGAAACCCGCGGCGATAGTGATGAGGAACAACACTTCCATGGCGACGAAGCCGCGGCGGAAGCCCCCCGTGTCGAGGCGTTCGAGGCGCACGAGGCGCCGCACCAGGAAGAAGGCGACGCCTGCGAACATCAGCAGGCCGGCGAGCTCGCGCCCGAGTTCCATTATGAGAAAGCCGAACCGCCCTTCGTACACCGGAACACCGACAAAACTGAGCACGAAGGCGGCGTGGCCGAGGATGGCGACGAGCGCGCCGCCGAACATCACGCCGTGCGCAAGCCCCGCGACGGGACGCTTCTTGAGGCGCGACGTCAGCAGGCCGCGGGAGGCGAACGCCCCGAGGTTCAGACGCTCACGCCATGGCCGCGTTCCAACGGGCCCCGCGAGGACCTTGCCCGCCGCGATCAGCGAGGCGCGCCGTTTCAGGCCGAGAAACACGCTCGCCAGGGCGCCTCCCAGCAGGATCGCGAGGATCGTGTAGTCGAGTGCGGAGATCGCGGACATGGTCGGGGCCCCGATGGATGTGGGTCAGCGTTTCAGGATGGCGGCGGTCGCATTTCCGCCGAGGCCGTTGGTCTGGGCGAGGCCGACCTTCGCGTCCGGCACCTGTCGTCCCCCCGCCTGACCGCGCAATTGCCAGGTGAGCTCGGCGATCTGGAAGACCCCCATCGCGGTGGTGGCCTCGCCGAAGGATACGAAGCCGCCTGAGGGGTTGATCGGCATCCTGCCAGTGGGGGCGGTCTCGCCCGCCTCGAGCAGACGCTCGGCCTCGCCGGGTTCGCACAGCCCCCATTCCTCGGGAAAGGCGAGCTCGTAGTAGCAGGTGTTGTCCTGCAGCTCGGTGAAGCTGATCTCGCGCGGGCCGATGCCGGAGCGCTCGAACGCCTTCATGACGGCGGACTTCGCCTCGGTATGGAAGCTCGGGCCAGAGGGAACCGGCCCGGCGAGGCTCCGCGGCAAGGCGTCATCGAAGCCGATGGTGGCGACGGTGCTGGTGGCGACCGTGACCGGTTTCGACGTGAAGCGACGCGCCATGGCTTTCGAGCAGATCACCGCGGCGGCGGCACCGTTCGACACGGGGCAGATCTCGAACAGCCGAAGGGGATTGCTGACATAGGGCGATGCGAGCACCTCGTCGAGCGACACAGCCTTCTGGAAACGCGCGAACGGATTGCTCTCGGAGCACTTGCGTGCCTTCACGGTGACCTTTGCCATCTGCGTCTCGGTAGTGCCGTAGTCGAACATGCGACGACGCGCGAGGGTCGCCCAGAAGGCCGGCCCAGGCATGCCGACACAGCGCTGGCGCAGGTATTCGGGGTCGTTCGCGTCCTCTACGCCGGAAGTCTGGATCATGCCCTTCGGCATCACCTCGCCGCCAACCACGAGCACGATGTCATGGATGCCGCCGGCAACCAGCGAATAGCCGATGTTGAAGGCGTTGCCCCCGGCGGCGCAGCCAGCCGAGAGGTTGTAGACCGGGATGCCGGTGCAACCGAGGTCCTCGACGATGTCGTTGCCATTGAGGCCCCAGCCCTTGCCCCCGGAAAAGCGCGAGCTTGCCGCCGACACGGCCTGCACCTGCTTCCACGAGATCCCCGCATCCTTCATGGCCATATCGACTGCGTGGCGGCACAGCTCGGTGACGGACTTCTCTCCCACGATGGCATCGCCGGTCTTGCCGAAGCGATGCATCCCTACTCCCAGAACGACTACTTCCTGCATGTTTTCCCCGCCTATTAAACCGGTGCTCACCCCCTACGCTCCTGTTCGAGGGGAGGGAGTGACCGCGCAGCGCTCACCGGTCAAGCAATTTGAATTTCCACGACGTGAAGGTCCGGCCGTCTTCGTGGTGGATGGGCTCGATCACGAGCCGGACACGCGAGCCGACTTGCATGAACTCGACCGCGTCCACCATCTGCCCGACCACCCGCAACCCACTGTCCAGGTCGACCACTCCAATCGCGTACGGCATGAAGGGCTTGTCGTAGCGGTGCGGCGGCGGCGGCGGAAAATCGGCGACCGAATAGCTCCACAACCGTCCCTCACCGCCAAAGGTGCAGGGCACGATCCTCGACTCGTCGCAGCCGGGATTGCGGCACGCGGCCACCCGCGGGAAGTACGGGGTGTCGCAGCAGGTGCAGCGGGCGCCGTGCAGGCTGGGCTCGCCCTCTTCCGAAAAGAGCCCCGGGACACAGGGCTCGCGCAGCGACGCCTTATTGGTAGAGTCATCCATTGCATACCACTCCGTCATGCCTTCGCGGCCTTGATGAGTTCGGGGAGGATCTCCAGGCAGTCGCCCACCACGCCGTAATGCGCGTAGCGGAAGATCGACGCGTCTGCATCCTTGTTGATTGCGACGATGGTCTTCGCAGCGGAGCAGCCGGCCATATGCTGACTGGCGCCGGAGATGCCTACCGCGACGTACAGCGACGGGCGGGTGATCTTGCCGGTGAGGCCGACCTGGTGCGATGAGTCGATCCAACCGTCGTCGACAATCGCCCGCGAACCTCCCCACATGCCTCCGAGCGCCGCGGCCATGTCCTTGACCATCTCGAAGTTCTCCTTGCTGCCCAGACCCCGACCACCCGACACAATGATCGGGGCATCTTCGAGGCGCGCTTCGGCGACCTGCGGCGCGGAGATCACCTCGAAGCGCTCGGCGATAGCGCCCGCGTCGAGCGCGACCGCGTGCTGGACGACGGTCGTGGGCGCGGCGGCGGGCGCCGCGACGATAGAGGTGGTCGTCACCGACAGCACCGCGACCGCCGCCGTCACCTCATAGACGGCATGCGTATCGCCACCGAAAGCCGTTGCCGTCACGTGCAGGCTGCTGCCGGCCGGCTCCGCGTCGAACACGTTGGCGACCACGGGCACGCCGAGACGGCCTGCGAGGCGCGCCGCAATGACGCGCGATTCGGCACCCTGGTTGAACAGCACGGCGCGCGGCGTGGTGCTGCCGCAGTAGGCGGCGAGGGTTGCGACCAGCGCATCCGGCCCGGAAGCCGAAGCGGCGGCTCCCTCGATGCGGTCGATGCGGTTCACGCCGTAACGGGCGGCCACTTCGGCCGCCGCGCGCGCGGCATCGCCGAGCACCAGCCAGCGAAATTCCACCCCGGTCGAGCCAGCCAGCTTGCGTGCGAGGGTCAGCGCCTCTTCGGTACCACCGTCGATGGCATCACCCCAGGAACACAGCACAACGGCCATAGCGAGTACTCCTTGTTCAGTGCGACGAATTGAACTAGCGGGCATCCGGCAGAGCCGACGTATTTACGTGCGGACGCTTATGGCGTTTTCTCGGCACAGCCCCGGATCCCGATACCTGAATCCAGTCTAATTGCCCATACTTTTTCGCACTGCGCCGCCTCGAATCAGAAGGGGACTTTGCCAATTCATTTCCGGCCAGCCAAAAACCCTTGTCCAGCAAGGCATTGGCCGACACAAGAATGGGCTTCTGCGTTACTGCTGGCGCGGACATGGCCTTATCTGACATTCCTGCGGCCACTTCGGAACTGCCGCCGGACAACACCGCGGAAGATCGGAATCTAGAATCGGCTCAACGATTCGCGGCATGGCGGCAATTGCCGATTTGCCAACCGTCTTGATTAATTCCTGATGCGGGGACAGACATGGATTTTGAGTTTTCCGAAAATGAATGCGAATTCCTGCGTGAAGTCGATCAATTCCTGAAGGAAAACCATGACCCGAAAGTCATGGACGTCACCCGCGAAAACATGGCGCAGGTGTGCGATACGCCGGAGCGCCGCGCCTTCATGAAGAAGGTCGCCGAAAAGGGCTGGCTCGGCATCACCTGGCCGAAGGAATATGGCGGCCAGGAAGGCGCCGGTTTCTACGAGTACCTGCTCAACGAAAAACTTTCTTCGGTGGGCGCGCCGCAGATCGGCAAGGGCGTGGGCATCATCGGCAAGACGCTCATTAATGTCGGCTCGGAAAAGCTCAAGCGCGAATTCCTGCCGCAGATCCTCGACGCGAAGATCGAATTCGCCGTCGGCTATTCGGAACCGTCGGCCGGCTCGGACGCCGCGGCGATGCGCCTGAAGGCCGAGCGCAAAGGCGACGGCTGGCTGCTCAACGGGCAGAAGGTGTTCACCACCTCCGCGCACTTCGCCGACTGGTACTGGGTCGGCGCGCGGACCGATCCGGACGCGCCCAAGCACCACGGGATCAGCCTCTTCCTCGTGCGCATGGACGACCCGGGCCTGACCATCCACCCGATGTACACGATGGGCAACGAGCGCACCAACGCGGTGTTCTTCGACAACGTGTTCGTGCATGACGACTATCGCGTCGGCGAGCTCAACAAGGGCTTCCAGTACATCGCCGAGGCGCTCGACATCGAACGATTCAGCATGTTCACCTTCGCGCCGATCCGCGGGCGGATGCAGGTTTTGGCCGACTACGTGAAGACGGCGAAGCGGGACGGCAGGCCGCTGAAAGACGACGCGGTGGTGCGCCACAAGATCGCCGAATTGGCCACCGAGTGCGAGGTTGCACGCGTGCTCGGCGTGAAGTTCGTCGATGCCGCGATCAACAGCAACAAGACGCCGACTGTCGAGGCCTCGGAATACAAGCTGTACGCGACCGAACTGTCGCGGCGCCTCGCCGATGCGACGATGGATATCGTCGGGCCTGGCGGCCAGCTCGCGCTGCACACCGAGGACGCGCCACTCAGGGGCCGCGGCGAGAGCTGCTACACGTACACGGTGATCGATACCATCGGCGGCGGCTCCTCGCAAGTGCAGCGCAACATCATCGCCAAGCGCAAGCTCGACCTGCCCAAGAACTTCTGACGGGGCCCCGGCGATGAATTTCCTCGACGGCTACACCGTTCTCGATCTGGCGAGCGTCGGCCCGGCAGCGCGTGCGTCGCGCATCCTGGCGGACTTCGGCACGCGCATCATCAAGGTCGCGCCGGTTGCGGCCAAGGGCGCGAAGCAGGTCGAGCCCGTCTTCCATGCGTACGGCGCGGGGCGCGGCACGCAAAAGATCCGCCTCGACCTCAAGTCCGATGCCGGACGGGACACCTTGCTGCGTCTGGCCGAGCGGGCGGACGTCGTGATCGAAAGCTACCGCCCCGGCGTCGCGGCCAGGCTCGGCGTGGGTTATGCCGAGATCGCCGCGCGCAATCCGAAGATCATCTACTGTTCGACCAGCGGCTACGGCCAGGACGGCCCCTGTGCGCAATGGGTCGGCCACGACATCAACTATCTCGCGATGTCCGGCTTCCTCGCCTGCAGCGGCCGCGACGCGGAAGGCCGCCCTGCCCTGCCCGGCGCAACGCTCGCCGACGGCGCGGGCGGCGGCATGCACGCCGCCCAGTCCATCCTTGCGGCGCTGCTGCGCCGGGAGCGTACCGGCGAAGGCGCCTGTCTCGACGTGGCGATCACCGACGGCGTGCTGAACCTGATGTCGCTGTACCTCGACCAGTATCTCGCCACGGGTGAAGACACCAGCCCCGGATCGGGCGTACTGACCGGAAAATATGCCTGGTACGGCGTGTATACCGCGGGCGACGGGCGGCACATCGCCGTCGGCGCGATCGAAGGGCATTTCTTCCGCAACCTGTGCCGGCTGCTGGAGCTCGAAGCCTTCGCCGACCACCAGTACGACGACGCGCAGCAGGACGCGATGCGCGCGGCCTTCGCGGCGCGCTTCCTGACGCGCAGCCGGGACGAATGGGTCGCGCTGCTGGCCGGGGCAGACACTTGCGTCGCGCCGGTGCTGGCGATCCCGGAGGTGGCCGCGCATCAGCAGTTCCGCGAGCGCCAGGCCTTCATGACGGCGGAGCATCCGCGCCGCGGCGCCTTCGAACAGCTCGCGCCGGTGTTCGCGGGCGGCGACCGCAAGCAGCCGGTTCATCACGTCGCACCCGCCGGCCATACCGACACCGACGCGATTCTCGCCGAAGCGGGCTTCCCCGCCAGCCAGATCGCCGAGCTGCGCGCAGCGGGGTGCATTGAATGAGCGCGCGCGACTCACAAACCGGTAGCAATGCCACCGACCTGCCCATCGAAGCACAGCGGATGATCGACACGCCGCTCTACGAAGAGCCCGGAGAGTTCCCGATCGAACTGGGCTACGTCTACAACACCTGCGCGGCGGTGCAGAACGGCAATCCGATCTTCTGGGATCCGGCCGTCGCCGAGGCGATCACCGGGGGCGCGATCGCGCCGCCGACGATGATGTCCGTGTGGTTCCGCCCGCATTACTGGGCGCCGGGAGCCACGGGCGAGCGCAAGGCGCTGCAGACCCATTTCGACCTCAAGCAGATCCTCGACCTGCCCGAAGCGGTCGTCGCCAGCAACGAAGCGGTGTTCGGCGAGCCTGTCCGCCCGGGCGATCGGCTGACGACGCGCCAGATCGTGCGCAGCATCGGACCACTCAAACAGACGAAGCTGGGCACCGGCCGATTCTGGACAATCGACGTCGAAACCACCAACCAGCACGGTGAATGGGTCGGCACCGAGATCTACACCATGCTGGGCTACCGGAGGCCGGAGCAATGAGCGCGACCGACGTGAGCGGCATCACTGCTGCGGACATCGCCGAAGGCCAGGAACTGCCCGCACTGCGCCATCCCGTGAGCGCCACGACGATCGTGCTCGGCGCGCTGGCGAGCCGCGACTGGCGGCCGATGCACCATGACAAGGACTTCGCGGTCGAGCGCAACGGCGTGAAGAACATCTTCATCAACACACCCAACAACGCCGCCTGGTTCGAACGCTACATCACCGACTGGACCGGCCCCAAAGGCCGCCTCGGGCGCCTGCGCTTCGAGATGAAGAAATCCGTCTTCCCCGGCGACGAGATGTGCTTTTCCGGGGTCGTGCGCAAGCTGGCCCGCGATTCCGCGGGCTGCGACTGGGCCGACCTTGAGCTGACGATTTCGGTCGACGGCGAAGTGCGCACCACCGGCCGCGCGCGCGTTGCCATCCCCGCCGACCCCGCCGACAACCCCTGGACCCGCAAGGGCGAGCGCTGGCTGCCTTGAGGCACCTGCGCGCAATGCCCGCCACCCTTTCGAGAGGCTGCCAATGGACCTGAAATTCACCGACGAGCAGAACATGCTCCGCGACATGACCCGCAACCTGTGCGCCGACTTCAGCGGCACGGATGTGGTGCGCAAGATGGAAAACGACCCGCTCGGCGTCCCCGCCGACCTGTGGCAGCAGATGCGCGAGACGGGTCTGCTCGGCATGGCGATCCGGGAGGAGGACGGCGGAATGGGCCTGAACATGCTCGACTGCGCGGTGATCTACGAGCAGCTCGGGCGCCACCTCGCGCCCGGACCCTACTTCCCCAGCACTGTGATGGTGGCCGGGGCGCTGCGTCACGCGGGCGAGGCCGCCGACCGGCGCACGCTGCTCGGCGCGATCGCGGCCGGCGACACGGTCGTGGTGCCGGCGTGGCTGGAACCGGACGGCGGCTTCGGCCCTGCCGGGGTGCAGCTGCGCGCCACGCGGCGCGGCGACGACTATGTCCTCTCCGGCACCAAGCGGCACGTCTTTCACGCCGCCGCTGCGCAACAGCTCCTCGTGCTGGCGCGCACGGGCGAAGCCGCCGACGCGATCGACCTCTTCCTCGTCGATACGAAGGCGCCCGGCGTCACGCTGACGCAGCAGCATTCGATGGCCTCCGACACCCAGTACCGCGTTGATTTCGACAATGTCCGCGTGAGCGCGGACAGGCACGTCGGCGCCGAAGGGCGCGGCTGGCAGGCGTGGGAAGCCGCGATGTACGAGGGAATCATCCTGCTCGCGGCGTGGGCTGCAGGCGGCGCCGAGCGCGCGCTCGAAATCACCGTCCAGTATTCCAAGGAACGCGAGCAGTTCGGCAAGCCGATCGGCGCCTTCCAGTCGCTCGCGCACTACATGGCCGACGCGAGCGCAGTGGTCGACGGCGCGAAGATGCTGGTGCTGGAAGCCGCCTGGGCGCACGCCGCGGGCAAGGACGTGAAGCGCCTCGCGGCGATGGCCAAGCTCTTCGCCTGCCGCGCGTTCCGCGAGGTCACGCACATGGCGCAGCAGGTGCACGGCGGCATGGGCTTCACGCTCGACTACGACATCCAGCTCTTCTACCGGCGCGCCAAGCAGCTGCAGATGAACTGGTGGGACTCGTCCTACCTCGAGGAACTGATCGCGGCGGACATCCTCGACGGCGACGCCGGACGGACCATCCCCGATCCCTTCACCGCCTGATCCGCTTACGACCGCCCGCCCGACCGAGGAATCCTCATGGCACGCCCGAATCCGCATTACGGAACCGGCACCTTCCGCCGTCGCCTCCGCGTAAGCGCTGCACCGCGCGAGGTCGCCGTCGAGCTGGAGGACTGCAACCACGGCTTCCGTCTGCGCCTGTGGCACGACGGCGAGCGCGTCACGACCGTCGAGGTGCAGCCGATGCGCATCCCGTTCAACACCTGCGCCGAGGCGGTCCGCCCCTTGCAGCGCGCCATCGGCCATCGCCTGGACGAGGACGAAGCGACGTTGCGCAGCCGCCTCGTCCCGGGCGACAACTGCACGCACATGCACGACATGACGATCCTCGCCGTCGCGCATGCCGCGGCACACCGCGGCGAGGAACGCACGACGCGGCTGTACGACATGGCGGTGGACGACGAGCACGACGGCATCACCCGGGCGCGCATCGCCTGCGACGGCGTCCCGGTTCATGAATGGGACATCGCCACTCCGCTCTCGCACACCCTCACGGCGCCGGCCGAATTTGCAGGCAAACCGGTGATGCGCGGCTTCCACGCATGGGCGTCGCAGGCCTTCGAAGGCATGCCGCGCGAGGCGGCCATTGCACTGCAGCGCGCCTATTTCGTCGCTCAGGCGCGGCGCCACAGTTTCGAGCCGATTGCCCAGCATCCGGGCATCTCCGACGGCATGCCGCAAGGCGCCTGCTACTCGTACAACACGGGTGCCGTCGAACGGGCGCTCCGCAGTCCGGGCACGGTGCGCGACTTCACGCACACGCCGGAACGCCTGCTGAAGTTCCTGCCCTGAACCTCGTGGAGCCGCAATGACCCCCACTATTTCGGCCGCTCCGCGCGGCGCACTGGCAGGAATCCGCGTCATCGACTTCGGTCAGATGGTCTCTGCGCCCTACTGTGCGAAGCTCTTCAGCGATTACGGGGCCGACGTCATCAAGGTCGAGCTGCCCGAGGGGGATGCCGCGCGTGCTGCCGGGCCGTTCCCGCGCGACGTGCCGCACCCGGAGAAGAGCGGGCTGTACTTCTTCCACAACACCAACAAGCGCGGCATCACCTGCGACGTCGCACACCCCGAAGGCCGTCGCCTGTTCCTCCGCCTCCTTGAGCGCAGCGACGTGCTGATCGAGAACAACCTGCCGCAGCGCATGCGCGCGTGGGGGCTCGATTACGCGACGCTTGCAGAGATCAACCCTGACCTGGTGGTGATCTCCATCACCCCCTTCGGGCAGACCGGCCCTTACAGCGGCTGGAACGGCTACGACCTGAACGCCTTCCACCTGTCGGGCGCGAGTTCGCGCTATTGCGGCCGTCCGGGCGAAACGCCGCTCGAACACGGCACCTTCGCCGCGGACTACTTCGGTGCGGTCACGGCCGCCGCGTGGGGACTGGCAGCCGTATATGGGCGCGAGCTCGCCGGCGGCGGCCAGCAGGTCGACGTGTCCTGCGCCGAGGCGATCGCCGCGGCCTTCGTCGGCGGACAGAACATCGGCTGCTACGCGCAGGAAGGCCGCTTCGACAAGCGCACCGGTGTCGGCATGCCGCTCGGCGCACCGGCCACGATCCTGCCCTGTCGCGACGGCCACGTCTGGATGCTGGCGCTCGAACCCGGCCAGTGGAACGGCTTGCGCAAAGTCATGGACGACCCGGACTGGGCCAGCCTGGAGATGTTCCAGGACATGTACTCGCGCGCGCAGAACGCCGACGTCATCTACGGGTTCATCCGCGAGTGGACGATGCAGCACGGCAAGATGGAAATCATGGAGAAGTGCCAGGCCGCGGGCTGCCCGGTGACAGCCGTGTTCACCATCGCCGAGGCGGCCGCGCAGCCGCACCTGCAAGCGCGCGAATACTTCGTCGACATGGAACATCCGCAACTCGGCCGGCTGAAGAACCTGGGTGCCCCCTTCAAGCTGCCGGCCTGCCCCGGGGGACCCGAACGTCCCGCCCCCCTGCTCGGCCAGCACAACGCCGAGGTGTACCGCGAACTGCTGGACCTGAGCGCGGCGGACGTGCGCCGGCTCGCGCAATGCAACGTGATCTGAAGGGGGAATTGCGCATGGCCAACCAACTGCCGTTGAAGGGTGTCCGGGTCGTCAATTTCGGCTGGGTGTGGGCGGGGCCGGTGGTGGGGCAGACGCTCGGTTTTCTCGGCGCCGAAGTGCTGAAGATCGAATCCGCAGCGCGCGTCGACATGACCCGTAACCTGCCGCCCTTCGCCGACGGCATCCCCGGCCCCGACCGCAGCCTGTCGAATCACGCCTGCTGGGCCGGCAATGGCTCGGTGTCGCTCAACCTCAAGGAGCCCGAAGCGCTGGAACTGGCGCTGCGGCTGATCGCGACCGCCGATGTGGTGGTCGAGAATTTCGGCCCTGGCGTCATGGAGCGCCTCGGGCTCGGTTACGAACGCCTGCGCGAGGTGAAGGAGGACATCATCCTGTTCTCGATGCCCGCGGCGGGGCTCTACGGTCCGCTCGAGCATGTCCGCACCTACGGCCTGAGCCTCACCTCGCTGACGGGCCTCGACAGCCTCGTCGGCTACAAGGGCGGCGAACCGGTTCCGGTGGAGAACGCCTTCTCCGACCCCTACGCCGGCATCTTCGGCGCCTTCGCCGTGCTCGCCGCGCTCAACCACCGCCGCAACACCGGCATCGGCCAGCACGTCGACTTCTCGCAGCAGGAGGCGGTGATGCAGATGGTGGCGCCGGCGTGGATGGACTACGCGCTGAACGGGCGCAGCGGCGGGCCGAAGAGCAACGAACACCCTACCGCCGCCGCGGCGCCGCATGGCGTCTTCCCCTGCCGCGGCGACGACCGCTGGATCAGTATCGCCGTCTGTCGGGACGAGGAGTGGCAAGGCCTTGTCGCCGCGATGGACAACCCGGACTGGGCCGCGACGCCCGCCTTCGCGACGCTCCCGGCGCGGGTGGCCGCGATCGACCAGCTGCATGAACACATCGCGCAGTGGACGCACGAGTTCGACGACCGCGAGCTCGCTGCGCGCCTGCAGGAGCACGGCGTCGCCGCTGCGCCCGTACTGAACGTCGGCGACCTGCTGCATGACCCTCACTACTGCGCCCGCGACACCTTCGTCGAGGTCACCCACCCGCTGGGCTTCCGCGAAACGATCTACGGCGCCTACGTGAAGACCAGCCGCACCCGTCCCGACATCCGCCCCGGCCCCGTCGTCGGACAGGACAACGAGCGGGTGTTCAGGACGCTCCTTGGCATTCCGGAAGCGGAATACGAGCGCCTGAAGCGCGACCGGATCATCTACTGACAAACACCGGCCCGCAGGCACCCGCCGCCCGGCCCATACATCGGAGACATGTCATGAAGTTCGCCCTCGCAACGCCTGCGCTGAACAACTACCCCGCCGCCATGGCCCCGTGGGAGCCGCGTGCCGGCGGGCCCGAAATCCTGCGCTACGCGCGGAAGGCCGACTCCCTGAGCTGGGACTGGCTGACGATTCCCGAGCACATCGTGATGCCCACCGACATGAAGGAGGTGATGGGTTCGCGCTTCGCCGAGGGCATCGCCGCCTCCGCCGTGCTGATGGGCGCGACCGAGCGCATCCACATGCTGACCTACATCCTGGCGCTGCCCTACCGCCATCCGTTGGTGCTCGCCAAGCAGATCGGCACGATGGAATTCCTTGCGGGAGGGCGCTTCACGCTCGGCACCGCGGTCGGCCATCTGGAACGCGAGTTCGAGACGCTGGGCATCCCCTTCGAGCAGCGCGGGCCGATGACCGACGAATACCTCAAGGCCCTCAAGGAAGCGTGGACCTCGGAGCACCCGAAATTCCACGGCGATTTCGTCAAGTTCGACAACATCCTCGTCGAACCCAAGCCCGTGCAGAAACCGCACCCGCCGATTTTCGTCGGCGGCAATTCGCCGGCCGCGATGCGCCGCGCCGCCGTGCACGGCGACGGCTGGATTCCCTGGCTCGTCACGGCCGAAGACCTCCCGGGCTGCATCGCCTACATGAAGAGCTTGCCGGCCTACGAAGAGAAGGCCGACCGCTTCGAGATCCTCGTCACCACCACTGCTTACAAGGTCGAGGACTTCTCGCACGCAGAGAAAGGCGAGACGGAGGTTTCCAGCGACCGCGACAGCGTGCTGCGCGACCTCGAGGCGCTGCAGAAGGCCGGTGCCACCTCCGTCCAGGTCATGCCGCCGAAGCTCGAAACCTTCGAGCAGTGCCTTGACTGGATCGAGTGGTACGACCAGGAAATCATCCCGCAATTCCGTTGATCCGCCCCCTCCACACGGAGACTGCCCATGCAGGACACCTACCGCTTCCTGACGACCCGTATTGAAGAAAATGTCGGGATCATCACTCTCAACCGCCCCGAGAAGCTCAACGCGCTGAGCTGGGAACTGGCCGAGGAACTGGCCACCGTCTTCTACCGCTGGCGCAACGTCGATGAAGTCCGCGCCATCGTGCTGACCGGCGCCGGCCGCGCCTTCTGCGCCGGGGGTGATATCGACTGGATCTCCGGCGACAGCGACCGGCCGATGCCGGGCACCTCCGACGTGTCGCGCCCGATTCCGCGCTCGCAGCGCAAGACGCCCGGCGGACCCTTCATGGACGCGACCCGGCAGATGATCGCCGTCGACAAACCCATCGTCGCCGCCCTGCATGGGCACGCAGTCGGCGCCGGGCTCGCCTACGCCATGGTGTGCGACCGGCGCTTCGCGGACACGACACTCAAGATGTCGGCGATCTTCACCAACGTGGGTGTCGCACCGGACTGCGGCCTGTCGTGGTTCCTGCCGCGCGTCGTCGGCCTGCCCACCGCGTTGATGATGGTCGAGACCGGACGCGTCTTCCGCGCCGACGATTGCAAGGCCATGGGTCTGGTCGACGAACTGGTGCCGGAAGGCGAAAGCTTCGCGGCCGCCTTCGAATATGCCAAGACCCTGGCCCAGCGCGCGAGTGTCGCCGTCGACATGGCCCGCCGCATGATCTACATGGGCCAGACCGCCACGCTCGAACAGATGCTCGACTACGAAGGTATCGCTGGCGTCATCGTCGCCTCGTCGCTCGACGCAAAGGAAGGCACCCAGTCCTTCCTGGAGAAGCGCAAGCCCGTGTACCACGGAATCTGACGCACTCGGCCGAGCGCGGCAAAGACCGCGCCGCGCCCCTCTCATCGCCAACCCCGGCAAGGAAGCGCCTGCGCACCGGCACGCAGTGGTGTGTCGGTGCGCCCCATGACATGGAGTTGAGATGAGCCGATTCACCTTTGCGGCGGTCGCCGCGCTGATCGTGTCGTCCGCCGCCTTCGCCGCGGCCCCGTCCCGCGTCGACAGCACCGCCGAGCAGCTCAAGGCCCTTCAGGCAGAAGTGCGAGCGCTGAAGGACATCGAGGAAATCCGCCTGCTCAAGCACGCCTATTTCCGCGGCATCGACAGCGCCGACCTCGATCTGCTGCGCAGCATCATGCACCCCGATGTCACCGTGCATTTCATCGGCGGCGGCTACGAATGGAAGCTCGCCGGCCGCGAGCAGTACCTCGAGGCGATCGGCAACAACTTCAACAGCGAAGTCATCGCGCAGCACAACGGCCACCACCCCGAAATCCGCCTGCTCAGCCCGACCGAAGCCGAAGGCACCTGGTACCTGCACGACAACTTCTACAACCTGCGCGAGCGCCTCTACACCACCGGCACCGCCTTCTACCACGACCGTTACGTGAAGGTTGACGGCAAGTGGCTGCTGCGCAGCACCCAATACAAGCGCCACTACGAGATCGTCGAGAAGCTCGACACGCTGCCCAACATCACCGTCGACTACCTCGCCGAGCACGGCCGCAAGGTCGAGCGCCACTGCCACGGCGACGGCCTGTGCCGCGGCGGACAGGAGACACCGGTCAGCTCCGCGGCCGCCGGCACGCCCACCGCCGCGTCCGCTGCGCAATAACCCGTCTTGGTGATGCGGGCATTGTCCCGCGCGCTTAGATTCGTCTCCACCGACTCCCCAGCCCCCACCGAGGTCCGCGCCATGAAACCGGCCGCGTTCGAATACCACGCTCCCACCACGCTCGCAGAAGCGGTGGGACTCCTCGCGCGCCTTGAAGACGAAGGCTGCGACGCCAAGATCCTGGCCGGCGGCCAGAGTCTGATGCCTATGCTGGCGATGCGCGTGGCCCGTCCCGACGCCCTCGTCGACCTCGGTCGCGTGCCCGGTCTCGCCGGCATCCGCCTGCACGACGGCCACATCGCGATCGGCGCCATGGCGAGCAAACGCGCGGCCGAATTGTCCGAGCTCGTACGCGACAAGCAACCTCTCTTCCATGCCGCCACGCGTCTCGTCGGCCATCAGCAGATCCGCAATCGCGGCTCGGTGGGAGGTTCGTTCGCCCACGCCGATCCGGCCTCCGAGTACCCCGCCGTCGCACTGGTGCTCGACATGGAGATGGTGGCTACCGGCCCGGACGGAGAACGCGTGATCCCCGCCGCGGAGTTTTTCGTCACCTACATGACTACCGCACTCGAACCGGGCGAGATCCTCACCGAGCTGCGGATGCCCGTCCTGCCTGCCCGCGCCGGCTGGGCAATCCGCGAAGTCTCCCGTCGCAGCGGCGACCTCGCACTGGCGGGCGTCGCGCTGACGCTGCGCCTCGACGCGGGCCGGTGTACCGACGTGCGCATCGCCGCGTTCGGCGTCGGCGCCACCGCCATACGCCTGACGGCGGCCGAGGACGCCCTGAACGGGGCCGCCCCGAGCGCCGACAGATTCGCCCGCGCGGGAGCCATCGCTGCCGCTTCGCTTGCCGAGCCGATGAGTTGCATCCACGCGACCGCGGACTACCGACGCCACCTTGTCCGCACCCTGCTCGAACGCTCGCTTGCCGATGCGGCCGCGCGCGCGGGCTGACGCACCCTCAACCCCCGCACGAGGTTCGCATGAGCAACCGCAAAACCATCCGCCTCACCGTCAATGGCAGGCACTACGAGCGCGAGGTCGAAGCCCGTCTCACCCTCGCCGACTTCATCCGCCACGAGTTGCATCTGGGCGGCACCCACGTCGGCTGTGAGCACGGTATCTGTGGGGCCTGCACGATCCTCATCGACGGCAGTTCCGCGCGCGCCTGTCTGACTCTTGCCGTGCAGGCCGATGGCGCCAACATCACCACCGTCGAAGGGCTGCGCAACCGCGAAACCGGGCAACTGCATCCGATCCAGCAAGCCTTCGTCGATGCCCACGGTCTGCAGTGCGGCTTCTGCACCCCTGGCTTCATCATGACCACCCTCGAACTACTCGGCGAGAACCCCGACCCGACCGACGAGGAGATCAAGGAAGCCTTGGGCGGCAACCTGTGCCGCTGCACCGGCTACCAGAGCATCCTGGACTCGGTGCGTCTTGCCGCCAGCCGGATCAACACCGCCACTGCCGCCTGAAGCGGCTCACGAACCTCCCCTCATGGCGATCGACATCCCCACCCGCACCGATCAGCTGCCGACCAGCGCCACGCGTTTCATCGGCAAGGCCGTCAACCGCATCGAAGACCCCGCACTCGTCTCCGGCACCGTCGAGTTCATCGACAACCTGTCCCTGCCCGGGATGCTGCACTGCGCGATCCTGCGCAGCCCGCATCCGCACGCCCGCATTACCGGCATCGACGTCAGCGCTGCGCTCGCACTCCCCGGCGTCGAGGCGGTGCTGACCGGCGAGGACGTCGAGCGCTGGTGCGACCCCTGTTTCACGGCTCCGGAAGGATGGGGCAACTATTGCCTCGCTGTTGGCAAGGTCCGATTCGTCGGCGAACCGGTCGTCGCCGTCGCCGCCACCAGCCGCTACATCGCGGAAGATGCGCTCGAACTGGTCCAGGTCGAGTACGATTTGCTCGACCCCGTCTGCAATCCCGACGAGGCGATGGCGCCCGGCGCGCCCCTCGTGTTCGAGAATCGCGCCACCAACGTCATCCAGAGCCGCACCTACACTTGGGGCGAGGTTGATCGCGTTTTTGCCGAAGCCGACCGCATCGTCAGCCGGCAATTCCGCTGGAACCGCGTCGGCGCCAACCCCACCGAGACCTTCGGCTGCATCTGCCAGTGGGACCTCGCGGACAACAGCCTCACCTGTCGCGGCGCCTATCAGACCCCGCGCTTCATGGGCATCGGCCGCGCCGCCTCGCTGCGCCTGCCGGCGAACAAGGTCAAGATCATCAGCCATGCCCAAGGCGGGGGCTTCGGCGGCAAGGGCGGGCCGCGCGGCACCGACATCGCGGCATTGCTGTCGCGCAAGACCGACGGGCGCCCGGTCAAGTACATCGAAGACCGCATGGAATACCTGCTCGCCGGTGGGGGGCAGTCCTGGGACCGTTACTACGACGCCGCGATCGCGCTGAAGGCCGACGGCACCGTGACCGGCTTCAAGGTGCGCCTCGTCGACGATCAGGGCGCGGGCGCCGAAGGCTACGGCACCATCTCGGCCGCCAAGCCGCTCGCCGCCTTCACGGGCAACTACCGCATCGAGGCAGCCTTCTACGACCTCACCCTCGTCGCAACCAATCGCGCGCCCACCTACCCCTACCGCGGCTACGGTCCTCCGCCGCACAACCTGGTCCTCGAATCGCTGATGGACGTCGCCGCGCGCGAACTCGCGCTCGACCCGGCGGAACTGCGCCGCCGCAACTACATCGGGCCCGAGCAGTTTCCCTATACGGTCCCGAGCGGCAACGAATACGACAGCGGCAACTACGCGGGGGTGCTCGACCGCGTCCTCGAACTCGCGGACTACAAATCGCTGCGCCAATCCCAGGCGAAGGCCCGCACCGAGGGCCGTCTGGTCGGCATCGGGGTGGTGAGCACCGTCGAACCGGGCGTGTTCGACTGGAACGCCTACGCAACAGTGGGCGTACCGGGGGTCGGCGTCCCGGAGGGCGTCAAGGTCGGCATCGATGTCTTCGGCGGCGTCACCGTCGCCGTCGGCTTCAATCTCCAGGGTCAGGGACAATTCACCGTCGCCGCCCAGGTCGTCGCCGACTACCTCGGCGTGGAGATGAACACGGTCAAAGTCACCACCGCCTCCACCGACGTCGCCCTGCCCCACTTCGGCCAGGGCGGCAGTCGCCTCGGCGTCGCGGTGACCGGCGCGATCCTCGGTGCCTGCGAAAAGCTCCGCGGAATTTTCTGCCGCGTCGTCGCCCATGTCATGCAGACCGACCCCGAGCAGATCGAACTCCTCAACGGCCGCCTGCAAATGAAGGGGGCTCCGGCGCACGGCATGTCCATCGCCGAAGTAGCGGGCCTGATGCTTTCGCGCAGCGACCTTCTACCCCCCGGTGTCGAGCCCTGTCCGGAAGCGAGCTTCGTGTGGGTATCGCCGAACCGCAACCTGCCGGACGACCAGGGCCGCTGCCGCAGCTATCTCACCGCCGCCGCCGCAACCCACGTCGTCCAGGTCGAGATCGACCGGGACACCGGGCAGGTCGCGATCCTCGGCTACTACATCGTCGACGACTGCGGCACCCGCCTCAATCCCGCTTCCGTGGAAGGCCAGCTGCAAGGCGGCGTCGCGCAAGGCGTCGGGGCCGCCCTCTACGAGGAATACGTCTACGACGCCCAATGCCAACCGCTCGTGAGCACCTTCGTCGACTACCTCGTGCCCTCGATCCATGAAGTGCCGATGACGGTAAAGGATCACCTCGTCACCCCCTCCCCGATTGCTCCGCTCGGTGCCAAGGGATGCGGCGAAGGCGCGATCCACACCACCCCCGCCGCGCTGCTGTGCGCAATCAACGACGCCCTCGCCCCACTGGGCCTCGAATGCCGGGAAACCCCCGCCTCGCCGCGCCGGCTGTGGCAACTGCTGCACGATAAAGCCTGACAGGAAACCCTCCAGAATGTCCCGACCCGACCTTAGCCAGGGCCCCCTCGCCGGCCTGCGCGTCCTCGACCTCTCGACCATGCTCGCGGGCCCCTACGCGGCGACGCTGCTCGGCGACCTCGGGGCCGACGTCATCAAGATCGAATCCCACTACGGCGACGAAAGCCGCCACCTCGGCCCGAAGCGCGGCGAGGAGCGCGGCCCCTACCTGAGCCTCAATCGCAGCAAGCGCGACCTGGTGCTCGACCTGCAGCGCGAAGAGGCTCAGGCAATCTTCGCCCGCATCGCGGCCAGCGCCGACATCCTCGTCACCAACATCCGCGAGCCGGCCCTGTCGAAGCTCGGCCTCGACTACGAGCAGGTGAAGAAGCACAAACCGGACATCATCTGGATCCGCGTCACCGCCTTCGGCGCCGACGGCCCCTACGCCGGCCGCCCCGGCATCGACTTCCTCGCGCAAGGCTACACCGGGGTTCTCACGCTCAACGGCGACCCGCAGGGGGAGCCCGTGCGCACCGGCTTCCCCGCAGTGGACGTCATGACCTCGCTGCTTGTCAGCAATGCGGCGCTCGCCGCCCTGCGCGCGCGCGAACTCACTGGCGAAGGCCAACGCATCGAGGTGTCGCTGCTCGACGCGCTGATGCACGCGCAGGCCAGCTCCATCGGCACCTGGCTCACCACTGGCGACCGCCCCAAGCGCACCGGCAACCGCAGCCTGTATTTCGCCCCCTCCGGCGTCTATCCGACGAAGGACGGCAAGCACGTGGTCATCACCACGCCGGGCGAAAAGTTCTTCGCCAAGGTCTGCCGCGCGCTCGGCACCGACTGGGACACCGACCCGCGCTTCCACGACATCCACGCCCGCCTCGCCAACGAAGACGAACTCGACCGCGTCATGGCCGAGCGCACGTGCCAGTTCGACCGCGCCGAACTCGTCGACAAACTCATCGCCGCCGACGTCCTCACCGCCCCGATCAACGAGGTCGAAGACGTCGTCAAGGATCCGCAGATCCTGCACAACCGCATGATCGTCCCGGTCGAGCACCCCGTGCTCGGCCGCCTCGACCTCACCGGCGTCCCGATCCGCTTCTACGGCACCCCCTGCGAAATCACCCGCCACCCGCCCATGCAGGGCGAACACACGCGCGAGATACTCGGGGAACTGGGTTATGCGAAGGGCGACGTTGACGCCCTGATCGGCGAAGGCCTGGTCGCGGACGTCGCCGACATGACCCGCCGGCGCGAAGCGCGCCGCAAACGCGTCCGATGAACAAAGGCGAATGCACCGAATTCGCGGCGGCGGCGGGAGTGCCTGCCACCGGTCGATCAGGGGCGCGCCGGCGATAGAGCTGAGGTCGGGCTCAAGCTGCCAGCACGGACACCCGCTGCCTCCCGTTTCGCCAACCAGTCTCGCAAGGCATCCGCCGCCAGCGGACGCGCCACGAAATATCCCTGGACTTCGTCGCAGCCGACGTCGGCCACGGCATTCCAGTCGGATTGCGTCTCGACGCCTTCGGCCACCACGTTCATCTCGAGCGTGGCGCCGAGGTTGGCGCTCGACTTCAGGATCGCCCGGGCGGCTGGGTCGGCGTCTGCGCCATTGACGAAAGCGCGATCGATCTTGAGTTCGCTGAACGGCAACTGCTTGAGCACCTCCATGCTCGAAAAACCGGTGCCGAAGTCGTCGATCGACAGGCCGAACCCCATGAGGCGCAGCCGGATCAGCACTTCCAGGCTCAATCTGAGATCGGACACCAGCCGGCTTTCCGTCAATTCCAGCACGATGCCCTGCGGCGAAACGCCGGCCGCCTCCGTCATCGCCAACAGGATCTCGGGGAGATCCACGCGCAGCAGGTTGTTCATCGACAGGTTGACGCTGACTTTCAGCGAGATGCCCAGATCCAGCCAGACGCGCTGCTGGGCGACCGCCAGCCGGAACACCTCGACGGTGAACGCATCGATCAGATGGTTCTGCTCGATCGTTTCGACGAACGCGGACGGCGGCAGCAGGCCATGCACCGCATGGCGCCAGCGGGCCAGGCATTCCGCACCCGCTACCTGGCCGGTGCGCAGGCTTACCTTGGGTTGATAATGGAGCTCGACACAGCCATTGCCGATCCCGTCGCGCAATTCCAGCACGCTCAAAGCCGGCAGGTCGGCCCGTGCGGCCCGCCGCTTACCGCCCCGACGACCGCGGGACAGTACCTCGGCCAATCGATCGAGTTCGACGGGCTTCTCCATCACGCCAAGCACGTCGAGGTCATGGGCGGCCGCGAGCCGCTCGGCCGCCTTGAGCACCCCGGCCGTAACCCCCGAGAGCAGCACCACGTCGCCGCGATACCTGCGCGCCGCGACATGGCGCAGAAATTCGATGCCGTCCATCCCAGGCATCGTGAGATCGCAGATCAGGATGTTCGGCGGGGGCAATGCGGCATCCAGCAGTTGCAGCCCCTCACGGCCATCCGCCGCGGTGACGATGCTCGCCACGCCGAGTTCTTCCAGCATCGCCGCGGTCATGTCGCGCACGGTCGGATCGTCGTCGAGCACCAGGACTTGAAGTTCTGTCATTGTCATGAGAATGCCCCCGAATTTTCGTTTTGGTTCGGCCTCAGGCGTGGGTCGTTCTCGATCAGGGCCGCAATTCCATTGAGCATCGGGCCGATCTGGCCGACGATCTCCGCAGCCCGCCTGAAGCCCCCCTCGTCGCGACAGTGTTCGAGTTCGGCATACAGCGCACCAAGCCCCAACATGCCCAGGCTGGCCGCCGCGGATTTCAGCTGATGGCCGAGAGATTGGAGCGTGGTCCAGTCGTCTTCGGCCAGGGCGCTCTCCAGCCGCGGCAATTCGCGACGCGCCGAGGCAAGGAAAAGGTCCATCAGCTGGCGAACCTTTTCTGCGTTGTTGCGCAGGTTCCGCAGCGGAACGGCGAAGTCGACCTCGGCTGCAGGCACGCCATCATCATCATCCCGTGGGCGGCAGACTTCTTCGACCGGTTCAGCGCGCGGCGCATCGGGCTCCGGCTGGCCGACTAGACAGCGCGCAACGCCGGCTGCGCACGCTTCTCCGCCGCAAGCCGCCTTGTCATCCGCCGCGCACAGCCAACGCAGCAGGATGTCGTAGAGCAGCTCCGGCTCCACCGGCTTTGCGATGAAGTCGTTCATGCCCGCGGCCAGGCAGGCGCTGCGATCCTCGGCGAAGGCGTTGGCAGTCATGGCCAGAATCGGCGTGGACACGTACCCCGGGAACTCGCGAATGGCGCGAGCAGCCGTCAGGCCGTCCATCTCGGGCATCTGCACGTCCATCAGGATGGCTGCAAAGTCCTCGTGCGCCGCCATCTCCACCGCCTGGCGTCCATTTTCCGCGACGGCGATGCGCAGGCCGCTTTCCGCCAGCAGGGCTTGTGCGATGTCCTGGTTCACCGGGTCGTCTTCTGCCAGAAGGACGGCTTTGCCGGAATGGCGCCGCCGCAGTTCCTGTTCGGCGTCGCAGGCAACCCGGTGCGCCATAGGACTGGGGCTTCCGCGCTCCAGCCAGGCGGTGAACCAGAAGGTGCTGCCCCTGCCCGGCACGCTGTCGACGCCGGCGTCACCCTTCATCAGTTTGGCGAGATGCCGCGTGATCGCGAGGCCGAGGCCGGTGCCCCCGTAACGGCGCGTCGTCGACACGTCGATCTGTGCGAAGGCCTTGAAGAGCGACGCCTGCTTGTCGGCAGGTATGCCGATGCCGGTATCGGTGACCTCGAAGCGAATCAAGACCTGTGTGCCCTCCCCACGCAGCAGGCGGACGCGCATGACGATCTTGCCGCGTTCGGTGAATTTCACCGCATTGCTGGCGAAATTGAGCACGGCCTGGCGCAAGCGGGTCGGATCGCCGCGCAGCCAGGTTGGCATGTTGTCGCAATCGATCTCGATCGCGAGTCCTTTCGCTCCAGCTTGTTCGCCGATGAGGGAGCGTACGGCATCGAGGAGGGCCTGGACGGGGAAATCGATGCACTCGAGGATCAGCTTGCCGGATTCGATCTTGGACAGATCGAGAATGTCATCGATGATTTCCCGCAGGTGGGCACCCGCAGCGCCGAGCCGCTCCACCCGCACGCGCTGTTCATCGCTCAGCGGAGAGTGAAGGAGCAGGTGTGCGTAGCCGAGGATCGCATTCATGGGGGTGCGGATCTCATGGCTCATGTTGGCGAGGAATACGCTCTTGGCCTTCGTGGCTGCTTCGGCCTGCTCTTTGGCCATGGCGAGCTTTAGTTCATGTTCTTTGAGGAATGTAACGTCGTTCTTGAGGGCCACAAACCCCTTGACCTTGCCGTCGACCACGTCAGGCAGGTAGTGGCCCAAGAGGTGTCCGATCTTCCCGTCAGGTTTGACGATTGTCCGCTCGAAGGTCTGTGCCTCGCCGCGAAGGGCGCCAAGGATGCAGGGCTCGTTCTTCTCGAATACTTTGTCGCCCAAGGCCTCTTGGATGCTCAACCCGAGCATTTCTTCTTCGGAGCGACCAAACCAGTCGAAGTAGGCCTTGTTTGCGAAGCGGCAATGCAATGTGTCGTCCCAGTAGCCCACCATGCCGGGAATATTGTCCACCACGCTGCGGACGAAGCGCGTTTGAGCCTCCAGTTCGCTGGTGCGCTGTCTGACCAAATCCTCGAGATTCTGTCGATGCGCCTCCAGTTCCTGCTCGTTCCGGCGCAGCGCGGTGATGTCCCGGCCGATGCCCAGCACGCCGATGGGCTTGCCTGAGTCGTCGTAAACCGGCGTCTTGATCGTTTGCCACAGTTTGCGATGGCCGTCGCTGGCGAAGCGGATTTCTTCCTCATTCATGGTCGGTTTTCCGGCTGCCAAGGCCGCCAGATCCTTGCTCCGGAAGAACGCCGCCTCGTCCGCCGGGACGAAATCGGCGTCGGTCCGCCCGAGAATATTCTCGGCTTGGGCGCCGTACAGCTGTTCGAATCGACGGTTACAGGCGAGGAAGACGCCGTTGGCATCCTTCAGCCAGACGGGGTCGGGGATCGTATCGAACAAGGTGCGCAATTCGGCCTCGCTGTTGCGCAGCGAAAGTTCTGTCTGCTTTTGCTCCGTCAGGTCACGATTGATGCCCACGAAGCGGACCGGATTGCCGGCTGCATCCCTTTCGATGAGCGCAGCCGCCTGCAAGTAACGTACCGTACCGCAGGGCAGCACGATGCGGAACTCGGTGTCGAATGCCGTTCCTCCGTCCCTGGCGATGGCCAAGGCCAGTTCCATTGCGGCGAGATCGTCCGGATGGCAACGCGAACGCCAGAATTCGTAGTCGATGCCGGTTTCGGCAAGCTCCTGCGGAACCTGGTAGAGGTCGAGCATGCGTCGATCCCAAGTCAGCGCATTGCTCGCGAAGTCCCAAACCCAAATGCCGATATCCGCTGCCCTGGTGGCGAGTTCCAGGCGATTGAGCAGCGAGCGCCGCGATTCTTCGACCTCCTTGGATGCGGTGATGTCGACCACGATGCCGATATAGCCCGTCAAGCGATCGGCTTCATCGAAAATCGGCTTGCCGCGTTCCAGCAGCCAGCGCTGTCGATCGGAATCGGAGCGCCGCACACGCCAGGTCGCCTCGAAACCGCCGCGCGACATCATCGCGTCGGACCGGGCCTTTTCAGCGGCGGGTAGATCCCGCGGGTCGATGCAGGCGCGCCAAAGCTCGACGCTGCCGGGCCTGTGTTCCTTATCCATGCCGTAAAGCCGCCAGACTTCCTCGGACCACACGCTCTCGTCGGTGTCGACATTCCAGAACCAGGTGCCGGCGCCGGCGGACTGCAGGGCCATGTGCAGTTGCTCCTGGCTGGTGATCAGGCGTTCCTCGCTGCGCAGCAGGGCTTGCCGCCGCTCCTCCAGAATTGCATTGGCCTGTCGAAGCTCCGCGGTTCGGGCGGACACCTGCCGCCTCAGCATGGCGACCCAGATGATCACGGCCGCAGCGCCGCCCGCCAGCGCCAGGAGGATCGTGACGAGTTGCTCCGTGTCGACGAGGCTGGCCTCCGGCACCGGCTGGCCGAACCATTTTTCGGCGAGCTGTTGCTGTTCCGATTCACTGATCAGGGCCATGCCCCGTCCCACCAGGGCCAGCGTCGCCAGATTCCCCTTGGGAACGGCGCGCCGGAATTGGCCGGTATACAGCGTGAAAGAGCGACGAAACTCCTTCTCCAACCCGAGCTTGTTCAGGTAGAAATTGGCCGGGTACTGGTCAAGGCAGAAGAGCTTGACCGCCGCCTGCTGCGCGGCGGCAAGCAGCGCGGCATAGTCGCGGTAGCGGGCCTGTTGAGTCAAACCCGCCCGAGAAAGGAATTCCGCGCAGGCATCGCCCTCCTGGACTCCGATAAGGAAGCCCTTGAGGGAGTCAGTATCGGCAATCCCGGAGATTGAACGGTGACTGTAGATATTGACCGGCAGATCGGCGTACGGCGGCGAAAAGTCGTAGAGAGGTTCACGCGCGGGCGTCCGGAAGATCATGTCGATCACGTCAGCCTCCCCCGCGAGCACCTTCCGTTGCGCTTCACTCCACCGCGTCGCGGTCAGCGCCACGGGTACGCCCGTCTTGCTTTCCCAGAGTTTCCAGTAATCAACGAGATAGCCGGTGACCGTTCCATCTTCCTTGCGGAACAGGTAGGGTGGGTAATTGTCATCGGTGATGACGCGCAGCTTCGCTGGAGTGGCCGTATCGGCGCTTGCGGCGAGCGAAACCGCCAGCCCGATCGCCAAGGCCGCGAGCCATCGCACCACCCGCTGGAAAGCACGCACTTCGACGGCGGGGCGGGTGTCGGCCAAAGGGATGAAGTTTGTACTGATGTTCATCGGTTTTCGTCAGGATCAATCGGGCTGCGCTCAGGAGCCGTCCTGAGGCAGCGGTGCAGGCCCGCCTCTTGCGAGGATTTCCAGGACGGCCGGCAATAATGCGCGCGTGATATCCATCTTGTTGATATAGGCATCCGCACCGGCTTTGGCGGCGCGCCGCGGATACTCGGGCCCGGCGTAGCTCGACACAACAACGATCGCGGTGGCGGGCAGCATCCTCTTGATTTCGGCGGTGAGGGTAATGCCGTCGATGTCCGGCAAGCCGATATCCATCAGCACGATCTGGGGAGCCACTTCGCGGCACCGCGCCAGCGCTTCCGAACCCGAGGCCGCCTCACGAATCACGCGGTCCGGGAACTCCGCCTGGAGATATTCCCGCAGCTTTTGCCGCATGGTCTCCTGGTCCTCTACGATCAACATGCCCATGCTCTCGGTTGCCATCGCGGTCGCACCGCGCCCGAAACCCAGCGGGTTCGGGTCATGATTGGAAGTGTCATGAGGTGAATCGTAGGCGGACGCCGGTGCGCCGTCTGTCAGGAGGTTTTGACAGTCGTGTCGTGGCGGCGCGCTTCACGTGCAGATGTGTCTGCGTGACCGTCCGGGACGATTAAACGCGCGTGCAGTGCTGCGCGTTTCAATCGCGCTGTGGTACCCACTGCCGGGCGGGGGGCGACCCGCGTCAGGCGGGCGGCGTCAGGCCGTGTTCAATCGCAAAGCGCACCAGCGCAGGAAGGTCTGCGATGCCGAGCTTCTTCATGAGCCGGCTCCGGTACGTTTCGACCGTCTTCGGCGAGAGATATATAAGGTGGCCGATCTCGGCACTCGATCGGCCTTCGACCACGAGTTGAAGCACTTCCCGTTCGCGTGCGCTCAAGCTGGCAAGGGGGCTGGTGCCCTGCGCCTTGTCGCCCAGCGAGAGCGCGAGGGCTTCGATTTCGCGGCACAGATAGCGTCGCCCCGCGTAAGTGGTTCGCACTGCCGCCACGATTTCGTCGCTGGCCGACTCCTTGAGGAGGTACCCATCGGCGCCGGCCTCGAAGGCGCGGAAGACATGTTCGCTGCTGCAATGCATCGACAGAATGACGACGCGAACCCCGCTCTGCTTTTGCCGCAGCAGGCGTGTGGCTTCGATCCCGTTCAACTCTGGCATCGCGATGTCGAGGATGGCGACAGCGGGGCTGCACTCCGAAATCAGGCGCACGGCCTCCCGTCCGTTGGCTGCCGAGCCGACCACGTCGAAATACGGTTCGAGCAGCGCCCGCAGGCCGTCTCGAATCACGGCGTGATCATCGGCGATGAATACGCGAATCTTCATTCCGGATTTCGCCTCGTGCTGGCCACGACCTGGGTGCCGCGCCCCGGAGCCGAGTCGATCCTGAGGTCGGCATCAATCGCCTGGGCGCGTTCCCGCATCGTTTTCAGGCCCCACCCGCCGCCCTGCGGTTTCCCGGAGTCCGCATCGAACCCGCGGCCGTCGTCCGCGATAGTCAGCGTTATCGTGTCCGTTCCCGCGACGATGTCGATGAGGATGCGATCGGCGCCGGAGTACTTCGCCGCATTGGTCAGCGCTTCCTGAGCAATCCGGAAAAGCGTGGTTTCCACAACACTCGACGGACGCGGTTCGATGTCCGGTCCATTCACTTCGACGGGAATGCCCATCCGTTCAGAGAGAAGCTGTGCGTAGTTACGCAGGGCAGCGGGCAGGCCGAAATCGTCGAGGGCAGAGGGGCGCAGGTCGTTCATCACGTTGCGGATCTGCGTCATCGTATCGCGGAGCAATTGGCGGGCGTCCTGGAGGCGTTTTCCGGCCTTTTCCCGCTCCGACTCCGGAAGCGCGCTCCGGATAAGTTCGAGCTCGATTTGAAGCGCCGCCATGTTGGCCCCGACCTGATCGTGCAGTTCGCGGTGCAAAGCCTGCCTCTCTCTCTCTTCGACCTGCGTCAGTTCAAGCGAAAGGCGGCGCATCGCATTCGCGTACCCCCGTATCGCAGTCTCCGCGCGCTTGCGGTCGGAGATGTCGTGGATGATAGAGATATAGCGCCCGGGCGGCTCGCCCGGGCCCCACAGTGCTACAACGTAGAGGCTGGCCCAGACTGTGGCGCCGTCCTTGCGCAGATAGCGCTTTTCAATCATGAATCCGAGGCTCTTTCCGGTGGCGAGTTGCTCCAGGTGATCCAGCGTGAGCGCGAGGTCGTCGGGATGTGTGATCTGCCGGATATCCAGATTGAGCAGCTCCGCTTCGCGGTAGCCCAATAAATCACAGAAAGTCTGGTTGACGCGTAGCAACTGACCGGTCGCCACATCTGTTTCCTTGACGCCGAAGATCCGCTGTTCAAAGAATACTTGATAGCGCCGCGCGCTCCCTCGCACCGCGGCCTCGGCACGCCTTTGCTCGGTGATGTCTTCCAGCATCCCGATGATGAATTTCGGTCGGGAATCGGCTGTCTGCACGAGGGTGAGTGTCAGCCACCCGATGCGTTCGCGGCCATCTTTTCGAAGGTAGGGCGTCTCCGTCGTAAACCCCGAATGCTCTCCGGCCATGAGTTGGTGCCAAGGATCGTCGTGCCGCTCGTCAGCCCGGGGGGCACTGACATCCTTGATCCCGAGAAGCGACAGTTGCTCGAGCGGGTAACCAAGCATGTCGGCAAGTGCCTGATTCGCCTGAAGGATCCGGCCGTCGGAGGGATCAAAGACGGCCATTCCGATCCCTGCCCGTTCGAAAATGGTCTGAAACCGCAGTTCGGCCTGTTCACGCGCATCGAGGGCCTCATTGAATGCCTGCGCGAACTCGTCGAATTCGCGCGGCCCCGTTGCTGGCAGCCGAGTGTGCCGGTTGCCGTGAGCAATCTCATGGAGCCCGCTGGCGATCACGCGCAGGGGTTGGACGATGCGCCGCAACAGGACTACCGTCCCCAGGCCAAGAACAAGCACAACCAGCCCTGCGATTGCGCTTTGCAGTCGGATCTCTGCGTCGGTCTCCGAGAACAGGGTCTCGGCGGGGATTCCCGCGAATGCGCGCCAGCCCTGGTCATTAATCTGTACGACCCCATATCCCCGCTGGTTCCCGTCCGGCCCCGTCGTGACGATGGTATCGCCTTGCGCGGAAAGGCGCGCCTGCCACAAGGGATGGTTTCCGATCTGCTTTCCGATCCAGGACTCACCATATCTGGAATGGGCGACCACCCTGCCATGCTCGTCGGTAATGAATACGACGGCGTTCGGCGGAGCCGTTGATGGGACGACAAACCGGGGAAAAACCGACAGATCGATCGAAATCGTCAGAACGGCTGCGACGCCCCCATTCATGTCGCGTACCGGCACCGCTGCGCCAATAATCCAGCGTTTGCTAAGTTCGTCGATTATCGGTTCGCTGAATGAACTTTCGCCCTTGAGTGCACGATCGAATGCCGAATGCCGCTGCGGTTGCGGCGCACCTTGAGGGATGGTGCGTGCCGAACAAACAAAAAGCCCTTGCCTATCGATCACTGACAGATTGACGACCTTCGGAAGCAGTATCAGAAGATCGCCGAGTATCGGATCGCATCCGTCCGGGTCGATCGCAAGCACTTGCGGACGACCCGCGATCGTCGTGGCGAGATCAAGGGTCTCCTGGAGAAAAATGTGCACGCGCGAGGCTGAATCGCGCGCGATATCCAGAGCAAGTCTCCGCGCAGCATCGTGTCGAGACTCTGCGATCTGGAAGAAACTATAGATTGTGGACGTGAGCAGGGGGATGGCGATCGTCGCGATCAGCAAAAAGACGAAGCGGTGGAACGGCCAATTCTTCACCCTTGCCTCTTGATTTGCCTGCAGTGTGGGCCTGATCGGATCTGTCGGATCGCACCCCGGGTCTCCACGTTAGCATATTCAAACCAGCCCCCTGTCGTGTCGATAAGACAGTGCACTACGTGAAAAAATTCATATTCGATGCGCGCATTACCGAGCTGATCGCGGTTAGGCGAGGGCTATGTCATGAATCACAATCCGTTTGGTGCAAGTCGATTGCCCGCCCGAGATCCGGATGAGCGGTCTCGGACTCAAGGCGCCCCGATGCCGTAGCGCTTGAGGCGCGCCGCGATCGCCGTGTGCGAGGTCCCGAGGCGTTTCGCGAGCCGGCGGGTCGAGGGGTACTCCCGGTACAGGCGTTCGAGCAGAGTGCGCTCGAAATCGGCAATGGCGGATTCGAGCGTGTCGACGCCGTCGGTCGCGGGCGCGTCCGCAGCACGCACGGACTGCGCGAGCTCGAGGTCGTCGGCGGTGATGATGCTGCGTTCCGCCATGGTCACAGCGCGGAAAATGACGTTCTGCAATTGCCGGATGTTGCCCGCCCACGCGTTGGCGAGGAGCGCCGCGCAGGCGTCCTGGGCAAGCCGCATCGAAGGGCGCCCGGCCTGGGCGCAGGCGCGGGCGAGGAAGAGTTGCGCGAGGGGCAGGATGTCGCCCGGGCGTTCGCGTAGCGCCGGCATGTGCAGGTTCAGGACGTTGAGCCGGAAAAGCAGGTCCTGGCGGAAGTGGCCCGCGGCGACCATGTCTTCGAGTGGCCGGTGGGTGGCGCTGATGACGCGCACATTGACCTTCAGCTCGCGGTCGCCGCCCACACGACGAAAACTGCCGTCGTTGAGGAAGCGCAGCAGCTTGGCCTGCAGATAGGGAGACATCTCGCCCACCTCGTCAAGAAACACCGTGCCGCCGTCGGCCAGTTCGAGCAGACCGGGCTTGCCGCCGCGCAGGGCCCCCGTGAAGGCGCCCGGGGCGTAACCAAACAGTTCGCTCTCGGCGAGGCTCTCCGGCAGGGCGGCGCAATTGAGCGCGAAGAAGGGCTGGGAGCTGCGATTGCTGCCGGCGTGGCAGGCATGTGCGAGCAGCTCCTTGCCGGTGCCGGTCTCGCCGGTGATCAGCAGGGGCGCGTCGACCAGCGCCATGCGGGCGGCACGTTGCTTGAGCTGCTCGATCTGGGCCGAGGGGCCGACGATGGTGTCGAAGCCGCCTGCCCCGTAGTTCTGCAGGGCGCTCAGCCGTTCGCCCATGCGGCTCGGCGCGTGCAGCGTCAGCACCGCGCCGGCGGCCCGGCCGCTGCTCTCGTGCAGCGGGAGGGTTTCGAGCATGAAGGACTCGCCGTTGAGTTCGATCTCGCGCACCGGCAGATGGTAGCCCTCGACGACGAGGCGTTTCGCGAAGTCCGCGTCGCCGAGCAGTTCGGCCATCGACGTCCCGAGCAGGGCCAATTCGCTGAGGCCGCTGGCGGCGACCGCCGCGCCGTTGGCGATGACCACCGCCCCGACCGCGTCGATGGCGAAGACGGGATCGGCCTGGGACGCGAGCAAGGCTTCCAGATAGAGGCGCCGCCGGGCGCCGGGGAGCATGTCGACGACCTCGACCGACCTCACCCCCTGCACGCGGCGCAGGCGCAAGAACGTCGCCTCGTCGAGCGTCGGTGCCTCGATGTAGATATGCGGCGGTTCGACTTCCACGGCCGTGACGTTGACGTCGCGACTCGACAGTACCGCGAGGAGTTCCTGTGCGATGCCGACCCGGTCATCGAAGAAGACGACGATGCGCATGCGAAGTGTCACGAATATGAAACAGCGTTACGAAAACGATACACCCGCAGTTACGCCTTGTAAATCAAGCTTCAAGGCGATTTCTTGAAGGGCGCGAGTCGCGCTATGGAACGGAATCGTTACACTACCACATCCAGCCGAGCGAGCAATCCGGATAACCAATTGTTCCATAAACACTTTTTTTTCTGGCATCGCCCTTGCTAACTGGCGGGGGGCGGCCCGGTTCGCAGCGGCGACCGACCGGCGATCCACTCGCGAGGAGACCAAAACAATGACTGAAATCATCAACACGCTTAACGGCTACATCTGGAGCCCGGCGCTGATCTATCTGTGCCTGGGCGTCGGCCTGTACTTCTCCATCCGCACACGCTTCATGCAGGTGCGCGGCTTCAAGGAAATGATCCGCCTGATGTTCGAGAGCAAAAGCTCCGACGCGGGGGTTTCGTCCTTCCAGGCCCTGACGATGTCGCTCTCGGGTCGGGTCGGCACCGGCAACATCGCAGGCGTCGCCACCGCGATCACCTTCGGCGGCCCCGGCGCGGTGTTCTGGATGTGGATGGTCGCCTTCCTCGGCGCCTCCACCGCCTATGTCGAATCGACGCTGGGTCAGATCTACAAGGAGAAGGATGACCAGGGCCAGTACCGCGGCGGCCCCGCCTATTACATCGAGAAGGCGATGGGGCAGAAGTGGTACGCGTGGATCTTTGCCGTCTCCACCATCATCGCGACCGGCCTGCTGCTGCCCGGCGTCCAGGCCAACAGCATCGCCGCGGGCCTGAACAACGCCTGGGGCATCGACACCGCGGTCAGCGCCACGGGCATCGCGATCCTGCTGGGCTTCATCATCTTCGGCGGCGTCAAGCGCATCGCGCAGTTCGCCGAGATCGTCGTTCCCTTCATGGCCCTCGCCTACATCCTGGTCGCGATGGTCATCGTCTTCCTGAACATCGACCAGCTGCCCTCGATGATCGCGCTGATCTTCAAGAGCGCCTTCGGCTTTGAAGCCGGCTTCGGCGCGGTGCTCGGCATGGCAGTGCAGTGGGGTGTGAAGCGCGGCGTGTATTCGAACGAAGCCGGCCAGGGCACGGGTCCGCATCCGGCCGCCGCAGCCGAAGTCTCGCACCCGGCCAAGCAAGGCTACGTGCAGGCGTTCTCGGTGTATATCGACACCCTGTTCGTGTGCTCGGCCACCGCCTTCATGCTGCTGTCGACGGGCATGTACAACGTCAAGGCGCCTGACGGCACGATGCTCGTGAATGGGCTGCCGGGCGTCGAAACCGGTCCCGCCTACACGCAGGCCGCCGTCGAGACCGTGATGCCCGGCTTCGGTGCGAGCTTCGTTGCGCTGGCGCTGTTCTTCTTCGCCTTCACGACCATCGTGGCCTACTACTACATGGCCGAAACCAACATCGCCTACATCAACCGCAAGGTGCATCGTCCGTGGCTGTCGTTCGTCCTCAAGCTGGGCATCATCGCCACCGTCAGCTACGGCTGCGTGAATGGCGCGGGCACGGCGTGGGACCTTGGCGACGTCGGCGTGGGCCTGATGGCGTGGCTGAACATCGTTGCGATCCTGATCCTGCAGAAACCGGCTCTCGTCGCGCTCAAGGATTACGAGATGCAGAAGGCCGCCGGCCTGGACCCGGTCTTCGATCCGGAAAAGCTCGGGATCCGTAATGCGGACCACTGGAAGCGCCCCGCCGGCAACGTCGCCGATGTGCGCCGGCCGCACGCGCAACCCGCGGACCATGTGCCTGTGGGCCTCGAAGTGAGTCCCGCCGCGGCGCGCGACTGAGCGTCCCGCCCTTTCGTTCTCTCAACCCGTCGCAAAAGCGGGTACTTCCCCGGGGCTGCCTTATGGCGGCCCCTTTTTTTGCCGTGCCAGGCAAGACCGTCAGCATCGCGTGCGGACGGGAAGCGGGAGGCGCAAACGCACGCGCAAACCCTCGCCGCGGTGGACAACGGATCGGCGCGTTCGAGCTTTCAGGAGCGAGGGACTAGATCATCATCCCCACCGCCGCACCATGCCGTGTCGCCTCCGCGAGCCTGCGGGGCACCCATGCGCCGCCGGCGAGGAACACCTGGGGAATGCAGCCATCCGCCTTGAGGGCGTCGTAGAGAGCGGTTTGCTGCACGGACCCGTACATCAGCACCACGCTATCGAAGCCCGCCTCGCGGTAGATCCGGTCACCCCAACTCGAGACGAATTCCAGCGCGTCCGCGGAGATGCCGCGCAGGATCAGGTTGGGATGCACCTTCACGCCACAGCGTTCCATGCGCTTCAGCACCATCCCGATCGAGTAGCGCGCGACTTCGCTCGCGAGATGCACGGATTTGTGGAAGATCTCGACCTGCTTGCCCTGCTCGGCGAGGTATTCCGCGACGCAGGGGGTCTGGTAGTAGTCTTCCTGCGAGACGATCGCGACGCGCTGGCCCGTCTTCGCCCGCCCGCGCAGCACGTCCCAGCCCTGCACGACGTGAGGCATGTCGATTCCAGGAACCTCGGTCGGCACGCGTGGCAGTGAGCCGGTGGCGATCACGACGGAATCCGGCTTGAGCGCCCTGATCGCGGCAAGGTCCGCCGTGGTCTCGAGGCGCACTTCGACACCGAGGCGCGCGAGGGCGTTTTCCTCGAAATAGACCTGATCCTCGAACGAGTCCCGCCCCGGCGCCTTCGCGGCGAGAAGGAGTTGGCCGCCGAGACGCTTGCCCTGCTCGAGCACAGTGACCTTGTGGCCGCGCAGCGCGGCGACCCGTGCCGCCTCGCAGCCTGCAGCACCGCCGCCCACGACCACGACGTGACCGGGCTTGTCTGCGGCGCGGAAGTCGGCCTCCCACTGAAGTTCGTTGCCGATCATCGGGTTGATCGAACAGGTGGGCGTATAGGGGATATAGGCGGGCTCCGAGGCCTCGTCGATGCAGCGCGTGCAGCCGATGCAGCGGCGGATCTCCCCAAGCCGGCCTTCCTTCGCCTTGATCGCGAAGTCGGGATCGGCGATGCCGGCGCGCACCATGCCGACGAGGTCGCAGAAACCGCCCTTGATGAGCTCTTCGGCAAGCACGGGGTCGTTGATGCGCCCGGTGAAGAGCACCGCGATTTTCGGGTCGAGGTCCGCCAGGTCCGCGCGCGCCGCCTTGCCGAACTCGCGGTACTCCGCATGCGGATGGTAGGACGAAGGCACGTAGGACGGAGCGCCCCAGCAGTGGCCCACGTCGAGGTCCACGAAGTCGAGCAGGCCCGTCTCGCCGATGTGATACAGCATCTCCCGGAGCTGCATGTTGTCGTAACCGCCCTCGCGGGATTCCTGCCCATTCACGCGGATGCCGACGGCCATCGTGGAGCCGACGCGCTCGCGCACGCGCTTCAGTGCTTCCACAACGAAGCGGATGCGCTCGGCCGGCCCGCCGCCCCATTTGTCGGTGCGGCGATTCGTGACCGGGGACAGGAAACTGTAGCCGACAGTCTCGTGCGCGCAGTGGATCTCGACCGCGTCCGCCCCGCTCGCCTTCGCCGCCGCGGCAGCATCGGCATAGCCGTCGAGCAGGAATTCGATTTCGGCCTCGCCGAGCACATGCGGCGTATAGTCCTGCGCCCCCACGACCGGCACCGGGGACGGCGACCACAGTGCGTTGAGGTGCGTGAGCTGCACCACCACGACCGCACCCTGTCCATGCACTTCATCGACGAACTTCTTCCAGCCTTCCAGGAAGGCCGGGTTCTGGTGCGCGGCGAAGCGGCAGCCGAAGCCTCCCTTCAGGGAGACCTCGTCGGGCGCACCCGGCGGCAGCGGAACGTTGAGCAGCCAGGTCTCGCTGCCGATCCACCCCGTGCCCCCCTTGGCCTTTGCGCCATGGTGGGCGATGAAGTGCTCGTCGATGAGGCCCGGCGCGCGCGAGGAATTGATCGTGTTGGTCGTCTCGCAGATGCGGTTCGGCACGCGCATCGGGCCGACCTGCAGCGGCGAGAAGAGGTGTTCGAAGTTCACGGTGCTCATGGCGAGCGTCTCCAATGGAAAGCGACAGCGCACGAAGCCGGCCGATGCTGCCGGCGAGACGCCTCAGGCAGCGCTGGTCGGCGAGATGATCACGACGCCGAAGGGACGGTCGGTCTGCTGCTGGAAGAAGCCCCAGGGCGGGAACAACGCAGTTAGGCGCGGCCACAGCGCCTTGCGCTCCTCGTCGGTGGCGTCGCGGGCCACGGCAACGGACTTGTTGCGGTCGAGCTGCACCCAGCAGTTGGGGTTGGCGGTGACGTTGAGGTACCAGGCCGGCGGCTCGTCATAGCCGGCGAGCGAGGCGACGACGACGACATCCTTGCCGTTCTGCAGGAACACCAACGGGGTGGTGCGCGGCTCGCCCGATTTGCGGCCGAGAACCGTGAGCAGCAGGGTCGGGAAACCCGACGGCGAGCCCTTGCCGGAAGCCCAACCGTCCGGGTTCGCGAGATAGCGGGCGACATCGGCCTTCGCATCGCCGCGGATGCGCTCGAGCGAGGCGGTAGCGTCCTTGATGGCCTGCCAATCTTCGTCGGACATGTAGTCCGGCTTCACCATGGTTTCGCGATTTTGCGTCGACATTGCTGGAATTCCTTCGGTAGACGATCCGCGGTCCAGTGTAGAGACGGACCGCGCCGCGCTTGCTGCGGTACGGCTTCGGATCCGGCCGATCGCGTCTCATTTGCGGACAGCGCGGGGCGAGCCTCACGCGTGGCGGGTCAGACGCCGCGCGAGCACGATGCCGGCGAGCGAAAGCACCGCCGCGACATTCCCGACCATGCCGAATCCGACCAGGCTTCCATCCGGGCCGATTTGGATGACCGCCCCGCTGAACATCGCGCCAGCCCCCATGCCGAACTGGGTCGTGACGCCATTGAGCATCATGAAGGCGCCGCGTACCGGGCCCGGAGGCAGTTCGGCCAGGATCGCCACCGTCGGCGCCCAGCGCGCGTAGACGAAAACGAAGAACAGGCTGCTCACGCACAGGGCGCCGGCAAGCGGCAGCGCGGGCGCGTGCGTCGCGAGGACAATGCCTGCGGCGGAGAGGAGACCGGTCACCGCAAATACCGGAAAGCGGCCGTGGCGATCTGCAAGCCGTCCGGCGAGGGGCGTCGTGAAGAAGCTGATCCCGCCCGCGAGTAGGTAGATCCACGGCAGCCGCGTCTCGGCAATCCCGACGTTCTTTACCCAGTACGGCGCGATATAGGCGATCACGGCGTAGCAGGAAGACGTCACGAGGAAGGTCAGCACGAATCCGCCCAGGGCACGACGGCTCAGGATGTAGCGGAAGGCCCCATGCGTCGGCGTCCCCGGCGCATCCGGAAGCGCGGAGCCGCGTCGTGGCGGCAAGGGTGGCAGGTGGCGCAGGAGGCCGACGACAACCCAGAGCGACACGAAGACGACCGCCACGAAAGGCGCCTGCCACCCCGAGGCGGCAGCCAGCCATAGTCCCGCGGGCACCCCAATCACCGCCGACAACGCGTGGCCGCTCATGACGCGCCCAATCGCACCCGCGCGCTGGCCGGGCGGCGCGACCTCGGACACGAGGGACTGGATCAGCGCTGAAAGCACCCCGCCGCTCATGCCCGCAAAAGCGCGTGCCCGGACCAGTTCATCGAGGCTTCCGGCACTCGCTGTCACGAGGAGGGAAATCAGGAAGGCGACGTACACGGCACACAGCACGCGCCCGCGGTCGAAGCGGTCGATGAAGGTGCTGACGAGCACGCCCGCGACCGCCGCGCTTGCCGTGTAAGCGAACACCAAGCGCGCAAGGTCGGCCGGCGCGGCTCCAAAGGCGTCGAGGAAGTGCGCGCCGAGCGGCATCATGACCATGAAGTCGATCAGATGCGTCATGTGCGCGGCGCACAGGACTGCGACGAGCCGGTCCTCCTTCAAACCTCCCCCGCTACCCGATGCCGCCGCGCGGCGGCATCAGCACGTACTGGCTGGTCTGCACGACGTCGATCTTGTCCATGTCGATGAAGCGCGCGCAGCTCTCGCGCATCGCAACGACGTTGCGGCGGAATTTCTCCTCATCGCCCGCAGCGTCGTAGAAGGCGCGGATGTTTCCCGTCGCCTCCGGCGGGAAGCCCTCCTCGACGATCGCATCGTACGGCGGGGCACCGGCCGTGAGCGCACGCGTGACGACGTTCTGCACGTAGAGGAAGGTGTCCTGCGTATCGATGGCGATCTGGGTGTGCGAACCGAGCCACACGTCGAGCCAGGCTTCGCGCTCGATGCGTGGCGGACGGCGGAACAGCGCCACCTGCGCGAAGCCGGCCGTACGCTCGCCGCGCGAGGGGAGGAAACGCGTATTGCGCATCGGGCGCGACTCGGTCACGAGCCAGGCCGCGAAGCGCTCGCACACCGCCGCGACAGCGTCATCGACCGGTTTGCGCTGGGCGGAGTTGGCGGAATCGACCCACACCGAGACGAATGCGTCCATCGGCACCGGTAGCGCCTGCACCGTTGGGGCCGCGCCCGCGGCGTGTTCGTCGGCGACGTTCAGCTGGGCGCCCAGAGCGCCGAGGGCGACGAGGCGCGGCGCGAGTTCGCTGTGCAGGCGCTCAGCGAAGGCCGCCTTGTCGGCGCCTTCGCCGCGCCAGAGCGCGTAGATGATCTTTTCCATGGATCAGCGCAGCGGCGCTCGCTTGGTCGGCTCGATTCCGGTCAGGCGCGCGAGGTTCAGGCCCAGGATGTTGGCCTTGTCCTGCTCGGTGACCTGCGCGTAGCCCCACTTCTCCTGCAGCTCCTCCGGCATGTCGAGGTTCTTGATGTAGTCGGTGACGCGGCCCAGGTCGTCGAAGGGCAGGTCGAAGCCCAGCACGATCTTCTCGGACGTCATCCACTGCAGGGCCGTACCGATGGTGTGATAGCCGCGGTAGGGTGCGCGCTGGAACCAGCCGATGATGCCCGACAGGCTCAGGTAAAGGTTCTTGTGCTTGCCACACAGCCCGATCAGTTCCTCGGAATGCGGCCAGCCGGCGTGGTACGCGATGATCTTGAGATCCGGGAAGTCGAGCATCACGTCGTCGAGCTGGGACGGATGGCAGCGGTTGCTCGGCTGCGGGCACACGTAACTCATGCCCGTATGCACGGTCAGCGGCACCCCCAGCTCCACAGCCTTCTCGTAGAAGGGCCACAGCCGCTTGTCGTTAAGCGGGCCGTCGTCCTCGGGCGTGTACAGCTTGCACAGCTTCGCGCCGCGTTCCTTGACGAGGTATTCGAGTTCCCAGTTCGCGTGCTTGATGCCGCGCTTGATGACCGGGCCGACGTTGGCCTCCAGGTACATCCGGTCCGGATAGGGCTCGATCTGCTGCATCATGAAACCGTTGGTCGACATCGATACGGTGCCGCCCGTGATGTCCATCATCGGCTCGCGCAGGCAGAAGGCGACGTCGACGCTGGTCTGGTCCATGTACTTGATCAGTTCGCTCGCGATCGGCTGCGGCCATTCGCTGTCGAGGTCGCGGCCGGCCCACGCGCGCAGCACGCCGTTCACGCTGTCGTGGAAGTGCTTCATGCCGGGGTAATAGCCGATTTCACTCATGGTCTGCAGGTTCATGAAGTGAAACTCGGTCATTGCGACGAAGTAATCCTTGCTCATGCTGCGGTCTCCTTCCCTGGTTCGTGGCGGTGTTGGTTTTTCAGCGACCGACGTATTCCGGCTTGCACTTGGCGGCGAAGGCGCGAGGACCTTCGCGCGCATCCTCCGACGCGAAGACGCGCGCGGACATGGTCTTTTCGAGCACGAAGGCGGGTTCGTTGTTGAGTGCCCGCAGCGCGATCTCCTTGGCAGTACGCACCGCCAGGGGGCCGTTCTCGCAGATGCGTTCGGCGTAGGCGAGGGCCTCGTCGAGCAGCCGCTCGGCGGGCACGACCTTGTTGATGAGGCCGATGTCGTACGCCCGTTGCGCATCGATGGTGCTGCCGGTCAGGAGCATCTCCATCGCGATCGCCCACGGGATCTGCTGCGGCAGACGCACGTGCGAGCCGCCGGCCGGAACGACTGCCCAGCGCACTTCGGCGAGGCCGAACTTCGCGTGCTCCGCGGCAATACGGATGTCGGTGCCGAGCAGGAATTCCAGCCCCCCGGCCACACAGACGCCATTCACCGCTGTGACGATGGGTTTGTAGACGTTCTGGAACGGGCGCTTGGCCGGATCTTCGTAGCCCAGCGCGTCGCCCTCGTTGAGTGCCGGCAGCGCCACTTTCAGATCGAGTCCCGTGCAGAAGGCGCGGTCGCCGGTGGCGGTGAAGATCGCGCAGCGCAGATTCGGATCGTTGTTGTAGTCCTCGAAGGCGGCCTCCAGGCCGATCAGCATCTCCTTCGTCAGCGAATTCATCGCCTCCGGCCGGTTCATGGTGATGATCGCGATACGGCCGCGTTTCTCGTAACTCAGGCTCGCGGGCAAGTTCAGGCCCATGTTGGTGTCCCCTTGTGGATGTCCGGGTTGAGGTTCATGGCGCCACTGCGGCGCGACGGAATACGGGCAGCGTCAGTCCGTCACTGATCTGCTGGAAATCGACCTCGACGGGCATGCCGATCTGCAACGCGTCGGGGGGGCAATCGACGACGCGCGACAGCAGTCGCACGCCCTCCTCCATCTCGACGACGACCGGCGCGTACGGCGTCGCAGCGCCGAAGGCCGGGTGCAGCGCGCGCACCACCTCCGTCCAGGTGAAGACCGTGCCGCGCCCGCTCGAACGGGACCATTCCCATTCCATCGAGCTGCAATGCGCACAGATCTCGCGCGGCACGTGCCGATGGCGGCCGCATCTGGTGCAGCGCTGAAAGCGCAGCTCGCGGTCGCGGCACCAGGCGTAGAACTGGCCATGCAGCCCCGTGAGGGCGGGCATGGGTTTATCGTTGGGAGTCGCTTGTTCGCTCATGGCACTTCTCCAGGGATTCGTCAGCGCCGCAGCACGGCGATGCTGCCGTCGCCGAAATCGCCCCAGCCGGTCACGACGCCGATCTCGGCGTCCGCAACCTGCCGCGCGCCCGCCTCGCCGCGCAGTTGGCGGACCGCTTCGACGACGTGCGCGATGCCCAGCACGTGCGCCTGCGAGAGCAGCCCGCCGTGCGTATTCACTGGCAGGCGGCCGCCCAGCTCGATGCCGCCGTTCTCGACGAAGGCACCGCCTTCGCCGCGTTTGCAGAAGCCGGCTTCTTCGAGCTGCTGAATGACCTCGAAGGTGAAGCAGTCGTAGATCTGTGCGAAATCGGCGTCGGCCGGGGTCACGCCGGCTATCCGGAAGGCCTCCGGTGCGGCGTTGGTGAGACCGGTGCGATGGAAGTCCGCGCGGTTGGTGATCTCGTCGGCGGGATAGGGCTGCCCCGCCGCCGCGCCCATGATGTAGACGGGCTTCTGGCGCAGGTCGCGCGCGCGCTCGACGGTGGTGACGATGAAGGCCGCTGCGCCGTCGGTCTCGACGCAGCAGTCGAGCAGGCGGTAGGGCGAGGCGATCATCGGCGAGGCGAGATAGTCATCCATCGTCAGCGGCTTGCCGTGCATCAGGGCGGCCGGATTGAGCTGCGCGTGCTTGCGCATCGCCAGCGCGACCGCGCCGAACTGCTCCGCGGTGGTGCCGTATTCGTGCATGTGGCGGCGGGCCATCAGCGCGTACCACTGCGGCGGCGCGGTGAGGCCGAAGGGCATGTAGAAGTCGCGCGCGATCTCGCCACCCGGAATCGAATTGACGTCGGTGGCCGCCGTCTCGCGCACCCGAGCGCCGGAGTAGCCGTTCCAGCCGCCCGGGACCATCACGTAATCCGCCGCGCCGCTCGTGACCGCCATCGCCGCCATGCGCAAGGAGCCGACCGGCGCCGCGCCCCCCATGTGCAGGGTGGCGGCGAAGCGCAGGTTCTCGCAGCCCAGGCTCGCGGCGAAGGCTTCGGCCTTGCCGACGTTCGGAAAGGGCAGGATTCCGTCGATCTGCGCCGCCTTGAGGCCGGCATCCTCCAGCGCGGCCACCGCCGCCTTGAGCTGGATGCCCATCTCGCTGAGCCCCGAACCGGGCTTGCGACAGAAGGGAGTTTCGCCAACGCCGACGATGCAGGCCTTGTCCTTGAACATTCGCCAGCTCTCCTACTTGTCCGCGGGCGCGTGCTGCGCCTCGTAGTCCGCGATCAGGCCGCGCCGTGCTTCGGCCTCGCGCTGCCGGAGGTCCCAGAAGCGCGCCTTGCGCTTGGCGAGGAAGGCGGCCCCGCCCTCCTTGCCTTCGGGCATGTCGAACCAGTCCGGATACATGGCTGCCGAGGTCACGCAGGACTCCTTGTAGCCGTCCATCTCCTGGTCGAAGGAGGCCTTGAGCACTTCGAGGCAACCCGGGCTCACGGCGAGCAGCTCCTCGCACCAGCGATCGACCTCGCCCTCCAGATCATCGAGCGGCACCACCGTATTGACGAGGCCCATCTGCAGGGCTTCAGGCGCCTTGTACTTGCGGCACAGCATCCACATCTCGCGCGCCTTCTTGGCGCCGACGACCTTGGTCAGGTAGGGCACGAAGAAGCCATCCGCCGGGGACGAGACGCGCGGGCCGGCCTGACCGAAGATGGCGTTGTCGGCGGCGATCGTGAAATCGCAGCAATACGCCATGTGGTTGTGGCCGGCGATGCAGTAGCCCTGCACCTGGGCGATGATCGGCTTGCGTGACAGTCGCATCAGGCGGTTGTGCGGGTAGCGGTTGTAGAAGGCTTCGCGCAGCCCCCAGCGCTCCCACTCCACGTCGCCGCCGGCGCCGAAATGCTTGCCCTTGCCGGCGATCACGATCACGCCGATGGCCGGGTCGTGGTTCGCGTCGTAAAAAGCCCGGAACATCTCGTCGACGGTCGCGAGCGTCAGCGTGTTCATCTTGTCGGGCTTGTTGAGCGTGATGCGGGCAATCCCGCCGCCCAGCTCGGTATGCATCTTCTTCTCGTAGAGGATCTCGGCGAAGTCGTTGAGCCCCTCGCCCTCCACGACACGCCAGCCGCTCCAGGGGGCGGTCGGCACGTTTTCATTCTTCATCAAGTCGTCTCCAGGTGCGGTGGCGTGCTCAGGGAATCGCGCGCCGGGTCTTCAGCGCCTCGATTTCGTCCCACTCGTAGCCGAGCAGGTCCATGAGCAGCAGTTCGGTGTCCTGCCCGAGTTGCGGGCCGAGGCAGTGGATCTCGCCGGGCGTCTTCGACAGCGTCACCGGCAGGCCACGCACGTCGACCTCGCGCTGAACCTCCTCGCAGTACGCCTTCATGAAGTAGCCGTTGCGCCAGGCCTGCTCGTCGCGCACCACGTCGGCGAGGTTGTTGACCGGGGCGGCGACGACCCCCTCGGCAACGAAGGCCCTCATCAGCGCCTGATGGTCGTGCCTCAGCGTCAGCGCCTCGATCGCCGCGATCAGCGCTTCGTTGTGCAGGGCCCGAAGGGCGCTCGTGGCGAAGCGCGGGTCGGCGTGCAGGGAAGGCGCGTCCAGCGCACGGCACAGCGCGGCAAAATTCGCGTCCTCGTTCGGTTCGCAGACGTAGACCCACTTCCCGCTGGTCGGATACAGGTTCCACAACGGGTTCTCGACCGCTTTGCGGGAATGCTGCAGGGCCGCGTCCTGATTGCCAGCGAGAAAGGATTGCAGGTACGGCGCCGCGAGAAAGAGCTGCGCGCCGTAAAGCGATGCATCGAGGTACTGGCCGCGCCCGGTGCGGCGGCGCTGGTAGAGCGCCAGCGCGATACCCAGCGCGGACATGATCCCGCCGTAGGCGTCGCCCGAGCCCATTCCCAGGTACACCGGCGGCTCGCCGGGCTCGCCGAGGCGGGCCATCGCGCCCGTGAGCGCCTGCACGGTCATGTCGAAGGACGGCTTCGACACTCCGCCGAAGCGCCCGTAACCCGTGTTGGTGGCATAGACCAAGGCCGGGTTGATCGCGGACAGCTTCTCGTACGACAACCCCCAGCTCTCCAGCATTTCCGGAGCGAGGTTCGACAGGAACACGTCGGACTTCTCGACGAGCCGGTACAGGATCTCGCGCCCGCCCTCCGTCTTGAGGTCGATCGCCATGCTCTTCTTGTTGCGGTTGATGACCTGGAAGTACTGGTTCCAGTCGCCCACGGGCAAGGACTTGATCGAGCGCACTCCCCGCCCCTGGTCGCCGCCCTGCGGCCGTTCGACCTTGATGACCTCCGCGCCGAAATCGGCCAGGTACTGGGCCGACACCGGCCCCTGGAACCACACGGTGAGGTCGATGACCCGGATTCCTTCCAATGCTTTCGCCACGAGCGTTCTCCGTTCCCGTTTGCTATACGTCAGACGAGCACGCGATCCGCGCGCAATTGTTGGATGGCCTCTTGCGGGTAGCCGAGCAGGTCGGCGAGCACCTGGGGCCCGTGCTGGCCGACGCAGGGCGCAAGGCGGTCGAGGCGCGCCGGGCTGTCACTCATGAAAATCGGGAAGCCGAGGCTCTTCACCGGCCCGAAACTGGGGTGGTCGAGTTCGAGGATGTAGCGGTTGGCGAGCACCTGCGGATCGTTCGCCGGGTAATCGAAGCGCTCGATGACGTCCGCCGACATCTGCTTCTCCTGGAACACCTGACGCCAGTGGCCGCCGGGTTGCTTGCCGAAGGCGGCTTCGAGTTCGCGGATCAATTCGAGGCGGTTCGTCTCGGTGCGCTTGTCGTGCGTGTCGAAGCGCGGATCGTCGGCCGCGATACTGACCGCCACCGAGAACGCCGGCCACCAGCGGTCGGTGTCTGGCATCGTGAGCGTCACCCAGCGACCGTCGGCGCTCGGATAGAGCGAGCCGGACATGGGGTTGGAGACGTCCATGCGGGAGATCGGGTTAAGGAAGCGATCCCCTTCGCCGATCGCCAGGAAGGCCTGGATATCGAGCGCACCTGCGTACATGTTGGCGCCGAACAGCGACACATCCACCTCCTGGCCCTCGCCCGAGTCCTGCCGGTGCAGCAGCGCAGTGACAACGCCGAACGCCAGCATCACCGTCGCGTGCATCGCGCCGGCGCCGGTGTAAATCGGCGGCTGGCCGGGCTGCGGCAGGATAGGCATCATCCCCGTGCGCGCCGCCGCGAGCTCGTCGATCGGCGGCAATTCGGCATCCGGCCCCTGCGGACCGAACCCGGAGATGCGCCCGAAGACGATGTCGGTGCGCAGCGCGGACGCTCCCGCGTAATCGATCCCAAGTGCTGCCAGTTCGTCCCGCTGCCAGTCCGTGACGATGACGTCCGCCTTGGCGACGAGCTGATGCAAGAGCGCCGCCCCCCGCGCGGAGGCCGGATCGATGGCAAGGCTCTCCTTGTTGCGATGGATGAGGTCAACCTCGTGGTTCCAGCGCCCGTCCGAAGAGGTACGTACGGGCGGCAGGTCGAGGCGGATCACACGCGCCCCGAAGTCGGCGAGGAAGGCGGCAGACAGCGAGGTGCAGAACTGCCGGGTCAGGTCGAGAACGACGACATCGTCGAGGGCGCGGCTCATCGGGAGTCCTTGTGACGAGTTCGGATGTGCGGGGCGAACTTCACCCCATGTCGAATCGAGTTTATCGACCCGGCTTTCCTCGTCGGGGACGCCAGCGAGTCATTTCCGGCCGATGGCGGATCAAATGCGGCCGGGGCCGAAAACGCCTCGCGGGGCGGGGTCTGCGGCAATGCAAAGAGGGCCCGCAGGCCCTCTTCGAACGCCGACTCCGGCATGACGGTAGCCGCCTTGCTCATGGGGTCGAACCCGACACCGCGAGACCGCTCCGTGGGTGCCCTGTCAGCAGGCCGCCCACCCGACGGATCGCCAACATCGCTACAAGCGTCGTCGCGCACACGAACAGCAGCGCATAGCGGAGGGACTCCGCGCCGAACCGCGGCTGCAGCCCGTCACTGAACGCGCCGATCAGGAGGGGCCCCACGCCGACCCCGAGCAAGGTCGTCAGGATCGTCAGGAAGGCGAGCGCGACCGCGCGCTGACCGGGCGCGACCAGGTGGGTGATGAAGCTGTACGAGGGCGCGACCCACCACACGGAAAAGAAACCGTTCAGCCCGCACCACAGCATCGCGGTCGGCACGGCGACCGAACCGGCCCGCAGCAGTGTCGCGTGCGGCCATAGCAGATAGGCGGCCAGCGAAACGACCGCAATGCTGTGCCCGATCAGCGGAATTCTGAGGTGCCAGCGCGGGCTGCGATGCGTCAGGCGGTCGGTCAGCCACCCGCTGAAGAGCATGCCGACGCCGGCCGAGGTGCCGCCGACAAGGCCTGCGAGGAGGCCGGCGTTCTGCAGCGACAGGTCGTGGGAACGCACGAGGAAGGTCGGATTCCACATGCCGTAGGCGTTGGCGCCAAGCGTCGTCACCGCGCTGGCGAGAACGAGGTAACGATAGGGACGGCATGCCCAGAGCTCGCGCAGCGTGCCCCCCATTCCCGGGGAGGCCGTTGCGCCCGCATGGCCGCCATCCCAGACGCCGCGCCGCGGCTCGCGCACGGCAAACGCGAGCAGCGCGGCCACCGGCAGGACCGGCAGCGCCAGCACCATGAAGGCCGTGCGCCATCCCCATGCCCCGACCATCCACGCCCCCACACTGAGGGCGATGATCGCAGCGAAGGTCGGCGCGGCGGTGAAGCAGCTGATCGCGAACGAACGGCGCTGCGGAGGATAGAGATCCGCGATGATCGACAACGAGGCTGGCGTCGCCGGCGCCTCGGCCACCGCCACGGCCATGCGCGCAAGAACCAGCAGCCCGAAGCTGCCGGCGAGACCGCACAGCACCGTCGCCACGCACCACATCAGGCCCGACACCGCGAGCAAACGCACGCGCGAGACCCGATCGGCGATGCGCCCGGCGGGCAGTCCCAGCAACGCATACACGCCGGCGAACGCGAGGCCGGAAATCAGCCCCATCGCCGTGTCGCTCGCGCCGAACTCGCGCTTGATCGGCTCGATCATCACCGCCATGATCTGCCGCCCGACGAAGTTGTCGGCATACATCAGCGACAGCAGCAGGAGCAGCGCGTGACTGCGCCAGCCGGTCGTCGGATTGGGCGTGGCGCTCACTGGCTGCTCTCCTTCGTCACGGGGGCGCGCCCCCGGCCTCTCACGCGGCGGCCCGCGCCTTCGCCAAGGTCATCGCGGTGTCCTCGATCATGTCTTCCTGCCCGCCGACCATGCCGCGGCGCCCCATCTCGACGAGGATCTCGCGCGCCGGCACGCCGTACTTCTTCTCCGCGCGCTTCGCGAACAGCAGGAAGGAGCCGTACACCCCCGCGTAGCCCAGCGTGAGCGCGTCCCGGTCGATGCGGATCGGGAAGTCCATGATGGGCACGACGAGGTCTTCGGCGACGTCCTGGATGCGGAACACATCGACGCCGGTGTCGATCCCCATGCGCGCGCACACCGCGACGAAGACCTCCATCGGCGTGTTGCCCGCGCCAGCGCCGAGGCCCGCCGCCGCCGCATCGATGCGATTGGCCCCCGCCTCGATCGCCGCGATCGAGTTCGCGACACCCATCGCCAGGTTGTGATGGCCGTGGAAGCCCAACTCTGTCTCGGGCTTCAGCGCCGCGCGCACCGCGCCGATGCGGGCCCGCACGTCGTCCGGCAGCATGTAGCCCGCCGAATCGGTGATGTAGATGCAGTTCGCGCCGTAGCTTTCCATCAGCTTCGCCTGCGCGACGAGCCCTTCCGGGCTGTTCATGTGCGCCATCATCAGGAAGCCGACGGTGTCCAGGCCGAGCTTGCGGGCCATCCCGATATGCTGTTCGGAAACGTCCGCCTCCGTGCAGTGGGTCGCGACACGGATCGTCGACACGCCCAGCTCGTGCGCCATCTTCAGGTGATCGACCGTGCCGATTCCAGGCAGCAGCAGCGCCGACACGCGGGCACGCTTCATCAAGGGCACGACCGCGGCGAGGTATTCCTCGTCGCTGTGCGCCGGGAAACCGTAATTCACCGACGAACCGCCGAGGCCGTCGCCATGCGTGACCTCGATCAGCGGCACGCCGGCCTCGTCCAGGCCGCAGGCGACGGTCTTCATCTGTTCGAGGGTCATCAGGTGACGCTTCGGATGCATCCCGTCACGCAGCGTCATGTCATGGACAGTAATCTTCTTGCCGTGCAGATCCATGGCGTTCTCCTCAGGCTGCGACACGTTGGGAGGCGACCGGCTGCAGCACCAGCTCGCCCTTTAGGATCTCCTCGGCGAACATCTCGGCGGTGCGCGCCGCGGCGGCGGTCATGATGTCGAGGTTGCCGGCGTACTTCGGCAGGTAGTCGCCGAGCCCTTCGACCTCGAGGAAGACCGACACGCGATTGCCATCGAAGACCGGCCCGTTCACGAGGCGATAGCCCGGCACGTACTTCTGCACCTCCGCGATCATCGCGTGGATGGATGCGGTGATCGCCGCCTGGTCGGGTTCGGCCTCGGTGAGGCAATGCACGGTGTCGCGCATCATCAGGGGCGGCTCGGCCGGGTTGATGACGACGATGGCCTTGCCCTTCTTCGCGCCACCGACGCGTTCGACCGCGGCCGCCGTGGTGCGCGTGAACTCGTCGATGTTCTTGCGCGTACCCGGACCGATCGACCGCGAAGACACCGTCGCGATGATTTCGCCGTAGGCCACCGGCTGCACCCGCGAAATTGCCGCCACCATCGGGATCGTCGCCTGCCCGCCGCAGGTCACCATGTTCACGTTCATCTCGCGCTTGCCCACATGCCCCGCCAGATTCACCGGCGGCACGCAGTAGGGGCCGATCGCCGCGGGCGTGAGATCGATCATCAGCACGCCCAGCTCGTTCAACTTGCGGCTGTTCTCGGCATGCACGTAGGCGCTGGTCGCGTCGAAGGCGATCTGGATGTTGTCCGCCACCACGTGGGGCAGCAGGCCATCGACGCCGTCGGCGGTTGTCTTCAGGCCCATTTCTCGTGCCCGCACCAGGCCATCCGAATCGGGGTCGATGCCGACCATCCACACCGGCTCCAGCACCGGGCTGCGTTGCAGCTTGTACAGCAGATCGGTGCCGATGTTGCCCGGCCCGATCAGTGCACATCGGATCTTTTTCATTATCTTGTCCTTATTGGATTCTCTGTTGGGGTGGCGCAGCGCACGCGGCGCGGAGGAGGAGAGCGATGGGTTTCGCGCCGCGTGACTGCAACCGGAAAAGCTATGCAAAAGAGATCGAGCAGCCGCCCAGCCCCTCGATCCGCATCGTGAAACGGTCACCTGCGACAACCGGCACCAGCGGCGCGAGCGAACCCGACAGGATCAGCTCGCCCTTGCGGAAGGGGATGCCGAACTCGCCCAGCGTGTTCGCGAGCCACGCGACGGCCTCCGCAGGGTGGCCCTGCACCGCAGAACCGAAGCCGCTGCCCGCCGCCTCGCCGTTGCGGAACATTTCCATGTGCAGCGCGGCCAGATCCAGCCCGCGCGGGTCGACGTGTTCCCGTCCGACGACGAACACGCCACAGGACGCGTTATCGGCGACGGTGTCCTGGATCCGGATCTTCCAGTCGTCGATGCGCGAATCGACGATTTCGAAGCACGGTGCGACCCACTCGGTCGCCGCCAGCACGTCGTCCCGCGTCACGCCGGGTCCGCACAGATCGGACTTCAGCATGAAGGCGATCTCGCCCTCGGCGCGCGGCTGGATCAATCCTGCTTGCGCGAGGCTCACGGTCGCGCCGTCGTCGAGTTGCATCGCGTCGGTCAGGAAACCGAAGTCCGGCTGATGCACGTCCAGCATGTCCTGCACGGGCTTGCTCGTGACGCCGATCTTCTTGCCGATCACGCGCTCGCCTTCGGCCTCGCGCCGCGCGAGTAGCCGCAGCGAGATGCGATACGCATCGGCGACGGACATGCTGTCATGGCGCGAGGTGAGCGGCGTCACGGTGCGCCGACTGCGCAGGGCGGCATGCAATTCGTCGCCCAGGGCTTCGATCAGGTGTGCGTCCATGCTTGTCGTTCTTTTTCGTCTCTGTCGGGATGGGGGTGTGGCGTTCAGCCGGGCCAGACGCTCGATTCGGCGCCGCCGTCGACCTCGATGACCTTGCCGGTCACCCAGCGCGACGCATCCGACGCGAGGTAGAGGGCCGCCGCGGCGATGTCCTCGGTCTCGCCCAGGCTCTGCAGCGGAGTGTTCTTGATCATTCCGTCGCGCATCTCTACGGGCAGCACGCGATTGAGCGCATCGGTGAGAATCGGTCCCGGCGCGATCGCGTTCACGCGCACCTGGGGCGCGAAATCCTGTGCGAGCAGCCGGGTCAGCTGCGTCAGCGCAGCCTTGGCGGTGCCATAAGCGCTGAAGTGCGGCTGCGCATAGCGCGCGGCGCCGGAGGTAATGTTGATGATGTTTCCGCCACCAGCCTCGCGCATCAGCGGCACGCACAATTGGCTCAGCGCATAGGCCGAACTCACGTTGAAGCGGAACACGTCCTCGAACTGCTCGGGCGTCATCTTCAGCGGGTGGTTCGGTCCCGCGCCGCCCGCGTTATTCACGAGATGCGTCACGCGGCCGAACGTCTCCTGCGCCGCGGCCACGAGGGCGGCCCGCCTTGAAGCGTCATTCACGTCGCAGGACACCGCGAGCGCCTGCCGCCCCATCGTGCGCACTTCGGCTGCAACAGCCTCGACGTCGACGAGCGTGCGCGCGGCGCACACCACGTCTGCCCCGCGCTCCGCGAAGGCCAGCGCGATCGCACGCCCAATGCCCCGTCCCGCGCCCGTCACCACTGCGACGCGGCCTTCCATGCTGAAGCGATCGATGATGCCCATGAAATCTCCCGTTGATTGGATCGAACGGGCCCGCTCAGCGCGGCGCCCACAAATCAGGCAGGCCCGGATCGGTCACAGCGACCAGGCGCTTGAGCATCAGCTTGAGCGCCATCACGTCGCCCACCCCCAGCTTGTCGGCAAGGTTGTCCTCCTGGGCCTTCGCCAGCGCAATCTGGCGTAGCGCAACCTCGCGCCCATCCGCGGTCAGCACGTAGCGGTTTTGCCGGCCGCGGCGCTCGCAGGCCACGAAGCGCCGCTCCTCGAGCTGCGCCATCGTCTCGGCGTTCGCCTCGATGCCGGTATAGCTCACGAACGCGTTGAGCTCGTCGAGCGTCAGGTCGTCGCGGATGCACAGCACCGACAGCAGGAAGAAATTCCCCTCGTCCAGCGCGTCACCCGCAAGCATGCGGCGCAGCCCATACAACATCTGGTAATGCGCGCGCCCGAGCAGATAACCGAGCAGATCCTCGGTGTAGCTGCATTCGGGCGGCGGCGGCGCGGCGAGACGCAGTTCGCTGCGCGGCTTGCGCGCGGCCAGCGCGTACTGCCCGGCCTGATACACCAGCGGCGGCTCCGGGCTGCGGTCGTAGGCGCGTACCTCGCCGACGAAGATCACGTGATCGCCGCCCTCGTAGCTGAACGCAGTGCGACACTGGAACCGCGCCGTGCAACCGGGCAACAGCGGCGCATCGCTGATCCCCTCGTCGAGCGCGATGCCACCGAACTTGTCCTCGCCCTGCGACGCGAAGCGGCCCGACAGGCCCTCCTGCGCCGCCGACAACACATGCACGTTCCAGTGCTCATTCGTCGAGAACGCCTCCAGGCTGCGCGCGTTCTTCGCGAGGCTCCACAGCACCAGCGGCGGATTGAGCGAAACCGAATTGAAGCTGTTGGCCGTGACACCCACCGGCGCCCCATCCGTGCCACGCGTCGTGATGATCGTGACCCCGGTCGTGAAGGTGCCGAGCGCGGCACGGAACGCCTGCGGATCAAAGCTCGCTTGTGACGTCATCGGGGGGCCTCCGGAAACAGGGAACATGGCCGAAGTATCAAAGTTGGCCAAGCCTGCAACATCGTCCCAACGGACTAACAGCGAAACCGCAGGATGCAAGCCCCTCCAACGGTGCGAATGCCGCGCCGCCGGTCGCGATGACAGAGAGAAAAGGAGGAAGCGTTAGCGCGGGGGATGCGCGTAATCGCCGGGCGCGAACACGTAGCCATCCATCAGCCGCCGCGCACTGCGGCTCATCGTGGCCCGCGCGACCCGCCACTCCCCCTCGACGCATGCGGCCGCAGCGCCCACCGTCAGACGCCCCGACGGATGGCCGACGCAAATTTCGCCGCGCGGCCCGTCAGCGCCGAACAAGCGCGACACCACCGTCCCCGGAATGGCTGCCGCAACGGCCAGGGCAATCGCGCCGGTGCCGGTCATCGCATGATGCAGTTTGCCCATCGACAGGATGCGCGCGCACAGGTCGATGGCTTCGGCCTCCACCCGCCGCCCGTTCGAAGCGGTGAAGGCTGATGCCGGCGCAACGAAGGCGAGTTTGGGCGTGTGCGGACGGCCTTCCGTCGCCTCGCCCGCGGTGCGGGCCAGACCCATCGCCACCGCCCCGAAAGCGCGCAAGGACTCGCAGCGCGCGAGCACCGCCGCGTCCTGGTTGATCTCGGGTTGAAGCTCCGTCCCGCGAAAGCCCAGCGCCGCCGCATCCACGAAAATGGTCGGATTGCCCGCATTGATCAAGGTCGCCTCGATCCGCCCCAGTCCCGGCACCTCGAGCACATCGATCGGACGCCCGGACGGAAACATGGCTCCGCCTTCGCTGCCCTCCTCCGCCGCGGGATCGAGGAATTCGAGCCGGATCTCCGCCGCCGGGAAGCTCACGCCATCCAGCTCGAAGTCACCCATCTCCTGCACCTCGCCCCCCTGCATCGGCACGTGCGCGATGATCTTCTTGCCGATATTCGCCTGCCAGATCCGCACCACGGCCCGCCCCTCGGCGGGCGCATCGACCAGGCCGCGCGAAATGGCGAAGGGCGCGACGGCCGCGGTCAGATTGCCGCAGTTTCCGCTCCAGTCGATCACGGGGCGCTCAACCGACACGGCGCCGAACCAGTAGTCGACATCGCAATCCGCACGGCGGCTGCGGCGTACCAGAACGACCTTGCTGGTGCTGGAGGTGGCGCCCCCCATGCCATCGATCTGCTTGCCATAGGGATCCGGGCTGCCAACGACCCGCATCAACAGCGCGTCGCGCAGCGCGGGGTCGTCCCGCACCGTCTCGGGGAGATCCTCGGGGGTGAAGAACACCCCCTTGCTGGTGCCGCCGCGCATGTACGTGGCGCGCACGGCAATCTGACGGGACGACCGGTTCATAAGGCAGCCTGAACGAAGGTGAGCAAAATTGTGCGCCCGCGTGGAAGGGCGGAACCAAGCCTATCCGGACCCCTCGCGCAGTGGCAAGAGAATCGCCCGTCCGGGCACTCGGTATAATCGCCCCCAATCAATACGGATGAGTATGGAACATGTTCGACTGGAGAGCCTACGAAGACAGCATCTACGCGTTCGATGCCGGCTATGTGCGCCCGATTCTCGCGGCCATTCACCTGATCGTCGACAACCGCCGGGTGGCGCTGGTGGATACGGGCAGCAACGACTCACTACCCAATGTGCTGGCGGCCCTCGACAAGCTGGGCCTCACCCGCGAAGCCGTCGACTACATCATCCTCAGCCACATCCACCTCGACCATGCTGGCGGCGCCGGCACGCTGATGCGGGCTTTGCCGCAGGCCAAGCTGGTGGTGCATCCACGCGGGTCGCGCCACATGGCCGAACCGTCCAGGCTGGTCGCGGGAGTCACGGCGGTGTATGGCAAGGACTACGTCGACACGGTCTACGGTGACATCCTGCCGATTCCGGCCGATCGCATCATCGACGCGCACGACGGACTGGTACTGCCGCTGGGCGGGCGCGAACTGCTCTGCATCGATACCCCGGGGCACGCCAAACACCACATTTGCGTCGTCGATCGTCAGGCCCAGGCCATCTTCAGCGGGGACATGTTCGGCATTTCCTACCGCGAATTCGACGTCGACGGCCGCCAGTTCATCCTGCCGACGACCTCGCCGACCCAGTTCGATCCGGCCGAGATGCACGCGTCGATCGACCGTCTGACGAGCTTCGCGCCCCGCTTCATGTACCTGACGCATTACGCGCAGCTGCATGACGTGCCCGCGCAGGCCGACGCACTGCGCCGACGCCTCGACCAGTTCGTCGCGATCGCCCTCGCCCACGGCGCGGACGGCGATGGCCGCCACGCGACAATCAAGGAAGCCATCACCGACTACATGATCGGCGAGCTGCGCGCACACGGTTGCACGCTGCCCGAGGACGAAATTGTTACGGTATTGGCGACCGACCTCGAACTGAACGCGCAGGGGCTCGCCCACTGGTTCGATCACCGCGAAGGCGTGAAAAGCTTGCGTTAAACTGTACAATATCCTGTGCATTTTGCGCGGCTCAGGAGGCCATCATGGCTATTTCCGCAAGCGACGTCGTCCCGCTCTCGCACGCCCGGGCCAACTTTTCCGAACTGGCGGAAGAGGTCAAGGGCGGCGCCGAGAAGATCATCACCAAGAACGGCGAGAGCTACGTCGCCCTGATCGACGCCAACCGTCTGGACTATTACCACCAGCTGGAGCGTGAGCGGATTCATCTGCTGCTGATCGACGAGGCCGCCATGGGACTCGACGATGTGGCCGCCGGCAAGGTGACGGACGCCCGCAACACGATTCAATCCATCAAGCGCCGTCGCAGCGTCTGAGTGGCGACGGATCTGCCTGTGGCAAGAAAACCGGCCGTCAAACTCACCGCAAACTTCGAGCGCAACCTCGAAGACATCGAACGCTTCCTGACCGAAGCGGAGGTACCGCAAGCCTTCGACAGCTTGCTGGACGAACTGCTTGAAACGGTGATTCCCAACCTCGAGCGCTACCCGGCAATGGGGCGATCGTTCCTGACCCGTCAGCCACGCTCTGTGGAAGCCACCAACGCGCTGGCAAGGCTCCGTGCAAAATTGTCGGCACTGACAGCCGATATGGGCGCCCTCCGCGAATACGTCCTCAAGGACTACCTGCTGCTCTACGCTCAGACGGAAGGGACGATCTACCTGCTGGCGATCCGACACCAGCGACAACTTTCGTTCGACTTTGCAGGGCACTGGACTCGGTAGCCCAAAGCCGTCGTGCTGACCGTCCGGATATCCAGCGCGAGGGAAGGACTCACTCCGCCATGGTCCGATCGGACGAGGCCGGCCCTCGCCGTGGGGTGATAGTGTTGCGTCCAAAGCGCAAGCCGCATTCCGCCGCGCGACACTTCTCCGACAACCCACCGGAACCGCCCACGTCATGACATCCACGGTAAGCACAGTCGCTGGTCTGAACGAAATGCTCGCGCAGCAGAAAACCGCCTTCGTGGCCGCCGGCCCGGTCGGTGCGGAAGAGCGCCGGGCGCGCATCCAGGCCGTGATCGACCTCCTCGTGAAGCATCACGAACCCCTCGTCGCTGCGATGGAAGCGGACTTCGGCAACCGGCCCAAGGGCTTCTCGCTGATGAACGACGTGCTCGGCTCGCTGACATCGCTGAAACATGCGCGCGACCACCTCGAAGCCTGGATGCAATCCGAGAAGCGCCAGCCCTTCACCCCCTACGATCACTTCGGCGGCGAAGCCTGGGTGATGTACCAGCCGAAGGGCTCGGTGGGCATCATCGGCACCTGGAACGCACCCCTGTTCACGCTGCTGAGCCCGCTCGCTTACGTGCTTGCGGCGGGCAACCGCGCCATCCTCAAGCCTTCCGAGATCACCCCGCGCACCGCGGCAGCGGTCGCCGAAGCCTTCGCGGGCCTGATCGACCCGGCCATCGTCGGCGTCGTCACCGGCGGGCCGGACATCGGCGAAGCCTTCAGCCGCCAGCCCTTCGACCATCTCGTATTCACCGGCAGCACCGCCATCGGCCGCGAAGTGATGCGCAACGCCGCCGAGAACCTCGTGCCGGTCACGCTCGAACTCGGCGGCAAGTCGCCGACCATCGTCGCACGCAGCGCCGACCTCGCCACCGCCGCCTTCCGCATCGCCGCCGCGAAAGCCTCCAACGGTGGCCAGCTGTGCGTGAACCCCGATGTGATCTACGCGCCGCGCGAACAGCTGGAAGACTTCGTCGGCGCGCTCAAGTCCGCCTACGCCTCCCTGTTCCCCACGGTCGCCGGCAATGCGGACGTCGTCGCGGTCGTCAACGCGCGCCATCTCGCCCGCGTCGAAGCCTACGTGGACGAAGCCGCCGCCGCCGGCGCGCGCGTCGAGACCACGCCCGCGCCGACACCCGCCGACCCCGAGGACCGCCGCCGCCCCCTGCGCATCGTCATCGACCCACCGCGCAGCTGCCGCATCATGCAGGAAGAGATCTTCGGCCCCGCCGTGGTCGTGCTGCCCTACGAGGACATCGACGCGGTCATCGCCGACATCAACGCCCGCCCCCGCCCGCTCGCGCTGTATTACTTCGGTGAGGACGCGGCCGAGCAGCAGCGCGTGCTCGAACACACCCTCTCGGGCGGCGTCACGATCAACGAAGCGATGTTCCACGCCGCGATGCAGGACGCTCCCTTCGGCGGCGTCGGCGCCTCGGGCATGGGGCACTACCATGGCCGCGAGGGCTTCATCGAGTTCAGCCACGTGCGCACCGTGTTCAAGGCGCCGGCCTACGACCCGCGGCGCGAGTGGGGCACGCTGCCGCCCTACCCCGAGCATTTCCTCGCCGCGATGCAGTCCCAGGTCACTCCCTGACAGAGCACCGCACCAACCCGACACTGGAGGATTCCCGATGGCACCCGAGACCGACCTCGCAAGCCGCTTCGCCGCCTCCGGTCTCGGCGTCCCCGAATACGACCACCTCATCCGGCTCGTCTACGAAGGCGTCACCGAGACGGTGCCCTGGACGCGGCTGCTCGAAGCCCTTCGCCAGCGCCTCGAAGCCAACTACGTGTCGCTGATCCTGCGCCCGCCCACGCCCGAGCAGCAGTGGCGCGTCGTCTTCGCCGGCGAAGCCCAGCCGACGATCGCCTCCACGTACGAAACCTTCTTCTACGCGATGGACCCCTTCGTCAATCTGCCTGCCGACCGCATGGTCACGGTCGACGAAGTGATCAACGAGGCAGACTGGCTCAAGAGCGCCATCTATCAGGAATTCCTCAAGCCGCTCAACATCCGCTACTACATGGGCGCCGACGTGGGCGGCGGCAACGACGCGATCTGCCGCATCCGCGTCAGCCGCCCGATCGGCTCAGTTCCCTTCTCCCAGCACGAGCGCGCGCTGTGCACGCTGCTGCTGCCGCACCTGAAATGCGCCGTGCGCCTGCGCTCCGCGCACGACACCACCGAGGCCGAACGCACGGTCTATGCAGGGGCGTTGGAGCGCCTCGCGATCGGCGCGGTCATCCTCGACAAGAAGAGCCGCGTGCTCAAGACCAACCGCGCCGCCGAGGAGATCCTCGCCGAACGCAACGGCATCAGCGTCGCGCAGGGAGGCCTCCAGGCCTCCTACGGCAGCGAGAACCGCGAGCTGCACCGCCTCATCGAGCAGGCCATCGCGGGCCACGTCGACCGTGGCCCCGGCGTCGTCGGCGCCATGTCCATCACCCGCACCGCCGGCCACGGCAACCTCGGCATTCTCGTCCGCACCGCCCCCCTCACCGAGTGGTCCGAAACCGCCAACCGCCCCGCCGCCGTCGTCGTCATCCGCGACTCCGAATCGCGCGTGCAGGCCTCGCAGGCGCTGATGAAGCGCCTCTACGGCCTGACGCCCGCGGAGTCGACCCTTACGCTCAAGCTGCTGGACGGGCTCACCGTCGACGAAGCGGCCGAAGAGCTATCCATCAGCCGCAACACGGCGCGCTGCCAGCTGCGGGCGATCTTCGCGAAGACGGGGGTGACGCGGCAAACCGAATTGCTGCGACTGCTTCTCGGGGGCGTAATTCCGCTGGCGTGAGTGCGCGGAGCACGAATCGCAGCGTCATGAGCTTGGACCTGCCTCGCTGCAGCAGGCCGACACCCGGTGTGGCACCTCTTTGTGCTCAGAGGCACGATGTGCGCTATCACCGCCCGTAGCGCCCGCTTTATCTTTTGCGATCCAGTTTCGCGTCAGGCATCGGCCTATACTGATCTTGTACCGGCTCGAGTCGGTACTTCTCAGGAGCAGCATCATGGGCAAACAAAGACACAGTACCAAGGAAGAGAAGAAACAAGCTCTCTTGACCCCGAAGGAAAAGCGGGAAGCGAAACACGCGAAGAAGCACGCGAAGGATTACGTGCCGATGATTCCCCATTGAGCGGAAAAGCCTGCGACGCTGGCAGCGTCTTGCACCCAAATTATCGCTTCCTACCCATGAGGCCAGTCGGCCGATGCAGCACTTCGAATATTTGATCCGCAGCGACCTCCACGACATGGCGGAAGACGTCGCCCGCCCTTTCGGAAGCCGGGAACGTGAACGGCAGAAAGCCTACACCGAGGTGGTGGCAGCCGAGCTGAACAAGCTCGGAGTCCTGGGGTGGGAACTGGTGAAGGCGCCCGACGCGCCCACCAACCGCAGCTGGATCTTCAAGCGGCCGATGGCCTGAGCTTCGATTGCCGGCTCCCTGATCCGGGACGCATAGAGCGCCGTCTGCTGAATCCAAGCGACGGACCGTCAAGCCCAGCCCGTCGATACGTGCCGATTGCCCGGACCGTCCGGTGTGGTCCGTCCCCCATTTCTCGCACTATTCCTTTCGCCCTTGCGTGAGCATCACTTTCGACTCACACTTGCATCAACATTGATGCAGCGAGGCGCTCATGAGAACCACCGTTACGATCGATGATGCGCTCTACGAGCGAGCGCTCGAAGTGGCCGAGCCCGGCATGGACAAGGCCGACCTCTTCCGCGAAGCGATCAAGACTTTCGTCAGAGTCCAGTCTGCAAAACGACTGGCAGCCCTTGGCGCCACCGCACAGGACATGCAAGAGATTCCCCGTCGCCGCGAGGACGCTCGACAGTGAAGGGCGTTCTGGTTGACACCTCGGTGTGGATCGACCACTTCCGGCGCCGCAATGCTCCGCTGATCGACCTGCTGGAGCGCGACCTTGTTGTCATACATCCCCTTGTCGTCGGCGAAATCGCATGCGGAACCCCGCCGGACCGCATTCGAACGCTGACGGATCTCGCCAGCTTACAGCACGCGCAACAGGCCAGCGTTCGGGAAGTCATGGCGTTCATTGAACGCGAACGCCTGTTCGGCTTGGGTTGCGGCCTCGTTGACCTGCTCTTGCTGGCATCCACGCTGATGACGCCGGGGCTCGAGCTGTGGACGCTGGACAAGCGACTGAGCGCATTGACGCAGCGATTCGGCGTGATGCATCAGCCCGTCGTTCACTGACCCGTCCCGTAATGCAGTCGGCTGGAACGTGCCGGCGAATCCGCGATCACACTGAAGCTCGACTACCGGGCGACCGTCCGCAGCTCGGCCGAAGGCGTCGTTCGATACTTTGCACTGGTACTGCCGCAACCGACCCCAAGCCGTCATCCGGATTTCCCTGAAGCTGCCGTTCGGGCATGCTGGGCTTCCGTTAGTTTCGCTACCACGAAGCTGCCGTTCGTGATCTGACGCACCCGGCCAATTCCGGCCGGTCATCCCTGCCACGGACCGGTCATTCGGGCGTCTGCTCCGCACTCGACACCTGCTAGACGGCGACCCCGGGGACGCAAATCGCAGGTGGATACACCCTCCGCCGAAGGGCGGCCGCATCGGGCCGCGCCGCGGATGGGCGTGTCAGCCGCGGACGATCAGCAGATCGCAGGGCACCCGATGCATGATCTCGTCTGCGGTGTCGCCCAGCAGCCGGTTCAGGCCGTAGCTGCCCCGCGAGCCGATGACGATGAGATCGGCCCGGACCTCCCGGGCATGGTCGGCCACCCCGTGGGCGACGGACTCGGTGGTGATCGCCACCTGCCGGGCCAGATCGGGGTGCCTCAGCCCGACGGCGAGCCGGGCCAGGGCCTCGGTCCGCAGGTCCTGCTGGAACTGCAGGGGGTCCAGGTTCTCGGGGGTGATGGTGGTCTCGTTCTCCCGATCCTCGGGAAAGTGGGCCATCACGTTGAGCAGGGTGAGCCGGGCGCGGAAGGCGTCGGCGAGCCCCGCGGCCCGCTCCACCGCGGCCCGGCCGTGGTCGGTGAGATCGGTGGCGGCGACGATGTGGGTGTAATCCCGGGGCGGATGGGCGTCGTTGTAGGCATCGGAGCGCACCACCAGGATGTCCCGCCGGGCCTGATGGAGGACGCGGTCGCTGTTGGTGCCCAGCAGGGCCCGCAGCTGTCCATGGACGAAGGAGCCGATCACCACCAGGTCGGCATCGGTCTCGTCGGCGATGTCCACCAGGGCGGTCCAGGGCCGATCATCCACCAGGCGCAGCCCCCGGATGCGCGGCTGGCCGGCCTGCAGGGCCTCCAGCTCGCTGCGGGTCCGCTCCACGACCGCCGGCCGGGCCGTGTCGGGGGAGAGGGGAGAAGGTTTCAGGGCATGGACCATGGTCACGCTGCCGTTGGTCCGCTCCGCGACGTTCACGGCCCTGCGCAGGGCCGGATGGGCGGCGACCTCGATGGCCACGGCGACGACGATCCGTTGGTATCCCTCTGTCTTGGACATGATCGGCCCCCCTGCGATGATCATTCCTTTGGCTCCTTGCCCGGCGGCTAAGTTCCCCCCCGGAGACGGGCGGCGCCCGCCACCCCGTCCGACGGGCAGCTACCAGACGGCCTGGACGATGCTGCATCGGTTTCGGCGGCCCATGGTGCGGCCCGAGCGCGACAAGCTGCGTGGCTTGGTCGAGGTCGACGAGACCTACTTGGCCATCGCAGAGCGGCAGTCCGAGCTGCCGCGCAAGCAGCGAAAGAGCAGGCCCGGGGGGAAAAGGGGTAAGTGGATACCCCATACGTCCGTACAGTCATTGGCGCGATGAAGCAGTTCATGAGAGCGATGGGCCACGCTAGCACATCGTGAACGCTCGGACCGACCCCAGCTGCCGCCATCCGGAAACTGTCCGCTCCACCTCCCGGAGGGGACCGTCGTCAGTCGGGAGCACGACCGTCGCCTTTGGGTCGGGTGGCGACCAACAACTCTTTTGAATCATCGCCGGAAAGCCGCCGTACCGGTCCTGTCCGATCACGGTACTAGCGCGTCTAGCTCCGGAAGCATGACCACGCTTTCCTGCGCGGTTGGCTCATTGCGGACGCCAATAAAGACGGCCGGCGTCTTGCCGCGATTAACAGCAACATGCGGGACCTTGGCCGGGATAAATAGGTAGTCACCTGGGTGCGCAAGCGCCCTGTGTTCAAGTCGATCCCCGGTGAACAACTCTACTTCCTCGCCGCTGAGTAAATAGAACGCAGATTCGTGGAACTCATGGAGATGCGCCCGCGTTCGGCCCTCCGGTGGCAGCGTGACCATACCGAGAAAGACAGCCGTGGAGCCAACCGTCTCTGCACTAATCCCTGGTGCGTACACGGACCCTTGTTTGCTCATGTAACTATCTGAGCCACGGACGACGCTACCCACTTTCTTTTCGGCGGTAGTGAGCATACTTAGTCTCCTGGGAAAGCTTACGGGAATGCCGTCTCAACTACCCGCCGCGGCCATCCGCATTCTATTGATCCAAGAGTTTGGCGGCGGGCGGAGCCTCAACGGCCCGACGGTCCAGAAATGTGCGACAAGGATCCCCGT
>NZ_KB899508.1 GCF_000378245.1 Aromatoleum toluclasticum ATCC 700605
TAAAATGCGCAGCTCTGTTGGGGGTATAGCTCAGCTGGGAGAGCGCTTGCATGGCATGCAAGAGGTCAGCGGTTCGATCCCGCTTACCTCCACCAACGAAGTAAAAAAGACGTTGTCCCCATCGTCTAGAGGCCTAGGACACCGCCCTTTCACGGCGATAACCGGGGTTCGAATCCCCGTGGGGACGCCAGATCAAGCATGGCGTCGCACAGACGACTTGCAGTCGGCAAATATAGTCGGCAACTGGTCAGCGCGGAGTGGTAGTTCAGTTGGTTAGAATACCGGCCTGTCACGCCGGGGGTCGCGGGTTCGAGCCCCGTCCACTCCGCCAACAAATGAAATGGGAGCCTTAGGGCTCCCATTTTTTTTGCTCCTGTATCGGCTTTCCCGAGGGCGGGCCATCTGAAGAGCTTCCGCTTGTGCTGCCTTGGGCGTCGTCACTGACGGGGCTTGCTGGCCCGCATCCCGACATTACGTTATAGTGCCATACGCATCAGTATGGTGTCGGTCAGTGATGGGCCGAACGTTACTTACCAAGGGAGCGGGAATAATGAATCTAAAGAAGATCGGCGTCGTAGGCGCCGGCACGATGGGTAACGGCATTACGCAAGCATTTGCTGTCGCCGGGTTCGACGTGGTGATGATGGACGTCTCCGAGGCGGCCGTGCAGCGCGGTCTGGCCACTCTGAGCGGGAGCCTCGATCGTCTGGTCAAGAAGGAGAAGATGACCGGGACGCAGAAAGCGGAGACCCTTGCGCGTATTGCGACGGCCAGCGACGTCGGGGCGCTTGCGGATTGCGATCTCGTGATCGAGGCGGCGACCGAGAACCTCGAACTGAAGCTGAAGATCTTTGCGCAGCTCGATGCGACGCTAAAAACCGATGCGGTGCTGGCATCGAACACCTCGTCGATCTCGATCACCAAGCTCGCCGCCTCGACCAGGCGTGCGGACAGGGTTGTCGGCATGCACTTCTTCAATCCGGTGCCCATGATGGCGCTGGTCGAACTGATTCGCGGCCTGCAGACGTCCGATGCGACCTATGCCGCTGTCGAGACGGTCGCGAAGGCGATCGGCAAGACTCCCGTCCAGGTGCGCAACAGCCCGGGTTTCGTCGTCAATCGCCTGCTCTGCCCGATGATCAACGAGGCGATCTTTGCGCTGGGAGAAGGTCTTGCCACGGCCGCGGAGATCGACGAGGCAATGAAGCTCGGCTGCAATCACCCGATCGGGCCGCTGGCCCTCGCTGACATGATCGGCCTCGACGTCGAACTGGCGGTGATGCAGGTCCTGTTCGAGGGCTTCAAGGACCCGAAGTACCGCCCCGCGCCGCTGCTCGTCGAGATGGTCGAGGCGGGCTATCTTGGCCGCAAGTCCGGCAAGGGTTTCTACGACTACAAGTAAACGCGCTGCGGCCTTCGTGGCCCCGTGTCCCGGTCGGGAAAACAAAAACGCCACCGATGAGGTGGCTTTTTTTTGTTTTGACCGCCCAGGTCAGCCGCGGCGCATCGCGTCGAAGAACTCCGCGTTGCTCTTGGTCGCCTTGACCTTGTCCATCAGGAATTCCATCGCGTCGATGTCATCCATGCCGTACAGAAGTTTGCGCAGCACCCACACCTTCTGCAGTACATCCGATTTCATCAGCAGTTCCTCGCGACGCGTGCCGGAGCGATTGACGTTGATGGCTGGATACACACGCTTCTCGGCCATGCGGCGGTCGAGGTGCAATTCCATGTTGCCGGTGCCCTTGAACTCCTCATAGATCACCTCGTCCATGCGGCTTCCGGTGTCGATCAGGGCTGTCGCGATGATGGTCAACGAGCCGCCTTCCTCGATATTCCGCGCTGCGCCGAAGAAACGCTTGGGCTTCTGCAGGGCGTTTGCGTCGACACCGCCGGTGAGTACCTTGCCGGAGGCCGGGACCACGGTGTTGTAGGCCCGCGCGAGGCGCGTGAGCGAATCGAGCAGGATTACAACATCCTTCTTGTGTTCGGTGAGCCGCTTGGCTTTTTCGATGACCATCTCGGCGACCTGCACATGGCGCGAAGCAGGTTCGTCGAAGGTGGATGCCACCACCTCGCCCTTGACCGAGCGTTGCATTTCCGTGACTTCTTCAGGGCGCTCGTCGATCAGAAGGACAATGAGGACGACGTCCGGGTGGTTGGCCGAGATCGCGTGTGCAATGTGCTGCAGCATCACGGTCTTGCCGCTTTTCGGCGGCGCCACCAGCAGACCGCGCTGTCCCTTGCCGATCGGCGCGATCATGTCGATGATACGGCTGGTGATGTTCTCCTCGCCACGGATGTCACGCTCGAGCTTCAGGCACTCGTTCGGGTGCAGTGGGGTGAGGTTCTCGAACAGGATCTTGTGTTTGCAGGCTTCGGGAGCCTGACCGTTGATCTTGTCGAGTTTCACCAGGGCGAAATAGCGCTCGCCATCCTTCGGGGTTCGGATCTCGCCCTCGATGGTGTCGCCGGTGTGCAGGTTGAAGCGGCGAATCTGTGACGGTGACACGTAGATGTCGTCAGTCCCCGCCAGGTACGAGATGTCGGGTGAGCGCAGGAAGCCGAATCCATCGGGCAGGACTTCGAGTGCGCCATCACCATAGATCGGCTCGCCCTTTTTTGCGCGGTTCTTGAGCAGGGCAAAGACCAGTTCCTGCTTGCGCAAGCGGTTGGCGCCATCGATTTCGTTTTCGATGGCCATTTCCAGCAGCTGGCTGACGTGGAGAGACTTGAGCTCCGATAATTGCATGGCGAGAGGGCGCAACGGGGCGCAGGTGGATGAAACCGATGGAGGGGAGGGTGCTGCGGAAAGGTCTTGCTGCGGCGCCGGAAGGCCGGCTTCGGGAGCGGCGGCGCCGTGCAAGTAGGCCGGGACTTTAGCCCCGGTCAGAGATTGCTGTCAATGAAAGCCGTCAGTTGAGACTTCGAAAGCGCACCAACCTTGGTCGCTTCGACATTGCCGCCCTTGAAGAGCATCAGCGTCGGGATGCCCCGGATGCCGAATTTCGCCGGCGTTTCCTGGTTTTCGTCGATATTGAGTTTGGCTACCTTGAGCTTGCCCGCATATTCCTTGGCGATGTCGTCGAGGATAGGGGCGATCATCTTGCACGGGCCGCACCATTCGGCCCAGTAATCGACCAGCACCGGGGTTTGTGCCTCGAGCACCTCGGCCTGGAAGTTGCCGTCGGTGACGTAATGGATATGCTCGCTCATGATTCCTCGCATCAGGGTCTTGCTGTCTTTCGGATTGGGAGTCGGGCCGGTACGGCCCTCGGGGACCATGGCAGGAGAGGCCTGCCACTACAGAGTGTCGGGAAAAGTTATGCCAAGCTGCCGCGCGCGTCAAGCATTTCGCCCTTTTTTGCCGTCTGTACGATCGGGGTTTGGCCGTTCGTGTGTCAAAACGGGGAGGCTCTCGGCTATATTGTCGAAGAAGCCGGAGCGCCCGGGGCGGTGCGTGCCGGCTTGACCAACTGGAGTTAAAGACGATGGCCTACGTAGTGACAGAAGCCTGCATCCGCTGCAAGTACACTGACTGTGTGGATGTGTGCCCCGTGGACTGCTTCCGCGAGGGTGCGAATTTTCTCGTGATCGATCCGACGGAGTGCATCGACTGCACCTTGTGTGTGGCTGAGTGCCCGGTCGAGGCCATCTATGCCGAGGACGACGTGCCCGAGGGGCAGCGCCATTTCATCGCCCTCAACGCGGATCTGGCGAAGGCGTGGAAACCGATCGTCGAGCGCAAGGATCCGCTCGCGGATGCCGACGAGTGGGCTGCCCGAAAGGACAAGCTGGGCGAACTGAAGCGCTGAGGCCGTGGGGACAGGCCTTTGGAGTCGGTTCGATTGTGCGTTCGCGTGGTCTTTTCCTGATCGGGACTATGCAATATCATGCACTTGGGTCAGTTGATATGAATTTGGAAAGGGGATTGGCATGCTGGTGAGCGAGATTCTTGCGATCAAGGGCAAGGTGCTCTACACCATAGCGCCGAACAGGGGCCTTGCCGAGGCGGTCGAGGTCATGACCGAGCAGGATGTCGGTTCGCTCGTGGTCTTTTCGCACGGCCAGATGGTCGGCATGCTGACCTTCCGCGAAGTATTGCGTTCGGTGCATAGGGGGGGCGCCGAATGGGCGAAGATGACGATCGAGGAGGCAATGTTGTCCGGCCCCATCGCGGCATCGCCGAACATGGAGATGGACGAGCTTCGGCGTCTCATGGTGGAACATCGCCAGCGCTATCTGCCGGTGATGGACGGGACGACGCTGCTCGGGGTCGTTTCTTTCCATGACGTGGCCAAGGCGGTGCTCGAGGAGCAAAGTTTCGAGAACCGCATGCTCAAGAATTACATCCGGAACTGGCCGCAGGAGCCGGGCGAAGAGGCCTGAGGCAAGGCAGGCCGGTCCTGCCGCAGTTCCTTCCTCGCGCCGGGAGGTGCGAGGGACAAGGCACAACACGACCTTCGCCCGATGAGGCGTGGGCATGCAGCTGGAAGCCGGTGGCGCGGACGACGCGTTGCCGGCGATGCCTCGGGAGGGCACCGCCGGGTGTTGCTGGTCCGGCGCCGATTCCAACTGTTGGAGGAGTGCTGTGGAAAAAATATGGCTTAAAAGCTATCCGCCCGGAGTTCCCGCGGAAATCGACGTAAACGAGTTCACGTCGCTTGCCGACGTGTTTTCCAAGGGGGTGCGAGAGTTCGCCGACCGCGTCGCCTACGTGAATATGGGGAAATCCATCACGTACGCGGAGCTGGACCGCCTTTCGGCGCAGTTTGCCGGTTATCTGCAGGGCGAACTGAAGTTGCCGCGCGGGGCCCGCGTGGCATTGATGATGCCCAACCTCCTGCAGTACCCGATCGCGATGTTCGGCGCCTTGCGTGCCGGCTATACGGTCGTCAACGTGAATCCTCTCTACACCGCCCGGGAGCTCGAGCACCAGCTCAGGGATTCGGGGGCGGACACGATCGTCATCGTGGAAAATTTCGCGCGCACGCTCGAGGACGTCCTGCAGCGCCTGCAAGTGCGCAACGTCGTGGTGACCAGTCTCGGCGAGTTGCTCGGTTTCCCGAAGAGCATGCTGGTAGACCTCGTCGTGCGCCACGTCAAGAAGATGGTGCCGTCGTGGAAGATCCCGGGCTGCGTGCGGTTCTCGGAGGCTCTGGCAACGGGCGGACGTCATCCGCTGCAGGCGGTGGAGATCGGTCATGATGACGTCGCCTATCTCCAATATACCGGCGGCACGACAGGCGTGGCGAAAGGTGCGGTCCTGACGCATGGGAATGTCATTGCGAACCTGCAGCAGGCGCATGCATGGATCAAGCCCTATCTGCGAAAGGAGGGGGAGATCATCATCACCGCCTTGCCCCTTTATCACATCTTCTCGCTGACGGCGAACTGCCTGACATTTTTCAGGGTCGGAGCGATGAACGTGCTGATCACCAATCCGCGTGATATTCCCGGGTTCGTCAAGGAGCTCGCGAAATACCGGTTTACAGCGATTACCGGTGTGAACACGCTGTTCAACGCGCTGCTGAACAACGAGGACTTCAGCAAACTCGATTTTGCATCCCTGCACATAACGTTGGGTGGCGGCATGGCCGTCCAGCAAGCCGTGGCCGAAAAGTGGCGTCGCGTGACCGGGCGCCCGCTCGTGGAGGCTTACGGTCTGACCGAAACGTCTCCGGCGGTGACGATCAATCCGCTCGATTTGCCGCAGTTCAACCATTCGATCGGGCTGCCGGTCTCGTCGACGGAGGTCAGCATCCGGGGTGACAGTGGAGAGGAGGTGCCCCTGGGGCAGCCGGGCGAGCTGTGCGTGCGCGGCCCGCAGGTGACGCGGGGATACTGGCAGCGGCCGGAGGAGACGGCCAATGCCTTTACCGCGGACGGTTTCCTGCGTACCGGAGACGTGGCGACCATCGACGAACGCGGTTTCGTCCGTATCGTCGATCGCAAGAAGGACATGATCCTTGTGTCGGGCTTCAACGTCTTTCCGAACGAGGTCGAGGATGTTATCGCCAGCCATCCGGGGGTGCTCGAGGTGGCAGCCGTCGGAGTGCCGGATGAACGGACGGGCGAAGCGGTGAAGGTGTTCATCGTGCGCAAGGACCCCGCCCTGACGAAAGAGGACATCGTCGCGCATTGCCGGACGAATCTGACCGCCTACAAGGTGCCGCATCTGGTCGAGTTTCGTGAGGAGTTGCCGAAGACGAACGTCGGAAAGATCCTGCGGCGACTCCTGCGTGACGGGCAGGCGTGAACCACGTTGCTTGTGTTTCCGTCGTGCCTGTGTTTATATCTGACCGCTAACTTCTTGTTGTTGTCCTGATGACCCACCTGGTTCGCGCCCTCGTCGTAGTAAGCCTGTCCGTACGCGTAGTAGTACGCGTAGGCGATCGCGCGTCTCGAGGGTAAGGACAGAAGCAAGCAACGGATTCCAACCCCCGCCGGCGCGCAAGCCCGGCGGGGGTTTTGTTTTTTGCGCCGCCGGTTTTGATGCCCGACACCGAACCGAAGGAGCGCAAGATGATGCAGATGACCGGCGCCGAGTTGATCGTGCGCCTGCTTGAACGGCAGGGTATTCGTACCATTGCAGGGATTCCCGGGGGGGCGATCCTGCCCCTGTACGATGCCTTGTCGGGTAGCGACATCATCCGCCACGTGCTCGCGCGTCACGAGCAAGGCGCGGGCTTCATGGCACAAGGCATGGCGCGGGTGTCCGGGCGTCCCGAAGTGTGTTTTGCGTCCAGTGGTCCGGGTGCCACGAATCTGGTGACGGCGATCGCGGATGCGCGTCTCGATTCGATCCCGATGGTCGCGATCACCGGCCAGGTGCCGCTGTCGATGATCGGCACGGACGCCTTCCAGGAAGTCGATATCTACGGCATGACCGTGCCGATCACCAAGCACAACTTCCTCGTCAGGTCCGCGGCGGATCTGCTGGAGGTGATCCCGCAGGCGTTCCGCATTGCGATGTCCGGCCGCCCCGGCCCGGTGCTCGTCGATATCCCGAAGGACGTGCAGAACCAGATCGTGAGCTTCGATGCCTACCCCGAGCCAGCCGTGCCGGATTCGATGCCCGTGCCGGACATGGCCGCGATCGAGTCTGCGGCGAAGATGATCGACGAGGCGGAGCGCCCGGTGCTGTATCTGGGCGGGGGTGTGGTGCATTCGGGGGCATCGCGGCTGGCGGTTACGCTGGCGGAGCAGGCGGGATTGCCGACGACGATGACGTTGATGGCGCTGGGTACGATGCCTATCGACCATCCCCTGTCCATCGGCATGCTCGGCATGCATGCGGCGCGCTACACGAACTTCATCCTCGAGGAGTCGGACCTGCTGATCTGTGTCGGTGCGCGCTTCGATGATCGGGCCATCGGCAAGGCGGCGCAGTTCTGCCCCAATGCGCAGATCATCCACATCGACATCGACCCGGCCGAACTGCACAAGATCAAGACCGCCCATGTGGCGATCAACGGTGATGTCGCGACCGTCCTGGAGGCTTTGCTTCCGCGCGTGAAGCAAAGCTTGCGCAAGCGCTGGCTGTCTCACGTGGATGGCCTGAAGTCGCGTTTTCCGATGGCGATGCCCGGGCGGGACGATCCGCGCACCCACTATGGTCTGGTGCATGCAGTCGCGGCCGCGCTGGACAACGAGGCCGTCATAGCGACCGACGTGGGACAGCACCAGATGTGGGTGGCCCAGGCCTATCCGTTCCGGCGTCCGCGTCAGTGGCTGACCTCGGGCGGCCTCGGGACGATGGGTTTCGGGGTGCCGGCCGCGATCGGCGCCGCGCTCTCCGAGCCCGATCGTACCGTGGTGTGTTTCACGGGTGATGGCAGCTTCAAGATGAACATCCAGGAGCTTGCGACGCTCGCCGAGGAGGGGCTGAACGTCAAGATCGTGCTGATGAACAACAACTCGCTTGGCCTGGTGTACCAGCAGCAGAACCTGTTTTACGGCAAGCGCGTGTTTGCGTCGAAGTACCGCGGCGAGCCCGATTTCCTGAAGATTGCCGAGGGCTTCGGCATCGCGGCGGTGGATCTGGACAGTTCGCCGAATCCGCGTGCGACGCTCGCGCAGGCGCTGCAAAGCCGTGGGCCGTGCCTGATCCACGCGTCGATCAGCCGCGAGGAATTCGTCTACCCGATGGTGCCGCCGGGCGCTGCCAACACTGAAATGATCGGAGGTTGAACATGATCGAGCAAGTCGCCGAGCCCCTGCAGCAACAAGGCTTCGCCAAGGTGGTGCTGGAACTGGAAGTGAATAACCACCCGGGCGTGATGAGCCACATCTGCAACCTGTTCGCCCGCAGGGCGTTCAACGTCGAGGGCATTCTTTGCATGCCGATGTCGGACGCGAGCCGCAGCCGTATCTGGTTGCTGGTGTTCGAGGATCAGCGTCTCGAACAGATGGTGTTGCAGGTCGAGAAGCTGGTCGACGTGCTTTCGGTGCGCCGGCACGGTGCGGAGCACGAAGTCTTCGAGCGTCTCGAGAAGTACTTTCATTGATGCCCGACCGGGCGAATCGCCCGGTTGCCGTCCGGGAGGGGCCTGGTGGCGCTGTGTTAAACTGCAATGCTCCTTCCGATTCACGTACTGGTCGAGATTGCGATGTCCGGCAACACCCTAGGCAAACTCTTTTGTGTCACCTCCTTCGGTGAATCCCACGGCCCGGCGATCGGCTGTGTCGTGGACGGGTGTCCGCCGGGGCTGCCGATTTCGGTCGAAGAGATCCAGGTCGAGCTCGATCGTCGCAAGCCCGGCACTTCGCGCCACGTGACCCAGCGCCGTGAGCCGGACGAGGTGGAGATCCTGTCCGGAGTATTCGAGGGGGTGACGACCGGTACGCCGATCGCCCTCCTGATCCGCAACCAGGATCAACGCTCGCGTGACTACGGCAACATTGCCGAGACTTTCCGTCCCGGGCATGCGGACTACGAGTACTGGCAGAAATACGGAATTCGTGACTATCGTGGCGGCGGGCGGGCGTCCGCGCGCGAGACGGCGGTGCGGGTGGCTGCCGGCGCGATCGCACGAAAGTGGCTGAGGGAGCGTTACGGCGTCGCGATCCGCGGCTTCATGTCGCAGCTCGGGCCCATTCCGATTCCCTTCGAGAGTTGGGATGAGGTTGCGCGTAACCCGTTCTTTGCGCCTAATGCCGGAATCGTTCCGCAGCTCGAGGCCTACATGGACGAGCTGCGCAAGTCCGGGGATTCGATCGGCGCGCGCATCGACGTCGTCGCCACGGGCGTTCCGGTGGGCTGGGGGGAACCGGTCTATGACCGGCTGGACGCCGACATCGCGTATGCGATGATGGGCATCAATGCCGTGAAGGGCGTCGAGATCGGGGCCGGTTTCGAGTGCGTGACGCAGCGCGGCACCGAACACTCGGACGAGATGACGCCCGAGGGCTACCTGACGAACAACGCGGGCGGTGTGCTCGGTGGCATTTCCAGTGGTCAGGACATCATCGTGAGCATGGCGGTGAAGCCGACCTCCAGCATCCGTCTCGATCGCCGCTCGATCGACAAGCAGGGCAACCCGGTGATCGTGAATACTCAGGGCCGGCACGACCCCTGCGTCGGCATCCGTGCGACCCCCATCGCCGAGGCGATGCTGGCGATCGTGCTCATGGATCATGCGTTACGTCATCGCGCGCAATGTGGCGACGTGACGACCGGGACGCCCAGGATCGCACGGCTGGCGCCGCAGGGCGTGCAGCGCGTCTCGCCTCCGCGCGCGTGAGTTCGGCGGAGTTGTCGGTGTCGAGGACCGGACCCCTCGCCGGCCTCCGGGGCGTGGCCTGAATTGCATCCAGGCGTCGCAGAGGTCCCATACTGGCGGCTCTCGGCCTACTACTTTTCCTATTTCGCGTTCGTCGGGGCGTTTTCGCCCTATTTCACGCTCTACCTGCAGTCGATCGCCCTGTCTGCGACCGACATCGCGCTCTTGATGTCATTGATGCAGGTGATGCGCGTGCTGGCTCCCAGCATGTGGGGCTGGCTTGCCGAGCACTTTGGCCGGCGACTCACGATCATCCGCGTGTCGGCGTGGGCGAGCCTCGCCGGCTTCTGCGTCTTCTTCTTCACTACGCGTTTCGAAGGGCTTTTCGTGGCCATGGCCTTGATGGCTTTCTTCTGGAGTGCGGCTCTTCCTCTGGTAGAGAGCCTGACGTTTGCCCATCTGGGCGCGCATGCGGGGCGATACGCCAGTATCCGCGTGTGGGGGTCGGTCGGTTTCATCGCGGCCGTTCTCGCGCTCGGCCACGTGCTCGATTTCCTTCCACTCGATTCGGTGTTGTGGATCACTGCGGCAATCCTCGCGGCGATCGTTCTGTGCGGGGCGGCCCTGCCCGAGGCCGCGCGACCGCTCGTTCATCGCGAAAGCGCGAGCCTGCATGAGACGCTCCGGCGTCCCGAGGTTCGGGCGCTCCTGGTCGCCTGCTTTCTGATGTCGGCCGCACACGGTGCGCTGTACGTCTTCTATTCGATATTCCTCGTCGATCACGGCTACGACAAGTCGGTGGTCGGCTGGATGTGGTCGCTCGGCGTGGTCGCGGAGATCGTGGTCTTCATGTTCATGCCCCGGATGCTGCGCCGGTATTCGATGCGTGCGATCCTGATCTTCGCCTTCGCCTGCGCCGTCGTGCGCTTTGCGGCGATCGGCTGGGGTGTTAGGTCGCTTGCAGTGCTGGCGTTCGCCCAGCTTCTGCACGGAGCAACCTTCGGTGCCTACCATGCAGCGGCGATCGCGGCGGTGAATCAATGGTTTCGCGGCAAGCTGCAATCGCACGGGCAGGCCCTCTACGGAAGCATTTCCTTCGGTGCGGGCGGAATGCTGGGCGGGCTGGTGAGTGGATTGATGTGGGACACCGCAGGGCCGGCGTGGACCTATACTTTGGGGTCACTGTTCGCGCTGGCGGGCCTCGCCTGGCTGATTCTGGGCTGGCGCAGTGGTGTGGAGACGATAAAGGAAGGGGGGCTCGGATGAGGCGTCGAATTGCGAAGAGAGTGTCGGTTGTAGCGGCCGCGTGCCTCATGTCGGCCTGCCAGACTGTGCAGACGACGGGCGGCGGCGCGGTGGGCGTCGATCGCGGTCAAATGATGATGGTGTCGGCTGCGGAAGTCGAGCAGGCCTCGGGCAAGCAGTACCAGCAGGTGATCGGTGAGGCGCGCCAGAAGGGCGCGCTCAACCGCGATCCGGCGCAGCTCGCACGCGTGCGAGCAATCTCCAATCGCCTGATTCCTCAGTCCGTCGTGTTTCGCCGGGATGCGGCGCAGTGGCAATGGGAGGTCAACGTGATCCGATCCGACGAGCTCAACGCCTGGTGCATGGCGGGAGGCAAGATGGCGGTTTACTCCGGGCTCATCGATCAACTCAAACTCACCGACGACGAGCTCGCGGCGGTGATGGGGCATGAGATCGCGCACGCCCTGCGGGAGCATTCGCGCGAGCAGATTTCGAAGGCAATGGTGACCAGCGTCGGGGCGTCCGTCGCCGGCGCGATTCTCGGTGTCGGACAGCTCGGTACGGATCTGATGGGCATGGTCGGCAAAGTGACCTTCGAGCTGCCGAATTCGCGTCTGCATGAAACCGAGGCGGATCGTATCGGCGTCGAGCTTGCCGCGCGTGCGGGCTACGATCCGCGGGCTGCCGTGAGCCTCTGGGACAAGATGGGGGCACGCTCGAACGGCGCTCCCCCGCAGTGGCTGTCGACTCACCCCGGGCACGATACGCGGCGCAAGGATCTCGGCGAGTACGCCCAGCGGGTCATGCCGCTCTACGAGCAGGCGCGCCACTGAAGGCGATGCTGCGAAGGTCGGGTCCGCCTATCCAGTCGGCGACGCGTGTGAAATAATCAAAACCTTTTCCTTGTCTTTCCTCGGGATATATTGGATGGAAGCCCAGACGCTGTACGAAAAGTTGTGGTCCAGTCACGTCGTCCATGAAGAGGCTGATGGCACTGCGCTCATTTACATCGACCGCCACCTGGTACACGAGGTAACCAGCCCGCAGGCCTTCGAGGGCCTCAAGCTCGCCGGCCGCAAGCCGTGGCGCGTGAGTTCCATCGTCGCGACCGCCGACCACAACACGCCGACCGATCACTGGGAGCGGGGCATCGAGGATCCGGTTTCGCGCCAGCAGGTCGAAACGCTCGATGCGAACATCCGCGAAGTCGGCGCGCTGGCCTATTTTCCGTTCAAGGACTCACGCCAGGGCATCGTTCATGTGATCGGGCCGGAGAATGGCGTCACGCTGCCCGGCATGACTGTCGTCTGCGGTGACTCGCACACCTCGACGCACGGTGCGTTCGCCTGTCTGGCGCACGGCATCGGTACATCCGAGGTCGAGCACGTGATGGCGACGCAGTGCCTGCTGCAGAAGAAGTCGAAGACCATGCTGGTGAAGGTCGACGGCAAGCTTGGGCGTGGCGTGTACGCGAAGGACATCGCACTTGCCGTGATCGGCCGCATCGGGACTGCAGGCGGCACGGGTTATGCGATCGAGTTCGGCGGCAGCGCGATCCGCGCGTTGACGATGGAAGGGCGCATGACCTTGTGCAACATGGCGATCGAGGCAGGCGCGCGTGCCGGTCTCGTCGGTGTCGATGACATCACGATCGACTACCTGCGTGACAAGCCCTTCGCGCCCAAGGGCGAAGTCTGGAACAAGGCGGCGGACTACTGGCGCACCCTGAAGTCTGATGAGGGCGCGCGCTTCGATCGCATCATCGAACTCGACGCCTCCGCGATCCTGCCGCAGGTCACCTGGGGAACCTCGCCCGAGATGGTCGAGACCGTGGCCGGCCGCGTGCCCGATCCGGCGGAGATCTCCGATCCGGTGAAGCGTGAAGGCGTCGAGCGCGCGCTCAAGTACATGGGCCTTGCGCCGAATACGCCGATCAGCGAGATCCCGGTGGACCAGGTGTTCATCGGGTCGTGCACCAACTCGCGCATCGAGGATCTGCGCGAAGCTGCGGCGGTCGCCAAGGGACGCAAGAAGGCGTCGAGCGTCAAGCGCGTGCTGGTCGTGCCCGGTTCGGGCCTGGTGAAGCGCCAGGCCGAGAGCGAAGGGCTCGACAAGGTCTTCATGGAGGCGGGTTTCGAGTGGCGTGAGCCGGGTTGTTCGATGTGTTTGGCAATGAACGCGGACCGTCTCGAGCCGGGCGAGCATTGCGCCTCCACCTCAAATCGCAATTTCGAAGGGCGCCAGGGTGCGGGCGGTCGCACGCACCTCGTCAGCCCCGCGATGGCGGCGGCGGCGGCCGTGGCCGGGCGCTTCGTAGATGTGCGCGAGCTTTCCTGAACCCGTCCGGCGCGAGGCTGCGCCGACGACCGATATTGACAGGGATGGCCGAGCCATCCAGAGGGTAGTGAAAGAATGAAACCGTTTACCACACTCGACGCGCTGGCCATGCCGCTCGATCGTGCGAACGTCGACACCGATGCGATCATCCCCAAGCAGTTCCTGAAGTCGATCAAGCGCAGCGGCTTCGGCCCGAACCTCTTCGACGAATGGCGTTACCTCGATCGCGGCGAGCCAGGTCAGGATTGCAGCGATCGTCCGAAGAATCCGGATTTCGTGCTGAACAGGGCGCGCTACCAGGGTGCGCAGATCCTGCTGACCCGTGACAATTTCGGCTGCGGCAGCTCGCGCGAGCATGCGCCCTGGGCGCTTGAGGACTATGGCTTCCGCGCGTTGATCGGCACGAGCTTCGCCGACATCTTCTTCAACAACTGCTTCAAGAACGGCGTGCTGCCCATCGTGCTGCCGGCGGCGCAGGTCGATGAGCTTTTCCGTCAGTGCGAGGCGACCGACGGCTATCGCCTCGTCGTCGATCTCGCGGCGCAGACGGTCACCCGTCCGGACGGCACGGCCATCAAGTTCGACGTGGATCCGTTTCGCAAGGAATGCCTGCTGAACGGCTGGGACGACATCGGCTTGACGCTGCGCCACGCCGAGAAGATCCGCGCTTTCGAGGAAAAGCGCCGCGCCGAACACCCCTATTACTTCGCCTGAGCAGCACTGCAAGGGCACCAGGAGAAGACTGCTGATGAAGATTTGTGTTCTGCCGGGCGATGGAATCGGTCCGGAAATCACGGCCGAAGCCGTCCGCGTGATCGAAGCGCTGGACCTGAAGTTCGAACTCGAAGAGGCTCTGCTGGGCGGTGCCGCGGTCGATGCGACCGGCGATCCGTATCCGGACGCGACGCGCAAACTCGCGCGCGAGGCCGACGCCGTGCTGCTCGGTGCCGTCGGCGGTCCCAAGTGGGACAATCTGCCGCGCGAACAGCGTCCCGAGCGCGGCCTGTTGGGCATCCGCAAGGATCTTGGCCTGTTCGCCAACCTCCGTCCGGCGATCCTGTATCCCGAACTCGCGAACGCCTCCACACTCAAACCTGATGTCGTGTCGGGCCTGGACATCCTGATCGTGCGCGAACTCACCGGCGACATCTACTTCGGCCAGCCGCGCGGCATCGAGAATCGTGATGGCGAGCGCTATGGCTTCAACACGATGCACTACACCGAGTCGGAGATCCGCCGTATCGGCCGCGTCGCCTTCGAGGCTGCGCGCAAGCGCAACAAGCGGCTCTGTTCGGTAGACAAGATGAACGTGCTGGAAACCACGCAGCTGTGGCGCGACGTGATGATCGAACTCGCCCCCGAGTATCCGGACGTCGAGCTCACCCACATGCTCGTCGACAATGCCGCGATGCAGCTTGTGCGCGCACCCAAGCAGTTCGACGTGATGGTCACCGGCAACATGTTCGGCGACATCCTGTCCGACGAGGCCTCGATGCTCACGGGTTCGATCGGCATGCTGCCGTCGGCCTCGCTGGACGCCAACAACAAGGGCCTCTACGAGCCCTCGCACGGTTCGGCCCCGGACATTGCCGGCAAGGGGGTGGCGAACCCGCTCGCGACGATCCTGTCGGCGGCGATGATGTTGCGCTATACGTTCAACAACGAGGCCGCCGCTGCCCGCGTCGAGACGGCCGTGAAGAAGGTTCTCGCGCAGGGGTATCGCACCGGCGACATCTACGAGCCGGGCACGACGAAGGTGGGCACGAAGCAGATGGGCGACGCCGTGCTGGCGGCGCTCTGAGATTTTTGGCAATTCGAGGTAGCGCAAATGAACAAGGTTGGTCTGGTCGGTTGGCGTGGCATGGTCGGTTCCGTGCTGATGCAACGCATGGTCGAGGAGGGCGACTTCGCCCACATCGAGCCGGTGTATTTCTCGACGTCCGCGGCTGGCGGCAAGGCGCCCGCTTTCGGCGGCAAGGAAGCCTCGCTGCCGCTGCAGGATGCTTCGAACATCGACATGCTCAAGCAGATGGACATCGTCATCACCTGCCAGGGCGGCGACTACACCAAGGCCGTTTATCCCCAGTTGCGTGCCGCCGGGTGGAAGGGCCACTGGATCGACGCCGCGAGTGCCCTGCGCATGGAAGACAATGCGGTGATCATCCTCGATCCGGTCAACATGAACGTGATCAAGGATTCGCTCGTCAAGGGCGGGCGCGACTGGATCGGCGGCAACTGCACGGTGTCCCTGATGCTGATGGGCCTCGGTGGCCTGTTCCAGAACGACCTCGTCGAGTGGGTGTCGGCGATGACCTATCAGGCGGCCTCCGGCGCCGGCGCGCAGAACATGCGCGAGCTGCTCGCGCAGATGGGGGCGCTGCACGATGCGGTGAAGACCGAACTGGCCGACCCCGCTTCCGCGATCCTCGACATCGATCGTAAGGTCGCCGCGACCATGCGCTCGTCCGAGTTCCCGGTGAAGAATTTCCGCGGCGCCGCGCTTGCCGGGAGTCTCATTCCGTGGATCGACGTGCCGGTCGACAATGGCCAGTCGAAGGAGGAATGGAAGGGCGGTGCCGAGTGCAACAAAATCCTCGGCCGGCCCGCATTCCTTAGTCCCGGCAGCATCCCCATCGATGGCCTGTGCGTGCGCATCGGCGCGATGCGCTGCCATTCGCAGGGCCTCACGATCAAGCTGCGCAAGAACGTCCCGCTCGACGAGGTCAGCGACGTCATCGCGCAGGCCAATGACTGGGTGAAGGTCGTTCCGAACGAGCGTGAGATCTCGGAGCGCGAACTGACGCCGGCGGCCGTCACCGGCACCCTTACGGTCCCCGTCGGTCGTCTGCACAAGATGGCGATGGGGCCCGAATACCTCGGCGCCTTCACCGTCGGCGACCAGCTGTTGTGGGGGGCTGCTGAGCCCCTGCGCCGCATGCTGCGCATCCTTCTCGATCGCTGATCGTCATGACATGAGGAAACGGCGTTTGCATCGCCGTTTCCTGTGTCCTATGCCTTGGTCCTCAAGGCAAGATAACGGTATTTGCGGTTTGGAAAATAGTCTTGGCAATTAAAGAATTGCTGCCAAGACTTAAACAAAATGTTAGATTGCCGGGGCACAACGGATGCCCGGCTGCGTCCGCGACGTCCATATTCCACGTAGTTTGGTACCCAGACTAGGGTGCGGATGATAAGACAATGATGAAGACATCGATCAAGGCTTCCCTGATCGCGACGGCGATCGCCATGTTCCCTTTGGGCAGCAATGCCGCCGGACTCGGTTCGATCCATGTTTTCAGCGGCATCGGACAGCCGCTCAGGGCAGAGGTCGAGCTGAACGCGAGCAATGAGGAGCTGCAGTCGCTTTCGGCGCGCGTTGCTCCGCCCGAAGCGTTCCGCCAGGCAAGTCTGCAATATACCGCTGCAATATCGGGGCTGCGCTTCTCGGTGGAACGCAGGGGTAGCCGGTCCGTTGTCAAAATCATCAGCGACAGGCCGTTCAACGACCCGTTCGTAGATCTCCTGATCGAATTGAATTGGGCGTCCGGTCGGCTGTTGCGCGAATACACTTTCCTGCTCGACCCGGTGCCGGCAGGCGCTCCGGCCCCCGCGGTGGGACGCGGAGCGGCTCCGGTCGCCGCGCCCATTGGAGCCTCGGCGCCGGCTACGCCCGCGCAACGCAAGGCGCCGGCCGCAAACCAGCCGCCGGCTGCAAGCCAGACGACCGGGGGAGGCGGCGAACGTCATGAGATCAAGAAGGGCGATACGCTTCATCGCATCGCAGAGGCGAACCGGCCCGAAGGCACCAGCCTCGACCAGATGCTCATTGCACTGTTTCGCGAGAATCCCGACGCCTTCGAAGGAAACAACATCAATCGCCTGCGTACCGGTTCGATCGTGACCGTTCCGTCCGATGTACGGGTACGCGAGATCGACCCCATCCGCGCGCGCCGCGAGGTCCAGGCACAGTCCGCCGATTTTGCGGCCTATCGCAGGAAGCTCGCTGGAGCGGTCGCCGCCCGGCCGGCGGCGTCCGAATCCGCGCCGTCGCGCAGCGATACAGGCACAATCGTGCCGAAAGTCGATGAGCCGGCACGATCGGTGGCAGGCGACCAGGTCAAGGTTTCCGGTGCGCCGTCCGAGCAGGGCGCCGCGAAAGGCGCCGACAAGGCCAGCCTCGCCCGGCTCCAGGCGCTCGAGGAAGAGCTTGTCGCGCGCGACAAGGCGCTCGATGAAGCGAACAGTCGCGTCGCAGCCCTCGAGGCTAGCGTCAAGCAAATGCAGGAATTGTTGAGCCTGCGCAGCGAAAGCATGGCACAGCTGCAGCAGCAGGCGACCGCAGCGCCTTCGGCGCCGACGCAGGAGCCGTCCGCAGTGCCTTCGGCTCCCGCGCAGCAGCCCCCCGCGGCGGAGCCGCAGCACGCGGCAGAGCCGACACCGGCTCCCAAGCCTGCACCGGTACAGGCACCTGCACCTGCACCGGTGCCGGTCGAGGAGCCGGGCTTCGTTCAAAGCCTGATCGGCGATCCCGCGGTACTGGCCGGCGGTGGCGGAATTCTGGCGCTCCTCCTCGCGTACGTCGGCATCAAGGCGCGGCAGCGGCGCAAGCAGGCTGAGGAGCATGGGGTCGAGTCCGTCGCGAGCGCCTTCCCCCCGCCGACCAATTCGGTGTTCGGGGCGACGGGTGGGCAGAGCGTCAATACGGGCGAGAGCAGCCTGCTTCACACCGATTTCAGCCAGTCCGGTCTTTCGGCGATCGATACCGACGAAGGCGTCGACCCCGTTGCCGAGGCCGATGTGTACATGGCTTACGGGCGCGATGCCCAGGCCGAGGAGATCCTCCTCGATGCCTTGAAGACCGACACGACGCGGATGGCGATCTACGTCAAGCTGCTGGAGATTTACGCCCAGCGGAAGAATCTCAAGGCGTTCGAGAATACCGCGACGGACCTCTATTCGCGGACCGGTGGCGACGGGGGAGATTGGGAGAAGGCGGCAGAGATGGGGCGTCGCCTCGATCCCGACAATCCTCTTTATCGTGCCTCGGCGGCCAGCGGCATCCCGACCGCAGGCTTTGCTGCGGGGGCGGCCAGCCTTGCGGCGGCGGCCGCTCACGTAGGCGATCCCGATTCTGGGCTGACTGCGTCGTTTGCGGCGGCCCGCGAACCATTGTCGACAGAGATGCCGGACGACGCGGGAATCGAAGCCTTGCCGGAGGTCGACGCGGGGGCGCTCGACTTCGATCTCGACGCGGGCCTCGACTTGGGTGCGGCCGTGGCAGCGGATGTGCCCATGCCGCAAATCGATGCCGTTCCGTCCGTCGAAACGGTGCAGCCTTTTGCGGCAGCAGCCTCTTTCGATCTTGACGTCGGCGGGGTAAGCGGGCGGGGGGACGAAATGGAGCCGGTTTCTAGACCTGCAGCCGATCCGATGCTCGCAACCGTGATTGGTCAGGGGATGGATTTTGCGGCGGCTGACCAGGCCCTCGAATTCGATCTTGCGCCGGATCTCGATGTTTCTCTGGCGTCGGTTACGGGCGAGGTCAGCCTCAATGAGACCGTGATTTCGCCCGATAGCGGGCCGGCGGCGAGTGGCAACGGGCCGGCAGATGATCTTGAGAAAACGTCTTTCGACAGTAGTCTGCTGGATTTCGATTTCAACCTTGACGGCGGGGCAAACCAGCCGGCGGCAACTTCGCCGGGACTCGATCTCGCGGGTATCGATCTGAACCTGGAAGCAACCTCTTCCGCGCCGCTGTCGCCGAAGGGGGCATCCGAAATTCCGGACATCGGCGATGCTGTTGGATTCTCGGGCGAAGTGCCTGCAGATGGGCTGGCTCCCGGGGCGGATGTGATCGAAGAGGTCAACACAAAACTCGAGTTGGCCCGTGCCTACGAAGAAATGGGCGATACCGAGGGGGCTCGCGAACTCATCGAGGAGGTGTTGCGCGAGGGCTCGGCGGAACAGCGGGACGCGGCTGCACGCTTGGCTCAGCGACTCGGTTAACGGCCGAAGTTGCAAAGCCGTGCGCATTGCGGGGGCCGCCGTCGGGCGGCCCGTTCATTTTGATGCATTCCGGATTCGTGATCGCAATGTGGATGGCGTGTGTCGTCATCCTGCAGTTTCTGTCACCCAAAGCGCTGGCGGTCGCGGTAGGTCTATGCGCTCTCGCCGGATGGTGGCTTGCGCCATCACGTAGCCTGAAGCTGCTGCGGCGTGTACGCTTTCTGGTTCTCGCAATACTCGTGCTATTCGCCGGATTCACGCCAGGCGAGGCGCTATTGCCTGCGCTTCCGGAGCTAAGTCCGAGCCGCGAAGGGATAGTATTGGCTGCCGAGCATGTGGGGCGTCTGGTTGCGGTCGTGCTGTGCGTGGCGATCCTCCTTGAGGGGCTGCCCGTGGCGCGTCTCGTCGGCGGTCTGCATGCCCTGCTGAGGCCCTTGGGGTGGGTGGGCCTCCCCTCCGAGAGGCTGGCGGTACGCCTCATGCTCGTTCTGCGCTACGTCGAATCTGCGTCTCCGGGAGCATGGCGCGATTGGCTCGATGACGAAGTCATTAGTGGCAACAGCGCTGACCGGATGGTGTTCACGCGAGAAGCCTTTGGATGGCGGGATCTTGCGGCGCTGCTCGTGGTGCTGGTCGTGGCAACGTTGTGGTTTGGAGTGGCACGATGAGAATTGCGCTTGGCGTCGAATATGCCGGCGACGCTTTTCAGGGCTGGCAGAGCCAGTCGCATGGGAAGACCGTGCAGGATCACCTCGAGGCAGCCCTCTCGGGCATGGCCGGTCACCCGGTGCGACTCCATTGCGCCGGGCGGACCGACGCCGGCGTCCATGCGACGGCGCAGGTGGTGCATTTCGACACGCCGTCGGCGCGTGCGCTGCACGGCTGGGTTCGTGGCACCAATGCCCGGATGAGAGGACCGGTCGCGGTGCGTTGGGCGGTGGAGGTCGGCGACGATTTTCATGCGCGCTTCTGCGCCGTTTCGCGCCGTTACCGCTATATCCTGTACAACTCGGCCGTGCGGCCAGCGCTGCTGGCCGGTCGCGTGGGATGGTTCCATCCGCCGCTCGATGAAGCGGCGATGGCGGAGGCTGCCCGCTCCATCGTCGGCTGGCGGGATTTTTCCGCTTTTCGGGCCGCCGGGTGTCAGGCGAAGTCGCCGATCAAGTTGATGCACGAGGCGCAGGTGAGGCGCGACGGGGACTATATCGTCTTCGATTTCTGGGCGAATGCTTTCCTTCATCATATGGTGCGCAACCTGGTCGGCTCGCTGGTGTATGTCGGGAAGGGGTGTTATCCGCCCGGGTGGATGGCGGAAGTCCTGCAGTCGCGCGACCGCAGCCGTGCGGCGATGACCTTCTCCCCCGATGGGTTGTACCTCGCCGGTGTCGAGTACGCCTCGCACTGGTCGCTGCCCGATGAAGGGCGTATCATCGCGCTCCCGCGTATCCCTTTCGTCTGAGTGTCCAGAACCCGAATCAAGATCTGCGGCCTGACCCGCGCCGAGGACGTGCATGCTGCCGTCGAGGCGGGTGCGGATGCGATCGGTCTGGTCTTCTACCCGCCCAGCCCGCGTTTCGTCGCGTTCGAGCGTGCGGCGGAGCTGGCCGCGCTGGTGCCGCCCTTCGTCACGACGGTGGGCCTCTTCGTGAATCCCGATCCGGCCTACGTGCGGCAGGCGCTCGCACAGGTGCCGCTACAGCTTCTGCAGTTTCACGGCGACGAGCCCGAAACCCTGTGCGCGGCTTTCGGTCGTCCCTGGATCAAGGCCGCGCGAGTGCGTCCGGGGGTCGATCTGGTAGAATTCTCGGCTTCCCACCCATCCGCTTCCGGATTGCTGCTCGACGCGTTTGTCGAAGGCTACGGCGGTGGAGGCAAGGTTTTCGATTGGTCCCTCATTCCCGAGCGCCTCGGGCGGTCGCTGATCCTTTCCGGTGGGTTGGATCCCGATAACGTCGCCGAGGCAGTCCGCCGCGTAAGGCCGTGGGCTGTCGATGTGTCCAGCGGTGTGGAGTCGGGCAAGGGTATCAAGGATGCGGCACGGATTGCCGCGTTCGTCGCTGGAGTACGCAATGCAGACGGCTGACAAGCCATACCGGTTTCCTGATTCGCACGGACATTTCGGGCCGTACGGAGGCGTGTTCGTTGCCGAGACGCTGATTCCTGCGCTGGACGAGCTCAATGCCGCCTACGAGGCGTGCCGGAGCAACCCGGCCTTCATCGCCGAGTTCGAGTACGAGCTCAAGCACTACGTTGGCCGGCCGAGCCCGATCTATCACGCGAAGCGCATCTCGGATTCGCTCGGCGGCGCGCAGATCTACCTCAAGCGCGAGGATCTGAACCATACCGGCGCGCACAAGGTGAACAACTGCATCGGCCAGGCGCTCGTTGCGCGCTACATGGGCAAGCCGCGCGTGATCGCGGAGACCGGTGCCGGGCAGCATGGGGTCGCTACGGCGACGGTCGCGGCGCGCTACGGTATGGAGTGCGTGGTGTACATGGGGGCCGAGGACGTGAAGCGCCAGGCCGCGAATGTGTACCGCATGAAACTCCTGGGAGCGAAGGTTGTTCCGGTCGAATCGGGCTCCAAGACCCTGAAGGACGCGCTCAACGAAGCGATGCGCGACTGGGTCACGAACATCCACAACACCTTCTACATAATTGGCACGGTGGCGGGGCCGCATCCCTACCCGATGATGGTGCGCGACTTCCAGACCGTCATCGGCAAGGAATGCCTCGTGCAGATGCCGGAGATGACCGGTCGCCAGCCCGACTATGTGATCGCCTGCGTCGGTGGCGGTTCGAACGCGATGGGCATCTTCCATCCGTACATCGACGTTCCCGGGGTCCGGTTGATCGGCGTGGAAGCCTACGGCGAGGGCCTGGAGTCCGGGCGTCATGCGGCCAGTCTTACCGGTGGCACGCCCGGCGTGCTGCATGGTAACCGCACTTACCTGCTCCAGAGCGAAGACGGCCAGATCATCGAGACGCATTCGATTTCGGCCGGTCTCGACTATCCGGGCGTAGGGCCCGAGCACGCCTGGCTCAAGGACAGCGACCGCGCCGAGTACGTCGGCGTCACGGACCAGGAGGCGCTGGCCGCTTTCCACAACCTGTGCCATCTCGAAGGCATCATCCCGGCGCTGGAGTCGTCACACGCCCTCGCGTATGCCGCGAAGCTGGCGCCGACCCTGCCGCGCGACAAGATCTTGCTGGTCAATCTCTCCGGTCGAGGCGACAAGGACATGCATACCGTCGCCGAGAAGTCCGGCATCCAGTTCTGACTCCGCGGGCCGTGACAGGCCCGCGCATCCTGATACCGCTTATGTCCAGAATCCAGTCAGTTTTTCAGCGCCTGCAGGCCTCGGGGCGGCGGGCGTTGATCCCCTTCATCACTGCGGGCGACCCCGCTCCCGAACTCACCGTGCCGCTGATGCACGCGCTAGTCGAGGGGGGGGCGGACATCATCGAGCTGGGCGTGCCCTTCTCCGATCCGATGGCGGACGGTCCGACCATCCAGCGCGCGTCCGAGCGTGCCCTCGTCAACGGGATGAGCCTGCGCAAGGTGCTCGCGCTGGTGTCCGACTTCCGTGCGACGAATTCCGACACGCCGGTTGTCCTGATGGGTTATGCGAATCCGATCGAGGCCATGGGCGTCGATCGCTTCGTCGCCGCCGCTGGTGCAGCCGGAGTGGACGGGGTCCTCGTAGTCGATTATCCGCCTGAGGAATGCGAAGCATTTGCACGCACGCTCAAGGCGGGCAGCATGGATCCTATCTTCCTGCTGGCGCCGACCTCCACCGAGCAGCGCATCCGTGAGGTCGCGACGATCGGCAGCGGCTACATCTACTACGTCTCGCTCAAAGGCGTGACCGGTTCGGGGGCGCTCGATTTCGACGATGTCGCCGCCCGCATGCCGCAGATTCGCCAAGGCGTTGGTATGCCGGTCGGTGTCGGCTTCGGCATTCGCGACGCCGAATCGGCCCGCCGTATCGGAGAGGTGGCGGATGCGGTCGTGATCGGCAGCCGCATCATCGAGGAAATCGAGGACAGTCCGCGCGATCAGGCGGTAGCCCGGGTAAAGAACTTCGTTGAGGGCGTGCGTGCCGCGCTCGACCAGATCCAAGGAGCTCCGCGATGAGTTGGCTTCAGAAACTGCTGCCGCCGAAGATCAAGCGCGCCGAATCCGCTGCGCGCAAGTCGATTCCGGAAGGTTTGTGGAGCAAGTGCTCGGCTTGTGAGGCCGTGCTCTACCGCTCGGATCTCGAAAGCAACCTGAGCGTGTGTCCGAAGTGCGGCCACCACCAGCGTCTGCGCGCGCGGGCGCGGCTCGACATGTTGCTCGACGCGGAAGGGCGCTTCGAGATCGGGAGCGAGGTCATGCCGGTCGATCCATTGAAATTCAAGGATTCGCGGCGCTACACCGAGCGTCTGTCGGCAGCGAACGACGATACCGGCGAAGCCGACGCGATGGTCGTGATGCAGGGCTCTATCCTGACGGTGCCGGTCGTGGTCGCCTGCTTCGAGTTCGATTTCCTGGGCGGATCGATGGGGTCCGTCGTGGGCGAGCGTTTCGTGCGGGGTGCAAAGGCTGCTCTGGAGCAGCGTCTGCCCTTCATCTGCATCACCGCTACCGGCGGCGCCCGAATGCAGGAGGGGCTGTTCTCCCTGATGCAGATGGCCAAGACCACGGCTGCGATCACGCAACTCGCCGAGCGCAAGCTGCCGTTCCTTACCATCCTCACCGATCCGACGATGGGTGGCGTGTCGGCCAGCTTTGCCTTCATGGGTGACGTCGTGATCGCCGAACCGGGGGCCCTGATCGGTTTTGCGGGCCCGCGCGTGATCGAGCAGACCGTGCGCGAAACGCTGCCGGAGGGTTTCCAGCGCTCCGAGTTCCTGCTTGAGAAAGGCGCGATCGACATGATCGTCGATCGGCGCGAGATGCGCTCGAAGGTTGCCGAGTTACTTACCCTGCTAACGCACCAGCCGGCCATTGGCGTCTGATTTCCGTTCCGCCTCATGCATTTTCCCAATTCCCTGAGCGGTTGGCTCGAACTGCTCGAAAGCCGCCATGCTGCCCAGATCCAGCTTGGTCTGGATCGTGTTTCGCGCGTGCGCGATGCGCTCGCCGTTCGCAGCGATGCCGTGGTGATAACCGTCGGCGGCACCAACGGCAAGGGCTCGACCTGTGCGATGCTCGAGGCGATCCTGCTTGCCGCCGGCTATCGCGTCGGCTGCTACACGTCCCCGCACCTGCTGTGCTACAACGAACGCGTGCGTATCGATGGGCGCGAAGTTGACGATCAGACCCTGGTGGACGGCTTTCGCGCAGTCGAGGGGGCTCGCAGCGACACCCCGCTGACCTATTTCGAGCACGGTACGCTCGCCGCCTGGTGGGCATTTTCCCGTGCGCCGCTCGACGTCGTGATCCTCGAAGTCGGCCTTGGCGGGCGCCTCGACGCAGTTAATGCGATTGACCCCGACTGCGCGATCGTGACCGGCATTGCGATGGACCACATGGACTGGCTGGGCGATACGCGGGAGAAAATCGGCTTCGAGAAGGCCGGCATCTTCCGCGCGGGGCGTCCAGCGATCTGTTCCGATCCGATGGTTCCTCTCACGTTGGTCGAGCATGCACGTGCGATCGGCGCCGATCTGAAACTGGTTGGTGAGGATTTCGGCTTCAGCGGCGACCGCACTCAATGGACGTGGTGGAGCAAGGGTGGCGCGCGTCGAGGGGGGCTTGCCTATCCTGCGCTGCGGGGCGCCAACCAGCTCCTGAACGCGTCGGCAGTGATGATGGCGCTGGAAACCCTGCGGAAGCGGATTCCCGTGTCCATGCAGGCGGTTCGTCAGGGGCTGATGCTCGTTGAACTCCCCGGCCGCTTCCAGGTGCTGCCGGGGCGGCCCTCGGTGGTGCTCGATGTCGCACATAACCCGCAGGCTGCTGGCGTATTGTCCGAGAACCTGTCCAACATGGGGTTCTACCCTGAAACGTGGGCAGTCTTGGGCATGCTCTTGGACAAGGACGTTGAAGGTGTCGTGAAGCTGATCCAGGATCGCGTCGATCATTGGATGCTTGTCGGCCTTCCGGGTGCTCGCGGGCTTAACGCTGAGCGTCTCGAACAGCGCGTGCGCAGCGTCGGCGTGCGCGGCGACATCCTGCGATTCGACAGCCCCGCGGAAGGCTATGCGGCTGCCCGGAAATCTGCAGGCGAGGGTGATAGAATTGTTGCCTTTGGCTCATTTCTGACCGTCGCGGACGTGCTGGCTGCCGCCCGCGCCGCTCGTCATTGAGGCTCCGCGTGACCGATAGCGACAACGTCGAACTCAAGAAGCGCGCCAGGCGCCGCTTGGTGGGGGCGGCTGCTCTGGCGCTGCTCGCCGCGATCATCCTCCCCATGGTGATGGATCAGGAGCCGAGCGCCCCGGCGCAGGATATTCAGGTAACGATTCCCGACCGCGAGGCTGACAACACCCTGTCGCGTCCTATTGCCAGCCGCCCGGCACGCGAATCCGAGCCGCAACTTGCGCCGGCTCCCGAAGAACAGCCGCCCGCACCTGCCTCTCCGGACGTGCCACGGCAGGATACCGCCGCAAGGATCGCTCCGCCTCCGCAACGTCCCGCTCCGTCGCACGTTGCGAGTGACGTGCCAAAGGCTCCAGCCCCCGCAAGCGCTGCGGCGGAGCCCCTGAAGCCCGCGCCTTTGCCGCCGGTCAAGAATACTGCGACCGATAGCGGCCGTGCCCAGGCAATCCTGGAGGGCAAGCCGACTGCAGCTTCCACGGCCGCAGCGGGAAGCGCCTTCGTCGTTCAGATCGGTGCCTTCGGTGACGGCGGCAAGGCGGCATTGATTGCGGCAGACCTGAAAAGACGAGGGTTCTCCGCCTACACTGAAAAAGTTGGCGCGGTGACGCGCGTGCGGGTCGGACCATTCGGCGGACGTGAGGATGCCGAGAGGGCCGCCCAGCGCGTCCGGGCGAGCGGAATGAGCGGTTCGGTCGTGCCGAAATGAGCACGCGCAGATCCCTGCGATGACGGTATTCGATTACGTATTCCTCGGAGTTCTCGCCTTGTCGGCGGCGGTCGGCGTGTGGCGCGGGCTGGTTAGCGAGGTGATCGCGCTGCTTGCGTGGGCGGTCGCGCTCTTTGCGGCCTGGCGTTACGCTGGCGAAGCGGCGGCGCTGTTTGGCGGCATGATTGTCGAACCGGCCTGGCGGCAGATCGCAGGGTTCGCGCTGATCTTCGTCGCGGTCCTGATGCTTGCCGCCTTGTTGCGTTACCTGCTTCGCGAACTGCTCAAGGCGGTTGGGCTGGGTACGGCCGACCGTGTGTTCGGCGCCTTGTTCGGTGTCGCCCGCGGCGTTGCCATCGCGCTCGCGGTGGTGCTGCTCGGCGGCGTGATCGGAATTGCGCGCGAACCGTGGTGGTCCAACGCAATGTTCGCTCCTCCGCTGGAGACGGCGGTCATCGCTGCCAAACCGTGGCTGCCCGACGTGGTGGCTACAAAGATTCGATTCAGATAGGTGCTATTCCATGTGCGGAATCATTGGGGTCGTTGCAAATTCCCCGGTCAATCAGTTGCTTTATGACGGCCTGCAGGTGCTGCAGCACCGCGGACAGGATGCGGCGGGCATCGCGACGTCGGAGGGCGGGCGCTTCCTCATGCACAAGGGGCCCGGGCTCGTGCGCGACGTGTTCCGCACCCGCAACATGCGCAATCTGGTCGGCAACTGGGGTATCGGCCATGTCCGCTACCCGACCGCGGGGTCGGCCTGCAATCCGGCCGAAGCGCAGCCTTTCTATGTCAATTCGCCCTTCGGCCTGCTGCTGGCCCATAACGGCAACCTGACGAATTCGGAGGAACTGAAGCGCGAGATGTTCCTCTCCGACCTGCGCCACATCAACACCAACTCTGATTCGGAGGTGCTGCTGAATGTGCTCGCGCACGAACTTCAGGCGGCCGCCAAGGGCTTCAAGCTCGACGAAGACGCGGTGTTCCGCGCCGTGGCGGGCGTGCATCGCCGTTGCCGTGGCGCCTACGCGGTCGTTGTGATGATCGCCGGCTACGGGCTGCTCGCCTTCCGTGATCCGTTCGGCATTCGTCCGCTCGTCGTCGGGCGCAACGATGCCAATGGTGGTCACGAGTGGCTCGTCGCATCCGAGTCGGTGGCGATGGACGTGCTCGGGTTCAAGACGCTGCGTGACGTGGCGCCGGGCGAAGCGATCCTCATCGATACACAGGGCAATTTCCGCAGTCGCCAGTGTGCGGAAAAGACCGTCGAAGCGCCGTGCATGTTCGAGTTCGTGTACCTCGCGCGACCGGATTCGGTGATAGACGGCGTCTCGGTATACGAGTCGCGCGTGAAGATGGGTGAATTCCTCGCCGACAAACTCAAGCGCGTGGTACCACACGCGGACATCGACGTCGTGATCCCCATCCCCGATTCCAGCCGCCCCGCTGCGATGGAGATGGCCCATCGGCTGAACCTCCCGTACCGCGAAGGCTTCGTGAAGAACCGCTACATCGGGCGCACCTTCATCATGCCTGGCCAGGCGACGCGGCGTAAATCGGTGCGCCAGAAGCTCAACACCATCCCGCAGGAATTCAGGGGCAAGAAGGTGCTGCTGGTCGACGACTCCATCGTCCGTGGCACCACGAGCCGCGAGATCGTCACGATGGCTCGCGAAGCCGGTGCGGTGAAGGTGTACCTCGCGTCAGCGGCGCCGCCGGTCCGCTATGCGAATGTGTACGGCATCGACATGCCGACCCGCACCGAACTGATCGCGGCCGATCGCAACGAGGAAGAGATCTGCCGCGTCATCGGGGCTGACGGCCTGATCTATCAAGACATCGCCGATCTCAAGGCTGCTGTCCGTGCGGTCAATCCCGCGATCAAGTTCTTCGAGACCTCCTGTTTCGACGGCTCCTACATCACTGGTGATATCACTCCCGAATACCTGAGCGGCGTTGAGAACCAGCGCGGCGAGAGCAAGTCGGGTGACGACGGCGAAGGCGGGCAACTCGACCTGAACCTGGTCGCCAATCAGGACAACTGAGCAGGACAACCGGGCGGACATGAGCGAGTACGAGTTCGACACCCTGGCGGTACGCGCGGGCATTGCGCGCAGCCAGTTCAACGAACACAGCGAAGCTCTCTATCTTACGTCGAGCTTCGTGTTCGAGAGTGCCGCGCAGGCAGCAGCCCGCTTCTCGGGCGCGGATGAGGGCAACGTCTACGCGCGCTTCACGAACCCGACCGTAACCGCGATGCAGCAGCGCCTCGCCGCCCTGGAAGGGGGCGAATCCTGTGTCGCGACCGCCTCGGGTATGTCTGCGATTCTCTCGCTGGCGATGGCAACCCTGCAGGCGGGTGACCATGTGGTTGCGTCGATGGGCCTTTTCGGAGCGACGCAGCAGCTCTTCGGGACGATCCTCGCGAAGTTCGGCATCGAGACGACCTTCGTGCCCGCGACGGATCTGGATGCCTATCGTGCTGCGATCAAGGCGCGCACGCGCTTATTCTTCATCGAAACGCCGTCGAACCCTCTCACCGAGGTTATCGACATCGCCGGCGTGGCAGAGATCGCGCACGCTGCCAGCGCGATCCTCGCCGTCGACAATTGTTTCTGCACTCCCGCGCTTCAGCGCCCGCTCGAGCTGGGGGCCGACGTCGTCGTGCATTCCGCGACGAAATACCTGGATGGCCAAGGCCGGGTGTTAGGCGGTGCGGTCGTCGGCAAGAAAGTCATCGTCGATGAAGTGCTGAAGTTCCTGCGCACGGCCGGACCTTCAATTTCACCCTTCAACGCGTGGGTGATCCTTAAGGGGCTGGAAACCTTGCGCATCCGCATGGAGGCGCAGTCGGCAACCGCACTCGACCTCGCGAGCTGGCTCGAGCAGCAGGCCGGGGTCGTGAGGGTGCATTACCCCGGCCTGGTCTCCCACCCGCAGCACGAACTCGCGATGCTCCAGCAGAAGTCCGGCGGGGCGATCGTCAGCTTCGAGGTCGCCGGCGGGCGTGAGGGCGCATGGCGGGTCGTGGATTCGACGCGCATGATCTCGATCACCGCGAACCTTGGCGATGCCAAGACCACCATTACCCACCCGGCCTCCACTACGCATGGGCGCATCAGCGCCGAAGCGCGTGCTGCGGCTGGCATTACCGAAGGATTGCTGAGGATAGCAGTCGGGCTGGAGTCGGTCGAGGATCTGCGCGCGGATCTGGCGCGCGGCCTGGCGGGCTGACAGTCGTCATAGGGGCGGGCGCCCGGCGCTCGCGGGAATTCGTCAAGGGCCGGGGCTGAAGGCTGCTCCGTCCCAGTGCAGCCAGGTCGCCGTTCCGCGCCAGTCGGAGAGAACCCAGCGTTCGCACGCAAGGCCGTCTACATGATGTATATGGTGTGCCGGCCGGTGCGTGTGGCCATGGATGAGTGTCGGGTAATCGTGTGCACGCAGCAGGGCATCGACGGCTGCCGAGTTTACATCCATGATCTCCAGAGCCTTTTCCTGCTTTGCGGTTTCGCTGTGCCGGCGCAGGCTCTCAATCATCAGTTTGCGTTCTTCGAGGGGGCGGGCAAGAAATGCCCTCTGCCACTGAGGGGCGCGGACCTGATGTCGAAAAGCCTGATAGGTGTGGTCATCGGTGCAAAGGTTGTCGCCATGGGTGACCAGCACCCGCCGCCCGTCGAGATCGAGCACCGTGGGATCGGCGAGGATGTTCAGGCCGGCATCGCGGGCGAAGACCTCGCCAACGAGGAAATCGCGATTTCCTGCGATAAAGCCGATTCGAGTACCTTGTGCTGCGAGTGTCGCAAGGGCCTCTCCGACCTCGCGGTTCAGCGGGGTATCGCGATCGTCGTCTCCGGCCCAGTACTCGAACAGATCCCCTAGGATGTACAGGGCATCCACGTCGCGCGCCAACCCTGCAAGCAGGTCAAGGAAAGCACGGGTGTTTTCCGGGCAATGGTCCGAGAGGTGCAGATCCGCGATGAAGAGGGCCGACATGCGTGTATGGAATGCTGGAGCAGGTCGGCCCGACCGAATCAGACGATTTCGGCGCGTTCGATGATGACGTCCTCGACCGGCACGTCCTGGTGGAAGCCGCTCGAACCCGTACGCACCGCGCGAATGCTGTTCACGACGTCCATACCCTCAGTGACGCGGCCGAAAACGCAGTAGCCCCAACCCTGGATGTCCGGCGCGCGGTAATTGAGGAAGTCGTTGTCGACGACGTTGATGAAGAACTGGGCCGTGGCGGAGTGGGGCGCCTGGGTGCGCGCCATCGCGATCGTGCCCACGAGATTCTTCAGTCCGTTGTCGGCCTCGTTCTTGATCTCCGCGCGGGTGGGCTTCTGCGTCATGCCGGGCTCGAAACCGCCGCCCTGAATCATGAAGTTCTTGATCACGCGATGGAAGATCGTGTTGTCGTAGTGGCCGGCGCTGACGTAGTCGAGGAAGTTCTTGACCGTTTCCGGTGCCTTGTCCGCGTCGAGTTCGAGGGTGATCGTGCCGTGGTTCGTATGAAGTTTGACTGCCATGTGGGGCTCCTTGGGGGCGTTACTTGGTTTGACCTGTCTTGGCCGACTCGATGAGGCGGACCGATTCGATGATCATCGGTTCGGCCGGGACGTCGGGCATGCCGCGAACGACGCCGGTGCGCGTCTTGCCGATCTTCTGGACGACGTCCAGGCCGCTCGTGACCTTGCCGAACACGGTATAGCCCCAGCCGTCGCGCGACGGGTAATCGAGGAAGTTGTTGTCGGCGAGGTTGATAAAGAACTGGGCGGTGGCGGAATGAGGGGCGGAGGTCCGTGCCATTGCGAGCGTACCCGTTTCGTTGCGCAGGCCGTTCTTGGCTTCGTTCTCGATCGGCGCGCGCGTCGGTTTCTGGTTCAGCGATCCGTCGAAGCCTCCGCCCTGGATCATGAAGCCGTCGATGACGCGGTGGAAGATGGTGCCGTTGTAGTGGCCGCTCTTCGCGTACTCGAGAAAATTCTCGACAGACTTGGGCGCCTTGTCGGCAAACAGTTCGAGCATGATGATGCCCTGGCTGGTCCGCATTTCGATGACGGGATTGGCGGCCTGCGCGATGGCGCAGCAGAGGAGGAGGAACAGGCCTGCAAATAGGCGTTTCATGTCGAGCTTCCGTTCGGGAGTGAAATTGTCGGTCGGCCCTCAGGCCTTGCCTTCATAGACGATCTTCCAGCGGCCGCCTTCCTTGAGCCAATACTGGCGCTTGCGGATACGGTCGGAAAGGTCGTCGCTGCGATAATCCTGCTCAAAGGTCACGACCACGATGTCGTCGCGTCCCGGATTCCGGAACATGCTCAATTTGTCGAGGCGCACCTTGATCCATTGGCGGCTCGCCGCGACCTTGCGCTTCTGTTCCGACCATTCCGCGAGATTCTGCGTGTCGCTGCGGAAGTCCTTCGAATAGTGCGAGAGGTAACGGCCCACGTCGCCGGCCCTTTCCCAGTCGCGGCGCCAGTCTTCGATTGCAAGCTGCAGGTTGCGACGTTCCGCCTGCCAGTCGTCCAGCGACAGCCATTCGATTTCGTTGCTGATGATCACCGGTGTCAGTCCGGGCTCGACGAAGTTCGAAAGCTTGAGAAAGTCCTGATTCGCGAGCGTGACACAGCCTTCGGACGATAGCGGCGGGCGGGCGTAGGTGTTGCTCGGTGTCCCGTGCAGCCAGATTCCGTGTCCGGTGCGGCCGAGCCGTCGGTCCCATTCGTTCGGATAATTGATCGGGAAGGCTCCGCTGCCGTAAAGATCCGGCAGTTTGGCCTGCTCGATGAAGGAGGTCACTTCATACACGCCGAGCGGAGTCTTGTTGTCGCCTTCGACGCGCTTGTCCGTGCCGCCCTTGCCATGACTGATGTAGTAGTCGGCGACGAAGCGCGGTTTTCCGCCCTCGTTGGCGTACACGTACAGACGTGCGCGCTTGGTGTCGACGACGACCGCAAAGCGCTGGTCCGGTCCCATCTGCAGCAGGTAGCGCGGGATGTAGGTCGCCGCGGCGGGGCGCTCGCGATAGGCGCGCAGCCGCGCAATTGCTTCGTCGCGCAGTTCATTGACCCGTTCGGCTGGCGCCGACGCATTGCCGAACGTCGAGATCGGCTTGGAGCGGGCCAGCAGCAGGTCGCCCTTGATCAGATGGGCGAGCCGGAAATTGGGGTAGGCCCGCAGCAGTTCCTCTGTTCTTTGGAGTGCCGCATCGAGCCGGTTCGCTTCGATCTCGATGAAGACGTATTCGAGCGATGCGTCCGGGCCGGAATCGGAGATGCCACGTGGAGCCGGTGCGCCAGCGGCCGCCAGCGGCAGGATCGCCGCGGCCAGCATTGCGAGTAGTCGGGCGAACGGCATTCGCCCGAGGGGTATCCCCTTCATCCTCCGACGCGCTCCTGTCGAATGCGCCACGAACCATTACGCTTGACGAGTTCGATTGTCTTTGTCGTGCTGGAGGTGAAGCCTGAGGACTCGTAGTTTTGACGGAAACGTACCGTTGCGACGTCGCCTTCGATCTTCGTGTTGGGCTTGTCGATCTCGACGGCAATACGGCCGGGCTTGCCCACGCGTTGCTCGCGCTCGTCTTCCCAGGCCTTGCGAGGCACGCCGCCCGGGGTACGGAAGTCCTTGTCGTAGAAGCCGAGGTAAGCCTTTATGTCCTTGCGCGACCACGCCTTGGCCCACGCTTCGACGGTCTGTAGTGCCTCGCGCTCGGCGTTGGAGTCGGTCGCGGCGACGACAGCGGGTTCTGGCGCTGCAGGGCGGGGCGTGTGCGGCGCAGCCGCAGATGCGGGCGATGCGGCCGGGGCTGTCGGTACGCCCGCGGGGGGCGGTACGACGACAGGCGCTGCCGGTTTGGCAGCCGGGGTGGTCGTGGTGGCTGCTGGCGGTGCGGACGGCGCGGGGGCCGCCGGCGCAGCTGCGACGACCGCCGCCGGTGCTGAGGCCGGAGCGGGAACAGCAGTAATGCGTGACTGCCCGCCCTGCCCGGCGACACGCGGCCGCGTACCGGAGGACATCATCTCGCGGATCAGCGCGAGCTTGGACTGTGCGGCCGCATTGGCGGAGTCGAGCTGAAAGGCCTTGTCGTAGGCCTGGCTCGCGAGGCGTGCGTAGACGTCGCCGAGGTTCTCGTGCGCCGTCGCATAGCTCGGATGGGTGCGAATCGCCATTTCCAGGGCTGCGCGCGCCTTGTCGTACTGGCGCTGCTGCGCGTATAGGACCGCAAGGTTGTTATAGGGCTCGGGCAGCTCGGGGAAATCCTCGGTGAGCTTCTGGAACACCGCGACGGCTTCGTCCTGGCGATTGAGTTCGGTGAGGGCAATTCCCTTAAGGAAGCGCGCCTGCGGTTCCTTGGCGTTGCCTGCGAGCACCCGGTCGGCCATTGCCAGCGCCTGCGCATGCTGGCCCTGATTCACGAGCGATTGAATCTGGGCGACGTTGTCGGCCGCGTGCAGCAGTGGAGCCGCGCCGAGGCCGACGATGAGGGCCATCACAGCCAGGGCGGAATTGGGACGCATGTTCATTGTGTTAGAATCGGTCGGTTTCCGTTGATTTACGCGGATTTAACGTAACATTCTATCAAATAACGGGAGCTGCATCACGGCGGGACAGTGGCCCCGGTGCGAATGCTGCGGTTCTCTTCGACGCGTTCCGGATAGTGGCTCGCCTGTGAGCGGAAAACTGTTCCGTCGAATGCTGTCTTTCTGTGCCGCCTTGCGGAAAATGCCATGCTTCAGATCCACAACACACTGACGCGAAAGAAAGAAATCTTCATTCCGATCGAGCCCGGAAAGGTTCGGATGTATGTATGTGGCATGACGGTGTATGACTTTTGCCACCTTGGTCATGCCCGCGTGATGGTTGTGTTCGACATGGTCGCGCGTTGGCTGCGGGCCAGTGGCTTCGATCTTGCGTATGTCCGGAATATTACGGATATCGATGACAAGATCATTCGTCGTGCTAGGGAGAACGGGGAGTCGATCCGCGTGCTGACCGATCGCTTCATCGCCGCAATGCATGAGGACGCGGATGCGCTCGGCGTGACCCGACCCGACCACGAACCGCGTGCGACGGAGTACGTGGGGCAGATGCAATCGCTGATCGAGCGCTTGCACGACAAGGGGCTCGCGTACGTCGCAGAGAACCGCGACGTGTGCTACTCGGTGCGCAAGTTCAACGGCTACGGCAAGCTGTCGGGCAAGTCGCTGGACGAACTGCGTGCCGGCGAACGTGTGGAGATTGCGGGCGAAAAGAACGACCCCCTCGATTTCGTGCTGTGGAAGCATGCGCGCACCGAGGAGCCCGCGGAGGTGAAGTGGACGTCGCCGTGGGGGGAAGGCCGCCCCGGCTGGCACATTGAATGCTCCGCGATGAGCTCGGACCTGCTCGGCGACCATTTCGACATCCACGGCGGCGGGCAGGACTTGCAGTTCCCGCATCATGAAAACGAAATCGCGCAGTCGGAGGGGGCCCATGGCCACACCTTCGTGAACTACTGGATGCATAACGGCTTCGTCCGCGTCGATGACGAGAAGATGTCGAAGTCGCTCGGCAATTTCTTCACGATCCGTGACGTGCTGAAGAAGTACGACGCCGAAGTGGTGCGCTTCTTCATTCTCCGTGCGCACTATCGCAGTCCGCTCAATTACTCGGACGCCCATCTCGAGGATGCCCGCCAGTCGCTCACTCGATTGTATACGGCGCTGCGCAACGTCGCGCCGGCGGATGCTTCGATCGATTGGGAGGAGACGCACGCGCGGCGCTTCCGCGAAGCGATGGATGATGATTTCAATACCGCCGAGGCGGTCGCCGTGCTGTTCGATCTCGCGAACGAGGCGAATCGCAGCGGCTCTGCGGCCGTGGCGGCCCAGCTGAAGGGTTTGGGCGGGGTGCTGGGCCTGCTCGGCCGCGACCCGCTTGCCTTCCTCCAGGGCGGTGCTTCGGAAGCGGGGGGTGACGAGGCGGGCGAGATCGAGGCGTTGATCGGGCAGCGCGCACAGGCCAAGGAGGCGAAAGATTTCGCCGAGGCAGACCGGATCCGTGCCGAGCTGCTGGCGCGAGGCATCGCGCTCGAGGACTCGCCGCAGGGTACCCTGTGGCGGCGCGCATAAGCGCCTGATGGGTTTGTGCCCCGCGATGCGGGGCGCAAACGGGCGGACTCGAACGGACTCCGAGTCTGCCGTGCCGTGGTTGCCCTCGGCGCGGCCGGGGTCCGTGCGGGCGTCAGCCGCCGAAAAACTCCTTCACCTTGTCCATCCAGGACTTGGCCTTGGGGTTGTGGCGATCCGCATCGCCACGTGACACTTCCTCGAATTCACGCAACAGTTCCTTCTGACGCTCGGTGAGGTTCACCGGGGTCTCGACGACGACGTGGCACATGAGGTCGCCGTGGGCCTGTGAGCGCACATTGCGGATACCCTTGCCACGCAGGCGGAAGACGCGCCCGCTCTGGGTCTCGGCCGGAATCTTGAGGCGTGCCATGCCCTCGAGCGTCGGGATCTCGATCTCTCCGCCCAGCGCAGCGGTCGTGAAGCTGATAGGCATCTCGCAGTGCAGGTCGTCGTGTTCGCGCTGGAACACCGAGTGCTGGCGAATGTGAATCTCGACGTAGAGATCGCCCGAGGGGCCGCCATTGACGCCCGGCTCACCGTGGCCGGCGTGGCGCAGGCGCATGCCTTCGTCAATGCCTGCAGGAATCTTCACTTCCAGCGTCTTCTGGCGCTTCACACGGCCGGCGCCGCCGCAGTCGCGGCAGGGGTCGGGAATGATGCGGCCGGTGCCGTGGCACTTCGGGCAGGTCTGCTGAATCGAGAAGAAGCCCTGCTGGATGCGCACCTGGCCGGCGCCGCCGCAGGTGGGGCAGGGCTTGGGCTGGGTGCCCGGCTTTGCGCCACTGCCGTGGCAGGTGTCGCACTCTTCCACGGTCGGAATGCGGATCGTTTTCTCCGCTCCGCGTGCGGCTTCTTCCAGCGAAATCTCGAGGTTGTAGCGCAGGTCGGCGCCGCGATAGACATTCGAGCGGCCGCGACCGCCGCCGCCACCGAAGATATCGCCGAAAATGTCCGAGAAAGCGTCGGAAAAGCCGTCAAAGCCCTGTCCGCCCGGGCCGGGACCGGCGGAAGGATCGACCCCGGCGTGGCCGTAGCGATCGTAGGCGCCGCGCTTTTGTGCGTCGGAGAGGATCTCATAGGCCTCCTTGGCCTCCTTGAACTTCTCCTCGGCCTCCTTGTTGTCCGGATTGCGGTCCGGATGGTGCTTCATGGCCAGCTTGCGGTAGGCCTTCTTGATTTCGTCGTCCGCGGCGTCGCGATTGACGCCAAGTACGTCGTAGTAATCCCGTTTCGTTGCCATTTTCTGTCGCTCAGGCTGGGGTGGCCGCACGGGCCACCCTGTCATGCAAAGGCCGAGCCTGCCGGAAATGCTGACCCGGCGTCGGCTCGGCCATCATCTCGCCGCCTGGCGAGCGGTCACTTCTTGTCTTTGACCTCGGTGAACTCGGCGTCGACCACGTCGGCATCAGCCGCCTTCGATCCGCCTGCCGATGCACCGCCGGCGGACGCTCCGGCTGCACCCGCCTCGGCGCCCTGGGTCTGGGCGTACATCTGTTCGCCGAGCTTCTGGCTAGCCATCGCGAGGGCCTGGGTCTTGGCTTCGATGGTGGCCTTGTCGTTGCTCTTCAGCGACTCTTCCGCCTCCTTGATCGCGGCTTCGATCTTCGCCTTTTCTTCGGCGTCGATCTTGTCACCGTACTCGGTCAGCGATTTCTTCACCGAATGCACCAGCGCATCGCACTGGTTACGCGTGTCGACCAGCTCGTGGGCCTTCTTGTCTTCTTCGGCGTGCGCAGCGGCGTCATTCACCATGCGCTGGATTTCTTCATCCGACAGACCGGAGTTGGCCTGGATCTTGATCTTGTTTTCCTTGCCGGTGGCTTTGTCCTTGGCCGATACGTGGAGGATGCCGTTGGCGTCGATGTCGAAAGTGACTTCGATTTGCGGCATGCCGCGCGGTGCCGGCGGGATGTCGGACAGGTTGAACTGGCCGAGGCTCTTGTTGCCGGCAGCCATTTCACGTTCGCCCTGCAGGACGTGGATGGTCACGGCGTTCTGATTGTCGTCCGCCGTGGAGAACACCTGGCTCGCCTTGGTCGGGATCGTGGTGTTCTTCTGGATCAGCTTCGTCATGACGCCACCGAGGGTCTCGATACCCAGCGACAGCGGGGTGACGTCGAGCAGCAGCACGTCCTTGACTTCGCCCTGCAGCACACCGCCCTGGATCGAGGCACCGACGGCGACGGCTTCGTCCGGATTTACGTCCTTGCGCGGCTCCTGGCCGAAGAACTCCTTCACCTTCTCCTGCACCTTCGGCATGCGCGTCTGGCCGCCGACGAGGATCACGTCGTCGATGTCGCTGATCTTGACGCCGGCGTCCTTCAGCGCGACCCGGCACGGCTCGATCGTGCGCTGCACGAGATCCTCGACGAGCGATTCGAACTTCGCGCGCGTGATCTTGACCGCGAGGTGCTTCGGACCGGACGCGTCAGCGGTGATGTAGGGCAGGTTCACTTCGGTCTGCTGAGAAGACGACAGCTCGATCTTCGCCTTTTCGGCTGCTTCCTTCAGACGCTGCAGCGCGAGCACGTCGTTTTTGAGGTCGACGCCCTGGTCCTTCTTGAACTCGGTGACGATGTAGTCGATCAGGCGCTGGTCGAAGTCCTCGCCGCCGAGGAAGGTGTCGCCGTTGGTTGCGAGCACTTCGAACTGGTGTTCGCCGTCGATGTCGGCGATCTCGATGATCGAGATGTCGAAGGTGCCGCCGCCGAGGTCATACACGGCGATCTTGGAGTCGCCCGGCTTCTTGTCCATGCCGAAGGCTAGCGCCGCGGCCGTCGGTTCGTTGATGATGCGCTTGACTTCGAGGCCGGCGATGCGGCCAGCGTCCTTGGTCGCCTGGCGCTGGCTGTCGTTGAAGTACGCCGGCACGGTGATGACCGCTTCGGTGACTTCCTCGCCGAGGTAGTCTTCGGCGGTCTTCTTCATCTTGCGCAGCACTTCGGCCGAAACCTGCGGCGGGGCGATCTTCTTGCCGCGCACGTCGACCCATGCGTCGCCGTTGTCGGCCTTGGCGATCGTGAAGGGCATCAGGTCGATGTCCTTCTGCACTTCCTTTTCCTCGAAGCGGCGGCCGATCAGGCGCTTGACCGCGAACAGCGTGTTTCTCGCGTTCGTGACCGCTTGGCGCTTGGCCGGCGCGCCGACGAGGATCTCGCCGTCGTCCGCGTAGGCGACGATCGAGGGGGTCGTGCGTGCGCCTTCGGAGTTTTCGATGACCTTGGGCTTGCCGCCTTCCATCACGGAAACGCAGCTGTTGGTGGTGCCCAGGTCGATGCCGATGATCTTGCCCATATCAGTTCCTTTCGGTTTAGGGTGAGGCCGGGGAGGCGGGCGCTTCGCTCCGCTCGGGGGCCTCGGCTTGCCGGATTGCGTTGTCAGTTAGTTAGGGGTGTCGTCGCCGATTTCAAGTGGCAGCCGGAATTCAGGCACTCTTGCCCTTGGAGACGGTCACCATTGCCGGACGCAGCACGCGCTCGTGCAGCAGGTAGCCCTTTTGCAGAACAGTTACCACGGTGTTCGGCTCGCCGTCGGCTTCGATCATCGCGATGGCCTGGTGGCGGTTGGGGTCAAATTTGCTTCCGACCGGGTTTTCATCGGTCACGCCGGCGCTCTGGAAGGCAGCGGCGAGCTGTTTCAGGGTCAGCTCGACGCCTTCGCGCAGGCTTTCGAGTGTCTGGTTGTCGGTCGCCAGTGCGGCCTCGAGGCTGTCCTTGACGGGCAGCATGGCATTCGCGAATTTTTCCGACGCGAACTTCGATGCTTTGGTGATGTCTTCCTGCGCACGCCGGCGGATGTTTTCGGCGTCGGCCTTTGCCCGCAGCCAGGCATCATGATGCTCGGCAGCCTTCAGTTCGGCCTGGCGCAGCGATTCCTCGAGGCTGGGCATCGTCTCGCCCGTGGCTTCGGGGGCTGCTTCGTCAAGGGGGGTGTTGCCGGATTGTTCAGCGACAACCTGCAACAGCTCTTCGGGGGTCTCGGCGGAGGGCTTGTTTTCCTGCATGGGGTGGAACTCCCTGTGTTCGTTCGACGGGCGGGAGATGGGGGCAGGTGTTCCCGTTTCAAGGGTACGGTTAGAAAAAGTTTGCCGGGTTGCCCTTGAACGCCCGCGTATGTCAGGATTGAACTCCGCACAAGCTTCCAAAGCCGGGCGAGATCCGAGGCCGTATCACACATGAGCGAGATGCCGCTGACAATCGGGAAGTACCGCATCGTGAAGGAGGTGGGCCGCGGTGCGACGGCGATCGTCTATATGGCGGAGTCTGCCGACTGGCCGGTGCCGGTCGCCGTCAAGCTGATCCGTTTCAACGACAAGTCGAAGGACGAGTCGAAGTGGAACCGGCGTCTGCTGAAGCTGCTCAAGGCGGAACAGGCCGTCTCGACTCGCCTGGATCATCCGCACATCATTCACGTGCACGACGTTGTGATCGAAGCCGAGCAGGCCTACGTTGTCATGGAGTATTTCCCCGGAGAGTCACTGGAGCGCTACTGCAGCTTCGAGCATCTGCTGCCCGTCCATCGGGCGATCGGGATCGTGTTCAAGTGCTGCATGGCGCTGGACTACGCCTATCGGCAGGGCATCGTCCATCGCGACATCAAGCCGGCAAACATCCTCGTCGATGATCAGGACAACGTGAAGATCACCGACTTCGGTCTCGCGCTGAACATCAGCAAGAAGGTCGAGTCCGACTCGACCTTCATCATGGGGGTCGGCTCGCCGGCCTACATGAGCCCGGAGCAGATCAAGGGCTATCCGCTCAATCAGAAGACCGACCTGTATTCGCTCGGGGTCGTGCTGTTCAATCTCCTCACCGGGCGCCTGCCCTTCCGGGCGAGCAATCCGGCGCAGCTGATCTACAAGATCATCAATGCCGATCCGCCGCGGGTCTCGCAGCTCAATCCCGAGTTGCCGGAGCAGATCGATGCGGTGATTCGCAAGGCCCTCGAAAAGGACCTGTATTCCCGCTACAAGAACGGCGCCGAGTTCGCCAAGGAGCTCTCGACCGTACGCTACCAGCTGGTGGACGACACCTATGTGCCACCCGACACCAGCCGCTTCTCCCTGCTGCGCAAGCTGGCTTTCTTCACCGAGTTCGATGATGTCGAGCTGTGGGAGGTGCTGCGCATTTCGGCGTGGCGCGTCGTCGATTGCGGGACGACCCTCATTCGCGAGGGCGACGCGGACCAGCGCTTCGGTGTCGTCGTCGACGGCGAGGTGGAATTGTCGGTCGATGGCCGCCGTGTGACCCGACTCGGCGTGGGCGAGGTGTTCGGCGAAATCGCATGGCTCGACAGCGTCGGACATCGACACATGACGACGGTCACCTCGGCGAATCCGACGACTTATCTCGAGGTCAATCCGTCCGCCCTGGCGCTCGCGACCGACGAGTTGCGCGAGCGATTCCGTGCGATGCTGGCGACGATTGCCGTTCGGCGCCTCGGTGAAGCGCTGCGTGACCTTTCGGCAAACGGCGAGCCGGCGATGGTCAGCAAATTTACGGCGTCCGGACTCGACCTGCAGTTGGTCGAGGACTGAGCGCCCCCTGCGATCTACTCAACCGCAGGTTTTGACGGGGCAGATTTCGGAAATCTTCAGGGTGACCGCAGCGCGCGCCGGACATGCGCCCGTGGGGCCGCCTGATGCGGTCAGTCTCGGCGATGCCGGAACCGCACGCGCATGCGCGCATCGCCTGAGTCGGCGAGCGCGAGGTTTACGAGCGAAGTGAGCAGGCTGTAGAGCAGGGCGCTCCAGAATGCCGTCCAGAAGTCGGTGACATGCACGCCGCTGACCAGTCCTGCAACCCCCCAGAAGAGGAATGCGTTGATGATCAGCGTGAACAAGCCGAGCGTCAGGACCGTGATCGGCAGCGTGATGAGGATGAGCAGCGGCCGGATCAGTGCGTTGATCAGGCCGAGCAGCAGCGCGGTGACGAGGGCTGCCGTGTAGCTCTCCACTCGCAGACCGTCGATGATCTCTGGCAGGAGCATCAGCGCGAGCGCGTTCAGCAGCCAGCGCAGCGCGAGTTTGAGGCGCGGATCCATCGTCAGCACGTCGCACCGGCGGTGCGCGCGCGCTGGGCGCTGGCGCCGAGTTCTTGCGCTCCTGCGGTCGGGCGAGTCAGCCAGCTGCCGAGGTTGTCGCTGACGATGTCGGTCAATGCCGCGATCCAGTCGTCGCGTTCATTGAGGCACGGAATGTAGTGGAATTCCTTCCCGCCGCAGGACAGGAAGGCATGGCGGCACTCGATCGCGATTTCCTCGAGCGTCTCCAGGCAGTCGGCCGGAAAGCCCGGACACATCACGTCGACACGTTGCGTGCCCTGGCGTGCCAGCGATTCGAGCGTCGGCTGGGTATAGGGCTTGAGCCATTCGGCCTTGCCGAAGCGCGACTGGAAGGTCAGCTGCCAGCGGTCGTCCGTCAGGCCAAGTTCCTTGGCGAGCAGGCGCGCCGTCACGTGGCATTCGCAATGATAGGGATCGCCAAGGTCGAGCGATCGCCGCGGGATGCCATGGAAGCTCATGACTAGCTTGTCGCCCTCGCCGTTCTTCATCCAGTGGTCGCGCACGCTCTGGGCGAGCGCCGCGATATAGCCTGGGTGGTCGTGGAAGTTTCGCAAGTAGCGGATTTCGGGCTGATTGCGCCAGTGAGCGAGGCAGTTCGCGACTTCGTCCAGCACGCTTGCAGTCGTGCTGGCGGCATACTGCGGGTACATCGGCACGATCAGGATGCGATTGCAGCCGTCAGTCTTCATGCGGTTCAGCATGTCAGGCACCGAGGGCGAGCCGTAGCGCATCGCCCATTCGACCTGCAGCCCGGTGATGCCGCGGTGGCCAAGGTAGCCGGCAAGCAGCTTGGTCTGACGCCTGGTGTGCACCGTCAGCGGCGAACCTTCGTCCATCCAGATCGTCGCGTATTTTGCAGCCGATTTCCGCGGACGGGTGTTCAGGATGATGCCGTTGAGGATGGGCCACCAGACCGGAGCGGGAATCTCGACGACCCGCGGGTCAGACAGGAACTGCCTGAGGTATGGGCGAACGGCTGCTGCAGTGGGGGCCTCGGGGGATCCGAGGTTGACGAGCAAGATGCCCGTGCGCGCAGGCGTGCCGTGCGTCCAGGCAGGTTCGGGCCAGTAACGGGCCATGCTGATCCTTGTGTGATTGCGGAGCGTCGCTCAGTTCGCGTTCGACAGCGCGTTCGAGAGCAGGCGTGCCGTGATGTCGACGATGGGAATCACGCGATCATAAGCCATGCGCGTCGGTCCGATCACGCCGACCGAGCCGACGATGCGGCCGTTGACCTCGTAACCGGCGGTCACGACGCTGCAGCCGTCGAGCTGCGCCAGCCCCGATTCGTCGCCGATGAAGATCTGCACCCCCTGGGCGCGATTGGACAGATCGAGGAGCTGGATGAGCCCGGTCTTCTGCTCGAACAGCTTGAACAGCTCGCGCAACTGCGCCATGTTCGAAGACAGGTCCTCGACGTCGAGCAGATTGGTCTCGCCCGACAGCACGTAGCGCGAGCTGTCGTCCTCGGCCGCGGCGCTGCCCGTTTCGACCGCCGCATTCATCAGCTCGCTCATGTCGCTGCGCAACTGTTTCAGCTCGGCCCGGATGCGCGTGCGAATGTCTTCGAACCCCTGTCCGGCGCAGTGTTCGGTGAGATAGTTCGCCGCTTCGACCAGTTCGGACGGCGAGTATGAGCGTCGCGTGTGGATGATGCGGTTCTGCACGTCGCCCGCCGTGGTGACGATGATCAGCAGGATGCGGTTTTCCGACAGGCTGATGAATTCGATCTGGCGGATCTTGATCAGGTCGCGGTGCGGCGAAATGACGACTCCCGCAAACTGCGTCAGCTCGGACAGCAGGTGCGACGCGGAGCTGATCAGGCGCTGAGGCTGGTCGGGCTGCAGATGCCCCTTGAGTTCGCGCAACTGCGCCTGCTCCAGCGGTTGCACCGTCAGCAGCGAGTCGACGAAGAAGCGGTAACCGAGCGCCGTCGGAATGCGTCCGGCCGACGTGTGCGGACTCGCGATGAAGCCCATCTCCTCCAGGTCGCTCATCACGTTGCGCACGGTAGCGGGCGACAACTCGAGCCCCGAGTAGCGTGACAGGGCGCGCGAGCCCACCGGCTGCCCTTCCACGATGTAGCGTTCGATGAGGGTCTTCAGCAGGATCTGTGAGCGCGGGTCGAGGGGTTTCATGACGGTACGAGGTTATTTCCCCGATTCTATGGAAGTGCCGGCGTCTCTGCCAAGGTTCTCGGCGATTGTGGTTTAATCCGCGGCATGAGCCACAGCTTTAATACCATTGCCCTGATCGGCAAGTACCAGAGCCCGGATGTCGCTGGCGCGGTCCTTTCGATAGCCAGTTTCCTGCGTGAAAGGGGGTTGGCAGTATGGATCGAGCAGGGTACGGCAAGTTCCATCGGGCTTGTCGGCGAATTCGCCACCGTGACCTATGACGAGATCGGCGCACAGGCCGACCTTGCGGTGGTGCTCGGGGGCGATGGCACGATGCTGAATACCGCGCGCCGCTTGTCCGAACATGCTGTCCCACTGGTCGGCATCAACCAGGGCAGGCTGGGCTTTCTGACCGATATCCCGCGCAAGGAGGCATTGAGCAAGCTCGCCGAAATCCTCGACGGCCGCTATGTCGAAGAAGCGCGCACAATGCTCGATGCCGAAGTCGTCCGTGGGGGGCAGCGGGTGTTCCACACGCTCGCGTTCAACGATGTCGTCGTGAACAAGGGCGATCTCGGTCGCATGATTGAGTTCAATCTGTCGATCGACGGTGAGTACGTCTACACGCAGCGTTCGGACGGCATGATCATCACGACCCCGACCGGATCCACTGCTTACGCGCTGTCCGCCAACGGGCCGATCCTGCACCCGACGGTCGGCGGAATTGCCCTCGTGCCCTTGTGTCCGCACGCACTCACCGCCCGGCCGATCACGCTGCCCGACAGTTGCCGGATCGAGATCGAGCTCCTTTCTCCGCACGACGCGCGCATCCATTTCGACGGACAGACGCGCTTCGATGCGCATTCCGGCGACGTCGTCCGGCTCACGCGTTCGCCCAAGGTGGTGCGCTTTCTGCACCCCGAAGGCTACAGTTACTTCGCTATGCTGCGCGGAAAGCTCCACTGGAGCGCCACGCCGCGACTGCCCTGACGGGGCTTCCCTCCTTGAGTACTGACTTGCGACGCCTATGCTCCGCCGCCTGACCATCCGTGACTTCGTGATCGTCGATCGCCTCGAACTCGAATTCCAGACGGGCTTCGGGGCTCTTACCGGGGAGACGGGCGCGGGTAAGTCCATCCTGCTCGACGCGCTGGGACTAGCGCTGGGCGGTCGCGCCGATGCCGGTGCGGTGCGTGCCGGCCGCGACAAGGCGGACATCGCCGCCGAATTCGATCTTCCGAAAGACGGCAGCCTGTCGGACTGGCTCGCCGCGCAGGATCTGCCGGCCGATGAGGACATGGCGATCCTGCGGCGCGTCGTCGAGGCGGGAGGGCGATCACGTGCCTGGATCAACGGCGTGCCCGTGACGCAGGCGCAGTTGCGTGAGGCAGGAGAGCGGCTGGCCGACATCCACGGCCAGCATGCGCACCATGCCCTGCTCAGGGGCGATGCCCAGCGCGCGCTGATCGATGCCCATGCAGGAGCCGTCTCACTTGCAGGCGAGGTCGCAGAACTCTTTCGCGGGTGGCATAGGCTGGTCGAGCTGCGACGGACGGCCGAGCAGGATTCGGCCGCCTCGGGGCGCGAGCGCGAATTGCTCGCGTGGCAGGTCGACGAATTGCGCAACCTGGCTTTCGATGCCGACGAATGGTCCGAGATCAATCAGGAGCACGGCCGGCTGGCGCATGCAGCGGGTCTGATGGAAGGGGCGGACGAAGCCTTGGCAACGCTGGGCGAGGGGGAGGCGGCCGTAACGACACTGTTGCGGCACATCAACGTGCGCGTCGATGCGATGGCCGACATCGATCCCGGGCTGGGCGACGTGCGGGAGCTGCTTTCCGGAGCGGCAATCCAGGCGGACGAGGCGTTGCATGCGCTGCGCCGCTATCGCGACCGGCTGGATCTCGATCCGCAGCGCCTCGCCGAGATCGAGCGCCGCATCGGCGGTGTGACCGATCTGGCGCGCAAGTATCGCGTCGATCCCGAGGGCTTGCCGGAGTTGCTCGATGACTGGACGCGGAAGCTCGACGAACTCGTCGCGCGGGCGGATCCTGTCCATCTTGCCGAGCAGGAAGCGCAGGCCAGGGCGGTCTACGAACAGGCGGCTTCACGCCTCTCGGCTGCGCGCCGGCCGGCCGCCGAGCGCCTGTCGCACGAGGTCAGCGAGGCAATGCAGATGCTCGCGATGGCGGGCGGCCAGTTCGCCGTAGCGCTCGAACCCTGTGCGCCGTCGCTGCATGGCGTCGAAACGGTCGAGTTCCGCGTGGCAGCCAATCCTAGCCAGCCACTGCGCCCCCTGGCCAAAGTGGCCTCGGGAGGTGAGCTATCGCGCATCGGTCTGGCGATCCAGGTCATGACGAGTCGCGATTCCGCGACGCCGACGCTGATCTTCGACGAAGTCGATGTCGGCATCGGCGGCGGTGTGGCGGAAATCGTCGGCAAGCTCCTGCATCGGCTGGGCAGCGAAAGGCAGGTGCTGTGCGTCACCCATCTTCCCCAGGTTGCCGCATGTGCGGACTGGCAATGGAATATTGCCAAGTCGAACCGCGGCAACGAGGTTGTCAGTGCCGTCACGCCGCTCGCAACCGAAGGCCGGATCGAGGAGATCGCCCGCATGCTCGGTGGTGTCAATATCACGGACACCACCCGCCGCCACGCGGCCGAAATGCTTGGGGTGAGTGTGGCTACCTAGCCGCCCAGTTTGCGATTCGGGCAGTCCTTTCTGAGGCAATCGACGTAGAGATACAGCGCGTGTTCGCGAACCGCAAAACCGCGCTCCTGCGCGATCTGGTTCTGGCGCCGCTCGATTTCCGCGTCGAAGAATTCTTCCACCTTGCCGCACTGCACGCAGACCAGATGATCGTGATGACCGCTTTCCTTCAGTTCGAAGACGGCTTTGCCGGATTCGAAATAGTGCCGCTCCAGCAGACCTGCCTGCTCGAACTGCGTCAGGACGCGGTAGACGGTAGCAAGTCCGATGTCCATGCCTTCCGCCATCAGCAGTCGATACACGTCTTCGGCGGTAAGATGCCGCAGATCCGACGTCTGGAACAGATCGAGGATCTTCAGGCGCGGGTAGGTGGCCTTGAGTCCTATATTTTTTAGGTTTTGCGAATTCTCTGACATAGTCGCTCTGTTGGCTTGCAGTTCGCGCGGCAGCGTGGCTGCTGGCTACGTATGATATATTTTTTCGCCTTTGTCTGAAAAAGATACGCCGTTCGGCGCCAACGACCAAGATCTCCATCCATGCGTGTATTGATTCTTCCGGCGGTAGTCGCCGTCGCGGGCCTCATGGCCGGTTGTTCCCTTACCCCCCTGACCGATCGGCTGAACCCCCATCGCGTCGATGTGCGTCAGGGTAATTACGTCGATCAGGAAATGGTCGCGCGCCTCAAGAAAGGCATGACTCGGGAGCAGGTGCGCTTTGCGCTTGGTACGCCCCTCGTGTCGGATGTCTTCCACGCCGACCGCTGGGATTACGTCTATACCTTCCGCCCTGGGCGCGGGGATCCCCAGCAGCGCGTCCTCAGCGTTTTCTTTGACGGCGACAAGCTCGATCGGGTTTCCGGCGATGTGCAGTCGGGTGACGCGCCAGCTGCCGCGACAGCCGTGCAGACGGAGCGTGCCCGCGTGATCGAGATCTCGCCCGCAGCCAAGTAGTGAAAGCTTGTTTGCTTCGCTCACAGGATCTGACTGAATGAATCCCTTACGTATTGCAATTGCGGGCGCATCCGGCCGCATGGGGCGGATGCTGATCGAGGCCGTGCTGAACGATGGCGAGGTTGTCCTTGCCGCTGCGTTCGACAGGGCGGACACACCCTTTATCGGTCGCGACGCCGGCGAACTGGTCGGCAGTGCCTGCGGCGTCGTGGTGACGGACGATGTCCGTGGCGCAATCGCCGCGGCAGATTGCGTGATCGATTTCACTCGCCCGGAAGGAACGCTCGTCCATCTGGGCATCGCACGCGAGCTCGGCAAGGCGATGGTGATCGGCACGACCGGCTTCTCCGCGGCGGAAAAGGAGCTACTCGTCGCGGCGGCGGGCGATATCCCCGTGGTGTTCGCCCCGAACATGGCCGTCGGCGTCAATGCCGTGTTCAAGCTCCTTCAGGTGGCCGCACGTATCCTCAACGAAGGTTACGACGTGGAAGTCATCGAGGCGCATCACCGCTTCAAGGTCGACGCCCCTTCCGGTACGGCGCTGCGCATGGGCGAGGTGGTCGCGCGCGAGCTCGGGCGGAGTCTCGACGACTGCGCGATATACGGGCGCGAAGGCGTCACGGGCGAGCGCAAGCCCGAGACGATCGGCTTCTCGACGATCCGCGGCGGTGACGTCGTGGGCGATCACACCGTGCTCTTTGCCGGCATTGGCGAGCGCATCGAGATCACCCACAAATCCGGTAGCCGCATGCCCTATGCGCTGGGATCCGTCCGTGCGGCGCGTTTCCTCGCCGGGCGAAAGAGCGGCCTGTTCGACATGCAGGACGTCCTCGGCTTGCGCTGATTCGTCGCGGCGATCCTTCGTCATCGTTGCCTCGGGCGGCGCCAAACGATACAATTCAGCGGTTTAGACAAGCGGGATTGGCCGAACAGCGGCTCGTCCCGTTTTTTTCACGTTCGGGCAGGCCCGTTGCGCCTGTCCTCGTCTTTTCGGCTGAACTCAGGAGTTTGTCGTGACTGCTTCCCCGCCCGCCCTACTAGCACTCGCCGATGGGACGGTATTTTTCGGCAAGGGAATCGGTGCGGCCGGCAGCACGGTTGGTGAGGTGGTGTTCAACACCTCGATGTCCGGTTACCAGGAAATCCTCACCGACCCGAGCTACTGCCGCCAGATCGTAACGCTGACCTATCCGCACATCGGGAATACCGGCGTGAACCGCGAGGACGTCGAGTCCGGCCGCGTGCACGCCGCCGGCCTCGTCATCCGTGACCTGCCCATCCTCCCGTCCAACTTCCGCATGGACCAGACCCTCGACGCCTATCTCAAGGCCGAGAACGTGGTCGCCATCGCCGGCCTCGATACCCGCAAGCTGACGCGTGTGCTGCGGGAGAAGGGCGCCCAGGCTGGCTGCATCGTCACCGCTGCCGACGGCGCATCGCTCAATGCGGAAGCCGCGATCGCGCAGGCGCGCGCCTTTCCGGGTCTTGCCGGCATGGACCTCGCAAAGGTCGTGAGTGCGGACCGCGCCGTCGAATGGAGCGAAGGCGAATGGGAGCTCGGCTCGGGTTATCAGGCCGACCCGAAGGCTCGTTTCCATGTCGTCGCCTATGATTTCGGTGTCAAGCGCAACATCCTGCGCATGCTGGCGAGCCGCGGTTGCAGGCTCACCGTCGTGCCCGCGCAGACGCCCGCTGCGGAAGTGTTCGCGCTCAATCCGGACGGCATCTTCCTGTCGAACGGCCCCGGTGACCCCGAGCCCTGCGACTACGCGATCGCTGCGATCCGCGAATTCCTCGCCCGCGGCATCCCGACCTTCGGCATCTGCCTCGGCCATCAGCTCATGGCGCTCGCGTCCGGCGCGAGAACCGTGAAGATGAAGTTCGGCCATCATGGCGCGAACCACCCGGTCAAGGATCTCGATACCGGACAGGTGCTCATCACCAGCCAGAACCACGGCTTCGCCGTCGATGCCGACACCCTGCCGGCGAACCTGCGTCCGACCCACGTCTCCCTGTTCGACGGTAGTCTGCAGGGCATGGAGCGCACCGACGTGCCGGCGTTCTGCTTCCAGGGGCACCCCGAGGCGAGCCCGGGTCCGCACGACGTCGCTTACCTGTTCGACCGCTTCATCAAGTTGCTCGAAGCGCGCAAATGATTCGCAAGCGTCAGCCCGTGCTGCCGCTCCCCAACGCAAGACCGAGGTTAGGCAATGCCTAAGCGCACAGACATACAAAGCATTCTCATCATTGGCGCCGGCCCGATCATCATCGGCCAGGCGTGCGAATTCGACTATTCCGGCGCCCAGGCCTGCAAGGCGCTGCGTGAGGAAGGCTACAAGGTCGTCCTCGTCAACTCGAACCCGGCAACGATCATGACCGACCCGGGTACGGCAGATGTCACCTACATCGAGCCGATCACCTGGCAGGTCGTCGAGCGCATCATCGAAAAGGAGCGCCCGGATGCGCTGCTGCCGACTATGGGTGGCCAGACTGCGCTGAACTGCGCACTCGATCTCGCCAGGCATGGCGTGCTGGAAAAGTACGGCGTGGAGCTCATCGGTGCCTCGCGCGACGCGATCGACAAGGCCGAGGATCGCCTGAAGTTCAAGGACGCGATGACCAAGATCGGTCTCGGGTCGGCGCGCTCGGGCATCGCCCACAGCATGGAAGAGGCGCTGCAGGTTCAAGGAGGCATCGGCTTCCCGGCGATCATCCGTCCGAGTTTCACGCTCGGCGGCACTGGCGGTGGCATCGCCTACAACATGGAAGAGTTTCAGGAGATCTGCAAGCGCGGCCTTGAGGCGAGCCCGACCAACGAGCTGCTGATCGAAGAGTCGCTGCTCGGCTGGAAAGAGTACGAGATGGAAGTCGTCCGCGATCGCGCGGACAACTGCATCATCGTCTGTTCGATCGAAAACCTCGACCCGATGGGCGTGCACACTGGCGACTCCATCACCGTCGCGCCAGCGCAGACGCTCACCGACAAGGAATACCAGATCCTGCGCAACGCCTCGATCGCGGTGCTGCGCGAGATCGGCGTGGATACCGGCGGTTCGAACGTGCAGTTCGCGATCAACCCCAAGGACGGTCGCATGATCGTCATCGAGATGAACCCGCGCGTGTCGCGTTCGTCCGCGCTTGCCTCCAAGGCGACCGGCTTCCCGATCGCCAAGGTTGCGGCCAAGCTCGCCGTCGGCTACACGCTCGACGAGCTCAAGAACGACATCACCGGCGGTGCGACGCCTGCCTCGTTCGAGCCCTCGATCGACTACGTCGTGACCAAGATTCCGCGTTTCGCCTTCGAGAAGTTCCCGCAGGCGAACGACCGCCTCACTACGCAGATGAAGTCGGTCGGTGAAGTGATGGCGATGGGGCGCACTTTCCAGGAGTCGTTCCAGAAGGCCCTGCGCGGCCTGGAGGTCGGCGTCTACGGTCTGGACGAAGTCGAAACCGACCGTGCCGACCTCGAACACGAACTCGCGAATCCCGGTCCCCAGCGCATCTGGTACGTCGGCCAGGCTTTCCGTGAAGGCTATACGCAGGAGCAGGTGTTCAATCTGACCAAGATCGATCCCTGGTTCCTCGCCCAGATCGAGGATATCGTCCTGACCGAGAAGGCCATCGCCGGCCGCTCGCTGAAGGCGATCCAGGCGCCCGAACTGCGCGGGCTGAAGCGCAAGGGCTTCTCCGATCGTCGCATCGCCAAACTGCTCGGCGTGGATGAAACCGCCGTGCGCCTGCACCGTCACGCCAACGGCGTGCGACCGGTGTTCAAGCGCGTCGACACCTGCGCGGCCGAATTCGCGACATCGACCGCCTACATGTACTCCTCCTACGAGGAAGAGTGTGAGGCGCGCCCGACCGACAAGAAGAAGATCATGGTCCTCGGCGGCGGCCCCAACCGCATCGGCCAGGGCATCGAGTTCGACTACTGCTGCGTCCACGCCGCACTCGCCCTGCGCGAAGACGGTTACGAGACGATCATGGTCAACTGCAACCCCGAGACCGTCTCGACCGACTACGATACTTCCGATCGCCTGTACTTCGAGCCGATCACGCTCGAAGACATCCTCGAGATCGTGCACATCGAGAAACCCGTCGGCGTCATCGTCCAGTTCGGCGGCCAGACCCCGCTCAAGCGCGCGCAGGCACTGGAAGAGAACGGCGTGCCCATCATCGGCACCAGCCCCGACATGATCGATGCGGCCGAAGACCGCGAGCGCTTCCAGAAGCTGCTCAACGACCTCGGCCTCAAGCAGCCGCCCAACCGTACCGCGCGCACGCCCGAGGCGGCCGTGCGGCTGGCGGCGGAGATCGGCTACCCGCTCGTCGTGCGCCCGAGCTACGTGCTCGGCGGCCGCGCGATGGAAATCGTCCATGAGCAGAAGGATCTCGAGCGCTACATGCGCGAGGCCGTGAAGGTCTCCAACGAGTCGCCCGTGCTGCTCGACCGCTTCCTCAACGACGCCACCGAGGTGGACGTCGATGCGCTATCCGACGGCGAGCAGGTGATCATCGGCGGGATCATGGAGCACATCGAACAGGCGGGTGTTCACTCCGGTGATTCCGCATGCTCGCTGCCTCCTTACACGCTGTCCGCGAGACTGCAGGACGAACTGCGCCGTCAGACCGAGGCGATGGCCCGGGCGCTCAACGTTTGCGGTCTCATGAACGTCCAGTTCGCCATCCAGGGGGAAGGCGATGACGCGACGGTCTACGTCCTCGAAGTGAACCCGCGCGCATCGCGCACGGTGCCCTTCGTCTCCAAGGCCTGCGGACTGCAGCTCGCGAAGGTCGCTGCCCGTTGCATGGCGGGGCAGAGCCTCGTCAGCCAGGGCGTCACGCGCGAAATCGTTCCGCCGTACTTCTCGGTCAAGGAAGCCGTGTTCCCGTTCGTCAAGTTCCCGGGCGTGGACACCATCCTCGGGCCCGAGATGAAGTCCACTGGCGAAGTCATGGGCGTCGGCCGCAGTTTCGCGGAAGCGTTCGTGAAGTCGCAGCTCGCCGCGGGCGTGCGTCTGCCGCAATCGGGAACGGCCTTCATCAGCGTGAAGCCGACCGACCGCGGCGGCGCGGTTGAAGTCGCGCGTGAGCTGCACGAACTCGGTTTCCGTCTCGTCGCCACGCGCGGCACGGCTTCGGCGATCGACGCAGCGGGGATTCCCGTGAACGTCGTCAACAAGGTCACCGAAGGGCGTCCGCACATCGTGGATATGATCAAGAACAACGAAGTCAGCATGGTCATCAACACCGTCGAGGAAAAGCGCCAGGCGATCGTCGACTCGCGTTCCATCCGTACGAGCGCGCTCGCTGCGAAGCTGACGGTATTCACGACCATCGAAGGTGCCCGCGCGGCCTGCATGGGCATGCGCCACCTCGAAGGGCTCGAGGTCTATGGCCTGCAGTCCCTGCACGCGGAACTTAACAAGCAATCATGAACAAGATTCCCCTTACCGTGAACGGTGCGGAAAAACTCCGCGTCGAACTGCACCGCCTCAAGACTGTGGATCGTCCCAGCGTCATCGCTGCGATCGCCGAAGCGCGCTCGCACGGCGACCTCTCCGAAAACGCGGAATACGACGCGGCGAAGGAGCGTCAGGGCTTCATCGAGGGCCGGATCAAGGAAGTCGAGGGAAAGATTGCGAATGCGCAGATCATCGATCCGCGCCTTCTCGACGCCGACGGGCGCTGTGTGTTCGGCGCTACCGTGAACCTCGAGGACATGGACTCCGGGCTGGCGGTCACCTACCAGATCGTCGGCGAAGACGAGGCCGACATCAAGGAGAACAAGATTTCCATCAGTTCTCCGATCGCTCGCGCGCTGATCGGCAAGTACGCCGGCGATATTGCCGAGGTGCAGGCACCGGGTGGCGTACGTGAGTACGAGATCATCGAAGTACGCTACATCTGAAAGCAAACGGGCCGGGACTCATGCCCCGGCCCGTTGCGCGATTCCACGAGGGGCTGGATCTGCCCCCGCCGCAATCCTGTGATCACTTGCTGCCGCGCGAACCCGACTTGCGAACGAGGCTTCTGGTGCGCTTTTCGGCCAGCCGCCTCTTGTCCGCGGCGGCCTTGATGAGCGCCGTGCGCCGTGCGGCGGCTGCGAATGCACGGGCCGACTTGGCCTTCGCGGCTCCCGGCGTGTTCACCGCGGAGGCGGACTTCGGCGCCGCGGCCGCTTGTTCTTCGCGACGTTCGCGCCAAACGACCAGGATTGTTCCGATGTGTTGCACCGGGGCTGCATCGAGCTCCGCGCAGATCGCCTGCATCAGTGCATCGCGGTCAGTGCGCTCGGCACCATGAACCTTGATCTTGATAAGCTCGTGTGCCTGCAGGGAACGGTCGATCTCGCCCAGTACGGCCGGAGTGAGCCCGTTGCCCGCGACGCTGACAACAGGGTTCAGATGGTGGGCCGCGGCCCGCAATTCGCGGCGACGGGCAGGGGATAGGTCGATCATCATTTTCTCAAATCTTTCAGGGGCATGGATTCTACTCCCATGACTAGGACCAAGACCAGCAAGGCATGGATGCACGAGCATGTGAACGACACCTACGTGCAGCGTGCGAAGAGCGAAGGCTACCGTTCACGCGCCGCGTACAAGCTGTTGGAGGTCGATGACAAGGATCATCTGCTGCGACCAGGGATGGTCGTCGTCGACCTCGGAGCGGCACCCGGGTCCTGGACGCAAGTCGCCTTGCAGCGCGTCGGCAGGGCGGGGCGTGTGTTCGCGCTCGATCTGCTCCCCGTCGAGCCATTGCCTGGCATGGAATTCATTCAGGGCGACTTTCAGGAGGATCCCGTGCTGGCGGAGCTCGAGAGCCGGCTCGCGGGTGAGCCGGTCGACCTTGTACTTTCCGATATGGCCCCCAATATGTCGGGTATCGACACGGTGGACCAGGCGCGTTCCATCCATCTGGGTGAGCTGGCCCTCGATTTCGCGGTACGACATCTGAAGCCCGGTGGAAGCTTTCTTATCAAGGTGTTTCAGGGCGCAGGGTTCATGGAGTTCCGCGGCGAGATCCAGCGCCATTTCGCCTCGCTTCAGGTGCGCAAGCCGAAGGCCTCGCGAGACCGCAGCGCCGAGGTCTATCTCCTGGGGCTGCGGCGCAAGCCCGACTGATCCGGATCTCCGGCGTCGATTGACAGTTTCGATCGTGACCATTGGTTTACGCCGCGGAACGTTCGCCACTAGAATGGGTCAATGTTTCGCTGCCCCGACGGGCTCATAAGGAAAGAAGTTGAATAATCTCTTCAAGAATCTCGCGATCTGGATGGTCATAGGCGTCGTCCTGATGACGGTGTTCAACCAGTTCAATTCGCGCCAGGTCTCGACCAACACGATGGAATATTCACAGTTCCTCGAGGAGGCGAAGGCGGGACGCATCGCGAAGGCGACCGTTGACGGCCGGCTCGTGCGCGCAACCACGCAGGAAGGCCGCCAGATAACCGTTTACACGCCCGGCGTGCAGGATATCTGGATGGTGTCAGACCTGATCCGGGCCGGCGTTGCTGTCAATGCGAGCAAGCCCGAGGAAGAGCAGTCCTTCCTGATGAGCATCTTCGTGTCCTGGTTCCCGATGCTCCTGCTCATCGGGGTGTGGGTATTCTTCATGCGCCAGATGCAGGGCGGCGGACGCGGCGGCGCGTTCTCGTTTGGAAAGTCGAAGGCCCGCATGCTCGACGAGTCGGCCAACTCGTTGAGCTTCGCTGACGTCGCCGGATGTGACGAGGCCAAGGAGGAGGTGTCGGAACTCGTCGATTTCCTCCGTGATCCGTCCAAGTTCCAGAAGCTCGGCGGCCACATCCCCAAGGGCGTCCTGATGGTCGGTTCCCCTGGGACCGGCAAGACGTTGCTGGCGAAGGCCATCGCCGGCGAGGCGAAGGTTCCCTTCTTCTCGATCTCCGGTTCGGATTTCGTCGAAATGTTCGTCGGCGTCGGGGCAGCGCGCGTGCGCGACATGTTCGAGCAGGCCAAGAAGCACGCCCCGTGCATCATCTTCATCGACGAGATCGATGCCGTCGGCCGCCAGCGCGGCGCTGGTATGGGCGGCGGCAACGACGAGCGCGAACAGACGCTCAACCAGTTGCTGGTTGAAATGGACGGCTTCGAGGGGCAGACCGGCGTGATCGTGATTGCCGCCACGAACCGTCCCGACGTGCTTGACCCGGCCCTGCTTCGTCCGGGGCGCTTCGACCGCCAGGTCGTCGTTCCGCTGCCGGACATCCGCGGTCGCGAGCAAATCCTCAAGGTTCACATGCGCAAGGTTCCGATCGCGCCGGACGTCGAACCGGTCGTTCTCGCCCGCGGAACGCCCGGCTTCTCCGGTGCCGACCTTGCAAACCTCGTCAATGAGGCGGCTCTGTTCGCCGCACGCGGGAGCAAGCGTCTGGTCGACATGGAAGACTTCGAGCGCGCCAAGGACAAGATCATGATGGGCTCGGAGCGTCGCTCCATGGTCATGCCCGAAGAAGAGCGCCGCAACACCGCCTACCACGAGTCGGGGCATGCAGTGGTCGCCAAGCTGCTCGACAAGACCGATCCGGTGCATAAGGTCACGATCATTCCGCGCGGTCGGGCCCTGGGCGTGACGATGCAGCTGCCAGAGACCGATCGCTACAGCCAGGATCGCGAACGGCTGCTCCAGATGATCGCTGTGTTGTTCGGCGGACGGATCTGTGAAGAGATATTCATGAAGCAGATGACCACGGGGGCTTCGAACGACTTCCAGCGCGCGACCGATCTCGCGCGCAGGATGGTGACCCAGTGGGGCATGTCGGACAACCTCGGCCCGATGGTGTATGGCGAGGAAGAAGGCGAGATCTTCCTCGGCCGGCAGGTGACCACTCACCGTAACGTGTCGGAAGCCACGATGCAGAAGGTGGATGCTGAGATTCGTCGAATCATCGACCAGCAGTACGCGCTGGCGCGCCGCCTGATCGAAGAAAACAGCGACAAGATCGAGGCGATGACCAAGGCGCTTCTCGAGTGGGAAACGCTGGATGCGGAGCAGATCAGCGACATCATGGCGGGTCAGCCCCCGCGTGCCCCGAAGCCCACTTCGCAGGCGATCCGGCGCTCGCGGGACGACGACGCACCCGGTGCCGCACCGACGGCGGCAGCGCCCGTCGCCTGACCCGGCCAAGCCTTGACGCACCCCGAATTGGGCCGACGAGAGTCGGCCCGATTCTTTTTCAGGAGAATAGGAAATGGCGGTTCTCAAGTGCGGCCGGTTCGATATCGATCTCGAACGGCCGCGCATCATGGCCATCATCAACACCACGCCGGACTCGTTCAGCGGCGATGGCCTCGGGCACGACATCGATGGCGCCCTGCGGCGCTGCGAGAACGCAGTCGCTGCCGGCGCGCATATCCTCGATATCGGCGGCGAATCGAGTCGTCCCGGGTCCGACTCCGTTTCGGAGCAGGAGGAGCTCGATCGGGTTGTGCCGCTTGTCGAGCGGCTGGCCGACTGGCCGGTTCCTGTGTCCATCGACACGGTAAAACCCGCGGTGATGCGCGCGTCTCTGGCTGCTGGAGCGTCCCTGATCAACGATATCAACGGATTTCGCGCGCCCGGGGCAATCGAGGTGGTGAGCGGATCGGATGCTGCGCTGTGCGTCATGCACATGCAGGGCGAACCCCGCAGCATGCAGGCCGCTCCGCACTACGACGACGTGGTGGGCGACGTGATCGATTTTCTCGATCGGCAGGTGCGCGCGCTCGAGGGTCGGGGGGTCGCAAGGGAACGAATCCTGCTCGATCCCGGCTTTGGTTTCGGAAAGACGCTGGAGCACAATCTCGCGCTGATGCGCGCGCTCGACCGCTTCCTCGAGACGGGATATCCGCTGCTCATCGGGGTGTCACGCAAGTCGATGTTGGGCGCCATCACCGGACGTGCCGTTGGCGACCGGACCACTGCGAGTGTCGCCGCCGCCCTGATTGCCATCGATCGCGGGGCGCGCATTGTCCGCGTTCATGATGTGGCGCAGACACGCGATGCGGTGGCCGTCTGGGAGGCGGTACGGTTCGAAACGTCCTGATCCGCAGTTGTCGCCGTGACCGTTTCGAATGCGATAATTCGCGTTTTGTAATTGGAAGCAGTCATGGCGCGCAAATATTTCGGTACCGACGGGGTCCGCGGCAAGGTGGGGGACTCCGTGATCACGCCCGACTTCGTGATGCGGCTCGGCTATGCTGCGGGCGTGACCATCGTCGGGCGGGAGAGTCTGCCGCGCGGTGAGCGGCCGGCGGTGCTGATCGGCAAGGACACCCGTATTTCCGGCTACATGCTCGAGGCCGCTCTGGAGGCGGGCTTTGCTGCTGCCGGAGTCGACGTGTTGCTCGCTGGGCCAGTTCCGACCCCCGCCGTGGCGTACCTCACGCGCGCCTTGCGTTTGCAGGCCGGGGTCGTGATCTCCGCTTCGCACAACCCGTATTTCGATAACGGCATCAAATTCTTTTCGGCTGACGGAAGCAAGTTGCCCGATGCGGTCGAGATGGAGATCGAAGCGCGCGTGGACCTGCCGATGGGCTGCGCGGAGTCGGCGAGGCTCGGGAAGGCCAGACGCATCGATGATGCCGCAGGCCGGTACGTGGAATTCTGCAAGAGCACTTTTCCGAACGAGCTCGACCTGCGCGAACTGAGGATCGTGCTCGATTGCGCCAACGGTGCGGCCTATCACATCGCGCCGAGCGTGTTCCACGAACTCGGGGCCGAAGTGGTTTCCGTCGGCGTCGAGCCCAACGGACTCAACATCAACGAGCGCTGTGGCGCTACCTCGCCCGAGCATCTGCGTTCCGCGGTTCTCGCCAACAAGGCGGATCTGGGTATCGCGCTCGACGGCGATGGGGACCGTGTGATGATGGCGGACGCGCGCGGTGAACTCTACGACGGCGACAAGTTGCTGTACGTGATCGCATCTGCACAGAAGGGGCGGGGACGTCTCGATGGAGTCGTGGGTACCCTGATGAGCAATCTCGGCTTCGAACACGCGGTCGGGAGGCTTGGGGTACCCTTCGCCCGAGCAAAGGTGGGTGACCGCTACGTACTCGAGACGCTTCAGGAGAAGGGCTGGAAGCTCGGCGGAGAGAACTCGGGCCACATCATCTGTCTCGACCGCCACACCACTGGCGACGGCATCATCTCCGCTCTCCAGGTACTCGCCGCCCTGCAGCAGACGGGAAAGAGCCTTGCTGAAGCTTGCGCGGATCTCGTTTTCTACCCGCAGAAACTGATCAACGTGAAGCTTCCTGCCGGATTCGACTGGCAGGCGCATAAGGGTATCGCCTCGGTGGCCAGGGACGCCGAGGCACGGCTGGGAAGCCGTGGTCGCGTGCTGCTTCGTCCGTCAGGCACTGAACCGCTGCTTCGGGTCATGGTGGAAGGGCAGGACGGCGATGAGGTCGAGCGCCTTGCGCGAGAGATCGCGGATTGCATCGAGAGGGCAACTACCGGCGACTGTTAATCCCTGTATATGAACTGTCACATTCCTGAAATGTGCCGCAACTAAAGTGTGCGCACTTCGGAATGCATCCGCGTGGCAGATGCGATTTACCGGGCTTGCAGGCTTCGGTTGGTGCATCCGGTTCGGACAATGACAGAGTTCATTCAGTGGAGATTCACTATGTCGGGTTTCAAGCAGACTGCTCTCGCTGCCGCCGTCCTTCTTCTGGGGGCGCAGGCAGCGCATGCCCAGTCCCTGGTCAAGATCGACGGTTCGAGCACGGTGTTCCCGGTCACCGAGGCAGTCGCCGAGGACTTCCAGTCCTCAAAGAAAGGTGAAGTGAAGGTTACGGTCGGTATCTCCGGTACCGGCGGCGGTTTCAAGAAGTTCTGCCGCGGCGAAATCGACATTGCCGACGCCTCGCGCCCCATCCTGAAGAAGGAAATGGAAGCCTGCACGCAAGCCGGCATCAAGTACATCGAACTGCCGGTCGCATTCGATGCCCTGACCGTCGTCGCGAACCCCAAGAATGCCTTCATCAAGCAACTGTCGGTCGAGCAGCTGAAGAAGATGTGGGAGCCGGGTGCGCAGGGCACCATCACCCGCTGGAAGCAGGTCGACCCGTCCTTCCCCGATGCGCCGCTCAAACTGTTCGGTGCAGGGTCGGATTCGGGAACCTTCGATTACTTCACGGAAGCGATCGTCGGGAAGGCGAAGGCCTCGCGCGGCGACTATACGGCCTCGGAGGACGACAACGTGCTGGTGCAGGGCGTGTCCCGCGACGTCAATGCCATCGGCTACTTTGGCTATGCCTATTACGCCGAAAACCAGGGCAAGCTGAAGGCCGTGCCGATCGTGAATAAGGAAGGCAAGCCAGTTCAGCCCGGTGCGGCAGCGGTGCTCGACGGTTCGTACAATCCGCTGTCGCGCCCGATCTTCATCTACGTCGCGGAAAAGTCCCTGGAAAAGGCCGAAGTCCGCGATTTCGTGACCTACTATCTGAAAAATGCGAGCAAGCTCGCGACCGAGGTGAAGTACGTTCCGCTCCCCGCCAAGGCGTATGAAATCGCTCTGGACCATGTCAACAAGAAGAAGCTCGGTACGGTCTTTGGTGGCGAGGCTGAAGTTGGTGTGACGATCGATGCGCTGCTGGCTCGCGAAGCCAAGCTCTGATCGTATCTGAAGGTTGTGGTGCTCGGGCGTTACGCCCGGGCACCCTTTTGTCGTTTGTAGGCGTCCAATGCAAGAAAACAATTCCAGCGGTGCCGCCACGCTCGTGCCCTACGGTCCGCTTTCCGTCAGCGACCGGCTTGCGAAGAAGGCGCTGCGCAACTTCAAGGAGCGGGTAATCGAGCTCCTGCTTCTGGGGGCTGCGTTCGTCTCGGTTCTTACGACGGTCGGCATCATCTGGGTGCTGGTAAGCGAATCGGTGAATTTTTTCCGTAACGTGTCGATCTGGTCCTTCCTTACGGACACGATGTGGACGCCGCTGTTCGCCGAGCCGCGCTACGGGATCCTGCCATTGCTGGCGGGTACGCTGACTACCTCCGCCGTGGCTCTTGTCGTGGCAATCCCGTTGGGAACCACCATCGCGATCTATCTTTCCGAATTCGCCCGCCCGTCGGTTCGCGAGGTGGTAAAGCCTTTCCTTGAACTGCTCGGCGGCATTCCCACCATCGTGTACGGGTACTTTGCCCTGATGGTCGTTATTCCGATGCTCCAACTGCTCATGCCGGAACTGTCCGGATTCAACATGCTTGGCGCCGGCATCGTCATGGGTATCGCCATCATCCCGTACGTGAGCTCCCTTGCGGAAGACGCCATGCGCGCGGTCCCCATGAGCATGCGCGAAGGATCGTATGCGATGGGCGCGACCCGACTGCAGACGGCCTTTCGTGTTGTTTTCCCGGCGGCCTTGTCGGGAATCCTGTCTGCATACATCCTGGGCATTTCGCGAGCCGTGGGCGAAACCATGATCGTGGCCGTCGCGGCAGGCATGCAGCCCAATTTCACCGTGAATCCGCTCGAGCCGGCACAGACGATCTCCGCCTACATCGTGCAGGTCGCGTTGGGCGATCTCCCGCATGGCTCCATCGGCTACCAGTCGATTTTCGCGGCCGGCTTGAGCCTGATGCTGATGACGCTTGCACTGAACCTTGTCGGGCATGTCGTGCGGCGTCGATACCGCGAGGCATATTGAGAAGATCCGCATGAAAGCAGAAGACATCCCCCTGATCAGAAGGATCATCCGGCGCAACAAGCGCATCGAGCTGCTGTTTGTGGTTGCCGGCTTCGTTGCGCTGCTGATGGGCGTACTGACCTTCGTGGCCCTGTTTGCGCAGATGGCCTGGGCGGGCTGGGAGCGCATCACGCCCGACTTTTTCACCAACTTCCCGTCGCGCCGCGCCGCACAGGCGGGGATCCTGTCGGCGTGGGTGGGGTCGCTGCTGGTCATGCTCGTCACCGCAATTTCAGCCGTCCCGCTGGGCGTGGCCGCGGGCGTCTACCTCGAAGAGTACGCACCGAAGAACCTGCTCACGGACATCATTGAGATCAACGTGACCAATCTCGCCGGTGTGCCGTCGATCGTGTATGGCCTGCTTGCGCTCGGGGTGTTCGTGTACACCTTCGGTTTCGGACAGAGCATCCTCTCGGCCGGCCTGACCCTCGGGCTCCTCATTCTCCCTGTTGTCATTGTCGCGACGCGCGAATCGATCCGCTCCATTCCGCTGCACATTCGTGAGGCGGCGTACGGGTTGGGGGCGACGCGCTGGCAGGTGACCCGCGACCACATCGTGCCCTATTCGCTGCCGGGTATCATGACTGGCGTGATCATCGGTATGTCGCGGGCGATCGGCGAGACGGCTCCCATCATCACGATCGGAGCGCTGACCTTCATCGCATTCCTCCCCGATGCGCCCGTCGGTCCGGAGTTCCCCTGGGTGAACTTCGAGTGGTTGAAGTCAGGCTTTACCGTGATGCCGATCCAGATGTTCAATTGGACTTCGCGTCCCGAAGAGGCTTTCCAGCAGAATGCTGCGGCAGCCGGTTTTATTCTCGTCCTGATGACATTGGCGATGAATGCGGTATCTATCTGGATTCGTTACCACGTGCGCAAGGACATCAAATGGTAAGCGTTGCTACGATGCAAATGAGCGAACAACCCGTCGCAGGGACCGCGGTGCAGGCCGGCACTGCCTCTGGCGAGGCGCGGAACCCGAACTCCTCCGAGACAACGGCACGGACCGGCGCCGGTGTGCCCGTGAAGGCTTCCGTGGAGAATTTCAGTTTCTACTACGGCGATTTCAAGGCGCTCAAGTCGATCTCCATGCCCGTGCATGAGAAGCGCGTAACTGCCTTGATCGGTCCGTCCGGCTGCGGCAAATCCACGCTCTTGCGGACGTTCAACCGCATGCACGATCTCTATCCGGGCAATCGATACGACGGGACGATCCGCTTGCATCCGGACAATACCAATCTGCTGGATCCGGCCGTCGATCCCATCGAAGTGCGCATGCGCATCGGCATGGTTTTCCAGAAGCCCAATCCGTTCCCGAAGTCGATCTACGAGAACGTTGCCTACGGTCTGCGTATCCGGGGTGAGCGCAATCGTTCGGTGATCGACGACCGGGTGCGGGAAGCGCTGCGCGGTGCGGCCCTGTGGTCCGAAGTCGAACACCGCTTGCACGACCCGGCTACTGCCTTGTCGGGTGGCCAGCAGCAGCGACTGTGCATCGCGCGTTGTCTCGCCACCCAACCCGAAGTGCTGCTCTTCGACGAGCCGACCTCGGCGCTTGATCCGATCGCGACGGCCAGCATCGAAGAGTTGATACACGAATTGCGGGACAAGGTCACTATCCTCATCGTCACCCATAACATGCAGCAGGCTGCCCGTGTATCCGATTACACGGCCTACATGTATCTCGGCGAACTGATGGAGTTCGGCGAAACAAACCAGATTTTCGTCAATCCGAAGCGCAAGGAAACCGAAGATTACATCACCGGCCGGTTCGGCTGAGTCCGCGGGCCGGACTTCGTCCTGCTTTCACCGCTCTGCCGAGCCGGCAGGTGCGGGCGGCATGGAGATCGTCGGACGCATGCCAGCAACGGGCGCCGCCGTTTCAGCTGCGCCCGTTGTTCAATAGTCTCCTGTCGCCTCAGCCTTCCTTTACCAAGCGATGGCCTGAAGATACAATCCGAAAATTTCGCTGAGGCGCGGTGCATGGAACGAAAGCTAGTCGTCGGTAACTGGAAGATGAACGGCGATCGTGCGCGCAACAGTGCTCTGCTGGACCAACTTGTGGGGGCCGTGCCTGCGGCCGTCGACTGCGCCGTCTGCGTGCCGTTCCCATACCTCCCTCAGGTCGGGGAAAGCCTGGTTGGCAGTGACGTTGCGCTCGGCGCCCAGGACGTGAGCGAGTTTCCCGAAGGCGCCTACACGGGCGATGTCAGCGTCGCGATGCTCGCTGACTGGGGGGTTCGTTTTGTTATCGTCGGCCATTCCGAGCGGCGGGCGCTGCATGGCGAGTCGGATTCGACGGTTGCTCGCAAGGCTGCCGCGGCGCTCGACGGGGGGCTCGTGCCCATCGCCTGCTTCGGTGAGACGCTCGTCGAGCGTGAGTCCGGGGTAACCGAACAGGTGCTCTTGCGCCAACTTGATGCGCTTGCTGCTAACCTGTCGCCCGAGGCACTGCAAGGTATCGTACTGGCCTATGAGCCTGTGTGGGCGATCGGCACCGGCCGCGCTGCGACTGAAGAGCAGGTTCAGACGGTGCTGGCACTCGTCAGGCGATGGCTGGCAGACCATGTTCCCGCTCCCGAGCGGGTCCGCATCCTTTACGGTGGCAGTGTCAAGCCGGAGACTGCGGGCGGGCTGTTCAGCTTGCCGGATGCTGATGGAGGCTTGATCGGTGGGGCTTCGCTCGATGCGCAGTCCTTTCTGGAAATCTGCCAAGCGGCGGGAAGTGCCGCGCAGGGCAACTGAGATTCAAAACAGGGTCATATTATGAGTAATTACTTATTTTCGATCGTCCTGACGATTCATGTTCTGGTGGGGCTTGGCATCATCGCGCTCGTACTGATGCAGCATGGAAAAGGGGCTGACGCGGGGGCCGCATTCGGCAGTGGCGCGTCGGGCAGCGTGTTCGGATCTTCCGGCTCGGCGAATTTTCTTAGCCGCACCACGGGAATACTCGCCGCTGTGTTTTTTCTCACCAGCCTCGGGCTTAGCTATCTCGGTAACGGCAAGGCTGTGAAGCCCTTCAGTGTTATGCAGGATGCTGCCGTGATCGTTCCTGCGCCTGCTGGGGATGCTGCGCCGGCTGGTGCCGCGGGCGACTCGAAGGCACAGTCGATCCCGAAATAAGTTCCCCTTGGGGCTATGCGGGATACGGGAAAGGTCGTATAATTTTTGCGCTGTAACAAACGTGCCGACGTGGTGAAATTGGTAGACACGCCATCTTGAGGGGGTGGTGGCGAAAGCCGTGTGAGTTCGAGTCTCACCGTCGGCACCAGAATACTGAATCGCCCGCGAAAGCGGGCGTTTTCATGCAATAGGTTAATTAAAAAAACTAAAACAATCTGTATTTAAAACGGGGTGTCACGCAATGCTGGAAAACTACTTTCCTGTTCTGATGTTCATCCTCGTGGGGCTTGGTTTTGGCCTGGTTCCTGTCATTCTTGGGCGGCTCGTTGCCCCCTATCGCCCCGGCAGCGAGAAGCTGTCCCCTTATGAGTGTGGCTTCGAGGCATTCGAAGATGCGCGCATGAAGTTCGATGTGCGCTACTACCTCATTGCGATCCTTTTCATTCTTTTCGATCTCGAAATCGCCTTCCTGTTTCCGTGGGCGACGGTGTTCCAGGAATTCATTGCGGCTGGTCAGGTCGCGTGGTTCGTATTCGGTTCGGTTATGATTTTCATTGCCGTGCTGGTCATCGGTTATGTCGTCGAGTGGAAAAACGGTGCGCTCGACTGGGAGTGATGCATGAGTATTGAGGGCGTCTTTCGCGAGGGGTTTGTAACCACTTCGCTCGATGCGGTAATCAACTGGACTCGCACGGGGTCTCTCTGGCCGATGACCTTTGGCCTTGCCTGTTGTGCGGTCGAAATGATTCATGCAGGTTGTTCTCGTTACGACCTTGACCGCTTCGGTGTGGTGTTCCGGCCTAGTCCGCGGCAATCGGACTTGATGATCGTTGCGGGGACTCTCTGCAACAAGATGGCGCCGGCTCTGCGCAAGGTGTACGAGCAAATGGCTGAGCCTCGCTGGGTTATTTCGATGGGGTCGTGCGCCAATGGTGGTGGTTATTACCACTATTCCTACTCGGTCGTGCGTGGTTGTGATCGCATCGTGCCGGTGGATGTGTACGTTCCCGGTTGTCCGCCGACGGCTGAAGCGCTGCTCTACGGCATCATTCAGCTCCAAAACAAGATCAAGCGCACGAATACCATCGCGCGCTGATGGATGGTTCATCTATGAGTCCCAAGCTTGAGCGTCTGAGTCAGGCCTTGCAAGAGGTCCTGGGTGACAGGGTGCGGTCCCTCGTGGTCGATCGTGGTGAGGTGACCATCGAAGTTGCGCCGGAAGATTATCTCGGTGTGGCTCAGAGTCTGCGTGATCACGCAGACCTGTGCTTCGAGGAACTGGTCGATGTGTCCGGTCTCGATTATTCGGCCTACGGGAACGGTGTATGGAGCGGCAAGCGTTTCGCGGCTGCCGTTCATCTTCTTTCGGTTGAGAAGAACTGGCGTCTGCGCGTGAAAGTCTTCGCCGATAGCGACGACTTTCCGGTGCTCGATTCGGTTGTGGATATCTGGCCGAGCGCCAACTGGTACGAGCGCGAGACCTTCGACCTGTTCGGAATCATGTTCTCGGGTCATCCAGACCTGCGCCGGATCCTGACGGACTACGGTTTTGTCGGTCATCCGTTCCGCAAGGACTTTCCTGTCACCGGGTACGTCGAAATGCGCTACGACGCCGAGCAGGGGCGGGTGGTGTATCAACCCGTCTCGATCGAGCCGCGCGAAAACACGCCGCGCATTGTGCGCGAAGAGAATTACGGGGATGTCGGCCATGGCTGAGATTCGCAATTACACGATCAACTTTGGCCCTCAGCATCCGTCCGCGCACGGTGTGCTGCGTCTGGTTCTTGAGCTGGACGGTGAAGTGGTCGAGCGCGCCGATCCGCATATCGGGCTGCTGCACCGGGGAACGGAGAAGCTCGCCGAGACCCGGACGTGGATCCAGTCGGTGCCCTACATGGATCGCCTGGACTACGTGTCCATGATGTGCAACGAGCATGCATACTGCATGGCGATCGAGCGCTTGCTCGGAATCGAGGTGCCGATTCGAGCGCAATACATCCGTGTGATGTTCGACGAGGTCACGCGCATCCTGAATCATCTGCTCGGCATCGGTACGCACGCGCTCGATATCGGCGCGATGACGATGGTGCTGTACACCTTCCGTGAGCGTGAAGACCTCATGGACGTGTACGAGGCGGTGTCCGGTGCGCGGATGCATGCTGCGTATTACCGTCCCGGCGGCGTCTATCGTGATCTGCCCGACCGCATGCCCCAGTATGAGGTCAACAAGTTCAAGAACGCCAACACGGTTCGCCAGTTGAACGAGAGCCGTCAGGGGTCCTTGCTCGACTTCCTCGAAGACTTCACCAATCGGTTCGGGGGGTACTGCGACGATTACGAGACGCTGCTAACCGATAATCGGATCTGGAAACAGCGGACTGTCGGCATCGGCGTGGTGACGCCCGAACAGGCCAAGGCTTGGGGCTTCACCGGTGCGATGCTGCGCGGCTCGGGCGTGCCCTGGGATTTGCGCAAGAAGCAACCGTACGAAGTCTACGATCGGGTCGAATTCGATATCCCCGTCGGGAAGACAGGCGACTGTTACGACCGCTACCTCGTCCGGATGGAGGAGATGCGGCAGTCCAATCGCATCGTCAAACAGTGCATCGACTGGTTGCGCAAGAACCCCGGCCCCGTGATTGCCGATAACCACAAGGTCGCACCGCCTTCGCGTGAGCGCATGAAGGCGAACATGGAAGAGCTGATCCACCATTTCAAGCTCTTCACCGAGGGTATGCACGTTCCCGCGGGTGAGGTTTACGCCGCGGTCGAGCATCCGAAGGGCGAGTTCGGCGTGTACGCGGTGTCCGACGGCGCGAACAAGCCCTACCGCCTGAAGATGCGTGCGCCTGGCTTTGCGCACCTCGCTGCGATGGATGAAATAGCGCGTGGTCACATGATTGCCGACGTCGTCGCGATCATCGGCACCATGGATGTCGTGTTCGGCGAAATCGACCGCTGAACGCTTGGTCTTGAAACGTCGGCTGGCAACCCGGGAAGACGAGTACGAAATGCTGAGTCAGGAATCGCTACAACAGATCGATCGCGAGATCGCGAAATATCCACCGGATCAGAAGCAGTCCGCCGTGATGGCGGCGCTGCGCATCGCGCAGGTAGAAAAGGGCTGGCTGCCGAAGGAACTCATCGAGTTCGTCGCCAGCTACCTTGGCATGCCCGCGATTGCGGCCTACGAGGTGGCGAGCTTCTACAACATGTACGACCTCGAGCCGGTGGGGCGCCACAAGATCACCGTATGTACGAACCTCCCCTGTGCGCTGTCGGGAGGCGTTCATGCGGCTGATTACCTCAAGAAAAAACTCGGAATCGACTTCAACGAGACGACCCCGGACGGGAAGTTCACGCTGAAGGAAGGCGAGTGCATGGGCGCTTGCGGGGATGCCCCCGTGCTGCTGGTGAATAATCATCACATGTGCAGCTGGATGACGACGGAAAAGATCGATCAGATCCTCGCGGAGCTGGAGGACAAATGAGCGGAAGCGGACTGATTCTCGCCGGCGTCGACGGCGATCGTACCTGGGCGCTGCAGGACTACGTTGCACGCGGTGGCTATTCCGCTCTGCGCAAGGTCATCAGCGAAAAAATCGCGCCCGAAACGATCATCGCGGAACTCAAGGCCTCCTCGCTGCGCGGTCGCGGCGGCGCAGGCTTCCCGACCGGGTTGAAGTGGAGCTTCATGCCGCGCTCCTTCCCGGGCGCCAAGTATCTCGCGTGCAACTCGGACGAAGGTGAGCCCGGCACGTTCAAGGACAGGGACATCCTGCGCTACAACCCGCATACGGTTATCGAAGGGATGACCATCGCTGCGTATGCGATGGGTTGCGAGCGTGGGTACAACTACATTCACGGTGAAATCTTCGAAGTCTACGAACGCTTCGAAGCCGCGCTCGCCGAGGCCCGTTCGGCCGGCCTGCTCGGACAGAACATTCTCGGTTCGGATTTCTCGTTCGAGCTGTTTGCCCATCACGGCTATGGCGCCTACATCTGTGGCGAGGAAACGGCGCTGCTGGAGTCTATCGAAGGCAAGAAGGGGCAGCCGCGCTTCAAGCCGCCTTTCCCGGCAAGCTACGGTCTGTACGGGAAGCCGACGACGATCAACAACACGGAGACCTTCGCCTCCGTGCCGTTCATCCTCAACATGGGCGGTGAGGGCTTCCTCAACCTGGGCAAGCCGAACAACGGCGGAACCAAGCTGTTCTCGGTATCCGGGCATGTGAATCGTCCCGGAAATTACGAAGTTGCGATGGGTACGCCGTTCGCAGAACTGCTCGAGATGGCAGGCGGGATGCGCGCCGGGCGCAAGCTCAAGGCGGTGATCCCCGGTGGTTCGTCCGCGCCCGTCCTTCCGGGTAGCGTGATGATGGACTGCACGATGGACTATGACTCGATCTCCAAAGCGGGGTCGATGCTCGGTTCCGGCGCCGTCATCGTGATGGACGAGACGACGTGCATGGTCAAGGCGCTCGAGCGTCTGTCCTACTTCTATTTCGAGGAATCCTGCGGGCAGTGCACCCCCTGCCGTGAAGGTACGGGCTGGCTCTACCGCGTGGTCCATCGCATCGAAAACGGACTCGGCCGGAAGGAGGATCTCGATCTTCTCAATTCGGTGACCGGCAACATCATGGGCCGCACGATCTGCGCCCTCGGTGACGCCGCATCGATGCCGGTGCAGAGCTTCGTCAAGCACTTCGGTTCCGAATTCGAGTACCACATCGAAAACAAGAAATGTCTAGTGCCGCCTGAAGTCCAGTATGAAGGCAGCCAAATCTACGTGAGACCGTGATGCTAGAGATTGAAATCGACGGCAAGCAGGTGACGGTCGAGGATGGCAGCACCATCATGGATGCTGCCACCAAGATCGGTGCTTTCGTTCCGCACTTCTGTTACCACAAGAAGCTCTCGATCGCCGCGAGCTGCCGCATGTGCCTCGTGCAGGTCGAGAAGGCGCCCAAGCCGCTTCCCGCGTGTGCCACTCCCGTGACAAACGGGATGAAAGTGTGGACTCGCTCCGAGCAGGCGGTGAAGGCCCAGAAGGGCGTGATGGAGTTCCTGCTGATCAACCACCCGCTGGATTGCCCGATTTGCGACCAGGGCGGCGAGTGCCAGCTGCAGGATCTGGCGGTCGGCTACGGCGGCAGCCAATCGCGTTACGAGGAAGAGAAGCGCGTCGTTCTGAACAAGAACCTCGGTCCGCTCGTTTCGACCGACATGACGCGTTGCATCAACTGCACGCGCTGCGTACGGTTCACGACGGAAATCGCCGGGCAGATGGAACTGGGCCAGGCCTTCCGCGGCGAACACGCCGAGATCATGCCTTTCGTCGAAAAGACGGTGGACTCCGAGCTATCCGGCAACATCATCGATCTCTGTCCCGTCGGTGCGCTGACCTCGAAGCCGTTCCGCTTCTCGGCCCGTACTTGGGAGCTCGCGCGCCGCCGTTCGGTGAGCCCCCACGATTCGCTCGGCTCCAACCTGATCGTTCAGGTGAAGCACGATGTCGTCAAGCGCGTGCTGCCCTTCGAAAACGAGGACATCAACGAATGCTGGCTGTCCGACAAGGACCGCTTCTCGTACGAAGGCCTTAACGGCGAAGATCGTCTGACCGTCCCGATGCTCAAGCAGGACGGCGTGTGGAAGGACGCGGACTGGCAGACGGCGCTCGAGTTCGCGGCAAATGGCCTGCGCAAGACCGCCAAGCAGAACGGCCCGGATTCCATCGGTGCGCTGGCTTCGCCGCATGCGACGGTTGAAGAGCTGTATCTCCTGCAGAAATTCACCCGTGCCATCGGTTCCGACAGCGTCGATTTCCGCCTGCGTCAGAGCGATTTTCGCGCAGACGGCTTCCGCGAAGGTGCTCCGTGGCTGGGCATGCCCATCAACGAGGTCGCGGACCTCAATCGCCTGCTCGTGATCGGCAGCTTCCTGCGCAAGGACACGCCGCTGCTCGCCCAGCGCGTACGGCAGGCGGCCAAGCGCGGCCTGCATGTCAGCGCCGTCAACGCGAGTGCTGAGGAGTGGCAGCTGCCGGTCAAGAACCGTGTGCTGGCGGCTCCTTCCTCCATCGTCCCCGTGCTCCTGCAGGTCGTTGCTGCCCTTGCGGCCGAGAAGGGTGCAACGGTTGCGGAACATCTTTCCGCGGCGATGCCGTCGTCGGTGTCCGATGATGCGCGTTCGATCGCCCAGAGTCTGGCATCCGGCCGCAAGGTCGCCGTCTGGCTCGGCAACCTTGCCGTGCAGAGTGAATACGCATCGGAGATTCAGCAGCTCGCGGAAGAAATCGCGCGCCTGACCGACGGCGTCTTCGGGGTGATCGGAGAGGCGGCAAACAGCGTAGGCGGCTATCTTGCCAAGGCAATTCCGCTGGTCGGTGGCCTTAACGCCCGGCAGATGCTCGAGCAGCCCCGCAAGGCCTATCTCCTGCTGAACGCCGAACCGGATCTCGATTTCGCGAATCCGGCGCTGGCGCAGAGCGTGCTGGAGGCCGCGCCGCTCGTGATCGCCTTGTCGGCATTCAAGTCTGCATCCTTGCTTGCTGCAGCGGACGTGCTGCTGCCGATTGCTCCGTTCACCGAGACGTCGGGAACCTTCGTCAACTGCGAAGGGCGTGCGCAGAACTTCAATGCCGTCGCTCGTCCGGTGGGTGATACGCGTCCGGGCTGGAAGGTTCTCCGGGTTCTTGGAAATCTCTTCGACTTCGAGGGGTTCGACCAGAACGACTCGGAGGCGGTCGCAGCCGAGGCTCTTGCGGAGGGCAATCGTCCGGATCTCGGCAATCGTCTGTACGGTCTCGAATTCAAGTTCGCCGGACAGGCTGTCGCGGGATTCGAGCGAGTCAGCGATGTGCCCATCTACGCGGCCGATACGCTGGTACGACGCGCAACGTCGTTGCAGAAGACGCGTGATGCGAAAGCTCCGCTGGCGCGGGCGAGTGCGGCGACCCTTGCCGCAGTCGGCGTCGAGTCGGGTGCGCGCGTGCGCTTGAGGCAAGGGCAGGGCTTGGCTGAGGTCCAGATCGTCGCGGACGATTCGGTCGCAGCGAACTGCGTGCGTGTTGCCGCAGCCAACGCGGCAACTGCCGCTCTCGGCGCCATGTGCGGCGAGATCAGCGTGGAGCGTGTCTGATGGAAGCGTTGCTGGAACCCGTGTCGCAGTTTTTCGGGCCTGCGTGGCCTGTCGTCTGGACGCTGGCGAAGATCGTTGCGATCATCGCGCCGCTCATGCTAGGCGTCGCGTACCTGACGCTTGCCGAACGCAAGGTCATCGGCTACATGCAGGTCCGCATCGGTCCGAACCGCGTCGGCCCGAAGGGGCTGCTGCAGCCGATCGCCGATGGCATGAAGCTCCTGTTCAAGGAGATCATCGTTCCGTCTGGAGCGAGCAAGGGTCTTTTCATCCTGGGTCCGATTCTCGCAATCGCGCCGTCGCTGGCGGCTTGGTCAGTAGTGCCCTTCAATGACGGCATGGTGCTCGCAAACGTCAACGCGGGTCTGTTACTGCTCCTGGCGATCACTTCGATGGAAGTCTACGGCGTCATCATTGCCGGCTGGGCGTCGAACTCGAAGTACCCGTTCCTCGGTTCCATGCGCGCTGCGGCGCAGATGGTGTCGTACGAGGTCGCGATGGGTTTCGCGCTGATCTGTGTGCTGCTGATTTCCTCGAGCCTCAATCTGAGCGACATCGTCCATTCGCAAGGGCAAGGCAAGTTCCATGAGATGGGGCTGTCGTTCTTGTCGTGGAACTGGCTCCCGCTTCTGCCGATGTTCATCGTCTTCCTGATTTCCGGTATCGCGGAAACCAACCGCGCGCCGTTCGACGTGGTCGAGGGCGAGTCCGAGGTGGTTGCGGGGCACATGGTCGAGTACTCCGGGATGGCCTTCGCTCTGTTCTTCCTGGCCGAATACGCGAACATGTTCCTCGTGTCGGTGATGACGGCGCTGCTCTTCATGGGCGGCTGGCTGTCGCCGATCGGCGGGATTCCCGACGGTTTCCACTGGCTCGCCCTGAAGACCGCGTTCTTCCTGTTCGTGTTCCTGTGGGTACGTGCGACATTCCCGCGCTTCCGCTACGACCACATCATGCGGTTGGGTTGGAAGGTGTTTATTCCGATCACCCTGGTTTGGGTGATCGTAGTGGCGGTGTGGATGATGTCGCCGCTGTCTATCTGGAAGTGAGAGGCTGAAGATGGGTGCGAAGGATTACATCGGTAGCCTGTTCCTAACGGAACTGATCAAGGGATTGGCGCTTACTGGGCGTCACCTGTTCGCGCGCAAGATCACGGTGCAATTTCCGGAGGAGAAAACTCCGCAAAGCCCGCGTTTCCGTGGCCTGCATGCCCTGCGTCGCTATCCCAACGGTGAGGAGCGCTGCATTGCGTGCAAGCTGTGTGAGGCGATCTGCCCCGCAATGGCGATCACCATCGAGTCCGATCAGCGCGATGACGGTTCTCGTCGCACGACGCGATACGACATCGATCTGACGAAGTGCATCTTCTGCGGCTTCTGCGAAGAGGCCTGTCCGGTGGATGCGATCGTCGAGACGCGCGTGCTCGAGTACCACGGCGAGCAGAGGGGCGACCTGTATTACACGAAGCAGATGCTGCTCGCCGTCGGCGACCGGCACGAAGCCCAGATCGCCGCCGACCGGGAAGCCGACTCGAAGTACCGCTAAGGGAGGGCGCCCGCGGGCGCCGCAAAGGACATGGATTTCAAGACCCTCGTTTTCTACATCCTGTCGGCGATCATGGTGTTCGCCGCGCTTCGGGTGATCACGTCACGGAACCCTGTGCATGCCGCACTGTTCCTCGTGCTCTCCTTCGTGACCGCTGGTGGCATCTGGCTGCTGCTGGCCGCGGAGTTCCTCGCAATCGTCCTGGTGATGGTGTACGTCGGGGCGGTCATGGTGCTTTTCCTGTTCGTGGTCATGATGCTCGACATCAACCTCGATCGGTTGCGGGAGGGCTTCTGGAGCTACCTGCCGGTTGGCGCGCTGATCGGAATTCTGCTGGCCGTCGAAATGGCGCTGGTGCTTGGTGGCAGGTACTTCGGTCTCGAGGCGATGCCCGAGCCGCCTGCGGTGCAGGCCGGCTACAGCAATACGCGCGAACTGGGGCGGCTCCTGTATACCGATTACGTGTATCCGTTCGAGCTTGCCTCGCTGCTGTTGCTCGTGGCGATGGTCGTTGCCGTGTCGCTTACCCTGCGTAAGCGCAAGGGGCTGCGTCGGGTGAATCCGTCGGATCAGGTGGCCGTCAAGCGTGGCGATCGCGTCGAACTCGTTTCGATGTCCGCCGAGAAAGAATAAGAACTGCGGCAGTTTCGCGGGAACTGGTGCAATCAAGGGGTTATAGATGCTTTCGCTTTCCCACTATCTGATTCTGGGCGCGATCCTGTTCGCGATCAGCGTGGTCGGGATCTTCCTGAACCGGAAGAACCTGATCGTGCTGCTGATGGCGATCGAGCTGATGCTGCTCGCGGTGAATCTGAACTTCGTCGCCTTCTCGCACTATCTGGGCGATCTGGCCGGACAGATTTTTGTTTTCTTCATCCTCACCGTGGCGGCGGCGGAGTCTGCGATCGGTCTCGCGATTCTGGTCGTGCTGTTCCGCAACCTGCGGACGATCCACGTTGATGATCTGGACAGCCTCAAGGGTTAAGGAAGCGGCTCGATGACGGACATGCAAAAGCTCTATCTCCTGGTACCGCTAGCCCCTCTCGTGGGGGCGATTCTGGCGGGTCTGTTCGGCAAGGCCATCGGCCGTGCCGGTGCGCATATCGTGACGATCCTCGGTGTTGCGGTAGCGTTGGCCGCCTCGGTGGTGATCTTCCAGGATGTTCAGGCCGGCAATACGTTCAATGGCACGGTCTACACGTGGATGAAGAGCGGGAACCTGACCTTCGAAGTCGGTTTCCTGATCGACTCCCTCACGGTCATGATGATGCTCGTGGTCACCTTCGTGTCGCTCATGGTGCACATCTACACCATCGGCTACATGCACGATGATCCCGGCTACCAGCGCTTCTTCAGCTACATCTCGCTGTTCACCTTCTCGATGCTGATGCTGGTGATGTCGAACAACTTCCTCCAGCTGTTCTTCGGCTGGGAAGCTGTGGGCCTGGTGTCCTACCTCCTGATCGGATTTTGGTACGAGCGGCCGACGGCGATCTACGCGAACCTGAAGGCCTTCCTCGTCAACCGTGTCGGTGACTTCGGCTTCCTTCTGGGCATCGGCCTGATTGCTGCGTACGCCGGCAGTCTCGATTACGCTGAAGTGTTCGCGAAGGGGAGCGAGCTCGCGGCGCAGGACATGGCCGCTACGGGCTGGCCGCTGATCACAGCGATCTGCATCTGCCTGTTCATCGGCGCGATGGGCAAGTCGGCACAGGTCCCGCTGCATGTCTGGCTGCCTGACTCGATGGAAGGTCCGACGCCGATCTCGGCGCTGATTCATGCGGCCACGATGGTGACGGCCGGTATTTTCATGGTGGCGCGTATGTCGCCGCTGTTCGAACTGTCCGATGTGGCGTTGTCCTTTGTTCTCGTCATCGGTGCAACGACGGCCCTCTTCATGGGCTTCCTCGGCATCGTGCAGAATGACGTCAAGCGGGTGGTTGCGTACTCGACCCTTTCGCAGCTCGGTTACATGACTGTCGCGCTGGGTGTCTCGGCCTACTCGGCGGCCGTGTTCCACCTGATGACGCACGCGTTCTTCAAGGCGCTCCTGTTCCTCGGGGCCGGTTCGGTGATCATCGGCATGCATCACGATCAGGACATGCGCAACATGGGCGGCCTGTGGAAGTACATGCCGATCACGTGGATCACCTCGCTCCTCGGTTCTCTGGCACTGATCGGTTTCCCGTTTTTCGCGGGCTTCTACTCCAAGGACTCGATCATCGAAGCGGTGCATGCGTCGCACATCCCGGGGGCGGGCTATGCGCTGTTCTGCGTGCTGGCGGGTGTCTTCGTGACCGCGTTCTACTCCTTCCGCATGTATTTCCTGGTCTTCCACGGCAAGGAGCGGTTCGGCAAGAACCATGCTCACCACGACCACCAGGGTGACCACGACGACGAAGAGGTGTCGGCGGATCACCATCACGGTCTCGCCCCCGGCCAGAAGCCGCATGAGTCGCCGTGGGTGGTGACGCTGCCGCTGGTACTGCTCGCGGTGCCGTCCGTGATTATCGGTTTCTTCACGATTGAACCGATGCTCTTCGGTGACTGGTTCAAGGGCGTGATCCACGTCGGCAGCAACCACGTCGGTCTTTCCGAGCTGGCGGAGCACTTCCACGGTCCGGTCGCGATGGCTCTGCACGGACTGCAGACCGCTCCGTTCTGGCTGGCGATGGGTGGCGTCGTGCTCGCGTGGTTCTTCTACATGGTTCGTCCCGACATCCCGGCCGCTATCCAGCGTACGTTCCGCCCGGTGCATGCGTTGCTCGAGAACAAGTATTTCTTCGATCGTTTCAACGAGATCGTGTTTGCGGGAGGTTCGCGACTGATCGGTAAGGGGCTCTGGAAGGTCGGCGATCAGGCGATCATCGATGGCGTGGCGGTCAATGGCACGGCGAGACTGGTGGGCTGGGTCGCACAGATCAGCCGTCTGTTCCAGACGGGCCACCTGTACCAGTACGCCTTCGCAATGATCATCGGGGTCTTCATTCTCCTCACCTTCTGGTTCAACCTGGTTTGAGCCAAAAGGCCGGTCTGTGAATAACGATAAACACGCGTCAGTTTTCGGCGCATTGAACGGAAAGTAACGATGACGGGTATGCCATTCCTCAGCCTAGCGATCTGGATACCGATCCTGGGTGGGTTGCTCGTGCTAGCAACCGGTTCGGACCGTAATGCGCCGCTGGCGCGGTCCCTTTCCATGCTGGTTGCATTGGTCGGATGCGCGGTGACGATCCCGCTGTTCACTCAGTTCGATGCAGGCAGCAGTTCGATGCAGTTCGGTGAGTTCCTGCCGTGGATTCCGCGCTTCAACATCAACTACCACCTCGGGGTGGACGGCATTTCGGTGCTGTTCGTGCTGCTGAACTCGTTCATCACGATCATCGTCGTGATGGCGGGCTGGCAGGTGATCCAGGAGAAAGTCGCCCAGTACATGGCCGCGTTCCTGATCATGTCGGGGCTGATGAACGGGATCTTCTCCGCGCTCGACGGCATCCTGTTCTACGTGTTTTTCGAGGCCTCGCTGATTCCCCTTTACCTGGTCATCGGCATCTGGGGCGGAGCGAACCGCGTCTATGCCGCGATCAAGTTCTTCCTCTACACGCTGCTCGGTTCGCTGCTGATGCTGATCGCCCTGCTGTACCTCTTCATGGAGGCCGGCGGCAGTTTCAGCATTCTCGACTGGCACAAGCTGCCGCTGGCGATGCCCGCGCAGACGCTGATCTTCTGGGCCTTCCTGATCGCGTTCGCGGTCAAGGTGCCGATGTGGCCGGTGCATACTTGGCTGCCCGACGCCCACGTCGAGGCGCCGACCGGAGGCTCGGTGGTGCTGGCGGCGATCGCGCTGAAGCTGGGTGCCTACGGTTTCCTGCGGTTCTCGCTGCCGATCGTGCCTGACGCTTCGCAGGCCATGGCGCCAATGATGATCGCGCTCTCGCTGATCGCCGTGATCTATATCGGTTTCGTCGCGCTGGTCCAGACGGACATGAAGAAGCTGGTTGCGTATTCGTCGATTTCGCACATGGGTTTCGTGACCCTCGGTTTCTTCATGTTCAATGTCGTGGGGCTTGAAGGGGCACTGGTGCAGATGATTTCGCACGGCTTCGTTTCGGGCGCCATGTTCCTTTGCATCGGGGTGCTCTACGACCGCATGCATACGCGCAATATCGCCGACTATGGCGGTGTCGTGAAGACGATGCCCAAGTTTGCCGCGTTCTTCATGTTGTTTGCGATGGCGAACGCCGGTCTTCCCGGCACCAGTGGTTTCATCGGCGAGTTCATGGTTGTGCTGGGCGCGGTCCAGTTCAACTTCTGGGTTGCCTTCGCTGCTGCCACGACCCTGATCCTTGGTGCGGCCTATACGCTCTGGATGTACAAGCGCGTCGTCTTTGGCGTTGTCGGCAACAGCCATGTCGCCGAACTCGAGGACATCGGCGGGCGCGAGTTCGCGTTCCTCGGCATCCTTGCGCTGTGTGTGCTGGCGATGGGCTTGTATCCCTTCCCCTTCACGGAAGTGATGCATGCGTCGGTTAATGAACTCCTGCGGCATGTTGCCGTGAGCAAGCTCTGAGCGAGCGGGCGAGACACTTTTTCGGACTGGTCAGAAGATGAATTTCGTCGTTCCCGACTTCTACCCCGCAGCGGCAGAGATTCTCGTTGCCGTGATGGCGCTGGTGATCATGTTGGCTTCCACGTTTGCACGACGCGTGGCCAGCGATCTCGCATACGGGCTCACACAACTCACGCTGGTGTTTGCTGCGCTGGTCAGCGTGCTCGTGAGTCCCAACCTCCTCGCAGCCGTTGCGGCGGTGATTTCCGAAGTGCCGCTGTTCGGCGTTCGTCTCGCCGAGGTGCTGATGAGCCTGGCGGAGGGCTATGCGGCGAACGAGGTTGTCGCGACCTTCAACGGAATGTTCATCGGCGACATGTTGGGTGGTCTGCTCAAGGTGTTCTCGCTGCTGGCGGTTGCGGTCGCGCTGCTTTACGGGCGGGGTTACCTCGCCGACCGCAAGATCGATCGGCCGGAGTACTACCTGCTGTCGCTCCTGATGAGCCTTGGCATGATGGTGATGATCAGCGCGAATCACATGCTGTCGCTGTACATGGGCCTCGAGATGATGTCGCTGTCCCTGTACGGTATGGTTGCGTTCGATCGCGAGTCGTCGCGTGCGACCGAAGCGGCGATGAAGTACTTCGTGCTCGGTGCGCTGGCCTCGGGGCTCCTGCTCTATGGCATGTCGATGATCTACGGTGCCACGGGTAGCCTCGAGCTGTCGGGCATTGCACAGTCGATCTATCATCAGGCTGCGAACAAGACGGTCCTCGTGTTCGGTCTGGTGTTCATCGTCGCGGGTCTCGCATTCAAGCTTGGAGTGGTTCCGTTCCACATGTGGGTGCCCGACGTCTATCAGGGCGCCCCGACGGCCGTGACGCTGATGATTTCGTCGGCGCCCAAGCTGGCTGCGTTTGCGATGGCCATGCGCCTACTGGTCTACGGCCTGTTCGAACTGGCCGACCAGTGGCAGACGATGCTGATGTTTCTCTCGGTGCTTTCGATCGTACTCGGCAACCTGGCTGCGATTGCCCAATCGAACATCAAGCGAATGCTGGCCTACTCCGGTATCTCGCACATGGGATTCGTGCTGCTCGGTCTCCTCGCAGGGGTGGTCGACGGTGACCGCAATTTCGCACTTAACGCCTACAGCTCGGCGATGTTCTATGCGGTGTCCTACGTCATCATGAGCCTCGCATCGTTCGGCATGGTGATCCTGCTGTCGCGTGCCGGCTTCGAGGCGGAGACCATCGAGGACTTCAAGGGCCTGAACAAGCGCAACTCCTGGTTCGCTGCGCTGATGATGATTGTGATGTTCTCGATGGCGGGTATCCCGTTCTTCATCGGTTTCTTCGCGAAGCTTTCTGTGCTGCAGGCTGTCGTCGCTGCGGGTCACGTCTGGCTGGCAGTCTTGGCGGTGATGATGTCGGTGATCGGCGCGTTCTACTATCTGCGCGTCGTGAAAGTCATGTACTTCGACGAGCCCACGGACAGCGCGCCGATCAGGGCACAGGGCGAGGTGCGCTTCCTGTTGTCGGCGAATGGTCTCGCGATCGCAGTGCTCGGCCTGCTGCCCCAGGGCCTGATGTCGCTCTGCGCCTATGCGCTCCTCGCATCCCTCTGAGCAGGATCCGCTCGAGGAGCGTGAGCTCGAATCCTTCCCGGTCTACGACGGTGTCCTGCTGAAGGTCCGTCGGGACCGGGTTGCGCTTCCAGACGGCAGCGTATCGGTCCGGGAATACATTACCCACCCGGGTGCTGTCGTTGTCGTTGCGGTTCTGCCTGACGGTCGCCTGGTGTTTGAACGGCAGTTCCGTTATCCCCTGCGTCGTGCTTTTCTCGAGTTGCCCGCCGGCAAGATCGATGCTGGTGAGGACCTGCTCGCCTGCGCTCGGCGCGAGTTGCGTGAGGAGACGGGCTACGAGGCGGGCGAATGGCAGTACCTGGGGGTGATGCATCCCTGTATCGGCTATTCCGATGAGCGCATCGAGATGTTCCTCGCACGCGATCTTACGCACGTGGGCGATGCACTCGACGACGGCGAATTCCTCGAAATCCTGACGTTCTCGGCCGATGAAGCAGTTCGTGCGGTGATGGAAGGTGCGATTACCGACGCCAAGACGATTACGGCGTTGTTTCGTGCCCTAACCGAACTGGGGCTGGAAATTTCAGCGCGACCCGCATAGTGCCCGTTCGGGGCCGGGCGACACCGCCGGGTTCGGGGACGGACCTTCGGTAAGCAGGCAGGGTGGGGCAGTTCGGCTGCCCGCAAAAAGAACGCGAACCATCCGGTTCGCGTTTTGCGTTGGGGCGTCCGAATGGACGCCCCGTCATCGGTCAACCGCAGGTGCCGACCGCGCCGCAGGCGGTGCAGAAGTCGCAGCCGTCCTTGCGGATCACCGCGTGGTTGCCGCATTCGGTGCACAGCCCGCCCTGCATGACCTTCGGGTCGCTGTTCTCGCGCGGCGCTTCGAGAATGCCCATCTCGCGCACCGGGTAGCCTTGCTCGTCAAGCACACCGAGCATGGCGTAGCGGTGGATGATGAGTTGCGCCATGTAGGCCACGGTGCTCGGGTAGTTCTGCTGGCGGCGGGTGCCCGGGACGAAGGCCATGAAGTCGCCGAGCGGTTCGGGGTAGTTGAGCAGCTTGCGCAGCTTCATGCCGACCCATGCAGGATCCATGACGCGCATGTCGAGCGACAGGATGCGGGTAAGTCCGTCGAGGGCGCGCGGATAGTTGCCGGACAGCCAAACCGAATACGGGCGCGTGACACCGTCAGGAAGGGTGATTTCCTTCAGGCCGAGGACGAAGTCTTCGCTGGTTGCGGGGTTGGAGATATCGACGGTCCAGGACAGCGTGCCGTCGGTGCCGGTCTTGGGCTCCTGCAGGCTGAAGAGGGTGTCGAGCACCGGTGTCGGCGTGTCATTCACCTCGAGCGCGCCCAGCTTCTCGCAGCGGTAACGCACGACCTGGGCGAAAGCCGAGACCACACCCGGGAACATGGTCTTCTCGCCATGGGGCGGGAAGGGCATTTCGAAGGACTTCTCGCCGATCGTACGCGCCAGGGTCTCGAGCTTGAGCTTGAGCCAGCCGCGGTCGTTCGCGCGCATGTCCATCGACAGGGTCTTGGCGACGGCGCCGAGGCCGCGTGGCTGGTCTGCGCCGTTGACCCACACTTCGAACGGGAAGGAGCCGCCGTTGTTGCCGACCTGGCCGACGAAGAGGGCGAAGTCGCCGGTCGGGGTGCCGAGCATGTAGGTCCACGCCATGTTGCCGTCCGGCAACTCGGGGCGGCCGGGCCAGCGCAGGCTGGAGAGGACGGGAGCAGGCAGGCTGTTGATCGACAGGCGCTTGTTCGGGCCCGAAAGCTCGACGTCCTGCGGCTGCTTCTGTTCGGACGATGGGGTCACGGAGAGCACGGAGCCGAGTACGGAATTGGGACGGTAGGTCGCAAGCCCCTTGAGACCGGCCTTCCACGCTGAGAGGTAGAGGTCCTCGAACTCGGTGTAGGGGTAGTCCTCGGGGACGTTTACGGTCTTGGAGATCGAGGTGTCGATGAACGGAGCGACCACGGCCACCATGTCCTTGTGCGCCTGCGCGGAGATCTCGAGCGCGGTGACGAAGTAGGAGGGGAGGCTGGCGACGTTGCCGCCCAGGTGCTTGTACAGGCGCCATGCGTAGTCTTCGACGGCGTATTCCTTGTAGGTGCCGTCGGCCATGCGCTTGCGGCGCGTGTAGGTGTAGGAAAAGGGCGGTTCGATGCCGTTCGAGGCGTTGTCCGCGAAGGCGAGCGAGATCGTGCCGGTCGGGGCGATCGACAGCAGGTGCGAGTTGCGCAGACCGTGCTTGCGGATCTTGTCCTTGACCTCGTTCGGGAGGCGCGAAGCGAAGTTGCCGCCCGACAGGTACATGTCCGCGTTGAACAGCGGGAAGGCGCCGCGTTCCTTGGCGAGTTCGACCGAGGCGAGGTAGGCGCGGTCGCGCATGTACTCGGAGAGTTTTGCGGCGACGGCGCGGGCCTCGGGGCTGTCGTAGCGTTGGCCGAGCATGATCAGCGCGTCGCCAAGGCCGGTGAAGCCGAGGCCGACGCGGCGCTTCGACTGCGCCTCGTTCTCCTGCTGTTCGAGCGGCCAGTGCGTTACGTCGAGGACGTTGTCGAGCATGCGGATCGCGACGTCGACGACCTTGCCGAAGGCCGCGTAATCGAAATCGGCCTTGTCGGTGAAGGGGTTCTTGACGAAGGGCGTGAGGTTGATCGAGCCGAGGTCGCAGCAACCGTAGGGGGGCAGGGGCTGCTCGGCGCAGGGGTTGGTCGCCTCGATGGTTTCGCAGTAGTACAGGTTGTTGTCCTGGTTCATGCGGTCGAGGAAGAGGATGCCCGGCTCGGCGTGGTCGTAGGTCGAGCGCATGATCTGGTCCCACAGCTCGCGCGCGCGCAGCTTGCGGTACACCCACAGGCCGTCGTCGCGCTGGTAGGCGCCCGCAGCCTTGAGGTCGTCGATCGGTTCGGCCTTGTGTGAGAGCTCGACATCGGTGTCGGTGTCGACGGCCTTCATGAAGGCATCGGTGACGCCCACGGAGATGTTGAAGTTCGTCAGGTCGCCGTGGTCCTTGGCGTGGATGAACTCCTCGATGTCGGGGTGATCGCAGCGCAGCACGCCCATCTGGGCGCCGCGGCGCGCACCGGCGGATTCGACCGTCTCGCACGAGCGGTCGAAGACGCGCATGTAGGACACGGGGCCGGAGGCGTTCGAGAGGGTGCCCTTCACGAGGGCGCCCTTCGGACGGATGCTCGAGAAGTCGTAGCCGACGCCGCCGCCGCGGCGCATCGTCTCGGCGGCCTGGGCGAGGGCGGTGTAAATGCCGGGGCGGCCATCGACGGCTTCCGAGACGGAGTCGCCGACCGGCTGGACGAAGCAGTTGATCAGGGTTGCCTGGAGCTTGGTGCCGGCGGCGCTGTTGATGCGGCCAGCGGGCACGAAGCCTTTTTCCTGCGCCTCGAGGAATTTCGCTTCCCAGTGGGCGCGCTTTTCTTCGGCCTCGACGGCAGCGAGGGCCCGCGCCACCCGCGCGCGGACTTCGGAGACCGTCTGCTCGTTGTCCTTGGCGTATTTTTCGAGGAGAACTTCGCCCGAGATTTCCTGCGGGGCGAGCGTCGATGCGTCGGCCTTGCCTTTGGCCTGCGAATTGATCGTCGTGCTCATGGTCTTTTCGAGTCCGTGTGTGAGTCCGTTGGATGAGGTGTGCTTCGGCGTGAAGAATAGCTCGCGGAGTTCGATTTTGCAAAAAAATAAAAACGTTAAATATCATGATGTTAATACTTGTAGCGGTATGTCAAGAGCGGCGTTGTCACTATATCTAGTAGTCCTTTTGGGTGACCTTCGGCGCTGAAAGTCGCGCCCCCAAAGGGTTTCGGCACGGTGTCGGGATGCGTCGCGGAATGCTCGTCCTACCGATGCGGCGGAAATATTTGATTCCCGCGTCGACGACGCGCTGCAGCATCACTTGCTGCTAAAATTCTTGCATAGAGCATGCTCAGGAGTTGCCCATGCAGGATGCCGAGCGGATAGCAGCGCGGGCTGTCGAGCGCCATCGACGAGAGCCCTCGCAACTGTTGCAGATTCTCATCGAAACGCAGGACGGCATCGGCCACCTGCCGGTGGAGTCGCTGACGCGGATTGCCGAACTGCTCGACTTGCCGCGCTCACGTGTTGAGGGGGTGGCCGGGTTCTACAGCTTCCTGTACGCGGAGCCCGTCGGTCGGTACCGCATCCTCTTCTCCGACAACATCATCGACCGGATGCTGGGCAGCCGGGAACTGATGGAGCGTCTCTGCCGCCGGCTGGATGTGGCGCCGGGACAGGTTTCGGCAGGCGGGGAGGCGAGCGTAGACACGACGTCGTGCACGGGCATGGGCGACCAGGGGCCTGCGATCCTGGTCAATGGGTTGGCCGTGACGCGGCTCGACGAGGCGCGCGTCGAGCGCATCGCATCGCTGGTCGCTGCGGGCACGCCATTGGCCGAGTGGCCCGCGGAGTATTTCCACGTCGATGACAACATCCGCCGGCGCGGGGTGCTGCTCGGAGAGGATTTCGTCCCGGGCGCGGCGCTGCAGGCGGCGATGGTGCGCGGGCGGCACGGCTGGCTCGAGGAAGTGCGCATGTCCGGGCTGCGCGGGCGGGGCGGGGCGGGCTTCTCGACGGCGGTGAAATGGATGGCCTGCAGCGAGGCGGCGGGGGCCGACAAGGTGGTCGTGTGCAACGCTGACGAAGGCGAGCCGGGCACCTTCAAGGATCGCGTGCTGCTCGCGAGTCAGGCTGAGCGCGTATTCGAAGGGATGACCCTGGCGGCGTGGGCTACGGGCGCGCGGCAAGGCTTGCTGTACCTGCGGGGAGAGTATCGCTACCTGCTGAAGCACCTGCGGGCGGTGCTGGCCGTGCGGCGTGCGGCGGGGCTGCTGGGGGCGCGGATCCTCGGCGAAGGGGGATTCGATTTCGACATCGACATCCATCTGGGCGCCGGAGCCTACGTGTGCGGCGAGGAGACGGCCTTGCTCGAATCGCTCGAAGGCAAGCGCGGCACGCCGCGGATCAGGCCGCCGTTCCCCGTCACGCATGGCTATCTCGGACGACCGACGGTGGTGAACAACGTCGAGACGCTGGCGAAGACGACGCTGATCGCGCTGCAGGGCGGTGCGGCGTTCGCGGCGACGGGGACTGCGCAGTCGACGGGCACGAAATTGCTTTCGATCTCGGGAGACTGTGCGTATCCCGGGGTGTATGAGTATCCCTTCGGCGTGACGATAGCGCACGTGCTCGAGGACTGCGGCGCGCACGATCCCCAGGTCGTGCAGGTGGGCGGTGCGTCGGGCGTGACGATTGCAGGCCACGAGTTCCACCGCCGCATCGCGTTCGAGGACGTTCCGACGGCTGGTGCCTTCATGGTGTTCGACGGACGCCGCGACCCGTTCGAGATGGCGCGCAATTTCGTGCATTTTTTTGCGCACGAGAGCTGCGGGTTCTGTACGCCGTGCCGTGTCGGAACGGCCCTGCTCAAGGGTTACATGGACAAGCTCGCGAGCGGGAAGGGGGCGAAGATGGATCTGGCCGACATCGAGTGGCTGGACCGTCTGCTCAAGAATGCGAGCCATTGCGGGCTCGGGTCGAGCGCGCCCAATCCGGTGATCGATACGCTGGTCAAGTTCCGGCCGGCCTACGAACGGCGACTCGTTTCGCTCGACTTCAAGCCGGCGTTCGACCTCGATGCGGCGCTGGAGACGGCGCGCCGCATGACCGGCCGTGATGATCCGGCCGCGCACCTGGACTGGCGGGAGGAGGTTTAGCGATGGGAGGGAAATTCCTGTTCGACGGGCAGCCGGTGCCGTTCGAGGATGGTCAGACGATACTTCAGGCCGCACGCGCGGCCGGTCACTACATTCCGCACCTGTGCTGGCACCCGGATTTCCCGCCACACGGCTCGTGCAAGCTGTGCATCGTGAAGGTCGGCGGGCGCCACGTTTCGTCGTGCGCGTTGCCCGCGCGGGACGGGATGGAGGTGGAGAGCGACACGCCGGAGATCAACGGCGAGCGGAGGGCGCTGCTGCAGATGCTGTTCGTGGAGGGCAACCATTTCTGCCCGTCGTGCGAGAAGAGCGGCAACTGCCAGCTGCAGGCGCTGGCTTACGAGCTGGACATGAGCAGTGCGCGCTTTGCGCATTTCTACCCCGATCGGCCGGTCGATGCGTCGCATCCGGATGTGCTGCTGGATTTCAACCGCTGCATCTTCTGCGAGCTGTGCGTGCGGGCGTCGCGCGACGTGGATCACAAGGGTGTGTTCGCGCTGACCGACCGCGGCATCCGCAAGCATCTGGTCGTGAATGCGGAGTCGGGGCGGCTGGCCGATACGGATTTCGCGGTGGGCGACCGGGCTGCGGACATCTGTCCCGTCGGCGTGATCCTGCGCAAGCGGGTGGGCTTCGCGGTGCCGATCGGCGAGCGCAAGTACGACGAAGCGTCGATCAGCACGGTTGCAATGGAGAAGGGCGAATGAGCGACAGCATCGGTATGCCTCGTGTGCGTGTTGCGACGACCTCGCTGGCGGGGTGTTTCGGCTGCCACATGTCCTTGCTGGACATGGACGAGCGCCTGCTCGAGCTGGCCAAGGTTGTGGAATTCGATCGTTCGCCGCTGACCGACATCAAGCATTGCGGGCCCTGCGACATCGGCCTGATCGAGGGGGGCGTGTGCAATGCCGAGAACGTGCATGTGCTGCGCGAGTTCCGCCGCAACTGCAAGACGCTCGTCGCGGTCGGGGCCTGCGCGATCAATGGCGGTCTGCCGGCGCAGCGCAACCATCTCGATCTCGGCGACTGCCTTCAGCAGGTGTACGTTAAGCGCGACGGCATCGAAGAAGGTGGCGTGCCGGATGACCCCGAACTGCCGCTGCTCCTCGACCGTGTTCACCCGATCCACGAGGTGGTGCGGGTCGATTACTTCATCCCGGGATGTCCGCCGTCGGGCGACGCGATCTGGAAGTTCCTGACCGACCTGATCGGCGGTCGCACGCCGCGCCTGGCGCATCCCTTGTTACGTTTCGATTGAGGCCACGCATGGATTCGTCGCTTGAAACGGCTGCCGACAGGGAGCAATTGCGCCGGGTCGTGATCGACCCGGTGTCGCGGGTCGAAGGGCACGGCAAGGTGACGCTGCTCCTCGACGATGACGACCACGTCCGCGAGGCGCGTCTGCACATCGTGGAGTTCCGCGGCTTCGAGGTATTCATCCAGGGGCGCCCGTACTGGGAGGTCCCGGTGATGGTGCAGCGTCTGTGTGGCATCTGCCCCGTGAGCCATCACCTTGCGGCGTCGAAGGCGATGGACCGGGTGCTGGGCGTTCCGGTTACGCGCTCGGCGGAAAAGCTGCGCCGCCTGATGCATTACGGGCAGATCCTGCAATCGCATGCCCTGCATTTCTTCCACCTGTCGTCGCCGGACCTGCTGTTCGGCTTCGAATCCGAAGTCGGCAAGCGCAACATCGTCGGTGTCGCGGGGGCTTACCCGGAGGTGGCGCGGCAGGGGGTGTTGCTGCGGAAGTTCGGGCAGGAGGTGATCCGTGCGACGGCCGGCAAGCGCATCCACGGTACCGGCTCGGTTCCCGGCGGGATGAACCGGCACCTCGGGGTGGAGGACCGGGACGCGCTGCGGGCGGAGATCGACCTCATGGTGGAGTGGAGCCGCGCGGCGGTCGAGCTGGTGAAGCGGCTGCATCGGGCCGATCCCGCCCTGTACGACGAGTTCGGACGGTTCCGCGCCAACGTGATGAGCCTGGTGCGAGCCGACGGGGCGATGGACCTGTATCACGGGGCGCTGCGCTTCCGCGATGCGGACGGCAAGATCCTGGTCGACAAGGTGCCGGACCAGTCGTATCGCAGTCTCATCCGGGAGCAGGTCAAGCCCTGGAGCTACATGAAGTTCCCGTACCTGGAGCAGTTGGGGCCGGACGAGGGGTGGTATCAGGTGGGCCCGCTGGCGCGGGTGCAGAACTGCGATTTCATTCCGACGCCGCTGGCCGAGGCCGAACGCCGTGAGTTTATCGATCACGGCAGGGGCGAACCGGTCAGGGCGACGCTGGCCTATCACTGGGCGCGGATGATCGAGCTGCTGCATGCGGCGGAAGTGATCCGCGATCTGTTGGGGGATGGCGACCTGCTCGAGGGGGCGCTGCTGGCAGAGGGCGTGCGCGGGAATGAGGGGGTCGGCATCATCGAGGCGCCGCGCGGGACGCTGATCCACCACTATCAGGTCGGTGACGACGACCTCGTCACGATGTGCAACCTGATCGTGTCTACGACGCACAACAACCAGGCGATGAATACCGCAGTGCGGGAAGTCGCGCACCGTTACCTGGATGGGCGGAAGCTGACCGAGGGCTTGCTCAATCACATCGAGGTCGCGATCCGCGCTTACGATCCGTGCCTGTCCTGTGCGACGCATGCGCTGGGCAAGATGCCGCTGGTGCTGGAACTTGCGGACGCCGGCGGGGAGGTCGTGGATCGGGTGGTGCGTGACTGACTCCGGCCGGTTCGTCGTTTTCGTTACCGGCAACGAATCGCGCGGGGACGATGCGGCCGGACCCTTGTTATTGCAGCGGCTGGAGGGTGATCTGCCGGTGGGTGCGCGGGTCGTGTGCGAGTTTCAGCTTCAGGTCGAGCATGCGCTGGAGCTGCGCGGCGCGGACCTGGTGCTGTTCATCGACGCGGCCTGCGGATTGGAGGTGCCTTTCGAGTTCGCGGAAGCGGTCGGTAAAGGGCCTGTGTCGAGTTTTTCCCATGCGCTGTCGCCTGGGGCGGTGCTGGACGTGTTCCGGCGCATCGAGGGGGCGGAGCCGCCTCCGGCTTTCGTTCTGGGGTTACGCGCCACCCGCTTCGAGTTGGGCGAGGGCTTGTCGGAGCTCGCCGCGGACGCGGTGGAGGCGGCCCTTCCATTTACCCTGGCGTTGCTCGAGGCGCTGCATCCGGACTGCTGGCGCAAGCTGGCTCAGGCGCGTGAGTTTTCGTCGCCGAGGGTGGGGAAGAAGAGCGCGGTATAGCCCGCAAGGTCGAGTTCCGCGCTTTCGCGGATGTGGCGCAGGCTGGCCGGCTCCATTTCGAGCAGGGTCCAGATCATGGGGTCGATGCGTTCAGCGGCTGCGGTGCTCGATTCGTTTTCCTGGTCGGCCGCGGCAATGCGCGCGGCCACGTGCACCATCGCTGCCTCGTAGACATAGTCGCCACCGAGGCGTGGTGTGGTCTGTGCACCGATGATGTCGACGAAGCTCGTCGGCAGGCGCCAGTGCGCCATCAGGGCGGCTGCGACCTCGGCGTGGTCGCAACCGACGATGCGACGTTCCGCTTCATGGAGCGGTTCGCGGTTGGCGGCTGCGACGGTGCGCGCTTCGTGCGCGAGTTCCGGGATCGTCTGGTACATCACGAGATGACCGATGTCGGACAGCAGTCCGATGACGAATAAGCGCTCGACGCCGATCATGCCCTGGTTGCGGCCGATTTCGCGTGCAGCGAGCCCGCGCATGACGCTTCCACGCCAGAAGCGCGGAATGTCGAGGTGGCGGGGGGCGAACAGGGAAAAGGCACCGCTCACCGATATGGCAAGGACGAGGTCGTGCACCTGCTGGAGGCCGAGGACCGTCACGGCGCGCGAGATGGTGTCGATCTTTCCGCCATAGCCGTAGAAGGCGCTGTTGGCGAGGCGCAGCAGGCTGGAGGCGATTGCGGGGTCGGCGCTGATGGCGTGGGCTACGCCGGCGACCGAACCCGTCGGCGCATCGAGTTCATCGCGAATGCGCAGATAGACGGTCGGCAACGAGGCAAGCGTGATGACGTTGGCGACGAGTTCCTGGGCGGAATGCATGACGGTGGTCCAAGGGGCTTATTCAAGGGGCTTGTTCAAGGGGCTTGTTCAAGGGGCGCCGGTCGGTGGCGGGGCGTCGCCGGTGGGGGCGACGAGGTCGCGGTAGGCGTGCCAGCTTGCATGGCCGACGAGGGGCATCAATACCACCAGCCCGAGATGGAAGCTGAGGAATCCGATTATAGTCAATATGACTATAATGGAGGCCCATACGATCATCGCGCCTGGATTGCGGGCGAGCGCTCCGATGCTTGCGAGCATCGAGGTTATGGCGTCCTGGTTGCGGTCGAGCATGAGGGGGACGGAGATCACGCTCGCAGCGAACACGATGCACGCGAACAGCAGCCCGACGCTGAAATAGACGAGCAGGAACTCGAGATTTTCAAGCGTCACCAGCTGGTTGAGAAAGCCGCTGAGGTTGGGGAGCTCGTTGGTGTAGAAGAGGGCGAAGATGACCAGCGACGCGCGTGCCCAGACGAGGAAGACCACGCCGAGGACGACCGCGAAGATGCCGATGTTGCCGGCGTTGCGCCGCCATACGGTGAGGGTCGGCAGCAGGGCGCAGTCCTGTCCTTCTTCGCGCCTGCGGCTGATCTCGTACAGCCCCATCGCGAGGAAGGGGCCGAGTAGCAGGAATCCGGATGTCATTGCGGCGGTGTATTCGTAGGCGTGCTCGAACACCATCGTGACAAGCAGGCCCATCGCTGCGAAACAGAAGCCGTAGAACAGGCTGGGAATCGGACAGGCGCGGAAATCGTCTATTCCGCGCCCTATCCAGCGCAGGGGGGCGCCCGCATCGACTTCGCGGACGGTCGGAAAGACTGGTTCTTCAGCTGCCGTACCCGTATCGTTCTGCTGCGACATGGCTCTCTCCTGTTGGGGGTCTTGTCGTGCGGCAGCGAACGGGGCTTCCCTGTTATGTTTTTTCAGGTGCTGGTCAGGAAGCCTCGCATGGCATCGCCCACCGCATCGGGCGCTTCGGCCATCATCGCATGACCGGCGTCTTTGATCACTATCATACGCGCGCCGCCGGGAACCTTGGCGAGCGCTTCCTGCAAGGGCTTGACGGCCTTGCGGGGCGTCATCTGGTCGCGTTCGCCGCACAGCATCGCGCAGGGAATGGCGATGCGCGCGGCGGCTTCGAGGCCGCCCTGGTAAGCGTTGCACGCAGAGAGGTCGTTTGCGAGCACGCCTTCGCGCTGGCGTTCCATCAGGCGCTGGTTGAGGCCGGTGAGGAAAACGCCGGGAACGGGGCTCGCGCCGAGTTGCGAGGCGGGCGTGTAGGACCACTGGTTGATCATTGCGTGCGCGGCATTGCGCTCGTGCGCGGCGGCTTCGAGGAGCGGTGGCGCGACGGGCATGGGCGCGACGCTGCCGATCAGGATGAGCCGGGTGATGCGCGCGGGTGCCTGTGTGGCCGTCTGCAGGGCGACGAGCGAACCCATGCTGTGGCCGGCGAGAGCGGCGTGGACGACCCCCGCGGCGTCGAGCAGGGCTTCGACCCAGTCCGCCAGGGCCTCGATGGTGGGCAGCGGGGTGCCCGGCGTGCGTCCGTGGCCGGGCAGATCGGGCGCGAGCACGGCGAAGCCGTGGTGGGCGAGCTGGCGGGCCTGGAAGTTCCACACGCTGTGGTCGTGGCCGGCGCCGTGGATCAGGACGACGACGGGTTGCTGGCGGTCGAAGGGGCGGCCGCCGGTGTAGAGGTAGGTGGACGTGTCGTTGACGCTCAGTTCCATGGCTTAACCCTGCACGACGCGGCTGGCGGCGTAGAGGCCGCGGTTGAGGTCTTCGATGAGGTCGTCGGCACTCTCGAGCCCGACCGACAGGCGCACGGTGCCTTCGCCGATGCCTGCGGCGGCGAGGTCCTGCGCGGACATGCGGAAATGGGTGGTGCTCGCGGGGTGGATGACGAGGGACTTGGCGTCGCCCACGTTGGCGAGGTGGGAGAACACGCGCAGACCCTCGATGAAGGCGCGGCCGGCGGCGCGGCCGCCTTTCAGTTCGAAGGACAGCACCGAGCCGGCGCCGTCGGGGAGCAGGCGGGCGGCGAGCGCGTGGTCGCGATGGCTGGCGAGGCCGGGCCAGGCGACCTGCGCGACGAGGGGATGGGCCGCGAGGTGCTCGGCGACCGTGCGCGCGTTGGCGACGTGGGCGCGCATGCGCAGCGGCAGGGTTTCCATGCCCTGCAGGATCTGGAAGGCGTTCATCGGCGACAGGCAGGCGCCGAAGTCGCGCAAGCCTTCGCGCCGGGCGCGCAGGAGGAAGGCGGCGATGGGCGACTCCTCGGCGAAATCCATGCCGTGGAAGCCGTCGTAGGGTTCGGTGAGTGTCGGGAAGAGGCCGGAAGCTTCCCAGTCGAAGCGCCCGCCGTCGACGAGCAGGCCGCCGACCGCGACGCCGTGGCCGCCGAGGAATTTGGTCGCCGAGTGCAGTACGAGGTCGGCGCCGAGTGCGAGCGGGCGTTGCAGGCAGGGCGTGACGAGGGTCGCGTCGACCAGCAGGGGGATGCGATGGGCGTGCGCGATGTCGGCGACCGCGGGGATGTCGAGCACGTCGAGGCCGGGGTTGCCGAGCGATTCGCCGAAGAACAGGCGCGTCTCGGGGCGGACGGCGGCGCGCCAGGCGTCCGGGTCCTGCGGATCGACGAAGGTGGTCGTGATGCCGAAGCGCGGCAGGGTGTAGGCGAGCAGGTTGTGCGAGCCGCCGTACAGCGCGTGCGAGGCGACGATATGGCCGCCGGTGCCCATCAGGGTCGTGATCGCGAGGTGCAGGGCCGCCTGGCCGCTCGCGACCGCGATGGCACCGACCCCGCCTTCGAGGGCGGCGATGCGCTCCTCGAGCATTGCGTTGGTCGGGTTGGAGATGCGCGTGTAGACGTGGCCCGGACGCTCAAGGTTGAACAGCGCCGCCGCGTGGTCGGTGTCCGGGAAGACGTAGCTGGTCGTGAAGTAGATCGGGGCGGCGCGGGCGCCGAAGGCGGGGTCGGGAGACTGGCCCGCGTGGAGTGCGAGGGTTTCGGGTCCGAAGGTCTTGGGCTGGGTCATCGGCGGTGCCGGTTCATGTCCTCGGCGCGAGCGGAGCTCACGCCAGTTCGTCGGGGTCGAGCATGCGCTGTATCACGGAGATGCGGTCCTTGAGCGCAAGCTTGCGCTTCTTGAGGCGGCGCAGCAGCAGTTCGTCTTCCTGCGGGGAGCCCTGCAGGCGCGTGATGGCGTCGTCAAGGTCGCGGTGCTCGTTGCGGAGCTCCGTGAGGCGGATCTGCAGGCTGGTGACGTGGTCGAATGCTTCCTCTGTCATCGGGTACCTGCTCGGGCTTGGCGTGTGCACGCCGTTGTAGGGACGTCAAGACCGGTAATCTTATGCGCCGCGCGGGGCGATGACAACTCGCTGCGCAGCGTGGCCGAGCCGGGCCTTCAGTCCTGCGGGCTGGCGCGGGTGGGCGGGGAAGTCGCGGCGCGCGGCTTCGAGCTGGGCGCGGTTGGCACTGAAGTAGCGGGCTGCCTTGACTACGCGCGGGAGGTTCCTGACCAGGTGCCAGAGACTCCAGCGGTGTTCCCACACGCGGTGGGCGAAGCGGTGGCGGTAGCCCTTGCTGTCGTAGAAGCGGCGGATGTGCCAGTTGTAGAGGGCGTCCATCTCCTCGCGCGAGGCGAAGCCTTCGGGACGGTAGACGAAGTTGAGGCAGTTCATCAGGCGCCAGTCTTCGCGGAAATCGCCGCTGCTGCCGTCGGCGCATTCATCCCAGATCGGCGCGCCGTACATGGGGCTGAACTTGGTCATGTTCATCTCGTCGAGGTCCAGCGAGAGGATGAAGTCGCTGGTCGCGCGTAGCGTCTGCGGCGTTTCCCCGGGCAGGCCGAAGATGAAGAGGCCTTTGGCGCGCAGCCCGGCGGCGTGGATCTTGCAGACGGTGTCGCGCACGGCGTCGAGCGTGACGCCGGCCTTGTGGCGTTCCATCATCGCGGGGTCGGCCGACTCGATGCCGAGCGAGACCATCAGCGCGCCGGCGCGCTTGAGCTGGTGCAGCATCTCTTCCGAGGTGTGGCCGGTGCGGATCGCGCAGTTGAACTGCATGCCCAGGGGCTTTTCGATGAGCAGGCAGCACAGTTCGTCGACGCGCTTGCGGCTGGCGGTGAACAGGTCGTCGTAGAAATTGATGTGGTGCACGCCGAACCTGTCGCGCAGGTGCTTCATGTGCGCGTAGATGTAGGCGGCGGAGTTGACCTTGTAGAGGCGTTCGAACACGGTGCGGTCGCAGAACGAGCAGGTGTAGGGGCAGCCGCGCGAGGTGATCATCGTGGCGCCGTGGCGTTTGGCGTACGAGAAGAGCGGCAGGTGGTAGCCGGCGGGGAAGCCGGCGAGTTTTTCGTAGGCGGGGAAGGGCAGTTCGTCGAGATCGAGGATGCGCTGCCGGCGCGGGTTGGCGACGACGCGCGGGCCGTCGCGCCACACGAGGTTGTCGATCGCGGCCGGGGGCTTGCCGTCGGCGAGGTCGAGCAGGGGACCTTCGCCTTCGCCGATGCACAGGTAGTCGATCTCGGGGAAGTGCTCGAGCAGCGGCGCGCCGATCGAGGAGGCGTGGACGTTGCCGAGCACGATGCGGATGTCCGGCCGCCGCTGCCGGATGCTTGTCGCCATGTCGATGGCGTCCATGAATGCCGAGGTCGTCGCCGAGAAACCGACGAGTTCGGGGTCGGTGGCGAGGATGGCGTCGACGTTGGCTGCGATGCCGGCCGGCGCGAACGGTCCGAGGCAGTCGTGGACGGCGGTTTCGTGCCCGTGCTTGTCCAGCCAGGCGGCGAGCGACAGGATGCCGATCGGCGCCATGCGGTTGGCCAGCACCGAAAAGTCGGGCTGTCCGGGGACGAAGTTGAAACCGGCGGGGTGAACGAGGGTGACGCGCACGGGGGCGTCAGCCGCAGAGCGCAGCCAGGATCAGCTGGCGGTTTTCGCGGGTGGATTCAAGCAGATGGTCGAGATTCCGCTGGTCGATGCCGGGGATGGCCGAATCGGGGAGGTCGGTACGGTGTTTCAGCCCCATGAGCTTGTCGAAGGGATTCGGGGTGTCGACGGCGTGAGTTGCGACGAAGAGGATCGCCGCGAGGCTGGCGGGGGGCCATGAGCCGGCGCAGGGCGCGCCGTGTTCGAAGGCATCCAGGATTTCTTCCGGCAATTCGAACACTTCGAGTACCGACTGGCTGACGGGTGTATTCCACGTGGTGACGAATTCGGCGAAGCGCGGCAGGTCTTCAGCGAGGGCGGGATAGTCGGCGGCGCGGGCCAGCAGCAGGAACTGCCCGATGTCGGTCATCATGCCAGCGAACATCGCGGTGTCGGGATTCACGGTGCGCAGTTCGCGGGCAATGGCGCAGGACCAGGCGGCGACATCGACCGAGTGCATCCACAGCCCGGAGGCGATGGTGCGCATTTTCGGCGAGCGGTGATCCTGTGCGAGCTGCTCGGCCGCCACCGCGAAGGCAAGGCAGCGCAGTGACGCAAGGCCGATGCGACGCACGGCATCGGCGACGTTGGTGATGGGGGTGGCGTAGGGGTTCAGTGTGACGGCGTTCGCCATGCGCACGGTCTTGGCGCTGAGGACGGGTTCGGTCTTGACCGCCGCCGCGATCTCTTCGAGCGAGGACGCAGGGCTGTCGGCGAGTCGCTTGATGCGCAGCGAGACGTCGAGGGAGGTCGGGAAGCTGAGATGGCCTTCGGCAATTTCGGCCTCGATCTGCTCGCCGAATGCTCGTGCCTGAGATTCGAAATCCTTCATCGCGATCCCGGTTGGATGTTGTTCGTGAAAGTTTACCCTGCCGGGGCTCTGGTCGGGGGGCGTAGCGACGGGGCCCTCGACGGCGAAGGGCGTTTCGAGCGGTTTCGCGAGTTTGCGCCGCGGCGGTTCTTCCTGCCGGCCGGCGGAAACGGGTTTGCCCTCCGCCCGTCGATCGATGTCGCGCTCGTCCTGGCGGCAGTGCCGACTGCGGTTGTGCGGCCGGCATAATGCCGAAAGGATTGTGGGGGTTTGCCGCGGGGTGATCAATAGGTGATTTTGCCCCCCCGCGTGCGTTGCGGCCGCCCGTGCAGCAATCAGAGGCTGTACGCGGCTCCGATCGCCGCGATGCCGGCGCGCGCGATCTGTGCGTCGTCCGAGGACTTGACGCCGGAGACGCCGACGGCACCGATCACCTCGCCGCCGACGACGATCATCTCGCCGCCTTCGAGCGGCGTGACGGGCAGGCCGAGACCGGCGAAGCGGCCGTTGTTGACCATGTCCTCGATGGCCTTGCTGGGCTTGCGCATCATGACGCAGGTACGGGCCTTTTCGGGCGCGACGTAGGCGCTCGACGGGGGCGCGTTGTCCAGGCGCTGCAACCACAGCAGGTGGCCCCCTTCGTCGCAGATCGCGATCGTGACCGCCCAGCCGTTGCGCAGGGCTTCGGCTTCGGCCGTGGCGGCAATCTTGCGCGCGTCGTCGAGGGTCAGGACCTGGCGGGTCTTCATCTTGGGCGTCTCCGTTTGGCAAAAAGGGCGCAATTGTGCAGCGTGCGGCGGGTTTGGAAAAGCCCGTGCCGGAGCCGGCAGCGGGGACGTGGGCACGCGAAGGTCCGGATGCGTGACGAATGCATGGTGTGCCGGTGTGTTTTTGATGCGGATCACGTACTTCTCGGACAAATCCCAATACGCTGACAAAAAACGCATATCCCGATCGCCGAAGGAGATGCGACGGATTTCCGTTGGCCGCCCGACGATGTGGGGACCTGTTCGTGGAGAGGATCGTGAAGCTGATTTTTGCACCTGCAGTGGGTTTGATGAATCGGTGCAGTTACCCGGTGAAGTTCGGGCTGCTGGGCCTGATCATCCTGGTGGCCTTCACCAGCCTGATGCTCACCCTCGCGCGCCAGTTGAATGCGACGATCGAGCGGACGGAGCGCGAGCTTGTCGCTTCGGACCTGTCGCGGCCGATTTCCAGGGTGGTCGAGCTGATGCAGCAGCATCGTGGCCTGTCCTCGGCGGTGCTCGGGGGGCTGGAGAGTGCGACGGCGACGCGCGCCGACAAGGCCGTCGAGGTCGATCGCGCGATCGAGATGCTGGAGGCGGCGCTCCCGCAAGCGCTGCGCAAACGTGACTGGAGTGACATCCGTTCGCGCTGGAACGGATTGGCGCGGGAGGGGCTGAAGCTGAGCCAGCCCGAGAATTTCCAGACGCATACGCGGCTGATCCAGAATCTGCTGGATTTCCAGATTGCGGTCGCGGACGAGTATGGCCTGACCTTCGATCCGCAGCAGGACAGTTACTACCTGATGTCGACGGCGGTGGTCCGCACGCCCTACCTGCTCGAGCGCATCGGCCGGTTGCGCGCCAAGGGGGCAGGGGCGCTCGCGCGCGGCACGATCGACGAAGCGGGCAAGCTCGACGTGAGCGTGCTCGCGAACGACGTGGGCGGGGCGGTGGGCGATCTCGAGTCCAACATCCGCAAGATCGTCACGCAGCGGCCCGATCTCGCGCAGCGGCTGGAGTCGTCGTTCGCGGAAATGAACGGCAAGCTCGCCAACGTCAGCGGCGTGGTGCGCCAGATTCTGGCGGGCGACCTGCAGGGCACTGCGGCGTCGGCGTACTTCGGGATGGCCACCGAGGCGATCTCGGTGGGGTACGGGCAGATGAACGAGATCCTGCTGCCGACGCTGGACGAGCTGCTGCGGCACCGGATCGCCGAGGCCCGGCGCGTGCTGTATTTCAACATCGCCGTGCTGGTGGTCGTGGCCGTCGCGATCGCCTACCTTTCGATCGGGGTGTATCTGTCGATCATGGGCAGCGTGAAGCGGCTCGCCGAAGGCAGCCACCGGCTGGCGTCCGGCGACCTGACGACCGCGATCAAACTGCAGGCTCGTGACGAGCTGCACATGATCGCCGACAGTTTCAACGACATGGCGTCGACGATGTGCCGCCTGATCACGAGCATCCAGAGCAATTCCGGCCAGGTGGCGGAGACGGCGCGCGGCATGGTGGAGTCGGCGCGCCAGATCGACACTTCTTCGCAGCGGCAGAGCGAGGCGGCGTCGAGCATGGCGGCGGCGGTGGAGGAGATGACGGTGGGCATCGACCACATCGCCGGCAACGCAAGCAACGCGAACGAGCTCGCGCGACGTTCGGGCAGGCTGTCGGGCGAAGGGGGCGAGGTCGTCGAGTCGGTGGTCGCCGATATCGGGGAGATCGCGCGCGCGGTGTCCGGGTCGGCCGATACCATTGTCGAGCTGGACCGCAGTTCGGAACGGATTTCGGCGATCGTGAACGTGATCAAGGAGATCGCCGACCAGACGAACCTGCTGGCGCTGAACGCGGCGATCGAGGCGGCCCGCGCGGGTGAGCAGGGGCGCGGCTTTGCGGTGGTGGCGGACGAGGTGCGCAAGCTGGCCGAGCGCACGACGCATTCGACGCAGGAGATCGCGCAGATGGTCGGGGCGATTCAGCGCGATGCGCGCGGTGCAGTAACCAGCATGCAGGGCGGCGTGACGCAGGTGAATACGGGCGTTGCCCGCGCGCAGGAGGCGGGTGTCGCGATGGCGAGCATCCGCGACGAGGCGGGACGGGTCGTGGAAACCGTGGCCGAGATCTCAGATGCGCTGCGCGAGCAGAGTGTGGCGTCGACGGAGATTGCGCGCAACGTGGAAACGATTGCGCGCATGGCCGAGGAGAACAGCGCGATTGCCGTGGAAAGCCACCGGACGGCGGATCGGCTCGAGAGCCTCGCGGAGCAGCTGCTTACGGACGTGAGCCGCTTCAAGGTGGCGTGAGGTGGCCCGAGCGCGTCCGCTCCGCCTATACGTGGGGAGCGGGTGCCGATTGGCGCAGCGTTTCCGAAGGCAGTTCGCCGAACATGGCCCGGTAGTCCGACGCGAAGTGCGACAGGTGCCAGAAGCCCCAGCGCGCGGCGATGTCGGCGATCTGGTGGCTGGCCGGGTCGGCGGATTTCAGTTCGCGGCGCACGCCGTTGAGGCGCAAGGCGCGCAGGAAGCTGACGGGGTTCAGGTTGAGGATGTCCTGGAAGCTGTATTGCAGTGTGCGGCGGGACACGCGCAGCTCGGTGCATAGGTCGGCGACGGTGATCGGTGCGTCGATATGCGCGCGCATGTATTCGCGGGCGCGGTCGACGATGAGCTGGCGCGTGCGGCAGGGCGTCGCGGGCCGCGGCGTATCTTCGCGCGGCGTGATGGCTGCAACGATGCTTGCGTAGATCGCCTGTTCCAGCCCCTTGCGCATCTGCGGGTGGCGCAGCAGGTCGGGCGTGGCTTCGAGGCTGGCGAGCACCGTGAGGAGGAAGGCGCGCAGCGTTGCGGCCTGGTCGGAGGTCGCGGGGATGATCCGTCGCTTGCCGATTTCGGCTTCCACGTCGCGGTGTTCGACGCGGAAGGCGTAGTCGGTGAAGGCTTCGACGTCCGTCGTCACGGCGACGATGTCGTGCAGGCGCGGGGTGCGGTAGTCGAGGTCTTCCCCGCCCTTGAGGGTGATGATGGAGTCGAGCTCGCACGATTCGCCGCAGTACCAGCCGGTGCCGTCGAGTTCGACCGGCACGCCGATCGTGCGCGAGCCTTCCCAGGACGTGCCGATTTCGTGCACGACCTGATTGGTCCGTTCGCGGAAAACCTGCACGTTGTCGAACCAGAATTCGTGGAAGCGCCCGGTGAAGGTGCCGGCGGAAAGCTGGTCGTAGCGCTGTTTCCAGTGTTGCAGGCAGGCTGCGTGGTCGTCTGCGTCGCGTGTGTCGAGATGAACGACGGAATACGCGTCGTCGCCGGCGGTGGGCGCAATGCCTTCGCGTCCGGCGAGGGTGTGAGCATCCATTTTCCGATTGTCTCCTGACCGGAAAGGGCCGTTTGTAGTTATGGCTTTGATTGTTTTTTAAAACTAATACAAAAGTCGCACGCCGAACAGTGAAATCTTCCTAATGAAGCGCGTCGCACGGTTCGTAGGGGTTCGCTGCGGTGGTCTCCGCACGGATTGCCAATTTCGGATAACGGCTCCGGGAAGCTGCTTCCTACAATCGCCTCCATCGGTTGTGCCGCCGCGTGAGGACGCGGCTGGGGCAGCCGGAAAAAAAGCCGAACCGAACGGCACATCACATCAAGTGAGGAGACGACAACATGACTACCAGGACGAGGAGATTCCCTCGCCTTGCGCTCATCTGCATCACGCTTGCCGCAGCGCTGGGCAGCGGGGCAGTGCGGGCGGCGGCGACCGAGGCGGAAGCGGCGACGCTGGGCAAGAGCCTGACGCCGATCGGCGCGGAGGTGGCTGCGAGCAAGGATGGCGCGATTCCGGCGTGGAACGGCGGGATGACGCAGGTGCCTGCGGGCTGGAAGCCGGGCCATCTGGATCCCTTCAAGGACGACAAGCCGCTGTTCTCGATCGACGCGGCCAACCTCGACAAGTACGCGGACAAGCTGTCGGCCGGCCAGATCGCGCTGATCAAGGCGTACAAGGGTTATCGCATGGACGTCTATCCGAGCCGGCGCAGCTGTCCGGTGCCGGATTTCGTGGCCGCACAGACGAAGAAGAACGCGACGGCCGCGAAGCTGGGCGCGGACGGCTGGCAGCTCGAGCAGGTGTTCGGCGCGGGCGTGCCTTTCCCGGTGCCGAAGTCGGGCGCCGAGGTGATGTGGAATTACAAGTTGCGCTACACGGGACTGGGCCGGCGCGCGCAGATCTCGGCGCTGATGCCGGAGAAGGACGGCAGCTACGTCGAGAACAAGCAGTGGGCGTACGAGATGTACCCGTTCAACGACCCGAAGGTGACCGGGCCGGCGGACGTGGGGGGCGTGGAGTCGAAGCTGCTGTACGACGTGCTGACGCCGCCGTCGCGTGCGGGCGAGGGCTACCTGATCCACGCCTACATCGACAAGCCGCAGGATGCGTGGATCTACTTCCCCGGCCAGCGCCGCGTTCGCCGCTCGCCGACTTTCGCCTATGACAACCCCATCGCGGGTTTCGACAACCTGTACTTCGTCGACCAGATCAACATGTTCACGGGCGCGCTGGACCGCTACGACTACAAGCTGGTGGGCAAGAGGGAGATGTACGTGTCGTACAACTCCTATCGGCTGATCGACAAGAAGCAGAAGTTCAAGGACATGCTCGGGCCGGAGTATGTCAAGCGCGACCTGATGCGCTACGAGCCGCATCGCGTGTGGGTGGTGGAAGCGACGGTGAAGGCGGACAAGCGGCATTCCTTCGCGAAGCGGGTGTTCCACTTCGACGAGGATTCGTGGGCGCTGCTGCAGGTCGACATGTACGACGCCAAGGGCAACCTGTGGCGCGTGCAGGAAGGCAGCCTGTGGGCGGCGCCGGAAGTGGGGGCGTGCATGGCGTATGAGACGCAGATGTACGACCTGGTGGCACGCCGCTACGTGGTCGATAACTGGACCGCCGAAGGCGAGGTGCTGGATCTGACCGCCGCGAAGGACGGCCGGATCACCGCCGCGAACTTCACGCAGGACGAAATGCGCCGCCGCGGCGAGCGCTGACCGCCACCCACCCGAGGGAGAAAATCCATGAAAACAATGACGATTTCGCATCGTCGGGGCCCGCTCGCGCCTTCGATCCTGGCAGTTGCGGTTGCGGCGGCCTGCTGGTCGCCGGCAAGCCACGCGTTTCGCTTCGGTTCGGAGGAGGGGGTCTCGGGCAGTTTCGACAGCACGGTGTCGTACGGGGTGATCAGCCGCCTGCAGTCGCCGGGGTGCAAGACCATCGGCAACGACAGCGGGGGCTGCAACAACACGACGAACAACGAGTTGATGAGGAAGCAGGCGGGGAACGGCTACGCCAATGCGGACTTCAACTTCACGAACTTCGACGACGGCAACCTGAACTACAAGAAGAACGACATCGTCTCCGCGGTGCTGAAGGGCACGCACGACCTGTCGCTGAAGTATCCGGGCGGCTGGAGCGCGCTGGCGCGTTTCAACTGGTTCGTCGATACGAAATCGGACGACACGCGGCGCACTTCGGTCGCGGACGAGGCGTCGGGCGAGATGACGCTGCTCGATGCCTGGGTCGCGAAGGAATTCACCGTCGGCGAGCGACGCGGCAAGGTGAAACTCGGCAACCAGGTGATCTCCTGGGGCGAGGACATTTTCATCATCGGCGGCGTGAACCAGATCAACGCGATCGACCTGCAGAAGTTCCACGTGCCGGGCACGCAGCTGAAGGAGATCTTCATTCCCGCGCCGATGCTGTCGGGTTCGCTGGGTCTCACGGAGAAGCTGGGCGCGGAGGCGTATTACCAGTTCGGCTGGAATGGCTTCAAGTTCGACCCGGTGGGAACCTTCTTCTCCGCGGCGGACGTGCTGGGCAAGGGGCGGCGCGTGGCTTACGTGCCGACTAGCATCATCGAGGACTTTGCGGGCCCGGGAGCGTGTGCGGGCCTGCCGAACGGGCGCTGCGGCGACAACCCGGGCATCTCGGATGCCGACGCTGTCGCGGCAGGGATCGCCGTGCCCTATCTGCGCACCGACAAGCCGAAGAACACCGGCCAGTACGGCGTGAACTTCCGCTACAACGCGGAGGAGATCGATGCCGAGTTCGCCTTCACGTACCAGCGCTACCACGACAAGCTGCCCTTCCTGGGTTTCACGGGCAACAGCCTGGGCGCCGTCACCGGCTACTTCATCGCCTACGGCGAGGACAAGGATCTGTACGCGATCTCGGCAAACACGAAGCTCGCGAACGTCGCGGTCGGTGCCGAGCTGTCGTATCGGCCGAAGGACAGCGTAGGCATCGATCCGACCGTGCCCTTCGCCGGGAAGTACAGCATCTACCGCGACGGCGGCAGCAACCCCGGCTTTGTCGAGGAGGAGAAGTACCAGTTCCACCTCACCGGCTTCTACACCTTCTCGCACAACGATCCGCTCGGCGGATTCGCGAAGGCGATGGGGGCGACGGATGGCTTCATCCTGGCCGAGGCGGCGGTCGCGCATTACCCGGGGCTCGATCGCAGCGGTGTGACGCCTTACTTCCTGCCGGACTACTCGCTGCCCGACAAGACCTCGTGGGGCTACGTGGTCGAGGGGGCACTGAACTACCCGAACGTGTGGGGCTCGGGCGTGACGCTGACGCCGCAGGTCGACTGGTACCACGACGTGCGCGGCACGACGCCGAACGGGCTGCCCTTCGTGGAAGGCCGCAGGGCGCTGACGCTGTCGCTGTTCGCGAACTACCGCGACGCCTGGAAGGGCGGGATCCAGTGGGTGACCTTCTACGGTGGTGGCGCGAACAACCTGATGCGTGATCGCGACTTCCTCTCGGCAAGCGTTTCGTACTCGTTCTGATGCAGATGCCGGCGCCGGCGGGGTGTGACTCCGTCGGTGCCAGCCCAATGGATACCCCGACATGATCGAAAAACTGGTGCTGGCGATGCAGCGCGTGTGCTTCAGGCACCGTCTGCCCATCCTGCTTGCGCTGCTCGGCTTCACTGTGGTGATGGCGTTGTTCGCGTCGCGCCTGCACATGAGCGCGGGCTTCGACAAGCAGCTGCCGCAGAACCATGAATACATCCAGACCTTCAACCAGTATCGCGAGGTGCTGTTCGGCGCGAACCGCATCATCGTGACCGTCGAAGCCACCAAGGGCGACATCTGGAACGAGAAGGCACTGACCAAACTTTACGACGTGACGCAGGCGCTGTTCTTCATGAAGGGTGTCGACCGCCGCACGGTGACCTCGCTGTGGACGCCGAACACCCGCGCGGTGCAGATCACTGAGGAGGGCATGAAGGCCGAGGACGTGATCGGCGGCGACGTGACGGTGAAGGCGCTGACGCCGGAGAACATCACCGCGATCCGCGAGCGCACGATCGTCGGCGGTTTCATCGGTTCGCTCGTTGCGAACGATTCGTCGTCGGCGATGGTGGTCGCCGAACTGGCCGACCCCGATCCGCAGACCGGCGCGCGCCTCGACTATGCGGAGTTCAGCCAGCGGCTGGAACGCGAAGTGCGCGAGGCTTTCAGCGATGGCGATGTGCGTATCCGCATCATCGGCTTCGCCAAACAGATGGGCGACATCTCGGAAGGGGCGACGAGCGTGATCGAGTTCTTCGCGCTCGCCTTCCTGCTGACCGGCGCGGCCGTCTATTGGTACACCCGCTCCTGGCTGCTGACCTTCCTGCCGCTGTCGTGCTCGCTGGTGTCAGTGGTGTGGCAGTTCGGCACGATCACGCTGCTGGGCTTCGGCCTTGACCCGCTGGCGATCCTGGTGCCCTTCCTGGTGTTCGCGATCGGCGTGTCGCACGGCATCCAGCAGGTGAATTACATCGCGAAGGAGGTTATCAACGGCGCCGACGGCTACACGGCCGCGAGCCGCAGCTTCACCGGCCTGCTGGTGCCGGGCACGCTGGCGCTGATCACGGCCTTCGTCGGCTTCGCGACGCTGGTGCTGGTGCCGATCCCGATGATCCGCGAGTTGGCAATCACCGCGTCCGTGGGCGTCGCGTACAAGATCGTGACCAACTTGATCATGCTGCCGGTGGTCGCGAGCTATTTCCGCTTCGACGATCGTTTCGTGCTGCGGGCGACGAAAATGGAGGGGTTGCGCAATCGCACGATGGCCTCCCTCGGCATGCATATCGCGAATCCGCGCAATGCGGCGATCGGTACGTTGGTGTGCCTGGTACTGCTGGCGGTGGCGGTGTGGCAGAGCCAGGGGCGGCACGTCGGCCATGTGTTGCCGGGCGCGCCGGAGCTGCACGACGACTCACGCTACAACCGCGACGTCGAGGCCGTGGTCGCGCGCTATGCGCTGGGGCTGGACCTGCTGACGGTGGTGGTGGAATCGCCGGCCGACGGCTGCTACCGCCAGGACATCATGAGCCATGTCGACCGGCTGACGTGGTACCTGGCGAACGTGCCGGGCGTGCTGTCAGCGCAGTCCCTGCCGGCGATGACGAAGCTTGCGGCGTCCGGGGTCAATGAAGGCAATCCGAAGTGGGCCGCGCTCCCCGCCGAAGAGCTCACGCTCGGCGAGGCGGTGCGCCAGGTGCCGGAAGGCATGCGTCTCTTCAACGCGGATTGCACGCTGCTGCCGGTGAACCTGTATCTGGCCGATCACAAGGCTTCGACGATCAAGGAGGTGGTCGCCGCGGTGAAACATTTCCGCGAAATGCAGCCCTTCCCTGGCGTGACGGTGCGACTCGCGAGCGGCAACGCCGGCGTGCAGGCGGCGACCAACGAGGTGGTCGAGCATTCGGAGCTGCCGATGATGCTCTATGTGTACGCGACGATCCTGGTACTGGTGTTCGCGGTGTATCGCGACTGGCGCGCGATGATCGCGTGCTGCCTGCCGCTGACGCTGGCGACCTTCCTCGGCTACTGGTTCATGAAGGCGCTCGACATCGGCCTCACGGTCGCGACGCTGCCGGTGATGGTGCTGGCGGTGGGGATCGGCGTCGATTACGCGTTCTACATCTACAACCGCCTGCAGATGCATCTCGCGCACGGCGAGGACATCGTCACGGCGTTCAAGCAGGCCTTGCGCGAGATCGGTGTGGCGACGGTGTTCACCGCGGTGACGCTGTCGATCGGGGTGGCGACCTGGTCGTTCTCGGCGCTGAAGTTCCAGGCCGACATGGGGATGCTGCTGACCTTCATGTTCATGGTGAACATGATCATGGCGATCACCTTGCTGCCCGCGCTGGCGGTGACGATCGACGTGCTGATCCCGCGCCGCGGCCCGGTCCGTGCGCCGCTGATGGCCCACTGAGGGGGACGCGATGAAGACAGGCAATCGTATCGGGCAGACCTTGCTGGGCCTGTGCCTGGCAGCAAGCGCCGCGGTGTTCGCGGCTGCGCCGGCCGAAGCGGCGAAAGTGCCCGCGCCGGCGATGAAGGCCAGGCTGGCGGCGAAGGTGCCGGTGACGGGGCTGGTGCGCGCGGGCAATGCGCTCGTCGCGGTCGGCGACTACGGCACCATCGTGCGTTCGGCCGACGAGGGCAAGACCTGGCAGCAGGCCGAGGTGCCGGTCAGCGCGCTGCTGACGGCGGTGCATTTCGTCGATGAACGCCTCGGCTGGGCGGTGGGCCACGGCGGGGTGATCCTTGCGACAACCGACGGTGGCGCCAACTGGCAGCTGCAGGCGACGCTGGACGACAAGCCGGTGCTGCTGTCGGTGTATTTCGCCGACGCGCAGCGCGGCTATGCGGTGGGCGCGTACGGCACGGCTTTCCTGACCCTGGACGGCGGACACAAATGGGCGCGCCTGGCAGTCGGCAGCGGCCATGACGCCGACCTGCACCTCAACCACATCTTCGGCACCCGCGACGGGAAGCTCTTCATCGCCGCGGAGACTGGCGCGGCATTCCGCTCGACGGATCGCGGCACGAGCTGGACGAAGCTTGCGACCGGCGTCTCGGGGTCGCTGTGGAGCGGGCTCGAGCGGGCGGATGGCGAGGTCGTGCTGCTGGGGATGAGCGGGCGCGTGATCGCGAGTCGCGACGGCGGTACCACGTGGCAGGTGCGGGAGACCGGCACCGAGCAGTCGCTGACGTCCGGGATCGCGACCGCCAATGGCGGGCTGATCGTCGTCGGCGCGGGGGGAGTCGTGCTGCGCGGTGCCGGCGGCGAGCCGCTGCAGCTCGAGGTGCGCGCGGACCGGCAGAACCTCGCCGCTGTGGTCGCTGCGCCCACCGGCAGCGTCGTCATTGCTGGCCAGTTGGGCGTCGAACGGCTCACCCCCAACAAATAACAGGGACAGGGAGACCTGCGCATGCTTACCAAACTGATGGCGCTGCTGTCTGGCGAAGTCCAGGCGGAAGGCCTTGAAACAGGCCCGTTCGAGCGCCGCCATATCGCCGTTGCCGCGCTGCTGCTCGAAGCGATGTACATCGATCACCGCGCGAGCGAGCGCGAGCAGGCGGCGATCAAGCGCCTGCTGTGCGAGCACTTCGCGCTGCCCGAGGAGGCCGCCCGCAAGCTCGTGGAAGTGGCCGACGAGCGCTTCGCCGAGGTGCTGGACGATTGGGAATTCGCCGAGGCCGTGCGTGCGGGCTTCAACGCGGCCGAACGGCGCGAGGTGCTGACGATGCTGTGGGAGGTCGCCTACGCGGACGGCGATCTCGAACGGCTCGAGGAGCGGCTGGTGTCGCGGCTGGGGCAGCAGCTGGACATCGATGCGGAAGGCGTGGATGCGGCGCGGGCAACCGCGGTCGCGCGCGCCGGCCTGATCGACGACGGCCCCGGCGGCTGAGCCGTCATTCCAAATACAAACCAACCAAGAACAGAGGAGACAGATTCATGGAGCATTACCACGGACAACTGCTGAGCGAAGGCACGCGGCGCTTCCTGGAGCGGCCGCGGCGCATGCTGATCGGCGCCGAGTGGGTGGAGGCGGCGAGCGGCGAGACGCTGGCGGTGGTCGATCCGGCCTGCGGCGAGAAGTTCGCGTCGGTGCCCGCGGGCGGGCCGGAGGACATCGACCGCGCGGTCGCTGCGGCGCGCCGTGCGTTCGAATCGGGCGACTGGCCGAAGATGCGCCCGGTCGACCGCGAGCGCCTGCTGCTGAAGTTCGCCGATCTCGTTGAAGCGCATGCGCAGGAACTGGCCGAGATCGAGTCGCTCGACAACGGCAAATCGGTGGTCATGGCGCGCCACGTCGACGTGGCGCTGGTGGTGGATTTCCTGCGCTACATGGCGGGCTGGGCGACCAAGATCGAAGGTTCGACGATGGACGTGTCGGTGCCCATCGTGCGCGACCGCGAGTTCTTCGGCTTCACGCGGCGCTCCCCAGTCGGCGTGGTCGGCGCAATCATCCCGTGGAACTTCCCGCTGCTGATGGCGGCGTGGAAGGTGGCGCCGGCGCTCGCGACGGGCTGCACGATGGTGCTGAAGCCGGCCGAGGAGACGCCGCTGTCGGCCTTGCGCTTCGCGGAGCTGGCGCTGGAGGCGGGCTATCCGGCGGGCGTGTTGAATGTCGTGACCGGTCTGGGCCACACCGCGGGCGCGGCGCTTGCGTCGCACCACGGTATCGAAAAGATCGCCTTCACCGGCTCGACCGAGATCGGCAAGCTGGTCGGCAAGGCGGCGCTCGACAACATGACGCGCGTGTCGCTGGAGCTCGGCGGCAAGAGCCCGGTGATCGTGCTCGACGACGCGGACGCTGGCGCTGCTGCGGCGGGTGCGGCGCAGGCGATCTTCTTCAACCAGGGGCAGGTGTGCACGGCCGGCTCGCGCCTCTTCGTGCATAAGAGCCGCTTCGACGAGGTCGTCGAAGGCCTGGCGGGGATCGCGGCGGGCATGAAGCTCGGTGCCGGCATCGACCCGACGACGCAGATCGGCCCGCTGGTGTCGGCGACGCAGCAGAAGCGTGTGCTGGGCTACATCGAGAGCGGTTTCGCCGAGGGCGCGCGCGCCGCGACCGGCGGCGCAGCGGGGGAGGGCGCGGGCTACTTCGTGAAGCCGACGGTGCTGGTCGATACGAGCGACGACATGAAGGTGGTGCGCGAGGAGATCTTCGGTCCGGTGGTTGTCGCGATGCCCTACGACGATCTCGACGAGGTCGCGCGGCGTGCGAACGACACCCCCTACGGGCTCGCCGCGAGCATCTGGTCGAACGACCTGTCGCGCGTGCATCGGCTGATCCCGAAGATCCAGGCCGGCACCGTGTGGGTGAACTGCCACAACATCCTCGACAACGCGATGCCTTTCGGCGGTTTCAAGCAGTCCGGCATCGGTCGCGAGATGGGGCGCGCGGTGCTCGATCTGTACACCGAATCCAAGTCCGTGATCATGGCGCTATGAGTGCGGCGCGCCGCCGCGTGGCAGTTGATGGGGCGGCGCATTTCCTCACCGGAGAGTGGAGACAAAAGTGAAGGCGGAGACCACAAGACATACGCGCAGACGTCTGCGCACCGCCGGCGCCGTGGCGCTGGCGCTGGGGATGGTGGGCGTGATGCCCGCCGTGGCGGCGCAGGACCCCGGCCGCGACGTGATCGACAAGAAATGCGCGAGCTGTCACCTCGAAGACGGCAAGCTCACGCGCATCCCGGAGATCCGCAAGTCGCCCGAAGGCTGGGACATGACTGTCGTGCGCATGGGCATCTGGCACAAGGTCGAGCTGAGCGCCGAGGAGCGTCGCGCGGTGGTGAAGTACCTCGCCGACCGGCAGGGCCTCGCACCGGCGGAGGCCGCGCCGTTCCGCTTCCTGACCGAGCGGCGGCCCAACATGCAGGACACGCCGCCCGACGACGAGATGGCGCAGATGTGCGGCCGCTGTCACAGCTACGGGCGCGTCGCGTTGCAGCGGCGCGACGAGGCCGAGTGGCGCAAGCTCATGCACACCCACCTCGGCCAGTTCCCCAGCGCGGAATACTCGGCGCTCGGGCGTGACCGCAACTGGTGGGAGATTGCGCGCGACAAGATGCCGGGCCGGCTGGCGGAGATGTACCCGAAGAACACCGATGCGTGGCGCAACTGGAGCGGTGCGAAGCACAAGCCGGCCGACGGGCGCTGGATCGTTGCCGGCGAGCGTCCGGGGTGGGGTGCCTATACGGGCACGATGACCGCGACGGCGAAGGGCAAGGACCGCTACGAGGTGAGCTACGAGCTGCACTTCGGACCCGGCAACACGGTTCGCGGCAAGGGCGAGTCGCTCGTCTATACCGGCTATGAATGGCGCGGCACGGCTCAGCTCGGCAACGAGCACACGCAGTCGATTTTCGCACTGAGCGAGGACGGCGCGCGCATGAGCGGGCGCTGGTTCCTGCGCAAGTCCGAGGAGATCGGCGCCACGTTCGAGGCGGTGCGGGCCGACAAGGCCGCGAAGAACGTGCCGGTCGCCATCACGCCGCACATGCTGCGGGCAGGCGAGACCGCGACGGTGACGGTTGCGGGCGCCGGGCTCGATGCCAAGCTCGATTTTGGTCCGGGCGTCGAGGTCGTGGAGTGGCTGGGCAAGTCGGCCGAGCAGCTGAAGCTGCGCGTGAAGGTCGCTGCCGACGCGGCGCCCGGTCTGCGCAAGGTCGCGGTGGGCGGGCGCGAGTCGGACAGGACCGTCGCCGTGTATCGCCAGATCGACTCGGTGCGCGTCGAGCCGGCCTTCGGTGTCGCACGCGTCGGCGGCGGCACGAATCCGCCAGTGACCGCGCAATTCGATGCGGTTGCCTTCCTCAACGGCGCCGACGGCCAACCCGGCACCGACGACGATGTGCGCCTTGGCAGCGTGCCGGCGACGTGGTCCACCGAGCCCTTCGACGAGCGCGCCAAGCATGAAGAGGATCTGAAGTTTGCCGGCCACATCGAACCGCACGGCCAGTTCCTGCCGTCCTTTGCCGGCCCCAACCCGGCACGTCGCGGCCTCAACAACGTCGGCAACCTGTCGGTCGTAGCGACGGTCGCGGACGGCGGGCGCTCGCTCAACGGCAAGGGCCAGCTGGTTGTCACCGTGCAGCGCTGGAATCCGACGCCGCTGCGTTGAGGGCAAAGGAGAAAAGACAATGACCACGACATTGCAGGTGCAACCCCACAACTACCGTGCGATCCGCAAGGGCGACCGGCAGGTCCTGCTGCACGTGCCGACGACCTCGATCTTCGAACTGGACCCGGCCGCGTCCGACCTGCTCGGGCTGTTCGAGTCGGCGCCCGCGGTCAGCGCGGACGACATCCAGAGCCGCTTCGACGGACGCTACACGCCCGCCGAACTGTGCGACAGCCTCAGCGACTTCATCGACCTCGGCATCGTCGCGCCGCAGCCCAAGCACTACGAGATCCCGGCCCGCGTCGTCGAGCGCTCGCCCTTGAAGACGCTGGTGCTGACGCTGACGACCGGCTGCAACCTCGGCTGCAGCTACTGTTACCGTGAGGATCTGACTTCGCCGAAGAACTCGTCGGTGATGGACTTCCAGACCGGCTCGCGTTCAATCGACCTGCTGATGGAGGAGGCAAGCGAGCACGAGCGCGTCGGCATCGTCTTCTTCGGCGGCGAACCGCTCACGCGCATCGCGGTGATCCGCGACCTCGTCGAGTACGCCGAAGAGAAGGCCGCCGCGGCCGGCAAGGAGGCCGAGTTCTCGCTGACGACCAACGCGACGCTGCTCACCGACGAGATCATCGACTTCCTCGACGCGCACCGCTTCGGCATCACCATCAGCATCGACGGCGACCAGGCCCAGCACGACCGCCATCGCCGCACGATCGCCGGCGGCGGCACCTACAAGACGGTCGCGATGCGGGTGAAGCGGCTGCTGGAAAAGTACAAGTCGAAGCCCGTCGGTGCGCGCGTCACGCTGGCGACCGGCAACCTCGACGTCGCCGGCATCTACAAGCATCTGCACGACGAGCTGGGCTTCTTCGAAGTCGGTTTCGCCCCTGCGACCGCCGGGCCGGATTCGCCGGTCGGACTGTCGCGCGAGGAGCTCGACATCGTCTTCGAGGCCTTCAAGGCGCTCGGCCGGGAGTACATCAGCGAGGCCAAGCGCGGCCGCCGCCACGGCTTCGGCAACATGCAGCAGCTGATGACCGACCTGTGGATGGGCACGAGGAAGGTGCTGCCCTGCGGCGCCGGCGTCGGCCTGCTGGCGGTCGGCACCAGCGGCAAGATCTCGCTGTGCCACCGCTTCACCGGTTCCGAACTCGAGACCTTCGGCGACGTCGAGAACGGCATCGCACGCGAGTCGCTGTCGGCTTTCATGACGCGCGCGCAGGCCCCGCACGGCGCCTGCCAGGTCTGTCCGGCACGCAGCCTGTGCGCCGGCGGCTGCTACCACGAGTCGTATTCGCAGAGCGGCGACCCCTTCCAGCCGACCTTCGAGTACTGCGACCAGATCCGCGAATGGACGGCCTTCGGCCTCGAAGCCTTTGGCGAGATCGCGCTCGCCAATCCGGCGTTCTTCAACGCCGCCATCGAACAAAGGAGTGCCCTGCAATGAAACGACTGCGAGCCCTGAACCACAAGGCGCACCTGATCGAACAGGCGGCCACCGACGGCCACCGCGAGGAAGTGCAATTGATGAGCAGCGTCGTCGGCTGCACGACAACCTTCGACCCCGGTTGGGAAGTCGACGCCTTCGGCGGACTGGCGAGCCTGTGCCAGCCGATGGAAGCCGACCTCTACGGCTGCACCGACCCCTGCTGGTGGCCGGCCCAGCTCGCGGACAGCCTCAACACCGCGCGCGACTGGACCGACGGCAAGAACTCGGCGCTGCGCGACTGGCGCGAACTGCAGACTCTTTTCCCGGGAGACTGAGCGATGAGGATGCTGCCCATGAAGAAGGCTCTTGTGGCGCTGTGCTGCGCCGCGGCCTCGCTGCCCGCGCTCGCGGCCGAGTACCTGCTGACGGTCACGCGGCCGAACAACCTGCACGTCGTCGACCCCGCCAAGCGCGAGATCGTCCGCACGATCACTTTGCCGGGCGACGGCATACCCGGCGCGATCGCGGTGCCGAAGGACGGCAAAATCGCCTACGTGCTGACGAACCGCATGGAGAGCGTGGTCGGCGTCGAGATCGACACCGGCAAACCGGTGTTCCGCGCCGATTTCTCGACGCCGCAGCGTCGCGTGAAGGGCTTCTTCGCGGTCGCCGTGAGTGAGGACGGCAAGGAGCTCTACGTCCACCAGGCGCCAGTGCAGCTCGGCCGCGCCGAGTACAAGGTCGAGGACACCTACATCGCGGTGTTCGACACCGCCGACGGCATGCACGCCAAGCCGCGCCGCACTTTCCCCGCGCCACGCCGCATCAGCCTGATGGCCGCCACCGGAAATCCCGACCACATCATCGCGCTTGGCTGGGACATGTACCTCTTCAATACGAAGACTGGCAAGCTCGAAAAGACCTTCCCGGTCCGCCACTGGAATCGCCCCGGCATCGGCGAACCGGACGTGCTCGCGATGTGGGGCACCTTCGAGCAGGCGCGGGCCCTTTCGACGCCGTATTTCGTCGCCAAGACCGATGCCGCGCCCGACTCGGCCGAGGCCTTCAAGGCCGGCATCGCCGTGTTCGACCTCGACAGCGAGACGCTGAAGGTCAAGGAGTTCGAGAACGCGACGACGGCGATGTTCTCGTCCGTGATCAACCCGGCCGCACGCAACGAAGCCTTCCTGGTCATGAACCAGCTCACGAAGGTCGACGTCGACACGGGTCAGTTGCTGAAGCGCAAGGACCTCGAACAGACCTTCTACGCGATCAACATCTCGGGTGACGGCAAGGAGCTCTACATCGGCGGTGCGCTCGACAAGATCGCGATCTACGATGCCGCGAGCTTCGACAAGAAGGGCGAGATCACGATGCCCGGTGGGGCGGACCAGTCGATCGGCTGGATGCGCGTGGTGAAGCGCTGAGGGCGGGGCGGTGATCGGGCTGCGCTCGGATCGCTCCCTGCACCTGCAGGCATTCGCCTGGGCGCTACCTTTGCTGCGCGAACGTGCGGGCACGGTCGCGGGCGTCGTCGTGCTGTCGTGCATCGGGTCGGCGGCGGCGCTGCTGCCCCCCTACCTGACGCAGCGCCTCGTCGACGAGGGCATCGTCCGCGGCCGGGTCGATCTCGTGCTCCAGCTCTGCGTCGTCTTCCTCATCCTGATGATCGGCGGCGTACTCGTCGAGACGCTCTCGCGCCTCAGCTACCTGAAGCTCTCGGCGCACATCCTCTTCGGTCTGCGCGAGCAGGTGTGGCGCCACCTGCAGACGCTCGCGCCGACCTACTATGCCCGCACGCGCGGCGGCGAGATCCTCTCGCGGCTCGACGGCGACGTTGCAGAAGTGCAGCGCTTCGCACTCGACGCGCCGATGGCGCTGCTGAATGGCGTCTTTTCGCTGGCCGTCGCGCTGGGGCTGATGCTGTCGCTCAGCCCGCAGCTCACCGCGCTCGTCTTCGCGCTCGTCCCGCTTCAGGTCGCTGCGCTGATCTTCTCGCGCCCCTGGCTCGAACGGAGCACGCAAGCGATGCGCAAGGAGAGCGCCGCGATGTCGAGCTTCTTCGTCGAATCCCTGCGCGCGATGAAGTTCATCCAGGCGACGAACGCCGCGCGCCGCCAGGAAGCCGGCCTGCGCGCCCACCACGGCGACTACTTCGCCGCGCTGCGCCGCTCGCAGATCGCCTCGCTCGGTGCCGGCGGCCTGCAGCGCGTGCTGTCCGGTCTCGGCGTGCTGCTGGTGTTCGCGGTCGGCGGCTCGCTCGCCGCGGCGGGGGACTTGTCGGTCGGCGTCGTCGTCGCCTTTATCGCGTACACGACTCGCGCTGCAGGCCCCTTGCAGACGCTCGCCGGCGTGTTCATGGGATGGCAGCGCGCGAAGGTCAGCCTGCAGCGTATCCGCGAGCTCGCCGCCGAGCGGCCGACCGTGCAGTCCCCGGCGCAGCCCGTGCAGCTCGCCGAGCCCGTGCGCGGCGAGCTGCGCCTCGATGCCGTGCGCTTCGGCTACGCTGCCGAGGCCGTGCTCGACGGCGCGACGCTCGACATCCCGGCCGGCGCCAAGCTCGCCCTCGTCGGCGCGTCCGGCGCCGGCAAATCCACGCTGATCGACCTGCTGCAGCGCCATTACGACCCCCAGGCCGGGCGGCTGCTGCTGGACGGCGTGCGCCTCGACCTGCTGGACCTCGCCGAACTGCGCCGCCAGATCGTCGTCGTCGACCAGGAGCCGGTGCTGACGCCCGGCAGCATCCGCGACAACCTGCGTTTCGTCGCGCCGGATGCCGACGAAGCAGCGCTGCTGCGCTCGCTGGACCTCGCCGGCCTCGCCAGGCTCGCGCACACGGGCGGCCTCGACAAGCCGGTCGGCGCGATGGCGGCGGCCTTGTCGCGCGGCGAGCGTCTGCGCCTCGCCCTGGCACGCGCGATCCTGCAGGATCCGGCGGTGCTGATCCTCGACGAGACCACGTCCGGGCTGGACCTCCCGGTCGCGCAGGCGATCATCGCAGCCGTCGACCGCGTGTTCGCCGGCCGCACCCGCATCCTCATCACGCACAACCTCGCGTCCGTCGGTGTCGTCGATCGCGTCGTCGAGCTGCGCGACGGCGGCCTCGTCGAGCCCGACCCCGTCCGGACCGCCGCGCCGTTGCTGAGGGTCGTCCAGTGAGCGTGAAGATCGGCATCGTCGACGGCGGCTTCACCGGCATCCCGCCGCACGCCCTGCATCGCGCGGCGAGCTTCGTTCCCGCTCCGGACGGCGGCGTGCAGCGCGCCGCTGCCGTCGGCCGTCCGCTGCCCCACGGCGAAGCGGTGGCGACGCTCGTGCTCGACGCCACCCCGACTGCCCGCCTCCTCGATGCCCGCATCGCGTCGCACCGGCACGCGCCGACGCCCGCCATGGTCGCGGCGGCGGTCGACTGGTGCATGGAGGAGGGCGCGCGCGTCATCAACCTGAGCCTGGGCCTGCTCGAAGACCGCAGCGTGCTGCGCGAAGCCTGCGCACGCGTTCTGGCGCGCGGCGTCGTACTCGTCGCCGCGGCCCCCGCGCGCGGTACGCCGGTGTTCCCGGCAGCCTACCCCGGCGTGCTCGCCGTCAGCGGTGATGCGCGCTGCGCAGCGGGGCAATGGTCCTTGCTCGGGGGCGAGACCTCCAGCGGTGCAGGCTGGGGCTGTTCGCCGGCCGGCGCGGGGAGGACGCCCGGTGGCGCGAGCATGGCCACGGCGCGCTTCACCGGCATCGTCGCCCGCTTCCTCGCCGACTTTCCTTCCGCAAGCCCCGAAGGGCTCGCGGAGCACCTCGCCGCCCGTGCTGCCTGGCATGGGCGGGAACACAAGAGAATCGCGGAGATCGATTCATGACAAGCACACCGCACACCCCCACCCCCACC
>NZ_KB899509.1 GCF_000378245.1 Aromatoleum toluclasticum ATCC 700605
GCGTTCCACGCCAGCACGCCCGCGAGGCGCCCCTTCTGGCCGCTATGCAGCGCGCCTCGCGCATCGATCGCGGCGGCGAGCACGCCCGCGCCCAGCAGCAGCCACAGCGTCGCCGGCACGCTGCCGGTCTGGATCATGGCCAGAGTCAGCGCGCCGTACGCGACGAACTCCCCCTGCGGTATGAAGATCACCCGCGTCACGGCAAACACCAGCACCAGCGCGAGCGCGAGCAGCGCATAGATCGCACCGTTGGTGATGCCGTCCTGTGCGAGCAACAGCGCTATCTGGAAATCCATGGACGAACCCCGACCGTCCGCGACAAGGCGCGGAAACACAAGAGATGGAAGGAAGAAAGCCGCGTGCGCGCCGCGGCCAGGCGCACGCTAGGCGGACTTCAGGGACGCCGTGCCGGAACGCAGGACAAGGGAACCGGGAACGGGTTCGCCGGGAGGGGGCCCGGCGGCGGGGGCGGTGGTCATTGCGTGTTGTCTCCGTTTTTTTGGCCGCACCGAAGCGGGTGCGGCGGGTGGCGGTCTCTGTGGCCGCTCTCGCGTCTTGCTCCCGCAGGCGTACGCCCTGACGGTGCCCGACCAAGCTACAGACTCGCAACAACCTTGTCAAACACTTGTTCAAGTAGTCTAATTACCAGCATGGGATCGCCGTGGCGCTACCCGCGCCCGGCAGTCTCCTCCGGACATGCAGCCCGGAGCCCTGCACGCTATGATTCCCGCCCGACAACCAATTTCCGCCACGCCCCTGATGACATCCGCTTCGGCCGTCACCCACGACGATTCGACTTCTTCCTCGACCGAGGCCGAGATCCTGCGGCTGTCGCGCGAGGAACCCGGACTCGGGCAGGCCGCCGTCGCGGAACGCCTGCGCCGCGCCGGCCTGACGATCTCCGCGTCGGGCGTGCGCTACATCTGGCAGAAGCACGGGCTGGAGACCACCGCCAAGCGCCTGCAGGCGCTCGTGGACGCCACCCCGACAGGCCTCGCCGCGCTCACCGACACCCAGCGCGAGCTCCTCGAACGCGGCACGCTCAGCGCGCAGCTCGCAAGCTGCGCCGGAGACGGTTCGGGTGACAAGGACGAGCCGCTCGATCGCCGCCAGATCATCCTCAGCGCCGCCGCCGAACTCTTCTCCGACCAGGGCTACGATCGCAGCTCGATCCGCGACATCGCGCGCAAGGTCGGCCTGCTGCCCGGCTCCGTCTACCACCACTTCGCATCCAAGGACGAGCTCTACCTCGCCGTCCACCGCGAAGGCTTCAAGCGCGTGATGAGCACGATCACACGGGAGATCGAAGCGCTTTCCGATCCCTGGGAGCGCCTGCGCCGCGCCTGCGAGGTGCACGTCGCGCAGATGATCGAAGGCCCGGCGGTCGAACGCATCACCGGGCACAACCTCGCGCTCATCGGCAATCAGGAGCTCCTCGCCAAGATCCAGCCCGCGCGCGAAGCCTACGAACAGCTCTTCCGCGACCTCATCAACGCCCTGCCCGTCGCAGCCGGCACCGACCGCTCGCTGCTGCGCCTCTTCCTGCTCGGCGGCATGAACTGGGTATACCTGTGGTATCGCGAAGGCCGCCGCACCCCCCGGCAGATCGCCGATGCGATGGTCGAGATGGTGCGCCGGGGCGTCGCGCCGTCCTGAGCCCCCACCACCACCGGGGCCGGCGCCCCGTTTCCTTGCCTTTCCGCCCCGATCCACCATAGTTGAAACGGATGATCGGAGACGGCCATGTTCAAGGACAGGGAAGACGCCGCACGCCAGCTCGCGGCAATGTTCAAGGGGCGCCCGCTGAAGGATCCGCTGGTGCTGGCGATACCGCGCGGCGGCGTCGTCACCGGCGCCGTGCTCGCACGCGAACTCGGTGCGGAACTGGACGTCGTCCTCGCCCGCAAGCTGCGCGCGCGCTATGACCCCGAACTCGCCGTCGGTGCGATCGGCGAGGACGGCGAGGAGTACCTCGCCGACTTTGCACGCTCGGTGATCGGCATCGATGACGAATACCTCCAGCGCGAGCGCGCCCACCAGATCGCCGAGATCGACCGCCGCAAGGAACGTTTCCGCGCCGTGCGCCCTGCGGCCGAAATCACCGGACGTTCGGTCATCGTCACCGACGACGGCGTGGCGACCGGCGCGACGATGCTCGCGGCGCTGCACGTGATCCGCGCGCAGCAACCGCACGAGCTGATCGTCGCTGTCCCGGTCGCACCGCCCGAAACGCTGGACACCCTCGCCCGCCACTGCGACCACGTCGAATGCGTGCTGAAGCCCGCGTGGCTCGGCGGCATCAGCGGCTTCTACGGCGACTTCACGCAGGTCGAGGACGAGGAGGCCTTGCGCCTGCTGCGCGACTACCGCCGTCCCGCACCCCAACCGTAGCCACAAGCGTCCCGATCGCGCGGCGGCGACTTGCGCCGCGCCCGACGCCGCAACCACGCCTTGCGTCCCTCCTCCAGCGCCACCATCGCGAGCGCCAGCGGCAGCATCCGCATCCACGTCCCGGCATCCAGCGGCGCCGTGCCGAAGATGGCATTGCCGACGGGCAGATAGACGATCGCGGCGATCAGCACGAGTTCCGACCCCAATCCCCACAGCAGCAGCGGATTGGCTGCCAGACCCGGGGGCCAGGCCGCCCGCCGCACGTCGCGGCACAGGAACAGGTTCGCGACCTGCATCACGACGATCGTCGCCAGGCAGGCCGTGGTCGCCTCAAGATACAAAGGATCCAGCCGGCCTAGCCCCACGCCGCGCACCCAGCCACCCGCCGCGAGCACACCGAAGAACACGGCGAGCGACGCGGCCGCCTCCAGCACGCCAAGGAAGAGGTAGGCACGCACGATCAGCGCCCCATCCACCAGACGTGCGCTGCGCGGGCGCGGCGGCCGCGTCATCAGTCCCGGTGATGGCTGCTCGGCGCCGAGCGCGAGCGCCGGCAGCATGTCGGTGCCGAGGTCGACGGCCAGGATCTGGATCACCGTCAACGGCAGGGGGACGCGCAGCAACACGAACACCAGGCCCGGGACCAGTTCGGGAATGTTGGACGTGAGGATGTAGGTCAGGAACTTACGCAGGTTCTCGAACACCGCGCGCCCTTCCTCGATCGCGCTGACGATGCTCGCGAAGTGGTCGTCCAGCAGCACCATGTCCGCTGCCTCCTTGGCGACGTCGGTGCCGCCGCGCCCCATTGCGATGCCGATGTCCGCCGCCCGCAGCGCCGGCGCATCGTTCACGCCGTCCCCCGTCACCGCGACCACCTCGCCGCGCCGCTGCAGGGCCTGGACGACGCGCAGCTTGTCCTCGGCCGTGACGCGCGCGCAGATCACCTCCGGGCTCTCCAGCGCCAAGGCGAGCTGTGCCGTGTTCATGCGCGCAAGATCCTCGCCGCGCAGCACCCGCGGGGCATCCCCGGTGAGGCCGATCTCGCGCCCGATCGCAACGGCCGTCGCCGCGTAGTCCCCGGTCACCATGATCACGCGGATGCCCGCCGCGCGGCAGCGGACCACGGCTTCGCGCACGTCCGGCCGCGGCGGATCCTCGATGCCGGCGAGTCCTTCGAGGATCAGGTCCCGCTCGGCCGTGTCGTCGGCCACCGTCTCGCCGGCATCGAGCCGGCGCCGCGCCAGCGCGATCACCCGCAGACCCCGCCGCGCCATTGCGTCCAGCGCGCCACGGATGACGTTCTCGTCCACCGCCGCGAGTCCTCCGTCGGGGGCGCGCTGCAGCGCGCAACGCGGCACGACGAGCTCTGGTGCCCCTTTGCACAGCAACCAGACGTCGCTTCCATCCTCCGCCGCCACCGACATGCGGTTGCGCCCCGTCTCGAACGGCAGCTCGGCGACCCGCATGCCCGACTCGCGCACGCCCCATGCCGCGGCACACTCGACCAGCGCGACTTCCATCGGATCCCCCGCGTAGCCGCCTTCGGCATCCGCGTCGGCCCGCAGGCTGTGGCACCCCGCCGCGACCGCCAGCAGCCCCGCCAGCTCCGCCGTCACGCCCGCCCCATTCGCGCCCTCCGCCCCTTCCGGGCGCGCCATCCGCACCCTGCCTCCGGCCATCAGGTTCACGACGCGCATGCGGTTCTCGGTCAGCGTCCCGGTCTTGTCGGTGCAGATCACCGTCGTCGCGCCGAGCGCCTCGACCGCCGGCAGGTGGCGCACCAGCGCATTGCGCCGCGCCATGCGCTGCGTCGCCATCGCGAGCGACAGGGTCACGGTCGGCAGCAGCCCCTCGGGCACGTTCGCAACGATGATCGCGATCGCGAACAGCGCGCTGTCCCAGAAGGGCACGCCGATCGCGCGCCCGACGAAGAAGAACACCACGCCCAGCGCCGTGGCCGCGAGCGCGACCAGCCGCGACAGGCGGGCGATCTCCAGCGCCAGCGGCGACGGCCGCTCCTCCGTGTGCTGGCTCAGGTGCGCGATGCGGCCGAACTCGGTGTGCATGCCGGTCGCGAAAACCACAGCCCGCGCACGTCCGGCCACGACGGAAGTCCCCGCAAGCACGAGGTTGCGCGCATCCTCGGCCCCTGCGGCCTCCACCGCTTCGGCCACCCGCCCCACCGGCCGCGACTCGCCCGTCACCGTCGCGGCATTCACGCGCAGGCCCAGTGCCTCGATCACGCGGCAGTCAGCCGGAACGTTGTCGCCCGCTTCCAACGCGATCACGTCGCCGGGCACGAGATCCTGCGCCAGCACCGTCTCCAGTTTCCCGTCGCGACAGGCCAGTGCGCGCTGCGGCAGCAGCGCCGCCAGCGCCTCGATCGCCCGCTCTGCGCGGTACTCCTGCCAGAACGAGAAGCCGCCGTTCACGAAGATCACGCCGACGATCGCCGCGGCAAGCGCACCCATGCCCTGCCCCGGATCGAACCGGTCGGCGACCAGCGCAAGCGCCGCGGCAATCCACAAGATAATCGCGAAAAAATGGGTGAATTCGCGGGCGAAACGCAGCGCGAGCAGCTGCCGCGGACGGGCCTCGACGCGGTTGCAGCCGAAGGTCGCAAGGCGACGCGCGGCCTCGGCGACGCCCAAGCCCTCGCGCCCCGTTGCGAGCCCCTCCAGCACCTGCTCGACCTGTCCGCGCCAGATATCCATCCCTGTCCCCGGTCCGCATCGTGCCGCAGGCTCCTCCTGCCCGACCCTTTCAGGCTCTGCGACCTGTTTTCAGCATGGACCGCGATAGCCGCTGCGCAATGGCCGCAGGGATCGGATCCGCGTGAAAATTGCACACTTCAACAAAATAAGCGTTGCCTTATGCCACGCAGGCCTACGTAGACGCCGAATCTTCCGTTACTATCACTTACAGATTACTATCGGCAGGCAGTAAGCGTGCGGCGCCCCCGGGCGAAGCGCGCAGGCGGCAGTACCCATCACGGACAGTGGGAATCGGCGATCGAATAATCGAGCCAATGCGCGATCTACAGCTTCCGCAAACCGTCACCGCTGCAATCGAAGGCGCGAACGTCCCCCCGTTGCCGCAGGTGCTGCTGCGCCTGATCCAGCAGCTCGACGACGAATCCTCGACGATCGACGCCCTCGCCACCATCGTGAGCCAGGATCCCGCGCTCAGCGCACGCATCCTGACCGCAGCCAATTCCGCCGCGTTTTACCGCAGCACCCCTGCGAGCGACATCAAGTCCTGCGTCTCCCTGCTCGGGACCCGCATGGTGCGCTCGATGGCCACCTGCCTCGCGGTCAAGCGCCTGTTCGACACCGACCCCGGAACCGTCGCCGTCGATCTCACCGACTTCTGGCGCCATTCGCTGCTGGTGGCCGAGACGAGCCGCGCGATGGCGGCCGCGACCGGCTATCCGCACCCCGGCGAGGCCTATCTCGCCGGGCTCCTGCACGATGTGGGCCAGCTCGTGCTCACATCGTCGCTGGGGGAACAGTACGCGTGGCTGCTCTCGCAGACCGGCGACGAAGACAAGCTGATCGAGCTCGAACGCGCCAGCCTGTCCACCGACCACTGCGAAGTGGGCACCTGGCTCGCCGACCAGTGGCGCCTCGACAGCGGTCTTGCCGATGCGCTGCTGTTCCACCATGCGAGTGCAGAGGAGATCGCCACCGCCTCGAACCTGCCCCGCCTGGTGTGGTTCGCCGACGCGCTCGCGCGCGGCGTGTCCGGCCTCGCCCCGTTCGAGGAACTCGCCGCGACGCTCTTCGGCACCGATTCGGGTTTCGACACGGGACGGATCCTGGCCCGCGCCCTCGACCACGTGCAGGTCATCGCCACCGCGATGGGAGTCGCGGCACGACCGGAGGCCGACGACGCCACCCCGCAGCGCACGCTCCCCAACGTCACGATCCTCGCCCCCGCCACAGCCCCCCATGAAGCGGACCGCGCGCTGGCCGAGCGCATCCGCGACATGGCGGTCATGCACCCCTTGCAGCAGGACCTGTTCGAACTCGCCAGCGAGACCGAACTGCTGAACGCCCTGCGCGAATCCGCGCGCATCCTGTTCGAACTGCCGCGCATGGGCTTCCTGCTCATCGACCGCGACTCGGGCGAGCTGACCGGCGGCGACATCGCCGGCCAGGCCGCCATCTTCCGCCAGACGCGCATCCCGCGCGGCACCGACGCCGGGCTCGCGACGCGCGCGATCGCCGAGCGCGAAGTCCGCAGCAGCTTCGACGACGCCCGACCGTCACGCGAATCCCTGCTCGACCGCCAGCTCGCGCGTGCGTTCGGCAGCGAAGGCGTCCTCGCGGTCCCGATGGTCGGCAAACGCCGCACCGTCGGCGTCATGCTTTTCGCCCTCGGCCACACCGACCAGATGCGGCTCAAGCGCCGCACGCCCTGGCTGCTGAACTTCGGCCGCATCGGCGGCGTGTGCGTCGAGGCGTGGCAGGACGCGACCGCCTGCCGCAAGCAGGCCGAGGACGAAGCATCCGCAGCCTTCCGCCGCCAGGCACGGCGCATCGTGCATGAAGCGGGCAACCCGCTCGGGATCATCAAGAGCTACCTGCGCATCCTCGACCAGAAGCTGCCGGAAAACAGCGACGTGCGACACGAGATCGACGTGCTGCGCGACGAGATCGACCGCGTTGCCGGCATCGTTCGGCGCATGAACGAGGTGCCGACACCGACCGGCACCACGACGTCCGTAGCGGTCAACGCGCTGGTGCGCGAACTGCTCGCCCTGTACGGCGCTCCGCTGTTCGGCGACAAGGGCATTGCCGTCACCAGCCGGTTCGGCGACGACGCAGAACACGCGGCCTGCGACCCCGACAGCCTGAAACAAATTCTCGTTAACCTGTGGAAGAACGCCGCCGAGGCGACGCCCCGAGGTGGGCGCTTCGATATCTCCGTGCTCGACGGCGTCGTGCAGAATGGGCGGCGATACGTCGAGATCCGCATGGAAGACACTGGTGCCGGGATGCCCGAGGAGGCGATCCGCAACCTGTCCTTCCCGGATCAGGCGCACAGCAGTGCCGACCGCGGCCACGGCCTGTCCATCGTGGGCAGCATCGCAGCCAGGATCGGATGCAGAATTACATGCCGCAGCAAGGCGGGCGCGGGCACGACGCTCTCGCTCCTGCTGCCGTGCGTCCAGGTTTCATGATGCTTGCGAGCCAGCGCGCTGCGTGACACTCGCTCCGGAGAAATTCCATGGAGATTGGCAAGAGCCTGTTCACGGCAGCCAAGGCCTCGACGGCCGCGCAATCCCTCGCGCGGGTGCTGATCGTCGACGACGAACCGCGCATACGTGACGCCTACGGAGCGCTCCTGGCCGCGGATGGACGCGAGATCCTCGCCTGCGCCAACGGCGCCGACGCCATCGCACAGCTCGGCAGCATCGACGTCGATGTCATGGTGCTGGACCTGCACCTGCCCGACATGCATGGCACCGAGATCATGGCGTGGATGGGCGATGCCGGCATCGACACCTCCGTAGTCGTCTTCAGCGGCGACGACGCGATCGATTCCGCGATCCTCGCAATGCGGCGCGGCGCCTGCGAGTTCATCCGCAAGCACGCCGACCCCGAGGACCTGATCCGCACGGTCGACAAGGCCATCAGCCGACGCCGCCTCGAACGCGAGAACGCGCGCATGACCGCGCGCCTCGAAGAGTCCGAACGCCTGCACCGCTTCCTCGTCGAATACTCGCCCGACATCATCTACACGCTCGACCCGGAAGGCCGCTTCGTCTTCCTCAACCGCCGCATCGAATCCCTGCTCGGCTACAACCGCGGCGAGCTGGTGGGCAAGCACTACTCCGTGATCGTGCACCCCATGGACCTGGAGCAGGCTCGCAGTGCCTTTGCCGAGCGCCGGGTCGGCCTGCGCGCGACGACCAACCAGGAAATCCGCCTGCGCTGCCGCAACCTCGACGTGCGCAGCTTCGAGAACCGCACCATCGTCGCGATGCTGAGTTCGCAGGGCATCTACCAGCAGGAAGTCGATGAAGGCGACCAAGGCGAAGCGAAGCGCTTCGTGGGCACGGCCGGCGTCCTGCGCGACATCACCGAGCGCAAGCACGCCGAGGAGACGATCAGCTACCAGACCTATCACGACCTCCTCACCGGCCTGCCCAACCGCGTCCTGTTCCGCGACCGCCTCAACCTCGCGATCAGCCAGGCGCGCCGGCGCGGCGAAGTGGTCGGGCTGATGTACATCGACCTCGACCGCTTCAAGCTCGTGAACGATACCCACGGTCAGCTCGAAGGCGACGAATTGCTCAAGAGCGTCGCCCGGCGCGTGCGCGAATGCCTGCGTGCCGGCGACACGATGTCGCGCCAGAGCGGCGACGAATTCACCATCCTGCTGCCGGACATCTCGGACGCGGAGGCCGTGCGCACGATCGCGGAAAAAATCACCGCGGCGCTGAAGACGCCGTTCACCGTCGGCGGGCGCGACTTCCGCTGCACGGCAAGCATCGGTATCGCGGTATTCCCCGACGACGCCGAAACGCCCGACCACCTGATGCGCGACGCCGACATCGCGATGTGCCAGGTCAAGGTGCAGGGCAAGAACGGCTTCCTGCGCTACACACCGGAGATGAGCCGCAATCACAGCGAGCGCGTGGACCTCGACAACGAGCTGCGCATCGCGATCGAAAGCGGCCAGCTGATACTGCATTACCAGCCGCAGGTCGACATCCGCCTCGGCCGCGTCACGGGCGTCGAGGCGCTAGTGCGCTGGGAACACCCAGAACGCGGCCTGCTCGGGCCCAACACCTTCATCCCGCTCGCCGAGGAAGGCGGCCTAATTTTTGCGATCAGCGACTGGGTCCTCGACGAAGCCTGCCGCCAGCAGGCGAGCTGGATCAAGCGCGGCCTCACCAACCTGAAGGTTGCCGTGAATATCTCGCCCCTGGAGTTCACCCGCGCCGACATCGTCGAGCGCATCCTGCAGCCCATCCGCACCCACCAGCTGCCACCCGGGAGCATCGAGATCGAGATCACCGAAAACATGCTGATGGATGACGCCGAAACGGTCATCGCGAAGGTCCAGGAGCTGCGCACGCATGGCCTGCGCATCTCGATAGACGACTTCGGCACGCGCTTCTCGTCGCTGAATTACCTGCGCCGCTTCCCCGTCAATACCATCAAGATCGACCAATCCTTCGTCCGCGACCTCGAGACCACCGGCAGCCAGTCGCCGGTGATCAGCGCGATCGTCGGCATCGCCCGCGGTTTCGGCCTCAACGTATTGGCCGAGGGCGTCGAAACGGAACATCAGATCGATGCGCTGCGGCTGCACGGCTGCGACGTGATGCAGGGCTTCCGCTTCAGCCGGCCGGTGCCGCCGGAGGAGGTCGTGCGCTACATCGCCGCCCAACAGGCGCTGGAAACCACCTGAACGCCGCGCGACGGAACGGCCCCATCAGCGCGCGGGCGCTGCGCCGACCTGCACGATTCCGCCTTCCACACGCACCGCAAAGGTCGCAACAGGCTCGCACGCCGGCGGCGTGAGCGCCGCGCCCGTAACCAGCGAGAAGCGGGCACCGTGGCGCGGGCAGATCACCTCGTCGCCCTCCGTCACGCCCCACGACAAGGCCTCCTCCTCGTGGCTGCAGCGGTCCTCAATCGCGTAGAAGCGCCCACCCACGTTGAACACGGCGACTTCGCGCCCGTCCTCCAGCGCGACGACACGAACCGTTCCGTCGGCGAAGTCCTCCACCTTCGCGACGTCCACCCATTCCGCCGTCACAGCAGCCCCAATTCGAGGCGCGCGGCCTCGCTCATCTGCGCGGCCGACCACGGGGGGTCCCACACCAGCTCGACACTCGCCTCGCTGACGCCCGCCACCTCCTCGACCGCGCATTGCACCGTGCCGGGGAAGGTCTCCGCGACCGGGCAGCCCGGCGCCGTGAGGGTCATGCGCACGGCGACCCTGCCGGACTCCTCATCGACGTCGAGCCCGTAGATCAGGCCGAGGTCGTAGATGTTGACGGGGATTTCCGGGTCGTAAACGGTGCGCAGCGCGGCGATGACCTCGGCCCGCAGGCCCGTCTCCGGCGCCCCCTTCGCCTCTTCGGCCTTCAGCTTCTCGGCGCGGTGCAGCCAATCGAAGATGCCCATCTTGCGCCTCTTTCCCTTCCGTTCCCGCTTATCCATCTGCCGCCGGGGGCGGTTCCGCGCCCTCTTGCTCGTCCCGCTCGGTCGTCACCGGCACGGACTGGTCGCGCAGCGCCGCGAGCAGCGTATGCCACGCGAGCGTCGCGCACTTCACGCGCGCGGGGAATTCCGCGACGCCCGCCAGCACCTCCAGTTTGCCGAGCGGCGCTTCCTCCGCGGCCCCCTGGCCGGTCACCAGCGCATGGAAACCATCGAACAGCGCCTGCGCCTGGGCCTCGGTCTTCCCCTTCAGCGCCTCGCTCATCAGCGACGCCGACGCCGTCGAGATCGCGCAGCCGGTGCCCTCGAAGCGCACGTCCTCGATCACCCCGTCGCGCGTCTTCACGAACAGCGTGATGCGGTCGCCACACAGCGGGTTGAAGCCCTCGGCCTTGTGATTGGCATCCGCGAGCGCGCCGAAATTGCGCGGGCGCCGGCCGTGATCGATGATGAGTTCCTGATACAGGTCGCGCAGTTCAGGCATCGCCGAACACCTCCCGCACCTTCTCCAGCGCGGCGAACAGCGCCGCGACGTCCTCGTGCGTGTTGTACAGCGCGAACGACGCGCGCACGGTCGCCGCGACGCCGAAGCGCTCCATCAGCGGCATCGCGCAGTGGTGCCCGGTACGCACGGCCACGCCCTCGTGGTCGAGGATGGAACCGACGTCGTGCGCATGCACGTCCGCGAGCACGAAGGACAGGATCGCGGCCTTCTCCCGCGCCGTGCCGATCAGGCGCAGCCCCGCAAACGCGCGCGCCCGCTCCGTCGCATCGCGCAGCAAGGCGCTTTCGTGGGCCGCGATCGCATCGAAGCCGACGTCGCGCACGTAGCGCATCGCCTCCGCCAGCGCGATCGCGCCGGCGATGTTGGGGGTACCCGCCTCGAACTTGTACGGCAGGTCATTGTAGGTCGTGCGCGCGAAACTGACCTGCCGGATCATGTCGCCGCCGCCCTGCCACGGCGGCATCGCCTCCAGCAGCGCACGGCGCCCGTACAGCACGCCGGTGCCGGTCGGCCCGTACAGCTTGTGGCCCGAGAAGGCGTAGAAGTCGCAATCCAGTGCCTGCACGTCGATCGCCAGATGCGGCACTGCCTGCGCGCCGTCGAGCAACGCCGGCACGCCGCGCGCGTGCGCCAGCGCGATCAGCTCGCGCACCGGGTTGATCGTGCCCAGCGCGTTCGACACATGCGTCAGTCCGACGATGCGCGTGCGCGGCGACAGCAGGGCCTCGAAGGCTGCCACATCCAGCTCGCCGCGGTCATCGACCGGCACCACCTTCAGTACCGCCCCGCTGCGTTCGCACACGAGCTGCCACGGCACGATGTTGGAATGGTGCTCCATGCCGGTGATCAGGATCTCGTCACCGGCGCGGAGACGCGCCCCGAAGCTGTTGGCTACGAGATTGATCGCCTCCGTGGTGCCGCGCACGAACACGATCTCCTCGCGCTGCTCCGCGTTGAGGAAGTCCCGCGCGGTGTCGCGCGCAGCCTCGTAGGCGTCGGTCGCCTCCTGGCTCAGGCGATGCACGCCGCGATGCACGTTGGCGTTGAGGTGCGCGTAGTAATGCGCCTCGGCATCGATCACGCACTGCGGCTTCTGGCTCGTCGCGCCGTTGTCGAGATACACCAGCGGCCGGTCGTTCACCGTGCGCGAAAGGATGGGAAAATCGGCACGCCGACGTGCAATCCCGCCCGCCGCGCCCCCGGCGACTTTCTCGGCCGCCCTGCCCAGCGCTGCACGTTCCTTCGGGTCGTCGTGCATGGTCGGCCTCCTCACATCGCCTCCGGCAGCGCGCCCGGCAACAGCGATTCGAGCCGCGCCCGCAACGGGCCGTGTTCGATACCCGCGAGCGCATCCGCGGCAAAGGCCCGGATCAGTAGCGCCCGCGCATCGCTTTCCCCGATGCCGCGCGCACGCAGGTAATGCAGCTGGTCCGCGTCGAGCTGCCCGACCGTCGCGCCGTGCGCGCACTTCACGTCGTCGGCCCAGATCTCGAGCTGCGGCTTGGTGTCCACTTCGGCCTCTTCGGACAGCAGCAGGTTGCGGTTCGACTGCAGCGCGTCGGTACGCTGCGCATCCGGCCGCACGATCACGCGGCCGTTGAACACCGCCCTCGCCGCCTCGTCGAGCACGCCCTTGTACAGCTCGCGGCTGGTGCCCCGCGGCGAGGCGTGGTCGATGCAGGTATGGTGGTCGATGTGCTGCCGCCCGCTCCCCACGTACAGGCCCGCGAGCTTCGCATCGCACCCTTCGGCGCCGAGACGGGTCGTGATCGCGGCGCGCGAAAGCTGTCCGCCGAAGGCGAGCGCGTGCGACAGGAAGGCGCTGTCGCGCCCCTGCTCGGCGGAGACGTTCGCGAGATGGAAGCTCCTGCGCCCTTCCTGCTGCAGTTTCGTGTGCGCAATGCGCGCGCCGCGGCCGAGCACGATGCGCGTCAGCGTATCGCTCAGATAGCTCGCGCCGTCCGGCCCGACATGATGCTCGATCACCGTCGCGCTCGCGCCGTCTCCGGCGCGGATCAGGTTGCGCGGGAAGTTCGCGATGTCGCCTCGAGTGGTAACGAAGAGCAGATGCACCGGCGCTTCGAGCGCGACGCCCGCGGCGAGGTCGATCCACGCACCGTCGCTCCAGAACACGGAGTTCAAGGCGGCAAAACCGTCCGCTGCCTCGTCAGCGGCAGCGAAGAAGGCCTCCGCATCCTCCGTCCACGTATCGAGCGCCTGCGCCAGACTACCGATCCTCGCACCCTCAGGTAGCGTTGCCGGCAGCGGCATCGGCTGCGACAATCCCGGCACGAAACGGCCATCGACGAACACCATGCGGTGCGTGCCCTCGATCGCGTGGTGCAGCACCACCGTGCGCGCGTTGCCCGGCACGTCGGCCACCGCGTCCACGCCGAACGTCCGCCGCGCGATCGCCGCGACGCTGGTGTATTTCCAGTCCTCGTCGCGCGTCGTCGGCAGGCCGAGCGCGGCAAACCGTTCAAGCGCCTCGTCGCGGCTGCGCCGCAACCACGGCAGGGCCGCCCCCGGAAGCTGCACCGCCAGCGACGGATACGCCGACAGGAATCCCGGCACGCAGGGTTCTTCCGGACCAATTCTCATCCCGGCCCCCCCACCGATGCGGCGTGGCGCTTCTGCGCTTCCGCCTCCACCCAACCATAACCGCGCCGCTCCAGCTCCTGCGCCAGATCCGGCCCGCCCGACAGCGCGATCCGCCCCAGCGCAAGCACATGCACGCGATCGGGCCGAATGTAGTCGAGCAGGCGCTGGTAGTGCGTCACGAGAACCATCGCACGCTCGGGGCTGCGCATCGCATTGACGCCGTTCGCGACGACCTTCAGCGCGTCGATGTCCAGGCCCGAATCGGTCTCGTCGAGTATCGCCAGCCGCGGCTCCAGGACGGCCATCTGCAGGATCTCATTGCGCTTCTTCTCGCCGCCCGAGAACCCCTCGTTCACCGCCCGGTACAACAGGCTCTCGTCCATGTCCATGAGCTTGAGCTTGCCCTTCACCAGCGCGAGGAAGTCCACCGCATCGAGCTCGGCCTCGCCGCGGTGCCGGCGCATCGCGTTGAGCGCCGCCTTCAGCAGATAGATGTTCGCGACCCCGGGGATCTCCACCGGATACTGGAATGCGAGGAAGATGCCCTCGCGCGCGCGTTCCTCCGGCGCCAGCGCGAGCAGGTCGCGCCCCATGTAGCGGATCTCCCCCTGCGTCACGACGTAGCCTTCGCGCCCCGCCAGCACGTGCGCGAGCGTGCTCTTGCCGGAACCGTTGGGCCCCATGATCGCGTGCACCTCGCCCGCACGCACCTCAAGGTCCAGTCCGCGCAGGATGGGCTTGTCGTCGACCGTGACGTGCAGATTGCGGATCTCGAGCATGGTGCTCTCCCTCAGTTGCGTCCCCTCATCCGATGCTCCCCTCCAGGCTCACACCCAGCAGCTTCTGCGCCTCGACCGCGAACTCCATCGGCAACTGCTTGAACACCTCCTTGCAGAAGCCGGACACGATCAGCGACACGGCATCCTCGGCCGAAATCCCGCGGCTCTGGCAGTAGAAGAGCTGGTCCTCGCCGATGCGTGAAGTGGAGGCCTCGTGCTCGACACGCGCCGTCGGGTTCTTCACCTCGATGTAGGGGAAGGTATGCGCCGCGCAGCGGTCGCCGAGCAGCAGCGAGTCGCACTGCGTGTAGTTGCGCGCCCCCACCGCACTCTTCGCGACCTTCACGAGACCGCGATAGGCGTTGCTGCCATGCCCCGCCGAGATGCCCTTGGAGAGGATCGTGCTCCGCGTGTTGCGCCCCAGATGGATCATCTTCGTGCCGGTGTCGGCCTGCTGCCAGTGGTTCGTCAGCGCCACCGAATGGAACTCGCCCACCGAATTGTCGCCGCGCAGGATCACGCTCGGATACTTCCACGTGATCGCCGAACCGGTCTCCACCTGAGTCCACGAAATCTTCGAGTTCGCCTCACGGCAGTCGCCGCGCTTGGTCACGAAATTGTAGATGCCGCCCTTGCCCTCCTTGTCGCCCGGATACCAGTTCTGCACCGTCGAATACTTGATCTGCGCCCCTTCGAGCGCGATCAGCTCGACGACGGCGGCGTGCAACTGGTTCTCGTCGCGCATCGGCGCCGTGCAACCTTCGAGGTAACTCACGTAGGCGCCGCGGTCGGCGATGATCAACGTACGCTCGAACTGTCCGGTGTTGCGCGCGTTGATGCGGAAGTAGGTGGACAGCTCCATCGGGCAACGCACACCCGGCGGGATGTAGCAGAAGGACCCATCCGAGAACACCGCCGAATTGAGCGCAGCGAAGAAGTTGTCGGTGTAGGGCACGACCGAGCCGAGGTACTGCTGCACGAGCTCCGGATGGCTCTGCACGGCCTCGGAAAAGGAGCAGAACACGATGCCCAGCGACGCGAGCTTGTCCTTGAAGGTCGTCGCCACCGACACGCTGTCGAACACCGCGTCCACGGCGACACCGGCAAGCAGCTCGCGCTCCTGCAGCGGCACGCCGAGCTTCTCGTAAGTGCGCAGCAGTTCGGGATCGACCTCGGCGAGACTCTTCGGCCCGTCCGCCTTTCCACGCGGCGCCGAGTAATACACGATGTCCTGGTAGTCGATCGCCGGATGGCGCACGGTCGCCCAGTGCGGTTCCGTCATCGTGAGCCAGTGGCGGAACGCCTTCAGCCGCCACTCGAGCATGAAGGCCGGCTCCTGCTTCTTCGCCGAGATCACGCGAATCACGTCCTCGGACAGGCCGCGGGGCACGGCATCGACGTCCATCGGCGTGTAGAAGCCGTGGCGGTATTCCTGGCTGATCAGCTCGTCGAGCTGCACGGGGCGCTTGCCCATTCCGCGATCCTCCATGTCCGAAGCGCATGGCCATCCTCGGTTGGTGGACCCGGTCGCCCGCGTTTCGTTCCGGGCCATTCCCACGCGCTTGGCATGGTCTCTGCAATTCATGAACAAATAGCTCGCAAACTATCGCCCCATCCAGTTTAATTACAAGTGAAGCACCGGAAATCCGGAACGAATATCTGGATGCAGGAGAACCATTGCGATGCCCGCCATTCCTCCGCTCGAGCCGCGACAGCTGTGCACCCGCTGCGCCTCCGAGTTCCTCGACTTCAAGACCACCGAAACCCTGCCCGAACCCGACGAGATCTTCGGCCAGGAACGCGCCGTCGACGCCGTGCGTCTGGCGCTGGAGATCGACGCTCCCGGCTACAACCTCTTCGTCCTCGGCGAACCCGGCGGCGGGCGCCACGCCGCGGTGCGCCGCCTGCTGGAAGCCCACGCCGCCACACAGCCCGCGCCCGGCGACTGGATCTACATCAACAACTTCGCCGAACCGAACTACCCCCACGCGTTGCAGCTGCCGCCCGGACGCGGCGCCCAGTTCCGCGACGACATGCAGCAATTCGTCTCCGAACTCGGCCAGGCCATCGCCGCCGGCTTCGACAGCGACGAATATCGCGCGCGCATCGAATCCATCCAGGACGAGTTCAAGCAGCGCGAGGAAAGCGCCCTGCGTGCACTGGGCGACGAAGCGAGCGACAAGGGCATCGCCTTCCTGCGCACCCCGCAGGGTTTCGCCTTCGTGCCGATGAAGGGTGAGGAGAGCCTGGACCCGGAAGCCTTCAACGCCCTGCCCGAGGACGAACGCGAACGCATCGGCAAGCTCATCGAAGGCCTGCGCGAAAAGCTGCACAAGCTGCTGCAGCAGTTCCCGCGCCAACGCCGCGAAATGCAGGCACGTATCCGCGACGCCAGCCGCGAGACGCTGGAGCTCGCGGTCGGCCACCTCATCGAGGAACTGAAGGAGCGCCACGCGGACCTGCCCGCGATCCAGACCTTCCTCGACAAGGTGCTGCGCGACGTCGTCGAAGTCGGCCAGGAACTGCGCGAACAGGCGAGCAAGAGCGATTCGTCCGGCCCGTCCGAGGGCGGCATCTCGGCGCAGCGCTACCAGGTCAACCTGGTCGTCGACCAGGATGGACGGAAGACTGCGCCGATCGTGTTCGAGGACCACCCGACCTTTCCCAACCTCGTCGGCCGCGTCGACCAGATCGCCCACATGGGCACCCTGGTCACCAATTTCACGCTGATCCGCGCCGGCGCCCTGCATCGCGCCAACGGTGGCTACCTGATCCTCGACGCCGAAAAAGTGCTGACCCAGGCCTATGCGTGGGAAGGCCTGAAGCGCTCGCTGAAGTCCGGACAGGTACGCATCGAGTCGCTCGCCCAGGTCTTCGGCTGGGTCGGCTCGCTCCCGCTGGAGCCGGACCCCATCCCGCTATCGGTTAAGGTCGTGCTGGTCGGCCTGCGCCGCCACTACTACCTGCTGAAGGCGCTCGACCCGGAATTCGACGAACTCTTCAAGATCGGCGCCGACTTCGAGGACGCCGTCGAGCGCAATCCCGACAACACGCGCCACTACCTGCGCAAGGCAGCTGCGCTCGCCCGCCAGCAAGGCCTGCTGCCGCTCGACCGCGACGCCGCCGGCCGCCTCGTCGAGTACGCCTCGCGCCTCGCCGAAGACGCCGGCAAGCTGTCGACCCGTACGCGCGAACTCGCCGACCTGTTGCGCGAAGCCGACCACGTCGCACGCGCCGCGGGCCACCCCGCCATGCAGCGCCCCGACATCGAGGCCGCACTCGCGGCCCGCATCGAACGCGCCGACCGCCTGCGCGATGCCGTCCACGACGCCGTCCTGCGCGACACCCTTCTTATCTCGACCAGCGGCGCCGAAGTGGGCCAGATCAACGGCCTCGCGGTCATCGACCTCGGCGACTTCATGTTCGGCCGCCCCACGCGCATCACTGCGACCGCACGGCTGGGCGACGGCGACGTCGTCGACATCGAGCGCAAGGCCGAACTCGGCAAGTCCATCCACACCAAGGGCGTGATGATCCTGTCGGCCTGTCTCGCGTCGCGCTACGCGCAGAATCGGCCCCTGTCGCTGTCAGCCAGCCTCGTGTTCGAACAGTCCTACGGCCCGGTCGAAGGCGACAGCGCCTCGCTCGCCGAACTGTGCGCACTGCTGTCCGCATTGTCGGGCGTGCCCATCCGCCAGTCGCTCGCGATCACCGGCTCGATCAACCAGCACGGCAAGGTGCAGGCGATCGGCGGCGTGAACGAGAAGATCGAGGGCTTCTTCGACATCTGCAAGGCACGCGGGCTCACCGGCGAGCAGGGCGTCCTCATCCCCTCCTCCAACATCAAACACCTGATGCTGCGCGACGACGTCGTGCAGGCGGCAGCCGCGGGGCGCTTCCACGTCTATCCAGTGACCACCGTCGACGAGGCGATCACGCTCCTCACCGGCATCGCGGCCGGCGAAGCCGATGCCCGGGGCGCCTACCCCGAAGGCAGCGTGAACCAGCGCATCGAGGCCCGCATCAACGAACTCATCGCCCTGCGCAAGGAATTCGGCGGCGGCAAGCGCAGCGCCAAGGGCAATGGCAAGAGCGCACGGACGCAGGAGCCGGATGGAGGTCTAAAGTAAGGGAATCGGCCCGACCCTGAACGCCCGTTCGGGCCGCGCCTGTCGAAGCCCCCCAATTGCCCTTCGACGAGATCCGGGCGAACGAAGGCGTATTGGACGCCGATTGGACGCCGGGCTGATGATGGAAAGACCCGAGGTGCACGATGCAAAGCCCCCCCGCACCGATCACCCTGCAGCCCGGCGATGCGCTGCTCATCGTCGATGTGCAGAACGACTTTCTCCCGGGCGGCAGCCTCGCCGTACGGCAGGGCGATGACGTCGTTGCGCCGCTGAACGCACTGATCGCCCGCTGCACGCAGCTCCGCCTGCCCATCGTCGCCACGCGCGACTGGCACCCGACGGACCACTGCTCGTTCCGCGAGCGCGGCGGTCCATGGCCGCCACACTGCGTCGCCGGCACCCCCGGCGCTGCCTTCGCGCTGCCCCTTGCCCTGCCCGGATCCGCCACCATCGTCTCCAAGGCGGTCACCCCGGACCTCGACGCCTACTCCGGCTTCGGCGGCACCGACCTGCACGACCGGCTCCAGGCCGCAGGCGTGCGCCGCCTGCTCGTCGGCGGGCTTGCCACCGACTACTGCATCCTGAACACCGTGCGCGACGGCCTCGCCAACGGCTACGAAGTGATTCTGCTCACCGACGCGATCCGCGCCGTAGACGTCACGCCCGGCGACGGTCAGCGCGCCATCGACGAAATGACGCGGCTCGGCGCACGCGCGATCGCATCCGCCGACATCGGGAATCCCGCATGAACCCGTCCGCCTCCGCGCTGCTCACCGACCTCTACCAGCTCACGATGCTGCAGGCCTATTTCGACGGCGGCATGACGAAGACGGCATCGTTCGAATTCTTCGTTCGACGGCTGCCCGAACACCGCAACTTCCTCGTCGCGGCCGGGTTGGAACAGGTCCTCGACTACCTCGAGACCCTGCGCTTCAGCGACGAGGAACTCGCGTGGCTCGCCGACTGCGGGCGCTTCCACCGCCGCTTCGTCGATTGGCTCGCAACGCTGCGCTTCACCGGCGACGTCGAAGCGATGCCCGAAGGCACGGTGTTCTTCGCCGACGAACCCATCCTGCGCGTCACCGCCCCCCTGCCCCAGGCACAGCTCGTCGAGACCCGCATCATCAACCTGCTGCAGTTCCAGACCATGGTCGCCTCCAAGGCCGCGCGCTGCACGCTCGCCGCCCACGGCCGCCTGCTGGTCGATTTCGGCCTGCGCCGCGCACACGGCGCCGAGGCGGGCCTGCTCTCCGCGCGCGCGAGCCATCTCGCCGGCTTCGACGGCACTGCGACGGTCGCGGCCGGCATGAAATGGAGCATCCCGCTGTACGGCACGATGGCCCACTCCTTCATCCAGGCCCACGACGACGAAGCCGTCGCGTTCGAGCACTTCGCCCGCTCGCAGCCCACGGCGAACACGATGCTCATCGACACCTACGACACCGAATCCGCCGCAAGCAAACTCGCCGCCCTGGCCGCCCGCCTCGCGCCCGACGGCATCGCGATCCAGGCCGTGCGCATCGACAGCGGCGACCTCGCCGAGCACGCCCGCCGCGTGCGCGCGATCCTCGACGGAGAAGGCCTGCCCAAGGTGCGCATCTTCGTCAGCGGCAACCTCGACGAATACGCCGTGCGCGATCTGGTCGCCTGCGGTGCGCCGATCGACGGCTTCGGTGTCGGCACGCGCATGAACACCTCGGCGGACCAGCCTTGGCTCGATTGCGCCTACAAGTTGCAGGAATACGACGGCCAGCCGCGGCGCAAGCGCTCGGAAGGCAAGGCGACGTGGCCCGGCCGCAAGCAGGTCTACCGGCACCGCGACACCGACGGCTGCCTCGCCGGCGACCTGCTCACGACCATCGACGATCCCGCGGACGGAGAGCCCCTGCTCGTCCCCGTGCTGCACGCCGGCAAACGCCTCGCCCCATCACCACCGCTCGCCGCGGTGCGCGCCCACGCTGCCGCAAACCTTGCGGCGCTCCCACCCCACCTGCGGCAGATCGCCCCCGCCGAAGCGCCGCCGGTCACCGTTTCCGAGACCCTGCACAAGCTCGCGGAAACCGTCGACCGGCGCCTGGAATCCACCTCGCCGTGGCGCACTGAAGCCGGCACCCGACAGGAGAACCCGTCATGAGCCTGACACTCACATCGATCGTCTTCGAACATGGAAAGGCGATACCGGCCGCGTACACCTGCGAAGGCCGCAACGTGTCGCCCCCGCTCGCCTGGAGCGGCGCCCCGCCGGGCACACGGAGTCTCGTACTGATCGTCGATGACCCCGACGCCCCCGATCCCGCTGCGCCCAAGATGACCTGGGTACACTGGGTGCTGTACAACATCCCCACGACTGCGGAAGGTCTGCCCGAAGCCGTTGCAACGGCAGCCCTGCCGCCCGGCTCGCTCGAAGGCCTCAACGACTGGAAACGCACCGGCTACGGCGGCCCCTGCCCGCCCATCGGCCGTCACCGCTACTTCCACAAGCTCTACGCGCTTGATACCGTCCTGCCCGATCTCGCGCACCCGACGAAGACCCGCCTCGAAACCGAAATGCGCGGCCACGTCCTTGCGCAGACAGAACTCATCGGTACCTTCCAGCGCCACTAGCGCGAAGACGATCAGTCCGGCAACTGCAGACTCAGATCGCCGACCGGCACGTCCCCATCGAGCACGCGCAGGACCACCTCACAATGGTCGTGCGCGCCGAGTTCAATCTGCACAGTGGCGAGCGAACGGTCCGAATCCCCTTGCAAGGCGAGATGCCCGCCCTGGCGTGTGCTTGAGCGACCGGAGGGCCCTTCCTTGCTCGTGCTCATTTCGTAGCGGAGCGCGCGGCCCGCATCTGCGGCAACGTGAGGCACCACCGTCCACCGGTTGCCGTCCCTCGTCACCTCTGCCCAGAGACGCACCCCGGAAGATGCAGCCATGGCGTCAATCCCTCCCGCCAACAGCAAGATCAGAGCACATCGCCACCACGGCACGTCCATGGAATAACCGCCGACAGACTTCATTGGTCGGGTGTTCCCGGGGGCCAATCCCCCGGCAACACCCTCCGGATCAGGAAAGATCAGTTCTGCACGACCTTCGCGAAGTTGCCACCACCACCCGACTGATTGACGGTCGCGACATGATTGAAACCGCTCTGATCCACGATCGCCAGATTATGGCTCGACGATCCACCGAAGCCCGACTGGTTGATGGTCGCCACCAGCAGGGTTCCGGTCTGCGAAATCGCCGCGTCATTGAACAGGCCGGACTGATTGACCGTCGCCAGGTTATCCGCACCGAGCTGGCTGATCTGAGCCGTGGAATTGATTGCGTTGGTCTGTGTCACGACAGCGCCGTTGAGATCCCCCGTCTGAACGATCGAGGCACTCGAGCCATCGCTGATCGCGGTCTGCGACACCGACGCGTTGTTGCCGGTCCCCGTCTGCGAAATCGAAGCGGAGGCGAACCACGAATCGTCCTGCAGCGTCGACGCATGCTGGTTGGCCCCCAGCTGGTTGATGGTCGCACTATCCCCCTGCGTCACGTTCTGGACGATCGTCGCCGAACTGTCCGGCCCCGTCTGATTGATCAACGCCGTATTGGTCGCGGTACCCCCGCCGAATGCCACGCCACTCTGCGTGATCGAAGCGACGGAACGTTGCGAGAGATCGATCTGGTTGATCGTGCCCACCGCATTGGTCGCCCCGTTCACTTGATTGATGCTCGCGACGGCTCCATCCGTCATCGCGCCGCCGGTATTGGTACCGAGCTGGTTGATCGTCGCATTATCGTTGCTGCCCTGTTGAAGAATCGCGGCACTGGCCACGTTCGCCCAACCGGCGGGAGAATTGTCCTGCGTGATCGCTGCAGCATTCGCCGTGCCCGCCTGGCTGATCGAGGCCTGGGCGGCAATCAGGTCGTGCTGACTGATGGTCGCGGTGTTGAAGGAGCCCGTGCTCGACACGTTCGCCGCCGGACCATTGACGAAGATCTGGTTCACCGTGGCCGTATTGGACGTACCGTCCTGCATTACCGTTGCCGTCGTCAGCAAACCAAAGTTGGCATTGCTTTGCGTAACGTTGGCGACGTTGTCCGCCCCGTTCTGGCTCACCGTGGATTCCGCCGCCCAAGCGGACGAAGCCATCCCATAGGCGGCAAGAATGGCGAATGCGATCGTGCTGAGTTTTCTTTTCATGATTGAATCTCCGGACCTTTGTTGGCTGACTGCTCATGTTTTGGGGAAAGTCCCTAAGCTCGGCCTTCCCCGACCCCTTGCTCGAATTCAGGGCCGAGCACCCCTTGTTCAATTCTGTTGCGTGACCCGCGCCACGTTGTTGTTGCCCGTCTGCGTAACGATTGCCCGCAGCCCCTCGCCCAACTGGATGATCTGTACGAGGTTATTGACGCCCCGCTGTGTCACCACCGCCTCGTCGCCCGAACCTGCCTGAACGACACCCGCCTGGTTGCCACGCCCGTCCTGGGAGAGAAACACCTTGTTGAAGTCCCCCGACTGGACGATTTCAGCCAGGTTGCGATCGCCGACCTGACGCGCGGCGATCACATGCTGCCCGCCCGTCTGTACCGCGGAGAGCTCATTCGCCTTGCCCGCCTGCAGGATGTCGGCCACGCTCTGGCCTGACGAAACGCTGCCGCCGAGCTGGGTCGCTTGAAGACTCGCGGCACCCGCCAGTTCGTCATCGGGCGCCAGATCCCCAAGCATCCCGGCGGCGACCGGAGGCGATGCAACCAGCGACGCCAGCAAAGTGCCGACGACCATTGCCTGACGGACGAAAGGAAGAATCACCGAATGCCCCTGCGCGATTACGATGGGCGCAGCTTGCTCCGCCGTCGCCGGCCCGCACAATCAGGCAAGCAGCGGTGGCAACCGGTGGTCAGGTACTACGATGTTTTTCCGAATACCGAAAACGCGCCTCGGAATAAGGCATGAGAGCAGCCGCCAGGCGGCAACGAACTCTGTTCATGCAAGAGCGGGTAGATGCCCTATGCGGACGTCCCCGAGCGCGATTCCGCCTCCGACTTTCGTCGTAAGACGATCGGGTGAAGTATCACCATCACCATTTTCTAATGCCATGTAAATAGCCAAGAAAATGTGAAATCAGTAACATTATGTAACTGTGATACATGTCACGCACATACGAAAGAAAAAAACACTGACCTGAGCGGTCCCACTAATGTGTATCGGACTCGATCACAGATGATCTGGATCGCCCCCGAGACAGACCTTTCCGGCAACGCCTCACTGCAGGACGCAGGCAGGGCTGCCCGTGAGCATTTCTTGCCCGTGGTTGCCGAAAGGACGACAAGGGAGATCCGGGATGAATTGCGGCCGTCCTTCAAGGAACAAGCCGGTTTGCGCCACCGGCAGAAAACGGGGCCGGGACAGCGATCCGTAACGGGCGGCCACCGATGGAAACAGGAGAATCATGTCGACACATGCGCCCAACACCGCCTTCACGGTGACTAAAGGCGTGGTTATCGTCGGCCGCCCCAGCCTGCAGAACAAGCTGCTGGCCACGCTCCTGGAGCGCCATCTGGGAAGCCGGTGCGTCGTTGCCACCCTTGATGAGGCCGGGTGGCCGCAGCATACGGCCGAGTCCGTCGCCCTGCTCGATATCGGCCTATCGGCGAACGACCAGATCGACACCCAGATGGCGGTGCTCGGCGACGATACCTTGGTCAGTGCGGTTGCACTGTTCAATGCCGACCGCGACATACCGAGCGCACGGCTGCTTCGCTGGCCCAAGTTCAAGGGCCTGTTTCATCGCGACACGTCGGAGGAGCAACTCCTCAAGGGCGTTCAGGCAATCAGCAACAACGACTGGTGGGTACCGCGCAAGATGCTCACCGATTACGTCGAAGACACGCGCTCCGCGCGGCGCCTGCAGCCCGCCGGTGCCACCCCCCTTACTCCCAAGGAAATGCAGAGTCTGCGCCTGATGAGCGAAGGGGCCAGCAATGCGGACATCGCCCGCACCCTGAAAGTCAGTCCCCACACGGTGAAAACCCACGTCTACAACCTGTTCAGGAAGATCAAGGTCACCAACCGGGTGCAGGCAGCGTCCTGGGCCATGGAAAACCTCGAGCCGATGGCACGGGATGGCAAATGATCAGGATTATCCGGGCCGCAGCGCTTCTGATCTGCTTGTGCCCACCGCTTCCGACGGTCGCCGCGGACGAAGATGAACCGATCGACAGCGGCGCCCTGACTGAATTGGCCAACGGCACCCTGGAGCAGGCCACAGGCTTCATTGTCGATCGGACGATCACCCATTTCGGCGGGGAATTCGTACGGCAATTCGCGCAATTCTGGCGCGCCCAGGCGGATACCGGATCGGTCGACCTCACCATCGTCGAGAAACCGTCCGCCCGCTGGGGCAGCACGATATTCGTCGAGCACAACAACCGGCCTGTCGCACGGGTATTCCTGCAGGCTGGCAGCAGCAACTCCATCCGGCCGCTGGCCCAGAACACGGCGCAGTACATGGCGGGGCGCATCGCCAACATCGCCCTGCTCAGCCGCCTCTCGGTCGATCCGGATCTTGGAAAAGAGGAACTGCCGTAAGCGCCACGCGAGCGATACGGCCCTTGTCATTCCCCACGGAGAAACAGCATGAAGCACTGCCTGAATAAAGGCACGGCAAAGATATTGACGGCCTTGACCCTGTGCAGCTGTCCGCCCGCGGTCTTGGCAACGAACCTCGTCTATGCGCCGGTAAACCCGTCGTTCGGCGGCAATCCGATCAACGGATCCGTACTGCTGAACAACGCAAACGCCCAGAATCGCCATACGGATCCATCGGCGAACAAGAGCGCCTCGGGCTACAAGCCACCCACGGCGCTGGAAACGTTCAATCAGCGGCTGCAATCGATGATCCTCGATCGCATCGCCACGAGCGTCACCGGAAGCATCTTCGACAGCAATGGCGACCTGAAGGCCGGCACGGTGGAGACAGACGCCTTCAGCGTTTCCATCGTGGACCTCGGCGGAGGCGTGCTGAAGATCACCACCATGGACAAGGCGACCGGAGCGTCGTCGACATTCGAAATCGGCACGGCGCCTTGAGGAGGAGGGCCATGAACCAAAGAAAGAACCACCGTTTGCAGGCTCGGTTACGGCCGCTTCTGGGAACCATCGCCGGCGTACTCCTGCTTTCGGGCTGCTCCGTCCTCGACACGCAACGCCAGGCGGTCCTCGACGCCAGGGGACAGCCGGCCGAACTCACGCCGGGCACCGGGATGAGCCGCGACCTTGCCAGCCTGCCGCCACCCAAAGGAAAGATTGCCGCCGCAGTCTATGGATTCCGGGACCAGACCGGACAATACAAACCCACCCCCGACAGCTCCTTTTCCACGGCTGTCACGCAGGGCGCGGCGTCCTTGCTGATCAAGGCAATGATGGACTCGAATTGGTTCATTCCGGTCGAGCGCGAGGGTTTGCAGAACGTCCTCACGGAACGCAGGATCGTCCGGGCCCTCGACACGCAGCAGGCCAACGGCGCCAATCTGGTGGGATTATTGCCGGCCAGCATTCTCCTCGAAGGCGGCATCATCACCTACGAGACGAACGTGCGGACCGGTGGAGCCGGCGCCCGCTACATGGGCGTCGGGGCGTCCGAGGAATACCGCACCGATCAGGTGACACTCAACCTGCGCGCCGTAGATATCCGCACCAGCCAGATCCTCGTGAGCACATCCACGACCAAGACGATCTATTCTTATAAACTGAGTGCCGATGTATTTCGCTTCGTATCCTTCAAACGACTGCTTGAAGGGGAAATCGGATACACGCGCAACGAGCCGGCTCAGTTGTGTGTCCAAGAAGCCATCGAGGCAGCCCTGGTCAACCTGATCGTCCAGGGCGTCAAGGACAACCACTGGTCGCTGAAGAATCCGGAGGACATGAATTCGCCACTACTCCAGCACTATCTGGCGACCCAGAACCGGTGGCTCGACAAGGCCGACGAAGGCCGCCTGCCACAGCCCCTAGAGGTGCCGGCGATTCCGCCTCCGTACGGCAGTTAGGACACCGCGCGGGCTGAGCGCGGGCACCCAGGCGATCGAAGGAGGTGATTTCCATGAAACAACTACCAATCATCGCGACACTGCTAACCTTGGCCATTTCACTCCCGGCACAGCCCGCGGCCGCACAGGACGCCGCCCTGCAACAGGGCGAATTTCAAGGTGTGCCCTACCTCTCCGGCGGCGTGAGTCTCGAAGAGCGCGAGCAGCTGTTCTTCACGGCTGCCGACTACAACCTCAGGCTTCTCTTCGCGGAGAAAGGCGGCTCTTACCTCTCGGATACCGAAGTCGTCGTGACGACCCGCGACGGACGCAAGGTGCTCGAACTCATTGCGCAAGGCCCGTTCGTATTCGCCCGCCTGCCGGCCGGCGAATACCGCGTCGCCGCAACCAACGCCGGAAAGCAGCAGGTGCGCGACCTGCAGCTTTCCACCAAGGGCCAGCGGCAAGCAGCGTTCTACTGGTAAGGACGGCCGGTCCGTATGCTCCCGGCCGGTCCCCCGACGCTCAGGACGAGCGGCAGACCTCCTCGAGGACGCGGCGCACCCGCATCATCGCCTCCTGCAGCACCACCTCGATGCTGCTGAACTGGATCCCGGTCTCACTCGCGCCGCGACCGGCGGCGAAGTTCGCAACCACGTTGATCGCCGCGTAAGGCAGGTCCAGCTCTCGCGCCAGGGCCGCCTCGGGCATTCCCGTCATCCCGACCAGATCGGCGCCGTCACGCTCCAGGCGGTTGATCTCGGCCGCCGTCTCGAGACGCGGCCCCTGCGTCGCCGCATACACGCCGCCGTCGTACATCGCCTCGCCTACTGCTGCCGCAGCCGCGAGGATGCGCTGGCGCAGCGGCTCGTCGTAGGGATGGGTGAAATCGATGTGATGCACCGCCGACTCGCCGCCTTCGAAAAAGGTGCTCTTGCGGCCCCACGTGTAGTCGATGATCTGGTTCGGAATCACCATCGCCCCCGGCCCGAATTCCGGACGGATGCCGCCCACCGACGCGACCGACACGATCGCCGACACCTTCGCATGCTTCAGCGCCCAGATATTGGCCCGGTAGTTCACCTGGTGCGGAGGAATCGTGTGGCCGTAGCCGTGGCGCGCGAGGAACACGACCGGCTTTTCCGCCAGCTTGCCGAACGTGAGCGCACCGGACGGTTCACCATAGGGCGTGCGCGCAACTTCGCGCCGGGTAATTTCGAGGGTCGAAAGCTGGGTGAGTCCGGTCCCGCCGATGATCGCGAGCATGAAGCCTGTCTCCTTGGAAAACGGCGCAGATTCTAGCATGCGGCCCTCGCCGACCTCGGCCGGAGGCGCAGGCAATCCTCCTGCGTCCGCCTCCGACAGCCCCCGCGGAAGCCCGTTCCGGAACCACCGCGACGCTCCCGCCACCGACGTCACATGCTGCGACGCCGCACCGCGTGCTAAAATTAAAAACTTTTCAAAGACTTCCGGCCCCAAATGTCCCGCTCCATCCGCAACATCGCCATCATCGCCCACGTCGACCACGGCAAGACCACGCTCGTCGACCAGCTCCTGCGCCAATCCGGCACCTTCCGCGAGAACCAGCAGGTCTCCGAACGCGTGATGGACTCCAACGACCTGGAGAAGGAGCGCGGCATCACCATCCTCGCCAAGAACTGTGCAGTCCAGTACGGCGATACCCACATCAATATCATCGACACCCCGGGACACGCCGACTTCGGCGGCGAAGTCGAACGCGTGTTGTCGATGGTCGACGGCGTGCTGCTGCTGGTCGATGCGGTCGAAGGCCCGATGCCCCAGACCCGCTTCGTCACCCGCAAGGCACTCGCCCTGGGCCTCAAGCCCATCGTCGTGATCAACAAGATCGACCGTCCGGGCAGCCGTCCGGACTGGGTCATCAACCACACCTTCGATCTGTTCGACAAGCTCGGCGCCACCGAAGAGCAGCTCGATTTCCCAGTCGTCTACGCCTCCGCGCTGAACGGCTACGCGATGCTCGACGCCAGCCAGCCGGGCACCGACATGAAGCCGCTGTACGAAGCGATCCTCGAACACGTGCCGCAGCCTGAAGTCGACGCCAACGGCCCGCTGCAACTGCAGGTCTGCTCGCTCGACTACTCGACCTACATCGGCCAGCTCGGCATCGGCCGCATCAAGCGCGGCAGCGTCCGTCCGAACCAGGAAGTCGTCGTGATGTACGGCGAGGAAAACCGCGGCAAGGCAAAGATCGGTCAGATCCTCACCTTCAAGGGCCTCGAGCGCAGCCAGGCCGACTACGCCGAGGCAGGCGATATCGTGCTCATCTCGGGCATCGACCAGGTCAACATCGGCGTCACGATCTGCCACCCGGACAAGCTCGAGGGTCTCAAGCCGATCGCCGTCGACGAGCCGACCCTGACCATGAACTTCATGGTCAACTCGTCACCGCTCGCCGGCCGCGAAGGCAAGTTCGTCACCAGCCGCCAGATCCGCGAGCGTCTCGAAAAGGAACTGCTCAAGAACGTCGCGCTGCGCGTCGAATACACCAACGACTCCGACGTGTTCCTGGTCTCCGGCCGCGGTGAGCTGCACCTCACCATCCTGCTCGAGAACATGCGCCGCGAAGGCTTCGAACTCGCAGTCGGCCGTCCGCGCGTGGTGTTCCGCGACATCGACGGCGTGAAGTGCGAGCCGTACGAAATGCTCACCGTCGACGTCGAGGAAGAGCACCAGGGCGGCGTCATGGAAGAGCTCGGCCGCCGCCGCGGCGAACTGCAGGACATGCAGTCCGACAGCAAGGGCCGCACCCGTCTCGAATACCGCATCCCCGCCCGCGGCCTGATCGGCTTCCAGGGCGAATTCCTGACACTGACGCGCGGCACCGGCCTCGCCAGCCACGTGTTCGACGACTACGGTCCGATGGCGGGCGCGATGGGCGAACGCCGCAACGGCGTCCTCATCTCGCAGGACGACGGCCAGGCCGTCGCCTACGCGCTGTGGAAGCTGCAGGACCGCGGTCGCATGTTCGTCACGCACAACGATCCGGTGTACGAAGGCATGATCATCGGCATCCACTCGCGCGACAACGACCTCGTCGTGAACCCGATCAAGGGCAAGCAGCTCACCAACGTGCGTGCCTCGGGCACTGACGAAGCGGTGCGCCTCGTCCCGGCGATCCAGCTGACGCTGGAATCCGCGATCGAGTTCATCGCCGACGACGAACTGGTCGAAATCACGCCGAAGTCGATCCGCCTGCGCAAGCGCTACCTGACCGAAAACGAGCGCAAGCGCGCCGCGAAGGCCGAGTCGATGTAAGAACACCGTCTCCGGTTTGTTGGAGACGTGAAAAAAAGGCGCTGCGATGCAGCGCCTTTTTTGTTTCCGGGAGCCGGGAAGCCTGGCCTCCCTCGCTCCGTCTTTCGCGCTTACTTGCGCCCGGCCAGATAGGCCGCGAAATCCGCGCCGATCTCGGGATGGCGCAGGCCCAGTTCGACCGTCGCCTTCAGGTAGCCGAGCTTCGAGCCGCAGTCGTAGCGCACGCCATCGAATTGGTAGGACAGCACCGCCTCTTCCTTCAGCAGCGAGGCGATCGCATCGGTGAGCTGCAGCTCGCCGCCCGCGCCCGGCTTGATCGAGCGCAGGTGATCGAAGATGTGCGGCGTCAGGATGTAGCGGCCGACCACCGCCTGGGTCGTCGGCGCATCCTCGGGCTTCGGCTTCTCGATGATGCCGGTCACGCGCTGCACGTTGCCCTGCTGGCTATCCGTACTGACGATACCGTACTGGCGGGTATCCTCGCGTGGCACGTTCATCGTGCCCAGCACCGAGCAGCGGTGGTAGTTATACACGCCCACCATCTGCTGCATGATCGGCTCGGCCCCGTGGTTGTCCAGCAGGTCGTCCGCGAGGATCACCGCAAACGCCTCGTCGCCCACCACGGGCGCCGCGCACAGCACCGCATGGCCGAGACCCAGCGCCTCCGACTGGCGGATATACACGCAGTTCACGCCCTTCGGCACGGTCTTCTTGACGATCTCCAGCAGCTCCTTCTTGCCGCGCGCCTCGAGCTCGGTTTCCAGCTCGTAGGCCTTGTCGAAGTGGTCCTCGATGGAGCGCTTCGTGCGGCCGGTGATGAAGATCATGTCGGTGATGCCCGCCGCGACCGCTTCCTCGACCGCATACTGGATCAACGGCTTGTCGACGATCGGCAGCATTTCCTTCGGGCTGGCCTTCGTGGCCGGCAGGAAGCGTGTGCCCATCCCGGCTACCGGGAATACCGCCTTGGTGACCTTTTTCATTGGATGACTCTCCCTTGTTTCGTCTTTTGGTTCAGCGCGGCGTATGGTCCGTGCCATATCTTCAACCTTGTTCGAGCAGGCGTCGCAGTCCATCCTCGTCGAGGATCGCGACGCCCAGTTCTTCCGCCTTCGCGAGCTTGGAACCGGCTTCCTCGCCCGCAACCACGTAATCCGTCTTCTTCGACACCGACCCGCTGACCTTGCCGCCGTGCGCCTCGATCAGGGCCTTCGCCTCGTCGCGACTCATCGTTGGCAAGGTACCGGTCAGCACGAAGACCTTGCCGCTCGCGCTGCCCGAGACCGGAGCCGCGGGTTCGCCCTCTTCCCACGTCACCCCCGCCGCGCGCAACTGCTCGATCACCTCGCGGTTGTGCGCCTCAGCGAAGAAGCCGGCAATGCTCTGCGCGACCACTGGCCCGACATCCGGCACTTCGACCAGGCGCTCGGGCACCGCATCCATCAGCGCGTCCAGCGAACCGAAATGCCGCGCCAGATCCTTTGCCGTGGCCTCGCCGACATTGCGGATGCCTAGCGCGAAGATGAAGCGCGCCAAGGTCGTGTGCCGGCTCTTCTCGATCGCCGCAAGCAGGTTGGCCGCCGACTTCTCGGCCATGCGCTGCAGGTTCGCCAGTGCCAGCACGCCCAGCTTGTACAAGTCGGCCGGCGTCTTCACGATGCCGGCCTCGACGAGCTGGTCGACCAGCTTGTCGCCCAGCCCCTCGATGTCCATCGCGCGCCGCCCGGCGAAATGCAGCAGGGCCTGCTTGCGCTGCGCGGGACAGAACAGCCCGCCCGTGCAGCGTGCCACCACTTCGTCCTCGGCCTTCTCGACGTGCGACGCGCACACCGGGCAGCGCGTCGGCATCACGAAGACCCGCTCGCTGCCATTGCGCCGTTCGACGACCGGACCGACGACCTCCGGTATAACGTCGCCGGCCCGCCGCACGATGACCTGATCGCCGATCAGCACGCCCTTGCGCAGGATTTCCTCTTCGTTATGCAGGGTCGCGTTGGTCACCGTGACGCCGCCGACGAACACCGGCTTGAGGCGCGCGACCGGCGTCAGCGCGCCGGTGCGGCCGACCTGCACCTCGATGTCGAGGAGCTCGGTGATCTCCTCCTGCGCCGGGTACTTGTGCGCGACCGCCCAGCGCGGCTCGCGCGTGACGAAGCCGAGCTCACGCTGCAGGTCGAAGCGGTTGACCTTGTACACGACGCCGTCGATGTCGTACGGCAGCCTGTCGCGCAGCGCTGCGATGCGGTCGTGGAATTCGCACAGCCCCTCGACACCGGCCGCGACGACGCGGTGCTCGCACACCGGCAGGCCGAAAGCCGCAAACGCGTCGAGCAGCTCCGCCTGCGTCGGCGGCAGCACCCAGTCGCCGATCTCGCCCAGTCCGTAGGCGAAGAAGGACAGCGGGCGTTTCGCCGCGATGCGCGGATCGAGCTGTCGCACCGCGCCGGCCGCAGTATTGCGCGGATTGATGAACAGTTTTTCGCCGGCCTGTTCCTGACGCGCATTCAGACGCTGGAAATCGTCGCGGCGCATGTAGATCTCGCCGCGCACTTCCAGCAGCGCCGGCGGCCTGCCCGACAGGCGCAGCGGAATCTGGCGGATCGTGCGCACGTTGTGCGTCACGTCCTCGCCGGTCTCGCCGTCGCCGCGGGTTGCCGCACGCACCAGCACGCCCTGCTCGTAGCGCAGGTTGATCGCCAGCCCGTCGAACTTCAGCTCGCCGAGGTATTCGACCGGCGCGTCGGCGGGACCGAGTCCCAGCGCGTTGCGCACGCGCGTGTCGAAGGCGACGACACCGCCGTTCGTGGTATCGGTCTCGGTGCGGATGGACAGCATCGGCACCGCATGCCGCACCGGCGCGAGTTCGGGCATCGGCGCCCCCCCGACCCGCTGTGTCGGCGAATCGGGCGTGGCCAGCTCCGGAAACGCCTGCTCCAGTGCCTCCAGCTCGCGGAACAGGCGGTCGTATTCCGCGTCCGGGATCGTCGGCGCATCGAGGACGTAGTAGGCGTGATTGTGGGCTTCGAGCTCGCGCCGCAATTGCGCGGCGCGCTCGAATGTCTGGGCCGAAGCGATCATCAGGCGGAGAATAGGCGCTGCGCCAGCGGGCCGCCCGCCGGCACGTCGCCGCTCGCCATCTGTGCCTGGAAGTGCTGGATCTGGCTGCGGATCATCGCCGCTGCCTCGGCGCCGAAGGGCGCGCGATTGTCGTCAACGACCGCGCCCTGCAGCGCATCGGCCATCTGCATGGCCTGGCGCATCATGCGCTCGAAGGCGAACACGCCGTTGGGCACGCGCGGCACGTCGATCACCAGCGTCAGGCCGCTGGTGCTCAGGTCGCGCATCTCTTCGGCGGCGAACAGCGCCGGCTCCATGTTGCCCAGCGTGTAGAGCGTGTTGCCGTCCTCGTCGCGTGCGTGGAAGGAGCCGTCCGGGCCCAGCGTCATGCCGTGCGACTCGGCCAGCGCACGGATCTTGGTGCCGACGAAGGGCTGGCCGTTGCTGACGACGTTGATGCCGATCTGCACGTCGACGTTGGCGCAGAACTTGTCCAGCTCGGCCGCATGGCGCAGCGATTCGCCGCGGGCCGGCAGGTCCGCCGGCACCGCGAGGAACTGTTCGGCCACGCGCTGCATGCCGCCCGAGAAGTGCAGGAAATCGTTCTCGCTGATCGGACCGCGTCGGTCAACCGTCTGCATCGCCGCACAGAACCAGTGGAAGGCGCCCGCGCTGTGCGCATCGAGGGGACGCCACAGGTTGACGGCATCGTCGAAGGCGAACCAGCGCACCGGCTTGGAAATCCCCGCCAGCTGCTCGCTCTGCGCAGCCCACAGGCGCGGCGCCTCCAGCGGCTCGATCGCCTCGATGCGGATCACGCAGTCGATGCGCTGATCGACGTAATCCGGCACCCCCGGCGTCACCTTGCGCACGCCCGGGTCGTGTGCCGCCGTCGTCGGGCGCCGGTGTTCGGCGGCCTCGCCCATCGAGGGCTCCACGCGCTCGCCGGAGACCTCGTCCGCAACCCCCTCCGCGGGCTCCAGCAACACGTCGCGGTGATCCGATCTGAAAGCCTGCTCGGCCTCGCGGCGATGCTTGCGTTCCTGCCACTTGTTGTAGGCGACGATCCCGACGACCGAAGCCACCCCCAGCGTCGCCAACCCGATCTGCAATTCGTTATCCATCTTCCTTCCCGTTGTCGGTCCCGCCGCGTTGCGCAGCGGGCCTCGCAATTCCCTGGGCTTCGCAATCCACCTTGCCACCGCATCCCCGTTCGAGGGCGCAGCGGCGCTCATGTTCAGGCCGCTGCCGGCTCCGCCAGGCGCAGCGCCTCTTCCATATCCACTTCCACCACGCGCGAGACGCCCTGCTCCTGCATCGTCACGCCCACCAATTGCTGCGCGATCTCCATCGTGATCTTGCTGTGGCTGATGAAGACGAACTGCGTCTGCGATGACATGCGCTTCACCATCTGGCAATAACGCTCGGTATTCGTATCGTCCAGCGGCGCATCCACCTCGTCAAGCATGCAGAACGGTGCAGGATTCAGCTGGAACATCGAGAACACCAGCGCAATCGCCGTCAGCGCCTTCTCTCCGCCGGACAGCAGGTGGATGGAGGTGTTCTTCTTCCCCGGCGGCTGGGCGACGATCTGGATCCCCGCATCGAGGATCTCGTCGCCCGTAAGCACCAGCCGCGCCTGCCCGCCGCCGAAGAGCTGCGGGAAGAGCGTGCCGAAATGCTGCGTGACCGTATTGTAGGTGTCCTGCAACTGCTCCCGCGTCTCGCGGTCGATGCGCCGGATGGCATCCTCCAGCGTCTCGATCGCCTGCATCAGGTCGTCGAATTGAGCATCCAGATAGCCTTTGCGTTCCTGGGCGCTGCGCAATTCGTCCAGCGCCGCGAGGTTGACCTGGCCCAGCTCCGCGATTTCGCGCGCCAGCCGGCCGACTTCCCGTACCAGCGAACCTTCGCGCAGGTCGGGCACGAGCAGGGGCAGCAGCGCGGCCTCGTCGGCCTGCGCCTCGGCCAGCCGCTCATCGAACTGCCCCGCCGCGAGTTCCGCCGCCTGCACGGCGAGCCGCAATTCGGCAACCCGTCCGCGCGCAGGCGCCGCCTCCTGCTCGGTGCGCAGGCGCAGCTCCTCGGTCTGCTTCAGCCGCATCGCCGCCGTTTCCAGCGCATCGCGCCGTGCCGCAAGCGCCGCCTCGCGGCTCGCCCGCAGTTCGAGCGCCTCCTGCAGCGCATCACGGCTGCGGCCGCTGTCGGTCGCGTCGAGCTCGGCCCGGCGCGCCTCGACCTCCACCGCGATCCGTCCGAGCTGCTCGCCGGCCAGCTGCAGGTTGCGCTCGACGTCTTCGATCTTGCCCGCGCATTCGCGCTCCGAGAAGCGTGCCTCCTGCAGATCGCGCGCGAGCGCCTGCTCGAGCGAGCGCGTTTCGCGCAGCACGTTGTCACGCTCCGCCAGCACCTCCAGCGCGCCGTCGAGACGCTCGCGCTGCAGCTCGGCGAGTTCCGCCGCGCGCGCCTGCTCCATCTCCGCTCGGGCGAGGTGTTCGCGCTCGGTCGATTCGAGGTGGACGATGTCCTCTAGGTCGCGCGCGAGCTGCGCACGGCGCTCCTCGGCGCGCTGCCGCGCCTGCGTGAGCTTCAGCAGCTCGACCTGTTCGGCATGCACCTGCTGCTGCGCCGCCTGCAGCTCCCGCCGCAGCACGTTGCCGCGCTCCTGCAGCCCGGCCGCCACGCCCTCGGCTGCAATCAGCGCATCGTGGGCGATGTGGGCCTCCATTTCGAGCCCGCCTTGCTGCTCTGCGAGGCCGTCGATCTCGCGCTGGCGCTCCATCACCCCGTGCGTGCGGCTGTCGGGTGCGTAATGGACCAGCGCGTGCCGCGTGAGGATCTGGCCACGCGGCCCCACGAGGCACTGGTACGCGGCAAGCTCCCCGCGCCGCCCGAGCCAGGACTCAAGCGCGTCGGTGGCAAGGCAGCCGCGCAGCCAGTCGGCGACGACCGGCCGCAGCCCCTCGTCGACGAAGGAGATCTTGTCCATCAGCGCGAAGGTTCCGGGCAGCGGCACGGGCTCCGCGGCCGCCTCCACCCCGTCGCCGAAAGCCAGGGCGAAGGATCCCGGCGGTGCGTCGTCGAACATCGCGCGCGCGGCCTCGCTCACGTCGCCGGTCAGCGCCGCCAGCCGCTCGCGCAGCACGGCCTCGACCGCCATCTCCCAGCCCGGCTCGACCCGCAGGCCGCGCCACAGCGGCGGCAGCTCGGCCAGCTTGTGGCGCTTCAGCCAGTCGCCGAGCTGCCCCTGCGACTGCACCTTGGCCTGCAGCTGCACCAGCGCGTCGCGTCGCGCCCGCAATTCGGTGAGGCGCCGCTGCACCTGCCGTTCGTTCTCCAGCGCGGCCTTCAGCGCGGCCTGCGCCTCCGGCAGCCGCATCTGGACGGCACCGAGTTCTTCCTGCTGGCGCTCCTGCGCCTCGCGCAGGGCTTCGAGTCGCGCCTCCTGCTGCGCGACGACCGCCTCGTCCGGCCCTTCGATGCCGCCCGACTCACCCGCCAGGCGCCCGCGACGCTGGTCCAGCGCATCGATCGCGCGCACGGCGCTGGCGCGCTTGGTCTCCTCGACGCGCAGTTGCTGCTCGGTTTGCGCGAGCTCGCGGCGTGCCGCCGCGACGGTGGTATCGGCAGCCTGCCGCGCCGCCTCCGCCTCGGGCAGGCGCTCGGCGATCTCCGCATGGCGCGCCTCGGCCTGCTCGGCGCGCATCGCCGCGTTGTCGAGGAGCCCCGTCCAGCGCTCACGCTCCGTTGCCAGCGTAGCCTGGCGCTCCTGCCAGTGCGCCTCGTCGGTCGCGAGCTGCGCGAGCCGCGCTTCGAGGCGCTTGCGCGCATCGTCCAGATGCCGCAGTTCCGCTTCCAGCCGCGTGACCTCCGCCGACACCGCAAAGAGATCCGACTGCGCTGCATGCGTGGTCTCCGACGCTTCGAAGTGCCCCGCGCGCGCCTCCTCGACCGCGTTTTCCAGCTCCTGCAGGCGCGCGCTGTCGGCCTCCATCTTGGACGACAGCTGGTTGAGCTCGCCCTCGAGCCGCGCCTGCTCGTCCCGCGCCTCCTTGCGCTTGAGCAGCCATAGCAGCTGCTGGCGCTGCGTGTGCGCGGCGTTCAGGTCGCGGTAGCGCGCGGCAATCTCCGCCTGCACTTCGAGGTGGCCGATGCGCTCGCCCAGCTCCATGCGGATGTCTTCGAGGCGGGCGAGGTTGTCGCGTGCATCCGAGAGCCGGCCTTCAGTCTCGCGCCGGCGTTCGCGATACTTCGTGACGCCCGCAGCCTCCTCGAGAAAGCCGCGCACTTCCTCGGGACGTGCCTCGATGATGCGCGAGATCATGCCCTGCTCGATGATCGCGTAGGCGCGCGGACCGAGGCCGGTGCCGAGGAAGAGGTCGATGACGTCCTTCCGCCGGACCTGGACGTTATTGAGGAAATAAGTCGACTCGCCGCTGCGGTCGAGCACGCGCTTCACCGAGATCTCCGCATAGCGCGACCACTGCCCCGCCGCGCGGCCCTCGGCGTTGTCGAACACCAGCTCGACGCTGGCGCGCGACACCGGCTTGCGCGTCGTCGAGCCGTTGAAGATGACGTCCTGCATCGACTCGCCGCGCAGCGCGCTCGCGCGCGTCTCGCCCAGCACCCAGCGCACGGCATCGATGATGTTCGACTTGCCGCAGCCGTTCGGGCCCACCACGCCGACGAGATTGCCGGGGGTGAGCACGGTGGTCGGATCGACAAAGGTCTTGAAACCGGCGAGTTTGAGCTTGGAGAGACGCACTTCGGGACGGAGCCGGATCGAATCGGAACTGGAGTTGTGGCGGGAGCGGGCCGACCGGGGCCGGCGAAAGCGCGTCATGATAACATCGCGCGCTCGATGCCCTTGCCTTCAGGCACCGGCGCATGTCCATAGAAACAAGCCGAAACAGTCCGCCGTGAATCCGAACCTCGACCGCCTCCAGCCCTATCCCTTCGAAAAACTGCGCGCGCTGCTCGACGGCGTCGTTCCCCCGGCCGACCTGAAGCTGATCCGCCTGTCCATCGGCGAACCGCAACATCCCACGCCCCCCTTCATCATGCAGGCGCTCACCGACAACCTGCAGGGGCTCGCGAACTACCCCGCAACGATAGGCGGCGACCCCTTGCGCGTCGCCATCGCCGGCTGGCTGGAGCGCCGCTTCGACCTGCCCAAGGTCGATCCGGCGACCCAGGTGCTGCCGGTCAACGGCTCGCGCGAGGCGCTGTTCGCCTTCGCCCAAGCGGTCATCGACGGCAGCCGCCCCGGCGTCAAGGTGCTGAGCCCGAACCCCTTCTACCAGATCTACGAAGGCGCGGCCCTGCTCGCCGGAGCCGAGCCGGTGTTCCTCAACAACCTGCCGGAGAACGGTTTCGGCTCGGATTTCGACGGCATTCCCGAATCGGTGTGGCGCGACGTCCAGCTCGTGTTCGTGTGCTCGCCGGGCAATCCGACCGGCCGCATGCTGTCGCAGGCGGAATGGGCACGCCTGTTCGAGCTATCGGACCGCTATGGCTTCGTGATCGCGGCCGACGAATGCTATTCGGAGATCTACTTCGACGACGACGCGCCCCCGGTCGGCGCGCTGCAGGCCGCCCACGCGCTCGGGCGCACGGATTTCCGCAACCTGGTGATGTTCTCAAGCCTCTCGAAACGCTCGAACGTGCCGGGCATGCGCTCGGGCTTCGTCGCGGGCGACGCGAAGGTGCTGAAGGGCTTCCTGCGCTACCGCACCTACCACGGCTGCGCGATGAGCCTGCCCATCCAGGCCGCCTCGGTGGCCGCGTGGAACGACGAAGCACACGTCGTCGAGAACCGCCGCCTGTACCGCGAGAAGTTCGACCGCGCGATGCCCATCATCGCCAAACACCTGAAGGTGCAAAAACCTGACGCCGGCTTCTACCTGTGGGCGCAGACCCCCATCCCCGACACCGAGTTCGCCCGCCGCCTGCAGGCTGCATATAATGTGACGGTTCTGCCGGGCAGCTTCCTCGCCCGGGAATCGAACGGCGTCAATCCGGGCGCCGGGTTCGTGCGCATCGCCCTCGTGGCCGAAACGGCCGAATGCGTCGAGGCGGCCGAGCGCATCGCCACTTTCTGCCAAACTCTTTGAAATAAAACGGAAACCCCCATGCAAGACGTGCAAAAGATCATCGACGACGCCTTCGAGAACCGCGCCAGCCTCTCGCCCTCCTCGGCTCCCGCGATCGTGCGCGACGCCGTTGCCGCCGTCATCGACGGACTGGACAGCGGCAAGCTGCGCGTCGCCGAGAAGATCGACGGCAACTGGACCGTCAACCAGTGGATCAAGAAGGCCGTGCTGATCTCCTTCCGCCTGCGCGACAACGAGCTGCAGTCGGCCGGCGCGCTCAACTTCTTCGACAAGGTCCCGACCAAGTTCGGCGACTACACGCCGGAACAGTTCCGCGAAGGCGGCTTCCGCGTCGTGCCGCCCGCCGTCGCGCGCAAGGGCAGCTACATCGGCAAGAACGTGGTGCTGATGCCGTCCTACGTGAACATCGGCGCCTACGTCGATGAAGGCTCGATGGTCGACACCTGGGCGACCGTCGGCTCCTGCGCCCAGATCGGCAAGAACGTGCACCTGTCGGGCGGCGTCGGCATCGGCGGCGTGCTCGAGCCCGTGCAGGCCGGCCCCGTCATCATCGAGGACAACGTCTTCGTCGGCGCCCGCTCGGAAGTGGTCGAAGGCGTGATCATCGAGGAAAACGCCGTGCTGTCGATGGGTGTCTACATCGGCCAGAGCACCAAGATCTACGACCGCCAGACCGGAGAGGTCACCTACGGCCGCGTCCCGTCCGGCGCCGTCGTCGTGCCGGGCAGCCTGCCCTCGGCCGACGGCAAGTACAGCCTGTACTGCGCCGTGATCGTCAAGCGCGTCGACGCCCAGACCCGCGCCAAGACCGGCATCAACGAACTGCTGCGCGGCGCCTGATCACCCTCCCCGGGGCGGCCGAACAAGGCTGCCCCGACCCCGAAGTCCGCCCAACCACGCCCAGGAGAATCCCCGGATGATTTTCGACAAGCTGTTCCAACTGATGGCGGAAAAGCTCGCTTCGGACATCTTCATCTCGGCCGGCGCGCCGATCCACATCAAGATCCAGGGCATCACGATGCCGATCAACCAGCAGGTCATGGACCCCTCCATGATCAAGCGGATGATCTACGAGATGATGAGCCCGGAGCAGATCGAGACCTTCGAGCGCGACAAGGAACTCAACCTGTCCTTCGGACGGCGCGACTTCGGCAACTTCCGGGTCAACGTCTTCTGGCAGCGCCACAGCATCGGCATCGTGGTGCGCTACATCCAGGGCGAGATCCCCTCGCTGGAATCCCTGGGCCTGCCGCCCGTGCTGTCCGAAGTCGTCACCGAGAAACGCGGCCTGATCCTCGTTGTCGGCGCGACCGGCTCCGGTAAATCGACGACGCTCGCGTCGATGATCGACCACCGCAACCGCAACCGCTCCGGCCACATTCTCACCGTCGAAGACCCGATCGAATACCTGTTCAAGCACCGCAAGTCGGTCGTGAACCAGCGCGAGGTCGGCATCGACACCCTGAGCTGGCACGATGCCCTGCGCAACGCGATGCGCCAGGCGCCGGACTGCATCCTGATCGGCGAAATCCGCGACCGCGAGACCATGCAGGCCGCCCTGTCCTACTCGCAGACCGGCCACCTGTGCCTCGCGACGCTGCACGCCAACAACGCCTACCACGCGCTCAACCGCATCGTTAACTTCTTCCCGCTGGAAAACCGCTCGCTGCTGTACCTCGACCTGGCGGTCGCGCTCAAATGCATCATCTCCCAGCGCCTCGTGCGCAAGCCCGACGGCATGCGCATCCCGGCGGTCGAGATCCTGATGAACACCCGCCACGTGTCGGAGCTTGTCGAGCGCGGAGAACTGAACGAGGTCAAGGAGGCAATGCAACAGAGCCTCGCGCCTGGGTCGCAGACCTTCGAGCAGGACCTGCACCGGCTCTACCGCGAGGGCATCATCAGCTTCGAAGAGGCGCTTGCGAACGCCGACTCGCCGACCAACCTCGCGTGGCTCATCAACAACGCGCAGATCAACGCCGCGCCAGCGTCGGATGGCGCCGAGGCTCCGCCTTCGGTCGACTTCGAACCCCAAAACAAGAATGCCGACGGCGCCTCGTTCAGCGAATTCGCGCTGCACCTGGACGACGGTCCGGCACACTGAGCGCCCCTGGCGCCCCCAACCCCGAACCCCGAATCCGGGGCGGCACCTGCCGCCCGATGGCAATGATGAACTCTTCCCCGAACACCACGTTCGCGCTCACCTGCGAACTCATTTCCCGCCCCTCGGTAACGCCCGACGACAGCGGTTGCCTGGACCTCATCGCCACGCGCCTCGCCCCGCTCGGCTTCCGCTTCGAGCGCATCGACACCGGCGGCGTGTCGAACCTGTGGGCGCGCCGCGGCGACACCGGCCCGGTGCTGTGCCTCGCCGGTCACACCGACGTCGTCCCGACCGGCCCGCTCGAATCCTGGACCTCGCATCCCTTCGAGCCGACCGTGCGCGACGCCCACCTCTACGGCCGCGGCGCCGCCGACATGAAGACCTCGCTGGCCGCCTTCGTCACCGCCATCGAACGCTTCGTCGCCGCTCACCCCGACCACCACGGTTCGATCGCGCTGCTGCTGACATCCGATGAGGAAGGAATCGCCACCCACGGCACCGTGAAGGTCGTCGAGGCACTGGCAGCCCGCGGCGAAACCCTCGACTACTGCATCGTCGGCGAGCCGACCTCGGTGAAGACGGTCGGCGACATGATCAAGAACGGGCGCCGCGGCTCGCTCTCCGGCACGCTGCGCGTCAAGGGCGTGCAAGGCCACGTCGCCTACCCGCAACTCGCGCGCAACCCGATCCACGAGTTCGCGCCGGCGCTCGCCGAACTCGCCGCAACGCGCTGGGACGAAGGCAACGAATTCTTCCCGCCGACGACCTGGCAGGTGTCCAACATCCACGCCGGCACCGGCGCGAACAACGTGATTCCGGGCGAGTGCGAAGTGCTGTTCAACTTCCGCTTCGCCTCGGTCAGCACGGCCGACGAACTCAAGCAGCGCACCCACGCCGTGCTCGACCGCCACGGCCTCGACTACACGCTGGACTGGCATCTCTCCGGCAAGCCCTTCCTGACCGGCCGCGGCAAGCTCGTCGAGGCGATCGGCAACTCCATCCGCGAGACGGTGGGCGTCGAGACCGAGCTGTCGACCACCGGCGGCACCTCGGACGGGCGCTTCATCGCCGACATCTGCAAGGAAGTCGTCGAGTTCGGTCCCGTCAACGCCACTATCCACAAGCTCGACGAACGCGTCGCCATCGACGCGATCGAACCGCTTTCCCTGATCTACGAACGCACCCTGCGCGCCCTCCTCGCGCGCTGACGAGACCCGACATGAGCGAACACTGCGAACACTGTGACAATGGCGAAGAGCACGTGCACGAACACGAGAGCGGCCCGCTCGCCGAACTCGTGACCCTGCGCGACTGGCTGCGCTACGCTGTCACCCGCTTCAACCGCGCCGGCCTGTTCTTCGGCCACGGCTGCGCCGACGCCTACGACGAGGCCGTGTGGCTGCTGCTGCACACCCTGTCGCTACCCCTTGATCGACTGGAACCCTTCCTCGACGCCTGCATCACCGCCGACGAACGCGAAGCCCTGTTCGCAGTCATCGAGCGCCGCGCCGAAGAGCGCGTCCCGGCCGCCTACCTCACCGGCGAGGCCTGGCTGGGCGATTTCCGCTTCCACGTCGACGAGCGCGTGATCGTGCCGCGCTCCTTCTTCGCGGAGATGCTCGAAAACGGCTTCGCGCCCTGGATCGAGGATGCAGACCGCGTCGACAGCGCGCTGGACCTGTGCACCGGCTCCGGCTGCCTGGCGATCCTGATGGCACACGCCTTCCCGAACGCCGACGTGGTCGGCGCCGACCTGTCCGACGATGCGCTAGAGGTGGCCCAACTCAACGTCGCCGAATACGGCCTCGAGAAGCAGGTCGAGCTTGTGAAGAGCGATGTGTTCGACGGTCTCGCCGGACGCCGTTTCGACCTCATCATCAGCAACCCGCCCTACGTCACCGCCGATTCGATGGAGACGCTGCCGGCCGAATACCTCCACGAGCCGCGGATGGCACTGGCGGCAGGAGAGGACGGTCTCGACGTAGTGCGCCGCATCCTCGCGGAAGGGCGCACGCACCTCAATCCCGGTGGCGTGCTTGCCGTCGAAGTGGGGCATAATCGTCATATCGTGGAAGCGGCCTTCCCCGACCTGCCCTTCGTCTGGCTGTCTTCCAGCGGCGGCGACGACATGGTCTTCCTGCTGCGCGCCGAGGAACTGCCCGAAGCCCAGGCCTGAAGCCCGCGGACGGCTTGAGCCGCCTGGCCACGACTCGTCCGGAATGCGGAGGCGGCGGCATGGCTGGCGGCACGGTTGGCGGTAGTTTCGTACTGCTGGTGGAAGGAGACCCGGACCACGAGGCCCGGGCGCTCGCCTCACTGCGCGCGAGCGGTTTCGCCAACCGTATCGTCGTCGCGCGCGACGGCATCGAGGCCCTCGCATTCCTGTCCGGCGAAAACGATCACCCGAAGCCGGTGAGCCCGCCGGCCGTTGTCGTGCTCGATCCCGACCTTGCCCGGATCGACGGCCTCGAGGTGCTGCGCCGCATCCGGGCCGAGGTCAGGACCTCGCTGATACCGGTCGTGATGTTCGCCAAGTCCTGCACGGCTGAAGATATCCGCGAGGCCTACCGGCTCGGCGCCAACAGCTACGTCCGGAAACCGGTCGACGCACAGGAATTCGAGCGCGCGACCGCGCTGATCGCCCGCTACTGGCTCGGCCTGAACGAAGCCCCGGACGACACCACCCGCTTCTGAAGCGGCGACGCGGGCCGGCGATTCCCTGGCCGTTCAGGCCACTTCGTCGATCCACGCCTGCTGGATGGCCTCCAGCACGCGCTCGCCGCAGTGCGCCGGATCGTCCTCGAACTCGGGAAGGGCCATCACCCAGTTCATCAGGTCGACAAAATTGACGCGCGTCGGGTCCGCCTCGGGAAACTTGTCCGCGAGCTGGATGGCGATCTCCTGAACCTCGGTCCACTTCATCAGTGCTTCCCCTCCCGGGCCATGTTGATCGTGTAGCGGGGAATCTCGACCACCAGCGGCGTTTCCGCGACGACCGCCTGGCAGGAAAGCCGCGACTGCGACTCCAAGCCCCAGGCCTTGTCGAGGAGATCCTCTTCCTCTTCCTCGGCCTCGTTGAGCGACCCGAAGCCCTCGCGCACGATCACGTGGCAGGTCGTGCAGGCACAGGACTGCTCGCACGCGTGCTCGATCTCGATGCCGTTGTGCAGTAGCGCGTCGCAGATCGACGTACCCGGCTCCGCCTCGATAACCGTCCCGTCCGGACAGAGTTCCACGTGCGGCAATACGATGATCTGCGTCATACCTGAATCTCATCCACCTTGTGACCCGCCAGCGCCTGACGGATGCTCTTGTCCATGCGGCGGGCGGCAAATTCGTTGGTCGCACGGGAGAGAGCTTCCGTGCTGCGCTTGATGGCACGCGGGTCATGACCCGCTGCGGTTTCACGGGCTTCGCCGATGGCCGCGTCGATCGCCGCGCGCTCCTCCGCGCTCAGCAGATCGCCATCCTGCTCCAGCGCGACGAGAGTCGCCTCGATCACGCGGTCGGCCTCGACCTGCTGCTCGCGCAACGCGCGCGCGTCGATATCCTCCGACGCGCGCTCGACGCCGTCGCGCAGCATGCCGGCGATCTCGTCATCCGTGAGGCCATAGGACGGCTTCACGAGCACGCTGGCCTCGACGCCCGACGACATCTCGCGGGCCGATACCGACAGCAGGCCATCGGCATCGACCTGGAAGGTCACGCGAATGCGCGCCGCACCGGCCGCCATCGGCGGGATGCCGCGCAGCTCGAAGCGCGCCAGCGAACGGCAATCGGCGACGAGCTCACGCTCGCCCTGCACGACGTGGAAGGCCATGGCCGTCTGGCCGTCCTTGTAGGTCGTGAACTCCTGCGCGCGCGCGATCGGTAGGGTCGAATTGCGCGGCACGACCTTCTCCGTGAGCCCCCCCATCATCTCGAGTCCGAGCGACAGCGGGATCACGTCGAGCAGCAGCCAGTCCTCCTCGTCCTTGCGGTTGCCCGCCAGCACGTTGGCCTGGATCGCCGCGCCGAGCGCGACGACCTTGTCCGGATCGAGGTTCGTCAGCGGCTCCTGACCGAAGAATTCGGCCACCGCGCGCTGTACGTGCGGCATGCGCGTGGCGCCGCCGACCATCACGACGCCCTTGATGTCCTCGGGAGCGAGCCCCGCATCGCGCAGCACCTTGCGCATCGGCGCGACGGTCTTCTGCACGAGGTGCTTCGTCATGTCGGCGAACTGGTCGCGCGTGACGACGAGATCGACCTTTTCGCCGGATCCCAGCGCCGCCTTGATCGACGCCTCCTCGCACGCGGTCAGCAATTCCTTCGCCTCGCGCGCCTTCAGCAGCAGACGGCGGGCGTCTTCGCTCGACGGCGGATCGATCTCGCTCTGGTCCAGCGCCCAGCAGAACAGCCGGTGGTCGAAGTCGTCGCCACCGAGCGCCGCATCGCCATTGGTCGCCAGCACCTCGAAGATGCCGCGGGAAAGCTTGAGAATGGACAGGTCGAAGGTGCCGCCGCCGAGGTCGTAAACCGCGTAGACGCCTTCGGCCGCGTTGTCGAGGCCGTATGCGACCGCCGCTGCGGTGGGTTCATTGAGCAGCCGCAGGACGTTGATGCCGGCGAGCTTCGCCGCATCCTTCGTCGCCTGGCGCTGCGCGTCGTCGAAATAGGCGGGCACGGTGATCACCGCGCCCGTGAGTTCCCCGGCGAGGCTCGCCTGCGCGCGCGCCGCCAGCACCTTGAGAACCTCCGCCGAGACCTCCACGGGCGACTTCACGCCCTGCACGGTACGCAGGCGCAGCATCCCGCCCGCATCGACGAAGTCATAAGGCATCGATTCGATGTAGGCGACGTCCTTGAGGCCGCGCCCCATGAAGCGCTTCACCGAGATGATCGTGTTCCTGGGATCGGTCGCGTGGGCCACCGCCGCACTGCGGCCGACCTCGACCCGGCCGTCGGCATGGTATCGGACGATGGACGGAAGCATCGCGCGCCCTTCCTCATCGACGAGGCACACGGCGATGCCATTGCGCACCGTCGCAACGAGCGAGTTGGTCGTGCCGAGGTCTATGCCCACGGCCAGGCGGTGCTTGTGCGGCTCGGTCGACAGACCGGGTTCGGCGATTTGCAGAAGTGCCATCAGCTCTCCAGCGCCTCGAGGGCGTCGTCGATCTCGTGTTGTAATTTTTCCATGAACATCAGCCGGCGCAGGGTTTCCGCGGCAGCGGAATAATCATGCTCGTCGTCGCACTGCCGGGCGAGCTCGTCGAACACCTCGCGCGAGTGCTGGCGCAGGCGCGTGTGAAGTTGCGCGAGTTCTTCCGCTTCACCCGCGGCCCGCGCCTCCTCGACCGCCTCGCGCCATTCCATCTGTTCCATCAGGAAGGCCGGCGACATCGCGGTGTTCGTGTGCAGCCCGGCGTCGACGCCCATCAGCTCGAGGAGGTAGGTGGCACGCGACAACGGCTTGCGCAGCGTGCGGAAGCCTTCATTCACCTGCGTCGCCCATTGCATCGACAGGCGCTTCTCGCTGTCGGGCAGATGTGCGAAACGGTCGGGATGCACGCGCCCCTGCAGATCATGATAGGCGAACTCGAGCGCCGCCTCGTCGATGCGAAACCGGCGGGGCAGCCCGAACAGCCCGAAGAAATCCTGCAGGAGGTCGATGCTCATCGGATCCGGATCGCGGGTTTCAGACGTTGAAGCTCTCGCCGCAGCCGCACGAGTCCTTGACGTTCGGGTTGTTGAACTTGAAGCCTTCGTTCAGGCCCTCGCGGACGAAATCGAGTTCGGTGCCATCCAGGTAGGCCAGGCTCTTCTGGTCGACGATAACCTTCACGCCGTTGCTCTCGAACACCACGTCGTCGTCATGCGTCTCGTCGACGAATTCGAGGCGGTAGGCCATACCCGAACAGCCCGAGGTGCGGACACCGAGACGGATACCGAGACCCTTGCCGCGCTTGGCGATGAAAGTCGAAACGTGCTTGGCTGCGCTCGTGCTGACAGTGACGCTCATGATTTCGCCTCCCGGTTTCAGCCTTCGTGTTTCTTTTTATAGTCTGCCACGGCCGCCTTGATGGCGTCCTCGGCGAGGATCGAACAATGGATCTTGACCGGCGGCAGCGCGAGCTCTTCGGCGATCTGCGTGTTCTTGATCTCGAGCGCCTGCTCGACCGTCTTGCCCTTGACCCATTCGGTCACCAGCGAGCTCGACGCGATCGCGGAACCACAGCCGTAAGTCTTGAACTTGGCATCTTCGATGACGCCGTCCTTGCCCACCTTGATCTGCAGCTTCATCACGTCGCCACAGGCCGGTGCGCCGACCATGCCGGTGCCAACGCCTTCGTCTTCCTTCGAGAAGGCGCCGACGTTGCGGGGATTCTCGTAGTGATCGAGGACTTTTTCACTGTATGCCATTATCGTTCTCCTGTCTCGGGATGCTCAGTGGGCTGCCCACTGCACGGTATTCAGATCGACGCCTTCCTGCACCATTTCCCACAGCGGCGACAGTTCGCGCAGCTTGCCGATCTTCTTGTGCATGAGGTCGATGGTGTAGTCGATTTCCTCTTCGGTCGTGAAGCGGCCGATCGAGAAACGGATCGAGCTATGGGCGAGTTCGTCGTTGCGCCCGAGCGCGCGCAGCACGTAGGACGGCTCCAGGCTCGCCGACGTACAGGCCGAACCGCTCGATACCGCGATGTCCTTGACTGCCATGATCATCGATTCGCCTTCGACATAGGCGAAGGAAATGTTGAGGTTGTGCGGCACGCGCTGCTCGAGATCGCCGTTCACATAGGTCGCATCGATGTCCTGCAGGCCCTTGAGCAGACGGTCGCGCAGCATGCGGACGCGTTCGTTCTCGACCTTCATCTCCTCGCGCGCGATGCGGAAGGCTTCACCCATGCCGACGATCTGGTGCGTCGCGAGGGTGCCCGAACGCAGGCCGCGTTCATGACCGCCGCCGTGCATCTGTGCCTCGAGGCGCGCACGCGGCTTGCGGCGCACGTACAGCGCGCCGATACCCTTCGGGCCGTAGGTCTTGTGCGCGGAGAAGGACATCAGATCGACCTTCAGCTTCTGCAGGTCGATATCGACCTTACCCGTCGCCTGCGCGGCATCGACGTGGAAAGTGATGCCCTTTTCGCGGCAGATCTCGCCGATCTCGGCGATCGGCTGGATCACGCCGACCTCGTTATTCACGAACATCACCGACACGAGGACCGTGTCCGGGCGTAGCGCGTCGCGGAACGCGGCCAGATCGATCAGGCCGTTCTCCTGCACGTCGAGATAGGTTGCCTCGAAGCCCTGACGCTCGAGTTCGCGGAAGGTGTCGAGCACGGCCTTGTGCTCGGTCTTGACCGTGATGATGTGCTTGCCCTTGCCCTTGTAGAACTGCGCGGCCCCCTTGATCGCAAGGTTGTTCGACTCGGTCGCGCCTGAAGTCCACACGATTTCCTTGGGATCGGCATTCACCAGCGCCGCGACCTGCTCGCGCGCATCCTCGACCGCCTTCTCGGCTTCCCAGCCGTAGGCGTGCGAGCGGCTCGCCGGGTTGCCGAAATGCTCGGTGAGCCACGGGATCATCGCCTGCGCGACGCGCGGATCGACCGGCGTGGTAGCGGAATAGTCCAGGTAAATCGGAAACTTCAGCATCGGTACTCCTCCGTCGCTCATTGAACCGCCACGGCGGTCAGATTGTTCAATTCGCTCATCTGCTGCTCGAGGCAGGCCAGAAAATCGACTACATGCTTTTCCTGCGTATCGCGCCCCAGGCTGACGCGCACCGCACCGCGCGCCGTCTCGCGCTCGACGCCCATCGCCAGCAGGGTGTGCGACGGTTCCGGATTCGCGCTCGAACACGCCGACCCGCTCGCACACGCAAACCCTGCGCGATCGAGCCGCGCCACCAGGGTCTCGCCATCCACGCCTTCGGCGGCGAAGAACACGGTATTCGGCAGGCGCGGCACACCGGCCGAGAAAATCCGCATGCCGTGCGCTGCCAGCCCCGCTTCCAGCGTATCCCGCAGGCCGCACAAGCGTGCATTTTCTCCGGACACACGGGCCGCTGCCAACTCGCACGCGACGCCGAAGCCGACGATCGCGGCGACATTCTCCGTACCGGAGCGCAGACCGCGCTCCTGCCCGCCACCGGCGAGCAGCGGCGCCAACTCCAGCCGCTTGTCCACGATCAGGGCACCCGCCCCCAGCGGACCGCCAATCTTGTGCGCCGACAGCGTCATCGCATTGACGCCCAGCGCACGGAAATCGACACCGATCTTGCCCAGCGCCTGCACCGCGTCGGTATGAAACCAGGCACCGGCTTCCTTCGCCTCGCGGGCGAGCGTCGCGACGTCCTGCAGCACGCCCGTCTCGTTGTTGGCGAGCATCACCGACACGAGCACCGGTTTCGCCGCCAGCACGGCCAGCCAGTCGGTGCGCTTGACCAGCCCCGCACGATCGACGGCGATTTCACGCACTGTCCAGTCGGCGCGCCGCAGCTGTTTCGCCGGTTCGCGCACGCAGGGATGCTCGATCGCGCTGATCGCGATCAGCCCCGGCTTCATCAGGCCCGCCGCACCCTTCACGAACAGGTTGTTCGCCTCGGTGCCGCCGCTAGTGAAAACCACTTCGGTCGCGTGGGCGCCGACTGCCGCAGCAACCCTCGCACGCGCCTCGTCTACCGCAGCACGCGCCTGCCGCCCGTATTCGTGCCGGCTCGACGCATTGCCGAAGCGGCTGCCGAGCCACGGCAGCATCGCCTCACGCACCGCCGGCTCAAGCGGCGCAGTGGAGTTCCAGTCGAGATAGACGGGGGCGAACACGCTGGCACCGTTCCGTCAGGCCGCCGCAGCCTCGCGCATCGCGACCATCGCGCGCCGGCGCACGTCCTTGAGGACGCTCATGTCCGGATCGGGCTTGATCTCGCGATGGACCAGCGCATTCAGCGTCACCGAGTCGAGATACTCGTACATGCGCTTGTTGAGGTTGGCCCACAGGTCGTGGGTCAGGCAGCGATGTTCATCCTGACAGTTCTGCTTGCCGCCGCACTGAGTCGCATCGAGCGGCTCGTCCACCGCGACGATGATGTCGGCAACGGTGATGCGTCCCATGTCGCGCGCCAGCCGGTAGCCTCCGCCGGGACCACGCACGCTGGTCACCAGCTTGTGGCGGCGCAGCTTGCCGAACAACTGCTCGAGATACGACAGGGAGATCTTCTGCCGGTCGGCGATGCCGGCCAGCGTCACCGGCCCTTCGGCTTGGCGCGATGCCAGATCGATCATCGCGGTGACTGCAAAACGTCCTTTGGTGGTCAGTCTCATGTCGGAGCTCCTTCTGTCGCGGAGATTCTCGCCCGGGGGAATACCCGAACGTTTCGCTCAACTATACGGAGCCCGACAAAATCAGTCAACTAATCGGATGTCACTCAATCAACCATCTTCGATAGGCGCTCTGCGTCGAATTCGTCGCTCTTCTCGATCGCTATGTCGAGGCTGAATCCGGCCTTCTCCAGACGCTCCACCAGCATCTGGATGCGACGGTCGGTCTCGACCGCGTGATCGAGCAGCCCGTGCAGGGCCTTGGTCAGCGGGTCGTCCATCTGCTTCGTCACGCCATAGGCGGAGAAGCCCATCTGCTCGGCCTTCTGCTCGCGCGCACGGTCCCGCGCATTATCCCGGTCCGGCTCGATGACGCGGGCCGGGTTGCCGACCGCGGTGGCCCCGACCGGCACCGGCTTGACGACCACCGCGTTGGAGCCGACCCGTGCGCCGTCACCGACCGTGAAACCGCCGAGCACTTTGGCACCGGCGCCGATCACGACCCCATTGCCCAGCGTCGGATGGCGTTTCGTCCCGCGATACAGCGAAGTCCCCCCGAGCGTCACACCCTGATAGATCGTGCAGTCGTCCCCGATCTCGGCCGTCTCGCCAATGACGACGCCCATGCCGTGGTCGATGAAGACACGCCGGCCTATCGTCGCCCCCGGATGGATCTCGATGCCGGTGAGGAAACGGCCGACGTGGCTGACGAACCGCCCTACCCAATAGAAGCCGCGCTTCCACGCGCCGTGCGCGAAGCGGTGCAGGAACAGCGCATGCACGCCGGGATAACAGGTCAGCACTTCCCAGGTCGAGCGGGCGGCGGGGTCGCGTTCGCGAACGCTGGCCAGATCTTCGCGCAGACGTCTGAACATGAGTGGTTTGCTCCGGTGTCTCGTTATTTTATTTCCGAGTATTTTACTCAGCTTTGCGCTCAAGCGCACTAATGATGCCGCGGAGGATATTCACCTCCTCCTTCTCAAGCCTTATGCGGCCGAACAGGCGACGCACGCGCTGCAACAGGCGCTTCGGATTTGCCGGGTTATAGAAACCGCTGACCGTCATCGCCCGTTCCAGATGACGATGGAAACCTTCGATATCCTCGAACGCCGCCAAATCCGGGAGCGGCTCTGCGGGCGGGACAGGATCCAGCGCCGCCATGCGCAGCTCGTAACACAGCAACTGCACCGCGGCGCCGAGATTGAGCGACGAAAATGCGGGATTCGCTGGAATCGTCACAGGCGTCGAGCAGAGCCCGACCTCCTCGTTCGTGAGTCCGCTCGTTTCGTTGCCGAACACCAATGCGACCTCGCCCTTTTCGGCAAACGACACCAGCTCCGGAGCCGCCTCGCGCGCATTGCGCACGGGCACGGAGCGCTCGCGCCGCCTTGCCGTGACGGCGGCGGACAGGATCGTGCCCTCGAGCGCCTCCTCCAGCGAACCGACCACCCGTGCGGTCGCGAGGAGGTCGCCGGCACCGGAAGCACGCGCCTCCGCAACCGGATCGGGGAAAGACGCTGGCTGGACCAGCACGAGCCGACCCAGCCCCATCGTCTTCATCGCGCGCGCAGCGGCGCCGATGTTGCCGGGATGGCTGGTACGGGAAAGTACGATGCGGACGCGGTCGAGCGCGATGGCTCCGTTCATATTAAAATACTTCGTTTTATTGGAATTCTTTCGAGCGGGACGCTCTCCGGGCCCCCGACTCCAGCGAGACCGACGCGCATGAACCCCACCCTGAACATCGCAGTGAAAGCCGCCCGCCGCGCGGGCTCCATCATCAATCGCGCCTCACTGCAGCTGGACCAGGTTTCGGTCCAGGCCAAGTCCCCGAACGATTTCGTCACCGAGGTCGATCAGGCCGCCGAGGCCGCCATCATCGAGGTTCTGCGCGAAGCATACCCGGAGCACGGCATTCTAGCAGAGGAGTCCGGCGCCTCCGCGGAGTCCTCCGACAGCGAATACCAGTGGATCATCGACCCGATCGACGGCACGACGAACTTCATCCACGGCTTTCCCCAGTACGCGATCTCGATCGCGCTGGCCAAAAACGGCGTGCTCGAACAGGGCGTCGTCTACGACGTGACGCGCAACGAATTGTTCACCGCCAGCAAGGGCCGCGGCGCCTTCCTCAATGACCGGCGCATGCGTGTTTCCAAGCGCATCCGCCTGAACGAATCGCTGATCGGCACGGGCTTTCCGTTCCGCGAGTTCGACCATGTCGACGCCTACCTGGCAATGTTCAAGGACCTGACGCAGAAGACCGCCGGTATCCGCCGCCCCGGCGCCGCCTCGCTCGATCTCGCCTACGTGGCCTGCGGGCGCCTCGACGGCTTCTGGGAGATGGGCCTGCAACCCTGGGACATGGCCGCCGGCGCACTGCTGATCCAGGAGGCGGGCGGTCTGGTGAGCGACCTCGCCGGCGAAGGCACCTACATGGAAACCGGCAATGTCGTCGCCGGCAGCCCCAAGATCTTCGGGCAGATCCTGCCCATCATCCAGGCCCACTGCACCGCAGCGCTGCGCGCCTGAGCGGGCCCAGGCGGACCGGGCAATCCGGTCCGCATTCGCGGGCTGTCAACGCCACACCGGGCGAACTCGGTACGATGCACGCACAGCCGGTACGTCCCCCCATCTCCCCCACTCTCGGACGCCCATGAATCCCGCCATCGAATCCTTTGCCCAGCTCGAGCTGAGCCCTCCGATCCTCGAAGCCCTCGCCGGCATCGGATATGAAACGCCCTCCCCGATCCAGGCAGCCTGCATCCCGCTCCTCCTCGCGGGGCACGACCTGCTGGGCGAGGCCCAGACCGGCACCGGCAAGACGGCGGCCTTCGCGCTGCCGCTGCTCGACCGCCTCGACCTCTCCGCCCGCAAGCCGCAAATCCTCGTGCTCACCCCGACCCGCGAACTCGCGATCCAGGTCGCGGAAGCCTTCCAGCGCTATGCGAAGAACCTGCCCGGCTTCCACGTGCTGCCGATCTACGGCGGCCAGAGCATGGTCGTGCAGCTGCGCCAGCTGAGCCGCGGCGCGCATGTCGTCGTGGGCACCCCGGGACGCGTGATGGACCACCTCGAACGCGCGAGCCTCAACCTCGACGGCCTCAAGACGCTGGTGCTCGACGAGGCCGACGAGATGCTGCGCATGGGCTTCATCGACGACGTCGAATGGATCCTCGAGCACGTCCCGGCCGAACGGCAGACCGCGCTGTTCTCCGCGACGATGCCGGACGCCATCCGGCGAGTGGCCCACCGCTACCTGCGCGAGCCGCGCGAAGTGAAGATCAAGACCGCCACGACCACCGTGACGACGATCCGCCAGCGCTTCTGCCAGATCGCCGTCGCGCACAAGCTCGACGCCCTCACGCGCATCCTCGAGGTCGAGGAAGAGTTCGACGCCGCGATCGTCTTCGTGCGCACCAAGACCGCTACCGTCGAGCTCGCCGAGAAGCTCGAGGCGCGCGGCTATGCAGCTGCCGCACTGAACGGCGACATGACCCAGCAGCTGCGCGAACGCGTCATCGAACAACTCAAGGGCGGCAGCCTCGATATCGTCGTCGCGACCGACGTCGCCGCACGCGGCCTTGACGTGCCCCGCATCAGCCACGTCATCAACTACGACATCCCCTACGACACCGAGGCCTATGTTCACCGCATCGGCCGCACGGGTCGCGCAGGCCGTACCGGTAGCGCCATCCTCTTCGTCGCGCCGCGCGAGATGCGCATGCTGAAGGTGATCGAACGGGCGACGCGCCAGCCGATCGAGCCGCTGCAACTGCCGTCACGCGAAGCCGTCGCCGACAAGCGCGTGACCGCCTTCCGCCAACAGGTGGCAACCGTGCTCGAATCCGAAGACCTCGACTTCTTTCGCGAGGTCGTCGCCGGCATGGAAGGCAGCCACGACGCCGACATCCACGACATTGCCGCCGCCCTTGCCTTCCTCGCACAGCGCGAACGCCCCCTGCAATTGCCGCGGAGCGCCGGCCCGGACATCGCCGCCGCTCAATCCGCCCCGCGCGCGGAGCGCCCCCCGCGCGAGAACCGCGACGCCATCCTCGAGCGCCGCCGCGATTTCGCCGACGGACGACTGCAGCGCTACCGCATCGAGGTCGGCCGCAACCAGCAGGCGACCCCCAAGGACATCGTCGGCGCGATCGCGAACGAAGCCGGCATCGAAAGCCGCTTCATCGGCCAGATCAACCTGTACGAGGATTACAGCACGGTCGAACTGCCGGGCGACCTGCCTCACGACGTCCTGGACATCCTGCGTCGCGTGCGTGTGCGACAGCGCCAGCTGAACATCCGCCCGCTGGACCACGAAGAGGCACAGCGCGACGCCGCACGCCCCCGCCCCGGCCCGGGGCCGCGTTTCGGCGCGAAGCCCGCTCCCCGCAGCGAGGACGCACCCCGCAAGCCCTTCGCGAAACCGTGGGACAAGCCCGCCGGCAAGCCGGGCGGAGATCGCCCGCACGGAGGCAAGCCCTTCCACTCCGACCGTCGCGATACGCCGGCCACCGGCTTCAAACCGGGAAAGAAGAAGCCCCAGCGCGATCACTGAAAACAGGATTGCAGAGGCAGTTGACACCGCCAGATTACGACCTATAATGGCGGTCTTTCGCGGGAATAGCTCAGTTGGTAGAGCGCAACCTTGCCAAGGTTGAGGTCGCGAGTTCGAGACTCGTTTCCCGCTCCAAATTCTCGGAAAGGCTCCGTAAAGCCTTTCCACCCGATAGAGGCGTATCGGGGTCAGGGCAGACAAACGGCGCGATAGCAAAGCGGTTATGCACCGGATTGCAAATCCGTGTAGGTCGGTTCGACTCCGGCTCGCGCCTCCAGAAGTACACGCGGGAATAGCTCAGTTGGTAGAGCGCAACCTTGCCAAGGTTGAGGTCGCGAGTTCGAGACTCGTTTCCCGCTCCAGTATTTGACAAAGGGAAGGTGCCGGCGCACCTTCCCTTTTTGTCTTTCTGTCGCCTATTTTCATGTCCCGCTCCCGGCTGCCCGCCCCGTCCGATCTGCCAGGCATTGAGCTGCCGCACAATGCTGTGCTTCCCGACTATCGCAACGGCGGCCTGTTCGGGCTGATCCGCAATGTGCGGGCTTATCTCGACGGCCACCCCTGGCACGCACCCGGGCCGTCCGCCCCCCCAGCCCCCGACGCCACCCCGCGCAAGCTCGTCTTCATCCTCATCGACGGCCTCGGCGACATGTTCCTGCAGCGCACCGGCGCCGAGGGAACCCTGCTCGCCCACCGGACGGGCCGCCTCACCTCCGTGTTCCCGAGCACCACCGCAAGCGCCGTCACGACGACGATGACGGGCCTCCCGCCGGCCCGCCATGGCCTGACGGGGTGGTTCATCCACGATCGGCGCTTCGGCGGCGTCATCGCACCGCTGCCGGCCATCCAGCGCGGAGGCGCGCCCTTGAGGGGGCCGCTGGCCGTGCCCCGGCTCTTTGCCTATCGCACGCTCTTCCAGCGCTGCAAACGCCCTGCGGTCTTCATTTCGCCCCGCGACCTGGCATCCTCGCCCTACTCGCGCCGTCACAGCCGCGGAGCCAGCACCGTGGGCTACAAGGGCCTGCAAGGAATGATCGATGCGATCGCCGCGACGATCGGGGCAAGCGGAAGCCATCCGATCCTCGTGCATGCCTACTATCCGACCTTCGACGGTCTCAGTCACGCTTATGGCTGCAACTCGAAGGAGGTGCACACTCACTTCGAGCGCATCGACGCCGCCTTCGGGCAGCTCCTCGAACGACTGCGCGGAAGCGGGACCGACATCGTCCTCACCGCCGATCACGGCTTCATCGACTCGCCGCCGGAACGCGTGATCGATCTCGACGCCCTGCCCGGACTGCAAACGCTGCTGGCAGCCCCGCTGTTCGGCGAACGGCGTACTGCCTTCTGCGCCGTGCGCCGCGGAGCAGAGCGGGATTTCGAGCGGATGGCACGCGAATGCCTGACGGGAAAGGCCGCCGTGACGCGGTCGGAAGATCTGATCGGCCTCGGTGTCTTTGGCCCGGGCAAGCCCCATCGGCGCCTGCAGGAGCGTGTCGGGACTCATGTACTGCTGATGGAACCGGGCTGGACCATTCGCGACCACGTTGCGGGCGAACAGGAACACGCGATGATCGGCGTTCACGGCGGTCTGTCGCCCGACGAAATGTGGATCCCGCTGATTCAGGCGCGCTGCTGACAATCGACCGCCGCGCCGATGCAAGCTTCAGTGCAGATCCTCGTCGGCGGGCAGGGGCAGCACGGAAATGCCCTCGTCGATCAACTCGCTGACGTCGTCACGCGTCGCACGGCCGCGGATATTGCGCGCATCGCTCTCGCCATGATGGATGCGGCGCGCTTCGTCGGCAAAGCGATCCCCCACGTCCTCCGACTCCCGGCCGAGACGGCGCAACATCGCCACGGCCGCCGCAACCACATCGGCGTCCGGCGCCGCCGGAGCCGCTTGTGCTGCTCCGGAGCGAACAGGCGCGCCGGATTTTCTCGCCGGCGCCGGGGCCGAAGCTCCCGTGTTCACGTAAGGCGCGCTGGGACGCCGCGAAATCGTCGTAGACCCGCACACCGGACAGGACACCAGTCCCCGCTCGCGTTGCTCGTCGTAAGCAGCCGACGAGGCGAACCAGCCCTCGAACAGGTGCTCATGGTCGCAGTTGAGGTTGAGAACGATCACGTGATTTTCCGGACTGGGGCAAACGCATGCCCGTTGGCGCGTGGTGCCGGGAACGGGGGTCGAACCCGTACGCCCAAGGGCTGCAGATTTTAAGTCTGCTGTGTCTACCGATTTCACCATCCCGGCCCGCGAGGGCTGGGCATTCTACCGTGCGGCGACGCCCCTGCCCAGCATCAACCGGGACGCTTCGCCTTGCTTCCTTCGTTCGCCAGATGGGGCATCGCGCGATGCAGGTAGTAGCCCATCGACCACAAGGTCAACGCCGCCGCGACATAGATCAGGATCTCGCCGACCAGCCGGACGTTCAGATGCAGCAAGGGTGCGTCGTACAGCAGGAGGGGAATCGCGGTCATCTGCGCGGCGGTCTTGAGCTTGCCGACGAAGGCAACCGCGACACCCGCGGATGCGCCGATACGCGCCATCCATTCGCGCAGCGCGGAAATGGTGATCTCGCGCCCGATGATGACCACGGCGATGATCGAATCCACGCGCGCGAGCTGGACGAGCAGGATCAGCGCCGCAGCCACCATGAGCTTGTCGGCAACGGGATCGAGGAAGGCGCCGAAAGCGGAGGTCTGGTTCAGCGCACGCGCGAGGTAACCGTCGAACCAGTCCGTCACCGCCGCGACGATGAAGATCATGGTCGCGGCCAGGTTCTTCTCCTGCGGATCAAGCCACTGCTCCGGAAGGTAGAAGACGCCGACAAAGAGCGGTATCAGCGCGATGCGCGCCCAGGTCAGCGAGTTCGGAATGTTGATCTGCATTGAGAAGATGACGGAAATGCGACAAATGCATGGCTAGTGCAACGCATTGTATATCGCTTCGGCGAGCTTTCGGCTCACCCCATCGACACGGCATAGATCCTCGACCGTGGCCGCACGCACGCCGTCGAGCCCGCCGAAGGTCGCGAGCAGGTTGCGCCGCCGCGTCGCGCCGACCCCGGGAATGTCCTCGAGGCGCGAACCGATGCGCGCCTTGGCCCTGCGTGCGCGATGCCCCGTGATCGCGAAACGGTGCGCCTCGTCGCGGATTTCCTGGATCAGGTGTAGCGCGGGGTGATCCGACGCGAGGTTCAGCGGAGCGCGCCCGTCCGGGAAGATCAGCGTCTCCAGGCCCGGCTTGCGCTCCTCGCCCTTGGCGACGCCGACCATCGCGATCGACTCGAGCCCGACCTCGGTCAGCACCGCGAGTGCGGAACTGACCTGCCCCTTGCCGCCGTCGATCAGGATCAGGTCGGGGCACAGCCCTTCGCCCGCTGCGACCTTGCCGTAGCGGCGTTCCAGCACCTGCCGCATCGCTGCGAAATCGTCGCCACCGGTGATGCCGGCGATGTTGTAGCGGCGATATTCGGAATTCTTCATCGCGCCATCGACGCACACGACGCAGGACGCGACGGTCGCCTCGCCCATCGTGTGGCTGATGTCGAAGCATTCGACGCGGCGTGGCGCCTCGGGCAGGTCCAACACCTCGCGCAGCGCCTCCAGGCGCGCCTCGCTGCGCCCCGTGTCGCGCGCGCGGGCGAGGATCGCGAGACGCGCATTGTTCTCCGCCATCTCCATCCACGCCTTTTCGGCGGCGCTGCGCGGCGTCACCAGCGCGCAGGGCTTGTCGCTGATCTCCGCCATCAGGACCTTGACCGGCTCCAGCGGAACGTCGAGCAGCAGGCGCGCGGGCATGCCGTGATCGCGATAGTGCTGCTCGACGAAGGCCAGAGCGCCGTCGAGCGCACCGCAGCCTGCAGCGGCACTTGGGAACTGCGGGCGGTCGCCGAGGTGCCGGCCGCCACGCACCATCGCGATATTCACGCAGGTCAACCCGCCTTCCTCGACCGCGGCGATGATGTCGACGTCCTCGTCCCTGCGGCTGTCGACATACTGCCGCTGCAGCACGGCCTGCAGCACGCGCACCTGGTCGCGGATCGCCGCCGCCTCCTCGAACGCGAGGCGCTCGGCAGCGGCATGCATGCGCGCGCTCAGGTCATCGATGACCTCGGAGGCACGCCCGTCGAGGAAACGCGCCGCGAGCTTCACGTCGGCCGCGTAGTCCTCGCGGTCGATCAGGCCGACGCAGGGCGCGGTGCAGCGCTTGATCTGGTGCAGCAGGCACGGGCGCGAACGGTTCTGGAACACCGAGTTCTCGCAGGTGCGCAACTGGAAGGTCTTCTGCAGCAGGTGGATGCTCTCGCGCACGGCGTAAGCGTTCGGAAACGGCCCGAAGTACCGTGCGCCCTTCGCGAAGGCGCCCCGGTGGTAAGCCAGGCGCGGAAACCCGTCGCCGGAGAGTTCGATATACGGATACGACTTGTCGTCGCGGAACAGGATGTTGTAGCGCGGCGCGAGGCTCTTGATAAGATTGTTTTCGAGGATCAGCGCCTCGGCCTCCGAACGCGTCGCCGTCACGTCGACGCGCTGGATTTGGGCGACCATCAACGCAATGCGCGGACTGGGCTGCGTGCGCAAGAAGTAGCTCGACACCCGTCGCTTGAGATTCTTGGCCTTGCCGACGTAGAGCACCCGTTCCTCGACGCCTATCATGCGATAGACACCGGGTTCCTCGGGTACCGTCTTCAGGAAGGCCTTGGCGTCGAAAGGCGTGGCGGGATCGGTCATTGCCAACGGACTCGGAACCGGACGAAGGTTCAGGCGAGCTCTTCCGGAATCCCTGCGACGGTTCCGCGCGCCTGCTGATAGACCGGACTCAGCTCGAGCGCGAAGGAATCGCCGAACTGCGGACGCGCGTGCAAGGCCGCGACGCGCGCGCGGCTCTCGAGCTGCATCTCGGGAACCCAGCGGTCCAGCAGGTCGGCGGCCAGATCCGGGCGATTGCACACCAGCACCATGTCGCAACCAGCCGCACAGGCCGCCTTGGCACGAGCGAGGATGTCGCCGGCGACCGCCGCCCCCTCCATCGTCAGGTCATCGCTGAACACGACGCCCTTGAAACCGACGCGGCCGCGCAACACGTCCTGCAGCCAGAAAGGCGAAAAACCCGCCGGATTCGGATCGACCTTCGTGTAGATGACGTGCGCCGGCATCACGCCGGACAGCTGCCGGCCGATGCGATGGCGGTAGGGAGCAATGTCCTCGTTCCAGATCGCGTCGAAGTCGCGCTCGTCGACCGGGATCTCGAGGTGCGAGTCCGCCTCGACGAAACCATGCCCCGGGAAGTGCTTGCCCACGCATCCCATCCCGGCATCGGCCATGCCCGCGGCAAGCGCCTGCGCTAGCGACGCCGCCACCTGGGGGTCGCGATGGAAGGATCGGTCCCCGATCACGCGGCTGCTGCCGTAATCGAGGTCCAGCACGGGGGCAAAACTGAGGTCCACACCGTGGGCCAACAGTTCGGACGCCAGCACGTAGCCGACCGCGCGGGCCGCATCCAGCGCGGCAACGTGGTCTTGTGCCCACATCTGCCCGAGCCGGCGCATCGACGGCAAACGCGTGAAGCCGTCCGTACGGAAACGCTGCACTCGCCCGCCTTCGTGATCGACTGCGATCACGAGCGCCGGATCGCGCAACGCATGGATCTCGGCCGTCAGCGCCGAGAGTTGCTCGGAACCGGTGAAATTGCGCGCAAACAGGATCACGCCGCCGACCAGCGGATCGCACAGGCGTTCGCGCTCCTCGTCGGTGAGCACGGTGCCCGCAACGTCGAGCATCACCGGCCCGAGCGGCAGGTGCAGCTTGTCTTGAGTTGTCGAATTCATGGCTTCTCGATCAGCGCAAACGCGACCACATAATCGGTTTCGTCGCTCAGGCTCAGGTGCGCACTGAGTCCGCGCTCCTGCATGTAGGCGGCGAGCCCGTCGTCGAACAGGTAGACCGGCTTGCCGAGTTCGTCGTGCCCGACCCGCACCGCATGCAGCGTCGCCGGTACAGCAACGCCCGTCCCCAGGGCCTTCCCGAACGCCTCCTTGGCTGCAAAACGCTTGGCAAGGAATCGCGCCGCATCGCGGCTCGCCCTGAAGCCTTCGCGCTCCTCTCCGGGCGCAAGGATACGCGCCGCGAAACGCTCGCCGTTGCGCGCCAGGGCGGCGCTCAGGCGGGCGATCTGGACGATATCCGTACCGATCCCGTGAATCATCCGGCGATGCTCAGCAGCCCTGCCCTGCGGCCTCGCGCATCAGGCGCTTCATCTCGCGCACCGCCTCGCGCATGCCCGCGAACACCGCCCGGCTGACGATGGCATGGCCGATGTGCAGTTCGCGCACGCCTGCGAGCCGTGCGATCGGCTGCACGTTGTAGTAGTTCAGGGCGTGGCCCGCATTGAAGCGCATACCCAGACCACGGATCGCCTCCCCCGCCTTACGTACCTTCGCTATTTCCGCGACCACGGACGCACTCTCGGCGTCTCTCCCGGCATTGTGGAAGGCGTGTGCGTATGGGCCCGTGTGGATCTCGCACACGCGCGCGCCAATGCGTGCGGCGGCCTCCACCTGCGCGATTTCGGCGTCGATGAACACGCTCGTGACGATCCCCGCGTCGGCCAGACGCCCGACGACGGCCTTCAGCCGCGCCTCCTGGGCGACGACGTCGAGGCCACCTTCGGTCGTCACTTCATGCCGGCCTTCAGGCACCAGCATCGCCATCTCGGGCTTCAGACGGCACGCGATCCCGACCATCTCGTCGGTCGCGGCCATCTCGAGGTTGAGCTTGACCTGCGTGAGCTCGCGCAGTCTGCGCACGTCCTCGTCCTGGATGTGGCGCCTGTCCTCGCGCAGATGCACGGTGATGCCGTCCGCGCCACCGAGATGCGCCTCCACGGCCGCCCATACCGGGTCCGGCTCCCAGGTGCGGCGCGCCTGGCGCAGCGTCGCCACGTGGTCGATGTTCACGCCGAGTTCGATCACAGTTCCAGCAACTCCTTTAGAACCCGGCGCGACTGCAGCGTCTGCCCACCGAGGTAATGATTGATCAGCATACGAAGCAGGGTCTTGCTCTGGACCAGTGTTTCGGGCCGGGAAAAATCGTCACGCTCCATGTCGAGCAGGGTCTGCCCGTTCGTCGCCGGCAGATCGCCCCCGCCATCGGGTACCGGCACCGGACCGCGCTCGATTATATAGACGTAGTCGGCGCGAGGATCCAGCGGCTCTCCCGAGTCGCTGTCCGCGGCGAGACCGATGCCATAGCCGAGCTCGCGCAGCAGCGCGAGTTCGAAGCGCCGCAGCACCGGCTCCTGCGGCTCGCCACGGCCGAGGGTCGCGATCGCGCGGGCATACGCGTCGAACAACACTGCATGCGGATCCTCGCGGGCCGTCAGGCGCACCATCAGCTCGTTCACGTAGTAACCGCACATCAGCGCACGTCCGGCCAGCAAGGGTTGACCGCCGCTGCGCTCGGCACGCACGAGCGTCTTGACCTCGCCACCACCGGACCAGTCCACAAGCAGCGGCTGAAACGCCATGATGACGCCGCGCAGGGCCGACATGGGGCGCCGCGCCCCCTTCGCGACCAGAGCGACGCGGCCGTGATCGCGCGAGAAGACCTCCACGATGAGGCTGGTCTCGCGCCAGGGGTACGTGTGCAGGACGAAACTCGGCTGCCCGTCGACGCGCTGTTTCTGGCTCACGACGGCACGCGCCCGCAGGCCTTATTCGTAGCCCAGGCTCTTGAGGGCGCGTTCGTCGTCCGCCCATCCGCTCTTGACCTTGACCCACACCTCGAGAAACACCTTGCCGTCGAACAGCTGCTCCAGTTCGACGCGCGCCTCCGACGCGATGCGCTTCAACTGCTCGCCGTCCTTGCCGATGACGATCGCCTTGTGGCTGGCGCGGTCGACGACGACCGCGGCATGGATGCGACGCAGCTTGCCTTCCGTTTCGAACTTCTCCACCTCCACGGCGATGCCGTAGGGCAGCTCGTCCCCCAGCAGGCGGAAGAGTTTCTCGCGCAGGAACTCGGCCGCAAGGAAACGTTCGCTGCGGTCGGTGATCTCGTCCTCGCCGTACATCGGCGCGCCCTCGGGCAACAACGGCGTCACCGCCTTGAGCAACTGCTCGACGTTCGTCCCGCGCTCGGCGCTGAGCGGCACGACCTCGGTGAAGGGATAGACATCCTTCACACGGGCGATGAACGGCAGCAATTGCGTCTTGTCGGCGAGACGGTCGACCTTGTTGATCACAAGGACCACGTTCCCTTCCCGCGGCAGCACCTCGACGACCTTGCGGTCGTCTTCGCTGAAGCGGCCGGCCTCGATCACGAAGAGCACGAGATCCACGTCGGAGAGCACCTGCGACACCGTCCGGTTCATCGAGCGGTTGAGGGCGTTGCGATGTTTGGTCTGGAAACCCGGCGTATCGACGAACACGAACTGCGCGTCATCGTTGGTCAGGATGCCCGTGACGCGATGCCGCGTCGTCTGCGCCTTGCGCGAAACGATGCTGATCTTCTGCCCGATCAGGCGGTTCAGCAGCGTCGACTTGCCGACGTTGGGCCGTCCGACGATGGCGACGAATCCCGTGCGGAAGCCTTCGGGCACTGCGGCAGGCCCGTTCTCCGGGCTGATATTCTCGTTCATGACTTCCTCAACTCCGCCAGCGCGTTCTCGGCCGACTGCTGCTCGGCGGCGCGACGACTCGTGCCCCGCCCGGTGGTACGGATCTTCAACGCGTTGACCTCGCAGGTGACCTCGAATTCCTGCGCATGCGCCTCGCCATGCACCTTCACCGTCGTGTAGGTCGGCAGCGCCATCCTGCGCCCCTGCAGGTATTCCTGCAGTGCGGTCTTCGGATCCTTGGCTGCCACGCGAGGATCTATGGCCGCGATCAGCGGCGCATACAGACGGTCGATCACCGCCTTCGCCGCTGCAAAACCCTGATCGAGAAACACCGCCGCGAACATCGCTTCGAGCGCGTCGGCGAGGATGGAGGGCCGGCGGAACCCGCCGCTCTTCAGCTCCCCTTCACCCAGGCGCAGGTACTCGCCGAGGTCGAGCTCGCGAGCAATACCATGCAGGCCGTCCTGACACACCAACGAGGCCCGCAGACGTGACATCTCGCCTTCGCGCAACTCGTTGAAACGCTCGAACAGCGCGATCGCGACGACGCAATTCAGGATGCTGTCGCCGAGAAACTCCAGGCGCTCGTTGTTGGGGTGCCCGAAACTGCGGTGCGTGAGTGCCTGCTCCAGCAACCCGCGGTCCCTGAACTGATGTCCGACGAGGCGCTGGAGGCGATCCAGATTGGCTGCCACTATCTTCCGGTCGTCGTCGCTTTGAAGTCGATCAGCAGGCTGACGTTGCTCACCACCGGGACCTTGCGGGAATACTCGACGTCGATAGCGACCTTGCTGCCATCCTTCCTGATCTCAAGGTCGGCACCGGTGACCGTGACCACGTCGTCGATCAGACCGCGGCGCTCGAAACTCCTGCGCATGTCGGCGATCGAGGCGCCACCATCACCCTCGTCGGCCACCTTCTTGATGATGCGCTGGATGGCGAAGTACTCGTTGACCGCCGGAACGGCACGAAAGCCGATCAGCAGCACGAAACCGAGAAGCCCGCCGACAACCAGTACGCTGATAGGGCTCATGCCCCGTTGCCATTTCTTCATCCGCATGCCGTCTCCGTATCAGTGGAACCCGCCAATCCGTTTCATGTCGTTGAAGTTGAACCAGATGAAGAACGCCCTGCCGACGATGTTCTCATCCGGAACGAACCCCCAGACGCGGCTGTCGCTGCTCGCGTCGCGGTTGTCGCCCATCATGAAGTAATGTCCTTCGGGTACGATGCAACGCACGCCGGCCGTAGTATAGGTGCAGTTCTCGCGATGCGGATAATCGAGCACCTGTGGCACGAAGGGCGGCACATCGCGCTCGATCAGTACCGAATGCTCGACCGCGCCCAGCTTTTCCAGGAAACGCGGCGAATAGTACAGGCGATCCGGATGGAGGTAATCGTCCTGCGGCGCGATCGGCACTGCTTCGCCGTTGATGCGCAGACGCTTGTCGATGTACTCGATCCTGTCGCCCGGAAGCCCCACGACCCGCTTGATGTAATCCATCGACGGATCGGCGGGATAGCGGAACACCATCACGTCGCCGCGTTTCGGATTGTTCACCTCGATGATCTTCTTGTTGATCACCGGAAGGCGGATGCCATAGGTCCACTTGTTGACGAGGATGAAATCACCGACGAGCAGCGTCGGAATCATCGAACCGGACGGAATCTTGAACGGCTCGACGATGAACGAACGCAGGCCGAACACGATCAGGATCACCGGAAAGAAACTGGCACCGTACTCGACCCACCACGGCGCGGGAGCACCGGGAGCGCGACGCTTCTTGGCGTAGAAGCGGTCGATGACCCAAAGTATCGCCGTTGCCACCAGCAGCAGGAACAACACCAGCGCAAAATTCACACAGACTCCGTTTCGTCGCCATTCAACGCAGCACGGCGCAAGGCCTTGCCGCTTACTTGCCTTCGTCCACCCGCAACACGGAGAGGAAGGCCTCCTGCGGAATTTCGACGTTGCCGACCTGCTTCATGCGCTTCTTGCCTTCCTTCTGCTTCTCGAGAAGTTTCTTCTTGCGCGAGATGTCGCCGCCGTAGCACTTCGCGAGCACGTTCTTGCGCAGCGCCTTGATGGTCTCACGCGCGATGATGTGCGAGCCGATCGCTGCCTGGACGGCGACGTCGAACATCTGGCGCGGGATCAGCGAACGCAGCTTCGCTGCCACTTCACGGCCACGATACTGTGCAGAGGCGCGATGCACGATCACCGACAGCGCATCGACCTTCTCGCCGCCGACCATCATGTCGAGCTTCACGAGATCCGCCGCACGGTACTCCTTGAACTCGTAGTCCAGCGAGGCGTAACCGCGCGACACCGACTTCAGCTTGTCAAAGAAGTCCATCACCACTTCGTTCATCGGCAGGTCATAGATCAACTGCACCTGGCGGCCGTGGTAGCGCATGTCGACCTGCACACCGCGCTTCAGGTTGCACAACGTGATCACGGGGCCGACGTATTCCTGAGGCATGAAGATCGTTGCCGTGATGATCGGCTCGCGAATCTCCGCGACCTTCGACAGGTCGGGCAGCTTGGACGGATTCTCGACATGAATCACTTCGCCGCTGTTCATCACGACCTCATACACGACGGTCGGAGCCGTCGTGATGAGATTCATGTCGAATTCGCGTTCGAGGCGCTCCTGCACGATGTCCATGTGCAACAGGCCGAGGAAGCCGCAGCGGAATCCGAAGCCCAGCGCCTGCGAGACTTCCGGCTCGAACTGCAACGATGCGTCGTTCAGGCGCAGTTTTTCCAGCGAATCGCGCAACTGCTCGTACTCGCTCGACTCGACCGGATACAGGCCCGCGAACACCTGCGGCTTGATTTCCTTGAACCCGGGCAGCGGTTCGGCCGCCGGACGGTTCGCGAGCGTCACGGTGTCACCGACTTTCGCCGCCTGCAATTCCTTGATGCCGGCGATGATGAAGCCCACCTCGCCAGCGGCCAACTCGGTACGCGCAACCGAACGCGGAGTGAACACGCCGACCTGGTCGCAAGGATACTGTGCGCCGTTCGCCATCAGGAGGATACGATCCTTCGGCCGCAGCACGCCGTCCACTACACGCACCAGCATCACGACGCCGACGTAGTTGTCGAACCACGAGTCGATGATCAGCGCCTTCAGCGGCGCTGCGGGATCGCCCTTGGGCGGCGGCACGCGGCGCACGACGGTCTCCAGCACGTCCTCGATGCCCAGACCCGTCTTCGCCGAACACAGCACCGCCTCGGACGCGTCGACGCCGATCACGTCCTCGATCTCCTGGCGCGCGTTGTCCGGATCAGCCGCGGGCAGGTCGATCTTGTTCAGGACTGGCACGACCTCGACATTCTGCTCGATCGCCGTGTAGCAGTTCGCGACCGTCTGCGCCTCCACGCCCTGCGAGGCATCGACCACCAGCAGCGCTCCCTCGCAAGCCGACAGCGAACGGCTCACCTCGTAGGAAAAGTCGACGTGCCCCGGCGTATCGATCAGGTTCAGGTTATAGACCTGACCATCCTTCGCCTTGTACTGCAGGGCAGCCGTCTGCGCCTTGATCGTGATCCCGCGCTCGCGCTCGAGGTCCATCGAATCGAGCACCTGCTCCTCCATCTCGCGATCGGAGAGCCCGCCGCAGTAGTGGATGAGCCGATCAGCCAGCGTGGACTTGCCGTGATCGATGTGGGCGATGATGGAAAAATTTCGGATGTGTTGCATGCGCCAACAAAAGAAAGGTGCCATGCGGCACCCAGGATGAATCGGTTGAATCGGCTAAGCCGCGGATTCTAGCGGAAAACGCCCGCAATAGGCACGGATCGCCGCCTCGTCGAGGTGGTAATGGCACAGCTCGGCGTCACCGGCGAGGACGACGGGAACCAGTTCGTCCCATCGCGCTTCAAGCGCCGGATCGGCATCGACGTCCAGGACGCGCACCGCCCACCCAAGCTCGGCCGCAAGGGGCAACAAGCGATCGATGAGATCGTGACACAGGTGACACCATTCGCGACTCATCACGGTGAATTCGCGTACCACGCTCAGTCCCCCGCCCGCAGGGTCACGTAACTGGTTCCCGCTCCACGGTGCACCAGCAGGGTCACCAACTGGCCGTCCCTGACCTCCGCGACCTGACGCGCAAAACCGTCGACCGTCTTCAGCGCGATCTGCCGTCCGCCGGTCACGATCGCGAGCACGATGTCGCCCACCTGCAGGTCCGAACGTGCCGCGGCGCCCAGGACCCGCTCGATGACCAGCCCGTGTTCCACATTGCGCTCGCGCTTCTGCGCCGGACTCGGCAATCCGAGCACCAGACCGAGCTTGTTCGGTGCCGGTTGCGCACGCTCACTCCGGCGCGAACGCGAACCGCCTTCGTCGGCCCATTCGCCGACCACGATATTGATGTCGCGCAGCGTGCCCGCCCGGTAAAGTGCCAAGCTGACTTGAGCTCCTGGACGGCTGGTGGACACGATCCGCGGCAGATCGCTGGATTCTTCGACTGTCTTGCCGGCGAAACGCACGATCACATCACCCTGTTCGACGCCCGCCTTCGCCGCCGGGCCACCCGGCTCGACAGCGCTCACGAGCGCACCTTCCGCGCGCGGCAGCGCGAAAGTCTCCGCGAGCGCGCGCGTCACTTCCTGGATTGCAACGCCGATGCGCCCGCGCTGCACGCGGCCGCTGGCCTTTAGCTGGCCCTGGATGTCCATTGCGAGGTTGATCGGGATCGCGAACGACAGCCCCATGAAGCCACCGGTCTGGCTATAGATCTGCGAATTGATGCCGACGACCTCGCCCTTCAGGTTGAACAGCGGCCCGCCCGAATTGCCAGGGTTGATCGCGACGTCCGTCTGGATGAAGGGCACGAAGTTCTCGTCCGGCAGACTGCGCCCCTTCGCGCTGACGATGCCGGCCGTCACCGAATGGTCGAAGCCGAAGGGCGATCCGATCGCGAGCACCCATTCCCCCACCTGCAGCTTGTCCGGGTCGCCGATCGCCAGACGCGGCAGATCGGTCGCATCGATCTTGATCAGCGCCACATCGGACCGCGCGTCTGCCCCCACCACGCGCGCGCGGAACTCGCGCTTGTCGATCAGGCGGACGATGATCTCCTCGGCCCCTTCGATGACGTGCGCATTGGTCAGGATATAGCCGTCAGAGCTCACGATGAAGCCGGAACCCAGCGACTTGTTGTCGGGATCGATACGCGGATGCTCGGGCTTGCGCGGGATGAAGCGCCGGAAGAAATCGAACATCGGATCGTCCGGCGCAAGCCCGGGGAATCCCGGCCCGCCCCCCTTCCCGGCCTGAGCAGCGCTGATGTTCACGACGGCCGCACCATGCCGCTGCACGAGCTGCGTGAAATCGGGCAAGGCAATCAGGCTACCTGCGGCCCACGCGGTAGAGCCTGCGAACACGCAAGACAGTGCAAAAACAAGTGCCCGCAGCAGACGTCCGAGGCTCATCCGTGCTGCGCCCCCGTCGCGCCACATCCTGCTGCCCCGCGCACCATCTCGATCTCGAAGCCGCGGCGCACGGACCGGCTGCGGAAGAGCGCGCGATTGATCCCGAACGCGACAGCAAGGCCGACAAGGCCCCCTGCCGCTGCAGTCAGGTCCTGCGTTGCGGACTCAGCGAGCGCGCTGCCCAGTGCGGCGCCGATCAGCAGCAGACCGACGGACAAGCCGTAGCCCAGCAGCGCGCCCCGCAACGGCGCACCATCATGCATCCGCAGGCGCACCAGCTCGCCCGGTCGGACATCGATGGAATTCGGAACCGCAAACACTTCGTCCGGAGCCTTCAACACATACGCGAGGCCCGTCGAGCGGCACCCACCCGGCTCGTCACAGCGTCCGCAGCCGCCCGCCCGCTCGGTGAGGCGAACCCAGGCGCGACCACCCTCAACCCGTTCGACCACGCACTGCGCTTCGTTCATCGCGTCACCGGCTCGATCGCGTCCCCCAGGCGCTGCACCGAACGCAAAGGGGCCTCGCCGAGAGCGGTCACGAGATGCGGACCCACGACGCGCTTGTAGATGTTGATCGCACCACTCGCGAACGGCCCGAGTTCCACGCGTGCCCCGTCGTTCGGCTCGATGAACACCGAAATCGAAGCGAGTCCGTCGCTGTACACCATATGCAGCGCCTCGCCCCGATCACGACCAAGTGGCCTGCGCATCACCGAGACGAGGGAGAACCCCGCCAGCGGAGCGTTCAGGACCCAACCGCTTTCCTCCTTGCGCACTTCGACGCCATTGGCGTGAACGATCCGCCAATCGCTACTCTTCGTGATGCGCGGGCGGAAGGCATCGCTACCGATCTCGCCGCCTATCCTGACGTCACTGAAGGTGAATTGCTCGACGATCTCGCCACGATCGTCAACCGTACGCGCCTTGAGCAGGAGCCCGGACTGCAGTTCCGCCCACAACTGGTATCCGAAGCGCAGGTCGTCTTTCGGCTCGAGGATGATCTGCTGCGCGTCCAGCCCTGCAACCCGGCCCACATTGCCCTTGCGGATACGATAATTTTCGGCAAGACCGCCGAACGCCACAGGCAGTCGCGAAGGAAATGCGCGCCGGGTGCCAGGGCGGTCGACGATGACCGTCTTCTGGTCCGGCAGCACGCAACGCACTTCGCTGTTGCTGCGGATCACCTCGCGCGGGCTGCCGTCCAGTACTTCGAGGCGTTCATGTTCGCCGTTCGCATCGCTCATGTGCGCGATGCGCGACGTCTCGAAATTCTTTCCCGACTGATAGATGAAAGTACCGGAATAATTGAGGCGCTGGCCCGCAGTTGCCATTCGCCCGAGCCAGGACAGGGGATCAGCCGGCGACTCCGCAATGGCCGGTGCCTGCATCAATGCCGCGCAGACCGCCAATACAGCTGAAACCCGCCTCATCGACCACTGTCCTGCCCGACGTCGGAAACCGTGCGCACATGCTGGATCACGCCTGATATGGGTCCGCCGCCCGACATCGCCTGATGAACGAAGACATATTCGCGGGTCGGATCCACCGCAAACGGCGTCGGCGCAACGGCGACCGGACGCACCGCGGTGTGCGCCACGACGGCAGCCGACGATCGCGCAACGGCAACGGGGCTCCCCGCCCCATGCCCCTGATCGCTGTATAGGGTATGGGCAACCCATCCCACCGCGGCCACACCCATCACGGAGGCAGCCAACGGCATCAGGGAACGCCACAGCCGCCCGCCGTCCGCGACCGCACGCGGGGGAGGCGCAAGCAAGGTGGGCTCTTCGTCGATATTCGCCATGACACGCCCGACAAAACTGGCGTTCCCGCCACCGTCACCGCGAAGCACGTCGCCGATCAGGCAGTATGCCTCCCAGTCGGTGCGCAACGAGCCGTCGCGCCGCATCGACTCGAAAACCGGATGCGCCGATTGCTCGTCGAGATCACCATCCAGAAGTGCCGACAATTTGTCCTTCATGAGTACCACCTACCAACGTTTATCGGGCGCCGTGTCCAGCAGCGGCCGCAGTCTTTCAGCAATCGCCTCGCGTGCACGGAAGATTCGCGAGCGCACGGTTCCGATCGGACAGTCCATGATGCTGGCAATTTCCTCGTAGCTGAGCCCCTCAAGTTCCCTGAGCATGATCGCCGTACGCAACTCCTCCGGCAGCGCCTCCATCGCCTGATCGACCGTCTCGCCGATCTGCCGCGTCATCATCAGACGTTCCGGCGTGTTGATGTCGCGCAACTGATCACCTTCCTCGAAGGTCTCCGCCTCTTCCGAATCGAATCCCGTCGAGGTGGGCGCCCGTCGGCCTTGCGAAACCAGATAGTTCTTAGCGGTATTGATCCCGATACGGTACAGCCACGTGTAAAAAGCACTATCGCCACGAAACGACCCCAAGGCGCGATACGCCTTGATGAAGGTTTCCTGGGCCACGTCTTCGACCTCTGCCGAATCGCGGATCAAGCGGGACAGCAGCCTGTGCAGCTTGCGTTGGTACTTAGCCACCAGCAAGCCGAAAGCCTGCTTGTCGCCGCGCTGCACGCGCTCGACAAGCTGCTGATCTATCTCGCGATCGCTCATGGGCGGGTCGTTTCTCTATGTTGGGCAAAATCCGCGCCAGTATAGCGACCCCACCCCGTCTCCGGCAAAGTCAAAGCTAATCAGAAGACCGGCACGCCTTGAAATAGTTCAGATCCTGATGGGGTTTTCCGGCATCGCAAGCCTGTCGGAGACCGACGTCCCGGGCGGCTGCAGCGAACGTGATATAGTTCATGAATCGGTCGATCCTTGGCACATACGATCTTGTCAAAACAATACGACGTACTCATCCTCGGCAGCGGCGCCGCAGGCCAGTCCATCGCGCTGCGTCTGGCAGACCATCTTCGGGTCGCCCTCGTCACCAAACGCGCGATCTCCGACAGTGCCAGTGCCTGGGCACAGGGCGGCATTGCCGCAGTCCTCGACACCTCCGACAGCATCGAAGCGCACATCCAGGACACCTACATCGCGGGCGGCGGCCTGTGCGACCCGAAGGCCACGCGCTTCGTCGTCGAACACGGCAAGACGGCCATCGAATGGCTGATCGGACGCGGCGTTCCCTTCACGCGCGAGGACCAGTCGAGCCTCGGATACCACCTCACGCGCGAAGGCGGCCATTCGCACCGGCGCATCATCCACGCTGCGGATGCCACCGGCGCAGCGGTGCAGGCCACGCTGACCGAGCAGGTCATCAAGCACCCCAACATCGACATCCTCGAAAACCACATCGCAGTCGACCTCATCCGCGGCGACAAGCTCGGCCTGCCCGACCAGGGTTGCGTCGGCGCATATGTGCTGGACATCGCCAACGACCGCGTCGAGACGATAGGCGCCCGCAACACCGTCATTGCTACGGGAGGAGCGGGCAAGGTCTATCTGTATACGACCAACCCGAGCGTCGCGACCGGCGACGGGATCGCGATGGCGTGGCGGGCCGGTTGCCGCGTCGCGAACATGGAATTCATCCAGTTCCACCCGACCTGCCTGTATCACCCGCAAGCGAAATCCTTCCTGATATCGGAAGCCGTGCGCGGCGAAGGTGGTCTGCTGAAACTGCCCGACGGCACACGATTCATGCCGGCGCACGATGCCCGCGCGGAACTGGCTCCGCGCGACATCGTTGCCCGCGCAATCGACTTCGAGATGAAGCGGCACGGTATCGACTGCGTCTACCTCGATATCAGTCACAAGCCGGCGGAATGGTTGCGCGAGCATTTTCCCAACATTCACGCACGCTGCCTCGAACTGGGCATCGACATCACCCGTGAGGGGATTCCCGTTGTTCCCGCGGCTCACTACACCTGCGGGGGCATCGTCACCGATCTTGCCGCGCGCACCGACGTCCCCGGCCTGTACTCCGTCGGCGAATCCTCGTATACGGGCCTTCATGGCGCCAACCGCCTCGCCAGCAACTCGCTCCTCGAGTGCCTGGTTTTCGGTGAGGCGGCGGCGAACGACATCCTTTCCCAACCGCCCCGCCCCCTGCCCCGGCTCCCGGACTGGGACGAGAGCCGCGTAACCGACGCCGACGAAGAAGTCGTCATCTCACACAACTGGGCGGAACTGCGGCGCTTCATGTGGGACTACGTCGGTATCGTGCGCACGACCAAGCGCCTGCAGCGCGCACAGCACCGCATCCGCCTGCTATCGCGCGAAATCAACGAGTTCTATTCGCACTTTCGCATCAGCAACGACCTGATCGAACTGCGCAACCTCGTTGTCACTGCCGACCTGATCGTGCGCTGCGCCTTGCGACGCAGGGAAAGCCGCGGCCTTCACAGTTCGCGCGATTACCCGGACACGCTGCCGGTGGCGCGCCCCACCGTCCTGCGACCGCAACGGCACTGAGGGACGGAATTCGCCACTCGGGGCGGATTCCCATCCGCGGACTCAGTACTGCGCGGGTGCGTCGCCCTTGGCGTCTTCCGCCCGGGCAGCGCCCACCTTGTGCCTGAGCCAGATCTTCAGGCTCCGCCACTCGTCGTCGCCGACGTTCCCCCTCACGAGCATCATTGCACCGCGGATCGGCATTCGGGGCGAACGTCGCACCCGCGTACCGCGCCAGTGAATCCACACCGCCCAACCGAAATCGACGCACCCTGGCTCGGCCACCGCATATACCGTTCGGCGAGCGTGACCATCGGGGTCAACGTGCAGCCCGCCATCGTCCAGCAGCACCAGACGCACGCTTCCCTTCTCTCTTTCGACGCGGATCGCCGAGCGCAGCGAGAATGCCAGTCCTGCAACGACGACGATGACGAACGGCAGCGGAAAGGACGAGCGCAGAAATGCAAACGCCGCGATCGCATGGATCGCGGCGCTCATCAGGCACATCAGCCTCGACGAACGAAGCCCGATGTCAAGCGGGTAGCGCACGGGCTACCTCGCCTGCGACTCAGACGCGGCGGAACGCGACGGTGCCGTTCGTGCCGCCAAAGCCGAACGAGTTCGACAGCGCGGCACGGATCTCCATCGGACGAGCCTTGTTCGCAACGTAGTCGAGATCGCAACCATCGTCCTGATCGAAGATGTTGATCGTCGGCGGAGCGATCTGGTTATGGATCGCCAGCGCTGTAAACACCGCCTCGACGCCTCCCGCTGCGCCCAGCAGGTGACCGGTCATCGACTTGGTCGAATTCACCGCAATCGACTTCGCGCGGTCGCCGAAGCAACGCTTGACCGCGGTCGTTTCGGCCAGGTCGCCGAGCGGCGTCGACGTGCCGTGCGCGTTGATGTAGTCGACTTCGTCCAGCGACATGCCCGCATCGCGCATCGCATTGGTCATGCAGCGTGCAGCGCCGTTGCCGTCCTCGCACGGAGCGGTCATGTGGTAGGCGTCGGCGCTCATGCCGTAACCAACGACTTCGGCATAGATCTTCGCGCCACGCGCCTTCGCGTGCTCGTACTCTTCGAGCACCAGCACGCCGGCGCCCTCGCCCAGCACGAAACCGTCGCGGCCCTTGTCCCACGGACGGCTCGCCGTCTGCGGGTCGTCGTTGCGCGTGGACAGCGCACGGGCCGAGGCAAAGCCGCCGACGGCCAGCGGCGTCACGGTCGACTCCGCGCCGCCGGCGATCATCACGTCGGCGTCACCGTACTTGATCAGACGCGCTGCTTCGCCGATGCAGTGCGTGGCGGTCGTGCAGGCGGTGACCATCGCCAGGCAAGGCCCTTTCAGGCCGAACATGATCGACAGGTTGCCCGCGATCATGTTGATGATCGTTCCGGGGATAAAGAACGGGGAAATCTTGCGCGGCCCCGCCTTCAGGTAATCGTCGTGGGTGGCTTCGATCATCGGCAGACCACCGATGCCCGAGCCCAGATTGACGCCGATGCGCTCGGCATTCTCGGCGGTAACCTGCAGTCCGGCGTCCTTGAACGCCTGGATGCCGGCGGCCATGCCGTAATGGATGAAGACATCCATGCGGCGGGCCTCTTTCGGCGAGAGATACGTGCCGATATCGAAACCCTTCACCTCACCGGCGATCTTCACCGGGAAGTTCGTGGTATCGAAGCGTGTGATCTCGCCGATACCGGAGCGGCCGTTGACAATATTGTCCCAGGCCTCCGGAACGGTATTCCCGACCGGGGAAATGATGCCCAGACCGGTAATGACGACTCTGCGACGGGTCAATGTTCGCTCCGGTAATCAGTCTTACTTCTTCAGGTGGGCGTTGACGTAGTCAATCGCCTGCTGAACCGTGGTGATCTTCTCAGCTTCCTCGTCCGGGATTTCGCACTCGAACTCTTCCTCGAGGGCCATGACCAGTTCCACGGTATCCAGCGAATCCGCGCCCAGATCGTCGACGAACGAGGACTCGATCTTGATTTCCGACTCGTTCACACCAAGTTGTTCGGCGACAATTTTCTTGACGCGCTGCTCGATGTTCTCCATGAACTAACTCCTTCCCAGAATGATCCAGATATGTAAGAAAAAAAGCCGGCGTATTCTACCAAAAAGGATGAGAACCGCTATCGCCGCCGGCGATTACGACATGTACATGCCGCCATTCACGTGCAGGGTCGTGCCCGTAACGTAAGCGGCGGCGGGCGACGCCAGGAAGGCCACCGCTCCAGCGATTTCTTCGGGACGGCCGAGCCGGCCGAGCGCAATGTTGCCCAGCAATGCCTCGCGGGCCGTTTCCGGCAGAGCACGGGTCATGTCCGTGTCGATGAAGCCCGGAGCCACGCAATTGACGGTAATGTTGCGACTGCCCAGCTCGCGCGCCAGCGCACGGGCCATGCCTGCGACCCCGGCCTTCGCCGCCGCGTAGTTCGCCTGCCCCGGGTTTCCGGCGCTGCCCACCACGGAAGTGATGTTGATGATGCGACCGCCCCGTGCCTTCATCATGCCACGCATGACCAAGCGCGACATGCGGAACACCGCCTTCAGGTTGGTATCGATGACGGCATCCCACTCATCGTCCTTCATGCGCATCGCGAGGTTGTCACGCGTGATGCCGGCATTGTTCACGAGGATGCCGACGGCGCCGAAGCGCTTCTCGATAGCGCTGATGGCCGCTTCGCACGCGGCTGCGTCAGTGACGTTAAGGGCCATCCCGCAACCCTTGACGCCAGCCTCCTGCAGACCATTTTCGATGTCCGCGGCGCCGGTTTCCGAAGTTGCCGTGCCGATGACGGTCGCGCCCAGCCTGCCCAGTTCGAGGGCCACCGCGCGTCCGATCCCGCGGGACGCACCGGTCACGAGAGCCACCTGCCCTTCGAGCGAAAAACTCATTGAAATCACCTCAAGGCCGCAATGGATTGTTCGAGACTCGCTGCATCGTGAATCGAGCCGCCCTGCACCTCACCCGCGATTCGCTTCGTCATGCCCGCAAGCACCTTGCCCGGCCCGCACTCGAGGACGTGCCCCATGCCGCGGCGCGCCATCTCCTGCACCAGCTCGATCCAGCGCACCGGCGAGAAGGCCTGGCGCACGAGAGCATCGCGGATACTGGCAGGATCGTCATACACGGCAACGTCCACGTTGTTGATCACGGCAATATCGGGTTTGCCGATCGTTACCGTGGCGAGGCGCTCGGCGAGGCGCTCGGCCGCGGGCTTCATCAGCGCGCAGTGGAACGGGGCACTCACCGGCAGGAGCATCGCACGCTTGGCGCCCCGCGCCTTCGCTGCCTCGATCGCACGCTCGACCGCGCCTTTGGCGCCGGCGATCACGATCTGGCCCGGGGCGTTCAGGTTCGCCGCCTCGACGACTTCGCCCTGCGCCGCTTCGGCGCATGCTTCGCGTACCACTTCGACTTCCAGACCAAGCAAGGCGGCCATGCCGCCTTCGCCGGCGGGAACGGCCTCCTGCATCGCCTGCGCGCGGAAACGCACGAGCGGCACAGCATCGGCGAAGGCCATCGCACCGGCGGCGACGAGCGCGGAGTACTCGCCGAGACTGTGGCCGGCAACCAGCTGCGGTCGGGGACCACCGGCAGCAAGCCAGGCACGATATGCAGCGACACCAGCCGTGAGCATCAAGGGCTGGGTATTGACGGTCAGCGCGAGACGCTCGGCCGGCCCCTCATTGACCATCTGCCAGAGATCCTCGCCAAGCGCATCGGATGCCTCGGCAAACGTGTCGCGGATTGCGGCGCAGTCGCCGTAGCCCGCCATCATCCCGACAGATTGGGACCCCTGTCCCGGAAACACCAGCGCAAAAGCCATTGTTCTTGTCCTGTCTCAGAATTGGAGCAGCGCAGCGCCCCACGTGAAACCGCCACCGACACCTTCGACGACGATCCGCTGGCCCGTCCGGATGCGCCCGTCGCGCACCGCCAGATCGAGGGCGAGCGGGATGGATGCCGCCGACGTGTTGCCATGACGGTCGACCGTCGCGATGACCTTATCCATCGGCACGCCGAGCCGCTTCGCAGTCGCCTGGATGATACGGATGTTGGCCTGATGCGGGATCAGCCAGTCGATCGTATCGGGCTGCACGCCGGCGTCGGCGAGCACCTCGTGCGCGACCTCGCCCAGCACCTTGACCGCAAACTTGAACACCGCCTGACCGTCCATGCGCAGGAAGGGGTCGCCGATCACCTGCCCCGAGGCCACCGCACCCGGCACGCAAAGGATGGGATGGTGGCTGCCGTCCGCGTGCAGTGCGGTCGCCAGGATGCCCGGCGCATCGGAGGCCTCGAGCACGACTGCGCCCGCCCCGTCGCCGAACAATACGCAGGTACCGCGGTCGGACCAGTCGAGAATGCGCGAGAACACTTCGGCACCGACCACCAGCGCGCGCTTGTGGCTGCCCGAACGGATGAATTTCTCGGCGATCGTCAGTCCATAGACGAAACCGGTACAAACGGCCTGCACGTCGAACGCGGCGGCGCCGTTGCGCATCCCCAGCTTCGACTGCAGCAGGGTCGCGGTACTCGGGAAGATGCAGTCGGGCGTGGAGGTCGCGACCACGACGAGATCGATGTCTTCGGGCTGCAGTCCCGCGGCGGCGATGGCGCGGCGGCTCGCTTCACACGCGAGATCGCTCGACGTAACATCGCTGGCCGCGAGGTGACGGGTGCTGATGCCCGTACGCTCAACGATCCATTTATCCGACGTATCGATACCACGCGCAACGAGATCGTCGTTACTGACCGGCTCGCCCGGCAGGAAGCTCCCGGTGCCAGCGATTCGTGCATAGATCATGCTGCTCTCCCCATGGCCGCCATGCGCTCGCTGATGCGTTCGACGAGGCGGTTCGACGCAGCTTCGGCGGCTCGGTGAATGGCCTGCTCGAACGCGTACACGTCGGCGGAGCCGTGGCTCTTGACCACCACTCCGCGCAGGCCCACCAAGGCCGCACCGTTGTAGCGGCGGTGATCGACGCGGTTCTTGAAACGCTTGAGCGCCGGCATCGCGACGACCGCCATGGCCTTGGTCAGCAGGCTACGGCTGAATTCCTCCTTGAGGAACGCAGCGAGCATCTGAGCAAGCCCCTCGGACGTCTTCAGCGCGACGTTGCCGACAAACCCGTCACACACGACGACGTCGGTCGTACCCTTGTAGATGTCGTCGCCTTCCACGTTGCCGTAGAAGTTCAGGCCGCTTCCCCGCAGGAGTTCGCCGGCGCGCTTCACGACATCGTTACCCTTGATCGCCTCTTCGCCGATGTTGAGCAAGCCTACCGACGGGCGATCAACGTGCTCGACCGCCGAGACGAGCATTGCCCCCATGATGCCGAACTGGAGCAGGTGCTCGGGCTCGCAATCGACGTTGGCACCGAGATCGAGCACATACACCTGCCCCTTGCGCGTAGGCAGGATCGTGGCGATCGCGGGCCGGTCAATGCCATCGAGCGTCTTGAGGACGAAACGCGAGATCGCCATCAGCGCACCGGTGTTGCCCGCGGACACTGCCGCCTGGGCCGTGCCGGCCTTCACGAGATCGACCGCCACGCGCATCGAGGAATCCTTCTTGGTGCGCATGGCGATCGCTGGCGGATCGTCCATCTCAACGACCTCGGATGCAGCCCGGACCGAGAGACGATCCCCGAAACCATTGCCGATGGCGGCCACAGCCTGATCGAGCGCGTCCTGACGCCCGACCAAAATGACCTTGGCCTCGGGATGATTGTGCAGGAAGGCACGCGCAGCCGGCACCGTCACGGACGGGCCATGATCGCCGCCCATGCAATCTATCGCAACGGTGACACCCATGGTGCTTTCGCGCTACTCGAACAGGGACTCGGGATGAAAAAACGGCGCAGACGCACTATGCGCCGCGCCGCCTTGGAAGACAGGACTTATTCGCCCTTGGTCTTGACGACTTTCTTGCCGCGATACACACCGCTCGGGCTGATGTGGTGACGCAGGTGGACTTCGCCGGTGGTCGCTTCGACGGCGAGCGGCGGATTGGTCAGAAAGTCGTGGGCACGATGCATGCCACGCTTGGAGGGGGATTTCTTGTTCTGCTGAACGGCCATGAAAAACTCCTAGTACAAATATCGCGCCTATTCCGCGCCGTCGGTCTTGCGCAACTTTTCAAGCGACGCGAAAGGCGATTCCTTTATGGCGCCACCATCAGGACGGGGCGCCTCACACATTTCATGCCGAGGCGCAATAGGCACCGCCAGCACGATCTCATCCTCGACAAACGCCGTCACATCCATGTCGGGCGTCGCCTCAATTGCATCGAATCCGTCTTCTTCCAGCTCGTCGTCCGCGATCGACTGACCGGGCCTGACCAGCTCGAACAGCGCATCCAACTCCAACGGCCAAACCATGGAAGAGAGACAGCGCTGGCAGCGCACCTGCAACTCGCCCGAAACGGCGAGCCGCATGCGCGGCTTGCGATCCACCCCCATCTCGCCGACAAGGCTGAACTGCACGCTACCGGACTTGTCCAGCAACACGTCACCGAGTCGCCGCAATTCCGCCAGCGGAATGACCCCGCTCAGGCTGCGGCCTTCGGCTGCAAACTTGAACGGATCCGGAAGAACGCTTCGTTGCGGCATAAGGGGCGCATGATATTATTTTCGGCTTCCCCTGTCAAAACCCCGAAACGCCTATTTTCAAGGATTTGCGCTACCGGCAAGGCTGCGCAAGCCTTAACCGCACCTTCCGACCGCCGTTCACGCGCCCCATCGACCATGAAACTCGTACTCGCCTCGACCTCTGCCTATCGCCGCATGCTCCTCGAACGCTTCCAGATCCCGTTCGAGACGGCCAGCCCGGAGATTGATGAAACCCCCCTGCCGGGCGAGACGCCGCCCGCGACGGCAAACCGCCTCGCGATCGAGAAGGCGCAGGCGGTCGCAATCAATCACACAGACGCCCTCGTGATCGGCAGCGATCAGGTCGCACACATCGGCGAGGAAATCTTCGGCAAGCCGGGCACCGTCGAGCGGGCGGTCGCCCAGTTGCGCCGCATGAGCGGACAGGCCGTCACTTTTCACACTGCACTCGCGGTCGTCAACACCCGTACCGGCCACGTCCGCGGCGAGAGCGTCCCGACCTTCGTGCGCTTCCGCAGCCTCGACGACGACGAAATCGCGCGCTACGTCGACAAGGAGCGCCCACTGGACTGCGCCGGCAGCGCCAAGTCGGAAGGACTGGGCATCACGCTCCTCGAGTCGCTTTCCGGCGACGATCCGACCGCCCTGATCGGCCTGCCGCTCATCGCGCTGTCGCACCTCCTGCGCGCTGAAGGCATGCAGCTCCCATGAGCGCACAGCACGGTGCACTGTTTCTCGTACCCGTGAGCCTCGGCGACACTGCTTGCTCGCATATTCTCCCGCACGAGGTGCAGGCGATCACACGTCGGCTCCGCCACTTTGTCGTCGAAAACGCCAAGACGGCACGAACGGAGCTCAAGCGCCTCGAACACCCGGGCCCCTTGCGCGACATCGACATCCAGGTTTTGCCCGAGAAGGATGCCCCGTCCGCACTTGATGCCCTGCTGGCCCCGGCGCTTCAGGGGCACGATATCGGCCTGATGTCGGAAGCCGGCTGCCCGGCGGTCGCGGATCCCGGGGCACGACTGGTCGCACGCGCGCACGCACTGGGTATCGAGGTGCGGCCGCTGGTCGGACCGTCGTCGATTCTTCTTGCCTTGATGGCGTCCGGCCTGAACGGCCAGAGCTTCGCCTTCAACGGCTATCTGCCCGTTTCCGAAGCGGAACGGGACGGACGCATCCGGCAGCTCGAGGATGAATCGCGCCGCCTGCAGCGCACGCAGATCTTCATCGAAACGCCCTACCGCAACGAGCGGCTCTTCGATGCCTTGCTGGCGAACTGCCGCCCGGCGACACGGTTGTGCGTTGCGCGCGAGCTGACGACGAACAACGAATGGGTGACCAGCACGAGCATTGCCGACTGGCGACAGAAACCCCGGCCTGAACTGGCCAGGCGGCCCACGCTTTTCCTGATTCTCGCGAGCTGACCCCTGCCCTGCGTCAGGCGTTCTCGCGCAGCCACAGGGCGAGCTCCGCGGGCGAATCGAGGAGATCGACGACCTCCTCGGCCTCCAGCGCCGCCCTCGGATGAGCTCCGAAGGCTACGCCAAGCCCGGCCACCCCTGCGTTCTTCGCCATCTGGAGATCGTGCGTCGTGTCACCGACCATCAGCGTGCGATCCCGCGCAACACCGAGCTCGTCCATGATTTCCTCCAGCATCGCCGGGTGCGGCTTCGAAAAGCATTCGTCCGCGCACCTCGTGGCGTGAAAGAACGGACCCAGCCCGCTGTGCTCGAGTGCGCGATTGAGGCCCAGCCGGCTCTTTCCGGTTGCGACGGCCAGCATCCGTCCGGCCACGGAAAGCTCCTCGATCATCGCGTACGCCCCGGGGAACAGCGACAGCTCGTGGTCCTGCGCCAGGTAATGGTAGCGATAGCGCTCGACCATCCGCGGATAGTCGGACTCGGAAAGGTCCGGCACCGCATGGCGCAGGGCATCGACCAACCCCAGCCCGATGACGTGACGCGCACGGGCCTCGGACGGCTCCGGCATATTGAGGTCGCGCGACGCGGCGAGGATCGCGTTCACGATCGCAGCCGCCGAATCCATGAGGGTACCGTCCCAGTCGAAAACGATGAGATCGAAGCGCTTAGCCATTCTTGCGAGACTCCGTTGCATCCAGGTGATCAATGAAGCCCTGCAGCTCTTCAGGGAGCGGCGACTGCAGCACGACCTGCTCCCCGGTCAGCGGATGGGCAAAGGAAAGATGGGCCGCATGGAGGAACATCCGCCTCAGCCCTTCCTGCTCGAGCGCCTTGTTGAGCGGAAAATCGCCGTACTTGTCGTCGCCGCACAGCGGAAAACCGAGGTGGGCAAGATGGACCCGGATCTGATGGGTACGGCCGGTCTTGAGCTCCACCTCGAGCAGACTGAAGCGTTGCCAGCGTCTCACGAGCCGCACGACACTGTGCGCCGGCTTGCCCTCGCCGCTCACCCGCACGCGCCGCTCCCCCTCCGGGGTGAGGAACTTGAACAGCGGCTCCTTCACATGCTGCAAGGGGTTGGCCCAGCGCCCGGGCACCAGCGTGAGATAGCGTTTTTCCACGCGCCCCTCGCGCATCATGTCGTGCAGCGCAGTCAGCGCCGAGCGCTTCTTCGCGATGATCAGCAGACCCGACGTTTCGCGATCGATGCGATGCGCGAGTTCGAGCATGCGCGCTTGCGGCCGCTGGCTGCGCAATTGCTCGATGACACCGAAGCTCACGCCGCTGCCACCGTGCACCGCCTTGCCCGAGGGCTTGTCGATGACGAGGAGGGCATCGTCCTCATACACCACGGGCAGAGGCTTGCCGGCGGGCACCGCCGCCGGCGTGTTCGATTCGGCGACACGAACGGGAGGAATCCGCACCTCGTCGCCGAGCGCGAGACGGTAGGTCGGACCAATCCGCCCGCCATTCACCCGCACTTCCCCGCTGCGCAGGATCCGATAGACGTGGCTCTTCGGCACCCCTTTGCACACGCGCATGAGGTAGTTGTCTATCCGCTGACCGGCGACCGAGTCATCGATCCGTTCGCGCCGGACCGTCGCCGCTTTGCCTTGTGCCATCATCCTGAAATATACTTGCCGCCGGTTAGTCCCGGTTTCGTCGACGTCCCTCGCGCACCGATGCGGAGGAAAGCGGTCGATAACGAGCCCCAGAAGAGCTCCCGGACAACCAGAACGTGCTGTCCTTGCCGAAAAAGGCATCGATGGTAACGCAATCGACAATCTTCGATCCATTGGATTGAACAAAGACGCGTAACGCACCCGCAGGATCAAGCGTTCCGGCCCACAGGCGGGAATGCATGAAATTCGACCAGCCGACCCATCACAGCCATTACCGACCGGAAAAAAGTAGAAGAACCTACCCGCTCCTGATCACGTAACAAGCGCGATGGTGCGCGCCGTTCGTCCTGCCCGTGGGTTTCGCGCGGGGGAACGAAATCAATGAAGCGCATGCTTTTCAATGCGACGCAGGCCGAGGAACTGCGCGTCGCAATCGTGGATGGTCAGAAACTGATCGACCTCGATATCGAGTCGGCCGCCAAGGAACAACGCAAGAGCAACATCTACAAGGCCGTCATCACGCGCATCGAGCCCAGCCTCGAAGCAGCGTTTGTTGATTACGGCTCCGAGCGGCATGGTTTTCTGCCGTTCAAGGAGATTTCGCGCTCCTACTTCGCGCCCGGCGTGGATGCCGGCAAGGCGCGCATTCAGGACGCGCTCAAGGAAGGTCAGGAGCTCATCGTCCAGGTCGAGAAGGACGAGCGTGGCAACAAGGGGGCGGCCCTTACCACCTACATCTCGCTCGCGGGACGCTATCTGGTCCTGATGCCGAACAATCCCCGCGGCGGCGGCGTTTCAAGGCGCGTCGAGGGTGACGAGCGCAGCGAGCTGCGCGAAGTCATGGATCAGCTAGAAGTTCCCGCAGGCATGAGTCTGATCGCGCGCACCGCAGCGATCGGCCGCAGCGCCGAGGAACTGCAGTGGGACCTCAACTACCTGCTGCAGCTGTGGCGTGCGATCGACGGAGCGGCGCAGTCGCAGTCGGGTGCGTTCCTGATCTACCAGGAAGGCAGCCTCGTGATCCGCGCGATCCGCGACTACTTCCAGCCGGACATCGGCGAAATCCTGATCGACACCGATGACGTGTATGAGCAGGCCCGCCAGTTCATGGCCCATGTGATGCCGGCCAACGTGAATCGCGTGAAGCGTTACAGCGACGACGTGCCGCTGTTCTCGCGCTTCCAGATCGAGCACCAGATCGAGTCCGCCTACTCGCGCCAGGTAAGCCTGCCCAGCGGGGGCGCGGTCGTGATCGACCATACCGAAGCCCTTGTCTCCATCGACGTGAACTCCGGCCGCTCGACCAAGGGCGCGGACATCGAGGAAACGGCCTTCCGCACCAACCTCGAAGCGGCCGAGGAGATCGCACGCCAGCTCCGTCTGCGCGACCTCGGCGGCCTGATCGTCATCGACTTCATCGACATGGAGTCGCAGAAGAATCAGCGCGAGGTGGAGAACCGCCTGCGTGACGCGCTGCGCCACGACCGTGCGCGCGTCCAGACCGGCAAGATCAGCCGCTTCGGCCTGCTCGAGCTTTCGCGTCAGCGTCTGCGTCCCGCGCTCGCGGAAACGAGCTACATTCCATGTCCGCGCTGCAACGGTACCGGCCACATCCGCAGCACGGAATCGTCCGCACTGCACATCCTGCGCATCCTCGAAGAGGAAGCGATGAAGGAAAACACCGGCGCAGTGCATCTGCAGGTTCCGGTCGATGTCGCGACCTTCCTCCTCAACGAGAAGCGTTCGGACATCGCGCACATCGAGTACCGACACAAGATCCAGCTGATCATCATCCCCAACCGCCATCTCGAGACACCGCACCACGAGATCATCCGCCTGCGCCACGACCAGCTGAATCTCGAGGAAGTCGCGCTCGCCAGCTACCAGATGGTCGGCAAACCTGAAGAAGTCGACCTTCGCCTGCCGACGAAGGACGACAAGAAACCGGCTCGCGCCGAAGCCGTCGTGAAGGGCATCGCGCCTGCGCAACCTGCCCCGATGGTGGAACCGAAGCCCGAGCCTGCGGCCCCTTCAACCGCACAACCAGGCCTGATTGCGCGCCTCTTCGCGTGGCTGCGCAGCGAGAAGACCACCCCTGCTCCGCAACCCGCCGAAGAAGCACAGCCCAAACGCGAAGCGCGTCCGCGCGGCGAGCGCGGGGAAAGCCGTCGCGGCGGAAACAACCGCAACCGCCGCGAAGGCCAGCGCGCGGAACGCGAGGAGCCATCGCAGACCGCCCGCAACGGCGGCAGAAGCGAACAACGGCAAGAACGGCAGGAGCGCACCGAACGGGCCGAACGTCCGGAGCGTGGTGAACGCCAGGAACGCGCGGAGCGCACTGATCGTCCCGAAGCGTCAGAGCGCAGTGAAGGCCGCCGCCAGCGCGGACCGCGCCAGCCCAAGCCCGTCGAGGTCGTAGAGGCCCTCGACAATGCAGCCGAACTGCAGGCCGCAGAGGCCGTCGCAGCAGGCGGCGTGACCGAAGCAGCCGCACCGTCGGGCGAGGAAGGAGCGCCGGAGAAGCGCCGCCGTCGCAGCCGCGGTCGCCGCGATCGGCGTCCGGGTGAAGACCAGGGAGTCGTGACGGCAGAAGCGAGCGGCACTGAGACCATCGAAACGACGACCGCCGGCGAAGCCACGGAACCGGCCCTGCAAGCGATCGAGGCGCCAGCAGTCGCAACGGCCGAACCTGCCCTGGAGGTGATGAGTGCCACCGGAACGGAGGCGCCGCTGCCCGTCGTCGCCAGTGCGGCCGAAGCGGTAGCGGCCGAGATCGAGGAGGCGCCCATGCCCGTTCGTGCAATGGCACCGGCAGCCCCAACCGAGGCAGTAGCCGAGGCGACGCCGATCGTCGAGGAAGTAGCGGCCATCGAAGCAGCTCCGTTGGCACAAACCGATGAAGCACCAGCAAAGGTCGTCGCGCCGGTGGAGGAGCCCGCTGTTGCGCCGGCAGTCGCACCGGCTGCGGCTTCAGCCGAAGCCGAGCAACCGGCTCCGGTAGAAACCGCGGCCCTCGTCGCCGGGCAGGCCGCCACGGCCGAGGCATTGGAAGCCTCGCTCGAGCCATCGGCACCGATCGATCTCGGCAACTCGCTTGCGGAGAGCGGCCTCGTCATGATCGAAACGAGCAGCGAAAAGGTCCAGGCCTTCGCTCAGGACCATGCGGAAGAGGCCCCTGCGCGTCCGCTCGGTCGGCGTCCGCGGCCGTCGCCGGTGATCGTCGATGAGCCACTGCAACAGGTTGAAACCCACAAGCCGCACTGATCGACTGCGGCAAGCAGCAAAAAGGGGCGCCCGACGGGCGCCCCTTTTTGCTTTCAGACGGTCGAACGGACCCCAGTCAACGCAGCGACCTCACTGCGTCGAGCAGCCCTCCGACCGCGTCCTCGCAATAATCGAGCACCAGGTCAAACCCACGATCACCACCGTAATAGGGGTCGGGCACTTCGTCAGCCTTGAACCGGCGTGCGTAACTCATGAATAGCCGGACCTTGCCACGATGTTCTTCGGGGCAGTTGCGCACCATGATCTCGAGGTGCCCTGCGTCCATCGCGAGCAACAGGTCGAACGCGTCGAAGTCCGCCGGCTCGAGCTTGCGCGCCCGCAGCATGGACAGGTCGTAGCCCCGCTTTTCCGCCGCCTTGCGCGAACGCGGGTCCGGCGCCTCACCGACGTGATAGCCATGCGTCCCGGCCGACTCGACCTCGATCACCCCCTCGAGCCCCGCTACGCGGATTGCATGTCGAGCCACACCTTCGGCAGTAGGCGACCTGCAAATATTTCCGGTACAAACGAACAGGATCCTCGTCACGACATCACCTCTCAAGCCGCCCCATGCTGGTCCGCGCCGAAGGCGCGCTGACGCAGCCTGAACAGTTCGTCCCTGGCCGCCGCAGCCTTCTCGAATTCGAGGTTGCGGGCATGTTCCTGCATTTCCTTCTCGAGTTTCCGGATCGCCTTAGCGACGGTCTTCTCGTCCATCGCGAAATATTCGGCCCGCGCTTCCTGCGCGACGGTCGCATTGCGCTCGTCGCTGCTTGAATAGACGCCGTCGATGATGTCCTTGATGCGCTTGCTGACCGTCTTCGGGACGATACCGTGTTCGGCGTTGAACGCGAGTTGCTTTGCCCGACGTCGGTCCGTCTCGTCCATTGCGGCGCGCATCGAACGCGTAAGCACGTCCGCATACAGGATCGCGCAACCGTGGATATGCCGGGCTGCCCGCCCGATCGTCTGGATCAGCGAGCGCTCGGAACGCAGGAAGCCCTCCTTGTCCGCATCCAGGATCGCCACCAGCGACACCTCGGGAATATCCAGGCCTTCGCGCAGCAGGTTGATACCCACCAGCACATCGAACTCCCCGAGACGCAGGTCGCGAATGATCTCGACACGCTCGACCGTGTCGATGTCCGAGTGCAGATAGCGCACGCGGATGCCATGCTCGGCAAGGTAATCGGTGAGATCCTCCGCCATCCGCTTCGTCAGCGTCGTGACCAGCACGCGCTCGCCCGCAGCGATGCGGCGCTTGGCCTCGGACAGCAGGTCGTCGACCTGCGTGCTTGCGGGCCTCACCTCCACCGCGGGGTCGATCAGCCCCGTCGGGCGGACCACCTGCTCGACCACCTGCCCCTGATGCGTCGCTTCGTAAGCCGCAGGCGTCGCGGACACGAAGATCGTCTGCGGCATCAAGCGCTCGAACTCCTCGAACTTCAGCGGCCGGTTGTCGAGCGCCGACGGCAGACGAAAGCCGTATTCGACAAGGTTCTCCTTGCGCGAACGGTCGCCCTTGTACATGCCGCCCACCTGCGGAATCGCCACGTGCGACTCATCGACGAACAGCAGCGCGTCCGGCGGCAGATAGTCGATCAGTGTCGGAGGCGGCTCGCCCGGGCCACGTCCCGACAAATGCCGCGAGTAGTTCTCGATGCCCTTGCAGAACCCCATCTCGTTGAGCATCTCCAGATCGAAACGCGTGCGCTGCTCGATACGCTGCGCCTCCACCAGCTTGGCCCCTCGCTGAAAGACGCTGACTCGATCGCGCAGCTCATCCTTGATCGCCTCGATCGCCTGCAGCACCGTCGCGCGCGGAGTGACGTAATGGCTGGACGGGTACACCGTAAAGCGGACGAGCTTCTGCTTCAGATGCCCGGTCAGCGGATCGAACAGCGTCAGATGCTCGATTTCGTCGTCGAACATCTCGATCCGCACCGCATACTCGGCGTTCTCCGCCGGAAACACGTCGATCACGTCGCCACGGACACGGAAAGTCCCGCGCCGGAAATCGATGTCCGAGCGCGAGTACTGCATCGCCACGAGTCGCTGCACGAGGTCGCGATGGGCAATGCGCTCACCCTCGCGCAGATGCAGGATCATCGCGTGGTAATCGACCGGGTCGCCGATACCGTAGATGCACGACACCGTCGCGACGATAACCACGTCGCGACGCTCCATCAGGCTCTTCGTCGCCGACAGGCGCATCTGCTCGATGTGCTCGTTGATGCTCGAATCCTTCTCGATGAAGAGATCGCGCGACGGGACATAGGCTTCCGGCTGGTAGTAGTCGTAGTACGAGACGAAATACTCGACGGCGTTCTCCGGAAAGAACTCCCGGAATTCGGCGTACAGCTGCGCGGCGAGTGTCTTGTTCGGCGCAAGCACCAGGGCGGGCCTGCCACAGCGCGCGATGACGTTCGCCATCGTGTAGGTCTTGCCCGAGCCGGTCACGCCGAGCAGCGTCTGGAACATCAGACCGTCCGACAAGCCCTCTGTCAGCAACTCGATCGCGGCCGGCTGGTCGCCGGCGGGAGCAAAGGGCTGATGGAGCCTGAACGGACTCCCTTCGAAAGTCACTACCGGAACGCTGTCCGTCGAACTCGTCATGCTAGAATTTCCGGCTTGTTTCAAGCGCTTGCCCGGACACCGCAACACGCGGAACAGGACAGGGCAAACGCGCATTATTTCGCAAAATGCGGCTCAAGGCACGGCAGATGGACCGGCGTCAACGCGACAGGTTCAGTCCTCCGCGCCTACCGCGCAACCTGGAGTTGTTTTATGCCCGCTTCGATCTTCGCCGCCGTCGAGATGGCGCCCCGTGACCCGATCCTCGGACTGAACGAGGCTTTCAACGCCGATGCACGCACCGAAAAGGTGAACCTCGGCGTCGGCGTCTACTACGACGACAACGGCAAGATTCCGCTGCTGGCAGCTGTCAAGACGGCCGAAAAGGCGCGTCTCGAAGCGATGCCGCCGCGCGGCTACCAGCCGATCGAAGGCCCCGCAGCGTACAACACCGCGGTGCAGAACCTGCTCTTCGGCAGGGATTCGACCCTCATCGCCAACGGCCAGGTCGTCACCGTCCAGGCGCTCGGCGGCACGGGCGCACTGAAGGTCGGCGCCGACTACCTCAAGCGCCTGCTCCCCGGCGCAACCGTCTACATCTCCGACCCCAGCTGGGAAAACCACCGCGCGCTGTTCGAATCGGCCGGCTTCCCGGTCGAAAACTATCCGTACTATGAGCCGAGCACCCGCGGCGTGAAATTCGCCGGCATGAAGGCCAAGCTCGAACAGCTTGCCCCGGGCTCGGTCGTTGTGCTGCACGCCTGCTGCCATAACCCGACCGGGGCCGATCTGACCGAAGCCCAGTGGGCCGAGGTCGTCGATGCGTGCCGCGAACGCGCGCTCGTGCCTTTCCTCGACATGGCCTACCAGGGCTTTGCCGACGGCATCGAGCCGGACGCGGTCGCCGTGCGCCTGTTCTCCGCCAGCGGGCTGCAGTTCTTCGTTTCGAGCTCGTTCTCGAAGTCGTTCTCGCTCTACGGCGAACGCGTGGGCGCCCTGTCCATCGTCACCGCGGGCAAGGACGAGTCGGCCCGCGTGCTGTCGCAGGTCAAGCGTGTGATTCGCACCAACTACTCCAACCCGCCGATCCACGGAGGGGCCGTCGTTGCGGCAGTGCTGAACTCGAGCGAACTGCGCCAGATGTGGGAAGACGAACTGGCCGGCATGCGCGACCGCATCCGCGCGATGCGTACCGGGCTGGTCGAAAGCCTGAAGGAGGCCGGCGTCGCACAGGACTTCTCGTTCGTGATCCAGCAGCGCGGCATGTTCTCCTACACCGGCCTGTCGGCGGCACAGGTCGATCAGCTCAGGAACGACTTCGGCATCTACGCCGTGTCGACCGGCCGCATCTGCCTCGCAGCCCTCAATTCGCGCAACATCGGCTACGTCGCGAAAGCGATCGCCACGGTCGTGAAGGCCTGAGAAATTCGCGCAGGCAATATTGACGCATAGCCGTGCGCTACCTATAATGCGCGGCTCAATTCCCCGATAGCTCAGTCGGTAGAGCAACGGACTGTTAATCCGTGTGTCCCTGGTTCGAGCCCAGGTCGGGGAGCCAAAATTTGGCTCCTGCAGCAATCTGCATGAGCAGACGATACCGATCCCCGATAGCTCAGTCGGTAGAGCAACGGACTGTTAATCCGTGTGTCCCTGGTTCGAGCCCAGGTCGGGGAGCCAGAAAAGCCAAGCAAATGGGCCACCTCTCGGGCGGCCCATTTGCTTTACCGGCTTGCGGCATGACCCCATGCCGACCCTCAGCGTGGTCACACGCAATCAGAGCAACCGCACCTGAACCTCATTCCTGGCCGCCGTCATGCCGCCGCCGGGAACGGATGTGACGAAGCTCACTGCCGTGATCGAACGCATGTTTCGCCACGATCATCGCGCTCAACGCCGCGGCGACCTTGTGATTGACCGTCTCCCGCGGCATCACGCCCTTGGCGTCCGCAACCCCTGCCGGCAAACCTGTCAGGATTTCCATCGCATCATCCACGCTAGCAGCGGCATGGACGTGAAACCGTCCCTCGTGCGCCGCCGCGACGACATCTTCTCGCAACATGAGATGCCGTACGCTCGCGCGCGGGATGACGACTCCCTGCTCGCCGGTCAATCCGCGCGCGACGCACAGATCGAAAAATCCCTCGATCTTCTCGTTTACACCCCCGATCGCCTGAACCTCGCCCAGTTGATTGACCGACCCTGTCACCGCAAAGGACTGACGAATCGGAACCTGCGCCAGCGCGGACAGCAAGGCGCAAAGCTCAGCCAGTGACGCAGAGTCCCCCTCCACCGGCGAATAGGACTGCTCGAACACGAGGCTGGCGGACAGGGACAGCGGTTGATGGCGTGCATAGCGGGCACCAAGAAACGCCGAAAGGATCAGCACTCCCTTGGAATGGATCGCCCCGCCGAGCTCGGTTTCGCGCTCGATATCGACTACGTCCCCCTCACCGAGCCGCGCCGTCGCCGTAATACGCATCGGGTGGCCGAACTGTTCGCCGGCGAGCTCAACCACAACCAGCGCATTGATCTGACCACACCGCGCACCGGTCGTGGAAATCAGCGTCGTGCCGTCGACCATCGACTCGAGCACCCGCTCGGCGTATCGACCGAACCGTTGCGAGCGCGACGCGATCGCGGCATCGACCTGCTCACACCCAACGGCAGGCAACTGCACGGCACGCGCATGGAAATCCGCCTCGCGCATCACGTCCGCTAGCAGGCGCGTCTGCAGACTGAGGCGCCCGGCATCCTCGGCCAGACGCGCGCCATGCTCCACGAGACGCGCAATGCCTGTCCTGTCGAACGGCAACAGGTCCGACGCCCGCCCGAGCATCGCGAGCAATGCCGCATAGCGCGTGACATTGGCCTCATTGCGCGGCATGTCCTCGTCGAAGTCGGCGGCCACCTTGAACAACTCGGGGAAATCTGGATCATTCTCGGTCAACAGGTAGAACAGTTCGCGATCGCCCACCAGAACCACCTTGACGTCGCAAGGAATGGACTCCGGCTCCAGGGTAAGCATATTGCTCCAGCCCTGAGCTTCCGCCGGCGGCTCGATGCGGATCTCGCGGGCGCGCAGCGCACGCTTCAACCCCTCCCACGCAAACGGTTGCGTCAGGATGCGTTCGACGTCGACCACCAGATAGCCGCCGCAGGCCCTATGCAGTGCCCCGGCACGGATCAGGCTGAAATTGGTCACGAGCGTGCCCATCTGCGAGATGTGCTCGATACGCCCGATCAAGTTGCCAAAGGTCGGATTGTCTTCGCAGACCACGGGCGCGCCGCGCGTCGCCGAGTGATCGACCATCAGCTTGACCTGGTAACGATGGAATTTCGTCCGTGCCTCGTCCTCCGCCCCATCGTCCTCTTCCCCCTCCTGAACGGCCCAGTCACTTCCGCTCGCGAGGATCTCCTGCCGGATCGCATCGAAAAAGGCCAGCACCGCGGGGAGGTCCGTGTAGCGCTCACGCAGTCCTCGCATCAGGTGCGAGACAGCAGGAGTGAGCGCATCACACGCCGCACGCTTCATCGCCTCGTGAAGCTCCTTCCGCCACCCCGGAAACTGTTCGAGCAGATCGGCCAGACGATCGCTCCAGGCCCCCACCTTCTTCTCCACCATGGTCCGTATTTCAGGTGGAAGAGCCTCGAAATCCTCCGGCGACATGGTCTGCCCGTCTTTCGTGGGAGCGAAGACGAATCCGTCCGGCGTTTGCAGCAGCGACACGCCGTCGGTCGAACACGCCTCACCCAATTCGTGCAACGCCCCGTCTTCCCGCTTCTTGTGGGCGTCCTGCAACGACTCGACGCGGCTGCCATAGGTGTCGCTGGCGAGCGCCGCCTCGATTGCCGGACCGAGATCGGCGACGAACGCCTGCATGTCGGCCCGCAACGTTGCCCCACGTCCGGCCGTCAGAGTGAGGAGGCGAGGACGCTGGGGATCGTCGAAATTGTGCAGATAGCACAGGTCCGGCGGAACCCCGCCACAGGCGGAGAATTCATGCAGCAGACGAAACACCGTCACATGCCGGCCGGTTCCCGGCTCCCCGAGCACGAACACGTGGTAACCGGGCTGGCGCATCGCGAGACCGAAACGCAGCGCTTCCTCTGCCCTCGCCTGCCCGATGCCGCCCGGCAGGTCGGGAAGGTTTGAGGTATCCGAAAACTCGAACGTCTCGGGTGCGCAACGGATACGGAGACGGTTCGCTGCGAGTGGGCGCAGATCGGCCATTTTGTTGTTCTCCCGATGCCGCAAAAAAAGGGGCGCCAGGATGCACTGCCACCCCACCTTGATTCCCGAGCCCCTTTGCAGGGCAAGCGCGGCTAGCGAATCCCCCGACGGGAGAGATCGCCCCAGCGGGTGTCGTGGTGCGCCACATCGTTCTCGAACTGCGGAAAGCGCCGATCATGCTCCATCAGCAGCGACATGATGGTTCCAGCATGCTCAGACGGAAAACCCTGGCGCGCCCCGCCACGGGTGTCCGTCATCAGCAGAAAGATGAACTTGCGGCACTCCGCCGTCCCCCACATACCGTCTATCTTGCGAAGATGCGGAAAACGCTCGTAGAGCTTTTCGGTCGAAGTTTCTGTAACTCGTGTCGTCATCGCAAATCCCTCGAAAGGGTTACCTGCAATCGCCGGGAGATTAATACTTTTGGCTCATATCAACGAACCCGCTTCCGCGCTACTGTTCCGAGTACGGAGGCTGTCGCCAAGGAAGACGAGCGCGGACCTCCCGCGGGAATTGACTTCCGGTATTGCCTTCAGCCGAATCCGGCTGTTAACTATCGTGTAAATAGACATCGGCACACAACGATGGTTTGCCCGGCACCCACAGCATGCAGCATTTGAGGCCACTTCAGCCAGTCATCCGATGAAATCGATCCCGATCTACCCCGCCAGCGGGATGCTGCCGCCCACCACCGACGAGCTCCCACCAGCCGGAGCGCCCCTTCTGGACAAACGCGGCCGCGCCGTTCACGACCTGCGCATCTCCGTTACCGATCGTTGCAACTTCCGCTGCATCTACTGCATGCCGCGCGAGGTTTTCGGCGCGGACCACGCCTTCCTCGCCCGCAAGGAACTGCTGTCGTTCGAGGAGATCACTCGTGTCGCGCGGCTCTTTGCGGCCCGCGGCGTGCGCAAGATCCGCATCACCGGCGGCGAACCCCTGCTGCGCAAGCACGTGGAGAATCTCATTGCCCAGCTAGCCGAGATCCCCGACGTCGAGCTCACCCTGACCACCAACGGCGTACTGTTGCCCAAGCTGGCCCGCATACTGCGGGCCGCCGGCCTGCATCGCGTAACCGTGAGCCTGGACGCGATCGACGACGCGACATTCCGCAAAATGAACGACGCCGACTACCCGGTTTCCGCAGTCCTCAAGGGCATTGCCGCGGCGGAGGAAGCCGGATTCGGCCCGATCAAGGTCAACATGGTCGTCAAGCGTGGCGTAAACGACCATGGCGTGATCGAGATGGCGCGCCATTTCCGCGGCACCGGCCACATCCTGCGATTCATCGAATTCATGGACGTTGGCAGTTCGAACGGATGGGAAATGAATGCGGTTGTCCCATCACGCGAAATCATCGAACGGATTCACAGCGTGTTTCCCGTCGAACAGATCGAGCCCAACTACACGGGCGAGGTCGCCGAGCGCTGGCGTTACTGCGATGGGGGCGGGGAGATCGGCGTCATCTCGTCGGTGACACAGGCCTTCTGCTCGACCTGCACCCGCATCCGTCTCTCCACGGAGGGCAAGCTCTACACCTGCCTCTTCGCCCAAAGCGGCCATGATCTGCGCACCCTCTTGCGCACCGGGGCGAGCGATTCCGGACTCGATCACGCGATTGCAACCGTCTGGCAGCAGCGCGAGGACCGTTATTCGGAAATCCGCACCGCCAACACCGTTCGTCTGCAAAAGATCGAAATGTCGTACATCGGCGGATAACGGAGTTCGTCGCCGCATCGCGGCGGCATCGATCTTGCTTTGACCCGCAAGACCCCGGACGTTTTGGGCCTCCTCGGAGACTCACGGCCGGTGCTTGCACAGACCGCTCAAGCTTGCCATGCAGAACGGATATGCGGCAAGTTGGACGTCATTCGACCATCCGCTATCATCCTGCGTCAATCCCGCATGACCGCCGGCGTCAGAACCCACGGCGGTTATGGCTCACGCCCCCCGATCGCTGCAAATTCCACGCATCATGCATGCACTCCTCCGTCCACAAATCCTTCTCCACCCCATCCCGACCAAGCGCCAGATCCTTGCAGGCGCCCTTTCCCTGATCCTGTCGATCACACTCGGGGGCTGCACCGCCGAGAAGTTGGCGTCGGCAACCGAAGACGAGTCCACGATCCAGCTTGAATGGCCCGCCCCTCCTGACGATCCGCGTTTCATCTATGAAACGCGACTCACCTCGGAAGCCAGTATCCGCAAGGAAACCGATGACGAGCGCCTGAAGAGGACGCTGACCGGCAGGTCAGCCCCGACAGCGGAACCTGTGTACCGCAAACCGGCAGCGCTGGCTGCGAGAAATGGACGAGTCTACGTCGCCGACCCCGCGATCAACGCAATCATCGTGTTCGATGTACCGCGTGCCCGCGCCTACAAGATCGGTGTTCGCGAACCGAACCACATCCTGCGCCCGATATCCATGGCCATCGACGGACAGGGCGACCTGTACGTCCTGGATTCGATTCTTGGCAAAGTCATGGTCTACGATGCGGTCGGGCTCTTCAGATATTCCGTTGGCAACGGCAAGGACTGGACGCGTGCAGCGGGGGTAGCCGTCAGCAAGGATGGAAAGAAGATCTTCGTCGTCGATCGCGGTAGCGTCGAAGGGGATGACCACAAGATCATCGCGTACGCCCCCGACGGCGCGGAGCTGTTCAGAATCGGGCCGCGAGGACGTGCGCCGGGTAAACTCAACATGCCCCTTGCAGCAACCGTGACCCCCTCTGGGACCCTCCTTGTTCTCGATTCCGGGAATTTTCGGATTCAGGCGTTCGATCTCGACGGCAATTACAAGTTGCACTTCGGCAGCGTAGGCAACGGACTGGGCCAATTCTCAAGGCCACGCAGCATTGCCACGGACCACGAGGGACGGATTTATGTCTCCGACGCATCGTTCAACAACGTCCAGTTGTTCAGCCCCACCGGCGACTTGTTGATGTGGATCGGCGCATCCGGACTGCGGGATCAACCGGGACAGTTCGGCCTCATCGCGGGGATTGCAGCGGATGAAACGGGCCGCCTCTACATCTCCGATCACTACCACCGCAAGATCGAGGTCTACCGTCCGACGGGCACGAAATAGGCGCATCCTCAACGACGAATCGCTTGGCTGGATTTTTGCTTTATTCATTCATAAAGCATTTGCCCTTCCGGGCAACCAACAATGATCAGTCGTTCAAACAAGGGGATGCACCACGCCATGCATTTAACAACACGTGCACTTTCCGTCCTGCTGGGCAGCATGCTGTCCGCTGGCAGCGTTCAGGCCGACGGCGACCTTCCGAGCAAATTCTCGGGCCAGGGAACCATCGGCAACACACGCCACAACATGACGCAGCGGCCAAACTCCGGAAGCGGCCCGGCGGCCGAAATGATGGACTTCGTACGAAACGATTACAACGAGATTTGCGTCTACTGTCATACGCCACACGCCGCGAACACGACCATCGCCGCTCCGCTGTGGAACCGTGTGGTCCGGGCAACGACCTACACGCTGTACAACCAGCAGACGCTCAGCGGCGAAACGACGCAACCTGGCCCGAACTCGCTGACCTGCCTCTCGTGCCATGACGGTCAGACCGCGATCGACTCGATCGTCAACATGCCCGGAACCGGCCCCGATCGCTACTGGACCGATATGGCGACAAGCCCGAGCAACACGTTCCTCAACGGCTGGCCCAAGTCCGCACGGGCGGTCGTCGATGCCACGTCGCATAACTCCCTGAGCAAGACCGGCTGTCTGTCGTGTCACAACCCCGGTACCGAAATCGGAGCACCGGACTTCAGTGCAGCTGCGATCGGCACGGACCTCTCCAACGATCACCCCGTCGGCGTGAAGTTGCCGAGCGGCAGTGACTGGAACGTACCGGGCGGAATTCGTGGAAACATGAAGTACTTCGACAGGGACGGCAACAACAGGCCGTCGAAGGACGAAATCCGCTTCTTCGACTCCGGACAAGGCTATGAAGTCGAATGCGCGTCCTGCCACGATCCGCACGGAGTACCGGGCACTGGCGGAACTTTTCTTCCGACCTTCCTGCGCGTAACCGCGGATGGCAGCCAGATCTGCCTCACCTGTCACGTCAAGTAAGCAAGTAAGCAGCCCACAGAACAGAAAGGCGCCCTTCTTCGAGGGGCGCCTTTCTCGTTTCCAGAAATCGGGATCAGGACAATGTCTTTGTTTCGAGAAATTCTTTTGGACACATTTATTCAGCCTATCTGAATCAGGCAAGCCGACGCAGGCTTGCCATCGGCGGACGGTCGAGCAGTTTTCGGGTCCCGAACCACCCCGCAGCCAGGACAGCAGCCCCCCCACCGAGCGTCGCCAGGACGATCAGCCACACATCAGGAACATACGGCATTTTGAACGCATAACGCGCAATGCCCCACCCACCCGCACCGGCTACAATTGCTGCGAACCCGCACGCCACAGCAGAGAGCACGGCGAATTCGGCCAGCAGCGCCTGACGTACCTGCCGGTTGCTCGCCCCCAGGGTACGCAACATGGCAAGCTCGTAATCACGCTCGTCGTGCGTTGACTGCAGCGCGGCAAACAGCACGAGAAATCCGGCGATCAACGAGAAGACGAACACGAACTCCACGATGAGGACGAGCTTGTCGGTCATCGAGCGCACCTGGGCGATCACAGCATCGATGTCGATCACCGACAGATTCGGAAGGCGTCTCACCAGTTCAGCGGTGAATCGTTGATCGCCCTGGGGGGCCCGGAAACTGGTGATAAGGCTTGCGGGGTCGCCCTCGAGCAGGCCGGGCGAAGCGATGAAGAAGAAATTCACCCGCATCGAATCCCACTCGAGTTCCCGTATGCTCGTGATCGGCGCCTCGACACTGCGCCCGGCGACATTGAAGCGCACGCGATCGCCAAGCTTCAGCGAAAACGTCTCGGCCAACCCCTGCTCGACGGAAAACTGCGGACTCTTTCCCGAGTCGTGCCACCGGCCCGCCACGACGACGTTACCTTCGGGCAAGCGGCTACCGTAACTCAGGTTGAATTCGCGCTCAGCAAGACGTCTCGTGCGTGCGTTTTCGTAGCCTTCAGGCTTTACGTCAATCCCGTTGATGGCTTCGAGCCGTCCACGGATCATCGGTCGAATATCGGGCTCGCCCAACCCCGCCTGTCCGAAAAACGCCGCCATGGCGTCCCGCTGGTCCGGCTGAATGTTGATGATGAAGCGGTTGGGCGCATCGGGCGGGGTCATCGCCCGCCAGTCGTCGAGCAAATCGCCGCGCACGATCGTCAGCAACAACAGAGCCGTCATCCCCAGGCCAAGCGCAACAATCTGCACGACGCTCGCGCCGGTGCGGCGCACCAGGGAGGCAATGCCATGGCGCCAGCCACTGCCCCCAAGCATAGCCCCCCCGCGTGTGCGGTTTAGAAGGCGCAGGGCGCCCCATGCTGCAGCGGCAAACAAGATCAGCGCGCAGGCGAAGCCGCCGGAGACCTGGAGCCCGAGACGCAGTTCGCCAGCGATCCAGAACACCAGCGCGAGCAGCGCGGCGGCGCCGGCAAGCCACGCAAACGAGCTGCGACGCTCCACAAGCACGATCTCGCGTCGCAAGACCCTGAGGGTTGAAACACGCCCGAGACGTATGATCTGCGGTAACACGAATCCGATCAACAGCACGACGCCGACCGCAATTCCATGTACGAACGGGACCGGCGAGGGCGAAGGCAGCGTCGTTCCCATGAGCTCTGTCAGGATCAGGGCCAGCCCCTGCTGCACGCCCCACCCCAGGATCGACCCGAACGAGGCGGCGACCAGACCGAACAGCGCGAACTCAGCGATGACTAACCACATCAGTTGGACCTGACGCGCCCCAAGGCAACGCATCACGGCGCAGGCGTCGAGGTGGCGCTGCATGTAACGTCGCGCCGACATGCCGATTGCGACGGCAGCCAGGATCACGGTAAGCAACGAAGCAAGGCGCAGAAAACGCTGGGCCTGATCCAGAGCATTGCGCACCTCGGGTCGCGCATTCTCGATACTTTCGAGCGCTTCGCCGCGTCCCAGCCGGGTTTTCGCCCAGCGCTCGAATGCCGCGACCGCATCCGGCTCACCTGCAACATGCAGCCGCCAGGTAGCCCGGCTGCCCTGGATCAGAAGACCCGACTCGGCAAGATCGTCGGCATTGAAGATCGCGCGGGGAAGAAGACTGAAGAAATTGGCGCCCCGATCCGACTCGAAAGTCAGCATCCCCCCTACCCTGAACTCGAGACGCCCCAGACCGACGCGATCGCCAACCACGACACCGAGCGTAGCTAGCAGCCGTTCGTCGAGCCAGACCTCGCCCCGTTCCGGGATGCGATCGATGATGGCATCCGCCTGATTGGGGCCCGCAGCGACACGGACGTGCCCGCGCAGCGGGTAAGCCGCGCCGACGGCCTTCACCCCGGCAAGCTGGGCGGCGTGTTCGGTACTCACCATGCTGGTAAACAGGACGGTGCCCGTTTGCTGCAGCCCCTGCCTCTCGGCCTCGCGGCGATAGCTCTCATCCCACGGATGATCGGCGCGCAACAGCAAGTCCCCGCCCATCAACTGATTTGCTTCGCGATCGAGTCCGCGAGCGACACGATCGGCGAGAAAGCCCACACTGGTCAGGCAGGCCACCGCAACCACGATGGCGAGGCCCAGCAGGTGAAGCTCCCCCGCCCGCAGATCGCGCATCGTCATGCGCAGGGCGAGGCGTAATGTATTCATCGTACGTGGACGGCGCAGGCCGTCAAAGGTTCAGGTTTTGGGCAGCAGGCGCCGCACAAGTTCGACCCAGTAGGCGACGCCGAACGGAATGATGGCGTCGTTGAAGTCGTAGTGCGGATTGTGGAGCGTGCAGCCGCCTTCGCCGGGACCATTACCTATCCACACGTAGCAGCCCGGCTTGTGGCGCAGGTAGAAGGCGAAATCCTCGGCCCCCATGCTCGGCGGCAGATCCGTCAGGACGCTGGCGCCGGGCAGACTACCGGCCACTGCGGCACAGAACGCTGCCTCATCGGCGGTGTTGATCGTCGGCGGGTAGCCGCGGCGGTAATCGACCTCGACACTGACCCCGTGACTCGCAGCGACGCCCCCGCCGATACGGGAGATAGTCGCCTCGATACGGTCCTGCACTGCCGCGCTGAATGCACGCACGGTGCCACACAGTTTCGCCCGATCCGGAATGACGTTGTAGGCTTCGCCAGCATGAAACTGCGTCACGGACACGACGGCTGAATCCAGCGGATCGAGCGTGCGGCTGACGACGGTCTGAAGCGCCTGCACCAGTGCAGCCCCGGCGATGATCGAGTCGGTGCCGAGGTGCGGCATCGCACCATGTGCGCCCTGACCACAGATTTCGATGTCGAAGCGGTCGGCGCTCGCCATCACGGGCCCGTCGTGCACGGCGAAATGGCCCGTTGGCAGGCCCGGCCAGTTATGCATGCCGAAGATGGAGGCCATGGGGAATCGGTCGAAAAGGCCGTCATCGACCATCGCGTCGGCGCCGCCCTCGCCTTCTTCCGCCGGCTGGAAGATGAAATACGCGGTGCCGTCGAAGTCGGGGTGGGCAGCCAGCACCTCGGCAGCGCCGAGCAGCATCGTCGTGTGACCGTCATGGCCGCACGCATGCATGCAGCCTGCGTGCAGGGAAACGTGAGCGAAATCGTTGCGCTCCTGGATCGGCAGGGCATCCATGTCGGCGCGCAGGCCGATGGCACGCAGGCTGCGCCCTGCCTTGAGCACGCCGACGACACCGGTGCCGCCAAGGCCGCGATGCACCTCGACGCCCAGGGCTTCGAGGCGGCGCGCGACGAGGTCTGCAGTGCGGTGCTCTTCGAATGCGAGTTCGGGATGGGCGTGGATGTCGCGCCGCAGCGCGGTCAACGCAGGGTGGCACTGGCGGATTTTTTCGGGGATGCTCATGGCCTCACCTGTCGACGCAGGTTTGCAATGCGTTTGTCTGTCGGGGAACACTCCGAGTTTAATAGGCATCGTGCCGCGCGTCGATCTCGCGAATCCTTACCGCTCGTCCGCCGACACCCGCAAAGGAATTGCTGCGTGAAACTGTTCTACGCCGACCATTTCGTCCTGCCTCTGCCTGAGGGGCACCGCTTCCCGATGGAAAAATATTCTCGTCTGCGTGAGCGCCTCACACACAGCGGAAGGTTCTCGCATGCAGACTTTGCGGTTCCCGCGGCGGCCAGCGACGTGGAGATTCTGCGCGCACACGATGCAGACTACCTCAAGCGCGTCGCGCACGGCACGCTGGATCCTGCCGAGCAGCGTCGGATCGGCTTCCCGTGGTCCGAACAGATGGTGGAGCGCTCGCGACGCTCGGCCGGGGCGACGCTTGCCGCATGCAGGCATGCACTCGTCGACGGTTGCGCTGCGAACCTCGCCGGCGGAACGCATCATGCCCACCGCGATTTCGGCTCGGGTTTCTGCGTGTTCAACGACTCGGCCATCGCTGCGCTGGCGATGCGCGCCGAACGCCGGGTACGTACGGTGGCGATCATCGACTGTGACGTGCATCAAGGAGACGGTACCGCCACGATCTTCGCAGGCGAACCGGACGTGTTCACGCTGAGCCTTCACGGGGAAAAGAATTTTCCCTTCCGGAAAGCGGCATCCAGTCTGGACATCGAACTTCCCGACGGCACGGGGGATGCGATCTATCTCGCAGCGCTTTACGGCGGCCTGGAGCAGGTTTTCGCGGCGATGCAGCCGGACCTCGCGATCTACCTTGCCGGTGCCGACCCGTATCGCGACGACCGCCTGGGCCGTCTTGGACTAAGCTTCGAGGGGCTGGCCGCGCGGGACGAGATGGTGCTGCGACACTGCGTCGAGCACGGCACGCCGGTAGCGATCGTGATGGCGGGCGGTTACGCGCGAAAAATCGACGACACCGTCGCCATCCACGCGACGACGATCACGACTGCGGCCCGCTTCGCCCCCGCGCTGCGAACCGCCGCGCGGGAACGTGAGGCACGCTGGCCCGCGCCGCCCGTCCGATAATTATCCGTTCAACGCGCCCCGGCGGCCTGTCGGCGTTCGCGTTCCGCACGCAGCAGCCCGGCAATGTCGGTATTCCCGTTTTCCAGCGCCCAGCTCTCGGCAGTGAAGCCGGCGTCGTTCTTCCGGTCGAGATCGGCACCGGCCTTCAGCAGGCGGCGAACGACGTCGATGTGACCGTTACGCGCCGCCAGCATCAACGCGCTGGAACCATTCGGCGCCAGCGCACCGACGTCCGCATTGCGCGCGAGCAGCCGATCGGCGATCTCGGTGTGTCCCTCGAAGGCCGCGTACATGAGTGGCGTCCATCCGTCGTGGTTCACTTCGGCGCCGGCCTGGAGGAGGACGTCGACAACAGCCGTTTCACCCTTCAGCACCGCCAGCATCAGCGCCGAGTCGCCGGCCATGTTGCGCAGTGACACCTTCGGGCGATGCTTGAGAAGCTCCCTCACCGTATCGAGATTGCCCTCCCGTGCGGCGAGCATCAGTAGTGAACTGCCTTGGGCGTCGACGGTGTCCGGATCCACGCCACGGGCGATGAGCTGCATGAGCTGCGGCGTGTCGCCTCGCCGCGCCGAACTGAGCGCGTCTTCGTAGCTGTCCGCAAGTACTGCAGTGCTGCACAGGGAACTGACGAGGACGGCGGAGACTACGAGACGCTTGATCGATTCAATGGGCTTGGGCATGGCGGAACAGGCGGAAGAAGTTTTCGGTGGTGGCGATTTCGATGCGTTCGAGGGGTTCGTTGCGCAGGCGCGCGATCTCCTCGGCGACATGGACGACCCAGGCGGGCTCGTTGGTCCTGCCACGATGGGGAACCGGCGCAAGGTAGGGGGCGTCGGTTTCGATGAGCAGGCGATCAAGCGGCACATATTGCGCAACCGCCTTCAGCTCCGTGGCGTTCTTGAATGTGACGATGCCCGAGAAGGAAATGTAGAACCCGAGATCCAGCGCCGCCTCGGCGACCTCGCGCGACTCGGTGAAGCAATGCATGACACCGCCAGCCTCGCCAGCCGCCTCCTCGCGCATCAGGCGCAAGGTGTCGTCCGCGGCCGAACGGGTATGGATGATGAGCGGCTTGCCACATTTGCGTGCGGCGCGGATGTGGGTACGGAAGCGCTCGCGCTGCCACTCGGGAGCGTCCTTCTGCCAGTAATAGTCGAGCCCGGTCTCGCCGATCGCGACGACCCTGGCGTGATCCGCGAGGGCGAGCAGGCGCGCCAGGTCCGGTTCTTCGACGCCAGCGTTGTCGGGGTGGACGCCCACGGACGCCCACAGATGAGCGTGCCGTTCCGCGAGTGCGAGCACGCGGGGAAAGTCTTCCACCTTGACACAAACGCACAGTGCATGGCCGACGCGGTGCTCGGCCATCGCGGCGAGGATCGCGTCTTCACGTCCGGCAAGGTCAGGAAAATCCAGATGACAGTGTGAATCTACGAACATTGATGAAGTTTCAGAGCGTATGGGTCGGTCGGTTCGAACCGAGGTGACCGGCAAGGATCTGCTCGATGCGTCCCCGCAGCGCCTTGCCGGATTCGTCCGAACTGAAATGCACACCGATGCCTTGGGTCTTGCCGCCCTGCGCGCCATGGGGCGTGACCCACACGACGGTGGCCGCGACAGGATGCTTGGTCGGGTCGTCCATCAACTGCAGCAGCATGAAGACTTCGTCCCCGAGCGCATGTACGCGCGGCGTGGGCACGAAGATGCCGCCGTTGGTGAGGAAGGGCATGTAGGCCGCATACAGCGCGGACTTCGAGTTGATGTTCAGCGACAGCACGCTGGGGCGTGCGACGCTCGGCTTGGGAGCTTCGCTCATCGGCGGGTTCCGGTCACGGCGCGCGCATAGCGCAGGAGCATATCTTCGAGCATCAGCCTTGCATTCAGCGGATGCTGTGCGACCCGGCGAATCCGGGCGAGTTCATTGTAGCAGTTCGTCACAGCGGCCACGCTCGTGCGTTGGGCAAGCGCAGCGATGACACCATCCTCGCCGGGGAAGAAGCGTATGCGCCCACCGAGGCGCAGTGATGCGAGGTCGGTGATCCAGCGCTGCAGCCATTCGACGAGCTGCGGCATGCCAAAGCCGGCGGCAAGGGCCTCCTTCGACTTGAGCCAGCTTTCCCATTGGCCCGCGAGCTTCAGCGGATCACCCGCCGGCAGCGCCGCGATGTCCTTCACGAAGCGCCGCAGCAGTGCCGCCGCACCGCTCTTCGCAAGGCGCTGGGCGGCCAGCGGCATCCCGCCGGTGAGCGCGAGCAGATCCGCGGGCGGCGCATCCGGCCCTGCCAGCCAGCGTGCAACGACCTCATCGGCAGGGCGCGAGAAACTCCATTGCTGGCAACGGCTGCGGATGGTCGGCAGCAGCCGGCGCGGGGCCGACGAGACCAGCAGGAAGACACAACCCTGCGGCGGCTCTTCGAGCAGCTTCAGCAGGGCGTTGGCGGTAAAGGCGTTCATTGCTTCTGCGGGATCGATGACAATCAACCGCCGGCTGCTCTGGTGCCCGGTGACGGCCAAGGCTTCCTGCACGTCGCGGATCTGCTCGATCCGGATCTGCGAGGATTTTTTCTTGCCCGTACCGGGCTCGGCGCCCTCGCCCCCTTCCGCGGCCTCGCCCTCCGAAACCGCATCGGCCTCCGGTACGACGACCAGCAGGTCCGGATGGTTACCCGAAAGCCTCAGCTGACACGTAGCGCACCGCCCGCAGGCATGTCCGTCCGCCGCAGGGGCAGCGCACAGCAAGCGCGCCGCAAGTGCGTCGGCGAGGTCGCGCTTGCCCAGCCCCTCCGGGCCGACGAAGAGCAGTGCGTGCGGTAGGCGCTCGCCGAGGCCGGCCAGCCTCTGCCAGGTCTCCTGCAGCCAGGGATGGATCATCGGAAGAAGCGCTCCACGACAATGGCCTCGATCTCGGCGCGGATCTCCTCCGGCGGGCGATCGGCCACGACTACGCGGATGCGCTCGGGCGCCGCGCGCGCGCGTCGAAGGTAGGCTTCGCGCACCCGCTCGAAGAAGTCGCGTTGCTCTCGTTCAAATCGGTCCGGTGCCGCACCGGTGTTGGCGACGCGCGCCGCAGCCACTGCGGGCGGCAGGTCGAAGAGCAGGGTCAGGTCGGGCTGGAAGCCGGGATGCACCCATTGCTCCAGCGCAGCGAATTTTGCCGCGTCGAGACCGCGTCCGCCGACCTGATACGCGTAAGTCGCATCGGTAAAGCGGTCCGACACGACCCAGCTACCGGCCTCGAGCGCCGGCTTGATGCGTACCGCCAGGTGTTCGCGGCGCGCGGCAAACATCAGCATCGCCTCGGTTTCCAGATGCATCGGTTCATGCAACAGCAACTCGCGGAGCTTCTCGCCGAGGGCACTGCCACCCGGTTCGCGCGTCTGGTCCACCTTCAGTCCGCGTGCCTCGAGGAACGCGACGACGGCCGCGATCTGGCTGCTCTTTCCCGCCCCGTCTATGCCTTCAAAAGTAATGAAACACCCGCGGGCGCCCGTCTGGTTCAATTTGCCGATCCCCGCTGATAACGATTGACCGCCTTGTTGTGGTCATTGAGATTGCTCGAGAACTCGCTGGTCCCGTCGCCACGCGAAACGAAGTACAGGTAATCCGTCCGAGCCGGGTGAACGGCGGCGTTGAGCGAATCTGCCCCCGGCATCGCGATCGGGGTCGGCGGCAGGCCCGCACGGGTGTATGTGTTGTAGAGATGATCGGTTTCGAGGTGCCACTTCCGCAAGCGTCCGTCGAACGCCTCGCCGTAGCCATAGATCACCGCAGGGTCGGTCTGCAAGCGCATGCCGACGCGCAATCGATTCGCGAAGACCGAGGCGACCAGGCCGCGATCCTCCGGTCGCCCCGTTTCCTTCTCGACGATCGATGCGAGGATCAATGCCTCATAGGGTGAGTTCAGCGGCACGCGCGGATCGCGCCCCTCCCAGGCTTGCGCGAGTCGCTGCTTCATTGCCGAGTAGGCACGACGCAATACGGCGACGGCGCTCGACTGTTTGTCGAAAAGATAGGTATCGGGAAAGAACAAACCTTCCGGATGAGCTTCCGTTGCGCCGATCATGCGCAGGATGTCAATGTCTCCAAGGCCGGCGGTGTCCTGGAGGAGATTGGGATTCGACTCAAGTGCAGTGCGAATCTGCCTGAAATTCCAGCCTTCGACGAAACGTACCTCGGCCTGCGAGACATCCCCGCTGGACAGCTTCAGGATCAGCATCCAGGGCGTGATGCCCTGATGCACTTCATAGCTGCCAGCCATGATGCGCCCGGCCTTGCCCGTGATGCGAGCGATCCAGTACAACGACCGGGGACTGACGTCCACCCCCGCTGCCGCGATCGTCACGGCCGCCTGGCGCATCGTGTGCCCGCGCTGGACCGTGAAGTCGACGACGGGCTGGGCGAGTTTGAGCGGCCGCTGCGCATACCACCAGCCGGCAACGGACACCGCAATGACGGCCAGTGCGACGGTGATCAGCAGGCGAACGAAAAGCGGTTTCATCGAATAGGACAGGCCGCGAAACGCGGCGGCGGAGAGTCTGCCGGGAATGTTTGATCCGCAACCATTGCGTCTGCGGGGCCCTATAATACTTCATCCCGATCCAAACCCCTCCCCCGCCCCGACATACACCCATGAACACGCTCTGGACAGAATTTCTCGTACGCGAAGGCGCCACGCTGGAAGACTCCGGCATCTGTTTCGAGACGCCCGAAACCGAAGTGCGCGCGGTGGAATCCGGCACCGTCGTCGTGCCCCTGGTCCATCTCGGCCTGATTCGCAGCGCTGGCGACGACTCCGTCAACTTCCTGCACAACCTGCTCTCGAACGACGTCAAGAAACTCGGCCCTCTGGCCGCACAGTGGTCCAGTTTCAATACGCCCAAGGGCCGCATGCTCGCGAGCCTGCTGCTGTGGAACGACGCCACCGGGCAGATGATCGCCGCGTCCGCGGACATCCAGCCCACGCTGCAGAAGAAGCTGTCGATGTACGTGCTGCGCAGTAAAGTGAAAGTCGCCGACGCGACGGCAGACACGGCCCTCATTGGCGTCAGCGGCGCCTCGGCCGACGCCGCGTTGGCGAATGCGGGCCTCACGGCTCCTGTAGCGCCGATGTCGCAGTCCGTAACGGGAGAACTGCGCTGCATCCGTCTCGACCAGCGCAACCTCGTCATCGCAGTGCCGATTGCGACAGCTCCCGAAGTGTTCGCAAAGCTGGTCGCCAGCGGCGCAGCAAGAGCCGGAACAGCTGCCTGGCAGCTCGCGATGATCCGCGCCGGCCTGCCCCTCATCACCGCGACGACGCAGGAGGAATTCGTCGCCCAGATGCTGAACTTCGAAGTCATCGGCGGCGTCAGCTTCAACAAGGGTTGCTATCCCGGCCAGGAGATCGTCGCACGCACGCAGTACCTCGGCAAACTGAAGAAGCGCATGTATCGCGTGCATGTACCGGGCGAAGCCAGTCCTGCCGCCGGATCAGACCTCTTTACCCCCGAATTCGGCAATCAGTCGGCCGGCAAACTGGTGAATGTCGCACCCGCTCCCGCGGGCGGCTTCGAGGCGCTGGCCGTGATGCAGACAAGCAGCGCCGAAGCCGGAGAAGTGCATCTGGGCAGCCCGCAAGGACCGCGGCTGCAGTTCCTCGAACTGCCTTACGTACTCCCCGAAAAATGACGTCCGAGGCGCCGGCCTGTGTCCACTACTACGTCTATTACCGCGTACGTGCCGATGTCAGCCACGAGGACGCAGAGGCGACCGTGCGGGCGATGCAGGCCGCGCTGGAGCGGCGCACGGGCGTCGCGGGACGGCTGATGGAGCGGCGCGACGACGCGGTGACATGGATGGAAGCTTACGAGGGGGTAGCCGACCCGCAGGCCTTCGAAACCGCACTGCGTATCGAGACCGAAACCCACGGGGTCGCCGGCATCGTCGAGCCGGGCTCCGCGCGTCACACTGAACGCTTCGTTGAATGTGCCTGATCGTCATCGGGTGGCGCGCTCACCCCGACTATCCACTGGTCGTCGCCGCCAACCGCGACGAGTTCCTCGCACGTCCGGCGGTCCCTGCCCACTGGTGGACGGACGCTCCCGACCTGCTCGCCGGACGCGACCTCGAAGCGGGCGGGACGTGGATGGGGGTGAGCCGCGGTGGCCGCTTCGCGGCGCTGACGAACTATCGCGATCCGACCCTGCACCGTCAGGGCGCACCGTCGCGGGGCACACTGGTACGCGAATGCCTCACGGGATCGGATGACGCAGCCGCGCGGCTCGAAAGTGTCGCCGGGCTAAGTGCACAGTATGCGGCCTTCAATCTGCTGGTCAGCGACGGCCGGGAGCTCGGCATCCATGAAAGCACGACCGGGTCGGTGCGCCTGCTTGCCCCCGGCGTTTACGGCCTGTCGAACCACGTGCTCGACACGCCCTGGCCGAAGGTGAAACGGGCGCGCGAACGCTTCACCGCTGCACTTGGCCATCTGCCGGACGCGAGCCCCCTCCTCGAACTATTGCGCGACGACGAAGCGGCACCCGATCACCATCTGCCGGAAACCGGCGTCAGCGAGGATTGGGAACGCTGGCTGTCACCCGCGTTCATCCGCGCTCCCGGCTACGGAACGCGCTGCTCCACCTTGATCCTGGAGGATCGCGCCGGCGTGGTCACATTCCACGAGTGGACCTGGACCGAAGCGGGTGAATTCGCAAGCGAAGTCACCCACCGCTTCACCACTTCGGCCAGCCACTGAAAGCCTCAAAGCGCTCGGCGCATGGTGCGGTGGCGGATGCCTGCCTCAACGAACACCTCACCCTCGGGCACAAAGTCGTGACGCAAGTAAAAGCTCACTGCGTCGATCTGCGCATTCAGCACGACCTCGCCAAACCTGAGCCGGGCGGCCTCGGCAACCAGGGCCTCCAGGATCTGCCCGCCGACACCGAGGTTGCGCCACTGCGCTGCCACGGCCATACGACCGATATGACCGTCGGGCAGCAGGCGCCCGGTACCAATAACCTGACCCGATGCACCGATCGCGACCGCATGGCGGCAATAAGGATCATTAACATCGCGCTCCAGCTCCGCCGGCACCCCTTGCTCCCGCACGAACACCTGCTCACGCAGCGGCATCGCAAACACGGCCGCCGTGCTCCAGTCTTGGATACGAATCGCCGCCACCGGATCGCCAACGGCATTTTCAGCGATTTCGACCAGAGTCCCGGGCGGGACGAGTGAAAATAGCTCGATCACGTCGTCGTTACGCATACGGATACAGCCATGCGAGCGCGGCTCGCCCATCGGTTGATCGTCCGGCGTGCCGTGGATATAGATGTAGCGACGCATCGAGTCGACATTACCGAGGCGGTTTCGCCCGGGCTCAACACCGCGGAGCCACAGGATGCGTGACAGGATCCAGTCGCGCCCGGGAGTTGCAGCGGCAAGCTCCGGCGTCCAGATTTCACCCGTTGGACGTCGCCCACGGAAAACCGCCCCACGTGCTGCGGCGCCGCCAATCTTGGCGCGAATATGGTGTAAACCGCGGGGAGTGCAGCCGCTATCACGGACCTCCCCGGGACCGTTCAGGGCCGTCGACACCGCGTAGCGGCGGATGCAGGCACCGTCAGTCCCGAAAAGCCCCAGACGCTGCGCGCCGAGATCGACATGGATGCGCATGGCACTCATGCGACCAGCGTGCGCCGGCGGCGCGCGGCAAAGAAGCTCGACAGCAAGCTGCCGCATTCATCGGCAAGCATCCCGCCCTCGACCGTCGCGTGATGATTGAGGCGCGGCTCGGCGAACAGGTCGATAACGCTTCCGCCAACGCCCGTCTTCGGGTCCCGCGCGCCAAACACAACCCGCGCAATGCGTGAATGCATGATTGCACCACAGCACATCGCGCAGGGCTCCAGCGTCACAAACAACTCGCAGCCTGGCAGCCGGTAGTTGCCGAGCCGGGCAGCCGCATCGCGCAGGGCCATCACTTCCGCATGAGCGGTGGGGTCGTGCCGGCCGATCGGCTGATTGAAGCCGCGGCCGATGATCTCGCCATCCAGGACGACGACAGCCCCGACCGGCACTTCGTCGCAGCTGCCCGCTTCGCGCGCCTGCTCCAGTGCAGCGCGCATGTAATCTTCGTCGCTCCTTCGCTGAGCAAGCTCGCACCGTGTTCCGACCGCGTCAGATTTCGCCGTCAATGCCGAATCGCGCGCCATTTTTGCGCCCCCCCTTCGGTCAATAGCCCTCCGCGCGATCAGAGTCCACCCAGATCCTCGATTGCATCCACCACCATGCTGGTGCCGATAGCAATCATCAGAATATCCCCGGCAACGCGCACAAACTTGTGGCCCGCCGGTGGCACACCGAGTTCCACGACGAGTGCGGGCGGCAGGTCGTAATACACCACATCCCTTGGTAACGACCGACCAACCGACCATTTCTTCGCCAAACCCGGAGGCATGCAGCCGTTGCCTTTCTTCGCCAGCCCTGGAGGACATCTACCTGCCCCTCCTTCGCGCGAGAAATACTCACGAATCACCGTTCGCTCGCGCGTCTCGAAGCGCGTCACTACATGGCGCGCCCCACCGTCCCGCGAGCGAGCCCCGTGATCACGGCCATCACGATCAGCGGCCCCCCGATCGTCCCGGTCGTTCCCGTGCTGCCCGCCACCCTTTCCGCTTTGCTTTTTCTCGCCACGTTCATGATGCCCCCCCTTCCCGCCCCCGCCTGCATGATCGGGCTTCTCCGCATATGCAAATCCGCAACCCAGCAGACCCGCCAGAAGGGCGGCCACCACCTGTGCCTTACGCAAACGGATTGGTTGCATCTTCTTTCTCCTTGAAGTTGGACGGGACATGGAGCCGCAACTCCGGCAGCTGACTCGTTCCGAGGCGCACACGCCGGCTTGCGGGCGATTGACAGGAACATACAACAAATCCGGCCCGACGCGATACCGATCTATAGGCGTAAAAAAGCCGCTCATCCTGTGTTTGGAGAGCGGCTTTTTTGGCGTGGGGTAGTCTGACGATGACCTACTTTCGCACTCACGAAGAGCACTATCATCGGCGCGGACCTGTTTCACTGTCCTGTTCGGGATGGGAAGGAGTGGTTCCAGGACGCTATGGTCGTCAGACTGTAAAGGGTCACAAAGGGGAGAAGTAGAGTGTGTGGGGAGTGTGATTGTTGTGTAGCGTGTTGAGTTCGCTGAGATCCAGGGTTATAGGATCAAGCCTCACGGGCA
>NZ_KB899510.1 GCF_000378245.1 Aromatoleum toluclasticum ATCC 700605
CTCAAGGACGACGGGCTCTTGCCGCGCGTGTGCCGTATCCGGGCCGAGCTGTACGGCTCGCTCGGTGCCACCGGCAAGGGCCACGGCAGCGACAAGGCGGTGCTGCTGGGCCTGGAAGGCGAGGCGCCGGATCTCATCGACCCCGACACCATCGACAGCCGCCTCGCGGCGATCCGCGGGGCCAGGCGCCTCACCCTGCTGGGCCTGCATGGCGTGCCCTACGAGGAGAAGACCGATCTCGTCTTCCTGCGCCGCCAGACGCTGCCCTATCACCCGAACGGCCTGCGCCTGACGGCCTTTGGCGAGGGCGAGTGCGAACTGTCGAGCAAGGTGTACTACTCGGTCGGCGGCGGCTTCGTCGTCAATGAAGAAGCCGCGGGGGCGGATCGCATCGTCCAGGACAGCACCTCGCTGCCGTACCCCTTCCACAGCGCCGACCAGCTGCTCACGCAGTGCGCGGTGAATGAGCTCTCGGTCAGCCAGCTGATGCTGGAGAACGAGAAGGCGTGGAGGAGCGAAGCCGAGACGAGGAACGGCCTCTTGCACATCTGGAAGGTGATGCAGGCCTGCGTGCGCCGCGGCTGCGAGATCGAAGGCACGCTGCCGGGCGGCATGAAGGTCAAGCGCCGCGCGGCCGAGATGCACCGCAAGCTCTCGGGCGCGCCCGAAGCGAGCCTGCGCGATCCGCTCACGACCATGGACTGGGTGAATCTCTACGCGCTGGCGGTCAATGAAGAGAACGCCGCGGGCGGGCGCATCGTCACCGCCCCGACCAACGGCGCGGCCGGGATCATCCCCGCGGTGCTGCACTACTACTACCGCTTCATCCCCGGCGCGACCGAGGACGGCGTGGTGCGCTTCCTCGCCACGGCGGCCGCGATCGGCATCCTCTTCAAGGAGAACGCCTCGATCTCGGGCGCCGAAGTCGGCTGCCAGGGCGAAGTCGGCGTGGCGTGCTCGATGGCCGCCGGTGCGCTCACCGAAGTCATGGGCGGCACGCCCGAGCAGGTCGAGAACGCGGCCGAGATCGGCATGGAGCACAACCTCGGCCTCACCTGCGACCCGGTGGGGGGCCTCGTGCAGGTGCCGTGCATCGAGCGCAACGCGATGGGCTCGATCAAGGCCATCAACGCCGCGCGCATGGCGCTCAGGGGCGACGGCAAGCACTTCGTGTCGCTCGACAAGGTGATCAAGACCATGCGCGACACCGGTCGCGACATGAAGGACAAGTACAAGGAGACGTCGCGCGGGGGACTCGCCGTGAACGTCATCGAATGCTGAAGACGAGGAGATAGGACATGCAGCATTACTCGGGATTCGGGCTCGTCAAGCACGCGCTCACCTACCACGAGAACTGGCAGCGCGCGTGGCGCAACCCGACGCCGAAGAAGAAATACGACATCGTGATCGTCGGCGGCGGCGGCCACGGGCTCGCCACCGCCTATTACCTCGCCAAGGAACACGGCATCACCAACGTCGCGGTGGTCGAGAAGGGCTGGCTGGGCGGGGGCAACACCGCGCGCAACACCACCATCGTGCGCTCGAACTACCTGTGGGACGAGGCCGCGTGGCTGTACGAGCACGCGATGAAGCTGTGGGAAGGCCTCTCCCAGGATCTGAACTACAACGTGATGTACTCCCAGCGCGGCGTGATGAACCTCGGCCACACGCTGCAGGACATGCGCGACATCCACCGCCGCGTCAATGCCAACCGCCTCAACGGCATCGACGGCGAAGTGCTGGACGTCAAGCAGATCCAGGAGATCGTGCCGATCATGGACCTGTCGAAGAACACGCGCTATCCGGTGATGGGCGCCTCCTGGCAGCCGCGCGGCGGCGTGGCGCGCCATGATGCGGTGGCCTGGGGCTTCGCCCGCGGCGCGGACGCGCTGGGCGTGGACATGCTGCAGCAGACCGAAGTCACCGGCATCCGCAAGAACGGCAACAAGGTCGTCGGCGTCGAGACCAACCGCGGCTTCATCGCCGCCGACACGGTGGGGGTCGTGACTGCCGGCAACTCCGGTGTGCTCGCGAAGATGGCGGGCTTCCAGCTGCCGATCGAATCGCACCCGCTGCAGGCGCTGGTGTCCGAGCCGATGAAGCCCATCCTCGACACCGTCGTGATGTCGAACAAGGTGCACGGCTACGTGAGCCAGTCGGACAAGGGCGACCTCGTGATCGGCGCGGGCATCGACGGCTACAACGGCTACGGCCAGCGCGGCAGCTACGCGACCATCGAACACACGCTGCAGGCCATCGTCGAGATGTTCCCGATCTTCTCGCGCGTGCGCATGAACCGCCAGTGGGGCGGCATCGTCGATACCTGCCCGGACGCGTGCCCGATCATCTCGGCCACCCCGGTGGGGGGGCTCTTCTTCAACTGCGGCTGGGGCACCGGCGGCTTCAAGGCCACCCCGGGCTCGGGCAACGTCTTTGCGGCGACCTTGGCCGCGGGCAAGGCGCATCCGCTCGCCGCGCCGTTCTCCATCGACCGCTTCATCTCCGGAAAACTCATCGACGAGCACGGCGCCGCGGGCGTCGCGCACTGACAGGAGCCGCACCCATGCTGCACATCTACTGCCCGCACTGCGCGGAAACCCGCGAAGAGGAAGAGTTCCGGCCGAAGGGCGAAGCGCACATCGCGCGCCCGGTGGAACCGGAAGCCACGAGCGACGAAGACTGGGGCAACTACCTCTTCTTCCGCAAGAACCCGCGCGGCCTGCACCACGAGCTGTGGTACCACGCCGCGGGCTGCCGCAAGTTCTTCAACGTGACGCGTGACACCGTGAGCTACCAGATTCACGAAACCTACAAGGTCGGCCAGAAGCCTTCGGTCACCGCTGACAAAGGAGCGGCCAAATGAGCCAGCAGAATCGTCTCGGTACGGGCGGGCGCATCGACCGCAGCCGCCCGCTGCGCTTCAGCTTCAACGGCCAGACCCTTGAGGGCTTCGCCGGCGACACGCTCGCCTCCGCCTTGCTCGCCAACGGCGTCGATGTCGTGGGCCGCAGCTTCAAGTACTCACGCCCGCGCGGCATCGTTGCCGCGGGCGCCGAGGAGCCGAATGCGATCGTGCAGCTCGGGGCCACCGAAGCGGGCCAGGTGCCCAACGTGCGTGCGACGCAACAGGCGCTCTACGGCGGGCTGGTGGCCGCGAGCACCAACGGCTGGCCGAACGTCGACCGCGACCTGCTGGGCGTGATCGGCAGCGTCGGCGGGCGCATGATGCCCCCGGGCTTCTACTACAAGACCTTCATGGCACCGGCCTCGCTGTGGCCGAAGTACGAAAAGTACATCCGCAAGGCCGCCGGCCTCGGGCGCACGCCGAAGGAGAAGGACCCGGACATCTACGATCACATCAACCGCCACTGCGACGTGCTGGTGATCGGCGCGGGCCCGGCGGGATTGGCCGCAGCCTTGGCGGCGGGCCGTTCCGGCGCACGCGTGATCGTGTGCGACGAACAGGACGAGATGGGCGGATCGCTGCTCGATGCGCGCGAACTCGTCGACGGCCGCCCGGCGTCCGCGTGGGTCGCCAGCGTGCTCGCCGAGCTCGCGACCCTGCCCGAAGTGCTGGTGCTGCCGCGCACCACCGCCAACGGCTACCACGACCACAACTTCGTGACGCTGCACGAGCGCCGCACCGAGCATCTCGCGGATCTCGCGCCGAGCATCAACGGCCGCCGCCAGGTGCGCGCCCGCATGCACCGCGTGCGCGCCGGCGAGGTGATCCTCGCCACCGGCACGCACGAGCGTCCGCTCGTCTTCGCCAACAACGATGTGCCGGGCAGCATGGTGGCCGGTGCGGTGTCGACCTACATCCGCCGCTACGCCGTCGTCCCGGGCCGCCGCCTGGTGCTGTCGACCGCCAACGACCACGCCTACCGCGCCGCGCTCGACTGGGCGGACGCCGGCCGCGAAGTGGTCGCGATCGTCGATGCCCGCGAGCATCCCGAGGGCGACCTCGTCAACGAAGCGCGTGCGCGCAACATCCGCATCATCCCCGGCTCCGCGGTGATCGAAGCGAACGGCAAGAAGCGTGTCACGGGCGCGCAGGTCGCGCGCATCGACATCGGCGGCTTCAAGGTCGCCGGTCGCGTCGAAACCTTGTCCTGCGACACCATCGCGAGCTCGGGCGGCTACAGCCCCGTCGTGCATCTGGCGGCGCACACCGGTGCGCGTCCCGAGTGGCGCGATGACATCCTCGGCTTCGTGCCCGGCAAGGTGCCGGGCATGACCCCGGTGGGCGGCGTGCACGGCAAGAGCGCGATTGCCGAAGCGCTCGCCGACGGCGCCGCGGCCGGCGTGGCCGCGGCCCAGCGCACCGGCTTCAAGGTCGAAGCGCCCGCGCTGCCCAAGGTCGCCAAGGTGCGCGAAGGCAAGGCCGCGGCGCTCTACCAGGTGCCGCACGTGAAACCCGCGATGCGCGCCCCGAAGCAGTTCGTCGATCCGCAGAACGACGTCACCGCGGCCGGCATCGAGCTCGCCACGCGCGAAGGCTTCGAGTCGATCGAGCACGTCAAGCGCTACACCGGCATGGGCTTCGGCACCGACCAGGGCAAGCTCGGCAACATCAACGGCATGGCGATCGCCGCGCGCTGCCTGAAGCAGACCATCCCGCAGACCGGCACCACGGTGTTCCGCCCGAACTACACGCCGATCACCTTCGGCGCGATCGCCGGGCGCCACTGCCGCGAGTTCTTCGACCCGCGTCGGTTCACGGCACTGCACGCGTGGCACGTCGAGCACGGCGCGAAGTTCGAGGAAGTGGGCCAGTGGATGCGTCCGTGGTACTTCCCGCGCGGCAACGAGACCATGCACGAGGCGGTGCAGCGCGAATGCCGCGCCGTGCGCGAAGGCGTCGGCATCCTCGACGCCTCGACGCTGGGCAAGATCGAGATCCAGGGCAAGGACGCGCGCGAGTTCCTCAACCGCATCTACACCAACGCCTGGACCAAGCTCGACGTCGGCAAGTGCCGCTATGGCCTCATGTGCAAGGACGACGGCATGGTGATGGACGACGGCGTGACCGCGTGCATCGGCGACAACCACTTCCACATGACCACGACGACCGGCGGCGCCGCGGCGGTGCTGGACTGGATGGAGCTGTGGCACCAGACCGAGTGGCCCGAGCTGGAGGTGTATTTCAACTCGGTGACCGACCACTGGGCGGCGATGGCGATCAACGGCCCCAACGCGCGGAAGCTCCTCGCGGAGCTCACCGACGACATCGACCTCGCGCGCGACAACTTCAAGTTCATGGACATGCGCGAAGGCACGGTCGCGGGCGTCCCGGCGCGCGTGTATCGCATCTCCTTCACCGGCGAGCTCTCCTACGAGATCAACGTGCAGGCCAACCACGCGCTGCATGTGTGGAAGGCGCTGTTCGAGAAGGGCGAGAAGTACGGCCTGACGCCCTACGGCACCGAGACCATGCACGTGCTGCGCGCCGAGAAGGGCTTCATCATCGTCGGCCAGGAAACCGACGGCTCGATGACGCCCGAGGATCTGGGCATGCAGTGGTGCGTGGGCTACAAGAAGCCCTTCTCGTGGATCGGGCGGCGCGCGCTGACGCGCCCGGACACCAAGCGCGAGGACCGCAAGCAGCTCGTCGGCCTCAAGCCCCTCGACCCGCAGCTGGTGCTCGACGAGGGTGCGCAGATCGTGCTCGAGAAGGAGATCCGCATCCCGATGCCCATGGTCGGGCACGTCACGTCGAGCTATTACAGCCCCAACCTGGGCCACTCGTTCGCGCTCGCGGTCGTCAAGGGCGGCAGCCAGCGCATCGGGCAAACCGTTTATCTGCCGATGGCCGACGGCCGGGTGCATGCGGCCGAGGTCGTGAGCCCGGTCTTCCTGGATGCAGAAGGAGCACGCCAAAATGTCTGAGATTGCACAGATGGACCTGAATCCGCGTGGCGCGGTGAAGTCCGAGTCGCCGCTGGCGATGACGCGCGTGAACGTCGTGCTCGCCGCGTCGGCGCGTGACGCCGGCGTGGTGGTGCGCGAGAAACCCTTCCTCGGGCATCTCGTGCTGCGTGGGCGCGCCGAGGACGAAGCCTTCCGCGCCGGTGTCGAGCGCGTGCTGGGTCTGGCGCTGCCGCTCGCGCTCGGTCCGGTCGCGCGCGACGAGGCGCGCGGCGTGAGCCTGCAGTGGATGTCGCCCGACGAGTGGCTGATCGTCGTGCCGGCCGGGCTCGAGTTCGACGCCGAGGCGGCGCTGCGGCGCGAGCTCACCGGTCACTACGCGGTGATGAACACCAGCGGCGGCCAGACGGTGCTGGAGCTCACGGGCCCGAAGGTGCGCGAGCTCTTGATGAAGTGCACCCCCTACGACGTGCATCCGCGCGCCTTCCCGGTCGGCAAGGGCGTCTCCAGCGTCTTCGCGAAGAGCTCGGCAGTCATCCGCCGCGTCGATGAAGAGCGCTGGGAACTCGTGATCCGCCGCAGCTTCGCCGATTACCTGTACCGCTGGATCCTCGATGCGGCGGAGGAGTTCGGGGTGTTCGTCTCGCCGTCGGAATCCGCAGGCTCAGTTGAACACCGTATGGCGCGCGAGGCGGCGGTCGAGGGTCGCTAGACGGGAGAATGCAAGCAAATGGGAACGCCGGGCGTGCGACATCGGGCTGGATGTCGAGCGCCTGGCGTAGCCAGCCGGTGAGCGGAGATATTGCGGAGAGGAGTCTGGCAGCATGCCCGAGGGTGCGAAAGTGCTGGTGGTCGATGATGACCCGGTGACCCGCAACTGCCTGGCGGAATACTTCGCTGCAGAAAATTACGATGTGATCGTCGCGGAGACGGCCGAGGAGGCTGGACGCATCGCCGTGACGGACGATGTCGACCTCGTGCTGCTCGATATCCGGCTGCCGGGGAAGACGGGCTGACCCTGACGCGCGAACTGCGTGTGCAGTCCGATCTCGGCATCATTCTCGTGTCGGGGCGACAGGACGAGATCGAGCGTATCGTCGGCCTCGAATGCGGCGCCGACGAGTACGTCACCAAGCCGTTCAACCCGCGGAAAATCCTGGCACGGGCCAAGAATCTGATCCGGCGGGTGAAGCAGGCACGTGCCGCGCCCGCCGACGCGGTTCGGGAAAACGTGGTGGTCTTTGCCGGTTGCACCCTGCATATCGACCGGCGGCGCCTCGCGTTCTCGGAAGAGCCTCTCGTCGCTGACCCTGTCGTGCTCTTCGTCCGCCGCGACCGGCAGTTCCCGTTCGCGCAATGGTCCGACCTCGCAGGCAAGACGGTGGGGCTGCTGCTCGGGGACAGTTTCGACGAGCGTTTCGACCGTTTTGCCGAGGCGCGCCTGAAGGTCGAACGGGTGTCGAGCAGCGAGCAGAACGTGCGCAAGCTGATGCTCGGGCGCATCGATTTCATGCCGGTCGGCCTGCGTACCTGGCGTCTGCAGGGGCAATGGTCGGCAGCGGCCAATGCTTGCGCGCGACCTGGAGGATGCAGAGGGCTATCTGCAATAGCGGTGGATTCGTGACAGAGGATGGCGGATCGGTGCTATCCGCGCGTGATCGAAGCCTATCTTGAGGGAGCGTGTGCAAAATTGTGATGACTTGTGCGGTCGCGATTTACATCCAGGCCCGCGACGGTGATACCCGTCGTCGCTGGATTGCTCGCACCTGTCGCAATGCGGCACGTTAAGGTCTGATCGCTGATTTATCTTGGGTCTTCGTAACACCGGACGGGGACGAACATGAACCAGATCTTCATCGATGACATTCACGCAGACGCGCAGGTCGGCATCTACCCGCATGAGCTGGTCGGTTCGCAGCCCGTGTCGATCACCTTGCGCCTCGGCATCGGCGGACGGGCTGCCCGCAGCGACCGCATCGAGGACACCATCGACTACGCGGAGCTGGTCGTGCGCCTGCGGGAGTACCTCGCGCAGCGTCGCTTTGCGCTGCTCGAACACCTGGCAGATTCACTGGCCGGCGTGATCTTCGACAAATTCCGCCCGAGCTGGCTGACCCTGTCCGTGCATAAGCCACAGGTGCTGGAAGGCGTGGGGCGCGTCGGCGTGATGATCGAACGCAAGCACGACGAATACGTGGCGCAGGCTCCCTTCCCGCTGCACCAGGCGGCGAAGGAGGGCGTCGACGTCTTCCGCGTGTTCGACTCGCTCAACGACAAGGTCGCGGCGCGGGATCTGCTGGTCGAGCTCGCCTGAGAACGGATATGGGACGCCGCGAAGACGCCTTGTCGGGTGACGAAGCCGTGACGCGCTTGCGTTTCGACTTTCCGACGCTCGATGAGCGCGAAGGACCGCTGGTATTCGAGCAGCCGTCCGAAACCATCGAAGCCCGCGAAGTGTCGCAGGTCCGCACCGCGCTCGCCCGGGCAGATCGCGCCGCCCGCGAGGGCAAGTGGGTCGCCGGCTTCGTCTGCTACGAGGCTGGCGCGGCCTTCGACCCTGCGTTTCGTTTCCGCGGCCGGGCGGATCTCCCGCTCGCATGGTTCGGCGTTTTCGATGAGCCCGTCGCGGCAATCGCCCCAAGGCAGGCTGCGGCCCCGGCCTTCGACTGGGGCCTGTCGGCGGGCCGCCCGCGCTACGAGCAGGATATCGCGGCGATCCTGGAACACATCCGCGCGGGCGATGTGTATCAGGTCAACCACACGCTGCGCCTGGCCGGGCGCTACGCCGGCGACTGGCACTCGCTTTACGCCGGCTTGCGGCAGCGGCAGGCGACGGGGTACTGCGCCTGTATCGAGTTGGGCCGGCACCGCATCCTGAGCGTTTCGCCCGAGCTGTTCTTCTCCCGTGAGAGTCGCCGCCTGACCTTCAAGCCGATGAAAGGCACGGCGCGGCGGGGCGCTTCGAAGGAACTGGATCGTGCGCTGCGGGATTCGCTTGCGACGGCGGAAAAGGAGCGGGCCGAGAACCTCATGATCGTCGATCTCATCCGCAACGACCTGTCACGCATCGCGCAACCGCATTCCGTGTCGGTGCCGTCGCTGTTCTCCATCGAGAAATATCCCACGGTATGGCAGATGACGTCGACCGTGACCGCCGACATCGCGCCTGATATCGGACTGGAAGAGATCTTCGCCGCGACCTTTCCCTGCGGATCGATCACCGGCGCACCGAAGATCGAAGCAATGAAAATCATTGCCGAACTTGAGACCGAAGCGCGGGGAATTTATTGCGGTGCGATAGGAATGCTGCGGCCCGGCGGTGATGCGGTTTTCAATGTCGCAATTCGCACGCTCGCATTGGACACCATTGCAGGTACAGGCCAATACGGCGTTGGAAGCGGCATCACCGCCGATTCGATTGCCCGCAGCGAATACGACGAGGTCTTCGCGAAATGTCTGGTGGTGCAGGAATTATCGGTAATCGATTGATATTGAAGCGTCGCGAAAACGGACCACACCCTGCGTACTTCTGTTCGTGCCGGTGGCGGCCCCGATATAGAAGAATTCTGTTTATGGAAAGATGCCAGGAAGCACTCGACGGTTGTTCTCCCTCTCCAACCCGCATTCCCTCGCGTGCGGCATCTTTCCCTTTTATTGGCAGCAACATGAACTGCAGGAGAAAGTCGTGTCCAGGGATGCAGCAAAGAAACTGAAGCAGGCTTTTGCGGCTGCGCAGGACGAGGTGCAACGCAAGGCGGCGGCCGTTGCGTTGTTGAAACATAGTCTTGACCTGGGACACCGCCGGCTTTCATTGATGCGCCTGGAAGCCGCCATCGGTTGCGGCGCTGCTCTTGCCGACGAGGACCTCCACCGTTGTGCGGATCTGGCGTTGATGGTCAGTGATCCGGGCATCCATGCCCGACTGGCGCAGGTGAGCCGTCGGCTTGCTGCCGTGCTTTCTTCCTCCGCGCCCTGATTGGCGAAGGCGCAGCTCACCGCCACTCCGCAATTGCCGCCGCCAGTCGCTGCCAGTGTGCGTCGCCCGCCGGCAACCCGAAACGGAGCAGCGGTTGGGGATCGTAGTGCCGAACGAGAATGCCTCGTTCGGCAAAATGTTTGAAGAGGGAATGGGCGCGGTCGGTGGTGACGGTCGCGAATAGCGGCGTTGCGGCAACCTGGCCGAGCGGCGCCAGGACCTGCTGCAGTCGCCGACTGCCGGCTGTCAGCGCGTCTCGGGTTTCGGCCTGCCAGGTGTGATCAGCCAAGGCCCGCTTGGCGACTTCCCGGGATGGCCCGGCGAGCGCCCAAGGGCCGATGGCTTCGCGCAGGCGGGCGAGGATTTCGGCAGTCGCGAAGACGAAACCCACCCGTGCGCCGGCCAGTCCGAAAAACTTCCCGAGGGAACGCAGAACGATCAGGTTGGGCGCCTGCGCGCTGCCGGCCAGGTCGGCGACGCTGTTCTCCGGTTGGGAATCGGCGAAAGCCTCGTCCACCACCAGCCAGCCCCCCCGGCGTTGGAGTTCGTCGGCTGCGGCCAGCACGGCGCTGCGCGTATGCAACTCCGCGGTCGGGTTGTTGGGATTGCAGACCACCACCACGGGCGTGGCGGCGGCGAGCGCCTGCGCCAAGGTGGAATACGCCAGGGAGAGGACCCGATGCCCGGCCTTTGCCCACGCCTGCGGGTGCTCGTTGTAGATCGGAACCAGGCAGGCGACCGTGCCCGTGGGAAACAGGCCAGGCAAGAGCTGGATGGCGGCTTGTGATCCCGGGACGGGCAGCAGGCCATCGCTGCCGTAATAGCTTGCCGCTGCCGCTTCCAGTCCGTCGTCGTCTTCCGGCAAGCGTTGCCAACTGGCGGGCGGCAAGGGCGGCACCGGCCAGCCGCGTGGGCTTATTCCGGTTGAAAGGTCCAGCCATTCGGAGGGAGGGATTCCGTATCGTACGGATGCGGCGAGGAGGCGGCCACCGTGTTCAAGCATTAAGGGCTCCGATGATCAAAAGGACGGCCAGCCAAAGCCAGAGCCCGCGCTGGACCAGGGCGACGGCACGGCCGATGTCGGCGGCGCAGGCTGGCCCGCCTTTGCCCAGGGGCGGACGCTGCTCTTCGCGGCCGTGGTATATGGCGCTGCCGCCCAGGACGATGCCGAGCGTGCCGGCACCGGCTGCCATGACCGGACCGGCATTGGGACTTTCCCAGGCACCGGCCTGCGCTCGCCAGCAGGCCAGCGCCCGAACCGGGTGGCCTAGAAGGGCGTAGGTCAGTGCAGTCAGGCGGGCCGCCGGCCAGTTGAGGAGATCGTCGAACCGCGCCGCTGCCCAGCCGAAATCGAGGAAGCGACCGGTCTTGTAGCCCCACATTGCATCCAGCGTATTGGCCAGGCGGAAGAGCAGGGCGCCGGGGCCGCCCAGGAGAGCAAACCAGAACAGGGCGCCGAACACCGCGTCATTGCCGTTTTCCAGCACCGACTCGACGCCGGCTTTTGCGACGCCGGTGGCATCCAGGCTTGCGGTGTCGCGGGACACCATCCAGCCGACGCGTCTGCGCGCCTCCGGCAAGTCGCCGCTGGCCAAAGGGATTTGCACCGCCGTGGCATGTTCCGAAAGGCTCCTGGCGCCGAGCGCGAAATAGAGCAGAGCCGCGTCGACGACAAAGGGCATCAAGGGCCGCAGCCAGAACGCCAATGCGACCCAGGGGCCGACCGTCAGTCCCAGCGCGAGAATGCCGCCGGCGCGAGTGCGCCGGTTGAGGCGTGCCTCGGCGAGCGCGGCCAGCCGGCCGAAGCCGACCAGAGGGTGCCAGCGCCTCGGCTCGCCCAACAAGCGGTCGAGAAGCACGGCTGCGAGGGCAGCGAGCGGCAGCGAGAAGGCGTCTTGCATCGGATCAGGCCTCGGAGAGGGCCGACGGACCTCGGTGCTGCGGTACACGGTGCTGGCCACGCATGTCGCGGCGGCTGACGATGGTCCGATACACGGAGGCGCGTACTCGAGCGGAAAAGTGGTGTTCGGTCCGGATGGCTTGGCTTTCCATGGGATTCATGCCTTGGCGAGAGAGAGTGCTGCCGATGACGACCCGTGACGGGGGCTCCGTGTTCAGGGGCAGGGGAAGACGTTGGCGTGGCGCGTGTCGTGTGCGGCATTGTGGGCCGCGATGAGGTGGCTGAAGCCGAAGCCGGAGACAGTCACGGCGCCGGGCAAAGCGGCGGCTTCCCACACCAATGGCGTGCCGGTGTAGCGGTGTACCGTTTTCCGAATGCATGACGACTCCCCGCGAGTGCGTGATAAACGCGCGCCGGGGAATGTCGGATCGGTACTTGTGGCTGGGTCGATGAGGCGTGGCGGACGGGCCTGAGCCCGCGACGGACGCGATCGGATTCCAGTCGGCAAGCCCACACCCCGGGGCGCAAACCTTCCAAATCGATCGGGCCGGTCTTCTGGCTTGCCTTCTTCCGGAACCCCGCCGCCTTCCCGAGAGTAAAGGCTCAGTGGCGTATGGCGGATCCGTCAGGCTTACAGCAGCGGGGGCTGCGCCGGAATGTCTTGTAATCCAAGAGTCACCGGCTTCCCGTTTCACCCGCTCCACGGTCGTGGAGCAAGGTACCCGTGTTCGAAGTGTACCTAAAGCTAAAGTCATTTGGGAAGTGTTTAAATGCAAACCCATGACAATGCGACCAGGTCGTGCTCAATAGCGTCATTTGTGCGATTGGCATGGGCGCGAACCATTGACCGATTGAATCCGGCCAGGCGAGAATCCCGTTTCCTTTCGGTTCGACGAAACGGAACACGGTGCGAATCCGTGGCGGGCCCGCCGCTGTATCCGGGGACGGCCGCTGCCAGGTTGAAGAAACCAGCCACTGACGGGGACCACCCCGGCGGGAAGGCGCAGCGATCCGGCTGATCCGGTAGCCAGAAGACGTGTCGAACCGATTCGGAGCCAAGGCAAGGGCTCCGGCTGAACGCATGCTTGCGCGTGCGCTCAGCCGGAGCCCTTTTTGTTTTTCATCTCGAGGAATAGATCATGACCCGGACCGTTCAAACCCAAACCCAAACCCAAGCGCAAGCCAACATTCAGCAGCCCCAGGCAGCCGCGCCGACCATCGCCGTCCGCAAGAGCTGTAACCCGGACGGCATCGGCCTTTCGCACTATGTCCTGATGGACAAGAAGGCCGCCAAGTGACGGCGGCCCTGCCGAGCCGGGCCTTGGCGGGCCCGGCCCTCATTCCGGTGGACATCGGCCACCCCGTGTATGCGGCCGTGACCGATCCCGATACCGCCTTCTGGGCCCTGGTGGACAAGACCCGCCTGGCCGAAACCGTGGCCGGCGGCCCGCTGCTGGATGCCTACCGGGAGCAGGCCGGAGCTTTCGGGCAAGAACTGCATGCCCTGCGCTTCGGCTTGAAGCCTTCGGGCGTCTACCTCAACCCGACCGAGCGCTGCAATCTCGATTGCACCTATTGCTACCTGCCCGGCAAGCAGCGCAGCGGCGGCCAGCACATGCCTGCGGAAACCCTCATCGCCTCGCTCGGCCGGCTGCGCGACTATTTCCGCTCCGTCATGCCCGAGGGGCGGAAGCCACGTGCCATTTTCCACGGCGCCGAGCCGCTCATGAACCAGGCTGCGGTATTCGCTGCCATCAACGAATTCGCCGACGATTTCGCTTTCGGAGTACAGACCAACGGCACGCTCCTCAACGACGCTGCCGTCGATTTCCTGACCAGCCGCAATGTCAGCATCGGCCTTTCCCTCGACGGGCCAGTGGCCGGCATCACCGACGCCACCCGCCGCACCTGGGGCGGCAAGAGCGTGCACGGCAAGGTGTTGGCGGCGATGGACAAGCTGAAGGGTTACGGCTCGTGGAGCGTCATCACCACCTGCACCACCGAGAACCTGCCCCACCTCACTTCCATGGTCGAGCTGTTCCATGCCCATGAGGTGCCGACCTGCATGCTCAACACCCTGCGCTGCACGCTGCCGGGCGCGCGCGGGGTGAAGCCGGCGGACGGAGAGATGGCCAAGGCTTTCTTTGCCGCCCTCGATCGCAGCCATGCCTTGTACCGGGAGTCCGGGCGGAAGCTGGTGGTGGCGAATTTTGCCAACATCCTGATCGGCATCCTGGCGCCGACGGCGCGGCGGTTGATGTGCGACATTTCGCCCTGCGGCGGCGGTCGCGCCTTCTTCGCCCTGGCGGCGGACGGCAGCCTTTATCCGTGCAGCGAATTCATCGGCCTGCCGCGCTTCAACGGTGGCTCGCTCCTCTCCGAGGGGGGTGTCGAGGCGGCACTGGCATCCGAAGCCTTCAAGACGGTGATCGGGCGCGACGTGGATAAATTCAGTCCCTGTGGCGACTGTGCCATCCGGCATTTCTGCGGTTCGCCGTGTCCGGCCGAAGCCCACGAAATGAATGGCGGCATGGAGAAAATCGGTGCCTTCTGCGACTTCTACAAGGAGCAGGTCAATTACGCCCTGCGCCTGATCGCCGATGGCAAGGCTGACGACTATCTGTGGGACGGCTGGGACGAGGGCACCGAGACGCTGTTCGATCTCTCCCTCTGAACTTCAGGAAGATCGCGTAGATGCAGAAAAGGCCGGTTCATACCGGCCTTTTTCGTGGTGCGCCCAGGTGTCGCTCAGGTGTTCGAGTCGGGGAAGGACTCCTTGCGCTGGCGCATATAGTCCTGGAGCGCCTCGTCGATGGCGGGGTCGAGCTCGGGCGCCTCGTACTCGCCGAGCATCTTCTTCCAGCGTGCGTTGGCGCGCTGGGCCATGTCGAGGCGGCCCTCGGCGTCCCATTGCTCGAAGCTGTTGTTGTCGGCGATGGGCGAGCGGTAGAAGGCGTTCTCGAAGTTCGCCTGGGTGTGGGCGCAGCCGAGGAAGTGCTTGCCGGGACCGACTTCGCGGATCGCGTCCATCGCCTGGCCGTTTTCGGACAGGTCGACGCCGCCCATCAGGACCTGCATCATGCCGGCCTGGTCGGCGTCCATGATGAACTTCTCGTAGCCCATCGCCAGACCGCCTTCGAGCCAGCCCGCGGTGTGCAGCGCGAAGTTCACCCCGGCGAGCGCGGTGGGCAGCAGGGTGTTGGCGCTTTCGCTCGCGGCCTGTGCGTCGGGGACCTTCGAGGCCGTCAGCGATCCGCCGGAACGGAAGGGCACGCCGAGGCGGCGCGCGAGGTTTGCCATCACGTACAGCACCAGCGCGGGCTCGGGCGTACCGAAGGTGGGGGCGCCGGACTGCATCGACATGGAGCTCGCGAAGCTGCCGAACACCACCGGGGCGCCCGGATTGACCAGCTGGACGAAGGCCATGCCGGCCATCGCCTCGGCGAGCGTCTGCGCGGCAGTGCCGGCGACGGTTACCGGCGACATCGCGCCGGCGAGGATGAACGGGGTGACGATGCAGGCCTGGTTGGCGCGCGCATAGACCTTGGCGGCGCCGAGCATCGTGTCGTCGAAGGTCATCGGCGAGTTGGCGTTGATCAGGTTGATCACGGCGGTGCGCGGCTTGCCCGTTTCGGGGTCGATCCACTGGTCGCCGAACAGGATCCTGGCCATTTCGACCGTGTCCTGCGCGCGCTCGGGATGGGTGACCGAGCCCATGAAGCACTTGTCGGAGTACTTCATGTGGCTGTAGACCATGTCGAAGTGGCGCTTGTTGACCGGTAGGTCGACCGGCTCGCAGATCGTGCCGCCGGAGTGGTGGAGGCCGGGCGACATGTAGGCGAGCTTGACGAAGTTGCGGAAGTCTTCGATGGTGCCGTAGCGGCGGCCGTCGTCGAGGTTGTGGATGAACGGGCAGCCATAGGCGGGCACGAAGACCGTGTTGGCTCCGCCGATGCGTACGCTGCGTTCGGGATTGCGCGCGATCTGCGTGAATTCGCGCGGTGCGTTCTCCTGGATCAGCTTGCGGCACATCCCGCGGGGCATCCGCACCCGCTCGCCCTGCACGTCGGCCCCGGCATCGCGCCAGATCTGCAGCGCCTCGGGGTCATCGCGGAAGTCGATGCCGATTTCCTCGAGGATCGTGTCGGCGTTGTGCTCGATGATCGAGAGCCCTTCTTCGTTGAGCACTTCGTAGAAGGGAACCTTGCGGGTGACGTACGGGATGCTCATGCCCTGCCCGCGCGACCGCGCCGCACGGCGTGCCTCGCTTCCGCTGCGACCGCCGCGCCGGCGGGTTTCGGTGGTGCTCATTGTCTCGCTCTCCATCGTGTTGTTCGGGACACATCTCGCTGTCAGTATGCGGAGGGAAGGGGGAGGCAGACATGGCAGGGAGCGACCCGCGAATAGCGAATTGCGCCATGCCCGGGTCGGGCGGTCAGGGGATGAGGGCGCCGGCCTGCCGCGACAGCCCTTCCTGCCACAAGCACAGGAGCCCGCGAAGCGAGAGCGGGTCGACGGAGGCCGGCTTGCCGTTTCCGCTTGCGACGTAAGGCGTGGGCGCGGTGGGCGGCCTACCCCGTGGGGTCTGCTCGCCCGCGGGCGGCCGCTTCGTCTCGGGGGCGCCACAGTGGATCGTCCGGCTTGCCGTCGGTTCGGGCGGATAACCGGTGGCAGGTGAAGGCATCACCAGTGCGGCTGCGAGGGCTGAGAAAAGCATCGTGAGGCGGGGCCTGGAGGCAAAGACTCTCACTGGAAACTCCCTCGGTGTCTTCAATGCGACAGGCTTCGCACTGCACGAGTGTGACGTGCGAAGCGGGCGCGACTGCCTGTCGTGCCCGCCACGTGGTCTAAGCCAGCGCGAAGCCGTCCGTGGAACGGCCGCGTGTGTTCAGGCGTAGTGGCACTCGTGCAGTGCCTTGTAGAGGCCGATCATCATCACCAGCAATACGACGGTGAAGGGCAGGCCCGCGGTGACTGCGCCTGCCTGCAAGGCGTTGAGCGCATCCGTACCGCCAGCCGACAGGAGGATTGCGGCGATGATGCCTACCAGGCAGGCCCACAGCACCTTCTGCCGCCGTGGAGCGTCGACCTTTCCGCCGGCCGTGATGCAGTCGATCACCAGCGCGCCGGAATCCGCCGACGTCACGAAGAAGACCAGAATCAGCATGACCGCCAACGCGGACGTGACCGAGCTCATGGGCATGTTCGCGAGCATCTGGAAAAGGGGCAGCGACACATCGCTGATTCCCTTGGCCAGTTCCCCGATTCCCCCCGTGGCCTGCGCCAGCGCGTTACCACCGAAAGCGGTCATCCAGAGCAATGTGACCACGGTCGGGACGATGAGGACCGCGGTCACCATTGCGCGTACCGTGCGGCCACGGGAGATGCGTGCGATGAAGATGCCGACGAAGGGCGACCAGGAGATCCACCATGCCCAGTAGAAGACCGTCCAGCCGTGGAGCCATTTGTCATCCTCGCGACCGATCCAGTTCGACAACTGGAACAGATGTGAGGCGTAGTCGGCGGCTGTAGTGCCGATCCAGCTGAAATACGCAACGATGCCGCCCGCGAATGCGACGAACACCATCAATGTGGTCGCCAAAGCCATATTGATGTTGCTGAGGAGCTTGACGCCTCCGTCGATGCCGCGCCAGACGGACAACACGGTGATGGCGCTCACCACGACGATGATCCAGATCTGCAGATCGAGGGAATTATCGGCCCCGGTCAGGAAATGAAGGCCGCTGGCTGCCTGGGTTGCGCCGAGCCCCAGCGAGGTGGCGAGACCGAAGATCGTCGCCAGTACTGCGACGATGTCAATGATGTGGCCCGCCCAACCACGCACTTTGTTGCCGAGCAGCGGAAAGAATGCTGCACGCAGCGACAGCGGTAACCCCATGTTGAAGGTGAAGAAGCCGATCGCGACCGCAACGACGGCGTAGATTGCCCACGGGTGAAGGCCCCAGTGGAACATCGTGGCGCCCATCGCCGCGCTGGCCGCCTCCGGCGTTCTCGCCTGCGCATTGAGCGGAGTGCCATACCAGTCGGTGTAATAGGCGACGGGCTCGGCGACGCTCCAGAACATCAATCCGATCCCCATGCCCGCAGCGAAAAGCATCGCGAACCAGGACGTTGTCGAGTATTCGGGCCGCGCCTTTGCGCCTCCGAGCCTTACCTTGCCGATCGGGAGTAGAACCAACGCAAAGCAGAACAGCACGAATGCGTTGCCCGCAAACATGAACAGCCAGTCGAAATGCTCGATTGTCCACGTCCGCGCGGCCACCATTTGCGCGCTGGCCGTGGCCGGGTCGAAGAGTGCGTAAAAAATGAAAAGGAGGGTAAAGCCGGCCGAAATCGGGAACACGGGATTATGAAAATCCATGCCCCAAAACTGCTTGTTGTCGATACCTGGCTCCAGAACCAGGGTTTGACTAACGCTCATCTAGTTATCTCCTCGGATTTTGGTCGTGGCTTGTTGTCGGTTGTTATGGGTCCCGGAACTGCGTACTCCCCTATGTACAAGCCCTATTGTTCGCGCAGTGCCTTTCCCGTATCTGTCAGGATGCGACCGGCTACAGCCTAAATTGGTCATTGGTGCCCTGGCGACCTGCGCGAAGATGCGGGCGGGAGATGGGATCAACCATGATTCGCAACGAAAGATCGATGCGAATTAATCTGTCTTTCGATTCATTTCGCGATGAAGAAAGCGATTGCCGTTTTTCGCGGCAATCGCTCGAGGGGGCGATCCACGGCTGCGGGAACGAGTGCAAGCCCGTCTTTGCAATCAGGAATCGAATTGGCGGCCGCTCAGCCGAGCTCAGAAGTAGTAGCCGATACTGGCGTTGAATCGCCGTCCCGTGGTATTGGAGGAGCCGCCGGCGGCGAGTGCGTCGCCGAAGACAGGCGAGAGATACGGCTGGTTCTTGCCTTGGGCATAGTCGAGCATGATCCACCAGCCCCCACTGCCGAATTCGATGCCCGTCACATTCTGGACGCTACGGTCATAGCCGGATGCCGACTTCCTCAACTGACTCCAGTCGTTGTAAACGCGGAAATTGCTGAATGGCCCGATCGACCCCGGAATCTTGTAGCTGAGGCTGACGATATCGATGTTGCCCTTTGCGGCCATGCGGTTCGTAAAGCCGTACGATCCGATGATCACGCAATCGTTATTGCAGGCGGACCACCAGTTGCCGTCCACCGAGCCGTTTCCGGAAAAGCTGTTGCGATAGCGGATCGTCTCGAGCTTTACCCCGAAATTGCCGAATTCACCGGTGTAATGGATGGCCTGGGCATTGCGGCGGCCGTTGGACAGCGAGGAATCGGTCGTGGCGAGTTCGCCGGTGAGCGCAGAAATGCCGATTTCCGATTTTCCGCCGCCGAGTTCCAATTCGTAGGCCAGGCGGCCCACGACCGTATTTCTCTCCTCGCGCCCGTAAGTCTTCATCAGGTGGTTGCTGAAACGGAGCGAATCGTAGCCGTCGAGTACCCTTGTATTGTCGGCTGCACCGAGCAGATGACCGCCGTCGGACGGGAAGAAACCGAGCGCAGAGCTGAGGCCGCCGTCCTTGCGCGAGTACTTCACGCCGAGTGCGAAGGTGTCCTCGAAACCCGCGTAATACGCCATCGATTCGAAGAAATTGTGCGAAGCGTAACGGCCGCTTCCGAAGGGCACGAGATCCTGGCCGACGTGAAGTTCGCTCTTGTCCGCGAACTTGAGCCCCGCCCAGAGGTATTCGTTCATCAGGATGCTCGCGCCTTCGTCCGCGCCGGTCTGACGGGTCGAATAATGGTAGTAGCGCTCGCGGCCGGACGAGATGAAGCGACCATCGTCGTACGTATATCCGAGGCGGATCGTGTCGAACTCGAGCGTCCCTTTGCGATCCGGATTCCAGTCGAGGTGCTCGGCTCGAATGCGCACCGCACCGTCGAATTTCAACGGGGACTCGGCGACCTGGGCGACTGCCGCCGATGCCGACATGAACAGGCAGGTGCCTGCAATTGCGAGCGGCGCTGACCTTGCACGCTTCATGAATTTCATTGACCTATCTCCTTCCTTGATGGCGATTGCTCTTATGTAGTTATTGAAAAGCTCGAGCGGGCACGGGCGGAAATTTCTTTCCTTTTTTTCGGCGGCTATTCCCGGTTTCGCCGATGGCGGGCTCGATCGAGTTAACGGGTGGAATCGATGCATACAGCCCGGGCGAATCGGGACGCGACAAAATGCAGGCGAATATCGCAGCGAGGATTGCGTCCGGGTGCGGTCAGATGAAACCGCAGTGCCGAATCGGCTTCAATAGATGCGGCGCAGGAAGAATCGCGAGGGTCGCAATGGGAACATTGCTGCGCCGCGGTGGAGTCCGGAGTGGCGCGGGCCGAGGTCCCGTGAAGGGGCGGTCGCTCAGGGGCGAGGCAAAAAAGGAATCCTCCCGCTTCAAGAGCCGCAGGCGTGCGTCGAGTCGCGAGGCTCTTGATGAAAATGAAAGGTGCCACGCGGAGGGGTGGAGAGCGAGGTGAAATAACCTGGCCCGCGTGGCACCTTTTGGAAAACGCTCGTCGGGGTTGAGGGAGTGTTGCAGGCGAAGCCAGGCGTGGCGACCGGGCTCCGCCGTACGAGCGCGAAGCCGATGAAACCGGATATTCCGCGTCACGACAAGCATGGCTACGCAAATGGAACATCCGGTGTCGCATCGGGACGATCCGCTGCAGACGCCACTCCCGGTCCGCTTGTTGAGTTGTTGCGGACATGTCGTGCAAGCCATCCCGGACCGTCGTTTCGCCCCGGGGGCACGGCAAACCCGCGCAACTGTTCTCGAAGCGACATCCGCCCATACTGTTTGCGATCGACGTCTTGAATGCGCGTGGTCTCTGCTGTCTGATCGCCCTGCGACGTACCCCTGATCCCGGTGTGGTTGTTGCGCATCATCTGCCGGCGCCCCCGTAGGCCAGAAGAAGCGGGCTGCGAGGCCGTACATGAAAAACGTTTGGAGACGACGGAAATGACCAGAAAATTGAAGTTGCGGAGCTTCCTCCTTGCAGCTGCGGCGATCACCTGCCTATTCGGCGAAGTCGCAAGTGCGGCGACGACCCTGAAAATGGCGACCGATTCGGGCGCCAAGGGCTCTCCCGCAGGCAATGCCCTGAAGAAATGGGCGGACCTGATCGAGCAGAAATCCAAGGGCGATCTCAAGGTCAAGGTGTTCTACCAGAACGAGCTCGGGGGACAGCAGGAGGTGTTCGACCTGCACGTCGCGGGCGACGTGCAATTGATGCTCAACTGGCCGATGACCTCCTACGACAAGCGGATCGGCGTCATCTACACGCCCTACATGACCACGTCGTGGGACGATGCGCTCAAGGCCTACAGCCCGGGCGGCTGGGTGAATAACCTGCTCGGCGGCATCTACAAGGATATCGGCCTGAAGTTCTTCGGCCCCTGGCCGGAGGGCTTCAACGGCGTCGCCACGCGCGGAAGCCACGCGCTGACGATTGCGGACGCCAAGAACATCAAGGTGCGCACGATGACGGTGTTCCCTGCGCCGCAGACGATGCAGGCGCTCGGTTACCAGACCGCCGCGATCGACTGGGGCGAGGTCTATACGGCGATGCAGACCGGCGTCGTCGATGGCGAGGCCGGCAACGTGATCTTCTGGGATTACGAGTACTTCCGCGACATCGTCAAGACCTACGTCCGCACCAAGCACTTCTTCATGACGGGCGTGCTGAGCATGAACCAAAAGGCCTGGGACAAGCTCACGGCCGAGCAGCAGAAGGTGGTCAGCGAGGCCTCGCTCGAGATCATGAACGAGCAGTTCAAGGCAGCGAGGGCACAGGACGAGTTCTACGTGAAGAAGGCCGTCGATGCGGGTATCAAGTACATCGAGCCGACGCCGGCCGAACTCGCCGTTCTCGGCAAGGCGGCGCGCGAGAAGGTGTGGCCGCTGATGGAGAAGGAAATCGGCGCGGAGATCGTCAAAACGATCCGCAGCAACGCCTCGCCACTCTGATTGATGCGTGCCTGCATGAAACCCGCCCAGCCCGCACGTTCGGGCTGGTTTTCGTCAAAGGGGTAAAAAAATGACAATGAGAGCGATTGCCGCGCTCGGGAAAGGCGCGGCCTGGCTGCTCGATGCCGCAGCGTTCGTGTCCAGCGTGCTCGTGGTCGGGCTGATGCTGCTGCTCGTCGTGGGGCGCTATCTCTTCGGATGGTCGATCGTCGGCCTGCTCGAAGTGATCATGATGTTCGGCATGTGGCTTTACATGCTGGGCGCCCTGATCGCGAGCCGGCGCAAGGAGCATCTGGTCGTGGACTTCTTCGCGCAGAAGTTCGGCGACGGATGGGCGCGCGAAGCGCACAGACTGCTCGTTGGCAGCGTCACCTTCGCGGCCACCGCATTCTTCACGCTGCTTGCATGGCGCATGCTGCGGTGGAGCTTCGGCCATCCGCAGACGACGCCGGGCATGGGCATTCCGCTATGGATCCCGCAATCGGCGATCCTGGTCGCCGCTGTCGGCAGCGGCCTCTATGCGCTGCGCGACATCGTGGCGGCGGGCTTCGACCTCGCTTCCGCGCGCGCACGTACCGTAACCCGCCGCGAGGAGGCGCTGTCATGGAAGGCTTGATCGCAGTCGGGCTGCTGCTCGTGATGATGGTGATCGGCGTGCCGGTCGCATGGTCGTTCGCGGGCGTACTGGCGTATCTCGTGTCCGCCTACGACGTCAATATCGACACGATCATGATGCAGGGCTACCGCTCGCTCGATTCGGTGATCCTGATCGCCCTGCCCCTGTTCGTGCTCACCGGCTACTTGATGCAGGGCGGGGGTATCGCGAGGCGGCTCGTCGAGTTCATCGAAGTGATGGTCGGAAAGCGGCGCGGTGGCATGGGCGCTTCGATGGTGCTCGCCTCCGGCATCTTCGGCGCGATCGCCGGCACCGCGACCGCCGCAGTGGCATCGATCGGCACGATCATGATCGGTCCGCTGGAGCAACGCGGCTATCCGCGCCACTATTCGTCGGCGCTGCTGGGCATCTCGTCCTTGCTCGGCATCCTGATCCCGCCGTCGATCACGATGATCCTGTTCGCGGTGGTGACCCGTCAGTCGGTGGCCGCCTGTTTCGCAGCGTCGATCGGCCCGGCGATCCTGCTGATTCTCGGTCTGATCGTCGCGAACCGCTTCAGCGTCGGGCGGCTGTTCCACGAGACCTTCGCGGCCGCTTCGGATGGGCAGGAGCGGATGTCGAAGGGCCGCGCGACGATAAGCGCGCTGCCGGCCCTGTCGTTGCCCCTGATCATCCTCGGGGGGATCTACGGCGGGATCTTCACGCCGACCGAGGCGGCGGCGGTTGCAGCCTTCTGCGCGATGATCGTAGGCTACTTCTTCTACCGGGACCTGACCGCGAAGGGCTTCGTGCACAACCTGGTCGCAGCCGCCGAGACGACCGGTACGGTGATCCTGATCCTGCTCTTCAGCTTCATGATCGGGCGCATCCTCGCATCCGAAGGTATTCCGCAGGATCTCACCGAATGGGTGACCTCGATGGTGAGCAATCCGCTGTTGATCCTGATCACGGTCAACCTCGTGCTGATCCTCGCCGGCATGATCATCGACGACGTATCCGTGACCGTCGTCGTGGCGCCGCTGTTCCTGCCGCTGATGATCGAATCCGGCATGCATCCGGTGCATTTCGCGTCCATCGTCGCGTGCTCGGTCGTGATCGGGGCGAACAGCCCGCCGGTTGCGCCGATCCTCTACATGGCGTGCCGTATCGGGAAGGCGGATATCCATCGCACGATCGCGCCCGCGATCGCGCTGATGGTGTTCGTGGCCCTGCCGGTGATGGTGATTACCACGTTTGTGCCGGAACTTTCGCTCGCGCTGCCGCGGCTGCTCGGCTTCCTCTAGAAACATGGTGAGACGCAGTCGCAGGAGGACTTGTCCTCGTTTGTCGTGTTTGAAACAAGGCGCGTCGTAATGAGGCAAGCCTGACGCCTCTTCGCTGTTGATTAGCCCTTCGCAGAGTGTCACTATTTCCCCGTCGGAAACGACGCGGCGAACGGTGCGCCGCGTCCCTGAAAAAAATCCCGTTCTACGACTTTCTGAGTAGGACTCCAGGGCGCGCGCACCGGCGGTGCACGAGGGATATTCAAACGACAAGGCCGGCAAATAGACCGGTCTGCGTGGCACCCGAGGGTGCCAGTGGAGGAGGGGTAATGAAGTACGAACGCAATGGCTCCGCGACCGGCCGGTCGGCGGAGCCGGGTGTCGGCGCGAGGCCGACCCGTATCGGTTTTCTGCTGCTCGACAATTTCACTCTCATCGCGCATTCGTCGGCCATCGAGCCCTTGCGCATGGCCAATCACCTGAGTGGGGAAGAGCATTACCAGTGGTTCACGCTGAGCGAGAACGGTGATCCGGTTCGCGCGAGCGACGGCCAGCGCATCCTCCCCGATGCGCCGATGGACGACGCGCACGACCTGGATATCGTGATCGTCTGTGGCGGCGTCGCACAGCAGCAGGCGATCCGCAAATCGCACCTGAACTTCCTGCAGGCCCAGGCCCGCCGCGGCGCGTTGGTCGGCGGTGTGTGCACGGGATCCTGGGCGCTGGCGCAGGCCGGACTGCTCGACGGCTACCGGGCCAGCATTCACTGGGAGTGCATTTCGGGCTTGCAGGAAGCTTTCCCGAAAGTGCTTGTCACGACTCGCCTATTCACGATCGAGGCGAACCGTCTCACCGCATCCGGCGGAACGGCCCCGCTCGACATGATGTTGAACCTGATCGGCAAGCAGCACGGGCGCGAGCTGATGGGGGCCATCTCCGAAATGTTCATGTGTGAGCGCATCCGCAACGATCAGGAACAGCAGCGGATTCCCCTGCGCCACGTGCTGGGGACCTCGCAGCCGAAGCTGCTCGAGATCGTCGCGCTGATGGAGGCGAACATCGAGGAGCCGCTCGAACTCGAGGACCTCGCGGCCATCGCCGGCATCTCGAGACGCCAGCTGGAACGCCTCTTCCTCAAGCATCTGAACTGTTCGCCGTCCCGTTATTACCTGACCATCCGCATCAACCGCGCGCGCCAGCTGCTGCGGCAGACCTCGATGATGATCATCGAGGTCGCCACCGCCTGCGGTTTCGTATCGACGCCGCATTTCTCGAAGTGCTACCGCGGCTTTTTCGGCGTTCCGCCGAGCAGCGAGCGGACCATCGAGCCCGTGCCGCGCGGCGCCCGGGGACGGCGCGAGGTGTTCATCGCCGACGAGAGCGCCGAAGTCCATGATGCAGTCCTGCCGGCATCGACCGCCGAACTGGCGCTGATGGCCGCCAGGGGCGAAGCCACCTACGGGAGCGTGATGCGCGTGCCGCGACGCTCGCTTTGTTGAAGCTGCTTCCTGCCGCAGCACACTGACGCGGGACAGAAGTTCGCGTCCCGTCGGTATCGAAGCCCGCCCTGGACCGATCGGTCTTCGGCGGGCTTCTTGTCAAGGTGACAATCCAACACGGCCGTTCGCCCTGCGCTCGTCGAAGGGCGATGGCAGGGCTTCGACAGGCTCGGTCCGAACGGTATCTGCTTGCCGGGCGAATCAGGTCTGAAACCCCGTCCCGCCGGGCGGACGGGCTGTCGCGCACTTGCTGCGTGCAAAGCTTGTCCCGGTGCGCACCGAAATGACGCATTTTGACTCGTCCCCGTCGCTTCCCGTGCGATAGGTCTTTCGGCGGGAACGCTATTCTCATCTCCACGAATAGCGCTTGCCGAGGAGCTGAGAATGGATGCGAAGGAAGTTCACGATAGTGCCGTTGTCATCGATGGCCTGATCATTGCGAAGTGGAGCAGGGACCTGTTCGAGGACATGCGTCGCGGTGGTCTGACTGCGGCGAACTGCACCGTTTCGGTGTGGGAAGGATTCCAGGCGACCATCGACAACATCGTGATGGTCAATCGCCTGATGGCGGAGAGCACCGACCTGGTGATGCCGGTGCGCACCACCGCCGACATCGCGGCGGCGAAGGAAGCCAACAAGACCGGCATCATCCTCGGCTTCCAGAACGCGCATGCGTTCGAGGACAAGCTGGGCTACGTCGAGATCTTCAAGAAGCTCGGCGTGGGCATCGTGCAGATGTGCTACAACACGCAGAACCTCGTCGGCACCGGCTGTTACGAGCGTGACGGCGGGCTGTCCGGCTTCGGCCGCGAGGTCGTCGCCGAGATGAACCGCGTCGGCATCATGTGCGACCTCTCGCACGTCGGCGCGAAGACCTCCGAGGAAGTCATCCTCGAGTCGAAGAAGCCGGTCTGCTACTCCCACTGCCTGCCGTCCGGCCTCAAGGAACATCCGCGCAACAAGTCCGACGCCGAGCTGAAGTTCATCGCCGATCACGGCGGTTTCGTCGGCGTGACGATGTTCGCACCCTTCCTCAAGAAGGGCATCGAATCGACGATCGACGATTACGCCGAAGCCATCGAGTACGTCATGAACATCGTCGGCGAGGATGCGATCGGCATCGGCACCGACTTCACGCAGGGCCACGACAAGGATTTCTTCGAGTGGCTCACGCACGACAAGGGCTACGCCCGCCGCCTCACCAACTTCGGAAAGATCGTCAATCCGCTCGGCATCCGCACCGTGGGTGAATTCCCGAACCTGACCGAAACATTGCTGAAGCGCGGCATGCCCGAGCGTGTCGTGCGCAAGGTGATGGGCGAGAACTGGGTGCGCGTGCTGCGCGACGTCTGGGGCGAGTGAGCCCGACCCCTTCCCGCCCCGACAACATACTGGAGACAAACCGAACATGAAGACCGCACCGCAACTGCCGATCGAAGTCGATTCCGAAACCGGCGTCTGGACCACCGACGCGCTGCCCATGCTGTACGTGCCGCGCCATTTCTTCATCAACAACCACAAGGGCATCGAAGAGGAGATCGGCGCCGAGCGTTACGCCGACATCCTCTACAAGGCGGGCTACAAGTCGGCCTGGCACTGGTGCGAGAAGGAAGCCGCACTGCACGGACTCTCGGGCGTCGCGGTGTTCGAGCACTACATGAAGCGCCTGTCGCAGCGCGGCTGGGGCCTTTTCTCGATCGAGGCGATCGATCTCGACGCGGGCACGTGCCGCGTGCGCCTCGACCACTCGGCCTTCGTCTATGAGTACGGCAAGGTCGGCCGCAAGATCGAATACATGTTCACCGGCTGGTTCGCCGGCGCGATGGACCAGATCCTCGCCGCCGCGGGCAGCCCGCTGCGCACGCTGGCCGAGCAGGCCCAGAGCGGCGCCGAGGAAGGCTGCGACTACGGCGTGTTCATCACCCGCCCGCGCTGACAGGAGTAAATGGCAATGGCCCAGTTCGACGCCCTTTTCCAGCCGATCCAGATCGGCAAGCTGACGATCCGCAACCGCATCGTCAGCACCGCGCACGCCGAGGTCTATGCGACCGACGGCGGAATGACCACCGAGCGTTACGTGCAGTACTACGAGGAAAAGGCCAAGGGCGGCATCGGCCTGTGCATCTGCGGCGGCTCGTCGGTGGTTGCGATCGACAGCCCGCAGGGCTGGTGGAAGTCGGTGAATCTGTCCACGGACAAAATCATCCCGCACTTCCAGAACCTCGCCGACGCGATGCACAAGCACGGCGCGAAGATCATGATCCAGATCACGCACATGGGCCGGCGCTCGCGCTGGGATGGCGAGAACTGGCCGCACCTGGTGTCGCCGTCGGGCATCCGCGAGCCGGTGCACCGCGCGACCTGCAAGACCATCGAGCCCGAGGAAATCGAGCGCATCATCGGTAACTACGCGCAGGCGGCACGCCGCGCGAAGGAGGGCGGGCTGGACGGGGTTGAGCTGTCGGCGGTGCACCAGCACCTGATCGACCAGTTCTGGAGCCCGCGTGTGAACCAGCGCTCCGACGAGTGGGGCGGTTCCTTCGAGAACCGCATGCGTTTCGGCATGGAGGTGCTGAAGGCCGTGCGCGCCGAAGTCGGCCGCGATTTCGTCGTCGGCATGCGCATCTGCGGCGACGAGTTCCACCCGGACGGCCTCACGCACGAGGACATGAAGCAGATCGCGAAGTATTACAGCGATACCGGACTGCTGGACTTCATCGGCGTCGTCGGTTCGGGCTGTGATACGCACAACACGCTGGCGAACGTGATCCCGAACATGAGCTATCCGCCGGAGCCCTTCCTGCATCTGGCGGCCGGGATCAAGGAAGTGGTGTCGGTGCCGGTGATCCATGCGCAGAACATCAAGGATCCCAACCAGGCGCAGCGCATCCTGGAAGGCGGCTATGTCGACCTCGTGGGCATGACGCGCGCGCATATCGCCGATCCGCACTTCGTCAACAAGATCAAGATGGGCAAGGTCGACCAGATCCGCCAGTGCGTCGGCGCGAACTACTGCATCGACCGCCAATACCAAGGCCTGGACGTGCTGTGCATCCAGAACGCCGCGACCTCGCGCGAGCATCAGGGGCTGCCGCACATCATCGAGAAATCGACCGGCCCGAAGCGCAAGGTCGTCGTCGTCGGCGGCGGGCCGGCCGGCATGGAGGCGGCGCGCGTCGCGGCCGAACGTGGTCACGACGTGACGCTGTTCGAGAAGAAGGACGCGCTGGGCGGCCAGATCTCGATCGCCGCGCGGGCGCCGCAGCGCGACCAGATGGCGGGCATCACGCGCTGGTACCAGCTCGAGCTCGCGCGCCTGAAGATCGACCTGCGCCTCGGTGTCGGGGCCGACGCGGCGACGATCCGCGACCTCAGGCCCGACGTCGTCGTGCTCGCGGTCGGTGCTCATCCCTTCCTCGAACAGAACCCGCACTGGGGCGCCGCCGAAGGGTTGGTCGTGAGCAGCTGGGACGTCCTCGAAGGCCGGGTCGCGCCGGGCAAGAACGTGCTGGTCTACGACACGATCTGCGAGTTCTCCGGTATGTCGGTCGCCGATTACCTCGCCGACAAGGGCGCCAAGGTCGAGATCGTCACCGACGACATCAAGCCGGGTGTCGCAATCGGCGGCACGACCTTCCCGACCTACTACCGCAGCATGTACCCCAAGGAAGTGATCATGACCGGGGACCTGATGCTGGAGAAGGTGTATCGCGAGGGCGACAAGCTGGTCGCGGTGCTGGAAAACGAATACACCGGTGCGAAGGAAGAGCGCGTCGTCGACCAGATCGTGGTCGAGAACGGCGTGCGGCCGGACGAGGCGCTGTACTACGAGTTGAAGCCCGGTTCGCGCAACAAGGGCCAGGTGAACATCGAGGAGCTCTTCGCGATGCAGCCGCAGACTTGCCTCGCCGAAAAGGGCGACGGCTACCTGCTGTTCCGCATCGGCGACTGCGTGTCCCAGCGCAACACTCACGCGGCGATCCTCGATGCGCTGCGGCTGTGCAAGGACTTCTGAGTACGCGGAGGTCCGGGGGCCGATGCGAGGAATTAGCCGGTCGTAGGGCGGAAGGCGCGCTTCGCGCTTTTCCGCCCTACCCGATGTGCGTTCCGTATCCGCCCCTGCATCCTAGGAGAGACGAATGCTTGACGTAGTACTCCCCATATTGATCTTCGCCTCGCTGGCGCTCGCCCTGCTGGGCGCCGTGCGGCGCATCCGCCTGTGGCGCCAGGGGCGCCCCTCGCCGGTCTCCGTGCTCGGCGGGCTGGCCGCGATGCCGCGCCGCTACCTGGTGGACCTCCACGACGTCGTCGCGCGCGACAAGGTGTTCGCGAACACGCACGTCGCGACCGGCGGCGGTTTCGTCGCGGCGGCGGTGCTGCTGATCCTGGTGCACGGCTTCCAGCTCGAGAGCCGCCTGCTCGCCTGGGCGCTGCTCGCGGCGACGGTCGTCATGTTCGCGGGCGCGCTGCGCGTCGCGGCACGGCGCAGGAATCCCCCGAAGCGCCTTTCGCGCGGCCCGTGGATGCGCCTGCCGAAGAGCCTCCTCGCGTTCGCGAGCGGCGTGTTCCTGGTGACGCTGCCGACCGCCGGCGTCCTGCCTGCTGGATTCGGCGGCTGGGCGCTGGCCGCGGTGCTGACGCTCGCCGTCGCGTGGGGCGTCAGTGAGATGTTCCTCGGCATGACCTGGGGCGGGCCGATGAAGCACGCCTTCGCCGGTGCGCTGCACCTGGCTTTCCATCGCCGTCCCGAACGCTTCGGCGGGGGCCGCTCGACCGGCCTCAAGCCGATCGACCTCAAGGACCCCGCCGCGCCCCTGGGCGTCGGCAAGCCCGCCGACTTCGCGTGGAACCAGCTGCTGGGCTTCGACGCCTGCGTGCAGTGCGGTCGCTGCGAGGCGATGTGCCCGGCCTTCGCCGCAGGTCAGCCGCTGAACCCGAAGAAGCTGATCCAGGACATGGTCGTCGGCATGGCCGGCGGCACCGATGCGGCCTATGCTGGTTCGCCCTATCCGGGAAAGCCGGTCGGCGAGCACGGCGGCGATGCGCACAGCCCGATCGTGCTGCGAGACGTACGTGAAGGCCGCGCGCTGGTGGACGCGGAGACGCTGTGGTCCTGCACGACCTGCCGCGCCTGTGTCGAGGAATGCCCGATGATGATCGAGCACGTCGACGCGATCGTCGACATGCGGCGTTACCTGACCATGGAGCACGGCAATACGCCGAACAAGGGCAGGGAGGTGCTCGAGAATCTCGCGACTACCGACAACCCGGGCGGCTTCGATCCGGCCTCGCGCATGAACTGGGCGGCGGACCTGGATCTGCCGCTGATGGCCGGGCGCGGCACGGCCGACGTGCTGCTGTGGATGGGCGATGGTGCCTTCGACATGCGCAACCAGCGCACGCTGCGGGCGCTGGTCAAGGTGCTGCGTGCGGCGCGGGTGGATTTCGCGGTGCTCGGCAACGAGGAACTCGACAGCGGCGACGTCGCGCGCCGGCTCGGCGACGAAGCGAGCTTCCAGGCGCTCGCGCTGCGCAACGCCGCGACCCTCGCCAAGTACCGCTTCCGCGAGATCGTGACCTGCGACCCGCACAGTTTCCACGTGCTGAAGAACGAATACCCGGCCTTCGGCGCGAGCTATACGGTGACCCACCACAGCACCTTCATCTCCACGCTGATGGAGAAGGGGCGGCTCGCGCTGGGCGAGTGGGCAGGCGGCAGTGTGACCTACCACGACCCGTGCTATCTCGGCCGCTACAACGGTGAATACGAAGCGCCGCGCAAGGCGCTGAAGGGCATCGGCATCAAGGTCGTGGAGATGGAGCGCTCCGGCTTCCGTTCGCGCTGCTGCGGCGGCGGCGGCGGCGCCCCGATCACCGACATCCCCGGCAAGCGGCGCATCCCCGACATGCGCATGGAGGAAATCAACTCGACCAAGGCCGATATCGTGGCGGTCGGATGTCCGCAATGCACGGCGATGCTCGAAGGCGTCGTCGGGCCGCGCGCCGAAGTGCTCGATATCGCCGAACTCGTCGCGGCGCAGCTCGTCGCGACACCCGCGCCGGCACCGCGCGCCGGCAAGACGGCTGTAGCCGAAGGCGCAGTGGAGGTGGTGGCATGAGTGAAATCGTCAGACGCGATCCGCGCACCGAGTGGATCGCCCGCAACCGCCTGCATCCCGAGCACGACGCCGTGCTCGCGCAGCTCCACGGCGGTGCGCCCGCCGCGCAGTGGATGGGGCCGAACGGCATCATCCGGCGCAATCCGCACGCGGTCGGCTTCATCGGCCCGAACGGCATCCGCCGCATCGACCGCAGCGGCGCGCAGACGGCGAATGCCGCGGGCGCGTCCAGACGCGATACGGCTGCGGCGCCAGCGCGGCGTCGCGTGCAGATCGACATCCCGGCGTTCATCATCGCAGTGGTTGCGGACATGCCCGGCGGCCGCCTGTCGGCGCACGACCGCGACCTGCTCGGCCTCGCGCGTCAGCTCGCCGACGGCGCGGTGCAGGGCGCCGTGCTGCTGGTGAGTTTCGGGGAGTCCCGCGACGAGGGGCTGGCCGAAGCCGGTGTGGACCGCGTCGTGAATTTCTCCGGCGAGGCATTCGACGGATACGCGCCCGAGCAACGCCTGACCGCGTTGGGCGGCATCGAACGGCAGCACGAGCCGCGTCACTGGCTGTTCCCCGATTCGCCGCTGGGCGGCGCGGAGCTGGGCCGGCGTTTCGCGGCACGGCAGGGCGAGCGGCCGGCGACGCAGGTGTGGCAGATCGCCGATGGGCAATGCACGGGGCGTGGAGCGGCCGGCACGATCGACGTCACGCGCGGCCTGCGGCGCATCGTGCTCGCGTTGCCCGAATGTGCCGAGCCGGTCAGCGACACGGTCCATGCGGCCGAAGCGGTTGCGCCGCCCGCGGCCCTGCCGCAGGCGCTGCGCCGTATCGAGGACCTTGGCGCGGTGGCGGTCGATCCGGCGGGTGTCGCGCTCGCGGAAGCCGAGTTCATCCTGTCCGCGGGCAACGGCATCCGCGACTGGGACGGTTTCCATCGTACGGCGCGCGTGCTCGGGGCGACCGAAGGGGCGTCGCGCGTCGCGGTGGACAACGGCTTCATGCCGCGTCACCGCCAGGTCGGTGCGACCGGAACATGGGTGACCGCAAGGGTGTACCTGGCCGTCGGCATTTCGGGCGCGATCCAGCATCTGCAGGGCATCCAGCAGTGCGACAAGGTCATCGCGATCAACACGGATCCGGGCTGCGACATGGTCAAGCGCGCGGACCTGTCCGTCATCGCGGATTCGAGCGAGGTGCTCGCGGCACTGGTGGAGTTGGTCGAGGGCGTTCGCAGGGAGCAGCGCAATGCAGCGTGACGGCAAGGAAAAAGTGGGTGCTGAGGGCCTGAAGGTCGCGGCCCTGGTTTCGGTGGGGCGCCACCCGGTGACGGGACGGTCCCGGCGGGCGGAATACGATGCGCGGGCCGTCGAGATCGGCCTGTCGCTGGTGCGGTCCGGGGACTTGTCCCTGGTGCACGCCGGCGAGTGTTCGCCCGAGACGGAAGGCGCGCTTCGGGCTTACCTGGGCATGGGCATCGATGCCATCGACGTCCTGCAGCAGCCGGCGGGGTCGGACATCGTGCCGGCGCTCGAAGCCTGGTTGCGCGCCGCGGGACCTCGCGTCGTGCTCTGCGGTGCGCGGGGCGAAACGGGCGAGGGCTCGGGGCTGGTGCCTTTCCTGCTCGCAGAGCGCCTGGGCTGGTCTCTGGTGTCCGGGCTCGCCGAAGTCGAATCGGTCGAGCGCGACACGATGACGGTGCTGCAGGCCTTGCCGCGCGGTCAGCGTCGCCGGCTCAAGGTGCGCCTGCCCGCGGTCGTCACCATCGACGCCGCCGCGCAGCCTGCACGGCAGAGCGCCTTCGGCCCGGCGCGACGCGGCGAGTTGTGCCCGCTTGCTGCCGAAGTGACGCCGGATGCGGCGGCGCGGGAATGGACGACCGCGCCGGCACGCAAACGTCCCAAGCGCCTCAAGATCGTCAAGGCGAGCTCCGCGCGAGACCGTTTCAAGGCCGCCGCGGCGAAGGCGGAAGGCAGCGGCGGGCAGGTGCTCACCGGGATTTCCGCGCAACAGGGGGCTGAGGCTATCCTCAAGCTCCTGCGCGAGGAAGGGGTCTTGCGATGAGCGCCGGACTGGCTGGACGCCCCGAGGAGGACCTGTCGACGCATGGAGTGGGGAAGGGGCTTCCGGCGACGGCGCTCCTGGATCCTTGCGGGAGGACGATCCGATGATGTTTGCCGACCTCGTCGACGTCGATGACTTCCGTCAGCGCCTGGGCGAACTGGGGATCGATCTGCCCGTGGGAGGCTCCCCCGACGACTGGGCCGGGCTCGTGCGCGCAGCCCAGCCCGTCGACGGCCTGCCGGAGCTGATCGGAATCTTGTGCGCCGAAGGCGTCACGCTGCAGCCCGAGGTGCGCCAGACCGTCGACATCATCCTCATGCCCTGAGGCTCGCGAAGAAACCGGTCATCACTCCGGGTCGCCAGGCTCGGGGCGAACGGTCGTAGCGGCCGGTCAGGGGGCTCGAAAACGGGCAAGTTCCGGCCTCCCGGCGCCGCATTTCGGGGCGCCGAATGCACCATGAAAATGCGCTGAAAATCCTTTGCGCCGACAGCACTTTGATTTGACGCAAATAGGGTGGATGGAGGTCGTAACGGAGTATCTTGCCTAATCAGGAGACCCCTAGACTGGCCTCGCCTACCCGCTGCGAAGTGCTCGTGCCGCAACGCTTGCTTCACCGAAGGCGCGAATCCCCGAAGCCGCTGGTCGGCTGTTGCACTGCAGGACAGAAGCTCTCGACTCGCATTCACAGAGACTCACCCACATACGGGCCGCCGCATAGAGCCCGACACAGCAGACTGGAGGAGCAGATGTTTTCAAGACTGAGGCAAGCATTCAAGCAGGCAATCGGGGCAGCGATGATCGTATCGGCGGTGGCCGGAGCGACGGGCGCCCACGCCGCCGAGCAGAAGGCGATCAAGATCGGCTGGACGGCCTGGTCCGACGCCGAGGCGGTGACCAATATCGCCAAGCAGCTGCTCGAACAGCGGCTCGGCTACAAGGTCGAGCTGGTGATGACCGACATCGGCCTGCAGTACCAGGGCGTCGCCAAGAAGCAGCTCGACGTGATGCTGATGGCGTGGCTGCCGAACACGCACAAGGCCTACTGGGACAAGCTCAACGGCGAGCTGGTCGATCTCGGTATTCTGTATGACAACGCCAAGCTCGGCTGGGCCGTTCCCGACTACATCCCGGCCTCCGAGCTGTCGTCGATCGACGACCTGAAGAAGCCCGAAGTTGCGAAGAAGCTGAAGAGCCAGGTCCAGGGGATCGACCCCGGTGCCGGCCTGATGCGAGCCTCCGAGCAGACGCTCAAGGACTACGACCTCGCCGGCTACGACCTGCGCACCGGTTCCGACGCGGCGATGATCGTCGCCCTCGATCGCGCGATGAAGCACAAGGACTGGATCGTCGTCACGACCTGGAATCCGCACTGGATGTTCTCGAAGTACAAGGTGCGCTATCTAGAGGATCCGAAGAAGTCCCTCGGCGGCGCGGAAGCGATCCACGCGATCGGCCGGAAGGGCTTCGACCAGGACTTCCCGAAAGCCGCGGCCTTCATCAAGAACTTCAAGATCCCGCTGTCTGACCTCGAAGGCATCATGGCGAAGGCGAAGGAATCGTCCTACGAGAAAGAGGCCGCAGCCTACATCGCGAGCCATCCGGAACTGGTTGCGAGCTGGTTGAAGGACGCCCAGTAAGGGGGCGTATTTCGCGCAGACGCGAAACCGGTGTCCGCAGCCGTCGCGGACACCGGACTCGATTCACGGATGGAGCAGTACCGCTGGAGGCACCCGAGGCCATGCAGGAAAAGATTGTCGTAAAGGATCTGTACAAGATCTTCGGACCCAAACCGGATCAGGCGATGCAGATGCTGCGTTCGGGCAAGGACAAGGATCAGATCGTCCGGGAAACCGGGATGGTGGTCGGTGTCCAGAAAGCGAACCTCCACATCAACGCCGGCGAGATCTTCGTCATCATGGGTTTGTCCGGGTCGGGCAAGTCCACGCTGATCCGCCTGCTCAACCGGCTGATCGAGCCCAGCTCCGGTCAGGTTCTGGTCGACGGGCAGGATGTCGCGTCGATGGACCCGCGCGAGCTCATCAAGCTGCGCCGCCGCGACATGGCGATGGTCTTCCAGTCGTTCGCGCTGCTGCCGCACCTCACGGTGCTCGCGAACGCCGCCTTCGGGCTGGAGGTCTCCGGCGTGCCGCGCAAGGAGCGCGAAGCGCGGGCGATGAAGGTGCTCGAACAGGTGGGCCTGGGCGCGTACGCGAACCGCTATCCGCGCGAGCTGAGCGGCGGCATGCAGCAGCGCGCCGGACTCGCGCGCGCGTTGGCCGTCGATCCGTCGCTGATGCTGATGGACGAGGCCTTTTCCGCGCTCGACCCCCTTAAACGCACCGAAATGCAGGACCTGTTGCTCGACCTGCAGCGCGAACAGCAGCGCACGATCATCTTCGTCTCCCACGACCTCGACGAGGCCTGCCGCATCGGCAACCGCATCGCCATCATGGAAGGCGGGCGCATCGTGCAGATCGGCACGCCCGACGAGATCATCCGCAACCCCGCCGACGAATACGTGCGGGCCTTCTTCAACGGGGTGGATGTGAACAAGTACCTGTCCGCCAAGGACATCGCCGACGCCGACGCCGTGCCGGTCTTCAAGGCGCACGGCGATTTCGCGAACGGCTTTCACGACGCGATCGAGCGGCTGCGTGCAGTGCGGCGCAATTACGGCTTCGTCGTGGATGGCGAGCGCAAGCTCGTCGGCACCGTGTCGATCGACTCGATGATCCGCTCGCTCGAATCCGGCTCCACCGAGCTCGCGCACGCGCTGCTGACGGACCTGCCGCCGGTCAATGGCAACCTCAACCTGCGCGAACTCATCTGCCGCATCGTGAAGATGCCCTATCCGCTGCCCGTGATCGAGCCGCAAGGCCAATACATCGGCGCGGTCACGCAGACGATCCTGTTGAAGAAAATGGCGAAGGAAGAGCTCAGCCATGCGTGATTTCCTGCCAATCGGCGAATGGGCCGAGAAGACCATCAACTTCATCCTCGAGAACGACCACGGGGTGCTGGAGAACCTGGGCGACGTCGTAGGGGAAATGACGGCACTGACCGAGCAGCTCCTGCAACTGGTGCCGGACTGGCTCCTCGCGGGCATTTTTGTCGCCGTCGGATTCTGGCGCCTGGGCTGGAAATTCGCCCTCATCTCGGCCGCGGCCTTCGTCGTCATCATCGGTACGGGCTTCTGGCCGGCGACGATGGTCACGCTCGCGCTGATCATCGCGGCGACGCTCATCAGCCTCCTCGTCGGCATACCGCTCGGCATCGCCGCGGCGCTCAACCGGCGCATCAACTACTTCCTGCGTCCGGTGCTGGATTTCATGCAGACGATGCCGGCCTTCGTCTACCTGATTCCCGCCGCGATGGTGTTCGGCCTCGGTCGCGTACCCGCGGTGCTGGCGACGGTGATCTTCGCGATGCCGCCCGTGGTGCGCCTGACCGCGCTGGGCATCCGCCAGGTGAACAAGGAGCAGGTCGAAGCCGGCATCACCTTCGGCTGCACGCCGTTGCAGGTCCTGCTGAAGATCCAGATCCCGGGCGCGCTGCCCTCGATCATGGCCGGCATCAACCAGACGATCATGATGGCGCTGTCGATGGTCATCATCGCGTCCATGGTCGGCGGCGGCGGACTGGGCAACAACGTGCTCGCCAGTATCCAGCGCCTCGACATCGGGCTGGGCTTCGAGTCCGGCCTCGCGGTGGTGCTGCTCGCGATCATTCTCGACCGTCTCACCGAGAGCTTCGGCGTGCGCAAGGAAGAGCGCATCGCACGCCGGCAAGGCGGCCAGGGTCAGGAGTCCTGACAACCGAGGCGCCCCGGCGCGATCCATGCGCCGGGCACCGCGCCGGTTTCATTCCCGGATCCGCAGTCGCCCCGCGGGTCACCAGGTCGGCGCGCTACGGATCATCCGCTCGGCGGTCTCGGCGTCGAGCGGCGGGCCGAAGAAATAGCCCTGGCCACAGTCGACGCCCAGCTCCCGCAGACGGGCGAGCTGGGCCGCGTTCTCGACACCCTCCGCGATCACGCTCATGCCGAGCGTCCGCGCCAGCGTGACGATGGTCTGGACGATGTCGTCGGCCGTACGGTCGGCGTCCATGCGGCGCACGAAGGACGCGTCGACCTTCAGGGTGTCGAGCGGGAAGCGGTGCAGGTAGGACAGCGACGAATAGCCGGTACCGAAGTCATCCATCAGCAGTTCGATGCCGAGCGCCCGCAGCTTCGTCAGTACCGCGGCCGCGGCGTCGGCGTGCTCCATCAGCACCGTTTCGGTCACCTCGAGCTTGAGGCTGTCGGCTTCGAGGCCGGTTTCGGCGAGCACCGCCCGGATCTGCTCGAGCAGGTCCGGCTGCGCGAATTGCCGGCCCGCGAGATTTACGCTGATCTTCCCCGCCGCGCGGTCCGGGAAGCGCTGGTGCCAGTCCCGCATCTGCCGGCAGGCTTCGGCCAGCACCCAGCGTCCAATCGACACGATGAGGCCGGTCTCCTCGGTGAGCGGAATGAACTCGCCCGGAGGGACCAGCGTGCCGTCGGTGCGGCGCATCCGCACCAGCGCCTCGAAGCCGGCCAGGCGTCCCGTGGGCAGGGCGACGATGGGCTGGTAGTAGACGCGGAACTCGTCGCCGCGCGCGACGGCCCGGCGCAGTTGCGTCTCCATGTCGAGCAGCGCGACGACGCGCTCGCGCATGTCCGCGGCGAACACCTCCTGGCACGCACCGCCGCGCCGCGCCGCGTTGTGCGCGGCCGTCTCCGCGTCGCGGAGGATGTCGGCCGGGTCCGCGTAGTCCGGCCGGCTGAGCGCGATCCCCACGCTCGCCGAGGAGAAGAGCGCATGCCCGTCCACATTGAACCCGGCAGCGAGCTCGCCTTGCAGTCGCTCGGCGAAGCGGACCGCCTCCGCGACATCGTTGGTGTCCTCGAGCAGGATCGCGAAATTCTCCCCGCCGAGGCGAGCCGCCGTGTCCCCTGTTCGCAGTCCCGAGCCGAGGCAGCGCGCGACGGCGATCAGGAATTCGTCGGCGACGGCCGCACCGAGGCTGTCGCCGATGAGACGGAAACGATCCAGGCTGACGAACAGGACTGCGAAGCCGTGTGCACTGCCGAGCCGGGCGCGGTCGAGCGAATCACCCAGACGGGTCAGCAGCAGGCTGCGGTTCGGCAGCCCCGTCAGGCTGTCGCGCAGCAGCTCTTCCTCGACCACCGAGCCCAGCACGAGGCGCGCGGATGCGGCGCCGATGACGCCGGAGAGCTGCGCCTCGCAGTAACGCGCGAGGTCCGCATCGACGTCCCGCGGCCATGCGAGACCGTGTCGGCCCGCGTAGGCGATCATTGATTGACGGGCGTTCTCGGGCCCGAGGAAGCGCCCCATGAGCGCGTGCAGATCGGCTAGCGAACCGCGTGCGCCCCAGGCGCGTTGGGCGCTGCGGTCGTGCCGCGACGCGTCGACGAACAGCGCCGCCTGGGTCTGCTCCACGCTGTTCTGTTCACTGAGGACCGACACCGCAACGTAGGCGCCGATATTCGCGAACATGGTCCACAGAACCGCATGGCTGGTCTCGTCGAGGCCTTCCAGGCCCAACAGCGCGAGCGGGCGCAGCAGCGCGACGCCGAAAGGGCCGTGTTCGAGCAGCGTCGGCGACAACCAGCCCGCACGGGCGAAGGCCGGCACGACGAGGGTGTAGAGCCACAACGCGAACCCTGCGCTGAGTCCGGCCAACGCACCCGCCTTGGTGCCTCCCTTCCAATACAAGCCGCCGAGCAGCGCAGGCGCGAACTGCGACACCGCAGCGAGCGAGATCAACCCGATGGAGGCCAGTGCATACGCTTCGCCCGCCAGTCGGTAATACGCGTAGCCGAGCAGGAGTCCCGCCACGATCGTGATGCGGCGGATCGCGAGCAGCAGGCCCGAGAGATCCCTCCGTTCCGCGAGGCGCAGCGCCTTGACGCGCAACAGGATGGGCATCACGAGGTCATTGCACACCATCGTCGACAGCGCAATGACCTCGACGATCACCATGCCGGTCGCCGCGGCGAAGCCACCGACGAAGACGAGCAGGGCCAGTGCCTCCCGCTGCGCAGACATCGGCAGCGCGAGAACGTAGGTTTCGGGACTCACGGTGCCGTCGGAGCCGAACCGCAGCAAGCCGCCGAAGGCCAGGGGCAGGACGAAGAGGTCGAACAGGAGGAAATACAGCGGAAACAGCCAGATCGCCCGGTTGACGTGTGTCTCGTCGACGTTCTCGATCACCGCGACCTGGAACTGCCTCGGCAGGAACATGACCGCGAGCATCGTGACGAGATAGATCGAAAAGACGGAGCCCCAGCTGTTTCCGCCGCTCCCTTCACCGCCGATCGTGAAGAGCGCCGCGAGTCGAGGCACCTGGGCTGCACGCGCGAAAATGTCGCCCGGCCCGTCGTACATGCCCCAGGTGACGAAGATGCCGACGGCGAGAAAGGCGACCAACTTGACCAACGAGTCGAAGGCGATGGCGGCGACCATGCCTTCGTGGCGCTCGGCGAGATCGAGCTTGCGCGTGCCGAATACGACGGTGAACGCGGCCAGCAGCACCGTCACGTAGAAGGCCGTGTCATGCCAGATGCTTTCGGCCCGCGCCGCGGTCGCCAGCACGTCCGGATAGCCCCGCAGCACGTGGAAGCTCATCGAGATCGCCTTCAGCTGCAGCGAGACGTAGGGCGTGACGCCGAGGGTCGCAATCACGGTCACGAGTCCCGCCAGCAGGCCGCTCTTGCCGTAGCGCGAGGAGATGAAGTCGGCCAGCGACGTGAGGCGGTTGTCCTTGGCGATGCGTATGATCTTTCGCAGCACCATCCACCACAGGCAGGCGATCACGCAGGGCCCGATATTGGCCGGGAGGAAACCGATGCCGGTGGCTGCGGCCACTCCGACGTCGCCGTAAAAACCCCATGCAGTCATGAAGACGCATAGCGAGAGTGCATAGACGTAGGGGTTGGCGATCAGGCTGCGGCCCGCGTCCGCGGCGCGCTCGCCGAGATAGGCGATCCCGAACAGCAATCCGAGATACGCCGCGATCACCGCCGCGATAACCCATGTCGGCACGACGAGTCTCCGGGCTGCAGCCGAGCGGCGCCGTGCTGCAGTTCGCCGCTACGTCCGCTCGATCACCAGCATCAGGAGGGCGACAAGCAGTGCCCACGCGACGAAGGCGTACACGTACAGAATCGGAATCCCGGCGACCAGCGTCGGATGGTTGAACAGGGCCAGCAGCGGATAGTTGAACAGCAGCACGCCGAGAACGAACATCGCCGCCAGGCGATACGTCTTGATGTTGGGCCTGTTCATGGTTTCCGCTCCCGATGGTTCTTCGACGACCGGCCTTTGCGCGTTCCCGTGGTACAAGGATAGGAAACGGCTCCGCGCATTGCACGGAGCATCGAACGAATCGGCGGCGATCAGCGTATCGGGGGCGTCACGCTGCGAAATGATGCACGACCGGTTTGTCCCGCTGCTGCGCATCTTCAGCCCCTGCTCCCTGCGGCCGACGCTCGCTGCTGGGCGGCTTGCCGAACAGCGCGCGGTAGCACTTGCTGAAATGACAGGCGGACTGGAAGCCGCAGGCGACCGTGATGCTCGTGATCGACATCTCCGTCTGCATCAGCAGCTCGCGCGCGCGCCGCAAGCGCAGTTCAAGATAGTAGTGGCTGGGGGTGACCTGGAGCGCCTCCTGGAACAGGCGCTGCAGATGGCGCTGCGACAGCCCGGCCAGTTGCGACAGCTCCTCCAGAGACAGCGGCTCCTCGATGTTCGCTTCCATCAGTGCCGCCACTTCCACCAGGGCCCGGCGGTTGCAACCCGCGCGCGCCGCCAGCGGAATATGTTGGCGGTCCTTGCTGTCGCGAACCCGTTCGAGGATGAACTGCTCGGAGATCTCCGCGACCAGCGTCTTCCCGCAGCGCTCGCGCACGACGGAAAGCATCATGTCGATCGGCGCGATGCCGCCCGTACAGGTGATGCGGTCGCGGTCGATGACGAAAAGCTCCTCGACGAAAATGATCTTGCCGTGCGCTTCGCGCAAGGCGCTCAGATTCTCCCAGTGGATCGTCGCACGGTAGCCGTTGAGCAGGCCGGCCTTCACCAGCGCGTAGGTTCCGGTGCACAAGCCGCCGAGGATCACCTTGTCGTGTGCGATGCGCCGGAGCAGGGCGAGTACCTTGTCATCGACGAAGCGCGTGACGTTGGTGCCGCCGCATACGAACACCATGTCGAACGGCCCGGAATCCTCGTAGGTTCCGATCTGCGCAGGCGCGAGGCCGTTGCTGGACGGTACGGTTTGGCCGTCCGCGCTGATCACCGACCAGCTGTAAAGGGGCTTGCCACTGATGTGGTTGGCCATGCGCAATACTTCGACCGCACTCGAGAAGGCGATCATCGTGAACTCGTTCAGCACCAGGAAGCCGACGCGCGTCACGGATGAGAGGGGAGCGGACACTTTGTGCCTCCGAGCTCAGGGTTGGGCAGTTTCAAACGATAAAGTGGGCAGGCGCCGGCTTTCGCCGGCACCGTCGCTGTGCGCTGTCAGCGCGAACCATGCCGCCTCGTCGGCCCGTACGAAACCGACAGGATGGCAAGGGTCGGAAACTGCCGGTCAGCCCTTCGACCCGTGAGTCCCGACAGCGCAAACGCAAAGGGCGCGACGGATTCGTGGGGGCGGAAAGGAAGGTGAGGCAAGCCTCGGCGCCGCGGGCGGGCGGAAGTGGCACATCGTCGTCTCCTGTTGGTCGTCCTCGCGCTTTGCGCCCCAAGACGGGGCATGCGCCGGCGCTTCTTGTCGGTTCTGGTGCGCCGCTCGGATCGATCTATGTTTCTGTAAACATAGCGTCTTCTCGTGTCCTTGGCCAGTACCCGGCCTGTGGTGGATCGGCACTGTCGCAATTGAACGGAAATGCGTCGGAACCAGACCGACCCGCGCGAAATTACGGGTGAATAATGTTGCAATGAGGCAAATGGGATGGTGCGCAACGTGAATTCGCAAGCGCCCGGTGAGGGGCAGGACAACGATGATCGCCTCGCGACCGGGCACGACTCCCTTCAGCGCGTCACGCGTGACTTCTGCCGGAGCATGCAGAAAGCAGCCGGTAGCGGGTCAGGTGGCGAACCCTATGCGGAGATCCTCTACCACGCCAGCTACAAGTCGGCCCGTCACTGGTGCGAGAAGGAAGCTCGGACTCTGGGTCTTTCCGGCATGGCGGTGTTCGAGCATTACCTCCACCGCCTTTCGCGCCGCGGCTGGGGCCGTTTCAGCGTGGTGGAGGCCGACGCGACCAACGGCTTCGCGGATGTCCGCCTCGACCACTCGACCTTCGTCCTCGCCCAGGCGGAAGCCTGCGCGACCAAGACCTGCTACATGTTCGCGGGCTGGTTCGCGGGCATGATGGACTGGATCGCCGAGAACGCCGGCCAGCCGGTGAAGACGATCTGCTGCGAGACGCAGTGCGGGGCCGACGGCTTCGACCACTGCATCTTCGCCATCCGGCCGCAACTGTTCACCTGAGCGCTCCGCGACGCCGACGCGGGCCTCGATGTCGGAATTGAATGGGATTGCGTCCACAAAGCACAAGTGACCGCGGGCAGGCTGCGGGAATATCCCTCCAACGTTTCTGCACGGAGGAGGAAAAAATGAAAGTCAGCAGTGAGGTGAGGGAACTCCTCGCCAACCGACGCAAGGGGCACAGCCTCGATGCGCAGTTCTACACCAGCCAGGAAATCTTCGACCTGGACATGGAAGCCATCTTCGGCCAGCACTGGATCTACGTCGGGGTCGAACCCGACGTCCCCGAGCCGGGCGACTACTTCACGGTCAAGCTCGGACGCGCCTCGGTCGTCGTGCTGCGCAACGACGACATGGAGCTGCGCGCCTTTCACAACGTCTGCCGCCATCGTGGCGCGCAGCTGTGCAACGCGCACAAGGGCAGCGTCGGCAACCTCGTGTGTCCCTACCACCAATGGACCTACGACCTGTCGGGCAAGCTGATCTACGCCGAGCATATGGGCGAGGACTTCGACCCGTCCGGCCGCGGCCTCAAGCGCGTGCATGTCGAGAGCGTCGCGGGACTCATCTTCGTGTGCCTGGCCGAGAATCCGCCGCAGGACTTCAGCCGGATGCGCGAAACGATGTCGCGCTACATCGGGCCGCACCAGCTCTTCGAATGCAAGATCGCGGTGCAGGACGAGATCGTCGAGGCCGGCAACTGGAAGCTGGTCATGGAGAACAACCGCGAGTGCTACCACTGCGTGAGCAATCACCCGGAACTCACGATCTCCCTCTACGAATACGGTTTCGGCTATCAGCCTTCCCCGTCGAACGTCGAACAGGTCCAGGCCTTCCGCGACCTGATCGAGCGTGAGCACGCCCGCTGGGAAGCCGCGGGACTCCAGTCGGCGGAAATCGACGAACTGGATAGCCGTGTCACGGGTTTCCGCACGCAGCGCCTGCCGCTGGACAAGGCCGGCGAATCCCAGACGATGGACGCCAAGGTCGCCTGCCATAAGCTGCTCGGCAAATTCGACCAGCGCAACCTCGGCGGCCTGTCGTTCTGGACCCAGCCGAACTCCTGGCACCACTTCATGAGCGACCACATCGTGACCTTCACGGTGCTGCCGATCGGCCCCGATCAGACGCTGGTGCGCACGAAGTGGCTGGTGCACAAGGACGCCGTGGAAGGGCGCGACTACGATCCCGCCAAGCTCACCGCGGTGTGGCGCGCGACCAACCAGCAGGACCGCGAACTGGTCGAGATGTCCCAGCGCGGCGTCGCCGATCCGGCCTACGAACCGGGCCCCTATTCGCCCTACACGGAGGAGCTGGTCGAGAAGTTCGCCAACTGGTACGTGGGGCGCCTTCAGGCCGCCGCGGAGTAAACGACGCGAGCCGGGACGTGCCGTTCGGCTGTCCCGGCCCGAAGTGAGGCGGAAGGACAGCATCGGCTCCCCGTCCGCCATTCACAGCAAGTCGCCGCGCCGGCGTTCCCTACGCCGGCGGGGCCTGGAATCCCGAGGAAGTATTCAGCATGAACGGACCGATTACTCGTGATGTATGGCAGCTCGTGCCGCCCCTGTGGAACGCCGAGGAGGATGACCTCCTGCTCTGCTGCCAAGTCCGCCAGGAAACGCACGACGTCAAAAGCTTCATCCTTCGTCCCCGGACGCCCGGCCTGGTCCGCTTCCTGCCGGGGCAGTTCCTCACGCTGGAACTGGAAATCGACGGCGAGACGGTCAATCGGTGCTACACGATCTCGTCTTCCCCGACCCGTCCGGACACCCTGTCGATCACCGTCAAGCGCGTGCCCGGCGGCCTCGTCTCCAATTGGCTGCACGACAATTTCACCGCAGGCATGAGCCTGCGCGCGCTGGGGCCGAGCGGCGAGTTCGCATGCGCATTGCATCCGGCGGCGAAGTACCTGTTCCTCTCCGGCGGCTCGGGGGTCACGCCGCTGATGTCCATGTCGCGCAGTTTCCACGACCTGGGCGAGGATCGGGATGTTGTCTTCGTGCATAGCGCACGCACGCCGGCGGACATCATCTTCCGGCGGGAGTTGAGCCTGCTGGCCACCAATCAGCCGGGCTTCCGCACGGCCTTCGTGTGCGAAGGGCGGGGCAGCGAGGCCGATTGGTCTTCGCCGACCGGCTACCTCGACCTCTCGCTGCTCAAGCGAATCGCTCCCGACTTCGCCGAGCGCGAGATCTTCTGCTGCGGACCGGAGCCTTACATGGCCGCCGTCCGGGCCTTGCTGGCCGAGGGTGGCTTCGACATGAAGCACTATCACGAGGAAAGCTTCAGCTTCGCCGAAACGCCCAACGATCAGGAAAGCGAGGACGCCGGCGAGGCAAACGATACAAGCGCTGCCGACGCAGTCGGTTTCACCGTCGAGTTCGCGAAAAGCGGCCGTACAGTGGTTTGTGCGCCTGGACAGAAGCTGCTCGACGCAGCGCGCGCGGCGGGCCTGCGGCTGCCATCGTCGTGCGCCAAGGGCGTGTGCGGCACCTGCAAGTCGCGCCTCGTTTCCGGCGAGGTGGACATGGTCCATGGCGGGGGCATCCGCCAACGCGAGATCGATCAGGGCTTGATCCTTCCCTGCTGCAGCACGCCGCGGAGCGACCTCGTTATCGAGCGATAACGGCAGCTCGCACCTTCGCTGCACGCAATTTGTCGATGCTTACCCGAGCCACTTCCGGTTCGGTAGGTCGGGGCTCGCGCCCACGGGCAGGCATTCATTCGGGTCAGGAACTTCGGGCGGTCCGTGCCTTCAAAGCAGGGTGTTGCCCTTATGAGCGGCCGCGAATCGGCGAAATCGAATCATGGTCAAGAGATCAATCGTTGGAGCGCGTCGGAAGTCTTTCCGATGTTCCTCACCCTGGTCGCAGACGGTGCCGTGACTCGCGTGATACCGGATCATCTGGGCGCGATGGCGCGCACTTCTGAGCAGTTTTTCCGGGATTGCCCCGGATACTCCTTGAAAGTGGCGTTGGATTTCCTATCCTCAGGACCATAGTCATAGCTCTATGGCCAACGTAAGCCTATGGTCGCTACTCGCAGTTGATCCAGTCGTTAATTCGTACTTTCGAGCCTGGAAGTACAGGGTTTTCACATCAACTTGCCGGGCACTGGATTACTGCGATTGGTTCGAACACCGGGAACCTTCTCACAAGCGTGGTCGATGCGGCTCGCAGGCTCGCCACATCCTGCATGCTGCGGGTTCTTTGGACGAATCACTGGAGCAGATCAATAGCCTGAACGATCAGGGGTGAGAGTAGATGTTATCGGACTATTTCCCTGTTTTTCTGATGGCCGGGGTGGTTACCCTGCTGGGGCTATTTATCCTGAAAATATCGTCGCTCCTTCGACCCGCCAACCCCTATCCTGCAAAAAACCAGCCCTATGAGTGTGGCGTCGATCCCGTTGGCGATGCCTCGGTGGGGCAAGTCAAGATCCACTATTTTGTCATTGCCATTGCCTTCATTATCTTCGATGTCGAGACGCTGTACTTGTTTCCGTGGGCCGTGGTGCTGACGGATATTGGCCTGTTCGGTTATATCGAAATGTTTGTCTTTATCTTTCTGCTTTTGGTTGGCTTTATCTATGCGTGGGCGACTGGGGCACTGGAATGGCAAATCTAGAGAACCGTTTTTCCAATAATGTATTTTTCGGCACCGTTAATTCCCTCATTAACTGGAGCCGTAGTTCGGCGCTGTGGCCCGAGACTTTCGGAATTGCCTGCTGCGCCATCGAGATGATCTCGGCCGGTTGTGCACGTTATGACCTGGACCGCCTGGGCGTAGTGTTTCGTCCTTCACCCCGGCAATCCGACGTAATGATCATCGCCGGCACCGTGACCAAGAAATTCGCCCCGATCGTCCGCTTGCTCTATGACCAGATGACCGAACCCCGTTGGGTCATTGCCATGGGTACCTGTGCCATCTCCGGTGGTGTCTATAACACCTATGCGGTGGTCCAGGGTTCAGAGCGCATCGTGCCGGTGGATGTCCACGTCCCGGGTTGCCCCCCCCGGCCGGATGCACTGATTCATGGCATCTTGATGCTGCAGGAGAAGATCAAGAAGCAACATGTACAACGCAGAAAAGACCCGCAAGAAACAGGGAAGGTATCGCCATGAGCAACCACCCGCTGCGCGAACTGCTTCAACGGGAGTCGATACAGCAGCACTGCGAGTCGGTGTATGAAACCTTCGGGATGCTTACTTTGACGGTAAGCAAGGAGAACCTGCTGGCCCTCTGCCATTTGCTGAAACACGATAGCGCTCTGCAGTTTAATTTCCTCTCCGATATCTGCGGTGTCGATCATTATCCCCAACGCCCGCGCTTCGAGACCGTCTATCACCTCTATTCGATACCGTTCAAATATCGTTTGCGGCTCAAATGCCGCTTTGAGCTGGATGAGTTTCCCCCGTCGGTGGTGCCGGTGTGGCAGACCGCCAACTGGCATGAGCGGGAGGCCTATGACATGTACGGGATTGCGTTTGTCGGGCACCCGGATCTACGACGTATTTATATGTGGGAAGGCTATGACGGATACCCGATGAGAAAGGACTATCCATTGCGTGGCTACGCTGACCACTACAACCCGTTTGGCGAGGCGCGTAGCGAAAAATCAGAGGGGGCGTGACGGTGGCCTTATGACCGACATCAGTCTGTTAAGCAAGGGCGAAGCGGGTCAGAAACTGACCAAAGAGCTGTTGCTCAACCTCGGACCGCAACACCCCAGCACGCATGGCGTCCTGCGCATCATGCTGGAGTTGGACGGGGAAGAGATTCGCGGGGTGGATACCATCATCGGCTACCTGCATCGCGGCACTGAAAAACTCGCCGAAAACTTTACCTATACCCAGATCATTCCCCTGACCGACCGGCTGGACTATCTCTGTGCGCCCTCGAACAACCTGGCCTATGTATTGGCAGTGGAGCGCCTGCTGGGGATCAAGGCCCCCGAGCGTGCCCAGTATATTCGCGTCATGATGGCCGAGATGGCCCGTATCTCCGGTCATCTGCTGATCAGCGGCGCGCTGCCGATGGATCTGGGGGCCATGACCACCTTGCTCTATGTGATGCGCGAACGCGAGATGATCATGGATCTGATGGAGATGATCACCGGCGCGCGCATGCACACTTCATTCTGTCGGGTCGGCGGGGTGCGCGAGGATCTGCCTGATGGATTCGAGCCGCGTTGCCGCGAGTTCTGTCACGTGATGAAGCAGCGCATTGACGATTACGAGCGCCTGATTGCAGAAAATCGTATCTTCCTCAAACGCACCCGGGATATTGGCAAGATCAGTGGCGAACAAGCCATCGATTGGGGCTTGAGCGGGCCCTGCCTGCGTGCCTCGGGGGTTAACTGGGATATGCGGCGCGATAACCCCTATGAGATCTACGACCGGCTCTCGTTCGAGGTGATCGTGCGTGAAAACGGTGACTGCTACGACCGTTGGAAGTGCCGCATGGACGAGATGCGCGAGAGTGTAAAACTGATCGAGCAGTGCCTGGATCAGATGCCACCGGGGCCGGTGGCCGTGGCGATGCCCGATATTGCCTTTCCGCTCAACAAGATCACGGTGAAGTCGTCCATGGAAGCGATGATTCATCACTTCGACGTCTCCGCCTATGGTTTCCCGGTGCCCAAGGGCGAGGCCTATGTCAGCATCGAAGCGCCGAAGGGCGAGTTGGGCTTTTACATCATCAGCGACGGTAGCCCCAAGCCTTTACGGATGAAGGTCAGAGCCCCTTCTTTCATCAATCTGCAGGCGCTTGCCGTGCTGGCCAGGGGGTGTTACCTGGCCGATGTGATTGCCATTATCGGCAGTCTGGACCCGGTGATTGCCGAGGTCGACAAGTAATTCCGACGAACCAGCGGGTTGCGCAATTCACGAGAAAAAAGTGATGAAGGACCAGACCCTGAAGCAGCAGATCACCGAGATGGCTACACGCTATCCGGCCGCCCGGTCGGCGGTGATGCCGGCCCTGCATCTGGCCCAGGCCCACTATGGTTATCTGACGCAAGATGCCATGGCCGAGGTGGCCGAGTATCTGCACCTGCCGCGGGTGGCGGTGCTGGAAATCGCCACCTTCTACAGTCTGTTTCACACCCGGCCGGTGGGTAAATACCACCTGCAACTCTGTACCAATCTCAGCTGCATGTTGTTGGGCGCAGAGCGGCTGCAGCGACAGCTGGAACAGCAGCTGGATATCCGTTGTGGCGAGACCACCGCCGACGGACGTTTTACCCTGACCGCGGTGGAGTGCCTGGGGGCCTGTGAAATGGCGCCGGTAATGCAACTCAACGATGACTACTGCGGTCATCTGAATGAGCAGCGCCTGGCAGAGATGCTGCAAACACTACAAGAGGAAGCAAACCGCAAGCCGGAAAACGGACCACCGAGCAGTTGATCAAACAGTCTGCCAATGGAGAGCCCGAGATGTACGAGCAGGTACTCTTGCTGGAGAAGCGCGATTCTGAGTACCAGGATCTTGCAGGCTATCGTTCGGTGGGCGGTTATTCGGCACTGAGCAGCACCCTGCGTGACTCCACTCCCGAGCAGTTGATCGATCTGGTGAAAGAGGCCAAATTGCGTGGCCGGGGCGGGGCGGGTTTTCCCACCGGGTTGAAGTGGTCCTTTGTGCCGAAGGGTAGCGCGTCTGCCAAATGGCTCCTGTGCAATGCCGATGAGGGTGAGCCGGGCACCTTCAAGGACCGGATCATCATGGAACAGACGCCCCATCTGTTGCTTGAAGGGATGATTCTGGCCGCCTATGCCATTGGCGCGGCCAAGGCCTATATCTACATCAGGGGAGAATACGTCACCGCGATCAGGCGCTTGGAGCGGGAGATTCAGGCCTGTCGGCAGGCCGGTCTGCTGGGCAAGAACATCCTCGGTTCCGGGTTTGATCTTGATATCTATCTGCACCGTGGTGCCGGTGCCTACATCTGTGGCGAGGAGACGGCGCTGATCGAATCCCTGGAGGGAAACCGCGGCCAACCCCGCTTCAAACCACCATTTCCCGCCGTCTCCGGCTTCTATAAGGGACCGACAGTGGTCAACAATGTCGAAACCCTGGCCTGTGTTCCGCCCATTGTGCAACGCGGTGCCGACTGGTTTCGCTCCATCGGTAGCGAGAAATGTCCCGGTCCCAAGCTCTATTGCCTCAGTGGGCATGTAAAACGCCCCGGCCTGTATGAACTGCCCATGGGCATCTCGCTGCGGGAGCTGGTAGAACAGCACGCCGGTGGCACGCACTCGGGGAAAAAGATCAAGGCGGTCATTCCGGGGGGGATCTCCGCCGCCCTGTTACCCGAACCGGCGCTGGACATTGCCATGGACTTCGATGCCTTGTCGGCCGCAGGCACCATGTTGGGCTCGGCTGGGGTGATCGTGATGGATGAGAGTACCTGCATGGTTCAGGTGGCGCACCGCATCATCGAGTTTTTCCATCATGAATCCTGTGGAAAGTGCACCCCCTGCCGGGAAGGATTGGCCTGGGTCGAGCAGATGCTTAGACGCATTAAGGACGGCGAGGCAAAGTCGGGTGAGCTGGAATCGATGGAACGGATATATGGAAATATCGAGGGCAACACCTTCTGTCTACTGGGTGATGGGGCGGTGATGGCACTGCGTGGGGTGGTGAAAAATTTTCGCCACGAGTTTATCGAACGAATACAGCAGGGTGGCCGGGCCGCATAGTGGTATGTGTCTGATGCGGCGATTCGATGGGATATTTGGGATCGGATACGAGAGCGATGGTCAAGATTTCTATCGACGGACAATCAGCCGAATTTGAGGCCGGTACCACCATCCTGGATGCCGCCCGTCAGATGCAGATCGTCATCCCGACCTTCTGTTATTACCCCGGGCTCAGCCCTTCAGGCTCTTGCCGCATGTGCCTGGTCGAGATTGAAGGACAGCGCCGCCTGCAGCCGGCCTGTATTACCGCCATTGCCGATGGCATGGCGGTACAGACAAAGTCAAATGCGGCAAAGCGGGCACTGGAAGGTAACCTGGAATTCTTCCTCTCAAGCCATCCGCTGGATTGCCCGGTTTGTGATAAGGCGGGTGAATGCGAATTGCAGGATCAGGTGATGGACCATGGCCCGCGGATGGGGGTATTCGTGGAACAAAAGCGTATCTTCAATAACCGGGATATGCCGCTCAATGATGTGATCATCTTCAATGCCAATCGTTGTATCCAGTGTGTGCGTTGTGTCCGCATGTGTGACGAGGTCGTCGGGGCCCATGTCCTGGGAGCGATCGAACGCGGCAACTACAGCCAGATCGCCGGCTTTGGCGATGATCTGAAAAACTGCGATCAGTGCGGTAACTGTATCGAGGTCTGCCCGGTGGGGGCCTTGATGAATCGTCCCTACCGTTACAAGGCCCGGCCTTGGGATCTGCAGCGGGTGGATAGCGTCTGCCCCTTGTGCGGCACCGGCTGCCAGTTCACGGTCGAGTCGCGGGATGGCGCGCTGGTGCGGGTCCGCTCGCAACAGGCGCTGGGACTGAACAATGAGACCCTCTGTGCCCGGGGTCGCTTCGGTATCGATTTTGTCAATCACCCGGACCGCATCAAGAGCCCGATGCTGCGACAGGGTGAAGCGTTGGTGGCGGTTTCCTGGGACGAGGCGGCGGATTTTCTTAAACAGGCGTTTGCCGGAATGTTTGACCGGGGAAACCGGGTCGGGGGCCTGATCTCGCCACGCCTGGGCAATGAGGCGCAATTCCGCTTCCAGCAACTGATGCGCGGAGTCGTGCAGACCAACAATATTGATAGCTTCAGCCGTTGGTCCTATGCCGTGGACCGTGCCGACTCGCCGTATCCGGTTCTGCAGGATCTGCTCCGCAATCACTATAGCCGTCAGCCGCTCACCAGTCTGCTCAAAGGTGATCTGACCCTGCTCTACGGCTGCGATGTGGAAGATGAGAACCCGGTTTCGGATTATCTGATCCGCCGTAGCCTGACACGAACGGCAAACCGGCTCTATCTTATCTCACCCCGTCCGCTACGCCTCGAAGAGCATGCCGCCGCAGCAATCAACTGCATTCCCGGGGATGAGGGCTTGCTGCTGGCCTGGGCGCTGCACGGGATGCAGGCGCAGAGCGGCGATCCCGCATTGGGTAAGGCCCTGCCCGATGGCCCGCTTCCCGACTTGCCCACCGCAGCATGTCGGCGGTTTGTCGATCAACTGACCACCGGGCTTTTGGCCGCTGATGAGATCACCCTGCTTACGGGTACCGACCTGCTCAGAACGTCATCGGTGTTGTCCGGCCTACAGCTGCTGAACAACCTGACACAGGTGCTCAAAAAACTCGGCAAACAAGTTCATCTGCAATTTCTGCATGACCAGTGCAATCAGATGGGCAGTTGGGATCTGGGGGTTAGCCCGTATTGGTTACCCGGCGCAATCGCCCTGTCTGATACGGCGGGAAGAGCAGCCTGTGAGCGGCATTGGCGTATGACGCTGCCGGCGATGTCGGGTATGGATTTTAATCAAATGCTCGATAGTTGCATCGATGGTCAAATGGACTGCCTCTATCTGGTGGCAGAGGATCCGCTGGTCAGCACGCCGGATAGGGATCGCGTGGCAAACGCTTTGGATAAGGTGAACTTGCTGATTGTGCAAGATGCCTTCATGACCGCCACGGCACAGCAAGCCGATCTGCTCTTGCCGGCCACCAGCTACGCCGAGACTGATGCCAGCTACACGAACAATGAGGGCCGGCTGCAGCAGGTGCGGGGGTTTTACCCGCAGCCCGAAGGCATAAAATCGGATTGTGAGATCTTTTGTTGGATGGCCAGCAGCCTGGGGGCTGAACTGGGCTCAAGCCGTCCTGAAGCGATTCGGCAGGAGATCGAACAGCAGCTGCCAGCTTATCAGGGCTTGATCGAGGAAGCCAACGCCGGGGGCCGGTTTACCCGGGGCTTGACGACTGAACAAACCCCGGCGGTACTGGTGCGTCCCGTGTTGCCGCCGCGGATAAAACCGGCCGGCCTGCTGCTGATCACCGGCAACACCAGGACTCATGCCGGTTATTTGACCGAGCGATCCCCTACCTTGTGTCAAATATTGGCTGAACCCTATATCGAGCTCAATACCGATCAGGCAGCAACACTGGGTATCAGCGAGGGCCAACGACTGGAGGTGCAGGCTAACGGGTATGCGATAAGCGCCAACGCCCGACTCAATCCATCGCTGCAACCGGGTGTGGTCTTTGTACCTGGCCATTTCAGTAAGGTCGAGTTGAACCGTCTGTTCAAGGCTGGCGAGTACCCCTGTCCGGTCACGTTGAGGATTGCCTGATGGAACTGATGATTGCCGCCGCAGTGATCATGGTGAAGGTGATATTGATCACCGTCATCCTGTTTATCGTGCCGGTGCCATTGACCTGGCTGGAGCGCAAGATAGCCGGGCATATTCAACAGCGTATGGGACCCATGCGGGTCGGCTGGCATGGCCTGTTGCAACCGGTGGCCGATGGTCTGAAATTGTTGACGAAAGAGGACAACATCCCGGATCAGTCCGACCGGGTGCTGTTCAAGATTGCTCCCTTTGTCGCCTTGGTACCGCCCTTTATGGTGTTTGTCGCCGTACCCTTTGGCGACGACGTCAGTATTTTTGGCTACGAGACTCCCCTTTATCTGTCCGATATGAATGTCGGACTGCTCTATATTCTTGCTGTAGCTGGACTTGAAATCTACGGCGTCATCTTTGGTGGTTGGGCCTCCAACAGCAAATATGCCCTGTTGGGCAGCTTGCGCACCTGCGCACAGCTGATCAGTTATGAGATCCCCATGGGGTTTGCGGTGATCGGTGTGGTCATGCTGAGCCAGTCCATGAACCTTTCGGATATCGTCGACGCTCAGGAGCCCCTCTGGTTTATCGTCTATCAGCCCTTGGGCTTCTTTGTCTTCTTTATCGCCGGCCTTGCCGAAGCACAACGGATTCCTTTTGACCTGGCCGAGGCCGAAGGCGATCTGGGGGCGGGCTACCATACCGAATACAGCGGTATGCGGTTCTCCTTTTTCATGATCAGCGAGTATCTGGTGATGCTGACCATCTCGGTGCTCTGTGTCTTGCTCTTTTTTGGTGGTTGGCATGGTGTGTTGATCCCATTGCCCGCACCCATTTGGTTTGCCCTGAAGGTTGGTTTCTTTATCTACCTCTTCATGTGGTTCCGCTTTACCTTCCCCCGCTATCGTTATGATCAACTGATGAGTATCGGCTGGAAGGTACTGGTTCCGCTCTCAATTCTAAACATCCTGATTACCGGGATATTTGTCTATTGAGGTCTGTCTGGATATCCTGACAAGGCATCTCTTATGTACAACGAAAATACGCTGAACAAGTTCAGCCGAGAGCACCGATGGATCGGCGTGACTTTTTTTCTCGATCTGATCAATGGTCTCTCCCTGACCTTCAAGTACATGTTTTCAAAAAGTGTCACGATGCAGTATCCGGACAGGGAGAAATGGGTGCCGTATCCACGTCATCGTGGGCACCATGTGTTGCGCCGGGATGAGAATGGCGAGAATAAATGTGTCGCCTGTGAGCTTTGTGCAAAGATCTGTCCCTGCAACTGTATTACGGTGGTGCCCTACGAGGATGAGAATGGCAAACGGCGACCCTTGGTCTATGATGTTGATATGGCGCGTTGCCTCTACTGCGGCCTATGTGAAGACTCCTGCCCGGAAGAGGCCATTGCCCTCGGAAGCGTATTCGAATACTCCAGTTATACCTCGGAAGAACTGGTGGTAGGCCGCGATTCGTTGCTTGAGATGGATGGTAAGACCGAGTACCCGGGAAGTGTCGTCAAGGCGCGGTACCTACCATTGGCGCAGTCTACGGTTGAAGCGCAGGAGTCTTCCGGGTATGACTGGTGGAGGTTTATCCATAGAAAGGATTGAAGGTTATTGGGTCTGAACGCAAGGGAATGCACGGGTTGGCTATACAACAAACAAGGACCCAATAGCCTAGCCATCGGCAGTGCTGGATGCCATGTCTGGCGTCGGCAGCGCACCGAACAAAGACCATAGGGGCTTTGTTTGATACGGGAGAGAAGGAATCCGGAATACCACAGCGGCATTAATAATGATGAACAAAAAGGGCTGGCTAAATGGAACAGGCTTTTTTTCTCCTCTTCGCCTCGATCGCCGTAGCTTCGGCCTGTGGTGTGGTGCTGCTGAAAAATCCTGTCCATAGTGCGGTCTCCCTGATGGCCTGCTTCATCCAGATCGCCGCCCTCTATATCCTGCTCCATTCCCCCTTCCTGGCGGCGGTGCAACTGTTCGTCTATGTGGGCGCCATCATGGTGCTGTTCATATTCGTCATCATGATGCTGGAGATTCGCCAGGCGACCCTGGAACGGTTTCTGCCCGGAAGTAAATATATCGCGCTGGTGTTTTCCGTGGTCCTGGGGAGTGCCATGTTGTGGCTGCTGTTCAGCAGCCCGCTGTTATCGCAGATTCCGCCACCCACGCCGTCAGCGAGCCAAGGCAGCGTCAGCGAACTGGGCCAGGCCCTGTTTACCCAGTATTTGCTGCCCTTTGAGGTTGTATCGATCGTCCTGCTGGTGGCCCTGGTTGGGGCCATCTTCATGACGCATAAAGGGGATGGGTGATGGCGCCACTCTCCTGGTATATCGCACTCAGTGTCAGTCTATTTGTCATCGGCCTCTACGGCGTGTTGAGCCGACGCAATGTCTTGATCGTCCTGATGTGCCTGGAGTTGATGCTCAGCGCAGTCAATATCAACCTGGTGGCCTTCTCGTACTTTCTTTCGCATCTGGGTGGCCAGATCTTTGCGATCTTTGTCATCACGGTGACGGCCGCCGAGGTGGCGGTGGCCCTGGCGATTGTCATTGCCTTTGTGCGCCAAAAGGGCAGCCTCAAGATCGACGAAATCAGCATCATGAAAGGGTGATGCAATGGCGGCCAGCGAATCCATCACCCCCGTGCTTGCGATCCTGGTCTCCCTTGGTGCCGCCTTGGTCATCCTGGCACTGCATCAGCGCCCCAATCTGCGCGATGCGACTTCGGTCATCGCCGCGGTGATCAAGTTCATGCTGGTGATCTCCATGGCACCCATGGTGCTGCGGGGCGAGCTGATCGAATACAACTTGTTTACCGTCTTGCCCGGCATTGACTTCGCCTTCCGGGTCGACCCGCTGGGGATGGTTTTTGCGACCACCTCAAGTCTGTTATGGATCGTGGCGGCCCTCTATTCAATCGGTTATATGCGCAGCCTGAATGAGCATGCGCAGACGCGCTTTTATGCCTGTTTTGCGGTCAGCCTTTCAGCAGCCGTGGGCGGTGCCTTTGCCGCCAACCTCTTTACCTTGATCATCTTCTACGAGGTGTTAAGCCTGATCACCTATCCCCTGGTCTATCACCACGAGGATGAGGCGGCCTGGGAGGGGAGCAAGAAATATATCGTCTATCTCATGGGGGCCTCCAAGACCTTCCTGCTTATTGCGGTGGCGTTGACCTATTTTCTTACCGGAAGCCTCGATTTTGCCCACGATGGTTTGCTCAAGGCGGTATCAAGTTCACCCCTGATCCTGACACTGCTCTATTTCTGCTACCTGTTTGGTTTTGCCAAAGCCGCCATCATGCCATTTCATGCCTGGCTGCCGGCGGCCATGGTGGCGCCAACTCCGGTCAGTGGCCTGCTGCACGCGGTGGCCGTGGTGAAAATGGGGGTGTTCTGTGTGTTGCGGGTCATCTTCCATGTCTTTGGTGTACAGCTTATGGGCGATCTGGGGCTGGGCATTGCCACCGCCTATCTGGTGTCTTTCACCATCATCACGGCCTCGCTCTATGCCCTGACCCGCGATGATCTCAAGGCCCGGCTGGCGTACTCGACGGTTAGTCAACTCTCCTACATCGTCCTCGGCGCGGCACTGCTTAGTCCCGGCACGATGGTCGGTGGCATCATGCATATCGCCGGCCACGCCTTTTCCAAGATCACTCTGTTCTTCTGCGCCGGTTCCATCTTCTGCGCCTGTCGGCGACGAAAGATCAGCGAACTGGGCGGGATCGGGCACCGACTGCCGTGGACCATGACGGCATTCTTTATCGCTTCCTTGAGCATGATCGGCATTCCGCCGGTGGGAGGCTTTATCAGCAAGTGGTATCTGATCGTAGGCGCCATCGAGGCACAGCAGTTGGCATTTGTACTGGTCTTGCTGATCAGCTCACTACTCAATGCGGCCTATTTTCTTCCCATTAGCTACACAGCCTTTTTTGATAAGGAGGCGCCGCCGAATGGGGCCGCACCGACAGCACCGATCCGTGAGATTCCCCTGATGGCCGCCACCGTGATGACGACGGCCTTGCTGTCGCTGCTGCTGGGGCTTTATCCCGACTATTTCCTGAGCTTGGCACAGGAGGTGATCAAATGATCGCTAAGCTGGTCAACTTCTTTGGCGATCCGCAATATCGTGCGCGGCGCAGGCAGCTGTTCGTCATTATCCTGGCGATGACCCTGGCGGCCGATTTTCTGGTGAGGCGGGATCATGTCGAGGGCTTCTGGCAGGCGATACCCGGGTGGGGGGCTTTGTACGGGTTTATTGCCTGTTTCCTGATTGTTTTTGTCTCCAAGTTCCTCGGCCACCAGGGCAAACTGATGCGTCGGGAGGACTATTATGATTGAGTGGGTCCACCCGGGGATGGTCTATATCTTTGGGGCACTCTTGATTCCCCTGTTCAAGGGACGCCGCCGCCAGGGCTATTTGCTGTTGGTCACCTTGCTGGCCTTGTCTGCCGTATTCTCGCTGTCACCGGGGCAATACACCGTTTTCAGCTATACCGGCAAAGAGATCATCCTGGGACAGGTGGACAAGCTCAGCATCCTCTTCGCCTGGGTCTTCAGCCTGATGGGCTTGATCGGCACGGTCTATGCGCTGCAGGTGAGAGGCGCCGGTGAACATGTCGCCGCCTTTCTCTATGTAGGCAGCGCCCTGGGGGTGGTCTTTGCCGGTGACTTCCTCAGCCTGTTCCTGTTCTGGGAACTGATGGCCTTTGCCTCGGCCTATCTGGTGTTTGCCCAGGGGGGCAAGGCGGCCCTCGCGGCAGGTTTTCGCTATCTGCTGGTGCATATCGCCGGAGGACTCTGCCTACTGGGCGGGATTGTGTTGCACTATGCCGCCGCCGGGTCCATCCAGTTTGGTCCCCTGAACGGGGGTGGGGCCGCCTTCTATCTCATCCTGACCGGTTTTATCCTCAATGCGGCGGTGCCGCCGCTTAATGCCTGGCTCACCGACGCCTATCCCGAGGCCACCGTTACCGGCGCCGTCTTCATGAGCGCCTTTACCACCAAGACCGCCGTCTATGTGCTGTTGCGTGGTTTCCCCGGAACCGAGGTGTTGATCTGGCTGGGCGCAGTCATGGCGATCTATGGGGTGGTCTACGCGGTGCTGGAAAACGATGCCCGACGTTTGCTCGCTTACCATATCGTCAGCCAGGTGGGTTATATGGTGGCCGGGGTCGGGATCGGCACCGAAATGGCGGTCAACGGCGCCAGCGCCCACGCTTTTGCCCATATCCTCTACAAGGGGCTGTTGTTCATGGGGGCGGGGGCGGTGATTTTTGTCACCGGCCGTCGCAAGCTCACCGAACTGGGCGGCTTGTATAAACAGATGCCGGTGACGCTGTTTCTCTACATGATTGGCGCTTTTTCAATCTCGGCCTTCCCGTTCTTTAGCGGTTTTGTCAGCAAGTCGATGGTGATCGCAGCCGCCACGGGGGACGGTCGCAGCCTGATTGCCTTGATGCTGATACTGGCCTCATCGGGTACCTTCCTGCATACCGGGCTCAAGTTGCCCTACTACATGTTCTTTGGCAAGGATTCCGGACTCAAGGCAAAGGAGCCGCCAACGAACATGCTCATCGCCATGACCATCGCGGCCAGCCTCTGTCTGTTGATCGGCATCTTCCCGGATCTGCTCTACCGGCTTTTGCCCTATAGCGTCGACTTTCATCCCTATACCGGCGTGCACATCACCGAGACCATGGGCCTGCTGCTCTTCACCGGCCTGGGCTTCGCGCTGTTTCTCAAACACCTGGACCCCGAGCGCACCATCAGCCTGGATACCGACTGGTTTTACCGCACCGGGGCAAGGTGGTTGATGTGGTTTGCCCGTCGTCCGCTGACGCGCTACGAAGAGGTGGTCAGCGATTTTTCCAACTCGCTGGTACTCAAGCCCCATACCGCCATCGCAAAGCTTGGACTCTGGTTTGATCAGCATATTGTTGATGGGGTGGTCAATGGCGTGGCGACCGGTCTGATCCGGTGTGCCACGCAGCTGCGCCAGCTGCAAAGCGGCATCCTGAGCCAGTATGCCCTGGGTATCGTGGCGGGGCTGGTGGCCTGTCTGTTGTTGTATGGTTTTTTGTGACTTGAATGTAACGCGCGTGGCGTGTTGATCAAGGAGGTTGTGGGTGGTGGATTCAGCCGTCAACACAATGGGTTTTCCCGTGCTGAGCCTGATCGTGCTGGTGCCGTTGGCTGGTGCGTTGCTGTTGCTCTGGCTCAAGGATGACCTTCAGATCAAGCGACTGGCCCTGCTGGTCACCACGCTTGATCTGGCGCTGACGCTGAAGCTGCTGGCGCATTTCAATCCAGACACCCACCTGATGCAGTTTTTCGAAGAATATCAGTGGATACCTGCCTTGGATATCCACTATGCGCTGGGTGTCGATGGCATCAGCGTGCTGTTTGTCTTTCTCAGTGCGTTTCTGGGCTGGATCTGTGTGCTGGCTTCCTGGCGTGCCATTGAACAGCACGTGAAAGGTTTCATGTGCGCGCTGTTGGTGATGCAGACCCTGATGTTAGGCGTCTTTTGCGCCATGGATCTGTTTCTCTTCTTCATCTTCTGGGAGGCGATGCTGATACCGATGTATCTGATCATCGGTGTCTGGGGTGGGGACAACCGCATCTATGCCGCTTTCAAATTCTTTCTCTACACATTGTCCGGCAGCGTACTCTTTCTGGTGGGCATGATCGTGCTCTATTTTGAAGGCGGGCGCAGCTTTGATATTCCGACCCTGATGACGCAAAAGTATCCCTTTACCGTCCAGTTCTGGGTCTTTATCGCCTTCTTTATCGCGTTTGCCATCAAAGTGCCGATGTTCCCGTTTCATACCTGGTTGCCCGATGCCCACGTACAGGCCCCCACCGCTGGCAGCATCGTGTTGGCTGGCGTCCTGCTGAAGATGGGGGCCTATGGCTTTTTGCGTTTTTCACTGCCGATGCTGCCTCTGGCGACCCACTATTTTGCAACGCCGGTGGTGCTGCTCTCCTTGGTGGCCATCATCTACGGCGGCTATCTGGCACTGGCCCAGGACGACCTGAAAAAGCTGGTGGCCTATTCCAGTATTAGCCACATGGGCTTTGTCACCGTCGGCCTGTTTGTGCTCAATGTTGCCGGTCTGAAAGGCGGTATTTTGCAGATGTTTAGCCACGGCATCATCACCGGTGCGCTGTTCCTGCTGGTCGGGCTGGTCTATGAGCGTACCCATACCCGGCTGATCAGCGATTACGGCGGACTGATGAAGGTGATGCCGATCTACACCACCGGGCTGGCCTTTTTTACCCTGGCGGCGATGGCCTTGCCCGGCACCGGTGCCTTTATCGGTGAATTGCTGGTGTTGGTGGGGGTCTTTGGCTTTAGCAAGATCGTTGCCGCACTGGCAGTCATTGGTGCACTGCTCAGTGCCGGTTATCTGCTGAGTATGTTTAAACGGGTGGCGCTGGGCAAGGTGACCAACCAGGCGCTGACCAAAAGTTGGGATCTGGATGCCAGGGAAGTGGTGGCGCTATTGTCGCTGGCCCTGTTTGTTCTCTGGGTGGGCTTCTATCCCATGCCCTTCCTGAACATCATGCATGCATCCGTCGAGCACCTGCTGCAGCAGACGCAAGCGCAGGTGGTATTGATTAGCCGGTAATCGGATGGGAACAATGGATCAAGATGCCATTATCCATTCATTGATCACCAGTCTGCCGGAGATAACGGTGTTACTTGCCGCTTGTCTGCTGTTGATGCTCGATCTCGTGTGGCGGCGTCAACGAGTCGCCGTGATTGGCTATCTGGCGATCGCCGTGATCGCCATTGCGGCACTGGAGACCCTGTTGATCGCCGGGCAAATCAAGCCCGTCTATAACGGCATGTTTGTGCTGGATGACTTTGCCGTATTTTTCAAGCTGCTCTTCTGTCTGATCACGGCACTGTGCATCCTCTTCTCCATCGGTTATCTGCAGCAGGAGCAGATCGAGCACAGCGAATACTACGTGCTGCTGCTGTTTGCCCTTTGCGGGCTGATGATTCTGGCCTCGGCGGTGGATCTGATCATCATCTATGTGGGGTTGGAGCTGATGGCCCTGTCGATCTATCTGCTGACCGGGTTCAAGCGCCAGAGCCGGTTATCCAATGAGGCGGCACTCAAGTATGTCATCCTGAGCGCCTTGTCCTCCAGTGTGCTGCTGTACGGTATGTCACTGCTCTATGGCCTGACCGGGACGACCAATATTGCGGATATTGCCGCGGTGATCGGGCTACAGGCGGCGATTGATCCGCTGCTAATCTTCGCGATTGTGTTCCTGATAGGCGGATTCTCATTCAAGATCGCGGCTGTCCCGTTTCATATGTGGGTGCCCGATGTCTATCAGGGGGCTCCGACCTCGATTACCGCCTTCATGTCGGTTGGACCCAAAGCGGCGGGATTTGTCGTGCTGTTACGCGTGTTTTTGCAAGGTTTGCTACCCGTCTCGGAGATCTGGCTTGGGCTGTTTACGGTTATCGCGGTGGCGACCATGGCACTTGGCAGCATCGTGGCATTGGTCCAGCACGATATCAAACGCATGCTGGCGTATTCGAGTATCGCCCATGTCGGCTTTGCCCTGTTGGGTGTGGTGGCTGGCGGGAAGGCGGGTATCGCCAGTGTGATGCTTTATCTGCTGATTTACAGCTTTATGAACCTTGGCATCTTTTCCGCCATCATCGTGATGCGCCAAGGGGCATTCGGCGGTGAACGAATCGAAGACTATACCGGTCTTTCCCGGTCACATCCGGTGTTGGCCATGCTGATGTTGATCCACCTCTTCTCATTGGCCGGCATTCCCCCGACGGCCGGTTTTTTTGCCAAGTTTTATATTTTTGTGGCGCTGATCGAACAACAACATATTGCCCTGGCGGTGATTGCGGTGATGTTCAGTGCGGTGGTTGCCTTCATCTATATCCGCATCGTGATGCTGATGTATATGCGCCCGCCCACGGGTGAATTTGCCATGCAGCTTGAATTGCCGCCACGGCTGGCGTTAGGCATCACCAGCATGGCGGTCATCGTGATTGGTCTGTTCCCCTCCTGGTTTCTCACCCTGGCTCAGATCGCGATACTTCAGTAGCAAGGAACTGCACTAGCCTTACCCTCTGAGTCAGACCGGTTGTCACCTCGATGAAATCCGAAACCGACGGCGATAAGGGGAAAACGAAGTGGCGAGTTACCGGCAAGCATCCAGGGACAACGCAGTAGTGAAGTTGTTGTTTCCGGAGAGCGCGTCAGTAGAGATGGCGTCGCGGGATTGTCTGGACACGTTGTGGGTCAGGACTACACTAAGGAGTGGAGTTCCTGCAAAGAAATGAAGGAGGTGCGCTCATGCTCGTTGAATCTGTGCTGGCAACGAAAGGTCATGATGTATTGACAATTTCACCGGATGCCACGGTCTATGAGGCCTTGGCACTGATGGCTAAAAACAATGTGGGTTGTGTGCTTGTAATGTCCAAAGATCAAATCGCAGGCATCTTCTCGGAACGGGATTATGCCAGAAAGATAATTCTAAAAGGTAAGGGCTCGAAAGATACCCCGGTGAGCGAGGTGATGACCACGGAGGTCTGCATCGTCGATAAAGGGAAGACCCTCGATGAGTGTATGGCTGTGATGACCGCCAAACGAGTACGCCATCTACCGGTAGTCGAAGGCGATAAGCTCATTGGTATAATCAGTATTGGCGACACCGTAAAAAGCATTATCGATGAAAAGGAACAGGAAATCGAACACATGATTGATTTCATTCATGGCGGGGTAACCCCCCCCGGAAAATGATGATCGTCAGAAGTAGAATTTTCTCGAACGCAGTCGGAGGAAGTTCTACGTGAAGAAGTCTCTTTTTCAGACGCAGTTACCAGAACCCGCCGCCGATGCCCAGGCGCGAAGTCTGCTACTCGTTGAGCAGATCCAGCAGGCGATCGCTGACCAGGGCGGGCGGTTGCCCTTTGACCAGTATATGGAGATGGTCTTGTATCAACCCGGTCTGGGTTATTACACGGCGGGTTCGCGTAAATTTGGTCCCAGCGGGGATTTTATTACCTCGCCGGAGATCTCGTCCCTGTTTGCCAAATGCCTGGCTCGCCAGTGTCGGCAGGTGCTGGCACTGCTGGGGGGTGGCTATCTGCTTGAGGTGGGGGCCGGTTCTGGTGTATTGGCCGCCGATCTGCTGGCCGAGCTGGAGCAACTGGGCCAGTTACCGGAGGCCTATCTGATCCTGGAGTTGAGCCCGGATCTGCGGGCACGGCAACGTGAGATGCTGCAGACAGAGGTCCCCACCTTGGTTGACCGGGTACGCTGGCTGGATACCCTGCCCGAGGCTGGGTTTCGCGGTGTGGTGGTTGCCAATGAGTTGTTGGATGCGATGCCGGTGCACCGTTTTAGGCTGGAGCAGGGGGCGATCAAAGAGCAGTTTGTCACGTCCCGGGATGAGGGGTTAGCGCTGGTATGGGACAGGCCGGTGAGTCGGGGGTTTGTCGAGGCGGCAGCCGCTGTGGCCACCCAATTGGGAAAGGCGGGCGCAGACTACGAATCAGAGATCAATCTGCGGGCGCCCCCCTGGCTGCAGGAGCTGGCAAAGGCGGTTGACGCCGGGGCTGTGTTGTTGATCGATTATGGCTACAGCCGGGCCGAGTATTATCATCCCGAGCGCAGCCGCGGCACCCTGATGTGCCACTATCGGCACCGTGCCCACCCGGACCCCATGGTTTACCCCGGGCTGCAGGATATCACCGCCCATGTCGATTTTTCCGCTGTGGCCGAGGCGGCGCTGGCTGCCGGGTTTGCGGTGGCCGGCTTTACCACCCAGGCCTTTTTTCTGATGGGCAACGGCTTGGATGATCTGGTGGCGGCCTCGGATATCGATGATGTTGTTGCCCATATGGAACTGATCCAGGCGGTCAAACGGCTTACTTTGCCCAGTGAGATGGGTGAGCGTTTCAAGGTGCTGGGACTTAGCTTGGGGATCGATCAGCCATTGTCTGGCTTTACCTTGAGAGATATGCGTGAACGACTTTAGAACATCGCCGGACGAAAGGCTGGTTGCGGGTGAGCGGTCCCGCTCAACGTCGGCTTTGGAAAATAATCGCCACCGGCTGGTCATGGCCGGGGGCTGTCGGTGACGCGGCTGACGCTCATGACGAGCGGCAGTCATGACATCGACATCGCATGTCCGACCAACACGATCGGAACCCGCGGTCAGCCGGAATCGATCAGCCGCGACGGTGCTTCGCGCTGACCTGGGAAGGCGGCACGCCAAAGAACTCTCGATAGCAGCGGCTGAAGTGGGGCGCGCTACTGAAGCCGCAAGCGATCGCGATGCTGGTGATGGGCTCATTGGTCTGCTGGAGCAGGCGGCGCGCGCGGGTGAGGCGGGCTTCCAGGTAATAGCGTGAAGGCGTCGTACTGAGGTGGCGCTGGAAAAGGCGATCGAGCTGGCGCTGGGAAACCCGCGCCCGCAGGGCGAGATCCTCAATGCTCAACGGTTCCTCGATATTGTTCTTCATCAGTTGCAGGACGGCCTGGAGCACTTCAGGGAAGGTGGGATCGTCCACCAGTGTCGGCATCGGACTGTCGGGCAGGTCGTCCAGAGTCCGGTCGCAGGCGAGGATCTCCTCGATGCCGCGAACCGTCTCGTCACCATGGTGATGGCGGATCACCGCGAGCATCATTCCCAGCGCACTGTTGGCCCCCGCCGACGAGATGCGGTCCCGGTCAATGACAAAAGGATTGGGTAGAAGCCGGACCTGGGGGCGCAACTCTTCGAGTCCTGCGCGGCTGTCCGGATGCACGGTGCAGCTGTAACCATCCAGCAGGCCGGCGTGCGCAAGCAGGTAACTGCCGTTCCACAGGCTGCCCAGGATCACCCGGCGCCGCGCTGCCTCGCGCAGCTTGTCGACCACCGGACGCCGGGGTTCGAGATTCGAACGGAACCCGCCACAGATGATCAGGATGTCGAGATCCTTGGTGTCGAGTGCGAGGAACTCCCCGTCCACGGAAATGTTGATGCCCAGATCGCTGCGCACCGTTGCCCCTTCCAGGCTGAACGTTTCGAAGCGGTAGAGCGGCTTGCGGCTGATCAGGTTGGCGGTGACGATTGCGTCGACGGCGCCGGTGAAGGCCATCATCGAGAAATGTTCGAGCAGCACGAAACCGATCCGGCGGCAGATCGGGGGGTGCGCGTCGGGGGACGACCGGCCCTGCAGATAGGCCTGGTTGCTGTGTCGCATGCGGCTGTCGAAGCTGCGCGGCAGTTGCTGCGGTTTGTCCCCCATCTATCGTCTCCACATCCTGATGTTCGAGGGCGAAAGGGCTCCTGCCGCGAGGGGCGGATCGGGCCGTGAACCGCCGCGAATATACACGAGATCCGGGACGTGCCGTCTCCCGGGGTAGGGCGGCGGCGCGGAAGGATTTTTCGGGGGCGCTCCCGGAAGCGGGTCGCACCGGGACACGATCGCTTCGCAGCCGTCGGTGCCTGGGCGGACACGCTGCACGCGGCAGCGGCCAGCGCCGGCATTACCGACGAGGAGATTGCCGAAGGCTATGTGCTGAGCTGCTGCACGAAGGCCGCCTCGGACGTGAGCGTGGAGTACTGATCGGGGCCGATCCGGCCCCTTTGCCTCTCAAGCGTTGCCGTAATAGTCGACGCTCGGCGTCATGGATGGCGGGCGCGGCATGGACAGCAGCGGGACGGGCGTGAACGTCCGATTCCTGCACTTCTGTCCGCGCTCGCCGCTCGGCGGGTAGCCGAAGAGATCGCGGTAGCACTTTGCGAAGTGCGGCGGCGTCCGGAAGCCGCAGGCGATGGCGATTTCGAGGATCGACATCGAGGTCTGCAGCAGCAGCGCGCGTGCGCGGTGCAGGCGCAGGTCGAGGTAATACTTGGTCGGTACGCAGTTGAGGTAGCGCTTGAAAAGGCGCTCGATCTGGCGCCGCGACACGCCGATCTCGTCGGACAGTTCGTCGAGCGAGAGCGGCTCCTCGATGTTCGCCTCCATCAGCGCGGCGACCTTGAGCAGGTTTTCCTGGCAGATGCCGACCTGGCTCTGCAAGGGGACACGCTGGCGGTCGTTGTCGTCGCGAATGCGCTCGACGATGAACTGCTCCGAAATCGCCATTGCGATCTCGTGTCCGAGGTGGCCCTTGATGAGGTGAAGCATCAGATCGAGCGGCGCGATCCCGCCCGAGCAGGTATAGCGGTCGTCGTCGATCGAGAAGAGCTTCTCGGTGAGCTTGATGCCGGGAAACTCTTCGAGAAGACCCGCCATGTTCTCCCAATGGATGGCCACGTGGTGTTTCTCGAGCACGCCGGCCTTGGCGAGCGCGTAACTCCCCGTGCACAGCGCGCCGATCGGCACATGGCGCTGCGCCAGCCTGCGCAGGGCGGACAGCAGCGGCGGGGTGACCGCTTCCTTGACCTTGATACCCCCGCACACGAAGGCGATGTCGACCGGCCCCGTGTCGTCGAGCGCCACCGTCGGCAGCATGTACGCGCCGTTGCTGGCGGTGGCCGGTTGACCGTCGAGCGTGACGATCGACCACTGGTACACCTCGCGTCCGATGAGGTAGTTCGCCATGCGGAGCGGCTCGATCGCGCTGGAGAGCGCGATCATCGAATACTTGTCGAGCGTGATGAATGAGAAGCGATAGGTGGGCGCTGCCGTTGCTGCTGCCATGGTGTGGTCTCCTTCCGGTCTCTTTTCGTTTGGCCAGAATGCTTGTGTCTGGCTCTTGTTGCCTGAACCGTTTGTTTCAGGGTGACGAACGGTTCAGGCACATGTTCCTCGTTTTTAATTGAACGTGCAATCAAAAAAAGAAACGAGTCGATTGAGAAGCGCTATCGCGCCTTGCGCGAAGTCGACAGACATCGTTTGAAGCGCAGCAGGTGTGACGCGGCGACGGGCTTCGACAGGCGTAACCCGAATGCAGATCGGCAGCCGGTTCAGTGGGCGGCGCTGGGCGAAAAGACGTTGATGACGATCACCCCGGCGACGATCAGCGTCATGCCGGCGACCACCGGGCCGCTGAGTCGCTGAGCGAAGAGCAGGGCGCCGGCAATGGAGATCAGCACGACGCCCACCGCCGACCAGATCGCGTAGGCGACGCCGAGCGGAATGCGGTGAATGGCGAGCGAGAGGAAATAGAACGAGATGCCGTAGCCGGTCACGACGACGAGCGAAGGCAATGCGCGCGTGAAGCTGTTGGAGGCCTTGAGGGCGGTGGTGGCGGTGACCTCGGCGAGGATAGAGATCGACAGGTAAAGCCACTCCATGGGGTGCTCCGTCACGGTCGCAGGGAAAAAAATGGCGCGCGCCTTTTGGCGGCGCGCGCCGAGGGAGGAAGCAGAGGGTGCGCCCGGGTTTGCGGCCGATGACGGCCGCCCCGATTCTCAGCGCTTCAGGTAGGCCTTCACCGCGGCGAGACCGTCGCTGCCGTCGGCAGTCTTGACGCCGGCGAGCCACTGGTCGAGCTGCGTCGGGTTTTCCTTGAGCCAGGTCTTGATCACGGTTGCCGGATTCTTCTTCTCGACGATCGGCATCATCAGGCGGTTCTCGATGTCGGTGTTGAAGGTGAGGTTGCTCACCAGACGGCCGACGTTCGGGCAGCGGTTGAGGTAGTCGGGGGGCACGACGGTGTAGACCTTGGCTTCACCGTAGTTCGGCCCGAAGACCTCGTCGCCGCCTTCCAGGTAGCTGACGTCGAACTTGACGTTCATCGGATGCGGCTCCCAGCCGAGGAAGACGATCCACTTCTTCTGCCGGACCGCGCGGTCCACCGACAGCAGCATTCCGGCCTCGCTCGACTCGACCATCTCGAAGCCCTTCAGGCCGAAGGTGTTCTCCTTGACCATCTTCTCGATCAGCGCGTTGCCGTCGTTGCCCGGCTCGATCCCGTAGATCTTGCGATCGAGCTTGTCGGCGAAGCGGGCGATGTCGGCGAAGGTCTTCAGTCCGGCGTCGTAGGCGTACTTCGGCACCGCGAGCGTGTATTTGGCGCCGGTGAGATTGGGTGTATCGAGGACCTTCACGTCGCCCGTCTTGACGAAGGGCTCGATCATCGGCGTCATCGACGGCGACCAGTAGCCGAGAAAGACGTCGATCTGCTTCTTCTTGATCCCGGCGAAAGTGATCGGCACCGACGCGATGGTGGTCTTCGGCCGGTAGCCGAGGCCTTCGAGCAGGGTGGAAGCGAGCGCGGTCGTCGCGGTGATGTCGGTCCAGCCCACGTCGGCGAAGCGGACGTCACGGCAGCTCGACGGTTCGACGCTGGCGGCGGCGTTGGTGGCGAACCCCGCGAGAGCCAGGGTGGCGGCAGCGGCGACCTTGACCAGTTTCTTCATGGCGATTCCTTTTCGGTGCGGTGGCAATCAATCCAGGCGGCACGCCCGGCCGCGCGATTCCGCGCCAACCCGGGTGCCACTCGCTCTTGGCTGCCGATCATGGACCGACAGTGTTGCCGAGAATAGCCACGGGAGGGCGGAGCGAATTCCCTCGGCGCGACCCGATCTGTCGCCACGGCGCCCGCCATGGTCGGGCAGCTGTCGCCGGTCGCGGTCCACCCGCCCGCGGGCTTCTCCGGGTCCGGTCGCAAACGTGGGTTTTCGGGTCGCAATCCGGTCTGCTCGTGCCCCCTTCGCGACGAATAATCGGCCCGCCTCCCCGGAGGATGACCTCGTGTGCCCAGGCCATGGCGTGACCTGGACGGCGAGCGGGGGCGCGAACGAAGTCCTTCCATGTCTCGTGATAGGAGCCAGAATAATGAAATTCCACACCACCGCCTCCACCGTCGGCTTCTGCGCAATGGCTCTGTGGGGCATCGCCCCGCCCGCCCTTGCGCAATCCGCCAGTCCGGATCCCGTGCAGGTCGCCGCCGGCCCCCAGGCCGGCGTATCCGTCGCGCCCGAGGAACCTGCCGCCTCTGCGCTTACCGCGAACGTGACGCTCACCTCGCAGTATGTCTCGCGCGGCTGGCGGCAGACCTGGGGCCAGCCCGCGCTGCAGGGCGGTTTCGACTACGCCCATCCGAGCGGCTTCTTCGCCGGCACGTGGATGTCGAGCGTGAGCAACCGCTTCATCGAGGACGGCACGGTCGAGTGGGACCTGTATGCCGGCTACGGCGGAACGGTTGGCGATGTCGGATATGGCGTCACCGCCTACTACTACGTCTACCCCGGGGCGAAGATGGCCTTCGCGGACGTGCGCTACGACTACGGCGAGATCGTTCCGAGCATCAGCTACAAGTTCCTCACGGTGAAGTACTGGCTCACCTATACCCGGGACTACTTCGGCTTCAATGACGAGACGCTGGGCACCACGGCGCGCACCGGCGATCGCCACAGCCGCGGCTCGGGCTACCTCGACGTCAACACCAATTTCGACCTCGGCGCCGGCTACGGGCTGCTGCTGCACTACGGTCAACAGAACGTACGCGGCTTCAGCTTCGCCAACTGGCGCGACGCCAAGGTGGCGGTGAGCAAGAGCTTCGACGGCGGCTGGACGGCGTCGCTCGCCTATACCAAGGCATGGGACAAGCACGACCTCTTCAAGCGCTTCACCACGGGCGCCGTCGACTCCTCGGGCCAGCTGGACACCTCCAACCCGCTGAAGGGCACCGTCCTGGTCTCGCTCACGAGGACCTTCTGAGGCATGGCCAGGGGCGCCGGAAACGAGCCACGCAGGGCCAAGCCGCGTCGACGGCGGCCAAAAGAACTCAACGGGAGACACGATCAATGAACGCACATGCTTTGGTGAGGAGCGGCGGGCGCATCTTGCCCGCCGTCGACGAGGGGGGAGGCCGATGAAACACAAGATTGTCGCCAAAGGCCTCCACAAGATCTTCGGTCGCGCTCCCGACGTCGCGATGGAGATGCTGCGCAAAGGGCGGCACAAGGATGAGATCTTCCAGCAGACCGGCATGGTCGTCGGCGTGCAGGACGCGAACTTCGCGGTCAATGAAGGCGAGATCTTCGTCATCATGGGGCTGTCGGGCTCCGGCAAGTCGACGCTGATCCGCCTGTTGAATCGCCTCATCGAGCCGACCGCCGGACAGATCCTTGTCGACGGCGTCGACGTGGCGACCATGAGCAAGGCGCAATTGGTCGCATTGCGCCGACGCGACATGGCGATGGTGTTCCAGTCCTTCGCGCTCTTGCCTCATCTGACCGTGCTGGACAATGCCGCTTTCGGGCTCGAAGTCGCGGGCGTGGGGCGCAAGGAGCGCGAGCGGCGCGCGCTGGAGGTCCTCGACGAGGTCGGTCTCAAGGCCTTCGCCGGCAAGCGCCCCGCCGAGCTGTCCGGCGGCATGCAGCAGCGCGTCGGCCTCGCGCGCGCGCTGGCGGTGGACCCGTCGCTGATGCTGATGGACGAGGCCTTCTCGGCGCTCGATCCCCTGAAGCGGACGGAAATGCAGGAACTCCTGCTGACGCTGCAGAAGGAACACAAGCGCACCATCATCTTCGTCTCGCACGACCTCGACGAGGCGTTCCGCATCGGCAACCGCATCGCGATCATGGAAGGCGGGCGCATCGTGCAGATCGGCTCGCCCGACGAGATCCTGCGCAATCCCGCCGACGACTACGTGCGCGCGTTCTTCAAGGGCGTGGACGTGAAGCGTTACCTCACCGCCAAGGACGTTGCCCTCCCGAACGAGGTTCTCGTCATGGAGGCGCCGGCCGACGTCAACGCCGGGTTCCACTCGGCGATCGGACGCTTGCGCGAGATGCGGCGCAATTACGGCTTCGTCGTCGACAAGGAGCAGCGCGTGCTGGGTACGGTGTCGATCGATTCGATGCTCCGTTGCCTGGCGGAGGGCAGGACGACGTTCGAGCAGGCATTGCTCGACGACATCCAGCCCATTCCGGGCGACACCCGCATGAACGAGCTCATTTCCAACATCGTCAGGAATCCCTACCCGCTCCCGATCATCGACGGCGAGCGGCGCTACCTCGGCGCCGTGACCCAGACGATCCTGCTGCGGAACATGGCACAGGAGGCGGCCAATGTCTGAGTTTCTACCGATCGGCGAGTTGGCCGACCACGCGGTCAATCTTCTGCTGGAGAACGACAGCGGCAGCTTCGGCGCGATCGGCTCCTTCGTCGGCAGCCTGACCGAGCTCGTCGAGCACGGGCTTTTGCTCATCCCCGGCCCGGTGCTGGCCCTGGCGCTGACCGCGCTGGCGTTCTGGCGCGTGGGTTGGCGCTTCGCGCTGTTCTGCGCCGCCGCCGCGGTGGTGATCATCGGCACCGGGTTCTGGAACGCGACGATGGCGACCCTCGCGCTGGTGATTTCCGCCACCTTGATCAGCCTGATGGTGGGCATACCGCTCGGCATCTGGACGGCGAAGAACAGGCTCGCGGCGTCCTTCGTGCGGCCGAGCCTGGACTTCATGCAGACGATGCCGGCCTTCGTGTATCTGATTCCGGCGGCGATGCTGTTCGGTCTGGGCAAGGTGCCGGGCGTGCTGGCGACGGTGATCTTCGCGATGCCGCCGGTGGTGCGGATGACCAGTCTCGGAATCCGTCAGGTCAACAGCGAGCAGGTCGAGGCAGGCATCACCTTCGGCTGCACGCCGTGGCAACTGCTGTTCAAGGTGCAGATTCCCGGGGCGCTGCCGTCCATCATGGCCGGGATCAACCAGACCATCATGATGGCACTGTCGATGGTGATCATCGCCTCGATGGTGGGCGCGGGCGGTCTCGGTAACGACGTGCTGACCAGCATCTCGCGCCTCGACATCGGGCTCGGCTTCGAGTCGGGGCTGGCCGTGGTGCTGCTGGCGATCATTCTCGACCGCATCACCGAAAGCTTCGCCGCGGTTCGCCCAACGAAAACCTGACGCCCTGCGCCGGCGTCTCGTCTTACTCCCTCCCCTTGAAGGGGAGGGGGCTTACCGCACAGCCCACGCCGGTTTTCGGGCTGGGCTGTATTTATATTGATTGCCTGTTCAAAGAAAACGCTTCAGACTCCCGCCCTCCTGTTTCCCCAGTCAGAGGAATCCATGCCCAAGGTCGGAATGCAGCCGATCCGCCGCTCGCAGCTGATTGAAGCAACGCTCAAGGCGGTCGACGAGGTCGGCCTGGGCGACGCCAGCATCGCCTACATCGCGCGTCTCGCCGGCGTGTCGAACGGCATCATCAGCCACTACTTCCGCGACAAGAACGGGCTGATCGAGGCGACCATGCGCCACCTGATGCAGGCGCTGGGCGAGGGCGTGCGCTTGCGCCGGGCTGCCCTCTCCGACCCGGGGCCGCGCGCCCATCTGCGCGCGATCATCGAGGGTAACTTCGACACCCGCCAGGTGAGCGGCGCAGCGATGAAAACCTGGCTCGCCTTCTGGGCCAGCAGCATGCACCACCCCCTGTTGCAGCGCCTGCAGCGGATCAACGACCGCCGCCTGTACTCGAACCTGTGCGGCGAGTTCCGCCGCGCGCTGCCGCCGGAGTACGCACGCTCTGCGGCCCGCGGCCTGGCCGCGCTGATCGACGGCCTGTGGCTGCGCGGGGCGCTGTCGGGCAAGGCCTTCGACACCGAACAGGCGCTGCAGATCGCCTACGAGTACGTCGATCTGCAGCTCGCGAAGGCCTGAATCGGAATTCCCGAGTTCACTCGATCAAGCGCGTGCGTGATCTTCCGGCTCTACGGACAGACGCATGCCGACTGTCTTGAGGACGGCGAGCAGGGTTTTAAGCGTCGGATTGCCCTTCGGTGACAGCGTGCGATAGAGGGATTCGCGGCTGATGCCGGCTTCCGCCGCCACGGCGCCGAGGCCGCCGTAAGCTTCGGCCACGGTGCGCAGGGCGAGCAGGCCGGCCGCTCGATTGTCAGGATCATCGAGCGATTCCATCGCCGCCTTGAGGTATGCCACGGCCAGTTCGCGATCGGCGCGCAACTCCGCCACCTCGGCCTCATGGTGCGATACGGTGCCCTTGAGTTTGCTCATGTTTGCCTCCGTTTCCATTCCGACCACAGTTCCCTGGCACGCTTGATGTCGGCCGCCTGGCTGCCCTTGTCGCCACCGCACAGCAGAAGCACCACGGCTTTGCCGTGACGTCCGCAATAGACGCGATACCCGGCTCCGACATGCACGCGCAGTTCGATTACCCCTTCGCCGACCGGCTCGCAGTCGCCGAAGTTGCCCGCCTGCAGCTGGCGCAATCGAACGCGAATGCGCGCCTGAGCCAGCTTGTCGCGGACGGCCGCGAGCCATTCGCTGAACGGCTCGCGGCCGTCTTCGCGTTGGTAGCGGAGAAGTTCGATCATGATGGCCATTGTAGCTTAAAAGCTACTCGGCGAATGGAAAGGGAAACGGTGTCAGGCGTGCGGCTCGCGCGATCGAGCCAAGCGTCCAGCCAGCCCGGTCGCCGGACGGTCGCGCGCAGAACCGCCCCGGTCGTTTTTTTGGCTGAGCGTTCACCCGTCGGCACGTAGCCTTGGATCCTGAATCCCCGCTCCGTGCGAAGCGCGGCGCGGATTGCCGATCAGAGGAGTCGCCATGCCCCGTTTCACCGAACAGCAGCTCTACATCGACGGCCGCTACGTGCCGGCCACCAGCGGTGCCGGCTTCGACACCATCAACCCGGCCAACGGCGAGGTGCTGGCACGCGTGCAGCACGCAAGCCAGGCCGATGTGGAGCGCGCGGTACGCAGCGCCGTGGCGGGGCAGAAGAAATGGGCGGCGATGACCGCGATGCAGCGCTCGCGCATCCTGCGCCGGGCGGTGGCCATTCTGCGCGAGCGCAACGATGCGCTGGCCGAGATCGAGACGCTCGACACCGGCAAGCCGCTGGCCGAGACGCGCAGCGTGGACATCGCGACCGGCGCGGACGTGCTGGAATACTACGCCGGCCTCGCGCCTGCGATCGAAGGCGCGCAGATCCCGCTGCGCGAGACGAGCTTCGTCTACACCCGCCGCGAGCCGCTCGGCGTGGTGGCCGGTATCGGCGCGTGGAACTACCCCATCCAGATCGCGCTGTGGAAATCCGCGCCGGCGCTCGCCGCAGGCAACGCGATGATCTTCAAGCCGAGCGAGGTCACGCCGCTCACCGCGCTGAAGCTCGCCGAGATCTACTCCGAGGCGGGGCTCCCGGACGGCGTCTTCAACGTGCTCACCGGCAACGGCCGCCACGTCGGCCAGTGGCTGACCGAGCATCCGGACATCGCCAAGATCTCCTTCACCGGCGGCACCGCCACCGGCAAGAAGGTGATGGCCAGCGCATCGGGCTCGACGCTCAAGGAGGTGACGATGGAGCTCGGCGGCAAGTCGCCGCTCGTCGTGTGTGCCGACGCCGACCTCGACCGCGCCGCCGACATCGCGGTGATGGCCAACTTCTTCAGCTCGGGCCAGGTGTGCACCAACGGCACCCGCGTGTTCGTGCCGCGCGCGCTGCAGGCTGACTTCGAGGCGCGCGTGCTGGCACGCGTGGCGCGCATCCGCGTCGGCGATCCGATGGACGAGGGCACCAACTTCGGTCCGTTGGTGAGCTTCAACCATATGGACAAGGTGCTCGGCTACATCGAGAAGGGCCGCGCCGAGGGCGCGCGCCTGCTGTGCGGCGGCGGGCGCATCGCCACAGGCGAATACGAACGCGGTGCCTATGTCGCCCCCACGGTGTTCACCGACTGCTGCGACGACATGACCATCGTCCGCGAGGAAATCTTCGGCCCGGTGATGAGCATCCTGGTCTATGACACGGAGGAGGAAGTCATCCGCCGCGCCAACGCCACCGACTACGGGCTTGCCGCTGGCGTCGTGACCCGCGACCTGACCCGCGCGCACAGCCTCATCCATCGCCTGGAGGCCGGCATCTGCTGGATCAACACCTGGGGCGAATCGCCGGCCGAGATGCCGGTGGGCGGCTACAAGCAGTCCGGCATCGGGCGCGAGAACGGCTTGACCACGCTGGAACATTACACGCGCCTGAAATCGGTGCAGGTCGAACTGGGCGAGTTCCACTCGGTGTTCTGAGCCCTCCCGAGGACGATAACGTGAAGAAAGAATACGACTACATCATCATCGGCGCCGGTTCCGCCGGCAATGTGCTCGCCGCGCGCCTGACCGAGGACGCCGACGTCAGCGTGCTGCTGCTGGAGGCGGGTGGCCCCGACTATCGCCAGGACTTCCGCACCCAGATGCCGGCCGCGCTCGCCTACCCGCTGCAGGGCCGCCGCTACAACTGGGCCTACGAGACCGACCCCGAGCCGCACATGAACAACCGGCGCATGGAGTGCGGGCGCGGCAAGGGGCTGGGTGGCTCGTCGCTGATCAACGGCATGTGCTACATCCGCGGCAACGCGCTGGATTTCGACAACTGGGCCACGGCCAGGGGCCTGGAGGACTGGACCTACCTCGACTGCCTGCCGTACTTCCGCAAGGCCGAATCGCGCGACATCGGCGCCGACGACTACCACGGCGCCGACGGCCCGGTCAGCGTCACCACGCCGAAGCCGGGCAACAACCCGCTGTTCCATGCCATGGTGGAGGCGGGCGTGCAGGCGGGCTTCCCGCGTACCGACGACCTCAACGGCTATCAGCAGGAAGGCTTCGGTCCGATGGACCGCACCGTGACGCCGCAAGGGCGGCGTTCGAGCACCGCGCGCGGCTATCTCGACCAGGCACGCGAGCGGCCGAACCTCACGATCGTCACCCACGCGCTCACCGACCGCATCCTCTTCAGTGGCAAGCGCGCAACCGGCGTCGCCTACCTCGTGGGCGACAGCAACGAACCGTCCACGGTGCACGCCCGACGCGAGGTCCTGCTGTGCGCGGGTGCGATCGCGTCGCCGCAGATCCTGCAGCGCTCCGGGGTCGGCCCCGCGCCGCTGCTGCGCAGCCTCGACATCAAGCTCGTCCACGACCTGCCGGGCGTCGGGGCTAACCTGCAGGACCACCTCGAGATGTACTTGCAGTACGCGTGCAAGGAGCCGGTGTCGCTGTACCCGGCGCTCAAGCTGTGGAACCAGCCGGCGATCGGCGCGGAGTGGCTGTTCAAGGGCAGGGGCATCGGCGCGAGCAACCAGTTCGAGGCGGGCGGCTTCATCCGCACGCGCTCGGCCTTCGAGTGGCCGAACATCCAGTTCCACTTCCTGCCGGTGGCGATCAACTACAACGGCAGCAACGCGGTGAGTGAGCACGGCTTCCAGGCGCACGTCGGATCGATGCGCTCGCCGAGTCGCGGGCGCGTGCACGCGAAATCCCGGGACCCGCGTCAGCACCCCAGCATCCTGTTCAACTACATGAGCAGCGGGCAGGACTGGCAGGAGTTCCGCGACGCCATCCGCATCACCCGGGAGATCATCAACCAGCCGGCCTTGGACCCCTATCGCGGACGCGAACTCAGCCCCGGCGCCGAGCTGAAGAGCGACGCCGAGCTCGACGCCTTCGTGCGCGCACGCGCGGAGACCGCCTTCCACCCCTCGTGCTCGTGCAGGATGGGCGAGGACGACATGGCGGTGGTGGACGGTCAGGGCCGCGTACACGGCCTGCAAGGCCTGCGTGTGGTCGATGCCTCGATCATGCCGCTGATCATCACGGGCAACCTCAACGCCACCACCATCATGATCGGCGAGAAGATCGCCGACCGCATCCGCGGCCGCGAGCCGCTGGCGCGCAGCACGGCACGTTACTACGTGGCCGGAGAGGCGCCGGTGCGCGGGCGCCCGGAGCGTAGCGCGGTCGAGCTGCGCGCGGCTTCCTGAGTTTGCAGGCGCTTCCGGTAACCGGACCGCGGCTGGCTACGGCTCGCCCTTCCTGTGCAATCGCGGTTGGAGCGCTTTTTCACCGAAAGTGCTGCTGTACGGGGGAGGCGCGCAATTCGGCCGGAGCCGTCATCCAGATCGAGTTGGACAAGATGCAGGGATGTGGACGACTGTCGCCGCTCATCTCGCACCATGGATGCTACGAACCGAGATCCCACGCCCGCCATGCCGTTAAGATGATCGACGTCCTCCGCCCCTCTGCGTGTCCCGTTGCCGCAATTCCGTAGGGCGGGAGGAGCGCAGCGCATCCCGCCACTCAAACGTTGTCGCGCCGAAGAACACGGTTGTGGCTACGTGGGCCAGCGGTCGATTGGCTTGCTGGCCGGCAGGTGGTCGGCCGGAGCGGACCTTCAGCCGGCGGTCTGTTTCGGTCCGCAATGCATCCGGAAGTTCGTGTTCGCTAGCGCCGCCAAGATCAGCCGCTCGGACTGCTGTATGGCGTCCGACTGGCGGCGTGAGACCAAGCCGCGGCTACACCAACAGCTCGTTCTGGCGATCCGCGTTTGGCGGTGACTTCCCGCCTCAATCCTCCTGAAGCAATCCGATCAGCCTATTGCGGTATACATCAAGGAACGCTGAGTAACCCCCTGCCGGCCCCCGGAAGAGTGGGTATTTCACAGCGCTGCCCATGCTTTCGGGCTTGTCGACTTGATCCGGCTTGTAAAAGGTGCCGAATTTGTTGGCCTCCCTATGGAATTCCAAAACCGTTTCGTCGCTGACGATGTCGCGCAGGGGCTTTAGCATCTGAGTCCAGATTCCTCCCGTGCCCAGATAGGCCAAGGGATGGAATTCGCCGCCGTCAGTCGGATAGGTGAACCCGAACTGGAGGTAGCAGACTGACCCACGCTGGTCGAACCCAAGGTTTTCCATCTGCTCGATAAGTTCGGAAACCACGGGTAAATCGCTGGGGGAAACCCGTTGCAGCAACTGTCCCTTTGTCATGGGTAAGGCTGCCGCCTTCACGACCCTCGATTCCTGTACCCGCCCACCAGATGTGCCTTGGTACTCGTCAATCACTTGTGCGCTGGTCGTGACCGGAGCATTCGGACGAATATCGACCACTACGACATGTCGGGAGACTTCTCGGGTCTTGAGTACGGTGCGGGGAATCACCAGTCGCTGAGAACCATGGGTATAGAATTTTAGTTCTACCAGACCAAATTTGAAGGGTGAGCTATTACCCTGTTCGTTGAGCCAATGCGTAACCCTCTCAACTCCAACATGAATCCCATCGGAAACAATGAGCAGCAGGATTTCGCCGCGCCGCAGATGGCGCTCAAGGGCTTCATCAAAGTCGTCGGCGAGTCCAGCAGATTGGTTTTGATCACCAGCTACGCGGGAAACACAATCTCGGATGTTCTCCGCCGGGCGAAGCGAGGGGGACTGGCCGCGTTTGATTCGCGCTTCCAACTCCATGATAGGCATCTGACCGATTGCCATTCCATATTGGAGGGTCTGGGCAATGACCTCGCGGATGCCTTCCGGATTGCGGTACAGCTTGGTTTCGACGATTACCAGGTAGCCGTCATTCGTAACGAGCAGGTTGTCAACGCGCCCAAGGGAGCCGCCCACATCGAGGGGAATTTCTCGTCCCAGTGAAAATAGGCTCGTGGTGGATGGCAGGTATTCGCGTACCGGTAACACGTTGGGGCAGGCATCGATCAGTTCCTGTAGCAGGCTTTCATCGAATGAATTCCGGTCCTCACGTCTTACGGAAATTCCGAATAACGGGGTGAACTCTCGCCCTTCTGTGCCTTCCATAAAGACGACAGGCGTGCCCACACTCATGCGCTTCTCCTAGAACTATTGGGAGCCAGAATTCTAATACGAGCGAGCTGTCGCACCTTGCGAGGACGACTCCGAGCGTGTCTTTGGCAACCCGTGTCGGCCGTACGATGCATGGCGACCGAATGACAGCTTCGGCCGAGTAGGCAGCGTACTCGGGCAGTGCGAGCCCACTGCCTCTTCGTCGGCCTCAGCCGTCATTCGGTAGCAGCTGCCAGTGCAGCCACTATGCGACGGTTACCTGCCGCTCGACCGCCAAGCTGCGACGAGCGGCAGCTTCTCCACCCCGTGAACGGAAACTGACGACTGCGGATTCAACCGGTGGATGCAACACACTAGAGCCTGTGTAAGCAGGGGGAGTGTTGCATCCACCGGTTGAATCCGCAACCCAATGCCGTCATTGAGTGCCGAGGCCAGTTGTCGTTTAATGCCCAAGTCAGCGGGTGATTGAAGCGTAGCGTAGATTGATTCGTTGCATTAAATTGTTAGCTGAATTGCTTAGTCTTGATAAATTCTTTCTCATGAGCCGGATCTAGCCGCTCTCCTTCAGGTATGTAAATACTCAATGCTTCTCGTACCCTTTGCGCTGAGTAGCAATTTAGTATCCCCTGATTTGCGAGAACGTGGTCATGACCATTGTGTAAACCGATAAGCCCTTTAGATGCTTTGCTAATCAGGTCTTGGCTTGGCAAGCCGAATAACTTTGAAGTTACTCCGTACGCCGGAACGAGATACATTGCTGACTGAAGCTTTGAGGATAGAATCCTGAACTCCTTTGAAGCTTCAGCTTGCTTTTCGTCTTCTAACGTTTTCGGATTGGCATAAACATTTGCATATAAGATTAACTTGTGAGCAATCTCTGCAATGACATTTTTCATTGCCTGTACAGGCTCGATGATTAATTTAAGCAAAATTTGCCCAAAAACGAAAGTACCTGCGCCCGCCAAGATTGTTAGAAATATCTCCACATTTCATCCTTTGCAGATAACTTTGGTTTATGACGACAGTGTTTGCGCATGACATATAAATGCATGGCAAAATATTCAGCAAGTTGCTGTTTAAAATCGCAAATTACGCGCAATGCGAAGTGACACGTCAGGAAAGGCAGCAGCCGACGGCATAGTCGGGTGGTCGTATCCATGTGGTAAATAGGCGGAGAGCATACCGCTTCGCCCTGATGGCCGCTATCTGGATCGGGCGGCTTCTGGCCGATACAACCCTTTCAGCCGCCAACGTTACACCGACTGTTCGAAATCCTACCAAGCACCCAAGGCTAGGCGACAGGATTTGACTCAAGACAGTTACTCAAACAGTAGGGATGCTGCCTTGCAACGTTCGCGTTGAAACGGGCGGAGCACTCGCGAGAGACCAGGGTTGCCCGGTGTACCCGGTCCTCCGCTACTCATTGAATGACGTGGTGATGGCGACCAGTGGAATGCGAAGATGAATCGGGCTTTCCATCGATTGAACCTGCGCTCGGATATCGGCATCCGTGATCCACTCTGCCACCACTGACAACTCAAGGTATGCTTGATTAGTTGCCGGCGTGAACTCCCCAACGTTGATTCCCTGCAGAAACAGATCTCTGATGCGCGTCGGGATGTGGAACATCAAGAGTCCGCGTCCTGAACTGTGGCGCACATAGATTTCTACGGTCTGATCGTTCATGTTCGGAAACCGCCTTCGTAGTTTCGTGTAGGTGACCTACGAGTCGTTAGATGCGTCGTGAAACTCGTCATAAATCTCCTTCACCGTCTTGCCGTTGAAGGTCCAAAACGGTGAGGGTTGGAGTGCATAGTCCTCTGGAAGTCCCAGTACTTTACGGGTGGCGGCGGTGAGTGAGCAGATGACCTCCCTGTACTCAACTTTGCGTTCGCCAACGACCTTGACGGAAATCCCGGGCTGCTCTGTTGAGACAAGAACTGAACCATCGGGGATGCCCAGATGGTGAAAATTCATATGAGGACGCCGTGACTCCTTTAGGGTTTGGGCAGATTGAATGTCTGCGGTTGGGACATTAGATTCAAGGTTATGCTCAAATTGGATTGTAATGTCATCAACCTTTAGGAGCTTCAGAATAGCGATGACGCGTTCAGGCTCGATCTTAAAGAATTCACGATTTGGATTGACTCGTGAAGCGCCAAAGGCGAAGTGAAGTGCCTTCTCGACTTCGGATGCATCCTTAACTTGACAAGCGAATGCGCAGTCGAATGGAACTGGAACACCTGTGCCATAGAGCTGCTTCATTCGCTCCTGCACTTCAAGTTGCGTGGTTTTTCCAATCTTCACTAGGCTGGGCATAGCCGGGTTCGTGAGAACGTAAACGATCTGGGACTGTAGATCTGCCATGGTTTGAGTGCGAGATTAACGTTCAATGCCACTTGGACATGCAATTTTTTTAGGGGGGTCCGCGGCACCGGTGGGCAGGTAACCGGAGACGCACAAAGCATACCGCACACAGATGGTGGCTGTCCGCATACGGGGACAGCTCTTATCAACCGCTCCCGGCCGGGTGTGCATGGTCAAGAACGGCAGCTTCGGAGCCGCGGAACTTGCGGAGGCACTGAGTGCGCGAATCGCCGCTTCAGGGAAATCTGGATGGCGGCTTGGGGTCGGGTCCGGCTGAGGGGCAGATTTCGGAGCGGACGTAGCGGCCAACTTTCGGAGCTACGACCGCTGACCGACTCGTTGCAGCCATTGGCGGCGACATACCCCAACAACCGGTCTGGCCGATCACCTTCCGGCCGCCAAGCCAATCGACCGCTGGCCCACGTCGCCGCACCCGTGTTCTTCCGCGCGACAACGGCTGAGTGGCGGGATGCGCTGCGATCCTCCCGCCCTACGGGATTGCGGCAACGGGACACGCAGAGGGGCGGAGGACGTCGATCATCGTAACGGCATGGCGGGCGCCCCCCCCTTGCTTCGAACACCTGCCAGCTCTACCCGCCGTGCGACGGGCATCGGTTGCGGTGATTGTGACCGTAGGGCTGCCAGTTCGATGGATCCATTGTTGGACGAGGGCACCCGTCGCCCGGCGCTACAGCCGCTGCATGCGAGCGGGTCATGCGGCCAATACGGCCCTCGCTGCGCCTGCCGCATACACGGACCCGGTGACGCACATCAGCGAGTCGGGCGGCAGGTCGATGAGGGTGTCCCTCACGGCGTGCTGCGGGTCCTCGATGATTCGAACGGGCAGATCGGGATAGCGCTGCCTGAGCCAGTCGGCGATCGCGAGGGGGGCGAGCGAACGCTGCCGATCGGCGCGCGTCGCGACGAGCGAGGTCGCTTGTGCGGCGAGTATCGGGAGCAGGGTCGCGAGGTCTTTGCCGGATGAAATGGACACGACCATGTGCCGCTCGCGGCACCCGAGAACCTCCAGCGAGCGCATCAGGGCGCGGGCGGAGCATTCGGTGTGGGCTCCGTCGGCGACGACCCACGGGCTGCGCGCGAGGATCTCGGTGCGGCCCGGTAGTGCGACCTGTGCGAGACCGCGCCTCGCGGCGTCGGCCAGTTGCGGCAGGGGTAGCAGGTCGGCGTGCCGGATGCATGCGAGCGCCATCGCGGCGTTGCCGGCGAGATGGGGGCCCAGTACCGGCAGCGCGAGGTCGAGCGCCAGGGGGCCGCAGTCGAGGCGTAGCGCGAGGCCTTCGGCGTCGGCCCGCGTCACTTCCGCGGCGAACTCGATGCCGAGGCGATGCAAGGGCGCGGCGCAGGTCGTCGCCTGTGTTTCGACGACGGCGAAGGCTTCGCGGGGCAGGTCGCCGATCACGACCGGGACCCAGGGCTTGATGATGCCGGCCTTCTCGCCGGCAATCGCTGCGAGGGTCGTGCCCAGGCGGTCTGTGTGTTCGAGCTCGATGCTGGTGATGCAGGACACGAGCGGGGTGATGACGTTGGTGGGGTCCAGGCGTCCGCCGAGCCCGACTTCGATCAGTGCGACGTCGACCGCCTCGCTCTCGAACAGCGCGAAGGCGGTTGCGGTCGCGAAATCGAAGAAACCGGGCGGGTGCTCACTATGCAGCAGCGCGGTGAGATGGGGCCGGACGCGCTCGGCCGCGGCAACGAAACCGGCTTCGCCGATCTCGCGCCCGCCGACGCGATAGCGCTCGCTATACCTCTGCAGGTGCGGCGAGGTGTAGCTGCCGACCCGCAGGCCGGCGGCACCGAGGATCGCCTCGCACAGCAGGACCGTGCTGCCCTTGCCTTTGGATCCGGCGACGTGGATGCACCGCAGCGCCCGCTGCGGGTTGCCGATGCGGGCGAGCAACTCGCTCACCGGCTGCAGCGCGAGCGCGGCCGGCGGGCAGGGGCGGGACGCTTCGGCCGCGACGAGCGCGTCGATCAGCCGGGCCAGGTCGTCGGCATCGCGCAGCGGCCGGGCGGCCGCTTCCGCGACGCCGGCCGGGAAACTCATCCCCACGCGGCCTCCATGAGCCCCTGCGGCACGGGGAGGCCGTGCTGGCGGCAGGCCGCTTCGAGCGTGTTGAGCAGCAGGCAGGCGATCGTCATCGGGCCGACGCCGCCCGGTACCGGCGTGATGGCGCCGGCGACCTCGGCGGCGCTGTCGAAGTCCACGTCGCCAACCAGGCGGCCTTTGCCGTCCGGTGTGTCGATACGGTTGATGCCCACGTCGATGACCGTCGCGCCCGGCTTGATCCAGTCGCCGGGGACCATGCGGGGCCGGCCCACGGCGGCGATGAGGATATCGGCGCGGCGGCATTCGTCGGCGAGGTCGCGCGTCTTCGAATGCGCGATCGTTACCGTGCAGCTTTCGCGCAGGAGCAGCGCAGCCATGGGCTTGCCGACGATGTTCGAGCGCCCCAGCACGACCGCGCGCAGGCCGGCGAGATCGCCAAGCCGGTGCTTGAGCAGCATCAGGCAGCCCAGCGGCGTGCAGGGCACCATGCCGTCGCCACCGGTCGCCAGGGCACCCGCGTTGAGGGGATGGAAGCCGTCGATGTCCTTTTCCGGGCGGATCGCGTTGATGACCCGGTCGGCGTCGACCTGCGGCGGCAGGGGCAGCTGGACGAGGATGCCGTGAACGGCCGGGTCCTCGTTGAGCCGGTCGATCAGTTCCAGCACTTTTTCCTGCGGCACGCTGTAGGGCAGGCGGTACTCGAACGAGGCCATCGAGGCTTCGCGCGCCTGACGCGCCTTGTTGCGGACGTAGACCTGGCTTGCCGGATCCTCGCCGACAAGGATGACGGCGAGGCCGGGGGTGAGGAGGTGTTGTTCGCGCAGGCGTACGACCTGGCGTCCGATCTCGGTGCGCAGGCGTTCGGCGGCTTGCTTTCCGTCGATGATCTCGGCTTTCATCCGGTTCTCCCCGCTCAGCGGAACACGACGGTCTTGTTCCCCGTGAGGAACACGCGATGCTCGATGTGATACTTGACGGCGCGGGCGAGGGCGAGGCATTCGGTATCGCGGCCGACGGCGACGAGGTGTTCCGGCTGATAGGTGTGATCGACGCGCTCGACGGCCTGCTCGATGATCGGGCCTTCGTCGAGGTCCGAGGTCACGTAGTGGGCGGTCGCGCCGATCAGCTTGACCCCGCGGTCATGCGCCTGGTGATAGGGTTTGGCGCCCTTGAAGCCGGGCAGGAAGGAGTGGTGGATGTTGATCGCGCGGCCTGAGAGCTTGTGGCACAGGTCCTCGGACAGCACCTGCATGTAGCGTGCGAGCACGACCAGGTCGGAGCCGGTCTCGGCGACGAGTTCGAGCAGGCGCGCCTCCTGCGCGGCCTTGGTCTCGGGCGTCACGGGCAAGTGATGGAAGGGGATGCCGTGCCAGTCGGCGAGGCGCTTGAGGTCGGGATGGTTCGACACGATCGCCGGCACTTCCATCTTCAGTTCGCCGGTGCGGAGCCGGTAGAGCAGGTCGTCGAGGCAGTGGTCGAACTTCGACACCATCAGCAGCACCTTCGGGCGCACCAGCGTGTCGTGCATCTCCCACGTGAAGTCCTCCTCGGAGCGCGGCAGCTCCTCGCTGAAGGCCTGCTTCAGTGCGTCGAAGGACGGCGTGCGGCCGGGCTCGGTCGAGAACACCGTGCGCACGAAGAAGCGCCCGGTGAGGATTTCGTCGAACTGCTGCATTTCCATGATGTAGCAGTGGCGCTCAGCCAGGAAGGTCGAGATGCGGGCGACCGTGCCGATCACGCCCTTGCAGCTCGCCTTGAGTACGTAAATGTTCTTGCCTTCGGTCATGACCGACATCGCGCGTCTCCTGAATGTAGCGTTGTGTCCACCCCGGTCGTGCGAGGCGGCTCCTGTGTCCCTGGGTGGCCGGCAACTGTTGGCCGTCGCCCAATTTAGTCTTCCGGTCAGCACTCGCCTGTCTGGTTGCGACGAGTTCTGATCGCCCCACGACAGCCGCGCCAGTGCTGACGATGGCCGCGATCGCGGGCGGATCGGGGTGTCGCGTTTGGACATGAGCGGGTCGTTGAGACGCCTGTCAGTTCCAGGGGCTACGCCTAACCTGTGTCGCATCGGGTCCGCAGCATCCGCGCACCCGCAACGCCTCAGGAGGAGAAGACGAGATGGCGGATCAGATGGACGACGAAGATTTCGACCTGGCATCGCTGCCCGATGACGAGCTCATCGAGCAGGTGCACGACGACCTCTACAACGGCCTGCGCGACGAGATCGTGGAGGCGACCAACATCCTGCTGTCGCGTGGCTGGAGCGCGAGCCGGGTGCTCGACGAGGCGCTGGTGGAAGGCATGCGCATCGTGGGGGTGGATTTCCGCGACGGCATCCTGTTCGTGCCCGAAGTGCTGATGGCCGCGAACGCGATGAAGGGCGGCATGGAGATCATCCGTCCGCTGCTGTCCGAGACCGGCGCGGAGACGGTGGGCAAGATCGTGATCGGCACGGTGAAGGGCGACATCCACGACATCGGCAAGAACCTGGTGGCGATGATGATGGAAGGGGCGGGCTTCGAGGTGATCGACATCGGCATCAACATCCCGGTGGAGACCTACATCGAGGAGCTGGAGAAGCACAAGCCGGACATCCTGGGCATGTCGGCGCTGCTGACGACGACGATGCCGTACATGAAGGTCGTGATCGACACGCTGAAGGAGAAGGGCCTGCGCGACGACTACATCGTGCTGGTGGGCGGGGCGCCGCTGAACGAGGCCTTCGGCAAGGCGGTGGGGGCCGACGCCTACTGCCGCGACGCGGGCGTGGCGGTCGAGACCGCCAAGGCGCTGATCCAGCAGCGCCGCGCCGCCTGAGACGGGACGAAGGGGCGCGGACGTGGAACCGGTACTGATCATCGCCTGCGGCGCGCTCGCGCGCGAGCTGAAGGCCGTGATCGCCGCGAACGGCTGGCAGCACGTGCAGCTGCACTGCCTGCCGGCGGATCTCCATAACCGCCCGGACCGCATCCCCGAGGCCGTGCGCGTGCAGATCCGCGCGAGCCGCGCGCGCTTCGGTCGCATCCTCGTCGGCTACGCGGACTGCGGGACGGGCGGACTGCTCGATCGCATGCTCGAGGAGGAGGGCGTCGAGCGCCTGCCGGGCGCGCACTGCTACGAGTTCTACGCGGGCACGGCCGCCTTCAATGCGCTCGCCGACGCCGAGCCGGGCAGCTTCTACCTCACCGATTTCCTGGTGCGTCACTTTGACCGCCTCGTGATCCGGGAACTCGGCATCGAGCGTCACCCCGAACTCGCGTCGCAATATTTCGGCAACTACCGCCGGCTGGTCTACCTCGCGCAGTCGGAGGACGCGCAGTTGCTGGAGCAGGCGCGGGACGCCGCGAAGCGGCTCGGCCTCGAATTCCATTATCGGTTCACGGGCTACGGCGACCTTGAAGGGGCCGTCGTCCGCTTCCACAGACAGCCAGGGCGCGACGCCCGCAGGGAGCAGGATTCATGGCAAAGCTGATAGTTGTGCAGTGGCGTGACATCCCTGCACAGGTGATCGTCAAGAACGGCCGGGAGAGCGCGAAGGTGCAGCTTTCCGAGCGCTTCCAGGTGGCGATCGATCGCGCCGCGATGCGCGCCGGCAAGGGCAGCTCCGAGGCCTATCTCGAAGACTGGCAGCGACTGCCGCCGCGCGAGTGTGGAAGCGAGCTGCAGGCCGAAGCGGCCGCCGAGGCTGCGCGCATCGAGGCGCGTTATAGCGACGGCGACCTCGAAACCCTGGTACGGGCGAAGGGCGTGGCGGTCGCGCAGGACGCCGCGAACTAGAAAACGACATCAACAAACAGCCACGCTGCCGCGCCAACGACGGTGGCGGACGAAGGAGACATTCATGTACGCAGTACGCCGGTGGGTGGTCCGACACTCACGGGGTTTCGAGATGATCTACAACGCGTTCGAGCCGGTGATTGCGCGGCTCGATCCGTTGTGGCGCAGCGTCGGATACGCGCGCGCGGAGAGGCCGGTGGCGAAGGTCGAGCGGGCCATCAAGGGCTTCCTGTTCGACTGCAAGATGTGCGGCCAGTGCGCGCTCAGTTCGACGGGGATGTCCTGTCCGATGAACTGCCCCAAGACGCTGCGCAACGGCCCCTGCGGCGGCGTGCGCGCGAATGGGCATTGCGAGGTCAAGCCGGAGATGAAATGCGTGTGGGCCGAGGCCTGGGCCGGTAGCCAGCAAATGAAGTCCGGCAAGAAGATCCACGTCGTGCAGAAACCGGTCGACAACCGGCTGCGCGACACATCGTCCTGGTTGCGCGTCGTGCGCAAGATCGCTGAACAGCGGGCCGGGCAGGGAGAGCAGAAATGATTTTCGACGACGAACCGACTCCAGGCGAAGGACTCCCGATCCTGCCGGGCCATGTCTCGCCGGGCCGCCTGGAGCGCGTGTTGCGCGCGGGCAAGTTCGCGGTCACGACCGAGATCGATCCGCCCGATTCGGCGGATCCCGACGAAGTGTTCAAGCGCGCGGCGATCTTCGACGGCTACGTCGACGCGATCAACGCGACCGACGGCTCGGGGGCTAACTGCCACATGTCGAGCGTCGGCGTGTGTTCGCTGCTGACGCGCCGCGGCTACGCGATGGTCATGCAGATCTCGTGCCGTGACCGTAACCGCATCGCGATCCAGGGCGAGATCCTCGGCGGCGCGGCGATGGGTGTGGCCAACATCATGTGCCTGACCGGCGACGGCGTGCAGGCGGGCGACCATCCGCAGGCGAAACCGGTTTTCGACCTCGATTGCATGTCCTTGCTGGAGATCGCCCGTGGCATGCGCGACGATGCCCATTTCGAGAGCGGGCGCAAGCTCGCGGTGCCGCCGCGCGTGTTCCTCGGCGCCGCGGAAAATCCCTTCGCGCCGCCCTTCGAGTGGCGCCCGCACCGCCTCGCGAAGAAGGTCGCGGCCGGCGCGCAGTTCATCCAGACGCAGTATTGCTACGACATCCCGCGGCTCAAGGCCTTCATGTCGCAGGTGCGCGACCTGGGCCTGCTCGAGGGGCCGAACCGCGTGTACATCATGGTCGGCGTCGGTCCGCTCGCGTCGGCCAAGAGCGCGACCTGGATCCGCGAGCACGTGCCGGGCGTCCACATTCCGGATAGCGTCATCAAGCGTCTGGCCGGAGCCGAGAAGCAGAAAGCCGAAGGCCGGCAGCTGTGCATCGACCTGATCCAGGAGATCCGCGAGGTCGAAGGTGTCAGCGGTGTCCACGTGATGGCTTACCGCCAGGAGGAGGCGGTGGCGGAGATCATCCAGAGCTCGGGCGTGCTGGAGGGACGCGTGCCGTGGTATCCGGGGCGTGACGGTCACCCCGGGAAGCAGAAACGCGAGACCTGCCCAGCGCACTAGGGTCGGTGGCGGACGGGCATGGCTCGTCCGCCCGGTCCTGCCGCAACACCCTTTCTGGTGCCGCCGCTGTCCTCGTCGCGGCGCAGACGGGCTCCCGACCGCCCGTCAAACGCCCGAAGCGCCCGCCGCGGTGATCCTGCACGACTGGCTGCTGGCGGAATCGCGCGGAAACCGGGTCGAGTGAGGCAGGTTGGCGACGGATTCACCGCAGCAGGAGCCGGAATCCAGCGTGCCCCCGCCCGATGAGCCCGAGCTGATCAGGCCGGTTCGGCTTGTGCGACGCGATCAATGCGCCGGCACGGGGGGCCATACGCGATCGCGGTGAGCCGCATCTCGAAGAACACGTCGCCGTCGATCTCGTTGCTGACGCTGTTCTCGTCCTGTTCGAAGTCGATCTGCACCGAGGCTGCCCCCGCTTCCCGCGCCTGGGTCGCGGCTTCGTCGGCGGCGAGCGTGCGCGCGTATTCGACGGCTTCGCCGAGCTGCGGGAAGTCCTTCGGCCCATCGGGCGCGAAAACCCGGAAAGTCCCTCGCGTCGGCTGCGTGATCGTCAGGTGCACCCGCTGCGAGACTTCGCCCAGCACCGCGCCGACGGCATTCGCCACTTCCGCGAAGCGGGGCATGTAGAGGCCGGTGCGCAGTCCGCGCGCGACCTCAGGGTAGTAGCTGGCGGCGGGACCGCCGACGGCGACGACCGGAGCGTCCCCCGCGAACTGGACGGAGAACAACGAGGGCTTGGACGGATCCCGCCGCTGTTCCATGACCATCTCGGTGAGCAGCCGTGCGAGCTTGTCCGCCTGGGCCGCGGCGAGGCGGTTCTGTTCGTGCAGCCCCGCCTCGATGAGCTTCTGGCTGATGCCGTCGACGACCAGATCGAAGACCTCGCGCGACGGGCCTTCGGCGTCGCCGTCGGGCCACGTGCCGCAACCGTACAAGCGGCGCATCTGGCGCGCCCAGATCCGGGCGCCCAGTTCGGCCGCGCGCGTGGACCAGTGGCTCGAGACGCCGAGTACGTGGGCCGCGTCGGTGGGCGTGAAACCGCTGTAGATCACCAGCCCCTTGCGTTCGAGGCGGGCGAGCGCGCGCGCGAGCCGACGGTCCTCCGCGGTGGCGTACTCCATGTCCACGGGTTTGACCGAGACGCGTTCCCAGGCCTGCCGTTCGTCGTCGGGCAGGCGCGCCAGCAGCGCCTCGTCGTGCTGCAGGCGCAGCGCGAAGCGCAGTTGGCTGCCGTGGGGCGCCGAGCTCGCCTGACGCTCGAGGACGGGCAGCACTTCAGGATGTTCGGCGGCGAGCAGGCTGAGCGGCACGACGCGGCGCGGGCCGATCGAGATCCCTTCGCCGCCGCTGAAGCGGACTTCGCTGTCACCGCCGAGACCGATGGAGTACACACGCACCGCCTCGACCATGGGCTGCCATCCGCCGATCAACGCACCATCGAAGCTCAGTTCCGGTCGCCCGTTGCGAACGACGGCGATGTCGGTCGTCGTGCCGCCCATGTCGGCGACGATCGCGTCGCGCAATCCGCTCAGCGCACAGGCGCCGAGGACGCTGGCGGCCGGGCCCGAGAGCACGGTGCCCACGGGACGCTGCAGCGCCGATTGCGCATTGATCAGCGAGCCGTCGCCCTTGACGATCATCAGCGGGGCGTCGATGCCGCGCGCGGACAGGATGGCCTCGACCGACTCGATGAGGCGCTGGACGTGGGTGATCATGCGCGCATTGAGTGCGACCGTCGCGGCGCGACGGGGCGCGCCGAGCGAGGACGCGAGCTCGTGCCCGCAGGTCGCCGGCTTGCGCGAGAGCTCCTGCACGAGTTCGCGCACCCGCACCTCGTGGCGCGGGTTGCGCACGCTGAAGGTCGCCGAGATGGCGAAGGCCGAGACCTTGTCGCGCCAGTTCAGGATCGCCCTGCGCACGGCCTCTTCATCGAGCGGCGCGGCTTCGGCGCCGCCCGCATCGTGCCCGCCCGCGACGGTGACAATGGCCTCGGGGCCGAGCAGCTCCGCGAGCCCGCTGTTCTGCACCTGGCGCTCGTCGTAGCCGATCAGCAGCGCGCAGACGGGCGAACCTTTGCCCTCGACGACCGAGTTCGTCGTCAGCGTTGTCGACAGGGACACTAGCGAGACGTCGGAAAGGGATTCGGGCGGCAGGCTGTCGATCGCGCGAGCGATGCCGACGGTCAGGTCGTAGCGCGTCGTGAGCTGTTTGGCGGCAGCGATCACTTCACGCCGATCGTCGACGAGCACCGCGTCGGTGAAGGTGCCACCCGTATCGATACCCAGCATCAGGCCCATTCAGAATCCCCGGTCAGGTTTTGTTTTCCGCGCACTTGGCGCTCAGGTGTTCCGTCTTGCGGCTGCGTGCGTACATCGCCCGCAACAGGCCGATGAAACTCAGGCCGAGCCACAACACCTGGGTGATCACGGCAGCGAGGTTGAAGTCGTGCATCAGCGAGATCAGCAGGCAGGCGGGGCTGAGGATGTTCAGTCCGAGATAGCGAAGGTCGTCGTGCTGGAAGCGGCCGACCTGCAGGCCGGCATACGCGACCAGACAGGTGATTACACCGATGAGTCCAACGAGGTCCGAGGGGGTCATGAGGGTCTGGAGAAAGTTGATGGGGGCAGGTGCTCCGAAGGCGACATGGGCCATGGAGCTTGTCGTCTTGGTTTTACCCCGGCAGGGCGTGACCTCGACCGCGGAGTCTCCGTACAGCATCCGCAGATTTATTCATGCGCAATTTAGTCTTCTTTCCGACATTTGCATGTCTGGTTGCGACAACTTCCAGCCATGCGGCGACAGCCTTGTCGTTGCAGATAGCCGCGGTCGCACGAGGCGGATGGGGCTGCACAGGCCTGTCGCGTTTGGACACGAGGGCGTCGTTGAGACGCCTGCCAGTTGCTGGGGTCGGGCCTAACCTGTGCCGCATCGGGTGCGCCACGGATCGGCCCCCGCAACGACGTGAAGGAGATGACCGGCATGGCGGAGCAGTTCGACGACGACGAGGATTTCGACCTGGCGGGGCTGCCCGATGACGAGCTCATCGAGCAGGTGCACGACGACCTCTACAACGGCCTGCGCGACGAGATCGTGGAGGCGACCAACATCCTGCTGTCGCGCGGCTGGAGCGCGAGCCGGGTGCTCGACGAGGCACTGGTGGAAGGCATGCGCATCGTGGGGGTGGATTTCCGCGACGGCATCCTGTTCGTGCCCGAAGTGCTGATGGCCGCGAACGCGATGAAGGGCGGCATGGAGATCATCCGTCCGCTGCTCTCCGAGACCGGCGCGGAGACGGTGGGCAAGATCGTGATCGGCACGGTGAAGGGCGACATCCACGACATCGGCAAGAACCTGGTGGCGATGATGATGGAAGGGGCGGGCTTCGAGGTGATCGACATCGGCATCAACATCCCGGTGGAGACCTACATCGAGGAGCTGGAGAAGCACAAGCCGGACATCCTGGGGATGTCGGCGCTGCTGACGACGACGATGCCGTACATGAAGGTCGTGATCGACACGCTGAAGGAAAAGGGCCTGCGCGACGACTACATCGTGCTGGTGGGCGGGGCGCCGCTGAACGAGGCCTTCGGCAAGGCGGTGGGGGCCGACGCCTACTGCCGGGACGCGGGCGTGGCGGTCGAGACCGCCAAGGCGCTCATCCAGCAGCGCCGCGCCGCCTGACGCCGCCTGCGCAACGACAAGAACCACATTCGCGCGGTGCCGCCGACCGGCGCCCGCAATCCACAAAGGATGGAAACATGACCGACACCATAATCAGTTCGCACAAGAAGGAAGTCGTGCTCGGCTTCGAGCGCCCCTTCGTCGTGATCGGCGAGCGCATCAACCCGACCGGCCGCAAGCTGCTGGCTGCCGAGATGGCAGCCGGCGATTTCTCCCGCGTGATCTCCGACGTCCAGGCGCAGCTCGAGGCCGGCGCGCACATGCTCGACGTCAATGCCGGCATTCCGCTCGCCGACGAGCCCGCCATCCTCGCCGAGACAATCAAGCTCGTGCAGTCGCTGACCGACGTGCCGCTGTCGATCGACTCGTCCATCGTCGCGGCGCTCGAAGCCGGGCTTTCGGTGTACAAGGGCAAGGCGCTCGTGAACTCGGTGACGGGCGAGGAAGACCGACTTGAAGCGGTCTTGCCGCTGGTGAAGAAGTACGGCGCCGCGGTGGTCGCGATCAGCAACGACGAGACCGGCATTTCGCAGGACCCCAACGTGCGCTTCGAGATCGCGCGCAAGATCGTCAATCGCGCGGCCGACTACGGCATCCCGGCCTGCGACGTCGTCGTCGATCCGCTGGTGATGCCGATCGGCGCCGTTTCGACCTCGGGCCGCCAGGTGTTCGAGCTGTGCCATCGGCTGCAGAAGGAGCTGAAGGTGAACACCACCTGCGGCGCCTCGAACGTCAGCTTCGGCCTGCCCAACCGCAACGGCGTCAATGCCGCCTTCATGGCCATGGCGATTTCGTCGGGCATGACCTCGGCGATCACCAACCCGCTGCACGCCGAGATCATGACCGCGATCATGGGGGCGGACGTGCTGATGGGCCATGACCAGGACTGCATGCGCTGGATCCGCAAGTTCCGCGAGGTGCCGCCGGCAGGCGCGGATGGTGCCGAGGCACGCGGCCGTCGCGAAACCCGTCGTCGGCGCGTCGAGGCCTGAGCCCATCCGGGCCGCGCGGGCAAGCCCCGACTACAGGGGCAGCGCTGCGCCGGACCCGGCAGGCTGAAAACTCCCAACCCCCTGCAGGAGAGCACCGTGACCCAGGACGCCCTCGTCGTCTTCACCCCATCCGGACGGCGTGGCCGGTTTCCGGTCGGCACGCCGGTGCTGCAGGCTGCGCGTGCGCTCGGCGTCGACATCGACTCGGTATGCGGCGGGCGGGGAATCTGCGGTCGCTGCCAGGTCGTTTTGACCGAAGGCGAGTTCGCCAAGCACGGCGTGAACTCCTGTGCGAGCAACCTCAGCGAGCGCAGCGAGAACGAGCAGGCTTGGGAGAAGACCCACGGCGCGATGAACCCCGGCCGTCGCCTGAGCTGCTCGACGACCGTGCTCGGCGATGTCGTGATCGACGTGCCCGCCGACAGCCAGGTGCACCGGCAGATCGTGCGCAAGCGCGCCGAGGTGCGCGACATCGAGCTGGATCCCGCGGTGCGGCTGTACTACGTCGAAGTGCAGCAGCCGGACATGCATGTGCCGTCGTCCGACCTGCGCCGCCTGAAGGAGGCGCTGGACTTCGACTGGCGGCTCACGAACCTGCAGGCCGACATCCGTGTCGTGCAGGAGCTGCAGTCCGCCTTGCGTCAGGGTGGATGGAAGGTCACCGTCGCGGTGGTCGATTCCGAACGCATCATCGCGGTGTGGCCGGGCCTGCGCGAGAAGGTCTACGGCATGGCGGTGGACGTCGGTTCGACGACGATCGCCGCGCACCTGTGCGACCTGCAGACGGGCGCGGTCGTCGCTTCCGCGGGCAAGATGAACCCCCAGATCCGCTTCGGCGAGGACCTGATGAGCCGGGTCTCGTACGTGATGATGAAACCCGGCGGGGACGGCGAGATGACGCGCGAGGTGCGCGCCGCGCTCAACGGTCTGGCTGCCGAGCTCGCGGCGGAGGCGGGCATCCGCGTCGCCGACATCCTCGAAGCGACTTTCGTCGGCAACCCGATCATGCACCACCTGTTGTTCGGGATTAACCCGGTCGAACTCGGTGGCGCCCCGTTCGCACTGGCCACCGACGAGGCCGTGACCGGGCTGTGGGCGACCGAGATCGATCTCCACATCCACCCCAACGCGCGTATCTACGCGCTGCCCTGTATCGCGGGCCATGTCGGCGCGGACACGGCAGGGGCGATCCTGTCCGAGACCCCCTATCTCACCGACGCGATGACGCTGATCGTCGATATCGGCACCAACGCCGAGATCGTCCTCGGTAACCGCACCCGGCTGCTCGCGGCATCCAGCCCCACCGGGCCCGCCTTCGAAGGCGCGCAGATCAGCTGTGGCCAGCGGGCGGCCCCGGGCGCCATCGAGCGCGTGCGCATCGATCCGGTGACGCTGGAGCCGCGTTTCAGGGTGATCGGCAGCGAGCTGTGGTCGGACGAAGCGGGCTTCGCTGACGCGACGGCCGCGACCGGCATCACGGGGATCTGTGGCTCGGGGATCGTCGAGGTCATCGCCGAAATGTACCTCGCTGGCATCATCGACCAGGACGGCGTGATCGACGGAGCGCTTGCGGCGCGCAACCCGCGCATCAAGCCCAACGGGCGCACTTTCTCGTACTCGCTGTTCGAGAGCGAGGCGCGCACGCTGCAGATCACGCAGAACGACGTGCGCGCGATCCAGCTCGCGAAGGCCGCGCTGTATGCCGGCGTGCGCCTGCTGATGGACAAGCTCGGCGTCGCACACGTCGAGCGGATCAGCCTCGCCGGCGCCTTCGGCAGCCACATCGACGTCAAGTACGCGATGATCCTGGGCCTGATCCCCGACTGCCCCCTCGATCACGTCGCGGCAGTCGGCAACTCGGCCGGGACGGGCGCACGCATCGCGCTCCTCAACCGCGGCCGGCGCGAGGAGATCGAGACCGTCGTGCGCCGCGTGGACAAGATCGAGACCGCGGTCGAACCGAGCTTCCAGCAATACTTCGTCGACGCGATGGCGATTCCGCACAAGTCCGATCCCTTCCCGAACCTGCGCGCGGTCGTGCAGTTGCCGGAGAACAAGGCCCGCGAGCGGGAAGGCGCAGCGGGACGGCCGCGGCGCGGACGGCGGGAGCGCACGCTTTCCGATGAGGACCGGACATGAGCGAGAAACTTGAAGACGTGCAGAACGCCGAGGACGAGCGCCGCATCGCGATCGACAAGGTCGGCATCAAGGGCATCCGCCACCCGGTGCGCGTGCGCGACAAGAGCGAGGGCGTGCAGCATACGGTCGCCGAGTTCAGCATGTTCGTCGGCCTGCCGCAGCATTTCAAGGGCACGCACATGTCGCGCTTCATCGAGATCCTGAACGGCAATGAGCGGGAGATCTCGGTCGAGTCGATCGGGCCGATGCTGCGCGAGATGGTCGCGCGACTGGAAGCGGAGACGGGCGTCATCGAGCTGCGCTTTCCGTACTTCATCAACAAGGCGGCACCGGTCTCCGGCGTGCGGAGTCTGATGGACTACGAGGTCAGTTTCATCGCGGAACTGCGCGAAGGCGGGGAATACGTCTTCACGATGAAGGTCGTGGTGCCGGTGACGAGCCTGTGCCCGTGCTCGAAGAAGATATCCGAGCACGGTGCGCACAACCAGCGCTCGCACGTCACCGTGACCGCGCAGACGCGCGGCTTCGTGTGGATCGAGGAAATCGTCCAGCTTGTCGAAAGCCAGGCATCGTGCGAACTTTACGGCCTGCTCAAGCGTACGGATGAAAAGTTCGTGACCGAACGTGCCTACGAGAATCCCAAATTCGTCGAAGACATGGTGCGCGACGTCGCGGGCCTGCTCAATGCCGAAAAGCGCATCGAGCGCTACGTCGTCGAGTCTGAGAACTTCGAGTCCATTCACAATCATTCGGCCTACGCGCTGATCGAGCGCGACAAGCGGATCGCCCCATAAGCGTATGGATAGTTCACGGTTTGAAATCTTGATCGGCGAGGCGCTTTCGGCCCACGGGCTCATCGCGCGCGGCGGCTTCAATTTCGGACCCGAAGAGAACGCGCCGCAGGGGCCCTCCGGGATTCCGGCGCGAGCGGTCGTGGTGGTCGGACAAGCCGGCGCTTCCGCTTGGCCGCATTTCCTGGCGTGGCGCGAACGCCAGCCGGCGGGCCTGCGCGAGCCGCTCGATACCTGGGCGCGCGAGGTGATCGGCGCCGTGGCCGCGCAGGTCGGGGCGCGGGAGGTTTCGCCGTCGGACCGGCCTTTCGTGCCGTTCCAGCAATGGGCGATGCGCGCAGAGGGGTTGCGCGCGTCACCGCTCGGCCTCCTCATGCATCCACGCTACGGCCTGTGGCACGCCTACCGCGGTGCGTTGCTGTTCGATACGGAAATCGATTTTGCGGCCAGCGAGGCGTCGGTGCATCTGTGCGACGCCTGTGTCGAAAAGCCGTGCCTGAAGTCCTGTCCGGTCAACGCCTATTCGGGCACCGCCTTCGACTACGCCGGGTGCCGGTCCCACCTGCACTCGGGCGCCGGCGAGCAGTGCATGAGCGCCGGCTGTCTCGACCGGCGTGCCTGCCCCCATGGAGCGGCCTATCGCTATCCGCCCGAGATGCAGGTGTTCCACATGAAGGCGTTCGTCGCCTGATGCGGGCGTAGCGCAGCGTAATCCCGCCAGTTCCTCGGCCGTGCAGGTTCCTCGGTCGCTGGCGGGATGCGCCTTCGGCTCCTCCCGCCCTACGATCCCGTGGTTCACGCCCTGCTTCTTCCGTAGGGCGGGAGTAGCGCAGCGTATCCCGCCGATCCACCGGCCGAAGGTATTCCAGTGCTGCATGACGGGATACGCCTTCGGTTGCTCCCGCAGCGCTTTTCATGCGTGTCGCAATTTCACATACCGTCGTGGGCAATGGTCCGAATTGAGCACGTGCGTGACGGATACAGGCAAAGGTACTCCGGACAGAGTTCCTAACATCTCCTCCCATGAAGCCGCCATCCGCTGCGGCTGCCTCCGGAAACGGCGGCTCAACATCCAAGGAGACAGGACCCATGTTTGCCATGACCGACCGCATTGCCGATTTTGACGACGAACTGAAGGCGGCGATGGACGCCGAGTTCGAGCGCCAGGAATCGCACATCGAGCTGATCGCCTCCGAGAACTACACCAGCCCGCGGGTGCTCGAGGCGCAGGGCAGCGTGCTCACCAACAAGTACGCCGAGGGCTACCCCGCCAAGCGCTACTACGGCGGCTGCGAGCACGTCGATGTGGTCGAGCAGCTGGCGATCGACCGCGCCAAGCGCCTCTTCGGCGCGGACTACGCGAATGTGCAGCCGCACTCGGGCTCGCAGGCCAACGCGGCGGTGTACATGGCGCTCCTGGAGCCGCACGACACGGTGCTGGGCATGAGCCTCGCGCATGGCGGTCACCTCACGCACGGCGCGAAGGTGAACTTCTCCGGCAAGCTCTACAACGCGGTGCAGTACGGTCTGAACGAGGCCACCGGCGAGATCGACTACGACCAGGTCGAAGCGCTGGCGCGCGAGCACAAGCCCAAGATGATCGTCGCCGGCTTCTCCGCGTACTCGCGCGTGGTCGACTGGAAGCGCTTCCGCGAGATCGCCGATGCGGTCGGCGCCAAGCTCTTCGTCGACATGGCCCACGTCGCGGGGCTGGTCGCCGCGGGTCTCTATCCCAACCCCATCCCCTTCGCCGACGTCGTCACGACGACCACGCACAAGACCCTGCGCGGCCCGCGCGGCGGCCTGATCCTGGCGCGCGCCAACGCGGAGCTCGAGAAGAAGCTCAACGCGGTGGTGTTCCCCGGCATCCAGGGCGGCCCGCTGATGCACGTGATCGCCGCCAAGGCCGTGGCACTGAAGGAAGCGCTGCAGCCCGAGTTCCGCGCCTACCAGCAGCAGGTGCTGAAGAACGCCCGCACGATGGCGGGCGTGTTCATGGAGCGCGGCTACAAGATCGTCTCCGGCGGCACGGACGATCACCTCTTCCTCGTCGATCTGGTCGCCAAGGGCCTCACCGGCAAGCAGGCCGATGCGGCACTCGGTGCGGCCCACATCACGGTGAACAAGAACGCCGTGCCCAACGACCCGCAATCGCCCTTCGTCACCAGCGGCATCCGCATCGGCACGCCCGCGATCACCACGCGTGGCCTGAAGGAAGCCGAGGCCAAGGAACTCACCCACTGGATCTGCGACGTGCTCGATCACATCGATGACCAGTCCGTGATCGCCGCGGTGCGCGAGAAGGTCTCGGCCCTGTGCGCGCGCTTCCCGGTCTATCCGGCCAGCCGCTGATCGGCCCGCGGAGCGACACGTCATGGCGATCAGCGTATTCGAGATGTTCAAGGTCGGCGTCGGCCCGTCCAGTTCCCATACCGTGGGTCCCATGCGTGCGGCGCTCACCTTCGCCTCCGGACTCAAGGACGACGGGCTCTTGCCGCGCGTGTGCCGTATCCGGGCCGAGCTGTACGGCTCGCTCGGTGCCACCGGCAAGGGCCACGGCAGCGACAA
>NZ_KB899511.1 GCF_000378245.1 Aromatoleum toluclasticum ATCC 700605
CGCGCGATCTCTGCCTGCGAACAGCCGCTGCGCATCAAGGCCGTCATGCTGTATCGTTCCTCTTGGGTGAGCTGGTGATACTTATGCATCGTTGCATCCTTTTTCTTGGCGGGAATTGGATGCAAGGAGTATCTCAGCTCTCCCTCCTATTTCGGGCGGCGTTGCGCTTACTTTGTGAATCCGCGATCGTCAACAAGTTCTACATCAAAGACCTGATTGGTGACGGATTCAAAGAAAAGTCTGTCAAGATCGGTACCGTGGAGCAGATTTCAATGTCTATTGGTTTTCCTGTGCCAATGCTTGAGACCGCTGCAGCCTAAATGTCAGTCAAATGGACGGTCAAAAAGCAGACGCCTTTTGACGGTCCGCCTACTTTCACTCCGGACCTCCAGAAACACATCCAGCATAATTATGAGACAGATCAAAAAGCGATTGAGGGATTCGTGAAAAAAATCGGAATCATTGGCGGTCTTGGCCCTGAGGCGACCGTTGACTACTACAAGCGCATTGTCGAGTTCTTCCACAAACACAACCAAAGCCTCTCCACGCCAGAAATCATCATCTACAGCGTCGATATTGCCCATCTATTCAAGCTCGTCACTGAACAGCGCTGGGATAGATTGGCTCAGTGGCTGGCAGAGAAGGTTTCCGCCCTCAAGAACGCAGGCGCGGACTTCGCCGTTATCTCCGCCAACACTCCGCACGTCGTATTCGATCAAATTCAGGCGCAGTCGCCGCTGCCGCTAATCAGTATCGTCGAAGCCGCGCTCGAATCTGCAAGGGCTGCTGGCCTAAAAAGACTGGGACTCCTCGGCACCAAATTTACAATGCAATCTAATTTCTTCGGCGATCGGTTTGCCAAGGACGGTATAACCGTTGTTGTACCGAACGATTGCGAGCAGCAATACATTCACGAAAAGCTCGTGAGTGAGATTGAACTAGGCATCTTCACTGAAGCAACTCGACGTCAGCTTTTGTCCATCATTACGAATATGCGGAATCGTGAGAAAGTTGATGCGGTGATCCTTGGATGCACCGAGTTACCGCTGATTCTTAACGAAGGCGCCTCGGAAGTCCCATTCCTCAATACAACTGCGCTTCATGTTGCTGCTATCTGTCAGCAGTGCATGCCCGCCGTCTGACAATCCATTCCAGCGGACAAAAAGCTGCGTTTTTTCCGTCGACTGAGCTTTTACGTTATGCATCGCACCAGTATCGGTCGCAGCAAGCGAATTGCGCTGATAATGGGCGCCTTGTTCCTGACTCTCGGAACATTCATTGGGCGCGGTGGGAATTTTGAGCGCTTACTGGGGGGATACGGAAATTGAAAGAAATGGCCTTTGCGCGGTGGGCCACGTCACGAAGAAAGAGCTGTTTCTCGTGGCGAATGGTGACAGCGACTACATCGTCGAATATTGGTTGGTCTTGCCACGCGGCGAAAGAGTCGAGGTGAGTCGTGGCGTCAGCAAGCGCCTCTGGAAATGCGTCGAAAAGGGCGGAACATTTGCGGTTCTTTACTCTGCCGCCAACCCGAATCGCAATTTCTCAGTTGCGGGTGGCGTCACTTCAGTGGGGCTCACCACATACTTTCTGTCCTTGCTGCCGCGTTTGCAATCTTCGGCGACCTGCTCGTTCGCGGCGCTTTTCACATGCGGAGCACGGATGCATAGGATGGCACCGCGAACGCTCGTCGTTCTAATGCCAATACTGCTGAATCCAGCGCTCGCTGCTGAGGACGTACCGAAGGACGTCGCGGAATTTTTGAAACGGGGCGATCTCTGCGAGCACTTCCGGCAAGAACCTTGGCCGGAGGGCAGATCAGAAGAAGAAACAGAAAGAAGAGCGTTTATCGTCAAACAGATTGAGGAGTTCTGCACAGGGTTGCCAGAGGCCGCTTTCAACCTTCAGGAAAGATACCGTGGCAATCCGTCTGTACTTAAAGAACTGAACGAGGCAAAGAAATGGGCAGAATGAATCTACCTAACCACAGCCCAACTGCGCTGCGCTCCGACCGTCGGAGGAAATGGCTGCTTATCTTGAAGCCTGCCTGGAAGAAGCGGATCATTTCCCGGTTCTGCGCTTCATAGGGATCCGCCCATGCCACTTCTGTTCTCCTACGGCACCCTGCAACAGGAAAACGTCCAGCTTGCAACCTTCGGACGGCTTCTTTCCGGCACCCCTGACGCTCTCGTTGGCTACGAGCAGTCCATGGTGGCAATCGACGACCCGGAGGTAGTGCGTACCAGCGGAAAGACGCATCATCCCATCGTCCGGTACACGGGCACCGCCGATGCACGAGTTTCAGGCACCGTGTTTGAGATCACGGACCAGGAGCTGGAGCAGGCTGATGCCTATGAGGTTTCGGCCTACGAGAGGGTTGCCGCGCCACTGGCATCCGGCGGCACTGCTTGGGTCTACGTCGATGCCAGTTGTGGGCGGGCGCGTCGTCGTTGAGGTGGATGTTTGTGTTCGGCTTCGGCTTGCCGACCTTCCACGCGCTTCCTCGCGACGCGGCCTGATCCTGCGCTCCGTGCAAGGAGGCGGCGCTTCACGAGCCGACATGTCGGTTTATAATCAGCAGTACTTATTATCACGACTACCTTCTCGTGGCCCTCAGCGAAATCAGCTTCACCCTCCTGCTTGCCGATGCCGCCCGACAGATGCGGCACTCGTTTGTCGCGACGCTTCACGACAGCCCGCTGACGCTCGCGCGGGCGCGGGTGCTGATCCACCTGGAGCGTAACGAGGGCATTCGGCAGGTGGCCCTGGCGGAACTGCTGGAGATCCAGCCGATGACCTTGGTGCGGATGATCGACCAACTCACAAGCGAGGGCCTGGTCGAGCGGCGGCCCGATCCGGCCGACCGGCGCGCGCACCGGCTGTACCTGACCGAATCGGCGCGGCCGCAACTCGAGATCATCGCGGAGGTGGGCGTCGCGGTGCGGGAAAAGGCGTTGGCGGGCATGACCGAAGCGGAGCGGGCGCAGACGATCGCGCTGCTCGAGCGCATCTGCCGCAACCTCGCGACGGAGTGAGCGAGCTCCCCTTCCGCTAACTCACGGCAGCAGTCGAGCGCAGCACACGATAGACGGTGGAGCGCGAGACGCCGAGTGCCTGTGCGGCGGCGCTGACATTGCCGCCAAGCTGCTCCAGCACCCAGGTCACGTAGTCGCGCTCGACCTGTTCCAGGGGCACGATTCCGGTGAAGGCACGCTCGGGCGACGGTTGCGGGGCGGGATTTTCGAGCGGCAGGCGCAGCATTGCGCACACGCTGTCTTCGTCGATGCTGTGGCGATCGCCGAACGCGACGAGGCGTTCGATGGCGTTGCGCAGTTCGCGCACGTTGCCGGGCCAGCGGTAGGCGCACAGGCGCGCGAGCGCGGCCGGCGTGAGCTGGGGCGGCGCGGCGGTGCGTGCGCTGCGGCGTATGAGGTGGTCCACCAGCAGCGGGATGTCCTCGACGCGCTCGCGCAGCGGCGGCACCGGGATATGCACGACGTTGAGGCGGTACAGCAGGTCGTGGCGGAATTTGCCTTCGGCGACGAGCGCGTCGAGGTCGCGGTGCGTGGCGGCAACGACGCGCGCCTCGGTGCGACGCAGCGCGGTGGCGCCGAGCTGGCGGAATTCGCCGGAGTCGAGCACGCGCAGCAGCTTGGCCTGGCAGGCGGCGGGGAGTTCGCCGATTTCGTCGAGAAACAGCGTGCCGGCGCTGGCAACCTGGAAGAGCCCTTCCTTGTCCGCCGTCGCGCCGGAAAAAGCGCCGCGCTTGTGGCCGAAGAGCTCGCTTTCGACGAGGTCGTCGTCGAGCAGGCCGCAGTTGAGCGGCACGTAGGCTTCGGCGGCGCGCGGGCTCCAGCGGTGCAGCAGGCTGGCGACGATCTCCTTGCCGGCCCCGCTCTCGCCGGTGACGAGGACGGGCAGGTCGAGCGGCGCGGCCTTGCGCACGAGCTCCAGCGTGCGCTGCCACGCGGCGCTGCGGCCGATGACGGCGGTGTCGTCGGAACCGCGCAGCAGGGCGACCTCGGCGCTGAGGGCGGCGCAGCGGCGCGCGAGCATGCGCTTTTCCAGCGCGCGTTCGACGACGATGTCGAGTTCGGTGAGCTTGTACGGCTTGGAGAGGTAGTCGAAGGCGCCCAGTTTCATCGCCGAGATGGCGCTGTCGACGTTGCCGTGGCCGGTGAGGATCACGACTTCGACCTGGGGGTCGAGCTGTTTGAGGCGCTTGAGGACCTCGATGCCGTCGATGCCGGGCATCTTGATATCCACCAGCGCGAGATCGACGCCGCCGTGCTGCGCACATTCGAGCGCCGCCTCGCCGTCCGCCGCCTCGCTCAGCCGGTAGCCGGCGCGGCCGAGGCGGCTGGTGAGGAGCTGGCGGTACAGCGCTTCGTCATCGACGATGAGGATGTGCCCTTTCATTGCAGTCTTGCCTCGATGCCCCCGTCGGCGCCCACCTCGTCGACGGGAAGATGGATGCGGAACCACGCGCCGCCTTCGGGACGGTTGCCGCATTCGATGCGCCCGCCCAGTTCGGACATGATCCCGTAGCAGATCGACAGCCCCAGCCCCGTACCGCGCCCGGGGGCCTTGGTGGTGAAGAAGGGATCGAACACGTGGTCTATGACGCCCGACGCCAGCCCCGGGCCTTCGTCGAGCACGTCGAGCTCCACTGTGGCCCCCGACGGGCGCAGCGTGACCAGGATCCGGCCGCGGCCGTCCATCGCGTCACGGGCGTTCTTCACGAGGTTGCGCAGGACCTGGTCCAACAGAGTGGGATTGGTCGCGACCGTCGGCAGCGGCCCTTCCGCGCGCAACTCGACGTCGAGGCCGCGAGTCAGCCCGAGCTCGCGATACGAATCCAGGCGCTCGCGCACGAGCATCGCGACATCGACGACTTCCAGCGGAACGGCCTGCTTGCGCGAGAACAGCAGCAGGTTGTCGGTGATGGCCTTGCAGCGCTGCGCCTGTTCCTGGATGGTGGTGAGCCCCTGGCGCAGGATGTCGAAGTCCGGGTTCGACTGCGCTCCCGGAATCGATTCCATCAGCGCCTGCAATTCCTCGGCAAAGCCGGAGACGAGGCCGAGCGGGTTGTTGATCTCGTGCGCGATGCCCGACGCGAACTGCCCGAGCGCACTGAGGCGGTTGGCCTGCGCGAGCTGGCGTTCCATCTCGCGGCGTGCCGTGATGTCCCGCGCGACGCCGATCACGCCTTCGGGCCGCCCGCCGGTCGACAGCACCGCCGAGCTGACCTCCAGCAGGCGGTTCGATGCGCCGCCCGGCGCGAGCATGATCTCGAAAGGCGGTGCCCCCTCCCCCGCCAGACGCCGGCGGAAATCGCGCTCCACGCGCAAGGCCGAGGAATGCAGCATCAGCTCGGCGCAACTGCGGCCGATGGCGCGATCCGCGGGCACGCCCAGCAGTTCGGCCATGCGTGCGTTGACGAAGCTGAAGCGCCCGTGGAGATCGAGGACATACACGGCGTCGTTGATGATGTCCTGGATCTGCTGCTCGCGGTTTTCCAGGCGCGCGGCGTACTCGGTGAGCTTGCGCTCGCGCTCCTGCTGCGCGGTGATGTCGATGGCGAGTCCGCTGTAGCCGACGATCTTGTCGTCCTTGAACACCGGCTCGACCTGCAGCCGCATCGGCACGGGCTGCCCTGCAGCATCGCGCATCACGACGTCGAGCCGCGTGGCTGCCCGCGCGCTGGCGATGCTCTTGAGGAAGTTCGACGCCGCCACGCGGTATTCGGGCTGGACGAGGTCGCGCAGGCGCATGTTCGGCAGCTGTTCCGGCGTGATGCCCAGCCGCGTCCGCCCTGCCTTGTTGAGCTGCAGCATGCGGCCCGAGACGTGCAGCGCGAACACCATCTCGGGCAGGTCCTCGATGAGGTTGCGGTAACGCTGCTCGGACGCTTCCAGCTCGCGCGTGCGCTCGTACACCTTGCCTTCGAGGACGTTGATGCGGTCCTTGATGTTGAGGGGCTGGAAGTACTTGCGCAGACCTTCGAATTCCGGCGCACAGTCCGCGGCATTCATCAGCGTCCACGAGCAGTGCGCGTCGCCGCGCCCCTCGCATTCGTGCTCGACGCAGATCATGTCGGTCTGGAACACGTAGGACGCGAAGCCCGACGCGTAGCCGGCAAGCGTCCAGCACACTGCCTCGCCGGACTGTCCGAAGAGCCGCAGGTGCTGCTCGGCCTCGTAGGAATTGCGCCAGTTGCCGCTCATGCGGTAATGCCCGCGCTCGCGGTCGACCTCGACGCTGCGCGTCTCGACCTCCGCGATGCCCGAGAACATATGCACGCGCGGCCCGCCGCGGACGAACTCCTCCAGCGTGTCGGGATGCATGAACCCCGGCAGCAGGCCCGCGTCCTCGAAGCCGCAGCTGAAACCGTAGCGAGTGAGAATTACCTTCGCGATGTCTGCGCCGAGCGTCTCGACCAGTTCCTTGCGCAGCGCACCCATCGCGTCGGTGTGCAGCAGGATCGCGCGCCGACCGCTGAACTGTATCGCCCCGCTGTCGGGCGCGAACTCCACCAGGGAGTAGAAATCCAGCTGATCGGCGCGCATCTTGTCCCGGTCCTGACGACTCAGGTTCCGATCATATCCCGATTATCCGGTCCCGCACCGCCGCATGGGGCGGAAGCCGGACCGGAACCATTCGCGATACCGCAGGGCACGCTCAGTGGGCGCCCTGCACCTGCTCCTTGAGATACAACGCATCGCCTGCCGGTGCCTCGCCCTGCTCCGGGGCGGTTTCCGGGTGGAAGAACTGCTTGACGACCAGGGCAGTCATGGCGAGCAGGCCGGGAATCGCGACGACCATGAACACCTCGCTGAACCCGAGTTTGCGGCGCGCGAGTTCGGCCACCAGGAAGGAGCCGGCAATGCCGCCGAAACGGCCGATACCGAGCATCCACGCAACACCAGTGGCACGCCCCTGCGTCGGATAGAACGTGGCAGCGAGCGCCGGCATCGACACCTGCGCGGCGTTCATCATGGTGCCGGCGAGGAACACCACGACCACCAGCGCCCCGACGTTGCCCACCGTCTGCCCGATCGCAAACACCGACACTGCGGTGAGCGCATAGGCGATGGCGACGATGCGATTGCCGTTGAAGCGGTCCATCAGCCAGCCGACGAACACCGCCGCGCAACCGCCGAGGGGGAACAGGGCGGAGATCAATGTGGCCGTCTTGGGATCGAGGCCGGCATCCTTGAACAGGATGGGCATCCAGTTGATCAGCGCGTAGAAGATCACCAGGCCCATGAAATAGGCAAGCCACAGCATCACCGAGCCGACGATGCGGGAGCGTGACAGCACCACGCCCAGGCCGCTCTTTCCATCGGCAACGGCAACGGTCTCGGTAAGGCGGAAGGATGAGGCATGCGCTGCAGCGGCGGAGATGCGCCCGAGCACGGCACGGATACGCTCCGTCGGCAGCCCCTTCGCCACCAGGTAACGCACCGATTCCGGCAACCAGACCAGCATCACCGCAACCAGCACGATGGGAGCGATGCCGCCAAGCACCAGCACGCTACGCCAGCCGAAGTGCGGGATCATCCACGCCGCCAGGAAGCCGCCAAACGCAGCACCAAGGGGAAAACCGGAGAACATCGCCGTGGTGATCAGGGCCCGACGCTTTGACGGAGAGTATTCGCTGATGAGCGTGACCGCGTTGGGCATCGCCGCACCCAGGCCGATTCCCGTCAGGAAGCGCAGGACCGTGAGAACCTGCAGATCCGATGCAAATGCCGACACCAGGCTCGCGGCTGCGAACACCAGCACCGCCACGTTCAGCACCAGCCTGCGTCCCAGGCGGTCCGCCAGCGGGCCCGACAACAGCGCCCCGCCCGCAAGCCCGAACAGTGCCGCGCTCAGCACCGGCGCCAGGTCCGGTTTGGTGACACCCCATTCCTGAATGAGCGAGGGCGCGATGTACCCGATCGCCGCAGTGTCGAAACCGTCCAGCAGCACGATCAGGAAGCACAGGACGAAGATGAGCCACTGGAAGGCGGAAAAGGGCTCGTGGTCTATGAAGGACTGGACGTCGACGGCGTTATTGGTGGACACGGTTGTCTCCTCGGTGGCCGGATGGTTTAGCGGCTGCGGGGTGGCCTTCCCTCGACAGCCTCTCTTTGCTTCAGGTGGGTCAGCCCCGGATGGGGCCGCCCGATCCGGTTCGTCAGGCGGCAGCAGCAGCGTGGCGCTCATGCAACGCGCGCAGCCGTCCCCGCTGCAGCTTCCCCGTTGGGGTCAGCGGCAGGGCATCCAGCCAATGCACCCAGCGCGGGCGTCGATGGCCGGGCAATGCGGCGATACCTTCCTCCAGTCGCTGGCGTGCCTCGGCCCAGCGCCCCGGCGCCGCCACGACGAGCACCGCCAGCGCCGTCAGGCCGTCGGCCGAATCGACGCCGACCGCGGCAATCTGCTGCAGCGCTTCGCCGCAATGTGCCGACAGCGCCTGCTCGACCCACAGGGTACTCACCCATTGGCCCGCGATCTTGAGCATGTCGTCATTGCGGCCCGCGTATTCCAGCGCGCCGTCGGGGTGGCGCAGGAACATGTCGCCGGGCGAGAACCAGCCGCTGTCGAAATCGACCTGTGCATCGGGCCGCTTCCAGTAGCCGACCGCGACCGTCGTGTGGCGCACCCAGATCCGCTGCGGCAGATCCGCATCGACGTCCGGATTGAAGCGCACCTCGGTCAGCGGCGTCGGGCGCATCAGGCCCGAGTCGTCGTCGCTGTAGAGCATCAGGCACAGCGTCTCGGAGGTGCCGTAGCCGCTGATCAGCCCGCATCCGGTCTGCTCGCGCCAACCCTGGCGTATCGCGAGCGGCAGCGCCTCGCCGGCCGACACGAAGTGGCGGATGCCGCGATCCGCCAGCCGCGCCGCCACACCCGTCTGCAGCATCTTGTTGTACAGCGTAGGCACGCTGAAAAGCAGCGTCGGGCGATGTTTCGCGACCCTCTCCTCGACGCGCTCGGCCGTCGGCCATTCGCGGTCCAGGATCACCGTCGCCCCCGCGCGCAGCCCCGCGAACAGGCTGTTGCCGAGCGCGTAGGCGAAGAACAGCTTGGACGTTGCGTACAGGCGGTCCGCGGACGTCAGCCCGGCGAGATTACAGGCGAAGGAATGGGCATTCACGACCACGCGCTGCACGTGGATCACCCCCTTGGGCGTGCCCGTCGTGCCGGAGGTGCCGATCCACAGGGCCGGCGCTTCGGCATCGAGTTGCATGGGTTCGATCCCTTCCGCACAGGTGAGCGCCTGCGTCCAGTCGCGGTCCGCAACGCCGCTGCCGACCACCGCGGGAGCACCGGGGAGCGTCGCGACCAGCCCCTGCAGTTCCACGGACTGCGCCGGCTCGCACCACACGAAGCGTGCCTCGCATTCCTTCAGGATGGGTGTCAGCTCCGCCATGGACAGCCGCGGATTGACGCCGATAACCACGCCGCCAGCCCAGATCGCGCCGAGGTAGGCCTCGGCCCAGTCGTCGCTGTCGGGCGCGAACACGACCACGCGCTCGCCCACAGCCAGTCCCAGGGCTTGCCACGCCCCCGCCGCGCGCCGCACGCGCTCCCGCAGCTCGGCGTAGCTCACGCGCCGTTCATCGCATTCGATGGCAATCGCGGCATCCGCGCCCGCCGACAGCAGGATTTCAGCAGCATTCATTCGCACTTCTCCACGTTGAGGAGGGTTTCCCGACAGGGACCCGTGTAGTCGTCCGGTGAAACTCGAGTTGCGCCGAAGAGTGACCGAATTTTTGCGCACGATAGGCTCGTGCGAGGACCGGAACAATACACGACGGCCATTTTCTGCATCGATTTTGATGGATATCAAATTATCTTGCAGTGCACGAAACAACCCCGGCAGACGACTTCTCCACGTCGCCGGCACCGCATCGCGCGCAGCACCTGACAGCGGCTGCGAATCCGCTGGTACAGCCGCGCGTTTTCGCTCCGACGATCGCGCGCACCGCCACCCGGCAAAAAACCCCGCGCCTTTTTGTTTGACTTCAAACTGTTTTATCGCCACACTACATCCAGCCAACAGGAAAACAGGAGACGACGATGGGGATCAGGGACAAGGTCGAACAACTGTGTGCGCGCATGCACGACACCCCGCAATACGAGACCCAGGGTGCCGTGCTGTTCGTCGACCTCGAGAAGCGCGAAACGCAGCGCAAGTACCTGCCGGTCGACGTGCTGCGCACCTACCTCGGCGGGCGCGGCGCGAATATGTATCTGCTGTACAACCTGCTGCAGGACGGACGCGAAGCCCTCGACCCCGAAGTCCCCCTGATCTTCGGCGCCGGCACCCTCACCGGCGACATGCCCGCCGCCACCCGCGGCAACTTCACCAGCCGCTCGCCCGAGAGCGACGCGATCCTCGACACCAACGGCGGCGATTACTTCCCGTCCTTCGTCAAGCGCCACGGCTACGACCACATCGTGCTGTACGGCCTGGCTGCGCAATGGACGCTGCTGCGCATCGCACATGAAGAAGTGCAGTTCATCGACGCGACACCCTACGTCGGCCTCGACAACCTCGACCTTCCCGGCGCGATCGAACGCGACTTCGAATGCACCGAGCGCAAGGACATGGCCCTCGCCCGCATCACCACTGCCGGGGAGAACCTCGCGCTGTGCAGCGGCATCATGGGCGGCATCAAGGCGATCTGGGCGCGCGGCGGCGGCGGCGCGAAGATGGGTTCGCTGCACCTGAAGGCCATCATGGTGCACGGCAAGCCGGATGAAGCCCCGAAGGTCGCCGAGCTCAAGGCGCACAACAAGGTGATCGGCAAGAAGATCACCTCGACCTCGGTGATCAAGAACGCCCTCAAGCAGGTCGGCACGCCCTTCCTGTACAAGCCCTCGCGCGTGCTGGGCGCGCTGGGCACGATGAACAACCAGAAAACCGCGTGGCACGAGACGCTCGACGCCGACAACTTCGACCCCTACCGCCCCGGCATGGACGGCTGCTTCAAGTGCCCGGTGCATTGCCGCAACCTCAACGACATGACCCCCGAGGGCAAGGGCGGCTGGGGCTCGGCCGCGCTCAAGGGCCTGAAGGGCAACGCCAGCTACGACAAGGCGCAGGCCGACGTCGAGCACGGCAAGGAGCGCACCTACAACGGCATCCGCGGCGACGGCAAGTTCGACCAGTACGACAAGGGCGACGGCCCCGAGTACGTCACCGTCGGCAAGTTCGGCCCGATGATCGGCCTGAAGGAGCCGGAGCACATCCTGCGCCTGAACAACATCCTCAACGACCTCGGCCTCGACTCGGCCTCGACCGGCAGCGCGATCTCCTGGGCAATGGAGCTGTGGCAGCGCGGCATCATCGACGCGAGCCACACCGGCGGGCTCGACCTGTCGTGGGGCAACTACGACACGGTCGAGAAGCTCCTCTTCATGACCGCGAAACGCGAAGGCTTCGGCGACACCATTGCCGACTCCGCACGCGCCGTCGAGCGCGGCAAGTATCCGGCCGAAGCCCTGAACTACCGCATGGCGGTGAAGGGCCTGTTCCAGTCCGACCCGCACGACGCCCGCATCCTCAAGGCCTTCGCGCTGGGCCTGTCAGTCGCCACGCGCGGCATGGACCACCTGCGCAACCGCGTCACGCTGGAGATCAACGCCCGCATCAACGACGACGCCGCGTTCAAGACAGAACTCTACGGCGGCTCCGTCGCGCCCGAGCCGAACCGCTACGAAGGCAAGGAGTTCGCCGTGCGCCGCTGCGAGAACACCTTCGCGGTCGGCGACTCGGTAGGCATGTGCCGCTTCAACACCAAACTGTTCAACTCACCGACGACCCCGGACTGCGGCGACTTCGCGACCCAGCTTTCGACGGCGACTGCGCTCGAGTTCAGCGGCGAACAACTGAACGAGATCGGCCGCAACATCACCGGACTGGAGCGGATGATCAACTTCCGCCTCGGCCTGCGCGGCAAGGACGACACACTGCCGAAGCGCTGGTTCGACGAGGAGATCGAGGTCGGCCCCTTCAAGGGCGAGAAAGTCGACCGCAAGGAGTTCGAAGCGATGAAGGCGCGCTTCTACGAAGTCACCGGCCTCAACGCGGAAGGCGTGCCCAAGGCCGACTGGCACGAGCAACTCGCCGGCGCCACCACCGGCTTCGCGGTGCGCGTGGAACTGCCGCACCCGCTGCCCGGTGCGCCGGAAAAGGCGATCGTGATCGACGAACCCGTCGCGAACGTCATCGCACTGCGCGACGCACTCGCCCGCCGCCTGCCCGAAGCCCGCGAAGCGCTCAACGACCACTCGTGGAACGTCGCGGTCAACGGCCACATGGTCCTCGCAGGCGAGCGCGATACCGCCCTGCACCACGGCGATCGCGTGGCCTTCGTACCGATCATCGCCGGAGGCTGAGCGCGGGAACACGGACGGGGAATCCTTTCACCATCCGCGCAGGACGAAATGAAAACGGCGGACGATCCTCTCGTCCGCCGTTTGTCGTTTGCACGGCTATTTCCGCGCACCCTTCCTACTGCCAGCCCCCGCCCAGCGCCTTGTAAAGCGCGATGCGGTTGGCAGCATCCGACTGGCGCACCGCGATGAGGTCCAGCTCGGCCGCGTACAGGCTGCGCTGCGCATCCAGCAGGCCGAAGTAGCTGTCGATGCCCGCCTTGTAGCGCGCTTCCGAAAGCTTGAAGCTCGCCTCGGTCGCCTCGACCAGCTTGCGCCGCGCATCCAGTTGCTCGGCCAGCGTCGCACGGTCGGCGAGCGCGTCGGCCACTTCGCGGAACGCCGACTGGATCGCCTTCTCGTACTGCGCCACCGCGATCTCCCGCTGCACCTTGGTCGCCTCAAGGTTCGCCGTGAGCCGTCCCGCCTCGAAGATCGGCAGCGAAATCTGCGGCACGAAACTCCAGGTCCCCGATCCCGCCTCGAACAGCCCGTCGAGCGTGCTGCTCGCCGTACCCGCCGCAGCAGTCAACGTGATGCGCGGGAAGAAGGCCGCGCGCGCCGCGCCGATGCTGGCGTTCGCCGCACGCAGCTGGCGCTCGGTCTGCAGGATGTCCGGACGGCGCGTCAGCACCTCCGACGGCACCCCCGCCGGCAGCTCGGCCACCGACGTGATCGACTCTGCGAAGCCCTGCGGCAGCAGCCCGGCCGGGATCTCCGCCCCGACGACCAGCGCCAGCGCATTCCTGTCCTGCGCGACGAGCGATGTGTAGCGTGCCGCATCGGCGCGCGCCCCTTCGAGCAGCGTCTGCGCCTGGCGCAGGTCCAGCGCCGAGGTCGCCCCCACGTCGAAGCTGCGCTTCGTCAGCTCGTAGGACTTCTGGCGCGTCGCCAGCGTGTTGTTCGCCAGCGTCTGCCGCTCACGATCCGCCGCGAGCCGCAACCAGGCATTGGCAACTTCCGCGACGAGGCTGATCTGAGCGCTGCGTCGGGCCTCCTCGGTGCCCAGGTACTGCTCCAGCGCCTGCTCGTTCAGGCTGCGGATGCGGCCGAAGAAATCGAGTTCGTAGGCCGAGAAACCCACCGTCGCGCTGTATTGCCGCGTCGTGCCCGCTTCGCCGGTCCGGCTCAGATCGGCCGGCACCCGCTGCGCGGTCTGACCGCCGTTCGCCGAGATCGACGGGAACAGGTCCGCGCGCTGGATGCCGTATTGCGCCCGCGCACGCTCGATGTTGAGTGCGGAGATGCGCAGGTCGCGATTGTTCGCGAGCGCCAGCTCGACGAGTTCGCGCAGGCGCGCGTCGGCGAAATAATCACGCCATGCCGGCGCCCCGCTTGCGCTTGCAGCGCTCGCGGGCGCATCCGGGAACACCGCCGGAACCGGCGTGGCGGGGCGCTCGTAGGCGGGGATCAGCGAGCAGGCGCCCGCCAGCGTGGCGGCCATCGCGACGACCAGGGTACGCAATTCAGTCATCACTTTGCCTCCTGCACGGCCGGCGCATCGGACGCGGACACCTCGTCCTGAACCTTGCTCTTGAAAATGCGCTTGATCGCGACGTAGAACAACGGAATGAAGAAGATGCCCAGCACGGTCGCCGCGATCGTGCCGCCGAGCACGCCGGTACCGATCGCGTTCTGGCTGCCCGCGCCCGCCCCGGTCGCCTTGGCGAGCGGCAGCACGCCCAGGCCGAACGCCAGCGAGGTCATCAGGATCGGCCGCAGCCGCATGCGCACGGCCTCCAGCGTCGCCGCGATCAGCTCCTTGCCCTCCTTCTCCATCTGCGCCTTCGCGAACTCCACGATCAGGATCGCATTCTTCGCCGACAGGCCGATGGTCGCCAGCAGGCCGACCTGGAAATACACGTCGTTCGACAGCCCGCGTCCGCTCGCCGCCAGGACCGCGCCCAGCACGCCGAGCGGAACCACCAGCATCACCGCGAACGGCACCGACCAGCTCTCGTACAGCGCAGCAAGGCACAGGAACACCACCAGCAGCGACAACGCATAGAGGGCCGGCGCCTGCGCCCCGGAGCGGCGCTCCTCGTAGGACGTGCCGGTCCATTCGTAGCCAATCCCCGCCGGCAGCTTGGCCATGATCTCCTCGACCGCAGCCATCGCATCACCCGAGGACAGGCCGGGTGCCGCCTGACCAAGTATTTCGATCGACGGCTGGCCGTTGTAACGCTCGAGCCGCGGCGAGCCATACACCCAGTTCGCCGTCGTGAAGGCCGACAGCGGCACCATCGCGCCCTGCTTGTTGCGCACGTACCACTTGCCGAGATCTTCCGGCGTCATCCGCGCGGGCGCATCGGCCTGCACGTACACACGCTTGATGCGGCCCCGGTCGATGAAATCGTTCACATACACGCCACCCCACGCGGTGTTCAGCGTGTCATTGACGTCCGCGATCGATACTCCCAGCGCCCCCGCCTTCGCGTGGTCGATGTCGAGCTGATACTCCGCGACGTCGTCCTGGCCGTTGGGGCGCACGGCAACCAGCCGCTTGTCCTGCGCCGCAAGCCCCAGGAACTGGTTGCGGGCGCCGACCAGCACATCATGGCCGAGGCCCGCACGGTCCTGCAGCATCAGGTTGAAGCCGTTCGAGGTGCCCAGCTCCAGCACCGCCGGCGGAACGAAGGCGAATACCATCGCCTCCCGGATCTGAGAGAACGCACCCATCGCCCGCCCGGCCACCGACTTCACGTCGCGCCCAGGCTCACGCCGCTCGCCCCAGTCGCGCATGCCGACGAAGCCCAGACCCATGTTCTGGCCGCTGCCCCCGAAGCTGAAGCCGGCCGCGGTGAAGATGGTGCGCACGCTGTCCTTCTCGGTCTCGAGGAAGTGCTTCTCGACCTTCTTCAGCACTTCGACCGTGCGCTCCTGCGTCGCGCCGGCCGGCAGCGTGACCTGCGTGAACATCACGCCCTGATCCTCCTCCGGCAGGAAGGAAGTCGGCATGCGGGCGAACATCAGGCCCAGCACCACGATGATCGCGACGTAGATCGCCAGATAGCGGAAGCCGCGATGCAGGATGCGTCCGACCGCCGATTCATAGCGGTGCGTATTGCGTGCGAACATCACGTTGAACCAGTGGAAGAAGCGTCCGAAGATGCCGCCCTCCCCGTGCTCATGGCCCTTTTCCACCGGCTTGAGCATCGTCGCGCACAGCGCCGGCGTGAACACGATCGCCACCAGCACCGACAAGCCCATCGCCGCCGCGATCGTGATCGAGAACTGGCGATAGATCACGCCCGTCGACCCGCCGAAGAACGCCATCGGGATGAACACCGCAGACAGCACGAGGCCGATGCCGACCAGCGCCCCGGTGATCTGCCCCATCGACTTCTTCGTCGCCTCCTTGGGCGACAGTCCCTCCTCGCTCATCACGCGCTCGACGTTCTCGACGACCACGATCGCATCATCCACGAGCAGGCCGATCGCCAGGACCAGGCCGAACATCGTCAGCGTGTTGATCGAGAAACCCGCCGCCGCCATCACGCCGAATGTCCCGAGCAGCACCACCGGCACCGCGATCGTCGGAATGATCGTCGCACGGAAGTTCTGCAGGAACAGATACATCACGAGGAACACCAGCGCGATCGCCTCGATCAGCGTCTGCACCACGCCCTGGATCGAAATCTTCACGAACGGCGTGGTGTCGTATGGCACCACGACCTCGATGCCCGCCGGGAAGTACGGCTTCATCTGTTCGATCTTCGCCCGCACCGCGGCCGCGGTCTCGAGCGCGTTCGAGCCCGCCGCCAGCTTCACGCCGATGCCCGCCGCCGGCTTGCCGTTGAAGCGGCCGACGATGCCGTAGTTCTCCGCACCGATCTCGATGCGCGCGACGTCCTTGAGGCGCACCTCGCCGCCCTGCGCCGAGCTGCGCAGCAGGATCCTCTCGAACTGCGAGACCGACTCCAGGCGGTTCTGCGCGGTGATCGTCGCCGTGTAGCCCTGCCCCGACACCGCAGGCACACCGCCGAGCTGGCCGGCCGAAACCTGCGCGTTCTGCGTGCGGATCGCCGCCTGAACGTCACCCGGCGTCAAGTGGTAATTGTTGAGCTTGGCCGGATCCAGCCACACGCGCATCGCGTACTGCGCACCGAACACCTGCACCTCGCCGACACCGGTCACGCGCGACAGCGGATCCTGCACGCTCGAGACCAGAAAGTCCGACAGGTCGGCCCGGTCCATGCTGTTGTCCGAGGACACAAAACCCATGACCATCAGGAAGTTGCGCGTCGACTTGGCAACCTGTACCCCCTGCTGCTGCACCGCCTGCGGCACCAGCGGCAACGCGAGCTGCAGCTTGTTCTGCACCTGCACCTGAGCGATGTCGGGGTTCGTGCCCGCATCGAAGGTCAGCGTGATGGTCGCGCGGCCGAAGGAGTCCGACGACGAACTCATGTACAGCAGTCCGTCGAGGCCGGTCATCTTCTGCTCGATGACCTGGGTGACGGAGTCCTGCACCGTCTTTGCCGAAGCGCCGGGATAGGTCGCGTTGATGACCACGGTCGGCGGTGCGATCGACGGATACTGCGCCACCGGCAGGCGCAGGATCGACAGCGCGCCGAAGAGCATGATCACGATCGCGATGACCCACGCGAAGATGGGTCGGTCGATGAAGAAACGTGCCATCGTCCGCTACCTCACTTGGCCGCAGCGGCTGCGGGCGCCGCTGCAGGCGCGGGTGCGGACGAGCCCGCCGCACCGGCTTCCTGGGCCTGCACGGCCGCGCCCGGACGCACCTTCTGCAAGCCCTCGACGATCACGCGCTCGCCTGCAGCCAGACCCTGCGTCACCACCCAGGCGTCCCCCTGCGATTGCCCCGTCGTGACGATGCGCGCCTCGACCTTGCTCTCCCCATTGACAACCATCACCGTCGCGTTGCCGCGCGCATCACGGCTCAAGGCCGCATGCGGCACGAGGATCGCGTCGCTGTTCACCCCCTGGGCGAGGCGCGCACGCACATACATGCCCGGCAGGAGCTCGCCCTTCGGATTCGGGAACACCGCGCGCAAGGTCACGCTGCCGGTGCCCTGATCGACGGTGATTTCCGAAAATTCCAGCTTGCCCTCGCTGCCATACAGCGAGCCGTCCTCCAGCACCAGCTTGACCGGAACCGCATCGCCGCCGACTCGCTTCAACCGACCGTCGGCAAGTTCGCGCCGCAATTTCAGCAGTTCCGCACTCGATTGCGTGACATCAACATAAATCGGATCGAGCTTCTGCACCGTCGCCAAGGCCGCAGCCTGATTGGCCGTCACCAGCGCGCCCGGCGTCACGGTCGAACGACCGATGCGTCCGCTGATCGGCGAATTCACGCGGGTGAATTCGACGTCGATCTTCGCCTTGTCGACCGCTGCCTTCGCACTCGCCACTTCGGCCTGCGCCTGCTTGAGTTCGGCCGCCGCATCGTCATTGGCCTGCTTGCTGACCGCCTCGATGCCGACCAGCTGCGCATAGCGCTCCGCCTTCAAGCGCGCCGCGTGCACGTTCGCCTCGGCGCGGGCGAAGCTCGCCTTGGCGCTGTCGTACGCGGCCTGATAAGTCGCCGGATCGATCTGGTACAGGACCTGCCCGGCCTTCACCTCGCTACCTTCCGTGAACAGGCGCTGCTTGACGATACCCCCGACCTGCGGCCGCAACTCGGCGATCAGGTAGGGTGCCGTCCGACCCGGCAACTCGGACGTCAGCGGAACCGCTTCGGTGCGTACCGAAACCACCGTCACGGCGGGCGCTCCCTGCCCCGCAGCGGGGCCTGCCGGCTGCGACTTGCCGCCGCTGCAGGCGGCCACTAGGAATGCGCCAACGACCATTGTGATCAGTACGTTGAAGCGCAGGCTGGGGTTTCTATGCATGTTTCGCCTCGAAATCATCGCGGACTGCCGGTCGCGGTCCGCAGAACGGAATTCATTGTGCCAGAATTAGAATGGACATTCTAGATCGAACGCTCATTCCATGTTAGCCTAGACCGCAGATCAATGTTGCCGCAAACGCATTACGACTACGAGAATCGCCAGATGTGCCCCGAACCCGTCGAACATTCACGCGCCGAAGTGCGCCGCGCCCAGATTCTTGCCGCCGCCGTCGACTGCTTCCGTCAACACGGATTCCATGGCGCGAGCATTTCGCAGATCTCGAAGGCGGCCGGCATGAGCCCCGGGCACATCTATCACTACTTCGAAAACAAGGAAGCGATCATCTCGGCCATCGTTGCGAGCGACCTGGAACGTTTTCTCGTCCTTACGGCGGAAATCAGGTCTGCGTGCAATGTGCGCGAAGCGATGCTCGCCCGCGTGGCCGAAGGCATCGACCAGTGTCTGGACCCGCTGACTGCGGGCCTGAAGCTGGAAATCGTCGCCGAAGCCTCGCGCAACCCCCACGTCGCCGAAATCGTGCGCACGGCGGACCAGGTCTGCCGTGAAAGCCTCATGCTGACGATGCGCGACATGCGCCATGCAGCCGGCCACGACGACGACGACACCACGCTCGCCGCAATGGTCGAGGTGTTCGTGGCGATGTTCGAGGGCCTGCAGATCCGGACGATCCGCAATCAGGACATCGACCGCAGCATCGTGATTCCCCTATTCCAGAACGCCCTGCGCAACCTGCTGGACCACACGCCCTGACCCGGCCGTTCTTCGCCCCCACCGCCCGCGGGTCGCCCCTCACCGACCCGCACGGCAACCCGTCCCGCCGCACCCCTCCCTTGTTCACGCGTGCCGGTCACCGCGAGGATGCTGCCGTGCATCGTTTCTGATGAAGCCGGGCGCGCGCGCCGGACTGTAACCTTTGCGCGGCGCGCTCCCTCTAATTGGCAAAACGGGAGCACTCCATGACAACCGTCGCACGCACCGGAACCACCGCCGAATCGGATAACGCACTGATCGAAGGCATCCTCGCAGGCGATGCCCTCGCCTTCGAGCGCTTGATGCGCCAGCACAATCGCCGCCTGTTCCGCGTCGCGCGCAGCATCCTGCGCGACGACGCCGAAGCCGAGGACGCCGTGCAGGACGGATACATCGAAGCGCACCGCGCCCTGCATGGCTTCCGCGGCGAATCCCGCCTCTCCACCTGGCTCACGCGCATCGTCGTGAACCAGGCCCTCGCGCACCGGCGCGCACGCCGGCCGTCCGGCGATGGCGGTACCGACCTCGACACCCTGCCCGACCTCGGCAACGACGAGATCGTGCAAACGCCCGAAACGCAGGCCATGCGGGCAGAACTGCGCCGCGTCATCGAATCGTCGATCGACCACCTGCCCGACGCCCATCGCACGGTATTCATGCTGCGCGCCGTCGAAGGACTCAGCGTCGACGAAACGGCCGCAGTGCTCGGCATCTCCGCAGGCAACGCCAAGGTCCGCTTCCTGCGTGCCCGGGCACAACTGCGGGAAGCGCTCGGCCAACACCTCGGCACGCTGCTCGAGGACGTATTCAGCTTCGACGGGGAGCGCTGCGACCGCATCGTTGCACGCGTATGTACACGTCTCGGTCTGACGCCCACCGTCTCCCCCACCCTCCCCGTTCGCGGGGAGGCATCAACCGACTGAAGGAGATCGCCATGATTGCCCGGATAAACCCTTTTGCCGCCCTCGAGGACATCGGCCGGCGGCGTTTCATCCTCGGATCTGGCGCACTGCTCTCGGCCAGCGCCGTCGCCCTGCTCGCCGGGCGTCCTGCCCTCGCGGCGGAATATGGCAAGAAAAAGGGCGCCGACACCCAGTCGGACGTCCGCATCCTTAACACCGCGCTGGGCGCGGAACTCGAAGCCATCGCCGCCTATGGCGTGGGCGCCGGAAGCGGCCTGCTGCAGAAACCGGCCCTGGATCTCGCGTTGCAGTTCCAGGGCCAGCACAAGGAACACGCCGACGTCCTCGCCAAGACGGTCCGCAAGCTTGGCGGCACCCCGACCGAGGCGAAGGCCCGCTATGAATTCCCGACCGACCAACTGAAGACGCAGGCGGACGTACTCGGCTTCGCCGCAGGGCTGGAAAAAGGCGCAGTCAGCGCCTATCTCGGAGCAGTGCCGCTGTTCCGCGAACGCGAACTCGCCAAGGCGGCCGCGAGCATTCTTGGCGACGAAGCGATGCACTGGGCGATTTTGCGCCAGGCTCTCGGCGAAAACCCCGTTCCAGCGGCCTTTGTCGCATGAGGTGCGGACTTGCGGTCGCGTTGCTCGCGGCGCAGTGCAGCATCGCCGCCGCCAGCACCAGCGTTCCCGGCGACCCGGCGCGCGGCGCGGCCATCTACGACCGCTGCACCGCCTGCCACGCCCTCGCATACAACCGCACCGGCCCCAAGCATTGCGGTCTGTTCGGGCGCCGCGCCGGCAGCGTGCCGGGCTTCGACTACTCACCCGCGATGGCACAGGCGAAGTTCACGTGGAACGCAGAGACGCTCGACCGATTCCTCAAAAATCCCGGCAGGACCGTGCCCGGCACGACGATGGGTTACGCCGGCATCGCCGACCCACGCGAACGGGCCGACCTGATCGCCTGGCTCCGGCAGGCCACGACAGAATCGCCCGACTGCCGGCGCCATTAAGGCGGCAATCAAGTACCACCGTTCGCCCTGAGCTTGTCGAAGGGAGGGATTCCGGCAAGGCGCCGACAGGCTCAAGCCCGAACGGTATCTAGTCGCCAGGTTAATAACCAACCGCGGACGGGTACGCTCGTGCGCCTCACTCTGCGCCCGGATCGTCCGCCGAATCCGGGAACAGCACGTCGGTAAAGCCGAATCTGCTCAGGTCGCGCATGCGCATCGGGTACAGCACGCCAGCCAGATGATCGCATTCGTGCTGCACGACTCGCGCATGGAACCCCTCCACGCTGCGGTCGACCCGACTGCCATCCGGTGCGTGCCCCTCGTAGCGGACACGCCGGTACCGCGGCACTACCCCGCGCAACCCCGGCACCGACAGACAACCTTCCCAGCCCTCCTCCTCGTCCTCGCCCAGCGGTGTGATCACCGGATTCACGAGGATCGTGCGCGGTACGGCGGGCGCATCCGGATAACGCTCGCTGTGCTCGAACCCGAAGATCACCACCTGCAAGCTCACTCCGATCTGCGGGGCCGCCAGTCCGACACCGCCGGCGGCAGCCATCGTGTCGAACATGTCATCGATCAGGGCGCCGAGCTCGCGGGTACCGAACGCGCGCACTGGTTCGGCCGCTTGCAGCAGGCGCGGATCGCCCATGCGAAGGATGTGTCTGACTGCCATGGATTGCGCGCTCCCGAACGGTTTCGATATGACCGACCCGCCAAAGCCGGCCGAGCGGCCGGCGGTCCGCCGCGCGCAATGGTACGACGCACTATATTCACGTCAAGGCCGACACGCGGGCGGCCGGAACCCGAGCCCACAGGCCGCCGTCGAACACCCTGCCGGATCGCGCCGAATTAAACCGTTTTCCCCACGCTTATCGACGCAGCGCAGGCCGCGGCAGCACGATAACCTGCACTCATGTCCGAACCGATTGGTGCGAACGGGCGAGGAGCAGAAAATGGAAATCGAATATCTCGAGTACGACTGCGAAGTGATCGACCTCAACGACGATACGACGTGCAACCGCGATCCACAAACCGAAGAGGCCGCCGAGGCCGTGTTCGCAGGCTGGTTCACCGATTTGCGCAACTGCGACGCCCCCGGCACGAACATGGGCGCGAACTGAAAACTTTGGGCAGCGACTAGCGCCGGAACCCCTCCCGGACGCCAGCCCCTCCCTCAAACTCGGCGCGGATCGGCAGCATGACGCTTGATCTCTTCCAAGACTGCGACCTACCCTCGCCTGGCCGCGAAGAATTGGCACCTGGCGCGATCCTCCTGCGCGGCTTCGCCCGCCGGCGCGCAGAAGGGCTCGTTGCCGCGATCGAGGAAATCACCGCCCGCACCCCATTCCGCCACATGCAGACCCCGGGGGGCCAGCACATGTCCGCTGCCATGACCAACTGCGGCCCGTTCGGCTGGATCTCCGACCGCCGGGGCTATCGCTACGAGCCGTCTGATCCGGACACTGGCGCCCCCTGGCCGCCCATGCCCGGAATCTTCCTCGACCTCGCTGCCGACGCCGCAGCCGACGCCGGTTTTCCCGGCTTCCTTCCCGACGCCTGCCTCATCAACCGCTACGAACCCGGCACCCGCATGTCCCTGCACCAGGACCGCGACGAGCAGGATCTCACCGCGCCCATCGTCTCGGTATCGCTCGGCCTGCCGGCAATTTTCCTCTTTGGCGGCCAGAAGCGCAGCGACCCCAGCGACCGAATCGCGCTCGTGCATGGCGACGTGGTCGTATGGGGCGGACCGTCGAGACTGCGCTTTCACGGCATCCTTCCCATCCGGGAAGGCACCCACGCCCTGCTCGGCCGCCAGCGCATCAATCTGACCTTCCGCAAGGCCGCCTGACCGCATCGCCAGACAGAAAAAAACCCGCAGAGCCTTAAGCTGTGCGGGTTTCTGGTACTGCTTGCCACGTGGTGGCAGGTGTTCCTGGTGGGTGCTGACGGGGTCGAACCGCCGACATTCGCCTTGTAAGGGCGACGCTCTACCAACTGAGCTAAGCACCCGTACCGGACGGGTGCTTAGCCCGTTCCAGCAAAGTCGCTTAGTTTACTGCATCTTTCAGAGCCTTGCCAGCCCTGAACTTGGGAACCTTCGCTGCCTTGATCTTGATGTTCTTGCCCGTACGCGGGTTGCGGCCCGTGCGTGCGGCACGCTCGCCAACATGGAAGGTACCGAATCCGACGAGGGTCACGGAGTCGCCCGTCTGAAGCGCGCCCTTGACCGCCGCAATCGCGGCATCGAGCGCCTTGCCTGCGGCCGCCTTCGACAATTCTGCTCCCGAGGCGATTTGGTCGATCAGTTCGGATTTGTTCACTTAAGTCCCCTTCTGGATATGAGAGCGATAACCCGAAATGCGCAAACCCTCAGCTGGTGCCGCATTCAGGGCGATTCCAAATGCGTTGCGAGAAGCACGGACTTTATATCGCGCGGTATTCCAGGGTGTCAATACGCGCTGCAGCGTTTTACATCACTGCAGCGCGTATCGACGCGGGACCCGGGGGCTCTTTCCCCCGGCTCAATGCGCGCGGACGGTCTTGCCCGTTGCGCTGCCTTCAGCGGATTCCGCCGGCGGAGTTTCCTCCACCACGGCATCCGGCAGAGGCTCGGGCGTGCGCTCGAGCGCGTGTTCGAGCACCTGATCGATCCAGCGCACCGGGATCAGCTCGAGCGTATTCTTGATGTTCTCGGGGATTTCCGCGAGATCCTTGACGTTCTCTTCCGGAATCAGCGCCACGCGGATTCCGCCGCGCACCGCTGCCAGCAGCTTCTCCTTGAGACCGCCGATCGGCAGCACCTCGCCGCGGAGCGTGATTTCCCCGGTCATCGCGACGTCGCAACGCACCGGAATGCCCGAGAGCACCGACACCAGTGCGCAACAGATCGCAATACCCGCCGACGGACCATCCTTGGGAATTGCGCCTTCCGGCAGATGGATGTGGATGTCGCTCTTCTGATAGAAGTCTTCCTGAATGCCCAGCGAGCGCGAACGCTTGCGTACCACGGACAGCGCCGCCTGGATGGACTCCTGCATCACCTCGCCGAGCTTGCCGGTCGTCATGACCTTGCCCTTGCCGGGCAGCGCAACCGCCTCTACCGTCAGGAGCTCGCCGCCCACCTCGGTCCATGCCAGACCTGTCACCTGGCCGATCTGGTTTTCCTTCTCCGCCATACCGAAGGAGTACCTGCGCACGCCCAGGTACTTGTCGAGATTTTTCGCATTGACGACGACCTTGCTGGTGCGCTTCTTCAGCACCAGCGCCTTCACCACCTTGCGGCAGATCTTCGAGATCTCGCGCTCCATGCTGCGCACGCCCGCCTCGCGGGTGTAGTAGCGGCACACGTCGCGCAACGCTTCCTCGGTCACGGACAGCTCGTCGCGCTTCAACCCGTTGTTCTTCATCTGCTTCGGCAGCAGATAGCGCAGCGCGATATTGACCTTCTCGTCCTCGGTGTAGCCGGACAGGCGGATCACCTCCATCCGGTCGAGCAGCGCCGCGGGGATGTTGAGGGTGTTCGCCGTCGCCACGAACATCACGTCCGACAGGTCGAAATCGACCTCGATATAGTGGTCCTGGAACGTATGGTTCTGCTCCGGGTCGAGCACTTCGAGCAGCGCCGAACTCGGATCCCCGCGGAAATCCATGCCGAGCTTGTCGACCTCGTCGAGCAGGAACAGCGGGTTCTTCACCCCGACCTTGTTCATGTTCTGCAGAATCTTGCCCGGCATCGAACCGATGTAAGTGCGGCGGTGGCCACGGATCTCGGCCTCGTCACGCACGCCACCCAGCGCCATGCGGATGAACTTGCGGTTCGTCGACTTCGCAATCGACTGGCCGAGCGAGGTCTTGCCGACCCCCGGAGGGCCGACGAGGCACAGGATTGGCGCCTTGACCTTGTCGACCCGCTGCTGGACCGCGAGGTATTCGAGGATGCGTTCCTTCACGCGCTCGAGGCCGTAGTGGTCCTTGTCGAGGATCTTCTCAGCCTCGGCGAGGTCCCTGCTCACACGCGACTTCTTCTTCCACGGCAAACCGACCAGCGTGTCGATGTAATTGCGCACGACGGTCGCTTCGGCCGACATCGGCGACATCAGGCGCAGCTTCTTGAACTCCGCCTGAGCCTTCGCGAGTGCCTCCTTGGGCATGCCCGCGGCCTTGATCTTCTTGTCCATCTCCTCGAGGTCGGCGCCTTCCTCGCCTTCCCCGAGTTCCTTCTGGATCGCCTTGACCTGCTCGTTCAGGTAGTACTCGCGCTGGCTCTTCTCCATCTGGCGCTTGACGCGGCCACGGATGCGCTTTTCGACCTGCAGGATGTCGAGTTCGGTCTCTAACTGCGACAGCAGGCGTTCCAGACGATCGCCGGTATCGGCCATCTCCAGCACCTCCTGCTTCTGCTCGAGCTTGAGCGGCAGGTGGGCGGCAATGGTATCCGCAAGCCGACCGGCATCGTCGATCCCGGACAGCGACGCAAGGATCTCCGGCGGGATCTTCTTGTTCAGCTTAACGTACTGGTCGAACTGGGCGATGATCGCACGGCGCATCGCTTCGAGTTCGTTGTTGTCGGTCTCGGGAACAGGCACCGGCGTGACCTTGGCCACAAACACGGTGCGCAGATCCTCGACCGAATCGACACGCGCCCGCTGCACGCCCTCGACGAGCACCTTGATGGTGCCGTCGGGCAGCTTGAGCATCTGCAGGATGTTGGCAATGCAACCGATCTCGTAGAGGTCCTCGGCCGAAGGCTCGTCCTTCGCGGCGGATTTCTGCGCCACCAGGAGGATGCCCTTGCCCGCCTCCATGGCGTTCTCGAGGGCCTTGATCGACTTCGGGCGACCCACGAATAGCGGAATCACCATGTGCGGGAACACGACCACGTCGCGCAGCGGCAACAGCGGCAGTTCCATTTGCTCGTGGGGGAGGTCAAGCGGGCCTGACATGATTGTTTTTACCTCGAAAGGACTGGTCAGGCCCACATGGGGGCCCGACCATGAAATATCAAGCGGCGCCTAGAACCGAATTTTTCCGGGTTCAGTTGGAACCCGACACCTTTGGCTGATCCGCGTAGATCAGCAGTGGCTGGGCGCCCTCTTCGATCGTACCCTCGTCCACGACCACTTTTTCCACGGCCTTCAACGTGGGCAGGTCGTACATGATGTCGAGCAACGCCGCCTCGAGGATGGAACGCAGGCCACGCGCGCCGGTCTTGCGGCGGATGGCCTTGCGCGCGACTGCGTGCAGCGCGGCCGGACGGATCTCGAGTTCGACGCCTTCCATCGCGAACAGCTTCTGGTACTGCTTCATCAGTGCGTTCTTGGGCTCGACGAGAATCTGGATCAGGGCCGCTTCGTCGAGTTCCTGCAAGGTGGCGACCACCGGCAGACGGCCGACGAATTCCGGGATCAGGCCGAACTTGACGAGATCCTCCGGTTCGACCTGACGGAAGGACTCGGTGAGGGCGCGGCCCTCGCGACTCTTGATCTCGGCGCCGAAACCGATGCCGATCTTCTCGGTACGGTTGCGGATCACCTTCTCCAGGCCGTCGAACGCACCGCCGCAAATGAAGAGGATGTTCGTGGTATCGACCTGGATGAAATCCTGGTTGGGGTGCTTGCGGCCACCCTGCGGCGGAATCGACGCCACAGTGCCTTCGATCAGCTTCAGCAGTGCCTGCTGCACGCCCTCACCGGACACGTCGCGCGTGATCGACGGGTTGTCGGACTTGCGCGAAATCTTGTCGATCTCGTCGATGTAGACGATCCCGTGCTGCGCCTTGTCGACATCGTAGTCGCACTTCTGCAGCAGCTTCTGGATGATGTTCTCGACGTCCTCGCCGACGTAACCGGCTTCGGTGAGGGTCGTCGCGTCGGCCATCACGAACGGGACGTTGAGCAGGCGCGCGAGCGTCTGCGCGAGCAGCGTCTTGCCGGAGCCGGTGGGCCCGATCAGCAGGATGTTGCTCTTCGACAGCTCGACGTCTTCCTTGCGCCCCGAAATGTGGCGCAGGCGCTTGTAATGGTTGTATACCGCGACCGCCAGGTTGCGCTTGGCCTGCTGCTGGCCGATCACGTACTGGTTGAGGATCTCGCAGATCTCGGCCGGCGTGGGCAGGCTGCTGCTGCCGCCTTCCGTCTCTGTCGACTGCGCGATCTCGTCACGGATGATGTCGTTGCACAGCTCGATGCATTCGTCGCAGATAAAGACCGACGGCCCCGCAATGAGTTTACGAACCTCATGCTGGCTCTTTCCGCAAAACGAGCAGTACAGCAGCTTTTCGCCGCCCGCCTTTTTTTCCGTCATGGTCTTCCTCTCGTATGTCAGGCTTCGGAGCGGGTCGTCAGGACCTTGTCGACGATGCCATATTCCACCGCATCCTTGGCCGACATGAAGTTGTCGCGATCCGTGTCCTTCTCGATCCGCTCGATGGCCTGCCCGGTGTGCTTCGCGAGCATTTCGTTGAGGCGTGCCCGGATGTTGAGGATCTCGCGGGCATGGATCTCGATGTCGGACGCCTGGCCCTGGAAACCGCCCAGCGGCTGGTGAATCATGACGCGCGAGTTGGGCAGACAGAAACGCTTGCCCTTCGCGCCGGCGGCCAGCAGGAAGGAACCCATGCTCGCGGCCTGCCCGATGCACAGCGTGCTGACGTCGGGCTTGATGAACTGCATCGTATCGTAGATCGCCATCCCCGCCGACACCGACCCCCCGGGGGAGTTGATGTAGAAGAAGATGTCCTTGTCCGGATTCTCGGACTCGAGGAAAAGCAACTGCGCCACGATCAGGTTGGCGGTGACGTCGTTCACCGGACCGACCAGAAACACCACGCGCTCCTTCAGGAGGCGCGAATAGATGTCGTAGGCGCGCTCGCCCCGACCGCTCTGTTCAACGACCATCGGGACCAGGCCAAGGCCTACCGGATCCCAGCTGCTGCCCGAATGTGGCGCCATGTTGCTCATTCCTTGGACCTTTGCGGCATCAGGCCGCGTTGTTACCCATCAGTTCGTCGAACGACACCGCGTTTTCGGTGGACTGGGTCTGCGAGCTGACCCACTCGACCACGTTGTCCTCGATCACGACGGCCTCGGCTTGCGCGAGACGCTCCGGCTGCGCGTAATACCAGCGTACCAGCTCCGACGGATCTTCGTAGCTCTGGGCCATCTCCTCGACCAGTGCGCGAACCTGCTCCGGTTTGGCGTAGAGTTCCTTCGCCTTCACGAGTTCGGCCATGATCAGGCCAAGTTTGACACGGCGCACGGCCTGATCGGCGAACCAGGCGGCTTCGACCGGAATGTCCTTGGTCTTCATGCCGCGCATCTCGAGGTCGCGCCGGGCGTTTTCGGCCAGCTGGCGGCTCTCGGCATCGATCAGCGCCTTCGGCACTTCGATCGGATTGGCCGACAGCAGCGCGTCCATGACCTGTTCCTTGATCTTGGCCTGGATGCGGCGCTTCACCTCGCGCTCGAGGTTGGCGCGGACTTCGTCGCGCAGCTTGGCGACGTCGCCGTCGGCAACACCCAACGCACGGGCGAGATCCGCATCGACCGCCGGCAGGACGGCTGCTTCGACGCGCTTCACGGTCACTTCGAACTGGACCGTCTGGCCGGCGAGGTTACTGGCGTGGTAATCCTCGGGGAAGGTCATGTCGAAAGTCTTGCTTTCGCCCGCGGCGAGGCCGGTCACGGCCGTCTCGAAATCCTTGAGCATCGAGCCGGCGCCGATCACGAACGGGAAATCCTGCGCCTGGCCGCCGTCGAACAGTTCTCCGTCCTTGCGGCCGGCGAAATCGATCACGACACGGTCGCCGTCGGCAGCAGCGCGCTCGGCGGTCTCGAAGCGGGTGCGCTGCTTGCGCAGAACTTCGATGGTCTTGTCGACCTCTTCATCGCCGACCGCCAGCACCGGGCGCTCGACCTTGCTCTGCGACAGGTCGCCCAGCTCGATCTGCGGGTAGACTTCGAACACGGCGCTGAACGACAGCGTGCCTTCGGCCGCGGCTTCCTTCGGCTCGATGCGGGGATAACCGGCAACGCGCAGGTTCTGTTCGCGTACGGAGTCACCGAACGCCTTTTCGACCGCGGCACCGATCGCTTCGGAGCGCGCCTGCGATTCGTAGGTCTGGGCGACGATCTTGAGCGGCACCTTGCCAGGCCGGAAACCCGGCATCTTCACGGTACGCGCCATGCGCTTGAGGCGAGCGTCGACTTCCTTGTCGATCTCGGCCATGGACACGGACATGTCGATGCGGCGCTCCAGCGCGCCCAGCGTTTCCTGGTTGGTCTGCATTACGTAACGATTCCTGACAAGTCAAAGTTTGCTCACGAGGCACCCGCCGGGTTTCGGGGGCACCCACCCGACTACGACGGGCGAACGGAGCGCGTAAAAAGTAGGTTTTCGATTCTAGCACAGCAGGAGCCCCTTCCTTCCAGAGTCCTTCCGGCGGCAGAATGAAGCCTGAGGACTTGCGCATGGAATGAGAAAAACCGCGGAACTTGGGCCGGTGCGCACCCTCTGACGGGTGTCGGTCAACGGCTCGCCCCAGACAGGAGGAATCCAGATGACGATCTTCAATGCCTATCAGGCCCGCTTCGAGGCTGCTCGCGAAGAGGAGATGTCCATTCAGGAGTACCTGGAGCTGTGCCGGTCGGACCCTTCGGCCTACGCAACGGCTGCGGAGCGTATGCTGATGGCGATCGGCGAGCCCGAACTGGTCGATACCCGCGTCGACCCCCGCCGGTCGCGGATCTTCTCGAACAAGGTGCTCAAGATCTATCCGGCCTTCCGTGATTTCTACGGCATGGAAGAGGTCATCGAGCACATCGTTTCGTACTTCCGCCATGCGGCGCAGGGCCTCGAGGAGAAGAAACAGATCCTGTACCTCCTCGGACCGGTCGGCGGCGGCAAGTCCTCTCTCGCCGAGAAGCTGAAATCGCTGATCGAGAAGGTACCCTTCTACGCGATCAAGGGCTCGCCAGTGCACGAGTCGCCGCTTGGCCTGTTCGACCTGAACGAGGACGGTCGCCTGCTCGAGGACGACTTCGGCATCCCGCGCCGCTACCTCAACACGATCATGAGCCCGTGGGCCGTCAAGCGTCTGCATGAATTCAACGGCGACATCACGCGCTTCCGCGTCGTCAAGCTGCGACCATCGGTACTGAAGCAGACCGCCGTCGCCAAGACCGAGCCGGGCGACGAGAACAACCAGGACATCTCGTCGCTGGTGGGCAAGATCGACATCCGCAAGCTCGAGCAGTATTCGCAGGACGATCCCGACGCTTACAGCTATTCGGGCGGCCTGTGCCTCGCGAACCGCGGCCTGCTGGAATTCGTCGAGATGTTCAAGGCGCCGATCAAGGTGCTGCACCCCCTGCTGACGGCGACACAGGAAGGCAACTACAAGGGCACCGAAGGCTTCGGCGCGATCCCGTTCGACGGCATCGTGATGGCGCACTCGAACGAATCGGAGTGGGTCGCGTTCAAGAACAACCGCAACAACGAGGCCTTCCTCGACCGGATCTACACGGTGAAGGTGCCGTACTGCCTGCGCGTGTCCGACGAGGTGCACATCTACGAGAAGCTGCTGTTCGAGAGTTCGCTGGCAGCGGCGCCGTGCGCGCCGGACACGCTGCGCATGATGGCGCAGTTCGCCGTGCTCTCGCGCCTGAAGGAGCCGGAGAACTCGAGTATCTACTCGAAGATGCGCATCTATGACGGCGAGAACCTCAAGGACACCGACCCGAAGGCGAAGAGCTTCCAGGAGTATCGCGACTACGCAGGCGTCGACGAGGGCATGACCGGCCTGTCGACGCGCTTCGCGTTCAAGGCACTGTCCAAGGTGTTCAACTTCGACCACCGCGAGGTGGCGGCGAACCCGGTGCACCTGATGTATGTGCTCGAGCAGCAGATCGAGCAGGAACAGTACGCCCAGGAGGTCGAGGCGCGCTACATGGGTTACATCAAGGAGTTCCTGGCGCCCCGCTACGCCGAATTCATCGGCAAGGAGATCCAGACGGCCTACCTGGAAAGCTACTCGGAGTACGGCCAGAACATCTTCGACCGCTACGTGACCTACGCCGACTTCTGGATCCAGGACCAGGAGTTCCGCGATCCGAACACGGGCGAGATCCTCGACCGCTCGGCCCTGAACGACGAACTGGAGAAGATCGAGAAACCCGCCGGCATCAGCAACCCGAAGGACTTCCGCAACGAGGTGGTGAACTTCGTGCTGCGCGCAAGGGCGAAGCACGACGGCAAGAACCCGAGCTGGACGAGCTACGAGAAACTGCGCGGCGTGATCGAGAAGAAGATGTTCTCGAACACCGAGGAGCTGCTGCCGGTGATCAGCTTCAATGCGAAGGCGAGCGCCGACGACCAGAAGAAGCACCAGGACTTCGTCGATCGCATGATCGAGAAGGGTTACACCGAGAAGCAGGTGCGACTGCTGTGCGAATGGTATCTGCGGGTCCGCAAGTCGTCGTGACCGACGCGCCGTCCGGACAAGGCGTCCGGACGGTGTTCCGCATCCCTGCCGGAGACTCACATGACCCGCATCATCGATCGGCGCTTCGACAGCAAGAAGAAGAGTGCGGTCAATCGCCAGCGCTTCATGCGCCGCTTCAAGCAGCAGATACGTCGCGCAGTGAACGACGCGATCCAGGATCGTTCCATTCGCGATCTGGACAACGGCGAGCAGATCACGATCCCCTCCAAGGATCTGAGCGAGCCGCAGTTCCAGCATGGCAAGGGCGGCATTTGGGAACAGGTTTTTTCGGGCAACGACCAGTTCGCCAGCGGCGACCTGATCAACCGCCCCCCTTCCGGCGGGGGCGGAGGACGAGGCCAGGGCAAGGCGAGCAACGAGGGTGAGGGCGAAGACGATTTCGTGTTCCACCTGTCGCGCGAGGAATTTCTCGACATTTTCTTCGACGACCTTGCCCTGCCCAACCTGGTCCGCACCCAGCTCGCGCGCATCTCGGACTACAAGACCCAGCGCGCCGGCTTCACGTCGGACGGCTCGCCGATGAACATCAACATCGTGCGCTCGATGCGCGGGGCCCTGGGGCGCCGGCTGGCGCTCGGCTCGCCGTTTTCCGCGCGGCTGCGCGAACTGCAGAAGGAACTGGACAGGGTCATCGAGGAGTCGGGCGAGGACTGCGAAGAAGCGCTGAACCTCAAGGACGAGATCGGGCGCCTGCGCGCGAAGATCGAGGCGATCCCCTTCATCGACAGCTTCGACCTGCGCTACAACAACCGCATCCGCGTGCCGAAGCCGACGACGCAGGCGGTGATGTTCTGCGTGATGGACGTCTCCGGCTCGATGGACGAGGAGAAGAAGGCCACAGCGAAGCGCTTCTTCATGCTCCTGTATCTCTTCCTCACACGCACCTACGAACAGATCGAAGTCGTCTTCATCCGTCACCACACGGTGGCGAAGGAAGTGGACGAGGAGGAGTTCTTCCATTCGCGCGAGTCCGGCGGGACGGTGGTTTCGAGCGCGCTGAAGCTGATGCACGAGGTGATCGCCGAACGCTACGCGCACGGCACCTGGAACATCTACGGCGCGCAGGCCTCGGACGGCGACAACTGGGACAACGATTCGCCGATCTGTCGCGAGCTGCTGGGTTCGCAGATCCTGCCGTGGTGCCAGTACTTCGCGTACATCGAGATCACACCGGGCGAACCGCAGAACCTGTGGCGGGAGTATGAGAAGCTGTCGGGCGAGCACAAGAACTTCGCCCTGCAGCGCATCGAGGAACCGGCAGACATCTATCCGGTGTTTCGCGAACTCTTCAAGAAGAATTTCGTATGAAGCGCGCCACCTCAAAGAAGGTCAAGCAACTGCCGGCGACGTCCGAGTGGACGTTCGAGGCCATCGACGCCTACCACGCCGAAATCGCGCGCGTGGCAGCGAATTTCGACCTGGACACCTATCCGTCGCAGATCGAGCTGATCACCTCGGAACAGATGATGGATGCGTACGCGTCGGTCGGCATGCCGGTGAATTACCACCACTGGTCCTTCGGCAAGCACTTCCTCTCGACGGAGAAGAGTTACCGACGCGGCCAGATGGGCCTGGCCTACGAGATCGTCATCAACTCGAACCCCTGCATCGCGTACCTGATGGAGGAGAACACGCTGACGATGCAGGCGCTGGTGATCGCGCATGCCGCATACGGGCACAACAGCTTCTTCAAGGGCAACTACCTCTTCCGCACCTGGACCAATGCCGACGCGATTGTCGATTACCTGATCTTCGCGCGGAACTACATCGCTCAATGCGAAGAGCGGCACGGCGAGGAAGAGGTGGAGCTGCTGCTCGACTCCTGCCATGCACTGATGAACCTGGGTGTGGACCGCTACAAGCGTCCGCCCAAGCTGTCGCTTGCGAAGGAGAAGCTGCGCCAGGCCGAGCGCACGGAGTACCTGCAGAGCCAGGTCAATGAGCTGTGGCGGACGCTGCCGATCCACGATGCCAAGCGGGGTAAGGTCGCGGCCCCGCGCTTTCCGCCCGAGCCCGAGGAAAACCTGCTGTACTTCGTCGAAAAGCATGCACCGCTGCTGGAACCCTGGCAGCGCGAAGTCGTGCGCATCGTGCGCAAGATCGCGCAGTACTTCTTCCCGCAGCGCCAGACGCAGGTCATGAACGAGGGCTGGGCGTGCTTCTGGCACTACACGCTGATCAACAAGCTGTACGACGAAGGCCTGCTCGCGGACAGCTTCATGCTGGAGTTCCTGCAGTCGCACACCAACGTCGTGCACCAGCCGTCCTACAACGAGCGCTGGTACAACGGCATCAACCCGTATGCGCTGGGCTTCGCGATGTGGCAGGACATCAAGCGCATCTGCGAGGATCCGACCGAGGAAGACCGGGCGTGGTTTCCCGACATCGCCGGCAGCAACTGGCGCGACACCTTCGACTTCGCGATGAAGAATTTCAAGGACGAGAGCTTCATTGCGCAATACCTGTCGCCGAAGATCATGCGCGACTTCCGCATGTTCGCGATCCTCGACGACGAACACGAAGCGAAGCTGAGGGTCTCGGCGATCCACGACGAGATGGGGTACCGGCGTGTGCGCGAAATCTTGTCCGACCAGTACAACCTCGGCAGCCGCGAACCGAACATCCAGGTCTGGAACGTGGATCTGCGCGGCGACCGCTCGCTGACGCTGCGTCACCAGCAGTACCGCAAGCGACCGCTGGGCGGCAGCATCGACGAGGTGATGAAGCACATGGCGCGGCTGTGGGGCTTCACGGTGCGGCTCGAAACCCAGCACGAGGACGGGACGGTCGAACTGGTACAGGAGACGCGCCTCGAAAAGCGCCGCGGCCAGGCCGAGAACTAGGCGCCCCGCGCGAATGGCCTTCGCAGGCACGACGCCACGAAACGCCTGCCCGTCGGATCGACGCACCGGCGTTCGTCTTTCGGGGCGCCGGCAGACTCGATCCGCATCGGCATGCAGGCGCCTCGCATGACGCAAGTCTGCCCGGTACCGCAGATCGCATATTGCCGTCATAAATCCGACTGGGGCTAGAATCGGGTATTTCCCTTCCCGTCGGAGGCTCCATGTTCCTGCCGCCCAAACCGATCTACCCGGTAGACGGCATCCGTACCATCGAAGCGCTGGTCGCACCGCACGCGCAACCTAGCCTGATGGAGCGTGCCGGCCGCGTCGCCGCAGAGGAAGCCGTACGTCTGACGCAGGACCGCGCGGGGCATGTACTGATCGCCTGCGGCCCCGGGAACAACGGCGGGGACGGCTTCGTGATGGCGCGCCGCCTGCTGCAGGCGGGACGCCACGTTACCGTCGCCTTTGCCGACGACGCGGCGAAACTGCCGCGCGAGGCCGCGGCCGCCTTTGCGGCATGGCGCGCAGCCGGTGGCGAAACCGTCTCAGATTTCCCTGCAGCGCCCGCAAACGGCTGGGCTCTGGTGGTCGACGCCTTGTTCGGCATCGGATTGCGCAGCCCCGTAAGCGGGCGGCATGCGCAGTGGATCGAGACGCTCAACGCACAGCATGCACCGCGGCTGGCAATCGACATCCCGAGCGGACTCGACGCCGACACCGGACGAGTGCTGGGCACGGTCTTCCACGCGACCACGACGCTGACCTTCCTGGCACTCAAGCCCGGACTCCTCACTCACGACGGGCCCGATATCGCCGGCGTCGTCAACGTGCACCGGCTCGACATCGATCCGCCGGATTACCTGCCGCCCAAGGGCCTGCAGATTCAGCCCGGGATCCTCAAGCCTCTCCTCAAGCAACGCCTGCAGAACACCCACAAGGGCTGCTACGGCGACGTCGGAATCATCGGCGGAGCAAGAGGCATGACCGGGGCGGCCCTCCTCGCGGGGCGTGCGGCGCTGAAACTGGGCTGCGGCCGGGTACTCACCGGCCTGGTCGATGACGCGGCGCCGGCGGTCGACTTCACACAGCCCGAACTGATGCTGCAGCGTCCGGACGACGTGATCGAACATGCGACCGTTCTCGCGCTGGGCCCCGGGCTGGGCCATGGCGAGGCCGCCGCTGCGCTGCTCGAACGGGCGATCCGGCGGCCACGTCCCATCGTGCTCGACGCCGACGCCCTGAACATCGTCGCCGCCTCGGAAAGCCTGCGCGCTCTCGTCGCCGCACGCGAGGCGCCCACCGTAATGACGCCACACCCCGGCGAAGCAGGACGCCTGTTGCGCTCGGACACGGCCGGCGTCCAGAGCGATCGTGTCGCGAGCGCCCTCGAACTCGCACGGGCCTTCAACGCGGCGGTGGTCCTGAAGGGCAGCGGGAGCGTGATCGCGACGCCGGACGGCCGCTGGCTGATCAACAGCACCGGCCACCCCGGCATGGCAAGCGCGGGCATGGGCGACGTGCTGACCGGACTGATCGCGAGCCTGATCGCACAAGGGTGGTCGGCCGAATCCGGCCTCATCGCGGCGGTACATCTGCACGGCGCGGCAGCCGACCGGCTCGCGCGCGAAGGCATCGGCCCGGTAGGCCTGACGGCGAGCGAGGTCGCGGAGGCTTCGCGCGGCATCTTCAATGCGTGGACGATCCAGGCGACCAAGGGGCACTGAATGCCGTAACCGGCGCGAGCGGTGACTTTCCCGACAAGCGCCGGTTCTCCGCCCGTCATCGCCAGGCGCGAGGCCGAGGTACCGGCCGAAGCGCTGTGCCAGATCTTCCGCACCGCGAGCAAGCGCTACGACGCCCCGTTCGTGCGGCTATTCATCGGGACCCAGAGGGTCTGTCCGCCGGGCAACTTCGTATCGCGGTCGAACGGCCGCGAGGCAGGCGGATCGCTCCGGTCGCGAGTCCTGTCCCGGCGAGGATTACCGTGCAGCCCGCGAGCATGTTGAAGGTGACTGCCTCGTCGAGCAGCATCGCCCCCCACAGCATGCCGAAGACCGGAATCAGGAAGGTGACCGCGATCGCGCGCGCGGGGCCGATATGTGCGATCAGGCGGAAGTACATGACGTACGCGACGCCGGTACAGGCAAACGCGAGCAGGAGAACGGCGATCCAGGCGTCTCGTGCAGGCATCGCTTGCGGCCACAGCCAGACGGCGAAGGGCGCGAGCACGAGCGCGGCGTAGAACTGGCTGCCGGTCGCGATCGCCATCGGATCCACGCCAGAGAGGTAGCGCTTGGTGAAATTCGCCGCGATGCCGTAGTTGAGCGTCGCCGCAAGACAGGCGGCCACCGCCCAGCCCGAGCCCCCGGCATGGAACGAAGCCTTGCCCCACACGAGGACCACGACACCCAGCAGGCCGACCAGCAGGCCGACGGTTGCCCCGGCCGTGAGGCGGTCCTTGAGCCACACCCACGCGACCAGAGCGGCAAACAGTGGCGACGTGGCGTTCACGACAGATGCGAAACCGGCCGTGACTGACAGCGCGGCCCAGGCGTACAGCACGAAAGGCAGGGCGGAGTTCGTCACCCCGACAAAGAACAGCGGCCCGGCCTTGCGCCACAGGAGGGCGAGCTTGCCGCGCCACGCCAGCACGGGCAACAGCAACAGGGCTGCGAGGCCGACCCGAAGTTCGATCAGCGCCGCGGGGCCGAATTGCGGAGCGGCAACGCGCATGAAGAGAAACGAGCCGCCCCAAAGCGCGGCAAGGATCAGCAGTTCGGATAGGTCACGCGCTCTCACTTCCACTCCCGACTACAATGCTCCGCCTTCGAGGCACGATTGCCCCGGCCTGCGGCGGAACCGCTAAAATTTGAGTTTCATCATACCGAGCCGCGATCGCCATGAACCTGTCACAACAACTGCGCATCGAAATTCAGCGCAACATCGCCGCATCGCTCGCCGAAGACGTCGGCACCGGCGACCTGACCGCACGCCTGATCGCTGCCGACACGGACGCCCGCGGCCGGGTGATCACGCGCGAGGAGGCGGTCGTGTGCGGCACGGCCTGGTTCGACGCCGCCTTCGCGGCGCTCAGCTCCGCTGCCACGATCATCTGGCACGTGCGCGACGGTGATCGCGTCGAGGCAGGCCAGGCGCTGTGCGACGTCGTCGCCAACGCACGGGTACTGCTCACGGCAGAACGCACCGCGCTCAACTTCCTGCAACTGCTGTCGGGCACCGCCACCGTCACCCGCCGCTTCGTCGACGCGGTCGCGGGCACCGGCGCGAAGATCGTCGATACGCGCAAGACGCTGCCCGGGCTGCGCCTGGCGCAGAAATACGCCGTCGCAGTGGGCGGCGGCACCAACCATCGCGTCGGCCTCTACGACGGCATCCTCATCAAGGAAAACCACATCATCGCGGCAGGAAGCGTCGCCCGCGTGATGGAGGAAGCGAAGAAGATCGCCCCCTCGAACGTGTTCATCGAAATCGAGGTAGAGAACCTCGAACAGCTCGAGGAAGCGCTGGCCGCCGGCGCGAAGATGGTCCTGCTCGACAACATGGACCTCGCGACGATGCGTGAGGCGGTACGCATTACCGCTGGCCGCGCCGAACTCGAAGCATCGGGTGGTGTGATCCTGGAGAAGGTGCGCGCCATCGCCGAAACCGGCGTCGACCGCATCTCCATCGGCAGCCTGACCAAGGACGTCCGCGCCCTCGATCTGTCGCTGCGCCACATCGAGGAGTGATGCACCGGCGCGGGTACCGGCCATCCGGCCGGCCTACCCGCGCCTTCCGCCGGTGCTTATGCTTCGAGATGCCCGACAATGAATCGCTTGATCACGTCGACGTCGGGAGCCATCACCTCGACCCGCTGCGGCAGCGCTTCGATACCTGCGAGTTCCGGGGGACGTTCGGGATCGCGGCCGAGGGCCTCGCGGATCGTTTCTGCGAATTTCACGGGCAGCGCGGTTTCGAGCACCAGCAGGGGCACGCCGGCCGGCACCGAGTCGGCACAGTCCCAGGCCACCTTGATCCCGTCCGCGGTGTGCGTGTCGATCATCGTTCCATAGGTCTCGAACACCTGCTTGATGGTTACGAGACGTTCGGCATGGGTGCTGCGACCGGAGACGAAGGCGTAATTCAGGATGTCGGCGAACTCGCCGCTGGCGGCGAGATCGAACGCCCCGCCGGCATCAACCGCCTTCCACAGCTCGGCGACGCGCTGCGGATTGCGGCCGACGAGGTCGAAGATGAAGCGCTCGAAATTCGACGCCTTGGAGATGTCCATCGACGGGCTCGAGGTGACGTGCGTTTCCGCGGCCTTGCGCGGACGGTACACGCCGGTCTGGAAGAACTCGTCGAGGACGTCGTTCTCGTTCGTCGCCAGGATCAGCCGCGAGACCGGCAGGCCCATCTGGCGCGCGATGTGTCCGGCGCAGATGTTGCCGAAGTTGCCTGAAGGCACGCAGAACGCGACCTGCTCGTCGTTCGACTGTGTCGCCGCGAAATAGCCCTTGAAGTAATACACGATCTGGGCCGCAACGCGCGCCCAGTTGATCGAATTGACCGCACCGATCTTGTATTTCGCCTTGAATGCGGCGTCGTTCGAAACGGCCTTCACGATGTCCTGGGCGTCATCGAACATGCCGGTGACGGCGATGTTGTAGATGTTGGCGTCCTGCAGCGAATACATCTGCGCGCGCTGGAAGGCGCTCATCTTGCCGTGCGGCGACAGCATGAACACGGTCACGCCGTGCTTGCCGCGCATCGCGTACTCGGCCGCCGAGCCGGTGTCGCCGGATGTCGCACCGAGGATGTTGATCGTCTCGCCGCGCTTGTCGAGCACGTACTCGAACAGGTTGCCGAGAAGCTGCATCGCCATGTCCTTGAACGCCAGCGTCGGGCCGTTCGACAGCTCGAGCAGGCCGAAGCGGCCCGGCTCCAGCCAGTGCACGGGCGTGATGTCGGCCGCGTTGTCGCCGGGACGGACGAAGCGATAGACATCGGCGGTATAGGTCTTGTCGCAGATCGCCTTCAGGTCGGCGGCAGGGATGTCGGTGATGTACTTCGACAGGATCGCGAAGGCGAGTTCGGCGTAGGACAGGCCGCGCCACGTGTCGAGTTCGGCGCGCGTGATCTGCGGGTAGCTCTCGGGCAGGTACAGGCCACCGTCGGGCGCGAGGCCGCCAAGCAGGATGTCGCAGAACTCGGGACGGGCGGCGTGGCCGCGGGTGGACAGGTACTTCACGGGCAGATCCTTGGATTGGTGTGTTCGTCAAAGGACGAAGGCACGGCGACGCGGAGGTTTCCGCATGCGACCGTGCCTGCCGTCGCGCCCGCGCCCCGGAAAGTCGACGCGCGGGTCCGCACGGGGCAATTACTGCAGATTTTCCATGCGCAGGCGCGTGATCGGACCCTGCACGACGGGAAGGGCTTCGATCTTCGCGATCGCAGCGTTGGCGTTCTTCTCGACCGTTTCGTGCGTCAGCATGATGATGTCGGTCTGGGAGGCGCCCTCGGGGGCTTCCTTCTGGATCATCGCCTCGATCGAGATGCCACTGTCGGCGAGGATGCGGGTGATGTCCGCGAGCACGCCCGGCCTGTCCTCGACGCGCATGCGCAGGTAGTAGGAGGTGATGACTTCGTCGATCGCCAGCACCTTCAGATCGCGCACCTGGTCGGGCTGGAACGCGAGGTGCGGCACGCGGTGCTCGGGGTCGGCGGTGTGCAGGCGGGTCACGTCGACGAGGTCGGCGATCACCGCGCTGGCGGTCGGCTCGGCGCCGGCGCCCTTGCCGTAATAGAGGGTCGCACCGACGGCATCGCCGTACACGACGACGGCATTCATCGCCCCCTCGACGTTGGCGATCAGGCGCTTGGCGGGGATCAGGGTCGGATGCACGCGCAGTTCGATGCCCTCCGGGCGCATGCGCGAGATGCCCAGCAGCTTGATGCGGTAGCCGAGCTGTTCGGCATAGGTTATATCGACGCTGTCGAGCGCAGTGATGCCCTCGACGTGGGCGGCGGAGAACTGCATGGGCACGCCGAACGCGATCGCGCTCATGATCGTGGCCTTGTGCGCGGCGTCGATGCCTTCGATGTCGAAGGTCGGATCGGCTTCGGCGTAACCGAGTGCCTGCGCTTCCTTGAGGACTTCGGCAAAGGGCAGCCCCTTGTCGCGCATCTCCGACAGGATGAAGTTGGTCGTGCCGTTGATGATGCCCGCGAGCCACTGGATGCGGTTGGCCGACAGGCCTTCGCGCAGCGCCTTGATGATGGGGATGCCCCCCGCGACGGCGGCCTCGAAGGCCACCATGACGCCCTTGCGCTGGGCGGCGGCGAAGATCTCGTTGCCATGCACGGCGAGCAGGGCCTTGTTGGCGGTGACGACGTGTTTGCCGTTCTCGATCGCCTTGAGCACCAGCTCCTTCGCGACGCCGTAGCCGCCGATCAGTTCGACGACGATGTCGATCTCGGGATCGGTGACGACGGAGAAGGCGTCGTCGGTCAGGCGCGGGCCGCTGCCGGCGATCTTGCGCGCGAGCTCCAGGTTCTTGTCGGCCACTGCGGTAATGCGGATCGGGCGACCGGCGCGACGGGTGATTTCCTCCTCGTTGCGTTTCAGAACGGTGAAGGTACCGCCACCGACGGTACCGATGCCCAGCAGGCCAACATTGATCGCTTTCATAAGAACTCGTTGAGTTTTGTATTCAGATGGGTGAAACGGGGTGCTTCAGGTGCCGTGCCGCTTGCGATAGCTTTCGAGGAAGCGCGCGACGCGCCCGATGGCGTCGCGCAGGTCGTCTTCGTGCGGCAGGAACACGAGGCGGAAGTGATCCGGGTGCGGCCAGTTGAAGCCCGTACCCTGCACCAGCAGCACGCGCTCCTGCTCGAGCAGCTCGGTGATGAAGGCCTGGTCGTCCTCGATCGGATACATCTTGGGATCGAGCTTCGGGAACATGTACAGCGTCGCCTTCGGCTTGACGCAGCTGACGCCGGGGATCGCGGAGATCAGCTCGTAGGCGAGGTCACGCTGGCGGCGCATGCGCCCGCCCTCGGAGACGAGATCGTCGATGCTCTGGTAGCCGCCCAGCGCAGTCTGGATCGCATACTGCCCCGGCACGTTCGCGCACAGGCGCATCGAGGCGAGCATGTTGAGGCCTTCGATGTAGTCCTGCGCGTGGCGCTTGTCGCCGCACACGACCATCCAGCCGGCGCGGTAACCGCAGGAGCGGTAGTTTTTCGACAGGCCGTTGAAGATGAGGGTCAGCACGTCCTCGGACAGGGCTGCCATCGACGTGTGGGTGACGCCGTCGTAGAGGACCTTGTCGTAGACCTCGTCGGCGTACACGATCAGGCCGAATTCGCGCGCGAGGTCGATGATGCCGCTCAGGATCTCGTCGGGGTACACGGCGCCCGTCGGGTTGTTCGGGTTGATGACGACGATGGCGCGCGTGTTCGGGGTGATCCGCGCGCGCATGTCCGCGAGGTCGGGCAGCCAGCCGTTTGCCTCGTCGCACAGGTAATGCACGGGACGGCCGCCGGACAGGCTCACGGCCGCGGTCCACAGCGGGTAGTCCGGCGCGGGGACGAGCACTTCGTCGCCGACATTGAGCAGCGCATTCATCGCCATCACGATCAGCTCGGACACGCCGTTGCCGATGTAGATGTCTTCGATCGTCACACCCTTGATCTGCTTCTGCTGGGTGTAGTGCATGACGGCCTTGCGCGCCGCGAAGATACCCTTGGAATCCGAATAGCCGGCTGAATTCGGCAGGTTGCGGATCATGTCCATCTGGATCTCTTCGGGGGCATCGAAGCCGAACGAGGCGAGGTTGCCGATGTTCAGCTTGATGATCTTGTGCCCCTCGTCTTCCATCTGCTTGGCACGCGTGAGGACCGGGCCGCGGATGTCGTAGCAGACATTGGCGAGCTTGGCAGACTTGCGGACCTGCGGGAGCCGCGGGGCTTCGGGCTGCCCCTTCGTTTGTTCGGGCGGGACAGCAACCCGCAGTTTCGGCTCGACGCTCATCGCACTCCGTCCTTTCTTTCGCATGTTCCACTCTGCGCCGGACTCCCGGCGCGCCGTTGGCCCCGGGCCGCACGGGCATGCAGCTGCCGGTGGGCCGGAAAACCAAAAGAATGTATCTTATCCAAGCCTGTATCCCCCGGCAATTTTGCCGACCGAGCGAAACCCATGAAGCTGAATCTCGAACAGAACGCCGATCTCAACGTCGTAACCGGCTACGGCACGGACCATCTGATGATCAACAAGGAGCGGCACGACGGCAACACGCTGGTCACTGCCGGCCGCATCGTCGCCGATTGGGCGCCGGGCGGCTTCGCGGGCCTGAGCGCCGACGATTTCGCCGCGGTATGCGAACTGAGGCCCGAAGTGGTGCTCATCGGCACCGGCAGCCGCCAGCGCTTCCCGACGCCGCAGGTGCTGCGCCCACTGATCGAGGCGCGCATCGGCTTCGAGATCATGGACTTGCCCGCAGCCTGCCGCACCTACAACATCCTTGTCACCGAGGGACGCTCGGTCGTGGCGGCGCTGCTCTTCGACCCCGTCTGAGGACAGGGGCGCAGCCGGAACACCGCCGGCAGCGCCATCCGCATCACGCAGCCGTTGTCATTCACCCGGCTCGTCCGCTACGCTGACTGCGACAACCGACAACGGAGAGCCCCATGAACACGACAAACCCGGCTTCCGCGGCCGACTTCACCCTCCCCGCGACCGGCGGCGCGAGTGTCACCGTCTCGGCACTGCGCGGGCGCAAGCTCGTCCTGTACTTCTATCCGAAGGACAGCACCCCCGGCTGCACGAACGAGACCGCCGACTTCCGCGACCGCCATGCGGAATTCCAGGCCGCCGGCTGCGAGGTGTATGGCATTTCGCGCGACAGCATGAAGTCGCACGAGAACTTCAAGGCCAAGCTCGGCCTGCCCTTCGAGCTGCTCTCCGACACCGAAGAGACGGCGTGCAACGCCTTCGGCGTCATCAAGATGAAAAACATGTATGGGAAACAGGTACGCGGCATCGAGCGCAGTACCTTCGTCATCGATGCCGAAGGTGCCATCCGGCGCGAATGGCGCGGCGTGAAGGTGGCCGGCCACGCGCAGGAAGTGCTGGATTTCGTGAAGAGCCTGTAACCCCGTTCAACCCGACGCCACGAGCATCACCCACTCCATGACCAAACGCGCGCCCAGCAGCCGGAACACCAAGCTCTTCGTCCTCGACACCAACGTGCTGATGCACGACCCGACCAGCCTGTTCCGCTTCGAGGAGCACGATGTGTTCGTGCCGATCATGACGCTGGAGGAGCTGGACAACAACAAGAAGGGCATGTCCGAAGTCGCCCGCAATGCGCGGCAGGCGAGCCGCACGATGGACGAGATCGTGAGTTCGTGCGCAGCCGACATCGCCGACGGCATCGACCTCAAGACCCCGTCGCGGGAACTGGCGACGGGCAAGCTCTTCCTGCAGACCGAAGCGATCAACATGGCCCTGCCGGCGGCCCTGCCGACCGCGAAGGGCGACAACCAGATCCTCGCCGTCGTGATGCATCTGGCCGAGCGCTTCCCCAAGCGCTCGGTGATCCTGGTATCCAAGGACATCAACATGCGCATCAAGGCCCGCGCGCTGGGCCTCGACGCGCAGGACTACTTCAACGACAAGGTGCTGGAGGATACCGATCTCCTCTATACCGGCTGGAGCGAACTACCGACCGATTTCTGGGACACCCACGGCAAGGGGATGGAATCCTGGAAAGAGGAAGGAAGGACCTACTACCGCATCAAGGGTCCGCTCGTGACCAGCATGATGGTCAATGAGTTCGTCTTCCAGGACGGCGAATCGCCGCTGCAGGCCTGGGTGAAGGCACGGGACGGGCGCACCGTCCTGATCGAGACGCTGATCGATTACGCCCACAACAAGAACAACGTGTGGGGCATCACGGCGCGCAACCGCGAACAGAACTTCGCCCTCAACCTGCTGATGAATCCGGAGATCGACTTCGTCACGCTGCTCGGCCAGGCCGGTACCGGCAAGACGCTGCTCACGCTCGCCGCAGCCCTGACGCAGGTACTCGAAGCCAAGCGTTACTCGGAGATCATCATGACCCGGGTGACCGTGCCGGTCGGCGAGGACATCGGCTTCCTGCCGGGCACCGAGGAAGAGAAGATGGCGCCGTGGATGGGCGCGCTCGAGGACAACCTCGACGTGCTCAACGGCACGGCGGGCGAAGGCGGCGACTGGGGCCGCGCGGCGACGCGCGACCTGATCCGCTCGCGCATCAAGATCAAGAGCCTGAACTTCATGCGCGGACGCACCTTCATCAACAAGTTCCTGATCATCGACGAGGCGCAGAACCTGACGCCCAAACAGATGAAAACGCTGATCACGCGCGCCGGCCCCGGCACCAAGGTCGTGTGCCTCGGGAACATCGCGCAGATCGACACGCCCTACCTCACCGAAGGCAGCTCGGGCCTGACCTTCGTCGTCGACCGCTTCAAGGACTGGCCGCACTCCGGCCACATCACGCTGCAACGCGGCGAGCGCTCGCGCCTGGCCGACCACGCCGCCGAAGTACTCTGACGCCCGCCGGGGCAGCGGCGCCCGCCCTGCCCCGGAAATCCCCCTGAGACGTAACGGGAATTTGCCCTGGATCATCCCGGCTTGCCGGGATGCGCCCTATAATGCGCAGGTTTTTTGCCTGCGAAAGCCCCCATGCCCGCTGCCGCCTCGGAAATGCTGGTCGGAGCCAGTTCGGACTTCCTCACGCGCTTCTCGCCGTTCAACCGGATGGAGCCGGAGGCGCTCGCATTCCTGGCCGAACGCGCGACCCTGGCATTCCACGCGCGCGGCAGCGAGATCCTGACGCCGGAGATGGGGCAGCCGACGCACTTCCACATCGTCCAGCGCGGCAAGGTGCAGGCCCGCCAGCTCGGCCCCGCGAGCGTCACCGACTACGCCGCGATGACACTCGGGCCGGGCGAATGCTTCCCCATCGGCGCGATCGCGGCGCAGCGGCCCTCGACCAACGCCTACGTGGCCGTGGAAGACAGCTTCGTATTCCAGCTGCCGGCGGAAGACTTCCTCAGGCTCATGCAGATGAGCCCCGTCTTCCAGGTCTTCTGCACGCAGTACATCGCCAGCCTGCTCAACCAGTCGCGCCAGCAGCTGCAAAGCACCTTCGCGCAGCGCGCAGCGGAGCAGCAGACGATGACGACGCCGCTCGGACAGTTGGTGAAGAAAGCGCCGATCTTCGTCACGCCCGACAGCTCGATCCGCGCCGCGCTCGAGAAGATGTCCGAGATGCGCATCGGCTGCATGGTGATCACCGACGCCGACCGGAAGCCGCTCGGGATCCTCACTCAGAGCGACCTGCTGCCCCGCGTCGTGCTGCCGGGCATCGACCTGCAGCGTCCGATCGGCGACGTCATGACCGCAACGCCACACGTGATGTCGGCCTCCGACTCGGCCTACGACGCCGCCCTCGAAATGGCGACGCACGGCGTGCGCCATCTGCTGGTGGTCGATTCGGAGGGCCGTCTGAAGGGCGTGGTGTCCGAGCGCGACCTGTTCGCGCTGCAGCGCATCGGCTTGCGCCAGATCCGCTCCAGCATCGAGGGCGCGGACGACCTGGAAGCCCTGCAACGTGCAAGCCGCGACATCCGTCAGCTGGCGCTCAATCTCATCGCCCAGGGTATCGGAGCGGAACAGCTGACGCAGTTCATCTCGGCGCTCAACGACGCCCTGACCTGCCGCATCATCGATCTCGCGCGCGCGAAGCACGACCTGTACGGCATCGACTACGCATGGCTGGCCTTCGGCTCGGAAGGCCGCCACGAGCAGACGCTGTCCTCCGACCAGGATAACGGCATCATCTACGTCTGCCCGGAAGGTGCAGACCCATCCGCCCTGAAGAGCCGCCTGCTGGCCTGCGCCAAAAAGGTGAACGAAGACCTCGCCGCCTGCGGCTTTCCGCTGTGCAAGGGCAACATCATGGCGAGCAATCCCGAGCTGTGCCTCACGCTCGATGAGTGGAAGGGACGCTTCGGCGACTGGATCCGCGAGCCCGACCCGCAGGCCCTGCTCAACGCGACGATCTTCTTCGACTACCGCGTGCTGTGCGGCAACGAGCGCCTGGGCGACCAGCTGCGGGCGTGGCTGAATCGCACGGCCAAGGCCTACTCCAATTTCCTGCGCCTGATGGCGTCGAACGCGCTGCAGGTCGCGCCGCCGCTCGGACGCATCCGCGACTTCGTCGTCGAGGACGACGGCACGATTGACCTGAAGAAGTCGGGGGCGCGCCTGTTCGTCGACGTCGCCCGCATCCTCGCCTTGCGCGCCGACGTCGCATCGAGCAGCACCGTGCAGCGCCTGCGCCAGGCGGGCACGCGGATGGGCATGCCGGCCGAGGAGATCGCCGCCCTGATCGACGGCTTCCACTTCATCCAGCTGCTGCGCTTGCGCTCGCAGCACCTCGACACCGAACACGACGCACCGGGCGACAACCGCATCGACCCCGACACGCTCAACGAACTCGATCGGCGCATCCTCAAGGAAGCGTTCCGGCAGGCCCGCAAGCTGCAGCTGCGGCTGAAGCTCGACTACCAGCTATGAAATGGCTCACCCGCCTGCTTGGCAACCGCACGGACACGGCCTCGCTCGACGCCGCGCTGCGCGACGCGATCGCGAGTTGGGAGGCGCTTGCCGCCCCCGAGCTGGGCAGCACGCATTTCGAGACGCGCTACGTTGTCGTCAACACCGAGGCAACCGGGCTCGATCTCGACAAGGACCGCCTGCTCGCGGTCGCGGCGATCGCCATCGACCGTGAGCACCTGTCGCCGCAGGACAGCTACTACGCGCCGCTGGAGCCCGATGCGGCGACGGCGCTGACGAACCTGCTCACTTTCGCCGGCAAAGGCCCGGTCGTGGTCTTCAATGCGTCGTTCAACCGCAGCCTGCTCGAACGCGCGCTCGACGAACGGCTCGGCCTTACACCCGACTGGACCTGGCTGGACCTGCACTGGCTCCTGCCTGCCCTCTACGACGAACACATCGACGGACCGGCCCGCCTTGCCGACTGGATGAAAGCCTTCGGCATCGAGACATTCCAGCGCCACCACGCGCTGGGCGACGCCTGGGCAATCGCACAGCTGATGCTGGCCGCACAGGCGCGCGCACGCGCGCTCGGTCTCAACACCCCACGCAGCCTGGCGGATCTCGAACACAGCCGCCGGCAATTGAGGCGCCACGGATGAATCGGATTTCCCCCGCACGACCCATGCATCACCGCCTGACGACCCGTCTCATCGCACTTCTCGCCACGGCAGCCCTGCTGTTCGCCCCGCCTGCGGGCGCCGTAGACACACCGGCTCCGGCCGACCAGACCGCCGAGGCGGCCTCGTCCTTCGGTCGCTACGGCACTGCGGCACAGGAGCTCATCAACCAGGGCATGGACTACCTCGGGATCCGCTATCGTTTCGGCGGCAACTCGCCCGAGACCGGCCTCGACTGCAGCGGGCTAGTCCAGAACGTGTTCCGCAACGCCCTGGGGCTCGACCTGCCCCGCACGGCACGCGACATGGCCAAGGTCGGCGACAAGGTCGGCAAGCAGGATCTCAAGCCGGGCGACCTCGTGTTCTTCAATACGATGCGCAAGGCCTTCTCGCACGTGGGCATCTACGTCGGCGACGGCCGCTTCCTGCACGCCCCGGCCAGCGGCGGCGAAGTGCGCATCGACGAGATGAGCCAGAGCTACTGGGCCAAGCGCTTCAACGGCGCACGCCGCATGGTTCCGGAAGGCGATCTGCACCTGCCGCAGGCGAACTGAACGACGCCTCCGCTGCAACGCGGGTTCTCGTCTAGGCTTCAGTGAAGTCCCGACGAGGTGTCCCACATGTTGATTGCCCAGCTGTCCGACCCGCACGTGGTCGCTCCCGGCACCCTCCTTTACGGTGGATTTCTGCTGCATCGCTGGCAGGACGGCGATCTCGTCACCCATGTAGTGCCGGCCGACGAGAGTCCCGCAACCCCTTACGACTGAGTCGCCATCAATGCCCCGCGGCCGTGGGGATCGCGCTCCATTCAGCCCGGGTTGATGATTCTCGCGTAGGCCGCCTTGTCGGCGGCATAGCACCCGCAGGAGGCAGTTTCCAGCCCCTTGCGGTCGACGATTGTCACGTTCCCGCGGCTATAGCTGATCAGTTTCCGATGTTGCAAGGCGGTGGCCGCCTTTGTCACGCCGACGCGGCGCACACCGAGCATGTAGGCAAGGAATTCATGCGTGACGTGAAAACTGTCGGCGTGCACCCGGTCCTGCGCCATGAGCAGCCAGCGGGCCAGACGCGCTTCGACGACATGGAAGCGGGTGCAGACAGCATTTTGCGCCAGCTGCCCCATCAGCACATATAGATAGCGCTTGAGCCCCCGGCGCAGAGCCGGACATCGTTCAAGCATGCTGCAGAAGGAAGCGGCGTCCATGCGCAGTGCCTGACCGCTGTGCTGCACCTGGGCATGCAGCAGCGCCACGTCCACCCCCAGCACAAGCCAACTGCCGAGCATCCCCTCGTTGCCGACCAGACTCACTTCGAGGCTCGCGCGGCGGTCGATCGGATTGGTGGTCAGGGCGATGAAACCCTCCGTCGGAAAGTAAACATGGCGAATGCGTTTGCCGGATTCGGCCAGGATCTCGGCAAATTCGAGTTCGACCAGCTCGCACATGCCCAGAAATCCTCTGGCTTCGTCCGGCGGCAACTCCGCGAGAAGACGATTGGTCGTAAGGAATGCCCCAGGGGATACCACCGACACTCTCCAGACGTTGGGGGCGGCGCGGGCGATGCTCGGAGAAGTGACGACCGGGTCGGTTTCCCGGCGCCAACCGGCTGAAAACCCACGTTATTCGATGAGCCAGTGGCAGCTTGGGGGAAAATCCGGCGATTGTCTGGACGGTAACGCACACAAGACGCCCGTGCCGCCGGGCGTGCAAACCCTGCATCGCGCGCCCCGGTCAGTCCGGCTGCGGCTCGCCGCCCTCCGGCAGCAGGCGCCGAAACTCGTCCCTGACCACGGCGTAGCATTCACAGGAACGCGCCTCCAGTCCCACGCGGTCGAGTACGGTGATATGACCACGCCTGTACTCGATCAGTCCGGCCTTCTGCAAGTTGCCGGCCGCCTCCGTGACGCCTTCGCGGCGCACGCCGAGCATGTTGGCAATCAGTTCCTGGGTCATCAGCAGCTCCTGCACCGGCAGGCGATCCAGGCTCAACAACAGCCAGCGGCAGAGTTGCTGATCCAGCGTGTGATGGCGGTTGCACACCGCCGTCTGCGCCATTTGCGTCAACAGCGCCTGCGTGTAGCGCAGCAACAGGTCATGCACTGCACCGGAGCGTCGCCCCCCGACACGATCGAATTCTTCCTTCAGGCGATCGCCCGCCAACCGGTAGGCGTACCCCGCACTTTGCACGACAGCCCGGCTGGGCGTGGTTTCGCCGCCCATGAACAATGAGACGCCGATGATCCCTTCGTTACCGACCACGGCGATCTCCGCCGCGGCGCCATTCTCCATGACACACATCAGGGACACGATCGAGTCGGTCGGGAAATAGACGTGATGCATCTGGATCCCGGGCTCGTAAAGCACGTCTCCGAGCGACAGCGAAACCAGTTCCAGCTGCGGAACGAGGCGCGTGTATTCGTCGTCCGGGAGGGCTGCGAGAAGGCGATTCTGGCGTGGATCTTGAGAGTCGGACATACCCGGTCCTCCACTCGTCGAATAACCGTCCTCAGTATAGGCCCTGGCTTCCGATATGTGCGGCAGCGAACACACACCCAAGGACACGGCGCAGAACGTCCGCGCGCCGTTTGCGCCGCGCGTCCCTGCCCTCGGTGTTCAACGGCGGTTGTCTTCCTGCTGCTCTTCACTGTCCTTGTTCTTGTTGCGTCCCCTGCCCTGAGCAGGCTTGGGTTCCTCGTCGCGCGGCTCGCGCGACTGCACGTCCGGGGTCTGCGGGGTCGCACGTTGCGGTGCGACCTCGGGCTGTGGCGCACCTCGGGCCGGAGACGGCGCTATTGCCGGTTCGCGCTGCGGTCGCTCTCGACGCGGCTCCCGCTCCTCGCGCTGCTCGGACTTTCGTCGTGGTTCGGGCACTTGTGCGGCCGGCTCGGTGGGCGTCGCCGGGACAGCGGGCTCGACCGGCCTCGTTCGCGTCGCGGGGTTTGGCGGCACGGCGGGTGTCACACGCGGCGCAGCGGGTTCGGGCTCGACGGGGCGTGGGGCAGCGGTTCGTCCGCGCTGTTCATCGTTTCCACGCTCGTCCACCCTTCCCCGCTGCCCATCGTCGCCGCGCCTTTCCGGTCTGCCCCGTATATCGCGCGGTTGCGCTTCCGGTGCGGCTGGCGTCGCCTGCTGCGGCGCAAGCGGAGGCTGCGCTGCACGCCCGGACGGTTCCTGCTGCGGTGCCGCGGGCTGTCCGCGCTCCTCGCCCCTCCCCCGCTGTTCGGACTGTCCGCGTGCATCGCCGGCCTTGGCTCCGAATCCCGCCTGCGGCGGTTGCACCGTCGGCGGCGCTTCCTGCTTCGGCGCGACCACCTTGACGGCGGGTGCCGGCACGGTCGCTGCGCGTTTGAGCTCCATGCGCTCGGCCTCGTCGAGCGGTTTGCCCTGCCGGGCATTCAGTTGCTGCTGTTGTGCCGCGAATCCGATCGGTGCAGGCGGAGGCGCGGTGCGCGCGACGACGCCGCGTTCGAACGCGCGCGGCGGCGGTTTCCCGCCCTGGCTGGCTGCGCCGCGGATGCTCTTTTCGGTCGGGGCGATGGGCGCGGCCAGTGCAAGCGGTGCACTTCCGACCACTTCGCGGGATACCCGCACCGCACTCCTCGATACCGGCTGCGATTGCACGAACGCCGTCGTCGGTACGGCGACGACGGCACCCTCGACGGTCCGATTGGCGTGGACCACGGTGGTCACGTTCGTATTGTTGTAATAGTTGTTGATCACCGTGGTGTTGATGACGGTGTTGCTGCGGTTGATGTTCTCGAAATAGTTGCGGCTGACCTGGTAGACCGGTCGATACACTTCGCGTGGCGCCAGCGGGAACCATGCGACACCGCCGACGGGGCCGCTCGAGATCGTAAGCTGGAAGTTGCCACCGCCCACGAACACCACCAGTGCCGGGGCGTAGTACGCCCGGCTGCGCACGGGACCTGGGACCCACGCCCACGTTCCACCGAGATACGCCCAGCGGCCGTAATGGGATACGGCAAAGCCCCAGGGGGCGTCATCCACCCAGGTCCAGCCCCAGGGGTCGATCCATGCCCAATGACCGTCGCGATAGGGGACCCAGCCAACGGCCACGCGGGTCGGGTACCAGACGCTGCCGTAGGTCGGGTCGTCGCGCCAGTCGCCGTACTCATCGAGTTCCTGATAGCCGACCACGTCCTCCGACACGTAGCGGACGGAGCGCGAGTCATCGTAGCGGCGATCGCGACTGCTCGCCCAGCGATCGAAGTCGTCCGGGCGCGGCACGTCGACATACTCGTATTCGCGCAGGCCGGTGCCGGTAAAGCGATACGGTTGTCGCGGATCGATGACGTAGGCCGCGTCCTCACCGTACACCTCGCCCTGGCCCTGGCGCACGAAGATCGTCGTCGCATCGTTGTCGGCATCCACCTCGATTCGGTACGCACCGGGTTTCCGCAGGGTAAAGGCAAGATTCGGCGTATCCACCTCGAAGATCTCGCCGGGCGCGAGACGACGCACGCGCACGTTCAATGTGCCTTGCGTCAGCTGCAGCTGAGTCGTGCGGTCGTCGAGATTCAGAATGGAGGCGCCGGTACCGGCCTTCATGCGGACCAGGGCTCCGCCGGTCTGCAACTCGGCTCGCGCACCGGCGTCGACCCACAGGCGGTCCCCGGTGGTCAGGGGCCGATTGACCGAGGCCTCGAACCAGTCGTTGTCGCCCGCGGGGGACAAGCTCACCGCGCCGGCGATGTATGCAAGCCGCGCGATGCGCGACGGCGGGTCCGCACCAGCCCAGCCGCTGAAGAGCAAGATTGCGATGCCGGCCAGCAGTACGAGTATGCGGAGACGAAGAGATGGCGTATTCATGAGGAGTCCTTCCGCGGGAACGCGCCTTCAGGCACGGACTAAACCGCGTCGACGTCAACGTCGCTGTTCGGGGAAGATGAGAAGACCATACGACGCACTGCACAGACGGTCTGTTCGTTAGCGCACCAAGCCTGCTCACCGGTCCGACGAGGTCCGCAATTTCGGGCGCAACGCCGTCGATGGCCCTGCGGCCTCACTGCGACCAACACCACAGCATGTGCAGTGAGTAACCGATGGCGTTCCCCTCGCCGCACGGCATATGTGCGTTGGCGAACAAACACGGAAAATCGTTTCCTCTATGCTCGAACACATCCAGTCTCGAGTTCCGCCATGGGCCGCACACCGGCGGCACCCGCCGCCATCACCCAATCATCGCCGCAGGAGTATGTGCTTTCGGGCGCCTGGACCGCGCAGGGGATCGGCGCCGTCACGCCGCAGCTCGACGCGCTGACCACACCCGCCGGCCAGGAATTGGTCGTCGACGGCGCACGCATCGAGGCTCTGGATACCGCAGGCGCCTGGGTCCTGCAGAAATTCCTGCACCGGCTGGAAGACGACGCCAAGGGCGTGCGATTGCGCGCCTTGCGCCCCGAATTCGGCCGATTGCTCGAAGCGATCCGGCAACAGATGGCGGATCAGGAGCGCACCTTGGCGGTGCCTGCGATCGCATCCACAACGCCGCTCGAACGTTTGGGCCGGCACTTCGAAGCCCCCCTACAGCAGGGCTTCGCGCTGCTCAGCTTCGTCGGGGAATGCGCGCTCGCGCTTGGGGGATGCATCGCACAACCGACGCGACTCCGGTGGCGGCCGATTCTGTACAACATTCGCAGCGCCGGCTTCGACGCCTTGCCCATCGTCGGGATGCTGTCCTTCCTCCTCGGCGTCGTCGTCGCCTATCAGGGCGCCGGCCAGCTCAGGCAGTACGGCGCCAACATCTTCGTGGCCGACCTCGTCGGCCTCTCCATCCTGCGCGAATTCGCCCCCCTGATCACCGCCATCATCGTCGCCGGGCGTTCGGGTTCGGCTTACGCGGCCCAGATCGGCACGATGTCGGTCACCGAGGAGATCGACGCCATGCGCACGCTCGGCATTGCACCGCTGGATCTGCTGGTGCTGCCCAAGCTTCTCGCGCTGCTGATCGTGCTGCCTCTGCTGACCGTGTTCGCCGACGCACTCGGCGTGTTCGGCGGCATGATCATGGCGCGCACGCAACTGGGCGTGGGCTTCGGCGATTTTCTCGACCGTTTCGTCAAAGCGATCAGCGTCACGGCCTACCTGCTCGGCGTCGGCAAGGCGCCGGTGTTCGCCGCCATCATCGCCGTGGTCGGTTGCTTCCAGGGCTTTCGCACCCGTGGCGGCGCCGACAGCGTCGGCCGCCAGACCACGCGTGCCGTGGTGCAGTCGATCTTCCTCGTGATCGTTGCCGATGCCCTGTTCTCGGTCGCCTTCAGTGCGCTGGACCTCTGACATGCCCGGCCCGACGCCTTCCAACGAAGCAGTCATCGAGATCAGCAAGCTGTCTACGAGCTTCGGCGACCACCTCGTGCATTCCGGAATCGACCTGGAAGTGTACCGCGGTGAGATATTCGCTTTGATCGGCGGCAGCGGCTCCGGCAAATCGACGCTGTTGCGTGAAATGATCCTACTGCATCGGCCGGATGCAGGCTCCATCCGCATCCTCGGCGTCGATCTGCAGACGCTCGGCCATGGCGACGCCGACGACGAAACCCTCGCGCTGCGCCGCCGTTGGGGGGTCATGTTCCAGCATGGCGGATTGTTCGGATCGCTGACGGTACGGGAGAACATCGGTTTGCCGCTGCGCGAGCACACCGGGCTGGACGACGCGCTGATCGATGAAATCGCGGCCTCGAAGCTTGCCACGGCCGGGCTCGAACCTCAGGTCGGGGTGCAGTATCCGTCCGAACTCAGCGGCGGCATGATGAAGCGGGCCTCGCTCGCACGCGCGCTGGCGCTCGACCCGGAGCTGGTTTTCCTCGACGAACCGACTGCAGGACTCGACCCCGAGAGCGCCGGGGAAGTCGACCAGCTCGTACGCCGGCTGCGCGACCTGTTCGGCCTGACCATCGTGATGATCACGCACGACCTCGACCTGCTATGGCAACTCGCCGACCGCGTCGCTGTCCTCGCCGACGGCAAGGTGCAAGGCATTGGTTCGATGCCCGAGCTCGCGCAAATGGACAACCCCGCGATCCGCAAATTTTTCGACGGCCCGCGCGGGAGAGCGGCCCAGGAACAGGGTCGACTGCCGCACGACGCGCACAGCGGCAGGGAAATCGGAAAATCGTCATGGAAAACAAAGTAAATTATGCGGTTGTCGGCGCCTTCGTCCTCGTTCTGGGTGCCGTCCTTATCGCTGGAGCACTGTGGCTCGCTTCGGGCGGTGCGTTCCAGAAGAAATACGATCTCTATCTGGCGATCGAGGACGAATCGGTTGCCGGCCTGAATTTGAATGCGCCGGTCAAATACAACGGCGTCGATGTCGGCAAGGTAAGGCAGATCCGACTCGACCCGGCCAACCCGGAACGGGTGAACCTGCTCTTCGCCATCGAGCGCGGCACACCGATCAAGGAGGACACGGTCGCCGTCCTCAAGACGCAGGGTCTGACCGGTATCGCCTACGTGGAACTCGGCGGCGGCACACAGGATGCGCCTTTGCTGCGCGCCACCGCAGGCAGCCCCTATCCGGTGATCCGGACCAAGCCCTCGCTCGCCGCACGACTGGAAAACGTGCTCACGAGCGTACTGGCAAAACTGGACAGCACCTCGGCCAGCATCAACGCCATTCTCAGTGAAGAAAATCGGGCGGCGTTCAACAGTGCGCTGACCGATATCGCCACCGTCGCGCGCACGATCGCCGCGCGCAAGGATGCACTCGATGCGGGCATCACCCAGGCCGCCAGTACGTTCGAGAACACCTCGCGTGCCGCCGCGCAGGCCGGCCCGGTGATCGACCGAATCGGGCGCAGCGCTGCGGCGATCGAGAAGATGGGCAACGAGGTCTCCCGTACGAGTGCCAGCGCCGGCAAGACCGTCGACGCGGTCAGCGCCGATGTGAAGCGCTTCTCGGAAGGGACGCTGCCCGAACTGGAACGCCTGCTCGGCGAACTGAGTGTGCTGGCCACCTCGCTGCGGCGCCTCAGCGAACAGACCGAACGCAACCCCGCAGCGCTCCTGTTCGGGCGCAAGCCGGTGCCGGAAGGACCGGGAGAGTCGGCAACCGGACCACTGACGGAACAACGGCGATGATGAATCCATCCCTCGCACGGGTTGCCCTGCTGTCCGCCGCCGGCTTGTTGCTGGTGTTCGGTGCAGGCTGCAGCGCACTGCGCCAGACGGCGGCCCCGCCGCCGGGCTTCTATTCGCTGGACGACGCACGGACAAAGACCGGGCCGTCAACGCATTCTCCGACGGGCGCATCGATCGACTCGCCCACGTTGATCATCAACCCGCCGCACGCGGTATCCGGTTATGACAGCCAGCGCATCATCTACGTGCGCGAAGCCCACAAACTGGAATACTTCGCGCACAGTGAATGGGTCGACACGCCGGCGCGCATGTTGGCGCCGCTCATCGTCGCCGCGGTCGAGCTTAGCGGAGCATTCCGCGCGGTCGTGCTGGCGCCGAGCGCGGCAACGGGTGAGTTGCGCCTCGATACCGAGATCACCCGCTTGCATCACGATTTCTCCGGCCGGCCGAGTCGAGTCCGTTTCACGCTGCGCGCCATGCTCGTGGATAACAGGACGCGCCGGATCGTGGCTTCGCACGAGTTCGATGAAACCGTTGCGGCCCCGAGCGAGACCCCCTACGGCGGAGTCGTAGCGGCCAATCGCGCAGTGCAGACCGTGCTCGAGCAACTCGCCTCGTTTTGTGCCGAAGCGTTGGCGAACCGGCTCTCGACCGGATCCGAAGTCCCGAAACTCCCCGAAAGCATTCCCACGCGCTGAGACTGCAACGGCTCGGCGAACGCCGGCCGCGCAGCCCGGAAACGGAGTTTACGCGCCACGGCAAGCACGACGATTGCACGGCGCACACGCAGGGCCGATTGCTGTGCAACGTTTTCGGGATGGGGACGACCGGCGCTCATCGGGACGAGCGCTCTGTGCGGAACCGTACAGAGCCAAGCGCGCTTTCCGCGTAATAGTTATCCGGCGGACGGAAACATTCTCATCAACGGGCGCAAGTCAAAGGATCGACGCACGATGAAAGCCCTGCTCTTTACCGGAGTCGCACTGATTGTGATGGGTGCAGCCGTTCTGGGCTACGACCATTACAGCTACACGACGACCGAAAACATTCTCCAGATCGGACCGATCACGGCGACCGCCGAGCGGACACATACGGTTTCGATTCCGCCGCCGGTCGGCTGGTCCCTCATCGTCGGCGGCGCGTGCGTGATCGCTTTCGCCGTAGTGTCGAAAAAATGAACGCAAGAAAAGGAACCGATATGACTATCCACTTAGGCCTCGCTCCCATGGTGGCGCTGATCGCCGGGATTCTGATTCTTGTCGCACCCCGACTGTTGAACTATATCGTCGCGATCTATTTGATTCTCATCGGCCTGATCGGGCTCTTTGGTGCTGGCGCTCTCAATCTGCGCTGAGCCCCGCAGCGGGTCGGTGCCTACCGAGACGCGTCAACTTTTCCCGCGCCACAATTCAGGCCTCATGCATATGCATTGGCACCACCCGGCATGGGATGCTCGACAGATCCACTCATGCCTTCTGTGCGCTGCCGTACAGACGAATGCAGCTCGGTGAGTACCATTGCGGGCAAGCACCCGGCGATGACGGTCGGTATCGGACACCGTATCCGAGCAGTCCGGCAATGGATCGCCGTCGCGAAGGTGCAACAGGGAAGACGGTTGCGAGGCCGGTGCAGGCGCCCTGGACAGGGCAACATCGGCACGCTTCGAGCGTGCCTCCTGAATGTTGCGCCGCTCAGCCGCACTGTCGGGAGTCATGCAATGTCAATCGGAACAATCCTGCTGATCATTCTGATCCTGATGCTGATTGGAGCAATCCCGACCTGGCCGCACAGCCAGGGATGGGGATACGGCCCCAGCGGCGGTCTCGGCGTGGTGGTGCTGATCCTGCTTATCCTGTTGTTGATGGGCAGGATATAGAGCCCTTCGCACTCCCGACCCGCAGAAGAACTGGAAGGCGGTTCCGGCAGCACGTCGGGCCGGCCTTCGATACTGCCCCCGCACGTCTGCCGATGCGACTTCACATAATGGGAAGGCACAAAAATGCTGCATTACACCGTAGTCTTTCTGGTGATCGCACTGATCGCAGGTCTGCTCGGATTTACCGGCATTGCCGCGGGCGCCGTGGAGATCGCCAGGATCCTGTTCTTCATCTTTGTTGTCCTTTTTGTCGTGTCGCTGGTGATGGGCTTCAGAGGCCGAAAATGACTGCGCTGCCTCCGGGCGCCCACCCGGCACTGGATGAACCCCGGCCATGTGTTCACTTTCACACCCAAGTGCGCAGATTGGCGTCGAGGTCGCGCAGTGCGGTCCGCACTCCCTCTTCAATAACGGGGTGATAGAACGGCATCTCCAGCATCTGCGCGACCGTCATCCCGTTCTGCAAGGCCCACGCCAGCAGATGTGCAAGGTGCTCGGCAGCAGGGGCCACCATTTCCGCCCCGACGAAGCGGGCAGTGGCCAGATCACCGTACACCTTCAACAATCCCTTGTTCCGGAGCAGGATGCGCGCACGCCCCTGGTCCTCGAAACTCACCTCGCCGGTCGCGAAAGTCCCGGGCTTCATCGCGCGAAGGCCACCTCCCACGACTCCTATCTGGGGATCGGTAAACACCACGTTGATGCCCGCCCGCCGCAGTCCAGGCATCACCGGCATGCCCCGCGCGAGGTGCGCGGCATTGACACCGGCAATTCGCCCCTCGTCGGCCGCCTCATGCAGGAGCGGGATGTAGTTGCCCGCATCTCCCGCAATGAAAATCGGGCTTGCCCCATTCACGCTCACCGTCCGGGTGGTCGATGGATCAAACGACGGCACGCTCTTGTCATCGAGCGTGAGCGTGGTCCGGTCGAGACCGATGTCCGCCACATTGGGCACGCGGCCGGTCGCAGCGAGCACGTAATCGAAATACTCGACCACTTCGGAACCGTCCTTCCCCGCGCGTCGAATGGCGACGCGGTCGCCATAACGGCGTACGTCGGCAATGCGCGCATCGGGCGCCAGGGTGAATTCTTCGTTGAAGGTCTCGCAGGCGCAGGCCCTGATCTCGGGATCGCTGATGGGGCCGACACGACCGCCACGCCCGAGCACGGCCACACGAACCCCCAAACGGTGCAGTGCCTGGCCCAGTTCCAGCCCAACGATCCCGGGACCGATCACGGCCACGGCTTTGGGCAGATCGTCCCAGTCGAACACCTCGTCGCTCGTGATCAGGCAATCTCCCAGGGACTTGTACGAATCCGGGCAGACGGCGTGCGAGCCGGTTGCGATGACAATACTCTTGCACGTGACCCGCGTATGTTCATCGACCTCCAGGGTATGGTCGTCGACGAAACAAGCGTGCCCGCCGATGCGCTCCGCCTCTGGAATGTCCTCCACGTCGCGCAGCACGAATCCGACAAAACGGTCGCGTTCGCGTCGCACACGCGCCATCACCGCATGACCATCGATGCGGACGCGGCCATCGACATGGACGCCGAACTCTGAGGCGCGCCCGACCGCATGGGCAGCCTCGGCGGCGGCAATGAGGAGTTTGCTCGGCATGCATCCGACGCGCGCACAAGTGGTACCGTATTCGCCGCCTTCGATGAGCACGGCACTCGCACCCGCTTTCCTTGCTGCATGGAATGCGGCAAGTCCTGCCGTACCGGCGCCGACCACTGCAACGTCAATCTCGACGGTATTCATCTCTCTGTCTCCTTTCACCGTGGCCCCTTGCCGCACAATCCCGGCGACGGTCGCAGCAATCCCCTCCGGATCGCTCGCATGGCTGCGGCGCTTTGCCGCCAGCGACGAGACTAGGACAGCTCGACGATTCACTCTGTGCGCAAGCACACATAGGGCGAAGCTGGTGTCGAAGCCGCTCACGACCGCGTTCGCGAGCGGCGGGGCCGCCGATGGGCAATCGCGGCCGGGACCAGCCGGGGCTAGCCCCATGTTCGACGGCACATGGAACACGGCATGGAACCGGCCTAGACTTGCCTTCAAGGAGTGTGGCGCCCACAGCACACCGGTTCGCCGGATGTTGCGCACAGCGACGCATGCCAAGCCTTGCAGTAGAGTAAACATGACCCTTCGCCAAGCACCGCTCACCCCTCGCCGGCTTGCATGGCGCAAGTTCCGGATGGCCGGCCTGTTCGGCCTGTTCGTCCTGGCCGGCTGTGGAAACCTGCCGACCATCGTGCCCGACATGTCGCGGCGCGGCCCAGCGCCGCAATTGCAGGGCGCACACGGCCCACTTTCGGCGGAGCAGAGCAAGGCGGTTCTCGACCGCCTCGCCAGTGGCGGACGCGAAACCGACATTTTCGAGCGTCACCTGGCCCTCGAAGAGGCCATCGCCGGCAGCCCCCTGACCACGGGCAATCGCGTACGGCTTCTGCAGGACGGCCCCGCCACCTACAGCGCGATGCTCGCGGCCATCCGGGACGCCCGCAACCACATCAACATGGAAACCTACATCCTCGACGACGACGAGATCGGCCAGCGCTTCGCACAGGCATTGATCGACAAGCAGCAGCAAGGCGTCCAGGTCAATCTCATTCGCGACAGCGCGGGCACCATCGGCACGCCGGCCGACTTCTTTCAGCGCCTGACCGGCAGCGGCGTCCACGTCCTGGAATTCAATCCACTCAACCCCCTGGTGACGCGCAAGGAATGGGAACTGAATCAGCGCGACCACCGCAAGCTGCTGATCGTCGACGGACACACCGCATTCCTCGGGGGCATCAACATCAGCAGCGTGTACTCGAGCGGCTCAGGCAAACAGCGTACGCGTCCCGGCCCGGACGGGAACGTCGGGTGGCGCGATACGCACCTGCAAGTGCAGGGACCGGTGGTCGCGGAATTACAGAAACTGTTCCTCTCGACGTGGGAAGCGCAAAAGGGTGCTCCACTGAAGGAAAGAAACTACTTCCCGCGCCTCGACAACGCCGGCCCGCACGTAGTGCGGGCGATCGGCAGTTCTCCCGACGAACCCTTCAGCCTGATCTACGCCACGCTGCTCTCGGCAATCGGCAGTGCCGAGAGCAGCGTACTCCTGACCAACGCCTATTTCGTGCCCGACCCCCAGTTGCTGGCAGCGCTCAAGGCCGCGGCCCGCCGGGGCGTCGACGTGACACTGATCCTGCCCGGACAGACCGACTCCTGGCTAGTCCTCCATGCCGGACGCGGTTATTACGATCAACTGCTGAGCGCGGGGGTGAAGATCCATGAACGGCGCGGCGCGATCCTGCATTCCAAGACGGCGCTCATCGACGGCGTGTGGGCCACGATCGGCTCGACCAACCTCGACTGGCGCAGCTTCCTGCACAATCACGAACTGAATGCAGTGGTGCTGGGCGCGGAGTTCGGCCGCCAGGTTCACGCGATGTTCAAGAAGGATCTTGCGGAGTCCGACGCGATCACGCTCGAACAGTGGCGCAGCCGCCCGCTCCATCTGCGCCTCCAGGAATTGTTTGCGCGGGCATGGGAGTACTGGTTATGAGCGGGCAAGGCCGATCTCGCCGACCGTGACGACCAGATGTCGGACAGTGCAGACAGCGCAACGAACCGGGTGGCGAAGGACGGCTGGGCATGCCCCTGACCTTGCCGACAATCGCGCCCTCAGGCGCTACCGGCCAGGCGGTTCAGCGGTCCAAAAGAACAAAAACCCGCACCAGTAACGGTGCGGGTTTCCGGGGTACTACCTGACGCTTACGGCTTGGACATCAAACCGTAACTTGTTCAGCAACTTCAGCGAACTCCTTGATCTGGTCGAAGTTCATGTAGCGATAGACTTCGGCGGCCTTCGCATTGACGGCCTGCACCTGCTCCATGTACTCGCCGACCGACGGGATCTTGCCCATCAGCGCGCACACGGCCGCGAGTTCCGCGGAACCGAGGTAAACGCGGGTGTCGATGCCAAGACGGTTCGGGAAGTTACGCGTCGAGGTCGACATCGCGGTCGAGCCCTTGCGGATCTGCGCCTGGTTGCCCATGCACAGCGAGCAGCCGGGCATCTCCATGCGGGCGCCCGACTTGCCGAGCACCGAATAGTAGCCTTCCTCGTTCAGGATCATCGCGTCCATCTTGGTCGGCGGGGCGATCCACAGGCGGGTCGGGATGTCCGACTTGCCTTCGAGGACCTTGCCGGCGGCGCGGAAGTGGCCGATGTTGGTCATGCACGAGCCGATGAAGACTTCGTCGATCTTCTCGCCGGCGACTTCGGACAGCAGCTTCACGTCGTCCGGGTCGTTCGGGCAGGCGACGATCGGCTCCTTCACGTCGGCCAGATCGATCTCGATCACGGCGGCGTACTGGGCGTCGGCGTCGGCCTTCAGCAGTTCCGGCTTGGCGATCCAGGCTTCCATGGCCTTGATGCGGCGGCCCAGGGTGCGCTTGTCGTCGTAGCCGTTGGCGATCATCCACTTCATGAGCGTGATGTTCGAGCGCATGTACTCGATGATCGGTTCCTTGTTCAGCTGGATCGCGCAGGCGGCAGCGGAACGCTCGGCAGCGGCGTCGGACAGCTCGAAAGCCTGTTCGACCTTCAGGTCCGGCAGACCTTCGATCTCGAGGACGCGGCCGGAGAAGACGTTCTTCTTGCCCTTCTTCTCGACGGTCAGCAGGCCCTGCTTGATCGCGTAGTAGGGGATCGCGTTGACCAGGTCACGCAGCGTGACGCCGTTCTGCAGCTTGCCCTTGAAGCGCACCAGCACCGATTCCGGCATGTCGAGCGGCATGACGCCGGTCGCCGCGGCGAAGGCCACGAGGCCCGAGCCGGCCGGGAAGGAGATGCCGATGGGGAAGCGGGTGTGCGAGTCGCCGCCGGTGCCGACGGTGTCGGGCAGCAGCAGGCGGTTCAGCCACGAGTGGATCACGCCGTCGCCCGGACGCAGCGCAACACCGCCGCGGGTCGAGATGAAGGACGGCAGCTCGCGGTGCATGCGCACGTCGACCAGCTTCGGGTAGGCGGCGGTGTGGCAGAAGGACTGCATCACCATGTCGGCCGAGAAACCGAGGCAGGCCAGATCCTTGAGCTCGTCGCGGGTCATCGGGCCGGTGGTGTCCTGCGAGCCGACGGTGGTCATCTTCGGTTCGCAGTAGGTGCCCGGCAGGATGCCCTTGCCTTCGGGCAGGCCGCAGGCGCGACCGACCATCTTCTGCGCGAGCGAGTAGCCCTTGCCCGGATCGTTCGGCTGCGCCGGCAGGCGGAACAGCGTGGATACGGGCAGACCCAGCGCCTCACGCGCCTTGGTCGTCAGGCCGCGGCCGACGATCAGCGGGATGCGGCCACCGGCGCGCACTTCGTCGAGGATGACCGGGGTCTTCAGTTGCGATTCGGCGATCACGGCACCGTTCTTGAGCGCGGTGACCTTGGCGGTGGCGGAGTCGATCTTCAGTTCGATCTCGTCGCCCATGTCCATCTGGTTGACGTCGAGTTCGATCGGCAGCGCGCCGGCGTCTTCCATCGTGTTGAAGAAGATCGGGGCGATCTTGGAGCCCAGGCACACGCCGCCGAAGCGCTTGTTCGGGACGAAGGGGATGTCCTCGCCGGTGAACCACAGCACCGAGTTGGTGGCGGACTTGCGCGAGGAGCCGGTGCCGACCACGTCGCCGACGTAGGCGATCAGGTTGCCCTTCTTCGCCAGCCCTTCGAGCTGCTTGAGGGGGCCGCGGGCGCCCGGCTCGTCGGCCTCGATGCCCGGGCGCGGGTTCTTCAGCATCGCCAGCGCGTGCAGCGGAATGTCGGGGCGCGACCAGGCGTCCGGAGCGGGCGACAGGTCGTCGGTGTTGGTTTCGCCGGTGACCTTGAACACGGTCAGCTTCTGCGAGGCGGGCACTTCCGGACGCGAGGTGAACCACTCGGCGTCGGCCCAGCTCTGCATAACGGACTTGGCGTTCGCATTACCGGCCTTCGCGAGTTCGGCGACGTCGTGGAAATAATCGAAGACCAGCAGGGTCTTCTTCAGGCCTTCGGCGGCCACGGTGCCGACTTCGGCGTCGGCCAGCAGGTCGATCAGCGGCTTGACGTTGTAGCCGCCCAGCATCGTGCCCAGCAGTTCGGTGGCCTTGGCGCGCGACACCAGCGCACAGCTTTCCTCGCCCTTCGCGAGCTTCGCCAGGAAGGCGGCCTTGACCTTGGCTGCGTCGTCCACGCCGGCGGGAACGCGATAGGTCACCAATTCGACGAGGAAGGCTTCCTCGCCCTTCGGCGGGTTCTTCAGCAGGGCAACCAGATCCTCGGTCTGCTGCTTCGACAGCGGCAGCGGCGGGATGCCGAGGGCGGCACGCTCGGCGACGTGGGCACGGTAGGCTTCAAGCACGGCGGATTCCTTCCTTATTCGTGACGTTGGCTGGGCGTCGGGGCAGCGGACCCGGACGACGCTGCGAGATTATATGTCTTTTATAAGACTTGAGGTGCAATGCAACAACGATCGCTCGTGAGCGCGCGAATTCTACTCCTCCACAAGGACTTGCGTACCCCCGCCGGCGGGATCCCGACGATCGCGCGGCCCTGGTCCGTCGCCTGATTCGGGTAACGCGACACGGGAACGCATCGCAAACGCATCGTTCCAACAGGACACGAACATCGGATCGCGAAATACCCCGGATCACCATCGAACGTCTCGCTCACGAACCGCAAGGAAGGAGATCGACCATGCCCCAAGCCGCTTTCGACACGCTCAGGACCTTTTCCACTGCCTCCGGGGCGCGCGGCCTCTTCCATTCGCTGCCGGCGCTCGAAGCGGCGCGAGCCGGCAAGGTGTCACGCCTGCCAGTGTCGCTGCGCATCGTGCTGGAGGCCGTGCTGCGCCACTGCGACGGCCGGAAGGTCACCGAGGAGCACGTGCGGCAGCTCGCGAACTGGGGTGCGGATGCGGAGCGCACGGACGAGATTCCCTTCGTCGTCGCGCGCGTGGTCCTGCAGGATTTCACCGGCGTGCCGCTGCTGTGCGACCTCGCAGCGATGCGCAACGTGGCGGCCGAAACGGGGCGAAACCCCAAGCTGATCGAGCCGCTCGTGCCCGTGGACCTCGTCGTCGACCACTCGGTGCAGGTCGACCACTACGGCACCCCGCAGGCGCTGCGCCAGAACATGGAGCTCGAATTCCACCGCAACCGCGAGCGCTACCAGTTCATGAAATGGGGCATGCAGGCCTTCGACACCTTCAAGGTCGTGCCGCCGGGCATCGGCATCGTGCATCAGGTGAACCTGGAATACCTGTTCCGCGGAGTGCGCGGGCATGACACCTCCGAAGGGCGGCTGTATTACCCGGACACGCTGGTCGGCACCGATTCGCACACCACGATGATCAACGGCGTCGGCGTCGTCGGCTGGGGTGTGGGCGGCATCGAGGCGGAAGCCGGCATGCTCGGCCAGCCCGTGTATTTCCTGACGCCGGATGTCGTCGGCGTGGAGCTGACGGGCTGCCTCAGGGAAGGGGTAACCGCGACCGACCTGGTGCTCACCGTCACCGAAATGCTGCGCAGGCAGAAGGTCGTCGGCAAGTTCGTCGAGTTCTTCGGCGAGGGCACGGCGAGCCTGTCCGTCACCGACCGCGCGACGATCGCCAACATGGCGCCCGAATATGGCGCAACGATGGGCTTCTTCCCCGTCGACGAGAAGACCGTCGCCTACATGCGCGGCACCGGACGCACGGACGCCGAATGCGAGCTGTTCGAGGCTTACTTCCGCGCGCAAGGGTTGTTCGGCGTCCCGCGCGCAGGCGAGATCGACTATTCGACGACGCTGCGCCTGGATCTCGCGTCCATCGTTCCCTCGCTGGCCGGCCCGAAGCGGCCGCAGGACCGCATCGCACTGAAGGACATGGAGGACGTGTTCGACCGCCTGTTCTCGCTGCCCGCGAGCGACAACGGCTTCGGCCAGCCTGAAGCCGCGCTCGGCACGCGCTTTCCGACCGCGCTGCCGGGCGTGACGCTGGGCAACGGCGACGTGCTGATCGCGGCGATCACCTCATGCACCAACACCAGCAACCCGGCGGTGCTGATCGCCGCGGGCCTGCTGGCGAAGAAGGCGGTCGAGAAAGGGCTTTCCGTGCAACCGCACGTCAAGACCTCGCTCGCCCCGGGCTCGCGCGTGGTGACCGATTACCTGGGCCGCGCGGGCTTGCTCGAGCCGCTCGCGCAGCTGGGCTTCGCCCTGGCGGGCTACGGCTGCACGACCTGCATCGGCAACGCGGGGGATCTGGCGCCCGAACTCAATGATGCGATCAACGAGAACAACGTGATCGCGGCGGCGGTGCTGTCTGGCAACCGCAACTTCGAGGCGCGCATCCATCCCAACCTGCGCGCTAATTTCCTCGCCTCGCCGCCGCTGGTCGTGGCATTCGCGATCGCCGGGCGCGTCAATGTCGATCTCACCGAGAACCCGCTGGGCACCGGAAGCGACGGGCGCCCCGTGTATCTGCGCGACATCTGGCCGAGCTCCGAGGAGATCGCCGCGGTGCTGCCGTTCGCGATGGATCCGGCGACCTTTACGCGACTGTATGCCGACTTCACGAAGGATCACGACCTGTGGAACGAGATCCCGGCGACCACGGGACAGGTGTACGAATGGCCGGAATCGACCTACATCGCCCGACCGCCCTTCTTCGACGGTTTCTCCGCGCAGCCGGGGGCAGTCGGGGACATCGTCGGCGCGCGGATGCTCCTGCTGCTGGGTGACTCGGTGACGACCGACCACATCTCGCCCGCGGGTTCCTTCAAGGACAGCACGCCGGCCGGCAAGTGGCTGCTGTCGCGCGGCGTCGCAAAACCGGACTTCAACTCCTACGGTTCGCGGCGCGGACACCACGACGTGATGGTGCGCGGTACCTTCGCCAACGTGCGCGTGAAGAACATGATGCTGCCGCCGCGCGACGACGGCTCGCGCGTCGAAGGCGGCTACACGCTGCTGGACGGCAGGCAGACCACGGTGTTCGAGGCCGCGACCGGCTACCTGGCACGCGGCGTCCCGACCGTCGTGTTCGCCGGCGAGGAGTACGGCACCGGCTCGAGCCGCGACTGGGCCGCCAAGGGCACGCAACTGCTCGGCGTGAAGGCCGTGATCGCGAAGAGCTTCGAGCGCATCCACCGCTCCAATCTCGTCGGCATGGGGGTCATGCCCTTGCAGTTCAAGGGCGAGGATTCGTGGGAGAATCTGGGCCTGAGGGGCGACGAGACCTTCGACATCCGGGGCATAGATGCGACACTGCGGCCGCGCCAGGACCTGACGCTGACGATCCGCCGCAGCGACGGAAGCATGCGGGACGTGGCGGTGACCTGCCGCATCGACACGCCGATCGAAGTCGATTACTACCGCCACGGCGGCATCCTGCCCTACGTGCTGCGGGAGATTCTCGGTCGCCCGGACTGACACCGGACATTCTTGCCATGCTCGCCATCCCCTGCCCCTGCCAATCCGGAAAACCCTTCGCCGAGTGCTGCGCACCGGTGATCGCCGGTGAAGTGCCGGCGGAATCGGCCGAGGCGCTGATGCGCAGCCGCTACACGGCGTTCACGCAGTCCAACGAGACCTACCTGCTCGACAGCTGGCACCAATCGACGCGCCCCACCACGCTGGATCTCGCCGGCGGAGAGCCGGCACCGAAATGGATCGGCCTGCAGGTGCGCCAGCACTTGCAGACCGGGGATAACACGGCCATCGTCGAGTTCGTCGCGCGCTACCGCGTGGGCGGGCGAGCCCATCGCCTGCACGAAACCAGCCGTTTCGTGCGCGAGGAGCACCGCTGGTATTACGTGGACGGCGAAATCCATGAATAAAGCCATACCCGCGAGGAATCACCGCCGCCTATAATCGAACCGCAATATGACCTTCACGTGAGCGGACGCCCGTCCGGGGCGCTTCCGCCGCCTTGTCGCGAGGCCGGCATGAACCTCGAAAAAGTCATCTTCGGTTTCTTCATCGTCCTCGCGGCGACCCTCAACTTCGGCTTCTTCGTCGGCGATCTCGACGATCCCGTGCTTCATGAGATCAACGAGCTGTTCGTCGCGATCGTCGTCAACCTCATCGCGACGGTGCTCAAGCTCGGCGACCGCACCCAGATCGGCGCGATCCACCTCGCGACCAGCCTGGTCGCGGACCTGCAGCTGATCGCCGCGGCGATGGTGTGGGGCTATGCCGAGCACATCGCCGGCACGGGCATGACGCCGGTGATGGTCGCACGCGTCGTATCCCTGGCGGGCGGCGCCCTGTTCGCAAACGTCGTTTCGGTGATCATCCTGATCGCCGAAACGATCATGCAGCGCCGTTAGCGGGGTCTGCCGCGATGATGCCGCTGCTGCGCCATCAGAGCGTCTTCTTCCTGATCATGCGGCGCCTGCGCGCGCCGTTCATTGTGCTGATCGTCATCATCGCGACCTCGGTGTTCGGCCTCACGCTGGCGCCCGGAGTGGATGCCGACGGCAAACCCGCGCACATCAGCTTCTTCCACGCGCTGTACTTCATCAGCTACACCGCGACGACGATCGGCTTCGGCGAGATCCCCTACCCCTTCTCCGACCAGCAGCGGCTTTGGGTCCTCGTCTGCATCTACCTGTCCGTGATCGGCTGGGCCTACACGATAGGCACCGTGTTCGCCCTGCTCGCCGACCGCAACCTGCAGCAGGCGATACGCACGCAGAGCTTCATGCGCGCGGTGCGCAACCTGCGCGAGCCCTTCTATCTCGTGTGCGGATTCGGCGAAACCGGGCGGCTGATCTGTGACGCGCTCGACCGCCTCGGCTTCCGCGCCGTGGTCGTGGAGCTGGACGAAGCCAGGGTCGGCGAGATCGAACTGCACGGCTACCGTGCCGACGTCCCCGCTCTGTCCGCGGACGCACGCAACCCCGAGACGCTCACCTTTGCGGGCCTCACGCACCGCAGCTGCATCGGGGTGATGGCATTGACCAACGATGACAGCGCAAACCTCGCGATCGCGATCGCCGCGCGCCTGCTCGCGCCCGGCATTCCCGCCCTGTGCCGCGCCGAATCGTCCGATACGGCCGCCAACATGGCCTCCTTCGGCACGCGCCACATCATCAATCCGTTCGAGAAATTCGCCGAATACCTCGCCCTGGCCCTGCACGCACCGGCAGCGTGGCACCTGCTGACATGGCTCACGGGCGTGCCCGGCACCGCGATGGAACGCCAACGCGACCCGCCCCGCGGCGAATGGGTCCTGTGCGGACACGGCCGCTTCGGGCGCATGCTCGCTCAAGTCCTCGAACGCGAAGGCGTCCCGCTCACGATCATCGACCGCAACGCGGCTCCACCAGCATCGTCGGCGCGCTGGGTGCAGGGAGAGGGGACCGGCGCACACGCGCTCGAAGCGGCCGGCGTACGCCGTGCGGCGGGCATCGTCGCGGCCACCGCCAACGACGTCGACAACCTGTCGGCGGTGGTGACGGCGCGGGAACTCAATCCGGCGCTGTTCGTGATCCTGCGCCAGAACCACTTCGCGAACAATTCGCTGTTCGAGGCCTTCAACTACGACGTGAACGTCGTTCCCAGCCGCATCATCGCGCACGAATGCCTCGCAATCCTCACGACGCCGCTGCTGGTGCCCTTCCTCGATGACATGAAGCGGCACGACGAAGACTGGTGCGGCCGGCTGCTCAAGCGCCTGACCGGACAGTTCGGCTGGGATATCCCGGCAGTATGGAGCGAGCGCATCGACCTCAGCCGGGCCCCTGCGCTGTACCGCAAGCTGATGAAGGGTGCGACGGTCGAACTGCAGTCGCTGCTGAAATCACCATCGAACCGCGACGACGCCCTCGCGTGCGAGATCCTCCTGCTGCGGCGGGACGACGACCATCTGCTGACCCCCGCGGGCGACACGCAACTGCGACCAGGCGACGAGCTGTTGCTGGTGGGCACGGGGGAAGCCCGGAGGGAGTTCGGCCTGCTGATCTCGAACGACCATGCGCTGGTCTATGTCCTCACGGGCACCGACCTTCCCGGCGGCTGGATCTGGGAGCGGCTCTCACGTCCCCGACACGAGCCGAGCTGAACTTGGCACCGCCGGTCCGCGTCGTCGCGGGAATCACTCGGACGGGACCAGCACCACCGTTTCGCTGCCGAAACACACCGTCGCGCCCGGCCGCAATTTCGCGCGCTTGCGCGATTCCACCTTGCCATCGACCGTGACCCGCCCCGCCTCGACGGCCGCATGGGCCTCGCCGCCGGAGCCGGTTAGCCCGGCCGCCTTCAGCAGTTGATCGAGCTGGATATATTCGCCGCGCACGGCAAACGAAACCGTCATGCATTCCTCCCGCGCAGCCGCTAGCTGCGCAATTCAAATTGATCGACGCGAAGCCGTCAGCCTACACTGCCGGCTAACCGTTTGCCGTCCTATTGCCGCCACGACCATGTCCGACGACCTGCTGCAGCGGATCGACCGCACGCTCAGTCGCGCAGCCGACTCCGGCGCGCTCCTGCCCATCCGCACCGAACGGACCCCGATCCAGGACTCCGGCATCGGCTTCACCGTGCGCTGGGTATCCACGCTCGCCCACAAGGACGCCGCGCGTGTCGAGGCCGCGGTGAAACGCGACCCGGACTTCAATCCCTTTCTCCCGCCCGACCCGGAACTGACCGTCGGCCCACTCGGCGACCTGCACCTGGGCGTGCTCAACAAGTTTCCCGTCATCGACCGTCACCTGCTGATCGTCACGCGCGAGTTCGAGGCGCAGACGACGCCGTTGACGCGGGCCGACTTCATCGCGCTCGCGACCGTGATGTCGTCGCTCGACGGACTCGGCTTCTACAACGGCGGCAGCGAAGCGGGCGCCAGCCAGCGCCACAAGCACCTGCAGTGGATTCCCGACGCCGAGGAGACGGCCCGCCTGGGCCTGTTCACCGATCAGCTGCCCGCGGACCTGCCCCCCTTCGCACACGCGACGCACGAGGCGCTGCCCTGGCGTCACACTTTCGTGCGCCTGCCCGCATGCGACGACGCCATGTCGCTTGGCGAGGCCATGCACCAGGCGTTCCGCAACGGCTGCGAAGCGCTCGGCATCGACCCCGCGTCGGACCCCATGCCGCCCTACAATTTCCTCGTGTCGCGCGACTGGATGACGGTGATTCCGCGCATCCGCGAGCGCCACGAGAACATCTCGGTCAATGCGCTGGGTTTTGCCGGCTCGCTGTTCGTGCGGCGCCCCGAAGAGATCGAGACCGTGCGGGCAATCGGCCCGCTCAGACTGCTCGCGGCCGTCGCACGCCCGCGCTGATCAGCCGGCCAGCCCCGCTGAGGCACGCGGCTGCAGCGGCGCCAGCCCGATGTGCGCGCGCAGCTCGTTGCATTTCGGATTCGGCGAGCCGTCCGCCTCATGCGACGGAAACTCGCGGCAGGTCGTCGGACGCCGGTCGTAGATCTTGCACGACACGCGCCCGCCGGGCCGCCCCTCCAGCGCCACGCAACGGCGCGGCACCTCGTTCGTCCCGTTCATGCAGCGCAGGTGAAGATTGAGCTTTTCCGTCAGTTCCACGGGCACGCAACCGCCCGGCGCGTCATCCGCCTCGCCCCAGTAAAACGACACGCGGAACTGCACGCAGCACATGCCGCAGTCGAGACAGGGGTTCGGATCGCTCATCGCAAGTCGGCAGTCAGGACAGATTTCCGCGCGATTCTACCCAAGGCATTCAGGCAGCTGAAGGTAAGGGGACGGACGGGCCGCCGCTCCCTCACAGGGGCGGCAATCCGTGGCGCCGCCGCGCGCGGTCGCACGCATCCTCGCAGATACCGAGCGCCGCATAGGGCGCGAAGTCACGGCAGGGTGACGGCCGCCCGGCATAGATCGAGCAACCGACGCGGGTGCCGATCTCGCCCGCGAGCGCGACGCAGCGCGGCAGCGCCTCGTCGGTGCCGCGCATGCGCACAAGCTCGCCGGTCACCGGAACGGTCATCGCGTCGGGCACTCCGCCCGGGGTCGCACTGGCCAGTTCGGAACGATGGAAATCGACGCGGAAAGCGGCACAACAGGCTCCACAACGGGTGCAGTGGTCGTCGCTCACGCAGTACCCCGCATCCGTGCGAAACGCCTCACTCGATCGCTCCGCAGCACTTCTTGTACTTCTTGCCGCTGCCGCAGGGGCAGGGATCGTTGCGGCCGACCGCAGCCGGCGTGTGCATCGCGGGCTGCTCCACGGACAGTAGCGCTGGCGCCGCCATTCCGAGCGTACGCCATTGCCCGAGCACCGTCTCGATGCAGTTCACCGCCTGCTCGAGCCACGCCAGGCGGGTATCCTCGTCCGCCAGTTCGGCGTCGTCCGAGGCCCAGGGCGCCATCAGGTCGTCGAGCGCATTGCGCACGGTCTCCGCGGCTTCGCCGGGCAGTCCCGCGTCCCAATCCTCGGGCCACAGTTCGAGGCCCTGCGCAAAGCCCTCGACCCACTCCTCGCCGATCGCGATCGTGTCGCCCTCGCTCGCCGCGTAGCAGAACGGCTCCCATCCTTCCGGTTCTCCCAGGGTGGTCGCGAGCTCGTTGTAATAGCGCCGCACCAGCCGGATCGCACGCTGCATCTGGCTGCCCGACCCGAAGGAGATCTCGTCCCCGTGCGCCGACCACACCGGCGGCAGCCACTCCTCCGGCCCGATCGGCACGGGCGAGGCGAGGACGGCGGCGAGGTAGCCGTCGAGCATCTCGAGGTCCATGCAGTCCTCGGGCACGACGTCCGAAGTCAGCAGCTCTTCGAGCGCCTCGAATTCCTCGTCGTCGAGCAGGTGGGGGTTATCGATATCGGGGCTTGCAGCGGTTTCGTTCGTCATCATTTGTCTCCGGAATGCTTTTCAGCGTGCGCTATCCTCATGCCGCGCGCAAGCCTGCGCGTCGAGATCGCAAACCAGCCGGAACAGCGTCTGGCCGGAATCGCGGTACTTGCGCTCGAACGGCGTCAGCGGCGCGGGCGCCTCGAAGGCCTCCCAGGCGACTTCGCGGCCGATCACCAACCCGAGCGCACACGCGAATTCCTCGATATAGACGTCCCAGTTCGTGCGGCACTCGAGCACACCGCCGAGCCGCGGAATGAAAGGGAAGACCGGATGGGCGTGCCAGCGGCGCGCAAGGTGGCCGATCTTGGGCCAAGGGTTCGGATAAAGGATGTAGTGACGGGCAAGGTGCAGGCCGGATTCGCTCAACAAGCGCCAGTAATCGACCAGATCGGCGCGCACGAACACCATGTTCTTCGGCAGCAGCGCATCCGGATAGGGCTTGCGGCGCTTGAGGCGATCCTCGGACTGGTCGACGCCGATCACCCAATGATCGGGAAAGGCGCGGGCAAGCTGGATCGTGCTGTGGCCGACGCCGCAACCGGCGTCGAGGATCAGCGGTGCGCTGCGGTCCCAGCCGGCAAGGCTGGCCTCGAACGCGGCACGGTTGTAGTCCAGGCAGGGTTTGCGGAAGGGTTCGGCGAGGTGGCGCTGCACGCGCCGCACCAACTGCTCATGCACGCCCGTCTGGGCGCTCTCGGGGATGCGCGAGTTCGCGTAACTCATCGGATTCGTCCGGTTCAGGCTGCCAGCGGCAGCGTTGCGGCGGCAATGCCGTGGCGCACGAGGGCGGCATCGATCTCGGTAGGCCGGCGCACCGCACGTACGTCGCGGAACAGGTGTTCGGCCTGCGGGTAATTGCGGCGCAGCAGGTTCAGCCACTGCTTGAGGCGGCCCGGCGAATGCGGCGCCCGCAGCCTTTCGTGGGCCCGTCGCCAGTAGAGGGCGAGCAGCGGCTGCAATTCTGCCCACTCCGCGTCGCGGTCGATGGCGCAATCGCCTGCACCACCATGCGCACGCAAGCGTCGCGCGAGGAAGGGATCGGCAACCGCCCCGCGCCCCAGCATCACGTCGGCAACCCCGCTCTCGGCGCGGCAGCGCCGCCAGTCCGCCTCGGACCACACTTCGCCGTTGGCGGCCACGGGAATATCCACCGCCTCCGCGATGCGCGCGACCCACACCCAGTGCGCGGGCGGACGGTAACCGTCGAGTTTGGTACGCGCATGCACGACCAAGCCCTCCACGCCCCCGGCGGCGAGCGCCTGGGCGCACTCGACCGCCTTCGAGGTATCGGCGACGCCCAGCCGCATCTTCGCCGTAAACGGCGTTCCCGCCGGCACCGCAGCTCGCACGGCCGCCGCGATGCGATACAGGAGTTCGGGCTCGTCGAGCAGTACCGCTCCGCCGCGATGGCGGTTCACCGTCGGGGCCGGACAGCCGAAATTGAGGTCGACGCCCGGAGGCGCGAGTTCGACCAGATTCGCCGCATTGTCCGCAAGGCAGGAGGGGTCCGAGCCCAGCAGTTGCAGGCGTACCGGCACGGCGGCCGCGGTCCGCCCGCCTGACAGCAGCTCGGGGCTGACGCGCCGGTAGCAGCGGTGTGGCAGGAGCGTGCCGGACACGCGCACGAATTCGCTCACGGCCCAGTCGTAGGGACAGGCGCGGGTGAGCACGTCGCGCAAATCGGCGTCGAGCAGACCTTCCATCGGCGCGAGCAGCAGACGCACACCAACTCCCTGAAAAAAGGGCGGTATTGTAAGCCCATCGGCGATCCGGGCGAACATGGCGACGACGCCCGCCCGCCGCCGGCACCGGCGTCCCCGCCCGGGCACTTTTCCTCGCTTGCCTTATGGCGACCAATCGAGGATAATTCCCGGTTTCCACCAGTTGTCAGGGCGGCCACATTCACCGCCCGCTTGTTCAAGGAATCGCCATGAAAGCGGATATCCACCCGAATTACAACGCCGTTCAGGTCACCTGCTCCTGCGGCAACTCCTTTGAAACCCGCTCGACGATGGCCAAGCCCGTGCTGCACGTCGAAGTGTGTTCCGCCTGCCACCCGTTCTACACCGGCAAGCAGAAGATCGTCGACACCGCCGGTCGCGTCGAGCGTTTCCGCCAGAAATACGGCAGCGTTCAGCGTCTTGGCTGAACCCCGGTTTCCGGTCACGACGAAAAAGGCAGCCTCGGCTGCCTTTTTTGTTCCCCGAAACACGGCACAGCTTCCCGCTCCGGCTAGAATTCCGCACCCGACGTTCGGACGCCTCCGCATAATGACGGATGGCGCAACATGACATGACTGGAGAATCCTTCCGGATCTCGACCATCCGACGGCATCTGTACGGTGCGACCGGCCTTGCGCTACTCATCGCCCTGTACCTGCTCACCGGACTGACCGGCCACGATCCCTGGCGCGGCGACGACGCACGCCACTTCGGCCCGATCCTGGAAATGCTGCAGGGAAACCACCTGCTGTTCCCCGCGATCGCCGGCCAGCCCGAAACGGATTTCCCGCCGCTCTACTACTGGACCGGCGCCGCGTTCGCGCGCCTGCTCGCCCCGTTCCTGCCCCTGCACGACGGTGCCCGGCTGGCGACGACGCTGTTCACCGCCCTGGCGATCTTCTGGATCGCACGCGCGGCATCCCGCCTTTACGGCCGTGAGACCCGCACCCCCGCGGCGCTGCTGACCCTCGGTACGCTGGGCCTGGTGCTGCACGCGCATGAAACGCAGCCGATGATCGCGCTGATTGCGATGCAGGCACTCACTCTGGCGGGTCTCTCGCACATGCCGACCCGCCCGGCGCTCGGCGGCGTCCAGGCCGGCCTCGGCGCCGCCCTCGCCTTCCTCGCCGGCGGCCTGCCGGGGATCATGCTCACGCTGCCGCTCTTCCTCGTCGTCATCGCCTGCAGCCCCGAATGCCGCAACCCGCGTGCGAGCAGCGGACTGATCATCGGCCTGAGCCTCGCGATCGGCGCGTCGGCACTATGGCCGCTGGTGCTGCATTACCAGTCCCCCGACCTGCTCGCGCTGTGGTGGCGCACCGAATGGCACGACCTGTGGGCCGAAGCGATGAGCGGCAACGACTTCACGCGACTCGTCGAAGTCCTCGGCTGGTTCGCCTGGCCGCTGTGGCCGATCGCCCTGTGGTCGCTGTGGCGTACGCGCCGGCACCTACTGCACACGTCCTCCCTGCTGCCGATCGCGGCCCTCGTGCTCGCACTTGCCTGGATCATCCTGCACGGCAGCGTGAACCCGGTCTCGATGCTGCCTGTCGTGCCGCCGCTCGCGCTACTCGCGGCCTCCGGCACACCGACCCTACGGCGCGGTGCGGCGAACGCATTCGACTGGTTCGGGATCATGACCTTCGGCGTCTTCGCGCTGCTCGTGTGGACCGCCTGGACGGCGCAGGTCTTCCTGTGGCCGCCCGGCCTCGCGCGTCACCTCGTGCGCCTCGCGCCCGATTTCGCGCTGCGTGCGCCGGAGATATCGGCCCTCACCGGCATCGTCATCTCCGCGGCGTGGGTAGGGCTGGCATGGTGGCTGCCGCGCTCGCCGAACCGCGCGCCGGCAAACTGGGCGCTCGGGATGACAATGCTGTGGTGCCTTACGATCGCGCTGCTCAAGCCCTGGTTCGACCATGACCGCAGCTATCGTCCTGCCGCCATGTCACTGAAGATCGCACTGGCCGGCGAACGCGAGGACTGCGTCGCGATGTTGGGCCTGTCCACCAGCCAGCGCACCTCCTTCCACTACTTCGCCGGGATTCGCCCCGAGAAGGTCGTCAACAACGAGACGCAGTGCGGATTCCTGTTGGTCGTCGACGATCGCGGCAGCACCCAGAAGCTCGAGCGGGAATGGCAGCAGATCTGGGAATTCCGCCGCGGCGGGGGACGACAGCTGGAAATCTTCCGCCTGTACCGGCGCGACTGAGCCCGGGCCGCACCCGCGATGCCGTGCGCCGGCACCGGAGGCGCGGATGCGGGAAGCGGCTCAGCCTTCGAGGCGCAGAAAGTTGTCGCGATAGTGCCGCAATTCGCCGATCGATTCGTAGATGTCCGACAACGCCTCGTGCTTGCCCTTCTTGGCAACGCCCTTGTAGACCTCCGGACGCCACCGGCGCGCGAGCTCCTTCAGCGTCGATACGTCGAGATTGCGGTAGTGGAACCACGCCTCGAGCTGCGGCATGTAGCGCGCCATGAAGCGGCGATCCTGACACACCGAGTTGCCGCACATCGGCGAGGTGCGCGCCGGCACATACTGCTGCAGGAAGGCGAGCATCTGCGCCTCGGCATCCGCCTCGCCGATCGTCGACGCCTTGACGCGGTCGGTCAGGCCGGACTTGCCGTGCGTGTCGCGGTTCCACTGATCCATCCGGTCGAGCACGCCGTCGGGCTGATGGACGGCAATCACCGGCGCTTCCGCAACGGTGTTGAGCTGCGAATCGGTAATCACGACCGCGATCTCGATGATGCGATCGGTATCGGGCTCGAGGCCGGTCATCTCCATGTCCAGCCAGATGAGGTGATTCTGATCCTGTGCCATAATCGTCCGCCCCGCTTGAGCAAAGGCGCGATTGTGGCATAGATGCCGCGCCGCCCGCCCACTCGTCTGCCACCCCACTCGCCCGCATGTCCCCGGAAACCTTCTCGTCCCTGTTCCTCGCCGCCGCCGCACTGACCCTGTTCGCCAGGCTCGTGCTCATGAAGCGCCAGATCGGGCACGTGCGCGCGCACCGGGAAGCCGTGCCGCCCCCGTTTGCCGAATCGATCAGCCTCGAATCGCATCGCAAGGCGGCGGACTACACCGTCGCGCGGATGCAGCTCGGCACCATCGATGCCGCAATCGGCACCGCCTACGTGCTTGCCCTCACGCTCGGCGGCGGCCTGCAGGCCATCCACGACCTGCTCGCCGGAACCTTCGCGACCGGATCGCTCGCACACGGTGTCGCCCTGCTCGCAGCGCTCGGCATCGCCGGCTGGGCCATCGAGCTCCCGTTCGCGCTCTACCGCACTTTCGGCATCGAAAAGCGCTTCGGCTTCAACCGCATGACCCCCGGCCTGTACCTGGCCGACCTCGCCCGCGAGGCGATGCTTGCCGCGCTGATCGGCCTTCCCGTCCTCGCCGCAGTGCTGTGGCTGATGGGCGCCATGGGCGAGCGCTGGTGGCTGTGGGTGTGGCTCTTCTGGCTCGCGTTCAACCTGCTGGCGCTCTTCATCTGGCCGACCTTCATCGCGCCATTGTTCAATAAATTCACGCCGCTCGCCGACGAAGCCTTGAAGGCACGCGTGGAGGCCCTGCTGGCGCGCTGCGGCTTTCGCTCCCGCGGCCTTTTCGTGATGGACGGCTCGCGCCGCTCGGCGCACGGCAATGCCTACTTCACCGGCTTCGGCGCCGCCAAGCGCATCGTCTTCTTCGACACCCTGTTGGAAAAGCTCCGGCCCGAGGAAGTCGAGGCGGTGCTGGCGCACGAACTCGGCCATTTCCACCACCGCCACATCTGGAAGCGCCTCTCGGTCATCTCCGCGGCGAGCCTCGGCCTGTTGTGGCTGCTCGGCTGGCTGATGGGGCAGGCGTGGTTCTTCGCCGGATTGGGCGTCTCCCCCGCGTCGGCCGGCACCGCCGTCGCACTGGCCCTGTACGCATTGGCCCTGCCGTGTTTCACCTTCCCGGCCGCCCCGCTGATGAGCTACTGGTCGCGGGTGCATGAATTCGAGGCCGACGCTTACGCCGCGCGGCAGACGCGTGCCGCCGATCTTGCACAGGCACTCGTCAAGCTCTACCGGGACAACGCCTCGACACTCACGCCCGATCCGCTGTACTCGAGCTTCTTCGACTCCCACCCGCCGGCCGCGCTGCGTGTGGCACGCCTGCGCTCCGCCAGCTGAGACCAGACATTTCGTGAGCAAGCCCCACCAGAACCGCGGCACGACACATGAAGGCGTGATCATCGCCGCCTTCGGCCGCCATTACGAGGTCATCGTCGCGGGACAGGCCGGGCAGGATGAAAGCCGGCTAAAGTGCTACCCGCGGGGCAAGAAAAGCACCTTCGCGTGCGGAGACGAAGTCGAGATCGAAGCCAGCGGCAGCGACCAGGGCGTCATCACGGCGCTCAAGCCGCGCCGGAACCTGCTGTGGCGTTCGGACGCTTTCCGCGAAAAGCTCATCGCCGCAAACCTCAGCCAGGTCGTGCTGGTGACGGCGACCGAGCCCGGGTTCTCGGACCTGCTGATCTCGCGCTGCATCGCTGCGGCCGAAAGCCAGCACCTCAAGACCCTGATCGTTCTCAACAAGGCCGACCTCGCCGGCCCCCTGCCCGCGGCCCGCCGCATGCTGGCCCCCTTCGAACGGCTCGGCTACGAGGTCGTCGAAATGAGCGCACGCGCCGGCGCCGACAGCCTGCGACCGTATCTCGCCGGCCAACGCAGCATCTTCGTCGGCCAGTCGGGGATGGGCAAATCGACGCTCACCAACGCCCTGATTCCGGAAGCCCGCGCAGCGACACGCGAGATCTCCGAAGCGCTCAACAGCGGCAAGCACACCACCACCTTCGCCCGGCTCTATCCGCTCGACGGCGGTTGGCTGATAGACAGCCCGGGACTACAGGCCTTCGGCCTCGCCCACCTCACGCCCGACGAACTCGCCGCGAGCTTCGTCGAATTCCACGACCACCTCGGCAAGTGCCGCTTCCGCGATTGCCAGCACGAGGCGGAACCGGGCTGCGCCTTGCATTCGGCGGTCGACTCCGGCGCAATCGATGCGCGCCGCTTCGGCCACTTCCTCCAGATCCGCGACGAGATCCGCCAGGCGAAGCGGCAGTCGCAGGGCTGGTAGGCCCAGCCCCGGGCAGGATCGAAAAAAAACCCGCCGAAGCGGGTTTTTTCATGCCGGGATACCGGATCGATCAGATGCGTTCCCAGATCGTCGTGATGCCCTGGCCGCCGCCGATGCACATCGTCGCCATGCCATAGCGGCCGTTGACGCGGATCAGCTCGTGCAGCAGCTTGGTGATGATCACGCCGCCAGTCGCGCCGACAGGGTGACCCAGCGCGATCGCACCGCCGTTCGGGTTGGTCTTCTTCGGATCGAGTTCAAGCCCCTTGTTCACCGCGATCGACTGCGCCGCGAAGGCTTCGTTCGATTCGACCACGTCGATCTTGTCCAGCGACAGGCCGGCGCGCTGCAGCGCGAGCTTCGACGCCGGGATCGGGCCTTCGCCCATGAGATCGTTCGGCACGCCTGCGATCGCGTAAGCGACCAGACGCGCGATGGGCTTGTGACCACCGGCAGCCGCCTTGGCAGCGTCAGCCAGCACGAGGAAGGCCGCAGCGTCATTGATACCCGAAGCGTTGCCTGCGGTGACGGAACCGTCCTTCTTGAAGGCGGGCTTCATCTTGCCCAGCGCTTCCATGGTGGTCATGCGCGGATGCTCGTCGGTATCGAACACGACCGGGCCCTTGCGGGTTTCGAAGGTGATCGGAACGATCTGGCTCTTGAAGCGGCCGTCGGCGATCGCAGCGGCAGCGCGGTTCTGCGACTCGAGCGCGAAGGCGTCCTGTTCCTCGCGGCTGATGCTCCACTTGGAGGTCAGGTTCTCGGCGGTGATACCCATATGGCCGACGCCGAACGGGTCGGTCAGCACCGCGACCATCGCGTCGATGGCCTTGGCGTCGCCCATGCGGGCGCCGTTGCGCAGTGCCGGCAGCAGGTAGGCGCCGCGCGACATCACTTCGACGCCGCCGCCGATGGCGAAGTCCGCATCACCCAGCATGATCGCCTGGGCCGAGTTGACGATGGCCTGCTGCGCCGAGCCGCACAGGCGATTGACCGCGAAGGCCACCGAATCCATCGACATGCCACCCTGGATCGTCGCGACACGCGCGACGTAGGGATAGCGCGACTCCGTCGGGATGCAGTTGCCGACGGTGGCAAAGGTCACCTGCTTCGGGTCCACTCCGGCACGGGCGATCGCTTCCTTGACGACCACACCGCCCAGTTCGGCCGGCTCCATATCCTTCAGCGAGCCGCCGAAACCACCCACCGCCGAACGGACTGCGCTCAAAACCACAACTTCACGATTCGCCATCAGTGCTCCCTCCTGGATGTTAGGCACCAACCCAGCCGGCAATCACCAGCAGGGCCAGCATCAGCAAACAGAGCACCAGTGCGCGCCAGATCAGGCCCACTGTGCTCTGCATGTAGTCGGCGTCGGCCTCTTCCCCGACGCCCATTTCCGGTCGTTCGACAATCTCGCCGGATTCATGGACTGGCATGCCGAGGCGCACACCGAGCGCACCCGCACCTGCCGCGATGAGTATACCGGACGCCCTGTCAGCCCAGAGCATCGCCTGCGTGCGCCAGCAGAAAACTGCGTCCTCGAAATCGCCCACGATCGAGAACGACGCTGCGGTCAGGCGCGCGGGCAGCCAGTCGATCAGTTCGAAAGCCTTGCGGGCGAAGCGCCCGAACTGCCCGAACTCGGCATCGTTGCGCCCGCCCCACTCCTCCCCGAGGAAGCGCGCAAGACGGTACAGAAGGGCGCCGCTGGGTCCCGGCAGGACGATGAACCAGAAGATCACGCCGAACACGTTGCGGTGGGCGGCGACGAGCCCCTCCTCGATCGCCAGCCGCGCGACCTCGCAGGAGCTCGCGCCGACATACTGGCCGCCGCGCCATTCGCCCAGCAGCGAGCGCGCACGATCAAGTTCGCCCATGCGCAGTGCGAGATGGATGTCCGTGAAGAAATGGCTTTCCTGGCGGAAACCCATCGTCAGATAGAGCACCGCGATGTTGAAGACCACCGCCAGCAGCGGATGGACGAGCCACAACAGGAAGAAGGCAAGAGCGCCGCCCGCGGCCACCGAGACGACGGGCAGCAGCCACGCAACCACGCCATTGCGAGCCTGGCCGTCGTTGAAGCGTTCGACGAGGATGCCCGACAGGCGATGAAGCGGATCCAGAACGATTTGCCGCACCGGCAACGGCCGTACCTGCTCGAGCAGCAGCGCAACAATCAGCGAAAGAAGCGTCATTCGTAGTGCGATTGAGGAAAGGGGTCCGGGCCCGTGATATCTGGCCACGATACCATAAAAGCGCGGCACGATTGTGCAATGCGGAAAGTGTGCCCGCGAAATCGGAACGACGCTCTGGACAACAGCGCAGGCACGATTGTTGCGGTTTTCCGAACAGTGCATGCCACCGGTGCCGGTTTATCGTCCCGGAGGAGCTCCCTAGACTGCTGTAAACGGGGCAAGCCAGGAACGGCCGCCCTCCCGACACGCAATGGAGCCCACATGAACACGATGCCCACCCTCTTCGTTTCCCACGGAGCGCCCACCTTCGCGCTGGAGCCGGGAGAAGCAGGACGCGAACTTGCAGCTCTTGCGCAGACAATTCCCACACCCCGCGCAATCCTCATCGCCTCGCCCCACTGGATGAGTCCGGCCCTGGGCCTGACGGCGAGCGCACGGCCGGAAACGATCCACGATTTCGGTGGTTTCCCCGCGCCCCTGTACGACTTGCGCTACCCGGCGCCCGGCGATCCGGCGCTCGCCGCCCGCGCGGTCGGCCTTCTCGCCGCCGCGGGCGTGGATGCGCAGCCGGACCCGCGTCGCGGGCTGGATCATGGCGCCTGGGTGCCGCTGCTGCACATGTACCCCGATGCCGCCGTGCCGGTCGTGCAGATCTCGATGCCGGGACGCCGCCCTGCGAGCTGGTTCCACGCCATCGGCCGGGCGCTTTCCCCGCTGCGCGACGAAGGCATCCTCATCGTCGGATCGGGCAGCCTGACGCACAACCTGTACGAGTTCACGGGCACTGCGGCCGGGACGACGGCTTACGTCGGCGCCTTCGCACAATGGATCGCCGATACGCTGGCCGCCGGCGACGTCGACGCCCTGCTCGACTACCGGCGGCTCGCGCCGCACGCCGAGCGCGCCCACCCGACGGACGAACACCTGATGCCGCTGATGTTTGCCCACGGTGCCGCCGGTACGGACGCACAGGCACGGCGCCTCGCGGCTGCCGACGTGCGCTACGGCATGCTGGCGATGGACGCCTACGTCTTTGGCGAGGCCTGACTCCGCCGCGCGGCCAGGGCAGCCGGCGGCCGAGCGCGCAAAAGTGCGCAGAGCCGTCGACCAGACCGATGCACGCAAGCATCTTCCGCGTTAATATAAGCATTTGCTTTTATTTACGAGGAGAGGGTGATGACGATCGCACGCCTGGCCCTGGCTGCCGCAATTGCGGGTGCAGCCCTGCCGGCTTTAGCACAGGAATTTGCCCTGATGACCGAAGCACGCGCAGCGGCGACAAGCCTGCCGCCGCGGCTCGTCACCGCGCTCAACGAGGAGATTGCCAAGAGCGGCCCCGAGGGCGCGATTCCCGTGTGTCGCGACATGGCGCCGAAGATGGCCAAGGAAATCGTCGCGAGCACCGGCTGGCAGTTGAAGCGCGTGACGCTGAAGGCGCGCAATCCCCAGCGCGCGACCCCGGACGCATGGGAGCGGGCGACGCTGGAGGAATTCGATCGCCGCGCGGCGGCAGGCGAGAACCCGGCGAGACTTGAAAAGGGCGAGATGGTCGAACAGGCCGACGGCACGCGCGCGTTCCGCTACGCGAAGGCCCTGCCGACGCAGCCGCTGTGCCTGAACTGTCACGGCCCCGAGGACAAGCTCACGGCAGCGGTGAAGGCGCGCCTGGCCGAACATTATCCGCAGGACCGTGCGACGGGCTACAGTGAAGGCCAGGTCCGCGGGGCCATTGTCGCGACGAAACCGCTGTAAGCACATGTTATGGATCCGGCGGACGCCCCCGCCGGCAATGGAGTTGATGATGCCGGTCGATACCCTGACCCTGCCCTGTCCGCACTGCGATGCGCTGAACCGGGTTCCGGCGGCGCGCATGGACGACGAGCCGAACTGCGGCAAGTGCCACGCACCGCTGTTCGCGCACAAGCCGCTGACGCTCACGGCGACGAATTTCGCGCTCCATGTCGAGCGCAGCGACCTGCCGCTGCTGGTGGATTTCTGGGCGCCGTGGTGCGGCCCCTGCCGCATGATGGCCCCGGCCTTCGAGGAAGCCGCACGCACGCTCGAACCGCAGATGCGCCTCGCCAAGGTGAATACCGAGGAAGAGCAGGAGCTTGCGGCGCGTTTCGCGATCCGCAGCATCCCGACGATGATCCTGTTCCGCAACGGACAGGAAGTGGCGCGGCAGTCGGGCGCGATGAATGCAGGCGCGATCGCGCACTGGGCGCGCAGCCATGAGCTCTGACCGCGCGGCGGGGCAATCGGGGTTGCGCGGCGGGCGCCGGAGCCCGCGACACGCCGGGGAGTGGATCTGATGTTGGCAGTGGTGCAGCGCGTTTCGGAAGCGCGCGTGGTGGTGGACGGCAGGATTACCGGCGCGATCGGCGATGGCCTGCTGGTGCTGGTGTGCGCCGAGCGCGGCGATCGTCGCGCGGAAGCGGACAAGCTGCTGGGCAAGATCCTGAAGCTGAGGATCTTTTCCGACGAGGCCGGCAAGATGAACCGCTCCGTGCAGGACGTGCAGGGCGGACTGCTGATCGTCAGCCAGTTCACGCTCGCGGCCGACACCACGGGCGGGAACCGGCCGAGCTTCACGAACGCTGCGGCGCCGGACGAAGGGCGCGCGCTGTACGAGCATTTCGTCGCCGAGGCGCGCAAGGCTCACGAGCAGGTCGGAACCGGCGAGTTCGCGGCGGAGATGCAGGTGCACCTCGTCAATGACGGACCGGTCACCATCCCGATGCGCATCGCCCCGGCAAGCTGAAGGTTTCTCCCGCACGCCCGGCCTTATAAACCGGAAACGCAGCCCCTTACGTTCTCACCGTGTCATACCAACAGGAAGCACTCATGACCGCCCGCCCGATTGCCCTCCCCGCACTCCTCACCGCCGCACTGCTCGCGGGCTGTGCGCAGACGCCGCCCTCGGCGCGCCCCGTCGCGTACGCCTGCGATGCGGGCAAGGGCTTTTCGGTGGCCTACCAGCCATCGGGCGACGCGACGATCGACATTGCCGGCATGCGCTTCGGACTGATGAAGGAGGCCGCCGATGGCGGCAGCGAACGCTACGGATGCGGGGCGCTGACGCTGTGGCGCACGGGCAACACGGCACGCGTGGATATGCAGGGCGCCGGCATGTACGAAAACTGTCGCGCGCACGAATGAACATGGCCATTGGAACGCGTTAATATTGAAAATCCACCGGCGGAGACCTGGATCATGTTCTACGGCATCACCGACCTGACGACCTTCGTTCTCGGCACGATCTTCATCGTGCTGCTACCGGGGCCGAACTCGCTGTATGTGATGTCGGTCGCCTCCCGTCTGGGCGTTGCGGCGGGCTATCGCGGCGCCTGCGGCATCTTCCTTGGCGACACCGTGCTGATGGTGCTCTCCGCGACGGGTGTCGCGTCCCTGTTGCAGACGACGCCCGCGCTGTTCCTGGTACTCAAGTACGCCGGCGCAGCCTATCTCGCGTGGGTGGGGCTCGCGCTGCTGCGATCGGCAATCGCCGGCTGGCGTGACAAGGCGGCGGGCACGGCGGCACCGGTGCAGGAGCCCGCCGATGCGACGCGGCCCTTCCGCACCGCCCTGGTGATCAGCCTGATGAACCCGAAGGCGATCCTGTTCTTCGTGTCCTTTTTCATCCAGTTCGTCGATCCCGGCTATGCCTACCCGGTGCTGTCGTTCGCGATCCTGGGCACGATCGTGCAAGTGTGCAGCGCGATCTACCTGTCGGCCCTGATCTTCGGCGGTGCGCACCTCGCGGCGCAATTCCGCCGCCGTCGGCGCCTGTCCGCGGCAGCGACCGGCGGGGTCGGCGGGCTGTTCATCGGCTTCGGCGCAAAACTGGCGAACGCGACCCTGGGGTGATTTCCCTCGCGGCGTAGCGCGAGAGGCCGGCTCGCCCGCTGTGGCGGCCGGCCACCTTGCGTGGTTTATCCGTTCTGCGGCGCTTCGGTCTTGCGCGGACGGCGGCTACGCGGTGCGCTCTTGCGGGCGGCGGGCTTGGCCTGTGCCTCTTCCGCGCCGGGAACCGTCGCAGGCGCAGCCGCAGGCTCGGGAACCGGGGCCGCCGGAACGGGCGCTGCGGCATCCGCGTTGGCCGGTCCGGACTTGGCGGGTTCAGCCTGCGCGGATTCGGCCTTCGCTGTCGAAGTCTTGCCGCGGCGCGGCCGACGCGCCCCCGCCTTGACGGGCTCCGCCGGCGGCACGGCAGCCTGCTCCCCTGCGGCCTCGGCCGCTGTAGCGGCGGGAGCCGGCTGTGCGGCCTTCACCCGCCTGGACGCTCTGGTTTCACGCTGGGGCTGAGGCTGGAGATCGGGCTGGCGTTGGGCGGGCTCGGCTTCGGCTGCCTTCGGCGCTTCGGTCCTGCCCCCTTCCGTCCTGCCGCCTTCCGCCACGGCTTCTGCCTTCTTCGCCGCAGACTTGCGTCCGCCCCGCTTGCGGCGGGATTCGTGCCGGCCGGACGGCTCTTCGCCCGCCGGACGTTCCGCCACCGTCGCGGACGCCGCTTCGCCATGCGCAGCTTCGCCCGCGGCCGGCACGGCCTCGACCGCAGCACCGTGCTCCGCAGCTGCCTCGCCGACCGATTCGGCCGCTGCCGCCCGGTTGCTGCGGTAGACATAGGCGCCCGATTTCTCGTCGCGGCCGAACTCGAGCAGACCGCGCGCCTGGGCTTCCTCGAGCAGGTTGCCGAAGGCGCGGAAGCCGTAGTACGACTCGTTGAAGTCGGGCTTGCGGCGCTTGATGGCCTCCTTGAGCATCGATGCCCAGATGCGCACGCCGCTGTCGCCGCGCTCGGCCACCAGCGCGTCGAAGGTCTCGACGGCGATGTTGATGGCCTTGAGCTTGCGCGCCTCGACCTCGTCCTTGCGGTGCTTTTCCTCCTCGGGCGTGCGCTTGGTCGAGGGCTGGGCTTCGCGCGTTTCGCGCTTGGCCACGCGCTGGCTCTCGCGCACGAGGTCGTCGTAGAAGATGAACTCGTCGCAGTTGGCGATCAGCAGGTCCGAGGTGGATTGCTTCACGCCGACGCCGATGACCTGCTTGGCGTTCTCGCGCAGTTTGGACACCAGCGGGGAGAAGTCGGAGTCGCCGCTGATGATGACGAAGGTGTCGACGTGGGATTTCGTGTAGCACAGGTCGAGCGCATCGACGACGAGGCGGATGTCGGCGGAGTTCTTGCCCGACTGGCGCACGTGCGGAATCTCGATCAGCTCGAAGTTGGCCTCGTGCATCACGGCCTTGAAGCCCTTGTAGCGCTCCCAGTCGCAATAGGCCTTCTTCACGACGATGCTGCCCTTGAGCAGCAGGCGTTCGAGCACCGGCTTGATGTCGAATTTCTCGTATTTCGCGTCGCGCACGCCGAGCGCGACGTTTTCGAAATCGCAGAACACCGCCATGCTGACGTTGTCATGGGCTGAAGCCATAAGGTTCTCCGGTGGGGTATCGGGTGCGGTCGCGGGGACTGCACAAGGCGCACATGATAGCCATTCCTGCAGCGGGGATGCGCGTCACATGCCGCGGCCCGCGCTGCCTTTGCCGCCATCCTCGCACACCAGCCGCCATGCGAACCACATCCCGAGCATCGCGTTCGCGAGGGCAAGGCCGGCGACCAGGGCAAGCCCGAGGGGGTTGAGCGGATAGCTGCGCAGGATCCACGCGAACGCCGACGACAGGATGTTGAGCGCGATCATCACCCAGAACGCCGGATTGCGCGGCTGGAACAGGCGCGAGAGCTTCATGGCCGCCTCTTCATACCACGCGATCGGGCGGCGTGCGGCCGGCGAAGAAGGCATCGACGTTGTCGAGCACGCGCATGCCCATGCCGACGCGCGTTTCGCGCGTGGCGCTGCCGAGGTGCGGCAAGAGGACGACGTTTTCGAGTGCGAGCAAGCCCTCGCTGACCTTCGGCTCGGCTTCGAACACGTCCAGCCCCGCGCCGGCGATGGTGCGGTTGCGCAGCGCGTCGACCAATGCGGCCTCGTCGACGACTTCGCCGCGCGCGGTGTTGATCAGGAAGGCGTCGGGTCCCATCAGGGCGAGGCGTTCGCGGTTGATCAGGTGGCGCGTCGCGGCGCCGCCCGGGCAATGCAGGGACACGAAATCGGCGTCGGCCAGCACCTCCTCGACCGAGTCGCACTGCCGTGCGTCGAGCCCGGCGAGCGTTTCCGCCGCCACACGGCTGCGGTTGAAGAACACGATCTTCATGCCGAAGCCGTGCTGCGCTCGCATCGCGACGGCACGCGCGATGCGGCCCATGCCGATGAGGCCGAGCGTCTTGCCGCTCATCCGCGTGCCGATCATGTGCGTCGGGCGCCAGCCGGTCCAGCTGCCGCTGCGCACTTCGCGTTCGCCCTCACCCGCACGCCGGGCAACCATCAGCATCAGCGTGATCGCGAGGTCGGCGGTACAGTCGGTGAGGACGTCGGGGGTGTTCGTGACCGTAATCCCCCGGGCCCTGGCGGCATCGATATCGATGTGGCTGTAGCCGACGCCATAGTTGGCAATGAGCTTCGCGCTCGGTGCCGTGCCGAGCACGTCGGCGTCGATGCGGTCGGACACGGTGGCGAGCAGCGCGTCGCACGAGGCCAGCGCCGTGCGCATCTCGTCGCGCGTAAAAGGGTGATCGTCGGCGTTGAGGCGGACGTCGAAGCGCTCGGCGAGCATGCGTTCGACTTCGGCGGGCCACCGGCGGGTGACGATGAGTCGGGGTCGGGTCATGTTCTTCATCCTGCTTGTTATTCGCGGTGATTTCGGTCCGGCTGCGGGCGCATAACGCAGATTGTGCGGACAACGGCGGCGACGGATGCGATTGCAGTACGCGCGCCACCGCCGCGGACGCACCCCGAACAATACCCGCAGGTCGCACCGGAGGGGATCGGGCGCAACCCCAACGAGACGATCTATCGCCTTTGGCGGCGTGCGCGCGGGAAACCTTGGCTCCGTGCGTGCACTCCAAGGGATGCGATCGACCACGGATCGCGGCAGCGCGCGGGAGTCCGCCACGTGAGCATCCTGCCCCTGAGTTCGACGCTCGGCCTCTTCGGCACGAGCGCCCTTCGTCCCGTTTCGACGAATTTCGCCGCGACGGCGGCCAGCTTGTCGCTGTTCTCCGGGTCCTCGACGATCGTCGATCTGTCGAGTTTCGGTCAGCTCCTGTCCGCCGTCGCGAACTTCGAGAACCGCCTCGCGGTGCTGCGCCCCGGATCGTCGGACAGCGGAATCGGGCGGAATTTCGGCACGGACTTCGGCAGTCTCGCGGCCGAGGCGCAATTCTTCGTCGACAGCTTCAACAGCCTGCAAGGCAGCCTCGGCGAACTGAATCTCCTGTTCGGCACGGTCCCCGCCTCTTCGCCTGCCGCGCAGCTGTCGGCGGGCTTGCAGACCCGCACCGACGAAAGTTTCGACAATGGCGATTCGGCCCTCACGCAGTTGTCAGACCTCGGCATCGAACTGCAGCGATCGTTGCTGCCCGGTGCCGGCGGCCGCCTGAGCATCGACATGGAGGCGCTGCGCACGGCCTTCGAGGCGGACCCCGAAGGCAGCTTCTCCCTGCTTGCGCGCGCGGCCGACGCATTCGCCACGACGGCGAGGGAATTTACCGCATCGAGCGACGGCGTGAGCTCGCTGCTCGCGGCGCAGCTCCAGTTCTCGTCCCTGCAGCTGACGCTCGGCCTGTTCGACGGCGGCAGCGATTCCTCGCAAAGCGGACTCCAGAACCTCACCGACCTCCTCACCCTGGCTTCGCTCGGCAATGGCGGACCGGACTCGCAGGCGCGCATCGTGGCCGCGCTCAACGAATTCTCGCTCGTTTCCTCGCTGCTGGGCTGAACTGAACACCCCCTGCCACTCCCGGCGTTCTGGCGAAATCCGGGGTTTTCGGGCTATCCACAATGTCATAGACTAAGCGAATTGTTTCAATTGATTTCAAGAGCCGACCTTTGACCGACCGAGCGACGATCACGACCCCCGCCGCCCCCTCTCACGGGCCCTTGTTCCTCCGACCCATCCGTACGCGTATCCGCCACAAGATCACACTGGCGGTGATCCTCGCGATCACCGTAGCGATGGGGATCAACGAGACTCTTCACAGCTGGTTGCAGGAACGCAGCGCACTGCAGGAACGCGAGCGTTCCCTGACGGTGCTGACCAACAGCATCGCGCAGGGCATCGAGGCGATCATGCTGACGGGCTCGACGGAAGCCGCCGTGTCGTTCACGAACCATTTCAAGGATGTGCCCTACATCCGCGATTTCCGCATCGTCCGCTAAGACGGCAAGGAAGCGTTCGGCGACAACCGGACCATCGACCAGGTCAACATGACGCTGGAGAAGGAGCGGTATGAGCGCCGGGCGCAGGAGACCGGCACGCGGCTGCTCCCCGAAAACGACGCTCGGCTCCTGCAGGCCCTGGAGACAAACGATATCGTCTCGTACTACGACGAGTCGGCCAGCGGCGAGCGTCTCCTGACTTTCCTCGCGCCGATCAAGACCTCGCAGGACTGCCGCGAGTGCCACTCGTCGAAGAAGACGCGCGGAGTCATCCAGCTGAGCACCTCGCTTTCGGCGATCGACGAGAGCCTGGCTACCTCGCGCAAGAATTCGCTGCTCGTCCTGATCGCGACGATCATCGTCACGGCCCTGATTGCGGGCCAGCTCCTGCGTCGCTGGGCCAGGGGGCCGCTGGAGCACCTGACCGGTGCGATGCGGAACATCTCGCAGGGGGATCTCGAACAGAGCGTAAAGGTCGTCGGACAAGACGAATTCGGCGAAATGGCGCGCATCTTCAACGTGATGAGCACCGAGATCCGCATGACTCACGCCGGCCTGCGGCGCGAGCAGGACAAGCTCACGACGATCATCCTCGGCGCGGAGGAAGGAATCATCGTCACCGACGGCGCTGGAAAGGTCGTTCTTGTGAATCCTGCTGCGGAACGGCCGCGCTGCCGCGCGACGTCACGGAGGAGAAGCGGCTGGAGGAGGAACTGCGCCGCCTGTCGACGACCGACGCCCTGACCAGCCTGTACAACCGGCGCCATATGGAATACGTGCTGACGACCGAGCACAGCCGCTCAGCCCGGACGAAGGCGCCGTTCGCGGTACTGATGCTCGATATCGACCATTTCAAGAAATTCAACGACACCTACGGCCACGAGCAGGGCGACCGCGTGCTGCAGGCCGTCGCCAAAACCTTCCGCGACAGCCTGCGCAAATACGACACGGCATGTCGCTACGGCGGAGAGGAATTCATCGGCATCCCTGCCGCAGACCAACCCCGACGGCGGCATGGCCGTAGCCGAGCGCCTGCGCAGCGAGGTCGAGAACCTCGTGGTCGATGGCCTGAAGGTCACGATCAGCATCGGCGTGTCCGCCTACCCGGAGACGGGAATCGAATCGGTCGACCAGTTAATCCACGAGGCCGACACGGCGCTCTACCGTTCGAAGGAGAACGGACGCAACTGCGTCACACGCGCCGACTGCAGCGTCTGACGGAGGGCGTCGCGCCGCGAGCCATGTCGGCCTGCGCGCCCCCGGTGACACGGCAACGCAACATGCTTTACGCATTGCGTTATTATCGTAATTTATTGTTTTTTATACATTATTTAACAGCATTATAAGAGTATAAAAATATTTATGGGCGGAAGATGTTGCGTTGCACAAACTCTTCCAATAGAGTTTGAACCGTCTCCTCCACCCTCCTCCTTTGGTGTGGATTTAGCCCGAGCCCGCAACCGAGCTCGGGCTTTTTTCTTTTACGCCAACCCTTGGCGATCTCACGGCAACGACGCATTGCCTCACGGCTCGATAGGTGAATCTGATCGCCCGATAAAAACATTTTCAGCGCGAACTTATTGCGCCGCAACATACGGAGGCGTATGCTTTGATCTGTCTCCTCCACCCTCCTCCTTTGGTGTGGATTTAAGCCCGAGCCTCAACCGCTCGGGCTTTTTCTTTTTCTGCACCCGCTAGCGTCCTCAGGCGCCTCGCGGCGGTGCGTTCAGCAGCGCCCAGATCTTGTCCACCATCGGGTTGCTGTTGTCCGCAGCACGATGCAGGCGGACCTCCAGCGGGCAGGTCCACTGCGCGGGGCCGGCTTCCACCAGGCGCCCTTCAGCGAGTTCGCGGCCCACGCAGCTCTCGGGCAGCCAGCCCAGCCCATGCCCTTCGAGCACCATCGCCTTCAGCGCCTCCGACATGTGGGTGTCGAACGAGCGGTCGAAATGGCAGCGCTCGTTCGCGCCGAGCAGGATCATCTCGACCACATGCCCGAGGTAGGTGCCCGACGAGTAGGCGAGGAAGGGCACGACCGCCTCGGCCCGCCCCGGCAGCCTGTAGCGCGGCCGGCCGTCGGCGCGCGGCGCCGACAGGGGCAGCATGCGGTCGGTGGCGAGCGCGATGTAGGGAAAACGCACCGGGTCGAGCAGCATCGGCAGCTGCGGGTGGTGATAGGCGATGAGGAGATCGGTGGCGCCCTCGATCAACGCGCTGGCCCCTTCGGGCACGTTCACCGCGCCGACGCGCGCGACGACGTTGCCCAGCGCTTCCTTGAGCTGCCCCAGCCAGCGCGGGAAGAAGGTGAGCGACAGCGTGTGCGCGACCGAGAAGCGCACGGTGTCGACGTTGCCGGGGGACTGCCCGCGCAGCACGGTGCGCATGTCGTAGGTGCGCCGCAGGATGTCGGCCGCGAAACCGCGGAAGATCCGGCCCGCGGCAGTCAGATGCACGCCCTGCGCGCGGCGGTCGATCAGTTCGACACCGAGCCAGTCCTCCAGCGCCTGGATGTGGCGGCTGAAGGTCGGCTGGGAGACGTTGCGGCGTTCGGCGGCGCGCGAGAACGCGCGTGCGTCGGTCAACGTCAGGAAGTCCTCGATCCACTTGATCTGCATGTTCCACGCTCCTGCGGTGTCGGCCGCGCGGTATGCGGCGAGCCGCGCCCGTGCGCCCCTATTCGGGTTCCTTGGGGATGTTATGCGTTTTTTGCATGATGCGGCACGCAATCCCAGGACGACCCGTAGCATCCATGCGTCGCACCACACACCGGAGGAAACATGACGCAGACGACAGAACGCATCGAACACGATCTCCTGGGGGATCGTTCCCTGCCCGCCGATTCCTATCATGGCGTCCACACGCTGCGCGCGGTCGAGAATTTCCCGATCACCGGCACGCCGATTTCGATCTACCCCGACCTCGTGCGCGCACTCGCCGCGATCAAGCAGGCAGCCGCGCTGGCCAACAGCGAACTCGGTCTGCTCGACCACGAACGCGCCGACGTGATCGTACGCGCCTGCGAGGAGATCCGCGCCGGGGCGCTGCACGAGCACTTCATCGTGGACGTGATCCAGGGCGGGGCGGGGACCTCGACCAACATGAACGCGAACGAGGTGATCGCGAACCGTGCGCTGGAACTGTTGGGCCACCGCAAGGGCGACTACGACCGCCTGCACCCGAACGAGCACGTGAACATGAGCCAGAGCACCAACGACGTCTATCCGACGGCGCTGAAGCTCGCGGGCTACGAGGGCATCCTGAGCCTGATCGAGGCGATGGAAGTGCTACGCGCCGCGTTTGACGAGAAGGCGGTCGAGTTCGCCGACGTGCTGAAGATGGGACGTACCCAGTTGCAGGACGCGGTGCCGATGACGGTGGGCCAGGAGTTCTCGACCTACGTCGTGATGCTGGGCGAGGACATCGAGCGCCTGAAGGAGGCGGTGCTGCTGATCTGCGAGATCAACCTCGGCGCGACGGCGATCGGCACCGGCATCAACGCCCATCCCGACTACGCCGCGCTGGTGCGCCGGCATCTGGCCGAGATCACCGGCATCCCGGTGCTGACGGCGCCGAACCTGGTCGAGGCGACGCAGGACTGCGGCAGCTTCGTGCAGCTGTCGGGCGTGCTGAAGCGCGTCGCGGTGAAGCTCTCCAAGGTATGCAACGACCTGCGCCTGCTGTCCTCGGGGCCGCGCGCGGGCTTCGGCGAGATCAACCTGCCGGCACGCCAGGCGGGCTCGTCGATCATGCCGGGCAAGGTGAACCCGGTGATTCCGGAGGTCGTGAATCAAATCGCCTACGAGGTGATCGGCAACGACATGACGATCTCCTTCGCCGCGGAAGCCGGTCAGCTGCAGCTGAACGCCTTCGAGCCGATCATCGCCCACAGCCTGTTCAAGAGCGTCACCCACCTGCGCGCGGGCTGCCTGACGCTGGCCGAGCGCTGCGTCAGGGGCATCACGGTGAATCGCGAGTTCCTGCGTCAGAGCGTCGAGAACTCGATCGGCCTCGTGACCGCGCTGAACCCCTACATCGGCTACGCCAACGCCACCGGGATCGCGCAGGAAGCGCTGGTCGGCGGGCATAGCGTGTATGAGCTGGTACTCGAGAAGGGCCTGCTCACCCGCGAGCAGCTCGACGAGATCCTGAAGCCGGAGGTGCTCACGCAACCGCGCGCGCTGGTCGGGCTGGCCTGATCCAACGACGAAATCCATAGGCCCCGCGCGTCGCCGGATCGGCGCGCGGCCACGGCGATCACGCCCGATTCTGTCGGGATATTCGCAAGGGATTGCGTGAGCCTGCGTGCCTGAAACGGGCACTGCCGGTGGCAAGGGTTGATGCTGCGTCGCAGCATTCCAGTCTTGTATAAGACATGGTTGAAATTTCGCGCCACTGCTGAACTATACGAAGATCTGATCGCCGCATATAAAAATTTGAAGTGCATTATTATTGCGTCGCACAAGCCGATTCGATAATATTTAAACCGTCTCCTCCACCCTCCTCCTTTGGTGTGGATTTAAGCCCGGGCCGCAGTTGCTCGGGCTTTTTCTTTTCCGGCGTCAGGCTTTCGGCAACCCGTGCCGGAACACCAGCGCCAACCTCCCCCAGGAACATCGCGCGCCAAACTCGGCGGCTCCCGCGTGCATCGATTGCGCGGATCGCCCAAGGGTTGCGCTGCCGGTTCTGCGCCGCCGATCCTGAACATTCGGGCACCTAATCCAGCGATAAAAAAATTTGTCGTACAACTTTATTGCAATGCACAAGCGCGGCCATTAAGATTTGAACCGTCTCCTCCACCCTCCTCCTTTGGTGTGGATTTAGCCCGGACCGTCAAACGTCCGGGCTTTTTTCTTTTTACGCTGCGCCGCTTGTGCCAACAGCCCTGCGCAGCGAATCCCGGGCTAGTCAGGTGCGCACGGTCGCGCCATTCGGTCGGTCGAGCCGGCAGCCGGATCGGCGCGCTGCGGTCCGTGCCGCAGGCAGGGCGTGCAATGTGGCCCGTGGGGCGCGATCGACGCGATGCCGGTCATTTGTCCCGTAAATCACCGCATGAGAACATCTCAAGAACATTTGTTGCACTGCGCAACTATTTCGTTTAATATTTCAACTGTCTCCTCCACTCCTCTCCTCCTTTGGTGTGGATTCAAGCCCGAGCCCTCTCCAGAGCTCGGGCTTTTTTTTGTTCGGTGCGCGTCTTCGGCCATCTGCCAGCGCAGCCTCAGGCGGCCGTCAGTACCTTTCCTTCCGTGTCGCCGGCCACTTCCCGGCTCCGCACCTCGGGGTAGTAGCACATGTAACCGCTGGCGCAGTGGCTCGGCGCGTCGCGCAGGCCCACGGCGAATTTGCGCACCTCGTCGGCCGGCTCGCCCGCTTCGATGCGCTCCAGCACACGGGCGACGAGTTCTACGCTCTTGATCTTGCGTTCGCTCGCGCCTTCGCGTCCGGCGATCTTCACCGAATGCAGGCCCGCCGCATGCATCGCCGGCATCGCGCAGAGGCCGCAGGGCCCCCAGGGATAGCCGTTGGGGGCGACCGAGAAGCCGTTGCCGAAGCGGTACCAGAGCCAGCGCTTGTAATCGAGGTCGTTCTGTTCGAGGCGGCGCAGCGCGCGCTCCTGCGGCTGACCGCCGCCGGTGGCCTGATACTCGAACTGATAGTTGTCGATGCAGATCGGGCCGCCCTTGTTCATCGGCAGATGGACCGTGTGGCAGGCGCCTTCCTCGAAGACGCAGCCGTCGTTGAGCACGAAGGCTTCGACGTCGAGGTCGGGCAGTGCCTGCGTAATCGCGCCGATCTCGGCGACGGTGACGTCGCGCGGCAGGATGATGCGCTTCGCGCCGAGTGCGGCGAAGAAGCGCGCGGACTCGACGTTGCGGCAGGTCGCGACCGAACTCACGTGGATGTCGAGGTCGGACACGTTGGCGGCGAGCGAGGCGATCAGCGAGATGTCGGCGACGATCACGGCCTTGCCGCCGATGCTCTTGAAACGCGCGCCGATTTCGGTGAGCGCGTCGAGGTGCTGTTCGCCGTATTGCTGGGCGTTGAGGACGAGGAAGACTTCCGCGTCGAGCGCGCTCGCCTTGTCGACGACGCGCTCCAGGTCGGCGTAGCCGTTGAGGTTGCCGAACACGCGGCGATTGACGCCGGAGGTGTTGAAGCGCTGGATCCAGTCCGGCGGGACGACGCCGCAATAGAGCTCGCGGGCGCCGGCGCGCACGAGCGGTTCGACCTCGGCGGGGGTGCTGATGGGGGCGGTAATCTTCATGTCAGGCTCCCGAGAGGACGATGCGGCTGACCCAGCCCTTGTTGACGGCCTCGGCGACCGCCGCGGCCATGCCCTGCGCGTGGCGGTAATACATGGTGTTGCCGCGCTGCGAGGTGGGGAGTTCGTGGGTGCCGGGGCGCGCGCCGACTTCGTTGAAACCGAGGCATTCGCGGCGGCACTTGTGGCCGGGCGAGAACTTCTCCGGGGTGTCGAGCGACAGCGAGCCGAGCTTGCAGATGCGGCCTTTCGCGATGTAGCCGTAGGGCGCGCGCACACCGACGGGGAAGTCGATGCCGGCGTACATGTCGGCGGCGCCGAAGGGCGGGAAGTCGAGTTCGAGGCGGCCGATGCCCAGCCCGTCGAGGATGTCGCGGAAGGGGCCGGCGCGCAGGCCGTTGGGGTACATGCGCGCCCAGGTCGCGGACGGCAGGCGCGGGTCCTTCAGCATCTTGCCGAGGAGGCGCCCGGCGACGGGGCGCAGGTCCGGGAACTCGCGCTGCACGAGGCGCGCGACGCCCCAGTCGTTGATGGTGACTTCGGATCCGGCGGGCAGGCGCGCGAGCGCGGCGCGCAGCGGGTCGAACAGGCCGTCGCAGGCGATCGGCGTGACGAGGCCGAAGGTGAGACCCCAGCGCTCGCACAGCGCGACGGCGCGGTCGATGGCCTCGACGCCCGGCAACAGGTGTTCGCAGAACTCGCTGCCGAGGAAGAAGTGGGTCGGCTCGGCGTCGTCGGGCAGGTGCACGCTTGCACGCGCGTCGCCGAGCTGGTCGAGGTAATCGTCGCGCGTGAGGCGTTCGTGCCGTGCGAAGGACGCGAGCTCGCGTTCGTCGACGAGGGCGAAGCCCAGTTCGATCGGTCGGGTGCCGCCGTCGGGGTAGGGGTAGGGGTTGGGGTTGGGGTTGGGGTTGGGGTTG
>NZ_KB899512.1 GCF_000378245.1 Aromatoleum toluclasticum ATCC 700605
GTCCTCGGCCGCTACGACAGCGACGGCAATGGTTCCCTCGACGCCACCGCATTCACCGTCACGATCAGCGACACCGGCGTACTCAGCGTCACCCAGAACGTCGCCCTGCACCATCCCGACGACACCAACCCCGATGACCCGGTCACCCTCGCCGGCAAGCTCTCGCTCTCCGTCACCACCACCGACGGCGACGGCGATCAGGCCTCCGACACCCTCGCCATCGGCAACCTCGTTACCTTCGAGGACGACGGACCGACCGCCGCGATCGCCGTCAAGAGCACCGCCAGCCTCGTCGTCGACGAAACCGCCGGGGTGAACACCCCCGATACCGCGGCCCCCGCCGGCACCCTTGGCCAGGCCACCATCACGGCCGGCAACCTCTTCACCAACACGTCCACCTTCGGCTCTGATGGGGCGGCCACCTCCGGCGCCACCACCTACTCGCTGGTGTTCAATCCGGCCAACACCGCCACCGGCCTCACCGACACGCTGTCCGGCCAGGCCATCGTCCTCGTCGATAACGGAGGCGTGATCGAAGGTCGCACCACCGGCGGCGCGCTCGTCTTCACCGTCAGCGTCAATGCTTCCGGCGATGTCACTCTTACCCAGTATCGCGCGGTCGTCCATAACGATCCGAACGATGCCGACGAGAGCGGCATTTCCGCGGCCTTCCTCACCGGCAGCAGCCTCGCCGTGCAGGTGACCGTCACCGATGGTGACGGCGACCACAGCTCCGCCAGCGCCTCGCTCAACGGCGTCATCGCCTTCGAGGACGACGGACCGAAAGCCTTCATTCCCGAAGCCACAGCCATCATGAACGAGGGTGGATCGAGTTTCACCGGAGCGCTCGATCTCGATACGAACATCACCAACAACTACGGCACCGATGGCGGCTCGATCCGTTTCGCCCCGAGCCTCGCAGGCGCCACCACGCTGACGTCGGGCGGGCTGCCGATCACCTATCAGATCTCGGGTGACGGGCTCACGCTGACTGCCTCGACTGACGCCGGTACCGTATTCACCGTCACACTCAACCCGGCAACGGGCGAGTACCAGGTTTCCATGGTCGGTCCGGTCGATGGCGGCGCGAGCACTATTGACTTCAACGGTGGCGGCTACAACTTCGTCGGCGGCAACGGAAACTGGGCTGGCTTCCTCAGCCCTGGAGACAACGATAGCTCCGACTTGCTGATCACCCCGATGATCAAGAGCGCCGGCGGCGAGTACGTCAGCGGCGGCACCGTGAACACCAACGCGAATGAAGGAGGGGTTGGCAGCGGGAATAGTGTCGGTGCGGGCGAGGCGATCCGGATCGATTTCGTGACCGATCTCAGCGGTGCGCCCAAGAACGGTCAGTCCTATGTTACGGGCGATTCGACGCACTCCTTCGACAGTCATTACACAACAAACGGCGCGTCGGCGCTCTTCACCGCGATCACGGGCGGCACCGCGAAGTCCGACGTCCTTATTCGCGCATTCGACGATGACGACTCCGGCAACAAGAACATCGTCGGCAACGGGACGCAAGACTCGATCACCGCGGTGGCGATCAAGTTCGGCGGCGTGACGAAGATCGTCTCCGTTCAAACTGCCGGCACCAATCCGTACGCCGTTACGGTCGGGGGCATAACATTCACCGTCCTCTTCACCGACAACCTCGCTACTGCTGCCCTCGATTATGACGTCAAGGTTTCAGGCGTCGTGTCGAACACGCAGATCGCGGTATACACCGCCGATGGCTTTGACAGCGTCGAGTACCAGTATGCCGGCGGGCAGGACTTCAAGATCGGTGACTTCGGCGCGAGCGATCTCACGCAAGGCGACCCGGTGAACCTCGACTTCCCGCTCCAGGTTATTGACGGTGACGGTGACAGCGTGAGCGCATCGTTGTCGCTGACACTTCTCCCCGACGATCTGACGACACAGGACTTTTCTGCCGCAGGCTCCGGTGTAACGGCAACCGCAACTACCGACTCTCCGCACATCATCGGCTCCGGGTTCGCCGACACCCTGAACGGCAACGGCGGGGACAACGTGCTGTACGGTGGCGCCGGCAACGATACCCTCGACGGCAAGGCAGGCAACGACACCTTGAATGGCGGCGCAGGTAACGACACGCTGATCGGCGGTTCGGGCAGCGACACGATGTGGGGCGGCCTCGGAGCCGACACCTTCAAGTGGGCGCTGACGGACGCGAGCAGTTCTTCAGTCCCGACCGACACGATCAAGGACTTCAACACCGAGGCCTTTGCGAGCGGTGGCGACCGCCTCGATCTGAAGGACCTGCTCGAGGGCTCGTCCGCGCCTACCGATCCGCTGAGCGACTACCTGCACTTCAGCTACAACGCCGGCACGAACTCGACGACGATCGAGGTGCACTCGGGCGGCACGGGAGCGCCGGTCGATCAGCTCATCGTGATCGAAAACGTCGATCTGGTCACAGGCTTCGCGAACGACGCGGCGATCATCACCGACCTCATGACCAAGGGCAAGCTCATCACCGACTGATGCCCTGACGGTTCGCCCGGCGGCTCACGGCCGCCGGGCTTTTTTTCGTCCGTGCGCTGCGCTCACGCCATCCCGCGCAGCTCCCGCAGCAGCACCGACAGCATCGGCATCTCGATCGCCTGCGCCGTCTTCACGTCGGCGAGCAGGTGGCGGTAGCGGTCGATCTGCGGCATGCGGCGCGCTTCCCACGCGGCGATGAGGTCGTCGGGCTGGCCGAGGTCGGGCGAGGTTTTGAGGATGTCCGCCGCCAGACTGCGAGCGAGGTTCGACAGGTCGACGCGCAGCGCACCGCGCGCGAGGTTCTGCCAGCGTGTGTCGGCGGGCAGCGCGGCGATCTGGGCGCCGAGCCAGTACAGGTCGAGGTGTCCGCCGAGGGTGAAGTACACGGCGGCCACCGTTCCCTCGGGCCGGCCGGTGTCGGCGACGATCTCGACGAGATCGAGCGCCGAATACAGCTCGTCGAGCAGGGCGATGCGCAGCGCGAGATCCCCGGGCACGCCGCGCTCGACGTAGCGCGCGGTCACGGCGTCGAGCTGTGCGCGGTAGTCGTCCGACACCAGGCGGTACAGGTGCTCGGTCAAGGCTTCGACGCCGGGCGTGAAGCGCGCGAGCGTGGCCTGCAGGTCGGCGAGCCATTCGCGGTGACGCAGGAACCATGTCGTGCCGCGCTGCACGAGGCGGCCGCAGTCGATGATCATCGCGGTCTGCACCGCGTCTTCAACGCGGTTGTCGAGTTCCTCGATCGCGTGCCAGATCGGCACCAGACCGAAGATTTCGCGCGTAGCCATGTAGGCGCGCACGATCTCCGCCGGCGTCGCACCGACTTCGCCCTGCAGCCGCCCGACGAAGGTGGGGCCGACGCGGTTGATCATGCTGTTGATGACGTGCGTCGAGATGATCTCGCGGCGCAGCGGATGCTTCGCGATGTGCGCGGCGAAGCGTTCGCGCAGCGGCGCCGGGAAGTAGCGCGACAGTGCGCTGCCGAGGTAGGGGTCTTCGGGCACGTCGGACGCGAGCACCTCGTCGTAGAGCTCGATCTTGCTGTAAGCGAGCAGCACCGCCAGCTCCGGCGCGACGAGGCCGGTGCGCGCGGCGGCGCGTTCGGCGATCTCGTCGTCGAGCGGCAGGAACTCGAGCTTGCGGTTGAGCCGCCCGGCGAAGCTCAGGCGGCGGATGAACTCGGCCTGCTCGTCGAGCAGCGCGACGCCGCGCGCGCGCGTCACCGACAGCACCTGCGTCTGCGCGTAGTTGTCGCGCAGCACGAGCGCGGCGACCTCGTCGGTCATCTCGACGAGCAGGGCGTCGCGCTGCTTGCCGGTGAGCTCGCCTTCGGCAATCACGCTGTTGAGCAGGATCTTGATGTTCACCTCGTGGTCGGAGCAATCCACGCCGCCCGAGTTGTCGATCGCGTCGGTGTACAGCTTGCCGCCCTTCAGCGCGTACTCGATGCGCCCGAGCTGCGTCATGCCGAGGTTGCCGCCTTCACCGATCACGCGGCAGCGCAGCTCGGCGCCGTTCACGCGTACCGCATCGTTGGCGCGGTCGCCGACCGAGGCATCGGTCTCGCTCGTCGCCTTCACGTAGGTGCCGATGCCGCCGTTGTAGAGCAGATCGACCGGCGCGCACAGGATCGCGTGAATCAGTTCGGACGGCGGCAGCGACTCGGCCTCGATGCCGAGCACCGCCTGCATCTGCGGCGACAGCGGAATCGACTTGGCGCTGCGCGGCCACACCCCGCCACCCGCAGAAATCTTCGTGCGGTCGTAATCGTTCCAGGAGGAGCGCGGCAGCGCGAAGAGCCGCTCACGCTCGTCGAAGGACGATTCCGGATCGGGATCCGGGTCGATGAAGATGTGGCGATGGTCGAAGGCCGCGATGAGGCGGGTCTTGCGCGAGCGCAGCATGCCGTTGCCGAACACGTCGCCCGACATGTCGCCGATACCGACTGCCGTGAAGGGCTGCTCCTGCGCGTCGATGCCGAGTTCGCGGAAGTGGCGCTTCACCGATTCCCACGCGCCGCGCGCGGTGATCGCCATCTTCTTGTGGTCGTAGCCGGCCGAGCCGCCGGACGCGAAGGCGTCGCCCAGCCAGAAGCCGTATTCGGCCGCGACGCCGTTCGCGTAATCGGAGAAGCTCGCGGTGCCCTTGTCCGCGGCTACAACCAGGTAGGGGTCGTCGCCGTCGTGGCGCACCACGTCGGGCGGTGGCATGACGCGGCCCTGCACGAGGTTGTCGGTGAGATCGAGCAGGCCGTGCAGGTACAGGCGGTAGCACGCGATGCCTTCGGCGAGCACGGCTTCGCGGTCGCCCGCGGGAGGCGGATTCCTGACGACGAAGCCGCCCTTGGAGCCGACCGGCACGATCACCGCGTTCTTGACGATCTGCGCCTTCACCAGGCCCAGCACCTCGGTGCGGTAGTCCTCCATGCGGTCCGACCAGCGCAGGCCGCCGCGCGCGACCTTGCCGCCGCGCAGGTGCACGCCCTCGAAACGCGGCGCGTAGACGAAGATCTCGAACATCGGCAGCGGCTGCGGCAGGTTCGGGATGCGCTTCGGATCGAGCTTGAAGGACAGGTAGGGCTTGAAGCCGCCGTCGGCGTCGCGCTGGTAGTAGTTCGTGCGCAGCGTCGCCCTCACCATCGCGAGGAACTGGCGCAGGATGCGGTCCTCGTCGAGGTTCGCGACGTCGTTGAGGGCGTCATCGATGCCGGCAAGCACCGTCGCCTCGTGTCGCACGCGCTCGGCTGCGCGTGCGGGGTCGAGGCGCAGCGAGAAGAGCTCGACGAGCTGGCGCGCGAGCTGCGGATGGGCCGCGAGCGTCTGCTGCATGTAGGTCTGACTGAAGGTGAAGGCCGCCTGCTTCATGTGTTTCGCGTAGGCGCGCAGCACCGTGATCTCGCGCCAGGTCAGGCCGGCGAGGAGCGTCAGGCGGTTGAAGTCGTCGCTCTCGATCTCGCCGCGCCACGCGCGCAGGAACGCGTCGTGGAAGAGCGGGCGCAGGGTGTCGATGTCGAGTTCCTCGGCCCCCACGTAGGCCAGCCCGAAGTCGTGGACCCACACGCAGCGGCCGTCCTGGCGCGCGATCTCGGACGGGTGCTCGTCAATCACCTTGACGCCCATGCGTTCGAGCATCGGCAGGCTCTGCGACAGCGGCACCGGCGCGCCGACGCGGTAGATCTTGAAGTTGAGCCGCCCCGCGGGCGCCTCGAGCGGGATGTAGAGGCTCATCGCCAGCCCCTCGCCGGCGATCGACTCCATCTGCTCGATGTCGAACACCGCCACGCGCGGCGAGTATTCCTCGCGATAGCCGGCAGGGAAGGCGCTGCCGTAGCGGCGCAGCAGGATCATTCCGCGCTCCTCGCCGCAATGCTCGAGCAGCACGCGCTGCAGCTCGTCCTCCCAGCGCCGTGTCGCCCGAACGATGCGCTGCTCCAGCTCATGCACCTCGAAGGGCGGGATAGACGAGCCGCGCGTGCGCACGATGATCAGCACGCGCGCGAGCGCCGACTCGAAGAACTGCACGTCGAAGTCCGAGCTCGCGCCGTTGAAGGCTTCCATCAGCACGGCCTGCATGCGCAGGCGCTGATCGGTGTTGTAGTGCTCGCGCGGCACGTAGATCAGGCAGGAGACGAAGCGCGCGAACGGGTCGCAGCGCACGAAGAGCCGCGTGCGCTGGCGCTCGCCCAGGTGCAGGATGCCGATCGCCTGGTGGTAGAGCTCCTCGGCCTCGATCTGGAAGAGTTCGTCGCGCGGATAGCGTTCGAGGATGGTCAGCAACGCCTTGGCCGCATGGCTCCTGGGCATCAGGCCGGCGCGCGCGATCACCGCATCGACCTTGCGGCGCAGGAAGGGGATCAGCTTGGGACTGGCGCTGTAGGCGGTGGAGGCGAGCAGACCGATCACGCGGTGCTCGCCGCACACATGTCCGTTCGCGTCGAAGCGCTTGATGCTGAAGCGGTCGATGTAGCCGACGCGATGCACGGTCGAGCGCGTGTTCGACTTGGTGACGGTGAGCAGGATCGGCAGGTTGGGCAATGTGGATTTCAGCTCGGCCGGCAAGGCACCGAACGAGCGCGACTGCTTGTCGCCGTCTTTCTCGCGCAGCAGTCCGAGCCCCGAGCCCGCGACGATGGACAGTTCCGGCGTGCCGCCGTCGGCCGCGGCCAGCTCGTAGTCGCGGCAGCCCAGCAGCACGAGGTTGTCATCCATCAGCCACCTGAGGAAGGCGACGCTCTCGTCGATTTCCTCCGCCGCGACGGGCGGCGGATTGTGCTCGATCTCGCTCATGACGTCGGCGACGCGCTGCTGCATCGCCGGCCAGTCGGCAACCGCCACACGCACGTCGGCGAGCACACGCTCCAGCCCCGCACGCAGCGCATCGAGGTCGGCCGCATCGGTGCGCCGGTCCACTTCGACGTGGATGACTGATTCGTAGCCGCCCGCCCCTGCCTCGTCGGCAACGCGCTGGTAGATGCCCTCGGCGTCGCGCACGACGCGCATCACCGGGTGGATGATCAGGTGCAGCGTGAGCCCCTGACGATTGACCTCCATCGCGATCGAGTCGACGAGGAAGGGCATGTCGTCATTGACGATCTCGATCACGGTATGGGTCGATTCCCAGCCGTGCTCCTCGAGCTTCGGGTTATACACCCGCAGGCGCGTCCCGCCGCGGTGCTTGCGCGCGAAGTGCCAGTGGCTGAGCACCGCGCCGTACAGGTCGTCGACGGTGTAGTCGGCGATATCCTCGGGCGCGACCTGACCGAACCAGCGCCGGGCGAAGGCACCTACGGACGCTGCCTGATCGGCGGGCAGCTTGAGTTCGATCTGCTCCAGGATCGCTTCGAAACTTGCGGCACCGCTTTCTATGTGGCGTGTCTGCATCGCTGTCTCCCGCGTGACGGGGGCTGCGCCGCGACAAGCCGACCAGTCAGGCAACCGCCCACCTTATCGGATCAACCATACCCGCATCGCGTGCCACGGGGAAGGGGCAGGCAGCGACGCTACAGCGGCAGCCCTCGCGGCTTGCGTCCGGCGCGGGCGAACAGGGCGTCGAACACCGGATTCGGCAGCGCCCGCAGCACGCGCGCGACGACACCCATCTGCCAGGGCACGACGGCGTAGCCGCGGCCCGCTTCGATGACCTTCGCCATACGCCGTGCGGCCTCGTCGGCTTGCAGCATGAAGGGCATCGGATACGTGTTCACGGCCGTCATCGGCGTCGCGATGTAACCGGGCGCGAGCGTGACGACGCGCACGCCGCTGCCGCGCAGTTCGACGCGCAGGCTCTCGAGGTAGGCGATCGCGGCGGCCTTGGATGCGCTGTACGCGCCCGCTCCGGGCAGGCCGCGGATACCGGCGACCGAGGCGATGCCGACGAGCCGCCCGGAGCCGCGCCGGCGCATCGCTTCGACGAAGGGCTGGAAGCTCGCGACCATACCGTTCACATTGGTGCGCATGACGCGCTCGAAGGCCGGCAGGTCTTCGGAGCATTCGGTGAGTGTGCCGACCGACACGCCCGCATTCGCGATGACGATGTCGGGCACGCCGAAACGCGCCAGGTAGGCTTCGGCCGCCCGCGCGAGGGCGTCCGCGTCGCCAACGTCGGCCGGCAAGGGGAGATGTTCGCCCGGCAGCTCGGCCGCGAACGCCGCCAGTGCCTCGCCGCGTCGCGCGACCAGTCCGATGTTGGCGCCGCGACCGGCGTAATGGCGCGCGAAGGCCTGGCCGAGGCCGCTCGAGGCGCCGGTCAGGAAAACACGAAGTCCGGCCGGAGCCGGACTTGCATGGGAAGCAGGGCGGGGATCGTGCTTCACGAAAACAGGAATCGCAGGAATGGCGCGCTAAAGTGTCGGGGTGGGAGCTTAAGCGAAAACCGCCCGTCGAACCTGTGGGAGCGGCGGCGCCCCGCTGCGCGGCCGATCAGCTCTTGCCCTTCTCCGAGCGCGCGCGCGCGACCAGTTCGTTGACGGTCTTGAGCATGCCCTCGTGGCTGCCGGCGGTCGAGGCCGAGACGATGAAGCGGCCATCGACGGCCATCATCGGCACGCCGCTGACGCGATAGGCCGCAGCGATCTGGTTCGAGCGCTGCACGCGCGACTGCACACCGAAGGACTTCCACGTGTCGCTGAAGCGCTTGGAGTCGGTGACGCTGCCGGCCCATTCGAGCAGCACGTCTTCCTTCTGCAGCTGGCGCCTCTGCTCGTGGATCGCGGCGAACACGGCCGGGCCCAGCTTCGCCGACTCACCCATCGCTTCGAGCGTGTAATAGATGCGCGCGAGGTTGGTCCACTCGGGACGGTTGAAGGTGATGGGCACCTTCACGAAATTCACGTCGGCCGGCAGCGTCTTCGTCCAGTTGTTGAGCAGCGGCTCGAAGTCGTTGCAGTGCGGGCAACCGTAGGAGAAGAACTCGATCACCTCGATCTTGCCGGCAACCTCGGTCGGCACCTTGGTGGCCAGGGTCTGGAAAGGCTGGCCGGCCTTCTGGGCCTGTACTGCGCCACCCAGGACGGAAAGTGCGGTCAGGGCGGACAGTTGCTTGAGTGCGGCACGACGATTCATTCAATACTCCCGAGTTGATGACAGGGCTTCAGACGGCACACCCTGCGAGTTGTTCCCGAAATCTTTGCAGCATATCGACCCGGCACCGTTCGGGCTGAGCCTGGCGACCCCCTGGCAATGCCCGTCGACAGGCTCAGGGATTGCCCTTCACCACCGTGCCGGTGAAGCCGGCCTCGGACAGGCGCGCGCGTACCGGATTCATGTCTTCCGGCTTCGCGAAGGGGCCGATGCGCACGCGGTGCATCGTGCGGCCGTCGGGCAGCTGCGCGCGCTGCGCGCTCGCCTCGATGCCGCTCAGCGCGAGCTTGGCCTTCAGGTTGTCGGCCTCGGCCGGGTTTTCGAACGCACCGATCTGCAGGTAGAGCTTCTCGGGCGCGGCCGACGCCGCGGCGGCGGGTGCGGCGGGCTTGCTCTCGGTCGGCGCGCCCTCGCCCTGCGGCAGGATCTTGTAGAACTCGAAATCCGGCTTCACCACCGGACGGTCGCCCGGCTTGCCCGGCAGCGAGGCCGGCGGCTGATCGGCCACCGGCGGCCGTGCCACGGCGGGGGCCGGCGCGGCGGGCGTCTGGAAGGGCGAATTGCGGGTGAAATACCAGGCGGCGCCGGCGGCGAACAATGCACCGAGCACCAGTCCGATGAAGATGCCGACGATCACACCGCCGCGGCTCTTCGACGGCCGGCTGGCTTTCCTGCTGGGCTTGCGGTCACGACTCACTAAACTCTCCGGCGATTACATCGACTGCGGCGCCGACACGCCCAGCAGCGCGAGGCCGTTGGCGAGCACCTGGCGCACGGCGGCGGCGAGCGCCAGGCGCGCGAGCTTCAATGCCTCGTCGTCGACCAGCATGCGCTCGGCGTTGTACCAGCTGTGGAACTCGCCGGCGAGATCCTTGAGGTAGAAGGCGATCTGGTGCGGCGCGTAGTCGGCCGCGGCGCTCTGGATCAGCTCGGCGAAGGCACCCAGGCGCGCGCACAGCGCCAGTTCGCGCTCGTTCTCGAGGCGCGCGAGATCGGCCGCGGCCAGCTCGCCGGCTTCGCCGCCCCACTGCTGCAGCACCGAGCACACGCGCGCGTGGGCGTACTGCACGTAATAGACCGGATTCTCGTTGCTCTGGCTCTTGGCGAGGTCGAGGTCGAAGTCGAGGTGCTGGTCGCTTTTCCTCAGCACATAGAAGAAGCGGCACGCATCGTTGCCGACTTCGCGGCGCAGCTCGCGCAGCGTCACGAACTCGCCCGAACGCGTCGACATCGCGGCCTTCTGACCGTTGCGGTACAGCACCGCGAACTGCACCAGCGACACTTCGAGCTTCTCCGGCGGCAGGCCGAGCGCGGCGATCGCACCCTTCACGCGCGGGATGTAGCCGTGGTGGTCGGCGCCCCAGATGTCGATGACGCGATCGAAGCCGCGCTCGTACTTGTTCAGGTGGTAGGCGATGTCGGACGCGAAGTATGTATACAGGCCGTTGTCGCGCTGCACGACGCGGTCCTTCTCGTCGCCGAAGGCGGTCGAGCGGAACCACTTGGCGCCGTCCTGCACGTAGATGTGGCCGCGCTTTTCCAGGTCGGTCACGACGCGCTCGACCAGGCCGGTGTCGAACAGGCTCTTCTCCGAGAACCACTTGTCGAAATGCACGCCGAACTCGTGCAGGTCGTCGCGGCCGTCGCCGAGCTGCTCGTTGAGCGCGAAGCCATGCACGAAGGGGTAGTCTTCGCCGAGCAGGCTCTTGGCGTTGGCGATCAGCACGTCGAGGTGCTCCTCGCGCTGGTTCTTCGCCTCGTCGTCCTTGCGCTCGGCCGCGGGCAGGCCCGGCGCGCCGTCGAGGATCTGCGCGACGGTGACCTTGGCGAAACGATCCTGGTGGCCCTCGCGCATTTCGCGCGCCATCTCGATGACGTAGTCGCCCTGGTAGGCGTTGGGCGGGAAGTCGATCTCGATGCCGTGGAAGGCGAGGTAGCGCAGCCAGGTGGACAGCGCGAGGATGTCCATCTGCCGGCCGGCGTCGTTGATGTAGTACTCGCGCGTGACGTCGTAGCCGGCGAAGTCGAGCACCGCGGAGAGCGACGCCCCGTAGGCCGCACCGCGGCCGTGCCCGACGTGCAGCGGGCCGGTCGGGTTGGCCGAGACGAACTCGACCTGCACCTTGGTGCCGCTCCGCGCGCCGCGGCCGAATTCCTCGCCGCGTGCGAGCACCTCGGCGACGACCGAGGTCTTCGCACCGGAATTCAGCGTGAAGTTGATGAAGCCGGCGCCGGCCACCTCGGTCTTCGCAACCAGCGGCGATGCCGGCAGCTCGGCCAGCAGCATGTTCGCCAGATCGCGCGGGCTGCGGCGCAGCGGCTTGGCGAGCTGCAGCGCGAGGTTGGTGGCGAAGTCGCCGTGACCGGCCTGCTTGGGGCGTTCCAGCTGGATCGGGGTTTCGGTCAGATCGGGGGCGACGCTCTTCAGCGCGGCACGCAGCAGGTCGGCAAGTTGGACTTTCGGATCGGCGCTCATGGCACTCGGAGTTGCGTAAAAGGGCTGAATTATAGCGGATAGCCGGGGTCCGGCCCGTACGCGTCGCTCATGTCATGCCGAAGACCGGCTTTCGCGGCGCGGCCTTTCGGGCTAAAGTCCGCCCTTTCCCCCGCCCGGCAATCCAAAGTGCGTCTCTTCCGCCTCGCCAAGATCATCACCGTCGGCCTGCGCTTCGGCCTCGACCAGATGGTGCTCGAAGCCGACTCGAGCGGGCGCCTGGGCAAGCTGTGGCACGTGGTGTTTTTCTGGCGCCACCCCAAGGCGCCGCGCGGCGAGCGCCTGCGGCGGGCGCTGGAATCGCTGGGCCCGATCTTCGTCAAGTTCGGCCAGATGCTGTCGACGCGCCGCGACCTGCTGCCGCCCGACCTCGCCGACGAACTCGCGCTGCTGCAGGACCGCGTCCCGCCCTTCCCGAGCGAGCAGGCGCTGAAGGTGCTGGAGGACCTCTACGGCAAGCCGGTCGACGAGGTCTTCGTAGACTTCGAACGCACGCCGGTCGCCTCGGCATCGGTCGCGCAGGTGCATTTCGCGCGCCTGCCCGACGGCACCGAGGTCGCGGTGAAGATCCTGCGCCCGGGCATCGAGCCGGTGATCGTGCACGACCTCGCGCTGCTCGACACCGCGGCGGCGCTGCTCGAGAAGCTATGGCCCGAGGCGCGGCGCCTGAAACCGCGCGAAGTGGTCGCCGAGTTCAGCAAGTACCTGCACGACGAGCTCGACCTGATGCGCGAGGCGTCGAACTGCTCGCAGCTGCGGCGCAACTTCACCAGCTCCAAACTGCTGCAGGTGCCCGAGGTGTATTGGGACTGGTGCGGCAAGTCGGTGATGGTGATGGAGCGCATGCGCGGCGTGCCGATCTCGCAGCTCGACGCGCTGCGCGCGCAGGGCACGGACCTGAGGGCGCTGTCGCGCGCAGGCGTGGAGATCTTCTTCACGCAGGTGTTCCGCGACGGCTTCTTTCATGCCGACATGCACCCCGGCAACATCTTCGTGCATGCCGACGGACGCTACATCGCGCTCGACTTCGGCATCGTCGGCACGCTCACCGAGGTCGACAAGAGCTACCTCGCGCAGAACTTCCTCGGCTTCTTCAAGCGCGACTACAACCGCGTCGCGCGCGCCCACATCGAGGCCGGCTGGGTGCCGGCGCACACCCGCGTGGACGAGTTCGAGAGCGCGATCCGTGCGGTGTGCGAGCCGATCTTCGACCGCCCGCTGAAGGACATCTCCTTCGGCAAGACGCTGCTGCGCCTCTTCCAGACCGCGCGCCGCTTCGAGATGGAAGTGCAGCCGCAGCTCGTGCTGCTGCAGAAGACGCTGCTCAACATCGAGGGACTCGGCCGCCAGCTCGACCCCGAGCTCGACCTGTGGAAGACCGCCAAGCCCTTCCTCGAGCGCTGGATGGACGAGCAGATGGGCTGGCGCGGCCTGCTGCGCAACCTCAAGGACGAGGCGCCGTCCTGGGCCGGCACGCTGCCGCAGATCCCCCGCCTCGTGCATCGCGTGCTCGACTCGACGGCCCACCGCCACGAAGTGCAGAGCGGCGAGCTGGAGCGCCTCGCCCGTGCGCAGCGCACGCAGGGGCGCGTGCTGTGGCTCATCGGTGCGCTGCTCGCGACGCTGGTCGGGCTGGAGCTGTACCGCATCTTCGGCTGATCGGACTGCGCGGCAGACGCGCAATACGTCACGCGCCGGATCGCGCGCGCCGGCAGCGCCTGAACGAATCCCTGCCTCCTGCGTCGAACGCATAAGCGCATCGACTATTCGCCCGCACCCGCCGCGGGCAGGGAGGATGGCCATGACTCACTCCGCGCCGCTTCACGTCCCGCCGCATGCCGAGCTGCGCGCCGTCGTGCAGGTCATCGGTGTCGCCTCCGCGCTGGGGGCGCCCGGCCACGGGCCGGCGGCCGGCCCGGCCGCCCTCCAGCACCACGGCCTGCTGCAGCGGCTCAAGGGAACCGGCATTGCCGCGAGCTGGCAGGAAACCCTCATCCCGCTCACGGAGCCTCCTCCCGGCGCGCAGATGCGCGAACGCCTGGATGCGGTCGGCGGACTCGCGCAGCGCGTCGCGGACCACCTCACCGCCCTCGCGCCCGGCGTATTCCCGCTCGTGATCGGCGGCGACCACGCCGTGGGCATCGGCACCTGGCGCGGCATCGCCACCCGCCTGGCGCCGCGCGGCGCACTGGGCCTGATCTGGATCGACGCGCACCTCGACAGCCACACCGAGCGCAGCACGCACTCGGGCAACATCCACGGCATGCCGCTCGCGGCCCTGCTGGGTGAAGGCGACGCGGCGCTGACGGGCGTCAGCGGGCCGAAGCTCGCCCCGGCCAACGTCGTGATCATCGGCGCGCGCGCGTGGGAGCACGAGGAACATGAACGCCTGACGCGGCTCGGCGTGCAGGTCTTCGACATGGCGGAAGTGCGCGAGCGCGGCATGGCCGCCGTGTTCTGCGACGCGCTGAGCGTCGTGCGCGAGCGCACGGCGGGCTTCGGTGTCAGCATTGATCTCGACGCGCTCGACGCCGCCGCCTTCCCCGCCGTGACCTGCCCGGAAACGGAGGGCATCGCGCCCGACGAGCTGTGCGCGGCGCTGCTCGCGCTGCGTGGCTGCGGCGATTTCGTCGCGATGGAGATCGTCGAGTACCTGCCCGAGCGCGACCCCGGCGGAATGTGCGCGGACTGGGTCGCGAACCTCGCCGGCGCGGCGCTGGGCCCCTCGACCTATCTGCTGCGTGCGAAGGAGCGCGAGTTCGGCGCGCACAACTATGCGCCGCTGCCGGTCGTGTTCCACCACGGCAAGGGCATCTGGCTGTGGGACGTCGAGGGGCGGCGCTACCTCGACATGATGAGCGCCTACTCGGCGGTGAGCTTCGGCCACGCCAACCCGCGCCTGCTGCGCGCGCTCAACGACCAGGCGCAGCGCCTCGCGCTGACTTCGCGCGCGTACTCCAACGACCGCCTGCCGCTGCTGATGGAGCGCCTGTGCGGCCTGCTCGGCTACGAGCGCGTGCTACCGGTGAATACCGGCCTGGAGGCGGTCGAGACGGCGCTCAAAACCGCGCGCAAGTGGGGCTACAAGGTCAAGGGCATCGCCGCCGACAAGGCGGAGATCATCGCCTGCGAAGGCAACTTCCACGGCCGCTCGATCACCATCGTCGGCATGTCGTCGGAAGAACAGTATCGCGACGGCTTCGGCCCCTTCCCCGCCGGCTTCAGACGCATACCCTACGGCGACGCGGACGCGCTCGAAGCGGCGATCACGCCCGACACCGCCGCCTTCCTCGTCGAACCGGTGCAGGGCGAAGGCGGCATCATCGTGCCGCCGACCGGCTACCTCGCGCGCTGCGCCGAGATCTGCCGGCGCCACAACGTGCTGCTGATCGCCGACGAAGTCCAGACCGGCCTCGGCCGCACCGGGCGTCTGCTCGGCTGCGACCACGAGGGCGTGCATCCGGACGGGCTGATCCTCGGCAAGGCGTTGGGCGGCGGCCTGCTGCCGGTGTCGGCCTTCCTCGCCGACGCCACGGTGATGGACGTGCTCCATCCGGGCGACCACGGCTCGACCTTCGGCGGCAACCCGCTGGGCGCGGCCGTCGCGCTGGAAGTGCTCGCGATCCTCGAAGAGACGCGCCCCTGGGAACATGCCGCGCGCCTTGGCGAACGCCTCATGGCCCGCTTCCGCGACGCGCGCCTGCCGTGCATTCGCGAGGTGCGCGGGCGCGGCCTGCTGGTCGGCCTCGAACTCGATCCGGCGCGGCTGCGCGCCCCCGTCGCGGCAGAGCTGCTGCTCGCGCGCGGCATCGCCACCAAGGATACGCACAACACCGTGATTCGCTTCGCGCCGCCGCTGGTGATTACCGAGGCCGAACTCGACGCGGCCGCGGAGCTCGTCATCGATACGCTCGCCGCCGCCGGCGCGCATCGCGGACAGGAACCGCTGCAGCCCTGAAGCGTACCAAGCCGGCAGTCAGATACAACCGTTCGCCCGGAGCATGTCAAAGGGCTCGGCCCGAACGGTGCTTGGTTGCCGGCGGGATAAGCGGTCTGCGGCGCTGCGGCCGGCCCGACCGCCGCACCAGAAAGGTGCATAAAGGCCGCGCCGCGCAAGGGATTCAAGCCTCCCGCACGGCTGGATTCGTTGCTAAACTTTGCGCCCGCCGTTTTTGTTCCATCTCCACCTGTCACCGCGCAAAGGTCCAAGCATGCTGGTCGGCTTCGTCATCGCTTATCTCCTGGTCTCGATCGGCGTCGGCCTGTATGCCGCCACCAAGGTCAAGAACACATCGGACTACGTCGCGGCCGGCCGCCACCTGCCGCTGTATATCGTCACCGCGACGGTGTTCGCGACCTGGTTCGGCGCCGAGACCGTGCTCGGCATCTCGGCCACCTTCCTCGACGAAGGCCTGCGCGGCCTGTGGTCCGACCCCTTCGGCGCCTCGCTGTGCCTGATCCTCGTCGGCCTGTTCTTCGCCCGGCCGTTGTACCGCCTGAACCTGCTGACCTTGGGTGACTACTACCGCATGCGCTACGGCCGCACGGTCGAGGTGCTGTGCTCGAGCGCGATCGTGCTGTCCTACCTCGGCTGGGTCGCGGCCCAGATCACGGCACTGGGCCTGGTGTTCAACATCCTGTCCGCCGGCTCGATCTCGAACGAACAGGGGATGCTGATCGGAGCGAGCATCGTGCTCGTGTATACGCTGTTCGGCGGCATGTGGTCAGTGGCGCTCACCGACTTCATGCAGATGACGATCATCATCATCGGCCTCTTCTACATCGCCTGGCTGGTCGGGGACATGGCGGGCGGCGTGGGCACAGTCGTCGCCCATGCGAACGAGGCGGGCAAGCTCAACTTCCTGCCTGAATTCGATGCGAAGGACATGATCGCCTTCGTCGCCGGGATCCTGACCATGGGCTTCGGCTCGATCCCGCAGCAGGACGTGTTCCAGCGCGTGAACTCGGCGCGCAACGAGCGGACCGCCGTGACCGGCACGCTGCTCGGCGGTTCGGGCTACTTCCTGTTCGCCTTCGTGCCGCTCTTCATCGCCTACTCGGCGACGCTGATCGATCCCGCGCTGGTTGCGCAATACCAGGAAAGCGACAGCCAGCAGGTTCTGCCGCAGCTGATCCTGCAGCGCACGCCGATCTTCGCGCAGGTGATGTTCTTCGGCGCGCTGCTGTCGGCGATCATGAGTACCGCCTCGGGCACGCTGCTTGCGCCTTCCGTGACCTTCTCCGAGAACATCCTGCGCGGCACCTTCCCGAAGATGAGCGACCACAAATTCCTGTGGCTCACCCGCTCCATCGTCGTCGTGTTCGCGCTGCTGATCACGTGGTACGCGACGCACACCGACGAAAGCATCCACGGCATGGTCGAGAACGCCTACAAGGTGACCCTCGCAACCGCCTTCGTGCCGCTCGCCTTCGGCCTGTACTGGAAGCGCGCAACGACACAAGGCGCGCTGGCGTCGATCTTCGTCGGCCTCGTGAGCTGGGTGCTGCTCGAGATCGTCGCCCCGGAAGCCGGCGTGCCGCCGCACTTCGCCGGCATGCTGGCGGGCATCGCCGCGATGCTCGCCGGCTCGCTGCTGCCGCAGACCCTCGTCAAGCCGACCCACGGCCACGTCGCCGAGCACCTGCACACCGCGCACTCGACCACGCACGCAGGACGCTGACGCGCTTCGGCACTGCAAAACGGTTCGCACCTCGCGCCGCCAATGCCTATGCTTCGTGCAGGGGCATTCGCGCGCGGCAGCATCGCGGCAACACCTCCGGCGTAGGTACCGGCGTATTACCCGTACGCCGGAGCGCGATGGAATACTGCTTCGCAGTCAGGGCACCCAGACCCCGATGCAACGAGGAGACGAACCATGCAAGCAATCCGGATCGCCACGGCGAGCCGCGGTGCAGCGTCGGCCGCGACCAACGGGCATCAAGTGCCGCTGACGCGGCGCGAGTTCCTTAAAGGCACGGGCATCCTGCTCGGCACCTTGGTGATCGGCACCCCGATCGCCGCGCTGGCGCCCTCGCGGGCCTGGGCGCTCGAGCTCAAGGCGCTCGACACGGCCACCGGCGACGCCCTGCTCAAGTTCGGCCGCGTGCTCTATCCGCACCCGAACCTCCCCGACGCCGTATACGCCCTGCTCGTCAAGGACCTCGACGCGATGGCCGCAGCCGACCCGAAGCTGGCCGGGCAACTGCGCGACGGCGTCGCAGGCCTCGACCGCGCGACCGGTGGCGCGTTCGCCAAGGCCAAGCCCGCCGCACAACTGGCCGCCGTGAAGGCGATCGAAGGCAAACCCTTCTTCGCGACGGTGCGCGGCAAGTGCGTGACCGCCCTGTACGACAACGAGATGACGTGGACGGCCTTCGGCTACCCCGGCGAGTCCTTCAGCAAGGGGGGCTACATCCGGCGCGGCTTCCAGGATCTGAAGTGGCTGCCCGACCCGCCCGAGGGCGCGAGCCCGCCGCCCTTCCTGGGCTGATCGACACCTCGCAAATCACGGCATCCGGAGGCAGGACATGGCGAAGATCGCATTCGACGACGACTCCGCGGTCGTCATCATCGGTTCAGGCGCGGGCGGCGGCACATTGGCGAACGAGTTGTGCCAGAAAGGCATCAAGGTGGTCGTGCTCGAGGCGGGCGCGACGCAGTCCGTCGCGAGTTTCATCAACGACGAGTGGAAGTCCTTCTCGCAGCTCGCGTGGCTCGACGCGCGCACGACCTCGGGCAACTGGCGCATCGCGAAGGACTTTCCGGGTCTGCCGGCGTGGATCTGCAAGACCGTCGGCGGCACGACGACGCACTGGGCGGGCGCATCGCTGCGCCTCCAGGAACACGAGTTCAAGGTCCGCACGCATTACGGCGCGATCAAGGGTGCAAACCTGATGGACTGGCCGCTGACACTGAAGGACATGGAGCCCTGGTACGACAAGGCCGAGGACAAGATGGGCGTGACCCGCACCCACGGCATTCCGGGCCTGCCGGGCAACAACAACTTCAAGGTGATGCACGCCGGGGCGACGAAGCTCGGCTACAAGGAGGTGCACACCGGACGCATGGCGATCAACAGCAAGCCGCGCGACGGCCGCGGCAGCTGCCAGCAGATCGGTTTCTGCTTCCAGGGCTGCAAGAGCGGCGCGAAGTGGTCCACGCTGTACACCGAGCTGCCCAAGGCCGAGGCGACCGGCAACCTCGATCTTCGCCCCGAGTCCCACGTCACCCGCATCGAGCACAATGCGGCCGGCAAGGTCAGCGGCGTCGTGTATGTCGACAAGGCCGGTCAGGAGCAGCGGCAGAAGGCGCGCATCGTGTGCGTCGCCGGCAACTCGATCGAGACGCCGCGCCTGCTGCTGATGTCGGCGAGCGACAAGTTCCGCGACGGCCTCGCGAACTCCTCGGACCAGGTCGGACGCAACTACATGCGCCACATGACGGGCTCGGTGTACGCAGCCTTCAAGGAGCCGGTGCATATGTTCCGCGGCACGACGATGGCCGGCATCGTGGGCGACGAGGCGCGCAACAACCCGAAGCGCGGCTTCGTCGGCGGCTACGAGATGGAGACGCTGTCGCTGGGCGTGCCCTTCATGGCGGCCTTCCTCAACCCCGGCGGCTGGGGCGAGGAGTTCGCGTGGTGGATGGAACACTACAGCCAGCTCGCCGGCATGTGGCTGGTCGGCGAGGACATGCCGCGCGAGAGCAATCGCGTCACGCTGAACGCGAAGGTCAAGGACAAGTACGGCAATCCGGTGCCCAATGTGCACTTCGACGATCACGCCAACGACATCGCGATGCGCAGCCACGCCTACACGCAGGGCGAGCGCATCTACAAGGCCGCCGGCGCGATCCGCACCTTCCGCACGCCGCCCTACCCCTCGACGCACAACCTCGGCACCTGCCGCATGGGGACCTCGGCGGCCGACAGCGTGTGCAACGCGTACGGGCAGACGCACGACATCCCCAACCTGTTCATCTCCGACGGCAGCCAGTTCACCACCGGCGGCGCGGAGAATCCGACGCTGACGATCGTCGCCCTCGCGATCCGCCAGGCCGATCACATCGCCACCCTGATGAACCAGCGGGCGCTCTGAGCCCACGGGGGAACGAAACATGTGCGAATACTTCGTCAAGGCCGACCCGATCCAGTACGAGCAGCGCACCCGCACGATCCGCATCCACGGCGTGCTCACCAGCATCCGGCTGGAGAACATGGTGTGGGACATCCTCGCCGAGATGGCCGAGGAAGAGCGCTGCACCACCAATCATCTCGTCGTGACCTTCCACGACGAGATCCTCGCGCACCGGGGGGAGGTGCCGAACTTCGCCTCCTTTCTGCGCGTGACCTGCATGCGCTATCTGCGGCGCAGGCTCATCGCGGCGGAGCGCGCACTCCCAAACGCACCGTCGCCGGCGCTCCCGGCGGCAGCTCCGAAGATCGTCGCGATGGCGGCCAGGACCTAAGTCCGAGCGCGCCCGCGACACCATCGACTGAACAATCCCCCAACTAACGGAGCGTCCATGGCCAAGATCATCCACAGCATGATCCGCGTGCTCGACCTCGACAAATCGATGCGCTTCTATGAAGACGTGCTCGACCTGCGCGAAGCGCATCGCCTCGACTTTCCCGAGTTCACGCTCGTCTACCTGCGCAACGCGGAGAACGACTACGAACTCGAACTGACGCTCAACAAGGGCCGCGAAGAGGCCTACACGCACGGCACCGGCTACGGCCACATCGCCGTCGTCGAACCGGACGTCACCGCGCGCCACGCCGAACTCACGGCCAAGGGCTACGAGCCGGCGCCGGTGAAGGAATTCAAGCGCGGCGACGAACTGCTCGCACGCTTCTTCTTCATCCAGGACCCGGACGGCTACAAGATCGAGGTGCTCGAGCGCCACGGCCACTACCGGTGACAACGCAGCGCCGCTGAACCCGCCACCACAATCCCTTGCCCGACCCGTGCCGGACGCCCCCCGCCGGCGCGGAGGGTTTTCTGCGTCCGTCATTCCACGCCGATCGAAGTCACGCCCCTCCCCGCCCTTGCGACGATCTGCCGGGCAATGGTTCAGGGCGCCCCACGTCGCCCTGAACCCGAATGGCAGTGCCTTGTCGGGTCGATAGTTCGATATGCGGTGACGAATGGCAGTCGGGCTGCAAGATCCTGGCCGCCGCGTTGCCCGGAGCGAGGCCGACGGAGCGCTCCCCTCGCAGCGAAACCCCGTATTTTCAATAGCATGCCAGCGCAGAAGAGCATGCCCGGTATGCATTCACCTTCATATTTTCCTTTGCGCCGGACGGTGCTAGCATCGCTCCATCAAATTGTTTGATGTCACACAATCAATCCGCCAGACCTTCCCGCGGAACAGGAGGCGACATGAAGGAACTGCTGACACTGACGGTGAATGGCCGGCTGCGCGAGGACGCGGTCGCCGGGAACGCGCTGCTGATCGACTACCTGCGCGACACGCTGGGCCTGACGGGTACCAAACAGGGCTGCGACGGCGGCGAGTGCGGTGCGTGCACGGTGCTGGTGGACGGCGAGCCGCGGCTCGCGTGCAGCACGCTCGCGCACGGCGTCGCCGGGCGGCACATCGAGACGATAGAAGGCCTGAGCACCGCCGGCAACCTGTCGCGCCTGCAGCGCGCCTTCCACGAACATCTGGGCGCCCAGTGCGGCTTCTGCACGCCGGGCATGATCATGGCCGCCGACGCGCTGCTGCGGCGCAATCCGCAGCCCTCGCGCGACGAGATCCGCGCGGCGCTCGCCGGCAATCTGTGCCGCTGCACCGGCTACGTGAAGATCCTCGATTCCGTCGAGGCCGCGGCGCGCTGCGGGGACGTCGCGGGGGTGGCGGCATGAACGCGCCCGAACGCACCTTGCCGCGCCCCCTCACGCACGTTGGGCAGGCGGGCGACGCGCCCGGCGGGGTCGGCGCCCGCATGCCGCTGATCGACGGCGTCGACAAGGTCACCGGCAATGCCCGCTACACCGCCGACCTGCCCGCGCAGGGCGCTCTCGTCGGCCGCCTCCTGCGCAGCCCCTGGGCGCATGCCGAGATCGTCTCGGTCGATATCGCCGACGCGCTCGGGCTGCCGGGCGTGCGTGCGGTGATCACGGGTGAGGAATGCGACACCCCTTACGGCGTGATCCCCATCGCGCAGAACGAATTCCCCCTCGCGCGCGGCCGCATCCGTTACATCGGCGAACCGCTCGCAGCCGTCGCGGCGGTCGACGAGGCGACGGCCGACGCGGCAATCGCGCTGATCCGCTTCGAGGTGCGCGAGCTGCCCGCGTACTTCGAGGCCGCGGACGCGCGCAAGCCCGACGCGGTACTGCTGCACGACAACAAGAAGGGCAACATCGAGCGCGAGGTGCATAACGAGTTCGGCGACACCGCCGCGGGCTTCGCCGCGGCCGACCTGATCCGCGAGGACGTCTTCGAGTGCGCCGAGGTCCATCACGCGATGATGGAGCCCAACGCCGCGCTCGCCGCGTGGGACGCAGAGCGCGGCCACCTGACCTTGTGGTCGGTCACGCAGGTGCCCTACTACGTCCATGAATCGCTCTCCCGCTGCATGAACCTCGACGCGGCCTACATCCGCGTGATCAAACCCTTCGTCGGCGGCGGCTTCGGCCACCGCGTCGAGACGCTGAACTTCGAGATCATCTGTGCGCTGCTCGCCCGCGCCGCGCGCGGCACCGTGCGCCTGCTGCAGAGCCGCGAGGAGGCCTTCCTGACCCACCGCGGCCGGCCCCAGACCCACATCCGCATGAAGCTCGGCCTCACCCGTGAAGGCCGCATGACCGCCTGCGAAGCCGAGGTCGTGCAGCGCGGCGGCGCCTACGGCGGCTACGGCCTCGTCACGATCCTGTATTCAGGCGCGCTGCTCAACGGCCTGTACGACCTGCCCGCGGTGAAATACAACGGCTACCGCGTGTATACGAACACCCCGCCCTGCGGCGCGATGCGCGGCCACGGCACCGTCAACGTGCGCTTCGCGTTCGAATCCTTGCTCGACTCGATGGCCGCCGAGCTGGGTCTCGACGCCTTCGCGGTGCGCCGGCGCAACCTGCTCGCCGCACCGGCCGAGACGATCAACGGGCTGAAGGTGATGAGCTACGGCCTGCCCGAATGCCTCGACTGGGTGGAAGAAGCGTCGGGCTGGCGCGAGCGCGCCGCGCGGCTGTGCGACGACGGCCCGATCCGCCGCGGCATCGGCATCGCCTGCTCGCACTTCGTCAGCGGCTCGGCCAAGCCGGTGCATTTCACCGGCCAGCCGCACGCGACGATCGCGCTGCGCGTGGACTTCGACGCCGCGATCACGATCCTGACCGGCGCCTCCGACATCGGCCAGGGCTCGTCGACGATCATCAGCCAGGTCGTCGCCGAAGTGCTGGGCGTCGCCCAGCGCCGCCTGCGCCTCATCGCCACCGACTCCGCGCTCACGCCCAAGGACAACGGCTCGTATTCCTCGCGCGTGACCTTCATGGTCGGCAACGCCGCGGCCGACGCCGCGCACAATCTCAAGCGCGTGCTCGTCGCCGCGGCGGCGAAGCGGCTCGGCGTGAGCGAGGGGGAAGTCGACTGGCTCGGCGAAGCGGCCGCGGTCGTCGGCGATCCCGCGCACCAGATCGGCTTCCACGAGATCGTCGAGGAAGCGCTGGTCGACACCGGCATGCTCACCGTCAAGGGCACCTTCACCTGCCCGATCGAGTTCCAGGGCGGCAAGCAGCGCGGCGGCGCGGTCGGCTCGACGATGGGTTTCTCCTACGCCGCACAGGCGGTGCAGGTCGCGGTCGATACCGAGCTCGGCACCGTCACCGTCGAGAAGGTCTGGGCCGCCATCGACTGCGGTTTCGCGATCAACCCGATGTCGGTCGAAGGCCAGGTGCAGGGCGCCGTGTGGATGGGCATGGGCCAGGCGCTGTCCGAGGAGACGGTGTACGAGAACGGCCGCCACAAGGCGGTCAGCCTGCTCGACTACCGCGTGCCGACGATGGCCGAATCGCCCGAGATCGACGTGCATATCGTCGAGAGCATGGACCCCAACGGCCCCTTCGGCGCCAAGGAAGCGAGCGAAGGCCCGCTCGCCGGCGTCATGCCCGCGATCGCCGCGGCGATCGAGGATGCGACCGGCCGCCGCATCCGCCAGCTCCCCTTCACCCCGGACCGCGTCTTCGACGCGCTCAACCGCAAACCCCGCCCCGGCGCCGTCGCGCCGGCGGCCACCCGGCGAGGAGAGGCATGATGGGCACCCTGTCCGAATTCCGTCTGATGCGTGCGGCGAGTGCCGCGGACGCGGTGCGCCTGCGCGCCGAATTCCCGGCCAGCCGCTTCATCGCCGGCGGCACCGACCTGCTGCCTAACATGCGCCGCGGGCTGGTCGGCGCCGAGGTCCTGATCGACCTCGGTGGCGTCGGCGAGATACGGGAGATGCGCCGCGACGGCGACACCCTGCGCATCGGCGCCGGCGTCACGCTCGCGACGCTCGCGGCCGACCCGCCCGTCGTCGCCCACCTGCCCGCGCTCGCCCAGGCCGCGCTGGCCGTCGCCGGCCCCACGCACCGCCGCGCCGCGACGCTGGGCGGCAACCTGTGCCTCGACACCCGCTGCCAGTACTACAACCAGAGCGAGGACTGGCGTCGCGGCAACGACTTCTGCATGAAGCGTTCCGGCGACGTCTGCCGCGTCGCGCCGAAATCGAGCCGCTGCTACGCGGCCTTCAGCGGCGACGTCGCACCGGCGCTGCTCGCGCTCGGCGCCGAAGTCGAGCTCCTCGGCCCGCAGGGACTGCGCCGCCTGCCGCTCGCGGACTTCTACGTCGATGACGGCATGAACTGGCTCGCGCTCGGCCCCGACGAGCTGCTCGTCGCGGTGACGGTGCCGCTCGTTTCGGGCCGTGCGAGTGCCTACGAAAAGATCCGCGTGCGCGGCGCGATCGACTTCCCGCTCGCGGGCGTCGCCGTGGCGCTGCGCCGCGACGGCGAGCTGATCGGCGAGCTGCGCGTCGCCTGCACCGGCGTATCCTCGCGCCCAGAGTTCATCGCCGGGCTGGACGAACTCGTCGGCAAGCCGCTCGACGACGCCGCACTGGCTACAATGGAGCGTCACCTCAAGCGCGGCATCCAGCCGATGGAGACGACGCTCGTGAGCGTCCCGTACCGTCGCCGCGCGACGCCGGCGCTGGCGAAGCGGCTCGTGCGCCGGCTGTGGGATGAAGCCCGACAAGGAGCCTGACATGGACAGTGTCAACCTCGAAGTGCTGCGCCAGGCCGTCGCGTGGAGCGAAGCCGGCGTCCCGGTCACGCTCGCGACCGTGGTGCGCACCTGGGGCTCGTCCCCGCGCCCCGAAGGCGCGCTGCTCGCGATCGCCGGCGACGGGCGGCTGGTCGGTTCCGTGTCCGGCGGCTGCATCGAGGACGACCTCCTCGACCGCCTGCGCACCGAACGCCCCGCGCGGCCCGAGCACGTCACCTACGGCATCACCGCCGACCAGACGCGCCGCTTCGGCCTGCCCTGCGGCGGCAAGCTGGAACTGGTGCTGGAGCCGGTCGCCGCCGGCAACCGCCTCGCCGACACGCTCGCCGCAATCGAACACGGCGAGATGGTCGCGCGCCGCCTCGACCTCACGAGCGGCGCCGTCGACCTCCTCGGCGACGTCCCCGACAGCGCCGTCGTGTTCGACGGCCGCACGCTGGTGTCCGCCTTCGGCCCGCGCTGGCGCATGCTGATCATCGGCGCCGGCCAGCTGTCGCGCTATCTCGCCGAATTCGCGCTGGCGCTCGACTACCAGGTCACGATCTGCGAGCCGCGCGAGGAATACCGCGAAAGCTGGGCCGTGCCCGGCGCGGCGATCACGACCGAGATGCCCGACGACGCGGTGACGGCGCTGCGCCCCGACCGCCGCACCGTGATCATCGGCGGCACCCACGACCCCAAGCTCGACGACCTCGCGCTGATCGACGCGCTCAAGACCAACGCCTTCTACGTCGGCGCGATCGGCTCGCGCGCCAACAGCGAACGGCGGCGCGAGCGGCTCAAGCTCTTCGACCTCACCGATGCCGACGTCGACCGCCTGCACGGGCCGGTCGGCCTGCCGCTGGGCAGCCGCACCCCGCCCGAGATCGCGCTGGCGATCCTCGCCGACATCACCGCTCGCCGCAACGGCGTCACGCTGGTCGCCACCGAATCACGCCAAGCTTCGGTCGGCGACGCCTGCCCGGCGCTCTGAGCGGGCCTTCGCGGAACCCGGACGCAGCCATGCGTTGCGGGTTCCGCCTTGCGCCCGTCGTGCGGAATTGCCCAAAAAGCGTAAATTTCATCCACCGGACGGTGACGTTTTCAGCGGATGAGATCAAAGTAGGCACTCGCCGGCGGCAATGCGACCGAGGGAGGGGCACATGGGCACGGAGATCGACGGGCGCAGCGCGGCGCCATCCTTCCCATACCTGCTTTACCGCTACCTGTGGCCCTTCCAGTACTTCCGCGACGTCACCCGCGGCGGCCGCATGGAGCGCCAGCAGAACTACCGCCACAACCGCGCGATGCGCCGCTACCTCCCCGGTTTCATCGCGAAATGGAGCTTCCTGACGGTCCTCGCGATGTCCTCCGGCGGCGCGCTGGAACGGTTCGGCCTCGCCGTGCCGGCGGCAGGCTGCTTCATCTTCGCCACCTGGACGCTTCTCGTCGCGCTCGTGCTCGCCGTCGACTGGCTGTGGCTCGAACGCTTCCCGGAGCTTTACTAGCCCCCTACTTGTACCAGGGCAGCGTGCGCCGCAGCGACACGATCTCGCCCGCACCGGCCGCGTCGTAGCCCGGCTGCGCCTCCGCCAGACGGCAGAAGGCGTCGCTGCGCAGGGCGTCGAGCACCGCGCGCATGCCCGGCCGCTCCAGCCCGTCCTTGAGACACACGAGAAAATACTGTTCGTGCGCCAGCGGCACGAAGTCGAGGCCGAAGCGCCGTGCCGCCGCACGCAGCCCGAAGCCGCAGTCGGCACTGCCAGCCGCCACATGCGCCGCGACCGACAGATGCGTGTGCTCTTCGGTCCCATACCCCGCGATCGCCGCCGGCGACATGCGCGCGCGCGCCAGCAGTTCGTCGAATACGAGGCGCGTGCCGGAGCCCTTCAGCCGGTTCACGAAAACGATGTCCGCCCGTGCGAGGTCCTCGAGCGCCGTCAGCCCGCGCGGGTTGCCGGACGCCACGATCAGGCCCTGCTCGCGCCGCGCGAAACGGATCAGCTTATGCACGCCCAGACGCAACTCACGCCCGATCGCGGCGTGGATCCCGGACCCGCGTCGGCACAGCCTTTCGTCGTCGAGCGGCAGATGGATGCCGGCGAGCACGCAACCGCCCGCGTTGAGCCGCTGCAGCGCCTGCGTACTGCCGACGTATTCCACGTCCAGCAGCACGCGCGCCTCGCGCAACATCGCGTCGCGCAGCCCGCCGAACAGCAGGTCGTGGCTCGCAGCGGTCGGCAGCACGTCGAGCCCCGGATCCACCGCCAGCAGCAGCTCCCGGTCCAGCAGGCCGGCGAGGGTTTCCGCCTGCGGCAGCAGGCGCGCCAGCGCGCGCTTCTCGGCCCACAACAGCCTTTCCCCGAACTCCGACAGCCGCGCCGCGCGCCCCTGCCCGCCGGCGATCAGCGCTTGGCCGAACGCCGCCTCGTGCCGCCGCAACTCGCCCCACAGATGGCGGTAGGACACTCCGAGCAACTCCGCCGCCTTCGCGATCGAGCCCTGCACGCGGATCGCGTCGAGCATCGCCGTCAGCGGATTGCCCAGCTGCAAGGGGCCGCCCGGCGGCGCATCCTCGCTGCCGGCGACGAAACGGTAATCGAGTGTCACGCCCATGCATCGAGCTTAACCGAATTTCGCCCCGCCCTTGCCTGCGGCCCCGCGCGCGCCCTTGCGCGCCGCCGCACCTGCACAAAAAGCAACACGGGTTTCTGCCGCGGCGCTCCGCGAGCGCAGCTTGATCCGACGCGACTCCCGCGTCATGGCGGCTGTCACGCCGCGGGGAGGCGCAACGCAACCTATGCAATCCCGTGCATAAGCCACTCTAGCCCGCCCGACACAGTCCGGGCGCCCCCCTGCGGGTTTTGATACAAACAAGCACCAACAACACCACCACGGAGACCCGTAATGGCCAGTCTGTTCCGCCCCCTGCTGCTCGCCTGCGCCTGCCTGCTGGGCATCGCCGGCGTGCACGCCGAAGACAGGTTCATCACCGTCGCGTCGACCACCTCCACCGAACAGTCGGGCCTCTTCGGCCACCTGCTGCCGCGTTTCGAGCAGCAGGCGGGCTTCAAGGTGCGCGTCGTCGCGCTCGGCACCGGCCAGGCGCTCGACACCGCGCGCCGCGGCGACGCCGACGTCGTGTTCGTGCACGATCGCGCCGCGGAGGAGAAATTCGTCAGCGACGGTTTCGGCGTCGAGCGCAAGGAAGTGATGTACAACGACTTCATCCTCGTCGGGCCGAAGGCCGACCCGGCCAAGGTCGCCGGCGGGCACGACATCGTCGAGGCGCTGAAGAAGGTCGAGGCCACAAAGGCGCCCTTCGTGTCGCGCGGCGACAAGAGCGGCACGCACGCGGCCGAACTGCGCCTGTGGAAGCTCACCGGCATCGACCTCGAACAGGCGAAGGGCCCGTGGTACCGCGACTCCGGCTCCGGCATGGGCCCCGCGCTCAACATGGCGGCCTCGCTCGGCGCCTACATCCTCGCCGATCGCGGCACCTGGCTGTCGTTCAAGAACCGCCAGGACCTCGTGATCGCCGTCGAGGGCGATAAGCGCCTGTTCAACCAGTACGGCGTGATCCTCGTGAATCCGGCCAGGCACCCGCACGTGAAGCGCGAAATGGGTCAGCAGTTCATCGACTGGATCGTCTCGCCGGCCGGACAGAAGGCCATCGCCGACTACAAGATCGACGGCGAACAACTCTTCTTCCCCAACGCAGCGAAGTGATCGCCAATACGCGGCGGGCACGCGCACCGGCCGTGCCCGCCGCGATTTGTGCCGCCGACCGGCACACCCCTTGATTCGCGTCAACGCGGGCCCGACGCTGCCGAACTATGGTTGCGGAGCTTTTTTCCCCAACCCCCGCCATGACCTCCAATACGAAAATCGAACTCGTCTGCCCGGCAGGTAGCCTGCCGGCGCTGAAGACGGCCATCGACCATGGAGCCGACTGCGTCTACCTCGGCTTCAAGGACGCGACCAACGCCCGCAACTTCACCGGCCTGAATTTCGACGCCAAGGCGATGACCGAAGGCGTGCGCTACGCCCACGACCGCAAGCGCAAGGTGCTGGTCGCTCTCAACACCTACCCGCAGGCCGGCAACTGGTCCGGCTGGACGGCGGCCGTGGACCGCGCCGCCGACCTCGGCATCGACGCGATCATCGTCGCCGACCCGGGCCTGATGGCCTACGCACAGAAGAAGCACCCGCAGCTGCGCCTGCACCTGTCCGTGCAAGGCTCGGCGACCACCTACGAGGCGATCAACTTCTACGCCGAGCGCTTCGGCATCCAGCGCGCCGTGCTGCCGCGCGTGCTGTCGCTGCCGCAGGTGCAGCACGTCATCGCCAACACCAAGGTCGAGATCGAGGTGTTCGGCTTCGGCGGCCTGTGCGTGATGGTCGAAGGCCGCTGCGCGCTGTCGGCCTACGCGACCGGCGAATCGCCCAACTGCAACGGAGCCTGTTCGCCCGGCAAGCACGTGCGCTGGGAACAGACGCCCCAGGGCATGGAAACGCGGCTGAACGGCATCCTCATCGACCGCTTCGACGACGGCGAGCGTGCCGGCTACCCGACGCTGTGCAAGGGCCGCTTCGACGTGAACGGCGAGACCTACTACGCGATCGAGGAACCGACCAGCCTCAACACGCTGGAATTGCTGCCCGATCTGGCCCGTGCCGGCGTGCGCGCGATCAAGATCGAAGGCCGCCAGCGCAGCCCCGCCTACGTCGCGCAGGTCACGCGCGTGTGGCGCGAGGCGATCGACCGCGTGATGCGCGACGCCGACAGCTTCGCCGTGCAGCCGGCGTGGATCGCCGAACTCGACAAGGTTTCCGAAGGCCGCAGCCATACGCTCGGCGCGTACTACCGGCCGTGGAAGTGAACACCACCATGAAAATCGCTCTGGGTCCCCTGCTCTACTACTGGTCGCGCCAGCAGACGCTGGAGTTCTACGCACAGGTCGCGGAAAGTCCCGCCGACATCGTCTATCTCGGCGAGACGGTGTGCTCGCGCCGCCACGAACTGCGCGCCGAAGACTGGCTCGACGTCGCCGCGATGCTCAAGGCTGCCGGCAAGGAAGCCGTGCTGTCCTCGCAGTCACTGATCGAGTCCGAATCCGACCTCAAGGCCCTGCGCCGCGTCATCGCGCAGGACGAATTCCGCGTCGAGGCCAACGACATGTCGGCGGTGAACCTGCTGACCAAGGCCGGCCGCCGCGACTGGATCGCCGGCCCGACGCTCAACATCTTCAACCCGCAGACGCTGTCGATGATGGCCGAAGCGGGCGCGACGCGCTGGATGGCGCCGCCCGAGATGTCCGGCGCCGTGCTGGCCGAACTCCTCGCCTCCGGCGCCCCCGCGATCGAGACCGAAGTGCTCGCCTGGGGGCGGCTACCGCTCGCCCATTCGGCGCGCTGCTTCACCGCCCGCCACTACAACCTGCAGAAGGACACCTGCGAGTTCAAATGCCTGGGCATGAAGGACGGCCTCGTGCTGCGCACCCGCGAAGGCGAGCCCTTCCTGACCCTCAACGGCGTGCAGACGCAGTCCGCGCGCGTGCACAACCTGCTCGGCGACCTGCCGACGCTGCGCGACACGGCCCAGGTGCTGCGCGTGAGCCCGCAGGGCGACGACACCGTGCGCGTGCTCGAACTCTTCCGCGACGCGATCACCGGCACGCTGTCGCCGCAGGACGCCTTCGCCCAGAGCAAGGCGCTGATGGTCGAGGCCCCGTGCAACGGCTTCTGGCACGGCCGCCCCGGCGTCGAACAGTACGTCTCCGCCTGAATCCGTTTTCCTGGAGTCACATCCGATGAGCAGCTTCCGCATCCCGGCCTTCACGCTCCCCGCGCCGCTCGCGCGCATCGCGGCTCACCTGCCGCAGCGCCCGCCGACCCTCGCGCTGACCACGGCGCTCAACCTCGCGCTCGGCCGCGTGCTGTCGCGCGAGGACCTCGAGCCGCTGAGCGGCCGCCACCTGCGCATGCGCGTGCGCGACGCCGGCCTGACACTCGACTTCACGCTCGGCCCGCGCGGCTTCGTGCCGCTGTCGAGCGGCGGCGAGCCCGACCTCACGCTGACCGCCAACGTGCGCGACTACATCGCGCTCGCGCTGCGCGAGGAAGATCCCGACACGCTGTTCTTCGGCCGCCGCCTGCTGATGGAAGGCGCGACCGACCTCGGCCTGCTGGTGAAGAACACGCTCGACGCCGTCGACTGGGACGCCCTGCACGCGGAATATGCACCCTCCAGCGTGCTGCGCCGCCTCAACCCGCTCACCCGCAGCCGTCCGCAGCAGTCGCTCGGGGCGCACTGAGCGGTCTGCGCACACAATCCTGTGGGAGCGGCTTCAGCCGCTCCCACAGGGCGGCTCCCCCACCGGGCTCATCCACCCGACATCCGCGCTAGAATCGGGGTTCCGAATCACGCCCCGACCCGCCCGATGCCTCTTGCGCGTGCCGTGTCATCCCTGCCGCGCCACCTCGCCTTCGCGTACGGACTGCTGATCGTCTACGCGTGCCTGCACCCGCTCACCGGCTGGCGGCCGACCGGGCTGCCGCTGCTCGACTTCCTCGCCGCGCCCTGGCCCAAGTACTACCGCAGTGCCGACATCGTCCTCAACGTGCTCGGCTTCCTGCCCTTCGGCTTCGTCCTCGCGCCCGCCCTGCCGCAGCGAATCGGGCGCGTCGCGGGCGTCGCGGGAGCCACGCTCATCGCGGCGCTCCTGTCCTTCTCGATGGAAGTGACGCAGAATTTCCTGCCGACGCGCGTCCCGTCGAACGTCGATCTCGCCTGCAACACCACGGGCGCCCTGCTCGGGGCGCTGGCCGGCGCACGCTGGGGCCACCCGCTGTTCGACCAGAGCGGCTGGCTGCACCGCTGGCGCTCGGCGCGCATCATCCCCGGACACATGGGCGACCTTGGGCTGATCCTGCTGGGCCTGTGGCTGCTCGCGCAGTTCACGCCCGACCGCGTACTGTTCGGCAGCGGCGACCTGCGCCAGCTGCTGGGCCTGCCGACGCCGCTGCACTTCGAGCCCGAACGCTACATCCTGCTCGAGACCGTGCAGGTCGCGATCACGATCGTCGGCGTGGGGCTGTTCGCACGCTGCATGATGCGCAGCGCCTCGCCATGGCCGGTCGCACTGCTCCTGCTGCTGGGCATGGGCGCGAAATCGGTCGCGACCGCATCCTTCTACATCCCCGGGGAGGCGCTGCTGTGGCTCACGCCGGGTACGCGCCAGGGGCTGCTGCTGGGCCTGCTCGTGCTCGCCGCGGCGCTGCTGCTGGCGAGCGTGTTGCAACACGCGCTCGCCGGCGTCGCGCTGCTCGCGGCCACCAGCCTCACCAACCTGCTGCCCGAGAACCCCTACTTTGAGGTCGGCCACCACATGCTCGGCCAGGGCAACTTCCTCAACTTCCACGGCCTCACCGAACTCAGCGCCAACCTGTGGCCCTTCCTCGCGCTCGCCTACCTGTCCGCGGTGGGCCTGTGGCGCGGGGAGCATCTCACGCGGCGCTGAGCGGCCCGACGGCTATAATCGCTCGCATTGCGGAGCGGCCCGGCGCCGGCGCCGCCACCTCCCGGAGTCCCCGATGAGTTATTTCAAGCACCACGTTTTCTTCTGCTGCAATCAGCGCGAACCCGGCAACACCTGCTGCAACGACCACAAGGCGACGGTCATGCAGACCTACGCCAAGGACCGCATCGCCGCGCTGGGGCTCAAGGGCCGCGGCAAGATCCGCATCAACAAGGCCGGCTGTCTCGACCGCTGCGACGAGGGGCCCGTGCTGGTCGTGTACCCGGACAACGTCTGGTACACCTACATCGACCAGGACGACATCGACGAGATCATCAATGAGCATCTCGTCCATGGCCGCGTCGTCGAACGCCTGCGCCTGCCGGATAACGCATGACCCGGCCGCAGCCTCCCGAGAGCGTCCTGCTGCGCGGACGCGACGGCGCGATCGAGGCGCTGATCGACACCCCCGAACGGGTGCGCGGCATCGCGCTGGTGTGCCACCCGCACCCGCTGTTCGGCGGCACCAACACCAACAAGATCGTGCATACGCTGGCGCGCACGCTGCGCGAGCTGGGCTACGCGGTCGTGCGCCCGAACTTCCGCGGCGTCGGCAAGAGCGAAGGCGAGCACGACCACGGCAGCGCCGAAACCGAGGACATGCTCTCGGTGATCGCGTGGATGCAGTCGCGCTGGGGCACCCTGCCGCTCGCGCTGGGCGGCTTCTCCTTCGGCGCCCACGTGCAGACGCGCGTCGCCGCGCGGCTCGCCGACGGCATGACGCCCGCGCACCGCATCGTGCTGGTCGGCACCGCGGCGGGCGACGTGAGCGGCGCACGCAGCTACACCACCGGCCCCGTACCGAAGGACACGCTGGTGATCCACGGCGAGGAAGACGACACCGTTCCCCTCGCGAACGTGCTCGACTGGGCGCGGCCGCAGAACCTGCCCGTGGTCGTCGTACCGGGCGCGGACCACTTCTTCCACGCCCGCCTCACCCTCATCCACGACATCATCCTGCGCAACTGGGCGCCGCTGTGAGCGGCGCGCCACTTCACCGGAGAACGCCATGAAGCTCTTCGCCTCGCTGACCAGCCCCTACGCACGCAAGATCCGCATCATCCTCGCGGAAAAGTCCCTGCCTTACGAGCTGATCGTCGATTCGCCGTGGGAGGCGAACACGCGCATCCCCGACGTGAATCCGCTGGGCAAGGTGCCCGCACTCGAGACCGACGACGGCGAGGTGTTCTTCGATTCGCCGGTGATCGCGGGCTATCTCGAGATCATCGCCGGCGCCCCGAAACTCCTGCCGGCCGACCCGCTCGAAGCGCTCCGCGTGCGCCAGATCGAGGCGCTCGCCGACGGCGTGACCGACGCCGCGGTGCTCGCGCTGCTCGAATCGCGCCGCCCCGAGGGCCTGCGCAGCGAACCCGAGATCGACCGCCAGATCGACAAGGTCGACCGCGCGCTCGACGCGCTCGAAACGCGCGCGAGCGGACGCGACTGGATGTACGGCAACGCGATAAGCCTGGGCGACATCGCCGTCGCCGTCGCGCTCGGCTACCTCGACCTGCGCTTCCCGCAGCATGAATGGCGCCGCGAGCACCCCTCGCTGGCCGCCCTTGCACGGCGCATGTTCGCGCGTCCGAGCTTCACCACGACGAAGCCGCCGGTCGGCTGATGCCGTGACGGGAGTGCCCGCTGCAATCCGTGACCTCGCCCTCGCCAGCCCGCTGGAGATCCGCGGGCTGCGCAAGCGCTACGGCGACAACGAGGTCGTCGCCGGCATCGACCTCCGCCTGCGCGCAGGCGAATGCTTCACGCTGCTGGGCCCCAACGGCGCAGGCAAGACCACGACGCTGCGCTGCGCGCTGGGCCTCACCCGCCCCTCGGGCGGCGAGATCTTACTCGCCGGCCTGCCGGTGCCCGAGCGTGCGCGCGAGGCGCGCATGCGGGTGGGCGTGGTGCCGCAGCAGGACAACCTGGACCCCGACTTCACCTGCGCCGAGAACCTCCTCGTGTATGGCCGCTACTTCGGCCTCGACGACGCGACGATCACGGCACGCATCCCCGAACTGCTGGCCTTCGCCGGTCTGGAAAGCAAGCGCGACGCGCGCATCCAGTCGCTGTCGGGCGGCATGAAGCGGCGCCTGACGCTCGCGCGCGCGCTCGTGAACCGCCCCGACCTGCTGATCCTCGACGAGCCGACGACCGGCCTCGATCCGCAGGCACGCCACCTGATCTGGGAGCGCCTCAAGCAGCTGACCCGCAACGGCACGACCGTGCTGCTGACGACGCACTTCATGGACGAGGCCGAGCGCCTCGCCGACCGGCTCGCGATCCTCGACGCCGGGCGCATGCTCACCGAGGGCAGCCCGCGCGAAGTGATCGCGGCGCAGATCGAGGCGCAGGTCGTCGAGGTGTATGGCGACTGGAACGGTGCCGCGCGCAACGGTACGAGCGGCGCACAGGCCTGGGCGGAGGCGCACGCGGGTGCGTTCGCGCGCCGCTACGAAGTGAGCGGCGAGACCGCCTTCTGCTACCTCGACGACGCGGCGCCGCTGATGGCCCACCTCGCGGAGCAGCAGGGGCTGCGCTACCTGCGCCGGCCGGCGAACCTCGAGGATGTGTTCCTCAAGCTCACCGGCCGCGACCTGCGCGACTGAAGAGACCGCTCCGATGGCGACCATCCCCCTCCGCTCGACCTTCCGCGCCCCGCGCCTGTCGCGCCGCTTCGTGCCGGTGTGGCAGCGCAACTTCCTCGTGTGGCGCAAGCTCGCGCTGCCCTCGGTGCTGGGCAACCTCGCCGACCCGATGATCTACCTCTTCGGCCTCGGCTTCGGCATCGGCATGCTGGTGCCCGAGATCGGCGGCGTGTCCTACATCAGCTTTCTCGCCGCCGGCATGGTGTGCTCGTCGACGATGAACAGCGCATCCTTCGAGGTGCTGTACTCGTCCTTCTCGCGGATGCACGTGCAGCGGACCTGGGACGCGATCATGAACGCACCGGTGGAGCTCGACGACATCGTGTTCGCGGAGCTGGTGTGGGCGGCGTCGAAGGCACTGCTGTCGGGCGTCGCGATCCTCGGCGTGATCGTCGTGTTCGGCCTCGTCGACAGCCGCTACGTGCTGTGGCTGCTGCCGCTGATCTTCCTGATCGGGCTGAGCTTCGGCGCGCTCGGTCTGGTGATGACCTCGGTCGCGCCGAGCTATGACTTTTTCATGTACTACTTCACCCTCTTCATCACGCCGATGACGCTGTTGTCCGGCGTGTTCTTCCCCGCCGAACAGCTACCGGCCGCGGTGCAGGCCGCCGCTTCGCTGCTGCCGCTCGCGCACGCGGTCGAACTCGCGCGCCCGCTGCTGCTGGGGAAACTGCCCGACGACATCCTGCTGCATCTGGCCGTGCTCGCAGCCTACGGCGTCGGTGGTTTCTGGGTCGCGCTGGGGCTGACGCGGCGGCGGCTGCTCGGCTGAGGACCGGGCTGCGTCAGCGGCGCAACAGCGTCCCGAGGGTCACCACGAGCATGCCGAGGCGGCGCCGGATGTGCGCCTTTTCGGCCTCGTCGCCCCCCTCGCCTTCCTCGCCTTCCCCGGCTTCGGCGAGCGCCTTGCGCAACGCCGCGATCTCCCGCCGCAGCAGCACCTCCTGCGGCACGAAGCCGGCGTTCTTCAGGATGCGGTTGACCATCCTCTGCTCGGGCGACTGGAAGGGCTCGTCGTCGAACACGAGCGGCCTGCCCGCCCCCGGCAGATGATCGAGCTCGCCGCGCCGGATCGCGTCGGCGATGCGCTGCTCGGCAAGGATGTCGAAGATCGATGCCATGTCGCTCGTATCGGTAGAGTCCCGTCTTCCGCAACCCGATTCTTCAATGATAGCGCCCGGCGGGGCCGGCGACCGAGCTGCAAGCGGACGAGTTGCCGATGGCGTCCCCGCGCGAACGCGCGATCGTCGGTGCGATCGGATAACTGAAAGGGACAACTGAAAACCACAACCGAAATGTCGGTTGAGATTTCTAGGCATGCGGTCTAATATTCGGACATGGATCCTGCCGCCTCCCTCCCCCGTCGCCCTCGCGGCCGCCCGACGCGCCACGGGCACAACTATGCGGACACACGCGAACTGCTGATCCGGCGCGGCACGGAACTGCTGACCGAGCGCGGCGTCAGCGCGACGGCGCTCGACGAGGTGCTGAAGTCGGTCGGCGTGCCGAAAGGGTCTTTCTATCACTACTTCCCGAGCAAGGACGCCTTCGTCCTCGCGACGCTGGATTCCTATGCCGCCTACCTGCTGCGCAAGCTCGACCGCCACCTCGGCGACACGAGCCTCGCTGCGCTTGCGCGCCTGCAGTCTTTCGTTGACGACGCCTGCCGGGGCGTGGAGCGCTTCGACTTCACGCGCGGCTGCCTCGTGGGCAATCTCGGTCAGGAAGTCAGCTGTCTGGACGCGGAGATCCGGCGGCGGCTGGAGGAAATTTTCCTGGCCTGGGAAGCGCGCGTCGCCGACTGCCTGCAGGACGCCGTCACCGCCGGCGAACTGCCCGCAGGCACCGATTGCGCGGGCCTGTCGCACGCATTCTGGATCGGCTGGGAAGGCGCGATCCTGCGCGCTCGGCTGATGCGTTCGACCGAGCCGATGCGCGCGTTCTTCCGTCTTTTCAGGGCCGCACTGCGGTGATTTTTTGCGTCTATTTGTAGTCGTTTAGTCTATTTATTCCGACAAGGAGCGAACACGATGTTCCAGGGCATTCTGATCACCAAGGACGATGCGGGGTACCGCGCCGGGCTGCAGGCCATCGACGAGGCCGTGCTGCCCGAGGGAGACGTGACGGTGCGTGTCGCATGGTCGACGCTGAACTACAAGGACGGGCTTGCGATCACCGGGCGCTCGCCGGTCGTGCGCCGCTTTCCGATGGTTCCCGGCATCGACTTCGCCGGCACGGTCGAGAGCAGTTCGCATCCCGCATGGAAGGCGGGCGACCAGGTCGTGCTCAACGGCTGGGGCGTCGGCGAAGTGCATTGCGGCGGCCTCGCCGAGGTGGCGCGCGTGAAGGGCGACTGGCTCGTGCGCCTGCCGGCGGCCTTCACGACCCGCCAGGCGATGGCGATCGGCACCGCCGGCTACACCGCGATGCTGTGCGTGCTCGCACTCGAAAAGCACGGCATCACGCCGGGCGACGGCGAGATCCTCGTGACCGGCGCGAATGGCGGCGTCGGCAGCGTCGCGATCGCGCTGCTCGCGCGCCTCGGCTACACCGTGGTCGCCTCGACCGGCCGCGTCGCCGAATCCGACTACCTGACCGGTCTCGGCGCCGCGAGCGTGATCGACCGCAAGGAACTGTCGGAACCCGGCAAGCCGCTCGGCAAGGAGCGCTGGGCGGGGGTCATCGACACCGTCGGCAGCCACACGCTCGCGAACGCCTGCGCGACCACGCGCTACCGCGGCGCGGTAGCGGCCTGCGGGCTCGCGGGTGGCATGGACTTCCCCGCGACCGTCGCGCCCTTCATCCTGCGTGGCGTCACGCTCTACGGCATCGACAGCGTGATGGCGCCGCAGGCGGTGCGCGTCGAGGCCTGGGAACGTCTCGCGCGCGACCTCGACGTCGCGAAGCTCGAAACGATCACGAGCGAGATCGCGCTCGCCGACGCACCAGCCGTCGCCGCCAAGCTGCTCGCCGGGCAGTTGCGCGGGCGCGTCGTGGTGAAGGTCGGCGGCTGATCCGGCCATGGACGCCGTCCTCCGGTCGCAGCAGCGCAGCGTCGAGTTCCCGGCCGCGGACGGCTATCCGCTGCGCGGCACCTACTGGCCCGGCCCGGACGCGCCGCGCGGGGCGCTCCTCATCAACGCTGCGACCGGGGTCGCCGCACGCTACTACACGCGCTTCGGCGACGCGATGGCCGAGCGCGGCTTTCGCGTGCTCGCCTATGATTACCGCGGCATCGGCGAATCCCGGCCCGCTCGGCTGCGCGGCTTTCGCGCGACCAAGCTCGACTGGGGCGCACTCGACTGCGAAGGGGCGCTGCGCCTGCTGCGCGCACGTGCCGACGGCCTCCCCCTCTACGCCGCGTGCCACAGCATCGGCGGCTTCGCGCTGGGCCTCGCGGAGAGCGCGGCCCACGTCGAGCGCGCGCTCTTCGTCGGCTGCCAGTACGCCTACTGGCGCGACTATGCGCCCCACGTGCGCCTGCCCTACCTGCTGCGCTGGCATGCCTTCATGCCGGCGGTCGCCGGGCTCCTGGGCTACTTCCCCGGCAAGCGCCTCGGCTGGCTCGAAGACCTGCCGAAGGGGGTCGCGCTCGAATGGGCCTTCCGCTTCCACCCGCGCTTTCACCGCTTCTACCGCCTGCTGCCGCATGCGAGCAAGGCGGTAGACGGTCACGCGCTCGAACGCCGCATGGCGGCCTTCCGCGGCGAGATCCTGTCGCTCGCCGACACGCACGACGAATACGCGACGCCCGCCGCGTGCCGGCGCCTGCTCGACCACTTCCCGCACGCGCAGCGCCGCTTCGTGCAGCTCGACCTGGAACGCGAAGGACTGCCGCCGATGGGGCACTTCGGGTTCTTCCATGCCCGCTACCGCGACAGCCTGTGGCAGCGGGCGGCCGATTGGCTGGAGACGGGTCGACAGCCGTGAACACACCCGCGCGTCCTCGGGCGCGCGCTCACGGCAGGATGAAGCGGCTCGGCTCCAGCACCTTGCGCGTCGCGTCGTGCGTCGCCGCGATGCGGAAGGTGATCGGCCGCACCCCCGACAGCGCCGTGTCGCCGGGCGCGGAGAGGGTCAGCGACACGGGTCGCACGCTGCCCGCCGCGACCGCGAAGACCCGTTCGCCGACGACCTCGATGCCCGGCACGCCGCTCGCCTCGACGATGAACTCGCGCGGCGCGTCGTCGAGGTTCTTCAGCTTCAGCGTGTAGGCGTTCTCGATCCGTCCGGCGGGCGTCTCGCGCAGCAAGGCGCCGCGGTCGCGCAGCACGTCGACCTGCAGCAGCGCGCGGTGGCCCAGCGACCACACCCCGAGCGCGACGACCGCCAGCAGCAGGCCGCCATACACGGCGAGGCGCGGCCGCCCGGCCGGCGCGGGCGGCACCTGAGCGGCAAGCTCACGCTCCGAGGCGAAGCGGATCAGGCCGGTGGGCGTACCGACGCGCGTCATCACCGTGTCGCACGCATCGATGCACAGGCCGCAGTTGATGCAGCCGAGCTGCAGGCCCTCGCGGATGTCGACGCCGGTGGGACAGACTTCGACGCAGATGCCGCAATCGATGCAGTCGCCGCCGCTGCGCCCGGCCTGGCCGCGCGCCTGTCGCGGCTCGCCGCGCCGCAGGTCGTAGCTGACGGTCGCGGTATTGCGGTCGAACATCACGCCCTGGAAGCGCGAGTACGGGCACATGTGCTGGCACACGGCCTCGCGCGCGAAGCCCGCCTGCACGTAGGCGAACAGGCCGTAGAAGATCAGCCAGAAGCTCTCCCACGGGCCGGTGCCGCCGACTGCGAGCGCCGGCAGCAGCTCGCGGATCGGCGTGAAGTAGCCGACGAAAGTGATCGCCGTCCACGCCGCGATCAGCAACCACAGGCCGTGCTTGACGCCCTTGAGCGTGAGCTTGCGCGCACTCATCGGGCTCTGGTCGAGCTTCAGGCGTTCGAGGTGGTCGCCCTCGACCTTCGCCTCGACCCACGCGAAGATCGTCGTATACACCGTCTGCGGACAGGCAAAGCCGCAGAAGAGGCGCCCGGCGAGCGCGGTGACGAGGAACAGCGCGGTCGCCGCGAGGATCAGGGCCAGCGCCAGCAGCAGCGCGTCCTGCGGCCACAGCACGAGGCCGAAGAGGTAGAGCTTCTCGTGCACGATGTCGAAGAGCACGGCCTGCCGCAGCGCGCCGTTACTCTCCCACGTCAGCCAGCCGCCACCGTAGAAGACGATCTGCGTGAGCCACACGATCTCCCAGCGCAGCGTGTTGAAGCGCCCCGCGACGGCCCGCGCGTGGATCTTGCCCTGCTTGCGGTACAGCTCCAGCTTCGCCTCGCGCACCTTGCTGACGGACTTGCCCATTCCTGCCTTCCTCCGGATGCGGACCGGGGGAGACAATTTCCCCGGTCGACGCCGGTGGCGAGTACATCATCGCGCGGCAGACAGGAACAGTTTCAGAAAAACACATTTCCGACAGGAACAGATCTTGAGTAGCTCCGTTCGCCCTGAGCTTGTCGCAGGGCGGAAGCTCCGCGAGGCTTCGACAGGCCTGTACTGAGCGAAGTCGAAGGGCTCAGCCCGAACGGCATCTGCTTGCCGGCTTGATGAACGCCTGAACTGTGCCGATCGGAAACCCGATAGGCTGTATCTGTGATCACCGGGCGGATCGGACGACAATGATCGAATCGAACAATGGGCGCATCGGCATGACGACAATCGCAATTCCCGCCCCCCCGCCGCGGCGAGAGGCCGCGCAGGCGGGGCGGGTTCCCGGCAACAGCGGCATCTGGGTCGGCATCACCTGCGAATTCGTCGAATTCGCCGTGCTCTTCATCGTCTATTTCGTCGCCCGCGCGCATTTCCCCGAAGCCTTCGAGCATGGTTCGGAGCGCCTGTCGCGGGTCTCGGGCACCATCATCACGCTGCTGATGGTGACGAGCAGCTTCTTCATCGCCGCGTCGGTCGTGACGATGCGCGCGGGCCAGCGCGGGCGCTCGCTGGGGTGGCTGGTCGCCGGGCTGGTCGTCGCGCTGGGCTATCCGCTCGCGAAGTTCCTCGAGATCCGCTGGAACCTCGCGCACGGCATCGACGGCGAAGCGGGCATCTTCTTCACCGTCTACTACTACCTGACGATCAACCACCTGGTGCACGCGACCTGGGGCATCCTCGGCATCCTGTGGGTGCTCGCGCGCCACGTCGCCGGCGCCTATTCGGCCGAGGAGCACAGCGGGCTGGAAGCGCTGGCGAGCTACTGGCACGCCACCGACATCATCTGGCTGGTCCTCTTCCCCTTCTTCTACGTGCTGGCCTGACCCATGCGCCCGACCGAACGGAAACCCGCCACCGCGCTCGCCGCGCTGACCGCCGCCTGGCTGATTCTCGTCGCGTTGACGCTGCTGAGCCTCGGCCTGGGAAAGTGGTTCCACGGCGCAGCGTGGCTGCCCGTGGTGGTTGCGGCCATCGTGTGGGCCAAGGGCATGCTGGTCGCGCAGCGCTTCATCGAGGCCGAGCTCGCCCACCCCTTCATCCGCCGCGTGCTGAAGGTCTTCGTCGCCTTCGCACCGCTCGCGCTGGTGCTGATCGCCTTCTTCGGGCGCGAATTCGCGCGCTGGGCAACGTTATAACTGACGCGCGAGGAGCTGACCGAGCGTCGCCATCGCCGCCTGCTGACGCTCCGAGTCGGGGTGGCCGAAGTTGAGCCTCAGCCAGTGGCCGAATTCGCGCTTCGCGGAAAAGATCGGCCCCGGCGCGATGCTGATGCCGTGCGCGAGCGCTTGCTGGTGCAGCAGCAGCGTATCCACCTGGCGCGGCAGTTCCAGCCACACGAAATAGCCGCCCTGCGGCCGCGCGAGCCGCACTCCGGGCGGGAAATGCCGCTCGATCGCGGCGATCAGCGCGACCTCCTGTTCCGCGAGCTTGCGCCGCAGCTGGCGCAGGTGGTTCTCGTAGCCGCCCTGTTTCAGGTAGTCCGCCAGCGCGATCTGCACCGGCACCGTCGTCGCGAGGCTGGTTGCGAGCTTCAGGCGCTGGATGCGGTCCGCGTAGCGCCCGGCCGCGACCCAGCCGACGCGGTAGCCGGGCGCGAGGCACTTCGAGAACGAGGAGACGTGCATCACGAGGCCGTCCGCATCCACCGCCTTGGTGCACAGCGGCGCCTGCCGGCCGAAGTACAGCTCGGCATAGACGTCGTCCTCGATCAACGGCACCTCGAAGCGGCGCAAGAGTTCGACCAGCGCCTTGCGGCGCTCGTCCGGCACGAGGCTGCCGGTCGGGTTGGCGAAGTTCAGCATGAACAGGCAGGCCTTCACCGGGTGGTGGCGCAGCGCGTCCTCCAGCGCCGGCAGGCTCACGCCTTCGCGCGGGTGGGTCGGGATCTCGATGACCTTGAGCCCCAGCCGCTCGCTCGCCTGCAGGCCGGCGTAGAAGGTCGGCGACTCGATCGCGATCAGGTCGCCGGGGCGCGTGACGGCCTGCAGGCACAGGTTGAGCGCCTCCATCGCGCCCGAAGTGATCACGATCTCCTGCGGCGACACGGGGGCGCCGTGCGCGAGGTAGCGCAGCGCGAGCTGCCGGCGCAGCTCCTCATTGCCCGGCGGCAGGTCGGTCACCGTCGCGAGCGGGTCGAGCCGGCGTGCCGCATTCGCGAGGAAGCGCCCTAGCTTGTCGAGCGGATACAGGTAGGGGCTGGGGAAGCTCGACCCCAGCGGGACGACCGCGGGGTCGCGCACGCTGTCGAGGATCTGGAAGATGAAGTCGCTCACCTCGAGCTGCGTCGAGCCGCCGACCGGGCGCGTCATGTCCGGCTCGGGCAGGTTGCGGCCGAGGCGGGCGCGCACGAAGTAGCCCGACTTCGGCCTTGCCTCGATCAGGCCGCGCCCTTCCAGCAGGTAGTAGGCCTGCGTGACGGTGATCGGGCTGACCTTGTGCGTATGGCAGGCCTGGCGTACCGACGGCAGCCGGTCGCCGGCGCGCAACACGCCGTCGGCGATGAGCTTTTCCGTCTGCTCGGCGAGATCCTGGTAGCGGCTCATGGGGCCATGTTAGCAGGGGCAACTCGCTGCGGCAGGCGCTGAAAGCGGGCCGCAAGGGCGCCGCCGTATCGTCCGCGTCGTCGGATCCCGGCTGCCGCCCCTGTCGCGCGATCGTTTTCTTGGCGACAATGACGGCCTTCGGCCCCACCATCCGTGCTTGAAAAGGAGAACGAGCAGTGCTCGAAACAATGATGACCGGCACCTTCTGGATCTCGGTGCTGCAGATCATCGCCATCGACATCCTGCTGGGCGGCGACAACGCGGTCGTGATCGCGCTCGCTTGTCGCAAGCTGCCCGAACACCAGCGCAACAAGGGCATCGCGTGGGGCGTCGTCGGCGCGATCGCGCTGCGCATCGTGCTGATCTTCTTCGCGCTGCAACTCCTCGCGCTGCCTTTCCTGAAGGTCGTCGGCGCGCTGCTGCTGCTGTGGATCGGCGTGAAGCTGATGCAGCCGGAAGACGAGGACGGCCACGGCAACGTCGAGGGATCGACGCATCTGCTCGGCGCGATCAAGACCATCGTCGTCGCCGACGCGGTGATGAGCCTCGACAACGTGATCGCGGTCGCCGGCGCGGCCAAGGGCGATCTCGCGCTGGTGGTCTTCGGTATCGTCGTCAGCATCCCGATCATCGTGTGGGGCAGCAAGTTCGTGCTGAAGCTCATGGACCGCTTCCCGGTCGTGATCACGCTGGGCGCCGCGTTGCTCGGCTGGATCGCCGGCGGCATGCTGGTCGGTGACGTGGTCGTGCAGCCCTACGTCGAGCACCTGCCGGGCTGGCTGCACTACCTGACCTCGGTCGCGGGCGCCCTGCTCGTCGTCGGCGTGGGCACGTGGCTCGCCCGACGCCAGGGCGGTGAAGAGACGCCGCTCGTCGAACTCGCGGTCGAAGAGACCGGCGACAGCGGCGCCCGCCGCCACTGACCGCGCTGACAAGGAGATCGTGATGCTCAAGGTGCTCGTCCCCCTCGACGGCTCGGAAAACGCCAACCGCGTGCTGGATCACGTCATGAAGCTGCGCGCGGTGAGCGGTGGGCTCGACATCCACCTGCTCAACGTACAGATTCCCGTCGACGGCCACGCCCGCAGCTTCGTCAGCCACGACGACCTCGAAACCTGGCACCGCGAGGAAGGCCTCGCCGCGCTGGCCACGGCGCGGGCGGCGCTCGACGCGGCCGGCGTGCCCTACACCCACCACATCGCGCTCGGCCATGTCGCCGACACCATCGTCCGCTACGCAACCGAGCACCGCTTCGACAAGATCGTCATGGGCACGCACGGCCGCGGCGCGCTGCTGCAAGCGCTGCTCGGCTCCGTCGCCCACGCGGTGCTGGAACGTTCGCCCGTCCCCGTGACCCTCGTGAAGCCCCAGCCGCCGGGCTGAGCCGCCTTTCCCCTCCCCGCCCTGCGGCCGCGGTCGCGGTGGTCTAGAGTGGGGTAGCGACGCCGAGCCGACAGCGCACGGCGCCGCGCACAGGAGAGCACATCATGGCGGAACTCGACAAGGAAGCGGTGGTTGCGGCACTGAACCGGATCCTCGAGGCGGAACTCGCCGGAGTCGTGCGCTACACGCATTACTCCTTTCTCGTCTTCGGCTTCGGGCGCATTCCCATCGTCTCGTGGCTGAACGCGCAGGCCGACGAATCGCTGCAGCACGCGCGCATGGCCGGCGAATGGATCACCACGCTGGGGGCGCACCCCTCGCTCGCGATCGGTCCGCTGCTCGACTCGCACCAGCACGACATCGGCGCGATGCTGCGCGAATCGCACGAATCCGAGCGCGGCGCGCTGAAGCTCTATCACGAGCTGCTCGCGCTGGTCGCGGACCGCTCGGTGGCGCTCGAGGAATATGCGCGCCAGATGGTCCAGACCGAGGAGCTGCACCTCGCGGAAGTCGACAAGATGCTGCGCAAGCCGGGGGACCTGTCTGCCTTCGCCCCGGCGCGGTCGAGCTAGAGCGCGCCGAAGAACGCGCTGCGCGTGACGAAGACGTAGTCGCCTTCGAGCACCATCAAGGCGACGAGCACCAGCACGCACAGCGGCGGCAGCAGGATCGCATAGACCAGCGCCCGCCGCTCCCAGCGCAGGTGCATGAAGACGGCGACGATCAGGCCGGCTTTCATCAGCATGAAAGTGACGATGAGGCCCCAGCGCAGCAGCCCCTGGGCGTGGAAGAAGTCGACGAGGTAGGACATCGTGCTGAGCATGAAGAGCAGGCCCCACACCTTCAGGTACAGGCCGATGGGGTGCTGCTGGCCGGATGCGTGGCTCATGGCGCCTCCTCACCAAAGGTAGAACAGCGCGAAGATGAACACCCACACGAGGTCGACGAAGTGCCAGTACAGGCCCGCGATCTCGACATTGCCGTACTTGCCGCCATCTTCGCCGCGCGCCTCGTAGCACCCCGCGAGCACGCGCGCGGCGATGCTCAGCAGGTAGATCACGCCGACGCTCACGTGCAGGCCGTGGAAACCGGTAATCATGAAGAAGCTCGCGCCGAACTGCGCCGCCCCCATCGGGTTGCCCCACGGCCGCACGCCCTCGGCGATGAGCTTGCTCCACTCGAAGGCCTGCATCGCGACGAAGCTCGCGCCGAGCAGCGCGGTCGCAGCGAGCAGCGCCGCGCAGCGCACGCGGTCGCGGCGATAGGCGCAGTTGACCGCCATCGCCATCGTGCCGCTGCTCGTGATCAGCACGAAGGTCATGATCGCGATCAGGATCAGCGGCAGGGTCTGGCCGCCTATCGTCAGCGCAAACACCTCCGACGCATTCGGCCACGGCTCGGTGGTGGCGATGCGCACCGTCATGTAGCCGGTGAGGAAGCTGCCGAAGACGAAGGTGTCCGAGATCAGGAAGATCCACATCATCGCCTTGCCCCACGGCACCGCGAAGGCCTGCCGGTCGCCGGACCAGTCGGCGACGAGGCCGCGCCAGCCGCCGGCGGGCGCCGAGTTCGGGACGGGTGCGGCAGTCGTAACCATCGCGCAAAACCTCCGTGAGTCAGTGGCTGTGCATGCCCACGGCGCTGCCGAGCGCCACGAGCGTGCCCGGCGAACTCGCGAGCAGTGCGAACAGCACCAGCCACACCGCGAAGAGGAAGTGCCAGTACGTCGCGCACAGCGCCACGCGACGCGCCGAGCGCTCGCCCGGCCCCTCCCGCGCGAGGCCGGCCGCAGCCCAGCCGAGCGCGACCAGGCCGCCCGCGAGGTGCAGGCCGTGCAGCCCAGTGAGCAGGTAGAAGAAGCTCGCCGCGGGGTGGCTCGCGACGAAGTGGCCGGCCGCGACGAACTGCGCCCACACCCAGCCCTGGCCAGCGAGGAAGCCCAGCGCGAGCGCCGCGGCGGCGGCCAGCGCGCCGCGCAGGCCGCGCTCTCGCCCGTGCCGCGCGGAGCCGCTCGCGAACTGCAGCGCGACGCTGCTCGCCGCGAGCAGCCCGGTGTTCAGCCACAGCGTCGCCGGCCAGGGCAGGGCCTGCCAGTCGGGCAAGCGCGCACGCACCAGCAGCGCGATCGCGAACAGCGCGAACAACATCGCGATCACGCCCAGCAGCACGCGCAGTCCCACGGCCGCGGCCGGCGCACGCGGCGCGGCGCGCCCGGGATCCGGCGGCTGCGGGAGCCAGGGCTTGACGGCGAGCGCGGCAAGCAAACTCATACTTGGCCCCCCCACACAGGTCCTTCGCCCCCCGCGCCGGCCTCTTGCGGCACGTTCTGCGGGATGAAGTCGCGCGCCGCGCCCGGCACGCTGTAGTCGTAGGCCCAGCGGTGCACCTCGGGCATGGTTGCGCCCCAGTTGCCGTGGCGCGGCGGGGTGTGCGGCGTCTGCCATTCGAGCGTCGTCGCGCCCCACGGGTTGGCGCCGGCGGGCCGGCCGTGTCGCACGCTCCACGCGAGGTTGAACAGGAACACCAACTGCGTGACACCAACCACGAGCGCCGCGACGGTGATGAAGGCGTTGAGATCCTGCGCCGAGGCCGGGATGAACTCGTAGCCCTCGTACGCGTAGTAGCGCCGCGGCATACCGAGGAATCCGAGGTAGTGCATGGGCATGTAGATCGCGTAGGTGCCGAGGAAGGTCACCCAGAAGTGGAGCTTGCCCAGTCGCTCGTCGAGCAGGCGCCCGGTGATCTTCGGGTACCAGTGGTAGAGGCCGCCGAAGATCGCGAGGATGGGCGACACGCCCATCACCATGTGGAAATGCGCGACGACGAAGTAGGTGTCGGACAGCGGAATATCGACGCTGACGTTGCCGAGGAAGAGCCCGGTGAGCCCGCCGATCACGAAGGTGCTGATGAAGCCGATCGCGAACAGCATCGGCACGCGCAGGTGGATGTCGCCGCGCCACAGCGTCAGCGTCCAGTTGTACACCTTGATCGCGGTCGGCACCGCGATGATCAGCGTTGTCGTCGCGAAGAAGTAGCCGAAGTACGGGTTCATACCCGAGACGTACATGTGGTGCGCCCACACGACGAAGGACAGCCCGCCGATCGCGACGATGGCCCACACCATCATGCGGTAGCCGAAGATGTTCTTGCGCGCATGGGTGCTTATGAGGTCCGAGATGATGCCGAAGGCGGGCAGCGCGACGATGTACACCTCGGGGTGACCGAAGAACCAGAACAGGTGCTGGAACAGCACCGGGCTGCCGCCGCCATGCGCGAGCGGCTGACCCATCGACACGATCGCCGGCATGAAGAAGCTGGTGCCGAGCAGCTTGTCGCACAGCATCATCACGCCGCTCACGAACAGCGCCGGAAACGCGAACAGCGCGAGGATGGACGCGACGAAGATGCCCCACACCGAGAGCGGCATGCGCAGCAGGGTCATGCCGCGCGTGCGCGCCTGCAGCACGGTGGTGACGTAGTTGAGGCCGCCCATCGTCGCCGCAACGATGAAGATCACCAGCGACACCAGCATCAGCACGATGCCCCACTCGGTGCCCGGCGTACCGGGCAGGATCGCCTGCGGCGGGTACAGCGTCCAGCCCGCGCCGGTCGGCCCGCCGGGCACGAAGAAGCTCGCGACCAGCACCAGCACCGCGAGCAGGTACATCCAGTACGACAGCATGTTGAGGAAGGGGAACACCATATCGCGCGCGCCGACCATCAGCGGGATCAGGTAGTTGCCGAAGCCGCCGAGGAATAGCGCGGTGAGCAGATACACGACCATGATCATCCCGTGCATCGTCACGTACTGGTAATACCTGCCCGGGTCGATGAAGTCGAATGCGCCGGGAAAGCCCAACTGCAAGCGCATCAGGTTCGACAGCACCAGCGCGACCAGGCCGATCGCGATCGCGGTGAGGCTGTACTGGATCGCGATCACCTTGTGATCCTGGCTCCACACGTACTTCGTCCAGAAACTGTGCGGCTCCGTGTGCAGATCACGATCGCTCATCGCGCCCTCCTCATCGCAGCGCGGCGAAGGTCGGCTGCGCCGCGAGCCAGGCGCGGAACGCCGCCTCGTCCTCGACGACGACATGGCCGCGCATGTTGTAGTGCGCCAGCCCGCACAGCTCGGCGCACAGGATCTCGAAGCGGCCGGCACGCGTCGGCGTGAGCCAGAAGCGCGACACCAGCCCCGGCACGAGGTCCATCTTCACGCGGAACTGCGGCACGTAGAAGTTGTGCAGCACGTCGTGCGAGCGCAGCAGCAGCGCGACGGGACGGCCGAGCGGCAGGTGCAGCTCGGGGCTCGCGACGAGCACGTCGTCGCGCCCGTGCGGGTCGTCGGGGTTCACGCCGAAGGGGTTGTCGGCGCTCACGTAGCGCACGTCGGTGCGTCCGAGGCGGCCGTCCGCGCCGGGAAAGCGGAAGCGCCACTGCCACTGCCGGCCCAGCACCTCGACCTGCGCCGCGTCGTCCGGGGCGGCGATCATCTGCGAATACACGTACAGGCCCGGCGCCAGCATCGCGACGATGCCTGCTGTCGTAAGCAGCGTGAGCCGGCCTTCCAGGCGCCGGTTCTCCGGTTCGAAGGCCGCGCGGTGGCCGGCGCGATGACGGAAACGCACGATCGCAAGCGCAATGAAGAGATTCACCGCGACGAACACCGCCCCCGTGATCACCAGCGTGATCAGGATGGTGTCGTCGACCAGGCCCCAGTTCGACGCGATCGGGGTGAACCACCACGGACTGGCGAAGTGGAATGCCACCGTCGCGACGACGATCACGACCAGCGCGATTGCCAGTGCCATGGCTGCCCTGCCCTCCCTCGCGTGACTCCCGGCTACCCGCCGATGCTCACGGGAACGCCGGGATCGTCGGCTCGGTACCCTCGATATCGACTTCCGGATGATGCTGCCGGATCAGATCCTCGAACTCCTCGACACGGTCCTTGGGCACGTCGACCATCATCAGCAGCATGCCCTGCTCAATGGCCTCCGCGAAGCGCTCGAGGCGGGAGTTCGGCACGCTCACGCCGACCATCGCCGACACCCACGCACCGAAGCCGGCGCCGCCCAGCGCACCGAACAGGATCGCGCCGCCGGCCGCCACCACGCCCGCCGGCGGGAAGACCAGCGCCACCAGCCCGGCGAGCGCGCCCACGCTGCCGCCGACCGCCAGCCCGCGCTCGATCGCCGGCACGAGGTCGGTCTTCTGCGCGACGCCAGCTTCGGGCAATGCCTCCAACGGCGTGTTGCGGCGGGCCAGCACATGGATGTGCTCGTAGGGAACGTGCGCAAGCAGCAGTTCATCGACGATCCGGCGCGCGGTATCGACGTCCGGAAGCAGGAAATACAACCGCTTCACGCCCAGCATGACGACCTCCTTGCCGGATCACTCACGGCAGCATGCGCGGCCTCCCCGCTCTTGCCTCGCTCTCGCACCGACCCCCACAAGACTGTGACCGCCGGGCGGTCGTCAAGTTTTCGGCGTCTATGCGCGCCGGGCGGCGCCATACGGCGGCAGCGAACTGAGGCGCGCATCCTCGACCGGCCCGCCGACGGTGAAGTGGTAGAGACTCTGCCATTCGCCACCGGCGAGGCCCAGCAATTCGTGCATCGTGTCGTCGAAGAAGCAGCCGATACCGGTACCGCGCAGCCCCGCCGCCTCGGCCTCCAGGTACAGCATGTGGCCGAGCAGGCCGCATTCGCGGAAGAGCTGCGCATAGCGCCACGGCTCGCGCGCGACGAGCCCCGTGTGCGCGAGCATGCCCAACGCGAAGCACGAATCGGCAGCGATCTCCTGATGACAGCTGACGAGCTGCGCCGTCGCACGCAGGTCGTAGGGAATCAGCAGGTAAAGCGGCAGCGGCGCGGGGCCCGTCTTGCGCCACAGCCAGTCCTCGCGCATCGCCCCGCGCAGTTCGGCGAGCGCCGCCGGATCGCGCACCAGCACGTAGAGCCCCGGTTCCAGCCCGTCGACGCGATGCACGAAGATCGCCGGATGCACTTGCGCCGGCCACGGCCAGCCCGACCACGGCGGCACGCCGGCGCGCGGCAGCAGCGCATCGAGCACGGCGAAGAAGGTTTCGGCTGCCATCGTCGTCACGCCGTCGAAAGCGACCGCACTGCGGCGCCGGCGCGCGAGCGTCGCGAACGGAGGATCGAGGGCCGCGGGCGCGGGCAGCGCTGGCGTCGGAAGCGAAAGTGCCGGTGCGGCGGAGGTGCGCGGCTTGCGCGCGGCGGCATCGACGACGGCGATGTCCGGCCAGTCGACATGCGCGGAACTCAGGCGGTTGGCGTGTCCGTGCCAGCCGGCCTGCCCTGCGAGGGCGAGCAGCGCATCGACGTCGATCCCGCCCTCCGTCGCACCGAGCTGCAGCAGCACCTCGGGCGCCTCGCGCTCGGCGCCGTCGAAGTCCGCCGCGCGATCCAGCCCCGCGAGGCGCGCGATGTCCTCGTCGCCGGCACGGTCGAGCACGCGCGCCGGCCAGCCGAGCGCCGCGGCGGCAAGCGTCACCGCGGCCACCGCATGGCCGCAGTCGTGCTGGCAATAGCGCCATGCGCGCATGCCGTACTTCCACGCCTCGCGCCAGTGGATCGAACTCAGCGCGACCAGCACCCCCTGCCCGCCGAAGGCCCTGGTCCAGTCCACCTCCCAGCCCGCCTCCCTGCCCGCATTTGCGTCGTCCGGCGGCGCTGCGCGCTGCTCCAGCACGTGGTCCCGGCTCAGATAGTGATGCACGCCGGCCGGGATGCCGGGCAGCGCCGGCGCGATCAGGTAGCCCTCGGTCGGATGCAGGTTGCCGCTCGACGGATTGCAGCGCAGCGCCCAGCGCGAGCCGCCGAACGACTTCCATGCCGACAGCGCGAGCGAAAGCTCGAACAGGATGCCCACGTGCTCGCGGTCGAAGGGCGCGGGCGGCGGCAGCTCGCCGCGGCGCAGGGCGGCGTAGCGCGTCGCGAGCCCATCCGCCGCGAGCGGCAGGATCGTGCGCACGGCCCCCTCCCAGCAGCGCCACGGATCCGGCTGGTTCGCCCAGTCGAGGCGCCCCGGCCCCGGCGCGTAGCGCTCCGGCCGATGCTTGCTATGCTCATGGTAGGCTTGCACGGCGGCGGCCTGCCCGCCCTCCCGTGACGCGGTTTCCGGTTCTTGCGCCATCCCGTCCCCCTCGCGACTCATCGCGCCACCGCCTCAGCACAGGAGCCCGATAGCGATGAAACGGTCCATCCTCGTCTTCGTCCTCGGTGGCCTGCTCGGCTCCGCCGCCGGCTTTGCGCTGGGCATCTTCGTCTACCCCTTCATCTTCCTCGCCGACATCACCGCGAACGAGCGCATCGACGACCCGTCGGCGCTGACCCTCGTCGCGCGCGGGACCTTCATCCACGCGAACCCCGCAGACCCGATCCACTACGGCCGCGGCGGCGTACGCGTGTATGACGGAGTCGTGCACCTGGAGCAAGACTTTCAGGTGGGCCCCGGCCCGAAATTCCACGTTTACCTCGTGCCGGACAAGCAGGTCACGCCCGATACCGACGTCGGCGGCAGCATGTTCATCGACCTCGGCCGGCTCAAGGCGTTCAAGGGCGGCCAGAACTATCCCGTCCCGGCCGGCGTGGATCTGGCTGCCTATGGCAGCGTCGTCATCTGGTGCGAGCAGTTCGGCGTGCTGATCTCGCCCGCACAGTTGGTCGCAGCGAAAGAGGGCGCAGGATGAGCCCGGCGACTTCCGCAACCGACCGCATTAACCTTTCTTAATCAGGGGCTTCTCGCCGCATTCATATAACTTTTTCGTAGCAGCTTATGGCCCCGCACGCTGCAGTGCAGCAGTACAATTCGCGCCTTGCAACGAAGAACCAAAACACCGGACATGGCCGCCTTCATCACCGAAAAGATCGTCAGCGTGCATCACTGGAACGACACGCTGTTCTCCTTCACCACGACGCGCGACCGCGCGCTGCGCTACGAGAACGGCCAGTTCGTGATGATCGGCCTGGAGGTCGAAGGCCGCCCGCTGATGCGCGCCTATTCGATCGCTAGTGCGAACTACGAGGAGAACCTCGAGTTCTTCAGCATCAAGGTGGCCGACGGCCCGCTCACCTCTCGCCTGCAGAAGGTGCAACCGGGCGACGACATCCTCATGTCGCGCAAGCCGACCGGCACGCTGGTGCTGCACGACCTGCTGCCCGGCAAACACCTGTACCTGTTCTCGACCGGCACGGGCCTCGCGCCCTTCATGAGCGTGATCCGCGACCTCGACGTGTATGAGCGCTTCGAAAAGATCATCCTGATCCACGGCGTGCGCCACGTCAGCGAAGTCGCCTACGAACACTACATCACGCACGAACTGCCGCAGCACGAATTCCTCGGCGAGGCGGTGCGCGAGAAGCTCATCTACTACCCGACCGTGACGCGCGAGCCCTTCCGCAACCAGGGCCGCTTCACCGACCTGATCGAAAGCGGCAAGCTGTTCGAGGATATCGGCCTGCCCCCGCTCGACCCCGCCGTCGACCGCGTGATGATCTGCGGCAGCGCGGCGATGCTCAAGAGCTCGCGCGAACTGCTCGACCGCCGCGGCTTCAAGATGTCCAAGCGCATCGGCGAGCCGGGCGACTACGTCATCGAGCACGCCTTCGTCGACAAGTAAGCGGCTCCCGCACCCCGACGAATTGCCGGCCCCAGGGCCGGCATTTTTCGTTTACGCCCGCCCCGATCCCCTGCGGCCGATCCGGCCACGGCCCGACCAGACGCGCCGGAAAAAGTAAGCAGATGTATCAACGCACTCCCAGACGCGGCCAAGTGTCGCCATACGGCGACACTTGGTGACTTTCCGATTGCCACCTGCATCGCATGATCACGTCGTAGAAGACCACCCTGCGGGCCTCCGGACAATGCCATTGCAATAGAATGGTTATTCTGTAAAAAACCTTTGCATATTAAGCACATCCCGTCGTCAAAGGCTAAAGTTCAGCCCTATTTTGCCGTAACTGCTCACATGGTCGGCGCACGTCCCCGACCGTACTGAAAAGGGCAAACCCGTCGAAAGACGGGGACGCAAAGTCACCGGTTTAAAAGGCTTAGGCCTCATGACAGCGGGACTGCCAGGTTACGAGAATCCGGATGGATCGAAAGGTCCCGCCATCTCACCTGTTCGCCGCGCCTTGGCGCGGGATCCGCAGTACTCCCTGTCGTTGTTGAAAGTTTTACGGGGAGTATTGCAATGAAATCGAACACCACCACCAACGCGCTGCGCCACCGTGCAACCCGCCTTGCGCGCCTGGCCGGAACCGGCCTCTTCACGGCGCTGCTCGCGTTTTCGTCCGCAACGACGGTTTCGGCCGCACCTGTACCGGCGGCTGACGGCAGCGAAGCCGCCCTCGGCACCACCCTGGCCTCCAAGGCGGCACGCGCGGAGCAGCTGACCCAGTCCCTCGCGGATCTGCACGCCCAGTACCGCGCCGCGCCCACCCACCAGCAGCCCGCACGGCTCGATGAGCTGGCCGCCGCGATTGCGGAACGCAAAGCCCTCCTCGCCGAACTCATCAAGAACGACCCCGCCTCCGCGCTGCGGCTCGCCCTTTCACCCAGCGTGCGCGCCGGCATGCCCGCTCAGGTACGCAACGCCCTCGAACAGCATGTGGACGTCGCCGGCGAACTCGAGGTGTTCTACGAAGAGTATCCGAACAAGAAGGCACGCCTGGTTCACTACCTGCGCACCCCTCAGGGCCAGCGCATTTCCCTGCACTTCAAGACCCAGCCTCCCAGCCTGCTCACCGGTACCCAGGTGCGCGCCAAGGGCGTCCAGCTGGACAGCTCGATGGCCCTCGAGTCGGGCGAAACCAGCCTGACCCTGGCCGCCAAGGGCGGCGCCACCGGCGGCAGCAACGGTGGAACGCCGGCCCCGGGCCCCAGCGCCACGGGCGAACACAGGACCCTGGTTGTGCTGGTCAATTTCCAGGACAACCCGATCCAGCCCTACACCCCGGATTTCGCGAAGTCCGTCCTGACCACGACCAACGACTATTTCCTCGAGAACTCGCACCAGCAGATGTGGCTGAACGCCGACGTCGCGGGCTGGTTCACGATCGCCAACAGCTCCAGCGTGTGCGATACCAATGCGATCGGCACCCAGGCCCAGGCGGCAGCGTCGGCAGCGGGATACAACCTGTCCGCTTACACCCATCTCGTCTATGCCTTCCCGCAGATCGCCTGCGGCTGGTGGGGACTGTCGTCCGTGGGTGGCAGTCCGTCGAACACGTGGATTACCGGCGAACTCAAGATCGGCGTGACGGCGCACGAACTCGGACATGCCATTGGCCTGTTCCACTCGCATTCGAATGACTGCGGCGCCGACACCCTCGGGGCGACCTGCACGACGTATGAGTACGGCGACCAGTTCGACATGATGGGCTCCTCGAGCACCGGCCACTACAATGCCTTCCAGAAGGAGCGCCTGGGCTGGCTGAATACGTCCTCCACCGCGCCGATCACTACCGTCACGAGCGACGGCGTCTTCACCCTCGAACCGTACGCCGCCAGCGGGACGGGCCCGAAAGCCCTGAAGATTCCGAAAGGCATCGACCCGCTCACCGGACAGCAAGCCTGGTACTACGTCGAATTTCGCCAGGCAGTGGGCTTCGACAGCGTGCTCGCGGGCAACACGAACGTGCTCAACGGCGTGCTGATCCATACCGCCACCAGCTTCAATGGCAACAGCGCGAACCTCCTCGACATGACGCCCAACAGCGGTACCTCGCTGTATCTGGACTGGAAGGATCCCGCGCTGGTGGTCGGCGGAACTTTCACGGATCCGGCTTCGGGCGTGAGCATCACGTCGGATGTGGTGTCCGCAACGCAGGCTGTGGTCACAGTGCGGTTCGGTTCAGGCGGCTCCACCTCCTCCGCGCTGCTGAGCGCGACCGGTTCGACCAGCCAGACCACCTACACCCGTGGCCAGACGGTCTATCTGACGGCGAACGTGAATGCCGGCGGCGTGCCGGTGGCCGGCGCCACGGTGTCCTTCACGGTGACCAAGGCCAACGGTTCGCAGGTCAAAGGCAGCGCGACGACCGGAAGCGACGGCAAGGCCCTGTACCAGTTCCAGCTCAAGAAGCCCGACCCCGTCGGCACCTATCAGACCGGAATGGTCGCGGCCTTCAACGGGCAGTCCGCAACCACCGCCGTCTCATTCAACGTGCAGTAAGCTTCGCGCGCCCGACCTCCCCGTGGGTCGCGCCAGGCAAAAACTCCCGCTGGTTCCGGCAACCAGCGGGAGTTTCCATTTAGCACTTCCCCGCCTGCGAGCGACGACCTACTGCTTGCTCTCCGTGAGCAGCTTGTCGAGCTCCTGCTTGAGCAGCGCGTAGGCTTGCGCCCCCCGCATGATGCGCACGTTCTTCATGTTGCCGTCGACGCTCATCCCCAACAGCAGGGTCGGTGTTCCGGTCACGCTCAACTTGCGGCCCTCGGCGATATCGCCGCGAATGCGTTCGACGTACTTGCCGCTCTCCAGGCATTGCTTGAACGATCCCGCATTCATGTCCAGGGCCGTGGCGTGGTCCACGAGCCGCTCGACTGCGAGCGCCTGCTGGTTGGCGAAGAGGCGGTCGTGCATTTCCCAGTACCGCCCCTGGTCCCCCGCGCAGTGCGCCGCCTCGGCGGCCTTCAGAGCCTGCGGGTGGATGGACTCAAGGGGGAAGTCACGAAATACGTAACGCACCTTGCCGGTGGCGATAAAGTCCTTGTCGATCTGCGGCAGCGAATTGTCGGCATGGCGCTTGCAGAACGGGCACTGGTAATCGGAAAACTCCATCACGGTGAGCTGCGCGTCCCGCACCCCCTTGAGCGGTGCGTCGCCGATCGCGACGACGGCATCGATGGATTGCACGAGCGGCGGCGGCGGTGGCGGCATGCGCGCCTGGAGCTGCTTTTTGATTTCGTCGAGATCCTTGCGCAGGGCGTCCTGGCTCTGCCTGACGGCATCCACGTCGCGGCGCAACTTTTCCATCTCGCCTGCCTTCTGCGCCACGGCTGGCGCAGACAAACCCGCAAGCGACAAACCCGTTATCGCCGCGCATAGCGTCATTCGATTCATGGCATCACTTCCGTGTGTGTGATCAAGCGGCTTGAATTGCCGGTATGTGCGAACCCCCTCGATCAGTTGCCCGATCAAGGGGGTCCGAACGCTTTTGCATTTATTCCAAGTCCCCCCCCACGGGGGGGCCCGCCGGGTCTCTTCCAGGCTTAAGGAAGAGACCCTTGGGCTACCCCCGAAAGGGCCGGTGCATGCAACTGTTACGGGAACGTCACGCTGATATTGACTTGCGCGCTGTCCTGCAGCGGCGGCGCGCCGTAATTCACGCCATCATCGTCGCTCGCAGCGCCGTCGAGAACGTTCGTATGCAAGCCGGTGGTAGTGATCCGGCCAACGAACGAGCACGTGTAGTTGCCACCCGCAGCGATGTTCTGCGGTACCGCACACGTCGTGCTTTGGACGTTGCCAGCCACCGCGGTGATGTCGCCGAACTTGTCGTCAATGAGCGAATTCAGCGTCAGCGTATCGACGGTGGAGTTGTTGCTCACCGAGACGCTGTACTGCACGTCCACTGCAACGGCCTGCGTTGCGGTCGCGGTCTTGGCGAGTGACGGCGGGGTCGACACGTCGATGTAGGTTACTACGGCGGGGTCGTCGTCACACAGGTTCGAATGACCGAAATCGTCGGTTCCGCAAGCAGTCACGGTGTCCGTGATCGTGTCACCCGTGTCGCCCGCTCCCACTGTCACCGTGAATTGACACGTATACGGGTTCAGCCCACCCGGATCGTTGCTCTCGGCCGGGATCGTCGCCAGCGTGCAAGTAGTGGCCGTGATGCCATTGTGGCCGGTCGTCGTGATGTCGCCGTACAGGTTATCCACCAGACTATCCAGGTCCACGTCCGACACTTGCGCATTGTTGGTCACCGCGACGCTGTATGTCACGGAACCGCCGGTCTCGAGCACCGTCGGCGTCACCGCCTCCTTCACGACGGTAATGCTCGCCGTCTCGAGGAACACGTCGATGTCGAGAGTGCCGCAATTACACTTGGACGGCGATCCGGGGTAGGCGTCGAAGGTGCCTGCCGTCGTGAACGTGCCGGAGTCGCACGCCTCGTTCGCACCCGGCTGACGCCAAGTCGTACACCAAGGCAGATTCACCTTGTTGTCGCCATTGGTGTCACTACACGTCGTGGTGATGGTCTGATGAATCACCTGCGGATTGTGCGCGTCGTCGATGTCGCCGCAGATGTCCGGGGGCGAATCCTTGTTGATGAAGGTCGACGAATTCGCAGCGGTTACCACATTCGGCGCGCACAGCCCCGTCAATGCCCCGTCATTGCCGCCGCCGTCCGTCGCGATGTAGAGACCGAGGTCGTAACGGGCCTGCGCCGTCAGAGGCATCGTGAAGTCGGCGGTGAAGGTGAAGGGTTGGCCGGAGACACACGTGAGCTGCCCTTGCAGGTTCGGGTCCTGGCAGCCGTCGTTGTTCAGGTCCCGTGGTCCTCCGGGCGGGGAAACAACGATACAGAGGTTGGTGGCCGAGGACAGCGTGACGTCATTGGCGGTACAAGTAAGGCTCTGGGTATTGCCGTGCGCCTGCCACACATCCTGGATACAACTCTGCGCCGACGCAGGCGGGGCCCCCAGCAGCAGCCCTCCCACTACAAGCGTCGCCGCGCCTATATAGCGCGCACACGAGCGCAGCCATCTCGTAAACGTTTTCATGAAGTCCTCCTATCCGATTCGGGCAAGCTTCGCCCGGTCAGGGGCCAGCGCGGCCCTGGCAGGGGAAATGCCGTCCTTCTCAGGACGCCCCCATCTGTCATCGGTGCAAAGTCATCCCTCCTTGCGGACCGATGTTCAGTGCTTTAGGAATAGCAGAGGAATGCGGCCGGAATTGCGCTGCGGTGGCCTAGGCTCTGCGGCCTAGGCCCGACGGCCTAGGCCATTGCAAAATGACAAATGATTTGTCTGCCGAGCACCACAAAGCTTGCGCGGCGGCATCCGCAAGGCGCTGAGGTGACGCGGAAGCTGGCGCAGCGGCGGCGCGGATGCACCGTGTCAATTGACCATCGGCGCGCCGGAAGGGATGCGCGGCTGGGTCAGCTGGGCGCGGCGGGTAATGCCGAGCTTGGCGAAGATATGGCTCAGATGCGCCTTGACGGTCTTGTCGCTCATGCCAAGCGCCCTGGCGATCTCCTTGTTCGTGCAGCCGCGCGAAATCAGCTGGACGATTTCCTCTTCCCGGGGGCTGAGCTTCTCCACAATGGCGATAGGCTCTCGAGCGTGGCCCGGCAGGTTGATCGCGTCGATGAGGCTGGTCAGCGCATGGGCAAGTTTCTCGCGCCCGAGCCAGATCTCCCCGCGCCGGATCGCACGCATGGCATCTGCGTATTCACGACTGTCACAGCTCTTTGCCACGAAGCCGCTGACGCCCTGTAGCAGAGCATTCTCGACGCGCTTGTCGGTCAGCGCGCTGGCTGCCATCAGGATCGCTGTTCCGGGGTGCGAACGACGGAGCGACGCGAGCACCCTTCCCGGTTCCGCTCCCGGCGGATCCGCATCGAACACCAGGATGTCCGGCTGCAGGGCATCAAGCAACGCAGGCAGCTGATTGTAGCCGGCCACTCGGGCCGCCAACTGGACGCCCGCCAATTCTGCAGCCGCACCGACCTTGTCGCAGAAGCCGCTGTCCGGACTTACGACAAGGACGGACGGAGCCATATATTCCATTGCGCTCGCCCCCCTGCCTGACCTTGTCTGTCGACGCTCGCATGGGGTATTTGCCCCATTAGATTTAAGTGATTTATAGACCGATTGTTACCAAGTGTCACGCACTGGACTACCCGCTGCGGGGCGGTCTGGGTAACAGAAAATTCGCCTGCACACGACGCCCCCCGACACCCGAAACGCATGATCGGAGCGTATATTGGCGAACGCAACTTGCAGACTGCATTCCCTAACCTTCGGACGGCGTCGCCGCCCGGTCAACCTGGAGATACGCGCATGTCCCGCCTGATCGCTACCCTCGTCGCCCCCGTCCTCGCAAGCCTGTTCCTCGCCGGCCCGGTATTCGCCCAATCGCCCGACGCCGCCTGCGAGGCCAAGGCCATCGACAAGAACGGCAAGCCGCTCGTCGGCGCCGCCAAGTCGTCCTTCATGAAGAAGTGCCACGGCGACGCCGTGAATATGGAGTGCTCGGCGAAGGCCCTCGACAAGAACGGCAAGCCGCTCGCCGGCGCGGCGAAGAATTCCTTCATGAAGAAGTGCCAGGCCGACATGAAGGCAGCCAAGTAACGCGACACGCGCTCCCGACCCCAACGACAGCCGGCCGCAAGGCCGGCTTTTCATTTGCGCCGTGCCCGCGACGACAGCGGCACAAATCCCCTAATGCCGACATGCTTGTTTCGCCTTTCCCAGCGACTATGCTGGAAAGTCGAAGGAGGGCGAGCGCATGGACCAGATCGTATTGCTGATCGGAACGCGCAAGGGTGCGTTCCTCCTGCACACCGACGCGGCGCGGCGCGAATGGCGCCTCACCGGGCCGCATTTCCTCGGCTCCGCAGTGCATCACATGGTGCTCGACCCGCGCGACCGCCGGACACTGCTGCTGGGCACGCGTCCGGGCCATCTGGGTCCGACGGTGTTCCGCTCGACCGACCTCGGCGAACACTGGCAGGAGGCGACCAAGCCGCCCGCCTTCGCGCCGTCCGCGGACACCAGGGCGCCCAGCGTGGACATCGTCTTCTGGCTCGCCCCCGGCCACGCCGCTGAGCCGGACGTGTGGTACGCCGGCACCGTGCCGCCGGGGCTCTTCCGCTCGGAGGACGGCGGCGACACCTGGCAGGAAGTGGCGGGGTTCAACCACGAGCTGCTGCCCAACCTGCGCGAGGTCATCGGCCCCATTCCGGGCGGGCCGCCGCTCCACTCGATCTGCATCGACCCGCGCGACGCCCGGCACATGTACGTGTCGCTGTCCTCGGGCGGCACTTTCGAGAGCACCGACGCCGGCGCGAACTGGCGCGCGCTCAATCGTGGCATCGCCGCCGATTTCCTGCCCGACCCGGACGCCGACGTGGGCCACGATCCGCACCGCGTCGCGCTGCATCCGCTCGCGCCGGACCGCCTGTACCAGCAGAACCACTGCGGCATCTACCGCCTGGACCGCCCCGGCGACCGCTGGCAGCGCATCGGCCGCGCGATGCCTGCCGAGATCGGCGACATCGGCTTCCCGATCGTGCTGCATCCGCGCGACCCCGACACCCTGTGGGTGTTCCCGATGGACGGCACCGAGAACTGGCCGCGCACCTCACCCGACGGCAAGCCCGCCGCGTACCGCAGCCGCGACGGCGGCGAGAGCTGGGAGCGCCAGGACAACGGCCTGCCGCGCGGCCACGCGTGGTGGACGGTGAAGCGCCAGGCCTTCTGCGCCGACGCCGGCAAGCCGCTCGGGCTGTATTTCGGCACCACCTGCGGCGAGCTGTGGGGCAGCCACGACGAGGGCGACACCTGGCTGTGCCTCGCCGAGCACCTGCCGGAAATCTTCTCCGTCGAAGCCGCGACACTCTGACCATGAGCGTGCGCGCCGTCGTCCCCGGCCAGCTCTTCAGCTACACCGACGGCCAGTCCCGCCTCGTCGCGGAAGGCACGACCCTCGGCGCGGTGCTCGACGACCTCGACCGCCGCCACCCCGGCGTGCGCTTCCGCGTCATCGACGAGCACGGCGCGATCCGCCCGCACGTGCGCTTCTTCATCAACCGCCAGCCCGCCGTCGCACTCTCGCACCCGCTCGCCGACGGCGACGAACTCCTCGTCGTCGGCGCGCTCAGCGGAGGCTAGCGGGCGCTCTCAATAGCCGACCGTGAAGCGCCGCCGCGAGTGCGCCGGGCGCTCCAGCTCGTCGATCATCGCCACGGCGTAGTCCTCGACCGAGATACGGCTCTCGCCCTGCGCATCGGCCAGCAGCTGGTCGGTGCCCAGGCGGAAGCGGCCGGTGCGCTCGCCCGGTTCCAGCCAAGCCGAGGGACTCAGCATCGTCCACTCGAGTTCGGGCTCGGCGCGCAGCAGCTTCAGCGCCTCGCGCGCCCCTTCGGCCGTGCCCTTCCACTGCGCCGGGAATTCGGGTGTATCGACGAGCTGCACGCCTGGCGCCACCTCGAGGCTTCCGGCTCCGCCGACGACCAGCAGGCGCGGCACGCGCGCCTGCTTCGCCGCGGCGATGATGGAGCGCATGCCCTGCACGTAGTAGCCATACACGTCGGCCTGCGCGTGGCCGCTGAAGGCGCTCACGACCGCATCGTGGCCCGCCAGCCGGGGCGCGAGCGCCGCACCGTCGAGCACGTCGGCCCCGACGGTTTCGAGGCCCGGTTGCGCCGCCAGCTTCGCGGGATTGGAAACGATGGCCGTGACACGATGGCCGCGCGCGAGCGCTTCCTTCAGCAGGGCGGAACCGACGAAACCGGATGCGCCGATGAGAACGATGTTCATGGATGTCACCTTTGTCGAGCGATACAAGGGGAGGGGAGTTGAGGGGGTGATGTCTGCAACGGCGTCATCATCACACCACTGATTGTTTTCAAAAACGGTTCAGTCCAGAATTCACTGTTTTTCATACAACGACAAAGAACACCTCCCATGGGCATCGCGGACCGCATCGACCTCAACGGATTGCTGATCTTCGCCGCCGTCGCCGACGCCGGCGGCTTCACGGCTGCCGCCGATCGCCTGGGCATCGCCAAGGCCAAGGTCAGCATCGAGATCGGCCGCCTCGAGACGCAACTCGGGATCAGCCTGTTCAGCCGCACGACGCGCCGCGTCGCCCTCACCGACGCCGGCCACACCCTGTACGCCGAGTGCGTGCCGCGGCTGCGCGGCATCGAGGACGCCCTCGCGCAGCTCGGCAGCCCGTCCGCGGAGCTGAACGGCACGCTGCGCATCGGCTGCACCGTCGATCACGCCGTGCAATCGCTAGGCCGGGTCGTCGCCGAGTTCGCGGCCCGGCACCCGCTCCTGCAGATCGAGCTGCGCACCAACGACCAGGTCGTCGATCTCGTAGAGGAAGGGCTGGACGTGAGCTTCCGCATGGGCTGGCTGCGCGACTCGTCGATGCGCGCGCTCAAGCTCTCGGACTTCGCCCAGTACATCGTCGCGTCGCCGGACTACCTGGCGCGCGCCGGACAGCCGCAACACCCCGCAGAGCTTGCGCGGCACGAATGGGTCGCGCTGACGCTGCTGCCGACGCCGCTGACCTGGAGCTTCACCCATGCCGACGGGGAAAGCTGCTGCGTGCGCACCCGCGGCCACCTGCGCGCCGATTCCGCGGCGGCGCTGCGCGCCCTGCTCGAAGGCGGCGCCGGGATCTCGGCGCTCGACCAGTTCAGCGCCCGGCCGGCGATCGACAGCGGCCGGCTCGTACGAGTGCTGTCCGATTGGACGCCGCCCGGCGGCGGCCTGTACGCGGTCTATGCGCCGGGCCGGCACCAGCCCGCCCACGCGCGGCAGTTCGTCGACTTCTATCGCCGCCGGCTGCACCAGCGCCTCGACGAGTGTTTCGGCGCACCTCCGTCCGCGGGCGCGTCGAATGATGACGGCGAGGCCCCATCCCGGCCGGCACGCCCCGCAAACTCACGCTAGAATGGCGCCCGCCTGCCGTTTCGATGCATCCGGCATCCTGCCGCGGCGGCGGATATCCATGACCGAATCGAGCCCCGCCCCCTCTCCCGTGCTGTCGCGCCCCCTGCTGCTGGGCATCGCGCTGTCGCTCGCGCTGCATCTCGCGGTGCTGATCGGCCCGCAGGTCGATCTGAGCCCCCTGCCCGACCTGCAGCGCCTCGACGTGACGCTGGTGCGCACGGCGCCGCAGGTCGCGGTGAGCGAGTCGCCCCCGCCCGCGCCGCCGCCCGCAAGGAAGAAACCGCCGCGCCCGCAGGCGGAGCCGAAGACGGCGCAGGCGAGCATCACCGACAAGCCCCTCGCGCAGCCCGAAACCGCACCCGAGCCGGTCGCGGCAAGCGAACCGCCCCCCGAGCCTGAACCGGCGCCCGAAGCGCTTGCCGAGCCTGCCCCGGAAAGCGCAGCGGACACCGCGGCGCCCGCAACCGAATCCGCCGCCACCGCAGAAGCCGCTCAAGCCGCCGAAGCCACGTCCGTTGCCGGCGGCGGCGGGCAGGCCTGGCCGCGCGCCGGCCGCATCGCCTACATGGCGCTGATGGGCGAAAAGCAGTTCCCCATGGGCAAGGCGACGCACCAGTGGGAAGTCGCCGGCGACGGCAGCTACCGCATCTCCGAGCTCGTGGAGCCGACCGCCGTGGCCGCGCTCCCGTGGTTCCGCCCCGGACGCAAGCTCCGCGAAAGCACCGGCCGGCTCACCGAAACCGGCCTGCGTCCCGAACGTTTCACCGAACGCGAGGACGGCCGGCCCGGCGAGGTCGTCGCGGAACTCGACCGCACGGCAGGCGAACTCCGCGGCGCCGGCACCACGGAAACCCTGCCCGACAACGCGCAGGACATCCTGTCCCTGCTCTATCAGCTAGGCTACCCCGGCGCCGCTGCCGGCGGCACGTTGCCCGTCACGGCGGGGGGCGCGCTGCGCAGTTTCCAGCTCGAAACGATCGGCGAAGAGACCGTGCACCTGCCTTTCGGCGAGGGCTGGCGCACCCGCCACGTCCGCGCACGCTACGGCAGCGCGCGCGAGATGACCGACGTCTGGCTCGCGACCGACCACTTCGGCCTGCCCGTGCTGATCCGCACCATCGACGCGAAAGGCGTCGTCTACTACCTCGTCGCGACCGAACTGCTGGTCAGCCGCGACGCGATGCCGTCCGCAGCACGCTGACCCCCGGCGTTCGGCCGCCCGCGGGCCGCACCCACGGGCGCCCCCGCGCCGGCTTGCTTTCGCATGATCCTCGCCTACCATCAATGCATGCCGGGCGGAACGCCGCAGCATGCCTGACGGGTGGCACCCGCATCGGCAAGTCACCCCGACGCGGAGGACATGCCATGCTGTTCATCACCAGCAGAATGCCGACCCACAACACCGAGCCGGAACTCAACCCGGACTTCGTCTTCGACCTCGGCAACAATGCCTCGAGCCGGGCCTTCTACTGTTGCCGGCGCAAGAAGAAGGACAGCTACGAAGAGATCGGCAGCAAAGCACTGCTCAGTGCGATCAAGGAGTCGAAGTATCGCCAGGTCCTGCTCTACATCCACGGCTTCTCGAACCTCCCCGACGCAGTGTTCAAGAACGTCGAGGAATTCCAGACCCTGTGCAACAAGAAAAAGGCCGGCGAGGTGCTGGTCGTGCCGGTGATCTGGCCCTGCGACAACGACCTCGGCATCGTCAAGGACTACTGGGACGACCAGAAGGCCGCCGACCAGAGCGCCTTCGCGCTCGCGCGCATGTTCCAGAAATTCATGGAGTGGCGCGCCTCGACCGAATACAACCCCGAGGACGACCCCTGCCTCAAGCGCATCAACGTGCTGGCGCACTCGATGGGCAACCGCGTGCTGCGCCAGACCCTCGCGAACTGGCGCCGCTACGACCAGCCGCAGGGCCTGCCGCTGCTGTTCCGCAACACCTTCCTGGTCGCCGCCGACATCGTCAATGAATCACTGAACCGCGGCGAAGCTGGCGAACTGATCTGCCACGCCTCGCGCAACGTCGTCGTGTATTACGCCTCCGACGATCTCGCGCTGCGTGCGAGCAAGGTCTCCAACCTGCGCAACGCCGAAGCTTCGCGCCGGCTGGGCCACACCGGGCCGGAGGACATGGAGCGCACGCCGAAGAACGTCTATGCGATCGACTGCGACGACGTGAACACCCGCTACGACCCACCCAAGGGCCACTCCTACTTCCGCTCCGGCGACAAGAAGGGCGAGCCGGGCGTGGTCTTCGACCACATCTTCAACACCATACTGAGCGGACGGGTGTTCCCCAGCGACGAGTTCCGCAAGTCGAGCATCCTGGAGCTGCCGGGCGCCTAGACCTTCTCCGTTACTGCCTGCAACGCCTCCACCAGCGCCATCGCGGCGCCCGGCCGCCGCGAAGTATAGTTTACCTTGCAAAGTAAGCATCTACACCGTGACAAGGCTGGACTCGGCGAAAAGCTCGCGTACCATCTTCCCAACCTACCCACCCGGCGCGCGTGGACGATGAATGCCCGACACTATGTACTGATCATCGAGGACGACCCCTTCCACCGGGCGCTGTATACGAGCAAGCTCAAGGAGCAGGGCAGCGACATCCGCATCCTGTCCTCGGAGAACGGCTATGCCGCGCTGATGGCGCTGTCGGAGCGCACCCCGGACCTGATCATCCTCGACCTGCGCATGCCCAAATTCGACGGCGTCGCCTTCCTCGACGTCGTGAAATCCAAGCCCGAATACGACACGCTGCCCGTCCTCGTGATCAGCTCGGCCCCAAGCGACTTCGCCCGCATCCGCAGCGCATACAAGAACGTCTTCATGTTCGCCAAGCCCGTGCGCGCCGAACTCTTCGAGCGCGCCGTGCGCTGGGGCCTGCGCCTGGGCGAGTCGGCCCGGGCGCCGAGCACGACGGTCGAGTCCCGGCACTCGCTCATCGACTTCGAGCACATGAAGCTCTACCTCGGCCCCGACCGCACGATCCAGCAGGCCATTGCGAGGGAATTCCACAGGCTCGCCGCGGACCGCATCTCGGCCCTCGACCGGCTCGCGTGCAACGGCGACCTGCGCGGCGTGCTGGACTTCTGCCACGCGATGGAAGGCGGCGCCGAAGCGATCGGCGCCCACGAGGTGCTGGGCGCCGTCGAGTCCCTGCGGGCGGCCGCGCGCGCCGGCAATGGCGAGGCCGTGCGCGGCCATGCACGGGAATTCGCCGAGGTGCTGCGGCGCTTCTGTGCCGACCTGGCGCGCGAATTCGCCCTCGACGCGGATTGACGCGCCCGGCCCGCGCGGGCCTGCACATTGACGCTCGCGCCCCGAAACGGTAACATTTCCAATGACCATACGCGCAGCAGGTAATAGTTCCGCCTGACCTACCGCACTAAGCTCGTCCCGGCGGCACACCCGCTCCCGGCCGGCGGGTCCCACAGAGGCGCGCCCGTCCCAGGATGGCGGATCCTGGCGAACCGGCGACGGAGAAGGCCGCATGGAACACGACGCAACGCCGCTGGACCGCACCGCGCAGGCGCACAGACCCGCGGCGGCCCCGGCTCCCCGCCCACCGGCGCTGAGCGTGGTCGGCAAGCACGAACGCAACGATACGCGCCGCCGCAACCTGATCATGCTCACCGCGGCGCGCGGCGCGAAGATCGCGCTGACCCATGCCGCGAACCTCACCAGCAGCCGCGTGAGCCTGATGACCTCGGGCCGCAAGCCGGTATCCGATCCGTTCGCGCAGGCGATCGAGCAGGCGCTCGAGCTGCCGTCGGGCTGGCTCGACGTGCCGCAGACGCGCGAGAAAGTGCCGCAATCGGTGTGGGACGTCCTCGGCGCGCCGTCGAGCGCGGATATCGACGCCCACCCGCCCGCCGGCCTGCCGCGAACGCATCCGGGCACGGGTCCGCTCGGCGATGCAGACGCCACCATCGCGGCACTGCTTTCGCAGGCCGCCGCCGCGCCGACTGCGCTGTTCGACAAGCCGCGCGCAACCGTCGGCCCGATCGCCGAGGCGCTCGCCCGAACCATCCTCAACCTGTCGCGCAGCGACAAGCTGTCCGAGCGCAAGGCATTCCAGCTGCTGGGCGCCCTGCTCAACGACGACGCCTGAGCGCCCCCCGGCCAGGGAACCGCAGCTCACCGATGCTGCTCAACGCCCTGCGCAGCCTGTTCGGCGCGCTCGCCCTCGTCGTCAGCCAAGCGTCCGCGGGCGCCGGTCAGGCCCCCGTCCTGATCGGCCTCGACGCCGAATTCGGACACAAGACCAGCACTTCCGCCCAGGCGATCCAGCAGGGCATAGAGATCGCAATCGACGAGGACACCGGGGCTCGCGGACCGCGCCTCAGGCCTGATTCGCGGCCCGGTCTGCGGCTTCAGCCGCCTCCTGCACGACGGCCGGTGGCGTGACGTCGCGGAAGGCCGTCACGACCCGGGCGACGTGCCCGTCCCGACCGGACACCGGCATCGCGTCCATGCGCAGCAGATGCAGTTCGCCGCCGAGAAGGCAGCCGACCACGCGCCCCCTGACCGCCCGTCCCAGACACAGCGCCTTCACTGCGGGCAGTTCCGACAGGGCCAGATGGCCGCCGTCCGCCTCGCACAGGGCCCAGGTATTGTCCAGCCCGAGACCGGAGAGGCCGTGAAAACCGAGGCGGCCGCGCGCGATGTCGTTCGCGTATTCGATCGCGCCGTCCGGTGCATGCGACAGGATCCCCACCTCCAGCCCGGAGAGGAAATCACCGTAACGCACGACAGTGTCGATGTCGATCGTGGATGGAAGGTCGGCTAGGAGCATGGGCAAAGATTCCTTGACGTCCCTGGAGCGGACGAATCCGGGCACGTCACGTGTCGTGCCTGTCGCCGCCGATTTCAATCATGTCGCAAACGCGGGAACAGGTCACGTCAGCAAACGTTACATAAAGCTATCCAATTATTACCACTTCCGCAACACGGATTATTACCTTTTGCGAACGCCCGGCCGCCCGCTTCGCTCCACCCCGTTTCCGAAGCAAAACAATAAAGGAGCAGATTGCAACCATACGCCTTTTCCCGAAGGTTCCTGATACAGGAGAGGGCGCAGAAACGTTTACCTATGGTATCTTTACGTAAAATACGATAGACGCGATGCACTCACCAGCGCAACAAATATTCAACAGCCTGAGCGACGGACTGATCGTGTTCGCGCGCAGCGGCCACGTGCGCTTCGCCAACCGAGCGGCGGCCGAGGCGGTGCGCGTGCACGCGGGCAATGACTCGCTGCCCGCAGCGATCCGCGCCGAAGTCGAGCGCACGGTCGAAGGCCCGCTGCCCGCCGACCTCGACGTCGACGCGCTGCAGGCGGACGCCGGCGCGCACGCCCTCCTGCCTCAGCCGTGCGGCAGCAGGCGCCCGATCAGCGCCCGCATCTTTACCCAGTGCGAGCCTTCCCAGAACACCCGCCGGCACACGTCGCAGGTGCTGAAGCGCGTGTGGCGCTCGCGCACGCTCTCCGGCAGCAGGTGTTCCACGCGGGCCTTGTCGATGGCATGCAGCGGCGCATTGCACGCGAGGCACAGCGTGAACGGCCGCGCACTGCGGCCGAGGTCCAGGCGCGCCAGGATCTCCGCGAACTGCAGTTCCGGCTTCAGCGCATGCACATAACAGCCGTGCGTGATCGTGCGGCGCTTGAGCAGTTCGCGGTCGCGCGTGAGCACGATGCGCCCGTCGTGGGCGGCGATCGCCTCGATGTCGGCATCGGCGAAATTGTTGTCGTAGAGCGTGTCGAAGCCGGTCATGCGCAACAGGCGCGCGAGGCCGCCGAGATGGGCGTCGGCGACGAAGCGCGTCGTGCGCAGCGGGTGCGCGCGCACGCGCAGCAGCGGCGTGATGTCGAAAGTCTCGAAGCGCGGATACACCGACACGCGGTCGCCGTCGCAGATCTGCCGGTCGAAGTCCACCGACTCGCCGTTGACCAGCACCAGCTCGACCTCGGTGTGGGGCACCCCGAGCGCCTCGATCATGTGCTTGACCGTCGCGGCACGCGCGCAGGGCACCGTAATGTCGCGATAGCGACGCGCACGGGCGAGGAAGTCGTTGAGTTCCTCGTAGAAGCGGAAGCTCGCCGACACCATCGCCACACTTCCGATCAGGGCGCCGGCCGCGGCCGGAAACCGAACCGCTGCGGCACCGCCGCGCGCGTGACGGCCTGCAGCGGCAGGTCCCGCCACCTCACTTGCGAACCTGGTTGCGAACCCGGTTGCGCCCCCTCCTCCCGGCCGCCCGCCATCACCGCGAGCAGCGCCTCGTCGTCGGCCACGCTGCCGTCGGCGCAGCGGCACTGCGCGAGGAAGGCCGCAAGATCGCGGTCGTCGAGCAGGCCCGCGCCGAGCTCCGTCTCCAGCAGCACGTTGCCCTCCTCGTCGAGGCAGGCCGCCACGACACCTGCGACCGCGGCGCCGGTATGCGTCGTCAGCCGGCCATCCGGATGCAGGCGCAGCACCCAGGGCGTGTACTCGAGCGCCACATACACCCGCTGCGGCCCGTTATGCACCAACCAGTTGCCCGCCTCGTCGCGGCCATAGCCCGCGCTGAGGAAGCCGACCAGACCCGCATGCCCGACCGCCTCGCCCTGCAGCCGCCAGGTGCCGCGGCGGTCGAGCGACAGCCAGTCGTAGCAGGCGGGAACGTCGGGCCAGCGGGCGAGCACGGCAGGATCGGGGCTGAGGGTCATTACGGCAGAACTCACAGGAAAATCTCAGGATAGCGCGCCGCGGCCGCGGGCAGAACCCGGCCGCGCATGCGCGCAGCGCCCGAGTCTGGGACAATCGCGCCTGCCCCGTACGCAGGAACCCGCAATGCCCGAAGTGCTCGTCGTCCTCACCAACTGCCCCGATGAAGCCAGCGCCGAAGCGCTCGCTGCATTGTTGATCGAACGCCGCCTCGCGGCCTGCGTCAACGTCCTCGCCCCGTGCCGCTCGGTGTACCGCTGGCAGGACAGGATCGAGACCGCGACGGAAGTCCCGCTGCTGATCAAGACCACGCCCGTGCGCTACGTCGAGCTCGAGGCGGCGATCCGCGCAAACCATCCCTACGAACTTCCGGAAATCGTCGCGGTCCCTGTCATGCGAGGCCTGCCCGGCTATCTGGACTGGGTCGCAGCAGAAACCGCGCCGCAACCCGACGACGAAGGCGCCGCCCCGCCCCTGGCCTGAGCAGGCGCACGACAGATGTCTTGATCCATATCGAAGGCCAGCCGCCCCAAACATCCTAGAATCGGGCCCTACAATCGCGCCACCGCGCACTGCCGACCTACCTCATGCACCGCCTCCTGTCCCTGCTCGTCCTCCTCGTCAGCCTGTTCTCGCTGTCCGCCCCCGCCGGCGCCGCCCCGTCCGGTTCGCCGATGCGCCCCGAAGAAGCCTTCGTGCTTTCCGCACAGGCACTCGACGCGCAGACGGTCGAGGTCACCGTGAAGATCGCCGGCGACTACTACCTCTACGCGGACAAGTTCCGCTTCCACGCCGATCCCGACACCGTCACCTTCGGCACGCCGGAGCGCCCGCCGGGCAAGGTCAAGAAGGACGACTTCTTCGGCGAGGTCGAAACCTACCGCAAGGAAGTGAAGGTCCTGCTGCCCGTCAACGCACCGGCAGGCACGACGAAGTTCCGCCTGCTCGGCAGCGTGCAGGGCTGCTGGGATGGCGGCATCTGCTATCCGCCCAACGAACAGTCCGCCGACATCGACCTGCTCGCAAAACCGGTCAAGACCGGCGGCAACTTCCTCGACGGCCTGCTCGGGCGCGACGACAAACCCGCACAGAGTGCCGCGGCGGCGACGGCCGGCAGCGGCGTCGCCGACGACGAGAGCGGGCGCATCGCCGGCCTGCTGCGCAACGCCAGCGGCCCGCTGGTGCTGCTGAGCTTCTTCGGCTTCGGGCTGCTGCTCGCCTTCACCCCCTGCATGTTCCCGATGATCCCCATCCTGTCGGGCATCATCGTCGGCCACGGCCACAACATCTCGCGCGGGCGCGCCTTCATGCTGTCGCTGGTGTACGTCCTCGGCATGGCCCTCACCTACGCCGCCGCCGGCGTCGCCGCGGGCCTCTCCGGCACGATGCTGGCGGCCGCACTGCAGAACGCCTGGGTGCTGGGAAGCTTTGCGCTGGTGTTCGTGCTGCTGTCGCTGTCGATGTTCGGCTTCTACGAGCTGCAGCTGCCCTCGGCGCTGCAGAGCCGCCTGTCCTCCACCGCCAGCCACCAGCAGGGCGGCAGCCTCGGCGGCGTCGCGGTGATGGGCGTGCTGTCGGCGCTGATCGTCGGCCCCTGCGTCGCCGCCCCGCTCGCCGGCGCGCTGCTCTACATCGCGCAGACCGGCAACGCCGTGCTCGGCGGCGCGGCACTCTTCGCGATGGCGCTCGGCATGGGCGCCCCGCTCCTCGCCGTCGGCGTTGCCGCCCGCTCGGTGCTGCCGCGCGCCGGCGCGTGGATGGAAGGCGTCAAGAAGGCCTTCGGCGTGATGCTTCTGGCCGTCGCCGTGTGGCTTCTCACGCCGGTCGTGCCGCCGCTGCTGCCCATGCTCGCGTGGGCCGCGCTGCTGCTGTTCTCCGGCATCTTCCTGCACGCGATCGACCCGCTGCCGCCGCACGCCAAGGGCTGGCAGCGCTTCTGGAAAGGCGTCGGGGTCGTGCTGCTGATCGGCGGCTCGGCGATGCTGATCGGCGCACTCGCCGGCTCGCGCGACCCGCTGCAGCCGCTCGCGGTGCTGCGCGCGCAGGCCTCGACCGCCAACGCCGCCGAGCTGCCGCGCTTCGAGAAGGTCGCCTCGCTCGCCGAACTCGACGCCCGCCTCGCCACCACCGACCGCCCGGTGATGCTCGATTTCTATGCCGACTGGTGCGTGTCGTGCAAGGAGATGGAGCGCTTCACCTTCACCGACCCGAACGTCTCCGCACGCATGGGCCGCATGCTGCTGCTCAAGGCCGACGTCACCGCCAACAACGACGACGACAAGGCGCTGCTCAAGCGCTTCAACCTGTTCGGGCCGCCGGGCACCATCTTCTTCGACCCGGCGGGCAAGGAGCGCGGCGGCCTGCGCGTCGTCGGCTTCATGAAGGCGGACGCGTTCGGCGAAGTGCTCGACCGCGCCCTGAGGTAACGACCCGGCCGCAGCGGCCCCAGCCGCGAGTCGGCGCCGTTTTCCCTTGTGGGAGCGGCTTCAGCCGCGAATGGGCCGTGCAGCCAGCGACACCGCCTCTTCGCGGCTGAAGCCGCTCCCACATGGTTGCTCCCACCGCGACTGCCCGCAGCCACGTCCGAATTCGTGCGATTGCCGCGGATTACGGCGGCGAAGCGACCGCATTTGCGTGCACTTCGCCTACAATCACTGTTCCCTAATCCGCCCTCCACCCCAAATGTTCTCCGGAATCGTGGCCGCCTGCGGCCGAATCGAACGCATCGATCCCCTGCAGGACGGCGTCCGCCTGACGGTCAACGTGGCCGATCTCGATCTCTCCGACGTACAGCTCGGCGACAGCATCGCCAATAGCGGCGTATGCCTCACCGTCATCGCCGTGGACGCCCCGCGCGTGCAGTTCGACGTGTCGCGCGAGACCCTCAACTGCACGGCGGGCCTCGACAAGGCCGGCAACGAGGTCAATCTCGAGAAGGCGCTGCGCCTCGCCGACCGCCTCGGCGGCCACCTCGTCACCGGCCACGTCGACGGCGTCGGCGAAGTCGTGCGTTTCGTCCCGGTGGGCGAGAGCCACGACCTCGTGATCCGCGCCCCGGCCGCGCTCGCCGGCTACATCGCGCGCAAGGGCTCGGTCACCGTGAACGGCGTGAGCCTCACCGTGAATCGTGTCGAAGGCACCGAATTTTCGATCAACCTGATCCCGCACACCGTGGCGGTGACCAATCTCAAGCACCTCGAGGCCGGCAGCCGCGTCAACCTCGAGATCGACCTGATCGCCCGCTACTGCGAACGCCTGCTGGCGTGGCGCGAGGAATCCGCACAATGAGCGCACTGTCCCCCATCACCGAAATCGTCGAGGAAATCCGCGCCGGCCGCATGGTCGTGCTGGTCGACGAGGAAGACCGCGAGAACGAGGGCGACCTCGTGCTTGCCGCCGAGCACGTCACGCCCGAAGCGATCAACTTCATGGCGAAGTTCGGCCGCGGCCTGATCTGCCTCACCCTCACCGAGGCGCGCTGCCGCCAGCTCGACCTGCACCTGATGGTGCGCGACAACCGCTCGCCGCACGGCACTGCCTTCACGACCTCGATCGAGGCCGCCGAGGGCGTCACCACCGGCATCTCGGCGCACGACCGCTCGCGCACGGTGGAAGCGGCCGTCGCGCGCAACGCCAAGCCGTCCGACATCGTCCAGCCCGGCCATATCTTCCCGCTGATGGCGCAGAACGGCGGCGTGCTCATCCGCGCCGGCCACACCGAAGCCGGCTGCGACCTCTCCGCGCTGGCCGGACTCGAACCGGCCGCGGTGATCTGCGAGATCCTCAAGGACGACGGCACGATGGCGCGCCTGCCCGATCTCGTCGAGTTCGCCAAGGAGCACGGCCTCAAGATCGGCGCGATCCGCGACCTGATCCAGTACCGTTCGTCGAACGAGCACCTGATCAAGCGCGTCGCCGAGAAGGACGTCGATACCCCGCACGGCCGCTTCCGCCTGTTCGCGTTCGAGGACAAGACCACTGGCGAAGTGCATTTCGCGATGACCAAGGGCGACATTCGCCCCGAGCACGAGACGCTCGTGCGCGTGCATGAGCCGATCTCGGTCGTCGACTTCCTCGACGCCGAAAGCGCCCGCCACACCTTCCCGGTCAACCAGTCGCTTGCCCGCCTTGCTCAGGCCGAGCAGGGCGTGATCGTGCTGCTGTACCGGCCGCAGTCGGGCAGCGAGCTGCTCGCGAGCCTGACCGGCAACGGCTACCAGCCCCCGAAATGGGACGCACGCCTGTTTGGCGTCGGCGCCCAGATCCTGCGCGACCTGCAGGTCGGCAAGATGCGGCTGCTGTCCAGCCCGCGCAAGATTCCGAGCATGGCCGGCTTCGGCCTGGAGATCACGGGCTTCGTCGATCCGGCCTGAGGTGGTACCCTCGACGTTTTACCGCGCCGGAAGTCCAGTGGATTTCCGGCTTATCCGTTTTTGAAAGAACCGAACATGGCCCGTTACGACAACATTCCCGAATTCGAGCCCGATCTGAGCGGCCACGGCCTACGCATCGGCATCGTCATGAGCCGCTTCAACCAGGACGTGTGCGAAGGCCTGCTGTCGGCCTGCACCGCCGAGCTGCAGCGCCTCGGCGTCGCGCCCGACCTGATCCGCATCGCCACCGTCCCCGGCGCGCTGGAAGTCCCGCTCACGCTGCAGGCCATGGCGCGCAGCGGCCGCTACGACGCGCTGATCGCGCTCGGCGCGGTGATCCGCGGCGAAACCTACCACTTCGAGCTGGTCTCGAACGAGATGGGCGCCGGCATCAACCGCATCGGCCTCGACACCGGGATGCCTATCGCCAACGGCGTGCTCACGACCGAGGACGACGACCAGGCGCTCGCGCGGATGCACGAAAAAGGCAGCGACTGCGCACGCACCGCGATCGAGATGGCGCGCCTGCTGCGGATGCTCAAATGAGCGGCAAGGCAGCACGGCGCCGCGCGCGCGAGTTCGCCCTGCAGGGCATCTACCAGTGGTTGCTGTCGGGCAACTCGGTCCCCCAGATCGAGGATCACGTCGCCCAGGTCACCGGTTTCGACAAGGCCGACCGCGAACTCTTCGTCAGCCTGCTGCGCGGCACGCTCGGGAACGTCGCGGCGCTGCAGGAGGAGTTCGTCCCGTTCATCCACCGCTCGGTCGAGGAGCTCTCGCCGGTCGAGCGCGGCATCCTGCTGCTTGCGACGCAGGAGCTGAAGAACAGCCTCGACACGCCCTACCGCGTAATCATCAACGAGGCGATCGAGCTGGCGAAGAGCTACGGCGGCACCGAAGGCCACCGCTTCGTGAACGGCGTGCTCGACAAGCTCGCGGCCAAGCTGCGCGCGGTCGAAGTGAACGCGGCAAAGGAAGCGAAGTCCTGACGTCGCCGACGAAGGACTGAAGATCGAACGGGCCTGCGCGGCCCGTTTTTCATTTCAGCACCCCGGCGCGCACGCGCACCAATGCAGAAGGCCCGGGCGTGCATCGCTGCACGGCCCGGGCCTTCCCGGTCATTGCACCCCGCTCGCGCGGGGCGCCGACATCACTCAGTCACGAAAAGCAGGACGCGGACGGCGGGCGCCTTCCGGACGGTCACCGCCGAAACGGGCGCCGTCGCGCGAGCCTTCGCGGCGCGGGGCACGGTCGTCGCGCGGGAAGGCGCTGCGGTCGCCGAAGCTGCGCGGTTCGCTGCGACCGAAGGCGGGACGCTCCTGCGGGGCGCCGGCGCGCTCGTCACGGCCGAAGCCGCCACGGTTGGCACCCTGCCCTTCCGACGACCAGCCCTTGCCGGTACCCGGACGGGAGTCGCGCGAATCGCGGCTCCACGACGAACCGCCCGACGGACGGCCGCTGCCGTAGCCCGGCTTGCCGCCGCCACCGCCCGACGGGCGACGCGGGGAGGTCGGACGCAGCGTCGGCTCGAGGCCTACGATGGTGTGCACGTCCATGCGCTTGCCGGTGAAACGTTCGATCGCACGGATGATGCCCATCTCGCGCGGACCCGACATCGTGATCGCGATGCCGTCGCGGCCGGCGCGGCCGGTACGGCCGATGCGGTGCACGTAGTCCTCGACCTGGCGCGGCGGGTCGAAGTTGATGACGTGGCTGATGCCGGCGACGTCGATGCCGCGCGCGGCGACGTCGGTCGCGACGAGCACGTCGATGCGGCCCTGGCGCAGCTTGTCGAGCGTGCGGTTACGCGCGGTCTGGTGCATGTCGCCATGCAGCGCGGCGGCCGAGAAGCCCTTCTCCTGCAGCGACAGGGACACTTCCTCGGCGCTGCGCTTGGTGGCCGTGAACACCACGGCCTGCTGCCGCCCGTCGTCGCCGAGCAGCGATTCGAGCAGGCGCGTCTTGTGCACGAGGTTGTCGGCCATCATCAGGCGCTGTTCGATGTTGCCGCGGTTCTCGACCGTCGGCGCGATCTCGATGCGCTGCGGGTTGCGCTGCAGCTTGCTCGCGAGGTTGCCGACCACGCCGTCCAGCGTCGCCGAGAACAGCAGGGTCTGGCGCGAAGCCGGGGTCGCGGCGACGATGGTCTCGATGTCTTCGACGAAGCCCATGTCGAGCATGCGGTCGGCTTCGTCGAGCACCAGGGTCTCGACATCCGACAGCTTGATCTTGCGGCGCGTGAGGTGGTCGATGAGGCGGCCCGGGGTCGCGACGACAACGTCGACGGGGCGCTGCAGCTGCTTCACCTGCGCGAAGAAGGGCGCGCCGCCGACGAGGCAGGCGGTGTTGAGCCAGCGCAGGTTGCGGCCGTAGGTCTTCACGGCCTTCTCGACCTGCTGCGCGAGTTCGCGCGTCGGCGTCAGCACGAGGACGCGCGGACCGGCGCCGGGCGCAGGCTTGCGCTCGACGAGGCGCGACAGGCTGGGCAGCGTGAAGGCGGCGGTCTTGCCGCTGCCGGTATGCGACGACACCATCAGGTCGGCACCGGAGATCGCGGCGGGAATCGCCTTGACCTGCACTTCGGTGGGGACGGTGTAGCCGGTGGTTTCGATGGCCTGCAGCAGCAGTTCGTTGAGGCCGAGTTCGTTGAACGTCATGGGTTCTTCCTGGGTTTCCGCCGCGACGGGTGGTCGTAACGGGATCCGGCCCGGTTTACCGGGCCAATGAAAAGGCATCGCACCGTCCACGGAGGACGCGGTGGCGGCAAGCGCGCGATGGGCTTGGGCCGGTCGGATACCGTCGAACCAAAACAACTACGGGACGACGGATGCGACCGCGCATCGGCACCAACCGGCATTCGCGATGCCTATCGATCAGGAGAACGAGAGGAGTTCGACGGGAGGGTCGGGGGCGATGGGGCTGTGGATACAGTCCCTCGGCTGGGTCCGCGGAATCCAGTTCCGCGAGTTAAGACCTGAAGATAAACCGACTGCTGCATTGCACAACGGACGCAATGGTAGCCGATTTTCCGCTTTCGGGAAAGAAAAAAAGGAAAAGGGCCCGACGCCTGCCGGCGTCGAGCCCCGATCCGGTACTGCGGAAGGCGGGATCAGTTGCCGTTCACAGCGCCCTTCAGCGTCGCGCCGGCCGAGAACTTCGGCACACGCGAAGCGGCGATCTTGATCGAAGCACCGGTCTGCGGGTTGCGGCCGGTACGCTCGGCGCGCTCGGACACCTCGAAGGAGCCGAAACCCGTGAACGACACTTTCTCGCCGGCGGCCATGCGCTCGGCGATGATGTCCAGCACGGCGGAGAGGGCGCGGTCGGCCTGCGCACGCGAGACGTCCAGACGGTCAGCCAGGGCTTCGACGAATTCACCTTTGTTCATGCTTTACCTCGATTGGTGTGTGAGTTGTTCGGTGCTGCACATCTAAACTAACGGCCGGATTCTAGCATTGTCGCGGCTTGCGGGGCATTCGTCGACGTCATCGATACAAATTCTAGGGCATGTTTCGATGCCAAGGACACATTTTAGGACGCCCTGCGGCGGGTCGGGCATCAGGGCAAACACCAAAGGCGGCAAAACCATCCGGCAACCGTTTCCGCGCGATCGCCGTTTTCACGGCGAAAACCCACGGAAAATCGAGCTCGCACGGCCGATTTCAGGCTCCCGACGCCGCTGCAGGCGCATGCAGGCCGACGAGAATCTCCATGAAACGCCGCGCGACGCGGCCCGGAGGGGGTGTGCGCGCGATCGAGGCCTGCCATTCGCACGCATAGCGCAGGGTTTCGGACGGAATACGCACGATTTCGCCACGCGCCTCGAAAGCCTGCGCGTAGTGGTCCGGCAGGAAGCCGACGTAGCGGCCCGAGCGGATCAGCAGCACGCTCGCCTCCTGCTCGAAGGCGCGCGCCGCCGGCTGCAGGCCCAGGCGCCAGAAGCTTTCCATGTTGGGCGAGTGGTAGCCGAGGCCGACGAAGGCCGCGCGGCGCAGTTCGTCGTCGGACGGCATGCGCCCGCCGGCGAGCAGGGGGTGGCGCGGCGAGGCGTAGAGCGGCAGGAACTCGTCGAACAGATGCACCGACGTGAAGCTGTCGCTCGCGCGGTGGAAGGGGTGGACGGCGACGTGGAAGCGCCCTTCGAGCAGCCCCTTCTCGATCTCGCTGCTGCCGGCGACGAAGACGTTGAACGTCACCGCGGGCGCCTCGGCACCGAAGGCTGCGATCGCCTCGGCGAGGCGGCAGCCGGGGTTGGAGACGATCTTGTCGAACATCACGAGCTTGAGTTCGCCGCGCATGCCGGCGTGCAGTTCGGCGACTTCGTCGCGGAATGCTTCGATCTGCGCGAGCAGGCGGCGCGCCGCGTCGAGCACGACCTGCCCTTCCTCGGTGAGCGCAAAGCCGGCACGGCCGCGCTCGCACAGGCGCACGCCGAGGCGCACTTCGAGATCCTTGAGGTGGCGACTGATCACCGAGCGGCTGATGTTCAGGCGCAGTTCGGCCGCCGCGAGGCCGCCCGATTCGGCGATGGCGATGAACACGCGCAGCAGGCGCAGGTCGGCTTCGGCGAGGCTGGCAAGGAGGGCACGGGATTTCATGCGGCAATTGTTTCATTAGTACGAAACCTTGCGTGCGAAAATTGCTGTTTTATGCACCCGATACACTCCGTAGGATGGCTGCGATCCCACAAGGAGTTCCGCATGCCCCACGATCAGGCCTTCTGGCTGCCCTTCACCGCGAACCGCGCGTTCTGGAAATCGCCCCGCGTCATCACCGGCGCGCGCGGCCACTATTACACGACCGACGACGGCCGCCAGCTGCTCGACGGCTTCTCGGGGCTGTGGACCTCCGGCCTCGGCCACTGCCATCCGAAGATCGTCGCGGCAGTGCAGGAGCAGGTCGCGACGCTCGACTACGCGATGGGCTTCCAGGTCACCAACGACAAGGCGATCGCGCTGGCGCGCGAGGTCGCGACGCTGGCGCCGGCAGGCATGAACAAGGTGTTCTTCACGAACTCGGGCTCGGAGTCCGCCGACACGGCACTGAAGATCGCGCTGGCCTATCACCGTGCGCGCGGCGAGGGCCAGCGCACGCGGCTGATCGGGCGCGAGCGCGGCTACCACGGCGTGAACTTCGGCGGCCTGTCGGTGGGTGGCATTCCGGGCAACCGCAAGGTGTTCAGCGCGGCGCTGCTGCCCGGCGTCGATCACCTCCGCCACACCTGGAGCCCCGCCGACATGGCCTTCTCGAAAGGCCAGCCGGCCTGGGGCGCACAGCTCGCGGACGACCTCGAACGCCTCGCCGCGCTGCATGACGCCTCCAACATCGCGGCGGTGATCGTCGAGCCGGTCGCGGGCTCCACGGGCATCCTCGTGCCGCCGATCGGCTACCTGCAGCGCCTGCGCGAGATCTGCGACAAGTACGGCATCCTGCTGATCTTCGACGAGGTGATCACCGCTTTCGGCCGCGTCGGCGCGCCCTTCGCCGCGGCGCGTTTCGGCGTGACGCCCGACATCATCACGACCGCGAAGGGACTCACGAACGGCGTCGTGCCGATGGGTGCGGTGATCGTGCGCGACGGCATTTTCGAGGCCTTGATGCAGGGGCCGGAGCACGTCGTCGAGCTCTTCCACGGCTACACCTATTCCGGCCACCCGCTCGCCGCCGCCGCGGGACTCGCGACGCTTGCGGCCTACCGTGAGGAGGACAGCTTCGCGCGCGCGCGCGGCGTGGAACCGGTGTTCGAGGAAATGATCCATTCGCTGCGCGATGCGCCGAACGTCGTCGATATCCGCAACTGCGGCCTGATGGGCGGCATCGAACTGGCGCCGCGCGCGGGGGCCGTGGGCATGCGCGGCTTCGAGGTCTTCCTGAAGTGCTTCGAGGCGGGCGTCGTGATCCGCAACGGCGGCGACGTGCTGCAGTTCTCGCCCTTCCTCGATTCGACGCCCGACGAGCTCGCCCGCATCTTCGACACCGTGCGCCAGGCGATCCGCAGCGTCGCCTGACCCTCAACCCTGACGAGAGACAAACATGGAAACCCTCGGACACTACATCGCCGGCACCCGCGTCGCCGACGAGCACCGCACCCAAGCCGTCCATAACCCCGCCCTCGGCGAGCCCGTGCGCCAGGTCGCGATGGCCTCGCAGGCGACCGTCGAGCAGGCGATCGCCGCAGCCGCAGCCGCTTTCCCGGCGTGGCGCAAGACGCCGCCGCTGAAGCGCGCGCGCGTGCTGTTCAAGTTCAAGGAACTGCTGGAGCGCAACGCCGACCGCGTCGTCGCGGCGATCGTCGAGGAGCACGGCAAGGTGTGGGAGGATGCGCACGGCGAACTGGCGCGCGGCATCGAGGTCGTCGAGTACGCCTGCGGCGCGCCCGAGTTCCTGAAGGGCGAGCACAGCCGCGACGTCGGCCCGGACATCGATTCGTGGTCGGAATTCCCGCCGCTGGGGGTGGTCGCCGGCATCACGCCGTTCAACTTCCCGGCGATGGTGCCGATGTGGATGTTCCCGATGGCGATCGCCTGCGGCAACACCTTCATCCTGAAGCCCTCGGAGAAGGATCCGTCGACGTCGATGCTGCTGGCCGAGCTGCTGACCGAGGCGGGCCTGCCGGCGGGGGTGTTCAACGTCGTCAATGGCGACAAGGAAGCTGTCGATACGCTGCTGACCGACCCGCGCGTGCAGGCGGTGAGCTTCGTCGGCTCGACGCCGATCGCCGAGTACATCTACGCGACCGGCACTGCGCACGGCAAGCGCGTGCAGGCGCTGGGCGGGGCGAAGAACCATGCGGTGGTGATGCCCGACGCGGATCTCGACAACGCCGTCAACGCGATCATGGGCGCGGCCTACGGCTCCTGCGGCGAGCGCTGCATGGCGATCTCGGTGGTCGTGGCGGTGGGCGATGCGGTCGCCGACGAGCTGGTCGCGCACCTGAAGCCCAAGGTCGAGGCGCTCAGGATCGGCAACGGCAAGGAACGCGGCCTCGACATGGGCCCGCTCGTGACCGGGCCGCATCGCGACAAGGTGAAGGGCTACATCGACCTGGGCGCCGAGGAAGGCGCGCAGCTCGTCGTCGATGGGCGCACGCTGAAAGTGCCGGGGCACGGGAAGGGATTCTTCCTCGGCGGCACGCTGTTCGACCACGTGCTGCCGTCGATGCGCGTGTATCGCGAGGAGATCTTCGGGCCGGTGCTTGCTGTCGTGCGCGTGAGAAGCCTGGACGAAGCGATCCGCCTCATCGACGCGCACGAGTTCGGCAACGGCACCTGCGTGTTCACGCGCGACGGCGCGGTCGCGCGGCACTTCTCCGACACCGTGCAGGTCGGCATGGTGGGGGTGAACGTGCCGCTGCCGGTGCCGGTCGCGTGCCAGAGCTTCGGCGGCTGGAAGCGCTCGCTGTTCGGCGACCTGTATGCCTACGGGCCGGACGCGGTGCGCTTCTACACGCGGCGCAAGACGATGACCCAGCGCTGGGCGGTGGCGGGGATCGAGAAGGCTCAGTTCGCATTCCCGAGCAACGGCTGAGCGCCGCCGACTTGCACGGGCCGCCGCGCGGGGGCTAGGCTGGAGGACCCTCCGCACAGGAAACCGCCGCCATGACCGCCACGCTGCGCGCCCTGCAGGCCGACATCACGACGCTGCCCGTCGATGCGATCGTCAATGCCGCGAATTCCTCGCTGCTGGGCGGGGGCGGCGTGGATGGCGCGATCCACCGCGCGGCGGGCCCCGAACTGCTGCAGGAATGCCGCGGACTGGGCGGCTGTCCGACCGGGGAAGCGAAGCTGACGCAGGGCTACCGCCTGCCGGCGCGCTTCGTGATCCACACCGTGGGACCGGTGTGGCATGGTGGCACGCGCGGCGAGCCGGCCTTGCTGGCGTCGTGCTACCGGCGCTCGCTGGAAGTGGCGGCGGCGCACGGGGCCGCGACGGTCGCGTTTCCGGGGATCAGCACGGGCGTGTATGGCTACCCGAAGGACGAGGCGGCGCGCATTGCGGTTGCGACAGTGCGCGAAAGCGCCGCAGCGCTGCCGGCGATCGCGGAAGTGATCTTCTGCTGCTTCTCCGCGGGCGATCTTGCGCTGTACGCGGCGCTGCTCGGCGCTGCGCCCGCCTGACGGGCGGGTGCCGCCTAAAGCAGGATCTTCAGCTCGCCGTGGCCGCCGGGCCGCCCTTTCTCGCCGCCGCCGCGGCCGGCCTTTCCGCTGCGCCGCCCGACCGCGTCCTTGAGCAGGCTGACGAAGGCGATCACGAAGGGCAGCGCGAGCAGGAAGGCGAAGCTCGCGGGCAGGGTCTCGAACCACTGCAGGATTTCGTCGAACGTGCTCATGGCGGTCTTCCTTACAGGACCTGGAAGGCGACGATCGCGACCAGGGTCGGCGGCAGCGCGGACAGCAGCAGGCCGACCGGGTGGATCGCTTCGTCGGGGAAATGCCCGCGCAGGATCGCGAAGCCGGCGGGGTTGGGGGCGTTGGCGATGATCGTGAGGCCGCCGCCGGTCACCGCGCCGGCGACCAGCGCGTACTTGAATTCCGGCGACAGGCCCTGCACCAGCGAACCGAGGTAGGTCAGCGCGGCGTTGTCGGTGACGGCGGTCAGCGCGGTCGCGCCGAAATACACGGTCGTCGCGTCCATGCCGGTCAACAGCGGCTGCAGCCACCATTGCTGTTGCCCGCCGAGGACGACCAGGCCGGCAAGGAAGAAGGCGACGAGCAGGCCTTCGCGCAGGATCAGACGGTCCTGGTAACGCTTGTAGGCGGTCACGAAGCCGAGGAAGAACAGCAGCAGGCCCATGAAGACGGCGGGGTGGTGGGCGAAGGCGACGACGCCGGCGAGGAACAACAGGTGGATCACGACCATCAGCATCGGCATGCGCTCGCTGCTCTTCGCGGCGCCGGTGTCGAGCGCGGCGAGTTCCTGGCGGAACACCATCGTGACGACGAGGCCGTTGAAGACGACCGCGATCAGCGCCTTCCAGCCGAAGGTCGCGATCATGAACCAGATGTCCCAGCCCCAGGTGCCGGCGACCATCAGCACCGGCGGCGCGGCGAAGGGGGTGAGCGTGCCGCCGATCGAGATGTTCACGAACAGGGTGCCGATCGTCGCGTACATGAGGCGGTTGGAGATGCCGTTGGCGAAGAACTTGTCGCGCAGGATCATCGCCGCGAGCGTCATCGCCGCCGGCTCGGTGATGAAGGAGCCGAGCAGCGGCACCAGCGCCATCGTGACGAAGTAGAACGCGACGTTCTGGTGCAGGGGAATGAAGCTCGCCGCCATGCGCACGAGGGCCAGGGAGAAGCGCAGGATCGGACGGCTGCCGGCGATCACCATGATCGCGAACACGAACATCGGCTCGGTGAAGTTGCGGCTGTCGAGATAGGCGATCGCGTCGGCCCGCCCGGCGAGCACGCCCATCGCGACGATCAGCACCATCGCCCAGAAGCCGAACACGACCTCGACTTCACCGAGCAAGTGGAACACGCCGGCGTGCGCCGGATGGCGATGCGCCAGCTGCTCGAAGAACTTGGTCGAGAAGGTGTGGATGATGGCCAGCGCAAACAGGCCGGCCGCCAGCATCTGTACGGTCGTCGCCTCGGTCATTGCTCTCGTGCTCCCCTTTGTGGGTGTTCTGTCAGGTAGTGATGCAGGCCGCGCCGCGTGCGCCGGATGAAGAAGGGGCCGGCGAGCACCGCCAGCAGCGGAACGGCAACAAGGAAATTGGCGAGAAAGGCTTCGATCCGGTGCGTGAGCCCATCGAACACCACATAGCGCGTGGTCCCCGCCGTGAGCGCGAGGCCGAGCGCGATCGCGGCGAGCTCGAGGCCGTCGAACGGGGTCGCGCGCGCACTGCCGAGGACGGCGTCGCGTTCGCGCTGCGGGATACGGGTGAGCTCCGGATAGATCAGGAGCCAGAATTTCGCCATCGGGGAAAGCCTCCTACAGCCCCGAGATTAGCGGCCGGGAGCGCTCCCGAAAATTGGACAGGTCGCGTACGCGGATCGGCGTATCCGCGCACCGCAGGTGCGTGCCCGAACTGCCTGCTTCAGGCTTCGCGGCAGGCGGCGATCAGGGCGGCGAGCGACTCGGCTTCCATCTTCTGCATCACTCGCCCGCGGTGCACCTGCGCGGTGCGGTGGCTGATGCCCAGGCACGCGGCGATCTCGTGGTTCGACAGGCCCTGCACCATCAGCTCGCAGACTTCGCGCTCGCGCTCGGTGAGGGAGCCGAGCCGCCCTCCGACGGAGCGTTCACGCCGCGCGGCGGCGAGGCGCTCGCGTTCGCGCGCGAAGGCCTGCTCGATCGCGGCGAAGAGGTCGGCATCGTCGAAGGGCTTCTCGAGGAAGTCGATCGCGGCCTGACGGAAGGCCTGGCGCGCCACGGCCGCATCGCCGTGCGCGCTCATCACGACGAAGGGCAGCGGCATGCCGCATTCGGCGGCGATGCGCTGCAGCTCGAGGCCGGAGGTTCCGGGCATGCGGATGTCGGTGAGCACGCAGCCGGCCCATGCGTCGCCACCCTCGCCCGCCGCGCGCAGGAAGGCGTCGGCGCTGTCGAACACGCGCGTCGCATAGCCGCGGACGCCCAGCAGCAGCGACAGCGAGTCGCGCACCGAGGCGTCGTCGTCGATGAGGAATACGCACAGGCGTTCGTTATCCATGCTCAGCCCTTCATTCGCGGCAGCGTGAAATGGACGCGGCCGCCGGGGCCCGGTTCCGCGACCAGTCGTCCACCGTGCGATTCGACGATCGCGCGGCTCATCGGCAGGCCCACGCCCATGCCGTTGGCCTTGTCGGACGCGAAGGGCTCGAACACGCTGAGCACCCGGTCCGGGGGGATGCCGGGCCCGGTATCCTCGACCTCGCCGCGCAATTCGTCCTCGTCCGCGCGCAAGCCCAGGCTGATCGTGCCGTCCGGCATGCCCGCCAGCGCGTCGACGGCATTCTGCAGCAGGTTGCGCAGCACGAGTTCGATCTGCACGCGATCGGCGAGCGCCAGCGCCGGCTCCGCGGGAAGATCGAGCCGGAAATGGATGCGGCCCGCGTGGCTGCGGCAGGCCTCGACCATCGCGGCGGCGACGGCGCCGACATCGACCGGTTCGCGCCCTTCGACGCCCCCCTTGAAGAGATCGCGCAGCCGGCGGATCACGTCTCCCGCACGGCGCGCCTCGGCCGAGATGCGGTCTAGCGTGTCGGGCAGGCTCGCGTGCGCAGCCGGCGAATCGGATTGCAGGATCAGGCGGCACGCGCGCGCATAGTTGTTCAGCGCCGTCAGCGGCTGGTTCAGCTCGTGCGTGATCGCCGCGGCCATCTCGCCGGCGGCGGCGAGCTTGAGGGTGCGGCGCAGGTCGTCGGAAATGCGCTGGCGTTCGTCGACGGTCACGGCAACGAAGAAGCCCGTCATCGCGAGCGCGAGGAGCAGCGCCTGCAACTCGAACACGCCTAGCGAGCTGATGCCGGAGGCCTCCATGACGATGATCACTCCGACCTGCAGCAGGATCATCGCCGGCGCCGTGCCGGCCATGCCGTGCCGCGCGGCGATCCACACCAGCGGCAGGAAGAGCACGTAGAAATAATTGAAACGCTGGGCGACCGGCAACGCGAAGACGAACCACAAGCTCGCAAGGATCGCGCCGAGCTGCAGCAGCACCTCGGGATTGCGCAGCAGGCGCGCGATCTGCGCGCGGCGCGACGCGTCGAGCATCATCAGGATCAGCGGCAGCGACACGACGATGCCCACCGTGTCGCCGATCCAGAAGCGCAGCCACGCGGCGGCCATGCCGCTCGACGTGCCGCCCAGCAGCACGACCGCAGCAACGTAGGCGCCGCCGATCAGCAGACAGCCGCCGGCGACGACGGCAAACAGGCGCAACACGTCGCTGCGATGGCGCAGCGACACTGCAACATGCAACCGCCCCTGCAGCGTCACCGCGATCGCCGCGTAGCCGAGCGAGAGCACCAGCGCGATCAACAAGGCCGCGACCGGCGAGGCGACGTCGCGGATCGTCATCTCCGCGACCACGACCGTCACGAGCACCGCCCACAGCCAGCGCCACCCGAGCACCATCAGGAAGGCAATCGCGAGGCTGGGCTGCGGGTTCCACGGCGTGACCTTGAAGTCCGCCATCGGGTACAGGTAGCTCGCGCGGTCGAGCAGCAGATAGGCGATGCCGAAGGCCAGCGCGAGCAGCCACCGATGCCGCAGCGTGCCGACGGGCGGCGCGGACGCGGGAACGCTGCCGAAGCGGGACTGGAGCACCTCAGCCGCGCCCGATCAGTTCTGCCAGCGCACGTACCGTCGGGGCGGGCGTGCCGCTACGGTGGATCAGCACCGTGCATGCCTGTGCGAACTCGGGCGGCAGCGTATGGATGGACACGCTGTCCTCCACCGGCAGCTTCGCGAGCAGGCTGCGCGGCACCAGCGCGACGCCCATGCCTGACGCGACACAACCGATCATCGCGTGATAGGACGCGAGCTCGACGACGCGTTCGGGCACGACGTCGCCCGACGCGAGCCAGGCCTGCAGCCGCTGACGGTAGGCGCAGCCGGGCTCGAAAGTGAGCAAGGTGCGGGCGCACAGGTCGCGCGGCGAGGCGATCGCCGGGTGGCCCACGGGCGCGACCAGCACGAGCTCCTCGTCGAAGGCCGGCACGCTCGCAATGCGCGCGTCCTCGACCGGGCCGCTGACGAGCGCGCATTCGAGCTGGCCGTCGATGACCTCGGCGATCAGCGGCCCGGTCGGGCCGGTGCGCAGCTCCAGCTGCACCTCGGGGTACTGCGCATGGAAACGCGCGAGCAGCGCCGGCAGACGTGCCGCCGCGGTGCTCTCCATCGAGCCGAAGCGCAGCCGCCCGCGCGGCGTGCCGTCGCTGACCGCGGCGCGCGCCTCGTCGGCGAGCGCGAGCAGCCGGTCGGCGTAGTCGAGCAGCACGCGCCCGGACGGCGACACGATCAGGCGCCGCCCCTCGCGGAAGAAGAGCTCGACGCCCAGCTTGTCCTCGAGCTGGCGGATGCGCGTCGTGACGTTGGACTGCACGCGATGCAGCTTCTCGGCCGCGCGCGTGATGCCGCCCTCACGGACGACGGCGCGGAAGATGGTCAGGTCGTCGAGGTCCATCGTTCTCTCGCAAAAATGCTTTGAATCATAATTATTCATTTTACGCGAACGATGTCCAGCGATATCGTGGCAGCCGTACCAACAGCACTCGGGAGCAGTACATGAGCACCGGACGGGACCAGACCATCGGCTATCTCTCCGCAGCGGGCACGGTGGCGATCTGGACGGGCTTCATCCTCATCTCCCGCCTCGGTGGCAAGAGCGCGCTGACGGGCCACGACATCCTCGCCCTGCGCCTCGGCGTGGCTGCCTTCCTGCTGCTGCCTTTCGCCGGCAGCCTGCCGCGCGGGTCGTGGCGCGATGCGCGCCTGTGGACGCTGGGCATGCTCGGCGGCCTGTTGTACGGCGTGCTCGTGTATGCGGGTTTCAAGCTCGTGCCGGCCGCGCACGGCGGCATCCTGCTGCCCGGCATGCAACCCTTCCTCGTCGCCGGCGTCGCGTGGCTGCTCACGCGCCAGCGCATGCCGCGCGAACGCGCCTTCGGCCTCGCCTTCATCGCGCTGGGCGTCGGCTTCGCCGCACAGTCCTACCTGGGCGGCAGCACGTGGTCGCCAGCCATGCTCGCGGGCGACGCGCTGATCCTTTCGTCGGCCCTGATGTGGGCCTTCTACAGCGTGCTCGCCAAGCGCTGGGGTTTCCATCCGTGGCTGCTCACGCGCTTCGTCGCCTTCAGCTCGGCACTGGTCTACCTGCCGGTCTACCTGCTGTGGCTGCCCAAGCAGCTCGACGCGGTGCCGATGTCCACGCTGTTGCTGCAGGGGCTGTACCAGGGCCTCGGCGCGACCATCGTCGCGATGCTCCTGTTCCTGAAAGCGGTCGAGAAGCTGGGCGCCGAGCGGGTCGGCGCGCTGATCGCGCTGGTGCCGGTGCTCGCCGGCGTCGCCGCGGCACCGCTGCTCGACGAGGCGCTGACCGGCTGGCTGCTCGCGGGCCTGGTGTGCGTGTCGCTCGGCGCCTTCATCGCCGCCCGGCCGATCGCGCGCCTCGTCCCGGCGGCCGCCCCGGCAACGCGCTGAACCCCTCGCTGCGCTACGCACAACGGGCTGCGCGGGTGCGCATGCAGCTAGAATAGCCGCTTGCCCACCCGCCGCGGCCGACACGCTCGCGGGGAACCCTCTCCCGTAAGAGCCGATGAAGAAGAAAACCATTTCCGCGAGCCAGCTGGCACGACTCCAGGAAGCGATCGCACTGCAGAACCGGGGGCGCCTCGACGAAGCCGACGCGATCTACGCCGACTTCCTGCGCAAGGTTCCCAAGCATCCCGACGCGCTGCACCTGCGCGCCCTGATCTGCCACGCGCGCGGCCGCCACGCGGATGCCGCGCGCTTCGCGGAAGCGGCGATCGCCGCGGCGCCCGACATCGCTAATTTCCACAACACCGCCGGCGAAGCCTGGCGGCAGCTCGGCGACCGTGCGCGGGCGCGCAAGCATTTCGCCGCGGCCGTGCGCCTCGCACCCGGTCTCGCGATGGCCCACCACAACCTGTCGCTGGTGCTCGACGCGGACGGCCTCACGGCGGAGGCGCTCGCGGCCTCGCAGCGCGCCGTCACGCTGAACCCGCGCTATGTCGAAGCGCTGGCACAGAGCCTGGACATAGCGCACCGACTGGGCGACCGCGACGTTACCGAAGCCGCGCTGGCGCAACTGCAGACCTGCGACAGCGAACTCGCGCACGATGCGATCGCCCGCTTCCACACGATGAGGGCGCGCGATCACGTGCAGGCCCTGCGCTTCGACGACGGCATCGCCGAGGCGGAACAGGCAATCGCCGCGAGCCCGCGCTTCTGGGGCGGCTGGGCGCTGCTCGGCGAAGCCTGCAACGAAACCGGACACCACGCACGCGCCGAGCTGTGCGACACGATCACCGCGAACCTCGCGCCGGACAACGAGAACGCCCGCCTCAACCTTGCGCACCTGCTGAAGGAACAGCAGCGCCTCGACGAGGCCGAAAGCCACTACCGCGCGTGGCTCGCCCGCCGGCCCGGCAATGCCGAGGCGCGCTTCGGCCTCGCCGGTGCGCTGCTGATGCGCGGCCGCTACCGCGAGGGCTGGCCGCTGTTCGAAGCACGCTGGGAGCTCCCGCGCCACGGCGGCGCGAAATTCTCCGGCGCGCCGCAATGGACGGGGGAGGCCGTGGGCCGCTTGCTGCTCTACGCCGAACAGGGCCTGGGCGACACGCTGCAGATGCTGCGCTTCCTGCCCGACGCGATCCGGCGTGCGGGCGGCGCGGTGACGCTGCTCGTGCCCCCGGCGCTCGCACGCATCGCCCTGCGCGCAAGCGGCGCGGACGGGATCGAGATCCTGACCGCCCTGCCCGGAGACGCGGCCTTCGACGCAGCCTGCGGGCTCATGAGCCTGCCCGGCATCGCCGGCCTGGCAACGCCCGCCGAGGCTGCCGCGCCCGCGCCCTACCTCGGGCACGACCCCGCGCGCGCCGCGCATTTCGCCGCGCGCCTGGCCAGCCACCCCGGCCGCAAGCTCGGCATCGTATGGATGGGCGGCCAGGCCGGCTCGGCAAACCGCCGCCGCCGGCTGCCCGAAGCGGCCCTGCTCCCCTTGCTGACGCTACCGGGCTGGACACCCGTGTCGCTGCAGTTCGCCATCGCAAAGCCGGAGATCGCCGGCCACCCCCTCGTCGACCTCTCGGACGACATCGCCGACTTCGAAGACCTCGCTGCCGCAATGAAGGCCGTCGACGCCGTCGTCTCGCTCGACTCCGGCCCGGCCCACCTCGCCGGCGCGCTGGGCGTGCCGATCTCGATCCTTGTTCCCTGGCTGCACGACTGGCGCTGGGGCCTCGGCGGCGAAGGCTGCGACTGGTACCCCTCGGCCACCCTCGTCCGCCAGCCGCTCGGCGGGAGCTGGGACGCGCCGGTCGCGGGCCTCGCCGCGCGGCTGTCGGGCCAGGCGGATGCGCCGCCGGACACCGCCGCGAGCGCAGACGGGGACCGGGTCATCCTGCGCAACGAGTTTCCCCTCGTGCGTGCCCGCTGCCGCGACGGCATCCTCACGATGCCGCTCTTCGACCGCTATGTCACGCTGTCGCTGCTGCTGTACGGCGAATACTCGCCGCGGGAAGCCGCGCTGCTGTCGTCCTGGCTGCGGCCGGGCGACACGGCCGTCGACGTCGGCGCCAACCTCGGCACGCTCACGCTGGCAATGGCGCGCAGCGTGGGCGAAACCGGCCGCGTGATCGCCTTCGAGCCGCAAGCGGCGATCCACGGTTGCCTGCAGCAGACCCTCGCGGACAGCGGCATCGGCCATGTGGAACTGCATCGCCGCGCGGTCGGCGCGACCGCGGGCCGGGCAGTGGTTCCGCAACTGGACCTTGGCCAAGCCGCGAACTTCGGCGGCGTGAGCATCGCCGACGCGGGCGACTCAGTGGTCAACTTAGTGGGCGAGATGGAGGGAGGGGGCGACATGGTCGAGCTCGTATGCCTCGACGACCTGGAGCTGCCGGCCTGCCGCCTGCTGAAGATCGACGTGGAAGGCCGCGAACTCGACGTGCTGCGCGGCGCAAGCGGCCTGATCGGGCGCTGCCGTCCGTTGATCGTGGTCGAATGCGACCGACCCGACCGCCTCGCCCCCTTGCGGGCCTTGCTGCGCGAGCACGGCTACCGCGTGTTCCGCCACGAGCCGCCGCTCTTCGACACGGCCAACTTCCGCAACTGCCCGCACGACGCCTTCCCGCGCATCGTCTCGGGCAACCTGCTCGCGCTGCCGGAAGGCGAGGAGCCACCGGCCGACGCGCACCCGGCCTGAGAGCTTGTGAATCAATCTACTGCGCGACCCGATTTCGCCCCTGTGATGCTCGCCGTACCGTTTGTACGGCTGCGCTTCTCGGGCCGAACTCGGGCCGCTCGCTACGATTTCTTCACAAGCTCTGAGCTCAGGTCGGCAACTCAGGTCGACAGCATGGCCTGGTGCTTCCCGCCCAGTCCCAGGTAGGCCTCGATCACCCGCGGATCGTCGGCGAGCTGCTTCGCTGGCCCTTCCATCGAGATCTCGCCCGTCTCCAGCACATACGCGTAGTCGGCGACCTGCAGCGCCGCGCGCGCGTTCTGCTCGACGAGCAGGATGGACACGCCGCGCCGGCGCAGCTCGCCGATGATGCGGAAGATCTCGCGCACGATCAGCGGGGCGAGGCCCAGGCTGGGTTCATCGAGCATCAGCAGCTTCGGCTTGGCCATCAGCGCGCGGCCCACCGCCAGCATCTGGCGTTCACCGCCCGAGAGCGTACCGGCCATCTGCGCCTTGCGCTCTTCCAGCCGCGGGAAGAGGTGATACACCTCCTTCATCGTCTCGGCGTGGTCGCGCTTGCCGGAGCGGTAGCGCTGGAAGGCGCCCAACAGCAGGTTGTCCTCGACGCTCATCTCGGCGAAGAGTTCGCGCTTCTCCGGCACGAGGTTCATGCCGCGCGCGACCATGCGTTCGACGCGCGGCACGTACTCGACTTCGCCGTCGAACGTCACCTGCCCGCGCGAGTCGAGCAGGCCCATGATGGCGGAGAGCATCGTCGTCTTGCCCGCGCCGTTGGGGCCGATCACGGTGACGATCTGCCCTTCGCCGACGCGCAGGTTGGCGTTCGACAGGGCTTCCACCTTGCCGTAGGCCACACACAGGTCGCGCACCTCGAGCACCGTGCGCGGGGTGGCGGGGGCGCTTTTGCCCGCCTCGTCGAGGGTCTGTCCGATCATGTCGATCTCCACGCTCATGCCGTTCATTCCACACCTCCGAGATAGGCTTCGAGCACCGCCGGGTTCTGCTGCACTTCCTCGGGCAGGCCTTCGGCGATCTTCTGGCCGAACTCCATCACGACCACGCGATCGACGAGCCCCATGACGAAGTCCATGTCGTGCTCGACCAGCAGGATGCCCATGCCTTCGCCCCTGAGCTTCTTGAGGAGTTCGGCGAGCGCCTGCTTCTCCTTGAAGCGCAGGCCTGCGGCCGGCTCATCCAGCAGCAGCAGGCAGGGGTCGGCGGCGAGCGCTCGGGCGATCTCGAGGATGCGCTGCTGGCCCAGCGCGAGGCTGCCGGCGGCATCGAACATGTGCTCGGCGAGGCCCACGCGCTCGATCTGGCGCGCCGCTTCGTTGAGGAGGCGCGCTTCCTCGGCGCGGTCCATGCGCCACGCGGCGGGGAACACGCCCTTGCCGCCGCGCATGTGGGCGCCGATCGCGACGTTCTCGAGCACACTCATGGTCGGCAGGAGCTTCACGTGCTGGAAGGTGCGGCTCATGCCCATGCGGGCGATCTCGCGCGAGCCGCGCCCGGCGACCGGCTTGCCGAGGAACAGCACGTCGCCCGAGGTCGGGGTGTCGACGCCCGAGATCTGGTTGAACATGGTGCTTTTCCCCGCGCCGTTGGGGCCGATCAGCGCGAGGATCTCGCCGGCCTTCACGGTGAGGCTCATGGCGTTGTTGGCCACCAGCCCGCCGAATTTGCGTG
>NZ_KB899513.1 GCF_000378245.1 Aromatoleum toluclasticum ATCC 700605
GAGCGGTATCGTCTTTATGCAAAAACGGGTTGGGCGACCCGCAACGCTTCTCCTGTGGGTTGGTATGTTGGGTTTGTGGAAACACCGGACGACATCTGGATTTTCGCTCTGAACCTTGCCACCCGCGATGCCAAGGATCTCCCGCTGCGCATCCAGATAGCCAAAGATGCGTTGAAGGAAAAGGGCGCGTTGCCGCCAAGCTAACGTCTCCTTTCGGAAAAGTTCAACTCCCGCTTCGGGTCGCTATGGATAGATTTGCATAGTGAAGCTTTGGCTACCACGAGAACCCGGGGCGATTCAAAGTCATAGGGCGCCGTGGCACAATTTGAATCGCCCCGGGTTTGATGGAGGCTCTAACTCTTGAGAAGATAGAGCCATGAAGAAGTCCGTGAAGTTCTCCCCCGAAGTCCGTGAGCGTGCGGTGCGCATGGTTGCCGAGTGTCGCGGCGATCATCCGTCGCAGTGGGCAGCCGTTGAATCCATCGCCGCCAAGATTAGTTGCACGCCGCAGACGTTGCTGACCTGGGTGCGTCAGCACGAACGGGATAGCGGACAGCGCGAGGGACCTACCACGGCCGATCAGAAACGCGTCAAGGAACTGGAGCGCGAGGTCCGTGAGTTGCGCAAAGCCAATGAGATTCTGAAGCTTGCCAGCGCGTTTTTCGCCCAGGCGGAGCTCGACCGCCGATTCAAGTCCTGAGAGCCTTCGTCGACGCGCATCGCGATGCCTTCGGGGTCGAGCCGATCTGCAGGCAATTGCAGATCGCCCCATCCGGCTACCGGCGCCAGGGCTGCCGCAGCTACGCGCTTGTCGTTGACCATCCCAGAATGACGTTCACGATCAACCACTTGCCACACCCCTGTTCACAAGCGGTTGTTTTGTGTAGCTTCCTGTCTTTTTGGGCAACCAATGGACACAGGGAAGCTGGCCGACATGGTGGAGGTTTTCGAAGGCCTGGAGGATTGGCGCAGCGCGCAACAGACGCGGCATCGGCTGTGCGAAGTGCTCACCGTGGCGGTGTGTGCAGTGCTCAGCGGCGCCGACGACTTCGAGGAGATCTCGCAGTGGGGGCGCGCCAAACTGCCATGGCTGCGGGGCTTTCTGCGGCTCGACTACGGTGTCGCCTCGCCCGATACCTTCGAGCGCGTGTTCGCGCTGCTCGATCCGAAGCAGTTCGAGCAGGCCTTTCGCGCCTGGGTGGCAGGCATCGTCCCGGCGCTGGGCAAAGACCAGGTCATCGCCATCGATGGGAAGTCGAGCCGACGCACCACGAGCAAGGCGGCCGCTGCGCCGCTGCATCTGGTCAGTGCGTTTGCGGCCAACGTGGGCGTGGTGCTGGGCCAGACGGCGACGGCGGAGAAGTCGAACGAGATCACAGCGATTCCCGAACTGCTCCAGGTGCTCGACATCGAGGGCTGCATCGTCACCATCGATGCGATGGGCACGCAGACCAAGATCGCACGTGCCATCCGTGAGCGAGGCGCCCACTACGTGCTGTGCGTGAAAGACAACCACCCGAAGCTGCTCGACTCGATCATGTTCGCCGACCTCGATCCGCGCGGTCCGCTGACACCGAGTTCGACGCATAAAACCACGAGCACTGGCCATGGACGGACCGAAGTGCGCAGCTGTACGGCCTATGACGTGACCGATCGGCTCCACAAGGCCGAGGCCTGGAAGGATGTGGCCAGCTTTGCCGCCGTCGAGCGAGTGCGAACGCTGGGAGAACGCACCAGTACCGAGCACGCGTACTACATCAGCAGCCTGCCGGCCGATGCCGAGCGGATTGCGCTGGCGATCAGAAGCCATTGGGAAGTCGAGAATCGTCTGCACTGGTGTCTGGATGTTCAGTTCGGTGACGACTACGCACGGGGCCGCATCGGTCACATTGCCCACAACCTGGCGCTGGTGCGCCACATGGCGCTCAATCTCATCCGGCTCGATACGTCAATCAAGACCAGCATCAAGACCAAGCGACTGCTGGCAGCAACATCCGACGAGTTTCGGGCCACGCTGCTCGGCTTCGAGACGCCAGACGAGGATGACGATGAATGATGAATGCGTAGCTGCGGCAGCCCTGCTACCGGCGCCATGTCGCGCTGCTGCGCAATCCTGAACGACGCAGTCAGAGAGTGCAGCGCGACGAGATGTTGATGCCCGAGATCGAGCGCGTCTGGCAAGCCAACCTGCAGGTTTATGGTGCCGACAAGGTCTGGCGGCAACTGAACCGGGAAGGTGTCGCGGTAGCCCGCTGCACGGTCGAGCGACTTATGCGCCGTCATGGGCTGCGTGGTGTCGTACGAGGCAAGGTCGTGCGCACCACGATCAGCGACAGCAAGGCGGCGTGTCCGCTGGATCGGGTCAATCGGCAGTTCAAGGCCGACCGCCCCAACCAGTTGTGGGTCTCGGACTTCACTTATGTCTCGACCTGGCAAGGCTGGCTGTATGTGGCCTTCGTCATCGATGTCTTTGCCCGACGCATCGTGGGCTGGCGTGTGAGCAGTTCCATGCACACGGACTTCGTGCTCGATGCCCTGGAGCAGGCGCTGTACGCCCGCCAGCCAAGTCCCGAAGAAGCCCTGATCCACCACTCCGACAGAGGCTCGCAGTACGTCTCGATCCGCTACAGCGAGCGCCTGGCCGAAGCAGGTATAGAGCCGTCCGTCGGCAGCAAGGGCGACAGCTATGACAATGCTCTGGCAGAGACGATCAATGGTTTGTACAAGGCAGAGATGATCCACCGGCGAGCACCCTGGAAAACCAAGGAATCTGTGGAGCTGGCAACGCTGGAATGGGTGTCCTGGTTTAACCACCACCGGCTGCTCGAACCCATCGGGTATATCCCGCCCGCAGAAGCTGAGGCAAACTACTACAGGCAACTCGCCCGTCAGACCGCCATCGCGGCCTGACTTAAACCAACCGGCCTCCACGGAACCCGGGGCGATTCAGGTGGAGGCCATATTATTGAGCCGAGGATGCCGCTTCCGGGGATTGGGTGGTATGCAACGTGCGCAGAGCCTGGCGGACTTCGGTTTGGAATTATTCAAGTTGATCAAGATGCTGCCTAAGGTTATTGCCGAACAATTCTCTGCTGGCCGCCGTCCTCGACAGGCCATGATCGGCGCTCAAACGTCTAGCATCTGCTTCTGACAGCGGCGAATTTCGGCTTCGGGTCGTTACAGTGAGTTCTCATAATCGTCGATCCTGCCATTCAACAGCGCAGGGGCGGACGTAGCAGGGTGCTCAATCTTTGCCACCGGTCTTTGTGGTCGTGCTGGAGGGCAAATGAGGAAAAAGGGAGCAAAGAGCGCGAACCTGTACGCAACATTGCGAGTGCTGCGATGTTCGGGGGGTAATGTCGCCGAAGTAGGGCAGGGGACTTCCCCGGGTTTCCGGTTTCCGGTTTTCGGCCCGAAGCTGCCGGCCAGCCTGCGTCGATTGAGCGGCTGAAGTAGTGCGGACAGCTGCCGCACGGCGCTCAGCGCCGCCGGAATGCGGTTGCCCAGGGGATATGGCGAGACGGACACGCAGTCTTGCCAAATTTTGCCAAGCCGACTAATCTGAGGCCATGAGCACGATGAACATTTCCTTGCCCGATAGCCTGAAGTCCTTCGTGGACGAGCAGGTCAGCGAGCGCGGCTTCGGTAGTAGCAGCGAGTACCTGCGCGAACTGATCCGCAAGGATCAGGGGCGTCAGCGCTTGCGTGGCTTGTTGCTGGCGGGCGCAGCCTCTGCACAGGGATCGCCAGCCAATGCCGCTTACTTCGAAGGTCTGCGTGACCGGGTACGCAAGGCTGCAAAGTCTGTTTCTCGCGGGTGAGGGTCAAGCCGGTAGTTCCGCGTGAGCAGGCCAACCTAGACGTCGACAACGTGGTCGCCTACTACCTGGACGAGGGGGCCGCGTCGATCGCACTCGATTTCATCGACGCGTTGGAACAGGTTTATACCCACATAGGTCGCCATCCCGCCACAGGTTCGCCTCGTTACGGGCATGAATTGGACCTTCCCGGTCTACGCTCTTGGTCGCTGTCTCGCTACCCTTACCTCGTCTTCTACGTCGAACGGCCAGACCACATTGATGTCTGGCGTGTGCTGCATGGCCAGCGCGATATTCCCACTTGGATGCAAGACCCCGACGCCTTAGCCTGACGCCACCGCCCGGCATTTCCGCGAGCCAGTCATTGCTGTCCGCTTACGAAAGCCACCCTTCAACCTTGCAAACTAGAGCAGCCAGCCAGGGCACGAAACGCCGAAAGTCCATCACCAAATGCCTGGATCACTCTGAAAGCTGTCGCACAGCCTTTTCAGGTCAGCGGCTGTGCCCGACCCGCTCCGGGCTGACGACCTTTCTTAAACCGGACGCTCGCATCTGCAAACGGTGGTACAGCAGGATCAGGTGATCAGCCACAGCAGCCGTGCTTCTTTCGATCTTCCTGTACGGGTGGGCACGGCACCGTCCCGTAGGAGCAGAACACGCAGCAGTCGCCGGCGTTCGGGCGCAGCAGTGCGTGACAGGCCTGGCACTCGTAGAACCATTGGCAGGCATCCGCAGGCATCTGTTCGGTCTTGGTGTGCCCGCATTTCGGACAGGTCAGCGTGGATTCTAGAATCACGGCGCTCTCCGGCATGGGTTTCATGCGGGCGTGGCCGCAGCCGCATGGGCGGCGATTTCTCCGCGTGCCTGCCGCACGACGCTCCGGCCCGCCAAGAGTGCCAGGCCAGCGATCACCACCGCTACCAGCAGATCCGGCCAAGCGGTGCCGGTGCCCAGGACGCCCACGGCCGCCAGCCCCACCGCCACATTCACGATGGCGTCGTTGCGGCTGCACAGCCAGACCGAGCGCATGTTCGCGTCGCCGTCGCGAAACGCGTGGAGCATCGCCGCGACGCTGCCATTGGCCAGCAAGGCGAGCACGGCGATGGCGCCCATGGTGACGGGTTCCGGCGGGATGCCGGACATCGCCGTCCAGGCGGTCTTGCCGAGGACGAAGAGACCATAGACGCCCATGGTCAGCCCTTTGACCAAAGCGGCGCGGGCGCGCCACAACAAGCCCATGGACAGCACCGCCAGCGACAAGCCGTAGTTGGCGGCATCACCGGCAAAATCGATCGCGTCTGCGAGCAGGGACACCGAACCGGCGTGCAGCCCGCCGACGGTTTCGACCAGGAACATCAGGGCATTGATTGCGAGCGCCACCCACAGCGCCTTGCGGAAACGCGGACTGACGACGGCCCTTGCTGACGAACATTCTCCGGAGCAGCAAGTGGACATGGTCTTTCCTTCGCAATTCGATTGCCGCCATTGGAAACCATGGAGTCACTCCAGGGTCAAGCATTTATAGTGATCGGTCTGACGGGAGGTAAACATGCGCATCGGGGAACTCGCTCAAACGACCGGCGTGGGCGTCGAGACGATCCGGTACTACGAGAAGGCGGGTCTGCTGCCGACACCGCCCCGGCAGTCGAACGGGTACCGGGATTACGGCGAGCACCATGGCGAGCGCCTGGCCTTCATCCGTCATTGCCGCGCGCTCGACATGCCGTTGGCCGAGATCGGGCGCCTGCTCGATTTCGTCACGCACCCGGAAGCCGACTGCGGTGACATCAACCGGCTGATCGACGAGCAACTGGCTCGCGTACGGGCGCGGCTGTACTCGCTACATGCTTTGGAGAAACAGCTCACGGCGCTACGTGCGCGCTGCAAAATCGGACAGGTCCCTGCCGACTGCGGCATCCTGCACGAGTTGGTGGCGGCCGCTCACGGCGAAGCCTGCGCCTGCCACGCCGCCAATCCCGGGGAAGTGCGATGATGCAGTTGATCAAGACCACGGGCCTGTTCGCGATCACCGCGGTCGCGGAGATCCTTGGCTGCTATCTGCCGTGGCTCGTGTTGAAGCAGGGACGTCCGCCGTGGCTGCTTTTGCCCGCCGCCGTCTCGCTCGCCCTATTCGCCTGGCTGCTGACCTTGCATCCGTTCGCCGCGGGGCGCACGTATGCGGCCTACGGCGGTGTCTATGTGGCCGTGGCGCTGGGCTGGCTTTGGGCCGTGGATGGCGTCGCGCCGACACGCTGGGACGCGATCGGCGCGGGCGTGGCGCTGGTCGGTATGGCGATCATTGCGCTGCAGCCGAGGAGCATCTAATCGGACCGGGCGCTACGCCGCGCCGCACCGTCTCTTGATCTGGAGCGACGGAGCATCGAGCGGCGCTCGGTCACCTTCATTACCTGCTCGAAGGCCGCACGCGATCTATACATCTAAATGACATATTCGAACATCCGCAATCGGCCCGAACTCGGAGTGGCCGGAAATGGCCGTTATGGACAGCTGTTCATAACGCCCAAGTGCGGCTATAGACAACAACGAAGATCCGAAATCGTAACGGCTGTTTGTTCCTGGCGTAGCGGACATCCCACCTAAAAGATCTGTCATCCTTGGGCTTTGCAAGGATGCGTAGCGCGAGATAAGCCTTATCGGCTGAGTTGGATTCGTTTTTTGCGCGTGACGCTCAGGTGTTTGAAGTACGCAATGCGGCTCTGGGGCGCCACTCCCGCGCCCTCGCCCTCAAGTTCTGCCGGCAAGAGCGGTTTATCAGGGCGTGGAAAGAAGCATCAGGGCGTGGAAAGAAGCGCTGAACTCATGACGGCGATTCTTCACCAGCCCTAATGAAAGGCAGATATTAGCGAAATGCAACAAGGAGAGCACTTGAACGTTCGCGAACTGATCGAGATCCTTGCGAGCCTGCCGCCCGTCGCGCGAGTAGTGGTCGACGACGTCGAAGGCGTGTTTGATGACGTGGGGTTTGCTAAAGCAGTAGCGATCCGCGGGAACGCAAATCAAGACGCACACTACTACGGCCCGCACCTGGCGGACGATCTCCAGCCGTGGGAAACGGCGGCGTGCATCGGCGCGGCGCGTACGAGAGGTGCACGGCTCACGGTTGCAGACATGGAAGCCGATAAAGCGCGGGGGATTTGGTGATGAAGCTCTGCATTGCGTCCGATGTCCATCTCGAATTTGGCGAGCCGTGGGAGCCGGCCGATCTCGACTATGACGTGCTCGTGCTGGCCGGCGATATCGACGTCGGCACCAAGGGCTTCAAGCGGTTTCGCGGGTGGCGCGATCGGTGGATGATCTACGTCGCAGGCAATCACGAGTTCTACGGCCAGAACATGCCCGCGACGGTGCGCCAGTTGCACGGACTACGCGCTGAAGCCGAGCGTGCAGGCAGCTTCTTCCTCGAAAAGTCCTCGACCGTGATCGAGGGCGTGCGCTTTCTCGGAACGACGCTCTGGACCGACTTCCAGCTGTTCGGTGCCCATCGCCGCAGCGAAGCAATGAACGCGGCCGAAGAGCAGATGACCGATTACCGGAAGATCGTCGCGCTGAAAGACGGGCCGACGAAGGTCATGCTGTCGGCTGTCGACACCCTGCGCATCCACGAATACGCCCGCGACTGGCTTGCTCACGAGCTCGCGCAGCCGCACGACGGTCCGACGGTGGTCGTGACACATCATGCACCGTCGATCCAGTCGATCGCGCCACGCTTCCGGGGTGATCTGGTGACTGCAGCGTATGCCTCGAACCTCGAAGGGCTGATCCTGGAGCATCAGCCGACGCTGTGGATTCACGGCCATTCGCACGTCGCCTGCGACTACCGCATCGGCGCGACACGGGTTGTCGCGAACCCGAAGGGCTATCCAGGCGAAACGTTTGTTGGGTTCCAGCCGCGCCTGGTTGTTGAGGTTTGAGACGACGAAGCCGTATGAGCGCACCGCGCTCTTATCTTCGCTCGCGAGCTGCTCGAAGAGCTCCGTGATCGCACAAGACATCCAGGGACAACAGTGAGGAGTGGGGGCGGCAAGGCACGCATCTGCACTCGCGCCATTGCGACCATCAAGATGTCATCAGGGGGTTAATGTCAAGTTCCGCCGCGTAGGCAGAATGTGAACAGGGCACGACACCATGACGTCGATCCTGCTTCGACGTCCAATCACACAGAACCGTAGCTCACCAGTCCGGCGAACTCACGCTGCCAAAGCTGAGCTGACATACGACTTTCGTCGCGCATGTCCCGGAGGGGGCAATAATCCAAAAATCGCGGGCATGTCGCACGAGGATAGGCAGCGTGCGGGGCGACTCACCGCTGCAATGGCTGAATTAGCATTTCCCAGAAGTACTCCGCCACTCCCTCGTAATTGAGGAGCGTTTGGCCATCGCGCCCGAGGTGGGCGAAGCCGAGCGGCTTGAACCCCAGCGAGTAGCCGTCGTCCTGGATCGACATGCTTTCGTTGAAGCTGTTCTGCGAAACGCCGCTGTGGCTGAACAGGATGTCGCCGCCGAAACTCCTACCTCCCATCCAGATTCCGCATCCGCATCGCCGTTTCCCAGAGACGTAAATCGCCGCGTCAAAGCTGTTGGCATCGATCTGACGGAAATTCACTTCGATGTCCGGATTGCGCTGCTTCAACTCTTCCAGGGAGTTAGCGAAGTACTTGGCTACAAACTCGAAACACTCAGCCCGTGCGCAATCACGCTCGCGGTCAGTAAATTCCTTCTTGATGCGCAGGTTGCTGGACCGGGACGTTGTTGTAGTAACCACCGGTTGCACGGGTGCCGCTACCGGTGGAGCCGCAAGCGCTGCTGGCGCAGCGGCAGTCGACTTGGGAAGCGTATTGAGCGCGCCCTTGATCGCGGATACGACGTGGAAAAAGCCCTCATCCAATGAAGGGTACTGAGTGACCGCCTTCCCATCCGGTGTGGCGGCCAATAGCTTGCCGAACGGCAAATCGTGCCAGTGGCAGACCCGCAAGATCACCGGGATCACGATCGCCAGCCCAAGGTTGTGACGCTCGACTGCGCGCACCATTTCGACGTCGTAGCAGTAATCGGAATTGATGAAATTGGGACTCACGAGCAGCAAGACGAGTTCGGCATCCTCGAAGTGTTGGCCGATTTCATTATTGAATTCTTGCCCAGCAACGATCCGGCGATCGTGCCAGGTTTCGATCAAGCCCTGGCGTTTCAGGGGCGAAAGATGCTTTTCGAGCTCGTTTCGCAATGTCTCGTCCACGTGCGAGTAGGAGAAAACCACTTTGGCCAATTTACGTCTTCCTGAGTCAGTCGCGTGAAGCAAATAAATAGTAATGGAGCGGAGGATCGCTATAGTCCCACTCTTTCGCCTGCGCCCGAAAAAGCTGTGGTCAGCGCTCCCCGAATTGGCGCTTGCATAGTGTAGCTTGCATGCCTAATCCGGAACCACTGTTGCGCGGCGCACCACAGGACTTTTTTTGTCGCGAACGCCCTGGCGACCAACAATAGACGAAACAATCAAGCTTCGGGGCACATGAAATCCATCGCGCTACTCGACATCAGGCTACGCTAGACCGGTGGGTAGGGGAGGATTTGCAGCGCGAGGAGATTCACCATCGAGCGGCCCGGTAAGAGGCAAGTCGGGAACGGCACAACCAGCGTCAAGATCCAATGCCGCCACGTTCTACCTGCTCCGGCCGGCGAGTAGCAAAGCTGGAAGACCAGCTAAATACATTGCGCACACTGGAATACGTAGCGCATAATCTATGTCTTCGATTAAGTTTGCCTGGAGGTGGAAATGCCAAATGCAACAACAATTTATCGCGCGCTCGAAGAACTAGCAAGGCGATTTGAAGTGCTTCATCAAAAGTTCAGCGAATTTTTCGAAGCTGCACAATATATGGGAGATAGGAAATGTTTCGGGCCGATCGTCAAATTTGATGATCATCTGGATAGGAACTGCTTCACGGTTAATTTCCTTGACAAGACTCTTATTTTCCGCTTTTCGTCCGCATTAAGCGAGACGAACTCCCCTGTCGGCACCGTCACCTGCCTGGAGCCCAACCCCGACGACGAATCGCAGCCGTACGACGTGCTGACTATTTCTTTCTCAACCAGTGGAAAAATTTATGGTATCGACAAGCCCGATGACTTTGAGGATCCGCTGAATATCAGTGACACTGTCACCGCAATCTTTATCGTCAGCCATTGCGTCTACCTGACCCTCCGGAAGGGAGTGCAGGCACAACCCTCGTGAGGGCCGGCATAGCCCCCGACAAATCCAAGTCGCGCCGTGACGGCCAAGAGGACGCGCTCTCAAGGCACGAGCCGCGAGGGGATAAAGTGGCGAGCTGAGAACGGTTGGTCGATACTTTCCACCGAGTGAAGAACATATCGACGGTCGAGTGGCTCTTGTCGGTCGGGCCGGCTTTGACATGAGGTTCACTGCGCTCATTCGGCACAGCTTTCCGCTCTGCAGCCGGTAAACGATGGATTTCAGATGGACTTGAGCCGTACGCTCACGGTCGGCCCTGTATGGCAAGCGGAAGGTTGGAAGCCAGCCACTGCCAGACGGCTGAGACGTTCGGCGGGTAATGTCAACCGCGTGGTTGTGGCTGTGAAATGCAATCTACGGGCGCTCCTGCCGAGCGGCAAGTCTCTCCAAATATTCTCCATCATGCGACACAGCGACACGCAAGGCGCTCGAGAATCCGCCGATCTTCGCCGAGCTTGCACAGCGATTCGAAATGCTGGTCAAGATCCTCGAACAGGATATAACTCAGTGAGAAGTCCTCGTGGCGCTGGAACATCGGGCGCTTGAGTTGCACGACGATCTCCTTCTCGCGTGCAGCCGGAGCAACCAAATATAGATGCTCATGCCGGCCCGGAATCGACAATGCCATGTCGGCAAGGCGTAGGATTCCCGAATAAATCGACGTACTCTTCTCCACTTCAAAGGCACTCGCGATTCTCGGTTCGCCAGGGTATAGCCACAAGACATCGATGAGTTCTGCGGTGGCGTGCACTTCTGGTGGGAGCCCAAGGTCTGGCAGACACTCCAGGCAACGGTAGCCCAGCGCGCGGCCGCGGTAGAGGGCGCTGCGGTCATTGCGGGCGACCAGCACGTCATAGCCCAGTGCGCGGCCCAGTTCGATCAGTTGATATTGGACCTTCGTATGCAGGCGCTCCTCCGCCATGTCTTGTTCGACCTGGGCGTGGCGCTTGCGACGCACCTGCTCGATTTTTTCACGTTCGATGGTCAGGGCACTCGAATCATCATCGGTCGTTCCGAGCCGTCCGACGCCAATCTCGAAAAGCATGCCGCTGAATGCGCCCAGATCTCGTGAGAGCATGCCCAGTGCAGCGTTGGCAACGATGATTGTCTCCCGCATTTCCAGATAGCTGTCCCACGAGCCGAGTCTCTTCTTTGTCCTAAACAGCGCGTTGAATCCGTTCAGCATTGCCGTGTTGAACGGTGGGAAATGCGTCGGATGCAGGAAGTACAGAATATTCGCGACGGCTGGGCCCAAGCCTTTGATGCGCTTACCGGCGAGTTTCAGAACCTCCCTTTCGAGCGCCCGTACATCGGTAGTTCCGAGACAGGCGTAGAGGAACTCGCCAAATGCCTGTTTGTTGAGATCATGCTCGTAGATGTCGGGGATACGCAATTTTGGCTTCCAGTAGAACGGATGTGCGGCCCCTTCGAATACCTGTTTTTGTTCGGAAATGCACGCCAGTACGAACTCCAAGGACGATCCCTTGAAGTCATTCGGGAAGCGATGATGCTTGATATCGTCGACGACCGCTGCAACACCACGGCGAATGCTGCGAAACGCCTTGATCCGGTCTTCGCTGCTGATGAACCAAGTGCTATAGACTGATTCGGGATCGGCCTTGTAAGCTTGCGCAATCGGCAACAGAGCATCATGCATAAGGACCCCTCATTGACTTGAGCATCATTTCTAACAGCGTAAATTGAGGTGGTCAATCCTGCCCAAATGGGGGGGCGCTGCCCACACATCCGGCCCCCGGACACATCGCCTACGCCGTCCTGAGTTGTCATCGAGAACGCAAAGGTCCGGAGCATGGGCATAAAGCATATGCCCGCCGCCAAGGATCGCGCATCGGCGTTGATGGCGATGGGTCCCTCCTGTGCGAGGAATGGTAGAACGCCTGCGCTAGCCGTGTTCAGCCGCGATGCAGCAGTCTGGCTCGTGGGTCTGCCGAGGAGGGGGGCGAGGCACGCCGCGCAGGTAGGCCGGCACTTTGCATCTCTGTGCGATAGTGCCGCGCCTGCCCCCGGTTCAGTGCCTTGCGAAAGTGGTGATCACGCCCTTCTCGTCGAAGCTGACGACTTCGTAACGGTCAGCGGGGAAAGGCCCCTCCATTCCCGGGGATCCTTGAGGCATTCCGGGCGCGGAAATGCCCACGATCTTCGGCTTGACTGCCAGCAACCGCTTCACATCCGAAGCGGGCACATGCCCTTCGACGACGTAGCCGCCGACCTTGGCCGTGTGGCACGAGCTAAGCGCCGTCGGGACACCGGCGTCGCGTTTCACCTCGCCCATTTTCGGTGTGGCAATTTCCTTGACGTTGAAGCCCTGGGATCGCATATGCTCTGCCCATTTGCCGCAACAGCCGCAATTCGGATCCTTGTAAACGATGACTTCGTCACCTGCTGCAAGCGCAGGAGACAGACTGAACGTGAGGGACAGCGCAGTTGCGGCAAGCAATGCGCGCTCGCGGATCGGAAACAGTGCATTGATGGTCATATCGGTCACTCCTGGCGAATACCTTGGGCAAACTCTACTCTATGCTCGTCTGGCCATGGATCGAGCGCGGCAAATGAATGCGAAATGCGGTGACGCCGTCGGCGGATTCGACGTCTACCGTTCCGCCATGTGTCTCGACGATCGTACGGGTGATTGCCAGACCGAGCCCGGCGCCCTCTCCGTGATGATGTCGCTCGGCGCTTGCACGATGGAAACGTTCAAAGATGCGTGATAGTTGATCTGCCGGAATTGTGTCTCCGCGATTTTGAACGCGGAGCATGACTTGAGGGCCGTCATCGGCGACATCAATCTCGATAGTGCTTCCCGCGCGCGAGTGGCGCAGGGCATTCGATAGCAGATTTGAGATCGCGCGCCGCAGCATCAAGCGATCACCGTGGACCGTTGCTGCGCCTCGTACCACCACGCTGACATCGTGCTCCTCGGCAAGTGCTTCATAGAATTCCGCGAGCGCACGCGCCTCCTCGGCCAAGGCCACCAGTTCGTGTGGGCCAGGCAGGCGCCCATTATCCGCTTTTGCCAGGAACAGCATGTCGGCAACCATCCGCGCGATCCGTTGGTATTCTTCAAGGTTTGACGTTAAGACCTCACGATATTCGTCGGCGGTACGCGTTCGGGACAGGGAAACGGCCGTTTGCGTCATCAGATTCGAGATGGGGGTCCGCAGTTCATGGGCAATATCGGCCGAAAAGTCGGATAGACGTTGAAACGCAGCTTCGAGGCGGCTGAGCATGCCGTTAAAGGCGTCGACGAGTTCACGCACTTCAACCGGCGCCTTGGCTTCCGTCAAGCGTTGGCTAAGACGCTCAGCTGACACCCCGCGAGCGATCTCGGTTACTCGGCGTAAGGGGGCGAGACCCGCATGCGCGACCCACCAGCCGAGCAGGGCGGCCATTACCGCCGCGAATGAGATGGCAAGCCAAAGGCGAAGCCGCGCTGCGTCGAGAAAAGTTGCATGGTGGGTGATATCCAGTCCGACCACAGCGCGAATATAGGTCGTTGTTCCGTCGGCCCGCGGCATACGCAGCGACTGCTCACGTCCCGCATAGTGGTGTCCATCCTTCTCCCATTTGGCGATGCCGGATGGTAATGCCTCTCCGGCGAGGATTCCCGTCAGAAAAGAGCTTGGATGGATTGCGTAACTTACAACCCCGTCCTTATCGCGCAAGAACGCCGCGATACCATCATGGCCGACGAAAGCGTCGTCGAGTCGTTGGGGCAGCATATCCCGTGCGGACGGCGAATCGGCCCGCTGGAGCAGATTTTCGATCAGCGCGAGTTTTCCGCGCAATTCATGGTCGTCGAGTTCAGCAAAGTGCGCTTCCACTGCACGACCGAGCAGTACGCCGACGGCAATCAGTAAGCTCGCTGCCGTCAGTGCGAAGAGCAGTGCAAGTCGTGTGGTGAGCGATAGAGGGTACCGGAACTTCACTGAGCCTCCGGTACTTCCAGAACGTAGCCCATGCCACGCACGGTACGGATAAGTTTTGGTTCGAAGGGTTCGTCGACTTTCGCTCGCAACCGCCGAACTGCGACTTCGATGACGTTCGTGTCGCTGTCGAAGTTCATGTCCCACACTTGCGAGGCAATCAATGACCGCGGCAACACTTCGCCCTGCCTACGCAACAGCAGTTCGAGTAATGAGAACTCCTTCGCTGTGAGATCGATCTTTATGCCTGCACGCGTCACTCGCCGTCGCAGAAGATCAAGTTCGAGGTCCCCAACCCTGAACACCTCAGGTTCCTTGGCCTTTCCTCGACGTAGCAATGTGCGCACGCGCGCGAGCAGTTCCGAGAAGGCAAAGGGTTTCACTAGATAGTCGTCGGCCCCGAGCTCGAGACCACGTACCCGATCCTCGACCTGATCGCGTGCAGTAAGAAACAGCACTGGCGTTTCTCTGCCGCTACGTCGGACGGTTCGAAGCACGCCCCAGCCATCAAGTGAGGGGAGCATTACGTCGAGCACGATCAGGTCGTACTCGCCATTGAGCGCCATATGCAGGCCATCCAGCCCGTCGCGCGCGAGGTCCACAACAAAGCCGGCTTCGCCCAGCCCCTGCTGCAGGTAATCGCCGGTTTTCGGCTCATCCTCAACGATCAGGATCTTCATGGTTGCCCTCTATCTCGTTCATGCGACGACATTTTGCATCGCTAAACCGGGCTTCAATTCGAGATTACCAAGATGTAATTCGGGAGACAGACTTCTGACACCTTCTGAGTCGCAATATGGCGATGTGTCGGTCCGTACCGAGGGCATCGCTTCTATCCTTTCGAAGGAGGTAGTTGTATGAAACCGATTATGGTGATGCACGTTGTGTTCGCGTTGACTGCCGCGGCTGCGATGTCTGTTACGTTTGCGGCAGCGCCGACGAATGAGGAGCACCAAAGTCATCATCCCGACGTGGCGCAAGTGACACCCGCCACGACAGGGCCCGCTGCCAGCATGCCCGCGCTCCAACAGCGCATGAAGGCGATCCGTTCGGAGAAAGACCCCGCGCGTCGCATGGCCCTGATGGAAGAGCAGGTGCACGCCATGGAGTCGGCGATGCGTGACATGCCAGCTGAATGCCCGATGGCCGCTGGCAGGATGGGCGGCAAAGCGCCAGACATGATGCGTGACCACATGCGAATGATGGAAAAGCGCATGGACATGCTGCAGCAGATGATGGAAATGCACATGAAGGCTGAGCCGACGAACCCCATGAAATAAGAGGAGGTTTGCCTCTGGGAAGGCTCCTCGGGGCTAAGGCCACAAGAAAGAATGAATCCCCGATGAAGAGCGGTTGTTTCGCCATTTCGTGGCGGAGCGCTGCGGCGCTCGTCTGTCTGGCCTTGCAAGTTCACACAGGCCGAGCCGCGGCGTCGAACGTGTCCTCGCCACCAGAATCCTCCCGCGTGCGCGACGCCACATTTGCGACAGGCGCGGATGTCGGAATTGAGGTGCCCTCGTTCCGTTCCGTGCTTGAAAACTACCGTTCTTACGGCGCGGACGAGCCCCTTCGTCCATGGCGTGAGGTCAACGATGAGGTGGGTCGAGAGGAGGGCCGTCACGGTAATCGCGACACTACGCCGATTTCGAACGATGCGGCGCCACAGGGTGGAAGGACGGAGGATATGAGGTGAAGGCCGCCACGTCTTTTGTCTTGGTATCCGCTGGCATCCTGACGGGCTGCGCAACGGCCGAAATTGACAGTAACTACGAGGCGGTAGCGCGATTCAGTCAGGAACATGCTGGAAGCGTGCCACGATGGTTGCGTAGCGATCCTGATCGCGTCGAGGTGGAGGCGGAAGTCGCTCGCCTGCTGGCTCAGCCGCTGCGTAAGGATGATGCCGTGCGGATAGCGCTCAACAATAGTCCGGCGTTTCAGGTGGTGCTTGCAGAAGCGGCGGCGGCATCGGCCGACACTACGCGCTCAGCGCGCGTCCCCGGCCCGGTGTTTAGCTTCGAGCGTCTGCTGCGTTCGGGAGGCGGCGAGCACGAACTCGAGCTTGGCCGAGCGCTGAGCTTCTCACTGCTTGACGTGTTACTCCTGCCTGCGCGTCTCGACCGCGCCGAGCTGAAACAACGGGAAATCCGGTTGCGGGCCTCGGCGTCGGTCTTGGCGCTTGTAACTGACGTGCGCCGCGCATGGGTCGAGGCTGTTTCGGCGTTACAGGTCGCCAATTACCACGACCAGGTGGCCAGTGCCACGGCAGCGACAGCCGAACTCGCGCGCCGTATGCAGAGCGCGGGCAACTACAGTCGTCTTCAGCAAGCGCGAGAACAAGCGCAGTATGCAGATGCCGTGAGCGTTCAGATTCGTGCGCGTCAGGATGCGGTACGGACCCGCGAAAACCTCATTCAGTTGATAGGCCTGTCGCCTCACCAGGCGCTTGCCCTTCGACTCCCGGAGCGCTTGCCGGATTTGCCGGGGGAACCGATCGACGAAGCGACGGTTGCTCGCACGATAGTCGACGAGCGCCTCGACGTCCGTATCGCACGCGCTGCACTTGAAACAGCCGCGAAAGATCTCGGACTTACGCAGGTGAGCAGCGTAGTCAATGGGATCGAGGTCGCTGGCGTGCGCAACAGCGAGACAGGCACGCGCCCACAGCGTGGTTTTGAGATCGAATTGCCGTTGCCGATATTCGACTTCGGTGACGCACGCCGCGCGGGAGACCAGGCGCGTTATCTCGCTGCGGTCAACCGTACCGTACAGGTCGTTCGCAATGCCAGTTCGCAGGTGCGCTCGAACTATGACGGGTATCGCAACGCGTATGACTTGGTACGCCATTACCGCGACGAGGTCATCCCGTTGCGCAGAAGCATCGCGGACGAGGCGGTTCTCCAATACAACGGGATGTTTATCAGCATTTTCGAGCTTCTCGCGGAGACCCGCAACCAGACGTTAGGCGTGATTCAGGCCATTCAAGCTGAGCGTGACTTCTGGCTTGCGGACGCCGCACTGAGTGCGACCTTGCTCGGTTACCCGATTGCGCCGACGGTCCTGCGATCAGGCCCGGCGGTACCTGTCGCTCAACACTAGTATGGCGAGCACTGAGAATGCCCAATAGACGACAATTTCTCGCGGGTGCAGGCTTGCTTGCGATCGGTGGGGTGGGCCGTGCTGCCTTGGCAGCTCTACCCGAGGTGGCCCTACGGCACAGTGCCGACACGGCGATGCCGCTGCAACCCGCCGATGGTGCTTCCTACAACCCAGTTGTGACCCTCAATGGCTGGACAGCACCATGGCGCATGAACGGCGGCGTCAAGGAGTTCCATCTTGTTGCGGAACCGGTCGAGCGCATCATCGCTCCGGGGATGACCGCGAGGTTGTGGGGATATAACGGCCAATCGCCGGGCCCCACCATTGAAGTGGTTGAAGGCGATCGGGTGCGCATTTTCGTCACGAACCGTCTCCCCGAGCATACGACGGTCCACTGGCACGGGCAACGTCTGCCCAACGGCATGGACGGGGTTGGGGGGCTGACGCAACCGCATATTCCTCCTGGCAAGACATTCGTCTATGAATTCATCGCCCGCAGGCCGGGTACCTTTATGTACCACCCCCACGCCGACGAGATGGTGCAAATGGCGATGGGGATGATGGGGTTGTGGGTCACGCATCCGCGTAACCGGCATGCGCTGATCGACCCTGTTGACCGCGATTTTTGCTTCCTCTTGGGCGCGTTCGACGTAGAGCCCGGCAGCTATACCCCCAAGACCCATACGATGCTTGAATTCAACCTGTTTACGTTCAACAGCCGCGTCTTCCCGGGCATCGATTCGCTCAACGTGCGCCGTCGCGATCGCGTACGGATTCGAATTGGCAACCTATCCATGACCAGCCATCCGATCCACCTGCATGGACACGAGTTCGAAGTGACGGGGACGGACGGTGGTCCGATCCCGAAGGAGGCTCGCTGGCCCGAAGTTACCGTCGACATCGCGGTTGGCCAGATGCGTCAGATCGAGTTCGTCGCTGACGAGGAAGGCGACTGGGCGCTGCATTGTCACAAGTCGCACCACACGATGAATGCGATGGGTCACGACGTACCGACAATGATTGGAGTCGATCACAGAGGTCTTGTCGAGCGCATCCAGAAACTCGTACCGGACTATATGGCGATGGGCGAGCGCGGCATGGCTGAGATGGCCGAAATGGAGATGCCGCTGCCAGACAACACCCTGCCGATGATGACAGGCCAAGCGCAGTTCGGCGCAGTCGAGATGGGCGGCATGTTTACCGTCGTCAAGGTTCGGCGTGATCAGAGGCCAGGAGACTACTCGAACCCCGGGTGGTACAAACATCGGGCGGGGCGTGTCGCTCATGAGTGGGCAGGGGGTGTCATGGACCCGGCGCGGACACTCGATGCAGGTGGTCAATCAATGCCGGGGACTACCACCGGCTCTCCCGGAACGATCAATGTTCGCCGGCCCAGACGTCACCCGGGGCACTGATGCTGGACCACTGCCCACTTCTTCCCGAACTGTATGAAATATTCGATTATGATAATGGAGAACCAATGAGGTCACGACGTCATTTCTTGGCTACGAGCCTGTTCGCGACAGGCTCACTCTTTGCTGGTCGCGCAGCATTGGCTCACGGAGAAGCGACGCACTCCGCCATCAGACCTGCGACGGTTAGTAATGAACAGAAGGACTGGGGGGTGGCCGGCGATCCGCGCGAGGCAAGTCGTACTGTCCCCATTCTAATAACGAATGGAATGCGCTTCTCGCCCGATCGCATCGAAGTACGCCTTGGAGAAACGATCCGCTTTGTTCATCGCAACGTCGATAACGTTCTCCACGAAATGGTCATCGGGACAAAGTGGGCACTCCATGAGCATGCTGAATTGATGACGAAGTTCCCCGGTATGGAGCATGACGCGCCGTGGATGACTCACGTTGCCCCGGGCGGGATGAGCGAAATCAATTGGACGTTCAATCGCCCCGGGCGCTTCGAGTTCGCCTGCCTGATCCCTGGTCATTACCAAGCGGGCATGATCGGTACGATCATTGTGTCCCAAGCTTGAGCCGATTGATCCATGCAAGCTGACAAAAAAGTAATTTTCCAGTCACCTTCTGGTTCAAATCGACTCTTCATACTGAGTCTCAATTAGTCACGACGCAGGATTTGTCATGCTTACCCAACGCAATCTTCCGACCGTTGCGCTCCTCGCAGCACTCGCAATGGCCACTCCGACCTTTGCGTCGAACGGCCACGATGCCCATCATGCTGGCGCTGCCGACAGCGGTAGCGAGGTCGTATCGGCGCTGTCTGACGGAACGATCAAGAAGATTGACAAGAGCACCGGCAAAATTACGATCAGCCACGGTCCGCTCGAAAATCTCGCCATGCCGGCAATGACGATGGTTTTCCGTGCCGCCGATGCATCCATGCTCGATCAGGTCAGAATAGGCGACAAGGTCCGCTTCAGGGCCGAGCGCGTTGATGGCGTGTTCACTGTCACAAAGCTTGAAGCCGCAAACTGACGCCAGCGTCACCGGGAGGGGTGTAGTCCCGGACGCCGTGGGCACCTGTCATTTACGATTGTATCGGCCTCTATTTTCAAGTCGTTTCGGATGAAAACGCATATTCTCGGCCTCCGTTCCTTGCATAGAGTCGTAGGCATTACCGTGCTCGCCGCCAGTCTGGGGGCAGGCGCCGCACACGCCCAAACCCCCCCGTTGGGTGCCGATGTGGTCGGTCTGATAGAACAGGCCCGCCTCAACAACCCGGCATTCGCGGGCGATCGCGCCGAAGCTGCCGCGGCCCGGGAACGGGTTGAACCGGCGGGCGCGCTGCCCGATCCGACCGTTCAGATTGAACTCATGGACTTCACTAACACGATGCGTGGGGGCTCGACGACACTTATTCCGGGCGAAGTTGGGGAAACGCGCTATCGCATCATCCAGTCATTACCGGGCTGGGGTAAGCGCGAACTAGCAGCGAACGCGGCAAGTGCGCGTGCTGATCAGGCCGATGCGAACCGCGACGCAGCATGGCGCAATCTTGCTGCAGAGATCAAGATTGCGTGGCTGCGTTACTACGCGGCCGATCGCGAGGCCGCACTGAACCGTGACGGACTCGCATTGCTGCAGAGCCTTGAGGAAATCACGCTGTCGCGCTACCGACTCGGCCTGCTGCCGCAGCAGGCGGTATTGCGTGCGCAGCGTGAGATCACCTCTCAACGTCTTGCGCTTGTGGGCATCGAACAGCGGCGCCGCGGTATGGCCTCGGCACTGAACGCATTGCTCGGACGTGCGCCGGGCAATGAACTTGCTTTGCCCCAGGATCCCGCGCCATTGCCACAGACGCTCATCCTTGCGGACCTGGCCGAGCGCGCCCGTGCGACTAACCCAATGATTGCCGCCGAGGATCGCGGTATCGAGGCGGCGCGGATCGAGCGCGATCGAACTTGGCGGGACCGATACCCGGACTTCAGTCTCGGCCTGACCAACAACCAACCTCGCGGCGGTGATCAATCCTGGGATGTGATGTTTGAGGTGATGATCCCGCTGCAGCAGTCCGCTCGTCGAGCGCGCGAACGTGAGGCGACGCTGATGGTCACTGCCGCTGACGCAAAGCGCGCCGCGGCCGAGTCGAAGCTGCTGGGCGAGCTTGGCAGTGCCTACGCGACGTACGCGAGCGGCCGTGAAACGCTGCAACTGTTGCGCGGGACGCTCATGCCGCAAGCTGAGGCGACACGGGATGCAACGCGCGCCGCATTCGCGACGGGGCGTGTCGACTTCGATACCGTGCTCGAAGCCGAGCGCCAACTCGTCGATACGCGCATGGCGATGCTGCAGGCCGACGTTGACACTCGGATGGCGCTTGCTGAACTTGAAAAACTTGCAGGAGATATGCCTTGAAGCCCGGCGTACAACTTTCCTTGGCTGCTGCGGCGGTCGCGCTCGCGTTGGGCGCCGGTTACTGGGCGGGTAATCGCGCCGATAGACAGGATCCGGTAACGGGTAGCCACGTGGTCGGTGCGGGCGAGGCCGCGCCAGCAGGTGGGACGCCATCGAGTGGAACTGGCGAACGCAAGGTCCTCTACTACCGCAACCCAATGGGGCTGCCCGACACCTCGCCCGTGCCGAAGAAGGACTCAATGGGTATGAACTACATCCCGGTGTATGCCGACGATAAGCCTGACGATAGCGGAGTGGTCGTCGTGAGCCCCGCCCGCGTGCAGACTCTCGGCGTCAAAACGGCGGTCGCCGAAATGCGCGTCGTCGATGCGGTAGTGCGTGCGGCCGGACGTATCGAGCTCAACGAGCGCGCGATCGTGGATGTCGCGCCGCGTTTCGAAGGCTGGATCGAGCGCCTGTATGTGAATGCCGTCGGAGATCCGGTACGTCGCGGGCAGCCGCTCTTCACGATCTACAGCCCGGAACTGCAATCGGCTGGCGAGGAGCTGCGCATCGCCGAGCGACTGCAGCGCGACAGCGCGTCCACCGATACTGTCGCTGCCGACGCTGCTCGTCGGCTCGCCGATGCGACGCGGGCGCGCCTGCGCAACTGGGACATCGCCGCGCCCGCGAGTGGCGAGACGCCGCAGCGCCAGACTTTCCATTCACCGACGAACGGCGTCGTGCTTGAGAAGAAGGCGGTGCAGGGCACCCGCTTCATGCCCGGCGACGCGGTCTATCGCATCGCCGACCTGTCGAAGGTCTGGATCATCGCCGACATCTACGAGCGCGACCTCGCCCGCATCCGGGTTGGCCAGTTGGCGTCGGTCACGCTCGACGCCTTCCCGGACCGCCGCTTCGAGGCGAAGGTCGGCTATCTCTACCCAACGCTAAATACCGAAACGCGCAGCACACAAGTCCGCCTCGAACTTGACAACCGCGACGGCCTGCTGCGCCCGGGGATGTTCGCGCACGTTGACCTCGCGTCCGGCGTGGCGACCCAGCGAGTAACCGTGCCGACTTCAGCGGTAATCGACGACGGCAAGCGCCAGGTTGTGCTGCTCGCGCTCGACGAAGGACGCTTCAAGCCGCAACCGGTGCGCATCGGCCAGCGCGGCAAGGAATACGTCGAAGTGACGGACGGCGTGCAGGCGGGCGATCGTGTTGTCGTGTCGGCGAATTTCCTGATCGACTCCGAAAGCCAGCTCAAGGCCGCTTTGTCGAACCTGACCGATGCCACGGCGGCAGAAGGTGGGGGATCGTCCGCAGCAGCGCAGATCTACCGCGGGGAAGGTACCTTCGACGCGCTCGATGACGCTGCCGGCACCGTGTCATTGACGCACGGCGACATTCCCGCGCTGCAGTGGCCTGCGATGACGATGGACTTCGGAATCGCATCGAAGGATCTCGCTGCCGGAGTTGCGCCAGGCACAAAGGTGCGCTTCGAGTTCATACAGCGCGCGCCTGGCGAATTCGTGGTTACCCGGATTGAGAAATCTGCACCGGCGGCCGCTAGCGAGCCGGTGGCACCGGCCCCAGCGCACGGAGGGCACTAACATGCTCGGCCGGCTGATCGACTGGTCTTCCCGCAACATTTTCCTGATTTTGCTCGGGACACTGTTCCTGATTGGTGGCGGGATCTACGCGGTCAAAAATACGCCGCTCGACGCGCTGCCGGATTTGTCGGACGTTCAGGTCATCGTCTTCACCGACTTCCCGGGCCAGGCGCCGCAAGTCGTCGAGGACCAGGTAACTTACCCGCTTACCACCTCGATGCTTGCGGTGCCGCGCGCGAAAGTCGTGCGCGGCTTCTCGATGTTCGGCGCGTCGTATGTCTATGTGATCTTCGAGGACGGCACCGATATCTACTGGGCGCGCTCGCGCGTCCTTGAGTACCTCAGTACCGTTGCCGGCCGGCTACCCGCCGGGGTGGCGCCACAGATCGGCCCGGATGCGACCGGTGTCGGCTGGGTCTATCAGTACGCGATAACCGGCAAGAATTTGTCGCTCGCTGAGACGCGCAGCTTGCAGGACTGGTACGTGCGCTACCAACTGACGAAGGCCGGCGGTGTGTCCGAAGTCGCGAGCATCGGCGGCTTCGTGCGCGAATATCAGGTCACCGTCGATCCCCACCGGCTTGCGACCTTCGGCCTTGCGCTTGACGAGGTCAGCAAGGTGATCCGCGACTCGAACCGCGACGTCGGTGGGCGTGTCATCGAGATGGCTGAAAAAGAATTCATGATCCGCGGTCGCGGTTACCTGCGGGGCGTGCAGGACATCGAGGCGCTCGTTCTGAAGACCGTAGGTGGCACTCCCGTGCGCATCGTCGATGTCGCACGGGTCGAGCTGGTTCCGGCCGAGCGCCGCGGTATCGCCGAGCTCAACGGCGAAGGCGAAGTGGCGTCCGGCATCGTCATGGCGCGATTTGGCCAGAACGCCCTCGATGTGATCGCCAACGTCAAGGCGAAGATCGCTGAGATCACGCCCGGGTTGCCCGAGGGGACCGAGATTGTCCCCGTCTATGATCGCTCGACGCTGATCGAGCGCGCGATCGCGAACCTGAAATGGACGCTGCTCGAGGAAAGCCTGATCGTCGCCGCGGTCTGCGTGATCTTCCTTCTGCATGTGCGCAGTGCGCTCGTTGCCATCATCACACTACCGCTTGGCATCTTGATCGCATTCATCGCGATGCGCTCGCTCAATTTGGGCTCAAATATCATGAGCCTCGGTGGCATCGCGATTGCGATCGGTGCGATGGTTGACGCTGCGATCGTCATGATCGAAAACGCCCACAAACGCATAGAGCACCTCCCCGAGGGAGCGACGCAGACGCAGCGCCGTGAGGCAATTATCCGTGCCTGCAAGGAAGTCGGCCCGGCACTGTTCTTCTCGCTCCTGATCATCACCGTCTCCTTCCTGCCCGTGTTTACGCTCGAAGGCCAGGAAGGCCGTATGTTCTCGCCGCTCGCGTTCACGAAGACCTTCGCGATGGCCGGCGCGGCACTGTTGTCCGTGACGCTCGTGCCGGTGTTGATGCTGTTCTTCGTGCGCGGCCGCATCCTGCCGGAGGCGAAGAATCCGGTGAACCGGGTGCTGATCTGGCTCTATCGTCCGATCATCGCCTGGGTGATGCGCCACAAGGTCCTCACGATCGTGGCCGCACTGGTGACGATGGCGGCAACTGTTTTTCCGGCGCGACAACTCGGCTCGGAGTTCATGCCGACACTCAACGAAGGCACGCTGTTCTACATGCCTGCGGCACTGCCTGGAATGTCGGTGACCGAAGCGGGTCGCCTGCTCGCGACGACGAACCGCATCATCAAGACTTTCCCCGAAGTCGAGTCTGTGTATGGCAAGGCCGGGCGTGCGCTGTCGGCGACCGACCCGGCGCCGCTCGAGATGTTCGAGACGGTCGTCAACCTCAAACCGCAAGCCGAGTGGCGCCCCGGCATGACGACCGACAAGCTGATCGCCGAGATGGACGCCGCGCTGAAATTTCCCGGCGTCGCGAACTCGTGGACGATGCCGATCAAGGCGCGCCTCGACATGCTTTCAACCGGGATCCGGACCCCGATCGGTGTCAAGGTGTTCGGCAAGGATCTGGACACCATCGAGAAGGTTGCGAAAGCGATTGAGGCGGCGGTCAGGAACGTCCCGGGTGCGAGTAGCGCGTACGCCGAGCGCGTTACCGGCGGCTATTACGTCGACATCGTGCCACTGCGCGATCAACTCGCGCGCTACGGCCTGTCGGTCGGGGCCGTGCAGGAAGTTGTCGCAACCGCGCTGGGCGGCGACATGGTGACGACGGCGGTCGAGGGCCTCGAGCGATACAACGTCAGCGTGCGGTATCCGCGCGATCTGCGCGATGACCCGCAACGCATTGCCGCCGAAGTGTATGTGCCGACCATGAGCGGACCGATTCCCCTCGGCCAGCTCGCGGAGATCCGGCTCACGCGCGGTTCGCCTGGCATTCGAACCGAAAATGCGCTGCTGGCTGCCTATGTCTATGTGGACACCCGTGATGCCGACCTTGGTGCGTTCGTCAAACGTGCACAGCAAGCGGTCGCCGAGCAAGTCACATTCCCGCCTGGCTATTACGCCACCTGGAGTGGTCAGTTCGAGTACATGGAGCGAGCGAAGGAGAAGATGAAGATTGTGCTGCCGCTGACAATCGGCCTCATCTTCGTGCTTCTGTATCTCAATTTCCGACGTCTCACTGAAACATTGATCGTGATGCTGTCGGTTCCGTTCGCTCTCATTGGCGGCGTGTGGCTGATGTGGTGGCTAAATTATCAGATCAGTGTGGCGGTCGCGGTTGGGTTCATTGCGCTGGCCGGTGTCGCTGCCGAGACAGGGGTGATCATGCTGATCTATCTCGACCATGCATGGGAGGCGATCAAGGCGAAGCGTGTTGCCGACGGCCAAGAGCCCTCAGTCGTAGACCTCTATGAGGCCATCATGGAGGGCGCCGTCGAGCGTGTGCGGCCAAAGATGATGACTGTCGTTGCCATCATGGCGGGTCTGCTGCCAATCATGTGGAGTAGCGGCACCGGGTCCGAGGTCATGAGCCGCATTGCAGCGCCGATGGTCGGGGGGATGATTTCGTCGACCGTTCTGACCCTCGGCGTGATCCCGGCGCTCTATGCGTTGGTCAAACAGTGGCAACTGAGACGAGGCCGCGAAGTGCGGCCCGCGTCGGACGCCCCAGCCCCCGTCGCCGCGAACATATGAGCAGCAAGAATACACAGGTTACCCGCGCCAGACGGGTAAGCAGCGCCATGCCGTCACTGCATACTGCCGCCCGGACAGTCGCCGAGATATTGTCGATGACTTTTCGGCGGACACGCTCGATGCGCCGCATCGTGCTGCTCGGGCTCGCAGTCTCATGTCCCGCCGCAGCCCAGCAGGCCGCTCTTCACGCGTCAGGAGAGGCCGGTACGCAGAGCATCCGGCACGCTGTCGAAGCGGCATGGCAGCGTAGTGCAGACGGTCGTGCAGCGGCAGCCCGGCGCGACGAAGCGGTTGCTCGGCGCGATGCTGCAACCAGCTGGACGCCCGAACCGCCCACCTTCACGCTGTCTCAGCGCAGTGACCGCCTCCACCGCAATGACGGCCAGCACGAGGTCGAGGCGGAGTTGGAGGTGCCGTTGTGGATGCCCGGGACACGTGCTGCTGCCTCGGCACTTGCAGACGCGCAAGGCGATGAACTGGAAGCGCGTTTGGCGCTGGCCCGACTGAAACTCGCCGGCGAAGTGCGTGAAGCCGTGTGGTCATTGCGGCTTGCGCAAAACGATCTGGACGCGAACCAGCGCCGCGTCGCCGAGGCCGAAGTACTCGCCGCCGATGTGCAGCGTCGGGTCGTGGCCGGCGACCTCGCCCGCATCGATGCCAACAGTGCGCAGGCTGCAGTGCAGCAGGCCCGTGCGGCAATGGCCGAAGCACGGGCCCGCCTGCTGCGCGAGCAGAGGCTCTATTCGGCATTGACGGGCCTTCCCCAACCCCCCGTGGATCGCGAAGCGGATACGGTGGCAGCCGAACTCGACAGTCATCCGGCCCTGATCGCCAGACGCCGTGCTGCAGAACTGGCGCGCGCTCACCTCCACCAAGCCAGCACGGCAACTCGCGACGCACCTGAGCTCATCCTCGGAGTGACCAGCGAACGCGGGGAGTTCGGTGAGCGCTATACGAACACAACCACGGTCGGCATCCGTGTGCCCTTTGGCACCGATGCACGCAATCGCCCGCAGATCAGCGCTGCGAATGCGGAACTCATCGACGCGGAGACGACATTCGCGCTCGAGCGCGAACGCCTCCGCGCAGAACTCGATGCCACCCGCGACGAATTTGATCAGGCTCGTCGCGTCGAGTCCTTTGCCGCCGAGCGTGCTCGCCTTGCGGCAGACAGCCGGCAACTGGTTGCCAAAGCTTTCGAACTCGGCCAAGTGGATCTTCCGACCCGTCTGCGCGCCGAGAACGAATATTTCGATGCTGAACTTGCGCTAAGCCGCGCGCGTAGCGAAGCCGGCCGAGCCGCTTCCCGATTCCAACAAGCCAACGGACTGTTGCCATGAACCCCGATTCACGTTCCATACCATCAGTTGTCCGCCGGCTTCTGCTGCTATTGATGTTTATTATTGCTGCTCCGGCATTTTCTGGGCCAGGGCATGACGGTGGCCACGAGGAGGAGGGGGGGCAGTCTGTCGCGGTGGATTCGGTAGAACCGCGGTTCGAGGCGCACTCCGACCTTTTCGAAGTTGTCGGCATCCTAAATAGTGGTGCATTGGTGCTGTCGCTGGACACTTACGCGACGAACGAGCCTGTCTCGGGCGCGCAGGTCGAACTCGAATCAGGAGCCTACAAGGCCACGGGGGAGTTCGACTCGGATCGGGGGCTCTACCGCTTCGCCGACGTCCCATTCAATGCGACCGGGACCTATCCGGTGACGCTGACCATTACCGCGGGCAACGAGGTGGATTTGCTCGCCGCCGATCTCATCGTGCGCCCGGCCTCGGCTGCGTCCGCGTCCGTCATGAACGGTACGCCTAGTTCGGGCAGCTGGCTGTGGTGGGGTGTGGGGGGGGTAGGTGCCATTGCTGCACTCGCCTTCGGTCTGCGTCGCCGCCGTGCGGTGGCCTGAGAAACGCTCACGGAAACTGATCCATGAAGAAGTCTTCCCACTTGCGGTTGTGCCGCACGCTACCCCCTGTTCGCTCCGCCCTGCTGATTTTCATGCTCGTCAGCGGCGTTTCCGGTACAGCGTTTGGCGACGCCGGACATGACCATGGTAATGAACCGCCTGTTGTCGCCAACCCGAACGCGCCCAAGCGCCTGCCTGACGGTTCCGTTTTCTTGCCCAAGTTGTCGCAGCGTCAACTTGGGGTGCGTACTGTGCTCGCCGAATCGCAATCCCTGCCGCAGACTTGGCAGTGGGTCGGTAAGGTTGTGATGGATCCCAACGCAGGCGGCAAGGTTCAGCCCACGATCGACGGCCGTATCGAGGCCGGCCCAGGTGGTCTGCCGGTGTTAGGCCAGACAGTGCGCAAGGGCGAAGTGCTGGCACGTGTCAGCCCCATTGCGAATCCGATCGAACGAGCCGAACAGAACGCCCAAGCTGCCGAATTGCGTGCGAATTTGGAGATTGCCAAGAAGCAGCTCACCCGCCTGCAGGAATTGGAAGGTAGCGTGCCACGCAAGGAAATCGAGGCGGCACAGGCCGAGGTACGTAGCCTCGGAGAGCGCCTCGCCGCGGTCGCTGGCAGCCTGAGCAACGCCGAGGCCCTCGTCGCCCCCGTCTCGGGCGTCATCGCCACAAGCAGCGTCGTCGCTGGTCAGGTCGTCGAGGCTCGCGAAGTGCTGTTCGAGATCGTCGATCCCGCGCGTTTGCAGGTCGAGGCTATCGCGCACGATGCCGCACAGGCGCAAGGCGTGGCCCATGCCTCGGCCTCCGTGGATGGCGGCCGGACCGCCTTCCCCCTGGCATGGGTGGGTGCCAGCCGCGCGCTGCGCGAACAGAGTCTGCCGGTGCTGTTCCGGACGGTCGAAGGCAAGGCGCCGCCGCTCGCCGTCGGGCAACCGCTGCAGGTCATCGTGCAGACGCGCGAGCAGATCAGCGGCGTCCCCGTCCCCGCTGCCGCACTGGTGAAGAATCCGGCCAACCAGGAGATCGTCTGGGTGCACACCTCGGCCGAACGCTTCGTGCCGCGCACCGTGCGCCACCATCCGCTCGATGGCGCGACCGTCAGCGTCACCGACGGCCTTACCTCTGGCGACCGGGTTGTCGTCCAGGGGGCGCCGCTGGTCAATCAGGTGCGCTGAGGACGATTCATGTTCGATTGGCTTGTCAATCAGTCCCTACGTAACCGCCTGCTGGTGCTCGCGCTTGCCACCGTGATGATGCTCTACGGTGGTCTGACGCTCACCCGCACGCCGGTCGACGTTTTTCCCGATCTCAATCGCCCGCAAGTCACGCTGCAGATCGAGGCCGGCGGCATGGCCCCCGAAGAGGTCGAGCAGCTCATCACGATCCCACTCGAAGTGTCGATGAGCGGCCTGCCGGGTGTGAGTTCCGTACGCTCAGTCTCCTCCGTTGGCCTCGCTTTCGTGTATGTGAGCTTCAACTGGGGCGTCGACGTCTACCGAGCCCGCCAAATCGTCAATGAGCGTTTCACCACCGTTCGCGACCAACTGCCCCAAGGCATCGAACACGCCGCAATGGGGCCGATCAGCTCGATCATGGGCGAGATCCTGTTGATCGCGATTCCGATCGACCCCGCGAAGATCGACCCGATGGCTACGCGCGAGTACGCCGATTTCGTGCTACGCCCGCGCCTGCTGTCGGTCCCCGGCGTCGCCCAGGTGATCCCGATTGGCGGTGAAGTGCGTCAGTACCAAGTGCAGCCGGACACTGCACGCATGGCTGCGCTGGGTGTTACGGTGGATGACATCGCTGGCGCACTGAAGGGCTTCTCGGCGAATACCAGCGGAGGCTTCCTCGAACTCAATGCACGCGAATACCTCATCCGTCACATCGGCCACACAACGCGCCTTGCGGACCTCGAGCGTCTGCCGGTCGCGTCCCGCGACGGGCGCAGCATCCTGCTCAAGCAAGTCGCGTCGGTTACTTTCGCTCCGGCGATCAAGCGTGGCGACGCGGGTTTCAATGGCGAGCCGGCAGTAATCCTCTCGGTCCAGAAGCAGCCCGACGCCGACACCGTGAAGCTCACGCGGGAGATCGAATCGGCGCTTGGCGAGCTGAAGAAATCCCTGCCTGCGGGCATGGAAGAACCGCGCGTGACCTTCCGGCAGGCGAATTTCATTGAGTCATCAATCGGAAACCTCAAGGGCAAGCTTATTGCTGCGTCGACAATCGTTGCAGTGGTGCTCTACCTCTTCCTCGCCAACCTGCGTACAACGCTGATCTCGCTCGTTGCAATTCCGGCGTCGATTCTGACGACCGTGTTGGTGTTCCGCTACTTCGGCATGTCGATCAACACGATGACGCTGGGCGGCCTGGCGATCGCGATCGGCGAACTGGTCGACGACGCCGTCGTCGGTGTCGAAAACGTCCTGCGGCGCTTAAAACAGGAACGTCAGCGCGGCGCCGAGGGCCATTCGCGCCTAAGTCCGCTGGAAGTGATTGGAAAGGCAACGCTGGAGGTGCGCTCCGCAATCGTCTACGCGACCTTCATCATCGTGCTGGTATTCGTGCCCCTTTTCGCGCTGCCAGGTATCGAGGGGCGGCTTTTCCTGCCCCTTGGCGTTGCATACATCACCTCGATTCTCGCCTCGATGTTGGTATCCGTAACGCTGACCCCCGTGATGGCCTTTTACCTGCTGCCGCGTATGAAGAGCCTCGGGCACGGCGACCCCAAGCTCGTTCAGTGGCTCAAGGCGCGTTACGCGGCTACCCTCGCCTGGTGCTTCGAGCACGCCCGCATGCTGCTCGCCGCCGCGGCCGTTGCAATTGCTGCCGCGCTGGCACTGGTGCCGTTCTTCCCGACGACCTTCCTGCCGCCCTTCAATGAAGGCACCGTGCTCGTCGGTCTGCGTCTGAACCCCGGGACCACGCTCACCGAGTCAGTGCGCATTGCGCAGCAGGCGGAAATGCTGATTCGCGAGGTGCCCGAAGTGGTACACGTCGGGCGCCGCTCGGGCCGCGCCGAGATGGATGAGCATGCCGAAGGCGTGCATTCCTCGGAACTGGATATCCAGCTTCGCCCAAGCGAACGACCGCTCGACGCGGTGTATGCTGACATCCGTGCGCGGCTGGTGAGTCTGCCGGCGGCGATCGGCATCGGCCAGCCGATCAGCCACCGCATCGATCACCTGCTCTCCGGGGTGCGCGCACAGATCGCGATCAAGATCTTTGGTGATGACCTCGACACCCTGCGCGCCCAAGCCGACGCACTGCGTGGTCGCCTCGCCGGCATCTCGGGTCTGGCCGACCTCGAGATCGAAAAACAGGTGCTCACGCCGCAGATCAAGGTGCGCGTCGATTTCGACGCGGCCGAAACCTACGGCCTGCCGCCCTCGAAACTGCTCGAGGAATTGAAGATGCTGGTCGATGGCGAGCGCATCACCCAGGTCATCGAAGGTAACCGCCGCTTCAACCTGGTGCTGCGCCTGCCCGACGCCGCGCGCTCGGTCGACGGCCTCGCCAACGTCCTCATCGACACGCCGAGCGGTCGCGTTCCGCTCTCGAAACTTGCGCGCATCGACGACTCCGATGGTCCGAATCAGATCAGCCGCGACGACGGCAAGCGTCGCATCGTTCTCTCCGCTAACGCATCGCAGCGCCCGCTCTCGGACGTTATCGCCGATATCCGAACGGTAATCGCTGATACGCCGTTACCGGAAGGCTACTTCATCGACTTGGGCGGCCAGTTCGAGGCGCAGGAGGAGTCCAGCCGCCTGATCGGCCTGCTGTCGCTGGTGTCAGCTGCGATGGTTTTCCTCGTGCTCTACAGCCGCTACAAGAGCACCGCGCTCGCGCTGATGATCATGGCCAATATCCCGCTCGCGCTAGTCGGCTCGGTGATTGGCCTGTGGCTTTCCGGCCAGCCGCTGTCGGTCGCGGCGCTGATCGGCTTCATTACGCTCGCGGGTATCTCCACGCGCAACGGCATCCTCAAGGTCAGTCATTACATCAACCTGTGCGCCTTTGAGGAAGAAAAATTCGATCAGAAGATGCTGATCCGCGGTTCGCTCGAGCGCCTGACCCCGGTGCTCATGACCGCGCTGGTCGCTGCCTTCGCGCTCGCGCCGCTGCTCTTCGAGGCCGAGCAACCGGGCACCGAAATCCTGCACCCGGTCGCGGTCGTGATCTTTTCGGGTCTGATCAGCTCAACGCTCCTCGATACCTTCCTCACGCCAGCGATTGTTTGGCTCTTCGGGCGCACGCCAATTGAACGGCTGGTCGAAGATTCTGGCAAAGACGCCTTCTGACCCTCATCCTCTCTAGCCTCGCTCACACCCAATCTCAAGGAGACATACGTGAAAGCACTAAAAACCCTTGTCGCTGTCACGGCCATTCTCAGCGCCTCGGCTGTGTTCGCCGGAGCCGGTCATGACCTGACGCCGAAGCACGGCGGCGTCGCCGCCGAAGCTGGTGGTGTGGTCTTTGAACTCGTCGCCACATCTGACGCGCTTACCCTACATGTCGATGACCACGGCCAGAAAATCGACACCGCAGGTGCCTCCGGGAAGGTCACGTTACTCGCCGGTGCGGACAAGAAGGAGGCAATTCTGAGCCCGGCCGGCGATAACAAGCTCGAAGCAAAGGGGGCTTACAAACTGGCTTCCGGGACCAAGGCGGTCGCAGTGGTTACGCTGCCTGGCAAATCGCCTGCGACGGCAAGGTTCGCGATTAAGTGAGCAGGATTGCGTGCGAAGCAGGCTGAATTAATAACGCATATGTAATCCGCTCGCCATGTTCATGACAGGTGGCGGCGGGTAGTCTGTGTTCTCGAAACCGGCGTGGCAGGAGCGCGGTAGACGCCTCATGTCACAGGATTGACTTGTCCCTCAGGGGGGTGGCATGACCTTCAAGACTTTATTGTTCTCCAGCTTACTTGCTGCTACCGCAACGATGGCCATTGGTGCAGAGCATTCCGTGGATCCGCAGCCCAACGTTGCGGCTGAACAGACGAAAAGCGAAAGCGTCGAGAACCAGGCTCCGCAACCGAAGACGCGGCATGACCATGCAGCTGAGCGACTGGGGGTTACAGCCAATACGCCGGCAGATCCAGTGTCCGACAAGTCCACAACGCCACGAAGCCAACAGACGAAGCAGCACGATCATATGCGTGATATGAAGTAGGGTGTGCCCCCAATCAATTTGCACGGGACGTCATTACCCAGAGGGGGCAGTTGACGAGTGCAACGCACCCCGAACACTCGAACACTGAAGCGTCACACTGCACTTGGCCCTCACTTTGCCTGTGACTGCCTAGACGATCAGGTTGAGGACGGCGGCGCGTTGAGTCTTCATGACGTTAAATAGCGATAGGAGGACAAAGTGAACGACAAGGATTTGCAAGCGCATACGAATCACTTGCGGGAAACCTACCAGGCACAGCTCGATCTGTCGCGCTCCTGTTGTGATCTTGGTTTGAAATGCTGCAAGGGATTCGCTGACTTGAGCACGGATGCCACGAATGGTGCGCTTGCTCTCGCGGAAGCCGGTCGTGAATTATTCCTTGACAACGGCCTGTCGAAATACATTGCGGAGAGCAGCGGAATCGGCATGTCTCTGTGGTCCGCTTGGTGGTCAACTGGAGTAGAAATCCAAAAGGGCATCATTAACAGCCTGTCGAAGCAGTAAGTGAGGGCGTGAGACGCGATCACGTTTAAGGCGCGGCATCTCGAAAGTGAGGCGCGACTAGAAAACGTGCCGCGTCACAGTCACCTATGCTTGCAGCGCAACCGTTTTCCGACCGAGCCCCGGCGTGGTGGCCACGTGGGCCTGCGCAGCGAATTCAGTCGGGCTTGTCGACTTCCACCTCACGTAGCCGAAGTGCATGGGTGGTGGGGGTGTCGGATTCGAACTCCGGAACGCGATCATGTATGTGCTCGAGGGCGACAAGAGCGCGGCCTCGCGCGAGTTGTTGAGCCGGTTCACCGCGCCTTATTACCTGCTGCACGGCACGGACGGAAAACTCGGAACTGGCATCCGGCTCCTAGACTGCGGCGATATGATGATCACGATGGACGTTCCAACCGACTTCGAGAAGTCGCTGCTGCGCGGCAAGCCGGCCGCCGTACATCCATAGGCGGATACTGCGGATACCACCAATTCGTCGCTCGTCCTGCTTTCTGCGGCCTATGCAGTGCATATAACAGGCCAGTTCGGAACGGCACTCGCGCTCGCTTGTCTGGGCGCGGGGACCCTTGAGACGCTGCCGGTCATTCGTGAGGAGCAGTGTGCCTGGTTCAACCCGAATCAAAACTCTGGTTTTTCCCATCGCCGAACTGCTGATGATGGCGATGCTTCTGCTGTCGTGCGGGACGGTTGCGCGCGAGAAGGAACGCGGGACCATCGAGCAGCTGCTGCTGGTTTCGCCGCTCACGCCGCTGCAGATCCTGGTGCCCAAGGTGCTCGCGATGACGCTCGTCGTTCTGGCCGGGTCGATGATGAGCGTCTTCGCCGTCCTCGGGCCCGTCTTTCACGTGCTGATCAAGGGTAGCCTGACGCTGTTCTTTGCGCTGACGGCGTTGTCCGGCTTCACGTCGTCGCGACTGGAGCACTTCATCGCCACCGTGCCTCGGACCCTGCTTCTGGGCGGGGCGGTATTCTGCGTCGGCGTCTGGCGCATCCGGCGGCAATTCGAGTAGGGGGCTGCGCAAGTTGGTCGAAATGCTTCATCGCCCCCCCACCTTGTCTCAATCAGAAAATGAACCAGACGTAGCCGAAGAGCAGGTTGTTGTCCGATGCGTCGCGGCCGAAGCCGTTGTAGTTGTTGCGGGCACCGTTGAAGCGCGAGTACGCGGTGTATCGCAGCCCGAGCTTCAGGTTCTGTGTGTCCTTGAGCGGCAGGTAGTTGAGTTCCGCGATCCAGCCGCGGTTGTCAGGACTGCCGCTCGCGCTGCCCATGGCGCTCGGGCCGTCGGCCATGCCGTACTTCAGCATGTCGCGGTCGCCCTGCGTGTCGAAGTAGCCCACGCCGAGACCGACGCGGCGCTGCCAGTAGTAATGAACATTGGCCTTGAAGGTCCGCAGCTTGTCGGATGCGTTGGAGGCCATGCCCATCGGGAAGCTTGCGTCCCAATCGCGCGTCTCGCGCATCCACGTGGCGTCGGCGGTGAACGTGTGAACGGCGCCAATATACTGGTACTGGGCTTCCAGGGCCACGTCGCGAAAGCGATCGGTCGGGCCGCTTGGCTCATCTTCATCAGGGAAGATGTTCACAATGATTCCCTTGATGCCGGCGGCAAAGCTCTGATTGCCCATTTCACGGTTGAACATCAGATGCCAGTATGGGGCATGGCCGTCGACCACCGTTTCGGTCGGCACGCCCGCGCTGAATGGACGCAGCACCCCCTTCCTGGCCGTGCGATAGACGCCAATTTCGCCGTACAGGATGTTGTCCCAGAAGCCATACAGCCCCAGCCCGGCCGCTTGGCCGGCGAGGGCCATGTCGAGCGCCGGTGCGACCTCCGGCATGATTCCGGCGTCCTCGAGATGAGGGAAAGACCACATCGGGGCGCTGTTCCAGACGTCCTGTACGCCGGGTGAGTTGTTGAGCGTCACGCCGAAGAGCAGCTCCTTGTTCCTCAGCATTGTGCTGCTCGCATAGCGGATATCGGCCATCTCGATCGCCCAGCGCCGCTCGATACCGTCGTAGCCGTACTGGACGAAGGCTCCGGTCGAGTCGGTGATCTTGCCGGCGTAGTAGACCGCCGCCGTCTGCAGGATCGTCTCGCCGGCGCGTGGGAAGTCCTCCGACGGATCGGACGCGCGGGAGTCGCGGATCGAGCTGTGCGAGCCAATCAGCGAGCCCGACAGCGGCAGGTTGAACGGGAAATTGTTGTCGTCGAGCTGGTTACCCAGGCTGTAGCCGCGCAGCTTGAACTGCCGACCGAACGCCGTAAGCTCGGGGAAGACAGTATGGCACGACGCGCATGGCTGTCCAGTCTGGCGCCCGAAGCTCGGCACCGCCTGTGCCGGGGCGCTCAACAGCAGGAACAACAGCGCCGCGGCTGCCGCCTGCATCATGGCCTGAATAAGGCTTGCGGTTCTTGACTTGTTCACGATTCCCCCTCTTTTTCTTGCGAGTAGTGAGCGGTATTGCTCGGGCCAGCGGATTCGATTACGACACCCCCTCGGTGCGATCGCCCGTGTTGATGCCCTGCCTCCCGTGCCAAGGATGGGCGAGCGCGCCCATCGATCCCATGTGTGTCTGCGGTCATGCGCCCGAATCGTCTTGGCCGATCAGCAATCGCGTATCGGACAGGTACTTGTGCTTCGGGATGACCAAGTTCGATGGGGCCGGCACATGCTTGAAGACCCGGCCCGCGAGATCGAACTTGGAGCCGTGGCAAGGACAGTAATACCCGCCGGGCCAGGGCTGACCGAGGTCTCGCGGCGATAATTCCGGGCGGAAGGTTGGAACGCAGCCCAGGTGCGTACAAAGGCCGATGGCGACGAAAACGTCGGGCTTGATCGAGCGCGTCGCGTTCTGGCAATAGGGTGGCTGTTGCAGCCGCTGCGAGGCGGGGTCGAGCAATAACTCATAGATACGTTCGAGCCCTTCGATCATGTCGGGCGTGCGCCGCAAAATCCATATCGGCTGGCCGCGCCATTCGACGGTGGTCATCTCGCCGTCGCCAAGTTTCGCGATGTTCGCTTCCACGGGCGCGCCGAGGGCCCGCGCTCGGTCGCTCGGCGTCAGACTGACGATGAATGGAACCGCACCCGCCGCCACCGCGGCACCTCCCGCTGCCGAAGTGGCGACCAGTAAGCGGCGGCGCTGTGGGTCGGGGGGCGTGTCAGTGTCGTGCTCTGATCGCATCGTCTCATCTCCCGTGCACTACGCAGCGAACCACTCTACGGTTGGCTGTTCGCGAAACATGCCCACCTGCCAAGCGAAGCTGTCGTTCTTGCGCGTGGGCAAAGGCCGTCCTGAACGGACTCTTCTATGTGACTACATCATGAAACGGTCGAGCTGACGGTGGAGTGACGACAAGGTTACGTTTCCGTCAGCTCCGCGCCATCAATTACACAAGCTTGCGAAAATGTCCGCGGCATGTACGGTTGGAATGGCTGAATTACAACTAGCATATAGAAGCAGTCGTAAGCACGACAAAGGCGGGTAGAACACCGCCGCAATCAAAGACCAGGACGCGAAGACCAATGTGCCGCGATTTCCCCTCCACGCCGTATGCACATGCGATGGAGTGATGCACATGCGGCCATGCGTTATCTCTCAAATGGCAGTGAGGCGCCCGCTACTCCTCGTGAACGAGGACTGCCTTGATTGCGGGGTCGATCGGCCCAACGTCGTGCCATTTTCCGCTGGTGTCGTGCGTCGCGGGCTTGTTGCACATGCCATGGTCGCAATCGACGATCCAGCGCTTCTGAAGCACGCGGGAGCAGAAGCGGTAGTTCACCGCGCCGGGGGGTAAGCCGACGGCAGCGGCGAGCAGACGGCAGACGCAAAGGTGACCGTGGGTCACTGACGATTTTGATTCCATCGAACACCTCTTATCGGTACTTTTTTCCGACGCACCACAGCCAGTCACGAAGTTTGCGAAGCGCGTTTCGGCGGATGCGGATTTCTTCTCACGCCAGCGCAGGTCTTGGAGTTGCTCGCTGCAATTGACCCTTTGCTCGTCCTCGCCGGCGGGTGGCGGGCGGTAGAATCTGGATAATCCACTCGGGAAATCGACATTCATATGGCAAGCGATTTTTAGGCTTGCCGCACCGCGCTTCGGCCAACGCGGGAAACAGTCATGCAACGGCTCAAATTGTAGGAGTCGGATCTTAACGCGGCAATGAAGACAGCATTACATCGCAGTTATCTAATTGTAATTTGCGACACTGATCCACGCGCAACGGTGCATTAGCGTCTGAAGGCCTCGTCGTTCGCGAACCAAAGCGCGGCTTCTCCGCGCTGTATGGTTGCAGGATTACAGAGTTGTAATTGAAGCGTCATGCGCGGGACAGCATGGGCGGGGTAAGCTACAACTCCATCGGATCCAGGGGCGATGGCAATGATCCGACAGGGAGTTTGTAGCCGGCTCGATGGTTCGTCGTGGTGGACTGCAGTGCAGTCAAGACGTCACTCGCTGTACCAAACCGGTTGCGTTCGTTCAGAACAGTCTGGAGTCTGATCGATCAACATTGCGATGCATGGCCGGCTACGCGCTGTGCGCGCCCACCGCGTCGGACGCGCCGTGCCCCACCAGGGAGAATGCCGCCTTGCGACACGATCATCCCCCCCCAAAAGCCTTGGCCTTGCACGATCATTACGATTCCGATAATCCGCGCGATGACGTAGCGACCAAGGATCCAGTGTGCGGCATGACCGTCAAACCGGATTCTCCACATCATGCGAGCCACAATGGTCACGTCTATCACTTCTGCAGCGCAAAGTGTCACGACAAATTCAAGGTGGAGCCGGAGCGTTATCTGAAACCGGCACCGGCATTGCACGTTAGAGCGACGCCGGACGTCGCGGCAGACACTGAATACACCTGCCCGATGCACCCCGAAATCCGCCAGATGGGCCCTGGCACATGCCCGAAATGCGGTATGACGCTCGAACCGGTGCTTCCCGGCGAAGACGAGGGCGACAATCCGGAGCTGACGGAATTTCGCCACCGCTTCTGGTGGACGCTGCCGCTGACAGTCATCGTGACTGCGATCGCGATGTCGGGCGGCATGTTCGATCCGCTGCTCGGACCGGCGCGGCCGTGGGTCGAAATGGCGCTCGCGACGCCGGTCGTGCTTTGGTCCGGCTGGCCGTTCTTCGTTCGTGGCGTGCAGTCGATCCGCAACCGCAGCCCGAACATGTGGACCCTGATCGGCCTCGGAACCGGCGCCGCTTACGTCTATAGCGTGATCGCAACCGTCGCACCCGACGTGTTTCCGCCGTCGTTCCGGATCGGAGAACACGTCGCGGTGTATTTCGAAGCTGCTGCGGTGATCATCTCGCTGACGCTACTCGGCCAGGTCCTCGAACTTAAGGCCCGTTCGGAGACCGGCGCGGCGATTAAGGCGCTGCTCGGGCTCGCGCCGAAGACGGCGCGCCGGATCCGCGAAGACGGCAGCGAGGAGGACATCCCCCTGACCCACGTCCATCCGGGCGACCGCTTGCGCGTGCGTCCAGGCGAGAAGGTGCCGGTCGACGGTGCTGTCGAGGAAGGGGCGAGCGCGGTCGACGAGTCGATGCTGACCGGCGAACCGATCCCGGTGACGAAGCGGCCCGGTGACAAGCTGATCGGCGCGACGCTCAACGCCAGCGGCGCGCTCGTCATGGTCGCGGAGAAGATCGGCTCGCAGACCGTGCTGTCGCAGATCGTGCAGATGGTCGCCCAGGCGCAGCGCTCGCGCGCGCCGATGCAGCGGATGGCCGACCGCGTCGCGGGCTGGTTCGTCGTCGGCGTCGTCGCGATCGCGCTGCTGACGCTGTTCGTCTGGGGCCTCTTCGGGCCGCAGCCGAGTTGGGCGTACGGGCTCATCAACGCGGTCGCCGTGCTGATCATCGCCTGCCCGTGCGCGCTCGGGCTCGCGACACCAATGTCGGTGATGGTCGCGACCGGCAAGGCCGCGACGCACGGCGTGCTGTTCCGCGATGCCGCCGCGATCGAATCGATGCGCCAGGTCGATACGCTGATCGTCGACAAGACCGGCACTCTGACCGAAGGCAAACCCGCGTTCCATGGCGTCGCCGCGGCGCCTGGCTGGACCGAGGCCGAAGTCCTGCGCGTCGCCGCGAGCCTCGACCAGGGCAGCGAACACCCGCTCGCGCATGCAATCGTCGCCGAGGCGAAAAAGCGCGCCCTCGGCCTTAGCACCGCAGGCACCTTTGAATCCTCGTCCGGCATCGGCGTGCGCGGCACGGTCGGCGGACAGCCCGTCGCGCTCGGCAATACCGCGCTGATGAAAGACGAAGGCGTTGACTGGCGGCCGCTCGAGGCACGGGCCGAGGCGTTGCGGCAGGAAGGCGCAAGCGTGATGTTCCTCGCGGTCGCGGGCAGGATCGCCGGACTGCTCGCCGTCTCCGACCCAATCAAGGCGTCGACGGCCGAAGCGCTCGAAGGGCTGCGCGCGACCGGCCTGCGCATCATCATGGCGACCGGCGACGGCCTCACGACCGCGCGCGCGATCGGCCGACAGCTAGGCATCGACGAGTTGCACGGCGAGGTCAAGCCGAAGGACAAGGACGACCTCGTCGCGAAGCTGCAGGCCGAAGGCCGCATCGTCGCGATGGCGGGCGACGGCATCAACGATGCGCCCGCGCTCGCGCGCGCGAATGTCGGCATCGCGATGGGCACCGGCACCGACGTCGCGATGAACAGCGCGCACCTTACGCTCGTCAAGGGCGACCTGCGCGGCATCGCCACCGCGCGCGCGCTGTCCGTAGCAACGGTGCGCAACATGCACCAGAACCTCACGTTCGCGTTCCTGTATAACGCGCTCGGCGTGCCCATCGCGGCTGGCGTGCTATACCCGTTCCTGGGTCTCCTGTTGTCGCCGCTCATCGCGGCGCTGGCGATGAGTCTCAGTTCGGCCTCCGTGGTCGGGAATGCACTAAGACTTCGCACCACAACACTCTGACGCGTTGGCATAGAACGCTTAACAGGGGGTAGGGAAACGATGTCCTCGCATATAACGCGGTCAACATCCCGAGACGTGCTCGTCCCCTAAAAAGTATTCTCGCCCTAGCCAAAGCAGCGCTGTCCTCGCTATCGGAGATTGCCATGAGCCGACGATCAATCGACAACTGGATGTGGATCTGTCCTGCCTTGGCGATCGGTGTGGCAGCAGTCGTCTTGTCGCTGTGGGGACTCACGTGGCCGAGTGCGACGCTTGTTGCCGTTCTGCTCGCCTGTCCGGGAGTGCTGGTTTGGGGCGGCCTGCAGTTGCGCCAGTCAGGCGCCTTTCCCCTTGGCCCGCCCCCCCGCACGGCGGGAATGACTATGGGCTGGGCCGCACCGATCTACGACTGGTACTTCCCCAAACTCGGCCTCGGCAAGGCCTTTCGGATGGAGACGCTGCGCCATGCCGCACTACAGGCAGGCGAGCACGTGCTGGAAGTCGGCTGCGGCACGGGCGTTCTGACCCGGCTCGCCGCAGAAGCGATCGGGGCGTCGGGCGAGGCAATCGGCATTGACGCGGCACCGGCCATGATCGTCGTCGCCCGTGAGAATGCCGCCCGCGCAGGTAGTCGTGCGAGCTTCCAGCTTGCGGCCATCGAAACGCTGCCATTTCCCGACGCCACCTTCGACGTGGTGCTGGCGAGCGCGATGTTGCATCACCTGCCGCCGGAAGCGAAGGAAGCCGGGCTCAAGAGCGTGCGCCGCGTCCTGAAGCCCTCGGGACGTCTTGTCATTGCCGACCTCGACCGGCCGGCGAACCCGCTGTGGTGGTGGCTGCTCTGGCCCTTGTTGGCCATGCCAATGACCGCCGGAAACCTGCGCGGCGAGATTCCCGCTTTTCTGCAGCGAAACGGGTTCGGCTCTGTCCAAATGCAGGGGCGTTGGATGCAGTTGCTGGCTTTCTGGGTGGCACGTTCAGGCTCAACGCAAGGAGAAGGATCATGAAAAAAGAGTACCCACTATTGATTCGGTGCTGGATGGCTGCGCTCGTCATGCTGGTCACGTCGGCGTTCGCCCATGCGGTCGAATTGGGGCAACACATGACGGTGCAAGGGATCGAAGTCTATTACGGGCTCATGCCGGCACAGGTGGCAGGCAAGCATCCGGCACCTCATGAAGAACGCGCCATGCATGGCGGAGTTCCAAGCAAGAAGGATGCATACCATCTGGTCGTCGCGCTCATCGATACGGCTGGGCAACGCATCACCGAGGCCGACGTGCGGGCAAGCGTCGCTGAACTAGGCATGGCGGGTACGCACAAGCGGCTTGAGCCCATGCACATCGACGACGCGCTGAGCTTCGGCGCTTACTTCATCCTGTCCGGTGATGGACCATACCGAATCGCCATCGAGGTTCGACGGCCCGGGATAGCACAGCCGATCGAAGCACTTTTCGAATACCGCCGACGCTAACCGAGAGCTATGACATGTCAGAGCAACATGATAGGGAACAGCCGGTCCACAGACGCGGGGGGGCTGACTCACGGGTGAAATGGGTATTCTTCGGCTTTCTCGCGCTGGCCGCGTTTTTTCTCTTCACTGAACACCGCGCTCATCTCCTCGGCATCTTGCCGTGGCTTTTCCTGTTGGCCTGTCCGTTGATGCACATCTTCATGCACGGCGGACACGGTGGGCATGGTGGGCACAATCGGGGGGACACACAGAATAAAACGGAAGGAGATGAGAAATGACCGACACCCCTTCCTACGGCCTATGGTCGCTGGTCATCATCAACTCAATCTTTTTCATCGCGTTTGCGTTCAGCTTCGCAAGGCCCCGCAGTACGCGCGATTGGCGTTCGCTCGGCGCTTACTCCGCCTTCATCGTCGCCTTGTTCACGGAGATGTACGGGTTTCCGCTCACAATCTACGTGCTGTCCGGTTGGCTATCCTCGCGCTTTCCGGGTGTTGATTTCCTCGCTCATGATTCGGGCCACCTGCTCGAAGTCATGTTCGGTTGGCGATCTAACCCGCATTTTGGCCCGTTTCATCTCCTTAGCACGGCGTTCATCGTCGGCGGTTTCTGGTTGCTTTCAAAAGCTTGGCCGGTGCTCTATCGCGCACAGCGTGAGCATCGCGTGGCGGACACCGGTCCCTATGCAAGAATTCGGCATCCTCAGTATGTTGCCTTCGTCCTCGTGATGTTTGGATTCCTGTTGCAGTGGCCCACATTGATCACGTTGGCGCTATTTCCCGTGTTGCTTATCGTGTACGCGCGCCTGGCGCACCAAGAAGAACGTGACGTACTCGTTGAATTTGGCGAAGCCTACGTGCAGTACCGGGAACGCACGCCGGCATTCATCCCAGTCCTGGGGCGGCAACCGCCCGATGCAACCGAGTGATGGGGGCGTCGTTACATGGGAGGCACACATTGGAGCTTCGACCTACCTTTGCAGGGACGTGTCATTGCTGCGGTACCCGTGTCGTTTCTCGTACGCCGTGGAAATCAAGCCAGCAGACTTGTGAGCGCTGTTTTCTCGAAGAGTTGTCCCGCGGGTGCTCACGCTGTGGTGAACTGAACGCTGCGTTTGCAGAAGCGCTCGCAGATGCTCTTGATCTGCGTGAGCATGAGACTGGCTTGCATTCCCGGCGTGTTGCGTGCCACACGGTTGTCCTGGCTAAGCGCATTTTTCCTAACGATGAACAGCGATTGGCCCAGATATACTGGGGTGCTCTTCTGCATGACTTGGGCAAAATCGGAGTGCCGGATGGTGTTTTATTGAAGGTAGGGCCGCTCACGGAAGGCGAATGGACCATCATGCGTCGGCATCCGGATGATGGCCATCGGTTAGTTGGCCGACTGGCCGGCATGGAAGAGGCGGCCGATATCGTGCGCAGTCATGAAGAAAGGTTCGATGGCGGCGGGTATCCGCGTGGCCTGCGGGGTGAGGATATTCCCTTCGGTGCGAGGCTATTTGCCGTTGTCGACACCCTTGATGCCATGACGTCAGACCGGCCGTACCGTCAGGGGCTCACATTTGATGCGGCGAAGGCGGAGATACTCCACATGTCCGGCAGCCAATTCGACCCTGTTGCGGTGAATGCACTACTCGCCGAGGAGGCCGTACTGCGTCAGATGGTGGACATGAAATGCGTGTCTGAACCCACTAAATCACCCTAGAAGTCCTAAAGTGCGATTTGATCCAGTTACGAATGTGTAATATCCGCGTCATGCTCTCGACAGCCTATGTGGAGCACACTACCGGTAGGGTGTGCGCAGATCAAGGCGACAGTAGCGCACTTCGATAGTGTTTTTTGTGGGAGATCGTGCCATGACAACGAAGCTGATTCTTATCACGGCTCTGTTATCCGCGTTTGCAATCCTGGCGCCCGCGGGGAACGCTGCCTCAACGACTGCACCTGTGGCGGCGCAGAACGAGAAGACCGAAGGCCGCGTCAGCCCCCATAACCATATGCAAGAGAAGCTCGCTGTTCCCGCACAGAAGAGTGCTGAAGCGACGCCGCAACACGCGAAGAAAGTTCTCCACGATCACAGTAAGTTCCATAAGCACCTGTAATCACTTCGCAGGACTTACTGCGCGCCCGCTTTAGAAATCAATCACTGCCGAAAACCGCGCTTCCCAGACGGGAGGCGTCGGGGTCGGCGAGGTTTCAGAAGAGGACGGCGAAATAAAGAGCTTCCATCGAAAGGTTTCAATCCTACGCGATCGTGAAGACAGGGTAAGACTCTAAGAAGAATCATATATAGCCGACATCCCTCGAGTGAGGGATGTCTACAAGGCGAGGGAAAGGCAGACGCCTTCAGTCAATCTGCCGGCGCAGTCCATGCCCGTCGCTGCACCTGTATCGAAATCAACGCATCTTCGACGCCAGCAGAGTGGGCTCTGCGTAAGCAATGAGATGGACGCTCCCTCCCGACAACGGCATCAACCTGCCAGACAAGAAGCGGAAGCCGGTCCTTGAGCGTTACTTACTCGGGTTGGCCCTGCAACGCCTTAGGCTGCCAACGCCCCCGATGCTGAGACAGTGGCGGGAGTCACTACATTCGACACTGCCAATGTGAGCCTCGCCAGGTTCAAATTTTTCGATGCGCCAAAGCTTCAGGAAATGCAGCGCCGAACCGAGGCCGAAGAATACTGTCAGGCATCCGCTGGCTGCGCACAACCACCGGTTGTTCATTGAAATAGCAAAGCAAGGCCGTCCTCTTCCGCCAACCTCGTGCACCTTGATTTTGCATGAACCTCGCATCCATTCAGGTGCAACAGCAAGCTCTAGCCATGTTGCATATTGCTTCCGCGACTCCATTTTTCCTATCTCCAGCAACGAATTCCCCGTAGCAAGTTGAATGCGAAGACGCCCCGTGACAACAACTCCGGGGCGGTGCAAACGCGGGGCAATCACAGAATCATTCATTTGCCCGTGTAGTGGCAACTGAATGTTGCCGCAAGCGACGTCACATTCCTTTTCGTATCATAGCCTGTACGCATTCGTTATTAATACTGGCAGCTCATGTCGTGACTTGTCATCGGCTAGTTTGCAAGGGGCATCATGGTCAGGAAGAACATCATCGACGAGCTCCAATCGGTGATCGCGGATGGCAGCGCCAGCCAAATTTCATTGGCGAACGTGATCGTCCAGCTTGCCAATCCATCCTTGTCGGACGCACAACGAAATCGCCGGAGGTGTCATGAAATGGGCAGCGAGCAGTTCGCATATGAGCATGACTGGAAATCCAAAGTGGATTCCGTAAATCTGGGATCCGTTCGAAAGATGAGCTGCCCGTCTACTCCGAGAAGTGCTCTACTTAACGATTCTCGGTCAGGACAGAATTTTGCACTTTTAGTTCTCCGGCGCGCGAATGTTCTTGGCTAAGGATTTGTTGCGTTGTCAGAGCGTGCATGGATAAATTATATACGTGCTCACAGTGGTTTTACAAAATGACACAGCGATGACAGGAATGTAATTGTTAAGTCATGCCAATGTCAGATGCTCGCTGCTACAATCAGGTTACGGTCGCTCGATAAGGAGCATCTTGATTGGTCCTGGGGAATGATTATGAACCGCAATATCTGCCGTGCCACTGCTATCTCGGCGCTGCTGTTCACAACGGCCTCGTCGGCAATTGCACACACTGACTATTCAGAAGCTGGCACTTCGCACTGGGTCGAGGGCGTTCGAGGATCAGCGAGCGAACCCACAGAGAGACAGAAGGCCCCTTATGGGTATGAATCAACCGGAGTTCCTGAGCGCATCTTAGTCGTAGATAAGAACACCCGGCACATCAATGTCGTCCAGCTAGAGACTGTTTCGATCCGTTTCGGAGGAAAAGTGGTTAATTGGACATTCGATGCATATCCACGGAGAAATTTCTCCTTGTCGAATATTTTGCCTGGAGTAGACGGCGTGACTGTGTACGTGGATGAGAGCCCAATGTATCGGGGGCGTTGATCAAGTGTGCTTCTTGCAGATAGCACACCGGTTTTACAACCAAAAGGCGTCGTGCAGTAAAGGTTAGTTTTTAAGTTCTACCACTTAACTGTCAGGAGTCAATCATGCTTACGAAAGCAATCGCCGCAGCCGCATCCGTGATCATCGCCACCTCGGCATTCGCAGTGGACCGAGGAAATGTCGAGAAAGCCTATGAGTTGAAAGATGGCTCCACCGTCTACGTCTTTAAGGACGGCAAGATGGCGATGGAGAACAAAGTTGGGCAAGTTGTTACGATGAAGGAAGGCCATGCGATGGAAACAAAGGATGGAAAAAAAATAATGATGAAGGGTAACGAAATCTGGCGTCTAGAGAACGAGCTGCATCGCGAGCATCAGACAAACTGAATTGTTTGCGACCGTCGCGTGGCGACGATTGATCGGCCTGCGCGCTGTAACGGCGGAGCAGGCCGATCTGCTGTCGGTGGTGCGTAATCCCTGCTTAAACAACGTTGTTGCTTTCCGCAAGGTTGCAGGAGGATGAGTAGGAAGTAATCGGAAAGTCATTCTGCCGTAAGGCGCTCCAGACTAATATCTACTCGTGGTGTAGCGAAGTCGAGCGATAGAGCCAAATACTGCGGGAGAGTGAAGGATGCAAATTACTAAATCTAGCGTAGCTTATGCATCAATACTGCTGTTTGGAACAGCGAGCGCACTTGCTGGTGAGCAGTATTCCGCGCCGAGCGAAACGCAAGTTGGAGCTTTAATCCGGGTTGCCGCAAGCGCCGCTCATGCACGCCAGGCTGCCCGCTATGGATACGCATCGCTGGCGACGGCGGAGCGGAGCATAACCATTGACAATCAGACCCGCCATATCAACGTTGTGAGAATGGAAACGATTGCAATACGCGTCGGAGAAAAAACTGTTACGTGGACCTTCGATACCTTGGGAACCTCTAGTTTTCCGCTGTCGGAAATCATCCCTGGCACGGAGCAGGTAACCGTATATGTTGACGAGAATCCGATGTACCGAGGAGGTCAGTGAGGGCAGGGCATCGGGAGTGGGGCGTAAACAACGGCGTTGTGCAGAACAAAGGTGTCAAGTACGGCGCGCACAGCCCCAACATTCTTGATTCACATATCCTCTACGAGGAGTTTGTTATGCTTAGTAAGCTCGCAATTGTTGCTGCATCGTTCCTCGTTACCGCGTCTGCGTTGGCCGTAGATGAGGGGAACGTGACGAAGTCGTATCCGTTGAAGGATGGATCAACGGTTTATGTATTCAAGGATGGAAAGATGGCCATGGAGGACAAATTGGGGCGCCTTGTTACCATGAAGGAAGGACACACGATGGAAACAACGGACGGTCAGAGGATCATGATGAAGGGCAATGAAATCTGGCGTCTCGAGCGCGAGTTGCATCGTGATCGTGGAGGTAGTTGACTCTCCCTTGAATTGTTGGGAGTGCCCGACTTCTTGTGGTGCGGTTGCTGATACTAGGTTTTCTCAGTCTGCGCCGAGGGGAGGTTGATACGTCCGTGCCAAGTTTTGTTGGAAAATCTGAACTGTGAACTTATGGCTGGCATGAAGCACGCGGAGCGTGACTAATGCGGAGAATATGCCTGTTGATCTCCCGCTAAACTGTCAGCCACAGGTTGCGAATTTAAAGGAGTAAATCATGCTCAAAAAACTCATTGTCGCAGCAGCCTCTGTCTTGGTCGCGACGTCGGCCCTTGCAGTTGACGAGAGTAACGTCGAAAAATCGTATGTAATGAAGGATGGATCGACGGTTTATGTTTTCAAGGATGGCAAGATGGCCATGGAGAACAAATTCGGCCGGGTTGAAAGGATGGCGGAGGGGCACGTGATGGAGACTAAGGATGGCCAGAAGATCATGATGAAGGGCGATGAAATCTGGCGTCTTGAAAGGGCCTTGCATCCAAATCGCGGCGGTCGCTGACGCTCCCATTACAAGTGTTCACCTGACACCGGCCCCGAGCCGGTGTTGTTCTTGCATCGCCGGCGTTCTTCCGACGATCCGCAGGGCGAACTCGTAGATCAATACGTCGCCGGAAGGCGTGCCGGACGGTGTCTGTCTTGGTTTTAGCTCGATCAGCCTACCAAGTTGCGGCAACCATGCGTCTTGCGTGACGTCTGCGTAGCTACTGGATCAAAGTGCACCGTCGGAGTTTCAGGGAGGAGGATGCTTCGTACGTTGGGCGCGCCGTCCTTCGATGATGGTGACGACGTCGTGCCGCCCAACATCTGCGCGAGCCTGAGCTCGTCATGTCCGTCCGCGTCGAGTTGGTTGCGCTTCGCACCGCCGATCCGAAGATGCCGGACAACCGACGTGTGGCCCTTGTAGGCGGCCCAGAACAGAGGCCACTCCCCGTCCGAGTTCCGCACGTCGTGGTTGGCGCGGCCGATCAGGAATGAAACGATGTCCGCATGGCCGTTGAAAGCGGCCCAGAAGAGTGGCGTCCATCCCCGGCTATCGGGCAGGTCGACCGATGCACCGCGCGCCAACAGGTTGTCAATAACGGCCCACTGACGGTGATATGCCGCCAGGAAGATCAGGTGCCCCCTCGGTATTTTGCGAAGCGACGGGCAGTCCGTCCTCCAGCCATCTCAGCACTTCCGGGACCTTGCCCTGGCGAACCGCGTCGAGCTGCTTCGGGGCCGCTCGATCGCGCCTGGCTTTGTGCTGGATGTCGTAATGCATCGTCTTGGTCCTGACGAGGCGAACCCGGACTCTGCGGGCGTTGATCCTTCGCCACAATCCCCGGCGTCCCGCGCGATACGCACATCAATTGAACTGTTGCTAGTCCGAGGGTGATGAGCTGCGTCTCGGGATTGGTGCGCTGCAGTCCTTGAAATTCACGTAGACCTTGTCGCCGACCTGTAATTGCGAGTCGGCGGGCAACTTGGCGGCGCGCGCATGCGAGTGTCCATGGCTCAAAAGCGCGATCATCACATACTGATCGCTGCCTTCCGTGCCCGACGCCACGGTCCTGCAGTCATAAAACGCGGGCCGCTTCAGACTTTTCGCGGGTCCGATCTCGACAACGGTTCCTTTGCGCCACCCGTCCGCCTCGGAGTATTTCCCTTCGAGCACGGTGGGGCTCGCACATCCGCTCAGCGCTACAAGGGCCACAATAGCGGTAGCAACCATAATTGTCTTCATGGGATGACCTCCAGAAACGGCAGAGGGAATGTCGGGCAGGATGAATCTGCTTCAGCCATCTTGGGGGTACGCAATCATGGCATCTGTGAAACCGCGTACTGGACTCACTGTAGAAGACTTTCCCTGTCGAATTGCAGACAGCCCGATTACGAATTCGTAATGTCGGCAGGCTGCGTGTCTTGAGCTCATTCGCGCATGACGATATGGGCGGTCGACGACCTGCCGATTGCGTCAAACGTCACGTTTGGAGCGCTGCCCTTCAGGGATGGTGACGACGTCGTGCCGCCCCAACGTCTGCGCGAGCCTGAGCTCGTCATATCCGTCCGCGTCGAGCTGGTTGCGCTTCGCACCGCCGACCAGAAGATGCCGGACAACCGACGTGTGGCCCTTGTAGACTCGGGGTTCCGTGCACGGCGACGCGTGTTCTCTCGATGGCAATCGGGCCGTGACCTTACTTGAACGGGTGCTCCAACGACACATAGAGCAATACACCCTGCGTTCCCGAAGACGGGCCGACACCGATCGGTCTGGAAACTCCCGACACAACCTGGAGACCCGAATCGAAGTTGGTCGCATAGCGGAAGCCGGGGTTGATGAACATCGTCTTCTCATGTTGTCTACTGCCGTCCGCCTGAACTGCTTCGAAATTCGTTCCGGCCGCCTCCAACATCAGGTTGAAGTTCGCGCTCACCAAGTAAATGATGCTGGCACCGTAGTTCGACCCTACGGTATCAGCGCGGGCGCCGCCAGACTCTCTGGAGTTCGGCGTGTAGGTTCCCCCGAGATTCCAATGGGTGACCACTGAGTCGGATAACTCAACGCTCAGGGGCAGGTTCACCTGAATGCCAATAGCGCCAGTGCCATGCCCTTTTCGGTAGTCTCCGGACGGCGCGATGACCGACAGGCGAGGCGCGAAGGCGACGCCCTCCCTACCGATCGCTTGATATCGATAGTTGAGGGCGATGTCGCCGACGCCGGTCGATGCAGTTGGATCGGCGACCCGCAGGACTGGAATCGTGTATGAAAGCTGGTGGGTTTCGTCGGGAATCGGCCATTCCTGCGTGAAGGTATAGGCCCACTCCTTGGACTGCCGGAGGTACATAAAGCTCTGAATGTGCTGTACCACGCCGGCTTCCTGGTTGTATGCCTCTTCGATCAGGAACGAATTGTCCTGGATCTTTTTGGCTCCATCGGCTGTGGCATGGAGGGGAACACCGAAGGTCATGGCCAGTGCCACGATGAAACGATGAATTGACATGATGATTCCTTGAGGATATGACAGGTCTAAATCAGAGCGCCGGAGTGCGCGGCAGTGTCGCGTACTCCGGCAAAAGGGCCTACATCACTTCAGTTTGAAGCTTACGTGGGCTTCCGGTTTGCCAAGCAGTTATTTCGACTTGTACGAGTGGAGCCGTGGGGCGGGGTTAAACGAACCCGTCGGAATTCCCTGGCTGGGGGTGAGTCATGTGCCGCGTCCGCTGCCCTTCAAGGATGGTGACGATTTCTTGTCGCGCCAAGGTGCGTGCGAGCCAGAGCTCGTCATGACCATCCACATCGAGTTGATTCCGCTTCGCGCCGCCGAGCAAGAGGTAGCGGACGACGGCCGTGTGGCCTTTGTAAACCGCCCAGAACAAGGGCCACTCCCCGTCGTTAGTCCGCGCGTCGGGATTGGCACCGCGCCCGATCAAGAACGAGACGATGTCCGCATGGCTGTTGAAGGCGGCCCAGAAGAGCGGAGTCCATCCCATGCGATCGGGCAGGTCGACCGATGCGCCGTGCGCCAACAGGCTGTCAATGACAGCCCACTGACGGTGATAGGCGGCGAGGAAGATCAGACTGCACCCCTCGGTGTCCTGCCAGTTGGCCGGCAGTCCGTCCTCCAGCCACCTCAGCACTTCCGGTACGTTGCCATCGCGAACGGCTTCGAGCAGTGCTGGGTCGACTCGATCGCCCCAAGCTTCGTAATGGATGTCGTCACTCATCGTGTGGGCCCTGAGCAGACCAACCAAGGTTTCTCCGACCGCTGATCAATCGCAACGATCCCCCGCGTCCCGCGCGGCAAGTACATCAAGAGAGTGCCTACCGGTCGAACGTTCATGAGCTGCGTTTCGGGATTGGCGCGCTGCAGTCCTTGAAATTCACGTAAACCTTGTCGCCGACCTGCAATTGCGAGTCGGCGGGCAACTTGGCGGCACGCGCATGCGAGTGTCCATGGCTCAACAGCGCGATCATCACATACTGATCGTTGCCTTCCGTGCCCGACGCCTCGGTCCTGCAGTCATAAAACGCGGGCCGCTTCAGACTTTTCGCCGGGCCGATCTCGACGACGGTTCCTTTACGCCACCCGTCCGCCTCGGAGTATTTCCCTTCGAGCACGGTGGGGCTCGCACATCCGCCCAATCCACCGAGGGCCACGACAACCATTCCTGCAGCAAAAGCTTTCATTGGGTCACCTTTTTGATCACATGGGAAGGCCACCCGCAGCGACGTGCTGCAGGCAGCCGGACGGCGTCACTTCAGCGTGAAGCGCGCGGTGGTGGAGGGCTTGCCCGGCAGCGTGACGACGGCCACCAACTTGGTGCCGGCGCCCACCTTGAAGCTCCCCTTGGACTCCAGCCGGTCGCCGGCAGGCTTCAGTTCGACTTCCTGCTTTTCGGTGCCGGCCAGGAGCGTGAGCTTCGCGCTGCCATTGGCCACATCGAGCGGCTTACCGTGATCGCGCAGGTGCAGCTGGATGACGTCAGGCTTGGCGACGAGCTCGAGGTCGATATCCTTGACCTCGACGACCACACCACCGTGCAGGGATTCATGTCCGTGGGCATGGTCGTGCTTATCCGCCGCGAAAGCGGGACCGACGGCGACCAGGGCAGCCAGGGCGACGAGCTTCGAGAGTTTCATGTTTTCTCCTTTCAGGATTCGATTGTGTAGGCGCATCAGCGTTAAAACGCTTCGGCATTGCGGTCGTTGAGCAGGCGCTCGACGTCGCGGCGACCGAAGAGCCAGAACATCGCCGGGGTGAGGAAGGTATCGAGCAGCGTCGAGCTGATGAGCCCGGAGAAGATCACCACGGCGACCGGATGCAGGATCTCGGTGCCCGGGCGTTCGGCCTCGAACAGCAGCGGGGCTAGCGCGAAGGCGGTGACCAGGGCGGTCATCAGCACCGGGGAGAGACGTTCCAGCGAGCCGCGCAGGATCATTGCGTGATCGAAACCTTCGCCTTCGATGCGCATCAGGTTGATGTAGTGGCTGACCTTCAGGATGCCGTTACGCACCGAGATACCGGCGAGCGTGATGAAGCCGATGAGCGCTGCGACCGACAGCGGCTGGCCGGAGATCCACAGGCCGATTACCGCACCAACCAACGCGAGCGGGATGTTGGCCATGATCAGCACCGAGAGCCGTACGGACTTGTAGCGGCTGTAGAGCACGACAAACATCAGCACGAGCGACACGATCGAGAGCAGTCCCACGAGGCGCGAGGCTTCTTCCTGCGCCTGGAACTGCCCGCCCAGCGTAATGAAATAGCCCTCCGGCAGCTTCATGTCGGCCACCACGGCGCGGATGTCCTCGACGATCTCCGACAGCGGGCGCTGCTGCGCGTTGGCCGACAGCACGATGCGGCGCTTGCCGTCGTCGCGGCTCACCTGGTTCGGCCCGTCGCCATCCTCGATGGACGCGAGTTTCGACAGCGGGACATGCCCGGTCGGCGTTTCGATGAGAATCTGCGCGAGCCCCTCGACCGAACGCGCCGACTCGGGCAGGCGCACGACCAGCGCGAAACGCCGTCCGCCTTCGACGATCTGGGTGACTTTCTCGCCTTCGACGAGGTTCTGCAGCGCGGCGAGAATCTGCGGTGCCGGCACCCCGTAACGTGCCGCCGCCGCATAGTCGATGCGGACCTTGATCTGCGGTGCGAGCACCTGCTTCTCGATTTCCAGATCGGCGAGACCGGGAATGCCGGCGAGCCGCGCCCGCAGCGCATCAGCCTGGCCTCGCAGCGTATCGAGATCCTCGCCGAAGATCTTGATCGCGATCTGCGAACGCACGCCCGAGAGCATGTGGTCGATGCGGTGCGAGATCGGCTGACCGATCGCGATCGCAGCGGGCAGGTTCACGAGCCGCGCGCGGATGTCGGCAGCGATCTCACCCATCGAGCGGGTGAGTTCAGATGCTGGTTTGAGCCCGACATCGAGTTCGCTGACGTGCACGCCTTCGGCATGTTCATCGAGTTCCGCACGTCCGCTGCGGCGACCAACGTGCGTGACTTCGGGCACCTGTTTCACGAGCACCTCCGCCTGTTGCGCGAGCGCGGTCGACTCGGCGAGCGTGACCCCTGGGTTGAGCCGCATGCCAATCAGCAGGGTGCCTTCGTTGAAGGGCGGCAGAAACGTGGTCGGGAAGAACGGCACGGCCACCGCAGCAATCAGGACGGCCATCGCTCCTGCAGTCACGGCCGCCTTGGGCCGATCGAGCACCCCCTGCAGCGTGCTGCGATAACGCATTTTGAGCCACGCTAGCAGGCGCGTGTCGCCGTGTTCAAGCGACTTCATGCGCGGCAGCAGATAGAAGGACAGGACCGGGGTCACCGTCACCGACACGACCAGCGACGCCAGCGTCGAGACGATAAACGCGATACCGAGCGGCACGAAAAGCCGCCCCTCCATACCTGGCAACGCGAACAACGGCAGGAACACCAGCACGATGATGATCGTCGCGTAGAGGATGGCCGAGCGCACTTCCATCGTCGCGTGCGCGACGAGTTCGATAGGGTGGAGCCGGTGATCGGGATGCTTGACCCGCTCTTCCTTGAGCCGGCGCAGCACGTTCTCGACGCCGACCACCGCATCATCAACGAGGCCGCCGATCGCGATCGCCAACCCCCCGAGGGTCATGGTGTTGATCGACAGGCCGAAATACTTGAATACCAGCGCCGTCATGAAGATCGACACGGGGATCGCAGTGAGCGCAATCACCGTCGGCCGCAGCGTGCCAAGGAAGAAGAACAGGATCGCCGCTACGAACACGGACGCGCCAATCAGCTTGCCCTGGAGCGTGCCGATCGACGCCTCGATGAAGCTCGCCTGACGGAAAGTCACCACCGGCGCATCCATGCCAGTCGGCAACGATTTCTTCATTTCGTCGAGCGCGGCCTCGATCGAGCGGGTGAGGTGGATGGTGTCCGCGGTCGGCTGCTTCTGGATGCCGAGGATGACCGCCGGTTTGCCCTCGAATCCCGCATCGCCACGTCGCAGCGCCGGGGCAAAGGTCACGGCCGCGATCTGGCGCATCAGGATCGGCTGACCGTCGCGTGCGGTAATCGCGAGATTCTTCAGATCCTCCAGATTCGAGGTGCGTCCGAGGTTGCGGATCAGGTATTCGCGGCCGGTGAGCTCGAGAAAGCCGCCCGAGGTGTTCGACGAGAAGCCGCGGATCGCCGCTTCCATCTGTTCCAGCGCAATGCCGAGTTCCGCCATGCGTCGCGTATCCGGCTGCACCTGGAACTGCCGTACTTCACCGCCGATCGGGATGACCTGCGCGATGCCGGGGATGGCCATGAGACGCGGACGCAGCACCCAGTCCGCGTATTCGCGCACCTGCATCGGCGAGATCTTCGCGGTGTCGATCGGGATCGCGATCTGCATGATTTCGCCCATCACGGAGCTGATCGGTCCCATGCGTGGAATCACGTCCTCCGGCAGTCCTTCCTCCATCGCGGACAGGCGCTCCGACACCATCTGCCTGGCTCGGAAGATCTCCGTGCTCCAGTCGAAGGTCACATAAACGAAGGACAGCCCCGCGCTGGAGATGGAGCGCACGGCCTCCACGCCGGGCAGGCCGTTCATCGTCGTTTCGAGCGGGAAGGTGATGAGTTGTTCGACTTCCTCCGCCGCCATGCCGCCGGATTCGGTCATGATCGTGACCGTCGGCTTGTTGAGGTCCGGGAACACGTCCACGGGCGTGCGTGTGAGCGTGAATGCGCCGTAGGCCATCAGCACCAGGCTGGCGATGATCACCAGCAGCCGGTTGCCGAGACTATTGTCGAGTAGCCACTTGAACATCGGTCGGGCTCCCCGTCAGCGGATCTGGTTGATCAGGGTGGCCGCGTTTGTGGCGACGCGCTCCCCGGCCGCGAGGCCCGACGTCACCGCCACATTCGCCCCGTCGAGCGGCGCGGTCGTGACGGTGCGGGGCTCGAAGCGCTCCGGCGCGGTCTTGACCCACACGATGGTCTGGTTCGCCGGGTTCTTCAGCACCGATCCCGCGGGCACGCTGACGCCCTGCAGTGTGCTGCGCGTTTGCACGAACACCTCGACCGGTTGCCCGACAGCGAAACGCGCCAAGGAATCGCCCGCCGCACCGAAAGCGAGCGGCAGCGCCTGCTCGCGCAGACTGCGCGCCGCGCCGAGAAAGTCGAGTCTCACGCGTTGCTCGCCGACCGCGAGGCTCGCGCCTGCGACATCGATGGCGGTGTCGGCATCGTAGGCCAGCGCCTCGACGCGCAGCCGTTTCGGATCGACGATCTCGAACACCAGTTCGCGCGCGTCGACGACTTGCCCGGCGACCGCGTTGCTCGATGCGATCACACCCGCGACGGGCGCCACGAGCGCATCGCGATTGCTGAGCCCCGCACCCACCGCCGTCGCGCGGGCCGCGAGACTCGCGAGTTCGCTCTCGGCCGCTTCGATCTCCTTGCGCGGCACCGTGTCGGCGAGCTCCTTCAGCCGCGATACGCGCTTTTCCGCGAGCACTTTGGCAGCCCGCAATTCGGCGAGCTGGGCCATCTGGTTCGAGCGCTCGATCTGTCCCGCTGATGGCACGACGTACGCGAGCACCTCGCCCTTCTTCACCGCCTGTCCGATCCCGGGCAAGCCGCGCGGTCCGGCTTCGAGGCGGCCGGCGACCAGCGCCTGCACCTTTCCGCCCGCGTTGGGGTCCATCACCACTTTGCCAGCCAGCGTCACTGTGCGCGGCAGGTTGCCGGCTTCCGTGACCAGCGTGCGCACGCCGATCTGGCGTTGTGCCGGCTTGGGCAGGAATACGCTGCCGTCGGGCAAGCGTCGCGGACCGTTGCCTCCGACGGGCGCGGAGCCTTCGTCGCCGTGATCGTGCCCGTCGCCAGCGAATGCGTTCCACGATGCACTTGCCGTAACAAGGCACAGCATGACCAACAGAATTCCCGGTTTCATGCGACACCTCCGGCCGAACGGGTGCGGGCGTTTCCCTTGCGCAGCGCGGCCCAGCCGACGAGTCCAAGAACGAGAACGCCGGCGCCCACCCATCCCGCGTAGGGTTTCACGCCTGGTCCGGCCGATTCGGCGTGCACCTCGGTGGCCTCTTCATGCAGATCCAGCTCGCCGGCAAGGAGGTCGGTGTCTTGTCCGGCCACGACCGTGGCGGTCACGGACACGACGCCCGGTTTGAGTGCATCCTGCAGCGTGGCTTCGAACTCGCCGTCGGCATGTGGCTCGACGGAAATCGCCTTGCCGTCGAGTTGCAGCTCCAGCGTCGCGTCCTTGACCGGGCTGTTGTCGGCGAAGCGGTCGAGATAGAGGGTGATGTTCTCGCCATCGACCACGCCGACCAGCTCGAAGAGCTCCGAAACGGCGGTGAATCGCGGTAGCGCCGGGCCGGCCATGGGCGCCGGGGCGTCACCGTGGTCGTGGCCTTCGCCGGCCAAGGCCTGAGGCGTGAAGCCCGCAAGGACGGCGGCAAGACTCCACGCCGCCAGGGTAGGGGAAGGTTTCATGTTCGGGTTCCTGGTGTTCATTCGGGAAGAAGGCCCATGGCCTGCCGCAGCGCGGATACGGCCGCGGCCAGTTCGATGCGGGTGCGCGCCACCTGACGCTCGGCTTCGGCGGCCTCGAGTTCGATGCGCAGGCGGGTCGGCAGATCGGTTTCGCCGAGGCGGAACGCCTTCTGGAAGAAGCCGCGCGACTCGCGGGCCAACTGCGCGCGCCGCTCGGCAGAGGCGACCAGGGTGCGCGCCGATTCGACCCGGACGCGCGCCGTATCCACTTCGGCCGTCAGGCGTTCGCGTTCCAGCCTCAGCTGGGTTTCGGCTTCGATCGCCTCGGCACTGGCGCTGGCAACGCGGGCGCGGTTGCGGGTATCGGACCCGAACGGAATGCGTACGCCGATCGTCACCGTCTGTTGCCAGGATTCGCCGGATGCGCCACGCTCGCGCGTCGTCGCCAGACGCAACTCGGGATTGGCGCGGCCCTGAATCCCGGCGAGGTTCATGCTGCGTTGGGCAAGCTCCGCCCGATCGCGTAGTTCGGCGACAGCAGGATGCCCCACTTCTGGTGCAGAGGGGGTGGCAGGGACGGGCTCTGCTTCGGCCACGGCGAGCCCTTCGCCAGCAAGCGCAGGTGCCATGCCTATCAGGGCGCGCAACTGCTGTTCCGCACCCGCGAGCGCGCCGCTGGCTTCGGCGAGCGCCGCTTCTGCGGTCGCGAGCGCTCCGTCCGCCTGATGCTGGTCGGCCCGTGCGAGATCGCCGGCCCGAACCCGTTTCGATACATCCGAGGTGAGTTCGCGGGCGCTGGCAAGCCGCTCGCGTGCGACCAGGACATCGATCCGCGCGCGCTGCCAATCCCAGTACGCGGCCCGAACCGCAGCGGCCGTGCGCAGTTGTGCCGCAAGCGTGCGGCTCGTACTCGTGCGCACTTCGGCATCGGCAAGGGCCGCGGTCGATGCACGTTCGCCGGGCAACCACAGCGGCGCCGCGAGACCGATCTCGTATTCACGGCTGCCGTCGTTGCGGTGGATTTGGTCGGTCTTGCCCGATACTTCGAGTGCCAGCGGTTCGGCCGACCAGTTGTCGGCGCTCTCACGTCGCGCCTGCGCAGCCGTCCGGCGCATGTCAAACGACTGGGCTTCGGGTTGACGCGCCCACGCAGCGTTGAATGCCTGTTGGAGCGTTGTTACGACCGGTGATGCGGGGGGCGTGGCTTGTGCCCACGCCCCACTGGCCGCGAGTCCGAGCAGCAGCCCCGGCAGCCAGTTGATGCGAATTCTTCGAAACATCCAATTCTCCGTTGATGACGAGACACGGAAAATCGGCAAGGCGCGATCAGCTCGATCGCAATGGACGCGCGGCAATACCGTTCATAACGGTGAAACTGCCGGAAAGAGAATGAAAGCGACCACCCTGCCGATCAGGCAGGGAGGCCCCATTTCGGACGTTCGGGCTCGGAGGGATGTCCCGGGAGCAACCCCATCGGAGTGGAGGCGATGGCGAGGGAAGTCAGGATGTCGGTCGATGACGCTCCCACATCGCTCGGCAGTGCGGTGCAAGTCGCCGCCTGGCAGAAGCTGCAATCGAAATCGGTTCCTGCTGCTTTCGATCCGGGCTCGTCGCCAGCCGCGGCCTGATGCTGGTGGTCATGATGACCCAGGTGGTTCGCCGCCGCCCCCGACTCGTGCTGGCAGTAGGCGCTCACCGCGGCCCAACCCAGTTGGAGCGGCAGGAACACCATGAAGAGAATCGCAAGCCAGCGGCGCATGCGGCGCATTGTAGCGGCAAGAGGAAAGAAAATGAAAATGGGGACTGGACTGCTGAGGACTCACGGCGAGACTGCGTGGGGCCATGCGATGTCACGTGTTGCGTGGCATCCGGCCCGCGCGCATATCTCCACCGCGTCAATTGTCACCATAGAGCTCGTCCATGCGTGCCCGCTCCTCGGGCGTCATGCTCAGCAGCTCGTTGATCACCTCTTCGCGGGTTTTGCCCGGTCCGACGTCGCGGGAAGGCGGGGGCAGGCCGCGCAGCAGGTACGAGTAGCTGCCATCGGCTTTCGCCTCTTCGAGTTCCTTCAGCACTTCGGTGCGCGTCTTGGTGCTTGTGGAATGGTCGGGATGAAAGGTGAAACCGGCTTCATTGTTGGCGGGGTGCCACAGCGAACCGGCAAGTGCCGCGGTCGGCGCGGCGAGGACGGCGGCGAGCAAGGGCACGAGGGTGGCGGTACGGATCTTGGACATGATGGGCTTCCTTTCGTCGATGCAGGGGACGGTCCGGCTCGGGCAACGTCCGTTGCAGTCCGGCCGGACACGGGACGTACTGTAGAAAACCGTCCACGTCGAATCGCGAACAGCCCGATTACGAATTCGTAATGTCGCCGCACTGCGCTCTTCGCGATAATTCGCGCATGAAAATCCTGGTCGTCGAAGATGAGCCGAAGCTCGCCGAATACCTGCGCAAGGCGCTGACCGAGAGCAGCTACGTCGTGGATGTCGCCCACAGCGGCACCGAGGGGCGCTACCTCGCGATCGAAGGGCATTACGATCTCGTCCTGCTCGATGTCATGCTGCCGGGCCTGGATGGTTTCGCCGTCCTGCGCGAAATGCGGCGCGACAAGCACGTACCGGTGCTGATGCTCACCGCGCGGGACAAGGTGGAGGATCGCGTGAAGGGGCTGCAGGCGGGGGCGGATGACTATCTCGTAAAACCTTTCGCCCTGTCCGAACTGCTCGCACGCGTACACGCGCTGTTGCGGCGTGGCGCCATTCCGACGGCCGGTCAGGATCTCACGGTCCTCAGCCTGGCCGACCTCGAACTCGATCTGGTGCGGCGCAAGGCGTCGCGCTCCGGGCAGCGGCTCGATCTGACGGCCAAGGAATTCACGCTGCTGACCTTGCTCTTGCGTCGGCACGGACAGGTGCTGTCGCGCACCGCGCTGGCCGAGCAGGTGTGGGACATGAACTTCGACAGCAATACGAATGTTGTGGAGGTTGCCGTGCGCCGCCTGCGCAGCAAGCTCGATGACCCCTTCGCGAGGAAGTTGCTGCACACCGTGCGCGGCATGGGCTACGTCCTGGAAGACCGGGAGCCCTGAGGATGCGTAATTCGCGTTCGCTTGGCCGTTGGCTGTCATGGTGGCTTGCCGTGCAGACCTTCATCGGGCTCGGATTCGTCTGCGCCGTCGTGTATGTGGCCACCAGCCTCAACTTTTCCGCCAGGCAGGCTGAGGAGCTGCGGCACAAGCAGGACGTGATCCGCCACCTTGTCCGCGAGATCGCGACGCCGGAGGACCTGCCGAGCCTACGTCACAAACTCGACGATTTCTTCATCGGCCACGCCGACCTCAAACTGCGGCTGACCGCGGACGCCGAGACGCTCCTCTACATGACGCCACCGGCCCCCGAGCCCCCCGCGAACCTGCGTCGGGTTAAATTCGAGATCCCTTCACCGTGGTCGGGCGCAGTCGTGCTGCGTGCCGAATTGGCGCTCGACAGCAGTTCCGATGCCCAATTGCTGAGGCAACTGGCGTGGACGCTACTGGCGAGTGCGCTGGCCGGCGCCGTGCTCGTCTCCGGCGGGGGGGCGTGGCTCGTGCGGCGCGCGCTGTTGCCTGTTCGCGACCTGGCTCGGCAAGCGGCCGCGCTCAGTCCGGAAAATGTCGGACAGCCGCTGGACGGCTCCGCGCAGGCGCAGGAACTGCAGCCGCTGGTCGCGCAGTTCAACGCGCTGCTTGTGCGGCTGGACAACGCATACCGGCAACTGGAAGGCTTCAATGCGGACGTCGCCCATGAACTGCGCACGCCGCTGGCGACACTGATCGGCGAGACCGAACTCGTCCTGAGCCGCGAACGCGGCATTCCCGAGTTGCGGGACGTGCTGGGATCAAACCTCGAGGACCTGCATCGCCTGGCGGGTCTCGTCAATGACATGCTGTTCCTGTCGAAAGCGGATCGGGGCGAACGTGCCCGCCGGCAGCCTGTTGGCAGGCTTGCCGGGGTTGCTGCGGAGGTGGTCGAGTTCCACGATGCCGCGCTGCAGGAAGCCGGCGTGAGCGTTCGCGTGCGTGGGGACAGTAGTGGTGCATTCGATGCACCCTTGTTGCGGCGGGCACTATCGAATCTCCTCGCCAATGCCACCCGGTTCGCCGAGCGGGGGTCTGTCATCGACGTGGCTATCGAGCCGGGCACCGCCGGCGCCGTACGGTTATCCGTCAGCAACGTCGGTCCAGTGATTCCTGCGCAGGATCTGCCCCGTCTTTTCGACCGCTTCTATCGGGCGGATTTGGCGCGCGAACACGGGGACTTCAATCACGGCCTTGGATTGTCGATCGTCGCGGCGATCGCACGTATGCATGGTGGTAACACCTTCGCCCAGTCGTCGGCCGGCAGGACGACAATCGGCTTCAGTCTGTCGGGCGAGAGTGGCTGATGCCCCTGGGGGTACGCGGGCGGCCGAGCGCCTGAACCGGTGGGCAAGGCACGGTGCCGTACGAGCAAAACACGCAGCAGTCACCTGGCAGCGGCCTGAATACGGTGTGGCACCGCTCGCACTCATAGAACCACTGGCAGGCGTCCGTCGGCATCGTTTCTGTCTTCGCGTGACCGCAGGACGGACAGGACAGCGTCGATTCGAGATCGATCCCGCTCATGGCTTGCGCTCCGTGAGGCCCGACGGATAACCCGCGTCCCGCGTGGCGCGGGTCAGCGCCTCGACAGTGGTCTTGACGTCGTCGAAGGTGACGATAGCTTCGCGCCGGTCGAGGCTCACCGTGACCGCCTCCACTCCGGCAACCTTGCTCAGCGCTTTCTTGAGGGTGATCGGGCAGACCGGACAGTCCATCGTCGGCACGGACAGCGTGACCGTCGTGGATGCCGCCCATGCCGGCAGGGCGAACGTGGCCAACCATGCCAGCACCAGCGGACGTATTCTCACGTGCGGATCTCCTCTCAGTAGAACCAGGGCGCCATGGTGGGAAAAACCAGCGCGACCAGCACCAGCACGGCCACGACCGCGAACAGCCGCTTGTACAGCCGGTTGACCGGCGGGAGCGCGCACCCTGCGCCTGGCGGGCACGCAACGACTGGTCGCCAGATGCGTCGCCAGGCCAGCACCAACGACACCACGGCCAGTGCGATGAACAGCGGGCGATAGGGTTCGAGCGCAGTCAGCGTACCAATCCATGCACCGGAGAAGCCGAGCGCAAGCAGCACCAATGGCCCCAAGCAACAGGCGGAAGCCAGGATGGCCGCCACACCGCCGGTGAGCAGGCTGCCGCGCCCGTCACGGCGCGGGAGAGTCTCGATCGAGCTTTTCGGGTGCATGGTGTAAGCTTACTTCCGTACTTAAGTACGGAGTCAAGCATGATGAAAACCCTCTGCGCCGGTTTCACCATCGGCGTTCTGGCAGAGGCGGCAGGCGTCGGCGTCGAGACCATCCGTTTCTACCAGCGCAAGGGCCTGCTTCCCGAACCTGAGCGGCCGCGCAGCAGCATTCGCCGCTACTCCGACGACGACCTTGCCCGCGTGCGCTTTATCAAATCTGCACAAAGGCTCGGCTTTTCGCTGGATGAAGTAGGCGAACTGCTGAAACTGGAGGACGGCGCCCATTGCGACGAGGCGCGCAGCCTCGCCGAGCGCAAACTGGGGGACGTGCGAGTGAGACTCGCTGATCTGCGCAACATCGAGGCGGTGCTGAGCCAGTTGGTTACCCGCTGCGGATCGTCACATGGGGCGGTAACCTGCCCGCTCATCGCTTCGTTGCAGGGGCGCCCATGATCGAACTGGCAAGATTGAGCGCGCTGTTCGCGGTCACGGCGCTCGCCGAGATCATTGGCTGCTATCTGCCGTTCCTGGTGCTGAAGCAGGGCAAGACCGCCTGGCTATTGATCCCGGCTGCGCTGTCCCTGGCACTGTTCGCCTGGCTGCTGACGCTGCATCCGACCGCAGCTGGACGAACTTATGCGGCGTATGGGGGCATGTACATCGCCGTTGCCTTGCTGTGGCTGCGGTTCATCGATGGCGTGCTGCTGACGCGCTGGGATATCGCAGGTGCGGCCATCGCACTGGCCGGCATGGCGGTCATTGCGCTGCAGCCGTCGGGGGGAATTTAGGAGCGGCTGTCGGTGTGGCGCGGCAAGCCATGCTGCGATCAAGACCGTCTCCTCGCTCTACGAGATTGGCAACGCCTCACGGGGTTCGCGATCTTATTCGGCAATGACCGCAATTCGTTCGCCACCACCAGCAGGCCTGCCCGCCTGTCGGTGAATACGGTCATCCAAGGGCTGGCGTACCCATCAGTGCCAGGACAAAGAGGTGCGCGACAATGCGAATGCTTGTATTCATTTTGAGCTCTTGAAGTGCGCCGCGACCAACAGTGCGCCGATGACGGAAAACGCCACCGTCGACAACAGTGGAATCGTCTCGAAACCGAACCACATATTGGCTTGTAGCTTTGAGTCGCGTATGCCCTGGATGCAGGACTTGAATGCCTCTGCCGCGGGTATGGTTTCCGTAATCAGAAGCAGGTGGACAACCGCGAGCAGCCAGCCGATACCGGCTAACGGGAGTGCGAAGTACACCACCCGGCGGTCGAAGATGATGAGTCCCGCGAAAGATACGGGAACCAAGGGAAACAGGAAGATCCGCTGATACAGGCACAGTACGCAACACGGTAGTTGCATGATTCCGCTGAGCGCGAGCGTACCGAGCGTCGCGACGCTACTGACCCCGAAACACGCAAGCATCAGAAACCAGGCGGTGCCAAATAGAGTATTGCCCCGCAAGCATCGGTCGATCTTGGTCAATTCGGGTTCAGTTCCAGTAATGATGCAGCAATGTTTTCAGGGAACGCGCTTGTCGATAGCGCCGTCGGGAAAGGAGCCCAACCAGAAACGACTGGGCCTGAAGCCAAAGCCGGCAGACCGGGGGCCGGCTACCCATCCACCTCACCGAGAAGGCGGTATCCACATGTAATTCTGATGCTGCATCATGTGATCCATCATCTGCTGCTGCATGCCCATGTACCGATCCATCATGTACTGGCGCTGCTTCATCTGGTCCGGAGTGAGTTTCGAGTAGTAGTCTCCCATTCCGCGCCAGCCCATCATGGGGCCGCCCTTCATGCCCCCACTCATCATCGGGCCGCCGGCACAGCAGCCCATCATCCCCGGCCCCCACATGCCGTACATCGTTCCCATGCCGTTGCGCATCGTTTCCCAGTGCTCCTGAAGCAGCTTCTGTCGCTCCTGCGGATCCTGGGTCTAGCGGATTTTCTCCATCTGCTCCTGCATCCGCTGCATGGTCTGCTGCATCTGCGCCATTTGCTTGTCGAACTCGGCAACGTCGGGCGCCTGCTGTCGAACCTGAGCGTCTTTCGCGGGCGGGGCCGCCGTCTGCTGGGCCATCCCCGGCACTGCCGAGAAGGAGGCGGTTACCAATGCTGCAATCAAGATCGTCTTCTTCATTTCGCACTCTCCTTGCCTTGTCGACCCGAAAAACTTCGGACGTCTTCGCCCCTATCGCCGCAACAAGCGCAGTCCATTTGCCACGACCAGCAAACTCGCCCCCATGTCCGCGAATACTGCCATCCACATCGTGGCTTGCCCGGTCATGGTCAGCAGAAGAAACACCGCCTTGATGCCAAGCGCCACCACAATGTTCTGGATCAGTACATCGGATGTGGCCTGCGACAGGCGCACGAAGGCGGGGATCTTGCGCAGGTCGTCGTCCATCAACGCCACGTCCGCGGTCTCGATCGCGGTGTCCGTGCCCGCCGCTCCCATCGCGAAGCCGATGTCCGCGCGGGCCAGCGCGGGCGCGTCGTTAATGCCGTCGCCGACCATGCCGACCTTGCCCCCCTTCGGGTGCGCCAGCAACGATTCGATGGTGCTGAGTTTGTCTTCGGGCAGCAGGTTGCCCCTTGCTTCGTCGATACCCACCGCGCGGGCGATCGCTTCGGCCGTATGGGCGTTATCGCCGGTGAGCATCAGCGTCTTCACGCCCAGGGAATGCAGATCGGCGATGGCCTGACGGCTCGTCTCGCGCAGCGTGTCGGCGACTGCGAAGATCGCCAGCACCCCGGTCTGGTCCGCCAACAGCACCGCCGTCTTGCCTTGACGCTCAAGCATGTCGAGCGTCTTTTCGATCTCGGGCGAACACAGCTCGAGTTCCTCAATCAGTCGATGATTGCCAAGTTGATAGACATGACCATCAATGCTGCCACGCACACCGCGGCCCGGAATGGCGGCGAAATCGGCCACCTCGCGTAACACCCATCCCATTTCGACTGCGGCGCGGGCGATCGCCAGCGAGACTGGGTGATCCGAGCGTACGGCGAGACTTCCCGCCAGAATATGGGCCTGGTTCGCGTCGCCGCTCAACACCATGAAGTCCGTCTGGGCGGGTTTGCCGTGCGTAATCGTGCCGGTCTTGTCGAGCGCCAGCGTGGCGAGCTTGTGTCCCTCTTCGAGATACACGCCGCCTTTCACCAGAATGCCCTTGCGGGCGGCCGCGGCGAGACCGCTGACGATCGTGACCGGCGTCGAGATCACCAGTGCGCACGGACAGGCAATCACCAGCAGCACCAAGGCCTTGTAGATCCAGTCCATCCATGCACCGCCGAAAGCCAGCGGCGGCACGCTCGCCACCAGCAGCGCGACGGCGAACACGGCGGGCGTGTAGATCCGGGCGAACTGGTCAACGAAGCGCTGGGTGGGCGCGCGGCTACCCTGGGCCGATTCGACCGCGTGGATGATGCGGGCCAGGGTGGAATGGCTCGCCTCGGCCGTCACGCGATATTCCAGCGATCCCGCTTCATTGATCGTTCCGGCGAACACGTTGTCGCCCTCGGCCTTATCGACCGGCAGGCTCTCGCCGGTGATGGGCGCCTGATTCACCGTAGAACGTCCGCTGATCACCACGCCGTCGAGCGCGATCCGCTCACCCGGACGTATGCGTACCACGGCCTCCAAGGGCACCGCCGTGGCCGGCATGGCCACCCAGCTTCCATCGCCCTGGCGCACGGTCGCGGTGTCGGGCGCGAGTTCCATCAGGCCGCGGATCGCGTCGCGCGCCCTGTCCAGCGATTTTGCTTCGATTACCTCGGCTAGCGTGAAGAGGAACATCACCATTGCCGCTTCGGGCCAGTGTCCGATGAGCATCGCGCCGGTCACGGCAATCGACATGAGTGCGTTGATGTTGAGGTTGCGATGCCTGAGGGCGATCCAGCCTTTCTTGTAGGTCGACAGGCCGCCACTGAGGATCGACACGAGTGCGAGCGCCAGTACGATCCAGTGGTCGCCGCCGTTGAGCCAATACACCCCCTCGGCCAATGTTGCGGTGACTCCCGCCAGAACCATTGGCCACCGGTGGGTCATCGGTGCGGATCTGGCCGGAGGCGCAGCGCTCTCCGTACCCCCGGCTTCGACCTTCGCCTCGAGACCAATGGCTTTTAGGGCGCCGAGGACCGCGTCCAATGCCCCCGGACGATGCGTCACGCTCAGGCGACGCTGGACGAGGTTGAAATCGAGCGCCGCCACTTCGACCATGCCGGCGAGCTTGCTCCGGATCAACGCCTCCTCGGTGGGGCAGTCCATGCCGGCGATCGTGAGCGTCGTGCGCAGCGGGGCGCTGGTTATCTCGATGCGTGGTGCCAGCTCGCCGCTGGCCGCCAAGGCCGCGTCGACCGCGGCCGGTGAGTGCATGTGATCGCTCACGTCCAACGTGCGCAGTGTCAGCGCAAGATCGAGTCCCGTCACGCCGTCGAGGGGCTCCAGGTTGTTGCGGACCAGCGCCGCGTCGGTGGGGCAGTCGACGTCGTCGAGACGCGATGGCTTCCACTGGGGGGCGTTGGCGGAAGAGTCGCCCGGCGATCGCGGTACGGAGGCACAACCGCAGTCTCCGACGTTGCATTTGCTCATGCTCAATTCCCTTGTCTGGTCACAAGGTCATTTAACAATCTGTAGTCACTACAGAGTCGAGCACCTAGAATGCAGGCACGACATTTGTCCCCGCGTGGAGGGAAATGCAAGATGAAAATCGGTGAACTGGGAAGAGTCACCGGCACCCCGGTAGAGACCATCCGCTACTACGAGCGCGAAGGGTTGCTGGCTGCCCAGGCGCGTACGGAAGGAAATTTCCGCATTTACGACGCGAGTCACGTGGAGCGCTTGTCGTTTATCCGCCATTGCCGATCGCTGGATATGGCATTGGACGAGGTTCGCATCCTGCTGCGCTTCAAGGATGCGCCGGGCGAGAACTGTGGCGACGTGAACACGTTGCTCGACGCGCACATCGGCCATGTCGCGGCACGTATCCGCGAACTTCGCGCGCTGGAGCGGCAACTCCGGAGCTTGCGCGAAAGGTGTCACGACGCGCGGGACGCAGCCCACTGCGGCATCCTGAACGAGCTGTCACAGCCCCCGCGCCAGGGAGCGAGTAACGAGGGTGGGCATGTGCACGGCGTGCATGGCGGTGCCCGCGCCCGCAACGCCGGAAAATGATTTCGGCATGGACGCGCCAAAATGAATGGCACCGCGCCCTGCAGACACTTCAATCCGAAACGTAGTCGGGTTGATCGGGGTGGCGTATGTTTCCTGTGCGGGGAGGCCGCTCCATGAAAGCAGGTGGCCATCGCGAATTGCATGAGGAAGAGCTGGAGGTCATGCAGGCGCGGCTCGATGACGCGCCTGACAGCATACGGATCCGCCGTCGGACCGTCGAACACCCCTTTGGCACCCTCAAGGCCTAGATGGGCGCAACCCATTTCCTGACCAGGGAGCTCGAACGCGTCAGAACGGAGACGAGTCTGCACGTTCTGGCGTACAACCTGACGCCGGTGATGAAGCTGATGGGAAACGAGGCGCCGATGGTGGCGATGAGAGTCTGAAGCAGGCCCATTTTACGACCTCAACAGCGTCGCCTCGTCGTCATCGAATGACTTGGGTTGCCAAGGGCCGCGTGGAAGCGGCCCGACAGCTGGCGCATCGTCAACCGTTAATATACAGCCTCGGCCACAACCGGACCTTGATGCACCTTCGAACAGCGGACAGTCGCCACACACTTGGCCGGCGTCGTCCTCCGCCGTGCGTCCTGGGTGGCGTCGATGATGAGTGCATTCACTCTTCGCATAATGCGAAGTTGCTTTTCCTGCGCTCTTGTCGCGCGTAATGGTGACAGACGGTCCGACGTGCTCTCTTCGGCGGACGAGTCCGTCGCAGTCCCGTAATCTACCAGAAAGGGGCTGGCCCGGAGTCCGCCGAGCCAATCGATAAGGGGTGGAGGGCAGGCGCATTTCGGCTCACTCGAGCAATGCGTGGGTTCGCGCGTAGCGAAACATCTCCAGCGCGTTGCCCAGACCGGTTTTCTGCCGGATAGCTGTCTGATAATTGGCCACGGTCTTGCCGCTGACACACAGCCGCCCGGCGATCTCGTCTACCGCCAGCCCCTGTGCGAGCAGGGTGAATACCTGGAATTCCCGTGGCGACAGCACCAAATGGGGCGCCTGGCTGTCGTTCCCGGCTTCGTTCAAGGCGTGTGCGGCCTCCTGCGACAACGGGTGCCCGCCCGCGCCGAGGTCCAGCACTGCCGAGATCAACGCGTCCGGCGCGCTGCTCTTGGTCAAATAGCCGTCGGCTCCCGCCTGCATCGCCTGACTGACCATTGCCGGCGCGCCATGCATGCTGAAGACGAGGATTTTCAGCGTTGGCACTCTGGCTTTCAGTCGCCGCAACGTTTCGAGGCCGCCGCGGCCGGGCATGGAAAGATCGAGAACAAGAATATCGGCGTGATTGGCGCACAGCCACGTGTATGCCGTTTCGCAGTCGCCAAATTCCGCCACCACGGTGACATTCGGCTCGAGTTCCAACAACCGTCTAAAGCCGGTGCGCACCACGGCGTGATCGTCGGCGATTGCCACGCGCAGGCAGGTCATTCAGTTGGCCTCCAGTTCGTCGTTGCGCATGCTAGGGGCGCCTGAAGCGCGTTCCGCTTCCGGGCAAGGAAAGCATGCGACCAGACGCAGCCCCGGCGCCGCGCCCGTTGGCCCCCGATCCAGCATTTCCAGTTCGCCACCATGTGCCCAGACCCGCTCACGAATGCCGGCCAAGCCGTTGCCCTGCTGCAATGCCTCGTTGTACGAGCCGATGCCGACGCCGTCGTCACATACTGACCACTCGATGGCCCGCCCGGGGCGGGCGACGAGGCGGACTGCCGCCGTCTTGGCGTCGGCGTGGCGGGCCACGTTGGTCAGCGCCTCCTGGGTCATGCGGTACAGGGTCAGTGCCAGAGCTTGCGGGATATCGATGTCGCCGAGGTCGACCGTCAGCCGGTATTCGATCGTTTGGCCCGGACGGTTACGCCAGCTCTCGACCAAGGCCTCGACGAGCTCGTCGATCGGAATCGGCCCGCGGTTCGTTGCATCGTTCGGCTTGCCGAGCCAGCCCAGCAGGTTGCGGATGTCCTGCTGGACACGGGCGCATTGCTGCTCCAGTTCCGCGACGACAGCGTGCAGTTCCGGCTGCTGAGCGGTCCGCCGCAGCAGATAGGTCGCGTCCGCACGCATCGCGGTGAGCGACTGGCCGAGTTCGTCATGCAGTTCGCGGGCGATGTGACTGCGCTCGTCCTCCTGCAGGGTCAGCAGCTTCAGGCTGAGCAGGCGTCGCTCCTCCTGTATCTCGCCCAGTGCCGCTGCCAAGTGGTTGAGCGCACGCGCGATCACATCCATTTCGCGGATACGCATCGCCGGCAGCCGTGCGCGATAGTCCTGGCGTTCGAATGCGTCAATGGTGTCCAGAATGCGGCGCAGCGGTGCGAAGGCATGACGGACCGCCCAGTACAGGGCCACCAGCAGGCACAGGCTATAGAGGAGCAGGACACCGGTGACGCCGACGATGTCGTCGAATGCCTCTCTTTGCTCGCTGAACGGATTCGTGGTCAGCGTGACGCGAAAGCTGCGGCCATCCGCACGCTCGAGATGCCAGGACGACTCCTCCGCGGCATGCGGGCGCGCAAAGAGGTTCAGCAGCCACAGGAAGGGTCGCATCGCGAGCGGCGGCAACTCCTCCGCCTTCGACTGCGCCAGTAGTTCCCCGCTGCCCGCATCTTCGAGCCGGAAGTCGAGGTGGCGCAAATGCCCCACCTCGCGCAGGGCCCCGATCTTCTCCTGGAGCCCGCTTTCCGCAACGTTCTGCAAAGCGGCGAGCTGGCTGCTCAGCTGCGCAAGCTGCCCTGCGCCCAGCCCCTCCCGACGCACGTCCGATCGCGCCTGCCACACCGCGAGCAGCAGGACGCAGAGCAGACAGGCAAGCGAAATCGCCGCTGCGCGGCGCAACAGTACGTAGGTCAGTTCCATGGGGGGAGTATCACGTCGGCCCGATAGGAGGCGCATCGAGAAAATCGGGAATTTTTCCTATGGAAGGCAAGGCGCGGCCTGCGTACGCTGCGACGTGCAGCCGGCGGGACCACGGCACAGGCGACCCACCGACGGATACCAGCAGACTACGAGGACTATCATGCAGCCCGACCGCCGGCCACCGATCCGCAAAGCACTCGCGATCCTGATCGCTTCCCTGGGACCTGTCACGACGGTCGCGGCCGCCGAGACGGTCGAGCTCGCGCCGGTGGAGGTCGTCGGCACCACGCCGCTACCCGGTATCGGCCTTCCAAGAGAACAGGTCCCCGCCAATGTCCAGACCTTGAACAGCCGGCAACTGCGCGAGGCGGGCGGTGTGTCACTGGCCGAGGACCTGCAGCGCAGGCTGCCCAGCGTCAATGTCAACGAGATCCAGGGCAACCCCTACCAGGCCGATGTCAATTACCGTGGCTTTTCCGCCTCGCCGCTGCTCGGAACACCCCAAGGCCTCTCCGTGTTCCTCGACGGCGTGCGCGTCAACGAGCCGTTCGGCGATGTGGTCAATTGGGATCTGATCCCCCAGGCGGCGATCGCGACGATGACGCTCGTGCCCGGCTCCAACCCGCTTTACGGACTGAACACCCTCGGGGGCGCGCTGGCAATCCAGACCAAGCGCGGCGACACTCACCCGGGCGGCGCGATGGAGCTGTACGGTGGTTCCTTTAATCGCCGCGGCGGATCCGTGGAGCACGGCGGCAAGCGCGACGAACTCTCCTGGTTTGTCGCTGCCGAGGGGATGAAGGAGGACGGATGGCGCGACCGTTCTCCGTCGGAGGTCGGCCAGCTGTTCGGCAAGCTCGCATGGACCAAGTGGGGGACGGATGTCGCGCTGACCCTCGCTCACGCCAGCACCGACCTGATCGGCAACGGTCTGGTGCCGGAGAGCATGCAGCGCCAGCGGCGTGAGGCGATCTTCACCCATCCGGACCAGACGAAGAACCGGAGCACGTTGTTGGCGCTCTCCGGGAGCCATTGGCTGAACGACAACGACCAGATCTCCGGCACGATCTACGCGCGGCGCACCCGCACCCGCACGCTCAACGGCGACGGCAACGACGAGTATGAGAACGAGTTCGAGGAATGGGCCGATGCCGGCTTCACCGCCGGCGACGGCCCGGAAAGCGGTGCGCTCAACCGCACCCGCACCGACCAGAACGCCGCGGGGCTGGCTCTTCAGTGGAGCCGCATCGCCGGTGCGCACCAGTTCGCCGTCGGCGTGTCCCACGACCGCAGCCGTGCCGGCTTCCGCCAGAGTGAGCAGGGCGGCGAACTCACCGGGAGCCGCGGCATCGCCGCGGCAGAGGACGAGGATCAGGTGAACAGCCTGCTCGGCCGCACCCGAACCATCAGCGTCCATGCCACCGACACCGTCATGCTGGCCCCCTCCGTGCATATGACCGGCTCGCTGCGTTTCAATCGCACCAGGGTCATCAACCGGGACCGCATGGGCGACACCCTCAACGGCGACTTCACCTATCACAAGCTCAACCCCGCGCTGGGCCTCACTTGGCAAGCCGCGCCGGCTGTTACCGTCTTCGGCGGCTTCTCCCAGGGCAACCGCGCGCCGACGCCGATCGAACTGGGCTGTGCGGATCCCGAGAATGCCTGCAGCCTGCCCAATGCGATGGCCGCTGACCCTTTCCTCGATCAGGTCGTCACCCGGACCTTCGAGCTCGGGGTGCGTGGCAAGCTCGCCGGAAACGTGCAGTGGAACGCAAGCGCCTTCCGCAGCACCAACCGCGACGACATCCTCTTCGTCGGCACGGGCGGCAGCCTCGGCTATTTCACCAATTTCGGGCGCACCCGCCGCCAGGGCATCGAACTGGGCCTGACCGGGGAAAGAGGCGCCCTCGACTGGCGGGTGAACTACAGCTACCTCGAGGCCACCTTCCAGTCCTCCGCCTGCATCCTCGCCGAGAACAACAGCACGGAGGGTGACGGCTGTCCCGACGACGAAATCCGCGTTTCGCGCGGCGACCGGCTTCCGGGACTGCCACGGCACAGCCTGAAGCTCGGTCTCGACTGGCGCGCCGGCGACGCCCTTCGCCTCGGGGCCGACCTCCTCGCATACTCCGGCCAATATGTGCGCGGGAACGAGAACAACCGCCATGAACCCGACGGCGAGTTCGGAGGCCGCGGGAAGCTTCCCGGATATGCCGTCGTCAATGTGAGTGCCGACTACCGGTTCGCGCGCGGCTGGACCCTGTTCGGCCGCATCGACAACCTCTTCGACAAGCGCTACGTGACCGCCGGTGCGCTGGCGGAGAATCCTTTCGTCGGCGCGGGCAACGCGTTTGCCGCGGATCCCGGCGAATGGCGCCATGAACGGTTCGTCGCCCCCGGCACGCCGCGCAGCGCGTGGATCGGCGTGCGTTACACCTGGAAGGGGAGCTAATCCGTTGCTGGCACTCGACCCGCCACAAAGGAACATGTGGAAGCCGTCGTTGGCCCGTAGTTTGCGCTCCGTAAGAATTTCCGAAGCCCGGCTACATGGAATGGCATCCGTTTAACGAATTCTCAAGGTCTCTTGGAGCCACGTAACGTGTTCAAGCGCGGATTGCCGGCGCGCCTATCCGTTGCATGCGCCCATGCATGAAGTGTCAGGGGGCAAATCTCCATGTCGCTTGACAAGACGTTTTGAACGTTTGCTTGGCTCTCGGCCGAACGACCGGTACGGTTGCCGACCCTGGGGGATAATGTCAAACGAAGAAGGGCAGGGGGCAACTCCTAGTCCTCGGCCCGAGCAACCGTCCGACCTACACAAAACTAACGGCAGAAAGCAGAAGTACACCTGCCGCAGGCACTCGAGCGATCGAGTAAGCACGACTTGAAACTTACTGTCTGACACGTCGCAACTTACTTGCTATTAGCATAAACCAGCCTCGTCAACCTCGATTCTCCAATCTCGACTTTCCGCGAGAAAGTGAGCTCTAGGTTAACCAAGTTCCTCGCCCCCTCCAACTCGATCACCTCGGCCCGCACAAACCGACCATCCCCGTAGTCAGTGAACGTCAAGGCGCGGAATGCCTCACTCGACAGCAGGATTGATTGGCCAATTGGGATTGGCGCGACATAGACCTCGATGTCGTTGAAATCACACTGGTACCCGGTGCCTCGCCCTTCAATGCGCCTAACCTGGAGATCATCGGGCCGCTTGTGCGTTGCGCCAAAGTCCGCATGTTGCCAGTCCCAGACCCAATCCGGGCGGGTGGCGTTGTCCAGCAGAAGGATGGGCGCTCCGCCCTTAGCCATGATGAGGTGAGCCTCGGTCTGCAATGCGTTCCAGTAAGCTCCAGCGTCCTGAACCGCGATCTCCTTGACCTCTGATTGATGCAGAACATCTCTGAGAACAACTACGGCAACTTGCTGGGACATGGCATCAGCGAAGTACTCCGCCTCGTTCACGGCACGCTGATCCATCTGAAGTTGCGTCAGCTCGCCGCGGCGCACCTGTGTGAGGGTAAGAGTGAAGTCCTCCAGATCTTCGGCCGTGGTTCCGATCTGGAACAAGTGGACCGGGAAGCACGCCTTCTGCTTGCTGAACCCGGACGACGACGCGTAGCGCCCGATCTCCAATAGTCGATTTTGGTCAATCGGCTGAGCGGCCAGAGTCTCTTCGCGTCGCTCCTCCAAGGCCTTCTGGGTCGCCAGAAGGCCCGCCTTCACGTCATCAATGGCCGCCTGTGCCGGCACTCCGGATCTGGCACGCCCCTTCACAAGGTCGATGTGCTCAACTGACAGGCCAGGCTGCGCGTCCAACCGTTCGATCCAGCTCGTCAAGCGGCCACGAAGAATGTCGATGCTGCTGTATTGATTGAAGCGGGCGTCGAACCAAACATCCATTTGCCGCTGCAGCGAGCGGGGCAAGCTCCAAGCTCCAGCGGCCAGAACAGCCAAGAGCTCCAGCTGAGACTCCTGGAGCGACTCTACATCGTCGGCGCCACCAAAGGAGTACACACGCGAGCTGACCATGTTGGGCCTGCTCATGTCTTTCACCCGTTCTACAAACCCGTCCAAGCGCCCTACATAGCCGCCACGCCATTCGCCGGAGGCGGCAAACTGGCGAGCCTTTGCAACCAGGTACTCGGGCGGCGACAAGGTGCTGAGCGAATCAGCAGCTTGACCGCCGCTCTTCCACTGCTTACCGGACAAGAGTCCGGTGGCGATCTCGAACGCCAACGAACTGCTGGCGGATGCTACCGGCACGGCTCGAATCCAGTCGAGCATGAGCTCGACGGTCAGCAAGCGCACATCTGTCCAGTAGTTTCGCAGGGCACCTTGGAATGCTCCCTGCTGCAGTAATGGCCGCAATCGCTCCTGCGACGTAGCATCGTCAGCCTCCAGGCCAAACTTCGTGCAGAAGGCAGGCCAAGCTAGCCCGAGATCGTCAATGGTGATGAATGCTGTTTTGTCGTAGAGCTGGTAGGGCTCGTGATCGAAGGCCAATGTTCCCCACCACTTGCTGAGCACGTCAGCCAACCATTCGGCTGCAGCCTGATCTCCGCGCAACACGGCCGCGAGCAGCATCCGAGCCGTTTCTTCGATGTGCTTGACGTTCAAGCGTGCCAATCCTGGCAACGTTGCCCAGTCCAACGCATGCGCGCCTCGATTTCGCCGCGGCTTGTCGGGCCGACCATTTTCCCATCCTGCAACGAAAGTGGAGAGAACCTCGTCATAGACACGATTGAGCGGCGGCCGCAGTAGCACCATCTGCTTGTGACTGTGCTCGATGATCCCTTGCTCTTCGACCCTGAAGGCCCACCAGTTGCTGAGCTGGTACATCATCAGCGGCGGCATCTGCAGCAAGTGTTCCCGGATCTCGACGGGCGATTCGCGAAGCTCGTCGCCATTGAGATGCTGCAGCAGGTGGCACAGGCGACGCAGTGGCCGGGTGTCTCGGACCATGCCCTCGATCGCCGCCTCGAAGATCCCGCGATAGATGTTGCTCCAGTTCTTGTGCAGGGTTCGATCAAAAAAGCTTTCCGGGTCGGGCAGGAGCGCCCAGCTGCCCTGCTCGCCGGTCTCCGTCTTGTACAGGCAGGCCGCCAGCAGCAGTCCGTGCAAGTCGATCAGCGCGCTATAGGCGCGCTCAAACCCCTCGTTGTCGGGCTTGGCAGCCATGTCTCGTGCATCGGCGGCCAATTCGCCAAGGATGGCTTCAACCCTGATGCCATACCTCTCTCGGGATGTCGGATTCAGCACCACCGACCAGCGCAGCAGCCAGCGCTGCCAAGTGGAAAGCTCAGGGCCGTCCGCCACCATGGCGAGAGGCAACTCGCTTTCGTAGACCGTACCCGGACTCATCGGCAACGTGAACAACGGCCAGGAATCGTTGACACCAGACGCTTCCGGCTTGTCCGGCCGAGGCGATGTCAGTGCACGGCGGTACCAGGATTCGACAACCAGCCTGACAACCCAGATCCGAACGTCCACCAGTCGAGCCTGCGCCCGCAAGCGCAGTCTGCCCTGGATATCACCCTCGCGGAATCCTCTACCGATCAGCATGCGTGGTCCTTCCGGGGCCTTGTCATCGCCATACGATTGCACCGGGAACCAGCCCTTGGCAATGCCGCCGGCCAGCACTTGAAATGAGTTCAGGCGCTGCACGTCTCTGGGTAGCGCCACGTTGACGGTGTAGCGCTGGATGACCCTGGCCTGCACCTCTGGCCGGAGAAACTCCACCGTTCGGAATAGGAAGAACGTCGTCAGCGCGGCATTGAGGACGAACCAGGCGGTGTCGATTGCCGCCCAGCCAGGAAGCCATGCCGTTCCCCACGTACTCAACATCAGGTACTGGACGCCCATCACGACAACCAAGCCTAGCGAGGACAGACCTGCTGCAAGCCCACCTGAATCGAGCATGTAGAGGTGAATGAAGGCTTCCGCTGCCGGCCGGCGTTGCAGGTAGACGGCAACGAAAGCGATCACGATCGGGTAGACCAGAGCTGCCAGCGTCGCCTGGATGGTCCACACAGTAGAGAAGTGCGTCAGTTGTTCTGCGTCCGCCCAATTGACCCAGGCGGGGGTGAACCAGTCCTGCGGGAGCACTATTGCCAACACCAGCAGCGCGATCTGCAACGCCAGCAGCGAGAAGGCAAGCCGCAAGGGATGCTCGCCAGCGAACAGCAAATTCCGCTCCAATTTGGACAGGGCCAGTCGGCGCCTCTGGATGTTCTGGCGGAACCACGCGGCCTCGTCGCGACGCGCGACCGTGCGCACGGACCATGGTGTCCGAAACAGGGCTCTGACTAAGCGAAACGCACATTCCAAAGGCATTTAAGAGCTCTTAGTGGTACTCAGCCAATCATTCTATCGCCATGATCGGCGCGTATGAGGGAAGGCACGCAATGAGGGGCTCCCAGCCGAGTTTTGCTCGGTGCAGCAGATGGTGAATGGCAGGCGCAGGCGGCTGCGCCGAGAGACTGCAATCCTCGCCACGCCCGACATTGGCGCCAACCTGTTGGTATGGCAGCAAAGGTTTAGTCCTCGGCCGACAAGCGGAAGGTTGGAAGCGGGCAACTTGCCGAACAGGCCGAGATGTTCTGGGGTAATGTCAACTTTTCTTTCTTATATGCTGAGTGCCTTCCTCAGCACTGCAGACTCAAAGCGTTCGCGCCAGCCAAACCCGCGGGAGTTGTCGACGAAATGCAGGACGCTCGCTCGAAGCCGATACCACGCGATCTTGCTCATCGCCATCGAAATCACCTCTTCAGCGCAACACTCGGCCGTAAAGGGGAATTTACGCATGAAGAGGCCAGCCGCCCTCACGCCATCTACAATGTTCAGTCGCGTCACCTCACCTTCTAATTGAATCCCCTTGATTTGTCGCCAATCGGAATAGTCTTCCTGCACGGTAGCCGCAACGCGTCCGTCCGTTGCCAGGTTGCGGGCATGCCGCGTTGAGGGCGCGGACAGAAAATACACGTCGGGGCCTTCGTTCACGTAGAAAACCGCCGCCGCCCAGGGGCCGTCCGGCCCCTGCGTCGCGAGGGTCATGACGTGGTGGTCCTGAAGATAGAGGAGAAGTTCTTCGCGGGGATCGGCTGGCATGACGGTTCACATTGCTCGCAGCGGTCGGGGGACATCCGCATTCTGGGCGCGGTCGCGCAGGGCGTGATCGAGGAGCACGAGGGCCACCATCGCCTCCGCGATCGGTACCGCCCGAATGCCGACGCAGGGGTCATGTCGTCCGTACGTCTCGATCGTGGCCGGCTTTCCGACGACGTCGATGGTTTTGCCGGGAATACGGATGCTCGATGTGGGCTTGAGGGCGATGCTGGCGAGAATGTCCTGGCCGGAGGAGATGCCGCCGAGGGTTCCACCGGCGCGGTTGCTTCGGAAGCCCGTCTGCTCGATCTCGTCCCGGTGCTGGCTCCCTGTTTGTTCGACGCAGGCAAAGCCGTCCCCGAGCTCGACGCCTCTGACGGCATTGATACTCATCAGCGCATGCGCGATGTCGGCGTCCAGCCGGTCGAACACCGGTTCACCGAGTCCCGCGGGCACGCCGCGAGCGACGACGTTTACGCGCGCCCCGACCGAATCACCCGCTGTGCGCAGGGAATCGAGATAACGCTCGAGCTCCGGAATCTTGCTCGCGTCGGGAAAGAAGAACGGGTTCCGGCCGATCTCGTCCCAATCGATGCGGTCGGCGGAAATCGGACCCAGTTTCGCTACATATCCGGCGATTTGCACCCCGAAACGTTGCTTCAGGTATTTCCTGGCGATGGCGCCGGCGGCCACGCGTGCCGCGGTTTCGCGTGACGAAGAACGTCCGCCTCCCCGATGGTCCCGGATCCCGTACTTACGCTGATATGTGAAGTCGGCGTGACCCGGGCGAAACAAGTTCTTGATGCGCGAGTAGTCCCTGGAGCGCTGGTCGGTGTTGCGGATCAGCAGTGCAATCGGGGTTCCAGTGGTGCGGCCTTCGAATACCCCGGAAAGTATCTCGACTTTGTCGTCCTCGGACCGCGCGGTCGTGAAGCGCGACTGCCCTGGTCTGCGGCGGTCGAGGTCCGGCTGTATGTCGGTTTCGTCCAACTCGAGGCCGGGTGGGCAGCCATCGACGACACAGCCAATGGCCATGCCGTGGCTTTCGCCGAAAGTCGTCACCACGAAGAGCTTGCCGATCGAGTTGCCTGACATAAAGGGTCCTCCGTCCGCTTTCCGGTATCGAGCTCGCCAGCTGATGGCGCGATGAAGAGTCCAGTTTATGAACTGTCGCGCAGGAGCGTATTGCCCGTTGGAGTAGAAAATAGTGCGCGGGAGCGCGCATTGGCAAGGCGCTATCTGAAAACGCAATTCCAAGCTATGGAACATTATTGGAGTCCATCCCCGAACGGGGTGCATCGACCGCGCCGCGCGCCGCCCCTTTCCCGGTCTCATCCTGCAATCGCGGTTGAAGGTGAACGGGTGTCCAGAATGTGGAATTTAAAGTCCACGAAATGGATTGTTTGTGCGGGCGCACATCACTAAAGTCGTCTCGCAGCCGCAGATGTTGCGGTTTTTCGACAGAAGTAGATTCGTAATGTAGTCCAAAAGGTGGACGCGCAGTGGCAGTCGGCGGTCCGCGATCATTCCTGGAGTGGGGGACGTATGAAAAGACTGATAGTCGGCATTACTGGCGCAACAGGCGTGATCTACGGCATTCGCCTGCTCGAGGCGCTGAAGGATACGGACGTCGAAACCCATCTCGTGCTGAGCAAATGGGCGATCCAGACCATCGAGCACGAGACGCCCTATACCGCGAAGCAGGTTCGCGCACTGGCCGCCGTCGATCACGTCGAAGGCAACATGGGCGCGTCGATCTCGTCGGGCTCGTTCATGACCGAAGGCATGGTCATCGCGCCGTGCTCGATGCGCAGCCTCGCGGCGATCGCCCATGGCACCGGCGACCACCTGGTGCACCGCGCCGCGGACGTGATCCTGAAGGAGCGCCGCAAGCTCGTGCTGGTCACGCGCGAGATGCCGCTCAGCGACATCCATCTCGAGAACATGCTGAAGCTGTCGAAGACAGGCGTGACGATCATGCCGCCGATGCCGGCGTTCTACAACCATCCGGAGACCGTCGATGACATCGTCGATCACGTCGTCGCCCGGATTCTCGATCAGTTCGGCCTGCCGGCCGAATTTGCGCGGCGCTGGGAAGGGGAGATGCGCAACCGCAAGGTGGCGAATCTTCAGCCGCAGAAGTGAATAGCCTGATACCCGAGTAAACGAAACCCTGGAGACGAACGAGATGAACGATCTGGCGAAGAAGGAAATCGAGGCGGTGAGCGGGCGCGTGGGCGTGAAGGACCTGCGCGAGGCGGTGGAGTGGTTCCGCGGCAAGGGGTACCTGGTCGAGAGCGACAAGGAAGTGAATCCGGATCTGGAGATCACCGGCCTGCAGAAGATCTTCGACGGCAGCCTGCCGATGCTCTTCAACAACGTCAAAGGCATGCCGCATGCGCGGGCGATCACGAACCTCTTCGGCGACATCCGCGTCGTCGAGGAACTCTTCGGCTGGCAGGACTCGCTCGACCGCGTCAAGAAAGTGGCGCGTGCGA
>NZ_KB899514.1 GCF_000378245.1 Aromatoleum toluclasticum ATCC 700605
CAGGGCCATCGCACTTATCCGTCATGAGCCGGCGTAATCCCGAGCATCGCCATCCTGTATCCGTCATCCCAGGAGGCCAATTTGCGTTTCTTGCTGAGGCTGATCTTGCCGAAGGAGGCCGTCGCGGTCTCTGCCTTGAGGAGATTGAGCACGATGCGTTTCAGACGCGAGAGGTTGTCGGCGGCGTGATCCTTGCGCACGGTGGCAGCGTCCTCGCGGAAATTCACGTCGAGCATCCAGTGCACGCGGTTCTCGATGCCCCAGTGCGCGCGCACGGCAGAAGCGAAGGCTTGCGCCGAGAGCATGCGGGAGCTGATGTAGTAGCGGCGTTCCGGCGCCGATTCCTTGTCGCCGACCTTGCGCAGCGATTCAACCATGCCCAGCATGCGGCAGCCGGGCCAGCGTGCGGTGTCCACGTCGCCCGCGTTGGGCGCGACCCAGAACCCTTGCCAGACGAAGCGGCCGTGGGATTGCTCGGTGCACTGGGCATATTGCCCGGCCTGTTCCATTGCTTGACGCTGGGCGAGGCCGAAGCGCTCGTGCAGCAGGCTCTGCAGGCCCGGCTGGTTGCCTTTGACGGCCAGCAGGTAGTCGGCCTTCTTCTCCAGAATCTTCGCGGCGATCTCGCTCTGGCAGCCCATCGCGTCGAGGCTGACCAGGTAGCCCTTGATCAGCAGGGCGTCGAGCAACTCGGGAATGGCGCTGATCTCGTTGCTCTTGCCATCGACTTTCTGCTGCCCCAGCACGAGGCCGCATTCCGTGGCAAATGCGCTGACCATATGGATGGGTCCGTTCTGACCGTCGCCCGAGCCGCGCACGGTCTTGCCATCGACGGCGAGCGTGCCGCTGCCCACCGCCGCCGGGACGATCCCGCCCACCCAGCGTCGGAAGGCGTCTTCGAAGGTGCGTGGATCGAGAATGCGGAACACCCGGTTGAAGGTGTCGTGGGACGGGATGCCGCCCGCGAGTTTCAGAAAGCGCTTGAGCCAAGCCTCCTTGTGCTCGGCCCAAAACGCCATCTCTTCGAAGCTGTTCATGTCGCACAGCACTGCACAGACGGCGATCGCCAGGATCTCCTGCAGGTCATGGCGACACGCATAGCCCGCTCGGCGCGGATCTTCGATTTGGGCAAGGCAACTCATCAAAGGCATCGGCGCCGGCGCTTCCATTCGCATCGTCCAAAGGACGAGAGTAGACGCCTTTTGCGTGAGGTCCACAAGACGTCTGCGCAAGTGCTTGAGCGTGAACGACTTTCAATGGCGACGGATGCAATTTGGATTCACAGGGAGGGCCAATGACAATTAAGTGCAATGGCCCTGCCCACGATCCTAAGCATTACCCATCCAATATTTGCAACGTCTTGCATTTTTTTTGGATTGTCTAACGTGGCGCTTCAGCGGACGGCAAAATGCGCAGCATTTTGACGGTCCGCTGCAAGCACTGGTTATGCATCTTCTTGGTCGCCAGGCTTTAGTTCAAACGGCCGGGCCGCTGCATATGCTTTGAAGACGCTGTCCGCAAACTGGTAGTAGCGTTCTCTCGTTTTTCTCAACACAGAACCATATTTGTCGCTTCCGAGGTGACCCACATATACAGATACAGTGCCTGACTCTATGCCTAGTTCCTTACCTATCTCAGCATAGAGCCCTGTAGTATGGATTTCTTCCTCCGTTCGCTCTGCGAACTTCTTCAGGATCACCTCCCTCGTATACGAGTGGCCGATAGCGGTCTTGTACGTCGTCTCTTGTACCGGAGCAGACCCTTTTAATGCAATTTCGGACAGAGCTTCCTTCGCAAGCCCCTCAGAAATGCAGTCCGTGCCAGTTGCAATCGCACGCAATAACGAGTGCTTTCCAACAAGGTGGACGTAGAAGGGATGGCCACGAGCAATTTTTATGATCCAACTACGAGCAGCTGGATCAAATACGTACTTATTGCCTAAAAGACTTTCGGCTCGATCAAAAATCTCGTTCAACTCGTCGTCGCGCATGGGCTTCACATGAACCGACCCATCCGCCAACTGCCGCGCGACAGATTCGTGTTCGGTCACTAAATCCTGCACCGTCGTAGCCACGCCCACCAACGCGAACGTTACGCCTTCTGGTCCGAGCGTTTTGAGTAGCGATGCGAGGCCGGTGCGGTTCTTTATCCGATCGAACTCATCGATGATGATAAGAAGCCCGTGTTTTGCCACACCGGCCTTGACCACTGCCCTGCATGCGCTTGTAAAGACGGAAACGATGTCCGATTCCATCTCTTGGGCCCTTTCGGTAATGGCATCTGTCTTCTTTCCTCCAAGCTCTATAACCTTGACAGAGAACTTAGACCCGACTTCGCCAGAAACCTTTTTCTCGACCACTTTAAAGGGCACCCAGGGCGCCAATGCCTCCTCGTCAGAGAGAAGGCGAAGCATGAGAATTTCGATGTCTTTGATCGAGTCGTCACATGCCAAGTACACGGGTACGAAATCTAAGGTTTCAAATGGAGGCTGCTTAAGTCTCGCAATAAGGTCCGCATCGTTCGTTGCCAATTTTGCCAGTTGCCGAGCGAGAGAAGATTTTCCTACGCCCCGTTGCCCGTATAGAACAATTTGTGCGCCGTGAGATTGAAGCGCTGTTGAAAGTGCCGTTAGTTCATCGTCACGACCCGCAAATCGATCGATATCTTTCACCTCCTGCGCTGGAGTGAATACGTTGATCGGATTAATGTCAGTCATGAGCCCCTCCAAAAATGATTTTTCGCTGCATAACGTTTGAATTCACCGGCCTGCGCGGCTTTTCGCGCAGGTCCGCTCGACTGAAAGGCTAGGCGGCTGCACGGCGCACCTCGAACTGTCTGTCTATCCGATTGCGCAGCCGAGCAAGCTCCTCCTTGTATGTGCCCTCCGCCTGTTCAAAAGAAAGCTCACGGAAGCTAAGCTCGAGCACGAAGGACTTTTGCATACGGGACGATATCTTCTTCCGGTAACGCTCAAACCTATCAAGCGCGAAGTAGTCGTAGATTGGATCACTACGTCCCAGTACCTTCGGCGCAGATATGCCCTCTACGAGTTCGTGAACTTTATGGCCGATCTTGTTGCGGACATCAATGATTTGTTGAAGGTCAATGCTCTCCTTCTCGGTAATGACATCTTCCTGTACCAAGATAGCGAGCGCCTTTTCCATTGGCCTTTTGGCATTGAGCGGCAGGCGACCGCCCCGTCCGCCGGTAGCGGAGGCCAGCCTGTCGGTCGCTCGAATTGAACCGATAACGAATGTTCGAAGAGACTCCACCTGATGCAACAGCAATACCATTTGGAGCGCGCGGTACTTCAATATGTTCTTTTCGAGAGCCGGCAGTGCGGGGCGCATATTTCTAGCCGCCTAACGTCGGAGTTGACCGGCACGCAGCGGCATTGCGCCGCGAGGCGTACGCTCACCAGCACGCCTCGCGGCGCAATGCCGCTGCGTGTCCGTGTCGAACGACCTGTTAGCCTTCATCGGCGCCTCGGTAGACGCAGTGGGTTTTCAACCCGCCAGTCACCGTGATACGGAAAGTGCTCCAAGTGGAACCTGATGGTTTCAAGAGCGAACTTGCGGAATATCCTGTCGTTCCACAGGGCGGTGATCTTCTTCTTCGGCTCACGGCGAACTTGCCTGGTGCGGTCATAGACCCATCCCTGGTAAGGATCCAATTTCGGACGATCGCGCCCCTCCCAGTGTCCGTGGGGCACCGCTGGGTACGGATCAGCATCAAGGGGCCGGAACTCCCATTTCGCTAAGCCGGTATGCGGCCCAGGATAAAGGTAAAGGAAGTCAGGCTCGTCATCGAAGTCGCCGCCATTCCCGCCACCAGGGCGCAGCGTGGTCCGACCTTGTTCATTTGACCCGGAGGTGATCTCACCTTCCTCCCAGTCGTCTTCCATAGGCCACTCGCTCAAAGCGAGTATGCGTTCGGCCGAAGTCCGTGTGGGATTCTTCGGAGCGCACATGGCACAAAGCGCTAACAGCCTGTCCATGGTCTCTGTCCAGCTCGCCAAACCGGCGAACTGCGAGAGCCTGATGATTTCGAGCAGATCAGCAGCCGCTCGATACGAGAGGTGTTCCATGAAGGCTAACGTAGAGCTAACCGGCGCTGCGCGGCTTTATCGCGCAGCGTCCAGCGACCGAAGGGAGCGAGGTTGAGCGTAGTGTTAGGGAACAGTGGGGGCATTGGTTGCCGTTACTGTGATTTTGTGATGGCGTGCCTTACGCCAGAGATAAATAGCCCAAACAACCACGGCAATTTCGATTGCAAATGACCAATGCAGCAGGAAGTTTAGCCACCACGGTTTATAGAGGGCTGGAACGGTAAAGAAGGCGAATGGCTCGCTGCCCCAAGGCGCAAACCACCAAATGTCACCAACGATGGTGTCCAGAATCATATGGACAAACCCATTCAACGAGAATATTGAAGCGCACGCTGCGTAATTCTTTTTTGATGCGGTGAAAAGCCAAGCTGAGGACGCAGTCAGTAGTACGAGCCAGACAACCGGGTAGTGTGTGAAGTAAGTGTGGTGATGGTGTTGCCGGTGGTCAACGAGGTGGAAATAGAACATGTCTAAGTCGGGAGCCACGGCGCCGATTACACCGGCCAAAATAAACGCCTTCGCCGACACCTCCGTTGGTTCCGCATAGCGAATTAATAGCCTTGAAATTATGTAGCCGGCAGGCAAGTGGCCGATGAGCATGCGTGCCCTAACGTGGAGGTCAGGGGCGCTGCGCGGCTTTATCGCGCAGCGTCCCCTGCACCGAAGTGTTAGAGGTCTTGGCAACCTTTCGCAGAAGCACCAGCGTCCAAGACCGGAATGCAAAGCGTGAGGCGCGAACTTCTGTGTCTCCGGTATTTTCGTACTCGAAGTCAATGTACGGAAACTGTTCTTTGACGCTGAACTTTCTGTCGAAGGTAAAGAACAGTTCGGGAATGTTCTTGATCGGCTTGTACTTTTCGAGGATGCCTGTTCGCTCCCACTCTTGGCCAAGTTGGCAGATCACATTAAGTGCGAGAAGGCCTTGCTCGTAGTTTGAAAGCTTAGATCGAAGTACTTTCGCTAGTGCGATCTTTTCCGTGCTCGTAAGGTCAGCGTTGTCGATGAACGAGTAGGCCGAGTAAAGGTTGCGAAAGTAGTGGGACAGGCGATTTTGATGCCCAGCGAAGACTCTCTTTGGATTTTTGTTTTCTTGCCGCTCACGATGAACTGCATCATGCACTTTCTTAATCAGAGCTTGATCGTAGTTTTTGAGGACATGCAGAGCGAGTAATTGCGGACCAAAGAACGTGTATGTGTAAGCGATGTCAATTCGGTTTGAAACGCTCCAGATTGTGTCGCCTGGGACTGCCTCCCTTGTCAATTTGTAGATTGCGTAGAACTCGCTCAATACAAGGACAAAAGTATCACGGCCAGAAAAGCTATTAATTCGCATTGAAGTAACGATCTCCTCATGCGTGCGCAGCATCTCGGCAAAGACTTGGTAGGTTTTTGAACGGTAGTCAGTGCGGCGAGATGCGCGCCAAGTGAGGAGAACAACAAACAGTGTCAATACACCGACGACCGTTCCCCAGAAGCCACCCACATAATCGCCAAGCAGTCCGTAGTACTCCATTGCGTCTTTCGCTGGCGGGGTGGATGCGTCGGGAATGATCTGATTCCAATGCATGGGTAAGACCTCTAACGTTCGAGTTCAGGGGCGCGCCGCCGATAGGCGGAGCGTCCCCTGCAACGAAGGGTTAGCCACCACGGCCACTCCTTCCATCGAGAATTTCTCCCGGTTTGAATCGCTCGCAGTAAACCTCGATTCCAAGCTTCATTAGAAGTGCGGTTGCGGGCACCGCCACGGCTTTAGCCGCGAAGCCGATGTCTATAAGAGCAGCCGTAATGGCCATTGCATAGTACTTCTTGCTTAGGACGTGTGCCATCCCGTTCGTGTACCACGCTTTGTATATTTCGCTCTGCGGGTCGCACAACGCTTTCCAAATGACTAGTTTCAACGATGCAAAGAAACTGCGACCATGTTCAACCGTCTTTTCTATAGCGGCTGGCGACGGAAGGAAGCGAACTTCCTTCATCGTAAGTTGCTTGCGGGCTGCGCGATCTACGCGATAGACGACCTCGATGACTTCTCTTGGAATCGCAGATGCAATTTGTGCATAGAGTTCATCGTCGGATTTTGTCTTTACAGCTTCAATTGCGGCGGCATCGATTTCGTCAGCGTTCAATGACTCGTGTGCAAGATCGCGTACAGAGGACATATAGCTTTCGAGTTGATACCTGGCCGCAACGCTTTCTATGAAGTGACGACGACGATCAGCATCCTTGATCGCTTTGCCTTCGAGAACCTTGGTAATTAGAGGTTCTGCTTCAGAGACCTTTTGTTGCCGCAGAAGACATACGACAAGTAACGCAGTTGCTTCCAAGTGTACGCGAGTACTTTCCGCTGTCTTCGCCCGCACACCGCGAAACCCAAGCTCTGCTGTATTTAGCTCCCCAGCGTTTAAGGCTGCTTCAAACAGCCAGTTTTTCGAGCGCATGAGGCGTGTTTCGTGGCCTGTCGAACGAAGCAGAGATTGGATATCGGCGGCAAAAACCTTCGCACGTCTGTAGTCCGCAGCGTAAACGGCTGCCCTCAACGCCGGCTCCAGAACAGCTAGCCGATCTTTCTGTACTTGCGTCAGTAGTGGTGGCGTTGGCATCGGTAGTGGTGGCTAACGTCGAAATTGAGCGGCCTGCGCGGATTTTCGCGCAGGTCCGCTCGAATGTAGGGTTGGGCGTCTCATAGGTCTCGGTCTTGTGTGACGTGCCATGCAAAACAGGTGGCTAGTTTGCCAGGGATGCCCTTTGCGTTCCGACGAACCCACTTGGCAATTTCTCGGCCCTCGTACTTCGTTGCGGCCCCGCCCCACGTTGCCACGTAGGCAGTTTTCGTTGGGTCACCGGGGTAGAAGAGAAACGTTTCATCGGAAACGTGCGTATCAACGTAGACAATGAACCAACCGCGATATCGGTACGACTGAAGCACCGCAACCGACGCGATGTTGAGTTGTTTTGCGATGACCGGCGCCAACTCAACTTTGCGTTCCTCGGTTAGCGCTCGATCAACATCGGAACATGGCGCAGCGGATGCGCAGGCGGAGGCCACTACAAGAAGGAAGAAGGCGAGGCGGTTCACTGAGACGCCCAACGTGTTGTAGACAGCAAAGTTGCTGCATAAGTAAGTTACGCGCTGTATAAATTGGCGCGCACGTCACCGGTAGATGCCATTGTAATCGCACTCTTATTGGCTATACTGTACTTATGAACAGTATCCACGACACGACCAAACCCGCCGTGAAGCCTTCTGGGGACCATCCGAGGCCCGCACGGCTTCTCGATCAGGTACGGGAACGTATCCGGTACAAGCACTACAGCATACGAACGGAACAGGCGTATGTCTATTGGGTGCGCCTTTTCGTCCGGCATCAGGGCTTGCGCCATCCGTGCGAGATGGGTGCTGCCGAGGTCGAGAACTTTCTGCGCTGGCTGGTCAGCGAGCGCGCCGTGGCGCCTTCGACACACACTCAGGCGCTTTCCGCACTCCTGTTCTTGTACCGCGAAGTGCTTGGGATGAACTTGCCATGGATGACCGAGATTGGCCGCCCCAAACAGCGCGAGCGCGTTCCGGCGGTGCTGTCGCGCGGCGAAGTGGCCAGATTGCTCGCTGCGATGGACGGCGTGGAGGGCGTGGAGGGCGATCTTGCCCGACTCCTGTACGGAACGGGCATGCGACTCATGGAGGCTCTTCGCTTGCGCGTGAAGGATGTGGGCTTCGAGCGTAACGAGATTACGGTGCGCGAGGGCAAGGGGGAAAGGACCGGCGCGTGATGCTGCCTGCAATGCTTGCGCCTGCGTTGGCCGCACAGTTGGAATATGCGCGAGGAGTGTGGCGGCAGGACCGGGCGGCAGAAATCCCCGGTGTTTCGATGCCCGACGCACTGGCTCGGAAATATCCACGGGCGTCCGAATCATGGCCTTGGTTCTGGGTATGGCCGTCGGACAGGCTTTCACGGGATCCGCAATCCGGAATCGAGCGCCGCCATCATCTATATGAACAGCGGCTCCAGCGAGCGGTGCGTCGGGCGGTGCGTGACTCGCATATCGACAAACCGGTGAGCGTGCACACCCTGCGCCACTCTTTCGCCACCCACTTGCTCGAAGGGGGCTACGACATCCGCACGGTTCAGGAACTCCTGGGCCATGCGGACGTTTCGACAACGATGATCTACACGCATGTGCTCAATCGGGGCGGACAAGGCGTCGTCAGCCCTCTGGACAGACTGTAGCGCAAACGCCTGAGCGTCTGCGCTACCGATCCTGTCAGGCCGCTTGCGGCTTTTCGCTGGCGAGGGCGGCTCCGCCGGCGCGATTCAGCGCGCTGACCATCGCCTTGATCGATGCAGTGACGATGTTCTCGTCGATGCCGACGCCGTAGCAGTCGCCGCCCGCGCCGGGTTTCGCGACTTCGATCAGCGCGTAGGCGCGGGCGTCACCGCATTGGGCGCTGCTGCCGAAGGAGCGTTCCTCGTAGCTCCTGACCTGCAACTCGATGTCGAGGTTGTGGAGCGCGCGCACCGCGGCGTCGATCGGGCCGTTGCCTTCGGCGACGAGCGTCTGCTCCTGGCCATTGACGTCAAGCGTGAGGCGGATGCCCTGGGCGGCGTCGTGCTCGAAGAGGTGGTGCGCGACGTAGCGCACCGACTTGTCGTTGGCGAGGTAGGTTTCGGAGAAGAGGCGCCAGATGTCGGCGGCGATCACTTCGCCCTTGTGGGTGTCGGCGTGCTTCTGCACGACGGCCGCGAACTCGACCTGCAGGCGCCGCGGCAGGACCAGTCCGTATTCGGTTTCGAGCAGGTAGGCGATCCCGCCCTTGCCGGACTGGCTGTTGACCCGGATCACGGAGTCGTAGCTGCGGCCGACGTCGGCCGGGTCGATCGGGAGGTAAGGTACGTTCCACGGACCTGCTTCGCCGCTGAGCGCCTTGTGGGCAGCTGCTGCAAAGCCCTTCTTGATGGCGTCCTGGTGGGAGCCGGAGAAGGCTGTGAACACGAGATCCCCGACGTAGGGGTGGCGCGGGGAGATGGGGAGCTGGGTACAGTGCTCCACTGTTCTGGCGACGGCGTTGATGTCCGAGAAGTCGAGGCCCGGATTGACGCCTTGGGTGTAGAGGTTGAGCGCGAGCGTGACGATGTCGACGTTGCCGGTGCGTTCGCCGTTGCCGAAGAGGCAGCCTTCTACGCGGTCGGCGCCGGCCATGAGGGCGAGCTCGGCTGCGGCGACGGCGGTGCCGCGGTCGTTGTGCGGGTGCACGCTGATGAGGACGCTGTCGCGGCGGGCGACGTTGCGGTGCATCCATTCGATCTGGTCGGCATGGATGTTGGGCGTGGCGACTTCGACCGTCGCGGGGAGGTTGAGGATGACCTTGTTGTCGGGGGTCGCGCCCCAGGCTTCGGTGACGGCGTTGCAGACTTCGAGCGCGAAGTCGAGTTCGGTGGCGGTGAAGGTCTCGGGGCTGTACTGGAGACGGATCTCGGTTTCGGGCTGCTCGGCGGCGAGCTGCTTGATGAGCTTCACTGTGGAGACGGCGAGCTCGACGATCTGCGGCTTGCTCATGCCGAAGACGGTTTCGCGGAAGGTTTCGGAGGTGGCGTTATAGACGTGCACGATGGCGCGCTTGGCGCCGCGGATCGATTCCATGGTGCGACGGATGAGTTCTTCGCGCGCCTGGGTGAGGACTTCGATGGTGACGTCGTCGGGGATGTGATTGCCTTCGATGAGTTCGCGCACGAAGTCGAATTCGATCTGCGAGGCGGACGGGAAGGCGACTTCGATTTCCTTGAAGCCGATGTCACACAGCGTGTGGAAGAGCTGCATCTTCTTCGCGGCATCCATCGGTTCGAAGATCGACTGGTTGCCGTCGCGCAGGTCCGTGCTCATCCAGACGGGATGTTTGTCGATGACGCGGCCGGGCCATTGGCGGTCCGGGAGGTTCACCGGGGGGAAGGGACGGTACTTGCTGGACGGGTCGGTCAACATGGTGGGGTCCGGGGGCGCTGAAGTTATTGTCGATGAGGAGCATGGTACGCAAAAGGGATTGGCAGAGGCTTGCGTTTTTGCAGTGCATCAAGGCTATTTTTGGCAGATTATTGCGCGCTGATCACATTTGCAGATATAACGACAACCACACACCGATAATCTGGCAATCTCATGGAACTCGACCGCTACGACCGCGAGATCCTGCGCGTGCTGCAGCAGGACGGACGCATCAGCAACCAGGATCTGGCCGACCGCATCGGCCTGTCGCCCTCGCCCTGCCTGCGGCGCGTGCGTGCGCTGGAGGAATCCGGCCTGATCGCCGGCTATCGTGCGCAGGTGAATGCGAAGGCGTTGGGCCTCACGCTGATGGCGCTGATCCAGATTTCGATGGACCGCCACACGCAGGAGCGCTTCACGGACTTCGAGGCGGCGGTGCTGGATATCCCGGAAGTGCTGGAATGCCTGCTGATTACCGGGCAGGCATCCGATTACCAGCTGAAGGTCGTGGTGCGCGACATGGACGCCTACCAGGAGCTGCTGCTGAACCGCATCACGCGCATTCCCGGCGTGACGGGCGTGCATTCGAGCTTCGTGCTGCGGCGGGTGGTGGACCGGCAGGCATTGCCGGTGGGGGATGCGTAGGGCGGGTGCGGGTGCTGGGCGAGGATCCGGGCCTGCGAACGGATGCGGGGTTCGGCGGACTAATCCGGCAGGAACCACTTCGGGAGGCTGAATGCTGCGAATCGCCATCGTCGATGACCACCAGATCGTGCGCGCGGGTTTCCGCGAGATGCTCGCGGAAGAGCTGGATCTGGAAATCGCTTTCGAGGCCGCGTCGGGCGAGGATGCGCTCGACGCGCTGCGCGAGACGGGCTGTGACGTCGTGCTGCTGGATCTGGCCCTGCCCGGCCAGAGCGGCGTGGACGTGCTGCGCGCGATCCGCCAGCGCTTCGAGGGCGTGCGCGTGCTGGTGCTGTCGGGCTTCCCCGAGGAACGCTACGCGATGGCGATGATCCGCAATGGGGCCGACGGCTATCTGTGCAAGGACTGCGAACGCGACGAGCTGATCCGCGCGATCCGCACCGTGGCGGAGGGGCGGCGCTACGTGTCGGCGCGCACCGCGGAGCTGCTCGCGGAGGAACTGGCGGGAGGCAGCACGGCGCTGCCGCACGAATCGCTGTCCGACCGCGAGCTGCAGGTGTTCCTGCGGCTCGCGGTCGGGGAGTCGGTGTCGGACATCGCGGATTCGCTCGCGCTGAGCGTGAAGACGGTGAGCACCTACCGCTCCCGCCTGCTGGAGAAGCTGGAGGTGGCGAGCAACGCGGAACTCGCGGCCTACGCGATCCGGCACGGGCTGCTGGTGGAGTGAGGGCGGCAGGACGATGACGCCACACGCCCGCCCGCCGCTGAGAATCCTGCTGATCGAGGATTCGCCGCTCCTCGGCAGCCTGCTCGGGGCGATGCTGGAGGAGCTGGAGGGCGTCGCGGTCGTCGCGATCGCGGCGGACGAGGCGGAGGCGCTGGCGGCGCTGGAGGAGCGGCGCCCGGATCTGGCGATCGTCGACCTGAATCTGCGCGAAGGCAGCGGGCTGGGGGTGTTGCGCGCACTGCGGACCAAACCCGAACGCTACGGCCGGCCGGCGACGGCGGTGTTCACGAACCACGCCCACGCGCATCTGCGCGAGCGCTGCCGCACGCTGGGGGTGGATCGCTTCTTCGACAAGGCGCTGGAGATGGACGCCCTGCTCGACTACGTCGAGGCCGTGCGCCGCGCGGGGACTGAGGCTCACTGAGCCGCGTCGGCGGCCGCTTCTCCCTGCGCGGCGTGCTCGTACGGCAGACTCGCGCGGATGCGCGTGCCCTGGCCGGGGCGGCTGTCGATTGCGAGTTCGCCGGCGAACATCTGCACGCGGTGGCGTATTCCGGCGAGGCCGTGCCGCCCGCGGGCCGCGGCCGCATCGAACCCGGCGCCATCGTCCGCGACCGCAAGCTCGGTGCGCTCGGGCGTGATCTGCAGGGACAATTCGACTCGGCGCGCATGCGCATGGCGGCGCACGTTGGTGAGCGCTTCCTGCGCGATGCGGAAGAGCGCGAGCGACACCTCGGACGGCAGCGGCACGTCACCATCGGGGAGATCGAGGGCGACCTCGACGCCGGCGTTCTTGGCGAATTCCTCGCCCAGCGTGCGCAGCGCGGCGACGAGTCCCAGTTCCTGCAGCAGCGGCGGGCGCAGGTCGTCGATGATGCGGCGCTTGAGCGTGATGCCGCTGTCGAGCGTGCGCAGCAGACGGTCGAAGCGTTCGCGGTGCGGGGCAAGTGCGGCCGGGTCGAGCTTGCGGGCGATCCACGCGACGTCCATGCGCACTGCGGTGAGCAAGGCGCCCAGTTCGTCGTGGAGTTCGCGCGCGAGCCGCGCCTTCTCGGCCTCGCGCGTGTTCGTGAGGTAGCTCGCGAGGTCGGAGAGCTCGGCCGTACGTGCGCGCACCTGCCTTTCGAGGCGGACGTTTTCCTGGGCGAGCAGTCGCGCGATCTGTTCGCGCAGGCGCACCTGCGCACGCAGCACGAGGAACAGGATCAGCAGCAGGGCGAGCGCAGCGCCCGACAGCGTCGCGACCACCCAGCGCGTGCGGTCGACGTGGGCGATGGATTCGTCGAAGGACTGCTGGCCCTGTGCGCGCGTGCGGCGCTTGATCTCGCCCAGCGTCTTGCGGATCTCGTCCATGTAGCGCCGCCCGTCCGCGGAGGCCGAGCGGTCGATGAGCTGGCCGCGCTCGACTTCGTCGGAGAGGATGCGCATGCGCAGCGTGATGAGCCCCGTGAGCTGCGCGAGGATCTGCTTGTTCTCCGGCCCCTTGCCGAGGTCCAGGTGGATGTCGTCCAGGGTGTAGCTGACGGTCGCGAGGCTGTTGAGATACGGCTCGAGATAGGCGCGGTTGCGCGTGAGCAGGTAGCCGCGCACGCCGTTTTCGGCTTCGACGAGCTGGATCATCAGGCTGTCGACACGCCCGGTGCGCTCGGCGTGCAGTTGCAGGTTTCCGAGCGCCCGCAGGCTGGTGCCGGCCTGCCAGAAACTCGAGCCGAAGAGCGACAGCACCAGCGCGCAGCCCAGGGCCAGCAGGCTGTGGCGTCCGAAGCGCGCGATGCGCTCGGCGCGCATGTACGCGCGAAAGGACGCACCAAAGGACGCTCGAAGGGACGCCTGTAAGGGCGTGATCAGTTTCATGGCGAATCTCCACGGCGGGCCGCGTGCGCCCCGCGTCTTGCAGGAATCGTCCTACACGCGATTCCGCCTCGTCCGACAGACCCTCCCCGGCGCGATCCCTAACATGGATCTTGCTCGCAGCGAGCCCCGCATATGGCGCGAAGCAGCACTGCCCGGCGGGGCCGCGAACGAACAATAGCCCCACAACTGCAGGAGAAGATCGATGAAAAACATTCTTACCACGCTCGCCCTGACCGCCGTGACTGCCCTGCCCCTCGCAGCGACCGCTGCCGATCCGGCCCAGCCCGCGAGTCCGGCGCAGCGCGCGACGCCGGCAGTACCCGCGACGCCGATGCAGTCCGGCACGCCGGCCGAGCGTGCAACACCCGCCCAACCCGCAACGCCGGCCGAACCCGCGAAGACCCCGCCCAAGGGCGTGCCGCCCGAGGCAGGCCGCACCGAACTGCCGCCGATGTTCAAGGAACTCGACCAGGACAAGGACGGGCAGATCTCGAAGGACGAGAGCAAGCGCTCCGCCGAGGCTCAGGCGAACTTCGATTCGATGGACAGCGACCACAACGGAAAGATCTCGCTGGTCGAGTGGAACGCGGCCGACAAGGCGAAACAGCGCTCGAAACAGTAAGCGCGGCCGGGTGAATCACCCGCACGACCGCGGCCCACTGCAAGGAGACCTTCCATGATCCGACAACTGAGAACCTGCCTCGTCTGCCTGCCGCTGATGCTGGCGCCCCTGGCGCTCCACGCGCAGGAAACCAGCCCCGATGCGCTCGTGAAGGGCGTGACGGAGGACGTGCTGACCGTGCTGCGCGAAGACAAGGCGCTACAGGGCGGCGACCAGCGCAAGGCAATGACGCTGATCGAAGAGAAGATCGGCCCCCACTTCGACTTCCCGCGCATGACCAGCCTGGCGGTCGGCCAGGGGTGGCGCCAGGCGGCGCCCGAGCAGCGCGAGGCGCTGACCCGCGAGTTCCGCACGCTGCTGGTGCGCACCTACGCGAACGCGCTGACCTCGTACAAGAACCAGACGGTCAGCTACAAGCCGGCAGCCCCCGGGCGTGAGGACGGCGGGGCGATGGTACGCACGCAGATCAACCAGCCGGGCGGCCAGCCGATTGCAGTGGATTACCGGCTGGCGAAGAACTCGGGTGCGTGGAAGGTGTTCGACGTGAGCATCGACAACGTGAGCCTGGTGACGAACTACCGCGGCAGCTTCGCGACCGAGATGTCGAAAGGCGGCCCGGACGCATTGATCCGCACGCTGCAGGAAAAGAACCGCGGCGCGGCCCCGAAACCCGCCAAGGGCGGCAACGCGTGATCCACACTGAAGAGGAGGACTCATCATGAAACGCATCATCACCCGAACGACCGTGCTCGTCGCGGTACTGACCGCGCTGACGGCCTGCAGCGGTTCGCCGACCCGTGAAAGCACCGGCGAATACCTCGACGACAGCATGATCACGACCAAGGTCAAGGCGGCCTTCGTCGACGACAAGGCGGTCAATGCCCTGGACATCAAGGTCGTGACCTTCAAGGGCGCCGTGCAGCTTTCGGGCTTCGCGAACAACCCGCAGGAAGTCGACCGGGCCGTGCAGCTCGCCCGCAACGTGAAGGGCGTGACGTCGGTGAAGAACGACATCCGCCTGAAGTGAAACCGGACACACAGGAGAACACCATGAGCACCAGGAAGACTTCCCGCAAGCTTGCCCGCCCGTTGCTGATCGCGGCCCTGATGGCGCCGCTGATGCTCACGGCCTGCGGCAAGAAGGAAAGCGGGACCTCGATGCCGTCCGGTTCGGCGGCGCAGCCTGCGTCGCCACCGATCAGCTCGCCGCCGCCGGCAACGCCGGAAACACAGGCGCCGCCGCCCGCTTCGACGCCACCGGCAGGCAATTCGACCTCAACGCCACCGGCCGCCCCTGCGACGGGCAGCGAACCGGCGAAGTAAGCGCGGCACATCCGGCCCCGCCGCCCGAGGCGGCGGGCCGGCCTTCCGCAAGGAGGAGATCATGAAAAGCCAAAGCCTGAAATCGATACTCGTCATCGTGGCCACTGCCTTCAGCCTGTCGGCCTGCTCGACGACCGGCGGCACGGTCCTCGGCGCTGCCGTCGGCGCGGGGGTCGGCCACGCCGTGACCGGCTCGACTGCCGGCGCAGTCGGCGGTGCGGCCGTCGGCGGCATCATCGGCCACGAAATCAGCCACTGATACCGACATCCCTGTCATCCGAAGCCCCCGGCCACCCGCCGGGGGCTTTGTCGTTTCTGCGCGCACTCTTCTGCCAGCACTCGATACTTCAAGTATCGACAGAAAGGACCCCCGCTCCAATTCAGTCCGACCGCATTCCTCCCTATCCTGCACTCAAGGTCAATCAACGGCAATCAGCCGATTCGGAAACAGGAGGAGACACCATGGCCCGCATGAGAGCAGTCGATGCTGCCGCGGCAGTGTTGCGCAAGGAAGGCATCACGACCTTGTTCGGCATTCCCGGCGCGGCAATCAACCCGCTGTACTCGGCGCTGCGCAAGGACGGCAGCTTCAGGCACTACCTTGCCCGCCACGTCGAGGGCGCCTCGCACATGGCCGAAGGCTACACGCGCACCAAGGCCGGCAACATCGGCGTGTGCATCGGCACCTCGGGCCCGGCAGGCACCGACATGATTACGGGCCTGTACTCGGCGTCAGCCGATTCGATACCCATCCTCTGCATCACCGGCCAGGCGCCGCGTGCGCGCTTGTACAAGGAGGACTTCCAGGCCGTCGACATCGAGTCCATCGCCAAGCCCGTCACGAAGTGGGCCGTGACCGTGCGCGAGCCGGCGCAGGTGCCGCGCGTGTTCCAGCAGGCTTTCCACCTGATGCGCTCGGGCCGCCCCGGCCCGGTGCTGATCGACCTGCCCTTCGACGTGCAGATGGCCGAGATCGAGTTCGACATCGACACTTACGAGCCGCTGCCGGTGTACAAGCCCGCGGCGACCCGCGCCCAGGCCGAGAAGGCGATCGCGATGCTGAACGCCGCCGCGCGTCCGCTGATCGTCTCGGGCGGTGGCGTGATCAACGCCAACGCTGCCGCGAAGCTGCAGGAATTCGCAGAGATCATGGGCGTGCCGGTGATCCCGACGCTGATGGGCTGGGGCTCGATCCCCGACGATCACGCACTGATGGCCGGCATGGCGGGCCTGCAGACCTCGCACCGCTATGGCAACGCGACGATGCTGGCGTCCGACTTCGTGATGGGCATCGGCAATCGCTGGGCGAACCGCCACACGGGATCGGTGGAGGTGTACACGGAGGGCCGCAAGTTCGTGCATATCGACATCGAGCCGACGCAGATCGGCCGCGTGTTCGGGCCCGACTACGGCATCGTTTCGGACGCCGGCCTTGCGCTGGATCGCCTGATCGAAGTCGCCCGCGAGCTGAAAGCCGAAGGGCGGCTGCCCGACCGCCGACAGTGGGTCGAGGAATGTCAGGGCCGCAAGCGCACGATGCTGCGCAAGACGCACTTCGACGAGGTGCCGATGAAGCCGCAGCGCGTGTATGAGGAGATGAACAAGTCCTTCGGCCGCGACACCTGCTACGTCACGACCATCGGCCTGTCGCAGATCGCCGCCGCGCAGTTCCTGCATGTGTACAAGGAGCGCCACTGGATCAACTGCGGCCAGGCCGGCCCGCTCGGCTGGACCGTGCCGGCGGCGCTCGGCGTGTGCGCGGCGGACCCGAAGCGCAAGGTCGTCGCGATCTCGGGGGACTACGACTTCCAGTTCATGATCGAGGAGCTGGCGGTGGGGGCGCAGTTCAAGCTGCCCTACCTCCACGTGGTCGTGAATAACGCCTACCTCGGCCTGATCCGCCAATCGCAGCGCGGCTTCGACATGGATTACTGCGTGCAGCTGGCGTTCGAGAACATCAACGCACCGGAGACCGAAGGCTATGGCGTCGACCACATCGGCGTCGTCGAAGGGCTGGGCTGCAAGGCGATCCGCGTGCGCCAGCCCGAGGACATCGGCCCCGCCTTTGCGCAGGCCAAGGCGTGGATGGAGGAGTTCCGCGTGCCGGTGGTGGTGGAGATCATCCTCGAGCGCGTCACGAACATCGCGATGGGGACCGAGATCAACGCCATCAACGAGTTCGAGCCGCTGGCCGAGCGGCGCGAGGATGCGCCGACGGCCGTGGCCTTGCTCGATTGAACTCCCGCAGGGCGGGAGGAGCGAAGCGCATCCCGCCACGCGGCGCCCGAATCAACCACGAATCAAACGCTTACGGGAGAACCTGAACATGCCCAGATTCGCTGCAAACCTGACGATGCTCTTCAATGAGCTCGCCTTCCTCGACCGCTTCGAGGCCGCCGCCGATGCCGGCTTCAAGGGCGTCGAATACCTCTTCCCCTACGCCTTCAAGAAGGACGAACTCGCCGAGAAGCTCGATCGCTACGGCCTCACGCAGGTGCTGCACAACCTGCCGGCCGGCAACTGGGACGCCGGCGAGCGCGGCATCGCCTGCGACCCGTCGCGCGTCGGCGAATTCCAGGACGGCGTCGGCCGTGCGATCGAGTATGCACAGGCGCTGGGCTGCGGGCAGGTCAACTGCCTTGCCGGCAAGACGCCCGCCGGCGTCGACGCGGGCCGCGTGCGCGAGACCTTCATCGAGAACCTGCGCTTCGCCGCGGGCGAGCTGAAGGAAGCGGGCATCCGCCTGCTGGTCGAGCCGATCAACACCTTCGACATCCCCGGCTTCTACCTCAACCGCACGGCGCAGGCGGCGGAGATCCTGGAGGCGGTGGGCTCGGACAACCTCTTCATCCAGTACGACATCTACCACGCGCAGCGCATGGAAGGCGAACTGGCGAACACGATCAAGCGCTACCTGCCGCAGATCGCCCATATCCAGCTCGCCGACAACCCGGGCCGCAACGAACCGGGCACGGGCGAGATCAACTGGCGCTACCTGTTCGATTTCATCGACCGCAGCGGCTACGAAGGCTGGATCGGCTGCGAATACAAGCCGGCGACGACGACGCGCGAAGGATTGGGCTGGATCGAGGCGCTGACGCGCTGAGCGCCCCCGCCCCACAGAGACCACATCACATATAAAAGGAAAGGAGAAACCACCATGGCAAACATCGGATTCATCGGACTCGGCATCATGGGCACGCCGATGGCCCAGCACCTCATCGACGGCGGCCACACGCTGTTCGTGAACACCCACGGCAAGATGCCGCGCACGATCATCGACGCCGGCGCGACCGCCTGCGAGACCGCGCGCGAAGTCGCCGAAAAGTCGGACTTCATCATCCTGATGGTGCCCGACACGCCCAACGTCGAAGAGGCGCTGTTCGCAGCCAATGGCGTCGCCGCAGGCCTCACTGCCGGCAAGATCGTCATCGACATGAGCTCGATCAGCCCGGTCGCGACGAAGGTCTTCGCGCAGAAGATCAACGATCTGGGCTGCGAATACCTCGACGCGCCGGTCTCCGGCGGCCAGGTCGGCGCGAAGGCCGGCACGCTGTCGATCATGGTCGGCGGCAAGCACTCGACCTTCGAGAAGGCGCTGCCGCTCTTCCAGCTGATGGGCAAGAACATCACGCTGGTCGGCAAGAACGGCGATGGCCAGACCTGCAAGGTCGCCAACCAGATCATCGTCGCGCTGAACATCGAGGCGGTTGCCGAGGCGCTGCTGTTCGCGGCGAAGAACGGCGCCGACCCGGCCCGCGTGCGCGAGGCGCTGATGGGCGGCTTCGCTTCGTCGCGCATCCTCGAGGTGCACGGCGAGCGCATGATCAAGCGCAGCTTCGAGCCGGGCTTCCGCATCGAACTGCACCAGAAGGACTTGAACCTCGCACTGACCGTCGCGCGCCAGATCGGCATGTCGCTGCCGAACACCGCGACCGCGCAGGAACTGTTCAACGCCTGCGCCGCGCACGGCGGGGCCGGCCGCGACCACTCGGCGATGGTGCAGGCGCTGGAGAAGATGGCGAACTTCGAGATTGGGCAATGAGCGATCAGTAAGTCGCCCCACCGTTCGGACCGAACCTGTCGAAGCCCTGCCAACGCCCTTGGACAGGCTCGGTCCGAACGGCAATGTTCGATTGCCCAACTTTTCCCGCATGAGCCGCCGCCCGCTGGGGAATACGCGTAATACCGGATGTTCCCCGCACTGCGCTCGGAGGAACATCCCGTGGCGGCTTGCCGACAAATGCGAAAGTGCGCTGTCGAACGCGCTGAACGTGCTGCCGCCCGCCCCTGCCCTCCTTCCCCGATACGGATCCTGCCATGAGCACTAAAACCGACATCCGCGCCCTGCTGCGACAGATGTTCACCGCGGCAGTGGACGCCGCCCAGCCCGAACACTGCATCCCGCGCCACCTGCCCGCGCCGCCGAAAGGGCGCACCATAGTCATCGGCGCCGGCAAGGCCTCGGCTGCGATGGCGCAGGCATTCGAACGCAACTGGCCGGGGCCGCTCTCCGGTCTCGTCGTCACCCGTTACGGCTACGCCGTGCCCTGCGAGCGCATCACCATCGTCGAAGCGGCCCACCCCGTGCCCGATGCCGCCGGCCTCGCCGCGGCGCGCGCGATGCTGGAAACCGTGCAGGGCCTCACCGCGGACGACCTCGTGATCTGCCTGATCTCGGGCGGAGGCTCGGCGCTGATGCCGCTGCCGGGAGAAGGCATCACGCTGGAGGACAAGCAGGCGATCAACCGTGCGCTGCTGAAATCCGGTGCGACGATCTCGGAGATGAACTGCGTGCGCCGCCACCTCTCCGCGATCAAGGGCGGGCGGCTGGCCGCGGCCTGCCATCCGGCGCGCGTCGTCAACCTGTTGATCTCGGACGTGCCCGGCGACAACCCGATCGACATCGCCTCCGGCCCCACCGTCGGCGACCCGACGAGCTGCGCCGATGCGCTGGAGATCGTCGCGCGCTACGGCATCGATCTCCCGGCCGCGGCGCACGCGCTGCTCGAAAGCGGCGCGGGCGAATCGATCAAGCCGGGCGACGCGCGTCTCGCACGCGTGACCACCACACTCATCGCCACGCCGCAGATGGCGCTCGAAGCCGCGGCAAAGGTCGCCGCCTGCGCCGGGTTCACACCGGTGCTGCTCGGCGACAGCATCGAAGGCGAGGCGCGCGACGTCGGCAAGGTCATGGCCGGCATCGCATTGCAGGCGCGCCGCCACCGCCAGCCGGTCGCTGCCCCCTGCGTGCTGCTCTCGGGCGGCGAGACCACCGTGACCGTGCGCGGCAATGGCCGCGGCGGGCGCAACGTCGAGTTCCTGCTCTCGCTCGCGGTGGCGCTCGACGGCGAACCGGGCGTGCATGCGGTCGCAGGCGACACCGACGGCGTGGACGGCCTCGAAGAGATCGCCGGTGCCTTCGTCACCCCCGACACCCTCGCGCGCGCCTGGGCGCAGGGCATCCGCCCGCGCGACAGCCTCGCGAACAACGACGGCCACGGCTTCTTCGAGGCGCTCGGCGACTCGCTCGTGACCGGGCCGACGCTCACCAACGTAAACGATTTCCGCGCCATCCTGGTGCTGTAAACCACCGTCCCCGCAGGGCGGGAGGAGCCGAAGGCGCATCCCGCCGCGCGATTCGATCGACACACTGAACAAACACAGGAGAACACTCATGAAAACCATCAAGGCCCTCACCCTCGACGACGTCAAGCGCATCGCCGCCGCCGCCGAAGCCGAAGCGCTCCGCAACGGCTGGGCCGTGACGATCGCCGTGTGCGACGCTGGCGGCCACGCGCTGTGGCTGCAGCGCCTGGACGGCGCCCCGCTCTCGAGCTCGCTGATCGCACCGGAAAAAGCGCGCACCAGCGTGATGGCGGGCAAGCCGAGCAAGGCGCTGGAGGATATGATCAACGGTGGCCGCTATGCCGCGCTGGCGATGCCGGTCGTGCCGCTGGAAGGCGGCGAACCGATCATCATCGACGGCGCCGTGATCGGCGCGGTCGGGGTATCGGGCGTCAAGGCCTCCGACGACGCGCAGATCGCCCGCGCAGGCATCGCTGCCGTCGTCTGACCGGACAATGAACGCAGGGCGGGAAGCGAAGCGCATCCCGCCAGTCCCAACGGCCGGAAATGCCGCAACCGCCGCGTGGCGGGATGCGCTTCGCTCCTCCCGCCCTACGAATCGATTCGAGCACCACAGAACAACGAGGAGACACCCATGAGACGCCACCGCCAGTCGCGCATCCTCGCGACGCTCGGCCCGTCGAGCTCCACGCCCGAGCGCATCCGCGCGCTCGTCGACGCTGGCGCCGACGTGTTCCGCCTGAACTTCAGCCACGGCACCCACGCCGACCACGCAGAGCGTTTGCGCCAGATCCGCGAGATCGAACGCGAGGTCGGCCGCCCGATCGGCATCCTGATGGACCTGCAGGGGCCGAAGCTGCGCATCGGCAAGCTCGCCGAAGGCAAGGTCATGCTCGCGGCAGGCAGCCGCTTCCGCCTCGACCTCGACCCGGCCGAGGGCGACGCCACGCGCGCCAGCCTGCCCCACCCCGAGATCTTCGCCGCGCTCGAGACCGGCACCGAGCTGCTGCTCGACGACGGCAAGCTGCGCCTGCGCGTGGATGCCTTCGGACCCGATTTCGCCGACACCACCGTACTCGTCGGCGGCGCGCTGTCCGACCGCAAGGGCGTGAATGTGCCCGGCGTCGTGCTGCCGATCTCGCCGCTGACGCCCAAGGACCTCGCCGACCTCGACTACGGCCTGTCGCTGGGCGTCGACTGGGTCGCGCTGTCCTTCGTGCAGCGCCCCGAGGACGTCCGCGAGGCACGCGAGATCGTCGGCGACCGCGCGTGGATCATGGCCAAGCTGGAAAAGCCCGCCGCGATCGAGCGCCTGGACGAGATCGTCGCGCTGGCCGACGGTGTCATGGTCGCGCGCGGCGACCTCGGCGTCGAACTGCCGCCGCAGCAAGTGCCCATCCTGCAGAAACGCATCGTCCGCGCCGCCCGCGCCGCCGGCAAACCGGTCGTCGTCGCGACGCAGATGCTCGAATCGATGATCAGCTCGCCCGTGCCTACCCGCGCCGAAGCCTCCGACGTCGCCACGGCGATCTACGACGGCGCCGACGCGGTGATGCTGTCCGCCGAATCCGCATCCGGCCAGTATCCGGTCGAGGCGGTCACGATCATGGATCGCATCATCACCCAGGTCGAACAGGATCCCGAGTGGCGCACCGGGCTCGCAGCGAGCCACACGCCCGCGCAAGCGAACACCCCGGACGCCATCTGCGGCGCACTGCGCGGCATCACCGCGCTGCTCGCCCCGGCGGCGACGGTCGCCTATTCCAGCAGCGGCTTCAGCTGCCTGCGTGCGAGCCGCGAGCGCCCGGGCACGCCTATCCTCGGTCTCACGCCGCATCTCGCCACCGCCCGCCGCCTCGCGCTGGTGTGGGGCGTGCATCCGGTGCCCTTCGAGGACGTGCATGACGTCGGCGAAATGGTGCAGCACGCCAGCGCCGCCGTGGTCACGCACGGCTTCGCGCAGCCCGGCGACGACGTCGTGATCATCGCCGGGTTGCCCTTCGGCCGCAGCGGCAGCACCAACCTGCTGCATGTCGTGAAGATTCCGAAGTAAGCCCGTCCGGCAGGCCGTTCCACACCGGGACGGCCTGCAAATGCGTCGCATTTCGACTACATCGATAGGAGGGCACTACGCCCGATCCTACAAGGAGAAGTCGATGAAAGACGCAACCGTGCTCGTTGCACGCATTCTTCTCGCGTTCATGTTCATCATCGCCGGCTGGGGCAAACTCGGCGCCGGCTACGCGGGCACACAGCAGTACATGGCCTCGATGGGCGTCAGCGGCGCCCTGCTGCCGCTCGTGATCTTCGCCGAGCTCGGCGGCGGTCTCGGTGTGCTCTTCGGCGCCCTGACGCGCCTCGCGGCCGCCGGGCTTGCTGCGTTCTGCATCCTCAGCGCGATCTTCTTCCACACCAACTTCGCCGACCAGACGCAGTCCATCATGTTCATGAAGAACTTCGCGATCGCGGGCGGGATGCTGGTGCTGGCCGTGCATGGCGCAGGCGCCTGGAGCCTCGACGCGTGGTGGCAAGCGCGCAGGAGCTGAACCGGTGGGGCGGCGCCACGGCCACGCGACCGGCGACACGGATCGCGCTCGGCTGAACGTCGGGTCGAGACGCGATCGCCCCGCCCGCCTCTTCAGTTGAAACCGGGCTCGAAATCCGCGGACGCAGCCTCGCCCGCCCCGATCGGCGGCCGCGCCTGCACCGCGGCGAGAATCCCCGCCAGGATCTCCGCCGGCGGCGGCGGACAGCCCGGCACCGTCACGTCCACCGGGATCACGTTAGCCACGCCGCCGCAGCTCGCGTAGCTCTCGCCGAAGATCCCGCCGCTGCAGCCGCAATCCCCCACCGCGACGACGAGCTTGGGCGCCGGCGTCGCGTCGTAGGTGCGCCGCAGCGCGACTTCCATGTGGCGCGACACCGGCCCGGTCACCAGCAGCATGTCGGCATGGCGCGGGCTGGCGACGAAGCGGATGCCGAGGCCCTCGATGTTGTAGTAGGGGTTGTTCAGCGCATTGATCTCGAGATCGCAGCCGTTGCACGACCCGGCATCGACGTGCCGGATCGCCAGCGCGCGGCCGAGGATCGCGAGGAGGTCCGCGTGGATCGCGTGTGCGGCACGGTGCGCGCCCTCCAGCGGTTCGGGCGGCGGCTCGGTGACACGGCCGCGGCGGGCGATGTACTTCAGGATGTGCCACATTACAGATCCTGCCCCGAGTAGCTCAGATTGAAGGACTTGTTGATCAGCGGGAAGTCGGGAACGATGTTGCCGATGATCGCGTGCTCCAGCACCGGCCAGTTCTGCCACGACGGATCGTGGCAATGGCAGCGTGCGATGCGCCCCTGCGCGTTGGTCTCCAGCGCGACGAACACTTCGCCGCGCCAGCCTTCGATCCAGCCGGCGCCGACACCGTCCCGCACGACGAGGACCGGCTCATGCACCGCCCCGCCCGGCAGACCGGCGACGAGCGCGTCGATCATCCGCAGCGACGCGAAGCACTCCTCGAAGCGCATCGCGACGCGGGCCGCGACGTCGCCGTTGCGATGCGTGCAGGCCGTGACCGCGAGACCGTCGTAGGGCGGCCACGGAAAGTCCGCCCGCAGGTCGGCTGTCTGCCCGCTCGCCCGTCCCGCTAGCCCCGTCAGGCCCAGGCGCTGCGCGAGCTCCGGCGTGACGCGGCCGGTCGTGACGAGCCGGTCCTGCAAGCCGGCGTGTTCGTCGTAGATGTCCTTCAGCTCGGCGACCTCGCGCGCGATCGCCGTCACCTGGCGGCGCAGCTTCACGCAAGCGTCCGCATCGAGGTCGCGCGCGACCCCGCCGGGACGGACGCAATCCATCAGCAGGCGATGGCCGAAGCACTCGCGGTTCAATCGCAGCCAGTCCTCGCGCAGACGCGAAAACTGCGCGAGGGCGAAGCCGAACGCCGCGTCGTTGCCGAGTGCGCCGAGGTCGCCGAGATGGTTCGCGACGCGCTCGCGTTCGAGCAGCAGCGCGCGCAGCCACGCCGCGCGCTGGGGCGCCTTCACGCCGGCGAGCGATTCCGTCGCCATCGCGTAGGCCCACGCATACGCAACGGTGCTGTCGCCCGACACCCGCCCGGCCAGCCGCGCGCCCTCGTCCGTGTCCATGCCCATGAAGCGGCGCTCGATGCCCTTGTGCTTGTAGCCGAGCCGCTCCTCGAGCCGCAGCACCTTCTCGCCCACCACCGAAAAGCGGAAGTGCCCCGGTTCGATCGTGCCGGCGTGCACCGGCCCGACCGCGATCTCATGCACGCCGTCGCCGTCGACAAGGACGAAGGGGTAGGCATCGGCCTGCGGCTCGAAGTGCTCCTGGCCAGTGTTCCCGATGCGCAGCGGGAAATAGTCCGCCGGCCACGCGCCGTGACGCAGCCACGGGCGGTCGTCGGCTGCATCCTCGGCCTCGATGCCGACCAGGTCGCGCGCGGCGCGCTGCATGCGGATCGCCGCAGGGAAGAAGCGCGAGATGTCCGGGTAGGCGGGTTTCGCCGCATCCAGCCCGAGCTTCGCCCACAGCAGCCCGTCCGCTGTCGCATACGCCGCCGACACCGCGAAACCGTCGCCGGTGGCACGCTCGTCGCTGCCCCACAGGCTCACGAGCCGCCCCCTGGCCTCCGCCACGGCCAGCGCGAGCGCGCTCCACTGCGCGGCATGCACCCGCGCGCCGAAGATCGGCAAGGGCGCATCGAGTCGGTCGAAGCGGCAATCGAGTCCGAAAAACTCCATGCTCAGCCTCCGATCATCTGGGCCGCCTGGCGGTACCAGCCGTCGAGGTAGGGCGGAATGTAAAGCCCGAGCAGCAGCGCGAGCCCGAGATGGACGAACACCGGCAGCAGCGCCGGCGGGTGGGCGAGCGGGCGCAGCGAGGTCTCGCCGAACACCATCGGCTGCACGCGCCCGAAGATCGCGGCGAACGCGACGCCCAACGCCACGAGCAGGAAGGGCGTGGCCCACGGCGCCTCGCGCATCGCCGTCGTCAGGATCAGGAACTCGCTTGCGAACACGCCGAAGGGCGGCATGCCGAGGATCGCCAGCGAACCGAGCATCAACCCCCAGCCGACCGTCGGATTCACCTTCAGCAGGCCGCGGATGTCCTCCATCGCCTGCGAACCGGCCTTCTGCGCGGCGTGGCCGACGGCGAAGAAGATCGCGGACTTCACCAGCGCATGCACCGTCATGTGCAGCAGCCCGGCGAAGTTCGCGATCGGGCCGCCCAGGCCGAACGCGAAGGTCATCAGCCCCATGTGCTCGATCGACGAGTACGCGAACATGCGCTTGACGTCGCGCTGGCGCGACAGGAAGAAGGCCGCGACGACAACCGTGACGAGGCCGAAGCCGATCATCATGCGCCCGGGCAGGCCGTTCGCGAGCGCCCCGTCCGCCAGCACCTTGCAGCGCAGCAGCGCGTACAGCGCCACGTTCAGCAGCAGGCCCGACAGCACCGCCGAGATCGGCGTCGGGCCTTCCGCATGCGCGTCGGGCAGCCAGTTATGCACCGGCACCAGGCCGACCTTGGTGCCGTAGCCGAGCAGCAGGAAGACGAAGGCCAGCGACAGGATGCCGGGATCGAGCAGGTGCTTGGACTGCGCGAGGTGCGTCCACAACAGCGCCCCCTCGCCGCCCCCGATCGCGCGCTCGGCGGCGAGGTAGAGCAGGATGGTGCCGAACAGCGCCTGCGCGATGCCCACGCCGCACAGGATGAAGTACTTCCACGCCGCCTCCAGGCTCGCCGGGGTGCGATACACCGACACCAGCAGCACCGTGGTCAGCGTCGCCGCCTCCATCGCCACCCACAGGATGCCGAGGTTGTTGGTCGTCAGCGCGACCAGCATCATGCCGTTGAAGAGCTGGTACATGCTGTGGAAGAGCCGCATGCGCCCGGGCGTCATCTTGCCGTGGTCGCGCTCGATGCGCATGTAGGGCCGCGAGAACAGCGAAGTCGTGAAGCCGACGAAGGCGGTCAGGGTGACGAGGAAGACGTTGAGCGGATCGACGAAGAACCACTCGCCCCACACCGTGAGCGGCCCGTCGCGCACGACGATCACCGTGAGCCAGACGGAGGCGGCCAGCGTGAGCAGGCTCATGCCGGCGTTCAGCTCCCCGGCCCGCTCGCGGTGGCCCCACAAGCCGAGCAGCACGCCGCCCAGCAGCGGAGTCGCGAGGACGAGGACTAGGGGATCCATCAGTCTTCCTTCAGCTTTTCGAGATGGCGGATGTCCAGACTGTCGAACTGCTCGCGGATCTGGAACATGAACACGCCGAGGATCAGGATGCCGACCAAGACGTCGAACGCGATGCCCAGCTCGACGATCATCGGCATGCCGCTGGTTGCCGCGGTGGCCGCGAAGAACAGGCCGTTCTCCATCGACAGGAAGCCGATCACCTGCGGCACCGCCTTGGCGCGCACGATCATCATCAGGAAGGACAGCAGCACGCAGGCGAGCGCGATGCCCAGCGTGCCGCGCGCGACCGACTCCGACAGCCCGGCGATCGGCGCGGCGAGATTGAACGCGAAGATCACCAGCACGATGCCGATCAGCATCGTCGTCGGGATGTTGAACAGCGTCTCGACGTCCCAGCGCACGTTCAGGCGCCGGATCACCCGGTGCAGCAGGATCGGAATCAGGACCACCTTCAGCACGAAGGTCAGCACGCCGGAGAAGTACAGGTGGTGCTGGCCGGTGAGATACCCGACGATCAGCGTCGCCGCCGCGAGCGCCGCGCCCTGCAGCGTGAACAGGTGGATCAGCGTGAGGATGCGGCGCTGCGCGATCATCGCGAACGCGAGCACCAGCAGCACCACCGCGAAGAGGTTGATCGACTGGGAGAGGAGCGTGTTCATGAGCGTCTATGCTCCAAGCAGCACATGCACCAGCAGCGCGATCACCGCGAGCAGGAAGGCCGTCGCGAGGAACTCCGGCACGCGGAAGAGCCGCATCTTCGCGTTGATCGTCTCAATCAGTGCCAGCAGCACACCGCCGACCGCCAGCTTCACGACCAGCATCGGAATCGCGAACAGGATCGCCAGCGGCGTACCCGCCTCCGCGACGCCCCACGGCACGAACAGCGCGAGGCCGATGCACGAATACGCGAACAGCTTCAGCGACGCCGCCCATTCGACCAGCGCCAGATGGCGCCCCGAATATTCCAGGATCAGTGCCTCGTGGATCATCGTCAGTTCGAGGTGCGTGGCGGGGTTGTCGACCGGCACGCGCGCATTCTCCGCCAGCGACACCATCGTGAATGCGACGCCCGCCACCGCCAGGCTCGGGTAGATCGCGAAGGGCTGGTGCGCGAGCGTCTCGACGATCATCGCAAGCGAGGTCGACTGCGTGATCAGCGAGGCCGAGAACAGCACCATCAGCAGCGCCGGCTCGGCGAGGAAGCCGATCAGCATCTCGCGCCGTGCCCCCAGCGTGCCGAAGGAGGTGCCGATGTCCATCGCCGCGAGCGAGATGAACACGCGCGCCAGTGCGAACAGGCCGACCAGCGCGATCGCGTCGGCCGCGGGCGCCAGCGGCAGGTCGGTCGACAGCGTCGGCGCGATGCCGCACGCGAGCGCCATGCAACCGAACATGATGTAGGGCGCGACGCGGAAGATCGGCGTGGCGTGCTCGGCGACGACCGATTCCTTGTTGAAGAGCTTGTGCAGCACGCGGTAGGGCTGAAGCAGGCCCGGCGCGCGCCGGTTCTGCAGCCACGCGCGCCACTGGTTCACCCACCCCGTCAGCAGCGGCGCCAGCGCCAGCGCGAGGAGAATGGCGAGCAACTGCGCGAACAGGCCGACGATGCTCATGATTTCACCACCACCAGCAGGACCATCAGGGTCACGAAGCTGTACAGCAGGTAGATCGCGATGCGCCCCTGCTGTAGCCGCCCCACGACGCGCGCGATGCCGGCCGTGAGGCGCGCGACCGGCAGGTAGAGCCAGTGCCAGAAATGGTCCTCGATCGTGACGCGATAATGCGGTTTCGCGTCGAACGGCGAAGGCAGTTCGCGTCGCATGCGGAAGAAGGGCTCGAAGATCTGGCGGATCGGCTGGCCGAAGCCCTCGGCCGTATCCTGCATGCGCGCCGTTTGCGCCGGATAGCCGCAGTCCCATGCCGGCGCGCGGCGCAGGCGTCCGTGATAGAACTTGCGCACGAGCACCGCCGCGAACAGCACCGCGACGCTGACGACCAACAGGAACACCAGCGGGCTGTAGCTCGCACGGTCGGGCGAACTCGGCGACAGCAGCAGCCAGCCGTTCGCACGCACCGTCTCGGCGATGCCGCCGCCCACCAGCAGCTGTGTGACGGGGTCGATGAGACCGATCGCCGCCACCGGGAACAGGCCCAGCAGCACACAACCCGCACCCAGCCAGACGAGACCCGCGCGTTCGAGCGGCGATGCCGGATGCGCGTCGGCGAGCTTGGGCTCGCGTGGCTGGCCGAGGAAGATCACGCCGTAGAACTTCACCATCGTGTAGCCGGCGAGCGCCGCGACCAGCGCGATGCCCGCGGCGAGCACCGGCACCAGCATGTTGAGGAAGGAGTCCGGCAGGCCCGTCGTGAACAGGAAGCTCTGCAGCAGCAGCCATTCCGACACGAAGCCGGAGAACGGCGGCAGCCCCGAACTCGCCAGCACGCCGACGAGCGACAGCCACGCCACCCAGGGCATGCGCCGCATCAGGCCGCCCAGCTTGCCCAGACTGCGCTCGCCGGTCGAGTGCAGCACCGAGCCGGTCGCGAGAAACAGCAGACTCTTGAAGAAAGCATGGCCGAGGGCGTGGTACAGCGCCGCCGTCAGCGCCAGCGCCGACAGCGCCTTCATGCCGTAGGCGTTGAACAGCACGCCGAGGCCGATGCCGACGAAGAGCAGGCCGATGTTCTCGATCGACGAATACGCGAGCAGGCGCTTCATGTCCGTCTGCACCGCGCTGAACACGACGCCGTACAGCGCGGTCGCGAGGCCGACCGCCAGCAGCAGCACGCCCCACCACCACTGCTGCGCACCGAGCAGGTCGAAGCTCACGCGCAGCAGGCCGTAGATCGCGGTCTTCAGCATCACGGCGCTCATCAGCGCGGACACGGGCGACGGCGCTGCCGGATGGGCTTCCGGCAGCCACACGTGCAGCGGCAGGATGCCCGCCTTCGCGCCGAAGCCGACCGTCGCGAGCAGGAAGGCGACCGACGCCCACAGCGGCGACAGCGACTGCGCGCGCATGTTGGCGAAGGTGTAGTCGCCGGTGTTCGCCTGCAGCACGCCGAAGCACAGCAGGATTCCGATTGCGCCGATGTGGGCGATGAGCAGGTACAGGAAACCCGCCTCGCGGATCGCCGGCACGCGATGGTTGGCGGTGACGAGGAAGAACGAGGACAGCGCCATCGTCTCCCACATCACCATGAAGGCGTAAGCGTCGTCGGCCAGCACGACCAGCGCCATGCTGGCGAGGAATAGGTGGTATTCGAGGCACATCAGGCCGGGCGGCGTGCCCTCGCCGTGGCGGAAGTAGCCCGCGGCGAAGACCGAAACCCCGACCGAGATCGCGCCGATCACGAGCAGGAAGAAGGCCGACAGCCCGTCGAGCCGCAGGTGGAAAGGCAGGTCCGGCAGCCCGATGGCGAGCACCGCGGTTTCCGGAGTGCCGAGCAAGCCGGCGAAGGCGAGCCCCGCGAGCGCCATTCCCAGAGCGGCGCCGGCCGGAAAGAGCACGCGGGCGACGAACGCGGTGTTGCGCAGCACGCCGATCCCGGCAAACCCCAGTATGAGCCAGCCGGCGATAACGATCAGGATCCAGTCGAGAAGCAGCACGCCCCCTCCCCGATATCAGCGGCGGCGACGGTCGACGATCCAGTCGTCGGGGCCGCGCTCGCGTCGTCGTTCGAGACTGTGCTGGATGCGCTGTGCGAGCGGGACCAGCCCGATGGGATGCGCGGCCGAGAGCGCCTGCGCACGCTCCAAAAGTTCCCTGCGCCCAGGCGGGAAATGCCTGTCCTTGCTCGCGAAGACGATGCGATTCGAATCCTCGCCCGCACGCACGACGACGACACGGCCATCGAAGCTTTCGCGGATACGCGACGCGTGCACGCCGTAACGCGGATCGCCGGACCACAGGTTGAGGACCACCATCCCGCCCTCCGCAAGCATCGCGCAGCAGTGATCGTAGAAACCGGCCGAGCACAACTGGCCCGGAATGCCTGCGACATCGAATCCGTCGACGATCAGCACGTCGGGCGACTCGCCCGGATTGCGCACGTAGTCCGCACCGTCACGACACAATACCCGCAAACGCGGGCCATCCTGAGGAATTCCGAACGCTTCGCGCAACGCAATCACATCCGGATTGATCTCGACCGCCGTGACAGTCGTTTCGGGCAAGTTTTCGAGGCAATACTTGACCAGCGAACCGCCGCCCAGGCCGATCATCGCGATGTGGCGCGGGGCCGGGTGCAACAGCAGGAAGCCCATGATCGAGCGCGTGTAATCGAGCACGAGCGCACCGGGATCATCCACCGCCATCTGGCTCTGGATCGTGACGCCGTCGAACTGCAGCGAACGCTGGCCGTCGACTTCGACGATGAAGGGTCGCCCGTCACCGCGCCGGGACATCAACCCGCACCAGCCGACCATATCCTCCCTGTCGCCCACTTGCTGCACTCCCTGAGTGTGCCATTGCGTTTGCATCAGTTGCACACTACATTATTATCCTTGCTGCTTTCAATGTTAATTTGATGTTAATCGCAACTCCGGCCACCGCGTGATGAAAGAGAACCGAACCGCCCGCCTGACCCTGCTGATCGATCCGGAAAAGAAGAAAATCTTCGAGGAAATCTGTGCCGGCAAGGACTTGACGCCCTCGCAGGTGGTACGCCGACTGATCCGCCAGTACGTGCAGGAGAATGCCGGCAACAGGACGCTGCCGGAGTGGCTGAAGGACGACTGAGGCGTTCCGCCCGGTTCCGATTTCCGGCGGGATGACCGCCGGGCAAATCCCCCGGGCGTCCGGGTGCCCCGCCCGCTCAGGGCATGCGCCGGCGGATATCGCCCGATGCCGCCGGGTCGGCCATGCGGGCCGTCACCAGCCCCGGCAGCTCCTCCGCGCGGTCGAACAACCGTTGTGCGGCAACGAGGGCACGCGGCATGCCCCAGCGCACCACCGCCATGCGCCCGTCGAAGTGCTCGACGATCGCGCTGCAGCTGTCCACCCAGTCGCCGCAGTTCAGGTAACGCACGCCCTCGATCTCGCAGTCCGCGGCCCAGTGGATGTGCCCGCAGATCACCCCGTCCAGCCCCTTGCGACGCGTCGCGTGCGCGATCGACGCCTCGAAATCGAAGATGAAGCTCACCGCGCGCTTCACCTTCTGCTTCGCGTAGCCCGCCAACGACCAATAGCCCGGCCGTCTGAGCACGCGCCGCACGCGCGACAGCCACAGGTTGATGCGCACCAGCGTGTTGTAGGCCACGTCGCCCAGCAGCGCGACCCAGCGGTGATGGCGCGTGACCTGGTCGTACTCGTCGCCATGCACGACCCAGTAATGGCGGCCGTCGGCTGCCTCATGCACCCACTCGGATTCGACGCGGATGTCGCCGAACGCGATCCCCGCATACTCGCGCAACGCCTCGTCGTGGTTGCCGGGAACGAGGAACACCTTGCAACCCTGGCGCGCGCGCCGCAGCACCTTCTGCACCACGGTGTTCTGCATCACATTCCACTGGATGCCGCGGTTCATGGCCCAGAAATCGACGATGTCACCGACCATGTAGAGGTAGTCGGACGGATGCTCGCGCAGGAAGTCGAGCAGCGGCCCGGCCTGGCACGCGCGAGTGCCGAGATGGACGTCGGAGATGAAGACGGAGCGGACCTGGGGCATTTCGCTAGCGCACCGTGGCCTTGAAGGGAAGAAAGTCGGGAAGCGCGGACTGCGCCTCGTCCACCACACGCTGCAGCAAATTTGCAAAACGGTCGTTGATGCGCTCCCACTCGAGCGATTCGCTGCGCTTGCGGGCCGCCAGCGCGATCCGCGCGCGCAGCTCCCCGTCCGACGCGGCGACCACCGACTCGGCCACGAAGGCCGTCGCCGCACCGGGCCGCACCAGCATTCCGTCGCCCCCGCTGGAGATCACCTCGGCGGCCGCGGCGCAGTCGTAGGCGACCACGCACAGCCCGCTCGCCATCGCCTCCAGCGTGACGTTGCCCCAGGTTTCCGACAGGCTGGGGAACAGGAACAGGTCGCCCGACGCGTAGTGCGCGGCCAGATCCCCGCCCCGGCGCGCACCGGCAAACACGACATCCGGGTTGCCCTCCTGCAGCGCCTTGCGCAGCGGCCCGTCGCCGACGATCACCAGCCGCGCGGCGGGCCTGCGGCGGCGGATCGCGGCGAACGCCTCCAGCACCAGCGGCAGGTTCTTCTCCGGCGCGACGCGCCCCACCCATACCACCACCGGATCGTCCGCCCCCGCACCCCAGGCCTCGCGCAGCGCCGCGCTGCGGCGCGCCGGGTTGAACATATCCGTATCCACCCCGCGCGCCACCACCTCCACGGAACGGTAGCCGCGCGCGCGCAGATCCTGCGCCATCGCGCGCGTCGGCACGAAGGTCACGGCGGTACGGTTGTGCATGCGCTTGAGCCACGCGGCGACGGGTCGCTCCAGCCAGCCCACGCCATAGTGCGCGCTGTAGCTGTCGAAGTTGGTATGGAAGTCCGACGTCACCGGAATGCCGAGACGGATCGACGCCGACACCGCCGACCAGCCCAGCGGCCCCTCGGTCGCCACATGCACGAGGTCCGGCCGCTGGCGCGACCACAGGCGGAAAAGCCGCGTGCGTGCGGGCAGCCCGAAGCGCAAGCCGTCGTAGTTCGGGATCTTCATCCCGTGCGCCAGCACCTCCTCGAAACCCGGGCCATCCGCCGCCCGGTCAGACAGGGCCTGGCGCGGGCGCACGAGCTGCACCCGGTGCCCGCGCGCGATCAGGCCATCGACCATGCGCCCCAGCGTCATCGCCACGCCGTTGATCTCCGGCGCCCAGGTCTCGGTGACCAGCGCGATGCGCAGGCTGGGCCGCAGGCAGCGTTCTTCGGTCACGAAATCGACGTCTTTCATGAACCCGAACGCTAACGGGCGGAAACGAAAAACTCGTGACCAATGGATTAAGCTTCGGTTACATGGCCCTACTCACAACCGGACACATGATCGACATGAAACGCACCGCACTCCTCGGACTCGCCACCCTGGCCCTCACGCTGGGGGCCTGCAGCAAGCTCACCGTCGAGAATTACGACAAGCTGAAGATGGGCATGACCTATAACGAAGTGAAGCAGCTGCTCGGCGCTCCGGACAAGTGCAGCGACCTGCTCGCGGTGAAAAGCTGCACCTGGGGCAACGACGCGCGCTACGTGCAGGTGAATTTCGTCTCCGATCAGGTCGTGCTGTTCAACTCCGCAAACCTGCGCTGAACTCCGTCCCGCCCCGCCGCCTGCGAACGGGTTCCGGGCGGGCACACAAATCATTACATTTGCACAAATCAATATTTCTAAAATAAAATTAATAGTCTCGATGCCTCTCCATCCTTCCGGATAAATCGCTCCCCCGCCGCTGTCGGAGGGAGATAGAACATCAAACCGGCTTCGGAGGACTCCCCCTGATGGACCTGCTGATCTGGCCGGACTGGCCACTGGCGCCTGGCGCCCTATTCCCCGTTGCGGTCGCCCTCGTGCTCACCGCCCTCGTGGGCGAAGCCGGCGGGCGCTTCGGCGTGCCGCGCGTAAGCGGCTATGCCCTCGCCGGCCTCGTGCTCGGCCCGCTCGTGCTGGGCTGGTTCGACACCAACGACCTGGCCGGCCACCGCCTCATCATCGATTTCACGATCGCGCTGGTGCTGTTCGAGCTCGGCATCCGGCTCGACCTGCGCTGGCTCGCCGCGAACCGCTGGGTCGTCGCGGCGAGCGCCGGGGAAATGGCACTGACCTTCGCCCTCACCTACGGCGCGTTGTGGGCCGTGGGCACCGGCGCGGGTATCGCGCTGGCCGTCGCCGCGATCGCCGTCGGTACTTCGCCGGTCATCCTCATGCACGTCAGCAACGAGCTGCGCGCCGCCGGCCAGACCACCGACCGCCTGCTCGCGCTGTGCGCCCTGAACGTCGCGGTGTCCGTGATCCTGCTGAAACTCCTCGTCGGCGCCCTTCACGGCGTGCACTCCGGCTGGCAGCTCGCGCTGCTCCACCCGCTCTACCTGCTCCTCGGCTCGGCGCTCGCCGGTGCGGTCATCGCCGCGGCCTATCTCGGCCTGCGCAAGCTGGTCGACCCGGCCACCGAACAAGGCCTTGTCGCGATGGTCGCGCTGCTGCTCGCCGCCATCGCACTGCTCAGCGCGCTGCGCCTGCCTACCGCGCTCGCGCCGCTGTTCGCCGGTGCCCTGATCAAGTGGCGCGACCGGCGCCCCCACCTGTGGCCAAAGCAGTTCGGCAGCTTGGGCGGCATCCTCGTGATCGTCGCCTTCATGCTCGCCGGTGCCGCCGTCACCGCCGGCGAACTCTTCGCCGGCGCCGCCATCGGACTCCTGGCCATCGCCGCACGCGCGCTCGGCAAGCTCGGCGGTGCGATGGCCTTCGGCCCGCCCAGCGGGCTCGACCTGCGCAAGAGCATCGCCCTCGGCGTCGGCCTGATGCCCCTGTCGATGCTCGCGCTGCTGCAGGCCGAGGATGTGCGCCTGCTGTATCCCGAATTCGGCGCCCGCCTGCTGCCAATCGTCATCGCGATGACGGTGGTACTGGGGCTCCTCGGGCCGATCGCGACCCGGCGGGCACTGATCCGCGTCCGCGAGACCCGCGGCGGAGAAACGTCATGAACCTGGAAAACTTTGCCTCCTCGCGCGCCCTGTCGCTGGGGGTCGAACTCGAACTGCAGCTCGTCAGCACGCACGACTACGATCTCGTCTCCTCCGCCGAGGATCTGCTGCGCGTGATGGCACGCAAGGACGTGCCGGGCGAGGTCAAGCCCGAGATGACCTGCTCGATGATCGAGGTGTCCACCGGCATCTGCAACGACTACGCCAAGGTCGCCGAGGAGCTCGAATCGCTGCGCGGCGCCCTCACGGAAGCCGCCCGCAAACTCAACATCGGCATCTGCGGCGGCGGCACCCACGCCTTCCAGGACTGGAGCGAGCGCCGCATCTTCGACAAGCCGCGCTTCCACTACCTCTCCGACCTGTACGGCTACCTCGCCAAGCAGTTCACCGTGTTCGGCCAGCACGTGCACATCGGCTGCCCGGGCCCCGACGCGGCGCTCTACCTGCTGCACGGCATGTCGCGCTACATCCCGCACCTGGTCGCGCTGTCGGCCTCCTCGCCCTACGTACAGGGCAAGGACACGGGCTTCCAGTCCGCCCGCCTCAACTCGGTGTTCGCGTTTCCGCTCTCGGGACGCGCGCCCTTCGTCGAGACCTGGCAGGAATTCGAGGCCTACTTCCGCAAGATGAGCGACACCGGCGTCGTCCAGAGCATGAAGGACTTCTACTGGGACATCCGCCCCAAGCCCGAATACGGCACCATCGAAGTGCGCGTGATGGACACCCCGCTCACCGTCGGCCGCGCCGCCGCGATCGCCGCCTACATCCAGGCGATCGCCCGCTACCTGATGATCGAGCGCCCCATCCGGCTCTCCGAGGACGACTATCTCGTCTACACCTTCAACCGATTCCAGGCCTGCCGCTTCGGCTTCGCCGGCACCTACGTTCATCCGGAAACGCATGAACACTGCACCATCGCCGAGGAAATCGAAGCCAGCTTCGCGCGCATCGAACAGCACGCCATCGAGCTCGGCTGCGACGGCCCGCTCGGCGAACTGCTGCGCCAGGTGCGCGAAGGGCGCAACGACGCGGCCTGGCTGCGCGAGCGCCACACCGCCGGCGCATCCCTGCCCGAACTCGTGATGGATCAGTGCGCGCGCTGGATGGGAGGAGACGCGATGTGAGCAGGGCGCCGCTGCGCATCGGCCTCTCGGCCCGCCTGCTGCACACGCCGCCGGCGGAACTCGGCTTTCCGGGTAAAACCCTGCAGTACCTGGAACAGTCGATGGCCCACTGGATCATGTCGCACGGCGCACTCGTCCTCATGGTGCCCACCATAGGCCAGCACCTCGGCCTGCGGCGGGCGCAGATCTCGGTGCACGACTACGTCAGCGCGCTGGATGGGCTCGTGCTGCAGGGCGGCGCCGACGTCAGCCCCACCACCTACCGCCAGGAACCGCTGCGCCCCGAATGGACCGGCGACCGCATCCGCGATCTCTACGAGATCGAGCTGCTGTGGGAGTTCGTCATCCAGGGCAAGCCCGTGCTGGGCGTATGCCGCGGCGCGCAACTCATCAACGTCGCGTGCGGCGGCACGCTGTGGCAGGACATCTCGGAATACGTGCCCGGCGCGGCCGCGCACCGCGATGTCGACCTCTACGACAAGCATCACCACGAGATCGACTTCGTCGCCGGTAGCCGCCTCACGACGCTGTATGACGGCACCGCCGGCGGCCTGGTGAACAGCATCCATCACCAGGCCGTGCGCGACCTCGGCTCCGACCTGCGCATCGAAGCCTACTCGCGCGGCGACAATGTCGTCGAGGCGATCCGCTGGCAGGGCAAGGGCTATCTCTTCGGCTGCCAGTGGCACCCCGAATTCCACGGCGGGGCCGGCGCCCTGCTCGACGGCAGCCCGATCCTGCAGGACTTCCTCGAAGCCGCCGAACGCGCCCGCAGCTAGCCGCGGGCTCCCGATTTCGTGCGCGCCGCCACCGCATTGCGCCCGCGCATGGCGACGACGCTGACCCCCACCAACGCGGCGGCGATGCACACCATGCCCAGGGACTCCATCGTGTCTGGCCGCTCGCCGAGCTCGACCCAGCCGCTCAGCACGCCCACCGCCGGCACCGCCAGCGAGGACAAGCCCGCCAGCCCGGCCGGCAGGCGGTCGAGGATGAAGAGCCACAACAGCCACGCCAGCGCCGTCGCGAACAGGGCGTTATAGGCCAGCGCGCCGACGAAATACGGTGTGATACGGGGCGGCTCGGACGGCAGCACCCAGGCAAGCACGCACAGCACCAGCGAACCGAGCAGCATCTGCCACGCCGTCAGCGACAGCAGGTCGACCTGCACCTTGGCGCGCAGGCGCTTCACCAGCACCGCGCTGATCGCCCACACCAGGCCGGCCGACACGCCGAGGGCCGCGCTGATCACGTCGCCACGCATCCGCCACGGCTCGAGCACCAGCACCAGCCCTGCGAGCGCGAGCGCGTTCGCCAGCCACTGGACCCCACGCATCCGCTCGCCGAGAAACATCCACGCCATCGCCATCAGCCAGAACGGCATCGTGTAGACCAGCACGGCCGTCTTGCCCGCACCGCCGCCCACCAACGCGCACTGCAGCAAGGCCGTGAAGGCGGCGGTCTGCAGCAGGCCCAGCCACAGCGTCGTGCCGGGCGCGACGAGCCGCAGCGAACGGCGACGCAGCGCGAGCACCGCGAACAGCGAAAGCGCGCCGATCAGCGTACGCAGCGCCGAGAAATCGAAAGGGGCTACGTACTGCATGACCCGTTTCATGACGACGTAGTTGTACCCCCAGATCAGGGACACCAGGAGCATGGCTCCACCGGCAAGGATCAGGCTACGGTCGCGATTCATTCGGCGCTTTCGGGAACAGGAAAATTCGACGGAATACACATTGTAGACACTTCGTTATTTTTTAGTATACAAACTTGTCGACAACAGGACCAACCAACGGCCCCCGTCATCTCGTTTCCGGATCGCGCACCGGTGCGCAGCGAATCGACCCGCCCGGCGATGCACCACGATCAAGCCCCACAACGGATCGCGCTGCACCGTCACGGTGCATCTTACCGATTTCAATGCACCATTCGCGGGACACTCGGGCCGCATTTTTGTGCATTGAAATTGCAAGCCTTTGATTTTTCGTGAAAGCAACTTTGGCACATCTGTTGCTATAACGCACCAGTCCAAGCCACCGGAGCACTTTGATGGAGCAGTTCAAGACTTCTGCGGATGTCCTTTTCGTGTTGCTGGGCGCCATCATGGTGCTCGCGATGCACGCGGGCTTCGCCTTCCTCGAACTCGGCACGGTGCGCAAGAAGAACCAGGTGAACGCACTCGTGAAGATCCTCAGCGACTTCGCGATGTCCACGCTGGCCTACTTCGTCATCGGCTATTCGCTCGCCTACGGCAACGGCTTCTTCGTGAACGCCGAGCAACTGGCCGCCAACTCCGGCTACGAGCTGGTGAAGTTCTTCTTCCTGCTGACCTTCGCCGCCGCGATTCCCGCGATCATCTCCGGCGGCATCGCCGAGCGCGCGCGCTTCGGGCCGCAGCTCGTCGCCACCTTCCTGATCGTCGGCATCCTCTACCCCTTCTTCGAAGGCATCGTGTGGAACGGCAACCTCGGCCTGCAGGACTGGCTCGAAGGCACGTTCGGCGCGAAGTTCCACGACTTCGCCGGCAGCGTAGTCGTGCACGCATTCGGCGGCTGGATCGCGCTCCCCGCGGTGCTGCTGCTCGGCGCCCGCCGCGGCCGCTACCACAAGAACGGCCAGATCTCGGCGCACCCGCCGTCGAGCATCCCCTTCCTCGCGCTCGGCGCGTGGATCCTCGCCGTGGGCTGGTTCGGCTTCAACGTCATGAGCGCCCAGCGCCTCGACGCCATCAACGGTCTCGTCGCGCTGAACTCGCTGATGGCCATGATTGGCGGCACCCTCGCCGCCCTCGCGGCCGGCAGGAACGACCCCGGCTTCGTGCATAACGGCCCGCTCGCCGGCCTCGTCGCGGTGTGCGCCGGCTCCGACCTCATGCACCCGCTTGGTGCGCTCGCCGTCGGCGCCATCGCCGGCGTCCTCTTCGTCAATCTCTTCACGATCGCGCAAAACCGCTGGAAGATCGACGACGTCCTCGGCGTCTGGCCGCTTCACGGCCTTTGCGGCGCCTGGGGCGGTATCGCTGCCGGCATCTTCGGCAGCAAGGCGCTCGGCGGCATCGGCGGCATCAGCTTCGGCGCGCAGCTAGTCGGCACCCTGGGCGGCATCGTGATCGCCCTGGCGGGCGGCACCCTCGTCTATGGCCTGATCCGCGCCACCCTCGGCCTGCGCCTCGACCCCGAGGAAGAATTCGCCGGTGCGGACCTCTCGATCCATAAGATCTCGTCGACCGCTGAGCGCGAGACGGCATGGTGACCACCGGTTAGGGAAAATAAAGCCGGCACCCGAGCGCTCAGGCCACGCGACAGCAGAGGGTGGCCTTGCGCGCCAGGGTGCCGCAGCGCGCCGGGAGCCGCCCGGCCGCTCTTGCGCTTGATCCGCCCGTGACGCTCAACCCGGAGCGGACTTGGCCGCCACCTTGGCCCGCGCCATGTGCAGCTTCCTGTAGCTGTCGATCAGGCGCTGATGCCGATCGAGCCCTTCCAGTTTCATGCTCGTCGGCGTCAGGCCGAAGAAGCGCACGCTCCCGTCCACCGATCCCAGCACCGCATCCATCCGCGGGTTGCCGAACATCCGCCGGAAATTGACCTCGTAATCGTCCAGTTCCAGCTCGTCGTCCAGCATCACCTCCAGCACCACGTTCAGTGCCTGGTAAAACAGAACGCGCTCGACCGTGTTTTCGTTATATTGCAGGAAGGCCTCCACCCGCTCCTTCGCCGCTTCAAATTGCTGCAAGGCGAGGTGGATCAGCAGCTTCAACTCCAGAATCGTCAGCTGACCCCAGACCGTATTCTCGTCAAACTCGATGCCGATCAGGGTAATGATGTCGGTGTAGTCATCCAGCTCGCTGTCTTCCAGACGTTCAAGCAGCGCCTCCAGGCCGGCATCGTCGAGACGATGCAGGTTCAGGATATCGGAGCGGAACGACAGCGCCTTGTTGGTGTTATCCCAGATCAGGTCTTCCACCGGATAAATTTCCGAATAACCCGGCACCAGGATGCGGCACGCCGTTGCGCCGAGCTGGTCGTACACCGCCATGTACACTTCCTTGCCCATGTCGTCGAGAATGCCGAACAAGGCTGCGGCCTCCTCGGCATTGGAGTCTTCACCCCGACCGGAAAAGTCCCACTCGACAAAATCGAAATCGGCTTTGGCACTGAAAAAGCGCCACGACACGACGCCGCTGGAATCGATGAAGTGTTCGACGAAGTTGTTCGGCTCGGTGACGGCGTTACTTTCAAAGGTGGGCTGGGGCAAATCGTTCAGGCCTTCAAAACTGCGCCCCTGCAGCAACTCCGTCAGGCTGCGTTCGAGCGCCACCTCCAGGCTCGGGTGCGCCCCGAACGAGGCAAACACACCGCCAGTGCGGGGGTTCATCAAGGTGACGCACATCACCGGATACGTCCCGCCCAACGACGCATCCTTCACCAGCACCGGAAAGCCCTGCTTTTCCAGCGCCTCGATGCCGGCCAGAATGCCGGGATACTTTGCCAGCACTTCGTGCGGCACGTCGGGCAGCGCGATTTCACCTTCCAGAATTTCACGCTTCACCGCCCGCTCGAAGATCTCCGACAGGCATTGCACCTGCGCTTCGGCCAGCGTATTACCGGCACTCATGCCATTGCTGAGGAACAGGTTGTCGATCAGGTTGGACGGGAAATACACCACCGCGCCGTCCGACTGACGCACATACGGCAGCGAACAGATGCCGCGCTGCACATTGCCGGAGTTGGTGTCGTACAAATGCGAGCCGCGCAGCTCGCCATCGGGGTCGTAAATCTTCCGGCAGTATTCGTCGAGGATTCCAGCCGGCAGCGCTTCGTCAGGGCCGGGTTCGAACCAGCGCTCATCCGGGTAATGCACAAACGCCGCGTCGGCAATATCCTCACCCCAGAACTGGTCGTTGTAGAAATGATTGCAATTCATCCGCTCGATGAATTCGCCCAAGGCCGACGCCAACGCGCTTTCCTTGCTTGCCCCCTTGCCATTGGTAAAACACATCGGCGACTGTGCATCGCGGATATGCAGCGACCACACATTGGGAACAAGATTGCGCCACGAAGCAATTTCTATCTTGATGCCCAGACCCGCCAAAACCCCGGACATATTGGCGATGGTCTGCTCCAGCGGCAGATCCTTTCCCGCGATATAGGTGCTCGTTCCGGAGTCCGCATCGAGCGTCAGCAAGGCCTGCGCATCGGCGTCCAGGTTCTTGACCTCCTCGATCACGAACTCGGGCCCGGTTTGCACCACCTTTTTAACGGTGCAACGCTCGACGGAGAGCAAGATCCCTTCCCGGTCCTTGGCCGAGATATCCTCCGGCAACTCGACCTGGATCTTGAAGATCTGCTTGTAGCGGTTTTCCGGATCGACGATATTATTCTGCGACAGGCGAATGTTGTCGGTAGGAATATTGCGGGTATCGCAGTACAGCTTCACAAAGTAAGCCGCACACAAGGCGGATGAAGCCAGAAAGTAATCGAACGGACCAGGCGCCGAGCCATCGCCCTTATAACGGATAGGCTGATCGGCCACCACCGTGAAGTCGTCGAAGCGGGCTTCAAGACGAAGCTTGTCGAGAAATTTAACCTTGATTTCCATGCGGGGATCCTGAAATAGCGCTCAAAAGCAGTTGCGCGCCATTATCGCCGTTTTCGCAGCGGAAAACCCGTGTTCTCGGCAGTTGGGGATCCGGGTATTGGCGCCGGCAGCAGCATGCACGGCCGCGATGAACACTCAAAGATCGGGCACAGGCACCACGAAGCCAAGCCCGACCCGCTCGATGAGCCCGACCTGCGCAAGCCGCACTTTTGCTGGCGTCGATCCCGCTGCCGCCGGTCGCCCGCCTGTCACCCGGCCGCACTGCTCAAGCTCTACATCTGCGGCCCGGCGACTCGGCCGAACCTGACAGTTGGCAGGTCGATGATGGGTAGCCGCTTCCGACCCACAGGAGACATTCGTTGACTTAGCTCCTAACGGCAGTTTTCTGAGTTAGTCGGCCTATCACGCCAGCCTGAAACCTTCTCGGCTGACCTGCCATAGGCATTGTTGTCGCCATGCGGTGGCGGTGCGTCGGATACGCGCTCGGGTTCGCGTCCTCTAGTTGCTCGGCAAGGCCTTGTCGCTATTATCTATGCTATCAAGCTTCTCGTTTATTTCCTGCCAGCACATCAATACTAAAAATGCGTAGGCCAATATAAGCAATGGGAGAAAAATATGTGCGCCGCGATTATGGCGAACCAGCCTTTCCGGCCTCGCGTAAATATAAACGCCTGTGTCGTAGGACATTCCGTCTCTTGCCGGGCTATCAAGAAACTCGTAAGCGAGTACACCGAAGGAGCTGTTGAAGTATACCCGTACGTGGTCGCCCGTCGTCAGACGCGGCGAGAAGGGGAATCCGCAAAGTATGAGTTGGGTTTTGAATCCGCAATGTACTTGTCGTGAACCAAACCCTCCATCAATAAAGTAAAGAGGCGCCAACAGCCTGCTCTTTCCTGAGCGCACTTCGCCTTCTTGCCTCCAAGTTCCGTCAAGAATCTCTAATGTTTCCTTTGGTGGAACGCCTCTCACGTAATAAGTGAGCAGTGGGCTCAGGAGGTATGAATATAAAATCGATAGGAAAATTAGTGTTACCCAACAAGGCAGCGGATTTATATTCGGGTGCCCCTTCAAAGCGAGTGCCTGCAGTAGGCGCCGAGTGATTGTCAATTTGCGCTCCAAAGCATCTTTCACTGGATATTGCTGCAAGCAACGCCGATACATTCAGGCTACCCGTGATCAACGTGATGCGGTGAGGACGTTGAAGCGGGGGCGACTCTCTGAAAGCGGTTCAGCATTAGTCTCCCGGTCAGATAGGCGCCTTGGGTAGCTGTTGCAGGCGCATGCATAATATCCCATTGGAATCAATCAGCAAATGCAAAGAAAAGCATTGTGGGCTGTCTTAGGGCACTTACTTAACATCAATAGCAGGGCGGATTACAGGTACCCGAGGGGGGGGGGACGCCCCGTCGGATCAAGTAACGTGACGAGGTTGTCTGGCCGGTTTCAGAACAAGTTGTCGTTCTATCGGCGCCAGTGTCGGAATGATGACTGTCCGGTTGTGGCCGGATACAGAATTTCAGGACTCGCGCCGGAAAGTTGGCGTTGCCGGACCATGAGTGACAAGAGTAATCGTCGGCTCCCGGCATACGGTGCGGCAAATGGGCGCCAGCACGAGTGGACGAGAACGGCGCGGAGACCAGGCTTGAGCGAGTTTGTTCTTTAGCCCCCGAGGCTGCGTCCTGATGTCCTGATACGCATCGCTGACATCGGGCAGATGTGGCGGCCGGCCGCTATATTTCGGGTGCGGAGAGGCAAAGCGCGTCACCGGGCGGCGCGGACCGGGACGAGATGCGCGGATGCGGGCCACACGCCGCGTTCCACTGCCCGTGCATTCTCGAACACCAGCCAGCTCTGCGCACCGTAGTGCGGCAGAGGGCGCAGCAGCGCCTGCAGCGCTTGCGCATCCCGCACCGACACCACGGCCACCGGCGCGGCAGCTGCGTCCGTGACGGTCCACACCTGGGCGCTGCCGCGGCCGGCCAGGCGCTCGGGCCGGGATGGCAGGCCGGCGCGCGCGAGCGCTTCATCCACGTCCGCGTGCAGGCCGGCCAGCAGCACCGGCTCGCTTCCGTGGGTGATTTCAGAGGGCGCGATGGTCTGCGGCTTCGCCTCGAAGAAGCGTTGGGCCAGCGCAGCGGCGGCCTCGCGCACGTGCGGCGCGGCGGAAGCCAGCGCCAGCCGGGGCGCCCGGGCGCCTATCCACTGCCGCAGGATGGGCGGCAGCTGCTCCGGCGCGAGCACGCGCCAGACTTGCAACTGCGGATCCAGGCGCACGCCTGCGGGCGGCGTCGCCACCTCCATCGTGACCACCTGGCGCTCGGCCGCGACGTCGATCCAGCGCAGCTCGCTGCGGTCGGGGAAGACGAGCTCCACCGGCAGGCGCAGCGCGTAGGCCGGCGCCTTTTGCTCCACCGCCAGCGACAGGCGGTGCCGGCCGCCTTCGCCGCGCGCCTCGGCACTGGCAATCCTGATCTCGGGGCCGCCGGCCCTTTCGAGCCATTGGTCGAAGAACACTTTCAGCGGGCGGCCCGAGGCGCGCTCGAAGGCCGCGCGCAAGTCGCTCCAGGAGGCGGTGCGGAAGCGCTGCGCCTGCCAGAATGCGCGGATGCCGCGCTGGAATGCGTCCTCCCCGATGAGGTCGCGGAGCATCACGAACAGCATCGCTGCCTTGCCATAGCCGACCGCCGCCGCGGCGCCATGGGTACGGGAGCGGAAATCGGCCAGCGGCTGCCCCTCGCCGGCAGGCACGGCGGCGAAATCGCGTAGCCATCCCAGCCGCATCGCGCGTGCCGCATCGGCGGACTCGGACGCCTTGTAGGCGTAGTCCGCCATGAAAGTGGTCAGCCCCTCCGACCAGTTGCCCCGCGCATAATCGACGTAGACGCCATTGCCCCACCAGTTGTGCAGCACCTCGTGCCCGAGCGAGGTGGCGCGGATGAACGGCAGCTTCAGCACCTCGGCGCCGAGGTAGGTCAGCGTGGGCATGCCGAAGCCGGTCGGCAGCGGGCTCGCCACCACCGAGAACTCGGTGAACGGATAGGGGCCGATCTCCTCGCCATAACGTTCGAGGTAGCGCCGGGTGTCGTCGAGGTAGCCGTCGGCAAGGCCGGGGGTCGCGTCGAGATCCCGGAAGAAATAGGTGCGCAGGCGGACCGGCGCCGCAGCGGTCCGCGCCATCATCCGCTCGCGCACGAGCCAGGGGCCCGCCATGAGGTCGATGCCCTCGGCGGGCTCGCCGAACTCGAAGCGCGCCCGGTAACGACCGGACCCGTGGCCCGATCCGTCGGTGGGCAGATCCTCGGACTGCAGGCGTCCGGGCACCACCGCGCGCTGGTCGGCCGGCACGCTCACGGTGACCCGGTACGCGAACAGGGCCGCCGGCCGCGGGTACCATGCGCCGCCCGCGGGCAGGAAGCTCCCCTGCGGCGAGGCCATGGGGGGCAGGCCTTGCAGCACGTCGCGGTGATCGAGTTGGGCGTCCAACGCGGGCAAGGTGCCGGCGTATTCGAGGTGCAGCCTGGCCGCAGTGGGCGGGAGCGCGACGTGCCAGACGCGGCTAGCCCCGACGTGTCCGCCCGCGCGGACCGGCAGTGGCGCGCCGTCGGCGGAGGCTGCGGTCACGTTCAAGGTTTCGTGCAGTTCGAAGCGGAAATCGCGCGTCGCCGGAACGATGTCCGCGCGCACGGCGAGGCGGCGGGTGCCGGGGTCAAGTTCGACCGCGAGTTCCAGGTCCGGTGAGCTCGCCCCCGCCACGGACGGGCTGGAGGCGAGGACGCCCAGCACGGCGAGTGCGGCGAAAATAGCCCTCATGGCGTGGCGGGAAACTTGACGACGAAGTCGAGCGTGTCGGCGCCGCGCTTCACCCGCAGCGGCAGCCAGGTGCCCGGCGGTTGCCCGCGCACCGCAGCGGACACGGCGCCCGTCTGCTTCACGGGCAGCCCCGCCACCTCGACGAGGCGGTCGCCGTCCTTGAGGCCGGTCCTGTCGGCCAGACTGCCGGCGGTGACTTCCGCAATGCGCACGCCGCCGCCGTCCTCGTCCAGGCGCACGCCCAGCCGCGGCGGCTCCCGCTGGGGCACCGCCTGCTTCGGCAGCGCGAACACGGCGTCGGCCAGGCCGGCGCGAAGCTGCTTGCAGTCGAAGTCGGCCGGCACGGGCAACAGGGTGCCGACGCGCGTAACACCGAGGTCGCGCAACTGGTGCGGCACGCCATGGCCGAAGCGGATATGGCCACTGCCCATGATGCCGACCACCAGCGGCTTGCCGGCCGCCGGTCCCGGGACCAGGTAGCGCGCCATCGCTTCCGCCATCGCGCGGTCCCAGGTGATCTGCGACTCGACGAAGTAGCGGAAGGCGGTATCGCTCCGCGTTGCCTCCGTGCCCTCCTTGCGGTTCCGCACAGGGTGCTCGCGGTACACGTCGAACAGAAAATCGCGGTAGGCCTCGGAGGGTGCCGCGGGGCGGCCCACACCTTCCCGCTGCGCGGGCGCAATCGCGTCCCAGCCCTTCTCGGCGATGGCCTGGTTGAGTTGTCCGTCGACATTCAGCGCGGCCATGCGGATGCGATTGATGCGGGCGAACTGGAAGAGCGGCAGATACAACTCGACCGGCATCTTCCACACCTTGCCCCAGTCGGCCTGCTCCAGGAACTCCTTGAGCGTGAGCTCGCCCGCTACCCAGCGGTCCAGCGCCGGCTGCACGCGCCGCGGGAACATCTCGAAGCCGATGACCATGTCCGGTCGCAGCGCATGCAGCGCCGCCAGCGCCTGGAGCTGCCAGCGATGGTCGTCGTCCTCGTCATGCTGCTCCCCCAGCAGGACGGCGTCGCGTTTGGCCATCTCGGCCAGAAGTGCCATGGCGCCCGTCGCACGCGGGCGCTCGCCGTCGAGGCTGCTCCAGCCGGCGGGGGTGAGACAGGCGGGGGCGACCTGGCCGTCCTGGCGGTCCTGGCCGATGGCCGCGCCAGCGAAAGCGGCCATTGCGAGGGCGACGGCGGTGGCAAACAGGCGAGCAAGGTTGGGTTTCATCGCTTTCCGGAAGAGCGGGACTTCCCTCTGATTGCGTCGTGGCGGCCGAATTCCCGAGCAGGGGGTGCACGAGCTGCACACCCCATGAGCTGCGCACCTATATCGTCGGCATGATCCAGCCCGGCGTCCCGGTCCGGAGTGCGCGCCAGACAAGGTGCCACAAAGCGCCCGTAGCCGGAAGCTTCGCGTCCGTGCATGGCAGCGTGATGAATCCGTGGTGCAGTCACCCTGCCGGATTGTGGCTACTCGCCGTCCAGCACGATCCCGGCGACATGGCGCCCGATCGCCATCGCCGCGGTGAGGCCGGGCGATTCGATGCCGAACAGGTGAATCAGACCGCGCACGCCGTGGCGGTTCGGCCCGTCGATGCGGAAATCCGCTTCCGGCATCCCCGGACCGGCGATCTTCGGCCGCACGCCGGCATATCCCGGCACCAACCGTCCGTCTTCGAGAGCAGGCCACCAGCTGCGGATCGCGGCGTAGAAGCGAGGCGCCCGCTGGAGATCGACGTCATAGGCGGGGCTGTCGATCCATTCGACGTCCGGTCCGAACTTCGCCTGACCGCCGAGATCGAGCGTCAGATGAACGCCAAGCCCGCCCGGTTCGGGGATGGGATAGATCAGCCGCGAGAACGGCGCCTTGCCGCTCAATGTGAAATACACGCCGCGCGCGAACCATGCGCGGGGCAGGTCTGCGGCGACCGGGCCGCGAATGCGATGGCCGAGCGCCACGGCGTCGAGCCCCGAGGCGTTGATGACCCAGCGCGCGTGCAACTCCATCTCGCGTTCACCGCCGACCTGCAGCACCATGCCATCGGCAACCGGGTAGCCGCCCAGCACCGGACTGCCGAATGCGACCATCGCCCCGTCGCGCTGGGCGTCGCCGAGTAGCGCGAGCATCAGCGCGTGGCTGTCCACGATGCCGGTCGAAGGCGACAACAGGGCCGCATGGACGTCCAGCGCAGGTTCGAGCGCAGCCACGGCCGCGCGATCGAGCTCGCGCAGGTCGGCGACACCATTGGCTTCGGCACGCGCGCGGATCTGCCGCAGCGCATCGGCCTGTTCGGCGCGCGCGGCGACGATGAGCTTGCCGCAGCGCGCATGGGCGATCGCGCGCTCGTCGCAGAACGCGTAGAGCAGTTCGCGCCCTTCGACACACAGCCTCGCCTTGAGCGAGCCCGGCGCGTAGTAAAGGCCGGCGTGGATCACTTCGCTGTTGCGCGAGCTCACGCCGGTTCCGAAAGTCGGTTCGCGCTCGAGCACGAGGACTTCGCGCCCCGCGGCGGCGAGCGCGCGGGCGCAGGCGAGGCCGACGACGCCGGCACCGATCACGACGCAATCGATGGTGTCCACACATTCCTCCACGAATTCAGGGCGGTGTTGCCGGGGCACGTATGGATTTCGCGCGATGCAGGCCACTTGTGCGCGAATCGCCAGAAGGTCGCCGAGGCCGCACGCACAGAACGGACAAAAATACGCGATTTCCCCTGCGCGCGGCGATCAAGCTGAAGCACTTTCCCGCCGTTCGACTAAGGTACGAGAAGCGGCGACGACAGTCGCGCACCCCCACCCCCGACGAAAAGGAGAGATCATGCCTAACGGTACCGTCCGCCTTCACCGCGTGCTGCGCGCAAAACCCGAGAAGGTCTACCGTGCCTTTCTCGATGCGGAGGCCCTCGCCCGATGGCTGCCGCCCAACGGCTTCACCTGCAAAGTAGATCAGCTGGACGCCAGGGTGGGCGGCAGCTTCCGGATGGCGTTCCGGAATTTCAGCACGGGCAACGGCCAATCCTTCGGCGGCAGCTATCTGGAGCTCGTTCCGAACGAGCGCATCCGCTACACCGACAAGTTCGACGATGCCAAACTGCCGGGCGAGATGGTGACAACGGTCAGCCTGCGTGCGGTGGCCTGCGGGGCGGAGGTGAATATCGTGCAGGAAGGCATTCCGGAAGCCATTCCTGTGGAGTTCTGCTACCTCGGCTGGCAGGAGTCGCTCGAACATCTGGCGCGACTGGTCGAGCCTGAAATTCCGGATTGAAGTCCCGCCCCGGGTTCGCGGCCTGACACGCATTTGTCATTGAACGGGAACTCAGGCCGCCACCTTCTGCGGACGCCGCAAGGCATGGCTGACGGCATAGCCGAACACCAACCCCCAGAACGCGCTGCCGATACCGAACAGCGTGAGACCCGATGCGGTGACGAGGAAGGTAACCACGGCCGCATCGCGTTCTTCCTCATGGGCGAGCGCCGTGGTCAGGCTGCCGGCGATGGTGCCCAGCAGCGCGAGTCCGGCGATGGCGACGACCAGGGCCTGGGGGAAGGCGCTCAGCAGGCTTGCGACCGTTGCGCCGCCGATGCCGGTGAGCAGGTAGAAGCCGCCCGCCCACACCGCGGCGAGGTAGCGCCGGGCCGGGTCGGGATCGGCGTCGCGGCTCATGCAGATGGCGGCGGTGATCGCGGCGAGGTTGAACGAGAAGCCGCCGAAGGGCGCGAGCACGACGCCGGTGACGCCGGTCCAGCCGAGCAGCGGCGAGGCCGGCGTGGCGTAGCCGTTGGCGCGCAGCACCGCCAGGCCGGGCACGTTCTGCGTGGCGAGCGTGACAACGAAGAGCGGCAGGCCGACGCCGATCAGCGTCGCGAACGAGAAGCCGGGCGTCATCAATTCAGGGGCCGACAGTTGCCAGCGGATCTCGCCGGTGGCAATGCTGCCGCTCGCCGCGGCGACCACCAGGCCGGCGAGGAAAGCGAGCGGCACGGCATAGCGCGGCCACAAGCGGCGCGCGGCGAAGAACACGACGATCATCGTCCCGACCAGCGCGAGGTTGTTGCCGAGCATGGAAAACGCACCGAGGCCGAAGCGCAGCAGGATGCCGGCGAGCATCGCCGCCGAAAGCGACGGGGGCACGTGACGCATGATGCGCTCGAAACCGCCGCTGAAGCCGAGCACGGCCATCAGCACGGAGGCGAACAGGAAGGCGCCGATCGCCTCGCGCATCGGCACACCGACGAGCCCGGTGGCCAGCAGCGCGGCACCCGGCGTCGACCACGCGGTGAGGATGGGCGCGCGGTAGCGCAGCGACAGCGCGATGCAGGTGACGCCCATGCCCAGCCCGAGCGCCCACAGCCATGACGCGAGCTGCGATGGCGTGGCGCCTGCGGCGTGGGCCGCCTGGAAGACGATCGCGGCCGAGCTAGTGTAGCCGACCAGCACCGCGATGAAACCGGCCGCGACGTGCGGAAAATGGCGGACGATGCCCGATGCGGCGTATTGGTTGCCCATGCTTCGCCCTTTCTGGTTTAATCGGATAACTGTGCGCTATAACGCACAAACAAAGCCTAGCAGCGTGCGCCATAACGCACAAGCGCGCACAAACGCGTACAAGCGAAAAACCCGGGCACGACTCACATGCCGAAGAAAGAGAACGTCGCCACCGCCACGCCCGCAGTTGCCGATCATCTGGCCGCGACCCTGCGGAGGCTGCGTGCCGAGCGCGGCTGGAGCCTCGACCGTGCCGCCGGCGAGACCGGCGTCAGCAAGGCCATGCTCGGCCAGATCGAGCGCGCGGAATCGAGTCCGACGGTGGCGACGCTCTGGCGCATCGCCTCGGGCTTCCGGACGCCGCTGTCGGCCTTTATCCAACCGCCGGTGCATCACGAGAAACCGGCATTCCGCTCCGCTGGCGCTTTGCGCGACCGGCCGGCGAGCGACGCGATGTGGGTGGCGCCGCTCTTCCCCTACGACGCGCAACTGGGGTTCGAGATGCTCGAACTGACGCTGGCGCCGGGCTACGAGCGGCATTCCGAGGCGCATCTCGCCGGCGTCGTCGAGCATGTGATCGTCGTCCGCGGCGCGATGGAGGTGCTGGTCGACGGATGCTGGCACACCCTGAACGAAGGCGAGGCGGTGCGTTTTCCGGCAGACCGGCCGCACGGCTACCGCAACCTCGGGAGCGAGCCTGCGGTTTGCCACAATCTCATCTGCTATACGGGAATCGCGGTCCCTGAAGCCGCTCGCCCGGCTGCCGATGACCTGCGCGGCGTGATCGGCAAGTCCGTGCCGGGCCGATAACCCGCTCCCTCCGCATTTGCGCCCCTACGAAAGCCGACGCCTGGTTTCGTCGCGATACGCGCGCGGAGCCGCTCCCCGGATTGAACTGTTGCGATATTCGCAACCGTATATTTGCGATTGTTGTCTATTTTACCGGGAGCCGTGCACGTAAAGTTCGCCCAACGCCGCGAGCAAACTAATGAGCAAGCGGCTGGAAGAATCACCCCATCCGCTATCCACAAGGAGTCTTCACATGCACAAGTTCGCCAAACTCTTCGCCGCCATCGCGATCTCGACCGCCGCTGCCGCGCCCGCGCTGGCTGCCCCGGAAACCTACGCGGTCGACGGCACGCACACCTTCCCGCGCTTCTCGTACAGCCACTTCGGCATGTCGACGCAACTTTCGCGCTTCAACAAGACCAGCGGCACGGTGACGCTGGACAAGGCGGCCAAGACCGGCGCGGTCGATGTCGTCATCGACACGACTTCGGTCGACACCGGCTTCGCGGACTTCAACGGCCACATCCAGGGCGAGGACTTCCTCGACACCACCAAGTACCCGACCGCGACCTTCAAGTCGACGAAGGTGAATTTCCAGGGCGACAAGCCGGTGAGCATCGACGGCAACCTGACGATCAAGGGCGTGACCAAGCCCGTGTCGCTGAAGGTCACCAACTACGTCAACATGCCGCACCCGATGCTGAAGAAGGACACGATCGGCGCCGACGCAACCGTCGTGATCAAGCGCAGCGAGTTCAACGCCGGCAAGTTCGCCCCGCACGTGGGCGACGACGTGACGATCACCCTCTCGCTCGAAGCGATCAAGGGCTGAACGACCCCTTGACCGGGCATGGGCGCCCTTCGCGGCGCCCATGCCCGGAAGCTTCCGCCGGCCGGGATGTCGAACCGGCCGCGGGAGCGAGGTCCGCAGCACGAGCATCGTCCAGCAACGGGGACATCCATGAACGACGCATTCCGGCACCTCCCCGAACTGTGCGACCGGATCGTCGGCGCGGAAGTGTCCGGGTTGCGCATCACGGACGAAATGCTCGCCGCGTGGGATGTCCAGGCGCTCGCCCGCGGACTCGGCAGGGCATGGCGGGTATCGGACGGAGCGCTCGACGCATCGCGCCGCGCCACGCTTTCAGGCATCGCCGACTCGCAGGATCTGTGGGTCTTCGCCTACGGATCGCTGATGTGGGATCCGGGCTTTCATTTCGCCGAGGTACGGCGCGCCTCGCTGCCGGACTACCAACGCCGCTTCACGCACACGACCACGATCGGGCGCGGATCTCCCGAACACCCGGGCCTGGTCCTGTCGCTGGAACCCGGCGCGGGACGCTGCGATGGTCTGGCCTTCAGGATCGAACGCGCGATCATCGAGCGGGAATCCCGCATCATCTGGCGCAGGGAAATGATTCTGGGCGGATATCAGCCCCGGATCCTGCCCGTGTCGACGCCCCAGGGCACCGTTGACGCCCTGGCGCTGATTTCCGATCCTGCGGATGAGCGCGGGGCACCGGAAATGCCGCTCCATGAAGTGGCAACCGTGATCATCCATGCCTGCGGCAATCGCGGCACGAATCTCGATTACCTCCGCCAGGTCGTGGAGCAGCTCGACCGCCTGTGCGTGACGGACGACTATGTCAGGCGCCTCGCCTGTCTTGCCGGCATCGGCCCTCGCGGCGGGTGCCCGACCACGCCGGCGGGTTGCGGAAACTGAGGGCTTTGCACGCGCGCGAAGACACGTGCGCGACCGTGAAAACCGGGAGAGACTCACCGCTCGAATCCTGAGCCGTCGGGCGAAGCTCGATGCCCCTACCACAGGCACGGAGCCCCCCCCCGAGCGAAGACAACGTCGCACTTGACACACGACGAGGCGCACCTACAATTGCGAGTGATTCTCATTTTCACTTGGAGATCACCATGCAAACCGGATTTCACGACGAAGCGCCCTCTCACGACCAGTTCGCGGTCCTCACGGGTACGTTGGTGCATCTGTCGACCTACCTGCAGTCAGGTTGCTCACGCTCGCTGCACGTCGCACGCCTGCTGCTGCAGCGGCTCGATGAAGAATCGGTGGCCGACGATGGCATCCAGGCGTTCTGCCACCTGCTCGAAGAAACCGTGGTAACGGCCCGCGCCGCACACCGCCCCGCATGACTCGGCGCACCCGCGCATTGCACGGCCTTGGCTTCGAATTCGCTTCCGTAGCGCTGTTTCGTGAATTCGCTCGGCAAACTGCGTCGGCAGCGCCTTCCCCACGAATTCATCCAACCGATCCACAACAAGGAGCACTCCTTGTCTCGCTACGCCGGTCCCCGCCTGAAGATCCTCCGCGCCCTGGGCACTGAACTGCCCGGCCTGTCCCGCAAGTCACCGGCCGAGCGCAACCGTCCCCCGGGGCAGCACGGACGGAAGCAAAAGCATACGTCCGACTTCGGCATCGAACTGATCGAAACGCAGAAGCTGCGCTACGCCAACTTCCCTCGCGCTACCCCGCGACGCGCAAGCCTGCCGTGGCCCATGCCATCATCGACCACCTTCGCATGATCGGTGGCGATGCACGGCTGGCTCCCGCGCTACGCGAATGCGCGCAGGCGCTGGTCGACGACTGGCAGGGCGACGCCATGCTCAGCGGCGACGCCTCGCCCTCTTCTCCACGCAGTTACTACTGAAGGGAACGCAATGCCTCCCCACCCCGATCCGAGCGCCCTCCTGGCGTCGATCCTCAAAGTCATGACACGGCACGCGGAAACGGGGTGCCCCAAGCTGGCCCAACTGGTCGCACGCGAACTTCAGGTGCTCATCCAGCTCAGTGCCGACGACCCACTGCTCGGAGCAACCGCCCGTCATCTGGCTCAACGCTGGCAGCTCATGGGCACGACGGGAGCATCGTCGGGGACCTCCGTGCACTGAGCACGCACGAGCACCACCCACTGGTACAGCACCCTCGCCCCCGGGTGTCTGCACGGCTTCCGGCGCTTTTCGACTATCGACCTACCTAGCGATGGCTCGCCCCGGCTTCTTCATGGAAAGCCACCACGTGGTTGGCATCGACACGAATACCAATCCACTCGCCCAGTGCGTAGTCATGATGGCTGGGCACGAGCGACAATACCCGAGCACCGCTCGGGAGTTGCAGGGTGTATAGAAATTCCGCGCCGCGAAAGGCTTTTCCTGCCACCAGCGCCCTCATGTCGGCCGTCTCGTCGCATACGACGTCGTCGGGACGCAACAGAACATCCACGTCGCAGCCGGACGGGCAGCCGGCGATGCATTTCTCTGGAACATTCCCATCCAGAATGCCCAGTTCAATCGCCACTTGCCGAGGGCCAAGGACTCTGCCGGGTAGCAGCACCCCCTCCCCGACAAAATCTGCCACGAACCGATTCGCCGGCCAGTGATACAGGTTGTACGGGGTATCCCACTGCTCGATCCTGCCCGCCTGCATGATGCCGATCTCGTCGGCGACGGCGAAGGCCTCGCGCTGATCGTGTGTAACGAGGATGGCGGTCGTATTGCTGGCCTTCAGAATTCCGCGCACTTCGAGGGCGAGACGTTCGCGCAGTTCGGCGTCGAGATTCGAGAAAGGTTCGTCGAGCAACAGGAGTTGCGGTTGCGGCGCAAGCGCGCGGGCTAGAGCGACCCGCTGCTGCTGCCCACCTGACAGTTCATGAGGCCACGCCTCCTCGATTCCCGCAAGTCCGACTGCTGCAAGCACCTCGGCAACGCGCACCCGCCGTCCGGTGGCATCGCGGCCCCGCAGACCGAACGCCACGTTGCCCGCGACCGTGAGATGGGGGAAGAGCGCATAGTCCTGAAACACCATGCCGCAATGACGTCCCTCCGGCGGCAGATGCGTGCCCCCGCTGCTCACAACCAGGTCATTCAGATAAATTTCCCCGGCAACAATCCGCTCGAATCCTGCAATGCAACGCAGCACAGTCGTTTTCCCGCAGCCGGATGGACCGAGCAGGCAGGCGATCCCGCCGCGTTCGACACCGAACGACAGCGACTCCAGAACGCAGCGGCGAGCGTACTCATGGGCAACATTCGTCAGGAGCAGAAGTGGCATCGGGCCGGCCGCGAAATGGGGCAACACAGAGTTTAAACGCGAACGAGACGCATTGTCATTATTTCGCGCTGCACACCACCGAAGTCGGAGAGCAATGCGGACCGCGCTGACGAAAGCGGGCAGGCACCAAAATCATCGGCTTTCCTGATATTCGATGCGTAATACGTCTCATTACGTTCTTCGTTTGCAGGTGGCCTACTCTGAAGCAGGCGTCCGAATCCTTCTGGCGCCGACAACTGTGAGGTGAAAGCCATGAAGGGCGACAAGACCATCCTGGGCCACCTGAATTCCCTGCTGGCCGGCGAGCTCACCGCTGCAGACCAGTATTTCACGCACTCGCGGATGTACGACAACTGGGGGTTCCCCAAGCTTCACGAGCGCGTCGCGCACGAGATGACCGAAGAGCTGGGCCATGCGTCCCGGCTCATCGAGCGCATCCTGTTCCTCGAGGGGGTGCCCGATCTTTCCAAACGCGAGCCGCTGCAGATCGGCCAGGATGTGCCGACGATGCTGAAGAACGACCTCGCGCTGGAACTGAAAGTCGTCAAGCACCTGAAGGAGGTCATCGCGCACAGCGAAAAGGCGAAGGATTACCAGACGCGCGAGATTCTCGAGAGCATGCTCGCCGACACCGAAGAGGACCACACGTGGTGGCTGGAAAAGCAGCTCGGGCTGATCGACAAGGTTGGACTTCAGAACTATCTGCAGTCGCAGATGTGAGTTACCCCCACGCGGCCGGGTAAGGATCGGGAGCGGCCGCCCGGCGGTTTGCCTGCCGTGCCCAAAGGCAGGTCGGGTTTTCCTGCGCCCTCGGCCGCGCGGGAGCGATGCGGCCGGGCAAACCCAGGAGGCGTCCCGAATGCAGCGGTCGCCGCGCGCCCGCACAACTGCGAACGACTCGTACTTGCGCTTCAGGCCGCCGCTTTTGTCGAATCCCGGTCGTCGCACTTTGATGGCTGCACCGCTGTCTACGTTGCAGGTAGGCGAGAGGGGAGAGTCATCATGCGCGCACGAACCGCCGCCGCGTTGATCACCTTGGCCGCGGCATTTTCGACACCGGTAGCTGCGGAGATCACCGTAAGCTTCGTCGGCCCCCAGACCTATACCGATGCCGGCGGATATGGACCCGACGCCGAGCGCAACCTGCGCATCCTCGACCGCCACATCACCACCCAGGGCGCGCGCTGCATCGCGAAGAACGCCCTGCTCCGCATCGACATCCTGGACGTCGACCTCGCCGGCCAGAACGAATGGTGGCACGCGGGCGCCTACGACCTGCGCGTCATGCGGGACATCACCTGGCCGCGACTCGACCTTGCCTACCGCTGGCAGGACATGTCCGGAAACGTGCTCGCCGAGGGACGGGAGAAGGTCTCCGACATGAACTACCTGTGGCACAGCGCCTACGTGCGCAACGACAGCGATGGCCTGCCCTACGAAAAGCTCATGCTGCGCGATTGGTTCGAACGACGCTTCTGCCGTGCAGCCGCGCCCGGATAACCATCCCGCGATCGGGCGACGCGCCCGCGTGCATCAGTGCTGATCCGGAGGGGAGCGCCCGCGCAGCTGCGCTGTGAGTCGTGCCGGGCGGCTTAACCGAACAGGCGCGCGGGGATCAGTCGCCGCATCTGAACGCCGGCGACGCTCCGGAAACGCTCGCTGTGCAGGCCGATGCTGCCCGCGAAGCCGACCAGGCAACCGAGCAGGGTGTCGAAGAAACGCGCCTGAATCAGTTCGGTGGCCGAGCCGTGCCCCAGGGTCGCGGCCTCCGCCAGCAGGATGGTCAGCGGCGTGATGAAGATCGCGGCGAAGCCATAGTGGCGCACCACGGCAGTTTCGACCACGAAGGCCAGCCCGATCATCACGAGCGAAATCGACCACTTGTCCAGCGGCAGGCTCAGCAGCCCCCACGACACGAGCATGCCGATGGCCGTACCGAGCAAACGATGGATCTGCTTGTCCCACACGGCGCGCAGGTTCATGCCCTGCATCACCGCGAGGCAGCTCACTGGCACCCAGTAGGCGCGCTCGAGCTGCAGCATTTGCGCGAGCGCCAGCGACACGCCGACGCACAGGCCGATCACGACCGAGTCGAACACCACGAAATCGAAGGTCGGCGCGGGCAGCGGCTGGATCGGCTTGGGGTCGCGCCAGCGCAGGATGTACACGCTGTAGAAGAACGCGATCAGGCTCGCCAGCAGGCAGCCCATTGCGATCAGGCCGACCTTGAGCGGCACATCCAGTATGTCGCCGGGCGAATACGCGCCGATCGACGCCGCCATGATGAAGAACAGGCTCCCCGGCGGGCCGACGCGGTAGAAACGGCACACCATCGTGACGAGGATCGCGGTGAAGGTCAGCACCATCATCATGACCGGCGGAACGAGGTGGCTCATCACCCCCAGCGCGTAGCTGGCCGTCATCGCGAAGGCGCTCGCCATCAGCGCTACCATGCGGTGGTGCAGCGGCGTTTCCGGCAGATACAGGAACACCAGCCCGCCCAGCGACGAGATCAGACCGTAGTCCATGCGGTCGAACCAGGCCCCCACCATCAGCGGCAGGCCCGTGGCCAGGGCGGCGGCGAAGGGCATCTGCCACGGGCGGTCGCTCGGCTTGATCGTCATGAGCTGGCGCAGTTCTTCGCGAAGCAGCGCCGCGAGCCTGCTCCACCTGGCGGGGACTGTCATGGGTCAGGTTCTTCGAATTCGGACGTAAGGGTGCAAGAGTAGCGCACTTCCCCAGCGACGCTGATGCCGGCGCCGCACCGACACGAGGGGCGGCATGCGTTTGTCCCGCGAACCGATCGGGAAGGATTCCATCTAAATGGTTCCACCAACCCCAGGAAGGAGGAGTTCATGCATAACACGAAGAAAATGGTGGGGATTCTTGCGGGCGCCCTGCTCATGGCGGGCGCATCGCTGCCCGCGATGGCAGTCGAGATGACGTTCTTCATCACCAGCACGGGCCCCGGCAACGGCGCCAATCTCGGCGGGCTGGAAGGTGCCGATCGGCATTGCCAGACACTCGCGGCAGCGGCCGGTGCAGGGAAGCGCACGTGGCGCGCCTATCTCAGCACGCAGGCCGCGGCGCTCAATGACACGAAGGTCGTGCACGCGCGCGACCGCATCGGCACCGGCCCCTGGTTCAACGCCAAGGGGGTGCTGATCGCGCGCAATGTCGACGAACTGCACTCGCCACACTCCAACCTGACCAAGGCCACCCTGGTGGACGAGAAGGGACAGATGGTGAATGGCCGCACCGAGAAGCCCAACCGCCACGACATCCTCACCGGCTCGCGACCGGACGGGACCGCCTTTCCGCCCAGCCCGCCATTCGATGACATGACCTGCGGCAACTGGACCAAGGGTGGCGAAGAGGGCACGGCGATGACCGGGCACCACGACCGCTCCGGCCCGACCGGTGACGCCTGGGCAACATCGTGGAACTCCGCACACCCGACACGCGGCGGCTGCAGCCAGAAGGCGCTGCAAAGCACGGGCGGCGACGGGCTGCTCTACTGCTTCGCGGAAAGATAGCGGCGCTACCCGAACGACCCGGCAAGCCAATATCGTTCGCCCCGGGCCTGTCGAAGCTCTGCGGAGCACGCCCTTCGACAAACCTGTCCTGAGCAAAGTCGAAGGGCTCGGGGCGAACCGATGGTGGTCCATCGAATTGCCGGGTCAGTAATAGTTGCCGCCCCCCAGCAAGCTCGCCGCCAGAGCGAACATCATGAACGCAATCAGCGCATCGAGCACGCGCCACGCCAACGCACGCTCGAACAACGGCGCCAGCACGCGAGCGCCGTAGGCCAGCGCGAAGAACCAGACCAGGCTGGCAGTGGCCGAGCCAGCACCGAAGAACCAGCGCCCGTGCTCACCGTGCTGGTTGGCGAGGCCGCCCAGCAGGATCACCGTGTCGAGATATACGTGCGGATTGAGGAAGGTGAAGCCGAGGCAGGTGGCGATGGCCGTGACGAGCGGGACCGGCCCGTTCGCTTCGACGCTCAGGTGCTCGCCATGCCAGGCGCGCCTTGCGGCCCGCCAGCCGTAAATGAGCAGGAAGGCCGCGCCGCCGTATCGCGCGACGTCCAGCATGACGGGGCTGGACTGGATCAGCGCCCCCAGGCCAGCGATGCCGGCGGCGATCAGCAGCGCGTCGGACAGCGCGCAGATCAGCGTGACGGGCAACAGGTGTTCGCGCCGGATGCCCTGTTGCAGCACGAAGGAATTCTGCGCGCCGATGGCGACGATGAGGGCCAGGGAGGCGAGGAATCCGGCGAGGAAATGGGCTTCCATGAGAGGCTCGATCAAGGTTGTGGAAGCCACTCTAGCGAGCGACAATCACGAAGCAAAACTAAACGTTTTAACTTACGGTTAATTTTTCTAATTCATGAAGATCGACAATGCCCAGCTCGCCGCCTTTTCCATGGTCATCCGGGAAGGTTCGTTCGAGGCGGCCGCACGGAAATTGCACGTCACGCCGTCGGCAGTAAGCCAGCGCATCAAGCAGCTGGAGGAGCGCCTGGGGCAGGTGCTGATCCAGCGCGCGAGCCCCTGTCGGGCCACCGACGCCGGGAAGACGCTGGTGCGCTACACGGAAGAGCTGGCCTTGCTCGAAGCGGAGATGCTCGGCGCGCTGGGCAGCGCCGACGGGGCGACGCAGGCTTGCCTGCGGATGCCGATCGCGGTCAATGCCGACTCGCTCGACAGCTGGTTTCTCGCCGTCTTCGACGCGATGCCGGCCGAACCGCCGATCGCCTTCGATCTCCGAGTGGAGGACCAGGACCACTCGGCCGCCTTGCTGCGCGAGGGGACGGTCATGGCGGCCGTGAGCGCCAGCGCAACCCCCATCCAGGGATGCACGGCGGAAGCCCTGGGGGTCATGCGCTACCTTGCCGTGACCTCGCCCATGCACGTCGCCCGGCACTTCGCCGCCGGCGTGGATGCCGCCAGCCTGAACAGCGCGCCGATGTTGCGCTTCAACCTCAAGGACGGCCTGCAGCAGCAGTTCATCGCGCGCTTCACGACGGACGCATTGCAGCCGCCGACCCACATGGTCCCCTCGGTGCATGGCTTCGTCGCGCTGGCCAAGCGCGGGCTGGGCTGGGGCTTGGTGCCGGAGCATTTTGCGTTGCCGGCCATCGCGGCCGGCGAACTGGTCGAGATCGACCCCGGGCAATATCTGGACGTGCCACTCCACTGGCACCGCTGGCGCCTGGGATCACAGGCCCTCGACGCACTGACGTCCGCAGTGCGCGCGGTCGCCCGGAATGCCTTGCGCCAGCAACCGCAAGAGTGGCTGCTGGCGGGCCCGGGTTAGCTGCGCCTCTTCATCGTGGCACTGCGGCCGACGGCAAGGGCGGCATCAAGCCCGCGGCGAGGGGCGGCAGTTTCAGCATGCCTCCCGTCTGCGCCTTGATGCCGTATTGCGCGGCGAGGTAGTCGAGGATCTCGCCCTCGAACGCACCGAGGTCGAACAAACCCTGGGTCCGTTGCATCCACCGGATCGTTTCGACCCAACCCTCCCGCGTCTTGCCGGATTGCGTCACCACCTTCGCGGAGTGGCACAGCGTGCAGTAGGACTTGACGATCGGAAAACCGGGCGCAATGGCGAGCCCGGTTTCCGCATCGGTCGCCGGCGCCGAGGCGCCCTGCGCATGTGCTGCCGGCAAGGCCAGCACCAGCAGGAGTGCGCCCAGCGTATTGCGGAGGAAATTCGGCTTCATCGCCCTCCTCCTCAGACGCTGCGCAGGGCGATGCGATGGATCTGGTTATTGCCGTAGCCGCCGGTGTTCCAGCCCGGGGCGACGATCGGCTGCGTGAGCCCGCTGTCATCCGTCGCCCGCGCCCAGATTTCGTAGTAACCCTTCTTCGGCAGTTTCAGCGCGATGCGGAAACGGGTTGGCGCGAAGCGGTTGCGCGGCCGACCGAGCTTCGCCGGAAGCCAGCTCTGGCCGAAATCGTAGGACACTTCGACGCTGCGGAGGCCGCGTTCGCCGTTCCATGCCTGGCCGCGGACCTCGATCTCGGTGCCCAGCGGGTGCTGGCTGCCCGACTGCGGGAAGGTGATCAGCGACTTGACCGGCATCTTTTCCAGGATGCAATAGTCGTCCGACTGCTCGCCTGGCGCGATCGGATTGCAGGCGACGCGGTAGTCGTGGCCGCCCATCTTGGTGCCGTCATGCACCTTGTCGCGCACCGCGATGCGCTTCAGCCACTTGCCGGTGACCGAGCCCGGCACGCCGCCGGCCACCAGACGCAGCGGGAAGCCGTGCACCTGACGCAGCGGTTCGCCGTTCATGGCCCAGGCCAGCAGGGTCTCGTCCTCCATCGCCTTGGCGATCGGGCAACCGCGCGAGATCACCGGGCGCGAGCTGTCACCCGACAGATGCCGGTCGTCACCCTCGTAACCGATATAGACGGCCTTGTCGGTGACGCCTACTTCGCGCAGCACGTCGGCAAGGCGCACGCCGGTCCACTCCGGAAAGCCGACGCCCCCGTAAGTCCATTGACTGCCCTTACCCGGCGGCTGGAAGCCCGCCCGGCCATTGCCGCCGCATTCGAGCCCGATCTGCAGCGTCACCGCCTTGAAGCGCGACTTGAGTTCCTTCAGCGTGAACTCGCGTGGCGCCGTGACTGCCTCGCCGTCGATGCGCAGCACCCAGCTGTCGGGATCGGCGACTGGTGCGGGAACCAGGCCGTTGTTGCGTACGAACAGCTTGTCGACCGGCGTGACATCGTCGTCGAGCAGATGCGCCGGCGTCTCGGCGACGAAGGGTCGGTCGCCCAGAATGATGAGGTCGGGGCGCTTGCCGAAGGCCTCCAGCGAATCCTTGCCCGGCGCATCGCCTTCTGCCAATGCGACCGGAATGAGGCCGTCCGGCAGGAAGCGGCCGAACGGCAAGTGCGCGCCGATCGCGGCCGATACCGCCAGCAGCGTTCCCTTGCGGATGAAGCCGCGACGCCCGGGCAAGGCCGGCGTGTCTGCGCCATCGGATTCCGGGTGGCTTGCAGGCAAGGCCTGGGGCTGATCGTTTGTCTTCATGATTTCTCCTGTTGGACGTGGCGAATTCGCACGCAACTACGCCGCATGGGCCGACTCGCGTGGACCGCCATCATTTTTTGCCGCATTGACCGTACGCGGGCCCGTGGCAGGCGATGCCCGTGCACCGGGGCATCGCCTCGCGTCATTCCTGGCGCCGGCAATGCCTAGCGCTGGAAATAACCGACTCCGACCAGTTTTCCGTCGACCGCGCGGAAGTAGCTGTGCTTCTTTTCGACCTTGCCGGTCGTCGGGTTCTGCCAGCTATAGTCGAGTTCGCCGTCACCCTTCTTCGCCGCGAGCTTGACCATCTCGGTGACGATCGGCTTGCCGTTCGGGTCGCGCACCTCGAAACCGTTGCTGCCGACAAGGGCCGGCGTCGCACCATGCGCAAGAAACCGGCCGTCCGCCATGTCGATCACGAAGACGTACAGGTCATCGTGGACGAAAGGTCCGTCGAGCCGCTGGAACTGCGCCAGCGCGCCCTTCGCATCGGCCTTCATCGCCTTGATCGCATCCTTGAGCAAGGCCTTGGCCTGGAACGGGGTGGCACGGGGCGGGTAGAAACCGACCGCGACGACAATCTCGCCGACCTTGCGGAACAGGGTCAGCTTCGGCTCGCCGCGGCTGTCGGCGGGATTGAACCAGCGGTACTCGACCTGCCCGCCACCCTTGGCTTTCGCCAGTTCGATCATCTCGCGAAAGAACGCCTTGCCGTCGACGTCGGTGTAGGCGAGCACGTTGTCGCCGATCAGCGCAGCCGACGAACCGCCGCTCGCGAGGAAGCGGCCGTCCATGCGCACCGCATAGGCGTAAAGGTCGCGATCGACGAAAGCCGCCTGGCGACTGAAGTCGGCGGTCCCTTTTTCGCCCGTTTGCTCGATGTGCTTGACCGCACGCTCCAGCAGCGCGGTGGCGCGCTTGCCGAGTTCGCTGTCGAACAGGCGGATCGACTCGGCGTCGGCCGCATGGGCGAGTGACGGCAGAAAGCCCGTACCCAGGGCGAGGCCCAGCGTGAGAACGAGTGCGCGGACTGGAGCAGACATCGTCGAACCTCTTGAGAATGCTGTTTCGGTTGTTGTTTTCTCCCGGCAACGCAGGCGTGCGCGATGCACGCTTGCGTTGCCGGGCGGGTGTCGCTCAGTAGCCGAGCATCTGCGGCAGCCACAGCGAGAGTTGCGGCACGAAGGCGATCAGGAAGATCGCGGCCGTCGAGGCGAGCACGAAGGGGTGGATGCGCCCGACGATTTCCTCGACCGTCGAACCGCCGATCCCGGATGCGACAAACAGGTTTTCGCCCAGCGGCGGCGTCTGGAAGCCGACCGACAGCGTGCAGATCACGACGATGCCGACGTGGGTGGGGTCTGCGCCCATCATGTACATCACCGGCAGCAGCACCGGCACCAGGATCATGATCGCGGCGAGCGTTTCCATGAACATGCCGACGAAGAGCAGGAACACGATGATCAGTGTCCAGATCATGTAAGCGTTGTCGGTGAGGCTCAGCAGCGACTCCGCGATCGTCGCGGGGATGCGCTGTTCAACGAGCAACCGCCCGAACACCACCGCCGCGAACAGGATCAACAGCACGCGGCCGGTGATCCACGTCGTGGTCCTCAGCGAGTTCAGGATCGCGGCGAACTTGAGCTCGCGGTGCAGCACGAGGCCGACGAAGAGCGTGTAGAAGATCGCGACGATGGCCGACTCGGTCGGGGTAAACAGCCCGGTGTAGATGCCGCCGAGGATGATCACGGGCGCCAGCACGGACCACGTGCCCCTGCGCAGCGCCTGGCCGATGTCACCGTACGACCATTTCTCGGTCAGTCCGCGATAGCCGCGCTTGTTCGAGATCAGGTAGTTCGTGATCAGCAGGGAGCTCGCCATGATGATGCCCGGGATGACGCCGGCAACGAACAGCTTGGGGATCGACAGCGACGCGAACTGGCCGTACTTCTCGATGGCGTCGGACGGCGGGGCCATGCCGAGCGCCGAGATACCGAAGATCACCATCGGGATCGACGGCGGGATGATGATGCCCAGACCGCCCGAGGCGGCCGTCACTGCCGAGGCGTAGCTGCGTTCGTACTTGCGGTTGACCATCGCCGGGATCATCAGCATGCCGACGGCGGCGGTCGTGGCCGGCCCCGAGCCCGAGATCGCGCCGAAGAACAGGCAGGCGAGCACCGTCGCCGCACCGAGGCCGCCGGTGATCGGCCCGGCCAGGGATTCGGCGATGTCCACGAGCCGCTTCGAGATACCGGAGGCCTCCATCAGCGCACCGGCGAGAACGAAGGCCGGCAGCGCCATCAGGGGAAAACTGCCCACCGAGGTGAAGGCGATCTGCACGAAGGCGATGGGATTCTTCCCCAGCACCAGGAAGGCGACCATCGCCGCGCCGGCCAGCGAGACCGTGATCGGGGCCCCCAGCAGCAACAGCGCGAAAAAGCCCCCGAACAGGATTTCTACGACATACGATTCCATTGTCTTGTCTCCGCGGAGGGGCCGGGTCAGGCATTCGCCGCGGCGGCAGCGCGTTTCAGGTTCTCGAGTTCCTCGGCTTCCGGATCGAGAATCTCGACGCCCTTGAACAGCGACAGATAGTTGTTCCACAGGATGCGGATCGACATCAGCGTGAAGGCGATCGGCAGGATCATGTAGAAGTACTTCATCGGCAATCCGATGGTCTGCGACTTCCAGAACAGATTCATGCGGTTGAAGACGAAGTCGTAGCTCAGGAAGGCGAAATAGAGGTTGAAGCCGACCCACAGCAGATCCGCGATCGCCTCGCTGACCTTCTTCACGATCGGCGGGAAGAACTTGAAGTGGAAGGCCACGCGGTTGTGCGCCGACATCTTGGCCGCCACGCAGGCGCCGAGGTAGGCAAACCAGACGAAGAGATAGGTCGCGAGTTCTTCACCCCAGGGCAGGGAGTACTGGAAGAACTGGCGCAACAGGATCTGGACGAAGAGCAACACGACGAAGAACGCCAGCAGCGCCTCGCACAGATACTCTTCGATGTTGCTGATGAACTTGAGAAAGATGCGCCCTACGGCCATGACAGACTCCGGAAAATTCGGTGCGCCCGATTACGGCAGGATCGTCTCCGCCGCGATTCGGTCGGCCGGCACCGGCAAGGGTGTCCGGCAGCGGCGTGTTGTGCACAAGATCAGCGGTCGTCCGGATTGCCTTCGGCGTGCGGAGCGCGGCTCGCACCGCACGCCCGGCAGCCGGCGGCCGCTGCCGCCCGTGGTTCAGCGGCCGAGCACCTTCTGTGCGCGGTCGAGCTTTTCCTTGCCGCCGATGCTCTTGTAGAACTTCGGCCACACCGCGGTGGTCGCCTTGGCGATCCACTCCTTCTCGCCATTGGCCGGGTCACTGATCTGCATGCCGCGCGCCGCGAGATCCTTCTTGATCTTGTCTTCGGTTTCCAGCAGGTATTTGAAGCTGTGCTCGGTGGCTTCCTGGCCGGCCTCCAGAATCGCCTTCTGCACCTCGGGCTTCTGCGACTTGAAGACCGACTCGCTCACCACCAGCGGCTCGAGCGAGAAGATGTAGCGGATGTTGGTGATGTACTTCTGCACCTCGTAGAACTTCATCGCCGAGACGGTGATGTAGGGGTTGTCCTGCCCGTCCACGACGCGCTGCTGCAGGCCGGTGAAGGTTTCCGACCACGACATCGGGGTCGGGTTGATGCCCCACGCCTGATACGACGAAATCATGATCTCGTTCTTCGGTACGCGGATCACCAGACCCTTGAGATCTTCCAGCGTCTTGACCGGCCGCTTCGAATTGGTGAGCACGCGGAAGCCCGAATAGGCCCAGCCGACGATGCGTACGCCGGCATCGCGCACCGTGTTGTCGGTCAGCTCCTTGCCGATTTCACCCTGGGTGAGCTTCTTCGCTTCATCGGCGCTCTGGATCAGGTAGGGCATCGTCAGCAGACCGACCGTCGGCGAGAACGGGGTGATGTTGTTCACCGCGAGGATCGAGAAATCCAGCGTCCCCATCGCGGCGTTGTTGATCGTGTCTTCCTCACTGCCGAGTTGCCCGTTGGGGAACAGGTCTACCTTGTGCTTGCCGCCGGTCTTCTGCTGGAACAGCTTGGCGAAAGTCGTGCCGAGTTCCCACTGGGTGCCGCCCGCGGCATCGCCCACGGCCATCTTGAACGTCTCGGCCAGTGCGACAGGCGCGGTCACCAGCAGGCTGGCGGCGGCGACGAGCGGCATCAGTACGTTTTTGCTGAATTTCATTTCTGTCTCCTCGATCTCATTATGGTGTGGCAGGTCTTGCTGCCCGGGTGCATCAAGGTGCTGCTTGCGACGGTCTGTTACAGGACTTCATCCTTCATGTGATACCAGCGATACAACCACCACTGGCCGAAGCGGCGGAAGGGGGCGAACATTTCCGCTTCGACCATCTCGCGCAGGTTCGGGAAGGGCAGTTTCGAACGGAAGATCGGCAGTTCCGGTGTGCGGATGCCGGCGATGTTTTCGGCCAGCCGCCGGCCGGCCTGCGCCGAGTACATGACGCCGTTGCCGCCGTAACCGAGCGCGTAGTAGATGGTTTCCTTCGGGTTCGGCTGGAAGATGCGCGGCATCATGTCATGGGCGACATCCACCCAGCCCCACCACGAGTAGTCGATCTGGATGCCTTCGAGCGCCGGAAACTTGCGGTGCAGGTCGCGGATCAGGAACTGCCTGTACTTGTCCTGCGGCGCATCGTTGCCGGTGATGGCGCTGCGGCTGCCGATCTGCACGCGCCCATCGGGCAGCAGGCGGTAGTAGTGGCGCAGGATGCGCGTGTCGGTGATGACCTGGTTCGTGCGGAAATTGCACGCCGCGATCTCGGCCTTGGTCAGCGGGCGCGTGACGATGGAGTTCGACAGGATGGGCAGCAGGCGATTCTTGAGTTCGCGGTGCAGGCCGTTCGAGGTGTAGCCACCGGTCGCGATGCCGACCGCGCGGGCACGCACGATGCCGCCGGGCGTCTTCAGGTAATGCACGCCGTTCCTGGTCTCCCAGCCCATCACCGGGCTCGACGGGTGTACCTTCACACCCAGCGCGCGCGCCTTCTTCAGGTAGCCGAAGGCGAGCTTGCCGGCGTGGATGCCGATGCCCTCGGGCTCGTGCATCGCACCCGCGGCTTCCTTGTCGTCGACGTATTCGCGCTTGACGGTGTCGGCGTCGAGGATGCGGGCATCGTACTTGAAGACATCACGCAGGATCTTCGCCTCTTTCTCCAGCACCGGCATGACCTTCGGGCGATGCGCGATGTAGAGGTGGCCACCGGGCTGCGGTTCGCAGTCGATGTCCTTGATCATCTCCTTGAAGTACGCCATCGCGTCGCACACTTCCTCGTGCAGGCGCAGCGCGGTGTCGAGGCCGTAGCGTGCTATCCACTGCGAGCGCTTGAGCCGCCCCGAGGCGCACTGCGCCTGGCCGCCATTGCGCGTGCTGCAGCCCCAGGCCGTGCGGTTGGCCTCCAGCACGGTCGCCTTGATGCCGTGCTTCTCGGCAAGCGCGATCGCCGCGGTGAGCCCGGTGAAGCCGGAGCCGATGATCGCAACATCGACGTCGATGTCGTGCGTCACCGGGCCGTCGTCGGCGGGCGGCTCGCCGGCGGTACCGATCCAGTAGGTCGGCGCGTACTCGCGCCCCTGCCCCGGCGTGGCCGATACCAGCGGGTCGTAGGCCGGATCGTAGGGCTGCGCCGACGCTGTGGCGCGCACGCCGTCTACCACGATCCGCTTTTCTGCAATGGCTTCCATGTCCCGACTCCTGATATATCCAGGGATGCTCAGTTGCCAGCCTTGATGACCGGCGGGCGGTCCTTGCGGTAGGCGTTCTTTACCGCAATCTTGCCGTCGCGGAAGGTGAAGACGTCGACCATGCGCGCCTCGATGCGGGTGCCGTCGGCCTTGGTGCCGCTGAAGGTCGACTCCGATACGCCGCGGTCGCCGCACACGAAGTGCTCGCCGTCGAGCCAGGCGGCATCGGGGAAAGTCTGCCACGCGAGCTCGAAGCCGGCGCGTACCGCGTCGCGGCCGACGAAGCTCTTGCCGAACAGCTCCGGTCCGGCCACCGCATGGAACACGCAGTCCTCGGCCATGAAACCCATCAGGGCCTCGATGTCGTGACGGTTCCAGGCGTCGGCGAAGGCCTTCAGCGTCTCGGCGGTGGCTTCGCTGCGGATCGGGGTGGCGGTGAGGCTGCTCATGAAAGTGGGTCTCCGAAAGTCTGTTTTTTGGCTAATACGAAACGCTTCGTACCGTTTTTTGAAACTTTATTTACATTAGGACTGCGCCGCTACGCTGTCAAGCAAAATTTCAATTATCGGTACAAACTTTCATATTTTTTGAAATTTTGTACCGCAATGCACGATACTCACGCGATCCGGCCGGCCATCGGCGACGACGGCGAAGCCGCGAAACGGCGCGGCATTCGGCCGGCGAGAAAGGCCTCGCGCCCGGCCTGCACCGCCAGGCGCATCGCCCGCGCCATGCGCACCGGCTCGCGCGCATGGGCGATCGCGGTGTTCATCAGCACCCCGTCGCACCCCAGCTCCATCGCGATCGCCGCGTCGGAGGCGGTGCCCACGCCGGCATCGACGATCACCGGCACGCGCGCCTGCTCGATGATGAGCGACAGGTTCCACGGGTTGAGGATGCCCATCCCCGAACCGATCAGGCTCGCCAGCGGCATCACCGCCACGCAGCCGATGTCCTCGAGGATGCGCGCCTGGATCGGGTCGTCGCTGCAATACACCATCACCTCGAAACCGTCCTTCACCAGCGCCTCGGCCGCCTTCAGCGTCTCGGGCATGTTGGGGAACAGGGTCTTCTCGTCGCCGAGCACTTCCAGCTTGCACAGCTTGTGGCCGTCGAGCAGTTCACGCGCGAGCTGCAAGGTGTAGACCGCGTCCTTCGCATTGAAGCAGCCGCCGGTGTTGGGCAGGATGGTGAAGCGGTCCGGCGGCACCGCGTCGAGCAGGCTCGGTTCGTTGGCGTGCTGGCCGATGTTCACGCGCCGGATCGTGACCGTGACGATCCCGGTGCCGCTCGCATCGACCGCGGCACGCGTCTCGTCGAAGTCGCGGTACTTGCCGGTGCCCACGAGCAGACGCGACGCGTACGTCTTGCCGGCGATCGTGAGCCCGGCGTCGGTCGCGGCGGGCCGGATCTCGTCCGGGGTGTCGTTCAGCTTCATTCCGTTCGCTCCTCCACTATTTGTTTTCTAGCCGCCGCCGATCGCCACGACGACCTCGACGCGATCGTCGGGCTTCAGGATTCGACCCGGCCAATGCGGCGACGGCACCACCTCGCAGTTGATGGCGACCGCGACGCGCTTGCCGAGCAGATCCAGGCTCGCGATGAGGTCGTGCAGCGTCCGGCCGGCGATCAACACATGCGACGCCCCGTTCAGTTCTATCGTTACGCTTGCCATCGCCCCGCCTCCGTCAATGCGCTGCAATCAGGCGGGCGGCAAAGACCACCGCCAGCATGTACGTCGCCACGAACAGGGCTTCGCCAGACAGCAGCGCGATCGGCTTCCAGCCCAACTCGGCGAGTTTCTCGAGCGAGGTCTTCACGCCCAGCGCGGCGATCGAGATCACCAGGCACCAGCGCGACAGGGTCGAACTCGCCGCCACGACCTCGTGCGACAGCAGGCCCAGACTGTTGAGCGTCGCCAGCGCGCCGAAGGCAAGGAGGAAGAGCGGCAGGATCGGCGTCTTTTTGGCGTTGCCGCCGTTCTCCTTCTTGCGCTCGCCGTGGAACACCAGCGCGAGCACGACGACCACCGGCATCAGCATCGCAACGCGGAACATCTTCGCGAGCGTCGCCGCGTCGCCGACCTCGGGCGAGATGATCAGCCCGGCGCCGACCACCTGCGCGACGTCGTGGATCGAGCCGCCGAGGAAGAGCCCCGCCTCACTCACCGACAGCCCGGCGGCCTTCACCACCAGCGGGTACAGCACCATCGCGACGGTCGAGAAGATCGCGACGCCGATCGCGGTCAGCAGCGTGTAGCGCTCGGTCTCGCGCGTCGCAGGCAGCGTCGAGGAGATCGCGAGCGTCGCCGAGATGCCGCAGATGCCCGTGCCGCCGCCCGACAGCAGGCCCAGCAGCGGCGGCAGGCCGAGGATGCGGGCGAGCAGCAGGCCGAAGCCGATCGTGAGCACGACCGCGCCGACAAGCGCGCCGACGCCGATCAGCCCCAGGTCGCTCACGTCGCTGGCGACGATGCGCGCGCCGAGCAGCGCGACGCCGAAGCGCACGAGTTTCTTCGCAGAAAGCTCGATCCCCGGAATGCACTTGTCGCTGTCGGAAAGGAAGTGGAACGCGATGCCCAGCAGAAGCGCGTACAGGAATTGCGGTCCGCCGTAATGCTCGGACACGAAGGTCGCCGCAACGGCAATCACGGCGCACAGCATGAAGCCCGGCATCAGCACGCGCACTTCGCTGAACATCGCGGGCGGCGCAACGGTCGTTTGAGTGGTCATTGGATCGTGGTCCGGTGGGAATGACGGGCGGCACGGGGCGGCCGATGGAATGGCCGCCCCGTCGTCCTCAGGCACTACGAATCAAACGTAGTCCTTGTACTTGTCGAGGTGACGCACCGGCTTCGAGAGCGCGTCACGGCGGAACGGGTCGCCCAGTTCGCGCGTGCACATGATCTCGATGATGCAGGTCTTGCCGTGGTTCATCTGCAGGTCGATGGCCTTCTTCAGTGCCGGGCCGACGTCCTCCAGCCGATCCACGGTGATGCCCTCGGCGCCCATCGCCCGCGCGATTTCCGCAAAGCTCTGGTTGTCGAGTTCGCCCGCGACGAAACGGCGGTTGTAGAAGTCCACCTGGTTCTTCTTCTCCGCGCCCCACTGGCGGTTGTGGAACACCACCGCGGTCACCGGGATGTTGTGGCGCACGCAGGTCATGGTCTCCATCAGGCTCATGCCCCAGGCGCCGTCACCGGCGTAGGACACCGCCGGGCGATGCGGGGCTGCAACCTTGGCGCCGATGATGGTCGGGAAGGCGTAGCCGCAGTTGCCGAAGCTCATCGCGGCGAAGAAGCTGCGCGGCTTCTCGAAGCGCAGGTAGCTGTTGGCGACCGAGTTGATGTTGCCGATGTCGGTCGACACCATCACGTCTTCCGGCATCGCCTTCTCGAGCTCGCGCAGCACTTGGCGCGGATGCAGGTACTCGCCGCCGTTGAAGGTCTTTTCCTTGGCGTTTTCCTCGATCATGTCGAGGCTGAACGGGTCGCGCTCGTGCGTCCACTCGTCGAGCTCACGCTCCCACGCGGTCTTCTCTTCCTGCACCTTCGCGTAACGTTGCTCACGGTTGGCATCGCATTCGAGCGTGCGACCGGTCAGGCGCCACGTCAGTGCCTTGGCAGCAGCCTTCGCGTCGCCGCAAATGCCCACCGAGATCTTCTTCACCAGGCCCAGCATCTTGTTGTCGGCGTCGATCTGGATGATCTTGGCGTTCTTCGGCCAGTAGTCCATGCCGTGCTGCGGCAGCGTGCCGAAGGGTCCGAGGCGCGAACCCAGCGCCACGACCACGTCGGCCTGGCTGATCAGCTTCATCGCCGCCTTCGAGCCCTGGTAGCCGAGCGGGCCGCACCACAGCGGGTGGCTCGCGGGGAAGGAGTCGTTGTGCAGGTAGCTATTCACGACCGGAGCGCCCAGGCGCTCGGCGAGCGCCTTGCACTCCTCGACCGCGTCGGCCATCACCACGCCGCCGCCGGAGATGATCACCGGGAACTTCGCCTTCGACAGCAGTTCGGCCGCCTCGTCGAGGCTCTTCTCACCGCCCGCACCACGGTCGAGGCGGCTGGGCTTGGGGATCTCGCAGGTGATCTCGCCGTAGAAATAATCGCGCGGGATGTTGAGCTGGGTCGGGCCCATCTCGCTCATCGCGCGGTCGAAGCAGCGCCCGGTGTATTCGGCCATGCGCGCCGGGTTGGTCACGTGCCCCTGGTACTTGGTGAATTCCTGGAACATCGGCAGCTGGTTGCATTCCTGGAAGCCGCCCAGGCCCATGCCCATGGTGCCGGTCTCGGGGGTCACGATCACCACCGGGCTGTGCGCCCAATAGGCCGCCGCGATCGAGGTCACGCAGTTCGAAATGCCCGGGCCGTTCTGGCCGATCACCACGCCGTGGCGGCCGGAGACGCGCGAGAAGCCGTCGGCCATATGGCCGGCGCCCTGTTCATGCACCACCGGGATCAGGCGGATGCCGGCCGGCGCGAAGATGTCCATCGCGTCCATGAAAGCCGAACCCATGATCCCGAACATGTCGGTCACGCCATTGGCCACCATGGTTTCCACGAAAGCTTCGGACGGGGTCATCTTGTGCGGGCCGCTGACGACGGTGCGGCGGTCTTGTTCGCTCATTGCTGCTGTCTCCTTGTCGAGTGATCGCAAATTCAACATATCGTTTTCGGTACTTTTTGTTCCGATTTTCGATACTTGAATTCAATGTACGTCGGCGCACAGGAGGCGTCAAGACAAATTTCGTTTTTCTGAACCCGCCGTCTCTTTATTTGGAATACGCAAAAGATGGCAGCGCTCCGCCTCGCCTGTCGCAGGCACGGAACCTGGGGCGGAAAGACGCCACTCAATCATGGCCACGACTGGCGCTTGTCGTCTTGTCGTGCGTCCGGATGCAGCCGGCCTCATGCAGCGATTCGCCATTTCGATCTCAATTTACGATAAAGCTACGGCGGCGCCACGTATAGTTTCTATTTTCGGAACTTCTTGTATCTTTTAACGGAACGTGACTATCATGGATCGCACAAGCCCCCAGGAGACTGCCGTGACGGAAACCGCGCTCGACACCCCAAACCAGCTGGTTTCGGTCCGCTCGCTGTTCGGAATCGATTCCGACCTGCAGGTGCCCGCCTTCGGCATCCGCGACGACCACGTGCCGGAGATCGACGAGGCCTACCGCTTCAACCCCGACGTCACGCTCGCGATCCTCGCCGGCTTCACGCGCGACCGCCGCGTGATGGTCCAGGGCCTGCACGGCACCGGGAAATCGACCCACATCGAACAGGTCGCCGCGCGCCTGAACTGGCCCTGCGTGCGCGTGAACCTCGACGGCCACATCAGCCGCCTCGACCTCGTCGGCAAGGACGCAATCGTCGTGCGCGACGGCCGGCAGGTCACCGAATTCCAGGAAGGCATCGTGCCGTGGGCGTTGCAGCGTCCGGTCGCGCTGATCTTCGACGAATACGACGCCGGCCGCCCCGACGTGATGTTCGTGATCCAGCGCATCCTCGAGCGCGACGGCAAGTTCACGCTGCTCGACCAGAACCGCGTGATCCGCCCGCATCCCTTCTTCCGCCTGTTCGCCACCTCGAACACAGTGGGCCTGGGCAACCTCTCGGGCATGTACCACGGCACCCAGGTGCTCAACCACGCCCAGATCGACCGCTGGAACATCGTCGCGACGCTCAACTACCTGCCCGCCGACGAGGAAGTGGCGATCGTGCTCGCGCGCGTGCCGGCGAAGAACTACGAGAAGGGCCGCGCGCTCGTGCGCTCGATGGTCGCGGTCGCCGAGCTCACCCGCCAGGGCTTCGCCGCGGGCGACCTGTCGACGCTGATGTCGCCGCGCACCGTGATCACCTGGGCGGAGAACTGCGAGATCTTCCGCAACCCGGCGCTCGCCTTCCGGCTGTCCTTCCTCAACAAGTGCGACGAGGCCGAACGCCCCATCGTCGCCGAGTACTATCAGCGCTGCTTCGGCACGGAACTCGACGAATCCTGGATGCGCGAGGCCGCGGCGTGAGCAAGGCCCCCGCGCCCAACGCGCAGCAGAAGGCGAAGCGCCAGCAACGGGTCGAGGAACTGTGCGCGGCGACGCTGCGCGCGCTCACCGGCCGCCCCGCCCTGCACTACCGCGGGCGCCGCCTGTATGCGGGCGAACGCAGCGTACCCGTGCATGCGCCGCACCTACGCATCGACGCCGGCACCGACGCCTTCGCCGACTGCCGCGCCGCCGCCGACGGCATCGCCCTGCGCCTGCTGCATTCGGACCCCGCCCTGCACGCGCGCCTCGCCCCCGCCGACCCGGTCGAACGCCTCGTGTTCGAGCTGCTCGAACAACTGCGCGTCGAAACCCTCGCGCCCGCCACCATGCCCGGCATAGTGCACAACCTGCACGAGCGCTTCGTGAGCTGGTCGCGCGCCTTCTACCGCTCCGGTCTCACCGAGGGCAGCGTCGGCATCCTGCTGTACACCGTGGCGCAGATGTGCTGGTCGCGCCTCACCACGCGCCCCGTCCTCGAGGACACCGAGGATTACATCGAAAGCACCCGCATGGGCCTCGTCTCGGCGATGGGCACGTCCCTCGCGGGCATCCGCCGCCAGCGCCACGACCAAGCCGCCTTCGCGCCGCACGCGCTCGCGATCGCGCGCATCGTCGGCGAGCGCGTGCGGGCCGAGCAGGCCGCGGCCGAAGACGGGGAGGAGGCCGACCAGGACGAACCCGCCACGCGCGACTTCGCCCTGCTGCTCGACTTCGACGGCGACGGCGACGGCGACAACGGCATCGCCGCCGCGACTACCGGCACGAGCAAGGTGCTCGCCGACGCCGCCCTCGCCTACCGCGTATACACCACCCGTTTCGACACTGAAGTCGCCGCCGGCACGCTCGTGCGCCGCGCGCTGCTGCGCGAGTACCGCGAACGGCTGGATCGCTGCGTCGCCGAACAAGGCCTCAACCTCCCACGCCTCGCACGCCAGCTCGCCGCCGTCCTCACCCGCCCCACGCGCGACGGCTGGCGGTTCGGCGAAGAGGAAGGCCACATCGACGGCCGTCGCCTCGCGCAAGTCATCAGCTCGCCCGCCGAGCGCCGCGTCTTCCGCCAGGAACGCCACCTGCAGCAGTCCGACTGCATCGTCGGCCTGCTGCTCGACTGCTCCGGCTCGATGAAGGCGCACATCGAGCCGGTCGCGGTGATGATCGACGCGCTGCTGCGCGCCCTCGACATGATCGGCGTCGCAACCGAACTGCTGGGCTTCACCACCGGCACGTGGAACGGCGGGCGCGCGTATCGCGACTGGATGAGCCGCGGCCGGCCGCCGCACCCGGGGCGGCTCAACGAGGTCTGCCACATGGTGTTCAAGGACGCCGTGCGCAACTGGCGCCGCGCGCGCACCGACATCGCCGCCCTCTTCAAGGCCGACCTCTTCCGCGAAGGCATCGACGGCGAAGCGGTCGACTGGGCGTGCAACCGCCTGCTCGCCCGCCCCGAGGCCCGCCGCATCCTCATCGTGATCTCCGATGGCTGCCCCTCGGACAGCGCCACGGGGCTGGCCAACGACCCCTTCTACCTCGACAATCACCTCAAGGACGTCGTTGCACGGCGCAGCCGCGAAGGGGCAGTCGAGATCCTCGGCCTCGGCGTGGGCCTGGATCTGAGCCCCTTCTATCGCCGCAGCCTCGCGGCCGACCTGACGCAGGGGCTCGACAACACGCTCTTCCCCGAAATCGTGCAGCTCATCGGTGGCCACGCCCACCGCTGAGCGCGCCCATCCACCGACCAGGAGACCGGCAAAGCATGGCAAAGACCCGCATGGTGGTGCAGTTCGGCATGGGGACCTCGATCCGCAGCCAGGACTACACCCAGGCCGCAGCACGCGCAATCCGCGACGCGCTGTGGCACAACTCCCTCAACGTCGCCTCGGCCTTCGGCTTCCCCAAGGAAGAGATGCTGATCGACGTCGAGATCGGCGTGCAGAAACCCGAAGCCGTCGAGCTCGCGCCGCTGCTCGAAGTCTTCCCCTATGGCAAGCCCACGATCAGGGTCGTGCCTGGCGGGCTCGACATCCCCAAGCACGACGGCACCGGCGTCACCGTGATCGCCAACGCCGCCGTCATCGTCTCCTTCGACCTGGAGCCCGCCCATGCCTGAAAAGCGCCTGATCCTCGAAATGGGCACCGGCAACGACATCCTCGGCGGCGACTACACCAAGGCCGCCTGCCGCGCCGTGCAGGACGCCCTGCACCACTCCGTGATGCCGCTGTTCCGCACCCTGGGCTACGACACCCAGGACATGCGCGTGCAGGTCACGATCGGCGTGCAGCGCCCGGAACTGGTCGACGCCGAAGTCGTGCGCGCCGAACTCCCGCGCGGTCGCCCCGAGGTCAAGGTGGTCTTCGGCGGCCTCGACGTGCATCACCCCGAGCAGGACATGCTCCACGTCGTCGCCACCGCCGCCATCGAGGCCTGGCTGCCGATCGAGTCGGATGCATGGCGGCTGGTGCCGGCGCGGGAGTGATGCCCGACGGGCGGGGAGCGTGGCGTTGCGAGGGTTGGCTGGCGGGAGCCGACCCGAAGCGGGAGTTGAACTTTTCCGAAAGGAGACGTTAGCTTGACGGCAAGGCGCCCTTTGCCTTCAACGCATCTTTGGCTATCTGGATGCGCAGCGGGAGATCCTTGGCATCGCGGGTGGCAAGGTTCAGAGCGAAAATCCAGATGTCGTC
>NZ_KB899515.1 GCF_000378245.1 Aromatoleum toluclasticum ATCC 700605
ATGCCGATCAGACACGGCGGCATCTGCGCGAACAGCGGCAGCAGATCGGCACGTCCGACACTTCGCCTGAGCAGCACCTTGCCATCCCTCCCGACCCCATGCACACTGAATACATTCTTCGCCAGGTCGACACCGACAGTGGTAACGTTCATTTCGACTCCTCCTCACCGTGATTGAGACTTTCGCAATCCCAATCTGGCACACCGATGCCCCAGGTGCAGGGGGAGTCCATTTCATTCGTTGGGCGCCATGATAAAAGCGAGGCTTCGGCTACCTGTATTGGCTGCGATTTTCACTGTCCTTTCTATTATCTATCTCGCTACCGAATATTTCAGAGCACGGGAAGCAGACAATGATGAAGAGAACAATCGTCTGCGTGAAATCGTCGCATCGAAGTACAACGAGCTTCCGTTTCCTTCGATGGGCACGCTTGTCTACGAGGAAGGCAGCGCAAGCCGTAAGTGCAAAATGGCCGAGATCAGGAAGTTGTTTTCTTCCGATATGGCGCCAGCGGAAATCTGTAGGGCCATTTATTCTTCGCTATCTCCAGAACACTGGGCCTCTCGCGATGGGTGTAGAGTCAAGACCTACCCGTACAACCCGAAAGATATCGCGCCAACAAGGCCCGCTTACGAATACGCTGGGCTCGATGCTTGCATCAAACCGTTTCCCTGCAAGTTTGGAATCGAGGTGACTACCGCACCTAAAGAGGCATGGGGTAGCCTGTTCATGCTGTCACACTATGGTGAAAGGAAGGCTATCCCCCTTGCAAGGAACCGCGGCAAATCGTTTTATACGGTTACCCTCCACTATTATTCTGAGGAAAACACGTATGCACGTCTCTGCCCTGGACGTGCAGAGTGCGAATGTGACTGGAACTCTTTGCAATGGTGGAGATTTCAGGATGGTTCAGGCTTTTATCGTTCGGACTAAATTTATGCATTTAGCCAACTCAATATGCGTGAACGATCAACGGGAATTAGCGTTCGATACCAGCGATTGCGAAAATACCACGAGTCCAGCCGAAGCGATGTCGCCCAACACTACGCTGCAGCCGACCGGTCAAAATGGCCTGCCCCCGGCTGCACACTTATGCACTCGAGCCTCGTCGGTAGTAAGCTTGCCGCGAAGCCGCCAAATCTCTTCCTGCTGCCCACGTCATGAGAACCATTCCAGACGAATCAGAAAGCTTGCTAGGGCCTGCGTCGCAGGGGGAACCGGTGGTCGCTCAGCTCGCGGGGCTGTCGCCGGCATATTTCGGCATGGTCATGGCGACGGGCATTGTCTCGCTCGCGGCACACCTGCTGGAGATGCGATCCGTAGCCAGGGCGTTGTTCCTGCTCAATTGCGTCGTTTATATCGTGCTGTGGTTTCTTACCATATTGCGCGTCGTGCGCTACCCGCGGCGACTCTTCGATGACCTGATCGATCACCTTCGCGGGCCCGGCTTTTTCACGTCCGTGGCAGCCACATGCATCCTCGGCAGCCAGTTCGTGCTGCTGGAGGGGGAATACCGCATCGCCATGGTGCTCTGGGGAGGAGCGGCCGTGCTGTGGATCGGACTCACCTACGCGATCTTCACCGGCTTCACGGTCAAGAAGGACAAGCCGCCGCTGCATCAGGGGATCAGTGGCGCCTGGTTGCTCGCCGTGGTGGCGACGCAATCGATCGCGGTGCTCGGCGCATTGCTGGCGGCGCATATCGAGCAGCCAGGTCGACTGGAGATGAACTTCCTGGTGCTTTCGATGTGGCTATGGGGCGGCATGCTCTATATCTGGATGATGTCGCTGATCTTCTACCGCTACACATTCTTTCCGTTCTCTCCCAGTGATCTGTCGCCGCCGTACTGGATCAACATGGGCGCGATGGCGATCTCGACGCTGGCGGGGTCGCTGCTCATCCTGAACGGGCATGACGCGCCTTTCCTGCTGTCGCTGCTGCCTTTCATCAAGGGGTTCACCGTCTTCTACTGGGCGACCGGCACATGGTGGATACCGATGCTGTTGCTCCTGGGCGTGTGGCGCCACGGCTATCGGCGTTTCCCCCTGCGGTACGATCCGCTTTACTGGGGCGCGGTGTTCCCCCTGGGCATGTACGCGACCTGCACGCACCGGATGATCGAGGCGATGGGTTTCGAATTCCTTGGCTTCCTGCCGGAGCTGTTCGTGTACATCGCGCTGGCTGCGTGGATAACGGTATTCGCGGGGTTTGCCCGCTATCTCCTGCGACACGTCAATGCATTTCGTTTCTAGATATTCTCCAGCGCAAAGGAGCTGACGAAGGGATTAGCAAAAGCGTTGGGCCCCATGAGCCACCTTTCATTTTTGACCGAGCGTTGCATGCCGTACCACCAGTGCCGATTCTTGTATTCTTCTCTGCGGCCTGTGGAGCATTCGAATGTTTGAGCTAAAAACTATTGCACTGTTCTTCGTTACGGCAGTCGCCGAAATTGTTGGCTGCTACCTTCCATACCTTTGGCTCAAAGAAGGCAAGAGCGCGTGGCTTCTCGTTCCCGCTTCTCTGAGTCTGGCGCTTTTTGCATGGCTGCTTTCGCTCCATCCTGCAGCAGCGGGGCGTGTTTACGCTGCCTACGGCGGCGTTTACGTTTTCGTCGCGATCATGTGGCTATGGCTCGTCGATGGAATCAAACCCACCGCTTGGGATATTGCCGGTTCTCTCGTTGCGGTGGTTGGCATGGCAATCATTATGTTTGCTCCAAGGCATGGATAGCCTCCACAGTCTTCGCGTCTGTGGCCCAACCCGGCAGTCGAGCGGAACGCAAAGGAGATCATGCGATGCGAAAACTGATCATGTGGAATCTCGTCACCCTCGATGGTTACTTCGAGGGTGCGAAGAGCTGGGACTTGCCTTGGCACGAGCGGGTCTGGGGCGAAGAACTCGAACGATTCTCGCTTGAGCAGTTGGAGTCAGCCGATGCGCTTTTGTTCGGACGCGTAACCTATGAGGGCATGGCCGCATATTGGCAGACGGAACAGGGAAATATTGCGGATTACATGAACAGTCTTCCGAAGGTGGTCTGTTCGCGCACCCTGCAGACTGCGGCGTGGAACAACACGACATTGGTAAAGGACAAGGTCGCAGAGGAAGTGGCCAGGCTGAAGCAACAGGGAAATGGAAACATATTCGTCTTCGGGAGTGCCGATCTTTCGAGGACTCTTATGAACGAGGGGCTTTTTGACGAATATCGTATTGGTATTGCCCCGGTGATTCATGGCAGCGGCAGACTCTTGTTTGCTGACGGATTAAAACAACAAGGGCTTCAGTTGCTCGAATCACGCCCGCTTTCGGTCGGCTGCGTGATCCTTCGCTATCAAAGAATGGAGTGACAACCTCGTCCCGAGACGGTTCGTCTGACAACGCCATCGGCACGGGCGGCTGCTCCGGCGCGCGCATCGGAACGGCTGCAATCCAGGAGGTACCCGTGGCAGACGAAAGACGCAAGGATCTGTGGGATAAAGTGGCCTCAGTGACGCCGCTGGTACTTGGAATCGCTGTTACGGGGGTCGGTGCCCTTTTCACTCAGGTGTACAATTTTCGCCAACTGCAATTGAATCAAATTGCGGCCCTCGACAAGCTCCGTCCGTTACTGACTTCTGATAAGCCGGAGGAACGGGAATTTGGCTACGCGTCCTTTGCTGCCTTGGGCTATGAAGACATTGCAGTGAGAATCGTGCAGCTCAAGAAGGATGAATCAGGGCGATCCGTGCTGGTTGAACTGCAGAGAGTCGGTTCGCCGCAAGTGCAGGCAAATGCGGCCGATGCTTTGCGGTCACTCGATGAAGCTCAGAAACTCGTAAATATTGCTGAATTCGGTACGCCAGAACCCAGTGAGGCTCAGCTCAAGACGGAACGCCCTGAACAGAGAGTTCCTTATGCGAGGTGGGCACAGCAAACCGCTAGGGATCTCGGCGTGTCATCGAAATTGGGGGTTGCGATCCTCTACGATACAGCCATTCAGATTGGCCAGGGCCGTGCCCGGAAGCTACAGGCAGCAGCCTCTGAGAGGGTGCCGCCTCCGCTAAGCTCGAGAGAGAAGGAGGCGGCGTGGCTGGATGCGTTCCTCGACCTGCGCGATAAGGCAATGCAGCAGGGGGCTCTGGCCAAGTTTTACCCGTCGATCAAGCCACGAATTGATCGGCTCCGGGGGCTAGTGGAGAAGGGAGACTGGGACCTCGATACGGTCGCGACGGCCAACGGATCGGTGGAGGCGGGCGCGCCGCATGAGACGCGCCCCTCACCTTAGCTGGATGGAGAGAAGCCGCGAGCCCCTTGTGGGGGACGAGATAGGGCGCAGACCACGTTTTTTTGACGGTGAACGTAGTCGGGAACGAGAAGTCGAGCCAGACAAGACGGATGTGAAACCGCAAAATCGTGGTCTGTCCCCTATTTTTGGACGGCCGGTCGTCACCCTGCGGCGAATGCGCCGAGGCGCCGGATTGCGTCCTCGATGCGCGGCGACCACGGGTGGCCGCAGTTGAGGCGCAGGCAGTTCTTGAAGTGCCCGCCGGGCGAGAACAGTTCTCCCGGCACGATGGCGATGCCGGCCTGTGCGGCTTGTTCGAACAGCGCCATGCCGTCGCCGTCGGCCGGCAGTTCGACCCACAGCACGAATCCGCCCTGCGGCTGCGAGATGCGCGTGCCTGCGGGGAAGTAGCGCAGCACCGCTTCGGACATCTGCATGACCTGCTTGTGAAAGGCTCGCCGCAAGAAGCGCAGATGGCGGTCGGAGGCGCTCGATTCGAGGTAGCGCGCGGCAACCGCCTGCGTCACCGGGTTCGTCGCGCCGGAGGTGAGCGTCTTCTGCAGCAGTACGTCGGCGTGGTAGCGCCCGGCTGCGACGTAGCCGAGGCGCAGCGACGGGATCAGCGTTTTCGACAGCGATGAGCACAGCATGACGTTGCCGGTCGCGTCGAAGGACTTGAGCGGCCAGGGGCGTTGCAGGCCGAAATACAGCTCGCCGAAGATGTCGTCCTCGATCACCGGGATGCCCCGTTCGGCGGTCAGCGTGGCGAGGCGGCGCTTTTCGTCGTCGGGCATCAGGCTGCACAGGGGGTTGTTGAAGGTGGTGACGAGCAGGCACGCAGCGATGCGCCGTTCGCGGCTCGCGATTTCCAGCGCGTCGACGGACAGGCCGAGCCGCGGGTGGGTCGGGATCTCCAGCGCCTTCAGGCCGAGCTGTTCCAGCAGCTGCAGCATGAGGTAGTAGGACGGCGATTCGACCGCGACCGTGTCGCCGGGCTTCGTGACCGCGCGCAGGCACAGCAGCAGGGCTTCGGTGCAGGAATTGGTGACGACGATCTCGTCGGCGGCGAGCGCCTGTCCCCAGGTCAGCGAATGCCGCACGAGCTGGCGCACGAGCTCGGGGTGGTTGAGCATCGAGTGGCTCGCCGCTTCGAGGAGGTGCCCGGCGTGCCGCCCGATCTGCCCGTACAGGCGCTGCAGCGCCGCGATCGGCAGCAGTTCGGGGGCGGGCAGGGCGGCACCGAGGGGCACCATGTCGGGGCGGCTGTTGAGCGTCACGACGCGCATCAGCCGGCTGCTGATGTCGACCGCCACCGGGCGGGTGCGGCGCGGACGCGCTTGCGGTTCGAGCTGGTTGGTGTGACAGGCGGCGGGCGGCCGCACGAAGAAGCCCGACTGCGGCCGGGCCTCGATCTGGCCACGTTCTTCGAGCTGGCGCAGTGCCTGAACGACGGTGGAGATCGACAGCTTCTTCTCGCGCGCCATCGTGCGTACGGAGGGCAGGCGGTCGCCCGGGCGCAGGATGCGCTCGGCGATCATGCCGCCCAGTTCGTCGGCGAGCTGTTCGTAGCGCAGCGTGCGCTGGTCCATTTGCGTTCCGTCCCGGCAAGGCGTTGTCGCGCATTGTCCTGCCGGCCGTCCACGACCGAAAGGCACAGTTGCGTCCATTTCCGACCAGTACACTTTGGAAAAGTGCAAAGTGTATCGATGTCAATTTCGTTTCCGTGTGTCTGTACTGGACTGTTCGCGATTCCTAGACTGGCATTGCGCGATCAATGACGATTTCAGGAGAGCGAACATGCGGGTGTTATCGAGCAGCGGAACGATCAAGCTGGACGAATGGAGTCCGCTCGCCTTGCGCGATGCGAGCGGATTGCGCGTGGAGTGCACCCGGGGGCGGATCTGGGTGACGGTGGAAGGGCAGGCGGGCGACTTCTTCCTCGATGCGGGCGAGGGGATGCGTGTAACGAGCGGCGGTCTGGTGCTCATCGAAGGGGTGCCGCGCGGCAGCGTGCGCCTCGTCGCCGACGCGCCGTGGCCGGTGCGCTGGGCGAGCCGCGTGCTCGGCCGCCTGCATCGGCCGCGTGCGCTGCGTTCCGCCGGCCCCGCGGGCGCGGCGATCTGATCGGCGGGTCGAGCAAGCGGGGGAGCGCGGAGCGGTAAGCGGGGAGAGGCCCGCATGCGGTACAGTGCGTGGCATCCCCAACCTGGCATGGCGCGCATGGACCGCTACACCGAAATCCGCAGCTTCGTCCTCGTCGCCGAGAAGGGCAGCTTTGCTGCTGCGGCGCTGGTCGAGGGCGTCACGCCGGTGGTCATGGGGCGTCGCCTCGATGGCTTGGAAAAGCGCCTCGGCGTGCGCCTGATGCACCGCTCGACGCGCGGCCTCACGCTGACCGACCTCGGCGAGCAGTTCCTCGAGCAGTGCCGCCACCTGCTCCACGAGTTCGACGAGGCCGAAACCAGCGTCAGCGCCGGGCGCGACACGGTGCGCGGGCACCTTGTCGTTTCCGCCCCCGCGGCCTTCGGACGCCGCCACGTGGCCGCGCACGCGCCGGCCTTCAAGGCGCGCTACCCGGAACTCAAGCTGTCGTTCAATCTAACCGACAGCGTCGTCGATCTGGTGCGCGAGGGCTACGACATGGGCATCCGCATCGGCGAGGTCACCGATCCCAACTACGTCGCCGTCCGGCTGTTCCCGAACCGGCGCGCCGTCTGCGGCACGCCGGGATACTTTGCGCGCCACGGCGAGCCGCGCGTGCTGGAGGATCTGGCACGCCACAATTGCCTCGCGTTCAACCTGCAGGGCGGGCAACAGCGCGGCTGGAGCTTCGTGCGCGACGGCAAGCTGGTCGCGGTGCGCGTCGATGGCGACCTCGACTGCAATGACGGCGAGCTGCTCTACAGCTGGGTCAAGCAGGGCCTCGGAATCGGCTGGCGCTCGACCTGGGAGATCCAGGCCGAGCTCAAGCGCGGCGAGCTGGTGACCGTGCTCGACGAGTTTGCCGCGCCCACCTACGACATCCAGGCCGTGTATCCGCAGCAGCGCTACCTGCCGGCCAAGGTGCGGCACTTCATCGAGTACCTGAAGGGGATCTACAACACGCCGGGCTACTGGGAGCGCGGCTAGCCGGCAGGCATTTACGTGACGCGGGTTGCGTGCTGCACGCTCAGCCTCGCCCCTTGAAGGGGGGAAAGGTGTCCGGGCCTGTCGACTGGCCCGGTCAATAGTCGGCACGCCGCGTCTATTGCTGCGCGCGGAAGCGGTAGCCCTGGTAGTCGAGCACCACGGCGTCCTTCTCGGCGCTGGTGAGCGTCACGCCTGGCACGACCTCCTCGCCTTCCTGCACCAGCCGGTCGTTGATCACGACCATGCGCTTGCCCGAATCGGGCGCTGCGGCGAAGCCGGAGATGCTGAGGCGCGGCAGGCTGCTGCGCACCGCGGGCGGTAGCTCGTGCATGTTCAGGATGCGTCCGTCCGGTCCCTTGCGGTTTGTGGTCGGCGCTGGGGGCGTGCCCTCGGTTGATTTCCCCGGGCTCGATTCGCTGCGGCGGATCGGGGCGGCCTCCGCGGTCGGTGCCGGGCGCTCGGATTCGGGCGGTTCGCGGCGTGCCTTCGCGACGGGCGCAACGGTTTTGGCCGGTTCGGGTGCCGCGGCAGGCGTACGCACGGGGGCGAGGGGTTGGAGTGCCGGTGGTGCTGCAGGCGCGGCCGCGGCAGGCGCGGGCTCGGACGGAGCCGTCCGGGGCGCGACTGATGAGGGGGCTGCAAGCGGAGCCGGGGTGGCAGCCTGGCCCGCTTCTGCCAGCACGTCCTGCTTCGCCTGCGCCGGCCGTTGTGCGGTTTGCTCCCCCGCCGCGGGCTGGCGTGGCGCTTCGGCGGCGGTTGCGACGGCCGTTGGGGTGGGGGCAGGCGTTGCCGGCTGGGGTGCCTGCCACGGCCGCCACCAGCCCAGGATCGCCGCCGCGAGTGCGACCGCGAAACCTGCTGCAAGGTACGGCGGGCGGGACGTTGCGGCTTGCCCCGTGACGTTCGGTGTGGTCTCGGGAACGGTGTTCAGGTCCGGCACCTTGCCGCGGTGGCGCGCGTGCTCGGATTTCTGCAGGGCTTCGAGGATGTAGGACATGCTATTGGGCCTGCTTCGTCAGGACGGGCGTGCCGGGGTCGGACAGGGCAGCGAGGCGCACGACGGTCATCGGGCCGACCACGCCGTCTTCGGGCAGTCCGGTGCTGCGCTGGAAGGCGCGCATGCGCTCTTCGATCCGGGCGGAGTAGGTGCCGGCAGGTGCGTCCGGTTCCGCGAGCCCCTCCCAGCGTGCGAGCTGGCGCACGACCCACGCGACGTCACTGCCGCGCATGCCGGCGCCGACCGTGCGGTGCCATCCGGACGGCATCCGCCACAACAGGGTGTAGTTGCCGTGCCATTGCCGCCGCAGGGCGTCGAGCGATACGTCGTGTGTGTCGCCGGCGAACGCGATGCGGGCGCGCTCGCCGTCGAGCGCAAGCAGCGTCGCAAGGAAATTCGGGCCGTCGGGCTGGCGCAGTTCGACGATGGCCGGCGCGTTCATTGCCCGCAGCTCGTCGAGGCTGCCTTCGCGCCGCAGGCAGTCGAAATCGCGGCGAGCGGCGAGGCGGCAGGCATCCTCGACGCCCATCAGCCGCGCGTCCAGCCCCCATTGAGCGAACAGGCTGCGCACGGCCATCACCTCGTGCAGCCAGTGTTCGTCGGGCTTCGGCCAGGCGATCGGTTTCTCCGGCGTTGCCGCGGCCGCTTCGGCGGCGACGGGCTGAGCACCTGCCGCCGTGATGCCCGCGTCCGCCGCCTTGCCTTCGGGGGCGGCGGGCGGCGCAGGTTCGGATGCCGTGGGGGCGGTTGCGACGGGTGCCGTCGTTTCCGCTGCGGGAACGGCAAGGCCGTAGTGCCAGGTCGCCGCCGCTCCGCCTGCGAGCGCGACGCCGAGCGCGGCGGCCAGCACGATCCGCCGTGCCGGGAATGCCTGCGGCATGGGGCCCAGCACCTCGCCCGCCGCCTTGTCCAGCGTGCTGCGCCCGACGCTCGTCTTGCCTTCCACGTAGGCACCCAGCAGCGCCCGGTCGCAGATCACGTTGATGAGGCGCGGCGTGCCGCCGCTCAGACGGTACAGGCGATCGATGATCGCGTCCGCAAACAGCCGCTGCTGCCCGCCGGCGACCGCGAGGCGGTGATTCACGTACGCGCCCACTTCCTGCCGCGACAGGGGCTCCAGGTGGTAGCGCGCGACGATGCGCTGTGCGAGCTGCCGCAGTTCGGGCTGCGCGAGGCGCTCGCGCAGCTCCGGCTGGCCCAGCAGGATGATTTGCAGCAGCTTGCGCTCGTGCGTCTCCAGGTTGGTGAGCAGGCGCAGCTGTTCGAGCACTTCGGTCGACAGGTTCTGCGCCTCGTCGACGATCAGCACCGTCTTGCGCCCGCGCGCATTCGCGTCGAGGAGGTGCCGGTTGATGCTATCGACCAGCACCTTGATCGAGCGTTCGCCCGCCGCGACCGGCACGTGCAGCTCGTCGCACAGCGTCGCGAGCAGTTCCACCGTGTCGAGCTTGGGATTGAGGATGAAGGCGATGTCGCAGTCGTCCGGCACCTGTTCGAGCAGGCAGCGGCAGATGGTCGTCTTGCCCGTGCCGACCTCGCCCGTAAGCAGAACGAAGCCGCCATCGACGCGCAGCCCGTACAGCAGGTGCGCGAGCGCCTCGCGGTGACGTTCACTCATGAAGAGATAGCGCGGATCGGGCGCGATCGAGAAGGGCGCCGCGGAAAACCCGAAATACTCGTTGTACATGCGTGCGTCTCGTCTCCGCCGGAGCGGCCAGGCGTCGTTGCAGGGAATCGCCAGCGCGCCCGCAGGGTGGGACGCTACGCTAGTGTCACATCAAAGCGGCGGATTCGCAAAGGCTGGCCGGCCCCCTGAACCGTCACGCACGGCCGACGGGGCGCGCCGGCGGACGAATGGCCGCCTTGGCGGTCAAAGGAACGTGATTCCCTTGCCTGGAAGGAGACGACAATGGGCAAGACTTGGTTGATGCCGGGGGTGGCGCTGATCGCTGCCCTCGCCGGATGCGCCGGCATGGGCGCGGAACGGGACATGCAGGGGGCGGCGGGCAGCGAGATCCTGCGCGTGCCGCTGACCGCGACACGGTACAACGCGGGACGTATCGGCAGCGCGACGCTTGTTTCGCATGGCGGCGAGACGACCGTCACGCTGCAGTTGAGCAGCGTGCCGAGCTATGCCTCGCGCCCGATCCATCTCTACACGTATATCCACGGAGGCCGCTGCGATGCCATGAGCGAGCGCCCCGCCTACTCGCTGACCGACCACGTGCTCGCGAGTCCGCTCGGACGGCAAGGCGCCATCGCGGCCTTTCGCGGACCGGTCACGCTCAGCAACGTCGCGCCGGTATCGCTGCAGAAACTGCGCGAAACCCCTCACGCGATCAATGTCCTCACAGGCCCGGCGGACGGTGACCGAAGCATCTTTTGCGGGAACATCGTGGGCTGAGGGGCGTCGCATGTCGAACCGACGTCGGCGCGCAGGCCGCACCGGGCGCTCATGTTCCGCCCCGGGTGTGGCAACGTGAGGAGGACGAACATGAACGAAGAACCCGCAAGCGGCATCGACTCCGCGGCCGACCGCGCATTCGTGCATGCGCGCCTGATCGACGCGCCGCGCGAGCGCGTCTTCAGGGCCTTCAGCGACCCCGCGCACCTCGCGCGCTGGTGGGGACCGAAGGGCTTCAGCAACACGTTTCAGGCGTTCGATTTCCGGCCCGGCGGCAGGTGGCAGTTCATCATGCACGGGCCGGATGGCAGGAACTACCCGAACGAGAGCGTGTTCGTCGAAGTCGTCGCGCCGGAGCGGATCGTGGTCGAGCATGTCGTCGGCCATCATTTCGAGCTGACGATCACGCTGACGGCACAGGGCGAACAGACGCTCGTCGGCTGGCGCCAGGTATTCGACACGGCGGCGGAGCGGCAGCGCATCGCCGATTTCGTGACCGAGGCGAACGAACAGAACCTCGACCGCCTGGCTGCCGAAGTGTGGAATGTCGCCTGAGCCGGGCGTGCCGCGATGCGGCAGATGTGTATCGGGCATGCAGAATGCGGGCGGCTTGATGCAGAATTGCTGCACGCTGCGGCGGATGGTCCGGTTCGTCGGGCGCGACAGTCGTTCAACTCACAGCGAGTCTTATGGCAATTACCCGCATTCACCTTGCCGCGGCGACAGCCGTGGCCTTTTCCGTCATCGTGCTCGGCGGCACCGTGATCCGAATCGCCCTGCCGGGCGATGCCTTGATGCTGCGCTTCAGCTTCTCGCAGCCGCTGACGTGGATCATGGGGCTGACCGGCATCCTGGTCGCGTGGGGGCTGCTGAAGCACTATCGCTGGGCCTGGTGGCTCGGCATGGGGGCGGCCGCCTACGAGCTCTACCGGGTAGGCAGCCTGATCGTTGATCACGTCAGCTTTTCGCGCCCGCCGGCCTTCTGGCCGCTGCTCGTCGCGGTGCTGATGCTGACTTTCCTCGTGCTGGCCTTCCCGTCCCACGTGCGGACGTCCTGCAGCCGGTGAGTTCAGCCGAGGATCGGTGACCCGGAGTGTAAGCTTCCATTTCGCATTGCTGCGCGGGCGGCAGCGTGCCGGCATCATCAACGCATCCGCTCGCGCGGGATCTGACCAGGAGGAACCACGATGAAACTGATCGGCATGCTCGATTCACCCTATGTCCGCCGCGTGGCGGTGTCGCTGCAGCTGCTCGGGCTGCGCTTCGAACACCAGTCGCTGTCGGTGTTCCGCACCTTCGACCAGTTCCGCGAGATCAACCCCGTCGTCAAGGCGCCGACCTTCATCTGCGACGACGGCGAGGTGCTGATGGATTCGACGCTGATCCTGCAGTACGCAGAGGCGCTCGCCCGGCCACGCAGCCTGATGCCCGGTCCGCTGCCGGAAATGCAGCATGCGCTGCGCGTGATCGGGCTCGCGCTGGCGGCCTGCGAGAAGAGCGTGCAGATCATCTACGAACGCGGCCAGCGTCCGCCCGAGAAGCAGTACGAACCGTGGGTCGAGCGCGTGACGGGGCAGCTGCTTGCCGCCTTCGGCGCTCTGGAGCAGGAGGTGAAGCGGCGACCGCTTGCGGTGACGAGCGAGACGATCGACCAGGCGGGGGTGACGACGGCGATCGCGTGGCACTTCGCGCAGCAGCTTGTCCCGGATGCCGTCCCTGCAGCCGATTTTCCGACGCTCGCGGCGTACTCGTCCCGGGCCGAAGCGCTGCCCGAGTTTCTTGCCGCGCCGCACGGGGCGGGCACCTACCGGGCGCACGCCTAGCGAACAACTGGATGAGTTTCGATCATGGGAGCGCGGCGATGATCTACAAGGGGAGCTGCCATTGCGGCCGGATCGCCTTCGAGGTCGAAGGCGAACTCACGCAGGTCATGGACTGTAATTGCTCGATCTGTGTCCGCAAGGGGGCGCTGCTGTGGTTCGTCCCCCGCGACAAGCTGCGTCTGCTGACGCCGGAAGAGAACCTCGGTACCTACACGTTCAACACGCACACGATCAAGCACCGCTTCTGCCCGATCTGCGGTATCCATACCTTCGGCGAAGGCACGGATCCGCAGGGCAACCGCATGGCGGCGATCAACGTGCGCTGCCTCGAAGGTGTGAAGCTGGCGTCGCTGCCGGTGAAGCACTACGACGGGCGCTCGCGCTAGGCGGCCTTGCCCGCCCGGACGGGGTGTCGCATCCGCTCAGCGGATCGTGCCGTTGAGCAGCAAGTAGCCTGGCAGCCAGCCGGTGAAGATGCCCTGGACGATGGCAGTCCACGCGGTGACGCGGGCGAGCGGCTTCTGCAGCGCGAGCAGCAGGAAGAACAGCAGCCACAGCATGCTCCAGGCGGCCCATGAGGCGCCCAGCCACAGATCCCAGACGGTATGTGCGCCGGCGAGCGTGTCGATCGCGACCGGGACGGCGGTGATTGCGACAAAGAGGCTGAACCAGCCGAGGCCGCGTCCGTCGGCGCCGTTGTGGCGGTTGACTGCGACCCACAGGTAGGTGAAGGAGAAGAGCAGCGAAAATGCGGCGGCCTTGATCGAGGCGGCGTCGGCGCCTTCGCCGAAGGCGAGCTTGAGCGAGACGAGCAGCGTGATGCCGCCGGCGAAGATGTTGATCGTCGGGATCTCGCGGTCGCCGATGCGGCCGAGCATCCACAGGCCGTTGAGGATCAGGACAGCGCCGACGTAGAAGAGGGTAAGGCCGAGCAGCATGATCGATTGGGGGAGGCAGTTGGGGGTGGTTCGGGGCGGGTCCGGCGTTGGGCCGGACCCGGTTTTCAGTGCGACAGATCGATCACGACGGGTTCGGGGAGAATCACCTCGTCGCAGTTGTGGCCGGGACCGTCGCGGTCGATGACGAGGAAGTCAGCGACCGCGTTAAGTGCGAGTAGGGGATGGTGCCACACCCCGCGCGCGTAGTTCACGCCTTGGTCGCCGCGTGCGAGGAATACGCGCAGACCTTCGACGCCGGGCGCCTCGCCGGCAGGGGCGACGACGACGAGGTAGGGCGCGCCCGACAGCGGCATGAAGGCCTGGCTGGCAAGCGGATGTCGTTCCATCATCCGCAGCGTGAAGGGTAGCCGCCGCGGCTGGCCGCGAAAGACCGATACGATGCTGCGGCCGTCCGGACCCGGGTCGATGTGCGCGAGATCGTGGAAGCGCATCGTGTTGCCGCCGTTGATCGCGAAGCGCCGCACGTCGTCGCGTGCCGCGATGACGTCGCCGAAGGGCGCGAAGGCCTCGGGCGTGAGCGCTTCGGCGACGATGTGGCGTGGTTCAGGCACCTCCGCCCGCAAGGGCAGGGCGTTCATCGTGCCACTCATTTTTTTACTTTCCCCCACAGACGCAGGCGGGAGACGCCGCCGTCCGGGATGATGTTGAGGCGTACGTGGGTGACGGGCCCGAGCTTGGCGATCTGTTCGGCGAAGCTGTGGATGGCGTCCATGGAGAGCTTCTGTTCGGGCAGCAGCACGGGCCAGAACATGCTCTGGGTGATCACGGACTGGTCGGTGCCGCCCTCGACGAAGGCGGCCTGGATGGAGCAGCGGTCAGGGTAGTTGCCCTTGAAGTGGGCGGTGTCGACTTCGATCTTCTCGATCGTGCCGGCCGCACCCAACTGCAGGATGCACCAGTCGGAGCCGGGCTCGCGGCGGCGGCGGGTTTCCCAGCCGTCGCCCATGTTGATGCCGCGTCCGGGCAGGATCAGGTTGGCGGCGGTGCCGAAGTGCGCGTCGTTCCACGCCACGGGGCGGCCGCCGTTTTCCAGCGCGACCAGATCGACGAGTTGATCGCCGACGTTCTCAAACACGCCCACCGGCTGGCCATACACGCGCAGACGCGCGATGCCGCCGTCGGGGTAGATGTTCACGCGCAGGTGCGTGTACGCCGCGTCGGAGTTCGCCTGCAGCAGGTGGTGACTGTTACCCGCGAGCGAGGTCGAGGGCAGGATCTCGACCCACTTCGCGTCCTTCAGCGCCGCGACGTCGTCCCAGTCCGAGACGGTCGCCTCGATCGAGACGGCGGGCGCGTAGTTGCCGGTGAAGTGGCTGGTGTCGACGTCGAAGCCGCGGATGGTGCCCTTGCGGCCGAGTTTCACGAAGCACCAGTCGTGGCCGGTGGTGCGCTTGCGACGGGTTTCCCAGCCGTCCATCCACTTGCCGTTGTCGTCGTACTTGCCGGGGATGAACTGGGCCGGTTCGGGGTTGAGCATGCGCGAGACTTCGGCGAAGAAGTCGTCGGAGGCATGCAGCGCCTTCGCGCCGATGCGCGGATTGGCGAGATCCACCGAGCGGGTGGCCCAGTCGGGCAGGTTGGCGGGTTCGGCGATGCGGATGCTGCCGGCGTTGTGACTCATGCGATGGTTCTCCGTGGGGTTGGGGGCGGGCGGGATCGAGTGCCACCGTGCTTCAAGTGGGCGAATTAGCGGACTCGAACGTAGGGCGGGCGGAGCCGTAGGCGTAACCCGCCAATCGGACGGTCGGCACGAGTTCGGCCGGTGATTGGCGGGATGCGCTTCGCTCCTCCCGCCCTACGCCTGTTGTTCATCCGGCGTATCCGCCGCGCGCGTTCAGGATGCGGACTCGGTAGCGAGGCGTGGCGTGATCTCAAGTTCGCCTTCGGACACGCTCTGGCCTTTCATCGCCAGGTGGTAGAACAGGGCGCCGAGCGCGCAGCCGATGAACCAGTTGAAGTCGGCCATGACCTTGGTGCCCGACAGCGTGATCACGACGCCGGCGAGCACAGCGGGAACCAGCGCCCATATCGCGCGCTTGTTCACCCCGTTGTCGTACCAGTAGGCGCCGCCCGGCTTGTCGCTGTAGAGGTCATCGACGACGATCTTCTTGTTGCGCACGAGGTAGAAATCCACCAGCAGGATGCCGAACAGCGGGCCGATGAAGGCGGCGAGCATGTCGAGTGTGTAGTGGATCACGTCGGGCGAGTTGAACAGGTTCCACGGCGTGATGAAGATCGAACCGACCGCAGCGATGAAGCCGCCGGTGCGGAAGCTGATGTGCTTCGGTGCGACGTTGGAGAAGTCGAAGGCCGGCGACACGAAGTTGGCGACGATGTTGATGCCGATCGTGGCCGTGACGAAGGTGAAGGCGCCGAGCACCGCGGCCAGGGTGTTGTCGATCTTGCTGACGGTCTCGATCGGGTCGGTGATCATGTGGCCGAACACCGGGATCGTGCCCGAGGTGATGACGACGGTGACGATCGAGAAGGCGAGGAAGTTCACCGGCAGGCCCCAGAAGTTGCCGCGCTTCACTTCGTCGAAGGTCTTGCCGTAGCGCGAGAAGTCGCCGAAGTTCAGCATCGGGCCCGAGAAGTAGGACACGACCAGCGCGATCGCGGTGATCATCGGGCCGACGACGCCCCAGCCTTCGTACTTCACCTCACCGAGGTTGAGGCTGATGTTGTCGATGCCGGCCTTCCAGACGATCCAGCCCGCGAGCAGGAACATCACGATGTAGACCGCGGGACCGGCCCAGTCGATGAAGCGCTTGATCGCTTCCATGCCGTGCCAGAACACGATCGCCTGCAGCACCCACATGATCGAGAAGCCGAGCCAGCCCAGATACGAGAGGCCGGCAAAGCTGCTATGCGCCAGGCTCTCAAGGCCGGGGAAGAAGCGCAACAGCACGATCGTCAGCGCCGACGAGGCGAGGAAGGTCTGGATGCCGTACCACGCCACCGCGATCAGGCCGCGGATGATGGCTGGCACGTTTGCGCCCCACACGCCGAAGGCGAGGCGGCAGGCAACCGGGTAGGGCACGCCGGCCTGCTGGCTGGGGCGTGCGACCAGGTTGCAGAACACGTTGACCAGGCAGATGCCGACGATCAGCGATACCAGGACCTGCCAGCTGCTGAGGCCGAGTGCGAACAAACTTCCAGCGAAAACGTATCCACCGACACTGTGAACGTCGGACATCCAGAACGCGAAGATGTTGTACCAGTTCCAGTTCTTGTCTTTCAGAGGACCGAGGTCCTCGTTGTACAGGCGGTCGCTGTAACCCGCCGGCAGGTGCTCTGACATGCTTGTCTCCTCATGGCCGCGGCGAATGCCGCGACGGCTACCTTTGTGGATTGTGCGGTCCTACAGTCGTCGAGGCAGGAACGTATAATTTCTCTTATGAGCTCATTAACTGTATCCGTGTTGATATAAAAGTGTATCCAATAGATGAAGTCAAGAAGTTTTTATGGCTTTGCTAAGTGATCCGCGTCGATATTGGTGTCCGGAGTATGTAACAGCAGAGCGAATTAATGTGTGCGTTGATTTGTTTGAGTGGATACAAAAAAATATTGAATTGTGTCCAAAGCGGTTCTAGACTTGGTTTAACGACGGGCCGGACGTGTCCTGCCCGTGCATGGAGACAATGATGGGAAAACGAGCATCTGCCGAACTGGGGACCACGCGCGCCGACGAAGCACTCGGCGGCAACGGCCGTGACGAGGCGATCTACCGCAACCTGTTCGTCGCGATCGTCGAGAACCACCTCGCGCCCGGCACCAAGCTGCCCGAGGACACGCTCGCCGAAACCTATGGCGTCAGCCGCACCAGCATCCGCAAGGTGCTGCAGCGTCTCGCGCATGAGCGTCTGGTGGACGTGCGCCTGAACCGTGGCGCCGCGGTGGCGCAGCCCTCGGTGAGCGAGGCGCGCGACATCTTCTCCGCGCGTCGCGTCATCGAGTGCGGCGCGATACCGCTCGTCGTCGCGAAGGCGACGCCGCCCGCGCTCGAAGCGCTGCGCGATCTGGTGCGCCGCGAACATGCCGCGCAGGACGGTGGTGACTGGCGCGAATCGATCTACCTGTCCGGCGCCTTCCACGTCGAACTGATGCGGCTTGCGGGCAACGAGACGCTGACCGACTTCCTGACCCAGCTCGTGTCGCGCTCATCGCTCGTGATCGCCACCTATGGCTCACCGCAGACCGCGAGCTGCCGCCATTCCGAGCACGACGACGTGATCGAGATCATCGCCCGCGGCGATGTCGAAGGTGCAACGCGCTGGATGGATCGCCACCTGCGCGACGTCGAGCGCACCGTCGTCCTGGTCGAGGAAGAACCCGCCCCGGCGGACCTGAAGAAGATTCTCGAGGAGGTCGCCCAGCGCCGCCCCAAGCTGCGCTGAGGACGTTCTCCCTTATTACAAAGAAGGAGACAGCAATGCTGATACGCGTCATCAACCCCAACACCACCCGCAGCATGACCGAGAAGATCGGCGTCTCGGCGCAGCGCGTTGCCGCCCCCGGCACGCGCATCGTCGCGACCAATCCGGACAGCGGTCCGGTATCGATCGAGAGCCATTTCGACGAGGCGATCAGTGCGGTCGGCGTCGCCGACGAAGTGCGCAAGGGCGAGCTGGAGGCGACGGACGCGTACGTGATCGCCTGTTTCGGCGACCCCGGCCTGCTGGCGGCACGCGAGCTCACCCGCGCACCGGTGCTCGGCATCGCGGAAGCCGCCTTCCATCTGGCGACGATGATCAGCACGCGCTTCTCCATCGTCACGACGCTCTCGCGCACCGGCATCATCGCCGAGCACCTGTTGCAGTCCTACGGCTTTGCCCACCACTGCCGCCGCGTGCGCGCGGCCGAGATTCCGGTGCTGGATCTGGAGGACGACGGCGCGTGCGCAGTGAACCGCATCGTCGAGGAATGCCTCCGCGCGAAGGCCGAGGACAACATCGGCGCGATCGTGCTGGGCTGCGGCGGCATGGCGGACCTCGCCGACGAGATCCGCGAAGCGGTCGGCCTGCCCATCGTCGAAGGCGTCACTGCTGCGGTGAAGCTCGCCGAGACGCTTGCGAGCCTCAAGCTCGGCACCAGCAAGCACGGCGATCTTGCCTTCCCGCCGCCGAAGCGCTTCACCGGGAGATTCGAGCACCTGAGTTCCTGAAGCACCGCGACGACAGCGCCGAGACGTCCGCAAAGAGGCGTCCGGCTTGCACCGAAGGAGACGGAAGATGGCTGTTGCACAACAGAAGATCGTTGCGCCCGGACTGGGCGCAGGTGCCGGGACGGCGGCGCCCGACGCGTCGCAGCACAAGGCGGCAGGCGAGGAATCGCTCGCGCCGCAGCAGACGCGCATCATGGACCGCTGGTCCTACCTCCTGGCCTGGCTCGGCGGCTGCGTGTCGATCGGCACCTTCGCGATGGGCTCGAGCCTCGTCGGCCAGCTCAACATGCTGCAGGCGGCGACCGCGATCGCGATCGGCTGCTTCGTCATCGGCATCGCACTCGCGATCAACGGCGCGGCCGGCCACAAATACGGCATTCCCTTCATGGTGCAGGCGCGCAGCGCCTTCGGCTTCGCCGGCACGCGCTTTCCCGGCTTTGTGCGTGCAATCCCGGCGGTCGTGTGGTTCGGCTTCCAGAGCTGGATCGGCGCCGGCGCGCTGAATGCGGTGTCGGCGACGATGTTCGGCTACGACAACCTCGTCATGTGGTTCATCGCCTTCCAGCTCATCCAGGTCGCGCTGTCGATCTACGGTTTCCACGGCATCAAGTGGCTGGAGAACATCGGCAGCGGCTTCATCCTGTTCTCGCTCGTGTACATGTTCTACGCGGTGATCACCAAGTTCGGCGGGCAGGTCGATGCGAAGATCACCGGAATCGAAGGCACCTGGGGCCTGCCGTTCTGGGGCGCGACGATGCTCTTCCTGGGCATCTACAGCACCATGATGCTCAACGTCAGCGACTACTCGCGCGAGTTGCACAAGGACGTGAAGTCCGGCGCGCTGACCGCAATCTACTCGATGAGCATCCTGCCGGCGACGCTCTTCATGGGCCTGATCGGCCTGATGGTGTCCGGTGCGACCGGCACCGCCGATCCGATCAAGGTGTTTTCGAGCGCCGTCGACAACAAGCCGCTGCTCGTCGTGACGCTGCTCTTCATCGCCTTCGCGCAGGTCACGACCAACGTGCTCAACAACGTCGTGCCGCCCGCCTACGTGCTGATGGACGTGTTCAAGCTGTCGTTCCGCAAGTCGGCGGTGCTGGTGGGCCTGCTCGCGTTCGCGACCTTCCCGTGGGTGCTGGTCAAGGACGAGTCGGCCGAAGGGCTGCAGATCTTCGTGCAGACCTACTCGGCCTTCCTCGGCCCGATCTTCGCGATCCTGGTCGTCGATTACTACATCCTGCGCCGCCGCACGCTCAACCTGCAGCACTTCTACGACGCCGACGGCCCGTACCGCGGCGTGAACTGGGCCGGCATCGTTGCGACCGCCGTGGGTGCGATGGTGGCGCTGAGCTTCCCTTCGGTGTCCTGGTACGCGAGCCTGCCTCCGGCCGGGTTTACGTACTGGCTGCTGATGAACCACTGGGACGCCTGCCAGCGCTTCCGCCACAACTGATCCGCAGTACCGCGCGGTGGCTGCTTCCACCGCGCCGCAGTGCCCGATGCATGGCCGCGATCCGGCCGGCAGGGGATTTGCTGTGCCGTCGTCTGCGCCCCTACCCGGGTGCCGGGGGCTGCGCGGCACCGAATCGCAAGCTTACTAAGCCCGACACCAAACCATCAGACAAGAGAACAAGAGGAGACAGCATGGAAGCAAATATCAAGGCAGGCGCCGCGGCCCTCGGGGCCGTCGCCCTGCTCGCGGCGGGGGCGGCGCAGGCGCAGAGCAACGTCACGATCTCGGGCCGCGCCGCGGCGCAGATCGACATGGTCTCGGCCAAGGGCGCGACCGCCGGCGACGCGGCCGACCTGGACGAACGTACCCGCGTCACCGACATCGCGAGCCGCATCCGCTTCTCGGGCAAGGAAGACCTCGGCGGCGGTCAGCGCGCCTTTTTCTGGATCGAGGGCAACACGCCGGTCGATGGCCGCGGCGGCATGTTCGGCAACGAAGGGGCCGAAGGCTACGTCGGACTGGGCGGCGGGTGGGGCGAGCTGATGCTCGGCAAGCGCCACCGGCCGTTCTACATCTCCAGCCTGAGCGCGGACCCGTGGGACATCCTCACGCTGGGCAGCATCGACGCCGTCGTGTATGTCGCGCCGCTCAAGCTCGGCGCTCCGCCCAGCGGCTTCCAGGCGCTCAACAGCGTCAATTACTGGTCGCCCGACTGGAACGGCCTGCGCGTGCGCGGCCAGTTCAGCGCCGGCGAGAACAAGACGGCGACGACGCACGCTACCGACGAATACTCCGTTGCCGCCACTTACGAGCTCGGCGGCCTGCACGCGGGCCTCGGCTATCGCCACCAGAAGGGCACGCTCGAAGGCAGCGGCAATTCGCTCGGACTGGTCGCGACCTATGCGATCCAGGGCGGACCGAAGCTCGGCGCGATCTACGAGGACCACCGCGCCGACTTCACCGGCGATACGCTCCGCATCAACGACTGGGCGCTGACGATGTCCTGGCCCTTCGGCCCGCACGAGCTGCGCGCGAACTATGCGCGCGACTCGGGCGTCAAGGGGGGAGAGCTGTCGCGCAGCGACACGCGCAGCAGCCATTGGGCCTTCGGCTACGCGTATCACGCGAGCAAGCGCACCGAGCTGTATGCGCAGTACGCGCGGTTGAAGAACGGTGCAGCTGCGAGCAACGACTTCGACGCCGCCGTGGGCGGCGTGGCCGCCGGCGCGGATCCGAGGGGGATAGCGCTCGGCATGATCCATTACTACTGAGCGGGCGAGCGGGGCGGTGCGACCGGCCGGGCGCACCGCCCGCCCCGCGGAAACCTGCAGGAGAGAAGCATGACCATGAACAAGGATTACCCCCGCGACCTCGTCGGCTACGGCCGCAACCCGCCTTACGCGAACTGGCCCGGCCGCGCGCGCGTCGCGGTGCAGTTCGTGCTGAACTACGAGGAAGGCGGCGAGAACTGCGTGCTGCACGGCGACCCCGGCAGCGAGCAGTTCCTGTCCGAACTCTTCAATCCGCCCGCGATCCCCGACCGCCACCTGTCGATGGAAGGCATCTACGAATACGGTTCGCGCGTCGGCGTGTGGCGCTTCCTGCGCGAGTTCGAGCGCCGCGGCCTGCCACTGACGATCTTCGGCGTGTCGATGGCCTTGCAGCGCCATCCCGAAGTGACCGCCGCCTTCCGCGAACTCGGCCACGAGATCGCCTGCCACGGCTGGCGCTGGATCCACTACCAGAACGTCGACGAGGCGACCGAGCGCGAGCACATGCGCATCGGCATGGAGATCATCGAACGACTCACCGGCGAACGCGCGCTGGGCTGGTACACCGGCCGCGATTCCCCCAACACGCACCGCCTCGTCGCCGACTACGGCGGTTTCCTGTACGACGCCGACTACTACGGCGACGACCTGCCGTTCTGGATGGAGGTGCAGAAGAGCGACGGCGCGACCGTGCCGCAGCTCATCGTCCCCTATACGCTGGACACCAACGACATGCGCTTCGCGCTGCCGCAGGGTTTCTCGCACGGCGACGAGTTCTTCGAATACCTGCGCGACGCTTTCGATGTGATGTATGCGGAAGGCGACGAGCGCCCCGCGATGATGTCGGTCGGCATGCACTGCCGCCTGCTCGGCCGCCCCGGCCGCTTCCGCGCGCTGCAGCGCTTCCTCGACCACATCGAGAAGCACGACCGCGTGTGGGTATGCCGCCGCGTCGACATCGCGCGCCACTGGCGCGAGCATCACCCCTACGCGCCGGCACGCTGAACCCCTGCGGAAGGCCGGTCGCCGCTGGACGGCCGCCTCCGCGTCCGGTACGCGCTGCGTGCGATCCGCGCCCGTGCCGTGCCGCAGGTTGCGCGGCGTGAGGGCCTTAAGACACGGTTAAGTCATGCTCGCATAGACTCCGCATCGATGTGCGCGGAATCTGTTTCCGGTTGCCCATGGGGGCGGCACGGCCCGCAGTTCATGCGGCCGGCGCATCGTGAGCCACTGTCGGGAGATCCGCGTCCGTGTACATCGTGTTTTTCGCCTGCGCCCTGCTGATCGTGTCGAGCACGGTGCTGCATTACGAAGCCCTGCGGGTGCTGAATTCGACGCTCCCGCGGTTGGGAATACCGAACCGCACCAAGCTCCTCGTCGTCATGGGAGGGACCTTCCTCGCGCATGCGGTCGAGATCGCGCTGTATGGTGCGGCCCTCTACATCCTTGTCCGCTTCCTGAACGCCGGCGAGTTGTCCGGTAAGGCGGGTTTTTCTCTCGCCAGTTGCCTGTACTTCTCGGCGGAAACCTACACGTCGCTCGGCTTCGGCGACCTGACGCCGACCGGGCCGGTGCGCCTGCTGGCGGGCGTCGAGGCGCTCAACGGACTCCTGCTGATCGGCTGGTCGGCCTCCTTCACCTACATCGCCATGGAGCGGTTCTGGAGCGTCGATCCCGCAGCGCCGCGCGACGGGGACGGACAATAGCGATCCCCCCGTCAGCAGGCGTTTCGCGCCGAAGTTCCGTGCCGTACCGTCCCACTTGCCGACGAGGTTCGCCACACCTATGGTGATATATGGTCGATGCATGGCCGATCCCGGCTGCGGCGGCCACCTCGCCTGCGCACTGCCGCAGCGGCAGGCGCGGAACACTGAACAGCAAGGAGATTCGTATGACCAGGTACAAGGTTGGGTACTTTGTCGGCAGCCTCTCGAGCACCTCGATCAATCGCATGCTGGCGAAGGCGCTGGTACGTCTGGCGCCCCCTGAACTGGAGCTGACCGAAATCCCGATCAGGGACCTGGCGCTCTACAGCCAGGATTACGATGCCGACTTCCCGCCGGTCGCTCGCGCCTTCAAGAAGGCGATCGGTGATTCGGATGCCATCCTGTTTGTAACACCGGAATTCAACCGCTCCATTCCCGGCGGCCTGAAGAATGCGATCGACTGGGCGAGCCGCCCCTGGGGCCAGAACTCCTTCGCCCGCAAGCCCACCGCCGTGATCGGAGCCTCACCCGGCTCGATCGGCACGGCCGTAGCCCAGCATAGCCTGCGCGGTGTGCTGTGCTACTGCAACGCGCCGCTGATGAACACGGTCGAGGCATACATCCAGTTCAAGCCGGGCCTCATCACCGAGGACGGACAGGTCACGGATGACTCGACGGCCGAGTTCCTGCGCAACTACATGAACGAGTTCCATGCCTTCATCGTGCGCGTGCTGACTGTGCTGCCGCGCACCACCTGATCGGTCGGCCGGACGTCACCCGATGATCGGCGGGGCGGGCATTCCGCCCGTCGATCCGGTCGTGGGGTGGCGTTTCGGCACGACCCATCCGTTCGGAAAACCGAACGGATCTGCGGCCGGAAATTCGGATTTCCGAACGGCCGCGCACAACTCCGATTCCACTGTTCCATGCGCGCCAAGGGCTGGGCGCCTTGCGCAGTGCAGCAAAAAAGCTGGCACGCCGTCTGCAATGGATATGGCCATCGGGATTATTTATCCCGCCATACCAAAGGAGACATGATGTTGCCGCGCAAGCCCCTGAATGCCACCCTCGCCGCCCTGATCACCGTCGGTGCCGTCGCCCTCGTGCCCGCCGTCGCGCAGGCCAATACGCTGCAGAAGATCAAGGAAACCGGGAGCATCACGCTCGGCCATCGCGAATCCTCGATCCCGTTCTCCTACTACGACCAGAACCAGCAGGTGGTGGGCTATTCGCAGGAGATGATGCTGAAGGTCGTCGAGGCGATCAAAGCCGAGCTGAAGATGCCGAACCTGCAGGTGCGCATGATGCCGGTGACCTCACAGAACCGCATTCCGCTGGTGCAGAACGGCACCGTGTCGATCGAGTGCGGTTCGACGACGAACAACAGCGAGCGCGCGAAGCAGGTGGCCTTCTCGAACACGATCTTCGTCGTCGGCACGCGTCTGATGACGAAGAAGGAGTCGGGCGTGACGGACTTCGAGCAGCTCGCCGGCAAGAACGTCGTGACGACCGCCGGCACGACCTCGGAGCGCCTGCTGCGCAAGATGAACGAGGAAAAGAAACTCGGTATGAATATCATCAGCGCGAAGGACCACGGCGAGTCTTTCCTCACGCTGGAAACCGGGCGCGCGGTCGCTTTCATGATGGACGACGCGCTGCTCTATGGCGAACTGGCGAAGGCCAAGCGCCCGGCCGACTGGACCATCACCGGCACGCCGCAATCATATGAAGCCTACGGCTGCATGATGAGCAAGGACGATCCGGCTTTCAAGAAGGTGGTCGATGCGGCGATCGCGAAGACCATGACTTCCGGCGAGGCCGAGGCGATCTATAACAAATGGTTCCTCGCGGCGATCCCGCCGAAGAACATCAACCTCGGCTTCCCGATCTCGGATGTGATGAAGAAGCTCTTCAAGGAGCCGAACGACCGCGCGTTCGAGTGATCGGTCCGGTCCCGACCCCAACTGAAAAATATAAATGGCCCCCATGCGGGGCCGCGCAAGGAGACTCGAGATGCAAGTTCGCAACCACAAGGGCTGGACCGCCGGCCGCACGCTGGCGCTGATCGCCGCGCTGGCGCTGTCCAGCAGCACCGCTTTCGCCGATGCCAAGAGCAAAGTCGTCATCCTCGCCACCGGCGGCACGATCGCCGGAGCGGGGGCCACCGCCGCCAACAGCGCGACCTATCAGGCCGCGAAGGTGCCGGTCGACAAGCTCATCGCCGGTGTGCCGGAACTCGCCGACGTCGCCGACGTGCGCGGTGAGCAGGTGTTCCAGATCGCATCCGAGAGCTTCACCAACGAGCAACTCATGACGCTGGGCAAGCGCGTCGCGGCGCTGGCGAAGCAGGACGACGTCGACGGCATCGTGGTCACGCACGGCACCGACACGCTGGAGGAGACGGCCTTCTTCCTGAACCTGGTCGTGCATACCGACAAGCCCATCGTCGTGGTCGGTGCGATGCGCCCGGGTACCGCGCTGTCGGCCGACGGCATGCTGAACCTGTACGACGCGGTGTCCGTCGCGGCGGCAAAGGATGCGCGCAGCAAGGGCGTGCTGGTGACGATGAACGACGAGATCCAGAGCGGGCGCGATGTCACCAAGGCGGTCAACATCCGCACCGAGGCCTTCAAGAGCCCGTGGGGCGCGCTGGGCATGGTCGTCGAGGGCAAGAGCTACTGGTTCCGCGGCCCGGTGAAGCGCCACACGACGAACTCCGAGTTCGACATCGACAAGATCGAGAAGCTCGCGCCGGTCGAGGTCGCCTACGGCTACGGCAACATGAGCGACGCGGCTTACCGCGCGTTCGACAAGGCCGGCATCAAGGCGATCATCCACGCCGGCACGGGCAACGGCTCGGTCGCGAAGCACATCGTGCCGGTGCTGCAGGAGCTGCGCGGCAAGGGCGTGCAGGTGATCCGCTCGGCGCGCGTCACCGGCGGCGGCTTCGTGCTGCGCAACGCCGAACAGCCCGACGACAAGTACGACTGGGTCGTCGCCCACGACCTCAATCCGCAGAAGGCGCGCATCCTCGCCGCGGTCGCCCTGACCCGGACGCAGGACAGCAAGGAACTGCAGCGCATCTTCTGGGAATACTAAGAGCTTGTCCCCGGATTTCAAGTCCGGGTAAGCACCCGATCTCCCGCCCCTGAAGCATCCCGTACCGCCGGCGCCTCGTGCGCCGGGGGCAGGGGACGGCTGCGCCGGTTGCATCCGCCGGGGCCTTTTCCTCCGACGTTTCTGGAGTCATGCATGGAATACCAATGGAATTGGGGCGTGTTTCTGCTCCCCAGCGCCGTCAATGACGGCACCTATCTCGACTGGATGTTCGCGGGTCTGAAGACGACGCTCGCGCTGTCGCTGTCGGCCTGGGTGATCGCGCTGCTGGTCGGTGCGGTCGTCGGCGTGCTGCGCACCGCACCGCACCGCGGACTTTCCTTCGCTGCGACCGCCTACGTCGAGATGTTCCGCAACATCCCGCTGCTGGTGCAGCTCTTCTTCTGGTATTTCGTGCTGCCGGAGATGCTGCCGGCTGCCGTCGGCGATGCCTTCAAGGCGATGAACCCGGTCGCGCAGCAATTCATCGCGGCGATGGTGTGCCTGGGCTTCTTCACCAGCGCGCGGGTGGCCGAGCAGGTGCGCTCGGGCATCAACGCGCTGCCGCGCGGGCAGAAGAACGCAGGCCTCGCGCTGGGGCTGACGCTGCCGCAGACCTACCGCCACGTGATGCTGCCGATGGCTTTCCGCCTGGTCGTGCCGCCGCTGACCTCGGAGTTCCTCAACGTGTTCAAGAACTCGGCCGTGTGCTCGACGATCGGCCTCCTCGAACTCGCCGCACAGGGCCGCCAACTGGTCGATTACACCGCGCAGCCCTACGAGTCCTTCGTCGCGGTGACGGTGGCCTACCTCGCGATCAACGTCGTCGTGATGCTCCTGATGCGCAAGACGGAAGCGCTCGTGCGCGTTCCCGGTTACCTCGGAGGCAAGTGAAATGTTCGGTTCTTACGAATTCGACTGGTCGTCGATCCCCGGCTCGCTGAACTTCCTCGGCCAGGGCCTGATGGTGTCGCTCGAGATCACCGCGCTGGCGATCGTCGCCGGCATCGTGTGGGGCACGCTGCTGGCGATGGCGCGCCTGTCGTCGATCAAGCCGCTGGCGTGGGCCGCGGCCGGCTACGTCAATCTCTTCCGCGCCATCCCGCTGGTGATGGTGCTGCTGTGGTTCTTCCTGATCGTGCCGAAGTTCCTCGAGAGCTTCCTCGGCCTGCCGCCGGGTTCCGACGTGCGCCTCGCCTCCGCGATGATCGGTTTCGCGCTGTTCGAGTCCGCGTACTACGCGGAGATCATCCGCGCCGGCATCCAGTCCGTGCCCAAGGGCCAGCTCGCCGCCGCCCACGCGCTGGGCATGAGCTACCCGCAGGCGATGCTGCACGTCGTGCTGCCGCAGGCCTTCCGCAACATGGTGCCGCTGCTGCTGACGCAGGCCATCATCCTGTTCCAGGACACCTCGCTGGTCTATGTGTCGGCGCTCGCCGACTTCTTCGGCGCGGCCTACAAGGTCGGCGACCGCGACGGACGGCTCGTGGAGCTGGTGCTCTTCGCCGGTGCCGTCTACTTCGTGCTGTGCTTCGCCGCCTCGCAAGCCGTGCGCCACTTCCAGAAACGCCTGCAGGGCGCCTGAGCGCCACCGCACTCCGTTCCTAACGAATACACATCGACTTCAAGGGCATCGTCATGATCACGATCGACAAAGTCAGCAAGCATTACGGCAATTTCCAGGTCCTCACCGATTGCTCCACCCACGTGAACAAGGGCGAGGTGGTCGTCGTCTGCGGCCCCTCGGGTTCGGGTAAATCCACCCTCATCAAGTGCGTGAATGGCCTGGAGCCCTTCCAGCAGGGCGACATCCATGTGAACGGCACCTCGGTCGGTGCGCCGAAAACCAATCTCTCGAAGCTGCGCGCCCACGTCGGCATGGTGTTCCAGCACTTCGAGCTGTTCCCGCACATGACCATCCGCGACAACCTGGGCCTCGCGCAGATCAAGGTGCTCAAGCGCGACAAGGACGAGGCGGCGGAGAAGGGGATGTACTTCCTCGACCGCGTCGGCCTCAAGGCGCATGCGCACAAGTTCCCGGGCCAGCTCTCCGGCGGCCAGCAGCAGCGCGTCGCGATCGCCCGCGCGCTCGCGATGGACCCGATCTGCATGCTGTTCGACGAGCCGACCTCGGCGCTCGATCCGGAGATGATCAACGAGGTGCTCGACGTGATGACCGAGCTGGCGCAGGAAGGCATGACCATGATGTGCGTGACGCACGAGATGGGTTTTGCCAAGCGTGTCGCACACCGCGTGATCTTCATGGACCACGGCAAGATCGTCGAGGACGACAGCAAGGAAGCCTTCTTCGCCAACCCGCGTTCGGAGCGCGCGCAGCAGTTCCTCGCGAAGATCCTGCAGCACTGATGTCGTCGGCGCGGCGAGGCGGGGATTCGCCGCCCGGACTGAACTAGAATCCCCGCACCGTCCGCCCGATCGTTTTCGATGCCCCCCCGCCCACGTATCCACGTCGCTGTCCGCCTCGCGCTGGTCGCAGCCTGCATGTTGCTGGCCGGCGTCGCGGTCTACCACTTTAGCGCCCGCGCCGGCCTCGCGGCGCTGCGTGCGGACACGCGCCACGACCTCGATCTGCTGGCGACTGCGGTCGACGGCTCGGTCACCCGTTACGAGCATCTACCCAGTGCCGTCGCGCTGAGCAGCGAGGTTCTCCGCCTGTTGCGCGCCGGAGGGGCGGAACGCGATCCGCTGCAGCCCGCGGCGAACCATTACCTCGAGCAGCTCAACAGTTTCTTCGGCGGCCTCGCGATCTTCGTCCTCGACACCGAGGGCACGGTGGTTGCGTCCAGCGACTGGATCTACTCCGACAACCTGCTCGGCCAGAACCAGAAGCTGCGCGCCTACTTCCAGGCCGCCGTGCGCGGCGCGCCGGACCGCTACTACGCGATCGACGAAACGCGCAGCGAGGCGGGCTATTTCTTCGCTCAGCCGATCCGCGACGAAGGCCAGGACTGGCGCGTCGTCGGCGTCGCGGTCGTGAAGATCGGCCTTGCCGACCTCGAACGCCGCTGGATGCCGCGCGACGAGCCGGTGCTGCTGGCCGATGCCAACGGCGTCGTCATCGTCGCGTCCGTGCCGGACTGGAAATACACCGCGCTGCGCCCGCTTAGCGGCGAAGTCGCTGCCGAAATCGGCGCGACGCGCCGCTACGGCGATCACGTGATCCGCGCCTTCCCCGTCACACTCGGCACGGCCGGCGCGGGCCAGACGACGCTCGTCGCCTTCCCGGAGGCGCCGACGCTCGCCGGCGAGCGCCGCCTCAAGGCGCGCGATTTCCTCGTCGAGACGCGCCTGCTGCCTGGCATCGGCTCGCAGCTGGTGACTTTCGCCGACCTGCGCGCACGCCGCGCCGATGCGCTGACCGACGCCGCGCTCGGCGCCGCCGCGACGGGCTGCGTGCTGCTGCTCGGGCTGTTCCTGCAGCAGCGCCGGCGCACGCTGAAGAGCCGCGCCGAAGCGCAGGTCCTGCTGCAGAGAGCCAACGCCGAACTGGAGCAGAAGGTGAGCCTGCGCACGAGCGATCTCACCGAGGCGAACGAGCGCCTGCGCGCCGAAGTTGCCGAGCGCGAACGCGCCGAACAGACGCTGCGCGCGGCGCAGGACGAACTCGTGCAGGCGGCCAAGCTCGCCGTGCTGGGCCAACTCGCGACCGGCATCACGCACGAGCTCACGCAGCCGCTGGGCGCGCTGCGCACGCTGGGCGGCAACGCGATCGAATTCATGCGCCGCGGCGATCAGGCGACGGCGCAAGGCAACCTGGAAATCATGGCGACGCTGGTCGATCGCATGGGCGAGATCATCGATCCGCTGAAGACCTACGCGCGCAAGTCGCCCGCGCGCCCCGTGTCCGTCGACGTCGCGCACGCGCTGCGCAGCGCGCTCTTCCTCCTCGACCAGAAGCTGCGCCGCGCCGGCGTCACGGTCGACAACCGCTGCGAGCCGGGCAGGGCGCTCGCGTGGTGCGACCAGAACCGCCTCGAGCAGGTGCTGGTGAACCTCATCGGCAACGCGGTCGATGCGATGGGCGAAAGTCCCGTGCGCACGCTGCGCCTCGAAGCGGAGGCCGCGGCGTCCGGGCGGCTCCTCGTGCGCGTCATCGACAGCGGGCCCGGCCTGTCGGATGATGCGCTCGCGCACATCTTCGAACCCTTCTTCACGACCAAGCCGGCCGGCGTCGGCCTCGGGCTGGGCCTCGCGATCTCGCAGGACATCGTCCGCGACTTCGGCGGCGACCTCTCCGCGGCCAACCATCCCGCCGGCGGTGCGGTATTCACGCTCGACCTGCCGACGGCCGGAGAACAACAGGCATGACCCCCTCGCTCGCGTCCCAACCCAAGCAGACCGCGGACCTCAAGGTCCTTATCATCGAGGATGACCCGAACGTGCGCCTCGGCTGCGAGCAGGCGATGCAGCTCGCCGGCATCCCGGTGCAGGCGGTCGCCTCGGCCGAAGCGGGGCAGCGCCTCGTCGGCCCGGATTTCCCCGGCGTCGTCGTCACCGACATGCGCCTGCCGGGCATGGACGGCATGCAGCTGCTGCGCGCGCTGATCGCACAGGACGCCGCGCTGCCGGTCATCATGATCACCGGCCACGGCGACGTGACCCTCGCCGTCGAGGCGATGAGGAGCGGCGCCTACGACTTCATCCCCAAGCCCTTCTCGCCCGAGCACCTCGTCGAAGTCGTGCGCCGCGCCCTGGAGAAGCGCGCGCTGACGATGGAAGTCGAGAGCCTGCGCCGCCGCCTCGATCACCGCGACGCGATCGAGACGCGCCTGATCGGCCGTTCGCCGCAGATGGAGAAGGTGCGCCGCCTGCTGCTGGAAATCGCCGACACCAGCGTCGACGTGCTGATCGTCGGCGAGACCGGCTCCGGCAAGGAGATGGTGGCGCGCTGCCTGCACGACCTCAGCAGCCGCAGCAAGGCCAACTACGTCGCGCTCAACTGCGGCGGCCTGCCGGACAACCTCATCGACAGCGAGCTCTTCGGCCACGAGGCAGGCGCCTTCACCGGCGCGCAGAAGCGGCGCATCGGCAAGATCGAGCACGCCAACGGCGGCACGCTCTTCCTCGACGAGGTCGAATCGATGCCGATGGCGGTGCAGATCAAGCTGCTGCGCGTGCTGCAGGAGCGCATGGTCGAACGCCTCGGCTCCAACGCGCTGATCCCGGTGGCCTGCCGCGTCGTCGCCGCGACCAAGGAAGACCTCCGCGAACTCGCCGACCGCCAGAAATTCCGCGCCGACCTGTATTACCGCCTCAACGTCGCGCGTGTCGAGCTGCCGCCGCTGCGCGAGCGCCGCGAGGACATCCCGCTGTTGCTCGAGCACTTCATGCTGCACGCCGCGCAAGTGCACCAGCGCGCCATCCCCGAAATCGAGCGCGACCAGATGCAGCAGCTGATGGCGCACGACTGGCCGGGCAACGTGCGCGAACTGCGCAACGCGGCAGAGTGCCTGGTGCTGGGCCTGCGCCGCGATTTCGGCGCGACGCCCTCGCCGGAAGCGCGCGGCGCGTCGTTGGCCGAGGCGGTGGAGAACTTCGAGCGCTCCCTGATCGCCGCCGAGCTGCGCCGCCAGAACGGCAACCTCGCCCGCAGCAGCGAGGCGCTGCAGATCGCGAAGACCACGCTGCACGACAAGATCCGGAAATACGGCCTCGCGGGGTAGCCCGCGCGGGTCTGTGGGTGCGGCTTCAGCCGCGAATGGGCCGCGCCACGTGCGACACCGCTGATTCGCGGCTGAAGCCGCTCCCACATGGCGCCTCGCTCTGCGCCGGCGACGCGCCATGCGGCCATCGGCGCCCGGATCCTTCAGCGGCTAGAATCGACCGGTTTCCCTTCCTCGAGCACAACCCCATGACCATCCTGCGCGACAAGCTCTACATCGGCGGCCGCTGGACCACCCCCTCCGGCCCCGCCCTCATCGACGTCATCGATCCGAGCGACGCCTCGGTCTATGCCCGCATCCCTGAAGGTACGCCGGCCGACGCCGAGGCCGCGATCGTCGCCGCCCATGCCGCCTTCGATTCCTGGTCGCGCCTGCCCGCGAGCGAGCGCGCCGAATACATCGAACGCATCGCCGCCGGGCTCGAGGCCCGCCGCGACGAGCTCGCCGCTGCGATCGCGCACGAGGTCGGCATGCCGCTGAAGATGGCCGGACGCTTCCAGGTCGCCGGGCCGGTCGGCAGCTGGAAGCACTACGCGAAGCTCGCACGCGAATTCCAGTGGGAGGAGCGCGTCGGCAATTCGCTCGTCGTGCGCGAACCGATCGGCGTCGTCGGCGCGATCACGCCGTGGAATTTCCCGCTCAACCAGATCTCGCTGAAAGTCGCCCCCGCGCTCGCGGCCGGCTGCACGGTCGTGCTGAAGCCCTCCGAGGTGGCGCCGATCAACGCCTTCATCCTCGCCGAAGTCATCGCCGAGGCGGGCCTGCCCGCGGGCGTGTTCAACCTCGTTACCGGCTACGGTCCGGTCGTCGGTGAGGTGCTGGCGTCCGATCCGCGCGTCGACATGGTGTCCTTTACCGGCTCGACGCGCGCCGGCCGTCGCGTCGCCGAACTCGCCGCGGCCACCGTCAAGAAGGTCGCGCTGGAACTCGGCGGCAAGTCGGCTTCGGTGATCCTCGACGACGCAGACCTCGCCGCCGCGGTGAAGGGTACGGTGTCGAACTGCCTGCTGAACTCCGGCCAGACCTGCTCGGCGCACACGCGCATGCTCGTACCGCGCGCGAAGCTCGCGCAGGCGGCCGAACTCGCCGCCGCGGCGACGGCATCGTTCAGGGTCGGGCCGGCGTTCGCGGAAGACAGCAAGCTGGGCCCGCTCGTGTCCGACGTGCAGCGCGAGCGCGTGGTCGGCTACATCCGCCGCGGCATCGCCGAAGGGGCGAAGCTCGTCGCCGGCGGCCCCGACGCGGCGCCCGCCGGCAGCGGCTTCTTCGTCGCGTCGACCGTGCTGGTCGTCGAGGACCGCAAGGCCACCGTCGCACAGGAGGAGATCTTCGGCCCGGTGCTCGTGATCCTGCCGCACGACGGCGACGAGGACGCGATCGCGCTCGCGAACGACTCGATCTATGGCTTGGGTGGCGGCGTGTGGGCGGGCAGCGACGACCACGCGCTGGCGGTCGCGCGGCGCATCCGTAGCGGCCAGATCGACATCAACGGTGCGCCGTGGAACCCGCGTGCGCCCTTCGGTGGTTTCCGCCAGTCCGGCCTCGGCCGTGAGAACGGCGTCTACGGGCTGGAAGAGTTCCTCGAATTCAAGGCGATCCAGCTGCCGCAGAAGGCCTGAGCGTCGCGCCGCGCACCGGCGCCCTCAGTAACCGCCGCGACCCGGTGTCGGTGCGCGCCGGGCGCGGAAGTCCGGCGTCAGCCCTATCGTCGTGGCGGCGTCGACAGCGCCGTTCGATGGCACCGCGAGCTGCCGCGCCGTCGCCTGTTCGCTGCCTTCGAGCTGCGGATGCCAGACCCGCAACGTGTAGTCGCCGCCGGGCAGGCCGCCGAGCGTGGCCTTGCCGTCGGCGCCCGTCTTGGCGAAGTGGGCGCTTTCGGACACGTAGATGTAGCCGACCATCCAGTCGTGGATGTTGCACCCGAGGATGACGACGCCGGGTTTGTCGAACAGCACCGGGGCGGTCGGCGTGCCGCTGTAGAGCGGCAGCTCGAAGGTCTTGGGCGGCGAGAACGAGTAGACGTGATGCCGGATGTTGTCGTTGTTCGGGAAATGGACGCGCGTGCCCACCTGCACCGGCAGCACGTAGGGGACGAACTCCTTGTTGCGCTGGTCTTCTTCCGCGACGCCTGGCGGGTTGCCGGCACCGGCCGCGCCGCCGGCGGGAACCGCGACCACGACCGCATCGGCGACGGGCTTGCCGTCGCGGTCGCGCACCGTCGCGCGCACATCCCCCGCGAGGGCGGGCGCTACGGGCAGCGCAAGGGCCGACAGTATCAGCAGGCCGCGAATGGCGTCGTTCGCGATGCGGTCGCGGCGCCGGGCCGGGATCAGGGTGCGTTTCTTCATCGCCATTCAGAACCCGTAAAAATAGGACGCGCGGAACAGGTTGCCGCTGTAGTCGATGCCGCCGTCCGCATGGCTGTCGCGGTATTCGTAGCCGAGGCTGACCGAGGACTGGCGGCCCACTTCGCGGCTCACGCCGATGCTGAACACCCGCGTCCGCGCCTGCATCGTGTAGGCGTAGGTATTGTCGCCGAACACCGGGTCGGGCGCGATCGCGCTCGATGCGAGGAAGATCGGCAGGTTGCGTTGCGTCGTCGATACGATGTCGCCGCGATGCCAGGTGTAGCCCACCGAGACGAGGTGGCGCGGGTCGTACGCGAAGTCGGCGCCGATGCCCACGCTGCGGCTCCTGAGGTCGAAGACGTTGGCACGGATGAAGGGAACGACGCGTTCGGGCACGTCGTCCGATTCGCGCCGCTCGCTGCGCACGAAGGCGCGCAGTGCGAGGCGGTCCGACACGCGCTTGCTCGCCTCGGCTTCGGCCGCATACAGCCATCCATCACGCAGCCGGCTGTCGTATTCGAACCGCGTTGCCGATCCCGTCAGCGCAAACTGCGGTACGTAGGGGCCGAGCCCGAACTTCCGGCGGTAGCCCAGCGCGAGGCTGGCGTTGATGTTGTCGAGCCCGTCGTAATGGCGGTACTTGGTGCCCGCCAGGGTGCCCTTCAGCGACAGGCTGTCGTAGTCGGTGAGCTGGAAGCGCGGGCCGCCCGATGTGGAAACGGAGAGCGCGAGGTCGCCCTTGATGTCGCGCCCCAGTTGCGCCCGCGTGAGGTTGTCGTCATAGACGAGCTCGACGCCGAAGTCGTCGAGCACTGCCGCCGATGCCTGGCTTGCGCACAGGACCAGCGCGAGGCAGGCCAGCTTCTCACCGTACTTCATGTCAAGTCTCCTTCGCCGTCGTGCCGTGCGGCGCCCCACGGCGCGCGAGCCAGGGTTCGAGCTGCGTGACCGGCAGCGGCTTGCAGATGTGATAACCCTGCAGGTAGTCGCAGCCCATGGCGCACAGCAATTGACGCACCTCGTCCGTCTCGACGCCCTCGGCAACGACGCTCAGCCCCATGTTGTGGGCGAGGTCGATCACCGAGCGCACGATCGTCATGTCGTCGGGATCGCGCGCCATGTCGATGACGAAGCTCTTGTCGATCTTCAGTTCGGCCACCGGCAGGCGCTTCAACTGCGCGAGCGACGAATAGCCCGTACCGAAGTCGTCGATCGACAGGCTGAAGCCCATCTCGTGCAGCCGTGCCACCGTGTCGAGCGCGCGCGCCGGGTCATCGATGAGCGCACTTTCGGTGATTTCCAGCCGGAACCACTGCGGCGATGCGTCATGGCTCGCCAGCAGTTCGGCACAGCGCTGTGGCAGTTCGGGGCCGAGCAGGTCGCGTGCGGAAAGGTTGATCGACACCTCCAGCGCCAGCCCCGCCGCGCGCCAGCGGGCACATTGCTCGAAGGCGCGGCCCATCACCCACCGCGTGATCTCGCGGATACAGCCCGTCTGCTCGGCGAAGGGAATGAACTGGTCGGGCGGCACGAAGCCGCGCACCGGATGCTGCCAGCGCACCAGCGCCTCCACGCCGGTGATCCGGCCGCTGGCGAGGTCGAGGCGCGGCTGGTAGTAGAGCACGAGCTGATCTTCGTCGACGGCCTGGCGCAGTTCGCCGCTCAGCGACAGCCGGCCGTGGCTTTCGGCTTCAGTATCGAAGGCGACGTCGTAGACGGCGCAGCCCATGCGCTTGCGCTTGGCCACGTACATCGCCGCATCCGCCCGGCTCATCAGCACATTGGGGTCGTCGCCGTGGTCGGGGAAGGTCGCGATGCCGATGCTGCCGCCCACGTCGAGCTGGCGGCCTTCGACGAATACCGGCGCTTCGAAGGCTTGCAGGATCTTGCGTGCGGTCGCTTCGGCCATCGCCTCGCTGGCGGTGGGCAGCAGCACCGCGAACTCGTCGCCGCCCAGGCGGGCGGGTGTATCGGATGCGCGCACGAGCACTGCGCGCAGGCGTTCCGCGACCTCGCACAGCAGGCGGTCGCCGACGTGATGGCCGAGCGTGTCGTTGACCTCCTTGAAGCGGTTCAGGTCGATGAGCAGCACGCTCACCGGTTGCGCGAGCCGGCGGGCGAGCCCGACCGCCTGCTGCAGGCGCTCGTTGAACAGCGCACGGTTGGGCAGGCCGGTCAGCGCGTCCTGCAGAGCCATCGACTTGATCTGCTGCTCGCGTGCGGCGATCGCCAGCCGCATGCGGTTGAAACTGGCCGCGAGCTCCCCGAGCTCGTCGGAGCGTGTCGCAGGCGGTCCCTGGTCATATTCGCCGCGTTCCATGCGGCGCGCGAATTCGGCCAGTGCCGATACCGGCCGTGAAATGCTGCGCGCGATCAGCAGGCTGCCGACCACCGTCGCGCACAGGCTGAAGGCAGCGAGCGCGAGCAGGATGACACGCAGCCCGTCGAAGCGCGCGATCGCGGCGCCCAGCGAGCTTTGCAGGATGGCGACGACCGCAGCGTTGTCCTCCCGGCCGAGGACCGAACCGGACAACAGGAAATCGGCGCCGAGCAGGTCGGGACTGATCGGCGGCACGGCGGCTCCCGCCGGGGGGGCGAGCGCCCCCAGTAGCGCGCTGGTCTTCGGCGGCGGCAGCGTCGTCGCAGCAACGTGCCAGCCGCGCCCGCGCGCCCACGTGGCGAAAGAAACGTCGAGGCCGGTGAGCAGGCTGAGATCCTGCGCGAGCTTGTTGTCGACGGTGAACGCCACCATCACCCACGCGACCGGAACCGGCGCCAGCACCGGCACGACGACGAGCTGGAAGGGCGCATCGTCGATCAGCGCGATCGCGGATGCAGCACCCTTGCGTTCGGCGTTTTCGATCAGGTGTGGAAACGGAAACAGCGGCCGTTCGCCTTGGTTGCCCTGTGCAGCGGTTTCACCGATCACCCGCCGGTCGAGCCCGATCAGCATCATCTTCGCGGCACCGATGCGCGCCGCGTGGTTGGCCATTGCGGAAACGATGGTCGCATGGTCGTTGCTCATCAGCGCCTGACGCAGGCCGAAATCCGACGCGAGCACGCTCGCGGCCGTCGTCAGCTGCTGGGTGCGGTCCTCCATCACGCGGCCGAATATCCGCCGCCCGACGTCGACTTCCTTGCGCACCGACTCGCGTGCGTTCTCCGATACCGCCCAGTTCAGCGCAACCAGGGTCACGAGCTGGATCGCCACCAGCAGCAGCGCGACAAAGACGATGACCTGATGAGCGACGAAGCGCGCCATGCTCACGCGGTCGGCGAACAGCCCGCGAACGGCCTTCCGCGCGGCGCACAGGAGGGGGCTAAGGCGCTGGAGGATGCACGACGGAGAGGAGCAGGGCAGGTGAGCCGCCATGAGTCAGGCGCCCCCTCTGTTCAGGGGGGGCGGCGTGCCTCGTTCCGCGACGGCGTTCGGTGACATGTACTGGCGCTCGTCCTGGGGCGGGTGGCGCCGCCGGTGAAAGCCAAAGGAATGGGTGCGGGCGTCTCCGGCGCTTCTGCTACCGCGAACGCACCGCATCCGTCTCTCCCGTGTGTATGTACGGGAGTGCCTGATAGGTTACCGATTCTTGCGGTAAGGGTACGAGAGATCTTTGACTTCGATCAATGCGGACTGTTACGTAGTTGTAGGGTGCCGTTCGCGAGTCCCCGCGGCGGCAAGGCGATCGACAGGCGCGTTCCGGCTTCATTCCGGTTATACCCAGCCCAGCCCGCCGACCGTTGCGCCGACGACGATCATCCAGATCGGCGCGAGCCGCGTCTTCAAGGTCACCGCCATGGTCGCGGCGATCAAGGCGAGTGCGCCAAGCCGGTGATCCGGCGCCGCGATGAAAGGCAGGCTCAGCAGCCAGCCGGTCGCGAACACCAGTCCGACCGACACCGGTGCGAGGCCTGCGGTGAAGGCGCGCACTGCCGGCGTATCGCGGCGCTGCGCTCCCCAGCGGCTCACGCCCAGCGACAGCAGCGTCGACGGCAGCAGGATGCCGACCAGCGCGGCGGCGGCGCCGACCACGCCGGCGACCTGGAAGCCCAGCACTGGCACGAACAACACGTTCGGCCCCGGCGCGGCCTGCGCCAGCGCGATCGCCGTCGTGAAGTCGGCGTCGTCGAGCCAGCCGCGCTCGGCGACGAGGAAGCGGTGCATCTCGGGCGCGGTCGACATCGCGCCGCCGATCGACAGCAGCGAGAGCATCAGGAAGCGCAGGAAAAGGTCGAAAAGATCGGCCAGGGGCAGGCTGCTCATGGCCGGGCTCCTTCCCGGCGCGCGATGCGCCAACGCGCGAGGCACCAGCCCGCCGTGCCCAGTCCGATCACGACCCACGCGAGCGGCGCGCGGAACACCGTCACCGCGACCAGCGTCGTCAGCCCGAGCAGCGCGCACAGCAGGGGCCCGAGCGCATTGCGGCGCAGTGTGCCCAGCATCTTCAGCGCCATCGCGAGGATCAGCCCTGCAGCGACGGCCCCCATCCCGCGCAGCGCGCCCGCGACGGCCGGGAAGCTCGCGAGCTGGTTGTAACTGGCGGCCAGCACGATCACCAGCACCAGCGGCGCAAGCAGCATCCCGCTGATCGCCGCGAACGCGCCGCGCCAGCCGAAGAAGCGGTCACCGAGCATCAGCGACAGATTGACGACGTTGGGGCCGGGCAGCAGCTGCGCGACGGAATAGGCATCGACGAATTCCTCCCGCGTCATCCAGCGTCGGCGATCGACGAGTTCGCGCTGCGCCACGGCGAGCACCCCGCCGAAGCCTTGCAGCGCAAGCACGGTGAAGGCGATGAACAGATGCCACGGCGAGTGCGGGCGGGGATGGTCTGGCGTGGCGGGTGTCACGGGCGGTGTGTTCTTGCGGTGGGGGCGGGCCGGGCATCGGCCGCGATCGAACGCGAGAGCTTAGCGCAAAGCGGAGCGGGCGGCGCGGCCCGGAAGGAGGGGCGTGCAGCGGGGTGTATCAAAAATTCTTATCGATCCATCGAGGCCGTTGACAGGTAGCAGGCATCGGCTGCATAGTTTGTCCGGACAAACGGACATACGTACAAACAAGGTGCAGACAAGGATGCAGGCAAAGATGAGTGGCGTCGAGGGTGTGTGTCACGCCGGGGATTCGGCGAGCTTGCAGGCCCGGTCCGATGCGAGCGCGACGCTGCTTGCGGGACGAGGCTTCTCCATCCCCGATGCGGACCGCGCCGATGTGCTGGCTGCCGCCGACGAGCTGGCGGCGACGGTCGACCGCGCGGTTGCGGCCCTCGCGCCGGGAGTTGCCCCGGAGCCGTTTGCCGACGCGCTGCAGCGGCTTGCGCGCCCGCCGCTTGCCGGGGGGAACTGCGCGACGACGGCAGCGGGCGCGGGCGTTGCGCATTGCGAAGACGCGGTGCGCACGCATCTCGCCTGCATCGACATGGCCGCGCCGGGAAGGCTGGCGTGGCGCGAGATCGATGTCGAACGGGCGCTGCAACGAGCACGCCAGCTCGACGAGGAGCGGGCGCGGGGCCATGTCCGTGGTCCGCTGCACGGCGTTGTTCTCGGTGTGAAGGATATGTTCGACAGGCTCGGTCGTGTGGCGGGCTGGGGCTCGCCGCTGCGCGAGGGCGCCGCTCCCGCCGCGGCCGATGCAACGGTGGTCGCGCGTCTGGAGCAGGCCGGCGCGGTGATCCTCGGAACCCAGCATATGGCCGAGTTCGCATTGTCGCCGACCGGCCTCAACGCGACCTGGGGGCCGGGGCGCAACCCGTGGAATGTCGAGCATGTTTCGGGCGGCAGCTCCAGTGGCGGAGGCATGACGGTGGGTGCCGGGCACGTCGCGCTTGCGATCGGTTCGGATACCGGTGGGTCGGTGCGCCTGCCTGCCGCCCTGTGCGGCGTGACGGGGTTGAAGCCGACGCAGCATCGCATCAGCGTGGCCGGTGCGATGCCGCTGGCGCCGAGCCTCGACTGCGTCGGGCCGCTCGCGCGCTCCGCGGAGTTGTGCGCCCACGCCTACGTGGCGATGGCCGGCGCCGACTCCGCCGATCCGTCCTGTCTCGCTGCAGCGGTCGTTTCGCCGATTCTCGATGTGCCGGCCGATTGCCTGAGCGTCGCGGTGCCCCGTTTCGAGGTAGGGACGCTCCTGTCGCGGGACATGCTCGTTGCGCTGGAGCAAGCGACGCGCAGCCTCGCCGATGCCGGCGTTCGCATCGTGCCGGTGGATCTGCCCGACCTCGATCTGCCCGGGCGACTCGCCTCCGTGCTGCTCGCGACGGAATCCGCCGCGGTGCATCGGCGATGGCTCGAAGACCAGCCCGAGCGCTATGGGCGCCAGGTCCGGCGGCGCCTGTCGCGCGGCCTGCTGACCGCGAGCGTCGATTATTACGACGCGCTGCGCCTGCGCGCCCCGCTGATGCGCCGCTTCGTCGAGCGCACGCTCGACGGCGTCGATGCGTTGCTGCTGCCGGTGACGCCCGATGTCGCGCCGCGGGTTGTCGATACCGTCGGCGACGACGAGCGCCGTCTGGAAGCCGAGTTCGCGAAGCTGTCGTTCTGGACCCGCGGCATCAACTATTTCGGCGTACCCGCGCTGGCGGTGCCCGCGGGCTTCGGTGCGTGCGGGCTGCCGCTCGGCATCCAGTTCGTCGGTCCGCCGCTCGGCGAGGATCGCGTCCTCGCCCTCGGACACTGCTTCCAGCGCCACACCCGCTGGCACCTCCGCACCCCCGGCGATGATCGCCACGCAATGAATCCGGCCCGCTGAGAACGCCGGCAACAGGGCACCCCTACCCACCAAGGAGAAGACATGAAGATTGCACTGAATCGCCTCGCACGATGGTCGCTGACGCTTGCCGCCGCATGGTGCACACAGGTCGGAGCGGCCGAAATGATCATCACCAGCGAAGTGCCGATCTCGACCAACCCCAGCCCCTATATCGAGCAGTTCATCGCCGAGGTCGGCAAGCGCACCAATGGTGCGATTCAGGGCAAGTACTTCCCCGCCTCGCAGCTCTACAACGATCGCGACGCGCTCGCCGCGCTGGGAACGGGCGGCGTGCATATGGTCTGGCCCGTGGCGAGCCGCCTCGAGCTGATGGACCAGCGTCTGGGCGCGATCAGCCTGCCTTTCCTGCTCGGAACGCGCGAGATGACCAACCGCTGCTTCGCCGACGGCTTCACGCGCCAGGTGTCGGGCTACATCGAGCCGCGCGGCGTCAAGGTGCTGGGCTTCCTGCGCACGGCCGAGCTGCTCTTCATCATGAAGAGCCGCGACGTGCAGCGTGTCGAGGACCTGAAGGGGCAGAAGGTCCGCGTCGTGGGCGGCAAGGTGATGCTCGATGCGATGCAGTCGATCCACGCGAGCCCGGTATCGATGGCCGCCTCGGAAATGTCCGCGGCCCTCGCGCAGGGCGCGATCGACGGGGCGATGACCTCGCCGGCGGGCTGGGTGGATGTGCTCGGGAGCACCGCGAAATTCGCGGCGCTCGCCCCCGGCATGGCGCTGGCGACCTCGGCCGTCGCAGTCGACAAGGCCTGGTTCGACGCCCTCCCCGAAGCCCAGCGCAAGGTCATCCAGACCGCGCTCGACGAAATCATCGTGCGCCAGTGGAAAGAGACCGTCGTCAAGGACGAGCAACTGGTGAAGCAGATGGTCGATCAGGGCGGCACCTACCGCGTGCTCTCCGCCGCCGAAACGGAGCGCTTGAAGGAGCGCTTCCTTGGCGCCGGCCAGGGCTTCCGCGACAAGCATCCGGACGTGTTCAGGCAGGTCGAGGATCTGCGCAAGACCTGCCTGTGAGCGGTGCTGCGTGATCCCCGACGGGCCGGCCGCGGCCGGTCATCCATTCAATATACGAGGAGATATCAATGAGCGTCAGACAGATCGGCGAACAACGCTACCGGGGCCAGATCGGCCGTTACTTCGAGGATTTCGAGGTGGGCGACGTGTATGAGCACCGCCCCGGCCGCACGCTGACCGACAACGACAACATCCAGTTCTCGCTGCTGACGATGAACTACCACCCGATGCACTGCGACGCGGCGTTCGCCGGGAAGAGCGAATTCGGCAAGCTGCTGATGAACAGCGGCCTGACGCTCGCGGTGGTGCTGGGCATGACGGTGCCGGACGTCAGCGGCAAGGCGATCGCCAACCTCGGCTGGAAGGAAATCAAGCTGCTCGCCCCGGTGTTCGCCGGCGACACGATCTACGCCGAGTCCGAGGTGCTGGAAAAGCGCGAATCGAAATCCCGCCCGACGCAGGGCATCGTCACGGTGCGCACGCTCGGCAAGAAGGCAGACGGCACCGTTTTCATGGAGTTCGTGCGCAGCGCGCTGATCCAGAAGCGCGAAGGCAGCCAGGATGCCGACGCCGGTTATTGAGCCGCTGCGGCAGGGCCGCCCGGCAGCGGTGTGCCGCGCAACGCAAACACAAAGCGGGCGACACCGCCCCGACACAACCGAGAGGAGACCTTCCGTGATGACATTCAAGCGTCTTGCCGCAAGTGCGATCGCTTCCCTGTGCGTGATGGCGCACGCGGGCGGCGCATCGGCCGCCGATCTGGTCCTGCCCAGCGAGGTCGCCGCGACCCACTGGAAGACCAAGTACATGAACCAGTTTGCCGAGGGCGTCGCCAAGCGCACCAACGGCGCACTCAACGTGAAGGTCTTCCCCGCGGGGCAGCTCTATAACGACCAGGACGCCCTCGCGGCGCTGGGCACCGGCGCCGTGCACATGGTGTGGCCGGTCGCGGTGCGCGTCGAATCGATCGAACCGCGCACCGGCATCGTCAATCTGCCGTTCGCGGTCAGCGACGACATGATGACGAACCAGTGCTTTTCCGACGGGCTCACGACCTTGATGTCGTCGTATGTCGAGCCCCGCAACCTGAAGATCCTCGGCTTCCTGCGCACCGCCGACCTGTTCTTCGTGTTCCGCAACCGCGACGTGCAGAAGATGGAGGACCTGAAGGGCGCGAAGATCCGCGTTACCGGCGGCAAGGTGTTCCAGGAGACGATGAAGAGCCTCAACACCAGCCCGGTGTCGATGGCCGCCTCGGAGATGAGCACCGCGCTCGCGCAAGGGGCGATCGACGGCGTGTATACCTCGCCGGCCGGCTGGGCGGAGATGATAGGCATGACCGGAAAGTACGCGTGGTACGTCCCCGGCTTCTCGCTGACGACTTACGCGATCGTCGTCGACAAGGGCTGGATCGACGGTCTGCCGGAAGCGCAACGCAAGGCCATCACCGATACGATCAAGGAGATCACGCCGCGCCAGTGGAAGGAAGTTACCGCCGAGGACAAGCAACTCGTCGACAAGATGGTCGCCCAGGGTGCCGTGTTCCGCACCGCAACGCCCGAGGAAGCGAAGCGCTGGCGCGCGCTCGCCAAGAGCAACGAGAAGGTGTTCACCGACAAGTATCCGGAGGCGATCCAGAAGCTCGGTGAGCTCGAGAAGCGGTGCGGCTATGGCAATTGAGGCTGCAGCCATGAAACACGAGTCCATCCCGGCGCCCGCGCCGACGATTGCCCCGCAGGGGCGCGTGACGGAGCCGCGCCGGAGCTGGTGGCAGTGGTTCGAATCCGGCCCGCTGCTGAGCTTTGCGACGCTGATGTTCCTCGCCTCGACCGCGATCATGCTGATCGAAGGCGGCAGCCGTTCGCTGTTCGACGAAAGCTATTTCTGGGCCGAGGAGTCGGTGCGTTACCTGATGGTGTGGGCCTTCTTCCTGACGCTGGGGGCGGCCGGCACCGCGGGCAACCACATCCGCACCGAGTTGCTGGTCGACCACATGCCGGCGGGCATCCGCAAGGCCATGCACGTCGTCGCCAGCCTCGTCGGCATCGGCTTCGGCGTGGGGCTCTTCTACGCCTCGCTGCCGCAGGTCCAGCGCTACTACACGATGGGGATGATGACCGAATCGAACCTGGACCTGCCGGTGTGGATCCTGTTCCTCGCCATGCCCCTCGGCGCGCTGCTGCTGCTCGGCTACTACCTCCGCTGTCTCGTGCGCGCGCTGCGCGGCGAGGATCCCTACGCATCCTCGCACGGCCCGACCGGCTCCGAACTCTAGGAGACATCATGCTCATCGCAACTTCCCTCGTGCTGATGCTGGTCCTGCTCGCCGTCGGCACGCATGTCGCCGTCGCGCTCGGGCTGGTCAGCACGGGCCTGATCCTGATGCTCGACGGCGTGCCCACCACGGTGATCGCGCAGACGGCCTTCAAGTCGGTCAACAGCTACCCGCTGATGGCGATCCCGATGTTCGTGCTCGCCGGCAACCTGATGATGCGCGGCAACATCGCGAGCCTGATGATCGACCTCGTCGGCAGCCTGGTGCGCGCCGTGAAGGGCGGACTCGCGCTGACGGTCATGATCGCCAGCGTGTTCTTCGCCGCGGTGTCCGGCTCCAGCGTCGGCTCGGCGGCGGCGATCGGCGCCTCCACCGTCGATGGCCTCAAGCGCGAGAAGTACCCCGCGCGCTTCTCTGCCGGCATCGTCGCGGTCGGCGGCACCCTCGGCCTGATGATCCCGCCCTCGCTCGGCTTCATCCTGATCGGCTCCATCGTCGGCCTGCCGGTGGACAAGCTCTTCATCGCCGGCGTGCTACCGGGCCTGATGGAAGCGACCCTGCTGATGATCGCGGTGGTGGTCATTTCGCGTCGCTACAACTTCGGTGCCAGCGCGCAGAGTCCGGACTGGAGCGGCTTCTCGCGCCGCCTTCCGGGAGCGGGCGCGGCGCTGATGATGCCGGTGCTGATCCTCGGCGCCATCTACACGGGCTACCTGACCCCGACCGAAGTCTCCGCCTTCGCCGCCGCCTATGCCGTGCTGCTGTGCGTGCTGGTCTACCGCAGTGTCACGCTGGGCGGCGTGTGGCAGGTCGCGAAGGACTCGCTGCTGCAGACGACCATGATCTTCGCGGTCGTCATGGGCGGGAGCCTGATCGGCTTCGTGCTGGCGCGCATGGGCGTCTCGGCCCAGCTCGTCGCCGCGATCACCGCGATGGACATGAGCCCGTGGCAGTTCCTGCTGCTCGCGAACGTCGTGCTGCTGATCCTGGGCATGTTCCTCGACGGCGTCGCGATGATCGTGCTGACCGCGCCGCTGCTGTTCCCGGTTGCCACCGCGCTGGGCATCAACCCGATCCACTTCGCCGTGATCATGGTCGCCAACGTCGAGATCGCAACGCTGACCCCGCCGATCGGCCTCAACCTGTTTGTCATGAGCGGCATCACCAGGCTGCCCGTGCATGAAGTCGCCCGCGGCGTGCTGCCCTTCTACGGCGTGCGCCTTGTGGGCCTGATGCTCGTCTCCTACATCCCGCAGATCTCTTTGTTCCTTGTCGATTGAGGAAGAACCCCCGATGAATGCTCCTAAATCCCCCGCCGACGCGCTGATCGCGCCGATCCTCGCAAAATTCGCCGCCGATCTCGACTACGATGCCATCCCCGCCGAGGTGCGCGAACGCGCGAAGTACCTGATCCTCGACGCCGTCGGCATCGCCCACGCCTCGACCCGTTACGACTTCGCCCACCGCTCGCTGTCGGCCGTGTCCGAGTTCGGCCGCGGCGACGCCGACGTCATCGGCCTCTCAGCCAAGCTCACGCTGCGCGACGCGGTGCTGATGAACGGCATCCTCGTGCATGGCCTGGACTACGACGACACCCACGCCCGCGGCGTCATCCACGCCACCGCGAGCTGCTTTCCGACGGCGCTGGGCGTGGCCGCGCAAGCGGGCCTCACCGGCCGCGAACTCCTCGCCGCCTACATCGTCGGCATGGAAGTCGCGACCCGTCTCGGCTCGGTCGCGAAGGGCGGCTTCCACCAGACCGGCTTCCACCCGACCGGCCTCATCGGCACCTTCGCCTGCGCGCTGATCGCCGGCCGCCTGCACGGCATGAACGCCGATCAGCTCGCGATGGCGCAGGGCATCGCGCTCTCGGTCGCCTCCGGCAGCCTCGAGTTCCTGCAGGACGGCGCGTGGACCAAGCGCATGCACCCCGGCTGGGCTGGGGTCGCCGGCATCACTGCGGCCACGCTCGCGAAGCACGGTTTCGTCGGCCCGAAAGCGGCCTACGAAGGGCGCTTCGGCCTCTACAACAGCCACCTCGGCGCGCTCGCCGAGAACTGCGACTACGTGCTCGCCACCGAAGGTCTCGGCGAAGCCTGGGAGGTCGCCCAGGTTGCGGTCAAGCCGCTGCCCGCCTGCCACTTCACGCACTCCTGCGCCGATTCGGCGATGGCGATCGCCCGCGCGCACACCTTCCGCCCCGAGGACATCGAGAAGGTGAGGGCGCTGATCCCTGCCGAGGTCGTCAAGACCGTGTGCGAGCCGGTCGTCAACAAGCAGAAGCCGCAGAACAGCTACGACGCCCAGTTCAGCATCCCGTATGCGGTGGCCTCAGGCCTCGTGCGCGGGCGCTTCGGCCTGGGCGAGCTGGAGGACGGCGCGCTCGCAGATCCCGCCGTGCTGGCAGTCGCCGGCAAGGTCGCCTACGAGGTCGACCCGAACTCGGCCTTCCCCAGGTACTACTCCGGCGAAGTCATCGTCACGCTGCGCGACGGGCGCGAATTCACGCACCGCGAGCACGTCAACCGCGGCGCCGCCGACCGCCCGATCACCAACGAGGAAGTCGTCGACAAGTACATGGAGAACGCCTGCCTCGCCGTGTCGCCGCAGCGCGCACGCCAGATCCGCGACACCGTGCTCGCGCTCGACGAAATGCCCGCCGGCGCCTTCTCCGACGCGCTCGCCGCACAGGCCTGACCCCCGACCCCGACCGACGAACACAGAGACCAAGACATGAACATGGCTACGCATCTTGAAGAGGAACAGCTGATCCTCGATTCGCTCGACCGCTTCCTCGAGACCGAAGTGAAGCAGCACGTGCATCAGCTCGAGCACGACGACATCTACCCGGCTGAGATCGTCGAGAAGATGAAGGAGCTGGGCCTCTTCGGCTGCATCATCGACACCGACTACGGCGGCCTGGGCCTCTCGACCTCCACCTACGCGAAGATCGTCGCGCGCATCTCCGAGACCTGGATGTCGCTGTCCGGCATCATCAACTCGCACCTCATCATGGCCGCCGCGGTGCAGCGCCACGGCACGCCCGAACAAAAGGCGTACTACCTGCCCAAGTTCGCCACCGGCGAGCTGCGCGGCGGCATCGGCCTCACCGAGCCCGACGCCGGCACCGACCTGCAGGCCATCCGCACGGTCGCGAAGCGCGACGGCGACCACTACGTCGTCAATGGCACCAAGACCTGGATCACCAACAGCATGTACGGCAACACCATCGCGCTGCTGGTGAAGACCGACCCCGCCGCCCAGCCGCGCCACAAGGGCATGAGCCTGCTGATCGCCGAGAAGGGCCCCGGCTTCAAGGTCGCCCGCAAGCTCGAAAAGCTCGGCTACCGCGGCATTGACACCTGCGAGCTGGTGTTCGAGGACTACCGCGTGCCGGTCGACCGCCTCATCGGCGGCGTCGAAGGCGTCGGCCTCAAGCAGGTGCTGTCGGGCCTCGAGCTGGGCCGCATCAACGTCGCCGCGCGCGGCGTCGGCGTCGCCAGCGCCGCGCTGAAGGAGGCGACCAGCTACTCGCAGGTGCGCAAGACCTTCGGCAAGCCGATCTGCGAGCACCAGGCCATCCAGCTCATGCTCGGCGAGATGGCGACCCGCGTCGAAGCCTCGCGCCTCCTGGTCGAATCGGCCGCCAGGGCCTACGACGAAGGCCGCCGCTGCGACATGGAAGCCGGCATGGCCAAGTACTTCGCCACCGAATCGGCGGTGACCAACGCGATGGATGCGATGCGCATCCACGGCGGCTATGGCTACTCCAAGGAATACAACATCGAGCGCCTGTACCGCGACGCGCCGCTGCTGACCATCGGCGAAGGCACCAACGAACTGCAGCGCATCATCATCGCCAAGCAACTCATCGAGAGGAACCCGGCATGAGTCTCCCCCTTGCAGGCGTGCGCATCATCGCCGTCGAACAGTACGGCGCGGGTCCCTTCGGCACGCAACATCTGGCGGACCTCGGCGCCGAGGTCATCAAGGTCGAGAACCCGGGCGACGGCGGCGACGTCGGCCGCAGCGTCGGCCCCTATTTCTTCGACAAGGGCGACAGCCACTTCCACCAGTCCTTCAACCGCAACAAAAAGAGCATCACGCTCGACCTGAAGAAGCCCGAAGGGCAGGAAGTGCTGCATGAGCTCGTGAAGACCGCCGACGCCGTGTTCGACAACCTGCGCGGCGACATCCCTGCAAAGCTCGGCCTCACCTACGAGCACCTGAAGGAATACAACCCGAAGATCGTCTGCGGCCACCTCTCCGCCTACGGCCGCACGGGCGAGCGCGCGAAGTGGCCCGGCTACGACTACCTGATGCAGGCCGAAGCCGGCTACCTCTCCGTCACCGGCGAACCCGACGGCCCGCCGGCGCGCTTCGGCATCTCCATCATCGACATGATGACCGGCACCATGTCCGCGCTGGGCCTCGTGTCGGCCATCGTCGGCGCCCGCGCGAGCGGCGTGGGGCGCGATGTCGACGTCAGCCTCTTCGACGTCGCCATGCACAACCTCAGCTACCTCGCCACCTGGTACCTCAACGAAGGCGTGGTCACCGGCCGCGCGCCGCGCTCCGCCCACCCCTCGCTTACGCCCAGCCAGCTCTACCGTACGCAGGACGGCTGGATCTTCATCATGTGCAACAAGGAGAAATTCTTCGGCGTGCTGTGCGAACTGATCGGCCGGCCCGAATGGGCGACCGATCCGCGTTTCGAGAACTTCGCCGCGCGCCTCGCGCACCGCGACGAACTCACCGAGATGCTGGACGCCGTGCTGATGACGGCCACAACTGCCGACTGGATGCAGCGCTTCGGCGGCAGCGTGCCCGCCGCCCCGGTCAACGACATCGCCCAGGCGCTCGACAATCCGTTCGCGCGCGAGCAGGGCCTCGTCGTAGATGTCCCGCACCCCGCGCGCGGCACCATCCGCACCGTCGCCTGCCCGATCCGCTGCCCCGGCGAGGAGCTCCCCAGACGTCCCGCGCCCCGGCTCGGAGCGGATACACTCGCCGTCCTCGGCAGCATCAGGGACGATGACCAATGGATCGCGAACTTGAGCAGGAATCAGGTGATATGAACCCCCAACCCCCGCAGCTGCTGGCCTCCGGTCAGCCCCGCTATGTCGTGCTCGCGCAGGCATTGATGGACGACATCGTGTCCGGGCGTTATCCGCTCGACGGCCTGCTGCCGACCGAGATCGAACTGTGCCAGCAGTTCAACGTCAGCCGGCACACCGTGCGCGAGGCCATCCGGCGACTGAGCGACCTGGGGCTGATCAGCCGGCAGCCGGGGGTGGGCACGCGCGTCAAGGCGACCCAGATCGCCTCGCGCTACACGCAGTCGAGCGATGGCATAGAGGACCTCTACAAATTCGTCCGCGATGTGCGCCTCGCAGTCTCCGGCCACGGCGACGTGATCGCCGACGAAGAACTCGCCGAACTCCTCGAATGCAAACGCGGGCAGGCCTGGCTGCACGTCGAGGGCCTGCGCTACGTCGCCGACGAGACGGTGCCGATCGCGCGCACCGACGTCTATATCGCGCGCGCCTACCGCGGCATCGTCGAGGATCTCGGCGACGAACAGGTCCCCATCTACTCGTTGATCGAAAAGCGCTACGGCCTGCGCGTCGTAGAGGTGCGCCAGCAGGTGCGCGCGGTCAATATCGGCACCACGGACGCCGCGCGGCTGCATGTCGAACCCGGCTCGGCCGGCCTGCAGGTCGTGCGCAAGTATTTCGCCCCCAACGACGAACTGCTCGAAGTCGGCGTCAGTCTTCACCCCGGCGAGCGCTTCAGCTATTCGTCGACACAACGCCTCGAACTCCAGAACGGAGGCAAGGGCCGGTGAAGGCCGTCGTCATCCCGCTCGCGGCAACCCTTGCCGTGCAAGCGCTCGTCTCCATGGCCGCGCTCACGGCGCCGGTGCTCGCCCCCGAGGCCGGCGCCGAACTCGGCATCCCCGCCACGCTGGTTGGCGTGTTCGTCGCCCTGATCTACGTCGGCGCGATGCTCTCCAGCCTCGCCAGCGGCAACCTCGTCGTGCGCTACGGCGCGATCCGCGTCAGCCAAGTATGCCTCGTCCTGTGCGGTGCCGGTGTGGGGCTGGCGGCCGTCGGATCCCCCGGGCTCATGGCCGTCAGCGCGCTGCTGATCGGCCTCGGCTACGGCCCCGTGACGCCCGCGAGCTCTCACATCCTCGCGCGCACGACGCCCGCGCATCTGATGGGTTTCATGTTCTCGCTCAAGCAGACGGGCGTGCCGCTCGGCGGTGCCCTTGCGGGCGCGCTGGTACCGAGCTTCGTGATGTTGTGGGGCTGGCGCGGCGCCGCCTTCGCAGTCTGTGCCGCCTGTGCAGCGATGGCACTGCTCGCACAGCCGACGCGCGCGGGCTTCGACGCAGACCGCGACCCCGCGCGCCGCATCTCGCTCGCCGGCGTGTTCAAGCCCCTCGCGATGGTGTTCGCCTATCCGCGCATCCGCGACCTCGCAATCTGCACCTTCTTCTTCGGTGCGATGCAACTGTGCCTGACGACCTATCTCGTCACCTACCTGACGGCCGCCTACGGCATGCCGCTCGTCACCGCCGGCCTTGTGCTCGCAGCGACCCAGGGCGCCGGCATCGGCGGACGCCTCGTGTGGGGGCTCGTCGCCGACCGCTGGATCGCGCCGCGTCGCCTGCTGAGCCTGCTCGCACTGGCGATGGCCGCATCGTCGCTCCTCACCGCCGCCTTCGATCCGCACTGGCCGCTCGTCGCAGTCATCGCCGTCAGCATGGCCTTCGGCGCCACCGCGATAGGCTGGAACGGCGTCTACCTCGCCGAAGTCGCGCGCCTCGCCCCGGTCGGGCAGGCCGGCGCACTCACCGGCGGCACCTTGTTCTTCACCTACTTCGGGGTCGTCGCCGGACCACCGGCGTTTGCTGCCCTGGTCGGCGCGACCGGATCCTTTGCGGCCGGCTACGCCGCGATCGGCAGCGTGATCCTCGCCATCGGCCTCCTGCTGGTTCTGACACAGGCGCGCCGCCCGGCCGAATGCACCGAAACCGCCTGATTCCCTATATCCACTCGACCCCGACTCGCGATAATCACAAAGGAGACACCGGCATGTCCCCCCGTTCCTACCTCTTCGTCCCCGGCGACCGTGCCGAGCGCTTCGACAAGGCCTGCGCCGCCGGCGCCGACGCAGTGATCATCGACCTCGAGGACGCGGTAACGCCCGAGCGCAAGGCCGCTGCCCGCGAGGCAGTCCGGGCCTGGCTTGCGGCCGGGGGGCGAGCCTGCGTGCGCCTGAACGGGACCGACACCGAATGGTTCGACGACGACTGCGCGCTGCTCGACCTGTCCGGCGTCGTCAACGTCGTGCTGCCCAAGGCCGAGCGCGCCGACCAGCTGCAGCGCCTCGCCTCCCGGCTGCGCCCGGGCGTGCGCATCGTTCCCATCGTCGAAACGGCGCTCGGTCTGTGGAACGCGCTCGAACTCGCCGGCGCCCCCGGCGTCGAGCGGCTCGCCTTCGGCTCCGTCGATTTCCAGCTCGACTGCGGCATCCTCGGCGATGGCGAGGAACTCCTCTACGCGCGCTCGCGCCTCGTCCTCGCCTCCGCGATCGCCCGCATCGATGCCCCGGTCGACGGCGTCACCGTTGCAATCCACGACGCCGGACAACTGCAGGCCGACACCCGCCGTGCGCGCCAGCTCGGCTTCGGCGCCAAACTGTGCATCCACCCGAAACAGGTCGTTCCCGTGAACCACGGCTTCATGCCCGCCGAGGCCGAAGTCACCCACGCCCGCGCGATCATGGCCGCGGTGGACGCCGCAGCCGGAGTCGGGGTCATCACGCTCGACGGCAAACTCATCGACCGCCCGGTGATCGAACGCGCACGCAAGATCCTGGAGCGGGTGACAGCATGAATGCCCCCGTGTCCGCGCCACCCGAACTGATCGCCGACGAGTTCGCGCTACTCGTGCGCATGTTCCCGCTGGTGGGCGCCCGCGTGCTCGACCTCGGTTGCGGCACGGCCGACATGAGTCGCCGCATATTGAACGAGGGCGGGGCGGAGCGGGTCGTCGCGATGGAAGCCGACACGGTTCAGCACGCCGCAAACCTCGCCGCCGCGCCCATCCCCGGCCTTCGCTTCGAGCACGGCGGCGCCGAAGCCATCGCCCATCCCGACGCCACCTTCGACCTCGTGACCATGTTCAAGTCGCTGCACCACGTCCCGGTTGGCCTCATGGACCGCGCGCTCGCCGAGATCCGCCGGGTACTGCGCCCCGGCGGCGAACTCTACGTCTCCGAACCCGTCTTCGCCGGCGAATTCAACGAAATCATGCGCCTCTTCCACGACGAGGAAGAAGTCCGCGCCGCAGCCCTCGCCGCGACGCAGCGCGCTACCCGGGCCGGCATCTTCGCGCAGGTCGAGGAACTGCACTTCGTCGCCCCGATCGCCTTCCGCGATTTCGCGGACTTCGAGGCGCGCATGATGCACGTCACCCATTCCCGATTCGATCTCGATCCGGACCGCATCGAACGCGTTCGCCATCGCTTCGTTCAGTCGGCGGGTACCGGCGCCGTCCGCTTCGCGCGTCCGATGCGCGTCAACCGCCTGCGCCGGGTCGACTGAAGCGACCGGCGGCTGTCTCTTCGGCGACCCATCTTCCCTCCCTCTCCCGCGAGGTCGCCGAACCTTCCCCGGCCGCCCGAACAACGTGTCGGCGGCCGGGATATTTTTTTCGATCCCGCAGTCAACGTACACGCCGGTGCCGTGGGGCCGAGGTTGCGCGCCGCGGACGTCACAGTCGCGAGAGCAGCCGGGAAGACGTTGAAGCGGCATGGTCCGCCTGCTGAAGCGGTTCCCCCTACGCGGCCCCGGCACTCCGCTTGCCACGCTCGTTCGAGCAGCGGACTGAAGAACAAAACCTGCCCGAAGAAAATCCCCGGCGCCCCTGGAACGATTCGTGTGCAGCCTGCCTCAGCAATCACTCCCCGCGTTTTTGCCATGCGCTGCGCCACAGCGGGCTGCATCGCACTGTCCCTCGCCTGGATGCCGAACCTTCCCGCACAGGACCAGCCCGTCCCGGCCGCCATCGACACCGATGGCGTCCAGCGCGTCACCATCGTCGGCGGGAGCTACTTCTTCCGGCCCGATCGCATCCTCGCCAAGGCCGGCCGGCCGCTTCATCTCATCGTCAGCATGGAGGAGGGCATCGTTCCGCACCGCTTCGTGCTCGACGGCCCGGACGGTAAACCGGTCGCCGATATCGAGCTCGCCACGAAACCGAAGACGGTTCAGATCGAGCTGCCGCCGGGGCAGTATGCATTCAGCTGTCCGAACCGCCTCCTCATGTTCAAGAGCCATCGCGAACGCGGCATGTCCGGCACGCTCGAAATCCGCAACTAGCCCCACCGTCTCCACCGCCCGCGTCGGACCACGCCGGGCGTGGCCCCGACCGACCCGGAAACCACCATGTGTCGGTTTCACTCTAATAGACAAGGTCGCGAATAAGCGTCCATCCCCCTCGACAACTCCGGAGTCAGAGATGCGTACCGCCCTCCTGCTTGCGCTCGCCGCACTGCTTGCGTCCTGCGCCACCCCCGCCGAGCGTGCTGCCCAGGTCGAACGCGAGGTCGAACAGATGATCACCGTGTATGGGCCGGCCTGCGAACGACTCGGCTACAAGCAGGAGACCGACCCGTGGCGAGACTGCATCCTGCGGCTCAATGCGCAGGAGCGCTATGAGCGTTACAGCCGGATGCCCACATCCACCACCTGCATCGGTCATCGCGGATTCTTCCATTGTTCGACATTCTGAGAACCGGCCCCGGAGCTCCGAGGCGTGATCCTGCCCCTAAGCCCCGGGCCATACCCCGATTTAGGGGCGGTGCCATCATGACCTGCGGGCATGCGACGTGCGTTGGCTGATGCTCTCCCTGGCCCTGAGTGCGGCCGGTCCGGCTGCAGCGGATCTCCTGCACGACTCACAGGAACGCTTTCGTGCGCTCGAAGGCTACCGCGTCACCCTCCGTTCTCTCGCGGCCGACGGCCAGCGGCAAGTGATCGTCTACGCCTACCGCAAACCTGGCTGGATACGCCTGGTCTTCGTCGAACCCCATCGCGGCGCGGCGCTCGTCTATGATCCCGCCGCACGCCGCGTGCACCTCCGGCCGTTCGGCTCCGGGCACTTCCCCGTCCTCAACCTTGCCCCCGACAACCCCCTGATCCGCAGCGCCGGGGGGCACAGCGTCGATCGCTCCGATGTCGGATCGCTGCTCGCAAAACTCGTCGAACTGCGCTCAAGGGGCGGAGCCGGCGCGCCGGCCGACGCCGAAGTCGCCCGCCGCCCCGCGCACTTCGTCGAAATCACCGGAGCGGGGAGCGCCCACGTCGACGGCGTGCATCGCTACCGCGTCTGGTTCGAACAGGAGACCCTCTTTCCCCTGAAGGTGCAAAGCTACGACGCGGCGCTGGATCTCATCGAATCGGTCGACATGAGCGATGCCGAGCTCGACCCTGCCTTCCCGGAGCGTCTCTTCACTCCCTGACAGCGAGCAATCATGCGACCGCCGGCCAGCAACCAATACCACCTGACGACGCTCTGGCAGCTCGATGCGCCCATCGAGACTGTCTGGGACGTCATCACGCACCCCGAATGCTGGCCCGACTGGTGGGCCGGCGCCGAATCCGTCGTCGCGCTGGATGCCGGCGACCCCGACGGCATCGGCGCACGCCAGCAATACACCTGGAAAGGGCGCCTGCCTTACCGCCTGCGCTTTACCAGCTGTGTCACCCGTGTCGAGCGCCATCGTCTCCTCGAAGCGCGCGTCGTGGGCGAAGTCGAAGGCGTCGGCCGCTGGCACTTCGCCGTCAGCGACGGAATGACGACCCTCCGCTATGAGTGGCTCGTCTGCACCAGGTCGCTGTGGATGAACGTGCTCGCGCCCCTGGCCCGTCCCGTGTTCCGCTGGAACCACGATGCCCTCATGCGCGCCGGCGGCGTAGGCCTCGCCCGCCACGTCTGCGCCCGCCTGCATTGCCACGAGACCCGATCCTCATGATCCCGCCGTACCCTCTTGCGGTGGCCTGCGCCGCCATCTTTGCCGGCACCGTCGCCACCTTTGCCCAGATGCTGCTGTGGTGGTTCGAGGGGACGCCCGTCATCGATACGCTCCTGCGCGACGCCCGCCTGACCGCCGCCATCATCATGGGCGCCGACGTGTTGCAGCAGGGGCCCGGCTGGCGCTGGGACGTCATGGCGTGGGCAACCGCCGTCCACTTTGCGCTGTCGTTCATCTACGCACTGATTGCCTGGCCGCTCGCGCGCGCCCTGAACCTCGCCGCCGCCGTCGGTTTCGGCGCCCTCTACGGCGCCGCAATCTACGTGATCAACCTCCACGGCTTCACCTGCGTATTTCCCTGGTTCGATGTTTCCCGCGGATGGGTCACCATCCTCGCGCATCTGGTATTCGGCGCCGCCCTGTTCGCGAGCGGCGCTTGCCTCGCCCGTCGGATGCCCCCGCAGCGATTCGTCTCCGGGAGCCGGTAACAAGCGAAGCCCCACGGACTGCCGCAGCCCGAAACGAACTAAATTCGATGAACCGCGCTAAAGCGCTTGACGGCTTGATTGAGCTCTATATAATTCGCGCCTCTTCAGCGCTGCAGCGGATTCGTTGGTGGCGGTGGGGAGAGGAAAGAGGTGGGTAGTGCGGCGGCGGATTTAAAAAAGTTTGCTGCGGTGCTTGACGAAAGCGGTAAGGTTTGTCAGAATCTCTTTCTCGCTGAAACGGCAGCGGTTCTTTAAAAAATTGGACAACCGATAAGTGTGGGTGCTTGGTTGGCGCGACCGGAACTGCTTCGGCGGTTTTAATGTTGCAAAGATTGAGTGCTCATATGTAAGTCAGTAATGATTTC
>NZ_KB899516.1 GCF_000378245.1 Aromatoleum toluclasticum ATCC 700605
AGATCCTCGACGGTCGCGGTATCCGGCGAGCGCCCCAGATAGCGGGCGAAGTTGCACACCGCGCGGATGTACGCGGACTGCGTCTTGGGATGGAGCTTGCGCATCCGCATGTCGTCGAGCATGCGCTGGCGTAGGGGGCTGATCGGGCGGGTAGTCGTTTCCATGACGTGCTCCTGTCGAAAACGAGGCGGGTCGCCTCATCTCCAACATGGCAGAGCACTGCCGATGCACACCCCCGACGTCCTGACCGTTCGAAGCGGTTCAGCGCGCCCTACCGCGAGAGCGGTTTAGTCCATGGCCGACAAGCGGCAGGCTAGACATGAAAAAAGCTCCTTTCGGAGCTTTTTTCATTAACCGCGTTACCCGACGTCAAATTTCACACGTCGATGTTCCGCGCATACAGCGCATTCCCCTCGATAAACGCCCGGCGCGGCTCCACGTTGTCGCCCATCAGCGTCGTGAAGATCTCGTCGGCGGCGATGACGTCGTCGATCTGCACCCGGAGCAGGCGGCGCACGGCGGGGTCCATCGTGGTTTCCCATAGCTGCTCGGGGTTCATTTCGCCCAGACCCTTGTAGCGCTGCTTGGAGAGGCCGCGTTCGACTTCGTTGAGGAGCCAGCGGATGGCGTCGGCGAAGCGGGTGACGGGCTGGCCCTTCTCGCCGCGGCGGATCTCGGCGCCTTCGCCGATCAGGTCGGCGATGGCGGCCGCTGCGGTGCGGATGCTGCGGTAGTCGCCGGAGACGACGAATTCCTCGTCGAGCCAGCAGAGTTTGCGGTTGCCGTGGAGCATGCGCTCGATGGCGATGCGCCAGGTTTCCGATTCCTCGTGGTACTCGGCGCGGATCTGCACTTCGTCGGGCAGGTGCGGGCGGATGCGCGCGGCGGCGGCGGTGGTGGAGGCTTCGTCGGCGAGGCTGACTTCGATGTCGTGCGCGAGCATGGCGTGCAGCACGGCGCCGTCGATGTAGCCCGACAGGCGGTTGATGACGGCTTCGGCGAGCAGGTAGCTGCGTGCGAGGCCGCCCAGCGTTTCCTCGACGATGGGGGCGGCGCCGGTGCGCGGCACGAGCGCGGCGCCGTCGAGCGCGAGCTTGAGCAGGTGCTGGTTGAGCGCCGATTCGTCCTTGATGTACATCTCGTTCTTGCCGTGCTTGATCTTGTACAGCGGCGGCTGCGCGATGTAGATGTGGCCGCGTTCGACCAGTTCGGGCATCTGGCGGTAGAAGAAGGTCAGCAGCAGGGTGCGGATGTGCGCGCCGTCGACGTCCGCGTCGGTCATGATGATGATGCGGTGGTAGCGCAGCTTCTCGGGCTTGTAGTCGTCCTTGCCGATGCCGGTGCCGAGCGCGGTGATCATCGTCGCGATCTCCTGGCTCTGCAGCAGCTTGTCGAAACGCGCCTTCTCGACGTTGAGGATCTTGCCCTTGAGCGGCAGGATCGCCTGGAACTTGCGGTCGCGGCCCTGCTTGGCCGAACCGCCTGCGGAGTCACCCTCGACGAGGTAGATCTCGCACAGCGCGGGGTCCTTCTCCTGGCAGTCGGCGAGCTTGCCGGGCAGGCCGACGCCGTCCAGGAGGCCCTTGCGGCGGGTCATCTCGCGCGCCTTGCGGGCGGCGTCGCGCGCACGCGCGGCCTCGACGATCTTGGCGCAGATGGTCTTGGCGTCGATCGGGTTTTCTTGCAGGAAGTCGGTGAGCTTGTTGGCGACGACTTCCTCGACGGCGGGGCGCGCTTCCGAGGACACCAGCTTCATCTTGGTTTGGCTGGCGAACTTGGGGTCGGGCATCTTCACCGATAGCACGCAGGCGAGGCCTTCGCGCATGTCGTCGCCGGTGATGTCCACCTTCGCCTTCTTCGCGATCTCGTGTTCTTCGATGTACTTGTTGATGACCCGCGTCATCGCCGCGCGCAGGCCCGTGAGGTGGGTGCCGCCGTCGGCCTGCGGGATGTTGTTGGTGTAGCACAGCACCTGTTCGGCGTAGGTGTCGTTCCACTGCATCGCGACTTCGACGCCCAGTTCGGCGTCGTGGCCGTGGCCGGTCGGAATGCGCGTCGTGCCCGCGGCGTAGAACACGGTCGGATGCAGGACCGATTTCGTGCGGTTGATGTACTCGACGAAGCCCTTCACGCCGCCGGCGAAGGCGAAGTCCTCTTCCTTGCCGGTGCGCTGGTCGATGAGGCGGATCTTCACGCCGTTGTTGAGGAAGGAGAGTTCCCTCAGGCGCTTGGCGAGGATGTCGTAGTGGTATTCGACGGTGCCGAAGATCTCTTCGTCGGCGAGGTAATGCACTTCGGTGCCGCGCTTGGTGGCTTCGCCGATGACCTTCAGCGGGCTGACCTCGACGCCGTCGACGACGTTGATGACACGGTCCTGCGGCACGCCGCGGTGGAATTCCATGAAGTGCTTCTTGCCGTCGCGGCGCACGATGAGGCGCAGCCACTTCGACAGCGCGTTCACGCACGAGACGCCGACGCCGTGCAGGCCGCCGGAGACCTTGTAGCTGTTCTGGTTGAACTTGCCGCCGGCGTGCAGCACGCACATGACGATTTCGGCGGCCGAGCGCTTGGGCTCGTGCTTGTCGTCCATCTTCACGCCGACCGGGATGCCGCGGCCGTTGTCGGCCACCGAGATCGAGTTGTCGGCGTGGATCGTGATCACGATGTCGTCGCAGTGGCCGGCCAGCGCCTCGTCGATGGAGTTGTCGACGACCTCGAACACCATGTGGTGCAGGCCGGTGCCGTCGGAGGTGTCGCCGATGTACATGCCGGGACGCTTCCTCACGGCTTCCAGGCCTTCGAGCTGCTGGATGCTGGATTCGTCGTAGTCGCCGGACGGAGCGGGAACGGGGACGGGGGCGGACTGAGGCAGGTTTTGCGGATCGGACATCGTCACTCTCGGGGTTTCATCAAAGAACGCGCCCCGGGAGGGCCCGGGGCGTCAGAACGCAGCGGCGGCGGACGCCGCGTGCGTCAAATGCGCATCGGCATGACAACGTATTTGAAGCGGTCGTTGCCGGGCAGCGTCACGAGGGCGCTCGAATTGCCGTCGTTGAAACGCCACTCGACCTGGTCGTCGTGGATGTTGGTGAGCACGTCGAGCAGGTAGGTGACGTTGAAGCCGATGTCGAGCGCATCGCCGTGGTAGTCGACTTCGAGCTCTTCCTGCGCCTCTTCCTGCTCGGCGTTGGTGCTGGCGATCTTCAGCGTGCCGTCGCCGAGCACGAGGCGCACACCGCGGAACTTGTCGTTGGTGAGGATGGCGACGCGCGACAGGGTCGCGAGCAGCGGGACGCGCTCGAAGGTGATCAGCTTGTTGTGGTTCTGCGGGATCACGCGCTCGTAGTCGGGGAATTTGCCGTCGATGAGCTTGGAGACGAGCTCGATCGGGCCGAAGCGGAACACCACCTGGTTGCCCGCGAGGACGATTTCGAGCGGGTCTTCGCTGTCGGCGAGCTGGCGCGCGAGCTCCATGACTGTCTTGCGCGGCAGGATGACCTCGGTGCGCGGCACTTCGGCCTCGAGCGGGCTGGAGGCGAAGGCGAGGCGGTGGCCGTCGGTGGCGACCATGCGCAGTTCCTTGCCGTCGGCGATCAGCAGCAGGCCGTTGAGGTAGTAGCGGATGTCCTGCTGCGCCATCGCGTAGGCGACCTGCGCGAGCTGGCGCTTGAAGCTCTTCTGGCTGATGCTGAAGCGCGTGGCGTCGCCGTCCGGCAGGTTCATGCGCGGGTAGTCGGCGGCGGGGAGCGTCTGCAGCGCGAAGCGGCTGCGCCCGGCCTTCACGGTGAGGCGCTTGTCGTCGAGCGTGACCACCACTTCGCCCTCGTTGGGCAGCGCGCGCAGGATGTCCTGCAGCTTCTTCGCCGCGACGGTGATGGATGTGTCCTCGCCGCCGATGTGCCCGCCCGTGGTGGTGCGGATCTGGATCTCGATGTCGGTGGCGAGCAGCGTGAGCTGGTCGCCGTGCTTCTCGATCAGCACGTTCGACAGGATCGGCAGCGTGTGGCGTTTTTCGACGATGCCGGCGACCGACTGCAGCGGGGCGAGGAGCGCATCGCGGGTGGTGGTGAGCAGAAGCATGGCGTCAGGATCTTCCGTTTGAGGTTATTCCGTTTGTCCGGGCAGGGAAGCAGTGCTGCGGGGAGCGCTCATCCGCGCAGCACCTGCGTCAGTACGTGCACGTCGTGGTTGAGCTGCTGGTCCGCGAGGCGCAGGTCGGCGATGGTGCGGCAGGCGTGCAGCACGGTGGTGTGGTCGCGCCCGCCGAAGGCTTCGCCGATCGCCGGCAGCGACATCGGCGTGAGGTCCTTCGCCAGCCACATCGCGACCTGGCGCGGACGGGCGATCACGCGCGTGCGCTTCTTCGAGTGCATGTCGGCGACCTTGATCTTGTAGTAGTCGGCGACCGTCTTCTGGATGTGCTCGATGGTGAGCTGGCGGTTGTGCGCGTTGAGCAGATCCTTGAGCGCGTCCTTGGCGACTTCCAGCGAGATGCCGCGGCCGTGGAAGCGCGCGAAGGCGACGACCTTGTTGAGCGCGCCTTCGAGTTCGCGCACGTTCGAGCGCAGGTTCTTGGCGATCAGGAAGGCGACGTCGTCGTGCAGATCGACGCGCAGCGCCTCGGCCTTCTTCTGCAGGATCGCGACGCGCATCTCGAGCTCGGGCGGTTCGATCTGCACCGTGAGGCCCCAGTCGAAGCGCGAGATGAGGCGGTCTTCGAGGCCCTGGATGTCCTTCGGGTAGGTGTCGCAGGTGATGACGATCTGCTTCCTCGCCTCGGTGAGCGCGTTGAAGGCGTGGAAGAACTCTTCCTGCGTGCGGTTCTTGTTGTTGAAGAACTGGATGTCGTCGATCAGCAGCAGGTCGAGCGAGCGGTAGTAGCGCTTGAAGGCGTCGAAGCTCTTCTGCTGGTAGGCGCGCACGACGTCGGCGTAGTAGTCCTCGACGTGCACGTAGCGGATCACCGCGCGCGGGTTGCGCCGGTATACGGCGTTGCCGATGGCGTGCACGAGGTGGGTCTTGCCGAGGCCGACGCCGCCGTAGACGAACAGCGGGTTGTAGGACGTGCCAGGGTTCTGCGCGACCTGCATCGCGGCAGCGCGCGCGAGGTCGTTGGCGCGGCCGGTGACCAGGGTGTCGAAGGTGAAGTCCGGATTCAGGCGCGTCTTCTCGTAGGCGAGATCGGCCGACGTCGACGCGGGTTCGGGCTCGTGGCGCGTGATGATGGCAGGGGCGGCGAGCGGCGCGGGGGGGGCGTTCGCCGCCGATCCGCCGGCGTCAGGCGCCACCGGCACGACCGGGGCCACGGCCCGCGCCGCGGTGCGTGCATTGCCCGCTTCGGACATCACGAGTTCGACTACCATCGGCCCGCCGTGGAACTCCTCGCCGAGCTCTGCGACGCGTTTCAGATAGCGTTCGCGCACCCACTGCATGACGAAGCGGTTGGGGGCGAGCAGGCGCAGCGACGGTTCGTCGCTCGTGCCGGTCTCCACGCACAGCGTCTTGATCCAGGTGTTGAACTGCTGCTGGGGCAGTTCACTCTGAAGGCGCGACAGGCAGAAGGACCAGAAATCTTGGCTCACGGACTCGGTGGCTAGGGCTTGTGACACGATTTCCAAAACGCCTCGTTTCGGCCTGCCGAAATGGCGAACCGGTACGGCGGCAAGAGTTTGTTTCGGGGGAGCACTCCCGCCGCCGCCGGATCGCGACAGGCCTTGATCGGCGCCGCGTGCGGGGCAGTCGAGAGAGGAAACGCTGGATTCTACCCCCGCACGGGAGAGTTATCCACAGCCCCGGTCAAAAATTGTGCTTGACAAACAGGGTATTATCCAATTAAATCCGCGGTTTGACCCTTTCACTGGCCAACAGAAATGAAACGCACCTATCAGCCTTCCGTCGTCCGTCGCAAGCGCACCCATGGTTTCCTGGTCCGCATGAAGACCCGTGGCGGTCGCGCCGTCATCCGCGCTCGCCGCGCCAAGGGCCGTCATCGCCTCGCTGTCTGAGGTGAGCAGCCCGTCGGGCGTTGATCAGAGATTCCTCAGCGCCTACAGATTACGAAAAACGGATGAGTATTCATCCGTTTTTGCTTTTCGGCGGGCGATCAAGGGGCGCTTCCTAATCGTCCATTATCGTCCCAACGAACTCGACACGGCGCGCCTCGGCGTGGTGGTGGCGAAGAAGCTGGCGAAACGCGCCAACGTGCGCAACCTGGTGAAACGCATCGTGCGTGAACAGTTTCGCAAAATTCGTGTGACACTCCCGCATCAGGATCTGATCGTGCGCCTGCACGCGCCGGTCAGGGACGCCACGCGCGCGATGATCAACGAAGACATCGTGCAACTCTTCGCGCGCCTGCGATCGTGATGAAGTCCCTGCTCCTCGGCCTGCTGCGCGTTTACCGTTACGCGATCAGCCCGATGCTGGGGCGCAACTGCCGTTTTCATCCCAGCTGTTCCGAATATGCGGCCGAGGCCGTCCAGCGCCATGGCGCCCTGAAGGGCGGGTGGCTGGCGCTCAAGCGGGTGGGTCGTTGCCACCCATTCCATCCGGGCGGGTATGATCCCGTTCCCTGACTCTTCCCAGAACATACAAGAATCCGATGGACCAGCGCCGACTGATACTCTTCCTCATCTTCTCCTTCGCCGTGATCATGCTGTGGGACGGCTGGCAGAAGCATAACCGTCCCGCCCCCGCGCCGACCGCGGCGGTGGCCGAGCAGCAGGCGCCGGGTTCGTCCGTTCCGGGCGCGGTGCCGACCCCCAGCGCGAACATCGCCGGCGTGCCGGCAGTGCCGGACGCGAAGGCGATCGTGTCGAACGCGCCGCGCGTGACGGTGCGCACCGACGTGCTCGTTGCGGAAGTCTCCGCCGAGGGCGGCAGCATCGTCCGCCTCGAGCTGGCGCAGCACAAGTCCAAGACCGACGTGTCGCGCAACTTCGTGCTCTTCGACGACGGCGCCGAGCACCTGTACGCCGCGCAGTCGGGCCTGATCGGCGACGGCCTGCCCACCCACAAGACGGTGTTCGCGCTGCCGGCCGGCGAGCAGGCGCTCAAGGACGGCCAGGACAGCATGACGCTGCGCCTCGAGGCGCCGGAGCAGAACGGCGTGAAGGTCGCGAAGCTGATGACCTTCCATCGCGGCAGCTACCTCGTCGATGTCGCCTACGAGATCACCAACGGCAGCGGCGCCCCGGTCAACGCCCATGCGTACTACCAGATGACGCGCGACGGCAAGCCGGCGGAAGCGGTCGAGGGCTTCGGCGTGAACGTGTTCACCGGTCCGGCCTTCTACAGCGAGGCCGAGAAGTTCCAGAAGGTGAAGTTCGACGAGATCGACAGCGGCAAGGCCAAGTTCGTGAAGAAGGCGAACGACGGCTGGGCGGCGCTGGTGCAGCACTACTTCGTCAGCGCGTGGCTGCCGCAGGAAGGCGTGGAGCGCGAGTTCTTCGCGCGCAAGGTCGGCGACGGCCTGTACTCGTCGGGCCTGATCCTGCCGGTCGCCGCGATCGCGCCGGGCGAGAAGGGGACGGTGTCGTCGCGCCTGTATGCCGGTCCGCAGGAGTTGGACAAGCTGGAAGGCATCGCCACGGGTTTCAACCTGGTCGTCGATTATGGCTGGCTGACGGTGATCGCCGCGCCGCTGTTCTGGGTGCTGTCGTGGTTCCACAAGCTGCTCGGCAACTGGGGCTGGGCGATCATCCTTGTCACCGTGCTGATCAAGGCGGCGTTTTTCCCGCTGTCGGCCGCGAGCTACAAGTCGATGGCCAAGATGCGCGTGCTGGGCCCGCGCATGCAGCGCCTGAAGGAGCTGTATGGCAACGACAAGGCCAAGCTGCAGCAGGAAATGATGGAGATGTACAAGCGGGAGAAGATCAACCCGCTGGGGGGCTGCCTGCCGATCCTCGTGCAGATCCCGGTCTTCATTTCGCTGTACTGGGTGCTGCTGGGCAGCGTCGAGATGCGCCACGCGCCGTGGCTGGGCTGGATCCAGGACCTGTCGTCCAAGGACCCGTACTTCATCCTGCCCATCATCATGGGTGCGACGATGCTGATCCAGACCAAGCTCAACCCGACGCCGCCGGATCCGATCCAGGCCAAGGTGATGCTCGCGATGCCGATCGTGTTCACCGTGATGTTCCTGTGGTTCCCGTCCGGCCTGGTGCTGTACTGGGTCGTGAACAACACGCTGTCGATTGCCCAGCAGTGGCAGATTACGAGGATGATCGAAGGTGGAAAGTCCGGCGCGAAGCCTGCCTGATACCATCGCCGCCGTCGCGACCGCGCCCGGTCGCGGCGGGATCGGCGTGATCCGCGTGTCGGGCGCAGCGCTCGTGCCGATGGCGCGGGCGCTCACCGGCAAGACCCCCGAACCCCGCATTGCGGGGTTCGTGCGTTTTCTGGACGCCGAAGCGCGTGCGATCGACGAGGGCCTGCTGCTGTACTTCCCGGCGCCGAATTCCTTCACCGGCGAGGACGTGCTCGAATTGCAGGGGCACGGCGGGCCGGTGGTGATGCAGATGCTGCTGGCGCGCTGTGTCGAGCTCGGCGCGCGCCTGGCCGAGCCGGGGGAGTTCTCGCGCCGTGGCTTCCTCAACGGCAAGATGGACCTCGCGCAGGCCGAAGCGGTCGCGGATCTGATCGAGGCTTCGACGGTCGCCGCGGCACGCTCGGCGTTGCGCTCGCTGTCGGGGGCGTTCTCCGACGAGACGCACCGCATCACCGACGCCCTGATCGACCTGCGCATGCTGGTCGAGGCGACGCTGGATTTTCCCGAGGAGGAGGTCGAGTTCCTCGAGAAGGCGCGCGCGCTCGAACGCCTTGACGGCATCCGGCACCAGCTCGTTGATGTGCTGGAGCGTGCCCGCCAGGGGGCGCTGCTGCGCACCGGCATGAACGTCGTGCTGGTCGGTCGCCCGAACGTCGGCAAATCCAGCCTGTTGAACTGCCTCGCGGGCGAGGAGCGCGCGATCGTGACCGAGATCCCCGGGACGACGCGCGACGCGCTGCGCGAGACGATCGCGATCGAGGGCATTCCCATCCATGTCATCGATACCGCGGGTCTGCGCGAGACCGACGACCCGGTGGAGAAGATCGGGGTGGAGCGCACGTGGCGCGAGATCGGGCGCGCGGACGTGATCCTGCGCATGGTCGATGCGCGCACGGGCGCCGGGGAGTCGGACGACGCGATCGACGCGGCGCTGCCGGCTGGCGTCGAGCGTATCACGGTGCACAACAAGATCGACCTGTGCGGGATCGCCCCCGGTCGCAGCGAGGCCGACGGCAAGGTATCGGTGCACCTGTCGGCGCAGCGCGGTGAAGGCGTCGATGTGCTGCGTGCGGAATTGCTGCGTGTGGCGGGCTGGCATGCGCACGGCGAAGATGTCGTGCTCGCGCGCGAGCGCCATCTCGTTGCGTTGCGCGCGGCGCTGGGCCATGTCGTGGCCGCGCAGGATCAGAGCGCGGCGCTGGAGCTCTTCGCCGAGGAGCTGCGCCAGGCGCAGGAGCGCATCGGCGAGATCACCGGCGAGTTCGCGGCGGACGATCTGCTCGGGGTGATCTTTTCGCGCTTCTGCATCGGCAAGTGAGCACGGCGACGGCAATGTCTCGTCGCAATGCATATTGCATGACCGGAGCCGCTGCCCTTTCAAAGGCGTTGTTCCACGTGAAACAGATCGACAATGGCCGAAACTGAGTGGCTGTTCGTTGCCCTCGGCATGGCGGCCTTCTTTGCCGGGGTTGTCGACGCCGTTGTCGGTGGCGGGGGGTTGATCCAGATCCCGGCGCTGTTCTCGGCCTTCCCCGGCGCGAGTCCGGCGACGCTGTTCGGGACGAACAAGCTGTCGAGCGTGGTCGGCACGACGAGTGCGGCGATACAGTACGGACGTCGGGTGGCGATCCCGTGGCGGGTGACGCTGCCCGGTGCGGTCGCGGCCTTCATCGGTTCGTGGTTCGGCGCGAAGACGGTCGCCTACCTGTCGCCCGAGCTGCTGCGCCCGCTGGTGCTCGGGCTGCTGATCATCGTGGCGATCTACACTTTTCGCCGCAAGGACTTCGGCACGGGCGGCGACCAGTTGCCCGACGGGCGCAGGCCGGTCATGCTGGCGCTGGCGATCGGCGCGGTGATCGGCTTCTATGACGGCTTCTTCGGTCCCGGAACGGGGAGCTTTCTGATCTTCTTGTTTGTCCGATTTCTCGGCATGGACTTCCTGCGTGCATCGGTGAGCGCGAAGATTCTGAATGTCGCGACCAACGTTGCCGCGATCGCGTTCTTCGCGCTGTCGGTCGAGTTGTTGTGGAAGGTGGCGGGGGTGATGGCCTTGTGCAACCTCTCCGGCGCATTGCTTGGGTCGCGGCTGGCGATCCGGCACGGGGCCGGCTTCGTGCGCAAGATGTTTCTCGGCGTGCTGTGCGTGTTGATCGGGAAGATGGGGTACGACCTCCTGCTGCGCCTGCACTGAGGTATGGCTGTTCCACGTGAAACAGTGTCGCAGGGGGAGACGATGAGCGAGGACGAGGCGGCGGCACAACCTGCACCCGGGGCGGATACGCTGGTCGAGGAGCTCGACGCGGATTTTGGCTTCTTTTGTCGTGGGGCGCGTCTCCTCGAAACGGGCGTGTCGCCCTTTCAGCGCTACGAGGTGTGGGACACGCCGACCTTCGGCAAGCTGTTCCGTCTGGACGGCAGCCTGATGAGCGCCGAGCGCGACGAGTTCGTGTACCACGAGAATCTCGTGCATGTGCCCGCGCTGTGCCATCCGGCGCCACGCCGTGCGCTGGTCGTGGGGGGCGGCGACGGCGGTTCGGCGCGGGAGCTGCTCCGGCATCCCGACATCGAGCGCGTGGTGGTCGTGGAGCTCGACGAAAAGGTCGTCGAGTTGGTGCGCCGTCATCTGGGTGCGATCCACCAGGGGGCGCTCGACGATCCGCGGACGACGCTGCACATCGGCGACGGCGGGGAGTACGTGCGTCGCGCGGTCGCGGCCGGCGAGGTCTTCGACCTGATCGTGCTCGATCTCACCGAGCCGGGGGAGGGGCAGGATGAGGGACCGGCGGCGGCGCTGTACCGCGAACCTTTTCTCTCGGATTGTCGTGCGCTGCTGCGCGGCGAGGGGGCGTTGACCCTGCATCTGGGTTCGCCGTGGCGGCAGGGGGAGCAGGTACGTGCGCTGGTGCATCGGCTGCGCAAGGTCTTCGCGATCGTGCGGCCGTATTTCATGTTCATACCGTTGTACGGCAGTCTGTGGGGACTCGCGTGCGCGTCGGATCGTATCGATCCGGCGGTGTGCACAGCCTCCGCGATCGACGCGGAGCTCCTGCACAGGGGCATCGCGGGCCTCAGGTATTACAATGGCGATATCCACGCCGGGCAGTTCGCCCAGCCGAATTTTCTGCGCGACCTGCTCGAATGAGCCTTTCCGCGAGCGAGAGCCAAGTTTTGACGAATCACAGACCGACACGATCTCCGCGACCCGAACGACGTGCCGATGCGCTGCCGGCCGACAGCCTCGCGTTCAGCTTCAGCTGCGCCGGGGCCCTCGTCGAGGCGGTGCTGGGCGGCGCGAACCTGACCGACGCATTCGAGGGGATGCTGGCGCAGCACCCCGGATGGCCGGACGCGACGCGCGGCGCCGTGCGCGATCTGGCGTGGGGGACGCTGCGCGACTACGGGCGTGGCGATGCGGTGCTGCGTCACCTGCTGCACAAGCCCTTGCCCGAAGCGATCCACGCCTTGCTGCTGGTCGCGTTGCATCGTCTGGAGACGCGCCCGGAGCAGGCGCATACCGTCGTGAACCAGGCGGTCGAGGCCGCAGCGGCGCTGATGGCGCCGCTCAAGGGGGTCGTGAACGGGGTGCTGCGCAACCGCCAGCGCAACGCGGCCGAACTCGATGCGGAGCTGCTTGCAGACCAGGCGGCGTATTACCGTCACCCGTCGTGGTGGGTAGAGCGCCTGCGTGCGTCCTTCCCGCAGGACTGGGAGGCGGCGCTCGCCGCCGGCAACGAACGGCCGCCGATGGGTCTGCGCGTCAATCGTCTGCGTGGCGGCGTGGATGCGTACATGAGCGAGCTGGAGGCGGCCGGGTTGGGCCACCGGCGCCTGCCGAACGATGCGCTGGTGCTGGACCGGCCGGTCGCCGTGGCGGCGCTGCCGGGCTTCGCCGAAGGCCGCGTGTCGGTGCAGGACGGCGGGGCGCAGTGGGCGGCGCGTTGGCTGGATCTGGCGCCCGGTCAGCGCGTGCTGGATGCCTGCGCCGCGCCCGGCGGAAAGTCCGCGCACATCCTGGAGACGGCAGCGGTCGAGCTGGTGTCGCTCGAACTGGATCCGGTTCGAACCCGTCGCATCGCCGACAATTTCGCGCGTCTTGGCCTGACCGGCGAGGTGCGCACCGCGGATTGCCGCGAGCGCGCGAAATGGTGGGACGGACGGCCGTTCGACCGCATCCTCGCCGACGTGCCGTGCTCGGCTTCGGGCGTCGCGCGCCGCCATCCGGACATCAAGTGGCTGCGTCGCGCCGACGACATCGCGCGCTTTGCCGCGCAGCAGGCGGAGATCCTCGATGCGCTGTGGCCGACGCTGGCGCCGGGCGGGCGCTTGCTGTACGTGACCTGCTCGGTCTTCGACGAGGAGAACACGCGCCAGATGGAGCGTTTCTGCGCGCGCCACGCCGATGCGCTGCGGGTGGATATCGACGGCCGGGCCGAGTGCCAGCTCCTGCCCGACGCGGACCATGACGGGTTCTACTATGCGCTGCTCGCCAAGCGTGCCTGAGCGCGTGAAGCGCGCACTGGCTGCCATCGCGCTGTGCCTGCTGGTGCCCCTCGCGGCGCTGGCCGACGGCCGCATCGAGCACGCCGAGATCGTGGCGGGCGATGAGGGCTACGTGGTGAATGCCGACATCGACCTCGAACTCAATCCGCGTCTCGTGGAGGCCGTCAATCGCGGCGTGTCGCTGTATTTCAGCGCGCAGTTCGTCGTCGAACGCGATCGCTGGTACTGGCTCGACGAGGTCGTCGTCGAGCGCGCGTTGAATTTTCGCCTCACCTACAACGCGATCGCGCGCAGCTACCGCTTGTCGGTCGGAAACTTCCACCAGAGTTTCGAGACCCTGGAGGCGGCGGTGCGCACGATGCAGCGCATCCGCAACTGGCTGATCGTGCCGGCTGCCGACCTGAAGGCGGGGACCACGTATCGGGCCGCGCTGCGCTTCCAGCTCGACACCAGCCTGTTGCCCAAGCCCTTCCAGGTGACGGCGATCGGCAGCCGCGACTGGAACCTCGCCACCGACTGGCAGCGCTGGACCTTCCTCGCAGGCGTCAATCCATGAAGCGCGCGCTCCTAGTCGTCGTCGCGGCCATCGCCGGCATTTCGCTCTTCCTGCTCGCGTCGGCGACCTCGAATACGGATCTCTTCGCGGCGAGTTATCCCTATCTGCTCGCGATCAACGGCGCGATCGTCGTCGCGCTGCTGGGGCTGGTCGCCTTTCAGTTGCGCCGCCTGTGGCGCGAGTACCGCACACGTCAGTTCGGCTCGCGCCTGAAGTACCGCCTGATGCTGATGTTCGCGCTGATGGCGCTGGTTCCGGGCGTCGTCGTGTATGCTGTGTCACTGCAGTTCGTGGTCCGCAGCATCGAGTCGTGGTTCGACGTACGCGTCGATTCGGCGCTCGAAGGCGGCATCGCGCTGGGGCAGAATGCGCTCGACTACCTCGTGAGCCAGGTGAGCGACAAGGCACGCGAAATGGCGCTCGACCTCGAGGGCGTCGAACCGGTGCCGCCGACCCTGCTGAACCGCCTGCGCGAGCAGGCCGGCGTCGCCAGTGCGACCCTGATCGGTCCTTCGGGCCAGGTCGTGGCGACTGTCTCCGACGGCCTGGGCGGCTTCATTCCGGAACTGCCCAGCTCGGCGCAGCTGCGCGAGGCCCGTCAGACGCAGCGCTACCATGTCATCGACAGCCGTGCGGGCGAAGGGCTGACGATACGCGTCGTGGTGCCCATCCCGTCGCGCACGCTCAACATGGACACGCATTACCTGCAGCTCATGCAGGCGGTGCCGGAGTCCTTCGTGCGCAACGCGGAGGCGGTGCAGGAAGCCTACCGCGAGTACCAGCAGCTGACGCTCGGCCGCGCCGGGTTGAACCGCATCTACACGCTGACCCTGACGCTGACCCTGCTGGTCGCGCTGCTCGCGGCAGTCGCGGTGGCCTTCGTGCTGTCGCGGCGCCTGGTGGCACCGCTGATGATCCTCGCGGAAGGCACGCAAGCGGTCGCGCAGGGTGACTTCAGTCCGCGCCAGGCGCTGCCGGCACGCGACGAGCTGGGCGTGCTGACGCAGTCCTTCAACCGCATGACGCGCCAGCTGGTGGAGGCGCGCGACCTCGCGGAGCGCAACCGCGCCGCAGTCGAATCGTCGCGCGCCTATCTCGAGAGCGTGCTGGCGAACTTGTCGACGGGGGTGCTGGCCTTCGCCGCCGACGGCACGCTGCGGGCGGCCAACGCCGGTGCGATGGCGATCCTGCAGGACGAGCTGGAAGGCTACGAGGAACTCACGCTGGCGCAGTGGCCCAAGCATCATGGCTTTCGCGACGCGCTGGTGAGGGGCTTCGCCGACAACGCCGGCGACTGGCACGAGGAGCTGGAGCTGGTGTCGCACCAGGGGGCGACGCAGGCCCTGCTGATCCACGGGGCGCGCCTGCCGCAGGTCTCGGGCGGGGGCCTGGTGGTGGTGTTCGACGACATTTCACGCCTGATCGCCGCACAGCGCACCGCGGCATGGGCGGAAGTGGCGCGCCGGCTGGCGCACGAGATCAAGAATCCCCTCACGCCGATCCAGCTTTCGGCCGAACGGCTCGCGTACAAGCTCGCGGACCGGCTCGACGACGAGGGGCGCGAGGTGCTCGAACGGGGGACGCGCACGATCGTGAACCAGGTCGAGGCGATGAAAAACATGGTGAACGATTTCCGGGATTATGCGAAGCTCCCCAGTCCGGTGCTCGGTCGCCTCGATCTCAATGCGCTCGTCGGAGAGGTGCTCAACCTGTACGAGAGCTCGCCGGTGTTGATCCGCGCCGAGCTGGGGCGCAACCTGCCGCCGGTGGCGGGCGACGCGAGCCAGGTCCGGCAGGTGATCCACAATCTGCTGCAGAATGCGGAGGACGCGCTCGCAGGCCAGGAAGACGGCGTGGTCACGCTGACGACGCGCCTCGACGGCGATCGCGTGGCGCTGCAGTTGCGCGACAACGGTCCGGGCTTTCCCGCGCAGGTGCTGACGCGCGCGTTCGAACCGTATTTCACGACCAAGAGCCGCGGTACGGGCCTGGGTCTGGCGATGGTCAAGAAGATCATCGACGAACATGGGGGCGAGGTCCGCCTGCTCAACGGCGAAACCGGCGGGGCCGACGTGCGCATCCGCCTGCGCCTCGCTTCCGCGGAAATGTGATTAGTGACAGATGGCAAACATACTTATCGTTGACGACGAAGTCGGTATCCGCGAACTGCTCTCGGAGATCCTGCGCGACGAAGGCCACGACGTGGCGCTGGCGGAGAACGCCGCCGCGGCGCGTGCGTTGCGCAATGCGCGGCGTCCCGACCTCGTGCTGCTGGATATCTGGATGCCCGATACCGATGGCATCACGCTGCTGAAGGAATGGTCGGCCAACGGCCAGCTCAACATGCCGGTCGTGATGATGTCGGGACACGGCACGATAGACACTGCGGTCGAGGCGACGCGCATAGGCGCGATCGACTATCTGGAGAAGCCGATCGGCCTGCAGAAGCTGCTGTCGGCGGTCAAGCGTGGCTTGCAGCGCCCGGCCGCGCCCGGCGCGCCTGCACCGCTGACGCTCGCGGCCTTCACGCGCTCGGCGCCGCTGCGCGAGCTGCAGCGCCTGGTGCAGCAGGTGGTGGTGAATTCGCGCGTGCTGTTGCTGCGCGTGGGCCAGGGCAGCATCGCGGAGCTGGCCGCACGCAGCGTGCAGCCGAAGGCGTCTCCGTGGCTGGATCTCGCCGCCGTGTCGGCGCCGCTGGACGTGAACCAGCTGCAGGCCTGCCAGGGTGGGGTGCTGTTCGTCGCCGAGCTCGCGCGCCTGTCGCGCACGCAGCAGAAGAACCTCGCGTTTGCACTGGAGCGGTTGGAGCGCTACGACCTGCGCCTCGCCGTCGCGACCGACCACACGCTGGAGTCGCTGGTGCGCGAAGGCTGGGAGGAGTCGCTCGCGGTCCGCCTGTTCGAGGTGAGCCTCGCGCCGCCTTCGCTCGCGGACGTGCGCGACGATCTGCCGGAAATCGCCGCGCAGCTCCTGCTGCATCTCGTGGAGGCCGGCGAGGTGCCGCGCCGTCACTTCTCGACGGCGGCCCTGAACGCCCTGCGCGCCCAGCCCTGGCCGGGCGGCTACGCGGAACTGCGTGCGGCGGTGAAGTCGCTCGCACTGGGGACGCTGGACGAGGAGATCGCGCTGACCGACGTGCGCAGGCTGCTGATCCCCGCATCGGAGGGGGCGGTCGCGGTATCGCTCGACCAGCCGCTGCGCGAGGCGCGCGAGGCCTTCGAGCGCCTGTACTTCGAGCATCACCTGCGCCTCGAAGGCAGCAACATGACGCGGCTGGCGGAGAAGAGCGGCCTCGAGCGCACGCACCTGTACCGCAAGCTCAAGCAGCTGGGCCTGCACGGCAGCCGGCGCACCGAGGAAACCTGAGGGCGACAGAGGGCAACTGAGGCGGCCGCGCAACAGTCCCGCTGCGGGGGCCGGCAGCTCGCGTAGAATCAGGCATCCTTAATGTACGGGGCGTCTGTCAGGTGAAGATCATCATCCTCGGGGCGGGCCAGGTCGGTGCGTCGGTGGCGGAGAACCTCGTGTCCGAGGCCAACGACATCACGCTGATCGACAGCAACGCGGAACACCTTGAACCGCTGCGTGACCGCCTGGAGTTGCGCACCGTGTGCGGCAACGCCGCGTCGCCGACGGTGTTGCGCGAGGCGGGGGCGGACGACGCCGACCTGCTGATCGCGGTGACGCAGTCCGACCAGACCAACCTGTGCGCCTGTCGCGTCGCGAAGACGCTGTTCAACCTGCCCACGCGCGTCGCACGCCTGCGTTCGAGCGATTTCGTCGATCATCCCGAACTGCTCGATGACAACAACTTCGCGGTCGATTTCTCGATCTGCCCGGAGCAGATCGTCACGGACTACATCAAGCGCCTGATCGCCTTCCCCGAGGCGCTGCAGGTGATGGAGTTCGCCGGCGGGGTGCTGAGCCTGATCTGCGTGCGCGCCTTCGAGGGTGGGCCGCTGGTGGGGCACCCGCTGAAGGCGCTGCGCTACCACATGCCCAACGTCGAGGTGCGCATCGCGGCGATCTACCGCGGCGACGGCGAGGCGATCATCCCCGAGGGCGACACGATGATCCTGCCCGGCGACGAGGTGTTCTGCCTTGCCTCGACGGTGCATATCCGCCAGGTGATGCGCGAGATCCGGCGCGAGGACCGGGCGATCCGGCGCATCATCATCGCCGGCGGCGGCAACATCGGCCTGCGGCTGGCGCGCGGCATCGAGGACGATCACAATGTCAAAGTCATAGAGCTGGATCGCCGCCGCGCGGATGTGCTCGCGAGCCAGTTGCATCGCGCGCTGGTGCTGCGTGGCGATTCGACGGACGAGAAGCTGCTCGAGAACGAGGGTATCGACGAGGCCGACATGTTCCTTGCGCTGACCAACGACGACGAGGACAACATCATGTCCGCGTCGCTCGCCAAGCGCATGGGGGCGCATCGGACGCTGGCCCTGATCAACCGCCGCAGCTACGTCGACCTGGTGCAGGGGGGGCCGATCGACATCGCGATCTCGCCGGCCCAGACTTCGATCGGCTCGCTGCTGCAGCACGTGCGCCAGGGCGACGTGGTGGCGGTGCACAGCCTGCGCCGCGGCGCGGCCGAGGCGCTGGAGATCATCGCGCACGGCGACCGCAAGGCGTCCAAGGTCGTCGGCAGGGCGATCGAGGACATTCCGCTGCCCACGGGGGCGACCATCGGTGCGATCGTGCGCGACGAGAAGCGCACGGACGGCAAGGTGACGCGCCGCGTGGTCGTGATGCCGCACCACGATACGGTCGTCGAGAGCGGCGACCATGTGATCGTGTTCTGCACGCACAAGAAGCTCGTGCGTCAGGTTGAGAAGCTGTTCCAGGTCGGATTCGGCTTCCTATGATGCGGCGCGGCGCCCACCCGGTGCTCAACGCGCTGGGCATGATCGTGATGCTGTTCGCGATGCTGATGTTGTTCCCGCTCGCCGTGTCGTGGTCCATCGACGACGGCGCGGTGCTTGCCTTCGACCAGGCCGTGCTGATCACCCTTGCCGCCGGACTGCTGATGTGGCTGCCGACGCGCGGCCGCACCCGCGACCTGCACACGCGCGACGGCTTCCTGCTGGTGGCGCTGACCTGGGTGGTGATGCCGGTGTTCGGTGCGCTGCCGCTGCTCGACTTCATCCCCGACCTGTCGGTGACCGACGCGTATTTCGAGGCGGCGTCGGGGCTGACGGCGACGGGCGGCACGGTGCTCGTCGGGCTGGAGCACCTGCCGATCTCGATCAACCTGTGGCGCACCTTCATGCACTGGATCGGCGGCATGGGCGTCATCGTGCTGGTGGTCGCGATCCTGCCGCTGCTGGGCATCGGCGGCCGGCAGCTGATGAAGGTCGAGGTGCCGACGCCGATGAAGGAGCAGAGCCTGACGCCGCGCATCGCCGAGACCGCGAAGGGCCTGTGGCTGACCTACTGCCTGCTCACGGTGGCGTGCGCCGTGAGCCTGTGGCTCGCCGGGCTGGACGGCTGGGACGCGATCATCCACACCTTCAGCGTCGTCGGGCTGGGCGGCTTTTCGAGCAAGGATGCGTCGCTGGGGCACTTCGACAGCGTGTCGGTGGATATGATCGTGATCGTGTTCGCGCTGCTGTCCGGCCTGAACTTCGCAACCCACTACCTCGCGTTGGCGCGCCGCAGCCTCAAGCCCTACCTCGCCGACCCCGAGCTGCCGTTCTACTTCGCGACGCTTGCGCTGAGCACCATCGTCCTCACCGCCTACCTCGTCCGCTTCGACGTGCATGCGGATTTCCTCAGCACGCTGCGCTACGTCGCCTTCCACGTCGTGTCGATCTCGACCTCGCTCGGGCTGGCGACCTACGACTACACCCTGTGGCCCATGTTCGCGCAGCTCTGGGTGCTGTTCCTCGGCAGCTTCATCGCGTGCTCCGGTTCGGCCGGTGGCGGCATCAAGATGATGCGCGCGATGATCCTGTACAAGCAGGTGTTCCGCGAGATCGTGCGTTCGCTGCACCCGCACGCGGTGCATCCGGTGCGCATCCGCAACCAGCCGGTGTCGGACGACATCCTGCACGCGGTGCTGGGCTTCAGCTTCATGTACATGGTGACGATCGTGTCGCTGACGCTGCTGCTCACGGCGACCGGGCTGGATCTCATCACGGCCTTCTCCGGCGTCGTCGCCTGCCTCAATAACACGGGCCCCGGCCTCGGCGCGGTCGGCCCGGCGTCGACCTACCAGGGGCTGACCGATTTCCAGACCTGGGTGCTGAGTTTCACGATGATCCTGGGCCGTCTCGAGATCTTCACCTTATTGGTGGTGATGACGCCGGTGTTCTGGCGGCGCTGAGCCGCGGGCGCTTTCGGGGCGACGCACAGAAAGCAGACTGAAAGCGATTTTGTGTTGAATGCCTCCACCCGGCCGCAAGGGCGCGGCCGAGGATCGGATTGTCAGACTCACCGGAGGAGCACAATGCACAAGAAAATCATCGCTGCGGCCATCGCGGCGCTCGTCGCCGTCCCGTTCGCAGCACAGGCGCAGAGCGCGTCGAACGTCACGATCTACGGTCTGCTGGACCTCAACCTCGCGCGCGAGTGGGCAGGCGACGAGGAGCGCGTCGGCGTCGATCACGGCGAGCTCAACGGCTCGCGCCTCGGCTTCAAGGGCAGCGAGGCGCTGGGCGGCGACCTGAATGCGATCTTCACGATCGAAAGCGGCTTCGATCCCTCGACCGGCACGGCCGAGCAGGGCGGGCGGCTGTTCGGGCGCCAGTCCTTCGTCGGCCTCGAGAGCGCGACCTGGGGCCGCCTCACGCTGGGCCGCCAGTACTCGCCGGCCTTCGTCGCGATCGACCCCTTCGATGCCACCGGCGCGGCCGACCGCAGCCCGGGCCTGCTCGTGCGCAAGACGGGCGGCATCAAGCCGGCCTACGAGACGCGCTTCGACAACATGGTCAAGTACCGCTCGCCGAGCTTCTCCGGTCTGGAGTTCGACCTCGGCTACTGGCTGGGCGAGAAGCGCGGCAACGGCGATGCGATGAAGGAAGGCAACGGCCACGGCATCACGGCGCTGTACAAGAACGGCGCGCTGGCGGCTTCGCTCGTCACGCAGAGCGTGTATCGCAACGCCACCGGAGGCCGCGTGCGCACCAGCGGCGGCGGCCTCGCCTACGACTTCGGCTTCGTGAAGCCCTACCTCGCCTACACGCAGGACAAGGAAAGCGGCTCGGTCGGCAGCGGCAAGGCGCGCACCTTCGACATCGGCGCCGAGATCCGCGTGACCGGCACGGATACCGTGGCCTTGAGCTACGCCAAGCGCGACGAAAGCAATGACGTCGCGGCCGAGGACGCGCACGGCTGGTCGGCGTATTACATGCACGACCTGTCGAAGCGCACGACGCTCTACGCAGCGTACTCGCAGCTCACCAACAAGGACAACGCCAACTACGCGCTCGGCAACCTCACGCCGGCCGCCGGCGACGACCCGCGCGTCGTGATGGCGGGTATCCGGCACAGGTTCTGATCCGGCAGATCCTTTCCTCTTCGCGCGTGATGCGCGCGAGCTTGCCCCCGGCGCTGCGGTTCGCGGTGCCGGGGGTTTTTCGTAGTTGTGTGCGTCAAGTTGTGCAATTTGGGTTGAGCACGGCGCTGAAAGCGGGTGCGGCCTCACGCGGCCAGCCGCGGATCAGGGGGCGGGGAAGAGCGTGTGATGCCATTTGCGCAGGAAGTCGCGCCGCTTGACCTGGTCGAGATAGGTCATCAGGCCGGGGCCGATCGGAATCGGGCGGAAGGCGCCACCGAGCTGGCGGCGCAGCTCGGTGGCGGCGGCATCGTCGGGCACGTCGTCACGCACCGAGAAGAAGCCGGGGTTCTGCGCCAGCAGCTGCTGGCCCTCGCGCGACAGCACGTAGTCCAGCCATAGCCGCGCGGCGTTCGGATGACGCGCGCCGCGCGCGATGAAGGCGACGCGGCTGAGCACCAGCGTGTAGTCGCGCGGCAGCACGACGCCGATCGCGGGGTCCTGGTGCGCGCGCAGCAGCGCGTAGGAGCCGAGCACGTTGTAGCCGATCAGCGCTTCGCCGGAGGCGATGCGGTCCAGCATTTCGGTCGTCGATGCGAGCGTCGCGGTGCCGGTGCGGCCGAAGGCCTCGGCGAGCTTCCAGAACACGACCGGATTCGCGATCACGTCCTGCGTGTGCAGCATGAAGCCGAGGCCGGACGTCGAGGGTTCGTAGGTCGCGAGCTTGCCGCGGAAGCGTTCGGGCTGCTGGGCGAGCACGCGCAGCAGGCCGGCGTGCGTCGCGGGCATCTCGGCGGGGGTGAGCAGCTTGCGGTTGTAGGCGATCGCGACGGGTTCGAAGGTGGTGCCGAAGGCCTCGTTCTTCCACACCGCCCACTCCGGCAGTGCGGCGGTCTCGGTCGAGCGGTAGGGCTGGGCGTAGCCGTCGTTGACCAGCTTGATCTGCAGGTCCACCGCCGAGCTCCACAGCACGTCGGCCGCGGCGCCGCGCGCGGTCTCGTCGAGGAAGCGCCGCGACAGCTCGCCGCTGTTGAGGTCCTCGTATTCCACGCGCACGCCCGGGTAGCGCTGCTCGAAGGCGCGGATCAGAGGCAGGGCGATGCGCTCGTCGGTCGCGGCATGGACGATCACGCGGCCCTCGCGCACGGCCGCTGTGTAAAGCGTCCCGTCGCGCTCGGCGTGCGCGCCCGCGGCCGGCAGCACGCAGGCGCAGGCGAGCGCGGCGGTGCGGAGCAGACGGGGCAGGAAGGGGCTCAATTCGGTTCCTTGCGGCGGATTGCAGTGGTGCACGGCGGTTTTGCGCGGCGCTCGCATTTGCGGCACGATGATCCGTCCAACAGCTTTCGATTCACTTTCAGCCGATGCGCCTGCTGCTCGTAGAGGATCATACCGAACTCGCGGAATGGGTTTCCAAGGCGTTGGTGCAGGCGGGCTACGCGGTCGACGTGATGCGGCGCGGCGACCATGCCGACCACGCGCTGCTCACCCAGCCCTACGACCTCGTCGTGCTCGACCTGTCCCTGCCCGGGCTGGACGGGCTGGAGGTGCTGCGGCGCCTGCGCGGGCGCGATGCGACGCGCACGACCCCGGTCATCATCCTGACCGCGCGCGGCGCGACCGAGGACCGCGTGAAGGGCCTCAACCTCGGCGCCGACGACTATCTGCCCAAGCCTTTCGAACTCACCGAGCTCGAAGCGCGCATCAAGGCGCTGTTGCGCCGCGCGGGCAACCTCGTGCCGACGGTGCGGATAGGCCGGCTGGAGTTCGACCTCGGCTCGCGTCTGGCGACCGTCGAAGGGAAGCCGCTGGCGCTCACGCCGCGCGAGCTCGCGGTGCTCGAAGCGCTGATCGCGCGCCAGGGCCGCCCGCTCGCGCGCGAGGTGCTGTTCGAGAAGGTGTTCAGCTTCGACGAGGAGGCGCGCCCCGAGGCAATCGAGATCTATGTGCATCGCCTGCGGAAGAAGCTCGAAGGCTCGGGCGCGGCCGTCACGACGCTGCGCGGGCTGGGCTATCTGATCGGCGAGGCGGCCGGTGAGGATCCATGCGCCCGTCGCTGAGCCTGCGCGGGCGCGTCGCGCGCTGGCTGCTGCCGACGCTGCTGATCCTGCTCGCGATCAACGCCGTGCTGTCCTACCTGGGCGCGCGCCAGGCCGTCAATCGCGCCTACGACCGCTCGCTCACGGCCTCGATCCGCGCGATCGCGGAGCAGGTGCATTCGCTGGAAGGCGAGATCACCGTCGACGTCCCCTATTCGGCCTTCGAGGTGTTCGAGGCCGGCGTGCAGGAGCGCGTCTTCTACGCGGTGGTCGCGCCCGACGGGCGGCTCGTGACCGGCTACGACGACCTGCGCCCGCCGCGCATGCCGCCCGAGGACGGCACGCTGGTGCTGGGCGAACTCGAATACCGCGGCGAGGACGTGCGCATCGGCGCGATGAAGAAGCGCCTGTACGACCCGGCGCTCGCCGGCGGCGACGCGGTGACCATCGTGTTCGCCGAGACCGCCGAGTCGCGCGTCGCGCTCGCGCGCGAGCTCTTCTTCGACAGCCTGCGCCGCCAGCTGCTGCTGGTCGGGCTGGGCGCGCTGATGCTGGTGCTGGCGCTGGGCACGGCCTTCCGCCCGCTGGTCGAGCTGCGCGACGCGGTGCAGCGGCGCGCCGAGGACGACCTCACGCCCGTGCCCACGGGCAACGTGCCGAGCGAAGTGCAGCCGCTGATCGGCGCGATCAACCACCACATGGAACGCCTCTCCGCGATGCTCGCCGCGCGCCGCCGCTTCCTCGCCGACGCCGCGCACCAGATCCGCACGCCGCTCGCGGTGCTCAGCACCCAGGCCGAGTTCGGCGCGCGCCAGGGCGATCCGGGCGAGATGCGGCGCATCTTCCAGAGCCTGCTGACGACGATACGCAGCACGCGGCGCATGGCCGACCAGATGCTGGCGCTGTCGCGCGCCGAGCCGGCGAACGGGCTGATCCAGGAGCAGGAGGCGGTGGACCTCACCGACATCGCGCGCGAGGTTGCGCTGGAGCTCGTGCCGGTGGCCTTGAAGAAGCGCATCGAGCTTGCGTTCGAGGGTAGCGGCCCCGCGACCATGACCGGCAACGGCGCGATGCTGCGCGAGCTGGTCGCCAACCTCGTCGATAACGCGATCCGCTACAGTCCGCCGGACACCCAGGTTGTCGTCGCCACCGGCGCCGGTGCGGGCAGCGTGATCCTCGCGGTCAGCGACGAGGGGCCGGGCATTCCGCCCGAGGAGCGCGAGAAGGTCTTCCTCCGCTTCTACCGCATCCTCGGCCAGGGCGGGCCGGACGGCAGCGGCCTGGGGCTCGCGATCGTGCGCGAGATCGCGCTCGCGCACGGCGGGGAGGTGAGGCTCGCGGACGCGGCCGGGGAGCGGGGCTTGCTGGTGGAGGTGGAGTTCCCGGCGGAGGGCGCAAACCCGTAGGGCGGGAGGAGCCGGAGGCGTATCCCGCCATCCGCGGGTGGAGCGTGGCGACACGGCTGCGTGGCGGGCTGCGCTGCGCTCCTCCCGCCCTACGAATGGCGAAGCCGCCACGCGCGCCGTCTCAATGCGCGACCGCTTCCTGCGGCACGCGCCGCGCGTCGATCGCCTTCATCACGCGCGGACCGATGAGCATCGCCGCCGCCGCCACCCACAACCCGATCGCGATCGGGCTGGCGAACAGGATGGACGGGTCGCCGTCGCTGATCGACAGCGCGCGGCGCAGGTTCTGCTCCATCATGTCGCCCAGCACGAAGCCGAGGATGAAGGGCGCGATCGGGAAGTTCATCACGCGCAGCAGGTAACCGAGGCCGCCGATCAGCGTGCCGAGGATCAGGTCGAAGGTCGTGCCATGCACCGCATACACGCCCACCAGCGAGATCGCCGCCACTCCCGGCACCAGCAGCCAGTTCGGGATCGACAGGAACTTCACGAACACGCGGATCAGCGGGATGTTCATCACCAGCAGCATCACGTTGGCGATGAAGAGCGAAGCGATCAGGCCCCACACGATCACCGGCTGGTCCTGGAACAGCGTCGGGCCTGGAGTGATGTTGTACAGCGTCAGCGCGCCTATCATCACCGCGGTGGTGCCCGAGCCCGGCACGCCCAGCGTCAGCATCGGCACCAGCGAACCGTTGGCCGACGCATTGTTGGCCGCCTCCGGCGCCGCGACGCCGCGGATGTCGCCCTGGCCGAACTGGTGGTCCTTGCCCGCCATGCGGCGCTCGGCGGCGTAGCACATCGCCGACGCGATGGTCGCGCCCGCGCCCGGCAGCACGCCGATGAAGAAGCCGGACAAGGCCGAGCGCAGCATCGTCCACTTCGCGAGCATGAACTCCTGGGTGTTGAACATCAGGCGGCCGGTGACGCTGATCGGCTCGCCCGCGGCGTGCGCGTTCTGCAGCATCAGCATCAGCTCGCTGACCGCGAACAGGCCGATGACGATGACGATGAAGGGGATGCCGTCCTGCAGGTGCAGCAGGTCGAAAGTGTAGCGATAGATGCCGCTGTTCGAGTCGATGCCGACCGTCGACAGGAACAGGCCGATCAGGCAGGCCGTGAGCGCCTTGGGCAGCGAGTCGCCGACCAGGCCACCGAGGCAGCACAGCGCGAGCACCATCAGCACGAAGTATTCGGCCGGGCCGAAGGCGATCGCCCATTCGGCGAGCAAGGGTGCGAAGGCGACGATGCCGATGGTCGCGACCAGCGCGCCGATGAAGGACGCCAGTGCCGACATCGACAGCGCGGGCCCCGCGAGGCCCTTCTTCGCCATCGGATAGCCGTCCAGCGTCGTCATCACCGCGCCCGCGTCGCCGGGTACGTTGATCAGGATCGCGGAGATGCGCCCGCCGTACTCGCAGCCGGCATACACCGCGCACAGCAGGATCAGCGCCGACTCGGGCGGGAGCTTCATCGCGAAGGCGATCGGCAGCAGGATCGCGACGCCGTTGATCGGCCCCAGGCCCGGCAGCAGGCCGACGATGGTGCCGAGGAAGCAGCCCACCAGCGCGATCATCAGGTTCTCGGGCGTGCCGGCGACGGCGAAGCCCTGCATCAGCAGTGACAAGGTTTCCATGACTTACCCCAGAATGCCGTTGAGCCACAGCCCGGTCGGCAGCGCGACGTCGAGCAGGCGGTCGAAGAAGATGAACATGCCGACGCCCAGCCCGAGGCCGCCGGCGACGCTCTGCTTCCAGCTGCCGCCGAAGAAGCGCGCGACCGGGATCGTCATCAGCGCGGTCGCGACGATGAAGCCGAGCTTGTCGAACAGCAGCGCGTATGCGAGCACGATGAGGAACAGCGCGCCGATGCGGCGCAGCACGGGGGGCGGGGCCCACACGGTGTCGCTTGTCTTTTCCCGCATCAGCATCACGGCGCACACGCCCAGCAGGGCCAGCACCAGCAGCGGGAAGGCGCGCGGGCCGACCGGTTCGTAGGACACCGGCGGCCGCAGATCCCAGCCGATCCAGATGCCGGCCAGGCTCATGAGCAGCAGCACGCCGCCAAAGATTCTTTCGCTCATGGCGAACTCCAGAAGGCGCCCGCGCAGCGAAGGACGGGCGCGGGTGTTGTCAAAGCGGCAAGCGAATACATCGGTTCGCCCGAACGGTTTTCAGATGCCGGGTCAATGGCGTGGATTACTGGCCGGCGAGGCCGAATTCCTGCGCCAGCAGCGTGTAGCGCTTCACTTCCTTGCCGACGTAGTCGGCGAGCTTGTCGCCCGTCAGGTTGAACGGGAACAGCCCGCGCTCGGCACGCAGCTTGTCGAACTCGGGCGATCCCAGCATCTTGTCGAAGGACCCGAGCCACCAGCGGTAATCGGCGTCCGACACCTTGGGCCCGACGTAGTAACCGCGCGCGATCGTCCACTCGACCTTGTAGCCCTGCTCGATCGCGGTCGGGATCGCGGTCAGCTCGCCCGGCAGGCGCTCGGGCGACAGCACCGCGAGCACGCGCACGCGACCGCCCTTGAGGTGCGCGGCGACTTCGGACGCGTCGCCGGTGTAGGCCTGGACGTGCCCGCCCATCAGCGCGGTCATCGCCTCGCCGCCGCCTTCGAAGGCGACGTAGCGCATGTTCTTGTAATTGACGCCGGCCTCGCGCGCGATCAGCGCGGACTTCATCCAGTCCTGGCTGCCGACCGAGCCGCCCGCGCCGTAGACGATCTTGCCGGGGTTCGCGCGGGTCGCTTCGATCAGGTCCTTGAGGTTTTGGTAAGGCGAGTCCGCGCGCACGATCACCGCGCCGTAGTCGGCACCGACCGCGGCAACCCACTTCACGTCCTTCTCGGTGTATTTGCCGAACTTGCCCAGCGCGAGGTTGAGGATGGAGCCGCCCGAGAACGCGACGACGGTGCCGCCTTCGGCCGGGCGGTTGGCAATCACGGTGTTGTACGCGACCGCGCCGATGCCGCCGGGCATGTAGGTGACGCGCATCGGCGCGTCGAGGTATTTGCCGTTCTGCAGCGCGCTCTGCACCAGCTTGCAGGTCAGGTCGAAACCGCCGCCGGGCTTGGCCGGGGCGATGCACTCGGGTTTTTCGGGAGCGGCGAAGGCGCTGCCGGCGAGCACGCAGGCGGCGAGGGCGAGTACGGATTTCTTGAGCATTTCAGTCTCCTCCGGATGTGGATGTCGTCGAGCCCGACGCGAGCGGGCGCCGGCTTGATGCGCACAGTAGGGAGGAGGGCTTTCGATTCGCTTTCAGTGCCGCGCCGGACTTCAGATCGGCAACTCACAATTTTTTCACGCCCGCTCGGATAGAGTTCGGCGACTTCAATGGCGAGCCGGCCACGGACGACCGTGATAGCCGCCGCGGAGAGGGGGCCGGACGCGCGCACCCGATCCGCAAGCGCACGCCCACCGATTGGATGCCTGTCTGCATGAACGCCACAAACGCCCTGCCCTCCGACCAGATTCCCTGCCGTGGGACAGCCCCCACGATCAGGCAGCACCTGATCTTCACCTTTTCCTGCGCGCTGGCCCTGCTGGTGCTGTACACGCTGCTCCGGGGGGCGCTGCTCGCATACAACCGCGAGCTGATCGCGACGAGTTCGACGGCGGCCCTGCTCGAAGCCTTCTACAACGGCGTCCGTTTCGACCTGCGCGTGGTCGTGTTCGCCTGCACGCCGCTGCTGCTTTCGCTGCTCAGCGCGCGTGCCATGGCGGCGCGCGGCCTGCATCGCCTGTGGCTCACGGCGGTCGCCAGCGTGACGCTTTTCCTCGGCCTTAGCGAACTCGACTTCTACCGCGAGTTCCACCAGCGCCTGAACAGCCTCGTGTTCCAGTATTTCCAGGAAGACCTCGGCACGGTCGCGAGCATGCTGTGGCACGGCTTTCCGGTCGGCCGCTATCTGCTCGCCTGGGCGCTTGCCACCTGGCTGCTGCACAGGCTGTTCCGCGCCCTCGACCGGTTCAGCGGACCTGCCCCCGCGACGGCGGCTCGCGCCGGGCGGCCCGCGAGCCCGCCGCGCTGGTCGCGGCGCATCCCGGTGTTCGTCGTCTGCCTGCTCCTCGCGGTCACCGCCGCACGCGGCAACCTGCGCCAGGGCCCCCCTCTGCGCTGGGGCGATGCCTACACGACGGATTCGATGTTCGCCAACCAGCTCGGTCTCAACGGCACCCTTACGCTGATCGATGCCGCCCGCAACAGCTTCTCCTCCCACCGCGACAACGCGTGGAAGCCCACCATGCCCGACCCGGAGGCGCTGCAGGCCGTGCGCGAGATGCTGCTGACGCCCTACGACCGCCTCGTGTCGCCGGACAAGGCCGCGATCCGCCGCGATTTCACGCCGCCGGTCGAAGGCACGCTCCCGGTGAAGAACGTCGTCGTGATCCTGATGGAAAGCTTCGCCGGCCATTACGTCGGCGCGCTGGGCAGCCCGGCCGGGATCACGCCCTATTTCGACAAGCTGGCGAAGGAAGGACTGCTGTTCGACCGCTTCTTCTCGAACGGAACGCACACGCACCAGGGCATGTTCGCGACCATGGCGTGTTTCCCCAACCTGCCGAGCTTCGAATACCTCATGCGCACGCCCGAGGGCGCCCACAAGTTCTCGGGCCTGCCGCAGCTGCTCAGTGCGCGCGGCTATGACGATCTCTACGTATACAACGGCAACTTCCAGTGGGATAACCAGTCGGGCTTCTTCAGCAACCAGGGCATGACGACTTTCATCGGGCGCGAAGACTTCGTCGCTCCGGTCTACATGGACCCGACCTGGGGCGTGTCCGACCAGGACATGTTCGATCGCGCCGTCGCCGAGCTGGACAAGAACTACGGCGACAAACCCTTCTACGCGCTGCTGCAGACCCTCTCGAACCACACCCCGTATGCGCTGCCCGCGAAACTCCCGGTCGAGCGCGTCACGGGGCACGGCACGCTGGACGAGCACCTGACCGCCATGCGCTACTCCGACTGGGCGCTCGGGCAGTTCTTCGAGAAGGCGCGCAAGTCGCGCTACTTCAAGGACACCTTGTTCGTCATCGTCGGCGATCACGGCTTCGGCAGCGACGACCAGCTGACCGAGATGGACCTGTTCCGCTTCAACGTGCCCCTGCTGATGATCGCGCCCGGCATCCAGGGCAAGTTTGGCGCGGTCCGCCACACGGTCGGTACGCAGATCGACATCGTGCCGACCATCATCGGCCGCCTCGGCGGCGAAGCGCGTCACCAGTGCTGGGGCCGCGACCTGCTCAACCTGCCGGCCGGCGACCGGGGTATCGGCGTGATCAAACCCTCCGGTGGCGACCAGACGGTTGCCGTCGTCGGCGACGACCGCATCCTCGTGCAGCCGAAGGGCTTCGCGCCGCGCCTGTACCGCTATCGCCTGGGTGCGGACCCGAAGGCGGAACGCATCCCGGGCGACAGCGACCCGCAGCTGCAGAGAGACCTCGACGCCTTCCTCCAGAGCGCGACGAAGAGCCTGCTCGACAATACGGCCGGCGTCCGGGACGGCATGCCCGACAAGAACTGAGGGAAACGCCGGAGCGGATCGGGCCGGAATCATCCGGTCGTTCCGCCCGCCCCGGCCGGACCCGGGAAGGTGAGCGCGATGCCGCAGCGCAGCCTGCGGCGTCTGATCGTGCCAGTGCCGGGGCAAATGGCCCGATCCGCCGCCGCGTTCGGCATGACGGCTGAAAAACGGCGATAATTACGGTTTGCGCCCGCATCGGGCAGATTTGAGGACCAAGCCGTGACCCGCCTGCAGAACGACACTTTCCTGCGCGCCCTGCTGCGCCAGCCGACCGACTACACGCCGCTGTGGCTGATGCGTCAGGCGGGGCGCTACCTGCCCGAGTACTGCGAGACCCGCAAGCGCGCCGGCAGCTTCCTGAACCTGTGCAAGAGCCCGACGCTGGCCTGCGAGGTCACGCTGCAGCCGCTCGCGCGCTACGACCTCGACGCCGCGATCCTGTTCTCCGACATCCTCACCGTGCCGGACGCGATGGGCCTGGGCCTGTACTTCGCCGAAGGCGAGGGGCCGCGCTTCGAGCGCCCGCTGCGCGACGAGTGGGAGATCCGCAACCTCGCGATCCCCGATCCGCACGCCGAGCTGCAGTACGTGATGGACGCAGTCGCCGAGATCCGCCGCGCGCTCAATGGCAGCGTGCCGCTGATCGGCTTCTCCGGCAGCCCGTGGACGCTCGCCTGCTACATGGTCGAAGGCGGCTCGTCGGACGACTACCGCAAGGTCAAGGCGATGGCCTACTCGCGCCCCGACCTGCTGCACCACATCCTGTCGGTCACGGCCGATTCCGTCGTCGCCTACCTCAATGCGCAGATCGAGTCCGGCGCGCAGGCCGCGATGGTGTTCGACTCCTGGGGCGGCGTGCTGTCGGAAGCGGCCTACCACGAGTTCTCGCTGCCCTACCTGAAGCGCGTCGTCGACGGCCTGATCAAGGAGCGTGACGGCGAGCGCGTGCCCAACATCGTGTTCACCAAGGGCGGCGGCCTGTGGGTCGAGAGCATCGCCGATATCGGCTGCGACGCCGTGGGCCTCGACTGGACCATGGACATCGGCCGCGCGCGCAAGCTCGTCGGCGACAAGGTCGCGCTGCAGGGCAACCTCGACCCCAACGTGCTGTTCGCGCCGCCCGAAGCCGTCGCGCGCGAAACGAAGCGCGTGCTCGATTCCTTCGGCAACCACCCCGGCCACGTCTTCAACCTCGGCCACGGTATCTCGCAATTCACGCCGCCGGAATCGGTGTCCGTGCTGGTCGACACCGTGCACGAGCACAGCCGCAAGATCCGCGCCGGCGCCTGAGCGACCTGCGGCAGTACCTGAACCCCGGCCGGGACGCGCAGTGCGCACCCCGCCGGGGTTCCCTTTTCAGGGTGCGAAATCGTCGCGACGGCACCGCACCGCTGCGGGCGTGCAGCCGGAGGTCGCCGTATCGCCCTTGTCAAGCGGAAAAAGATGCGTTGACCGCTTGACTTATGCACAACAGGCCTGGCTTGAAGCCAAATGCTGCATGGAATTGGGGCTTATTCACCAAATATCATAAGTGATTGAAAATTAATGAATAAAATTTTGCCTACTGTTAAGGCAAAGTGACAGAAAGGCAGATGGGGCGCCGGGTTGACCGGGTTTCACCCACGCTATCAACAAAGTTATCCACAGGATTTGTGGACAAGCCCCGTAAGGGTTTCGCGGCAAAGATTTACTCTCCGTTCCGCACAACGAATTTAACAATCATCCGTAAATATCTGATTTTTAAATAAAACACGCTAAAAGCACCAGATCCGAATGCCCATCGTCCGCGTCGCGCTGCCCGTCCCGCTGCCGCAACTCTTTGATTATTCATCGCAAGACGCATGCGATGAGGATGTCGGCCGCTGCGTGCGGGTGCCCTTCGGACGGGGCGAAAAGAGCGGCCTGATCGTCGCGCTGGTCGCGGAATCCGAGGTCGAGCCCGCACGCCTCAAGACGGTGCGTCACATCCAGCGCGAGGTCGCCCCCCTGCCGGCGGACTGGCTGGACCTCGTCGCCTTCGTCGCGCGCTATTACCACGCGCCGCTCGGCGAAGTGGTGGCGCTCGCGCTGCCGCCCGGCCTGCGCCGCGCCGATGCGGTGAGCGACCGCGAGAGCGATCCCCTGGTGGACCTGAGCGAGGCAGGGCACGCGGCGCTGGCGGAGGCACGCCGGGCGAGCCGGGCGCTGGCCCTGCTCGGCGAGCTGCGCGCGGCCGGCGTGATCCGCCGCAGCGCCGCGCGCGAGCTGCCGGCCGGCGCGGCGCTCGCCGACGCGATGAAGCGCGGCTGGGTCGTCGCGGTGCGCGGCGCGGACCCGGCGATGCCGGCGGCGAACCGTCCCGAGCTCACCGACGAGCAGCGCGCCGCGGTCGAGGCGGTCTCGGCGGCGCCCGAAGGCTTCGCGCCCTGGCTGCTGCAGGGCGTCACCGGCAGCGGCAAGACCGAGGTGTATCTGCGTCTGGCCGAGCGTGCGCTCGCCGCCGGGCAGCAGGTGCTGATGCTGGTGCCCGAGATCGCGCTCACGCCGCAGCTCGAATCGCGTGTCGCGAACCGCTTCCCCGCCGCCTGCGTGGTGAGCCTGCATTCGGCGCTCGCCGAAGGGGCGCGCTCGCGCGGCTTCGTGCAGGCGCTCGAAGGCCGCGCCGACATCGTTCTGGGCACGCGCCTGTCGGTGTTCGCGCCGCTGCCGCGCCTTGGCCTGATCCTGGTCGACGAGGAGCACGACGCGTCCTACAAGCAGCAGGAAGGCGTGCGCTACTCGGCGCGCGACGTCGCGGTATGGCGTGCGCACCAGCGCAAGGTGCCGGTGGTGCTCGGTTCCGCGACGCCTTCGCTGGAGAGCTGGCAGCATGCGCGCCACGCGCGCTACCGCAGCCTGCGCCTCGACGCGCGCGCGCTTGCGAGCACGCTGCCGGCGGTGCGCCGCATCGACATACGGCGCATGAAGCTCGACGAGGGCCTCAGCCCGCAGCTCAAGACCGCGATCGGCGAACGGCTCGCGCGCGGCGAGCAGAGCCTGGTCTTCCTCAACCGCCGCGGCTACGCGCCGGTGCTGTCCTGCCCCGCCTGCGGCTGGGTGAGCCAATGCCCGCATTGCTCGGCCAACCTCGTCGTGCATCTCGCGGACCGCCGCCTGCGCTGCCACCACTGCGGCTGCGACACCGAAGTGCCGCACCACTGCCCGGTGTGCAACAACCAGGACATCCAGCCCTTCGGCCGCGGCACGCAGCGCGTCGAGGCACGCCTCGCCGAGCTCTTCCCGGAAGCGCGCGTGCTGCGCGTCGACCGCGACTCGGCGCGCACGCGCAGCCAGTGGGAAAGCCTGCTCGCGCAGATCGCCAGCGGCGAGGCCGACATCCTCGTCGGCACGCAGATGATGGCCAAGGGGCACGACTTCCCCCAGCTCACGCTGGTCGGCGTGATCGGCGCCGACGCCTCGCTGCACGCGGCGGACTTCCGCGCGCCCGAGCGCCTGTTCCAGCAGCTGATGCAGGTCGGCGGGCGGGCGGGGCGCGCGCACCTGCCGGGCGAGGTGCTGGTGCAGACCGAGTACCCCGATCATCCGCTGTACCGCTGCCTCGTGAAGCACGACTTCGACGCCTTCGCCGCGAGCGCGCTGGACGAGCGCCGCGCCGCGGGTTTCCCGCCCTTCACCTTCCAGGCGATGCTGCGCGCCGACGCGCCGATGCTCGACGACGCGATGCAGTTCCTCGCCCACGCGCGCCGCCTCGCGCAGGAGATGGCGCCCGCGGGCCTGCGGGTGTTCGATGCGGTGCCGATGCGCCTCACGCGCCTCGCGCGGCGCGAACGCGCCCAGCTGCTGGTCGAGGCCGACGAGCGCGCGCCGTTGCAGGGCTTCATCGGCGCCTGGATCGAGGTGCTGCGCGCGCAACGCACGTCGCGCGAGCTGCGCTGGCAACTGGACGTCGATCCGCTGGAGGTGTGAGAGGCGGCGCACGAGGCTTCCGTGCCCGGGCGTCTGCGCCTATCATCGCCCGGATCCTGTTCCGGCGCAGCTGCGGCCGGCCTGAACGCACTCGCCGTCACGGATCGGGCGACGCAAGGAGAAGGCATGGTTCACGGAAGGCTGCCCTTAGCCGCGATCGGCGCGGCGATGCCCGCTCGCGCAGGCCTGGCATGAGGCCCGACGGGAAGTTGCGCCTGCGCGTGATCCGCGATGGCCGCCGCATCAGTGGCGTGCGGGTGGACAACGCCCGGCCGCAGGTCGCATCGGCGCTCGTGGGCCGCAGTGTCGATGAAGCGCTCGCGCTTATCCCGACGCTCTTCGACCGGTGCGTGCGCGCGCAGGGCATCGCGGCGACCGCGGCCTGCGTCGCGGCCGGGGCGCCGAATCTCGTCCGCGCCGAAGCGTGGGCCGAGGAACGCACGCTCGCGACCGAATGCGTGCAGGAGCACCTCGGGCGCCTGATGCTCGAATGGCCGGCCCTGTTCGGCCATCCGCCACGCAGCGAGCGCTTCGCCGAACTGGATCGCTGCCTGGCGAAACTCGACGACGCGCGCGCCGCCTACGAACTGGGCGGCGACCTGCTCGACCTCGTCGTCGTCGAACTCCTCACCGGCTTCTTTCGTGCGGCCCGCGAACCCAGCGGCCTGCGCGAATTCGTCGAACGCGCGCGGCGCGGCGGTTCGGTCGGCGCCGCGCTCGCGGACCTGATCGAGATGGGTTCCTCGACGCCCGAGGGCGAGGCCGTGCCGCTGCTGCCGGCGCTCGCCGCGGGTGCGTGGGCGCGCGAACTGGGCGGCGTGCCGTCGGCCGCGTTCTGCGCCGCGCCCGTGCTGTTCGGCCGTGCGCACGAGACGGGCGTGCTCGCGCGCCATGCCGGCTCGATGATGGTGCACAACCTCCTCGCACACCGCCACCGCATCGCCGCGCGGTTGTTCGCGCGCGTGGTCGACCTGTCGGACTGCGCGAGCCGCCTGCGCCATCCGCTCGCGTCCGACATGCCGGTGCTGGTCGATGCCGCGCCGCTGGGCGAAAACGCCGGCCTGGCCTGCGTCGAGACCGCGCGCGGGCTGCTGATGCACGCGGTGCGCCTCGACGGGGATCGCATCGCCGAGTACGCGATCATCGCGCCGACCGAGTGGAACTTCCACGCCGACGGCCCGTTCGTGCGCGAAGGCTGCGGCTGGGAGGCGGACTCGGACGAGGCCGCGCTGCTGCGCCTGAGGGCGCTCGCGCTGTCGCTGGACCCGTGCGCCGACTACGAGATCGCGTTCGAGGATTTGCCCGGTGCATGAGATGTCGCTCGCCGAGAGCGTGCGCGGCATCGTCGAGGACGCCGCGCACGCGCAGGGGGCGAAGCGCGTGAAGACCGTGGTGCTGGAGATCGGGGAGCTGTCCTCGGTGGAGGCCGAGGCGCTGCGTTTCTGCCTCGACGTGGTGCTGCGCGATTCGATTGCGGACGGGGCGGCGCTCGAAATCGACGCGGTGCCCGGGACGGGCTGGTGCCTCGCCTGCGACCGCAGCGTGCCGCTCGCGCAGCGCTACGACGCGTGTCCCGAGTGCGGTGCTTACCAGGTCAGGCCGACCGGCGGAATGGAGATGCACGTCAAGGAAATCGAGGTCGAGTGAAGTAGAAATATTGGGCGGGAGGAGCGCATCCCGCCATGCGGCGGTGGAGCGGCCTCCGACGGAGGGATTGGCGGGATAGGCCTTCGGCCCCTCCCGCCCTACGGTTCGTGCAGGAAACGAGAGGACGGAGCAGGGCATGTGCACGGTATGTGGTTGCGGTGCAGGCGAAGTGAACATCGGCGGTGCGGGGTTTTCGACGCGCGCGCGCCCGAAGCAGGGTGCGACGCGCGGGTGGAAGGCGGTCGCGGGGCAAGCGTCCGCGCCGGACGCGAGTCCAGCCGAATCCGAACACATCCACGCCGTCGACCACCACCTGCACTTCGGTGCCGGCCCCGCGCATGCGCACGCCCCCGGCCTCACGCAATCGCAGATGGTGAAGATCGAGCGCGACATCCTCGGCAAGAATGACGCCCGTGCGGGCGAGAACCGGCGGGCGCTCGCCGCGCGCGGCATCTTCGCGCTGAACCTCGTGTCCAGCCCAGGCTCGGGCAAGACGACGCTGCTCGTGCGCACGCTGCGTGAGCTCGCCGGCCGCATTCCCGCGGCGGTGATCGAAGGCGACCAGCAGACCGAATTCGATGCCGAGCGCATCCGCGCGACCGGCGTGCCGGCGCTGCAGATCAACACCGGCAAGGGTTGCCATCTGGATGCCGACATGGTCGCGCGCGCGCTCGCGGAGCTGCAGCTCGCCGACGACAGCCTGCTGCTGATCGAGAACGTCGGCAACCTCGTGTGCCCGGCGGCCTTCGATCTCGGCGAGGCGCACAAGGTCGCGATCCTGTCGGTGACCGAGGGCGAGGACAAGCCCTTGAAGTACCCAGACATGTTCGCCGCGGCCGACCTGATGCTGCTGAACAAGGTCGACCTGCTGCCGTATCTCTCCTTCGACGTCGAGCGCGCGATCGCCTACGCGCGCCGTGTGAATCCGGCGATCGAAGTGATCCGGACCTCGGCGACCAGCGGCGAGGGCATCGCGGAATGGCTCGCGTGGCTGGAGCGGGGGATGGCGAAGGCGCGGGCCGCTCGCCGGACGGCCTGCCCGGGCTGACTCCCATGAATGCTGCCGACCTCCCGCCTTTCGCCGCGTCGGTCCCGCTCGCGCTCGACGGCCCGCCGGTGCTCGCCTTCGGCGCGTGGTTCAAGAACGCGCTGTGCCGCGTGCAGGACGGCGTCGCGCTGATGGGCGACACGGTCGGCGACCTCGACAGCCCCGAAGCCTGCGCCCGCATGGACGCGCTGGCCGACGCGCTGCTCGCATCCGGCCCGCCCGCCGCCGTCGCGCACGACCTGCACCCCGACTTCCATTCCAGCCGCCGCGCCGTGGAGCTGGCGGATCGCTTGGGCGTGCCGGCGATCGCCGTGCAGCACCATCACGCGCACGTCGCCGCGGTGCTGGCGGAGCACGGGCACCGCGGCCCGGCCTTGGGCCTAGCCCTCGACGGTGTCGGCCTGGGCACGGACGGCACGGCCTGGGGCGGGGAATTGCTGCGGGTCGAGGGCGCGTCCTTCGAGCGCCTCGGCCACCTCGCGCCGCTGCCGCTGGCCGGCGGCGACCGCGCCGCGCGCGAACCGTGGCGCATGGCGGCGGCCGTGCTGCACCGCCTCGGCCGCGCCGACGAGATCGCGACGCGCTTCGCCGCGCAGCCGGCCGCGCCCATGCTTGCACAACTGCTGAATCGCGCCGCGCTGTGTCCGCCGACCTCCAGCCTCGGTCGCGTGTTCGACGCCGCGGCGGGGCTGCTGGGCCTGTGCCCGGTGATGCGCGTCGAGGCGGAGGCGGCGATCGCGCTGGAGCACGCGGCGGCCGAATATCTCGATCGAATCGGCGAACTTCCCGCCGAGCCCGCCGGCTGGACGATGGATGGGGCAGGGCGCCTCGACCTGCTGCCCCTCCTCGCCTCGCTCGCCGACGAGCCTGACCTTGCCCGCGGCGCCGCGCGCTTCCACATCACGCTCGCCGCCGCGCTGGACGAATGGGTCGCCCGCGCAGTCGCGGACAACGGCCTCGACGTCGTCGCGCTGTCCGGCGGCTGCCTGCACAACCGCATCCTGTCGCAGCGCCTCGCCGCCCGCCTGCGCGCGCGCGGCCTCACCGTGCTCGAAGCGCAGCGCCTGTCGCCCGGCGACGCCGGCCTCGCGCTCGGCCAAGTGTGGGTGGCGCTACACCATCTGAATCACGGAATCTGACCCATGTGCCTCGCCATCCCCGCCCGCATCGTCGAACTGCTCCCCGGAGACGCCTGTCGCGTCGACCTCGGCGGCGTGCGCAAGGAGATCTCGCTCGCGCTGGTCGACGGGGCCGAGGTCGGCGACTACGTGATCGTGCATGTCGGCTACGCGCTGGCGAAACTCGACGAGGAGGAAGCCGAGCAGACGCTCGCGCTCTTCGCCGAAGCGGGCCTCGGCGGGGCCGCGCTTGCCGCTGCGACGGAAGAAGACGCCGCGTGAAATACGTCGACGAATTCCGCGACGGCGCGCTCGCCGCGAAACTCGCCGACGCCATCGCGCGCGAGGCCGATTCCGGCCGCGACTACGCCTTCATGGAATTCTGCGGCGGCCACACGCACGCGATCTCGCGCTACGGCGTCACGGATTTGTTGCCCGCCAACGTGCGCATGATCCACGGCCCCGGCTGCCCGGTGTGCGTGCTGCCTATCGGCCGCATCGACATGGCGATCCGCCTCGCGCTCTCCCGTCCCGACGTGACGATCTGCACCTATGGCGACTGCCTGCGCGTGCCGGCCTCCGACGGCCTGTCGCTCTTGAAGGCCAAGGCGCGCGGCGCCGACATCCGCATGGTGTATTCCGCGGCCGACGCGCTCGCGCTGGCGCAGAAGCTCCCCGCGCGTGAAGTCGTGTTCTTCGCGATCGGCTTCGAGACCACGACCCCGCCCACTGCGCTGGTGCTGCGCCAGGCGCAGGCGCTCGGGCTCGCGAACTTCAGCGTGCTGTGCAACCACGTGCTCACGCCGTCCGCGATCCTGACGATCCTCGAATCGCCCGAAGTGCGCGAGCTTGGCACCGTGCCGCTGGACGGCTTCATCGGCCCCGCGCATGTCTCGACCATCATCGGCAGCCGCCCCTACGCCTTCTTCGCCGAGGAATACCGCAAACCGGTCGTGATCGCCGGCTTCGAGCCGCTCGACGTGATGCAGGCGATCCGCATGCTGGTCCGGCAGGTGAACGAAGGCCGCGCCGAGGTCGAGAACGAGTTCACGCGCGCCGTCACCGAGGACGGCAACCTCAAGGCGCAGGCGCTGGTGTCCGAAGTCTTCGAGCTGCGCCGCAGCTTCGAATGGCGCGGACTGCGCGAAGTGCCGTATTCGGCGCTGAAGATCCGCGCGCCCTTCGCCGCGTGGGATGCCGAGGCGAAATTCGGCCTGGAATTCGTCTCCGTCCCCGACCACCGCGCCTGCGAATGCGGCGCGATCCTGCGCGGCGTGAAGACGCCCATCGACTGCAAGCTGTTCGGCACCGCATGCACGCCCGAGAACCCGATGGGCTCGTGCATGGTGTCGTCCGAAGGCGCCTGCGCGGCGCACTACAACTACGGGCGCTTCCGGGACGTCCCGGTCGTCGCCGGGACCGCCTCATGAGCTTCGCCGGAACGATCAGGAAGGGCTATGTGCGCCCGCTGGACCTCAAGCACGGCCGCGTCGACATGGGCCACGGCGCGGGCGGGCGCGCGATGGCGCAGCTGATCTCCGAACTCTTCGCCGCCGCCTTCGCCAACGAGCACCTCGACCGCGGCGACGACGCGGCCGTGCTGCCGGCGCCTGCGGCCGGCGAACGCCTCGTCGTCGCGACCGACGCCCACGTCGTCAGCCCGCTGTTCTTCCCCGGCGGCGACATCGGCTGCCTGTCGGTGCATGGCACGATCAACGACCTCGCGGTGATGGGCGCCCGCCCGCTGTATCTCGCGGCGAGCTTCATCCTCGAGGAAGGCTTTCCGCTCGCGGACCTCGCGCGCATCGTGCAATCGATGGCGCACGCGTCGCGCGAAGCCGGCGTGCCGGTCGTCACCGGCGACACCAAGGTCGTCGAGCAGGGCAAGGGCGACGGCGTGTTCATCACGACCACCGGCGTCGGCGCGCTGCCCGCCGGACGCGACATCGGCGGCGCCAACGCGCGCCCCGGCGATGCGATCCTCGTCTCCGGCTCCTTGGGCGACCATGGCATGGCCATCATGGCGCAGCGCGAATCGCTCGCCTTCGACTCCGAGATCGTCTCCGACACCGTTGCACTGCATGGCCTCGTCGCCGCGATGCTCGCCGCCGTGCCGACCATCCGCGTGCTGCGCGACCCCACCCGCGGCGGGCTCGCGACGACGCTCAACGAGATCGCGACGCAGTCCGGTGTCGGCATGGAGCTGGACGAGGCCTCCATCCCCGTCCAGCCTCAGGTGGCCGCCGCGTGCGAGCTGCTGGGCCTGGATCCCTTGTACGTCGCCAACGAAGGCAAGCTCATCGCGATCTGCCCGCAAGAGGATGCGGAGCGCCTGCTCGCCGCGATGCGCGCCCATTCTCTTGGTGAACGCGCGGCGCGCATCGGTACCGTCACGGCCGACCCGAATGCCTTCGTGCAGATCCGCACCGCTTTTGGGGGGCGGCGCATGGTGGATTGGCTGTCGGGCGAGCAGTTGCCAAGGATTTGCTGAGAGCGACGTGCGCATCCTCCTTCTCACCCACAGCTTCAACAGCCTCACGCAGCGCCTCTTCGCCGAACTTCGCGCCGACGGCCACGAGCTCTCCGTCGAGTTCGACATCGCCGATCGCGTCTCCGAGGAAGCCGTCGCGTTGTTCCGTCCCGACCTGATCCTCGCGCCCTTCCTCAAGCGCGCCGTGCCCGAGTCGATCTGGTCGCGCCACCTGACGCTGATCGTGCATCCGGGCATCGTCGGCGACCGCGGCCCGTCGGCGCTGGACTGGGCGATCATGAACGGCGAGACGGAGTGGGGCGTTACCGTGCTGCAGGCGGAAGCGGAGATGGATGCCGGTCCGGTGTGGGCGAGCGTCGGTTTTCCGATGCGCGAGGGCACGAAGGCGAGCCTCTATCGCAACGAGGTCACGGCCGCGGCATTGCGGGCGGTCCGCATGGCGATCCAGGACATCCCCGCATGGCGTGCCGGCACATGGTCGCCGACCCCGCTCGCCGAACTCCTCGACGGTGCCATCCACGCGGGGCGGGAGGAGCCGACGGCCGAAGTTCGCAACCGCGCCGCCACACCCACGTTGCGTGCGCGCCCCAACGCCGATATGGCAGGATACGCTGCGCTCCTCCCGCCCTACGCACCCCGCTCCGCACACTCCGCGTCCGGCATCGCACGCCCGCTGATTAAGCAAGCCGACCGACAAATCGACTGGACGCGGGACAGCACGCAAACCATCCTGCAAAAACTCCGCGCCGCCGACGGCTTTCCCGGCGTCGCCGACGCGCTCTTCGGCGTCCCCTGCCAGCTCTTCGACGCCCACCCCGCGACCCTCGACGAAAGCGGCCCCGCTGCGCCCGGCGACGTCATCGCCCGCCGCGACAACGCACTCCTGCGCGCGACGACCGACGGCGCCATCTGGATCGGCCACGTCAAACGCGCCGGCCACGACCATCCGTTCAAGCTCCCCGCGACGATCGCCTTCGCCGCCGAATCGGCCGCGCTGCCCGAACTCGCCGTCCCGCTGCACCGCGACGCCACGGACACCCGCTGGAGCGAACTGCGCTACCGCGAAAGCCCCGACGGCACCACCGGCTTCCTCGCCTTCGACTTCTACAACGGCGCGATGGCGACCGACCAGTGCGAGCGCCTCACCGCCGCGATCGCGTACGCGCGCAGCCGCCCCACCCGCGTGCTCGTCCTCGAAGGCGGGCGCGATTTCTGGTCCAACGGCATCCACCTCAACCGCATCGAGGCCGCGGCCTCGCCGGCGGACGAATCCCGGGCCAACATCAACGCGATGAACGACGTCTGCCTCGCGCTGCTCACCCTCACCGACCGCCTCACCGTCGCCGCGCTGCGCGGCAACGCCGGGGCAGGGGGCTGCTTCCTCGCGCTCGCGGCCGACCTCGTGTGGGCGCGCGATGGCATCGTGCTCAACCCGCACTACAAGAACATGGGCAACCTGTTCGGCTCCGAATACTGGAGCTACCTGCTGCCGCGCCGCGTCGGCCCCGACGCGGGGCGCCGCATCATGGCCAACCGCCTGCCGCTCCTCGCGCGTAACGCTCGTGCCGCAGAGCTCATCGACGCCACCCTCAGCGCCGACCTGCCGACCTTCGAGACGGAAGTCGCCCGCCACGCCGCCGCACTCGCCGCCGCGCCGGCGCTCATTGAGCGCATCGCCGCAAAGGTCGCCCGCCGCGCCGCGGACGAAGCCGCCAAGCCCCTCGCCGCGTACCGTGACGAGGAACTCGCCGCGATGCGCCGCAACTTCTACGGCTTCGACCCCAGCTACCACGTCGCGCGCTACCACTTCGTCATGAAGAGTCCGCAATCCTGGACTCCGCGCCACCTCGCGCGCCACCGCGAGCTTGGCTGGCGCGTGCCGGCGGAGGCCGAAGCCGGATGAGAGCGCCCCCGCCCAGCCAGAAAGGGGTGCTCATCCTCCCTGGGGCGGACGTCGCATCGCGACAGGAGGGTGGCTGAGTTTTTGGACGGGTCGGGAGGCAGCGTGGGGCAATGGCGTGGCGGATTTAGCTTGCATGTGCGCCGGTCAGCGGCAAGACTGCAGCGACCCGACAGAGCAGTCCAAGGAGAACAACACATGAACAAGCGCGCCTTTCTTCGCGCCGCAGCGGGCGCTGCCGCGTTGCCGCTCGTTGCCCGCGCCGCAGCCGCTCAGGCTGCGGCTGCGAACGTCGGGCCCGTCGTCCTGACCGTATCGGGGGGCATCACACACTCGAACCGCGGCCCGCTCGATCCCGCGCTCGATCAGTTGATGCACAAGCAGGGCCTCGTCTTCGCCCGGGCGCGGACCTTCACCTTCGCGGAGCTGGCCGCCCTGCCGGCCGTCGAGATCCGCCCGACGCTCGAATATGACGCCCGGCCGCATGCGCTGCGCGGGCCCGCCTTCGACCGCGTGCTGGAGGCGGCCGGTGCGCCGGTCGCGGACGACGCGCCGCTGGTGCTGGCCGCATTCGACGGCTACCGCGTCGAGCTCAAGCGGGCCGACGCGCGCGAGCTCGGTTTCATCGTCGCCACCCACATCGACGGCGTGCCCTTGTCGCTGGGTGGTCTAGGCCCGCTGTGGGCGGTGTTCGACGCGGACCGGATCCCGGCACTGGCGGCGAAACCCCTCAACGAGCGCTTCGCCGCCTGCCCGTGGGGGCTGTATTCGATTCACCTCCCCGACAGCGCCACTCCGTCGGTGGGGTGAGCGCCCCCTTCAGCCACCTGCAGGATTGTTCTCCAGCCATGCGGCGCGTTCGGCCAGCCGCCGGGCTTGTTCGGGCGCGAGGCCGGTTGCTGCCGCGATCGCGCGCAGCGTCGCCGGGTCGAGGCGGTGCGCCTGTGTCGCGCGCCAGTAGGCGGCGACGCTGAGTTCGGGGTTGGGGCGCTCGACCAGTTCCAAGGTGTCGCCGGCCGCGATCGTGCCGGTTTCGCGCACGCGGTAGTACCAGCCGGTGATGCCCTCCTGCGCGACGAACAGCGAAGCGCCCTCGGCGTCGAGGCGATGGTCGATCTTCCAGCATGGCCGGCGCGGCTGGCTCAGCTGGACGAGGACGCTGCCGGCGCGGAACAGGTCGCCGATGCACACCGTCTCTTCCGTCCAGCCGCGGGTCGACAGGTTTTCCCCGAGCACGCCCGCCTGCAGCAGGGCGGCGCGCTCGGGATAGCGCTGTGCGAGGCGCGCGTAATGTTCGACGGGGAAGTGGTGCAGGGCCTTCTCCGTGCCGCCGTGATAGCGCCGGTCGGCCTGCCGGTCGCCGGCGAGTCCCTCGGCCGTGACGGCGACGGGCCCGTCGACGGGCTGCTTGAACATGCCAGTCAGTTGGCCTTCGGGCGGCAGCGGGCGCAGCGCGCCGACGAATACGTGGTCGATGGAGGTGTGCATGGCGCAATCCTACTGCGGACTTGCCCGGTTGTGACCTGGCGCCGTGTCCGCTGCGGAACCGTCGAGCGCCCTATCCGCGCCTGCATGCGGCGATGCCGTTCAGAGCAGCTCGCGGGCCGCCAGTTCCGCCTTGGCGTAGGCGTAGAGGATGGGCGCGAGCACCAGGCCGCCGACGCCGAACAGCGTGTCCATGATCAGCATCGCCAGCAGCAGCTCCCACGCGGCCGCATTGATGCGCGAGCCCACGATGCGCGCGTTGATGAAATATTCGAGCTTGTGAATGAGGACCAGAAAGGCCAGCGACCAGACGGCGACGATAGGGGCCGCCCCCGCGCTCACCACCACGATGACGGTGTTCGAGATGAGGTTGCCGATCACGGGCAGCAGGCCCGCGAGGAAGGTGATCGCGATCATCGTCTTCGTGTAGGGCAGCGGATGACCGAGCAGGGGCAGGACGAGCGCCAGATAGATCGCCGTGAGGGTCGTGTTGATCGCCGAAATCCGCGCCTGCGCGAAGACGACGTTCGAGACGGAACGCGTGAAGTATCCGATGCGTGTGCGCAGCGCCTGCGCGAACGGCCGCGTTTTGGCGGCATCGACAAAACGATGGAAGGCCACCATCGCGCCGATGACCACTGCCAGCAGGACATGGACCACGGTGCTCGCCGTGCCCTTGCCGATATTGCCCAGCTGGTCGGCGTTGTGCCTGAGCGCGTCCGACATCGCCTGCTTGAGATCCGCCGCGCTCCGCGGCAGGTTCTCGACGACCACCGCGGGCAGGAGCGTTTCCGCCTTGGCGATGATCGCCGCCATTTTTTCGAGCAGGCTGCCGAATTCCCCGCTCATCCCCCTGGTCGCGAAGACCCCAAGCATCACCGCCCCGGCGACAATGCCCGAGAGGCCCAGGAGCACCGCCAGCGCGGCCAGCGCCTTCGAGTGCTTGTGTGAAACGCGCCCGAAAATGCCGTTCGCCAGCAGCGTGATGAACTGGCTGGTCAGGATCCCCGCGAACAGGGCCGCCACCATGTGGTGCAAGAGTACGAAGGCGGCCAGCATCGCCATCACGGCGAAGCTGGCGAATTCGACGGCGGAGCGACTGCGAAGCTGCATCGGATGATTCCCGTTTCATGCCCCCGGCGTCGGGGCGAGGTGCCAGAATAGCAGCCGGCAAGGGGTGGGACGCGCGGAGAATCGTCGGACGACCGTCATCCCGCCCTGTCTCGTCCACTGGAGCCGCAGCAGGCCTGCTCCGGCCGGGGTCGATGCGTCGGCGCTGCCGTCAACCGTGCGGCAGCAAGGCGTGCGGGATGGCGCGGTCATCCAGGCCGCCGCCTTCGAGCCAGGCGATCGTGCTCTTCGCCGCACGTTCGATCAGTTGGTCGGCGCGCGAAAAATCGTAGGGGGAGACGGCGAGCGGGCATAACGGCGGCACCGTGACGGCGTTCGCGCGCCCCGCGATGAGTGCGAGCTCGCGCACCATCTGATGGGCGATCAGCAGGTTGAGGGCGTGCAAGGCGCTCGCGATGGTGCTGGTCGGCGGATTTTGCAGTGCGCAGGCGAAGCCCGTCGGCAGCACGATCAGGCGCGTGGCGCCCAACTCGATCGCCATCGTAATCGGCGTGTTGTTGGCGATGGCGCCGTCGATGAGCGTGATGCCCTTGATGTTTACCGGCGGGAACACGGCCGGCACGGCCGAACTCGCGAGGATCGCGTCGACGGCGGAGCCCGTCGACAGGCACACCGAGCCGCCGCTCAGCAGTTCGGTCGCGCAGATGTGGATCGGGATGGCCGCCGCTTCGAGTTCGCGATACGGCAACTCGCGCTCGATGATGCGCCGCAGCCCGCTCGCATCGCCCAGTGCCGGCGAGCGGGCGAAGAAGGCGCAGATGCGCGGCAGCGACAGCGGGAACACGTCGCGCCGCCTGAGACTGCGCCACAGCGCTTCCAGCCGCGCGACGCCTGCCGCGGTCGGGTCGCCGGCGAAGTAGGCCCCGTTGATCGCGCCGACCGAGGTGCCCACCACCAGATCGGCGGTCACGCCGTGGGCGACGAGCGCACGCAGCATGCCGACCTGGATCGAGCCGAAGCTGCCGCCGCCGGCGAGTACGAAGGCCGTTCTGACGGGACTGGTCTTGTCCATGCGATTCTCCCGCCGCCTGTTGTATGAAACGCCCCGCTACGGCTTGCGGGGCGCGGCCGGCATCGTTTTCTCTTCCTGCTCCATCATCGGCTGCAGCGCGCGGTCCTTCTGGTCGGCGGCTTTCTTCACGTCGCCCTTCATCATCCCCTTCTTCATCATTCCCGTTTCCATGGGCTCGTCCATCTTCATCTTCTTCTTGAGCTCATGCACCGAGGCGGCCGGCGACAGGTCGGCGGCGTCGACCGTGTCGGCCGCGCAAACGACGGCCAGGGCGCCGATCAGGGCCAAATTCCGTGCGTGCGACATTTTCGATCCCGGAGCAGGGCGAGCCGGCGCAGCTCGAGGCGCCGGCCGAAGGCTTACTTCGTCATCGGGTCCTTGCCCATCCCCATGCCGTCCTTCTTCATCTCATCCTTCATCATTTCACCCTTGCCCATGGCGTCCTTCTTCATCTCGTCTTTCTTCGCCTTGGTCTTCTTCGTCGGCTTTTTCGCCATGTCCTTGCCCATCGCGTCCTTGGACATGTCGTCCTTCTTCATCATCATGCCGTCCTTCGACATGTCGTCCTTCTTCATCATTTCGTCGGCGGCATAGGCGCTGGAGAATCCGAGGCACATCAGGCCGGCGGTCAGCAGGGTAAGCAGTTTTTTCATCGTCTTCTCCGTCGTGGTGGTTGTGCTGCGGCAAAAACTCAGGACCCACTGAACCAGTTATAGCCCTGGTCTTCCCAATAACCACCCGGGTATTCGTTGGTGACGAAGATGGCCCGGATGTGTTTCGGGTTCTTGAAGCCGAGCTTGGTCGGTACCCGCAGCTTCATCGGGAAACCGTACTTCGCCGGCAGGATCTGGTCGGCATAGCGGAAGGCGAGGATCGTTTGCGGATGCAGCGCCGTCGGCATGTCGATGCTCGAGTAGTAATCGTCGTCGCACTTGAAGCCGACGAATTTCGCCGTAGTGTCCGCGCCGACCCGTTCGAGGAAGCTGCGGAAGGGCGTGCCGCTCCACTTGCCGATCGCGCTCCAGCCTTCCACGCAGATGTGGCGCGTGACCTGCGACACCTGCGGCAGCGCGTACAGTTCGGGCAGGCTCCACGGCTTGCGGTCGCGGATCAGGCCGCCGAGCTCGAGCCGGTAGTCGTCGGCGTCGATTTCGGGCGCCTCGTCCTCGCCGTAGTAGGCGTTGAAGGGGAAGGGCACGGTGATCGCCGACTCCGCGTATTCGGGCGCGAGCCGCGTCGGATCGAACAGCCAGCCCTGCACGCGATCGTTCCAGCGCGACATCGCCATCAGCGCCTTCTCGACGCTCTCCTGGTCGGTGACGTTGCAGCCGGTGAGCATCGCCAGCGCGCCGAGCGACAGGCCGCGGCGCAGGAACAGGCGGCGTTCGATGCTCTCGATCTTGCGTTTCGGGATGGCGGCCAGAGCCTGGCCCGGCGCGATGCGCGGTTTCATGTGCGGACCCTCCGAACGTTGCCGGTGATCATGCTGTGCAGCGTGCGTGGCACCAGCGCGACCATCGCGACATGCACGATGACGATGAACACGGCGAGCGCCATCGCAACGAAATGCACGATGCGCGCCCCCTCGTAGCCGCCCATCAGCGCGGCCAGGCCCTGCAGCTGCACCGGCTTCCAGATCGCCAGTCCGGACAGCACGAGCACGACGATGGCGAGGATCAGCGTCGCGTAGGCCGCGCGCTGGGCGGCGTTGTAGATCGAGAGGTCCTCGTGCGACAGCTTGCCGCGTAGCGCCGCCAGCACATCGGCGATCACCGCCGCAGGCGAGATCGGCCAGAACTTGCGGCGGAAATGACCGGAGACGATGCCGTAGGCGAGATAGACGAGGCCGTTCACCGCCAGCAGCCACATCGCGGCGAAGTGCCACTGCAGCGCCCCGCCCAGCCAGCCGCCGAGCGTGATGTCCCCCGGAATGCGGAAGGGGAAGATCGGCGAGGCGTTGTAGATGCGCCATCCGCTCGTCACCATGATCAGCATCGCGACGACGTTGATCCAGTGCGTGAGGCGCACGGCCAGCGGATGGACCCGCACCCACGGCGAGTGTTGCTCGGTGTTCACGGTGAGCTCCTCGAAGGCAATTCCGTTCCTCCGCACACCTGGCGGGCCACGGCCTGCACGACTTCGAAAGTGCGCGGATTCTGGACGAATGCCGCGATGCCGGAATTCGCAGGTGGCCGATCCGGGGGCAGGGAAAAGCTCATCGCCCGTTCGGTGCTACCGCTTGCGGCAACCGGGATCGGATCGATCCATTCGCGCACGACGAAATCGTGATGCAGCGTTGCACCGCGGTTCTCGCCGGCCTTTACCGACGTCGTCAGCCCGTTCTCGAACAGTGCGACGAAGATCCCGGCGGGGGCGTCGGCTTGGGCGGGGCGCAGGCGGGCGGTGAACTTGAAGGATAGTTTTCCGTTCGCGACTTGTCCGAGAAAAAGGGCGATGTCCGCGCGCGCCTGCTGCTCGTGCCTCGCGGTAAGACCGGGCTGCGCGAAAGCGTCCTTCCAGCCGATGTCAGAGAGGAGTCGAACCATGAAAGTCCAGCCCTACCTGTTTTTCGACGGTCGTTGCGAAGAGGCGCTCGAGTTCTACCGCAAGGTGCTCGGTGCGGAGGTCACGATGACGATGCGCTTCCGCGAAAGCCCCGAGCCGCACCAGCCCGGCATGCTGCCGCCCGGCGCCGGGGACAAGATCATGCACGCCAACCTGCGCATCGGCGACACCGAAGTCATGGCCTCCGACGGCCGCTGCACCGGGCAGCCCGCCTTCCAGGGCTTTTCGCTCGCCGCGGCAGTCGCGAACGCCGCCGAGGCCGAGCGCGTCTTCACCGCGCTGAGCGACGGCGGCCAGGTCCGGATGCCGCTCGCGAAGACCTTCTGGTCACCCAGTTTCGGCATGGTCGCCGACCAGTTCGGCGTGTCCTGGATGGTGATGGCGGTGGCTTGATCGACGGCGGTGCGGGGTGGCTGATGGGCGACTCCGCGGACTGACCCCGAATTCCCTTCGGAATAAACCGTTGCGGCGAGTTGTTCACTTCACACGCAGGCATGTTCGTCCGCGTTGACCCCGAGGAGGTTTCCATGAAAAAGCTCGTCATCCTGGCCCTTGCCGCGCTGTTCTCCGGCAGCGCCCTGGCCTTCCACTGCCCCGCCGACATGAAGAAGATCGACGCCGCCCTCACCGCCAGTCCCAAGCTGACCGATGCGCAGATGAGTGAAGTCAAGCAACTGCGCGCCGACGGCGAAGCCTTGCACAAGGCCGGCAAGCATCAAGAATCCGTCGACACCTTGGCCAAGGCGATGAAGATCCTCGGCATCTGAGTCGAGAGACTACAAGGCGTCAGGGCTTGGCGCTTGTGCCAGTGGTCAGCGGCAAGCCACAAGCCCCCTGGATCTTCCGCTTGGGGGAAATAGGGGACAGACCACGATTGCCTATTTCCCGGGCGTAGCGCGGGCGCGGACTCAGGGTGACGCATATATAGCTTTGCGAAATCGTGGTCTGTCCCCCGCTTTTCGTTTTTGTCCCGGACGGCGGGGTCACCTCAACCGCCGCGTGGCGGGATGCGCTGCGCTCCTCCCGCCCGACGAATCCGTGCTTCGGCCGACCGTTGGAAATCGTGGTCTGCTTCCTGTTTTTCCGCACCGTTGCCTATCTTTTGTTTCAATCGCGCGGTCGGACGCGACGGGGCGCTGGTTATGATCGATGTTCTGCCATTCGCAATAACGATGGATACGCAATCGATGAGCTCGCCATTGTCCCTGCGGGCGCAGCTACGCTCCCGTTTGCCGGCCATTGCACTGATCGCGGCGGCGTCGGCGGTCCCGATCGGGGTCGTGCTGCTGTTGCGGGTGTGGAAAGGGGTGCCGATCCATCTGCTGACGTCGGACGTGACGAGCATCGCCGGCGTGCCGGCCTACACCGGCTTCCTCTCGCAGCTCGGGATCTTCGTCTGGGCCGGTGCGGCGGCCATCTGCTTCTTCTGCGCGCGGCTACTCGCGGCGCAATCGGACGCGCGGGAGGAGCGACGCTTCCTGCTCGTGTCGGGGTTGCTCACGGTGGTGCTCGCCTTCGACGATCTGTTCCTGCTGCACGAGGAGTTCTTCCCATCGCTCGGCGTCCCCGAGAAGGGGGTGTTCGCGGCCTATGCAGCGTTCGTGCTGTTCCACCTGGTCCGTTTCCGGCGCCTGATCCTGCGGACCGATTACATCCTGCTCGCCATCGCGTTCGCCGCGTTCGCGCTCTCGGTCGGCCTCGATCTCGTGAATCCGGCGGGAATCAACCCGTACCTCTACGAGGACAGCGCCAAGTTCGTGGGGATCGTGAGCTGGCTCGGATATTTCTTCCGCGCAGGTTCGGGCGCGTTGGAGGGCGCGCAGGGCTCGGTCACGCGAGGGGGTGCGCTCCGTGGCGCGTCCCAGGCTGTGTAAGCGGACACGAGGAAATCGTGGCCTGTCCCCTATTTCTGCGAGGAAATCGTGGTCCGTCTCCTATTTCCTTTCTCGGGCGACGCGCCCTACTTTCCGCGCTTCAGCAAGTTCCCGTTGCTCGCCGAGTAGGGCACTCGTGAAATGAACGGCAACCGCAAAGGCACGGATCACTCGGTGGGCGCGAACCCGTAGTACGAGCCATAGGCGGACGGGGCCGGTGCGTAGGCGGCAACCTTGATGGCGTCCGCCAGCGTGACCCGGTTGGTGAAGCCGTCGACACCGCCTTCCGCGCCGCTCCAACGCTCCTCGACTTCCTTCTCGGTCAGGCCGTCGAGATCGAGGTTGCGGTCAAAACGCTCGGAGCGGTATTCGAAAGCCGTGTCATGGGCGATGAACAAGGTGTGAGCGCAGGCGGTAATGCGCGTCTCGTCAACCGGGTCGGCCCCCATGACACGCGTGCCGCAGAACGGGCAATGCACAGGGGTGTAGTAATAGGTCCGGAGTTCGGTTCGCTGGATGGGGCTTAGCATGGTGTGCTCCTTGTCGTGTTGAAACGGCGGGTCCTGGCCGCTGCGGCCACGCCGAAATGAAGTGCACGGGCAGACACGCCGCGTGCGGGGAGGGACCAAGCCGTTACTTGATGATGCCGGGCAGAGCCTCTGGGTGAGGCGAGATCAAGAAGGCGAACTGAGAAGGGGGAATTGACGCCGCAGAACTGCGGACACTAGACCAACAGGACAGCAACACTACTGGAAATCGCGCCGTATACGATACGCGCCGTGGGCGCCTATGGCAATCTAAATATTTGAAAACATACGATAACCTAGGACATGACCGGGCCAGCGTCGCGCGCCGGCCGCTGCACGCCGAAACGCCGCTCACCCACGCAGGAAGGTCTGCAGGTCGGCCGGCGCCAATCCGCTGCGCACGTTGCTACTGCATGACTGCCGGCCGAGCACCATGATGGGGCCTCCGGGCAAGCGGAATCAGCCGCCGCCAGGCGGCGTCCGGCTGAATGACACGCTATACGCCGCGCCCATTCTTAATAGCATTCCCTGAAGGAAATCCACAACCCGCCCAATGGTTTCGGTAAACAACCGCTTCCAGACGCTTGAAAGGCGTTGCTCGACAAACTTATGTACGAACAACGCGATGGCGACAACCATGGCGATGGTTAATGCATAGACTGCGATCTTATTTTCTTCCGTCGCGAACCGACTGATAACCATGTATCCAAAATGCGCGTGGATCAGATATATCGGATACGTAAGCGCTCCGAGCGTCCTGGACATGGGCAGTTTTAGCGACTCACCCTTGTGCGTGTTTTGATAAGCAAATAGAACAAAGAAAAGCGTAACAACGGAAGCGATAACTACGGGGGAGAACTCAACCCCCTTGACTTCCGTTAAATGCGCGGCGCCGCCGGCGGAAAACTTGACGCATAGCACATACACAGCCAGCAGACCGAAGACCGCTCTCCAACGAAATTGCTGCTTCAGAACCGCAAAAAGCGCTCCCGCAGAAAAGTAGCAGTAATACCCCCCCAGGTAAGGCAGCGAATTCATTCCCAGCGCGAGGGAGGCGAGCAACAATACTGGCCAGAACATGAATATGGTGCGCAGGTGTCTTTGAAGCCCGAACAACAGCAGCAAGAGAACCGCGCCGTAGAACGTAATTTCATAGACCAGCGTCCAATACACCCCATCGACGTGCGGAACCCCAAAAAAGGATTGCAGCATCGATAAGTTGACAACTATCTGGCGCGGAGCAACCGACATCAAGTCTCCGCCCCACTGCAAGGCAAAGAATGAGCTAAACAACACCGCGAACCAATAAGCGGGATACAGCCTGACTGCCCGACCAGCAGCAAATTTTGAGGCTGTCCCGGATCGTGCTGAAAAGAATATTACGTAACCACTGATCATGAAGAAGAGTTCAACCCCCAAGTAGCCATACTTGCTCAGGTCAATCACTTCTGCAATATGGCTAATGGACGTAATTTTGCCGTTGGCGATGCCATTGAACGTGTAATGAAACAGGACGACAATGATCGCGGCAAAAAATCTTCCATAGTCCAACAGTTCCAATCTTTTCATGCCGACTGCCCTACAGAGTTGAAGCATGCGCCGAACCATGCATGGCGGCGCACCACTCCACAAGGCTTTACTCTATTAAACTCGGACTCGGGGCAGAAGCGAGCTTTCCAACTTTTACAACTAACTGCCCATACCCTACCCACGCAGAATGCAGAAGCGGATCGTTCGAAGATTGCCCGTATTCGGTTGCCCGGTTACCGAAAATCCTGGGTCGCTAATCGGTAATCCTGAACTCTTCTAGAGAGAAATAGAGAGAAATAGGGGACAGACCCAATGCCGTTAAGTTAAGACGATCGGCATTCTCATGGCGACCTGCATGGTAAAATTCCAGATGCAAAGTTTCGAATTATCAATAGGATACATTGAAGATGACTTTGCAAGTTCCATGCCGAGATGTTGGCCGAGATCGCTGAAACGCTCAACTCGGACAGCTTCGTCGCTGCCCATCGCGTCAATCCGACCGACTTTACC
>NZ_KB899517.1 GCF_000378245.1 Aromatoleum toluclasticum ATCC 700605
CTTCCGAACGGCAAGCAGGAAATTCTGGCGACCTCCCTGCTGGATGCCACAGCGTATCCGGTAACCGAGTTTGCGGCGCTCTATCATCGGCGTTGGCGCATCGAAGAGTGCTTCAAGCTCCTGAAATGCAGGCTGGCGATCGAACATTTCTCGGGCGAATTGCCCGAAGCGATCCGCCAGGACTTTCACGCCAAAGTCTGGCTTGGCAATCTCGCGGCGTCCTTCGCTTTCGTTGCACGCGAACGATTGCCCGCGGACAAGCGTATGAACTTCGCGCCGAATCTGACCTATGCCTTGTCGGCCATCCGCGCCAGCCTGCCGGGTCTGATGCTGCAGGCAAGAGCTCGTGTTCGTGGCGTCGAGACGCTCCTCACGTTGATCGCGAGCACCCTGGAGTGGGTGCGTCCTGACCGCCATTTCCCCAGACCACGCCAAGCCGTCAAGCCAACACGGCATCGCGCCTACAAGGCTGCATGATGGCAACGACATCGCTTAACTTAACGGCATTGGGGACAGACCACGGTTTTACGGTTTCTGTCCTCCGGCGTGGCTCGATTTTTCGTTCCGATGTTCCTTCAACGTGAAAATCGTGGTCTGTCCCATATTTCCCCACTGCCCAAAGAGAATGTGCGGGAAACCAGGCTGGTTGCGGTACTTCTTGCCCTGGCTCGGAGCTAAGCCAACACGACCGCTACCTTGGCCCACCCGCCGACCGGCGACACCGCCCGCTCGGCCGGTTGTTGTGGCTCAAGTACGATCGACGACGTTGCGGCGAGGAGTTCTTGTAGCGCGATGCGCATTTCCATCGTCGCCAGCAAGCGTCCGGGGCATGCGTGTTTTCCGATGCCGTACACCAGGTTTCGATCCGCGTTGCGCTCCGGATCCAGGGCGTCCGGGTCGCCAAAGGCCGCCTCGTCGCGGTTCGCGGACGTCCAGTTCAGCTTCACGCGTGCCCCTTGCGGGATTTCCACGCCCCCGATCCTCACTGGACACGTTGTCACGCGGCGATTGGACAAGAACGGGTCGTCGATCCGCAGGATCTCGTTGATGATGGCATCGATCTCGGCGTCGGACACACCGGAGCGCAGGCGATCCTGCACAGCAGGGTGCGTCGCCAGGTAATGAACCAGCACGCCGACACACTGTGCGATGGAGCCCAGGTCCCCACCCGTCCAGTTCCGTAGAACCGAAACGATCTCGGCATCGGTCAGGGGCCGGCCGTTCACTTCGGTCCGCATGAGCTGGGCGGTGACATCGTCAGTGTCGTCGTCGCGCGCAGCACCGCGGCGCGGTTCGAGCACGGACCGGATCAGGTCGTCGAACGACTCCGCCACCCGCTGCGTCCAGGACCTGTCGCCCGAGCGCGTCGCGGCATGGTTCTCGGCAACCCAGTCCACGAGGCGATCTTCAAGATCGGCCGGCCAGCCCAGCCACGCGCTTTGCGCCCGGACGGCAAACCGCACGCCCACCTGAGACACCGCATCGACGGCAACGCCTCGGGGCAGCGACGCGACCAAATCGGCTGCCACCCGCCGGAATTTCTCACGAAAGGGAGCGAGCGCCTCCGGGGTGAGGAAGCGGTCGAGGGCCTCCCGGTATGCCGTGTGCTCGGCCGAGTCCATGCCGTTCGGGACATGGAGATGGCTCGACACTGCGCTGGAAAACCGATCATCGCTCAGCGCAGCCTGCACGACCAGTTCGTGCCTCAGCAGCACCCACTCGCCATCGACGTTGCGCGCCACGCCGTGCCGGGGGCGCAGCTCGTCGGTGTAGGCCCTCATGTCCCTGCCGGCAGCAGACAGGTCGTCAGGCATGTGATCGGTCATTCCTATCCCCTCTTTGCGGCCCAGGCCGGCGTGGCCAATAGCCCGAGACCACATTTTAACGTCCGCCATGGGCCGATGAGTTGTGCACTGCACCGTGACGCTTTTGTAAGGCGAAAACGCCCGATGGACAAAAGTGTCAGTGGGGAATTTCACCCACCTCTCAACGTTTTTCCAAGAGCCTCGCAAAAACAATCACTTGTCGAACATGGCACGGCCGCTGCATTAGTAGGTCTGAGGGCGACATAAGACAGATTGATTGATCGCCCCCGGTGACGAAACCGTCAGTTCCGGTTCGAGCGGCGTAAAGACGACCCAAGGACCCGGACGGCGGATGAGTCGCCGAGACCGTTCCACTAGAACAATGGAGACAAGAGACATGGCAATGACAGGCGTTCTTCGCCCCGGCCACGCCCAGGTGCGCGTGCTGAACCTGGAGGAGGCGGTGCAGTTCTACCGCGATGTGCTGGGACTGGTCGAAACGGGTCGCGATACGCAGGGCCGCGTGTATTTCAAGTGCTGGGACGAGCGCGATCACAACAGCTACGTGATCCGCGAAGCCGACCGCGCCGGTATCGACTTCTTCGCGTTCAAGGTGCTCGACAAGGCGACGCTCGACAAGCTGGACGCGGATCTGCAGGCCTACGGGATCAAGACCGAACGTATCCCCGCCGGCGAGATGCTGGAAACCGGCGAGCGCGTGCGCTTCGAGCTGCCGTCAGGTCACTTGATGGAGCTGTACGCCGAGAAGACCGCGATCGGCAACGGTCTGCCGATCGTGAATCCCGCGCCCTGGACGCGCCAGCGTGAGCATGGCATCGGCCCGGTGCGGCTCGACCACACGCTGCTGTACGGCCCGAACGTCGCCGAGGTGCAGAAGATCTTCACCGAGGTGCTGGGCTTCTACCTCGTCGAGCGCGTGCTGACGCCGGACGGCGAAAACAACGCCGCGATCTGGCTGTCGTGCTCGCACAAGGTGCATGACATCGCCTTCGCCGAGTATCCGGAGAAGGGCAAGCTGCATCACTGCTCCTTCCTGATGGAGAGCTGGGAGCAGGTGCTGCGCGCGGGCGACATCATGTCGATGAACAAGGTCCCCGTCGACATCGGCCCGACCCGCCACGGCGTGACGCGCGGCTGCACGATCTACGCGTGGGATCCGTCGGGCAACCGTTTCGAGACCTTCATGGGCGGCTACCAGCCCTATCCGGACAACACCGAGCCGCTGACCTGGACCTTCGACAACTTCGGCCAGGGTCTCGACTACCCGCAGCGCAAGCTCCACGAGACCTTCCTGACGGTCGTGAGCTGAGGGGGCAGGCGATGAGCACCCTTGCGACACCCGCCGCGTTCGACACCCGCCGCAAATTCGTGCGCGTCACCGGCGAGCGTGCCAACGGTTTCGTCGAGTTCGACTTCGCTGTCGGCGAGCCGGACCTCGCGGTCGAGATGATCCTGACGCGCGCGGCCTTCGCCGAGTTCTGCGAGCGCAATGCGGTCGAGATGCTGGCGCCGCAGGGGGAGCCCGATTCGACCGAAAAGACCGACTGGGACTGGCGCCTCGCCGACGCGACCCGCACCCGCTTCCGATAAATCGAGAACAGCGCTCCCTCCTACGGGAGCGCCACGGAGACATCCATGCAGATCGACCTTCGCACGGTGAGCATTCAGCCGCTGCGCAACACTTTCGACCACCTCGCGCGGCGTTTCGGCGACAAGCCTGCGTCGCGCTACCAGGAAGGCAGCTACGACATCCAGGCCGCCGAGAACCTGCACTACAAGCCGACCTGGGATCCGGACCAGGACCTGTACGACACGAAGATCACCAAGATCGTGATGAAGGACTGGTATGCGCTGAAGGATCCGCGCCAGTTCTACTACAGCACCTACACGCTGGCCCGCGCCCGCCAGCAGGACACGACCGAGGCGAACTTCGCCTTCGTCGAATCGCGCGGACTCGCGGACATGCTGCCGCCGGCGCTGCGCGATACCGCGCTGAACGTGCTGGTGCCGCTGCGCCACGCCGCCTGGGGCGCGAACCAGAACAACACGCTGATCTGCGGCTACGGCTACGGCGCCGTGTTCACGCAGCCCTGCATCTACCACGCGATGGACAACCTCGGCATCGCGCAATACCTGTCGCGGCTCGGCCTGCTGCTCGGTGACACCGAAGCGCTCGACGCCGGCAAGGCCGCGTGGCTGGACGACCCGGTGTGGCAAGCGTTGCGCCGCTATGTCGAGGACACGCTGGTGCTGCGCGATCCCTTCGAAGCCTTCGTCGCGCAGAACGTCGCGCTCGACGGCCTGCTGTATCCGCTGGTGTATGGCCGCATCGTCGATGACTTCCTGTCGGCGCAGGGCGCCTCGGCGGTCGCGATGCTCACGCAGTTCATGACGGACTGGTTCGACGAGACGAAGAAGTGGGTCGACGCGGTGCTGAAGGTCGCGGCGGCCGAGTCCGACGACAACCGCGCGGTGCTGCAGGACTGGATCGCCGCGTGGAGCGCGCGCGCCGCGTCCGCGCTGCTGCCGGTGGCCGAGATCGCGCTCGGCGCCAACGCCGACGCAGCGGTCGGCGAAGAGCTCGCGGGCTTCCGCGCCCGCATCCAGAAAACCGGCATCACGATCTGAGAGGCCCATCGATGTCCACCGTATTCATCGCCCTGCAGGCGAACGAGGAAACCCGCCCGATCATCGAGGCGATCGAGATCGACAACCCCAATGCGGTCGTCAATCGCCAGCCCGCGATGGTGAAGATCGATGCGCCGAATCGCCTCGTGATCCGCAAGGAGACCATCGAGGAGCAGATCGGACGTTCGTTCGACCTGCAGGAACTGCACATCAACCTCATCACGCTGGGCGGCAACGTCTCGGAAGACGACGACAGCCTCACGCTGAGCTGGGCCGAGTAATCGGGCGAAACAGGAGACCGTCATGGATATGAAAGTTGCAAAGAAGAAGCTCGGCCTGAAGGAGAAATACCGGCTGATGACGCGCGACCTCGGCTGGGAGCCGAGCTACCGCACGAAGGACGAGGTGTTCCCGTACGTGAAGTACGAAGGCATCAAGGTGCACGACTGGGACAAGTGGGAAGACCCGTTCCGTCTGACGATGGACGCCTACTGGAAGTACCAGGCCGAGAAGGAGCGCAAGTTCTACGCGATCATCGACGCGCACGCGCAGAACAACGGCCACCTGAACATCACCGACGGCCGCTACCTGTCCGCGTTGAAGGTCTTCCTGCAGGCGATCAGCCCGGGCGAATACGCGGCGCACAAGGGTTTCTCGCGTGTGGGTCGGGAATTCCCGGGCGTCGGCACCCAGGTCGCGTGCCAGATGCAGGCGATCGACGAGATCCGCCACGCGCAGACGCAGATCCACGCGCTGTCGAACTACAACAAGTACTACAACGGCTTCCACGCCTTCGCCGATGCGCGTGACCGCATGTGGTACAACACCGTCGCCCGCTCGTTCTTCGACGACGCGATGTCGGCCGGCCCGTTCGAGTTCATGATCGCGATCGGCTTCTCGTTCGAGTACGTGCTCACGAACCTGCTGTTCGTGCCCTTCATGTCGGGTGCCGCGTACAACGGCGACATGGCGACCGTGACCTTCGGCTTCTCGGCGCAGTCCGACGAGGCGCGCCACATGACGCTGGGCCTCGAGTGCATCAAGTTCATGCTCGAGCAGGATCCGGACAACCTGCCCATCGTCCAGGGCTGGCTCGACAAGTGGTTCTGGCGCGGCTTCCGCGTGCTGGGGTTGGTCAGCACGATGATGGACTACATGCTGCCCAAGCGCGTGATGTCGTGGCGCGAGGCGTGGGAGATCTACGGCGTCGAGAACGGCGGCGCGCTGTTCAAGGATCTGGCGCGCTACGGCATCCGTCCGCCCAAGGGCTGGGACGACGCCGAGAAGTCGATCGACCACATGTCGCACCAGTTCATGCTGGGCCTGTACCAGTGGAGCTTCGGCACCTCGCTCCATTCGTGGATTCCGTCCGACGAGGACATGGACTGGCTGTCGGCCAAGTACCCCACGACCTTCGACAAGTACTACCGGCCGCGCTGGGACCACATCCGCAAGCTCGCGGCTGAGGGAAAACAGTTCAAGAACTTCGGCCTCGCCAAGCTGTGCCAGACCTGCCAGCTGCCGGTCGTGTTCACCGAACCGGACGATCCGACCATGTCCTGCCATCGCGAGACGAGCTACAAGGGCGAGAAGTATCACTTCTGCTCCGACGGCTGCCAGCACGTGTTCGAGAACGAGCCTGAGAAGTACGTCCAGGCGTGGCTGCCGATGCCGGCGCTGTTCCGGGAATTCGAGGGCGACGTGGGCGCCTGGATGGACTGGGTGAGCCTGCGCGACGGCCAGGACAACGGCGACTACGTGGGTTCGATCGACCAGCGCAATTTCGAGCAGTGGCGCGGTCTCGCTACGTCGAACACCTGAACCCCCAAACAAAAGAGGATGCGCGGCGTGCTCCCCGGCGCCGCAGCCCGATCTCAAGGAGACAATCATGACCGTAGCAGCAATCAAGGAATACGTTGGCGTCGCGCGCGACCGCGTCGAGACTTTCAACGGAAAGCAGCTGGTGTATGCGAGCTGGGATCATCACCTGCTGTTCGCCGCCCCCTTCCTGCTCTACGCGGCGCCGCAGATGAGCTTCCGCGAGCTGGTCGGGGGCCCGCTCGCGGCCCTCGTGCAGCCGGACCCGGATGGCGCTGCAATCGACTGGACGCAGGTTGAGTGGCTGAAGTCGAACCAGCCCTGGACACCGGACTTCGACCGCAGCCTCGCGGACAACGGCATCGGGCACAAGGATCAGATCCGCTTCCGCACACCGGGTCTGACCTCGCTGGCAGCTGCGTGAGGACAGGGCGATGAGCTACGAGCTGACCATTGAACCGCTCGGCCAGACGATCCCCATCGAGGAAGGGCAGACCATCCTCGATGCGGCGTTGCGCGCGGGCGTGTACCTGCCGCATGCGTGCTGTCATGGCTTGTGCGCGACCTGCAAGGTTCAGGTCGTCGACGGCGAGGTCGATCACGGCGAGGCGTCGAGCTTCGCGCTGATGGATTTCGAGCGCGACGAACAGAAGACGCTGGCGTGTTGCGCCACAGCGCAGGGCGACATCGTGATCGAGGCCGAGATCGAGGAAGACCCGGACGCCGAGAACCTGCCGGTGCGCGATTTTGCGGGAACGGTGAGCCGCATCGAGACGCTGACGCCGACGATCAAGGGGATCTGGATCAAGCTCGACGACGCGGAAGGGATGCGCTTCCAGGCGGGGCAGTACATCAACCTGGAACTGCCGGACGGAATCGGCACCCGCGCATTTTCGGTCGCCAGTGCGCCGTCGGAATCGGGTGAGATCGAGCTCAACATCCGCATCGTGCCGGGCGGGCAGGGCACGCGCTACGTGCACGAGACGATGCGCGTAGGGGAACGAACGAAGATTTCCGGCCCCTACGGGCGCTTCTTTGTGAAGAAGTCGGCGGACGTGCCGGTGATCTTCATGGCCGGGGGGTCCGGGTTGTCGAGCCCGCGTTCGATGATCCTCGATTTGCTGGCGGAAGGCTTCGAGCGCCCGATTACGCTGGTCTACGGCCAGAGGACGCGGGAGGAGTTGTACTACCACGACGAATTCCTCGCCCTGGCGGAGCGACACAAGAACTTCCGCTACGTGCCGGCGCTGTCGCACGAACCGGAAGGATCGGACTGGCAGGGTTTCAGGGGGTTCGTGCACGACGCGGCGAAGAACCACTTCGACAACGACTTCCGCGCGCACAAGGCCTACCTGTGCGGCCCACCGCTGATGATCGAGGCCTGCATCGGCACCTTGATGCGCGGCCGACTCTTCGAGCGCGACATCTATACCGAGAAGTTCATCTCGGCGGCGGACGCCCAGCAGGTCCGGAGTCCGTTGTTCAAGGCGATCTGATTAGTAATCGGAGAAAGCCGGGCCGTGCTTGAGAGTCGCCCCCGGCGGGCGGTACTCCGCGCCTCCTTCAACGCGTGGCGGAGGCGTCGGCACGGAGTACCGCCCACCAGGGGTTGCGTCGTGCCGGAAATGTCAGCCGATTCGTAATCTCGTCTTCGAGGCGAGTTCCTGCATCTGCCGGGCGGTCGGCGTATCTATGCTGAACGCGTGGCATAGGGCTGAGTTTGGCGATACCTAAAAGGTAATGCATATCTGAAATAAAGGTATTGGACGGTATATCTCGCCGTTCATAGACTGGTCCTCAAGCGCGGAATGCAGCGAGCACGACGCGAACGGATAACAAGGAAAAGGAGCGAGGATGACCATGCGTCAGATTCAGAATTTCATCGGCGGCGAGTTTGTTGCCGCTGCGAGCGGCAAGCGCTTCGACAAGCGTTCGCCGCTCGACAACCGGGTGATCGCGTCGATCTCCGAAGCCGGACGGGCCGAAGTCGACGCCGCGGTGAGCGCCGCGCGCGCCGCCTTGCATGGCGAGTGGGGCGGCCTTACGACCGAGCAGCGCGTCGAGCTGCTGTACGGCGTGGCCAACGAGATCACGCGCCGTTTCGAGGACTTCGTCGAAGCCGAGATGGCCGACACGGGCCAACCACGTCACGTCATGACCAGCGCGTTCATTCCGCGCGGAGCGGCGAACTTCAAGGTGTTCGCGGACGTCGTCAAGAACGTGCCGAACGAGTCCTTTCAGATGGCGACGCCGGACGGACGCGGCGCGCTGAACTACGGCATCCGCGTGCCCAAGGGCGTGGTCGGCGTGATCTGCCCGTGGAACGCGCCTTTCATGCTGATGACCTGGAAGGTCGGGCCGGCGCTGGCCTGCGGCAACACGGTCGTCGTCAAGCCGTCCGAGGAATCGCCGCACACCGCTACGCTGCTCGGTGAAGTGATGAATGCCGTCGGCGTGCCCAAGGGTGTTTACAACGTCGTGCATGGTTTCGGGCCGGATTCCGCGGGCGAATTCCTGACGCAGAACCGCGACGTCGACGCGATCACCTTCACCGGCGAGACGCGTACCGGTACCGCGATCATGAAGGTGGCAGCGGAAGGCATGCGCGACGTGTCTTTCGAGCTCGGCGGCAAGAACGCCGGCATCGTGTTCGCGGACGCGGATTTCGATGCGGCGGTCGAAGGCATCTTCCGCTCGGCCTTCCTGAATTCCGGCCAGGTGTGCCTTGGCACCGAGCGCGTCTATGTCGAGCGCCCGATCTTCGAGCGCTTCGTGCAGGCGCTGAAGGAGAAGGCCGAAGCGGTGAAATTCGGTCGTCCGGACGACCACGACGCCAACTACGGCCCGCTGATCAGCCAGGAGCACCGCCAGAAGGTGCTCTCGTACTACCGCAAGGCGGTGGAAGAGGGCGCGACTGTCGTCACGGGTGGCGGCGTGCCGCAGATGCCGGGCGAGCTGGCCGAAGGTGCGTGGGTCGAGCCGACGATCTGGACGGGCCTGCCCGACACCGCCGCGGTCGTGCGCGAGGAGATCTTCGGACCCTGCTGCCACATCCGGCCTTTCGACAGCGAAAACGAAGTCGTCGCACTTGCCAACGACACCGAATACGGCCTCTCCACCACCATCTGGACCACCGACCTTGCCCGCGCCCATCGCGTCGCGGCGCGCGTCGAAGTCGGCATCACCTGGGTGAATAGCTGGTTCCTGCGCGATCTGCGCACCGCCTTCGGCGGTTCCAAGCAGTCCGGCATCGGCCGCGAGGGTGGCGTGCACTCGCTCGAGTTCTATACCGAAACCCGAAACATCTGCGTGAAGTTGTGAATGAACCTGCTGCGCGCCCCGATCTCGCGACTCCGGTACTCGCCGTACTTCCGTACGACTCCCGAGTTTGCCAACTGAGTCATCACGACCTCGGGGCTGCTCGCGACGGTTCCTTCACAACTTCGATAAATGAATGAGGCAACCATGAACGAAGAAAAGATCAGGCAATACGGCGACGAGCTCTTCGACGCCTGGCGCGAGCGCCGCACTGTTGCGCCCCTGCTGGAGCGCGAGCCGGACATCACGCTCGACGACGCGTATCGCATCCAGCTGCGCTACATCGAGCGGCGCGTGCAGGCCGGCGAGAAGATCGTCGGCAAGAAGATCGGCGTCACGAGCAAGCCGGTGCAGGATTTCCTCGGCGTGTTCCAGCCGGACTTCGGCCAGCTGACGTCCGGCATGGTGCACCAGGAAGGCGACGTCATCGACCTGGGCTCGTTGATCCAGCCCAAGGCCGAAGCCGAGCTCGCTTTCGTGCTCAAGCACGACCTGCAGGGCCCGGGCGTGACCGCGATGGACGTGATCCGCGCGACCGACTACGTCGTGCCCTGCTTCGAGATCGTCGATTCGCGCATCACCGACTGGAAGATCCGCATCCAGGACACGGTGGCCGACAACGCGTCGTGCGGCGTGTATGTGCTCGGCAAGACCAAGGGGGACCCGCGCAAGCTCGACATCACCCTCGCCGGCATGGTGCTGGAGAAGAACGGCGAGCTGCACTCGACGGGGGTGGGCGCCGCGGTGCAGGGCTCGCCCGCCAATGCGGTGGCGTGGCTCGCCAACACCCTCGGTGAACTGGGCATCCCGTTCAAGGCCGGCGAGGTGATCCTCTCCGGCTCGCAATCGGCCCTCGTGCCGGTCGTGGATGGCGACGAACTCGTGTGCACGGTCGGCGGCCTCGGCAGCTGCCGGGTGAAATTTTCCGGAAGGAGCGCGGTATGAGCCCAAGCAATGAACTGACGCTGTCGCGCGAGGACATCGTGCGCCTGTGCGAGCGCGTCGAAGGTGCCCAGACGCGCGCCTATGCGATCCCCAAGCTGACCGACGAATACCCGGCCATGACCATCGCCGACGGCTACGCGGTGCAGAGCGAACTGCGCCGCCGCTACCTGGCGCAGGGCCACCGGCTCGTCGGCTGGAAGGCCGGACTCACGTCGAAGGCGAAGATGCAGCAGATGGGCGTGGACGTGCCGTCGATCGGCTTCCTCACCGACCGCATGGCGCGACCGGAGAGCTCGGCGATCTCCATGGCCGACCTCGTCCATCCGCGCGCAGAGTGCGAAGTTGCGTTCGTAATGAAGAAGGACCTGCACGGACCCGGCTGCACCCGCGAGGACGTGCTCGACGCGACCGACTACGTGCTGCCGGCCGTCGAAATCATCGATTCGCGCTATTCCGGCTTCAAGTTCGACCTCGCCAGCGTGATCGCCGATAACGGCTCCTCCGCGCGCTTCGTCGGCGGCGGGCGTGCGCGTTACGTCGAGGAGCTGGATCTGCGCACGCTCGGCGTCGTGATGGAAAAGAACGGCGAGATGGTCGCCATGGGCGCCTCGGCGGCCGTGCTTGGCCACCCGGCGGAGGCGATCGCGATGCTGGCGAACATCCTCGCCGACATGGGCGAGCACCTGCCCGCCGGGAGCTTCGTCATGAGCGGCGGCATCACTGAGGCGATTCCCGTGAAGCCGGGCGACAGCATCGTCGCGCGTTTCCAGGAACTCGGCAGCGTGTCGATGCGCTTCGTCTGATCCCCCAATCCCAAAAATACAGAGAGAACCATGCCTATCATCGAAATGCATCTCGCGGAGGGACGCACGCCCGAGCAGAAGCGCCGGGTCGCGAACGCCGTCACCGAAGCCGTCATCCAGGCGCTCGGCGTGAAGTCCGAAGCCGTACGCGTCCTGATTACCGAACACGGCAACGAAGAGTTCTACGTTGCCGGCGAAACCCTGGCGGAGCGTGCCGAACGGCAGCGCGTCGCCGCCCTCGTGGAGCAAGGCCAATGAAGAAGATCAAGTGCGCCCTGATCGGGTCCGGCAACATCGGCACCGACCTGATCTACAAGATCAAGCGCAGCCCCGTGCTCGAGCCGGTGTGGATGGTCGGTATCGACCCGGAATCCGAAGGCCTCGCGCGGGCCCGCGAGATGGGGCTGAAGACCACCGCGGAAGGCGTCGACGGACTGCTGCCGCACGTGCTGGATGACGACATCCAGATCGCGTTCGATGCGACCAGCGCCTACGTGCATGCGGAGAACAGCCGCAAGCTGAACGAGCTGGGCGTGATGATGATCGACCTGACGCCGGCCGCGATCGGGCCGCTGTGCGTGCCGCCGGTGAACCTGCGCCAGCACGCCGACAAGCTCGAGATGAACGTGAACATGATCTCGTGCGCCGGCCAGGCGACCATTCCGGTCGTGAACGCCGTGTCGCGCATCCAGAGCGTCGAGTACGCCGAGATCGTCGCGAGCCTCGCGTCGAAGTCCGTCGGCCCCGGCACGCGCGCGAACCTCGACGAGTTCACCTATACGACGTCGAACGCGATCAAGGTCGTCGGCGGCGCACGTCGCGGCAAGGCGCTGTGCATCATCAACCCGGCCGAGCCGCCGATGATCATGCGCAACACGATCTACTGCCTGACCGACGACGAACCGGATCACGCGCGCATCACCGAGTCGATCCTGCAGATGATAGTCGAGGTGCAGAAGTACGTGCCGGGCTACAAGCTCGTGAATGGACCGATCTTCGACGGCAACAAGGTGTCCGTCTTCCTCGAAGTCGCCGGTCTCGGCGACTACCTGCCCAAGTATGCCGGTAACCTCGACATCATGACCGCGGCCGCGACGCGCACCGCCGAGATGTTCGCCGAGGAGATCCTCGCCGGAAAGATCCAGTTGAAAGCCGTGGAGACCGTGTGATGAGTCAAGCAGCCAATTCTTCCAACCTCAAGGGCCGCAAGGTCATCCTGCACGACATGTGCCTGCGCGACGGCATGCACGCGAAGCGCGAGCAGATCAGCGTCGAGCAGATGGTGAAGGTCGCCACCGCCCTCGACGACGCCGGCATTCCCTACGTGCAGGTCACGCACGGCGCGGGCCTCGGCGGCAACTCGCTGCAGCACGGCTTCGCGATGGCCCCCAACGAGGAATACATCTCGGCCGTGGCCTCGCGCATGAAGCAGGCCAAGGTGTCGGTGCTGCTGATCCCGGGCCTCGGCACGATGAAGGAACTGCAGGCCGCGTACGACGCCGGTGCCCGCAGCGTGCATGTGGCGACCCACTGCACCGAGGCCGACACCTCGCCGCAGCACATCGCCTATGCGCGCAAACTCGGCATGGACACGACCGGCTTCCTGATGATGTCGCATCTCAACGACGCCGCCGGCATCGCCCAGCAGGGCAAGCTGATGGAGTCCTACGGCGCGCAGACCATCTACGTCACCGACTCGGCCGGCTACATGCTGCCCGATGACGTGAAGGCGCGCGTCGGCGCCTTGCGCGAAGTACTGAGGCCGGAGACGGAAATCGGCTTCCACGGCCATCACAACCTCGGCATGGGTATCGCCAACTCGATCGCGGCGATAGAGGCGGGCGCCTCGCGCATCGACGGCTCCGTCGCGGGCCTGGGCGCGGGCGCCGGCAACACCCCGCTCGAAGTCTTCGCCGCGGTGTGCGAGCGCATGGGCATCGTGACCGGCGTCGATCTCTTCAAGATCATGGACGTCGCCGAAGACATCATCGTGCCGATGATGGACCACGTCGTTCGCGTCGATCGCGAATCGCTGACCTTGGGTTATGCGGGCGTGTATTCGACCTTCCTGCTGCATTCGAAGCGGGCGGCGGAGCGCTTCGGCGTGCCGGCGCGCGATATCCTGGTCGAGCTGGGCCGCAAGAAGATGATCGGCGGTCAGGAAGACATGATCCAGGACACCGCGATGACGATGGCGAAGGAACGCGGGCTGTTGAAGGCTGTGGCCTGAGGCGCGGCGAGCGTCGTGAAATTCGCCGTCACCATCGAAGACACGTCGGAACGCTACGAATGCGCGCCCGACGAGTCGCTCCTCGCCGGCATGGTCCGCCTCGGCCGGCGGGGGATTCCCGCAGGGTGTTGCGGCGGAGGCTGCGGCGTGTGCAAGGTGGAGATCACCACGGGCGTTTTCGAAGTGCGCGCGATGAGCCGCGATCACGTCAGCCCCGACGACGAGGCGCAAGGCCGGGTACTCGCGTGCCGCGTCTATCCGCGCAGCGATGTGACGTTGCGTGTGCTGGGTAAGATGCACAAGACGGTGTGCCGCAAGTGTGCCGCGACGCCGAGGGCGCAACCTGCGATTTGAGTATCGCAGCCGGTCGGAGAGTCTTCCGGCATCTACGCCAAAGCCCAAGAGACAAAGGCCTGCGCAATGCGCAGGCCTTTGTTTTTGTTTGGTTGCAGGGGCTGGATTTGAACCTGCGACCTTTGGGCTATGAGCCGCATTTCTCAAACGTCGGGGATGCCCGAAGACATCGCCCGATACTCTGATGCGGACATGGCAGCCGGAGTAACCACCGGCCGCCCGTGGCCTGCTTCCGGGCGAGCTGTCGTCGCCTGGTTTTCTCTCCTACGGTGGCACCCCACGCGCCGAAGTTCGACACCGCGAATCGGAAATGTCCTACGCGTGTCTGGGCGAACTCCGATCCGCGGGGCAGAAACTGACTACAAAAATTCCACCATGTCCGATGTTTCTGGCGGTCCCGCAAACGTATCTTTTTTGCCATTGGACGAAGGACAGGGATGTGACCGTGATATCGGCACGTCTTCGTTCATGAGGGCGGGTGCGTCATGCGGAGTTGGAACATCTGGCAGAGGGGGGGCGTCATGGATGAGTCGGGAGTCGGTATTTCGCGGCAGCAGACACCGGGGTGCGCGGGGCGGTGGGGGCAGGTGGCGATGTTGGGACTGGCGTTGGCATCGCCAGCGGTCGGTGCGTTCGAGTTCAACACCGGAAACCCCGACGTGAAAATGTCGTGGGATAACACGCTGAAATACAGCGCGGCCTGGCGCGTCAAGGACCGTGATGCGCGCGTCGAGGGCAGTGCCTTCAATCCGAACGTCGACGATGGCGACCGCAATTTCGACAAGGGGTTGATCTCGAACCGCGTCGATCTGTTGTCCGAATTCGACCTCGTTTACAAGAGCAAGCTGGGGTTTCGCGTCAGCGGTGCAGGGTGGTACGACGAAGTCTATAACCGCTCGAACGACAACGACTCGCCGGCCACGTTCAACCCGGTTTCGGTGCGGCACGACAAGTTTCCGGACGCGACGCGGCACCTGCACGGGCGCAACGCGGAATTTCTCGATGCCTTCGTTTACGGCCGGTTAACGCCCGGCGGTGCAACGCTCAACCTGCGAGCCGGGCGCTTCACGCAGGTGTATGGCGAGAGCCTGTTTTTTGGCGGCAACGGCATCGCCGCCGCGCAGACCTCGCCCGATATCGTCAAGCTACTGTCCGTGCCGAGCTCGCAGTTCAAGGAGATCCTGCGGCCGGTCGGCCAGATTTCCGCGCAGCTGCAGGTGTCGCCCCGGCTGTCGTTCGGCGCCTATTACCAATATGAATGGCGCAAGGCGCGCCTGCCCGGCGTCGGCAGCTACTTCAGTTTTGCCGATTTCGTCGATGCCGGTGGCCAGCGGCTGTTCACGCCACTCGGACCCTTGCCGCGCGCCGAGGATCTCGACGCGCGCGATTCCGGACAGGGCGGTCTGCAGATCCGCTACAAGTACGGTGACGTCGAATACGGTTTCTACGCGGCCCGCTTTCACGACAAGTTTCCCCAGTTCTACGTGCGCCCGCTGTCGGGCGACTACGCCGTGGTCTATGCGCAGGACATCAAAGTATACGGCGCGAGCCTCAGCACGGTCGTGGGCGAAACGAACGTCGCCGCGGAGGTATCGATGCGGCGCGATGCGCCGCTCGCCGCGGTCGGGAATGTCGTCGTCGCGCTCGATCCGCGTGCGGACGGCCGTGACCATCCGTTGTATCCGGTCGGCAACACCTTTCATGCACAGGTGTCGGCGATCAGCGTGCTGCCGGCCTCCGCGCTGTGGGAAGGTGCCTCGTTCCTCGGCGAGCTGGCGTTCAACCGCCGCCTCAGCGTCGACAAGAATGCCGGCCAGCTCGATCCCAACACGACGCGCGATGCCTCTGCGCTGCGCTTCATCTTCCAGCCCGAGTACTTCCAGGTTGTACCGGGCGTGGATCTGCAGGTGCCGATCGGCGTCGGCTACGGCCTGAGCGGCCGCACATCCGTGCTCGGCACGGGGTTCTCGGCTGAGCGGGGCGGCGACGTCAGCATCGGTGTCAAGGCGGACTACCAGAAGGCCTGGCAGGCGAGCCTCACCTACACGCATTTCTACGGAAGAGCGGGGGCGATCGTCGATGAGAGCGCGCGGCTCTCGTTCGACCAGTTTCACAAGGATCGCGATTTCGTCGCGTTGTCCGTTCAGCGGACCTTCTAATCGGCAGGAGCGAAGAACATGATCAGATCGATGTGGATGGCCGTCACCGCGGCCGCCTTGCTCGCCGGCAGTCAGTTGGCCGGCGCCGCGGTATCCGCCGACGAGGCGGGGAAATTGAAGACCACTTTCACGCCGCTCGGCGCCGAGCGAGCCGCAAACAAGGACGGGTCGATCCCGGTATGGGACGGCAAGGGGGTCGGGACGGTCGCCGGCGCGAAGCTCGGCGACATCCCGACCGATCTCTTCGCCGCCGAGAAGCCGTCGCTGCAAATCACCGCGGCGAACATGGCGCAGCACCTCGACAAGCTCAGCGAGGGTACGCAGGCGCTGCTGAAGAAGTACCCGGACACCTTCCGCGTCGAGGTGTACCCGACGCATCGCACCGCGGCCGCGCCGCAGGCGGTCTACGACGCGGTGTTCAGGAACGCGTCGCAGTGCAGGATCAAGGATGACGGCGGCCTCGAAGGCTGTTTCGGCGGAACGCCGTTTCCGATTCCGAAAGACGGGCGCGAAGCGCTGATGAACCATCTGATGCGCCTGATGCCCGAATCGACCGAACACGGCTTCAACAACGTCGTCGTCAATGCCGACGGGTCGCGCACGATCGCCTCGCGCGCGGACTACTTCAATCAGTACCCGCACATGGCGAAAGACGGCAGCGCCGAAAAATGGTCGGGCGAGTATTTCCTCGGCCGTCTGCAGCAGACGGCGCCGCCGTTCAAGGCGGGCGAGGCGCTCGCGCTGCGCGACAGCACCGACGCGAAGAGTCCGCGCACGGTGTGGCAGTACCTCGTCGGCCAGCGGCGCGTGCGCCGGGCACCGACGGTGTGCTGCGACACGCCGGACTTCGTCGCCTCGGGTGCCAACTACTTCGACGAGGTCGAGGGGCTGTCGCCGCCGATCGACCGGCACGAATGGAAGCTCGTCGGCAAGGCAGAGATGTACGTGCCGTACAACAACAACCGCTTCTACGGCGCCTCGCTCGACGATGCCTTCAGCGGCCATCATTTGAATTCGGGCAAGCTGCGCTGGGAATTGCACCGCGTCTGGATCGTCGAGGGCAACGTCGCGGCCGGCAAGCGGCACGCGGTTCCGAAGCGCCGCTATTACCTCGACGAGGATACGTGGCTGATCCTGATGTCGGACGGATTCGATGCCAACGGCAAGCTCTGGCGCACCGCCCAGGGCATCGCCTTCGCCTTGCCGTCGTTGCCGTCGGTGATCCGCAAGACCGACGCCGTCTATAACCTGCAGGCGAATTCGCTGAGCGTCGTGCAGTTGCTCAACGGCGAATATTTCCGCGTGGTTGCGCCCAAGCCGGACGCCTACTTCACCGGTGACGCGATTGCGGCCGACGCCGCGCGATAGCGATGCGCCCAATTGGCGCATCGCCGGTGGGCGGACGGAAGTCCTTCGTCCGCTGGCCCCGAATTTTCCCGGAGCGGCGATGATGAAATACGCGTACAGAAGCCTTGTCCTTGCAGCAATCTGCATGCTCGGCCCGGTCTGTCCCGCTGGTGCAGGTGGGGGCACAGCTGCGACCGCCAGTCAGGACTTGCTGGACCGGCCCGCCGAGACGAGCGGCCGCGCGGCGAAGTACGTGCTGCTCGCGGCGGCGCGCGCCGGGCGCCGTCTGGTGGCGGTGGGCGAGCAAGGGATCGTTCTGCTCTCCGACGACGATGGCGAGCGGTGGCGGCAGGCGAAGGTTCCGACCAGCGTGACGCTGACGAAGGTCTGCTTCGTGTCGCCGGGCAGGGGCTGGGCGGTCGGCCATGGCGGCGTCGTGCTCGCGAGCCGCGACGGGGGGGAAACCTGGGTCCGGCAGTTCGACGGGCGCGAGGCCGCACAGCGCGAGCTGGAGGCTGCGAAAGCCGCGGCGGCGCAGGGCGAGGCGTCCGCCAACAGGCGCCTGCGCGAAGCCGCGCGTCTGCTCGACGAGGGGCCTGACAAGCCACTGCTAGACGTCTGGTTCGCGGACGAGAACAACGGACTGGTCGTCGGCGCATACGGGGCGATCTTCGCGACCGGCGACGGCGGAAACAGCTGGCGCCCGCTGCGACATCTGCTCGATGACGCGAAGGGCAGGCACTTGTACAGCATTCACGTTGCGGGGCGGGACCTCTATATCGCGGGTGAGCAGGGCGCGCTCTACCACTCGGCTGACGGTGCGAAGAGCTTCACTGCGATCCGCACGCCCTACGTCGGGACCCTGTTCGGTGCAGTGAGTGCCGGCGACGGCGCGCTGGTCGTCTTCGGGCTGCGCGGCAACGCGTACCGCTCGGGCGACGGTGGCGCGAGCTGGCACAAGATCGATCTCGCGCAGCCGGTAACGGTGAGCGCGGGCGCCCGTCTGGCCGACGGGTCTCTCGTGCTGGTCGACGAGACCGGCCGCGTGCTGCGCAGTGACGACGGAGGACTGCGCTTTTCGCCAGTGAATGTGCCACAGCCTTCGCCGTTTGCCGGCGTCGTACAGGCTGCCGACGGCAGCCTCGTACTCCCCGGTGCGCGCGGGCTCACGCGCGTGCCGCTTTCGACCGCGTTGCTGGAGCGAAACAAATGAGTATCGAGACCCCCCTGGCGGAGCATCCCGTCATCCGCAGCCTCGCGGACTTCGATCGCAGGTCGGGTTCGCTCGCCGAACGGGTGCTGTTCAACAACCGCGTGGCGGTCGTCGTGCTGTGCGTCATCGTCACCGTCGTGCTCGGCTACCAGGCGCTTGGCCTCAGGCTCAACGCCGGTTTCGAGAAGATGATTCCGACGAAGCACCCGTACATCATCAACTACCTCGAGAACCGGGGGCAGCTCGCGGGGCTCGGCAATACGCTACGCATCGCCGTCGAGGCGAAGACGGGCACGGTCTTCGATGCCGACTATCTCGATACACTGCGCAAGATCAACGACGAGCTCTTTCTCTACCCCGGCGTTGACCGCCCGTACATGAAGTCGCTGTGGACGCCGGCGACGCGCTGGACCGGAGTCACCGAGGAGGGGCTCGACGGCGGTCCGGTGATTCCGGACGACTACGACGGCTCGCCGGCGAGCCTCGAGCAGGTGCGCGTGAACGTAGAGCGTTCGGGCGAGATCGGGCAGCTCGTGGCGGCGAACTTCCGCTCGACCGTCATCCTCGTGCCGCTGCAGGAGACCGACGCCGAAACCGGCCAGCGCATCGACTACCACGACTACTCGCAGCGTCTCGAACGGCTGCGCCAGCAGTACGAGTCGGACGCGATCGGCATCCACATCACCGGCTTCGCCAAGGTGGTCGGCGACCTGATCGACGGCCTGCAGCAGGTGCTGCTGTTCTTCGCCGCCGCGGTCGCGATCTGCACGACGGTGCTGTACTGGTACACGCGCTGCGTCCGCAGCACGCTGCTGGTCGTCGCATGCTCGTGCGTCGCCGTCGTCTGGCTGCTTGGACTGCTGCCGACGCTCGGCTTCGAACTCGACCCGTATTCGGTCCTCGTGCCCTTCCTCGTGTTCGCCATCGGCATGAGCCACGGCGCGCAGAAGATGAACGGCGTGATGCAGGACATCGGGCGCGGCACGCACCGGCTGGTCGCGGCGCGTTTCACGTTCCGGCGCCTGTTTCTCGCCGGGTTCACCGCGCTGATGGCCGACGGCGTCGGTTTTGCCGTGTTGATGGTCATCGACATCCAGGTCATCCGCGATCTCGCGGTGACCGCGAGCATCGGCATGGCCGCGCTGATTCTGACGAACCTAGTGCTGATCCCGATCCTGCTGTCGTACACCGGGGTGAGCGCCGCCGCCGCGCAGCGCAGCCTCAATGCCGAAAGGTCTGACGAACGGGATACGCGGTACGCAAAGCACAGGTTCTGGGCCTTCCTGGATCTCTTTACCGGCCGCCGCTGGGCCGGAGTCGCCATCGTCGCTGCGGCGGTCCTCGGGGTGGCCGGCTTTGCCGTGAGCCTGCAGCTCAAGATCGGCGACACCGATCCGGGTGCGCCGGAGCTGCGTCCGAACTCGCGCTACAACCGCGACAACGCCTTCATGGTCGCCAACTACGCGGCGAGCAGCGATACCTACGTCATCATGGTGAAGACGCCGCAATTCCACTGCGCCCATTACGACACGCTGCTCGAGGTCGCGGCGCTCGAATGGCGGCTGCAGCAGCTGCCCGGCGTCGAGGCGACGAATTCGTTGGCGGCGCTGGCGAAGCGCGCCGCCGTGGGCATGAACGAAGGCAGCCTCAAGTGGTACGAAATCCCGCGCTCGCAGGACATGCTCAACACCATCATCATGCGGGCACCGCGCGAACTGTTCAACCAGAACTGCGACTTGCTGACGCTCTACGTGTCACTCAAGGATCACAAGGCCGACACGCTCGACGCGGTCGTGCAGACCTTCGAGACCTTCGCCGCACAGCACAACAAGGCCGAGGTTCGTTTCCTGTCGGCGGCGGGGAACGCCGGCATCGAGGCGGCGACGAACATCGTCGTCAAGCGCGCCAACGTCGAGATGGTGCTGCTCGTCTATCTCGCGGTGGTCGTGCTCGCGTTCATCACGTTCCGCTCATGGCGGGCGGTGATCTGCGCGGTGCTGCCGCTGATGCTGACATCGGCATTGTGCGAGGCGCTGATGGTGTATCTGAACATCGGCGTCAAGGTCGCGACGCTGCCGGTGATCGCGCTCGGCGTGGGCATCGGCGTCGATTACGCGCTGTACGTGCTGACCGTGACGCTCGCGCGGCTGCGCGAGGGCATGACGCTGTCGGCCGCGTACTACAAGGCGCTGCTCTTCACCGGCCGCGTCGTCGTGCTGACCGGTATCACGCTCGGCCTCGCGGTGGCGACCTGGACGTTCTCGCCGATCAAGTTCCAGGCCGATATGGGCATCCTGCTCGCCTTCATGTTCGTCTGGAACATGCTCGGCGCATTGATCCTGTTGCCGGCGCTGGCGTGCTTCCTGCTCGCACCGGCGGCAGCCGCGCAGCGCGAGGAAGAGTCCGCGCTGCTCGTGCCGAATCCGGCGCTCTAGAACCGGCGCGGCGTCGCGCCAGCGCGAATGGCAACCCTGACGATGAAACTGAGGTCGATGATGGTCAAAGAAGGCGATCTGCTGTGGACTCCCGATGCCGGGTGGCTCGAACACGCGAATGTCACAGCTTTCATGAACTGGCTGCGCGCGACACGCGGCCGCGATTTCGCGGATTACGATGCGCTGTGGCGCTGGTCGGTCGACGATCTCGAAGGCTTCTGGGGCGCGCTGTGGGAGTATTTCGCGCTCGAGTCGTCGGCGCCCGTCGCGCGCGTCCTCGGCCGCCGCACGATGCCCGGTGCGGAGTGGTTTCCCGGTGCGCGGCTCAACTACGCACAGCATGTGCTGCGCCGCGAGCGGCCCGGCAGCGACGCGCTGATGTTCCTCGGCGAGACCGTGCCGCTGTCGGCGATGCGCTGGGAGGACCTGGCCGGTCAGGTACGCGTGCTTGCGACCCGCCTGCGTGCCTGGGGCATCGGACCCGGTGACCGTGTCGCGGCCTATCTGCCGAACATCCCGCAGGCGATCGTCGCACTGCTCGCGACGACCGCCGTCGGCGCCGTCTGGGCGAGCTGCTCGCCCGATTTCGGCTCGCGTGGCGTGCTCGACCGGCTCACGCAGCTTTCGCCCAAGGTGCTGTTCTGTGTCGACGGTTACCGCTACGGCGGCAAGGCGTTCGACCGCCGCGGCGAACTCGCCGAGATCGCCGGCGCGCTCGACAGCGTCAACCACATCGTCTATCTGCCCAACCTCGATCCACAGGCGCCGCTGCCGGCCGATGCCCGCGCGGTGCGCTGGAATGTGCTGCTCGACCACCCGCCGGTGCCGGCCGACGGGTTCGAGTTCGCGCAGGTGCCTTTCGGGCATCCGCTGTGGATCCTCTTCTCGTCGGGCACGACGGGGCTGCCCAAGGCGATCGTCCATAGCCACGGCGGCATCCTGCTCGAGATGATGAAGCTGCTGCACTTCCATATGGACATCCACCCCGGCGAGCGGACGTTCTTCTTCACCACGACAGGCTGGATGATGTGGAACGTGGTGGCCAGCTCGCTGCTCGTCGGTGCGTGTCCGGTGCTCTACGACGGCAATCCCGCGTACCCCGAGCCCGATGTGCTGTGGAAGATGGCGCAGGACTCGCGCGCGGCGTTCTTCGGCGCCAGTCCGACCTACGTCGACATCATGGCGAAGGCGGGCATCGTGCCCGGCGCGAAATACGACCTGTCGGCGCTGCGTGCGATCATGCCGGCCGGTTCGCCGGTGTCGCCCGAATGCACCGCGTGGTTCTACGACAACGTCAAGAAGGATCTGTGGGTCGCGACCGGCAGCGGCGGCACCGATTGCTGCACCGGTTTCGTCGGCGGGGTGCCGACGCTGCCGGTGTACGCCGGGGAGATCCAGGCGCGCTCGCTCGGCGTCGCAGCCGCGGCGTACAACGACGCGGGGGAATCCGTCGTCGACGAGGTCGGCGAGCTCGTCATCACCGCACCGTTGCCGTCGATGCCGGTCGGCTTCTGGAACGACGACGGCGACGCGCGCTATCGGGAATCCTACTTCGACACCTTGCCCGGCGTGTGGCGGCATGGCGACTTCTTCCGCGTCAACGCGCGCGGCGGCTGCTTCGTGCTCGGGCGCTCGGATGCGACGCTGAACCGCCAGGGCGTGCGCATCGGCACCGCGGAAATCTATCGTGCGCTCGCGCAGCTGCCGGAGATCGACGGTGCGCTGATCGTCAATCTCGACCTGCCTGGCGGCAGGTTCTTCATGCCCCTGTTCGTGAAGCTTGCGGACGGTGTCGAGCTCGACACCGGCGTCGAGCGGCGCATCGGCGAGCGTTTGCGCCGGGAATATACGCCGCGCCACGTGCCCGACCGCATCATCGCGGTCCCGGCGATCCCGATGACGCTGACCGGAAAGAAAATGGAGGTGCCGGTCCGCAAGATCCTGCTCGGGATTCCCGTCGAGCAAGCTGCCAACCGCAACGCCATGGCCGATCCGCGGGCGCTCGATGCCTTCGTCCACTACGCGAGAACGCAGCGCGATTACGCCACGGCATGATTTTCGCGTCGTCGCCGCAGGCCCGCCCCGCGACCGCCATCGCCACCGCCAACTGACATAAGATCTGCAACGGGAGCCGAGATGGATCGAATGCAAGACAGGGGGGTGGTGGTGGAGACAACAAAAAGAACGACGGTGGATCCACACGAGGCCCAATCAGGGATCGAGGATCTCGCGTCGCGGCTGCGCTTCGAATTCACCGAGGGCAACATCTGGCTCGGCGAGGAACGCATGATCCTCCTGCACATGAAGGCCTTCGGCAGTCTGCGCAAGGAGCTCGCCGATACGCTCGGCGTGGAGCGAGCACGTGGGCTGCTGACGCGCATGGGCTATGCGGCAGGCATGTGCGACGCCGAGCTCGTGCGCAAGCTCTACCCCGACGTGCCGGACCCCGAGATCGTCCGCAAGGGGCCGATGCTGCACACGCTCGAAGGCTTCGTCAAGGTGGATCCTGTAATCATCGACGCCGACATTGCGAAGGGTACGTATTACTCGGAAGTCATCTGGTCGAACTCGTTCGAGGGCGAAGCGCACCGGCAGATCTTCGGTGTCGAGCCGGGACCGACGGGCTGGATGCAACAGGGCTACGCCACCGGCTACGTCAGCGGCATCATGCGGACCTTCGTCCTGTTCAGGGAAGTCGAGGTCCATGCGGACCATTCGCGGCTACTCGGCAAGCCGCTGAAGGACTGGGCACCCGCCGAAGTCGAGGAGTCGCTGAAGTACTTCCATCCGGATGCGATCGCCGACCAGATCCTGCAGCTGCAGGAGCAGGTGCAGGGGCTGCGCTACTCGATCGAGGAAAGCCTCGAGACGAGCGATCTCGTCGGTGCGTCGCCGGCGTTCATGACCGCGTGGTCGTTGATCCAGAGGGCGGCAGCCAGCCAGATCACGGTCCTGCTGCTGGGTGAGACGGGCGTCGGCAAGGAGGTGTTCGCGCGGGCGCTGCACAAGGCGAGCGGACGCGCCAACGGCTCCTTCGTCGCGGTGAACTGCGGGGCCCTGCCCGAGCAACTGATCGAGGCCGAGCTCTTCGGCGTCGAGAAGGGTGCCTACACCGGGGCGCACGACTCGCGCCCCGGGCGCTTCGAGCGGGCGCACTGGGGAACGCTGTTCCTCGACGAGGTCTCCGAGTTGAGCGTTTCGGCGCAGACCAAGCTGCTGCGCGTGCTGCAGGAGGGCGAGGTGGAGCGTCTCGGCGACACGAAAGCGCGCAAGGTCGATGTGCGCATCGTGGCTGCGAGCAACATCGATCTGAAGGAAGCGGTGGAGCAGGGTCGGTTCCGCAAGGATCTGTTCTACCGGCTCAACATCCTTCCGGTGCAGGTTCCGCCGTTGCGCGAGCGTACGCAGGACATTCCACTGCTGGCCGCGCGCTTCGTCGAGAAGTATTCGGCACGCGAAGGCAAGCGCGTTGCGGGACTGACCGACCGTGCCATGCACGCGCTGATGAGCTATGCCTGGCCCGGCAACGTGCGCGAGCTCGAGAACATGATCGAGCGCGGCGTGCTGCTGGCGCAGAACGGGGAACGGATCGACGTCTCGAACCTGTTTCTCACGCCTCTGCAACCCACTGCGGAGTCGCCCGAGGCGAGCGTGGATCGGCACGGGAAGTTGTCGTCGCGCGCGGATGACGCCGTCCGCACATTCGTCGATCACGCGTTATCGCGCGCGATGCGGCTCGAGGAACTGGAGTCGACGTTCATCGACGCGGCTCTGGAACGGGCGGGGGGCAATGTCAGTGCTGCGGCCCGCATGCTCGGAATGACGCGTGCACAGTTGCGCTACCGTCTGAAGAGTCGGAGCGCGGACGCACCGGATTAGCCGGCCACGCCTGACGAGGGTGGATCAAATGAGCCAGTCGCGGGTGATGGGTGGTTGTGGCGATCCATGGTGAATCCCGCCCGGCTATCCCTGAAGCGCCAGAAACTCGACGAAACAAAGAGATAGACGTGTGGCACGTGGATTGCTAAGAAATTGCCACAACGAGCGGAGCCGAAGAAGCGACCGCCAATAATGAGACCACACCGAAGGAGAATCGACCGTGATTAGACTGCTGATCGCCGATGATCATTTCGTCGTCCGCGAGGGTTTGAAAATGGTGCTGTCGGGCATGCGCGAGGTCGTCATCGCCGGCGAAGCGACGTGCGGCGGCGAGGTGCTGACCGCCATCCGGCGCCGCGACATCAATCTCGTGCTGCTCGACATCTCGATGCCGGGCGTGTCGGGCATCGAACTGATCAAGCGTATCAAGAGCGAACGTCCGCAGCTATCGATCCTGGTCCTGAGCATGCACGGCGAGGCGCAGCTCGCGGCCAAGGCGCTGCAGATCGGCGCATCGGGCTACATCACGAAAGGCCGCGGCGCGGACACGCTGGCCGAGGCGATCCGCAAGGTCGCGAGCGGGCTCAAATACATCGATCCGGATCTCGCCGAAAAGATCATCTTCGACGTTCGCGTGCCGACGGAGTCGGTCCAGGAGCAGCTGACCGGCCGTGAGGCGCAGGTGCTGCAGATGCTGCACGTGGGCAAGACGGTGACCGGCATCGCGCACGAGCTGGCGCTGAGTCCGAAGACGGTCAGCACGCACAAGATCCGCATCATGCAAAAGCTCAACTGCCACAACAACGCCGAGCTGCTGCGCTATTCGACGGACGGGGCGATGTCGGCAGCGTTCTGAGAAATGGAGCCCGTGGGCAAGACCGCTGCCCCAGTCGATGCCGATACGCTGCGCTTCAAGTACGACCAGGCCTTCGACAGGTGGATCAAGCGCTCGCAGGACCTTTTCGTGCTGTTCGGATGCGATTTCCGCGTCACCTACGCAAATCCGACTTTCTGCCGGACTTTCGGCGTCGCCCCCGAGGTGCTGCGCGAGGCCGGGTTCGACGGCCTCGGCCTCGCGCCGGATATGGCGGCCGTCTGGCGCATGTTGTTGCAGAAAGCGCTCGACGAAAGGCACGAGCACGTCGAGGAGCTGTCGCTGCCGACTCGCAACGGCGTGCGCTGCTACCGGTTGCGCATCGTTCCCGAGCTGCGTGTCGACGGTGAGGTCGAGGCGCTGTGGGTCGCCGGGCAGGACATCACCGAGATCCGCGGTACGGAGAGCGTGCTCGGCGAGACCGAGGCGCGTTTCAACGCAGTCGCCGCGAACGTCCCCGGCCTTGTCTTCCAGTTGTCGCTGCGCAAGCTCGACCGGTCGGTGGAGTTTCATTACGTCAGCGAGGGCGCCACCGCGCTGTGCGGTATCGCCCCCGAGCGCATCACGCTCGCTCCGGGCGAGTTCGTCGAGCTCATCCACCCCGACGACCGGGAAGCGTTCTTCCAGTCGATGCGCCTGTCGCTCAAGACGCTCGCGAACTGGACGTGGGAGGGGCGCCTGTCGGGCGGGCTGCGCGGCGAGCGCTGGGTGATCCTGCACGCGACGCCGCGTCGCGGGAACACGTGCAGCACGCTGTGGGACGGCATCATGCTCGACGTCACCGACAGCCGGCGCAACGCCGAGAAGCTGCGTCAGTCGGAAGAGTTCCTGCGCGATCTTTGCGTGCGTGTGGCGACCGTGCGCGAAGAGGAGAAGCAGGCGATCGCGCACGAAATTCACGACGAGCTCGGGCAGCTGCTGACGGCGCTGAAGCTGGACCTCTCGTGGATGCGCGAGAGCGACGGACTGACGCCGATCGTTCGGTCCAAGGTGCAGCGCATGGAAAGCCTCACCGACGACATCCTGCACCGCGTCCGTGACATCGCCAGCACGCTGCGGCCGAAGGTGCTCGACCTGGGGCTGGCGGCGGCAATCGAGTGGCTGGCACAGGAATTCACGTACCGGACCGGCGCGGCCTGCCGTCTCGTGCTCGACGGCCTCGATCTGTGCGACGGGCTCGACGGCGCAAGGACGACGGCGATTTTCCGCATCGTGCAGGAGTCGCTGACCAATGTCGCGCGTCATGCGCATGCGCGGCGGGTCGACATTTCGTTCGCCGCATGCGGAGCGGGGCTGCGGCTCGAGATCCGCGACGACGGTGCCGGGTTCGATCCGGAAGCGGTGCAGGTCAGCGGGATCGGGCTGAGCGGCATACGGGAGCGCGCGGTCATTCTCGGCGCCGAGTTGCGCATCGACTCCGCGGCCAAGGCCGGCACGACGCTCGAGGTGGTAATCCCCGCTGCATCCTTGCGGCCGCCGGACACGCGCAAGGCGGCGCACCCGGCGAAGCGGAAGCGGGCGGCAAGGCGGCTTCGGGACGGCGGCGCGGCGGCCTGAGCCGTCGCGGGCGTTCGCGAGGCGCGGGACTTCTCATCCCCGAGCACTGGATCGCGCGGCAGATGCGCCGCGGCGGCATTTGCGGGCGGCTTGTCCGGCAATGTCGCCTGCATATGAACGCCCTTCGGATGCATAGGAAATTTCCGAGTCCGGCCTTCAGCGCTATCCGATCCGAAAGTCGGAATTCCGACTACAAAGAATCCGCCTTTTCCGATTTTTTGCGTCTGGCCTCATCCCTATAGTGGTTCGTACCGACAGCGAATGCGCTGTTCGCGGCAAATCACGGACCGGGAGGTGTCATGGCAGGACGTCTGGATGGAAAGGTGGCGATCGTGACCGGCGGCGGCGCCGGCATTGGTCGAAAGTTCTGTGTCGGGCTGGCATCGGAGGGGGCGCGCGTCGTCGTCGCGGACGTGGGTGACGTGTCCGGGACGCTTGCCGAAGTCGATGCGGCGCGAGGCACCGCGACCGGCGTTCGCGCGGACGTCTCAGATCCCGCCGATGTTGCGCGTCTGGTGAGGCACGCACTCGACACCTGCGGCCGCGTTGACGTTCTCGTCAATAACGCCGGCATCTATCCGACGCGGCCGATCGAGCAGATGAGCCTCGAGGAGTGGCGCAAGGTCATGGCCGTCAATCTCGACGGCGTCTTCCTGTGTGCGAAGGAAGTCATTCCGCACATGAAGCGCCAGGGTGGCGGGCGCATCGTCAATATGAGCTCGACGACCTTCTTCATGGGCGTGCCGAATTTCTGCCACTACGTCGCGAGCAAGGGCGGCGTGGTGGGGTTCACGCGCGGGCTTGCCGGCGAGGTCGGCGAGTTCGGCATCACGGTGAATTGCATCGCGCCAGGGCTCACGAAGACCGACAGCGTCGAGGCCTCCCCGGTGATCCGGGAGACCTGGCAGATGCTCGTCGATGCGCAGGCGATCCACCGCAAGCAGGTACCGGACGACCTGCTCGGGCCGCTGCTCTTCCTCGCGTCCGACGATTCCGCGTTCGTGACCGGCCAGACGCTGTGCGTCGACGGCGGCTGGACGCGGCACTGAGGCCCGGGCCGATCTTTCGTCAGTCAGGAGACGGATGCAATGGATGAACGTGTGAAAACGGGTGCGGCCGCGAACGGCGCGTCGACGGTCGACGCGGGGCGGCGCAACTTTCTCAAGGGTAGCGGCGGGCTGGGCCTGTCGCTGTCGCTGCCGTCGTTCGCGACGGCGTTGGCGCCCGGCTTCGTCGGCGAGGCGCTGGCGGGGACCAAGGTGCCGGCCTACGCGAAGTGGGAGGACATCTACCGCAACGAATGGAAGTGGGACAAGGTCACCTGGGGCTCGCACCTGAACATCTGCTGGCCCCAGGGTTCGTGCAAGTTCTACGTCTATGTCCGCAACGGCATCGTCTGGCGCGAGGAGCAGGCGGCGCAGACGGCCGCGTGCAACGCCGACTACGTCGATTACAACCCGCTGGGCTGCCAGAAAGGCGCCGCCTTCAACAACAACCTCTACGGCGACGAGCGGATCAAATATCCGCTCAAGCGCGTCGGCGAACGCGGTGAGGGCAAGTGGAAGCGCGTGAGCTGGGACGAGGCGACTGCGGACATCGCCGACGCGATCATCGACGGCCTGGAAAGCCAGGGGTCGGACGCCTTCATCCTCGATTCGCCGCACGTGCATGCGGGCTCGGTCGCCAACTCCGGCGGCTACCGCATGACCTACCTGCTCGACGGCGTGTCGCCGGACAACAACGTCGACATCGGCGATACCTACACGGGGGCGTTCCACACCTTCGGCAAGATGCACATGGGGTATAGCGCGGACAACCTGCTCGACTCCGAACTCATCTTCATGACCTGCAGCAACTGGTCGTACACCTATCCGACCGGTTACCACTTCATGACCGAGGCGCGCTACAAGGGCGCTGAAGTCGTGGTCGTCGCGCCCGACTTCAATCCGACGACCCCGGGCGCGGATATCCACGTGCCGGTCAAGGTGGGGCGCGATGCGGCATTCTGGCTCGGCCTGTGCCAGGTCATGATCGACGAGAAACTCATCGACCGCCAGTTCGTCAGCGAACAGACCGACCTGCCGCTGCTGGTGCGCAGCGACACCGGCAAATTCCTCAGCGCCGCCGACGTCGACGGCGGGCACGCGAAGCAGTTCTACGTCATCGACGAGAAGACCCGGGCGCTACGCCAGGCGCCGCGCGGCACGCTGCGGCAGGACGGCCCGGTGGCGCTCGAAGGGACCTTCAGCGCGAAGCTGCACGACGGCAAGACCGTCGAGGTGCGCCCGGTCTTCCAGCTGATGAAGGATCAGCTCGACAAGGAATTCACCCCCGAGAAGGCCAGCGCGAAGAGCGGCGCGCCGGTCTCGCTGATCCGCGAATTGGGACGCAAGGTCGCGAAAAAGCGCACGTTGAGCTACATCGGCTTCACCGCTGCGAAGAGCTACCACGGCGATCTCTTCGAACGCAGCATGTACCTCGCGATGGCCCTGAGCGGCAATTGGGGCAAGCCGGGCACCGGCTTCTACTCCTGGGCCTATGCCGAGGACAACATGTTCTTCCTCGCCGTGATGAACAAGCCGACGGCGCAGGGCGGCATGAACGAAATGGCCGAGATGCAGAAGTCGTTCCACGAACGACTGAAGAAGGAAGACCCGACCTCCACCGACGAGATGGCCGACATCGAGTTCACGAAGGCGGTGACCGTTGCGATGGGCGCGGTGCCGCCAGCGATGTGGCTGTACAACCACGCCGGCTACGACCAGCTCTACAACAACAAGGCATGGGCGGACCCGTCGCTGAAGACGACTTTCGGCGGCTACCTGAAGGAAGCGATCGACAAGGGTTGGTGGACGAAGGACCACCTGCGGCCGGCGCCGGACAAGACGCCGCAGGTCTATATGATGATTTCGCACAACCCGATCCGGCGCAAACGCAGCGGCGCGAAGCTGTACCCGGAAGTGCTGTTCCCGAAGCTCAAGATGATCTTCGCGATGGAAGTGCGGATGTCGTCGTCGGCGATGTACGCGGACATCGTGCTGCCCTGTGCCTGGTATTACGAGAAGCACGAGATCACCACGCCCTGCAGCGGCAACCCGTTCTTCACCTTCGTCGACCGCGCGGTCGCCCCTCCGGGCGAGTGCAAGGAGGAATGGGAAGGCATGGCGCTGATCCTGAAGAAGGTGGGCGAGCGCGCGAAGGCGAGGGGGCTGACGGAATTCACCGACCACTACGGCAAGAAGCGGCGCTACGACGAGCTGTACAGCAAGTTCGTCATGGACGGTCACCTGCTGACCAACGAGGACTGCGTCAAGGAGATGGTGCAGATCAACGTCGCCGCCGACGTCTTCCCGAAGGGCTACACGTACGAGAAGTTGCGTAAGGAAGGTCAGGTCAAGTTCACGAGCCTCGGCCAGTCGGTCGCGAAGTACGCCTGCGGCAACGAATACGACCCGAACAAGCCCTTCTTCCCGCTGCGCTGGCACGTCGATGACCGGAAGGTGTATCCGACGCACACGCGCCGGGCGCAGTTCTATTTCGATCACGACTGGTACCTGGAGGCCGGCGAGGCGCTGCCGACGCACAAGGATCCCCCGATGATGGGCGGCGACCATCCGTTCCAGATCACCGGCGGGCACCCGCGCGTGAGTATCCATTCGGCGCACCTGACCAACGCCCACCTGTCGCGGCTGCATCGCGGGCAGCCGGTGATGCACATGAACGACCACGATGCGGTGGCGCTCGGCATCAAGGACGGCGAGATGGCGAAGGTGTTCAACGACTTCGCCTCGTGCCAGATCATGGTGCGCACCGCGCCCAACATCCAGCCCAAGCAGTGCGTCGTCTATTTCTGGGAGGCGTACCAGTACAAGGACTGGAAGCCCTACGACATCCTGCTGCTCGGCATCCCGAAGGCACTGCATCTGGCGGGCGGCTACGAGCAGTTCCGCTACTACTACCTCAATGGAAGCCCGGCGCCGGCCACGGACCGCGGTGTCCGCGTGAGCATCGAAAAGGCGTAGTGGTTCCCGGAACCGTCATTGGAGGCAAACATGGCTTACGTGCCAGGCGGCAGCAAGAAAGAACTGCGGAAGGCGGACCGACAACTCGCCACGGTGATCGACCTGAACAAGTGTCTGGGTTGCCAGACCTGTTCGGTCGCCTGCAAGAATCTCTGGACCAAGCGCCCGGGGACCGAACACATGCGTTGGGCGAACGTCACGACCTATCCCGGCAAGGGCTACCCGCGCGACTACGAAAAGAAGGGCGGCGGATTCAGGGACGGCGAGCCGCAGCCGGGAAAGATCCCCTCGGTGATCGATAGCGGCGACAACTTCCAGTTCAACCACAACGAGGTGTACTACGAAGGCAAGGGCCAGAGCGTGCGGCTGCACCCGGTCAGCAACGTGACCGGCAAGGAGCCGGAGTGGGGCTACAACTGGGATGAGGACCAGGGTGGGGGCCAATGGCCCAATCCCTACTTCTTCTACTTCGCCCGCATGTGCAACCACTGCACGAAGCCGGCCTGTCTAGAGGCCTGTCCGACCGGGGCGATCTTCAAGCGCGAGAAGGACGGCATCGTCCTCATCGACCAGGACCGCTGCAAGGGCCACCGCCACTGCGTCGAGGCCTGCCCGTACAAGGCGGTCTACTTCAACCCCGTGGCGCAGAAGAGCGAGAAATGCATCCTCTGCTTCCCGCGCATTGACAAGGGCATCGCCAACGCCTGCAACCGTCAATGCACCGGCCGTGTGCGTGCGTTCGGCTACCTCGACGATCGCGACAGCCAGGTGCACAAGTTGGTGGCCAAGTGGAAGGTCGCGCTGCCGCTGCACGCCGAGTACGGCACCGGCCCGAACGTCTTCTACGTGCCGCCGATGGGCGCACGCGGGTTCGGCTCCGATGGCGAGATCACCGACGGCAGCCGCATTCCGCTCGACGTGCTGGAGGGCCTGTTCGGGCCGGAGGTCAGGCGGGTGCTCGACGTGCTGCGCACCGAGCGGGCAAAGATGAAGGCCGGCCAGGGTTCCGAGCTGATGGACATCCTGATCAGCAAGAAGTGGACGGACCGCTTCGGCGGCTTCACCAACGATCCGCTGACGCAATCCTGACCGCACCGGGAGACAAGAGATGAAAGCGAAACGAATCGACGCGAGCAACGACGCGTTGCTCGATGCGGCCTCGCCGGTGTGGGCGGGAGCCGAGGGCGAAAGTGTGAGCATGGCGCCGACGCCGCTGATGTTGGTGAAAGAGGTGTCGCCGTTTCTTGCGCTGAGCCAGGATCACGGCGCGGTCACGAGCCTGCGGGCGGCCGCGCTGCACAACGGCGGCATGCTGGCGATCCGGCTGCAGTGGGCAGCGCCGAAGCATGATCGGATCGTCGACCTCGACTCCTTCGTCGATGGCGCGGCCGTGATGTTCCCGGTCGTGCGCGGCGCGCCGGCGGCGACGATGGGCGCACGTGGCAAGCCGACCAACGCCTGGTACTGGAAGGCGAACACGCCCGCGCCGTATGAGGTCGTTGCCGAGGGCTTCGCATCGGTGCAGCGGCTCGCGGGCCGCAGCGACCTCAAGGCAGCGGCGCATTACCGCGACGGGCAATGGAACCTCGTGCTCGGGCGTTCGCTCGGCAAGGCCGACGGGCTGGTGAAGCTCGAGGCGGGCGGCAGCACGAAGATCGCCTTCGCGGTGTGGAGTGGCGGCAATTCCGAGCGCTCGGGGCGCAAGTCGTTCTCGGGCGAATTCGTCGATTTCGAGATTCTCAAGTGAGCGTGGATGCCATGAACAGCCCGATCGAGTTGTGTCCCCGTGACGACCGCCGCGCGAGCGCGGCGCGGTCGCAGTTTTACAAGATCCTGAGCGGCGTTTTCAACTATCCGGCGGATGCGGCGCAGTCCGATTTCGTGCGGCGCGGTGCCGCAGAGGCGCTGCGCGATGCAGCCGCCGGGCTGCCGTTTCTCGTTCCGGCTGTCGCGATGCTGGGTGACGCGGGCGGCGGCGACGTCGTCGAGGCCGGCGACGAAGATGTCGCGCTCGCCTACACCAGTCTGTTCGACAACTGCGGCGGCCGTCCGGCGGTGCCGCTGCACGAGAAGGACTATGTGCAGCGCGACACCAAGCAGGTGTGGGAAGAGCTGATCCGCTTCTACGAGCACTTCGGGCTCGGCTACGACCTGAAGGCGAGCGGGGAATGGCCCGATCACCTCGGCACCGAGCTCCAGTTCCTGCACTACCTGACTTTTCTCGAAACCGGCGCGCCCGACGACGCGGCCGGGACCTACGCTGCCGCGGCGGGCGACTTCCTCGAGCGGCATCTGGCGAACTGGGTGCCGAAGTTCGCCGACAACCTCGCCGGCAAGGCGGAAGGCGCGGCCTATGTCGCGCTCGCGCAGGTTCTCGTGCAATTCGTCGCCGGTGAGGTGGAATGGAACCGCAGCCGCCGGGCGCTGCAATAGGCGCGATCCTCGAGTGGGGGCAAGGGAGTGACGAACGTGGCAAACGACAAGATTCAGGTGATCGGCGTGGGAATGGTCAAGTTCGCCAAGCCGGGGGCTCACGAGCCCTACGAGGTCATGGCCGCGAAAGCGATCCGCGCGGCGCTGGCCGATGCCGGCATCGACTGCGCGGACGTCGGCCAGGCGTATGCGAGTTACGTGTTCGGGGACAGCGCGTGCGGGCAGCACGCCCTCTACAAGGTCGGCATGACCGGCATCCCGGTGGTCAACGTCAACAACAACTGCTCGTCGGGCTCGTCCGCGTTGATGCTCGCGCGCCAGGCGGTGATGGCCGGCGTGGTCGATTGCGCGCTGGCCTTCGGCTTCGACGAAATGCAGCCCGGGGCGATCGCGCCCAAGTGGACCGACCGGACTGCACCGCTGCTCGAACTGGAGCGCGTGCTCGAGGATCTGGTGCCGGGCGTGGCCGAAGCCCCGAACGCGCTGCGGCTTTTCGGTTCTGCGGCGCGGGCCTATATCGACCGGAGCGGCGCCGACCCGGACATCTTCGCCAAGGTCGCGGTGAAGACGCGCAACCATGCGCTGCGCAATCCGCTGGCCATCTTCGACAAGCCGATCACCGTGGCCGAGGTGCTCGCGTCGCCCGTGATCTTCGCGCCCTACCTGACGCGCCTGGAGGCCTGCCCGCCGTCGTGCGGGGCAGCCGCGGCGGTCGTCTGCAGCGAAGCGTTCGCCCGCGCGCGGGGACTTGGCCGCGGCGTGAAGATCCGCGCCCAGGCGATGACGACGGACAGGATGGCGCGCCTGGACAACCCCATCGATCTGGCCGGCGCCGACATGACGCGCAACGCCGCGCGCCAGGTCTACGAGCAGGCCGGCATCGGCCCCGACGACATCCACGTCGTCGAACTGCACGACTGCTTCACGTCCAACGAGGTCATTACCTACGAGGGGCTCGGCCTGTGCGGGGAAGGGGAGGCCGAGCGCATGATCAATGACGCCGACAACACCTACGGCGGGAAATACGTCGTCAATCCTTCCGGCGGGCTCATGTCCAAGGGGCACCCGTTGGGGGCGACGGGGCTCGCGCAATGCACCGAGCTAGTCACGCAGTTGCGCGGGGAGGCGGGGCCTCGGCAGGTACACGGCGCGCGTCTCGCGCTCCAGCACAACCTGGGGCTGGGGGGAGCGTGCGTGGTGACCCTCTACGAGCGCTGAACGGGCATCGTCGCCCGCGGCGCGCAGCGACTCGTATCGCACGGATCAGCGCATATGCGGATGATGATCGAATAGATTCCGGCTGTACAACGTCTCCTCCCCGCCGGGATTTTCGGGGCGCCACAGGCGCCCCGTTTTTTATCCGCAGGCCGGAAACATCCAGCCGAGCAAGGTTCGCCCCGGCCGGTAGGAAACGTCCGATACAGCGCTGTTCTTCGCTCGGTTTCCGATTACAGAAAATCAGGCTTTTCCGATTTTTCCTGCTTTTGCCGGCCCGTATATTTCCCTCAAGACATTTGAAACCGCAGTGATTGGACGGCCGCGCGGCGGCCGGCATTGCGCCGCATGAGGGAAGGCGATGGATATCGATCTCGAAGAATTGGCGACCATGGTGGGTTTGCTCAAGGACGCGGAATTTACCGAGTTCCGCTACGAAAAAGCGGACATGCGCCTGGTCATCAGCCGCGGGGCCGCGACAACGAACGACGAATCTGCTCCGGTTCGTGCTCTGGGCAAGCCTGCCGTGGCGCTGCCGTCCGCGCCGGCCGCTCAGCTTGCAAAGGTCCAGCCGACCGCCGCTGCGCCTGCTTCCCACGAGGGCGCCGAGGTCGTGCGGACCCCGTTGCTGGGAACGTTCTACGCGAGCCCGAAGCCGGGCGAGGCGCCGTTCGTGCGGGTGGGCGACCGGGTCGAGGCCAGGACCGTGCTGTGCATCGTCGAAGTCATGAAGCTGATGAATTCGGTCGAAGCAGGCTGCAGCGGCGTGGTCGTCGCGATCCACGCCGAAGACGGGCAGCTGGTCGAGTCCGGCCAAGCCTTGTTCAGCATCGTAGCGGGTGATGCCTGATGGCGACGCAACGTGTCTTCGTCGCCAACCGCGGGGAGATCGCCCTGCGCATCATCGATGCGTGCGACCGCCTCGGCTTCGAAACGGTGCTGGGCGTGTCCGCTGCGGACCGCGACAGTCTGCCCGCGCGGCGGGCCGGCCGGGTCGTGACGCTGGGCGGCCCGCGGGCGGCGGAAAGCTACCTCAATGTCCCCGCGGTCGTGCATGCCGCGGTCGCGACCGGTTGCACGGCCATTCATCCGGGCTACGGCTTCCTGTCGGAGCGCGAGGATTTCGCCCGGCTGTGCGCCGAGAACGGGCTGGTTTTCGTCGGTCCGCGCCCGGAACAGCTCCAGGCGCTCGGCGACAAGATCAGCGCGCGCCGGCTGGCCGAAGCGGTGGGCGTGCCGGTGTCGCCGGGCGGACCCACTACGACGGCCGCGGATGCGCTGGCGCTCGCGCGCAGGATCGGCTTCCCGGTGCTGGTGAAGGCCGCGTTCGGCGGTGGCGGGCGCGGCATGAAGCAGGTCCACGACGAGACCGGTCTGGTCGCCGCGTGGGAGCTCGCGTCATCTGAGGCCGCCGCCTCGTTCGGCGACGGCACGGTGTTCATCGAGCGCTTCGTCCAGTCGGCCAAGCACGTCGAGGTGCAGATCCTGGGCGACGCCCATGGCAACCGCATTCACCTGGCCGAACGCGAGTGCTCGCTGCAGTACCGCTACCAGAAGATCATCGAGGAGGCGCCCTGCGTCGCGCTGTCCGACGAGGCGCGCCGGCGCCTGCACGGCTACGCATTGCGCATCGCCGACGCGCTCGACTACGTGAGCCTCGGTACGGTCGAGTTCCTGGTCGACGTCGAGCGCGGCGACATCTGCTTTCTCGAGGTGAATCCGCGCGTCCAGGTGGAGCATCCGGTGACCGAGGCGATCACCGGCGTCGATCTCGTGCGCGAGCAGCTGCTGGTCGCCTTCGGCGAGCCGTTGCGCTTGCGCCAGGACGACGTGCGCGTCGACGGCCACGCGGTCGAACTGCGTCTTACGGCGCAGGACCCGGGGCACGGACTGCGGCCTTCGCCCGGCCGGCTCACGCACTGGCGGCCGAGTCCAATCGGCGGCGTGCGCTGGGATACGCACATGTACGAGGGCTATCTCTTTCCGCCGTACTACGACGCGCTGATGGCCAAGATCATCGCGCACGGGCCGGACCGGGAGGCGGCGCTCGCGCGGGCGCGGGCGGCGATTGCCGGCTTGCAGGTGCAGGGTTGCACGACGAACCAGTCCCTGCTGCGGGAGCTGCTCGACACCCCCGAGATCATTCACGACACCGTGACCACCCGTTGGCTCGAGGATCGTTTTGCGGAGGAGATGCAGGCATGACCGACATACGACTGGTCGACGTGTCCTTGCGCGACGGCAACCAGAGTCTCTGGGGAGCGGTCGGCGTCAAGACGCGCACCATGGAGCGGGTGTGCCCGGCGCTGGGTCGGGTCGGCTATCACGCGCTGGAGCTGCTGTCGAGCACGCAGGTCGCGGTGGCGGTGCGGTTTCACCGTGAGGACCCGTGGGCTCGCATCGATGCCGCGCGCCGTGCCGCTCCGCATACGACCCTCGGCTTCCTGACCACCGGCAAGCGCTTCATCAGCTTTTCGCGCACTCCGGCCAACCTGTTCCAGCTCGCCTTCGACCTGTTGCGGCGCCACGGCGTTACCCGCATGTGGATCATCGACCCGATGCACGACATGGCGTCGGCGCGCGAGACCGCGCGCATGGCCAAGCGGGCGGGCTTCGACGACGTCGTCGCTGGCATCTGCTACACGATCAGCCCGGTGCACACGGACGATTATTTCGCCGATCGCGTCGCCGAACTCGACGACTGCGAAGCCATCGACTCCGTCTATCTCAAGGATCCGGCCGGGCTGCTCACGCCGTCGCGGCTGGAAACCCTCGTGCCGCACATGCGCCAGCGGCTCAAGCGGCTGCGCCTCGACGAGCTGCACACCCACTGCAACACGGGGCTGGCGCCGATCACCCTGCTGAGCGCCGCCGACCTCGGCATCGGCACGCTGCACTGCGCGCTGCCGCCGCTCGCCAACGGCTCGTCGCACGCATCGGCGCCGAAGCTGGTGGCCAACCTGCGTGCACGCGGCCATCGGGTGGACGTCGATCTCGCCGCGATGGAAGAGGCCTCCGCGATCCTGACCCGCGAGGCAAAGCTGCGCCGCCTGCCTTCGGGAACGCTGCAGGAATACGACGAGGGCTATTACCGCCACACGCTGCCCGGCGGCGTGATCTCCACGACGCGGCGCCAGCTTGCCGAGATGGGGAAGGCGGACCTGATGCCGGCGGTCATCGAGGAGTCGGTGCGCGTGCGCAGCGACCTCGGCTGGCCGATCGTGATGACGCCGTTCGCGCAGTACATCGTTACCCAGGCGGCGCTCAACGTGATTGGCGGCGAGCGGTATCGCCAGCTCAGCGACGAGGTCGTCGACATGCTGATGGGCGACTGGGGTCCGATGCCGGGCCCGGTCGACGGCAATCTGCTCGACCGCGCGCACGATACGCCGCGCGCGCGCAACCGTCACCAGGATCCGGCGGCGCCGTCGCTCGACGAGCTGCGCGCGCGATTCGGCCGCGGCATTTCGGACGAGGATCTGCTGCTGCGCGCGCTGATGCCTGCCGAGCAGGTCGGCGCGATGGTCGACGAACGCGAGCGCCGGAGGGCGGGTGGAGACGGCGCGTCGCTGAAGGCGCTGGCCGAAGCCCTGAGCGATCCGCAGCGGCCGATGTCGGTGAGTTTCAGCCGGGGGGATACGTCGTTCTTCCTGCGCGGCGGCCGTTCAGCAAGGGAGGCATCATGACGCAGGCAATGATGAGCCGGCCAGCGTCGCGCGACGCGCTGAGGGCTGTCGTCGAGGCGCGCGGCTGGGTGCTCGATGTCGATGGCTGCCTCGTGCGCACGGCCACGGCCGGCGGCACGGGCGGCGAGCCGATGCGCGGGGCGGTCGAGCTGCTGCGTTGGCTGCGCCAGCACGGGCGCGACTTCGTCGTATGTACGAACGCCTCGCAGCGTCCGGCGCGCGACTACGCGAAGCACCTGCGCGAAATCGGCCTCGACGTCGCCGACCACGAACTGATGACGGCCGCGACGGCCGCCGCCGGCTACATCGCGGCGCACCACCCCGGCGCGCGGGTGCTGACGGTCGGCGGCCCCGGGCTGGAAGACGCGTTGCGCGAGCGGCAACTGGAACTCGCCCGGCCCGGCGAGGGGCTCGCCGACGTCGTCGTGGTCGGCGCCGCCGACCTCTACACGACGGCGGTGCTCAACGCCGCATGCCTCGCCATCGCCGACAACGACGCTGCCTTCTATGTCACGGTCGATGCGCCCTGGTTCTACGGCGGGTTGCAGCGCTCGGTGTGCGCTTCGTCGGCGATCGCCGCGGCCATCGCATCGCCGACCGGACGTGAGGCCGTCGTGTGCGGCAAGCCGTCGCCGGCGATCGGCGAGGTGCTGCGCGAGCGGCTCGGCGGCGAGGGCGGCCGCATCGTCGTCGTCGGCGACGTCGCGACGATCGAAGTGCGGCTCGCCCACCAGATGGGCGCGCTGGGTGTGCTGGTGATGAGCGGGGGCACTTCGCCCGAAGAAGTTTCTGGCCTTCAGCCCATGGACCGCCCCGACCTGCAGGTCGCAGACGTGGGGGCTCTGGTCGACCTGATGGAGGCCGTGGATGCTCGAGGAGACGACAATGACTAAGGCACGGGATCGGTTTGAATTTTTCCACGAAGCGAAAGCGCCTGCCGGTGCCGAGGGCTGGCAGCGCATGTATCCGTATTTCCTCGTCTCGCAGCCCGAAGGGCGCGCGGCGGAGGACTCCCGATTCTGGTTCGCGGATTCGATGCACTGGTCGCGCGCCGTGCATCCGTTCGACAGCATCGGCGCCGAGGCGGTGTATTACGGCTGCGGGGTGAACAGCACGCGCGGCATCGCGTTGCCTTCGGCGCTCGGGCTGGATGTGCGCGTCGTCAACGGCTACGTCTATATTTGCCCGCTGCCGGTAACCGACTCCGCGGAGGTCGAGAAGCGCCTGGCGCTGTTCCAGGAGCGCGCAGGTTTCTACTACAAGAACTGGGACGACCTGTACGCCCGCTGGCAGGAGAAGATGCGGGTAGCAGTCAAGCGCATGAAGGCGCTGAAGTTCGAGCCGTTGCCGGAGTTCGAGCCGCTCGAGGTGGTCACGGAAGGCAAGGGCCGCTCGACCTCCTGGGATCTGGTGGAGAACTACCACCGCCTGATCAACGACTTCTTCCTCGTCTGGCAGTACCACTTCGAGATGCTGGGCCTCGGCTACGGCGCGTATCTCGTGTTCTTCGGCTTCTGCAAGCAGGCCTTCCCCGAGATCGAGGATCAGACCATCGCGCGTATGGTCGCGGGCGTCGAGGGTATCGCGTTCCGGCCCGACGACGAGCTGCGCCGGCTCGCCAAGCTGGCGGTGGAGCTGGGGCTCGCGGATGCCTTCGACGCGAAGGACAGTCCTGAGGAAATCTTTGCAGCGCTCGGGCGCCGCAGCGACGGCGAGCGCTGGATCGCCGCGTTCGAGGCCACGCGCGACCCCTGGTTCGACTACTTCGCCGAATACGGTTTCCTGCATGACCAGCAAACCTGGAACGGCAACCTGGAAATTCCGCTGCAGGGCATCGCCCGCTACGTGAGCCTGCTGCAGGCGGGCAAGGATATCGATCGGCCGGTGGCCCGGTTGCAGGCCGAGCAGGACGAGATCGCCGCGGAGTACCGCGCGCTGCTGACGCCCGAGGAGGCGCAGCGCTTCGACGAGGCGCTGGGGTTGTCGCGGGCCGTGTTCCCGTTCATCGAGGAGCACAACATCTACGTCGAGCACTGGTCGCACGCGGTGTTCTGGGAGAAGGTGCGCGATCTCGCCCAGGTGTTCGTCGATGCGGGCTTCTTCCAGGAAGCCGGCGACCTCTATTACCTGAACCGTTTCGAGCTCGATCAGGCGCTGTTCGACCTGGTCGAATCCTGGGGCATCGGCGTGCCCGCCCGCGGCGTGCAGCACTGGCGCACCGAAATCGCCGACCGGCGCCGCATCATGGCCGCGCTGCGCGCCGCAGCGCCCGCGCCCGCGTATGGCATTCCGCCCACGGAGGTGACCGACCCGTTCGCGATCATGAACTACGGCGTGACCACCGAACGCGTGGCCGATTGGCTCGACCAGACGGCCGGCGGCGACAACGGCCAGATCAAGGGCATTCCCGTGTCGCCAGGCGTCGTCGAAGGCAAGGTGCGGGTCATCCGGCACGAAGACGAGCTGAGCCAGTTGCAGACGGGAGAGATCCTCGTCGCGCAGATCACCGCCCCGTCGTGGGCGTCCGCGTTCTCGGTCGTTTCCGGGGTCGTGACCGACATCGGCGGGATGATGAGCCACGCCGCCATCATCTGCCGCGAGTACGGCATGCCGGCGGTGGTCAGCACCGGGTTCGCCACGACACGCCTGAAGACCGGGATGCGCGTACGCATCGACGGCCGCAAAGGCACCGTCGTCCCCCTTTAGATCGCGAGGAACAGACAACATGCTGACATTCGATTTCGACGACCCGCTGGCGACTGATCACAAGCTCGTAGGCGGCAAGGGTTACGGCTTGGCGATGATGACGAGGGCCGGCATTCCGGTGTCGCCCGGCTTCACCGTGCTGACCCGGACGTATCGGGATTACCTCGTGTCGACCGGCCTGAAGCATCGGCTGGAGTCGGCCCTCGGCCTCGTCGATCGCGCCTCCATCGACGCGCTCGACGAGCTGGCGCGAACCATCCACGCCTGGTTTCTCGATACGCCCCTGCCTCCTGGAGCACACGAGGCACTCGCGTCCGCCTACGACCGCCTGTGCGCATCCGTCGGCGTCTCCGACGTGTCGGTCGCGGTACGCTCCAGCGCGACCGCGGAGGACTCCGCCGGCGCGAGCTTCGCCGGCGAATACGAGACCTTCGTTGGCCTGCGCGGCATGGCCCAGGTCGAGCTGCACCTACGCCTGTGCTGGGCGAGCGCATTCACCGCCCGTGCGCTCAGCTACGCGTGGAAGAACGGTATCGAGCCGCTCGACGTGGATATGGCGGTGGTCGTGCAGAAGACGGTGAATGCGCGTGCCGCCGGCGTCATGTTTACGGTGAGCCCGCTCACGGGCGACCGCTCACGCATCCAGATCGAAGCGTCATACGGGCTCGGCCTCGGCGTGGTCGGCGGCGACGTGACGCCCGACCGCTACGTCATCGCGAAGATCGAAGGGTGCGTGATCGACCGCGTGATCGGCGACAAGCACATCGAATACGTCGGCGGCCAGGTCGCCACCCCGGTCGACGCGGAACGGCGCGCGAGGCTGTGTCTGAGCGATGACGAAGTGATGACGCTGGCGCAGTTGGGCAAACGCCTGGAACGTCTCAACGGGGGGCCGCAGGACATCGAGTTCGCCATCGACAGCGACCTGCCCGCCGCCCGAAACGTCGTGCTGCTGCAATGTCGCCCGGTCACGGTCCTGCCGGCGAAGGAGGGTACGAAATCGGTGTCGGCCGACGCGCTCTCCCGCATGGCCTCCACGGTACTTGCGGCAGCCCGCGGGGGCGTGAGCGCTACTCCGTCATGCACGTCAGATCGCGCAGGAGTCGGTCGATGACACGAGTCGTCAGGTTTCACGAGTACGGCGGTCCCGAAGTGCTCAGGATCGAAGAGCTCGAGGTCGGCGAGCCGGCTGCCGGCGAGCTGCGGGTCCGGATCGAGGCGATCGGCCTGAACAGGGCGGAAGCCGGCTTTCGGTCCGGGCACTACATCGAAAAGGCCAAGCTGCCGGCGCGTCTGGGCTACGAGGCCGCGGGCGTTGTGGAGGCCCTGGGCTCGGGGGTTAGCGGCATCGAAGTCGGCGAGGCCGTGTGCGTCATCCCCGGGTTCTCGATGAACTCCTATGGCGTTTACGCCGAACGGGCGATCGTACCCGCCGCGGCGGTCGTCAGACGCCCGGCCGGCCTGACTACGGTCGAGGCGGCCGCGGTCTGGATGCCGTATCTGACGGCTTACGGCGCTCTGATCGATGCGGTCGGTGTCGGCAAGGCCGAGGTCGTCGTGATCACCGCCGCTTCGAGCAGTGTCGGGCTTGCCGCAATCCAGATCGCCAACAGCATCGGCGCCGTCCCGATCGCCGTCACGCGTACCCGGGCCAAGCGAGGGGCGCTGCTCGCGGCTGGTGCGGCGCACGTCGTCGTGAGCGCCGATCAGGACATTGCCGACGAGGTGATGCGACTCACTGAAGGACGCGGGGCGCGCATGGCGTTCGACCCGGTCGGCGGGCCCGGCGTCGTCGCCCTCGCGTCCGCGCTGGCGCCCCGGGGCACACTCGTGCTGTACGGCAACCTCGGCGGCGAAGCCGACCAGACACCTTTCCCGTTCGGTCTCGCGGTCGGCCGGGGGCTGAGCCTGCGCGGTTACCTCGTGTTCGAGGTCATCCACGACCCGGCCCGCCGCGCACGCGCCGAGTCCTTCATCCGCGAGGGGCTGCAAACCGGCGCCCTCAAGCCGACGGTCGACCGGACGTTTCCGCTCGACGACATCGTCGCGGCCCACCGTTACCTCGAGGGGAATCAGCAACTGGGCAAGGTCGTGGTCACGGTGTGAGAGAACTGCTCGATCGGCGGCGTGCCGGGTAGCGTGATGCGGCAGTCCGAGATCGCCTCGCAGGCGACGGTGAGCTGCCCCACGAATTTCGTCTTCCAACGTAGTCTCGACGCGGGCGCCGTCGAGACACGTGCAGCAGCTTCCTGCTGGGCATGCAGACGGGCCTAGACCAGTTCTCCCGGGTGCTCCTGTTGCGTATTCCTTTGTTGTGGCGTTTCGGCCGTCGGACAAGCTCACTGCGGTCTGGAGGCCGCGATTGACGTTGGTTTGTCGGCGGTGTTGTCCAAGACCACAGAGAATGCCAGTCAGCCGATTACAGTAGTACCGCTCGCCGTCCGGCTCTCCGTCGTGGCATATCGCAGGCGCTTCTGACAGATCAAGCCCCCCAGGGCGCCGCGCCCGGGAGCATCCATCAACGTGCTTCAGGCATGACGTCGTATTTGCGAAGCCTGTACACCAGTTTCGCGCGGCTGATGCCCAGTACCCGGGCGGCCTGCGACAGGTTGCCGTTAGCCTCTGCGACGGCAGCCCGCAACATCGCCACCTCCGTTTCCGCCAGTCCCGAGTGTCCGAGGGCCGCGGCCGACAGCGATTCCGTTCCCCCCAGTTTGCCGACACGTCCGATGCTGCCGCTGCGCTTCAACATGAAAGCGGTGGTATCGACTTCCTCGCCGCCGGTGAACAGATGACATAAGTCGAGCGCGCCGCCATCCTCGGCCAGGATGACCGCACGTTCTATCATGTTCTCCAGCTCTCTCACGTTGCCCGGCCAGTCGTAGGCGAACATCGCATCGACCGCGCTTTCGCGGAAGCCAGTGATATGTTTGTCGTGCCTGCGGCCCATGCGCTGGAGGAACCAGTTCATCATCAGCGGGATGTCGTCGCGGCGCTCGCGCAACGGCGGCACCTCGATCGGGAAGACGTTGAGGCGGAAAAAGAGATCCTCGCGGAACTGTCCGGCCTTGACGGCTTCGCGCAGGTTCACGTTCGTGGCGGCTACCACCCTGACGTCCACCTGGCGCGTGCGCGTATCGCCCACGCGCTCGATCTCGCCCTGCTGCAGCGCGCGCAGCAGCTTGCCCTGCGCAGTGAAGCTCAGTGTGGCGATCTCGTCGAGAAAGAGCGTGCCGTGGTCGGCTCGCTCGAAGCGTCCGGCGCGAGACGTCGTAGCACCCGTAAATCCGCCTCGCTCGACGCCAAACAGTTCCGACTCCATCAGGTGTTCCGGAATGGACGCGCAGTTCACCGCGACGTAGGGGCCATCTGCGCGTTTGCTCAGGCGATGCAGGTTGTTGGCGAAGACTTCCTTGCCGACGCCGCTCTCACCCAGGAACAGCACGGTAGCGTTGGTGGGCGCCACCTTGTTGACCATGTGGCAGACCGTGTTGAAGCCGGCGGAGATGCCGACCACGCCGAAGCTGTTCTCGGGTGCGCTGGTGAGCCCGGCGGCGATGCGGCTCGTGGCGGGTAATTGCTCCTCGGCTTGTGGCGCCCATTTGACGAAATCGCCGATCCGCAGGAAGCGCAGGTCATCCTGGGCGTCTTCCCATTCCTCCACCGGCTTGCCCACCACGCGGCATTTCGCGTGCCCCATCCCGCGGCATTCGGTTTCCCGCCACAGGATGGGGCGGCCCATGAAGGCGCTGGTGTAGCCGCACGCATAGCCGATCAGCATCCAGCACACCGGTTCGTTGCCGATACCGTAGCTGGCGATGTGGGCCTCCGCCTCGGAGCTGTCGACGAGATAGAACTCGCCGAAGTAGCGGCCACGCTGGACGTCGATATCCAGCGCCACCGGCTCGCAATGCACCATGCCCTCCAGCGACACGAGTTGCGGACCGGCCAGGAAGTCGTCATAGGTATTCAGGCCGGCGCGGACCTTGCGCGCCATTGCCGCGTCTCGCGTGCCGGCCTGGTAGCCGATGCGGGTGATCAGCCCGCGTGCCGTTTCCTTGTCGAGGCTCTCGATCAGCTCCTGCCGCAGGGAGCCAAGCGAGCTGACATGCATCAGCATCATCCGCTGATCGTCAAGCCAGATGCGGCCTTGGTCGGGTGCGAAACGCAGGCGCTTGGCGAGGTCATGGAACGCCGGCACCCGAATTCCCTTGGAAGTCGCGTGGAGCTCTTGATGAGTGTGCGCGGGTGAGTCGGGCTCGGGTCCCTGGGGATGCCTTTTCGCCATGATTTCCTCGATCGCAGCCGCCGCGGTTGCTGGCACGGGAACTCGCCGCCGCGCATCGTGCGAACCGGCCGGATTGGGCGATTGTTTCTAGTCAAATAATAACTAATAACGAGCCTGGCTAGCGAACTTTGTTCGAGGAAACGCCTGGGTATTCGATCATTTGATGAAAAAGTCCTCGCGGTCGATCCGCTCAAATCATCGAATATCGGCAGTGCCCCGCGAGATTCGGTCCTTGCAGCGTCTGCAGCAAGATGTCCCCGCATTTCGCCTGTCTGTAGGTTCGGGGAATTCTTATAAACAACGAAATTCTGCCGACCCGACGCTGGCACATATTCTGCTTGAATCTGGCGTCGGCATGTAGTTGCAAGTGCAGGTCCACCAAACCACGAAGGGGGCATATACATGACATCCCCAATAACATTACGACGCTCAGAGGCGGTGCGCTACCTCAATAAGGAGGCAGTGCTCATGCGGGATGACGCGTTCGACGTGGAACCGGACGACGAGCAGGGTGAGGATGCCTCGGTCGGCTATGAAGCGCTCTTTCGCAACACGCCCGTGGCGATCTGCCACCTGTTCAACCGCAGGATCAGGCGCTGTAACCGGCGATACGAGGAATTGTTCGGGTACGAACCCGGCGAACTCGACAACCAGTCGGTCGGCGTGCATTACCCGAGCGAAAACTCGTTTTCGACCATCGGCCGCAAATTCGGCCACTTCTTCGAGTCCCATCACACCTTCAAGGACGAGCGGCCGTTCGTGCGCAAGGACGGCACGCTGATCTGGTGCATCGTCACCGGCACCTTGCTCGATCCAGCCAACCCCAAGCTCGGCAGCATCTGGGTGGTGCAGGACATCTCCGAGCACAAGCGGATCGAGGACGAATTGAAGGCCGACGTCGAGAAGCTCGAATTCGTCGTGCAACAGCGGACCGTGGAGCTCAGCCGGCACGTCGCGAGTCTAGAGGAGGAAGTCGCGACGCGCCAGCGCGCCGAGGAGGCCGCGAACGAGAACCGCGAGAAATACCAGAAGCTCTTTCACATGCTGCCGATCGGCATTTCGATCACCGATACGCAGGGCGGCATCCTCGAGGCCAATTGCCAGTTCGCCGAAATGGCCGGCCTGCGGCGCGCGTCGCCCGAAAATTGGCGCAAACTGCCGCTGCGCTTCTATCTGCACGACGGCACGGAGATCCCGAGGGATCGCCTGCCCTGGCAGATCCGCGACTTCCAGAAGGATTCGATCGACAACATCGAAATCGGCATGCGCGACGAGAAGGGGCGCAAGCTGCGCTGGCTGAGTGTCAGCTCGTCGCTGATCGAGCGCAAGGACGAGCGCTTCGTCGTCGCCGCCTTCACCGACATCACCTACCGCAAGCGCATCGAAGAGCTCGAACGGCTGCGCCACGCGGAGCTCACGCGCCTGGGCCGGATCAACTCCATGGCCGAAATGGCGGCGGCGCTGGCGCACCAGATGGGGCAGCCGCTGGTGTCCGCGGTCAACTATCTGAACGGCTGCCGCTTGCGTCTCGAGCGCGTCGACGGCGTTGGGGAGATTTCCGAGTCCATGGGGCTCGCGCTGAAGTATCTCGAGCAGGCGGGCGAGATCCTGCGCCACGTCAAGGAGTTCGTCTGCAAGCACAAGCCCGACAAGGAACCCGAGAACATCAACGA
>NZ_KB899518.1 GCF_000378245.1 Aromatoleum toluclasticum ATCC 700605
CTGTTCGAAGGCGGGATGGGGATCGACGCGACGGTGCCGTACGGCTACGAGAGCGACTTCCACCGTCCGGTGTACGGGGTCGATCTGGTCAAGCCGGAAAACTTCTTTGGCGCCAAGGACATCGAGAAGATGCGTTCGCGCATGGCCGGCTGGGTGCTGTCGCTCGCACGCACCGGGCGCTGAGCGCCGCCACCCCATCATCAGGAGGAACCCCCGCCCGCCGGCCATGTGACCGGATCGACGGAGCGGGGGTGCCGAAGGGACCAGCAAGAAGGAAGGACGACAAGAAGAAATTTCGGCATTTCACGCGGTGACGCTGAAACGCGGATACCAATCGGGCGATTGCCGGACGTGAGTCCGCGCCGATTCGGGTTCGCCCGCGTGCAGAGACGCAGAAAAAAGACGTCGCGATCGCGACGCCGCCCGCGCGGCACTCGCCGCGTCAGCGACACAAAGGAGGAGCAATCGATGAAATCGGCATGCTTCAGGCTTTTCTCGGCAACCTGTCTCGCGCTGGCGTCGCTCGCCTGTGCCGCCGCTCCGACGGCGGTGCGGGTGGGGCTCGTCAATTCCAGCAGCGACGTCGGTTTTCTGATCGCGGACAAGAAGGGGTATTTCCGCGATGAAGGGCTCGACGTCGCATTCACCCCGTTCGACTCGGCGGCGAAGATGGTCGCGCCGCTCGGGGCGGGGCACCTCGACGTCGGCGGCGGCTCGCCGTCGGCGGGGCTGTACAACGCGATCGCGCGCGGCATCAGTATCAAGATCGTCGCGGACAAGGGCTCGACGCCGACCGGATATGGCTACCAACCGCTGCTCGTGCGCAAGGACCTCGTCGATGGCGGCCGGTTCAAGACGCTGAAGGATCTGAAGGGCATGAAGATCGCCGGGAGCGCGCCCGGCAGTGCCTCGACCTCGACGATGAACGAGATGCTGAAGAAGGCGGGGCTGAAGACCGCCGACGTCGAGCGCGTCTATATGGGCTTTCCGCAGCACGTGCTCGCGCTGCAGAACGGCGCGGTCGACGCCGCCTTGACGACCGAACCGTCCGCCACGCGCGCGATCCAGAGCGGCGCCGCGGTGAAGGTGCTCGGCGACGACGAGGCCTATCCGGACCATCAGCTCGCGGTCGTGCTGTATTCCGGGCCGTTCGCGCGCGAAAAGCCGGAGGTGGCGCGGAAGTTCATGCGCGCGTACCTCCGCGGCGTGCGCGACTACAACGACGCGCTGAAGGACGGCCGGCTCGTCGGGCCGGGCAGCGACGAGATCATCGGCATCCTCACCGCCGCCACGCCGTTGAAGGACGCGGCGACCTACCGCGTCATCAGCGCCAACGGCTGCAATCCGAACGGCAGCGTGCATGAGGCGAGCCTGAGGAACGACCTGCAGTTCTTCAAGGACGAGGGCTTGATCCAGGGCGAGGTCAGCGTCGAGCAGGCGGTCGACAACAGTTTCGTCGAGGCGGCGGTGAAGGAACTCGGCCCGTACGCGAGAAGGAGCGGGCAATGAGCGACTACTCGATCCAGCACAACCTCGCGCAGGCGGCCGCGGCGGGTGAGGCGGCGGCGCCGAAGATCCGTATCCACAACCTCGCGAAGATCTTCGAGACGCGGCGCGGACGCTTTGCCGCGCTCGACGACGTGTCGCTCGACATCCCGGTGGGATGTTTCTTCATGATCGTCGGCCCGAGCGGCTGCGGCAAGACGACGCTGCTGCGGATTCTCGGCGGCCTCGAGTTCGAGACGCACGGCAGCGTCGAGGTCGCGCATTCGGGCAGCGCCCGGCCGCTGAACTCGATGGTGTTCCAGGGCGATTCGCTGTTTCCGTGGATGACGGTGTGGCAGAACGCCGCGTACGGGCTGACGATGCGCGGCCGGCCGCGCGCCGAGATCGAGGAGGTCGTCGGCCACTACCTGTCGCGGATCGGCCTGACGCGTTTCAAGGACGCCTACCCACATCAGCTCTCCGGCGGCATGCGCCAGCGCGTATCGATCGCCCGCGCGTTCGCGAACGACCCGGAGATCCTGCTGATGGACGAGCCGTTCTCGGCGCTCGACGAGCAGAACAAGCTGCTGCTGCAGGGCGAGCTGCTGCGCATCTGGGATGAGACGCGCAAGACGGTGCTGTTCATCACGCACAGCGTCGACGAGGCGGTCACGCTCGGCGACCGCATCCTCGTCATGAGCGCGCATCCGGGCAAGGTCAAGACAGTCATCGACGTGCCGTTCGAGCGACCGCGACAGGTGCTCGAGCTGCGCGCGCGGCCCGAATACGGCGCGCTCGTCTACAACATCTGGGACGAACTGCGCGACGAGGTGCGCCGGGCGCGCGCCCAGGACGAGGAGGGGGTACGGTCATGAGCGTCGCGAAGAAGGCCCGTGCCGCCCAATCGCGCACGAAAATGCGCGTAGCGAAGAACCGCGATCTCGTGATCGGCATCGCATCGCCGCTCGCGCTGCTGCTCGTGTGGGAGCTGTGCGCGCGCCTCGGTGCGATCGACACGCGCTTCTTTCCCGCGCCGTCGCAGGTCGGCGCGAGGCTCGCCGCGCTCGTCGCATCCGGCGCGCTGTGGAGCGACACCGCGGCAAGCCTGACACGCCTCTTCTGGGGGACGCTGCTCGGCGGCATTCCGGCGCTCGCGCTCGGCATCGTCATGGGCTTGTCCCGGCCGATCCGCGCGGTGTTCGACCCGCTCGTCGCCGCGACCTACCCGATCCCGAAGAGCGCGATCCTGCCGTTAATCCTGCTGATCTTCGGTCTCGGCGAAGCGTCGAAGATCGTCATGGTCGCCACCGGCGTGTTCTATCCGGTGCTGATCAACGCGATGGCGGGCGTCATGGAGATCAACAAGATCTATCTCGACGTCGGCCACAACTTCAAGGCGAGCCGCTGGCAGGTGTTCACGACGATCGCGCTGCCCGGCGCGATGCCGCTGATCATGACCGGCGTGAAGCTCGGCGTCGGCATGGGGCTGATCCTGATCACGATCGCCGAGATGGTCGGCGCCGAAAGCGGCCTCGGCCACATGATCTGGAACGCCTGGGAAATCCTCTCGGTGGAAACCATGTACGTCGGCCTGATCGTCGTCGCGCTGCTCGGTTTCCTGTTCTCGCTCGCGCTGACCGAGCTCGAGCGCTGGCTCGTGCCGTGGAAGGCGGCCCGCTAGCGAATCCTTTCGAACGGCCGGCCGGTACGCGGCGCGGCCTCAACGCAGGAGAAGACCAAGTGAATGATAACGTGTTGAACAAGGTGGTCGGCGGCAACCAGGCGGGGCAGGCGGAGGGCTGCCGGATCGATTACGAGGATCTGCGCGGATGGATCGCCGAGGCGGAGAAGCTCGGCGAAGTGCAGGTGATCAAGGGCGCGACCTGGCAGAAGGAGATCGGCATGGCCGCCGACCTCGCGATGCATTCGGACGCCGCCCCGTGCGTGATCTTCGACGACGTGCCCGGCTGCGAGAAGGGCCATCGCGTGCTCGTCAATTTCTTCGGCGGGCGCCGCAAGAACATGACGTTGGGCTTTCCGACGGATCTTTCGCGGCTCGAGCTGTCGCAGGCCTTCCTCAAGAACAGCCTGCGCGACATGGAGCCGATCCCGCACGAGATCGTCGAGGACGGACCGATCTTCGAGAACGTGCTGATGGGCGACGATATCGACATCACGAAGTTCCCGACGCCGCAGTGGCACGAGCACGACGGCGGCCGCTACATCGGCACCGGCAGCTACGACATCACGATGGACCCGGACGAGAAATGGCTCAATGCCGGCACCTATCGCGTGATGATCCACGACAAGAAGACGGTCGGCTACTACATCTCGCCGGGCAAGCACGGCCGCATCCACCGTGACAAGTACGAGGCGCGCGGCGAGCCGATGCCCACCGCGATCGTCGTCGGCGGCGATCCGCTGACCTTCCTGATGGCGTGCAGCGAGGTGCCGTACGGCGTGTGCGAGTTCGACATGGTCGGTGCGCTGCGCGGCAAGGCGACGAAGATGGTGCGCGGCAAGGTCACCGGCATCCCGATCCCGGCCAACGCCGAGCTCGTCATCGAAGGCTACGTGCATCCGACGAAGCGCAAGAAGGAGGGCCCGTTCGGCGAATGGACCGGTTATTACGCGAGCGACGTGCGCGAGGAGCCGGTGCTCGAGATCAAGGCCATCTACCATCGCAACAATCCGATCATTCTCGGCTGCCCGCCGCTGTGTCCGCCCGACGAGATGGCGCGCTACCGCGCGGTCACGCGTTCGGCGCTGCTCAAGCAGGAGATCGAGAAGGCCGGCGTGCCCGACATCACCGCGGCGTGGGCGCACGAATGCGGCGGCGCGCGCATGCTGCTCGCGGTGTCGATCAAGCAGCGCTATCCCGGCCACGTGAAGCAGGTCGGCCACATCGCGAGCCAGTGCCACGTCGGCGCCTACGCCGGCAAGTACGTCGTCGTCGTCGATGACGACATCGATGCGTCGAACCTCGAGGAGGTCATGTGGGCGATGGTCACGCGCTCGGACCCGGCGACGTCGATCGACATCATCACGAACACGTGGAGCACGCCGCTCGATCCGAGGCTCACGCCCGAGGACCGCGAGAAGGGCAACTACACGAACTCGCGCGCGATCATCGACGCATGCCGGCCGTTCCACTGGCGCGACCGCTTCCCGCTGGTCAACAAGCTGAGTCCGGCGGACTTGCAGGTCGCACGCGAGAAGTTCGGTTACCTGCTCGGCTGAGCCGGGCCCCGCTGCCGGGCGACAAGCCCGGCCGTTCCGCGCGCGCTGCCGACTCCCTCCCGGCAGCGCGCGGCCGGACGCGGGCAGCCGATCCATACACTTCGGACGGATTTCGTATCGCATATGAGATCGCAGACGACGTTGATTGTGAGTGAGGCGCAGCGGGCCGAGCTGGAGGCCTGGATCCGGCGCGGCTGCACGCCGCAGAAGCAGGCGCTGCGTGCGCGCATGATCCTGATGAGCGCCGACGGGGTGCCGACCGGCGAGATCGTGCGGCGGCTCGGCACGACCGTGCCGACGCTGAGCCGCTGGCGCCGGCGCTACGCCGAGGCCGGTATCGACGGCTTGAAGAAGGACAAGCCGCGCAAGCCCGGCAAGCCGCCGGTGCCGCAGGCGAAGGTCCGGCAGGTGCTTGCGATGACGACGCAGCCGCCGCCGGACGGCGCCGATCACTGGACCTGCCGCGGCATGGCGCGCGCGACCGGGCTGTCGACGTCTACGATCCACGGCATCTGGAAGGCGGCCGGGATCGCGCCGAATCGTCCGGTGCGCATGGCGCCGCCTGTCGCCGCGCCCGGCGCGTCGGCCGACGACAACGCGTTTCTCGAATTCCTGGAACGGCTGGACCGGGAGAACGCGCGCGGCGTCGATCTGCATCTGATCGTCGATGACAAGGGCGCCTGCGGCCACCCGGCGGTCGGCGACTGGCTCGAGCGGCATCCGCGCATCCACGTCCATGTCGCGTTCGCTACCGAGGCGGACCCGGAGCCAGTCAAGCCGGCAAGCTGAAACGGCTTGCGCGGCGACGCGGCCGGCGCGTCGCCCTCGGGCAGCTACGAGGAGTCGCATGGGTATCCGGATCGTCGTCGCGCTCGCGCTGCTGAACCAGATCGCGTTCAAGGGCAGCAAGATGCTCGTCGCATTGCATGCGATCGAGCTCGGCGCCCGCCCGTTTTCGCTCGGGCTGCTGATTTCGGCGTACGCGTGCGTGCCGCTGCTGCTGTCGGTTCACGCGGGGCGCGTGTCGGACCGGTTCGGCGCGTGTCGGCCGATGATCGCCGGTTCGTTCGGCACCTCCGCGGGCCTGCTGCTGCCGGTCGCGATGCCCACGCTGCCGGCGCTGTATGCGTCGGCGACGCTGATCGGCATCGCGAACGTGTACTTCCACGTGGCCGCGCACAAGCTCGTCGGCTCGCTTGGCGACGGCGCGAAGCGCACGCACAACTTCGGCCTGTTCAGCCTCGGCGCCGCGGTGTCCGCGTTCGTCGCGCCGCTCGTCGTCGGCGGCGCGATCGACGCGCGCGGCCACATCGCGGCTTATCTGCTGCTCGCGGCCGTGTGCGTGCTGCCCGGCTTCCTTCTCCTCCGCCGCGAACGCGGGCTCGCGACGCCGCCCGCGGCGCGCGAGGCTGTGGGTACGGGCGGCGTATTCGCGCTGCTCGCCGACGCGGATCTGCGCCGCACCTACGTCGTCAGCGGCCTGGTCCTCACCGGCGTCGAGCTCTTCGGCTTCTATGCGCCGGTCTATGGCAAGTCGCTCGGCTTTTCCGCGTCGGCGATCGGCGTGCTGCTCGCGACACAGGCGGCCGCGGCCTTCGTCGTCCGGCTGTGGATGCCGCAGCTCGCCGGGCGCTTCGGCGAGGAGCCGGTGCTCGCGGCGTCGCTGCTCGTCGCCGGCGCGACCTACCTGCTGTTCCCGCTGTTCGACGATCTCGCGATGCTCGTGGCGATCGCGTTCGTGCTCGGCCTCGGGCTCGGCTGCGGGCAGCCGCTGTCGGTCGTGCTCACCTACAACCGCTCGCCCGCAGGCCGCGCCGGCGAAGCGCTCGGCCTGCGCGTGACCGTCAACAAGGCGACGCAGATCGTCATTCCGGTCGCGTTCGGCTCGCTCGGCGCCGCGACCGGCGTCCTGCCGGTGTTCTGGGGCAGCGCCGCGCTGCTGCTGCTCGGCGGATGGCTGTGTGCACGCGGCGGCGGGGGCCGTGCGAACGAATGTAGAAAGAGTTCCGGTATATGAAACATCGGTCCATTTTCGTTGAATTGGCGAAATGCGCGATGTTAGAGTCGGCTGGAATATTTCGATCAGCGACGCAGCGCCCGGGAGAACGACATGCCGCATGACAAGAACCTCGCCCATTGGCACGAGCCCGCCGGCAACCGCAAGGCCGGCTTCGGCAAGTTCAGGAAGCAGCCGACGCCGTACGACTCGTTCATGGAGTCGGAGGGGATTCCGGTGTTTCGCGACATCGGCATCAGCAAGGTGCAGAACCTGCCGCTCGTGCCGTGGAAGCGCACCGGCGGCCGCGGTCACTTCATCCAGCTGTACGGCACCGAGACGAAGTGGGGCTGCTACGTCGTAGAGGTGCCGCCGGGCGACGCGCTGAACCCCGAAAAGCACATGTACGAGGAAATCTTCCTCGTCGTCGAAGGGCGCGGCACGACCGAGGTCTGGCTCGAAGGCGACGGCCGCAAGCACGTCTTCGAATGGCAGCAGGGCTCGATGTTCTCGATCCCGATGAACGCCTGGCACCGCATCGTCAACGCGACCTCGGGCGGCGCGCTGCTGCTCGCCGGCACGACGGCGCCGAACGTGCTGAACCAGCTCAACAACGTCGCGGCGGTGTTCGACAACCCGTTCGTGTTCCGCGACCGCTTCAGCGGCGCCGACGACTTCTACAAGCCGAACGACGACATCGAGACGGATCCGGTCCGCGGGCTCGCGATGCGCCGCACGAACTTCATTCCCGACATCGCGCGCTGCGATCTGCCGCTCGACAACCGCCGCTCGCCGGGTTATCGGCGGGTCGAGCCGTTCATGACGAACAACTGTTTCTACTACTGGATCGGCGAGCACGAGAACGGCCGCTACTCGAAGGCGCATGCGCACACGTCGGCCGCGGTGCTGATCTGCGTGACGGGCAAGGGCTACACCTACACCTGGCCCGAGCAGCTCGGCGTCAATCCGTGGCAGGACGGCAAGGCCGACGAAGTGCGCCGCCTCGACTACGAGCCGGTCGGTCTGGTCACTGCGGCGCCGGGCGGCGCGCGCTGGTACCACCAGCATTTCGGCGTTGGCGAGGAAGGGTTCCGGCTCACCGCGTGGTTCGGCCCGCACAACCCGGGGCGCGACCCCGGCGCGCCCGGCGCCGAGCATACGGACTACACGGCGATCGACGTCAATGAGGGCGGCACCGCGATTCCGTACTGGCTCGAGGATCCGTACATCCGCGACGAGTACGAGCGCACGCTGAAGAACGCCGGCATCGCGAGCCGCATGGACCCGGCGTGGTACGTGCGGCCGGCCGACGCGGTCGGCGGGAAGTAGGCGAGCCCGGTCGGCATCCCCAGGGGAGGCGTTCAGCATGCGCGATCCGGCGGGCGGCAGGGTGTTCTTCAGCAGCGTCAGGCGCAGCCTCGAAGTCGAGGATGAGATCCGGCTGCTCAGCGTCGGCGTCGACATCGGCTCGTCGACGTCGCACCTGGCGTTCTCGCGTCTCGTGCTCGAACGGCTCGACAACCGCTACGTCGTCGCAGAGCGCTCGATCGTCTACGAGTCGGCGGTGCTGCTGACGCCCTACGCCGACGACATGACGATCGACGCACTCGAGCTCGGCTGCTTCATCCGGCGCCAATATGCGCTCGCGGGCATCGAGCCGTCGGCGATCGACACCGGCGCGCTGATCCTGACCGGCGTCGCGGTGCGGCGGCACAACGCGCGTGCGATCGGCGAGCTCTTCGCCTCGCAGGCGGGCAAGTTCGTGTCGGTCAGCGCCGGCGATGCGCTCGAGACGACGCTCGCGGCATACGGCTCCGGCGCAGTCGCGCGCTCGATCCGCGACGGCGTGCGGGTCATGAACGTCGATATCGGCGGCGGGACGTCGAAGATCGCGGTCTGCGAGGCCGGTGCGGTCGTCGACCTGACGGCGATCGACGTCGGCGCGCGCATCGTTGCGTTCGACGACGAAGGGCGCGTGCGGCGCATCGAGGAGGCCGGCCGGCGCTTCGCGAGCGAGGCGGGCCTCGTGCTCGAGCTCGGCGAGCGGGTCGATCCTGCGGGGCTGCAGCGGATGGTCGAGATCATGGCCGACCGGCTCTTCGAGGCGATGAACGGCGCCGCGGCGAGCGCCGGAACCTCGCGCCTGCTGCGCCTCGCGCCGCTCGCGCCCGGGCGCGGACCGGACGTCGTGACGTTTTCCGGCGGCGTGTCCGAATACGTCTACCGGCGCGAGAGCAGCTCGTATGGCGACCTCGGCGCAGCGCTCGCGGAGGCGGTGTTGCGGCGGGTCGATGCGTGGGGGCCGCGCATCGCGAGCCCCGACGAAGGCATCCGCGCGACCGTCGTCGGCGCCTCGCAATACACCGTCCAGGTCAGCGGCGGCACGATCTTCGTCGCGCCCGCCGACACGCTGCCACTGAGGAACGTGCCGGTCGTCGTGCCGGGCCTGCCGCTCGACGACGAGGTGCTCGATGCCGATTCGATCGCCGACGCGACGCGGCGCTCGCTGTGCCGGCTCGAGCTCGACGACGGCAGCCGCGCTGTCGCGATCTGCTATCGCTGGCGCGGCTCGGCGACCTTCGGCCGGCTCGATGCGTTCTGTCGCGGCCTGCTCGCCGGGCTCGCGCCGCTCATCGACGGCGGCCTGCCGCTGATCCTGGTCGGCGACGGGGACGTCGGCGGCCTCGTCGGCATCCATTGCTGCGAGGAATTGCGCGTGCCGAACCCGGTCGTCTCGATCGACGGGATCTCCGTCGCCGAGTTCGATTTCATCGACATCGGCGCGCTGCTCGAAACTTCGGGCGCGGTGCCGGTGGTGGTGAAATCGCTGGTGTTTCCGGCGTCGAGCGCGCTCGGTCGTCCGCCGGAGGCCGGCGCGCATGCCGAACGGTCCGCTACGTTGGGGACGGCGCCGGCATGAGCTGGGACAGCGTGCCCGCATCGCCGGCCGTCGCGCTGTATCCGCCGGTCGCGTCGCACGACGCGGGCTTCCTGGATGTCGGCGACGGCCATCGGATCCACTGGGAGGTCGGCGGCAACCCGCTCGGGCGGCCGGCCCTGTACCTGCATGGCGGACCGGGCGGCGCGGTGACGGCCGACGCGCGGCGCTTCTTCGACCCGGCGCGCTATCGCATCGTGCTGTTCGATCAGCGCGGCTGCGGGCGCTCCGAGCCGCGCGACCGGCTCGAGGCGAACACGACCGCGCACCTGATCGGCGACATCGAAAAACTACGCGAGGCGCTGGCGATCGACCGGTGGCTGGTGTTCGGCGGCTCGTGGGGCGCGACGCTCGCGCTCGCGTACGCGCAGCGCTATCCGGCGAGGGTCGCCGCGCTGGTGCTGCGCGCGGTGTTCCTCGGCCTGCAGCGCGAGCTCGACTGGCTGTATGCGCACGGCGCGTCGCAGCGCTTTCCCGACGCCTGGGAACGATTCGTCGCGCCGATTCCCGCGCACGAACGCGACGAGCTCGTCGGCGCCTACCACCGTCGCGTCGTGAGCGCCGATCCCGCGGTCGCACTGCCGGCGGCGCGTGCATGGTGCGCCTGGGAGGATGTGCTGATCGCCGGTGGGCCTGCCGACGCCGCCGACGCCGCCGACGCCGCCGACGACGCCGGTGACGCTGCGCTGCTGACGCGCGCGCGGATCGAGACCCACTATCTCGTCCATCGCGCCTTCCTCGAAGAAGGCGAGCTGCTTGCGGGCGCCCATCGCCTCGCGGGCATTCCCGGTGTCGTCGTGCAGGGCAGCGCCGACGCCGTGACACCGCCGGCCTCCGCGTGGGCGCTGTGCCGCACGTGGCTCGCCGCGACGCTCGTTGTCGTCCCCGGCGAAGGCCATTCGTCGAGCGAGCCCGGCATCCAGCGTTCGCTCGTCGCTGCGACCGACCGGTTTTGCAGTGCCGACGGCAGGAACCACATATGAAAGCGCCGATTAATAACAACCGTTCGCCCTGAGCCTGTCGAAGGGCGGGTGGCAGAGCTTCGACAGGCTCAGCCCGAACGGCAGTTGGTTGCCGGGTTAATTGGCATTACCGGAGGAGCAAAAGATGAGCTGGCTTGGAGAATGCAAAATCTGGTCGCGCGTCGCGGTGATGGCCGCGCTCGCGTGGGCGACGGCCGCCGGCGCGCAGTCGGGCGCGCCGAACGAAGCGATCTACATGTACCGCGGTGACGATCGCGTGGCGCGCCTCGTCGACAAGGCGAAGGAGGAAGGCAAGCTCGTGCTGTATACGTCGCTCGCGACGACCGAGTCGATCCCGCTGACGCAGGCGTTCGAGAAGAAATACGGCATCAAGGTCGAAATGTGGCGTGCGGTCAGCGAGAAAGTCGTGCAGCGGACCGTGGCCGAGGCGCAAGGCAAGCGCTTCGCGGTCGACGTCATCGAGACGAACGGCCCCGAGCTCGAGATGCTGACGCGCGAAAAGCTGCTGTCGGAGTTCTACAGCCCGTATCTCGCCGATCTGCCGGCGTCCGCGTTGCCGGCGCATCGGCAGTGGGTGTCGGACCGCGTGAATTTCTTCGTCGTCGCGTACAACACGACGAAAGTGCGACGCGACGAGCTGCCGCGCACCTACGAAGGTTTCGCCGATCCGAAATGGAAGGGGCGGATCGGCATCGAAGCCACCGACCATGAGTGGCTCGCGACCGTCGTCAAGCATTGGGGCAAGGACAAGGGCATGGCGTTCTTCCGCCGGCTGGCGGACCTGAAGCCGGACGTGCGCAAGGGGCACACGCTGTTGTCCGAGCTCGTCGCCGCGGGCGAGGTGCCGGTCGGGCTGACCGTCTACAACACCTACGCGGAATCGATGAAGCGTCGCGGCGGGCCGGTCGACTGGGTGCCGGTCGAGCCGGTCGTCGGGCGTCCGCAAGGGGTCGCGGTCGCGCGTAACGCGCCGCACCCGCACGCGGCGCTGCTGTTCGCCGACTTCCTGCTGTCGCCCGAAGGGCAGGAGCTGTTCAGCTCGATGGGGCGCGTGCCGGTGAGCCGCAAGGTCAAGACCGAGCTCAACGACTTCACCTACACGATGGTCGATCCCGCGACCGTGCTCGACGAGGCGCAGGTGTGGGAAAAAACGTGGAACGAGCTGTTCCTGGGGCAATGAGACCGGCGTGCCGATCGCTTCGGCGCGCAATTCTGGAAAGGGTGCAATCAAATGGACACATTGCCGCATGAAATGCTCGGGCTGACCGTCGTGGTTTTTCTGCTCGGGTTGAAGCACGGCATGGACCCCGATCATCTGGCGACGATCGATGGGCTGACGCGATTCAACCTGCGAACGAAGCCGCGCCTGTCACGCTGGTCCGGGTTCCTGTTCTCGCTCGGTCACGGCGTCGTCGTGACCGCGGTCGCGGCGGCCGTCGCGGTCGCGGCACAGCAGTGGTCGGCGCCCGATTGGCTCGAGGACGTCGGCGCGTGGATCTCGATCCTGTTCCTGCTCGGTCTCGGCAGCGCGAACCTGTGGGCGGTGTTCCAGGCGCCGTGCGGCGAGGTCGTGCGCCCGGTCGGGCTCAAGGGGCGCCTACTCGGGCGCCTCGGCGAGGCGAGCCACCCGGTCGTCATCGCCTTCGTCGGCGCCGCGTTCGCGCTGTCGTTCGACACGCTGAGCCAGGCGGCGCTGTTCTCGCTGACGGCGTCGTCGCTCGCCGGCTGGCTCTATTCGGCGGCGCTCGGCGTCGTGTTCATGTTCGGCATGATGGTCACCGACGGCGTCAACGGCTTGTGGATCGCACGGCTCCTGCTGGCCGCGGACCGGCGCGCGCTGATCGTCTCGCGCGTCATGGGGCTCGTCATCGCGTTCCTGAGCCTCGGCATCGCCTTGCTGGGCATCGCCAGATATTTCGTACCGACGGTGGCCACCCTCGTCGAGGGCGCCGGCATTGCGATCACCGCGGCCTTGCTGGCGATGCTGTTCGTGAGCTTCAGGCTCGCGATCCGGCTGTCGAAGCCGGCCTAGGAGGCGGGCCGGTTATTACGCTGCGTCCGGCGACTGGTAGGATGTGTTCCGTATATGAGGATGGAGTTCTGATACATGGAACACAACACGAAACGTGCGCGGAAGGACGATTCCGACAAGCGGCTGTCGTCGGTCGCCAATGCGATACGCCTGCTGAAGGCGTTTTCGGACGACGACTACGAGATCGGCATCACGCAGCTCGCGCGGCAGCTGCAGCTCGCGAAAAGCACGGTGCACCGGCTCGCGTCGACGCTGATCGAGGCGGGCATGCTCGAACAGAACACCGAGAGCGGCAGGTACCGGCTGGGGCTCGCCGTCTTCGAGCTCGGCGCGCTCGTGCGGCGCCGCATGGACTATTCGACCGAGGCGCGGCCGTATTTGATGAAACTGCGCGAGCAGAGCGGCGAGACGGTGCACCTGGCGATCCGCGACGAGGCGGCGATCGTCTACATCAACTATCTGGAAAGCCGCCAGGCGATCCGCATGAGCACCGAACTCGGCATGCGCAAGCCGGCGCACTGCACGGCGGAGGGCAAGGCGCTGCTGGCCTTCCAGCCGGAAGAGGTGGTCGGGCGTCTGATCGACGGAGGGCTCGTCGCGCGCACGCCGAAGACGACGACCACGCCCGCCGCGCTGCGCAAGGAGCTGGCGGCGGTGCGCTCGCGCGGCTACGCGACCGACAACGAGGAGTGCGAGCTCGGCATGCGCTGCATCGCCGCGCCTGTGCGTGACCATGGTGGGGCGGTGATCGCGGCCGTGGGGGTCGCCGGTCCGACGCAGCGATTGACGAAGAAGAAGCTTGCCGCGCTCGCGCCTGAGGTGATCGGCGCCGCGGCAGCGGTTTCGCAGCGGCTCGGCTACGTGCCGCGCTGAGGCCGCATCGATCGCGTCGTCGGTCCGTGCAGTTCCGGCGCCCAATGTCGGCGGGCGTGGATACCTTCCCATGCGGCGGAATGCGCCTACGGCTTTCTCGCCCTACGGCGCCGCTCAATCCATGGTGCATGGCGCTTGAACTCGGATAACAGTATCTACGGTCTGCACAGTTTTCAACGAACGGAGGGTAGTCCAGTGAGCGACGAAGAGCGCGACGCACGATGGACCCATCGGCTCGCCGATCACCTGTACGGCGAGGATTTCGACCACCATCACGACGAAGGCGGGGACCACGACCACGATCACGACCACCTCGGCGCGGACGGGCTCGACGCGCACGACGCGATGTGGCAGCAGGATCACGTCGCGCTCGTCAGCGTCGGCATCGACATCGGCTCGTCGGGCACGCAGGTGATCTTTTCGCGGATCGCGCTGCGCCGGCTTGCCGAGGAGCTGTCGAGCCGCTACGTCGTCGTGGCGCGCGACGCGCTCTATCAGTCGCCGATCACGCTGACGCCGTACCAGAGCGCCGAGCGCATCGACGAGGCGGCGCTCGGCGCGATCATCGACGAAGCCTATGCGGCGGCGCGGCTGCATCCCGACGACGTCGATACCGGCGTCGTGATCCTGACCGGCGAGGCGCTGCGGCGCGACAACGCCGAAGCAATCGCCGGCGTGCTCGCCGAGACCGGCGGCGAGTTCGTCTGCGCGACCGCCGGCCACCACATGGAGGCGAAGCTTGCCGCGTACGGGTCGGGCGCGGTCGCCGCGTCACGCGACGGCGCAAGGCGCATCCTCAACGTCGACATCGGCGGCGGCACGACGAAGCTCGCGCTCGTCGACAGTGGCCGGATCCTCGCGACGGCGGCGCTGCACATCGGCGGGCGGCTGCAGGTCGTCGACGAGGCGCAGCGCATCCTGCGGCTCGATCCGGCCGGCGAGCGGCTCGCCGTCGAGGCGGGCTACGCGTGGCAGCTCGGCGCGCGCGCGGAGCGCTCCGACATGTCGCGGGTCGCCGAATCCATGGCGTGCATCGTCCTCGACTCGATTGTCGGACCGCCGTCGCCGGGCTACGTCGAACGCTTCTATCTGACCGAGCGGCTGCCGGACCTCGGCGCGCTCGACGGCGTGATGTTCTCCGGCGGCGTCGGCGAGTACGTGTATCGACGCGAGCGGCGCGATTTCGGCGACATGGGGCTGCTGCTCGGCGCCGCGCTGCGGCATCGGCTCGACACCGGCGCGGTGCCGTGGCCGCTGCTGCCGCCGGGCGAATGCATCCGCGCGACCGCGCTGGGCGCGTCCGAATACACCGTGCAGCTGAGCGGCAACACCCTCTACATCTCCGATCCGCGCGAGCTGCTGCCGCGCCGGAACCTGCAGGTTCTGCAGCCCGCGTGCGATTTCGGCGACGCGATCGATCCGGAGCGCGTCGCGCGTGAAATCCGCGCGCATTTCGCGGCCTTCGATCTCGAAGAGGGCGAACGCGAAGTCGCGCTCGCGCTGCGCTGGCGCGGCGCACCGTCGTATGCGCGCGTGTCGGCGCTCGCCGCGGGGATCGTGCGCGGCCTCGCGAACACGGTCGCGCGGCGGCTGCCGATCTACCTGATCCTCGACGGCGACGTCGCGCAGACGCTCGGGGCCCTGCTGCGCGATGAGCTCAGCGTCGCGAGCGAGGTGCTCGCGATCGACGGCGTCGTGCTGTGGGATTTCGACTACATCGACCTCGGCCGCATCCGGATGCCGTCGCAGACGGTGCCGGTGACGATCAAGTCGTTGGTATTCAACGAGGCGCCGCAGGCGGCGACGCGACCGCACCGCCATCCGCATCGTCACCCCTATCGACCGAGGGGCTGAGCCGGTCAAGGCAAAGGCACGAACCGTAGGGCGGGAAAGCCGAAGGCGCATCCTGCCAACCCACGGTGGAGCGGAGCCCGGCCGCCGCGTGGCGGGAGGCGCTTCGCTTTCCAGCCCTACGAATGCCGGTCCAGCCCCTGGAGTGCTACAAGAACGCCGACATCCGCACCGTGACGCCCGCTTTGCGTGTCGCTTCCTCGTACATCTGTTGGACGCGCGGATTCTGGTCGGCATATTCGATCTGGTCGCCGCCGTTCTTGAGGCTCGTCGACACGCCGCCGAACAGCGACTTGCGTTTGCTTTCGGTGAAGGGGTAGCGCAGGCTGCCGTACGCGGTTGCGAGGTAGCGCGCCGGCTCCGGGCACGCGTTGAAATGCTGGTGGAACATCTGGTCCGGCGGCGCGAAGACCGTGCCGTGCTGCCAGTCGACGCGGTGGAAGTCGGGCTCGCCGTCGTACCACAGCAGCGAGTAGCCGGTGCCGGTCACGCACATCACGTGGAAGTCGGCGCCGTGGCGGTGCGCCTTCTTGTAGGTGCCGACCGGCATCTCGGAGATGTGCGCGTGCATCGTGCCGTCGGCGAGGATGAACATGATGTTCGTGCCGCCGGCGCCGCGGTCGCCCCAGGGCTTGAGCTCGATCGACGCGAGGTCGGGCACGAAGTTCGTTTCCCACATGTGGTTGCCGGGACGCACCGGAATGAAGTCGCCTTCGCCGTCGAAATATTTCGCGCTGCCGATGCGCTCGTCGAAGTTGAAGTTGTTCTCGAAGATGAACGCCTCGTTGTGGAACATGTTCATGACGGCCGGCAGGCTCGTCGTCGACACCAGCCGCGCGGGCTCCGAGCCGCTGCCGTTGAAGTGGCGGTATTTCGCGTTCAGCGGGATCGCGAACATGCTGCGCGGCCCCCATTCGAACATGTGCTTGCGGCCGTCGGGCGTCTCGATCGTCGTGCTGCCGCGCCCCGACAGCACATAGACGACTTCCTCGTACAGGTGGCGCTGCGGCGCGGTCGCTTTCGACGGCGCGATCTCGAGCACGAACATGCTGATGAAGTCGCCGCGCCCCTTCAGGTGCACCGCAGCGCCCTGCGCGTCGAAGCGTGCCCAGGGCCGAGTCTCGACCTGGAAGAGATCGACCCCGAAATCCTCGGTGATCGGCAGACCCTCCTTCTTCACCCAATCGAGGTAAGAGTCGACCATAACCTTCGGTGTAGCGGTGCTGTCCATGTTGTCTTCCTTTTCGCTCAGTGAAATCAGTGAATCGAATAACGGGCGCCGGTGTTCGGGCGATCCGCGGGATGCGCGCCGTTGCCGCCCGCGAACAGCAACGACTTGATCATGATCGGCACGACGTGGCTCGGCTCGATCACCTCGCCGATGTCGACGAAGTCGAGCTCGCGCAGTTGGATGCCGTCGATCGACACGATGGGGCGGGCGAGGGCGAGTTCGTGCTCGAGGATGTGGCCGAGCGTCTTGCCGATGTCGCCGTCGCTGATCAGGATCAGCGGCGCTTCGCATCCGGACGCGCTGCCGATCGCCGCCGCGATGCCTTCGGCGAGATGGCGCAGCCGTATGTAATGCGGATCGCCGCGCCATTTCAGCGCCACCGCCACCGGTGCGTCCGGCTCGACGTGTGCGCGGGCGAGCGCGGCGGCCACCGCGCTCGTGACCGCCCGGGCGGGCAACGCCCCGTCGGCCGGCAGCGCGGGGAACAGCACCGGCACGTTGTGGACCGGCAACGCCGCCACCTCAGACAGATGGATCGTCTTGCCGCTGACCTGCATCGAGAACTGCGACGCGCCGATCACGGTGGCGCGGATGCCCTGCCCCGTGTCGCGCAGCGGCGGCAGGATGCGGTCGGCGCCGAACGCATCGCCGATCCGCTCGGCGAGCGGCCGGGCGATGTCGCCGAACTGCGCGGTCTCGCGGCCGTAGAGGTATTCCGACACGCCGCCCGAGAACGTGATCATGTCGGGCGCGACCGCACCGGGCAGCGCTTCGGTCAGCAACAGCCCGCGGGCGAGCCCGGCAGGCGGGCGCTGCCGCAGCATCGAAACCGCGACGTCGGCGAGCGCGGCGACGACGCGATCGAGATCCTGCAGCGCCGGACACTGCCCCAGACGAAGCTCGATGCCGAGCGCATGCGCGACGATGCGCGCGGCCTCGTCGATGCGCGTGAGCCGGCCCTGCGTATCGAACGCGATCAGCCGGCCGCCGACCGCGAACGCGCAGGTGCTCAGGATTTCGCCGTTGCGGATCAGCGCGAGCTTTGTCGTCCCGCCGCCGATATCGACGTTGAGCACCGTCGCGCCGGCTTCGCGCGAGAGCGCGACCGCGCCGGAGCCGTGGGCGGCGAGCACGCATTCGAGATGGTGCCCGGCCGAGGCGCAGACGAACTTGCCGGAATCGGCGGCGAAGAGCTCCGCGATCGCCTGCGCGTTGCGTTTCTTGATCGCTTCGCCAGTGAGGATCACCGCGCCGCTGTCGATGTCGGCACGCGAGACGCCCGCCTGCTGGTAGCAGTCGTCGATGAAGGCGCCGAGCGCCGCCGCGTCGATCGTCTCGTCGGCGAGGAACGGCGTCAGCAGGATCGGCGAGCGCCACAGCATCTTGCGGTCGACGACGACGAACTGGCTCGACAACAGCTGCGTCTTCCGCTGCAGCCGCACGCGCGAGAACATCAGGTGCGACGTCGAGCTGCCGATGTCGATGCCGACCGTCGTCAGCTCGACGTTGTCGACTTTCCAGATGAACTCGGTGATCGCGCCGCGCTCGCCGATCGACAGCTCGTGGATGTGCTCCCCGTCGCCGTCGTGCAGCCTCAGCGCCGGAGCCCCGGCGCTGTCGTGAAGGCGATCCAGGTTGAATGCCCCCGTCACGGCGCGGCCCGCTTCGTGACGACGTCTTCGTAGGTCTTCAGCCATTTCTCGTTCATGTCGAGCGCGAGCGCCGGATCGATGAACTTCAGCGGCTGGCGCGCGAGCGGCGCGTCGATCTTGCGGCTCGTCGGCACGTAGTTGCGGCTGAACGAGATCTGCTGCGCTTCGCCCAGCATGTAGTCGTAGAAGAGCAGCGCCGCGTGCGGGTGCGGCGAGGTCTTCAGCACGCCGACGCTGCGCAGCTGCGCGACGATCGGCTGCATGACGAACCAGTCGATCGCCGCCCCTTTCTGCTTCAGCTGCTCGGGCTTGTTGTTGTAGATCGTCAGGCCCAGCGGCACTTCGCCGGCCGCGACGAGGTTCGTCAGCAGCGTGTGGCCCTTGCGCACCGACAGGCCGTTGGTCGCGACGAGCTCCTTGAACAGCTTGTGCGTGGCCTCCTCGCCGAGCTCCTGCGCGAGCGCCGCGAACCACGCCTGGTCGTCGGACTCGATGCCGAGCCGGCCCTTCCATTTCGGGTCGAGCAGGTCGTGGAACGTCTTCGGCAGATCCTCCTTGCGGATCTTCTCGGTGTTGTAGGCCTGCACGAAGACGTCGAGCGTGTGGCCGGCCCACTCGCCGTGCGCCGGCACCGCCTGCGGCATCAGGTCGGCGAACTGGGGCGAGCGCACGCGCTGCAGCAGTTTTTCGCGGTGCAGCGCTTCCATCTCGGGCGCATTGTTCTCGACGACGTCGGCTTCGAAGCGCCCGGCGCGGGTTTCGCTGACGACGCGCCGCAGCACGTTCTCGGAGCTCGAACGCCACAGCTTCACCTTGATGCCGTACTTCCTGCTGAACGCATCGACGATCGGCGCGATGTCCTCGCCGGTCATCGATTCGTAGACGACGAGCTCGCCTTCCTTCTTCGCGCCGTCGACGAGCCGCTGCTGCCGGCTCGGACCTTCGAGCTGCGCGATTTCGGCGATCGCGCCGTCGGACGGCGCCGGCTGCGCGAACGCGGCTTGCGACATGGGTAACGCGAGCAGCGACCAAACGAGATACGAGCTGCGGAATAGGCGGTTCATGCGTACTCCTCGATCATCAGGACAGGGCGGTTGAAATCGGTGGAAAGCCGCAGCGCGAAAGCCGAATCGGTGCTGCGCACGACGGTTCGCTTGCGGACAATGAAGTCCAAAAAGTGGACTACAGTCTGCCGGCGTTAATCGAGTATAGGCTTGTGCATGATGTGCATAGCGTCATGGATGAAAAATCGCGACCATAATATGGACTATTGTCGACCTGCCGCGGACGCAGGCGCTGCAGGGCCAGTACGCAGCGCACTCCGCCGAATCCGCGGCGGGTGCATTCGAGCGGTGTCGATGCGCGTGACGCGTTCGGCTCATTCTCCGTGCAGTCGGTTTGCGAACGGGCGTTCGCCGGCGCAAACGCGTTCGGAAGAGCCATTACCACGAAAGACATCGCCGGCGCGGTGTGCGGCTGCGGCTGCGGGGCGTGTGTTTGCGATGTTGTGCCGCACCGAACGTCGAGATTCGCCGCAATGGCGCGGTTTCTCCGGTCCCGGCGCCGAGTCGCACCAAGTGCGAATTAAAAGTCCAACAAATGGACTCTGGATCGATCGCTAATGATTCGTCAAAAACGCCCGGAAGATACGCTAATTATCTGATTAAAAAGTAAAAAAATCGATGTCGTCTCTATTGACACCGCATCAGTCGCTGGAATAGTTTTCGGTCCAGACGCAGCGAATAGCGCAAGTCCATAAAGTGGAATAAGAACGAAGCGCGCGAAGGGCGCGGTGGCCGGGAGACCGGTCCCGTCGCTCTCAACAAGGAGGAGTCGTGATGGAGATCGTCGATCAACGGTCCGTTGTGCTCAGCGAAAAGCCGCCGCTGCCCTGGCAACGGATCGACCTGAAATGGATCATCATCGGCTTGTCGGTCGTGGTGGTCGCGTACCTCGGGCTGGTGCCGTTGGGCTTCCTGATCTGGCAGAGCTTCTTCACGCCGCAGACCGCGGCGAAGGCGGCGCAGTTCACGCTGGGAAACTACGGCACCGCCTACACGAGCGTCGAGACGCTGCGGTTGTTCCTGACGTCGCTGAAGTTCTCGCTCGGCACGGCGGTGTTCGCGTTCATTACCGGCACGACCTTGGCATGGATGAACGAGCGGACGAACACGCCGTTCAAGAACCTGTTCTTCGCGCTGTCGATCATTCCGCTGATCATTCCCGGCATTCTCTTCACGGTCGCCTGGATCCTGCTCGCGAGCCCCAAGATCGGCCTCTTGAATCTCGCGCTGCAAAGCTGGTTCCAGACCGATTACGTGTTCTTCAACGTCTATTCGATCTGGGGAATGATCTGGGTCGAAGGCCTGCACTACTCGCCGATGGCGTTCCTGATCATGACGGCGGCGTTCCGGTCGATGGACCCGTCGCTCGAGGAGTCGGCGCTGATGAGCGGCGCGAGCGTGTTCCAGGTCGCCTGGCATGTGACCTTGAAACTCGCATGGCCGGCGATCTTCGCGACGCTGCTGATCCTGTTCATCCGCGCGATCGAATCGTTCGAGGTGCCCGCGCTGATCGGGCTTCCCGTCGGCATCCACGTCTTCACGTCGTCGATCTATCAGGCGATCCACCAGTATCCGAGCAACGTCGGGCTTGCGTCCGCGTATGCGGTGACGCTGCTGCTGATCACGACGGTCGCGGTGTATTTCCAGTCGCGCCTGTCGGGCAAGGGCAGCAAGTACTCGACGATGACCGGCAAGGGCTTCCGTCCGCGGCCGATGGATCTGGGCAAGTGGCGATATCTGACGGCCGGCATGTTCATCCTGTATTTCGCGATGATCGTCGCGCTGCCGTTCCTGGTGCTGCTGTGGTCGTCGTTCCAGAAGTTCTACAGCGTGCCGTCGGTCGACGCGCTCAAGACGCTGACGTTCGACGCGTATCGCTTCGTGCTCGGCTATCCGACGCTCATCGATTCGGTGTGGAACAGCGTCGTGCTGGCGTTCGCGTCGGCGACCTTGATCATGCTGCTGACTTCGGTGATCTGCTGGATCGTCGTCAAGACCAAGATCCCCGGGCGCTGGCTGCTCGACAACCTCGCGTCGCTGCCGATGGTCTTCCCGGGCCTGGTGCTGGGCCTCGCGGTGATGGTGTTCTACCTCAACGCCGACATCGGTATCTACGGCACGCTGTGGATCATGCTGCTCGCGTACGTCACGCGCTTCATGCCGTACGGCCTGCGCTACTGCACGACCTCGATGATGCAGATCCACAAGGAGCTCGAGGAATCGGCGTCGATGAGCGGCGCGTCATGGGCGACGAACTTCCGCCGCATCATCCTGCCGCTGTTGAAGCCCGGCCTCCTCGCCGGCTGGATCTACATCGTCATCGTGTCGATCCGCGAGCTGTCGACCTCGATCCTGCTCTACAGCCCGGGCACCGAAGTCGTCTCGATCGTCGTCTGGGAGCTGTGGGAGAACGGGCAGTACGTCGAGCTCTCGGCGCTCGGCGTGATGTTCATCGTCGCGCTGTTCGCGCTGGTCCTGTTCGCGCAGTGGCTGGGCAGGCGGTTCGGCGTCAAGGAGATGTGACAGGAAGGAAGCCCTGCAATAGAAACGGCCAGGAGAAAAGGATGCTGAGCGTCAATGCATTGAATACGTCGTATCCGAACGAGCGCGGCGAGATCGTGAAAGCCGTGCAGAACGTGAGTTTCGAAGTGCCCGACGGAAAGCTCTTCACCTTGCTGGGCCCCAGCGGCTGCGGCAAGACGACGACGCTGCGCTCGATCGCCGGGCTCGAAAAACCGACGTCGGGGCAGATCTCGGTCAATTCGCGCATCGTCTATTCGTCTGCGACGAACACTTTCGTCGCGCCGAACAAGCGCGGCTTCGGCATGGTGTTCCAGTCGTACGCAATCTGGCCGCACATGAACGTTTTCCAGAACGCGGCGTTCCCGCTGGAAGTCGGCGGCAAGCGCCCCCCGCGCAAGGAAATCCAGGACAAGGTGATGCGGGTGCTGGCTGCGGTGCGGCTCGACCACCTCGCCGAGCGCGAGGCGACGAAGCTCTCGGGCGGTCAGCAGCAGCGGCTCGCGCTCGCCCGCGCGCTCGTCATGGAGCCCGCGCTGCTGCTGCTCGACGAGCCGTTGTCGAACCTCGACGCGAAGCTGCGCGACCGCATGCGTTTCGAAGTGAAGCGCATGCAGCGCGAGCTCGGGCTGACGACGATCTACGTGACGCACGACCAGAGCGAGGCGCTCGCGCTGTCGCACGAGATCGCGGTCATGAGCGAAGGGCAGATCATGCAGATCGGCACGCCGCAGGACATCTACGAGCGGCCGGCGAACAAGTTCGTCGCCGATTTCGTCGGCGTGACCAACTTCATCGAAGGCAGCGTGCTCGGCGCCCACGAGGACGGCGGCTACGTCGTCGACACGCCGATCGGCGCGCTCGGCGTCGTCTCGGCCGACCTGCTGCGCGTGGGCGACGACGTCATGGTGTCCGTCCGGCCCGAGGACGTCGTGCTGTCGGAGCAGCGCCCGGAAGGACGCAACGTTTTCGAGAGCGTCGTCGATGTACGCGTGTTTCTCGGCGAATACCGCGACTTCCAGGTCAAGGTCGGCGAACGCCTGCTGCTCGCCCGTGCGCATCCGTCGATCGGAACCGCGGTCGGCGAGAAGACCTACATCCAGCTGAACCCCGAAAAGTGCGTGGCGATTTTCGGCGAACGAAAGAAGAAGGCGGCGTAAGCGCCCCCCGACCCCTGCAGCACTGAAGGAGGAACCATGAACGAACCGAGAACGGGCGGTGACGGAGCGGCGTCGCCCGACGCCACCGAGTCCCACTATCACAGCAAGAAGGACCGGGTGTTCGTGCGCGCGATCGCCGGCCCGTACAACCTCAACGACGAACTCACGCGGCTGCGCGCGCAGCCGCGCGTGCGCAAGGGCTCCGAGATCAAGTTCCGCGACGGCCCGCAGACCTTCAGCCGCCACTACATGGAGCCGAAGGACGGCCTCACCCAGACCTTCCACATCCATCTCGAGGAATACGCGCCGGGCGGCAAGTCGCAGAAGCACGGGCATGTGAACGAGGCGGCGTTCTACATCCTCGACGGCCGCGGCTACGAGATCCACGACGGCGTGCGCTACGACTGGCAGGCGGGCGACATCGCGATCGTGCACAACAACTGCGTGCATCAGCACTTCAACGCCGATCCCGAGAAGCCGGCGCGCGCGCTCGTGATCAAGACCAAGCCGATGTACATGTTCATGAACATGCTGTTCCAGAAGATGGTCGAGCCGCGGCCGACGACGCCGGCGCCCGGGGCCGAGGGCTACCGCGTGCGCGAGCGGGAAGAGGACTGAAGCCCCGACGCGGGGTGTGCGGATCGAAACCGGGAGGAGGCGGGAATCGTGGCTTGGGGTGAATCGAAAGTGTGGTTGAAGGGCGGCGCCAACGAGGCGCTGTATCAGAACTTGCTCGACGACGCGGCGCAGGCGCCCGAGCGCAACCGGCAGCGCCGGAAAGTGATCCGGCCGGAAGACATGCCGTGGGAGCTCGCGCGCCAGGGCGTACTGAAGCATCTGCTCAACTCGCAGATGAACACGCGCATGGAGACCGTCGACGCGTACATGCAGATCATTCCGCCGGGCAGCCGCTCGGGCAAGCACCGGCACCTCGCCGAGGAATGCCTGTACGTGCTCGAAGGGCGCGGTTACGACCTGCACCAGGATTGCGACGTCGAAATCACCGACACGTACCACTGGAAGGTGCAGGACGAGGTCAAGCGCTTCGAATGGGAGGCGGGCGACGTGATCTACGTGCCGCCCAATACCGTGCACCAGCACTTCAACGCGAGCCCTGACCGGCCGGTGCGGCTGATCTCGGCGGTGAACCGCATCTACAAGCAGTGCGGGCTGAACGATCTCGAACAGTTCGAGGATGCGCCGGAATACCAGCCCGGCATGCGCCTCACGGAAGCGCTCGTGCGGCAGTACCTCACAGGGAAGTGAGCAGGGAAAGCAACCGGCCGGACCGCGCCGACGCGGTCCGGATGACTTGTCATTGAGGAGCGATCGGGGATGGCCAAGGATGCAATCGTCTCGGACGAGCTCGCGAAGAAATTCGCGACCGAGAAGGACTCGCCCTACACGCGCTGGGTGCGCGACGAAGGGCTCGACATCATCAGCGCGCACTACATACCGAGCCTGAACACGGTGGAGCTGAAACCGTGGCCGCGGCGCGGCGGGCGCGGCGTGTATATCAATCACGAGGCCTCGCGTACGTCGAACGACTGCTATGTCTGCGAGATTCCCGCGGGCAAGGAGCTCGCGCCGCAGCGCCAGCTGTTCGAGGAGATGATCTACGTGCTCGAGGGCCAGGGTTCGACGACGGTGTGGAACGACGCCGGCCGGCGCGCGAGCTTCGAGTGGAAGGCGGGCGCGCTGTTCGCGGTCCCGCTGAACGCCTGGCATCAGCATTTCAACGGCTCGGGCAGCCGTCCCGCGCGCTTCGTTTCGGTGACGAACGCGCCGGTCGTCATCAACCTCTACGAGGACAGCGAGTTCGTCTTCAACACGCAGTACGACTTCCTCAACCGTTTCTCGGGCGAGCCGGATTTCTTCGCCGGCAAGGGCGAGCAGAAAGGGCTGCTGCTCGACGTGAACTTCGTCGCCGACGCGGTGAACCTGCCGCTGATCAGCGCGGCCGAGCGCGGCGCCGGCGGCGGGCACATCCGCTTCAACATGGCGAAGGGCTCGATGAACAGCCACATCTCGCAGTTTCCTGTCGGCACCTACAAGAAGGCGCACTGCCATGGTCCCGGCGCGCACGTGATCATCCTCGGCGGCGAGGGCTATAGCCTGATGTGGCCCGAAGGCGAGGCGCCGCGGCGCTACGACTGGCAGGTCGGCACCATGATTGTGCCGCCGAACCGCTGGTTCCATCAGCATTTCAACACCGGCACGACCCCGGCGCGCTACCTCGCGTTCAAGCACGAGGTCGTGTCGATGCGCAACGCGCAGGGCGTGCCGAAGGCCTGGATCAGCCGCCGTCTCGGAGGCGACCAGATCGACTACGCCGACGAGACGCCGGTCGTGCGCACGATGTTCGCCGAGGCGCTCGCGAAGTCCGGGCTAGCGCCGCGCATGGAGCGCGTGTACGAAGCCGAGCTCGCCGACCTGCCGCCGAATCCGGGGGCAGCATCGGCCGCGCAACCGGGCTGAGCACATGAATTGAAGCCGGCACGAGGCCGATCTCCGGCCCGCGATCGTCCGAGCCGATTCGAGAACTGACGCGAACAGGCCCGCCTGTTCCGGGAGGGGGAATTTTCGTCCGAATTCTAAAAGAACGGCGTTCCGCATAAAGGAATGCATGTGCAGTTGGAGGAGTGGCGTCTCAAATCAAGGGAGGAATCACCGTGGGCAACAGAGCAATCTATGCAGCGCTTGCGACCGTCGGAATCGCGGCACCGTTCGTGGCTCAGGCGGAGTCGGCAAACGTCGTGATCTACGGCAAGCTCTATCCGCAGATCGTCCAAGTACGCACGAGCGGCGCGACCGACGCGGGCGGCCGCGTGAGCACGCTCAGTAACGCCGCGAAAGGCGACGAGATCCGCAGCCATACGGAAATCAACGCCTCGAATTCGCGTCTCGGTTTTCGGGGCACCGAAGACCTCGGCAACGGCTACAAGGCGCATTTCCAGATCGAGCAGAAAGTCGCGATCGACACCGGCGAGGGCGAGCTCGGCACGCGCAACACTTTCGTCGGTCTGTCGGGCGGTTTCGGCTTCGTAAAGCTCGGCAATTACGACACCGTCTACAAATCGATCGGCGATACGCTGAGCTTCCTCGGCATCAGCGGCGGCAACTTCGTCTCGAATAGCAGCATCCTGTCGAAGTCGGCGCTCGGCAGCGGCAAGGCGGGCAGCTTCCATCTGCGGGCGGCGAATACCGTGCGGTACGAATCGCCCGAGTTCGGCGGCCTGCAGTTCCTCGCGCAATACGCGACGGATGAAGCGAAGACCGACGAGCGCGATCCCGACCTGCAGTCCTACGGCGTCAAATACAGGAACGGCCCGTTGTATCTCGCGCTCGCGCACGAAATCCACACCGACTTTTTCGGCGGCTCGCGCAATGCGCGCTCGTCGGCGTCGAACTTCACTGCGGCACCGGGTGCGAACTCGCGCGATACCGGCACGCGCGCGACCGTCCAGTACAAGTTCGGCAACAGCCGCGTCGAGGTCGATTACGCCGTGCTGAAATACAAGGAATCGGGCGGAGTGGCGACCGGCTTCAAGGAGTACGAGCAGAGAGCTTATTCGATCTCCGCGGACCACAAGATCGGTAACTGGACGATCGCGGCCAGCTACGCGCATGCGTCGCCGGAGGACTGCTCGCTCGTCGGCGGCGGCGCCTGTTCGACCAGCGGGCTCGACGGCGAGCAGCTGAACCTGGGCGCGAGCTACAGCCTGTCGAAGCGCACATCGCTGTTTGCGCTGTTCTCACGGCTCAACAACGACCGCTCGGCCCGCTTCAGCAATCTCGCGATCGGCAAGCCCGACGCCGGCGCCGACATCACGCAGGCGGCGCTCGGCATCAGCCACAGCTTCTGAGCAGGCGCGCGGCTGCGCCGAACCAGGGCAGCCGTGACGGCGGCGCGCGCCGGCGTCACGGCTCGATCGATCCCGTATCACACTGAAATGAGGTCGTCATCATGATGAGCATTCCTCCGAAGCGGTCGTGTCTGGCGCGGTGCTTCGCCGCGGTCGTGAGCGTCGCACTGTCGGCGCTGCTTGCGCAGTCCACGTCCGCGTCGGCGGCCACCGCAGCCGAAGTCGCCGCCTACGCCGGCGCCGACCGCACGCAGCGGCTGATCGCGGCCGCGAAGAAGGAGGGCGAGCTGACGCTCTATACGTCGATGCCGCTCGACGACATGACCGTGCTGACGACCGCCTTCGAGAACAAGTACGGCATCAAGGTGAAGATGTGGCGCGCCGGCTCCGAGAAGGTGCTGCAGCGCGCGGTCACCGAAGCGCGCGGCAGCCGCTTCGACATGGACGTGGTCGAGACGAACGGCCCCGAGCTCGAAGCGTTGCACCGCGAGAAGCTGCTGCAGGAAGTGAAGTCGCCGTTCATCGCCGACCTGATCCCGCAGGCGATCCCGCCGCACCGCGAGTGGATCGCGACGCGGTTGAACATCTTCACGCAGGCCTACAACACGCAGCTCGTGAAGAAGGAGGACCTGCCGAAGACCTACCAGGACCTGATGAGCCCGAAGTGGAAAGGCAAGCTCGGTATCGAGGCCGACGACCTCGACTGGTTCGCGATGATCGTCGGCGAGCTCGGCGAACAGCCGGGGCTGAAGCTCTTCCGCGACGTCGTCGCGACCAACGACCTGTCGGTGCGCAAGGGCCACACGCTGCTGACGAATCTCGTCGCGGCCGGCGAAGTGCCGCTCGCGCTGACCGTATACAACTACAAGGCCGAGCAGCTGAAGAACAAGGGCGCGCCGGTCGAATGGTTCGTCATTCCGCCGGCGGTCGCGCGGCCGAACGGCGTCGGCGTCGCGAAGGGCGCGCCGCATCCGCACGCGGCGGTGCTGTTCTACGACTTCATGCTGAACGAAGCGCAGTCGCTGATCCTGACGCGCGACTACGCGCCGACGAGCACGAAAGTCGAGACCTCGCTGAACAAGATGCCGCTGAAGTTCGTCGATCCGCGCGTGATCCTCGACGAGGGCGGGAAATGGGAAAAGCTCTACGCCGAGATCATCACGCGGCAGGCGCAATAGCCGAAAAACGAAGCCGGACCGATGCGAAAGGAGGAAGACCGATGCGCTGGTTGAACATGATCGGAGCGGCGACAGTCGGCGCCGCGATACTGCTGGCCCCGCCGCACGCCGCGGCGCAGGACATGTCGCTGCTGACTTACGACGGCCCCGACCGCCAGCCGAAGATCGAGGCGGCGGCCCGCAAGGAGGGCACGCTGACGCTCTACACGAGCATCAGCGAGCAGGATCTGGCGACGCTGGTCGCGCCGTTTGAGAAGAAATACGGCATCAGGGTCAAGACGTGGCGGGCCGGCACCGACAAGGTGCTGCAGCGCACGCTGACCGAGGCGGGGGCACGGCGGCACGAGGCCGACGTCGTCCACATCTCGGCGCCCGAGATGGAGGCGCTGCACCGCGAGAAGGTGCTGCAGCCGGTGAATTCGCCGCATTTCGACGAGCTCATCGACGGCGCACTGCCGGCGCACCGCGAGTGGGTCGCGACGCTGCTGTCGGTGTGGGTGCAGGCCTACAACACGAACCTCGTGAAGAAGGACGAGCTGCCGAAGACCTATCGGGATCTGCTCGACCCGAAGTGGAACGGCAGGCTCGGCATCGAGTTCAAGAACCAGGAATGGTTCTCGACGGTTGTGCGCGGGATGGGCGAGGAGGCAGGTCTTAAGTTCTTCCGCGAACTGGTCGGCCGCAATGGCATCACGGTGCGGCAGGGGCATTCGCTGCTGACGAACATGGTGGTGTCGGGCGACGTGCCGCTCGCGCTGACGGTGTATAGCTACATGCCCGAGCGCGAGAAGGTCAAGAACGCGCCGATCGACTGGTTCGCGATCGAGCCGGCGGTCGCGCGCGCCAACGGCATCGGCATTACACGGGCTGCACCGCACCCCGCCGCGGCGCTGCTGTTCTACGACTACATGCTGACCGAGGCGCAGAAGCACCTCATCGGCATCGACTACATCCCGACGAACAAGGCGGTGCCGTCGCCGCTGAAGGGCCTGCGCACGACGATGGTGGACCCCGCGGTGACGCTCGACGAGATGGAGAAATGGACCCGGCTGTACCAGGACATCGTCGTCAAGCGCGGCATGCACTGACGATGTCGCCAATCGATACCGTTCCCGGCTGCAGAGCCGTTTTCGGCGCCGGGCGCGAAACAGGAGGAGCGTACGCGTGAAGGATTCGGAAGCGACGGCCCCGGAGCGGCCCTGGCGGGAGGTCTGGCTGATCACGATCGGCCACGCCTTCACGCACTGGTACCCCGCGACCTTCTATCTGCTGCTGCCGCTGATCGGCCGCGAGCTCGGGCTGACGTACGGCGAGGTCGGGCTGATCATGACGTGCCAGTACGCGGCCGGCGCGGCCGCGAACGTTCCCGGCGGCATGCTCGTCGACGCGGTCGGCCGGCGCGGACTGCTGATGGCGGTGTCGCTCGCGTGGGTCGGCTTGCCGTACCTCTTGATGGGCTTCGTCGCGGACTACCGGCTGCTGCTCGCCTGCGTCGTGCTCGTCGGCATCGGCAACAACCTGTGGCACCCGAGCGCGATCCCGACGCTCGCCGAGCGCTTTCCGCAGCGCAAGGGTCTCGTGCTGTCGCTGCACGGCATGGGTGGCAACGCCGGCGAAGCGCTCGCGCCGCTGGTCGTCGGCAGCCTGCTCGCGACGTTCACCTGGCGCGATATCGTCGTCATGAACGTCGTGCCGGGGCTCGCGCTCGCGGTCGCGATGGTGGCGATGCTCGGAACGCTGCGCGGCGGCCGGACGACCGCGACGCCGGCCGGCGCGGCGGGCCGTGGGCAGCCGCCCGGCGAGTTCCGGCGCGGGCTGCGCGCACTCCTCGGCAACCGCAGCCTGGTGCTGCTGTCGGCGAGCTCGGCGTTCCGCTCGATGACGCAGAACGCGCTGCTGACCTTCCTGCCGCTGTTCCTCGCCGATCGCATGGGCTATTCGCCGATGCAGACCGGCGTGTGCCTGTTCGTGCTGCAGGCAGCGGGCTTCGCCGCGGCGCCGGTCGCGGGCCACCTGTCGGACCGGATGGGGCGGCGCCAGGTCGTCACGGCCAGCATGGCGGCGACGGCCGCGGTGCTGCTGTCGACGGCCGTCGCGGGCAGCAGCGCGATCTTCGTCGCCTTCGTCGCCGTGCTCGGGTTCTTCCTGTACGCGGTCCGTCCCGTGATGCAGGCGTGGCTGCTCGAAGTGACGCCGAAGACGGTCGGCGGCACGACGATCGGCATCCTGTTCGCGACGCAGGCGGCCGGATCCGCGCTCGGTCCGATGATCGGCGGCCTGCTCGCGGACCGCTACGGGCTCGACGCGGCATTCTACTTCCTCGCCGCGACGATCATGTGCGCGAACCTGTTCGTCTTCGGCACGCCGACGCAGGTCGTCGAGCCGCAGCCGGCGGCCGCGCCGCGATGACGACGGGGCGGGGAGCCGATCGCCATGGGTGAATGGCTCGCGATGCTGTCGATGAGCTTGTTCGCATCGTCGAACCTCGCGATCGCCCGCGCGGTCGGCCGCGGCTCACAGGACAACGGTGCGTTCCTGTCGATCCTGATCACGAGCGCGATGGCGCTCGTCGCTTGGCTCTACCTGAATGCCGGCGCGCGGCTGCCGACGGTCGGCGGCGCGGCGCTCGCGTGGTTTGCCGGCGCCGGCCTGCTGACGATGTTCATCGGCCGGGTGTTCGTGTTCGCGTCGGTGCAGCATCTCGGCGCCGTGCGCGGCTCGGCCGTCAAGCGCCTGAACCCGATGTTCTCGGTGATGCTCGGCGTGCTCGTGCTCGGCGAGCCGATGGACGCGGCCATGATCACCGGCATGCTGCTGATCTTCTCGAGCTTCGGCGTGCTCGTGCGGCAGTCGCTGCGCAACGCGGGCGCGGGCGCGGGCGCGGGCGCGGGCGACGGCGCTGAGGCCGATGCCTCCGTGCGCGACTGCTTTGGCCTGCTGATCAACGTCGGCTACGTCTACGGGCCGATCTCGGCGCTCGCGTATGCGATCGGCTACGTCGCGCGCAAGCAGGGCCTCGTGCTCGTCCCCGACCCGGCGCTCGGCACGCTCGTCGGCGCGCTCGTCGGTGCGCTGGTGTTCGCACTCGCCGCCGTCTTCGTCGACAGCTACCGCGAGTCGATCCGCAGCACCTTCACGCGCTTCGACCCGTGGCTCGTCGCCGCGGGCGTGCTGAGCTCGCTCGGACAGCTCTCCTTCTTCGCGGCGATCAGCCATACGACGATCTCGCGCGTCGCGCTGATCACGTCGATGGAGACCTTCATGACGATCCTGCTGTCGCTGGCGCTGTTCCGGTCGCGCGACGGGCTGACTGCGCCGGTGCTGTTCGCCGCGGGGCTCGGCGCGGCCGGGACCGGATTCATCGTCTGGCACTGACCACGCGTCGAGCGCAAGCCCCGGCATTCAAGCCGGGGTGAGTTTCGCTCCCGCAGCGATCGCCGTTTCGAGTTCTTCGCGGTTCTCCACTTCGATCTGGACCGGGAGATCCCCCGGCGCAAGCGCCTCGGCGACGCCGAGTTCAGTTCCCCCATTGGGACCGACAATGGCTTGAGTGAGCGTCCATCATACGGATCTAATTTATACAGCGGCCAATGCTTACTGCTTGTTAAAGTCTGAGATGGCCGACAAAATGCGAAATTAACAATCCATGATCCTGAAATACTTTATCCATAAGATGGATGTCGTGACAAAAGCATTCGTGATGCGATCCAATCCTCTTACCTGACTCGTCAACCCATGGAATCAATCATCGACTATGGCCACGGCATTGTGGCAATCGACAGCGGGTTTGTCCGGCCGAGGCTGGCGGCGGTCCACTGCATCGTCGAGGACGGCCGTGCGGCCCTAGTGGACACCGCAACCAATTCCAATACGACGACCGTCCTGGCAGCGCTCGCTGCACGCGGCATCCAGCCGGAGCAGGTCGACTGGATCCTGCTCACCCACATACATCTCGACCATGCCGGCGCCGCGGGCGCACTGGCGCGCCTGCTGCCCAACGCGCGCCTGTCGGTACATCCACGGGGAGCGCGCCACATGACCGATCCGTCGCGACTGGTGGTTGGCACAGTCGCCGTGTACGGCGCAGAAGAGACGCGCGAAAAGTATGGCGACATCCTGCCGATCGCACCCGATCGCATTGTCGAGGTGAACGAAGACAGCGTGCTGAGGCTAGGCACGCGCACGATCCGCGTGCTCGACACCCCCGGTCATGCCCGGCACCACGTCTGTTACGTCGACGAGGCGACCGGGCATATCTTCACCGGTGATACCTTCGGCCTGTCCTATCGCGAACTCGACAACGCCGGGCGTGCCTTTGTACTACCCGTAACCACGCCGAATCAGTTCGAGCCCGAGGCCATGCACGAATCGGTCGAGCGCATCGCGGCGTTGCGGCCCGAGGCCGTGTATGTCACGCACTTCGGACAGGTACGCGACGTGTCGCGGCTCGCGGCCGACCTGCATCGTTTGATCGACGCTTTCGTCGCCGCCGCGCGCTCCGCGAGCGGCGCCGGCACGATACGCCATGAGCGGCTCAAGGCCGCACTCTCCACGCTGCTGGAAGACGAAGCGCAGCGGCAGAACTGGCGGCTCAGTGGTGACGCGATGCGGGAACTTCTCGCGGCCGATATCGAACTCAACGCCCAGGGGCTTGCCGACTGGCTGGACAAGCAGAATCCGTAGCGACCGTTCGCGGGCGGACCGAGTCGGCCGGACCCCGCGAAAGAGGGTCAATTTTCAATGCGTAGCAACAGCTATGTCATAGAAAACCGCCGCATCACCCTTTCGGGCCCCGCCGCCGATCTGCTCGCATCACCGGAAATCGCCGAGCGCTACCTCGGCGTCGGCACCGCCGTACGGTTCTCGCGCGACGAAAGCTCCCGTTTGGCCAAACGATTGCTCTCCGCCATCGATCTCCTGTCATGTTGAGCGCGACACCGCGCCCCGCGCGACCACCCGGCGCATGTCGACCGGCAGGAACGGCCTCTCGATCATAGTTGCCGGGTTAATGGGAGACTGCGGAGCGGACTACGGGGACGGGGACGGGGCCGCGGCGCCGCGCCGATCGACCGTCCGGCGGCGTTTCCGCTCAGGGATGCGCCCGGTCGTCGAGCGAGTTTTCGAGCAGTTCGATCTCGGAACGGATCAGCGAAACGAGCTCGCGCTGGCGCTCCCGGGTCATGCGGATCGAGATCGCGCCGATGCTGATCGCGAGCAGCGGCTCGCCGGAGCGCGAACGGATCGGAAGCCCCACCGACGTCGCCCCCGGCGTGACGTTCTCGTTCAGCGCGAAGCCGAACTCGCGGCACCGCTGCAGCAGCCCCTTGAGCTCGGGCATGTTGAGGTTGTTGTAGGCGCTCAGGCGCAGCGCGTTCGCCGTGATGATCTCCTCCTGGGTGTGCTCGGGCAATGTCATCAAGAGCGCGAGGCCCCCTGCGCCGACGCCGAGCGGGCGACGCGTGCCGACGTCGAGCGTCAGCGTCTTGATCGGGAACGACCCCTCGACGCGATCGATGCACACCGAGTCGGCACCGCTGCGGATCGCGAGAAAGATCGTGTCGCCGGTCCTTTCCGCGAGGCGCACCAATGCCGGGTGGCAGATGTCGCGGAGGTTGAAATTCGACGATGCGGCCAGTCCCAGCTCGAAGATCAGCCGCCCGAGGAAATACCGCCGCGTCTCCGGGCTCTGCGTGATCAGCCCTTCGGCCATCAGGCACTTCAGGATGCGGTGCGCGGTCGGCCGCTCGAGCTTCGTCTGTTTCGAGATATCGACGAGGCGTAGCCCGGTGCTGTTGCGCGACGCGATGACCCGCATGATGTGCGTCGCCCGCTCGATGCTCTGGGTGCCGCCCGCGGATCGTTCGGTCATCGTGTCCGTCGTCATGGTGCCTCCATTGTGTCCAATATACGGAAGAATACTGTCGGCGAGTGCGTTGTCAATGGCTTTTGCTGGCTATAGATTGAGCCATAACGGGCGATTCGACGGAAATAGGGTTTGGAAAAATGGTCCGAAGTGTGGATCGCAGAAGTGTGGATCGTACTGGCGGCGCCGGGCGACGAGCGGGTGTGCGCCGGTCTTTCGGGTGGGGTATGTGCGAGGAGGTTCGACATGGAAGAGTACGTGGTACTGGTCGACGAGAACGACAATCCGGTCGGCGTCGCGGAAAAACTCGCGGCGCACCGTAGTGGCAGCCTGCACCGTGCGATCTCGGTTTTCGTGTTCGATTCGCGCGGTCGCTTATTGCTGCAGCGCCGGGCGGCGGCGAAATATCACTCGGGCGGCCTGTGGAGCAACACCTGCTGCAGTCATCCGCGACCGTCCGAAGGCGTCGTCGCCGCGGCTCGCCGCCGCTTGCGCGAGGAGATGGGGTTCGAATGCGAGCTGGCGAAGGAGTTCGGCTTTGTCTATCGCGTCGCCTTTCCGAACGACCTCGTCGAGCACGAATACGACCACGTGCTGTTCGGGCGCTACGACGGCGATCCGGTGCCTTGTCCCGACGAGGCCGATGACTGGAAGTGGGTCGAGGTCGCCGAGCTTGCGGCCGACGTGAAGGCGAATCCGGGTCGCTACACCTTCTGGTTTGCCGCCTGTCTCGACCGGGTCGTGGCTTGTTTCGCGGCGCAGTCGCGAACCGCCGAGCTCGTTTGCGCCTGACGGTTGGAATTAGATTTTTTCATAGTCCATAAAGTGGATTTTAAACTCATGCTGTACGGTTGCCGCAATGCCGCGGCATCGCTAGATTGTATCCCGTAAGCTGATGAATCACGGCAGTGAGCGCAGCGACAGAGTGTTATCGATAGTCCGGAATATGGAATATGTCGATGGCCGAATGAACGAAACCCTGGAGACGAACGAGATGAACGATCTGGCGAAGAAGGAAATCGA
>NZ_KB899519.1 GCF_000378245.1 Aromatoleum toluclasticum ATCC 700605
TTCGTCCAGGACCACGGCACGGGGCTCGAGAAGCGCTCCGCGAAGCGCGTGTTCGAGCCCTATTTCTCCACCAAGCCCGACGGGATGGGTATCGGCCTGACGATCTGCCGCTCGATTGTCGAGTCGCACGGCGGACAGCTTTCGTTTTCGAGGATCGGCAAGGGCGGGTCACGCTTTCAATTCACCTTGCCGATGTAGGGGAGGTCCGCGCCGGCACGAAGACCGAAGAGTCTCGGGCGGCGAAGACCATGCACAAAGGAGGAGTCCATGCAGGTGGAAAAAATTTCGCCGACCGTGTTCGTCGTCGACGATGAAGAGTCGGTCCGTCATTCGCTGAAGTGGTTGCTTGGCTCGATCGCGCTCGACGTGAAAATGTACGAATCGCCGCAGGCGTTTCTCGACACCGATTTTTCCTGTGACTACGGCTGCCTGATCCTGGACGTGCGGATGCAGGCGCTCAGTGGTCTGCAGCTTCAGGAAGTACTGTGCGAGCGCGCCTTCAAACTGCCGATCATCTTTCTTTCCGCGTATGGGGATGCCCAGATGGGGGCCCAGGCCATCAAGAAAGGCGCCATCGACTTTCTGCAGAAACCGTACCGCAATCAGGATCTGCTCGATGCCGTCAATGCCGCCCTGACCCAGAGCAAGGAGACGTTGAGCAAACAAAGCGAGCAGCACAAGTACCGCAATTGTTTCGAAAGTCTCTCGCTGAGGGAAAAGGAAATCTTCGATCTTGTCGTCGAAGGAAACAGCAGCAAGGAAATCGCCAGAATCCTCGGAATCAGCCCGAAGACCGTGGAGGCGCACCGCGGGCGACTGATGAGCAAGCTGGGCGTGCGCTCTTCGGGCGAGCTGATTCAGCTGTCGATGCTCACGAACAGTCACTGCGTCGAGTGCAAATGGGCGTCCCGGCGCGCCAATTGAGGCGGCGCTCCCGAAGCTGAGCGCACATCATGGCCGCGATCGAGGGTCGGCAGATCCTCGGCGGCCATCTTTCCCGGATATTTCACCTGCCGTCGTGCCGGCATTTTTGCGGCAACGATTCGCCCTTCCCGTTCACGCGCGAGTCATGTCTGTCCGGAAACCGACTCCGGGGGCGTCAGGGATAACTCCCTACTGATTAGGTGTGCGCACCAATTGTTGGTCAGCTGTGCGCAGCCTACATTCGTGCCGTCGGGTGGGGAGGTTCATACCGTGACCCTCATGATCGCGCGAGCCGCATCGACCCGTCCCGAACGGAGGAGACATAATTATGAATGGTTCCATGAAGTCATGGTGCGCCGGCTCTTTGGGTGCATTGCTTTGCGTGATGCTGAGCGGATGCGGCGCATCGGCGAATACGGCGAATACGGCGAACGTCGTAGAGGGCGGTTCGAAGGGCGCGAAACGCTCCGATGCGTTTCAGGCGGCAGCGGACAACGGGACGACGACCGTCGTCGTCGGAGCGACCGGGGTTGTACTGACGTCATCTGACCGTGGCAATAGCTGGGCACGTCGGCAGCTCGATCCGCTCAGTTCTTTCGTGGGTGTCTCCGCCTGTGCCGACGGAAGTTTTGCGGCGCTCGATTTCTTTCATCGCGTCTGGGTTGCAGATGCCGCCGGTGACAACTGGCAGGCGCGCGCGATCGAGGAGCCGGCAAATCCGCTGGCAATCACCTGCGACGCCGGAAACCGGCTGTGGGTGGTGGGCAGCGGCAGCACCATCGCGTCGAGCAGCGACCAGGGGGCAAGCTGGAGCACGACCGTCGTGGGTGACGATGCAATGCTCGCCAGCGTCCAGTTCCTGAACGAGCAGGAAGGATTCATCACGGGTGAATTCGGGGCCGTTTACCGCACGGGGGATGGCGGTGCGACCTGGGAAGCCTTGCGGAAGATCGGCGAGGATTTCTATCCCTATGCAGCGGTCTTTGCGGACCGTGACCGCGGCTGGGTGTCCGGCCTCGCGGGAGTGGTGATGCAGACCACCGACGGCGGCAATAGCTGGAGCAGACGGGTCAATGAGGCGGGTGCGCCGATCTACGGCCTGGCGCTAGACGGCGGTACCCCGCTCGGCGTGGGGATCAATGGTCTCGTATTCCGGGCGAGCGGGGACCAGTGGAAGCTCGCCGGTGCACGCAAGTCCACCTATTTGCGCGCCGCCCTGCCATTTGGCGACGGCCGGATCCTTGTCGCCGGTGGGGTTGGGGGCGTGGAGGTAATGACACTCGACGACGACCCCAAGGTCGCCGCGAACAATTAAGCGAGGTCACGATCATGCGTCATCGCTTTACCCATGCAGTTCACCAACTCGAGAACGCCGCGTTTCAATTTCCACGCGCGATTCTGGCGGCGATCCTTCTCGTGACGGTCTTCTTTGCATTCAAGTTGCCCGGCATCCAGATCTATTCGGCGTTCGAGGACCTGCTGCCGCAGAGCCACCCTTACATCAAGCTGCATAACGAGATCCGCGGCAGCTTCGGCGGCGCGAGCCAGATCGTCGTCGCCCTCGAGGTCGAGAACGGCGACATCTTTACCAATGAAACCTTGTCCCGCCTGCAGCGGCTGACACAGGGGGTCGACAACCTGCCGGGGGTCAATCACAACCAGGTCGTGAGCCTCGCACACCGTACGGTGCGCAAGATCTGGCTGACGGAAAGCGGCGAGATGATATCCCGGCTGTACTACGACCCGACGCAGCCGAATCTGACCGTGGAGGAGCTCGAGACGCTCAGGAAGGACGTCATGGCGAACCCGCGTGTCTATGGCCTGCTGGTGTCCCCGGATCTCAAATCGGCAATGATCAAGGCGCAGCTGAACGAGGCCGACGATATCGATTACGGCAAGATCTTCTCGGAATTGCAGACGGTGCGGGCCAACGAGGCCGCCGACGGTGTGAGAATCCACGCGACTGGCAACCCTGTGCTCATCGGGTGGGTGTACACCTACCTGCCGCAGATCATCCAGATTTTCTTGTACACCCTCGGGCTGATGGTAGCCCTGCTGGTGATCTATTTCCGGCGTCTGTATGGCGTGCTGCTGCCTTTGCTCGGAATCACCCTGTCTTCGATCTGGGGGCTGGGCTTTATCTCGCTGATGGGCTGGAATCTCGATCCGCTGAATCTCGTGATTCCATTCCTGATCGCGGCCCGTGCGATGTCGCACAGCATCCAGCTGGTCGAGCGCTATTACTTCGAACTGGGCGAGACGAACGATTCACGGAAGGCGGCGCGCAATGCGTTCGACGATCTGTTCCGGCCCGGCTCGCTGGCAATCGTCGTCGATGCGATCGGCATTCTCGTGCTGGTGCTCGGTGCGGCGCCGATCAATACGAAGATGGGCTACTACGCGGGTTTCTGGGCCTTCTCGGTCGTGTTTACGGTGCTGCTCTTCGTGCCGCTGCTGCTGCTCGTCTTGCCGCAGCCGCGCGCCGTGGCCGCGCGCGGGAGCGTCCTGCGTAAGGTCGTCGTCGCGCTGTTCGGCGTGGTCGGCAGCCGCAGGGGATCGATTGCGGTGCTCGTCGGGGCCGCGGTCCTCGTCATGGCGGGCGCCTGGCTGAGCCTTGGCGTGCAGGTCGGCGAGGCCGAGCCGGGGAGCCCGCTGCTCTATCCGCAGCATGACTACAACATCTCGTCGCGCGCTATCAATGAGCGCTTTCCGGGGTCGGAAGAGCTGTACATCGTTGCACGGACGGCGGAGAAGGGCGGACTGAAGAATCCCGAGGTGTTGCGCGCGATCGAGTCCTTCCAGAACACGATGCTGCAGGATCCGAACGTCGGTGGCACGAAGGCTCTGCCGGGGCTGATCCGCTCGGTCAACGGCCTGATCCACAACACGGATCCGCGCTGGAACCAGATTCCGTCCGATCCGAACGAGATTGGCGGACTGATGTTCACCTTCATGGCCGCGAGTCCGATTCCGGGGGCGTTGAACGAGTACACGAACACCGACGAGAATCTGGCCAACCTTGTGTTCTTCTACAAGGACCACCAGGCGCAGACGATCGAGCGCGCGATCGGGCTTGCCCGGGAGGGCGTTGCGACGTTGGCGGGCAAGGTTCCGGGCTTGAGCATCGAACTCGCAGGGGGCGCCGTCGGGGTCAACGCGGCGATCAACGACGCGGTCCGCCACGACAACTTCCTCATCGTCCCGCTCGTGCTCACGCTCTCATTCGCCTTCGTGTGGGCGTTCTACGGCTCGCTCCATGCGGGATGGTTGATGGTGCTGCCGATGATCTTTGCCACGGTCATGACATATGCGTACATGAGCGTCAGGCATATCGGCATGAACGTGAATACCGTTCCCGTGATCGCGGTCGGCATCGGCGTCGGCATCGACTACGCGATCTACATCATGAACCGCATCCGCGAGGAGATGGCGGCGCTGCAGGACCTGCGCAAGGCGGTGCTGAAGGCGATCGCGACGACCGGCTTCGCGGTGTCTTTCACCGCCACGACGCTGATCGCCGGGGTCGTGATGTGGATCGTGCTGTCGGATCTGCGCTTCCAGTCGGACGCCGCGCTGCTGCTCAGCCTGATGCTGCTCTTCAACGTGGTGGCGGCCATGCTGCTCGTTCCGGCGTGGGTCATGATCTTCAAGCCCCGCTTCATAACGGCGGTCTATCTCGACGAGGACCAGGTCATCCAGGTCCGCGAACACGAACCGGAACCGCCCTGCACGGCGGTTGCACAACCGGCGTAACGCGCACAACCCGGCGCAAGACTCCAACACAAATCGATTCGGGTCTACCAAGGGAGGAAATGCTGTATGAAGGCAGCAGGAGACTTTTCGCGTCCGAAATTGACCGTTCTCGCCGCGGCCTTGTCGCTGGCCGTGGGGGGACTGGCGCAGGCGGCGGACGAAAACCTTCCGGATCTGGGCGGCGGCGCTGCGCCCTGGGTCGCGGACGTGTATTACGAGAACCATACGGTGCGTCGCCATGATGCGGGGCTCGCGAAGTTCCGCAACACGCTTCAGGTCGAAGCCGACAAACCGATGGGCGACGGTTGGGCATTCCGAAGCATTCTGCGGGGAAGCTGGGACGGTGTTTATCGCCTGAATCGAGACGAATACGGTCGTCGGGCCGGCGGATCGATCGAGCTCGAAAACACCGCGGCGCCGCTGTTGCCGCCCGTTCCAACCAGCGCCGGTACACCCTTAAACCGGCCCCGGGTCCCGCACGGTGGCGGTATCAACAACCCGATCGGTACGGCGATCGGCCTGCCGCCGACGAACGCCTTCGGCTTCGACCTGGCGGCGAATCCGAACGACGGCATGCGGGTGCTGGGTGATCGCTGGCATCAGACGGAAGGCGGCGTGGCCTTCGGCGTGCCCGTTCGCCCCTGCGACACGGACAAACGCGGCTGTCGCGATTTCGGCGGCTACGGGGATCTGAAACTGGGTGAACTGGAGGCGCCGGAGTTCAACGACCGGCTCGATTTCCTGCGCGAAATCTACGCGAAGAAGACGTTTCCGTTCGCCGACGGAACCGAGCTCTTCGTGAAACTCGGACGGCAGCAGGTGGTATGGGGCCGTACCGATCTGTTCCGTGTGCTCGATGTGATCAACCCCATCGACTATTCGCGCAACAACATCTATGACGAGCTTCAGGACATCCGCATTCCAATGTGGATTGCCCAAGGCGAATACCGCATGGGTGCAAGCGATGCCATGCAGGACCGGAACGTCCAGGTCGTCTGGAATTTCGACAAGTTCCGTCCGAACAACCTGGGACAGTGCGGATCTCCGAACGTGATCCTTGATGCCGGGTGCTTCTTCCGCGGCATGGCCAGCCTGTGGGACAACGGAGGCACTGTCGCCAATTTCGCGGCCGTTCCGCCCGGGACTGCCGGTGCATGGGCGGCAACGGACTTCGGGCCGCACCAGATCGGCATCCGCAAGGTGCATCTGCCCGAATGGTCGCTCTCTAACACGCAGCTGGGCGTGAAGTACGAGGGGATCACGAAGGAGGGGCTGGCATTCTCCCTCAATGCGCTGACGTATCGGTCGCAGCTGCCCAGCCTGCACGCATTCAGCGCGGGCACGGTTAACCCTTTCACCGGTGGCAGCGGCAATACGACACCCCCGGCGGCCGGCGTCCCGGTGAGTCGCCTGATTGCCTTCGACGTCCATTACCCGCGGGTCAATCTCCTTGGCGGATCGCTGGACTTCCAGATCCCCGATGCCAATGCCGCGATCCGCATGGAGACGGCATTGACGGAGGGCGAGGAGTTCGCGAACACGGCTCGTCGTGACTTGTACTCGTCGAACAGGGTGCTGCGGGCAGTGGTCGGGGTGGATCGTCCCACCTTCATCCCCTTCATCAGCAAGACGCGCGCGACGCTCATTTCGGCCCAGCTTTTCTGGCAGCACATCTTCGATCACGAACAGCACGACGGTCCGCTCGGCAAGGTGGGCATGGTCGACTGGGAAGACAACTTCATCGGGACGCTGCTGATCAAGGGCTTCCTGGCGGGCGACCGGGTGAGTCCGCAGGTGATCATGGCGCGGGACTTCCGGGCAAAGGCGCTCACGGTCGCACCGCAGATCGAATGGAGCGTCACCGACGACTTCAAGGTCACGCTCGGCGCCAACTTCAAGTATGCGAACGGGAACAACCACTACAAGTTCGACGACACCCGTTCGGCCAACCCGTATCCGCCCTTCACGACCTACACAGCATCCGGCCAGTCGTTCGTGCCGGGCTCGGCAGGTCTGTCCGGCATCGAGCCGCTCGGACGCTTCCGCGCCGGCCCGATCGGAGCGGCAGTCGCAGAAGACGACATCTACGTGACGGTTCGCTACAAGTTCTGAAACTAATACAAGAGGAGACAGTGGAAATGACCAGATACTTTGCAAGGCGGAGCTCGATCGCAGTGGCATTGGCCTGCGCAGCGGGGACTCTTCACGCGGCGAGCGAGGCCGACATCGACAAGTCCTTCTTTCCGTACAAGAGCGCCGTACCGACGGCCGCCGGCGTCACGGCCGGAACCGTGATCAACAAGGGGAATTTCGCGAATTTCGAGGCGGTGCTCGACCCGGGATTGCAGCGTCACATCCAGGCAGGGGCTGTGGAGATCACCGTCGGAAAAACAACATCCTTCGATATCGACAAGAGCTACGTCGACGCGACCAGGGAGAACGCCGGCAAGGTGAAACTCGGCGCGAAACCGGGTGAGCTGGTCGGCTATGTCGCAGGGCGCCCGTTTCCCGAAGAGCCCGATGCAAAGGATCCGCGCGCTGGTGAGAAACTCGCCTGGAACTTCCGCTATGGCATGAACTGGGGCGACGGCTTGGCAATTTCGCCGTTCTATTGGAAATACCGCAACATGGACAGCGGCAAGGTCGAGCGCAACATCCTGTTCAATTTCCATTTCATAAAGTACACGCATCGGCTGAATCAGGTGCCGACGCCGGAAATTTCGCCGAACCCGTCGAAGCTCTATCGCGCGACCTACGTGAACGTGCAGGAACCGCAGGACGTCAAGAACACGCAGCTGCTGATCCAGCGCTACGAGGACGACCTGAAGCAGGATGATGCCTATCTCTATCTCGGTTTCCAGCGCCGCGTGCGCAGGTTGTCGACGGGGCAGACCACGGACGCCTTTCTCGGTTCGGACATCATGATCGAGGACTTCGAAGGTTATAACGGCCGCATCTCGGACATGAACTGGAAGTACAAGGGCACGGTGAACATGCTGATGCCCTTTTACCACCATAACGACATGAAACTGTCGGACGAATACAAGGAGTCCGACGGCTACAAGTATGTCGCCTTCGGCGGCCAGGGCGGTTGCTTCCCCGACATTACGTGGCAGTTGCGCAAGGTGCACATCGTCGAATCGTCCCCGGTTGACCCCAACCATCCGGTGAGCAGACGCGTGCACTACATGGATGCGCAAACTTCAGCAATGTCGCAGACGCTCGTATATGACCGCAAGGGGGACTTGTGGAAAATATTCATGCTGGGAATGACGCACCCCGATTCCCATCTGGCTCAGAACAAGGGTAGCGGGATCGTTCTATTCGATGCATTCAGCATGATCGACGTCCAGGCCAAGCACTGTACGACAGGACAATTCAAGGGGCGGGCAGACGCCAAGATGGTCCCGGTCAATCTGTTCAGCGTTCAGAACATGCGCGGCGGAAGCTGAGCCGATAATTCTTCTCGGGATCACTCTCCTCCCGCGGAAATTTTGCGCGCCTCTTGGCGCGCTTTTTTTTTCACCGTCGAGATTGGCCGGGTATCGGCGACGGCTCGGACGGATTGCCGAAACCACCATTCGACGCGGGTTCCCGCCTTGCACCTGCAGGTGAGGGTAGCCCCTTAGGCGTTAGGTGTCCGCACCAATTGTTGCAGCGCAGCCCGGCGCGTCTAATTGAATCCACGTTGAACACGAAACTAATGCTGCGGAGGCGTCATGTCAGATCAGAAGCCGAACAAGAAACCGGAGAAGAAGCCGGATATCACGTTCTTTCATCCGGACCTGCTCGAGGTGCCCGCAGACGGCGGCGCGCCGTATCTCAAAGGGTATCGCTGCAAGGGCTGCGGCCAGCTGGATTTCCCCAAGCTGAGCCCGTGTCCGAGCTGCTGGGGCGAGGAATTCGAGGTGGTGCCGCTCAGCCGGCGCGGAAAGCTTTACAGCTTCAGTGACAATTTCATTGGCCAGGCGGGAATGAAAACGCCCTATTCGTTCGGCTATATCGATTTGCCCGAGAACCTGCGGATTTTCGCGCAGCTGGAAGGCGAGCCTGGCAGTTTCCGCTGCGACGAAGAGGTCGAGCTGACGGTCGGGCCGGTGCGCGACAACCGCGATGGCGTTCCGCTGATCAGCTACAAATTCCGCAAAGCCTAATCTTCGGTGGGTGAGAGACGATGAAATTGCAACGCAAAGTGTATATCGCCGGAGTCGGCGAGACAAAATTCGGGCGGCATGAGGTCGATTTCGACGTCCTGGGCCGGGCCGCCGCATTCGAGGCGCTGAAGGCATCCAACATCGACCGTCCGACAATGGTGCAGAGCGCCTATGTCGGTAACGGCACCAACGGAATGGTGGTCGGGCAGACCGTGCTCAAGGATCTGGGCATGTGCGGCCATCTTCCGATCATGACGGTGGAAAGCGCATGCTCGGCCGGGGGCATGGCAGTGCATCTGGCAGTGCGGGACGTGGCGATGGGACTCGCGGACGTGGCCATCGGCATCGGCTGCGAGAACCACACGCTGCACATGGCGCAAGGCACTGCCTTTGCGACGGCGATGTCGGACATCGAAACGGTGCACGGCGCGGTCATGACGGGCAAGTATGCGATGCGCGCTCAGCGCTACATGTACGAAACCGGTGCCACCGCCGAGGACCTGGCGATGATCACGGTGAAGAACCGTCGGCACGCGACGAACAACCCCTATGCGTGGTTCAAGGGCGAAATCTCGGTCGAGGAGGTGGTCAACTCGCGCGTCGTCGCGTCGCCGCTGACGCTGCAGCAGTGCTGCGGTATCGCCGACGGTGCCGGCGCGGTGGTGGTGTGTTCGGAACAGATGGTGAAGAAGCTCGGCATCCAGAAGCCGATCCTGGTGGCGGGGTCGGTCGTGCGTTCGGGGCCGTACCACAACCGGCCGCGCGACATCACCGGTGACGACATCACGGAAGAGAGCGCGCACCAGCTTTACGAGGAGTCGGGCATCGGTCCCGAGGATGTGAATATCGTCGAGCTGCACGACGCCTTCACGATCGCCGAGCTGCTGTACTACGAATGCCTCGGGCTGTGCCCGAAGGGCGAAGGGCTGAAGTTCCTGCGCGACGGCAACTCGACGCACGGCGGCAAGTGTGTCGTCAGCCCGCGCGGCGGCATGCTGTCGTACGGACATCCGATCGGCGCTTCGGGTGCCGCGCAGATCGCAGCCAGCGTCAAGCAGATGCGCAACCAGTGCGCCGGCTACCAAGTGGATCCGGTGCCGCGCGTGGCGATGACACATGTGACGGGCGGCGGACTGTCGGGCACGGAACACGCGGCCTGCACGATGCACATGCTGGTGAGCGACTGGTAAGCGGGGAACAGGGCGATGAATACGAAAAACAAGGAAAGGGTGGCGTTGATCGTCAATGCCGACGACGCAGTCGGCGAGGCGGTGGCCATGCGCCTCGCGGCGTCCGGCGCGCAGATCGCGCTGACCGGTGCGGACGCCCGCCAGCTCGACAGAGTCGCGTCGCAGTTGGCGGAGAAAGGGGTGGAGGTGATCGCGGTGAAGACGGGCGCAGCCGAGCCGGAGGAGATCCACGAGAGCGTCGTGCGGGTGATGGCGCGTTTCGGGCGGATCGACATCCTGGTGCAGAACGAGCGCGCGCTCGCGGCCAAGCCGCTGCAGGAGATTTCGGGCGCCGATGTCGACGCGGCGCTCGGCGCCGGCCTCGCCGGTCCGTTCCACTACCTGCGCGAGATCGTGCCGGGGATGCGCAAGAGCGGCTTCGGGCGCGTGGTCAATATCAGCGACATCCGCTACCTGGGACTTGCGCAGACCGCCAACGTCGCCGCCGCGCGCTCCGGTCTGTTCGGGCTGACGCGGGCGCTCGCGCTGGAGTCGGCGCGCGACGGCGTCACGGTGAACACCGTCGTGATGGGTGACATCGACAGCGATACGGTCACGGACGCCGACCGGGAGCAGCTCGTCGCCGGCGTTCCGGTGAAGCGGCTCGGGATGCCCGCGGACGTTGCCAATGCGGTCGGGTTCCTGGCCGCCGATAGTTCGAAATACCTCACCGGGCAGACGCTGTTCGTCTGCGGCGGCAAGAGCGCCTATTTTTCGATGTCGATCTGATCAGGGAGGCGGCAATGGGAATTCAGAACAGGGTCGCGCTGATCACCGGGTCGGCGAGCGGCATGGGCAAGCAGACTGCGCTGCGCTTCGCCGAGCAGGGCGCAGCGGTCGTCATCAACGACATCGACGCGGAAAAGGTCGGCGCCACGGTCGACGAGTTCAGCCGGATGGGGCATAGGGTGCTGGGCGCCGTCGCCGACATCAGCAACAAGGCGGCGGTCGATGGCATGGTGCAGAAGGTGGTCGATACGTTCGGCCGCATCGACATCCTCGTCAATAACGCGGGGATGGAGCGGGCAGGCGCGCTGCGCAAGCTCAGCGAGGCGGACTGGGACATCACGATCAACGTCAACCTGAAGGGAACGTTTCTGTGCACCCAGGCGGTGCACGGCCACATGGTCGAGAACGCCCACGGACGCATCGTCAATATCGCGTCCCGCGCCTGGCTCGGCGGCGCCGGTCAGTCGCCGTACTCCTCTGCCAAGGCCGGTGTCGTCGGCATGACGCGGGCGCTCGCGATCGAGTTGGGCCGCTCCGGCATCACCGTCAATTGTGTGGCGCCAGGCCTCATCCATACCCCGATGTGGGACGAGTTGCCGGAGAAGAATCAGCAGTTCCTGCTGTCGCGCCAGCCTACCGGCAAGCTCGGTGAGCCCGACGACATTGCGAACACGCTGCTGTTCCTCGCTGACGACGAGACGAGTTTCGTTACCGGGCAGGTGCTGTACGTGTGCGGCGGGCGGAGCCTGTTCGCAGGTTGAGGCTGGGGCCCGGGCGGTTGGAGGAATGTGACATGGCACAAAACTTTTCCCGATTCAGGGTGCTGGACATGACCGGCGAACTCGGGCCGTACGCGGCCAAGATGTTTGCCGGGCTGGGTGCCGACGTGATCCACCTCGAGCCGCCTGCGGGCGACCCGCTGCGCCGCGTCGGCCCGTTTTTCGGCAACGAGCCGGGTGTGCAGGCGAGCTTGCCGTACCTCTACTACAACGCGGGCAAACGCGGCCTCGCGCTCGATCTCGAGAAGGAGGCGGGCCGCGAGGTTTTCCGCTGGCTGTGCCGCGACGCAGACCTGCTCATCGAAAGCTGCCGCCCGGGTTGGCTGGACGGGCTCGGCCTGTCATGGGAAGTGCTGAGCAAGGACAACGCCCGTCTGGTGCAGACCTCGATCACGCCCTTCGGGCGCACCGGGCCGATGGCGGCCTGTCCCGGCTCGGATCTGACCTGTTCGGCGCTGAGCGGTTTTCTCTACCTCGCAGGGGTCGACGGCGACAAGCCGGTGCGCGCTCCCGACAACCAGGCCTACCGCATGGCCGAGGCGTATGCGGCCGTGGGTAGCGCGATCGCGCTGTTCAGCGCGCAGCGCACGGGAAAGGGGCAGGTGGTCGACGTCGCCTGCATCGAGGCCGAGGCGATGGCGCTCGAGAACGCCGCGCAGTTCTGGGATCTCGAGGGCAAGATCCGGCGCGGGCGCGGGCGCGAGGCCGGCAGCGCGACGCTGCATCCGTGCGCCGACGGCTACATTGCGCTGGTCGCGATCATGGGGCGGAACAAGGAGATGTGGACGCCCTTCGTGCGCTGGATGGAAGCCGAAGGGGTCGAGGAGTGGCAGGTCCTCGATGATGATAAGTGGATAAATTATGCGTATCGCACCTCGGAGGAGGGGTACGCGACCTTCTGCCGCGTCTTCGAGCGCTACACGCGCACCCGCAGCAAAGCCCAGCTGTACGAGATCGGACAGCGCTTCAACGTCGCGGTGACGCCGGTGAGCGACGGACAGGACCTGCTTGCCAACCCGCAGCTGATGCACAGGAGTTTCTGGCAGACGCAGTTTAACGACACGCTGGGGGCGGACATCACCTATCCCGGTGCGCCGTACGAATTCGGCGAACTGGCGTGGCAGCTGGGCCGCAACGCGCCGCGCATCGGCGAGCACACGCGGGAAATACTGGCCGAATCGGGCTATTCGGCATTCGAGATCGACAAACTCGTGCGCGTGGGGGCGGTATATGCCGAACAACATTGAGCGTGCCCTGGAGGGCATCGTCGTATGCGATTTCTCGTGGGTCGGCGCGGGCCCGATCGCCACGAGCGTGCTGGCGCAGTGCGGCGCCGACGTGATCAAGATCGAGAGCGTGAAGCGGCCGGACACGCTGCGCCGCGGCGAGCCGTTCAAGGACGGCATCGGCACGGGGCTCGACCGCAGCGGCTACTTCGCGGCGCGCAACGCCAACAAGCGCGACATCGCGCTCGACATGAACAATCCGCGGGCGCGGGACATTGCCGTCCGGCTGATCGCGAAGAGCGACATCGTCATCAACAACTTCCGTGTCGGGCAGATGGAGAAGTGGAATCTCGGCTGGGAGGACGTGCAGAAGATCAACCCGCGGGCGATCTACGTCACGATGAGCATGCAGGGCGTCGACGGCCCGCACAGCCGCTACATGGGCTACGGCGTGAACCTCAACGCGCTGTGCGGGCTTACCGCGCGGGCAGGCTTCCCCGGCCAGCCGCCGTTCGGCACCGGCACCAACTATACCGACCACGTCATGGTGCCGACGCACACGCTGTTCGGGATCATGGCGGCGCTGCTCGAACGCGAGGCGACCGGGCGCGGCCAGACGGTGAGCCTGTCGCAGCTCGAATCGGCGATCTGCCTGACGCCGAGTGCGCCGATGGCCTTCGCCGCCAATGGCGAGACGCTCGGGCCGCTCGGCTACGGTGATGCGGAAGGCGCTCCGCACGGCGTGTATGCGACCTTGGGCTATCGCAAGTGGATCGCGATTGCGGTGTTCGACGACGCGCAGTGGGCCGCGCTGCGCCGCGTGATGGGCAATCCGCCGTGGGCCGAGGAAGAGCGTTTCGCGACTGCGGCGATGCGCCGCCGGCACGAGGCCGAGCTGAACGAGCGCATCGAATGCTGGACCGCGGCGCAGCACGGCGACTGGCTGATGGAGGCGCTGCTGAAGGCGGGCGTGCCGGCGGGCGAGGTGCGCGACGCGCGCGAGGCGATCGAGGACGAGCAGCTGCGCAGGCGCGGCTTCTGGGCCTATCTCGACCACCACGAGGTCGGCGTCACGCTCTACAACCGCGCGCCGATCGTGTTCTCGCGTACGCCACTGGAGATGAAGACCGCGGCGCCGTCGATCGGACAGCACACGCGCGAGGTGCTGGGCGGGATGCTCGGCTATTCGCACGACGAAATCGAGGATCTGGTCAGTCAGGAGGTGCTGGTGTGAGCACTGTCGGCCAGTGATGTGAGGGCCGATGACGCCGATTGCGCCGCGGCCGCAATTCCAGCCAGGAGGAGGACGAATCATGCATGAGCAACAAGCGCGGCAAGCCGGGATTGCCAAATACGTGCCCGCCGGTTCTTCGGTGTACGAGTGCCCGGAGTGCGGAATGTCCCTGGCCGTCGGCGAGTACCACCCCTATGCCGCCTGCCTGATGGTGGGAGGCTGCCACGACGGAGCCACGATCCACGAGGCACTGATGGCTGTCTTCGAGGACGGCATGCGGGTGGCTGCGGAGAAATGCCGCAACAATGGTGGCGCCTCGATCGCGGACAAGATCGAGTCGTTGATGCGCTCGGACGCCGACTGAAGGCGTGGGTCGGCAGGCCGGGCACGATAAACACAGGACGAGAGACGAGACATGGATTTTTCCCTATCCGAAGAACAGACGATGCTCAAGGAGGTGGCGCGACGGTTCACCACCAACGAGCTGATGCCCCTTGAGAAGGTCCTGCTGGAGCGGGAAATGCGGATGTGGACCGATGGGTACACGCTGCTGCCGAAGGCCGATCACGAGCGCCTGATGAACATCACGCGGGACATGGGCTTTTGGGGCATCGAGGTCGACGAGAAGTTCGGCGGTCAGGGACTCGGCATGTTTGCCAAGACCCTGGTCGTCGAGGAAATGTCCAAGTCGCTCGTCGGTTTCTCGCATCACGGTTTCACGCTGCCGCCCGATGCCCCCAACCTCTACTACCTCAACGAGTGCGGCACTGCCGCGCAGCGCGAGAGGCTTCTCGGTCCCTACTGCCGTGGCGAGATCGACTCCGCGATGATGGCAACCGAACCGGGCGCGGGTTCCGACATCAGCGGCCTGACCACGACCGCGGTGCGCGAGAACGGCCAGTGGGTGATCAACGGTTCGAAGATCTTCATCAGCAAATGCGACAAGGACAACCTGTTCTTCATCTGCATCGCGGTGACGGACAAGGAAGCGTCCACCAAGCGGCGATTCACGGCCTTCATCCTCGACAAGGAGACGCCGGGACTGCGCATCGGCGCCGAGATCCCGGTCATCGGCGCGATGCCGTCCTGGACGGTCTATCTGGACGACGTGCGGGTCGGTGACGAAGCCGTGCTCGGCGAGGTCGGTAACGCCTTCATCCCGCTGCAGAACCGCTTCGGGGTGCGACGCATCGAGCTTGCGGCGCACTGCACCGGCATGGCCGAACGGCTGATCCAGATGATGATCGACCAGGCGAACCTGCGGAAAACCTTCGGCGAGCCGCTCGCGGAACGGCAGACGGTGCAGAACTGGATCGCCGACTCGACCATGGAGCTGGAGCAGGTCCGCCTGCAGCTCTACTTCACCGCATGGAAGTCGGATCAGGGGCACAAGGATCTGCGCATCGAGGCGTCCTCGCTGAAGATCGCCGCGACCGAAATGCTCACGCGCGTCGCCGACCGCGCGATCCAGCTGCACGGCGGCCTCGGCCTGTCGCGCGAACTGGGCGTCGAATACGTTGCGCGCATGGTTCGGATCTGGCGGATCGTCGAGGGCGCTTCCGAAATCCATCGCATGTCGATCGCGAAGAAGCTGCTGAGCGACGGCGCGACATACAGCCCCTTCATGTCGGCGTGAGTCGTCACAGAACACAGGAACGAAAGGAGAACAGCAATGCCGGTAACGCTGGAAGTAACGAATCACGTCGCCTACATCACCTTGAACCGTCCGGAAGCGATGAATTCGCTGGATCCGGAGTCGATCGCCGATCTGGCCGAAATCTGGACGCGCGTGCGCACCGATCCCGACATCCGCGTCGCCGTGCTGACCGGTGCAGGCGAAAAGTCCTTCTGCACCGGCACCGACATGAAGAAGGCGCCGCCGCCGACCGAATGCATGGCGGCGACTTATTTGCGCGAAGGTCAGCCTCTTCTGCCGCACATGAAGACGTGGAAGCCGATCATCGCCGCGATCAACGGCTATGCCGTCGGCGGCGGGCTGGAGATCGCGCTCGCATGCGACATGCGCATCGCGTCGTCGAACGCCAAGTTCGGGCTGACCGAAGTCAAGGTGGCGAGCCTGGCCGGGCTGAACGGCACCCAGGCGCTGCCGCGTTCGGTGCCGCAGGCGGTGGCGATGAAGATGCTGCTCACCGGCGAGATGATCTCGGCGGAAGAGGCGCTGCGCTACGGACTCGTCAGCGATGTCGTCGAACCGTCGGCGCTCGCGGACCTTGCGCGCACGTATGCGGAAAAGATCGCCAGTGCCGCGCCCCTGAGCGTGCAGGCGACCAAGCAGGCCGCAGTGCTCGGCAAGGACATGCCGCTGGAGCACGGCATCCTGTACTCGCACCTGCTGTGGGGCGTGCTGCGCGACACCGAGGACCGGAAGGAAGGGTTCAAGGCCTTCGGCGAACGGCGCACGCCGGAGTTCCGCGGCGCCTGACGGCGCTGGCCGCTTGATGGCGGGGCGGTGATGAATGGGCCGCCCCGCGCGCTGGAGACACGCACGATGCGTCTGACGAGCAGTTTCGAAGACAACCGGCGCCTGCCGGACAACATCGCCTTCGCGGTGGCGGATCCTGAACGGCGGTTTCGCTTCGGCGCCAACCGCAATCCCGGCCTGACGTGGGGCGAACCGCCGGCCGGCACGCGATCCTTCGTGCTCATGTGCCACGATCCCGACGTGCCGAGCCGTTTCGAGCACATCAATCGCGAGGACATCGTGATTCCCGAGGCGATGCCGCGGGTCGATTTCTTCCACTGGGTGCTCGTCGATCTGCGCCCCGCGTGCCGCGGGTTTGCCGAAGGCGACTTCTCGAGCGGCGTCATGCCGCGCGGTAAACCCGGCCCTGCGACGCGGTTCGGCGCGCGGCACGGACTCAATGACTTCACGCGCGGTTTCTCCGGCGACGCGCATATGGCGGGTGACTACTTCGGCTACGACGGTCCGTGCCCGCCGTGGAACGACGAGCGCGTGCACCGTTACGTGTTCACGCTGTACGCCGTGGATCTGGAGCGTTGCCCGGTCGAAGGGCGATTCACCGGCCCTGACGTGCTGCGGGCAATCGATGGGCATGTGCTCGAAGAGTCCTCGCTGACCGCACGTTACACGCTCAATCCGCAGCGCAGCGCCGACTGAAGACGCCACGGCCCGTGCGGGCCGTGAGGGTCATGCGCCGGATAGCCCGCAGGGCTGCTACCGGCCGCTTGGGCGGACTAACGCGCCCAGACGATCTTCCCGCCGATCAGCGTCATGACCACCTGGACGTGCGCGAGATCGTCGGGCGTCGCCCATTCTCCGGCGCCTTCGACAAGGACGAGGTCAGCGCGTCGGCCCGCTTCGATCGTTCCCGTCGCATTCTCCTCGCCGGCCGCGTACGCACCGCCCCAGGTGTAGAGGCGCAGCGCGTCGGCGAGGGAGATCGCTTCCTCGGGCGCAACGCAGCGGCCTGCAGCGTCACGTCGCGTGACGGCGGCCTTCACGCCGTCGAGTGGCGCACAGGACACAAGCGGCGCATCCGATCCGAACGCGAGCGGAATGCGGCGATGCAGGAAGGAGCGGAATGGAAAGAGGGCAGGGTGCCTCGGGTCCGGTTCGCGCGCATTCATGGCTTGTGCGGCCAGTGGCAACAGGGCGGGTTGCGCGACGACGATCGCTCCACTCTGTGCGACGTGGTCCAGCCACCCGGTCGGGCACGCCGGGCAGTGTTCGAAGCGCGGGCGCAGGCGAGGCGCGAGACCGACCTGATCAAGCCACGCGAGCGTGTTCAGCGAGCGGTCGAGCAGCGTGAGGTCCGGCACGTGGAAGGCGAGCTGGAAACCGGCGCGATGGGCCGCCAATGCGGTCGCGTCAATCAGATCCTGCGGCGGCTCGGCGTCACCCGTGCTTTCGTCGAGAGCGATCTTCGCTGCCCCCAGTCGCAGTTCCTCGGGAGGACAGTCGGGATGGGTGCTGCCCGTGCGCATCCCCAACTCGGCGAAGGCGTCCACGCTATCTGCGCCGGCGAACAGGGACATGCGTGGGCTGATGAGACCCCGCCGCTTGTAATCGGCCATCGCGTGCCAGTGTGCGGGCGTGTTCGACCAGCTCGTGTCCTGCAAGGACGTGATGCCGGATTCGAGGAAGATGCGGTCGGCCGTGCGCAGGCCCGCTTCGATCTCGTCGGAGGCAAGGGGCGGGATCGCTGCGGCCACCTGCGCATGGTTGCCCGAGACGATGCCGTTGAGGCGGCCGGTTGTTTGATCGCGGTGTACGATCCCTGCGTCCGATGACACCGCCGATTCGTCGATGCCGCACAACGCCAGTGCCCGGCTGTTGAGCACGCAGTACTGCCCGGCCCGCTCCACGACGATCACCGGTTGGCCCGGGGCAGCTTGGTCCAGTTCCCACCGCGTCGGCAGCCGCTGCTCTGCGAGGCGGGCCGGGTCGCAGTTGGCCGCTCGCAGCCAGTGCCCGTAACCCGTGTCGGCCGCGCGGGATCGCAGTGCGTCGATGAGGCTGGCGATGTCGCGCAGCGGCGAGCAATCGAGGTAGCGCGTCGTCATCGCAAGGGCGACCGGATGGCAGTGTGCGTCGTTGAACCCTGGAATCACCGTCGCGCCCTGGCAGTCGACGACTTTCGTGTGCGGTCCGGTGAGAGCAGGGCGCACGGTGCGGTCGCCAACGTAGAGGATTCGCCCGTCCTTCATCGCGATCAGCTCGGCACCGCGCCTGCCCGCGAAGCGTTCCGGCGTGAAGGCGACGAGGTTGACCAGGATCAGGTCGGCCTTCATCGCGTACCGGCCGCGGCGGCCTCGCGCCGTTTGACTGTCAGGTAATACTTCAGGGTTTCGCGCAGCCCGTTGCGAAACGGTGTATGTGCGAAGTCAAACAGCCGGTCGATTTTCCTACCGTCATAGACCAGATCCTCGTCGAGGGGGAAGGGCAGCGGAAGGTTCCGTCGCGCGATTTCGGCGGGAGACAGGCGAAGCGTTTCAACCGCCTTGCCGGTGATTTCGCCCAGCACTTCGACGATGCGGGCGTAGGAGACGGGTTCGCCCGAGGCCAGATTGAAGGTTTCGCCGAACGCGCGCGGCTCGCCGATGCACTGCCCAATCAGATGTGCCACGTCGACGACCCAGACGAAGTTGAACACGGACGTATCCGGTTCGGGAACGACGATGGGCTCGCGGTTGCGCAGGCGGTCGAAAAAGTAGGTCTCACGCGGCGCATAGTTGTAATAGCCGTAGACGATGGCCGGCCGCAGCACCGTCAGCGCGATGCCGAGGCGCTCGCAGGTCCGGTGCGCAGCTTGCTCCGCGAGGCATTTCTGATATCCGTAATCGGCATATTCGCCGAGTTCCGGCTGCGGACCGTCGAGGACCGGCGCGTTCTCGTCGGCGGGCAGGCGCGCTGCCTTGCGGTACACGGTCGTCGTGCTGACCAGCAGATACTGGCGAACCGTGCCGCGCAGGTTGTCGAGCAGGGTCTCCACATGTACCGGGGTATAGGCGCAGAAATCGACGACGGCATCCCAGTCGGCGGCCGGAATCGCATCGCGCACCTGGCTGGCCAGTTCGCGGTCGCCGACATGTTCGGTGACGCCGTCCATGCGCAAGGGCAGGTTGCCGCGGTTGAACACATGGATCTCCGCGCCCGGGAGCTTCAGCGTTTCCTCGACGAAGACGCGGCCGCAAAAATAGCTGCCGCCGATGACCAATACCCGTTTGGACATATGGAACTCCCGCGCTGCCGCTTCAGCCGATGAGCACGCTCAGGCGCCGCATGGCCGGATCCTCGATGCGCTCATGGATGAGCGGACCGTGATCGACGAGAAAGGGACTGTCGGACCCGGTCAGACCTTCGGCCTGCAGCTCGCCGACGGTCACGGCACACAGCGCGTCGATGTGCGCGCGCTTCTCGTCCGCGTCGCTCGCAGCCATCATCGCCGCGATCCGCTCATGCACGATGCGCCCCTGGCGCGGCAGCTCCGGCAGGCCGCGGTGCCGCCATTTGTAATACGGCGCATAGCGGCGGTTCAGCAGGTAGACCAGCGACATCAGGTCGTTGCAGAACGAGGTTTCCGCATATTGCGCGACGAACGCTTCGCCGCGGCCGAGCGCGCGCGTGAAGTTGTACTGGCCCGCCTGGCCGATCGACATGCAGCGCGCCGCAATCTTCGCGAGCCGGACATCCTCGGGATAGAACGCCAGCAGCCGGCGCCGGCGCCGCGAGAAATCGTCGAACGGGTCGTGGAAAACGCGTCCGGAAGTGCAGGCTGCGAGATACTTTTCCGGGACGCGCAGCCAATCGAAAAGCGTCTGCGGGCCGTCCGGATGGCCGACGTACTGCTTGTACCAGTTTCCGGTTTGGAGCACGCCTATGCGCCCTTCGCCCCATTCGGTGGTCGAGCGTGCAAAGCCGTCGAAGAACTTCGGCAGACGGTCGTAGGCTTGCTGCAGCGCCGCGCCGATCTCGCCGTAATCCTCATCGCTCAGCCATAGGCAGAATCCGGGCCCCCAATCGTGGTCGCGCGATTGCTCGTCGTCGAAGCCGAGGCAGTCGGAGCCGTCGCCGGCGAGCCCGGCCGCGATGCGGTCGCGCCACGCGGCGAATTCGCCGGCTAGCAGTTCCCCGCCGTAGCGGTCGAAATACCGTTCGGCGAGCGTCAAACCGTTCATGGCGCGACCGCGTAATCGATGACGCCGACGGCCTCGCTGCCGGTGAAGGCCTGCTCGGCAATCAGCGCGTTCAGCCGTCGCCCGACTTCGGCATCGACGTATTTCTCGCCGCACTGCTCGCACAGGCCAGCAGGAACCTTCTTGATGACATACAGCCGGCCTTCGAGACGGTAGTCGAAATTCCCGACGGTCACCTGCTTGATGGCGCCGCCGCAGAAGTAACAGCTCGTGATCGAATCGGACATCGCCGGACCTCCGGGGGAACGGTGCAGGGCCGTGCGCCAAAAAGGAGGGGCGGGCACGTAGGCATGGATGACAGCGAGCCACCCGTCGGTGCGTGGCGCTGCGACCGCATGCACCGGCTTGCCGTCGTGGACGGCGCACAGGAGGTAGGCAGGATCCCGCCCGCCGTGCCGGTGCTCCTCGATGATGCGGCCGGAGCGCAGGGCTGTTTCGATCTGCGGCACCGCGATGCGGCCGGCCATCAGCGAACGGATCACGTGCTCGGACAGCACATAGTGCGAGGCTTCGGCGCGTTCGGCGATCCATGTGGTCGCGCGGCCAGGGGCGGGAAGGGGCATATGCAAAGCGGCGTCCACGCCTTCAGCAGGCTGAGGGCCGAACGCGGTTCAGATCATTGGTAGACGCCGGTGAAAATCTCATTTTCGTCGGCAAACATTTTCTTGAACTTTGCACGTGCATCGGCGCGTACGCGTTCGGCATGCTCATGATCCAGTCCGCGCCCCTGAATCCACTTTTCCAGATTGACGCCGCCTGGCAGCCATTTCTCCAGCGTCTCCCGTTCATACATCCATGCCTTGTCCCTGACGCCCAATGCGGCCAGGATTTCCCAGACTTCATCCTTGGTCTCGTCGTGGCAATACACACACATGACGCAGCGGTTGAGCTGGAATTCGGTGATCAGCTTGCGGTCGTATTTGACGGCGGGGATCTTTCTTTCCTCGACATAGGGATCGAGCTTCCTCGCCAGTTCCTCGACTTCCTCGCGCAGGCCGAACACGAGCCATTTGCCCCAATGCTCGAGATACTGCTTGTTGGTCAGCGGCTCGCCGCGCAGGGTGATGTAGTTGTAGCGGTACTCGATGTGATCCAGAGGAACGACGAAGATGAAGTGCGATTCCGGCCGGTCGACGATCATGGGGCGCCTCGCTTTCAACCTCCGGCAATGGCCGGAATCACGTTGACGACGTCGCCCGCGTTCAGCCGGGTCTTCATGTCATCCAGCTGAACAGCGTTGCGACCATTGACGAAGACGACGAACTGCGGCGAGAGGCCTCCGTCGGCGTTCGACAGCGCCGCAGCGAAGCCCGGATTGTGCTGATCGATCAAGCCAATCAATGTTGCGACTGTGGCGTCCGCCGGTGTGTCGAGGGCGAGCTCGCTTTGCTTGATGCCCAGTACGCCGAGCAGATTCAGCCTGACGTCGATGTTCATGCCGTCTCTCCATGTTTGAGCACGCTCTCGGCGTGATCCGGATCGCGATAGCCGTTTTTGCACACCAGTCGATGCAGCGCCTCGACCGCGAGATTGCGATTGTCAGCAACGGCGTCCTCGATATTCTCGAAATACAGCGCCAATGTTTGATCGCTGTAGGTTTCCAGCTCGCAGCCGAGATAGATTCCGAAGTTCCGGCCGTCGCCTGTTTCGTCCGTGCTGCGGCAACATCTCCGATAAAGGGCGGGATAACGGCGTTCCAACTCTTCCTGCCAATTGCTTTCCACAGTGACGATGACGTCGATCAACGGACTGTTTGATAGCGGCGGAATCAGGTTGTCCATCCGCGCATATTTTTCCGCGAGCAGGTTACGTCCGGCTGCCTCGGCCTGTTCCAGGTCGGCAAGATAGGAGGCGAGCATCGGCAACGTCCACGTCTCGAACAGGCTGGACCGGATTGTCTTGAAGTTGTCGGGGGCGCTTTGACAGGGGGCGTGCCGCGCGCTCCTGACACGGACGAACATCTGCCACTCGGCTTCCAGGATGCGATCGAGAATGGACGCACTCATTACTGTGGCGCCCTCGATTCACGCATTTCGCTGATGATCAATTCGCCGAACAACTTGGGCAATTGCTCGGTTTTGTCGATGAACTTCACGAGACTGCCGTATTCGTCGCGCAGCGACTGTTTGGCGGACAGACTGCAACTGACGCCCAGTGTGAGCAGGCTGACACCGTTGCCCTTGCAATACTTGAGGGCGTCCGCCACGCCGCAACCCCAATTCGAGGCGCCGTCGGTGAGGTGGACCAGCAGTGTTTTCTTGCCTGGTATGCGGGTATTCATTGCCGTGGCGATGATCGCTTCGCCAGACGCCGTCCTCCCGTGCGGCAGCACCGTCAGCATACGGCCACCCCGATATATCTCGGTGATGCGGCAGGCGTTTCTGACTTCGTTGTAGGCGAACAGTCGCGCGTTGGGCGCGTACTCCAGGATCGCGGTGAACAGAGTCTGGTAGATCATTTCCGCCTGGTCCCATTGAGTCGGGTCGGCCATCGATCCGGTTGCGTCCACCAGCAGCACGACATTCTTGCGCATGTCGAACTCGTGCTTCTTTTGCTGGAACACGGCACCGGTCGTGTGCGCGCGGTAAAGCCGCCGGCTATGGATCTTTCCCGAACTGAGGCCGCGGTTGAAAACGTTCCGGCGATCGGTGGCGTTCCGCACCACCTGCTCCAGCTTGTGCAAGAGGTGGCGATCGACGCGGTTGCGCGCGAGCATCACGATGTCGTTGCCCTCGACACGCGCGACGTTCTCGAAGTTTGCGACGTTGCCCTTGATCTGGTCGGTGTAATCGCGGTTCTTCTGCGGCAGCGCCGCCTCGATCAGGTTGGCGTAATTGACGATGGTGGCCTTGACGGCCGCTTGCTCCGCCTCTTCCCGGGCCAGTTCATCGTCTTCGCCCATGTCGGGCATCATGAAGCGGTCGCTGCGGTCGCCGGGCCAGAAGCGGATGTGACCGAGCACTTCGCGCCAGAGCTTTTCATAGAGATCGAGGCGGAAATCGCAGCGGTCGCTGACGCTCGGGAGGGCCGGGCAGTCTTCGCGCAGTGCCGGCACGATGCTGTTCATGGTCTGCATCGGCTTGCTGTAGTACTGATCCAGGCTGCCGCGCATGACCAGGCCGCCCAGCGTGAGATCGCTGTGGCCGTTCTTGTAGAGTTCCGGATCGCGGTGGGCCGCCAGACGCCACCACAGGTGCAGCATCTCGGACAGGGTGGGGGGCTTGATCAGGCTCTTCAGCGTCCTGGTAATGCGCCAGTCACGTGCCGCCTCGGCGTAGTAGCCGAGCACGCTCTTGTTGGCGAGGCCGTCGACGTAGACCGACTCGCAGACGCTGAAGAACATGTCGAACTTGTATTCGTACTGCGTCGGCGGCTGCACGCGCAGCCTCAACATCTCGCGCAGCCGCTCGGACCACTCGACGCGCTTGTACGCTTCCTGCACCATGATGCCGGCCATCAGGTCGGTCTTTCCCGCCGGCACCGGATACGTCCCCATGATCGGTGTCGGATCGAGGGCGAGCGCATTGTCGAGCTCCATTCCCGACCAGACGATTTCTCCGACGTTGCGGCCGATGAAAGTCGACAGTTTGCGAATGGCCACCAACAGCTTCACCAACTCGACGGACTCGATCGGCGACTTGTCGCGCCGCCAGAAGTCGGAGTAGCCCTCCTCGCCGGGAATGACGAAACGCTTGACGTCCCCGGCCTCGTTCATCAGCCGTAGTGTGGTGTCGTAGGTCATGGCAGTGGAAGACCCTAGGCAGCGATGTATTGGACGTATTCCGTCTTGCTTTTTTCCACCTTCCCCTGATTCACGTGCAGCGACAGCAAAACCGATTCGAGCGTCTTCTTGTCGGTCTGGAGACTCGTCACGATGGCTTCGCGCAGCGTTCCCCCTGCGGCGATCATCTCGCCGAGCATCAGGATCTTGCGTGTGGAAACGTCGACGCCGAGCTCGGCATTGGCGCGAATGCTGTTCGCCACCGTGATGATTTCCCGCGCCTGCTCGTTGGTCACGCCGGTCTTCTTTTCCAGCACCTCGATTTCCACTTCGTTCGGCAGGAAATCCATCGTCGTGACATAGAAGCGGTCGCGCAGGGCCGGGTCGAGCAGCTCCGTGCCTACGAATTCGGCGCCTTCGTTGAGTGTCGCGAAGAAGACGACCCCGGGCGCGACCTGCAGCAGTCCCAGTTCGTCCATCCATACCTGGCGATCATCGGAGAGGATGGAGAACAACATGTTCAACGCCTTCGGGTGCTCGGGGCGGTTGATCTCTTCCAGATGGATGACGCAGTTCGGTGTCTGGATGGCCTGGGGGAAGAGGAATTGCTTGTAGCGGGTCTCCCCGTTCTCCAGTGCGTATTCACCGAACAATTGCCCCGGCTCGGACAGGATGCCGATCTGGAAAGTGGCCAAAGGCAGCCTGTTGACGGCAGCGTATTGCCGTACCAGCGAAGACTTGCCGCAACCCTGCTTCCCGACCACCAGGACGTTGACGGGATGCTTCCTGGATATTCTCGAGAACTTGTCGAGAAAGCTCTGGTTTTCCGTACTTACATAGTAGTAAGGGTCAACTTCCGGAACGAACAGGCCATTTGCGCTAGAAGAAATTTTCATGATCTCTTGTTACCCTCATCGAGAGGTGAGCAACATCCGTCCGATGTTCAGACGTGGTCGCGGAAGCTCAGTTTTCCTTCCTCGTGCCGGGCACAGGTCGTGTTCTCGACGTCCCTCAGCCAGCGTTTCCACACGCCTCCCATGGCGTGACGGTTGGCGGTGCATTGGCCGCGGTGCGGGTCGGTGGGGTCGGGGGTTTGCCACTTGCAGCTCCGGCACGGCCGGGATGTTCCTGCTTCCGTGTGCGGCTGGTTTTGTAGGCTCTTTTCTGCTTGCATGATTTGTCTCCAATATCTTCTTGTGTGATTCAAAAGGGAGGGGGCGGAACGCTGCCCCTCCTTTTAGCGGCGCTTTTCAGAGTTCGACGTTCAGGAATTCCAGATCGGACGCGCTGAAGTCCTGTTCCTGACGGGCAATGATCGTGTTCTGCCCATAAGTTGGAATGTCGACGAAGCGGGCGCTATAGCCTGAAACGCGAACGATGAGGTCATGGTGCTTCTCCGGTTCGCGCTGCGCGGCACGCATTTCGTCCGTGCTGACGACGTTGAACTGAACATGGTCGATATTCAGGTCGTGCCAGGTCTTCATGTACGAGTTCCAGATCTCGAAACCATGTTTCGAGCGCATGATCGGCACCGACAAACGCTGGTTCAGCAGATTGCCTTTCTGGTTCTTCTGTACCTTGGACACCGAGCGCAACACCGCCGTCGGACCCTTCTTGTCAGTGCCCATATAAGGAGAAATGCCGCCGTCGTCTGCCGCCTCACCGCCGAAGCGGCCGTCGGGCGTGGGACCCGTGCGCGAACCGACTTCCATGTACAGTCCGACAGCCTGCCCCGTCGGCATGACCGGACCACCTGAGTAGTTGGTGATCTTGCGCATTTCGCCGCCGATGATTTCCTCGTAGAAGCGGGTGATGATGTTGTCGGCGTAATCGTCGTCGTTGCCCCACTTCGGCGCCCGCTTGAAGTCGACGCGCATCTCCTCGAAGCCTTCCCAGTTCGCCTTCAACGCCTGGCTGAGCTGTTCGAGCGTGTACTTCCTGTCCTCGAACACCAGCTTCTTGATGGCCACGAGGGAGTTCGCCGCGACGATCGTCGTAATCGGGTTGTGCCAACCATTGGGCTGCTCGGACAGGGCACAGGCGTCCATGCCGAGCTCCATGCAGCCGTCGTCGATTGCGGATACGAACGGCATCTGCAGGAAGCGTTGCTCGAAGTAGCGCGACACGTCCTTGGTGCTTATGCAAAGGTTGATCGCGTATTGATACTGGTTGCGGAAGGCCTCCCAAACATCCTCGAAGGTCTTCAAGGATGAGAGATCGCCGGTCTTCGGGCCCAGTTGCATGTCGGCGTACGACCAGTCGTAGCCGTCATTCAGGGCGACTTCGAGCAGCTTGGCCGGGAAGATCGAGCCACCGCCTTCCGAACGGGTCTTTTGCGTCTTGCGTCGACCATGGATGCCAGGCGACATGCACAGGACGTTGACCCAGTTGTGGGCTTCCTCGTCGGTGGCGCCGTTGCCGTTGAGGCTGAACTTGGCGTATTCCTTCATCTGCGCCGTGCCGATCTCGTCGTGCTTGATGGACGGATAGCCGAGACCGTCGCGGATGCACTCGAAAACCCAGTGCAGCGTCTTTTCCCGGTTCTTCTTCGAATAGCGGAAGACGATGGAAGGCTCGGCCGTGCGGATGCGCTTGGCCGCCTCGAGGATCGCGTCGGTCATGTCGTTGCAGGCATCCTCGCCCTTGGCGTTGGTGCCGCCGACGGTGAGAATGAACAGATCGTTCGAGCCCGGGAAGATTTCGCGGTAGGCGCGCGACTTGCCGGCGCCGTGCTCGGAAATCTTCAAACGTTCCATCTCGACCAGTTCCACCGCATCCATGTGGCTCATCGGCTGGAATTTCTTGTCGACGACGGAGGCCTTGTAATACGGCCACAGCAGGGTGTCTTCCTTCTGCGCGTAGCCGCTCGCGTAGCGCTCGATGGCGTGACAGATCAGGAACGTGAAGAATTTCGCCTGCATCGCGTCCTTGAGGCCCTTGCAGGGCTCGGCGGGAATGCGATGGCAGATCTCGGCGATTTCGAGCAGCTCGGCTTGGCGCTTCGGATCGGTCTCGAAGTTCTCGGCGACGATCTTGCACAGACGGCCCTGCCGGCGCGCCCAGCTGATCACCGCCTTGCAGGCGATCACCATCGCCTTCCAGTTGTCGATCTTCGCGATGTTGTCCAGGCCCTTGGTGCCGTCCCACGGGAAGGTGGACATGTCGGCCTGGGCTTCGGCGATATGCTTCTCGGCGAGCTTGATGCGCGCGAGCAGGCCGTCTTCCAGCACGGTTTCGTAGGGCGGCACGATGCTGTTGTAACCCGAGGCGAAGGACGGCGCCTCCATGCTGCTCACCTGATACATGCGCCCGAGGTCTGCCGGATCGAAATAGGGCTGGCACTTGCTCTGCAGGCTATGCGGCTTCCAGTATTCATTGATCGCCGCCGCTTCGTCGGCCGGCTGCGGCGAGTAGTCGCTCCGCAGGTAGTCCTGGACGGCCATGTGGGACAGTTCGGGATACAGCGGGAACATGTTGGGATCTTCAGCGTGGTAGCCGACGATGAATTCGTCCTCCTGGAGCACCAGGGTCGACTTGTTCAGGACGTTCGCCAGCCCCAGCGCGCGCCGAATCGCTTCCGGCTGGCCTTCGCTGGCCTTGTGCGCTTCGGTGAGATAGCGCATGCGCTCGATGCCGGCCGTGACGCTCTTTTCGATGAACTCGCCGGCGGATGCATGTTTCCAGCGGCAGCGCTCCTTCAGGCGCTTGGTTCTCGCCGTCGACGGCTTTTGCAGATGCTCGTGCAACTCGTCGGCGGGAATTTTCGCTTCTGCCGGGTTTTCCGGCGTGAACCTGAGCGTATTCCCCTTGTATTCCAGAACCTTGGCGCTTGCGATGTCATTCATGGCTGTCTCCTCGGGATTATGTTTTATCGCTTCGCGCAGAACGCTTTGCATTGCGTGCTGTTTTCGAAAACGGGCTTGGAAAGCCAGTATTTGCCTTTTTCATCTTCCTTTTGCCGCACGCAATCGGCTTTGCCCGTTTCGTAGTCATCGGCGTTCGGGGGGACAGGAAAGAAATTCGTGCACTGCTTGCATGTGGTCGTTTCCATGGATATGTCTCCTTCGATTTATGTAATACACCCGATCCCGGCATCGGCAATCGTCTCGTGCCTGTCCGTCGTGATACCAACCAACCCGCCGATCGTCACGCTCTTGATGCCCGCGAGCTTCAGGCCTTTTGCCAGGGGCAATACCGTTTCGGGCGGGTTCTCTTCCACGCCCAAGTACTGGTATTCCTTTTCCCTGCCCAGGGAGAGATATTTTCCTTCTCCATAGACGTGGTAATTGAGAATATCGACCCCCTCCAGGTGCGTGGAATGACGGCTCAGATAGCTGATGTAGTCGTCGAAATCCCGGGGGGAATCGTTGAATCCGGGGATCACGGGAATATGGATGCGGATATTGGCCCCGGATTGAATGAGGCGCTCGATGTTGTCGAGAATCGGCTGAAGCGGCCAACCAATGACCTCTTCATGTTTTTCCGGATTCAGGGATTTCAGGTCGACGATGAAGAGATCGACGAATTCCAGCAGCGGCTGAATAACCGCCCAGTTCTTGGGAAAACAGGACGTCTCGATCGCGACGTGGACGTCGCGCGCCTTTATTTCGCGCGCCAGTTCCAGCGTGAATGCAGGATGGAAGAGAGGATCTCCGCCGCTGATGGTGACTCCGCCACCGCTATTGCGGTAGAAGAGGGAGTCCGACAAGGCTTCGTGCAGGATTTCCTCAACGCTCATGCGTTGCCCGACGGTGGTACGCGCGTCTGTCAGGCAGGCGGCGACGCAACGCATGCAGCGCTGACAGTCCGTGCGGTCGATCTCGACGGTCGTGCGGCCGTCCGAGTTGAGCACCAGGCGGGACGTCCCTGCGGGGCAGACGGCCACGCATCGGCCGCAGCCGACGCAGCGTGCCGGGTAATAGTAGAACTCCTGTCGCACGTCCTGGGTTTCGGGGTTGTGGCACCACGGGCAACGTAACGGGCAGCCTTTCAGGAAGATGGTCGTCCTGATCCCGGGCCCGTCCTGCAGGCTGAACCTCTGTATTTCGGTAACAAGAGGAATTCTCACGACAGCCTCTGCGGTTTGTTGCACGGCAAACAAATGAGGGGAGTGACTATCACGCGACGGAGGACCAGGCTTCAATGCACTTTTGGCCAGCGACCGTGGATTGAATTAAGCACCACCCGTTGAACCTAACCAATTGGTGCGAACACTTAACGAAGGGGGGGTTGCCCCTAATGCAGCGGCCGCGTTGCGGGCGCACAATCGGATCGGGTTCGACTCAGGGATTGATGTCTCTGCCGGGCGTCGGATTGCCTGCCGATTGCGCTGGCGCCGATTCGGGTCGGCTGATGTCCGGGGATGCGGGGAGGTAGTGCGCATGAGCGATGACGTGTTCGACGCGGCATTGAATGACGAGCAGGGCGAGGATGCCTCGCTCGGCTACGAGGCGATCTTTCGCAACACGCCGGTGGCGATCTGCCACCTGCTCAACCGCAGGATCAGGCGCTGTAACCGGCGATACGAGGAATTGTTCGGGTACGAACCCGGCGAACTCGACAACCAGTCGGTCGGCGTGCATTACCCGAGCGAAAACTCGTTTTCGACCATCGGCCGCAAATTCGGCCACTTCTTCGAGTCCCATCACACCTTCAAGGACGAGCGGCCGTTCGTGCGCAAGGACGGCGCGCTGATCTGGTGCATCGTCACCGGCACCTTGCTCGATCCGGCCGACCCGAAGCTCGGCAGCATCTGGGTGGTGCAGGACATCTCCGAGCACAAGCGGATCGAGGACGAATTGAAGGCCGACGTCGAGAAGCTCGAATTCGTCGTGCAGCAGCGGACCGTGGAGCTCAGCCGGCACGTCGCGAGTCTAGAGGAGGAAGTCGCGACGCGCCAGCGCGCCGAGGAGGCCGCGAACGAGAACCGCGAGAAATACCAGAAGCTCTTTCACATGCTGCCGATCGGCATTTCGATCACCGATACGCAGGGCGGCATCCTCGAGGCCAATTGCCAGTTCGCCGAAATGGCCGGCCTGCGGCGCGCGTCGCCCGAAAATTGGCGCAAACTGCCGCTGCGCTTCTATCTGCACGACGGCACGGAGATCCCGAGGGATCGCCTGCCCTGGCAGATCCGCGACTTCCAGAAGGATTCGATCGA
>NZ_KB899520.1 GCF_000378245.1 Aromatoleum toluclasticum ATCC 700605
ACCCCGGGCAGCACCTGGTACCAGGTCGGGGTGAAGGCGAGCGCGAGGCCGAAGAAGTCCTTGGTCGTGCAGCCGTCCCACTTGTCGCGGCCGTTGCACGGCGCGAAGCCGGTGGCGTAGAAGAGGCGCTCGCCGCTACGCACCTTGTCCCATTTGGCCCAGGTGAGCTCGGCCGCCCAGCTCGCGGCATCGAACACCGGGGTCTCGGAGATGAGGCCCAACACATTGACCAGCCCATGGAAGGTGTCGCCACGCGGGCCGCTGGTCTCGCCGCGATCGGGCAGGCCGCTCGGCGAGATGCCCAGCACCTGCGAGTTGAGCGGGGTGTTGCGGCGGTAGGAGAGTTCCGCGCCGACGCTCACGCCGCCGATGTTCTTGGCCAGGCTCACGCCGAAGAGGTCGATGTCGTCGGCGTAGATGAGGTTGTAGCGGGTGATGCCGGGGCCGACCCGCGTGAGGAAGGTCTGCGGCAGCTTGTCGGCGTAGCGGCGGTAGTAGACGCCGAGCGTGCCGTCGAGCGCTTCGGGCGACCAGCGCAGCGACACGCCGTATTCACCGGCCTGCTTGGGCTCGACCGGCTTGCCGTTGGCGGCGAAGCCCAGCCCGCGGCTGATGAACTGGCGGTCGGGGCCGTTGAAGGCGAAGTCCACCGGGCCGAGGTAGGTGCCGCCTTCGGGGTAGCGGTAGGCTTCCCATTCCATGAAGTACTGCGCCGACACCGACAGCGTGTCGGTGAGCTGGGCCTGGCCCGAGAGCTGATTGAGCGGGCGGAAGAGTTCCTTCGCCTCCGCGCCCGGCGTCGCGAAGCCCTTCTGCAGGTCGAGCGGCATCTGCGCATACGAGACGCTGTGCAGCGCCCCGCCGAGGAACAGCGATTCGCCCCAGAACACGGTGTGACGGCCCGCCTTCAGGCGCACCGGCACGCTCGCGGCGTCGAAGTTGGCGAACACGAAGGCGTCGAGCAGCTCCCCCGAGGGGCCGGCGTAGTAGCGCTTCGTGTAGCGGCTGTACTCGTGGTTCGTGTAGCTCGGGATGGCCGCGAACGGGGCGTTCGGATTCGATTCGCTCTTGTCGCCGTAGGCCGCGTCGACCCACGCCGCGCCGCTCACGCGAAAGCCGGTCTTGCCCTTGTACACGACGTCGAGCTCGGACAGCAGGTCGAGGCGGTTGGCGACCAGATCGCCCCGGTCGAAGCTGTACGTGCCTTCGTCGGTGAGCGCCGAGTTGGCGAACTTGCTGTTGCGCCCCTCCACCCGCGTCGCAAGGTTGTAGCGCAGCGTGTTGTCCCACCGAACCTGAAGGTCCGCGTTCCCCGTGTCCAGCTCGAACGCCTGTGCAGGACCGCACAGCCCCAGCGTCGCTGCCCATACTGCCACCGCCACGCGGCGGAGCGCGATGACGCCCCTTTGACTTCTCGTCTCCATCGTCCCCAGCCCCTCTTTTTTTGGTTGGCTTGATCAATTTCGCTCGCCCGGCACCTGCACGTCGGACGCAATTCATTCTGCGCATTGAGAGCTGCACTTTCACCCCCCTGCGAAGAGGGGTGAAAAGTGCCAAGCGAGGTCGCGCGTCTGGGCGGCGATCTGTTTCTTACCGAAGCAGCTGGGGGAATTGATGCGACGGCCACGACCGATTCATCGCCAGGCGCGCACAATCTTTATTCCTGGAATGAAGGGACTAGTCTTTGGTTATAGTCGCAGCTGCGAATCGGCGTTGCGGGACGATGTCCAATGCAAGGTATTCACACGACGCGCCAGGGTACCGCCAGATTACTGCATTGCGCGGACGGATCGAAAGGACCTGCACCCAATCGTGGGCCAAACAATCATGAAACCTCGGGCAACACCCCGACGCCTGAACCGTTCCCGTCCCGAACCAACGCCCCCCTCGGCCGACGCCTGCTCTCCCATGCTCGCGCGAACCGTCCGCGCGCTGCGGACCTTGAGCGCCGGAAACCGCACACTGCTGCGCGCAAACGACGAGGCGGAACTGCTGCACGAAATGTGCAGGGTGATCGTCGAAGACGGCGGCTACCGCGTCGCATCCGTGGGCTACGCGGAATACGACGAACGGAAGAGCATCCGCCTGATGGCCAGCTTCGGCATCGACCCCGTCGATCTCGAATGTCTGCCCCTCACCTGGGCCGACAGCGGTTTCGGCGACTGGGCGGTAGCCACCGCGATCCGTACCGGCAATCCGTCGGTCGGAAGGCACCTTCTCACCGAACCCTCGTACGCCCCGATTCGCAACTATGCACGAAAGGCCGGCTATGCCGCCGCCACCGCGCTGCCGCTCCGCATCGAAGGCCAAGTCATCGGTGCGCTGAGCATCCTTGCCGCGGACCCCGATGCCTTCGACGAAGCGGAGATGCGGCTGCTGGGCGAACTGGCCGACGATCTCGCCTACGGGATCTCGAATCTGCGCACCCGCGTCAAGCACCGTGAAGCCGAGCGGACCATCGAGCGCATGGCCTACTATGATCCGCTGACCGGACTACCCAACCGGCTCTCGCTCTGCGAACAGTTGAGCACCACGCTCGAAGGCGCGAAACAGCACTTCAATCCGCTGGCCCTGCTGGTGCTCAAGATGGGCCAGTTGCAGGAAATCAATGAAACGCTCGGTTACCGCGAGGGCGAACGCTTCCTGCAAACGATTTGTACCCGCCTGCAGCCTTTCACCGACGAAGCGAGAATGCTGGCGCGGGTGGGCGAAGACGAATTCGCCGTGTTGCTCACCGACGCTGGCTCGGAACATGCCACCCAGGTCGCGCAAAACCTGCTGGGGATCCTGCGCGAGCCGGTCGAATTGACCGAGTTTGCAGTGGATTCGCGCGCGAGCATCGGCATCGCGCTGTTTCCCGGCCACGGGACAGACGCGGACGATCTTCTCCGCCGCGCCACCGTCGCGGCCGGCCAGGCACGGCACACCGCCTCGGGCCATGCGCTCTACCGCGGCAGCCCAGACCGCGAATTCGCGCGTCGTCTCTCGCTGATTGGCGAGTTGCGACACGCCATCGCGAGGAATGAACTCCTCCTCTACTGCCAGCCCAAGGTCGATCTCGGGTCGCAGCGCGTGTGCGGGGCCGAGGCACTGGTACGCTGGCAGCACCCCAAACACGGGATGCTCTCGACCGGTGAATTCATCAAGATTGCGGAACACGCAGGACTGATCACGCCGCTCACCCAATGGGTGCTGGAAGCGGCGTTCCGCCAGAGCTACGCGTGGGTGGAAGCCGGAATGGATCTGCCGATGTCGGTGAACCTGTCCGCGCATGACCTGCGCGATCCGCGCCTGCTCGATCGCATCAAAGGGCTGTTCGACACGTGGGGCACGGCACCGGAACTGATCCAGTTCGAACTTACCGAAAGCGCGCTGATGGAGGAGCCCGTCGGCGCGCTGGAGATTCTCACCCGCCTCAAGGACCTGGGGGTCGAGCTGCTGATCGACGATTTCGGAACCGGCTATTCGAGCCTGACCTACCTGCAGAAACTCCCTGTCGACACCCTGAAGATCGACCAGTCCTTCGTTGCAAACATGCTTGCCAGCGATGACTCCGAGATCATCGTGCGGTCGACGATCGAACTGGGGCACAACCTGGGCCTCAAGATCGTCGCCGAGGGCGTCGAGACCCAGGCGGTATGGGAGCGGCTGGTGGCGCTCGGCTGCGACACGGCGCAGGGGTATCTCATCAGCCGGCCCATTCCCGCAGGAGAGTTCCCGGACTGGGAGCGGCACTCCTGCTGGCACGCACAGGATCCGCTGCGGAAGGTCTGACCGGCATTGCCGGCGCCCTCCCCCCTTCGCGGAGGGGGTGGCCGGGCATTCCGGCGGGACTAGAATCGGTTGCAAATGATCCCCCGTCGACGGCGGGCCCGACGCATTGACCGGATCGATGACGGCACGGCCATGCCCGTCCGCAGCGCTTACGGCACACGCGTCCGATTCGCCCAGCCCCAGGAGCCACCATGTACCGCCACCTACTCGTGCCGATCGACGGAACCGACCTCTCGACCGAAATCTGCAGCAACGCGGTCGAGTTCGCCCGCACCCTGGGCGCCCGCATCACCTTCTTTCACGCGCAGCCGGACTATGCCGCTGCACTGGACGGCGAGGCCGAAATCGTTCGCCTGACCTCGCCGGCGAAGTTCGCCTATGCCTTCGAGGGTCGCGTGCGCGAACTCCTCGCAAAGGCCGAAGCCGCCGCGCGGGCATTCGGGGTTCCCTGCGGCTCGGCGACGGTCGTCAGCGATTCGCCGGCGCGCGCGATCATCGCTGCGGCGCGGGACGCCGACTGCGATCTCATCTACATGGCGTCGCACGGCCGGCGAAGCAACATCGGCATGATGCTGGGATCACAGACCCTGAAGGTCCTGGTCAACGCCGGCATGCCCGTCCTCGTCGCCGCCACGTCCAGCCCGCCCGCCCAGTCGCAGGCCATGGACGCCATCCGGGACGATCACCGCTCCCTCGCGGCCGCCCTCCACGCGCTGCAGGACTTGCTCGACAGCGGACGGGACTTGCGCGAGCGCCCGCATGCCGAATTCATGCGCACGGCAATCCACTATGTCACGGCCTTTTCGGCAAGCCATCATCGGCCGAAGGAAGAGGAATACCTGATGCCCCGGCTGCACGAGCGGTCATCGCGTTACGACGCCGAACTCTCCGAACTGAGCCGGCGCTACCAGGAGGACTGCGACCTCATCGACGAACTTGCGGCGTCCATCGATCGTTATCTCGGCGGCAGGGGCGATCTTGCTGCGATCAGGGACGCCGCCAGCCGCTGCGAACGATCCGTATGGGAACACATGGAACGCGTCGAGCGCGTCATTCTCCCCGCAGCGCAGTGTCATCTGACCCCCGAAGACTGGGACTGGATCAACGCGGCATTCTCCGAAGACGGCGATCCGCGTTTCAATCGCGACAGCAGGACCGAGTTCCGTCGCATCTTTTCGCGTATCGTGAATCAGGCCCCCACGGACGCCGATCACGCCTAAAGTTCAGGAGGCACGCCCATGCTTAAGGGACTCATGCAGGACGTCCCCCTGCTCGTTTCATCTCTGATCGAACATGCGGCAAGGTGCCACCCCGACGCCGAAATCGTCTCTCGCACGGCGGAAGGGACGATCGATCGCAGCACCTACCGCGACATCGCGCGCCGCGCCCAGGGCGTGGCCCGGGCGCTGCTCGCCCTCGGCGTGAAGCCCGGCGAGCGGATCGGAACCCTGGCATGGAACGGCTATCGCCACCTGGAGATGTATTACGGCGTGTCGGGGATCGGCGCGGTGCTGCACACCATCCACCCGCGGCAATTTCCGGAGCAGCTCGAATACGTCATCAATCACGCCGAAGACCAGCACCTGTTCTTCGACGTCACCTTCGCCCCGCTGGTCGAACGCCTCGCCCCGATGCTCCGGACCGTGAAGCACTTCGTGGCGATGACGGACCGCAGGAACCTGCCGCTGAGCGACATTCCGAACCTGCTGTGTTACGAGGACCTGATCGCCGGAAGCGCCGAAGACTTCAGCTGGCCGGTCTTAGATGAGACCACGGCGTCGTCGCTGTGCTACACGGCGGGAACGACGGAAACGCCCAAGGGGGTGCTGTACTCGCATCGCTCGACCGTGCTCCACGCCTTTGCCATCTGCGCGGCCGACAGCATGGCGCTCTCGGCGAACGAGACCGCGCTGCTGGCCGCGCCGATGTTTCACGTCAATGGCTGGGGGGTACCCTACGCCGCGGCGATGTGCGGCATGAAACTCGTGCTGCCCGGGCCGGCCAACGACGGCCGAAGCCTGTACGAGCTGATGCGGGATGAGCGGGTCACGCTCGCACTCGGGGGCCCCAACGTCTGGTCGCCGATCTTCGCCCATGCCGACGCCACACACCGCAATCCCCGAAAAGATCTCGGCCTGCGCCGCGTCGTCATCGGCGGCGGCGTGCCCGGAAGCCCTCTCACCGAACGCTTCGCGTCGCAGTTCCGCGCCACCGTCACGCAGGTGTGGGGGATGACGGAGAGCTCGCCGATCGGCGCGGTGAGCGCTCCCGTATCTGCAGCGGGCCGGGCGGAGGAAGGGGCGACGAGGTCACCGGAGGGTCAACAGGGCCGCGCGCCATTCGGGGTCGAACTGCGCCTCGTCGACGACGCGGGCCGGCGCGTGCCGCACGACGGTCTCACACGGGGGCACCTGCGCCTGCGCGGCCCGTGGGTCCCCGCCGGTTATTTCAAGGCGACGGGGGCATCGCCGCTCGACGCGGACGGATTCTTCGCAAGCGGGGATATCGCGACAATCGACGGCAAGGGCGGGCTACGGGTGACGGGCCGGGCGGCCGACGCGCTCAAGAGCGGCGGGGAATGGATGTCCTCCGCCGAACTCGAGGCGATCGCAGTCGGCCACCCCGATGTGTTCGAGGCGGCACTGATCACGCTTCCCGGCACCCCATCGCGCACCCGCCGGCTGCTGATCATCTTGAGGCGAAGCAGTTGCGAGGTGAGCCGGGAAGAACTGCTCGACTACCTCGCGCAGAGACTTGACCGCCGCTGGTTGCCGGACGACATGGTGTTTGTCGAGCACATTCCGCATACCGCCACCGGGAAGGTGCACAAGGGGCAGCTACGGGAAATGTTCGCCGGGCACCCCTGGCCGTCGGAAACCGCCGCGCCCGCCGTCTAAGCGACGGATCAGTATGGATCGCTGAGGATGCCCAGCATGAGGGCGCGGTCAACCACGTGCCGTCGAGAACCCGCATTGAATTTCACGAACAGGTTCTTGACGTGCCATTTGACGGTCTCGTCGCTGATGCTCAAGGCACTCGCGATCTGCTTGTTCGACAGATTGCGTCTGAGCAATTGAAGGATCTCTTCTTCCTTCGCGGTCAGTAGCCCGCCCGTCTTGGCGAGCGTCGCATGGGCGGAGGGAGCCGCCGTCCGCCGCGACGGGACCGGTGGGCGTTCGGGCACGGGTTCGTCGCCAGCCACTTCCTCGCTTTCCCATTCGCCGACCAGCGGTTGCATATAGTTGAGCGCCCGTCGCATCCCGAAGATATCAGCGACGGCCACTGCCTCGTCCAACCGGGTCTTCCATTCCAGGCCGCGGTGCCTGCGCGCAAGCGCGACGAGGAATTTGATCTCCACACCTTCCCGACCGCGCCGCAACTTCTCCGTTTCGTCGTGCAGGGGCTCGACAATCGCCAGAGCCTTTTCCCAGTCACCGCTCGCGATCGCACCGTAACCGCGGGCCAGGCCCACGCGCAGCAGCAGCAGGCGCCCCAGGAGGGTGTTCGTCTCCAGGTCCGGCGCCATCGTTTCGAGCCGCTCACAGGCATCGAGACAGGACCGCGCGCGCCCCTGGATCATGTGCATGCGCGCCTGTTCGAACAGGCTAGCGACGCGATAACGCGGCATCTTGCGGACCTCGCCGAGCGCATAGAGGTTATCAAGCAGATCAAGCGCACGTCGATCCTGCCCCTTCATGCGCGCAAGCCGGGCAGCAACCTGGTAGCCCATGACGATCGCCTCCGGCGCAGAGACGTGCTCCAGTACGTCCAGCCGTCCAAGCAGCACGTCCTCCGCCGCATCGGTATCGCCCAGCTCCCAGTGGGCCATCGCCAATGCCGAGGCCAGCATCGCGCTCACGCCATTGCGCCGGCCGATTGCGTCGTCCGCGCGCCGGCAGGGTTCCGTGAGCCACTCCTGTGCGAGCTGCACGTGCCCCTCCCACAGATAGCTAAAGCCGATCCCCCACTCGGCCCAGCCGCGCACCGCATGCAGTCCGGCGGGCACGCCCACGTAAGCCGCCCGGATCAGATGGCGCGCCCGCTCCGGATTGCCGAGGTAGATCTGGGCGACCGCCGTGCAATTGGCGTAGATCGCCTTCAGGGGCGGCGATACCGAGTCATCGTGCCCCTTCCATGGCGCAAGAATGCTCTCCACCTCGTCGATCCGATCGGCAAAATACGCCGCCGCACTACTGATCAGATCGCTCTCGAAACGTTCTTCCACGGGAGCGGCGACGTTTCCGCGCATCTTCTCGATCAGCCGGGTCGCCTCCTGGTGCCGCTCGCTCAGCGCAAGCACCCAGGCGGCACCGAGCAGTGTGCGTGGATGGCGCTCGAGTTCTTCGGGCGGAATGCGCTCCAGCCAGTACATCAGGCGGACATGGTCGCCTTCGAGTGCGGCACCGTAGATGCATTCGCTGATCAGGCCGTATGCCAGCGCATCCTCGCCGGCCGCGAGCGCCTGGTCCGCCGCCGCCTCGCGCATGCCATGGTCGGCGAACCAGCGCGCCGCCCGCGCGTGCAGGGCCTGCCGCTCGGCGTCGGGGCGCTTGCGCAGCTGCCCGGCAAGAAACTCGCGCACCATCGGATGAAACCGGATCCAGTCCGTGGTGAGCCCGTCGGCGAAGATCGGCAGCGAATCACGCAGGCGCGCCAGCACGTCAGGAGCATCCTCGTACCCGGTGACGAACGCGCACAGGTCGACCCGCAAGGCATCCAGGATCGAGATGCGGACGAGGAACTCGACGATGCGCGGCTCCAGATCCCGCAGCAGGCCCTCGAGGAAGTAACGTTCGAGATCGCCCGTGGCGGCGTCCATCGTCGCGATCGCCGCGTTCAGATCGGGCTGGCGTTCAATCACCACCATCGCCAGCTGGAGTCCCAGCGGCCAACCGGCGGCCTTTTCGTGCAGGCGCATGCAGGATTCGGCGTCGATCCGATCCTTGAAGCGCGCCTTCAGGATCTCGGCCGTTTCCTGACGGGTGAAGCGCAGCCGGTCGGCACCGACGGAGGCATACAGGCCCCGCGCCAGGAAGCTCGAGAGAGGAAGCTGCAGCGCCTTGCGCGAAGCGAGGACGACGCGAAGATTCGGCGGCGCATTGAGGATCAGGTAAAGCAGCGATTGCTGAACGGCATCCGGGGCCGACTGCGCCTCGTCGAGGATCAGTACCGTCTCGGCGCCCAGATTCGCGACTTCGGCGAGCCACGCCGTGAGGCCTTCGAAGTCGCTGCTCCCCTGGCGAATCAACTGTGCGACGGCCCGCTCGAACGTCGGTCGTCCGCTCGCCACCCTCATCGAATACGCGAGCCCGCCGGTGAAGCGGGCGACGTCGTCCCGGTCGTCGAGCGTCAACCACGCGACCAGCGCGCCAAGGTTGAGAGCTTCGCGCCTCCACTGGCCAAGCAGGGATGTCTTGCCGAAGCCCGCGGGAGCGATGACCTCGATGATCGTCTTGTGCCTGAGCTCCTCGCCGTCCCAGCTGAGGCGGCCTCGCAGCAGTTGGTCTTTGGGCACGCGCGGCGGCGTGCTCTTAAGAACGAATTCGGGGTTCGCCGTTTCGGTTGCCATTCAGCAGGTGCGCGCAGAGACTCGCCGGACAAGGAGACTTAGAGACTATCGCAGTCGGTCGCGAAACGGAATCGCGACCGGTCGGGATCGGGCGGCGACGCCGTCCAACCCCGACCCGTGCCTCAACGCAGGCCCTTCGGGCCCGCTTCCGTCAGGACAACATTTCGATGAAGGCGCGCACGCGGGTGATCAACTGGCCTGAGGGCGCCCCGACCTGCCAGCTGCCTTCCAGACCCGAGCTCGGCACGCCCTTCTTGTGGAAGTGGTCGCGGAAGAGCTCGACGTGCATCCCGCCGTAGGGGCAGCCGATGTAGGTGTAGAACAGCATCCCCTTGGAGCCCGACTCCTCGATCATGTTTTCGATGTACTTGATCTGATTGACGGGCGAACCGGTGACGAAGTAGTCGAGGATGAAGCGCGCCATCGACTCCAGCGGCGGGATGTCCTCGTTCCAGACGCGGTCGTAGGGGTTCGGCGTGAACCAGGAGAGCAACGCGCCGCCCAGATCATCCACCGCCTTGTACACCCCGAACTCCAGGCCACGCGCGCCGACCCAGGTCAGCGGGATGATCTTGCCCATCGGCGAGGGCACGAAGTCCGCGGTCTTCAGCTCTTCGATCAGCTGGTCGAGCAGCGCCTCGTACTCCGCCGGCTTGCCGAAATAGTGGGCCGAGCCCATCAGCAGGAACAGCGTCGGCAGGCTCTTGATGTAGAGCGGGTTCTTCAGGCGCAGCTGGAGGATCTCGCGGAACTTGGCCATCAGGCGGTTGAGCCGCTTGATCTCGGCGCGCATCTTCTCCTCGTCGACCGGCTTGCCAGTGAGGAAGAAGGCGACATCCTCGAGTTCGCTGGCGAGGAACTTGATCATCTGCTCCAGCCGCTCGTCGCCGCCGTGCACCGGGCGGATCACCTGTTCGACGCGGTGGATGTCGAAGCCGAACTCCTTGATCATCTCGTAGCCCATATTGAGGGGCTCGCAGACCGTGGACAGCGCAACGACCTTCTTCACCGAGTTGTTGCGGCGCATGTACCACTCGCCGATCAGGGCGGAAACCATCGAGCAGGTTTCCTTCGGCATGTCGAAGATGTCTTCCGACAGCTCCGCCGCCTCCACCGCCGACCCCAGGCGGCCCAGGTCATAGACCGCCATCGGGATGGTGTCGCAGGCGTAGAGCAGCGGCGCCTCCATCAGGCCGGTCGACCACACCGCCGGCGTGCCCTCCTGGTTGCCCTTCTCCGCGTCGGGGAAGTAAGAGAGCGCGAGGTCGTAGAGCTTCTGGATGCCGGGCGAGTAGTGATGGGCCTCGCGGCTCTGCTGGATGTACTCGACCTGGTTGCGCGGTTCGCCGGTGATGGTGGCAGGGGTGCCGGCAGATGCGGCCGTTTCCATTACTGCGTGCATGGTTCTTTCTCTCCTTGCGATTCCTTGAGCACTTCGATGAAGGCTTCGAGGCGGGTCTTGATCTGGCCGGTGTCACCTTGGGAGTAGTCGGTATCGAGCTCCAGGGCGGGCAGTCCGAGCTCGTGGAAACGCCGCATGAAGAGGCCCTTGGTCTGGGAGAAGGACGGGCAGAACTTCAGCGTGTAATAGATGACCGCATCGACCTTGTATTCCTTGGCCAGATTGCCGGCGAAGTCGATGCGTCGGCTCAGCGGCGACTGACGGGCGCAAGGCGCCTGGTCGAGATAGGCGTTGGCGAGGTCGCGATACGGGTCGTCGGTTTCCTGGGTGTCGTAGTAGAAGGGCGACAGGCCGGTGCAGTGGTCTTCCACCACCACGTTCACACCGATGTCCTTCTCCAGCAGGTCCATCAGGCGACGGTCGCCGTCGGCCATGATGCCGCCGCAGATCATCACGCGCAGACGCGGCGTGTCGTCGTCGGGCACCGCTGCCAGACGCTCGTAGAGCTCGTCGAGGATCGGCTGCTGCTCTTCGGCCGGGATGCTGCGGTAGGCGCGCGTGATCTCCAGGAAGTCGCTGCCCGAAAGCGGCGGACGGTTGCGCTTACGCAGATCGGAGATCTTGTGGATGGTCTGGCGCAGCTTCTTGTGCAGCTTGATCGACGCGCGAAGGTTGTCGTCGTCCACCGGCTTGCCGGTGAGCTTCTCCAGGTCCTTCTTGAAGGCGATCATCTCGCCGCGGAAGAAGTCGCGGGCGCTGGGCTTGTCGCCGGTGCGCGGCACCACGTAGCCGTAGGACGGCTTGAAGTAGTGGTTGATCGCGTTGGAGGTCGCCCGCATCGTGTCGCAGGTATAGAAGGTCACCACCTGATCGAGCGCATCGTGGAACGGGTCCTTGGTGCGGAAGTGGCCGAGCACGCTCTTGCTCATGTCGCAGAACACGCTCTTGACGATCACTTCCCCCTCGGCGACCACCGAGGGCGTGCCGCACTTGTCGATGCGGCCGAAGGCGACACCGGCCGCGGTGAGCAGCTCAGGCGGCGTATAGGTGCAGAGGTAGCCGACCTTCTTCACGTCCTTGCGCTCGATCAGCGACACTTCGGCGTCCTCGATGCGGCGCGACACGTCCGACAGGTCGCAGCGCTCGGCCACCCTCGTGGACTTGATCCTGCGCTTCTCCACCGCCAGGCGCTGGGCATACATGGCGGCGCCCAGGCAGCCGGCGAAGACCATGTCCAGCTTGGGCTGGACGATCGGCTTGCCGAGCAGACGCTCCAGCGCGTGCTTCATGCCCGCGTTGTTGGAGACGCCGCCGGTGAACACGATGTCCGATTCCAGGGGGATGGCGCGCAGCAGGGCGACGACGCGCTTGGCAGAGGCCATATGCACGCCGGCGGCGATGTCGGCCGCCGTCTCGCCCTTGGCGCGATGGGAGATCACTTCGGATTCGGCGAAGACCACACACTGGGCGCTGACTTCCAGATCCTTGGTGGCCTTCAGGGCCTCGGGGCCGACGTCGTACATGGTGAGGTCGAGCAGGTTGGCGGCCTTCTCCAGGAAGCGCCCGGTGCCCGCCGCACACTTGTCATTCATGCGGAACTTGACCACCTTGCCGGTCTCCGGATCGACCTGGATCGCCTTGGCGTCCTGCCCGCCGATGTCGATGATGGTGCGGGTGCCGGCGTTCAGGTAGTGCGCGCCCATCGCGTGACAGGAGATCTCGGTGAGGATCTCGCTGGGCACGGTCTCGAACTTCAGGGACACGCGGCCGTAGCCGGTGCCGACGATGAAGTCGATGTCTTCCATCGTGATGTTGGCGTTCTCGTACAGCTCGTCGAGCAGTTCGGCGGCGGTCTCCTGCATGTTGAGGCCGGTGGGCAGCAGCGCGGTGTAGAGCCGTCCGTCGTGGAGCAGCACCGCCTTGGAGTTGCGCGAGCCGATGTCGATGCCCAGCGCGGTGACGCCGCTCAGTTCATGGACCAGTTTCGGGTCGATGACCTCGGTGAAGGGCAGGCTGCGCTCTGAGGGAATGTTCTCGTGTCTCATGTTCATGCCTCCACCTCCATCTCCTGCGGCGCCGAATCGACGTCGGCGATACCGCAGATCTTCTGCTGGGCGATGACGGCCGCCCCGAGGCAACCTGCGAAGACGGCGTTCAGCCGCGGTGTGACGAAGCTCCGCCCGAGCAGGCTCTCCAGCGCGTGCTTGACGCCGACGTTGTTGGAGACGCCACCGGAGAAGGCGAGCTCAGGATCGAGGCCGATGCGGTTCACCAGGTTGCAGACGCGCCGGGCGATCGCGAAATGCACGCCGGCGGCGATGTCCTCGCCCTTTTCGCCGGTGGCCTTCAGCGACACGATTTCCGACTCGGCGAACACCACGCACTGGCTGCTCATCTGCAGCTGCTTGGTGGATTGCATCGCGCGGGCACCCAGCTCTTCCAGCGAGTAGCCCAGCATCTCCGCGGTCTTCTCCAGGAAGCGGCCGGAACCGGCAGCACACTTGTCGTTCATCGCGAATTCAGTGACGCGGCCGTTGCTGGTATCGAGCTTGATGGCCTTGCAATCCTGGCCACCGATGTCGATGATGGTGCGGGTATCCGCATTGAGGTAATGCGCGCCCATTGCGTGACAGGTGATCTCGGTGATCACCTCGGCCGGGATATCGCTGAATTGCAGAGCAATCCGGCCATAACCGGTGCCGGCAATCATCGAGATATCGCTGCGCGGCAGCGCCGCCAATATCAGCAATTTATTCACCAGCCGCTGTGCCGTTTCATGCGGATGCACGCCGCTGGCGGTAATTACCGTGTGAACATGCTCGGCGGTGAGCATCACCGCCTTCGATTGCCGGGAACCGATATCGATGCCGACGGTGGTCACCGGCCGCAATTCGGGTATTTTCCGCGGATCGATCACATCCGCGATGTTGAAACTGCTCTCGCTCATTGCAGGCTCCTCCGTTTCGAACTTTTGATTTGATCTGCGGTGCCACATTAAGCGCATCCCGAATCACGGGCTTGACCTGCAAAGACACCGACTTGACATTTGGTCACAGGTCGTTAGAGTGGATATTCAACAATCGGGCGAGTGAGAGTTTGAGATGGCAATGAAGAAGCTCCACCGCAGCGCCTGCCTGACCAACTACGTCGAACTCGCTCAGTCGCTGAACATTTCGCCTTTCGATCAGTTGCGCCGCGTCAACATCAATCCGGCCTGCCTGACGAATCCGGACACCAAGATTCCGGTCTCCGCGCTGTTTCACCTGCTTGAGAATTCCGCGCAGGCGGCGGGGGTGGAGAACTTCGGCCTGCGCATGGCCGAAGGCCGCCAGTTGTCGAACCTCGGCCCGCTCGCGCTCGTGATCAAGAGCCAGCCGACGATGCGCCAGGCCCTCGAAGCGATCCGCAGCTATACCCACCTGCAGGCGGAAGAGGTGATGCTGATGTTCGAAGAGAACGACGGCGTGCTGGTGATCCGCGAAGAACTGATGCCCGATCAGTCGCAGCCGACGCGCCAGGCGACGGAGATGTCGCTCGGCATCCTGTATCGGACCTTGCGGGTGCTGCTCGGCAACGAATGGCGGCCCACCGCGGTGTGCTTCCGGCACCCGGCCCCCGCCGATCTGCGTGTCCACCAGCGGGTGTTCGACGCGCGCCTGCAGTTCAACAGCAATATCGACGGCATCATCTGCCGGGCCACGATCCTGGACGACCCCCTGCCCAGCTACGACGCCGAAACCGCCCGCTACGTGCGCAAACTGCTGGACGTGATGAACGCCGAACCCGTCCAATCGGCAGCGGAAAACGTGCGGCAACTGATCTGGTTGCTGCTGCCGACGGGGCGATGCTCCGTCGAGGTCGTGGCCCAGCATCTCGGGCTCGACCGCCGCACCCTGCACCGCCATCTGCAGAAGAGCGGCCAGACCTTCTCGGACATCCTCGACGGGGCACGGCGCGACCTGGCGGTCAAGTACCTGAGCAACTCGCAACGCCCGCTGAAGGACCTCGCGGAGCTGCTCGGCTTCTCGGAACCCTCCGCCTTTTCGCGCTGGTTCGCGGGCCGCTTCGGCTGTACTGCGTCGGCTTGGCGCCAGCATCAGCTCAGCGAAAAAAATCCCTTCCTGCAGTAAGCCCTCCGGGGCCTCCACGCCCTCTCCTCGCCCACGCGGCCGCGCTCACGGCCGTCCCGCGGACTGTCCCATATCGTCAAGTCGATGACTTGAACGGTCAAAGGCACTCGACCTCCCCAAGCGCTAAATACCGCCCAAGGGCATCGGGCAAGGCATCACCAAAACCGGTGCTCGCGCTATCCATAACCATAACGCGCCAGGAGGAAGACATGGCACTGATCATCAATGCGGACTGTATCAATTGCGGCGTGTGCGAAATGGACTGCCCCAACGAGGCGATTTCTCCGGGAGACGACATTTTCGTGATCGACCCCACGAAATGCACCGAGTGCGTCGGCCATTACGACAAGTCGCAGTGCATCACGGTCTGTCTGTCGGACTGTATCTTCCCTGATCCCGCCTTCAAGGAAAGCCGGGATCAACTGCAGGAGAAATACGCCCGTATGGCGTCCTGAACGGCACGAGCCCGCGGCGGGGAGGAGTTACAGCCATGGAAACGACCGTGATCCGGCTCCTCCTCGTTGCGCTGGCGTGCGTGGAGTGGGTCGCCCTGTGGAGCTTCGTGTATCGCTCGACGCTCGGGATCTGAGGCGCCGTCGGCGTCTCGATCCCACGTCCGCCCTTTCGCCGTATCGCATCGATCCGGCATTTCCTCTTCAGATGTCATTAGCAGCGGCTTTTTCGGCCGCGACCGCACATTTTTGCCCATCCTCCGTGCGGAGCCTCACCGCTGTTGGGGGGTAACCTAATTTTATCGATGCTTGATCTGAAGAATGCCGGCCCGTAGCCGGCATCGGCCCGTGTACATCGGGATGCGTTCTTCTGCAGCGATGAAAAAAAAAGCGCGGATCTTTCGACCCGCGCCAGAAGGAGAGCCCTACGTAAGTTGCCTTCTCTTCACAGCCGACAGGGTCTCGATGAGGAGCGGCAAGCGTTCCCTGAAGGCGTGCGCGAAAAGGGTGATTTCGTTGCTGGAGGGTTCGTGGACGGGCAGCGCGTGTTCCGTCATTTGAGGCTGATCCCGTAGGCGAGCAGAATGAGGCCGCCCACCAGGATGAGCCAGCCTTCGAGAAGAAGGCGCCACATCAGCGGGGCGCCCCGCAATTCCATGAACTCCAGAATGACCAGCCGGCCCTTGATGAAGACGATAGCCAGCATGGCGAGAATGGCGCCGGTGCCAGCGGCGCCCACTTCACCGAGCCACCAGGTGGCGCCGGTGGCGACGACGAGAACGAGCCAGCCCCGGTTGGCGGGATTCAGGAAAAAGGCACTCATCGCATCACATAAACCAAGGGAAACAGCACGATCCACAACAGATCCACCATGTGCCAGTAGGCCGCCCCGCTCTCCAGGCCGTGGGCATCGTGGCTGCCGTAGGCACCTTGACGTGTCTTAACCCACAGGATGGCGAGGACCACCATGCCCAGGATGACGTGCATGAAGTGGAAGAAGGTCAGCGAAAAGTAGAACCTGTAGAAGGTGTTGGTCGAGAAGGTAATCCCTGCCCCGAACTTGGCGGCGTATTCGAACACCTTGATGGCCAGGAAGCCGGCACCGCACAGGAAGCCCAGGCCGATATCACGGCTGGCGGCCCGGCGGTCGTCCCGGCGGGCCGCCTGAACGGCGAGAACGACGAACCAGGACCCGGTCACCAGGAGCACGGTGTTGATGGCCCCGGCATTGCGGTCCAGGGTCTGCTGGCAAAGATTGAACATCTCCACGTTGTCCACCCGGGCGAAGGCGTAGGAAGCGAAGAGCACGGCGAAGAGCAGCATTTCGGCCAGGATGAAGGCCCAGACCGGCAGATATCCGGGGAGGCGCTTGGCGGCAGGGGCTTCGCCGGCTGGGGCTTCGGCCGATTGGGCAGTGGCGATGGCAGTCATGGCTGGATGATAGTGACTCGTATCAGCGCTCCAGTCGGGTCCCGGTGCGCGCAGTCGCGGTCGTGAATGCTGATTGAGACGATGTCCACTTTATTCCCGAGATCGCGCCTACGTCCCCCCCCAGTCTCGGGGGGAGGTGGCGGTCAATGCCCGTCAGCTGTGTCAGCAGCCCTCCGGGACTCTCAAATAGGGCGCAGTAGCACCCAGATTTTCCTGCCCTTTCTTAATTTCGATACGGGCGATATTTTGGAGATGCACTTCATCCGGGCCGTCGGCGAAGCGCAAAGCGCGGCCCCAGGTCCACATGTCAGCCAGCGGCGTATCGGGACTGATACCCATGGCCCCGAATACCTGCATTGCACGATCGCATACCGCGGTATAAACCCCGGGTACCAGGGCTTTGATCATGGAAATTTCCTTGTGCGCATGCCTGGCGCCAAACTGATCAATCATCCAGGCGGTTTTCAGCACCAGCAAGCGCGCCTGATCGATCTCGATCCTTGATCTCGCGATCCACTCGCCGATCGAACCATGCTGATGTAGATACTTTCCGAAAGTGCGTCGCTCCAGGCTTCGGTCAATCATCATTTCCAGAGCAAGCTCGGCGGCACCGATCGATCGCATGCAGTGGTGAATACGCCCGGGACCGAGACGCGCCTGGGCCAATGCGAAGCCACTGCCTTCCTCACCGAGCAGATTGGATACCGGCACGCGCACATTACGGAAGATGACCTCGCAGTGGCCCTCCGGCGAATGGTGGTTCACGATATTGATATTGCGTACGACTTCCAGACCCGACGTGTCCCGAGGAACCAGGATCATGCTCTGCTGCTTGTGCCGCTCGGCGTCCGGGTCGGTCTTGCCCATGACGATGAAAATACGGCAGTGCGGATGAGCGGCGTTGGTGATGAACCACTTGCGACCATTGATGACGTATTCGTCGCCTTCCCGCCGAATCGAGGTGGTGATGTTCGTGGCGTCCGAGGATGCGACGTCAGGCTCTGTCATTGCGAAAGCCGAACGAATTTCGCCCTCGAGCAGTGGACGCAGCCAGGCCTTCTGCTGCTCCGGGGAGCCGAACATGTGCAGAAGTTCCATGTTGCCGGTGTCCGGGGCATTGCAGTTGAAGACTTCGGACGCCCAACTCACACGTCCCATGATCTCGGCCAGCGGCGCATATTCCAAATTGGTCAGGCCGGTACCCGGCTCGTCGGCGTGCAGGCCGGGCAGGAACAGGTTCCACAAGCCTTCCGACTTCGCCATCGCCTTCAGGTCTGCCATGAAGGACACGGGAAACTGGCCGCGATGCACTTCCTCGAGCCATTGGCGCTGGCGCGGCACGATATAGGTGTCCATAAAGCCGCGCACGCGCTCACGAAGCTCTTCGACTTTGGACGAGTAGGCAAAATCCATGATATTTCCTTTCTATCGATCCATCTTTTAAAGAGTCATGCCGCCGTCGACGACGATGCAGTCGCCGTTGGTATAGCTCGCGGCGTCGGAAACAAGGTAAAGCACAGCGCCAGCCATCTCGCGCGGTTCAGCGTGACGGCGCAAAGGAATGTTGGAGACCCATTCGCTGTAGAGCTTTTCGTCATTGAATAGCGCTGTCGAAAATTTGGTCTTGGTCAGCCCGGGCAACAAGGCATTGACGCGGATTCCCAACGAGCCGCATTCCCTGGCGAAGGCCTTGGTCATGTTGACGATCGCCGCCTTGGTGATCGAATAAATGCCTTGATTCTCCCCGGGTCGGAGAGCATTCACCGAGGCGACATTGACGATTGCCCCCTTCCCCTGCTTCTTCATCATCTTGCCGGCCTCTACCGACATGAAGAAGTAACCACGAATATTGACGTCGACGGTCTTGGTAAAAGCGCCGAGATCCGTATCCAGCACATGCCCGTAATAGGGATTGGCCGCCGCGTTGTTGATCAGGATGTCGAGCCGGCCGTGAAGCTTTTCGATCTGCTCAAAAGCAGCAGCGATGTCTTCCATCTTGCCGACATTGCAGGAAAACACGCTCGCGCTTCCACCTGCTTCACGGATGGCGTCGGCGACTCTTTGGCAGTCTTCAACTTTTCGGCTGGAAACGATCACATGCGCGCCCTGCTCCGCCAGCAACTTGGCGATCTCTTCGCCGATGCCGCGACTTGCCCCCGACACCAGGGCGATCTTGCCTTCAAGATCGAATAGTTTGGTCGTCATGCCATACTCCTTTCCATATCCTTTTCGTTCGCTGCGGCAAAGCCCATTTCGGTGAGCGGCGCAACCATCTCTCCGACTTTTTGCGCGTGCGCGCTGGACGCATTGCCGTCGATGGCACGCTTCTTTACCCCTTGTGCGATAGCCGCAAGGCGGAAGAAACTGAACGCGATATAAAAATTCCAGTCCTCTATTTCCGGGATGCCGCGCAACTCGCAGTAGCGCCGGACTATTTCAGCTTCTTCGGGCACGCCGAGCGCGCGACGATTCTTGCTGCCCAGACCTTTGACGTAAGCATCCGTCGGCAGTCGCAGGCACATGCAGAAATAGGCGAGATCTGCCAGAGGATTGCCCAGTGTGGAAAGCTCCCAGTCCAGAACCGCCAGAACGCGCAGCTCCTTGGGATGGAAAATGAGGTTGTCGAAGCGGAAGTCGCCATGAACCAGCGCCACCCTGCCGTCTTCGGCCGGGCAATGCTTCGGTAGCCAGTCGATCAAGGCTTCCATGCATTCCAATCGCTCGGTTTCGGAAGCACGATATTGCTTGGTCCATGTACCGATCTGCCGCTCGAAATAATTCCCGGCCCGGCCATAATCGCTCAGGCCCACCTGATCGACATCGACGTCGTGCAGTGCTGCCAGCGCCGCGATCAAGGCATCGTAAGCGGGTTTGCGCTGATCGATATCGAGTTCGGGCAGCGACGGATCCCAGAAGATGCGCCCATCGAGGTAATCCATGATGTAGAACATGCTGCCGATGATGCTCGTATCGGTGCAGAGATGATGAGCATGCGCAACCGGTACTTGCGTCGGTGACAATGCCGTGATGACGCGATATTCACGATCGACCGCATGCGCCGATTTCAGGAGCTGGCCCGGCGGCTGCCGGCGCAGGACGTAGTTGCCGCTTTTTGCCCGCAGCAAGAATGTGGGATTCGACTGACCGCCCGCAAATTTCTCCGCGCTCAATGGCCCGGCAAAGCCCTTGACATGGGTTTCCAGGTATTTGCACAGCCCGTCGACATCAAGTTGGTGAATTTCGCTGGTCACAATCATGCCTACCCATAGGTGATGAAATTTTGACGATCCGCTTTGTCGAAATACGGAATGTTGTTGAAAGTTGCGAGATGAAACGAATCGGCGTTGAAGAAATATCGGCAGAAACTGCAGTTGTTGATTTGCAGGTTGAGCGATATGACTGCTTCCCGGGGAGCGCCAAGTGTCTGCTGCGCTATTGCAGCCATGACTCCCCCCGAACTCACGGCCAGGATCCTTCCTTTCAGTCCCTGGATATGGTTCCTGGCGTCGGCAACACGCTGCTGGAACTCCGACCATGTCTCGGGGCCTTCGATACGATCTTCCATCCACAACAGCAATACTTGCCGCAAGGCCTTGTAGAAATCCTTCTTGCTCTCTTTTGCCAGCACCTTCAATTCATGGTGCTCATCACCGAGACCCTCAAACAACGCGACAAAGTCGTATTCGTTCAGTCCCCGATGTTCCTTTGGGGTCGGAACTGCAGTCGAGCCATTGAATATGGCCTCCGCCGTTTGCCTGTGACGATTCATCGTCCCCATCACTACATGATCGAAAACGATATTGCGCTCGGCAAAGTATTCCCCGACCAGTTGCCCCTGCTGCTGTCCCAACAATGAGAGCTGGTCATAGTTGTCGGCGCCGAAACTTGCCTGACCATGCCTGACGAGATATAGCTCTGCCATGCTTGCGCTCAACGCCGCAGGATATGGATCGCTACCGCGGCTTCCTCGACGCCCTGCAAGCCGCCGCCGTTCTCCTGCATGGCATGGCGGGCACCTTCGACCTGGCGCGCGCCGGCCTCGCCGCGCAATTGCGTGACCAGTTCGTAGAGCTGGCCGATACCGGTGGCGCCCAGCGGATGGCCTTTCGATTCGAGACCGCCCGAGGGGTTGATCGGGATACGGCCGCCGATGGTGAAATCGCCGCGCTCGGCCGCGGGGCCGCCTCCGCCCGCGTCGACGAAGCCGAGGTTTTCGGCCTGGATGATCTCTCCCATCGCCGAGGCGTCGTGGACTTCGGCAACGTCGATGTCGCCGGGGCCGATGCCCGCGATCTCGTAAGCCTGCAGCGCCGCCAGACGGCCCACGGCCTTTTCCGGCTCGTCGATGCCGCGGTGGCTGAAAGTGCGGATCACGCTGGCCGCGACCTCGACCGCGCGGCGGCGGTCGGCGCCGATTCGCTTCAGCCCCTCCTCCGTGCAGACAATGGCGGCGGCGGCGCCGTCGGACAGCGGCGCGCACATTGGCAGTGTGATCGGATAGGTGATCGGCGGCGCCGCCAGCACCTCGTCGATAGTGAAGGTCTTGCGGAACTGCGAGTAGGGGTTATGCACCGAGTGACCGTGGTTCTTGGCGCACACGGCGGCGATCTGCCGTTGCGTGGTGCCGTAGGTCCGCATGTGCCAGCGGCACATCGCCGCGTAGATGGCCATGAAACGGCTGTAAGGGCGGTCCGATTCCGACCCCGGCGGCGGCGTGATGCCTTCGCCCATCCTGATCAGGGTGGCATAGTTTTCCTCGACTCGCGAGACGTCCCAGCCGCCCTCGAACAGCGCCATCGCGCGGGCCTTGTCGGGGATGTTCATCTTTTCGACGCCGATCGCCAGCGCCACGTCGGTGGCGCCCGCCTTCAGGCTCTGCAGCGCGAGGTGGAAGGCGCTGCTGCCCGAGGCGCAGGCGTTCTCGACGTTGAACACCGGGATGCGCTCGATCCCGATCTTGCTGAAGATCACCTGACCCGGCACCGAGATCTGGCCCTGCAGCGGGCCGTTGGTCATGCCCGCGTAGTAGGCGGCGCCGATGTCGGCAGCGCTGCAGCCGGCATCCTTGAGCGCGCCGGCGAGCGCTTCGCCTGCCAGGTCGTGCAGGCTGCGCTCGAGGTGGCGACCGAAGACCGTCATGGCGATGCCGGCAATGTAGAGTCTTGTCATGGTTTAGATCTTCCGCTCGGCAACGCGCCAGTACTCGGCACGCAAGTCCTTCTTCAATACCTTGCCGACCACGCTGCGCGGCAGGGTGGCGAAGTCGACCGTCTTGGGCGCTTTGACCGAGCCCAGCTTCTGCTTGCACAGCGCGATCAGCTCCTCGCCGCTCACGGTCTGGTCAGCGTTTAACTCGACCACTGCCTTCACCGTCTCGCCCCACTTGTCGTCGGGGATGCCGATGACGGCGCAATCGCGCACCGCCGGGTGGGCCCAGATCACCTGCTCGACTTCGCTGGGGTAGACGTTGAAGCCGCCGCTGATGATCATGTCCTTCTTGCGGTCGGTGATGTGGAGGCGGCCGCCGGAGTCGAGGTGGCCGATATCGCCGGTATGCAGCCAGCCGTCGACGATCGTTTCCGCGGTCTTGACCGGGTCGTTGTAGTAGCCCTTCATTACCAGATCGCCGCGGATGCAAATCTCGCCCGTTTCGCCCTGGGGCAGGATGCGGTTGTCGTCGTCGAGGATCTCGACCCGGATCAGCGGATGGGGCCGTCCCACCGACGACAACTGCTCGTCGCTGGCCAGCGCGCCGCCGGGGTTGAAATGCTCGTCGGGGCGCAGGCAGGCAATGGCTCCCGGAGCTTCGGTCTGGCCGTAACTTTCCATCATCACCGGACCAAAGACCTCGATCGCGCGCTTGAGCTTGTCCAGCGACATCGGCGCGGCGCCGTAGAGGAAATACTTCAGCGACGAGAAGTCGACCTTGTTCACGTCGGGGATGTCGAGCAGGCGGTAAATCACCGTCGGCGGCAGGAAGAACTCCGTCACCCGGTGTGCGGGGATGGCCTCCAGCAGCAGCGCCGGATCGGGCTTCGGAAGGATGACGACCGCGCCACCGCGTGCCGTGCAGGGCAGCGACAGCAGCCCCGCGGTGTGGGTCATCGGCGCCGCCGCCAGGTTGACCGGGCGATCCTGCGCGCCATAGCTGCAGCCGATCATGAAGTGGGCGACGAAAGTCTGGATGCTGCGGTGGGTGTTCATCACCCCCTTGGGCAGACCGGTGGTGCCGCCGGTGGGCGAGATCGCGACCACATCGTCGAGATCGACCGCGATGCCCGGGTCGGTATCGGCGTGGCCTTCGACCCAGGCGGCCAGCGAGACGGCATCCGCAGCCTCGCCGTCAATGCAGACGAAGAGTTTGATCTTTGGCAACTGCGGCCGCAGGGCGGCGATCGTTGCCTCGAACTCCTTCTGGAAGAACAGCACGTCGCAGTCGAAACTGTCGAGGACGTGGCGATTCTCGTCGGCGGCGTTTCGTGCGCCAACGGGGATCCACGCCATATTGGCCCGCCATAGCCCGAGCGCGCAGGTCCAGGCGGTGGTGTCATTGCCGGCCCAGACCGCGCCCTTGCTGCCGCGCCCGTAATCCGCTGCCTGCAGCGCACGCGCGATGCGGCAGCTCAGCCGCCCGACCTCGTTGAAGCTGTAGCTGCGGCTTCCCTGGATGTAGGCCGCACCCTCGGGGTTAAGACGCCAGCCGCGGTCGAAGAAATCGATGATCGCCATGGTCCGGTCCTCAAAGCGCAGTGACGCTGGCGCTGGCCAGCCCGCGCTGCTCCAGGAAACCCAGGAGATAGCGGTGACCGAAGGCCTTGCAGGCCGAGGCGAATCCGACTTTCGCGGTCTCGCCGTCGAGGAGCTTCATCACGGCGGCCGTCTGCAGCGCGCCGGTCGAGATGTAGGGCGTTACACCGCGTACCGTGGCGCGCACTGCCGCGAGCTGGCCGCGCCCGATGGCCGTATCGACCGTGCGTGTCAGGGTCGTGCGCTCGCGCGGCGGCATGGAGGGCGTCGTCGAGTCGACGAGACCCTTGACCACCTGGTCCTGCTCGTCCTTGGACAGATTCTTGTATTCGCTCTCCCACTTCTGGCCCACGGCATGCACGAACTTCATCACCTCGTTGTCGTAGAAACCGACGCTGGAGATGCAACTGTTCACGCGCGAATCGTTCTGGAAGAAGATGGGCAGCGACGTGCCGCCCCAGGGAATCGTGAACACCGGTTGCAGGAGCTCCGGCGTAGCGACGGTGTAAGAGGCGTTGGCCGCATGCGGCACCAGCTTCTTCTCCCAGAGGTAGCAGGCTTCGTGACGGAAGATCTCGAAGATCGAGGCCGTCGAGCCCACCGTGACCCCCGACCCGGCGCCGCGCGGTCCACGACAAAGCGTGGCGGTCTCGAGCGCATCGACCCCCGGTGTCTCCAAAGCCAGTTCGGCGGCGATCTCGGAGAACGAGTACATATAGGCCGTCGACGGTGCGAGCAGCAGGCCTGCCTGCCGGAACTGCTCGCCGAAGCGATCGCGGGCCGCGCGAATGAAGCTTTGCTCACCCGTGGTGTCCAGGTAGTGGCAGCCCGCCTGGAGCGTTGCCTCGACGGTCGTCAGACCAAAGTTGACGAAGGGGCCGACCGTATTGCAGACGACTTTTGCGCCTTTGAACGCCCGCGCCAACGATTCGACGTCATGGGTCGCCTCGACGATCTCATAGGTGGCCGACTCCAGGCGTACGACGCGCTGGGCCATCATCTCCTGGGTCCGTTTGGCGTTGCGCGCGACGGCCGTGAAGGGGATGTTCTGATCGATCAGCCAGTCCATGATCAGCATGCCGGTGTAGCCACTGGCGCCATAGACGACGACGGGATATTTAGCCATTTTGAATCCTTCGGAGTTCTTCAGTTGTTCGACCAGCCATCGGCGTAGAGCTGCTGTGCGAGCAGGCCCAGGCGCATGGTCAGGACATAGTTCTCACCGTCTTCGATCTGCGCGGAGCGCGCGTCGCGGAACAGCTTTTCAATTGGGTACTCGCGCGAGGTGCCAAAGGCGCCGAAAAGCTGGAAGGCCTCGGTGGCGACCTTCATCGCTTCCTCGGTGACCGTGACCTTGCCCGACGCCGTCGCGTAGGGGTGTCCGGCCGGTGAGAGCCGGGCATACGTGAGCGAGCGGCGGGCGACGGCGCGGCAGAGTTCGACGCGCCGCAGCATGTCGCCCAGCCGCCAGCGGGTGAGCTGGTGATCGATCAGCAATTGGCCACCCTGCTTGCGCTCGTGACAATATTGCAGCGCCATCTCGAAGGCCGCGCGCGCCAATCCGGTCATGATCTGGCCCATGTGGCAACCCGCAAAGGCCCACACCGAAGCCAGATTGCCGTAGTACTCGTCCTTGAGCGCAATCGCGAAACGCTTGGGAACGCGGACGTTGTCGAAATAGATTTCGCCCTGCGGCAGCGCACGCTGCCCGATTTTGTCCAGCGGCTTGCCCTTCGAGACACCGGGCAGATCGAGCGGGATGATCACCGCCAGGCCGTGCGGGCGACCGTTGGCGTCAAAAAACCCGTCGCCATAATCGGCGTTGATGTAGGCCAGCGCCACCTGGGCGACAGCGCCGTTGGACACCCAGGCCGAACATTGGCCGTTGATGACGATTTCGTCCTTGCCGACAACGCCCCAGACATTGCCCTTGTTGCCCTGACCGCCCTTGACCGGCCATTCGCGCGCCATGTCGAAAATCTGGGCATCGCTGCCCCGATCCGGCTGGGTAATCATCCAGCAGCCGATCTTGTCGCGGCACAGGTCCACCAGTTCGGAATTGCCGGCGGCCTTGGCCATTTCCAGCGGAAAGGTGACGCAGGCCAGCGAGACACCCAGGCCGGCGTCGCCCCAGCCCATTTCCTCGCCGATGATCGACTCGACCCGGATGGCCGTGTCCGGCGGCATCTGCTCCAGCAAGCTGGAATCGAGTCCGAGTTGCGCGGCCTTCGCCAGAACCTCGTAGTAGGGTGATCCCGGGGCGATCACCTCCTCCGCGCTCATCTTGTCGAGCTCCTGGCCGGCGGGCCGAAGCACATCCTTGGCGAACCGGTGCAATGAGTCCTGGATCGCCAGCTCGGTCTCGTTGAGCGGCGCCTCGAAGCCGGTCAAGCCCACGGCCGGAAGCGTCAGTTCCGTCTTCAGGTTGATCATTCAAGTTCTCCCGTTGAAGGTTTGCTTAGTGAGCCAGCGCCTGGGCGCCGACCTGATTACGCTTGACGGCCACCTGGCTACGCTTGAGGTCCTTGGCACACAACCGGCTAACCCACATGAGATAAAAGAAGAACGTGATCCAGACAAAATACATATTCCAAAGACCGTCATACGAGAAGATGAAGGTATGGTCGAACGGAATCAGCGCCAGGGTGGCATAGCCGACTGCAAGCACGACACCAATCAGGCCCGTGGATTTCGGGAATAGCGGATCTTTGCCAGTGTCATAGATCCCCATCAGGCCAATGGCACCAAACTGGGCGATGGTGACCCAGTAAGTGCCATCGAACACATACCAGGTCATAACGTGAAAGAACTTCACCATGGCAGGATCCAACTGAGTGGAAAACTCAGCCAGGGCGCACCACATCATGGCGGCCATCATCCCGACCCAGCCCGTCAGGAGACCGCCCACGAGCTGAACCGTTGACAGGATTTGGCTATTCTTTTCCCTCCGCCTCATTTGCGTGGCTATCTGGGAAACAAACAACATGAAGATGCCGGCATCGAAGCTGGCGATCGTCATTCCGATCATGATGCGGGTGCTGTGTTCCTGGTAAAAGTCGAAGTGCTGCTGGGCAGTCGCTGCGGGACTGATCATGAACGGCTGGATACACATGCCGAGAATTCCCCAGCCGATCACGTAGCCAACGATGCAGAACATTCCACTTCTGGCCAGCCACATCTCGATCTTGTTTGTCGCGCTTTCTGAAACCATCTCCTCACCTCTATCAGGACGTGATTAATTATTTGCTTGCCTCGAGTCCCGTCCCGATGCGTACAGTCGCCGCGGTGATTGCTGATCGGGACAATGCCCACTTTATCCCCGGGATTTCGGCGTAGCTCCCCCCCATCTCGGGTGGAAGGGGCATGGCCGCAACGTGAACACTTTCGGTGGATCAAGTGCGTCAACAGTTTTGAAACGCTGCGCGACCATGAGCATTTCCTCCGATGTTTTTGAGTGCATCCATGGAGGCACATTAAGCGCTCCGGCCTTGTCGAAATTGACAGGCGGTGACACCGGTTTGACATTTGGTGATTTGTTGCGGCGCACGAAGGCGATTTAATGGCGAGAAGGGCGCTTGAAGGGCGCAGCCTCGGTGAGCCGAATCGCACCGCTTATTCGGCTCATGCAGCGTAAAAAAATGAGCCGAATAATGCTAGGATTCAGCTCACCGTCCTCACCGAATCGCGCCCTCATGTCCCGCTGGATCTGGCAACACCCCGACTGGCCGCACGTCACCTGGCAGTCCGACGCGCTGGCCCCCCTGCTGCGCCAGGTCACGCTCGCCCAAGGAGCCTTGCTGGGCCGTGCCCAAGGCTCCGTGCCCGAACTGCGCGCCGAATTCACGCTGGATGCTCTGCTGCAGAACATCGTCGATTCCAGCGCGATCGAAGGGGAATCGCTGAATGTCGGCTCGGTGCGCTCGAGCATCGCCCGTCGCCTCGGGTTGGCCGAGGCAGACGAAGCCGCTCCCGAGCCGCGCAGCGAAGGACTTGCGCAGATCATGTGGGACGCCACGGCCAACCTCGATGCCCCGCTCACCGAGACTCGCCTGTTGCAGTGGCATGCCTGGCTATTCGCCGGGGAAGAGAGTTCCGTGGGCCGCATGATCCGGGTCGGCGACTGGCGCGGGAACGACACCATGCAGGTTGTCTCCGGCCGCATCGACCGCCCGACCGTGCACTTCGAAGCGCCGCCCCGCGAGGGGCTGGAAGCGCGCATCGCCGAATTCCTTGCGTGGTTCGACCGCAGCCGCAGCGACGCCGCGCTCGATCCCCTGCTGCGCGCGGCCCTGGCCCACTTCTGGTTCGTCACCCTGCACCCCTTCGACGACGGCAACGGCCGCATCACCCGCGCGCTCACAGATCTCGCCCTGGCCCAAGGCGAGCAGCAAAGCATCCGTTTCTATGCGATGTCGGTCGCCATCCTCGCCGATCGCAAGGGGTACTACGCTCAACTCGAAGCCGCCCAGAAGATGAAGGCGTCGGCCTCGCTGCTCGACCTCACTCCCTGGCTGCACTGGTTTCTGATCACCCTGCTGCGCGCCGTCGAGGGCGCGTCGGCGCAAATCGACCGGGTACTCGGAAAGAGCCGCTTCTGGCTCGTACACCGCGCACAGGCGCTCAACCCGGAGCAGATCAAGGTGCTCAACCGCCTGCTCGACGGCGACCAGCCCGGCCGGGGCGGTTTCGAGCACGGCATCAGCGCGGCCCAGTATCAAGCGGTCGCCAAGGTCTCCAAGGCTACGGCCACCCGTCATCTGGCCGACTTGGTGGGCAAGGGCTGCCTGGAAAAACTACCCGGTGGCGGCCGTTCCACGCGGTACCGGGTTCATTGGCCCGATCGAAGTCCGGAAACCGAGAGCATTGAACTCTGACAACGCCTACCCGGTCGGAAAAGCTGTTTTGCCCTACGATACCAGCCCCCTCCCCCAACAAAGAAAACCAATGCAGATCGACCCCTCGCGCCATTCGGCAGCCGACAACTACAAGCTGCTCACCAACCTCGTCGTGCCCCGGCCCATTGCCTGGGTCACCAGCGTGAATGCCGCCGGTACCGTCAATCTGGCGCCCTTCAGCTTCTTCAACGCCGTCGCCTCCAATCCGCCTTACGTGATGATCAGCGTCGGTCGCAACGACGTCGGCGGCCCGAAGGACACGGCGGCCAACATCGAGGCCACGGGCGAATTCGTCGTCAACATGGTCACGGAAGACCTCTTCGCCGCGATGAACATTTCGGCCGCCGATTTCCCGCCCGACCACAGCGAAATCGCGGCCGCAGGCCTCGCCACCGAAGCGTCCGTCCATGTCCGCGTGCCCCGGGTGGCCCAAGCGCAGGTCAGCCTCGAATGCCGGCTGCACACCAGCCTCGTGCTCGGCACGAACACGGTCTATGTCGGCGAGGTGGTGATGTTCCACCTCGCCGACCACCTCGTCGGGCCGCGATTGCACATCGAAGGCTTCGCACCCCTCGGCCGCCTCGGGTCTCCATCGGTCTATTGCCGCACGACCGATCGCTTCAACGCGCCGCGGATTTCGTATGCTCAGTGGCTCGAACAGAACGTCCCGTCCACGGCTGACGCTGAGAATTCGTAATCATTGCGTCTTTCCACCAGTGACGCCCTGTTCAACGACAGGTATCGGATTAGACCACCCTTCCGTTGCCTCCGCTCACGGACAGCAACTCGGCCAGGCCGCCCGATGGAGGTCTTGCACGGAACCAGACTTTGAGGTGGACCGCACACCGGTAAGTCGCCATCCGCCTTGCTGCGCCACCCGTTGCGGACGACGGGCAGCTCTCTGAGCGCTCCAGACGTTGACCTGCGAAGTGGCGAGGTCTCAGTCTCGGCCACAAGTTGCCGGTGACCGTTACATTTCAATTGTCTGCCGGGGGCGCTCATCTATGCTGGGAACAATGGCCCGACGGGGATCCTTGTCGCACATTTCTGGACCGTCGGGCCGTTGAGGCTCCGCCCGCCGCCAAACTCTTGGATCAATAGAATGCGGATGGCCGCGGCGGGTAGTTGAGACGGCATTCCCGTAAGCTTTCCCAGGAGACTAAGTATGCTCACTACCGCCGAAAAGAAAGTGGGTAGCGTCGTCCGTGGCTCAGATAGTTACATGAGCAAACAAGGGTCCGTGTACGCACCAGGGATTAGTGCAGAGACGGTTGGCTCCACGGCTGTCTTTCTCGGTATGGTCACGCTGCCACCGGAGGGCCGAACGCGGGCGCATCTCCATGAGTTCCACGAATCTGCGTTCTATTTACTCAGCGGCGAGGAAGTAGAGTTGTTCACCGGGGATCGACTTGAACACAGGGCGCTTGCGCACCCAGGTGACTACCTATTTATCCCGGCCAAGGTCCCGCATGTTGCTGTTAATCGCGGCAAGACGCCGGCCGTCTTTATTGGCGTCCGCAATGAGCCAACCGCGCAGGAAAGCGTGGTCATGCTTCCGGAGCTAGACGCGCTAGTACCGTGATCGGACAGGACCGGTACGGCGGCTTTCCGGCGATGATTCAAAAGAGTTGTTGGTCGCCACCCGACCC
>NZ_KB899521.1 GCF_000378245.1 Aromatoleum toluclasticum ATCC 700605
GAGCACCTGAAGGAGCAGTACGACGTCGGCGCCGGCACGCTGCGCGAGGCGCTGCTGCTGCTCGTCACCGACGCGCTGGTGGTCGGCCAGGGGCAGCGCGGCTTCCGCGTCGCGCCGATCTCGCTGGCCGACTTCGAGGACATCACGCGCACCCGCGTGCTGCTCGAAACCGAGGCGCTGCGGCAGGCAATCGCGCGCGGCAACGAGGAATGGGAAGCCGGCCTGGTCGGCGCCTTCCATCGCCTGTCGCGCGCCGAACAGAAGCTCGCCGAGCACGATCCCGGCGCCACCGAGGACTGGGAGAAGCGCAACCGCGCCTTCCACGAGGCGCTGATCGCCGCCTGCCCGTCGCGCTGGATCCGCCACTTCCAGCACATCCTCTACCAGCAGTCGGAGCGCTACCGGCGCATCAGCCTGTTCCGCCAGCCGATCCCGCGCGACATCCACGCGGAGCACCAGGCGCTCGTCGACGCGACGCTCGCGCGCGATGCGACGCGCGCGACCTCGATCCTGTCCGAGCACATCCTGCGCACGCTCGACGCCGTGAAGCAGATGCCGCAGGACTTCTTCGCGCGCGGCAAGCGCCCCTGAGCGCGCGGCGCCGCGCCGACGCGGCACACGCCCTGCCGTCCGCCCCCGGGACCGAAGGATGAAATCGATACGCGCACTCGAACGCGGACTCGAAGTGCTGCAACTGCTGCGACAGAGCGAAGGCCGCTCGCTGCAGCAGCTGCACGATGCGACGGGACTCCCGAAACCCACCCTGCTGCGCATCCTGCACACGCTGGAGCAAGCGGGCATCGCGTGGCGCGCGATCCACGACGGGCTGTGGCGGCGCGCCATCGCGCTGCCGGCCGCGCAGCGGCCGCCCGAGGCGACGCAGCGCCTCGCCGAGCTCGCCGCCCCGCACCTGGCCGCGCTGCAGCGCAAGGCGCTGTGGCCGTCCGACCTGCTGGTCTACAAGGACTACATGATGGAGCTCGCCGAGAGCTCGCGGCGCCTGTCGGGCCTGTCGCTGAACCCGCGCTACCACCTCGGCTACCGCGTGGACCTCTTCCTGTCGGCCCCGGGGCGCGCCTGGCTCGCGTTCTGCACGCAGGCGCAGCGCAACGACGTGATGGCGCATTACCGCACCCATCCGCCGGAGAACCCGCGCAGCGCGATCGTGCTGCGCCGCGAAATCGACGCGATCCTCGACGAGACGCGGCGCCAGGGTTATGCCGTGCGCGACGCGATCTTCGGCGGCGGCGTCGAGGACATCAGCGAGTTCGACGACGGGCTCGACGCGATCGCGGTGCCCGTCCTTGCCGCCGACGGCGTGCAGGGCTGCATCAACATGATCTGGCCGCGCCGCTACGGCCTGCGCGCCAAGGTCGTCGAGGCGCACCTCGGCGACCTGCAGGCCACCGCCGCCGCGATCGCCGCGGCGCGCGACGCCGCAGCGCCCGTCGCAGCCGGCTAGCCGCTAGCGCCCTGCCCGCAGCCGCTCGCGCACGATGGCGAGGTTGCGGCTCACGCGGGAGTCGCCCGGCATGAGCGCGGCGGCTGCCTCCAGCTCGCGTGCCGCCTCCTGCCACTGCCCGCGCCCGCCGACGAGCAGGCCCAGCGCAAAATGCAGCTCGCCGGGCCGGGCCGCACTGCGCACACCGTCGCGCAGCACGCGCTCGGCCTCGCCGCCGCGCCCCACCCCCTCAAGCACGGTCGCGAGGCCGACATGGGCATCGGTGACCGAGGCATCCTGCGCGATCGCGCGCCGGTAATGCCGCTCGGCCTGCGCGACGTCGCCCTGCGCGGCGAAGAGCGAGGCGAGATTGAGCTGCGCGGCCGGCATGTCGGCCATCGCCCGCTGCGCGGCGAGGTATTCCCCGAGTGCGCGGCGGCGTGCGGCGCGATGCCCGGGCGGCAGCTCGTCGTCGGCGACGTCGGCCAGCGCGCGCGCCGCGGCGATGCGCACCGCGCGGCGCGCATCGGCGAGCAGCTGCGGCAGCGCCGCGAGCCGCTCGGCCCTGGGGTGCACGGCAAATGCCGCGGCGGCCGCCGCCCGCACGACCGGATCGGCGTCGGCGAGCGCGGCCTGCGGCGTGCGCAGGCCGAAGCTGCCGAGCAGCTCGACCGCGCTCGCGCGCACGATCCCGGGCTGGGCCGCGTCGGTGGCGAGCGCGGCCAGGCGCGCGGGGGCGTCGGCACGGCCCGCGCGCGCCGCGGCGAAGACCTCGCCGTAATGCTCCGGACGACTGCGCTCGCCATGGCGGGCGCGGATGGCGGCCTCCGCCCATTCGGGCGGGCGATCCGCGTGACAGCCGGCGCAGGCGTTGGGCGTGCCGATCCGGCGCGTGAGGTCGGGGCGCGGAATGCGGATCGCGTGATCGCGCCGCTCATGCACGATCATGTAGTTGCGCGCCGGCATGTGGCAGTCGACGCACTGGCTGCCCGCGCCGCCCTCGGTGTGGAAGTGGTGCTCGGGCGAGTCGTAGCGCTTCGCCTGCAGGCCGGGGAATCGCGCCGGCGGCGCCGGATTGTGGCACGCCGTGCACAGCGCGTTGCCACTCGCGCGCAGCTTGCCGCCGTGCGGTTCGTGGCAGTCGCTGCAGGCGACGCCGGCCGCGTACATGCGGCTCTGCCGGAACGAGCCGTATTCGAAGACTTCGCCGAGCTGCTGGCCGTCGGCCTGATACAGGTCGGCGCGCAGGTTGTCCGGGACGAAATTGTCGAGCAGCGGCGCCCCCGGCTCGGCGTGCTCCTGCAGCCGCGTGCGGCGCGCGTGGCAGGCCGCGCACTGGTCGACCTGCACGTGCGCCGGCTGCAGCGCGCGGTTGGGCGTCGGCACCGGCGGCCCTTTCACCCCGCCGGACGCAATGCGCGCCGCGCTCGCGGCGTGCGCGCGCCCTGCGCCGTGGCAGGCCTGGCAGCCGACCTCGCCCGCCGCCCAGGTCGTGCGGTAGGCGTCGCGCGCCTCGTCGTACTGCTTGCGATAGGCGGTCGTGTGGCATTCCCCGCACATCAGGTTCCAGTTCTGATAGCGGCCGCTCCAGTGCAGCGGCGAGCCGGGCGCGATCCCGCCTTCCGGATACAGCGCGAACCAGCGCTTCGCGCGCGTGTCCCACGCCACCGCGAGCGCCTGCAGCCGCCCGCCGGGCAAGGGCACGAGGTACTGCTGCAGCGGGCGGACGCCGAGCGTATGCGTCACCGCGAAGTCGCGCTCGACGCCGTCGGCGCCGATGGTCCGTGCGAAAAAACCCTTGCCGCGGCGGAAGAAGCGCAGCGCCTCGTCGGCGCCGGCGAAACGCGCCCCGTCGAAATCGCCGAGCACGCTCGCGGGCGTCGCCTGCTGCATAGCTTGGCGGTGCTTCGATCCGGCCCACAGCGCCGCCTGCCCCGGATGGCAGGCGATGCACCGGGCGTCGGGGACGTAGTCCGGACGCGCCGCGCCTTGCGGCGTGCGGGCGTGCGCGGCGAACGCCGCCAGCGCCGCGATACAGATGAGGACAACGCGTCCGAACATGTTCACCTCTCCATTCACCTCCCCGCCGCCGCCCGGGTGTCCGCCCCGCCCATCGAACCGGACGACACGACACACCCGGCGGCGCGTCTTTCGCAATGGCTATCAGAACATCTGCGTGAATCGCAGGAGAAACTTGCCCGACTCCCTGAATCCGTTCTCCACCGAGATGTCCCGCCCGTATTGAGCCAGCAGCTGGGTCGCGGGGCCGAACATGTACGAGGCGCCGATCATGTACTTCGTGGTCCGGAGCTCGTTCCCCTGCCTTGCTCCACCGACCTTTGTTTCGCCGCCCCACACGTGCGAGAGCCCCGCATTGGCTTCGAATGCGGGAGTGAGCTTGTACCGGAGATAGGATTGCACCTGATAGGCCTCGTCCTGCTCGAGATCGGCGCTGGCGCGGCCCAAATCGTCGTTCTTGCCGAACAGCGTGACGTCTCCGGTCAGGTCGAACAGGACCCTGTCGCTCAATGCGGTCGTGTAGCCGGCTTGCAGGGCGAACTTCCAGCGATTCTCACCGGCATTCAAGCGCTGATCGTTATCGTAATGACCGGTCGGAACATACAGATACGGTGAAATGCCGAAAAAGGTCCGGCTCTTCGGATCGTTCACCAGCCAGACGATCGCGTTGAGCACGACGTCGCCCAGTCCGCTTTCCTTCCCGAACGCCGACAGGTCACGCTTTCCTTCCAGCTCCACATACGGAACGATGATGTTCGGATCGACCGTGTAGCCGCCGACCTCGATGAGCCTGTGATATCTCAGCATCGAGACGTCCGAGTCGAGGCGTGCGTCGATCGGCCGTGCATGCCCATCGACGTACTGCTTGTCGCGTTCGATATGGGTCTGGAAGACCTGGACCGCCGACATCCCCACGGGCAAGGCGGTGAACGCGCCGGGGAGGACATCCGCCGCGGTCGCGGACAGTGCGTGAATCAATCCCAACATGAAGCAGATGCAGACGGCGCTCGTCCGGGACAGGGCGCGAATGGCTGCTCGATAGCGCATGGTAGCTCGTTCTTTCATTGTCTTTTCCCTGATTCATTGCGAAGAGGCACGTTGCCGACCCGACGCGCATGCCAGTTGCGGCATGCCCGGCACTTGGGCGAATCGGGGCGTCACGCGCCGGGTTGCGGGGCGTGCGATGACCGGACGTGTGGCTTTCGCCACACGTCGGGCTCGGGTTCCAGCGGCGGTTACCGGGGTGCGGTGCGCGCGGACGTGCTCACTTGCCCGCCGCGGCCCGGGTGTCGGCCTTGCCGCTCGTGGCGGCCTCCAATGCGATGTCCTCGTAGTATTTCGCGCCGTTGCTGTAGCCGGGGCGCGCCGCGAGGCCTTCGATTTCGAGCGTGCCGGTTTCAGCGACGTACTGGCGCCACGCCGCCAGCAGCTCCTTCAGCTTCTCCGGGTGGCGCGCCGCGAGGTTTTCGCTTTCGGTGCGGTCTTTGGCGATGTTGTACAGCTCCCATTCGCCCGTGCCCCACGGCTGGTTCGCAAACACGATCTTCCAGTCGCCCTTCCGCAGCGCCTTGCGCCCGCCGAGCTCCCAGCCGATCGCCTCGTCGGCCCCGCGCACGGCGCTCGCGCCGTTCTTCAGATAGGCGAGCATCGACTTGCCGCGCAGCGGCAGCACCTCGCGCCCCTGGTAGGAGGTGCCCGGATGCTTCGCGCCGGCGAGCTCGAACACCGTCGGCGCGATGTCCATCACGTGCGCGAACTCTCGCTTCACCGAGCCGCCGTCGATCCCCGGCCCCCACGCGATCGCCGGCACGCTGATGCCGCCTTCGTACAGCATCGACTTGTACAGCTTGAACGGCGTCATGCCGACCTGCGCCCACCCCGGCCCGTATTCCGCGAACGAGCCTGGCCGGCCGATGTTCGGCGTGCTGTTGTCCATGTCCTTGTGGATCCACTCGCGGGTGCGCGCGACGTCATACACCGAGTTGCCGTCGGCGCCGTTGTCGGACATGAAGAACACGAAGGTGTTGTCGAGCTCGCCGGTCTGCCTGAGGTGATCGAGCACACGGCCGATCTGCCGGTCCATGTTGTCGACCATCGCCGCATACACCGCCATGCGGCGCGCTTCGGACACTTTTTGGGCGGCCGAGAGCGACTCCCACTTCGGCCAGTGCGGATGGCCGTCGTACACCGGCGTGTCGGCGGCGACGAGCCCGAGCGCCTTCATGCGCTCGAGGCGCGTGCGGCGCAGCGCGTCGTAGCCGTCCTTGTAGCGGTCGGCATACTTCGCGATGTCCTCGTCGGGCGCGTGCAACGGCCAGTGCGGCGCGGTGAAGGCGAGGTAGGCGAAGAAGGGCTTGCCGCTCGCCGCGTCGGCCTTCAGGTAGTCGATGAGTTTCGTCGCGAACGCCTCGGACGAATAGAAGCCCTCGCGCGGCAGTTCGACCGACTTGCCGTCCTCGCGGTAGATCGCCTTCGGCGGCTTCGCCGGATCGAGCGCGACGATGCCGCTCTGGTCGCCCCAGTGGCTCGCGCCGCCCAGCACCATCGCGAAGGAGCGCTCGAAGCCGCGCGCCGCGGGGCTCACCTCCTCCTTCACGCCGAGATGCCATTTGCCGGCCATCACGGTGCGATAGCCGGCGTCCTTCAGCACCTGGCCCATCGGCACGACGCGCTCGTTCAGATAGCCCTCGTAGCCTGGCTTGCCGCGCTGCTCCGGCAGGATCAGCTCGGCCATGTCGCCGAAGCCGACGAGATGGTTGTCGCTGCCGGACATCAGCATCGCGCGCGTCGGCGAGCAGAACGGCGACGCATAGAAGCCGGTGAGCTTCGCGCCGCCGGCGGCGAGCCGGTCGAGGTTGGGCGTCGCGATCTCGCCGCCGTAGGCGCCGAGGTCCGTGTAGCCGAGGTCGTCGGCGACGATGAGCAGGATGTTGGGCCGCTTCGCCGGCTGGGCGGCGTGCACGGCGGGCAGCGCGGTCGCCAGCGCGACGGCGGCGACGCACAGCTTCGCAAGAAGCTGCGGAAGGTGGTTCATGACTGTCTCCTCGAGTTATTGTGGGCAGCGCTCGCGCTGCATGGGCATCTTCAATACAAATCTCGAGATTGTTTGAAAAAGGACAAAACGTTCCATCTGGTGGAACTTCGGGGCGCTGAGGGGCTGAAGGCCCCTCAGCGCCCCCGAACGGCCCGGATGCCGCAAAATATCGCTCCACCCACGGCCAGCCCGCGCCCCCATGCAACGCCGCATCGCCCACCTCGACATGGACGCCTTCTTCGCGTCCGTCGAACTCCTGCGCTACCCGCAACTCGCCGGCCTGCCGGTCGTCGTCGGCGGGCGGCGCGGCACGCTCGCGGGCGACCGCATCGAGGACTTCCCGCGCCTGCGCGACTACGTCGGCCGCGGCGTCGCCACCACGGCCACCTACGCGGCCCGCGCGCTCGGCGTGCATTCCGGCATGGGGCTGATGAAGGCCGCCGCGCTCGCCCCCGACGCGATCCTGCTGCCGGCCAACTTCGACGATTACATCCGCTATTCGCGCCTCTTCAAGGCCGCCGTCGCCGAAATCGCCCCGCTGATCGAGGATCGCGGCATCGACGAGATCTACATCGACCTCACCGACGTGCCGGGCGAGACCGTCGAACTCGCGCAACGCATCAAGGACGCCGTGCGCGCCGCCACGGGCCTCAACTGCTCCATCGGCGTCACGCCCAACAAGCTGCTGTCCAAGATCGCCTCGGACCTCGACAAGCCCGACGGCCTCACTGTGCTCGATCATGCAGACGTGCCCACGCGCATCTGGCCGCTCGCCGCGCGCAAGATCAACGGCATCGGCCCGCGCGCCGGCGAGAAACTCGATGCGCTGGGAATCCACACAGTGGGAGAGCTCGCCGCCGCGGCGCCGGAAACACTGATCGCGGAATTCGGCCGGCACTACGGCTGCTGGCTCACGGAAGTCGCGCACGGGCGCGACGAACGCCCCGTCGTGACGGAGCGTGAAACGAAGTCGATCAGCCGCGAAACCACTTTCGAGCGCGACCTCGACGCGCGCGCCGACCGCGACACGCTGACCGAGATCCTCGTGAAGCTGTGCGAGCGTGTCGCCGGCGACCTGAAACGCAAGGGCTACGTCGGGCGCACGATCGGCCTCAAGCTGCGCTACGACGACTTCCGCACCGTGACGCGCGACGTGACGAACGAGGAGGCGACCGACGACGCGTCAACCATCCTCGCCGCGGTGCGCAGCTGCCTCAAGCGCGTGCCGCTCGACCGCCGCCTGCGCCTGCTCGGCGTGCGCGTGGGCACGCTCGCGCCGCCCGGCGACGCCGGCCCCCGCCCGCCGCAACGGGGCGAAAACCTGCGGCTCTTCGACTGACGCGGGACGACCGGCTCAGGGCGCCTCAGCCGGGAGATAGAGCTGCGGCGGGTGCGGATGGCGCAGGAAGTCGTGGTGCGAGATGTGCCACGCGTAGGCGCCCGCGTACGGAAACACCAGCAGATCGCCGACGCGCACATGCTCGATCGCCGCGTCGCTCGCGAGTACGTCCTTGGGCGTGCACAGCTGGCCGACGACATTGACGCGCGCCTCGCGCAGCTCCGGCCGCGGCCACGGGTGCGGCCAGGCCTCCACCGCCAGCACGCGGAACGGATGGCTGTGGCCTTGCGCGTAGGGCGTGCGGAACTGGTGCGTGCCGCCGCGCGCGACGACGAAGTTGCCGCCGAAGGCCGTCTTCACGTCGAGCACCTGCATCGCGTAGTAACCGCAGAAGGCGCTGACGTAGCGCCCGCACTCGAAGCGCACGACGAGCCCGTCGCGCTGCGCCGACAGCACCGCGAGCCCCGCGGCGAAGGCCAGCCAGTCGAACTGGCGCTCCGGCTCGCGGTAATTCACGCCGATGCCACCACCGACGTTCACGTGGTCGAGCGCCTCCAGGCGGTACTCGACGCGCCAGCGCCGCACCTGCGCGAGGTAGGCCGCGAGCAGGCGCAGGTGCGCGGCGGCGTCGAGCTGGTGCGACATCAGGTGGAAATGGAAGCCGCGCAGCCGGATCTCGGGGTGCGCGGCGAGCCAGCCGAGGCAGGCCGGCAGCTGGTCGGCCGCGATGCCGAAGGGCGTCGGGCGCCCGCCCATCATCAGCGTCGTCGCGGCCAGGCCGTCGAGCGCGAGATTCACGCGCAGCAGCACCGGCGCCGCGACGCCGCGCGCCCGCGCCAGCCACGCGAGGCGTTCGAGCTCGTGCCGGCTCTCGACGTGCAGCGCGTCCACGTCCAGTTCCAGTGCCTGCGCGAGCTCCGCGTCGGTCTTGCCCGGCCCGCTGAAGATCACCGGCACGTCGGCGAAGCGGTCGCGCACCCAGGCGAGCTCGCCGCCGGACGAGACCTCGAAACCGTGCGTGAGCGGCGCGAGCGTCTCGAGCACGGGCAGCTCGGAGTTGGCCTTGATCGCATAGAAAAGCTCGAAGCCCGCCGGCAGCGCCGCGCGCATCGCGGCCGCGTGGCGGCGCAACGCCTCGAGATCGTACACGTAGGCGCTCAACGGCCCGTCCGCCTCGCCGAGCGCCGCGCGCAGCCGCTCGCCGACCTGCTCCCAGCGCAGTCCGTCGGGCTTCAGCGCCATGCCGCCTCCCCGCCCGCCAGCGCGATCGGGTTCGTCACCGGCACGTAGGCCGAGGCGCGATCGGCGCGCGCGAAAAAGCGGTTGCTGAAGTTGGTCTTCGCCGGGAAAGGCGCACCGGCGAGCAGCGCATTGATGCGCCGGGCGGAGGCGGCATTGCCGTGGCACGCCTGGTAGCGCTGCAGATGGTGGCGCACGATGGCCCACAGGCGCTCGCCCAGGCCCGCGCGCGCTGCGCCGAGCTGGGCGACGACTTCGCACAGGTTGTTCACGAACACGCAGTAGGCGATGCGCTTCCAGCCGAGCTCCTCGTCGTACCACAGCGAGGCGCGCGCCCGTTCGCTGATGTCGGGCATCGTCGCCGCGGAATGGCGCTCGGGCGTGAGCTTCACGCCTTCGAAGTCGCGCAGGAAGAGCTGCGCCGGCCAACCGTCCTGCAGGCCCAGCACGACGTTCTGCAGGTGCGGCTCGAAGATCACGCCGTGCGCGAAGAACAGGTGGAAGACCGGGTCGATCAGCTGCTCGACATAGGCCGAGAACCAGCGCTCGGTGACCGCCTCGACGCTGCCGCCCTCGCGCGCGGCGAGCCCGGCCAGCAGGCGGCGCATGCGCGCCTCGCCGTAATAGTGGTTGCCGAACAGCGAGCCCGCCAGCAGCGGCACGCTCGCGGGCGCGCGCAGGCTATCGACGCTCTCGCGCAGGATCAGGCCGAAGCCTTCGATCACCTCGCGGTTGCGCTCGGCATCGGCGTCCTTCAGGTCGACCGACAGGAAGGCCGGCTCCTCCATCAGCGCGAGGCCCGGAAACAGGCGCGCGAGCTCCGGCTGCAGCGGCCGCAGCACGCGGTTCACGTGCAGCGCGCTCTCGAGCTCGTACCACGCGTTCTTGCGCACGCAGTTGGTGATGCGGATGTTCAGCGACAGCTTGAAGAAATACGGGTTGCCGGGCTGGTAGAGGGTGCGGATCGACGAGGTCGGGTAGAACTCGGCCCCCTGCACGCCGAGCTCGCGCAGCCGCCCGCGCGCGAGCGCCTCGCGCACGAGGGGGTGGGCGCGCAGGAAGCCGGCCTGCCACGGATGTACCGGGACGGCGACCCAGCCCTCGGGCACCTCGGGGGCAGCGGGCGCGATCAGCCGGTCGCAGCCTTGCGCGAGCAGCGATTGCTGCACGACATCCTCGCGCGGCACGGCGAACCACGCCAGCGCGAAGCGCGTGCGCAGCTCCGGCGAGTAGCGGCGCAGGTCGTCCGCGGAAAACCCTTGGCGGCTCTTGGGCGTCGGGTGGAAGGGATGGCCGAAGGTCAGCGACTGTTCCGAGTCGATGTAGGCCTCGACCGGATCCGACGGAATCGCCTCGGGCACGGGCAGCGCGAGCGCCGCGGTGCCGACCACGACGCTGTTGCGGATCTGCGCCATCAGCTCGCCGTTGGGCGCGGCGTCGTGGCGCAAGGCCATCTCGCGCAGCAGCAGCGTGGCGAGCCCCTCCCAGTCGAGCAGCCCCCAGGGGCGGTTCTCCGCCTTGTGGAACACCGGCGAGGTGTAGCGGTGGTTGCCGGTCACCGAGGCGCTCTCGACCACCGTCAGCAGACGGTCGCAGGTGTGCGGCAGCTGCACTTGCAGCACCTGCCCGCCTTCGCGCTGCAGCGTCAGGCGGATCGCCGCGGGCCAGTCGTTCTGGCCGAAAGGCGGGCCGACACGCAGCTCGCCTTCGGGCGCGGCGATCTCGCGGCAGTAGCAGTTCAGCAGCGTTTCCTGGCAGCGGCGCTGCGCCGCGAGCGCTGCCGGGTCGATGTGTTCGGCGGTATTGAGTGCGGATGGCATGACGATGTCTCCCAAGGCCGCGCGGGGCGGCCACAACGATGGTCAGGATTGCTGGCGCGGCCGTTCAGGCCGCTTGCGGGCGCGGCGGGCGCCGCATCAGCACGGCGAGGTAGAGCAGTGCGGGCAGCAGCGCCGCCGCGCCGAGCAGGAAGGGCGCTGCGGTGCCGGCGGCTGCGGCGACCGCGCCGGCGGCGAGCCCTCCGGCGGCCCCGCCCCACTTCGAACTGCTCTCGAGCCCGCCGAAACTGCGCCCGGCGCTGCCGGCCTCGACGACGCTCGCGACCAGCGCGTGCAGGCCGACGAAGCCGACGCTCATCGCGACGCCCATCACCAGGCGCCAACCGACCAACGCCGGCAGAGCGTGGCTGAAGGACTGGGCAGCGAGCGCCAGCGCGAGCGCGCCAAGGCCGAAGGCCAGCACCCCCAGCGAGGGCGCGCCGAGCCGCCGGGCGAGCGGCGGCGCGGCCAGCAGATAGACGAGGTGCGGCAGGCCGAACAGCAGGCCGGCAGTGCCCGCGGCGAGCGCCGGCAGGCGCTGCTGCAGGTCGGCGACGAAGTACGGGAAGGTCGCCACCGTCGCGAAGACGAAGGCGAACTGCAGCACATAGATCTGGCGCGGACTCGCCGGAGGGCGCGCGGCCGGGACGGCGACCGGCGCGCCCGCCTGCGCAGCGGCGCCGCCCGCGGGCAGCAGTGCGACGAGCAGCGCCGCCGCGAGCGGCAGCAGCGCGAGCCAGCGATAGAGTTCGATCGGCGAGCGCTCTCCGATCCACAGGCCGAGGCAGGCCGGCGCGGCGACCAGCGCGGCGCGCGCCGACCACTGCATCGCGGTGAGGCTGCGCACGAGCGCCGCGCCGCTCGCGACGGTCGCCAGATACGCGTTGGACGCCGCGAACGTGCCGCCGAGCACCCCCTGCAGGACGAGCGCGGCGAAGAAGCCGCTGGTGCTCGTCGCGAAGCCCGCCAGCAGGAAGCTCAGCGCGAGCCCGAGCTGCGCGCGCACGAGCAGCGGCTTCTTGCCGTAGCGGTCCGCAAGCCGCCCCCACCACGGCGCCGACAGCGCCGCCAGCAGCGTCGGCACGACGTAGAAGGCGCCGGCGAGCCAGGGCCGGTCGTTGTCGAGCGAACGCTCCAGGATCAGCGCGAAGAAGGGCGGCATGCCCAGCGCCGCGAAGGACGCGACGAAGTGGCACAGCATCACCACGGCGACGACGGCCCGCCCCTGCCCGCTCACCGTGCCGCCTTCAGCACGTTCGGCGCGCGCTTGCCGTAGAACTTGTTGACGTCGGCCGCCCCGGTCTGCGCCTTGTCCTCCAGCGAGGCCGCGCGCAGCAGGTATTTCAGGTACAGCGTGTCGTCGTCGAGCAGCACGCGGCGCGCGAACCCGACCTCCTCGCCTTCCGCCGCGAGCCGTGCGAGCACCGCCTCGAGCTGGCGGCGCACCCGCGCGTAGGCGTCCGCGGCATCGCCGCCGCAGCGCTCGGCGAGGCCCTCGACCAGCGCCGCAATGTTGAGCTGCAGCGTGATGGTCGTGAACATCTGCGCGAGCGGCAGTTCCTCGTCGACGCCGATGCGCGCATCCTCCAGCCCGTCGAGCCGCGCGGCGAGATCGGGCCAGCGCGCACGCAGCCGCCCGACGTGTATGCGCGCCGCGTCGTTGTCCTTCAGCTGCAGGCGCAGGCCGTCGTCGCCGAACACCAGCACCGAATTCTGCTGGTTCGATTCGAGCGCGATGCCGTAGCGCAGCCACAGCGTCAGGTGCAGCTCCAGCGTCAGCGCGAGGTAGGCATCGAACCAGGCGTCGAGCGCCCCGCCGAAGTAGCGCCCCGCGAGCGCTTCCACCACGGAGCCGCCGCCCGGCGCGTCGGCGAGCAGGCCGGCAATCGGCACCGGCGTGGCGTCGGCGAGCGCCGCCTCCGGGTAGCGGCGCAGGATGAAGCCCAGGAAAGGAAGCCCGCCGACGTGCGCGCCGTTTTCCTCGTCGGTAAGCAGCACCCGGCCGGCCAGCGCCGGCTCGCGCGCGACGATGTCTCCGAGCAGGGTCTGGATGCGGTGGCCGTCACCGATCGTGCTGGGCTTGATCGTGCGGATGTTCTTCGCCCCCAGCGTGCGGATCGTCAGCGGCAGCTTGACGTGCCAGGCCGGCGCGTCGCGCAGCGCGAGCGAGCGCACGGAGAGCGTCGGCGTGACGGCGAGCCAGGTGCCGGGCGCGCGGATCGCCTGCGCGGCGAGACCGGCCTCGGCGAGGAAGGCGTCGAGCCGGTGCTCCCACACGAAGGGGTGCACCGGCACCAGCGCATGCGTCGCGGCAAGCTCTGCCGGCAGCCCCACGTCCGCGAAGTCCGGCCATACCGGCGGCCGCGCCGCGCCGCTCGCGCAGTGGAGCGACTGCGGCACGGCCAGCCAGTTGAGCTCGAACCCGGGCCCAAACTCGGGCGCGTAGCACGCGAGGTCGGCGACCGCGAAACCGAGCTTGGCGCGCGCCGTCGGGTAGTAGGGATGGTCGAGGAAGGCGGCGAGGCGGTCGTGGTGCAGCAGGCGCTCGTGCCAGCACGCCAGCGCGTGGCCGGACGGCAGCGCCGGCTGCGCGAACCAGCGGACCTGCTCGGCCTGCGCCGCGCGGCGATGCTCCAGCGCGGCATCGCACTCGTCGGCGTAGTCGGCAAAGCGCCGTGCGGCGGCCTCGGGCAGCCCCTCGGCGAAGGCCGCAAGGACCGCCGCGACGTCGCGCAAGGGCGTGAAGCCCGTGGCATCTTCGCGCAGCAGCGGCAATTGTGCGACGCGCCAGTCCTGCATGTGGCGCGCAGGCTCCACCGGCAGCCACAGCGGCGCGGCGCCGAAGTGGCCGACGCGCAGCCAGCGCCGCCCGCCCTCGCCCTCCACGAGCTCGCCGCGGCTCGCGCATTCGCGCACATCCTCGCGCAGCAGGGTGTCGATCACCCGGCGGCACACGTAGTCGGCATCCGCATCGACCGGCGCCCCGATCGACATGCCCGGCAGGCGGGCCGTCATCGCGCGATCTCCCAGACGAGATCGCGGCTCGCGCGCTCGACCGCCGCCTGCAGGCCCGCCGTGTCGGGGCCACTGCCGCGCAGCACGCCGAGGTAATCCTTGTTCGAATGCGTCAGCTCGATCGCCTCGCCGGGCGCGCGCAGCGGTTGGTAGGTGAGGCGGATGGCGTCGTCGGCGTGCGTGAACGCGACCGGTGCGCGCTCGAGGCGACCGGCGTGGGTCGCCGTGAAATAGCGGATCCACGCGGCGCGGTCCGGGATCGACAGGGCCGGCAGCGGCTCGCCCAGATGCAGGCGCAACACCTGCTCGAAGAGCGGGAACTGCAGCGCGTCGGCAAGCAGGAACTCGCGGTAGTCGCCGATGCTGCGGTAGTTGATCTCGATCAGGCGCGGGCCGCGCGCGGTCAGCACGTACTCGGTGTGGCAGGCGCCGAAGCCGACGCCGAAGCGCCGGATCGTCTCGCACACCTCGGCCCCGACGGCGCCCGGCAGGCCCGTCCCCCACACCGCCTCGAGTTCGACGAAATGCGGCGGGGGCGACAGCGTCACGCGAAAGCCGCCGAGCACGGCGAGCCCGCTGCCGTCGCCGAGCGTCTCCAGCGTGTACAGCGGCCCTTCCAGGTATTCCTCCAGGAGCAGCGGTTGGCCCGGCTGCGCGCGCCACACCGCCGCGCATTGCGCGGTCAGCTCGGCGCGGTCGCGGGCGAGGCTCACCTGCTGGCTGGCGACGCCTTCGCGCGGCTTGACGATGCACGGCAGCGGCACCTCGGTCAGCGCCGCGAGCGCCTCGGGCTCGCACACCACCGTGTGCCACAGCGCGTCGATGCCCAGTTCCGCCAGGCGCGCGCGCATCTGCGCCTTGTTCTTCGCCGCGTAGGCGATGCGCCAGTCCTTGCCGGGCAGGCCGAAGTACGCCGCCGCGATCGCGGTCGCGGCCTGGAGATGGTCGCTGTTCGAGAACACCGCTGCCGGCCGGGCGCCGCGCCGGGTGATCGCGTCGATCACCGACAGCGGGTTGAACACGTCGCAGGCGACGATCTCGTCCGGACGGGGCGCCGGCGCGCTGCGTGCGAAATGGGCGCGATGGGCGTCGGCGCAGTCGGTCAGCAGGACGACCGACAAACCGAGCGCCTTCGCGGCGGGCAGGAAACCGTCATTGACTGCTGCGGTGGGCACATGGGCCAGCAGGATCAGTTCGCGCATTTGCTCCTCGGGATGCGTGGGGCTTGGGACCGGACGGGATGCCCGGCCCGGGATGTGCGCGAATAATAATCATTCCTATTTGCATTCGCAATTATTCGGATGAAATTGCGTGAAACGGAATGTATCGACGGCGGAGATGCGGCGACGGCCGCGCAGCAGAAATCGGGAATGGCGAGCCGCGATGGGCGGCGTGGTACGGGAGTGAAGGGCGACGGTCAGTGAGCGCCGCCCGCCCTGCGATTGCCGAAGGGCTCGGCCCGAGCGGTGTCGGGCCGCCGGAGCGGGCGGTGCGGGATTACATCCGCTCGCCGCGCAGCGCGCGCAGGTGCCAGCTGAAGACTTCCTCCAGCAGGTGCGGCGTCTGCTTGCCGGGCGAGAACTCCAGCGCGCGCTTGTAGTAGTCGCTCAGCGCCGGCTTGAAGTCCGGGTGTGCGCAGTTGCGGATGATCGCCTTGGCGCGCTGCTTGGGCGACAGCCCGCGCAGGTCGGCGAGGCCCTGCTCGGTGACCAGCACCTGCACGTCGTGCTCGGTGTGGTCCACGTGCGAAGCCATCGGCACGATGCACGAGATCGCCCCGTTCTTCGCCTGCGACGGCGTCATGAAGATCGACAGGTAGGCGTTGCGCGCGAAGTCGCCCGAACCGCCGATGCCGTTCATGATCTTCGTGCCCATCACGTGCGTCGAGTTCACGTTGCCGTAGATGTCGGCCTCGATCATGCCGTTCATCGCGATCACGCCCAGGCGGCGGATCACCTCGGGGTGGTTGCTGATCTCCTGCGGGCGCAGGATGATGCGCTCGCGGTACTTCGCCAGATCCGCATTGAGTTCCGCCAGCGCCTCGTTGCTGAGCGAGAAGGCGGTCGCCGACGCGCTCGCGAGCTTGCCGGACTTCAGCATCTCCAGCATGCCGTCCTGCAGCACTTCCGTGTAGGCGGTCAGGTTGTCGAACGGCCCCTCGTTGAGCCCGGCCATCACGGCGTTCGCGATGTTGCCCACGCCCGACTGCAGCGGAAGCAGCTCGCGCGGCAGGCGCCCCTTCTTCACCTCGTGCTGGAGGAATTCCAGGATGTGGCCGGCGATCCGCTTCGAACTCTCGTCCGGCGGCGCGAACGCCGAGTTGCGGTCCGGCGCGTGCGTCTCGACGACCGCGATCACCTTGTCGGGGTCGCAGCGCAGGTAAGGCTCGCCGATGCGGTCGGAGCTGCGCAGCAGCGGGATCGGCTGGCGGTTCGGCGGCAGCTGCGTGCCGTACCAGATGTCGTGCATGCCTTCGAGCTGGCTGCTCTGCCAGGAGTTGACCTCCAGAATCACCTTGTCGGCCTGGTCCAGCCAGGTCTTGTTGTTGCCGATCGACGACGACGGGATCAGGCGCCCGTCCTCGAGGATGCCCGCGACCTCGACGACCGCAACGTCGAGCTTGCCGAGGAAACCGAACCACACGAACTGCGCGACGTGCGACAGATGGATGTCGATGTATTCCATCTCGCCCGCGTTGATGCGCTTGCGGCAGGTCGGATCCGACTGGTAGGGCAGCCGCATCTCGATGCCATCGACCATTGCCAGCGCGCCGTCGAGCTCCGGCGCCGTCGACGCGCCCGTCCACACGCCGATCTTGAAGCGCTTGCCGTTCAGGTTCGCGTCCATGATGTGTTTCGCCAGCGCGGACGGCACGGCTTTCGGGTAGCCCGAGCCGGTGAAGCCGCTCATGCCGACGTTCATGCCGGACTGGATGAGGCTCGCCGCCTCGGTGGCGGACATGACCTTGCTGCGCAGCGCCGCGCAATGGATGCGATTTTCTTTATTCATGCGATTCACGTCTCCAGGAAACCGGGATGCTTGCATTCCGGTGCAAACGGCCGCCCGGCGGAGGAGTCCGCAAACCTGCCCTGCATGGAGTCCCGTGCCGCAGCGGCGCGACCACGATCGCGGCGCAGGAAGCGGCCGCGCAAACAATGCGCGCCACCGGGAACCCGATGGCGCGCATTACAATCGATCGAAGATTGCCGGCGGTGGAGGAGGGAGGAGGCCACCGGACACCACGAAGGATGTGGAGCGGAGTTTAGGCAGCGGCTGGCCCGGCGACAAACGACGATTTATGATGTAACAGTTTAGAAACACTTAACCATCGACGATGAGCTATCGCCTGCCCGGCCTCGCCCTGCTGCGCACATTTGAAGCGGCGGCGCGCCACCTTAGCTTCAAGCAAGCCGCGGCCGAGCTGTGCGTGACCCCGGCAGCCGTCAGCCAGCACATCAAGGCGCTGGAAGACTGGCTGGGCGTGCCGCTGTTCCGCCGCATGACGCGCGCGCTGGCCCTCACCGAGCACGGCCGCGCCATGCTGCCCAAGGTGCGCGAAGGCTTCGACTGCTTCGCCGCGGCGATCGAGAGCACGCGCCAGGCGGTCGCCGGACCGCTCACGGTAATCGCGCCCCCCTCGTTCGCGAGCCACTGGCTGGTGCCCCACCTCACGAGCTTCACCCGTGCCAACCCGGAAGTCGCGCTGCAGCTGTCGAGCACCGCCGACACGGTCGACCGCCGCGGCCAGGCTGCCGTCGTCGCCGCGCTTGCCATCGACCCGCGCGACGACGAAAGCCGGGTCGCCATCCTGTACGGCACCGGCAGCTATCCCGGCCATGTCATCGACCGCCTCTTCGCCCCGGACTACGTCCCGGTCTGCGCGCCGGCGCTGCTCGAAGGCGACAACGCGCTGCGCACGCCGGCCGACCTCGCACGCCACGTGCTGATCCACGACGACACCCTGCGCGACGCCGGCCCCGGCATCGCCCGCTCCGGCTGGGGGCTGTGGCTGGAACGGACGGGCGTCGCGGGCGTCGATCCGGGCCGCGGCCCGCGCTTCGCCAACGCCGCGCTCGCGCTCGCCGCAGTGCTTGCCGGCCAGGGCGTCACGCTCGCGTCGCGCTCGCTGATCGAATCGCGTGTCGCCGAAGGCAGCCTCGCGATCCCCTTCGACATACCGCTGCCCTCGCCCTTCGCCTATTATCTGGTCATGCACGAGGCGATCGCGCGGCGCCCCGCCGTCGCCGCCTTCCGCACCTGGCTGACGGCCGAAGCCGCGGCCCCTGCTGCCTGAAGCGAGTTCCGCAACAATGAAAGCCATCCTCACCGGCCACACCCAGGGACTCGGCGCCGCGATCGCCGAAGAGCTCCTCGCCCGCACGATCCCCGTGCTGGCGCTCGCGCGGCACACGAACGACGCCCTCGCCGAGCGCTACCCCGACGATCTGTCGCAGGTGCGCATCGACCTCGCCGACACCGACGGCCTCGCCGACTGGCTCGCCGGGGAGACGCTGCGCAGCTTCCTCGCCAACTGTTCGCAGACGCTGCTGATCAACAACGCGGGGATGCTGCAGCCGGTCGGCCAGCTCGACACCCTCCCGCCGGATGCGATCGCCCGCGCCATCGCGCTCAACACCGCCGCGCCACTGATGCTCGCGAGCGCCTTCACCGCCGCCAGCACCGAGGTCGCGGACCGGCGCATACTGCACGTTTCGAGCGGCGCCGCGCGCAGCGCCTACGCGGGCTGGAGCGTGTATTGCGCCTCCAAGGCCGCGCTCGACCAGCACGCGCGCGCCGTCGCGATGGACGGCACGCCGGGCCTGCGCATATGCAGCCTCGCGCCCGGAGTCGTCGACACCGCGATGCAGGCCGAAATCCGCGCCACACCCGAAGACCGCTTCCCGGTGCGCGCCCGCTTCGAGGCCCTCAAGCGCGACGGCGCCCTCGCCCGCCCCGACGAATGCGCGTTCCGGCTCGTGAACTACCTCCTCGGCGACGAATTCGGCAAGGCCGCGACGGCCGACCTGCGCCAGCTCGCGCCCTGACCCCGCGCCTCAGCGCTCGGCCAGCACCAGCCGCGCCGCGAGCCCCAGGAACACCACCCCCGCCGACTTGTTGAGCACGCGCCGCGCGGTCGCCGAGCTGCGCAGACGCTGGCCGATCGAGGCCGCGAACAGCGCGATCGTGCCGAAGGTCAGCAGCGTCGCGACGATGAACACGAAACCCAGCCACATCACCTGCAGCGCCACCGGCCCCGCGTCGGCCTCGACGAACTGCGGCAGGAAGGCGAGGAAGAACAGGATCACCTTGGGATTGGTCAGGTTCATGACGATCCCGCGCACGTACATGCGCCAGCCGTCCGGCGCCGCCTCCCCCGCGGCAGGAGCACCGCCGTCCGGCGCGGTGAGCACCTGCCAGGCGAGCCACGCGAGATAGGCCGCGCCGGCGAACTTCAACACCGTGAAGGCCGTTGCCGACGCCGCGAACACCGCCGCGAGGCCCACCGCGACCGCCGCGGTGTGCCCCAGCAGGCCCGTGCACAGCCCCAGCACGACCAGCATCCCCGCCCTGCGTCCGCGCATCGCGGACTGCATCAGCACGAAGAGGTTGTCGGGCCCCGGCGCGGCGCCAAGAAGCACCGAGACGGCGAAGAACGCGAGAGTGGTTTCCATCGAGGTCATGAGCGCTCAGGTCCTGAAAAACATTTGCGACGATCTGACGGTGCCTGCGCTCACATCAGCCCGGACACGATGCGCGGTGCCGTGGCGGCGAGGTTGTCGGGGCTGCGCACCTCGGGGAAGCGCTGCCGCGCCCGCTGGCCATTCACGGCATAGTCGATGCCGAAGCAGTCCATCCCGAGCAGATGCGTACCGGCCGGCACGCTGCCGGCGAGTTGCTGCAGCAGACCTGCCTCCACCGTGTCCGGCAGCACGGGCAGTTCGGCCCAGCGCTCCTCCTCGACCCAGCCCATCTTCCCCGGGCCGCCGATATAGCGGATGCGCCTGGGCTGCAGGCGGAAGAAGGCGAAATCGAGCTCGAGGTACTGCTTCGCGTCCGGCTGGTAGCGCAGGTAGCGCGCGACAAGGTCCGCCGACGGTTCGAAGCGCTCGACGTCGCCGATCAGCGTCACGCGCGCCCCGGCCTGGATATTCCCGTTATCGGTGCCGACCACCGACAGGCTCGCGCGCGGGTTCGCGAGCAGATTCTTCGTGTGCTCGGCGAGCAGGCTGATGCAGAACAGCGGTCGCTGCGCCTCGTCCACGACACAGGGCAGCGCCGTCGCGTAGGGATAGCCGGCGAGCTGCGTCGAATGCGTCGCCAGCGTGGCATGGGCTGCTTCGTGCAGCAGGTGAATGACAGGGGCAACGGTGATCTTCATGCCTGCCACTGTGTCGCCCCCGCCTGCCGGCGTCAATGAACTATTTCTGCTCCGGCAGGAAATTCGCCCTCCGCACCGCTCACAGGGACTTCAGGAACTCCACCAGATCCGCCTTCTGCTCGGGCGTCAGCCCCAGCGCGAAATGCGTGTCGTAGTGGCCCACGACGTCCGCCAGCGTCGCGGCGCTGCCGTCATGGAAGTACGGCGGGTGCTGCCACAGCGCGCGCAGCGGCGTGCTGCGGTACTTCCCGCTTGCGGACCGCAACGCATACCCCGCATCCATTCCCGTCTCGGCCGCATCGTGCAGCAGCGGCGTGTCGGCGTCCGGCCCGTTCTGCACGTCGGTGTAAGTCGGCGCGATGTGGCAAGTGCCGCAACGCGCGACACCATTGAACAACACCTCCCCGCGCTGTGCCGCCGCGGCATTCACGCTGCCCTCGGGCGGGTGCGGTGCGGGCAGGCTCAACTGGTAGGCCAGCAGTGCGGGCAGCTTTGGCGTGACGAGATCGGGCGTCTGCTCGATCGCGATACCGAGCCGCGGGTCGGAGAAATTGCCGTGCCCGCCCATCTGCGTCACGGCGACGTAGTTGTTCCAGTACGAGATCGGGCCGTCGCCGGTGACGGTCTCGAAAGGCACGCCCGCGAGACCGTAGGCCGGCGGGATCACCAGCGGCCCGTTGATGCCGTCAATGTTGAAACGCGGATCGTAGCGGCCGGGGCCCCAGGAGTTGTAGACCGCCTTCACCTCGGCGGGCAGCGCGGGCGACAGCGCGATGATCGCACCCGGATTCAGATCGAGGTTCGGCCAGCCGTCGAGGCGCTTGCCCACCCCCGGGGCCACCGAGTTGTCGACGGTCGAGTGGCACAGCGCACACGTGATCCCCACCGAGGTCAGGCGCCGCCCCTTCACTTTCCCCACGACGCCGACCACCGCGTTGCGCCGCAGCAACTCCACCGTCGTCCTTGGATCATTGAGATCGTGCTTCGCGAGGAAATTCCGCGGCAACACCGTCGCATCCACCTTCAACCCGACGGCAAGCGCCGTCGCCGGACTCACCGCCGCGGGGATCACCTCGTGCATCCGCAGCACGGTGGTCCACAGCTGCTGGTCACCGAAGGTGTCGAAACGGAAGATGTACTGCCCCTCGTGCCGGTTGCCGCCGGGTTGCGCGTCCCCAAGCGCCGGCGTTGCAGAAAGGGTAATGGCCACGGCCGCCACGAGGGCGGGCAGCGTGAATCCGGACGCCGCGAGAACGCGATGCCCGGCGGGCTTCCGCGCGGCGGACGCGGGACCGATGCATTGGGGATCGATGCGCTTGCTCATGATGCACTCCTCCTCGGCCGGAGGAGCCATCGTCACGCAGGATGCGGCGCACCCCTCCGCTTGCTGCCGATTGGATGGAGTGCGCGTTCGAAAGGTTACAGCGCGCCGCCGATGCGCCGGAGCGGCCCGCCTAGCGCTTCACCTCCAGCAGCTCGACGGCGAAGTTCAGCGTGCTGTTGGGCGGGATCGTGCCGGGGATGCCGCGCTGTCCATAGGCGGTCTGCGGCGGGCAGGAGATGCGCACGGCCTCGCCCGGTTTCATCCGCTGCAGGACTTCGGTCCAGCACGGGATGACGCCGTTCACCGGGAACTCGGCAGGTTGGCCGCGGCTGTAGGAACTGTCGAACTCGCGACCGGTCGTGAGCGTGCCCTGGTAGTGGACGCGCACCACATCCGTGAGCGTCGGCGACGCGCCCGCGCCTTCGCGGTAGCGCTCCACCGTCACCCCGGACGGCAGGGTTTCCGCCACGGGGCCGGCAGCGTTGGCAGCAATCGAGAAACAGGCAAGTACAAGTGCGGACAACAGGCGCATCACGTGGCTCCAGTCCCGGCTGGCGGTTCCAGCCGATCAAAGTGGAAAACTCGACACCGACAGCGGACCTCCCGCTGTCGTCGTCCCGGTAATAGAAAGCATCTCACCGTGCACGCCCTCCATGCAAATCGCGATTACGGCGCATGCACGGGCCGGGTGTTTGCCGGGGCCTGAAATAAAAAAACCGTGGGAACCCGGCAGGACTCCCACGGCAACCACCATCAAGGTTTTACGCGGACCGCGCGCTCAGATCCACTTGAAGTACGCGGACAGGCCGATGAAGTTGATGTTCTGGTCCGCGCTGCTGTTGGCCGTGGTGCCATCCACGAAGACGTGTTCGCCGGTCCAGGTCGAATCGCTCACGCGCCAGCGGTCGTGCATCAGCTGCAGCTTCAGGCCGCGGTCACGGGCCAGCGCGTAGTCGGCCGTCAGGCTGAGCGTGGTCTGCCGGAAAGTGAGGTCCGGCACCGCGGAAGCGCCCGCATTGCGCATCTTGAATTCGCTGCGGTTGTCGGCCCAGCGCAGTTCGGCGTCCAGCGAAAGCTTTGCCGTCGCGCGGACCTGCGCGCGCAGGCCGGCGTTGCTTCCCTCGCTGCGCAGGTCCGCGCGCCACAGGAACAAGGGAACGCTGTTGTTCCAGCCCATGACCGTGCGCTGCTGCATGCGCGAGTCGTCCTGCGAGACCCACGCGCTCAGCTTGCTGTCGTCGGACAACGAGTAGGTCGCATCGGCCGAGTACGTCATGGCCCGGCCCTTGTCGTTGCCTGCCGGCGAGCCCTTGATCGAGCCGTAGTCGTCGTTGGAGTACTGCGCAGTGACTTGCACCGCCAGGTTCTCACGCGGCGACCAGTCGAGGCTCAGCTTCGCCTTGTCCCGGGTTCGGTCCGCCCAGTGGATGGGGTTGATGAGCTGCGGGCTCTGGTTGGGTCCGTTTCCGGAGAAAAAGTCGTTGAAGAGGTAGCTGCTGGTCGTGCGGTACGAGCCGCCGGAGCGGTCGCTGTGGATGTAGCTCAGGCTGCCATTGAGGTTGTCGGCCAGCGACCGGCGCAGCCCGATGCGCGCCGACCATTCGCGCGTTTCCTTGCGCCAGTCGAGCGAGCGGCTGGATGGCACTTCGCGTGTACGCTCGTCCCATTCCACGCCGCCGAACAGGCTCAGCGAAGCGGGCAGGCGGTAGGTGCCGTCGAGCTTTGCCGTCACGGTCTTGCGCGAGGTGTCGTTGTTGAAGCCGCTGCCGGTGTAATTGCGGAATGCGGGGTCGAAGAACATCCGGCGCGGAGTCTTGTCGTCGCGGTCCTCGTAGCGCAGGTTCGCGTTCAGGGTCATCTTCGAGGTCGGCCGCGACGCGAGGCCGAGGGTCACGAGCGTGGTGTCGACGCGGCCATCGAGCGAGTCGTGACCGAAGGCGGCCGGCACCCCGAAGCTGTCGTTCTGCCGACCCTGCGTATACGACACCTTGAACATGCCGCGCGTGGTGGGCGAGAAGCGGTACGCGCCCGACAGGTTGACGTTGTGGGCCTCGTTGTCGGGGGGCAGGGAAATGCTGTGCGAGTTGTATGCCGCTTCTGCGCCGAGCGCGCCGTTCAGGTGGAGCGATTTGTCCTGGTTGCGGAAGAAGGAGCCGAGGTATCCCCCCGACAGCTGCAGCCGGTCGCCGACATAACCGAGGGTCGCCTCGAATTCCTGCGTGGTCTGGTCGATCGGCTCCGCTGCGAATTTCGGTCCCACACCGACATCGTAAAAGCCGAAATGCCGGTCGCCGTCCTTCCTTTCATTGCGGAACCGGACCTGGGCACTCAAGCCCCCGCCGAGCTGTTTCCCGAGCCCGAGGGTGGTCGTCTCGCGCTTTACCTCCGGGGTGAATGACTGCATCGGTCCGCCGACGACGATCGTCTGCTCGCTGCTGCCCAGCCCGCGCACGGGCGTGGTGAAGGTGAGGGGATCGTGTCGCTGGATCTCGCCGTATTCGAGGAAATACGACCAGTTTCCCTGCTGCTCGTGCTCGACGCGCAGGTCGCGATTGTCCAGCCCCAGGTTGCGCCCCTTCAGGCGCAGCCAGGTTCCGGTCGCATCATCGCGCCGGTTGATGTCGGCGTTGCCGAGGAAGTTCGTGTCGCCGTCCTCCTGCCCCGTGTACAGGCCGAAGCGGCTTCCGCTGCCGCCGACATAGCCTGCGCCCACGCTCACCGAACTTTCCGGCCGCGTCAGCTGCGCCAGTTCTTCGGCGGACAACTCCTGCGCCGACGCCGGGCCGAAGGCGAGCAACATCCCCGCTGCGACGGCGCTCAGGCGGATGCTGTGCATGTGTTGCGTTCTCATGATGTTTCCCCTTAGCGGACCAGCGAACGATTGACCGAGCTATTCAGCGGACTGTTGCCACCATGCAGATTGGTGTGGCAATTGACACACTGGCGGGCAGCGCCGATATCGGGCTGGGGCAGGAAGGAGGCGTTCGTGCTCAGCGACGGCGCGATCCCCTGGTGCGAGCCCGGCTCATGGCACTCCTGGCACAGGAAGGGCATCTGTTGCTTGAGCAGGCGGGGATTGGTACTGCCGTGCGGGTTATGACAGATCGCGCAGTCCTCGGTGACCGGCTGGTGGCTCCACAGGAACGGCCCGCGCTTCTCCGCGTGACACGAGAAGCAGGTGTCGATCACCGTATCGCGCACCATCAGCTTCGGCCCGGCGGAACCGTGGGGGTTGTGGCAGTCCGAACAGGCGACCTTGCCTTCCTTGATCGGATGGCGCGAGGCCTTGTTGATCTCGCTGCGCTTGTCCTTGTGGCAGGTGAAGCACTTTTCCGGCTGCGTCTGCTTGTCGCGCACCTTGTCGTGCTGGGCATGCACCTGGTGGCAGGACGTACAGGCGAGGTCTTCCTGCTCGTGCGTGCTGCCCTGCCACAGCATGCGCTTCGCGCCCGAGTGGCAGTTCAGGCATTGCGCATTGCGTTCGGCAACGGGCGTCTTCGACTTCGCGCCGAAGGTCACGGTCGGCTGCGGGCGCTCGTCGGCACCGTCCGGAATCCGGATGTGCGTCTCGCTCGCGCCGTGGCACGCGATACAGCTTCCGGTGCGGCCGTCCGCGACGGTGCCGTGCTTCGTCTTGCCGATATCGAAGACCGGGTACGATTCCGTGCCGTCATGGCAGCGGGTGCAGACCTTGTCGTCCTTGAGCACCTTGTCCTTGGCGGCGCCCTCCGGTGCGGCATGCACATTCGCGACGAAGCCGAGCACCGCGAAGAGCCCGGCCATCACCATTCTCTTTGTTTTTGACATATTGACTCCCTGAAATGAAAAGACGCCCTGCCCGCTATCGGCCAGAGCGTCCCCGCTGCTACAACTTCTGCTTGACGACGATGTCGGCCGGCGTAATGCCCTTCGGCTCGTTGTGCGCGATTCCGAAATGGCAGTCGATGCAGGTGAGGCCTTCTTCGCGCCCCTTTTCATGCCGCGCCTGCGCCGTTTCGGTCTGCAGATCGGAACTCATCTTGTCCGCCGTATGGCAGTGGCGGCATTCGCGCGAGTCGGTCGACTTCATGCGCGTCCACACATTCCTGGCGAGGTCCGCGCGATGCTCCCGGAATTTCTCCTTGGTATCGATCTTGCCCACGACGAAATGCTGGTACAGCTCGCCCACCGCCTGAACCTTGCGGATCCACTTGTCCACGGGCTCGCGGGGCACATGGCAATCCGGACAGATCGCCCGCACGCCCGTGCGGTTCGTGTCATGGATGGAGCCACCGTATTCCGCGTACACGTTGTTGCGCATTTCATGACAGGAGGTGCAGAACGCCTCCGTCATCGTGTACTCCATCGCCGCAGAACCGCCGGCCACCGCCACCAGCGTCGCGACGACGGCAATGCCGATCAGCACGAATGGATTGCGCCTGGCCAGCCAGCCGCCAATCCGGGTCAATGTTTTCTTCATGGCACACCTTCAATGGTCGAAAGGCGCTTTACAGCGAAAGAATCCAGCTGACGAGGTTCCTGATTTCCTCCGGATCCTTGCTCTTCACCATCTGGTGCGGTTCCTCGCGCCCGTCGATCTTCACCTTGTTCGGAACGGTGATGTGCTTGACCAGCTTTTCCTCGGCCTCCGCCTTGCCGCGGTACTTGGCTGCGACCTCGCGATAGGCCGGGCCATCCTTCTTGCTTTCCACTGCGTGGCAATTGAGGCATTTGCTCTTGCGCAGCAATCCCACTGCGGCATCCTCGTCGGCAGCAAAAACCGCCATCGAATTGAGGGCGATCACCGATCCGAGTGCAATCACGAGCTTGCGCATTTCATGTTCTCCAGAATGTTGGGTAAAGCATCTGCCTGTTGGATTCGCATCGCCCCGATAACGGCCGATATCCGCCCCGGCGGCCGAAGCCGTAGCAAGCGATGAAAAATTGATAGCCGATTGATGTCCGCAATGGTTTAGCGTTGTTCGACGCCTGCCAATCGGGAAAGCCGTCGATGATCGGTCGAGGCTGATGGCAGGCGTTGGACAACGCTCCAGGGAGGAAACCGCGGATTTCGGTCGGGAGCGCTCAGCGTAGGCGATGCGCTATGGAGATTGAATTCGAGCGCGGGAGACCGACGCCGGCGCCAGCGGTGGGATGAGGGCGACGCACTTGGGAATCGCCCCCGATTCTGTGGCATCGGCGCTTCGAATGGAGTTCGTCAGGCCTGCTCCGGGCCAGCATTTTGGGATCAAGACGCAGCGATCTCCGT
>NZ_KB899522.1 GCF_000378245.1 Aromatoleum toluclasticum ATCC 700605
ACGGGGATCCTTGTCGCACATTTCTGGACCGTCGGGCCGTTGAGGCTCCGCCCGCCGCCAAACTCTTGGATCAATAGAATGCGGATGGCCGCGGCGGGTAGTTGAGACGGCATTCCCGTAAGCTTTCCCAGGAGACTAAGTATGCTCACTACCGCCGAAAAGAAAGTGGGTAGCGTCGTCCGTGGCTCAGATAGTTACATGAGCAAACAAGGGTCCGTGTACGCACCAGGGATTAGTGCAGAGACGGTTGGCTCCACGGCTGTCTTTCTCGGTATGGTCACGCTGCCACCGGAGGGCCGAACGCGGGCGCATCTCCATGAGTTCCACGAATCTGCGTTCTATTTACTCAGCGGCGAGGAAGTAGAGTTGTTCACCGGGGATCGACTTGAACACAGGGCGCTTGCGCACCCAGGTGACTACCTATTTATCCCGGCCAAGGTCCCGCATGTTGCTGTTAATCGCGGCAAGACGCCGGCCGTCTTTATTGGCGTCCGCAATGAGCCAACCGCGCAGGAAAGCGTGGTCATGCTTCCGGAGCTAGACGCGCTAGTACCGTGATCGGACAGGACCGGTACGGCGGCTTTCCGGCGATGATTCAAAAGAGTTGTTGGTCGCCACCCGACCCGTTGCCGCCGGTCGCCCCAATCCAAGAGCTACGGCAGCTTCACCGGACAACCCGACGCTCACACGCTGCACTTCGGTCTTCATATTCCTCACTTCCGGAGACCCGGGCGGCCGATCCCGGGCCGAAATGCCGGCGTGGCGATCAGCGGTGTGTTGCGGCGTTTCCCCCATTTCGTTACTTGTCCAAGGGGCGAATCGGAATTACGCTGAAGATTCGTCAAGAGGCAGACGAAAATGAGATACTTTACGCCCGCTCGCAAGGACAACGGCTCCCGCCGAGGCGTGTTTTGCTTGTCCGAACCGGCGAACTTTGCGCAGAGTCCGCAGCGGATCATCCTTGGGGGTTTTTCACTTCGGTAGGTCGTCAGGCGACATACAGCCGTGGCGAACATGCCCTAGCTCGGTGTGCTCAAGCTACCTCGACGCCTCGCGACAACCCCGGAGGTAGGGCGGACGACAAGTCTCAGTGCGGAGTAAATTTGCTATGAACCCCGTCGCGTCATGTACTGACGGCGAGCACTTCACCGCCATCACCCGCAGTACCGATGACGTTGACGACCTCGCGTCGTGTCTGCGGCGCTGGAATCAAAACTACGACCAGCTGACCGCCGGGCCGTTTACCGGCTCCGTCGAGGAGCTTTGGTTCGATCAAGTGCAGATCTTCCGTGAGCGGACCGACCAATCCATCCACGAGGCGGGTGATGCATGGCAAGGTTCCTGTACCTTCGGCATCCCGATCGAGGTCGAGGGTAGCGGCTGGTTCTGCGGTGACGTCCTTGACCTGGATTCGGTCGTCGCGATGCGCAGTGGCGACGAGCTAGACTTCCGTACCCCCCGGCTCCTGGACATCATTGTCGTAACCACCGACGCCCAGGCACTCAATACCTATGCAGCGGAAGTCGAGCACTGCGATTTCGGCGCAGAACTCAGGCACCGGCACGCCGTTCATACATCACCCGAGCAGGCAGCCGCGTTGCGCGATTTCCTGACTAGCCTCACTGTGAACCTGCGGGCGACACCCGACATGCTCCGCCATGCAGCCATGCGCAAGGCGGTCACGCACGCGATCTACGGCAGCCTGATTGCGGCTGCCTCCTCCGACACCCAACCCCGGGTGCCGCCGCCCTGCAATACCCGCCGGTCGATCGTCGAGCGTGCGCGCGAATACATGAACGCGCATATCGACGAGCCCATCACTGTCGCCGATCTTTGCGTCCAACTCGGCGTTTCCCGCCGAACCCTGCAATACAGTTTTCAGGATGTACTCGACCTCAATCCGGTGAGCTTCCTGCGTGCAATGCGCCTTAACGGCGTGCGACGCGCCTTGAAGCGAACAAGCGTGCAGGCCGGCACGATCGCCGATATCGCTGCACGCTGGGGATTCTGGCACCTGTCGCACTTTGCGACCGACTACAAGAGGATGTTTGGCGAACTGCCCTCGCAAACGGTGCGCCGCACGCATGACTTCGGTAGTTGAAGCGGGACCCATTCGGGCCCGCCCATCCCGGCTTGACCGTTGCCGTCGATTGCGATGCACTTCCCCTCGATTTCCGGCGAACAGGCGGTTGGACCCGCAGCCGAAGACCGAGGGGTAGATGCCTCATTAGCCCCTTAAGATCGCGCGCTCAACTGGCGAATGATGTCCTGCCGGTCGTAATGAGCCCTTTTCTCGATGATCTTTCCGTCCGCGATCGTCAGCAGCATCATCAGCGAAAATCTGAGGAAGTTCCCAGACGGGGGAATGCCAAGACATTCCCCCGTCTGTTTGCCTTCAAACACCAGGTGAGCGGCCACCTTGTTCCCCTCGGCGAGCATGGTTTTGATCGGCATTCTGAATTCCTCGAATGCATCGAAGTTCTTCTTTTCGGGATTGATGAAACCGTCGGCGCCCGGGTGCGGCGTGTCGACCTGCGTATAGAAGACAAAGTCAGGATGGCACAACTCCCTGACGGTATCGACGTCCCTTCGCCCGATGGCATCGTAGAAACGCTACACCAAAGCCTTGTTTTCCTCGATGGACATGGCCTTATCACTCCTTAATCGTTTCGAAATCGGATTGCCTCCCATGGAGGCAATCGGCTGTTCTACCAACAGTCAAAAACTGTAGGACTCGCCGTCCTCGGGGACCAAAACGCGGTGGGCCATCTTCTTCTGGTCGAGGAATTCCCGCAACTCCCTTCTCGACAGCGTGGCGTGATTTACCGATTCCATGTGGCTGGCAATGATTGTCGCGCCCGTCGTGGCCTTGAAGACCTTGTAGATGTCCTCCTTGCCCATGATGATCGACTCGTCGGGCAAGACCCGCGCGTCACCGCTGTTCACGACAACGACGTCGGGGGCATGCTTCTGCAGGCTTTCTTCGACCGCCTCGTACCACACCGTATCGCCGGCAAGGTAGAAGGTCTTCTCGCGCGGATGCTGGAACACGAGTCCACAGACCTGCCCCAGGATCTCTCCGATCGGCCCACTGAGAACTTCGCCACGGCCATGTTGAGCAGCGGTCTTGATCATGGTGATGCCGTCGAAGTCATTGCGATCCTGAAGCACCCGAACGTTGGTGAAACCCGCGGAGCGGATCTCGCGCGCATCCTGGTCGTGCTGCGCAAAGATCAGCATGTCTTTCGGCAGCAGTTGCTTCGCGGCCTCGTCCCAATGGTCCGGATGGGTATGGGTGACGATGACCGCGTCAACGTCGAGAATCTCGTTGATCGCGACCGGCAGACCGACAGTGGGATTGGCAAGGTGGCTATTGACCGTACCTTCGAATCCCGGGAAAGCCCCTTTTTCGGCGAGCATGGGGTCGACGAGGAATTTTTTTCCCGCGTATTCGACGGTGATCGTGGCGTTTCGAATCTGTGTGAACTTCATCTGGGCACCTCTGTTCCTTTGAGCACGATTGATGTTGGGTCGGCATCTTCTGTCGGGGCATGCAATCAATCGGGAAAATCCGATGATCGGCACTTCCGCTCCGTCCGCACGGCTTGGAGGAAGGTGCCCGTCGAGTCAGACGTGTGCGTATTGTTTGCGCAAGGAAGAGGTGGAACGAGTGGCCCGAAGGACACAAATCGCCAGTATCGGGCCAAAGGAATCGCTTTGCGCTGACGGTCGGGCGCAAGCCTCCTCGCAGACGGGAGGGGGCCTAGCCGCGCGTCTCGGGCCGGGCACTAAAACTCTGCCGCCACGCGCTTGGTGCAACACCGAACGCGTGGCGGAAGTGGTGGCGCAGGGAGACAACCGATCCGAATCCGGCCAGGACGGCAATGCGCTCGATGGACTGATCGGTTTGCTCAAGCAGTCGCTGTGCGAGCGCCAGCCGTTCGGACAGGAGCCAGTTTTGTACGGTGGTGCCTGTCAGCGCCTTGAAGTGCCGGGTAAAGGTGCGGCGGCTCATCTTGGCTTGCGCGGCAAGGCTGTCGAGGCTGTGCGATTCTCCAAGTTGCATTCGCACCGAGTCGATCAGGCGTGCCAGACGGGTGCCGCCGGCCGTCTTGGGGAGCGGCTGCTCGATAAACTGGGCCTGGCCGCCCTCACGGTGCGGGGACACAACCAGTCGCCGAGCCACATGATTGGCTTCCGCCGCGCCGAGCCGCTGCCGCAAGATATGAAGGCATGCATCGAGGCTTGCCGCGGTCCCGGCAGAGGTCAGCACGTTACCGTCCTCCACATAGAGCACATTGGGGTCCACCTCGACCTGAGGAAATTGCTCGGCCATCGCTTGTGCATGCTCCCAATGCGTCGTCGCGCGTCGGCCGTCAAGCAGCCCCGCTTCCGCAAGGACATGCGCACCCAGGCACAGCCCGACGATCTGCGCCCCCCGCGCATGCGCCTCACGCAACGCGTTGAGCAGGCGCTCAGGTGGCCGTTCGGCAACGTCGCGCCACCCCGGCACTACGACGGCGTCGGCCTTTTTCAGGACGCTCAGAGGCGCTAACCGGGTCAGTCCGAATCCGGCGGTGGTGAGCAGCGTCCCCGGCTCTCCGGCGCAGACGACAATATCAAACGGGCCCCCAACCGGCACAGCGTCTCCGAACACGATGCACGGGACGGACAGATGGAAGGGGATGACGCGGTCGAATGCAACTACCGCGATCAACCATCGGGGGGAACTGGCGGTCATGGAACCACCCTTCGTACAGACATGGCCCGATCTTAGCGCCATGCAGGATTCCGGCCAACCAGCCACCGATCTGTTGCCCGCGGCCTCCTCGATCTCAGATTGAGACGGAGAATCCCGCTTTGCGACAGATGCGACATCACATGGTTTGCCTTGACGTATTGCAAGATACTGTTTTTAAAGAAGAGAAGGTCTTCGTGGTGCGGCACTCCAGTGCTGGAATGTTCCTTGCCATATGTCCCAAGGGGCCGCCTTGCAGTCGGCTCCACATTGAAAAGGACAACACCATGAGGCGATTTCCCCGTGCATACGAGAACGACGAGTTCCTCGGCCTCAAGCGCAAACAGGATCCGAGCTACGGCCTGCAGATACACCTGCGCTACGTGATCTTCCCGACCACCCACGCCTGACAAGACAAGGATCCCCGACACATGAACGACAGAAATACCACCCGCTGGCATCAACGCATCTTCGTCGGCGAATGGACCCCCGGCCGTGGCGACACTGTGCCGGTTATCGAACCTGCCACCGGTGACCAGCTTGCTCTGCTCTCCACCGCCAGCATCGAAGACGTCGATGCCGCCGCACGCCTCGCTGCCGAAGCCCAGCCCGCCTGGGCCGCTTTGCCCTTCGACCGCCGCGCTGCAGTGCTGCGCAAAGTCGCGCAACTACTGCAGGAGCGCGCCGCCGAGATAAACCACTGGAACATCCGCGAATGCGGCTCGATCCCTCCCAAGGCCGAATGGGAGCTCAACGCCACGATCGAGCAGGCGCACATGGCCGCGGCCATGCCGATGCAGCCGATCGGCGAAATCTTCCCGTCGAGCATGCCAGGGCGGCGCAATTACTGGCAGCGCTTACCGATCGGCGTCGTCGGCGTGATCGCGCCGTGGAACTTCCCGATCCTGCTCGGCCTGCGTTCGGTCTTGCCCGCGCTCGCGATGGGCAATGCGGTCATCCTCAAGCCGGACCTGCAGAGCGCGATCTGCGGTGGTCTGCTCCTCGCCGAAGTCTTCGAGGACGCAGGTCTGCCGAAGGGCGTGTTCCACGTGCTACCGGGCGGTCCAGTGACCGGCGACGCGCTTGTCCGCCACCCGCGGGTGAAAATGATTTCCTTCACCGGCTCGACCGCAGTCGGCCGGCTGATTGGCGAGACCTGCGGACGCATGCTGAAAAAGGTCGCGCTCGAACTGGGCGGCAACAACGCGATGGTGATCCTCGACGACGCCGACCTCGAGTCGGCAAGCTCCTGCGCAGCCTGGGGCGCATTCCTGCATCAGGGCCAGATCTGCATGCAGGCCGGTCGCCACCTCGTGCATCGCAAGGTCGCCGATCGCTACGCGGAACTTCTAGCCGTACGCGCGGCGAAGCTCGTCGTTGGTAATCCCGCTACCGGCCCGGTGCACCTCGGCCCCTTGATTAACGACCGTCAGGCGGCAAAGGTCGCGGAGGTGGTCGAACGTTCGGCTGCGCTGGGCGCTCGCGTACTCGCCGGCGGCAAGCGCGATGGCCGCTTTTTCCCCGCGACGGTGCTTGCCGGGGTCACGCCCGACATGCCGGCCTATACGGAGGAGATCTTTGGTCCGGTTGCGCCGATCACGGTATTCGACAGCGACGACGAGGCCGTCGCACTGGTCAATGGCTCCGACTATGGCCTTGCGGTGGCAATCCACAGTGCGTCGATATCTCGCGCACAGCGGATGGCTACCCACCTGAACGCGGGCATGGTGCACATCAACGACCAGACCGTTAACAACGAGTTTCAGGTGCCTTTCGGTGGCATGGGCGCCTCGGGCAACGGTAGTCGCTTTGGCGGTCCGGCCAGCTTCGAGGAATTCAGCCAGACGCAGTGGGTGAGCGTGATGGATCAGGGCATTCAATACCCCTTCTAGAGCGGGGGACAGCACGAGCGAGCGGGCTATTCCGAAGCGTCGTTTATGCGCGTATAAACATGGCTTTGGTGATAGTGTGGAGCGTATCCGCCGCTTTCCCGGGGCGGATCGTTCGTGCTGTGAGACTGCCCATGACGAAGACTGCATTCCATCCGGCGCTGCAGAATGCTGTCGCTGCGCGGCGGGCGTATTTCGACCAGGGGCACGTTCCCCGCAACCTCATCGACGAGGCGATCGTGCGCTCGTGGGTGCGCTGCGCTGCCGCCGACCGCTCGACCTTCGATCCGGTCGATTTCGAGCCGGTCGGTCGAGCACAACTGCGGGGACTGCGCGATGCCAACCACGCGCTCCTGAGCGCAGCGCGGACGCCGTTGGACAACCTCGCCAAGGCCGTTTCGGGTGCAGGCTACGCTGTACTTTTGACCAACAACAACGGCTACGCGCTCGCGGTGGGCGGATCGATCGACGGTCGGCCGGATCCGATGAAAATGGCGTTCCGCGAGGGAGTGGATCTATCCGAAAACATGATCGGCACCTCGGCAATGTCCTGTGCGATCAGCGAGCGGCGTGCGATCCGGGTCTTCGGTCCAGAGCATTTCTTCTCCGCCACCAACATCTTTCACTGCGCCGCTGCGCCCATCATCGCCCCCGACGGCCAGTTGGCCGGCGTCGTCGACATCACTGGCGAGTCGCCGTTTGCCGACCCGGGGGCACTTGCGCTCGTCAGTCAGTGCGCCCAATCCATTGAGGGGGAACTCTTCCGCGAATTGCCGGCCCACCTCACGCTTTCGCTCAGCTGGCAGGCCGGGCAATCTGCAGGCGGACTTGACATGTTGATTGCGTTCGGACCCGATGGCGAAGTCCTGGCCATGAACGGGGCGGTACGCGACTTCATCGGAGCCGATGGCGCGCGCACGCCGATGTATTTCGAAGACCTCTTTGCGGGGCGCTTCCGGGACTGCGTCGATACGCTCGCACGCTCGCGGCACGCCGTAGCGTTGTTGATAAATTCCGGCGTGCGGCTCTTCGCCTCGCGCGTCGGAGCACCGGCGCGTGGCGTCATCCCGGCCCGACACGGCGCGTCGTCCAAGGACACCAGACAAACCGATCCGCTGCCGGAATTCGGCGATTCGCGCCTGACAAACCAGATCGAGGCGGCCCAGAAGGCACTTGCGAACGGCCTGCCGGTATTGGTGCTTGGGGATACCGGCTCCGGCAAGGAAGTGGTCGCGCATAGCCTGCACGTCCGCAGCCGGAACGCCGCTGGAACATTGGTGGCGCTCAACTGTGCGGCGATTCCAGAGAGCCTGATCGAAAGCGAACTCTTCGGCCACGTCGAAGGAGCCTACACGGGCGCCCGCCGCGGCGGCATGCCCGGGAAGATCGAACAGGCAGACGGCGGTACCCTGTTCCTCGACGAGATCGGGGACATGCCGCTGCACCTCCAGGCCCGACTGCTGCGCGTGCTGGAAACGCGCGAAGTCACCCGCCTAGGCGGCACGACAAGCCGCAGGATCAACTTCCAGCTCGTCTGCGCCACGCACCAGGATATTCCAGGTGCAATACGCGGGAACCGTTTCCGCGCCGATCTCTATTACCGCATCAACGGCTTTGCGCTTACGCTTGCGCCCCTGCGGTCGCGCGAAGATCTGCCTCGCTTGATTAGTGCTCTGCTATCGGAAATGGGCAACGGAACACGCCAACTGTCGCCGACCGCCCTTGACGCTCTGCTACGGTACGATTGGCCCGGTAATACTCGCGAGTTGAAGCATGCGCTCTGCTATGCGGACGCGATGGCGGCGGCTGGCGAATCGCTTCGACCGGAACACTTCCCCGCAGAGGTCATATTCGGTCAGCGGAGCCAGTTCGACTCGACTGCTAGTAAGGAAGGCGTGTTGCCGTTACTGGAGAAGGACGCGATCCACCGGGCGCTGCAGGAAACAAGCGGCAACGTCCGCCTTGCGGCTGAAATCCTGGGCATCAGTCGCGCAACGCTCTACCGGCGTCTGAGCAAGTGCAGAAAATTTCCGTCACGAGGCAACAATTAGCCCCTATGAGGGTAGCCCGCGTCGGCACCGGTCAAGCTCCAACTAAACGCGCGCGACGCATATCGTCTCTGGAGAACTACAAGGGCGCGGGCTATAGCGACGGTGGCCAAGTCCATGGCGAGAGAACTGCGCAAGACACGTCACATCGAGTTATGCAAGGCCGTAATCTATCGCGTTGGACGACGGTAGACGGCGCCGGCCGTTCGTTGATCGTCGGTGACCAAGCGCCATAGGAGGAGTAGCCGACCGCCATAGGAGGAGTAGCCGACGGGGTCATAGATTCGAGCGACAGCTTCAAGATCCTGCAGCTGGCGCTCGTGTACCGTATGGGCTGCGCGCCCGAACGTCTCTTCATGGCCGGGTGCGTCAGATCACGAACGGCAGCTTCGTGGTAGCGAAACTAACGGAAGCCCAGCATGCCCGAACGGCAGCTTCAGGGAAATCCGGATGACGGCTTGGGGTCGGGCGCGGACGGAGCTTTGAAGAGACTGGACGACAGCTTTCTGACTGGTCCTGACTCTCCGATGGAAGTTCTTCATGTCGCGGCGTCACGGGCAGCTTGAACTTGGAACCGGTCACTCAAGAGCCACGCCCTGCGGGCGGCAGCCGACCCTGAGCGGTCATCCGTGCCTTCAATGCTCCAAGGGCAGGTTACAGTGACGAGCGCTCGCTCTTTGTATGGCGAATTCGGCGCGATTCACAGGGCCTATTCTGATTCGCCTCGAATCATGATTAACAACATCTTGAACCCGCCGATCGGATGGATTGCGTGAGGCACGCCAGCGGGCATGAGCAGTGCATCGCCTTCGCCGACCGAATGAGCGACGCCGCCGACGGGAATTTCCGCGTGGCCTTCGATGCCGATAACGAGTGCATCGAAGGGAGCCGTATGTTCACTAAGACCCTCATTTCCGTCAAAGGCAAACAGCGTCACATTGCCCGCGGAATTCTTTACGAGCATTCGGCTCACGACTGCTTTGTCCTGATATTGAAGCAGAGTCTTTAGCTTTTGCACTTCGGTGCGGGAGTTTTCGTTGCTCATATTGCTCCCCTGAATAGGATAACAATCATTGATCGGAAGGTTTGATCGCCCATCCTTAACCGTTATCGCATCTCGAAGGCCTCACGACGAAATCTCAGACGCCGGCCCCAGATCGAAGTCAGCCCAGCCGCCAGTTGATCGCCAAATAGTCGCGGTCCGCAGAACCACACTTCGGTGCGCCCCTCATTCGGCTGTGACGCGGCCAACTGCTCCGATGTCAGGGGCGCCCCGGCCGACGTATCGTGGATATGAAGCTGAACCATCGGAAGTCTCCCGCACAGTCGCTGCAGCCGCTCGACGAAAGGATCGCGCGAGGCGTTGCGCGTGCTGTAATGAAGTTCGACTTGCGGTGCCGAGTCGGGGTCAGCCTGTAGCGCATCCAGCCATGACAGGAAGGGCGTGATGCCGATCCCGCCCGCGATCCAGATCTGACGCGCGTTCCGATCATGCCGCTCGAGCAGGAAACGTCCGTAGGGTCCTTCGACGGTGACTGGCTGGCCGACGGCGATGCGTGTCGCCAAGCGACGCGTGAAGTCGCCCAGCGCCTTGATCTGGAAGGTCACGGTCTGGTCGCCGCGGTCGGCGCTGGCAATAGTGAAGGGATGCGCTCCCTCCATGCGGTCGAACCCGATGAAAGCGAACTGGCCCGCACGATGCCCCTTCCATCCGGCGTCGAGACGACAGGTCACCTCGGTGATGTCGGGAGCCGGGGACGAGATGGACGCAACCACGCCCGCCGCACGCCGATCCCTGCCGATACGTCCGGTCAGCGCCAGGATCGAGGCCGCGGTGCCGGCCGCGAGCAGGGCGGCCATCAACCATCCGACCGCATTGCTCCAGTATTCCTGTGGTGCGAGCACAGCGGCGTGGAACGCGAGCAGCAGGTACAGCACCGGCATTGCGCGATGGAGATGGCGCCAGAACTTGTAAGGAAAGCGCTTCCACAGGCTCAGTACGATCATTCCCAGAACGAAGTAGATCGCGAATTCGCCCAACTCCTCGCCGGCGTCGCGCAGCTTTTCGAGTATGGCGCCAAAGTGCGCCTTGGGAACCTGACCGGCCTCGCCAAAGATGGATTCGAGCAGGTCGTCGGACATCTCGATGAGCCAGTGCAGCGCCGCGAACACGGCGGCGAGGATGCCCGCCCACTTGTGCAGGCGAAAGATGCGGTCCATTCCGCCGAGCGGGCGCTCGAGCACCGCGGGCCGGGTAGCCAGCACCATCGCCAGCGACATCAGGCCTATGCCCAGCACGCCGCTGAGATAGAGCGCCTGTTCGCGGATCAGCCACAGTAGCGACGCGCCGCCGCCGCCGCTGTCGACATTCGCGGCGAGACCCCAAGCGACGGTGAGAAGTGCTATGAACGAGGAGAGGATGAAGACCATCGGAAACCCTCTACAGACAGGATGACGGCAGTGGCGCCGGCGTGGGCGGCGCCCCCTCGGGCAGAAGCTCAGTTATTGCGCTTGACCTCGGTCTTGATGACCTCGCCGGTGAAGGGGGCGAGGTCCAGTTCCACCAATCGTCCGTCCCGATCGATGGCCGTCACCTCGAACTTGTCATCGTCGCGCTCGATCTCCTTGAGGTCGCGATACCCTATCGCTTCGACCTTCACTTGCGCCTGGTGCAGGGTCAATCCCCTGGTCGGCTTGGCGTTGGTGTCCTTGTCACCCTTCACTTCGGCCTTGAGGACGGCCCCCGTGACGGGATCGACGTCGATCTTTACGAAGCGGGCGTCCGCGTTCGTGGCCTTGATCTCGTACTTGTCGTTCTTGCGCTCCAGTTTTGTGAGATCGCGGTAGCCCAGGGCTTCGACCTTGAGTTGGACTTCGTGTGGCGTCAGCCACTGGGCACCGCCCGCGCCGGTCGAATTGCCGGCGAAGGCTGATGCGACGACTGCTCCGGCGAGCAAACTCGCGCCGAGGGTGACGGTGGCGATGACTGTAGGGGTGCGCATCGTGGTTTCTCCTGTTCGTTGGGACCGTGGCCTTTCAAGTGACCGTGGCGCTATCCTGAACGGAGCGAACTGAATGCGGGCTGAATGTTCCTGCGGTGTCAGCAATGGAAACTGATGCCGATCGCAATGATTTCGGGGGCAATACCGTGGAATTTCGCTAACCGCGATGTTCGCCGTCCGACGTTCTTGGGCGTTTGTCCGTCTGTGTCCCGACCGAAGCAGTCACTCGAATGTCAGCCCGAAGCGCGAGTGAATGGCTGATTGTGGCCGCGGGCTGCCCGACACGATCCGGAGCTCGCCGACCGTTCCGCCTTCGAACCTGCCGCTCAAGGGACTAAATCGTCTCGAGCGCACCCAACGGCCGCTTCCGCGGCATGGGTTCTACCGGCGAATGTCTGGTCTGGAAATGCTCGAGCGGCCGGTCTGGCCGAGTTGCACGGATAGGCCATCCGGCAGGCATCAGAGCGAACCGGACATTCGACTGACAGGTTCGTCAAATGGACCAGCAGCAACTCATGGCCGACGGCACATCCGCCCAACCCCATCAACTGCGGTCAAGATCCAGGGCCGTTTCCTACAACGGACGAGCCTGAATCGCATTGCTGGCACGCACGAAATTCCCGCCACCCAAATGGTGGATCGTATGCAGCGCGGCATTCTCGTCAGTCAAAGCCCAGCGCCCGTTGGCGAACACGCGCTCATCGGCGGCGGCGGCGAGAACTTCGCCGAAGCAGGTGTCGTAGGCGTCTTCGGTGTGGGGTTCCGGGATCAGGCGGCATTCGAGCCAGGCGGCGCATCCGGCCTCGATCAGGGGCATGCCGAGTTTTGGTCCGGGCGTGGCCTCGATGTTGTAGCGGGCGAATTTGTCGAGGTCGCGGCCGCTTGCGCTCCCCACCGCATAGGTCAAATCCACGAGTTCCGCGCCGGGGATGCAGATGGCGAATGCGCCGCTCGCGGCGATGAGTTCGCGCGTGTAGGTGCGCTTGTCGATCACGATGGCGATGCGAGGAGGCGTGAACTCCACGGGCATCGACCATGCGGCGGCCATGACGTTGCGCCTCGTGCCGTCGGAGGACGTCACCAGGACGGTGGGGCCGTGATTGACGAGCCGGCTGGCGTGTTCGAGCGCAACAGGTCGGAAGAAATTTGAATTGGCCATTCTTGAGCGACGCCCCCCTTGGATGAAACGGAGAAGATAACGCATCCGTCGGTGAAGGCGACGATCTCCCTCCCCTTCGATCTCCCTACCCTTCCGGAGGGGGGGCGGCTTCCCGTCCGTCGGCCTAATCTCACACTAACCGCGCACGATCACAGACGCGGATATGGGGTCAGACGGAGACGATCATGCAGCCACGGTTCGATAACTCGCGTAGATTCTTCCGGTCGATGGCAATCGCCGCCTGCCTGCTGGCCGCTGGCGCAATTGCCGGCGTGATTGCTGTCCCCGTCGCGGGCGACATGACTGCGCAGGATTCGGCGACGATGGTCGCGTTCCAGCCTGAGTCGTTCCACGCTCACGCCGGATGGGACACCCTTTGGGATCACTGGCGGTAGAAATCCACCACCACCACCTACTTCAGTCGCTCCAGCAAGGCTGCGGCGCCCGGAGCTGCAGGCGCCGCGCGGCTCCGCCCTACTCCTTGCGGAACCGGTCGTGGCAGGCCTGGCAGGCGTCGCTGGTCTTGCCGAACTGGGCCTTCACCGCGGTGACGTCCCCCGTCGTGGCGATCTTCGCCAACTCGTTGGCTTCCTTGTTGAGTGCCTGTGCCAATTCCCTGACCTTGTCCGCTTGCTGGAAGAATTCCGGTTTGACCCGGGTCTTCAAGTCGCCGATGTCCTGGTCGGTACCGGGCCCGAAGAGCGCGCCCAGGCCCGAATTGGAAACCGCCGCGACCGCCGCCGCTGCCTTGGCCACCTCGTCATTGCTATACGTGCCTTCGAGGTTGCCCTTGATCTTGCGCATGTTCCACGCCATGAACCCGTAGCCCGCCTTGCGGAACTTGATCTGCTCGTCGGGTTTCAGGGGTGCCGCCAGAGCACTGCCGGATAGGGGGCCGAGAACAACGGCCGCAAGAACATTCAGGACAAGCAGTCGCTTCAATACTTTCATCGATAATCTCCAGAACTCATTTGAATGCGGTTGCGTCTTCTTTGGCGAGCGGTATCCAGTGCAGGAAACCGAACACCACCGTCAAGAAGACGCTGACCAGGAACGCGCCTTTGTAGAGCCGATTATTTTTCGTTGTCCGCTTTAGCCGATGGTCCAGGTATCCCCGCTGTTGAAGAGTTTTTCGAGCGTTCCCTGGCCTCTTTTCGCGCGCGCATCGTCCGCAAGGCCGGTGCTGAGCTGCTCATAGACCGGAGCCTCGACCGCGCGGAAGACTCCCAGCGGTACGGGTAGCGGCGCCGCGAACTGCGACAGGAAAAACGCCAGCCCGCCGTTCGCGGCCGATTCGTCGTGCACCACCAGATCGGCTTCCGTGACGCCACCTTCGCCGACCGTTACGACTTCGGGCTCGAAGCCGCGCATGCGGATGCCCCGGTTGCCGTCCTTGCCGAAACGCATCGGCTGGCCGTGCTGGAGCAGGAGGCGCGCGTCGTCCCGTGTCTCCCGGTCGGCCAGCGCGTTGTAGGCACCGTCGTTGAAGACGATGCAGTTCTGGAGGACCTCGACGAAGGCCGTGCCGGGGTGTTCCGCGGCGCGTTTCAGGGTGTCGAGCAGATGCGGGTGATCGCTATCGACGGTGCGCGCAACGAAGGTCGCACCGGCACCCAACGCGACCGACACGGGGCTGAAGGGACGGTCGATGCTGCCGAGCGGTGTGGTCTTGGTCTTCTTGCCGAACTCCGAGGTCGGCGAGTACTGGCCCTTGGTGAGGCCGTAGATGCGGTTGTTGAGCAGGATGATCTTGAGGCCGATATTGCGCCGCATCGCGTGGATGAAGTGATTGCCGCCAATCGCGAGCGAATCGCCGTCGCCGGACACGACCCACACCGACAGCTCGGGCCGCGCGAGCTTCAAGCCGCTCGCGATGGCCGGCGCACGGCCGTGGATGCTGTGCATGCCGTAGGTTTCCATGTAGTACGGAAACCGGCTCGAACAGCCGATGCCGGAGATGAAGGCGAATTGCTCGCGCGGAATGCCGAGCGTCGGGAGGAGCTTCTGGACCTGGGCCAGCAAGGCGTAGTCGCCGCAGCCGGGGCACCAGCGCACATCCTGGTCCGACTCGAAGTCCTTTCGCGTCAGCGGCTTGATTTCAGTGGCGCCCGGCCGCCCGAAGCCACTGAGCGCCCCCTCGGGGGGCAGCGAACAAAGTGAGCGTGGGGGTTGTTTCATCTCAGTCATCTGATTCATGGTCGGTTCCTCAGCACAGTTCCAGGATTCGGTCGTAGATTTCGGACACCTTGAACATCTTTCCCTGCACCTTGGACATGAGGGTCACGTCGCGCAGGTAGCGTTCGCGCAGCAACTTGGAGAGCTGCCCGAGGTTGAGTTCGGGAACGAGCACGGTCTTGTAGCGGGCGAGGATCTCGCCCAGGTCGGCCGGCAGCGGGTTGAGGTGGCGCAGATGGACGTGGGCGACCGACTTGCCGGCGGCCTCGGCCTGCTCGCGCGCCTGCACGATCGAGCCGTAGGTGCTGCCCCAGCCGACGATCAGCAGGTCGCCGCCTTGCGGGCCTTCGATCTGCAGCGGCGGGATGTCCTTCGCGATGCCGGCGACCTTCGCCGCGCGGATTTTGACCATGCGCTCGTGATTGATCGGGTCGTGCGAGATGTTGCCGGTGAGGTAGTGCTTCTCCAGGCCGCCGACGCGGTGCTCCATACCGGGCGTACCGGGCCGCACCCAGGCACGCGCGAGGTGCTCGTCGCGGGCATAGGGCTGGAATCCTTCCGGGTCGGTGCGGAATTTGACCTCCAGCGGCGGCAGCGTGGCCGGATCCGGAATTCGCCACGGCTCGGCCGCATTGCCGATGCCACCGTCGGAAAGGAAGATCACCGGCGTCATGTACTTCACCGCGATGCGGAAGGCTTCGATCGCACAGTCGAAACAGTCGGCCGGCGAACGGGAGGCGATCACCGGGATCGGGCACTCGCCGTTACGGCCATAGACGGCCTGCAGCAGATCGGACTGCTCGACCTTGGTCGGGAGGCCGGTCGAGGGGCCGCCGCGCTGCACGTTGGTGATCACGAGCGGCAGTTCGAGCATCACCGCAAGGCCCTGCGCCTCGGTCTTCAGCGCCATGCCGGGACCGGACGTCGTCGTCAGCCCCAGCACGCCGCCGTAGGCGGCGCCGATCGCCGAGCAAATGCCGGCGATCTCGTCCTCGGCCTGGAAGGTCGTGATGTTGAAGTGCTTCAGCGCCGACAACTCCTGCAGGATGTCGGTCGCCGGCGTGATCGGGTAGGAGCCGAGGAAGAGCGGCACCTTCGCGAGTTCCGACGCAGCCGCGAAACCGAGCGCCGCCGCGTGGTTGCCGGTGATGCTGCGATAGCGGCCCGGCTTGATGTCGGCCGCGCGCACGTGGTAGGTGCTGACGAACATCTCGGTCGATTCGGCGTAGGCGTAGCCCGCGCGCAGCGCGATGACGTTCGCCTCGGCGATCTCCGGCTTCTTCGCGAACTTCGCGCGGATGTTCTGTTCTTCGTCCTCGATCGGCCGGCTGTACAGATAGAGCATCAGCCCGAGCGCGTAATAGTTCTTGCAGCGGCCGATCTCCTTCTTCGCGATCCCGCTGTCCTTGAGCGCCTGCGTCGTCAGATCGGAGATGTCGATCGTGTAGAGACGGAAATCGGTCAGCGTGCCGTCGTCGAGCGGATTGCTCTGGTATCCCGCCTTCTGCAGGTTGGCCTTGTTGAAGGCACCGGCGTTGGCGATGATCATCCCGCCGTGCCTCAGGTCCGGCAGATTGGTTTTCAGCGCTGCGGGGTTCATCGCGACAAGCACGTCGGGCGCGTCCCCGGAGGTGAATACCTGTCCCGACGAGAACTGGATCTGGTAACCGGAGACGCCGAATAGCGTGCCGGTCGGGGCGCGGATTTCGGACGGGTAGTCCGGGTGCGTCGCGAAATCGTGGCCGGCGCGGGCGACCGATTTTGAGAATTCGTTGCCGGTGAGTTGCATCCCGTCGCCCGAATCGCCGACGAAACGGATCACGACACTCTTGATCTCCTCGATCGGCCGGGTCTTCTGCATTCCGCCGACGACCCTGGGCTCGTCCACCGTCATGGTTTGAGTATTCATACGAAAGCACCTGATGTCCGTTAATGGAGTGAGGCAACCGGAGAACGCAAAGGTCATCCACACGTCGCTTGGCGGAATCGATTAGGCGCTTCGGGAATGGACGGTCGATTGACCGCGCGAGCCAATTTTTTGACCTTCTGTCTCATGCCTCCCCCCACCGCACGGGTGGGGAGCAGTGATCGCCTTACCGTTCGCGGCACTGGTCGCAGCTCGCATTCGGCGCCCCGTCGCCGTTGGTACGAAACGTCAAGGCAACGCCCCGGCAGGTCAATTACACCTTCGCCAAAGTGCTTAACGTGGTCGCACAAAAAAGCAATTCATAGACGAAGGAGACACCGCCATGACGACGAAGAAGGTCATCCCCCTCAGCCTGATGCGGACCGATCGCCCGGACGAAATCGACGCGCTGCACGAACGGCTCGAGCGCGCCGGCTACATGCGCATGATGCAGATCGGCGAGCCGCGGCTTTCGGAGCTGGTCGCGAAGTACAAGGCCAAGGGCTACGAGGTCGAGGTCGTCCCCTTCGTCGATGACGGGGACGATGGCTCCGCCCCCGCCCCGACCGGTGGCTGCGGGCCGGGCTCCTGTAGCTCGGCCGCCAGCTCGCCCAGCTGCAGCTCCGGCGGATGCGGCTCGGGCTCCGCCCCGGTCCGCCGCACCGGCCCGCGCGTCGTTTTTCCGGACGTCGGCACCATCTACGTGCGCATGAACGTGGCGCCTGCCACATCTGCCTGATCCGCACCCACCCGCCCCGGCGGGGTGGGATACCCCCCCACCACCGAGGGGTGCATCCCGCCGCGTACCGCCGTAGGATATCTCTCAGTCTCGGGACGAAACGTGGCGGGCGAACGCCCCAACCGGACACCCCGTTACCGCGGAGACGGATGCGTCGTCATCCCCCCTCCGCACCTTCAACTATAAGGAAGCCGGAGGCCGGTTCCCCCTGTGTGGAGCCCGGCCGACCAGGCAAATCCGGAGGGGACAACCGTGGCAACGCACGTCGCTGACGCGAGCGCGAACATTCCATACACGCAGACCGTGTCGCGTTCTTTCGCGTGGATTGTTTTCGCACTGACTTTTGGCCTTTTGATTTCCGACTACATGTCGCGGCAGGTGTTGAATGCCGTATTTCCTGTTCTCAAGGCCGAATGGGGCTTGTCCGACACGCAACTCGGATCCTTGAACAGCATCGTCGCCCTGCTCGTCGGGCTTCTGAGCTTCCCCCTGTCGGTACTGGCCGACCGCTGGGGGCGGGTTCGCAGCATCGTCCTGATGGCGGGCCTGTGGAGCGTTGCCACGATGGCCTGTGCGCTGGCTGAGGGGTACGGCCAGATGTTCGCCGCGCGCTTTTTCGTCGGAGTCGGCGAAGCGGCCTACGGCAGCGTGGGCATCGCCCTGATCCTGAGCGTCTTCCCGCCGCACTTGCGCTCCTCTCTGACCGGAGCCTTCATGGCAGGCGGCGCGGTCGGCTCGGTCCTGGGCATGGCGCTCGGCGGCGTGGTATCGACGCAGCTGGGTTGGCGCTGGGCCTTCGGCGCCATGGCCTTGTTCGGACTCAGCCTCGTCATCCTTTATGGCGTGATCGTCACGGAAACCCGCTTGTCCGCGGGAAAAACCGGGCGTTCCGCCGCAGGCAAGACCGGAGCCGCAGGGCTGTGCGCCCCTCCGTCGTTGCGCAGCCTGTTCTCCGCTCTGTTTTCGTCGGTCTCGGTCGTCTGCGCCTATGTCGGCAGCGGCCTGCAGCTCTTCACCATGGCGTCGATGATCGCGTGGCTGCCGAGCTACGCCAATCGCTACTACGGGCTGCCGCCTGACAAGGCAGGTCTCGCGGCCGCGGCCTTCGTCCTCATCGGTGCGGTCGGCATGACCAGTTGCGGCATCATCACCGACCGCCTCAGCCGCGATCACGCCGTGCGCAAATGGCTGATCGCAATCGTCTATTCGATCACCTCCTGCGTCCTGCTGGTTGCGGGCTTCCTGCTGCCGGCGGGCCCGCTCCAGTTCGCGGTCATAGGCTTGGGCATGTTCTTCGTCGCTGGGACCACGGGTCCCGCAGGTGCAATGGTCGCCAACCTGACCCACACGTCAATCCATGCAACGGCTTTCGCCACGCTGACGCTGGCGAACAATCTGCTGGGACTGGCGCCGGGCCCTTTCGTCACGGGGATGCTCGCCGATCGCATCGGTCTGCTCTCTGCGATGCAACTGATACCGCTCGTCGCCCTGTCCGCCTCGGTCACCTTCGCCATCGGCTATCGCCATTACGGGGCGGATCTCATGCGAATTCGCGCGCGCTATGCCGCCCCGCCCTTGCAGTGAGGGATCGAAGCGCGACAATCGTGGCTGCCTGGCACGTATATTCGGGGTATACGACTCCGCACTTGTCATCCACGAGGTATCCCGCTTGCGCCATCCGATACTTTCCCGTGTTCCCGATCGCACGGTTCCTCAATGAGCGTGGGGATCGGGCTGATCGTCGGTTTGGTGCTGGGGCTGACGGGTGCGGGCGGCTCGATTTTCGCCGTGCCGCTGCTGATGGCGGGACTCGATTATTCGATCACCCAGGCTGCGACCGTTTCATTGCTGGCCGTTGCAATATCGGCGGGGGTCGGGACGGCGATGGCATGGAAGCGCAGTTACGTGCGCTATCGCGCAGCCTCGTTGATGGCGGCGATCGGCGCCCTGTTCGCACCACTGGGTATCGGGGTCGCGGATCGCATGTCACAGACGAACCTGACACTGATCTTCGCTCTGGTGCTTGTCGCGGTCGCTGCGCGCATGTTCTACACCGCGACCGTGTCGAAGGACGACGCCACCGTGGTGCGCTCGGCAGTGGCGGGTGAAGGCCGATCTTCCATCGGCAGAGTCGGCCGTGTGCACGCAACGACCGGGCGGCTGATCTGGACTCGCCCGGTTGCCATCACCGTGTCCCTGATTGGCGCTGTAACCGGTTTTCTCTCGGGGCTGCTGGGGGTTGGCGGGGGATTCATAATCGTTCCCGCGATCCGTGCCACATTGCCGCTGTCGATACATTCTGCAGTCGCGACCTCGTTGATGGCGATCGCGCTCACCAGCTCGCTCACCTTCGTCGGGGGCATCCTGCAGGGACGGCCCGCGCCCCTGGCGACCGCCCTGCCCTTTGTCGCAGGAGCGGTTCTCGGCATGATCCTGGGGCGCAGGGTGGCCCCCCTGATCTCCGGCCCTTCGCTACAGCAGGGATTCGGCATCACGGCCGGGATCATCGCGGTCGTCATGGCCCTCAAATCCTGGTCGGCGCTTTGAAGGAGCCGGACCTAGGGGCCGCATTTTCCACATGCGCTGACGATCGACGGCAAACCGTCGAAACACCAACCGTTCACTTCACCGCGTCGAAGCTTAGGTCCGACATCGCCCTCGCAGCCATACAAGACAGTGGCTACGTTCGAGAAGCCGGCTTCTTCGAGCGCTCCACCCGCCGCCACCGAGCGGTCCCCGCCCCAACAGTCCGGACCTCCGTGAATCGGCGGGGGCGCAGGGTGACCCCGCACGCATCAGCCGAGATTTATCGCCTTCAGCTCGTCCGAAACCGCGAAGCGCGCCTTCGTCCTTGCCCTGACGTCCTCCACCGAGACACCCGGCGCGTGCTCGATCAGTACGAATTCGCCGTGCGTAATGCGGAACACCGCGAGTTCCGTAACGACCATCGCCACCCGACCCTTCGCGGTCAGCGGCAGCGTGCAGCGGTCGAGGATGCGCGGCTCGCCCTCCTTCGTGCAGTGCTCCATCGCGACGATGACCTTGCGCGCGCCGGTGACGAGGTCCATCGCACCGCCCATGCCCGGCACCATCTTGCCGGGGACCATCCAGTTCGCGAGATTGCCCTCCTCATCCACCTGCAGCCCGCCCAGCACGGTGACGTCGACGTGACCGCCGCGGATCAGCGCGAAGGACATGGCACTGTCGAACATCGCCGCACCGGGCATCAGCCCGCAGGGCTGGCCACCGGCATTGACGACCCCCGGCAGCGGTTCGCCTTCGAGCGGCGCGAGGCCCAGGAAACCGTTCTCCGACTGCAAGGTGATGTGCATCCCCGCGGGCAGATAGCGCGGGACCAGGGTAGGCAGGCCGATGCCCAGGTTGACGACGTAACCTTCGTGAAACTCCTGCGCGACACGGCGTGCGATCACTTCCTTTGCCTGCATGTTCAGAGCCTCCGGGTGAGGACGATCTTGTCCACCAGCGCCGCCGGGGTCATCACATGATCGGGGTCGATCTCGCCGATCTCGACGATCTCATCGACTTCCGCGATCACGAGATCCGCGGCCAGCGCCATGATCGGGTTGAAGTTGCGCGCCGCCCGCTCGTACACGAGGTTGCCGGCGCGATCGGCGCGCTTCGCCTTCAGGATCGCGACATCGGCCCGCAGCGGCAGCTCGACGAGAAAGGTCTTGCCATCGACGACCATCTTCGCCTTCCCCTCCTCCACGACGGTGCCGACACCGGTCGGCGTCAGTACGCCCCCGAGCCCTGCCCCACCGCATCGGATGCGCTCAGCGAGCGTGCCTTGCGGGACGAGGTCCACGTCCAGCTCGCCCGCGATCATCTTCTTGCCCGTCACCGGATTCGTCCCGATGTGCGACACGACGACCTTGCTGACATGACCATCGGAGATCAGCGGACCGACGCCCGTCTCCGGCGCGGCCGTATCGTTGCCGATGAGGGTCAGGTTCTTCGTGCCCCGCTCGCGCAGCACGGACACCAGGCCATCGGGCGTCCCCACGCCCATGAAACCGCCGAACATGACGCTGATGCCGTCGCGGAAGAGCGGCCCCACGTCGGACCAATCCACCTGCTTGTCCAAAGCCATTTTTTCTGTGTCTCCTCGATGCAGACGGAGATTTCCCCTCCCGGCCCGTCCAGCGGGCCGGGGGTCACCGTCTGCCAATGATTGTTTTTAGCGTTGCGCCCCGCGGAATCCGCTCAGCGCATCAACATCAGCCCGCCCAGGATCAGCGCGGCCAGGAAGACCGTGTTCGCGGTGAGCATCACGACCGGGCGCCAGCCCAGTGCGGCGAGCTGCTGGAAGGAGGTCTTCACGCCCAGCGCCGCGATCGCCACCACCAGGCACCAGCGCGACAGATGGGACGCCGCGTCGGTCACCGGCTTGGGGATGAAGCCGAGGCTGTTCACGACGACCAGCACCGCGAAGCCGACGAGAAAACCGGGCAGCACCGGCGGCTTCTTGCCGGTCGCCGTGCCGTCACGAAACAGCACCGACACCACCGCCACCACCGGCAGCAGCATCGCCACGCGGAAGAGCTTCACGAAGACCGCGCCGTCGCCGACCTCGGGCGAGAGGATGTAGCCCGCCGCGACGACCTGCGCGACGTCGTGGATCGTGCCGCCGAGGAACACCGCCGCCGCATTCGCATCCAGCCCGAAGGCCTTCACGACCGCCGGATAGACGATCATCGCCACCGTCGACAGCGCCGTCACCCCCACCACCGTGAAGAGCGTGAAGCGCTGGTTCGCCTCGTTCTTCGGCAGCACCGCCGAGATCGCCAGCGCGGCCGACGCCCCGCAGATCGCCACCGCGCCGCCGATGAGCACCCCCTCCGTGCCGGGGCGACCAAGCAGGCGGCCGATGAGCGCGCCGAAGAGGATGGTCGCGAGCACCCCGCCCGCAACCATCGCGATCGACTGCGCACCCAGCCCGGCCAACTGCTCCGCGGTGATGCGCGCGCCGAGCAGCGCGACGCCAAAGCGCAGCACCTGGCGCGACGCGAACTCGATGCCGCGGCGGATCTTCTCGCCCTCCGCGGCGAAGTTGAACGCCATGCCGAAGAACAGCGCGTAAAGGAGTTGCGGTCCGCCCTGGTGTTCCGACACGAAGCTCGCCGCCAGCGCGATCGTGATCGCCGTCAGCACGCCCGGCCACAGTTGCGACCAAGCCGGGAAGTTCAATATCGTCATCGCACGCATTTGAACGCTCATCGATCAGTTCCGCCTCTGTTATCGCGTCGCCAGGCCGAGCACCGGCATGGCCCCGACACGCCGCACGCCTTTCGGGCTCTTCAGGAGAAAGTGCGACAGGGCCGGGATCAGGATCAGCGCCCCGACCATGTTCCACACGAACATGAAGGTCAGCAGGATCCCCATGTCGGCCTGGAACTTGATCGGCGACCAGATCCAGGTCACGACGCCGGCAGCGAGGGTCACGCCGACCAGCGCGACCACCTTGCCGGTGAATTGAATCGAGCGCCGATGTGCGTCCGCGAGCGAGGCCCCGGCCCGCTGTTGCGCAAGCTGGATGGAGAGCAGGTACAGCGCGTAGTCGACGCCGATCCCCACCCCCAGCGCGATCACCGGCAAGGTGCCGACCTTGACGCCGATCCCCAGCACCACCATCAGCGCCTCGCACAGGATCGAGGTCACCGCGAGCGGCACCACCGCCACCACCACCGCGCGCCAGTTGCGGAAGGTGATGAAGCACAGCACGATCACCGCCGCATACACGTAGAAGAGCATCGTGCGGTTGGCTTCCTTCACGACGATGTTGGTCGCCGCCTCGATGCCGGCGCTGCCCGCCGCGAGCAGGAACTGGCGTTCGGGCGAACTGTGCGCCTGGGCGAAGCCCGCCGCCGCCGCCACCACGCGGTCGAGCGTCTCGGCGCGGTGGTCGGAGAGGTAGGCGATCACCGGCATCACCGAGCAGTCGTTGTTGAAGAGGTCCGGGTTATTCACCGAGGCCTGCTGCGCGCCGTAGTTGAGCACATCCTGGTTGCGCGCGAGCGTCACCCACTTGGGGTTGCCCTCGTAGGAGCCGGCGGTGATCTGGCGCAC
>NZ_KB899523.1 GCF_000378245.1 Aromatoleum toluclasticum ATCC 700605
GGTAAAGTCGGTCGGATTGACGCGATGGGCAGCGACGAAGCTGTCCGAGTTGAGCGTTTCAGCGATCTCGGCCAACATCTCGGCATGGAACTTGCAAAGTCATCTTCAATGTATCCTATTGATAATTCGAAACTTTGCATCTGGAATTTTACCATGCAGGTCGCCATGAGAATGTCGATCGTCTTAACTTAACGGCATTGGGTCTGTCCCCTATTTTCTGCGCGGATGAACGCCGTGCTGGGGTCAGTGGATGGCACCGTGCGCTTCTTCGGCTTGACGTCGACGAGCATGAAACTGGAAGGACTCGACAGGCACCAGCGCCTGATCGACAGCTACAAGAAACTGCACGGGGCGCGGGTCAAGGTGGCGGCTTGATCCGGTGATGATCCGGCGTGGCCGATGGCAGGCGTCGAACAAACCTGGACCGTAAGCGCAGACGGGAAGACCTGACGGGGCGGCTACGGCGACGAAAGCTGAACTCGTTCTGCCTGCCAAGTTCGGACAGTCGAACATGCCTCCTGATAGCAGGCGTTGCTCCCTGCTCGCCGCGACGGTTCGAGCACACTTTGTCATTGGGCCTTGCTGTCTGCACCGTCACAATCATGCGGTGTATGATTGATGTATAAGTCTGAGTGCTCACGAAAAGGAGCATGAAATCAATGCTCCTTGGCGATTCGCATGATGGCTTACACGGCATTTCAGCGCATATACATCACGTCTGCTGTCTACAACACGTTATGCCTCATTTGCCCTGTAGGAGAGTTGCGCCATGAAAGAAGAACCGTCGCTCTGGCTAAAATTTTCGGGCGAAGAGCTTGACGTGCGATCCATCCCGATTTACGAGCTTGGCGACACTCTGGTTGCTGTTCAGCGAATCATTCATAAAGCTTTCCAGTTTGAGAACGGCCGGCTCAAGAAGGGCGCTCATCTCACGCAAGCAGAACGCAAACGTCTTTCGCTCCAAATTTCTGAGCGCCGCAAGTCTTCCGACCTCTACGCGCTTATCCCTTTCGCCGCTGATCCTGCGCTACAGCAGTATCTTCTTACGCTGTTAAAAGTAGGCTTAGGTTCGCTTGCCAAGTACGCACTTAAGAGCGTGCTATCACCCCAATCGAAATCGGGCACTACATCAATTCAAGCCCGAGATGTTGAAGGGTCAGTGTTGGTTGGTGCCATTTATGCTGAAACTGTTCAGATCACCAACCACATCAACAACATTGGCGGCATCGACAGCATTGAACTAATACCGTCCCCGACGCTAAACATATCGCCCATCAAGTTAACGTCAGAAACCCAGACCTACGTCCGAGAAATCAAGAACGAAAGCTATCGCGGTGAGCCAGACGAAATCGTTGGCTACGTCACAAACATGTCGCCCAATAGGTTGTTAGCGGAGATAAAGCTTGCGCCCTCTCGCTATGTCAAAGTTGGTCTCAGTGAGGAAGACTTTGACTTCGTCCGCTATAAAACCACCTCAGAGCAGCAACTTCGGTTCAAGGGACGCCCAGTTGTACGCCTCGGGAAGGACTTGAACACTTTCCAAGAGTTCGAGGCCGAGTCCGTTGAAACCGATGAGGCATAACCCTGCGGTCCACCGGACGCTGCGCGATAAAGCCGCGCAGCGCCGGTGACCTCCACGTTATGCGTCACCAACTCTTTTCAACCGCTAAAATGACTCGAAGAATCTTTGCACAGGGCGACCTTGACGGAGCCTGCTACCTATATAGCATTGCCAACAGCTATGTCGCCTTGACTTCAAAGCAGCTGACGGGCGCTCAGTGGAAAAAATCATTACGGGCGTCGCCATTCAAACTCGACGATTTTTTGTCGGGCTCTGGAACCGAAGCATTGGATGGCACTCCAGATTATTTCGAGGGTCTATGCCGGAATTTTCTCGAAAGAATTCGGAGCACTCAGTTCCATCTGACGCGAAATGAAAATGTAACTGCAAAATCACTTCGAGCGTCGCTCACAGACAATCAAGTTGCCATTATTGCGATCAATGACGGCGAGCATTGGGTTTCGATAGTAGATGCAGACCAAAACCAGTTCTATATCGCATGCTCAGCGGCAGTTCTTTCTTCCGCTAGCCCCTACCTTGAGCAAAGGTCACCAAACTTTCAGCGCGCATTCAATCGAACGTCGTCATTCGCAGATCTTCAAATTTGGAATAGATACGCGTTGTTGGTGAAAAATGTCACCAACGCATAACCCTGCGCTCAATGCGGACCGCCCAACAGCTGCGCTGTTGGGTTCCCTCCGGCCTTTGCCCTCCGGCGGCCGATTAGCTCCACGTTAGCATTTCTCTGGAGGAACTCATGGAACTTACATTTGAGCAATATGTAGAAGGCTCCGGCAGCTTGTTGGAATGTCCGTCCTGCGGCGGCAACCATCTTCATCATGGAAGAGTGGAGATCTTTGAGCGTGTAGAAGATCAGGGCACTGGTATTCATGTTTCAGTTGTAGATGGCACGTATGCCGTAGATAACGACCTGACGAGCAACCCAAGCAGTAGACGCCACGGCTTAAGCATTCACTTCACATGTGAACATTGTGACGCAACCCCAGTACTGACCCTTGCCCAACACAAGGGCAATACGTGGGTCGATTTCAAACCTTGATCCACAACGAAAGGGGGCTACTCAATGCTATTCGACACATTTGATCGAACTGGAAACGCTGAATTCCCTTTCCCTAAACAAGTCGTCTTCCACGCAGTCTGCGCCGCAGTTGAAGGGCTGAAGGGAATGGAAATTGACAATAGAGACGAACTTGCGTCTCGCGTAGATGTAAAGACCGGTATGAGTGCGTTTTCGTGGGGTGAGAAAGTATCCATTTCCGTCACCGGGAACGGTGGCAGCGGAGCCACGATTTCAGTTCAATCCGCCGCAAAAACAATATTCGGATCGGCGACAACTCATGGCAAAAATCGTGAGAACGTGCGGGAGATCATCAGACGGACCTCCGAACTATTGGCGCAAGATGGCTCCCGATGGCAGGAAGAAATGGGGCTAATAGCAGACCCCATGCTATCAGCCTCTTCTGCACAGTCAGTCCAGTCAGTTGCCGACGAAATTACGAAACTCGCTGCCCTCAGAGATCAGGGGATTCTAACCCCAGATGAATTTAACAGCCAGAAGGCACGACTACTCGGCAGCTAATGCTTTGACCTCCAAAGGCATAGCCGGATTTTGTGCTAACTCGGCAGTCGAGGGGACAGCCAAAAGCTGCGCTTTTGGTCCCCTCCGCGCTTCGCGCTCCGGCTGCCCCTCACTTTGAACGTTAGAAATTGTTCGTCGCCATGAGAGAAAAGCTGGCTGGCATTTTGTTCCTTGTAATCCTGGCGTACCTGACTGCCTTTGGCGCCGGGATTTTCAACTTACTATTCGTAGAGGCGAACGAGAAGTTTGCGGAGTCTGCGTCTGGCGCGTTCTTGGGCGCCTTTTTGGCTTTCGTCTTTGTCAGGACCGGCGATTTCTTTAAGGCCTACTCCGATCGCGTTACCAAGAACCATTCCACTCTCGTGCGATTGGAGCATGCGTTGAATGGTCTTCTTTCGACGCTGGATGACAACATATTCGTCATCGAGACATTTGATGACATTTACAAAAAGTACGCCGGAGGAGGCGGTCAGACACACGCATTCGTGTGGGCAAACAGATTGCACCCAGTTCCTGCGACGTATGAGCTGCTTCCGGACCTGTTGAACATCGACTTGGTCAATGAGCTTTTCCACCTGAATGTGAGCCTGAGAAAACTCAATGAATCAATGGAAACAATTAATGGCGCGTACTCGGAGTCCAAAGAGGCACTGATTTCAGAACGCATAGACATTGAAAACTATATGGCCAATGTCACTAGGATTCGCAATGACCTCTTGGTCATCAAGAAATTCCTGGCGAGTGCGATCGAAGAAACGGTGCGCTCTCTGGGCGCAATTCGGATCTTAGCGAAGAAGCGCCCGCTCATCGGCTATGCCTTGTTGAGACTCGCCGGTCACAAATATAGCGAGTGCTTTGAAGACAAACGGCTTGAAGAAGTGAAGCGGTTAAGTGAAGAGATGGAAAGTATTAAAGCCGAGAGCAAGAAGCAAATCGATAAGGCCATTGCACAATAAGCTAAATCTGCAAATGGGTTGCTATATTTCTAACACTCCGGTCAACCTGACAACCGAAAGCGGGGCGCTCTCCGAACAGCCCGCCTCGCGCGGTTGCAGGTTACCTACACGTTGAATGTCGCCTTTGCCTTGGGTCATCGGGCCGCTTCGGGTTGATCCACCAACTCGACGAACCGGCGACCTGTCGTTCGACGGTACTGCACGTCGTGCGGCGGCTTTCCGCAACTACCCCGCCGCGTTGGCATCCTGCTTCAACCGATAGGCAAGCTGCCGCCGCGTAATCCCAAGCAAGCGCGCTGCATGCGTCAGGTTGCCGTTCGCGCGGCGGACGGCCAGTTCCACGAGGCGGCGCTCGTGGGCGTCGAGGTCGAAGCCTTCGTCGAGCAGCGCCTCGTACAGGCGCCCGCGGTTCGATTCGGCGAGGTCGGCGACGAAGCCCTCGCGGCCGATTTCGGCGCCGTGCTGGTTGCCTGGAGCGCCGGATGCGAAGAGGTGTTCGAGTTCGATCTGGCCGCCGGGCTCGGCGAGGAGCACGCCGCGTTCGATCAGGTTTTCCAGCTCGCGCACGTTGCCCGGCCAGTCGTGTGCGAGCAGAGCCTGCATGGCGCGGTCGGTGATGCCTTCGATTTTCTTGTGGTAAGTCGGCGCGATCTTGTCGACCAGCGCGGTGGCGAGCAGCGGGATGTCCGCCTTGCGCTCGCGCAGCGGCGGGATCGTGACCGGGTAGGTCGCGAGGCGGTAGTAGAGGTCGGCGCGGAAGCGGCCTTCGGCGATGGCCTGCTGGAGGTTGACGTTGGTCGCCGCGACGAGGCGCACGTTGACCTTGCGCGTCTGGTCGTCGCCGAGGCGTTCGATCTCGCCGGTCTGCAGCACGCGCAGGAGCTTGACCTGGGCGGCCGGTGAGAGGTCGCCGACCTCGTCGAGGAACAGCGTGCCGCCGTTGGCGCGCTCGAAGCGGCCCGGGCGGGAATGCTGGGCGCCGGTGTAGGCACCCTTCTGCACGCCGAAGAGTTCGGATTCGATCAGGTCGTGCGGGATGGCGGCGCAGTTGATGGCGACGAAGGGCTGGTCGGCGCGGTCGCTGTGGTCGTGCAGCCAGCGCGCGAACATCTCCTTGCCCGCGCCCGTCTCGCCGAGCAGGAGCACGCTGATGGGACTCTTGGCGGCCTTGTTGACGAGGTCGAAGGCGCTGCGGAAGGCCGGCGAGTTGCCGACGAGCTGGCCGCCCGGCCCCTGCTGCGCGGACAGCGTGGCCTTGAGCTGGCGCACGTCTTCCTGCAACTGGCGCAGCTTGCATTCGACGTTGTCGGGGCGGAAGTAGTCGAGGTAGTCGTCGTCGAACTTCCAGTCCTCGGCGGGTTTGCCGACGATCAGGCAGCGCGGGTCGCCCTTGCCGGTGCATTCGACTTCGCGGAAGACGATGAAGCGCTTGAGGAAGTAGCTCGAATAGCCGGATGCGTAGCCGACCAGGCTCCAGCACGCGACGTCGTCACCGACGCCGAAGTGCTGGACGTGCGATTCGGCCTCCCAGGAGTTCTCCCACAGGACCTCGCCGCAGAAGGTGCCCCGCTCCCAGTCGATCTTGGCGTCGAGAATGGTCGGTTTGACGAGCCCTTCGAAGGCGTGCAGTTCAGGGCCAATCTGGAAGGCGTCGTAGGCGTTGAGTTGGTTCGAGAGCTTGCCGGCGAGTTCGGCGTCGTGGCGGCCGGAGGCGAAGCCCATGCGCAGCAGCACCCCCTTCGCCCGTTTCGCGCCGAGCGAATCGAAGAGTTCCTTGCGCAGCGCGCCGAAGGCCTGCGCGTGGAACATCAGCATGCGGTTCTCGCCGAGCCAGATGTGGCCGCTGTCGATGTTGAACCGCAGCCGCGAACGCAGGTTGAACTGCTCGATCAGCTTCTCGTGCATCCGGGGGTCTCTCCTCGCCGGGGCGCCGTACGTGCGGCGCCCTACTTGTAATAACTGACGTCTAATTATCGCTCGAAGCGGTCATGTTCATCAGTTTTACGAAGAGTTTCCTGAGACTTTCGTCGTATTCGCTGCCCACGCGGAAGTCGCCGTGGGCGCGGAAGGCGTGTTCGATCGCGCGCCAGTCCTCGTCGCTGAGGTGTTTGCGCGCGGCTGGCAGGATCTGCTCCTCCTCGGTGTTCAGGTGCCGCCACTGCGCCTCGACGAAGGCGTCGATGACCTGTGCGAGTTCGCCGATCGGCGCTGCGTGCTGCCGGCAGCGTTCCACCGCTGCTTCGACGGCGGCGATCTGCGCGCCCCCCTCTTCGTGCTCGCGGCGCAGGGCGGCGAGGACGTCGTCGGCCTCGTGGGTGCGTGCGGCGAGCTTCGCGAACAGGAACTGATCCTCCTTCGGGTGATGCAGGACTTCGGGGAAGGTCTTCAGGTAGCGCAGCAGGCCGGCGATGAAGTCGAGGTCGGGCGTCTCGTCGCGCTCGCTGTCCTGCCGCATCGCGTTGCGCAGGCCCGTCAGCACCGAAGCGATGGAGCGGTGTTCGTCGCGGATGATGCCGATCGCGGCGGTGGCCGCGTCATCCGCGGCGTTGCGTTCGACGCTGGCGACGAGCACCGGCAGGCGGGCGTGCGCGAGCACCTTTTGCGTCTGCGAGCCCGGCACGAGCGTGCGCAGGCCGCGCAAGCCGTGCGAGGCCATGAAGATGAGGTCGCAGCCGCGCTCTTCGGCGACCTGCAGGATCAATTCCCACGGCCGGCGGCCCGTGCGCACGACCGTGGCGCATTGCAGCTCGTGCTGCCCCGCGGCCGAGCGCGCCTTGGCGAGGATGGCGCCGGCGTCGCCGGCGGCCCGCTCGGCGAAGTCCTGCGGCGCGAGCGTGCGCAGCAGCGCGCCCTCGTCGGTGCCGCCGAGATCGTCCCGGGCGGTAAAGAAGGTGATGCGCGCGCCGAGCGATCGGGCGAAATCGACGGCCTGGGTGACCAGGTTGGTCGCAAGTTCCGAGCCGTCGAGCGGCACCAGCAGATGACGGTACATGTTGTGTCTCTCCGAATCTCGTCAGATCGCGACCGTCTTCTTCGGACGCAGCAGGAAATGGCCCAGCGCCGGGAGCAGGATCAGCGCGCCGAGCATGTTCCACACGAACATGAAGGCGAGGAGTATCCCCATGTCGGCCTGGAACTTGATCGGCGAGAAAGCCCAGATGGCGACCGCGATGCCGAGGGTGATGCCGGTGAGCACGACGACCTTGCCGGTGAAGAGCAGCGCCTTGTAGTACGCCTCCGACAGGCTCATGCCGTTCTTGAGCTGGGCGAGCGTGACGGTCATGACGTAGAGCGCGTAGTCGACGCCGATGCCCACCCCCAGCGCGATCACCGGCAGCGTCGCGACCTTGACGCCGATGTTGAGCCCGACCATCAGCGCCTCGCACAGCACCGAGGTGAGCATCAGCGGCAGCACCGCGCAGATCACCGCGCGCCACGAGCGGAAGGTGACGAAGGCGAGGATGATGACCGCGCCATAGACGAGGAACAGCATCTCGACGTTGGCCTTCTTGACGACGATGTTCGTCGCCGCCTCGATGCCGGCGTTGCCCGCGGCGTTGAGGAAGCGGATCTCCTCGCTGCCGTGATTGGCGGCGAAGGCCTCAACCGTCTGCACGACGCTGGTCAGCGTGTCGGCCTTGTGATCCTTGAGGTACACGTAGACGGTGGTGAGGTCGCAGTTCTGGTTGAAGAGCTCGCGCGGCGCGCGGGTGATGATGGCGTTCAACATGTCCTGCGAACGCGGCACCTCGAACCACTTGAGACTGCCCTCGTTCATGCCGGCGTGCGACACCTTCGCGAGGCCCGCGAGCGAGCTCGTCGCCTCGACGCCCGGCAGTTGCTGCAGCTCGCGTTCGAGCGCATCGACCGACATCAGCGTGTCGTAGTGCGCGCACGCGTATTGCGGCGTCTTCACCATCACGATGTACACGTCGCTGCTCGCCGCGTAGTTGGCGACCATGAAGGCGTTGTCGCGGTTGTAGCGCGAGTCGGCGCGCAGCTCCGGCGCTCCCGGCGCGGTGTCGCCGATCTTGAGCTGGAAGCTGATCGCGAGCCCCGCGAGGCCCATGACGACGCCAGCGGCGACGGCGATCGCCGCCCACTTGCGCTGGGTGAAGAGGTCGAGGAAGGCCCAGAACGGGTGCTTCGCGTGCGCGCCGTCGTTCGCTTCCATCGTCTCGGCGCTCAGGCTGCGCTCGGCGGCTGCCGGGCTCACGCCCGTGTACGACAGCAGGATCGGCAACAGCACGAGGTTGGTGAAGATCAGCACGGCGACGCCGATGCTCGCGGTGACGGCGAGGTCCTGGATGACCTGGATGTCGATCACCATCAGCACCGCGAAGCCCACGGCGTCGGCCAGCAGCGCGGTGACACCCGCGAGGAAGAGGCGGCGGAAGGTGTAGCGCGCGGCGACCAGCTTGTGCGTGCCGCGACCGATGTCCTGCATGATGCCGTTCATCTTCTGCGCGCCGTGGCTCATGCCGATGGCGAAGACGAGGAAAGGCACCAGCACCGAATACGGATCGAGCTCGTAACCGAGCGTCGGCAGCAGGCCGAGCAGCCACACGACCGCGACCATCGAGCACAGCACGACCAGCAGCGTGCTGCGCAGACAGCGCGTGTACCAGTACAGCACCGCGGTGCAGATGCCGATCGCGAGGGCGAAGAAGATCATCACCTGCTGCAGGCCTGCGATCAGGTCGCCGACGACCTTGGCGAAACCGGTGACGTGGATGCCGACGCGGTCGCTCTCGTACTTCGCGCGCAGCTCCTCGATGCGCGCCGAGAGCCTGGTGTAGTCGATGCGCTCGCCGGTTTCGGCCACCTTGTTCTGCAGCGGCACGAGCACGATGCTCGACTTGTAGTTCCCCGCCACGAGCTGGCCGATCTCGCCCGAGCGCTCGACATTGCGGCGCACCTGCTCCAGGCTGTCGGGCGATGCATCGTAGTCGTCGGGGATCACCGGGCCGCCGTCGAGCCCCTCCTCCGTCACGCCGGTCCAGCGCACCGCCGGGGTCCACAGCGACTTCATGTACGGCCGATCGACGCCGGGCAGCAGGAACAGCTCGTCGTTGATCTTGCGCACGGTGTCGAGGTAGTCGGGGTCGAAGATCGTGCCGTCCTTCGCCTCCACGGCGATGCGCAGCGTGTTGCCCATGCCGGCGAGCTGCTTGCGGTTTTCGAGGAAGTTAGCGATGTAGGGGTGGCCCGTCGGGATCATCTTCTCGAAGGCCGCGTTCAGCGACAGCCCGCGCGCCTGGAAGCCGAGCACGAGGGTCGCGGCGAGGCACAGCAGGACGATCACGAGGCGGTTGTTGAACAGCAGGCGTTCGCCGAGCGAACCCGAGCGAGTATCGAAGGCGGCAACGTCGGCGACGACGGCGCCTGCAGGCAGGGCGTGCGCGTGACTCATTTTTTCAGTTCCGAAACGAGGAGGTCCGGTTCGACGCGGGTCAGGCCACGCGGACCGGAGAGGATCAGGGCACCATCGGCGGCCTGCGCGAAGCCGGTCAGGCCGGCGGCGGGCGGCACGGCGAGCGCGGACAGGCTGTGGCCGTCGTCGGTGCTGCGCAACAGGCGGCCGCTCTCGTCGCCCAACAGGAGGGAGCCGTCCTTGAGCGGATGCCCGGCTGCGATCGTGACCGGCTGGCCGGTATCGACCCGTTCCCAGCTCACGCCGCCGTCCGTGCTGCGCCATGCGTTGCCGCGCAGGCCGAACGCCATCAGGGTCTCGGCGCGCGTGCGCAGGATGCCGAAGTAGGTGCCCGAGTACGGTGTGCGCACTTCGGCGAAGCTGGCGCCGCCGTCCGTGGAGCGGAACAGCGCGCCCTGCTCGCCGGACACCAGCAGCAGATCGCCATCGCCGTGCACCTGGTAGAGATGCTTGCCGCGCTGGTTTGGAATGCGCCCCATTAGCGAGTGCCAGCTCTTGCCGCCGTCGGTGGTGCCGAGCGCGAGGCCGTAGGCACCGACGACCCATCCCCGTTGGGCGTCGGCGAAGTGCACGCCCAGCAGGGGCTTGTCGGGCCCGTCGGCGACGAGCGATTCGGCCTCGCGCACGCGGCGTGCCGCCTGCCCACCCTCTCCGGCCCGCGCCTGTGCATCGTCGAGGGCGAGCTGCGCCGCCAGCTTGCCGTCGAGCTGACGCTCCCAGTTTTCGCCGCCGTCAGTCGTGTGCAGCACGACACCGCTGTGCCCCACTGCCCAGCCAAGCTGCGGCGTGGGGAAATGGACGTCGGTCAGGGCGATGCTGACGGGAACGCGCGTGGCCTGCCGCCAGCTGCGGCCGTGATCGTCGGACAGCAGCACGGTGCCGCGCTCGCCGACCGCGACGAGGCGTTCGCCGGCGCGCGTCACCGCGAGTTGCAGGGACCGGATCGCGCGGGCGTTCACGGCCGCCGGCAGCTCGAGCAGGTCGGCAACCGGTGCCGCCGCCGCGGGAACGGTGAAAGTCAGCACGGCCGCCAGGAGCGCGGTGGCAGGCACCACGCTGCGGCAGGACGAAAGGAGTGGGCGCATCATCGGGACTCGGATCGAAGACAGGGAAAGCGGAACCCGACCCCGGCGGGAGGAGAAACCGGGGTTGGGTCCACAACCGAACTGGACGTCAGCGCACGCCTTCGGCGGCAACAGCGTCGCCGGTGAAGAAGGTTTCCTGCTTGCGCGGCACGACCTTGAAGTCCTCGCCGTTGAGCGCCTGGATCACGCTCATCGTGCCGGCCTGCAGGTTGAACACGGTCGCGGTCTTCATCAGCGTCGCCGGAACGGACGGGACGACGAAGGGCGTGACCTGGGTGGTGCGCCACAGCTTGCCTTCGGCGTCATAGCCGTCGACCAGCGCGATCAGCCAGGTGTCCTCGTCGAGGTAGTAGCGGCGCTTGGGCACGGCATGGCGCTTGCCCGGCGCCACGGTGGCCTCGACGACCCACACGCGATGACGCTCCCAGCGCACCTGGTCCGGGTTCAGGTGGTACTTGGCAATCGCATCGTCGAGCTTGGCGCCGATGAGTCCATTGTTGTTGTACGGGATCAGCAGCTCCTGCTTGCCGACGAGCTTCCACTGGAAGCGGTCGAGCGAGCCAAAAAAGCCCTGCACTTCGTCGAAGTAGTTCGCGCCCGAGGCGACGAAGTCCGGCGTGTCGTAGGAGACGGTCGGCGCGCGGCGCACGCGGCGCTGGCCAACGAGGTATTGCCAGGCCTGGCGCGCGTTCTTCTGGTCCACGCTGTCGCGGATCACCAGCGATTCGCCGGCCTTGAACGGGGGCTCCAGCGTGTTGAAGCGGAACATCGCGTACTCGCCCGACCAGCTCTCCGGCGTAGCGTCGTCATAGTATTGCGGGTACTGGAACGAGATCTCGTTGCGCGTCGCCAGCGTGTGCGTGCCGTCCGCGTTGCCGACGATGTTCTTGAAGCGGTACTCGATCGACGGCGCCTCGACGCGCATCAGGTAGTTCCACATCACCTCGACGCCTTCCTTCGGGATCGGGAAGGGCGTGCCGCCGATGCAGCCCTCGATCGAGTAACCGCCGTCCTTGAGCTTGCAGCGGGTCGCGTTCCTGGCGACGTTGTCGTACACCTTCTGCGGCGCCGCCGCGGTGCGGTGAGTCGGATAGACGTCGAGCCGGAAGCTGTCCGGGTACTTCTGCAGCAGCGTCTTGGTGCCTTCCGACAGCAGCGCGTCGTACTGGGCCATGTTCTTCGCATTGACCTGGAACGCGGGTTTCTCGCCGGCGAAGATCTCGAGCGGGATGTCGCCCATCTTCTTGCCGGACAGCGGCTTGGTCTGGCCGCCTTCCCAGGACGGGATGCTGCCGTCCTTGTTGGCGGCCTTCTCCGCGCCGAGCGGCGTGAGCGTGTTCTTGAGCTTCGCCGCCTCTTCAGCGCTCACCGCCGCGTACGCGCCCTGGGTGCCTAGCAGCGCTGCTGCAACGGCTGCCGAAAAAATGAGTTGCTTGTGCATGGTCGTCTCCTCGTTTTATGAAATGCTGGAAATCAGAACGTCCGCTGGATCGACAGCGAGACGAAGTCGCGGTCGCCGTGGAAGTTGTCGTACGAGAGCTGGGGCACGGCGGTGTTGTAGCGGATGACCGAGCCGGACGAGCCGATGTAGTGGGTGTAGTTGATGCTGGCCTGCCAGGTCTTCTGGTACTCGCCCTTCACGCCCACGCTGATGTTGCCGCCATGCTCGGCCGGGAACAGCGCGCCATTGACGGATGAGCGTCCGCTCAGTCCGTAGCTCACGCCGATCGGCACCTGCAGGTCGAGGCCGGGCAGGACCTGGAAATACTCGGGCTGGAAGATGAACTGCAGCGCCGTGGCGTCGCGCGTGGCACGCGGATCGAGCTGGCTGGCGTTGTCGGTGATCTTCAGGCGGCGGTTGAACGCGAATTCGCCGATGAAGGAGGCGCCGTCCCACATTTCGTTGCCCGACAGCACACTGATCGCGGAGAGGTTCAGGTGCAGCGTGCGGCCCACCGGGAAAGCGGCATTGCTGTCGCCGGCGGCGGTCGTGTTGCCGGGCAGGATCACGGTGTTGCCGCTGGCGACGAGCGGCATGTTGTCGCGGAAGGAAATCTCGCCGGCGACGTTGGTCTCGCCGACCAGAGTGCTGAAGCTGCCGCCGACCGCGCGGATGTTTTCCGCGAACACCTGCACGTAATCGCCGATGCTGCCGTTGCGCGGATTGACGCCCGGGCGCAGGTAGAACTGCGGCATCTTGTCGTGCCACTGCGCGGCATACACGCCGTATTCGGTGTCGCCCGCCTTGAACTTCAGCTGCAGGCCGCCCTGCCCCGAGTCTTTCGCGTCGATGTCCTTGCCGCGATGCACGAAGGCGCCCGGCCCGAGGATCACGGTCTCGCCACCGTCGTCGACGAAGTCGGCGAAGCTGAAGTAGGAGCCCGCCGCCGGCAGGCGCGTCTTGCGCCATTCGGCCTGGTAGTAGGCACCGATCGAGAAGCTCGGGCTGAGCTGCAGCTGCGCGGCGACCTGCCCGATCGGGCGCAGGATCTCCTTGAACTGCGAGTTCGGCACCGACAGCGCCTTGATCAGGTCGAGCGAGGTCTGCGCGGCGGCGATGCCGTTGCTGCCGAAGAACAGGCTCTCGCCGTAGAGCTGGGTGAAGCGGCCGGCCTTGAGGTTCAGGTTCGTGTCGCCGGGCGTGAGGTTGGTCCACACGAAGGCGTCGAGGAATTCGGCCTTGCGCCCATGCAGGTCGCGCGTGTCGTCGGTGAATTCGTCGAACTTCGCCGAACGCGAATTCACCAGTGCGCCGCCGAGCGCCCCGGGGTTGTCGTTGTGGCGGTTGTAGACCTCGTCGTACCAGGCGGCGCCGCTGACGCGGAAGCCGAAGTTGCGCTTGTAACGGAAATCGAACTCGGACAGCAGGTCGATGCGGTTCGAGATCAGGCCGCGGTCGAAGTTGAGGTCGCCGTCGTTGGTGTTCGCCTGCACGCCCAGCGAGTTGTCCGCGACCTTCGAATTCGCATCGCGCACGCGCCATGCGGCGCTGTACTTGACGGTGTTGTCCCACGTCATCCGGATGTCCGGATTGCCGCTGTCGATCTGGAACGCCAACGCCCCTTGTGCAGCCGATAGGGCTGCCAGCGCACCGACGACCGCGCCGGCGGCCTTCTTCCTGCGGATAACCGCGACGCCGCATTGCGCGGTCTTCTTGATCCCCATGTCTTCCTCCTTGAGCGATGACCTTGATGGTTCTTGTGTAGGCAGGAAGTTATCGGGGTCGTGAATTACCGTCCAATACCATTAATTGGCAACCTCCATACCTTCAAGGTATTGTGTTGGCGACCTTCCGCTTACCCATCCGGGGAATACATGGACCTCCGACACCTTCGTTACTTCATTGCCGTGGCTGAAGAGGAGAACATCGGCCGCGCCGCCGCACGGCTGCACATCTCGCAGCCGCCGCTCACAAGGCAGATTCAGCAACTGGAGGAAGAACTGGGCGTGCGCCTCTTCACCCGCACGCCCAGGGGGATGGAACTCACCCAGGCGGGCGAACTGTTCCTGGAGGAAGCGCGCAACATCCGCTCCGTCGTCGAGCAGGCGACGGAACGCACCCAGCGCGCAGGTCAGGGGAAGCTCGGGCGGCTCGACATCGCGATCTTCGGTTCGGGCATCCTCGGCATCATCCCCAGGCTGCTGCTCGCTTTCCGCAACGCCTATCCCGAAGTGAAGACGGTCCTTCACACGATGACCAAGGCGGAACAGATCGAAGCATTGCGCCAGCGACGGATCACGCTGGGCTTCAACCGCATGCTCGCGCCCCTGCCCGACCTCGCGACCGAACTCGTCGCGACCGAGCAACTGCTGCTGGCCGTGAACGAAAGCCACCCGCTCGCCCGCGAGGAGTCAGTGTCTTTCCCCATGCTTGCCGAGCATCCGATGGTGCTGTTCCCGACCGGCGCCCGCCCCAACTTCATCGACAAGGTGATGCGGCTGTGCGAGGAAGCCGGCTTCGTGCCCCAGGTGTCTCAGGAAGTCGGCGACGCGGTCACCGGGGTCGCGCTGGTGGCGGGCGGCTTCGGCATCTGCCTCGTGCCCGAATCAGTCACCGCGCTGACCCTGCCGGGCGTCGTCTTCCGCCCCCTGCACGACACCCCGCCCAACTGCCGCATCGACCTGAGCTGCCTTTATCGCACCGACGATCAGTCACCTATCCTTTCGGAATTCCTGGAGACCGTACGCGCATTCCGCGGGCCTCACGTTGCCGGGCATTCTTCCGGAATCCGAACGGAAACCGCTTGGGACGCGGGAATCTGAGAATGACGAGCGTGTCGGCCCTTGAGACTTTAGCGAGGTGGATCTTCGGGTTGGCGAAGATCCACTCCTCGCCGCGGCGCGGGGCCGGCGCGTCAGCGCCCGAGGTCTTTTGCGGTCTGTCCGGCAATGCCCCAGTTGGTCTTGGGCACGTCCTGGATCCACACGCGGACGTTCTCCTTCGGCGCGCCGACGGCCTCGACTAGGGCCTGGGTGACCTTCTCGATCACCGCGCGCTTCTGCTCCTCGCTGCGTCCTTCCACGAGGTAGATCTGGGCGAATGGCATTTGCTGTCTCCTTCTGCTGTCGTTCAGGCGAAACGCACGGACACGGAACCCAGGTCCTGCACGCGCAGCGTCACCGCGTCGCCGGGCTGCACGGCGACGGCCTCGGTGATGCCGCCCGAGAGGATCAGCGTGCCGGCGGGGATTTCCTCGCCCTTCTCGCCGAGCATGTTCGCGAGCATCGCGATCGCCGCGGCGGGATGGCCGAGCACCGCGGCGCCGGCGCCGAAGGCCACCGGCTCGCCGTTCTTCTCCAGCACCACGCCCAGCGTGCGCAAATCGAGCGCCGCGACGTCGCCCATGCGCCCGCCGACGACGAAACGCGAGGACGAGCAATTGTCGGCGACCACGCTCTTGAGGTCGAACTTGAAGTCGCGGTAGCGGCTGTCGATGATCTCGATCGCCGGGATCACGAAGTCGGTCGCCGCGAGCACTGCGCCGATGTGGCAGCCGGGGCCGCGCAGCGGCGCCTTCGTGACGAAGGCGATCTCGGGCTCGACCTTGGGGTGGATCAGCTTCGCGCTGTCGACCTCGCCGCCGTCGGGCACCGCGAAGTAGTCGGCGAGGAAGCCGAACACCGGCGTCTCGACGCCCATCTGCTTCATCTTCGCGTGCGAGGTCAGCCCCGCCTTCAGGCCGACGATGCGCGCGCCGCGCGCGAGCTTGCGCCGCTTGATCTCGTCCTGGATCGCGTAGGCGTCGTCCCAGTCCATGTCCGGGTGGTCGTCGGTGATCTTGGTCGTGTCGCGCGCCTCGAGCTCGCAGCCCTCCAGCCGCGTCGCGAGCCGCTCGATGATTTCGCGGTCGAGCTTCATGCCGCCACCTCCTGCTGCCGGGCCTTCGCCAGCGTCATCGCGGTGTCCTCGATCATGTCCTCCTGCCCGCCGACCATGCCGCGGCGGCCCATCTCGACGAGGATCTCGCGCGCCGGCACGCCGTACTTCTTCTCGGCACGCTTGGCGAACAAGAGGAAGGAACCATACACGCCGGCGTAGCCGAGCGTGAGCGCGTCGCGGTCGATGCGGATCGGGAAGTCCATGACCGGCACGACGAGGTCTTCGGCGACGTCCTGGATCCCGAACACGTCGACGCCGGTTTCGATCCCCATCAGCTCGCACACCGCGACGAGCACTTCCATCGGCGTGTTGCCCGCGCCCGCGCCGAGGCCCGCTGCGGCCGCGTCGATGCGATTGGCGCCCGCCTCGATCGCCGCGATCGAGTTCGCCACCCCCATCGCAAGGTTGTGGTGGCCGTGGAAGCCCAGCTCCGTTTCCGGTTTGAGCGCCGCACGCACCGCGCCGATGCGCGCCTTCACCGAGTCGGGCAGGAGATGCCCGGCCGAGTCGGTGATGTAGATGCAGTTCGCGCCGTAGGACTCCATCAGCTTCGCCTGCGTGACGAGCCCTTCGGGGCTGTTCATGTGCGCCATCATCAGGAAGCCGACAGTGTCCATGCCGAGCTTGCGCGCCGCGCCGATGTGCTGCTCGGACACGTCCGCCTCGGTGCAGTGGGTTGCGACGCGGATCGTCGCCACGCCCAGCTCGTGCGCCATCTGCAGGTGATCGACGGTGCCGATTCCCGGCAGCAGCAGCGCCGACACCTTGGCCTGCTTCATCAGCGGGATCACCGTCGACAGGTATTCCTCGTCGGTGTGCGCGGGGAAGCCGTAGTTCACCGAGCTGCCGCCGAGACCGTCGCCGTGCGTGACCTCGATCAGCGGCACGCCCGCCGCGTCGAGCCCGCAGGCGATGGTCTTCATCTGTTCGAGCGTCATCAGGTGGCGCTTCGGGTGCATGCCGTCGCGCAGGGTCATGTCGTGGACGGTGATTTTCTTGCCGCTAAGGTTCATGTCGGTCTCCGGTCAGGCGGCCACGGCGGCGCGCGGTTCGAGGGCGAGGCGCCCGGCGAGGATCTCCTCGGCGAACATCTCGGCGGTGCGCGCGGCGGCGGCGGTCATGATGTCGAGGTTGCCGGCGTACTTCGGCAGGTAGTCGCCCAGGCCTTCCACTTCGAGGTAGACCGACACGCGCTTGCCGTCGAAGACGGGGCCGTTGACAAGCCGATAGCCCGGCACGTACTTCTGCACTTCCGCGATCATCGCGTGGATCGACGCGGTGATCGCCGCCTGGTCCGGCTCCGACTCGGTGAGGCAATGCACGGTGTCGCGCATGATCAGCGGCGGCTCGGCGGGGTTGATGATGATGATGGCCTTGCCCCGCTTCGCGCCGCCGACGCGCTCGACCGCACCGGCGGTGGTGCGCGTGAATTCGTCGATGTTCTTGCGCGTGCCGGGGCCGACCGAACGGCTGGAGACGGTGGCGACGATCTCGCCGTAGGCCACCGGCTGCACGCGCGACACGGCCGCGACCATCGGGATCGTCGCCTGCCCGCCGCACGTGACCATGTTGACGTTCATCTCGCCCTGCCCGACATGGTCCTTGAGATTGACCGGCGGCACGCAGTAGGGACCGATCGCGGCGGGCGTGAGGTCGATCATCAGCACGCCCAGCTCGTTCAGCTTGCGGCTGTTCTCGGCATGCACGTAGGCACTGGTCGCATCGAAGGCGATCCGGACGTCGTCCGCGACCACGTGCGGCAGCAGGCCGTCGACGCCCTCGGCGGTGGTCTTCAGGCCCATCTCGCGGGCGCGCACCAGGCCGTCGGAGGCCGGGTCGATGCCGACCATCCATACCGGCTCCAGCACCGGGCTGCGCATCAGCTTCGCCAGCAGGTCGGTGCCGATGTTGCCGGGACCGATCAGGGCGCATCGGATCTTCTTGCTCATGTTGTCTCTTCCTTCTCTCTGGGGGCGGGGGTTCAGACGAAGCGCACCGAGCAGCCGCCGATGCCGCCGATCGTCACGCGCAGGTTGTCGCCGGCCTTCACCGGCACCATCGCCGCGAGCGAGCCGGACAGGATCACTTCGCCGGCCTTGAGCGGGATGTCGAGGCTGCCGAGGGTGTTGGCGAGCCATGCGACGGCGTTCGCCGGGGCGCCGAGCGCCGCCGCGCCGGCGCCGGTGGCGACGATCTCGCCGTTCTTCTCCAGCACCATGCCGCAGGTGTTGAGATCGACGCGGCGCGGGTCGACGAGGCGGTCGCCGAGCACGAACACGCCGCACGAGGCGTTGTCGGCGACGGTGTCCTGGACCTTGATCTTCCAGTCGCGGATGCGCGAATCGACGATCTCGAAGCAGGTCATCACGCCTTCGGTCGCCGCGAGCACGTCGGCCGCGGTCACGCCCGGGCCCTTCAGGTCGCGCTTCAGCACGAAGGCGATCTCGCCTTCGGCCTTGGGCTGGATCAGCGTGTCGGCGGCGATCGCCTCGCCCTCGTTGTACAGCATGCCGTCGAGCAGCATGCCGAAGTCGGGCTGGTACACGCCCAGCATGTTCATCACGGCGCGGCTGGTGACGCCGATCTTCTTGCCGACGATGCGCTCGCCCGCTTCGAGCCGCCGCGCGATCATGCGCTGCTGCACGCGGTAGGCGTCCTCGATGGTGATGTCGGGGTGGCGCTCGGTGAGCGGCGCGAGCGTCTCGCGCTTCACCAGCGCCTGGTACAATTCGTCGCCGAGTCGTTCGATCAGTCGTTGGTCCATGTCAGCCTCGGATCAGGGGTTGGGGTACGTCGGCGCCCGCATCGGCGACGAAGTCGCCGACCAGGCGGGCGAAGCGGGCGGCGTGCTCGATCTGCGTCCAGTGGCCGCAGCGGCCATACACGTGCAGCTGCGCGCGCGGGATCCAGGCCGCCAGCGTCAGCGAATTGGCGATCGGGATGACGCGGTCCTCGCGGCCGTGGATCACCAGCGTCTCGTGCGGCAGCGCGCGGATGTCGGCCTCGCGGCTCGCCATCGCGTCGACCCAGCGTTGGCGCGGGGCCGGGAACATCGCCGCGAACGACTCCTGGAAGCCCGGGCGGATGCTCGCCTCGTAGCGCAGTCGCGCGAGCTCGTCGTTCACGAGCGAGCGGTCCCACGCGAACAGATCGAGCAGTGCGCGCATGTTGTCGAGCGCGGGCGTGTAGCCCCACACCGCATCGAGTCCGGGCGTGATCGCGAAGGGCACGCCGACGCTGCCCATCAGCACCAGCCGGCGCACGCGCCGCGGATGACGGATCGCGAGCGCCAGCGCCAGCGCGCCGCCGAAGGAGTTGCCGACGAGGTCGGTGCGTTCGATGTCGAGCGCATCGAGCAGGCCCACCGCCTGCTCGACCCACACGTCGAGGTCGTAGCGCTGCCCCGCGGGGCGCTCGCTGAAGCCGAAGCCGACCATGTCGGGCGCGATCACGCGCGCCCGCTCGGCGAGCATCGGCATCACGAGCCGCCAGTTGGCCCACGCCGACACGCCCGGGCCGGAGCCGTGGATCATCAGCAGCGGATGGCCGGCGCCGACATCGTGGTAGTTCGTGCGGATGCCGGCAGCGGCGACGCTGCGCGCGATCTCCGGGGAGTTGTCGCTCATCGCCGCGCGCTCACAGCTTGATGCACACGTTCTTGAGCTCGGTGTAGAACTCGAGCGAATGCACCCCGCCCTCGCGGCCGATGCCCGACTGCTTGGCGCCGCCGAAGGGGGTGCGCAGGTCGCGCAGGAACCACGAGTTCACCCACACCAGGCCGGCCTCGATCCGCCCGGCGACGCGGTGCGCGCGGGCGAGGTCCTTGGTCCACACCGAGCAGGCGAGGCCGTAGTCGGTGTCATTGGCGCGGCGGATCACCTCGTCCTCGGCGTCGAAGGGCTGGATCAGCGTGCAAGGGCCGAAGATCTCCTCGCGCGCGATCGGCGAGTCGTCGCCCAGCCCGGTCCAGATCGTCGGCTCGACCCACGCACCGTGCGAAAGCTCGCCCGGCATCGCGGGCGCGCCGCCGCCGGTGACGACCGTCGCGCCGAGCTCCTTCGCCTTCGCGTAGTAGCCCAGCACCTTGTCGCGATGCTCCTGCGAGATCAGCGGCCCCATGCCGGTCGCGTCGTCCTCGGGCACGCCCAACCTGAGGCTTTCGGCGCCGGCCTTCAGCGCGGCGACGAAGCGCTCGAAGATCGGCCGCTCGACATACACGCGCTCGGTGCCGAGGCAGACCTGGCCGCAGTTCGCGAACACCGAGCGCATCGTGCCTTCGATCGCGGCGTCGAAGTCGCAGTCGGCGAACACGATCGCCGCGTTCTTGCCGCCCATCTCCAGCGACACCGGGCGCGCGCCGTCCGCCGCCGCCTTCATGATCGCGGCGCCGGTGCGCGTCTCGCCGGTGAAGGTGATCGCGTTCACCTGCGGGTGCGTGGTCACGAACTCGCCCGCCGAACCGGGGCCGAAGCCATGCACGACGTTGTAGACGCCCTTCGGGATGCCGACCTCGTTCATCACCTCGCCCAGCAGCGTCGCGGTCTGCGGCGTCTCCTCGGAGGGCTTCACGACCACCGCGTTGCCGCACGCGAGCGCCGGACCGACCTTCCAGGTCATCAGCAGCAGCGGCAGGTTCCACGGGCAGATCACGCCGACGACGCCGACCGGGCGGCGCACCGCGTAGTTCAGCGCGCCGCGGCCGTCGGGCGTGGCCATCTCGAAGAACTCGGTCGGCACGCTCTTCACGACGTCGGCGAACACATTGAAGTTCGCCGCGCCGCGCGGGATGTCGATGTGGCGCGCGAGGCTCGCCGGCTTGCCGGTGTCGGCGCATTCGGCGGCGAGGAACTCGTCGAAGCGGCGGTTGATGCCGTCGGCGAGCGCGTTGAGCAGCTCGACGCGCTCGGCCACCGTCATGCGCCCCCACGGGCCGTTGAGCGCCGCACGCGCCGCGGCGACCGCCGCATCGACTTCGCGTTTGCCCGCCTCATGCACCGCGGCGATGACGCGGTTGTCGAGCGGCGAACGCTTGTCGAAGGTCCGCTCGGTGGCGACGAACTCGCCGTTGATGAAGTTGTGGATCTGTTTCATCGAATGCCTCCGCTATTCCTGGATGTCGGCGCCGATCGCCGCAAGCCCTGCGCGCGCACAGGCGCCGTCCTGTTCTTCCGAGGCACCGGACACGCCGATGCCGCCAATCAGTTCGCCGGCCACGCGGATCGGCAGCCCGCCGCCGAGCACCACCAGGCGCGGCCGCGCCGAGAAACCGAGCTTCATGCCTTCGTTGCCGGCGACCACGTCCATCCACTGGCCGGTCGGAAAACCGAAACCGGCGGCCGTGTAGGCCTTGTCGATCGCGATGTCGATCGACTGGGGGAAGGCGCCGGGCATGCGCAGGAAGGCCACCAGGTTGCCCGCCGCGTCGGCGACGCCGACGTTCACCCGCAGGCCGAGCGATTCGGCATGGCGCACCGCGGCCGCGACGGCCGCGTGGGCGGCTTCCCAGGACACGGTGGATTGCGGGACTGCGACTTTCATCGGCGGCTCTCCTGCGAGCGATGTTGCGACGTTGGATTCAAGATAATTCCCATTAATCTCGACGTCAACACCAAATCTCGATATTTTCTCACCGCGCGGAAGAAGCGAGTCGGCTAGAATTTGTCTGACCCCTCCTTGAACTTCCGGCCGCCATGATCGACGCCACCGTTTCCGACCCCCGCGAGGCCGACGAACCCAAGACCCTCGTCGAGGCCGCCTACAAGCGGCTGCGGCGCGACATCATCGAAGGCATGCACCCGCCGGGCGAGAAGCTGCGCGTCGAGCACCTGAAGGAGCAGTACGACGTCGGCGCCGGCACGCTGCGCGAGGCGCTGCTGCTGCTCGTCACCGACGCGCTGGTGGTCGGCCAGGGGCAGCGCGGCTTCCGCGTCGCGCCGATCTCGCTGGCCGACTTCGAGGACATCACGCGCACCCGCGTGCTGCTCGAAACCGAGGCGCTGCGGCAGGCAATCGCGCGCGGCAACGAGGAATGGGAAGCCGGCCTGGTCGGCGCCTTCCATCGCCTGTCGCGCGCCGAACAGAAGCTCGCCGAGCACGATCCCGGCGCCACCGAGGACTGGGAGAAGCGCAACCGCGCCTTCCACGAGGCGCTGATCGCCGCCTGCCCGTCGCGCTGGATCCGCCACTTCCAGCACA
>NZ_KB899524.1 GCF_000378245.1 Aromatoleum toluclasticum ATCC 700605
ACCCCGGGCAGCACCTGGTACCAGGTCGGGGTGAAGGCGAGCGCGAGGCCGAAGAAGTCCTTGGTCGTGCAGCCGTCCCACTTGTCGCGGCCGTTGCACGGCGCGAAGCCGGTGGCGTAGAAGAGGCGCTCGCCGCTACGCACCTTGTCCCATTTGGCCCAGGTGAGCTCGGCCGCCCAGCTCGCGGCATCGAACACCGGGGTCTCGGAGATGAGGCCCAACACATTGACCAGCCCATGGAAGGTGTCGCCACGCGGGCCGCTGGTCTCGCCGCGATCGGGCAGGCCGCTCGGCGAGATGCCCAGCACCTGCGAGTTGAGCGGGGTGTTGCGGCGGTAGGAGAGTTCCGCGCCGACGCTCACGCCGCCGATGTTCTTGGCCAGGCTCACGCCGAAGAGGTCGATGTCGTCGGCGTAGATGAGGTTGTAGCGGGTGATGCCGGGGCCGACCCGCGTGAGGAAGGTCTGCGGCAGCTTGTCGGCGTAGCGGCGGTAGTAGACGCCGAGCGTGCCGTCGAGCGCTTCGGGCGACCAGCGCAGCGACACGCCGTATTCACCGGCCTGCTTGGGCTCGACCGGCTTGCCGTTGGCGGCGAAGCCCAGCCCGCGGCTGATGAACTGGCGGTCGGGGCCGTTGAAGGCGAAGTCCACCGGGCCGAGGTAGGTGCCGCCTTCGGGGTAGCGGTAGGCTTCCCATTCCATGAAGTACTGCGCCGACACCGACAGCGTGTCGGTGAGCTGGGCCTGGCCCGAGAGCTGATTGAGCGGGCGGAAGAGTTCCTTCGCCTCCGCGCCCGGCGTCGCGAAGCCCTTCTGCAGGTCGAGCGGCATCTGCGCATACGAGACGCTGTGCAGCGCCCCGCCGAGGAACAGCGATTCGCCCCAGAACACGGTGTGACGGCCCGCCTTCAGGCGCACCGGCACGCTCGCGGCGTCGAAGTTGGCGAACACGAAGGCGTCGAGCAGCTCCCCCGAGGGGCCGGCGTAGTAGCGCTTCGTGTAGCGGCTGTACTCGTGGTTCGTGTAGCTCGGGATGGCCGCGAACGGGGCGTTCGGATTCGATTCGCTCTTGTCGCCGTAGGCCGCGTCGACCCACGCCGCGCCGCTCACGCGAAAGCCGGTCTTGCCCTTGTACACGACGTCGAGCTCGGACAGCAGGTCGAGGCGGTTGGCGACCAGATCGCCCCGGTCGAAGCTGTACGTGCCTTCGTCGGTGAGCGCCGAGTTGGCGAACTTGCTGTTGCGCCCCTCCACCCGCGTCGCAAGGTTGTAGCGCAGCGTGTTGTCCCACCGAACCTGAAGGTCCGCGTTCCCCGTGTCCAGCTCGAACGCCTGCACCGGGCCGCACAGTGCCAGCGTCGCGGCGGCGACGGCCAGCGCCATCTTCCTGCGCGCCGGAGCCGAACCTTGTCTCCTCATTTCCATCTCTTATGCCCCTCTTTTAGCGTTGGCTTGAGCTGTTTAACTGTCCGGTCGCTGCATTCCGGATGATGTGCATTGTCCGCATCGGGGAGGCCCCACCTCCCCCCAGCGACGGGGGGTAAGGGGGGTATGGGGGGTAGCGCTCGGGGGGTGGAAAAGTCAAAAAACGGGGGGCCTGAAAGCCCCCCCACAGTGCCGCCGATGGATTACGGGAATCAGGCCGTGCGCTCGCGCAGCGCCTTCTTGTTGATCTTGCCGACGCTGGTCTTCGGGATCTCCGCCACGAAGACGATGCGCTCGGCATCCGGCACCGCGTACTTGCTGATGCGATTCGACTCGACGAGCCCCAGCAGATGGAGGCGGATCGCCTCCGCATCGACCGTCACGCCCGGCTTGCACACCACGTAAGCCATCGGGCGTTCGCCCCACTTCTCATCCTTCACGCCGACCACCGCGGATTCCTGCACGCCCGGCACCTCGCCGATCAGCCCCTCGACCTCGATCGACGACACCCACTCGCCGCCCGTCTTGATCACGTCCTTGATGCGATCGACGATCTGCACGAAACCGTCCGGGCGCACCACCGCGACGTCCTGCGTGTGCAGGTAGCCCCCCGCCCACAACTCCTCCGACGCCTCCGGTTTCTTGAAGTAGCCCTGCGTCAGGAAGGGCGCGCGCAGCACGATCTCGCCCTGCGTCTTGCCGTCGCGCGGCACGTCGTTCATGTCGGCATCGACCACGCGGAAGTCCACCAGCGGCACCGGCCGACCGGTCAAACAACGCAGATGCACCTCCGCGTCGAGATCCGACGTCGCATCGCCGGCCGACAGCTGCGCGAGCGCCACCACCGGCCCCGTCTCCGACATCCCGTAGCCCGCGAACACATCGATCCCCCGCTCCACCGCCGCGCGGCACAGCGCCGGCGACAGCGCCGAACCTCCGATGATGATCTTCCAGCCCGTGAGATCCTGATCCGCCCCGGACGGCGCCTGGAGCAGCATCTGCAGGATCGTCGGCACGCAATGCGAGAACGTCACCTTCTCCTCGCGCTGCAGCTTCAGCAGCACATCCGGCACGTAGCGCCCCGGCAGCACCGTCCGCAGGCCCAGCAGCATCGCGATGTAGGGCACGCCCCACGCCAGCACGTGGAACATCGGCGTGATCGGCATATACACGTCCTCGCGATGCAGTCGCTGCCCCTCCGCCTGCGAGGTCAGACTCAGCGCCGTGCCCAGCGTGTGCATCACGATCTGGCGATGGCTGTAGCACACCCCCTTGGGATCGCCCGTCGTGCCGGTCGTGTAAAAGGTCGCGGCCTTGGTGTTCTCGTCGAAATCACGGAACTCGAAATCCGCCGACGCCGCCTCCACCAGCGCCTCGTACTCACCCGCGAACGTCAGCGACGTCGCCGGCAGCGCCTGCCCGTCAGCCATCACCACGATCTGCCGTACGTTCTTCAACTCGGCCTTCAACTGCTCCAGCAGCGGCACGAAGTCCGCATGCACCAGCACCACCTCCGCCTCGGAATCGTTCAGCGTGTAGGCGATCTGCTGCGGCGACAGACGCACGTTCACCGTGAACATCGTCGCCCCCATCATCGGGATGCCGAAGTAGCTCTCCAGATAGCGATGACTATCCCAATCCATCACCGCCACCGTCGTCCCGTGCCGCACGCCGAGCGCCGTCAGCGCCGAAGCGAGCTTGCCCACGCGCCGGCGGAAGTCGCGGAAGGTGTAGCGCATCTCACCGCGATAAGTGATCTCCTGATCGCCGTGCAGGCTGACCGAATTCAGCAGCAGCTGCTTCACCAGCAGCGGGTAGGTGTAGGCCGAAGGGGTGGCGACGATCGTATTGTCCGGCATGGCTGTCTCCGTCATGGTTGTTCGAGATAAAACCGGTGTGCGATCAGCGTTGGGGACTCAGATTCAGCATAGTCCCTGCGCGCGATCGCACAGACTGGAGAGAGCTTATTGAGGCGTCGGCGGATGCTCCCCCCCTGTGTCGAGGGGGAGGATGGGGGACCGAGGAGCGGGGATCGGAGGAGGAACCTGCGGGTCAGGACTGGCTGCGGGTTCGGCGTCAGGCATCTGTGGTCCTGTATCTGCACCAGAGGCACGTCTGCAGTTCGGCCGAAGCCGCTCGCTGGCGACTGCCCTTATAGCCTCGACTCGCTTGACACGGGGCTTACCCGCCAGCTACGACAAGCGGCGCCTTCTCCCCTGTGCCAACTGGGACTCCCGCCCCAAAAGGGACGTACAAATGGAAAGCGATCAGACGCTGAAACCAAAGGCAAGCACCGCCTAAATCCAAGGCGTAGGACACCGACAAGGGCGCAAATGCTTGATACATAGCCTTGTTGACGTCAGCTTGACCGCTAAGGAAGCCGTCAGTACCCTGCATTCCCGAAGAACTAGATTGCATCAATGGGAGACCAAACATGGCAAGACCTGACGGGCCGATTGTCGTTTGCGTGATCAACCTGAAAGGAGGTGTTGGCAAATCGACAATTGCAGCACTACTTGCGCGACGAGCGTACACCCAACGGCGTAAGAACGTTCTTGCGATTGACATTGATCCCCAGGCCAATTTAAGCCAAGCCTTGATGCGGTCGCAGTACACGACATTTCTAAACAATAAGGACCCTTCAATTGTTGAAGTGTTCGCCGGTTACAGACCTCCGGCAGCGTCTAGGCGAAGTGCGAGCAGTTTAGGGGCATCCGATGTCGCGTATACAGTTCTCGGCGACGATGAAATATCATTACAACTCATCCCCTCCCGGTTCGATTTCTCCGATAATTTGACCCAATCTGTAAGACCTGACCCAAAGGTCTTGGCAAAATTTCTGGCTGCAGAATTTCAAGACAAGGACCTAATAATCATTGATTGCGCGCCAACAGAATCAGTGTTAACGCATGCCGCATATCACGCCAGCGGCCTCGTGTTGGTTCCGGTTAAACCAGAATACTTCGCAACAATTGGGTTCCCCTTGTTGCGCGAATCCTTGAGCGATTTTTCGCGGAGGAACAGGGGGCACACAATCGAAGTGACAGGCGTTGTTATCAACAATGGCTTCTATCATGGGGGCAACAATGGCGGCCCGGAGAAGTCGCGCGCACTTCGCGAGATTAGAGACGAAGCAACCAAGAATGGATGGCACGTATTTTCCCGTGAAATACCGTTCTCGCGCGGATTCCCAAAGCTTATGCGAGGTGATAACAGTTATTCCGGCAATGCTGACATGTTCTATCAGTTTGCGAATGAGTTTTTTGACCGTATTGGAATTTAATGCACAATGGAAAAAAAGTCGGGTAGAGTTGGCTTGCTACGTTCGATGCTCTCGGTATTGGTCGATGAGTGGGGTTTAGATGCCGTAAGCAGCGAACTCAATCGACTAAGTGCGGGCCAACGTGTGTCATTGTTAATTGGTGAGCGCACTGAAGGCGAACCGAGAACTGATACGCACGGCAAGCGGCCATCGGTGCGGTTAACTGCGGCCCTGATGGCTGCTAGGGTCAATTTGCCACCTGAGCAGAAACAGTTGGTTCAAACACTCGCAGTGAAATTCGACAGTAAGCAGTTTTTGCCTACCTCAGGCGATATCAAGTACTTCTTTGAGGTACACGGAGAAGCGACTCCCCCCAGCAAGCAACGAATCGAAAGTTTCCGCCGAGTGCTGCGGCTGCTATCGAGCCTACCTGAGGGGGCCCTTAAGAAGATGATCGAAGACGATGCGCATAGCGGCCCGTCCAGCCTTGCACCCCTATCCGACGCTATACGAGGCGTAGGTGCCCAACGCTCGGAGAAGTATGAACAGTCTCATCCCTCATCGAGGGAAATCGAATCTACAGAAGAGCGCCCAGATCGAGACGCAACGTCGTCTGACACCTAGAAGTTATTAACCCGTCGGCCAAGGTCCGTATATCAACACAAATAGTACGGTGAAAATAAGCGAACAATTACCGCTTTGCGGCAATTCTGGCGCAGGACCGCTCGTGGCTGGAGGCAAATCCCGGTCACGGATACCTCGAAGAAGTCGACGGACAGTTGGGCATATTCATGCCCGACCGCCCATGTGCTTGACAGTGGGTGTCTAGGTCTGACGAGGAGGCGGCGTTCTCCGGGGCGGCATGCGCCTGCGAAGCGATCAAAGGGACTGTTTAGGACCATTATGCTAACGGACGAGTACCTGTTTCCATACAGAGGTCCGGGATCTGTCTAGCATCGCAGAACATGCGGAAACCAGGTCCGAAAGGAGATTTGCATGGTAGGAGAGCAATGCTTCGGAGGCTTCTGCTTCATTCCGCTCGACGGCAGCGGGCTGAAATTCTTTGGGTTCTCGGAGTTCCTCGCGGGCCTCGCGCTCATGGTGTTGGCTTGGACGATCGCCGACGTCCGCTATCGCTTCCGAGTACGGACCGCCCCCATACCCCTTCAGGGGATCACGTTCTCGGTAGTCACCGCCGTTGGCATGCTGACGCTGCTGACGGACCTTTGGCGCGCCGAGCAGTGGCTCGTGCCAAAGGGCAATCTCTTGACACCTGGGTCATGGCAAGCCCTCATGGGGGGACTGTTTTTCCTGAACTTCGTCACCTGGACTTGGTTCGCATTCATCCGGCCATCGACGTACGGTCGGCACAACGCCCGGCGCTTCGCGCGGACCCTTTACCAATTCATCCTCAAGGGCTCACCGGCGGAGCTCGCGGTTATCGCCGACGAGCTCGCCTTCTCGGCCGCCGCGCTGGTCCGACACGCCACAGATTGGGGAAGGCTCAAGAACTACCGAATCACGCCCAATAATGAGGAAAGGGAAGATCCGCCTAAGGTTGAGGGGTATGCCAACGATTTGCTCTTGCTCATCGCGGATAGGAGATTGTGTCGGGTAATCATCGAATCCTCGCCGGGCACTGCCTTGGCCTTCTTCCGTGCGATGGCGGAGACAAGGAAATATGGCATTCAGGTGGAGGCCTTCGCCAATAACATAGTGAACGAGGCCATCGCGAACAAGGACTCCTTCCTCTTCCATGAGGCCGAGGGCTATCAATCCGGGTTGATCGGGTACCACAAGCCGCTCAGTCAGGCCATGTTCTCGAACTACGAAATGGTCGAGGCGATTGGGACATTCCTTGACCCAGACATCGATGGCAAGAGGGTATGGGATGCAGCTCAATGGGAAGCGTACTGCCGCATCGTATTAATGACCTTCCGCAACTACGTCGAAAAAGGATACGGCGCCCACTCGTTCGTGCTCTATCGCGCCAAAAGCAACATTGAGCATGCCGTATTCGACCTGTACAAGCTCAATGGAGTAGCTAACATCGCATGGGAGGACGATCTCCAAGCACGCCTCCGGGTGATCGTCCGGTTCATCAAGGACGCGGTGGGAATTCTCGAAGAGAAGGACGTTCCCGACAACCTTCAACTGCGGATTCGGTTTAGCGTTGTTCGACGCCTGCCAATCGGGAAAGCCGTCGATGATCGGTCGAGGCTGATGGCAGGCGTTGGACAACGCTCCAGGGAGGAAACCGCGGATTTCGGTCGGGAGCGCTCAGCGTAGGCGATGCGCTATGGAGATTGAATTCGAGCGCGGGAGACCGACGCCGGCGCCAGCGGTGGGATGAGGGCGACGCACTTGGGAATCGCCCCCGATTCTGTGGCATCGGCGCTTCGAATGGAGTTCGTCAGGCCTGCTCCGGGCCAGCATTTTGGGAT
>NZ_KB899525.1 GCF_000378245.1 Aromatoleum toluclasticum ATCC 700605
AGATCCTCGACGGTCGCGGTATCCGGCGAGCGCCCCAGATAGCGGGCGAAGTTGCACACCGCGCGGATGTACGCGGACTGCGTCTTGGGATGGAGCTTGCGCATCCGCATGTCGTCGAGCATGCGCTGGCGTAGGGGGCTGATCGGGCGGGTAGTCGTTTCCATGACGTGCTCCTGTCGAAAACGAGGCGGGTCGCCTCATCTCCAACATGGCAGAGCACTGCCGATGCACACCCCCGACGTCCTGACCGTTCGAAGCGGTTCAGCGCGCCCTACCGCGAGAGCGGTTTAGTCCAAGGCCGGTCCGCGCACCCTGCGAAGTCTGCTCACGTATCGGAATGGCGCATGCCGGCCAATTGCGTGCGCAATGGCATTGCCATGACAAACGACGAGAAACCCTATCGAGGCGACGGGATTCTAGGTCCGCACCAATTCGCTGATAAGCACGTGAAAACGGGATACATTGTTTCCCTGGGGAGACATTGCACGGCAGAGCTAAGGCATATAATCGTGCGCAGGGCACCCCTCATTGGCAGCCATGCTCGATCTGAACGACTTCTATTATTTCCACGCCGTCGTGACCTACCACGGCTTTTCGGCTGCAGCCCGCCAGATCGGCGTACCGAAGGCGACCCTGAGCAAACGCGTGGCGAAGCTCGAAGAGCGGCTGCAAGTCCGCCTGCTCGAACGTTCGACGCGCCAGTCGCGCATGACCGATGTAGGGCGCGCGTTCTACGAGCACTGCCAGACCATGCTCGCGGGCGCGGAGGCAGCCGAATCCGCCGCGGCGCAGTCGCATGCGGAGCCGCAGGGTATCGTTCGGGTGAGCTGTCCTCAGGGGCTGATCCAGAATCTCGTCGAAGATCTGTTGCCCGGCTTCATGACGCAATATCCGAAGGTTCGCGTGCAATTGAAAGTCATCAATCGCCGCGCCGACCTCATCGAGGATCGGGTCGATATTGCAATCCGCGCGAGGTCACGCCTGGATAACGACCACAACCTGATCGTCCGGACGATGGGACACAGCCGTCTCGTGCTCGTGATGAGCCGGCAATTCTTCGCGACCCTCGGCCATCGGCCGACCGTCGATTGCCTTGCAACCCTCCCCATCCTGTCGATGGTGGAAGATGCCGATGAAGACGTCTGGGAACTGGTCGGGCCTGAGGGTCAGAGGCGCAGCTTCCAGCTCAAGCCGCGATTGTTCTGCAGCGATTTCGATTTGCTGCGCAAGGCCACCCTAGAAGGGCTCGGCGTTTCACTGCTGCCCGAGCACATCTGCATGCCATGGCTGCAGACCGGAGATCTGGTCAATTTCATCCCCGACTGGCACACCCGCCCCACCATCGTCCATGCCGTATTCATGAGCCGAAAGGGGCTTCTGCCTTCGGTGAGGACCTTCATCGATTATCTGGCACGGGAAGTTCCGCGCATACTCAATCAGAGTTCCGCGAACTGCCCGCACGCCGCGCGGGCATAGGCGCTAGCCCCCCGTACTACCATTGGGGTTGGCTCGCGACTGGACTCCGATGTCGAATTTCCCGATTCAAACGGTTGGAGTTGGGGCTTATCGGTGATTCAAGCGGGCGCACGCCCCCATGCGTGCGTCCTTCATTTCCGGATCAGGATCGCGTCTCAGCGATCCGCGGATTCGGCCATTTCGATGACGATGAAGTGGGCGTTCGGGCCGGCCAGGGAAAATTCGAGCTCAGCCGGACCGACAACCTCCAGGGCGTCACGCTCGTCGAGCTCGGTCACACCCTTGACCGCGACACGTCCCTCGATGTTATTCACGTACGCCTGGCGCCCGGCCTGCACCGTAAAGTGCACGCGGGCATCCGGATCCTGCAGCTCGCTGACGTACAGATTCACGTCCTGATTGAGGTACAGCGGGACTTCGTGCTGGTTGTCCGTATTGCCGACGATGTGCAGCAGGCGGTTCAAGCGGTCCTGCGGCTCGAACCGGCGCTGGGCATAACGCACCGGCAGATCGGCCGCCGGCGGCAGAATCCAGATCTGCAAGAAGCGGCACCACTCGTCGTGGCGGTTGAGTTCGGAATGCCAGACTCCGGTGCCGGCGGTGACGATCTGCACGTCGCCGCGCCCGAGCGTCTCCTCGACGTTGGTCGCGTTGTCCCAATGGGTCAGCTTGCCGCCGACCACGTAGCTGACGATCTCCATGTCGCGGTGCGGATGACGGCCGAAGCCTCCGTGCGGCTTGACGTCGTCGTCGTTGATGACCCGCAGCGCCCCGAACTGGATGTTGTCCGGGTTGTAATAACCGGCAAATGAAAAGTGGAAGTAAGTATCGGCCGGATGCCGGTCGCTGGCCGGGAGGTAATGCAGGGTGGAGGCGTCGATCTTGCGGAACTGCGGGGTCATCGTGTGGCTCCTGATGCGTTTGATGGAGCCACTTTAATCAGGCAGATTCGTTCAATAAACCGAACAGATCACAAAATATATTTACACTTTTCGCAACAATACGTTCCCTCGCCCTGCATGCAGCGCTTCGTCCCCATCGCCGGGTCCGGCAACTTCAGCAAGGCCGCGGAACAGCGTCCGGCTGTTCATCGAATACCTCGCCGATGCTTTCGGCACGGTGGGACGCCCGCACGCCGCGGGACGGACAGGGCGCCGCAATCCGCTGGCGGTCAGCGGCTCCGCTCGCGGGCGATGCACCTCTTCAACTGCCCCTTGGGCACGCGCTGAATCCTGCGCAGCAGCTCGACGGACACATCACTCACCTGGTGACGCTCGCGCAGCTCCCCCTCCAGGCTCAGCAGCAGGCTGGCCGCCATCTCCGCATCGGCCAGGGCCCGGTGGTATCGGCCCGCCACCGGCAGATTCGCATACTCGACCAGCGCCCCCAGCTTGTGGCTCGGCGCCAGCGGCAAGATCCGGCGCGACAGCAACAAGGAACATACGAACTCCTGCTGCCTGCTTCGCTCGATGCGTGCAAGCTCGGCATCCCAGAACTTGCTGTCGAAAGAAGCATTGTGGGCCACCAGGGGGCGGTCGCCGACAAAGTCCGACACCTCCCGCATGACCTGCGCCGCCGGCGGCGCCCCCCGGACCATCTGGTTGGAAATGCCGGTCAGGGATTCGATGAAGGCCGGAATCCGGACTCCTGCGTTCATCAGGCTCTGGTAGCGATCGACGATCTTGCCGTCCTCCAGAATCACCGCCGCAACTTCCGTTGCACGGTCCCCCTGTGCCGGCGACAGACCCGTCGTTTCAAAGTCGATGACCGCGACGACTTCCATGACCCCGCCCCTAAACCCGGCTCGCCAGGGCCGTGGCCCGACACTTGTCGCACACCTCCCACGGGAGGCAATTACACACCCGAGGAAGCTCAACGTAGTTGATGCCGACCTGAACCGTGCCGGACGAATCCTGATTCTTGCCCGAAGCCCCCGTCTGCGTCCGCACCTCGCCAGCAGAAGCGTCGTGAGGAGACGGCGACCATCGGGCAAACGGGGCCGGATCTTCCTTGCCCTCGACATACCAGATCTTTCGCCCGGCATCCCACCGCGCACCAAGCTTCTTGGCCTGGTCCTTCTCCGCGAAGGGGACCTTCAGGTTCAGCCTCATGTTGCTCCCACGCCGACGGTTACGGGCGGCCATTATATGTTGCGTTGCCGCTCGACAGGTCGCTGCGGTCAGGCGCCCCCCAGGGACGCCGCCTCGATTGCCGACAGCAGCGGAGGCAGCTCTTCTACCAGCAGGTCCACTGCGAGCCGGACCTTGGGAGGCAGCCGCGGCATGTAGGGCCAGACTGCGTTAACCGTGAACGAGACGCTCGCGTGATCCACGAACAGTTCCGTCAACTCGCCGGTTTGCAAAAAGCGATGCACCAGCCAATACGGAAGCCACGCAATCCCCAGACCTGCAACCGCCGAGGCCGCCACCGCTTGCATGTCATCGGCCAGGATGCGGGCAGCCGGCTTGAATTCTTCGCTGCGCCCGTCGCGCAATACCTGCCATGAGAGCACCCTTCCAAGGCGCGTATAGGCCACAGCGTCATGTTGCCTGAGGTCTTCCAGCGTCTTCGGCATGCCTCTTCGCTGCAAGTAGTCCGGAGCGGCGCAGAATGCCATCTTGTGTTCGCCAAGCCTGCGCGCAACGAGGTTGGTGCTGGATGGCAGCGTGCCGATGCGAATGGCAAGGTCGAACCCTTCTTCGACGAGGTCCACAACTCTGTCGTTGAACGACATTTCCAGCCCGAGTCCGCTGTGCTTCCTGGCAAACCGGGAGAGCAAGGGGGCAATGCAAAGATGTCCGAACAATACGGGCATCGAAACTTTAAGGCGGCCGCTCACCATTCCCTTGCCCCCCTCCAGCAGATCTTCCGCAGCCTTCAATTCCCCCAGCGCTCTCAGACAATACTCGTAGAACACGGTCCCTTCTTCCGTCAGGGACTGGCGGCGCGTGGTGCGATGAAAAAGCCGCACCCCAAGGCGGGCTTCCAGGCGCGCCACGGACTTTGCCACCGCCGAGCGAGTCAGGTGAAGTCTGGTGGCGGCCTGTGCAAAGGAGGGCGATTCGGCGCTTGCCACGAAAACTTCGATACCGGCCAATCTGTCATCCATATTGACGAATACCGGGAACCAATCGAGGCAATCATTATATCCACTGACGAAAGCTGAGCGCTGTTACGATCGGCTTCCCTCAAATCTCAACCTGCCCGCCGGATTGGCAAGGGCAATGAACGGAATGCAATTCATGAACAAGGTGCTCGCACTCAAATCCAGCATCATGGGCAAGCAATCCCAGACAAATGCCCTCATCGACTATTTCCTCGCTGAAAGGAAAGCCAAGGGCTGCAATGACGAGGTACGCGAGCGCGACCTCGTAACGCTCGGCCTGCCGGTGCTGGATGAAGAGCTTTTTCACGCCCTGCGCGGCGCGCCCCCCTCGAACGACCGGACCCACGCCATCGTCCGGCTATCGGACGAACTGATTGCAGAGCTGAAGGAGAGCGACCTGGTGGTGATCGGGGCACCGATGTACAACCTGAACGTCCCGACCCAACTGAAGAACTGGTTCGACCTTGTCGCGCGGGCAGGCGTCACTTTCCGCTACACAGAAACCTATCCCGAAGGACTGGTGGAAGGAGTACGCGCCGTCGTGATCAGTCCCCGAGGTGGAGTGCATGCAGGCCAGGAGACGGACGCTGTTACGCCGTACCTGAATGCAGTGCTTGGCCTCATCGGCATTACCGAAGTGAGCTTCGTTTATGCGGAGGGGCTGGATATGCGGCCACATGGTCGGGACAAGGGGCTGGCAGACGCCCGTAGCCGGCTGGCGGCGTTGGCTGCGTGATTCAGCACGACTGCAGTCGAGCCCGTCCGGCGCATGTGGCGGTTCCCAACCAGCCGTGATCTCAGGAACGCCACAGGACACAATCGGCGAAGAGGAATCAGAATCGGGTTGCCGTGAGATTCTCAACAGTCCGCTTCGGATCGGAGCGAGCTGTTGCGTCATTTGTACCGGCAGTCCGCTCTGGTTTAGCGTTGTTCGACGCCTGCCAATCGGGAAAGCCGTCGATGATCGGTCGAGGCTGATGGCAGGCGTTGGACAACGCTCCAGGGAGGAAACCGCGGATTTCGGTCGGGAGCGCTCAGCGTAGGCGATGCGCTATGGAGATTGAATTCGAGCGCGGGAGACCGACGCCGGCGCCAGCGGTGGGATGAGGGCGACGCACTTGGGAATCGCCCCCGATTCTGTGGCATCGGCGCTTCGAATGGAGTTCGTCAGGCCTGCTCCGGGCCAGCATTTTGGGATCAAGACGCAGCG
>NZ_KB899526.1 GCF_000378245.1 Aromatoleum toluclasticum ATCC 700605
CCGAAACCCAGCGCGAGATCGGAGGAACGGAAAATGGATGACGACTAGAAAGATCCCCTTGAAAGTCGGGGGAGTCCATGTAGGAGCTAACCGGCGCTGCGCGGCATTATCGCGCAGCGTCCAGCGACTGAAAGGAGCGAGGTTGAGCGCCGGGTTATGCGGCTTGTGTCATGCACGCAATTATGCAGCACATATTAATTACGTGGCATATTTCCTACCTTGACTGCCTGGCTCGCACAAAGCTTGTAGCCACCTTCCGAAGTGGGGACTGCTGTCTGCAGCACTTTCGAGGCTGATTCGAAAGATCTTTTATATTCCGACGAGCTAGCGCGAATAGTGCCCATCCGCAGCAGCTCATCTGGGCTAAGCTTCCCCTTGAACTTGACTATCCCTGCCCGAACTTCATCGGGCACAACGGGTCCACACACGACTTCAGTGGCATCCATTATCCCAACCTCTGTCTCAAGAAGTTCATCCAAGTTTGCGGAGGCTTGTGCTGACATTAGCGTTGTGATTACAGCGATTGCCACATGAAAAGCGATCTTGTTCATACGAATTACATTGATTTTGGAAATAGATTTAGGACATAACTCGCGATGGGTACATTGTGTCTCTGCGTCAGCTTGCAAGCGGTTTGTCGCGAAGGACAGCTTGTGGTCTGCTGCCCATCGCGCCCTTGCTGCATAACGTGGAGGTCACCGGCGCTGCGCGGCTTTATCGCGCAGCGTCCGGTGGACCGCAGGGTTATGCCGCTTGTGCAGCACAGGCACCTTCCTTGGGCATGCTCTTGCCCAGCGAAGAAATGGCTTCAGCAAAACCGCTTCCGGCACCGCAACGGGATAGTTGAAGCACCTCATTTAGCCCAGACTGACTCGACAGAGTGACTTCCTCGTATCGGCAGATGGGCAGTTCCTTGTTGTCCTTGAATCGTTTATCGGGGCCGCCGGACTTGTTGACGTACTTCCATGTTCGGTCAACGACTTCGGCATCTCGGGGAACTGACTCGCTTTCGATGAATCGAGTTGCGCCTACTTGTACTCGCAGCTCTTGATAGCCAACGGCACCCACGCCGTTCTGGTCATATACGAGAACGCGGTCAGGGAAGAAATGAAGCGTTTGACGACCTACACCAACAGCGACAGTTTCGATGTTCGTCTTGACGTATGGTGGTTCAGCCCTACGAATGGAAGTACTCTTTCGGCGGACAAGATCGCTTGCTCCCGCATGGTATTTTCGATCATGTACTTTTCCAGACGCCTCGATATGCCAAGCTGCCGCGCAACTGGCAAGTTGGCTCGCGGCCGCGTGAAGTTTGGCGTAGGCGGCTTCCATGTCGGAATCGAAGTCATAGAAGAGCACAACGGTTTTTTGTAGGGCGTCTCGCGTATGGGCTGCATACGTTCCAGCAGCGCCGGCGACTGCGAGTATGCCTACGAGCCAAACGGGCCAGCCTGAAGAGACACCAAGACCAAGCACTACAACTGAGGCGACCGCAACGAAAGGCCACAGACGGGCTTTCGCGCGCTTTCGGTTTAGCTCATCTAGAAGCTCTCGGGATGACGAATCGACGATTTGAGAAACATCGGCGGATTCGATTTCCTCAAGCGGAGCGTGAGTTCCAGGGGGTATTTCAGGAGCCGATGGCGGAAGCGGCTGAGGTGGTGATTGCCGCGACGATGAGGAAGGAGGAAGCGTAGCGCGATAGTAAAGGCCGCCGCGCCCCATGTGGACGTAGTTACCTCGTGGGCCGGCGCCAAAACGAAGGCCAGTTACACCAGCCGAAACGCCGATTCCTGACTTCGAGAGATTGAATCGCAGCGGCCCGACACTGATGCTCTTTCTCAGATAGAAGCCCATGGACTAAACCTCCGATAAGGCGTGAATGTAAGCGGCATAACGTGAAGCTAACCGGCGGGCAAAAGCGAAGCTTTTGACCGTCCAGTGAGCGGAGCGAACGGGGTTGAGCGCATTGTTAGCCTATATCCACTCACGCAAATATGGTGCGACATACGGAAGTACACCGAAAAGCGAAACGTTTCCTGCCGCTCCCCATGAAGAATGGAAATCACTCGACGAATGCCTTATAAACAGAACGAAAAGAAGAACTGGCCAGAGAAATAGTGCCCAGCCAAACGAAAATAATTTGCTAGAAGCCGTCTCCGTTGGCAGAAGGCAATACAGCACCCCCATGACGCAGGCGATAACACTGAACAACGCGCAGGTTACACCCTGAGGTGTTGACACCAAGGGGCCTCTAAGTACTTCGGATACTGGAAGACGCAGGTAGTCCATGGAATGGCTAACGTCGGAGTTGACCGGCACGCACCGGTAGGGCGCCGCAAGACGTATGCTCCCGCGCACGGCTTGCGGCGCCCTGCCGGTGCGTGTCCGCGTCGAACGACCTGTTAGACAGCATCATCACTGACCTGCCCGTGTGAGCAGGCTCCACGCGCCAGCTATGCACCCGCCTATGAAGCACGCAAAGGACGCATACGGAATTCCATAGTCCCACCAGTCAGCTACCGCACGCTTCTTATCTTCGTCCTGAAGGTGCTGCCAGGTGATCCGATCCTCATAGTACGAGGTCACTTCCGTCTTCCAACTCTCGAAGAGGTTCCGCATGTGGTGAAACGTTTTCGCAACGGCAACCCCGACCAGAACAACGCCTGCCAAAAAGACCAGCAGGGCAATTTTTGCGCCGAGCATGCCAATAGCGGCGGGGGCTGCCCCAAGAAAGCTAAGTGTTGCGATTGCGCCACCAGAGTTCGTCATGAGAAGGTACTTCAGTGCGCGCTCTGACCATTCCTTGTCCAGCTCGTACAGCTGTGACCAGCGCTGGTTGATGTGGGATCCCAGCGCTTGCCGAGTACTTTGATCTTGCTCTGAGAAAAGCTTCATGCGTTCCTATGCTGTCTAACGTAGAGGTGAGGGGCGGCCGGAGCGCGTAGCGCGGAGGGTACCCAAAAGCGCAGCTTTTGCGCCGTCCCTCTCGACCGCCATGTTAGCTTTGTGGCTCATTTAGAACCGTAAAGTCGAAGTTCCAGATGTGATCTGGGTTTCGAGTGCAACGCACATAGGTAACTTTTTGGTCTTTCGGACCAATGTCTCTTAGCTTTAATTTCCCATCGCACAGAGGGCAGTCACCTTCAATCTTTGTAATAAACACCTTTCCTGATTTGTCGGCCTCAAAATTGAAAGGCAGATAGGGAATACGGATGAAGCGGTGGCGAACCAATGCGGTTCCGATTATTAGCAGAAAAGCCGTAAGTGAAAGTAGTAGCAAAAACCAGAACGAGAGGTGCTGCCATAAGCTCACGATACTGGCGATGCTCCCAATAAAACCAATTGCCCCTGACACAATTAACCACCCCGCTTTTACGGGAGTGCCAAGCACGGTAACGGGGCTTGCGCTGGTTCGGTCAATGACAGCAATTGGGGACGGACTGACCGGGCCATGGTTATGAACGTCTCCAATATGAAGGTTTGACTCTGTGACCGAGTTACCGGACCCAAGGTTGATACTGTGCGAGCCGGATGAGATGTGATTTTTATCTTCGTCCATAGATAATTCCTAAGCGGCGTTTTTAGAAAGCTAACGACGGAGGTCAGCGGCAAGCAGACAGCGAAGCTGGCTGCTTGCCCGCTGGACCGGATTGTTAGGCGATGATTTGGTACGGTCCGGACACATGGGTGACATTCTAGTCTGGAGACATGGGTAACAGTATGACAATCGTGGGGTATCCGGAAGGAGGTGCCCCATGCCGTGGAGTCAGAGGTTACCGATGGACGAGAAGACGCAATTCATCGCCGACTATCTCCGCCAGACGCAGGACATGACGGAGCTGTGCGGGCACTACGGGATCAGCCGCAAGACCGGCTACAAGTGGATCGCCCGTTATCTGGAGGAAGGTCCGCAAGGACTAGAAGAGCGCTCACGGCGGCCCGAACATTGTCCGCGGGCGACCGCCCCGGAAATCGTCGGAGCGCTGCTGGAGGCCCGGCGGCACCATCCCAGCTGGGGCGCCAAGAAGCTGCTGAATCTGCTCGGCAAGCGCCTGCCGGAAGACGAGTTGCCGGGGCGCTCGACGGTGTGCGAGATCCTCAGCCGGCACGGCTTGGTGCCGAAGAAACGCCGGCGGCGGGTAATCGGCCACCCAGGCCCGCCGGTCAGCGAAAGCCTCGCCCCGAACGACGTGTGGTGCGCCGACCTCAAGGGGCAGTTCAAGACTGGGGACGGGATCTACTGTTACCCGCTGACCGTGACCGACAACTACAGCCGCTACCTGCTCGGCTGCCAGGGATTGCTGAGCACCTCGGTGGCCGACGCGAAACCAGTGTTTACGCGACTATTCAAGGAGTTCGGCCTACCGTTGCGAATCCGCACCGACAACGGCGTGCCCTTCGCCACGACAACGCTCGCGCGCCTGTCGCAGCTGTCGGCGTGGTGGGTGCGGCTGGGCATCCTGCCCGAGCTCATCGAACCCGGCAAACCGCAGCAGAACGGACGCCACGAGCGCATGCACCGCACGCTCAAGGCCGAGACCACGCGCCCGGCGGCGGCGACCTGCCGGGCGCAGCAGCGCCGCTTCAACCGCTTCCTGCGCGAGTTCAACGACGAGCGGCCGCACGAAGCGCTCGACATGGCCACGCCGGCCGAGTATTACCGCCCCTCGCCGCGGCCGATGCCGAACCGGATCCCGCCGCTGGAATACCCCGACCGTTTCGAGACGCGCTACGTGAGCTATAACGGGGGCATTCGCTGGAAGAAGGGTTGGGTGAATGTGTCGATCACCTGCGCCGGCGAATACGTCGGACTCGAGGAGATCGACGACGGCGTGTGGAATGTCTATTTCGGACCGCTCAAACTCGGTCGCTTGCTCGAGCGCCACATGCGCATCGAGGATGCCTACGGTCGGCTAAAACGCGGAGGGACGTAGGGTTGCCGGGGGCGTGGTGCCGACGTCGCTACGCTCCGCCGGCACCACGCCCCAAAACCGATTCAACACGCCTGGAGGACGATGAAAGTCTGGAAAAAGTGTTACCCATGTCTCCAGACTTATTTGTTACCTATGTCCCCGGCCGCTCAGCGCCAGTGGTTTTGTTGCGCTTCAACACTGGAAATGGGCGGGGAATTTCTCACGCTTTAAATTGCCCTGTTGTGCGGCGATAGCTGCCGATGAG
>NZ_KB899527.1 GCF_000378245.1 Aromatoleum toluclasticum ATCC 700605
ATGCCGCCGCCGGCGAGCGCGCACAAGAACATAGCGAGCGCGCACAGAAAGGTGCGATAAATATGGGCGGTAACAGCAGCCATAAATCGAGCGCCTAACGTAGAAGTGAGCGGACTGCGCGGCTTTTTGCGCAGGTCCGCTCGACTGCCGTGTTGGGCGTAAGGCTATCCATGGAAGAACCAAGGCCAAGGAATGGAAATAAATAGCTTATTAGCGGAGACGGTCAGGAGCGCTCCAATGAAAAGGCAGATTGGCCCGCCCAAAGCAAAATAGGCAAACCGAAGGGCAGACGACGAGTCCGTCAGGTAGCGCCTATATCCGTTGAGAAGTACACATACGAGCAACGAGGTAAGACCAAGAATTGCACTCGCGGATATTGCGACTGCAAAGATTGTTTCGAGGTTTAGCGCGTCTGACCCTTTCAACCAAAGTAGGGAAACGCCGGTGATAGACGCCAGTGATCCGAGGAGGTTTAGGACTTCGCTGAATGAGAGGCGGGTATTCACGATTGTTATGCCCAACGTAAAAGTGAGGGGCAGCCGGAGCGCGTAGCGCGGAGGGCACCAAAAGCGTAGCTTTTGGCTGTCCCCTCGACTGCCGGGTTAGCCATTTTGCTCGCCAAGGCTATGTTTGACCTTCACGGTGAGGGGCCTGAATTTCGAGTACGCCCAAAGACCAAAGGACATGAACGTTCCGACGAACAGCGTGAAAACGAATGAAGTAAAGATGCCCATAAGTGGCCCAGCAACAAAAGCCGAAATGCCGTGAATATGCTCGTTGTTCCAAGTGACGGTATTTGCGCCAAACAACGCGAAAAGCCCCATAAGGGCACAAAACGGAACAACTGAGAGCAGTAGCCCAAGCGCGACCAACTTGAAGATGCTTTTTACCGCAAGGCGTTCAACCGTAATTTCTTGAAACATGCATGTTCCTCTGGGCAATGGCTAACGTCTGCCTTCAGCGGACGGAAAGAAGCGCAGCTTCTTGACGGTCCGCTGCAAGCACTTGTTGGGCATTGTCCACCTCCTAGAAAACCGTCTTGATGACTTTCTTAACGCCAGAAAGCAGATCTGTTACTTGCTCAGGCGTCGGGTCTGGCGTCTTGGCGTGATCGCAAATATTCCGAATATCGGCAAGGTGCTGAATGAATCGCCATTGAGGGATGTCAATTACACCTCCAGCCTTAAGTGATTCATTGAAATCACTAATCGTTGGGTTCTTCTTGCCTATTGGTATTTGACGATCGGTACATACTTGTCCCAGATGGCGCTCAAGCACGACCCCTGCTATCGCTCCCGCTGCTCGGAAGAACTTCGACTTGGCAAGGTGCTCTGCGGCCTCTAGCTCGGAATCCATCAGGTCAGCTTGGACCATGCTACGAATATCAAATAATGAGCTCTCAAACCTTGCTTGTGCCGCTTCAACAATGGCTAGCTGCTGACGGAAGTGAGGAATTGCGGCGTCTCGCTCAACGACTTTCTCCTTGTACGCGCCTCGAGTGACTCTCAGGCCTTGGAGATAGTCTTCAATCCGGTAGCTTTCGTAAGTGATCTCTTTACGTGTCTTGGGCTTTTCGTAGTGGCGGCAAAAGTCCATGACTCGATCAGGCAGGACTTGGCGCAGTAGAGCCAGAGCCTCGGAATACCAGCGTTGATATTCATTACCAAAAGAGGGGAGGCTTTTGATGAATTCGTCCGCCTTCTCCTTCAACTCTTTTCTTAACTGAGCTTTGAAATCATTAATGCACTCAAGCTGCATAGCTATGTGCAATGAATTTCCGCTCGATATGAGCTTGGCGAGGTCGGTCTTAAATCGATCTATATTGGATGGCATGTCGTATCAGATGTTAGCTGTGGAGCCTCATAGTGCCCAACGACAACCTTCAGCGGACGGCAAAATGCTCAGCATTTTGACGGTCCGCTGCAAGCACTTGTTGGCCCTCATATGCACACCTCAGCAATTTGCTCCTCGAGCATCTTTAGAATTATCTCTCCCGGCGTCTCATCAATGACAATATTGTTCCCACAAGCGCGATACGCCTTTAGAAGCTCGAGCAGCCAAGCCCGATAAAGATAGGCGGAATGTAACGCCCAAGTTAAGTCGGGGATATCTGTGAGCGGTGAACGATGATCGAAGTGTGCCAGCCAGTTGTTTCTTGTGCTAACCATCGCCGCATGATAGGAGGACCACTGTTCTTCTTCGATGCCGATGTAGGCACAGATAACCTCCCGATCGAATGGTTTTAGCGGGATTCCGGATGGAATGGGGAGCAAGCCGGTGAACGCCTTCCAGTGTGCCTGTTGCGAGTCTGTACCGAACAACTGATTCCAAGTAACGACTGCGTCCGCGTAGCACATGTCCATGATGCTCAGCCACGCCGCCTTGATGCTTTTACGGCGCGCGATGTAATTGCCATACACGCATGCACGGATGCAGTCGTGGGTCAAACCAAACTGAACTTCGATGCGATCGACGTGTGTGGTCATCTTTGTGGCCAACGCGAAGCTCAGCGGCGGCAAAAAGGCGGTAGCCTTTTTGCCGTCCGATGGAGCGGCTGGTTATGCATGCACGAGTTCCCGAAGGGCCGCAAGCTTGGGCTCGATGTCTTTCACCCATTTGGGCCCAAGGGTGTGAAACTCGTGCACGAACACGTTCGCAGCGCCTCTATCGAATAGCCCGCGGGCTGCGACGCCTTTGTGCAGCATCATCAAGGTGGGCTTGTTCAGCATGATTGAGATGGCTGCCTCGATCTGGTTCCACTCCGTCGGGAGGGAGAAACTCTTCTCAATTTTTTCGCTCTTCATGGTGCCTGACTCAACCCTGATCTGTGGAAGACCAAGGACGATGGTGCATTGGCACTTATTCATCAAGTTCACGACGTGCTGGAACGGCGTCGCAATCGGGACGACGTCCTTGCCAATGGTCCTGGGACGGAACCCTTGCTCCTCCAGAAGGGGGTAGAAGGAGGCGAACTGCTTCTCGACATGATCGGGGACCCAGTTTGGCCTTGAGAGAAAGACATCAATTAACGGCATATGCTGCCATTCTGATTGCATAACGTTTGAATTCAGCGGACGGCAAAAGCGCAGCTCTTGACGGTCCGCTGGAATGATTTGTTGGGCATCTCGCAGATATTTAGCATGCCATTCATTGTTTACATATGTCTTTTAAAGGGCCCCGGAATTCCGGTGGTGATATATGTGTGATGCAGGCCAACGTGGGTTTTGTCTCACCAGATAATCGTGAAACATCAACGACGGCATAAGTAGGTTTGTTTCCTCCAAGAACGTACGCCATGTATCTTGATGGCATTGGTTCCCCGGGTGCTTTATAACTGGCCTTCGATACCGCGTGTTTGAAATCTCCAACCTCACGAATTACATCCTTATTGGTTTTGACAAAATCAAGAACCAGTGCCCATTCTTTTTTTTCTTTGTCGGATAGAGTCACCTTGCATATGTTTTCACCGTTATCGCATTGTTCCTGCAATTTTGTGCCCTGCTCTTTACAAGCGGCCATGTCGGTGTTTGTCTTAACATTTTCCATGCATTTTTGCCATTCACGCAGCGCAGCCTGCCGGCACTCGATGCATGGATTTTCAGCGAATGCGGATATTGAAGAAAATATGACGACAAGTAATAGTGCTACGGATTTGATTTTCATATCGAGAAACCCCTAATACGAGCAAATAAGGACGACGTTTTAGCTACGCCCAACGCTGGCCTTCAGCGGACGACAAAAAGCGGAGCTTTTTGACGGTCCGCTGCAAGCACTTGTTGGCAATATGATCAAATTTTCTCAAAGCGCATTCTCCGATTAAGAGGACCGGCGCACACTTAAACCCACGACAGCAAAGAGCAGCGCAACACAACCCCAGAAAACAGCCGGCCCTCGCATGCCGAGGGCGGAATACGCTGCATCGTAGAACAGCGCGAGGCGACCGCTAAATGGCGGCAGCGATGGGTTTAGGTAATTTGCAACCGCCATGATTCCAGCCGCGGCGCTTACGCCCAACCACCCGAGAAAATTTGAATTGGTGCGGGGGGTCCATCCGTTGACGAATGCCTCTCGCGATACTGGCTCGAGCTTTGAAGCCGATAGGCGACGCCGGTCCCAAACAATAAATGCCCATAAAGCAAGCATTGCTCCGAGAAAAATCAGGATTGCCATATCAGTTGATTGGGCTTTTCTTGCCAACGTAGAAGTGAGGGGCAGCCGGAGCGCGAAGCGCGGAGGGGACCAAAAGCATCGCTTTTGGCTGTCCCCTCGACTGCCGGGTTAGACGGTATGCACAATGTTTTGGCGCATTTACACGGCATCTATTAGCGTTCTTTAGTCAAGAAGGCCGCGAACTAAGCCAAGCGCGCCCGCGCCGATAACCACCGCGCCAATAGTGAAGATTGCCAGAATGACCTCCCCAAATTGCGAGACGGTGTAGCGCCATATGCGTGAGTTGAAGCGATTCTCCAACCCGGCGGCATCCAAGAGCCGGCGACCGATCGCATAGCCAATAATCGCCACGATTGTGCCGCCCACGATCCTAAGCATTACCCATCCAATATTTGCAACGTCTTGCATTTTTTTTGGATTGTCTAACGAATTAGCTAACCGGCAGCCAAAAAGCGTAGCTTTTGGCTGTCCAGCGACCGAAGGGAGCGGGGTTGAGCGACTACAAAGGGACTTCCCACTTCCGCCGGCGGCCTTTGCCGCCCGGCATCGAAGTGCCAAGATTGAATTGCTGAAGCTCAATCTGAAGTGGCGAAAGGGGAAGTCCAAATGAATACTACGACGGTCGGCGTGGATCTGGCAAAGAACGTGTTCGTGGCCTGCGTGGCCGATGGCGCGGGGCGCGTGATCGAGACGCGGGAGTTCAATCGATCGGGGTTCGTGGCGTGGCTGGCGACGCTGCCGCAAGGTGCCGTGGTCGGGATGGAAGCCTGTGGCGGTGCGCATTGCTGGG
>NZ_KB899528.1 GCF_000378245.1 Aromatoleum toluclasticum ATCC 700605
TCCCCCACAGACGCAGGCGGGAGACGCCGCCGTCCGGGATGATGTTGAGGCGTACGTGGGTGACGGGCCCGAGCTTGGCGATCTGTTCGGCGAAGCTGTGGATGGCGTCCATGGAGAGCTTCTGTTCGGGCAGCAGCACGGGCCAGAACATGCTCTGGGTGATCACGGACTGGTCGGTGCCGCCCTCGACGAAGGCGGCCTGGATGGAGCAGCGGTCGGGGTAGTTGCCCTTGAAGTGGGCGGTGTCGACTTCGATCTTCTCGATTGTGCCGGCCGCACCCAGCTGCAGGATGCACCAGTCGGAGCCGGGCTCGCGGCGGCGGCGGGTTTCCCAGCCGTCGCCCATGTTGATGCCGCGTCCGGGCAGGATCAGGTTGGCGGCGGTGCCGAAGTGCGCGTCGTTCCACGCCACGGGGCGGCCGCCGTTTTCCAGCGCGACCAGATCGACGAGTTGATCGCCGACGTTCTCAAACACGCCCACCGGTTGGCCATACACGCGCAGGCGCGCGATGCCGCCGTCGGGGTAGATGTTCACGCGCAGGTGGGTGTACGCCGCGTCGGAGTTCGCCTGCAGCAGGTGGTGACTGTTACCCGAGAGCGAGGTCGAGGGCAGGATCTCGACCCACTTCGCGTCCTTCAGCGCCGCGACGTCGTCCGAGTCCGAGACGGTGGCCTCGATCGAGACGGCGGGGGCGTAGTTGCCGGTGAAGTGGCTGGTGTCGACGTCGAAGCCGCGGATGGTGCCCTTGCGGCCGAGTTTCACGAAGCACCAGTCGTGGCCGGTGGTGCGCTTGCGACGGGTTTCCCAGCCGTCCATCCACTTGCCGTTGTCGTCGTACTTGCCGGGGATGAACTGGGCCGGTTCGGGGTTGAGCATGCGCGAGACTTCGGCGAAGAAGTCGTCGGAGGCATACAGCGCCTTGGCGCCGATGCGCGGATTGGCGAGATCCACCGAGCGGGTGGCCCAGTCGGGCAGGTTGGCGGGTTCGGCGATGCGGATGCTGCCGGTGTTGTGACTCATGATGTGTTCCTTGTCGGGGTTGGCGGTTTCAATGCCCGCGGCTCTGGCGGCCGCGGGTGGGTTCGTTCGGGTGCCGCGTCAGGCGCTGCGGGCTGCGACGGCGAGGTGTTCGGTGGGCAGCGCTTCCGCGGCGAGCGGGCCTGGGACGGTCGCGTGGGGCGCCGGCGCGCCGGCCAGCGCGTTGAGGTCGATCGTGATCTGGCCGTCAAGGACCTGATGGGCGCGCTGACGGTCGATGTCCTTCTCCCACACACCGACGACGACGGTCGCGACGCAGTTGCCGATCATGTTGGTGAGCGCGCGCGCCATGCCCATGAACCAGTCGACCGAGAGCACCAGCACGAGCCCGATTGCGGGGATCGCGGGGATCGCCGACAAGGTCGCGGCGAGGATCACGATTGCCGAGCCGGGTACGCCGTGGGCGCCTTTCGAGGTGACCAGCGAGATCGCGAGGATCGTGAGCAGGTCGACCAGCGACAGCGGCGTGTTGGTGGCCTGGGCGATGAACACCGCGGCGAGCGTCAGGTAGATCGAGAAGCCGTCGAGGTTGAAGGAGTAGCCGGTCGGGATCACGAGGCCGACGGTCGAATCCTTGATGCCCATGAGTTCGAGCTTGCGCATCACCTGCGGCAGCACGGAGTCGGACGAGGCGGTGCCGAGCACGACCAGCAGTTCCTCGCGCAGGTAGCGCAGCAGCTTGAAGATGTTGAACCCGGCCAGGCGCAGGATGAAGCCGAGCACGCCGACGACGAAGATCGCGCAGGTGAGGTAGAAGAGGGCGACCAGCATGCCGAGCTGCTTGAGCGAGCCGATGCCGTACTTGCCGACGGTGAAGGCGATCGCGCCGAGGACGCCGAGCGGGGCGAGTTTGACGATGAAGCCGATGAGCTTGAAGAACACGTGCGCGAGGCTGTCGACCGCGGCGGTCACGGGCTTGCCGCGCTCGCCGAGGGCCGCGACCGCGCAGCCGAACAGGATCGCGATCAGCAGCACCTGCAGGATGTCGCCCTTGGCGAAGGCGTCGAAGAAGGTCGCCGGGATGATCTTCATCAGGAAGTCGACGGTGCTCGTTGCCTGATGCACGCGCTCGGTGAGCCCGCTCATCGCCGAGGCGTCCAGCGACTTCGGGTCGACGTTCATGCCGACGCCGGGCTGCAGCACGTAGGCGAGCAGGATGCCAAGCGCGAGCGCGAAGGTGGTGACGACCTCGAAGTAGGCGACCGCCTTGATTCCGACCCGGCCGACCTTCTTCAGGTCGCCGGTGCTGCAGATGCCGTGGACGACGACGCAGAAGACGAGAGGGGCGATGATCATCTTGATGAGCTTGATGAAGCCGTCGCCGAGCGGCTTGAGACTGACCGAAAACTCGGGCCAGGCGAAGCCGACGACAACGCCAAGGATCAGGGCGATGACCACTTGGCCGAACAGGGTCTTGTGAAAACGTTTATGCATGGCTCACCTCGCGAACCGGATGAAGTAGGCTGCTTATCGCAACCGCTCGTGTGCCGTGTCGTCTCGGGCCTTTGGTGTGGATGCCCCGGGGCTTCGGCCATCCGGCTAGCGGTCACGGGATCGATGTGCCCACCGCGGATGCGTTCTCAAATGTGTACTGACATGTTAGTTAGCGTGTCACTTATTAGTCAATAAAAAATTTTTTTATGGATGGTGCTCGCATGCCATCCAACATTTGCCCTGCCGTGGCACCGGTGTACCATTTCAGTAATCTTGGAGAGGGCAGACGTATGAACATGCCGGACGGTGAAGGTTTGCTGCTTGGCGAAAAGGCCTTCAACGCGCTGAAGGCGATGCTGACCGGCGGCCAACTGCGCGCGGGCCAGTTCGTGTCGATGCCCGACCTTGCGCGCATGGTGGACCTGCCGCTCGCTCCGGTGCGCGAGGCCGTCAAGCGCGCCGAGTCCGCGGGTTTGCTGAATGTGCTGCCCAAGCGCGGCGTCGCGGTGATGGAAGCGACGCCCGATCTGATCCGCGAATACTTCGATCTGCGCCTGATCTTCGATCAGGAGGGCGCGCGGCGTCTCGTGCGTCAGGGCGACGGCAAGCGGCTTGCGGCGCTGCGCGAGGTGCATGTGCGCCTGCTCGATGCGGCGCGCAACGGCATCACACCGTCGCTGCAGCGCGAGGCGATGGCTGTCGACTGGGCGCTGCACGGCACGCTCTCGGAGTCGCTCGGCAATGCGACGGTGCGTGCGATCTACGCGCAGAACCGCGACCGCATCTCGGTGATGCAGCATTCGCGTCCGCTGCTACCCGACCGCATCGTGCCGGCGATGGAGGAGCATCTGGTGATTATCGACGCGGTCATCCGCGGCGACGAGCAGGCGGCGGCCGAGGCCGTGCGTCAGCATTTCGGCCAGACCTTGCGCTGGTGGGGCATCTTCGTCTGAATCGTGGATTGAAGGGTGCAGGTCGCAGCCGAGGAAGCCGCACACGAGGATCGTGTCCGCGTCGCCCTGCGGGAACCACGATGTCGCCCGTCTCGAGCCGGGCCGGGGGCAGTCCGCTGACCGCTGCCCAGCCGGCACCCGGGCGTGCGACCGGGAGGTCGCGCGGGGGAGGAGGATCAGCGGTCCGGATCGATTACGCCGGCTTCGCCTAGCCGTACTTCGTCGCAGTTGGGCCCGTTGCCGCTGCGGTCGATGACGAGAAAATCCGACACGCCGTCGAGCGCGAGCAGCGGGTGATGCCACGCGCCGCGGGCGTAATTGACGCCCTGGTCGCCGCGCGCGAGGAACACGCGCAGGTCCTCGACGCCCGGCGCGTCGCCCGCGGGCGCGACGACAACGAGGTAGGGTGCGCCCGACAGCGGCACGAAGGCCTGGCTGCCGAGGGGATGGCGCTCCATTATCTCCACGGTGAAGGGCAGTGCGCGCGGCTGGCCGCGGAAGATCGACACGATGTTGCGGCCGTCCGGGCCGGGATCGATGTGCGCGAGGTCGTGGTAACGCTCGGTGTTGCCGCCGTTGATCGTGAAGTGATGCGCCGCGTCGGACGCCTCGATCACGTCGCCGAAGGGCGCGAAGGCCTCGCGCGTCAGCGGCTCGACCTGCAGCCGGATCAGGGTTTCACTCATTTTTTCACTCTCCCCCACAGACGCAGGCGGGAGACGCCGCCGTCCGGGATGATGTTGAGGCGTACGTGGGTGACGGGCCCGAGCTTGGCGATCTGTTCGGCGAAG
>NZ_KB899529.1 GCF_000378245.1 Aromatoleum toluclasticum ATCC 700605
TAGGCGTAAAAAAGCCGCTCATCCTGTGTTTGGAGAGCGGCTTTTTTGGCGTGGGGTAGTCTGACGATGACCTACTTTCGCACTCACGAAGAGCACTATCATCGGCGCGGACCTGTTTCACTGTCCTGTTCGGGATGGGAAGGAGTGGTTCCAGGACGCTATGGTCGTCAGACTGTAAAGGGTCACAAAGGGGAGAAGTAGAGTGTGTGGGGAGTGTGATTGTTGTGTAGCGTGTTGAGTTCGCTGAGATCCAGGGTTATAGGATCAAGCCTCACGGGCAATTAGTATCGGTTAGCTTAACGCATTACTGCGCTTCCACACCCGACCTATCAACGTTGTGGTCTTCAACGACCCTTCAGGGGGCTCGAGGCCCCGGGGAAGTCTCATCTTGAGGCGAGTTTCCCGCTTAGATGCTTTCAGCGGTTATCTCTTCCGTACTTAGCTACCCGGCGATGCGACTGGCGTCACAACCGGTACACCAGGGGTACGTCCACTCCGGTCCTCTCGTACTAGGAGCAGGTCCTCTCAAACTTCCAGCGCCCACGGCAGATAGGGACCAAACTGTCTCACGACGTTTTAAACCCAGCTCACGTACCACTTTAAATGGCGAACAGCCATACCCTTGGGACCGGCTACAGCCCCAGGATGTGATGAGCCGACATCGAGGTGCCAAACTCCGCCGTCGATGTGAACTCTTGGGCGGAATCAGCCTGTTATCCCCAGAGTACCTTTTATCCGTTGAGCGATGGCCCTTCCATACAGAACCACCGGATCACTATGACCTGCTTTCGCACCTGCTCGACTTGTCGGTCTCGCAGTCAAGCCGCCTTTTGCCATTGCACTATCAGTACGATGTCCGACCGTACCTAGGCGACCTTCGTACTCCTCCGTTACCTTTTAGGAGGAGACCGCCCCAGTCAAACTGCCTGCCATGCACGGTCCCCGACCCGGATTCACGGGCCCAGGTTAGAACCTCAACGACACCAGGGTGGTATTTCAAGGTTGGCTCCACGGCAACTGGCGTCACCGCTTCAAAGCCTCCCACCTATCCTACACAAGTCCCGTCAAAGTCCAATGCAAAGCTACAGTAAAGGTTCATGGGGTCTTTCCGTCTAGCCGCGGGTAGATTGCATCTTCACAAACATTTCAACTTCGCTGAGTCTCAGGAGGAGACAGTGTGGCCATCGTTACGCCATTCGTGCAGGTCGGAACTTACCCGACAAGGAATTTCGCTACCTTAGGACCGTTATAGTTACGGCCGCCGTTTACCGGGGCTTCGATCAAGAGCTTGCACCCCATCACTTAACCTTCCGGCACCGGGCAGGCGTCACACCCTATACGTCCACTTTCGTGTTTGCAGAGTGCTGTGTTTTTAATAAACAGTCGCAGCCACCGATTCTCTGCGGCCCCTTCGCCCTTCGGATGTACTCCTACAAGCTAATGGGGCATACCTTCTCCCGAAGTTACGGTATCAATTTGCCGAGTTCCTTCTCCTGAGTTCTCTCAAGCGCCTTAGAATTTTCTTCCTGCCCACCTGTGTCGGTTTGCGGTACGGTCGATTTTAGACTGAAGCTTAGAGGCTTTTCCTGGAAGCATGGTATCAGTCACTTCGCGCTCAAAGAGCGCTCGTCATCACGCCTCAGCTCAGCCCCGCGGATTTGCCTACGGGGCACGCCTACACGCTTAAACCGGGACGTCCAACACCCGGCTGACCTAACCTTCTCCGTCCCCCCATCGCATCTAAAACCGGTACGGGAATATTGACCCGTTTCCCATCGACTACGCATTTCTGCCTCGCCTTAGGGGCCGACTCACCCTGCGTCGATGAACGTTGCGCAGGAAACCTTGGGCTTTCGGCGAGGGTGCTTTTCACACCCTTTATCGCTACTCATGTCAGCATTCGCACTTCCGATACCTCCAGCATCCCTCTCGAGACACCTTCGCAGGCTTACGGAACGCTCCCCTACCATCTCTTACGAGATCCGCAGCTTCGGTTCATGGCTTGAGCCCCGTTACATCTTCCGCGCAGGACGACTCGACTAGTGAGCTATTACGCTTTCTTTAAAGGGTGGCTGCTTCTAAGCCAACCTCCTAGCTGTCTATGCCTTCCCACTTCGTTTCCCACTTAGCCATGTATTTGGGACCTTAGCTGGCGGTCTGGGTTGTTTCCCTCTTGTCCCAGGACGTTAGCACCCCAGGACTGTCTGCCGTATATCACTTTGCGGTATTCGGAGTTTGCTATCGCGGGGTAGATCGCAGTGACCCCCCCAACGATTACAGTGCTCTACCCCCGCAAGTGTCCGTACGACGCACTACCTAAATAGTTTTCGGGGAGAACCAGCTATTTCCGGATTTGTTTAGCCTTTCACCCCTATCCACAGCTCATCCCCTAATTTTTCAACATTAGTGGGTTCGGACCTCCAGTACCTGTTACGGCACCTTCATCCTGGCCATGGATAGATCATCCGGTTTCGGGTCTACGCCCAGCAACTATGTCGCCCTTATCAGACTCGGTTTCCCTACGCCTCCCCTATTCGGTTAAGCTCGCTACTGAACGTAAGTCGCTGACCCATTATACAAAAGGTACGCAGTCACCCCACAAGGAGGCTCCCACTGTTTGTATGCATGCGGTTTCAGGATCTATTTCACTCCCCTCCCGGGGTTCTTTTCGCCTTTCCCTCACGGTACTGGTTCACTATCGGTCGATCACGAGTATTTAGCCTTGGAGGATGGTCCCCCCATCTTCAGACAGGATTTCTCGTGTCCCGCCCTACTTGTCGCACGCTCAGACCCGCCACCTACTTTTCGCATACGGGACTATCACCCTGTATTGTCGGACTTTCCAGACCGTTCTGCTAAGTAAATGGTTTAGTCGTGCAG
>NZ_KB899530.1 GCF_000378245.1 Aromatoleum toluclasticum ATCC 700605
CCGCCGGCGAGCGCGCACAAGAACATAGCGAGCGCGCACAGAAAGGTGCGATAAATATGGGCGGTAACAGCAGCCATAAATCGAGCGCCTAACGTCTGACATAACCGGCGCTGCGCGGCATCATCGCGCAGCGTCCGTGTTGATGGATGGGTTAGCCGTTCGCCTCTTAGTCACTTGACCGACCCAAGCAAGCTCGTCACGTCAAGGCCGTCAAAGTCAGCAATGTCTCTCAGCTTTATAGGTTTTGAGAGGCTGAATTTCTTCCATGTTTCTTTGAAGTTTTCGTCTCCGCCTTCCTCTGCGTCTTGATTGACGTTTTCTTTTATCAACATCTTCTTCGTCATAAGGTTGATGCTGACCGATTTTTCAGTTATCGGCCCACGACTCTGATCGCTATCGTAACCAATTAGCTCGAAATCGGAATTCTGATACCGAAAGTTGTACGTCCAATAACCATACCTGCCATGCGCGTAGTGAACGAGTAGATTGCCTTTCTTTATAGAGACGTCGAGTTCAGGAGGAAAGTAAACGCCGCCATCTTCATTTTCAGATGAAAAACAGTCGCGATTTTCCAGCGCAAGCTCGTAACGATCATTATTTTTGAGTGCAATGATGATCCCTCTTCGGTTCCGATCCAATTCCCCGCGATACTCATCCTTGACGAAGTCGGCTTTATCCGTACCCTTGATAATTAGAACGTAATCCAGTTGTTTGTCTTTGTTTAGGTCTCCCTGAATTTGCTGGAAAACAATATGTCCGACAGGGACAAACTCTGTAGGCGATTTTGCTGTTTTTGGTGTCACCTGTCCGAGGGCATTTGTTCCAACTACTAGGAGAACGATAAAGACAAGGTTTTTCATTCCATATCTCGATGGTTGGTAGAGATAAGACGGCTAACGTTTGAGATGAGAGGCGTGACCCGGCCTGCCGGGGCACGTCCTCTCGATTGAAGGGTTAGCCGCCACGTCGGTGGACTTCCCGAACCTTGGCAAGCGCCTCGATAAAAGTGGCACGCTTGCCGGCGAGGCTGAGTACGGAGGATAGGTTGAAACCCACAAGAGGTGCTAAAAGTGCGCCTCTTAGACCGCCTGTCGTTCCACTGATAAATCCGTAGTTGCGTTCGCAGCAAGCAACGAAGTTGGAGCATTCCGATACGTTGACCAAGCGAAGGAACTCGGCAAGTCGATCGGGATGATCTTCTTCAATGCTTGGAAGTTGAACCCACATGTGCTTGGTCATTTCTGTGAATGCCGTCGCGCACTCCTCGAGTGCGTTTGATGCGCCCCACATAGTTGAAAGAATGGAGTAGTGACGGCCGGATATCCCGTGAACCTCCACCGACATAGCCGAGAGGCGATCGCGCACGGCAAGAAAGTCTCCCGCTTTCTCAATCGCCCGTTCGACCTTGAAGGCTGCATCGAACGTTGGACCTTGAGCTTGCACCGCATTTACGGCCTCGACGAGTGAGCGCACATAGATTTGCGCATCTACGATCAAGCGCGAGGCCTCGGTGAAGAACAGTTCAATTTCACCTGCGACATGCGCTTTTAGGTTGGCAAGGGCTTCTGCTTTCCAGTTGAGAGTTGCCGTGTGAAACGCGACAAGAAAGCCGAGGACAGTTAGAAGTGAGGTGACGACTGCTGTCTTTGACTCTGTCGGCTGTGCGTCAAGCCATAAGACCAATTGCCCAAGCGTAAACGGTTTTGAATCTCCAGCTAGCCACATAAGCCAGTACAGAGTTACCGATGTAAGGAGCACTCCGAAAACAGTTCCTACTAGGAACCGAAGTAGGAGCAGAACCGGGATGCCGTAGTAGAAGAAGTTCGCTGTTAGGCGCGGTGGGAGGCGTCTAAGAAGGCTCAATCCGAACATGTGCATGGCTCCCGTGGCGGCTAACGTTGAACGTAACCGGACGGCGAAAAGCGCAGCTTTTTGACGGTCCGGTTGACGGACCCGTTAGGCACGTGCAGGCTCATGGCGTCGAATTCTGTTTCGTAAGTTCAAAAGCCGCCGCTCCATTTCGTATAAAAATACCGAAATAGCCTGTGCGGACCACAAATTTTTCTGGCAACGCCCCACCGCCATCGAACGATACGGTGGTTCCTGGCGTCGCACGGCACACGGCGACATAGCTTCCGCTTAGGCATTCGGTGGAACCTGTGGTGTGCAATCCCTCATACTCGTGCGGAAGAAAGCGGCGCAGTTCGATGATCGTATTTTTGCCGAGCGACGAGAATTCCCAGCGCGCCAGATCAGTGTCGGGCTTGCCAACCACCGCGGAGGGGGCCGCATCCGACGCTCGGGCTATCGAGACTTCCCCTTCTGTGCCGGACGAGCCTTGTATCCAATTCGCGGCATAGCGCCCGACCCAGGAATCGTTCTCAGCTGAGGCCGCGCCGGGCAGCCCAATGAGACTTGTGCCCAACAGGAACCAAACAGCTTTCTTTTGCATTGCGCTTAAGGGGTGAATAGCAAATACAGGAAACTGCAGCAACCACCGAGCGGTCTTCATTTTATTAAGCCTAACGTGGAAGTGAGCGGCCCGCGCGGCTTTTTGCGCAGGTCCGCTCGACTGACTACAAAGGGACTTCCCACTTCCGCCGGCGGCCTTTGCCGCCCGGCATCGAAGTGCCAAGATTGAATTGCTGAAGCTCAATCTGAAGTG
>NZ_KB899531.1 GCF_000378245.1 Aromatoleum toluclasticum ATCC 700605
GCAACGATGCATAAGTATCACCAGCTCACCCAAGAGGAACGATACAGCATGACGGCCTTGATGCGCAGCGGCTGTTCGCAGGCAGAGATCGCGCGTGAGCTGGGACGCTCGCCGAGTACGATCAGCCGCGAACTGCAACGCAATGCGACCCGGCACGACGGCAACTATCGCGCACAAAAGGCGCACCAGTACGCCGTGGCGCGGAGAAGGCGTTCGCGCCGGACGTCGCGATTCAGTGCGGAACAAATCAAGCAGGTGGAACAACTGCTGAAAAGGAAATGGAGCCCAGAGCAAATCTCGGCGTCGGTGAAGGCTGAAGGCGTGTGGACGATCAGTCACGAGACGATCTATCGGCACATCCTCAAGGACAAGAAGGCCGGTGGAACGCTCTACCGCCATACGCGCATCATGCCCAAACAGCGACGCAAGCGGTACAACAGCAAGGATTCTCGCGGTGTGCTGGCGGGCAAGCGACACATCACGGAGCGGGAGAGCGCGATCGAGCAGCGCCTGACGGTCGGGCACTGGGAGGGTGATACGGTGATCGGCCAGGATAAGCATTACTGCATCCTTACGCTGCTCGAGCGCAAATCAGGCTACGCCATTATCAAGAAACTAACCGCGCGCACGGCCGCGCAAGTGACAACTGCTGCCGCGCTCGCTATCGCTGAGCACGCTGAAAAGTTTCATACCCTCACGCTGGACAACGGCACCGATTTCCATGACTACAAGACACTCGAAGCGCGCTTCCCCTTGCTTTGCTACTTCGCGACGCCGTACCACTCGTGGGAGCGCGGCAGTAACGAGAATCTGAACGGCCCGATCCGGCAATACATCCCAAAAGGCGTCTGCATGAAAAATCTAACCCAGCAAGAATGCGATCACATTGCGCATGAGCTGAATATCCGTCCGAGGAAAAGACATGGATATAAAACGCCGCTGGAGATTTATCATGCGTCCTGAGTACTATTGCACTTCAACGTTGAAACTACGGCTGTTGCTTGGCATATCTAACAACCGCAAAGGCAATCGCAGTTACGGCCACTACAATCAAGAAAGCAGCGACGACCACGACAAAAAATTCGACGTTCTGTGCGTCATCAACATTTGCTGCTCCGAAGAGGTGATCTAGGTAGCGCCAAAATGACTCAGGAAAGCGCGGGAAGTGCTCAGGATTCGCGTACCACCAGCGACTCAGTAATGTCGTTCCGACGAGCACCCACAATACCAGCGCAAAAGTGCGCAAGGCCGTTCTCATTTCACGACCACCTTGCCGTAGGCTCTCAAATTGGCACCTTGAACGGGGACTGGTGATGCGCTCTTGAGTATCGCGCGAATGTGTTGAAAGTCGGCGGCCTTTTCTATAGTGATGCAGCCTTCACTAATTCCGCGTGGCCCTTTTGGATGAAGACGGAAGTGACCTCGCGATAACTGATTGCAGAAGGTTTCGTCGTCGATTTTTCCGTCGACCGCATAGAGAGCAAACCAGTCACTGTGGTCACTGAATAAGTTTCTGAACCACTTAAGTCGGCCACCGCCTTGACGATCAAATATGTAGTATTGACCGGGAGGAATCGGGCCTTGCCCAGCCAGGCAGGCGGAGCTTCGTTTGTTAACGTTTTGCCCTTGACCTGAGAAAGCGGGAGCGGATATGGCGCCTATTTTGAAGGCACTCATGGGTTGATTGTTCAAATCAAATCTGCACTGAAACATACAAACCTTTCTCGATACGTATTGGATACGCTAACGAATGAAATGGACTCCCCCTGCACCTGGGGCATCGGTGTGCCAGATTGGGATTGCGAAAGTCTCAATCACGGTGAGGAGGAGTCGAAATG
>NZ_KB899532.1 GCF_000378245.1 Aromatoleum toluclasticum ATCC 700605
CGATGCGTGTAACGCGACAGATAGTTGAGCACGGCTTCGGGGCCGGCGAACGGGCGCTTGGCATAAACCACCCATTCGTGGCTGCGCAGCGTGGCGAGCCAGCGCTGGAAGGAGGTGGCATCGGTCAGTGCCTGCAACTCGCCGACGCACTTTATCTGCCCGGCAGCGTGGGCCTTCGCCAGTTCTTCGAGGAAACGCCGGCGGAACAGTCGCGAGAGTACTCGTACCGGCAGGAAGAAGCCGCGTCGGCAGGCGATCCAGCGCTCGCCGTTGGGTGACAGTCCGCCGCCCGGCACGATGCCGTGCACATGTGGATGATGGGTCATCGCGGAGCCCCAGGTGTGGAGCACCAACGTCGCGCCGATGCGTGCTCCGAGGTGCTTGGGATCGGCGGCGATGGTTGTGAGCGTTTCGGCGGCAAGCTCGAAGAGCAGATCGTATAGGCGCGACTTGTTGGCATAGGCCAGCGCGGCGACCGGCGCCGGCAGCGTGAACACCACGTGGTAGTACTCGACCGGCAGCAGATCGGCCTGCCGTGCTTCGAGCCAGCGCTGGGCGGCGCGAGCCTGGCACTTCGGGCAATGACGGTTGCGGCAGGAGTTGTAGCTGATCTCGACGTGCTCGCAGGTATCGCAACGCAGCACGTGTCCCCCCAGCGCCGCGCTGCGGCACTGTTCGATCGCCGACATCACCCGCAACTGCCCGAGGCTCAGGTGTCCGCGCTGGGCGTCGCGCCAGGCGGGGCCGAAGCGGCGAAAGACGTCGGCCACCTCCAGCGAGGGGCGCGCGAGCACGCCGCTACGGCACGCGCAAACCGTCCAGCGGACTGATCACCTGGCGCAGCACGTCGTTGGCAACGTGGGTGTAGGTCACCGTGGTCTCGAGTTTCTTGTGCCCGAGCAAGGCCTGGATGACGCGGATGTCGACCTTCTGTTCGAGCAGGTGAGTCGCGAAGCAGTGTCGAAGCGTGTGCAGCGACACCCGCTTGTCGATGTCGGCAGCCAGTGCCGCCGCGTGGATGGCGCGGTTGAGCTGCCGGGTGCTGAGCGATTCGATCGGATTGAGCCCCGGGAAGAGCCAGCCGCCGTCGAGCATCTTGCCCTGTGCTCGGGCGACTCGCCACCACACCCGCAGTCGCTCCAGCAGCACCGGCGAAAGCAGCGCGTAACGGTCTTTGTGCCCCTTGCCTTGTTCGACGCGCACCGTCATGCGCTCGCTGTCGATGTCGCTCACCTTGAGTGCTACCACTTCGCTGGCGCGAAGCCCGGTCGCATAGGCCAGCGAGAATGCGGTCTGGTGCTTGAGATTGCCACAGGCCGCGATGAGGCGGCCCACTTCGGCGGGGCTGAGCACCACTGGCAGCCGTTTCGGGAGCCGCACGGGCTGCATCTTCGCCATCAGCTCGCCGCGTTCGAGCGTGACATCGAAGAAGAACTTCAGCCCGCTGATGGCGGCATTGAGCGACGTCGGCGATGTGCCGCAGTCGACCAGGTGCAACTGGTAGTTGCGCAGATCCTCGACGGTCGCGGTATCCGGCGAGCGCCCCAGATAGCGGGCGAAGTTGCACACCGCGCGGATGTACGCGGACTGCGTCTTGGGATGGAGCTTGCGCATCCGCATGTCGTCGAGCATGCGCTGGCGTAGGGGGCTGATCGGGCGGGTAGTCGTTTCCATGACGTGCTCCTGTCGAAAACGAGGCGGGTCGCCTCATCTCCAACATGGCAGAGCACTGCCGATGCACACCCCCGACGTCCTGACCGTTCGAAGCGGTTCAGCGCGCCCTACCGCGAGAGCGGTTTAGTCC
>NZ_KB899533.1 GCF_000378245.1 Aromatoleum toluclasticum ATCC 700605
CGAATCGACGACCCGAAACCCAGCGCGAGATCGGAGGAACGGAAAATGGATGACGACTAGAAAGATCCCCTTGAAAGTCGGGGGAGTCCATGTAGTGGAGCTAAGGGGCCGCGCGCTTTTGCGCGGTCCCAGCGACCGGAGGGAGCGAACTTGAGCGCAGGGTTATGCGGCTATAGCCCTGGTTGATTGGATACGCCGGCACCGCCAAGGTACATTCCATTAGTCCCATGCAATAGCTACTTGGTCTTTTTAAATCCATAAATTGCCCATTGTACGTTTGCGTAATATTGAGTTTTATACGTTGCTTCTTTTACTGGTCCTTGTTCTGAAATCTTAATTCCATTTTGTGCGTAGAACATCTGCACAGACTTCCGCGGGCCGCACAACGCCTTTAGTTCACCTGGTAAGGCATAATAATGATAATACCTAGCCTTTAGAGATTCTTCGCTACACTTTTGGACGTCTATTGTAAAAAGTGGCCGCCCATCAGTTGAATAGCTCAACGAATAACCGTCATCCTTTTTTGTAATCTCAATAACGTATTTACCAAACTGATCTGCCCCAAAATTCTCTCGAGTTTCAGACGCAAATGTACCTACGAACAATTCGTCAAATGAAGTATTTGACGCCGCTATTGTTTCAACTGCAATGCCGGCCTGAGAGCAAGCGTATTTGAGCGCTGTCTCGGCGGGAGAGCCCGCGGGGTAACTTTTGCTCCATTCATAGGGGGGACTAGAAGTACGAAGTACTGTGCCTGTAGCCATTTGACCACTAAATCCAACCATTTCTATTGGTTTAGCTCTTTTCGCTTGGCAGTCGTATTCCAAGTAATTGCGATAAGACATGATCGCGGTATTCTTAAATGGGGATGATCGGTCAAGCAATACTTTTGCTTTAACCGTAGCCCCATCCTTCAGAATAGACTGGGTATCGATATAGGTAGTGGTTCCATCGAGCTTGCTAACCTCCTGCCACTCAGCTACTGCCGGTGAGACCACAAGAAACATCAGCATTGTAAGTACTAGGCGCATATGAACCCACTAAAATAGTTTGAGGTAAAAGTGATGAGATAACTACATTCATTTCTTATGGGCTTGAGCAAAATCCAATACTATCCGCATAACGAATTAGCTAACCGGCAGCCAAAAAGCGTAGCTTTTGGCTGTCCAGCGACCGAAGGGAGCGGGGTTGAGCGTAGGGTTAGGCATCGGTTTTCTGAAGCGCCAGTTCTTTGCTGATTACGGAAGGAAGGCTCTTGGGCGATTTGATGCGTAGTTGCTTGTTGACATTGAACCTGCCAAAAACGACATCAAT
>NZ_KB899535.1 GCF_000378245.1 Aromatoleum toluclasticum ATCC 700605
TGGCAAAGAACGTGTTCGTGGCCTGCGTGGCCGATGGCGCGGGGCGGGTGATCGAGACGCGGGAGTTCAATCGATCGGGGTTCGTGGCGTGGCTGTCGACGCTGCCGCAAGGTACTGTCGTCGGGATGGAAGCCTGCGGCGGTGCGCATTGCTGGGGCCGCACGATGCAGGCGCTGGGGCTCGAACCGCGGCTGATGGCGGCCGAGTTCGTGCGCCCGTACCGCAAGCGCCAGGCGGTCAAGAACGATCGGGCCGATGCGGCGGCGATCGTCGCGGCGCTGCTCGCGCCGGGGATGCGCTTCATTCCGGTCAAGACCGAGGCGCAGCAGCACCGGCTTGCGTGGCACAGCCTGCGGCTGGGCTGGATCGAGGAGCGCACCGCGCTCTTGAACCGCATCCGGGGGCTGCTCGCCGAATTCGGCATGGTCGTCGACACCGGCGCGGCGCGGCTGCGACACAAGCTCGCCGAGCTCGAATTCGACACCGCGCAGCCCGCGCCGATCCGCCACCTGATCCAGTCCGTGCGCGATCAGCTCGACGCCCTGGATGCGCGCATCGCCGAGTGCGACCGGCAGATCGCCGCGCAGCAGGCCGATGACGCCGCCGCCCGGCGGGTGCGCGACCTGCCCGGTGTCGGGATGCTCACCGCGGACGCGGTGGTTGCCAGCGTCGGCGACGCCACGATGTTCCACAACGGCCGGCAGTTCGCGGCGTGGCTCGGCCTCACACCGAGCCAGTATTCCAGCGGCGGCAAACCCAAACTCGGCCGCATCACCCGGCGCGGCGACGACTATCTGCGCACGCTGCTCGTGCAGGGCGCCCGCAGCGTGCTCGCGGCCACCTTGCGCAAGCACCGAAGCGCCCCCGCGGCGCTCACACGACTGCAGCAGTGGATCGTGACGCTCAACGCTCGGGTCGGTTACCACAAGACGCTGGTCGCGATCGCCAACAAGCACGCCCGCCAGTTGTGGGCGGTGCTCGCCAAAGGCGAAGCCTACAACCCCGAGGCGTGGCGCCAGGGGCACAACATGGTTGAACAGCCCGCGTCCTGAATCAGCAGTTTCCGTTGAAGGTGTTTCCATGACTGCGCGCACGCGATAGACAAACAGGTCAGACCGACCGGCTGAGAGCCTGGCTAACCTGATGGCCGACCACG
>NZ_KB899536.1 GCF_000378245.1 Aromatoleum toluclasticum ATCC 700605
GCAACGATGCATAAGTATCACCAGCTCACCCAAGAGGAACGATACAGCATGACGGCCTTGATGCGCAGCGGCTGTTCGCAGGCAGAGATCGCGCGCGAGCTGGGACGCTCGCCGAGTACGATCAGCCGCGAACTGCAAGGAAATAGGGGACAGACCACGATTTCCCCTCAGGCAGGCCCCGCTGCCAAGGCAGTGAGGTAGGATATATGCATACTACACCCACTCCCTACCGTCATGCCGCGCCGCCCTCGCCTCTCCCTGCCCGACGTTCCGCTACATCTCATCCAGCGCGGCAATAACCGGCAAGCCTGCTTCTACGCCGACGAGGACTACCGGCGCTACCTCGACTGGCTCGCGGAGTCCGCCGCAACAACCGGATGCCGCGTTCACGCCTACGTCCTGATGACGAATCATGTTCATCTGCTCGTCTCGGCGTCACGCGCCGAAGCACCTGGCGAGATGATGAAGGCCCTGGGCCAGCGCTACGTGCAATACGTGAACCGAACCTACCGCCGCACCGGGAGCCTCTGGGAAGGGCGTTACCGTTCCTGCCCAACCCAGACCGACGGCTACCTGCTGGCCTGTCAGCGCTACATCGAACTCAACCCCGTTCGGGCCGCGATGGTCGACCACCCGGCGGATTACCCGTGGTCTAGCTATCGCGCGAACGCGCACGGCGCGGCAAGCGAGGTGCTCACGCCACATGAAACCTTCATCGCCCTCGGATATGAACTCGAACGCCGACAGGCAGCCTACCGGGAGTTGTTCCGCCACGCGCTTGCCCCCGCGATGATCGACGAAATACGCCGGGCAACGAACGGGAATTTTGCGCTCGGCAATCCGCTATTCTGCGATCAGGTGGCCGCTGCGCTGGGCCGACGGGCACAGCCGGGACAGGCTGGTCGGCCACCCAAGCAACGTTCGTTGAGTTGACCTGCCGCACAGTCGCCGACTGCGCGAGATCGTGGTCTGTCCCCCTATTTCCCGTTCTGAAATCGTGGTCTGTCCCCAATGCCGTTAAGTTAAGCGATGTCGTTGCCATCATGCAGCCTTGTAGGCGCGATGCCGTGTTGGCTTGACGGCTTGGCGTG
>NZ_KB899537.1 GCF_000378245.1 Aromatoleum toluclasticum ATCC 700605
GCGGCGAAGGGCCTGATCAACGGCCTCGCGCAGGCCGGCTCGCGGGTGGTCGGCGTGGGCCAGCGCGGCCACATCGTATACTCGGACGACCAGGGCAGGAGCTGGCGCCAGGCGAAGGTGCCGGTGAGCTCGGACCTCGTCGCGGTGAGCTTCCCGACGCCCCAGCAGGGCTGGGCGGTGGGGCACGACGGCGTGGTGCTCGCGACGAGCGATGCGGGCGCGACCTGGACGAAGCAGCTCGACGGCCGGGTGCTGGGCGAAGTGATGCTCGCGCACTACAAGACCCGGGGCGAGGCGGCGTGGATCGCCGAGGCCGAGCGCTTTGCCGCGCAGGGCGCGGAGAACCCCTTCCTCGACGTGTGGTTCGCCGACGAGCGTAACGGCTTCGTCGTGGGCGCCTTCAACCTGATCCTGCGCACCACCGACGGCGGCAAGAGCTGGGAGCCGTGGCTCGATCGCACCGACAACCCGCAGGCACTGCACCTCTACGGCATCCGGCGGGCGGCGGGCGACGTGTATGTCACGGGCGAGCAGGGCCTCGTGCTGCGCCTCGATGTGGCGGCGGCGCGCTTCGTGGCACTCGCCACCCCGTACCGCGGCAGCTACTTCGGCGTCACCGGCACGCACACCGCCGTCATCGTCTTCGGCCTGCGCGGCAACGCCTACCGCAGCACCGACCGGGGGGCCACCTGGCACAAGGTCGAGACCGGCGTGCAGGAGGGGCTCACGGCCGGCGCCGCGCTGGGCGAGGGTGGCGTGCTGCTCGCCAGCCAGGCCGGGCGCATCCTCGTGAGCCAGGATGGCGGCGAGCGTTTCTCGCCCGTGAAGCTCGAGCGCGCCACGCCCGCCTCGGCGGTGCAGCCCCTCGGCACGGATGCGGTGCTCGTCGCGGGTGCCCGCGGCGTGCGCGTCCAGCCCCTTCGCTAACAGGAGACCGACGCGATGGCCGTCGCACACGACTCGCACGACCGGGCCCCGGTGGTGCGTTCCCTCGCGGATTTCGATCAGAAGTCCGGCAATGCCCTCGAGCGCATGATCTTCAACCATCGCCTCGCGGTGATGGTG